>CBDBKU010000003.1:0-3398732 GCA_965206775.1 Bryobacterales bacterium | reverse complement strand
ACTCGAATCGTCAGGCCCGCTGGATCGCTGTACTCGACGTATGGCTCCTCACCTTCCGGATAGCCAGCTAGGGACGTAGGGACCAAGGCCGGATAGCCGCCGAGTTCGAATCCGTCCGCGTACGACAGGGGACGTGTCTCCCCTGTAGGGACGCCGTAGGCCGTCTTAAGGAGTTCCACGCTCGACGGACTCGTCAGCACCATCCCGGCAGGATCGCTTCCTTCCACGAGCGGAGCCAGGAACGTGATGTGATTGCCGATCGAGAAGAACATGGGTTCGGTATTCTCAGGGGCCGACCGAACGATGTATCGCAGTTCGAGTGTACCCCCTTGAACTGAGTACTCGACGGTGCAATGAAAGCCGAACGGGTACATGGTGCGCGTCTCCGGGCTGTCGCGGAGGCTCAAGAGCGCTCGGGCCGACAACTCGTCGGCCGAAGTCTCGTCAACCTGCCACGGCAAGTCCCGGGCGAACCCGTGAATCGGCATCTCGCGTCGGACGCCGCCATGCTCGTAGGCGCCGCCGTCAAAGTTCTCGCCCGAGCGGCGGCGTTCCTCCAAGTCGGGCGGGAAGTTGCGACCGGTTGCAGGCCAGAGGAACGGCCCCTTGCCGCCGAAACCTTGCCGGGAAGCGTAGTCGCGCGCTAGCTGAAGGGTCTCCAGCCAATCATCCCCGTGCATCACTCGCAAGCCGCTAAGTTCCCCGCCTTTGCTCGGTGCCACAGCAGCTTCGATGCCGCCCTCCTCGTCCCGGAGGACGACTAGTTCGGTCGCCGAGGCGTCGACGCTGACGGCAGTTTCCACCACATAGTTGGGTAGCGGCTCTTCCGGGGAGCACGCCGCAGCAAAGAGGACGAGGATCCAAGCATTTCGCACGTTTGCCAGAATAGCGCGAGCTCGCCACGGTGGTACGGAATCCAGCTTCTCATCGTGATCTTCGGATAGTGTCGGCCGATCCCACAGGCAATGTCCCGAGAGGACTGGACGGGACCCACTGGTATGCATGTGTCATCCACCTGAAGCGGGCCTCGCCATCTGGGCGAGCACAACCTAGTCAAGCTATCGCCCGACCCTGGACACGGGATACTCCTAGACGAATCACAGCAACAAATGATCACCTGGTTGCCTTCAGGCAACGCTCGTTGCCGGCCCGGCCCAAGAGGGCTGAGCCACCGAACACTCCGCTGGAGCCCCTGTCTTCAGCTAGACTGAGACCCGAGGACAGGTCCATTGGTGCAATCCGAATATGATGGCCCGCGGACATCGGTGCAACTGTCACGTTGGTTCACTGCTGCGCCCGCGACGGTATTCGACGCATGGATCGACCCCCAAACCGCCTCCCAATGGCTATTCAATACGAAGACGAGCAAGACTGTCTGTGAACTCGACCCGCGGCCAGGGGGCAAGTATAGAATCACTCGAACGCGCGGTGGAAAGCGGTACGTAGCCGTTGGCGAGTATCGCGTGGTCGAACGGCCCGACCGCATTGTCTTCACGTTCGAAATGCCGCAGTTCGCGGCGGACACCGACACGGTCACCGTTGAACTCGGTCCCGATCGTGGAGGGTGCCTCCTTAGGGTCCGCGAATTAGTAAGTATGTGCGATAGGGCGTAATTGGGACACATGGACCCAGTTCAGTCCGGTTCCTAGATATCGATTCTTGGTATCTTACTGGAAAATCGGTGTTTGTGCAGATCCATCCATTCGCGCTAACATGTCTCATATACGGTTATAGTCCGTAATTGAGCCACATGCCTCCCACCCTCTATCCCACCTCCTCACTCGCCGGTCTGCTGCGCCGCGAGACCGTCGCCAGCATGCCCCGGATCATGGCCGCTCTCGGCACCTCCACCCGCCGTACCGTCGTCCGCAAGCTTGCCGCACTGGACCACCTCACCAGCTACTCCCACGCCGGCCGCTTCTACGCCCTGCCCGAGTCGGCTCGCTTCGACGAGCACGGCCTGTGGTCCTTCCGCTGCATCCGCTTCTCCTCCCATGGCACCCTGCGCGCCACCGCCGAGGCGCTCGTTCGCTCGGCCCCGGCCGGCCTGTTCGTCCCCGAACTTGACGCCCTCCTGCAGGTCGGCTCCGGCGACGCCCTGCGCTACCTCGCCAGCCAGCAACGCCTCGCCCGCGAGAAGTTCGACGGCCGCTTCCTCTACTGCGCACCCGCCACCGACCGCCGCCGCCGCCAGATCCTGGCGCGCCGCGCCGCCGCCGCCCCCGTCGCGGACTTGCCCGCACCCCCTGCGATCTCGTCCCGACCCGATCTCCGCGACGCCCGCAGCCTCTTCCTCGACCTGCTCGACGAGCGCCAGCGCCGCCTCTTCGCCGGCCTCGCCTCCTTGGAGCGCGGCCACGGCGGCGACCGACGGGCCGCCGCCCTGACCGGCCTCAATCCCTCCACAGTCGCCCGCGGACGCCGCGAACTGCTCTCCGGCAATGTGCCGCGCCATCGCGTCCGGCGTCCCGGCGGCGGCCGCCATCGCGTCGAAAAAAAAACTGTGCCCTGAGCGCCGCCCTCGCCGACCTGCTCCAGCACGACACCGCCGGCGACCCTTGCGGCGGCCTGCGCTGGGTCCGCCGGACCACCTCCCGTCTCGCCGAATCCCTTGCCAAGCAAGGCTTTCCTGTTTGTGACCGGACCGTCGCCCGCCTACTCGCCTCCGCCGGCTTCGCCCTGCGCGTCAACCGCAAGCAGATCCCCTCTGTCTCCCCCCAGCACCGCAATGCGCAGTTCGAGTTCATTGCCGACCTCAAGCGCCTGTGCGCCCAAAGCGGCCGCCCCCTGGTCAGTGTCGACACCAAGAAGAAAGAGTTGGTCGGCAACTTCAAGAACCCCGGCTCCGCCTGGGAATCGCGCCCGCTCCCAGTCCATGATCACGACTTCCGCTCCCTTGCCGACGGCCTCGCCGTCCCCTACGGCATCTATGACCTGCTCGCCAATGCCGGGACCGTCGTCGTCGGCGACTCCCATGACACACCCTTCTTTGCCGTCGACTGCCTCGACTACTGGTGGCGCTCCGCTGGCCAGACCCGCTACCCCAACGCCACCCGCCTCACAGTCCTCGCCGACTGCGGCGGCAGCAACGGCCACCGACCGCGCGCCTGGAAGTACGCCCTCCAGCATCGCTTCTGCAATCCACACCGCCTCGCCGTGACCGTCGCCCACTACCCCCCAGGGCAATCCAAGTACAATCCCATCGAGCACCGCCTCTTCAGCGAAATCAGCAAGAACTGGGCCGGCCGCCCGCTGCTCAACTGGGAGCTGATCCTCAACTACATCCGCTCCACCACGACCAACACCGGCCTCTCTGTCGCGTCCCATCTGCTCCGACACGACTACCCCACTGGCGTCACCATAACCCCTCAGCAAATGGACGCTCTCAACCTCACCCGCAGCCAACACCTACCCAGCTGGAACTACACCATCTCTCCCCTTCCAAACTAGGAAGTTGTTTTTTCGCGAACCCTTAGTCTGCGGCAAGAGGGTCTTCGTCCAGGCTATGAAAAGTCGACATTGGCCGGCTGGGAAAAGATGTTCGTCCTCTTGGACAAGGCATTGGGTTAGTCGCGCAGGGCCAGCTGCTTCAAGGATTTGTCAATGCGGGCACGTGCTAGCTGCGACAGCTCGAAACGAGCTGCGCCTAGAAGGGCCGAAGTCGGATCTCCGGTCAAGGTGATGCTCGGCGGCACTGCTCCTGGCGAGCTACGAGTGGGGAGTCCGGTACACGCTTGTCGGCGCCCTGCTCGACGGGAAGCGCACATGGCCGGCGCACTAGCGCAAGAAATATCGACCTGAGGACATGTCCCGACAGCATTTCGTATAATCCAGTGCGCCATGCGCCGTCGAGACCTACTGCAATCCTCGCTTCTCGGATCGGCCGTCGCACTTTCCGCCCCGCGCGCGCAGGCAGCCCTTCCGAAGGCCAAGGTCACCCGAATTCGCTTCTACCGGGTCTCCGACTCCCGCCCGATCTTCAACCAGAGTGGGCACATCGTGACCGTCGAGACCGACGCCGGCATCACGGGCATCGGCGAAGGCGGGTCGCCCGACACTGTCGAGCAGCTCGGCGCAATGATCATCGGCGAGAACCCGTTCCGCATCGAGCACCTCTGGCAGGTAATGTACCGGGGATACTTCTACCCGCCGGGACGGGAGAAGATCCACGCGCTCGGAGCGATTGACCTCGCTTTGTGGGATATCAAGGCCAAGGCATTCGGTGTCCCGATCTGGCAACTGCTAGGCGGGCTGACTCGCGACCATGTGGAGTGCTATTCGACGGGGTTTCCCAGCCAGGGATCGATTCGAGAAACCGCGCGTGCCTGCATCGAAGCTGGATTCCGGGCGTTCCGCACGGGCAGTTCGGGCTCGCGTGGTGACGCGCCCTACCGTCATCGCCAAGCCGTTGACGACACACTCGCAACGTGCCGGGAGATCCGCGCAGGCGTCGGGGACGAAGGAGATTGGGCGATCGACTATCACACCCGGTTCGATTTCCCGGACGCGGTGCGCCTGTCGTCGCTGCTGGAGCCTCTCCGCCCGGTCTTCTGCGAGGATCTCGTCCGATCCGAGAATCCGGAGGTCTACCGGACGCTAAGGCCGCTGGTGAAAGTACCCATCGCGGTCGGCGAGCACTTCGGCGACCGCTGGGACGCCAACGTCCTGATCGAGAACCGCCTGATCGACTATTCCCGTGTGTCGATTCCGAATTGCGGAGGCATCACGGAGTTCATGAAGCTTGCAGCGCTTTGCGAAACCCACTACATCGGCTTGATCCCGCACTTCACAGGCCCTGTCTCCGAAGCCGCCCTCGTGCATTGCGCGGCATCCCTGCCCGGCCCGGTGATGATGGAAATGACGGGAGCGGGAGCGAAGACGCATCCGCACCTTCCCGTACACTACGACTTCCGCAACGGAAAGATGTGGCCTAACGACCGCATCGGCCTGGGAGTGGAGTTCGATCCCGACCAAGCCGAACCGGTGCTCGAAGTGACAGAGCACTCCCGGCCCATTCCAATGCTCTCCCGACCGGACGGTTCGCTCACGAACTGGTAGTCCGCTGCCTAACCGGCACAGCGTCGCTGGCGCCCAGCGGCCCCGGGGTGGCGTGCTAGATCGCCTCGCCCCGATGGATCAAGTGCAGGATGTTGCCTTCCGGATCGAGGAAGAATGCCAGCCTATTGGTGCCGGCCTCGACGAAATCAACAATCTTGATTCCCTTGGACTGGAGATCGCTGACGCCCTCGTCGAAGTCGTCGACCTTGATGGCAAGGTGGCGTATCCCCGGCGTTCGCATCGCGGTCTCGACCGCGTCACCGTCCGAGGGGATGAGCTCGAGCATCGAGCCGTCGCTGGCACGCACGAAGACGTTCCCTCCATAGCGGTGGACGATCGGCATCTCAAGGGTGCGCTCGTACCAGCCGGCCAGAGCCTCCGGATCCTTAGTGGCGATCGCGGTGTGTTCGATTCCGTTGTACATCAGTTGTCTTCCTTCTCACGGCCCTTCCTTCGGCAGACCCCGCGCTTCGAAGCGCGGATGAACTCGACCATGTGCCGTGCATGCGGTCCGTCCACCTCGGCCTCTACCTTTGCGAACGCCTCTGCGAGGGGCCTGCCCGACCGAAACAGTATCCGATAGGCGCGCCGGATTCGGTCGATGTCGTCATTGTCAAACCCCGCACGGCGCAAGCCGACGAGGTTCAAGCCGTGCACGGCCATGGTAGGGCCGACGTGGGTCAGGTAGGGCGTGACGTCCTGATTGACCCGAGTCATCCCGCCGACCATTGCCAGCTCGCCGATTCGCAAGTACTGCTGGACCCCGATCCCGCCTGAGACAAACGCCCGATCTTCGATTTCAACATACCCGGCGATGAGCGCAGTGCTGGCGATCACGGTGCCGTTTCCGATCCGGCAATTGTGCGCGATATGCCCCGAGGTCATGATGAAGTTGTCGTCGCCGATAATCGTCTCCGACTCGGGCGCGGTTCCGCGCGAAATGGTGAAGTGCTCTCGGATCTTGTTCCCGTTGCCGACTCGCAGGTAGGACCGGCCGCCGGAAAACGACTTGTCGAGCGGATCGCTGCCGAGCACGGTTCCGCAAGAGACCTCGTTGTTCGCACCGAGAGTTGTCCAGCGCTTCAAGACGACGTGCGAGTCGATCTTGCAGCCGGCTCCGACTATGACGTCGTCCTCGATGATCGAGTACTCGCCGACGAATACGCCGGGGCCGATCCTGGCTGAGGGCGCCACGCGGGCAGTCGCGGCTATCGTGGCCGAGGGGTGGACCGACAACATCCTTGCAGGGAATGCACTCGGCGAGGCCAAGGGGCACTCGGTCGGCGCGAATGTAGATCTTCACATAAGGGACCTCCGGTTGTCTAGCCAGTAGTGGGTTTCGGTTCGACGGTAAGTATGACGAGAGCGGGCTGAGTGGTCGTCCCATCAATGTCGGACTCGGCGGCACAATCGTTCCGTTTGAGACAGTGGCCTAGACTCACAATTCCAACAAGGCCAATCGATCCCGGAGCCGCTTTGCTAGCTGCGCAACCAAAGACGCATTCGAGGCGGCAACGTTCTTCGTCTCCTTTTCGACTGACGTGTGATCGTACAATTCCGCATAGCCGTCGTCGTGAAGGATCAACCGATGTGTCTTGATTCGAATTGTCTTGGCATCTCGGCGGTAAGCGACTGCGGGATGACCGCCCGAATCCGGATTCTCCAAGAGGGGGCGCAGGGAGACTCCGTGGAGGAAGCCCGGCTTTGGCATCCCGGCTAGGTCGCATAGCGTAGGAAACACATCCAAGGTTTCGACGATCGCGTCCGTCGGCGCGCCTGGTTTCTGGATGTCGCGATAGGAAATGATGAGGGGCGATCTTAAGGACTCCTCGAAGAGCGCGTGCTTGCCCCAAATGGCGTGCTCGCCCAGATGCCATCCGTGATCCCCCCAGAGAATCACGATGGTGTTCTCGGCGGCGCCGGTCCGCTGCAGTCGCTCCAATAGACGGCCGACCTGGGCATCCGCGTACGTCACGCAGGCGGCGTAGTGCTTTCGAACCTCCAGCGCAAAATCAGCGTCCCCGTTTGGGTCGCGATTCCATCGGTTGTACTTCATGAACTCGCCCGAGGCGTGCCAAGTGGTTCTTCCCTCCGGTTTCGTTCGGTGCGGTGTCTGTGGCAGTTGGGCGTCAGCGTAAGGCTTGAGGTATTTCAACGGCGCGCCAAAGGGCAGGTGCGGCCGTAATATGCCGACGGCAAGGAAGAACGGCTTGTCGGAGCCCGAGGTCAGTTGGTCCAGTTGCCTCATGGCTTCGTCAATCGAACCCCCGTCGGGATAGATCGAATCAGGGCCCTCCTTCGCTTGGAACACGTCCATGTCAGCGACATCGACTCGGATCTCTCCGTTTGCCAAGCCGTGCATCCAGCCTCGAGGATGCTGCCAAGGACCAGCGGGCAACAAATGGCGATCCCAGGAGTTTGGCATTTCGAGCTGGAGGGCGTCGTCCCAATCCTCTCCGCCCAATCCGCCAGGATGATGAGAGACCTTTCCTACCGAGACGGTCGCGTAGCCGTGCTCGCGAAACCAGGCCGGCATGCTTGGCGGTACAGATCTCTGATCGGCGTTCATCGTTGCGGCACGCTGAAACAACGCCGCGTTGCTGGCGCCGCCATAGCGCCCGGTCAACAGCGTGTATCGGGACGCACCACAGGTCGGCGCCTGGACGTAGTGGCTGCGAAAGGCTCTCCCGGTTGACGCCAGGCGATCGATGTTTGGCGAGCGAATGTACGAAGAGCCAAAGGACGCCAGCTCAGGGCGCAAATCGTCGACCGCGATCAACAGAATGTTCGGCCTCTCATCCGAACCGCCTTCGGGCGCCGCAGAACAGGACAGTGCGGCTATGGCGACGAGGGAAACTAATGTCCTCACGAGATCACTTCTCCTTCGGGAACGGCGACATCATCTTGCGCAGATTTCCTATCCGACTCGAATGTTGAAGCGAACCAGAAACATTGTCCCATTCGTTCGGATCGCTCTGGTGGGCGTAGAGTTCTTCTGCGCCATCCATATAGCGGATGTAACGCTAGCGGTGCGTTCGGAGCGAGGTATTGTCCGGGCTGAACATCGTTACTGAAGCTCGCCCTGCACTAAACTGAGGCTCGCGAAATAACGGTACAGCCGAAGTCCGAAGCGGGAACGTCGAATCAGCCCCAATCGAATGACTCGCCGGCCGGACGGCATAGCGTTCAGAGGCAGGATGGTTGTTTGTCCGCGGCTGTCCCTGATCACATGGCGGGGATTCTTCGTCCCCTTGGTTGGCAGTTCCTCGCGCGAGCAACAGAGGATCCGGGCCAGTGGACGCCGTTCGGGCCGCAAAGCGAGAAGACCGTGAGAAACTGGGCATCAGAATGGCATTTGACGATTCCGGCAACCGTGCAAGGGTCGACTCCTTGCGTCGCCGCGGCGTGGACGTGTGGGGGCCGGAACGGGTATACGTTGGCGAAGACGTTGACCTAGACGCAATCGAGCCCGGGGCCGCCATTCGGTACGCAACGCTTTCCGGTCCAACTCTGAGCATCGCCACCGGTGCCACGATCGGGACCTCCGGGCACGCGGAGGTAGACAACTGCCAGATCGGGCGAAATGTCGAACTCGGTTCGGGACTGTATCAGGGAGCGACATTCCTGGAAGGCGTCAAGGTCCGCGGCTTCGCCGAGATTCGGCCCAACACCTTGCTGGAAGAACAGGCCGAGGCCGCGCACAATGTCGCATTCAAGAACACGACGTTCACGTCCTGTTGCGTCGCGGGCTCGCTCATCAACTTCTGCGACTTGTTCCTTAGCGGAGGCACCTCGCGTCGAGATCACACTGAAATAGGCTCTGGAGTGATCCACTTCAACTTCGATCCTCGCGGCAACAAATGGGGAAGTCTGATCGGCGGTATCCGCGGGGTGCTGTTGAGATCCGCCCCTGTCTTCATCGGGGGGAACTGCGGTTTGGTGGGACCGCTGGAGATCGGGTTCGGGGCGGTGACGGCTGCCGGGTGCGTCATTCGGAAGAGCGTCGGGGAGAACACGCTCGCGGCCGAGCAAGGAAGCACGTTAAGCATCAAGGGTTTCAATCAGAAGGCCTATGGCCGAATACGTGACAGCTTCATGCTGACAGCCAAGCTGATCGGTACCCTGCGCGCCCTCGATGTCTGGTACGCCTCGGTGCGCATACCGCATGCCTCAACTGGAGAGCGAACGCTCTATGAAGCTGGCAGGAAGCAGATCGACGCTCAGATCGAGGAGCGCATCGCGCGTCTGGACAAGCTCGTCGCCAAGCTGAGGCAGACAGACAATCGATCATCCAGCGGGACGGGCGCGGCGGCACTCGAACATCGCAACGCCATAGCGAGATGGGAAGCTTTTCGCGCCGCGCTGGAAGACCCACTCGCACCGGGAATGCCTCCTTCTGTGTTCTTGGAATCGTACGGCAATGCCCGGGCCTCCGGACAAGGCCACCTGGAATCAGTTAAGGCAGCGGAAGTGGGCGCACCACAAGCCGAGCGCTGGCTAGAGGGACTCGTTGAACGCATGACAAGGCGAGCAAAGAACGCACTCTCTCCTGTCTCACCGCAGTCACGGTAGCAGTAGCACGACGTGCTAGCCTGCAAGCCATGAGATTGCAACCGACCGATTACAGTGCGAATCCGGCGCGCCGAAACGTCCGATTCTCGCTGGGGGGTCCGCTTCTAGCTCTCACCCTTGTGGTCTGGGGCTGCGGTGCGCCGCCAGAGGCATCCCCGCAAGCCGAGGGAGAGGAACGCGGCCCCCGGAACCAGCCCGGCACTGGGATGGGCCTCTACGCACCGGGCCAGCACGATCTGTACGACGGCAAGTTCATCATTTCCGGCAATCGCATCTACCATGTGGGCACGCTCAATGACGAGAGCCCATGGGATCACATGGGCAACGACGGCGCCAACATCCGGCCGGTCGAAGGATCGGCCGAGCTCGATGTGAACGAGATAGAGAACACGGGAACGTTCCGGGCGGAGCTCGATCTTCCAGAGGGCAGGTATGTCATTGACCTTGAGGAAATCAAGGAATTCTCTCCCTGCCAAGACGGAGGGATCGCTGCATATCTCTTCGAGCATGGCGACTCCGGCTGCGGGGACGCCAACTGGCCCAAGAGCTTGTTGTACGTCGCAGGCTGGGGCATGGGGTCAGCCACGCTCAACGGCGAACCGCTCTACGACGACTATGAAATCCACTTCATGGTCACGCAGGGGATGAGAAGCCGCGACCTTGTCGCAAAGTACCCCCTTGACGGCAAGGGCTCGGACGCCGGCGCGGTGAATCCAGCGCTCCAGCAGCTTGACTTCTATATTCGAAGCCCCGAAGAGAACGACGCGAATCATCCCAATCGCGAAGTGTTCGATCACTTCTTCGCGATGGAGGTGACCTGGAAGTAGGCAGAAACAACTCGCGACGGCTATTACCGCATCCGTTGCTTGCTTCCCCGGTCGACTGCTTGTTGGTCTCGTCCAACCAGGCCACCCGCCCGTCAGCTGCATAGGGCCGGGCATCGAACTCAAGAACCTCTTCCATGCAATCCACGAACGCTGCATTGCCCTGCGGGAGGATCCGCCTGTACTTTTTCAAGTGAGGTTTGAGATCGGTTGTTTCAGGTTCCTCAGGGCCGTCCTTGGGGTACCGGCAAGCAAGCCTGCGCGACCGGGCAGACCTCGAACGCGCTGTCCAACGTCGCTGCCCGCGACTTCCGTCACAGCACCGCTTCCAACCCTTCCTCTCCGAGTTGACTCTGGATGTGCTTGATCGCGCGGGATGTGATGCCCAGCGCCCAACCTTCGTGCGGACAGTCCAGTCCGGCCCGACGGGTCCTTGGTCTGAGTCGCGCAGCGGCAAAGCCCGCGAGTTCACGAACAGCTTGCACGATGTCTCGATGACCGGCGTGGGCGAACGCAGTTCACCAGGTTCTTCGATCTCCAGTGTGACTCCATACCTAGGTGCAATGGAAATCGCCCCTCGCCGCTCGGTGATGGCGCGGTAGCCACTATGCCCGAACCGTCCAGGTGGGGGGCGGGCCCCTCTTGCCGAAACTCCTAGGATCCGTTGTCCCCGCCCCGCCGGCACGACCGGCCTCCATCAGGTCCGAAATGCCACAGCGTGCCGCGGACCCGGCGGCACGCATCTGTCTTGACTGGAACAGTGGGATTCGGTCAGCCTGTCTATTGTGCTGACTCGATTCCCATCCCTCCTGCCCCTCGCGTGCCTGCTCGCATCGTGCGGCATGGCCGAAAAACAGGCCAGCGACCGGCCCAACATCGTTCTGATAATGACTGACGATCAGGGCTGGGCGCAGCTCGGTTCCCACGGTGACCCTATCCTCCAGACGCCGAATCTTGACGCGCTGGCGAGCGAGAGCGTCGAAATGAACCGCTTCTACGTGTCGCCTGTTTGCGCCCCCACGCGCGCCGCCCTGATGACGGGGCGCTACAACTATCGAACGGGGGTGGTCGATACCTATCTCGGACGCGCCATGATGGACCCGGCCGAGGTAACGATCGCCGAGATACTCGGCGAATCCGGGTACCGCACGGGAATCTTCGGAAAATGGCACCTCGGCGACAACTACCCCCAGCGGACGGTCGACCAAGGGTTCCAGGAATCTGTCGTCCACAAGGGTGGTGGA
Organism: Bryobacterales bacterium; assembly: GCA_965206775.1. Taxonomy (GTDB): domain Bacteria; phylum Acidobacteriota; class Terriglobia; order Bryobacterales; family UBA6623; genus VXMF01. The sequence continues at coordinate 3,387,034 of CBDBKU010000003.1, read as the reverse complement.
ATCGGCCAGCCGTCCGACCCGCCCGGGTCGGACTACTTCGATCCGACGCTATTCCACAACGGCGAGCAGCAGCAGTACAGCGGATACTGCACGGACGTGTATTTCGACGAGGCGATTCGGTGGATCGGAGACGGAGCTGGCAAGCCGTTCTTCGTGTACATCCCCACCAACGCGCCGCATGCCCCGTACCTAGTGCCCGACTCCTACCGTGAGCCATACGCCGACCAAGGCCTCTCGGACAAGGATTCCCGGATCTACGGCATGATCACAAACATCGACGACAACGTCGGCAAGCTAGCGAATCACTTGGAATCGCAAGGGCTCGCCGGTAACACGATCTTTATTTTCATGACCGACAACGGCCCGACGACAAGGCTCTACCACGCCGGTCTCAGAGCACAGAAGACCAGCGTTTACGAGAACGGCATACGCGTGCCATTTATGGCGCGATGGCCCGACCGTCTGGCCCCGAAGAAGGTGGAACAGCTCGGCGCGCACATCGACGTGATGCCCACGCTGCTCGCCGCCGCAGGATCGACCGCCCCGTCGGAGATCGAGCTGGACGGAATCAACCTTTTGCCGCTGTGGGAGGGCCAAGTCGAATCGGTCCCCGAGCGCACCTATTTCGTCCAGGCGCACCGGGGCAACGAGCCCGAGCCGTACCGAGCCTTCGCTGCCGTAGAGCAGCAATACAAGCTTGTCCAAGCCCTCAGCTTCGGTCAGCCAGCCCCTCCTGACGCTCCTCTCGAGTTGTACGACCTTCTGGAGGACCCCGGTGAAGAGACCGATCTGGCGGGCGAGCGACCGGCAGTGGTCGAACGCCTCAAAGCGAGCTACGACGAGTGGTTGGAGGATGTATCGGGAAGTCGCGGCTTCCATGCCGTTCGGTTCGCTATAGGCAGCGAGGCCCAGCCCCGCGTCACACTGACGCGACAGGACTGGCGGATGGTAACTCCGGACGGATGGGGCCGCGACCAGAGAGTCATCGGCCATTGGATGGTCACGTGCATGGCTGAGGGCCCATACGATGTCACGGTCACGTTCGCTAAACCCGCGCCGAAGTCAGGAACGGCTAGGATTTCCTTCGGAGACGTCAGCGAATCGCTCTCTGTCGAGAGCGGAGCGGAGCAAGTCCGCTTCGAGGGAGTGACCTTGGAACCGGGTGAAGGAACGTTCGAGGCGAGCCTGGAGATCGACTCCGAAGCTGTGGGCGTCTGGCATGTCGACATCAACCGGCGATAGCTGACCGGAACGAATTGCCTCTGCGGCAGCCATCCACCGGGAACGGTCCAAGCTCATCGAATGGTCCGAGGGCTCGGTCGCGGGCAATGGCGTTGACTTCGAGTTCTTCGGCTTGGAGTCGGACATTTCCGAGAGGACGGGCCTCGCGGACTCGAATCCGGAACTGGCCGAGGAGATGCGGTCTGAGCAGGTGGCATGGCGCAGGCGGGTCGGAGCGCAGGTGACCGTCGCTACCATGCAACAGTCCTCAAGGAGCTTCGAGAACCGCGCCGGGCAGGTGCAATGAGGGTATTGATGCGCTCCGAGACCAAGGCGGGTTCGTGCGCACTTGCGCCCGAGCTATGGCGTGGCGCCGGAAGCCACCCAGATCGGCGATGACCATGCAAGCTGGCCATCGACCTGCTGGACCCGCACGTAGTAGTAGTTCTCTCCGGGACTCCGATTGGCATCGGCGTACTCGAATGCGACCTCGCGCCCGAGATTCTGGCGCGTGAGGGCGAACTCCTGATTCTTGATGATGTCGATCTGGCGGATGGGTTCCGTACCGATCACGCGAACCGACAGCCGAAAGTCTCCCGAAACGTTGACAATATCGCCTTGCAAGTGCTCCCGTCCCGCAGCCGTGAGCCGGTAGTCCAGCACAATGTTGTCCGTCGCTCCGTATGAATGACGCTTGCGCATCGCGTCGAGGAGGCCCTCGCGGCTCGAGTCCTCCGAAATCGTGCAGGCATAGGAGATATGGGTAGATACGTGATCCGAAGCAGCCTGCACTCCGAGCTTGTAGCCTTTGGCCCACGCGTTCCAGACGAACCCTGCCGGTCGGAATCCTCCGGGGGCCGACCGTAGATTGCCCGCAATCGCCGCCCGAGGCGCTCCTTCGTACTCCGCAGATACGCGATCCCCTTGGTAGATTTCGACGAGCGGCTCTACCTCGGGGTCGTTGTCGCGCCAGTCGGTGCCCATGTTGGAGGCCGACGTGTGCGAGATGGCGATTCCGTCGTTCGCCTTGAGGTAGGCGTAGAGGTCTTTCGTACCAACGGGCTCGGGATTGGCGAAGCGCTGAGTCACTTCCTCCGTCGAAAACGGGAAGCCCCCGCCAAACTCCTGAACCGAAATCCGGAAGGGTCGCACCCCTCGCTTGGCGAAAATGATATTGCGATGCCCGTTCGGATAGCGCACGCTGCGCTCGTAGGCGAACAGGGGGGCGAACCGGCCGGGAAGGTGGAAGCAGTCCGCGAACTGCTGGAGCAGGAAGTCGTGGTACTCGACGTCCGGTCCGCCCAGGTAGTTGTGCTCGGAATTGGCGTAGAAGTCGAGACTGGCCGCGTCGAGGGCGTAGCGATAGGCCTGGAGCAGCGAACCGTCGTTGAAGCCGTCCATTGAGAACTCGGTGTGGCGGTGGGTGTCACCCCGATAGATCTTGTAAGTCTTGCCGCCTGTCTTGATCTCGTAGTTTCGGATTCTCTCCAAGTCCTGGGCTTCGTTCGGATGGATCGGATGAACCGTGATTTCGGGTTGCTGTCTCGGCTGCAGAGAGTGCTCGCCCCGACCAGATGCCGGAGGAAGCCTGCCAACGTAGACATCGGCCTGGTCGGCCAGCATCTGCGCATAATCTCGGTTGTCGGTTGGCCACGCAACGACAACACCGCCGTCAGCACCGGTCGCAAAGCCGCTGCGGACATCCAGCCGCCCAGTGCTGTTGGGGAAAAAGACGGGCTCGCCCCAGGCCCCGTCGGCGTAGGGCACTCCCCACAGCTCCCAGGTCGCCCAGAATGCGTACATGTCAGAGATGATGTCCTTGATGCGGGGGTTGCGGCGGCGGAAGAACACCCAGATGCCGCCGTTCGCATCGGCTCGAATCGTCGGCGAATCGTTTCTGTCACCGGGCAGGTCGGAGGGCAGCGCCGAATCGAGCGGAACGGTCGGCTCCATCCAGCGGCCGTTGCTGAGCACCGCGACAGCCATGCTGCGCGACTCGTACAGGCGCGTGCCTTCATGCTCGAGACCGAAACCGTCGTCCTTGCCCCAGAGGACTCCGCTCTCGCTCCAGCTCGCCCACAGGCGGTCCTCCGAATCGCAGACGAGCGTAACGTGGGCTTCGAACTTCGGGGTGTCCGCCAGAGTCTCAATGTCGTCCCACGCTTCGCCGTCGAAGCGGCGCGTCACGATGTCGTAGTTGCCCTTGTCGTAGGTGTCCCACGCAACGTGGACACTTCCTCGGCTGTCCGCAGCGACAGCCGGCTCCCAGTCATTCGCAGAGGACGCCGAGACTCTGCGCTCGGGCGACCATCCATCGGCGTCGCGGTAGCGCGCGAATATGTCGGCCTGTCCGTCGCGGAAGCCCTGCCAGACGACCCATGGCCTACCTGAGGAATCGGTCGTAACGCTGTGGTAGACGTCCGGCTGGGCTGCGTCCGACAGGCGTTCGACTTCAGACCATTTGCCTCCCGAGAGGCTTCGCGCGTAGAGGTCGCGGTTGCCGTCTACTTGGTCGGACCATACCACCCAGGCGTTCCCTGCCCCGTCGACTGCGGCCTTCGCGAGGAACACGTCACCGGGCTTCTCGGTGACCGTTTCGACTTCTCCCCAGGACGTGCCGTCGTAGCGGCGCAGAAGGACTTCGTTCGCAAAATCACGGAAAGCCACCCAAGCGACCCACAGCTGCCCGTCCGGCCCGCTGGCGACCGACACGAAGTCGTTCTGATACTCGGGGCTTGTAAGCTTTTGCGTCGCAACGGTTTGATCCACCACGCCTCGGCCTCCAAGAAAACGCTGCGATCGCCCGGACATGATTCTCGCCAGATCATCCCGAAAGTCTCCCTGTTCCGTCTCGAAGGAGAGTCGTGTCCTCCCTCGAGTGCGAAGGTCCACGACGAGGCCGGGGCTGAAGATGTTGACGGGGATGGCCTTGGAAGGCTGCGGCTTGGGAGCCGGATACCAGAAGTTAGGCCCCTGCCAGGAGGCAAGCTTCCAGGCTGTGCCGTCAATGCTGTCATTTGGCGTCGGGTGCAAGCTGGAGAGAGCGACCAGTTCCCCGCCCGAGACTGAGAGCCTTCCGTCCCATGGCGTGGGCTCCTGGTCCCCCACTCCCATCTGCACTCGGATGGACACGATCCCCGGATCGTCGAAGCGCTCCTGGGCTTGAAGATTGCAAACTGTCGCCAAGAGCATTCCGGCGACGAAGAACCTGCTGCGCGACATGTCGGAAAGGATATCACCGCTATTGCGAAAGGGTCTTCGGGGCAGATTGCCGGAAAGTGCGACGACTTCGTCACCGATCTCCCTGTCTCGCAAGTTGGTTTCTGCACCTCGCGGGCTGGTGGTTCAGCCTGAACCGGGCTCCAGGCCTACGCCCCTCCTGGCGGTCGCAAAGCAATGCACGGGGCATTGGGAACCCGCCGGATTCGCTCATCGGCCCTGCAGCTGTACCAGTGCCCGTCGCGCGGCCTCGTGGCTGGGCTTCCGATGCAAGAGGCTTCGCAGCACTTCCCGCGAACTCGCGTAGTCCCCCTGGTCTGCATGGACACGCGCCAGGTTCATGTAGAAGGAATCGAAGTCCGGAACCTGTTCGATTCCGTACCGGAACGCCGCGATAGCATCGTCAACCTGCCTTGACTGGATGTAGAGGACCGCAAGATTGTTTATCGCCTCGGCATGGTCGCGCTGGCTCTCGATCGCTTTTTTGAACAGGGAGCGCGCCTCACCGAGCCTGCCCTGCTTGGCCCAGATCAAGCCCAGCTTGTTCGCGGCTTCCGCGTCGTCCGGGTCGAGTTCAATGGCGCGTCGCAGCAATCTCTCGGCCTCGACGGGGTTTCCGAGGCGGGTGTGGGCTTGGGCGGCATTAACCAGTGCGTAGGGCAGGTCCTCGTTCAACTCCAAGGCCCGCTGGAAGTGTTCCAGCGCGTCGACGAAGTCCTCGCGGGCCATCGCAACCCCTCCCATGTTGTTCCAGAGCTGCGGCGAGTCGGACTTCAACGTAGCTGCGCGCCCAAGATCGCTCTGCGCTTGATCGAGATTCCCGGCCTGCAGTTCCGCCTGGCCGATTGCCAGCCACGCCTTGAAGTTGTCCTGCTTGTCCATTGCAGCCTCGCGCAGGTAAGGACGCGCAAAGGCCGGGTAGCCGGCCTGCATGAAGGCCGATCCCATTCGGAAGTGATTCCTCCGCGGATATGCGTGGTAGCGACCCTCGAACGGAAGGGCAGGCGGCCGGACTCCACGGCTTCGTACGATCTCGAAGTCGCGTCGGGCTTCGCCGGCAGTCGGTATCGACGGATAGACCTTAAACACAGCCTCTTCGGCAGGATCTGTGGGTTAGAAACTAGTCTCTCTCTTGCAGCAGCGTAGCGGTTGCGGCTGTGGTTGGGGAGCCTGAGCTTCCGAGCCTGTAGGAATATGGTGGAGGGGCTCCAGCCTCCACGAGAAAGGGGCTACGTCGATGGAGTTGCGCACGATCTTGAACAGGGTCTACAAGCTGCCCGGTTTCGTGTACGGGCGGATCCAGCTGATCGAGGGCAGCAGCGAGAGCGAGGGTGCGCGGCTGGAGGTCGAGGTGCGTGCCCGGGCCAACGCTCGCACCCTGTGCTCGGGCTGCGGGCAGCCGGCCCCGGGCTACGACCGGCTGCAGCCGCGCCGCTTCCAGTTTGCGCCGGTGCTGGGCCTGCCGACGTTCTTCGTCTATGCGCTGCGGCGGGTGAGATGCCCGCGCTGCGGCAGGGTGAAGGTCGAGAAGGTGCCGTGGGCGGAGGGCAAGCAGCAGTCGACCGAGGCCTTCGCCTGGTTCCTGGCGAGTTGGGCGAAGCGGCTGTCGTGGAAGGAGACGGCGACGATCTTCCGCGTTTCCTGGGAGCGGGTGTACCGCTCGGTGGAGATGGCGGTGGAGTGGGGCCGGGCGCGGGTGCCCTTGGACGGGGTGGCGACGATCGGCGTGGACGAGATCGCGTGGCAGAGCGGTCATCGCTACTTGACCCTTGTATATCAGCTGGATGCGGGCTGCCGGCGGCTGCTGTGGGTGGGGCGGGAGCGCAAGATCGAGACGCTGGAGGGGTTCTTCGAGTGGTTCGGCAAGGAACGCTCCCAGCGGTTGCGGGTGGTCTGCTCGGACATGTGGAAGGCCTACCTGCGCGTGGTGGCGGAGCAGGCGAGCAACGCGGTGCACGTGCTGGACCGCTTTCACATCGTGCAGAAGCTGGGCAAGGCGATCGACCAAGTGCGGGCAGCGGAGGCGAAGCAGTTGCAGGCGCAGGGTCAGGAGCCGGTGCTGAAGGGATCGCGGTGGCTGCTGCTGAAACGGCCCGAGCGGCTGACGGAGAAGCAGGAGCCGAAACTGGCAGCACTGGTGAAGCTGAACCTGCGCACGGTGCGGGCGTACCTGCTCAAGGAGGACTTGCAGCAGTTCTGGGACAGTCGCTCGCCGACCCAGGCGCAGAGGTTTCTCAAGCGCTGGTGCCGGCGCGCGATGCGCTCGAGACTGGCACCGATGCAGAAGGTCGCGAAGATGCTGAGGAAGCACAGGCCGCTGGTGCTGAACTGGTTCCGAACCGGCCGGGTGCATTCGTCAGGTGCGGTGGAAGGCCTGAACAACAAAGCGAAACTGGCCATGAGAAAAGCGTACGGATTCCGATCTTACAAGACCTACGAACTTACTTTGTATCATGTACTTGGAAATCTACCTGAAGACGATCTTGCCCACAGATTTTGCTGAAGAACCTAAACACAATTCCTTCCAGACCCACGAGAAACGCGATAGGCAACCCCAGCCCGGCGCGGTAGTCGAACAAGTACCGACGGAATATGGCAAATGCAGCAACCTGGTCCGGCGGGGCCGATCTGAGGTCAATCACCTTGTGCGGAATATCCGCGGGCAGGCTCAGATTTCCTTACATCGGTTGTTTTACGTTGGCATGATTGTGGGAGGAGATGCCGGTTCTGGGTGGGTTGGGGCAACGATTGAGGTGAGGGGGTTGTCGGGGAGGATTTCGTAGACCAGGCGCAGGTCGGTTCCGGGAAACAGCGTCGCGGTTTCGTTCAGTTCCTTGAGCAGTGCAGCCAGGGCGGCGTCCTGGCCGCGGCTGGCTTGGTGCAGCAACCGGACGGTGAGAGTCCCGGCCGCAGAGTCGGGAAGAAGGGTGGCGTCGCTGCGGAACAGCGCCTTGAGCAGGGGGCGCACATTCTCGGGCCTGCTCAGTTCCGGCGCGACCGCGCCGGCCATGGCGGTCTCGGCGCGGTAGGCGATCATGCGCAGGGTGTCGAGCAGGTTCCGCAGCGGGGCAGGCAGGGCCTGCAGCCGCTCTTCGGGCGACAGGTCGCCGGCCCGGACATGCTCCTGGACGTCGCTTTTCGCCAGTTCCAGGCCCGTGATGCGCCGCTCGATCGCGGCGGTCTCCGCCTGGAGCTGGAGGGCCTTCTGCGAACGCGCGCCGCGCTCGGCTGCCAGCTTGCGATGCAGGTGCCCGGCCTTGCCGCGCAGCCTCCGCAAGGCGCGCTCGAGCCAGCGCCAGAGCGGGTTGACCACCCGCTCGTCGGCATCCACCCCCACGAGCGCGTGCTCGGCCAGCGTGTCGAGACCGAATTCCGCGCGCATGTACTTGAAGAAGTTCTCCTGCGTCCAGCGTGAGCGCAGCAGGCCCGCGACCCGCTCCGCGGGCAGCGTGGGATGCGTGGTGAGGATCGCCGGCTGGCGCTCGCCCGCCGCCGGCTGGCCCGCCAGCTCCAGCGGCTTGCGCGGCTGGCCGCTCTTGCCCGGCCGGCGCAGGCGCCGGTCGATCCAGAAGCGGATCTCGCGCGCCGCGCAGGCGTTCCCCAGAGCCGCCTTGCGCTCGGCGATGCGGCCCTCCAGCGCTTGTTCGCCGCCGGGCGCGTGCACCGCCAGGCGGGCCGGGACAAACTCGCTGTCCGGCCAGCGCTCCGCCTGCGGCCCCTTGCGCCAGGTGATCACCGCGATCCCCCGCTCCGCCAGCTGCGCGAACAGCGCCGGACTCCAGCCTTCCCGGTCGAACACCAGCGTCAGGCGCGGCCGCGACGGCTCCTGCGCGGCCGGCAGCAGGCCCAGTTCCTCCAGCTGCGGCAGCAGCCCGTCCCGCAACTCCGCCACCAGTGCGGGATCGACCTGCTTGTGCACGCACAGCAACGGCGCCCCCCCGAGCGCCCCCACCCAGTAGCTGGCCGCGGCCGGCAGGCACAGCTTCTGCCGCGGCACGAAGTGCTTCGGCAGGCGGCCTTGGCCGCTGTAGACCTGGACGTGCCCGTCCACGAACAGCGTCGCGACGGCCTCCGGATCGGCGCCGGCCCAGTCCCGCGCCAAGGCGCCGCGCCAGGCCTCCAGCGCGGCCGTATCCGCCACCAGCTGGCGTGTCCTGCGCCGTAGCGTGCGATCGCAGGGGCAGCGGTCCAGGCCCAGCAAGGCACCCCATTCCCCGGGCTGCTCGTAGCGCAGCCGCTCCGGATTGCGCACGCGCGCCAGCAGCAGGAACGCCAGCAGCAGCAGGATCGAGCGCACCCCGTAGAAGCCCTTGGGCAGGCGCAGCAGGCCCTCGTGGCGCAGCAGGCCGGCCTGCACCAAGGCCGGAACCGCCGTCAGCACCCCGCCCCCGCTGACCGCCGAGGCCGCGGCGAAACGCGGCTCCCGTTCCTGCAGCGGCCCCAGGCTGGTCAGCGTCCGCCCGGCCGTGTCGCATGTCGCCCGGCCCTGCGGCGCCTGCGCGTCGCGCTGGTTGCGCCGCTCCTTGTCGGGCGGCTCCCGCACCTCCGCCTCCGCCGGCTCGCTCCCGGCCGGCGCTCCTTCCGCTGCCGGCCCGGCCGCCGCTCCCTGCTGGCCCGCGACCCCCGCCAGCAGGCCTTTGCGCAGGTACGCCCGCAGCGTCGAATAGCACAGCCCCAGCTCCCGCGCCGTCCCGCGCAAGCTCGCTCCCTGCGCCAGCTTCTCCCCCGCCCGCCTCAGCAGCTCCGCATCCTCGATCCCGTGCAGGCGCCGCCGCTTGCGCGGCTTGTCAAAGTCCTGCTCGCCGCGCGCTTCCATCTGTCGCCGCGCCCGGGCCACCGTGCGCGCGCTGATCCCGTGCGCCCGGGCCAGTTCGGCGTGCGTGGCCAGCCCGAGCAGCGCGAAGCGGCCGAGGCAGCGCGCGCGGCCTGGCCGGTCGTCGACGCCGCAGCTGTCGATCGGGTCGGTGTTGAGGAAATAGACCCAGCGGCCGGCGTCCAGGAGCATGCTCAGGCGAGCGTTGACGGGGATCGCCTCACCGGGCCGCAGGCCGAGCGAAGCGGGGAGTGGGGAGGGTTCGGGGTGCGCTGGGCCGCCTTTCATGTGGACATATTAAAAAAACCGAACCGGCCATGTCAAGCCCGCGACACCAATTGCGAGAAAAACGTAACCCCGTGCGCTAGAACGGCTTATACCGATTCACTCGATCTCGCCAAATTGTCGATGTAAGGAAGTCTGAGGCTGGGAGATTCGCCGTCAGTCAGCAATAGGAAGCCATCCTGCGTATTCCGGCGAATGTGAACGCTCATTCCGAAGGAACGTGAACGCTCATTCCGATCCATCGTGAACACCTGTTCCGAAGGAACGTGAACACTTCGGAGCGAAGCGACGCTGGCGGACTCAGGATGCCGTACCGGTAGCGCCTCCGTCAAGTGGATCCCCGGATGGCCGGGGAGGGATGGTCATCATCATCTCGTCTTTCCTTTCGTGTGCAGAGGGTCGTGGGAGGAAGCCTCGGCCTTGGGCCGGGAGCTTGCCTGTTCCAAATTCGGTCGGGCACGACCCGGCGCGGTGTCGGGCTTGTGCCGCCAGTAGTCCTCGCAGCGTCCGAGATTGAACTCCAGGTGCTGCCAGTAGGAGTCGGGGAATCGCTCGCGCTCAACTTCGCGCAGCAACGCTTCGAAGAAGCGGAGGCTGCGCACGGGCTGCGCGGCGGGCCGGTCGATCAGCGACATCGACTTGCGCACGCAGCCGAGCAGGATGGCGCGCCGGACGGTGGCCAAGGGCACGCCGGCGGCGTGCCAGGCAGCGGCGAGACGCTCGTCGGCGGGGCCGAAGGCCGCCTGCACGCAGGCGGGGCCGAGGAAGGCCTGGCGCACGGTCCCGACGTAGGCCCTGGCAGCGGCATCCGGAGGATCTGCCGGCGGGGCGCTCGCGGCGCGGTAGGGCCAGTATTCGGCCCGCACGGCCAGCACCGAGCCGCAGTGCTGGTTGGGAGCGGTCTCGAGGTCGCAGACCCGGGCGCGGACCAGTTCGCGCAGGTGGCGCCCGAGCGCGCTGCGGCTCTTGCTCAGGCGGAGCGCCAGATCGGCGCGTTCGAAGGCCAGCCGCCCGCTGGCGCGTTCCGCTTGCAGGCACACGTGCACGAACACCTTGAAGGCACCGTCGCTCAATTCGCGCGAGGCCCGCTCGAACTCGACTCCGGCGGCGAAGAACCCGCGCCGGCGCTTGAGCCGGTAGCCCGCCCTCATGACTGCTCTCCTTCCGCGGCCGCGATCTCGGCGCGGCCCTGGAGCTTGCGCAGCGACTCGCCGCGCAGTTCGAAGCGGTGCGCGTTATGCACCATGCGATCCAGGATCGAATCGGCCACGCTCGGATCGCCGACCGGGCCGTGCCACAGATCCGTCGGCAGCTGCGAGGTGAGAATCGTCGAGCGCAGCCGGAAGCGGTCGTCGCAGATATCGAGGAAGTCGCGCCGCTCCAGTTCCGTCATCGGAGCGAGGGCGAAATCGTCGACCACCAGCGCGTCAATGCGCGCCAGCTTCTCCAGCAGGCGCGTCAGGCTGCCTTCGGCACGCGCCGCCTGCAGGTCCCGGAACAGTTGCGGCGCCCGCGTGTAGAGAGCGCTGAAGCCGTCGCGGCAGGCCTTCTGCGCCAGGGCGCACGCCAGGAAGCTTTTCCCGACTCCGGTCGGGCCGACCAGCACGACGTTCTGCTTGCGCCGGATCCAGGCCGACTCGTGCGCCAGGCTCATCCAGCGCCCCCGCTCCAGCCCGCGCGGATGCCGGAAGTCGATGTCCTCCACGCACGCCTGCTGCTTCAGCTTCGCCAGCGCCAGGCGCCGCGTCTGCGCCCGGCTCTGCTTCCACGTCCACTGCGAATCGACCAGCAGCGCAAAGCGCTCCTCGAAGGCCAGCTCGCTCGCGGCCGGGTCCTCCAGCTGCCGGCGGAACGCCTCCGCCATGCCGTTCAGCCGCAGGGCGTACAGCTGCTCCAGCGTTGGTTGCACTAGCATCTCCGCTCCTCCTGGCTCCTGCCACCGGAGGGCGCCTCCCCGTAGTAGCGGCCGCCGCGCACGTTGTCGTGCTCGACCGGCTCGCCAGCGGACGGCTCGGGCTCGCCCTCCAGCGGCTGCCGGTCCGCCCCGCTCGCCAGCATCGCCTTGATGCTGGCGTAGCTGACCGTCCCGTAGTGCAGCGCCCGTCGCGCCGCCGCTTCCATGCGCTCGTCCCCGCACTGCCGCGCCAGGCGCATGATGCCCAGGCAGCTCCCGTATCTCTCCTGCGGGTACTCGCTCTCCTCCAGCAGCTCGCTCACCGCGCGCCCCGTGCTCGGACCCACCGTGCCCGCCCATTCCTGGAGCCGTTCCGGCGGCCACTCCCCGTGCTCGCGGTGCGACTTCGGCCGGTGCGCCGGCTGCGTCGTGAAGCCTCCCTGCACCCGGCTGCGCACATGCAACGCCACCCGCCGGCCCTGATGCAGCACTTCCACGCAGCTGGCCGTCAGGCGCAGCTCCACTTGCTGCTGCACCAATTCGCACGGCACCGAGTAACGATGCCTGCCCGCCACCACGTGGTAGTCGATGTTCACTCGCCCCTGGGTCCACTCGGCATACTCGTAACGCTGCGCCGGCAGTGGCCGCAAGGCCGGCCGGTCCAGTTCCTCGAACAGCTCCAACCGGGATTCGGGACGCTTCTGGAACGGCTTCGCGTTCAGCACGTCTCGCAGCTCGGCAATCGCCTCGTTCAGCTCCCCCAGGCTTGTGAATCGCTCGTGGCGCAGCGCTTCCAGCAGGCTCTGTTCTACCCATTGGACGCATTTCTCGACCTTCGCTTTGTCCTTGGGGCGATACGGCCTCGCAGGCACGATTGCCATCTCATAGTGCCGCGCTCATGGTGAGTTCCCGCTTATGGTGAGAAGACCCGGCAACCCTCTGAAAAAAAGGCAGTTGCCGGGTCAGAACTCACCATAATTCGGTTCTCGTACTCTCGTGACCGGCGTCAAACTTGATGCCAAGGAGGTCACGATGATCAATGAACTTTTCCCTCGGGCGCATGTGCGCCTGACCCTACTGCCGCTGCTCGGCCCTCTGCTGGAGGGATTCGCCGTCTGGCTCGTCGGGAAGGGGCTCTCCCGGAACTCCACCCGCGCCCGGATTCAAAAGGCACCCGCATTCGAAATGGTGCTGAGCCGTCACGGCGACTTCGATGCGAAGCGCCTCTCCCGGGACCAGTTGCTGTCCCTCGGCCCGCCCCGCGCCCGGGATGACATCCGCATGAGTTCCCTCGTGCGGTCACTGGCGGACTATCTCGGTGCACTGGATTTGCTCGCGGTTCCGGCCCGCACCCCCGGCGATCGCTTGCTGGACGGCTATCGCGAGTATTTGCTCGACGTGCGGGGCCTGGCAGCCTCGACGGTTCGCAGGAGCGTCCGCCTGCCGCGGGAACTGCTGGCGTTCCTGGAATTCGACGAGGGGGCGGAGGGGCTGCGCGAACTCCGCGCTGCACGACTTGAGGAGTTCGTCAAGGCCATAGCGCCGCGCTTCGGCCGGGCGAGCCTTCTGGATGCCGTTTCGTCCCTGCGTGTCTTCCTGCGCTTCCTAGCCAGTCGTGGCGAGTCGGCTCCCGGGCTGGACCGCAGCCTCTCCCTGCCGCGCGTGTACCGGGCGGAACGGCTGCCCCGGGCCCTGCCGTGGGACACGGTCCGGGCGTTCCTCGCCTCCATTGACCCGACGGCAAGGACGGGACAGCGGGATTACGCCATGTTCCTGATGGCGGCCACGTACGGCCTGCGCTGCAGCGAGATCGCCAGCCTGCGCCTCGACGACATCCGCTGGCAAGGGGCAGCGTTCCACATTCAAAGACCAAAGGCACGCTCCCCGATCCACTTGCCTCTGACCAGGGAGGCCGGTACCGCCTTGCTTGAGTATCTCCGCCGCGAACGGCCCGCGAGCACCTGTCGGGAGGTGTTCTTGCGCAGCCGCCGACCGATCGCGCCGCTGTCGCCGAAAAGCGTCTCCTCCGCGTTCCTCCTTTGGAAACAGCGCGGTGGATTCGACTTCGCGCCGTGCGGGCCCCACTGCCTGCGGCATTATCTCTTGTTCTTTTTTATCTCAGGTAAATTCGGTTTTTCCATGTTTTCCATGTAGTAATTCGACGATTACACGACATAATCGGAACTCCAATCGTTGCCCTTCAATGAGGATAGGAGTTCAGAATGAGCGATACCACCGGCAATCCACTTGTCCGCCCACAATGGCGCGACGGTCCCTTGGCGGGCTGGCTCGATGCGTTCGCGGATTGGGTGAGCGCACAGGGCTACGCTCGCACAACGATCAGTCGCAAGATCCTGCTGGCAGCCTGTTTCAGCCAATGGCTCAAGCAGGGAGCAATCGAGCTCGCTGACATCAACTCGGATCACCCGGCCCAATACCTCCAGCATCGAGCCCGCAGGCTGCGACCCCACCAAGGCGACAGAGCCGCACTTCGGCAACTAACAGATTTTCTGCAGCAAGAGGGCGTGCTGGCGTTCGAAGAGGCGCCCGCAGGCCCCATGACCGATGCCGAGCGCTGCGTGCAGGCCTATGCACACTACTTGCGCCAGATGCGTGGCCTGGCACCGGCGACGCTAGCGAACTACCTGCCGTTTGTCCGGAGCCTGCTGCAGCACCGGTTCGCCTCGGGGCCTGTGACACTCTCGTCCCTGTCTGCTGACGCTGTCGTGCGGTTCGTTCAACGCAAGGCGCCGGATTTGCACCCGAAGCGTGCGAAGGTCATGGCCTCCGCGCTGCGGTCCTTTCTCCGCTATGCCTGCTATCTCGGCGAGACCAGTCCGGAGTTGATCGCCGCCGTTCCAGTGGTCGCCAACTGGTGCAGGCCACAGATACCGAGAGGGATTGCAGCCGATCAAGTTACCGCGCTGTTGGCCAGCATCGATCGCAGTTCCGCCTTGGGCCGTCGCGACTATGCCATGCTGCTGCTGCTTGCACGGCTGGGATTGCGTGCGAGCGAGATCCAGTCGCTCGAACTCGATGACATTAACTGGATCAACGGAACGCTGCGGCCGTGGACGAAAGGCGGGAAGCGCACCACTTTGCCCCTGTCCCAGGAGGTTGGTGAGGCGATCGCCGATTACCTGCGTCACAGCCGCCCGCCGTGTCAAAGTCGGAATGTATTCCTGCGTGTCAAGGCCCCGATCGGCAGATTCCGGGGGGCGAGCGGAATTTCCTGCGTGGTCCGCCGCGCCATCCAGAGTGCCGGCGTGGTCGCTCCGACAAACGGCGCACATCAGTTCCGCCACGGTCTCGCAGCCGGCATGCTGCACAACGGGTCCTCGCTCGCCGAGATCGGCGACGTTCTGGGGCACGCCCATCCCGACACCACCAAGATCTATGCCAAGGTTGATTTGGAGGCTCTCCGCGCACTGGCCCTTCCCTGGCCGGGAGGTGTCCGATGAACACGCTTCGCGAAGCCATCCACGAGTACATCGATATGCGGCGCAAACTGGGGTTCAAACTGAACAGCACGCGCCGGGCGCTGCTCGCCTTCGCCACGTTCATGGAACAGAAGCAGGCGCCATTCATCACTGTGGAACTGGCCCTTGCCTGGGCGCAGCAGCCCGTGCATGCCCAACCGTCGCATGATGCGCAGGGTGGGCACAGCGATTGAGCTACGTGCGCGTGTTCACACGCCATCGCAAGGCCGCCGATGCACGCACCGAGATCCCGCCGCCCGGATTGCTGCCCTTTCAGCCGCAGCGGGCAAGACCCTATCTGTATACCGACGACGAGATCCGCAAGCTGCTGCAGGCTGCGCTCGACATGCCGTATGCCTACGAACGATGCGCATTGAATCCCTGGCTCTACCATTGCCTGTTCGGCCTGTTGATCGTTGCAGGCCTCCGCGTGGGGGAGGCGTGCAATCTCGAGCTCCGGGATGTCGATATCGACGCCGCGGTGCTGACCATACGCGGTGCCAAATTCGGTCGCGACCGTCTGGTTCCGTTGCACGGTTCGACCTGCGCGGTCCTTGCCGACTATATCGCCCGGCGCGAGCGTCACTGGCAGAGGCGTCCGGTGACGCCTTTCCTGTTTGTTTCAAGCCGGGGCAAGCGGCTCGACCAGGCGAGTATCACCCGCACGTTCCACCAACTCGCGGCACCGGATGTCGCGCCTGATCGGCCTGCGCGGCAAGACCGCCAGTCACGGGCCACGCCTTCATGACATGCGGCACAGTTTCGCAACGAAGGCCTTGGTGAACTGGTATCGGCACGATCAGGATCCGGACCGTCTCCTGCCAGTCCTCTCCACCTGGCTTGGTCATGTGAAGGTCGCCGATACGCAATGGTATCTCGAAGCCTCGCCCGCATTGATGCGCGAGGCCATGCGCCGCCTCGAAAGCCGCTGGGAGGACCAGTCATGACCCAAACGACCAGCCTGTCGCCCCTGCTGGAGCGATTCTTCGTTCAGCGCCTGATGAGTCAGCGCCAGGCGAGCCCGCACACCATCAAATCCTATCGGGATACCTTCCGCCAGCTCCTGCTCTTCGCACAGCTGGGTCTGGAACGACAACCGTCGGACCTGCAATTCGAGCAGATCGATGCGCCGCTGGTCGTGGCTTTCCTCGAGGAGTTGGAAACCAAGCGTGGAGTGAGCGCTCGCAGCCGCAACACGCGGCTTGCGGCTGTTCATTCCTTCTTTCGGTTCGCGGCCTTCGAACTGCCCAGCCATGCGGAACAAATCCAGAGGGTGCTCGCCATCCCCGGCAAGCAATACACGCGCAAGCAGGTCGATTTCCTCACACCGGACGAAGTTGATGCCCTGCTCGCGGCACCGGATACCGGCACCTGGTCGGGACGGCGCGATCACGCCTTCATTCTCACCGCCGTGCAAACGGGATTTCGGCTGTCCGAAATGACAGGACTGAAGCGCGACGACTTTGTCGATGGCCATGGCCAGCACCTGCGCGTCGTGGGAAAAGGGCGCAAGGAGCGCTGCACGCCCTTGGCCAAGCCGACCAGGAATGTACTGAGGAGGTGGTTGCAGGAACCCCCGCGCGGCTCGGACCGCGTGCTCTTCCCCAGCGCCAGGGGCAATCGGCTCAGCGTGGACGGCGTGCAGTACATATTGAACAAGCATCGGGAGACGGCCTCGCAGCAGTGCCCGTCACTGGCAGACAAACGGGTTACCGTCCATATCCTGCGTCACACCGCCGCGATGGACCTCCTGCAGGCCGGCGTGGACCGGTCGGTCATCGCTCTCTGGCTCGGACATGAACGCGTCGAGACCACTCAGATCTATGTCGAGGCAACGCTCGCCATGAAAGAGCAGGCACTTGCCAAGACATCGCCGCGAACAGGCGATTCGGGACGATACCAGCCGCCTGACGCTCTTCTCGCCTTTCTGGGCAGCCTCTGAACGCCATCGGATTATGTCTGGTGAAATGTACGCAAGTGGCGAAAACTCTTTGGGTATGCTGCCACTTGGCGTGATTTCCAACAGTAACCCGAGATAAAAATGAACAAGAGATAATAGCTCTTATCTCTTGCAAGAGATAAGCGGCATTCGCTGGCGGTGCGCCTGCTGCGCCAGAATACGCCGCTGAAGACCATCGGCGACTTGCTCGGCCACCGCAGTCCCCACAGTACAGAGGCCTACCTGCGCCTGAATGTGGAGGATCTTCGCGAAGCTGCGCTGGATCTGCCGTCCGAAACGGGGGTGCCGGCATGAGAGCCGAGCCGACGTTCCGATCAGTGATCGCGCCCGCGATCACCGCCTTTCTCGACCTCAAGCGTGCCCTCGGCTGCCAGTACGCACGGGAAACCGCCGCCTTGGCGAACCTGGACGGCTTCCTCGACTCCCGGCGGGCGACAGCACTGACTGCGGACCGCTTCGCGGCCTGGGCCGCGACGCTCGCCAGTGTCACGCCCCGCGTACGGAGAGACCGCATGCGCGTCGTCCGCAACCTGTGCCTGTACCAGCGGCGGACGGATCCGGACTGCTTCGTGCCCGATCCGAGCGGGTTTCCCAAGGCCGAGCCGCCCCGGCCCCCGTTCATCTTCAGCGAGAGCCAGATCGCCGATCTATTGCGGGCAGCGGCCAAGCTCCGTCCGACATGCCGGTCCCCGCTGCGTGCGGAAGTGTTTCGCTTGGCGGTCACCCTGCTGTATGCGGCTGGCTTGCGGCAGGGCGAGCTGGTCCGGCTCGCCCTCAGCGACTACGACCCCTGCCAGCGCACGCTCCACGTGCGAGAGTCGAAGTTCCACAAATCCCGCATTACGGCGCTCAGCGCGAGTGCTGCCCGTGAGGTCGACCGCTATCTTCAAGCCCGGGGGCGCCTCCCCGGCGCGGTCGATGCGCCCCTGCTGGCGAACCGATACGGTCCGGGGCAAGCCTACTCCTGTGAGGGCTTGGCAGCAGGAGTGCAGAGCCTGTTCCGCGCTGTCGGCATCCGCGACGCTGCGGGCCGCCTGCCCCGGGTCCACTCGCTTCGCCACACGCATGCCGTCCATGTCCTGCTCGGCTGGTATCGTGCCGGAGTCGATCCGCAAGCCAAGCTCCCGATGCTGGCGGCCTCCATGGGCCATGCGTCGGTGGCCTCGACGGCCTACTACCTGAGCCTGCTCGACCCGGTCGTCGAGGAAGCCTCCGCACGCTTCGCCCGGTACGCCCGCAGCGTGCTGGAGCCAGCCGCAGGGGAGTCATCGCATGCCTGAGGTCCGGCCCAACTCCCTCGGCCGCGCCCTGCGCGGCTTCTTCGGCGACTACTTGACCGCCGTGCGCGGGAACAGCCGGCACACGGTCCTGAGCTACCGCGACGCCTTCAAGCTCCTGCTGCGGTTCCTGGAGCAGCGTCTCGGGCGCCCGGCGGCGACGCTGGACTTCCCCGATCTGACAGCGGAGGCCGTTCTGGCCTTCCTGGACCATCTCGAACAGCGGCGTGCTAGCAGCGTGGCGACGCGCAACAACCGGCTCGCGGCCTTGCATGCGTTCGCGCGGTATGCGGCAGCGAACGACCCGGAGCATCTCGGGGTTTGCCAGCAGCTTCTGGCCCTGCCCCCGAAACGGGGCCCGCAACGAGCCGTCGAGTATCTCGACCGGCACGAGATGCAAGCGCTGCTGCAGGCACCGGATACAGCCACGGCGGAAGGCCGCCGGGACCGCGCGCTGCTGCTGGCCCTGTACAGCACTGGAGCACGGGTGCAGGAGATCCTCGACGTGCGGCCTTGCGACCTGCAGTTGGAGCGTCCCTGGCAAGTGCGGCTGTTCGGGAAGGGGCGCAAGGAGCGCGTGTGCCCGCTGTGGCCCGAGACAGCGGCAGCCCTGCGAGCCCTGCGCCAGGAGCAGGGCTTGCGACCCGACGACAAGCGTCCGCTCTTCCGCAATCGCCACGGCCAGCCACTCGGTCGGTACGGCGTGCGGTACATCCTGGGGAAGCATGCCCGCACGGCGTCCCGATCGGCTCGCACTCTCGCAGGCCGGAGCGTCTACCCTCACCTGATTCGCCACACTGCAGCCTGTCATCTGCTCCAGAGCGGAATCGACATCGTGACGATCAGTCACTGGCTCGGGCACGCCAGCCTGGAAAGCACGAATCGGTATGTCGCCGTGGACCTCGCAGCCAAGCGGGAGGCGATCGAGAAGGCCCGCGCGACTGCGGGGATCGCTGCGGAACCGGCTGAATGGCAGGCAGACCAGACCGTGCTCGCCTGGCTGGAATCGCTCTGAGACGTTTCTCTGACGTCCAATTATGGTGAGTTCTGACCCGGCAACTGCCTTTTTTTCAGAGGGTTGCCGGGTCTTCTCACCATAAGCGGGAACTCACCATGAGCGCGGCACTATGAGATGGCAATCGTGCCTGCGAGGCCGTATCGCCCCAAGGACAAAGCGAAGGTCGAGAAATGCGTCCAATGGGTAGAACAGAGCCTGCTGGAAGCGCTGCGCCACGAGCGATTCACAAGCCTGGGGGAGCTGAACGAGGCGATTGCCGAGCTGCGAGACGTGCTGAACGCGAAGCCGTTCCAGAAGCGTCCCGAATCCCGGTTGGAGCTGTTCGAGGAACTGGACCGGCCGGCCTTGCGGCCACTGCCGGCGCAGCGTTACGAGTATGCCGAGTGGACCCAGGGGCGAGTGAACATCGACTACCACGTGGCGGCGGGCAGGCATCGTTACTCGGTGCCGTGCGAATTGGTGCAGCAGCAAGTGGAGCTGCGCCTGACGGCCAGCTGCGTGGAAGTGCTGCATCAGGGCCGGCGGGTGGCGTTGCATGTGCGCAGCCGGGTGCAGGGAGGCTTCACGACGCAGCCGGCGCACCGGCCGAAGTCGCACCGCGAGCACGGGGAGTGGCCGCCGGAACGGATCCGGGAATGGGCGGGCACGGTGGGTCCGAGCACGGGACGCGCGGTGAGCGAGCTGCTGGAGGAGAGCGAGTACCCGCAGGAGAGATACGGGAGCTGCCTGGGCATCATGCGCCTGGCGCGGCAGTGCGGGGACGAGCGCATGGAAGCGGCGGCGCAGCGGGCGCTGCACTACGGGACGGTCAGCTACGCCAGCATCAAGGCGATGCTGGCGAGCGGGGCGGACCGGCAGCCGCTGGAGGGCGAGCCGTCCGCTGGCGAGCCGGTCGAGCACGACAACGTGCGCGGCGGCCGCTACTACGGGGAGGCGCCCTCCGGTGGCAGGAGCCAGGAGGAGCGGAGATGCTAGTGCAACCAACGCTGGAGCAGCTGTACGCCCTGCGGCTGAACGGCATGGCGGAGGCGTTCCGCCGGCAGCTGGAGGACCCGGCCGCGAGCGAGCTGGCCTTCGAGGAGCGCTTTGCGCTGCTGGTCGATTCGCAGTGGACGTGGAAGCAGAGCCGGGCGCAGACGCGGCGCCTGGCGCTGGCGAAGCTGAAGCAGCAGGCGTGCGTGGAGGACATCGACTTCCGGCATCCGCGCGGGCTGGAGCGGGGGCGCTGGATGAGCCTGGCGCACGAGTCGGCCTGGATCCGGCGCAAGCAGAACGTCGTGCTGGTCGGCCCGACCGGAGTCGGGAAAAGCTTCCTGGCGTGCGCCCTGGCGCAGAAGGCCTGCCGCGACGGCTTCAGCGCTCTCTACACGCGGGCGCCGCAACTGTTCCGGGACCTGCAGGCGGCGCGTGCCGAAGGCAGCCTGACGCGCCTGCTGGAGAAGCTGGCGCGCATTGACGCGCTGGTGGTCGACGATTTCGCCCTCGCTCCGATGACGGAACTGGAGCGGCGCGACTTCCTCGATATCTGCGACGACCGCTTCCGGCTGCGCTCGACGATTCTCACCTCGCAGCTGCCGACGGATCTGTGGCACGGCCCGGTCGGCGATCCGACCGTGGCCGACTCCATCCTGGATCGCATGGTGCATAACGCGCACCGCTTCGAACTGCGCGGCGAGTCGCTGCGCAAGCTCCAGGGCCGCGCCGAGATCGCGGCCGCGGAAGGAGAGCAGTCATGAGGGCGGGCTACCGGCTCAAGCGCCGGCGCGGGTTCTTCGCCGCCGGAGTCGAGTTCGAGCGGGCCTCGCGCGAATTGAGCGACGGTGCCTTCAAGGTGTTCGTGCACGTGTGCCTGCAAGCGGAACGCGCCAGCGGGCGGCTGGCCTTCGAACGCGCCGATCTGGCGCTCCGCCTGAGCAAGAGCCGCAGCGCGCTCGGGCGCCACCTGCGCGAACTGGTCCGCGCCCGGGTCTGCGACCTCGAGACCGCTCCCAACCAGCACTGCGGCTCGGTGCTGGCCGTGCGGGCCGAATACTGGCCCTACCGCGCCGCGAGCGCCCCGCCGGCAGATCCTCCGGATGCCGCTGCCAGGGCCTACGTCGGGACCGTGCGCCAGGCCTTCCTCGGCCCCGCCTGCGTGCAGGCGGCCTTCGGCCCCGCCGACGAGCGTCTCGCCGCTGCCTGGCACGCCGCCGGCGTGCCCTTGGCCACCGTCCGGCGCGCCATCCTGCTCGGCTGCGTGCGCAAGTCGATGTCGCTGATCGACCGGCCCGCCGCGCAGCCCGTGCGCAGCCTCCGCTTCTTCGAAGCGTTGCTGCGCGAAGTTGAGCGCGAGCGATTCCCCGACTCCTACTGGCAGCACCTGGAGTTCAATCTCGGACGCTGCGAGGACTACTGGCGGCACAAGCCCGACACCGCGCCGGGTCGTGCCCGACCGAATTTGGAACAGGCAAGCTCCCGGCCCAAGGCCGAGGCTTCCTCCCACGACCCTCTGCACACGAAAGGAAAGACGAGATGATGATGACCATCCCTCCCCGGCCATCCGGGGATCCACTTGACGGAGGCGCTACCGGTACGGCATCCTGAGTCCGCCAGCGTCGCTTCGCTCCGAAGTGTTCACGTTCCTTCGGAACAGGTGTTCACGATGGATCGGAATGAGCGTTCACGTTCCTTCGGAATGAGCGTTCACATTCGCCGGAATACGCACCGAGCGCGGCGCGCGTTCGGAGAAGGCCCTCCAGCTCCAGGCGGAGGTCGCCGCGATCGAGCGGCGCATCACGGGCCTGGAACTGGCGAGAAGCGACGTCCAGGAGCATGTCCGGGCCGGCGACCTGTCGCCCGAAGAGCGGCTGCAGGCCCTGCCTGCCCCGCTGCGGAACCTGCTCGACACCCTGCGCATGATCGCCTACCGCGCCGAGACCGCCATGGCCGGCGCGGTCGCGCCGGAACTGAGCAGGCCCGAGACTGTGCGCCCCCTGCTGAAGGCGCTGTTCCGCAGCGACGCCAGCCTTCTTCCCGACCCTGCGGCCGGGACTCTGACCGTCCGGCTGCTGCACCAAGCCAGCCGCGGCCAGGACGCCGCCCTCGCTGCACTGCTCAAGGAACTGAACGAAACTGCGACGCCGTTTCCCGGAACCGACCTGCGCCTGGTCTACGAAATCCTCCCCGACAACCCCCTCACGTCAACCGTTGCCCCAACCCACCCAGAACCGGCATCTCCTCCCACAATCATGCCAACGTAAAACAACCGATGTAAGGAAATCTGAGTCCAGACAAGAAGAAGCGAGCTTCAGCGTACAGATACCCTGCGGTTCCCGGCGAAACGTGCCGTCGGCCCAACCTACCCCGTTTGGGCTTCTCCAGCCGCCTAGCTGCGATGCGCTGGTCGAACTGCGCCTTGTCACCGTCCATGTCCGGCAAATCTTCGGCACGAAGTTCGCACCCTCGCGGTATTTCGAGCCCTGACTGACCCACCCTCGCCGAAGGAACGTTGCGCGCCGCGTACTGTCGCGCTTGAACGCATAGGGTCGAGGGTCAAGCGCGTATCCGAGTCTCACCGGGTCTTAACACGAGACAATGCACCCGATTTAGTGTTCGCATTCCATGGCCCCGAAGAAATCGGAACCCGCAATCAGTTGCCTGCCTAGCCGTTCCCCGCATTCTCAGACTTTCTTATGGTTCTGGAACGGTCTGTATTCATGCCCTCCTCTCCACGATCCGTAGTCAGATCCATATCTGAGTAACGATCTCCTAAAGAAGAAGCTCAATACATCCTGACATCCTGCAAGCGTAGATGGCATCTCGGAGCTTCAGGCATGAATCATGCGAATAGTCCAATGCCCGCAAATTCTCCTATTCCTTCTGTTGCAATATCGAACGCTTAACTTCAGGCAACTGGACCTTCACGGTGAAAATGAGCTGCCGTGGGGTAACCATTCAGGTCTCGGGGCGCTACAGTTCGGCTCTGTCGCAGAACTAGGAGAGTAGCGCAGGGACAGGCGAACTGGATTTCTGGGGCAACCTCAACGCTGAGGCAAGGAGTTCCGGGGCGGCCGAAGGAGCAACCGGTCGGCGTCGGGCAGGGCTCGATGGGCAAGCAAGGAAAGCTCGGCTGAGCACTTGACTTTGCCTGGGCCACCTTGCCATCGTAGGATCGGGCGGTCAGCCCGGTCGTTGTGGGCACGACGAAGTCGAGCAAGAAAGGACAGCCAGTCGGGGGGCGGCCCGCGTGCGCTCGCTGCGAGCAACTCCAACGCGCACTCGAGGCGGCCCAGTCCGACTTGCAGGCTGCGCAGGAACGGGAGGCCGGGCTGCAAGCCCAGCTGGCGAACCTGCAACAGTCGCTGTTCGGACGCAAGAGCGAGGTCACGCCAGCGGGCGAGGACGACCCGTCCGCCACGGCGGGAGTCGCTGCCGACCCGTCGGCCGACGAGACACCGTCGGCCGCAACGCCCGCGCCGGGTCCGTCCGCGAGCGAGGATCCGGCGGTCCGGCCGCGCAGGAAGCGCGGGCGGGAGCCGGGTTCGCCGACCCCGCCGCGCGAGCAGCGGCCCGGCCTGCCCGTGGTGCTGGAGTGGCTGGACGTGCCCGAGCCGGAGCGCCGCTGTCCGGACTGCGGGACCGCCTACGTGCGGTGCGGGCACAAGACCAGCTGGTTGTACGAGATGGTCTGGAACGCACTGGTGCGCAAGGTGGTGCGCCAGCGCTATGGTCCGGACTGCGAGTGTTCCGCAGCCCGGGCGGTGATCGCCCCGCCGGCTCCCCGGCTGGGCAGCAGCCAGTTGGGCACCAGCGTGTGGGCCTGGTGTCTGATCCAGGTCTACGCGCTGTTCCGTCCGCAGGCGGCGGTCGCCCGGGATCTGGCGGCACTGGGGCTGCGCGTGCCGCAGTCGACGCTGTCGACGGGATTGCGGCGGCTCGCGCATCTGTTCGAGCCGCTGGACGCGGCGATCGGGGCGTATCAGCAGCAGCAGCCGGTGGCCCAGGCCGACGAGACCTCCTGGCCGGTGCAGTGGCTGGCCAGGAGCGAGGACGGCAACAAGGATCCGCCTCCCCGCGGGCGGCAGAAGCCGAAGTTCTGGCTGTGGGCCTGTCTGGCCGGCCACACGGTCCGTATGCGGATCCTGCCGACCCGGGGCCTGGACTCCGCCCGGCAATTGCTCGACTCGTTGGTCGGCAAGAACGGGTTGACGGTGCTGGTGTGCGACTGCTACAGCCTATGAGCGCAAAACTCCGTTAGATTCTTTGAAATTATTGATTATAAATACTTTATGAATCTAAACTGTTTCATGTTCCACGCGTCGAAACGACTCAAATCCTGTTCATCTTCCTCAAACAAGCCCATTTCCCGTCAAAACGCACTCATTCCCGCGTGTCGCCAGATCAGGAATGACATAGTTTACTATCTTAATGATATATTTGTTCATAGTGGTCATCATGCCCTCCAACACCGACCCCGCCAAGCTGCTGCGCGCCTACTTCAAGAAACACCTCGTCGCTACCCTGCCCGCACTCTCGCGGGTCCTGCAAAACCCCTCGCGCTCCAGTGTGTATCGGCGCCTCAAGGCGCTCGGCTACCTCGCCAGCTACACCCATGCCGGGGCCTACTACACGCTGGCCGAGATCCCGGGTTTTGACGCGGCCGGCTTGTGGCGGCACCAGGGCATCGGCTTTTCCCAATGCGGCAGTTTGAAATCCACCATCGCGACCTGGGTCGGGCAGTCCGTCGCCGGCTACACACTCAACGAGCTGGAAACGCAACTGCATGTCCGCGTGCAGAACGCACCGCTGCACTTGGTGCGTGCGGGCACGCTCACCCGCAACGATTTCGATGGCCTGTACGTGTATCTCAGCGGGGACCCCGACCGCGCCGCAGAACAGCTGGCGGCGCGTCATCAATTCCGCGCCAGCCGGGCCGGCGACGCGCTGCCCGACCGGTTGGTCATTGACGTGCTGGCCGCGGCGATACGCGGCCAGCAATGGGAATTGGATCCCACCCCGATTGTGCAGTCGCTGCGCGACCGGGGACGCTACGTGACACCGGCCCAGGTCGACCAGGTGCTCGCCGCGTTCGCAGGAAAAAAAACAGCGCAGCATTCCTGATCGAGGAACTGCAACGCACGATCCAGCGGCACATGGAGACATGCGCCCTCCGCACTCTGTTTCCCGTCCCCCCGCAGTTCGACTTTCAGCCACGGCTTTCCGCGTGCGCCTGCGGCGGCAAACTGAAAGCCTACAAGACCGCGCAACGCACGGTGGTCACCCTCCATGTCGGCACGTTCCATGCGCACCTCAAGTACCGGGTCTGTGACCGCTGCGGCCAGGTGCTCAAGCCCGACGAACTGGACCGTCTCGTGGCACCGCGCTGCAAGTTCGGTTTCGACGTGATCGAATACGTGGGCCGGGCGCGGTTCGAGCACTGTCTCAGCCAGCAGGCGATTCAGGCTGCGCTCGCGCGCCGCCATGTCGCGATTTCGCTGCGCGAGATCGATGTGCTCGGCCGGCAGTTCATCGTCTACCTCTCGCAAGCGCACCGGGACAGCCAGGCGGCCCTGCAACAGTTCCTGCAGGCCGCGCGAGGCGGCTATATCCTGCATCTCGACGGCACCTGCGAAGGCGACAGCCCGCATTTGATGAGTTCGATCGATGAATTGTCCGGCATCGTACTCGGAAACGTCAAAATGCCCTCGGAACATTCCGCTCGGATCATTCCTTTCCTCCAGGATCTCCAGGCAGCCTACGGGGATCCCATCGCTCTGGTGCATGACATGGGCAGTGCCATCCTGAAGGCTGTTGCACAGGTCTTCCCCACCGTCCCCGACTCCATCTGCCACTTCCATTTCCTGAGAGATATCGGCAAGGATCTGCTGACCGACCCCTACGCTGCCATCCGGCGACGCCTCAGAACACACGCGGTGCGGGGAACACTGCGCACCATGGTGCGAGCGCTCAAGACAAGCATTGACAGCGATCCGGAATGCACCGCCAGTCTCCACCGCTATCTGCGGGCGGGCGAGGCGGAGCGACAGACGACGAGGCCGCCACCGATGGTCGGGGCGTATCTGATCGCGGCGTGGGTCGTGGAAGCCAAAAGCCAGGCCAACGGCTTGGGCTTCCCGTTTGATCGGCCTCACCTCATCCTTTACCAGCGCCTGGTGCATGCCTGGCCCGCCCTGCAAGACCTCAAGGCGGAACTGTCCGGACCCACGGCCAGGACGATCACCCTGCTGCCGCTGTACAAGGCCTTGCAGGATCCGTCACTGGCGCGCATGGCGACGGTGATGCAGAATCGAATGCACGTGTTCGACCGGCTCCGCGAGGCGCTCCGCATCGCCCTGCCCGACAGCAAGGACGGCCTCAACGATACGGGCGCGACGGATATCCGCACCATCCGGGACAAGGTGACCGCGTTCCGCTGCAGCGAAGCGATCCAGCATCTCGCAACCACTGACACTGTTTACCGCAAGATGGTCCGGCAGATCGACAAATACCACGACAGGCTCTTTGCCGACCCGATCACTGTTCACTGCGCTCGCGGGAGCATTCAGGTCCAACCGCAGCGCACCAACAATCTCATGGAACAATTCTTTCGAGACGTCAAACGAGCCGACCGCAGGAGAAGCGGGACCTGCGCCTTGGGATCCAGACTGACCGCCATGCTGCCAGATACGCCAATGGTGAGAAATCTGCAGTGTGCAGACTATATGCAGATCATTCTAAAGGGCTCAGCCACCCTGGCACAGCGCTTCGCCGGCATCGACCGGACGCAGGTGCGGAAGGAACTGAAAGACGCGCAAGAGGCTGCGCAGAAGTATCCCAGGCACATGGGAAAACTCTTCAAGATCCCAAACCTTCCAGACCAGTTAGGGCACCCCAAAAAGTCAGCGACCGCAACATGAAACCAAAACCTAACGGAGTTTTGCGCTCATAGGCTACAGCACGTACAAGGCCTTTGCCAAGCGGTGTCCGAACGGGGTGGTGCTCTCCCACTGCTGGGCGCATATCCGCCGCAATTTTGTCCGGGTCGGCACCGGTCACCCGGAACTCAAGGCGTGGGCGCAGGAGTGGGTCGAGCGCATCGGCGGGTTGTTCCGGCTGCACCGGCAGCGGCTCCAGCAGTGGGATCGGCAGCAACCGCTGGAGCGGCAGAGCGGGGAGTTCGCGGCGCTCCAGCAGGAGTTGCAAGCGCGGGTGGAGGAGTTGTTCGAGCGCGCCCGGGACGAGGGCGGGGAGCGCAGGATCGACTGGATTCTGCTCGATCAGGTGGGCCAGGGCTGCAGCCGGCACGGTGCCGAGCTGGCCCGTGTGGATGCGCAAGGGCGGGCCTTGGGGGCCTTGCTGAGCCACCGGGAATCGCTGAGCCGCTTCGTGGGGGACCCACGGATCCCGCTCGACAACAATTTGTCGGAGCGGGTTCTGCGGGGGCCGGTCATCGCCCGCTATACCAGCTTCGGCTCGGGCGGGCCGGACGGTGCGCGGGCGGCGGGTCTGCTGTTCGGCGTCCTCGCGACCGTGCGCCTGGCGGGCCTGAACCCGTATGCCTGGATGCTGGACTGGCTGGCGGCCTGTGCCCGCCAGGGCAACCAAGCCCCGCAACAGCTCGATCCCTGGCTGCCGTGGCGCATGAGCGAGCCGCGCCGGGAACAACTCCGCAAGGCCCCGGCGGACTGGATCGGGTCCGTCGCCCCCGGCGGGGACAGCGAGCTGGGCAAGGCGGCCTGAATGGCCCGTTCCGCCGCCGAGCTGGACCCGCGCATCGTGCGGCTGGCCTCGACCACCTTCTGCGGCCACCGCCTGCGACGGAGCCAGATCGCGGACATCCAGGAGATCGTCACCAGCTTGCCCCTGCTGAGCCGCACCGAACTGGGCCACACCGTCTGCGAGTACCTGCGCTGGCAGACCCCTCGCGGCAGCAACCGCATCCAACGGGCGATGCGCCTGCTGGAGGAACTCGACCGGCTCTCGATCCTCGCCCTGCCCGCCCGCCAAGGTCTCGGACGCGGTCGCCAAGGGCCCCTCTCGCCGGGCGAGCGCAGTGCGCCCCAGGCCCCGGTCGACGGCCCCCTGCAACAGCTCGAGCCGCTCCGGTTGCGGCTCGTCAACGGCCGCGACGAGGCCGCCCTGTGGAACGAATTCCTCGCCCGCTACCATCCACTGGGCTATCGCCAGCCGATCGGCTCCCACCTGCGCTACTTCCTCCAAGACCGTCAAGGGCGCCTGCTGGGCTGCCTGCTGTACGACTTCGCCGCCCGCTACCTGGCGGTGCGGGACCGCTGGATCGGCTGGCAGGACCAGCCCCGCCGGCCGCTGGAGCGGGTTGTGCGGCAAGCCCGTTTCCTGCTGTTTCCCTGGGTGCGCGTGCAATGTTTGGCGTCGAAGGTCCTGGGACTGAGCTTGCGGCAGCTGGCTGCGGACTGGCAGCGGGTCCATGGAGTGGTCCCCGTGCTGGTCGAAACGTATGTCAGCGACCAGCACAAGGGAACCTGCTACCGGGCCTCGAACTGGCACTATCTGGGACAGACCCAGGCGCGCGGTGCCTGGGGCACGGCGCCCGCGAAGACGCCCAAGGCTGTCTTCGTGTATCCGCTGCAGCGGGACTGGCAGACGGTCCTGCTCGGACCAAAACGCCCTGTGCGCTTTCGCTAGATGCCCGCCTCCTCGGGCATCCCCTACATCGGCTCAGCCGACCTCTCGCGCCCCCGCTTCTGAATGGTTACGCCGTGGGAGCCAGTCCGGTATGGTCAGGCCAGCATCACTTTGACGGGACCCTGTCAGGCAATGAGCTCGTGTACGACATCGCCGTAGACGTCGGTCAAGCGGAAGTCGCGGCTATTGTGGCGGAACGTGAGCCGCTCGTGATCCAGGCCCAACAGGTGGAGGATGGTGGCATGGAGGTCGTGATGCGAGACGCGGTCCTTAATGGCGTGCATGCCGAGCTCGTCGGTGGCACCGTGGGTAATCCCTGGCTTGACGCCGCCGCCCGCTATCCACATGGAGAAGCCGAAGTGGTGATGGCCGCGGCCGAGGGATTCCTCCTTACGTGACTCCTCCATTGGCGTGCGACCGAATTCCGTAGCCCAGACTACGAGAGTCTCGTCCAGCAGGCCGCGTGACTTCAGATCCATGATGAGGGCCGTGATGCCTTGATCGGTGCGGGCCGCGTTTGTGCGGTGGTTGTTGATGAGCCCGCCGCGGTTGCCGTGCGCGTCCCATCGCCGACCGGTGGCGCCGTCGAGAATCTCCACGAAACGGACCCCTCTCTCCACCATCCGTCTCGCCGTGAGGCACTTTCTCCCGAATTCGGTGTCGCCATAGAGCGCCTTCACCGGGTCCGGCTCATTACGGACATCGAAGAGCTCCGGGGCTTCCATCTGCATTCGAAACGCTGTTTCAAATGCAGCGATGCGCGCGTCGAGTTCGGGCTGCGTGCGGTGCATACCGCGATGGAGGTGATTCAATTTCCGCACCAGATCCAACTGCTTGCTCTGCTGGTCTCGGCTGAGAAATGCAGGCGCCGTGATGTGCGGCACCGGTGGATTGCCGGGCTTGACGTCCGCCAGCGTGGCCTGGTGGATACCCGGCAGGAAACCAGAATCGTGAAGTGCGCGCCCGCCGGACGGTCGGCCGTCCGTCATCACCACGAATCCCGGCATGTTCCGGTTCTCCGTCCCCAGTCCGTAGGTCACCCAGGAGCCAAGACTGGGGTGGCCCTGTCTGGAATAACCCGTGTGCATGAGGATCTGGGCGGTGGAGTGAATGGCCGAATCGGTATGCATCGAGTTGATGAACGCGATGTCGTCGACCACTTGTGTCAGATTCGGGAAGATCTCGCTGACCCACGCGCCGCTCTGGCCGTAGCGCTTGAAAGAGAACGCCGGCGGAACGATGCGCGTATGGGTGTACGTCTTCTCCGGGTTAAGGCCTTCCAGGTCTTCTTTGGAGAAAATGTCCCGTGCCAATTTTCCGGCGTACTTTTTCAGAAGCGGCTTGTGATCAAACGTCTCAAGCTGACTTGCGCCACCGACCATGAACAGGAAGATGACGCTTTTCGCCTTGGGAGCGAAGTGTGACTTCCTAGGCGCAAGCGGCTCTCTGAGGTCAGCCGCCGCACCGCTCGCCGTCTGGTCCGCGAGCAGGCTAGCTAGAGCGATGCCGCCCAAACCGAGTTCCTTGAGGAACCCACGACGCTCCCAGCCAACCGGTCGAGTTTCATAGCCTGCGTCAGTAGACATGGATGAACTCGCTCAGGCTGGCGAGGGCGTGGCAGTATTGTACAGGAGCGAGGGGGTCACGGCCCCCTTCTCGTGATGGCTCTGCTCCGGTTTGGACCAAAGAGAGCAACCACAAGGGGTATCCCTGCTCGCTACTTCCCGTAAGAGGGAGGCTGCTGCTCACCCTGAGGGTGTGAAGGATGTCCCGACGACGTACATACGACGGGCGCCCCTACTACAGATCCTGCCCAAGCCGAGTTCCTCGAGGAACCCACAGTGGTCCCGACCAACCGGTCGAACTCCTTAGGCTCCGTCAGTGCACATAGATGAACTCGTTCAGGCTCATGACGGCATGGCAGTATTGCACCAACGGGCTCGGGGCATCCAAGGATCCCCGCTCCTTGCCCGCCTCCAACGCGCCCGCGCGCCGTTGACCGAGAAACGACAGGCCGATCTCGCGTTCTTCCACGGTCGGTGGCCGAGAAAGAGCAATTCGGTATACCGACTCGATCTGTAGGCCGGGATCGCCTCCGACTCTGTCCCGAACCCGTCGTGCAAAGCGTTCCGCTTGCTCCCACACAAAT
The DNA here is from genome assembly GCA_965206775.1 of Bryobacterales bacterium. Lineage (GTDB taxonomy): Bacteria > Acidobacteriota > Terriglobia > Bryobacterales > UBA6623 > VXMF01. Next base: position 3,356,077 of record CBDBKU010000003.1, on the reverse strand, counting down.
GGCGCATTCAGCATGAACGCCGTGCTGCTCGGTGTCGTGCTGACGTCACGAAGGCCGATGCTCTGTGTGTTGTCCGGCGGGTCGAAGATCTTCAGGACCGGATGGATGTCGAAGCGCGGCGACATGAGGTAGACGGACCGGCGCCAGGTGTCGGGCGTGTCCTTGAAAGGTTTCTTGCGGTTGCCAATGGGTATGCTTGGCCCGTAAGTATTCGTACGCAGAGAGCCGGAGACGCTCAAGATGTGATCGCGGATGACTTCAGCCTCCATGCGCAAGGGCCTGCGGTGCCAAAGGTACTCGTTGTAAGCATCGTGCCGGGCCTGATCCGAATTCGTGCTAGCCGCCTGCTTGTACACGGCGGTGTTCATGATCAGCCGGTGGATCGGCTTCAATTTCCAGCCCTCCCGGATGAGCTGGGATGCTAGCCAATCAAGTAGAGCGGGGTGCGTAGGTTCGGTGCCGAGTTTGCCGAAATCATTCGGAGTGCTGACGATGCCGCGCCCGAAATGATGTTGCCAGAGACGATTGACGATCACCCGGGCCAGCAACGCGCCGGCGCCATGCTCGACATCGGTGAGCCAGTTCGCAAGCATTCCTAGCTTCGATGACTGAAACTGTGCCTCGAGGCCATTGGTGGCCTCGGGACGGGGCCGCCAGTCCTTAGGGCGGCGGCCGTCCCGCATCAAGACACGCAGGAACCCCGGCTCGACCGGCCTGACGGGGCGCTGCCAACTGCCGGCGGCTAGAAGATGGGGTGTAGTCACCTCCAGAGGGACGTGCTTGCCGCCTGCGTCTGGCTTGACATCGGCTTCGTCGAAGAACACAGCCGTCAACTGGTAATACTCTTCGGCCGTGATCGGGTCGATCTTGTGGTCGTGGCAACGCGCACACCCGACCGTGAGGGCAAGGAAGGCTTGGCCGGTCGCCGATACCATGTCGTCGAGGCGATGAAACTTGCGATCGTTCGGGTTGTCGGTCTTGCTCAGGTCGGTTCCAATCTGAACGAACATACCTAGGTCCCGCCGCCAGGCGGGAAAACTCTTCGGAGCGCCGGCAATCTGGTAACGGACGAATTCGTCGTAAGGCAGGTCGTCATTGAAAGCGCGAATCACGGCGTCGCGGTATCGATACGCATCTTCTCGAATTGCGTTGTCCTGCTCGTGTGCTCCAAGGCTTTCGCCGAACCGAACCGCATCCAACCAGTGCCGTCCCCATCGTTCGCCGTAGTGCGGGCTGGTGAGCAACCGGTCAACCAGCTGGCTAAACGGTGCCGCAGAGGAATCTCGAACGAATGCCTCGACTTCGTCAGGCGGTGGCGGCAGACCGATCAGATCGAAGTAGGCGCGGCGAATCAGCGTGGTCCGATCGACCTCCTGTGAAGGGCGAAACTGCATCTCGCGCAGCTTGGCGAGGACGAAACGATCAATCGGCGAGTCAGTCCACGCGGCATCATCTGGACTTGCCGCCGATACCTGGGGCGGATCGACAGGACGCAGGCGACGGAAGGCCCAGTGGTGACGTCCTGATTCAAGATCCATGGCTGCCGTATCGACAGCCTTCTCCTCCCTCGGATCGGGTGCACCGAGGGCCACCCATTGGACGAAATCAGCGATGACTGAGTCGGGCAGTTTGCCGCCGGGCGGCATCTGCAAGTTGCGGTTGGCGTACTTTAGAGCCTCGATCAGCATCGACTGATCGGGCTGCCCCGGCACGACGGCGGGGCCCCGGGACCCGCCCTGCTGGACACCCTCCCGGGTGTCGAGCTGCAGCTTCCCCATCAGCGTTCCCGCGCGGGAGGCTTCCGCCGAGTGGCACTGATAGCAGCGCTCCGCCAGCACGGGACGGATCTTCTTCTCGAAGAGGTCGATACGGTCTTGACCGAGTGCCTCGGGGACTCCGAGCAGGCTTACGGCGATTAAGAATAGGATCACGCGACCAACCTACGCTTGTACTCGGAATTCTATGTCGGATGGTCGAATGAAGTCCACTAGGCGAAGTACAGAAGTACAGACCATGTCCTCACGCAAGTACTCACGGCACACTGAACTGGCCGCGTTTTCGAGGACACGTGAGATAGCTTGATAGGCGGTGGCTACTCTCCCGAGAGGGCTTGGGAGAAGGAGACCCCAAGTGATGAGCAAGCATGCCTATGTGAAGGCCTGCCTGAAGAAGGTTCGCTAAGAGGTCGCGAAGCTGATGCAAGTCGAGGATCGCAGTCCGCGGGAGGCGGTTGAGGAATTCGGGACCTCCGAGGATTCGGTGCGTCGCTGGGTACAGCAGAGCAAGCGCGTCGAGGCTGCAGGCCGTGCTGGGCCAGTGATGGCGAACTGTGCCGTGCTGGTTATGCACCGGAGCAGGGCGTATCCTGGCTAAGCGCGGATGCTGGGCGTGCCCGACGGGTCGTTGTCACTTTGTCGGTCGTGAAGCGCGTGCGAGGCAGCTACTACATCCAGACCGCCAGCAGCCGCTTCGGACCTCGGGTTCAGGGGCATGCTTCAATTGGAGGACGGGCAGCACCGCGATACATGAAACGGCCGCCTACAAGACGGGATGAAAGACGTCCCGACAACGTCAAGAGGCGATTGCTGCCCGCACCAAAGGACGAGTTGCTCCAACGTCTGATGGGTTCGGTCCATTACAGGGGCAGCTTTAGACACAAGAAGGATCCACTTGCCTTCGGTCTAGAAATCTCGGCGGGCTCGACAAGGGGCGACGCAACGCTATGCGACGAACATGCAGATTTCACTCCGGCCAAGACCGGAACCATTCCAACGCTGGTTCAGAGAGGCCTCCGCGCGGGCTTGGTGGGCCGGGGGAACCTGATCTGGACGGTCGGGGACGACGGATGGATCTTTGAGGGGAGGCCGACGAACGTAGTGACCTCCGAGTATCACGGATACCCAGTGCTTAAGTCCAGCAGTTCTAAATTTAGGCTGCGTTGGGGTTCTTGCCGCTGCAGATGCCCGAATGAGGGGCCAGTTTCTGGGCTCTTGACTTTGCGGTCACCGCCTTGAAACATAAGATGTGGCCCCCGTTCCCGTCCTTGAGTCCCTCCTCAACAGATTCCGCCAGATCGCCTCCGCCTTGCCCGATCCCCGAACCGGCGCGAACAAGCGCTACAGCATCGCCGACGCCGCCTCCTGCGCCTTGGCGACGTTCTTCCTCCAAGCACCCTCCTTTCTCGACTTCCAACGCCGCATGCAGAAACAGGCCGCTCGCTCCAATTGCCAGTCCCTGTTCGGTGTCGAGGACATCCCTTGTGACAACTCCATTCGGAATCTCCTCGACGGACACGACCCCGACCGCTTCGCCCCCCTGTTTGCCGATTGCCTCCGAACCGCCCGCGACCACGGGGCCCTCGAGCCCTTCCTCCGCCTCGACGGCCGCATTGCGGTCGCGCTCGACGGAATCCAAATCCACTGCTCCGACTCGATCCGCTGCCCGCAGTGCTCGATCCGCCATGTCGGGGCCCACAAGACCGAGCAGTACTTCCATACGATGCTCGCGGCGACGGTCGTCGCCGACGGCCACAACCGCGTCCTGCCGCTCATGCCGGAGTTCGTCCAGCCCCAGCAGGACCCGGCCGCGGACCAGCCGGGTCTGTCCGAGGAGCAGCGCAAGCAGGACTGCGAGCGCAACGCCGCCAAGCGCTGGCTGCCCGCCCACAGCGACGAGCTGCGCCCCTACCGGCCGGTCTTCCTCGGCGACGACCTGTACTGCTGCCAGTCCCTGTGCCGACTGGTCCTCGACCTCCGGGCGGACTTCCTTTTCGTCTGCAAGCCCGGTAATCACAAGCGGTTATACGAACTGATCCATGACGACTTCACCCACTCGACCGGCTGGATCCGCACCCGCAACCACAAACGCCAGGTCGAGTTGCAGCGCTATCGCTGGATGCACGGCCTGCCGGTCCGCGACTCCGACGATGCCGTGCAAGGAACCTGGATCGAGTTCGAGATCCAGCGCCAGGGCAAGCCCACCTACTACAACACCTTCTTCACCAGCTTGGAGGTCACCGCCGAGAACGTGGCCGGGATTGCCCGCCTCGGAAGAGCCCGCTGGAAGATCGAGAACGAGGCCTTCCATTGCCTGTCCTGCCAGGGCTACAATCTCAAGCACAATTTCGGGCACGGCAGCCGGGGCCTGGCCAATCTGCTCGCCACTCTCAACCTGCTCGCCTTCGCGCTGCACACGCTGCTGGACGGCATGCGGGGCTTGTGGCGGCAATGCCGCGACGATGCCGGCACACGCCGCAACTTCTTCAATGATCTGCGCTGTCTGTCGCAGCGGTACTGGTTCCCGAACTGGACGAGCTTGCTCACCGAGATGCTGGCTGACCACGCCCCGCGGGCCGGCCCCGGGCTCACGCTCCCATGAGATTGCGACCGAATTCCCCGGCGACCGCCGGACCCGCAGGGGGCCCGCAGCAGACGTCTGCCCCGAGGGTGCCGGAACTGCCGGTGAGGCGCTCGGAGCCGTCCACAGGTGTGCCACTCGCTACTGCCGAGCCGCCACTGGTGCCCTCCCAACTTCTCTGCAACACCCCCGAACGCCCGGCGAGACGCCAACAGCCCACCTGCATCTCAGGTTTTGAGAATCGCTGGCTTAAGTCGGAATCGATCGCCCGCTTAGTCTACAAACGGTATGGTGAGTGGGCTCGTACTTTTGGAAGCAATCGGGATCGGATTGCCGCGGAAAAATGCAAGATCAGGTACAGGTTCTGAGGCTATGGCGGGGCTGGAAATCATCGTAAAAGGCCTCGAGGGGCCTTCTCACGCCGAACTCCGCCAGGTTGGAATTCGGGCTGGCGAGAAGTTCCTGACCAAGCTTCTCAGGGTCTCGTCCAATCGCGAGGATACGTTTTTGCATGCTCCTCCAACCCATCTGGCTTTCTGGATTCTTGACAATTGGTGGAGGATCTTTCATGAGCCCGAACCCGCTCACGCCGTCACTCCCGAATGGCTATTGGCGCACGATATGTCTTCAATCGGGGGCGGGTATGCATGGCCTCCGATCAGATTCTGGTGCGAGGGGGACCAAGTGGGAATCCGAGCGCAGCCGCAATACCGGGACTCTCCTACACCTGTCAGGTTCGAGGCCAGTCACGTTGGCGTGATTCCGACTGACGACGTTGAATGTAGCTTCGACGGTTTCTTGGAGCGCGTGTGCGAATTCGCCACAGATGACCTCGATACGTTGGTCGATCTCCATCAGCAGCTCAGGAGGGAGAGAGAAGACCAGGAAGTTGCGACCTGGAGGACGATCGAAGCCGAACTTGGCTTCGATGTGGATGAAGCCCCTGCCGAACTGATGGAACGTCTGGATGGGTTTATTTCCATGTGCCCGGTCTAAAACCACCGACTTTCAGTCGGTCCGCTTCCAGCAGTGGATTGGGTGGGTGGGCGGGCCTAGACTGTGGGGATGGCCGAGTACCAGTCGAGTGGGCATGCGAGGTACGACATTAAATATCACTTCGTGTGGATTACGAAGTATCGCCACAAAGTGCTGCGCGGGGAGGTGGCGGAGCGAGTGCGGGAGCTGATCCGGCAGACGTGTCAGATGCGGGAAGTGCAGATCGTACGCGGGGCGGTGGCGGCGGATCACGTGCACATGCTGGTGGCCGCGCCGCCGCAGCTGTCGCCGGCGAAGCTGGTGCAGTACGTGAAGGGGAGGTCGTCGAGGCGGCTGCAGGAGGAGTTCCCGCACTTGCGGAAGAAATTCTGGGGGCAGCACCTATGGGCGCGGGGGTATTTCTGCGCGACGGTGGGTGCGGTGGACGAGCAGACGGTGCGGGAGTACATCGAGAGTCAGAAGTGGGACCAGGACGTGGAGGGGTTCAAGATCACCGCACCCGAGTCGCCTTGAGCCGGCTTCAGCCGGGCACCTCTCAGGCGGCTTTAGCCGCAACATCGACTTTCAGTCGTAACTCGAAGCCACCGACTTTCAGTCGGTGGTTGTTCACTGATGAACTTGGACAAGAGGCAGTCAGCGAGGCTTGCATTTCGGAACAAGGAACTGGCGTCGCCCAAGCACTCGAACAAGGCCTCAAGGCGGTTGAAGAATCCAAGACGAAGGTTGATTTGGCGACCGCGATTGCGGCGGCTCGATCTTGTCCCACTGAACACTCCGACTCAGATTTCGTACCCAGTGCCAGTAAGCCCCCTTGGCAGCTAGCTGAAGAGGCTGCCAGTAGATTGCGCGAGAACCTCTTGGTTCCCTCCGGGCCGATTCCAAACCGGCGTCTCCAAGACCTCGTCGGTGTTAGCGCCCATCAATTCAATCGCATCAGCAGCTTCTGGCCCATCCCCTACGGGGTCCGCCTTGGCGAGCCCGATCAGGGCACGAGCACTGTAGCGCTGAGAGCGAGGCGGCCGGAGGCCAAGCGGTTCGAACTCTGCCGCGTGCTGGGTGACGCGATCTGGTCGGAAAATGACCGACTTGGCCTGATCTCCTCAGCCAAGTCGGTCCGCCAGAAATTCCAACGAGCGTTTGCACAGAGTTTCCTGTGCCCGTTCGGGGATCTCCTCGACTTCATGGGGACCGATTCGCCGACAGCGGACGACGTAACCGCGGCAGCCCAGTGGTTTCGGGTTTCGGAGCGCTTGGTTCAGACGACATTGGTGAAGAAGCAAGTGATCGACCAAGAGCAGTTCGAGCGGATGGTCGCGGCCGGAGAAGTGCCCGACCCACCGTATGTTCACGCATACGCCTGATGGCGTTTCTGGACGGCCTTGCAGAGGTTCGGTGTGTCTCTGATCCAAGAGTGGGCGCGGATTGTTCTGCGTCCCGTGCTACCTAGGCCTGTTCGACCCGCGGAAGCAACTCCGAACGGTGGTCCAGCCTAGCACTCACGGTCTGCGTCGCCCCTTGCACGGTCCGGTAGGTCATGCGTACCTCGGACGGCCCCGAAACTTCCCATTCGGTGACTTCATTGCGGATTCCGGTGATTGTGAACACCTCGGAGCGAAGCGACGCAACCGCCATCAGGATGCCAACTCGTTGGTGCCTCCGCCAAGTGGACCCCCGGCTGGCCGGGGAGAGGGAGTGTTCACCACCGAGCCGATGCACTGGCCGAAGTTGCATTCCGAGCGCCCGAGCAGGGTGCGGCGGCAGTGACGCCGGGTCGGCGTGCCATTAGTGTGACCCGGTGCGGTGCATGACTGCATGGGCTAGGTCGTACCTGACCAGATCTGGCACAAGCGTAAACCATCCTACCCCGGTCCGACAGCCTCCCTCGAAGCCGAGGATGGGAAGTCGAGGAGAAGGGATGATGATGAGTCCGTCCTCTTAGACCGCTCCGAACCTCGACTCCATCATGGGGCCTACCTCTTCGGCGCAGCCGCAGTTGTAGCACGCCCAAGCTGTCCCCGCTTCTGTAGCCACTTCAGGGTTTGATGGCTCCGATTTGGTCGACCTTGGCGGGGGCCAGTACAGCGCCGGTCGCTTCGGCACTGTCGGCAACGGTGGCAACTCGGTCCCGTATGGCCAGATCGAACTCTATTTGGCCGGCTTGGTTGGGGCGGAGCAAGTGCCGAACCTGTGGGTAGCAACTGACGGACGGTGGGTCGTGGTCGATCGGAGGAGAGTCGAGACCGAGGCCGGACATCCCGTGTTCTCCGCCAGTGAAGTGCGCGACGTCACGGTCGAGGAGATCATCGCTGAATTCGGGCCGCGAGTGCCCGGACCGGAGGCGTCCCAACGGGAATTCCGGGCCGCGGTGATTCTGTTGACCGATGCCGACCATCCGGCTACTCCCTCCCAGTTGCAAGAGCTGAGCCAGACTGTCTCGGCTTTCAGCATAAACGGAGATGACGGAAGCAGCAGGTACAACTATTTCGAGGCGACCGTCGGCAGGGCGTCCGTCGCCATGGGCGAGCTATCGCAAGTTCGCAAGAGCGTTGCGGGACTGCCGATCACCCCTGCGTCGTTCGGCGAACCACCACCTGACTCCTTCTGCTGGACAGAGGGCGTCGGGGATTCCCGCTTCGGGCACCGCGAGCCTCACGCTCGTGCCGCCAGAACTCACGGTAACAGCGTCACCGTAGATGTCGAGGGAGTCGCAGGAGCCCTGCACGAAACCACCGCCCGGGGCTCGCGGGGCGGTGTTGCGAACCGGCCGGAACCACCGTTCGACTTCGATACGGAGCCGGAACCGTCGGCCTACCGTCTCGGAAGCTCCCTCGCTGGTGCCACTCGATGATTCCAAGAGCGAGTCGCGAGTCCTTTCGAGTGCGAGGCTCGCGACTCTCATCGGAACGATCCTGACCCCGTTGGAAAGCCCGCGCCAGCGCAAGCGTGCTGCGGTGAATTCCGCGAGATCCGTGCCGATCGCCGACATGACAGCACAGGACGCGGTGGCGGTACTGGCACGGGCGAGTTTCTAGTCATTGCTATCTCCGAACAGTGCATCGGGATTGTCATGCGGGAGCTTGCGACCGAGTTCGAGCGCCTGCTCGTCCGAGCAAGAGCCCTCGCTGACCTTCTCCGTCAGGACTTGTGAGACGCTGCGCCGCGCGATCTTTGCGTGCGCGTAGCTGATTCGGGGTACCGGTAGTCTCCGCCGTAGCCGAAGATCTTGTTGGAAGGAACAGTATCCAGCATTTCGTGAAGAGCGCGTCTGGAGGCACTGGGCGAGATGATGTGAGCCCAGCAAAGGTCGATATATACGTTGGGGAAGACCTTCGCGATCGCCGCCGCCTCCCCCTGGTAGGGATAGCTCATGTGGAAAAGGTCGAACTGCACTTGCGGGAACAGGAAGAAGAGGTTCGTCAGGTGGGTCGGCTTGGAGTTCTCGATGAAGTTGCCGTTCCCTGCATGCAGGCCGGTATGGACCTGGACCGGCACGCCGTGCGCCGCTGCCAAGCCGATCAGATGGTGAAACATGTGGTAACTGCCCAGGTACACGGCTTCGGTTGAGTTGCGACGACGAGGGCGGCGGGCAGTGGGGCATAGGTAGCGGAACAGAACAGGCGGACAGGGGCCGGGGATGGCGGCGATTGGCCAGCTATTCTAAATTTGGGGTTTCTTAGGGGTTAGCGGTCATCGTAGGAACCGGAAACAAGGGGCTATTTGCTGGGGGCTTGACTTTTCCGGTGGCGTTTCCAACCATAAAATGTGGCCTTTGTTTCCGATTCCCTCCTGGATCCCCTCCTACACAGCTTCCGCCAGGCCGCCGCCGCGCTCCCCGATGCCCGCCGCGGCTCCAACAAGCGCTATGCCGTCGCCGATGCCGCCGCCTGCGCCCTTTCTACCTTCTTCTTCCAAGCCCCCTCCTTCCTCAGCTTCCAGCGCCGCATGCAGACACAGTCGGCCCGTTCCAACTGTCACACCCTCTTCGGCGTGCAGGCGATCCCCTGCGATGCCCAGATCCGCAATCTGCTGGACGGCCTCGACCCCGACCGTTTCGCCGACCTGTTCCCCCGCTGCCTCGACACCCTGCAAGAGCAGGGTGCCCTCGCCCCCTTCGAGCGCCTCGGCGGCCGCCTGCTCGTTGCCCTCGACGGCATCCAGATCCACTGCTCCGACTCTATCCGTTGCGAGCAGTGCTCCACCCGCCATGTCGGCAAGCACAAGACCGAGCAGTACTTCCATACGATGCTCTCGGCGACCGTCGTCGCCGACGGCCACAACCGTGTCATCCCGCTCATGCCGGAGTTCGTCCAGCCCCAGCAGGACCCCTCCGCCAAGCGGCCCGAACTGACCGAGAAACGCCGCAAGCAGGACTGCGAGCGCAACGCCGCCAAGCGCTGGCTGCCGGCCCACATCGACGAGCTGCAGCCCTACCGGCCCGTCTTCCTCGGCGACGACCTGTACTGCTGCCAGTCCCTGTGCCGACTGGTCCGCAACCTCGGAGCGGACTTCCTCTTCGTCTGTAAGCCCAGTTCCCACAAGCGCTTGCAAGAAGTGCTCCATGACGATTTCATCCACTCCACCGGCTGGATCAAGGCCCGCAACCGCAACCAGCAGGTCGAGCGGCACCGCTACCGCTGGATGCACGGAGTGCCGGTCCGCGACAGCGACGACGCCGTCATGGGCAGCTGGGTCGAGTTCGTGATCGAGCGCAACGGCCAGCGCACCTACCTCAACACGTTCTTCACCAGCCTGGAGGTGACGGCCGCCAACGTGGCCGAGATCGCGCGCGCAGGCCGGGCCCGATGGAAAATCGAGGAGAGCTTCAACTGCCTGGCGCGCCACGGCTACAACATCAAGCGCAATTTCGGGCACGGGAACAAGGGCCTGGCCAACCTGCTCGCGACGCTGAACCTGTTCGCCTTTGCGCTACACGAGGTCCAGGACTGTGCCTGCCAGCTGTGGCGGCGATGCCGCCAGCGGGCCGGCACGCGGCGCGAGTTCTTCGAGGAGCTGCGCTACCTCACCAAGCGGGAGTGCTTCCCCAACTGGACCGTGCTGTTCGCGGCCCTGCTGGAGGAAGCCCCCCCCACGGCCAACCCCCGCGCGGCCGCGCCCGCACTGTCATGACACAGCGAGCCAGCCACCCAACCACCGCTGGGCTCCCTCGGGAGCCCAGCGGGAGTGTGCCTCGCCCGGCCTGCCAGCGCCGCTTGGCCGCTGCGCTGCGGCCCGGAGCCCCCGGCTCGCATTCCCAGCCGCCCCAGCGCCTCTGGAACGGCCTCACTCCGACGAGCACAAACGCTCGGTGGTTCCGCCATACACTGGCCAGTTCGCCCAAAATTAGAATTGCTGGCGATTGGCAAGCGCTAGTGGAAGAGTCCGGCGGCGAGCATGATTGTGGGCAGACCGATCGTGTCGGCACGCAGTTCACACAGACAGACAAAACATGTATATATAAGAATGTTGCAAGCGCACAGGCGCTGGCGAGAGCATGCCGGGACAGTCCGAGGCAGAGCGGCGACAGGCGGGCGGGGACGTGCGCCTGGAGGACTTGCAAGCCGAGAACGAGCAGCTGCGGGCCACCCTCGAGCGCAAGGAGGCGGAGATTGCCGGCTTGCGGCAGCGCCTGGAGGAACTGGAGCGCCGAGTGGGGCTGAACAGCAGCAACAGCGGCAAGCCGCCGTCGAGCGACGGGCCAGCCAAGCCGCCGGCGCAGCAGCGCACGAAGAGCCAGCGGGGCCGCTCCGGCAAGCGCTCGGGCGGGCAGCGGGGGCACAAGGGCTCGACCTTGCGCCAGACAGACAGCCCGGATCGGATCCAGACCCACCTGCCGCCGAGTTGCGGGGCGTGCTCGGCGCCGCTGGCGGCGGCCGACACGCAGGGCGAGCCCCTGCGGCGGCAGGTGTTCGACCTGCCCGCGCCCCAGCCTCCGGTGGTGACCGAGCAGCAGGCGTTTGCCTGCCGCTGCGGATCCTGTGGCCGTGTGACGCGGGCGGCGTTCCCGGAAGGGGTGGGTGCGCCCGTGCAGTACGGCCCGCGGATCGCCGCCGTCGCGGTCTACCTGCAAAACGGGCATTTCCTGCCCGAAGAGCGCTTGGCAGAGGTCTTCCAGGACCTGTTCGGGGTCGCGGTTTGCTCCGCGACACTGGCGGGGATGACGCGCAAGGCGGCGGAGCGCTGGCGGAGCTGCAGCGAGCGCGTACGCGACATGATCGTGAGCCTGGACGGGGCGAAGCATCTGGACGAGACGGGCTTCCGGATCGGGGGGAAGACGCAGTGGCTGCATGTGATCAGCACGCGCTGGCTGACGTTCTACCGCACAAGCCCGCGGCGGGGCAGCCTGCTGGAGGGCCTGCGGGGCATTCTGGTGCACGATCACTGGAAGCCGTACTTCACCGTCCGGGACGTGCTGCACAGCCTGTGCAATGCGCATCATTTGCGAGAACTGCAAGCGCTAGTCGAGATCGACAGGGAGGACTGGGCGCGACGGATGCAGCTGTTGCTCAGACGGGCGAACCGGGCGGTGAGGATGGCTCTCGAGCGGGGTATTCCGCTGCCGCGGGCGCTGGTGGAGCAGATTCAGCGCCGCTACGACCAGTGGGTCGGGGAAGCGCTGGCTTATCACGAGGCGCAGCCGCCGCTGCGACCGCCGCAGAAAGGTCGGCGGGGGCGCAAGAAGCGTCGGCCGGGACACAATCTCGCGTTGCGGCTGCGGGACCGCAAGCAAGACGTGCTGCGCTTCGTCAGCGATCCCGGTGTCCCCTTCACCAACAACCAGGCGGAGCAGGACCTGCGGATGATGAAGCTGCGCATGAAGATCTCCGGCGGGTTCCGGTCCGAGCAGGGAGCGCAGGATTTCGCCACGTTGCGCAGCCTGCTCTCGACCGCGCGGAAGCAAGGCCGCAACCGCGTCGAGGCCCTCTTGCAAGGGCCGGAGGTCCTGCTCGCAGGACTGAAATTCTAGCTGCCGCCCCGAGTCCCGATCGTCCGCCCCGGACTGCACCTTGTCAAGGCCGACGCACGCTCCACTCATCTAGTACTTGCGCAGGTCATCGGACCTACCTGGGCAGTTACAACATGTGGTCTTCGAGCGGACGCAACGGACGCTCCACACGAGACCGGAAGGCAGCGGGCGGAGTGCGGTTCGCCCGCAGAAGCGACTGCAGGCTGGACTCCGCGTCCCGCTCTGCAACCTCTGCGTAGTGGATTTCGCGGTTGTACGCCAGTGTCGACTTGACCGTGACCATGCCGATCTCGAGGCTCTGCTGGAAACTGGTCTCCATCGCCGCTTGAGCCCGGCGAGGCCTGTTGTGAAAACGTCGGTTAGGTCTTTTAGGTTCCGGATGTCGGAAGCGGACTGCGGGGCGACGAATCGGTCGAACTTCCGGGCGCACACGAAGAATCTCGGGTCGGGCCTGACCGGCGCGGCATTCCAGTAGTCGTCCAGCACTGAGTAGGCGATGTTCGAGCGCCGGATGAGGATCTTCTCGTACAGGCCCGGTCGGTTCGCGGCCTCGATCCTGCGATTGATTTCGAGCAAGGTAGTGCCCGAGATCTGATCGACGCCGTAGATGTCTTGGATGGCGATGCGCAGCGCTCGGCCGTATCCGGTGATGCGGGCCGACTTCCAGAACGGTTCGAACGCCCGCCAGCGCTGCTCCGTCGGGGCGTTGGGGTTCCTCACGACTGAGAGATCGTCCCCCGAGAGGCCGGCAGATATCACGTCATTGATGGCGTAGTGTCCGGCTAGCGTGAAGAAGTCGATCCGAGAGGACGTCCGTTCCTCTTCGGGGATGATGTGCTCGTGGGTGTTGACGAGCGGAATCTCGTCCATGGCCTCGAGCAGCGCGGCTTCGAGCTAAGGCGCAGTTGAGGGCGCGGCCTGGGGAGCGGCAAGAGCTGACACAGATCCGAAGAAAGTACGGCGACCGATCAGCAGGGCACCATTTATCCTCCCCCATTTGTTCTCCCGCACCCGCTGGCGAGGTCTGCCGCTCGCAATTCGAACGAAGGCCTCTTCTTCTTCTTCCTCGAGGTGATGTCAGATCGTTGTCGCAGAGCTGGTTCTCGGTCGGCTGCAAGACGGATCATCAGCTGTTCATGAGTGTCGGCAGTGGAGTCGAGAATTGGTAGCATGTCGGCCGGTTATGACCTTGACTCGTCGAACATTCGCCATCGGCTTGCTACCGGGATTGGCTGGCGCCCAAGAAGGGCACTTCAATCAAAGTCCCGTATTCTCGGCGGGCGACCACGGCTACCACACGTTCCGCATCCCCGCACTGTTACTGAGCGGCAGCGGAGTGCTGCTGGCGTTCGCAGAGGGCCGTCGTTTCGGGCGGGGTGACAGTGGCGCAATCGATCTGGTTCTAAAGCGCTCGACGGACTCCGGTGCAACTTGGTCGGCCTTGCAGGTTGTCTGGAGTGATGGATCGAACACATGCGGGAACCCCTGTCCGGTGGTCGACAGTCGAAATGGCCGGATCCTCTTGCCAATGACTTGGAATTCGGGCGAGGACAACGGACGCGAACTGCATCACGGGACTGGCACAGGTACGCGCCGGGTGTTCTTGATGTACTCCGATGACGATGGGCGGAACTGGTCGTCCGCACGTGAAATCACTGGTCAGGCGAAGCGGCCTGATTGGTGGTGGTACGCGACTGGCCCGGGTGCAGCCATCCAGATCCGGAATGGCGAGCACGCGGGAAGAATCGTTGTACCTGCGAACCATACCTCGGAGAAGGACGGATACGCTGCGCACGCCATCCTTTCCGATGATGGTGGGGAGAACTGGAGGATGAGTTCGGTTATTGCTCCAGCCTGCAACGAGAGCCAGGTCGTGGAATTGGTCGACGGCCGGTTGATGATGAACAGTCGAAACCAGTCGCTCACGAACGAGGAGCGCACGGGTTATCGTGCGATTGCGTTCAGTGCTGACGGTGGCGAGACCTGGACTCCCCCGCAGCCGGATGCGCATCTCGGCGATCCCCAGGTCCAGGCCAGCCTGATCCGGTATTCCTGGCCTGGCGAAGGTAACCCGGGCAGACTCCTGTTTTCGAATCCCGCCCCGCCGGTTTCGCGGGAGCGGGGGCAGCGGATTCGCATGACCGTGCGCTCCAGTCTGGACGATGGCCGCACTTGGCCCATTGAGCGGTTGATCCATGAAGGGCCTGCAGCGTATTCGAGCTTGGCTCGACTGCACGATGGCTCTGTGGGATTGCTCTACGAAGCAGGGAGCGAGGGGCCATACGAGGCCATCCGATTGGCACGCTTCTCAATTGGCTGGCTTGACGGCGGAGCGGCCTGAAACCAGGACCGCCGCAGGGGTGCTTCGATCCGCCGTCCAGAACGGCGCGGCAGCGGAGCCGGGCCTCTTGCCCCAAGGCTTGATCTTGGTCGCGGCGAGTCTTCTCAACAACACGCAACTCGTCGGTAGGCTGGTCCCGGCTATCCTATTGCTGGGGATGCCTGTTCGGCAGGACTGGCAGCTAATGTTACTCAACGCTATAGTCCCCATTCCAATGGCCAGCAGATCGTGCCATTCCGCCAGACCCAGGTCGTCAACATGTCAAGCGGTGACACTTACTTGCCATTTGCTGAGGCCATTCCGCGGAACGCCTAAACCGACGGGACCCTAGTCCCAGAATGCTTAGAGCTCCGCCTTCTTGTACCGCCTGATCTGCGCCGCGAGTTCACGGCGGGGCAACCGGAAGGTCGGATCGTGGGCAAACCCGTGAAGAACCGCCAACAGGACTTCGGTTGTTGCGAGGCCCAAGTTGTGAAGCTGGTCGATCACCCAAAGCGTCCCATGGACCTCCAAGCGGTTGCTTTCGGCGAGTGCCCTCAATCCATCGTCACCCGTGAGCAGCACGCAGTTCTCGCAACTCTCTGCAAGGGCGAATGCAAAGGCGTCATGAATTGAGAGTTGCGGATTTCCGTTAGCGATCTCTCGGGCACGAAGGACGCTCTCCGCTGGTAGGTCTACTATTTTGAGCCCTCCCCGTAAGAGCAAGTCCTTTTGTGCGGGCGTGAACCGGACGAGTTCCTCCTCGAAGAGCGCGTCCGGGATCAGAACCTCATACGGCAAACCTAGGAAGGCTTCGAGCAACGACGCTTTTCTAAGGTCAATAAGGCAACTGCTGTCACTGACAATCAGGCGCATTGGCGTGCTGCGGACCCTTCAGGCCTGACTCCACTTCCGGAAGGGGTGTTCTCAGCAGTTCCGTACCCTTAGCGAGCGAGATCAAGCCCTCTGCGAGTGCGCGGTAGCACAGGCGCTCGAATCGGGCAGGGCGTTCGCGCTTCCCCCGCTGGTCGGTGGGTTCAATCTCTTCGGGTTCTTTGGTTCGCCAGCCGCGAGCGATCGTCTGGTAGACGTAGGTGAGCGTTGACTTGCTGATGACGTTTAGCTGCCACAAGCGTACGAGTAGCGCCGCACCACTGACGCGATAAACGTGCTTGAGTTCGATCAGTTCCTTATAGCCCAGAGCGTTCCGACGCCTTCCGACTTCTCGCAACAAGTGTTCCCGTGGCATCAGGAACGCGCCGGCGAACATGTTGGCGGCGTCTTCTTCGTCTCGGTCCGACAGGGTGTCCGTCTCGATCAGTCGATGGGACAGCTCATGGGCCAGCGTGAACCGGCGACGTTCAAGAGTGAATCTATCGTTCGCGACGACGACTGGCAAATCCGCCTGTCCGCTAAGACGCTTGACGAGGCAGGTAAGCCCCGAAACGCGATCGGGCAACGTAACGGTCAGGACCTTCAGTCCCTTTTCCTCCAGCAGCTCGGTCATGTTGGGGATTGGATCGATTCCCAGGCGCCATTCTTCGCGTGCATCGGCAGCTAGCTGTTCGGCGTCGCGCACTTGGCCTATCTCTCTCGGCGGTTTGCTCGGGCATTGCCAATGAGCACTGTCAAGCTCCAGCACCGCCTCGATCTGCAAATAGCGTTCGATCGACTCAAGCACCTCCGTTTCAACCTTTGCCCGATCCCGAGCAGTCGTGTTTGTTTTGGTGCGGAACTCGACTCCCTTGATTTCAATGCCCTGCGTATCCATCAGGTAGTTCACGGATACGCCCATGGCTTTTGACAACGCAATCAGGACGCCCGAACTGGGGATATTTTCCCCTCGCTCGTACTTTCCAATAGCTTGAGCCGTCACTCTCCCGTCGATGGCGGCCGAGAGGCCACGCAGCGACAGCCCGGACTTGCGGCGGGCCAGTCTAACTCGATCAGCAATCATGTCTTCCTCCAGAGCAGCGGTTTCCAATTGACCTATTTCAAAATGTATTGTAAACTAAAACAGGAGCGAGAATATGGCCTTGCTGCAAATCCCGCCCACGAATTCCCTTTTCGGCTTGGGTTGGGTGCCTTCGGTTCCAGCGGGACCGCTGCCTATTCCAGCGTTAGGGTACTCTCCCTCATTCACACGTCCGAAATGGATTGCCGTCCGCCAGCGATTCACGCAGTTCCATACCAGGCTTCAACTCACCTGGCCTCAACAGCTCGATGCGGCCACGAAGCGCAGCAGCGTCACCAAATGCCTAATGAAATACAACACTCCTCCCGGCACTGCGCCTGCCACTGCGCGACACGCTCCTTCGCCCGCGCGTGCATGCTCCGCCAGTAATGCGCCTCGCGCTTCGCCACCAGCGCCCCCAAGTGGGCCGGGACCCGCTCCTGCCGCCAGTCTCCGCACAGGGCCGGCTCCAATGCTCGCTGCGCTTCCGGCTGCAGGGCCAACTCCACATTCGCTAGGCTCGCATAAACACATTTCTCGTGTTCAGCGTTTCATGCAAGTTTTTCGCAGCCCTTTCCCCGCGCTTTCAACGTCCTCTATTCACGGACCGCTCGAACGGTTACACACAGTCGAGATTCGAGACCAATCCGGGAGGATGTGAATCGTCAAGGCACTTGAGATCGGCGGCCGGAGGAGGCTCTTGCGGCGAGTGGCCTCCTCCGGCCGTTCTTGCGCCACTCTCAGTTGACAGCAATCACGCGGGCCGTGTCGACCGGCTCCTGCTTGGGCAGGGTCAGGACGAGGACGCCGTTCTCGTAAGCCGCCTTCATCTCCTCTTCGTTCACGTCGTCTGGCAGGCGGAAAGCGCGCGCGAACTTGCCGTGACGCCGCTCGGTCCGACGGTAGCTGTTCCGATCACCGTCGTCAGCGCTCTTCCGCTCCCCGCGAACCGTGAGGATACTGTCCTCGACGCGAACTTCGATGTCCTTCTGGGCCAGCCCCGGCAGGTCGCCAGCGAGGGTATAGGCGTCGTCGGCCTCCTTGATGTCGAAGGCGGGCGTCCACTGCCGGTCGTCGTGTAGTGACCCGAAGAGCCTGTCGATGTCCCTCCAAGGATTGAAAGCGTTGTGATGTAGCAAAGTCATGGTCGATTCTCCTTTCGTCAGCGAACTGCTGATGTCCTTAGTATAGGGCTTTCAGTACGTATGTCAAGTGTAGTAGTAAATAAATCTTAGTCTTTTATTATAAGATTATATCTAATCTTGTGGTTCATTCTGTTGGCGGGTCTGGAAGGTCTCCATCGCGAGCATGAAGCGAGGCTTGGGTCAGGCGTGCGCGACGAGGCTTGGTGTCTCCCGTGCGGCCTCTTCGTTTCCCAACCGGGCTCTGGATGCTCAAGGTTGGCGCATGCGTGGATCGGCACCGACCCAATGCGGGTCGGCCTTGCTTGGACCGACGTGGAGCACGAAGGATTTCAATCAGTAGCTCGCTTGGCGGTTCGGAGTGTTATTATCGGCGCGGGAGGACCTTCTTATGAATCGCAGAAGCTTCATCGGGGGCGCCCTCGCGGGGGCGTCGGCCGTCGCGGGCGCTTCACGTGCATCCGCGTCGAGTAGGGGCGACGTTCCCACGCGGGTATTCGGCAAGACAGGCGAGACCCTCACAGTTATTGGCCAAGCCGGCGGTCGGTTTCCTCTTTGCAGCTTCGACGAAGCCAAGGCGATCACGTTGCGTGCGTACGATCTCGGGATCAACTACTTCGACAACGCCCACGGCTATTGGAACGGACGCTCCGAGGAGGTCTTCGGCGAAGTCCTGCCCGAGTTCCGCAAGGACGTGTTCATCACCACCAAGAGCACGGACCGGACCCGCAAGGGGGCCCAGGACGAGCTACACCTCTCTCTGGAGCGCCTTAAGACTGACTATGTGGATCTATGGCAGATTCACGCCGTCGGCGAGATGGACGAAGTCGACAGAATCTTCGGTCCGGGCGGAGCCATCGAAGCCTTCGAGGCTGCGAAGAAGGCAGGCAAGTGTCGATTCATGGGATTCACTGGCCATCGCGACCCCAAAGTGCACATGGCCATGCTGGAGCGATACGACGAGTACGACACGATTCTGATGCCGCTCCACGCGGCGGATCCGTCGTACCTGAGCTTCGAAAAGCTCGTGCTGCCCGAGGCCCAGAAGCGAGGACTGGGAATCCAGGGAATGAAGAGCTTGGCGAACGCGAAGCTGCTCCAATCGCTCAGCGTGAGGCAATGCATCCAGTACGTCCTGAGCCTGCCGATCCATTGCTTGGCTGTAGGCTGCACGACCATCGGCCAGATCGAGGACGATGTGCGCATCGCACAGGAGTTCGGACGCTTGGGCGAGACTGAAATGAGCGCTCTCCGCGAGCGGGTGAAGCAGCTCGCGGGCGCATCGCTCGAGGATTGGAAGCGAGACTTGGCTCAGGCCTCGAACAGACCAGCCTATACCGGCGCCTGAATCGCTTGGCGAACCCGGGTCTCTCCGTCCCGAATGATGGTCCGGCGGCAGGCCGTGGAGGCGGTGCATAGCGAGCCGAACGGCCTCTGGCCCTGCTTGACTGCTGCGTTTGTCTCCGAAATGGTGCCGCTTCCCGGTGGTGTCAGTGTCCGCCCTACCGGCACGGTACCAGGTTCGAGGAAAAGTGGATCCGGCGCACTATAATCGGCGCATGCCGGGACGATCACGTGCGTTGACGATTACGCTGCTTGTAGCGCTGGCCTGGATCGCCGTTGGTCTCGGAATTCCGGACCCGGGGAGTGTTGTCGGCGCGGACTCGCTTGCGTGGGGCGCCACTGATCCGACTTGGTCTCCGGACGGAACGCAGCTGGCGTTCTCGCTATTCGGGAGCATTTGGACCGTTCCTGTAGACGGCGGAGTCGCGATGCAGCTCACATCTTCCGATGGATTCCATGATCATCCCTCTTGGTCGCCGGACGGCGATTCGATCGCCTTCATCAAGGGCGAGAACCCGAGGGGCCGGTTTGCCAAGGTCCGGGGATCGCTCGCAATCGTTGATGTCGCGACAGGATCGGAGCGTCTATTACGACTGCCTGGTCCTACTGGCGGCACGCCCGACTGGTCGACCGACGGCGATTCGCTGTACTGCCCGGTGTCCGTTCCCGGTGCCGGCGCGCTCGTTCACTCCGTGGATCCGAATTCGGGCCGCTCGGTACCCCTGCATACCAGGCCGCAACGCGGCGCGGCCGGCCCGTGGGCCGAGGTCTCGGGCGGTCCGGACGAGATCGTGTTTGCCGGGCAGCGAATCGGCCCGCCCCAAGTGTGGTCCATCCCCGCGCACCGGCGCGGATTCACGGTCCAGCTGCCGTTGACCCGGTACCTCCCCGAGCACATCGCGATGCTCGATGGTGTTAGCGCGCTCGCAGGGGGCGGCTCGATCTATTCCGCCGATGTGATCAACGGTCGCGGCAACTTCGAGCTATATCGAGTACTGGGGGACGGAGGCGAGCCGGCGGCGCTGACCAGCACGCCACGCCACGAGCTTGCGCCGGAGGTTTCGCCGGACGGGTCGCGCATCGCGTTCGCTTCGAACCAGCTGGGCAACATCGATCTGTT
Source organism: Bryobacterales bacterium (assembly GCA_965206775.1). GTDB lineage: Bacteria > Acidobacteriota > Terriglobia > Bryobacterales > UBA6623 > VXMF01. The sequence goes on along the minus strand of CBDBKU010000003.1, from coordinate 3,335,881 downwards.
CACCTTGCCGGTCGATGGCGGCGATGCCCGCCATGTGGTCATCGACAGCTTGAAATTCCGCGGCCCCTCGGGTCGAGTGCGCGTAAGAGTCGTTGACGAGCTTGGCGAGCTCACCGCCGCGCGACTCTATGTGCAGGCGTCGGACGCTAAGGGATACGCGCCGCGCGGCGAGCCGATCTTCTACTACCCGCTTGAACCCGGAGGGCGGCGCGAGGCGTTCTTCGTTGCGGTCGGCGAGGCGGAGTTCGATGTTCCGGCTGGAGACTTGCAGCTCACCGTAGTCAAGGGACCGGAGTACAGGCTCAGCAGCAAGCGCGTCGTGGTGGAATCCGACGGCGCGGCGGACGTGACGCTGCAACTCGATCGCTGGACGAACTGGAACCAGCGTGGCTGGTACTCGGGCGAGAACCACTTCCACGCCAACTACCTCGGCAGCTACTACCAGCGACCGGCGCAGTCGCTCGCGTGGCTCAAAGCGATGGATCTGAATGCTGCCAACATGATCGTGGCCAACGCGCAAGGCGCCTTCGTTCACGACAAGGAGTTCTTCGCCGGAGAGCTGAGCCCTCTGTCCACGGAACGACATTTCTTGTACTGGGGGCAGGAGTACCGGAACAGCGACCCGCTCGGCCACATGGGCTTCCTGAACATCAAACGGCTTGTTCCGCCCTCGTACACGAGCGTCATTGGGAGCGACTCCCCGCATGACTTCCCACTGAACACGATGGCTGCGATCCGGGCCCGCGAACAGGGCGGACTGGTCACCTACATGCATCCGATCACCGGCACCACGCACGATGTCTTCGACACGAATCTCGGGGCGAAGGAGAGTGTTGTGACTGCAGCGCTCGGTGCCCTCGACACGCTCGACATCCTGCCTTACGGTGACCCGGCCTATCAGCTTTGGTACACGCTCCTGAATTGCGGATTTCGAATCTCAGCAGGTGCCGGCACCGACTCGTTCACGAACTGGCGGGGAATCAATCGGATTCCGGGAGGGAGCCGGCAGTATGTCCATGTCGGCGGCAAGATGAGTTGGGAGCGCTGGATTGACCGCTACAGGGAAGGGCGTTCGTTCGCGACAACAGGCCCGCTGCTGACGTTTGAAGTCAACGGCAGCGGAGTAGGCGAGGAGATCAAATTCAGCCCGGGTTCGACCTATCGGGCCACCTTGCGCGTGGACGTGATGTCGCGAACTCCGATCGACAGAGTGGAATTGCTCCATAACGGGCGGGTAGTTGAGAGCGTTGGCACTGGCGGTGCTGACCGTTACCGCCTCGAGAAGGAGGTTCGTGTTGGCGAGTCCAGCTGGTTCGCCGCAAGGGTCTACGGTCCCGGTGCGCCGGGGATGACGACCACGGCGCTTGCTCATTCCAGCCCCGTGTACGTGACAGCGGGATCGAAGCCGGCTCTGGTGCGCGAGGACCTCGAAATAGCGCTCCGGTGGGTCGACAGGCTCTGGGGCTACCTCGTTGAGCGGGACAACTTCGGATCTCGGGCGAACCGCGAGGCCGCGAGGGACATGATCGACCGGGCCCGGAAGCACTACAAGGGCAAGCTCGAAGAACTGTGAGGCGGGCACAAGCTGTGCTTGGCAACCTCTGCTGCGACGCCAGCCCGCCTGAGGGACGACAGGTCTGGAGCGGGCGCTAGTTGCCCGTGCGAATCCGGGTCAGGGGTTCGAGCCCGAAGGATTGCCTGACAGCTTTGTTCCGATTCGAACGCGATTGAGTGCCATCAAGTCTCGGCTATTCGACGCGACCACTCTGACCCGAAGTTCCGTGACACCTTCCGCAAGCCGCAGGGTTCCTAGGAAATGGGGCTCGAAGAATGTCCGTCCCGGCGTGGATCGGACCGTTCCCCGCAGCTCCTTCTCCCCGACGCTGACCGCGAACTCTCCGCCCGCCTCGTCCAAATCGCATCCGTAGACCAAGGTGATGTCGTACTCTCCGGCCGCAGCGACATCGATTTTCCAAGCTACGGACTCGCCTGGCTCGTTCCACCCCTCGATCGTGTCCCAGTAGTACGACCCGAACGTGTAAACGGTGGATTCCTCCACCGGCTGGTGCCCAAGCGGCGCTGGCGGTACCGGGCCCCGGTGACGCGCCTGGGTCACGCTTGCGTGCTGCCCTTTGTGACGTGCCCAGCTCGGCAGCAGGTCAACCGGATCCTCGAGGCGCTCGCCTACTGGAATCGGCAAGGGTGCGAACGTTTTGCCATTGGTGACCTCGGCTAACCACTTCACGAATTCCTGACGCAACGAAGCGGCGAGTTCCGGCTCCTGGCCGGCGATGTCGCGTTTTTCGCCCGGGTCGGCATCCAGGTCGTATAATTCCTCTCCAACGAGCTTGTACCTGGGACCGGCGACCGCCCACCGGGACTCGATGCTCGGTGCGTGCCGGTCCCAAATGTGGAAGAGTCGGTCGTGCGGGCTCTCGTCGGTCTTGCCTGTTAGCAGCGGCAGGAGGCTACGCCCGTCGAGCACGCGATCCAACGGTGCCTCCCCGCCCGCGATTTCGAGGAGCGTGGGGAACAGGTCAAGGTGCGACCCTCTCGCGTCGGTCTTGCGCCCCCGCTCGAAACTGCCGGGCCAGCGGGCATAGAACGGGGACCGCACGCCGCCTTCGTAGACCGAGGCCTTGCCGCCTCGCAAGCCGGCGCGGTAATGGCGGCTGACTCCACCGTTGTCGCTCATGAACAGAACCACCGTGTCTTCGCGCAGAGCTTCCGAGTCGATCACCTCCAGTAGGCGTCCGATCGCCGTATCGCACTGCTCCACCAAGCCATAGATGCGGGCGTCGGAACTGCCGATGCCCTTCGCTTGGTACTTCTCTTGCAGGGAGTCCGACACGAGAAGGGGAGAGTGCGGCACGTTGTAGGCCATGAACAGAAAGAACGGCTGTTCTTCTCTGGCCCGAATGAAAGTCGACGCCGCGTCGGTCAGCACATCGGTGATATGGCCTCGTACGTTGACGGGACGGCCGTTCTTCAGCAGGGCATCCGGCTCCCAGTAGCGCTCGGCATGGCCTGCGGAGAAGAAGATCGCTTCGTCGAAGCCACGCTGCTCCGGATGGAACTTGCGGTACTCTCCCAAGTGCCACTTCCCGAAGATGCCTGTGCGGTAACCGACCTGCTGGAGGGCTTCCGCCAGCGTGCGCTCGCTGAGATGGAGAGTGTCTCCTCCGAATCGGGTGTTGTACAGGCCCGTTCGGAGATAGTGCCGGCCCGTCATCAGGCCAGCCCGCGTCGGAGCGCAAACAGGCTGTACGTAGAAGCGAGTCAGCTCAACGCCTTCAGCTGCGAGCCGATCCAGATTCGGCGTCTCGATAGCTTCGTTCCCGTGGCTCCCGACATCCCACCAGCCCTGGTCGTCCGTGACGATCAGCACGATATTGGGCTTCGTTTCGGCAGCGCCACCCATGGTCGCTATCGCGAGCGCCGCCACCACCAATGCAATTCGTCGCAACTGAGCTACCTCGCCGTCCAAGAGTCTATCCGAGAGCTCGGATTGGTAGCCGTGCCGGAGCAGCGACTGTCTTGATGCGGATCGAGCGATGCGAGCGACTCCGCCGCCCACTTCGTGCCAGGCTACCTGAGGTCGCGTGCACCCGTTGTAAACAGGTAGTTCGCCCGGTCGGGATGCTACCTGTCCTGGCTGCGCTCGTTCCTTGGAGCCAACCCAATCGTTCATGTGACGTACTGGCTTGGCTTGACTGTGGAGTCCTTCCCCCGAAGTGGCCACTCCTATCTGGCAAGACTCCGGTCCAACGGGTAAGTTGTCCGAGAAGCCCCGCCCGAACGAATCTGAAATCCATCAACAATCGGCACAGTTAGCGTCTTCCGAGTGACCAAGCTCCCGCGCTCGGCGATCAAGCCTTGGAAGTCGACGGCTCGCTCCGGGCCCTCGCAACGGACAACCAGCGACGACAGGGGCCTGAAGCCATTCGCCGTCTACGAGCGCTACTATGAACGAGCACTGGACTGTACCGATGAGGCAATTGGTCCGCCATGCCGGATTTCCGTCCCTGCGCGACGGCAGGTGTCGTGCGGATTCTGGACGGTCTTGCCTTGGGCGATTCTTCTGCCTGACAGTGCTCGTCGGGGCGTTGCCACTTGCTGAAGCGGGGCCGTTCGCTCCCGCTAGCGAGAGAGTCGAATACGATGACCCGGCGGTCGGTGGAACGCGACTCCTGACTGGTTGGCAGGTGGCAGCCGCGAGCGATGACTCGTACGCCTCATCGGCTAGGCCCAGTGGAAACCTCGTGGCAGGGTACGGGCCCGCGACGCAGAGGGTGGAGTTGGCGGGCGGCGGCTCTGTTTCACTCATGCGGGCCGACGACGGGAATTGGTGGATCGGCACATCTCCCGTGGAAAACGGCCATCTATACGTCCAGGAGGGGAGAGCCCATGTTCTCGAGCTTGCGGGCGAGACTTGGAGGCAGGCACGGTATGCGATCCAGTCAGTCGCCGGCAGCACGGGGGTTGTCGACGGCATTCCAGCCATCGACTCTTCCCTATTCGGTCCATGCGACGCGGCGGTTGACCTTGCGGGCAACCTGTATGTGGCCGATTCCCGGAACCAGCGAATCCGGATTGTTGACTCTTCCGGCACAATTTCGACGTTTGCTGGCACGGGAGACTGGGGCTATGGAGGGGACGGTGGTCCGGCAATCGATGCCCAATTCAGCTTTCCTTGTGGCGTGGCCGCGGGAGCCGCGGGCGATGTATACGTGGCTGATGTCGAGAACCACCGCGTGCGCAAGATCGACGCCTCTACAGGGGTGATCTCGACATTCGCCGGGACGGGGGACCGAGGCTACGGAGGGGACGGCGGCGCGGCGATACGGGCCCGTCTGGCACGTCCGACCGGAGTGGCGACGGACGATGCGGGCAACGTGTACGTGGCCGACTACGGAAACAGCCGCGTGCGCCGAGTCGACGGTTCTACTGGAACGATCACGACACTGCAAGGCAAGAGATCGTCCGCACCTCGCTTTGGCGGCTGGGGAGTGGCAGTTGACTCCTCAGGCAACGTGTACGTCGCCGACCCCAGGCACCGCCTAGTGCGCAGGCTCGACATCGTCACGGGAAAGCTCACCACTCTGGCAAGCTCGATTGACCGTGGCTATGAGGGATTCGGCGGTGCTGCGACTTGGGCCCAGTTCGTCGCCCCCAATGGAATAGCTGTTGACTCCTCCCGCAACCTGTACGTTGCTGACCCTTCGGGCGGTCTGGTGCATAGAATCGACGGCATCACAGGTGCGATCACGATTCTTCCGCCGAGGAGGTCGCGGGCAGCCCCAGACGATGCTCGCCGACCGACGTGGGTGCGCTTGCGCGCTCCCCAAGGAGTGGCCGTGGACGTTTTGGGAAACGTGTACATCGCCGACAGTGCTGACCATCGAGTCCGCAAGGTCGACATCGCGACGCAAGCGATCACGACAGTGGCCGGCACGGGTCAGTGGAGTTACTTCGCCAGTCCCGATTCGCTGGCCGCGGACGCACTCGGAAATTTGTTCTTCGTCGATGGGCACCGCGTCTGGAAGCTCGATTCCACAGGAACCGTCACGGCGTTCGCGGGCACCGGAAAGGCAGGACGCAAAGGGGACGGAGGCCTTGCCGTCGATGCTTCGCTCCGATTTCCAGGCGGGCTCGCGACGGATGCCGAGGGCAATGTGTACATAGGCGAGTGCGGAAACGTGCGTAGGGTTGACACGTCCGGGATCATCACCACAATCGCGGGCACGGGCGGTCGCGGAGGGCGCCTCGTAATTCTGGAAGATCACGTCCCGGCACTCGAAGCCCGGCTGAACTGCGTCGAGAGGTTGGCCATCGACGGGGTCGGAAATATGTATGCGGTCGAATCCGAGAACGGCATTTTTCTGCCGTACCTTCTCAGAGTCGACACCGCCGGGACGATCAGCCTATTCGCTAGCCAGGCATGGTCAAACCAGGGATGGGACGGTCGGCCGGAGTTTGAAGTCGGGCTCAGCAATCCGAGGGATCTGGCGGCGGACTCTGCGGGCAGCGTGTATGTCGCCGATGCTGGGAATAGCCGGATCCTTCGGATCGACACCATGGCGCGGTCCGTCACAACGATCTTGGAAACCAAGGGCTATAGCCCTGCGGCTGTGGCTGCCGACGAAGCCGGAAACGTGTACGTTGGGGGCGGTCGCCGGATCCGCATGATCGATGCAGAGGGTGCGGTCTCGCTGATCGCTGGATCCGGGCGCGGAGGATTCTCCGGCGACGGGGAGCCCGCAGCTGGGGCTGGACTTTCTGTTTCCGGAATGGTGGTAGACCCGTCCGGAACGGTCTGGTTCACTGACCCTTTCGGCCGGAGAATTCGCGTGGTCGAGCGTTGGCCCGGCCAGGCCGGTTTGCAATAGGAGAGACGGCGCCCGGCTCGAGGGCGTCGAGCCCCGTGCTTCGGGGCTGAGACAGCGGGTTTTTCCGTCCACGTGCCCCGGACACGACTGCGACCACGCAGAACTCCGAGGACCGCCGCATCTGGCCCACGCGATCCGATTCAAAGCGAGCACGCCAGGCAGTGCGAGCTCTTGAATCGGGCGGCAATTCCGATCGGGGAACGCAGCGCCGCCCGCACTTCGAAATTGACTCAGGAGGCCTTCGGCGGCTTGCCGCTTATGCCATACTTTGCGAGGCATGGCGCAGGGCAACGTGGAATCGGTCGTTTGCCATGCCGGTCTGTGAGACGAGGCGCCCGACGCGCCCTTCACGGACGGCTTCGCGGGATGTCTTCGAACGGAGGGACACTTGCTACAAGATGGCGAATCGCGATTGGGCGCCGAGATCACATTGGATGGAGGCGCCACCTCTGTGCCCGAACTCTCGATGCTGACTAGGCGTTCGTTCGTCGGCGGATTGGGTACCCTTGCGACGACCGGCGCCGCCTCACAGGCCGTGGGCCTCAGTTTCGGAACCTACGCCCTCTGGATGCTGCGCTGGGAGGACTCGCTAGAGCTGATCGCCAGGACCGGCTACGACGGGGTCGAGTTGGCCCTGATGCCCGATTGGCCGACGAGTCCGAAACGGCTCTCTAGAATGGATCGCGCCCGGCTTCGAGGGCTCCTGTCCGATCTTGGTCTCCAAGTGCCGGCCCTGCTGGACAACCTCCGGGCCATGCATCCAAGCCAATCGCACGAAGAAAACCTCGAACGTCTGCGCCGAGCGATTGAACTCGGATCTGAGATTTCGCCTGGCGGGCCTCCGATCTTCGAGACAGTTCTCGGGCGCAAGCCCGACGAGTGGGACGACGTCAAGAACGGGATGGTGGACGAAATCGGCGAATGGACTCGTGCGGCAGCGGACGGCAACACGGTGATCTGCTTCAAGCCTCATGTCGGCGGTGCTGTTAACAACGTCGAACGCAGCCTGTGGCTTCTAGAGCAGATCGACAGTCCCTATTTTCGATGCACCTACGACTACAGCCACCTCTGGCTAGCGGGTCATGACCTTGTCCGGTCCCTAGAGGCGCTGTTGCCGGTCAGTCCATATATTCACTTGAAGGACGCCAGGGGCAAGACCGGAAGCCATCAGTTCTTGCTGCCCGGTGACGGCGAGACAGACTACGCGGTGATGTTCCGCAAGGTGCGAGACCTCGGATTCCGAGGCTTCGCCAACGTCGAAGTTAGTGCTCAGCTTCACCAGAGTCAGGACTTCGAGCCGATCCCCGCGACTAGGATCTGCTACGAGCGCATGGCCACCGCGTTCGAAGAAGCCGGTCTGACACGGCCCTGACGCGGTGTCAGGTCTCCAATCCCAACTCTTTGCGGGCAAGGCTGCCGAGTTGGCGGCGCGAGGGCCGCTTTGAATCTCGCTTCCGCCCTTCCGGAATGATCGGAGAGCCTGACAAGGTCCTTCGCTGTGGGCAGGACGGCGAAGCCTGGGGGCCTATCCGCCCACCCTGGCCGGGCCGTCTGGAAACGGATCGAGGCCTTCCCGGTAGCTTGGATTCGGCTTAGGCACAACGGCCTCCGTGTCCTCCAGAAAGGACTCGATGAGGGAGTCCAGTTCCTCGACCTTGTCGCGATTCGACCCCGCCAAGTCGTTGGCCTCTCCGATGTCCTCCCGGAGGTTGTACAACTCGTACCGATCAGCCTGCCCCGGGCCATCGGAATAGAATCGAATCAGCTTCCAGGCGCCCGCGCGGACTGCGGTGCTGGGGCGCTGCGTCGTCGCTGCCGAGTAGTTGGGAATGTGGGTAAAGATCGCCTCCCGTTCCAGACTTCCCCCCCTGAGTGCCGGCACAATGCTGATCCCGTCGAATTCCTGCCCTCGGCGCACTGGCGTTCCCGTCATTTCGAGAAGCGTTGGGTAGAAGTCGATGCTCTGGACGATCTCCTCGCTCTTCGAGCCCGGCTTGGCCATGCCGGGCCACACGACCACCAGCGGCTCGCGGATCCCGCCTTCGTAGATCGAGGACTTCCCGCTCCGAAGCGGAGCGTTGCTAGTCACCGCGACCCCGCCGTCAAAGCGGTGGATCATGCCGCCGTTATCCGAGAAGAACACGATGATTGTGTCGTCCGCGATGCCGAGTTCGTCGATTGTCCCGACCAGCGTGCCGACCGCGTCGTCGAGGCTCTCGACCATAGCCCCGTTGATGGGATTTCGTTGAGGGTAATCGGGGTCCGATTTCGCGCGGTACTTCTCGATGAGCTCGGGCTTGCCTTGGACCGGCGCGTGAACGGAGAAGCACCAGTAGTTGAGGAAGAATGGCCGACCCTTGTGCTTCCGCATGAATCGAGAGGCTTCGAGCGCCATCCGGTCTTCGATGTGCTCGCCATCCTTGCCCTTGCCCGGCCAGAAGCTCCACGGCCCGAGGTACCCTCCCGACGGGCCGGGGCCGGGTGTGTGAGGGATGTCAATCCCGAATCCCTGCTGGTACGGGTCGTAGGGTTCGCGACCCAGGTGCCATTTTCCAAGGTGGGCCGTCTCGTAGCCCGCTGCGTTGAGGGCTTCCCCGAGGGTGAAGTACTCGAGCTTGAGTCGGGTCACGCTGTCGGCTGCAATCGCAGGCTGGTTTTCGCTGCCCCGCGCACGCAACCGCTTCTCAAAGACTTCGCGCGCGAGATGGCCGGCAGCCGATGTGATCCCGATACGGGCGGGATGGAGACCGGTCAGGATGCTGGCGCGGGTTGGCGAGCAGATCGCCGCGGCCGCATATGCGTTCACGAACATCATTCCGCGCTCGGCTAGCGCATCGATATGTGGCGTCTCGTAGAATTCACTGCCATACAGCGTCGTGTCCCGCCATCCTAGGTCGTCAGCGAGTATGACGACGACGTTGGGCGGGCGCGCAGCCTGCTGAGCTGGCAGTTTGCTCAGTGCAGCTGCTTGGATGACCAGCAGTGAGATTCCAATGCGGGAAATGGCAGTTGTCATTGCTCTCATCATTGAACGTCGACGGGAATTGCGAAGCGAGAGCGCATGGGCTCCGAGCATCGTCCGCGCGCTTCCGGGCGCGTATCAGGAGCCGAGGCGACGATCTTGGCGGCCCGTCCGGCGCGCGAAGTCTAGATCCTAGGCGCAGATTGCTGCGATTCGATTGCCGGTCGATACTAGGGCCCGCCTAGGATCTCTCCGTGCGGCTTTCCTTCGGCGAGTTCCGCATACCTCACTCGCACCTGTTCGGCGAATCGATCCGCCACCCAGTTGCTGACTTCGGCCGACACTTCGACCGTCGTGGCCACTCCCGCTCCGTCCTCCACCGTCACGAGATCCTCCAACTGCGTTTCGTCCGCGAACGCCGTCTCGACTGCGGCGTTGATTTCCTGGAAGAACTGCCGTTGGCCCTCGGCGACCTCCGGCCCGCCCGACGGCCCATGGCCCGGCAGAATCGTTTCGAAGTCCAGCTCCAGAGCCTTGCTGACTACGTCGGGCCAGTTGCCCGTGTTCCCGTCGCCCGTGTAGTTGAACGGGCCGTTCACGATCGCGTCGCCTGAGCATAGGATCTTCTCGTCCGGGAGATAGACCATGCCGTCGCCGCGCGTATGGGCCCATCCGAAGTGATGGAATTCGACGCGTCGGCTCGTCCCTTCCAGCACGTGCGGGACCTCACTGAACGTTTGTTGCGGCGGCTGCACCGAATCCTCCCCGACCCCAGCGACATCCTCGCGCGTCTGGGACGTCTCCTGCCAACGGGTCGGCTCGTACCGCTTCATCTCCTCGGCCACACCGATATAGGCCAGTGTAGTGGCGCCGGCTCGGGTCCAGACCGCATTCGCATACGCATGGTCACCGTGATGATGGGTGTCGAAGACATGGCTGACGGGCTTGGTCGTGACCTGCTGGATGTCTTCCATGAGCGCCTGGGCGCCGCTTGGGAAGTTGGCGTCGACGACGAGCAGACCTTCGCCGATGTCAATGACCACGTTGTTGCAGTGTCCTTGGTCGCGCTCGCCCATCCGGAACCACACCCCGTCGGTGACGAGCTTTAGGGTGTCGGTCTCAGCGGGCAGCGGCGGAGCGGTGGTGCACGTCCACGCCACGCAAAGTCCGATCAAGGCGATAGAGAGAAGAATGATTCGCACGGTTCGATCTCCTGCTGGCCGGCGGCGGCTCCGAATGAACCGGATTGTACCCTCGAACGGACCGGAAAACAAGGACTGAAAGGTGCTTTCGAAGGAAGCATGGCGCCCGAGCACGCCCTCCGCGAGGCCCGGTTCACCTACAATGTTGCAGCTCGGCGCGGGTCAGGCGCCGAAGTTCGATGAGGGGGCTCGGGAAGATGCCACGTCCGAATCTGGTTTCTCGACGAGAGGTACTCGCTGGCGCCGCGGCGGCGACCGGCGTGCTGGGCTCGTGCGGCGGAGGCCCCATTCCTGGACCGCGGAGCTCGGTTCGCCCGAACTTTCTCTTTCTGCTGTCGGATCAGCACCGTGCGGACTGGCTCGGGAGCAACCCGGACATCCCGGTTCCCACGCCCCACATGGATCGGTTGGCCGGGCGTGGCGTCGACTTCACCCAGGCGATCGTCGCCTCGCCCGTCTGCGGTCCGTCGCGTTCGTGCCTTGCATCGGGCATGGAGTACGAGAACTGCGGCGTTGAGGTCAACCGACAGCCCTACAATCCTGAGATCACGCCGTTCTACAGGCATCTTCGAGACAGCGGCTACCACACCATGGCGTGCGGAAAGATCGATCTGCACAAGGGATCGGCCGGTCGCACGCTTGACGGACGCGCAGACATGGAGCCCTGGGGCTTCTCGGACATGGTAATCACTGCCGGCAAGGGCGGTGGCTATTTCGGCGGGCAGGTCGGCCCGAAGGAGCCCTACTACGCGTATCTGGCTTCCCTGAACCCGCCACTGGACCGAATTTGCGCCGAGGATATCGCGAAGCGGTCCGAGCCTCGCGAGGAGCACTGGTGGGGGATGACGGAGCCCTGCCCGCTGGACGACGAGCACTACCTTGACAACTTCACCGCTCGAACCGGGCTTGACCTGCTCGAGCGCGCACCCGAGGGCAGCCCGTGGTTCCTGACCGTCAACTTCAACGGACCGCACCCGCCGATGGACATCACGCGCCGAATGGAGCGCCAGTATCGCGGCCCTGACCGGGTGATCGACGATTTCCCGCAGCCTCACGACTACTCGGGCGGGTTTCCGAGCGAGCAGCACGTGCGCATCCGCCAGAACTACTCCGCCATGATCGAGAACATCGACGGCTGGCTTGGCGCTTACCAGGACCGCCTGACCGAACGAGGCGAGCTCGACAACACGGTCGTCGTGTATTCCAGCGACCACGGCGAGATGCTCGGCGACCACGACCGATGGGGCAAGAGCATTCCATACCAAGCCTCGGCAGGAGTGCCTCTGACCGTGGCGGGGCCGGGCATCGCGCGCGGTGCTAGGAGCGACGCGCTTGTCAGCCTGATGGATCTCGCCGCGACGTTCATCGACTACGCTGACATGCAGGTGCCCACCGAGATGGAGAGCCGCTCGTTAAGGCCTCTGCTGGACCAAGGTGGCGGCGAACATAGGGGCTATGCGAGGTCCGCGCTCAAGGTTGCCCAAGCCCATGCGGGTCGATTCCGGATGGTCCAGGACCGCCGCTACAAGCTTGTCGATGGCTTCTTCGAAGAAAAGACCCTGTACGACCGGGAAGCGGACCCGCGTGAGACCGAGAACATCGCTGCTCGAAAGCCGGGCGAGGTCGCGCGCCTGGAAAAGCTGTTCGCAGACGCCTAGGGGTTACTGTTTCGCACAAGCAAAGGTTTCCGAATAACTATATTCATTGTGGTTATTGACCAGGAAACGGAGATTCCAAATCAGGCCCGGAATGGTACTGGCTAAACTGGCTATGTGAAGGCGAGGCCCGCGTATACGATTCTCGCCCTCATCGCTGCCCTGCTGGTTCCGGAGACCGCTTCCGCTCAAGCTGGTGGCTCGCCAAAGTCAGTACAGGCGGGCACCCTCGAGGCGGAGTCGCCGGGTCGCGGCGACAGACCGGAACTGACGCAAGTGCGGCTGGCCGTGCAAGCGTTCCGGCGGATCACGGCAGCTGCCCAGCTGCGGCCCGGACAGCATTCGGACCCCGGGCAGACGGCCTCTGGCCCAGGACGAATGAGTTCCTGGCACGGACGAGTATTCGAGTACTTGCGGAACGACGTGCTTGACGCGGTTCCGCACGAGGTGGCTCAACGGGGCGGAGAACGCAACCTGCGCAGGCGGAACCAGTTCGGCTTCACGGTGAACGGCCCGGTTGTGCTGCCGGGTGTTTATAACGGGCGCGGCTCGTCGTTCTTCACGTTTTCATACGAGGGCACTCGCGAGCGGGTGGGCAGGTCGTACCTGTTCACGATTCCCACGGCTCAGCAGCGGCTCGCCGACTTCTCGGACCTAGTCAATCGCGCTGGCAGGGCCAGGACTATCTTTGACCCGTCGTCGACGCGACGCAACCCGACATACGATCCTTCGCGCGGGGTCAGTAGATCGAATCTCGAGCACGAGCGCGGGGCTTTCACCAACAACCGGATTCCAGAATCCCGCCTCGACCGAGTGGCGCGAGCGGCAAACGAGGCGTACCCGCTACCGAATACCAAGGTTGGGCCGTTCCTGCGAAACAACTACTGGGCGAATCCATCCGAGCGCAACACGCCAGATGGTTTCATCGCGCGCCTTGATCACACTCTCGGTGACTTGCAAAAAGTCAACCTCACGGTCAACGCGTCGGACGGATTCGCGGATACGCCTGACATCTACCCGACCGTCGCCAACCCCGGGCGCCCTGACCGATCTTTCAAGAACCGCTGGATCAGGCTTTCCGACACCGTGAACTTCACGCCGAACGTGACCTTCAACGGGCACTTCGGGGCGGACCTGCGGGTCGTCGATACGCTGTCGCTGCTGGACGGTCGGAACTTGCCGGAGGAACTCGACTTGACCGGTGTCAGCGGCTCTGCATTCCCCGCGTTGCGCTTTAGCGGCTATGCAGGGCTCGGCTCCTCGAATCGATCCTACCTAAGGAATGCCCTTGTCGATTACGAACTTGACAACCAGCTGATCCTCCGTAACGGCAATCACACGTGGACATTGGTCAGCGACACTTCGTTTGTCAGCTGGAGCACCCTCGAACTGGATGCACCGTCGGGCAGTTTCTCGTTCAACGATCGCATTACGGGCTTGCCCGGAATAACCAACACGGGCGATGGGTTCGCGACATTCCTGCTCGGCCAGGCTTGGCGGGCGGAGGCCACGAACCAGCCCCACCCCGCCTATATTCGGCAGCGGTCATTCGAGAATTCGGTGGCCGACCAGTGGCAGGTCGGTCCCAGCCTGACCTTGACGCTGCGGCTCAAAGTGGTCGCCAACAGCCCGCGCACGGAGAAGTACGACAGGCAGTCGTCGTTCGATCCGGCAGCGATGAATCCTGCGGCCGGATCGCGAGGGGCACTTGTGTTCGCGAATCGCAACGGCGAGGGACGAGCTTTTCAGCCATTCCGCGTACGCGCGGAGCCGCGCCTGGGCATTTCTTGGAGCCCGACTTCCAATCGCACCACGGTCATTCGGGGAATTGTGCTCCGCTCGTACAGCGCAGTAGGCTTGCGGACAGGGCCGTTCGGTACGCAGGGCTTTTCCGGTCGCCGCTTTCCTGTCTCTCCGAATCGGCAGCTTGCACCGGCCGTGACGCTTGAGGACGGGTTTCCGGCGCTGCACAACCCCCTGCCGGACTTGCGGGCCGATTTCGCCAACCACACCGACGTGGACATGATTCCCCGCACGGACGCCCAGCCGACCCTCAACTACGCGAGCTTGGAGGTTGAGCACAAGCTGCCCAAGGGACTGTCCCTGCGAGCGCGGGGCCGCACGACCCGGGGTCGGGACATGCTGATCAGCGGCCAGATCGCCGGCTTGAATCGGGCGCCGGTGGAAGTTCTTGCCCACCGCGACAGACTCAACGCCGAGAGTTTCCGGCGCTCGCTTCGCCCGTTCCCCCACGTACAGCAGATCCGGATGAACTACCAGTATCCGGGCGGCAAGTACCGTTACGACGAGGGGAGGTTCAGCCTGCAGAAGCGCGCAGGCGACGGCCTGAGCTTCGACCTCGAGTACTCTTACCGACACCGATGGGACGACTACTCCGGGCCCGGCATCCAGGACCCGCACGACCGAAGGACAGCGTGGGCCCTGACTCGGGGGGTGCGTCCGCAGCGATTTTCGCTGACCTACACCTACGAACTGCCTCTCGGTCCGGGGAAGGCGATGTTTGGGCGATCCGGGCCTTGGGCGAAGCTCGTTTCGGACTGGTCCGTGAGCGGCTTCACTACCTGGCTTAGCGGCGACCCGATCGTCCTCGAGCCCCTGTTCAACAACACGGGCGGAATGATTCCATACCTGAGGGTGGACGCCGTTCCGGGCGAAGATCCGCACCTGGAGAAGCCGGGGCCGGAGGCTTGGTTCAACCCGGAAGCGTTCGTCGATCCCGCCGACTTCGCGCTCGGCAATGTCCGGCGCACCCATCCAACGTTGCGGAATCCAAACTACAGCAACCACGACATCTCGATCACGAAGCGCCTCGTGCTGTCGCGGGAGCAGAGCGTTGAGTTCCTAGTGCAGAGCTTCAATTTCATCAACCAAGGCAACTGGAACGATCCGGACAACGAGATCGGACCGGCGAATGCGAGAAACGCCAACGCCGGCAAGATCATCGGATCGCGTGGCGGGCGCGTCCTGCAGCTGGGGCTGCGGTACCACTTCTAGCCCATGCCCGCGAGAGTCTTGGCCGCACTGGCGCTCCTGCTCGCGCCGACCGCGAGTCCCGAGGTCTTCAAGACACCGGCTTGGGTCGATGGCCCGGCAGAAAGCTTCGAGGTCACTCTTGGCGGAAGGCGGGTGGCCGTGCAGTCGGTCCAGACGCCCGACGAGCATCTGATATTATTGCTGGTCCTTGATACGGTCAATCGCCCGGATCGCGCCGAGGCGGCCCGCGATGCGATAGTTGCAAAGCTCGGCGAACTCGGACCGAAATACTACGCGGGGGTCCTCACCGCTCAGGACGGGCTAGTGGTCCAGCTGGATCCGATTCGCGGACGAAAGAGGCTCCGTGAGAAGCTGGACTCCATGGACGTCCGGGGCGTGCCCGGCTTGCTGGACGTGGTTGTCCAAGCCTCGCGGCTCGCGGACGAGACCCTGAACGCGGCGGACGTCCGGTTGGCCGTCCTTTTTCTGACCGATGGGGAAATCGAGGACTATCGCGGGGACTACACGATTCCAGTCGTGAACCCGAGCGACCGGCGAGACCTGAGCCGCCGTTTCCGCGGCCAGCTGATCCGAGAGCGGATTCGTTCGATTGCCGATTCCCTCTCGTCGGCTCATGCGCCGCTGTTCTTCCTGCACTTGTCGCGGAGGCACGACGACCTCAACGAGGTTTACCAGAACGGCATCAGCGAGTTTGCTCGGGTGACCGGCGGCCGGGCTCTGTTCGCCCAGGGGCTGCAAGAGATTCCGGCAATGACGGAGCAGCTCCTTGACGAGATCGCCGCGCATTCGGTTCTACGGCTGGAAGCAGATTGCGAAGGCCGGCGCCGGCTCGAGATCCGAACGAACGGTACGGAGGTGAGGCACAAGGAAGATCTCAGCTGCGCCGACCCGGGTTCGTAGCGCCGCTCGTTCACTTCGGTTTGCGCGGCTTCGGAGCAGATCCTACGCTAAAGTTGTCTACCTATGCACCTTCTGAACCGAATCATCGTTGCTGCGTTCGCGCTCGTTCTGGCCTCGTCGGCTGCGTTCGCGCAAGCGCGGGACAGGGACAGGGAGCGCCCGCTTCCTGCCGGAATCACCAGGCACGCCGACGTGACCTACGCGTCGATTGGCGACCGAGAGCTTCGTTTGGACGTGTATGCTCCGTCCACCAAGCCCGCATCGCCCATTCCAGCGATTGTCTGGGTTCACGGGGGAGGCTGGAGAGGGGGATCCAAGAACGGCATCGGCAGATCCGCCCCGATCCTTTCAAGTGGCTACGGCTTGGTATCGGTCGAGTACCGCCTAAGCGGCGAGGCCTTGTTCCCGGCGGCGATTGCGGACGTCAAGGCGGCGATGCGCTGGGTGCGCGCGAACGCATCGAAGTACGGCTTTGACCCGTCTCGGCTCGGTGCCTGGGGGTCTTCCGCTGGCGGGCATCTCGTGGCGCTGCTGGGGACGGCCCACGATGTCGATGGATGGGACGCGATCCACGAGGAAAATGCCGGCGTCTCGTCCCGTCCGGACGCTGTATGCAATTGGTTCGGTCCCACGGACTTCCTGCGGATGAATGACTTTCCCGGCCGGATCGACCACGACGCGGCGGATTCGCCTGAGTCCAAGTTCATCGGCGCGCCGATCCAGGAGTATCCCGGGAGGACTCAGCTGGCGAATCCCATTCGATACGTGACGCCCGACGACCCTCCGATGCTTCACATGCATGGCGAATTGGACAAGTCGGTGCCGTACAACCAGAGCGAGCTGCTCCATGCAGCTCTCGAGAAGGCTGGCCTCGACACGACGCTCTACATGGTGAAGTCTGCCGACCACGGTTTTAGGGACATGCAGGGGGACACGGCGGAGACCCTCATGGTTCGGGTGGAGGAGTTTTTTGTGCGCACGCTGGGCGAGCCGTAGGGCGGCGTAGAGCACTCGCTTTCAACAAGCGCTTCGCAAGTTTTCGCGCCGAAGGCCGCCAGCGCCGCTGCTTCGTTCCACGTTCCAGGAATCTACTTGGTCGTGGGTTCCGAAGAACTTGGTGTCAGCCAAGAGGTTTGGAATCGGCAGGGGTCGCGCTCGACTCGTCGTCGAGGTGTGGGAATGGGGCTGGCCAGGCACCTCAGCGAGTTTCAAGGACGATACCCGTCCGATTCGCATAGTCTTCCCACTCGGAAGCGAGTTGCTGCACGACCTCTGGGTTTTCGGTAGCCAAGTCTGTCGTCTCGCTTCGATCATTCTGAAGGTTGTAGAGTTCCCACTTGATTTCGTTGGGCATGCGCTTCCCCCACACCGCTTTCCAGTCGCCTTGAATGATCGCTCTTGCCGCTTGGTGCTCGAAGTACAGCGTTCGGCTCGGCAGCTGTGCGCCGCTGAATGCCGGCAGCAGGTCCAGCCCTGCCTCGGGCTGGACGGTGCGTCCAGCGAACCCCAGCGGGTAGTCGGCTCCTGCCACGGCCCGCAAAGTGGGCATCACGTCGATGATGTGCCCGCGCTCGCGCACCCAGCTGCCCTTGTTGCTTATGCCGGCGGGCCAGTGCGCGATGAACGGAGTGGCAGAGCCTCCCTCGTGCGTGAAGTGCTTGTACAAGCGAAATGGGGTGTTGCCGAGATTCGCCCACCCGCTTCCGTAGGAGTGGTAGGTGCCGGGCCCGCCCATCTTCCGCAAGTTCTCGCCGGTGTGGAGAACCGTGACGCCCTGCCTGCTGCGCTCGTCGAAGCCGTACGGTCCCCATTCGTAGCAGGCGCCGTTATCGCTGAGGAGCATGATTAGCGTGTTGTCGAACTCGTCCGTGGCTTTCAAGTGCTCGACGATCTGCCCGACACCCCGGTCGACGTGCTCGACCATGGCCGCGAACAGCGCCATCCTCCGAGCGAGGTCCATTTGCCGCGGCTCGGCGATCGAATTCCACGCAGGGTTCGGCTTGCCCGGGAATCCGTTGGCGATATCGTCTCGATCGACCGGCACGAGCGAGCGATTGGTGAAGGTCCACCGGTTGCCGTCAATCAGGCCGATTCGCTTCATGCGCGCGTAGCGCTCTTCTCGAAGGACATCCCACCCACGCATGTATGTCTCGAAGTACTTGTCGGCACTCTCGGCCGGCGCTTGGACAGGGAAGTGCGGCGAGGAGTGCCCGAGGAACACGAACCACGGCTTGTCGCGCTTCTGTCCTTGCCTGATGAACTCGAGTGCGTACGCGTTGAAGACATCCGTCGCATAGAACTCGCCCTGCGGCGGGTCGATTTCCTTCTCGCGCCCCGCAGGCATCCGTTTGTAGTAGGCGGCGTCCCATTGGTCGTGCGAATGATCCAAGGCATACCCGTAGAACTCCTCGAATCCGCGGTCGGTCGGCCCCGTCTTGTCGTGCAAATGCCATTTCCCGACGTAGTAGCAGCTGTAGCCTGACTTGCCGAGCACCTCGCCCAGCGTTACGCAGCGGTCATTGAGTCGGCCCAGGTAAGCCGGGCCACGCGTAGGGTGCGGTTCTCTGGTGGTGAAGCTGGCGATGCCGGTCTGGGGCGGGTAAAGACCCGTCATGAGGGAAGCGCGGCTGGGGCAGCATCGGGCGGAGTTGTAGAACGACTCGAACCGAACGCCCCCTTCGGCGAGCGCGTCGATGTTGGGAGTGTCGATCTCTCCTCCGTAGCAGCTCAGATCCGAGTAGCCAAGATCGTCGAGCAGGATGACGACGATATTCGGCCGGTCCGCCGCGACGGCGAGCGAGAAAGAGCCGGTCAGGAGGCAGAGGACTGAGACGAAGCGGATCATGAGCGAAGAGCGGTACAGGGCGAGGCGCGCCACCTGTCGTCGTGCGCTGCCTCGCAGCATCTTACCCGAAATCCGGTTCGTCCCGCCGCGTGCCGGAGCGAACGTCATCCGATCACACTCCGATGCCGCAGCCCTGCAGCAGTGCGCGTTGGACGGCAAGATCGTGCCTAGCCGTGAAGTGCTCTACCCAGCGCCCCTCCCGGATTGCTCCAGCCAGATCGTCTAGATCCGGAAGGTAGCGCCGAGACGGTCCGACCGGCACGTCGTGCGTTCCCGCCTTGAACTCGCCGTGCGGTTCGCTTAGCGTCAATCGCACCTTCGGACGGTCCGGATCGTCGATTTGGATTGAACCGCGCTCGCCGAAGACATAGAAGTAGCGCTCGCCGTCCCTCGCGTGGCTCTTCACCGTCGCCACGGCCGGATCGAATTCGAACGTCCCAAGCACGTCGTCCTCGACTTCGTCCTGCTGAGGGTTGGTCTTTCGCAAGACTGAACTGACTCGTTCGGGTTCCCCCATCAGCCAGATCAGCGCATCGATCATGTGGCAGCAGATCTCGTACATCTGCCCGCCAGGGTAACGGTCGAGCCGCCGCCTTCCCTCGGGGGACAGCATGTCGTTCATTTGGCACACAATCGAGCGGACCGGCCCGAGCCAGCCTTCCTCGATCGCTCGACGCGCCAGACGGAAGGCCGGATTGTAGCGGTAGACGTAGCCGATCTGAACGACCACGTTGCGATCCTGCGCTTCGCCATAGATTCGCCGGAGCAGGTCGATATTGATGCCAGGCGGCTTGTCGATCTTCGTGTGCTTGCCCGCGCTCACGCAATCCAACGAGTAGACGAGCGACTCCAGCGGGTCGGTTTCGACGCACACCACGCTGATCGAGTCGTCGGAGAGGATGTCGTCCACGGAGGTCCATCGGACGCCATCCCACCGAGGGTTAGCCTTCGCCTTTTCAAGAAGATTCGCGTGAGGCTCCGCTACGGCAACGAAGTCGTAGTTCTCTGATTCGCGAATTGCCTCCATGTGACCGAGCGAGTGGGAGTGGGCCGTACCGACAATGGCTGCTCCGAGACGTTCCGCCCCTTTCGCTGCCGGGCTGGCGGCAATGCCGCTGAGGGTGACGCCCAAGGCGTGGCGACGGGTCATTTGCATGATTGAATCTCGGTATTCCGATCGGCGGCCCGACCGGCTCTTGTAGGCTACTCGGTCGATGGTTGTGCTGCAAGGCGTTGGCGTGCCGCCGCTTCGGTTCTCGAACTGGTCGGAAAGGCAGTGCCGGCCGCCATCGGTGGCAGGCCACTCTTCAAGTGAAAGGCGACATGGTGCCGTCCCCCCCGGAGATCGAGTGGTTCGGGCATCGCGGCCCCAAGGCGCTCTGCGATGGCGCAGCGGCGCCGTGCGTGGCCCGGGAACATATGCGGAATCTGATGGACATGCTGGGGGCATTTGATCGCAGACATCGACCGGTTCCTCGGATTCGTGAGCCTCTTCGACGAAACCGAATCTGTCCTCTTGCGCTTGCGTGGACTCGTCTTGCCGCATGGAATGCAAGGCAATCGCATTCACGACGCCAAGATTGTGGTCACAATGACGGTGCACCGCAAAGCAATGCTCATCACTCAGAAGGGAGATGGTCTCGCCGGTTTGACGAGATCGAGACCTTCTCGATTCACGAGATCATCTCCCTCCCGAGGCTCCAGCAGTCTGCTGATGAGTTGTTCAAGCGTTCGATTGGGAAAATGCCTGTCAACCGATTTGCTGCTTCGACCGGCCATTCCCTCGCCCTTCGATTTGGGCTAGAGTTGATTTGGTGACCGGCTGGCCAAATCGCGGGCTTCTCCTGGCATATTTGGTGATAGCGCTGGCGTCTGCCTCTGCCGTTCGAGGCGACAGCGGATCGGAGTTCTTCGAGAAGGAGGTCCGTCCGCTGCTGGCGGGCAACTGCTTTGAATGCCATTCCTCGACCGGCAATGTCGCGATGGGTGGCTTGCGGTTGGATTCGCGCCGGGGCTTGATCGCGGGAGGCGGCCGCGGTCCCGCCGTCGTCCCGGGCGACGTGGAGGCTAGCTTGCTGGTGCGGGCGGTCCGCCACAGGGACGAGACGCTTGCCATGCCGCCTGCTGGCAAGCTCGCTGAAGACGACCTCGCGATTCTGGAGCGCTGGGTGCGCATCGGGGCTCCCTGGGGAGCGGAGGCGCCGTCGCAGGAACCCGGCCGGCACTCTCACTGGTCGTTCGTTGCTCCCAAGAATCCCGCCGTGCCCGAGGTGTGGGACACCGACTGGGTGCGTACTCCGGTCGACGTCTTCGTGCTCTCCAAGCTTGAGACTGCAGGCCTCAGCCCGGCGGCTCCGGCCGATCGCAGAACACTTATCCGCAGGGTCTACTTCGATTTGATCGGTCTTCCCCCGCGACCCGAAGAAATCACCGCGTTTCTCGACGACGGTGCTCCCGGAGCGTTCTCGCGAGTCGTCGACCGACTGCTGTCGTCTCCTCGATACGGCGAGCGCTGGGGCCGCCACTGGCTCGACGTGGCGCGTTACTCGGATTCCAACGGGGTGGACGAGAATCTCGTCTACAAGAACGCCTTCCGCTATCGCGACTACGTGATCGACGCGTTCAACAAGGACAAGTCCTACGACCGATTCATTGCCGAGCAGATCGCAGGCGACCTGCTTCCGCCGTCCGAGAATCTGGCAACCCAGTTCGAGCGATGGACGGCTACCGGGTTCCTGACGCTCGGGCCGAAAATGCTGGCCGAAGACGACCCCGTCAAGATGCAGATGGACATTGTCGACGAGCAACTCGACACCATGGCCCGCGCGTTTATGGGAGTGACCGTGGGCTGCGCGCGGTGCCACGACCACAAGTTCGACCCGATTCCCACGGCGGATTACTACGCGCTGGCAGGCATCTTCAAGAGTTCCAAGACGATGGAGAACTTCAAGGTGGTTGCGGAGTGGCACGAGTATGTCCTGGCCGCTCAGCCCGATCGTGACGCTCTGGACGCGCACCTGAGGTTGATCGAGGCGAAGAACGACGAAATCGCCGCAATCACCGACGCGCAGAACGAAATCCTGGTCGGCGATGGATGGACACGCGCAGGCGACTACCTGCTCGCCGCCAACGAGGTCCTGCGATCGCGCGAGATCGAGATCGATCCGATCTTGTCGGATGGTGCCAGCGATGCCGGGAATGGAGGAACGATCGTTCGGAACGCTGGCGAGTTCGATCGCGGAAACGTCGCGAGGGAACTCGCCAAAGGCAGTAAGAACGCAGCGGACGCGTCCAAGGGGCCGTTTTACGCTGAATTCGACGTTGAAGTGGCAGAGGGCGGTGAGTACCAGCTGGATTTTATGGATCTGGCAACCGGTAACGGCACGGCCGACATCCGGATTAACGGGCTGTTGATGAAGGGCGGTGCGCCCGCAGTCAACAACCGAGTGGCCTCGCCCGACGCAGGAGGCTGGTCTGTCTCCGGCGTTTTCCCGCTGAAATCCGGCAAGAACGAGATTCGCCTCGAGCACGAGTCGCGCTTCCCGTACTTCAAGGCGATAGCCATCGCCCCGAGCCGGTTGCCGGAATCGGTCGGCGCGCCCAAGGCCGAGGTGCGGGTATCCCGAGAGTATGGCCTGAATCCCGGATTTCTCGAGCAGTGGGTGGAGCGGCTCAACCGGGACAAGGGAGCAACCGCTTCGATCCTCTATGCATGGCACGCCTTCCGGGATGGCAGTGCTCTTGACGAGTGGGAATCTCCGGCCGCGAAGGCCCTGGGGGACCGGACCTACGGATCCAAAGAGGAACTTGCTGGCCGGTATCAGGAACTGTTCGACCTGGCCGTCGATCGGTGGCGATCGCTGCACCCGGAGGCGGTTTCAATCGACTACACGAACGAGCGGTACAAGGAGGAGAGCGAGGAGCCCGCCCTGCCGGATCCGGGATTGGAGGAGTTCAGGACATTTCTGTACGAGAAGTACGGTCCATTCCGGCCGCCGAAGCTCGCCCGTATCTACTACCCGGAGGACGTGCGGCGGAATCTGAAGAAGCTGGACGGGGAGCACAAGGAACTAGAAGCCCGCAAACCGGAGTTCCCGAGGGCGATGGGCGTGCGAGAAGGGAGCGAGATCGGAGATATCCCAGTTCACTTGCGCGGCAGCCACTGGACGCTCGGAGATTCGGTTCCCCGAGGCTTCCTGTCGGCGATCTCGCACGAGCCGAGGCCCAAGATCCCGGAGGGGGCGAGCGGACGGCTTCAGCTGGCCGAGTGGCTTGTGAAGCCCGATCACCCCCTGACGGCCCGTGTCATGGTCAACCGGCTCTGGCGCTGGCACTTCGGACGCGGCATCGTTCCCTCGCCTGACAACTTCGGACGGCTCGGCCAGGAACCCTCGAACCAGCCGCTGCTCGACTGGCTGGCTTTGGAGTTCGTCCATAGCGATTGGTCGATCAAGCGGATGCACCGGCTGATCCTCCTGTCGAGCACTTACCAGATGAGCACGTCGTTCGATGCGAAGGCTGCCGACGCTGACCCGGAAAACCGCCTGCTCTGGAGAGCTAGCCGGCGTCGGCTAGAGGCCGAGCCGATGCGAGATGCCATCGTGTACCTTTCCGGCGGCCTGGATCTTTCGATGGGCGGGTCGATCCTGGATGTCCGCGATAGAGCGCGAGTGGCGTCCACACGCTCGAGGGGCAAGCTCGACTACAACCGCAACCGCAGGGCTGTTTACCTCCCAGTCGTGCGGAGCTCCCTATACGATGTCTTCGGCGCGTTCGAGTTCGCGGACCCATCGGTGCCGAACGGGGACCGTGGCGAGGCGGTGGTGGCACCGCAAGCGCTGTTCATGATGAACGGCTCGCTGATGCTACGGCACACCCGTAGGATGGCGGACCGGCTGCTCGAACGCGAGGACCTGGACGACGCCGGCAGAGTGCGCGACACTTACGAGCACGTGCTCGCGCGGCCCCCGCACCCGGGCGAGATCGATCGCGCCCTGACCTTCATTGCGCGAGTCGAGAAATCTCTCGGTGACCGGGCTCCGACTCCGCGCGAACGCAGGGCCCGTGCATGGCAGAGCTTTTGCAAGGCGATGATCGGGTCAAGCGAGTTCCTGTACGTTAACTGAGGGCGCTTATGAACCGGCACTGGAACCCGAGCCCATTCCCCAAGAGCCGTCGGCAGTTGCTTCGCGACGCCGCAACTGGTTTCGGGAGCCTCGCGCTCGCTGCCCTAATGGGCGACGAGGCGGGAGCTGCTCCCGGGCTGACGGATAACGCCGCCGACCCTCTTTCACCCCGCACGCCGCATTTTCCGGCTCGTGCGAAGCGCGTGATCTTCCTGTTCATGCATGGCGGTCCGTCGCAGATGGATACGTTTGATTACAAGCCGTTGCTGCAGCGGGACCATGGCAAGCCGCTGCCTTTTGCGCGTCCGAACGTTGTTTCCAGCGAGACCTTTAACTTGCTCAAGTCGCCATGGGCATTCAAGCAGTACGGTCAGAGCGGGATGTGGGTCAGCGATCTGTTCCCCGAGGTTGGGGAGCTTGTCGACGACATTTGCTTCATTAACTCGATGCATGGGTCGAATTCGCGCCACGGGGGCGCGCTCCTCGAGCTGCACACCGGAAGCGACACCTTTGTCCGGCCAAGCATTGGCTCGTGGATTACCTACGGGCTCGGCACCGAGAACGCGAACATGCCGGGCTTTCTCACGATCGGCCCGACCCAGAGCCACGGCGGCGCGAACAACTACTCCCCGGCTTTCCTGCCCGCCCCGTTTGGCGGGACAGCGGTGGGCTCGGTCGGAATACCGGCGCGGGAATCCAAGATCCCTTTCATTGCGAACGACGAGACGCCCCGAGACATTCAGCGCATGGAGATCGACTTCCTGCAGCGCATGAACCGGGACCAGATCGCCGAGACCGGGCCGGACCGGCACCTCGAAGGACGCATCGAGTCGTTCGAGCTGGCGTTTCGGATGCAGGCCGAAGCTCCCGAGTTGCAGGACCTATCCGGAGAGTCCAAGGCGACGCTGCGAATGTACGGGATCGACGATCCCTTGACCGAGGATTTCGGGCGGCAGTGCTTGATGGCACGGCGGTTCTCCGAGGCCGGCGTCCGGTTCGTCCAGTGCAGCCACACCTACAAGTGGGACCAGCACAACAACCTATACCGGGACCACTCGCAAAACGCGCGGGAAGTCGACAAGCCCATTGCGGCACTGCTGCGGGACCTCAAGTCGCGCGGCTTACTCGAGGACACGCTATTGGTCTGGGGAGGGGAATTCGGCAGGACCTCGACAGCCCAGGGCTCGGACGGGCGCGACCACAATCCCGAGGCCTTCACGTACTGGCTAGCGGGCGGAGGTGTAAAGCCCGGTCTCCGGTACGGAGCGACGGACGACTACGGCTACTACTCGGTCGAGAACAAGGTGCATTTCCACGACCTACATGCCACGATCCTGCATCTGCTCGGTCTTGACCACAAACGGCTGACCTACCGCTACGCAGGGCGCGACTTCCGCTTGACAGACGTGCATGGCAAGGTGGTGAAGGGCATCCTCGCTTGAGGCGGCCCGACCGCTAGCTCGCCGCGGCCATCGGCCTGCTTGTGTCCGGCGTGATGCCGGTGTGCCGCGCCTCGGAGTCGAACCGAATCCGGCAACTGTACTATCCTAGGATTTCTGCCCGCCAGCGAGATTCTGCCCGGCGGGTTCCCTTAAATCGAGGTCGCAGGGAGGATTAGTGCGCATACCTGTCGTTGCCGGGAACTGGAAGATGCACAAGACGGCCGCTGAGGCAGTGGCGTTCGTGGACGCGGTCAGGCCGTCCGCGGACGGAGTCAGTGACCGCGAGATCGTGATCGCTCCTACCTTTCCCGCGCTGGCCGCTGCCGTCGAAGCGGCTAAAGGGACCAACATCCGGATCAGCGCGCAGAATCTGCATTGGGAAGCGAAGGGTGCCTACACGGGCGAGGTCTCCGCTGGAATGCTGGCTGCTATCGGCTGCAGCCACGTCATCATCGGCCACAGCGAGCGCCGGCAGTACTTCGGAGAGACCGATGGCACCGTGCATCTGAAGATCTTGGCCGCACTCGACGGAGGTCTCACGCCGATCGTGTGCGTGGGCGAAACCTTGGACCAGCGCGAGGCGGGGAACACCGCAACGGTTCTCGAGGAGCAGTTCACAGCTGGGATGGGAGCGTTGGAATCGGAACAGTTCGGAGAGCTGATTCTGGCCTACGAGCCCGTCTGGGCCATAGGTACCGGGCGCACCGCGACCCCCGACATTGCAGAGGCATCCCATTCCGTAATCCGTTCACTAGTTGCGAGCAGGTTCGGGGATTCGGCGGCGCAAGCTCTGCGCATTCTGTATGGCGGAAGCGTCAAGCCCGCTAACTTCGCCGGCTTACTGGAACGTGAAGGAATCGACGGGGGCCTCGTCGGAGGCGCGAGCCTCGACCCGGAATCCTTTGCCGCGCTCATTCGTGCATGACGCACGGATCTAGAGTCATAATGGAAAAGAGATGGTACTTCTTCTAACAATTGTGCACGTCGTGGTGAGCTTCTTCCTCATCATCGTCGTGCTCTTGCAGAGCGGGAAGGCAGCCGACCTCGCCGGTGCATTCGGCGGCATGGGGTCCCAGACTGCGTTCGGCCCACGCGGAGCTGCGACGGTCCTGTCGAAGGCGACCACCACGGCCGCGGTGCTTTTCATGCTGACATCGATCACGCTCGGGATCTGGCAGGGGCACAACGTCGTGGGACAGTCCGTGATCGAAACCAGCGGTGTCGCATCAGAGGCGGAGGAGTCCGACTCGAGTGCTTCGGAGTCCACGGCTCCTGTCGAAACCGAAAGCGCGCCAACTCAGTCGGGACAGGGCGAAGGTCAGGAATAAGGCTGGCTGTGCGACGGACATGTCACCGCCGTCGCGACCCAAGCAAAATCACAAATGCGGAGGTGGCGGAATTTGGCAGACGCGCTAGCTTGAGGTGCTAGTGGGAGCAATCCCTTGGGGGTTCGAGTCCCCCTCTCCGCACCATATCTTGACGGTATATTTGCAAAGACAAGCGAAGCCGGTGACGTGCGAGCGTCGGTAGTCAGTCGAAGCCCTCATCGGGACTCGAGTTTCGCTTGTTGCAGCACTCGCTGATGGTCTGTTCTTAGTACCTTCCGGTTCAGGTTCCAAGCCAACTGGCCCTGAATTGCGGTTCGGTTGCGAACCCGCTCGAGCTGGATCTTGATGACCAGTACAATTGTCATCGAGCTGCGATGGGAAGCCAGTCATGTCGTCCGGTCGACCAAGAGTGTCGCAACTCTGCTGCGAGTAGCTAAGGAGATCTGGCATGAAAAGGACTGTACCCACACTTCTTTTGGGAACGATTGTTCTGTCGCAAATAGGTTGTTCGGGGGCCGAGGATGTCAAGGTCCTCTTCTCGAGCCAGCCAATCTGGAGCAGTGGCACCGATATCTCGGGCGGCGACGGCATCGCCCGGTTCATCGATGTTGATCGCGATGGCGATCTCGATTTCGTGACCAGCGCTCCTGATCCGCGTCGTTGGGTCGCGTACCGGAATAACGATGGTGAAATCGCGCTGGAGCCGTTCTGGGAATCCTCGGAAACGACGGATTGCGATCACGTCGACGTGCTCGATTTCAACGATGATGGCTGGACCGATCTGGCGGGCACGCACGAAAGCTATTGCACGCTGTACTTCAATCGGTCCGGAGAATTCGGCACGACACCCGACTGGGAGACCGGGCTGATTGCAAACGCGAATCAGATCGATTTCGGCGACTATGACGGCGATGGCGATCTCGACATGGTCATGGCTGCTGGCGAGCCGGTGAATGGTGTAGCCGTGTTCGAGAACGAGTCAGGCACGCCTTCGCCTCAGGTCTCCCGGAAGCTCGGCCGGGAAGAGTATTCCGAGAGCGCGATATTCGCCGACTACGACGCAGATGGCGATCTTGACATCATCGCCGCATACAGGGAAGGTGCGATAGCCGTGTTTCGGAACTCGGACGGGGAATTCGACGACGGCACGACGATTTTCGAGGACGCTGGGAGTCCGTGGACTCAGCGGCTCTATTGGCGCGACCTCGATAGCGATGGCCTGCCGGAGCTGTTCTGCGCAAAGGGGCCGTGGGGGAATCAGCTTGGACGAAGCGTGCAGCTGGCCATTCGAAAAGACGGCGGTGCCCCGCAAGTCCTGTGGAGCAGCTCGGCAGAGACTGCGTTTCACGGGTTCGAGTTCGGTGATGTGGACGGAGATGGCGACCTGGATATGATTGCCGCGGATTACGCGGACGGCGGCAGCCTATACCTCTATCCGAACAACGACGGACAGCTATCGTCCGAGCCCGCTTGGTCTCTGAAGACGAGCGGTCCGGCCCACGAAGCAGTCCTGGGCGATATCGACCAAGACGGGGATCTTGATCTAGCCGTAGGTTGTCGCGACCAGGCTCATATCTTCGAGAATCGCACGATAGAGGGTTTGTAGGGATTTGAGCAGGTGCTAGTTCCGACAATCGCCGCACCAACATGCATTTGACAATTAGCCAGGGCATTGCAGGCACGCTGATTTCTCGCCAGATCGGTTGTACCTTGGCCCGGCTTGCATGGAATTGAGCGGCCGGCAGGTTGACGGAGCCGGCCGTTCTGAACCCCAGCCCTAGCCGAACTCTTATTCGTCCACCGCTCCACGCTTCCGGGCATCCGTTCCGGCTACCGTCGCGCCGCATGCGAGCGACCCTCAGTGGCTACGGAGTGGTGGACTGTTGAGTGTGCGGCAGCTGCAGTGACTCCAGAGGGGCGGCACCATGATGGTGCAGGGGGCTTGAGATGTCAAGCGGGGAGGGGGGCCGGGGCGCACGTCAGAGTTTTGATTTAGCGACTGAGGTGGTAGGACGGTATTCTGCATAAAGTTCGTTCGGCTTCAATTCTGTAAGTATAATAGGTTTACAGAAAGGAGGCCCCTTGCCCGCTCCGCCCTCATCTCATCCCTCCAAGACCGACTCCAGCAGGTGCGCCATCAACTCGCTTCGATGGGTGCCATGCGCCCCGGCTCCCTCGCAAACCGCTTCCGCCGCTGCGGCAAGTCCGGTTGCCGCTGCGCCGCCCCCGACTCCTCCGGCCATGGCCCGTACTGGACCCTGACCTTCAAGTCCGGCGGCAAGACCGTCACCCGCGCCATCCCGCCGCATGCCGTCGAACGCACTCGCCAGCAGATTGCCGAGTACAGGCGCTTCCGGACTCTGAGCGGTGAGTTCGTCGAACTCAGCGAACAACTTTGCCAGGCACAACTCCAGCAGGGTCGCGACAGAGCCGCCGCCGAGGTAAAAAAAAGCCTTCGGAACGGCCTTCGTCGCCGACATCCAGGCCGAGATCGAAGCGCTCCTAGACATCCAGGCCGAGATCGAAGCGCTCCTAGGGCGGGGAACGGCCGACTCGCTCGATCGGAGGCCGTCGAGACGGCAGCGCGAGGCGGTGCCTTGCGGGTCGCGGCGCTGCAGGAACGGCTCAACGCTGACGGCTCCGACTGGCAAGGCCCCCGTCAGCCCTGCGCCTGCGGGGCGGCCGCCCGCTACGCTGGCCGCCGCCCCAAGACGGTGCTCACCGCACTCGGCCCGGTCGAACTCCGCCGTGCCTACTACCATTGCCCCCACTGCGCGGCAGGCTTTTTCCCCCGCGACCGTGCCCTAGGCCTGGAAGGCTCCTCGCTCTCGCCGGCCGCCACCCGCATGATCGGCACCGCCGCAGCCCGCGTCAGCTTCGCCGAGGCGGCCGAACTGCTCGACGACCTCGCCGGCCTGTCCGTCGATCCCAAGCGCGTCGAGCGCGCCGCCGAGGCTCTCGGCCGCGAGATCGCCGCCGCCGAGCGCCAGTTCGTCGAGCCCCTGCCGCCCCCGGCCCCCACGCTGTACCTCGGCCTCGACGGCACCGGTGTGCCGGTGCGCAAGTCCGAGACGGCCGGACGCGCCGGCAAGCAGGCCGACGGCTCCGCCAAGACCCGCGAGGTCAAGCTGGTCACCGTCTGGACGGCCGAGTCGGTCCACCAGCAGACCGGCCGCCCCCAGCGCGACCCCGGCTCGGTCTCCTACTCGGCCGCGATCGAGAGTGCGGCCAGCCTCGACACCGACCCCGAGCCCGCCCCCTTCGCCCAGCGCGCCCGCCGCGAGGCCGAGCGCCGCGGCTTTCCCCAAGCCGCCCGCCGCGTCGTCCTCGGCGACGGAGCCCCATGGATCTGGCGATTGGCGACCGAGCTGTTCCCCGGGGCCATCCAGATCCTCGACCTGTTCCACGTCAAGGAGCACCTCAGCGACGTTTCCAAGGCGCTCTACGGCCCCGGCACTGCCCTCGCCAAAAGCTGGGCTGACGCCCGTCACGACGCACTCGACGAGGGACGCATCGACGACCTGCTGGCCGCCCTGCGGAAGCACAACGACGGCTGCGAGGAGGCTCGCAAGTGCGCCGAATACGTCGACACCAACCGCGCTCGCATGCGCTACCGGGACTTCCGCGCCCAAGGCCTCTGCGTCGGCTCCGGCGTGGTCGAGGCCGGTTGCAAAGTGACCGTTGGCACGAGGCTGAAGCGCGCCGGCATGCATTGGAGCGTCGACGGTGCAAATGCCATCCTCGCCCTGCGCTGCTGCGTTCTCAGCAACCAGTTCGAGGATTTCTGGGAACGTCGCTCAACAAACTCCCACCAGCAGTCTCAATAATCTGACGTGCACCCGGGGGGCCGCCTTTGTGCGACCGGGCCGATTGGTAACGGCTTAGACCGGGCGGATGGGTAACAGTATAGCCGTGATCTCTGGCCCTTCTGCGAAGGCTGGGAAGCTTGAGACGGACAAAGGGATTGGGGGCGGCGAAGGGGGCCTGGCGAAGGGAGCGCAGCGACCGTAGCCAGGCCCCCTTCGTGGCGCGGACTGCGACCCGCGCTCAACGTCTCCGGCCTGCGGTTCTGGCGCCGAGCGACCGGATCTCTTCCCGCCTCGCATCGAACAGGGCCACCTCGATTGGCCCGAACCAAATCTGCCACGCGTCTTCGTCGACCTCGACCCAGCCCGTCAATTCCCCGGCCAGCGCCTCGCTGAGGAATCGCAGCTGCCCGCGGAATTTCACGTAGCCGTTACGCTTCACCCGCCGTCTCTCCCAGTGTCCCGGATACTCCGGGTCCGCCACTGCCTCCGGGCAGTTCCGCTCCGACCGCTCGTACAAGCTTGCTGGCGGCTGCTGTCCCAACGCCTCGTGCGGCCGCTCCTCGTTGTATTCCTCCCGGAATCGGTCGAAGCGCTCTTGCTGTCGCTCCCGATTCCCAGCCGGCGGTCGCGCTGTCTCCGCCTTCAGCGTCCGGTGCAGCCGCTCGTGCCGCCCGTTCTGTTGCGGCTTCCCCGGCGCGATCCGCTCCACCTCGATCCCCAGCTTCCACCACCACGCGCTCAGCTGGCTCAGCCGCCCCGCACCCGCCGACGCGAACGGCGTCCCGTTATCGCTGCGCATCCTTTGCGGCAACCCGCGCTCCCCGAACAGCTCCTCCAGGCTCGCCCGCGCCGCCTCCCGGCTCACCTGCCGATGCCCCGCGCACGCCAGCAGATAGCGGCTGTAGCCGTCCACCACGGTCAGCGGATAGCACCACTGTCCGTCCCGCGTGCGGAACTGCCCCTTGTAGTCGATCGTCCACAGCTCGTTGGCCCGTTGCGGGTCTCGCAGCGGACCCGATCCCGTGCCCACCCGCGGCACGCGCCGCCGCGGCTGCACCAAGCCCGCCCTCCGCAACGCCTCGCCCATCGTCGACGCCGCTGGCCACGGCGTTGCCGGCTCGCGGGCCTGCAGCCAGGCGCGCAACTTCTTCGGCCCCCAGCTCGGATGCTCCCGCCTTGCCGGAATCGCTCCATCCACTTGTAGCCCGTCTTGCGGCTGATCTGGTAGGTCCGGCAAAGCCCAGCGAGGTTGCCCGCTCCTCCCGCCAGCCAATCCTCTATGAATCGCTTCCTCTCGTGCATCGGACAGGTTTCCTTCCACGGCATACACCGAAGTGTTACCCATCCGCCCGGTCTGTTCTGTTACCACTCCGCCTGGTTCATACACTACCTGCCCCCCGCCCCCCGGTGCCTAACTACCGTCCATCCAACGCTATCTCGGTCATCCACGAAAACGGAGTCACACACGTTCGGGCCTGATTGAGTCATTGCCTTCAAGGAATTCACTTGAGACCCCGACTCTCGAAATGGTGCCTGCCCGCAGGAACAGTGACGACAAGCCTGTTGTCATCGACGGTTGTCCCAAGCACGTCGGTACTGGAGTCCACAGGCTCCCCTCCGACGAAATGCTGTGTGGCGCGGGGAAGATGGACGCGAGCCATGGTTCCCATTGGAACGCTGACCTTCAGCGAGTAGCGTCCCGCTGCTTCCATGCGCCACGAGACCTGTACGTCGCCTGCTGGAGAAGGTACGACGCCTTGGGCCCACTCGAGGTCGCCGCGCTGCGGCTGAACAGTGAACTCTTCAAAGCCATGCGCCGAAGGCTTTATCCCTAGCACCTCCGTGGCCATGAGCCAGGCAGGCGAACCGGCCCCGTTCTGGGCCACGCTCCTATACCGAGAGCCCCAACCGTTACCGCCGATCAGATACGACCATTCCTCCCACAGTGTGCCGACGCCGCTCTTGAAGAAACGCGAGTAACGTTGACGGACGATTTCGAAGGCGGCTGTAGCCTGGCCTAGCGAAAACAGAGCCGCCGGCGGCCACAGCATGAACGGCGGACCGGCCTGCACAATCTTGCCGACTTGGCTGGGGTGGTTGAGTGCTGCCAGAATGCGGTCCGCTCTTCCATTGCCTCCCAGGCCCTCTAGGAGCGCCAGATAGTTCGCATGCTCCGAGAATGTTGTGTTCGGGACGCCATGGAGCGTGCCGTCCAGATAGAGTCCTTGCGACTCGTCCCAATAGTGCGCCAGAATGCGGCGTCGCAGCATTTCGGCGCGTGAACGATATTCTGCGGCGGAAGAAGCCTCGCCGTAGCTCTCGAACGCTATTGCCGCCTTTCTCAGAAGCAGCACGTGGAAGAGATTGACAGGAACACTCACGTCTTTGGGCTGCAAACCGTAGACGTGATCGACCCAGTTTCTGCCTCCTCCCGGCGGCGCGGGGCTGGGCGGACCGGGCGCGCGCCCAGCAGGGACCTTGGCTGCAAGAAGACCGTCTTCATTTGAGATCGAGACTAGAAACTCGAGAAAGCGGCCGATAGTAGGTAGGACCTTCGCGCGGTAGGACGCTTGGTTGTTGCACCACAGCCCGTACTCAGCCATCCAGATTGCGGTGCGGATTTGATGAGCCAGAATGGGTCCTTCTCTGCGATGGGTCCCGAGCTGTGGAAGCGCGCCGCTCGGAAGCTGAGCGTCACAGAAGATCGTTATGTAACGCCTCAAGATCGGCACGTCGCCAAAGGCCGCCAGACAAGTCGAGACCGAGCCGTCGCTGATATCTCCACCCCACACTTGTTTCTCGCGGATCGTATTGTCCATGAACAAGTCATAGCTCGCGGCCTCGAGTGTGTTCACGTTGGCAGTAACAAGCTCGTCTAGAAACGAATCCGACGATCTGAACGATCCGCGCCGCTCGAGCGGCTGGAAGCTCCTTACCGCTGCAATTCGATGCAGCTTTAGCGGTCTATCCAGACGCCGAAACGTGAGCTGCAGATACCGAAAGTTCTGCCAGTGAAATGTTTCCCACTGCTGGCGACCCTCAGCGAGATAATAGCGAGCGGCGAGTTGGGCGTTCGGCTTTCCCTGCTTGTCAGCCGCTTGACGAGTGTAGAGCAGCGGCAAGACACGACCGTCAATAAGGGTCTGGCCCCAAGCAATATCGATGACCGCGTCCTCATTCCCGTCGACATCGAGCTGGATATAGGCATTCATTAGCTTGCCGAAATCGATGATCATCGTCGCGTTTCGTAGAGCCGCAACGTCGGAGTAGTTGTCCCAGTACGTGTAGAAAGACCTCAGGTCACTTTGGGGGAATTGGTTTCGGATCCTGGCGGGGCCCACTTCCTCGGCGTCTGCTAGAAGCGCCTGTTCGTTGTCGATCGCACATTTCTCGAGGGGTCGGACGAATTCCGTCGCCATCTGAATCGCCGCGGAATAGCGTGTGTCTCCCATGACCTGTAAGACTTCGCCGGTGCGAGCGATCGCTCTCGGCAGATGCTCCGTCCGAAGATAGCGAGGCAGAATCGAAGCCTGGAGCTTTCGTCCGGGATAGGGCTGTCCGTCGGCTGATACGGCCGCTATCGGCGTGGCCCGGCCCCAATCTGAAGTTACGTCGCCCTCTTGTCGCCACCCGCGTGGTTCGAGCTTGCCCTCGAACACTTCCACGCGATCGTCACCGGCACTGTTCGCGTCCATGTCGTGCCACGGGCCAGGAGCAATGCGCCAAGACTCGTCGGTCACGACAGTCAGTGATGAACCATCGGGATATGTGATCTCCAATTGTGCCGCGAATGCCGGCCGTTGATCCGCGGCTATCTCGGGGTCCGCATAGCCGAACCGCGGCCTTGCTGAAATCACTTCGACCGCGATGACGTTCTCACCCGCTGCCAACAGGTCAGAGACTTCAAAGGTGTCGTAGCTGAGCAACTTTGGAGCGTTTCGCGGCGGTCCTTCTCCAATAAACTCACCGTTTACATAAAGCTTGAAGTAATCGATGGCCGTTATGCTGACGGCTGCTGACGCCGGCTGTTGTTCCAGCTGCAGTGGTCGGCAGGAGTACAGAACGGGCCAACCCTCGGTTGAATTCGGAGCCCAGGCAATCCATTGCGCCTGCCAACGATCCACACTGGCGGTAGCGTCGCTTGTCTGGGCGAGGTTCCGGGAGCTGCCGGTCAGTATCAGGAGGGCCGCTGTCGCGACGACCCTCCTAAGAGCGAGTGTTCGCATGGAATAATTGCGGAGCACGCCCAAGACCTCGTCAATTGAATCTCATTTCGTGTCGGCCTCCCGAGCGGAGTCTCGGCTCCATCGTGCCCTGGTCTGACCCATCCAGCTGCGTCACTCCCTCTGCGCCACGAACTGATGCCACTCGCTGTCCGCGCGACGGGCTCAGAGAGCGTTCGCTATCCACGATGGCGCGAAGCACCGCAGAGGCGGCCTCGCTTTCGCAGTGCTGTGAACTCTCCCTGCGGCCAGGCTCGAGGCAAAGCCGGTAGAGAGTGAATTGCGGCATCATGACTCTGCAGAAGCATCTTAGCAATGCCCGCCGCCCATCCGCAGCGATTCTCAAAGTTGCAGATCCAGTGGGCGTGATTGGCGTGGACGCCGGTTTTCGAAGCGCCAATCGCAGGGTGGCGGGCCGTGCCAGCGCCGCGCTGTGGTGACGGGGCAGTGCTCTCGTGGGCGGGCCGGGAGTCTGGTGCCGCAGGGCCGCACTGCTGCCCGCAGGGGCTGGCGGGCGGTCGGGACGTCATGCGCGGGTAGGCCCGCGGGACAGGGCGGGCGGCGGCCGTTGCTTGAGCAGCGTCTCGAGCAGGGCGGTCCAGTCCGGGAGATAGAAGTACTTTGTCAGGGTCTGCAAGTCGCGGAAGAAGTCGCGTCGCTTGACGAGCCGCGTGCGGGCCTGGCACCACAGGCCGCGCAGGCAGTCGAGCACGCTGTGGAAGGCGAAGGCGAGCAGGTTGGCCAGGCCGGCCTGGCCGTGCCCAAAGTTGTG
This sequence comes from Bryobacterales bacterium, assembly GCA_965206775.1. Taxonomy (GTDB): domain Bacteria; phylum Acidobacteriota; class Terriglobia; order Bryobacterales; family UBA6623; genus VXMF01. Next base: position 3,300,213 of record CBDBKU010000003.1, on the reverse strand, counting down.
CTTGAGGTGGTAGCCCTGGCGCGAGAGGCAGTTGAAGGTCTCGTTCTCGATAAATGTGAATTTCAGGATTATGTGAATTCCGCTCTGTAAGCCCTTGCCAAGCCGAGGCACGGGGGCTCTGCGGGTTCACATAATCCTGATGGCCTCAGAGCGTCCGGAGGAACTCAATCAGGCCTTTGTCCTCCTTCCATGGCCGTGCCGGTTGCGTCTTGGGCGGGTCGCAGCAAGCGATCGCTTGGGCCTTGGTCTCGAGATCCACCTCGGCATAGATGTTCGTGGTATCGACGCTGACGTGGCCGAGCCAGGCACGGATCGTGTTCAGATCCACACCGGCGCGCAACAGATGAGTGGCGCAGCTGTGGCGCAGTGTGTGGGGGCTGATAACGGCCTTGGCCGTCAGGGAGGGCACCCGCTGCGCGGCAGCCTCGGCGCACCGTTTGACCAGTGCTCGGATACCAAACCGTGTGAAGGGATGACCGGTCCGGCTGTGGAACAGGAAGGCGTCCGCAGGGCGGTCGCCCGCCAGTTCGGACAGCACAGTGGCTGTACTGGGCCAGACTGGGACACGGCGAATCTTGCCACGCTTGCCATGCAGGGTCACAAGGGAATGGGACTCCGGGCGATCGGCTAGCTGCAAGTCGCCGACCGTCAGGCGGGTCAGTTCGGATACGCGGGCGCCCGTGTTGTACAAGAAAACAAGGACTGCGTACTGGCGGCGACCCTGGGCTGTGGTGCGGTCCGGCACGGCCAGCAGGGCGTCCATTTCGTGCTTCTCGAGGTAGGTCACGGGGCGCGGATCCGCCCGTTTCGCCGAGATGGCCCGGATCTGGCCGGCCCATTCGAGATGCTCGGGATCACGGCTGGCCACGAAGCGGGCGAAGGAGCGGATGGCGGCCAGGCGTTGGTTGCAGGTTTGCGGCGAGCAGCCGCGTTGTTCGGCGAGGCCGGCCAAGAAGGCCCGCACTTGCGCGGCGCCCATGTCGCGTACAGCGAGGCGCTCGGACGGCTTGCGGGCCTGTTCGGCGAGGCAGGGCACGAGCAGGGTGAACGTGTCGCGATAGCCGAGCTGGGTGTTGCGCGACAGGTTGCGTTCGCTCACCAGATGCTCCGCCAAGAAGCGGCGCAGCCAGAAACCGAGAGTGGATCTGTCACGCATGGCAGCCTCCGCGAGGTTCGGCATACCGCGCGAAGCGCGCCGAGGCGGCGCCCAGCAGTTCGGGGGTCATGCTCAGGTAGAGCTGCGTCGAGGCCAGGCTGACGTGCCCCAGGTAGGTCGACAGAACCGGCAGCAGGCGCTGGACGTCCTGTCCCTGGCGGTACCAGCTGACCAGCCGATGCTGGGCAGCGGCGTGCCGCAGGTCGTGCAGACACGGCTGACGACGGGCTCCCTCCAGAAGCGGGATGCCAGCAGCTTCGCGCACGACCCGGAAGCGGCCGCGGACCGTCGCTTGGCGTAGCGGCGTGCCGTCTCGGTTGGCGAAGAAGGGGTGCCCGGCCGCCCCGGCGGGATCCGCCGGCAGGGTGCGGGCCGCATGGGCTGCCAGGGCTTTTCCCAGGGTCGGATCCAACGGGACGAGACGGGTCTTGCCGAACTTCGATTTGCGGACAGTCAGCAGCAGGTTGGCCAGATCGACATCAGCATGGGTGAGTTGCAGGGCCTCCCCGAGACGCAAGCCTGCGCCATACAGCAGTAGCAGCAAGGCGCGGAACGTCTGCGGCCCGAGTTGCCGCACACGCTTGAGAGGGGCTTGCGCGGCCTCCAGCAGGCGGCCCACCTCGTCCCGGCTATACAGATACGGAGGGGCCGAAGGGGGGCGTGGCGGCTCCAGCGCGGGCAGCGGCGAGCGGCTGGCCAGCTCGCGCCCCAGCGCGTAGCGGTAGAAGCCATCCAGAATCGAACGTTTGACGCTTCGCGTGGGGGTCAAGGGTCCGGAGCCGGTCAGAAAGGCGGCGGCTTCGTGCTCCCCGACTTCGTCGAGGTCGGTCTCGCTACCCACGAGGCAAGCGTAATGGTTGAGTGCGTTCGCGCCAGCTTGGAAGCGCGCTCCCGAGGAGCGCTTCCAGGCGACGTAACGCTCAATGGCGTCCCGGACTGTCACAGCACGCCCTCCCAATCGAAGGCGGCCACTTCCCGTAACGCGCCGAGCCCGGTCTTGGCGTAGACCGCGGTCGAGTCCGGGTGCCGGTGTCCCAGACAATCCCCGATCTGCTTCAGGGAGAAGCCTGTATCCAACAGGTGCTGAGCACAGGCATGCCGCAATGCGTGGGGCCCGCTGCGCTGCGAATCGATGCCTAACCGTCGCAGGCGGGGTCCGACGACGCGCCAGAGCCCGGTCGTGCTCAGCGGTCGGGCCGGGGCTTGCAGGGACAGGAAGACCTCGCGGTGCAGGGAGGCTGGACGCACGCCCCGCACATAGCGCAGGATGGCGTCACCGACCGTCCGCGACAACGGATACAGGTGAGTACGCCCCGGCTTGGGGCAGCGGACGCACATCGTTTCCGCCACCCAGTCGAGGTCGTCCAGGCGCAGTCCGCGGACTTCCCCCGAACGCAGGCCGTAGACAGCGAGCAGCAGGAGGATGGCCTGGTCCCGGACATCCGCTGGCCGGTCCCCTTCGGTGGCGGCCAGCAGCCGCTGCACGTCCTCCCAGGCTGGGCCCGCTGGCAGGGTCTCCAAGGAGTACTGACGGGGCAACGGGATCGCTGCGGCCAAGCCCGGACGGCACCGGCCGCAGTCCTCGGCGTACCGAAAGAACGCTCGCAAGGCGCTGGCATAGGCAGCCAATGTCTTCCGCGCCACATCCTGCGACGCTTTGTCCGCCAAGGCCCGGTCCACATCGGCGACCGTGATGTCTGCCAGCGACGGCTTGTCGCCACAGTGCCGGCGCAGGAACTCCCGCGCTCGGGAGCAGTAGTTGCGGACCGATTCCGCAGACAGTCCGCGCTCGCGGAGCAAGCTGTCGGCAAACGCCGCCAGCCGCTCGGCGTGGGGCGTCGGCTCGGGATCTGTCGCATCCAGGCGTCCGCTGAAGCGAAGCCACCTCAGCGTGCCTGTTACGAAGGCCCGCTGACGCTTCCCGCCTTGCTCGACTTTGCGGCCGGCCGCCCACCGCTGCCCGGCCGCTTCGACCTCGGCGACCGGGATCGGGCCCGGCTCCTGCAAGGGCAGCAACTGCACCGCCTGCAGCTGGTGTCTGGCGACATCGCGGATCGTTCTGTCTGCGAGCCCTCGTGCCGCGCAGTGATCTAGGTAGCAGAGGCGCAACCGGAGCAGCGGGGCGGCTAGGTGCCGCTGCACCGTTCGCGCCTCCTTGAAGAGTGTTTCGAACATGTTCAGACCTCCTTTCGAAACGAAAGACGATCCGACAATCCTGCCACCGCCGTATTTTTATGTGAACTGGCAGAGCCCCCGTGCCTCGGCTTGGCAAGGGCTTACAGAGCGGAATTCACATAATCCTGAAATTCACATTTATCGAGAAATGTGCAATTGCACATTTCTCGATCTTCCAGCGCGCTCGGCCGGCGCGGGCGATGTCAGCGACGTTGGCGGCGGTCACGTCGAGGCTGGTGAAGAAGGTGTTGTAGTCGGTCTGCTGCCAGCCCGTGCCGTCGGGCGTCTTGCGGCGGATGGTGTTGTATCCAACATTATTCCGCTGACGAATTCCCAGATTATTCCTGCGGGAGAGCGCCGCATGTCTCACGTAGATTCGCTCCTGCAGCAAGGAGGAAGCGCGTGGATCGAATCCCAAGCGTTAGTAACTACTGCAGATTCTAGGGCTTCCGATGCGGCTGATCCACTCGACGCTCTCTCGCCCGTCCCAGATTCTTCCGCTTTCCCACCCAATCCGTAACGAGATAATCCGGTCCAAAAACCCGACGATCCCACGGATTAATCCGGGATTCAACAATGGTGAATTCGATCCAGGTGCCGGCGTCGGCGCCGTCGCGCACTGGCACGCCGGTCTGCCAGCGGTAGCGGTGGCAGGCGATGTGGTGCGGGCGTGGCGCACGCGGAGCCAGCCGGTGGAGTGGTACAGGGACTCGTGCAGGCAGTCCTGCAGGCCCTTGTGGGAGGCGGGCTGGCCGACGAAGAGGCAGTCGGCGCCGTGGTCGAGGACGAGCTGGCAGCGGGGGTGGCAACAGTCGATGTCGTCGCCGAGGAGGACCGGGCGGCAGGAGGCTAAGTGGCTGGCATGCTTGGAGATCCAGCGCTTGGCGGCGTTGCGCTCGCAGTCCTTTTTCTGGCGTTGGCCGGACAGCCCGGCATCGGCGGCGGCGGGGTCGGATTGGGGACCGATGAACCCGGGCATGAAGGGATGACGCCGTTGTGGCCGTCGGCGACGACGGCGGGGCAGACCATGGAGTGGAAGTGCTGGGGGGTCCTGGCCTTGCCGACGTGGCGGGTCGAGCACTGGTCGCAATGGATGGTGTAGGAGTTGTGGAACTCGATGCCATTGAGCGCGATGAAGAGGCGCTAGAAGGGGGCGAGGGCACCGTGCTCGGCGAGGGTGTGGAGGCAGGCGGAAAAGAGTGTGTCGAAGGCCTCGGAGGGGCAGCCGTCGAGCAGGTAGCGGATGCAGTTGTCGGTCGGGATGCACTCGATGCCGAACAGGGACTGGCAGTTGGAGCGAGCCTGCGCGTCCTGCAGGCGGCGCTGGAAGGCGAGGAAGGAGGGGTCCTGCAGGAAGAAGGGAGCGAGGGCACAGGAGGCGGCGTCGGCGACAGAGAATTGCTTGTTGCCGCCGCGCCGGGCATCGGAGAGTGCGGAGGCGGCTTGGCGGAAGCTGGCCAGCAGGGAATCGAGGGTCAGGGAATTGAGAGGAGTCGGAGCCACATCCCATCGTTCAAAGGAGCGGCCGCAAAGTTAAGAGCCCAGAAACCGTGCTCTCGATCTAGCCCCCCAACGACTGTCGGCGCTCAAAAAGCCTAATTTGAGAACTGCTGGCCCATCCGAAGTTCGCGTCGATCTGGAAGAGTTTGGAATGACCGTCGAAAAGGCCCGGTGTCGTGCTGCTTCAAGCTAACGCTTTCTCCCTTTCGTAAGCTTTCTCGCTCTGTGTATCTTTCTTGGCAGCTCGTTCGACACGACATACTTGCCCTCATCCATCAACAGGCGCCTAACCTGCGGCAGGTGTTGCTGGACTTTCGGGCTGTTCCAGCCTTAAGGACGAGCGGTAGGAAAAGGTGCCGCCACGAGACAACGTCGCGACGGCCCCTGACAAGGAGATTAGAACGCAAGCCGCAGACCAAACCGGAACGCGCGCTCGTCGATGCCCCAGCGCCCCGTGTTCTGGATCCTGCTGATTTGACTGAATCCATTCAGGGCCCGGATGGTTCCGTCCGAGTTCAAACGCATGCTGTTCACGTTCAAGCCGGGGGCGCCGAAGTGGGGAGTGTTCGTCACATTGAACACTTCGGTCCTAAACTGCAGGACAATCCGTTCGCTGATCGTGAAGTCGCGGAAGATTCCGGCGTCGACGTTTACTACGCCGGGCCCCCGGATCTGATTCCAACCGGAGTTTCCGAACCGCGTCTCCGTTACCGGTGCGTACGCGAGCGGGTCAAACCAGCGCTCTCGCGCACCGATGATCTCCACTTCCGGCTTGATCTGATCTGCGATTTGAAACTGCCCGGGCGCATTGAGAGAAGCGCGCGAAGCAGTCACGGTGAGTGGCGTTCCGGAAAAGGCGCTGAACAGGCCGTTGATCTGCCAGCCGCCGAGGAGCTTGCTCGCAAAGCCGCTCTGCGCCCACCGTTTCCCAATGCCGAATGGCATCTCCGCCGCGAACGAGGCATTGAAATTGTGGGGCCGATCGCTGTCGGCCACCGTGTTTCGGACCAATTCCCAGTACGCTGGATTCGGGTGTCTGCCCCCGGCGTTAAGTCCGTTGTCGCCGCCTCTGCCCGCGGGCCAGATGGTCTTCGAGAAGGTATAGGCGAACCGCGCCATATACCCTTGCGAGAAGCGCTTCTTGGCATTCACCTGCAATGAGTCGTACCTGCCGTTCCAGCCATTGGTCGTTGTCAGGTTGACGTTCCCGGTGCGGCCAAACCGCTGGTTCAGTACCCTACTCGCATTGCCGCCGCCGATGAACGAGTAGTTTTGGTTCCACTGCCCGTTCATATTGATAGTGCGGGTGGCCACGTAGCCGGCCTCGCCAATCCAGCCGCCGCCAAGATCCGTCTCCAACATGAAGTTCCAGGACTGGACGTAACCGCGACGATAGTTCGGATCAATCGTGTTCACGCTCAGATTCGACGGCAGGATGACGGTCCCGTCACCGAGATCGGGCTGCGCTACGTCAGGGAGACCTTGCGCAATGGGGAACGCGGCATCGAAGCTGCTAGCGCCCCGAATGGTATTGATGGTCCGGTTAGGGAACGAGCCGATCGCGTTCCGTGCCACGGGCGTCGGATCCCAGGAGATGCCGTAGCCTGTGCGGATCACGAACGTGTCGGTAGCTCGGTAGGCTAAGCCTACGCGCGGCGCGAGGAAGCTTGTATTCATGTCGAAACCGCAATTCCTTGGCAGACTGCCGAAACCGCACAGCCTCAGTTCGTCGGTGTCCGGGTTATAGATGGAGAATCCTTCCCCCGTTTCCCTGTAGGGGACAGAAAAGTAGTTCCAGCGCAGGCCCATCGAGACCGTCAATCGCTGTGTCGCCTGCCACCTGTCCCTCATATAGAGGCTGTAGGCTGGCATCACGCCGCTCCGCATTCGCCAGAGTCTCCAGGTGTTGGTTCGTTGCGGAAGCCCCAATAGGAAACTAGCGTAGGAATTAAAGTTGCTGGTTCGATGGCCTGCTGCGCCAGTGACGCCAGCCGTGAAGAAGAACTCGCCCGGGTGGCCGAGCGGCTCAGAGAGCCGAAGAATGCTGCGGAGCGAGTCGAGCCCGAACCGCAGGTCGTGATTCCCTTTCAGCCAGGCCAAGTTGGCGACAACCTGGTAGCTTGAGCTCGTGTCGCTGGAAGGGGCGAACGTTCTGGCTCTTCCGAGATCGTCGTACGAAGAGGTCGAGAATCGCGGCCAGCCGCCGTAGTCCCTGGTAGGCCCATTGGTTCCGGGGATGCCGAGGAAGTCGCGCCCGAGATCCTCGTCGAGACGCATCGAACGCCGGTGGGCGTCGTTCAGGTTCAGGCCAAAGTAGGCGTCCAGCACTAGGTTGGGCGTTAACGTATATACGCCCGAAAAGGTGTAGTTCTGCACGGTGCCGTCGCTGTCGCCGGGAAGGTCGCCGCGCCCCATTCTCCAACCCTCGAGATATTCGAACCTCGGCGGCGTAAACGCGTTCCACGGCATCAAGCCGGTCCGCGCGTTCAAGTTGAGCTTGTTGGTGGCGTTATAGCTTAACTTCGCGTCAATTCTTTGCCGATCGAGCAAGAACGGGCCGTTGGCAAAATTGTTGTTTCGGGAGGCGGCATTGAGGTTCGGATCCGGTGTCAGTTCAACCAACTTTTGAATGATTGGACTTCTCCTCGGCGCGGGAATGTAGTTGTTGGGGAACGCGTCCCGGTCGCTGCCTCTTGCGCCCCCGGTCGAGGGATCAAAGATTAGAGTTCCGGAATCCGAGAAATCGCCGGCCTTCATGGCGGGCGTCGGGACCGAGCCGATGACAAAGACCGACTCGCGTTCCGTTGTCCCCTCATACGAAGTGAAGTAAAACAGCTTGTTCTTGATGATCGCACCGCCAATGGTGCCGCCGAACTGGTTCAAGATCCTCTTGTTCTGGTCGCGAGTGTCCGGCAGGAAGTAGGGGCGTGCCTTGAGGTTTTGGTTGTTGTGAAACCAAAACCCGGAACCATGCACTTCGTTGGTGCCGCTCTTAAGCTGGACATTGATCGTGGCGCCACCCGCGAATCCCTGCTCGGCGTCGAAGCTGCCCGTCACGACGTTGACGACTTCGATCGCTTCCAGCGGAGGGATGTAGTCCGCGTTCCAAGGGAACCATTGATTTCTCGTAACCGTGCCGTCGATCCGAAACGACGTTCCCGCCCGGGTGGTTCCGTTCGAATGTGTACTAAGTGACAGGGAAGGATTGACGGCCGGTGACACGCCGCCATTGGTCGGAGGGGTGAAGCCGGGCATCGTCGCCAGCAGGCTCTGGAAGTTTCTGTTGAACGGGATGGGGATGTTCTGGAGCTGTTCGGAATCGATGTTGTCACGAATGTCAGCGGAGTCAGTCTGCAGCGACAGCGCCTGAGCACTCACTGCGACTATCTCTGTCACTGCACCTACTTCGAGTGTGGCGTCTGAGCGAACCGTGGTGTTGGCGCTGACTACGATTCCGCTGGTCCTGAGCGTCCGGAACCCTTCTGAAGACACCGTGATCTGATACTCACCGGGGAGGATGGTCGAGATCGAGTAAACGCCGCTGGCGTTGGTCGTAGTGGTCCACTCCTGGCCGGTGCCAAGATTCGTAATCGCCGCCTCGGCGTCCGGAATGGCCGCCTCACTGGCATCGGTCACATTGCCGACCAAGGTGCCATACAGCACCTGGGCGGGAGCCGGATCAGGAGCGCTCGTGACCGTACCCAAGAAGAAGACTAGCAGGACGGTTGAGAACTCCCTCATGCGATTGCCGAATGCGCGATTGCCCGCCGCTAGCCTAGCCTCGTCTCCTCGTGCCGGGGTCCCCTGAGATTTCGTGTTGGATTGCATGACTCAGCACCTCGTTGATCGATTTTATCACATGAGTACTATATACTCGATTATCGATATAATGACAATTTGCCTTGAGATGTGTCAACCACAGAATCAACAAGAATCCGGTCCCCGCTGTGGTACCGGGAAAAGGCCAATGGTTCCTGCAGGATACGGTTATCCAATTCCGGTCTCCGCGTTCCAAGCGGGGTACGAAATACGACGTGAGCAATAATCGATCAAATGATGCCAGCGGATAACAGCGTGACAAAACCAGTCTTTCAGCCGGTTGTGCGCGTGACTTTGCGGGAAATCGTCGCCCACCAGATTCGAGCCACGATCTTCACCGGCAGGGTCTTGCCCGGTGACCGTCTCGTCGAAAGCTCTTTGGCCAAGGACCTGTGCGTAGCGCAGAGCACTGTTAGGGAAGCGATTTTCGATTTGGTGAGCGAGGGCCTGCTCGTCAAGGAAGCCAACCGCCACACCAGAGTCCGTAGCCTAGACAGCTGCGGCGTGCGGGTTCTGCTAGCGGTGCGGCTTCAGCTCGAGCCGCTAGCCATCGAGCTCGCCGTTGCCCGGAACGCACCCGATAGGCTCGACGAGTTGGAAAGCCAAGTGGAGATCATGCGTAAGTCGGCCCGCGACAACGACCTTCCGACGTTTTTCGAAGCCGATATCCGTTTCCACGCTACATTGGTGGAGCTAACCGACAACGATTTTCTCGTGCAGGCGATGAAGCCGCTGAGCATCGCGCCGATCGTGTTCATTCTGAGCGGGCTCCGCACTGTTCAGGAGGTCGCGTACCAACCGCTGGCAGAAGAGCACCAAGCCGTCGTCGACGTCATGCGGAAGGGCGATCCGAAAGCGGCGGCGGCACTCATGAGAGCGCATATCGAGTCTTGGCACGCCCTTCAACTGAGCGCAAAGCAGGAGTCCAAGGAGTCAGGCGTAGAGACTGCTTGAACGTGACCCACCTCGTCCTCCTCGCCCGGGTCTTGGCCCTCGATCGCGGCCGGGCAGGCACGTCCAACCGGACTCCGGTCTTGGGATGACGGAAGGATTCCTCCGTGCAAGACAAAGGCGAAAACGCACAGTCTTGCTCGCACCGGTACTGTTCTCAGCTGCCCTGAGATTGGAGTCGAGCTGCTGCAAATCCGAAATGAAGACCGACTCGAAGCCAGCTTTCTCCAGCAGGCTGGCCTAGAGCAACAGCGAATCCAAGCAGCCTCGGCCCGGCCGTGCCGCCCAGTACTGGCACTGCTCCGGATGATCGCTATGGCTGGCGCTGGAGTCGCGCCCAATAGGCTGCGTTCCGCCGAGCCCAGCCATTCCGCATCCCCAGTACTGGAGTCGGCGTCAATCTTTCGGCACTGACATGCAGTCGATGTTCATAGTCGAAGACCAAGTCCCACTACAATTGATTTCGCAAGCGGAGCATCTAACGCTATCGGGTTCACAAGGAATCCAGACCTGAAGACCAGGCGCTTCGAAATACTGACAAGAACACCTCCGCTTAGATGGAGAATCGCCGCTGCTCGTGTATCCTTCGTCGAAACAAAGTTCTCTGATAGCACGAGACTGGAGGTTTCGGGATCGAGTGTCCGCCCGCCTTCAATAGAATCATCGTCCTTGAATTCCACATCTCCGCTGGCTGGCTTGAAACACAATAGGGCTGTTTAGGGCCCTCTGGGCACCCCCTCCCCCGCCCAGCGGCCCGCACGGGACCGCGGTGCTCCGCCTGTGCTGCGCCGAGCAGGGCTCGGGGCACGGGTTCCGGCCCAGCGCACAAAGCTCTCCTTGCCGAAATCGCTCCATCTACTTATAGCCGTCATCCGGCTGATCTGGTAGGTCCGGCATAGTCCCGCGACGTTCTTACCCCGCCGGACAGCCAAGGCGGTCCAGCCTGTCCGCATCGGGATGGAAGGCCGGCTGGCTGACGACTCTTCCTGTCAGGTGGCTAGCAGAGGCCGAAGTTGCCATACACCCCGAAATGGTCTGACAGGTGTTTGCCTCCGTCACCTTTTCTGTGCCAGATCCCGATGCTGCGTCGGGTCAGGTCAGGGGTGTGCGCAATGTGATCAATCGACAAGTCCGGCGCCCTTGCCAACTCTCCCTCAGTAGCTATCTCGAAGGCGTCGAACGCTTGCAAGAGCGCGTTATGCACCCTTTGCGGTACCCATGTCCGTGGAATTTTCTGGTTGAAGTCTCCCAGAATGACGGATTTCGAAGAGGGGATCCGATAGCGCAGTTTCTCGAATCCAGCGAGCCAAGTTTCGTGATCCTGCCATGGCTTGCGGTCCTTGCTTCCTCCTTTCACGTGCGCACCTCTCCAAGGGATGCAGACGCCAACGACGGTGAGGCAAGCCCCTGAGAGTGTTTCGGTGCTGCCCGCCACGAACCTGCCTTGCGGAAACTCCGCCGAACCAAGGGCATGGGTGTGGGGAGTCCAGGGATGCTTGCTCCACAGCAGCACCTTTCTGCGGCCTTTGCGGATCGGATAGCCCCAGTCCTTGCCTGCGTCGATGATATGGCCTCCATCCGGGAGGATCCCCGCGAACCCTTCGGTCAGGCACAGAACGTCACAGTCGGAAGCGGCGAGTGTGTCGCCGATGATTTTGCCACGGATGCTGCCTGGCTTGGCCCACTCGGTGTTCCAGGTGCCGATCCGGATGGTGGATTGCTTGCCGTTCTCGTTCATTCGATCGCGGTTGAGCCCGCCTGACTGATCGTAGCGACCCCTGTCGGGCGACATTGCGGCAATCCAGTAACCACTGCCGATTCACTCGTTCGTCTGGCTGGCCGAGCACTTCGCTTCCCTGCCGCGCTTGTGCCGTCAGATACAGGCTTTTCGGGTGCAGGGCTCTTGGTAGCTTGCTTGAGGGCATAGGCTATGGCATCATGTGGAGGCGAATAAAATACGAATATATGCCGTGTCCCACTGTACTGCCGAAGAACCTCCGCGCACTCGAGGCCCTGGTCCGCGAGCGCGGATTCGGCTGGACCCTGCCGAAGCAGGGAAAGCTTCGTCGTTCCCCTGTGCCGAGCGGGATCGAGTGGCTGGACGCCCGCCTTGGCGGTGGCCTTCCCTGCGGCGCGATCAGCGAGGTTACCGGGCCGTGCTCGTCCGGACGCACAGGTCTGGTGCTGGCCGCGCTTGCCCGGGCGACCCAATCCGGCGGGATTGCTACGTACGTTGACGCGACCGACTGCCTTGACCCGCGCTCGGCCAAGCAGGCCGGAGTGGTTCTGGAGCGGCTCCTGTGGATTCGCTGCGGCGCGGAGGAGGGTGCCCGTCGCGATCAGGGCGAGCGGAGGCTTTCTCGGATGGACGAAGCATGGCAAACAGCGAATTTGGTCGTCTCGGCAGGAGGTTTCGGCGTGGTCGCGATCGACCTTGGAGGCCTCTCGAGGCGCCAGTTGGGCGGCTTGCAGGGACGGACGTGGACGCGGCTCAAGCATGCCGTGGAGGACACGCCCACGGCGTTGATCGTGCTGGCCGAGAAGCACTTGACCGGAAGCGCTGCGGACGTGGTGCTGGAACTGCGTCGCGAGCGAACCGAGTGGGATGGCCTGCTGGGAGGGATCGGCATGCGCGCGGAAGTCGTCAGGCACAGAGCGCGCGGAGCGGATTGCACGGGTGCGGAGCGGGCGGCATGACGGCTGGATTTTCCGGCAGGGGATCCCCTGCCGCCGTCCTGTACGCTTCTCTGCACGTTCCGGACTTCCCGGTGGCCGTGCTGCAGGCGGGAAAGATGTGTCCGCGGCCGACGGCGGTCGCTTGCGGCGAGCCCCCCAACCGGTTCGTCTACGCCGCCGACGCTCCCGCCCGGGAATGCGGCGTGCGCGAGGGAATGGCGCTGGCCATGGCGCAGGCGAGTGCCGCGGGGGCGGGGCAGCCTCTGCAGGTTCTTTGCCGTGACGCAGAGGCGGAACGCAGAACGCAGGCTCGGCTGCTGAAACTGGCGGAGATGTCTACCCCCGTGTTCGAGGATGTCGCGCCGGGACTCATGTCGCTCGATTTCGCAGGCTTGCGGGACCCGTACGTCTCGGCAACGGCACTGGCCTCGGGAGCGGCACGGCTCGGTCTGAAAGCCAATGTCGGCGTTGCCCGGAACCGTTTCGTCGCCCTGTGCGCGGCGCGCACCCAGCCGGGCGTCACCCATGTGTACCCGGGACAGGAGGCCGGCTTCCTGCAGGAATTGCCCCTCGACACGCTGCCGCTGGACGGCAAGGATCTCCAGACCCTCGAGCGCTGGGGCGTGCGCAAGATCGGGGAACTGGCGCTTTTGCCGCAAGCCCGGATGGCGGAGCGGTTCGGGGAGCGCGGAGCCCGCATGGTGCGGCTGGCTCGCGGCGAGGAAGACTCGGTGCTGCGGGCTTACCGGCCGGAGCCCCGGCTGGACCTGAGTCGGGATTTCGATTGGGAGATCGGAGAGATCGAATCGCTTGCATTCGCGATGTCCGACATGCTCGAACGGCTCTGTCTCCGCCTGCAGAGCCTGGACCGGGCGGCGGCGAGCCTGACCACGCGCTTGCGGCTGGCCGATGGCAGGATGTTCGAGAGGACCATCAACCTGCCTTATCCGCTGAGCGACTCGCGCACCCTGCTGACCTTGATGCGAATCGATTTGACCGCGCACCCTCCGGGATGCGCGGTCGGTGGCGTGCGCGTGTCGGCCGAGCCCGCCGAGCGCCGACGGGTGCAGTCGTCCCTTTTCGCTCAGGACTTGCCTGATGCGGAGAATCTGGCGGTGACCTTGGCGCGGCTGGCCTGCTTGGTGGGAGACGAGCGGGTTGGCGCTCCGACGATGCCGGACACGCACCGGCCCGGAGCGGCGGCACTCGAGGCGTTCCGTCCGGCGGCGGGAGGAAGCATGGCAGGGCGCAAGACGGGAGCCAAACCGAGCCTGTCGGCTGTCTCTGACAGGCCGGTTGCGACGAGCTCCGCGAAACTCCCGCACAAACGCCGCCAATTGCGTTCTCCCCGGGGCGTCCCTCCTCCGAGAAGCTCTCTGGTCTTCCGCTGCTTCCGCCCCTCCAGTCCGGCAGAGGTGACCTTGCGCGGGGATCGCCCCGTCCGTGTCGAAGCGCGGGAAGCCCGGGGACCGGTGACAGCATGCGCCGGGCCCTGGCGCGTCTCGGGTGAGTGGTGGACGCCGGACGGCTGGCAGTACCAGGAGTGGGACGTCGAAGTCGGAGGGCGCTTGTACCGCGCCTGCTGCGAGAGAACGTCGGGGGAGTGGTTCCTCGCAGGAGAGTACGACTAGCCGCCAGCGGCGGAGGAAAGCGGATGTACGTCGAACTCCACAGCGCGTCGGGTTTTAGCTTCCTCGAAGGGGCGTCGGATCCGGAGGATCTGCTCGGCGAGGCCGCGAACCTAGGCTACGGGGCGCTGGCCCTGTGCGACCGCGATTCGGTTTCCGGCGCGCCGCGCTTCTTCCAGGCTGCGCGCCCGGCGGGCGTGCGGGCGCTGGTCGGCTGCGAGATCTCGCTCGATCAGCCGGGTATTAGGAAGGGAACTCCGAACGCGGTGCTGGATAGGAGGCTGACCGTCTTGGTCGAGAACCGCGCGGGCTACCGCAACCTCTGCCGCCTGCTCACCCGCATGAACCTGCGCTCGCCCAAGGGAGAGGGCCGCGCCCGCTGGGAGGATATCGAAGAGTATTCCTCCGGGCTTGTCGCGCTGCTCCGCGACCTCCGTGACGAGGATCCGGTCCGGGGCATCTTCGGTCCGCGGAACGTCTATGTGGAACTGCAGCGCCACCTGCTCCGAGAGCAGGAGCGTGCCAATCGCGACCTCATCGACTTCGCCCGCGCACGGCGCCTGCCCTTGCTCGCCACGAACGGCGTCCGTTACGACACGGAGCGTCGCAAGCCCCTCTACGACGCTCTGGCATGCCTGCGGTTCAAGCGCAAGCTCGATGACGCCGGCCGGCTGCTTGACGCCAACGCCGAGCGCTATCTCAAGCCCCCCCGGGAGATGGAACGCCTTTTCGCGGACCTGCCGGAAGCGGTCGCGAATACCGCCGAACTGGGCCAGCGCCTCGGTTTCACGCTTGTGGACCTGGGCTACGAGTTTCCAAGCTACCCCCTGCCGCCGGGAGAGAGCGCCTCCTCTTATCTGCGGAAGGAGACCTTGCGCGGAGCAGCCGAGCGCTACCGCGGGCGACCGCACCGCGACAGGGCGCTCCGCCAGATCGATCGCGAACTTGCCGTGATTGGCAAGCTCGAGCTGGAGGGCTACTTCCTGATTGTCTGGGACATGGTCGAGTTCGCTCGCCGGAACGGCATCCTCTGCCAGGGGAGGGGCTCGGCGGCCAACTCGGCAGTCTGCTACTCGCTCGGCATCACCGCGGTCGATCCAGTCGGAATGGACCTGCTCTTCGAGCGGTTCCTTTCGGAAGAGCGCGGCGAATGGCCCGATATCGACATTGACCTTCCGTCCGGCGACCAGCGCGAGCGCGTGATCCAGCACGTCTACGCGCGCTACGGGGAGCGCGGGGCAGGCATGACGGCCAATGTCATCACCTACCGAGGCAAGAGCGCCGTGCGCGAGACGGGCAAGGTGCTCGGTTTTCCCGAAGAGATGATCGGGCGGCTTGCGAAGGGCATCAACGGGTTCGAGTATGTCGACAGCCGGGACGATTTGCTCTGCCAGGCGGGAGAGGCCGGCCTGGATCGCGACGATCCCCGGATCGCCCACTGGCTGCGGCTCTGCCTCGACATCCAAGCGCTGCCGCGCCACCTCGGCCAGCACTCTGGCGGCATGGTGATCTGCCAGGGCGATCTCGACGCGGTCGTGCCGCTCGAGAACGCGCGCATGCCGGGCCGAGTCGTCGTGCAGTGGGACAAGGAGGACTGCGCCGAGCTGGGCATCATCAAGGTCGACCTGCTGGGTCTGGGCATGATGGCGGCGCTCGAGGAATCGACCGCGATCATCCGATCGCGCGGCGGCTCGTTCGACATCGCCGCGATTCCATCCGACGATCCCGAGACGTACAGGATGATCCAGCAGGCCGACACAGTCGGTGTCTTCCAGATCGAGAGCCGGGCCCAGATGGCAACCTTGCCGCGGATCAAGCCGGCCTGCTTCTACGACCTGGTCGTCGAGGTGGCGATCATCCGCCCCGGCCCGATCACGGGCAACATGGTGCATCCCTACATCAACCGACGTCTCGGTCGCGAGCCGGTCCGGTACGCACATCCGTCGCTCGAACCGATTCTCGAGCGCACGCTAGGCGTGCCCTTGTTCCAGGAGCAGCTCCTGCGGATGGCCATGACGGCGGCGAGCTTCACGGGCGGCCAGGCCGAGCAGCTTCGGCGCGCGATGGGATTCAAGCGCTCGGTCGAGCGCATGAGCGAAATCGAGGGACGCCTGCGCAGGGGACTGTCTAAGAACGGCATCGAGGGCGACGCGGCCGAGGAGATCGTGCGATCCATCAAGTCGTTCGCGCTGTACGGCTTTCCCGAGTCGCACTCGGCGAGCTTCGCCCTGCTGGCCTATGCCAGCTCGTACCTGAAGGCGCACTATCCGGCCGAGTTCCTAGCGGCCTTGCTGAACTGCCAGCCGATGGGGTTCTACTCTCCTGCCGTGCTGGTCAAGGACGCGCAGAGGCACGGCGTGCGCGTGCTGCCGATCGACGTGAACGAGTCGAACCGGCGCTGCTCGGTCGGCGATATGCCCCGACCGTCGACAGGCTCCACGTTGCGTACCGCCTCGTGTGTACGCCTCGGGTTGATGTATGTCGGCGAACTGCGGGCCGAAGCGGCCGGGAGGATTGTCGAGGACCGCGCCCGGCGGGGGATGTTCCGATCGATCGACGAGTTTGCCCGACGCGTGCGGATACCGAAGAACGAGCTGGATGTGCTGGCGGAGATTGGGGCGCTCAACTCCTTGGGGGACCGGATCCACCGACGCGAGGCCCTATGGCAGGTCGAGAGCGTGTGGCGTCCAAAAGGGCCGCTCTTCGAGGGGCAGGACAACGCGTTGCCTGAGCCGGGCCCGCTAGCGCCTATGAACCCACTCGAGCGCCTGGAGGCCGATTACCGCGGAACAGGGCTGACCGTCGGCAAGCATCCAATGCACTACCTGCGCGGGCAGATGGCGGGCATGGGCGTACTGTCTTCTCGCGAAGTCGAAGCCGCTGCCGACGGGCAGCGCGTGCTCGTCGCCGGTGCCGTCATCACGCGGCAGCGTCCCGGCACGGCCAAGGGCTTCTGCTTCGTCACTCTTGAGGACGAGACAGGAGTGTCGAACCTGATCCTGACGCCCCAGGTGTTCCAAGCCCATCGGTTCGTCGTGATGCACGAGACATTCCTGCTGGCGGAAGGGATACTGCAGAACGCCGAGGGCACGGCTGCCGTGAAGACCGAGGTGCTGAAATCTCTGAAGTCACCCGCGCTGGGGATGGCATCGCACGACTTCCACTGACGGAGGGCGAAACCCTGCCCCCGGTACACCGGGCAGGAGAGCGAGCGTGCCTGCCCGGGCGATTGGAGGAGGGGCGTCTGAGCGGGCTTGCAGGGGGCGCTGGCGCCAGGCTCGGAACCGTCTCCAACTCAGCATCCAGCCCGTGTAGACGAGGAAGCCGCCCGCCAGCGAAGCGATTCCCGCGAGCGTCTGGCCGACCCAGCCGCCCGCCTCTCCCGTATGCAGCCAGCGAATCCAGGTGCGTGCACTTTGCGTGCTTCCCATCTCGCCGCAGGTCTCGCGCTTCACGACCTCCCCGGTCCCGCGATGCAGGACAAGAGTAGATCGCAAGTCAGGGCTGAAGCCGTTGCCCCGGTCCATCGAAAAGGTGACCGAGGCTTCCGGATTTTCCACGAGGCGAATCGTGGCAATCCTCCAATCCGGTTCCTGTTGCACCGCATTTTCGAATAGTTCATCCAAGCCGTTGAAACCCGGAGGCTGAACAGATTTCCCAGGGCTACCGCCCGGCCCGCGACTCCCACCTTGGGGCCGCTGTGCGCCCGGAGGCCGGGAAGGCTTGACGGTCTTTGTGGAATGCCGCCCTGCTTCTTGGGATCTCGTGCTACGTTGGCAAGGTAGATGCCCGAGTCGTTGACGCTTCGCTACGTGAAGCTGCTAGAAGGGGCGAAGGCTCCCAAGTACGCGCACGGGGCCTCTGAAGATGCAGGGATGGATCTGTTCGCGGCTGTAGAGACCGAATTGCAGCCGGGAGAGTGGAAGAGCGTTCGCACGGGAATCAGCATCGAGATTCCGGAGGGCTACGAGGGGCAGGTCCGGCCCCGGAGCGGGCTCGCTCGCCGGCACGGTCTGACCCTGCTCAACAGTCCCGGTACGATCGATCCCGGATACCGCGGCGAGGTTCAGGTGACGCTTATCAACTTCGGCCCGGTACCGTACTGCATCCGTCATGGCGACCGGATCGCGCAACTGATCATCGGTCCCTATGCGGGCGTGCAGTGGGAACTGGCAGAGTCACTCGACGACAGTGTCAGGGGTTGCGGCGGATTCGGGTCCACAGGCCGCTAGGTGCGCAGTAGCTTGCCAGTGCCGGGCCGAAACCAGTACCCGATTCCACCTAGTTCCGGAGCCTCTTGCAAGCTACTCAGGAATGACGCCTCCTGGGAGTGACAAACGCTCGTCTGGGAGACTGCGCCCAACTTTGGAGAATTACCCGAGTTCGACGAAGATTGTGGCATTCGAATCTTCAGCCCAGCCATCGGTTTCGCGTTTTGATCGCTCATGAATCGTAATCAACGCGTGGGATCCACCCATATTCTGCCATCCGTGCTTTTGTAGTGACCACGTACTGTCCACGGTGGTTGACATAGCGGGCCAAGGTTGATATATTCGTGTCGTGTTCATTCGGTCTGTCCGGACTCGCCCCGGCGCTGCCGCTGGGGGGCTCTCCTACCGCCTCGTTCACTCCCAGCGCTCCGGGGGCAAGGTCCGCCAGAGAATCCTGGCTCATTTCCGGGCCGGTCTCGAAGATCGCGTCCCTCGCCAGCACTGGAAGCAACTCGCTGGCGCCATTCGCCACAGCCTCGCTGGCCAGGTGTCCCTGTTGCCCCTATCCGAACAGGACCCCGAACAGGAGCAACTCCGACAGAGTCTCCGCGCCGAAGTGGACGAAATCGTCCCCGTTCTGCGTCGCCGCCTACAAGAGCAAGACCACGATCTCGGCCTGCAGGTTGGAGTGGACCCCACCCCTTCGGAGGCTCCCGAGACAGTCCTCCCGCTGCTGCCGGCCAGCCTGCGTCACACCGATGTGCGCGAGGCCGGTGCCGCCCGCCTGCTGCAGCTGGTAGCCGCACAGCTGCAACTGCGCCAGTGCTTCGAACAAGCCGGCCTGCGGGACCGCCATGTGCGACTCGGCATGGCCCAGGCCCTGGCCCAATGGCATTCGTTTAAGGAATTATGGCCGGTTAAGGGGGAATGGGGATTTCCGGCGCTGAAGCACCGGATTTCGAGGCGTCAGGCTGAGAGCGGGGCCGGAGCGGACTTGCGTGACCTCCATTTGTTGACGGGCTTGTGCGAGACGCGCGGATAGGAGCGGTTGGGACGCCCGCTGGCGGCAGCCGGCGATGCTGGCGAGGATGGTGAGACCGTCTCGCTGAGCGTGGTCGCGTAGGTCAGGAGCAGGCCTTCCAGGTGGCGGCCGACGGTGCGATATAGTGCGTTGCGGAAGTTCGCCTGCTGGGGCTGCTTGCCCGCCTCGGAGCGGAAGCCGGCCTCGGACTGGTTGGTGAACACTCATCGCGATCAAGCTGAAATGGGCGCTGAGCTCCTGGCGCGAGGCGCTCGCTCTGGCCGTGGAAGCGCTCGACTTGCAGGTATTGGCTGATCTTGTACAGTTCTTCCACGCCCCAGCGCGCATGGTAGAGGTCCGCGAGGGCCCGGACGGGGTAGCGGCGGCTGTCGAGCAGGGTGGTGGCCAGCAGGTAGTCGGTGTCGCCGGCGGTGTAGCGGACCAGGCGGACGCGGCAGGGCCGCCAGCCGGCCGCGGGCTGTTGCTCGCGGGCCGTGTCAGGGCGCGAGGTGACGATCCGTCGCGGCGGCCGGAGCGGCGGAACTGCTCGCAGACCGAGTTGGCGTTGGACTTGAGGCGGAAGACGGCGTGCAGGCCGCGGTCGAGGTGGGTGTGCGCAGGCGGAAGCAGTAGTAGCCGCGGTCGTAGACGACGACATCGGAGGGGGCGAGGGCGGGCAAGTGGGCCAGGGCCAGGCGGCGCTCGTCGCCGTGGGGGGCGAGTTCGAAGTCGACCGGCAGGCGGGAGCGCAGACGGAACAGGCAGCTGAGCAGGCCCTGGGGGTAGTGCGAAGGGGCGGCGGTAGCCGTTCTCGACAGCGGTTGGGGCAGGTTGAGCTTGGAGCCGTCGACGGCGAAGGTGCGGTGGCCGTACCACAGCGTGCGGGGCTCGTCGGGGGGTGCGCGGCGCAGGATCTCGCGGTGGATGCGGAAGAACACTGCGTCATGGACCTTGCAGCGGGCAGCGTGCATCGAGGACTGCGAGACGGGTTCGGGCTTGGGCAGGGGGATGTCCAGAGCACGCCTGCGCCCACAGGTCGCGCAAGGTCAGGGCATATCCCTGGCGGTTGGGCGCGAACCAGGCGGAAGACGAACAGCACCACCAGCAGGGTGCTGAGCACCCGCTGCCGCTGCATCCAGGCCGCGTCGTGCTCGTGCGCCACCTGCACCACCGCCGCCAGGATCTCCTGCCACAGGGTAGTGAAGCGCTCGTCCGGTTGCGGCCGTGGCTGCGGCTGCGCCGGACGCGGCCGGGACACGCCCGCCGGGCCCCCGGCCAGCACCCGCTGCCAGTCCGGCCGCAGCGGGTGGATGTACACGTCCTTCGGCGATTTGGCCGGCTGGTCGCCCTTCGCCTTGCGGCCGCGCGTCTGCCGCTCCCAATTCGACGCCTGGTAGCAGGTCCCCCGGTGCCGCTCCGGGTCCACATACGATTCGACCAAAGAGCCATGCGCGCTGCCAGTCCCCGGGCAGCTGCGGCGCCAGCCCCAGCGCATGCAGGCCAGATTCTTTACCTGCACCCAGGGGAGTCTCGGTTCCGCACCACCAGCCGCAGGTGCTTGCGGTGCGCTTGGCCCTGCCAGCCGATGCGCCGGTCCCGGCAGGCCAGGTCGCGGGCTGCCGGCCAGCAGGCAGCCCAGCAGGCGCCCCTGGCAGTCGCGCAGGAAATAGCGCAGGTCGCGCCGAA
Source organism: Bryobacterales bacterium (assembly GCA_965206775.1). Classification (GTDB taxonomy): domain Bacteria; phylum Acidobacteriota; class Terriglobia; order Bryobacterales; family UBA6623; genus VXMF01. The sequence goes on along the minus strand of CBDBKU010000003.1, from coordinate 3,279,390 downwards.
TGGCTGGCGGTAGCCGAGGTAGTGGTGGCGCGGACCCACTGTTCCACTCGCGACCGTTTCCGGGTTCCGGCCAGTTCCAGCCGCAGCGGCCGCAGCGCAGCCAGCGGCTGCTGGCGGCTGGGGATCAGCGGGCCGCAGTCCCGACGGGCCTCTGCGGGCCGCGCCCAGGTGCCGCTTGGGTGGCAGGGTGAGGATCTGAGTTGCTCGAGGGTCTCGAGCACGCGGAGGGCTAGCTGGACGCTGTTGTTGCCGTTGGGCGCGTGCCAGCCGAGATGCTCGCAGATGGTGTGGCCGAGTTCGGCGCGGCTGAGCTGGGGGAAGCGGCCGACGGTTTCCTGGATGTCGGCGATCTGGCGGCGGGTGAGGCGCTTGCCGAGGAAGGTGGTCGATTTCAGGTTCTGGATACCGATGGCGGGGCTACCCGCTAAGCTTGCAGATTCGGGCGAAAAAGTCAAGCGACCCGGATGTCAACATCCTTGGAATCCGCAACTTACATCACTCGCTCGGGGCTTCCACCCGGCAACAGGCTACCGAATGCCATTGGGCCCTGGCCAGGGCACTGCATCCCGCCAGTGAGCGGGAAACCCTGCGCTGGCTACGCCAGGACTCCGTGCTGGCCGAGCTGCTGGGGTTGCAGCCTGGTGACCTCTCTTCCAATTCCCTGTATGTCGCTTCCGATGCCCTCTGGAAACATCGCGAACCGATCGAGAAAGCCCTCTTCCGCTGCGAACGCACTCTGTTCGACCTGCCGACATCCATTGTTTTCTACGACTTGACGAACACGTACCATTGCGGACGGCCCCAGCATGCCTACGCGGCGCACGGGCGCTCGAAACAGAAGCGCCACGACTGCCCGCTGGTCACTCTCGGCCTGCTGATGGACCGCGACGGCTTCCCGCGACGCTCGGAGGTGCTGGCGGGGAATGTGGGCGAGGCAGGCACCTTGCAGAAGGCGGTGCAGCGACTGGGGGCCGGACGAGCCGAGGACGGCCCGCTCACGGTGATCTTCGACGGAGGGATCGTAAGCGAGGAGAACCTGGCCTGGCTGCGCGAGCAGGACCTGCACTTCATCACGGTGCAGCGGCAGCGGCAGGCATCCCCGCAGCGGGACCCCGACACGGTCTGGGACAGTGCCAGCGGACGCGAGCTGAAGATCTGGCGGCTGAGCCGGCAGGAAGCCGGACTGGCAGATGCCTCGGACGAGGAGCAGGACGGGCAGGACAGCGAAGTGCGGCTGTGCGTATGGAGTCCGGCGCGGGACAAGGACGAGCAGGAACTGCTGGAGCGGCAGAGGGGGCGCTTCGAGCAGGAGTTGCAGAACCTGCACGAGGGGCTCTCGATCAAGCGCCGCCTGAAGAACCACGAGAAGGTGCTGCGCAAGCTCGGACGGCTCGAGCAGCGCTACAGGATCGTGGCCAGTCACTACAAGGTCACGGTGGAGGAGGGGGACAGGGGCCGGGCCAAGGCCGTGCGCTGGGAGCCGAGCGCCAGGCACGGAGAGCGGGACCGGATGCAGGGTACCAGTCTGCTGCGCACCAGTCGGGTGGACTGGGACGAGGCCCGGATCGTGCAGGAGTACTACCGCCTTGCGGACATCGAGGCCACCTTCCGGTCCCTGAAGGAGGAACTGGGACTGCGACCCCTGCACCACAGTTTGGGCAAGCGGGTGGCAGGCCACCTGTTCATCACGGTTCTGGCGTACCACCTGGTCCACGCCTTGCGCTACCGCCTGCGCTCCCAGGGCCTGAGCTACAGCTGGCGGTCCATTCGAGAGCGGATGCGCACATGGGTGCGGCTGACCACGACGATGCGAACCCAGGAGGGCAAAGTGTGGAGCCAGCGGCAGGATGTGGATCCGAACAACGACCAGGCCCGGATCGCGGCGGCAGCCGGCCTCGCGTTCCGACGCCATCAGCGAACCCTGGATGTGCCTCTGGAACTGCTGGCAGTCGGAGCGAGAGACAAGGGGAAAGATCACAAAGCGTAGTGCCCGCAAACCCGTTTGACGGAAACTCAGGTCAATCACATCAATGAGTTACAAGTGTGCATTTCGGAAAACTCCAAAGTTGGGTGCGGCCAGACCTGGCGAATCATTGGCCGTGGAACTTGCAAACACTTGTGGGATGAGCGAGTCTCGACGCCGGAGCATGTCTACCGGCCAAGAGCCTCAGCAAAGAAGGCCTTCATTGCAGGGAACGTAAGGAGCTTCTGCCTCTGGAACACCCCATGGCTTTCGTTGTCGAGAATCATGTAGCGCACCTCTTTGGCGCCGGCTTCGCGCAAGGCCTTGGCGAAGCGATTGGACTGCTCGATAGGGACAGTCCGGTCCGCTGTCCCGTGGATGAGGAGGAACGGCGGCGCGTCGCCACGGGCGTAGGTGATTGGCGAGGCCTGCCGCGCACGATCTCTCAGCCCATCCTCCGGGCCAGCGAGGAATGTGTTTCGTAGCCGCTGCGGCAAGACTCCCGGCGTGCCCCAATTGAGGAAATCCGCTGGCGTTGCGGATGCGCAAACTGCCTGAACCAGGCTCGACTGCTCTCGGTAAGGTCCGCTTCCGTCGAGGCCGTCGGCCTCTTTCACCAACCCAAGCAAGGAAACCAAGTGTGCACCCGCGGAGTTGCCGTAGGCGCCGATCCTCTCCACATCGACCCGATGCTCCTTCGCATGCGCCCGCAGCCAGCGAACGGCCGCCTTCACATCTTCGATCTGGGCCGGCCACGGCGCTTCGCCCGTCAGGCGGTAGTTGACAGAGATCGCCACATAGCCGTCGCGCGCATACTCCGCCGGGATGCGCGACCACTGGCCTCGCTGCTTGTCGCCGCCTCGCCAACCGCCTCCATGGACCACGACGAGCGCTGGCCGCAATGTGCCAGCGTCTTCTGCAGGGAGGTAAAGATCGAGCTTCTGGGCTGCGCTCTCCCCGGCGTAGGCGATGTCCATCTGAGAATGAACGCCGTCGGGCAACTGGATGCTCTCTTGCTCCGCGCGGCGCTCTTGGGGCTGGGCGAAGATCGGAAGTGCCGATAGCAGGCTGATCAGGATTAGGCTTCGCACGCTCATGGTCTTTCGTTGGAGTCCGGTCGGCGCATCGGCTCAACCTTCACCCGCGTTGTCCAGGATGAGTCGATCGGCCGAGGCTGAACCCGAATGTGTCTCCGCAGGAACGCGTCGGCATCCTGGTTCGCCTTCAAGCCTCGCGCCGGGTCGCGACCCTTGCCCCAGTAGAACCCATGCGGCTCGCCAGGGTACAGCTTCACAGTGACCGACTTGCCTAGCGCTTCCATTTCAGGGACGAAGACTCCGAGGTTGAAATGCTTCAACGCATGCTGGTCCCCGTGCAGGACAAGCGTGGGTGTCGAAAGTGCTGAGAGTTTCCGGCGCGTGAATTCGCGAACATCTTCGGTGTAGAGTGCCTTCGCGTCATCGTTCATCAGATCCCAGCGCCGGTCTCCAGTCGGCTTGCCATGGTCGTCGAAAACGACATGGTCCTTGGTGAAAATGCCCATGTAGATGATTGTGGCGGGCTCGCCGGTGACTATCGCGGCTAGGTCATCGCTCACGCTCGCCACGTCCAGCGCCAGCGTGCCACCACCGCTGCCCCCAAACAGCGCGACGCTTTCAGCGTCCACGAACGGCAATTCACGAACGGCTCGGACAACTTCGAGCGTGTCCTCAACGACGCCTCGATCCTGCGGATCGTGACGGATGGCTCGTCGCGTCGCCGTCACGGCTACGTAGCCCCAGGCCAGGAACCGCGCCTGTGCGGGTTGCTGCCCGGCGTTCGTGCGCAGATTGGCCATCGAGCTCATTCCGAGCCCGCCGTGCAAGAACACGATCGCTGGAAATGGTCCGTCGCCGGGCGGTTTGCGGATCGCCCCGTAAGCGGTCTCGGTCAACCGCAACTCCTTGGTTGGAATCCGGTCTTCGGAGATGACCGGGAAAACGACCTCACCAACGGCGACAGAGCAACCAAGCGTCGCTGCGAGAGCAGCCAGCCTCATGAGCACGGAATCAGCCCTCCTGAGCAGGCGAGTATTGTAGCCCATGAAGTCCATGTCCCCTGAGTTCTTTTTCGACACGCTCCCCTCCATTCAATTCCGTTGGCTCTCGCCGGAGCGGACGCTGAATGCGAAGGCGGAAGCGTCACGGCTCCGGGCTGGAAGCGGACCTCGCACCACCATTGCACCTGGCGCAGCCGGAACCGAATTCTACCCGACGGCGGGCCATAGACGACGATGTCTCGAGCGTCTAACTCAGCGGGTTAGATTCCGCGTGACGGACAGGCAAGGGGGCGCCGGACTAGGGAAGGTCGACTTCCGCGTCAACCAATCTACTGGCGGTAGAGGAACTCGTTGAGGTTGAACAGCGTCTGGCAAAGGTCCACAAGCCCCGTCGGAGTGCTCTCGAGGAATGCCACACCCTTGGCCCTTTCCGTCTCGTGCGGTACTCGCGACAGCGCCAGTTCGAACGCTCGGTCCACCTGCGCTTCCGGGCTGTGTTCAGCCTCCAAGGCGACACGCTGCGCGAAGTGCTTTGCCTGGACGAGCACCTCGGCGTTGTTCATCAGCAGCAATGCCTGCGGTGCCACCGTCGATCGTGTGCGGCGACTGCAGGACGAGACCATGTCGGGCTGGTCGAACGCCTCGAACATCGGATAGCGGATGGATCGTTTGGAAAACACGTAGAGGCTTCGCCGCCAGCTGTTCGGATCGCCGACCGACATGCCCGGCCATGTCCGGTCCGTGCTGGACTGGAACAGTGTCGGGTCAATATACGGGCGGACGGCTGGTCCGCCGACGATGCGGTTAAGGGTGCCCGCGACGGCCATGATCTGGTCGCGAATCACTTCGACCTCGTGCCGATTGCGGCTTTGCCGCCAGAAATACTTGTTGTCTCGATCCTTTTCGAGATTCGCCGGCATGTCTCTGCTTGCCATGCGATAGGCCTCCGAATTCAGCATCAGCCGGTGCAGGTGCTTCACTGACCAGCCCGAGTCGACGAATTCCGTGGCGAGCCAGTCCAGAAGCTCCGGGTGAGACGGCTGCATGCCCGTCTTGCCGAAGTTGCTCGGCGTGCGGACGATGCCCTCGCCGAAGTGATGCAGCCAGATGCGGTTGGCCATGACGCGCGCGGTCAGAGGGTTGTCCTCGGACGCAATCCAATCGGCGAAGTGCCTCCGCTGCCAGCTGGTCCTGGCGCCCGATGGCGGGCCGGGGAAGGACGGCTCTGCCCTCGCTGCGACCGTCAGCACTCCGGGTTCCATGCGTGATCCCTTGGTCCCCGGATCCCCGCGATGCAGGAAATAGGAGGGCAGGGGATCGCGGCTGTCTTCCGAAATTGTCCGCGCGGTTGGGTACTGCTCAGGGCGGTCGCCTTCCAGCGTCTTGATCTCGAGTTCGGTCTCCTGATACTCAGCTACGTCCTTCGCGTCCATCCGCTCGAGCATGTCCGAGCGCTCGATCTGCTTGTACAGCGCGTCCACTTGGCGGGCGTTGAGGCGCTGGGCCTTGTTGCGCTTCTCTGCCGGGGTCTCCCAAGCGGTTCGATAGTACTTTGGCAAGGTGTCGAGCTTGGCTTGGAACAGAACCTCGCGGTGAGGCTCCTCGAGTTCCGCCAAGCGCGCCTTCAGCGGCTTCTGCCGCTCGGTGATTTCCTTGTTATGCGCCTCGTGCCGCTTGACCTCCTCGGCAGAGACGAGCGGATAGTCCGTCTCCTTGGTCGAGAAGAATACGGCTTGCATCCGGTAGTAGTCCTTCTGCGGAATCGGATCAAACTTGTGGTTATGGCAGCGGGCGCATTGCGCCGTGACCGCTAAGAAAGTCTGCGCTGTCGTGGCGACGTTGTCGTCGAGCTCGTCCATGCGCGTGCGCTCGTCCTTGATGTTGTTGTCGAGCACCATGCGCAGATAGCCCGTGGCGATGTTTGCCTCGGACGACTCGGGCGAGATCTCGTCGCCGGCGATCTGCTCGCGGATAAACTGGTCGTACGGCTTGTCGTCGTTGAAGGCCTTGACAACGTAGTCGCGGTAGCGCCACATCGTCGGCCAGTCGAAATCTCGCTCGTACCCGCCGGAATCGGCGTAGTGGACTAGGTCGAGCCAGTGGCGGCCCCAGCGCTCGCCATAATGAGGCGACTCGAGCAGGCGGTCTACGACCTTTTCCCATGCGTCCGGGGACTTGTCGTTGACGAACGATGCGACTTCCTCGAGCGACGGCGGCAAGCCGGTCAAGTCGACGTAGAGCCGCCGGATCAATGTCCGCGCATCCGCTGGTTCGCTATCCGTCAGGCCTTGCTCGCCTAGCATGGCGTCCAGGAATGCGTCCACTGGATTGCTGTCGCCGTCGCCCGGCACTGCCGGCCGCTTCGGATCGACGAAAGCCCACCAAGACCTTTCTTCCTCGGTGATCGGGCGATCTTCCAGTTGGCGAAGCGCTTCGAGGCGCTCCGCTTCTTCGTCCGAAACGGCCGTCTCCGGCATCGGTGCGCCCGCCATGATCCACTTGCGCAGTACCTCGATCTTCTCTTCGGCGAGCTTGCTGCCGGGAGGCATGAACGGCTTCACTTGGTGCGTGACGAGCCTCCACAGCCAGCTACCCGGCAGACTCGCTCCGGTCACGGCCGCGCCGCGCTCGCCGCCGAGGAGGATCTTCTGGCGGGTCCGCAAGTCGAGACCGGACTGCTGGATTGCCGCACCGTGGCACATCTGGCAGTTTTCCTTCAGGATCGTGTCCGCCTGCTCGGCTAAGTCGGAAGCCATCGCAAGGAGCGGAGCGGCAACAAGCAGCGCGATGATTCGGAGGCCCATGTCTGAGTCCATTGTCACTGTAATGGCCGAGGCTTGCAACCCATTCTGCTGTCCCGTCGCCCTGGCCCGACGCGCCTTCGCGCCGGCTCTCGGATGCAACATCCCGTCCTATACTGAAGTGGTTCAGGCGCTGGAAGATGCGACGCTGCTACTTCGACCACAATGCGACGACCCCGGTCGATCCTCGCGTGGTCGAAGCGATGCTGCCCCACTACGGGGACGTGTACGGGAACGCGTCCAGCCTGCATAGCTTCGGCCAGCAAGCGCGGCAAGGAGTCGAGCGCGCTCGCAGGCAGGTTGCGTCGCAGCTGGGATGCGACGCTCGCGACATCGTCTTTACGAGCGGGGGCACCGAGGCTGACAACCTGGCTGTCTTCGGCACAGTGCGTGGAGTTGTTGATCGAACCCGCCACGTCGTTACAAGCCAGATCGAGCATCCGGCGGTGCTGAACGCCTGCCAGCAACTGGAATCCGAAGGGGTGGACGTGACGTATCTCCCGGCGGGATCAGACGGGCTCGTGTCGCCGGACGACGTGCGCTCTGCGCTGCGCGGCGACACCGTCCTCGTGACCGTCATGCACGGCAACAACGAACTGGGCACCCTGCAGCCGATCCGCGAGATCGGCCAGGTTGCCCGCGAGGCCGGCGTAGCGTTTCACACGGACGGGGTGCAGAGCTTCGGTAAGGTGCCGACTCGCGTCAACGATCTCGGCGTTGACATGTTCAGCCTGAGCGCGCACAAGATCTACGGCCCGAAAGGGGCCGGAGCGCTTTACATCCGTCGCGGCCTCCAGGTCGAAAAAGTGCAGTACGGCGGCAGCCACGAGCGTGGCCGACGTCCGGGCACGGAGAATGTCCCGGGAATCGTCGGGCTCGGCGCCGCCGCTGAACTGGCCGGTGCGGACCTAGAGGACGAGGCCCGGAGGATCGCGGGACTAAGGGATCGCATGGAGCGGGGCCTTCTCGACAGGATTTCCGAGGCGCATGTCCACGCCAGAGAGTCGCCCAGACTTCCCACCACCTCAAGCGTCCGCTTCGACCATGTCGAGTCCGAGCCGCTCCTGATCTCGCTGGACTTGCACGGTTACGCGGTTTCCAGCGGGTCGGCCTGCTCCAGCGGAGCGGTCGAGCCATCGCACGTGCTGTCGGCGATCGGGCTGAGCCGCCTAGAAGCGAAATCGACGTTGCGATTCTCACTGGGAAAGGGGACCGATTCCGATCAGGTGGAATCCTTGCTAGACACATTGCCGCGTATCGTCGAGCGCCTGCGCGCGCTCTCTCCCGCATGGGCGGGAGAGGACTGAGCGAGCCGCCCGCGTCGGGAACCTGCGCGAGTTCCTTCGGGGATATTTTCAATATGGCCCCAAAGCCGTCTCCATCACTTTCTTCTTATCAATTGACCACAGCAGTTCGGTTGAGCCGTTGAGGCCGCAATCCAGGAAAGCGCGTGCCCACCGAGCCGCTCGTCACGGTCCGGCATCTTTCGAGGCTGTCCGGGAGGTGTCAGCCAGTCTGCTTTGCCGCGCTCAGGGGCAGCGGCTCTTCAGCCAATCCTCTCCGCCCGGCAATGGTGGGTCTGCCTCCAGTGCAATACCGCACGCCTTGCCATCTCGTTGCAGACGAAGATGCTCTCGATGACGTAGGAATCCGCGCCTCGCAGGAATCGCGGCACTACGCGGGGACGGGCGTCCGGACACGCCCGTCTCTGAGAATCTCTCCCTTGCGTCGCCACGACGGCTCAGCACCCGCAGTTGAATACAGCCCCGGTTTCGCTCCCGAGACAAACCCGGAGAGCAGTCACGGATCTCGTGGATCTTGAAACAGCCTGGCGGAATGCCCCATACTGCGGATGTGTGCCGCCGACAAGCCCAATGCCTGAGGCTTAGCGGTCGGTGGGAGGGTCTCGGCTCGTCGAAGCCCCACACTGAGGTGTAACACGTCCGCATTCCCTACCACATCTAGGCAATCTGCAGAAGGAGGCGGATTTCCCCCATGTTGAGTCGAACCACGCCCGAGGCCTATTCCCGGGTCCTTCGCAGGCGCCTGCTTCTCTTGGCGGCGTCCTTTCTTGGAGTCCTGCTAGCGGCTCCGTCGGCCATCGGCCAGACCCTCAGTATCCAAGTCATCGACCCGTTCTCCGATGCTGTCGTCAATGCATCCGTGGCGATCGGAGACCAGGAAGTGCCGACCGACGACAGCGGTGTCGCAGCCTTTTCCGGTCTCGGTGCGGGGCCGCATTCGGTTGTCGTCACCGCCCCGGATTTCGCTGCCGCAAGCCAGGACGTGGCCGAGTCCGAGGGATCCATCACGATCACCCTGCAGCTGCAAGCGATCAGCGAGGTCATCGACGTGGAAGCCAACGTGGGCACTCGCTCTCGGGGCGTGCAGCCTCTTGAATCCGCGGTTCCCGTCGAACTCGTCCTGGGCGAGCGCCTGCGGAGCACGGGGCAGATAGAGACAGGGCGCGCTCTGCAGATGCAAGCGCCTTCTTTCAATTTCTCCAGCTCGACGATTAGTGACGGAACGGACGCGTTGCGACCAGCGACTCTGAGGGGCCTGGGGCCCGACCAGACGCTCGTACTGGTCAACGGCAAGCGGCGGCACAACAGCGCCCTGCTCCACGTCAACACTTCGGTAGGCCGCGGCACTGCCGGAACCGACATGAACGCCATTCCTATCGCGGCGATCGAGCGCATCGAGGTCCTCCGCGACGGCGCGGCGGCCCAGTACGGATCGGACGCGATCGCCGGCGTGATCAACCTCGTGCTCAAGGACAGCCCGGGTTTCTCCATGGACACCGCATGGGGACAGACTTACGCGGGCGACGGCGACACCCTGATGCACAGCATGCACGGCGGATGGGCGTCGGAGAACGGCGGGTTCCTGAACCTGACCTTCGAGAGCCGGGACAGAGACCGGACCAACCGCGCCGGCTGGAGCGCCCGCACCCAGTACCCGCTGGTGGACTGCGCGCTCGACGCACCGTATGCGATCGGCTCGGGCGGCGGGAACCCGGGAGCGGGAACGCCAGGCAGGTGTTTCGACCCGCGCGAATACGGGTTCGATCGCAAGAACTTCCGGATTGGCGACGCCGACAGCGAGCAGTACAGCGTCTACTTCAACGCTGGGATCCCGATCGGGGAGCGCGCCAATTTCTACTCGTTCGGCGGCTGGACCCACCGCGACAACCAGAGCACCGGGTTCTACCGGCGCGCCAACGTCAGCAACACGGTGATCGACTTCTATCCAGACGGATTCCTTCCGGAAATCAACACCACGATCTCCGACGTCTCGTTCGTTGCGGGAATCGATCTCGCCACGGTCACTGGATGGAACCTTGACCTGAGCATGAGTCACGGGCGCAATTCGTTCGACTTCCTGATCACAAATTCCAACAACGCGACATACGGCATCGACAGTCCGCGCCAAGCGGACTCGGGTGGCCCGCGGTTCGACCAGACCACCTTCAACTTCGACGTTTCGCGCGAATTCGAGGGCGACGGGCGGACAACGAACCTCGCATTCGGTACCGAGTTCCGGCAGGACGGTACGGCATCCGGGCCGGGGAACCGTTCTCCTATTTGAACTGCAAGGACGATCCAAACGTCGAGGACAAGTCCATGTGCGTGGCCGCTCCCGCCGGCATCCAGGTGTTTCCCGGCTTTCAGAGGAATGTCGACGAGAGCCGCACGAATGTCGGCGTCTACGGCGACGTGGAATTCGCGTTCGACAGCGGGTTCAAGGTGGGAATGGCCGGACGTTTCGAGCGCTATAGCGACTTCGGCGGTTCCGTGACCGGGAAGCTCTCGGTCCGCTACGACTTCAATCCCGTCTTCGCTGTCCGCGGCAGCGTCAACACCGGCTTCCGGGCACCCTCCCTGCACCAGCTCCACTTCACCAACGTGAGCACCCAGTTCGTCACCAACGCGGCAGGCGAGACGGTGGCGCAGGAGCGCGGAACCTACCCGAACAGCAGCTCCGTCGCCAAGGCCTTGGGCATTCCCGACCTCAAGCAGGAGCAGTCGGTCAACTTCAGCGGTGGCATCGTCACTCGCATCAGCCCGACCACTTCGCTCACGGTCGACGCGTTTCGCGTCACCGTGCAAGACCGCATCGTGATCAGCGGCTCGTTCACTGCCTCCAAGCTGGCTGGTATTCCCGACGCGATCGCCGGCTTGGATGCCGTTAACGCCACGGCGGCGCAGTTCTTCACCAACGCCGCCGAGACGGTTACCTCAGGCATGGAGTTCTCCTTCAACAGCCTGCACGCCTGGCGCAACGGCTCGGTGCTGGACTTTGGCCTCTCGGGCATGCTCGTGAACACCGAACTGGACGGCAGCGTCAACGCGCCGATGCTCCTAGCGGGACTCGAGGACACCATTTTCGGGGGTCAGGACCGCTCGATCCTCACGGAGTGGCAGCCCAACACCCGCGTTCAGGGAATGGCGGACTACACTATCGGCCCGTTCAAGTTCGGGGGCGCGATCCGCTACTTCGGCAGCTACTGGGTGCAAGAGGGCGGAAGTCTGGGCGACAGGCCATGCGGAGCATCGGGCTTCTCGGCGAGCGCCATCGGAGGCTCGCGCCAGCAGTTCTGCGGGAAGGTCGTCACCGACATGCACGTCGGCTTCAAGGTCTTGAAGTACACCGAGCTGACAGTCGGCGCCCAGAACCTGCTCAACACCGTTCCGGACCAGAACCACGTGGGCCAGACGCGTAACGGCCGGCTCGAAGACTCGAGCGGGCGAGCCATCATCGAGTCTCCCGGAATCTTCCTGTTCTCGCGCCGTGCGGCGCCGTTCGGCTTCAACGGCGGCTTCTACTACGCGCGCCTTTCCTTGCGATTCTAGGCGTCTCGCGGGCGATGGCCGGGAAGACACGGTTCCCGGGCCATCGCCAAGCAGTTCACCGTTGACGGGCAGCGAGAGGCTCAAGTTGCTCCCGTACCGCGACAAGCGCCTTCGCTGTCGAACTGAAGCGGGCAGGGCGGACGGACTTCCAAGGCCGTCATGCGCCGCTCCGGAAAACCCGACTGACCGCGCGTGGTGTTCGGCATGTCCTCGATAGAGCGCAGGCCATTGAACGACGGTTGCCGGCAGGTATTTGCCGACTGGGCAGGATTTGTCTTGTTGAGGTGTAAGAGATCACACAATGGCAAGGAATCTCGGACCAGATCCGGAACTGCTTGAAAAGGCACTTGCGATTGGTGGCCAGGAGACCAAGAAGGCCACGGTCAACCGTGCATTGCGGGAAGTCGTCGCGCGCCGGGGGCAGAAACGGATGCTCGATCTGTTCGGAAAGCTTGATTGGGACGGCGACTACGACTACAAGCGCGAGCGGCCTCGCACGTGAGCCTGTTCGTGGATACCAGCGTCTGGTCTCTGGTGCTCACACGGGATTCGGCGGCGGAACGCTCGGAGGTCAGCCGCCTGCGGGAGGCGCTTGGCGGCGGCGAGACGGTTTGTCCGACAGGCTTGGTACTTCAGGAATTGCTTCAGGGCTTGCGGGGCCCGCGCGACAGGCCGCGGATCGTGGACTGTTTCGCGGACGCCGCCATGATTGTGCCGACGCGCGACGACCGAATCGACGCGTCGCGACTGCGTAACGGATGCCGCCGCCAGGGCATTCAAGTCGGAACCATCGACGCGCTGCACGCGCAGCTTTGCATCCGACATGACCTTGTCACGCTGACGATTGACCGGGATTTCAGCTACATCGAGGATCAGACGTCGCTTCGGCTTTGGCCCGTGCCATGACCCCGCCGCTCCGGACTCGGGCGTGCGATAGATGCACCAAGGGGGCCGCAAGCGCAGCAACTCGAGCCGGTCTGCGAGTGCTCAGCGGGCATCCGAGACGCAACTTCGTGATGGAAGCTGTCGGCTCCGCCGCAATCGCCAATTGGCGGCGCCAAGCTGGATTCGTGCTTGGCTACGGCGTAGCCCCCAAGAATTTCTAGCTGGGAGGACGTCCGATAGTCCGATCCAGGCTGCGATTGTGCGGAGGGTGAGGGCGGCGGACTCGCACGTTCTCAATTCGTTTCAGCCTTCCGCAGGGGTGTGATGGATCTGCCAGTTCACGCCGAACCTGTCCGTGAGGGCGCCGAAGTACGCGCCCCAGAACATGTCTTGCAAGGGCATCGTCGCCGTTCCGCCGTCCGACAGCTTGGCGAAGATGTCGTCCGCCTCCTTCCTGCTCGCAGCATGGACTGTGATCGAGAAGTTGTTGCCGAAGACGGTCGGGGGGCCGAATCCCGCTGCGGTATCGCTGCCCATCAGCACGCTGGAGCCGATCGGCAGTGACACGTGCATCAGGCGATCCCGGTACTCCCCTTCGAGACCCATGTCGTGCGGGGCATCTCCGAACGTCTGGATCTCCAAGAACTCTCCGCCGAACGACGACCGATAGAATTCGAAGGCCTCGCGGCAGTTGCCGTCGAACTTGAGATAGATGTCTAGCTTCATGATTCCTTTTGTGGCGGTGCAACCGGCGCTTGCTTCTTGCGGATGCCGTCTCCGGACCTCGCGTTCGTCAGACGAGCGTCGCTTCGGTCACCATTCAACTGGAAACCTGCATGAGAACTTGTTCAGTCCTCCGACGCCTGCCGGCATCGATCGGAAAGACAGGAGTCGCGTTACCCGATCGGTCTTGGTTCCAGGCTATGGTGAACGGACGCAGCGCCGCGACTGTCGCTTTGTCCTCCAGTGTATGGCGTGGCAGCGGATCGGAGCGGCTGAGTGCGAACGGGACGATCAGCGGGCGGATCTCCCCGCCACCCCCGCCCGAGCTTCGGCTGCCACCGGCTCCGTCTACTCTGACGTAGCTGAACCTTGGCAGCGCGACGCCGAAGTTCCGGTAGCTTGCCAGATTGGCAGGCTCTAGCCCCAGTCGAGACCGGGCAGCGGCATCGAGGATCTCTTGCCACTCTCGCCGCTGGCGGGTTGCGGCGAAATGATCGCCTTGGTACTTCAGGAATCCTCGCTATGAGTTGGCGCGAACCATCCAATAGTCAGGTAAACCGGTTGATCTTCGTCTGCGGTCTTCGGATTTCTGGAGTACAATACCACCCGCGTACAGGAGATGCCGTCGACTCGGTTGCAAAAGCGGTCTAGGCTGGCCTCGCTGGCGGCTGGGGCTCAAGCGGTCGCCAGCGCCCGCCCGGCAGTTGCGATTGCGGGGCTGGAGGCCTGGGCAATCCGCTCCGGCCCGGAAGCGATCCCGCGATTGGTGATCGCCGTTCGCACAAGCGTTGGTGTAACGGGCTACGGCGAGACGGCATCTGAGCTGGATTCCGTCTCATCGGTGGCGCAGGCGCTGCAGCACGCAGACGCTCTCGTGGGTCAGGACGCGCTAGCCAGCGTGGCCGCGAGGGTCTCGCTGGCCGCAGCCTCGCCAGCGGTTCGCGGTGCGGTCGACATGGCCCTGTTGGACGTGAGGGGCAAGGTCGCGAAGGCGCCGGTTTGCGACCTGCTGGCAGGCCGGACGCGAGACAAAGCGCGCGCGATGGCCGCGTTGCAAGGCGCTAGCGAGTCGGAATTGATGGAGCAGTTGGAAGCAGCTCGAAGGGAGGGCTTTCGGGCGTTCTCCGTGCCCGTCTTGCTTCCCGGTGGAGTTTCCACGCGGGGGCGGGACTTCTTTGCTGACACGGAGGCAATGCTCGGTCGATTGCGGCAGGCCGGTGCCGACGACCTTGTTCTGGACTGCGGAGGGCGCACGACCGCCGCAGAGGCTGCTGGGTTGGCTGCGCGCCTGGAGCGCTTCCACCTGATGTGGATGGACGAGCCGACGAGCCAGGTTAGCGACGCATCGCTTGCGAAGATCTCGGATGAAACGGTGACGCCGGTCGGATGGGGCCGCGCACTGACGTCCAGCGGCCGATTCCAGGACTTGCTGCGGATGCAGGTCATCGATGTGCTCCGCCCAGACGTAGGTGTGCATGGGGTAAGCGGCAGCCGGCAAGTGGCGGCCCTGGCTGAGGCCTATTACACGGCGGTCGCTCCGTTCCATCGAGGCGGCCCTATCGGGACTGCGGCGGCGCTCCAAGTGGCAGCGTCCATCCCGAACTTCGCTGTTCAGGAGGTGGCGTTTTCCGCGGACGGGCGGGAGCGACGGATGCACGAATCGATTACTGGAGGATCACTGCCGAAAGTCGCTGACGGGTTTTTCGAATTGCCGAAGGGTCCAGGACTCGGCGTAGAGATCGACGAGGGCGCTCTGCGGGAGTACGCCGTATGAACAGACGCCAGTTCTTCGGAGGGGCGCTGATGGCGGGCGCATCGGCTGCGACGGCGCACGGGTCCAAGGGCGGCGCGCTCATCTCGGGTTGCGCCTGCCGGCCCGCGCTGGCGCCGGCTTTGGCCGAGGCGCCCGGACGGATTCGGATCACGGGTGCGAAGACGTTTGGAGTTACATGGGAGGAAGACTCGGATCGGCCCTACGTGTTCGTCAAGCTCGAGACCGACCAGGGTGTTGTCGGCTGGGGCGAAGCCACGCTCGAGGGCAAAGCCGGCGCCGTCCTGCAGGCCATTGACGATCTCAAGGAGTTCTACATCGGCCAGGATCCGATGCGCGTCGAGCACATCTGGCAGGGCATGTACGTACATGCCTTCTACCGCGCGGGACCAATCCTAGGCTCGGCTATCGCCGGAATCGATCAAGCGTTGTGGGACATTCGGGGCAAGGTGCTTGGCCAGCCCGTCTACCGCCTCTTAGGAGGACCGGTCGATTCCCGCGGAGTGCGAGGCTACTACCACGCGAGGGCCAGCACTCTGGAGGAACTGGCGGCCCTCCGGGAATCCGCCCAGGAACTCGGCATCACGGCGTTCAAGAGCGGAATCCCGGGCTACTACGAGTGGATCGAGACGAACGCGAAGATCAGCGCCGCTGTGAAACGAATCCAGATGCTCCGCGAGGGCCTCGGCGACAGCATTGACATCGGCGTTGACTTTCATGCCAAGACGAGCCCAACGGTAGCGTCGATCATCTGCAAGGAAATCGAGCCGTTGCATCTCATGTTCGTCGAGGAGCCGTGCCCGCCAGAGAACTACAAGGCCATGGCACGCATCGCGAGGCGAACCACCACTCCGATCGCGACAGGGGAGCGTCTGGTGGCGCACTATTCCACGCAGCAGCTGCTCGAAGACGGCACTGTCGACATCCTGCAATGCGACATCAACCACGTGGGAGGAGTTACCGCCCTGTGGAAGGTCGGCGCAATGGCTGAGGCGTCGGGATGCTACATGGCGCCGCACGCTTGCGAAGGACCCATTGGCGGAATCGCGACGTTGCATGTGGACGCGGCGATGCCAAACTTCCTAGTTCAGGAGATTTGCTCGGGCGTGGAGCCCACCTTCAAGGAACGGCTTTGGGAAGACTGGCTGGGTTTCCCCGCCATGCGGATGGTTGACGGCTACTTCCCGCTTCCGGACAAGCCGGGCCTGGGCTTCGAAGTCGACGAGGCGGCGCTGGCTAGGCACCCCTTCCGGGGAACCAAGCCGATGAGCCGGGTCTGGCACGAGGACGGAAGCGTGGCCGCTTGGTAATCCAGTGGGCAGCGCCGGCTAGTCACCAGCCTGCCGGACCCGCCACGAGACCAGTGCCCCTAGCGGTAGTTTACTGTTTCTGGAATTGGTCACGGCTGGCCAGTCCGTTAAGCCATTTCGATTCAGCAGGTTAGCTGTTGGGTCGCCGTTCAATTCTGTATTACCCATCTAGTTTCTAGATTGCCTGGGCCTTATTGGCTATGTTTATTCCTTTTCCTTCTTGACTTCCCCTTCACTTGTGTTCTAGTATTACTCTGTATGGCGTCCATCGTGGCCAAGAAGAGCGGCAACAAGTCCTACTACTGGGTCGTGACCTCCCAGCGGGTCAACGGCAAGCCTCGCATCGTCCATCAAACCTATCTCGGCACCGCCGACCGCGTCGCCGACATCGTCCGCTCCCGCTCCGCCCCCGTCCCGCTCGATGCCACCGCCCTCGACCTCGGCCTCCCCGGCGCTCTCTGGCAGGTCGCCCTCCGCTCCGGCGCCTTCGATGCCTTGCTCTCCGTCTGGCCCGCTCCCCGCAAGGGTCCCTCCATCCCCCACTACCTCCTCCTCGCCGCCATCCACCGCATCTGCGACCCCGGCCCCAAGACCGCTGTCGCCGACTGGTACCAGCGCACCGTCCTGCGCCGCCTCTGGGGCTTCTCCCCCAAGCGCTTCACCTCCCAGGCCTTCTGGGACCACTTCGACGCCATCGCCGTGGACAGCGAAGAGGATCTCCATCCCGCCGCCGACGACCTCGAGCGCGCCCAGGCCGCCCTGCTCTGCGCCTTCCGCGACCACGGCCTCGCCGGCCGGCGCGTGCTGGCCTACGACACGACCAACTTCCACACCTGGATCGCCACGACCAACGAGCGCAGCAGCCTCGCCGCGCGCGGCCGCAACAAGCAGAAACGCAACGACCTGCGCCAGGTCGGCCTCAGCTACGCCCTGGACGCCGAGCACGGCCTCGGCCTGTGCCACCACGTCTACCGGGGCGACGTCAGCGACAGCGGGGAACTGCCCGCGGCCCTGGAGCGCATCACGCGGCTGCTGGACGGGGCGGGGATCGCGCGCGAGTCGGTGACGCTGGTGATGGACAAGGGCTCGGCGGCGCTGGCGAACACGCTGGAGCTGGAGCGGCAGGGGCTGGGCTGGGTGGCGGCGCTGCCGTGGAACCAAGCGCCGGATCCGTTGCGCCGGCGGCCGGCGGAGGAGCTCGAAGCGGTGGGCGGGGAGGCAGGCGGGGTGCGGGCGGGGGCCGAGCGGGCGTTCGTGCACGGGGCGGAACGGCTGTGCGTGGTGCGGCACTCGGCGAACTTCGCGGCGGAGCAGCTGCACAGCTGGAGCGCGTCGCTGGCGCAGGCGACGAAGCGGCTGCAGGGGCTGGCGCGGGAAGCGGCTCGGCCGGGCACGCGGCACACCGAGCAGGGGCTGCGGGGGCGGATCGAGCGCTGGCTGGAGCCGAACCGGGTGTCGGAGGCGCTGAGCTACGAGCTGCGGCGGGAGGGGGAGGGCTGGCAGCTGACGTTCTCGGCGGACGGGGCGGCGGGGCTGGGCCTGTGCGCGGAGCGGTTCGGGCGGACGACGCTGGTGACGAACCGGCTGGAGTGGAGCGCGGCGGAGGTGGTGCAGGCGTATGCGCGGCAGGAGGGCGTCGAGCAGGTGTTCCGGGGGCTGAAGGGAGGCGGGTGGCTGGGCTGGGGGGCGATGCATCACTGGACCGACAGCAAGATCCGGGTGCATGCCTTCTACTGCATGCTGGGGGTGTCGCTGCTGCAGGAAGCGAGCAAGCGGGCCGAGCGAGCCTGGCCCGGGCTGACGGCGGAAGGATTGAAGCGGGAGCTGGGTCAGATCCAGCAGTTCGAGTTGCTGTACCCGCGCCAGGGAGAGAAAGGGCCGCCCCGCGTGGCCACGGTGGCACCGAAGCGCAGCCTGGCGCAGCAGCGACTGGCGGAGGAACTCGGCATTGACGAGCTAGTTGACGACGCCGTTGGGTAATACGGAACGGCGCCAAGCAACTCTTGTGTAATCAATGTATTACAGTTGCATTTGATTTTTTCGCAGTAAACTACCGCTAGCCGGATTTGTCCGCCATTCGCACGCTGTACAATCTGGCACTGAGAGCAACCCTCCATGCACATCTGGCTAGCAATAGCAATCTTCACAGCAACCACGCAAGCCGCGTACCCCCTTGACGCGCAGCTGCGTGTCGAGCGAAATGTCGTCTTCGGGATGTACTCGGGCCTAGCCCTGTTGTTGGATGTTCACAGGCCGGAAAATCCTAACGGAATTGGCTTGATTCACGTATCCGGCAGTGGTTGGTCGGCCCCGCTGAGCTTGGATGCGCGTCCGCTCAAGGAAGCCGGCCATGTCCGGATCGAGGCTTTGCCCTTGGTCGAGAGAGGCTACACCGTGTTCACGGTGAATCACCGTGCCACACCCCGGTTCCGCTACCCAGCACCTCTTGAGGATGTTCAACGAGCTGTGCGCTTCATCCGCTTTCACGCCGGCCGTTACGGAATCGATCCGGGCAGGATCGGTGCCATAGGAGGCTCATCTGGCGGGCATTTGGTCAGCATGCTTGGCGTACTGGACGGCGAAGGCGATGCCGAAGCGGAGAGCGAGATCGATCGGGTCAGCGCCAAGGTGCAGTGTGTGGTCGCTCGGGCCACGCCGTCGGATTTCAGTGCTGGTCTGTCTGGAACCGGTGCCTCTTCGCTGCTTCTCGGAGCCCGGCTCCGTCAGGGAGATGATCCTAGATCGATGGAGATGCGGATCGCTCGCGATGCATCGCCGGTCACTCACATCACTTCCGACGATCCCCCTGTCCTGCTCATCCACGGAGACAAGGACGACGTTGTGCCCTACGAACTCTCCGTTCAATTCGCCGAGAAGCTGTCGCAGTCCGGAGTTGCATCGAAGCTGATCCGGGTTCGAGGTGCCGGTCACGGGCCGGGCTTTAGCGGCGCGGACGATCCGCCTGACATCGGTTCGTGGGCGGCAGACTGGTTCGGATCTCACTTGCTGCAAGGGCAGCGGTGAGCGCGCCACGTCTCCGGCCCGGGACAATCGTCGGGACAATTCGCGGATCGCAGGGTTTTCGCCGATCGAGGCGGAATGAAAGAGTGTGGCCGGAATCACCCCTCTAGCTCTGACTCTAGGGAGCGCCTCTTCAATTGCCGCGTTCTCCAATGATCGGTATTGCCGGCCTGTTGTGCCCGGCACGGGGACTGGGGCGGCGTACTTGCCGTGGTCTTGCTTGTTGCTTATCCTTCTGGACAATACATTTCCGTGTTTGAGCGGCCTCGATCAAGCCGGTCAAACTGCCCTGTCCTCGCTGGAATGGCCCATATGCGAGCAACTACGGAACACCGTTTGTTCCAGGTCGGACAGTCCGCCATTGCCCTGAATGGCGGACTCCGCTCCGGCCTGCGAGAGTGCTAGGGGTCTAACTCTCAAAAGTCCCGCTGCGGAAGAGGCAGAGTTCTTAGCTGGGGGAGGTTCCAGAGTCGAGTCGAGGCAGCGATGGTCCGGAACGAGAGGAGTGCGCGGGGGAACCGACACCCTGGCACGTTTGGAGCCTTGGTTCGCAATGCGTGTGACGGCACGACAACTCCTCGTGATGTCCGTGCGCCCGTTGCCCGCCGAGAGACCACTAGGAGCGCAGGAATGCCGTGGCGCCCGCGTCATGATTCCTGCTGGTGGACATCCCTGAAAATGCCGCCCCTGTGACACCCCCAACACCTGTTCCCCGGCGCGAAGCACCATCGATTTGCATAGCTGCTCGCTTACTAGCGAATCGAAAGGCGGCATTTTCGCGTCTCAGAAGTAGAATCGAACCCCCAATTGCACTTGAAACGGGCCCGCGCCGAATACTTGGGCGTTGTTCCGGTCGTAGCTGCCGTCATCCGCTCGGAGGCGGAGGAAGGAAGGGTCGGGCCCGATCGGACTACCAGTGGAGAGGTCGAGGCCTGGCCCGTAGATCCTGTTGAACATGCCGAACTCGACGTTGTCGAAATTCAGCGCATTAAACAGTTCAACCGACAGTTCGAGGCGGGATCTGTCCGAGACGGCAAACTGCCGCAGCAGGCGCATGTCGACATTGCGCATTCCCCGATTGCGGAAGCCATTGCGGCCGAAGTAGCGCCCGGGTGCTTCCAAGGCGCGGTCGGAAGCGAGTTGGTCACCGTTCAAGTCACTCCCTGCCACAGGGCTGAGCGGGGGACCGCTTGCGGCTCTAAGGATCGCTGACCACGTCAAGCCCCCGGGGATCCGGAGAACCGCGTGAGCGGTGAGCTGGTGTCGCAAGTCCAAGTCCGACGGACCGTACGCGTCTTCGGGCCGTGCTTGGTCGGTGTACAGGGGGCCCCAGAAATAGCCTTCGTTGATGTCGCTGGAATAGGCGCGTGCGTAGGTGTAGTGCGCAACCAGTTGCATCCGATCCCCCCGATACTTCCAGTTGGCGGTGACGCCATGGTAGTTGGCGCGTCCGATGGACTCGATGCCAAATACAGGGCCGAGTCGCTGCGCAGGCCGCATTCCAGCGTCGTAGAAGGGGATTTGCGCGGGGTCGTCCGGACGTACCACGGACACCGGCAGGTTGAAGTCGCGCTGGCCGTGAAGAGACGATGTTTGATGGCGCATCCATTCCAGGCCCGCGACCATCCTCCCGGTCAGTCCGTACTCCGCGGCGAGGCTGTACTTTACAGAGCGCGGATTCCTGAATTCGCTATGAGCGATAGTCGGCGCAGCTCCGAAGAAGGGGTCGCCGTCTAGCACGGTAGCGACATCTTCCCTTGAGAAGATCGGCAGATCCGCCAGCGAATACTGGTTGAGATCGATGCCCGCCGCTTGGAACTGCCGGTAGACTGTCCCCTGGGACGTCGGCAGGGTTACGGATATGTTGAATGGAGGATCGCGGAAGGCCTTGGTCGCCGCGTTCAAGAACACTGGCGGCGTGACCGCGTAAAAGACCCCGGCGCTTCCGCGCAACACAAAGCGGCCAGACAGCTTGGGCGGGCTGTAGGCGAACCCCACGCGTGGCATCCACTGGCGCGTCGAGTCGGGAATGAAAGTCGGATCCAGGGAGCCGACCGGAAAATCGGCAGCGCGCACGCGGTCAACGAGCAAGTCGTTACCCAGCAACGGTGCTTGGTTGAACTGACCTTCCCAGCGGAATCCTAGGTCTAGCGTCAGCCCCGGCGCCGCCTTCCACGAATCCTGGACGTAAAGCGCGCCGTGGCCTAGCGATTGTGTTCCGATCGTGTTGCCCATCTGCCGGAAGTAGAGGCCCGGAGCGTCGAAGCGGTTGGCGATCCTGCCGCCCGGCGTCAGGATGTCAAGGATCTCGTCGGGATCCGACGTGAACAGCAGGAAGCTTCCGTACTGGTTGTACCCGAAGACATCGTCGATCCAAATTCGATCGAATTCGCCTCCAACCTTGATGTCGTGCGATCCCGCATGCAGGATCAAGCTGTTGTTGACCAGCGGGCGAACATCCGTCTCGATGGTGGGCAGATAGGATCTGGTGCCGAAGTCTCCTAGAGCCGTTGACACGCCCGGCCGCTCCGAATTGCCTGCTCGGGGCCGTTGCTCCCTCGTCACGGTCAAACGCAGCTGGTTGACGAGATTCGGGGTCAGTAGGCTCGTTAGCTGGCCAGTCAGGAAGTGAACTGAGTCCTGTTCGGTCCCGTTGTTGCTGAGCGCCTTTACCGTGCGAGGGTGCTTCGGATCCCCAATGCTAATGGCGTTCACTCCCTCGCCGTAGCTGTAGTTGTAGCGGACCATGAACTGGCTCCCGTCGCGGAACTGGTAGTCCGCGCGAGGCGTCAGCGCGACAGCGTCGTTCGTCGATTCGAAGGGTTCCTCGAGGCTCTGGAAATAGTCATACGCCTCTGGACCACGGCTCCGGTCGGCAACATCCAGCAGGGGAAACTCAACGTAGCGCGGGCTAGCGCTCTGCTGCCGCTCGATGGCGAAGAACCAGAACGCCACGTCTCGCTTGAACGCACCCCCGGCGGCTCCTCCGAACTGCCGCAGGTCCTCGAGCACCTTGGCACCGAAGGGATCCGTCAGGCCGAGGCGCGGATGACGGATTTGGAAGAATGCGTCGCCGTGCAGGTCGTTACTCCCGGACTTGGTAGAGACATTGACAACGCCGGACGTTGTGCGACCGTATTCGGCAGTGAAGCCGGACGTCACGGCTTGGAACTCCTGAATCGAGCTCTGCGGCACCGTCATCGCCGCTCCGGCGCGCTCGCCTCCCTGAATCCCTCCGAAGAACGCTTGGTTGTAGTCCGTTCCGTCAACGGTGACGTTCGTGTAGATTCCCCTCTGGGCTCCGAACGACAAGTGCCCGGCGGCACGCGAGACCTGGACGCCCGGCGTTAGAAGGGCGAAATCGTGAAATCGCCGCCCATTGATAGGGAGGTCGTTGAATACCTTGCTGCCAACCACGTTGCTCGAAGTGGGGAGCATCGCGTCGATCATGGCCGCCGTGACTTCGATCTCAGTGAACTTGCGCTCCAGGTCCAGTTCCAGATCGACACGAACTGCGCCCCCGACACTGACGACGATCTTGTCCGCAGTCGCCGGCGCGAAGTCCACAGTGGTCGCCGTTACGGCATATTCCCCAGGGCGCAACGAGCCGACCTGGAATCGGCCGACGCTGTCGCTACGTACAGACCGCTGCGCGCCGCTGCCGGTTGCTACGACGACGACTTCTGCTTCGGGTATGACCCGGCCGTCCGGACCGGTCACCTGGCCAACGATACGGCCGAGGTTAGCGTCGAACTGGGCTCGCAGGTCTCCTAGGAACGCGCCCGGAACAAGATGGGCGATCAGGAATGCCGCAATCGCCATGGTCGCTCCACAATGCACGGAACCTGCTCTCGCGGCTGCTAGTCCTATGCGATTCCAGTTCGGAGGCATCCTGAGCTATCTGCGGCGCCTGACCGCTGAATTTCCCATTCTACGAAGTCCCGTTCAATAGCCACCATCATCGATCGGCTGGATCGAATGCCGACCGTCGAGCGCGCCCGTATTCGGGGCAGTTGCCGATGGCCTGTGGGCAAGAGCGGCTGATTGGGGGCGCTGCCGAACCCGGTGCCACTCGGGCGAGGCCGGCCCCGGCTCTCAAAGCGAGACTTCGTGCGACTCGGAATCATGCCTTGAAGCCGAGTTCTCGACGGGCTGGCGGCATGCCGGAGTCGTGCGATTGTGTTGCGCCTTGGGAACTGGCGCCCTGAATACCGTTGATGCTGCTGACGCTCATTGGCTGTTTGGGCTTGCTCACACGGGACTCGAGAACCCCAGGATCTTACGAAGTCGAGTTGCGGTAGCAGGCCTCTGGCTTCCAGGAGGTCAGCAATTCTAAATTGCCGCCTATTTTGGGTTTTTTGCCTCCGCAGCTTCCGGAATGAGGGACCAGCTTCTGGGGGACTTGACTTTTCGGACACCGCTTTCAAACATATAGTGTGGCCTCCGTTCCCGTCCTTGAGTCCCTCCTCAACAGATTCCGCCAGATCGCCTCCGCCTTGCCCGATCCCCGCACCGGCGCCAACCAGCGCTACAGCCTCGCCGACGCCGCCTCCTGCGCTTTCGCCACCTTCTTCCTCCAGTCCCCCTCCTTCCTCGACTTCCAGCGCCGCATGGAACTGGAGTCCGCTCGCTCCAATTGCCAGTCCCTGTTCGGGGTCGAGGCCATTCCCAGTGACAACCACATCCGGAATCTCCTGGATGGACACGATCCCGACCACTTCGCCCCCCTGTTTGCCGACTGCCTGCAAACCGCCCGCGACAACGGTGCCCTCGACCCCTTCCGGCGCCTCGACGGCCGCCTCGCCATCGCTCTCGACGGCATCCAATTTCATTGCTCCGATTCGATCCGCTGCGCACAGTGCTCGACCCGCCATGTCGGCAAGCACCAAACCATGCAGTACTTCCACACCATGCTCGCAGCCACCGTCGTCGCCGACGGCCACAACCGCGCCCTGCCCCTGATGCCTCACTTCGTCCAGCCCCGGCACAACCCCCACGACGGCCGCTCCGACGCCGACCGCAAGCAGGACTGCGAACGCAACGCCGCCAAGCGCTGGCTGCCCGCCTACAGCGACCAACTGCGCCCCTTCCGGCCCATCTTCCTCGGCGACGACCTGTACTGCTGCCAGCCCCTCTGCCAACTCGTCCGCAACCTCGAAACCGACTTCCTCTTCATCTGCAAGCCCAGCTCTCACAAGCGCTTATACGAACTCATCCACGACGACTTCACCCACTCCACCGGCTGGATCCGCACCCGCAACCACAAACGCCAGGTCGAGCAGCACCGCTATCGCTGGATGCACGGCCTGCCCGTCCGCGACGGCGACGATGCGGTGCGCGGGACCTGGATCGAGTTCCAGATCCAGCGCCACGGTGAGCGCACCTACTACAACACCTTCTTCACCAGCCTAGAGGTCACGGCCGACAACGTGACCGCGATCGCACGGCTCGCAAGAGCTCGCTGGAAGATCGAGAACGAGACATTCAATTGCCTGGCGCGGCATGGCTACAACCTCAAGCGGAACTTCGGGCACGGCAGCAACGGCTTGGCCAATCTGCTCGCCACGCTGAACCTGCTCGCCTTCACGCTGCACACGCTGCTGGACTGCCTGCAGGGCTTGTGGCGGCAATGCCGCGACCGAGCCGGCACGCGCCGCCGCTTCTTCAACAAACTCAGCGTGTTTGCGGAGGAGTTCTGGTTCCCGAACTGGACCGCGTTGCTGATGAGGCTGCTGGGCCAACGCCCAGTGCGGGACGGTCCCTCGCCGGTACGTTGATGGAATCGATGGAGCATCCAGCGGCGAGCGCCGGGCTCGTGGGGCAGCCTGCAGTCGGGGTCTGCCCCGTGGGTCTCGCAACCGCTAGCGAGGCCCACCGAGCCGCCCCGCGATGTGCCCCTCGCAACGACCGATGCCCTGCTGGTGCCCTCACAACCTCTCTGCGGCGCCGACGAACGCCCGCTGAGATGCCAACAGCCCACCTGTATCTCGGGTTTTGCGAATTGCTGCCAGGAGGTCCGCGGCCTGGCGTGCTGCTGCGGGATCCGCTACCCGCCCGGCGGCGGAATTCGGCTGAGCATTGCGACCGAGTTGAGCGCCTTGCGCGGGCAATGCTTCAGCCCCCGCACCGCGGTTCGCGCCGCGACGTTGCGGCGACGTCGCCGCGCGGAGGCGGCATCGAGACAGCCGACGATCCAAGATTGACGGGCAATTCGCTAGTCGAGACCGAATAGCACAAGCGGATGTGCCTACATCCCAAATCAGTCTGTGATATAGTGCCTCCAGTGTAGGGAATTGCCATACTGGCTATTCACCGATTCGGAGTGTCCGCGCAAAACCGGAAAGATCGATTGCAGGAGCATTGGAAGGAAAAATAGGATGGATGGCAACATTCTTGGCCGTTGGCTGGAGCGGAAGCCTAGCAAATCAAACAGATGCGACGCCTCGCGTGTCGCGATCATTTCGGGAATCGTGATTGGGCTGCTTTTAGTGGTCCAGCCCGCGATCGCCCAGGATTGTCTCAACGTCACGGTTCTTGACCCGAGTGGTGCATCCGTCCAGAATGCCACCGTCGCGATCGGGGCCGACGAGCAGCCGACCGACGACCTCGGAGTTGCAACATTCTGCGGGCTCGGCGCGGGACCTCACTCTGTGATCGCGTTTGCGCCGGGCTTGGCACCGGCAGAGATCACATGGCTGGAAGCGTCAGGGGATGCGAGGATTTCCCTGGCTCTGGCCACCGTTACCGAGCAGATCGTCGTCATTGGCAGTCGAGCCGAGGGACGGGCTGTGCTGGAGTCGGCCGTGCCTGTTGATATCGTTTCGGCCTCGGACTTCGCAGAGCAGGGGGATCCGGATGTTGTAAACCAGCTCCGCAACACCGTGCCGTCGTTCAATGTCAGCGCGAATCCGATCAGCGACGCCGGCACCATTGTCCGGCCGGCGAGCTTACGCAATCTTGCCCCCGACCACACGCTCCTGCTTGTGAACGGGAAACGCCGCCACCGCGCTGCGGTCATCCACTGGGTTTCGATTGGTCCCACGGACGGTGCCCAAGGCCCCGACCTAGCGCCCATCCCGACGATCGCGATCAAGCAGGCAGAAGTCCTGCGCGACGGCGCGTCGGCTCAGTACGGTTCGGACGCAATCGCGGGCGCGATGAACTTCGTGCTGAAGGATTCTCCATCGGGAGGCAGCTTGCAAGTGGTAGCTGGCGGCTTCGGAGCGGGTGACGGGCAGAACATTACGTTCGCTGGGAATGTCGGCTTGCCGCTCGGGCAGGGAGGCTTCGCCAACCTCAGCCTCGAGTACGGCAACTCCGAGCCCACGAACCGCGCCGTCCAGCGCTACGACGCCTCGCAGCTGATTGCTAACGGAAATACCCACGTACGAAGCCCGACCGCCCAGATCTGGGGCCTGCCCCGGGTCGACGATGACGTCAAGTTCTTCGGCAACTTCGGAAAATACATCCAAGGTGCGACGCAGGTCTACGCGCACACGAACTACGCAACCAAGCATGTCGATGGCGGCTTCTACTTTCGCAACCCGCACACTCGCGGGGGCGTTTTCAGCGGCGACGGGGGCAACACCCTGCTCGTGGGCGATCTCATCGACGCCAACGACGGGATTCTGGATGGCTCTGCCGGGTGCCCGACAGTGCGGGTGAACGCCGGCCGCATCCTCGATCAGGATAACTTCGACACGGTACTGGGCGATCCGAACTGCTTCACGTTCCACCAGCCATTCGCTGGCGCCCCGAACGGCAGGCCGGGCGGTTTCACTCCGCAGTTCGGCGGGGACGTCCAAGACTCATCGATTGTCGCGGGCGTTCGCGGCCTGCTCGGAACGAGTGTCACTTGGGACGCCAGCTTCAGTCTCGGCCAGAACTTCGTGGACTTCTTCATCTACAACACGGTGAATGCCTCGATGGGTCCGGACTCGCCCACGGAGTTCGATCCCGGCAGCTACGGGCAAACGGAGACGAACTTCAATTTCGATCTGGGCTACTCGGCTTCCGACAACGTCCACATCGCAACCGGCGTGGAATGGCGAAACGAGGAGTTCGAGATCGGCGGCGGCGAACCCGCCTCGTGGCAGTTCGGCCCGCTTGCGCCGCAGGGCTTCACTGCTGCCTCGAACGGTTTCTCCGGATTCGGGCCCATCGCGGTCGGCACTTGGGACCGACGGAACATGGCTGTGTACGGAGACATCGAGATCGGCGGTCCGGACGACCCGTACACGGTAGCTGGTGCCGTGCGGGCCGAGAGGTTCAACGACTTCGGCTCGACGATCAACTACAAGTTCGCGGCACGCGGCGAAGTCAGCGAGAATTTCTCCCTCCGCGCTGGAGCCAGCAGCGGCTTCCGCGCGCCCACGCCCGGACAGCAGAACGCATTTAACGTGTCGACCATCTTCCAGCCGGACATCGGAGACCTCATCAACGAGGGCGTGATTCCGTCCACTTCGGCGGTGGCCCAGTTGGTCGGCGGCCTTCCACTGCAGCCTGAGAAGTCGCGGAACTACACCGCCGGCGCCGTGATTGAGAAAGGGCAGTTCAGTTTCACGACCGACTACTTCCGCATTGACATGTCCGACAGGCTTTCCCTGTCCAAGAGCTACTCGCTACGGCCCGATCAGGTAGACCAGCTCGTCGCGGAGGGCATCTCGGACGCATCGAATCTCGGCACGTTCCGGTTCTTCACGAATCAGGTGGGCACTACGACGCAAGGCATCGATATCATCGCCACGTACGCTCCCGTCCTGCTCCAAGGCGACACGATCTTCAGCGTTCTGCTGAACCACACCAAGACCAGCGTGACCGACTTTGATCCGGAAACGTTTAACGACGCGCGGATCAATCTCTTCGAGAACGCGTTCCCGGAGACTCGCTGGAACTTCACAGTGCGGCAGAATGCCGGAAGGTTCCGCATTCTTGCCCGCCTGAACTACTGGGGCGATTTCTTCGACAAGGAAGATGGCTTGAACTACCCTGGCGAGTACTTGGTCGACCTTGAAGCCACGTTCAAGCTGACCGAATCGTTCTCCATATCCGGAGGTGGCCAGAACATCTTCAATAACTACCCTGAGACCAACCCCGGTGCGTTCAGGGGGTCCGGCAACCTCTACCCGCAGTCCACGCCGTACGGGTTCAACGGCGGGTACTACTACATGCGGCTGAATTACAACTGGGGCAGCAGCTTCTAAACCGACGACCGAAGGGGCGAGGGCATGCGCCCTCGCCCCTTCCTTCGTTGCTGCAGCGGAGTGCGAGAGACAGGTGGCTTGACGTGTTCCCGGCGCCCGGCTGGGCGTATCAGGGGGAAATTGAGGCGTTCGCACAGTCTGACCATCGTGGCGGAGCTTGGGGAAGGAACCCGATTGCGAGTCGCTGGCCCCAGGCGGAGAGCGGCAGTTGCGGCGGTCTGCTGGGATTCCGCGGCAGGTCCGGACGTTCGCTCAACCAAGCCTTCTCACCGGTCGCGTCTCGACCGCTATTCCGCGAGCAATCAGGCTGTAAGGTCGAACTCCGAAATCGGACCGTGGTGTGTGGTGCCTCGACTCCGATCAATCGGCCCGGCTTCCGCCTGCCGGTCGCGTGGGATGGACCATGGTCTTTCTGACTGCGATCCAAGTGATGCTGGCCAAGCGGCGATGCTGGCCAACGGCGACTTGCGCCGCGGCTCGCTCGTGCCGTGCAACCCCAACGCCGGCAAACCGAATTGCCCCTGTACAGCCTCGGAGCATCCGCTTCATGGTCCCCGCTGGTGGCTTCTCCCAAACAGAATGAACGGCAAGACCTCTACCTAAGCGATCCCGGAATCCAAACTCGCGCAAGCCAGCGCTGAGATCGCGGAACGCCAGCGTGCGCTTGCGCTGGGATCTCGCCGCAAGATCCGATGCCAAGCGCGGCGAGAAGCGGGCGGTGCAGGATCCGCGGACGAGATCAAGCAGACGGTGCAAAGCAATTCGCGAGCATCGAGCAGCACACAGCTTACGGCTCGTAGGGATTTCACGATTCGCCAACCAGACGCTCGTAGATTCCGGACACTCAGCTGCTTGATCTAGTGGGGCGGATCCTTCGACTGGTCGGACGGCGAAGACTACTCGAGCGAGAATCTTGTATCATATAAATATTCGTATTTTAGGTAGAATTATGGAGACTACGAAGGGTTTCCATGGCACCAAGGTATCGGGTCACGCTTGAGGCTGCAGAGCGGGAGGAACTGCTGGCCCTGACGCGAAGCGGTAAGACATCGAGCAAGGTGTTTGTCAGCGCTGCGGCGCGAAGCGCGGCAGCGCAAGCCGCGGGCCGTGACGTTCGACGGCGCGTTCGAGGCTCGTCGGATTGCGCTGGCTTGCTCGCAGGTACCCTCCGGGCGGCGCCGCTGGACGGTCCGCCTGCTGGCGGAAGAGGCCGTGGACCTGGGCCTGGCACCGAGCGTCTCGCCGATGACCGTCCAGCGGACCCAAAGAAAAACGAACTCAAGCCTTTGAAGAAGTACTGGCGGAACCCGACGCGCGGCAGCGCGGTGTTAGTGGCCTGCATGGAGGACGTGCTGGCGGTTTACGCCCGGCCGTAATAGGCTCGCCAACCCTTGGCCTGCATGGACGAGACCAACAAGAAACTGATCGGCGAGGCGTGCGAGAAGCTGCATGTTCGGACCGGCCAGCCGGAACTCTGGGGGCACGAATAAGTGTGCCAGGGCGTGTCACAGATCTTCCTGGAAGTGGAGCCGCGGACCGGTCGGCGCCACCTCGCGGCGAGCGAGCGGGGCACCCGCAAGGACTGGGCCCCGTAGATCCGCGGCATGCTCTTAGAACGCTACCGGCAGGCGGAGCGGGTCGTGCTTTGGCTTGGACAACCTCAACACGCCCGGGATCGAGTCGCTGTCCGCCGCCTACTCGCCGGAGGAGGCCCGGGCGCTGGCCGAGCGGCTCGAGACCACTCCACTTCCAGGCACGGTAGCTGGCTCAACATCGCCGAGATCGAGTTGAGCGCCGTGTGCGGCTAATGCCTCAACCGACGGATTCCAAATCTTGCCACCGTGCGCTCGCAGATGCGGGTGTGGGAGCAGGATCGGAACAACCGGGATATCACGGTCAATTGGCAGTTCACCACTCGCGACGCTCGGACTGAACTGAAGATCTTATATCCGAAAACCTAAATGATACAACCTACTAGTCGATATCGCAGGCACCGACTTGCTGACGAATTCGATCGCGCTATCGAAAGGCACACTCGGTTCCCAGCTGTGATCAGGATGCGGTCGCGGGCGGTCTCAGGCCGTTGCGGCCCGGAATCGATTGCGCCCGAATCGCTATGGCCGCGGTCCGCGCCGGGTCCGGGCAACGAGATGGTTCTGGTCCCGGAACACCCGAGCGCCGACCGTCACCTCGTCTGCGACTTCCATAGCGCCATGACGTGACGAGTACTCGCGATTTCCGCAATCACGGAGCAATGCCCTTGCGGGCCGGCAATCCAGAGACCGGCAGACGCCATTGACCGGACAGTTTGGATGGTGCCCTTTGGCCGCCGACGATCCTGGCGCTAAAACTCGTACCGCAGGCCGAATTGCAGGACCCTTGGGGGAATCATCATCTGGGAATAGTTGCCGAAGCTTCCTGGAAACGTGAACGAGAGAGTCTCCCACGCATCGGCGTTGAACCGGACGCTGTTCGTCAGGTTGAAGGCCTCTGTCCGGAACTGCAGGCTGTGCCCTTCGAGCGGCATCTGGAATCGCTTTCCGATGGCCATGTCGATCGAGAAGATCCCATGGCCGCGCAAGTTGTTCCGTTCGCCGACCCCTCCGACCACGACCTGCCTGAAAGCACCCTTGGCGGCCTGCGGGTCGCTGAACACGTTCGGCCCGGTGCCGCCGCCAACCAAGCTCGCGTTCTTTGAGTTGGTCTGTTCCGGTATTGGTCCCACGGGCTCGGCGAAATGCTGGTAGCAGTAGCACGTCGGCCAGGCCAGCCCGTTCAACACGCTGAGCGGCATGCCGGACGTGAAGCGCCAGAGCCCGCTTACCTGCCAGCCCCCTAGGAGCGCGTTGCCGGCCGGACCCATGTCGGCGAGGAACGGCTTCCCCTTGCCGAACGGCAGTTCAGCCACCCAGTTCGCATTCGCTTGGTGGCGCATGTCGAAGTCGGACACCGCCCGCTGCGCCTCGCGGTCCCACGAATTGATAACGCTGAATGTAGACCAGTACGTGTCGCCCGGAATCTGCCCGAACCTCTCGCCCTGGCTCCGTCGCGCGCCCACCGATACAAGATCCTTGGATTCCGATAGCGTGTAGTTCAGGTCGAATTGGAAGCCCTTGGAGAAGCTCTTGCGCAGTGAGACTTGCATTGAATGATACGTCGCGGTTCCAAAAGACCGCAGGGCGTCGAAGCTCCAGAACTGCGGGTTCATGAACGCCCCTGCCCCTAAATCGCTGCAGAATGGACTGCACGCGTAGTCGATGTAGTACATCGCCGTGCCCGTGTCCGGACTGTTGCTGCGAAGAACGTCGTACACTCCCTGCGTGGCTGTGCGATTGGCTGTCGCGGCTCCGGAATAGAGGTTCTCGAAGAATCCGACTGTCGGCACGGCTTGCGTCGGCCAGCCGCCCCGAATCATCAGTTCGACCTCTTGCAGCGCATCGAGCAGGTACTGGCCGGAGACCGGATCCTTGAAATTCATGTACTGCGCAGCTGCGGTGTCGTTGACCAGCAGTCGGCGGCTGAGCCGGCCGACATACCCGACATCCAAGACGAATCCGCCGCCGAGTTCGCGAGCCACTGAGAAGGTCGGATTGATGCTGTAAGGCGGCAGTACGCTCGAGTCAACCCCTTGGCTCCAAGCCAGGCCCGATGGGTTCGGCGTGCCGGGCCCGCCTGGAGGCGGCGGAAGCAACCCTGCTGCCGGAATGGTGCCGGGCCCGGCGAACCGCGGCGAGTTCGCCACAGTGAAGGACTGATTCGTGACCTTGCTGCTGAGGCCGAACGCATTCCTGTCGAGCATCTGGATCATGCCCATCCCGAAGATGTTGTAGAAGAGGCCGGCGCCTGCTCGGATGGACGTCTTGCCTGGGCCGCCGAATAGCTTCCCAAGGAATCCGTCGCGGCTCTGCGGCGAGAACGCTATTCCGATCCTTGGGGAGAAGTTCTTCGAATGCGTCGCCCAGAGCGGTCCGCCGCCTGGGCCGTCAGCACGCACGAAGCCTAGCGGCCCCGCCTCCCTTGTGGGCCTCCCGTTCGCCGCCAGGTCGAGGCGACGGGCGATGTACTCGTCGATCGACGGCGTCATGCTGACTTGAACTCCGTTCACTTCTCTCACCGGGGGCATCAGAGACCAGCGCACGCCTGCGGTGACTGTGAAGCCGGGTTTGACCCGCCAGGTGTCCTGGAAATAGAGTTCGAGTTCCTCCATGCCGAAGGTGCGCCTAACTGGCTCTCCCAGCCCTAGAGGGTTGCCGTCCAGATCGTAGTTGTAGTTGGCGTCGTAGTAGTTGACGAGGCCCAGAACGGTTGCCATTGTCTCCCGGTAGACGCCGGGGTTCGCGGCCGCGACTGCCAGCGACGGGTCTAATGTCGACGGGCCGTCCGTCAACGCCCAAGCCGCTTGCTTGGCGAAGTGATAGCTGCCCGCGTAGTTCAGGCGCCGGTTTCGGATCGACCGAAACACGCCGCCGAACTGCAAGGTATGCGGACCGAGCGTCACCGAGACATCCTCCGCCACGGTCTGAGTTGGCAAGTAGGTGTTCAGCGGCGTGGTCGTCCCCACTATGTTGTCGATCAAGCTGTCCCCGAGACTCACTCTGGAGTCAGTCTGCGCTCCCGACAGATCCACTTTCTGCGCGGTGAATCCGTATCTGAAGTTGCTGACGAGCCTGGCCCCAAACAGCCCGGTGTGTCCGAACGCCAGCCCGCGACTGGTGTCGTTGGTCTCCCTGTTGGGGATTTCGCCGGGAAACTGGGGCACCCCTCCGATGTGGTCGTTCTGGTAGTTGCCTCGCGCGAACATGCGGTGCGCTCCGTTCTTGTCCAGATTCCAATCAGCTTTCGAGATCAAGGTGTTCCAGCGGAGAGGAGTCGGGGCAGTGAAGCGGTAGCCGGATATGTTCAGGCCGTCTCCCACCGAAGTGTCGTTCGGTGTGGGGAAGGATCTGAAATAGTCGAGGGCCGCCGGGCTCGGACCCACTTTTTGCGGGTCGATCTGCGAGCGAATGAACGCCGGATCGAGCTCCTGCACCGAGCCGTCCGTCCCTCTGTAGCGGACGAATCCCTGGCGCATCGAGTCGGCTGGGACCTTGCGTACCGCAGCACCCTCGCTGGCGTCGCGGCGGCCCTCGTAGTTCACGAAGTAGAAGGCGCGGTTCGTCTTGACGGGTCCGCCGACGGACGCTCCGAAGACGTTGCGGATGAGCTTGGCCCGGTCCACTCCGGACCTGTTATTGAAGAAGTCATTCGCCGCAGTTACGGTGTTGCGATGAAACTCGTACAGCGATCCGTGGATTTCGTTGGTGCCGCTCTTCGTCACCAGAGAGACTTGCGCTCCTGCCGAACGCCCTTGGTCGGCGTTGGCGGTAGTTGTCACGACTCGGAACTCCTGAATTGAGTCCAGCGTATTACGCAGCACGCTCGTGAATGGCATTCGGCCGTTCTGGTCATTCACGTCGACGCCGTCGAGCGTCACGTTCGACTGATCGCTCTGCGCGCCGTTCACGGATCCGTTCCGAATGTCGCCCGCTTTCTGCCCGTCCAGCGGATCGGCGCTCAGGAACGTAACGCCCGCCTGAAGCGAGAGAAGGCCGGCGGGATTGCGGGCATTCAACGGGAGCTGCCTGATCGGTTTGGACCCAAACGCGTTTCCGACGGAAGCGTCGGTTGTGTTGACGCGAGCGCCCGAAGCGGTCACTTCCACCGTCTCGGCGACTGTCGCCACCTGCCCAAGTACGACGTCACTAGTCACGCTGGTATTGACAAGGAGCACAACGTCCTTGATGACGACGTCTTCGAATCCTGTCATTTTCGCGACGATTGTGTAGGTGCCTGGCAAGATCTGAGCGAACGCGTAGCGACCGCCGCCGTCGGACAAGGCGGATCGCTGGAGACCGTTCTCCTGGTTCGCGACGGCGATCGCCGCACCTGGAACAACGGATCCCGTCGCGTCGCTGACCAGCCCGCTCAGGGTGGCCGCCTGGCCGTAAAGGCTGGGCAAAGCTAGCACCGAACAGACGACACCAAGCACCAAAGAAGGAATAACTTTAGAAATATTCACGACAGCCCCCTTCACCCATAGATTGTACATATTGTAGCCGTTACTGTAACTACCCAGGTACCCCCACTCGTACTCGGGTGATGGCCAGAATTCCGCAGCACTTGACTTTCCGCTGGGAAACCAGTTAGCAATAGTAATGTTGTGGGCATCCGGACCGTTGTGAGCAAGCCGATGGGCTCGCGACGAGCAGTACTGGCGTCAGCGGGATGAAGATGGAGCGAGCGAATCGCGAGCCACGTCCGGCGGACTGGCACGAGCGTCTGGCGCAATTGGAGGCCGAAAACGCGCAGTTGCGGGCCGCAAACGCCCGGTTGCAGGCCCTCCATGAGGAGTTGACGAGGCAGCTGCAGTCGTTGCGAGAGCAAGTACAGGCCTTGCAACGGCGATTGGGCCTCGACAGCAGCAACAGCGGGAAACCACCGTCAAGCGACGGGCCGGCCAAGCCAGCGGCAGCGCAACGGACGCGCAGCCAGCGGCGGCGGTCCGGCAAGCGCGCGGGTGGGCAGCCCGGTCACAAGGGCGCGACGCTGAGCCAGACCGACACACCGGACCGGACCCAGGTCCACCTGCCGTCCGGTTGCCGCGAGTGCGGAGCGGCCCTGGCGGCGGCCGACGTGGAGGGCGCGCCCCAGCGTCGGCAGGTCTATGATCTGCCCGCACCGCCACCGCCGGAGGTGACCGAGCACCAGGCCTGGGGCTGTCGTTGCCAGCAGTGCGGACAGCTGACGCGGGCCGCGTTCCCGGAGGGCGTGACCGCGCCGGTGCAGTACGGGCCGCGGATCGCGGCCATGGCGGTGTACTTGCAGAACGCCCATTTCCTGCCCGAGGATCGACTGGCGGAGATCTTCCGGGACCTGTTCGGGGTGGCCTTGTGCGCGGCGACGCTGGCGGGGATGACCCGCAAGGCGGCGCAGGTCTGGCGGAGTTGGACCGAGCGGGTCCGGGAGCTGCTGGTAAGCGCCAGCGGAGTGAAGCATCTGGACGAGACGGGATTCCGGATTGCGGGCCAGGGGCAGTGGTTGCACGTGCTGAGCACGGCGCAGCTGACCCACTACCGGACGAGCCGCCAGCGGGGTGGCGTGCTGGAGGGGTTGCGAGGCATCCTGGTGCATGACCACTGGGCCTCGTATTTCAAGGTGCCGGGAGTGCTGCACGCGCTGTGTAACATTCACCATTTACGGGAACTGGAGGCGTTGGCGAAGATCGACGGGGAAGACTGGGCGCGGCGGATGCAGCAGTTGCTGCGGCGGGCGAAGCAGGCGGTGGACATCGTGCGGGAGCGGGGGGTGGCGCTGCCGCGATCGCTACTGGAGAGGATCGAGCGGCGTTACGACAAGTTGGTGCGGGAGGCGTTGGCGTATCACGAGGGGTTGGAGCCGTTGCGGCCGGCCAAGCCGGGACGGCGGGGCCGCAAGAAGCGTCGGCCGGGACATAATCTGGCGTTGCGGCTGAGGGACAGGCGGGAGTCGGTGTTGCGATTTCTCAGGGACGAGCGGGTGCCGTTCACGAACAACCAGGCCGAACAGGATTTGCGGATGATGAAGCTGCGCATGAAGATCTCGGGTGGGTTCCGGTCCGAGCAGGGGGCCCGAGACTTCGCCACGCTACGCAGCGTACTATCGACCGCGCGGAAGCAGGGCCTGAACCGCATCGAGGTCTTGTTGCAAGGGCCGGCGGCCCTGCTGGCGAAAGTGGAATCCCAGCCATCCCACTGATCAGGGCTTGTGCCTGCGGAGTACCTGGGTAGATACCCGTTACTAGCGTATAATGTGCTGCTAGCGCCGAATTTGCCATGGGATTGCGAGCCAGATCGGCTTCGCGATCTGCTTACCTTCCCGTCGCAATGTTCCGACGCCCAAGTCGCTGTGCGTCTTACCCGGATTCAATTGGCGCTTGCCAACTGCCCGAAAGCGACAATTTGCCATCGGGGATGCGTTCCCTGGTAACCGTGCCCGTCCTTGGCACCGCCCTTTCATGCGATCGTCCCAAGCTGCAGATGGAATACTCTGGGGACTCAGGGGGCTATCGGTGCGACGATGACATTGATGCGAATCTCGATCTTGGCATTGGCTGCGGCCTCGGTTCCGCTGGTTGTTGCGGGTGCGCCGCCACCGACAAAGGAACTTAAGGCTCTGGCATTCGCCAAGCAACCGCGGCAGGCAAAGGCTCTCTTCGATGCGAGGCGCCCGGCCGATCAGCCGCTCGGCGTCGAATGGCTCGAAGCAATGTCGTGGGTAGGAAGAGCCGGCGCGATCGGCGGGGACTGGGAGCTGGCCGCGGAATACTCCGAGCGGACGCTCGAGTCATGCGAGAGCATTTTCGAGACGCGGCCGCTTGACAGCGATCCGAACGCTCCTTTTCCAATTGCCCTTGGCGCGGCCATCGAGACCATGGGGAAGTTCTATGTCGCGAAGGATGATCGCGGACAGGCCGTCGCATTCTTGCGCGAGCAGCTCGGCAAGTACCTCGGCACCTCGATCGAGACGAGGCTCAACAAGAATCTCCTGATGCTCGATCTCGCCGGCAAGCCGATGCCTGACTTGGATACCGGCCAATGGCTCAATGATCACCGATTCGGGGCAACGGATCTGCGCGATAAGGTCACGCTATTTTTCTTCTGGGCGCACTGGTGCGGGGACTGCCGGGCTCAAAAGCCGGTCCTGCATGACCTCGAGCGTCGATTCGCGCCTCGGGGCTTCCATCTCGTCGCCCCGACGCGGCTGTATGGCTATGTCGAGGGTGGCCAGGATGCCAGACCCGAAACAGAGCGGGCATATATTCGGAAAGCGCACGTGGAGAAGGACAGCCTCCTACGGGAGGTACCGGTGCCCCTCAGCGCCAGGAACTTCATCTCGTTCGGAGTCAGCACCACACCTACGCTGGTGCTTGTGGATCGTGGCGGCGTGGTTCGCCTCTACCATCCCGGCCAGATGGACGAAGCTGACCTGGCACAGCAGATTGAATCGCTCCTGTAGGGCAGGTGCGGCAGGAACGGAGCGGCCCGTGCCCGAATGAGCTTGCACCATGTCTCCGCGTGTTCCGCGTCCGACGACGGTACAGATCTAGTATCGAAGTGCCCCACGAGGCCGAGGCTCCAACAATTGCGTGCGGACCCTATGGGGAATCTGCTTCCGCGAGGTCAGGGCTCGACCGTGTGTAGCAGCGGCTCGTTCCGCAGGCCCAGTTGAAGATTCTCGATCGACATTCGCGCCATTTCCCGGCGCGTCTCAATCGTTGCGCTTCCTAGGTGCGGCAGGATCGTCACGTTGTCAAGGCTCAGCAGGGGGTGTCCTCTCGGCAAGGGCTCAGGATCGGTCACGTCAAGCCCGGCGCTTTCGATCTCTCCGTTCCTGAGCGCTTCGAACAGCGCGTTCGTGTCGACCACGGGTCCCCGAGCGATGTTGATCAGCGTTGCTGTGGGCTTCATCTTCCGAAGCGCCGCGGCGTCGATCAGGTGCATGGTTTCATCCGTCAGCGGGCAGGTGAGCATCACGTAGTCGGATCGCCCGAGCAACTCGTCGAGCGACGCGTACTCCACGCCAAGTTCCGCCTCGTCCAGCGGGCGCCGGTGCCGGTTCCGGTAAAGTACGCGCATTTCGAAGCCGCGCGCACGGCGAGCGACCTGTCGACCTATGTTCCCGAGGCCCACGATGCCCAGCGTGCTCGAGTGCACCTCGCGACCCAGCATGTAGCCGGGGTCGTATCGCAGGAATTCGCTTGAGCGGGCGTAGCGGTCGCCTTCAACGACACGCCGCGCAGCCGCGAGCAGCAGGGCAAAGCCAGTATCCGCTGTTGCGCCGTCGAGAATATTCGGCGTGTTGCCCACGGGGATGCCGCGCGCCGCAGCGTCAGGCACATTGATGTGGTCCACGCCAACTCCGTAGTTGCTGATCACGCGCACTCCGGGTAGCTGGTCGAGCATCGGACCGTCGAGGTGGGGGTGGCCGTAAGTGTAGATTCCGTCCACGGACTCGGACGTGCCTTCGACGGCCACTTCCCAGGCAAGGAACTGAATCTCCGAGCCCGAGAAGTCGAGTACCGTCGAGTCCAAGGGACCATCTGCAATCACCTTAAAGGTTGTCACGGGGTTCCCTGTCACGCTCGCTTCCAGTGAGCGATTCCGTCGATATGGATTTTCTCGACGCGATGTTCGAGCGCCATGTATTCGAGATGGGACAGCGACTCGGACATGGCGAATCGCCGGTCAAGCAGGCTTCGGTGCTCGCCCCAGACCGCGCCCGCGATCCTGTAGGCGTCCAACGGATCGTCGCCCAGCGCGTCGATGATCGTGTCGCAGCGGTTAACGTGGTGCTGGCGCGTGTTGTCGATCCATCCTCGATGCCCCTCGAAAGGTCTGCCGTGCGAGGGGACGACTGTATCGGTCTCCAGCTTCTCAAGCTTATCGAGCGACCTCATGTAATCGCCCAGAGGATCGCCCTGGTAGAACCAGTGCACTCCGATGTTGGGCGTGACACGCGGCAGGATCGCATCTGTTGAGAAAAGGAACCTCTGCTCGGGCCAGTAGAAGCACAGCAAGGCGGGGGAGTGGCCCGGTGCCGAGATCGCCTCGAGCGTCCCGCCATCAAACTCGATTCGCTCGTCCTCGTCGATACTCCCGTCCACCACGAGCCTCTCGAAGGCGCTCTTGCCCGCCGCAGCACGCCGGCGCATTGTCTCCACGTGGTCACCGGGCACGCCATTCTGGTGCAGGAACGTCGCTGTTTCTGCGAAGAACTGCCGATTCGGCCCGAGAGGCTTCACGAACTCCGCTTCCAGTGCCGGCATTCGAACGGGCGCGCTGGATCGCCGCCGAATCTCGGCCGCCGCACCGATGTGATCGGGATGCAGGTGGCTGACCAGGATCTCCGTGATGGCAGTCCAGCTTACGCCGAGACTCAGCAGGGCCGCTTCGAGCGAGAGCAGCGAATCGTCTGACCGAATGCCGGAATCCAGCAGCACGTAACCGTCCTGCCTCCGGAAGAGGAACACGTTGACGCTGGTGAGCTCCCAAGGAAGGGGCAGACGGATTTGCCAAGCGCTCTCGGCTACCGGCCAAACCTTAGGGGCTGGCAATCGAGAGGACAAATTTCGGGGAACCCTCAGCGGCCCGACGCACGTCCATTCTAGCAGCGTCGGCGGATTCTCTTCTTGTTACGCTGGTTGCTAGTTCCGGTCTCGAATGCAGTTACTTCCCAAGCTGCTGGCGTGCATCCTCCTAATCTCGACCGGGGCGGCACGGGCAGCTTCGGAGCCCACCACCATCCTCAAGTGCAAGGCGGAAAGGGTCGGGCCATTCCTAGACTTCGAGTATCGCTTCGTCCTGGGCCTATGGTTCCACCTGCCGGCCAAGCAGTTCTGGGGGGCTCCAGTAGGGCTCGATCTGGAAATCGAGGTGGAGCCAGTGAACGGCACGCCTGGCGAGCCTGTCTGGCTCGACGACCGGCTTCAAGGGACGCAGACGGTACCCGAAGGCACCAAGGGCGAATTGTACTTCAGCAACGCAGTTTCCGTCGGTCCGGGACAGTATCGAGCGACATGGCGTATACGAGACGATGAGGGGCGCTCCTGCGAAGGATCGAGCCAATTCAAGGCCGCTCTCACGCGACGGGACCGCGCGGTCGATGTGACGCTGGAGGCTGGTGAAATCGTTGATGCCGGAGTGTATTTGTTCCGCCCGGAGGGAAGCACCGCGAGGCCTCACCTACATGCGCCCCGCCGTCTCAAGGTGTTCATCAGTCTGGACGTGCTAGGCCGGCGCGGCCGAGTGGTTAGGACAAGGATGCTGCATGTCATGCCGCTATTCGCGGCGCTGCGCCAGCTCGGGAGGAGCCCAAGTTTCAACGAGTTCTCCGTCGTCGTTTTCAGCTTTGAAGATCAGGATGTGCTGCTTAAGCAGGACTATGACGACGTGATCGACTTCCGGTCTCTCAGCGGCGTGATCGACAGGCTGGAGCCCGAAACCGTGGATGTTTCGGATCTCCTAGGAGGCAGCGAAATGAACTTCTTCGAAGAACTGCTGTCGGCCGAACTGCTGCAATCCGAAACACCCGAAGCGGTCGTCTTCGTCGGCAGGGAAATGAACTTCGGCAAGCGGATACCGAGATCGACCCTGGAGCGCGTGCGCAACCTTGGCGCCTCCTTCTCTTTCCTTGACGCATCGCGCTACGCCTGGCGGGGCGCCATGGGCAATCTCGTCCGTGCAATGGATGGCAAGGAGTTCGTCCTGCGACGGCCGGGGGATTTGGCGAGGGCGCTGGAGTCGTTCGAGAACCAAGTGCTCTTCGCGAGGCCCCAATAGGCCCTCATTCCATGCACAGATGCTTCCGCGGTTGCGTCTAGAGTTCCAGACATCGAAGCGATGCAGACCGATGAGCAGGGCGGATTCCACCCCAGGGCCGGACATGCGACCCGGTTGGGGCGTCGCGACTTCTTGGCCTTCCTCGCCGCGGGATCGTCGTTCCAAACGGGCCCCCTCGCCGCGACGGACGAGTTCCCGGTCCAATTCCGCCAGCCCGGGCCATGCGCCGACTTGCGGCCTTTGGTCGATGCCGCGAACGACAGATTCCAGGATGAGAACCGCGGCCTGGCAATCGAGAGGATTTTGTCCTCCCTCATCGAGGACGGCGGTCTTCCCCTGGCGGCGGGCATCTCCGGTGCATCGCCGATGCCCGAGCGCTATGTCGACGATGGCCGGGTCCTCCGAGCCGAATACGGCGACGGTGCCGAGGGCTTTGCCGCGGGAATGTCACGCTGGATTGCGGCGCTTGGCGAGGTGCGGCGGGCTGAGTTCCACGCACTGCCGAACGACATCGTACGCTTCGCGGTAGCGTCCAAGACGGACAGCGGTCTCGAGTATCGGGCGGGCCGGTGGCGGATGACTTGGGATGGAGGGTATCTCGATAGCTTCGAACCTCTTGCCGAGACCGTGGCGCGGTCGGCTGCTCCGCTCTTTGCTGACGTGACTGCGGAGCTCTTCGGAGAGGTGCCGAACTTTCGCGCTCAACTCACGAAGGGCGTGCCCTACTGGAGATCGCGGCTCGATAGCGCCACCGGCATCGGAGTCTACGGCAACCAAGGCGTCGCCGTAGGCGACATCGACGGTGACGGATGGGACGAGCTCTTCGTTTGCCAGCCGGGCGGACTGCCGAACCGTCTCTACAGCCGGCAGCGGGACGGAACGTGGGAAGACGTGACGTCCGAAGCCGGCGTTGGCCTACTCGACGACACGTCCCAGGCTCTGTTCCTAGACCTTCGAAACATCGGTTTTCAGGATTTGGTCGTGCTGACGACTGCCGGGCCGCTTCTGTTTCTCAACGACGGAACCGGCAGATACCGGCCTCGGGACAACGCGTTTCAGTTCGAGAACAAGCCGCAAGGAACCTTTGCCGGAATGGCGGCAGCCGACTACGACTGTGACGGCAAAGTTGATCTCTATCTCTGTTCGTATCTGTATTTCCAGAGCGAGGATCAGTACCGCTATCCGGCCCCGTATCACGATGCCCGGAACGGGCCGCCGAACTTTCTCTTTCGCAACGAGTTGGGCATCGACGGAGAAGGTGTTTTCCGAGACGCTACCGAGGAGGCTGGACTCGATGACAACAACGACCGCTATAGCTTCGCAGCCGCCTGGTGCGACTACGACGAAGACGGCTGGCCGGAACTCTACGTCGCGAACGACTTCGGGCGGAACAATCTCTACAAGTACGAAAACGGACGCTTCCGTGACATTGCCGAGCAAAAGGGGCTGCAAGACGTCGGTCCGGGAATGAGCGCGGCTTGGTTCGACTACGACCGCGACGGGCGCCTGGATCTGTACGTGACGAACATGTGGACAGCCGCAGGCCAGCGAGTGTCGCGCGACCGGGCCTTCCGGCCGAGAGAAGCGGGCGTTCCGCGCTCCGACTATCACGGTCACACCAAGGGCAACTCGCTCTATCGCAACCGCGGCGACGGATCTTTCGACTACTCCGGGAGCGAGGAAGGCGTGGAGATGGGCCGCTGGTCGTG
This sequence comes from Bryobacterales bacterium, assembly GCA_965206775.1. Lineage (GTDB taxonomy): Bacteria > Acidobacteriota > Terriglobia > Bryobacterales > UBA6623 > VXMF01. Next base: position 3,236,757 of record CBDBKU010000003.1, on the reverse strand, counting down.
GTCGGGCGACGGATTTGATTTTGACTTGGATGGCACTCCCGAGATCCTAGCCCATCTTTGTCACCCTATTTTGTAACTGCCTTAAAACAAGCAAGTTGCGAGGACTGAATTTGGCTTCTGGTACTACATTTGCTGCACTTTTGTGAATCGAGGCGGACTAGACGATCAGCTTGCGGACTCCCCCGGGGGCCGCATCGATGCCGAGTGCGTCGTAGACCGCCTGCTGCCAGGCCTCCGCGCGCGTCGCCTTGCGCAGCCCATCTTTGTCACCCTATTTTGTAACTGCCTTAAAACAAGCAAGTTGCGAGGACTGAATTTGGCTTCTGGTACTACATTTGCTGCACTTTTGTGAATCGAGGCGGACTAGACGATCAGCTTGCGGACTCCCCCGGGGGCCGCATCGGCACGTGCAGGCTGCGCCCGTCCTCCCGCCGGAACACCGCCGTGACCCGCTGCTGGCCCTCCAGCCGCTTGCGCAGCGTCGTCCAGCTCGCCGTCTCCCCGCTCTCCCGCAGCCGCCTCCGAATCACCTGCACCAGCTGGTACGCCAGCACCGTCAGGAACAGGTGGCCCTCCGACCGCTCCGCCTTGCCATGGTAGATCGGCCGCAGCCCCAGCTCGCTCTTCAGCGTGCGGAACACTGCCTCCAGGTCGGTCAGCAGCACGTACGTGCGCCACATCCGCTCCTCGTCCCAGTCCGTGATGTTGGTGCGCAGGCAGTACGCCCCCGGGTGTGTCGCCTTCGATCCATCGACCGGCTTGCGCTCCCAGCTCACCGCCACTGCCTTGTCTGCCTGCGCGCTGGCCTCCACGCGGATGCTGTAGTGCGGCGAGGCGGCCTGGTGCGCTGCCTGCAGCCGCCCGATGCGCCGCCAGACCGCCTCCAGGCGTTTCACCGTGCGCGGACGCGACAGTCCCTCGTGCAGTTCCCGCAGGCCCTTCTCCAGGCGCTCCCCGGCCCGCCCCACGATCGCCCGCTCCTTCTTCGCCCGCTCCTCCGACTCGCAGTACAGGCGCGCCTCCCCATCCTTGCCCGTCGTCTTGTACACGCGCACGGACGGCCCCGACGCCGTGCCGATCGCGATCGCCTTGCCGGCGTCGAACTCCCGCTTCCGCTCGCGGCTCGCCACCAGATAGCGGTACCCCTTCTCCCGCAGCCACTCGATGTTGTCCTCGGTCGCGATGCCCTTGTCCATCACCACGACTGCCTCCGGCGGCGCCTTCAGCGCCTCGAGCATGCCGGCCAGCGTGCCGCTTTCGGCCACGTTGCCGGCCAGCACCTCGGAACGCCGCACGAACCCGGCCCCGTCCAGCACCAGGCCCAGGGTCAGCAGCGGGCAGTCGCTGCGCTTCTCCTTCGAACGGCCCCGCCGCGCCAGCGGCTGCCCCGCCGCCGTGCCCTCGAAGTAGGTGTTGGTCAGGTCGTACAGCGTCACCGTCGGCTCCAGCTCGAACAGGCCCATGGCGCGCTCGAACAGCCGGCTCTCGATCGCCTCGCGGAGCCGCAGCAGCCGGTCCGAGGCGCGGTACAGCGCGCTCAGGCCCATGGTTTCGAAGTCGCGGCCGAGCAGTTCGCCGAGCCCGCTGCGCTCGCGCAGCCAATGCCAGGACGCCAGCTCGGAGCCTGGCGCGGCCATGCGGCTGACGACGGATCCGACCACGGCGGCGCGCTGCGGGCCGGACAGGCCCGCCCCTTCCAGCAGCGGCAGCAGACCGAGCTGCTCGATCGCCCACAGCGCGACATGCTCGACGCCGACCGAGCGCGGGCGCACCAAGTCCAGCGAGTTGACGTCGATCCGCTGCAGGTCGGGCCCGCCCGCCGGCGGGCCGTCCGATGCCGTGTCCGGCGAGGACAGCGGGATGGAGTCCTGCACGAGGCGGGCGGCGATGCGCTGGGCTTCAGCCTCGACCGGCGGAGCGCAGCGGATCGGCTCGATCGACCGCTGGGTGGCCAGGAGCTGCCCGACGCGTGCGCAGAGACGAGCCCAGTCGTCGCGCTCGATGGCGAAGTGGCTCCCGAGGTTGAGCAGGGTGCGCTGGCGGACCTTGGGGCCGACGCGCTGGGAGCGCACGAGGCGAAAAGTGAAGTAGGCCTGACCGCCGTCGCAGGCACGAGTGCGGGTGCGGCAGACGAACATGCCCGCAGTAGAGCATCCGCCGGGCGGGAAGTCAACAGTTTCGTTAATATTATGGTACTACATTTCGGGTTCCGACGAACCCGTCTCGAAGAATCAACGAGTTACGCCCCAAGAAAGGTCAAATTCGCCCGAATTCGGTTTCGGGCTGACAAAGATGGGCTAGTGACGGCGGGAATGATCACGCACTCCGCCGAAAAGGACTTGTGCAGCTTCTTCTGGAGGCAGGTGGTGGCGAATTCGCCGACCGATGCCCAGCCCGCGCCTGAATACGAAACCGGCTGGAACTGCCTCAACCAGCTCGTCCGGGAAGACTACAGCTGGAACGGCAACGAGCCGAACGTTTTCTACGTGCGCCAAGGCGGCAAGTACCGGGACTTTTCGGGCGTGTCCGGCTTGGACCGGGCCCTTGACAGCCGGGCCTTCGCCGTCACGGACTTCGACGGAGACGGCCGCCCCGATCTGTTCCTCAAGAGCCGCCTGGGCCCGCAGCTGCTCGCCTTGCGAAACCAATCGTCGGAAGGCCGCGAGGCTCTCGTAATCGAGCTGATCGGGACGCAATCCAACCGCGATGCAATCGGGGCCATCGTGCGCGTCGAGACCGAGGACTGGAAGTCAGCCCAGTCGCTTTCGGCGGGCTCGGGGTATATCTCCCAGCACACCAAGAAGCTGCACTTCGGGTTGGGGAGCCACAGCCGCGCCCGAGAAGTCACTGTGCTCTGGCCGTCCGGGGAGAGGCAGTCTTTCCAGGGCTTGGCGGCAGGCTTCCGGTACCGCATCCGGGAGGGGGACGCGGATTTGAACCGGGTGCGCATCGATCCTCCCGAATGGACTCGCACCTCCCCGCCTTTGATCGTGGCCGAAAACCGGCTGGTTTTCGAGCCTACCTGGCTTCTTGATCTCGTCCGACTCCCCCAGACAGCCTTGGATGGCTGCATATTCCGATGGAACGTGAACAGCTGTTCCGATCCATCGTGAACGGTCATTCCGATCGATCGTGAACACCGGTCTCCGTCCTAATGGACAGGGGCTGGAGCGTCGCGGTCACGAGCTAAGGAAGCGAACTCCTGCCCGGAAAGGAGTTCTCGATGGCCAACGCGAGAATCGCAAATATGCGCTGGAGCCCATATTTGCGAACATGCGCTGCACCGGGATATGCGCTGCAAGAACTGTATCTTCTTGGAAAGCAATGCTCTAGCGGTGATCCTACAGCGCATAACGTAGGAACTCACAGAGTGCGCAGGAAGTCTATCAGTCCCTTGTCCTCGCGAATGGGCCGGGCTGGACCCGGTTCGTCCGCGTCGCATAAGGCGACGGCCCTCGCCTTCGCTTCGAGGTCGAGGTCGGCGTAGATCAGCGTTGTTGCGAGGCTGGCGTGACCCAGCCAGGCACGAATTGTGTTCAGGTCCACCCCTGCCCGCAGCATGTGGGTTGCTGCGGAGTGGCGAAGCGTGTGCGGGCTGACCCTCTTCGAGCGGAGCGACGTGACCCGGGCGGTAGCGGTCTTCGCGCAGCGCTTCACCAGTTGCCGCATCCCCGAGCGTGTGATCGGGGCCCCGCGCCGATTTCGAAACACAGCCTCCCCTGAGGCGCGCCCGGCAACCAAGGCTTCCAGTGCTTCCGCCGAGCCTTGCAGCAACGGGCACTGTCTCGTCTTCCCGCCCTTCCCGCGCAGAGTGACGAGCGACCGCCCGACACCCTTGGCGGACAGTTGCACGTCCGCGATTGTGAGCTGAACCGCCTCGGAAACCCGGGCACCCGTGTGGTAGAGGAAGAGCAAGATGGCGTATTCTCGACGGCCCTGATGAGTTGCGGTGTCCGGGACCGCGAGCAGGGCGTCGATTTCGTGTTTCTCGAGGTAGCCAACGGCTGGCGGGGCAGCCTTCTTCCGTGGGATGGCGGCGATCTGGCTGCACCATTCGATCTGTTCGGGGCATCGGCTGGCTACATAGCGGGCGAATGCCAGGACGGCAGAAAGGCGGTGATTGCGCGTGCGCGGAGAGCAGTCGCGGTCGTGCTCGAGGTGCGCCAGAAACGCGAGCACCAGCTCGGCGCTGCAGTCTCTCACGGTCAGCCGGTCGACCGGCCGACGAGCCTTGCGGGCGACGAATGGCAGCAGCAAGGCCAGCGTGTCGCGGTAGCTGAGCTGTGTGTTGCGGGCAAGGTTTCGCTCGGTCACGACATGCTCTTCGAGGAAGCGGCGCAGCCACGGCCCGAGAGTCGGGTTGTCACTCATGGCCGCCTCCCGAGCCTGTGTCCGTATAGCTCTGGAAGCGCAACGCGGCCTCATGCAGCAACTCCGGGGTCATGCTGAGATAGGTTTGCGTGCCGACAAGGCTGGCGTGGCCCAGATAGGTCGAGAGCAAGGGCAGCAGGCGTTGGACGTCTTGCCCCTCTCGGTACCAGGCAAGCAGCCTGTGGACTGCGAACGCATGGCGAACATCATGCAAGCGAGGCTGATGGCGCGGGCCGCCCGCTCGACTGACGCCGGCAGCCTTGCGCAGCTTGCTGAAGGCCGCCCGGACGGTGCCGGCCCGCACGGGTGCACCGTCCCGATAGACGAAGAATGCGGCTCCGTCCTCTCGTGAGGCACCTGCGGCGTGCCGACGCGCTAGGTACTCGGCGAGCACTTGGCCGACTTGTGCCCCGAACGGCACATACCGGGTTTTGTCGAATTTCGTGGCTCGAACGGTGAGCAGGGCGCGTTGCAGATCGACATCGGCCAGCGTTAGCGCGAGCGCCTCCGCGTGTCGCAGGCCCGTGCCGTACAGCAGCAACAGCAGAGTACGGAAAGTATGCGGCTCCAACAAGTTGAGTCGCTTGCTGTAGGTTGTCACGGCGTCCAGCAAGCGGCGCAGTTCGTTGCGGGAATACACGTACGGCGGGATCGGCGGGGTCGGTCGCGGCGCTTCCGCCGGCACGGGGGACGAGGAGGCGAGACGGCGGGCGATCGCGTAGCGGTAGAAGCCGACGAGTGCGGAACGCCTGTAGCTGCGGGAGCTTGAAGATGTCGTTTCGCCCAGAACAAAGGCCATCGCCTGGTCGTCTCGCACCGCGTCGCAAGCGATGCCGTCGCCGATGCTGCGCGCAAACCGACGCAAGTGGTAAGCGCCGCTAAGGAATTGGATTCCCTGCGCCTGTTTCCAGGCGATGTACTGGTTGACAGCTGCGAGCAAAGTCATAGCAGCCCCCCGAGATCGAAGTTGGCCACTTCCCGGAGTCCGGCCAGGTTGACCTTCGCATAGATCGCGGTTGCAACGGGGCTGCGGTGCCCGAGGCAGTCGCCGATCTCAGTCATCGAGAAGCCCTTGTCCAAGAGACGCTGGGCGAACGCGTGCCGCAATGCATGCGATCCATGGCGTTCGCAGTCGGTGCCGGTTCGACGCATGAGTCGGAAGACAGAACTGGATATCGCCGGGCTGGGAACCGGGCGCACGGGCGCGTTGAGGGTGAGGAAGAGTGCCCTCGAAGCGGAATGAGGGCGTGCCTCTCGTAGGTAGCGCACGATCGCTGCAGCGACGCGGCGCGAAAGGGGGAACAGGTTCGTACGCCCGGTCTTGCCGCAACGGACGCGGATCGTCTCCGCCTCCCATTCGATGTCGTCCAGGCTCAGTCCGCTGACGTCGCCGGCCCGCAGGCCGTAGGCGGAGATCAAGAGCAGGATGGCCCGGGCGCGCAGGTCCGCAGGCCGGTTGCCGTCGGTTGCCTCCAGCAGGCGCTCGACGTCCTCCCAGGTCGGTCCTGCGGGCAGCGTCGCGTGGGTGTAGATGCGAGGCGTCGCAATCATCTCAGCCAAACCGGGCCGGCACCAGCCTCGGTCCTCGGCGTAACGGAAGAAGGCGCGCAGCGCATGCGCGTGGCTGCGGACAGTGACCCGGGAGCGGCACCTCCCGGTCCTGGCATGGGGCTGGCCCAAAGCTTGATCAATCATTCCGATCGTGACATCAGCGAGCGTGGAATCGTCACCACGAAAGCGGCGCAGGAACTCCTCCACCCGGCGACGAAACGAGAGGATCGTTGCTTCCGAAAAACCACGTTCCTGACGCATGTAGGCAACAAAATCCGCGCTGTAGTCGGAATGTGGTTGGGGTGGGGAGGGGCATTCCAATCGTCTGGCGAAGCGAAGCCAATCGGCCGCGCGACCGGCCAGCCGCCTGCTGGCTGCCGCGTCGTCCCCGCCGCGGCGGGCGGGGTCTTCGGCGGCCCAGCGTTCCGCAGCAGCCACGACAGCGGCCAGCGGGACTTGCCCCTCCTCCCCGAGCTCGAGGTAACGGACAATCGCTACCTGTGCTCGCGCGATCATCCGTAACGTGTATCGCGTGGCCCCTTGCTGGGAGCGATGGGCGAGATAGGCGAGACGCGACCGAAGCAGGGGAGCAGCTAGGTGTCGCTCAACCACGTCGGCCCGCTCAAAAAGTTTTTCGAACTGGAACACTGTTGAATCTCCTTTCTGAAAAGACAGGGGGCCCGACGGTGATTTCCCGTCGCACGACACTAGGTTATGCGCTGTAGGATCACCGCTAGAGCATTGCTTTCCAAGAAGATACAGTTCTTGCAGCGCATATCCCGGTGCAGCGCATGTTCGCAATGAATTCGATACGAGAGATTTTGAGGCTGCACCACGAGTGCGGCCGATCGCAACGGGAGGTCGCCCGCTCGTGCGGGCTGTCGGCGGGAGCGGTGAACAAGGTGCTGCGGCTGGCCGGGCAGGCCGGCCTGTCGTGGCCCTTGCCGCCGGACCTGGACGAGGGCGAGCTGCTCGAGCGCGTGTACGGACGTCCCGCCGGTGCGAGGCCGAGTGCCCGGCTGGAGGCGATCGACTTCGCGGCGGTGCGCAAGGAACTGAGCCGGCGCAAGCACCTGACCGTGCAGCTGGTGTGGCACGAGTACCGCGAGCAGAACCCGGACGGGTACAGCTACAGCCAGTACTGCGAGCTGTACCGGCAGTGGAAGTCCCGCCAGGACCTGGTCATGCTGCAGGAGCACAAGGCGGGAGACAAGCTGTTCCTTGATTACGCGGGTCAAACGGTTCCGGTGGAGGACGCGGAGACGGGCCAGACGCGCGAGGCGCAGGTGTTCGTGGCGGTGCTGGGCGCGAGCTCGTACTTTTACGCCGAAGCGAGCTGGGGCCAGGACGTGGAGTCCTGGATCGCTTCGCACGTGCGGGCCTTGAGCCACTTCGGCGGCTCTGTCCGCACGCTCGTGCCCGACAACCTGAAGTCGGGAGTGACGCGCGCGTGCCGCTACGAGCCGGTCTTGAACCGCAGCTACAAGGACATGGCGCGGCACTATGAGATGGCAATCGTGCCTGCGAGGCCGTATCGCCCCAAGGACAAAGCGAAGGTCGAGAAATGCGTCCAATGGGTAGAACAGAGCCTGCTGGAAGCGCTGCGCCACGAGCGATTCACAAGCCTGGGGGAGCTGAACGAGGCGATTGCCGAGCTGCGAGACGTGCTGAACGCGAAGCCGTTCCAGAAGCGTCCCGAATCCCGGTTGGAGCTGTTCGAGGAACTGGACCGGCCGGCCTTGCGGCCACTGCCGGCGCAGCGTTACGAGTATGCCGAGTGGACCCAGGGGCGAGTGAACATCGACTACCACGTGGTGGCGGGCAGGCATCGTTACTCGGTGCCGTGCGAATTGGTGCAGCAGCAAGTGGAGCTGCGCCTGACGGCCAGCTGCGTGGAAGTGCTGCATCAGGGCCGGCGGGTGGCGTTGCATGTGCGCAGCCGGGTGCAGGGAGGCTTCACGACGCAGCCGGCGCACCGGCCGAAGTCGCACCGCGAGCACGGGGAGTGGCCGCCGGAACGGCTCCAGGAATGGGCGGGCACGGTGGGTCCGAGCACGGGGCGCGCGGTGAGCGAGCTGCTGGAGGAGAGCGAGTACCCGCAGGAGAGATACGGGAGCTGCCTGGGCATCATGCGCCTGGCGCGGCAGTGCGGGGACGAGCGCATGGAAGCGGCGGCGCGACGGGCGCTGCACTACGGGACGGTCAGCTACGCCAGCATCAAGGCGATGCTGGCGAGCGGGGCGGACCGGCAGCCGCTGGAGGGCGAGCCCGAGCCGTCCGCTGGCGAGCCGGTCGAGCACGACAACGTGCGCGGCGGCCGCTACTACGGGGAGGCGCCCTCCGGTGGCAGGAGCCAGGAGGAGCGGAGATGCTAGTGCAACCAACGCTGGAGCAGCTGTACGCCATGCGGCTGAACGGCATGGCGGAGGCGTTCCGCCGGCAGCTGGAGGACCCGGCCGCGAGCGAGCTGGCCTTCGAGGAGCGCTTTGCGCTGCTGGTCGATTCGCAGTGGACGTGGAAGCAGAGCCGGGCGCAGACGCGGCGCCTGGCGCTGGCGAAGCTGAAGCAGCAGGCGTGCGTGGAGGACATCGACTTCCGGCATCCGCGCGGGCTGGAGCGGGGGCGCTGGATGAGCCTGGCGCACGAGTCGGCCTGGATCCGGCGCAAGCAGAACGTCGTGCTGGTCGGCCCGACCGGAGTCGGGAAAAGCTTCCTGGCGTGCGCCCTGGCGCAGAAGGCCTGCCGCGACGGCTTCAGCGCTCTCTACACGCGGGCGCCGCAACTGTTCCGGGACCTGCAGGCGGCGCGTGCCGAAGGCAGCCTGACGCGCCTGCTGGAGAAGCTGGCGCGCATTGACGCGCTGGTGGTCGACGATTTCGCCCTCGCTCCGATGACGGAACTGGAGCGGCGCGACTTCCTCGATATCTGCGACGACCGCTTCCGGCTGCGCTCGACGATTCTCACCTCGCAGCTGCCGACGGATCTGTGGCACGGCCCGGTCGGCGATCCGAGCGTGGCCGATTCGATCCTGGATCGCATGGTGCATAACGCGCACCGCTTCGAACTGCGCGGCGAGTCGCTGCGCAAGCTCCAGGGCCGCGCCGAGATCGCGGCCGCGGAAGGAGAGCAGTCATGAGGGCGGGCTACCGGCTCAAGCGCCGGCGCGGGTTCTTCGCCGCCGGAGTCGAGTTCGAGCGGGCCTCGCGCGAATTGAGCGACGGTGCCTTCAAGGTGTTCGTGCACGTGTGCCTGCAAGCGGAACGCGCCAGCGGGCGGCTGGCCTTCGAACGCGCCGATCTGGCGCTCCGCCTGAGCAAGAGCCGCAGCGCGCTCGGGCGCCACCTGCGCGAACTGGTCCGCGCCCGGGTCTGCGACCTCGAGACCGCTCCCAACCAGCACTGCGGCTCGGTGCTGGCCGTGCGGGCCGAATACTGGCCCTACCGCGCCGCGAGCGCCCCGCCGGCAGATCCTCCGGATGCCGCTGCCAGGGCCTACGTCGGGACCGTGCGCCAGGCCTTCCTCGGCCCCGCCTGCGTGCAGGCGGCCTTCGGCCCCGCCGACGAGCGTCTCGCCGCTGCCTGGCACGCCGCCGGCGTGCCCTTGGCCACCGTCCGGCGCGCCATCCTGCTCGGCTGCGTGCGCAAGTCGATGTCGCTGATCGACCGGCCCGCCGCGCAGCCCGTGCGCAGCCTCCGCTTCTTCGAAGCGTTGCTGCGCGAAGTTGAGCGCGAGCGATTCCCCGACTCCTACTGGCAGCACCTGGAGTTCAATCTCGGACGCTGCGAGGACTACTGGCGGCACAAGCCCGACACCGCGCCGGGTCGTGCCCGACCGAATTTGGAACAGGCAAGCTCCCGGCCCAAGGCCGAGGCTTCCTCCCACGACCCTCTGCACACGAAAGGAAAGACGAGATGATGATGACCATCCCTCCCCGGCCATCCGGGGATCCACTTGACGGAGGCGCTACCGGTACGGCATCCTGAGTCCGCCAGCGTCGCTTCGCTCCGAAGTGTTCACGTTCCTTCGGAACAGGTGTTCACGATGGATCGGAATGAGCGTTCACGTTCCTTCGGAATGAGCGTTCACATTCGCCGGAATACGCAGGATGGCTTCCTATTGCTGACTGACGGCGAATCTCCCAGCCTCAGACTTCCTTACATCGACAATTTGGCGAGATCGAGTGAATCGGTATAAGCCGTTCTAGCGCACGGGGTTACGTTTTTCTCGCAATTGGTGTCGCGGGCTTGACATGGCCGGTTCGGTTTTTTTAATATGTCCACATGAAAGGCGGCCCCGCGCACCCCGAACCCTCCCCTCTCCCCGCTTCGCTCGGCCTGCGGCCCGGTGAGGCGATCCCCGTCAACGCTCGCCTGAGCATGCTCCTGGACGCTGGCCGCTGGGTCTATTTCCTCAACACCGACCCGATCGACAGCTGCGGCGTCGACGACCGGCCAGGCCGCGCGCGCTGCCTCGGCCGCTTCGCGCTGCTCGGGCTGGCCACGCACGCCGAACTGGCCCGGGCGCACGGGATCAGCGCGCGCACGGTGGCCCGGGCGCGGCGACAGATGGAAGCGCGCGGAGAGCAGGACTTTGACAAGCCGCGCAAGCGGCGGCGCCTGCACGGGATCGAGGATGCGGAGCTGCTGAGGCGGGCGGGGGAGAAGCTGGCGCAGGGAGCGAGCTTGCGCGGGACGGCGCGGGAGCTGGGGCTGTGCTATTCGACGCTGCGGGCGTACCTGCGCAAAGGCCTGCTGGCGGGGGTCGCGGGCCAGCAGGGAGCGGCGGCCGGGCCGGCAGCGGAAGGAGCGCCGGCCGGGAGCGAGCCGGCGGAGGCGGAGGTGCGGGAGCCGCCCGACAAGGAGCGGCGCAACCAGCGCGACGCGCAGGCGCCGCAGGGCCGGGCGACATGCGACACGGCCGGGCGGACGCTGACCAGCCTGGGGCCGCTGCAGGAACGGGAGCCGCGTTTCGCCGCGGCCTCGGCGGTCAGCGGGGGCGGGGTGCTGACGGCGGTTCCGGCCTTGGTGCAGGCCGGCCTGCTGCGCCACGAGGGCCTGCTGCGCCTGCCCAAGGGCTTCTACGGGGTGCGCTCGATCCTGCTGCTGCTGGCGTTCCTGCTGCTGGCGCGCGTGCGCAATCCGGAGCGGCTGCGCTACGAGCAGCCCGGGGAATGGGGTGCCTTGCTGGGCCTGGACCGCTGCCCCTGCGATCGCACGCTACGGCGCAGGACACGCCAGCTGGTGGCGGATACGGCCGCGCTGGAGGCCTGGCGCGGCGCCTTGGCGCGGGACTGGGCCGGCGCCGATCCGGAGGCCGTCGCGACGCTGTTCGTGGACGGGCACGTCCAGGTCTACAGCGGCCAGGGCCGCCTGCCGAAGCACTTCGTGCCGCGGCAGAAGCTGTGCCTGCCGGCCGCGGCCAGCTACTGGGTGGGGGCGCTCGGGGGGGCGCCGTTGCTGTGCGTGCACAAGCAGGTCGATCCCGCACTGGTGGCGGAGTTGCGGGACGGGCTGCTGCCGCAGCTGGAGGAACTGGGCCTGCTGCCGGCCGCGCAGGAGCCGTCGCGGCCGCGCCTGACGCTGGTGTTCGACCGGGAAGGCTGGAGTCCGGCGCTGTTCGCGCAGCTGGCGGAGCGGGGGATCGCGGTGATCACCTGGCGCAAGGGGCCGCAGGCGGAGCGCTGGCCGGACAGCGAGTTTGTCCCGGCCCGCCTGGCGGTGCACGCGCCCGGCGGCGAACAAGCGCTGGAGGGCCGCATCGCCGAGCGCAAGGCGGCTCTGGGGAACGCCTGCGCGGCGCGCGAGATCCGCTTCTGGATCGACCGGCGCCTGCGCCGGCCGGGCAAGAGCGGCCAGCCGCGCAAGCCGCTGGAGCTGGCGGGCCAGCCGGCGGCGGGCGAGCGCCAGCCGGCGATCCTCACCACGCATCCCACGCTGCCCGCGGAGCGGGTCGCGGGCCTGCTGCGCTCACGCTGGACGCAGGAGAACTTCTTCAAGTACATGCGCGCGGAATTCGGTCTCGACACGCTGGCCGAGCACGCGCTCGTGGGGGTGGATGCCGACGAGCGGGTGGTCAACCCGCTCTGGCGCTGGCTCGAGCGCGCCTTGCGGAGGCTGCGCGGCAAGGCCGGGCACCTGCATCGCAAGCTGGCAGCCGAGCGCGGCGCGCGTTCGCAGAAGGCCCTCCAGCTCCAGGCGGAGACCGCCGCGATCGAGCGGCGCATCACGGGCCTGGAACTGGCGAAAAGCGACGTCCAGGAGCATGTCCGGGCCGGCGACCTGTCGCCCGAAGAGCGGCTGCAGGCCCTGCCTGCCCCGCTGCGGAACCTGCTCGACACCCTGCGCATGATCGCCTACCGCGCCGAGACCGCCATGGCCGGCGCGGTCGCGCCGGAACTGAGCAGGCCCGAGAATGTGCGCCCCCTGCTCAAGGCGCTGTTCCGCAGCGACGCCACCCTTCTTCCCGACTCTGCGGCCGGGACTCTCACCGTCCGGTTGCTGCACCAAGCCAGCCGCGGCCAGGACGCCGCCCTGGCTGCACTGCTCAAGGAACTGAACGAAACCGCGACGCTGTTTCCCGGAACCGACCTGCGCCTGGTCTACGAAATCCTCCCCGACAACCCCCTCACCTCAATCGTTGCCCCAACCCACCCAGAACCGGCATCTCCTCCCACAATCATGCCAACGTAAAACAACCGATGTAAGGAAATCTGAGCCTGCCCGCGGATATTCCGCACAAGGTGATTGACCTCAGATCGGCCCCGCCGGACCAGGTTGCTGCATTTGCCATATTCCGTCGGTACTTGTTCGACTACCGCGCCGGGCTGGGGTTGCCTATCGCGTTTCTCGTGGGTCTGGAAGGAATTGTGTTTAGGTTCTTCAGCAAAATCTGTGGGCAAGATCGTCTTCAGGTAGATTTCCAAGTACATGATACAAAGTAAGTTCGTAGGTCTTGTAAGATCGGAATCCGTACGCTTTTCTCATGGCCAGTTTCGCTTTGTTGTTCAGGCCTTCCACCGCACCTGACGAATGCACCCGGCCGGTTCGGAACCAGTTCAGCACCAGCGGCCTGTGCTTCCTCAGCATCTTCGCGACCTTCTGCATCGGTGCCAGTCTCGAGCGCATCGCGCGCCGGCACCAGCGCTTGAGAAACCTCTGCGCCTGGGTCGGCGAGCGACTGTCCCAGAACTGCTGCAAGTCCTCCTTGAGCAGGTACGCCCGCACCGTGCGCAGGTTCAGCTTCACCAGTGCTGCCAGTTTCGGCTCCTGCTTCTCCGTCAGCCGCTCGGGCCGTTTCAGCAGCAGCCACCGCGATCCCTTCAGCACCGGCTCCTGACCCTGCGCCTGCAACTGCTTCGCCTCCGCTGCCCGCACTTGGTCGATCGCCTTGCCCAGCTTCTGCACGATGTGAAAGCGGTCCAGCACGTGCACCGCGTTGCTCGCCTGCTCCGCCACCACGCGCAGGTAGGCCTTCCACATGTCCGAGCAGACCACCCGCAACCGCTGGGAGCGTTCCTTGCCGAACCACTCGAAGAACCCCTTTTATGTTGGGGAGAGTGAGGCCGGAGAGTGGCAGGGTGCTTGGAGAGCGGGGGCCAGTGAGGCCTTGCGGAGGGAGCGGAGTGACCGCAGCAAGGCCTCACTGGCCCCCGCCGGGCTCGCCGGACAGCTCGGACCCGTCCCTGCCGGCCGGCTTCTGGTTGTGTGCAATTGTAGGATTTGAGCTGGTCGCCACCGTTGGCGACTGGCTCTGCAAGGATCTCCTCGCCTCATGGCGGGGAGTCCGCCGCCGGGCCTGGCTAGTGCCCGGCGGCGGGCGGCGGGTCGGATCGTTTTCACCCCTAGGTGCCTGGCACCGTGCTGGAGCTGGATCGCCCGCCGCAGCCATTCCTGAGAGACCTGAACGGAAGAACGGGCTCAGGCCCGCATCTAAAAGGTGAGGTTCGCAGGAATCCCGCTGGCCACTGGAAAGGATACCAAGCAAGCTCATGACCCCTCTCGCCCCTCCCGCTCCCGAGCCCGTCGCCGGCATCGACGTCGGCAAGCACTGGCTCGACGTCTTCGCCGATCCCGCCGAGCTCTCCCGCCGCTTCGAGAACACCCAGCCCGGCCGCCGCGCCCTGCGCAACTGGCTCCGCAAGCTCGGCGTCCGGCACCTCGCCCTGGAACCCACCGGGCGCTACCACCGCCGGCTCCACCAGTGCCTCCACGACGATGGCGTGACGGTCATCCTCGCCGACCCCCTGCGCGCGCGCAACTTCGCCCGCTCGCTCGGCCAGCGCGCCAAGAACGACCGCATCGACGCCGCCATGCTCGCCCGCTACGCCCGCCTCGACGGTCTCGCCGGCTCCTCGCCCAAGCCCGCCAGCCTGCAGGTCCTGGCCGACTGGCTCGCCCTCCGGCGCAAGCTCGTCGGCCAGCGCGACGCCTTGCGCAAGCACGCCGCCGAGCTCGGCGGCGAGGCCGCCAGGCTGCTCGCTCCCCTGCTGAAGGCCTTTGCCGGCAAGATCCGCGAGGCCGACGCCGCCTTGCAGGCTTGCATCCAGGCCGACCCCGCCCTGCGCCGACGCTGCGAGATCCTCCGCTCCGTCCCGGGCTGCGGCCCGCTCAATGCCGCCAGCCTGTGCGCCGACCTCCCCGAGCTCGGATCCGCCCGCCCCGGCGAGTCCGCGGCCCTGGCCGGCCTCGCGCCCTACGACTCCGATTCCGGCGGCCACCACGGCCGCCGCAGCATCCGCGGCGGCCGCCAGCATCCCCGCAACCTGCTGTACATGGCCGCCCTCTCCGCGATCCGCTGGAACCCGGACCTGCAAGCCTTCTACGAGCGGCTGGCGGGCAAGGGCAAGCCGCGCAAGGTCGCGCTCGTCGCGGTCATGCGCAAGCTGCTCGCCCTGCTCGGCGCCCTGCTCCGGGACGACCGGCTGTGGTCGCCCGTAGCGCCCGCCGCCGGCTCGCCAGTCTGAGCCAAGTTGAGCAGGAGTTAGCATTTCCATGCTTCACGGACATCTCGATCGAACCGCCCCGCTGCCGCCGGCCGCGGGAGAAACTTCCGCCGACTACGGCTACGGCTGCCTAGCCTGCCGCGCGGCCGTGCCGGTCGGCCGCCGGGGCCCGATGCCCGTCTACTGCCGCCGTTGCGCCAAGCGCCTCCAGAACCTCCGCGCCCGCTCCGGCCCCGCTGTCGATCCCCGCTCGCCCGTCCCGCGATGGCGGCTGGCGGCCCGCGCCGAACTCCTGCGCAGCGCGATCCGCAACGCGCGTGCCGAGCTGGCCCAGGTCGAGCGGCAGCAGGCCGCCCTCGATCAGCTGGCGCGCGATCTCAACCTGGCAGCGGAGCAGGCACGCCGCCGCAACCTATACGGACATGCGCAGAATTCATCCGCCATTCCGGCCATTACCGGGAAAACCGCTTGACATTCAACACGGAAGCTCCAGCGTCTCGATCTTGCGCTCCCGCCCCACCCACAGCAGCCGCCGGCAGCCCGCATCCAGCTGATATACAAGGGTCAAGTAGCGATGACCGCTCTGCCACGCGATCTCGTCCACGCCGATCGTCGCCACCCCGTCCAAGGGCACCCGCGCCCGGCCCCACTCCACCGCCATCTCCACCGAGCGGTACACCCGCTCCCAGGAAACGCGGAAGATCGTCGCCGTCTCCTTCCACGACAGCCGCTTCGCCCAACTCGCCAGGAACCAGGCGAAGGCCTCGGTCGACTGCTGCTTGCCCTCCGCCCACGGCACCTTCTCGACCTTCACCCTGCCGCAGCGCGGGCATCTCACCCGCCGCAGCGCATAGACGAAGAACGTCGGCAGGCCCAGCACCGGCGCAAACTGGAAGCGGCGCGGCTGCAGCCGGTCGTAGCCCGGGGCCGGCTGCCCGCAGCCCGAGCACAGGGTGCGAGCGTTGGCCCGGGCACGCACCTCGACCTCCAGCCGCGCACCCTCGCTCTCGCTGCTGCCCTCGATCAGCTGGATCCGCCCGTACACGAAACCGGGCAGCTTGTAGACCCTGTTCAAGATCGTGCGCAACTCCATCGACGTAGCCCCTTTCTCGTGGAGGCTGGAGCCCCTCCACCATATTCCTACAGGCTCGGAAGCTCAGGCTCCCCAACCACAGCCGCAACCGCTACGCTGCTGCAAGAGAGAGACTAGTTTCTAACCCACAGATCCTGCCGAAGAGGCTGTGTTTAAGGTCTATCCGTCGATACCGACTGCCGGCGAAGCCCGACGCGACTTCGAGATCGTACGAAGCCGTGGAGTCCGGCCGCCTGCCCTTCCGTTCGAGGGTCGCTACCACGCATATCCGCGGAGGAATCACTTCCGAATGGGATCGGCCTTCATGCAGGCCGGCTACCCGGCCTTTGCGCGTCCTTACCTGCGCGAGGCTGCAATGGACAAGCAGGACAACTTCAAGGCGTGGCTGGCAATCGGCCAGGCGGAACTGCAGGCCGGGAATCTCGATCAAGCGCAGAGCGATCTTGGGCGCGCAGCTACGTTGAAGTCCGACTCGCCGCAGCTCTGGAACAACATGGGAGGGGTTGCGATGGCCCGCGAGGACTTCGTCGACGCGCTGGAACACTTCCAGCGGGCCTTGGAGTTGAACGAGGACCTGCCCTACGCACTGGTTAATGCCGCCCAAGCCCACACCCGCCTCGGAAACCCCGTCGAGGCCGAGAGATTGCTGCGACGCGCCATTGAACTCGACCCGGACGACGCGGAAGCCGCGAACAAGCTGGGCTTGATCTGGGCCAAGCAGGGCAGGCTCGGTGAGGCGCGCT
Source organism: Bryobacterales bacterium (assembly GCA_965206775.1). Taxonomy (GTDB): domain Bacteria; phylum Acidobacteriota; class Terriglobia; order Bryobacterales; family UBA6623; genus VXMF01. Next base: position 3,220,058 of record CBDBKU010000003.1, on the reverse strand, counting down.
CCCTGTTCAAAAAAGCGATCGAGAGCCAGCGCGACCATGCCGAGGCGATAAACAATCTTGCGGTCCTCTACATCCAGTCAAGGCAGGTTGACGATGCTATCGCGGCGTTCCGGTACGGAATCGAACAGGTTCCGGACTTCGATTCCTTCTACATGAACCTGGCGCGTGTCCATGCAGACCAGGGGGACTACGCGAGTTCGCGGGAAGTGCTGCGAAGCCTCTTGCATCGGAAGCCCAGCCACGAGGCCGCGCGACGGGCACTGGTACAGCTGCAGGGCCGATGAGCGAATCCGGCGGGTTCCCAATGCCCCGTGCATTGCTTTGCGACCGCCAGGAGGGGCGTAGGCCTGGAGCCCGGTTCAGGCTGAACCACCAGCCCGCGAGGTGCAGAAACCAACTTGCGAGACAGGGAGATCGGTGACGAAGTCGTCGCACTTTCCGGCAATCTGCCCCGAAGACCCTTTCGCAATAGCGGTGATATCCTTTCCGACATGTCGCGCAGCAGGTTCTTCGTCGCCGGAATGCTCTTGGCGACAGTTTGCAATCTTCAAGCCCAGGAGCGCTTCGACGATCCGGGGATCGTGTCCATCCGAGTGCAGATGGGAGTGGGGGACCAGGAGCCCACGCCATGGGACGGAAGGCTCTCAGTCTCGGGCGGGGAACTGGTCGCTCTCTCCAGCTTGCACCCGACGCCAAATGACAGCATTGACGGCACAGCCTGGAAGCTTGCCTCCTGGCAGGGGCCTAACTTCTGGTATCCGGCTCCCAAGCCGCAGCCTTCCAAGGCCATCCCCGTCAACATCTTCAGCCCCGGCCTCGTCGTGGACCTTCGCACTCGAGGGAGGACACGACTCTCCTTCGAGACGGAACAGGGAGACTTTCGGGATGATCTGGCGAGAATCATGTCCGGGCGATCGCAGCGTTTTCTTGGAGGCCGAGGCGTGGTGGATCAAACCGTTGCGACGCAAAAGCTTACAAGCCCCGAGTATCAGAACGACTTCGTGTCGGTCGCCAGCGGGCCGGACGGGCAGCTGTGGGTCGCTTGGGTGGCTTTCCGTGATTTTGCGAACGAAGTCCTTCTGCGCCGCTACGACGGCACGTCCTGGGGAGAAGTCGAAACGGTCACCGAGAAGCCCGGTGACGTGTTCCTCGCGAAGGCCGCAGTCGACGGGGCAGGGAACGCCTGGGTGGTATGGTCCGACCAAGTAGACGGCAACCGCGACCTCTACGCGCGAAGCCTCTCGGGAGGCAAATGGTCTGAAGTCGAACGCCTGTCGGACGCAGCCCAGCCGGACGTCTACCACAGCGTTACGACCGATTCCTCAGGTAGGCCATGGGTCGTCTGGCAGGGCTTCCGCGACGGACAGGCCGACATATTCGCGCGCTACCGCGACGCCGATGGATGGTCGCCCGAGCGCAGAGTCTCGGCGTCCTCTGCGAATGACTGGGAGCCGGCTGTCGCTGCGGACAGCCGAGGAAGTGTCCACGTTGCGTGGGACACCTACGACAAGGGCAACTACGACATCGTGACGCGCCGCTTCGACGGCGAAGCGTGGGACGACATTGAGACTCTGGCGGACACCCCGAAGTTCGAAGCCCACGTTACGCTCGTCTGCGATTCGGAGGACCGCCTGTGGGCGAGCTGGAGCGAGAGCGGAGTCCTCTGGGGCAAGGACGACGGTTTCGGTCTCGAGCATGAAGGCACGCGCCTGTACGAGTCGCGCAGCATGGCTGTCGCGGTGCTCAGCAACGGCCGCTGGATGGAGCCGACCGTTCCGCTCGATTCGGCGCTGCCCTCCGACCTGCCCGGTGACAGAAACGATTCGCCGACGATTCGAGCCGATGCGAACGGCGGCATCTGGGTGTTCTTCCGCCGCCGCAACCCCCGCATCAAGGACATCATCTCTGACATGTACGCATTCTGGGCGACCTGGGAGCTGTGGGGAGTGCCCTACGCCGACGGGGCCTGGGGCGAGCCCGTCTTTTTCCCCAACAGCACTGGGCGGCTGGATGTCCGCAGCGGCTTTGCGACCGGTGCTGACGGCGGTGTTGTCGTTGCGTGGCCAACCGACAACCGAGATTATGCGCAGATGCTGGCCGACCAGGCCGATGTCTACGTTGGCAGGCTTCCTCCGGCATCTGGTCGGGGCGAGCACTCTCTGCAGCCGAGACAGCAACCCGAAATCACGGTTCATCCGATCCATCCGAACGAAGCCCAGGACTTGGAGAGAATCCGAAACTACGAGATCAAGACAGGCGGCAAGACTTACAAGATCTATCGGGGTGACACCCACCGCCACACCGAGTTCTCAATGGACGGCTTCAACGACGGTTCGCTGCTCCAGGCCTATCGCTACGCCCTCGACGCGGCCAGTCTCGACTTCTACGCCAATTCCGAGCACAACTACCTGGGCGGACCGGACGTCGAGTACCACGACTTCCTGCTCCAGCAGTTCGCGGACTGCTTCCACCTTCCCGGCCGGTTCGCCCCCCTGTTCGCCTACGAGCGCAGCGTGCGCTATCCGAACGGGCATCGCAATATCATTTTCGCCAAGCGAGGGGTGCGACCCTTCCGGATTTCGGTTCAGGAGTTTGGCGGGGGCTTCCCGTTTTCGACGGAGGAAGTGACTCAGCGCTTCGCCAATCCCGAGCCCGTTGGTACGAAAAACCTCTACGCCTACCTCAAGGCGAACGACGGAATCGCCATCTCGCACACGTCGGCCTCCAACATGGGCACCGACTGGCGCGACAACGACCCCGAGGTAGAGCCGCTCGTCGAAATCTACCAAGGAGATCGCGTATCTGCGGAGTACGAAGGAGCGCCTCGGGCGGCGATTGCGGGCAATCTACGGTCGGCCCCCGGAGGATTCCGACCGGCAGGGTTCGTCTGGAACGCGTGGGCCAAAGGCTACAAGCTCGGAGTGCAGGCTGCTTCGGATCACGTATCTACCCATATCTCCTATGCCTGCACGATTTCGGAGGACTCGAGCCGCGAAGGCCTCTTGGACGCGATGCGCAAGCGTCATTCATACGGAGCAACGGACAACATTGTGCTGGACTACCGGCTCACGGCTGCGGGACGGGAGCACTTGCAAGGCGATATTGTCAACGTTTCGGGAGACTTTCGGCTGTCGGTTCGCGTGATTGGTACGGAACCCATCCGCCAGATCGACATCATCAAGAATCAGGAGTTCGCCCTCACGCGCCAGAATCTCGGGCGCGAGGTCGCATTCGAGTACACCGATGCCAATCGGAGTGCCGGAGAGAACTACTACTACGTGCGGGTGCAGCAGGTCGATGGCCAGCTTGCGTGGTCATCGCCGATCTGGGTGACTTCAGGCGCCACGCCATAGCTCGGGAGCACGTGCGCACGAACCCGCCTTGGTCTCGGAGCGCATCAAAACCCTTTGCACCTGGCCGGCGCGGTTCTCGAAGCTCCTTGAGGACTGTTGCATGGTAGCGACGGTCATCTGCGCTCCGGCTCGCCTGCGCAATGCCACGTGCTCACCCCGCATCTCGTCGGCCAGTTCCGGATTCGAGTCCGCGAGGCCCGTCCTCTCGGAAATGTCCGACTTCAAGCCGAAGAACTCGAAGTCAACGCCATTGCCCGCGACCGAGCCCTCGGACCATTCGATGAGCTTGGACCGTTCCCGGTGGATGGCTGCCGCAGAGGCAATTCGTTCCGGTCAGCTATCGCCGGTTGATGTCGACATGCCAGACGCCCACAGCTTCGGAGTCGATCTCCAAGCTCGCCTCGAACGTTCCTTCACCCGGTTCCAAGGTCACTCCCTCGAAGCGGACTTGCTCCGCTCCGCTCTCGACAGAGAGCGATTCGCTGACGTCTCCGAAGGAAATCCTAGCCGTTCCTGACTTCGGCGCGGGTTTAGCGAACGTGACCGTGACATCGTATGGGCCCTCAGCCATGCACGTGACCATCCAATGGCCGATGACTCTCTGGTCGCGGCCCCATCCGTCAGGAGTTACCATCCGCCAGTCCTGTCGCGTCAGTGTGACGCGGGGCTGGGCCTCGCTGCCTATAGCGAACCGAACGGCATGGAAGCCGCGACTTCCCGATACATCCTCCAACCACTCGTCGTAGCTCGCTTTGAGGCGTTCGACCACTGCCGGTCGCTCGCCCGCCAGATCGGTCTCTTCACCGGGGTCCTCCAGAAGGTCGTACAACTCGAGAGGAGCGTCAGGAGGGGCTGGCTGACCGAAGCTGAGGGCTTGGACAAGCTTGTATTGCTGCTCTACGGCAGCGAAGGCTCGGTACGGCTCGGGCTCGTTGCCCCGGTGCGCCTGGACGAAATAGGTGCGCTCGGGGACCGATTCGACTTGGCCCTCCCACAGCGGCAAAAGGTTGATTCCGTCCAGCTCGATCTCCGACGGGGCGGTCGATCCTGCGGCGGCGAGCAGCGTGGGCATCACGTCGATGTGCGCGCCGAGCTGTTCCACCTTCTTCGGGGCCAGACGGTCGGGCCATCGCGCCATAAATGGCACGCGTATGCCGTTCTCGTAAACGCTGGTCTTCTGTGCTCTGAGACCGGCGTGGTAGAGCCTTGTCGTCGGGCCGTTGTCGGTCATGAAAATAAAGATCGTGTTACCGGCGAGCCCTTGCGATTCCAAGTGATTCGCTAGCTTGCCGACGTTGTCGTCGATGTTTGTGATCATGCCGTAGATCCGGGAATCCTTGTCCGAGAGGCCTTGGTCGGCGTATGGCTCACGGTAGGAGTCGGGCACTAGGTACGGGGCATGCGGCGCGTTGGTGGGGATGTACACGAAGAACGGCTTGCCAGCTCCGTCTCCGATCCACCGAATCGCCTCGTCGAAATACACGTCCGTGCAGTATCCGCTGTACTGCTGCTGCTCGCCGTTGTGGAATAGCGTCGGATCGAAGTAGTCCGACCCGGGCGGGTCGGACGGCTGGCCGATTCCACCACCCTTGTGGACGACAGATTCCTGGAACCCTTGGTCGACCGTCCGCTGGGGGTAGTTGTCGCCGAGGTGCCATTTTCCGAAGATTCCCGTGCGGTACCCGGATTCGCCGAGTATCTCGGCGATCGTTACCTCGGCCGGGTCCATCATGGCGCGTCCGAGATAGGTATCGACCACCCCCGTTCGATAGTTGTAGCGCCCCGTCATCAGGGCGGCGCGCGTGGGGGCGCAAACAGGCGACACGTAGAAGCGGTTCATTTCGACGCTCTCGCTCGCCAGCGCGTCAAGATTCGGCGTCTGGAGGATAGGGTCACCGTGGGAACCGAGCTGCGCCCAGCCCTGATCGTCAGTCATTATCAGAACGATGTTGGGCCGGTCGCTGGCCTGTTTTTCGGCCATGCCGCACGATGCGAGCAGGCACGCGAGGGGCAGGAGGGATGGGAATCGAGTCAGCACAATAGACAGGCTGACCGAATCCCACTGTTCCAGTCAAGACAGATGCGTGCCGCCGGGTCCGCGGCACGCTGTGGCATTTCGGACCTGATGGAGGCCGGTCGTGCCGGCGGGGCGGGGACAACGGATCCTAGGAGTTTCGGCAAGAGGGGCCCGCCCCCCACCTGGACGGTTCGGGCATAGTGGCTACCGCGCCATCACCGAGCGGCGAGGGGCGATTTCCATTGCACCTAGGTATGGAGTCACACTGGAGATCGAAGAACCTGGTGAACTGCGTTCGCCCACGCCGGTCATCGAGACATCGTGCAAGCTGTTCGTGAACTCGCGGGCTTTGCCGCTGCGCGACTCAGACCAAGGACCCGTCGGGCCGGACTGGACTGTCCGCACGAAGGTTGGGCGCTGGGCATCACATCCCGCGCGATCAAGCACATCCAGAGTCAACTCGGAGAGGAAGGGTTGGAAGCGGTGCTGTGACGGAAGTCGCGGGCAGCGACGTTGGACAGCGCGTTCGAGGTCTGCCCGGTCGCGCAGGCTTGCTTGCCGGTACCCCAAGGACGGCCCTGAGGAACCTGAAACAACCGATCTCAAACCTCACTTGAAAAAGTACAGGCGGATCCTCCCGCAGGGCAATGCAGCGTTCGTGGATTGCATGGAAGAGGTTCTTGAGTTCGATGCCCGGCCCTATGCAGCTGACGGGCGGGTGGCCCGGTTGGACGAGACCAACAAGCAGTCGACCGGGGAAGCAAGCAACGGATGCGGTAATAGCCGTCGCGAGTTGTTTCTGCCTACTTCCAGGTCACCTCCATCGCGAAGAAGTGATCGAACACTTCGCGATTGGGATGATTCGCGTCGTTCTTTTCGGGGCTTCGAATATAGAAGTCAAGCTGCTGGAGCGCTGGATTCACCGCGCCGGCGTCCGAGCCCTTGCCGTCAAGGGGGTACTTTGCGACAAGGTCGCGGCTTCTCATCCCCTGCGTGACCATGAAGTGGATTTCATAGTCGTCGTAGAGCGGTTCGCCGTTGAGCGTGGCTGACCCCATGCCCCAGCCTGCGACGTACAACAAGCTCTTGGGCCAGTTGGCGTCCCCGCAGCCGGAGTCGCCATGCTCGAAGAGATATGCAGCGATCCCTCCGTCTTGGCAGGGAGAGAATTCCTTGATTTCCTCAAGGTCAATGACATACCTGCCCTCTGGAAGATCGAGCTCCGCCCGGAACGTTCCCGTGTTCTCTATCTCGTTCACATCGAGCTCGGCCGATCCTTCGACCGGCCGGATGTTGGCGCCGTCGTTGCCCATGTGATCCCATGGGCTCTCGTCATTGAGCGTGCCCACATGGTAGATGCGATTGCCGGAAATGATGAACTTGCCGTCGTACAGATCGTGCTGGCCCGGTGCGTAGAGGCCCATCCCAGTGCCGGGCTGGTTCCGGGGGCCGCGTTCCTCTCCCTCGGCTTGCGGGGATGCCTCTGGCGGCGCACCGCAGCCCCAGACCACAAGGGTGAGAGCTAGAAGCGGACCCCCCAGCGAGAATCGGACGTTTCGGCGCGCCGGATTCGCACTGTAATCGGTCGGTTGCAATCTCATGGCTTGCAGGCTAGCACGTCGTGCTACTGCTACCGTGACTGCGGTGAGACAGGAGAGAGTGCGTTCTTTGCTCGCCTTGTCATGCGTTCAACGAGTCCCTCTAGCCAGCGCTCGGCTTGTGGTGCGCCCACTTCCGCTGCCTTAACTGATTCCAGGTGGCCTTGTCCGGAGGCCCGGGCATTGCCGTACGATTCCAAGAACACAGAAGGAGGCATTCCCGGTGCGAGTGGGTCTTCCAGCGCGGCGCGAAAAGCTTCCCATCTCGCTATGGCGTTGCGATGTTCGAGTGCCGCCGCGCCCGTCCCGCTGGATGATCGATTGTCTGTCTGCCTCAGCTTGGCGACGAGCTTGTCCAGACGCGCGATGCGCTCCTCGATCTGAGCGTCGATCTGCTTCCTGCCAGCTTCATAGAGCGTTCGCTCTCCAGTTGAGGCATGCGGTATGCGCACCGAGGCGTACCAGACATCGAGGGCGCGCAGGGTACCGATCAGCTTGGCTGTCAGCATGAAGCTGTCACGTATTCGGCCATAGGCCTTCTGATTGAAACCCTTGATGCTTAACGTGCTTCCTTGCTCGGCCGCGAGCGTGTTCTCCCCGACGCTCTTCCGAATGACGCACCCGGCAGCCGTCACCGCCCCGAACCCGATCTCCAGCGGTCCCACCAAACCGCAGTTCCCCCCGATGAAGACAGGGGCGGATCTCAACAGCACCCCGCGGATACCGCCGATCAGACTTCCCCATTTGTTGCCGCGAGGATCGAAGTTGAAGTGGATCACTCCAGAGCCTATTTCAGTGTGATCTCGACGCGAGGTGCCTCCGCTAAGGAACAAGTCGCAGAAGTTGATGAGCGAGCCCGCGACGCAACAGGACGTGAACGTCGTGTTCTTGAATGCGACATTGTGCGCGGCCTCGGCCTGTTCTTCCAGCAAGGTGTTGGGCCGAATCTCGGCGAAGCCGCGGACCTTGACGCCTTCCAGGAATGTCGCTCCCTGATACAGTCCCGAACCGAGTTCGACATTTCGCCCGATCTGGCAGTTGTCTACCTCCGCGTGCCCGGAGGTCCCGATCGTGGCACCGGTGGCGATGCTCAGAGTTGGACCGGAAAGCGTTGCGTACCGAATGGCGGCCCCGGGCTCGATTGCGTCTAGGTCAACGTCTTCGCCAACGTATACCCGTTCCGGCCCCCACACGTCCACGCCGCGGCGACGCAAGGAGTCGACCCTTGCACGGTTGCCGGAATCGTCAAATGCCATTCTGATGCCCAGTTTCTCACGGTCTTCTCGCTTTGCGGCCCGAACGGCGTCCACTGGCCCGGATCCTCTGTTGCTCGCGCGAGGAACTGCCAACCAAGGGGACGAAGAATCCCCGCCATGTGATCAGGGACAGCCGCGGACAAACAACCATCCTGCCTCTGAACGCTATGCCGTCCGGCCGGCGAGTCATTCGATTGGGGCTGATTCGACGTTCCCGCTTCGGACTTCGGCTGTACCGTTATTTCGCGAGCCTCAGTTTAGTGCAGGGCGAGCTTCAGTAACGATGTTCAGCCCGGACAATACCTCGCTCCGAACGCACCGCTAGCGTTACATCCGCTATATGGATGGCGCAGAAGAACTCTACGCCCACCAGAGCGATCCGAACGAATGGGACAATGTTTCTGGTTCGCTTCAACATTCGAGTCGGATAGGAAATCTGCGCAAGATGATGTCGCCGTTCCCGAAGGAGAAGTGATCTCGTGAGGACATTAGTTTCCCTCGTCGCCATAGCCGCACTGTCCTGTTCTGCGGCGCCCGAAGGCGGTTCGGATGAGAGGCCGAACATTCTGTTGATCGCGGTCGACGATTTGCGCCCTGAGCTGGCGTCCTTTGGCTCTTCGTACATTCGCTCGCCAAACATCGATCGCCTGGCGTCAACCGGGAGAGCCTTTCGCAGCCACTACGTCCAGGCGCCGACCTGTGGTGCGTCCCGATACACGCTGTTGACCGGGCGCTATGGCGGCGCCAGCAACGCGGCGTTGTTTCAGCGTGCCGCAACGATGAACGCCGATCAGAGATCTGTACCGCCAAGCATGCCGGCCTGGTTTCGCGAGCACGGCTACGCGACCGTCTCGGTAGGAAAGGTCTCTCATCATCCTGGCGGATTGGGCGGAGAGGATTGGGACGACGCCCTCCAGCTCGAAATGCCAAACTCCTGGGATCGCCATTTGTTGCCCGCTGGTCCTTGGCAGCATCCTCGAGGCTGGATGCACGGCTTGGCAAACGGAGAGATCCGAGTCGATGTCGCTGACATGGACGTGTTCCAAGCGAAGGAGGGCCCTGATTCGATCTATCCCGACGGGGGTTCGATTGACGAAGCCATGAGGCAACTGGACCAACTGACCTCGGGCTCCGACAAGCCGTTCTTCCTTGCCGTCGGCATATTACGGCCGCACCTGCCCTTTGGCGCGCCGTTGAAATACCTCAAGCCTTACGCTGACGCCCAACTGCCACAGACACCGCACCGAACGAAACCGGAGGGAAGAACCACTTGGCACGCCTCGGGCGAGTTCATGAAGTACAACCGATGGAATCGCGACCCAAACGGGGACGCTGATTTTGCGCTGGAGGTTCGAAAGCACTACGCCGCCTGCGTGACGTACGCGGATGCCCAGGTCGGCCGTCTATTGGAGCGACTGCAGCGGACCGGCGCCGCCGAGAACACCATCGTGATTCTCTGGGGGGATCACGGATGGCATCTGGGCGAGCACGCCATTTGGGGCAAGCACGCGCTCTTCGAGGAGTCCTTAAGATCGCCCCTCATCATTTCCTATCGCGACATCCAGAAACCAGGCGCGCCGACGGACGCGATCGTCGAAACCTTGGATGTGTTTCCTACGCTATGCGACCTAGCCGGGATGCCAAAGCCGGGCTTCCTCCACGGAGTCTCCCTGCGCCCCCTCTTGGAGAATCCGGATTCGGGCGGTCATCCCGCAGTCGCTTACCGCCGAGATGCCAAGACAATTCGAATCAAGACACATCGGTTGATCCTTCACGACGACGGCTATGCGGAATTGTACGATCACACGTCAGTCGAAAAGGAGACGAAGAACGTTGCCGCCTCGAATGCGTCTTTGGTTGCGCAGCTAGCAAAGCGGCTCCGGGATCGATTGGCCTTGTTGGAATTGTGAGTCTAGGCCACTGTCTCAAACGGAACGATTGTGCCGCCGAGTCCGACATTGATGGGACGACCACTCAGCCCGCTCTCGTCATACTTACCGTCGAACCGAAACCCACTACTGGCTAGACAACCGGAGGTCCCTTATGTGAAGATCTACATTCGCGCCGACCGAGTGCCCCTTGGCCTCGCCGAGTGCATTCCCTGCAAGGATGTTGTCGGTCCACCCCTCGGCCACGATAGCCGCGACTGCCCGCGTGGCGCCCTCAGCCAGGATCGGCCCCGGCGTATTCGTCGGCGAGTACTCGATCATCGAGGACGACGTCATAGTCGGAGCCGGCTGCAAGATCGACTCGCACGTCGTCTTGAAGCGCTGGACAACTCTCGGTGCGAACAACGAGGTCTCTTGCGGAACCGTGCTCGGCAGCGATCCGCTCGACAAGTCGTTTTCCGGCGGCCGGTCCTACCTGCGAGTCGGCAACGGGAACAAGATCCGAGAGCACTTCACCATTTCGCGCGGAACCGCGCCCGAGTCGGAGACGATTATCGGCGACGACAACTTCATCATGACCTCGGGGCATATCGCGCACAATTGCCGGATCGGAAACGGCACCGTGATCGCCAGCACTGCGCTCATCGCCGGGTATGTTGAAATCGAAGATCGGGCGTTTGTCTCAGGCGGGATCGGGGTCCAGCAGTACTTGCGAATCGGCGAGCTGGCAATGGTCGGCGGGATGACTCGGGTCAATCAGGACGTCACGCCCTACCTGACCCACGTCGGCCCTACCATGGCCGTGCACGGCTTGAACCTCGTCGGCTTGCGCCGTGCGGGGTTTGACAATGACGACATCGACCGAATCCGGCGCGCCTATCGGATACTGTTTCGGTCGGGCAGGCCCCTCGCAGAGGCGTTCGCAAAGGTAGAGGCCGAGGTGGACGGACCGCATGCACGGCACATGGTCGAGTTCATCCGCGCTTCGAAGCGCGGGGTCTGCCGAAGGAAGGGCCGTGAGAAGGAAGACAACTGATGTACAACGGAATCGAACACACCGCGATCGCCACTAAGGATCCGGAGGCTCTGGCCGGCTGGTACGAGCGCACCCTTGAGATGCCGATCGTCCACCGCTATGGAGGGAACGTCTTCGTGCGTGCCAGCGACGGCTCGATGCTCGAGCTCATCCCCTCGGACGGTGACGCGGTCGAGACCGCGATGCGAACGCCGGGGATACGCCACCTTGCCATCAAGGTCGACGACTTCGACGAGGGCGTCAGCGATCTCCAGTCCAAGGGAATCAAGATTGTTGATTTCGTCGAGGCCGGCACCAATAGGCTGGCATTCTTCCTCGATCCGGAAGGCAACATCCTGCACTTGATCCATCGGGGCGAGGCGATCTAGCACGCCACCCCGGGGCCGCTGGGCGCCAGCGACGCTGTGCCGGTTAGGCAGCGGACTACCAGTTCGTGAGCGAACCGTCCGGTCGGGAGAGCATTGGAATGGGCCGGGAGTGCTCTGTCACTTCGAGCACCGGTTCGGCTTGGTCGGGATCGAACTCCACTCCCAGGCCGATGCGGTCGTTAGGCCACATCTTTCCGTTGCGGAAGTCGTAGTGTACGGGAAGGTGCGGATGCGTCTTCGCTCCCGCTCCCGTCATTTCCATCATCACCGGGCCGGGCAGGGATGCCGCGCAATGCACGAGGGCGGCTTCGGAGACAGGGCCTGTGAAGTGCGGGATCAAGCCGATGTAGTGGGTTTCGCAAAGCGCTGCAAGCTTCATGAACTCCGTGATGCCTCCGCAATTCGGAATCGACACACGGGAATAGTCGATCAGGCGGTTCTCGATCAGGACGTTGGCGTCCCAGCGGTCGCCGAAGTGCTCGCCGACCGCGATGGGTACTTTCACCAGCGGCCTTAGCGTCCGGTAGACCTCCGGATTCTCGGATCGGACGAGATCCTCGCAGAAGACCGGGCGGAGAGGCTCCAGCAGCGACGACAGGCGCACCGCGTCCGGGAAATCGAACCGGGTGTGATAGTCGATCGCCCAATCTCCTTCGTCCCCGACGCCTGCGCGGATCTCCCGGCACGTTGCGAGTGTGTCGTCAACGGCTTGGCGATGACGGTAGGGCGCGTCACCACGCGAGCCCGAACTGCCCGTGCGGAACGCCCGGAATCCAGCTTCGATGCAGGCACGCGCGGTTTCTCGAATCGATCCCTGGCTGGGAAACCCCGTCGAATAGCACTCCACATGGTCGCGAGTCAGCCCGCCTAGCAGTTGCCAGATCGGGACACCGAATGCCTTGGCCTTGATATCCCACAAAGCGAGGTCAATCGCTCCGAGCGCGTGGATCTTCTCCCGTCCCGGCGGGTAGAAGTATCCCCGGTACATTACCTGCCAGAGGTGCTCGATGCGGAACGGGTTCTCGCCGATGATCATTGCGCCGAGCTGCTCGACAGTGTCGGGCGACCCGCCTTCGCCGATGCCCGTGATGCCGGCGTCGGTCTCGACGGTCACGATGTGCCCACTCTGGTTGAAGATCGGGCGGGAGTCGGAGACCCGGTAGAAGCGAATTCGGGTGACCTTGGCCTTCGGAAGGGCTGCCTGCGCGCGCGGGGCGGAAAGTGCGACGGCCGATCCGAGAAGCGAGGATTGCAGTAGGTCTCGACGGCGCATGGCGCACCGGATTATACGAAATGCTGTCGGGACATGTCCTCAGGTCGATATTTCTTGCGCTAGTGCGCCGGCCATGTGCGCTTCCCGTCGAGCAGGGCGCCGACAAGCGTGTACCGGACTCCCCACTCGTAGCTCGCCAGGAGCAGTGCCGCCGAGCATCACCTTGACCGGAGATCCGACTTCGGCCCTTCTAGGCGCAGCTCGTTTCGAGCTGTCGCAGCTAGCACGTGCCCGCATTGACAAATCCTTGAAGCAGCTGGCCCTGCGCGACTAACCCAATGCCTTGTCCAAGAGGACGAACATCTTTTCCCAGCCGGCCAATGTCGACTTTTCATAGCCTGGACGAAGACCCTCTTGCCGCAGACTAAGGGTTCGCGAAAAAACAACTTCCTAGTTTGGAAGGGGAGAGATGGTGTAGTTCCAGCTGGGTAGGTGTTGGCTGCGGGTGAGGTTGAGAGCGTCCATTTGCTGAGGGGTTATGGTGACGCCAGTGGGGTAGTCGTGTCGGAGCAGATGGGACGCGACAGAGAGGCCGGTGTTGGTCGTGGTGGAGCGGATGTAGTTGAGGATCAGCTCCCAGTTGAGCAGCGGGCGGCCGGCCCAGTTCTTGCTGATTTCGCTGAAGAGGCGGTGCTCGATGGGATTGTACTTGGATTGCCCTGGGGGGTAGTGGGCGACGGTCACGGCGAGGCGGTGTGGATTGCAGAAGCGATGCTGGAGGGCGTACTTCCAGGCGCGCGGTCGGTGGCCGTTGCTGCCGCCGCAGTCGGCGAGGACTGTGAGGCGGGTGGCGTTGGGGTAGCGGGTCTGGCCAGCGGAGCGCCACCAGTAGTCGAGGCAGTCGACGGCAAAGAAGGGTGTGTCATGGGAGTCGCCGACGACGACGGTCCCGGCATTGGCGAGCAGGTCATAGATGCCGTAGGGGACGGCGAGGCCGTCGGCAAGGGAGCGGAAGTCGTGATCATGGACTGGGAGCGGGCGCGATTCCCAGGCGGAGCCGGGGTTCTTGAAGTTGCCGACCAACTCTTTCTTCTTGGTGTCGACACTGACCAGGGGGCGGCCGCTTTGGGCGCACAGGCGCTTGAGGTCGGCAATGAACTCGAACTGCGCATTGCGGTGCTGGGGGGAGACAGAGGGGATCTGCTTGCGGTTGACGCGCAGGGCGAAGCCGGCGGAGGCGAGTAGGCGGGCGACGGTCCGGTCACAAACAGGAAAGCCTTGCTTGGCAAGGGATTCGGCGAGACGGGAGGTGGTCCGGCGGACCCAGCGCAGGCCGCCGCAAGGGTCGCCGGCGGTGTCGTGCTGGAGCAGGTCGGCGAGGGCGGCGCTCAGGGCACAGTTTTTTTTTCGACGCGATGGCGGCCGCCGCCGGGACGCCGGACGCGATGGCGCGGCACATTGCCGGAGAGCAGTTCGCGGCGTCCGCGGGCGACTGTGGAGGGATTGAGGCCGGTCAGGGCGGCGGCCCGTCGGTCGCCGCCGTGGCCGCGCTCCAAGGAGGCGAGGCCGGCGAAGAGGCGGCGCTGGCGCTCGTCGAGCAGGTCGAGGAAGAGGCTGCGGGCGTCGCGGAGATCGGGTCGGGACGAGATCGCAGGGGGTGCGGGCAAGTCCGCGACGGGGGCGGCGGCGGCGCGGCGCGCCAGGATCTGGCGGCGGCGGCGGTCGGTGGCGGGTGCGCAGTAGAGGAAGCGGCCGTCGAACTTCTCGCGGGCGAGGCGTTGCTGGCTGGCGAGGTAGCGCAGGGCGTCGCCGGAGCCGACCTGCAGGAGGGCGTCAAGTTCGGGGACGAACAGGCCGGCCGGGGCCGAGCGAACGAGCGCCTCGGCGGTGGCGCGCAGGGTGCCATGGGAGGAGAAGCGGATGCAGCGGAAGGACCACAGGCCGTGCTCGTCGAAGCGAGCCGACTCGGGCAGGGCGTAGAAGCGGCCGGCGTGGGAGTAGCTGGTGAGGTGGTCCAGTGCGGCAAGCTTGCGGACGACGGTACGGCGGGTGGAGGTGCCGAGAGCGGCCATGATCCGGGGCATGCTGGCGACGGTCTCGCGGCGCAGCAGACCGGCGAGTGAGGAGGTGGGATAGAGGGTGGGAGGCATGTGGCTCAATTACGGACTATAACCGTATATGAGACATGTTAGCGCGAATGGATGGATCTGCACAAACACCGATTTTCCAGTAAGATACCAAGAATCGATATCTAGGAACCGGACTGAACTGGGTCCATGTGTCCCAATTACGCCCTATCGCACATACTTACTAATTCGCGGACCCTAAGGAGGCACCCTCCACGATCGGGACCGAGTTCAACGGTGACCGTGTCGGTGTCCGCCGCGAACTGCGGCATTTCGAACGTGAAGACAATGCGGTCGGGCCGTTCGACCACGCGATACTCGCCAACGGCTACGTACCGCTTTCCACCGCGCGTTCGAGTGATTCTATACTTGCCCCCTGGCCGCGGGTCGAGTTCACAGACAGTCTTGCTCGTCTTCGTATTGAATAGCCATTGGGAGGCGGTTTGGGGGTCGATCCATGCGTCGAATACCGTCGCGGGCGCAGCAGTGAACCAACGTGACAGTTGCACCGATGTCCGCGGGCCATCATATTCGGATTGCACCAATGGACCTGTCCTCGGGTCTCAGTCTAGCTGAAGACAGGGGCTCCAGCGGAGTGTTCGGTGGCTCAGCCCTCTTGGGCCGGGCCGGCAACGAGCGTTGCCTGAAGGCAACCAGGTGATCATTTGTTGCTGTGATTCGTCTAGGAGTATCCCGTGTCCAGGGTCGGGCGATAGCTTGACTAGGTTGTGCTCGCCCAGATGGCGAGGCCCGCTTCAGGTGGATGACACATGCATACCAGTGGGTCCCGTCCAGTCCTCTCGGGACATTGCCTGTGGGATCGGCCGACACTATCCGAAGATCACGATGAGAAGCTGGATTCCGTACCACCGTGGCGAGCTCGCGCTATTCTGGCAAACGTGCGAAATGCTTGGATCCTCGTCCTCTTTGCTGCGGCGTGCTCCCCGGAAGAGCCGCTACCCAACTATGTGGTGGAAACTGCCGTCAGCGTCGACGCCTCGGCGACCGAACTAGTCGTCCTCCGGGACGAGGAGGGCGGCATCGAAGCTGCTGTGGCACCGAGCAAAGGCGGGGAACTTAGCGGCTTGCGAGTGATGCACGGGGATGATTGGCTGGAGACCCTTCAGCTAGCGCGCGACTACGCTTCCCGGCAAGGTTTCGGCGGCAAGGGGCCGTTCCTCTGGCCTGCAACCGGTCGCAACTTCCCGCCCGACTTGGAGGAACGCCGCCGCTCGGGCGAGAACTTTGACGGCGGCGCCTACGAGCATGGCGGCGTCCGACGCGAGATGCCGATTCACGGGTTCGCCCGGGACTTGCCGTGGCAGGTTGACGAGACTTCGGCCGACGAGTTGTCGGCCCGAGCGCTCTTGAGCCTCCGCGACAGCCCGGAGACGCGCACCATGTACCCGTTCGGCTTTCATTGCACCGTCGAGTACTCAGTTCAAGGGGGTACACTCGAACTGCGATACATCGTTCGGTCGGCCCCTGAGAATACCGAACCCATGTTCTTCTCGATCGGCAATCACATCACGTTCCTGGCTCCGCTCGTGGAAGGAAGCGATCCTGCCGGGATGGTGCTGACGAGTCCGTCGAGCGTGGAACTCCTTAAGACGGCCTACGGCGTCCCTACAGGGGAGACACGTCCCCTGTCGTACGCGGACGGATTCGAACTCGGCGGCTATCCGGCCTTGGTCCCTACGTCCCTAGCTGGCTATCCGGAAGGTGAGGAGCCATACGTCGAGTACAGCGATCCAGCGGGCCTGACGATTCGAGTGTCCCACCACGCCAGCCAAATACCTGAGGACCCGGTGATACTTTTCAACCTGTGGGGCGACGTACGGAGCGGCTTCTTCAGCCCCGAGCCCTGGGTCGGCCTGCAGAACTCCCTTGTTCAGCGGCAAGGACTGATTTATCTCGACCCCGGTGAGGACTTTCGCTGGACCGTCCGAGTCGAGCATGAGCAGGCGAGCAACTAGCGGACACAAGAGTTCCGGCGGAATCTGCGAGCGAGTGTTGGCGCCGGCCCAGTTGGTCTGGGCTCTCGGCGCGGAGACCTGAGACGGGCCACCTTCTTGTCTCCTTTGAGTGACCGCGCCATCACTCGACCTCTTCGATCAACGAGCTTCCCGTAAGCCGGTGTCAGCAGTTGCTCTTACATCTTGCCGCCCAGCTGCTCGAACCAAGGCCGGCCCGCGACCTTGGCATTGATGGGCTGCAGCATCACTCGAGGCCGCAAGGATCTGATATGCGGGCTGACCTGGTTCGGTGCGAGCGCAGGTGGTCGCACTGTTCCCATGCCTTGCTCGCGTGCAGCGGGTCCCGCCCGATCGAGGCTGGAGGAACGTGCACTTCCGGCATTCTCGGGACATCCGGCTCGCTGCCGAGTAGATGCGTCGTGATGGTCGGGTATCTAGGCGCGGCTAGTGCGGGGATGGAGAGGAAGTCGCGACGCCCCAGAGCGTGTCGACGTAAGAATGCCTGCGGCATCCCGCAAACGCTTGCGGGCTCCCGCTCCACACGCGGGCCGGCCTCGGATTTCGTTTGCGCTGGGGGCGGGCCCCTGCCTGATAGAATCGGGTCAAGACCACTCGATGGCAGACGTTGGAATGGCGGCGCTTCCGCGGACCCTAGCCATTGACATCGGCGGCTCAGGGCTGAAGATGATGACGCTCGGCCCGTCCGGCGAGCCACTCAATATTCGCTCACGCTGCAAGACGCCAAGGCCTGCGACTCCGCGCGCAGTCTTCGCTGTCTTGGAGAAGATGGCCGCGGACCAGCCGGAATTCGACCGGGTCGCCGCGGGTTTCCCGGGTGTCGTCACCAAAGGAGTGACGCTGACGGCAGTCAACATTCACTCCGATTGGGTCGGATTCGACTTTGGCGCGGAATTGGAGGCGATGACCGGCAAGCCCGCGCGAGTGGCAAACGATGCAGACGTTCAGGGGCTGGCCGTGATCGAAGGGTCCGGCGTCGAGTTCGTACTGACTCTTGGAACTGGTCTCGGGTCGGCGCTGTACGTCGAAACCAGGCTCGTGCCGAATCTCGAGATCGCCCACCACGTCTTCCGCAAGAGCATGACCTACGAGGACTGCCTGGGAAACGCCGCCCTCGCCCGGTACGGTAGGTCCAAGTGGAATCATCGCCTGGCGGAGGCAGTCGGCCAGCTCGAGCAGGCGTTCAACTACCGCCGCCTCTACATCGGCGGCGGCAACGCGAGCAAGGTGCAGAAGGGCCTGCTCCCGGCGAACGTCCGACTTGTTTCCAACGTCGCCGGTCTCCTAGGGTGCATCCGCCTGTGGGGAGCCGATCCGAGTCGCCGGGTCTAGGGATCCTCGGCGCCCGCCGAGGCCTTTGTCAAATCATCCACGGACCAGTAAACGGAGACGTCGGGACGCCCGTCGAGAATCGCGCCGGACTCTCCCTCGCCGAGAGCGATCAATGCGGTCGCGATTCCGTCCGCCTCCAGCGCTGTGGGCGCGACCACGCTCGCGGCTAAGGACGTGTCCGTGCATCCGTCGGTGGAACTCGAAACGATATGTGAGCAACGCCTGTCGTCAGCCAGGTAGTACCGTTCCCTGCTTCCAGATGTCGAGATACCTTGATTCGTGAGCGTCAGCTTGCGTTCGACTGACCCGAGAGGACCCAGGCCATCCAGACCGATTCGCCATCCGTCTTTGCCCGGCGGCGGATCGCCTACAGCGATATCGCCCGCGACCGCTACCATCGCCCGCCGCACGCCGGCGCGTTCCAGCGTTGCAAGCGCCTCGTCCGCGGCATACCCCTTGGCAATGCCGCCCAGGTCGAATTGCAGTCCGCGGCGCGCTATCGATATCTCGCGACTCGATGCGTCCAGCTCGACATGCCTCCATCCGGTGAGGCCCCAGGCTTTTCGCAGCGCCTCCTCAGTCGGGCCGTCGCGCTGCCATCCTGGCGCGCGGATGAGCCTGGTCACTCTGCCCAGTGTTGGATCGAACGCGCCGCCCGACTTGCGGGCCAGCCGCAAGGCGTGGCCGAGCAGATGAGCGAATTCTGGCGAGAGTCGCGTCTGCTCCCTCCAGGCGCTGTCTTCGACGCGCCGCAATTCTGAGTCTTCCCTGTAGCTCGAGAACTTTCGAGACAGGAAACCAACCCGGGCGAAAGCTCCCCGAAGCACGTTCGGCGGATCGATCTCCGGAGGGAAATAGGCGCTGATCCGCACCACCACCCCCATGTGGGGCTCCTCGGCGACCAACAGCCGAGGAGCCGAGGCACCGTTTGCATTGCTTGGCAGCAACGCCGCCAGGCCAACGGAGGCGATCCACGCCAGCGCGAGCCTACTCCTTGCCTGTCGCCGAGTTCCAGTAGGCATGCATCTGTTCAGGGGACGGGAGTCGGGCCGGACGGACGAGCCGGAACCCGAGCCACTGGGCGTCAGTGTGATACCAGATGCTCTTCGGCAACTGGGGATCCTGCATCTTCCAAGCTTCATCAGACGGGCGTCGGGATCCGCAGCGCAGGGCCGGAGCGTCGTCCATCCACGATCCGCCGCGTACGACCCGCGGGTAGAGGCTCTTCGCCATTGCCCACGGATTGACCTCTGTCTCTCCGAGTTTCTCGTAGCGGGCCTCGTGAAGGTCCAGGGTCCATTCCCAGACGTTTCCGTGCATGTCGTGCAGCCCCCAGGCATTGGGCTTCTTGGTGCCGACCGGCTGGTACTGCGCGTTGCTGTTCTCCCAGTACCAGGCATGCTCGCCGAGGGCCGCTGGGTCATCCCCGAAGGCGTATGCAGAGTCGCTTCCGGCCCGGCACGCGTATTCCCATTCGGCCTCCGTGGGGAGTCGGTAGAATCGACCCGTCCTGGCGCTCAGCCACTGCGCGTACTTGCTGGCCGCGTGCTGCGTCATGCTGATGGCAGGGTAGCCGTTGATTCCCATGCCGAAGCTCATTTCCATGTACGGAGGTGTGGGGCTCGACACGGCCGCGACCACGTCGTCGGGATCGGTATAGCCGTTCGCTTTTTGCAGCATGAAGCCGCGGAACTCGTCCCAGCTGATCTCGTGCGCGGCCATCCAGAACGCATCGAGACGGACCCGCCTCTGCGGGCCCTCGTCTCCGTTCCGGCCTCTCTCCCCGTCCGGCGTGCCCTGAGTGAACTCCCCGCCTGGAATCGGAACCATGCGAAGCGCGACCTCCGTGCCGGGGACGGCTTCGTCGTAGTTTTCGAATCCGTACTCGCCGTCGTCCTTCATGCGCTTTTCGATCCGGCTGTGAATTCTCCGAATCAGGGCCATTTCGGCATCGTCCGCGGCAGGCGCCGACGCGTCCTGCGAAACCTGGAGGCGACTCGACCAGGGCGCTCCCTCGAGAATCCACATACGCACGGCTGCCAGCTCGGGTTCCGTAAGACGCGGACCTGCCGGGGGCATCGCACCCGGAGCGCCGGGCGGGAGGATCAGGCGAGCCATCAGCGGGCTCTTGTCGGGCTCGCTCGCCACGACCGAGGGGCCGCTGACCCCTCCCAGCACTGCGTCTTCGCCAGATTCCAGGCTCAGGTTGCCGAGCTTGATCGACTCCTGGTGACATGACAGGCATTTGGATTCCAGCAGCGGGCGGATTTCACTGTCGAAGTCCACAGCCGCGACTGCCGGGGCGGCTGCCAGCGCCAGCAAGGTCAGGCCTCGCACGATTACGCGAACTTCGTTAAGCCTGGGCGTGCGAGAGGCGGCACGTCCAGCGTCATGTTCCATCGCAAGTTGTCAGGAAACCGCTTTTCCTCGGACTGCATCGCCTGGTCCCAGGTGAGTTCCTGGCCCGTGTATGCTGCCATCCGGCCGAGGATCGCGAGTTGAGTGCTGTGAGCCATCCTCGCGCCGTCGTTCACGGGCTCGCCGCGACGGATTGCGCGGAAGAGGACATCATGCTCTTCCTGGTACATGTTGTTCTGCTGCCCCCGGAAAACCCAGGGATTCTCGCCCTCGACCCGTGGCATCACACCCCGGCCGATGGTGAGCCTGCCTTTCGTTCCAATGATGTAGTCGGCGTTCTCGCGGTGGCAGCCGGAAATCTGGCGGCAGCCCATGAACGCCCGCACACCCTCCGGGTAAAGGTAGTTCACTTCGAAGTGGTCGAAAATGTTGCCGTCGTGAGCCGGTATCTGGCGGCCGCCTACTGCAACGCAGCTTTCGGGCGGCTTGTCCCCCATTGCCCAGGCGATCTTGTCGACGCTGTGGACGGCCTGTTCTACCAAGCCGTCGCCGCATGTCCACACGAAGTTGTACCAGTTGCGGATCTGCCACTCGACATCGCTCATGCCGAGCGGCCTCTCGTATGCCGGTGGCATGGGCTTGACAGGGTTCGTGTAGTACGTCGCGTAATACGCGACCAGGTCGCCGATCGCGCCCGAGTGAACCTGGTCCATTGCCTCAATCAGCATGGTGTTGTAGCGCCAGCAGAAGCCAGCCACGAGCGAGAGCTTCCCGCTCTCCGGCATCTTGACGGTTTCCAGAACGGAGCGGACTCCCGGCACGTCGACCGCCATCGGCTTCTCGCAGAACACATGTTTGCCCGCCTCGATGCAAGCCCGCAGGTGCATCGGGCGAAAGCCCGGCGGCGTTGCGAGAAGCACCACGTCGACGCCGCTGTCGATCACCGACTGGTAGGCGTCAAGCCCTAGGAATCGATTCTTTCTGTCGACTCGGACCTTGTTCTTGCCTTCGTGGCGCTTCTCTACGGCTTCCAAACAGCCATCCACTCGCTCCCGGTCGATGTCGGCCACGGCCGTGAGTACCGCGTAGTCGTCAGCTTGCAGGGCTTGCGCTGCAGCGCCCGTGCCCCGGCCTCCGCAACCGACCAGGCCGACCTTGATTTCTTGGCTGACGTCCGCAGCTCGCAGAAAGCTGGCGGTGGCGGCCGTTGCGGCCGTGCCGTGCAGGAATCCGCGCCTCGATGGATTGCCACTCGATTCCCTGTCTGTAGCGGACATTTCGCTCCTCCGTCCTTGCATTGTCGCCGACGCCGCGCGCCTTTGTTCATCCTAGAGGCTGCTTCGCGACGCGGCCAGGCCACCGGCGACTGTACCCGAAGTGTCCAGGGAAATCGTCTGAACTGGCAGCCGCTCGACGCGTCTCGGCTTACTATGGAGGGTAGACGCGGCGAACTCGACGCTCGAGACCATGGACCTATCGCCGGACTCGAGAGGAATCCTACCTGCCGCGACCGAGCGGATTGCTTCGGCCTGGTTCGCTGCCTTCGGGCTCCTCTGCGTGGCCTTCGCGTTCGCCGCCCCCTTGCTCTCGCAGCCTAGGCCGCCAACGCATGTGGCCAGCGATTCCTCGGAACCCGAGCCTGTGTTGGAGCTCGTGAACCTGGACCTGCTGGATAGCCGGGACGGCTATGCCATCCCGGCCGATAGCCAATTCCTGCCCGGAGAGCGCATTTACGTTTACTTCCAGATCAGGGGATACCGCGTTGGGGAGGCGGATCGGATCTTGCTGCGCTACGAGGTCGCGGCGCTCGATCCGGACGGCAGACGGTTCTATTCTCCAGACTCGGGGGAGTTCGACACCGAACTGGCCCCACAGGACAAGAAGTGGATGCCGGTCGTCCGGTACTCGCCGCGCATTCCGGACCACGCCGGAGGCGGAACCTACGTTGTCCGCGTCGCCGTGCATGACGAGCTCGCGGGTTCCTCGGTTGACGCCGAAGTTCCGGTCCTGGTCGAGGGAGACCGAGTGGAGCGGGCGGACGACCTGCTGATTCGCAACTTCCGGTTCTCGAAGGCCGAGAACGGCGACGCACTCGTTAGTCCGGAGTTCCGCCCTGGCGAGGAGATCTGGGCTGCATTCTTCATTACCGGATACAAGACGAGGGACAACAACACGTTCAACGTCGAATCCGATGCTTGGGTAGTCGATGCCGAAGGCAAGAAGCTGTTCGCATTCGAGTCCAGCGGCGAGGAAGGGAGGCCGTTCTACCCTCGGCTGTGGTTGCCCGCGAAGCTGCGGCTGGATCTTGAAGAAACGATTCCGACAGGGCAGTACGCGGTCGTCCTGCGATTGCGGGACCGCGTTGCCGGTTCCGAGGCCACGCAGCGGTACAACTTCCGAATCCGTTGAATCGCCCCGAGGCGGTATAATCGCGATGTGTCGTTAACCGAATCCACGATGCTGCCGCTCGGAACGGTAGCACCTGACTATTCCCTGGTTGACGCGGTGTCGGGTCAATCGACGTCGCTCGGAGACGTCTCCGAAGGCAAGCGAGGCTTGCTGGTGATGTTCATCTGCGCGCACTGCCCGTTCGTCATTCACGTGCAGGACGAGTTGGCCAGCCTGGGCAACGACTACCGGCCTGAAGGCCTTGGGATCGTCGCAATCTCGTCGAACAGCGTGCTCAGCCACCCTCAGGACGCTCCGGACAAGCTCAAAGGGATGGCCGAAGATCTCGGCTTCTCGTTCCCGTACCTCTACGATGAATCGCAGGATGTCGCCAAGGCCTACACGGCTGCGTGCACGCCCGACTTCTTTCTCTTCGACGCGGACAACAGGCTGGCGTATCGCGGTCGGCTCGACGCGAGCCGCCCTGGCAACGGTGTGCCGGTGGATGGAAGGGACTTGCGCGCCGCAATCGATTCCGTCCTCGCAGGAGACAAAGTGGCTGGCGCCCAGTACCCGAGTGCGGGCTGCAATATCAAGTGGGCTCCGGGCCGCGCCCCGGCGTATTCCGGATAGCCGCCTGCCTGGCGCGACGCGCACGGCTGCCGGCGCGTGAATCTTCCTTCTCGTGCACAGAGTCCTGTTCAGCGGGGTCCGCAGCATGTTGGCAGCATCCATCCTGCTAGCTGTTCTGGCGACGGGTGCCGCGGCGCAGAGCGCAGCCGATCTGCAAGCGGGCAAGGAAGCCTTCGAGGTTCACTGCGGCAGTTGCCACGGCGGCGACGGGCGGGGCGGGGAATACGCTCCCGATATCGTGACGCCGGGCGTCGCCATCGGTCGCGGGCACGACACGATGCGGGACATCGTGCGAAAGGGTTTGCCGGACCGGGGCATGCCGGCAATCAGCATCTCAGAGCCGGCACTGACCCAACTATTGGCCTTCTTCGCCTCGTTGACTCGCCCGGCGGTGGACAGCCCGGTTCAGGGCAATCCCGATCGCGGAGCCGACCTGTTCCGGAACCACGGGTGCGGCGGGTGCCACGCGAGAGGCCCGGAGAACCGCCTTCTGGGCCCGGCCCTCGCTTGGACCGGGTCCGAGCAAACGCTCGATCAGATTCGACGATCGGTTGCGGATCCCGATGCGAGCATCGTCGACGGATACGGAGTCGTCGAGATCCGCATGCTCGACGGCACCACAGTTGAAGGGTTCGCCCGCAATCGCAGCGGAATTGACCTGCAACTCCAAACGTTCGACGGGCAGTTCCGGTTCGTAGCGCTCGCCGACACGGCGGCAGTGACAGAACGCGAGGGTTCGCTCATGCCGGCTGTTGCCTTGGACGAACGCGACAGCACGGACCTGGTGGCATTCCTGAGTCGCCAGGACGGCTCGGCAGAGCTTTCGTCGCGAGCGGCGCAAGACGTTGCTGGCGAGGGGCTGACCTTCGACCGGATCCTCCATCCCAAGCCCGGCGAATGGCCGACGTACAACGGTAGACTCGACGGAAACCGCCACAGCTTGCTGGACCAGATCAACGCCGGCAACGTACGCGGCCTCGAGATCGCCTGGCTTTACCCGCTTGATTCCCCGAACCTGCTCGAGACGACCCCAGTCGTCTCCGACGGCGTCATGTACGTGACGTTCGCTAACGAAGTGCATGCCCTGGACGCAACGCACGGTCGCCGGATCTGGACCTACAGCCAGCCTCGCACTCCGGGGATCCTAGGAGCCGCGGCCCGTGCAGCCAACCGGGGAGTCGCGTTGCTCGGCGGGCTGCTCTTCGTTGTCACGGACCATGCCCACTTGCTGGCGATTGACCGTCTCACCGGACGCAAGCTCTGGGACACCCAGATGGCGGACTACAGGGAGAACTACAACGCCACGATGGCGCCACTGATCGTCAAGGACCTTGTGGTTTCAGGAATCTCTGGCGGCGACCAGGGCGTGCGCGGATTCCTAGCCGCCTACGACCCCCGCTCAGGGGAAGAGCGCTGGAGGTTCTGGACGATCCCTCTGCCCGGCGAGCCTCTTTCGGAGACGTGGAACGGTTCGGTGCTGCCGCACGGCTGCGGGACTACCTGGCTCACCGGCACCTACGACGCGGACCTCGACCTGCTGTACTGGCCGACGGGCAATCCGTGCCCTGACATGAACGGCGACGAGCGCCTCGGGGACAACCTCTACTCAAACTCGATCCTCGCCCTGAGGCCGGACACCGGCGACCTCGTATGGCACTACCAATACACGCCCCATGACGAGCACGACTGGGACTCGATCCAAACCCCGGTCCTAGCCGACATGGCCTGGAATGGCGAGCGGCGCAAACTGCTGATCCACGCGAATCGCAACGGGTTCTTCTATGTCCTGGACCGTGCGGACGGCGAGTTGCTCCTGGCGGAACCGTTCGTTCAGAAACTGACTTGGGCCGAGCGCATCGGTGACGACGGCCGCCCGGTGCTAGTGCCGGGCACCCGTCCGACTCCGGGCGGCAATCTCGTCTGTCCGGGACTCCAGGGCGCCACCAACTGGCCGGCAAAGTCGTTCGATCCCGCGACAGGCCTATTCTTCACGATGGCCTCGGAGGGCTGCCACGTCTTCACAAAGCGCATCGAGACTTGGGCACCAGGCAAGACGTTCTACGGCGGCACTGCGCGGGAACCGCCCGACGATTCGGGCGAGCGCTATCTCAGGGCAATCGATGTCTCGACTGGTCGCATTGCCTGGGAGCGCAAGCTCGGCGACTCAATCCGAGTCAACTGGTCCGGTGTCGCGTCAACAGCCGGGGGGCTGGTGTTCTTCGCCGATAACGAAGGCACGTTCAGCGCAGCCCGCATCTCCGACGGGAAACTTCTTTGGAGCCGGCACCTAAATGCGCGGGTTCGGGCTTCGCCAATGACTTATATGCTCCGCGGGAAGCAGTTCGTGACGATCGCCGCCGGTAAGAACATCGTCACCTTTGCGTTGTCTCGCTCCGCTGCCCCATAACGGACGGGGCAGGGAGCGCGGACGCACCCCTACCGTTACGCGTGCGAGCGCAGCGTTGTCCGAGGCCGCTTACCGGCCAAACATGGGTTTCCCTAGTTGAATTGGCGCTTATGCCGCCCGCCGGTAGTCCGTCTGCCCAGCCGCGACGCCGGAGCAGTCGTACTCGCCCTGGCAGTACACGCATAGCGTGGTCCACGGGATGGCCTCGAGGCGTTTCGGATTGATCTCTGCGCCGCAGTCCTGGCAGATGCCGTACTCGTTGATGTCGAGTAGCTTCAAGGCCGTCTCCACGGCCCTGCGGGTCTCCCAGTCGTTGTTAATGACGCTGATGGTCAGATCCATCTCGAAACGGTTCTGCATCTGATCCATTGGATCATTGCACCGCTCGCGGATCAGTTCGTCCCGGCTGTCCCTCTTGGTCAGGTCCTCGAGTTTGCCCAATAGTTGCAGACGCACAACTTCCTTGTTTTCGTATAGCATTTTCTTTCTCTCCTTGTGGTTGATCTTGAGTGAGCGCTGTTGCTGACAGGGCGCCATCCCCGTTAAGGGGGCGGCTACTCACACGGTCCAATCACCCTAACCAGAACAGTATAGATGAAAACCACCGGCAAGTGGTTGCACCTTGGATAGATTTTTTTATTTTTCTAGTTTCGGCGCAGAAAGGAAGCCCTATCGCGGTCCTAGGGCAATCTTGGCAAGCTGCAGGACTCCGATCATCATGGGCTTTGTCAGCCGGCCGGTCTGCGTGTTCTGCCGGCTGGGGTGGTAGCTGCACAGCAGGGTGGGGCCCTCGCCGGGAAGGCGGTATCGCGCGCCGTGGGCGAATGGCCAGTCCTTCTTGCGAATCCGGTTGCCCCGGCTGCGCAACACGGCCAGGTATGAGTTCAGGGCGAGTTGTCCTAGGACCAGAACCGTGCGGAGCCTCGGAAGAAGCGCGACCTCTCGTTCCAAAAAGCTGCGGCACTGCGAAAATTCTGCCGGTGTTGGCCGGTTCCCGGGAGGCACGCAACGGACTGCGGAAGAAATGTAGCAGTCCCTCAGCGTCAAGCCGTCGTCGCGCGAAGTCGCCGACGCCTGTGACGCGAAGCCGGTCTCGTAGAGCGCGCCATACAGGAAGTCGCCCGAGCCATCGCCCGTGAACACGCGTCCCGTTCGATTCGCGCCGTGGGCCCCTGGGGCGAGCCCGACGAGCAGCAGGCCCGCGTGCGGATCGCCGAAGGACGGCACGGGCCTCCCCCAGTAATCCCAGTCCCGGTAAGCCCGCCGCTTTGCACACGCGACATTCCGGCGATGCTCGACGAGCCGCGCGCAAAGCTCGCATTGCACGATCTCCCGCTGCAGCGAGGCGAGAGCGCCTATTCTGGAGTCTTCAGTCACGGATCGTCGCAGTCTAGCACTCGGCCGGATGTCGGGCCTGCAGCAATCCAAGCGATCCCAATCGATAGGCGATTGCGGGCGAAGACAAGGCTGGTTCCTCGGTCTTGCGCCTGGCGGATCTTGCCCGCCAACTCGCACGGGCTTGCCTATGTCCGATTTATCTGCTATAAACTCGCACACTCAAGCGTGCCGGAAACCGAAGCTCGTTTCCGCTCACAAGACGGGACAGGCCGCCGGCCGCGGGAGCGGTCCATGCCGAGCGAGGCAACTTCTCCAGACCAAGCTTCATCGCAGCGTCGAAGGCCTGAGCTGCGCCAGTTGCGAGGCGCGTTGCGAACTCATTCCGACAAGGTGTCCTCCAGTGCCAGTGCCGCAACTCAGCGCGCCATCAGCCGGGCGCGCGCTGCCGAAGCTCGTCAGGCGGAGCTGTTCAGCAGGGCTGCGGCGCTGTTCAGAGACGGTAAGTTCGGAATGGCGAGACGCATTCTGGAAAAGGTGCGGTCCGGTCCGAACGCCGGCCTAGGGCACAGGGCGCGAGTCTACATCGAGATCTGCAATCAAAGGACAGCGCGCAAACGGCCGAAGCTGGAAACCTTGGATGAGCATTATAACTATGCCGTGAAGCTCGTGAACGACGGCGAGTTCGCCGATACCGTGCGAGTTTGCAACAGGGCGCTTGCAATCGACGCCGACGCCGCACACGTGCATTACCTCAAGGCGGTGGCAAAGATTCTGGCGGGCCAGACCACAGGCGCCATGGCTCCGTTGAAGAAGGCGATTGCTATCGACCCCAGCATCCGGATAATCGCGCGGCGAGACCCCGACTTGAAGTCCGTCATCCACACCAAGCCGTTCGCCAAGCTGACTTCGATTTAAGCCCACGGGCATCCCTCACCTGGCGATCGACCTCGCAGGTCCTAGCTCTCGGGACGCTTGAAGATGATGATGTGCTGGGACGGCAGGAATTCCAGCGCCTCGACAAACTCGAATCCCGTCGGCTCGATCTCACTTCTTGCTTCGTCCACTGTCATCTTGTGCAGCGGATGGATAGGAATCCAGGGATCTTCCTTCCTGTACTCGACTAGGACCAAGCGGCCGCCCGGTTTCAACGAGCGACGGACATGCTGCATGGTCAGTGCCGGAAAGGCCAGTTCGTGGTAGACATCCACGAGCAGCGCGAGCTCGGCTTCGCCATCGGCGGGGAGCCGCGCGTCCGAATGCGTCGCCAGGACTGTCTTGACGTTTTCGATGCCTCGATTCCGCATGTTCAGGACGAGCATGTCCAGCATTTCCGGCTGGACGTCGGTCGCTATGACCTTGCCTTCGGGACCGACCTGCTTGGCAAGCCTCCAGGTAAAGTACCCGACGCCTGCCCCGAGGTCGATCACGGTGGACCCTTCCGGAATGCGCAAGGCGGCCACGACCCGCTCGGGTTGCTCCTCGCGCTTGCGTTCCGGTCGAATGAGCCAGTCTGCGCCGAGATAGCTCATCACCGGCGCGATCTGTCGCGGAGGCCTTGCGGACGGCGCATTCTGGGCTGGACGCTCTTCCTGGGCGGGGTTTGGCTGTGCGGGCGCCGGCGCAATCTGGGCAAGCAAGACCGCGACAAGAGACGCCGAGATTCGAACCGGTCTCACGCCCGGGCTCCTATTGCCCTAGGAGGCCGTGACGGGCCATCAAGGAGCGCAAGTCTTCCTTGTCAACCGCGTCCATGGGAATCAAGGGTGGTCGAACGCTTCCGGCCTCGATCCCAGCGAGAGACATCGCAGTCTTGATCATCGACACCTTGTATCCGGGGCGGCGATTGCGCAATTCGTACATGGGGACGACTACATCGTCAAGGACGGCGTTCACGTCGTCAAACTTCCCTTCTTGCGCCAGGTCCCGGATGCGGAGCGTTACGTGCGGCATGAAGCAGGCCAGGCCCGAAGTGAATGTCTCGATTCCGAGATTCCAGTAGCTGGGGACAAATGGCTCGGCCATACCGTTGATCCAACCGAATCGATCCCCGAAATGCCTTCGTACATTGAGGTAGTGCGAGAGGTTGCCGTTCTCATCCTTGACCATGCGGATGTTCTGGACATCCGCCAGGCGCTCCAGTAAAGACAGCGGCAGGACGCCGCTCCACTTCGTCTGGTAGAGGATTACGCTGATGCCAGCGGAATCTGCGACGCCTCGGTAGTAGTCGGCCAGTCCTGGCTCGTTCTCGTCGCCCATGTACGGGGCGATGCAGAGGATCGCGTGCGCACCGGCCCGGCGGGCTAGGCTGGCTTGACGGCAGGCAATGCGCCAGCTCTGGCCCGCTCCGAAAATCAGATAGGCGCGATTTCCGGCCGCCTCCCCGGCCGCCTCGCAGATTCGCTCGTAATCGGTCAGGTCCAGCGCGTGCTGCTCGCCATTGCTCCCGCAAAAGCAGAGCGCCTCCAGTCCGGCGTCAAGCATTCGCTTGGTGTGGACTTTGAGCGCTCCCTCGTCGAGCGAAAGATCCTCCCTCCAAGGAGTGACGGGGAATCCGATCGGACCTACCAGCGCGGGTGTGATGCTCGACATGCTGCGACAGACTTCCGATAGGGAAGTATCAACATACCAGCAAGCGCCGGTCGGATCGGCCGAACTCCGCCACGTCACGCACGATGGCCGCTCGGGTGAGGCCCGCCACAGTCCAGCTTGCGATTCGCGCGCTTGGAACTCGCTGTCCTTCCAGGCAAACTGCGCGTGAGTTGGACAGGAATACATCACCTGCCGTAGCCGCAATGTCCTGGGAGGGTCGCCTTCGATGGCTGGCCCGTTCGCGCAGCATGAGGCAGCGTCCGGGTGACCTGAGCACATGCGCGGGGGCACCCGATCGGTTCCGCCGTATTCTCGGTGGCCGGTGCCCGGTCGACGACGTTTCGCAGCTGCTAAGGATCGATCCGGCCCGCCCACAGCAGATGTCTCGGAAGGAGCCGCCCTATCTGTAACTGCTCCGCGTCGCTGCCCAGCACGCACCGGGTGCTCGCCGAGCCGAGCCTCGGTAGCGTGACACCGTCCGAGGCCGAGCGATTCCCCGGCTCGGTCTTGCGTGGCGCCAGACGAGGGATTGCGCCCTTCATTGACCGGCGGGTCCCCTCGGCACGTGGGTCCGACCCGCCTTTTCCCCTTGGCGCATCGTGCCATGGCCGATGCCTTGACCACCTTCGGAGCATCCCGCGATCCCGTCTGAATCTCCGTCGTCACTTCGGCTCCCGCAGTGTCCGGAACCGATTGCGCTCCCCAGCCAAATCTGTGCTAGCTTAGAGTTTTAGGGAGATCGCCAGCCATGTCGGCAGCGGGCTCCCCGCCCCCTAGATTTCACGGCTTCCACGGACTGCAACGCCTAGGAACCGTGCCGATGGCTGACATGACCCAAGCAGTTGCCAATCGCTATGTCACAGCCCTTGCGGATGTCTTGATGCAG
Source organism: Bryobacterales bacterium (assembly GCA_965206775.1). GTDB lineage: Bacteria > Acidobacteriota > Terriglobia > Bryobacterales > UBA6623 > VXMF01. The sequence goes on along the minus strand of CBDBKU010000003.1, from coordinate 3,189,277 downwards.
CCCGATTCGGGCGTGACGCCGGAACAGGCGCTGGAGCAAATCCAAGAGTTCGGAGACGTCCTGGCGCAATCTTCCGATCTGGACAGCGTGCTTCGATCGCCAGCGGTTTCGCCGCGGGAGAAGCGAGGCATTGTGGCCGCGATCGGCGAACGGATCGGCCTAGCCCGCGTCATCCAGAACTTCCTCTACGTTGTCGTGGATCACCGGCGCATCGGACACTTCGACTTGCTCCTTCAGTCCTTCCGTGCCTGGTTGGATCAGATCCGCAACCGTGTAGAGGTCGAGGTTCGGGTCGCCGAGTGGATCGGGGACGACCAGAAGGCCGTGTTGGAGCAGCGATTCCGAGAGTTGACCGGCATGCAGGTTCGTCCGGCCTACGTGCTCGATTCCAGCCTGCTGGGAGGGGCTTCTGTGCAGATCGGCTCGATGCTGTACGACGGGTCGCTTCGCGCCTCACTAGGATCGCTAGCCGCCAGCCTTACTTCGGTGAACAGCTGATCCCGCCCTTGGAAAGGAAGCCAACCGAATGGCCCAGATGAACGCCGGGGAGATTACGCAGCTAATCCGCGACCGGATCCAGAATTACGAGTCCGCCGTGGAGGTCGCCGAGGTCGGCTCGGTCTTTTCGCTCGGAGACGGCATCGCTCGCCTGCACGGCTTGGAGCGGGTCATGGCCGGCGAACTGCTCGATTTCCCGGGAGGCATTGCAGGTATCGCGATGAACCTCGAGGAGGATCAGGTGAGTGCGGTCTTGCTTGGTGGCTATTCCGCGCTGAAGGAAGGCGACCAAGTGCGGCGCACCGGCAGGATCATTTCGATTCCCGTCGGCGACGCGATGCTCGGCCGGGTTGTCAACGCTCTCGGCCAGCCTCTGGACGGCAAGGGCCCGATCGAGTCCTCCCAGTACAACCCGGTCGAGAGGCTCGCGCCGGGCGTCATTGATCGCGAACCTGTCAAGCAGCCGATGCAGACCGGCCTCAAGGCGATCGACTCCATGATCCCGATCGGCCGCGGCCAGCGCGAACTCATCATCGGCGACCGGCAGACCGGCAAAACCGCGATCGCGATCGACACCATCCTCAACCAGAAGGGCGGTGACGTGATCTGCATTTACGTGGCGATCGGGCAGAAGCGCTCTACGGTCGCCCAGGTCATCAAGACGCTAGAGCAGCGCGGCGCGATGGACTATTCGATTGTCGTGGTGGCCTCGGCCTCCGATCCTGCCCCGATGCAATACCTAGCTCCCTTCTCGGGAGCGGCGATTGGCGAGTTCTTCCGCGACACGAGCCGCCACGCGCTGTGCGTCTACGACGACCTGTCGAAGCACGCTGCGGCGTACCGCGAGATTTCGCTCCTGCTGCGCCGCCCGCCGGGCCGCGAGGCGTACCCCGGAGACGTGTTCTACCTACACTCCCGCCTGCTGGAGCGCGCGGCCAAGCTTAGCGAGCGGCTCGGTGGCGGTTCGCTGACGGCGTTGCCGTTCATCGAGACGCAAGCCGGCGACGTTTCGGCCTACATTCCCACCAATGTGATTTCGATCACGGACGGGCAGATCTACCTGCAAGCCGACCTCTTCAACTCGGATGTTCGCCCTGCGGTCGACGTTGGCATCTCGGTTAGCCGCGTCGGCGGGAACGCCCAGATCAAGGCAATGAAGTCCATCGCCGGCACGCTGCGACTGGATCTAGCGCAATACCGGGCTCTGTCGGCGTTCGCTCAGTTCGGCTCCGACCTCGACAAGGCTTCGCAGCAGCAGTTGCACCGCGGGGATCGGCTGGTGGAGGTCCTCAAGCAGAAGCAGTACGCGCCGCTGCCCGTCGAGAAGCAGATTGCGATCGTCTTCGCCGGAGCCAAGGGCTACCTCGACGACCTCGAACTATCCCAGGTCGCCCGCTTCGAGACCGGCCTGTACGAGTTCCTCGACCGGCAAGGAGCCGATGGGGCTCTGGCGAGGATCCGCGATCGTCAGAAGCTGGACGATGAGACGACTGCAGCGCTTGAAGGCGCTCTCAAGACGTTCAAGGAGCAGTTCGTCACCCTAGAGCAGATGGCCAAGGCCAGCTAGCGATGCCCTCCCTCATCGACCTGCGGCGACGGATTCGTTCTGTCAAGAACACGCAGCAGATCACGAAGGCCATGAAAATGGTCTCCGCGGCCAAGCTGCGGCGAGCCCAGCAGGCGGTGGTCAACGCACGCCCGTACTCCGCCTTGCTCGAGGACATGATCGGCAGCGTCCTGGCGCGCGGTGGTGACGACGAGCCGGCGCTCACCCATCCGCTAATCGAAGTCCGGGAGTGTCGCAAGATCCAGTTGCTAGTGCTGGCAGGGGAGAAAGGCCTGTGCGGATCGTTCAACAGCAACGTGTTCAAGACTGCGAGCCGGTTTCTTGACGACAAGGGCGACGGGCATGTCGATCTGGAGTTGCTGGGCCGCAAGGCCGTCGATTTCTACAATCGTCGCGGCCATGCCGTAAGCGGCACTTGGGAGCAGGTCTTCGGCCGCGTCGAGCACGCCACTGCCGGGACCATCGCGGAGAATTTCATGGAGCGGTTCAAGGCCGGCGAGGTGGACGAAGTCTGGGTGGTCTTTAACAGCTTCAAGAACGTGCTGAAGCAAGAAATCACATTGGAGCGGATCCTACCGGTCCTGCCCGCGGAAGGCGCCTCAGACGCAAGTGTCGGCTACGACTACGAGCAGTCTCCGGAGGAACTCCTGGGGGCGCTGCTGCCGAGGAGAGCAGTGACGCAGCTATACGTTGCGATGCTCGAATCGGCTGCGGCCGAGCACGCGGCCCGCATGACCGCCATGGATGCGGCCACCCGCAATGCAGGCGAAGTGCTGGAAAAACTCACGCTTCACCTCAACCGCGTGCGCCAGGCCAGCATCACCACGGAAATTATCGAGATCGTTTCGGGTGCCGCCGCTCTGGAGTAGCGCCGCTCCCGGACCACAGGGAAATGAAGAGATGCAAGTCGTAGGGAAAGTCATTCAAGTTGCCGGTCCGGCTGTCGATGTGCAGTTCTCCGAAGGCAACCTTCCGAAGATCTTCAACGCATTGAAGGTGACGAGCGAAGGCTTCGACGTGCCCGAGCCGATCAACGTGACCTGCGAAGTGCAGCAGTATCTCGGCGAGGGCCGGGTACGCACGGTGGCCATGCAGCCTACGGACGGCATGGTGCGCGGGATGCACGTCGAAGACACGGGAAAGGCAATCTCGGTGCCGGTAGGACCGCAGGTGCTCGGACGCGTGCTCAACGTGCTGGGCGAGCCCGTGGACGAGCGCGGACCCGTCGAGACGGAGATGGCATTCCCGATCCACCGCGATGCCCCGCCGCTCTCGGACCAGTCCACGGAGTCGGAGATCCTGGAGACCGGAATCAAGGTCATCGACCTGATCGAGCCCTACCTTAAGGGCGGCAAGATCGGCCTGTTCGGCGGCGCCGGCGTAGGCAAGACCGTGATCATCATGGAGCTGATCAACAACATTGCGCTGCAGCACGGCGGCGTGTCGGTTTTTGCAGGCGTCGGAGAGCGCACCCGGGAAGGAAACGACCTATGGCTGGAAATGCAGGAGTCGGGTGTCGTCAATCCGGATGACTACACAAAGTCGAAGACCGCGCTGATCTACGGCCAGATGACCGAGCCCCCGGGCGCCCGCCTTCGGGTCGGACTGACGGGCCTCACTGTCGCTGAGTATTTCCGCGACGTCGAAGGCCAGGACACCCTGCTCTTCATCGACAACATCTTCCGCTTCACGCAAGCCGGCTCGGAAGTGTCGGCCCTCCTGGGCCGCATGCCTTCCGCTGTGGGATACCAGCCGAATCTGGCCTCGGAGATGGGCGCCCTCGAGGAGCGGATCACCTCGACCAAGAAAGGGTCGATCACCTCCGTTCAGGCGATCTACGTGCCAGCGGACGACTACACGGATCCCGCTCCGGCCACGACGTTCACTCACTTGGACGCCACGACGAATCTGTCCCGCGAGATCGCCTCGCTGGGAATCTACCCCGCCGTGGACCCTCTGACGTCGACGTCGAGGATCCTGGATCCTAACGTGGTCGGGAACGAGCACTACGACGTGGCTCAATCGGTGAAGCGCGTCCTGCAACGCAACAAGGAGCTGCAGGACATCATCGCGATCCTCGGTGTCGAGGAGCTTTCCGAAGAAGACAAGCTGATCGTCGCGCGGGCGCGCAAGATCCAACGCTTCCTTTCGCAGCCGTTCTTCGTGGCGGAGCAGTTCACAGGCACCAAGGGCTGCTACGTCAAGCTCTCTGACACGATTCGCGGCTTCCGCGAGATCGTCGAAGGGAAGTATGACGACCTTCCGGAGCAAGCCTTCTACATGGTGGGTACGATCGAGGACGTTCAGGAACGGGCCCGCAATTTCGCTGCCTAGTCGGGCTCCAGGGGTCCCGCCGGCCCCGACGATGCGACTTTCCGTGGAATCGACTCGTTTCGGTGCCTCGGCGCATCGGAGTCAAGGCCGGACAGCTGCTCGCCAAGAGTAGGCCCATGTCGCGCCGGAGCGCACGGCAGCGCTCCGGCGATGGCAACGCGCGGGACACCGGATTTCGTCTGGAGTGCGGCAGGAGCCCCTACCTATCGACGGGCTGCTCGGCTAGTGGCAAAGCTCTCCGAGGAATTAGACTGAAGTTCCCGGTCAAGATCCGCTGTAAGTCCCTGACATATCAGGGTTAATCACGAATTGGAATTGTCGTCGACTGGGAACGCACGGACGAGTTCGAGGGCGCGCGCCTGCAAGGGCGTCGGCTCGGTCAACCGCTCCACGGTGGGACCGTCCGCATCGCCGCGCAAGCGGCATTGATGCCGGCAGCGCGTGCCGAGCGCCTGCAGCAGCGTGGAAAAGCTGTGCAGCGGCAGGCCGTCCGGCGTGCTGCGACGGTTCTTCTTGGCCTGGACTTCCGCGCTCGGCCGGGCCGTGGCCACTGGATCGCGGCGCGCCTGCCTCTCTTCCAGTCCCTCGTCCTGGAACAGCAGCGGCGCCAGGGCCTGCCGCAGGTGCCACTCCACGTAGTAGGCCAGCAGGCACAGGAACAGATGCGCCCGCACGCGCTCCTCGCTGCGATGACGGATGGGGCGGACCATCAGGTCCACCGTCTTGAGACAGCGGAAGGCGCGCTCGACACGCGTCAGGTTCTTGTAGCTGCGCACGACCTCCTCGGCGGCCAGGTCCGCCTGGCTGGTGCGCAGCACGTACAGCCCGTCCAGGGCGGCCTCGCGCTCGATGGAGTGCTGCTTGCGGGAGAACGCGAAGCGGCCGTCCTCGATGACGGTCTCGAAGTGCTTGCCGACCTTGAAGCGCTGCTTGGCCCGCCCGACCTTCTCGGCGATCGCGGTCGCCTGCAACGGCTTCTTCGTGCGTCGCTGCACTTCGCGCCGGATGCGCTCCAGGGCCTCCTCGGTGGCGGACAGCAGCGCTTCGCGCTTGCTCCGGCGGTGCTCGGCGAGGGCCGGGTTGGAGCAGACCACGAGCCGCTCGCCGGGGTAGAGCGGCGAGCGGATCTCGGCGAGGTTGCGCTCGTCGAACAGCGACATCTGCACGGTTCCCTGCTCGGCCAGCTGGCGGATGTCGGTGTGGCGCAGGGCGGAGATCCAGCCGAGGCCGGGGAACTGCCGCAAGTGCTCGACCTGGGTGTCGGTCAGCATGCCGCGGTCGCCGACCAGGACGAGGCGTTGCAATCCGAAGCGCTGGCGCAGGGTCTCGACCTGGTCGGGCACGGTGGAGGGGTCGGCGGTGTTGCCCGGATAGGCCTGCAGGGCGAGCGGCCGGCCCCGGCGGTCGGCCAGCACGCCGTAGACGACGATCGGCCGGCCGCGCTTGCCGTCGCGGCTGTAGCCGCATTGCATGAGGGGGCAGGTGCGGCCCTCGTAGTAGCTGGAGGAGACGTCGTAGAGCACTTGGGCGTCCTCGCCGAGGTGGCGCTTGGCAAGCCGCTTCTGGATGCGGTCCTGGCGCAGGAGGAGCCAGTCCATGGCCTCGTAGAGGGCCTCCTCGTCGGCGTCCTGGAGGCGCAGTTGCTGGGCCAGGGTGGTGGTGTGCCAGAGGCGGGAGGTGGCGAGCTTGGAGGCGGGCTGGAGCAGGCGCTGGGCGAGCATGGCGAGGACGCAGTCGCGGTGGCGGGAGGGCTTGCGGTCGAGCAGGGCGGGGAGTCCGAGCTTGCGGAAGGCTTCGAGAAGGAGTTCGACATGGCCGTGCGGGAGGGAGCGGACGATGGTAAAGACCTGGTCGGGGCTGACGAGGGGTTCGTTCTTGAGCAGCCTGCGGAGGGAGTTGACCTTGGCGGGGGGCCAGGAGGAGAGGTTGGCGAGGGTGCGCTTGCGGACCTTGGAGCCTTCGCGCCAGCCTTCGCGGAGGAGGACGGCAGGGGGGGAGTTGCGATTGGGGACGGCCTCCACGTACATGGGAACATGATAAAACAACACAATTCATACTGTCAAGTGAAAAAATGTACAAATACCACCCACAATACTCATTACATGGGAACACAAGGGCAAGGCTCAGGCCACTGGAGAGACCGGCAAATCAAGTGGGATCAAGGCGTTAGCGCCGAATTCAAGAGGGAGAGCCCGAGAGGAACGTCAGATTAGAGCAGCCAATCCTGGTGATCGTCGCCTCCGTTTCTCCGCGGAAGCGTTTGCAAAGCACCCATGCCTATGGTTGCCAAGTCAAGAACACATTCTCTTCAGCGCTATTGAGCTGCCTCATGCGCCCACTACGATGAGCGTCAGCGGGGAACGGTGCCACACGAAGGAGTTTCCCCTGTTTCGAGGCTCCCCAAACGGCAGGCAATACACATGGAGGATCGAGCGTTCTCCGAACTGATCGCCGGCTATGTCTGCGTCCCAGAAGCGGCAGCGGCGGCATTGAGGTAAGATGCTGAGGTGATTGGGTTTCTCAGAGACGGGCCCGTAGCTCAGCTGGATAGAGCGGCCGCCTCCTAAGCGGCAGGCCGGGGGTTCGAATCCCTCCGGGCCCGCCAGACTAATCTAATAACTCGTTTTTTTCAAGTATATACAGTATTATTGATTCGATAAGGCCCTCATTTTGTCCCCCAACGGGAAGACGGTAAGCCCAGTCCCGGGAACGCTTCTCCGGTCAGTGCACCAGGATTCGGCCCGGGCCAACCGGAAGACTGCTGAGGGGGCCATTGATTGTCAGCGACCCATGCCAGGAAAGGTAGTGAGTATCTCAAAGGCTTTCTAAATGTGGCGACTCTCGCGACAACCGGCGGTTATCGGAACATCCCGGCTGGACCGAAACAGCAGTCGGCGGACGGCCGCATGCGCGAGGCATCATCCTGTGGCCGAACGCCGTCTGGGGTGCCTCAACGAGCGAGACGTAGGCCTAGCCAATCGGCGCCCAAGTCCCTAGCCAGTACGTGGCACAACGACCCCATGATGAAATGTCATCGTAAGATCTTGCTCTGCGATAGTACTAGCTGATGGACCTTCATTTTGCGAATTGTGTGATGTTCCAGCCATTGCGCGAAACCCAGGCGTGAATCGGGCCCCCCTGCTTCGTGCTGACGTATCTGATTTGGTTTCCCGAGTTATCTCGGCACCCAATGGGTCGCTCACGGAAGGCTCGATAAGTTGGTGCATCCCCCCACGCGTCACTGACCAGAGCTAGGTGGGGGCGGATTTGGGCCATCATCTCCTCGCTGTAGCCGCTCCGTCTACCGTGGTGTGGGGCGACTAGGAGCCGAACTGACGCCCTATCGATCAATCGCTTATAGCAGGAGCCGTTTTGGGACCAGATCTCTCTCCATCCCGTCGGCTCGATGTCACCTGGGCAAACGATTAGCACTTCTCCGTAGAGGAGCATCACTACCACCGAGGTGTCATTGCCTTGGATGGCTGGAAGACCGTTTCCGAGCCTATGTGGGAGGGTCCTGACTACGTACTCAATGCCGCCGTTGACAGACGGATTGGTAGGACTCCGTTCCCACGGGACGCCTTGGTTAGAGCGTTCAAGAAGATCCGAATAGACGGATTGGTAGCGAAGAAGTGCCCCTTTTCCCAAAACCTCCGACTGCGGAAGCGACCGATTGGCGCCGAGAACTCGTGGGTCTCCGAAGCAGCCCCGAAATTCTGGCAAGTCCTCCAGTTGGTCGCGGTCTGGATGGCTGACGACGAGATAGTCGATGCTCTCAACTCGGTACCTCCTGTGAACATGAACGCTAGGAGAGAATTCTGGCGCACTGCCTAGGTCAATCCAATGGTGTTGACCTGACGGGGTCTTGATCCAGATGGATAGTCCCTCCTAACGTCCCAAAGGGTGAATCCCAGTGTTTCCTCAGGCATGGGTCTTTCCTCCTTGTACTGGTCCCTCACACGGCATCTGCGAAACTTTCGATTCGGAGGTGAAACCGGTAGCGAGTTGACCATAAATGCTTCATGTTGTCCGCTTCGGCGATATTCAGCAGATTCTCGCGAATCATTGACACGACCAGATCTTGGGTCGTCACAATCGGGAGCTTCGGACTAATCTCCAGGGCTTCCTTCGCTGCCCGCCGATCGTCTATGGCCAATCGCCACCCCTTGGAGATCGCCAAGGCGATTGCAGATCGCTCGCCAAGACCCAATCTTCCCGATTTGGCCGATGACGCGGGACTAGCGACTAGGATCCGCGCTTCGACACGCTCCTCCCGGAGAATGGCTGACTTGAAGGCGTTGTCAAGCCGCCTTCGCTCGTCCGAATAGTAATTCTTGACTTCCTCCGCAACATGCTCCGTGACTATGAAGCTATGGCTGTGTCTAGCAACTAAGTCCATTCGATCGATGCAAAGAAAGTTGATAAGCACCGATGTATCCACCACTAATGTGGTTGAGTCGTTGATCTCCATCCATTCTTGTCACTGCAAGCGCAGGGTGTCGCCGAGTTCCAGCAATTCCCGACCATCGGTTCCCAACAGGCTGCTCAATTCGAGAAGTCGCCCTCGCGAGATTTCTTCGCGACGGTACGCTTCTATGGCTAGACTTGTGATCTCGCTCCGCAGTTCACGGTACCGAGTCTGTTGTTCAGATGCACGCATGGCCTCGTCATGTTCCTCGCGTAAGCCGAGAACACGCAGGTAGTCTCTGCCGAGTTCTTCACGTTCCAGCAGTTCATCGCACTCGATCTGTGAGATGTGCCTTAGACTCCCGAGGCGATACACTGACGCTTGGTAGCTCATTCCGAAACGCTGGGCTACCGTAGCGACCTCCTTGTACGTGATGCGTTGAGACTTCGTCGACGAGCGAAACTCTGCCTCAACAGACCCGTCGCTAGCAGCGTCATAAATCAAGTTTCCGGGTCTCGCTCGAAATCCCTTGCCCAACCGCTGCAGTACCTCGAGCACGCCATTCCTCGGCATCAGAAACGCTGCGGCGAAGGCGTTGGCACGCTTCTCCACTTGGTCTGTCGAATTGTCAGTGCTAGAGACACTGATGGTTCGGTCTCGATCAAACAGGGCGTGCGCGTATTCGTGGGCGAAGGAAAACCGCTTGCGGACGCGCGGGTGCGAGGCATTAACCAGAATCACCATGCCTATAGATGGGTGTCGGAGGAACAGCCCAGACATGTGATTGGGCAGGTCAACCCCAGACGCCCAGATACCTTGCGAACTGATGAGTTCCAAAATGTCCGCTAGGGGAGCATGGCCGATGTTCAGCCGCAATCGCTCCTCGTCGGCGATTCTTTCCGCCTGTGCGATTGCTTCTCCAGTCGAACGGGGCGCACGTAGGTCACGCGGTGGTGGCCCAGATCGTCGGTCCCAGCCCAATAGGCTCTCAAGCGTGACACCTTCGCGACACAAGGCAACGCAACGATCAACTTGGTCACGCACTTCGATGTCCGCTTCCAATCCCGGAGCAACTCGGTGCAGGGCTACCAATATGTCCTCGTCCTCCCTAGTGCTGGATAGAAAGAACTCGACGGGGCACCGATAGCACGAAGCCATCTTTGCAAGTTCGAGCGTGGAGACGGATCGGTTGTCCGCCTCGATCTGAGTAATCGCGGTCCGTGGCACGCCAACTATCTCCGCAACAGCCTGTTGGCTGAGTCCACGAGCCACACGTGCATCGCGCAGTCGGCGAGAGAGGTCAAAGGGGTTCATGGAATGCACTCCCATCGCCAAGGACACAATTGGATTCTAACACGTAAAAGTTAGAAAATCCATCTAGATACTCCAAGATCCTGACATTGACTGATCGGTAATCGAACTGTTAGAGTCAATTTGTGGGTCTCGCCAGTGCATTTGGCAAACCAAATCGCGGGCTCTGGATGGGGGCGGCCCACAGCGGCTAGAGCAAATAGCTATCCAACTAGCGGGTCTTTGCCCATATCTGGCCGAGACGAATAAGAGCGCCTGTCCGGCAGTGCGCAGAGGTGCTGGAGGTCAGTGTCGGGTGCCTCCCGCATCTTGGGAATGACTCGGCGACAACTAGCGTTGGCTGGGATGCGATGTTTCGCAATGTTGATGGTTTCAGCCAACTAGGTCAGAGGAGAGGTTCAAAAAATGAAACCAAGACTAACTTTCTACCCGCTTGGGAATGCAGATTGCTGCCTCGTAGAGCTTTCCGACGGGCGGGTGCTGATTAACGACTTTGCTGCTACCCGGGGGGACGAAGGGAGCGATCTGCGCATCGATCTCCGTAGAGCCTTGCGCGCAGACTTAGGGTCTCGAGGAAATGTCGATGTCCTAGCCTTGTCGCACCTGGACCAAGATCACTATCAAGGAACGAGTGACTTCTTCTACCTCGAGCATGACGTCAGATACCAGAGATCCAACCGGATCAAGATTGACGAGTTCTGGGTACCTGCGGCGGTCATCACAGAAAAGGGACTCGATGGTGAGGCTCGAATCATTCAATTGGAAGCGCGTTACCGGCTCAAGGAGGGGAAGGGGATCCGTGTGTTCTCTCACCCCGATGAACCGGAAGAGTGGCTGAAGTCCGAGGGCCTGGAACTCCGTGACCGCGAGCACCTCATCACCGATGCTGGGTGCTTGGTCCCTGGCTTCTCGTTCGAGAATGGGGGCGTTGAGATCTTCGTTCACTCCCCGTTTGCGGAGTCGGCGGACGACGGTCGTAAAATCATGCGGAACTCGACTTCGATCGGGCTACACGCCACATTCAAGGTGGCGGGACGAGAGGCACGCGTGTTCTTCGGAGCTGACCTCGGCTACGAAGACCTCGTCAAGATTGTCTCCGTGACCAAGAGGAAGGGAAACGAAGTCCGTCTTGAGCACGACATCGCTAAACTGCCTCATCACTGCAGCTATCTTTCGCTCGCGTCCGAGAAAGGGCGCGATTCAACGACACCGGAACCTGAGATCCGATGGCTCTATGAAGAGCAAGGCCATCGGGGCGTAGTCCTCGTGTCTTCCAGTAATCCTATTCCTAACACCGACACGAATGATCCACCGCATCGGCAGGCAGCGCGCTATTACAAGCGGGTTTGCCACAGGACACAGAGGTGAGTTTGTTGTCACGATGGAGCATCCGAAGAGAAGCGCCCCCGAACGACTCAGGATCGAGATGGGTCCTCTTGGTGTGACCGTGAAGAAAGCTACTAGCGTTGGCGCGGCCCTGACCAGCAGACCCGCACCACGAGCTGGTTCTGGACCGGCGCAGATCAATAGCCCGATGCCAAATAGGGAACCATGCTCGGGGACTGCTGGATAGACCCGAACGGCGAACTGCTGGACACCCGTCCGTACATCAAACCCCTCACGGGGTGTATCAGACCCTGCAGCACTACGTTGCGGACCTGATCTACGGAACAAACGATGGAATCCTGACGACGTTCGCCGTCGTGGCCGGGGTCTCTGGAGGCGACCTGTCTTCCAGCACGGTCCTCATCGTGGGCATCGCAAACCTGTTTGCCGACGGCCTGTCGATGGGTGTCGGTAACTATCTGTCACGGGAAAGTGCTCTCGAAGCTCAACACCTGCCCGAGCAGGAGGCCTACCCGGTGCGGCATGGCCTGGCGACATTCTTGGCGTTTGCGATCGCCGGTGCGATTCCACTCGTGCCGTATCTTGTTCCCGGCTTGGACCATCGCTTTCTCATTTCGACGCTTGCAGCCCTTGCCGCGCAATTCACGGTCGGCGCATTGCGCTCGGCGGTGACGGCGAGTCGGTGGTGGGTGAGCGGGCTGGAGATGTTGATTCTTGGCGTCATCGTGGCAGTCGTTGCATACGCCACCGGAGCAGGAATTGCCTCACTCGTCCACTCAGCGGCATAGCCCCCCAACGCAGAGCAAGCAAGCGCGCACGAACCTGCAGGGTTAGCACGCCCCAACGGTACCGCGATCCCCATGGCGCCCGGTCGTTGCCGGTGGTGGGTGAGCGGGCTGGAGATGTTGATTCTTGGCGTCATCGTGGCAGTCGTTGCATACGCCACCGGAGCAGGAATTGCCTCACTCGTCCACTCAGCGGCATAGCCCCCCAACGCAGAGCAAGCAAGCGCGCACGAACCTGCAGGGTTAGCACGCCCCAACGGTACCGCGATCCCCATGGCGCCCGGTCTGCGTTGGCCTCGGCCAGATTCCCATAAATGATTCATTAAACAAGGTTTATGCCAAATGGATAGTCCCGTCTTACCCTGTTTCTTACCTCATTCTGAACGCGATTCCACCGGCCGACTAGAGTCCGGTTAGGAACAATCCGGCTCGACCGGCTGCGTTCCTCCGCCCTCTTCTCGTGCAGCAGGCGATCGCTGTCCTCAATCCCGGATCATATGTCCGACCAGCTTCCGCTCCCTTTTCTGCTTGCCATTCCCCGGTTGGCGCTGACCGAGGCGTAGACTAGGCGGTCGCGCGCGGCCGGGCCGCCGCCCGTCGTCGTCTCGACTACGACGGGCGCATCGTCTCGGCCGCTGGTGCTGCGGCCTGGGCGCTGTGGAGTCGTCGGGGGTCGGGATGATGCGCGCGTTGTGCTACTTGTGGTCCGTTGTGTCCTCTCCGCTGGGTCTGGCGACCGTACAGCGGGCGCGGTCGGCGGCACAAATGAGGGAAGAGCCCCGGACGGTGTTCGGTTACGGCCTGGAATCCGAGGACGTGGCGGCGCTGTGGCCGTTGCCGTATTGGTAACGCTGGCGTATAACTGCCGACGCTTGCACAACCTCAGGCTGGCATGACGGGGCTATAAGGAGCGGAACTCGGCGTGTTCGCGACCCACCAGAGGCGTCAGAAAGGCCTCCAGGCGCCGTCAGCGACCGATGGCCAGGATACAGTCCCCGTTTCGGTCGAAGCGGCCCTCCCGGCACAGAGACACAGGGCGTCGTTCACACAGTTGCCAAGTCGCTTCCGCGCGCGTTTGCCACGCCCAAGTCCGACAGGCTGCTAGCGAGGCGGACAGGAACCGAATAATGAGGCAAGCGGCCCGAATCCGCGGTGAGGCTGTAGATTCCGCGAGGCGCCGTCTGAAGGAAGCGCGGAAGCAAAACCGCGACCTGACGGACAGGAACCGAATAATGAGGCAGTCTGGGTCGGACGAGCGGGCCCGAATCCGCGAAGTCCCGTATCCACCACAGGTTCAGGCTGTAGATTCGGCAGGTGTGCGCGAAGGCGGTCAAGCTTACCCCGGGAGATCTGCATCGTGTCCGTCGGGACTGTAGAACGGCGCACACAGACTCTCGACGAACGCGTCGAAGTCCGCCTAGTAGGCGACGGCGACGGGGCAGCCGTGGCCAGAATCTGGTTCAGCCGCTCGTAGAACGGATGCCCGGCGCCCCGCGGCAGGTCCGCCGTTGCCACCCACATCGCGTCCTGGGACTCGTCGTCGCAGGTCGTGCCCATCGCCATGGACGACCGTGTAGTACACGGGATCGATCATGTCGATCCCTGGCAGCGGACTTTCACCACGGCCTGCTAAGGGCTTTCTGAGCCGCAGCGGGCCAGGTGGGTCACCCGGAGGGCCGCAGCGCAGCGGAGGACGGCGGAGCCGTTGACGCGCCTGGTGTGCGGAGGCTATCCAAGGTATTCTGGAGTCTGATGGGGGAGAGGGCCTCCCCCAATCAGCCCGGGCCGCCTCCGCGCACCGGGCGGGTTGGAGGTTCCATCACCGTAGCGTTTGACAGGTCGCCGGAGTAGCGGCAGAGTAGAGGGCGTATTGTCGTCGAGTCCCCTGAATCGAGCCCGCCGTGGGGTCCGGCGTTCCACAGAAAACTGATGGCCACGGGAGGCACTCCGGAATTGACTGTCGAGATGACCCCTGGGACGGACGACTGGGAAGCACGCGGTCACACGGTGCGGTTGAGCGACCACTTCGCCAAGGTGTCTGCACGGTATCGAACGCTGCGCGAGCTGGATTTAGAGGCCGTGCGTATCATCAGCGACGTGGTGGCTCGTGCCGTGGACCCAGGGAGACCCGTGCGGCTTGTGGACGTCGCCACGGGCTCGGGGCGGTACCTGGACGCGGTCAATCATTGCTTAGGCTCAGCTCTTGCCATGCAGGTCGTTTCCATCGGCCTGGATCTGAGTCCGCCCATGCTCAGGCAAGCGCGCATCCGCAACAGACACGCGGGTCTGCGTACGCGGCACCTGGTCGGGGCCGTCGAAACGCTCCCGTTCCGGGCCGCCAGCTGTGACGTGATGACCTGCTTCAATGCCGTGCACCACTTCGACCTCGCCCGGTTTGCTGGCGAGGCGTCTCGGGTGCTCACCCCATCCGGCCAGCTCGTCGTCTATACGCGAACCCCAGAGCAGAACCGCCGCACAATCTGGGGCCGCCACTTTCCCGAGTTCGCCACGCGGGAAACGAGACTCCATGAGGTCAACGATGTGCGAGCCGCCCTGGAAGCCACCGGTGCCTTCAGGTCGGTGCGCGCGCGGACGGTTGCGTGGCCGGTCACCACCTCCTTGGTTCGACTCGTCGAACAAGTCACCCACTATCATTATTCGACCTTTCGGCTGTATTCAGAAGATGTGCTCCGCGCGGCGATCGACACCTTCCGCCAGCGCGTGCGGGAGGCGTTCCGCGACGTGACGCACATCACGCATGACAATGACCACGTGCTGGTGATTGCTCAGCGCATGGGCGCGTCTCCGCCGCCGACCGCAAGCGCCGCACCCGCCGCTTGATCCTGATCGGCTCCTATATCGACAGCGTCAGCCAAGCCGACCCGGTGTCCATGACCAGGCTCATGAAGGGCCTCGATGAGTTCCTGGAGCGTGACCAGGACCGGGCACTGTTCGACTTGGCGCCACGGGAGGCCACGTCGCGACGACCACCCGACAGAGGGGTCCTGTACCTTTCTGAATGACTTCGCGCGGGTAATCTCGCGGAGTCGGGCAGGCCGCCTGCTCAACGTCGCCTGCGCGATGCTCCGCGACGGCACCTGCTTCGACCCGCACCGTGCCCGGACCACGACCGCGTGAACGTCACGAGGCACTCGCGAACTTGACGCACAAGCCGCCGGTAGGTGTGTCTGCGCGTCCACGGCGACGAGAGCGTCCAGAGGCTATCCCGTCACCTCACGCGAACCTCGGTCGAGGTCACGATGACACGGAAGGGCGCTTGCAAAATGGTGGGGAGTCCCCGCTAGGAGTCTGCGCCCCAGAACGATTATGGGACCTCGTGGTGGTAAATTGTTCTAGACCGATGCCACAAGAAGGCCCCGTGGTGGGAACGGCCGTCGGATTCTGAAGCGTTCTGGGCCATCTGGTGGGATGTTGAGCTCGTGATTTTTCCTGCGGCACAGACTCCTAGCGGGGCCTGACGCGTCACGAGGCTGGTAAACCAGCCTCCTCGCCGGGGTCGCTCCTACCTCTGGGAATCCCTGCGGGAAGGCTGAGAGCGGCCCCGCTGTGGGCCGTTCGACGAGGCGGCGGGCGTCGGCCCGGTCGCCAGCCCGGCTGCTCTTCGAGCGGCGCACGGTGACGACGATGTCGTCGTCGGACCGGTCGGCGGCGGCCGGGACGTGCTGAAAGACGGCGACCAGGGGCGCGGGCCGCAGGGGTTCGAAGGGGGCGCTGCGTCCCCTCGCCAGATCCCAATGTACGCACATTGGGTATGCTGGCTATGACACTTAACAGGTGTCATAGCCAGCTCTGCGCACGTGAAGTTTTCTCCCCGCGTCAGCCGCTGCCGTGCGGGTTGGCGGGCAGGTGCGCAGGTGTGATCGAAGTTGCCCGCGCGCTCTGCTGCCTGTGGTCGGCCGCCGTGACCGGGCGCCTGTTTCCCAGCGTGACCCGCTCCCCGGTATCCGTGGTGCTCGCGGCTCTGTCCCTTATGCGCCGCGCTGACTGGTCCCGTTCGTGTCCGTGCTCGTTGCCCACTTGGTCTGTGCGCTCCTCGTCCCGCTCGCTGGTCTCCGTTGATGCCTGCTGCTCTTTGCGCTCGATCGGTTCCTGCACTTGAGCCAGCTGTTCAGCGTCAACTAGTTTGGCGTCTTGGCGACAATTATTTTGGCAGGTTCAGGTGCGCCCAGGACAGGTGTCGAGAGTATGGTGATGGCTTGACGCGGGGGGTGGACGGCGCCCCGTTGTCTGGACCCCTCCGGGGTCACGACGGGGGTCACGGCGGGGGTCGAGCAGAATGGTACACAGACAGGAGGGGGAGTGTACCAATAACAGAGTGGAGGGTGTCCCACGCCGCCCATCGTTTTTTCGCTGTCGTTGTTCGGGTTTCTCGTCCTGTACCGGACGACCCGAACCGCGCCAGCGGAGAGGGAGAGCACGGGAGCGACCCCCCCTTTTTCGCCGCTGGCGCGGCACGGCCAAGTGGGGGGTGGTACGCCAGGTGTACCATCTGGCGTACCACCCCCCACCCGCCGTTGGGGGAGTCGCTCCCGTCCTCATGTATCCGTGCCGGAAGGCTCCCCGGCCCGCACGCGGGCCGGACGACGAGCAGTGACGCGTCCGGCTGGTTGTTGCTGACCGGCGGCGGCATGTCCTCGTGGTGCGGGTGACGCTGGCCGGCAGTGTTCCCCATCGATGATCTCGTGGCCGTTCTCGCGCACTGCCGCACGCCCAATCTCTACTGGGCGGTCGTCGCCTGGCAGTGCGTCGCGCCCGCCCGCGCGGTATCGGCAAGACCAAGAGCGGCCACCTGCCCGCTCGCCCCGGCAAGGTACGCCTCCCAGTCGTTCATCAGACGCCGCCGGCGCTCGAACAGGTCGGAGCGCGCGTAGGCGGCTTCGACCTTGTTCTGCACCGTGTGGGCCAGCGCGGCCTCGACAACCTCCCGCGGGTGGTTGGTCTCCTCGGCTGCCCAGTCCCGGAACGAGGACCGGAAGCCATGCGGCACGGCCGCGATGCGGTTCTTCTTCAGCAACCAGCGCAGCCGCTTCTCGTCGAGCGGCCTGCCGCCGCGGCTGGGAAACACGAGCCCGCCGCAGTCGCCGAGCGTCCGCGCCGTATCGAGAATCTCTACCGCCCTCCGGCACAGCGGAACCCGGTGCTCGCGGCTGGCCTTCATCCGCGCCGCCGGAATCGTCCACACCCGGCCGGCCATGTCGATCTCCGTCCACCTTGCCCCTCTCACCTCGCCCGGCCGCGCCGCCGTGAGGACCTGGAACTCAAACGCCAGCTTGACGACCCCCGACGAACGCGAAGCCCGCACCGTCGCGATGGCCGCCGCCACGTCCCGGTGGGGAAGCGCCCGCATATGCCGCACGTCGTTGTACTGTCGGCCGAGCACCGGCCCGACGCGGTCGCAGGGATTGTCGGCGCGGTAGTCCATCGCAACCGCCCAATCCATCACCGCGCTGATGCGCTGGCGCACGCTCCGGGCCGTAGGCGCCTTCACGTGCCAGATGGGCGCGACGACCTCCAGCACGTCGGCGCTCGTGATCTCCGAGACCGGGCGCTCACCGATGCGCGGGAAGGCGTAGCGCTCAAGACGGCCCAGCCACGCTCTGGCATACTTCGGATCACGCCATCCGGCCTTCTTCTGCTCGACGACGAGTACGGCGGCGGCGGCGAAGGTGGGCACGGCCTGCGCGCGCCGCCGCTGCGCCAGGGGGTCACCGCCAGAGCGAGCGAGCTTGCGGTTGGCCAACGCCTGTACACGGGCCTCGGCGAGCGAGACCAGATAGACGCTGCCGAGTCCGAGTTCCCGCTGCCGGCCGCGGATGACGACCCTCTGGATCCAGCTCCGGGTTCCGGTAGACTGGACGAACAGGTAGAGGCCATTGCCGTCGCAGTATCTTCCCGGCGCGGCGTTTCGGACGAGGGCGGGAGAGAGTGCGTTTCGGGGGTGCCGGCCGCGCGGCTTCGTCTTTCGCGGCTTGGGGAGCGGGTGCGAGATACTTTCCATCCCCAATTATATACGTGAATGGAGTGGATGGACCGGGACGTTCTTGCCTGTTCCGTCCACGAGTATAGAGCAATAACTAACTTATATTCAGTAGTTTAAAGCTCTTAATGGAACGACAAGCACGCCACCGGACGACGTATGGACGCTCCTGCGGGGGACACGGCGGATCTGGGAGGGAGCGCCTCCTAGGAGTGTCCCTACAGCCTCGCGGAGATCGCCGGGTACGACTCTGCGGAAGACGCTGACGGGCGCACGGAGCGGATGATCGGGCGGCAGTTCGACCGAGCCGCACCACTCTTAGCAGAGGCCGCTGCAGTCGGCGCAAGGCTGCTTGCCGCGCATGCGCTCCGAGCACAGGGCGCCGCTGGCTGCCTATGCCCCACAAATAGGACTTGACAAAGGTGTGGCTGTTGTGGCATTCCTTAGCCATGGTGAATCAACACTGCATCACTGCGACGCTTGCCTCTGCAGCGGCGGTCACCGCCGTGCAACTGCTGCTGGCCGAGTGTCATGACTTGAGCCGCACAGAGATCGCACGTCGCGTGTGCCGACAGTTTGGGTTCCTCAACAGCCGGGGGGAACTGCAGATGGCAAGTTGCCAGAAGGCCTTGCGCGGCCTGCACGAGACAGGCCGCATCCAGTTGCCCGCAGCGCGCCATGGCGGGGGCCGACAGTGTCAGCCACGGCGGCTGGGTCAGGCCGTGGAGCCGCCGACCGCCGTCCCGGCCACGGCCGGAGCGGTGCAGGGACTGCGGCTGACCGAGGTCACCACGGCGCAGCAGCGCCAGCGCTGGAACGAGCTCGTCGCCAGCGAGCACCCGCAGGGTGCCGTGCTGCATGTGGGTGCGCAGCTACGCTATCTGATCGAGTCCGAACACGGCCTGCTGGGGGCGCTCGGCTTCGCCGCCTCCGCCCTGGCCCTCGCCGCCCGTGACGAGTGGATCGGCTGGGACCCTGCGCTGCGCCGCAAGCGGCTGCACCGCGTGCTCGGCCTGAGCCGCTTCCTGATCCGTCCCGCAGTGCAGTGCCACTGTCTCGCCTCCCGCGTCCTCGGCATGGCCCGGCGCCAACTGCCCGCCGACTTCCAGCGCCGCTACGGCTACCGGCCCGTCCTGATCGAATCGTTTGTGGACCCGCAGCAGCATGCCGGAACCTGTTTCCGAGCTGCCAACTGGACCCTGATCGGCACCACCGCTGGCCGCGGCCGCTTCGCCCCCCACGGCCAGCGCGTGCCCGTGAAGTCCATCTACGTCTATCCCTTGCAGCGCAATTGGCGCGCTGTGCTCGGGGCCGGGCCCGCTCCCGCTGACGGCCCCCTGGGACCGGCCGAAGGCCTCGCCCTCGCCCAGTTCGCGCACAACGAACTGGGCGCGGCCCCACTCGGTGACGTACGCTTGTCGAAGCGGCTGGTGCACACCGCGCAGCTGCAGGCCGCTGCTCCCATGGCGTCGTTCCCCACAGCCGCCGAAGGCAACCGTGCCGCGGTCAAGGGCCACTATCGCTTGCTCGACCAGCCGGCCGACTCGGCGGTGAACCCGCGGAACATCCTGGCCCCGCATCGGGAGCGTACGCTGCGGCGCATGCAGGGCGAGCCGGTGGTGCTGTGCGTGCAGGACGGGAGCGATCTGAACTTCGCCGAGCATCCCGGCTGCAAGGGCCTGGGCCTGATCGGCAAGAACACCAATTCGCAAGGCACGCTGGGCCTGCACATGCACTCGACGCTGGCGCTGAACGCCGCCGGCATTCCGCTGGGCGTGCCCCTGATCCAGTACGACGCCCCGGACGGCAAGGCACAGCAGGGCCGGCCGCTGGAGGAGCGCAAGACATTCCGCTGGATCCGGGGCTTGCGCGACTGCGCGGAGATGGCCAGGGGGCTGGGCGGGACGCGCGTGGTGTCGGTGCTGGACCGCGAAGCGGACGTGTTCGCGCTATTCGCCGAGCAGCGGCGGCTGGGGAAGGTGGACCTGCTGGTGCGGGCCAAGTGCAACC
The DNA here is from genome assembly GCA_965206775.1 of Bryobacterales bacterium. Classification (GTDB taxonomy): domain Bacteria; phylum Acidobacteriota; class Terriglobia; order Bryobacterales; family UBA6623; genus VXMF01. The sequence goes on along the minus strand of CBDBKU010000003.1, from coordinate 3,169,019 downwards.
GTACCCAGGGAGTGGGCCAGCCGAAGCTGTTCGAGGCGATCAAGGCGCAGCCGGCGCAGGCTGAGCTGAAGATCGAGGTGGAGCGGAGTTCGGCGCGACGGGGCACCGGCAAGCAGTCGGCGCGCCCGCTACGGGAGGCGCGCACGGCGCAGGCGCAGTTGCGCTGGAAGACGGTGCAGCTACGGGACCCGTCGGGTGCGGAGGCCCCCGTCGAGGTGCAGCTGGTGCATGTCGGGGAGGAGTCGGCGCCGCCGGGGGTTGAGCCGCTGGAGTGGTTCCTGCTAACGACCCTGGAGGTGGCTGCGGTGGCCGACGCGGAGCGGATGCTGCACTGGTACCGACTGCGCTGGCGCATCGAGGACTGGCACCGGATTCTGAAGTCGGGCTGCAAGGTGGAGTACCTGGGGCACCGGACGGGGGAGCGGATCGAGCGGGCGGTGACGATCAAGGCGGTGATCGCCTGGCGGCTGGCGGCGATGACGCTGCTGGGGCGCGAGACGCCCGAACTGCCGGCGGAGGTGTTGTTCACGCACGTCCAGATGCGCGTATTGCGGCACTTCGCGGTCGACCGCAAGCTGGACCCGCCAGACAACCTGGGGCGGGCTGTGCGCAACATGGCGATTCTGGGCGGCTATCTGTACCGCAACAACGCCCCGCCACCGGGTCATCAGAAGATCTGGGAAGGCTGGACCCGCCTCACCACCATGGCCGAGGCCTATGCACTCAGGGACCGCATTGAACCGCCTCAAACCGCCCCTCAGAACGAGCCCTGATATCGACTTATGGGGCATAGGCAGGCCGCTGGTCGTGCTGGACCTGGTGCCGTCTCGCTCGAACGCCGGGGCCAGCAGGTGCCGCCGTTGTCCCGGAGCCCGGTAGTCCGCTTCGAACGCCCTGGCCCCTAGCGGGTCCCGCAGTCCCGCCCGACCCGCGGCAACAGCCCCGCCAGCCCGGCGGCTCCCCTCCTCGCCATTGCCCCTGCGGGAGGCGTCGGCGGCGTACGAGTATGACGTTCACTGCCGCGCCCAGCAATGGTGTCTTCAGCCAAAGCGTGCCGCAGTGGGCGAAGAGCGCCGGGGGACCAGTCTACCCGGACCGAAGCTGCTCGGCGAGCCCGTCAATGCGCCGACCCACTGGCGTATAGGACACGCCAAGGGAAAAGATGAACGCTCCGACAGCCGTGAGCGCGGCCTCGCCGAAGGCCCCTGGGTAGTGTGATGCATGGATCACTGCGTCCGCAACGAACGTGCAGGCTGCAAGCAGGCTGGAGGACGTCCACCGATTGGCGAGAGACCCGGCGTATCGAGTGAGGGTGACGCCCAGGATGGGTACGACCGCAAGGACGCCGGTCTGGCTGGCAATGCTGAGATGCCCCAGCGTGAGCCCCGCGAGGGACCCTTGCCCCATCAACAGCATGCAGACGCCCGCCACTTCCACGGCTTTGTGCGCGCAGATCGCCAAACGAAACTGGTGGGGTTCGTGCATTGTGTGATGGCTTCGATAAGCCAGAGGTTGAATCGGGCGCGTAGATTGCGCAGCAGCGGGCTTGCGGGACCCAGGAAGGCCTATTGCCTGGACCGGCCCGCGACTGTCGCGCACGCCGACCCGTTGATTGGTGCCCCCTCGATTGTGTCAAACGAGAGTTGCCAGTTCGCTTCATCGATATTAACTCAGCCGAGGAGTTCGCCGACCAGCATTTGGCGGAGAAATCAGGCTGTCCACTTGAGCTTCTTCGTGCGATCGGGTCTGCTCCACCCACATACCGGTGACGGTCCATAACTTCGTAACTACTCCAGTCCGTGATTCGCACATTGAGTGGCGTCTATGGGCGGTCCGCCGCCAGGCCCAGCATTTCCTGGAGTTCGGACCTCCGCGTTTCACGCACGGCTTCCCACGCTCCGCGGGATTCCGATTCAGCCAGGGCACGGTCCGTGATCTCACGAGCTTCATCTGCAAGACAGGCTATCGTTCCATCCTTCGAACCGTCGGCCCACAGCTCCGGCTCGCATCTGAAGGGGTGTGGGCACATCCTGTAGTCAGCGCGAGAATCACTGGGAGGCGCCAGACAAGGGCTGGCACTCGATATGGGGCTTTCATTGCAGGCCCATCAAACGCAGTCCCAACTTGATCCGCCTGCATCAAGACTCCTTCGCTGGTCTGCCGGTTCATCCGCGACAAGGCTTCGCACTCCCAACGAAACGGTTGATGTTTACTTAGGTTTCTCCGTCTTCGAGGGATCACGGGATCTCGTGGTAGTCGGAGCTGGCGGTGAGGCCGCCGCTACGGACATTCACGAACCACGCAGTTGCGCTCCCGGGCAGATCGGCGGTCATAAGCCAGAGGTCGCCCTCTTTCGCAAGCTCCGCAGGAGACTGCGTCCATTCGCGGGAACCCGTGAAGCCCGTATCCTTCGTCCAAGTGAGATTCGCGCGTTCAAGCGGCTTTGCGGCCGTCAACTCAACACGCACCCTCCCTTCGACGAGTTCGGCTCTCGTCTGCGCCAACCAGGGTTTGCCTGAGCGCACCACACTGTCGGCGAATGCGTAGCTGTCCGGCGGATTCCATCCGGCCCGGTGGCTGTGCTTCATGCCGGGGACCAGCGAAACCATGCGCGGCCCCGGGGCGGCCCGGTAGCATGCGGCCTGACAGCCGAGCGGAAAATGACTGTCGCCCGGCCAAGAAAGCCACAACACGGGGATTCGCACGCGATCCATGCGCACTATCGGGTCCCAAACTTCGCGGTAGAGCCAGTTGTCCTGCAACGCCTCGCCCCATTGGTTCGGGGCGTCGAATTGATGCCCGGCGCCATACGTGGGAATGGCGAACGCGAAGCGCGAGTCAATGCCGATGACGGTGCTGGCGATGACACCGCCCCAGGAAATGCCCGCCAGTCCGACATGCCGCGCGTCGACTTCGGGCAGCGAACGCAGCAACGAATTCGCGAGCACAGCATCGGCCACGGCGTGATACATCCACTGATCCGGCAATGGCTCGGCGGAGTCGGCGTAGATCTTGTCGCGCGCGGGACCGGCCCAGGCGTGTCGCTTCCAGGAGCGCTGGGCGTCGTCTGGAACTTCTTCGGCCTGATCGGTTTGCCCCTCGACCGCAATCGAGATGGCAGCGTATCCGCGCTCGATCCATTTCTCGACCCACTCCTTGAACGCTGTACCGCCTCCGCCATGGACGAGAACGATACCGGGCACCTTGCCGACGCGCCTTTCCGGCAAACCGAGCCAGGCGAAGACGCGCGTCGGTTTGCCTTTCCAGAGCAGGCTCTCGAAGAAGATCGGCTTCATGCCGTTCTCCTCCGCAAAGCCTTCCGCAGGGAACACGGCAGGTGTCGTCGTGAGCTCGCCTAGCGCGAGCACCTGCGAGCGTTCTAGCGAGAAGTCCTCTGCGGCCGCGAGAATTGCCGGAACCAGCAACACAGCCAGAACTAAAGAGGTCTTCACATTCACTACCCAGATCGCCGCAACAGCCAGCGGACTGCGTTCTGCTGCAATTTTACATATTCGGGGTTCCAGAGCACTCTCAGAAGGTGGCCAGGCGACATGTAGCAGACGCGCCCCTCGCCGTAGTCGTAGGACCATCCGCCCGGCGCCTTCGGTCCCATTTCGCGGTAGTCAAGACCCTCCTCGTTCACCGTCTCGAGGAAGATGTGTGCCGGGTCCTTGTCGTATTCCATGTAATGCTGCTCGTCGGTGACGACGAAGTCGCTCACGCCCTGCGCAATAGGGTGGTCCGGATTGGTCACTCGGACCTTGAAGGTTCGGATCGGCGGATGCCCGGCGTAAGCGGCGCCAAGCACGTCCCGGAAGTCCGGGTCGGTCAGCCCCACGTGGGTTACGTTGTGCAGAAACAACGCCGCGCCGCCCTTCTCGACGAATGCGCGAATCGCCTTGCCCTGCTCCGGCTTCATCCAGAAGGCCGGCTTCGCGGAGGTCTCTGGAACAGGCGGCTCGGAGACGAGATCCGGCTTGCCCGTGTTGACCCAGGCGGCGTTGGTCGCCTCGTTCGGATAGCCATCTGGCCAGATCATGCCGTCGCGCAGGATGATGAGCAACTTATAACCTTGGAGCGTTTCGGAGCGGAGCCGTTTTGTCTCGTCGCAGAAGTCGATGGTGATCCCCAGTGGCTCGGCAATCGTCTTGTTCAACCCCGTCCGGATGTAGTCGGAGTTGTGGTAGCGGTCCCCGATCAGGGCGTAGGCGTCAGCTTTCGGCGAGGCGCCTTGGGCGGCTGGCGCGCTTGTTTCCCGTTGGCCGCAGGATTGCAAGGCCAGCGCTGCCGCGAACACAGCGAGAAACGACCATCTTGAGTCACCCATGCGCCGGAAGTGTAGCGCACGCAGGCCGAGAGTCCGAAGCGAACTCGGAGACCGACCAACGAAAGCCGCCGGCAATTCTTGTCGGGACGGTAGAATGGCGCCGATGAAGCTTGCCACGCTCATGCTCGCGTCCCTGTTTGCCGTGTCAGCCGCCGCGAAGCCGAATTTCGTCGTCATCTTTGCCGACGACCTTGGCTACGGCGATCTCGGCGTCTACGGTTCGGCAAAGATCCGCACCCCGCACCTCGACAAGATGGCCGCCGAGGGCATGCGGTTCACTGATTTCTACGCCGCCGCGCCGTTCTGCAGCCCATCTCGCGCATCCATCCTGACGGGGCGCTATCCCGTTCGCGCCGGTGTTCCCTATGTTCTTTTTCCCACCGAGAGCACCGGATTGCCTCCCGAGGAGGTCACCATCGCCGAAGTCCTTTCAGATCACGGGTACGCTACTGCCGCCATTGGCAAATGGCACTTGGGCTGGCCGAATGAGCTTCGAGCGCATCGACAGGGCTTCGACTTTTTCTTCGGCCTGCCCTATTCAAACGATATGTTCAAGTGGCAGCCGCGGGAAGTCAGGCGCGCTCAGCACGCTTTTTGGGAGCTTCCCTTACTGGAGAACGACCGGACTCTCGAAGCTCCGGTCAACCAGCACACTCTGACAAGGCGCTACACCGAGCGGGCGATCCGGTTCATCGACGAGAATCGCGACCGTCCTTTCTTCCTATACTTCCCCCACACCTTTCCGCACAACCCGCAGTACGCCTCCGAGGATTTCGAGGGCCGCTCGTCCCATGGTCTCTACTCCGACACAGTCGAGGAAATCGATTGGAGCGTCGGGCAGCTCTTCAAGACCCTGCGAGAGCTCGATCTCGACGACAATACTCTGGTCGTCTTCACGTCGGACAACGGCCCGACCAGAGGCGGCGGGCGCTGGGGAGAACGTAGCAGCGGCGGGAGCGCGGGGCTCTTGCGCGGCGGCAAGGGCAACACGTTCGAAGGTGGCATGCGTGAGCCTGGCATCTTTCGTTGGCCGGGCAAGATTGCGGCGGGAGCCGTGACCCGCCAACCGGCGTCCATTCTCGATCTGCTGCCCACGCTCGCCGATTTCGCCGGTGCCGAGGCCCCAGCGGATCGCGTGATCGACGGGCGCTCCCTGCGCGACTTGCTCCTCGGCGGGACGGACAATCTACAGGAGCGCCCTTTCTTCTACTACTTCGGTGTCCAGCTTCAAGCCGTGCGCCAGGGACGCTGGAAGCTTTTCCCGCAGCAGACCAAGCTTCCTCCGTATTCCGCTTCGCTCTGGTACCTACAGAATCCAGAGCTCTTTGAGCGCCATCATGTCTTGCGTTCTGAGCCGGAGTTGTTCGACCTCCACGCCGATATCAGCGAATCACGAAACCTTGCGTCCGAGCGCCCAGACATCGTCGAGAAACTGACTGCCGTCGCTCACGAATTCGATGCTCGACTTCAGGAAGACAAACGCCCGCCAGTCTACCTGTATCAGCAGGAAACCCTCCAGACTCGCCAACCGAGTGGCGCCGCGGTCAATTGAGCGCAGCATGCATCTGCCCGGCATCCGCTTGCGCTCGGCGGCGGATGTCCGCTCATCCGCTGTGTTCTAGGCTCGACTCGCGCCGTCGCTCCATTCGGCGACTCGCTCTCCGGCGAAATAGGCGGTATGAGCGAGCGAGATGAAGGTCGAAACGAGCAACGATCCTCGCCTGCCATCCGCCAAGATCGTTCCCATTCGTGACTCCGCTCGCGCAAAGCGATCTGCCGGAACCGCCGCCGTATTCGGCAAGGAACGTACTCCGAGTGATCGGTCCTGGAGCGATCCTGCTTGCGGGCGGCATCGGCGGCGGCGAATGGCTGGTCAGTCCAGCCATTGGAGCGCAACATGGCCTGGGGCTGTTCTGGATCGCGACGGTAGCCGTTTCTCTGCAAGTCGTCTTCAATCTCGAAGCGATTCGGTACATGCTATCCACGGGCGAACCTATCATCACCGGATTCATGCGACTCAAGCCAAGCTCTCGCTTCTGCGGGAAGCTCTATGCGGTCTTGACCGCCGCGCAGCTCATCCGACGCGCTGCGCACGGCCTGTTTCGGCGGCTTGGTAGCAGCCGAACACGATCTTGAGAACTCGAAGGCTATCGTCGACTGTGAGAGGAGGTTGCTCGAGACCGGCGCTCGCCCTTGCGCAGGCCTTCACGAAAGGCGCGTAGCCGGACGGTCCGGGGAAGTCTTCGATCCGATGAATGCGTGGACTCTGCTCCTTGCGGCTGTACCAGGAGAGCGGGAGCCCCCCGTGCCTTCTGATCTCTAGCCAGCCGTGCGAGCCCCAAATCTTGATGTGGGAATGGTATCCCCGGTCGAGATAGTAGCCCGACGTCATCGTTCCGAAAGCGCCGTTCGAGTACTTCATTGCGATGGCGGCGGAGTCTTCCACATCGAGAGGCTCCCCGCCCACCACGCCCGTAAATCCCGCGACTTCGACGACGTCAGAACCAGTCAGGAACATTGCGAGGTCGAGCCAGTGGATTCCGAGCCAAATCAGGTGGCCGCCTCCGCCCCGCGATTTCTTGGCGTACCAGGTCTGGTGATAGGCGGGGCGGGTTAAGCGGGTTTGGTCGGCGATCAGATGCGCCTCGGTACCGTAGATCTTGCCCACCTTTCCCTCGCGGATCAGCCGTCGAGCCTCGAGGACTTCCGGATTGAGGCGATTCGCGAGCGCCAGCATCAGATGCAGATCATTCGTTTTCGCGAGCTCATGGAGTCGCTCGAAGTCCTCAATTCGAACGCATGCCGGCTTTTCGGCCATGACATGGCAGCCGGCCCTGAGCGCGACTTCGATCGCCGGCGGCGCAAGCGCAGCCTCCATGCTCACGAGAGCCATAACGGGCTTTTCTTTCCTCGCGAGGGTCGCTGGGTCGTCGTACACGGCGCTGAGCTTTTCTCCCAGGACCGCCCGGGCGTCCGCGACGTTTTGCCCGCCCGGGTCGGACAACGAAACCGTCGCCACCTCGTCCGCTTCGGCGAGCGCTGAGAAGTAGGCGCCCAGGTGTGCGCCGCCAGCGTGCGTGATCACGCCCACGTTGATTCCTTCAGGCGCCGGTGCTCCGGACGCAGAGGTAGGCAGGAGAGCGGCCCCGGCCCCGAGAACTTTCGCGAACCTTCTGCGTTGCATTGACTCTCAGCTCCTTATCGCTTGACGCTCGCTAGCCGTCTTGGATCTGCATGGTTTCGGGATCGAAGATCTTACGCCTTCCACTCCAAAGGGCGTCTGTTGCCATGATGCATGCGATCGAGTGTCCATAGCCTGCCTCGACGGGAGCATAGAGCGTCTCAGGATCTCGCCGCCGCACGGCGTCGAGCCAATTTGCCATGTGGTGCAGCGTCCCTGGCTTCTCTGGAATCTCTTCCGCCCCGGCGAGAGCGTTCGGGTGTTCGCTCCCCGTGCCGGATAGGTGCCAGACGTTCTCGACCTCGAGGGTTCCCAGCGTGCCCATCACTCGGGTGGCACTCCCGGCGGCGTTGCTGAGGCAAGTCGAATAGCCGGCTAGGAACTTCTTGGCACCGCGCCCGTATTCGAGCGCAACTTGGACGGTGTCCGGGTTCTCGCGATAGTCACGAAAGTAATACAGGCCCCCGTGCGCCACAACGCTTGTCGGGTACAGCTCCCCGGTCAGCATGTGAATCACGTCAACACCGTGCGTCATCCATTGGTCGATGATCGCGCTTGAGAAGTCTCGAAACAGCCGGAACGAACGGTAGATCTTGGGGTCAAAAGGACGATAGGGCTTCCCCATCAGGAAGGCCTCCCAGTCGACGTCGCTTTCCTTCAAGGAATCCAGATCTTCTTGTTTCTTCGCCCAGCGATACGGGCTGTAGGCGTTCCAGGTGACATCCACCTTGACGATGTCGCCGATGCGACCTTCATTCATCATGTCGATGGCGGAGCGGTAGCGCGGGTAGCTTCGCCGTTGCGTGCCGATCTGGACGATCCGGTCTGATTTCTCGACCGCCGTCAGCGCGTCGTTCGTCTCCGACAGGACGTTCCCCATCGGTTTCTCACAGTAGACATCCTTGCCGGCTTCCACGGCGGCCTTCAGCATCCTGGCGTGCTGGTGATCGGGGGTAGCGATGATCACCGCGTCGATCTCTCGATCGGCGAGCATTTCTTCGTAATGCCGATAGGACTTCGGCCGTGCACTGTATGATTCGCTAACCAGCTTTGCCGCCGCTTCCAATCGCTGGTTCCAGATGTCGCAGACGGCCGTGACTCGGGCGTTGTAGTTGCTGCCGAACTCGATGCACTCCTTCATCACCTGCGTACCCCGTCCGCCGGGGCCGATCACGCCCACTTGGATTGTGTCCTTGGCGCCTCGGGACTGTCCGACGGCGGTCTGTCCCGCTGCGGCTAGCGCCACGCCGGCGGCCGAGGAGGCGCTAAGAAAGTGACGTCGATTCATCTGAGAGTCTTCCATCGTTGATTCTCCTCTGAAGAGACTGAATTGCTTGCGGTCGATCGATCCTTGTGCTCCCAAAGGAGCTTCTGTCACAGTGTGCTCGAGCTCTCGGCGCCCGGCGAGTGCTGAGAAAGGAGGGCGCATCGTAGGCGTCGCTTGGAGTCCGGCCTCGATCCCCCAGCCATTCATGCGGCCGCTTTGCCTTGTTCTTCGAGATGTCGTCGTCGAACCCATACTCGGGTAGCGCGCGGTCGCTATGCCCGTCCTTTACCCGCTGTTCCGAAAGCATTCTCTGGAAGTCCCTCTCAGCGCCCGCGCTGGCGGCCGAGACGCTCCTGAACAATGCTAGACCCACGATAGCCAACCGAATTCGACAGTGAATCTACGGTAGGAGTATACCGTCGCGGCCGGAGCGCTGGCTTAGATCTGGACCTACAGCACTTCAGGCGCCCACGCGGGACCGAGGAATCGATGCACTTGGAAGTTTGGCAATGCACTGGATCCGTTGTCCGACGGGTCTCGCCGCACAGCCGCTCGCGGAGTTGCTGGCCCGGTGCCTCGACCATAGGCAATAAGATCCTAGGGCGATTCGCGACTCGTGATTTCGAGAAAGAACTCGACTGCTCGGCGTCGAAACTTCTCCCATTCCGCGACGTGGGCAGGCTCGGTCGGGCCGTGCGGGCTGCGCGGCCATTCGGTCTGGACTTCGTAGCCCGCCTCTTGCAGGCTCCCGGAGAACTCCCGCGCGACCGCGTAACGCGTGTCGAGCGTGCCGCACATGACATGGAACGGAATTCGTTCAGCTCCAGGCTTCGCGGGCAAGCCCGCAACCGGCGCAACGGCGCGCGGATTGAAGTTCGCACGCCATCTTTGCTGAAGATCGCTCAGGTCCATCGATGCCAGGAACGCTCTGGGATCCTTGATCTCGCCGCGACCCTCCATCAGGAAGCGACCGTCAGGGGTGGTCCAGCTTCCGGCAGCCTGAGGCGCGCAGGCGAAGACCAGCTCGGGGTTTCGCAGGGTGAAGCGGTGCGCGAACTGGCCTCCGCGTGAGTAGCCGGTCAAGAGGACTCTCTCGCGGAGTCTGTGGGTCGACCTCGCATCGGCGATAACAGCCTCAAGAAACTCATCTTCGCCAAGGCTGGGAAAACGCACGGCCGCGGCGTTCGTTTGATGGAAAGTCGGAGTGACTACGACAGCCTCAAGGCCGAGTTTCTCCGCCCAGTGACCGTAGCGGCCGACACGCGGCTCCGCTCCGTTGCCGCCGCCACCGTGAACGGCTACTAACAGCCAGTACGTTTTCTGATGTTCGTAGTCCCCAGGCAGTTGGACGAAATACTCCCGCTCGGATCCGTTGAATAGAACGGCCTTTCTTGTCCGCTCGGTGGTCGGGTTGCCTTTGGCAAGGAGTCGCCGGACTTCATCGCGGGAGTCCTGCGCTCGGATAGCGGACGCCGAAACGAGGCACGTCGCCGCTGCCACGGCGAAGGCGGCCAACGAGGGAAGATGTGCTATCCAGAACTTCATTCTCGGGCTGTGCTCCCGGGTTCAATCCAGTGTGTAGAACTCGTACCGGATCGCCCAGCGGTCGGCTTGGCCAGGCGCGATTGTCAAGTCGATGAACGGCTCCGGACACAGCGTTGTCCGCGGCGACCAGAACTGTAGCTTGGCCAGCGGCTTGTCGGTCGAGACGCGGACGCCGGCCTTCACCTTGCGGTTCTCGATCGCGAATGCATGATCCTCAGGCGTGCCACCGAAGCCGCTCAGCAGCGTAAAGATGCTTTCGCGCGGCGGCAGTTGCTTTTCGAACCTCAACTGCCGCCGGCTGACGCGCGCGTAGCCCTCCATCTCGCTGTCTGCCGTCAGCTCAAACGGAAACGTCACCGTGAAGTCCGGGCCGGTGGGCTGGTTGTCGATCACGAAGAAGTTGTGGTTGTACACGCTCGTCTCGATCGTCTTGCGACCGGTGTTCTCAAGGGCGTGGTCGATGACAAGCTCTGGCTTGCCCGGCGTGAGCGTGAGGCGCTTCACCAGACGGTATCCATAGCCAAGAGTCGGCTCCGCGACTTCCTGAGCGAACTCAATCCAGTTCGCCCCGCGCCGAATCTTCCATTCGCCCGGGTCGACGACCTTGTAGCTATGCCTCCATTGGTAGTCGTCTTCCTCGGGCTTTTCGACGACGCCGACGCCGATGCGCAGGAAACGCTCCCCGCCGTCGTCATAGCCTAGTCCTTTGTTGTTGGTACGGTACTCTTCGACAGGGCCGGTGATGCGGTCGTGAAGGTAAGGGTCTTCCGACTGCTGCCACTCTCCGAAGTACTGATGCCCGGCGAACTTCAGGCTGTAGATGGCGCCCGACCAGTCGAAGCGCGTCCCGCGGTAGTATCCGTTCTCGGGGTCCGGCAGATAGACCCGTGCCTCGATCAGTTCGTTCGCGAACGGAGCGGATGGATGATCGGCTGCCGTTCCGAAACGAGCAAGTGCAAGGAACGAGAAGGCAATTGCGAGCAGGCGCATCAGCCAGATCTTAGCCGATCGACTATTCGCGCGCGGCGGGCCACGCGTATTCGGCCATGCCCGCACCGGGGTCTACCGGGCCGGGCGGCAACGTCTTCCGCCAAGCGAGCAGCTGCTTGGACAACCGCCGCACGATCCTAGGCTCCCGAGACGCAAGATTATGCACCTCGCTCGGATCGTTGGGGATGTCGTAGAGCGCCGCCCGGCTGCGATCGGGATTCATCAGCAACTTCCACCGCCCGCTTCGGATCGCGAGCATCGGGCTCTTGTCAAGGACGTGTCCGTAAACCGGAAAGCGGTTTTCCCACATCAACGGTCCGGACCGAGAAACGGGTTCCCCTCGGAATGAATTCGAGAGGTCTTCTCCCTGAATGCTCGGCGGCGCCTTGATTCCGGCGAGCCGACAGACGGTAGGCAACCAGTCGACTCCACCGAAGACCGTCTCTCGATCCACGGCGTTTGGCGGCGTTCGGCCCTTCCAGCGGACGATGAAAGGCTCGCGAATGCCACCCTCGTAGAGACTGCGCTTCAGACCACGAAATGGACCTGCCGACGAAGCGTTGCCGTAGTGCGAAACAAACGGGATGAGACCGGATTCAGGGCCGTTGTCGCTCGAGAACACGACCACCGTGTTCTCGCTGAGACCTAACTCATCAAGACGGGTCAGTATCCGGCCGACCTGCTTGTCGATATAGCTCAGGACGGAGTACCACACCTGCAGCGCCCCGTAGTGTTCGCCCCAGCGGGGGGTGAGGTCCTTGTACTCTGCAAGCATTTCATCAGTTGGGTGCAACGGCGAGTGGGGATCGTACAGCCAGGCATTGACGTAGAACGGAGTATCCTTGTGCCGCTCCATGAAGTCGATCGCTGCATCGGCGATCTGAGCGCTTGATGTCACGCGACCGCCCGGTCCGGAACGGCAGTCATCATACAGATCGATGCCATATTCTTCAGGGACCGGTGCCCCGGTACGACCGCCCAGATGCCATTTCCCGAAGTGTGCTGTGGCGTAGCCGGCTCTCTGAAGAAGGCCGGTGACCGTGGGGATTTCCGGGTCCAGATAGTTGACGCAGCCTCTCTGCTCGTTCAGCTCCTCGCTAGCCAGATAGTCGTGAATGCCGACCTCGCCGGGAAATCTACCGGTCATGATGGCCGCTCGGCTCGGCGAACACACACCCGAGGCGACATAGAACTGCGTGAATAGAGTCCCTTCCATCGCCATACGGTCAATGTGGGGAGTCTTCAGGTTGCCTCGAACAATCCAACCTCCGTGCGCGTTGACGTTTCGGTGGCCGTAGGCTGGCAGATCACCCCAGCCGAGATCGTCGCAGAAGATGAAGATGAAGTTCGGTTGTCGCTCAGCAGCCGAGCCGGTTGCAGAGGTCGCGCCGAGAAGCTTAAGTGCGTCACGCCGAGTCACGGTGTCCCCATTCTCGGCCATAGCGAAGACCATGCTAGCCCGCCCACCCTCAAACGCAAGTGCTACAGCGTTCCCCATGACGTTTCAAAGTTGGAGTCGAAGGTCCGGTTGTAGACCGAGTGGGTGGGGCGCTGAAGCAGAGCGGGTCGTTTGTGCGACAAGTCGGAACGCGAGCGAGGGCGCGATCCCATTGCGCGAGGTGCGTGTGCGACCGGTCCGGCCCGACGACGAGGCACTCTGGAACGATCTCGTCCGGGCTCACCGCTGTCTCGGCTTCCGGAATTTGTGCGGCCGTCGGCTGCGGCATGGAGGCTGAATGGGCGACTTACTCGCGGCGCGATTGACTGATACACGAGCGACAACGCTCTCCGGGGAATCAGAGCACCTCATCCAAGTGATCGTCGCTTCAGTTTCCCCGCAGAAGCTGTTGATAATGCGGAGGCTGCCGTGCGAGTTGTGGCCAGACGAACAGCGCTCCGCTCCGGTTTGACCGGATTCTTGGCAGCGCCTTGGCTGTCCTCCCAGAATGCCGCGGTGGCAGCTTCGGGACTGACCGACACAGAGATTGTCCTCGGTGTCTCGTCGGCGTTCTCGGGTCCATCCCGGGGTCTTGGCATCGAGCTGTACCGAGGAGCCAGTTCCTACTTCGAGCACATCAACCGGTCTGGAGGCGTTCAAGGCCGCAAGGTTGTCCTCAAGTGCTACGACGATGGCTATCAGCCTACGCTCTCGGTGGAGAACACGATGGCCCTCGTCCTAGCCCAAGTTCGCCAGATTGTGACTTGGAAATTCCGTAAGTCATTGACAGATCGGGTGTTGTGAGACAGGCCAGGGATCACTTGGCACTACATTTTGTGGATTCTGCTACTTGGCGTATTGCATCTGCCGACGATGAATCCGCGGTGTGAGGCCCGCCGCTCGCGCGATCTGCCAGGCCTCCGGCTCCGGTCGCACGTCTTGCCGGATTGCGAGCAGCTTGCCACCCTGCTCCTGGAGTGTTGTCGTGAGTCGCACCCAGTTCTGCAGGCGGTCCCGGATCGACTTCCAGCTCAGGTGCAGCCCATGAGCCTGCAACCGGGTGCGGATCAGGTGCACCCCGTGGTAGGCCAGCACCGCGACGAACAGATGGGCGGATACGCGCCGGTCCAGCCGATGAAAGACGGGCCTCAGGCCCAGGTCCGATTTCAGGCTGCGAAAGGTCGACTCGACTTCGGTGAGCTCCCAGTAGGCACGCAGCACGCGTTCCGCATCCCAGTCCGCATGGCTGGTTCGCAGCACATACGCCCCGGCCGTCTCGTCGGCCAGCGCGTGGCTGGGCTTGCGCGTGAAGGTGACGGCAGCGGCCTTGCCGGCCTCCCCCGGGCTGACCTGCACCTCGTAGTGGCCGGCGACCTTGGAGTAGCGCTCGGCGAGCCGCCCGAGCTTGCGCTGCACCTTCTCGAGATTCTTCAGGCGCCCTTGGATTGACAACCCCTTGTGCAGATTCGTCAGGTCCTGCTCGTACTTCTCCCGCTTGCCTGCCAGGATCGATTCGGCCGTGAGCCGGCGTGCCTCGCTGACCGCATACACCCGCAACTCGCGCGGACCCTGCTGCTCGCGGTCTGCCCCGCCCGCGTCCCCCGCGGCTTCCCCGCACGGGTCGCTGGCCAGCGGCCAGGCCCGCACGTCGTAACCGCCCCGGGTGCGCACCACCGCCGCCGGATCGCCCTCCGGAGGCTCCGGCCTGGCCTCGCGGCTGACCGCGATCCAGTCCCAGCCCTGCTCGCGCAGCCAGGTCAGGTTGGCCTCGCTGGCGATGCCCGCATCCAGGACCACCGTCGGCCGGTCCCCCGGCCCGGCCTGCGGGCCGGCCAGCCGCGTCAGCGCGTCCTGCAGCGTGCCCGGTTCCGACACGTTGCCGGCCAGCACCTCGCAGCGACGCGGGAACCCGGCCCCGTCCAGTGCCAGCGCCAGCGTCACCAGCGGACAGTCGGAACGCTTCTGTTTCGAGCGCCCGAAGCGCCGCAGCGTCTTGTTCTCGCGCCCGGTGTAGTGACAATTGGTCAGGTCGTAGAAGACCACCGTCGCAGGCAGCTCCAGCAGTTCCCTCTCGCGCGCGAAGAGGCCCTCCTGCAGCAGCTCGCGATGTTTCCACAGCAAGTCGTTGGTGCGGTAGAGCTTAGCGAGCGAGACGCCGGAGCCGTGGTCGAGGCCGAGCAGCTCGAGCGTGGCACTGGACTGCTCCAGCCAGCGCTGGGCCTCGCGCTCGCTGGAAGGGTGCAGCATGCGCGCCAGGACCAGGGCGGAGGCAATGCGGGCGTCGCGCGAGGAGACGCCAGCCTGCTGCAGCAGGGGAGCGAAGTCGAGTTCGTCGAGGGCGTGCAGGCAGATCCGCTCGGCACCGGCCGAGCGGCTGTGTTCATGGGCGAGGGAGTCGAGGCGAACGGTGGCGAGCGGGTCCAGGGAGTCGGCAGCGGGGCTGGCGAAGCCGCGAGCGCGCAGTTGCCGGACCAGGTTCTCGGCGGCAGCAAGGACTGCGGGGTCGGCAGCGAGCAAGGGGGCCTGCCCGCGGAGGAGGTCTTGGGCGAGGGAGGTGACGGCGGGCCAGAGAGGCTTGGGCACATCGTAGCGGGCGCCGAGGTTGAGGAGGGTTTTCTGCTGGACCGAGGAGCCGACGCGCTGGGAGTGGACGAGGCGGAAGCTGAAGGCGGGCTTGCCGCCGGAGGAGTGGGTACGGGTGGCACGGATGAACACGGTGGGGGGCTGCTGGACCGAGGGTGGCACAGGGCGGAGGGGGAAGTCAAGCCATTCAAGAAGAACTTGGCACTACATTGACATGTAATAATCACATTAGGAAATCTAAAGCAACAAATAGCGAATATCGTGAGTTTATACATTCGATTCTGCGCCGAAACGTACCCGAACCCCCAGAAGAACAGACACGATCTCAGCCCGAAAACCGCGAAAGTGTAGAAGTTGGGCTAGAAGACCAAGTGTTCGCCCTCTTCGGCTATGTCGGCACGCCGACCGTCACGCGCGTTCTCCCTGTGCTGAAGAAATTCCAGGAGAGAAACGCCTACCTGTTCTTTCCCTTCACAGGCGCCCAACGCGCGTTCTCCCTGTGCTGAAGAAATTCCAGGAGAGAAACGCCTACCTGTTCTTTCCCTTCACAGGCGCCCAACCCCAACGGGAGCCGCCGTACGATGATTTCGCATTCAACCTACGTGCTTCGTATCGCCAGGAAACTGGGGGCCTGGTCGACAACCTCGCGTCAATCGGCAGGAGGCGCATCGCCGTTTTCTACCAAGCCGATGCGTACGGCCGCAGCGGTTGGGCAGGCGTGCGACGGGCGATGATGAGACACGGCGAGCGCATCGTCGCGGAAGCCACCTATCGGCGCGGAGCGAGGTTCACCAGCAGCATGCGCCCCCAGGTAGAGATTCTGAAGAAGTCAGAGCCAGATGCCGTCATCTGTATTGGCTCCTACGCCGCCTGCGCGGCTTTCCTGCGGGACGCCGTTGACCTCGGGCTGCAGGTTCCGATTGCCAACCTTTCCTTTGTCGGGAGCGAGAATCTCCTGAAGCTGATCGCGGAGGGAACCGAGGATAGCGAGCGCTACATCAGGCTGCTGGTGAACTCGCATGTTGTTCCTAGCTACGAGGACCTGTCAATGCCGGCCGTCAGGGAATACCGCGAGTTGATGGAACGCTACTCTCCGCAGCCGCCACCCGACCTGCTCAAGGAAGCCTACACGCCGTTCCGGCAGAGTTTCGGCAGCCTGGAGGGATTCCTCAACGCCAAGCTGATGGTCGAGATCCTGCGACGCCAAGGCGGCGATCCGGACCGGAGCAAGCTCGAGAGTGCCGTGTTCACGGTCAAAAATTTCGATCTAGGGATAGGCGAGCGGGTTTCATTCGGCCCCGCCCGGCGACAGGGCTTGCAGAGGGTCTACTACACGGTCGTCGAATCCAATCGTTTCGTGCCCCGAAGGAACTGGGAAGAGAGGTTCTCGTCATGAGAGTTCAAAAGGTCTTTCAAAGGACGCTGTTCGGAATTTTCTTCTTGTTTGGCGTGATCAGCCTATCGACATCCGCCCTGTGCATCTACACCGTCGACACCCACCTCTCCAACGAGTACGAGAGCAACAGCAGGGGCATCGCCAAGACGGTTGCCGACTCGAGCGTGGACATACTGCTAAACCGCGACCTGTCCGCGCTGCAGTCGCTGATCGATCAGTTCATCGAGATTCAAGGGATCGGCTACATCTACATCACGGACGAGCACGGCGAGTTTCTCGCCCACACCTTCGTTCCGGGAATTCCAGATGAAATCGGGCAGAGCATTTCCTTGTCCGATGAGGCCGTGGAACGCCACATCCCCGGCTTCGGCGATTTCGTCGAGGTGAGCAGCCCAATCCTGGCCGGAGTGGCGGGCAGGGTTCACATCGGAATGAATACGAGCCTGATCGCGCTGAAGGTTCAAAGAGCGGTCGGACAGCAGGTCTACCTCATTTCCTTGATTTTTATCGTCGGGATCCTATCCGCCGTTTGGCTGATGAATCTTGCGGCCAAGCCTCTCGCTTCCTTGATCGATTACGCGGCAAGCCTCGCGCGCGAGCGCGACAGCGCCGAGCCGGACAACGGCCTGCTGGCCCGGAACGACGAGATCGGACAACTCGCCAACCTGTTTCTGTACTTCTCTAGAGTCATGGATCCGAGAAGGGCTATAGGCGCGCCGCCGAGCGGGCCTGCCTGATCCGGGAGCGGAATGGCCGCGTCCGAGATCAGGGGTGCCCGCAGCTAATGCTGCTGGCGTGCACGCTGCTGCAGCTCTGTTTCGGGACGGTGTATGCGTGGAGCTTTTTTCAGGCGCTACTCGTCAAGCAATTGGCGTGGTCATACACGGACACCGCCATCGCCTTCAGCATCGCCATATTCTCGCTAGGCATGTCGGCAGCTTGGGCAGGCGCTGCGCTGCCCAAGTTCGGACCGCGAAAGCTGGCGTTGCTTGGCAGCGTGATGTTCTCAGGAGGGTACATCATCAGCGGGTTGGCCCTTCATCAGGACAACATCCTGCTTTTCTTCGTTGGGTATGGCGTGATCGGCGGCGCCGGGATCGGACTTGGCTACGTAACCCCAGTCGCGACGACGGTCAAGTGGTTTCCTGACAGCAAGGGACTGGCGACCGGGATCGTCGTCATGGGATTCGGAGTCGGTGCCTTTCTGCTCAGCAAGGTGCTGGCTCCATCTCTGGTGCTATTCGCCGAGCAATGGCACTGACTTAAGGATTTGCCTACTGACTTAAGCTTTCAAGCGGAGACGGAGCCCGCAGACAGCGTTTTGGGGGGCCAAGCAGCTAGGCTGGGACCTGTTTTCGGCGGGACCATTTGGGGGCGGGTTGCTTCGAGCGCCGCGGGTACGAGCGGTTCGGGCGGGGCCTGCGCCGACCGATCGCGACGCACTCGGCGATGCGCGTGACGGTCTCGCGGACAAACTCGGTGTGGCGCAGCAGCAGCGCCTCGAGATGCCGCGACACGACGGCCAGGCTGTGCTTGAAGTTGGCCTGCGGCGGCGGCTTGGCGTCCGCCGGGCCGAGCGCTTGGCAGAGGGCCGCGTCGCGGTTGGTGAAGCTGCGTGTGATTGCGATGAGGTTGAAGTGCGCGAACAGTTCCTGCAGCACCAGGCTCTCGGTGCGGCCGTGGAACTGGTCCACTTCCAGGAACTGTTTGCTGACCTTGTACAGTTCTTCGATTCCCCAGCGGGCATGGTAGAGGTTGGACAAGTCCTGGATGCTGTAGCGCTGGCGGTCCAGCAGGGTGGTGCCGAGGATGTACTCGGTGCCGCCGTGGGCGTACTTGACCAGGCGCAGCGGGACCGGTCGCCAGCGGGTGCGGGGATGCTTGCGGCGCAACTCGCGCAGGGCGTCGGGGCCGGGCAGGATCGCGCTGACCGTATCGGTCTGGTCGCTGGCGATGAAGCGGTCGAGGGCCTGGCCGGCCTTGCGACGGATGCGGAAGACGGCCTGCAGGCCCAGATTTCCTTACATCGGTTGTTTTACGTTGGCATGATTGTGGGAGGAGATGCCGGTTCTGGGTGGGTTGGGGCAACGATTGAGCTTCCGTGATGAATGTCAAGCGTTTTTCCCGGTAATGGCCGGAAGGGCGGATGAATTCAGCGCATGTGCGTATAGGTTGCGGCGGCGTGCCTGCCCCGCTGCCAGGTCGAGATCGCGCGCCAGCTGATCGAGGTCTGCCTGCTGCCGCTCGACCTCGGCCAGTTCGGCACGCGCGTTGCGGATCGCGGTGCGCAGCAGGTCGGCGCGAGCCGCGAGCCGGCGTCGCGGGGCGGGCGGGCGGGGCCGGAGCGGGCGCGGAGGTGCTGGAGGCGCTTGGCGCAACGGCGGCAGCAGACCGGCATCGGGCCGCGGCGGCGGACCGGAATGGCCGCGCGGCAGGCCAGGCAGCCGTAGCCGTAGTCGGCGGAAGTCTCTCCCCCGGCCTGCGGCAGCGGGCCGGTTCGATCGAGATGCCCGTGCAGCATGAAAAAGCGAACTCCTGCTCAACTTCGCTCAGCACGGCGGTCCGGCGGCGGGCGCTGCGGGCGACCACAGCCGGTCGTCCCGGAGCAGGGCGCCGAGCAGGGCGAGCAGCTTGCGCATGACCGCGACGAGCGCGACCTTGTGCGGCTTGCCCTTGCCCGCCAGGCGCTGGTAGAAGGCTTGCAGGTCCGGGTTGCAGCGGATCGCGGAGAGGGCGGCCATGTACAGCAGGTTGCGGGGATGCTGGCGGCCGCCGCGGATGCTGCGGCGGCCGTGGTGGCCGCCGGAATCGGAGTCGTAGGGCGCGAGGCCGGCGAGGGCTGCGGACTCGCCGGGGCGGGCGGATCCGAGTTCGGGGAGGTCGGCGCACAGGCTGGCGGCATTGAGCGGGCCGCAGCCCGGGACGGAGCGGAGGATCTCGCAGCGTCGGCGCAGGGCGGGGTCGGCTTGGATGCAAGCCTGCAAGGCGGCGTCGGCCTCGCGGATCTTGCCGGCAAAGGCTTTCAGCAGGGGGGCGAGCAGCTTGGCGGCCTCGCCGCCGAGCTCGGCGGCGTGCTTGCGCAAGGCGTCGCGCTGCTCGACGAGCTTGCGCCGGAGGGCGAGCCAGTCGGCCAGGACCTGCAGGTTGGCGGGCTTGGGCGGAGAGCCGTCGAGACCGTCGAGGCGGGCGTAGCGGGCGAGCATGGCAGCGTCGATGCGGTCGTTCTTGGCGCGCTGGCCGAGAGAGCGGGCGAAGTTGCGTGCGCGCAGGGGGTCGGCGAGGATGACCGTCACGCCATCGTCGTGGAGGCACTGGTGGAGCTGGCGGTGGTAGCGCCCGGTGGGTTCGAGGGCGAGGCGCCGGACGCCGAGCTGGCGGAGCCAGTTGCGCAGGGCGCGGCGGCCGGGCTTGGTGTTCTCGAAGCGACGGGAGAGCTCGGCGGGATCGGCGAAGACATCGAGCCAGTGCTTGCCGACATCGATGCCGGCGACGGGCTCGGGAGGGGCGGGAACGAGAGATGTCACGAGTTGCTTGGTATCCTTTCCAGTGGCCAGTGGGATTCCTGCGAACCTCACCTTTTCAAATTCGGGCCTGTGCCCGTTCTTCCGTTCAGGTCTCTCAGGAATGGCTGCGGCGGGCGATCCAGCTCAATCACGGTGCCAGGCACCCAGGCGGAAAAACGATCCGACCCGCCGCCCGCCGCCGGTCCTGGCCAGGCCCGGCGGCGGACTCCCCGCCATGAGGCGAGGAGATCCTTGCAGAGCCAGTCGCCATCGCTGGCGACCAGCTGAAACCCCACAATTGCACAAGAGCAGGAGCAGGCCGGCAGGGACGGACCCGATCTGTCCGGCGAGCCCGTCGGGGGCCAGTGAGGCCTCACTGGCCCCCGCTCTCCAAACACCCTGCCACTCTCCGGCCTCACTCTCCCCAACATAAAAGGTGAGGGGGTTGTCGGGGAGGATTTCGTAGACCAGGCGCAGGTCGGTTCCGGGAAACAGCGTCGCGGTTTCGTTCAGTTCCTTGAGCAGTGCAGCCAGGGCGGCGTCCTGGCCGCGGCTGGCTTGGTGCAGCAACCGGACGGTGAGAGTCCCGGCCGCAGAGTCGGGAAGAAGGGTGGCGTCGCTGCGGAACAGCGCCTTGAGCAGGGGGCGCACATTCTCGGGCCTGCTCAGTTCCGGCGCGACCGCGCCGGCCATGGCGGTCTCGGCGCGGTAGGCGATCATGCGCAGGGTGTCGAGCAGGTTCCGCAGCGGGGCAGGCAGGGCCTGCAGCCGCTCTTCGGGCGACAGGTCGCCGGCCCGGACATGCTCCTGGACGTCGCTTTTCGCCAGTTCCAGGCCCGTGATGCGCCGCTCGATCGCGGCGGTCTCCGCCTGGAGCTGGAGGGCCTTCTGCGAACGCGCGCCGCGCTCGGCTGCCAGCTTGCGATGCAGGTGCCCGGCCTTGCCGCGCAGCCTCCGCAAGGCGCGCTCGAGCCAGCGCCAGAGCGGGTTGACCACCCGCTCGTCGGCATCCACCCCCACGAGCGCGTGCTCGGCCAGCGTGTCGAGACCGAATTCCGCGCGCATGTACTTGAAGAAGTTCTCCTGCGTCCAGCGTGAGCGCAGCAGGCCCGCGACCCGCTCCGCGGGCAGCGTGGGATGCGTGGTGAGGATCGCCGGCTGGCGCTCGCCCGCCGCCGGCTGGCCCGCCAGCTCCAGCGGCTTGCGCGGCTGGCCGCTCTTGCCCGGCCGGCGCAGGCGCCGGTCGATCCAGAAGCGGATCTCGCGCGCCGCGCAGGCGTTCCCCAGAGCCGCCTTGCGCTCGGCGATGCGGCCCTCCAGCGCTTGTTCGCCGCCGGGCGCGTGCACCGCCAGGCGGGCCGGGACGAACTCGCTGTCCGGCCAGCGCTCCGCCTGCGGCCCCTTGCGCCAGGTGATCACCGCGATCCCCCGCTCCGCCAGCTGCGCGAACAGCGCCGGACTCCAGCCTTCCCGGTCGAACACCAGCGTCAGGCGCGGCCGCGACGGCTCCTGCGCGGCCGGCAGCAGGCCCAGTTCCTCCAGCTGCGGCAGCAGCCCGTCCCGCAACTCCGCCACCAGTGCGGGATCGACCTGCTTGTGCACGCACAGCAACGGCGCCCCCCCGAGCGCCCCCACCCAGTAGCTGGCCGCGGCCGGCAGGCACAGCTTCTGCCGCGGCACGAAGTGCTTCGGCAGGCGGCCCTGGCCGCTGTAGACCTGGACGTGCCCGTCCACGAACAGCGTCGCGACGGCCTCCGGATCGGCGCCGGCCCAGTCCCGCGCCAAGGCGCCGCGCCAGGCCTCCAGCGCGGCCGCATCCGCCACCAGCTGGCGTGTCCTGCGCCGTAGCGTGCGATCGCAGGGGCAGCGGTCCAGGCCCAGCAAGGCACCCCATTCCCCGGGCTGCTCGTAGCGCAGCCGCTCCGGATTGCGCACGCGCGCCAGCAGCAGGAACGCCAGCAGCAGCAGGATCGAGCGCACCCCGTAGAAGCCCTTGGGCAGGCGCAGCAGGCCCTCGTGGCGCAGCAGGCCGGCCTGCACCAAGGCCGGAACCGCCGCCAGCACCCCGCCCCCGCTGACCGCCGAGGCCGCGGCGAAACGCGGCTCCCGTTCCTGCAGCGGCCCCAGGCTGGTCAGCGTCCGCCCGGCCGTGTCGCATGTCGCCCGGCCCTGCGGCGCCTGCGCGTCGCGCTGGTTGCGCCGCTCCTTGTCGGGCGGCTCCCGCACCTCCGCCTCCGCCGGCTCGCTCCCGGCCGGCGCTCCTTCCGCTGCCGGCCCGGCCGCCGCTCCCTGCTGGCCCGCGACCCCCGCCAGCAGGCCTTTGCGCAGGTACGCCCGCAGCGTCGAATAGCACAGCCCCAGCTCCCGCGCCGTCCCGCGCAAGCTCGCTCCCTGCGCCAGCTTCTCCCCCGCCCGCCTCAGCAGCTCCGCATCCTCGATCCCGTGCAGGCGCCGCCGCTTGCGCGGCTTGTCAAAGTCCTGCTCTCCGCGCGCTTCCATCTGTCGCCGCGCCCGGGCCACCGTGCGCGCGCTGATCCCGTGCGCCCGGGCCAGTTCGGCGTGCGTGGCCAGCCCGAGCAGCGCGAAGCGGCCGAGGCAGCGCGCGCGGCCTGGCCGGTCGTCGACGCCGCAGCTGTCGATCGGGTCGGTGTTGAGGAAATAGACCCAGCGGCCGGCGTCCAGGAGCATGCTCAGGCGAGCGTTGACGGGGATCGCCTCACCGGGCCGCAGGCCGAGCGAAGCGGGGAGTGGGGAGGGTTCGGGGTGCGCTGGGCCGCCTTTCATGTGGACATATTAAAAAAACCGAACCGGCCATGTCAAGCCCGCGACACCAATTGCGAGAAAAACGTAACCCCGTGCGCTAGAACGGCTTATACCGATTCACTCGATCTCGCCAAATTGTCGATGTAAGGAAGTCTGAGGCCGCGCTGGCGGTGGGCGCAGAGCAGTTCGAAGCTGTAGTAGCCGCGGTCGTAGACGACGAGATCGGAGGGTGCCAGGGCCTGCAGATGGGCGCGCGCGGCGGCGCGCTCGTCGCCGTGGGCGTGGAGGTCGAAATCGACGGGCAGCCGGGAGTGCAGCCGGTACAGGCAGCTGAGCAGGCCTTGCGGGTAGTGCGCCTGCGCGTTCGGCAGGGCGTAGCCGGCCTCCAGCAGAGGGCGCGGCAGGTTCAGCTTCGAGCCGTCGACGGCGAAGACGCGGTGGCCGTTCCAGAGGGGGCCGGGCCGCTCGGCGCGGAGCAGGATCTCGGCGTGGAACTGCCGGAAGACCTCCGGGCGGACCTTGCGGCGGGCCCGGACCATCGCCGCGTCGCAGACCGGGGCCGGCTGCGGCAGCGGCACTTGGAGGGCGCGGCAGTGGTCCCACAGTTCGGCGAGCGTGGCGGTGTAGCCCTGGCGGCGGGGGGCGAACACCAGGCGGAAGACGAACAGCATCACCAGCAGGGTGTTGAGCACGCGGCGGCGCACTTGCCAGAGCTGGTCGTGGGCGGCGGCGACGGCGCCGAGGGCGCCGATCAGGTCCTGCCACAGGCGCACGAAGGCCGCGTCGGGGACCACCGCCTCGGGTGCGGGCGTGCGCCGCGGCCGGGGCTTGGGCGGGCCGTGCAGCAGGCGTTCGCGACAGTCCTGCGCCAAGGGATAGACGTACACGTCCTTGCGGGTCCGGCCCTCGTCGGGGCGGCCCCGGGTCTGGCCCAGGCGCAGCCAGTTGGCGGCGCGATAGCAGGTTCCGGCGAAGTGCTCCGGATTCACGAACGTCTCGATCAGGACCGGCCGGCAGCCATAGCGACTGTGCCAGTCCTGCGGCAGTTGCTTGACGGCCAGCGACAGCGCGTGACTGGCCAGATTGTCGACGCGCACCCAGGGCAGCAGCAGGAAGCGTGGCTGACTCAGCGCCAAGTCCAGGTGCTGCTTGTACTCGCCCTCGCGCCAGCCGACCCAGGCGTCGCGGCAGGCCAGCGAGCGGCTCGCCTGGCTGAACAGCAGGCAGCCCAGCGTGCGCTCCTGCCGGTCGAGCAGGAAATAGCGCAGGTGCGGGCCGAGCGGCTGGCGGTAGCCCAGGTAGTGATGCCGGTCCACGTACTCGTTGAACAGCGCGGCCTGCTCCGGCCCCTCTGCCAGTTGCAGGCGCAGCGGGGCCAGGTCCCGCAGGGCGGCCTCGATGCGCGGCTGCGGATCCGTGCGCGGGGTCCGCCCAATCGGCTTGCGCGGCCTGCGCACGTGCTCATCGCGCTTCGGCGGCAGCGTCAGGATGCCTTCCTTTTCCAGCGCCTCGAGCAGGCCCAGGCTGGCCCCTACGCGGTTCTTGCCGGCGGGAGTGCGCCAGCGCAGGTGCTCGCAGATCGTCTGCGCCAGTTCCTTGCGGCTCAGCGCCGGGAACGTCGCCACCGTCTCCTGGATGGCGGCGATCTGGCGGCGCTTGAAGCGCCGGCCGAAGAAGGTGGTGGACTTGAGATGCTCGATGCGGGGGTCCATGGCAGCTCCCGGGAAACCGGTACTTGCCTACCATGGCAAATCCGGCCGCAAATGTCAAGGGGGTTTTTGAGGCCGCTCAGAAAACACTCTAAGTGCTTCTCAATCCACGTCTTGGAAGTCTCCCAGAATATTTGGATCCCGTCTTATCTATGTCAGGGACATTGATTCGCCGAGGGGGATCTGCCACTTGTGTTCACCTCGCTTGGCATCGTGTTCGCTTGCATCCTTCTTCCGTGCAGTTTTTTCATTACCAACCCGCCGCCCGATTCCAGTGCCAAGCCTGCAGGTGCCTCCGGAGATGCTGCACCGCCCGAGAGCTACAAGCACTACTCCGTCGACCGGTATCTGCGCACGCCTCAGTTCATGATGATGTGGCTCGTATTCTTCTTCAACATCGCCGCCGGAATCTCCGTCATCAGCTTTCAGTCGCCGCTCTTGCAGGATGTATGGGGACAGGCCGATCCAACCGTCGAGCCCGCGAAGCTTGCCGAGTACGGAGCAATCTTGACTGCCTGGGCTGCGGCAGGGATTTTCGGCCCGCTCTACGTTGGCAACCTCAAGGACCGGTACCCTGACCAAGCGGTCATCTACTGCTTTCTAATCGGTGTCGTCCTCCTTGGCCTTGGCTATGTCTTCTCCTATCTCCTGAACGACGAGCGAATCCGTCTCAGACGACCGACATTCGCTGGAACAATGCGTCAATTCGGCATCGTACCGCCACGACAGTTATGAACTGGCTCCATGCTCCTTGTTCGCGCCGAGTCCCGATCAAAGCCGCCAGCAATCCTGATCAGATTGGGCCATCTCTTGCTCGCTCAGGGAGCCTGCTGCGGCTGCGCGGGACTCGGCCAATGCGGGCCGTCCTCCCCAACTTGGACCGAGTTGGCAAGGCGGGCTTCTCTCCCCGGCCAGTACAATAGTGAGATGTTGCGGCGCGGGAGGCTCTGGTCTTTTCTTGCAATCCTAGCCTTGCTGAGCCAAGCGGTGCTCGCGTCGGCCCAGACGCCGACGAGAGCAGAGTTTCTGCCCGTCACGGACGATCCGAGTCTCCCGCGGGTTCTTGTCATCGGCGACTCGATTTCGATCGGCTACACCCTGCCCCTCAGGGAGGCTCTCAAGGGGGTCGCTAACGTTCATCGCCCTCCGGAGAATTGCGCGCACACTTGGCTGGGCCTCGAGAAGATCGACGATTGGCTGGGTGATGGGAGGTGGGATCTCGTCCACTTCAACTGGGGTTTGCACGACCTCAAGTATGTCGACGCCGAAGGAGGGCGCGCCTTGCCTCCGAAGGGCAAGCAGGTCAGTACGCTCGAAGAGTACGAAGCGAACCTCGACAAGCTTGTGGTGAGGCTAAAGCAGACCGGCGCGAAGCTCATCTGGCGACCTACTACGCCAGTGCCCGAAGGAGCGTCCGGACGGTACCCGTCCGACCTTCCCAAGTTCAACCGAGTCGCGGCAAGAGTGATCGACCGCCATGGCATCGAGGTCGACGATTTGAACGCATTCATCGCCGCCGAGAAGATCCCGCATATCAGACCCGACAACGTCCACTTCTCTCGCGAGGCTTCCGCGAGGCTCGCGGCGAGTTCCGCCGACGCGATTCGCCGTGCATTGCAGGGCGATTGACACGGGTCCCGGCGGAACAGGTCTTTCCCGGCGTCCGGGCTCCGGAGGAGCAGTCCGCCGAGAGGTACAATTGAACTTGGGCGCTGCCGGTTCCTCCTCGCGCCTCCGAAGGAATCGGGGCCTACTACAGCGACTCCGCTTAGAGCGGTTCTTCCCTGATTGCAATGCCCGACAACACCATTCGAATCGAGATTGCCGTCCCCGACCGACTTGTCATAGATACCGAAGTGTCGTCCGTCCAGTTGCCGTTGACGACTGGTTATCTAGGCGTGCTGCCCGGTCACGCGCCGATGCTGGGCGAAGTGGGCACGGGAGAGCTCACGTACTTTGAGCCCGGCGGTGCTGAACACTTCCTGGCCGTGGACGGCGGAGCGGTGGAGATCCTTCCGGATCGAGTCCGTATTCTGGCGACTCATGCGGAGCAGGATTCCGATATTGACACGGCCAGAGCGCGACAGGCGCTCGAAAGGGCGGATGATCGGCTCAAGCTGCAGTCGCTCGAAATTGATGTCGACCGGGCGCAGAAGGCCCTCGCAAGGGCCAAGGCACGGATCGCCGCCGCGTCCCACTCCTAAGCTGAAAGGGCATCACTCGCAGGTTCACATCGGGATGTCCGATCGAACTGCCTTACGCTAGTTCGCTGTCGCTGACGCACGGGTTCACGAGTTCGCCGATGCCTTCTACGATCACATTGCAGGTGTCGCCAGCCTGCAGGTAGATCGGGGGCTTCCGCGCCATCCCCACGCCCGGGGGCGTGCCCGTTGAAATGATGTCGCCGGGCTCGAGAGTCATCACCTCGGACAGGTACTCGAGAAGGGCCGGCACGTCGAACACCAGCTGGTCGGTATTGGAGTCCTGGAGAGTTCTCCCGTTCAGCTCGAAGCGGATCCGCAAGTTGGCCGGGTCCGGAATTTCATCCTTGCTGACAAGCACGGGTCCCATCGGCCCGAAACTGTCGAACGTCTTGCCGATTGTCCATTGCGTGGTCGCTAGCTGGTAGTCGCGCGCGCTCACATCATGGACGCAGGTGTAGCCGAAGACGTAGTCCTTCCAGTCAGCGCTCCTGACGCGCTTGGCCCGCTTGCCGATCACGAATGCGAATTCGGCTTCGTAGTCCACCTGAGCCGAGACGGACGGGAGGACTATCGGGTCTCCCGGACCGCAGACCGCGTTTCCGTACTTGGTGAACACCGTCGGAATCTCCGGAATTTCCATTCCGGACTCGATCGCGTGATCCCGGTAGTTGAGGCCGATGCAAATGAACTTGCCGGGGTTCGGGACCGGGGCGTGCAGGCGAACTTCGGCCAGGGAGATGCCGCCGTCAGCGCTCGAGGTGTACTCGAGCGCCGCTTCGATCGCTGCGCTTCCCCCTCGGAGGAACGAAATGACGTCCGGGTAACCGAGCTCGGAGAGGCCAAGGACCTTGTCGGCGACCACCACGCCCGCTTCCGCCCGGCGATCGCCACTAGAGAAAGTTGCTATCCGCATGAAAATCCATCGTACGACGTGCGACGGTCTCGCCGCTCTCAGCTGCAACCGGTGCGGGAATCCCTAGCCGCCGTGCATTGCCCAAACGAGCAGGCCCACAGTCGCTGCCATGCCGGCGAGCAGCGAAATTACTGTGACTTGCCACCGTGGCAGAACAAGCCGCGGGTACGACGCTCTCGTCCGCGAAGCCGTCTTGGTGGCACGCGTCGGAGCCGGGATTGCCTGGTCTCGTATCGCTTCGAGCGCCTCCCGGTTCGTGATCATGATGGTGCACGCGTTACGGCCCGGCAGCGTTTCCTGAAGGCGCTGCTTCACGTCCGGAGGGCACTCCTCCAGCGACCGGAAGACGGCCGTGCCTTCGTCGGTGCCGACAATGATCCTCGAGGTTCTGAGCACCCACTTCACGATGCTTTCCTCGCTGGAGGCAGTCCTAGGCCGGTCTTCGCTGCGAACTCGCCGACAAGCTGGATGAATCCGAGCGCTGCACGCGACAGCGCCTTGTCCTTTCGGTAGATCAGACCGATCGTCCGAATCATTGGTAGCGGCCGCAGCCGAATGGCCTTCAGCCGACCCGCCTTCAATTCCTCTCGCGCATTCGTAACGGCCATGAACGTCACACCGAGATCCGCTTCGGCGAAGCGCTTCTGCATCTCGCTGGACTCGAGTTCCATGGATACCTTGAGCTTGTCCTCGTAGGGGTCCAGGTACTCATTGATGCGCGTTCGCGTGCGACCGGACTTGGGTAGCAGAAGGTACTCTTCGACGATATCTTCCGCCCCGACCGTCTTCTTGCAGGCAAGGCGGTGCTTCGGCGTGGTCAGCAGTCTGATCTCGTCTGAGTACACTTGCACGACCTCAAGCTTCTTGTCCTGCAGGGGCAGCTGCGTGATGCCGAAGTCCACCGAGTTGTCGAGCACGGACTCGATCGTGCGCGATCCGTAGGATCTTACCACTTGGATCTGCACGTTCGGAAACTGGTCCTTGTAGCGCGCGAACACGGCTGGCAGCACGTGGACACATGTCGCCTCGTTCGCCGCGATGCTCATCTCGCCCCTGGGAACTCTGTCGAGCTCTCGGACAGCGTCAAAGCCTTGGCGGCGCAGGTCGAGAATCTGGCGGGAGTACTCGGCGAACGTACGGCCCGCGATTGTAAGGGTGATGCGGCTGCCAAAGCGGTCGAAGAGCTGCGTTCCGAGTTCCTGTTCCATTTGCCGGATCTGAGCGCTGATGGCCGGTTGCGTCCTAAAGCAGGTCTTTGCTGCCTTCGAGAAGCTGTTTAGACGAACGATTTCCAGGAAAGTGTGTAGTTGATCGAAGTCCACGATCCACAGGCTCGCTGCACCGGCACCGGTGGCGCGACACACGTCGAGCCCGTACAATGCCCTCGTCAACATACTACAACAAGTCTGTATTTGCATGGCAGAGGAGGAAGGGGTGCATCCCGTGCCCGGCTGAGGTCCGCGTTGCCGAGTCGGAGCCTCGGCTCAAGTCTGGGCAATGAATCCAGAACCGCACCTGGTCAACAGGAGTTCTCGAAAGCGGGCCACGAGACCGCGGTCTCCTCGATCCGAGGTAACTACTCACACCTCTGTTAGTGTCGGGCCATCGTGTTGCTTGACCGTGTCGGCAGCGTGGCCGTCGAGCGCGATTTGGATGGCGACGAGAGGATTGTAGCCGAGCGCGGCCATGGACTGTAAGTAGCTGGAGATGCGTGCATAGGCCTCGCCGTAGGCTTGCGTTCGAAAGCAGCCCGACACTTTCATTTTCACTTTCGCCATTCTGAGTGCGCGCTCTGCGGCGTTGTTGGTAAAGCTCACATGCGGATCGCGCAGGAAGCGCAGCACGGACGCTTCGTGCTTGGCGAGCCGCTCGTGCAGGTTGTGGGCAGCGGATTTGGCGATCCGTCCGCGTTGGCCCTTGCTGCGTGGCGGGATCGCGGGCAATTCCTTAGCGCCCTGGGTCAGGATGGTGCGGTAGCGCTTGCGCAGGGCCTTGCATGCGGCTTCGCTCAAGACCTTGCTCTGGCTGCGATTGAGCTTGTGGCAGGCCTCTTGCAGCAGGGCTTTCAGCAGGCGCGCCCAGCGGTACTTGCTGGACTCGACAAGGAAGGTCAGTTCGCGGACCAAATGGGCGCCGCAGAGCTGGTGCCGGCATTGCTCGTAGCCGAGGTAGGAGGCCCAGCAGTCGTGCACCAGGGTGCCGCGAAAGCGGGGGATCAGGCCGATCGCCTCGATGGCTGCCTTGCCGCGCTTGGGATGCAGGAACTTCAGCGTCAGCGACCCATTGGCGAGCACATGCAGCCAATGGTTCTTGCGGTCGACTCGCAGGCCGGTTTCGTCGGCATGCAAGGCCGGAGATGCCAGCAGGCGGGCGCTGGCGGCCGCTTCCCAAGCTTGCAGTGCCGCGTGCAGGCGGCGGATGTAGCCGAGGCAGGTGGCCTCGGACAAGCGCAGGGAGGAGATCGCCCGGACCAGCTCGACGGTGCGCCGCAGGGAGAGCATAGGGGCCACCAGCAGGTTGATGATGAAAGCCTGCAAGCCGCTGCCATACTGCACCGGCCCCGGCATGCTAGCGGGGAACGCTCCCTTGTTGCGGGCCTGACAGTCGGGGCATTGCTTGACCTCGGCCTCGACACGGTGCTCGATCACCTGAAACACGATGTCGTACAGGACCCGGCGTTCCCGGTCGCTGGGAGCGACCTCCGACAGATCGGCGCCACAGCTGTCACAGGTCTCGACGGTGACCGTTTCCTCGGTGGTGACCTTCTGCAGATTGGGGCCGGTCCGGTCGTTGGCCTTGGCGGCCCGCTTGGCCGGGCTGGCCCGCTGCGCGGTTTCGTCCTGCTCCACCTGCGAGGGCGGGATGCTGGAGTTGCGGCTGTTCTTGCGGGTGGTCTTTTCGAGCAAGACCGCCAGCAGCAGGGTCAGCAAGGGCATCAGGACCCGGAACACGGCGTCGGCTTCGGGCGACACTTTGCCGCTCTTGCGCAGAGCCGCGATCTGCTGCTTGGCGGCCTCCAGTTCCGCGCGCAGGAACTTGTCGTTCAGCGTCGCCATCACTCGGCCTCGACCGCCATCAGGGCGGCCAGCACCGCCAGGCGCTCGCCCGGCTCCATCGCCGCATAGCGCTGCGCCCAGTTCGCGGCCTTGCGCTTGATGCACTGGCGGTGCGTGAAGTTCCGGCCCGCATAGCGGTGCCAGTGCACGCGTCCCGGCGCGAAGTTGCACCAGACCTTCTCGGTCACCACCCCGGCCTGGTTCATCACCTGCAGCGACAGGCTGTGCCAGTCCGGCAGAGCCCGCTCGTACAGGTCCGAGGGGTAGCCGGAGAGCATCACCGCACAGGGCAGGCCTTTGAGCAACGCCAGCAGTTCCTCGTGATCGGCCTGCGTGTAGTCATAGCGGTAGCGGCGCTGCGCTTGGCGGGCGCCGTGCAGATAGGGTGGGTCGCTGTAGACCAGTTCGTCGCCCGCAAACGGGAAGTCGGACAGAAAGCGGTGGCAGCACCCGTGCACCAGTTCCACCTCGTAATCGCAGCGAAACGCCCGGATGGAGCGGGCGCTGCGATCAATGCCGATGTTCCTCAGGGCCGGCGGTTTGCGCTGCATGATCGCGCCGCCACCGAGATGGGTCTCGATATAGGTGCCATGCGGCGGCATCGCTGCGATCAGCGGCTGGCACAGACCCGAGGTCGCCTTCGATCCGTACCATGCTCCCATCGCCGCGTCCTCCGCCGAAGGCTCCGTTAGCAAGCAGCATAGGCGGTCACAATGAGGTTGTCAAGCAAAAAACCCGCTAGGTCCGGAATGCCGCCGATTGCCGGTCAGGACGGTTCCCGCTCAGCGACAGGTTCCCGACACGAACAACCGTTCGAAACCTGACCGGATACAAGCGCAAGCATTGACCCGAGTGACGGCATGCGAAAGGACAAATAGTCAAAAAGGGGCCTGAGTAGTTACGATCCGAGAACAAAGGATTGCCCAAGAGATCGATAGCGAGGGCGGGTGTCGCTCTCGGTTGATGGCGCCCGGCGGGAATTCGCGGAGCCTCTCCGGGGAAGTGAACTTCTGCCCGGTCAGGACCGTCCGAATCGCCCGTTTGGTAGGAGGGCATGATCACGCGCGCCATCCGGGTGCGATTCGGCTATCACGGCCATCCGGTCCGAAGCGATGTGACGAGTCGCTCCCGCGACGCAAGGTTGCAGCGCAGCCAGCCATCCCCCGAACCCATTCGTCGCAGTCCTGAGACACACTTCCGCCTAGGCAGGTTTGGCTCACTTGACCGGCCGTCCCCGCACGATCGCCCAATCGGGTGCTGCGACCTCGCGGCTCAGCTGCACGCGGCTGCACCTCCATCCGCCCGATCTCGCGTCCACGGCATCATGGGCGAATCGGATATGACTGTCTATCCCTCTTCCTGGCCGGGAATGAATGGCAACGGCGAAGCGCCCCGTCCGTTGCGAGGGTGGCGATAGAATGGAATTCTCCCCTGCAAATGAAGCCGCGGATATTCTCGGGAATGCAGCCCACTGGCGAGCTGCACATTGGCAACTACCTTGGGGCGCTGCGCAACTGGGCGAAAATCCAATACGACTACGAGCCGATCTTCTGCATAGTCGACCTGCACGCCATCACGGTTCAACAGGATCCCAAGCGCCTGAGAGAGAGCTGCGAGCAGGTAGCGGCGCTGTACTTGGCGGCCGGACTGGACCCGGCGCACTCCGCCGTGTTCGTGCAGTCGCAGATTGCAGCGCACGTCGAGCTCGCGTGGATCTTCACGTGCACGGTGCCGTTCGGCTGGCTCGGTCGCATGACGCAGTTCAAGGCCAAGATCCAGGAGGCCGGCTCGAATCAGGACACAATCGGCACGGGCCTGTTCGTCTATCCGGTGCTGATGGCCGCCGATATCCTGCTCTACCAGGCCAAGGTCGTCCCTGTTGGCGATGACCAGTCGCAGCACATGGAGCTGACACGGAACGTCGCCCAGCGATTCAACAACCTGTACGGCAAGACCTTCGTGGTGCCGGAAACAAAGCTGCCCTTGGTTGGAGCGCGCATAATGGGTCTGGACGACCCGACGAAGAAGATGAGCAAGTCCGCCGGCTCACCCAATCATTCGGTCAGCCTGCTCGATACCCCGGCACGTGTGCGCAAGATCATCGGACGCGCTGTTACTGATTCGCAGCCTGCAGTGAACTGGGCCGAGCCTGGTGCGGGCGTCGCGAACTTGCTCACGATCTTCCAAGCCTTCAGCGATTGGAGCGACGACCGGATGGAAAGCCACTTTGCGGGAATGCGGTACGGCGCGCTCAAAAAGGACGTGGCCGAAATGGTCAGCGCCAAGCTCGATCCCATCCAGCAGCGCTACAGCGAGCTGATGGCCAACCGCGACTACTTGCGTGGCGTGCTTCGCGACAGTGCCGACCGAGTAGCGCCGATCGCGGAATCCACAGTCAGACGTGCCAGGGAGCGCACGGGCCTGTATTCCGTCTGAGTGTCCGGCGTTGGCTTCTCCTGTCTCCCTTCGCGGCTACCGGAACCTGCTGCGCGATTCCCCGAACTTCCGACGCGTTTGGATTGCGCAGCTGATCAGCGGATCCGGGGACTGGTTCTATTCCGTCGCGATCTACTCCCTGCTGCTTGACCTTACCGGCCGCGCCGAGCCCGTCGCATGGGCCGCGATTCTGCAGATCCTGCCGATGATGCTGCTCGGCCCGACGGCCGGTGCCGTCAACGACCGTGTCAGCCGCCGTAAGGTCATGCTTGTCAGCGACTTGGTTCGTGCGGGCCTGGTGCTTGGCATGCTGCTGATCGAACGCCAAGACCAGCTCTGGATCCTGTATTTGCTGCTAACGTGCGAAATCGGCACGGCTGCATTCTTCGAGGCCGGGCGCAACGCGATCATGCCAAGCCTGGTCCGACGTGACGTGTTGCCCGTCGCCAATGCGCTCGGTTCGACCACTTGGTCCCTTACCGTGACGATGGGAGCTGCGCTTGGCGGGCTGGCGGTCGCTTACTTCGGCCGCCAGTTCGTGTTCGTGGCGAATTCGCTCTCCTTCCTAGCCTCGGCATGGTTCGTATTCCGGCTCAAGGCATTCGAACGGCACTTGGCAGGGCGTCGCAAGCAGTCATGGCTGGACGCCCTGAGCATGCGCCCAATCGTCGAAGGATTCCTCTATATGGTTCGCGATTGGCGCTTGCTAACCCTTCTCACGCTGAAGTTCGGCCTCGGCATCATGGGTGCCCGCGTCGTTCTGACGACAATTCTCGGCAGCAGGGAATTCGCGGTCGCCGGCAGCGCCCCGCTCGGCATGGCGATGCTCTTCGCGTTCCAGGGATCGGGGTCAATCCTCGGACCGCTCTTGCTGGGCCAGAGATTCAGCAAAAACCAAAACACCATGCGGCGGACGGTCCTGCTCGGCTACGTCGCCGCGGGTTGCGGCTACATGCTGTTCAGCCAGGCCAAGTTCGTGCCGCTTGCCGGACTCTTCCTGGTACTCGCTCACGGCGGGGCGGCCCTGGTCTGGGTATGCTCCACCACCCTGCTGCACCTCAACACGGAGAATCAATTCCTGGGCCGGGTGTTTGCTGCCGATATGGGCCTTTTCATGGCCACTGCGTCAGTCTCGACCTATTGCATGGGCCAGGTTCTCGACTCTGGTGTTCCGGCGCGCACCGGGGCGCTCGGATTGGGCATGGCGATGCTCGGACCGGCTGTGATTTGGGCGCTCTCGCTGCGGCGCTCCTGGGGAAGCGACAATCGCCCGGTGCCGGCCCAAATGGGATCGGCTTAGGGCAGGTAGGCGCGGACCGCCTGGGCTCGATCCCCGTCTACCGGGAACCGGGCCGCCTCGGCCGGGATGAGGAAGGCGTCTCCCGCTTGGAATGACGTGGTGCTTACCGACCCGATGCCGCGGACGAAGACCAGTATCTGGCACCGCTGCGGATCCGGGGAATACAGGAACGGCCGGTCCCAGCTCAGCAGTTCCGCTGCGAAGTGCCGGCACTGTCCGAGTTTCGCAACCCTGCAAGGGCCCCGGTCCAAGCGCCGTGGTTCTACCAAGTCCGGTCGCGAGCCGGTGTCCGCAGTTTTGACACCGCGCTCGATGTGGAGCGTGCGAGGCCGGCCATCGAGCCCATTGCGACGGTAGTCATAGAAGCGATAGGTGACATCCGAATTCTGCTGGATCTCGCACAGAACGACGCCGTGGCGGGCGGAATGCACAGTGCCGGCCGGGACCAGCACGCACTGCCCCGCGCGTGCGGGGACCCACCGCAGCAGGCGTTCGATACTACCGTCCAGCGACGCCTTGGCCAGTCGAGCGGGATCGATGTTCTCGGTCATCCCTAGGCCGAGCTCCGAGCCGGGCTTGGCGTCGACTACGTACCAGAGCTCGGTCTTGCCTTGGCTGCCCTCGAGGCGTTGCGCCCATTCATTGTCCGGATGGACCTGGACCGACAGCCGCCCCGAGGCGAAGATCAGTTTTCCGAGAATCGGGAACGTGCCGTGACGACTTCCAGCACCCGCACCAGGGCCCGCCGATCCGGAGAACGCGGTGGGATTCCATGAGAGCCCCATCAGACGTTCGCCGTACTCGACCACGAGCGACGCCACAGAACGCCCGCGGAGCGTTCCCTCCGCAACCTCGCCGCTGTCGTGCAGGCACCATGCCTCGCCGATCCGCCGGTCGGCCTCGCGGAATACCGGCGCAAGGTCGTGCGTTCCCCAGATTTTCTCGCGCAGCGAGGGTCGGAATCTCAGCGGTTCCAGTCGATTCACGTTAACCCATCGATGAAGGCGCGGATGCGCCGAATGCCTTCCTCGAGTTCCTTCATGGATGCGGCGTAGGAGAGGCGGACGTGCTCGGTGGTGCCGAACGCCTCGCCCGGGACGACTGCGACATGCGCCTCGGACAGCAGCTTCTTGGCAAAGTCCATCGCCGAGTTGACGCCGCCCTGGCCGAACGCACAGCTGATATTGGGATAGGCGTAGAACGCTCCATTCGGATGGGGGCAGCGTACGCCTGGGATATCGCCGAGCGCTGCAACGACGTACTCTCGCCGTTCCCTATACTTTTCCAGCATCGCGTAAACGGGGTCCATCGGTCCGCTAAGAGCCTCGATCGCGGCCTTCTGAGCGATGGAATTAGGGTTGGAAGTCGCGTGGCTCTGGAGCTTGTTAGCGTTGCCGATCAGATCCGCAGGACCCAGCAGGTAGCCCAGTCGCCAGCCTGTCATGGCGAACGTCTTGGAAAGCGATCCCGACACGACGACGTGCGGCTTCGCCCCGTCCGCGGCAGCAACGGAGAACGGCTCCGAATTGTAGGTGAAATGGCTGTAGCATTCGTCGCTCATCAGCGTGATGCCCCTGCTGGATGTCAGGGCCAGGATCCGGTCGAATTCCTCACGCTCGACGACTGCTCCGGAAGGGTTGTTGGGCGAGTTAACGATTACGACCCTCGTGCGGTCGGTGATCGCGCCTTCAATGTCTTCGGCGGTCAGCGAGAACGCGTTCGATTCCTTCGTTTCGACCTTGACGGGAGTGCCGCCGTAGTAGCTGATGACGTCGAAGAACGTCACCCAGTACGGGACTGGCAGGATGACCTCGGCGCCGTCGTCCACCACGGCGGCGAGGAAGTTGAAGATTGCGTGCTTGCCCCCGACCGTGGCGATGCATTCGCGGGGGTCGTAGCTGGTTCCAAACTCGCGGGCGTGCCAAGCGACGATCGCTTCCTTGAGTTCGGGAATGCCACCGGCGGCGGTGTATCGCGTGAAGTTGCTCTGGATGGCTCGAACCGCCGCCCGCTTGATGTGCTCCGGGGTTGGGAAGTCGGGCTCGCCTGCGCCGAGCGCCACGACATCCACGCCGGCGCGCTTGAGCCGCGCAGCCTCGGCGGTAACTGCCATCGTGGCGGATTCGCTGATCCGCCCGACTCGGTCGGAGAAGGTCATAGTTACAGACTAGCCGTTTTGGCGCTGCCTACCGTTGCGCCTTGAGCCGGTCGGCCACCAGCGGCGGTACGAGGTCGTCGATCCGGCCTCCGTGGCGGCAGACCTCCTTTACGAGACGCGAGCTGAGGTAGCTGTACGCTTCCGACGGCAGCATGAACACGGTCTCGATTTCGGGTGCGAGTTTTCGATTCATGAGGGCCATCTGGAGTTCGTACTCGTAGTCCGAGACCGCCCGGATCCCCCTCAAGATCAGGCTCGCGCCCTCCTCACGGGCGTAGTCCACGAGCAGGCCGTCGAAGCTGCCGACCCGGACGTTGTCCAATTCCGAGACGGCCTCCCGGATCATCGCCAGTCGCTCGTCCAATGGGAACTCGGCCTCCTTGGTGTCGTGCTTTAGCACAGCAACAACCAAGTGCTCGAACTGCCCGGCCGCGCGCTGGATCAAGTCGAGGTGGCCGTTAGTGATGGGATCGAACGAGCCTGGATAGATGGCGACTCGCGGCTCGGACACAGATTCCATTGTACTTGCGCAGTCCTATCCGTCGCCCGTCGGTCAGAGGTGCTTACTAAACCAGTCGACAGCCAGCTTCTGGGCTTCCTCGCGCGATTCGCGGTAGATCCCGTAGTGCTTGATGCCGGGGATCGTCACAAGCCTCTTGACCCCGGTCGCCGCTGCATGGGCCTTGATTGCGTTGTCGCGGTTGTCGAACAGTTCCTCGTTCCCTGCAATCACGAACATCAGGGCGGCATGAGAAGCCTGCATGCCAAGCTCGACAGGTGCGTAGTGCATGAGCTTGTCGCGGATCGGTGCGCCCCGCAAAGCGCCGACTTCGACGGCTCCCGGTTCGGGGTAGGGCAGTTCACCGCGGGCTCGACGCGTCGCTTCGTCCAGCGTTCGGGCTCTCGCTTCCTTGCTTGCGATGACAAAGCGCGAGTCCATGCCGCCGACCTGGCTGAAGACGGCCTTGACGCGCTTGTCGTGGGCCGCGACGTACAGCACGTGCCCGCCGGAATAGCTGCTTCCCCAGATGCCGATGCGAGACGTGTCGCACATCGGCTCGGATTGGAGCCAGTGCATGGCGTTCAGCCAGTCCCTCGTCTGCTCGACCGGATCCACCACCTCGCGAATGGCAATCACTTCGGCTTCAAAGCGACGTGCCTTGCCCGCAGCCGCGGGCTCCGCTAGGATCACCCTCGGATCACTATTGCCCCAGCCGCGGTAGTCGAACGCGACGGCGAGGTAGCCGGCCCTCGCGAAGACCACCGCATCCCGTCTCAGGCCTCGAACCGTTCCTCCCCAGCCGTGGGCCATGAGGATGCACGGAAGGTTCTCACCTGAATTGGAACCGAGGGAGAAGATCTCGGCAGCCAGGCGGGTTCCCTCGCTGTAGATCGTTCCGGTTCGCCAGTCGATTCCGTCAGGCGGATCCCACTCGATCTGGGCCGTCGCAGGTGCGACGGCCAGCAGACAAAGAGAGAGAATCGATGCCGCAGCGCGCTGCATGCCCATCATCGTACCCGCTACATGCATTCTCTATAGAGATACTCAGCGAGCGCGACGTCCTCGACGGCCAGCCCTTGCGATTCGAATAGGGTGATCTGGTCCGGGGATGTGCGTTCCGGTCGGCTTCCGGCCAGTACGTCCTGAAGCTCGCAGACGTTGCTCCAGTCAAGGATCCCTTCGTCCGCCGCCTGAGTAAGGTCGCCCGCCTCCATGCGGGCCTGCTCGAGAGAGTCCACCGCGATGAGCGATGCCCTCCGAATGGTCTCGGCGTCCAACTCGCGTCGCTTCACGTGATTGCTGCCAGCGGCGTTGATGTGGGTGCCGGGCTGCAATCGATCACCAGGAAACACCGGGTAGCGGGCGTTCGTCACGGTGGTGATGATATCCGCCCCTTCCAGCGCCTCCTCGGGAGATACCGATGCGACAACATCGAGCCCGATTCTCTTGCTCATGCGCCGGGCGAAGGATTCGCGCTTCTCGGGATTGCGGCTGTAGACCCGCACCGATTCCAGGCTGCGAGCGCAGGCGACCGCCTCAAGCTGGGTCTCGGCTTGGAACCCGCTCCCGAACAACGCAAGCCTGGAGGCGTCCTCGCGCGAGAGCCGGCGCGTGGCCACGCCGCTGGCAGCGCCCGTCCGAATCTGGCCGAGGATGTTCGCCTCAATCGAGGCGAGCAACTCGGCGGATCTCGAATCGAACAGCAGGACGACGAAGTTCGGAGCACCCACCTTGGGGTTCGACGCGTATACCTTGATGCCGACTAGGCCGCTCTCGTTGTCGCCCCCGGCCATGTAGTGAAGCAGGGTGCGCGTCTCCATGACGACCCTGCGACGAGGATGATTCACAGCACGCCCTTCGCCGAGGCGGAGGAGCACTCGCTCGACGAGCGCCATGGCTTGACGCATTGAGACGGTTTCTGCAACTTGCTGCTCGGTGATCTGAAGCATGGAAAGGACTGCGCCTTTGACAAACTACAATCGCATATCGGTCTAGGTCCGGGTGACCGGCCATCCCGGAACGAGATTCCCCCTGCGCTTGGAGCGGCCCTGGGCTTGTTAGTCTATGATGGAACTTGGAGAGCGGGGCGGCACGGTCCTCCCGCTAGCCTAGGCGAACCCGTCCCGGGAGGGAGGTGTTGTTGCTATATGGCTGAAGTTCACGTCACAGAAGGCGAACCGCTGGATATCGCCTTGCGCCGGTTCAAGCGCAAGGTCCAGCAAGAGGACATCATCAAGGATGTCAAGCGGCATTCATACTACATGAAGCCCGGCGAGAAGAGGCGCCTTAAGCAGGCCCTTGCCCGCAAGAGACTGCGCAAGCGGGCTCGAATGGGTCGCGACTAGCTCGAAAAGGCGTGGTCGGTACCGTATTCGGCCGCGCACTCAGTCGTACGCGGGCCCGAGGTTGCGGAAGCGAGCGCGGGAGGCAGCCTTGCGTATCATTGAACGCCGTCGGCATCTCAAGAGGACGCCGTTGGCGCAACTAGTGCAATCGATTCACGAGGGGCGTCGATATTGACGTCTCTGGTCATCGACAATTCTGTGTTCCTCGCTTGGTGCATGGGCAACGAGGAAGAACCAACGGTGGTCGCAGCCACGTAGCACGTTGCCGACCACGGGGAAGTTGCGCCACGCATCTGGTGGTACGAGTTGCGCAACTCCTTGCTGGTGAGCGGGCGGCGTGATCGCATTTCAGCGCAGCAGGTACCGGACACCTTGGCTGACAGCCGCGCTTTGGGCATTTCGATCGATGATCAGCACGACGAGTCGCAGGTTGTTCATCTCGCTCGTCGTTTCGAGTTGACGGTCTATGACGCGGCGTAGCTTGAGGTCGCGTTCCGGCGTAGCCTTCCCCTAGCGACGCTCGACCGTCGACTGCGTGATGCGACGCAAGCGGTCCGAGTGGTCGTTTTTCTCATATGATGCGTTTGCAACACCCCAGCGGAGCATCGCATTTGGGTGGCGGAAGAGACGTTTTGGTCGTGACCATCGGGTAGGCACAGCGATTCCGTCGAGAATCCGGGCCACTGAACGGGCCGTATTCGGGAGCAGACACAGAAGGGCTGTTCCCGCCTTGGTGTGGGTGTGCGTGCTGACCCTCCTGGAGAGGTGCGGATGGCGCGCTTACAACGTCAGTCGTATGAGCTGGTCCACCGTCAGCGCCCGGATGCCGAACTTCAGGTGGCAGTACACCCTGCTCGGCCCCCGCACTGCGAGGCTCTCGATCGCATGCGGTCCTTGCTCGAACGCGGACCGGGGAGGCGGCTGGCGGATGGAGCCTCGGCCTCACGTGGAACTAGTTGATCCGAATCCTGTCGATTTCCTTTTCGACGACCTGGAATCCAAGGCCCGGCCCGGCCGGGACTACCAGCTCGCCATCTACGACATCGTTGGCCGGGTCGATCAGTTCCTGCGTCCAGCGGTGATCCGGTCGGGATCCCGGGTACTCCTGTACGAGCAGGTTCGGAATCACGGCGCAGACTTGCGCGGCCGCCCGGACTGCGATCGGGCCAACCCACCCATGAGGCGCAAGCCGGACACCGTAGGTATCGGCCAGCGCCGCCATCTGGTACGTTTCCAGAATCCCTCCGTCGTTTCCGACCTCGGGCTGCAAGACGCTAAGGACCCGCGTGTCGAGCCATTCCTTGGCCTCTGCGACGGTCCTGTGCATTTCTCCCACAGCTAGCGGGATCGGGGTTTCCGCCGCGACCCAGGGAAGAAGTCCCGGTTGGCCGCGCTGGGTCGGCTCCTCGAAGAAGAGCGGGTCGAACGGCTCGATGAGTTGCGCGGCCGCGACGGCCGCCTCGACGCTGGTGTATCGACCGTGGGCGTCGATTGCGATGCGCATCGACGGAGAAACGGCGTCGTGGATCGCACGGACCTGTTCGACTTCCTTCGCAATGGCTGATTCGGATGGCGCCCCTCGTTCGACGAACGGATCCCACTTGAAGGTCTTGAAGCCCATCTCCTTGGCTTGGATCGCGCTTTCGACCCTTGAGGGCGTGTCCCGGGCCGTGAAGGTGCTATGGTTTGCGTACACGGGAATCCGTTCACGGACCCTGCCTCCTAGCAAGGCGTGAACCGGAAGCCCGGCCGCCTGGCCGAGAATGTCCCACATTGCGATCTCGATGGTGGCTAGCGCCGCGAACCACTCGAGATTTGAGCCCAGCGTCCAGAAGCGCTGGCGCAGCGACTCAATCGCGACAGCGCTCTCTCCGGTGATCTGCTCCCCGATATCTCGGACGATGTCCGGGATCTTGAGCTTGCCCCTTTCGAGCATCCACGCGTAGCATTCCCCGTACCCGGTCAGGCCCTGGTCCGTGCGCAGGCGCGTCCAGACCCAGGGACGCGATCCGGGGTCGCTGCGACCGTGGAGGACGAGTGGCTCCACGGCCGTGATCTTGACCGGATCGGCGGCCTGAACCGCCGCCTGGATCGATGGTGCGGTAACTGCTCCGGCACCGAAGCTTATCGACGAACCGAGGAACTCTCGCCGGCTGATCATGGCGGTTCTAGAGTAGCTGCAAGCAGGCCGGGTCGCAACGGTTCGATACGAAACGTCACGGATCGATGTGCCTTCCAAACGACGAGCGGCGCCACAAGACTCGCATTTACAATATGGAAACTAGCCGCGAGGGCCCGCAGCTGTCACGCTATTCGGGAGATGTTGGACGCGGCGCATAGCTTATTCGACGTATGTGGGTTCCGTTTATTCTGGCGGCTGATGCGTTTGCAAAACTCGTAGCGGAGCATCGCATTTGGGTGGCGAACGAGATGGTTTGGTCGTGACCATCGGGTAGGAACAGCGATTCCGTCGAGAATCCGGGCCACTGAACGGGCCGTACTCGGGAGCAGACACAGAAGAGTTGGTCCCGCCTTGGTGCGGGTGTGCGTGCTGACGGTCCCGGAGGGGTGGGGATGGCGCGCTTGCAACGGCAGTCGCATCAGCTGGTCCACCGTCAGCGCCAGAATGCCGAACACTAGGTGGCAGTACACCTTGCTCGGCCGCCCCCGCTGGCGGTTGAGACTCTCCAAGTGCCTCGCCGAGCCGACCTTCATCGTCCGAGGCGTGTCGATTCCACATCGAGCTAGGCCATGTTGTGGTCCACGTCTACAGCAAGTATCACGGGCGGTCGATCGACGTGGAAAATCGACCAAGGGCCGGGTGCGAACGTTTATCCCTCGACCGCAGATTCCTCGATATTCACATTGATGCCGGCCTGGTCCGTCACCACTGGGTATCCGTCTTCAAGGTCCAACGGCGCCACGCGGATCTCGTCGGCGGTGGGGAACGTGTGCATCACGGCATTGCCGTCGTTGAAACGGAGCCTCTCGGCTACAGCTTTCCCGTGAAATCGGGAAGGAACTCGATCACCCGGATCGGCAACAGCGCCGATCGCGATCATGAAGCTGCATGGGCCAACGCAAAACCCAGATCTTCCATGCTGTTGCAGTTCCCGATCATCGTGACGCCTCCGAGCCCCTCGGATTCCAATTCAGGCCAACTCCTTGAGGTAATCCAAGAACCCAGTTGCATGGCGGTCGAGGTTCTCCTCAGAGCCGCCGCCGAGCAGGGGCGAGCACATTTCGTACGCCACCGTGCCATCGAAGCCGCCCGCCTGCAACGCAGCGAAGAAGC
The DNA here is from genome assembly GCA_965206775.1 of Bryobacterales bacterium. Classification (GTDB taxonomy): domain Bacteria; phylum Acidobacteriota; class Terriglobia; order Bryobacterales; family UBA6623; genus VXMF01. Next base: position 3,126,108 of record CBDBKU010000003.1, on the reverse strand, counting down.
CTTGGTAGTCCAAGAAGCCTTCCCCCATCGGAACGGCCTGCGAATATGGCGTCTCCGCGCGGTAGTTAACGACTTCCGGCTCGTAGACAAAACGCGGGCGGCGCTGATAGTCGGCCACGGTTGTGTGGACCGTGAGGGGGGCCATGGCCTTCGCCGCCTCCGCTAGGTCCACGCCGTGAATGGCCGGCGACCATGCGTCGAATCCCGCGCGGCAGTTTCCCTCTCCCACAGCTTCGAGCAGGTCCTTGAGCGACCGGTAGTCGGCTCCTAGGTCGTGGTGGTTCTGGACCGCGAGGGTCACTCCGAACTCGGCGGCGTTGAGTGCGCATTCCTTCAGGCAATCGACTAGAAGGTTCCATTGCGGCACGTAACCCTTGGACGGATGCTCGTAACCGGTGAACACGCGCACCTTGTCCCCGCCGATATCGCGAGCCAAGCGCGCCAGGGCAGTCACGTAGGCAACCTGTATTTCCCTCATCGGGACCTCGGCATGTTCTAGGTCGGCGGTGAAGTTGTTGTAGCCCGCTACGACGACATGATGAAGGCCTGCCGCTTCTAGGCGCCTGCGGAGGTCGACTCGAGCCGTCTCGCTCCAGTCGAGTGGGCTCATATGAGGGCGCTTTCCCCCGAGCATCACGCCCTGATAGCCCAGCTCGGCGGCCTTTTCAACGAATTGTTCGACCGACAGGTGGGCCTGTCCCCAGGACCCCGAATAGCTGACTGAAAACAGGATGGGAGAGAGCAAGGAGGAAGCTTACCACGGTGAGAGCGCTCCTATCCTCGTCCAATCGGGGGTCACCCCAGCGGCTGATTTTCGGGATCGCTTCATCCGACTCGCTGGCAGAACAGACCGGAACGGGCGGTGCATGCTCAATTGCTCGGGGGCTCGCTCGCGACATAAGAACCTGCAACAGCCACCTCACGGCCTGTGCAAATCTTTGTCAAAGACTGCGCGGCGTTTGTTACGGGCACTGGCCAGGATCGGACCCTGGATTCGATCAGGCGGCATCAAGCGAGGGCGCATCTGCTGACGCCCCTCAACGGAGCAAGGCACGGCGAATCCTGTCGTTGGTCGACATGGCGAATCCGTTGCACGTCCCTCTGCCATTGACACCGACCGGGAGCGGTTGCAGCAGGCGGGCCTGCGCTGTTGGACGCCATCGGGATCTCAAGCGAATGGCTGTCGCGCAACTGATGGAAACGATCCGCGTGGGGCGTTGCGACTGAAGCCCGTCGGCTTCGATGATTCGGTGTTCCTCGCTTGCGAGACTCGAGGATCTTGCAGGCTCGGGCTGCGCCCAACTGAACTTAATTTCCGATGGGTGTCCCTTCCACATCAACCCACGGCACGCTGTGGTCACCATCTACTGCAAGTGTCTCGGGCGGGGAATCGATCTGGAAAATCGACCAGGGCCCTGGGATGAACGGGTACCGGTCGACCACGGACTCATCGACATCGACTCCAATTCCGGGTGCGTCGGGCATCACGAGGTATCCGTTTTCGAGGTCCAAGGGCTCCGCAAGGATTTCGTCGGCAGCAGGGAACGCGTACATCCCGGGCTTACCGTCGTTGGAGTGCAGCGGGTATTCGAGCCATTCGACGACATCTTCCGACCAGCAGACTCCAAGCTGGGCAGCGGCGACGACTTCAAGGAGCGTGCCCCAGCTGTGGAACGCGAATCGGATGCCTTGCCGCTCGGTGGCGGCAAAGACGCGCTGCGCCATCGCGAAACCGCCTTGGCAGCAGACATCCATCTGGACGAAATCGACTCCCCCCGACTCGATCAGGTCCAGGAACGAGTCTTCGTCCGGTTCGTGCTCTCCCGATGCGAGAGTCAGGGGCTGGCTTGCGTGGAGCGCTTTGTAAGCCTCGTGGTCATCCGGGGGCAGGGGCTCTTCGACCCAGTAGGGATTGATGGATTTCAAGTTGTGGCAAAGGCGCTCGATAGTTTGCGGCGAGTAACTCCTATCCCCCATGCGCCACCAAGCGTGGCAGTCGAGCATGATGCCGAAATCTGGTCCAGTGGCCCGTCGGATAGCCTCGGCAATCCGCATGTCGCCTTCGGGACCGGCAGCAGGCCGCAGCTTGTAGGCGGGGAATCCGAGACATTGGACCGCCTCGGCCTCCGCTGCGTAGCCCTCCGGCGGCATGTACATTCCGGCCGACCCGTAGCACTTGATCCGGCTGCGTTGTCGCCCCCCTAGAAGATCCGACATGGTAGCGTCCTGAGCTTTCGCGGCCGCGTCAATGACAGCGACCTCGACAGCGTGATAGGTTTTCTGGGTCTCGAGGGCCGCTCGGAATCCGAAGTCCCGCCACTTGGTCGGGTCGCGACCCTCAAGGAATGGTCCGATCGTGCTGTCAATCTCGCGTGCCGCCCGGATATGAGCGGGCCCCGGGGCGAAACCCTTGATCCCGACGTCAGTCGAAACGCGGATCAGCATCGCGTCCCGCTTCAGGATGGTCCGCAGGCCGCCGTAGAACGGCAGTGGGATTGGCCTTTCGAACGGGCAGGACATGAGCAGCCCTTCGACCTTGGTGATTTTCATTCGCGATTTGCCTCCTTCGCAGCGTTGCGTGGCGTTCGATTCATGCCCTATAAGACATGGAAAATAAACGAGATACTGCAGGAATGCCAGCCATGATCCCAGTGATTCTCATGCCATGTTCTCGATTCGAGCCGCGCTGGGGACAGCTCTTGGACAAGTCGCGCTAGCAGACTGGCCTGCACCCATCGTGTCACAGCGCGATTTCCGCGCCGCCCGAATGCACGCAATGTCCGCACGGTCCGGGCACTATCTTGGAGTTGGATGTGACGACCGCCTGACCGCAACAACTCGGTCAATTCCGGCAAGGTCTGGTACGAACTCCGGTGCAATCCACTCGGGACGGTCAAGCATTCTCTCTACCTCGAGGCGCGCGTTGAAGCCGATTTCGGCAAGCAGCCAGCCTCCGGGCTTGAGGATTCGCGGAACCTCGAGGACGAGCCGTTCGACGATTCGCAGGCCGTCTTCGCCGCCGTAGAGTGCGATTGATGGCTCGTGTCTCAATTCTCGTTGCAAGCTTGGGGCGTCCCTCAGTGGCACATAGGGCGGATTCGAGACAACAGCATCGAAGCACTGCGCCAAGAAAGCCGTACCGATGTCCCCGACACAGAACCGCACGTCGGCCTTCAATCGCTCTGCGTTGGACGTCGCAATCTTCACGGCGCGGAACGAAACATCGGATGCGGCAACCATGACATCAGTCGCATCCTTGGCGAGCGAGACAGCGACTGCACCCGAACCGGTGCCGATGTCTACGACAAGATCTCCCGGACGGAGTCGCCCGAGGGCCGCCTCGACGAGGTGCTCGGTTTCAGGGCGGGGAATCAGCACATCCGGCGTGACTCGGAACTCGTGTCCGTAGAATTCCTGGACTCCCCGAAGGTACTGAGTCGGAACCCCGCCGCAGCGTGCCCGGATTCCCTCCTTGTAAGCTGCCAGTTTCTCCGCGTCGAGGTCATCCCGCGAGTGTGTGACCAGCCACGTCTGGTTGCAACCGAGAACGTGAGCGAGAAGGACACGTGCAGTCAGGTCGGGCACGTCGACCCGATGCGAGCGAAGCATCTTCACAGCGTCTAGCATTGCTTCGGACAGGTTCATTCGAATTCCCTGCTCACAGCCGTCGGGAGGCAACTAACCGGGTCGCACATTAGCACGGACTCCCGAATCACTCGTGCACTGAGTGGCTGGACTCGTGCAGACCGCCAAGACCGCTGCTGCGAGCGTGACCTGCCTTGATTCCGGGGTCACGATTTGACTGGACTCCCTTGGCCGCCCGCCCGAGAATCGTGAACACGAAGTTTCGATTCTACCGGCTACGGACCGACAGCCCGGGCCATCGACCGCGTTCTCGAGCGCGGCCAATTGTCACACTGGAAGGGCTCTGAATGCGCACCTGTCATTTCCAGGGAATCGACTTTGAGATTTGACGGCCTGTCCCGAACATCTCAAGCACCTGCTAGCATGGATCAACCCCATCCAATCGGGGCGAGCCGCGCCACGATCTTGACCGACCGTCCACGCCACCAACCAACCCCCGGGCCGACCGACACCGGCGGCGAGCAGCCCCCCTGCCCAGTTCCCGGTAGTGCTACCTCATCCGGATCGTATCCTTCTCAGCCAAATGCTGACCGGCGAGGGTTTCCGGGCCCCACATACCGCTACCACAAGGAGTTCTGACGCGTGGCCGGCAACGTCTTCAGCGCTGGTCATCGAATCCGCATCGGTGTCTTGAGCGGCTATTATCCTTCTTATCTGCGCAACCTGAACTCGGGTCGCGACAGCTCGGATCGCGCCACGCAAACCATTCCCCATGGGCCGACGTATCCGTCCACGGTTGTGCTGCCCTTGATTCGGAGGCGATAGACCTTGGAACTGTTGGGGATCAGGTTCAGCTGGGCGGAGGTGGTGGACTGGTGGAATCAGGCGGTCGCATATGCAGCGCCCAACTGGCTCCCGACATTGGGGGCCGTCCTGCTCGCCGCGTTCGCCTACGTCGTGGGCGGCTGGACTCTGCGGTTCCTGCAGAGACGGTTCGCCTCCAAGACCGAAACCGATCTCGACGATGAAGCGCTGCGGACCATCCGTCAGGTGTTTCGGCTCACAGTGGTGGCGTGGGCGGTGTGGCGGATCTTCGGCCTGTGGCTGCCCGCCCTCGGCACGGCGAACTCGGATGGCACCTGGGTGCCGTACGCAACGCAGCCCCGCGACTGGGTTTGGGGCATCTGGATCGGGGTGGTCTTCTTCCCGCTGAGCCGCTTCGTAGGCCACGTGTTGCGCATCTTCGAGACGAGGGTGATCTCCCGCACCTCGAAGACCGCCCTGGACGAGACTGCGCTTCCGATGATCAACCGCTTCATTCGGTTTACCGTGATTGCGACTGGGATGCTCCTCGCGATGACCCATATGGGACTGGAGATCGGTCCGCTCCTTGCGGGCGCCGGCGTGGTGGGTCTAGCGCTGTCCCTCGCGGCTAGGGATACCCTGTCGAACCTGATCGCTGGCGTGCTGCTCATCATGGATCGTCCCTTCCAGGTGGGAGACAGGATCGAGCTGTGGAACACACCCGAGGAGACCGGCACTTGGGGCGACGTGATGGAAATCGGGCTGCGTGCGACAAAGATCCGCAATCCGGACAACCTCGTGGTGGTCGTTCCGAACAATCAGATCATGCAGCGCGACATCATCAACTACACGATGTCGGGCGACGACATCCGGCTGCGTATCCCCTTCTCATGCGCCTACGAGGCGGACATCGACCGGGCCAAAGCGCTGCTGAAGGAGGCCGCGGCCGAAGTCCAGGGAGTCAAGCTGGACCCCGAGCCGGTCGTGATCGTGCGGGGTTTCGGGCCATCGGAGGTGAAGCTGGAGCTGCGCGTGTGGATCCAGGAGGCGCGGCAACGTCGCCGGATTGCCGACGAGATCACCGAGAAGGCAATGGTGAAGTTCGCGGCCGGCGCGGTGGAGATCCCGTATCCGAAGCGGGAGATCTACATCAAGACCCAGGGTCCCGGTGAGGGACCAGCGCTTCTACCAGCGGGAGCGTCCAAGGCGGAGCGATGAGCCTACCAGATCGCACATAGGGGTCGGGCCAACGACTCACGGAGAGTACTTCCAAGAGCCGGGTTGGCTCTCGGGGGCCATAGCCGGAATCTATCGGATACAGAAGTGTCCCCTATCATTACCTGTCCGGCAGATCATTCGTACGGTTGCCGAGGTGCTCTGGCTCCTCCACAACCAGGAACTGTCCCATCATCCCGTTGTCTTCATGTTCCATGATGTGGCAGTGATACATGTATGGAATCTGTGGATCAGCATATCGCTCGAAGGGCATGATAATTCGAACGAGATCGCCGGGAGGCACCAGGACTGTGTCTTTCCACCCGAGTTCGGCGTCGGTGGGCGGTTGGCCGTTGCGATCGAGAATTTGAAACTGGACCAAGTGGACGTGGAAGGGGTGAGGCTGACCGCCGCGGTTGCTCACTTCCCAAATCTCAATATCTCCCAATCGCACGATCTCATCGATTCTCGCCATATCCATTATCTTGCCGTTGATCGGTGGGCCCACCGGTCCACCTCCTCGACCTCTTCGACCTCCTCCACCTCGTCCTCCCTGTACAGCCCCTGCCAACACCATCGGACGGGTTTTGGCGGCGTGTGCGGCATCGATGCGGGAGATGGTATTGAGGCGCTCTGGCAGTGCGTGAGATGCGCGATTTGCCGGTTCGGTAACAACCTTCAACAGTTCCAGATTCCCCGTGCCGATTCCTCCGAAAAACGACTGGATCGTCTCCAGCAATCCGGCTTCCGGGTAGCTTTTCAGCACCACCTCAGCGCCATCGCTGAAGTCAACCAGGATCTCGGCTCGCTCGCCGGGAGCGAGGATCACGCGGTTGGTTTGGAGGGGCGTCTCAAGGAATCCGCCATCTGTGGCGATCTGATGAAACACACGGCTGTCGTCAAAGCCGATGTAGTAGATTCGCGCATTCGAGCCGTTTAACAGCCGGAATCGAATGCGACGTGACTCAACCTGGAGAAATGGATTCCAGGTTCCATTGATCAGCATGGTGCTTCCAAAAACGGCACCCTGGTTGACAGCAAAGCGAAACGCACCGTCGTTGGCAAACTCTCGGTCTTGGATCACGAGTGGAATGTCGTCAACGCCGTAGGTCTTTGGCAGGTCCAGCGCATCGCTGTTATCGTCATCGATCCACATGAGGCCGGTGACTCCCCGATAGACCTGCCGCCCCGTGTTGCCATGCGGATGCGGGTGGTACCACAGCGGAGCGGCCTGTTGATCGACCTGAAAGCTGGCGGTCCACGATTCTCCGGCCTTGATTTTCTGATGCGGAGTGCCGTCCATGCGAGCGGGGACGTGCATTCCGTGCCAGTGCATTGTCGTCATTTCATCCAGGTTGTTCTGGACGATCAAATCGACATCCTCGCCCCGATGCAGTCGCAGCGTCGGTCCCAGAAACGGGCCGTTAACGCCAGCTGTTGGCGTTTGTCTACCGGGCAGAAACTCTCGGCTTCCTTCGGCAACGGTCAGGTGCAACTGCCGACGTCCGTCCACAACGGTTCCAAATAACTGATCTGGAATCTGCAATTCATTCTCAAAGGTCAAACCGCCGTTCGTGACTCGGATGAACATCAGGCCGTAGCCAGTCCCGCCAGACAACAAGACGATAGTCAACAGGCCGATCATGGTCCTCTTCAGCCGCCGGAGCCTAGTCAGCTGGAAACAGTTCACGGTATTTTTTCGAATAAATTGCCAAGACATTATAACTGGACGCATGCTTTCTCCTTCCATAAGTGATCCCAGTCGCTATCGCTTGGTTACAGTTGACGCTGGCACAGGTCAGAGTATTGCTAAGGTGCTCTTGCTGCTTGCGTCACGCGAACCATCGCCTGCGGTCGCAGACAAGCCCGCCACAAGACCTCGTTGCCTGGCAGGGGCGCCCTTCGATGGCTGCCAGCCCGCGATGCGGGCCAGTAGCACTACCCAGCTCCGGATGTCTGGCGGAAAGGGAGTGTTTGTCGAACTCATCGTTTTCTCCAACATTTCCTTCGAGTGGCTCTGTCCGTGTGGCGCCCCCCTTCCCTCGGACGGGTTCCGGCGGTCCCGGTTTCCCGCTGTCAGCCAGTACGATGAGGGCGCTACGAGTCCCTGCACTGCATCCCTTCGGCTCATTGGTTCACCAGCAGGTACCACGCCTTGCCTGCTTGTTCGCTCCCGGTCCCCCGCAGGCGGGCATGGGCCCGGACCCTTTGTTTCGGACAGCGGTCCGTGTTCCGGCTGTGGGCAGAACTAGCAATGGGATGACTTGGGCTTGAAGCATTTGGGTTCGGTAGAGTCTTGGGGGTCGGACGGTACCGGATCGAAGCGGGAATCGCGAGCCGCCATGTCGTCTGCGGCACGAGTGCATTGATCCAGTCCGCATAAGATCGAGGGCGCTTGGGATGCTGTATGTGGAGACTGCGTGACGGGCGCTGCAGTGGAATTCGGGCAGGACGAAGAGCGAGGGAGTGACCGGCTAAGAAGAACCGGGCATTGACACCAAGAGCGCAATGACCGGCTAAGAAGAACCGGGCATTCTGGCCGTCACGGGGCTGGTAGCGACATTGGCCGCGTTCGAAGTCACCCCGAAGTGCGGATTCGGGCTAGGGACCAGATTGGCGTTTCAGGCTGTCGCGCGACCGGCGGTGAGCCTCCGTTTCGGCACACGAAGCACGCTCGCGCAGACGAATGCCGACAAGCCCGGCCGATTCGACCGAGCCAAGAGCGCAATCCGGCGACTTGAACCCTTACCGGCTGCCCTCAGCCATGCCCCAAACATCCGAGGCATGAGCGATCATCCAAATTCTCACCACGGGCCATCCTGACGTTCGATGGCCAGATTGTTGATCTTCATTGCACCGCGGCCAATAGTGGCGTAGGCTCAGCGGTTGCGGTGTTCAGCGGTTGCGGGCACGGGTGGAGTGCTGACATCCTGAAACTGGGGTCGTGGACAGTTGCATCCAAGACCGCGCCTCGTGGAAACTTGTCCGTCCTAGGTGATCTCTCACTGGGATTCGCCGGCGCGTTCCACCTAGCGGCGAGCTTTGCCTTTGCACTGTTGAATTCCCTTGGCCGGAGGATGCTTGAAACTGAACGCTAGTCCGCCCGCCGAACGCGCGCCCCTTCGCAAGCGCTGGGCGGAGAGCGCCGCCAAGTCTCGAGTGCCCGTTAGCTTTCTGCTGTCGGCAACGGCCTGCTGGCTTGCAAGCCCCACTGACAAGAGCATCGTGGCGGGAGTTCCCATCGTGCTGGCCGGACTCGCGATTCGAGCCTGGGCGGCAGGCCATCTGAGGAAAAACCAGCAGCTGGCGGTCTCCGGTCCCTACGCTCATGTGCGGAATCCCCTCTATATCGGGAGTTTGCTTGCTGGCGTCGGATTCGGTGTCAGCGCGAATCACCCGATCCTGCTGGCTGCGATCGTTGCGGTCTTCCTGCTTTGGTTCCTGCCGGTTGTTGGCGAGGAGGAAGACCACATTCGCAAGATCCTGCCTAGGTACAGGGAATACGAATCCCGCGTGCGACGGTTCATGCCGTCGCTTGCGCCTCGTTACGAGTCCCAATTGAGATTCGACCCCAAGCTCTATATGAAGAATCGCGAGTACTCCGCCTTGGGCGGATTCCTCGCCTTCATGGTGATTCTTTGGATAAAGCTGGAACTGCTCTAATAGAAAAGCTCATGCCGACACAGGCGTGGTTCTCCGAATTGAGGGCTTGAATTGCGGACAGGCCTCTAGCAGAAGGCGAGCGCCCCGGGAAATCATCCAAACACTCGGTACGCGGCGAATCCAGCTAGGTACGCGAGGGCAAGCATGTAAGCGAACTGGGCAATTGGCCACTTCCAGCCTCCGGTCTCCCTTCGCACGATCGCGACCGTTGACATGCACTGCATCGCGAAAGCGAAATACATTAGCAAGGCGATCGCGCTTCCGAACGACAGGTCCGATCGCAGCGCGTCTTGCAGCGCTGGGGAGTCTTCGTCGGCCTCCATGCCGTAGATCGTCCCTAGCGTCCCGACGATCACCTCCCTGGCGGCTAGCGAAGTGATCAGTCCGATCCCCACTTTCCAGTTCAGCCCAAGCGGCTCTACCAGCGGCTCGATCGTCTTCCCGATCGAACCCGCGAGGCTGTCGCCGATTTCCGGCGGTTCGCCGTCGCTGTACGGTACGCTTGCGAGGAACCACAGTACGATCGTCGTGACGAGAATGACAGTGCCCGCACGCCTCAGGAAGATCTTCGAGCGGTCGAGGAGGCGGTACGAGAGGGATCGTATGGTCGGAAGCCGGTAGGCCGGCAGCTGCAGCATGAACGGCATCGGCTTGCTCTTGAGCACCGTGGACTTCAGCACCCATGCCGTCGCGCACGCTGCAGCGAAACCGACGGCGTACAGCCCCAAGAGCACAGCCGCTCGCGTCCCGAGGAAAGGTCCGAGGATCGGGCGCTCCGGGATGAATGCCGCTATCAGCAGTGCATAAACGGGGAGTCGGGCCGAGCAGGTGGTCAGCGGTGCGATGAAGATCGTCGCCAGTCGGTCACGCTGGTTCTCGACGGTCCGAGCCGCCATGATGGCTGGGATAGCGCACGCGTACGACGAGAGCAGCGGGATGAACGACCGCCCCTCAAGGCCAACTGCACGCATTGACCTGTCCGCGATGGCAGCTGCCCGTGCCAAGTAGCCGGAATCCTCGAGGATCCCGATGAACAGGAACAGGATCAGAATCTGCGGCAGGAAAATCACCACCGATCCGACTCCGGCCCAAATCCCGTCAAGCAGGAGGCCCTTCAGCATCGAGTCCGGGAGCATAGCGCCCAGCCATCCGCCAGTCACGGCTATGAGAGACTCCACGGCGTCCATCAACGGCACCGCCAAGGTGAAGATGCTCTGGAAGACCGCGATCACCACGGTCAGGAAAATCAACGGCCCCGCGACGGGATGCAGGAATGCCTTGTCAAGGCGGCGGCCCCACAGCGATGGCTCGGGAGGATGGTAGTTCGCTCGCCGAGCGACGGCTCCGGCCCATCGCCGCTCTGCGGGAATATTGTTGAGCACCGGCAACTCGACTGGCGGTGGAGGGGATAGCGTGCCCTGCAGGAACTCGACAACTCGATCCATCCCGGTCCCGAGCCGCGCGCTGACTTGCACGACCGGTGCGCCGACCTGCCCAGCGATCGATGCGACATCGACGCTGCCGCCTCTCGCGACGAGGTCATCCGACATGTTCAACACGACAAGTGTCGGCACACCGAACCCCAGGATCTCCGGCACCAGCCGCAGTTGAGCCTCCAGAGCCGTCGAGTCGAGAAGGAGAATCACCGCTGACGGCTTCGGCAACGTCGTGGCGGTGCCGCGAAGAACGTCCACGCTTATCCGCTCGTCCTCTGACCTTGGGTGCAAGCCGACGATTCCTGGCAGGTCGATCAGGTCGACTTCCTGCCCGTCAGTAAGCTCGAGACGGCCTATCCGCTTCTCGACCGTGATGCCGGGATAGTTCGCTACCTTCTGGTGAAGGCCAGTCAGCCGATTGAAGAATGTGGATTTTCCGACGTTCGGCGCGCCGCAGATCGCCACGATCGTGCCGAACTCGGGCTTCGAACGAAGCGCGTCAGAGACGGCTGAGGGTGCACTAGGCATCCTCGCGACCTCCGGATGCAGCCCCAGATTGCACGAGGATCCTCGATGCCGTCTCCCTGCGAATGGCGATCTGGCCGCCGTCCAGCTGGTAGACGGATAGGTCGCCCATCGGAACGCGCCGCTGGCACGATACGGACACCCCGGGGATGAACCCCAGTTCCATTAACCGCATGGCGTCGGCTTCGTTGAATTGCAGCTCTGCCACAACCGCTGTGTTGCCCGGCGCCAAATCGGTTAGACTATCCATGCTGGTACCGAGGGAGCGGCAAGACTCATTCTAGTTCGTGAAGCTGCGGCAGCCTCAAGATGGCCGGCCTAGAATCCATCCAGGCCGTCCGGCGCCTCGCGGGAAACGTTCCCCGGTGTCTTGAGGCGAGCGCCGAAGCACTGTCGCGTCGTTAGCCTTCATCGGCTCTGGATTGCGTGGCATGCAGTTACATAGGATCAACTCTGGGCGGGAAATGGCTTCGCCCTTGCTGCCTGCGGAAAACGGACAGCCCGTCTTGTCCGGCGCCATTCCCTAGCAGAGACGACCGGCATCGAACGGTCAGGCCCGTCCGGGCCGCATAGTCTCGTGGCACGATGGAGAGGCTCAAGCTCTTGGTGCCGGCCGCCTCGACAATGCGGCAGCGAGCGGGAGCTAGGCAGCGAACCTACCTCGATTGCGGCCGGAGCAGCGCGTAGATTCCGTCTGGTCCAGACGTTGCCGTAGAACCGCTGTAGCCCCGGCGCGGACCAACTGGCCACCTACTCGCAACCCTTGATAAAGTGACCATGATTTCCGCTCGTCGACGCAAATCTCTAGCCTTGACTCACAGGACCGAGACAGTCATATAATATAGCCAAGCCATGCGAGGACAAGAAAAAATCATCCAGCATCTGAACCGAGCATTGAAGGGAGAGTTCACTGCTATCCACCAATACATCGTGCATGCAGAAATGTGTGATAACTGGGGGTATTCCAAACTAGGAGGGTTCATCAAGGTGCAGGCGATCGGCGAGATGCGCCACGCCGAGGCTCTAATCGAGCGCATTCTGTTCCTTGAGGGCGTTCCCGGCATGGGCGAGCTCATGCCTCTCAATGTCGGCCAGAACGTCAAGGAGCAATTGTCCAACGACGTGCAACTCGAATACGACGCCGTTCGGATTCTCAATGCGGCCATCAAGGACTCCGTCGAGGCAGGCGACAATGCCTCTCGCGAGCTGTTCGAGACCATCCTCAAGGACGAGGAAGAGCACGTGGACTGGCTGGAAGCGCAGCTTCAAATGATCGATGACATGGGACTCGGCATATACCTGTCGCAGCAACTAGGGGACGGAGCCGCCGCCGGCTAACCAGACGCGCCCTCGAGAGACCCGGACGGAATCTGGACTCCTCCCATCCTCGTAGATTCCCTTGCGTCCTAACCGACTTCCAGCGGGGCGCTGAGGCACATTGCCAGGCGGCTTGCCCTGACTGATGCGAACTGCACCCTCCTCCGATTGGCATAGGTAGGCGGTGCCGGCAACCACGGCCTTGGAGATTGAACATTTCTGTTTAGAGGAGCGACGCAAAGTGATCAAGGGATCCTCAAGATGACGGCTGGATGACCGAAGCCTGACCTTCAAGCGGATCGTCCGGTAAATATCTATATATCAACTGTTTGTATCGGAGTTCCAAACCATTTCCTAGTAAGATCAACGTGCCAAGAGTACGCTGCGGGCTGGGGCGAAGGCCGGCCGAAAATGCGGCTCGCTCGTCTTCCCGGAGTGGTCATTCCTCCAACCACCGCCACCGATTCATACCATCACCGTCGGGCGAAGCGCTGGCGACTGCCGGTCGGTACCCGTTGGAAGCGAGCAGCCCTAAGTGCATTTCGACAACCGGAAGAAGATATCCTCCATCGGCCTCACGTGCTGAGAACGCCGCACCCGTTCGCTGTCCGGATCATCGGCTTCCGCACCCCCTTCGCCGACACTCCAGCGGTCAATCGCAATGGCGGCGAAGGTCGCCGGATTCTCCGGACGCCGGAGATCTCCGCGTGCGATTCCGCCCCACTCGTGCGGTATCTCCCCCTTCCGGGCGCACGTCCTCAAGCACCCATCGGTTGTTCGAACCCGAAGCCGATCGTCCAGGCTGCTGGCGCTGGACACCAGTTCAAGTTTCCGCGGGCGCGGATTGGGGCGCCAAAGCAACGGCTGGTTCGACCGCAACGCCTTTGCACATCCATCCTGCAAGTAGGGCTCCCAATGCCGTAGCGGCCGGAATCTGCCTTGCGAACAGGCCGGACACCGCTCCCGGCTACTCGACCCTTTGCCAGACAATCGGGCAAGTAAGGACAAACGTAAACGGATAGATGATCTTGCACTACTCAAGAATCTATAACTCAGGAACGTGCCGAGTCGTGCCCAAAGTTAATGCGGACCGCTTGTTGCAAATTGGTTACAATGCAAATCTGAATTGCAACGATGTTGCACGGTAGCATTGCGCTGCAAATCTGTTGCAAATATTGCGCGAAATTCGTTTTGCAGGCGTCGGTAGCGTGGCGGTCAGACCCTATTCGGTCGGATGTCGCAAACGGGCAAGCCGGTCGGAGGGAATTCGCAGCAGGTAGCCGAGGATGCAGAGTTGATGAGTCCACGTCAGTTGCCAGACCCCATCCTGCCGCCATCGCCTGGCCGACGTCGTCGCCGACCCGCGTGCCAAGTCCACGCGGCCCAGCTTCTTCAATCTGCGAACCAGGTCGAAGTCTTCCATGACCGGCAGCTCGGCGAACCCTCCAGCCCGACGGAAGGTCTCCTGCAGCATGAACAAGGCCTGATCTCCGTATGGGAAGCGAAAGAGCCGGCATCGGAGGGCGACGACCCGTTCAACCAGTCGCAGCTGCCAATCGGCTGTGTCGAGCCGAAACCGAAAAGCGCCGGCACTGACGCGCGAGTTCGAAAGTGTCTCGCGGACCTGCTCAGCGAATCCTTGAGGCAGGGCCGTGTCCGCATGAAGGAACAGCAGGATCGTACCCTTAGCCTCGTTCGCACCGAGATTCTGCTGCCGTCCCCGGTTGGGCTCGTCAACCAGCACGCGGGCTCCCAGCGATTCTGCGATCTCGACGGTGTCGTCGTTGCTGCCGCCATCGACGACGATCACTTCCTGGACGTCGGTTCCATGGAACTGCCGAATCGCATCGCCAACCCATTCGGCCTCGTTGAGCGTCGGGATGACTACGGAGATTGATGGCTGCACGGCGGCCTGACCTTGAAACCCCTCTCGCCGATGCGCTCGGTCATCCGCTCAGGCGGAGGATCCCTTTCAGCACGCGCTGGACCATCGGAGTCAGCCTCGTCCGCTGGTAGGCGTCCGCGGTTTTTCGAATCGCTTCAGCTTGAGTCGGATAGGGGTGGATCGTACTTGCAATCGAACGCAAGCCGAGGCCCGACGTCATGGCTGCCGTGACCTCCGAGATCATTTCGCCGGCGTGCCGTGCCACGACTGTCGCTCCCACGATGGTGTCCGTGCCTCGCTTGCAATGGATCTTAACGAACCCCTCCGAATCGCCATCCAGCACTGCGCGATCTACGCTTGCCATCTCCGTGCGGAAGGTGTCGATCGCGATGTTCCTCGCCGCAGCCTCGCTCTCGTGCAGGCCTACATGGGCCAGTTCGGGATCCGAATAAGTGCACCAAGGGACCTTCAGGGCACTCGCCTTTGCCCGCCCGAAGAAGAGCGAGTTGCCTATGACGATGCGCGCCATCGCATCGGCCATGTGCGTGAACTTGAAAGCCGAGCAGATGTCGCCCGCAGCGTAAATGCGGGGGTTTGACGTCCGTAGCCGGTCGTCGACCAAGACACCCCTTCGCCGGTCGTAGTTGACTTCCGCCCGGTCCAGGCCGAGATCCTCCACATTTGGCACGCGGCCGGCCGCGACGAGGATTCGGTCCACCCTGATCTCGCCGATGCTTCCATCACTCGTCGACTCCACTTGGACGACCGTTTCGTCTGCGTCGACGGTGACTCCCGAAGCGGTGCTGTTGAATAGCATCGTGATGCCGTCCCGCCTCATGGACTGTTCCACGATCTCCGCCGCGTCACGGTCTTCTCTGGTCAAGATGCCCGACCCCCCTTGGATCAGCGTGACCTTCGATCCGAACCTCGCGAACGACTGGGCCATTTCGACGCCGATCGGGCCGGCTCCGATCACCGCAAGCCGACGAGGCAATTCGGTCAGCGAGAAGATCGTCTCGTTTGTCAGCGCCCCGACCTCTTGCAGTCCGGGGATCGGAGGAAACGCGGCCCTCGTTCCGGTTGCGATGCAGGCCTTGGAATATTCCAAGGTCTTTTCGCCGACCCGGACCGTCCTTCCGCCTGCGAATGTTGCCTGGCCGAGGAAAACGTCGACGCCCAGGCCGCTGAAACGGCGGACTGAATCGTGAGCGCTGATGCCTGCCCTCAATCGCCTCATGCGCTCCATGACTTTTCCGAAGTCCACGCATGCAGCATCCGCGGAAATGCGGACCCCAAAGTCTTCGGCGTCTCGGACCGTCGCGGCGGCATGGGCGGCGCGAATCAGCGCCTTGGAAGGCACGCAGCCGGAGTTCAGGCAGTCCCCGCCCATCAGTTTCCGCTCGATCAGCGCAACCCGGGCTCCTAGGCCCGCAGCACCGATAGCAGTGACCAAGCCCGCGGTGCCCGCCCCGATTACCACCATGTGATATCGGCCTTTCGGCTCGGGATTTTCCCAATCCTGCGGATGTACGTTACTGACTAGCAACCTGTTGTGCCGGTCTAGTGGCTTCGCCTCTGCTAGGGATTCGATAGGGACGGGCATTGGCAGTTAGGCTCCGGCGGTTTGAACTGAAGAGAATGGCTGAATCGCCGGTCGAGGCTTGTCATTGAGAGCCCAGTCATAGGGTAGCCACCGGACACCGACTGCAGTGCCTGCATCGAGGGCTTGCTTGAGTTCGGGCGAATAGAGACCCGCCGCAGCGAGGATGGATCCGTGCAGTTGCACGAAATCTCCGGAGTACCAGCTATAGACCTGCGTGAGCCAGACCAGTCCTGTGGCCTCGTCGTAGCGGAACCACCGCTCGCTGGCGTGGATCTCCTCTACTTGGCGTTGGAGCTGCTCGTCGATGTCAGCGCCCGTGTAGGCCTGAGGCCGCAGTTTCGGACACCCGAGCGCCGCACAAACCAGAGCGAAGTGGATTCGGTCCTCGCGGAAGTTGGCGCGGATCAGGACGTTCTCGATTTGGTCGAGGCTGAATCGCCCGCCTGCGATCTCCCATCGTTCAGCCTCCCATCGATCGGACGATGGAATCGACTGGATCGAATCCAAAGGGTAGTGCTCGACGATCAGCTGCAGGGTGAACGCGTTGTAGGCGTTGATCAGAAGCGCCAGCTTCTCGTCGCGGCCGAGGTTCTCGAACGGGGCCGCTCGGAGGGCATTCACGTATTCGGCCAGTGCGCGGCCGTCGCTCGCGAGACCGGAGTAGTCGACCAGCCCGTCAGAATCGACATGGCTCAACAGCAGGGCGTCGAAGGCCGTGTGGTCGAATGTCGCCGTTCCCGGCTCGCCGGCGTACCGTTCGATGAGCTCAACTCGGGGTGGGAAGAGCAGATCGCGAATCAAGTCGCGCTGCACGAACGCAACCCATCCAGCGACCATGCACGCGGTCGCAATCGCAAGGATCAAGCCACTCTTGGCGACCGACTGCGTGCCATCGCTTCTCGCAACCTCCTGGGAGGGTTCGAGAGTCTCATCAGGCGCGTGCTTGGCTATGGCCTTAGCCGCGATGCGTGCCACAACGACAGTGACGACTACAGTCGCAAGGAGCCCCGCGAGCTGCAGTCCCAGCCTGAGCGCATCGGTCCGAGGCGCGCCCCCGACCGCTGCGGCGGCCTGACCGCCCGCGTAACCCAGATACACGTACAGGAACGTGCCTGGCACGATAGCCACGGCGCTTGCAATGCAGGACGGCCAGAATCGGATGGCAGTGACGCCGAATAGGTAGTTCTGCAGAGTGAACGGAAAAACCGGCGAGAGTCGCATCAGGGCCACGATCTTCCAGCCCTGCTCACCGATAGCGCGGTCGATAGCGGCAAACCGCGGATTTGTCTCGGCCAGGGCTTCCACGCGGGACCGCGCTGCGTACCGCGCAATCAGGAAGGAGAGCACGATGGCAAGAGTGGCGCCGAGCCAAACAGCCGCCGAACCAAGCCATACACCGAACATGACCCCAGCTGCCAGGGAGAGTGCCGACGCCGGCACAAACAGTGTTGCCGCGATTCCGTACGTGACCGAGAAGATCAGCGGGGCCCAGAAGCCGAGGCCTTCGATCCAGATCCGCAGGGTTTGAATCAGGCCATCGAGAGGCAGCGCGAGCAGGAGAAGCACGAAGGATGCGACGAAGGCGACGAATGTCGCCCATTTCATGCTGATGGCCAGTCGATTCGTCATTCTCGTAAGCTCGCGTCCGGCTGAGGAACCCCCGGCTTCGCTTATTTTCGCCGAGGGCGAGAAGTGGCCAGCATCGTCGCGCCGCAATCGATGAGAATCGTCTCGGCGGTGATCGCTGTCGCATCTGCTGCCAGAAACAGCACTGTGGACGCTACGTCCTCGACCGAGGCAATTCGATTGAGCGGCGAAACTTCGCGTCCTTGCGCGAAGGTATCGGCGGGCCAGCCCGCGAAGCGAGTGTGGACCAGGCCCGGGGCGATAGCGTTGACCCGGATGTCCGGCGCCAGGGCACGGGCGAGCGATTTCGTCATGTTCACCATCGCAGCCTTGGATGCGGAATACACGATCGAGCTGCCGGCGGCGGAATAGGCGGATGCAGACGCGTTGTTGACGATGGAGCCTCCTCCATTCTTTCGCATCAGCGGCACGGCGGCGCGGCAGCAATAGAACGCCCCGCGCAAGTTCGTGTTGAGGGTGCGATCCCAGATCTCGTCCGTCAGTTCATCGAGCTTCCAGTGCGGCGTGACCTTGCTCCAGCCGGCATTGTTGACCAGCACATCCAGGCGACCCCATCGTTCCTCGACGAATGCGATCATGGCGCGGACGTGATCGTCTCGCTGGACGTCTGCAGCGTGAGCGACGGCCTCGCCCCCGCTCCGCCCGATCTCCTCGACGATTTCGTCCGCAGCTTCGGCGGAAGCCCGGTAATTCACTAGGACGCGCGCGCCCTCCGCGGCGAGGAGCTTGCTGATCCCCCGGCCCATTCCGGTCGCGCCGCCGGTGACTATCGCCACTTGCCCTTCGAGTTTCATATTGGCTTCTCGAACCAGCATAGTGTAGCCCGGTCGACCCGGAACGGCGGTGCCACGAGCAGGATTCCGAGCTAAGCGGCATCGGCTTTGGCGCGGGCATGGATCGCTATTGCCGATGTCGCCGGGGCGACTTGCCCGGTACAAGGATTCCCACCCGGTGCGTTCCGGCTGGTCGGTTCGAATTGGGCACGCTCGGCCCGGTTCCGGTGTCCGTTGCTCCACGAATGTGGCATCCTAGGTTCCGGCTTCGCTACCGAACGGCCGATTCGATTAGGGATCGACCTCGCATTGTTTTGGGCCGCGGTGCTGACCGAGATTCCGCCTATGCAATGGTCGAGTCCAGCTAGGTCGTCGATTCGCGGCCTCTTGCCGCTTGGTCTGGCTTGCCTCCTGCTCTCGGTTCCCGTGAAGGCCCAGGAGGACTGTCCGTGGTGCGGGACAACCGGCGGCGTTGCACCGGTCAGTGTCGAGGGAGTGGTCGACCTGCACGTGCATAGCGCGCCAGATAGCGGCCCGCGCTCGATCGGCTCCTTGCACCTCGCGCGTATTGCCCGGGACGCAGGCATGCGTGCACTGCTCTTGAAGAATCACTATTCCTCGACTGCCGGTCTTGCATATCTCGTCGAACAGGAAGTTCCCGGCATCCGGGTGTTCGGCGGCATCGCCTTGAACGCCGCCACAGGGATCAATGTGATTGCGATCGAGCACATGGCCCGTACCACCGGCGGACACGGGAAAGTAGTTTGGATGCCCACGTTCGATTCCGAGCACTACCATCGCGTCCACAGCCCGAATCCGAACCGCGTTCCGGTTAGTGAGAACGGCGCGCTGCTGCCCAGCGTGCTCGCCGTGCTCGATGCTGTCGCCAAGCACGGCTTGGTTCTGGCGACGGGCCATTCCTCGCCGGAAGAGTCCATCATGCTGATCCAGGAGGCTCGGGCGCGGGGGATCGACCGCATTATCGTCACGCATCCACTGCCGCCGCCGGTTGGAATGTCTGTCGAGATCCAAAAGCGCGCGGCGGATCTCGGGGCAATGCTCGAATATCCCGTCGGCACGGCGCTCGCGTCGAATCCCACCTGGCTCGGCACCGCGGAAGAGAAGCTCGATGCCTATGTCGAGGCGATTCGGGAAGTTGGTCCGGAGCACGTGGTGATATCGAGCGATCTTGGGCAGTCGATGAACCCGATCCATACCGATGGACTGGCCGTGTTTCTTGCCAAGCTCTTGCAGGCCGGCTTTTCGCGAGAGGAAGTTGACCTCATGTCTAAGGCCAACCCGGCGCGGCTTCTGGGGCTCTAGCGTCAGCATGTTTAGGGTCGGCGGGCGAGGCGTGCTTCGCGTTTCGGACTGGGAGCGGCATCCCTGGCTCGTTCACGGGTTCTCGACAAGAGCTACCGGCGACTTCCTTGACTTGCCAGCCGACAGCGACATCGCGGCTGCCTTCGGCGCGGCCGGGTTCGTGACGGCCACGCCGAAGCAGGTTCATTCGGGGAGATTCATCCGAACCGATGGACCCTGGGCCGGGGAACGCCCCGAGGGCGATGCAGTCATCACAAGCCAATCGGGCGTGCTGGTCGGTGTCCGCACCGCCGACTGCGTCCCGGTCCTGCTAGTCGATCCCTTGACCCGGTCCGTGGCGGCGGTCCACGCGGGATGGAGAGGAACTGTCGCGGGCGTATTGCCGAATGCGATTGACGGCTTGGTTGCGGAGTATGGTGCCCGACCCCGCGACATAGAAGCCGCGATCGGTCCCGGCATTCGGTCTTGCTGCTTCGAGGTCGGAGAGGAAGTCGCCTGCCAATTCGGCGAGGAATCTGTTGATCGCGGACGAGCCAGGCCCCACGTCGATCTCGCAGCGGTCCTCAAGGAGCAGCTTGCCCGTGCGGGGGTGGAGACGGCTATCGAGTGCGACCATTGCACAAGTTGCGACCTCGCCGGATACTTCTCCCATCGGGCGGAGCGCGGTGTGACCGGGCGCATGCTGGCGGTAGCCGGCATGCTGCCGTAAGTGTGCCAATGAGTCCAACCGAGCTGACTGCGGAGCGATCGGAGGCGAGTCTCGGACGCATGCTGATTGCCGCGGCCAAAATCGCCGAATGGGTCGAGTCGCTAGGGGTTGAGATCTGCCGGGAGTACGCAGGCCAGACGCTGGATTTGGTGGTCGTCCTCGAAGGCGGCCGGAAATTCGCGGCAGACCTCGTGCGGGCGGTTCGAACAAGCGTGGAACTCAGGGTGCACTTTGTTCAAGCCTCCAGCTACGGGCGTTCGACCGTCAGCACTGAAACAGTCCGGTTGAGCGGAGATCGGGAGTTCCAATTGCACGGTGCTCAAGTGCTCGTCGTGGACGACATAGTGGACTCCGGCCATACCGCCCGGGCCCTACTGGACAGCTTGAGCCGTCAGGGTGCCGATTCCGTCCGGCTTGCGGCCCTCCTCAGCAAGCCAGATCGGCGCGTCGTTGATGTTCCGGTCGATTACGTTGGTTTCGAGATCCCCGACGAGTTCGTGGTCGGCTATGGGATGGACTACGGAGGAGCGTTTCGCAACCTTCCGGACATTCATGTGCTCGACGAGCCACGCTAGATCTCCGCCGGATATCACAGCCAGAACGGTGTTGCGGGATTCATCACTGGCCAAACCGGTCAAGATCTTCGCGAGAATCTTCTGGACGGCAAAGAGCGCGCCTTGCGGCCGTTGGTTTCGTCGATTCGGTCAAAAAACGGTCTTGGCCTATCCTGGATTGCCCTATAATCTGCAGTAGGTTGTATCCATGCTGACCATTCCGAACCGCTACCTTGCTCGATTCTGCGATGGGTCCTCCCGCCGGGAGTTCATGAAGATCGGCTCGCTCGGCCTGTTCGGTCTGACGCTGCAGGATGTGCTGCGCCTTCAGGACAAGGCAAGAGCTTCGACCGGAACCAGCCGTTTCGATGGCTCCACCGGATTCGGTTCCGCGAAGTCGGTTATCGTACTGTTCCTACAAGGCGGCCCGTCTCACATCGACATCTGGGATCCCAAGCCAGACGCGCCATCGAATGTTCGCGGCGAGTTCAAGCCGATCAAGACCAAGATTCCAGGCATCCAACTGAGCGAGACCATGCCGATGCTGGCGGACGCGATTGACAAATGCACGCTGATCCGCTCGATGAGCTACACGCCAGCCGGTCTCTTCAATCACACAGCGGCCATCTACCAGATGCTCACCGGCTACGAGCCGACCGAGGTGTCGCCGTCGGGTCAGCTCGAGCCGCCGTCTCCCAACGACTATCCGACCGCCGGTTCGTGGATCACCAAGTTCCTGCCACCGAAGGAGCCGGTACTGCCGTTCGTCGAACTGCCACGCCCGCTGCAGGAGTCGAGCGTGATCGGCAAGGGCGGCGCGGCAGGATTCATCGGCAAGGCGTTCGATCCGTATCGGCTGTACCAGGATCCGAACAAGCCGATCCAGCTCGACGACCTCGAACTTCGCAAGGAAGTGCCTGCGGACCGCCTCCAGAGCCGGTTCGAGCTCTTGCGCGGAATCAACGGCTCGATGCCCGCGTTGGACAAGGCCGTCAGCAGCTACGCGCTGGACAAGTACTACCAGAACGCCTTCGACCTCGTGCTGTCCGGCAAGGCTCGCAATGCCTTCGACCTCTCGCTGGAGTCGGACGAAATGCGCGACAACTACGGTCGGTTCACGTTCGGCCAGGGTGCTCTGATGGCGCGCAGGCTGGTCGAGGCCGGGACCCGTATGGTGCAGCTCAACTGGCCTTCGGTAGCTAACGGCGATCCCGAGACCACGGCTTGGGACACTCACGCCGCGAACTTCGGCCCGCTGCGAGACCTGCACTGCCCGAAGCTGGATCGCACCCTGTCGACGCTCCTGACCGACATGGAAGAAAAGGGCCTTCTGGACGAGACGCTGGTTGTCGCGGTTGGAGAATTCGGGCGCTCGCCACGTCTAGGCGTCTCCACCTCAGGCAATACGAATTCGCCGGACGGTCGCGACCACTGGCCGTATTGCTACACGTCGATGATCGCTGGCGCGGGCATTCCTGGCGGGCGGGTTTACGGCGAGTCCGACGCGACGGCTTCGTCTCCGAAGGAGAAGCCGGTCCATCCGAACGACCTGCTTGCGACTATCTACTACGCGCTTGGAGTGGATCCGAACCAGGAGATCCACAATCACCTCAACCAGCCGCGCGACCTGGTCAAGGGCAAGCCGCTGATGGATCTCTGGCTGGGATAACCTGGACCGGATTCCCACCGATCCGAACGGAGACGGTTTCCGGGATTGCGAGGGCTGAGGTGTGCCGACCGAGCTCTTCGGGATCAGCCGCAGGCTCACCGGCCTCCGGAGACCGGCTGCATCCTTTCCGGCTCGGGCTCTCGGGCTGACGTGCGCGGCCGGTTTCCCGGCCAGACTGGCTTGCGTTTCTCGAGGAACGCGCACATGCCCTCCTGGGCGTCGGCGGCTTGCGCGTTTAGGCTCATCACTTCCTTCGCGTAGTCGTATGCCTCGGGCTGTTTCAGATCGATCTGATGATAGAAGGCCTGCTTGCCCATGCCAACCGTGACTCGACTGGCGGAAGCGATCGAATGAGCCAGCTCGCGAGTCTCCGCCTCAAGGCGGTCGGCAGCCACAACCCTGTTGATCAGGCCCCACTCGGCCGCGCGATGCGCATCGATCATCTCGCCGGTCAGCAGCATCTCGAGAGCACGCTTCCTGCCGACACTGCGTGTGAGGGCAACCATCGGCGTGCTGCAGAACAATCCGATTCTCACGCCGGGCGTAGCGAATCTGGATTGCGGGGACGCAAGCGCCAAGTCGCAAGTAGCGACCATCTGGCAGCCAGCCGCCGTAGCGATCCCGTCGATTTCTGCGATGACCGGCTGAGGAACTGATTGGATCGTCGCCATCATCTCGGTGCAGACATCGAAGACCCTTCGATAGTGATCGAGTTCCCTCCCCGTCATCTCGCGCAGGTCATGGCCTGACGAGAAGACCGGTCCCTCGGCCCGAATGATCACTGCGCGGAGCGCGGGGTTGCTTCCTATGCTCCGGAGAGCAGCGCTCAGAGCGCCCATCATCTCCGTCGAAAGCGCGTTGCGTCGTTCAGGGTGCGTGAGAGTCAGGATGGCGAGCGGGGATTCCAGCTCGATGTTGAGGATCGACTTGGCCATCGCGAGATCAGCATAGCAATCCGTTATGCTGTTCGGAACTCCCATGCATCCCATTCTCATTCTCTTGGTTGCTATGGCGGCTGTCTTCCTGTTGATCATTCGCTGGAAGGTCAACGCATTCGCTGCACTTATCCTGTCCGCCATCCTGATCGGGCTGCTGTCTCCCAACGTGGCAGTGCAGGACATCATGGGTGCCGTCACCGAGGCCTTCGGGGGCCTGGTGGGCCGAATCGGCATCGCTATCGCCATGGCCGCGGTGATCGGCCAGTGCCTGATGGAGAGCGGCGGGGCGGAGAAGATCACCCGCCGGTTCGTTGCCTGGCTGGGCGAGAAGTACTCTTCGTTTTCGATGGTGATCAGCGGGTATATCCTGTCGATCCCCGTCTTCCACGACACCGTGTTCTACTTGCTCGTTCCGCTCGCGCGATCGATGAGCATGCGGACGGGTGGCCGGAACTACCTGCTCTACACGCTGGCGATCGGAGCGGGCGGAGTGACAACGCACATCTTCGTGCCGCCCACCCCCGGGCCTCTGGCAATGGCCGAGACTCTGAGCATCGATTTGGGCGTGGTGATCATCGTCGGCCTGATGGTAGCGATTCCCTCTGCGCTCGCTTGCTGGGCCTACGCGTGGTGGATCGACAGGAAGCTCAACATTCCGATCAGGGAGGCCCCGGGCCTCACTTTGAAGGAACTCGAGGAAGTTGCACACCGCCCCGAGAGCGAACTTCCCGGGTTCTTTGTTTCGCTGATGCCGATCGCGATCCCAGTCATCCTGATAACGGCCAACACCGTCACGAACACGTTCTTCGCGGGGAGTGCCCTCGCTGGCGTGACGGCATTTCTCGGGAATCCCAACTTGGCGCTTGTCCTTGCTGCCGCGGCGGGGCTCTGGCTGCTTGCCTCGCACAAGGGCATGTCCCTGCGGGAACTGGCCAAGCCTACCGAGGAAGCGATCAAGAGTGCCGGCCTCATCATTTTGATCACGGCTGGTGGCGGCGCATTCGGTCGCATGCTCGTCAAGGCCGAGGTCGGAACCGTCCTGGGCGACTACGCCCAGGAGTTCGGCCTCTCGCTGATGCTGCTCGGCTTCGGCATCGCGATGCTCTTCCGCATCGCCCAGGGCTCTGCGACCACCGCCATGATCACGACTTCCGAGATTCTCGCCCCGCTCATCATCGCGCACCCGCCGGGCCACCACGCGGTCTACATCCTGACGGCCATCGGGGCCGGTTCGATCGTCGGAGGCTGGATGAACGATTCGGGCTTCTGGGTCTTCAAGACGATGACCGGGCTGACGGAGGTCGAGGCTCTCAAGACGAAGACGGTCTCGCTGTTCGCGCTAGGAGGCGCGGGCCTGCTGGCCTCCTACCTTGGATCTGTGTTCTTCCCGATGCAGTGAACGAGCGGGCGCCTGCCCTTCCGGCAGAGGTTAGCGGAGCGCCGCACGCGTCTTCGCGTGTTCGTGGAGCAGCTTGCCCTGCTCGTCGTAGAACCGGAATTCGGCTCTTGCCGACGACCCGTCAGGAACGACCGAAATCATCAGAAAGCCTCCGCTTGCTTCCGGAGAATGGAAGGGCTGCTTGATCCTGCCGTCGGGATCGGTGGTGTCTTCGTCGCCCGGGAAGCTCCCTAGGATGGCGTTGGCGTCCACAAGCGCGCCGGAAGAGAATTCCTCGTAGCCATCGGGCCGGATGGAGTGGTATTGCCAGTGGCGGTCCCCGCACGCGACGAAGAACTCGTTCCCCGTGATGCCGCTGTCTGCGAGCCAGTTGAAGAACTCGTCGCCTTCGTGACGGTAGCCGTTCAGATTCGTGTGGTTGTCGCGCTTGCTGCTCGAGTCGGGACCTACCATGGGCGTCGCCGAGAGCAGCAGCTTGAACGTGGCGTCGCTGTCCTCGAGCGTCTTCATCAGCCAAGCCTTCTGCTTCTGGCCCCAAATGGTCTTGCGCGGCCCGTCGGGCTGGTCTAGCGGGCTTCGGTAGTCGCGTCCTTCGACTAGCCACACCTGCAAGTCGCGGCTGACTCGATGGGTTCTGTACGTGACTGCATCGGGTTCCGAAGGATCGACGACCGGCAGCTGCTCTTGGAACACTTGGATGCCCAGTTCGTGGGACGGAAGGAATCCAGACCCTGATTCGCCTTCGTGGATATTCGTGCGCGGATAGTAGTCGAGCTGCTTCGGAGCGCGGATACGCACCGCGTTGACCGCATCCGAGTCGTCGAACCGGTGGTCGTGATCATCCTTCATCCAGTAGCTCGCGACTCTCTGGAAGAGATCCAGAAAACGCGGCTGCGAGTACTGCTCGTGGTGCTTCTTGCGCATCTCGTGACGCGTCTGAGCGCGCCCGCGATGGCCCGGATGGTCGTAGTAGACGTTATCGCCTGTCCCGACAAAGAAGTCGGGGCGCAGCTTGAGGATTGATGCGAGGGCAGGGTAGCCGAGTTCCTTGTCCGGACCGTCGTAAGGGCCGACCCGGTTGCTTCCCGTGTAGTGGAAGAACGAGTAGTTCATCCCCGTCACGACGACAAAGCTGTACGGAGCGGCAATTTCGCTCCCGGCTAGTGTGCGGAACGTCGCGGCGGCCGACTGGCGGGTGCCGTCTTTCTCGGGTCCGTAGTGCAGCCGGTAGTGGTAGCGAGTGGCAGGCCTCAAGCCTTCGACCTTGTGTTTGACGATGAAGTCCGAGTACGGTGTTGCCTCGATCCAATCTGTCATCCCGCCGCCGCCGAAGTTCTCGTTGTCGGCGATTTCGAACCGCGCCCAACCGCCCGTGCCTCGGATCCCCTCCCAGCGCGGGTCCTGTCGAGGGTTGGAGGATGTCAGGCGCGACTGCAAGATGACCGAGTCATCGCCGACTTCGCCCGCCATGATGCCTTGCCGGAGATTGATGGGGAAGTCGGTTGACTGGCCGGCCGAAAGGCCGACGAACAGCAGCGCGAGGGAGACGGATTTCTGCATCTGAGTTCACCTGCCGCCTTGCCGCGACAGGACCAATCGTACAAGAGCTGCGACTCGCCGAGGTGTCGCGACTGCAGTGCAAACTGATCCGTCTACCGCTGACTGCTTGCGTTCGCTGGTTCGGCGGGACTCTTCGAAGGGGTCAGCCAGCTGATGGGTCAAACTCTCGCCTGCAATCGCATCCGAGGATGCAACCAATCGACCCATCGCAGAGGCCTGACGTCGGCGAGGCTTCGCCTGCCGGGCCAGATTCGCTTTCGCCGTCTCGATTCCGCTGCTTCGAGCGTAACAGTTGAGCTTGTCGAATCCCCGAATCTCCCGCGCGGGATTCCGGCTCTCTTTTCTCCCTTCGAATTCCTAACCTTGGTCATCCGAGAATCGAGCCCGCTGTCGAACTCGATCAATCGGTGACATGCGGAAGGCGGTTTGCAGGAGGCAGATGTGCCAAGCTTCGGCACGCTTCAGGATTCCCCGTCAAGGTCGTCGACACGCTTACGCAGGTTGCGAACCTCCCGGTCGATTTCAGGTAGCCGGGCGTAGACGGCCGTGGACCGGAGCCACCGCCGATTGTCTAGTGCCGGCGATCCCGACACCTTGGACCCGTCTGGAAGGTCGCGACCAACGCCGGACTGGGCCGTGATCAGCACGCGGTTGCCGATTTGAAGGTGGTTGATGACTCCCGCTTGGCCGGCAAGGATGCAGTCCGATCCAAGAGTGGTGCTGCCAGCGATTCCGACTTGCGCGCAGAGAATCGTATTCGCGCCGACCTTGGCAGCGTGGCCGATTTGCACCAGATTGTCGATGATCGTGCCTCGACCGATCCGGGTCTCTCCCACGGCGGCCCGGTCGATGCAGGAGCCCGCTTGGATCTCCACGTCGTCCTCGATGACAACCCTTCCCGTTTGGGGGATCTTCTTGTGAGTGCCGTCGTCGCGGCGGGCGAAGCCGAACCCGTCAGACCCGACCGTGACTCGGTGGTGCAGAACCACGCGGTCGCCGACCCTCGATCCATGGCATACAGTTACGCCCGCATGGGCCACGAAGTCGTTGCCGATCCGGGCGTCGCGTTCGATCACTACGTGAGGCCCGAGCGTGGCGTTTCGACCGATCTCGACGCCGTCCTCGATGACAGCGTAGGGGCCGACGCAGGCCCCGGGTTCCACACGCGCCGTGTCCGCTACGACCGCTGACGCATGGATACTCGGTTCGCGAGTCGAAGGGGGATGGAATAGTTCCAGCGCGCGAGCGAAGTCCAAGTAAGGATTGGCTGACACGAGGAAGGCAAGTTCGGTTCCCTCGATCGGACCCTCTGCGATCAGGGCGGCGGCCCGGGTCTGGCTAGCGAGTGGTGCGTAGCGCGGATTCGACAGAAACGTGACTTCGCTCGGTCCGGCATCCTCGAGGCCCGCGACACCTGTGATCTCAATGTCGGGGTCGCCAATGAGTCGGCAACGAAGTGCCTTAGCGATTTCTCCCAGCCTCATGCGAAGACAAGCTCCCAGTATAGGTCGAGGATAGGTTCAGCCGCGAACAACGCGGCCATGGAGGCGCACGCGAAGTAGCTGCCCAAGGGGATCGGGTGCTGCCAGCCCTTCTTGGTGAGCTTGATGAAGATGAAGCCGCCAATTGCCGCTGAGCAGGTTCCCGCGACCAGGATCAGCGCTCCGACAGCACTGCCTTGGAAAGCCGCGATCAGGGCGATCAGCTTGACGTCGCCAAACCCGAGACCTTCCAAGCCGCGCAAGCGGTAATACGCTTCCCCTATGACCCACAGAAGGCCGGCGAAAGCCCCAGCTGCCAGCAAGGACTCCCCTAGGGAAACGATCCAAGCGGGCGCCTTGAGGCCGTTTAGGAGTAGGAAGACCTTCACTGGGCCTTCGGGCATGCCGGCAAACGGACTGAATGCGATTCCCGTTGCTATGCCAGTCAGCGTTACCTGATCTGGTAGGATCCTGTGATCGATATCAGTGAAGATCAGGATTAGCATCATGGACGCGAAGATCGCGTTCTTCCAGAACTCGAGACTGCTGCCTTCCCGCGTCGCGAGGAGCGCGTAGACCACCGCATTCAGGAGCTCGACGGACGGATACCGCCACGAAATCGGTTCCTTGCAACGGCGGCACCGGCGGCTTAGTAGGAAGAAGCTAAGGACCGGAATCTTATCGCGCCATTTGATGGGACAGCCGCAATCGGGGCAGTGCGAACCCGGGAACGTCACGGACTGTCCTAGGGGCCACCGTCGGATGCAGACGTTCAGGAAACTGCCTACGAGCAACCCCAGCACGAACGCAGAACCGATAGCCATCACCGTCACTCAGCCAAACTGCCCTAGGACGCGGCGATAGACCTGCAGCGTCCGATCAGCCATCCGCTCGCGAGAGAATTCCGCCCGCACCCTCTTCAGGGCCGCCTCTGCCATCCGCAGCCTCAGAGACGGGTCCGACTGCAGGCGGCTGAGCGCGTGAGAGATGCTCTCGACATCATTCTCCACGAGTAGCCCTGTCTTGCCGCTGGATACGACTTCCGGGATTCCGCCGACAGCGCTTGCGATCGCAGGCACGCCCAGCGACATCGCGAGTAGCAACGCCGACCCAAGGCCCTCCGACTTCGACAGGTACAGGAGCGCGTCGGCCGACCGGAGGTCGGCAGGCAGGTCGTCCGAGAGCCGAAGAGGTACGCCTGCTCGCAGGCAGGTCGCAACCGCGAGATCGCGGCACTTGAGCGGATCGTCGAAGTTAGGGCTCACTACGCGGAGCTCGGGACCCCTCGGGCTTCGGTCTCGGTCTGTGCTGGACGGCCGGCCCGGGGCTTCCGGTGCTCCGGGAGCTGCGTCGTAGACCACGCTGATCTTGTCGGCCGGGACGCCGCCACTCCTGAGCACTGAAGCCACGTACTTCGAAATCGCAACGAAATGGGCGGCTTTTCGGTACTTCCACTGCGACCCGAATCCATCGCCAATCGCGAACGACACACGGCGAGACACGACGACCGGCTTGCCGGTCCCATGAAAGGCCGCCATCGTGTGGGCTCGGGCGTCGTGCGCGTGTATCAGGTCGCAGGTGCGGGCATGTTGTCGGATGGCCCGCCACGTTGCTCGCTCGACGGTTCGCTCGGATCGGATCGCGTCACCCGTGAGCAGCGTTTGCTTGAGGTCCCTCTCGGCTAGCGTGTCGTGCAGGAGGAGCACTTGGTACTGCCCGCCGCGCATCGTCCGCCCGGTATCGATGTGGAGGATGCGCATCGGCTATGAGTGGGCCAGCCTTCTGGCCTTCGAGTATTTCAGATACACGTACCGAGCGGCCATGCGGGCGATGGTGAATCCAGCCTTGCCGTCCAGGAATCCCAGTTGCACAAGGTAGGACTTGACGAATGAATAGGCCGGCCCGATCAAGAGCCTCCAGAGAGCCACCGTATTCCCTGACGCCCTGATTTCGCGAGCCGCCAAGTCGGTGTACTTTTCGACGTTTCGGCTGTGATGTTCCAGAGTGTTGCAGGTGTAGTGCAGCAGGTCGCCGGTGAGATGGCCGACCGGCCCTGAAAGCTCGAGAGACTCGTGGACGTAGCTGCCGACCCAAGTGCCGAAGTCCCTTCGGTAGAGTCGGGCCTTCCGGTCGGGATACCAGCCCGAATGACGGATCCAGCGACCGCAATAGTGCGCCAGGCGAGGGAAGTCGTAGCCCGCGCGATCGGGCAGATGGGCCTTCAACCGAAGGATTTCGGCGGCGAGTTCGGGCCCGACGGCTTCGTCCGCGTCCAAAGATAGGATCCAATCGTTGCTCGCGGCGTTGGCAGCGAAGTTCTTCTGCGCCGCGTAGCCCGGCCAATCGTGCTGCACGACTCTGGCGCCGAGAGATTCGGCGATCTCTACGGTGCGATCCGTGGATCCCGAATCGACCACGAGCACTTCTTCGCAGAATCCAACCGAGCGGATCGCTCTCGCGATGTTCCCCTGTTCGTTCAGGGCGATGATCGTGGCCGAAATCGTCACGGGTGGTTGCGGCTCCGCATCGCGCTGTGCGTGCGCCCTGTTCAGTTTGAGGGATGCGCGATCAGTTCCTCGATGCTCCGTTACGGACTACTCCAGGAAGCTGGCGGGTCATGAGCTCCGTCGCTTCGCCGACAATTCTGTCGAACAACTCCTGCACGGTTGGTACGTCATGGATCATGCCGATCACCTGGCCTGCAGAGAACACCCCTTGGTTGAGGTCGCCGGTCTCGATCATTTTCTTGCCTTCGAGGCCGGACAGGTATTGCTTGATGTCTTCGATCTTCGCGTTGCCGCGCGCCTCGATCTGGAGCACCTTCTCGGTGTTGTCGTTCGTCAGGAAGCGGGCGGTGTTGCGCAGCGAGCGCATGAGCAGCCTCGTTTCGCGCTCGCTAGCATTGACCAGAGCCTGCTTGACGGCGTCGTGGATCGGGCATTCGACCGTCGCCACAAAGCGGGTCCCCATGTTCATGCCGTCCGCGCCCAGCGCCAACGAGGCCACGAGGCCCCGACCGTCTCCGAACCCGCCAGACGAAACGACCGGGATATCGAGCGCGTCGCGACAGAGCGGAATCAGGATCAGCGATGTCACGTCATCCTCGCCGGGATGGCCCGCGCACTCGAAACCATCGATGCTGACGGCAGCACACCCGATGCGCTGCGCCGTAATCGCATGCCGCACCGAAGTGCATTTGTGAATCACCTTGACGCCCGCGTCGGTCAGGATCGGCATAATCGGCGCCGGGTTGCGCCCCGCTGTCTCGATGAACCGCACGCCCTCGTCAATGCACACCTGGACGTAAGCGGGGAAGTCCGGCCCTCGGAGCGATGGCAGGAACGTGAGGTTGATGCCGAACGGCTTGTCCGTCAAGCCACGAACCTTGCGGATCTCGTTCCGGAGCTTTTCTGGCGTGTCGTGCGACAGCGCCGTCATGAAGCCGATGCCTCCAGCTTCGGCCACCGCGGCAGCCAGTTCCGCCTTCGCCAGCCACATCAATCCGCCTTGGATGATGGGGTACTTGATTCCGAACATTTCGGTGATTCTGGTCTTGAACATAAGTGATTTCCGAACCTTCGGCCAATCCAGTGTTTCGTATCAACAATACCCGATCGTGACGCAGCGGCGAGGATCGACAGAAGCGCGCCAACACGAGTCGAGAGTCGAAGAGTCTCAAGCGAAACAGCTCAGGAAGTTTCGGACAGGCCTTCCTGCTCCGACCCGCCGTAGTGCTGCGCAAGAGTCTGAAATGCCCTGAATACTGGCCTGAGACCGCATGCCGCAGCGATCATGCCTCACCGAACGCGCAACTCTGTCTCGACATCCCAATGTAAGGTTTGTCTACCTCGACCGGGTCGCGGCCAAGTGCCGCAACGAATCCAACCCGGCCTGCCGCTCCGCTCGGGGCGGATCCAGGTGTTTCTTTCGCGAGATCGCAATTGTTGGTGGCCCGGATAGGTGCCAGTCGAGGGCCTCGATGAGGACTAGGGCGTCGTCGACGGCGGTTCGTAGTCGGCAGTCTGCGGATATTCAAGCTGGGGCGGCGCGTAGCCCGGCTTGCGTTTCGGACGGCCGGGCAGCACGTTACGCACTTTCGCCCAGTCGGTGTACATCTCGATCATTCGCCGGCCTACTTCGGGGTTGAGCGACATCACGTCCTCTGTTTCGGTGCGGTCAGCCTTCATGTCATAGAGCTCCCAAGGGCCTCGGTTTTCTGCGACCAGCTTCCATCTTCCGTGACGGACCGCCCGGTTGCCCTCGTGTTCCCAGTACAGCGCTTCGCGGCCGATCGCCCGGCCATCGAACGCTGGAACCATCGAGACGCCCTCCAGCGGGACGATCTCGTTGCCCTCGAACTTCTTCGGGTACTCTGCCTCGCCGACATCCAAAGCCGTAGCCATGAGGTCGATCAAATGCGTCGGCTCGCTGCGCAGTTCTCCCTTTGCGGACACTCCCTCTGGCCAATGCACGACTAGGGGCGACGCGATTCCTCCCTCGTGGACCCAGTGCTTGTATTTTCGGAACGGCGTGTTCGAGGCGTTCGCCCATGCCTGGCCATAGGATTGGGTGTAGCCGTTCTTGGTCATGAGGATCTCGAGCGGGCCGCGTCCGAGCATGCCCCCTTCGGCGCAGCCGCCGTTGTCCGAAAGAAAGAACACCAGCGTGTCTTCCAGTTCGCCGAGATCCTGGAGCACGTTGACGAACTTCCCGATGTTCTTATCCATCCGGTCGACCTGGGCGGCGTAAATCGCCATCCTGAGATCCATCTCGTCCTTCTTGGGGAGCGACAGGGTGTCCCAGGGGACAGCGTCCCGGATGGTCATCCTCCATGCATCGTCGATGAGGCCCATCGCGGTCATCCGATCGAGTCGGGCTTCCCGCACCTTGTCCCAGCCGACCATGTACTTGCCTCGGTACTTCTGGACGTCTTCCGGCCATGCGTGCAACGGCCAGTGCGGGGCGGTGTACGCGAGATAGAGGAAGAAGGGCTGGATGTCGTTGCGTTCCGCTTCCCTGACGAACTCGATGGCATGATCGGTGAACGCGTCAGTGGTGTAGTAGTCCTCGCCCGGAACGATGCGCTCTCGATTGCGGACGAGGAGCTTTTCTGGTGCTGGGCGGAAGAAATTAGACGCTCCGCGGACGATCCCGTAGTACTGCTCGAAACCTCGGTCTACAGGCCACATTCCCTCGAACGTGCCAACATGCCACTTCCCGGTCATCAGGGTCTTGTAGCCCGCCGGCTTCAGTGCCTCGGCGATAGTCACACAGCTTCGATTGAGGTAACCGCGATACCCCGGGTAGCCGAGGTCGAAGCGCAGCTGTTCGTTCTCGCTCGTCATGTGACCGATTCCAGCTTGATGCGCGTACAGCCCTGTCAGCAGTGACGCGCGCGTCGGGCAGCAGCGTCCGGCGTTGTAGAACTGAGTGAAACGAAGTCCGTTCGCGGCCAGGCGGTCTAGGTTCGGCGTTCGGATTTCCCCGCCGTAGCATCCGATGTCCGAATAGCCCATGTCGTCGGCCATCACGATCACGATGTTGGGCTTGGCGGAAGCGCTCCCCCATCCGGACAAGCATGCGATGGCGCAACCGAGAGCCGTGAATGTTCGAAGGTTTCGCATTGAGAGGGTGATCTTACTGAGGTTGAACCCTACTTGTCGAGTGGCGTTTCCTCGACGATTCGAAGCGAATGCGGCGCTTCCGGGCGCAGGTGCCACGGACTGCACTCTCTCGTGGAGTCCTGGAGGTCTTGATGCCGGGTCCGGTCGATGCCTGAATCGGCTCGGCCTTGCCAGAGGCCGTCCCGAATTGCGCTCACCTCTCCGCGGAATCGCCGGAATCCGACCACTGAAGCGCCGAGGAGACGAATCGCTAAGGAGACCCGTGCTAGCTCATCTTGCCGCTTTCTGCTCGGAACCCTTTTCGGGCAGGGCACACGAGTCGGACGCACCCGACAGCATGTACCGGTGCCGTGCCACTCGCTCGTAGCCCCAGTCCAGGAGTCGTTTCGGGAGCCATCGCAAGACCCCGAGAAGCTTCCACGGCCAGTCAAGGTGCCGGACGATAAAGAGCACTGCCGCCGACCTCTCCAGAGGCGCCTCTGTTTTCGGCTTCCCGCTCGGTACGACCAGCAATGTTCCCGATCTGCTCGCGCCCAAGGAGTGGCTCCCGCGGATCGCCTCGCCTTCGTGGCTCTCGAGCGAAGCGTAGCGGAAGACGCCTCGACGGTCGCGTGGGGGAATGAAACTCACCGCTCGGCCGCAGAACCCGCAGTAGCCGTCGAACAGGATCAGGTGCCGGGGGTCAGTGTTCTGTTCAGCCATTGGACCAACGCTTTTGCCGGGTCGGCGAGTTCTTCTACGGAGGTGTACCAGTATCGCTTCCAGTTGTCTCTCGGCAGGCCTGCAAACAGCATGAGGTTCAATGGGTAGCCGGGTGTGCCGACAGAGTCCGTGCATATCCTGAAGTCGTCTCGGAACAGGAAGGTCGGCTTTCCCCACGCGATTGCCATGCCTAGTTCCACCATGACGCCCTCGTCCGGCGGGCAGCCGTTGACCACAGCGAACAGCCCGTCCGCCTCCCGCACGTCCCCCAAATCGCCTTGACCGATCCGGTATGCCCAATCCGAGGTGCCCTTGTCGATCTGGTTGTTCCGCTCGAACGGCTCCCAGACGTCGGCTCCAACACGTTCCAAGGCTCCGACGAGGTCTACGAGCGGGCCGGATCTCTGCTGGGACGAGAACCCGTAGGGGTTTGCGAGATAAAGGGTTTTTCGATCGCTCACAACTGGATTGGGAGGGTGGTGAATCTCCGTTGCTTTCAGGCTATCACTCGCTGCTCCAGTCCTGACCGATGGCGGTCGAATCTCTGGTCGACGGCGTTCGGCTGCCTAGCGATTCTGTCACCATGAATGGAGGATCGTGCGTTGAGACGGATCGTCATCGGAATCAGCGGGGCTAGCGGAGCGGTGTACGGGCTGCGCCTGCTGGAGCGGCTGGCGTCCAAGGAACGCATCGAGACTCACTTGGTCGTCACTCGGCCCGGCGAGAAGACGTTGCACCAGGAAACCGGGCGAAATATCTCGGACCTCCGGCCGCTAGTCCACGAACTGCATTCCGTACAACAGATCGGCGCGACCATCGCCAGCGGCTCATTCCTCTTTGACGCCATGGCCATCGTTCCGTGCTCCGTGAATACAATGTCGGCCATCGCGAGCGGTCTTGCCTCGAACCTGCTCACACGTGCCGCTGACGTGGCGTTGAAAGAAAAACGGCGACTGGTCCTTGTCGTCCGAGAGACTCCCTTGCACCTTGGCCATTTGCGCACGATGGCTACGCTCGCTGAAATGGGTGCTGTCATCGCACCGCCTATGCCGGCGTTCTATACGCTTCCCAAGTCCCTAGACGACATCGTGGACCAGCAGGTCGGGCGCCTTCTGGATCTGCTCGGCGTCGAAGACGACGTCACGCAGCGATGGTCGGGAATCTGAATATGCAGAGTCGGTCTGCAGCATTCAGGCTTCGAGCGTCATTCCGGAGTCTCTGCAGGCTCGGGCGGAGCGCCAGTGCTGCGTCGCAGTCCGTCAGAGCTTGCATGGCAGTGTCAGCTGTTGCCTTTTGCTTGGTCACGGGAGCCTGGGGCCAGGATTGGCCGCAGTTCCGCGGTTCCGAGAGGGATGGCATCTACCCCGGTGACGTGAGCATTGAGGCATTTCCACCTGCGGGTCCCGAGCTTGTCTGGGATCGGCCGATCGGCGCCGGCTTCAGCGCGCCGGTCGTTGCTCGCGAGCGCTTGGTTATCTTCCATCGTCAGGGCAATCAGGAAGTTGTGGAGGCGCTGCGATCCGATAGCGGACAGAGCGTTTGGAAGTTCTCTTACGAGACGAAGTACAGGGACGATTTCGGATTCGACAACGGACCGCGTGCTACCCCGGTCGTCGACGACGGAAAAGTCTACACGTTCGGTGCCGAGGGCTGGCTGCACTGCATCGACTTTGAAACAGGTCGCAGGATCTGGGGCTTGGACACGCATTCCGAGTTCGGCGTGCGCAAGGGATTCTTCGGTGCGGCTTCGACTCCGCTCGTGATGGAGGGAAGGGTGCTCGCCAACATCGGCGGAACCGGCGGAGCGGGCATCGTGGCGTTTGACTCGGATACTGGCGAAACCCTCTGGAAGGCTACCGATCACGCAGCGAGCTATTCGTCGCCAGTGGGGGCTCTCATCGATGGAGCCAAAGTGGCAGTGTTCTTCACGAGGGAGGGGCTCGCAGTGATTGAGCCTTCCACGGGCGAGGTGCTTTACGAGCGCCGCTGGCGTTCCCGAAGCAACGCCGCAGTCAATTCGGCGACTCCCATCGTGTCTGGAGACTTCGTGTTTCTCTCGGCGTCCTACGGTACCGGATCGATCGCGATGAAGCTCTGCAACCGGAAGATCGAGGAGCTTTGGTCGGGCGAGGGTGTCATCGACAATCACTACTCCAGTTGTGTCCTGCATGGTCGCACTCTGTTTGGATTCCACGGCCGCCAGGAGTACGGGCAAAGCCTGAGGGCAGTCGACTTGGAGACGGGGAAGGTGCTCTGGTCGACAGACGATATCCGCCCCGGAACCGTCACGCGGGTCGGGGATCGCCTGCTGCTCTTGCTAGAGTCGGGAGAATTGGTGGTGGCTGCGGCCTCTCGTGAGAAGTTCGAGGCCATTTCCCGAGCTCAGATCCTCGCGCGCGAGACCCGAGCGTTCCCGGCCATTGCCAACGGCCTGTTCTTCGCCCGGGACCAGGATACATTGATGTGCTTGCGCCTCTGGGAACAGTAGTTTCAGTGCGGATCCACTTCGGCGCTTTTCGTTTTCGGCTAAAATATCTGCGGTCAGCCGGCATGGGGCCGGCTGCAGGAGGGGTGCTTTGCAATCTCGATACATTGTGTTATCGCTCGCCGCCACGCTGGTGGTTCTTCCGGGAGCCGCCCAGCACGCCGACGACGCGGTAACGAATCCGTTCACGTCGTCTTCGGATGTAGAAGCCGGAGGACGGCTGTACCGGTCCCACTGCGCAGTCTGCCACGGCATCGAAGGCGAAGGGGGACGGGGTGTCAACCTCACCACCGGGATGTTTCGGCATGGCGGCACGGACAGGGACGTTTTCACCACGATTTCCGTCGGAATACCCGGGACAGAGATGCCGGGGATCTTCTTTAACGGCCGCCAGCTGTGGCGGCTAGTCGCATTCGTTCGCTCGCTCAGTCAAGGGCGAGGTGCCGAGCTTGCAACGGGCGACCCCGGAAAAGGCAAAGCCGTCTACGCGGCTAACGGATGCAACGGCTGCCACAGGATCCGCGGCGAAGGCGGCCGCATGGGCCCGGATCTAAGCGACATCGGCGCAATGAGGTCCCTTGGCCACCTGCAAGCCGCCGTGCTGCAGCCGAACGAGGCGGTCTACCCGCAGCATTGGATCGCGCGGGCGAAGACCAGCGATGGCAAGCAGATATCCGGAATGCGGATGAACGAGGACACATTCTCGGTCCAGCTCATTGATGCGGCGGGCCAACTGGTGTCGCTCCGCAAGGCAGACCTAGCGGAATTCGAGGTCGACCGCTCCTCGGGAATGCCCTCTTTCGAAGGCAAGATCCAAGAGGACGATTTCGAGAATCTCGTCGCTTACCTGGCGAGCCAACGGCTGAGGGAGGCATCCGATGCCACGGAGTAGCGTTGTTTGCATTGCGGCCTGTGCTGCGATCCTGGCCGCACAACTCGGAGCCCAGGTCACGTTCGAGCGCATCATGCATGCCGATGAGGAGCCCGGCAATTGGCTCACGTACAACCGCACGTACGCGAGCCAGCACCACTCGCCCCTTGATCAGATCAATCGCGAGAACGTCGCCGATCTTGAGTTGAAGTGGGTGTTTCAGGCCCAATCGCTCGAGAAATACGAAATGACCCCATTGGTGGTCGACGACGTGGTCTACGCAGTGCAGATGCCGAACGACGTCGTCGCCATCGACGCTGTGACGGGCCGCCAGTTCTGGCAGTACACCCACGTGATGGATGTCAAGGTCAACGTGTGCTGCGGCCGGGTCAATCGCGGGCTAGCGATCTTGGGCGACACCTTGTACATGGGCACGATCGACGGCAAGTTGGTCGCTCTCGACGCGAAGACCGGCGGCGTTGTGTTTTCCAGGCAGATCGTCGACACGACCGGAGGGTACTCCCTTACGCACGCCCCTCTGGTATTGAAGGACAAGCTGATCTTGGGCTCCGCAGGCGGCGAGTACGGCATCCGCGGCTTCATCGTTGCGCTTGATCCGAAGAACGGCGACGAGATCTGGCGCTTCAATACAATTCCGGGCCCGGGAGAGCCCGGACACGAGACTTGGTCGGGTGACTCCTGGAAGCGTGGTGGCGGGTCGATTTGGCTAACTGGATCGTACGACCCTGATCTCAACCTGACCTATTGGGGAGTCGGAAACCCCGCGCCGGACTGGAACGGGGACGTGCGGATGGGAGACAACCTTTACTCGGATTCTGTTGTTGCCCTCGACCCTGACACTGGAGAGCTCAAGTGGCACTTCCAGTTCACGCCCCACGACGAATGGGACTGGGACTCGGTGCAGATTCCGGTTCTGGTCGACCGCGAGTGGGAAGGCGAGCAGCGCAAGCTCATGCTCTGGGCGAACCGCAACGGATTCTTCTACGTGCTTGATCGCGAGACCGGCGAGTTTCTCCACGGAAAGAACTTCGTCAAGGTGACCTGGGCGAAGGGGCTCGACGAAAACGGCCGGCCGATCAGGATTCCGGAAGCATCGCCAACTCGAGAAGGTGTTCGCGTGTGGCCAGCGGTGCAGGGCGGGACGAACTGGTACTCGCCAGCCTACAGCGCGAAGACCGGGCTATTTTACGTATCGTCGTGGGAGTACTCGAGCATTTTTCACAAGGGGGACCCGACCTACACCCGCGGGAACCGCTACGTCGGCAGTCTGCCGCAGGGCATATTCCCGAACACGATGGAAGATTCCGAGGAGCAACAAGGCTACGGCGCCATCCGGGCCCTGTCTCCGACGACCGGCGACATGGAATGGGAGTTCCGGATGTCGGGTGTCGGCGAGAGCGGCATCCTCTCAACCGCAGGCGACGTGCTGATTACCGGCAGCATGGAAGGGTACTTCCTCGTGCTCGATTCGTTCACCGGGAAGAATCTCATCTCAATGAACCTGGGCGGGACGGTGGCGGCGTCGCCAATAACGTTCACGGCCGGTGGCAAGCAACGGATCGCGATTTCGTCAGGCAACTCCATGTTTGTCTTCGGACTCCGGGAATAGAGTGGTTCGTGCCGCTGGAACCAAGCGGCACCAGCCACCGGTTCCCGGGCCGGTTCGGAGCGTTGAGAGAGCGGGACTCAGGCGAGCGGTTCGGAAGTCGTGCGCGTGAGCGCATTCGGCTTGCACGAGAAGGTGGCGGAGCCTGCAGTTTGAATGGCGTTCTTGTACCCGCGGCGGTGCTGGGAACGTCTCAGCGGATTGAGGGACACTGCACCCCAGTCGGGGCAAGCTGCCTTCCATAGCAAGGAGCATCGAATGACCACGAACACTCGCATCTGCATCATTGCAATCGGGGCGCTGTCAGCGATCGCCCAGCCTGCCGCCGCCGAGCCTGCTTGGGTAGACGACGCCCTTCGGATCGTTGGCTCGGCGAGGCAGACCGTTGCAGAGATCCCAGTGCTGACTGGCACGGAAGGCTTCAGCATCGACACCTTCCGCCAGATGCTCATGGATTCCAGGGGCGCGACTCCTTACGAGAGTTTCGTCACCGCCCAGGCCGTCGTAGAAGTCGCAAACACAGCAGGTACCACCGTCGAACAGCTTACGGTTTTCAATATCGGTTGGGCTGCGCTAGAAGTGAATTGGGTTTTTGCTTCTCTGCTTGGTGAGACCGCGGACGCGACTCTCCTTCTTGGAGAGAGCAACAAATTGATCAACTATCAGAGTATTTACATGGCAAACGTACAGCAAGGAAGTGCCTCGTTTGTGAGCTATTATCCAAAAATAGAAGCAAACAATCACGCCTTGAATCTCAGGAGAACTGCATCTGAAATGAACCTCATTTCTCTGATACCGAATGCTATTGATCCCGAAGGATTCTTACGTCAGCGCCTTCAGGTAACATACAACCGGCTCACAAATGCTGCGGATTTCATTCACAATGCTGGAGAGTCGTTCTCGTTCTACTATTGATGAGATCCGATCATTTAAAACCCTATCAGCGTATTGGGTCAATCGGCTTGCGCTGAGTCCGCAAGGTCTACTGGGGCAAATGGGACTTGGGCTGATGCCCGATGCTAGTGGCCCGAGGGTCGTGCGGTTCTGCAGGTGGCCGACAGGTTATCGATCCGCAGC
Source organism: Bryobacterales bacterium (assembly GCA_965206775.1). Taxonomy (GTDB): domain Bacteria; phylum Acidobacteriota; class Terriglobia; order Bryobacterales; family UBA6623; genus VXMF01. The sequence continues at coordinate 3,085,636 of CBDBKU010000003.1, read as the reverse complement.
AGCGTTCGCCTGTTCGCGAGCCTGCGCGAGGAACTCCGCGTGGACAAATTGCCGGCACGCTGCTGGCACCACCCGGAGTTCAATCCGGGTCGCCGCGAGAAGTAGCGGCCCGCTTTGCCCGCGGTGCCGGCCCACAGGGCCTGTCCGCATTTCATCAGGAATGCCAGCGTCGCCGGGGTCCAACTCTTCAGGCCGGAAATAGACGGTCCCGCGAGGTCCGAGAGAGGACAGCGTTCGACCGAGAACCGCTAGTTCCGGTGTCACGTCTCCTCACGCTTGAGAATCCGCAGGATTTCCTGACAGACGCAGGGGCGACCACGTGGCCTTCTTATGATCTCGTCCAGCACGCCGACGCTCTCGAGCAGCGCGGAAGCACAATGGTCGTCGATATCGAGCGTATTTCCCCGGCTGATGCAGGTACGGCTCTGACAGCCTGGGCCTGGGCCGGAAAGGGCGGCTTCTTTGACGCGAGTTGTGGATACCGTCGCGCCCGTGGAACGAATTCATCTCCGACTGCACCATTAGGTCGTCGCGGCTGCTCGGCCGAACTAGCCGGGCACCGATCCGGAGCCGCCATGCCCATCAGCTTGACCACCCGCGCGACGAGTGCAAGAGCGGCGCTGCCGGCCAAGCATCCCGAACAGGGGAACGCCTTTTTCCGAGCGTGCGAGTCACGAGCGAGGGACCGGTCTGACTAGTCATGGTCCCTGGAATCGCCCTGTTTCTATCTCGGTGGTTGGAGATTACGAGCGTTTAGTTTCCGGGGCTGACGATTCCGTGACCTTGGGCCGGTCGGCCCGGTCCGTCCATTTGGCTTCAGGCGCGCGGCAACGCCTGTCGCCGACTCGCTGATTCTATTGAGCGGAAGTCCGAAACCAGTGGCTTGAGATGACTCCGATTGCGACGCAGCTGAGCACCCCTACTGCTCCGTACAGGAAGAAGTGCAGGTCCGTATGCTGCTGGACCAAGTAGAGAATCACCACGCTGGAGATCGCTCCCGTCATTGCGCCCGCGCCGTTCGCTGACTTGAAGAAGATCCCCAGCGCGAACAGACCCGCAAGGCCGCCCCCCAGCAAGCCCATCATTCCCTGAAACGTGTCCCACAGCGAGCCGACGTCGAACGTGGCCAGCGCGATGGAAGTGGCTGTCGCGAGGACGCCAAGTCCGGCAGTTAGCAGTCGAGCCAGCCATAGGCGCCGCCTGTCGCTTGACTCTGGCCGGAATCGCACGAAAAAGTCCGTTACCAGTGCAGCCGAGACGCTGTTGAGACTGCTGTCGAGCGTGGACATCGACGCCGCGAACACCGCCGCGATCAACAGGCCCGCTATGCCTGCCGGCAGTTGCTGGGCGATGAACAGCGGAAAGATCGAATCGGTCGGCAGGGCGGGATTCAGAAGTTCCGGATTGGCTCGGTAGAACGCCCACAGGCTTGTGCCGAGCAGGAACAGCGTCAGCGTCGACGGGATGATGAGAATCGCATTGGTCCAGATCGAACGGGCCGCCGCCTTCTCGTCCTTGGTCGTGAAGTATCGCTGCACGACTGCTTGGTCCGACGTGTAGGGCACTAGGTTCATGAACAGGTTCCCCACAAGCACCACCCAAACCGCTGTCGTTGTCCAGTCCCACGTCCAGTTGAACATGTGGAATTTGTCGTATTCCAACCCGGCGGAGACGATGCCCGAGAGTCCTCCCTCCATGCTGGTCAGCAGGATCACCAAGCTGAGTAGCGCCCCTCCGTAAAGCACGAAGACCTGCACCACGTCCGTCCAGATCACCGCCTTCATCCCGCCCATCACGGTGTATAGAGTCGAGAGCACTCCCATCACGAGAATGCATGAGTAAACGCTGATGCCGGTCACGGTGGAAAGGGCGATCGCAGGCAAGAACAGCACGATTGCCATTCGGCCCATCTGGTAGAGCACGAACGAGACACTCGCATACATCCGCACCGGCAGGTTGAAGCGGCTCTCGAGGTACTCGTAGGCGCTGGTCATCCTTACCCGCCGGAAGTACGGCAGGTAGAAGAACACGACCGGAACCGCGATCATGACGATGGTCATCTGCAGCAGGAAGTACACCCAATCGGTTGCATAGACCTTGGCGGGCACCGCCATGAAGCTGATCGACGAAAGCTGCGTGCCGAAGATCGAGAGGCCCGTTGCCCACCAAGGCATCCGCCTTCCCGCTAGGAAGAAATCGTCCGTGCTAGAACCCTTGCCCGCGAAGTAGATGCCCATCACCACGAGGACTGCGAAGTAAGCGATCAGGGTTGAGTAGTCCAGAGTCGAGAATCCAGACGAGGAGGCTGGGAGGCTGGCAGCGAAGACGGGAGAGGCTTCGTCACCTGGTGTCGGACCCGCGACCAACGCAACGAGCATGTCGTTCCACGGCACCAAGCTCGCTTCCGCCACTGGAGCTGGCGGCTCGCCGAGACTCACCCACGTGTCTGTCACCGTGTGGTACGCCAGCGCATCGAGCGCACCAAGCCCGTCGCTGCCTATCGAGGCGATGTGGGTCGGTCCGAGTGGAATCGCCTGACCAACCGCCGGCGACGGCCTGTCCGCAACCCGTGTCCATCCGATTCCTGGCACGAACCGGTAGGAGTCCGCGATTGCTTGGGAGCCGCTAGGGGGGGCGCCTGCTTGTGCCGGCACGGCACCTCCGAGCAGGAAAAGAGCCCCGTCCTGGACGGCCATAGCCGCCGAGCGCCGGGGGAGCCCCGGCAACGGCGGAGCGACATCCCACGCCGGTTCGGCCGCAGCAGGGTCCAGGCGAAGCATGTCGCTCGTAGGTTCCAGCGGGTTTCCGATCCGGAACCCGCCGGCCACATAGATCAAGCCGTCCAGAATCGCGCCGTTTGCATGGCCTCTCGGTTCGGGCATTGCCGGCAAAGCCCGGTATTCGAGATCGTCACCGCGGAAGCTCGCCCGGTAGGCGTCGGCGCGAAAACCGGATCCGTCTCCCGCGGAGCCTCCTGCGAAGACCGCAAACGTGCCGGATGCGGCCGAAGCTCCGAACGCCGCTGGCTCCGGGAGCGGGGTTGTCGGACGCCAGTCGCCGCCGGGCGAGTCGAGCACCCAGGCCTCCGCCTTGGCGGCGGGGCTATCGCCGTTGCCGGGTTCCTCGGCCGTTTCGATGCCGCCCGCGACGACGAGCCGGCCGTCGATCACTGCGACGAACGCACCTTGAGCGCCGGCCGGATGAGGAAGGGGCTCCAGGTTGGTCCATTCCAGATCTGCGCCAAGTGCAGTGCTGACAGCAACGCATCCGAGCAGGAGCGGAACAACAGCGTGGCCATGCCGCATCTGCTGAGCCCTCAAATCTTCTGTTCCTTCCAGGTGCCGCGACGGAACAGGACGTATCCCACGACCATCCAAGTCGCCCCAGAGATGACCAAAGAGATGTAGACCCCCATGACTCCGATGCCCATCGGCTTGGCGAGAGTATAGGCGAGCGGAAGTTGCCAGCACCAGTAGACTAGGAAATTGATCCATGCCGGCGTTGCCGTGTCGCCGGAGCCGTTGAACGCTTGGCCGAACACCATCGAGAAGCCCGCGAAGACATAGCCGGAGCTAAGGATCTTGAGGCTCTCCACGCCGTTCGCGACGACTCCCGGCTCGGAAGTGAAGATGTTGATTAACGGTCTCGCGAAGCTCCAGAAGATGATCGCGATGATGCCAAGCATCGCGAAGTTCACGAACCCTGTCACCAGAACGGCCCGCTCGGCCCTGTCCGGCTTATTCGCGCCGAGGCTCTGGCCAACCAAGGTTGCCGCTGCGTTGCTCACTCCCCATGACGGCAGGATCGCGAAGTGAATCAGCCGAAGCGTGATCGTGTACCCGGCTAGGACTGTCTCGCCAAACACAGCGATGATTCGGGTTACGCCCAGCCACGCGGCAGTCGCCACGAAGAACTGGACCATGCCTGTGATGGAGACCCGCAAGAGACTCCTGAACACTGCCGGATGCCACCGCATGCAATCTCTGGTGATCGCAATGCGGCCGTTCCCCCGGAAGAGCATGGCCAGCTGATAGGCAACGCCCGTCCCGCGACCGATTGTGGTGGCAAGCGCCGCTCCGAACAGTCCGAGTTTGGGAAAGGGCCCGATCCCGAAAATAAGGAGGGGGTCCAAGGCGATATTGATGAGATTGGCAAGCCAGAGGGATCTCATCGCCACTGCCGCATCGCCCGCTCCCCGGAATATCGCGTTGTTCAGGAAGAGCAGGAAAATCGTCACCGAACCTGCGAAGAGCACCGCCGTGTACCGGTATCCCCCAATAACCGCCTCCGTGCCGCCCATCCAGCCGAGCATCTGGGGCGCGAGCAACGCACCGCAGAGGCTGATTGGAGCAGCTCCCAGGATTCCGGCGAGAATGGCCTGCCAGGCCGCAACGCCTGCGGCTTCAGGCTTGCCCTCTCCGATCCGACGAGCAACCATCGCGGTGGTGCCCATTGAAAGGCCCATCACGATTGCAAATACGAGGATGATTAGCGAACCTGTCAGGCCGACAGTTGCGACGGCGGCCGAGCCAAGTTTGCCGACAAAGAAGATGTCAACCAGCCCGAACGTCGACTCCATGACGAGTTCGAGCATCATGGGGATCGCGAGAAGCACGATCGCCCGTGACAGGGGTATGCGAGCGTAGTCTTCGCTGGATCCCCGAATCGCGTCCGGCACCGCTCGCCAGAGCGATCCAAGGTCGTCTGCAGGGAAATCGGCCGACTCCCCGCGCTCTTGGTTCAGTCCCATGCGGAGTACCGGATTGGCCGGGAGCGGCGCTGCCCCATTGTCACATAGCGATATTGGCCCTCTCGTTCAGACCTTCCCGGAGGCTGTTTCGCATGCTTCAGACGGCCCCGATGCTGGTTTCAGTCCTTCGGGGATCTCGTCTTGATTCCTAGCGCTCTCAGTTTGCGGTGAAGGTTGCTCCGCTCCAGGCCCAGCGCCTCCGCCGCTCGCGTTACGTTTCCGTTCGTCGCCTTGAGCGTGCGCTCGACATACTCGCGCTCGTACGCTTCGCGCGCTTCCTTGAGGCTGGAGAAGCCCTGCGCGAGCCTGCGGCCTCCGCGACCGATCGAGTTCGCGGTAGGTATGTGTTTCGCGCTGATATCCGATTCTCCATGAAGGATCACAATGCGCTCCATGAGGTTCCGCAACTCCCGAACATTCCCAGGCCAGCTCTGCGAGACAAGGGTGTCGACGGCGGAACTGAGCAGTCTCTTGGGTTTCCGGCCATACGCCAAAGCGAAATGAGTCAGGAAATGCTGGGCCAGAACCGGGATGTCCTCCAGGCGGTCGCGCAGCGGGGGCATGTGAAATGGGACAACGTTGAGCCTGTAGAAGAGATCCTCCCTGAAGTTGCCCTTCGATATCTCCTCGTTCAAGTCCTTGTTTGTCGCCGCAATGACCCGCACGTCCACCTGCACGGTCCGTCCCGAGCCGACGGGCTCGAACCGCTGCTCTTCGATCACTCGCAGGACTTTGGCCTGCGTCTTGAGGCTCATGTCGCCGACTTCGTCGAGGAAGAGCGTGCCGCAGTCAGCCAGCTGGAATTTCCCTGTCTTGTCTTTGTCTGCCCCCGCCAGCGAGCCGCGCACGTGACCGAAGAGCTCGCTTTCGATCCGGTCCTCGGGAATCGCGGCGCAGTTCACGACGACGAACGGGCTCTCGGCTCGGGGGCTGGCCTCGTGAATGGCGTGCGCGACCAGTTCCTTTCCGGCGCCGCTCTCTCCGTAGATCAATACCCGGCCGTTGGTAGGAGCCATTAGCGCGATCTCGTGCCGCACTGCCTTCATCGGCACGCTTTCGCCAATGATCCGGTGCCTCCCGCTCACCTCGTCTCGAAGCGTCGCGTTCTGGGCCAGCAGCGTCCGGCGCTCCACGGCATTGCGCACCGCGAGGGTGACCTTCTCTACCGACAGGGGCTTCTCGAGGAAATCGTGCGCGCCGAGCTTCGTTGCTCGGACGGCGGTTTCGATGTTGCCGTGGCCCGAGATCATCACCACGACAGGTTTCTGCGTGCCTTCGATGCTCTGGATTCGCTCGAGAGTCTGGAGCCCGTCGATTCCGGGGAGCCAGATGTCGAGCAAGACCACCGCGAAAGTTCGGCTCCCGAGCAAGTCGAGGCAGCTCTCTCCGCTGTCGACAGACACCACTTCGTAGCCTTCGTCCTCGAGCACCCCCGAGAGAGTCTCGCGGATGCCGGGCTCGTCGTCGACGACGAGTATGCGACCGGGAGCCGGATATCTCACGCGGTGGCCTCCTGCAATTCCGCTGCCTTATCGGCAGCCGACGGGACTTCGATGATGAACCGCGACCCTGTTGGACGGTTGTCCTCGACCCGGATTGTGCCTCGGTGGTCATGCACTATGCTTCGAACGATCGAGAGCCCGAGACCGGTACCTCGTTCCTTGGTGGAGAAGTACGGCAGGAAGAGCTTTTCTCTGTTCTCCGGCGAGATTCCGGGACCCGAGTCGGCAACGGTCAGCTCCACGCTCTTGCCGTCTCGCGTCCCGCGAGTCGAGACCACAATCTCCTTGACCCAGGAGTCCTGGACGACCGCCGCCGCATTGTCAATCAAGTTGACAAGGACCCTCTTGAACGGCTCGGGATCGATCTTGGCCAGGGGTGCCGCCGGATCTGCGTTCACCGTGACAGTCACGTCCGGGAGGCGTCCTTCAAAGACACTAACCGCGTCTTGCACCAAGGCGTTAATATCTGTTTCCTCGGGTCGGACAGCAGGGAAGCGGGCGACATCGGAAAAGCTGTCGACGAGTGTCTTGAGGGACTGGACTTCGCGGTCGATGGTGCGAGTGGATTGCGCCAGGCGGTGGCAGATCGCGGTTCGTTCCTCCGGGTCGAGCGTTCCTTCGAATCGCTCGATGAGCCGGTCGATCCGTCCGGCCGCAAGTGCGACCGGGGTCAAGGGATTCTTGATTTCGTGCGCCAGGCGTCTCGCCACTTCCTGCCACGCCTCGGACCGCTGGGCGCGCATCAGCTCGGTCGTGTCCTCCAGCACTACGACGAATCCGTGGTGGCTGTCCCCGGAGTCGAGCGACGAAACAGTGACGCTCAGGTGCATCGGACGGCCCTTGCGGTCGATCTGGAAGTCCCGGGTCGCGATCCCAGTCCGCTGGGCGCTGCTGAACATGTGCTCGAATGCCGACCTGTCCTCACCGTCCAGCAGTTCGGTCACCGAACGCAACGAGGAAACCTCGCGGGGTGCCGCGATTTTCCGGGCCGACTCGTTGAATTTGAGAATCGCCCCGTTCCCGTCTACAGACACTACTCCCGGCGTGATGCTCTCGAGAATCGCGTTGATGAAGCGGCGCCGCTCGTCCAGTTCGGTGTTGGCCCGGGCTAGGTCACTGTTGCTCTGCTCGAGCTGGCGGGTCTTGCCTTCCAGTGCTTGGCTCATGCTGTTGAAGGACGCGACCAGGCCCGCCAGCTCGTCGGTAGCGGCCGTCTTGACGCGGTACTCGAGGTGTCCTCCAGCCAGTTCGCCCGTAGCGGTGACGAGGGCCTCGATGGGACGGGTGATTTGCTTGGAGGCGAATTGCGCAAGCCACACGGCGATGAAGAGCATGAAGATCGTGATTAGTGCGAGGATGTACACGTATTTGCGCCATACGAGTGGTCGGGCCGCCTCGAGCTGCTGCCATTCCTGCACTTGCGCGTACATGAAGGCTTGCTCCTGCAATATGGACCGAGGGATCTTGCGTCCGATCACCACGCGTCCGCTACCGGACGGCGTTGAAGCAGCCGCGTAGAGCCAGTCGTCAACCACTCCTCGCACCGGGTCGGTCGATCCGGTCTCACCGATCGACCTCAGCGCTTCCGGAACGGTGCCTTCTTCCGAGACGATCTCGATCCCCCGCTCCCGGCCCTGGGAAGGAATCACGGATAGGAAGTCTGCGTTGGCAACGCGCAGCAGATCGCGCAATGCAGGGGTCGGCTCTGCCGTCATGGCGGCCGCCAGCTGGGGAGTCGCGGCGATGCGTTCAGCCGCTGCACCTAGGTCGCCTAGGACCTCCTGGTTGGCCCGGTCCATGAAGCGTTCGGCGCTTCGCAGCACCTCGACGGTGGGCTGCGAAAACCACTTGTCGAAGTTTCGACTGAGCAGGCTGATCGAAAAGACAACGTGCAGAGCGATCGGAGCGATGCTGAGTGCGAGGACCCCGAACACGAGCTTCGTCTTGATGCGGGAGCCCAGCTTGTTGGCCCGTCGCTCTACGTAGAGCTTGACCAAGTTGCGAAACAGGAGGAAACCTAGCGCGATCGTGCCGAATACCACGCAGGTCGAGAGAGCCCAGAGTACGAACGTGACAGCGGGGCTTTCCGGACGGAAGTCTCCGAAGTCCAGCGAAGTCAGCCAGAAGCAGAAGGCCAGCAGTGCCGCGAGGGCTAGTCCCCACGCGGCCAGCGACAGCAACTCCCTGCGCTTGATCAACTTGTGGTAATTCTAGCGAGCCTGCCGGGAATCTGCTTCCGTCATGGAGACAAGCGGCATGCGAATCCGTCGTAGGAAGCCCGCGGGCAGCTCTGGGGCTGCACCTGTTTCGGGAACTTCCGCTAGCCGAGCTCCCGCCCCGCTTGCCCACTCATGCGGGCCGAATAGCTGCAGACCGCGTCTTCGTCGTAGCCCAATTCGCGTAGGATCTCGCCTGTGTGCTCTCCAGGCGCGGGCGGGACGTTCCGCAACGGAGGGCGCTCGCCGTCGAATCGTATTGACATCTTCAGGTCGCGGTAACCGGGGATCTTCGGGTGAGGCTCCGGCTCGAAGATTCGATTGGCCCGTACTTGGGGATCGTCGACGACCTGGGCAATATCCTGAATCGGCGAGCACGGCACGTTGTGCGACTTCAGGAGCCGGTCGACGTCCCGGGTAGAGAATTGGTTGGTTCGCGCGGAGAGCAGTTCACGCAAGACTTCGCAATGCTTGACCCGCGCGGGGTTGTCCTTGAACCGGGGATCGTCGGCCGCACCGGGAATCCCCAGCGCTTCGCACAACCGTCGGAAGATACCATCGGTCCCGCCACAGATCATGATCTGGCCGTCCTGGGTCGGAAATGCTTCGTACGGGGCGACCATCGTCAACCCAGTGCCCATCCTTCGAGGCACATTGCCGCTCGCGAGGTAGGTCATCATGTGGTACCCGATCCAGCCTAGCGACGTGTCGAGCAGCGAACACTCAATGTGCGAGCCTACGCCATCCTTGTCGCGCTTGCGCAACGCAGCGAGAACTCCAAGAGCGATTAGATTGCCCGAGCCAATGTCCACGACCGATCCCCCCACCCGAGCGGGCGGGCCATCCGGCTGACCCGTGATCGACATGATCCCGCTGTAGGCCTGGAGCAGCGGGTCGTATCCCGGCGAGCCCGCGTACGGACCCTCTGAGCCGTATCCCGTGAGCGATGCATAGATGAGCTTGGGGTGCCTGCGCTTGACGTCCTCGTATCCGAATCCAAACTTCTCGATCACCCCCTTGCGGAACGCCTGAACGAGTACATCGGCCCTCGCAGTCAGCCGTTCGACGACGTCCTGCCCCTGCGGGGACTTCAAGTCGACGACGATACTGCGCTTGTTGCGGTTGAAGGCTAGGAAGAGCGGCGCGTCGTCGCCCCAGAACGGCGGTCCCCACTTGCGGGCCGGATCGCCGCCGGGAGGTTCCACCTTCACCACGTCAGCACCGAGATCCCCTAGGACCTGCGTAGCCTGCGGCCCGGCTATGTTCTGGGAAAGATCCAGTACTCGTATGCCTTCGAGCATCATTCAGTTATACCGTCACGCGGCTGAGCCGAGATTGGCTCAGTCGCCTCGATTCACACGGTCCTTGACGGCTCCGCCCCGAGAGCAACCAGTTCGACTCGAATTGCGGGTCGAGAATCTGACCCTAAGCCGCGTTCCATGCTCGGGGAGTGGACGTGAGGCATGGCCAGAACGCGGCTTCAACTCGATTCGGATTCGCAAGAGTCTTGCCGATAAACCCGCGGGGAGCTTGGGTCCGTGAGGTAGCGGTCCAGGTAGACTCCATTCCTCCCGCAATCGAGGCTTACGAGAGGATTTCCCCGATCACGTGCCCATGCACGTCCGTCAGTCTCCGATTGATTCCGTTGTGATACCAAGTCAGCTTCTCGTGGTCCAATCCCAGCAGGTGCAGCATCGTTGCGTGAAGTCATGCACCGTTGATACATTCTCCACGGCCTTGCCACCGAACTCGTCCGTGGATCCGTAGCTGACACCGCCCTTGATGCCTGCTCCCGTGAACCACACCGTGAAGGCGTTCGGGTTGTGGTCGCGCCCCACGGTACCCTCCTGATGCGTCGGCATTCGGCCGAACTCAGTGGCCCAGACCACCAGCGTGTCATCGAGAAGCCCTCGCGCACGCATGTCTCGCAGCAGGCCGGCCGTCGGCTGGTCCAGGATCGGGCAATGGCGCTCGTAGTCGGCTTTCAAGGTCTTGTGGGCGTCCCAATTCAGAAGGCCGTCCACGCCCGACGCGCGAGATGCGCAGAAGAGGCTGACAAACCGGACGCCGCGCTCCAGAAGCCGCCGGGCGAGCAGGCAGTTCCTTGCGTACGCAGCCTTCAGGGGATTCGTGTCGTCGGCGCCGTAGAGTTCGCGAGTTGCGCGAGACTCCTTCGACAAGTCAGTGACTTCGGGGGCCGACAGCTGCATTCGGGCCGCGAGCTCGTAGGACGCGATCCGGGCACTTAGCTCCTCGTCTCCCGGGTGGAGCGCCGCATGGTTCCGATTCAGGAATCCCAGGAACTCCCGCGTCGCGACGTCCCGGCGAGCTGGTATCTCCGCTGGCCGCTCGAGGTTCCGGATCGGATTCTGGGCGTTGAATACGACCGCTTGATGTTCCGCCGGAAGAAAGCCTGCACCCCAGTTGGCAGGACCCGCGGGAGGGATTCCACGGATGTCGGGTATCGCCACGTACGTCGGAAGGTTGTTGTTCGCCGACCCGAGAGCGTAGCTCAACCATTGAGACCCGGATGCCGGGAAGCGATGTCATTTCCCCGAGCTGCGGCAGTAGCGAATCTTGCCCGTATTGAGCAGCACGCAGGCCGGGCCGTGCGTGTTGGTCTTGGAATGCATCGAATGGACGAAGGCGATGTCATCCACTAGTTCCCCGAGCTGCGGCAGTAGCTCCGTGACCATCTTGCCGCTCTGTCCCCTAGGCTTGAACTCCCAGGCGATCCCATTAGCGCGCCATTCTTTCCTTGGAACGTGACCGCGTCCATCGCGGCGGGGGCAGGCTGGCCTGAACGTTTGCGAAGTTCGGGCTTGTAGTCCCAGAGATCAATGTGCGAAGCCGCTCCCGGACAGAAAATCTGGAGCACTCGCTTGGCTTTCGGCTCGAAATGAGGCCGTTGTGCCTGAGCCGATGCGGCACCCGGCAGCAACGAGGCCAGCGCCACCCCGCGCAAGCCACTTACGAAGTCCCCGAGCAAATCTCGGCGCGACGCGGGTGAGGCCATGCGATACGCTCCGGACAAGCAATCCAAGTAAACCACACAGCCGCTTCCAGCTTGGCGTGGTCAATCCTTGGGGAGCGCCCCCAGTACCTCAGAACACGTATAGGAACTCGTTAGCATTGAGGATCGCCCGAGCTAGGGGTTCGATCCCTTCCGTGGCGACAAGAGCGATGGCAGCCGCCGACTCCTCGTCCGTCGGCGCCCGACCGAATGCGAGTTGCCAGGCGTGTTCGATCCGACCCCGATCCGTTCCGTCGGCCCCCGATCTGACCAATTCGGCGAACGACGCCGCTTGGTCCAGGATGAATCGGTTGTTGAGCAGGCTTAGCGCCTGGATCGGTGAAGTGGTCGAAATCCGCTTGGGGGCGGGCAGGGCAGTGTCCGGGCAGTCGAACTCGCCCAGCAGTTCGGGCTTCACGGATCGCGCGTGCTGGTGATAGACCGACCTACGGTACGTCTCCTTCGTGAACTGCTCCAACGGATAGTACGTGGCAACGTTGTCGACCGTATAGCGATAGAGCCGGAAGCCCGGGCCTCCCATGCGGCGGTCCAGGTTGCCGCTGGTTGCCAGAATCGCGTCCCGCAACTCCTCGGCACCGAGGCGCCGCGGAGGGAACCGCCAGAGATACGCGCCGTCCCGGTCAACCCTCGAAGCAGCCTCGCGGAACCGCCCTGACTGGCGGTACGCAGCCGACATGACGATTTCCTTGTGCAGCGGCTTGAGCCGCCAGCGATGGGTATGCACAAGCCTGCTCGCTAGCCAATCGAGCAATTCGGGATGGGTTGGCTCGCCCCCGTTGATGCCGAAATCGCTCGGATTCCGGACGAACGGCTGGCCGAAGTGATACATCCAAACGCGGTTGACGATGACGCGGGCGGTCAGGGCATTGCTGTCCGACGCGATCCATCGCGCCAGAGCAAGGCGTCGCTCGGATTCCGGGGCGTCGGGCTCGAGTTCGAATGCCTCAAGGAGGTTGCCGAGGGTACTCAAGCTTCCGGGGGCCACTTGGTCGCCCTTGTTCATGGGATCGCCCCGCACCATGACGAAAGACGGTTCCTTGGGTTGCTTGAAGCGGCCTAGGAATGCTCTCCCAGGCTTTTCAATGCCTTGCAACTGCTTCTCCGCTTCCCGCTTGGTCTTCTGGAATGCATCCCACGACCGCCTTTCTTCCGGGTCGAAGACCGCATGCAGCAGGAGGAGTTCCTGTGCCTCGTCGGAATAGGGCAGTCGCCCGTCCGATGTAGCGACAGTCTTCCAGGATCTGCCATTGATCGACACCTCGATCTTGTATTTTTCTGGCTGGGACCGGCCAAATCGACCCCGGAATCCCCCGATGTGGTCGGACGACCACTCGACCCGCTCGATTCGCTCGTTCTTGGCTAGCTGGACTTGGATCCGAGCGGGGAGCCGGCCTGAGGAAATCCAGCGTTTGTCGTACTTGCCGTCCACGAGATTCATCGGCGAGTAGGTGTCCGGACTTGCCGAGTCGATCCGTGTCGAACTTGCCGTGGCCTTGCCACCCAGTGCGGCGTTGCGGCTTTCCGCCCCAGATGTCCATACCGCGAATTCGTCGAGATCGACCTGGCGTCCTCCGCTCGTGGCTTTCGTCATGGTCATGCGCACGAAACGCGCCTCGACCGGATCGAATCTCTCCTCGGTCCCCGACTGATCGACGCTTGGCCGGTATCGAGCGAGAATCCGGTCGCGACCTGCCTCGACGCGAACCCTGGCTCCGTCGCGCAGGGCCTCTAGTCCGACCTCGCTCCTGTCGATCGCATCGGACAGCGGATTGGCCGCCGCCTCGAAGTCATCAACTCGGGCAGAAGCGTCCCAAGTCCGCTCGCCGTGCCAGACGCCCGCGAAGGCGGCTTGCATCCTGTAGTAGTCCTCCGTGCGGATGGGGTCGAACTTGTGATCGTGGCACCGGGCGCAGTGAACGGTCAGGCCGAGGAAAGCCGATGCCGTTCCCATGATCATGTCGTCTAGGTGATTGGCGCGCTTCTGGGCTTCGCCGGCGGGATTCTTGATACCGACTGTGTCGTGTGGGCCCGCGACCAGGAATCCGGTCGCAGCTTGTACTTCAGGGTCATCTGGAGCTAGTTGATCCCCGGCCAACTGCTCGACGATCATGCGGTTGAACGGCTTGTCTTCGTTGAGCGACCGGATCACCCAGTCGCGGTATGGCCAGGCGGTGTCGCGCAGATGATTCTGCTCGTATCCGTTGCTCTCACCGAAACGAGCCACGTCGAGCCAGTGCCGCCCCCAGCGTTCGCCGTAGGCGGAAGAACCCAGCATCCGGTCGACGAGCTTCTCGTATGCCGCGAGATCGGAGTCATTCACGAATGCCTGTACCGCGTCCGGGGAGGGCGGCAGGCCCGTCAGGTCGAAGCTGAGCCGCCGGATCAAGGTGCGCCGGTCGGCTGGTTCGGAAGGCGTCAGCCCCTTCTCTCGCATCGCCGCGAGGAGGAATCCGTCGATCGCAGATTGCTCCCATTCGCTGGACGGCTCGGGTTCTGGCGGCTCGCTGAGTGGCCGAAAGGACCACCAGACTGCTTGTGGCCCGGTCTCGGAACCTTCGAGATCGTCCGGGGCACCGGCTGAAATCCAGGCTCGGAGGGCGGCGATCTCCTCTGGCGTCAACGGATCCCCGACAGGCGGCATTTCCGGTTTCTCGCCCCCGGCTTTCGCTAGGAGCAGGCTCTTGTCGGGGTCGCCTGGAACAACTGCGGGGCCCGCTTCGCCGCCGCGCAGCAGGTTGGCTACCGTGCCGACCCGAAGGCCTTTCTGCGCGTTCGGTCCTTGATGGCAGACAGCGCATCGCTGTTCGAGAACCGGGCGGATGTCCTTGCCGAAGGTTACCTCCTCCGCCCGGCCCGGCAGGCCTGTCATGCCCGCCGCCAAGGCAAGCAGCACGACCGCAGCTCGGGCCGGGCGCCTTGCGGAGAGGTCTGCAAGTCGCGAGGAGCCTTCCATTTGCGTGCCGGGCTCGAGCTCCAGGGCCGTGAATCTGATGCGTCCGGGCATTCCTCTATCTCAAACCTGCCGGCGCTATTGGCGCCCGCACGTCGTATGTTACATTCTCGTTTCCCAGCGCCCGTCCGATGAGCCAGGTTCCCGCCATCTCGCTGGACCGGAGCCTGGAATCGACGAGACCGCACTACGCGGTTATCATCAGGTCACTAGCAATGCCGAAGAGATTCGAGCAGTCTCATCATGCGGAGACGAGAAGGCAGCAGCGAGGCATCCCTCAGGCAGTGATCGACGTGGTCTTGGCCTACGGAACTGTGGTCGACCATGGGGGTAGCAAGAGGTACGTCATGGACAGGAAAGCTCGCTTGCGGGCGCAGCGCGAGCTTGATCCCAAGGCGTACCGCCGCATCGTGGATCGGCTCGACACCTATCTCGTGGTGGACGGCCCGAAGATCATCACCGCTGCGAAGCTCAGCAAGCGACTGAGGCTCTCGAAGCCCGACAGGCCGACCAAACGTCGCCGGCGCCTCAATCGGTGACGGCTCTCCGGCTGGAATGGAGCGCTACCGTTGACTCCACGGCCGAAAGGGCCGGATCAGCGTCCCCACTACACTGGGCAGAGATGGCGTTCCGTCTAGCCTCGGACTACAGCCCGCGAGGCGATCAGGTCACGGCACTCGAGCAACTGGTCAGCGGCATTGACAACGGCGACGCCCATCAGGTCCTGCTCGGGGTCACAGGGTCGGGCAAGACCTACACGGTTGCCAAGGTTGTCGAGGCCGTCCAGCGCCCGACGCTGGTTCTCGCGCACAACAAGACCCTCGCCGCCCAGCTGTACCACGAATTCAAGTCGTTCTTCCCTGACAACGCCGTCGAGTACTTCGTTAGCTACTACGACTACTACCAGCCCGAGGCCTACCTTCCTGCTAGCGACACCTATATCGAAAAAGAGGCAACGGTCAACGAGGACCTCAACAAGCTCCGACTCGCCGCCACGAAGTCGCTCTTCGAGCGCCGAGACTGCCTGATCGTGGCGAGCGTGAGCTGTATTTACGGTCTAGGGTCCCCGGACGCCTACTACAACATGCTCCTGATGCTGGAGAAGGGGCAGAAGATCTCGCGCAAGGAGATTGCCCGCCAGCTCGTGAAGATCCTCTACACCCGCAAGGACGGCGGCGACTTCGACCGCGGGTCGTTCCGAATGATCGGCGACGTCGTCGAAATCTTCCCGACCTACGACGACTACGCGTACCGGATCGAGCTCTGGGGCGACGAGATCGATTCAATCGCGCAAGTCGATCCGATGTTCGCCCAAGTCCGCCAGACCTATCTCCGGCTTCCGATCTACCCGGCTACCCACTACGTGATGTCGGACGAGGCAAGGCTGAAAGCCGTCGAGAGCATCACCGAGGAAATGGACTGGTGGTGCGGAGAACTCCGGAAAAACGGCAAGCTGCTCGAGGCGCAACGGCTCAGTCAGCGGACGCAATTCGATCTCGAAATGATGCGCGAGATCGGGTATTGCCACGGTATCGAGAACTATTCGCGGCATTTCTCGGATCGCAATCCAGGCGAGCCGCCCCCGACTTTGCTCGACTATCTCCATCACGACACCCTGCTCTTGGTCGACGAGTGCCATCAGACGATCCCTCAGGTGCGTGCGATGTACCACGGAGACCGCTCACGCAAGGAGAAGCTGATCGAGCACGGGTTCCGGCTGCCAAGCGCGCTGGACAACCGCCCCCTCAAGTTCGAGGAATTCGAGGACCGGACCTTTCAAGTGATCTACGTTTCTGCGACGCCCGGACCCTACGAGCTGACCAAGTCGGCGGGAGTCATCGCCGAGCAGGTGATCCGGCCGACGGGTCTACTGGACCCTGAAGTCGACGTGCGTCCGGTGAAAGGCCAGGTCGACGACCTGCTTAGAGAGATTCGTGCACGCGCCGAGGCTGGCGAGCGCGTGCTCGTGACGACCCTCACAAAGAGGATGGCGGAAGACCTGTCCGAGTACTACGCAGAAGCCGGCGTCAAGTGCCGATACATGCATTCGGAGGTGGACACGCTGGAGCGGGTCAAGATCTTGAGAGATTTGCGGAGAGGCGAGTTCGACCTCCTCGTGGGCATCAACTTGCTACGAGAGGGGCTCGACCTGCCCGAGGTGTCTTTGGTTGCGATCCTCGATGCGGACAAGGAAGGCTTCCTGCGCTCCGCCGGATCCCTGATCCAGACGATGGGACGTGCCGCCCGGAACATCAACGGCAAGGCGATCCTCTATGCGGACCGAATGACCGCCAGCATGCAACAAGCCATCGGCGAAACGACCAGGCGCCGGGCACTCCAGAAGCGGTACAACGATGCCCACGGCATCACGCCCGAGACCATCGTCAAGCCGGTTGACATGTCTCTCGCGCGCATCATTGACGCCGATTACGTCGACGTTCCAGCGGTCGAGGAAGAGGAACTAGTGCCCAGGACCAAGGAGGAGTTCGACGCTTTGGTCGTCGAAGTCGAAGGCAAGATGAGGCAAGCCGCAGCAAAGTTTGACTTCGAGAAAGCTGCCGAGTTGCGGGATCGGGTCCGAGCGATGAAGTCCGCGGAACTGTTTGACGCGCCCGTTCCGCGTGGCGCCTAAGACTTTGATCCCGGATTCCTTGGTGGATCTCCCGTGCAGGTTTTTACTGGAAGCTCCATGCAATGAAACTGAGGGGGATAGCCATGGTTCCGATCCAACAGGGAACGTGCTCGGGCAAGCGTCGTCCAGCTCGCCGTCTCCCCGCTCTCCCGCAGCCGCCTCCGAATCACCTGCACCAGCTGGTACGCCAGCACCGTCAGGAACAGGTCCTACGCACGCTAGGAGTAGGAGAGGCTCATCCGATGTTTCGAGGCATCCGCTGATCAGTATCGGCGGATCGGCAGCATAGTTCGCTTTCTGTTCATTGCCTCGGCTGCCATCGGAGGTGCCGGCCGTACTTCCTGCATAGATGCGGGGAATCGCTATCGGATTCGTCGCGTTGCTCGTCGCATTGGATTCAGCCTCAAGTCTTGGCAGGAGGGCGGCAGTAACAGGCTCCACCGTTGCAGAACAACGAACCAGTCGTCCCGATTGTTGCCGCTGTCGGCACTTGGGACCTGCCCGCGAGTCCACTATCTCTCGTCGTCCCATGGCGCGCGTCCAAACGCCTTGATCGGAAGGGCTTTTGATCGGTCCGCTGGAATCTGCGAGACGTTTGCGGCTCGTCTTGGGCGTTCAACGCGCGGGCCCAAATAGATGGCGCGGTCGGATGAAGATCTGCCGACAGATCGACTCCTCGCAATCCCATCAAGACGAGGCATACGAGGGAAGGTCCCAAAGGAGCGCAACTATACTGGGATCATAGGTCTGGTCGAATGCTGGAGGGCAGATCAATCCTGCTGGGTGTTTCGGGCGGCATCGCTGCCTACAAGTCAGCGGAACTGGTGCGCGCCCTGCACTCCGAAGGGTGCAGCGTTCAGGCCGTGATGACCCGGGCCTCTACCAAGTTCATTACCCCGCTGACCCTTGCATCGCTCACCGGCAATAAGGTGATCACCGATCTGTTCGCAGATGCTTCCGCCGACGACACGCTGCAAAGCGCGATCGCACATATCGACGTAGCGCGGCGCGCCGACCTTCTGCTGGTAGCACCGGCGACGGCGGACGTTATGGCAAAATTCGCCCTCGGACTTGCCGACGATTTCCTGAGCACGGCGCATCTTGCCTTCGAAGGTCCGCTCGTACTCGCCCCCGCCATGAACACTGGAATGTGGGAGCATCCGGCAACGCGGGAGAACCTTGCGCTACTTCGCGCCCGAGGTGCCCGGATCGTCGAGCCCGGATCCGGTGAATTGGCTTGCGGGACGGTCGGCGCGGGCCGCCTTGCCGATCCTGAGCGGATTGTTGCCGCTGTCCGAGACGCCTTCCAGGTAGCCGGTGACCTTCAGGAGGAATGCGTCCTGATCACCGCGGGCCCGACCAGGGAAGCCTTGGACCCGGTCCGCTACCTGTCGAATCGCTCCAGCGGCCGGATGGGCTTCGCGCTCGCAGGGGAGGCGGCCCGACGCGGTGCGCGCGTGATTCTGATCGCCGGCCCGGTCTCGTTGCCAACGCCGCACGGCTGCGAGAGGGTTGACGTGGAGGACGCCCAGCAGATGCACGACGCCGTGATTGCGCGCCTCTCCGAGGCTACCGTTGCGGTCATGGCTGCCGCCGTGGCAGACTACCGCCTCGTTGCACCTGCGCGTCGGAAGCTGAAGAAACGGGACGGAGTTCCATCGCTCGAGCTAGAAGAGACCCCCGACATCCTGCAAGCTGTAGGCAAGAACAAGGGCGACCGCCTCCTGATCGGCTTCGCGGCGGAGACGGACGATCTGGAGTCGAACGCGCGCCGCAAGCTGGAGTCGAAGGGCTGCGACTTGGTCGTGGCCAATCCGGTTGGTGGAGATACCGGATTCGAGACCGACCTGAACCAGGGCCTCGTGCTATCTGCAACGGGTGAGGTGTTCAGGCTGGAACCAATGACCAAGCCGAGAATGGCAGCACGAATTCTGGATTTGGCGGTCGAGGTTCGAACGCGAATGGCCGCCCAGCGGCGCACGGTAGCATAGGTATCGATGTCGAACGGCCAGGTTCGCGACTATCTCGAGTTTTATCGCGACCTCGGCATCAAAGAGCTCTACATCGACCCGATTGAACGGGAATCGGGGCCGGAGCAGGATCCAGCGGTGACCGCCTTGAAGGTTATCCAGGACGATATCGGGGACTGTACGAGGTGCCGCTTGCACCAAGGCCGCAAGAACATCGTGTTTGGAAGCGGCAACCCTGAAGCCAGGCTTATGTTCGTGGGCGAAGGCCCCGGAGCTGACGAGGACGAGCAGGGCCTGCCATTCGTGGGCCGGGCCGGGCAATTGCTCACCCGCATGATCGACGGCACGTGCGAGAAGATCGGCCTGCCCATTCGCCGGCCAGACGTCTACATCTGCAACGTAGTGAAGTGCCGCCCGCCAAAGAACCGAACGCCCGAGATGGACGAGATGGAAGTCTGCGGACAGTTCATGGCGCGGCAGATTCAAGCCATCCAGCCCAAGGCGATCTGCGTGCTGGGAGGAACCGCTGCCAAGGCGTTGCTAAAGCCGACGACAGGGATAACCGGGTTGCGAGGCAAGTGGCAAGAGTGGGGCGGCATTCGCGTTATGCCGACCTACCATCCGTCCTACCTCCTGCGAGGCTACAACGTCGAGGCGAAGCGGCAAGCCTTCCAGGACCTGAAGCAGGTCTTCATGCACGTTTACGGATAGCGCATCCGGACTACTAGCTTGCTTCGAGCGGACGAGTGGAGTTCGGCAGGCCTGCGGAGTCGCGGCTGCATCAGTGCGGTCAAGCACGGCCCGCAAATTGGGAGGATTGGTACGACCACGAGGGCCCGAGTTGTGGGGACCGCGAGTCTGCAGAACATGTCTAGGATCGATTCCAAGTCGAAGAGTCTAGCCGAGGACCTAATTCGACCCACTCATGTAGAAGCTCGCTTGGGCTTCCGAGTCTGGCTGCGGTATTCCGATGGCGCTGCCGGCGAGATTGATTTGTCCGACCTTGCTGGCTAGGGAGTATTCAAGGCCCGAATTACCGCGCCTTGTGCGAGTCGGTCAGGCGCCCCCCCCCTAGGGCAAAATTGGATGATTATCATTTGGAACACAGGCATCGGCTAGAACACCATAGGAACTGAGGAGACCGCCGATGTCAGCCTGCAACAAGGAGCTAGCGAGGAGAACGTTCCTAGAGCGCCTCTGTGCTTGGGGCGGAGCTACCGCAACAGCATGGGCCGGCTGTCGTACGATCTCCACCGCAACGAGGCAAAGGAACGTGCTCTTGATTCTGACAGAGGATCAAGGCGCGCAGATGGGCGCCCTGGGGACCAAGGGACTCCAGACGCCCAACATGGACGCCATCGCTAGGCAAGGCGTATTATTCAGGAACGCATTCGTCGCATATCCTGTTTGCTCTCCGTCTAAGGGTGCGCTGTACACGGGGCTGTACCCTCATACGAACGGCCTGCGTAGCCTTACCCAGAATTTCTTTGTTCCTGCTTCAAAGCTTACGCCGGAACAGTTGAATAACCCGGTTTACAACCGTGCGCGGATTCACGACTCCGTTCCGACGTTAATCGAGGGTCTTCGTGACGCCGGCTACTACACGGGCGTATCCATGAAGCTCCACGTCTCACCTAACCAGAAGTTTCCGTTCGACGAATGGATACGTAACCCCCACCAAGACCATTGCGGCTTCATCGGCAACCCGAACAAAGATCTAGCCGTAGAATTCATCAGGAATGCGCAGGCGAAGGGTGCGCCATGGTTCCTCTTGTACAACATCGAGCAGCCTCACCGGCCGTTCCGAAACAGCGACAAGGAGCCCATTACGGTCGACCCCTCCGAAGTCGAGATCCCGCCGTTTCTGCCGGATACGCCGGTGGTTCGTAAGGACTGGGCGGAGTATCTCGACTACATTGAGTGCGCCGATTCACTTGTGGGCGAAGCGCTAGCAGCCCTCGATGAAACCGGATGCTCGAACGACACCCTCGTCATTTTCCTCGGAGACCACGGCCCGGCCTTCCAGCGGGGGAAGATGACCCTCTACGATTTCGGGCTACGCGTACCGATGGCGATCAAAGGGCCTGGAATCAGGACGGGCGCTGTGAGTGACGACCTAGTCAGCGAGATCGACATTATGCCGACCATTCTGGAATACCTCGGTCTGGAACGGCCGGATCTGGAACACGGGCTATCGCTGCTATCGATTCTCGGTGGCAAGGGGGGAGCCCAGGGACACGAATATGTCTTCGGAGAGATCCATCACGATTACATCTTCTTTCCTGCGGGCTCTGTAGGGCGAGGGGACCGAGATCACGGAATGCAGGAGCGCAGTGTCTTTGACGGGCGCTTCCATTTGATCTATCGGGAAAACCTCGACCAGCCCCGTGATGTCAATTCTGATATTCACCAGTGGGATCGCTGGCGAAACCGTGCGTGGGACGACACCATTGCCCGGAAGCATCGCTTTCCCCGACAGTACGAGATCATTCGCGAGCAAGATCCGATGCGTCTTGGTGGAAAGCCCCTGCAATTTGAGTTCTATGACATGGGGACAGATCCCCACGAGATGGCAAACCTTGCGGAAAACGCCGATCACAAAGCCGACTTCGACCGGCTGCTGGAGGCCCTCCGCAAGTGGGCTCTGGAAACCGGGGATGAGTTTATCGCGCTCGGCCGGCCGAGCGGCTAATCTGGCGAGGACCAAGGAAAGGTCCCAAAGATTCCTAGGCACGAGGGGGCCTTTGGTGCCGGACCGCGGGCAAGGCCAACGTATGCGACAACCAGTCCGTCCGGAACAACTCACTGATTGCGTTCGAAGAACCGCGGCTCATTGCTTGCAGCAAGTCGTTCGGAGCGCGTTGGTTCCTGGTTGCAATGCGGGAGCAGCATCTGGAACCTGCGAGCGAGACGAGCCGAATCGGGGCATGCGCCGCCATAGCTTGGTGCGAGACCCTTGACGTTTGTCCGGACGCAATTTGCCAGCGTCTCACCGGGAGCTCCGTGCCCGAGTCATTCCATGGATCAGAGGTCCCGGACGAGAAGGCCTGCGGTTTCAGATTCTACGGAATCGCAATCAGGATGTTCTTCGTGGATCACGAGCCGCCACATTCCCATGCCGAGTACGGAGGATGGGAAGCGCAGTTTGGTGTTGAAGACTTGGTGCTTTTAGCGGAAAACTGCCGCCTCGGGCTCGCAGCTTGGTCGTGGAATGGTCCTCAGGCCATCAGACGGAGCTCACGCAAGCATGGTGTCGTGCACGGTTGAGCGCTGATTCAGCCGAGGTCACCCCGCTCTCCTCACGAGGACTTGGGGCCTGCCGAATCGTTCTTGCGGCTGAGGTGTCGGAATTGATCGTCGATTGGATGCGAGAAGCGTCTCGGGAGGTCGTGCAGATTGCTCTTTACATCTTCGGCTGCGTCAGCTTGATTGCCGTCAGCCTTGCGAATTGGTTCGGCGGGTTTTGGAAGCTGGCGGTGCGTCAGAGCGGGGAATCGCGGCCGGAACTCCAGCCGGTCGACGAACCCGACTCAGGGATGCGCTTCGTGTGCCCATCATCGCGATCTCCGCAACGCCAGAAGCAGGGATCCCGACCGATGGGCTTGGGTCGGCCTGCGCTGAAGCGATGCAATATGATTGGTGCGCTTATGCGAGCATCCATGAACTTGTTGCTTGGCACCCGCCGACAGGTTGTACGCAGGCGAGCGGCCGCGCCATCGGAACCGGCTCTGTGCAGTCCGGCTGATGCCAATCTTGACGGCCGCTTCCGGACGTGGCGCCCGACAGAGCGGATGCCGGACGCGCTGGCGTCGGGTCTCGGTCGGACCAAGGGCGTGCACTTGCTTGCGTGCGTGGTGGGATTGGTTGGCTTGGCTGGATGCGCTCCGAGCGAGGATCTGGTCCGACCCAACATCCTGATCCTGATGTCCGACAACCACTCTTGGGATCACGTCGGATGCTACGGAGACCCAACAGTACGGACACCGAATATCGACAAAGTGGCGGAAGAAGGCGTGCGATTCACCCATGCCTTCTGCCCTGCGCCTTCATGCACTCCGGCTCGCGCCGCCATGTTGACCGGTCAGGACATCTGGAGACTGGAAGAGGGCGCGAACTTGTGGGGGACCCTGCCGAATCGATTCACGGTATATACGGACCTGCTCGAGCAAGCCGGCTATCTCGTCGGATACGAAGGCAAGGGATGGGGGCCCGGCAACTACGAAGCCGGTGGATGGGCTCGGAATCCGGGCGGCGAAATGTACGGTTCGTTCGAGGAGTTCTACAACGAGCGCGAGCGCGGCCAGCCTTTCTGCTACTGGTTCAGCTCGCGGGACCCGCATAGACCCTACCGAAGGGAGGGCGGACAGAAGGCGGGAATCGCCCTGGATTCGATCCAGGTGCCACCCTATCTGCCGGACGCCCCTTCGGTCCGGGCAGACATTTCCGACTACTACGCCGAGATCGAGCACTTCGATACGGAGGTGGGAGGGCACTTGGCACTTCTCTCCGAATTCGGGGCGACGCAGGACACCGCCGTCATCGTCGCTAGCGACAACGGCTGGCAAATGCCTCGAGGACTGGCGAACCTGTACGACGCTGGCACGCGCCTGCCGCTGATCATTTCGCTTCCGGGACGGTTTCCAGGCGGTCGCGTTATCGGGGATTTTGTGAGCCTGGCCGATTTTGCGCCGACGATCCTTGAATTGGCAGGTCTGGCTATTCCTCAGGATGTGACTGCGAAGAGTCTCGTGCCCATCCTCACGTCGGATCGGGCCGGGGTCGTGGACCCCGAGCGGTCGTTTGTCGTGACCGCCCGAGAGAGGCACGCCTTCGTTAGGAGGGGCGGACCGGGGTATCCCGCCAGGGCCTTGCGGACGCGCGACTATCTCTACATCCGCAACTACGCCCCGGACCTTTGGCCTGCCGGGGATCCGCCGCTCTACGGCGATGTGGACGCCCACATGTTGCACTATCCCTCACCGACGAAGATGTTCCTGTTGCGGCGACCAGACGATCCAGAGTTTCGTTCGATGTTCGACCTCGCCTTCTCGAAGCGGACTGCGGAAGAGCTCTACGACTTGGCCGACGATCCGCACCAGATGAACAACCTCGCGCAGGACGCCTCTTATGCATCGGTGAAGGCGCAGCTTGCATCCCAACTGCAGCAGTACCTCCAGGAAACGGAGGACCCAAGGGAAGTTGGCGGCGCGATGAAGTGGGATAACGCGAAGTACTTCTCAGAGCGCGACATGACGCCTGAGCCCAGTCCTGAAGCGATTGAGGCGCTCGGCCTTGAGGACCGCTACAGCTATCTGGAATAGCAGCCTCTTCCGGATGCACGGATTGCTCCTAGGGCGTGCGCGACACTGCTGTAGACCCTTTGGCCTGCGGGTCGGCTTTCCCAGCCGCCATCAAGCCGATTCGAAAGCTGCGCGAAATGCAAAGCGATGATTGCATTGGCACTGCCTACGGCGCAGACCCCACCGGAACAATTGAATCCGGTCTGAGGGCCCTGATTGACGAACTACTCGAGACAGTGATTGGCGATTCCTAGCCGGCGCTTGCCGAAGTCGTGTGCCCTCCTCGATTCCGGCGTCTGGGATTCGCCCGGACACGCCTGCAGGTGCCTACGGCGAACGGTTCCGCTCGCACCACGAGCAGTCACTCTTCGTGTGGAGTTGTTCAAAGCGCTGCTCGTTTTGCAAGTGGGCTCTTGCGCGCTGATTTTGCAGTCCCTATATGCACCCTGCCCGATGAAACCGCCGAGGGCTCCGCTATGTCCGTCGCGGCTGACGCACCGTTGCAGCACGGCCTCGATGTCCGATGGCTCTAGATGGCCCTTGCGGAGTTCGTCGATCCGGACCAATTTCGTCTGCATCTGCTGGGATGAGCTTGGTTGGGACGCAGACGAGGACCCATTCAAGAAAGATCGACCCGCTTGTCTGCTATTGACTTGCGATTCGCCCTTGCTGTCGCCCGACCAGAATGCCGGTGCTTAGCTGCAAGCAGTCAATGACCGGCAGCCGATCTTCCTGAGATTCTGCTGGCCCGCCGCGGGCCCCTACCGCTCGACGCGTCCCGACCCGCCGCCCTTAATCAGCGCCATCACTTCCTTGGCGGAGAAGCGGTTGAAATCCCCCGGCACTGAGTGCTTCAGGCAAGACGCCGCGACGGCGAATTCCAAGGCTTGGCGTGGATCGTCCGGATACAGGTACAAGCCCCCGATCAATCCGCCGGAGAACGAATCTCCTCCGCCCACCCGATCGACGATGTGGGTGATCTGGTACTTGTGGCTCAGATGAAAGTCCGTTCCGTTGTGCAGGCACGCCGACCAGCCGTTGTGAGACGCGGAAACGGATTCCCGTAGCGTGATCGCCTGCATCTTGAGATTCGGGAACTCGGCGAGCATCTTCAATGCCAGCTGCTCGTAGCGGCCGACATCAAGGCTGCCCGATTCAACGTCCACATCCTCGACAGAGATGCCAAGCGACTTCTGGCAATCCTCTTCGTTGGCTATGCCCACGTCGACATGCTTCACGATATCGCCCATGACTTCGGGAGCAGTCTTGCCGTAGTTCCAGAGCTTCTTGCGGAAGTTGTAGTCACACGAAACCGTAAGGCCTCTTTCCTTGGCCGCTCGGACGGCTTCCAGCGACAAGTCGGCGCAGCCCTGGCCGAGGGCCGGGGTGATGCCGGTGATGTGGAACCAAGTGGCTCCCTCGAACACGGCGTCCCAATCGAAGTCTCCCGGCTCGGAGAGAGCGATAGAGCTATCCGCTCGGTCGTATAGCACCTTTGAAGGCCGCTGATTGGCTCCGGTCTCGAGGAAGTAGATGGCAACGCGTCCGGGCTTGCGCACGATCCGACTGCAATCGATTCCGAAGCTCTGCAGTTGAGCGATGCAGCTGTCCGCTAGGAAGTTGTCATCGGGAAACGCCGTGACGAAGGAACTGGGTATCCCGAAATTCGCCGTCGAGACAGCGACATTGGCTTCGCCGCCTCCAAACGTCGCGACGAACGCCGGCGACTGCAAGGGTCGCTCAAGGTTGGGGGGAGCGAGACGCAACATGATCTCGCCGAATGTCACCACTCTGGCCATGATTCAAACTTTCGGGGGGAGGTGCTCGCGAATGCAACGCGAGCCTGTGTTTCAGATTATCACTTTGATTCTCCGGACCATCGCACGCCTCGACGGAACCCCACTTGCCAAGATCCGCTGCCGAGCGGAACGAGACCGAGTTCGTGTCGATTCCGTTCTTGCGCCCTATCGGTCGAGCGATGGACCTATCGAGTTCCGCAGAATCTTCTTCTGGACTTTCCCCATCGCATTGCGCGGGAGCGCGTCGACGAATACGACTCGCTTCGGCGTCTTGTAGCCGGCGAGGAACCGTCGGCAGTGCCCGATCAGCTTGGATTCGCTGGCCTCCCCGGATCGGCGCACGACAATTGCCGTCACGGACTCCCCCCATTCGGAATCGGGCACCCCGACCACGGCGCATTGCTCCACGTCAGGATGTGCGGAGAGCGTGTGCTCGACCTCCGAGGGATACACGTTGAAGCCACCGCTAATGATAAGATCCGTGCCGCGGCCCTTGAGTTCGTATCGTCCGTTTCGGTCCCTGAGGCCTAGGTCTCCTGTGCGGAACCACCCGTCGTTCGTGAACGCCCCCTCGGTCTTTTCGGGATCCTTCCAGTAGCCGGAGAAGACGTGCGGACCTCGTGTTTGCAGTTCGCCTACCGATCCTTCGTCCGATGCGGCTCCAGTCTGCGGATCGACGACGCGCATCTGGACTCCCGGCAACGGAATCCCGACCTGGCCGGCCACTCGCTTGCCGTCCAGGGGATTCGACAGCATGATGCCGGTCTCGGTCATTCCGTATCGCTCCACCACACGCTTTCCCAACTGCTCTTCGATCCGTCCAAACGCATCTACGGGCAAGCGGTCCGATCCGGAAGTAAGCAATCGCATGTGCCGGACGTCCACGACCTCGTCGCCCAGTAGGGTCAGGATGCGGCGATACATCGTCGGGACCGCCATGAAGACCGTGCATTCGCCGCCGCGGAGGGCTTGTAGGACTTTCCGCGCGTCGAACGAGGCGTGAACGATGCTGGTCGCCCCGGCATGCAGGGCGCCGTGCAAGGCGACCAGCAAGCCATGCACGTGAAAGACGGGAAGCGCGTGAAGCAGGACATCGTCCCCGGACCATTGCCAGGCCTCGCCCAGCATGTCCATGTTGGCCGTCAGGCTCTCGTGCGACATGCACGCCCCCTTGGGCCGGCCTGTTGTACCGCTGGTGTAGAGCATGAGCGCGGTCTGGTCGGGGGCAATCTCGATGTCTGCAAGATCCAGGCCTTGGTTCGGAAGAAGATCGGAAAACCGGCGCCCGTCAATCTCGACAACCCTTGCGCCAGAGTCGGTGTAACAAGGGTCGGCTGTCGCGTCTCCGCAAGAGCCCGGGTCCGTCACGAGCAACCGGGCCTCGGAGTCTCGCAGGAGATAGTCGATTTCAGCTGGCGAGTATCCGGGGTTGACCGGCATTGACACGGCACCGATGCTGCAAGCCGCCAGATGCAGCTCGATGCTCGCGACGCTCTTCGGCAGGCATATAGCAACGCGGTCGCCGGCTCGGACCCCTTGCTCGATCAGCCATCCCGCTGTCCTGGACGTGCCCTCATGCAATTCCTCGTAGCTGAGCTGCTCGCTGCCCAGCTCCCGCCGGAAATCAATCGCGGTCTTGGCAGCGAGCTTCCGGCAAGTCTCGCGAAGGCGGTCAAGAAAGAGCATCCGTCTTGCTTTCGAGGATCCTGCCGCGAGACAGGCATCCCCCTATCTTCCGCGATTCATTTCCCGGCAGGTTCGGCCCGGGCCATCGGTCAGTCGGAGCCCGACCAGTAAAGGAAGCCGTCCTCGGCCCCGAACAGCAACTCCCGCTTTCCGTCTCCGTCCCAATCTACCGTGGTCGGGCTCGTGGTGTGCCCTCCAAGCTTGGTTCCCGAGAGCGGCCCGTCCTGCGAGAAGATCGTCCTGCCGTTCTCGAGACCCCGATTGAGCAGCAAGTCCACGCTTGTGCTGTTGACAAGCAAGTCCAGCCTGCCGTCGCCGTTCCAGTCCACGAGATCTATTTTTCGTCGGCCGCTGCCGCCGGCCCGCCTGGCATTCAGACGGAGGAGGCCCGGGACGTCATTGAGTGGGTTGTGCTTGTTATCGAACGCGGAAGCTGGCTTCGATTCGAATATTCGCTCCCCTGGCAGCAGGATCGGCCCGCGGTCGCCTCGGATTCTTCGGAACAGCGCTAGGTAGCCCTCGTGGTCGAGCATGACGAGATCCATCAGTCCGTCGCGATTCCAATCGACCGGGACGGGCCGGGTCCGCCACTGGCTGACCATTTCCTGATGCCCCGGAACCCACCAGTTCCAAGCCGGTGCCCGCGGGCGATCCCGCCAGTCGATGCGCACGGCACGTGCTGCTTCCAAGCGGGGCGATTCCTTTGACCCGATGTTTCGGTACCAGACGATCCGACCCCAGATTGAATTTGCCAAGATGTCCAGAAGGCCGTCGCCATCCCAGTCGGCGACGCCGATGGTCGAATAGCCCCACTTGGCTTCGCACGGACCCTGGATCGATCCGTTGGGGCCCGCCTGAAGCCGAATCGTCTCGCCGCCGGCCTGTAACAACTCGGCCGCCGCGAACTGCGGAGGGGTGCCGCCAAGGTTTTCGATGAGGCCAATCAATCCGGCCGTGTTACCAGCCAGGATGTCTTCGTCACCGTCCCCGTCCCAGTCCGCTGCCTGCGGCGTGACCAATGCGCCGAACTTGACGAACTCGGCGATCTGGCGGAAGTACCTCGGCTGCGCAAACTGAGGCACTCCGTCGGCGATGGCACCGAGGTTCTCGATGAACGCGACCCTGCCGTCTTCGTCACCCACGATCAAGTCGATGTCGCCGTCCCTGTCCCAGTCCACAGACGTCGGCGTGATCATCTGCAGATCCATCTTCAGCGGTCGTCCGTCGGTCCCGAGGCGCTTGCCTTCGGCAAGGACGGGGCGCTGTCTGGTGCCAGTGTTCTCGAAGTAGGTGAACCCGTCTAGGAACTCGCCGCAAATCAGGTCGAGATCACCGTCGGAGTCAAAGTCAGCCAGGCTGGGACTCGGCATTCCGTAGACGTCGACCGGCATGCCGTCGGCCAGCAGCTTCTCCGGCTCGCCAAAGCTCCCGTCCGCTTGCCTCAAAGCGAGATAGACGAATCCGTGCAGCGGTCCGTTCGTCCACCGGCCCTCGCTGTCATATGCGTCGTCCCAGCCGTAGTCCCCCCAGTCTCCGACACCAACGAGCAGATCGAGGTCGCCGTCGCCCTCCCAGTCGGCCAGCCTCCACTGCTTCGCTCGGATGCGTCCCTTCGACGAATAGACCTTCTCCGTATCCAAGCCCAGGCTCGTTGGCTTGGCGAAGCCGTGCTGCCGGAACGTGTCGTGGCGCTCTTCCGGTGTGGTTACCACGGACGGGCGTCCCTCGATGTGCGAAATCTGAGCGTTCGTTCGATACTCGGCGATCTTGACACCCGGTCGGAACACGGGCATGGGATCAGTCGCGTCGGGACCGGACGGATTCTCGAAGAAGTAGGTGCCCTCGTATGGCCGGCCCCCGCTCGAAACCACCAGGTCGAGATCGCCATCCTCGTCGTAGTCCATTGGCAGCGGCCACGCCCACAGGCCTACGCCAAGGTCCACTTCGAGTCCGGGGTTGTTGAAGCGCACGCGCTGCAGGTCCGAAGCGTGTGCCTGAACCAGTAGTCCCGCCGCGAGGAAGTAAAGAGTCGCCCGCACAAGAACACTTTGGCATCGTCGGGCGCAGTTGGCAATATCCGGGGAGGTCATCGGTTCGCTTGCCGTGCCCGCGACCGGCTGGCCGGCGGGTCGCCCTCGTATCGGCATCCTCGCGCAGAATGTGGATTCAGAGACACGACGGCTGCGAAGCGGGTAGAATCCGAAGGTGGGGCTCACGGGTTGACCAGCCAGTCCATACAAGAGATTCACCGTGAGATCGTCGACGAGTTCGAATTCCTCGATGACTGGATGGACCGGTACCAGCATCTCATCGACCTAGGGCGAAAGCTGCCTAACTTTCCTCCTGAGTTCCAGACAGACGCTTACAAAGTAAAGGGGTGCCAGGCCCAAGTTTGGTTTCACGCCCATCAGCGGGACGGCAAGCTCTACTTCGAGGCAACGAGCGACGCTGCCATCGTGTCGGGGCTAATTGCGGTGCTCCTGCGGGCGTACTCCGGGTTCGCCCCAAGGACCATCTTCGATGCGGGGCACGGATTCATTGATGAGATCGGCCTGACGGAGCACCTCAGCCCGACCCGCGGGAACGGCCTTCACGCCATGTTGCGCACGATTCGCCGGTACGCCGCCAACGCGTGCGCGCCGTAGCTCGCCGCCGAGCCAGCCGAAGGTATTGGTCGTTCGGTTCAGCGACGCTGTCCGTGGACACGCCCGCCGCTGAGTCAGCTCGACGGGCCTAGGCCAGACGGCATTCTGACGCGAAGCCGACCGAGCTGCCCTTGAATCCCCTGACGGTGATCGTGACCGAGTGAGTGGGCGAGTCAGCCACCGAGAGTCCGATTGGCAGCACAGGGCGGTCCGGTTAAGCCATGCTCGAGGAGCCGGTTGCCGAGTCATTGGTTGGCGACTGAGTACGCTACTTCCTCATTCCGTAGTCCAACCTCGCCGCGCTCCAGTCACTCAACGCAGCACGTGAGCGCGATCGGCTCCGTCGCAGGGCGGCGATGACGGATTGGCTGGGGGGCACACCGAGAAGGGAAGACTAGTTGAGCGTTGCGAGCCCGAAGCTGGCTCTCGCCCCAAGAGGCGCGTATCGTCGTTTGGGCCGTCGAGTTGGTCATCCGGCGGGCCGCAACCCTCGCGCGTTGGCATTCACCTTGCCAACCGGATCTGCCGAGTCGGCTTCTAGTTCCATGTCCGGCTGAATTTCGAAGCGATCCCGGGGTTCTTCGGACTCGCCAAGCAATACGGGTCTTGGCATTGGGTGCTACAGTGCGGCTAAATGTGAAGAGCACGCCGGAAGGCAGAATCACCAAGATGGGCGACTTGAACACGAGTGAGCGTTCCGGGCCGCGACTTCGCTTGCAGGTCAGCGGGTACCGATCGCTTCGTGATGTCGATGTGGAGCTCGGGGGCTTCCAGGTTTTGGTCGGTCCGAACGGGAGCGGGAAGTCGACTCTGTTCGATGCAATTGCCATGGTTGGTGACATAGTCGCGTCCCCTACGCTCGAAAACGCACTGGGGTCGGCGATGAAGCGAGACTTCGATCGCCGGGTCCAGAGATCGCGAATGGGCGACGCTCACGGACTGACGTGGATGCGCAAAGGGGGGCGGATTGCGCTGGCTGTAGAGGTTCCGATCCCTGGGGCCACCAGAGGCAGTCTCGGTCATGGCGCCTCAACCTGTCGATACGAGGTCGAAATCGACGTCTCTGATTCTCCACGGTTCGTCAAGGAAGTTTTCTCGCTCGATGATTCCCAGCGCGTTGGAGGCCATTCGGGGATCGCTTCGCAAGCACCTCCTTTGATCGAGGCCGAGAAGGATCCGAAGGTCGCGCCGACCTCTGCGGACGGCGAACGTCGCCCATGGCGACACATTGTGGAGAGGGCGGGCAAAGGTCTGGAACAGGTTTCCTATCAGTCCGAGACATCAGCAGGTCGGTATCGGTTCCTGATTCGGCCTGAACGATCGGCCTTCGGCAGCCTGCCGGCGAACGAACGGCAGTTTCCTGTGGCCACTTGGTTCCGCAACAGGTTCAGACGCCATCCGACGGGACCCTCATCGTCCGGTCGCTACGGCCAGCTGCGTGTGCTGGAGTCCTTTCGGCCGACGATGGAAGATGTGGCTGACGGCGTTCACCGTTTGCAGGCGGATGACCGACCGCGGCATCGTGACTGGGTCGAGCATATCCGCCAGGCGGTGCCCGACATCGTCGATATTACGACGAGAGAACACTCGGAAACTCAGGGGCGGTATTTGGTTGTCCGAGGTCAAAACGGCCTGGACGTCCCGTCCTGGTTGGTCTCTGATGGCACAATGCGCGTCCTGGCCCTGACGCTAATTGCATATTCAGGTGATGGCCATGCCACGTACTTGATCGAGGAACCGGAACATGGGATTCACCCTTATGCCATCGAGACAGTCCTGCAGTCGCTTTCTTCCGTCTACGACGCCCAGGTCCTGTTGACGACGCATTCTCCTCTCGTTGCGAGGCTTGCAAAGCCATCGCAGCTACTCTGCTTCTCCAAGGATGAAGAAGGGGCTACGAGCATCGTCCCAGCTAGCGAGAATCCGGCAGTCAGTGACTGGCTCGACTCCGTGGATTTCGGCGCTATGCACGCTAGCGGGATCCTGGGGTAATGAATCCCTCTTGCCAGGTTGCTGGCAGCGAATTCTGACACGGGTATGCCAAGTGACCGCCCACGATGGCGGCGGGCATGGCATGTGACATCACTCAGCTCTCAGCAACTCCCTTTACGCGTTCGATGCGTCCGGAGAGGAGGAGTGTCACCACCACGGCGAGGGGCGTCAACGAACTCACTCCCATAAGCACCGCCCAGTAGCTTCCTGTGGTGTCCAGCACCCATCCAATCAGGACATTCGTCAGGACTATGCCGGCGCTTCCTCCCGTTCCGGAAAACCCGAATGCCGTGCCTACATACGAGGGAGGGAAGAAGTCAGCGGGCATGTTGAGCAAGTTGACGGACACGATCTTGAATCCCAGCGCACCGACGCTAATGCACACCATCGCCGACCAGACGGCTGGCGCGTAGGCGGTGCCGATTCCCGCCAGCGCGGCCCCCGCGGCTACGCAGAGGACGGTCTTTCGAGCGCGATTGATCGACCAGCCGCGGGCCACCAGCCAGGACGCTGCGCCCGAGCCGCTCAAATCTCCCAGGCCCGAGGCGACGAACGGGACCCAGGCGGTGAGGCCGATCTCCGCGAGGTTCAGGCCCCTCTCTCGTGCTAGGTACTCCGGAATCCAGAAGGCGTAGAAGCCCCATGCCCCGGCGCTGATCATGCGGCCCATGAACACGGACCAGGCTTGCCGGTACCGGATCACCTTCACCCATGGAGTCTGCCTTGCTTTGTCTTCCTCTGGCTGCGCCCTCGCTTCCTTGCTGGTGACGGACAGCCAGATCGGCACGAGCAGCAGGCCCATCAGGCCAGTGACGGCGAACGCAGTTCGCCAGCCCCAAGTCACTGCCAGCCAGCCGACAATCGGCACCGAGAGGGCGGATCCTAGGCTGCTCCCGAAGTTGACGATCCCGACAGCGAGCGATCGAACCGGTCCCCGTACATCATGGGCTACCGCCTTCACGGATGCAGGCCACACCCCTCCTTGGCCGATAGCCAGTAGGAAGCGGTTCGCGGCGAGCGACCGGAAGCCTGCCGAGAGCGCATGCAGAGTCCCTGAGATCGACCACCAAACGATGTACAGAGAGAGCGCCCGCCGAAATCCCAGCAGGTCTGCCAGCCGGCCTCCGACGCTGTACATGATCATGTAAGTGACCATGAAGAAGTTGACGACCAGCGCGTACTCGCTATTCGACATCCCGAATTCGTCCCTGAGCGTAGGAGCGAGGACGGAGATCGCGATGCGGTCGACATAGCTGGTCGTCGTAACCGCAAGCAGAAGGAGGATCAGCCCCCAGGGGGTCCTGTAGCCTGACGATTCGCGAGTGGTGTCAGGGGCGTTGCTCATTGTGCGGGAAGCTGGACTCCCCCGGTTCGACAGGCAAGGCCCGTGCGAGAGCACAGGCTTCGGCTTGCCTGGCGGCGGCCGACTCGGCGGGCACTTATCATAGTTGAAATCCTCCCGAAGGAATCGTCAGACTACTTCCCTTGCAGCCGACGACCTACACCGGAGCACTCGAGGGCATCAGAGTGCTCGACATCTGCGGAAGCATTGCAGCAGGGTACTGCGGCAAGCTCTTCGCCGATCACGGGGCCGACGTGCTGCTCGTCGAACCCCGAGAGGGGTTTGCGACGCGCCGCGTTCCTCCGTTCGCTCCCGGAGTCGACGCTCCCGAGGCGAGCGGGATGCACGCTTACCTCAGCACGAACAAGCGCAGCGTAGTTTGCGAAGACCGCTCGCAGATGATGAAGCTGGCCCGAGGCGCTTCCTTGGTTATCGACGACCGAGTCGGCGACGACCGGCCGCTTGACCTCGAGGCGCTCTCTGCGGTGGCTCCCGATGGAGTGCTGCTCTCCATCACTTGGTTCGGCCAGGACGGTCCGTACAGGGACTTCGCGGGTTCCGACGGAGTCTGCCTCGCTCTGACCAGCCAGATCGACTGGCTCGGCAACGCGGGGGAAGCTCCTTTGATTCCGGGCGGTTACCATGCCCAGATTGTCGGCGGGCTGACAGCCTTTGTCGGCGCGACTGGGCAGGTTCTGGCTCGCGAACTGGGGAATGCAGCCGGCGCCGGACATCTTGACGTCTCCATCTACGAGGCGAGCGTCTGCTTCACCGAAATCGAGGCCGTGCGGGTCCATTGCAGCCTGCCGACTCGGACTCGGACCGGAGTCAACCGTTTCCGGACAACCTATCCGCTAGGCATCTACCCGTGTCGTGATGGCTGGCTCGGAGTCACGGTCTTGACTCCCAGCCAGTGGGGCAGCCTCTGCCGCCTGCTTGGACTCGAACAGTTGACCGAGATCGAAAAATACTGGGCAAGCGAAGCCCGGTTCAAGGATGCAGAACAGCTTGACCGGCTAATCGCCTCGGCAGTGGAAGACCGGTCCGCCGCGGATCTCGTGCGGAGGGGGCAGGAAGCAAGGATTCCCCTCAGTCTCGTCCCGACGATGGAGCAGCTGTTCGAAGTCGATCAGTACGTCGCGAGAGGAGCGTTCGCCGACGTTACCCATCCGGATCTGGGTGCTTTCCCGCTACCGGTAACTCCGTTCCGTCTATACGGTGCACCGGCAATTGCGGGCGGTACTGTGTCTCGACTGGGGGCGGATACGGATTCGGCATTCTCGGCGGCGGGAGTCTCCCGATGAAAAGGGCCGGCTTCCTAAGCGGCTGCCGCATCGTTGACCTTTCCATGGGCTGGGCCGGTCCCCTCGCAACCCGCCATCTGGCCGACATGGGCGCGGAAGTCATCAAGGTCGAGTCCTGCATCCGGTTCGATTGGTTTCGCGGTTGGGAGGCCAGCCAGAGCTGGATCGACGACAACGGGGCCGAGAAGAATCCCCCGTTCAACTGCATGAATCGCAACAAGCTGGACGTGACGCTTGACCTAAGCTGCGAGAGGGGGCACGACCTGCTGCTGCGTCTGGTCTCGATTTCCGACGCTGTCGTTGAGAACTTCGCTGGGAGCGTGCTCCCGAAGCTGAATCTTGGATACGAGGTGTTCAAGCAGGCCAAGGCCGACATCGTCATGCTCTCGATGCCCGGTTTCGGAAGTACCGGACCGTGGCGGCGCTATCGCGCGTACGGCTCGACGACCGAACAGGCGGCGGGCCTTCCGCACCTGTCCGGCCATCCCGACTGGCCGCCGACAATGGTGCATATCGCTCTCGGTGACGCTGTTGCCGGACTGAACGGAGTTGCCGCGCTGCTTGTAGCGCTGCGGCACCTCAAGCGGACCGGCAAGGGGCAGTTCTTGGATCTGTCGCACTCCGAGTGCCTGTTTCCGCTGGGAGCGCACGGTATCACCGAACAAGCCCTGACCGGTTCGGCTCCGCCCCGTCTTGGCAACCGATCAAGGCACTTCGCCCCTCACGGCTCCTATCCGTGCCGGGACGGGAGGTGGATCGTCATCCAAGTTCAGGACGAGGTGCAGTGGGAGGGGATTCGCAGCCTGATCGGAGATTCGCTTGCAAGCTTCGGCTCGCTCGACGACCGGCTGGCCCGCAACGACCAACTCGATGATGCAGTGTCCGCGTGGACCGGGGATCGTTGCGCCGACGCCGCGATGGAGGAGTTGCAAGCAGTCGGAGTGCCTGCCGGAGCCGTCAATCGCTCGGGGGAGTCTCGGCACGACCCTCATCTGAATGCCCGTCACTTCTGGAGGCTGGTGGAACGTCAGCATGTTGGCGAACTGCCGCTTGCCGTCGCGCCGTATCGACTGAATGGCGAGCCTCTCGAGATCGAATGGCCCGCGCCGACCCTCGGCCAGCACAATAGTGAAGTACTAGGTGGGATCCTGGGTCTCGACGATGCCGAAATCGCCGACCTGCAGCGAGAAGGCGTAATCGGCACGAAGCCTCGGTCGCCGGAGGTGAAGGGCAAATGAAGCTGCTTGTAGCGAATCGGGGCGAAGTCGCCATCCGCGTCGCTTCGGCGGCCTCGGATCTGGGGATCGACACGGTTTCCGTATATTCCGAGGACGATGCCAGATCCCTTCACGTCCGTCGCACGGACGAGTCAGCTGCTCTCAACGGCAATGGTCCGAGCGCTTACCTGGATATCGAGCGAATCCTCGAGTTGGCGAAGGATCGAGAATGCGACGCGGTTCATCCCGGCTATGGATTTCTCAGCGAGAACGCTTCGTTCGCGCGTCGTTGCGCGGACGAGGGGCTCTCGTTCGTTGGCCCGACGCCGGCCTCGCTCGAGCTGTTCGGCGACAAGGCACGGGCTCGCAAGCTGGCGGAGGATCTCGGCGTACCTGTCGTAACCGGTATTTCCGAACCCGTCACGCTCGAGCAAGCACGGCAGTTTCTTGCCGCTCTGCCGTCCGGTTCGGCCATGCTCGTGAAGGCGGTTGCGGGCGGAGGTGGTCGGGGCATTCGAATTGTAGAGGGTCCAAGCGAACTGAATGGAGCGTACGAACGGGCACGCTCCGAGGCGAGGGCCGCCTTCGGCGTGCCGGAGGTCTTCGTCGAGCAGCTCGTTCGACGCGCCCGCCACGTCGAAGTCCAGATTGCCGCGGATGCAGGCGGCTCGGTGGCCTGTATCGGCGACCGGGACTGTTCGCTTCAGAGGCGTCACCAGAAAGTAGTCGAGGTCGCTCCAGCTCCGGAACTTCCCCCTGCGGTCCGAAAGGGGATTGCCGATGCGGCGGCCCAGCTCGCGAGAGCTTCGCGCTATCGCAACCTGGGAACCTTCGAGTTCCTCGTCGAGGGATGCCGGTTCTACTTCATCGAGGCAAACGCCCGGCTACAGGTCGAGCATACTGTCACGGAGGAGGTGACCGGGATCGATCTCGTGCAGTTGCAGCTTCGCCTCGCGAGAGGAGAGCTGCTGGACCAGCTTGGCGCGTCGCAAGACGACATCCCGTCACCGCGAGGCACGGCGATTCAAGTGCGGGTCAACATGGAAACGATGGGCCCGGACGGAGTCGCGAAGCCCTCCGCCGGCTTGCTGTCGGCATTCGACTTGCCATCGGGTCGCGGGATTCGTGTCGACACGTTCGGCTACGCGGGCTACCGGTCCAACCCGTCCTTCGATTCGCTCCTGGCGAAAGTAATCTGCCACGCAGCAGGCGGGACCTTCGAGGGGGCGCTCCAGCGCGCCTCTCGGGCGTTACGCGATTTCCGCGTGGAAGGGATCGA
Organism: Bryobacterales bacterium; assembly: GCA_965206775.1. Classification (GTDB taxonomy): domain Bacteria; phylum Acidobacteriota; class Terriglobia; order Bryobacterales; family UBA6623; genus VXMF01. The sequence continues at coordinate 3,048,018 of CBDBKU010000003.1, read as the reverse complement.
AACCAATATCGGATTCCTGCAGGCCCTGCTCGGCCACCCGCAGGTGGCTGCATGGGATGTCCACACTCGGTTCGTCGACGAGAACATGGAGGCACTGGTCGTCAGCGAGCCCGCCCGCAGTCGTTTCTTCGAGGATTCTGCCCGACAGCAAGCGACGGGCCAGGCGGGCGCCAGGGTCGATCCCGGCGATCCCCTGGCCGTTCTGGCTTACGGAAAGACTCGGAATGACGAGCGGCACCACGATGAGATGCATGGCTCGAGGCCCGATGGCGCGAAGGCGCTGAACGCCGAGATGCAAGGCACGATCGTGTCCGTGCACGTGGATATTGGCGACGAAGTTCGCCCGAAGGATCTCGTCCTGGTGATGGAGTCCATGAAGATGGAGCACGAGATCCGGTCGGCTGTCAGTGGCATTGTCCGGGAGGTAACGGCGAGTGCGGGCGACACCGTATACGAAGGTCATCCTCTCGCATATATCGAAGAACTCGAGATCGGGGAGCGAACCGCGGAGAGCGCCGAGATCGTTGACCTTGAACACATCCGTCCGGACCTCGCCGAAGTGCATGCCCGCCGCGAAGTGACGCTGGACGCAGCCCGCCCGGACGCTGTCGAGAAACGGCGCAAGACCGGACAGCGGACGGCTCGGCAAAACGTGGACGACCTCTGCGACGAAGGCAGTTTCGTCGAGTACGGCCAGCTGGCGCTGACCCCAGGATCAGGGCTGCCGCGCGAGGAGGTCATTCGGAGGTTCCCGACCGACGGAATGATCACGGGCGTCGGCAGCATCAACGGCGCCGATTTTCCCGGCGAGCCCTCGCGCTGCGTCGTGATGGCCTACGACTACACCGTTCTCGCCGGCACGCAGGGGGTCCTGAATCACGTCAAGACCGACCGGATGCTGGAATTGGCGACGAAGTGGAGAAGGCCGGTTGTCTTGTTCGCGGAGGGCGGTGGCGGTCGGGCGGGCACGGGCGGCAAGCGCAAGGGCGGAGCCGCCACGACCGGTGCGGGCCAGGGCCGATCCGATGACATGTACCGGCCTCTTGACACTCCCAGCTTCGCCACGATGGGCAGCCTGAGCGGGCTGGTCCCCCTTGTCGGCATCACCTCGCGGTACTGCTTCGCCGGCAACGCCTCGTTGCTCGGGTGTTGCGACGTGATCATCGCCACCGAGAACTCGAGCATTGGCATGGGCGGGCCCGCCCTGATCGAGGGCGGGGGACTGGGTGTGTTCCGGCCCGAGGAAGTCGGGCCCATGGAAATCCAAGTGCCCAACGGTGTGGTCGATCTGGCCGTCAAGGACGAGGCCGAGGCGGTCGGAGTTGCAAAGAAGTACCTGTCGTACTTTCAAGGCCCCTTGTCCTCGTGGGAGTGCGCCGACCAGCGCCTCCTGCGCCGGGCCGTTCCCGAGAATCGCTTGCGCGTGTACGACATCCGGGCATTGATCGACACCTTGGCCGATAGCGGGAGCGTCCTCGAACTGCGGCCGTCTTTCGGGCTAGGCATGGTTACGGCGCTGGTTCGGATCGAGGGCCGTTCGGTCGGCATTGTCGCGAACAACCCGCAGTTTCTCTCCGGAGCGATCGACAGCGACGGTTCCGACAAGGGGGCGCGGTTCATGCAGCTCTGCGACTGCTTCGACATCCCAGTCATCGTGCTCTGTGACACGCCCGGCATGATGGTCGGGCCGGAGATCGAACGGACCGCGCTGGTCCGGCATTGCAGCCGGCTCTTCGTGACGGGAGCCAACCTATCCGTCCCGCTCGTCACGATCATCCTGCGCAAGGCGTACGGGCTCGGGGCGCAGGCGATGGCGGGGGGCCACACGAAACGGCCGATCCTGACAGTCGCCTGGCCCACCGCCGAGCACGGGGGCATGGGACTCGAGGGCCAGATGAAGCTCGGTTTCCGGAACGAGCTGGCGGGGATCAGCGATCCGGCTGCTCGCACCGCTCGCTACAACGAGCTTGTCGCCGCGGCTTACGAGCGGGGCAGGGCGCTGAACGCCGGAGTCGCGTTTGCCTTCGACGACGTCATCGATCCGGCAGACTCGCGGCGCTGCATTGTCCGTTCGCTTGATTCCGTGCCGCCTGCGCCGACCAGGGCAGGGAAGAAGCGACCGTACGTCGACACCTGGTAGTGCCGCCTGTTCGACGGAATGCACGCCCGACGCCGCGGCCCATATATGTTCTGGGCCGGGCATTGCAGAAGTACTTTCGGGGTCAGGCTCCTCGAGACCAGATCGGAGGTCGAGTCGCAAGAGGACGCATTGCCCGAATCTAGCAGCCGTGGGACGATGGATCTGTTGACTCTCAGCGGCCAAACTGACCCTCACGGGCAGCAAGCGGGCTTCCTGCGCAAGATGCTGCTGGCGGTTTTTCTTCTGGGCGCGCTGGGCACGGGAACCGAGCTGGTCCTCTTGGAACACTACGGCGAGCTTGCCCAGCTTGTTCCGCTGGGCATGATCCTCATCGGCCTTGTCGTGCTGGCAATGTGGTTCGTGTCGAAGGTGCCCGCCATCCTGCGAGTGTTTCAGGTTTCCATGCTGCTGTTCGTCCTGGCGGGTGTCGTCGGGATCTATCTGCACTACGACAGCAACGTCGAGTTCGAGCTCGAGATGAATCCCGCGGCCGCTGGCTGGTCACTGATCTGGGCCTCGCTGAGCGGCGCGATGCCGGCCCTGGCACCGGGTACAATGGTCCAGCTGGGCTTGGTGGGTCTCCTGTACACCTTCCGGCATCCGGACTTTGCCGGCTCTGCCGGCGTGAGGTCCGCGACCTTGGGGAAAGGCCCAGAACACTAAGCACAAGGTCATGATGATTTCCAGATCACCCGTTCAATCGTTCATGCTTTCGCTCGCGCTGGCGATGTTCTGCGGCGGTTCCGCCGACGCGCAGGTCGGGCGGAACAAGGGCGTGCTCAATCCCAACACGGCGACAGAAGCCGAGATGTCCGCGCTACCGCACATGAGCGGGGCAAAGGCGTCTTCGATTGGCGAAGGACGTCCGTTCCGGAACATGATCGAGGTCCATGCTCTCGTCGGGGCGTCCCTCACCGAGGAACAGCAGGACGAGCTCTACTCGCGCTTGTTTCTTCCCCTGGACCTGAACGACACAACCGAGCAGGAGATCCATCTCGTCCCCGGGGTCGGCAGACGCATGGCCCATGAGTTCGACGAGTACAAGCCATATGCCGGTCTTGCTGTGTTCCGGCGGGAGATCGGCAAGTACGTCGATGACGAGGAAGTCGCACGCCTGGAGCAGTTCGTCTTCGTGCCGATCGACTTGAACACGGCCAGCGACGAAGACATTCTCTCGATTCCGAGCCTGGGCCGCCGGATGCTCCACGAGTTCAAGGAGTACCGGCCCTACCAACGGATCGAACAATTCCGGCGGGAGATCGGCAAGTATGTGGACGATGACGAGGTCGCTCGTCTCGAGCGCTACGTGACCATCGACTGAGCGGGATCGGCCCCACGTTCCCCTCCACCTCTCACCGCGGGGTGATGTCACGCCTTCGGATGTGGCTTTTTCTGCAGGCGGTCACCCTTCTCCGAAGGCACACGCGCACAGGCTCTTCGCGCTCCATTCGCTGGCCGGCGTGGAGATGCAGAATCGGGTCGTCATGGCGCCAATGACCCAATCCGCGACTATCGACAATCTTCCCACCGCTCTGACGGCTCAATACAGGGGACAGTTCGCCAGCGCGGACCCGATCATTGCAGAATCTCCGGCATGTCAGACGGGATCGTTGTTTGAGCCTGAGATTGCCAGAATTGCCGCTCGAACGGCCACAGGTCCCACTTGGCCACCCGCCACGCTACTGCCGTGCAGTCGGCTCTTTCAGTTGCTGTTCACGGCCTGCCTGGTAGCCCAATCAGCCCGTCCGGATCACTCGCCGCCGCGAGGCATCGCGGAACGCCATCCATCCCTCAACTGATTCGATAGCGATTCGACCAAGGGCAGGTGCTTGTCCCGGTCGGCGAGATTCACCGTTTCGGTCGGTGCGATCCGGAAATCGTACAGCTCGCGAGCGCTGATCCGCCCCTCGCGATCTTGCCACTCCGTGTAGCGGTATCGGTCCGTCCTGATGCTATAGCCCATCTGCTCCCAGTCTTGGCCTGCAAGGTACGGCCTTGGGATCTGGTTGAAGGCCGCCCTCTTCCAAGGTCTCGTCGGGTCTTCGAGCAGAGGCAGCATCGACGTGCCTTCCAAATTCCCCGGGGGAGCGATTCCACAGGCCGCGCAGAGCGTCGGATACATGTCTACGAATTCCACGATGCCGTCGCACGAGCGACCGCCTGAACTCATGCCCGGTACATGCACCATCATCGGAGCGCGGGCGTCGAGCTCGAAGTTGGTCGTCTTGCCCCAGAGGTCCTGTTCGCCGAGATGCCAGCCGTGGTCGCCGAAGAGTATCACTACAGTGCGGTCCGACAGATCGAGGCGGTCCAGCTCGTCGAGGACACGCCCGGCCTGAGCATCCATGTAGGACGTCGCCGCGTAGTACCCGTGGATCAGCTCTCTGGCTTTGCCTTGCGGCAGCGGGCCTTGACTAGGAATATCCGTGTACCCGCGCAGCTCCTGCCAGCGCGTGAAGGCGGTATCGGGCGAGTCGAGCGGCCGATGGGCGTCCACTGCCACTGCTAGCTCGCTTGGATCGTACAAGTCAAAGTACTTCTTGGGGGCCGTGAACGGCAGGTGAGGCTTCTGGAATCCCACGGCGAGGAAGAATCTCTCGTCCTTTGCCTTGTGGAGCGCTTCTATGGCGCGGTTAGCCACCTGTCCGTCTTGCAGCGCGCTGTCCGGGACCTCCGGGGCCTGCCATGAGTGCCGCTTCTTCCACTCGAGCGTTGGAATTTCGGAGCCCGACCAGACCCGGTTCGGCGATTCGGCGCGCATTGACTGCAAGCGTTCCTCGTCCACGTACTGCATGCCCGCCTGCCTGCCGCCTGAAGGCCATGCCGGAACATTCCACGACGGCGGGTCCGCCTTGTTGCCATGCAGCACCTTGCCGATTGCTTCGGTGTGGTAGCCCTCCTGCTTGAACCGTTGCGGCAGCGTTACAAGGTCGGGAATCGTGTCGCGGAAGTGCGTGCGGTTGCCCCAGACCCTAGTCGTATCCGGGCGCAGGCCGGTTAGCAGGGATGCACGCGACGGACCGCAGACGGGCGACTGGCAATAGGCCCGCCGAAACACCAAGCTCCGACGGGCGAACCGGTCTAAGTTCGGGGACTTAACGCTGTCGTTGCCGTAACATCCCAGTTCGGGCCGGAGGTCGTCGACGGCGACGAACAGGACGTTAAATTCTCCCCTGGCTGCACGGGCGGTCACCGAAGCCAGCCCTGCTGAACCTAGGCCGCCTGACAAGAATTCCCTGCGGCGGATCACTGTTCCTCGCCCTCGTCGTGGCGCGTCCAGGTGTAGGTCGCTGGGTCGAAGTCGAACGCGTTCTTGCGCAACGCACCTGGAGCGTCGACTTGGGGGAGCCAGCGGGCATGTTCGGCGATCTCTATTGCGTGAGTCAAGTCACCCGCCAGGTTCGTCCACTCGTCGGGGTCGATCGAGTGATCGTAGAACTCCTCTTCCCCATTCGCATACCGGACATAGCGATAGCGTTCAGAGCGCACGGCGTGGTTTCCGCGCCCGAATGTCATCACGGCGGGCCGGGTCCACTCGCTTCCGGGATTCTCGAGCAGCGGTCGCAGGCTCACTCCCTCCAGGTCGATTTTCTGGGGCAGGCCGCACAGATCAATCAATGTTGGGTAGAGATTTAGCAAGCCCACGGGTCGCGATGAAGTGCTGCCGGGCTCGGTGACGCCGGGCGCGACGAACGCGAGCGGCACGTGCGAAGACCGCTCCCAGAGCGTGTTCTTCGTCAGGTGATGCTTCTCGCCGAAGTGATAGCCGTGATCGGACCAGAACACGATGACTGTGTTCTCCGCGTACCGGCTGGCGTCAAGAGCATCCAGCACCCGCCCGACCAGGGTGTCGGCGTGCCGGATGCATGCCGTGTAGGAGCGAACGACTTCGTCCATGTCATCGTGCTCGAGGATGAGTTCGAGGTCCGCGACTCTGAATGCCGCCATTTCGCGTCCCGGCGCTGGCACATCGTCCAGGTCTCCGGGCTTGTTGAGCGGTATAGGAGCGTCGTCCCGCCCGACGGATTCGTATGTCGACCTCGGGGCGTAAAACGGCAGGTGGGGCTGGAACAGGCCGACGGCGAGAAAAAACGGCTTCTCGTGGTCCCGCTCGAGGAACTCCTCCGCCCAGCGGACGGTTGCGCCATCGCCCATCTCCATATCGGATTTGTCCAGAGGCCCCCAGTCAAAGCTCGTGAGATGGTCCGGGCGGCGATAGGGGATCAGGAAGTCGTCCGTCTTGAGATCGTTGACGAGGTCGAAGTACTCGTCCCACGAGTCGGGCGGGTTGAACCCCGGGGTGTGATGAAACACCTTGCCTCCGCCAGCCGAGTAATAGCCGTTGTCCTTGAAATAGCGCGGAAGCATGACAAGATCGGGGAAATTCGGCTTCCACCACTCGCCGTTGGCGTAAACCCCGGTGGTCGATGGCCGCAGGCCGGAGAGGATTGCGGTGCGGGACGGGTTGCATTTCGGAGAAGTGGCGTGCGCATTCGTGAACAGCACGCCGCGGGAGCCCAGGCGATCGATGTTGGGAGTTTCGGCAGCTTCGTAACCTAGCGCGCCGACCCAGTCATTCATGTCGTCGACGCTAAGGAACAGGACATTGGGCCGTTCCGAGCCGCCGCCGGTGCAAGCGGATAGGAGGAAGAGGCAGGCTGCGAGGACGGAAATCGATTGTGTCATCAAGAGTTGTTCTGCCCAATAGCGTAACTTCCGACACGCGCTGACCTCTTCGGGCTGCGAGGCCGATGGCGCGCTCTCATCGCGAGGCGTCGTCTCCGGAACCCTTGAGCCAAGGAGGCACGGCTGGCGCGAGGTAGCCGCTGTACACCCATCCGTTCGGACGTCTGTACTGGCCGTCCTGGAATGTCGATTCGATCTCAGCCTTCAGTCTCGCCACGTTCGCAGGATCCAGGAACGCGTCGTCAGTTCGTTCCCGCCATCTCAGCAGGCGATCCTTGAGATCTTCGAACACTGGTTGATGCTCGGGGAAGCCGGCAATGTTTCGAAACTCGTATGGGTCCGTCTCCAGGTCGTAGAGTTCGAACTCCGGCGGCTTGGCCATTAGTTTGTAGGCGCTACGGACCCGATCGTCGGCACGATTCAACGCCTCGCGCATTTCCTCGTGCCCGACGAATCGGTTGATCGTGAACTCGTGGCCGGGATTCTCCTCGCCCGGCATGAGGTTCCAAATCAGCTTGTATCGGCTGCCTCGAATCGTTCGCTGCGGATAGTAGTTGTGGTTCGAATGCAGGTGATACTCGGTGAACAGGTACTCTCGCCAATCCCCGTCGCGGCCAGCGACTAGTGGCTCGAGCGAGCGGCCCGGCAGCCCGCGGATCGGGTCGGCCCCGGCTGCCGCAAGCAACGTAGGAGCCAGGTCAATCGTCGAGACCAGTTCTTCGCGGATCTGGCCCGACTCTTGCCGGCCGGGCCAGCGGACGATGAGGGGAACCCGCACACCTCCCTCGTAGGATGTCCGCTTTCCTCGCAGCAGGTCAGCGCCGTGATCCCCGAGATACACCACAAGCGTGTGGTTGGCCTTACCCGAGCTGCGCAGCACCTCGAGAAGATTACCGATCAATTCGTCCAGCCTGCTCATCGAGTTGTGATAGTCCGCGGTGTCGTGGCGCAGAACGGGAGAATCGAGGCCCATATACGGGAGGGACTCGACGTTGTCTGCGTCAAGCGGCTTTGCGGGCAAGCCGTCGACCTGCCGCAGGAAGGGACGATGGGCGTCAGGGTAGTTCACGGAGAGGAAGAACGGTTCGTCGGACCTGCCCATGAAGGCGCGGGCGGAATCGGCATAGGCGCCCATGTCCTTCCGTTGGAAGTTAGAGTTGGGCTGCGCTACGAAATCGAACGGAAAGGCGTCCGCTGGGTTCACGTGGAGCTTGCCGATGATGCCGGTTCGGTAGCCGGCCTCCTTCAGGCTTCGAACGATGTTCGGCGTGTCCTCGCGAAACAGGCCGAACTTCCAAGTTGCCAAGCCGATCTGGCCGTTCTGGTGAGGGTAGAGTCCCGTCAGAAACGCTGCTCGCGACTGGCTGCAACCGGCTTGCGGTACGTACGCGTTCCTGAACACCACGCCGTCTCGAGCGAAGGCGTCGAGAATCGGGGTTCGGGCGAACCTGTCGCCGTAGACCCCTAGTTCAGGCCCGTTGTCCTCCGATACGATCAGCAAGATATTCGGACGCGTGCCGCCGGAACATGTGACCAAGAACGAGGCCGCTGCGGCCAGCAATGCAGCAGGGACTGACGCAAGCCGTGCTCTCCTGTTTCCTTTCATGCTGCTTCCGGTCCGGCTCATTGGCTTCCTGACCCGTCAGTCGACTCGCCGTCCGTCCTTGCTCTCCGGATACCCCAGTCCGAAGGGGGAGCCCAACCCTTGGGTCTGTCGAGCGGAATGGGCAGCGCGTTTCTTGGCTTGAGCTGGCGGAACCGAACGAGCTTGTCCAGCAGCCGTGACACGACCTCCGGGTGCTTTTCGGCTAGGTCGGCCGCCTCGTAGGGATCGTCAAGGATACGGAACAGGTTCACGTTCGAATCCTTCCTCGGGTCCGAAACCTGATCCAGGTTCGGGCCGAGGCGAACCAGCTTCCAGTCGCCCGCGATCACGGCGCCGAGTTCCCTTCGCTCGACATCCGTCAGCTGGTTGTTCCCAGGGATGTTCTTGCCGTTGAAGTATCCGTAGAACTCGAAGTCGTCCCGCTGCCGTTGGTCGCCCTTGAGGATTTCAATGACATCCTCTCCGTCCGATTGCGAGCCGCCGCGCTCTCTGAGGCCGGCGATGCGGAGCAGCGTGGGATATAAGTCGAGAATCGACAGAGGCGCTCGGACTCGCCCGCCACCCGAGATACCCCCGTCCGGCCACCGCGCGGCAGCCGCAACCCGGATCCCGCCCTCGTACAGAGAATGCTTGCGGCCGCGCAGCGGCCGGTTGCTCGAGCCCGCAGGAGGCACGCCCCCGTTGTCGCTGAAGAACAGCACGAGCGTGCTGTCGACCAAGCCCCGTTCGTCTAGCGCGGCGAGAATGCTGCCGATCTCGTCGTCCATGGACGTGACCATGGCGGCCTTAAGCCGGCGGTTCTCCGGTTCGACGCTGGAATTGCGGCGCAGGTCTTCATGCCTCACGTCGTTCGGCGTGTGAATCGCATTGAACGGGATGTAGAGAAGGAATCTCTCCTCCTTCGGGACATCACGAATGAAGCGTGCGGCGTGGCGGCCGATGAGTTCGGTACTGTAGCCCTGCTCGAGGCTTACCGCGTACCCGTGATGCCAGTCGAGCGATCCTAGCCGCAGGTGCCGGAAGTAGTTGATCGATCCCCCGTAGTGTCCAATAAACTCAGTGAATCCCTGCTGGTAGGGATGAAACCGCTCGGAATCCCCCAGGTGCCACTTCCCGAAGACGCCTCTGCGGGAGTATCCGGCACGCGCCAGCATTTCGGCGAGCGTTTCTTCTTCCGGGGGTATGCCGAGATCGACCCACGGCTTGATCGTGGCGCGCTGCAGGCCGTACCGAATCGGGTGATGCCCGGTCATCAAGGCTACCCTCGTCGGCGAACAAACGGGCATGGCGTAGAACCGGTGCAATTCGACGCCCTCGCCGGCGATCCGGTCGATGTGCGGAGTGGGGAACTCCGCGCCGTGGAAGCCGACATCGTTCCAGCCCAAGTCGTCCGCGACGATGATTACGATGTTCGGCGGCTCGGAGCCCGGCGGCTCTGTTGCGCTCGCTTGGAAACAAGCGGTAATTGCTAGGCCGAGGGCCAGTCTCATGGATGTCTGATATCGTGCAGTGCGTCGCACCCGATTCGGAGTCAGACCCTTGCTGTCGCGATCAGTGCCCAATCGCGATGCGGATGCGAGTGGAAGATACAAGGGAACCGCTTGGGACCAATGGACTGATCGGACAGGGCGGTCCGATGCCAACTTCCGACACATTTGGCGTACATGCAATTCTAGTAGAGAATCGGGCTTCCGCGGTTCGTTCCACTCGCGCATAGCCCATTCGAATGCCATGCACCTGAACCAGGCACTGGCTCACTCGGACGTGCTCCGACTCGCACGCCGCCAACTCGCGGACTACGATGCCCGCTCGCCCGGCACCCTCTTCGCCGGTCGAGGCACGTCACTCGAACCAGACGATGCGTACCGGGTCCAGCTAGCGACTGCGAAGCTGCGCTGCGACCGAGGGGAGTTGGTCGCAGGGTACAAGATCGGATGTGTGAGCGAGACGGTGCGGCGCCAGCTAGGCGTCGAGCACGCTGTCTTTGGACACGTCTTCCGAAGCGAGATCCGCGCCAGTCCAGCCAAGCTGCGGGCCAGCGAATTCTGCTGCCTCGGAGTTGAGGGCGAGTTCGCCGTCACGCTCGCGCAAGATATCGACGATCCTGAAGAGCTGGCCAGCGAGCCGGGTCGTTTTGTCGGGAAGGTGCAACCTGTCATCGAACTCCACAACTACGTCTTCCGAGGCCTGAAGCCTTCCGCGGGCGAAGTGATTGCGAACAACGCGTTGCAAGCCGGAATCGTCGTACCGAAGCCGCAGGCCGCCCGCAACCGCCTGGCACCGCTGCCAATCCGAGTCTCGATTGGCACAAGGGTCGACGATTGCGCGGAGGTCGACCCGTGCGAATACCTGCACGAGCTTGCATTGCGCCTTGCGGCTTATCGGATCAGACCGCGCAAGGGCAACATCCTCTTGACCGGGTCGCCGCTGCCACTCTATCTCGTCGATCCCGGAGATCCCATCAAGGTGACTTGCGACGGCTTGGCCGAGGTTTCGGCCAGTGTCGATCTGGACTAGCTCATAGACCTGACTCACCAGGCGGTGGCACGCCGGATCATTTGGTGGTATTCCCTGCGGGACCGCTACCGCGAGGGACTGAGCCGCGACAAGGGTGGACGAACCTGGGCCCCAATTGAATCTGAGGGCTTGCAGGGAACTCAAGAATGGACTCCTGCAGGCCCCCGCGGCCGTACGGGCTCTAACCGTCAGGTTCGTATCAACCCGCTAGCTCGTCGGCGGTCCTATCGCTGGTGCCGAACTTCTCGATTTCGATTCCCATCCGCTGGAGGAGGGACAGGTGGATGTTCGCAAGGTTCATCGGCTCCTTGAAAGCCAACTGGCGGCCAGTCCTGATCGTTCCGCTGCCCCCTCTTATGAGCAGCGTCGGCAAGTCGGGCATGTCGTGCTCGTTGCCGTCGCCGAGCGTGGAACCGTAGACAATCATAGAGTTGTCCAGCAGCGTGCGGCCATCCGGCTCCTGAATCGACCTCATGCGACCGAGCAGGTACGCGAGTTGCTCGTGGTGCCAGCGCTGTACCGCTGCGTACATCGCCCGCTTTTGCTCGACCGTGTCCCAAGACGTCACGCCATCGTCGTCAGCGGTCTGCCCGGAGGCATTCTTGTAGTGCGAGAGCGCATGCCAGGTGCCGCGCACCGCGGGAATGAAGTTGAAGTACCGGTTGGACTGTCCGTGGTCTAGCATGAACGTCGCTACGCGGGTCGCGTTGGACTGAAACGCCAGCACCATCAAGTCCATCATCAGCCGCATGTACTCCAGGTGGTCGGGCGGAATCCCTGGCGCAGGTCTCGTCAGCGTGTTCGTCAGGGCCTGGTCGGCGCTCATCTCCTCGGACCGTCGCTCCGAGAATTCGATCCGCTTCTCAAGCGCTCGAATGGACTCGAAGTACTGATCCAACCTAGCCCTGGCCGACCGTCCGACGCGCGATCGAAGGGATCGAGCGTCCCCGAAGACCATGTCCAGCACTGAGCGATCGGACGCCCCTCCGGCCGGCGGACGGAACATCCGGTCGAAGACCGTACGCGGCTCGACCTCTCGAGCCATCGGCCGGTCGGCGGCAGCCCACAAGATGTGATTCCGAGGCAGCGAATTCGACATGAATCCTTCCTCCTTCAGCGATAGCTCCAGTGACGGGAGCAGCGTTTCCGACCCTACGTGGCGGGCTGCCTCCTGATCAGCCGAGGCGCCTCCGGCATTGACCTTGTGCCGGTCGTAGTCGTACCCGGTCAGCCAGGTCGGGGGTCCGTAAACGTGTCCGTTGCCCAGCGGTGTCCAGATGTTGGTCAGGACGATGATGTCGCCCTTGAATGGTTCGAGGGGCTGCATCCACTGGTTGAGCCGCCTGAGCTGTCCGTCCGGGCCGACCTCGCTCGGTTCCCATGTTCCGCGCGGGATCCCGTTCGGGAAGTAGAGGTATGCCAATCGCGTTGTGGACTGGGGAGCCGCGAGCAGATTCGTCGCCATCGCGTCGAGTACGGGCAGGGACAACGTTGCACCGACTGATCGCAGCACCGCGCGTCGGGTGATCGGCTTGGGGAACGGCATCAGTCGGCCTCTTGGCCCGGGTGCTTCTTATAGAGGAACGGATAGCTGTTCACGACTTTCTTCAGCAGGGTTTGGAACCGATACCCGTCGCGCGCCAGCGCTGCCAGAATCGTTCGGATCGCATTCTCGTCGTAATACTCCAGCGGGCGTCCCAAGGCGTACGCGAGGGTCTTCTCCACGGTCTGGCGAGCGAGATCACCGGGGCGGTTCTCGATTAGGGCTTTCTTCAATCCGGCCGGACCTTCGAACGATACGCCTTCGGGCAGGGTGGCTGACACGTCGATGTCCTTGATTACCCTTCGAAAGTTAGATTCGGGATCGTAGTTGATGTCTTCCGGTTTCTTGATCCGGACTCGGAACGAGTAGTTGTCGCGCCATTGCCCGAAGTAGTCGAAGTTCTCCAGACTGAAGTCGAGCGGGTCGAATTGCGAGTGGCAGGATCGGCAGGATGCGTGCTCGGAATGGAGCGCGAGCTTCTCGCGAAACGTCATGTCCTTCTTGTTGCCCAATTCTTGGTCGAACATGCCGGCGTTCGGAGGCGGCGGGGTGCCAAGCACGGTTTCCAGGATCCAGTAGCCGCGCTTGACGGGGCTGGTCTTGTTGTAGTTCGAAGTTATGGCGAGCGTTCTCGGGTGGCCGAGTATCCCGTCCCGGCTGTGCCTTACCGATATTGGCTATTGGGCCTACAAATCGGGAGTCATTTTCGGCAATGCTGCAGAAGTTGCTCAAAAGTCATGCAGTTAGCGCCAAGTCCTGATGCTATCTCTCGCAAATTCACATCGCATGTTACAAGCGTGTATCCATTCTTGATTGCGGTCTCTGCGATCAGGGCATCCTTACGGTTGCTATATTTCCGCTTACCTCTTTCTCGCTTACGCTTGTCCAATTCTGCCTCTATTGGTTCGCACAGGTTGTCATCCTCGGTCCATCGTGCTTGGTTCCACTTCGAGACGTTCCAGGCAGCCGACTCCGTTGGCCTCATTTCCGGGGCGAGGCCAACGAACACCCGAGTCAACCCATCCCGCCTCTCGCGACACGGCGTGTCTTGTATCTCATCCCACTGAACGTGCGTGGCGTATACGTCGACGCATTCGGTCAAGAACTCAATAGTCACTTTGTGATCAAGGACTCGATTGAATATGTTCGTATCGAGCATGCACCTTCTGCGTTCATCCATCGTCACCGATTCTCATTTCCGATTAGACCCTAATTCTGGTGTGCGCACCCAACTTTGGAGTTTTTCGCAATGCACACTTGTAACTCATTGATTTGATTGACCTGAGTTTCCGTCAAACGGGTTTGCGGGCACTACGCTTTGTGATCACCCCCCTTTTCTCTCGCTCCGACTGCCAGCAGTTCCAGAGGCACATCCAGGGTTCGCTGATGGCGTCGGAACGCGAGTCCGGCTGCCGCCGCGATCCGGGCCTGGTCGTTGTTCGGATCCACATCCTCAGACTTCCTTACATCGACAATTTGGCGAGATCGAGTGAATCGGTATAAGCCGTTCTAGCGCACGGGGTTACGTTTTTCTCGCAATTGGTGTCGCGGGCTTGACATGGCCGGTTCGGTTTTTTTAATATGTCCACATGAAAGGCGGCCCAGCGCACCCCGAACCCTCCCCACTCCCCGCTTCGCTCGGCCTGCGGCCCGGTGAGGCGATCCCCGTCAACGCTCGCCTGAGCATGCTCCTGGACGCTGGCCGCTGGGTCTATTTCCTCAACACCGACCCGATCGACAGCTGCGGCGTCGACGACCGGCCAGGCCGCGCGCGCTGCCTCGGCCGCTTCGCGCTGCTCGGGCTGGCCACGCACGCCGAACTGGCCCGGGCGCACGGGATCAGCGCGCGCACGGTGGCCCGGGCGCGGCGACAGATGGAAGCGCGCGGAGAGCAGGACTTTGACAAGCCGCGCAAGCGGCGGCGCCTGCACGGGATCGAGGATGCGGAGCTGCTGAGGCGGGCGGGGGAGAAGCTGGCGCAGGGAGCGAGCTTGCGCGGGACGGCGCGGGAGCTGGGGCTGTGCTATTCGACGCTGCGGGCGTACCTGCGCAAAGGCCTGCTGGCGGGGGTCGCGGGCCAGCAGGGAGCGGCGGCCGGGCCGGCAGCGGAAGGAGCGCCGGCCGGGAGCGAGCCGGCGGAGGCGGAGGTGCGGGAGCCGCCCGACAAGGAGCGGCGCAACCAGCGCGACGCGCAGGCGCCGCAGGGCCGGGCGACATGCGACACGGCCGGGCGGACGCTGACCAGCCTGGGGCCGCTGCAGGAGCGGGAGCCGCGTTTCGCCGCGGCCTCGGCGGTCAGCGGGGGCGGGGTGCTGACGGCGGTTCCGGCCTTGGTGCAGGCCGGCCTGCTGCGCCACGAGGGCCTGCTGCGCCTGCCCAAGGGCTTCTACGGGGTGCGCTCGATCCTGCTGCTGCTGGCGTTCCTGCTGCTGGCGCGCGTGCGCAATCCGGAGCGGCTGCGCTACGAGCAGCCCGGGGAATGGGGTGCCTTGCTGGGCCTGGACCGCTGCCCCTGCGATCGCACGCTACGGCGCAGGACACGCCAGCTGGTGGCGGATACGGCCGCGCTGGAGGCCTGGCGCGGCGCCTTGGCGCGGGACTGGGCCGGCGCCGATCCGGAGGCCGTCGCGACGCTGTTCGTGGACGGGCACGTCCAGGTCTACAGCGGCCAAGGCCGCCTGCCGAAGCACTTCGTGCCGCGGCAGAAGCTGTGCCTGCCGGCCGCGGCCAGCTACTGGGTGGGGGCGCTCGGGGGGGCGCCGTTGCTGTGCGTGCACAAGCAGGTCGATCCCGCACTGGTGGCGGAGTTGCGGGACGGGCTGCTGCCGCAGCTGGAGGAACTGGGCCTGCTGCCGGCCGCGCAGGAGCCGTCG
Source organism: Bryobacterales bacterium (assembly GCA_965206775.1). GTDB lineage: Bacteria > Acidobacteriota > Terriglobia > Bryobacterales > UBA6623 > VXMF01. Next base: position 3,032,653 of record CBDBKU010000003.1, on the reverse strand, counting down.
CGGCCGCGCCTGACGCTGGTGTTCGACCGGGAAGGCTGGAGTCCGGCGCTGTTCGCGCAGCTGGCGGAGCGGGGGATCGCGGTGATCACCTGGCGCAAGGGGCCGCAGGCGGAGCGCTGGCCGGACAGCGAGTTTGTCCCGGCCCGCCTGGCGGTGCACGCGCCCGGCGGCGAACAAGCGCTGGAGGGCCGCATCGCCGAGCGCAAGGCGGCTCTGGGGAACGCCTGCGCGGCGCGCGAGATCCGCTTCTGGATCGACCGGCGCCTGCGCCGGCCGGGCAAGAGCGGCCAGCCGCGCAAGCCGCTGGAGCTGGCGGGCCAGCCGGCGGCGGGCGAGCGCCAGCCGGCGATCCTCACCACGCATCCCACGCTGCCCGCGGAGCGGGTCGCGGGCCTGCTGCGCTCACGCTGGACGCAGGAGAACTTCTTCAAGTACATGCGCGCGGAATTCGGTCTCGACACGCTGGCCGAGCACGCGCTCGTGGGGGTGGATGCCGACGAGCGGGTGGTCAACCCGCTCTGGCGCTGGCTCGAGCGCGCCTTGCGGAGGCTGCGCGGCAAGGCCGGGCACCTGCATCGCAAGCTGGCAGCCGAGCGCGGCGCGCGTTCGCAGAAGGCCCTCCAGCTCCAGGCGGAGACCGCCGCGATCGAGCGGCGCATCACGGGCCTGGAACTGGCGAAAAGCGACGTCCAGGAGCATGTCCGGGCCGGCGACCTGTCGCCCGAAGAGCGGCTGCAGGCCCTGCCTGCCCCGCTGCGGAACCTGCTCGACACCCTGCGCATGATCGCCTACCGCGCCGAGACCGCCATGGCCGGCGCGGTCGCGCCGGAACTGAGCAGGCCCGAGAATGTGCGCCCCCTGCTCAAGGCGCTGTTCCGCAGCGACGCCACCCTTCTTCCCGACTCTGCGGCCGGGACTCTCACCGTCCGGTTGCTGCACCAAGCCAGCCGCGGCCAGGACGCCGCCCTGGCTGCACTGCTCAAGGAACTGAACGAAACCGCGACGCTGTTTCCCGGAACCGACCTGCGCCTGGTCTACGAAATCCTCCCCGACAACCCCCTCACCTCAATCGTTGCCCCAACCCACCCAGAACCGGCATCTCCTCCCACAATCATGCCAACGTAAAACAACCGATGTAAGGAAATCTGATCCTGCCGCTGGCTCCACACTTTGCCCTCCTGGGTTCGCATCGTCGTGGTCAGCCGAACCCATGTGCGCATCCGCTCTCGAATGGACCGCCAGCTGTAGGTCAGGCCCTGTGAGCGCAGGCGGTAGCGCAAGGCGTGGACCAGGTGGTACGCCAGAACCGTGATGAACAGGTGGCCTGCCACCCGCTTGCCCAAACTGTGGTGCAGGGGTCGCAGTCCCAGTTCCTCCTTCAGGCTGCGGAACGTGGCTTCGATCTCCGAGTCCTCGCAGGCCGGTGTCGGGCTGCTCAGCGGCCGGACCGGGGGAGGCAAGGGAACATACGGGGTGACCAAGTCCTATTCCCCGCGCCGGGAGGCGGTTTTCCCGCCGTCGGCCTTCCCGGAACTGCGGAACGCCCAGGCGATCGTTGCGGCCTACGACGGTCGCAATCCGCTTCCGCCCACGTATTGCTGAAGCCGTGGGACTTGCCGGCGGGACTGGAATACTTCCAGGCGATGGACGAAGGCAAGCCCTGACAGCGGTCGCAGCTGCGACCGAAACGATCGCTCGAACCGGTGGAACCCCTGCGGCGAACTCAACCAGTCCGCCGTCGGGCCAGGCCGGGTGGCGCGTGGGGGCCGAAGTTCTCGCTTTCCGCTCTCGTCCTCAGAAAATGAACTTTAGACCGAACTGGATCTGCCTCTCCCGGCTGCGCGTCCCAAAGACTCGGCCGAAATTGCGGTTGTTGAAGTTGGCGATCGGCAGTCCCCATGTAGGCCTGTTCGTCGAATTGAAGAATTCCGTCCGAAACTCCAGCACCTTGCTCTCGGTAATCGGAAACCGTCGGAACAGGGACACGTCCAGGTTCGCGTAGCCGTCGCCCCGCAGCGAGTGGCGACCGAGGTTTCCGAACGTGTAGCGTGCCGGAACCGAGAAGGCATCTCGATTGAACCACCCTCCCGGCGACGGATTGCTCAGCTTGTGGTCGCCGACGACATTCAGCCTCTCGTAGAACGAGCCTCCCCCACCTCCCGAGGGTCGGCCGACGTTCCCTGTGTTGGCGATGTCCCCGCTCACGCCGAGGTGATACGGGATGCCTGACGTGAACTGCGCGATGCCGTTGAACTGCCAGTTGCCGATGATCTGATCGAGTACGGTGTTCCCGCTCGAATACCTTGCCCCTGCACCGAATGGCAGGCGGTAGACCCAGCTCAGGTTCAGGATGTGCGGCAGGTCGTGGCCTGACACGCTCCTGTCGTTGTTGAAGTTGTACGGGTCCTGCGTGGCACAGCCCTCCACACCGAAGAATCCAGAACACGCGGTGTCGATGGATTTCGACCAAGTGTAGGACACGAGGTAGCTCAACCCGTTGCTGAATCCGCGATCCAGGCGGAACTGGAAGGCATGGTAGTTGCTCCGGCCCCAGCTGCGGTCGAAGAATGTCGGCGCGATATGGGGAAACGGGGACCTCTCGCGCGGGTTGCCCGGGCCAGGAGTCAGCGCCACGTTGTAGTACCCGCCGAGATTGTTCCGGGACGTGCTCGATCCGACGTAATTCGCCTCCACTATGGTGTTCGAGGTGATCTGGTGCTGGAGACCGAAATTCCACTGTTGCGAGTACGCATTCTTGAAGTGGGGATCCGCAAACCACAGCACTTGGTTGAACGGGTTCGGGGCCGGGAACACTGCGCCCGTTCCAAGGTCGAACGGGTCTTGCGGAGTCCGTGTCGGCACCGTCTTCCCGGCACCAGGAAGGTTCAGGTTGTTGGCCAGCAGCTGCTCCACGCTCGGCCAGCTGCCCTCGTAGTTCTGCGCGATCTGGCTGAATCCCGCCCAGTTGTCGAAATAGATCCCGTATGAAACGCGGAGGGCGGAGTTGTCCGCGAGGCGATACGCGATCCCCAGCCGTGGCTGGTAGTTGTCGAACGTGTTGTGGTAGATCTTCCCGCGCGGATCGACGATGACGTGCTCCTGGTTCTCCAGCCCCCCGGGAATGCAGGGCGCATGGCCTCGTTCCTCGCACGAGGGAACATGCCTCTTGAGGATGTAACGCCCGAAGATGAGGTCCATGTCGCCGACCTCGTCGTTGTTGTCCTCCGGGCTGCCGTAAACCGGAATCAACGTGTAGTCGAAGCGAAGGCCCCAATTGAACGTGAGCTTGTCCGAAACCCTCCATGTGTCCTGGAAATAGAAGCCGTTCACCCAGCCTCCGTGCAAGGACTCGAACGCGTTTCTCCGGCCCGCGCTGTTGGGCGTGCCGATCAGGAACGACGCCAGGGCGTTGCCCGTACCCGGTGCCAGAAGGTTCGCAGTCTGCTGAGCAGCGAATGTGACGCTCGCGTTCTGGCGAGGCCCGCCGCTGGAGTTCCCCATGCTGTTGAACTCGGCACCCATCTTGAAGGTATGGTTCCCGGCGATCTTCGAGAAGCTCCCCTTCCACTGGTGTAGGTCCGAGAACGTGATCGCCGTCCTCTGGACCGTGCCGCTGACAAATCCGGGTATCCGCACGCCCGGAATGAAGCACTCCTCCACACCGTCCGCGTTCTTGAAGCCGCATGCGAAGTTCGGTGAAAAGCCGACTTGCGTCAGAGCGGACTGCGGCTGCTCGCTAGGCGGGGCCGATTCGGGCTGGAACAGGCGCGCGTAGTCGGAAAAGCTGCGCCCGAACTGGAGCTGCAGCACCGCCGTGGGCCCGATCGTATGGACGTAGTTCACGCCCCAATTCTCGGAGTCGAGATCCTCCGTACGAAGAAGCCCCTTGAAACCTGCCGAAGCACTGATCGGATGGCGGGTCTGGTTGAATCGGAACATGAGGGATTTGTTCTGGCCGAGCTGGTGATCGAACTTCACGGTCCATTCGTCCTGATCGTTGACCCGCGGAGTGTTGTCGATGTTGTTCTTGCCGGGGACTCCCGTCGACTGGGCTGCAGGGAAGAACTGCTGGGCATAGGCCACCATCCCCGAGTTCAGGCCGCTTTGCGGAATAACGTTGTTCGGGTATTGGTCGCGCAGGTACTGTCCCGGCATATTGGGATCCTCACGCGTCGTGAACGGGTCGAAGATGTCCGCTCCAACGTCGCTCACGTCGCCGCGCAGGTTTGCGTCGGTCGGAACGAGAAGCAAGCTTTCCGAGTCCCTGGTGCTGCGAAACCCCTGGTACGAGCCGAAAAAGAAGGTCTTGTTCTTCACGATCGGCCCGCCGGCGGTTGCGCCGAACTGATTCTGGCGGAACGGGGTGACGTTGCGGAAGAAAGGATTCCTGGCGTCGAGCGCGTCGTTGCGGAGGAACTCCCACGCCGTGCCGTGGAATTCGTTGGTCCCCGATTTGGTCACGACGTTGATGACGCCTCCCACACCCCCTCCGAACTCGGCCTGGTCGTTGTGGGACTGGACCTTGAATTCCTGGATGGCGTCCACGATAGGCGCAACGGCGTAGGTGTTCACGTGCGAGCCGACGTTGTTGATCCCGTCGAGAGTGAATACATTGGACCGGTTGATCTGGCCATTGATGGACGGAAAGCTGAAGGAGCCGACCGGATTGGTGCCGAATCCACCCCTGTTCTGCGCGACGCTCACCGGACTGACGCCGGGTGTCAGAGTGATCAGCTGGGTGAAGTTCCGCCCGTTCAGCGGAAGGTCAACAACCTCCTGCTCCCCGATGACAGTGCCAAGCTCGGATGTCGAGCTCTCGATTTCGGCCCCGACCGCTTCGACGGTGATCGTCTCGGTGGTCGCTCCTACCGCCATTGTGAAGTTATAGGTGGCTGTCTGGTTGACCTCGAGGCTGACCTCGTCATCCCGGGCGGTATTGAAGCCGTCCTTCGTGATATCGATCACATAGTTGCCGGGCGGGATGTAGAGGATGACGTAGTTGCCGACGTTGTTCGAAAGAGTTCGCCTCTCGACCCCAGTGTCGACGTTCGCGAGCACCACCTCGGCTTCGGGAATCACGGCACCTGTCGCATCCTGGATAGTGCCGTTGATGGCGGCCGTGGATGTCTGGGCGACAGCCGCTACTGGCAAGATCAGGACAAGGCCTCCGAGCGCGATGCGGGAGAGAGCAGACGCTGCGCTGCAGCGCCATCGTGAATTGCCCACGAGAACCTCCTGTCGATCTGGTTCAGTCAGTATCTGTGAACAAGCCTATTTCCGGAAGGGGGGCTTGTCAATGGCTCAAGCCTCGATTCTTCCTCGAAAGATGGGGATTTCCGGTGCGTTTGGCATGGATTCCCGGCGCATTTTGCAGTGGCCGGATCACGTCGCAACGCGGATGTGTCGTTGTCAGCCTCGAGCGAGCGCCGGACTTGTCCGCTTTGCGCGGGACGGTTGTGCTAGGCGGGACGAAGGACTCTGGAGCCGTTGAAACGTCTCCAACTCCCTGCGGGCCTCCTCCACGTTACCCAGCCGCCCGTAGACCATCGACATTCGATAGTGCGGAGTCGGATCACCGGGCGAGAGACGGGCAGCGATCCGCAACTGGTCCAGCGCCTTGTCGAAGTGGCCCTCGGCGAAATAGATGTGCTCGATCGCAAGGTGGGCCTCGAACAGGTCCGGCTTCAGGCGGAGAGCCTCCAGCAGGTGCGTCTTGGCTTCGCTGTTGCGTCCCGCCACCTGAAGGATGTCCCCTAGGACATAGCGAGCCTCAGGGTGGTTCGGGTTGATCTGCAATTCCGCCTCCAGCTCGCGCTGGGCTTCCTCGAGTCGTGAAACCGACCAGAGCATGGTGCCGACTGCGAAACGGACATTCTGCAAGTCCGGCTTGAGTCGAAGGGCGGCATGGTATTCGCTGACCGCGTCATCCATTTCCCCCCTCGCCTCGTGAAGCTAGGCCCGGAGCTGGTGGGCCCGGTAGGAACCACGGTCGTTCTTGCCGATCCAGCGGGCTGTCAGGTAGGAAGCGATCTGGTAGTCCTCCGCTATTCGGTAGAGCGTCCGCTCCGTGCCCCTTGCGCCCGGCCGATGATTCAGACGGTTCTTGTACTCGCCGAGAAGGGCGGCGATCGCTTGGTCTCCTGGCGGCTGGTAGAGCATGGACAGCATCGTCGCTTCCCCGTCAGGAAGCGGCGGCAGAGTACCCGCCGGGCCTTCCGAGGTCGCATTGAGGCCGACCCACTGTCGCCGCTCCTCCAGCCCCGCGGCGACCGGGTTGATCTCTAGGGCCTCCCGGTACGCATCCTCGGCCTCTTCATGTGGAAGGCCAGTTTTTTCGCCCTTCCTGAAGATGTCCTCGGGCGAGTTGAATGTAATAGGAACGCGGATGATCCTCGCCGAGCGTCTCCATCGCTTGCTTGGACAGCGCTCCGTAAGACTTGCTCAGGTAGCAGTAGGCATCTGCCCGAATTCCTCGTGCGCGGTTGCCTTTTGGAACGGCCCGACCGCATCCGAATGGCGACCGGTCGCGAAGTAGGCTTCCCCGAGATAGTACGCAACGACCAGCTTAGAGGGATCCATCCGCTGAGCGGTTTCGAGGTGACGGATCGATTGTTCACGCCTCTGTTGGCGTGCGGCGATGACACCCAGGAAGAAATGAGGCGCAGCGCCGAGTTTCGGGTTCAGGTGAAGCGCTTTCTCCAAGGCGCCTTGGGCCTTGGCGTCCTCTCGCATCTGGTAGTAGATCGAGCCCAGATTGGCATGAGCTTCGGCAAGGTCGGGCTCGCGCATCCATTCCGGTTCAGCCGCTCCCGATCTGCGTTGGCGGTCCGAACCATGAGAGGTCGCCCACTTGAGGCCCCAAACTAGAACGAAACCAGCGAAGAGCAAGAATAACACTGTGTCGAGAATTCGGAACAGTATATGCCGTGGGCCTCGGGGCGGATTGCGATGTTGCGCTCTGTTGTGGGTTCCTTTGTGACAAGGGCGCTCGCGGAATCGCTAAGTAACTAGACCTAAAGAGCTTATTCCGATCCCGCCCCATCGGGGGCGTAAGGGTTCAGTATCGACGCCGACGCGGAGTAGAGTCGAGCTGCGCCCTTGCTGCCCGTCGGACTCAGTAGTCCAGCAAGTAGTTGAACTTGATGAAGAACGCCTGCGTCTCGAGACGCCGCTCGACGCTGTGCGGGTCCAAGTAGTCCCGCATGAGCACGCCGGTGTTGTATACCACGAACAAGCCCGTGCTAGAAGTTGAGAGCAGGCCGAGCCGGATATTGTGGGACAGCCGGTTCGTACGGTTGCTGTACTGGCTGAGCGTTTGGAAGTAGCTCTTGGGCGTGATGGACCAGTTGAATCGAAGGCTAGCGAGGTCGGTCTGGAATTCGCCGACCGGCAAGTCGATATTGTTCCTCGCCCAGGTGAGCGTCCACGTCAAGTCCTGCCCTCGGCGAACTCCGCCCGTAAAGCTGAAGGCCGTGATTCCGCCTGAGTAGAAGTCGCCCTTCGCAAACGTCCCTCCGCCAAACAGAACTGCGCTCGGATCGCTTTCGAAGCTAGCGATGGTCTCTCCGAAGTGGTAGGCTCCGACGGGAACCTGCACTCCAGGAAAGACGCCGAAAGGCACTCGCAGCCTCTCGAAGTTGCGGTTGTACGCCAGGCCGAGCCGGCCGCCGTTCTGGAGACGCGAGTTCACGTGGAAGTGGTCGAAGCCGGATTCCTTCTCGTTCGATCCCAAGGTGTACCAATTCTGGAAGAATACATGAGGCTCGATCGTCCGCCAAGCCCCCTTCTTTGGATAGTAGGTGTAGCCGTAAAAGGCACTTGGCTTGCGAAACTTCACTCGTCGAACGAAACCCACTTCCGGGTTGAAGTTCTCGCCAACTTCGAGATAGCTCAGGCTAACGCGGTGCGTGGCATTGTCGTACTCGAAACGGCTTGAGTATGCGTGGGCGCTGTCCTCAAGCCCCGGTGTCTGTGTGCCCGCAACGTAGTTGAACCAGTTCCCGTACTTTCCTATGCCGATGTTGGCGTCCGCTCCGAACGTGCGATTGTATGCGCGAGCGCCGTCGAGGTCCCCGACCGTCTGCCGGTTCACGGCGATCAAACCCACCGAGCTTCGATTCGGGAGCTCCCGGCTTACGCGCCCGACCGTATAGTTGTTCGCCGGGGCGCGTCCTTCGACATCCCGTGTCTGCATGTTGAGCAGGCCGACTTGGTATTTTCCGACCTTGCCGCTCATCCGCGCTCCCCCGTCGATGGGCACCTGCTGCCGGTTTTCGTCCAGCCCGATCCTGCGCGAGAAGAAGATCTCGACTTCGCGGGGGCTGCCGAACTCGAAGAACCCCGAGTTCTCCAGGAAGAACGGCCTCTTCTCGGGGAAGAACAGGTCGAACCGCGTCAGGTTGATCTGCACGTCGTCGACCTCGACCTGGGCGAAATCCGTGTTCACGGTCCCGTCGAGCGTCAGGCCGGGAGTGAGGCTGTACTTGATGTCCAGCCCGCCGTTGATCTTGCGCTCGGTCCGGCCTTCGTCCAGCCTGTAGTCTTGGGAAACTCCGCCGATCACGTAGGGGAGCAGCTTGAGATTGCGGTGCGACTTGGCCTCGATTCCGTGGAGCTGGCCCGCAATCTCGACCTGCGTGAACTCGAACGCTCGCGAGACGGGCGACCAGAACGAGAGCTCGTTGCGACGGCGCAGGTTCCGGGAGATGTTCAGCCCCCATGTCTGATCCGCTCCGGCCTTGAAGCGGAGCGTCCGGAATGGGATGACGATCTCGCTCTCCCATCCGCGGGCCGTCACTTGGGAGCGCACTTTCCAAACCGCGTCCCAGTTGAGGTTGAACGCGGCCGCCCCTGCGCGTTGGGCCCCGCCACCGCCCGCGCCTCCGGCTCGGGACGGCCCACCGCCAAAGCCTCGCGCCTGGCCGGCCTTGGTCACTTGGGCGTCAAACTCGACCCCAGTCGGACTGGTTCCGAACACGAAGGCATTCTGGCCGTCGTTGTACGTATCGATCAGCAGCTGGATCGAGTCGGTGTCGATCAGACTGCCGTCGCGACGATTCTGGGTGACGACGATGTTCTCCGGCTGGCTGTCGAAGCAGATGATCCCGAAGTACAGGTTTGAATCGTCGAAGGCGATGCGGACCTCGGTCCTCTCGGTGGAAGGGCTGCCTTCGTCCGGGTTCTGCTGGACGAAGTCGGCTGCCGGCGCGATTCCGCTCCAGATGTCTTCATCGATCAGGCCATCGAACTGAGGCGCTTCGTCGATCCTAGCTGCCCGCACCTCGGGAAGCCCGTCCGTCGTCCTTTGGGCCGCCGCGGTGCCGACAAGGCCGAACATGACGAGACACACAACCGGAATACGGTGATTCATCAATTCGCATGCGGAGCCAAGGCTTGTAGGCGGACGAGGGAGCGAATCGCCGAAGCTAGGCGGGCCTAGTAAGACATCCATCGTTGCACACGGTCGCTCCTGTTACGTGTCGGCCGCCGGGACAAGGCCTGCGGCGGTGGAATGACGGCGGCTTCCGATGCCGTACCGACCCCGCGGGAATGCTAGTACGGCCTGATTCGTTCCGGCAGAGAGTCGCGGGCGGATCTCACCTTCTTCAGGAGCATGACCCGCATTTCGTCGAGCACCTTCGCGTACGACCCGGACTGCGCCACGTTGCGAAGTTCGTGCGGACCCGACGAGTAGTCAATCAGGACTTCCTTTCCGTTCCCTGCTACCCCGTGTTTGGCGTCCTTCGCGAAAATGCGCCAGTCGCGTTCCACGCTGGCCCGCCGAGTGAGCTGCTGCGGGCACGCGGCAGGTCTCTATATCCCGCAGGCTGCGAAGGTTGGTGAACTGCGCGAGCGCCATGTAGAGGCACTGATCGAGACAGGGGAAGGAGCGCATCGGCAGTTGCCGCCGTAGCGCTGGAAGGGGTGGAGCGGCAGGGGCCTATCACCGCCAGCAAGATAAGGTTGCCGGACTACATGATTTCCCTGTTCCGACTGAAGTCGGCGACAGAGCATCGTCGCAAGGCTGGCCGAGCTCTCGAATGTCTCATAGGAGAGCTGTATCTCTAAGTGGTTCATCGATGGGATATTATGCACCGAACTTCTGCCGCTCACGGGACAGAGATGGTCTCTCGCAATCCCGAGCAGCGCCTGAGCGTTGGACGGAATCTCAGTTAGCAGGCGCAGCGCTTCCTTGACTCCAACGACCTCGCCTCGGTCATTGCGCCCGATCTCCGAACCACCTCACTGGGAATTTGCGGATCCGCAATTCCACTTCAGGCACTCGTCTCGCTAGGACCCTTGCCAATCGAGATACTGGGATTCATTCATGACAGACCTCGCTCGATCCAGGAATTGTGGTCTGCCAGCCCTCTTCGGCGGTTTCCAGCCGACGACTGCATCAAATCACTCGCCATTTCTCCGTCCGAACGAATTGGGATCGCAAGCGCTCCGGGTCGAGGCTTGCACGGAGTGAAATCGGGCCGCTCGTGCGCTACCGGCCGCCCGACTCAGTAGTCCAGCAAGTGGTTGAACTTGATGAAGAACGCCTGCGTCTCGACACGCCGCTCGACACTGTGCGGGTCCAAGTAGTCTCGCATCAGCATGCCGGTGTTGTATACCACGAACAAGCCCGTGCTGGAAGTCGACAGCAGGCCGAGCCGGATGTTATGGGACATCCGGTTCGTACGGTTGCTGTACTGACTGAGCGTCTGGAAGTAACTCTTGGCAGTGATGGACCAGTTGAATCGAAGGCTGGCAAGGTCGGTGTGGAATTCCCCGACCGGCAAGTCGATGTTATTCCTCGCCCAAGTGAGAGTCCATGTCAGATTCTGTCCCTTGCGAACTCCGCCCGAAAAGCTGACGGCCGTGATTCCGCCGGAGTAGAAGTCGCCCTTCGCGAATGTCCCTCCAGCGAAGACAACTGCACTCGGATCGCTTTGGAGGTTAGCGATGGTCTCGCCGAACTGGTAGGCTCCGACGGGAACGTCAACTCCAGGAAACACGCCGAACGGCGTGCGCAGCCTCTCGAAGTTTCGATTGTGCGCCAGGCCGAGCCGACCGCCGTTCTGGAGACGCGAGTCCAGGTGATAGTGCTCGAAGCCCGATTCCTTCTCGTTCGATCCCAAGGTGTACCAATTCTGGAAGAACGCATGAGGCTCGATCGTCCTCCAAGGTCCCTTCTTTGGATAGTAGGTGTAGCGATAAGAAGCATTTGGCTTGCGAAACTTCACTCGTCGCACGAAACCCACTTCCGGGTTGAAGTTCTCGCCAACTTCGAGATAGCCGACGCTAACTCGGTGGGTGGCATCGTCGTAGTCGAAACGGCTTGAGTATGCGTGGGCGCTGTCTTCAAGCCCCGGTGTCTGTGTGCCCGCGACGTAGTTGAACCAGTTCCCGTACTTTCCTATGCCGATGTTGGCGTCCGCTCCGAAGGTGCGATTGTATGCGCGGTGGCCGTCGAGGTCCCCGACAGTCTGCCGGTTCACGGCGATCAAACCCACCGAGCTTCGATTCGGGAGCTCCCGGCTCACGCGCCCGACCGTATAGTTGTTCGCCGGGGCTCGTCCTTCGACATCCCGCGTCTGCATGTTGAGCAGGCCGACTTGGTATTTTCCGACCTTGCCGCTCATCCGCGCTCCCCCGTCGATGGGCACCTCCTGCCGGTTGTCGTCCAGCCCGATCCTGCGCGAGAAGAAGATCTCGACTTCGCGGGGGCTGCCGAACTCGAAGAATCCCGAGTTCTCCAGGAAGAACGGCCTCTTCTCGGGGAAGAACAGATCGAACCGCGTCAGGTTGATCTGCACGTCGTCGACCTCGACCTGGGCGAAATCCGTGTTCACGGTCCCGTCGAGCGTCAGGCCGGGAGTGAGGCTGTACTTGATGTCCAGGCCGCCGTTGATCTTGCGCTTGGTCCGGCCTTCGTCCAGCCTGTAGTTTTGGGAAACTCCGCCGATCACGTAGGGGAGCAGCTTGAGATTGCGGTGCGACTTGGCCTCGATTCCGCGGAGCTGGCCCGCAATCTCGATCTGCGTGAACTCGAACGCTCGCGAGACGGGCGACCAGAACGAGAGCTCGTTGCGACGGCGCAGGTTCCGGGAGATGTTCAGTCCCCAGGTTTGATCCGCTCCGGCCTTGAAGCGGAGCGTCCGGAATGGGATGACGATCTCGCTCTCCCACCCGCGGGCCGTTACTTGGGAGCGCACCTTCCAAACCGCGTCCCAGTTGAGGTTGAACGCGGCCGCCCCTGCGCGCTGGGCCCCCCCACCGCCCGCGCCTCCGGCTCGGGCCGGCCCACCGCCAGAACCTCGCGTCTGGCCGGCCTTGGTCACTTGGGCGTCGAACTCGACCCCAGTCGGACTGGTTCCGAACACGAAGGCATTCTGGCCGTCGTTGTAGGTGTCGATCAGCAGCTGGATCGAGTCGGTGTCGATCAGACTGCCGTCGCGACGATTCTGGGTGACGACGATGTTCTCCGGCTGGCTGTCGAAGCAGATGATCCCGAAGTACAGGTTTGAATCGTCGAAGGCGATGCGGACCTCGGTCCTCTCGGTGGACAGGCTGCCTTCGTCCGGGTTCTGCTGGACGAAGTCGGTTGCCGGCGCGATTCCGCTCCAGATGTCTTCGTCGATCAGGCCATCGAATTGAGGCGCTTCGTCGATCCTAGCTGCCCGCACCTCGGGAAGCCCGTCCGTCGTCCTTTGGGCCGCCCCGGTTCCTGTTAGGCAGAGAATGGCGAGACAAACAGCCGGAATGCGGGGATTCATCGAATTCAATGCGACGCCAAGGCTCGTGAAGGAAGCGGTGCTGGAAACTCCGACGCTAGGCGCACCAAGAGAAACATACATAGTTGCACACGTCCGCTACGATTCCGGATCTGCAGCTAGGAAGGGGTCTTCGGCGGTGCGAGGATCGAGGCTCCCAACGTCGTGGCGACTCCGCAGGGAAGCTAGTACGGCCTGATGCGTTCCGGCAGAGGGTCGCGAGCGGAAATCACTTTCTTCAGCAGCATGACCCGCATTTCGTCGAGCATGTCCGCGTGCGAGTCCGACTGGGCAACATTGCGCAGTTCGTGTGGGTCCGACGAGTAGTCGAACAGGACTTCCTGTCCGTTCTCGTCGACCCAGTACTTGGCGGCCTTCGTGCGGATCATGCGATTGTTCGTCGCCTGCATGTAAATGAGATCCTTGCCGGGATTGCCCGCCATTGCCGGGACGAGGGACGTCCCTTGGTTCCCCTTGGGGAACGGGATTCCGAGCATCTCGAGCAGCGTCGGCATCACATCGACAATCTCGACTAGTTCGTCGATGGCGATGTTGCCGGGCACTCCTGGCCCCCGAAAGATGAGCGGTATCCGGAGCGCCCCGTCGTATGGCCTGCTGCTCTTGCTCACGAGATTGTGGTCCCCGAGGTAGTCGCCGTGGTCGCTGGTAATGACGAATAACGTGCGCTCGGAGATTCCAGCCTGCTCGACGGTGTCTAGGATGCGCCCGATGTTGTGATCGAGGTGCGTGACCATCGCGTAGAAATGGCGGCGATAGGAGTCCCAGGAGTCTTCAGGCGTTTCCAAGAGCGCGGTCATTGTGCGCGCGAGGCGTGTCGGCAGGTGACTCACTTCGTCCGGAGCAAACCGCCTGGGAGGGAGGGCGCGGCCGAGATAGGGCTCTAGCGCCGATGCTGGCGGGTTTAACGGCGGGTGCGGGGCGTAGAACCCGGCATGGACGAAGAATGGCCGGCGGGGATGCCGTGCGAGCGTGTCCTCGATGAATGTGATCGTCTCGGTGGCCACCCATGATGCGTGGGTAGTGCTGTCATCGCCCTCGAAGACGTAGTGCTCGAAACTCGGCCGCTCGCCCGGCATGTTTACGCGCGCCTTCTCGCGCACCTCCTTGCCTTGCGCCCAAAGCCAGCGACCATAGGCGTCGTCGTAGGGTCCGGGCTCGTCCGACAGCCGCATTTGGTGGAATCCGTACGGGGGATGCGCCTCTCGGTGGTCGCGGTCCTTATGCGGCCAGAAGTGCAGCTTGCCCATCTGGCCGGTGTAGTAGCCCTTGTTTCGCAGGATGTGGGTCAGAGTGACCTCGCCTTGAGGCATCTTGATTCCGTTGCTAATGACTCCGTGCGCGTGCGGGTACCGGCCGGTCATCAGGGACGCTCTGTTCGGTGCGCAAGCGACACCGACAGTGAAGTGTGACCGGAAGGTCGCGCCTTCGCGGACCAGACGGTCCATCTGCGGCGTGATGATTGCGTCGTTCCCGTTTGCTGCGACGTGGTCCCACCGCAGGTGGTCCCCTGTGATGAGCACGATATTGGGGTACTCGTCCACCGTGATTCCGGGGCTCGGCGGAAAGAACTCTGCCTGCGCAGCGCCTTGGGAAGGGGCCAGAGCTGCGACAAGAGCGAGTGAGGCGGCTCGTCGCAGGAAGACGTGAACGCACATGGAGGGGCTGATGCTCGGCGGGACACTGCTCTTGCCTGGTGCCGAGCTACTAGTGAGGCTAGTCATCGCGGACATGATATCCCTGTGGCCCCATGCTTGAACGCTCTCGAACATTCTCATCTTGATCTCCAGACCGCCAAGAAAGTCTCCAAGCTTACTTGCCTTCTCACGAGGCGTCGCGTTCATTGCTCGCAACGGGGATCGATGCGGGAGGTACGAGAACGGTCCTCTTGTCTGATTCCGAACCGATCGAAGTCCTTGAAGCATTGCAAAATCAGTGACTTGAAGACCACGACTTGAAAAGCCAACCGCACTAGCGATTCCGGGTGGACTCGGGAGGCTATAGGCGCTTGAGAGCACGGCGGCGCGAGCCCGGTGCTATGAACTGGCTCGGCGCCGATCCTAGGCAAATGCCCGGCGTCTCAGTTCCGCTTCCGGCCTACTAGAACCGCCATTGGCCCGTGGCTCCAAACGCATTCCGCGTCGAAGCCGGCTGCTCCGATGGCCGCAAGCTCTTCCTCGAGCGGGAAGTATGTGTCTTCTTCGGCCCACTGCGCGAAGTGCCCGCGTGCTTGTTGCTCATCGATGCCGTGAGCCGCCATATGGTCAATCCAGCTGCGCCAGGTTGCCTCGCTCGCAGCGGGCTCCGCTGGCATGGCCGCGTCAGCATTGACGAACACGCCGCCTGCTCCAAGCGCGTCGTGGATCCTCCGATAGAGCGCACGCTTCGCATCTAGAGACCGGACGTGATGAAGAGCCAGCGAAGCCGAAGCGCTATCGCACCGCGGCAGCGGTGCTAGGAACGACAACTCGGTGAATCGGACCCGCCCGGAATACATCGTGAGCCGCGTCCGGGCCTGTGCGAGCATTTCACGGTCGACGTCGATCAACTCCACCGTGCCGCTGCCAAGTGCCGGGAGGATCGCCTCGGCGAGGGCACCGGTTCCCGCCCCGAGATCGAGCACCAAGCGCGGCCCTGCGCTGACGACCTCGCGGGCTGCGACGGCGAGCATCGCCTCATAGCCCGGTATAAAGCGGCGAATCGTCTCGTCGTATGCGCGGATCTCAATGCCAAGGTGACTGTGTACGGAATGACTCATCAGCCTCAGTTCCTTCCCTTGAGTCCAGCCAAGCCCCCCCTACGCGCTCACCCTGGCCCGGGCGGCGCGGCTGCGCATGATCGGGATCACGGTTCGCAGCCCGGTCCTGCTGGCTGCCGACCCCGATACAGCGCGATGGACAGCTAGATTACCTACATTGTCCTACCCGACGGAGGGTCGGTGTTGGGACTGTTTGTTGCACGATTCGGAAATCGTGCGGGTGTATAGCGAACTGGCCGCCGGAAGTTTGGATCGAGTGCGATGTCCCAGCTCGATGCCGCGAGCGCCAGCGGCTTCGCCATCTCCAATGGATCCGAGCCAGAAAATGACGGCTGCAAGGAGTACCGCGATTGAGCTGGGAAGACTAGGCAGTTTGATCCTACGGGTTGAGGTCCACGCAGAGACCATTTCCGATCCGCATCGGCGCACAGTCTAGAGAGACTTGCGCAACCCGGCCCGAATCGAGTGGAATGGAGGGGCAATCTCCCGAGATCGGCTTGCATGTCGGGTTTCTGAACACGGCTCGGTGGATGTAGCCTAGATCCGCCCGCTAAGTTGCCGATGCGCGGGCGCGCACGCAATTCACCGAACGATTCATGCCAGCTACATTGCTCGACCACAAACCGGCGCTTGGGGAGAGGGTCTCGACCCGCTTGGAGCAGGACCCGCCTAGCTTGGCTGGCCTCGACATGACCAAGCATGTTGGGTCCAAGAGATACACCGCAGAGATCCGTAGACTGCAGCACGAGCTTCAGGAAGTTGCTCTCTCCTACCTCGGCCAGGGACGCAAGGCCGTGGTGCTGTTCGAAGGTAGCGACGCCGCCGGGAAGGGCGGGGCGATCCGGCGAATGAGCTGGCCGCTGGACCCTCGCAGCCTCAAGGTTTGGCCCATCTCGGCCCC
Organism: Bryobacterales bacterium; assembly: GCA_965206775.1. Taxonomy (GTDB): domain Bacteria; phylum Acidobacteriota; class Terriglobia; order Bryobacterales; family UBA6623; genus VXMF01. The sequence goes on along the minus strand of CBDBKU010000003.1, from coordinate 3,016,215 downwards.
CACACCGGAGGAGAAAGGACAGCACTACCTCTACCGGTTCTGGAAGAGGCTGCCCCGTCCTGGGCAGGTGGTCATCTTCGATCGCTCTTGGTACGGTCGTGTTCTCGTTGAGCGGGTCGAGGGCTTCGCAACCGCGGCCGAATGGGGTCGCGCTTACGACGAGATCAACGAATTCGAGCGGATGCTGTATGACGACGGCATTCGCTTGGTCAAGATCTATCTCCATATCACCCCTGAAGAACAGCTTGCGCGGTTCCAGTCTCGCTTCCAGCACCCGCTGAAGCGCTGGAAGCTCTCCGAGGAGGATCTGCGGAATCGGAACCGGTGGTCTGACTATGTCGAAGCCATCGAGGAAATGTTCCGAAGGACGTCGACCGATGCGAACCCATGGACAGTCATTCCGTCCAACGACAAGAAGTGCTCCCGGCTCACCGTGATCGAAACCGTCGTGAACCGGATGGCGTCGGGCGTGGAAATCTCTCTTCCGCAACTAGACCCGGCCTTCGAAGCGAGGCTCCGTGTGGCACTCGGCCTCTAGTCCGGGTTCGCACGGTGATCGGCGGCGCGCCCGTTCCTTTTCGAGTTCCGTATCGGGGCGCCGACCCGTCTGCGGTGCAATCCAGTTGCAGGAATCCCGTACGCCTTCCGCCGTTTGCGGCTCTTGACCCGTCGGAAGCGGCTCAACCGGCGGTTCGTCCGGTCTCATGCTAGGCTCTTTCTCGAACGGTTTCCTTGGCGCAACATCTTCTGGGCAGCCGAATCCATGCGCTGTTTCGGGGCGGCGAGGAACTCGACCGGTAATCTAGGATGCTTAGTCGGCCCGAACTACTAATCGGCAGTCAACGGCTCGAGCAGCGGGGTTCCTCGTCCCGAGCGACGAGCACAATCCTGCATGCCGTCCCCCTCGCGGCCGCGGTCATCCTTGGCTTGACGCCCGCCTGCCAGCCGACCGGTGTTATGGAACCATCCGGAGAGAGAGTTCGTCCCAACATCGTCCTCATCGTTGCCGACGACCTTGGGTATGGCGACATCGGCGCGAATGGTTCCCAGGTCATCGCCACGCCGCACATCGACGACCTCGCACGGTTAGGAGTGCGGCTTACCGATGGCTACGTCTCGGCTGCCGTATGCAGCCCCACGCGGGCCGGACTCTATACGGGGCGATACCAGAGCAGATTCGGGTACGAGTACAATCCCACTGCAAATTACGCCCGCGGCCCGGACGCCGAGCTCGGCCTGCCGGAAGACCAGAGTACCCTCGGCAATCTCATGCAAGGAGCTGGCTACGAAACCGGACTGGTCGGGAAGTGGCATCTTGGAGCACTTGAGAAATACCACCCCTTGAATCGAGGCTTCGACGAGTTCTACGGCATTCTTGGCGGAGGGACGAGCTACATCGATTCCGGTATGGAAGGAGTTCATTCCTGGCCGGGTCCGACATCAGGCAACCGCGCGAGCCCGCTAAATGCGCGAGAAGTGATGGACGGATTCGAGGTGGTCGAGGTCGGGGACTACTTGACTGATGTCTTCGCCGAGCGGGCCGTGGACTTCATCGACCGGCATGCGGAGCAGCCGTTCTTCCTCATGCTGACCCCGAATGCTCCGCACACGCCGATCCAGGCCACTGCCGAATACGTGGAGCGGAACAAGCACATCGACAAGGAAGGCGCTCGAATTTTCGCCGGCATGGTGTCGGCCTTAGACGACATGGTCGGCGACGTCGCGGCTGCACTGCGAAGGCACGATCTCGAGCGCGACACCATGGTCGTGTTCATCTCGGACAACGGGTGCATCAACTACGCTCTCGACGCCATTTGCACGAATGCGCCCCTGAGCGGGGCCAAGCGCTATCACCTCGAAGGCGGGGTGCGAGTGCCGTTCATCGTCAAGTGGCCGGCTGGCTTGCAGCAAGGCAGCGTATACGAGCAGCCCGCGATTGCGCTCGACCTGCACGCCACCTTCGGAGCGATCGCCGGCGTCGACGAGAGCGCTCTGGACAGCCCGGACAGCGTCAACCTGCTCCCGTATCTCCGGGGCGAGATCCAGGAACCGCCGCATGAGTTCCTGTTCTGGCGCTCGGCGCCGAATCTGTCTGTGCGCTGGGGGAAGTGGAAGATGTGGAAGGTCGACAAGACCGATCTTGACGAGAGCGCCATGACCGCCTCGCGCTTGCTGCCAGAGGTCGACTACCCCGCGATTTCGGCTCACGGCCAGCTGACCGTGCTCTACGACCTCTCCGTAGACGTCGGCGAACGAACGAACCTAGCTGCAGATCATCCCAATGTCGTCGAGAGGCTGGAATCGGAACTGGATGCTTGGAATTCCGAGCTTGCCGAGCCTCTATGGACTAGTCGCCGCTCGACGATCGACGAGATTCACGGCCAGAACCGCCTATGGACTAGTCGCCGCTCGACGATCGACGAGATTCACGGCCAGAACGTGCAGCTGTATTTCTGAATCCGTCGCTCGGCAAGCCGACTCGCGGAGGACCGCTCAGTCCCCGGCTGCGGGCTCGGTTGAAGGCGACGGATCGCTCGATATCCAAACGGTCCGGCACCACCGGCCGAAGTCGTCCAGGATTACGTAATACGTGGGCAGCACGACAAGCGTCAGCGCCGTCGAGGCCACCAAGCCGCCTATCACCGTGCGTGCGAGGGGAAAGTAGCTGATCCCGAGCAGGTCGCCGCCGCCCAACGCAAGCGGGATCAGCCCTACGACTGTCGTCGAGGCGGTCATGCAGATCGGCCGGAGCCGTTCCTCGCACCCACGAAGGATCGCCTCCCTCCTCGCCAGCCCTTCACGCCTCAGGTTGTTGACGTGATTGATCAGCACGATTCCGTTGTTCACCACGATTCCGATCAGGATGATGGTGCCGATCTGGGACATCACGTTGAACGGCGTGCCCGTGATCAGCAGGAATAGCACGATCCCGACCACGGAGAACGGAAGAGCGAGCATGATGGCGAACGGGTGCAGCACGGACTCGAACAGGGCCGCCATCACGAAGTACACCATCACAAGGGCGAGCACCATGCTGAACACGAAGTCCTGCACATCCTCGTCCTGCTGGTTCGTCCAGAACCCGTAGCTCCAGCCGTATCCCGGTTGGTACGGCAGGCTGTCAAGGACCGCCTTGACGGCCGCTCGACCGTCATCCATCCTGTCGCCCCGGTATACGGCCGCGATTTCGGTGTAGTTCCTCCGGTTCTCGCGCGAGATCCGCCCTGGCACCTTGCTGATCCAGAGGTCGGCCACGTGGCCCAGCAGCACTTCCTCTCCCCCGCTGCCTGCGCCGACCACGATCGACTTGAGATCTTCCACGCTCTGCATGTCGGACGGATCGATTCCGACCCACAGCTCCACTTCCCCCTCGTCCGTCCGATAGCTGCGCATTCGCTGAGAACGGACTGTAATCCCGAGCACCTGCGACACGGTCTGCGGCGACACGTTGTACTTGCGGGCGAGATCGCGTCTCAGTCGGACTTGCACCTCGTCGCCAGTTCCCGAGAGATCCGTGTAGACCTCAGTGACGCCCTCGGACTGGAGCAGGGCTTCGCGGGCCTGGTTTGCCAAGGAAGACAGCACGGCCGGATCGTCGCCGTAAATGTTCGCGTTGATCCAGTTGCGATCGCCCCCTCCCTCCTGGCCGAGCTCGATCCGAGCCCCGGGTATGACAGGTAGACCCTCGCTGATTCCCTTCCGGATGCCCGGAATCTCTTCTGACCTGACACTTGCAGCGTCGAGGTAGGCTCGCGTCCAGGCCGAGTTGTTGCCGTATGAGCTCGATGTCGACTTGAGCTTGAACCGCTCCATGTTTTCGTGGAGGAACTGCTCGACCCGGTTCACATAGTCGCTCTCGATCTTGGCGTAGTGATAGTTCTCGGAGAACTCGTATCCGATTCGTATCGACGACACGGCGTTCGCGTCCGGCGAGTTGTCGGGCACTACATTGAGCAGCGCCCAGGATGCGATAGCGAGAATCGCGGGAACCGCGACCAGCCCGACCGCGTAGCGGCGGTCCAGGTGCCAGTTCACCATTCGCAGGTACCGACGAACGAAGCCTTCCCCTGTGGCAGACTGCCGACGGAAGCCATGCTTCCGGAGGAAGACGCGGAACAGAACCGACATCGCGCGCGAGATCCTGCGGTCCAGGCGCGAGTGTCCGTGTTCGTCGTCCCTGAGGAGCTTGGCCGCGGCCAGCGGAATGAGCGTCAGCGAGATGAACAGAGAGCAGAGCAGGGCGAAAATGATCGCGATGCCGACGTGTCCCAGCATGATTGAGATCTGCGATTCCGAATCGAACAGCAACGGCACGAAGATGATCATCGTGGTCGAAGTTGCTGCAATGACGGCGACCGTGACCTCTCCGGCGCCGCGTCGCGCCGCGCTGGCCGGGGCTTCCCCTCGCTCGAGCTTCTGGAAGATGGCCTCCAGTACCACCACGGCGTTGTCGACCAGCATGCCGGCCGCAAGCATCAGGCCCATCATCGACATGGTGTTGAGAGAGCCGCCGGTGAAGTACAGGAATCCGACGGAGGTCACCACGGAGAAGGGAATTGCGAGGCTGACCGCTAGGCTGGCGTCCAGCCTGCGCAGGAACGCGAATAGCACCATGACCGCGAGAATCGCGCCGATCGAGCCGGCGCTCAGCAACTCGCCAAGCACTCCTCGAATCTCCTCGCCGGAGTTGTGCCACCACCGCACCTTTAGCCCGTCCATTGACGGGTCGTTCTCCCATTGCTCGAAGGCGGCCAGAACTTGGTCGACCGTCTCCAGTGTGTTCGCATCCGACGCTTTCTGAATGACGATCCCCAACGCCCGGTCGCCGTTCTGGTGTCGTCCTTGGTTCCGGGGCCTTTGGTCCACGACGACATCCGCGATGTCGCTCAGAACCAGGCTGTGCTGGCCGACCGGGTACTGCGCAATTTCCTCGACGGATTGCAACGCGCCCTTGGCGATGGCTGAAAAGCGGAGGCCTCCGTCAGATAGCCGCCCTAGCGAGAGGTTCACGTTCGAGCCGTCGATGGATCGGTAGAGCTTCCCGACGTCCACGCCGTGGCGCTTGATGTCGTCGAGGCGGAGGTAGATGTCCACCTGTTTCCGGTCGGCACCCCAAAGGTCCACGTTGCCAACACCGGGAATCCGCTCGAGCGGCTTCTTGACGCGTGAGTCCAGAAAGTCGAAGTTGGTGCGCAGATCCCGGTCCGCCGTCAGCGTTCCCTCGAGGATCGGAATGTCGTCAGTCGAGAAGTTGCGGATCTCGACCTGACGCAGGTCCTCTGGCAGGTCGTCGCGGATCTGCTCGATTTTCTCGCGCATGTCCGCGCGGATCATCGAGGTGTCGGCGCTCATGCCGCACCATATCTGGATGAACATCCCGTCGGGAGAGGACTGGGAGCTCATTCTACGGACGCCCGGCACTGTGGCGAGCGCTTCCTCGATGGGCTTGGTGATCGACTCGAGGATCTGGGTTGGCGTTGCGTTGTAGTATTGCGCCCTGACGAACATCACCGGAGCGTCGAGCTTCGGCATCAGCATCAACGGGATCCGCGTGACTGCGATCACGCCCATCACCACGATGCACAGGAAGACCATGCAGACTGTCACCGGGTTGCGGACTGCGAAGGCCGCGATCCGCTGGCCGGATCCGCCGAACTCCCTCCTAGGGCCTGTGAGTTGCTCGTCCATGTCAGTGCTGCGCGAGGGGATTGAGCCCATCGTCGAAGGCTCCTGCCGTATCGCTGGCCGGCGTTGACTGCTTCGCTTGCCTCACTTTCTTGCGATCAAGGAGCTCGTAAACGACCGGAATGGCGATCAGCGTGAGTGGCGTGGAAAAGAGGATGCCTCCGATCACGGCGATCGCCATCGGAGCGCGCACCTCGTCGCCCTCGCCCCAACCGAATGCCATGGGCACCAGCCCGAGCAGCGTCGTCAGCGATGTCATTAGGATCGGCCGCAACCGGACCTGGCCGGCGCGGATCAGGGCTGCCCGCTTGGACAGGCCTCCGGCTCGCAGGCGGTTGGTGTAGTCCACGAGAACGATTGCGTTGTTGACGGCGATGCCGGCCAGCACGATCGCCCCAAGAAGCACGACGACGCTTAGGCTGGTGCCTGTGACGGCGAGGGCGAAGACGACGCCGACCAAGCCGAGCGGAACGGTCAGCAGGATGACGAACGGGTGGAGCAGGGACTCAAACTGCGACGCCATCACCAGGTAGACGAGGAATATCGCCAGGCCCATCGCGAAGCCGAGGCTCCTGTACGAGACTTCGAGCTCCTGATTCTGGCCTCCGATGGCCGCGGTCGCCGCGATTGGAAGCTCGCTCCGGATCTCTTCCAGGGCATCGCCAATGTCCGCCGAGGCGCTCCTGAGGTCGCGGCCGCTGAGGTTCGCACGGACGATGGCCGCGCGCTGCGAGCGAATCCGGCGGATCTCCGCCGGCCCCTGGCTTACTACTACATTCGCGATCTGTCCCAGACGGATCGGCACGAAGGGTCGCTGCCCGCGAGGCCGGTTGCTCGAGTTCCCGGCATCCTCCGTGCCCTGCCTGCCACGCTGGCCCGCAGCGTTGGGATCCGACTCGCTGTTGCTGGCGTCTTGCGGATTCACCGTGCCCGGGCGTCTGGGAGCGCTATTGATCACCATGTTGGAAACATCCGCTACTGCGTCGCGGTGAGGCTCGTCGGCGCGCACGAGAATGTCGATTTGCCGGTCGCCCTCTCGGTATCGCGACGCCACGTCGCCACGGATCTTGTTCCGCAGGACTTTCGCCACCTGCTCTTCCTGCAGTCCGAGGCGGTTCAGCCGGCGCCGGTCGAACCGAACCTGGATTTCGGGATTCCCCGGGCGAGTCGACGTCTCGATGTCGTGCAGGCCTTCAATTCGCTCCATTCTGGCTGCGATCAGGTTGGCCGCTTTCCGTTGGTCCTCGAGTTCGTAGGCGAAGATCTCGACTTCGACCGGTGTCTTGAAGCTGAAGAGGGTGGGCCGCTCGAACTGCTGCTCTGCTTCGGGTACGTCGGCGATCGCTTCGCGAATTCGTCGGATCGCGTTCTCTTCGGCATCGCTATCGTCTCGATCCCGCAGCACGATGTGTACCGTCGCCATGTTTTCATCTAGGTCACCGCTTGCGAACTGGTTCTCTTGGCTGCCGCCGATGCTCGAGAACACCGTCTCCACGCCCGGAATCGACTGAGCTTCCGCCTCGATCTGACCCATGACCCGGTCCGTGGATTCGAGAGGGCGGCCCTCGGGCAGGGTGATCTTGAACGAGAACTCCCCTTGTGTCAGGGGCGGGATCAGCTCGGCCCCTAGGAACTGGGCCAGCAGAGCTGCTAGCGCCACGGATCCGAAGATGCACGCGAAGGTCGCGCCCTTTCGGTTCAGCGCTCCTTCCAGCGCGACAGAGTAGCGAGCTGCCAGCCGATCGAAGGCCGAGTCGAACAGCCGCAGGCCCGGTGCTGCCACCCGCATAATTTCCCGGCCGAGGAGGTGCAGCACCCGGCGAAAGTCGGAAACCAGGACTCGGGGCGCTTCGTAGGTGACGAATCGCAGCGAACTGACGGCCCATCGTGCCAGGGGGTGCCAGCTATCCCTGGCAGGTTCGCCGGCGACGTCGTCCGCGAGTTCACCGCCGGTTCGATTTCGGGGCGCCAGCAGCATGGGGATGACCGTTAGGGCCACCGCGAGCGACGCGAGAAGGGAGAACGTGATCGTCAGAGCTTGGTCGCGGAACAACTGCCCGGCGATGCCTTCGACGAAAACGAGCGGAAGGAATACCGCGACCGTTGTAAATGTCGATGCGGTCACGGGCATGGAAACTTCCGACGTTCCCTCGTAGACAGCGTCTGCAAGGCTCGTTCCGGGCTTGCGGTGGCGGTGAACGGCCTCGAGAACCACGATCGAGTTGTCTACCAGCATGCCGACACCCAATGCGACTCCGCCGAGCGACATGATGTTCAGGGTGATATCGGCTTGGTACATCGCCGCGAAGGTGGCCATGACAGAAATCGGGATCGAGGCGGCGATGATCACTGTGCTGCGTCCGTCTCGCAGGAACACGAAGAGCACTAGCGTTGCTAGCAAGCCGCCGGCGATCGCAGCGGAAAGCACGTTATTCACGCTGCTCGAAATAAACCTTGCTTGGTCAAAGACGACGGATGTCTCGACCCCGAAGGGGAAGCTCGCTTCGTCCTTGACAGCATTCAGCCGGTCAAGGACCGACCGCGACACGGTCACCGTGTTAGCGTCTCCTTCCTTGTAGACCGCCATCTCCACGCTCTCGCTGCCGTTGTAGCGAGCGATAATTTCCCGATCCTTGGAACCGCGCCAGATCCGCGCGATGTCTCGCAGCATGACCTTGCGGCCCGACTGGTCAGCGATCACAATGCTGCGGACCTCTTCGATGGACCGAAACTCGTTGACCATCCGAACCATGTAGTTCATGTCGAGGTCGTAGAGGCTGCCGCTGGCTTGGTTGAGGTTCTCCTGCCGCAGTGTTTCCGTGACCTGAGTGATCGGAATCCCGAGCTCCGCGAGACGCTGCTCGTCGAGTTCGATGCGAATCTGCTCCTCGCGGCCCCCCACGACCTTGACTGCCGCGACGCCTTGAAGCGACTCCAGCCGCTTCTTGAGCTCTCTCTCCGCAAGGTCCCGCAGCCTCGCTAGCGCCACGTCCCCATGCACTTGGATGCGCAGGATCGGATCGTTCGCAGGGTCGAATCGCAGGATGACGGGTCTGTTGGCATCGCGCGGAAACTCGATCAAGTCGAGCTTCTCCCTCACGTCGATACCCGCGATATCCATATCCGTGTCCCAGTTGAATTCCAGGACCACCTCGGATTGGCCGGGCCGGGAGATCGAGCTGATCCGGTTCAAGCCGGGAACGACGCCGACAGCTTCCTCGACGGGTCGCGTGACGAGAGACTCGATCTCCTCGGGAGCCGCGTCCTCGTACTCCGTCTGGACAGTGAGGGACGGATACGAGATTTCAGGGAGAAGGTTGAGCGCCAGCCGGTCCAGGGAAACGAAGCCGAAGAGGACGACCGCTGTGACCGCCATGAAGACCGTGACGGGTCGTCGGATTGCTATGCGCGTGATCTGCATGGCCTCGCCCTCGTGCGGTCTCGCGCTCGGTGCGGCAAGGCAGGTGGCTGCCTAGTTCGTCACCACGCGCGTCTTGTCGCCGTTCTGAAGCTTGCCCTGGCCGGCGACTACGACGACTTCGCCCTCGACGACCCCGGAAATCACCTCGATCCTGGACTCGTCCTGATAGCCCAGCTCGACCGGCGCTCGACGGGCGATGCCGCCTCCCCCGACCAAGACGACGTAGAGCTCGCCGTCCTCTTCCAGGACCGATTGCTTGGGAATCAATACCGCGTCCCGGCGAATATCGGTATCGATTTCCACCCGCACGAACGAGCCCGGCCGGAACGCGGGGCTCGGCGGCTTGAACCGCGTTGTCACCTTGACCGTCCCCGTCTCTTGGTCAACGACCGGACTGATGCGCTCGACTTCGCCCGCGGCCACGTCCTCGGGCCCCTTGCCAAGCCGGACCCTGACGCGCTGGCCACGCCTAGCCTGGCGAGAATCCTGTTCAGGGAGAAAGACGTCCGCGTACAGCGGCGTGAACGCGCCGAGCTTGTACAGCCTGTCGGCGACGCGCACCGACTGGCCGAGTTCCACGGATCGCTCAGTGATTCGGCCTGCGAACGGAGCTGTGATGGAGGTTTGGGAAATCAGCAGCTTCACCTTCTCGATCTCCGACCCCAGCTCGTCGATTCTGTAGCGGTTCTCGCGAACTGTCGATTCAACGACCCGCACCTCGTGCTCGAGGTCCTGAATGTCATGCCGTTCTACGGCGACTTCGGACTCAGCAAGCAATCCTTGCAACAGCGCTTCTTCGTTCCTCTCTAGTTCGACACGCTTGTTGGCGAGCCTGGTCTCTGTCTGATCTTTGCGGATCCCGGCCGCCTCGAGCTGAATCCTGGTCTGTGCAAGACGCTGCTCCGCCAGTTCCAAGTCGATGTGCAGCTCGCGGTCATCCAAGGAGCAGAGAACTTGGCCCGCTTGAACGTAGTCGCCCTCTTCGACCCGCACGTCCGTTACGATCCCGGCCGCCCGTGTCGCCACGTCGACCTCCCGGCGCGCGCGCAGGTTCGCGGTTGACGTCAGTGAATGGACGATAGGGCCGCGCGTGGCGACTTCGATCGCGACTGGAACGGAGTCGTCGGTAGCGCCGGACGGATTCGACCCGGACGCCTCTGCAGCTTGGTCGGCCGTTGTGAGCCGTCCGTGGGCAAAATAGCTTCCACCGACAAGCAGGATGGCGGCCAGCAGAAACACATACGCCTTGGGCCGAGTGCTCATCAACGTGATTTCGCGCCAGCAGCCCTACAGGGCATGCCCGCTACCAATCGGACGTTCCGGCGGGTGAAACCGTTAACTCGGGCCGGAAATCGGTCGTCCCGAGCTTCGAACGCTCCTATATAGTTCAGACGAAACATTTGTCGCGGTGGTTGCCCATCACACGAGCCTAGCGGAAGAAATAGTCCACCGGCTTCGGCGCCGTCGCATTCATAGGCTGAAATGTTCAGGACATTATCGCTTTCAACTGGAGGAGGCAACGTTTCCAATCGAAGAGAATCCAAGCGCTTGTCCAATAGCAGGACTCCTGGCGGCAGTTTTCCTTGCTCGGAGCCAAAGGGCTGCGACACGGCGATGGGCCCGTTTGAATTCCGGGAATCGCGTGCTCGGCTGTGACCGCCTGTCGCTTTCACTCCGACCCTCGGCAACCAAGGCCACTTTCGAGAGTCCGACCAGTGCACGCGCTTGCCCACCTGGCAGGCCAAGGCGGAGAACGGCGTTGCCGACAGCTTCGAACGCTCGTCCGATAGCATGGAACCAGGCTCGTTCAGAAGCGAGCCGGTGCAGGGATGTGCGGACGATTCACTCAAGACCTTGACGATGATGATCTGGACGACCTGTACGAGCTGAATTCCCGTCCAGCCGCAGCTGAGCTCAAGAGCCGTTGGAACGGCGCGCCCACCCAGGAATTCGCCCTGTGTCGGACAGGGCCCAGCGGCCATCGCGAACTGGCTGCCCACCGCTGGGGATTGATTCCGTCCTGGGCTCGCGATCCGAAGATCGGCGCCCGTCTGATCAACGCCCGGTCCGAGTCGGTCGATTCGAAGCCCTCGTTTCGCAACGCGTACCGTCACCGCCGTTGCCTCGTGCCAGCGAACGGATGGTTCGAATGGCAAAGAATTGGGGCAGCGAAGCAGCCCTGGTGGATCTCGGTTGGGGGAGAGCCATTCTCGTTCGCTGGCCTGTGGGAGGTCTGGAACAAGGGCGCCGGGCCAGTGTGGTCATTCACCATCCTGACCTGCCCAGCGACCGAGGCACTGAGCGAGATTCATCACCGACAGCCGGCGATCATTCCCCGGGACCGGTATGAAGAGTGGGTAGGCGCGGGCCCTCCGCACCCTCGCTTGCTCGACTTGGTCAGGACACCACGCGCCGGGCCGTTCGATTGCCGGCGCGTCAGCACCGACGTCAACAACCCGAGGAATGACCATCCGGACATTCTCCGGGCTATTTGACGACTGGATAGATCGTCCGAGTCCGCTGGACCCTACGCTGTCGGTGCGGCGGAGTCCGCGGATACGGGTAAACCAGCGAGCTTCATCAGTTCGACTGCATTCCCTCGGGTCGCGGGCCCCTGTCGGAGCCTGTAATCGAACGTCATTGTCCCGTCTTCAAAGACATCCTGGAAGTGAGCGTTTGAGATTCGACTGGCATTCTCCTCGACCCAGTGAGTGACGTTTCGATCATGCGTCGACAGCACCGCCAGCGCGGAATCGAAGCCCAGCAGATACTTGGCCAGAGCCACGGCACCCGCATAGCGATCGTAGGAATTCGTGCCGCCGAACAACTCGTCGATCAGTACCAGCGTCGGCGTGCCTTGGCGGATGCTCTCCAGCATGACTCGGATGCGTCTCAATTCGGCTGAGAACCGGGATTCGCCCCGCTGGAGGGAGTCTGTCACGCGAATCGACGCGATGACGGTCATACCTGACATCGTCATCGACGTCGCCCGGACTGGCGCACCCGCATAGGCAAGGGAAAGATTGATGCCAATCGTGCGCAGTAATGTGCTCTTGCCTGCCATGTTCGCGCCGCTCACGACCAGGATTGGACGGTCGGAGTCCAGGACAAGGTCGTTGGCTACGGCCTTGTCGTCCAGCAGCGGGTGGGCGAGGTTCGCAGCCCTCAGGACCGGCCCATCCTCGGTCAGGTCAGGGAACACGTGGTGCGGGTTCTCGAACGCGAAGGTCGCGAGCGACGAATACGCTTCGAACTTTGCTATTGCTCCGATCCACTCCGGCAGGTGCGAGGCGTGTTGCATGCGCCACCGCTCCATCATGAACGAGAGCTGCGTCTCATACATCACGAGAGGGCCGAGCAGCGCGGCGAACTGGTTCTGGCGGGCTTCGTACAGCGTGATGATGCGGCAGAATCCCTGGAGTGCTTGGCTGGCGGTCGAGCCGCCGGTTCGGAGTGCTCGGGTAATATCTCGCAAGTAAGGAGATTCGAACTCGTGGCCCTCCAGGATCTGAAGGAGCCCGTGCAATTCGGAGAAGTCAACGTGGAACCTCTCGGCTTCCAGCGACGGAACCTTGACGCGATCTTTGACCGCGTACCAAAGGCTCATCTCGCAGAGCAGGGCAACTGCAAGACAGGCGAGAGTGAGGGGTGATGGGCCCAGAGCCAGCGCAGCGAGGCCGGAGAGCACCGCGAAACTCACTGCCGCACAGCTGGCGCGAATCCAGTGCGGCACGCCGGGTGCGTCCTGCACGGCCCATCGCAGCATGTCGTCAGTCCGGATGAACGCAACTTTCCGGGCTCCTTCAACGAAGAAACGCTCCCTCAAGTCGAGTTGCGGCTTGAGTTCCTTGACAACCGCCTGGCGCTCATTGATCGTCCGCGGCTCGGCCGGCACCGTCAGGAGCCTCACAAGTTCGTTCATGCCTTCGCGCGTTGCAGCGATGTTCAGGCGATCGAACAAGCCCTCGGGCTGAAGGACGTCAACGTCCAGAGCGAACGGATGGTCTTCTTGGATGCTCAGGGCTGCGACAGTCTGGCCCGGGCCGTCCTTTCTTCTCTGCCCGAGCACCGGTCCTGCGTAGAACGCTGCCGCCAGGCCCGCGTATTGCGCGGATGACTCGACGCTCGAAAAAGCATGGGAGGTATACAGGAATGCTGCTGCCATGGCGAAGACAGCGAGCCAGGTGAATGCAGGGACGCTGGACTCGACCCACCAGATGGCGCCGAGCCCGACCGCGACGCCGGCGAGGCGCACGTTTCCCAGGATGCGATGTATCCGCTTGAGCCGCTGATACTCCGCTTGGCGGGCTTGGAGCCGTTCAGCGCAAATCTCGGTGGAACCCATAGGTGTCATCCTTCCTATCTGGTAGTGAACCGCCGCGCGATGCCCCGACGGGACGCGCTGCGGTCGTTATGCCGTCTATCAATTTGTGATCGTCACGCGCGCGCGCCCGGGTTTTGGTCAAGCGTGGCATATTCGGGCAGTGCACTCTGGATTCGGGTTCTAGGACGCGCTGAAGGGACATGATGTTCGATTCGGTAATCCAAGGCGGGAAGACGGGTTCGTCCAGCCAAACCAAAGGCGAGCACCAACCCAAGCGGTGCTATCGATGGATGCTCAAGCATCGACCTCGGAGGCGCCACTAACAGCAGCTGGAACATTGGAGCGATTGCCGGGGGTATCCCGCGCCGCCGCAGCCTCATGCCATTCCGCCGCGTCGAATCCCGAGTAGTTGCAAAGCAGTAGTTGATCGCCGGCTTCGAGGACGTCGCCGACATCGACGGGCCTCTGGGCGTCAGGCACATCCGACTCCCGTTGCTTCCGAAGTTCAGACCACAATGCGTAGGGGCTGTCCGCGGACACTTCCGGGCCGTCCTCGTAGTGCGAGCGGCGAAGGACGTAAGGCGGCTTTCCAAGTGGCCTCGCCCGGAACGCCTCGCCTCGCTCGGCGGCGAGGTAGAGTATGCGGAAGCGCGGCATTGGCTTGCCTACTCATTGTGCCTGACGATTGGGCTGGGCGTCGTGACCACAGGAATCGGGTTCCAATCCGCGTCTGATTCCGCGCAACACGCGGATCGAGAATCGCTGTTGGGGCGTGCGGCAAGCGATGAGCTGGATCACCGCCCGATCGGCTGACGACTTGTATGCGCCGCTGGGCGATGCCCGGGTCCGGCCGTGGACAGGCGAGCGTTGCTTTCCGATCCAGCGGCATTCCCCCGGGGGCCGGGGCACAAATTGAGGGGTCCGTCTGCAAGAAACTAGCTGCTCTCGGTTTGGCGAGGCGCGTCGGCCGATCGTGGTCCTGTGACTTCCGGAGCTTGAAGGCTGCCGGAAGCTGTCTCGGGTTAACCGCTGCTTGCTGGAGTGCCTGGCGGGCGAGCCTTTGGCTTGGACCGCCACAGTCACCGCCGAGGGACGCGGACAGCGGAAGCAAAGCTCTTGTGACGTCAGGAGTTCTAGGATCTCGTCCATGAACAGCGAATTTCCTAGAAGGTGATGCCGCTGAAAAGAACCAAAATCATGATCACTACGCTCCTTTGCTAGCGGGCGATCACGCCGTCGATTCTCCGATTCTGCACGTCCAATTGCTTGTCCTGAGTGGCGAATCTGCCACGAATCTACTGTGCTAGTTCGTTGGCGGCCACCATGGCGGGGAACTTGTTCCGAGGGGCCTGATGCAGCATCGATGCGGCCGCATACGTGAACCCTCCGAGGAAGAGAAGGACGACCGGTATTCCTAGCCAGTGGCCGATGTAGACCGCGACGGCCAAACAGGCCGCGAAGTAGCTGGCTGCCAGCAGGTTCGCGAGAATTCGCCAGCCCCCGCGTCGTCCATAGATCCTTCGTGCTGCCTTCGCTGCAAGCGGCCTGCCACTGTACTTGGCCGTGCGCTCGAACGGGGATCGAAATCCCAAGATTGCGCTCAGGACTGCCCGGGTGTTGCTGATCGCCAGGCCGATACCGGCAGCGACCAGCAGGGGGATCAGGTGTAGGTGGCGATGGATTCCCCCGCGTCCCAGTTCGAATTGCGCCAGCGTGTAGAAGCTCGAAAGGGAGCAGAAAGTCATCAGAAACGCGGGCAGGTCCAGCCACAACAAACGACCGTCTAGCTCCGAATACCGCACTAGCATTGCCGGGAGGATGAGGACCGCCATGAGCAGCATCAACGGATACGCCACGTTTGCGGTGAGGTGAAAAAAGGCCTCCGCCTTGACACTCAAGGGCTGCCGGGAGCAAAGGATCCGGGGCAGGAGCTTCAAGCCTGTTTGAATTAGTCCCTTTGCCCAGCGGAACTGCTGGACTTGGAACGCGGCCATGTCTGTGGGCAGTTCCGAGGGCGCCTCGATGTTCGGGGCGTACACAAACTTCCACCCTCTGAGTTGCGCTCGGTAGCTCAAGTCGGTGTCTTCAGTCAGAGTGTCGTGCTGCCAGCCCCCAGCGTCTTCGATCATCGCCTTGCGCAAGACTCCTGCCGTGCCGTTGAAATTGAAAAAACGCCCGGAACGCGCCCG
This sequence comes from Bryobacterales bacterium, assembly GCA_965206775.1. Lineage (GTDB taxonomy): Bacteria > Acidobacteriota > Terriglobia > Bryobacterales > UBA6623 > VXMF01. Next base: position 3,000,596 of record CBDBKU010000003.1, on the reverse strand, counting down.
CGCCCCGTGCTCGAACACGAAATGCCCGTCCAGCAGCATTGCCTGGAGGCGCGTGAGGATAGAGATATTCCGATTTTGGTAGGTCCAGCGCGCCTGAACCATGCCGACGACCGGATCCGAGAAAAAATGGACGGCCTGCTCTAGGAAATCCGGTTGGGGCGCAAAGTCCGCATCAAAGACTGCAATCAACTCCCCACGGGCACAATGCAAGCCGGCCTGCAGCGCGCCTGCCTTGTATCCCTCCCTTGTCAGTCTTCGGATGTATTCCACCGGCTCGCCTAGGGCCCGCTTCTCCTCGACGGCCCGCTCGAGGATCGCTCGCGTTTCGTCGTCCGAGTCGTCAAGCACTTGGATTTGAAGCAAGTGCCGCGGATACCGCAGAGCGCACACCGCGTCGAGGAGATCTCGGACCACGAAGCGCTCGTTGTAGATCGGGAGCTGGACGGTAACACGGGGCAGGGCGTCGAAGCGGTCCGATGGCGGTCCCTGTTTCTTACTTCGGTGCCGGTAGTACAGATAGACCAACGTGTATCGGTGCAAGCCATAGAGGCTGAGCACGACCATCAGGCCGAAGTAGGTGCCCAATAGCAGGATATCGATCAAGCCCATTTGCGTTACGCTTGGTGAAACCCTTGGATCTGCGTGCTCAATCCGTAGCCAGCAGAATCCCGTTCAGATCCAGCGAAGGCAAGCTTGCGCTTGGCCTTGGGGCATGCGCCGCGCTCATCGAGGCGGGCCTTCTGCTGATCTCGAGCCTCGACAGGCCCGCCAGCCACGTCCCGGATTACATTACCTATTATCTACTGGTTTCGCTCGCCTACGTCACCGCGTGCTGGCTAGTCACTCGCAACTCGGATTCTCTCGCGCAAACCCGAAGCCTGCGGTGGATCTGGGCGGTCGCCTTGCTCTTTCGACTGACTGTCCTTCCTCTCGACGCGAGTCTGTCCGAGGACACCGCCCGATACCGCTGGCAGGGAATGGTCCAGCACGTCGGGGGAGACCCCTACACTGCCGTCCCGGAGGATGCGTCCTGGGATGGATTGCGGGATGCCACGTGGCCGCGAATTGCCGGGAAGGACAAGCCTTCGGCGTACGGGCCGGTCCTCGAGCAGTTCAACCTCTGGTACTACCGGTTTGTGAGTCAGTGGGAAGCTGATCCTTGGCGGCAGGTTTGGTTTTTTAAGGTTCCGCTCGCCCTCGCCGACCTAGCCGTTGGCTGGGCTCTGGTCGGCCTTCTGTCTGCCTTGGGGCGTCCGAGAACTTGGGTGCTTGTCTACTTGTGGTCGCCCCTAGCAGTGACCGAATTTTGGATGGAGGGCCACAACGACGCGCTCGCTGCATTCCTTGTTGTTGTCGCGCTAACGCTCTCCGCCCGGAAGAGGCCGACTTGGGCTCTAGCCGCACTCTCTGTGGCGATGATGTGCAAGTTCTGGCCAGCGGTGCTATTTCCATTCCTTCTTCTGACCAAAACCAACGGCCGGTGGCGTGTCCAATGGCGAGGGGCCTTGGCGAGCCTATCAGTCTTGCTAGCGCTGTGCCTGCCCTACTGGCGCAGCATTGCCTCCGTCATAGAGACATTGGAAGGGTTCGCGGGAGGCTGGCGCAACAACGACAGCCTGTTCGCGGTTTTCTTGGAACTGACGGGAGGCGACATGTCAGCGGCCGCTGATGTCTCGCAGTGGGCCGTTATTCTTGCGATCGTCGCGCTGCGATTGCTGCCCCTGCCCGCCCTCGGCGGAGAACTAGCAGCCATCTGCGCTGTGCTGCTCGTGTCGGCGAACTGCTTTCCGTGGTATCTGACATGGATGCTACCTCTCGTAGCGGTGCATCCGAGCGCTCCGTTGCTGCTATGGACGGCCCTGGTCTCGCTGGCCTACCACGTCATTCCGGGGTACGAGGCTACCGGATCGTGGGAGTACGACAGAGCACTGATCGGACTCGAGTACATCCCGGTTCTGCTCTGGATGGGAATCATCGGGGCATGCCGGATTCGGCGCCCTCTTCAAGCGGCTATTGGCCGAATGGTTGCACGCACCCCTTCCGCCGGAATCAAGTAAGGGTCAGGCGGCGGCAGGATGGACGCTGATCATGCGGCCCATCCGCCCGCGGTCGCGAAACTCCACGACGCCATCGATCTTCGCGAAGAGCGTGTCGTCCTTGCCCCGGCCCACGTTCAACCCCGGATGGAATTTCGTGCCGCGCTGGCGGACCAGGATGCTGCCACTGGTCACGGTTTGCCCTGCGAAGCGCTTCACTCCGAGGCGTTTCGAATGGGAGTCGCGCCCGTTCCGAGATGTTCCTTGGCCTTTTTTGTGCGCCATGCTTGCTCCTAGGTGCCGTCCTTGCGGCTACGCCTGAATGGATTCGATCCGGACCTGCGTGTAGTCCTGCCGATGGCCGATTCGGCGGCGATACATCTTGCGCCGCTTGAACTTCATTACGTCGACCTTCGCTCCACGGCCCTGGTCGGCAATAGTGGCCAGGACAGTGGCCTGGGCATCGTTCCCTGTGCGGAGCGTCCCGTCGTCGCCCGATACCGCTACGACCTTGTCGAATTCCACGGAGTCGCCTACTCCGCCGCTGAGCTTCTCGACGCGGATCTTGTCTCCAGGAGAGACCGAGTACTGCTTGCCGCCGGTTTCGATAATCGCGTACATGAAGGGTAATCCGATTCGGGTGAGGAAATCCGGGCGAAGTATGTGCCCGATCCTATTTCCTAGGATAGGTGGCCAACAGCCGGTTGGTCAAGCTTGCTGGACTTCGTCGTTCGTGCGAGCTAGGTGGGGTGGGGTTGCCCTAGGAAATCAGTAGTCGACTCCTAATGCATCTGCCGGCCAAGGCTTGGTCGAACGCTATCACTTCCGCATCTGCTAGGTCCGCGAATGCCGCGACAGAGGCATCGGCCCGTAGCTTTGGGGAGGCTTCACCGCTGGAAGCAGCGTCACGAAACGCGTGCTCTACAGTCGGCGGTTCGGGCAACAGGACCATCCGGTCATCCAAGTACAGATGGTCCTATGCAGACCATGCTTCTGCCATCGCGAGCGGGTGGCCGTTCATGGCGGCTGATCTGGACAGGAGGGGCAGGAGACCAATCTGCGTGAGGCGCAAGAATGCGATCTCATGAGACTAGTGAGCGTGCCACCAAGCTATGGCTGCTGGTCTGTGGCGGTGATCTTCAACCAGCAGCGCGAGCCAGACGTTGATGTCAGGGAATCTCAATGAGCTCATGAATCTAAAATTGGCCGAGAGGTCGAAAACGTGCCCCCCGAGATGAAACCGGAGCACGCTCGAGCGATAGCCGGCGCCGATGTCGCTGCTGGGCCGCCCCGAGCACAATCCTTTCGATGTTCTCAAGGATCAATTGACGAGCCGAGCAGCCCCGCAGCCTGGCCGTCTCGTGCAATCTTCGATGCAGGTCGCGTGGGATGTCAATATTCGTACGCAGCTTGTCCATTCCTCAGGCACCCGATCATGGCGACCGAAATTAGTCAACGATTGGCGGCCGGAAACTTAGCTACCCCATGCTCTCCATTGCGACGCCACCGCCGGCCCGCACGACGATGACACAGCCGACCGACAGCTAGCGGGGATACGTCACGGTGTCTGCTCGCGCTCGAACGAGCGCTGCGGAGTGCTGCTTGCAACGCTCGCGAAACGCTACGATGCGTTCGGACTGCGACTCGTCTGCGATCAGGTTGTTCTCCTCCGCTGGATCGTTGACTAGGTCGAAGAGTTGTTCGAATGCAGGCTCCAAGCCTCCGAAGTCTGTGTCTCCTTCGTTGTACTGGGATTTGTCTGAAGGGAAATAGCGAACGTACTTCCAGTCCTTCGTCCGGACTGCCTCCATGAAGGGGCCCGTTCGCAACAGGAATAGGCTCTCGATGAAGATCTCATCGCGCCATTCCATGTCTGGATTCTCCATCAGAGGGCGTAGGTCGCGACCTTGCATGCTTGACGGAAGCTCGACGGCTCCGTAGGAAACGATCGTCGCTGGCACATCAATGCTGAGGATTAGATCGTCGATGGTGGTGCCCCGCCGATCTTCGGTGGCGCTCGGGTCGTACACGATGAGTGGTACCCGCGTGGTCAGGTCATAGAGCAGGGACTTGCCGCCCATGGCGTATTCGCCCATCAGGAGGCCGTGGTCGCTGGAAAAGACGATCACCGTATTGTGAGACAGCCCGCGCCTTTCGAGACTATTGCGGAGCTTGCCAACGGCAATGTCGACGCCGTGGATCAGTTGGAAGTACCGGACCTGGTGCTCGCGCAGCACCTCCTCGCCGGCGTAGCTATATGAATAGGTCTGCATTCGGCCTTCCCGCGGATGCACGTCGAGCGGGATGTGCTTTGCGGTGTCGTCGCCGAAGGAACTTGGAGGATCGATCTTGCCATCGCGGTAGAGCGACCCGTAGACGGGATGGTCTGCCAGCTTGGGATGCATGTTCGCTGGCTTGGTCATTCGTGTCGGACCCTCTTCTTCCGGGTATAGAACCGAACCCGAGATAGACCCGTGCGGGGCCGAGAAACTAACTGAGAGCATGAACGGCTTGTCGCTTGGGGCGTCGTCCAGGAACATCTCGATGCTCTCAGTCATGATTGGCGTCACGATGTCCGACTCAGCGTCGTGATAGATCGCCAAGTGCTCGAATTCCTTGGGCCAGAACCGCGCCCAATCGTCGTGGCCGAACCAGAAGTCGAACTTCTCGAGGGGACTGCCTCGGAAGGAATACTGCTGAAGGCCGATCTTGCCGACGAATCCAACGTGGTAGCCTTCGCGCCGAAGGACCGCCGGGTAGGTTTGCTCCCACTGTGTTTCCGACAAGACGTTGGGCGAGGAGAAGCCGATCTGATGGACGCGCTCGTACTGGCCGTTCATGAAACTGGTGCGGCTGGGCATGCACACCGGCGCCACGACATGGGCCTCAGTAAAGCGAACGCCCTCTCGAGCGAGCTGGTCGATGTTAGGCGTTTCGAGTACCGGATGTCCTGCGATTCCTAGAGCGTCGGCTCTCTGATCGTCAGTCAGTAGGAAAATGATGTTGGGCCGGGATTCCGAGGGTGGCGGCGGCTGGCAGGCTGCAATTGCGACGAGGGGTAGGAGGGCGGCAAGTTGACATCTGATCGTAAGTTCTTGGCGCTTCTTCAGTCGCATGAGTCGCATGGTCGGTACCCACTATATTCGGTCCGGAAGGGTGGTCATGGAATGGATTGCGACGGTCGGGAAGAGCGGCCCGGATGACGAGCCGTGCGTGTCGACCGGCGTACCGTCGGGATCCGTTTCAACGGGCGGCTGAGGACTCGATCCACACAGCCCTGCCCTAGCCGAGCGGGGAACCGCCCGCCCGGCCCGCGACGGGCATTCGCTTGACGGTTTTGCAGCATTCGTTTCACCGGGCAAGGGGACTTCCGGCGCAACGGGCCGGTTTTTTCGCTTCGGGATGCGCTCGCGGTTACCCTGGGTGACCCCTATGTGACCGTGAGTCCGGAGAAGAATGATGTTTGGTCAGGATTCCAATGGCACCGGGGTCTGTAGGCTATTAGCGCCAAATGCGTCAGGATGCTGGCGATGAGAGGTCAAATCCTGACTTCGTTGCGTTGATTCGGTTGAGTGGGCGGTAACCATTGTGTGAGCCCCCGAAGGACGGGCATCGATTGCATAGCGGAGGTATTGTTCAACAGTGCGGGCGACAGGTCATGCTCGTCTAGCTGGCGATACGCAACACGATCTAGGATGGAGCTGGAGCACGGCCTCGCATAACTGCTTGGCCAAGAGGCTAGCGCTAGATCACGCTTAGAACGGGGCAGTATAGGCGTGTAGCCCCTGAAAGAGCGCCGAGATGTGATACTTGAACCGCGGTGCGTTTCTTCAACACAGAGGGGCCGATCGTTCCGGAGCGGCACTACAGCATCCCGCCGCTGGACCGTGTGGACTTGGACGCGATCCTGACGCTGATCCAGCGGATGAGGTACTTCGTTCTGCACGCGCCACGGCAGACGGGCAAGACCTCGACGCTACTGGCTCTAGCTGACACGCTCAACAGCGGCGGCGAGTACCGCTGTGTCTACATGAATGTCGAAGCCGGCCAGGCGGCGCGCGAGGACATCGGCGCGGCTATGCGCGACGTGCTCTCGGAAGCGGCCTTCCGAGCTCGCAAGATGCTGCAGGATTCCTCCGTGGACGCCATCTGGCGAGGGATCCTCCAGGGAAACGGCCCCGGTTCGGCATTGAAGGAGGTGCTGGCGCGCTGGGCAGCGGCCGACCCAAAGCCGCTCGTACTGCTGATCGACGAGATCGACTCCTTGGTAGGCGACACGCTGATCTCCGTGCTTCGGCAGTTGCGGGCAGGGTACGACTTGCGCCCCGTGAATTTCCCCCAGAGTGTCGTTTTGTGCGGCGTCCGCGACGTGCGTGACTACCGCATCCATTCGACTGCGGAGAAGGCCTTCGTCACCGGGGCCAGCGCATTCAACATCAAGGCCAAGTCACTGCGCCTGGGTGACTTCACGGAAGCCGAAGTTCGGGCGCTGCTGGCCCAGCACGAGGCGGAGACCGGGCAGGCGTTCGAGGATGGCGCCGTGGCGCGGGTCTGGGATCTGACCCGCGGCCAGCCCTGGCTGGTGAACGCTCTCGCCGAACAGGCCTGCTCTGCCTCGCAGTCCAACGGGGAGAGCGACGATGGTCGGCGGGCTATCGATGCCGTCGGTATAGACAACGCCAGGGAGACGCTCATCCTAGAGCGCGTGACGCACCTCGACCAACTCGCCGAGAAGTTGCGGGAGGGTTCCGACGCACCCGGCGACCTACCACCGGATGACTTGGACTACGCGTGCGATCTCGGCCTAGTACGGGTCGATGGCACTGTGGAGATCGCCAATCCGATCTACCGCGAGGTCATACCGCGCCAATTGACGTACTCCACCGAGAGGTACATCGCTCATCGCACCGCGTGGTACGTCGATGCGGAAGGGAACTTGGAAGTGGCCAAGCTGTTGGACGCGTTCCAGTCTTACTTCCGGGAGAATTCGGAGCACTGGGTGGAGAGGTTCGGGTACAAGGAGGCAGGCCCGCAACTGCTGCTCCAGGCGTTCCTCCAGCGGGTGGTAAACGGCGGCGGTCGACTGGAGCGGGAGTACGGTTTGGGGCGGCGGCGGACGGACCTGCTGATCCTGTGGCCCGAAGTCGGGCGCGGGAGTCCGGCGCGGGTGCGCAAGCGGAGAGGGCGGGGGCCGGAAGCGACGTGATCGAGTGCAAGGTGCTGCGGAGAGGGCGGGGGCCGGAAGCGACGATCCGGGCCGGCCTCGAGCAGACAGCCGAATACATGGACCGTTGCGGCGCGGAATCGGGGCACTTGGTGATTTTCGATCGCCGGGAAGGCAAGTCGTGGGATGAGCGGTTGTTCTGCCGGGAGGAAACCGCCGGGGGCAAGGCGGTCCCGGTGTGGGGCATGTGATCGACACTCGGCGGGAGTGGGTGCGACCCGCCGACATGGATTCGATACGCCAAGCCACAGCGCCCCTCTCGCGGTGCCGTCGCGGCGCACTCGAGGTTAGACTCTCGGCTCCGGCACAGCTCGAGGACCCTGGACGCGTGGTTGTGGCAGCGCATCCGGTTACAGACCAGGAAGCGTCTCAGGACTTCCAAGCGGCGCAGCAGGCACCCGTCCAGAGCGGCCTCTCATCCGATGAAGTTGTTGCGCATTGCCAGCATTAGCGCGAAGCCCAGCGCAGCCGAGCAGCCGTGCTCGGAGACCAGCTGGTAGCGCATTTGCGCCCCCACGTCGCGAGGGTGCCTCGATACAGCCGGCCGCGTCGAGCGCGCAAGACCTTGATGTGGCCGCCCAGTTGCGGGTGTCCGCGGACCTCATGAAATCCGGACAGCTCGCCGACTTGCCGGGCGACAGCCGTGTGACTGGCGACACCTGCGGCCGCCACCAAACCCTTCAGGTGAACTGCTCCCGCGGCAGTCGCGAGTGTCGTTGCAGCTCTATTCGGCTCGTCGATGCCCAAGGGTTTGCACACGGTATGGGCGAGAGTCGCCGCAATCGTGCGTCCCAGACAGCGCGCGCCGCTGCACGATCCTGCGGTCTGTCGTTCGACTTCCTACGCGCCATCCCGTATACTCTCGGTTCGACGATGCAGAAGCGCTTCTTCGACCAGATCGAGGTTGGCGAGACCCACGAGACGCCCGGCATTACTGTGACCGACTGGCACGTGATGAACTTCGCGGCCGTCTCGATGGACTTCTTCGAGTTGCACACCAATGACGAGTACGCGCGTCAGACCCAGTTCGGACGTCGGGTCGCGCACGGCCTGATGGGCCTCGCCATCGCTGACGGCCTCAAGCATCGGTCCGCCTTCCAAGTTGATGCGATCGCTTCGCTCCATTGGTCTTGGGACTTCACCGGGCCGATCTATATCGGGGATACGATTCGGGCACGACTGCAGGTGATGGATAAGCGAGCTTCGAAGTCCAGGCCGGACCGCGGGGTGGTCGCGGTTGATTTCGAAGTCCTCAACCAACGTGACGAGGTTGTTCAAAAGGGGACAAACAGGATGATGGTGAAGAGATGTTGAATCGCAGAGCCTTTCTTTCGATCGCGGCCGGGTCGCTCGGGTTGGATCGAGCCGTCGCGAACTGGCCCCAATTCCGTGGTCCGGGTGCTACCGGCGTCCCAAGTGACGAGTCCGGCTTGCCGGATTCTTGGAGCGCGACCGAGAACGTCGGCTGGAAGGCGGCTATTGGCGGAAGCGGTTGGTCTTCGCCGATCGTGTGGGGCGACCGAGTGTTCCTGACTTCCGTGCGGGCGGCGAGCATGGCTGCCGTGCCGGAAGGCGGGTTCTACCAAGGGGCGGTCGAAAGCCCGAAGCCCGACGACGAGCACCTTTGGCTGGCCCACTGCCTTGATCTCGGCAGCGGCGAGGAGGCATGGAAGACAGAACTGCAGAGGGCCGTCCCGATGGTAGGGCGCCATAGAAAGAACAGCTTTGCATCCGAGACTGCCGTGACGGATGGCGAGCACCTGTTCGCGCATGTCGGGGACCTCGGTACTTGGTGCCTGGACTACGAGGGCTCGATCGTCTGGTCGAAGTCCTGGAAGCCCGTGAGGACCCGATGGAGCTATGGCACGGCCTCCTCGCCGGCCTTGCACCGCGGTCGCTTGTACATCACCAACGACAACGAGGAGCAGTCCTACCTAGTGGCCTTGGACAAGGCGACGGGGAAAGAGATCTGGCGGGTAGAGCGCGACGAGCCGACCACGTGGTCGACGCCATTCATCTGGGAGAGCGGCGACCGAACCGAGATCGTGACCATGGGCCGGGAGAGGCTTCGCTCGTACGACACTGACGGCAAGCCGCTGTGGGAACTCAGGAGGCTGTCCTCTTTGGCTATTCCTACGCCCTTTGCGTCTGGCGGCCTGCTGTACGTGACGTCCGGGTATATGAACAGCGACGACCGCCCGATCTACGCGATCAAGCCGGGAGCGTCGGGTGACATCACGCTTCCGGATGGAGTGACTTCGAACGAATTCATTGCTTGGAGCGTGCCCCATGGCGGGCCGTACCATCCGTCGGGCCTTGTGTATCAGGGGTACTACTACACTCTCTTCGACCGGGGATTTCTGACCTGCCACGATGCTCGTACCGGCGAGGAGGCCTATGGCAAGCAGAGGATTTCGCGGGACTCCGCGAACTTTACGGCATCCCCGTGGGCTTACGATGGCAAGCTATTCTGCTTGGACGAGGCCGGCACGACGTTTGTTGTCGAGGCGGGTCCCACGTTCAAGTTGCTCGGCACCAACGAGTTGGGCGAGATGTGCATGGCTACCCCGGCGATTGTGGAGGGCGGTCTGCTGATACGCACGTACTCAACGTTGTACAAGATCGGAGCGTAGTTGGTTCTCCTCTTCCGCCCATCGCCGAAAGCGGATGCCGATGCGGAGTCTGGCTTTCTGGTGGCTGAGACATCTACTGCACTACCTTGATTGATCAAGCTATCAAGGGCCGGATGGTCCTCTTGATGCCGGATTCTGTGATTCGCAAGGATCCGGTTTCAGTCATTTGGTAGTTGCAGATACAAACAAAACTAGTGGACTACAGTACTTTCGAGACTGTCAGGAATTCGCCGAAACGATCACTTCGTGGCGCGTCGTCCCTTGCAGTGTGCCCATTCGGCTATTGGCGCTGATCATGAAGACAGGATCAGGTGCCGCACGTGTCGCTTGTTAGCAGAACCTCGGGAGCCTGCGTTCGGGCCTATATGGCCCAAGGGGGCTGCTCGGGAAGCAGAGCCTCGAACTCTGCGACACGCTCCGCTTCGTATTCGCCCTCGTACGACCCTTCGAAGAATCGCCCGAGCGCTTCGTTGCACAGCCTTTCCCATGACTCCTCTTCGCGCCCCGGGTTGACCGGGTAGAACAGGCAGCCGGTCGCTTCAGCAGCCTTCCTGTCCCCGGGTGCGTCACCGATCATGAGCTTCTTGTCGGACCCGTAGCGATCTCCCCCCGCCATCGTTTGCAGATGCTCGGTCTTCTTGCCGAGTTCCTGCCCGGCGATGAGTTGAGGGTAATGCTCGATCTTGTTCTCGTCCCACTCTCGTTGCAGGGCTTCGCCGGGCGTGCCGGACACCACTACCAAGTCGGCGCTGGCCACGACTTTATCGAGCGTCTCGCGCACCTTCGGGAACGGAGGGACGCCGAACACGATGTCTTTGACCGCCGCGTTCACGGCTAGGCTCCATTCCATTGTCAAGTCCAGCAGCGGATGCGGGAAACGTTCTCGGTAGGCTTCCAAGCCGGCGTTGCTGGGAGGGAACTCGGAGTCGATAAAGGCTTGCAAGGGCGCAAGGTCTGGCACTTGGATGCCCCGTGCGGCGGCCTCCGGCCATTCCTGCACGAGTCTTAGCGACCGGGCGCAGACGGGGAAGCGATTCATGCCGCGCGTCTTCGAGTACAGGTTCGCGAAGTCCCAGACGCGCCGAGCGTACTTCGAGGCCGCTTGGAGGTGCCAATGCTTGATGAACATTGGCGTGAAACACTCCTTGTGCTTGATCTCCATAGAGTCGAACACGCAGCCGTCGGAATCGAGTCCCACGAAGAACTCGCGGGTAGGCTGGAAATCTTGCAGTCTCTTCATGGCTCGTTGGACCGACTCTGCCCGCAAACGGTCTTGAATCCTAGCGGTTCCACTGCGTATGGAACACGCCTTCCTTGTCTAGCCGCCGGTAGGTGTGGGCGCCGAAATTGTCGCGAAGGGCCTGCAGCAGATTCGCGGGCAGGAATTCCGAACGGTAGCTGTCCAGGTAAGCCAGAGTGGCACCGAAGCACGTCGTGGCAACTCCGCTGGCGTTTGCGACCTCCACGGCCCTTCTGAGCGAGGGAAGGGACTCGTTCACGATCGAAGCGAATGACGGATGGACGAGCATGTTGTCCATCTCGGGCTTCTCGATGTAAGCGCGCTTGATCGGATCGAGCAGCTTCGAGCGAATAATGCAGCCCTGCTTCCAGATGCGCGAGACTTCGGCGAGGTCGGTACCGAAGTCGTACTCCTTGGAGGCTGCCTGGATCAGGTGCAGGCCCTGGGCGTAGGACGCGATCATCGCTAGGTAAAGAGCGTCATGGAGCACTTGAACCAGTTCCTCGATATCGCCGTCGTACGAAGCTCTCGGACCAGCAAGTATCGCTGACGCCTCGACCCTGGCTTGCTTGAGCCCGGACAGAATTCGTGCATTTACCGACTGCGAGAGCGTCGGAATCGGAATTCCGAGGTCGAGCGCCGTCTGCGCGGTCCACTTGCCCGTGCCCTTCTGGCCGGCCGTGTCGAGGATCTTCTCGACCAAAGGATCGCCGGTATCGCTGTCGACCTTGCTCAGGCACTGGGCCGTGATGTCCACGAGGAACCCACCCACCTGCGGGGATGCCGTCCATCGCTGGAAGACTGACTGAATCTCCGGAGTCGGCAGGCCTGCGGCATGCCGCAGGATGTCGTAGACCTCGCAGATGAGCTGCATGATCCCGTATTCGATGCCGTTGTGGACCATCTTCACGTAGTGGCCTGCGGCGTGGCGTCCACAGTACGTCACGCATGCGCCATCGTCTTCGGTCTTGGCGGCAATCTTCTCGAGCACCGGGGCGATCCGGTCGTAGGCCCCTCGGTTTCCGCCCGGCATGATCGAGGGGCCCCAGAGGGCTCCTTCCTCGCCTCCGGAGATGCCGCATCCCACGAAATGCAGCCCCGCCTCATGCAGCCGCTTGGCGCGCCGGTCGGTGTCCGGGAAGTGCGAGTTCCCGCCATCGATCAGCACGTCCCCGGGATCTAGGTGATCGAGCAGAGCGTCAATGACCCGATCCGTGCCGGCACCAGCTGTGACCATCAACAGCACGCGCCGCGGCGGGTCGAGAAGAGACACGAGTTCCTCAATCGATTGGGTGACTGTGACGTTCTTGCCTGCGGACTCCTCGCGCATGCGCTGCGCGTTTTGGTCGCCGCGGTTATAGGCCACCACCGGAAAGCCATTGCGCTCAATGTTCAGGGCTACATTGCGCCCCATGACGCCGAGACCGGCGACACCAAAGTTGTCGGTTGCCACTTGTTTGTTCCTTATTGGACGCGCTGGAAGCTGCGCCATATATGGGATGCGCCTTGGACTAGGAACCCGCTAAGCCGACGCGGCCCCTTCAAGTCCGTCGAACCCGGGGAAAGGCTCGCTAGGCGAAGGAAGAATTCAATTGTAGCGAATTGCCTTGTCGCACGCGCGAGCCTGCGGACGTGTTCCCGTCTCAGACTTGATTTCCCGGAAGAGCCTCGGTTATCCGCTGGATTCGGCAGGGTTTGGGCTCGGAGTTCCCGAGCCCTTCCTCCAAGGGCCCGCATCAATGGCAATGACTCTCTCGGCCGCCGCCTCGAATGTCGGGATCTTGGCGGGCCGGGAAAGCGTGTTGCGGCCTTCCTCGATCGCGATTCGGTGCGCGAGGCCCCTCGACCGCGCGCGCCAGAGAGACGACCGGGCAGGCTCCGAGTCCGATGTTGGCTATACGGTCGTCGGTCCTCACTTACTGGCTCCACGTCTTCAAGGTCCATCCGTTCGGCACTGGCTTAACGAGTAGAGAGAGGCCGTGTCTGCCACGCCCGTCGCCGTAGCGGCCGGGGCAGCTGTCGGGCTTGACCTAAGCTGCCGAAAAGCGTCGAGGACATACCATCCCTATCATTGATGCTGTCAGAAATTGAGAGATGCTGAATGAAATATCTTGAATGTTTTAAAATATCTCATTTGAATATAACATTATATATTTCAATAGGTGAATAGAATTATTGAAATTTTATGGTCCCTGATAACTCGATCTATAATTCCTATATGGGGGTCTATTCCTTCACTAACTGGCACGCCTTCTGCCTTTCCGCTTACTCGACTGGAACACTGGGTGTGTCACGTCGGAAGCACAGTTTTCGTGTCCGATCCCTCCGAACGGTTCGCTGATCAAGCCGGTTGCCCGGTTCTTGTGAGCCAGTGGGACGCTCGTGCAGCGCAGTGTCACCTTTAAGCCATTGTGCCCACCAGCTCCCGTGCCGTGTTGACTCCTGCGCCGTTCATGACCAGATTCGGCGCGGAATCGTGCCGCCGATTCCGAGCTCGAGAGCGACGGTTGGGATTGCTTGGTCATCGGCTGGCCGCCGGCTATAATGAACGCCGTGCCTGCGGCATAGAGAGAAAGCAATGGCGCGATTCACAGTTCGCGTAAACCGAGAAGAGCTGTCTACGGAGTCGCCGCCGGATCGTCCCTTGCTGGACGTGCTGCGTGAGGACTTCGGTCTCACCGGTACGAAGTACGGCTGCGGCGAGGGCCAGTGCCGCGCCTGTACGGTCTTGATCGACGATCAACCCAGGGCTTCTTGTCTCACGCCCATCTCGAGCGTGGACGGCATGATCGTGACAACGATCGAGGGGCTCGCCTCAGGCGATCAAGTCACGAAAGTGCAGCAGGCCTTCATCGACTTGGATGCGGCGCAATGCGGGTACTGCACGCCCGGAATGATCGTCGAAGCTACGGCGCTGCTCAAACGGAATCCGAAGGCGAGCAGATCAGAAATACTCGACGAGATGAACCCGCACCTGTGCCGCTGTTGCGGCTATCGCAACATCTTGGCGTCGGTGGAGCTGGCCGCCCGCAGCTCCGAGGCGAGCGATGCCTGAACGATTCCGCGAAGATCTGTTCGAGCCCGATCGCAAGGAGCTCGCCGAGGGGCCGGCTTACCGCTTCGAGTTGGACCGCCGTGAATGGATCACTGCCCTCGGCGCCGGTCTGCTCGTCACGGCCGCGGGGAAGGTTGTCCTCAGCCCCGGCGTCGCAGCCGCCGAGATTCCGCCCTCGACGCGGCTGCACCTAGGCGAGGACGGATCGATCATTGTGCTGACGGGCAAAGTCGAGGTCGGCCAGGGCTCGCGAACCGAGATCCTCCAGGCGGCGGCCGAAGAGCTCCGCGTCGCCCCCGAAGCGCTCCAGGTCATGCTCGCTGATACGGCGGTAACGCCGGACGACGGCTCAACTGCAGGCAGCCGGACGACGCCGTCTACAGTACCGGTAGTCCGGCGGGCGTGTGCTGCAGCTCGCGAGATGCTCGTGCGCGTCGCAGCGGAGGGATGGAATCGGGATGCTTCTCAAATGCGTATTGAAGCCGGCGCAGTCGTTCATGCGGGAAAGCGCTTCGGCTATTCGGATTTGGCGCGATCGAAGCGGCTGACGTCAGCCGACGACAATAGCGCGCCCAGGGGCGTTCCGCTCACAGAGATCGACAGTTGGACGGTGTTGGGCCGGACACTGCTCAAGACTAAAGCACGCGAGATCGTTACCGGCGCGCATCGCTATCCCTCGGACATCGTGCTTCCCAACATGCTTTACGGCGCAGTGCTGCGACCCCCGTCTTACGGAGCACAACTCGAAAGCGTCGACCTCACGCCCGGCAAGGAGCTGGGTGCAGTGGCGGTTCGCGACGGCGAATTCGTCGGCTGCGCCGCGAAGACGTCCTATGAAGCGCGGAACGCGGTGGAAGCGATTGGCAAGACCGCGAAATGGCGGACCGCGCCCCATCCGTCTAGCGACGGGCTTGGAGCCTACTTGAAGGGACGTGCGCAGACGAGCGGCGAGGGACGTCGCGGTCCGCGCCGTCGCGAGAGCGGCGACGTCGACGCCGCGCTGGCCGACGCTAAGATCCTCAAGGCATCCTACGAGATTCCGTACGTCCAACACGCGCCGATGGAGCCGCGTGCGGCGGTCGCCCAGTGGAATGAACGCCGGCTCACCGTCTGGACCGGCACGCAGCGGCCGTTCGGCGTTCGCGAGCAGTTGACGGAGGCTTTCCGCCTGACCGCCGAGCAGACGCGCGTAGTTGTGCCCGACACCGGCGGCGGATTCGGCGGCAAGCATACGGGCGAAGTCGCCATCGAGGCTGCGCGATTGGCCAGAGCGGCCGGCAAACCAGTCTCGCTGCGCTGGACTCGCGCGGACGAGTTCGCCTGGGCCTACTTTCGGCCGGCGGCGGCTTTCGAGGCACGGGCCGGCCTCAGTGGCGAGAAGATCGTCGCCTGGGACTTCACCGCCTACAACCCGGGCACGGCGGGGATCGAGACGCCCTACGCCGTTCCGAATGTCCGCACGCAGTACTTCCCGTGCGACTCTCCTCTTCGCGAAGGCTCCTACAGGGGAATCGGTGCGACCGGCAACAACTTCGCTCGCGAGGTTTTCGTGGACGAACTTGCCGGAGTCGCCCGCCTCGATCCGCTCGAATTTCGGCTGGCTAATCTCGACGACGACCGGCTGTCAAACGTCCTCCGGGAGGCAGCCGATCGATTCGGCTGGTCGCGTGGCCAATCAGCTGGGAGGAATCGCGGGACGGGTATCGCCGCAGGCTTCGAGAAAGGCTCCTACATCGCCATTTGCGCGCAGGTTCGCGTCGAGGGTGAAAGCATCGAGGTTGAGCGGCTAGTTTCGGCGTTCGAGTGCGGAGCAATCCTGAATCCCCGCAATCTGCAAGCCCAAGTCGAGGGCTGCGTCATCCAGGGTCTGGGCGCGGCGCTGAGTGAAAAGATCCGCTTCGCTGACGGAGGGCTGCTCAACGGCTCGTTCTCGCAATACCCCGTACCGCGCTTCCGAGACGTACCGCCTATGGAGACGGTCTTGCTTGATCGACCCGACATCGAATCCGCCGGCGCCGGCGAGACTCCAATCATCGCCGTGGCGCCGGCCTTGGCGAACGCCTTGTTCGCCGCGACGGGGCAGCGAAGGCGTTCCCTTCCTCTGCGGTTGCGCGCGGTTTGAAACTCCGCGGACCGGTTGTCCGCAACGCCTCATATACCTGGGTCACTTCTCTTTATTAAGCACGCGATTCGGTCGCATCAGCCCGCGTCCCGGAGCTTCGAGGACGTGCATTTGGAACTCGGCAGGGCCCTTTCGCAGTGCGACGTTTCTGATCCTGTGCGTCACGAGAATCATCGGGCCGGGGTGGCCTGCACTTCGCCCTCGCTATATCCTCGGCCGGCCTCGACGACAAACCGCCCGCCAGTGGACTCGATTCTCGCAGTCCGGACCAAGTCGGATCGCTTGCGACCACGAGCTGCCACGCAAGAAAAGGTCCCAGCGCGAATTGCAGCACGTGAGTATGCGCGCGCAAGCGCTGCCCAGTTCCCCGAACGTGGCTGCACTTCTTGAATCTGATTTGCGTGAAGGGCTTCGGCTATCCGCTGGATTCGGCATCGCTTGGGCTCGGATGTCCGACAGCGCGAGACTACGTAGGAGTAGGCGCGTGCCTTCTCCCCTTCAGACCGACTCCTTGCAAAGCCGACGTGTCCAGATCTGCCAGGAGCTGGCGACGATCGGAGACTTCCGCCACGACTACCTCGTCAAGCGCCACCTCCGCTACGGCTTTCGTCGCCGAAATCCGCCCCGAGGTCGAAGCGCCTGTAGGTGGTCCGGCCGACTGGGAATCCTTTGGGCTGGCAAGAGTGCGCGGCCTGCGACCAATCATGGACGACAACGAAGCTCGAACCGCGGAAGCGGCGGCGGGTGTCGAACGCTTGGGCACTCTTGATGCCTTGCCGCAGACATTTCGGCAACGAATCGGCTTAGAAGAAGAGCTGCACCATCTGCCCGTCGATTTCGTCTAGGGTCGACCGGAATCCCGGCCAGGTCGGTTCGCTCATGGAAGCGTTCCATGAGTTCAGCGCGGCTTCGAGTTCCGCCACGACATTCGGGTGCTCCCCCGCAACGTTTGTCGCCTCGCCGAGATCGGCGGAGAGGTCGTACAGCAGGGTCATCTGTCCGTGAGGCGAGTCTTGCGGCCATGCCTGCATTGGCAGTCGCCGTGCAGCCTCGTCCGTGACGGCGTCGAAGCTGAGGTCGCTCTTGTTGACCTTCCAGAGCTTCCACTGGCCTTTCCTGACCGCGATGTTCGGTTTCGCCCTCCAGAAGAGAAACTCGTGCGGGGCATCCTGAGAGCTCCCGTGGAGGTGCGGCAACAGGTTCACGCTGTCCTGCGCCGTGGCGTCGGATCCTATGGCAGCGGCGACCGTTGCGTACAGGTCGAGCGAGATTACCGGCTCGCTGTACTTTATGCCTCTTGGCAGGCTTGCCGGCCACTTCGCGATAAACGGGATTCGGATGCCACCCTCCCAGTAATACCGCTTGTTCCCTCGCAACGGGCCGTTCGAGCAGCGCTCGACCACGTAGCCGGCGCAGCCGTTGTCCGACAGGAAGACAAACAGCGTGTTCTCCTCGAGACCGGTCTCTCGCAGCTTCGCGGCGACCGCTCCGACGTAGTCGTCGACCGCTGCCACCATGGCCGAGTAGATCCGTGCGCTGTCGTCCTCGATATGCCGGTACCGGTCAAGGTATTGCTTGGTTGCCTGCAGCGGGGTATGCGGAGCGTTCGGCGTGAGCATCAGGAAGAAGCGCTCGTCCTGGTGCCGCTCGATGAAATCGACCGCCTTCTCACGAAAGACGTCGGTGATGTACTCCTCCACCTCGACCGGCTCGAAGCCGTCGTATATGGCGTTTGCTTCCGTCCGGACCGTCGGCGCGTTCCTCTCCGGCCACGACTCCACGCCCTCCATTCTCGAATCGATGTAAGTCGAACCGCCGGCGAGCATGCCGTAGTACTCGTCGAAGCCGCGGCTGAGAGGGTGATGCTGTTTCTGCTTGCCCAGGTGCCACTTGCCGATCAGACCCGTAGCGTAGCCCGCTTCCCGCATCATGTCCGCGATGGTCGACTCTTCGGTCGACATGCCCATGTCCGTGTCGCGACCGGCGATGTTGTACTCGAATCCATGTCTCTGCTGGTGCTTCCCGGTATACAAGCCGGCGCGCGACGGGCTGCAAACCGCAGCTGACACGTAGCCGTCCGTCAGCAGCACGCCCTGCGCTGCGAGCGCGTCGATGTGCGGTGTTTGGATCACAGCGCCCCCGTTGACCCCGACGTCTCCCCAGCCGAGATCGTCCGCCATCATGATGACTACGTTTGGCGGCTGGCCTGCCGGCTCCTCGGTCGGGCCTGGGCCGCAACTTGCGAGACACGTCGCCGCCAGCAAGGCGTTTCGGGTTTTCATAGCCACGACATTCTAGCCCAGGCCAGAATTGCGTATGGCCGTCTTGTGTCCGTGCAGGCACCGGTTCGGCTATGATCTATCCCGATGGCAAGGAACGCAAGAAACGCCGCCAGGCTTGACCAGCCGCTCGTGCGCAGGAATGGTTCTTTGGAACCCGCCACGTGGGACGAAGCCTTGGACGCGACCGCCGGCGCGTTCCAACGGGCAATCGACCGAGGGGCAACGAAGTCGTTCGGAATGTTCAGCTGCTCCAAGACGACCAACGAGTTGAACTTCGCTGCGCAGAAATTCGTCCGCAGTGTGATCGGGAGCAATAACATCGATAGCTGCAACCGCACTTGACATGCTCCGAGCGTCGCCGGTCTGGCGGCAGCATTCGGGGCCGGAGGCGGCACCAGTTCCTACGAGGAAGCCGAGAACACGAGCCTCATCCTCTTGTGGGGCTCCAACGCCCGGGACACGCATCCGATCTTCTTCCACCATGTTCTGAAGGGGATCCGCAACGGGGCTTCCCTGTACGTGATCGACCCGCGCAGGACCAGTTCCGCCCAATGGGCCGACCGCTGGCTAGGACTGGACGTTGGCACCGACATTGTCCTTGCCCACGCGGTTGGCAGGGAGATCCTCGCAGCCGGATTGGAGAACCGGGAGTTCATAGCGCGCGCGACGAGCGGCCTCGATGCTTATCGGGACGCTATCCAAGCCTTCACTCTCGAGTATGCCGAGCGCGAGACCGGCGTTCCGCGTGAAGTGATCCGCGAACTTGCGCACGCCTATGCCACGGCTCCGACTGCCCAGCTCTGCTGGACGCTCGGCATCACCGAGCATCACAATGCGGTCGACAACGTCCGGGCGCTGATCAATCTCGCGCTGCTCACGGGCCATGTCGGACGCTACGGATCGGGGCTGTGCCCGTTGCGCGGACAGAACAACGTGCAGGGCGGGGGAGACATGGGCGCCCTGCCGGATCGCCTGACCGGTTTCCAGCACGTCGAGAACCCCGAGCTGCGCGGCAAGTTCGAGGCGGTATGGAACTGCCCGATCCCGCCTAAGAAGGGCTGGCACCTGAGCGGGATGTTCGATGCGATCGAGCGAGGCGAGCTGACGACACTGTACGTGCTGGGCGAGAATCCGGTGGCTTCCGAGGCCGACAAGGACCGCGCGCTGCGACTGCTCCTCGGCTTGGATTTCCTCGTCGTCCAGGACATCTTGCATTCCCAGACCGTCGAGATAGCCGACGTAGTGCTGCCTGCGCAGGCGGGCTGGGCCGAATCCGAAGGCACGGTGACGAGTAGCGAGCGGAAGGTGCAGCGCGTGAGGCGAGCCGTCACGCCGCCGCCCGGAACGCGTGACGACATGCAGATCATCTTTGATCTTGCGCAAAGGTTGGGGCACGACTGGGGCCCGCCTGACGCCGAAGCGCTGTGGAACGAACTGCGGACGCTGAGCCCCATGCATGCCGGCATGAGCTATGAGCGATTGGAGAAGCTCGGCGGCATTCGCTGGCCGTGCTACGACGAGTCTCATCCCGGCGAATTGTTCCTGCACGGTCGTCTCTGGGCGGATCCCTTGATCGGGCCCCGCGCGCCCTTCGCCGCTGTCCAGCACAGCCCGCCCGTCGACGCGTTGGACAGCGAGTACCCAATTCGGCTCACCACTGGCCGGAGGCTGGATTCCTACAATACCGGTGTCCAGAGCAGACAGTATGCCTCACCTCTTCGGTGGGGAGAAACGCTCGATCTGTCGCCTGAGGACGGCCATTTGCACGGCCTCGAGGAATTCGAGCGGGTGCGGGTGAGTTCCCGGCGCGGTTCGGTGGAGGCTCGGGTTCGGTTCGACCCTGGCCTTAGGCCGGGACTGGCGTTCATGACGACGCACTTTCCGGACGAAGTCGACACCAACAAGCTGACGATTGATGCCGTCGATCCCAAGTCAGGCACAGCCGAATTCAAGGCGACCGCGATTCGCGTTGATAAGATGGAGGCCGTCGCGACCGGCGACTGATCGGCATGGCATTACGCGTGACGGAATTCCAGGCCGCGTTCGGCAATAGGTTCGGGCCACTGTCGTTAGGGTCGGGGTGAGCGCAGCCTACCTGGGCTCACGGAGAAGCCGGTGGATCTTCACTTCACTTCGGACACGCCGAGTAGCGACGAAACCTCGGCGGTTGATTCGATTCTGGGACCCGCGGTGTCGCGATGGTCCGGCGGGGGCCGGTCCGATCCCTCTGACGGGCAGACGTCGGAAAGCGGTCACCGCACGTCCGGACAGCGTCACATGCTGCTGCCGGTGCTGCACGCCATCCAAGGGCGCGTCGGGTGGATCAGCCGGGGCGCCCTGAACTACGCCTGCCAGCGGCTCGAGATACCTCCCGCCGAGGCCTATGGCGTCGCTAGCTTCTATGACATGCTGTCGATGGACAGGCAGCACCCGGTGGTGGCACGGGTCTGCGACGACATTGCGTGCCAGGCAAACGGAGCGAACGAGCTCTGCTCGAGCCTGGAGAAGGCTCTCGGATCCGCCGGGCATTCCGACAACGGCAGCCCGTCCCGATGGGTTCGATCCCCTTGCCTTGGTCTTTGCGAGCGGGCTCCCGCTGTGCTGGTCACAGGAGCTGGCGAGCGGCATTGGAACCGCGTCGCGGCCCCTGCCACACTCTCGCAGGTCATGGAGTGTATCGAATCTCCTGCCCCAGGAGCCTGCGATGCCCATCCCGTAGAGGCGTCGGTGCCGCAAGCCGGCGGCGCGTCGCTTGAACTGCTCCGCCGGATCGGCGCGGCCGGTGCCGCCAGCTTGGACGGCTATCGCCAGAGTGGCGGTCTCGCAGCGCTTGAGCTGGCGATTGCAAGGGGCGGCGAGTGGGTGATCCGCCAGGTCGAGGCATCGAACTTGGTCGGCCGCGGCGGCGCCGCGTTCCCGACCGGAATCAAATGGCGGGCGGTTGCCGCCGCCGCCGGCGCGAAGTACCTGGTGTGCAACGCGGACGAGTCAGAGCCCGGCACCTTCAAGGATCGAGTCCTCATGGAGGGAGATCCCTACGCGGTGATCGAAGCGATGGCGATCGCTGCGTTCGCGACTGGCTGCGAACGCTCCTACATCTATATCCGGGGCGAGTACCCTCGCGCCATGGACCGACTCCAATCCGCAATCGAGGACTTCGATAGGGCCGGGCTCTTGAAGTCCTCGTGCCCGATCGAGATCCGGCGCGGTGCCGGGGCCTATATCTGCGGCGAAGAGACCGCATTATTTAACTCGATCGAGGGCTATCGCGGCGAACCGCGCAACAAGCCGCCCTACCCGACAGAGGTCGGACTGTTCGGCAAGCCGACGTTGGTAAACAATGTCGAGACCCTCGCAAACGTCCAGCGGATTCTCCTTCGTGGCGGATCCGACTTCGCCGCCATCGGCACCGAACGGTCGAGCGGCCCTAAGCTGTTCTGCCTCTCCGGTCATATCGCGCGGCCCGGGGTGTACGAGGCGCCATTCGGCGTCAGCGTGCGCGAGCTGATGGCCCTTGCCGGAGGGGTTGCGGGGAGCGGCGAGCTTCAGGCTGTGCTCGTCGGAGGCGCCGCTGGGGCCTTTCTTGCGCCGGATGAGCTGGACGCACCGTTTACGTTTGAAGGGATGCGGGCCATAGGAGCGACCGTTGGATCCGCCGTGGTCATGCCGTTCGATGGCACTGTGGACCTCGGCTCGATCCTGCTCCGAATTGCCGAATTCTTCCGCGAGGAGAGCTGCGGCCAGTGCGTGCCATGCCGGGTCGGCACGGTACGCCAGGAGGAACTGCTCCAGCGCCTGCGGTCAGGCCGTGTAGTGGGGTCGCTTGAGCAGGAGCGGGCACTCCTGGGCGACATCTCACAAGTGATGCGCGACGCCTCCATCTGCGGGCTCGGCCACACGGCCGCCAGCGCCGTGGACTCAGCCCTGGCGCGTTTCCCAATCTTTGGAAGGAGCACTCCGTGAGCGACCAGCCCGGCGCAGATGCGCCCAGCCCGAAGATTCCGGTGCCTCGCGGTCCGGTACCGGCCGCACCGGCGCGCACAAACGCCCCCCCGGTGACTCTGACGGTCGACGGGGAGAGCGTGACGGTGCCAGCCGGATCGACCGTCCTCGACGCCTGTCGCCAATGCGGCGTCGACACGCCGACGCTCTGCTACCTAGAAACCCTTGCGCCGGTCAACGTTTGCCGCGTGTGCGTCGTCGAGCTCGAGGGGTCCCGGACGCTTGTTCCGGCTTGCTCCCGCCCGGCGACGGCCGGGATGTCCGTTCTTACCGACTCCGAACGGGTCCGCCTGAGCCGTCGGATGGTGCTGGAATTCCTGTCCTCCAGCACGGATGTGGAAACTGCCCCCGAGTTGCGGAACTACATGGAGCGTTACGGCGCGGATCCCGAGCGGTACGGAAGCGGCGAGACTCCCGCTGCTACACAGGCCCAGCCCCCTAAGATCGACAACGAACTCTACATTCGCGACTATTCGAAGTGCATCCTCTGCTACAAGTGCGTCGAGGCTTGCGGCGTAGACGCGCAGAACACGTTCGCGATCGCAGTTGCCGGGAGGGGCTTCGAATCGCACATCGCGACCGAGTTTGATGTGCCGCTTCCGGATTCCGCCTGCGTATACTGCGGCAACTGCATCGGCGTGTGCCCCACGGGCGCGCTGATGTTCAAGAGCGAGCACGACCTGCGCGAGGCAGGCGAGTGGGACGAGTCCAAGCAGGAGGAAACCGATACGATCTGCCCCTACTGCGGCGTCGGTTGCACCCTGACTCTGCACACCCAGGACAACCAGATCGTAAAGGCGACGTCGCCGCTCGATCAGGAAGTGACCTCGGGGAACCTATGCATCAAGGGCCGGTTCGGATGGCAGTTCGTTGGAGGGGGCAAGCCTGGCGACGGTCGAGGCTCTTCTTCATCTGCGGAGTCGGACTAGGCAACCGAGCCCCGAGGCTTCAGCGTTTGCCATTGACCGGCATCGCGAAAGTTCCGGCCGGCTTTCTGCTTGGGCCGTATCTTCTGGGCTGATCCTCAGGCGCTTGAACACTTTCAGGCGTTCCCGTTTGCGGAGCTGTCGGTTGCCCGAGCGCCTCTCATTCCGCATGCGGTTCAGGTGCCTCCAGCCATCCGGCCGGACGATCCCGTCCGGGCCGGCGAACGCACGGCCAGTCGCCGGGATCGCGAGTTGCGGGTTTTGCACACGGGTAAGACCCGAGGCTGCCGTGACCAAACGCACCGGCCCCGTGCACCGGGCTGCCTTCTTCCAAACCCGTCGGAGTCTCTGTTTTCGCGGAGCGGCGGAGTTTTGAAAGATCTTTCCGGACTCCCCCTGATCCTGTTGCCCATAGGAGCTACGCGGGCGACTTGCTCACAGCGCTCGGGGCCCCCAAGCGCGAACGAGCCCAAGGGTCGTCAATGCTGTTGGATGGACCTCTGCAGTTAGCTTGGCGGCCCATGGCATCATTAGGGAGAGGCGGACAAGTTCGACGACTTCGGCCGTTTGGTGCGTCGCCTATTTAGCGGGTTGGCCGGAGAAGTAGACACCATGGAAGATCGCCCGCAAATCACCCGGGTTGCGCTTGAGAACTTCCTCAGCTTTGCGGAGTGCGATGTTTCTCTTGGTCGGCTGACATTCCTAGTCGGGCGGAACGGCTCCGGCAAGAGCAACTTTCTCGACGCGCTCCGTTTCGTCGCCGATTCGCTTCACCACTCGATCAATCGCGCGTTTGAATCCCACTATGGGATTCACGGAGTTCTAAGGCGTTCCGCGGACGCCCCGGAGCACTTCGGCATTCGTCTCGATTGTCATGTCGCTGCAGCCACGGTCCGGTTTGGGTTCATTATCGGGCTGGTTGACGATCATGAATTCGAAGTCCGGCGCGAGGAATGCCGCGTGGTGCCGGATGGCTCGACGGGTGAAGAGCATCGCTACTCGGTACGCGACGGGCAAGTCTCTGCGAGTTTTCCAAACCCGCCTGCCGCTGTCCCTGATCGGCTGTACCTAGTGGCCGCTTCAGGTGTCGACGCATTTCGACCGGTTTACGACGCTCTTTCGCGAATGGGCTTCTACAACCTTAGGCCGGAGTCGATAGGGGATTTTCAGCCGGTCGATCCAGGTGCCGTGCTGAGGAGCGACGGAGGCAATATTGCGAGCGTGATCTCGCGGATGGAGAATCGCGCCCCCCAGATCAAGAAACGAATCGAGGAATACCTCGGCAGCGCAGTGCCGGGCCTAGTCGGTGTTGGCCACAGTTCGCTCGGCTCCCGCGAAATGCTTGAATTCATGCAGTTGGCCCGCGATTCCGAGCAGCCCGAGACGTTCTCCGCCGATTCGATGTCAGACGGCACTCTCCGTGCACTCGGAGTGCTTGTAGCGCTGTTCCAATGTGCTGACGGCGCTGGACCGCATCTCGTCGGCATCGAAGAACCGGAAGACGGGCTGCATCCGGCGGCTTCTGAAGTGCTGGTCGACAGCCTGCGTGAAGCCTCTCTGCACGCCCAGGTGGTCGTGACAAGCCACGGCGCAGACCTGCTTGACAACCCGGACATTCCGGCCGAATCGATTCTCGCTGTTGTTGCGGACAACGGTGCGAGTCGGATTGGCCCGCTAGATGAAGCAGGTCGCTCTTCGTTGGGAAGTCACTTGTTTACCGCCGGCGAGTTGATGCGAATGGACCAGCTTCAAATCGCTACCGGAGTTGCTGAGCATCGTCCGTACCGTCTCGATCTGTTCGAGGGAATGTCGTGATTGTCAATGCCCCGAATCATTCCTATCGTTGAAGGTCAGGGAGATGTGCAGGCAGTGCCCGTTTTGATCCGCCGAATCGGTGAACGCGTTAGACCAGGCGGATACATAGATGTGTTGCCGGCGATTCGAGTGCGTCGCAACAATGTGGTGAAGGCCGGCGTCTTGGAGCGGTATGTGGAACTCGCAGCCCACAAATCGGCACCTGACGGAGGGATTCTGGTACTACTTGACGCCGACCGCGACTGCCCCATGAGCCTCGGCACCGATCTGCTGGCCCGCGCACGGGAGGCGAGATCCGATCGTACGATCAAGTTGGTCCTCGCGAAGGTAGAATTCGAGTCGTGGTTCCTCGCTTCGGCCAAGTCTATCGCCGGACAAAAAGGGATTTGCCCGGAGTGCGGCCCGCCACCCGATCCCGAAGCGATCCGGGATCCGAAAGGGTGGCTGACGAGGCAAATGCCTCCTAGCCCGAGTTTACCGAGTTCGCAATAGCGGAGCATCTACCCAGCACATCGGCGTCCTCAGTCTACTTCGCGTAACTCACTGACATAGAGGGGGTTGTCCTCCGAGCGTCCGCTTGGAGTGTCCGTGAAGTCGCCGCGGATTTTGTATGACCTAACATATTCGACGCACTGTCCGGATCCATGCGATCACTGATATCGTTGATATAATTGATGTTATATTCTGCATTCCCTGGACTTCCTGCCTCGACCCTAGCTATTGTATGACTTAACATTTTGGCCAGCCTCTTCAAGAAGATCATCCGCGGGAACGCCTACTACTACGCCCGCGTCTCCCAGCGCGTCGACGGCAAGCCCAAGATCGTCTCCCAGACCTACCTGGGCCGCGCCGACCGCATCATCGAGAAACTCCAGGCTCCCGACTCCGGCGCCCAACCCCGGGAGGCCGTCGTGCGGGAGTTCGGCGCCTGCGCCGCCCTGCTCGCCCTCGCCCGCCGCCTCCGGCTTGCCGAGCACATCGACCGCCACGTCCCCAAGCGCGGCTCCGGCCCCTCCGTCGGCACCTATCTGCTCGCGGCGGTCCTCAACCGCTGCCTCGCCCCCGGCTCCAAGGCCGCCCTCGCCCCCTGGTTCGACTCCACCGTCCTGCAGCGACTGCTCCCGGTCCGCTCCTCCCAACTTTCCAGCCAGCGCTTCTGGGACCACATGGACCGCGTCTCCTCCGACTCGATCCAGGCCGTCGAACGCGACCTCGTCGCCGCCATGACCCGCGAGTTCGACGTCGACTTGCGCCAGGTGCTGTTCGACGCCACCAACTTCTTCACCTACATCGACTCCTTCAACCAGC
Source organism: Bryobacterales bacterium (assembly GCA_965206775.1). GTDB lineage: Bacteria > Acidobacteriota > Terriglobia > Bryobacterales > UBA6623 > VXMF01. Next base: position 2,973,953 of record CBDBKU010000003.1, on the reverse strand, counting down.
GCTCCTCGCTGGCCCAGCGCGGCCACAGCAAGGAGGGCCGCAAGTCGCTGCGCATCGTGGGCGTCGCGCTGCTCGTCTCGGCCGACTTCCGCCTGCCCTTGCTGCATCGCACCTATCCCGGCAACCGCCCCGACCCGCCCATGTTCGAAAGCCTCGCCGCCGACCTCGCCCGGCGCTGCCGCGAGATCGCCGGTGCCGCCGAGAGCGTCACGCTGGTCTTCGACAAGGGCAACAACTCCCGGGAGAACCTCGAGCAGGTCGAGCGCGGCCCGTTCCATTTCATCGGATCGCTCGTGCCCACCCAGCATCCCGACCTGCTCGCCGTCCCCGCCGAGCAACTGCGCTCGCTGGAGGCCGACGGGCTGGCCGGTGTCAGCGCCTGGCGCACCCAGCGCGAGGTCTTCGGAACCGAGCGCACGGTGCTGGTGACCTGGAACCAGGCGCTGTTCGACGCCCAGTGCCGCACCCTGCTGCGCGAGACCGCCCAGCGCAAGCAGCGCCTGCGGGGCCTGCAGCGGCAGCTGCGCCGCTGGCGCGACGGCAAGCTGCGCGGCGGTCGCAAGCCCAGTGTCGCCTCCACCCGCAAGAAGGTCGACCGCTGGCTGCAGGCGCGCCACATGCGGGACCTGTTCGCGGTCGAGGTCGGCGAGGCGGACGGCCTGCCGACGGTGCGCTACCGCTTCCGGCGCAAGGCCTGGGAGGAGTTGCAGAGCACACTGCTGGGCAAGACCCTGCTGTTCACCGACAACGCCGGCTGGAGCGACGCGGAACTGGTGCGCGGCTACCGTGCGCAGCACCATGTCGAGAGCGCCTTCCGGCAGCTGAAGGATACCGACTGCATCGCGATCCGCCCGCAGTACCACTGGACGGACCAGAAGATCGAGGTGCATGTGTTCTGCTGCGTGCTGGCGCTGACGCTGTGCGCCCTGCTGCAGCGGGAATTGAGCCGCCACGGCGTGCAGCGCTCGATCCCGGCGCTGCTCGACGAACTCGGCGGGATCCGGGAAGTCGACGTGCTATATCCGGCCCGGCAGGAGGGCGGCGAGCCTGTACTCAAGACAACGCTCTCCAAGATGACCGCCGAGCAGCAGAAACTCCACGCAATCCTAGGCCTCAAGGAATACGAAATCTGATCCACGGCCCACTGTTAGGTCATACAACGGGCTGCCTCTATCTTCTTGGAATCAATGTCCTTGCCGGAATCCTACGGCCCAACTCGGTAAACTCGGGCTAGGCGTCGATACAGTCCAACGGCGGATCAGGTGGCGCTCACGAAGTGCTTCGACATCCATGCGGCTCGAGCGGCACCCTCCTTCGACAAGTTCTGGCGAGACGTCGAAGCGTTGCTTAAGCGCGAATGAGAAAGCTAATACGGTCGCGACGGCGACGATCGGGAACACAGGTGTCGCAGTTCAGCCCACAAACGTGCGCATGGTTCAATCTCTAGCGTCATGCTTGGCCTCGATCGCCTTAACTTCGCTGGCGCGAGCGAACTCGCTTCCGGTCCTTTCCGAAAGATCAGTAGGTTACGTACCGATGCGAGCGACGGAGTGCAGTCTCGATCACGTTTCCTAGCCCGAGCCGCGATAGTACTGCTGCCAGCCTGGGCGTGCGGCCCCGCTCCTGACGCGTTCGATCTGTCCCGCTTTGACGGCCAATGGGCCATCGAGAGCGAATCGGGTCCCATGGCAATGGAGATCAGGGATGCCGGGAAGCCGGGAATGACCGGTTCCATTGTCGGTGCAGTTGGCGGGCGCGTGCAGCCGTTTCTCGAATCTTCGATCATTGATGGCAGGCTGGCATTTCGGGTTGCACGGCTCTTCGATAACGGAACTACAGTGGGCAGCGACACCGTAGCGTGGTTCGACGGGCAGATGCTCAAGGGGGAAACGGTTCGGGAGGATCGCGAGGGCAAGAGGATATGGACCGGGCGGCGGCCAGACGTAGTGGCCGAACTCGATAGCGATTCATGGGTCGAGCAACAGCCAGTGGTGCTCTTCGACGGAACCGAACTGTCGGAGTGGAACACAGGCGCACTGGGGGAGCTGGATGGTTGGGTGGCCGAGGGCGGAATCTTGCGTAACGCCGGCAATGCCGACGAACTGACGTCGAACAGGGAGTTCTGGAACTTTCGCTTGCTGGCGGAGTATCGCGTGTCGGAGGGCGGCAACAGCGGCATCGGGCTGCGGGGCCGCTACGAGGTGCAGATCTACGACGATTTTGGCACCGAGCGATCGATCCATGGAAACGGTGCAGTGTACAGCCGCATTAAGCCGAGCACCCTCGCGTCGAAGGTCCATACCGAATGGCAGACCTTCGATATACGGTTGGTCGGGCGCCTCGTGACCGTCGAATTGAACGGGACTACGATCATTGAACGTCGGGTGATTGAAGGGATAACCGCGATGGCCCGCGATACCGACGAATCAGAGCCGGGGCCCATATTGCTCCAGGGCGATCACGGCCCGATCGAGTTCCGCAGGATTGTAGTCACACCTCTCGAGTACCCGTGACGGGTTTCGATGCGGAAGGCGGGGATTGGACCGCGGCTACAATAATCGGGCATGAAGAAGACGCTCGCTACGGTCGTATTGCTGCTTTCCGTTATCGCGCTCAGGTTCGCCGCGCAAGCACCCAATCCGGCGCCGATTGAGGCTCTTGCCCAGACCTCTGCTAGCAGCGAATGCGCATCGCACAGCGCCCTGATAATGCGCTTGGGAATCGGAGACGAAGCTCCGACCGACTGGAGCGGGTCTGCGACCGGAGGGGGCGCTGCCGGGACTGCGACGTGGGAGGCAGCTTCAGAATCGAGCCCACTCAAGCTTGCAGGCGGGGGGCAGTCGCCACGAATTCTGCCCGCTTCCGTCGATCTGGGCCTTCCCGCGGCGCCTTGCGGGAGCGACGTGGATTCGGAACAGACGCTTCGGGCCGAGACCGCTCAGGGCGATTTCGACTTCGCCCCCCTGGCATTGCCTATGGGAACGTCAATGGCGCTCCTTGGGGGACGGGTCGAGGTCGAGAGAGTGCCGGCGAGCATGCCGCTTGAAGGCGGGCCGTTCGAGCAGGACTTTCCGGCCTGCGCAGCGTTGCAGGACGAATCCGTGCTCTGCGCTTTCGTCGAATACCAACCAGGCGAAGCCATCGACGAGGATGCGGCTCTGGCGGGCAAGTTCGGATCGATCGAGTTTGATGGCAACGGGGACCGAATCGCCCTAGTGCGGCGTACCGGGTCCGGCTGGAGTCATGCCGTTTACGCTACGCCTCCCGGCCGTGACGTGTGGCGTCCGGTGGTGACTGCGCTTCCGGACGGGAACGCGGCGGTCCTGTGGTCGGAACAACTAGACGGGAACTGGGATATCTATTCGCGGGAGTATCGCGCAGCAAGCGGCGTCTTGAGTCCACGGCGACGCCTCACCACGGATCCCGGCCAGGATTTCAATGTGGTCGCAAGCGGGGACTACTTCGCTTGGCAGGGTCGACGTGAGAGCGGCTTCGAGATTTTCGCGAGCAGCCACGGAGGGCGACCGGTCCAGGTTTCGACGAGCGAGGCGAACGACTGGAGGCCTTCGATCGGCACAGACACGAACGGAGCCGCGTGGATCGCATGGGACACCTATCACTCCGGGAATTACGACGTGTACCTCCGAAGCCTCGATGGCGAAGAGCTCGGCGAGCCAATTGCGATTGCCGTGTCGCCTCGGTTCGAGGCGCGGGCATCGGTAGCTGTTGACGGACAGGATCGGGTTTGGGTGGCTTTCGAGGACTCGGATGAGGGCTGGGGAAAGGATTTTGGCGACCGCTGGAATGGCAAGCAGGCGGTGCCGATGTACGTCAACAAGAACGTCTTGGTCCGCGTCTGGGATGGTTCGCTAAAGCAGCCAGCGGCCCAGCCACGCGCTCCGAATGTCGATTACCATCACGACGATCCGCGCGTCGCCACCAGCCAGCGGCACCGGATCAGCATTCCAAGCATGGCGTTCGACGGAGCAGGCAGACCTTGGGTCCATTTTCGAAAGCACCCGTTGCAGACGGGCAGGGGAGAGCGGTGGCGCAGCTTCGCCGCTTACTACGACGGGCGGGAGTGGTCCAAACCCATAGCGCTGCTCGCCTCGGACCACCTGCTAGACCGGCAGCCGGGGATCGCTCCTCTTCCGGATGGAAGCCTCTTGGCGGTATTTGCGGGCGACAAGCGCCTGCAGGCTCGAAACCGGAAGGACAGCGACCTGTTCGAGTCTGTGCTTGCGGCGGGCGGCGCCCGTTCCGACCCTGCACTCGGTCCGGCAAACGCGAGCCTGCCTAGATCCCAAGGGGCGCCGGTTCATCCAGACGAGAGCGAGCAGATCGCGAGGATCCGGTCGCAGCGTGTTGAGACGCAAGGGAAGAGCCTGCAGTTCTTGCGGGGCGAATTTCACCGGCACACCGAGTTCTCGTCGCACCGTGACTGGGACGGCCCCTTCGAGGAGGTCTGGCGGTACGGTCTCGACGTTGCGGGAATGGATTGGATCGGCCCTGGCGATCACGACTACGCAGTCGGCCACGATTACTTGTGGTGGCTCCAGCAGAAGGCATCCGACATGTATCACGCGCCCGGCGCGTTCAGTGCCATGTACACCTACGAGCGAAGCGTCAGCTATCCCAGCGGTCACCGGAACGTCATGTTGCCACGGCGCGGGATACGGCCTCTGCCTCGCATGACAGGCAGGGCACGGATCAATGGGACAGAGACAGGCGGATCTCCCGATATCCAGAACCTATACGCCTACTTGCGGCATTTCGAGGGAATCTGCTCCTCGCATACATCGGGGACCAACATGGGGACCGACTGGCGGGACGGGGACGTGGAGGTTGAACCCGTGGTGGAGTTGTTTCAGGGCCACCGTCAGAGTTACGAACTGCCTGGCGGGCCGACTGCTGCGACGGGACCGGATGACACGATCCAAGGCTACAGGCCCGCAGGATTCGTCTGGGAGGCATTCCAGAAGGGCCGCCGACTCGGCTTCCAAGCAAGCAGCGACCACGTCTCGACGCACATCAGCTACGCGATCGTTCTAGCCGAGGAGAACTCGCGCGAAGGAATCATCAAGGCGTTCAAGCAGAGGCATTCCTATGCCGCGCACGACAACATAGCCCTGGTCGTACGTTCCGGAGACTATCTGATGGGAGACGAGTTCTCGACCGACGTGATGCCGCGGCTCCAGATCGTGGCCAATGGCACGGCGCCGATCGATAGCGTGGAAATCATCCGCCAGGTCGGCGTGCGGAAGCCCGAGGTTGTCGCCTCGATGGAGCCCAAGGCGCAAGAGATCGATCTGGATTGGTCTGACCCCGCTGCGTCCGCCGGCGAATGGAACATGTACTACGTGCGACTGAAGCAGCGGAACGAGGCGATGGCTTGGGCTAGCCCACTTTGGATCCGATACGAGCCATAGGGAGCGCGACCTCCGATCAGAACGCTGTCATGGCCCGGAATTCCTCGAAGCGCTCCTCGACTCGTTCCGTCGCTAGGTCCTTCAAGCCGTCAACTCCGAACCGCTCGCAGCAGAAGCTGCCCATCACCGAACCATAGATCATTGCGTTGCGCAGGTCCGCGCTTCCCGCGTCGCCGGTGTCGCGGAATCCGCGGCCAGCCAGATAGCCCATGAACCCACCGGCGAAGGCGTCGCCTGCACCCGTAGGATCCACGAGGTCTTCCAGCGGGTAGGCGGGCGCGATAAAGCATTCGCCGTCCCGGTACAGCGTCGCCCCGTGCTCCCCGCGTTTGATAACGACAGTGCTCGGGCCCATTGCGTGAATTGCTTTCGCGGCGTGCCGCAGGTTGCCGATCGCCGTGATCTGGCGGGCTTCCTCGTCGTTGATGAGGATCGAGTCCCACCGACGGACGGTCCTTGCCAATTCCACCGGAGTTCGCTCGATCCAGTAGTTCATTGTGTCGCCCGCTATGTAGTTCCCGTCGAGTGCTTGGTCAAGGACAAGGGACTGCAGGTCTGGGTGGATGTTGCCCAGCAGGATATGGGGCGTGCTGCGGTAGGATTCCGGCAATCGGGGGCGGAAGTCGGCGAAGACGTTCAAGTCCGTCACGAGCGTGCGTCGCTCGTTCATCCGCTCGAGGTACACGCCCTTCCAGTAGAACGATTTCCCCGGCGCCCGCTCCAAGCCCTCGAGGTCCACGTTGCGCCGGTGAAGAACCGCCTCGTCTTCGGCGGCGAAGTCGTCACCCACGACTGCGACGAGGCGGACCTTCGTGAAGTGGCTCGCGGCGAGAGCGATGAAGGAACCGGCGCCTCCGAGGACGCGATCAACCTTGCCGCGAGGAGTTTCGATGCCGTCGTAGGCGACGGACCCGACTACAAGCAGGGACATGAGATTTCAGATAGAACTAACTGATCTATAAGTATTTGCCTGCCAGAAGATCGTATTTTTCGCGAACCCGGTCCGACAAGAAGGATCGATCCGTCAGGATCGCGTTCTTCAGGGCAGAAGCGTAGGGACTGGGTGCGTCCGGTACGTGCTTGACGGCCTCGACCGCGACCATTTGTGCATTCGCAGCGTTCTTCGTGAGGTACGCGATGACTGCGTCGACCGTCACGGAATCGTGCTCCGGATGCCAGCAGTCATAGTCCGTGACCATGGCAACTGTGCAGTACGACATCTCTGCCTCACGGGCGAGCTTAGCTTCCTGGAGGTTCGTCATCCCGATGACGTCTAGTCCCCAGGAGCGGTAGAGTTCGGACTCTGCAAGAGTCGAGAAGGCCGGTCCCTCCATGCAGCAGTAGGTTCCGCCGCGATGAACGGTGACCCCGACAGTCCGGCATGCGGCCTCCGCGATGTCCGCGAGAGTCGAGCAGATTGGATGGGAGAACGTGACGTGGGCGACGAGCTCGTCGTCGAAGAATGTCGAGACACGCTCTCGCGTTCGGTCGAAGAACTGGTCCGGAAGCACGAAATGGATCGGTTCAAGTTCCGTGCGAAGGGAGCCGACGGCGCTGAACGACAGGATGTATTCGACTCCTAGCGCCTTCAGCCCGTAAATGTTGGCCCGGAAGTTCAGATTCGAGGGCATGATCCGGTGCCCCCGTCCATGACGCGCCAGGAAGGCCACCTCGCGCTCTGCGATGCTGCCGACAATATAGGCGTCGGACGGCTCTCCCCACGGCGTGTCTACCTGCACCTCGCGCCGGTCTTCGAGCGCGTCCATCTGGTACAGCCCGCTGCCACCGATGATCCCGATACGGATTCCCATCAAGGGACCATTCTACCGAGGAATAGAGAAGGCAACTGTTGGCCTGGATGTCCCCGTCGGGAACCTGGAGATCGATGGCCGATTCACCAATCACGCCTGCACACCGGTCGACGGCGGCGTGGTCTACGCCAAGGGCAACGGCCACGTCATCGCCGCGGTGCGGGTGCGCCATGCTGGTGCGGGAGCAGGTCAACCTCAATCAGGTCGGTGAGGAGACGGCTTCCCGCTTAGTACCAGCGCTGACGGATCTGGTGCTCGTGTGATGTCGACTTGTCTTGCTGTTCCGGCGGCTACAATCAGACATTTTGCCACCAGTTATGATTAACTGGTGGCAAAATGTCTGGGGCGAGGCATGCAAGAACAACCTGAGGAGATCTTCCGGCGGCACGGTGGCCGACTGCGCATGAGCGAAGCACTGGCGTACGGCGTCACTCGCTACATGCTCTATGCGCTGAGGGACCGAGGCGTCGTCGAGCCGGTGAGCCGGGGCATTTACCGGCTGGTGGAACTGCCTCCCATAGGCAACCCGGACCTAGTCACAGTAAGCCTGCGCTTTCCCAAAGCCGTGATCTGCCTGGTCTCCGCGCTGGCCTATCACGACCTCACGACCCAGATCCCTCACGAGGTCTCCGTAGCGGTTCCACGGGACTCGCGTATGCCAGCGCTCGATTATCCGCCCATCCGGGCGCACCGATTCTCCCCCGCAACCTATGAGGCGGGAATCGAAGCGCATCGGATCGATGGCGTGACTGTCAAGGTCTACAGCCGCGAGAAGACCATGGCCGATTGCTTCAAGTTCCGCAACAAGATCGGCATGGACGTAGTGCTTGAGGCGCTCAAACTCCACAAGGAACGAAACGGCCTCGATTTCGGTGCGCTGCTGGGCCACGCCAAGGCCTGCAGAGTCGAAAACGTCATCCGGCCCTACCTGGAGGCCATCGTTTGATGTCGCTCCGCAACGTGCCCGCGTCAGTCCGGCAACGCCTTCTCAATCGCGCCAGAAGCGATAGTCGGCCGTTCAACGAGCTGCTGCAATTCTTCGCCATGGAGCGGTTTCTCTACCGGCTGTCCCAATTCGCACATGCCGACCAGTTCGTTCTCAAGGGTGCGTTGATGCTGCAACTGTGGCGTTCGCCTACCATTCGTCCGACCATGGACATCGACCTGCTCGGACGGACGAGCAACGCGGAAGCCGACCTCGTCGCGCAGCTCCGCGGCATTCTGGCCGTCGATGTCGAACCGGACGGACTCGTCTTCGATCCGGACTGAACCGATCACCGAGGGCTCCAATTACGAGGGGACCAGAATCCGGTTTCCGAGCTTGCTGGACACCGCGAGAGTTCACATGCAGGTCGACGTCGGCCTTGGCGACGTCGTATATCCCGCCCCTGAAGCGACGGACATCCCGACCATGCTCGACTTCCCGGCACCGCGGCTGCTCTGCTACAGCCGCGAGGCCTGCATAGCCGAAAAGCTCGAAGCCACGGTCAAGCTCGGCATGCTGAATCATTGTGGACTGGATGATTGGCAACTCGACTCGGATGCGCGGAGGCCGTTGGTCTACATTGGGTGCCGATGGCCGACTGGCTCACCGAAGAACAGCGCCGGCGGGTTATGCAGGCCATCAAGAGCAAGGACACCGGGCCCGAAATGGCCGTGCGCCGTATGGTGCACCGGCTCGGCTATCGCTACCGGCTGCACAAGAAGGGTCTGCCCGGCAGGCCTGATCTCGTTTTCGCACCGCGAAAGAAGGTGATATTCGTGCATGGCTGCTTCTGGCATGCGCATGATTGTCGATACGGGCGCGCACCAACGTCTCGTCAGGAGTACTGGCTGCCGAAGCTGAAGCGGAATCGGGAGCGCGACGCCGAAAACAAGGCGGAACTCGAGTCACTTGGCTGGGAGGTGCTGACGGTCTGGGAGTGCCAGATCAAGAAGAAGGACACTACCGCCCTGGTCGAAGCCCTGACCGGCTTCCTCGATGGCAACCTTGAGGAAGCTAGCGCCCAGGCAGCACCTTCGCAGTGATTTCTCAACGGATTGCTGGGGCGGAGGCCGGCTCCATACCGCGGGATCGGGGAGCCGCAATCGGCGGGTTCTGGTGTGACCGATTGATAGGCTGGAGCTTGCCTCATGGATCGTAGCCTCGTATTTGGAGCGGCGGTCGTACTTTTCTGCATTCGTGACGCGCGCTTGCTCGCGGCGAGGCGGCGGCTATTCGCCGCGTACTTCCCGATGCTGCTTGCCGCAGCTGCGGGGTGCGGGCTGCTCGCGGAGACGCTGTCGGCCAGCGAAGCGAGAGAAATCATCGTCGATCCGCGATTCTGGGTGCCGGCCGCAGCGATTCACGCGGCGCTGTCATTCCGCTCGGGCCGACGCAGCCATCTCGGCAAGCCGCCGGACTGGCTATCTATCATGCCGGGCCCAGTGCTGTGCGTGACGATGGTCGGGGCGGGGCGGTTCGCGCTCGCGAACCTCACCGACACGACGGGACTAGTGGTCGGGCTAGCGCTTGGATCCGCTTACGGGATCGCGGTCGCATTGGTTGCTGCCAGCCGCCTGCTGGGCGGGAATCCCTCGGAGTCGCTCCGCTTCGCCGCGATCGCCCACGTCAGCGCGCTGCTCCTAGTGCCGGCGCTGGCCGCTCCAGACCGGCCGCTCGCAGTTCAGCCCGTGGACTGGCCGGCCACTGTGCTCGTCATCGGCTCGGTTCTTCTGCTTCTGGGGCTTTCGGTTGCGTTGCACCGGATGCGTCAGCGCTAGGGCACCGGCCCGGAGTCTCCGCGGGCGGTGGCGTCCGCTCGGTCGTGACGTTGTTGGCCCTTCCCGCCGAGACCGTTGCGAGTTGGGTGTCCAAGGCGGTCGCGGTTGCCAGCCTTGTCATCGCGAGTGACGACGCGGCGGTGGAAGGAATTGTCGCTGAGTCTTTCCCGTCCGCTGACAGCACGGATGCCTCTCGCTCGGAGGGAGCGGCAAGCGGATTCGCGAACTTGTCACACCTCTGACCGCCATGTCGTGGCTCACGGTCGCGAGATAGGTCGGAGCGTATCTGAGTGCGCGCGGCAAGGCACGCATCCGTGCCAAGCGGCTCTGGCTGGACTGCTTCAATTGAATTGTTGGCCAGTGGGCGGGCCCGGTCGCCTAGGCTCAGGGCTACCGCTTCTGCGTCACGCTGGCGGGAGGCGTCCGACTGCACTGGATGCTGTCGGTCATGCCGGCAGAGATTGTGGCGCAGGCGGTATCGGTCGCCGTGCGGATCGCCTCTTCCTTTGTGGTGCCGGACGCCACGGCACAGTTCGAGCGGCCTCGGAATTCCATGCAGACTTCGTAAGTGAACTGGCGTAGACCCATTGACGAATAGACAATTGCAGCTAGCACGGCGGCAACGAATAGGATCGCCGCTAGGACCGGTTTCTTCATCTACTTGCCCATTGTACTGAGGGCCCGCTCGCGCCAAGCCGATTCGGAGACTGGGAAGACCCCCATCAGATGGCTATGATGAAATCTATGGCCGCATTGAGTGTGGGTGCCAATGCGCCCGACTTCAGGCTCCTCGACGCCGATGGCGAGGAATTTCACCTTGCCGGGCACGTTGGCACCGGGCCGGTGTTGCTGACTTTCTTCAAGATCAGCTGCCCGACTTGCCAGTACGGCCTGCCTTACGTAGACCGGCTTTCGAAGGCTTTCGAAGGGACGACCATCGAAGCGATCGCCGTTTGCCAGGACACGCCTCGCGATGCCGAGCGCTTCAATGTGGAATTCGAATTCAAGACACGCGTGGTCTTCGACACAGAGGAATCGGGTTTTCCGGTCTCCAACGCCTACGGCCTCACCAACGTGCCTACGGTGTTCCTGATCCAGCGGGACGGGAGCATCGCGCATACGTGCGTGAGCTGGTCAAAATCTGATGTCGAGGAGATCGCTGGAAAGCTAGGCGTGAGCCCCCCCTTCGGTCCGAACGAGAGTGTCCTGCCGTTCCGGCCCGGCTGAGGTTCGCGGAACTAGCTCCGGTTCGGAGCTTTCTGCCTTTGACGATCACCCCGCCCAGCGAGTCCCACCGGGTTCTCGTGAACTCTCTCCCTGCGACCATGCCGGAGTGCCGCGGCCAGTCCTACTGACGATTCCCCGAATCGGTCGCGAAGGGTGTCGACCGCTTGCATCGCTTGCGTCATCTTCTGGTGGCTGTCCCCGTCGAACAAGCCTTCTTGGTGCTGTGGATCCTGCTGCAGCGCGCCGGCGTGGACTCCGAGCAGCCGGATCGCTTTTCTCGGATTGCGATGCCGTAAGTAGAGCATACGCACTGTTTCCAGAATCACTGCGTCCAGCTGCGTTGGTTCGCCGAGCGTCTTCGCCCGGGTGTTGGTCGAGAAGTCGTCGTAACGGAACTTGACCTGCACGGTGCGTGACCACAGTCCGTGCTCCCGCAGGCGCCTGGCTACGAGTTGCGAGAGCTTTGCCAGCGTGGAGTCGATCAGCACCGGATCCCTCGTGTCGACCTTGAAGGTGGTCTCGTGGCTGATCGACTTGGGATTGTCTCCCTGAGAAAAGCCCGGGCTGAACCATGCCCCCGCGTCGAGCCCGCGCGCCTTCCTGGCCAGTTCGGGACCCTGCTTGCCGAGGTGGCGCTCCAAGTACGCATCATCTCGCTGGGCGACCTGACCAATCGTTTCGAGACCGAGCTGGTTGAGCTTCTGGTGCATCACTTTGCCGACGCCGGGCACGCGACGGATCTTGAGCGGTGCGAGATACGCGGCCTCTGCGCCTGGTGGCACGTAGAGCACGCCGTTGGGCTTCGCAAGGCCGGAACTGATCTTCGCCACGAGGCGTGACGTGCCGATGCCGATCGAGCAGGGCAGGGAAGTCTCGGCCCCGACGGCCTCGTGCAGCGCATCGGCGGCTTGGATTGGCGGCCCGAGAAGCTTCTCCGTCCCTGTCAGATCCAGATAGGCTTCGTCGATCGAAGCCATTTCGACGAGGGGCGAGAACTGCGTGAGGATCGCCTTGACCCGTCGAGAGTAGTCCAAGTACTTGTGTGGGCGCCCTTCGAGGAACACGGCGTGCGGGCATCGCCTGTAGGCTTCGCTCAGCGGCATCGCCGAATGGATGCCGAACTTGCGAGCGGCGTACGAAGCCGCCGCTACGACGCCTCGTTCCCCGGGTTTCCCGCCTACGACGACAGGCTGCCCCTTCAGCGACGGGTTCGAGAGTTCCTCGACGGACACGAAGAAGGCGTCCATATCGAGATGGAAAATCACTCTCGTCGCTTTGGCGATGGCGCTCAAGGCCGTCCGGCGCTCCGATTATAGGGGATTACAAGGCGAATAGCGGCCGTTGACTCGCCCGGATTCGGATTCCTCGTGTTGGCTTGGCCAGATTCCGGCTGGCGGGCGAGGACGCCGGATCAACGGCGCTTTAGTGGGGCCCGTCGAGGAATTCCGTTCGTACACCGTGTCGTGACGCATAGTTCGAGAACACGCAGCCAGATCTCGGAATGCGGTCTCGGGATCGGCCCGTATACTGGTAGTCGAAGTCCGAGTGGGCATTTTGACCAATCCGGTAAAGCGCTGGATTCGACTGATCGGGGCGGGCCTCGTCGCGGCGGTCGTCATCTACATGCTGTTTCAAGTCGTGGTCGTGGCTGCGGTCAGCGCCGTGGTCGCGTCGCTCGTAACGTTCGCCTTGCTACGGTACCGGGAGCGAAAGTCGAAGCCTTCCCCGTCGAAACCCGATCCGCGCCTGGAACTGGTGGGCATGCTCGACGGGCTGGTGGCACTCAACATTGTCATTCGCGAGCAGGGAGTGGCGGACGATGTCCGCCGCCGGTTGGAGGGGATTATCGACAAGCTGCGCGGCTTGCTAGAGGATCTCAACGAACGCCACCCGCAGCACGACTTGACGTGGACTGTGAACCAAATGGCCAAGGAGTACTTGCGCAAGGTCACGAATCCATACCTGGCGCTTTCACCGGCTGACCGCGATGGATGCAGGAACGAAATCTTGAGGAGCCTGGACGGGCTCGAGGCGGAAGTCGACAATGTCGCGGACTTGGTGCAAGGCGAGAAGATGGGCGATTTCAAGGCGAAGGCGGCGTTCCTGCGCGCCCGCTTCGTGCAGAGTCTATAGGGGAACCGCATGAACGCAGCTGATTCCACGCAACCCGATAACACGGCAGTCGATTTGCCGGCCCAGGCCATCGCCGCGAAGCCGCCTAGAGGCCTCGATGACCAATCGCAGGCACAGCTTGCCCAAAAGGCGGATCAGCTTGCCGTAGCTGTTCTAGCCGATCCGGGGGGTCGCAGGCTGGGCCGCCAAGTGAGTGCGATGGGAGTCCGCGAGCAGCAGAAGGCGTCCAAAGAAATCGGCCTTCTCAAGACGAGGGTCGGAACCATGCTGTCGCAACTGGATGGCGAAGGCGCCGAGATTCCCAAGACTCTCGTTCAATTGCGGTACACGATGGACGAAATCAACCCGCAGGTCCTAGGGCAGCCGAGCGGTGTCGCCAAGTGGCTAGGCAAGGCACCTGGTGTCGGCAAGGTCCTGAAGCGGATCGCGGTGAAGTACGAGTCGGTGCAGACTCAGATCGACCAGATCATGAGCGGACTGCGCCATGGCAAGGACAAGCTTCTCCAGGACAGCGCCGAACTCGAGCAGCTCTACGACCAAGTCAATTTGGCTCAGCAGGGCGTGCAACAGAGCGCTTACGTCGGTGAGCTTCTGATGCAGCGGATCGAGGACAGCTCCGCCGACGTCACTGACAATGCGCTGCGACAGAAGCTTCAGACGATGTCGCACAGGGTTGCGATGCGCGTGCAGGACTTGCGGACGATGGAGCAGGTCAACCTGCAGTTCTTCGCGTCAATCGACATGACCCTGCAGAACAACGACGTGCTCTGCGAGCAGATTGACCGCACGGTCATGGTGACCCAGAGTCTCCTGACGGTCGGACTCGCGATCCAAGCCGCTCTGGCAAGCCAGAAGCAGATTGCCTCCGCCGTCAAGCAGGTGCAGGACAGCACTGCGGCGATGCTTGAGGCGAATGCCGCCGCCATTGGACGGCAGACCAAGGAGATCGGCGAGATGCAGAACAACCCCGTCATCGCTCTCGACCGGGTGAAGAATGCCTACAATTCGCTGGTCGGCGCGATGGATGAGATGGAGCAAATCCGTCTCTCCGGTACCGAGAAAGCAAGGGCGGGGATTGCGGAGCTGTCCCAGATGTCAGCCGCTCTGGAGCCGAGGGTCGAGGCACTGCAGGCTGCCAGAGAGCTTCCGGAGTCCGAGATTCCAGGCGCCCTGCAGTTGCCTGCGGACTAGGTCCCATCCGGCCCGAGTTGACTGAGATGGCTTCCTTGTTGCAACCAGCCGAGCGAACTCGCTATGACGAGCAGTTTGCCGCGATTCGCAGCATGGCTGCGACCATCCCGCCACAACAGCGGTTCCGAGTCTCTATCGAAGACGTGGGTGTCGGGGGATACATACGCTTCGAGGGCAACTCGTACGAGGTCAAGGGAATCAACACCTACGAGCGAGACGGGGCGCGGTGGCCTGAATTGTCCCTATATTGCTTGAATGATGGCAAGACGCAGTACCTGGAATGGGAGAAGGAAGACGAGGTTTCGGTCTACGTGTCGAGGGAGACCCTGAGTTTTGACCAAGTCGGCCTGCGCGGCAAGGAGCACCTGTGGGAGATCTCCGAAGCCGAGGCCGGGGAGGTCCAGTACGCAGGTGTGAGATATAGCTATCACGAAGACTCGAGAGTGAACTTCTTCCGCGATGGTGGCGCGCGCGGCACGCCGTTCCACCAGTACTTGTTCTCGAACGAAGAACGGCGTGAGTACCTGGGCGTCGAGGAATGGGGCGACGACAATGAGGGGTACGAGCACAACGTCATCCTGAGTGCCTACATGGATCCCAAGGCCATCGAAGTGATCGTCGAAGGGGGCGCGTGAACGACATCTGTTACAAGGACCTGTCCGCGCACGCTTTGCGATTGCGCCTCTACGAAGGCACCGTGGCCTGGCCGGATGTCACTGTGTTCTCGAGCGGCCGGGCGGTGCGGGGCGATCTTGAGATCGATGCCTCCGTGATCGGTTCCAGCCATCTGATCGAGGTTCGACGCGGTGCGCTAGCCCTGACAGAACTGCTCGCCTGCGAAGCCCCGTCGTCAGCCCAGCCTCTAGTCCTATGGCAGCCCGGGGACTCCGCGATCGAGTATGCCGTGCGCGGGGAACTGCGCTACCGATTCGAAGCAAGCGTGCTCGGCCGGGACCGATCCACTGTCGAGTTGAGACAGCTTCGTGACTTGATCATCGGCGCGGGGCGGTCCGTCTCCGAAGTCGGTTTGGCAAACCGCTTCCCGTCGGCCGTCGACGGGCCGTCGGCGGCGGAGACGTTGGTTTGGGCAGCTGCCAGGCCTCAAGGCGTCATCGCGCGAACCGCTCATTCCTATCCCTCGGAAGGGCTTGTGGTGCTGAGCTCAACCAAAATACAGCTGGCCGCGGCAATGCGCGAGAGTTCGTCACTCGAGCTTGCCGTCAGCGTCTGATGCAAGGAGATCATCTAGGCATGGCTCGCCACAGTACATTCCAAAGCGCGGCGATGGCGATCCTTGCCATCGTCCTCGCGCAATGTGCGGGACTCCCGAAGGATCTTGTCCTCGAAGCGGAGCGTGCAGGCGTGCGCATCGAAGATGGATCCCGACAGACGGCGAACTTCGAGAAGCAGTACGAAGACTTCCGGAAGTCGTCCGAATACTCCGCGATCGAAAGGTATGCCGACCGCGAGGCGTGGGGCCAGCATTTCGACGCAGCCCGGGCCAAGGTCGAGTCGGCGGACGCCATATACAAGGCGGATGTGGTGCCGGCGGTCGCGGCAGACGAGCCGGAAACCGCCGGGGCGGTGCGTGCGGCTCTCGGGAAGATCGCTCCGTTGCTTGCGGGAGCCCGTGGGTCCGCTCGGCACTGGATCGAACGGCGCGACTTCCTCAACGAAGTGGCGGAGAGCGCCGATGAGATGATGGCGGCTTGCGAGTCTGCGGTCGACGCGATGAAGGAGCTTGCACCGGAGCTGATCGCCAGGGCCGCGGACGTAAAGCGGGATCACGCTCCGCGAGCCTCGGACATTGACAGCTTTGTCCTGCCGCTGACCGAACTCCGTGCCACGTCCGACAAGCTGCTCGCATCGGCGGCGGGGGAATTCAGAAAGCGCAATTCCGGAGGCGACTTCGACCGTGCCGTCTTCGGGGACTCCTGCCGGCAAGCAGGCACGAACTCGGACGAGTTCCTGAAGGGCGCTCCGGAACTCAGCGCCAGGCTAGCGGAATTGGACCGTAGCTACTCCCGAACGCTGATCGACATGAAGACGGAGCACGCGCTTGTGGTCCGTCGCGAGAGCTGGGACGACTCGCGCGACTATCCGACGATCCACAGGATTGACTTTCGGGTGGCGAACGTCGACCGAACGACCTTCGAGTATCTCCTCGGGATCGAAGGGTCGCTCGCTAGATACTCCAGGACGATATTCGGCAGGCGGTTTTCGATGCTTTCCGGAACGGATCCCCAGCGTTGGAACGCACTCGGCATCGACCCGGTCCTGCAATGGCCCGGCAGGGACACCCACGCCGAATACTGGGTGGAAAAGGCCGAATCGCAGTACTTTCACAAGTACCTCGTGCAAGAGGATGGAGTGACGCGCGAATCGGGCTGGACCGAGGTTACCGAAGACTTCTTCTTCGCTAACCTCGAGAATCTCGGGATGGATGTCGAGTCGAAGCCGTACGGATCCTTCGAGTCGGAAAAGCTGACGCACGCGGCGCCGCCAGGCATGGCATACGTAGGCAATCCTCACTACGGCCGCTGGACTGCCGACGGCTCGGGCGGTTCGGTTTGGAACTGGGTAGGGCCGTACCTCTTCTATTCGTCGATATTCGGTTCGCCGATGAGGTATGGCAGGAGCGACTGGGACACTTGGTCTGGCGGATACCGCGGAAGTCGGCCGTACTACGGCGGCAGCTCGGCGGCTCCGCGATGGGGCACGAGCGGTCAAGCCACGCGGACGTCACCGAAGATGCAAGGATCTACGTTCGCTCGGGGCGGGGGATTTCGCCGGCCTCCCTCCACCGTGAGGGGAGCGGGCCCGAGCAGTCGAGGCTCGTCGTTCGGCGCGAGCGGCAAGTAGCGAGGGAGACAAGCGGTGATTGAAGTTCTCGAGACACTAATCCAAGGGGCGGCCGACACGCTCCTCGTATTCCTCGCGCTGCTCGTTGCGAAGAAGATCAGCGACCGGTTCTTCCGGTCTGCCTTGCTGCGTGCAGGGATCAAGGACTCCAAGGGACTGACTGCCGACCACCAGATCGAGGAAGAGAGCAACCTGGCGGTGGCGCTGCGGCGTTGCGGGCTGGGCATCGGCTTCGGGTTCGGCTTAGCCGGCGTCGTGAGCGGCGGCGTAGCGCGGTTTTCCGACGGCTGGAGTGCGGTGCTCGACAACACGCTCGAGATTCTTGCGTACTGCGTGGTTCTGTTGGTGTTCTTCTTCGTGGCGCAGTTCCTCGCCGAGCGGGTGGTCCTCGGTCACGTGCATAACGCCCGGGAACTCCACAAAGGGAACCAAGCGGTAGGGTTCGCGGAATTCGGCATACTGGTCGCCACCGGATTGATTGCGTACGGATCGTTTCACGGGGAGGGCGGCGGATGGGAGACCTCGGTCGGCTTCTTCGCGATGGGCCAGGTTGCATTGATTCTCTTTGCGTTTCTGTACGAATGGGTCACTCCGTTTGACTGTCTGGGGGAGATCAGGGAAGGCAACGCCGCCGCCGGCCTGATCCTTGGCGGTACTCTGATTTCGCTGGGAATCGTCCTCGGCTTCGCGATTTCCGGTCCGTTCACCGGGTGGATCGAAGGTATCTCCGGTTTCGCCGTGAGTGGCGCGGTCGGGATGACATTGCTGGTGCTGTTCCAATGGCTGATTGACAAGGCGTTCCTGCCGAATACGACGTTGAAGATCGAAGTGGAGAGAGATCGCAATGTCGCTGCATCTTCGGTGACCGTATGCGCCCAGATCGCGTTGGCGATCATGATCGGATCGCTGGTCGCTTAGGGTTGCTGCCAACCCGTTGCGTCCTCTCAAGCATTGGGCCGGCGCGGCACCCGCCTCAGGCGATGCCGGCACGGCATGGTTCCTCGTCGCGACGTTCGATTACCGGTGAGCCGACAACGGCTATCCGTCTGCATACTCCAGGTCCCGATAGCCAAGTCTCGAAAGGACTCGTTCGGCGGCGCGCACTCCGCGATACTGCGCTTCTTCAAAGATTGAGATCCCGCTCACGTCGGAGTTTGCGAATTGCACGGGCCCTTCCATTGCCGCTAAGAGTTGCCTGGTGTCGGAAGTCATGAAGCCTGGAGTCGGCCGAATCATGCCGTGGCCCAACCGCATGACGTCCAATCTCGCGACGCAGTCTCGAATGTCCGGATGCGCTCGCTCTAGGTCGTGGAGAACCTCCTCCTTGCGTTCGGTCCAACTTGTCTCGAGCAGGGCGTGCCGTGCGAGGCGAGGCGTTTGGCCGGCTAGAGCCCGGTAATAGGTCCACACCGTTGGCGTGTCGGCCGCCGCAATTGTCTGGTGGGTCGCAATCACGTAGCCAAGACCGGGCGAATTGTATATCACGTTTTCCCAAGCGGGCGAGGCGCCCTTCTCCTCGGGAGGGCTGTCGATGACAAGATTCGCTGTGTACCAAGGGGAGTACGCGAATTCGCCCAGGGGCGGCAGCCAGTCGCTGGAATCTGGCATGAGGTACGGTGCCAGAAACGTCGGGGCGGCGAATACGACCGATTGGCACTCGTACGTGACCTGCTCGGTAACAACCTCGATGCGTCGACCAGTCTGCAAGATCCGATGCACTGGCGTCCCCGTGCGCAGCCAAGGCGAGAGCTTGCTCGCAAGGCGCTTCACGATCCAACCGTTGCCTTCGGGCCAGGTGAGAATTCCAGAATCGTCTTCCGGCCTTGCTGCGAAGTAGTGGATGCCAGCCCAAGCGGAGGTCTCGTCGTAAGAGCAGCCGTAGTCGTCCCGGCAGGCGTAGTCCGCGTACCAGCGGAGCCGGTCATTGAAGAAGCCCTGCTCGACCATCCAGCGCTTCATGGAAATCCGATCGAGGCCGCCAGTGTGCCCGGCGGCGCGGATCGGTATTGTGAACTCACCGCCCTGGCGGTAGTAGTTCATCCTATCCCAGAACCGGTCGAACTGGTCGCGCTCAACGTCCGGAGCGGAACCCCCAGGTTCGATCCCCGGCAACCATTCACCGCCGTTGAACAATCGCCCGAGAGGCTCACGGCATAGGTGGCTGGGGTCCCATCGCCCATCCTTGAGCACGCCAAGCTCGACAAACAATTCCTCGACCAATGGAATCCGCCGGTCTGGAACAGGCACGTAGTGCGCGCCCCACGGGTATGCGGTGAAGTTGTTACGGCCTGAACGAGAATTGCCGCCAGCGGCTCCCTCCAATTCCAGGAGCACGAACTCCTCGAAGCCGAGTCGCCTCATCCTCCAGGCGGCGGAAAGCCCAGCGATGCCGGCTCCGACGATGACCACCGGCACTTTGGCACGGTCCCCGCCTGCGGGTATCGGCTTGCCGTCTCGGATTGAGTGGCCGACTGCATGACTGCGGTCAACGTAGCTTCCAGCTATCGGACGCGCCTTCCGGAACAAGAACGCGGTGCTTCCGACAGCCGCAATGCCACCTCCTACTGCAGCCGACCGCAGGATCCCTCGCCTCGATACTTTGCTGCGCAAGCTTCATCGTATCTCCGGGCCACCCAAAGGGCCCGTGATACGATGGACAATCGCCATCGGATTCCGCAAATCAGCGACGCATTCCACCTAGTCCGCCAGATCGGATCGGTGCCGCCAGTCTAGCCTCGCCACCGTGTGAGGTTGCTGCGCGGATTGAATTCCACCCTTGCTTCCGCTCCTTCGAAACCTTGCCAGTGCAAGCTACTGTCCGGCCTCGAGTCGCTACGATCCTGCTAGGTTGCTCGATGTTCCTAACGGGAGCAAGCGGGTTTATATTCGAATGCATTCTCAGTACCGTTGCAACATTTGTTCTCGGCAACAGCATCGAGCAATTCTCTGTCACGATCTCGCTCATGATGCTGATGATGGGCCTCGCTGGCTTCTTGCAGCGGAAGATCAGCGACAAGCGATTAGTCGAGAAATTCTTGCTGGTCGAGGTAGGACTCGCGATTCTTGGCGGATTCGCCCCGATCGCAGTCTATGCGGCGTATGCTGCGATGGATACCCACTTCATCTTGGTGCAGTATTTCTTCGTTCTGTCGATAGGGTTCTTGATCGGACTGGAGATTCCGTTAGTCCTCCGCCTCAATCGACACTTTCTTCCACAGCTAAAATCGAACATTGCTTCAGTCTTTAGCACAGACTACTTAGGTGCTTTTATAGGAGCACTTATATGGGTATACGTATTACTAAGATACTTTCCTCTGACGGAAATCAGTTTTCTTGTTGCCGGAATAAACTTCACCGTAGCACTCGTTACCTATAGCTATTTTTCCTATCATCGGATCGCATCACGCGGCGCGATTCCAGCTGCAGCGATTGGCTTGACAGCGATCAGCCTCATCTACGGATATTCAGAGAATCGAAGCTGGAATCAACTATTGGAGCAGCGATTCTATAGCGAGCCAATCGCGTATTCCACAACGACACAATACCAGCATATCGTCCTAACTGCTAAGACAGACCCCATGGACTATCGTCTGTATATTAACGGTAATCTTCAGTTCTCTAGCATCGACGAGCATATCTATCACGAACTGCTTGTCCATCCGGCCATGGCACTGGCGGAGAGTCATCGACGCGTGTTGATTTTAGGGGGCGGTGACGGACTGGCATTAAGGGAGGTACTAAAATATGCGGAGACAAGAGAAATCACGCTAGTTGATATCGATCCGGGCATGATTGAATTTGCTGCGAACCATGATGTCATGACTGAATTGAATGGGGGAGCTTTTGCTGATGCCCGAGTTTCAGCCGAGGCATTTCTGGAGACCCCCAGTGACCTCCAACGTCGACCAGTGTACGAGTACGCGACGGGTGTGGGTATCGATCCAGAAGACACTCTAGACCAAGCAGCACTAGTGTATGTTTATACTGTCGATGCCGACAAGGTTCTTGAACGGCTGCATGGTTATTTTGATGTAATATTGATCGACCTCCCGGATCCGAATTCTGTCGAACTAGTCAAATTGTATAGCCGCGAATTCTATCTCAAAGTAAATAGGTTGCTTGCCCACGGTGGGATCCTTGCCGTCCAATCGACTTCGCCCTACCACGCCAAGGAGTCTTTTCTTTGCATTCTGAGGACAATTCAGAGTGCAGGATATGACGCGATTCCATATCATGACAACGTACCAAGTTTCGGTGACTGGGGATGGATTATGGCGTGGAATTCCGGGGAATCTATGGAAGATGTTCTGCTGAAGATTGCTAAGGTGAAACGGTTTAACATCGGTGAGGATTCGTTGCAATACCTAACGCCTCAGCGACTCCATGCCTCACTCTCGTTCGGAAAGAATGAGCTTGTCACTGGAAATACCGAGGTAAATTCGCTGATGTCACCGACATTGCTTCGCTTTTATCTCACAGAAAGCTGGCAGCGGTGAGCCTTTGTTCTGTGATCATTTACCAAATGGTTTGTTTCAGTATCCTTGGTTGCGAGGGGCGATGAAACTGACTAAGAAAGGTGAAGTAGAAGATATTCGTGTCCTGAGCTCTAGCGACGGCTGAGGTGCTTGCTGTTGGCCGCAACAAATCGAAGAGGAAGCTCTGTTGCCTTCGTGATCCCTATTCTCGGAAAGGTTTCAATCTGAATGGGTCGAGCTACGTTGGGGATTCGAATTGTCAGCGGGCTGGCGATCAAGTCCGCCCCATAGCAGTCCATCCCGATCGCCATGGCGCTCGTGAGCTTGGCCGGTCCGTTGGCGATGTCGACGATGCGCTTGGTCTTCCGTCTCGAGCTCATGGTTGGAATGCCGCAGATTGGTTCCAAGGCTCGTACCAGGACGCACCCCGGCATCCCGTCAGGTTCGGCCACCACATTCAGGCAGCGGTGCACTCCGTAGATCTGATAGACGTACGCGTGGCCCGGCGGTCCGAATACCACGGCGGTGCGGCGGGTTTCCCCAGCGCTGCTGTGCGCGGCTGGGTCATCCCGGCCGAGGTACGCCTCCACTTCGACGATCCGTCCGGCTAGGACCTCGTCCTCGGTTTGATGGACCACGGTCGTGCCAAGCAGGTCTCTTGCCACGTCTTCAGTGGCTCGAGCGTAGAATTCCCTCGGCGGCAGATGGGTTGTAGCGAAGATCTCCCGAGGTTCCACGACAGGACCTCGATTTTCGGAATCCGCCACCATCGACCGGCGCTAGGCAGCCAAGCCGAGACGGCGCAGTAACGCCTCTGCATCCGGGTCGCGGCCCATGAACTGACGGAAGAGGTCCTCCGGCTCCGCGCTGTTGCCGCGTTCGAGGATGTTTCGCCTGTACGAATTCCCGGTCTCGGGATTGAAAATGCCTTCCCGCGCGAAGCGCGTGAAAGCGTCTGCGTCCAGCATCTCCGACCACTTGTACGAGTAGTAGCCTGCTCCGTATCCGACCGGACTCGAGAACAGATGGGTGAAGGACGCGACCATCGCATTGTCGGCGGGCAGATCGACCGGGGCGTGCCGTTGCAGGATGTCGCGGGCGTAGCTCACCGTGTCGGAATTCACGTCAGGGTCAAACCGCGTGTGCAGGGCAAGGTCCAGGGTGCCGAATCCGAGTTGCCGCATTTGCGCGTTGGCGCTTCGGAAGTTCTTTGCGCGCTTCATCTTGGCGAACAGGTCTTCTGGAATCGGCTTTCCTGTTTCGTAGTGACGAGCGAACAGATCAAGTGCCTCGCGCTCCCAGCACCAGTTCTCCATGATTTGAGACGGCAGTTCGACCCAGTCCCATGCCACGTTCGTGCCAGCTAGGCTTCTCACCTCGACTCGGCTTAGCAAGTGATGGAGAAGGTGTCCGAACTCGTGGAAAATTGTCTCGACCTCCCTGTGTGTCAGCAGGGCGGGCTTGCCTTCCGTCGGGGGAGTGAGATTGCCGCAGTTGAAGCCGAGATGCGGGGTGAATCCAATTGCGCTGGGCTGCCCGGTGATGAGGGAGTCCATCCACGCGCCACCCCGCTTGTTCTCTCGCGGGAAGTAGTCGGCATAGAAGGATCCGAGGTGACTGCCGTCCGCATCGTTGACTTCGTAGGCGTCAACGCCCGCATCCCAGACTGGCACTCCTTCCCACTTTCGAATCTCGAGTCCGAACAATCGCTGGGCGATCTCGAACATGCCGCGCAGGACGCCCTCGTAGGGAAAGTAGGGCCTTAGATCCTCCTCGTCGAAGTTGTACTGTGCCCTACGGAGCTTCTCAGCCTGGTAGGCGAGGTCCCACGGCTTGACCTTGGAACCGCTGAACTCATCAAGGTCCTCATTCTCTATGTCAAAGGCTGCCTGGGTCCTCTGCCTCAGGTCATCGACAAATTTCCAAGCCTTGGCACCGGACTTGGCCATTCGGTCCTCGAGAACGAGGTCAGCGAAGTCCGAGTATCCCAGGAGTCGAGCCATCTCTTTTCGCAGCGCCAGGATCCTGGCAATGTTCTCTCTGTTGTCGAATTCGCCTCGCGCGGCGCGACTTGAAAACGCGCGATACATCCTCTCGCGAATGGCCTCGTCATCGAGATATGTCATGACCGCCATGAAGCTCGGAGCTTGGAGTGTGAATCGCCAGCCCGCCTTGCCCTTGCGCTCGGCACTCTCCTTGGCGGCCGCAACCGCTGTCCGCGGCAATCCCGCAAGGCCTTCCTCGTCCTCGATGATCAGGTCGAAGGCGTTCGTGGCGTCGAGGACGTTCTCTGCGTATTTTGTCGTGATTTTGGCAAGCTCGACGTTGATCTCTAGAAGACGCTTCTTTTCAGAAGGTCCGAGTTCGGCGCCGCTTCGTCGGAAATCGTCCAAAGTCTTGTCTAGGAAGCGCTTCCGCGTAGGGCTGAGCCCCGCAACCTCGGTTGAGTCGGAGAAAGCCCGAATGCGCTTCCAGACGCCTTCGTTCAGGGGGATGGCCGAGAAGAACTCGCTAACCCTCGGCTGTACGGCGTTGTAGGCCGCGCGCAGCTCGGCGTAGGTGGCGACGCCCTCGAGATGGCCGACGACGCCCATGGCGTAGCCCAGCTTCTCGCCGAGGTCCTCCAGGGCCGCCAGCGTGTTGGCATAGGTCGGCCCTTCATCGGTTGCGACCAAGGACTCTAGCGATAACCGCGCCTCTTCCAGCAATTGGTCGATTGCCGGCTCTACGTGCTCGGCGCGAATGTCCTCGAACGGAACTTCGAATTGGATTTCGGTCAGAGGATTGGGCATGGAGGCTCGAATCCTCAGAGTATCAATGCAGCTTCGCCTTCCGCCGGCACCAAGCCGGGAACTGTGCCGGCTGGATTCTTTGAGGCTCTTTGCTGCGCTTGTGGCGAGCAGGGTCCCGAATTCGCACAAACTAAGGAAATGCCTACGCTCCCATTTACAAAGGTCCAAGGGGCAGGGAACGACTTCCTCATCGTCGAGCGCGGCGACCTGGCAAGAATAGGGATCCCGGACTCCGGTCTGCCCGCGCTCGCGACACAGATCTGCAACAGGCGCTTCGGGGTTGGTGCCGATGGGTTGGAGGTGGTGGGAGTGTCGGCGATTCCGGAGGCCATCGCCCAGGCTCACCTCTGGAATAGCGACGGAAGCGAGGCCGAGATTTCCGGCAACGGCACCCGTTGCGTGGCCGCTTACCTGAACGAGCACGCCGATCTGCCAGACACGCTTGTAATCGAGACGGGCGCAGGCCCCAGGGAAGTGGTTCGAACCATGGCGGAATCTCCGGAATTCGAATTCCGGATGACAACTCCGGAACGTTCGTGCCGTGTGCTGGAGGGCTCTCTGCGATTGGAAGTTGGCGGCGACCCGCACTTGGTCACTGCTGTGGATGTCGGCAACCCACAGTGCGTTCGTCGCGTAGAGTCGTTCGATTTCGATTGGCGGGAACTCGGGAGCGCGCTCGCGCGCCACGCCCACTTTCCGGGCGGGTCGAATGTCTCGTTCGTAAAGGTGTGTTCTCGCGCCGGTGGAGAACCCACGCTCGAAGTCAGGTTTTGGGAACGAGGGGCGGGTGCGACGCTTAGTTCCGGAACCGGGTCGATGGGAGCCGCGATGGCCGCTCGCTACCATGGATGGGTCGGCTCCCGAGTGACTGTCAAGACGGAAGGCGGGAGTATGGTCGTCGACTGGGCCGGCGGCATTCGACTAACCGGACCCGCCCGGATCGTGGCACGGGGTGCCTACGAAGTCGAGTGATTCGGGCCGGACTCCATTGGTGCCGCGGTCTGTAGTGCCTCGCCTTGACAGCCCGACCGAGAGTCTTGAATACCGTCGTGGAAGGAGTTTCGCGACCGGGCGGCGAGGTTTGCGCCAACGTAAGTTCGACCCCAAGAGAATCGCTCCGAAAGGATGAATCTGATCGATGCCCGGTCGTGGCCGCGCATTGACCCGGTGCGACTCTGTCAACCTGTATAGGATGCGAGTTCTACTTGCCCTTGCCTTCATTTCCCCCGCGCTGGTCGGTCAAGAATCCAGCGACGCAGGGATCGTTACCCAGGGACTGGCCGAAGAGACGTTCTCTTGCGGCAACCTAGCCAAGGCCTGCGCTGGGAGTACGCGTCGTTTCATGGAAGCGCGTTGCGGGATAGTGGTAGCGGAAGATGGAACTCGCGTGCAAGTGCCCGCAAAACCGGCTGGCGGGCCAGATCCGACAGACCTATACAACGATTGTAGCGGTGTCGGCCACAACCCGACGCACCTCGAGGATCTCGAGACCGTTGTGATCGATCCGGACGGAGAGGAGGTCACAGGATACGTCTTCGGAGACAACTACTACGAGTTGTATGTCAACGGAACGATCGTCGCTCGCGATCCTGTAGGCTTCATACCGTTCAATTCGGGAATCGTTCGACTCAAGGCGAAGCGACCGTTTACTTACGCTGTCAAGCTCGTTGACTGGGGAACCCATCTCGGAATCGGCATGGAATACGACCGCTGGAATGTGGGCGACGGCGGATTCATCGCGCGGTTCAGCGACGGTACTGAGACAGGTGCGAACTGGAAGTGCCGCACGTACTACATCAGTCCGCTGGAGGATCGTTCCTGTGTCGGGCCGGGACCCGACACCTCGGCTTGTCCCGAGAGGCCTCCATGCGTGGAAAGGGATCCCGCCTCGTGTCGGGCGCTTCACTTCCGAGTCCCCGAGGACTGGGCTTCGCAGGGGTTCGACGACTCCGATTGGCATCAGGCATCGACCTACCCGGCGAGCGCCGTGACAAATCAGCGGGCTTACCGGAACTACGAAGACAGGTTTGGAAGTGCCGAGTTCATCTGGTCGCACAACCTCGACCAAGACAACTTGGTGCTGTGCAGAGCGCAGCTCCCCTGAGCAACCGGTTCCAACACCAGCACCGCGGCAAGCTAGGTCGACGCCGCCTCCAGCCCTTGATGGTCCACATGAGGCGCAGCGTCGGCGTTGGCCGCAGAACGAGCCGCCGATGGTCGTCCCGAAGCATCGGCCCATCGAAACAGTTCCCTGCAACCCGGTTCGGTCCAGCCTGTCTCAACATGAATCTCAGAATCGACCTTTCGGAATCTCGGGCCTGTCGACTGATCGCAACGGACTTGATGCCATCATTGTTGTTCCGGCATTGGGGTTGGCCGTCAAGTACGAGTCGATGAGTTGCGGATGGCAAGGGAGCCAGAATAGTTCGGCGTCTGCAGGAAGAATTGCATCCCGGTAGGCCGGATCGTCAGTACTGTTTCGGATCCGTGTCTCGCTGCATGCCGGCCCGGATGGTAAACGACACGACTGGGCGGGACATATGATCGTAACATTTGGATAATAAACGAGTTATTGTTCAGTTCATGTTCAAGAGTTGGGGCCGGGAGGTGCTCTTCTTCAGCGTTGAGCTTGTGATGCCTCCCGTCCGGCTAAGGGTTTCTTGAAGACCAAGAGACCGTGGCAGGGAGGCAAGCCAAATGCCATGATGGCTTCAATACCTGCGGAATGCACCGGATACACCAAATAGCAGCAGTGTCGATGCCAGTATTCACGAGCCGAATATGCGTTCAATCACCGTCTGACTCGATTCTTCGCGAAGATAGCCGTTTGCTACGGGCGAGATCATGGTGCCGGAATCTGTGTGTCCCTAGCACCGGATTGGTCGACACTCGGGGTGATTTCGAGGACCCCGCTTTCGAACCGGCGCTGCTAGCCCTCGAGTTGCGTGGCTACGCCGTTGACGAGCCGCAATCCCCTACGTCCGTTCAGGATCGCGACGAGATCCTCTCCGATCAGGGCGACCACCCGCTGCTCGAGGATCTCGGAGTCTCGTAGCGAGTCGAGATCCTCGAACTGCCCTCGCAGCAATTCCACCATTTCTCCGTTGTCAACCAGCAGGCGCGCTGGGATTTTGTGGTCGGCGGCAAGCGCGTTCAAGAAGCATTTGAGAACGACCAGAGCGGCAGATTCCCTCGGTGTCGGGCTCCGTTGGCGCTCGGGTCGCTTGTAGCCGTCGGGAGGGGACTTCAACCCTGTCTTGATCGCCTGCAGGACTCTCGCGCTGCTCTTGGGCCGGTTCGAGATACCGAGGCCGCGGAAGTCCGCAAGCTGCTCGGCCGTGGCCGGGCGAGCGGTCGCGAGCTTGACGAGAATCTTGTCTTCCGCGAGCCACCGCCGCGGTAGGTCCTTGCGATTGGCTTCCTGCTCACGCCAAGCGATGAGTTCCCGGAGGACGCTGTAGGTATTCGCGTCGAGCCGCCGCCCCTCTGCAAGTTTCCTGGCCAGTGAGTGCGGTTCGAAGTGCGCCTTCGCAAAGTCGCCCGCCTTCGCCGAAAGCTCGAGAGCCCAGTCCTCGCGATTCAGTTTGCGCAATCTCTCGAGAAGGAGATTCGCGGCTTTGCCCAAGTGCGCCACGTCCTCGGCCGCGTAGGCCAGCATCTGGGTCGGGAGGGGGCGCTTCAGCCAGTTCGTTCGGCTGTACCCTTTGTCGATGTTGACGTGTAGAAGCTTGCTGAGCAGGCTGGATAGCCCGATCTGCTCGCCCATGCCCGTTAGAGCTGCGGCGACCGATGTGTCAAGCACTGGTTCGGCGACGACACCATAGGCGCGGTGCAAGCAGATTTGGTCCTGATCGACCGCGTGGGCGACCTTGAGCGTGTCGGGCGAAACCAATACGTCCAACAAGGGCTGCATTTCCTGAGCCGAGAAAGCCAGGGGGTCGACGAGCCACGTGGAATCGCCGTCGGCCACTTGGATCAGGCCAAGGCGGGGTGAGTAAGTGCGCTCCCAGAGGAACTCCGTATCGAAGGCGATCATCGACTGAGCCGCAAGGCGTTCAGCGACCGGAGCGAGCTTTTCAGCGTTGTCTATGTAAGGGATTGCGCTCTCTGGCGGTTTGGGCTTGGTACGGGGCAAGTAACTACTTCTTTACCGTACCAAGAACCGCCGCCGTCTGATCCGGCCGACAAGCAGTCAAGTCCCGGACGTCGGGGTCCGCGCTCTCGGAGTGGTGTTGGGTCGGCGTAGATTGCGCGGAAGTTGCGGTGAACGTCACATCGCCGGCGGCGCACAGCGCCCCGTGACTGCTCAAATCGAGAGTCTCGACTGGCTCGAAAGCCCCATTGCTTAGCCGACCGCGACCGTCGTACGAGATCTTCTTGTAGCGGCCACCCTCACCGGGAATCTGGGGGAGTAAGCTTCCATTATGCGTGACATGTCCACGTCTCCGAGTTCCCAGTGGACTTCGCCAGACGTCCTCGCCAAAGACTCTCGAGCCTTGTGGATTGTACTGGTCGTGGTTGTGATCGCCTCATTTGCCGCTCTACTGTACTTCGGCGGAGAGATTTACCAGATGGCTCCTCCGATTCCAAGTGCAGTCGTAACGACAAACGGCGACGTCATCTTCACCGATGCCGACGTCCGGGCTGGCCAGGACGTGTGGCGTTCGATCGGCTGACACGAGATTGGGTCGATATGGGGTCACGGCGCCTATGCCGCTCCAGACTGGACG
Organism: Bryobacterales bacterium; assembly: GCA_965206775.1. Taxonomy (GTDB): domain Bacteria; phylum Acidobacteriota; class Terriglobia; order Bryobacterales; family UBA6623; genus VXMF01. The sequence goes on along the minus strand of CBDBKU010000003.1, from coordinate 2,944,540 downwards.
GCCGACTGGTTGCATCGTGAAGCGGTGTGGCTTCTTGAACACTGGGCGAATCAGGAAGGCGCAGCTGTGGGATACGAATCTTTGACTGCTGAAAGACGGGCCGCTCTTCGGACGAGGCTCCAAGTCGAGCTTCGAACCAACACGTACGATCCATCCACCGGCGCGATCTCCGTTTCGCCGATTCGAGCTCTGGCTATCCGGGATGTCCAAGCATATTATGTCGGTCTGTTCGGGCACGACCCGCAGCTCGATGCGCTCAGGGAGAGTTATGCGATGCCGCGGGCGGTCATCGCGGATCCCGGCCGCCGCAGCACATTCACGGCTTTCATCTTCTGGGCGGCTTGGGCGTGTGTTACAGAGCGCCCGGGACGAGACATTACATATACGCACAACTGGCCGCCCGACGATCTGGTCGGCAATCGGCCTACCGGAGCCATGATCGTCGTTTCAGTGGCGAGCTTCGTGCTCCTGCTGGGAGGCATCGGTGCGCTGGCGTGGTTCTACGCGGCCAGCCGCGATCGATGGCGAAGTCAGGTCGGCGCACCGCAGGCGGATCCGTTGCTCGGCGTCGTGCCTACACCGTCGATGTACGCCACGCAAAAGTACTTCTGGGTCGTCGGCGGGTTGCTTGTCGCCCAGATGGCCACCGGTATCGTGTCCGCCCATTACGGCGTGGAGGGCACAAGTTTCTACGGGATACCGCTGGCTGACTACGTGCCGTACTCTCTCGCGCGGACGTGGCACGTGCAACTGGGTCTCCTGTGGATTGCTACCTCGTGGCTGGCGACGGGGTTGTGCCTGGCGCCACTCATCGCGGGCCGGGAGCCCCGCTATCCCATGTTCGACAGGTTTTTCCTGGCGCGGGGGTGAAACCCCTTGCGGGTAAAGGAACTTCATCGCCGGGCCTCCGAATTCCTAGGTAACACCAAATTTTCGTAGCAATCCCAGTTTCCCCTTTTTTTCATTGGCCGTTTCCGCTAGCATGGTCTAGGTAACTTCTCTTGTACCTCATGACCGCCAAGTCCTCCTCCCGCGGCCGCACCTACGAGTATGTCCGCCTCTGTGAATCCATCTGGAAAAACGGCCGCTCCTCCCGCCGCATCGTCGCCACTCTCGGCCGCAAGGACCAACTCGACCCCCTCCTCGATCGCCTCTACGAACTCTGCCGCGGCCACAAACCCCCGGCCTGCCCCGATCCCGTCCCCCTGCACTCCTTCCGCTTCGGCCCCTTCCTCGCCCTGCGCACCCTCTGGGACGAGCTCGGCATGCCCGGCCTGCTCGGGCCCCTCTCCGACCGCCTCCTCGTCCTCGTCGCCAACCGCCTCACCGCCCCCGCCTCCGAACACGGCCTCGCCGACTGGCTGCGCACCTACTTCGCCTGCGACTCCCAGGGCCGCCGCTTCGTCCCCGCCTACCGCTCCGACGCCGAGCGCAAGGCCTCCAAGACCCCTCGCGTCCGCGTCCAGGCCTTCCAGCTGCAGCGCTGGTACCGTACCCTCGACGCCCTGCTGCCGCTCAAGAACCGCATCGAGGAGCATCTCTTCGCCCGCTTCCGGCATCTGTTCGCGCCGCAGTGCGACCTCGTCTTCTACGACCTCACCAGCACCTATTTCGAAGGGCTCGGGCCGGGCACGCTGGGCGTGCGCGGCTACTCGCGGGACCACCGCCCGGACGCGCCGCAGGTGCTCGTCGGGGTGGCCATGGTGGACGGGCTGCCGGTGGCGCACACGGTGTTCGCGGGGAACCGCCGGGACTCCACGACGGTGGGCGAGGTGATCGCGGACCTGCGCCGGCGGTTCGGATTGGGGCGGTTCGTGTTCGTGGGGGACCGGGGGATGAAGTCGGAGGCCAGCGTGGCGGCGCTGGAGGAGGAGGGCTTGGGCTGCCTGCTGGCGGTGCAGGGGCGGCGGAGCCCGCGCATGGAGGAGGCCTTGGGGCGGGTCAGGGAGGGGGGTTGGCAGGCCTGCGAGGGAGCGGACGGGGAAGCAAAGAGGAACGGATCGCGGGTGCAGGAGGTGACGCGGGAGGGGGAACGGGTGCGGCGGTTCCTGGTGCATTCGCCGGAGCGGGAGCAGCACGAGCGGAAGCTGCGGGAGGCGCAGCAGGAGAAGGTGCGGCAGAAGCTGGAGCGGCTGGCCGAGCGGGTGGCGGCAGGGGAGTTCGCGCGCAAGGCGGAACGGGAGCGGAAGGCGCGCGAGAAGCGGGCGGCGGCGGCGGCGGCGAGCGGGGAGGAGCCCGGCAAGCAGGAGGAGGCCAGGGACGCTGCGGCGCGGATCGGGGAGGTGGCGGGGCGCATTCTGGCGCGGGACAACGGGCAGCGCTACTACGACTGGCGGCTGGGGGAGGCGGGGCAGCTGGAGTACTGGGAGAACGCGAATTGCGCGGCGGAGAAGCGGCGCGAGGGGCACTGGCTGCTGGAGACGGAGGAAGAGGGCTTGAGCGCGGTGGAGGCGGTGCGGGCCTACCAGGACCTGTGGCGGGTGGAAGCGGCGTTCCGCTCGATGAAGGACGTGCTGGAGTTGCGGCCGGTGTGGCACCGGGTCGAGGAGCGGGTGAGGGCGCACGTGCTGGTGGCGGCGCTGGCCTTGGGGTTCGACCGGGTTCTGCAGCGCAAGCTGGAGCAGGCGGGGCTGGAGCTGCTGAGTTCGCGGGCGGCCTGGGCGGCGCTGGAGGCGGTCAGCCTGGTGGAGTTCGAGCTGCCGGGCGGGAAGTACAAGGCGGGCGTGTGCGTGAACGGCGAGGAGGGCGGGCAAAGCAGCGAGGCGCGCCGCGTGCTGAGGGCGCTGGGAGCGAAGCTGGAAGCCCCGCGACCGCCGGAGGGCGTCGACAGGACTGTCCACTGACACGGAGGTCAGACAGGATCGCAACACTGCACAGATAACCGCTTGTCCCCCGCTCGATTCCGGCGTTGGCTGGGGTGAGAAAGGGGTCTAGGTAACAACACCACTTTGCGACCCTGTAAACACAGTCACTTACGGAGGGGTATGTCAAACATGGGCTATCAGCGCCTCGGAGTCAATGTCCTTCTCGTGGCGCTCGTTGTGGTCGTCGGAGGGTCCATGACCGGACAGGGGCTCGCGATTCACCAGCGCCTCGGCGACGTCGCGAATTTCTGGTTCGGTCACCAGGGATACGAATACATTGACCTTGGTCGGTTCTGGCAGATCCTGCTCTTTCTGGGCCTGCTCCTTTGGCTGCTGTTGATGTTTCGGCCGCTCGCGGGAGTGTGGCGCCGTGCCGAGGGCGCCAGCAAGCAGTTGCTGGCTATATTCATGCTGTCCATCGCTGCCATTGCGCTGTTCTATGCGCCTGGCCTTGTGCCTGCACGGCATACGAACCTTGCCATCGCCGAATATTGGCGGTGGTCTGGTGCACCTCTGGGTGGAGGGATTCTTCGAGGTGTTTGCCACTGCGGTGATTGCCCTCGTCTTCGCTCGCCTGGGTCTCGTTCGCGTCCGCTCCGCGACGATGGCCATTCTGTTCACTTCCATCCTCTATCTCACCGGCGGTGTGTTGGGCACGTTTCACCATCTCTACTTCACCGGCACGACTCCGGTTATCCTCGTCGTGGGCGGCACCATGGGTGCTCTTGAGCTCGTGCCCCTGGTCATGATCGGGTATGAGGGATACGAGACGTGGTCGACCTCGACACGGACGCCGTGGGTCGCGCACTACAAGGGGCCGATCTATTTTCTTGTGGCGGCCGCGTGCTGGAACTTGGTGGGTGCGGGACTCTTCGGCTTTCTCATCAATCCGCCAATCGCCTTGTACTACATGCAGGGCCTGAACACGACGCCGGTCCATTCGCACACCGCGTTGTTCGGAGTGTACGGAATGCTTGGCATCGGGCTCATGCTTCTGAGCCTTAGCGTCCTGACGGTTCGAAGATTGTGGCGGACGGAAGCGCTCACATTCGGCTTCTGGGCTATTAACGTGGGGTTGTCGCTCATGGTGCTGCTCAGCCTGCTGCCCGTGGGGCTTGCACAGACGTGGGCCAGCGTCGAGCACGGGATGTGGTACGCACGTTCGGCAGAGTTTCTACAGAGTCCGACACTGGAAACGCTCCGCTGGCTCCGCTGGATCGGGGATACGATTTTCGCAGTCGGCATCCTTGCAGTGGGCTGGTTCGTGGTGGGCCTTACGACCGGCTGGTCGGTGTCGCGCGACCGCCCGGACGCAGGGGCAGTAGCGGATTAGCCGGTGCACAAGGCTGGAAGAGTTGGCCTGCGCTGAGATTGATCAACGTCTCAGCAGAACAGGGTCTGGATGTCGGGTGAACCGTAGCGGGTTTCCCAAAGAGCGCGACAGTTGACTTCGGCCGCCAGCACTGGCTTGTCGTGACGCCGATAGTGCTCCCGCTCGCAGTCAACCGGCGGGTGGCAGCCGACTGGCGCAAGCAGCCGCGTGTTTGTGTGACCGCGCACCCGAGCCGTGGCGGCTTGGCGTCAGGGGTGGCCCGCCGAGGCACGGCGACCATTGACGTCACCGTGACCGGGGGCCGGCCCCCCTAGGATGGTGGCGCGCTACACGGCCGCAGCGACAGACGGACGCGTAGCCATCGTGTCGTCATTTTCCAGGTGCGTCCGCAAGGCCGTGAGATGCACCTTGGCCGGCTGTGCCAAGCAATAGGACCACCTCGCATCCGACGGACCGTTTCGCCAGTCTGCAGCAGGCGATCGCATGGCACGAGCTGCTAGCGCTCTGAATCGCGCTCATCGCTGTCCTCGCAATTCGCGCCGTTCCCGGGTTCGTAGAACTGTCAGCCCGCCGGGCGTCGCTGCCGGGACCGCCCGTCGGCCCGGGACACCAGCCAGTCGGGCGATGTGCCAAATCCGCTTAGAACGGCCGCGCCGATCGCTATGTTCCACATGACGAGCATGACCAGCCAGCCGATGACAGGAATCAGTTGCAGGAAGATGACCAGGGTCGACGCCGCCACCGTCGCCGTCAGCTGCGCTCGACCGGCAAACAAATTGCGCCCAATCCAGAATGTTACCCCGGAGTATCCGACCACCGAGACGACGATGAACACGGCGATCATGGGGAGCGAAACGGGGAGGATCACTGCCACGACCAACCCGACCACCGCCAGCGCGAAGCATGTCCCGAGACCTCCAAGGAAGCACATGGCGGTGTTGCCGCTCAGCGTGCTCGCTATGGTGTTCACACGCTCCGAGCCGAGGATCGCGAACGCCAGCAGGTTTAGAGTCATCAGTACCGCGAATACGAGAACTGCCAATAGGAAAAACACAATCAGGAGCCCCGCCAAGACGACCTGGCCGACCTGTTCTCCGCCGATACTCTCGATCTGGCCACCGACAGCGCTGGCCGAGATGCCTGTCTGGCTTCCCATTACCGTCACTGCATCCCCGCCGATCTTGACGTCCGGGGAACCGCTGTGGATGTTGCCCAGCACCGCGATGGCGTCGCCGCCCACATTGCCTTGCAGGCGCATCTCTCCGGCGATCACGATTGCATCACCTCGGATCTCGCCGTGATTCTCGAGTTCCCCAAGCACTAGGAATGCGGTGTCCGTCACCACGCCCTCTACATGGATTGAGCAGAATACGCAGGTGACCCGGTCCAGCACTTCATCCAGGCCGACGTAGACGTCCTCACCGATCACGACGCGGTGGTCTTGGGCTGAAGCCGGGCCCACGGCAACGAAGCTGGCTGCCGCCGCCGCCAGTGCGATCCGGAGGCGGGTTCGTGACCAATTCACGCGATTCATACTACATCAGGGTGCGGTGAGGTGGCGTCTTGGGCTTGCGGTGGCTTCACTCCGGACTGGATCCGTAACGGAAGCATCACCGCTCCTGCTGCAAGCACGCAAGCGCCAGGACGAGACGTCGCAAGCCTAGCTCTCGGCCCTGAGGGTCGTACCATTCACCAGGCGCATGGGCGTTCCCGCCACGGCCTCCGGATCCGACTGCGACGGTTGGCACGCCGGCTGCCAGCGGGACATTGGCGTCCGTAGACGCGCAGTCGAACGTGGAGTGGATGCGCAGGTGGGAATCGACGGCCTGGAAACAATCCGCGACCGGATTCTGCGCGAGCGCCCGTGCGGCTGGCCGGCTGCCGATCTCGCGCAATTGAAACCGGGTCAGCCGATCGGTGGCACGCTTGTTCTCGGCAAGCACTGCCATGCGGGCGGCGTCCTCGACGATTCTCGCGGTCCTGAGGATCTCTTGCTCGTTGACCGATCGCACGTCGATCTTAGCCCGAGCCGATGTCGGTATGGCGTTCACGCTGGTCCCACCGTGGATCACACCTACGCTTAACGTCGTCCGCGGCCGGACCGGAAGCTTCGCCTGGGTCATGAGATCTACCGCGCGGGCCAGCGCGTGAACCGGGTTCGCCCGGCCGTAGTCGTTCCAACTGTGTCCCCCTGGACCTTCGATCACCAGTTCGAATCGCTTGCTGCCAAGTGCCGCCGTTGTAATGTGGCTGATCGATGCGCCGTCCACGACCATGTACCGGTCAATGCTCTCGGCATACGGGGAGTGGTTCGCGACGTACCGCATGCCGTGGAGGTTGCCTTCGCCCTCTTCGGCGACGTTCGCCACGAGCAGCGTGTTGCGAGTGGGCCTGTCGACGAGCGGAGTGGCCAGTAGCTTGGCAAGAGCGAGCAGCGCCGTGAGGCCGGTGCCATTGTCGGTGACTCCCGGGCCCCGCATGGTTCCATTCGCATCCACGTGGATGTCGTCCGGTCGGGACGGAGCGAGGATCGTGTCCATATGCGCCGTGACTGCGATGAATGGAAGGTTGGGGGAGTAGGACAGCGGTACGACCACGTTCCCGGCCGCATCGATTTTCGGCTTGTGACCGAGGTCCGCGAACACGTGTCGCAAGTGCTCCGCACGCGCGCCTTCTTGGAATGTCGGAGCCGGTATGCGGCAAAGCTCGAGATGTTGCCGATTAAACCAGGGCTGCTCTCGCGCGGCTTCGGCACAGGCCCGACGCACGCTCTCGAGGGTGGCTGCGGAGGCGATGCGCGCTCTCCAGTCACCGGCGCTAGTACCTGCAGCGGCGGCGTCGGGTCGGTAGCGAGCCAGCACACTCGGAGTGTAGCAACCGCGCTCTTGGGAGCGGGAGTCAGCAGGGCCGTGCTAAGTTGCAGATGTGAGCCATGTTGCCCGGAGTTTGTTATGCGCCGCTGGGCCGCCAGCCCGAGTGCGGGCCGTAATTCTACTGGCAGCGCTCGTCTTCGGGGCGGCGAGCCTTTCCGCTCAGGAATACTCTGCGGACTGGGCCTCGCTGGACGCGCGTCCGACGCCTGACTGGTTCTTGGACGCGAAACTCGGGATCTTCATTCACTGGGGCGTTTACTCGGTCCCGGCGTTCGCCTATCCCGATTCGTACTCGGAATGGTACTGGCATTCCCTGAGGGCTTCCTTTGAAGGCAGGAACGAGCGCGAGCGCCGAAACGCGGAAGCGACCAGAGCATTTCACAAGCGGGTTTACGGCGAGCGCCTCGCCTATCCGGAGTTCGCTCCGATGTTCAAAGCGGAGATGTTCGAGCCCGGCCAGTGGGCGGATATCTTCCGAAGGGCCGGCGCTCGCTACGTCGTGCTGACCTCGAAGCACCACGATGGCTTTGCACTATGGCCGAGCAAGGACGCAAGCCGCACTTGGGGGCGTCCTTGGAACAGTGCGGAGGCCGGGCCGAAGCGGGATCTTCTTGGGGACCTGGGCGAAGCGGTGCGCGGCGCGGGCCTCAAGATGGGCTTCTATTACTCCCTCTACGAGTGGTTCAACCCGCTATGGCTTGACGACAGGGACCGTTACATCCAGGAGCACATGATTCCGCAGTTCAAGGATGTCGTCTCGAGCTACAGCCCCGCGCTGATCTTCAGCGACGGCGAATGGGATCTCGAGCACGAGAGCTGGAAGAGCACCGAGTTGCTCGCATGGCTGTTCAACGAATCGGCCAGTCGCGACGAAGTCGTGGTCAACGACCGGTGGGGGAAGGGAATCCGCCACCAGCACGGCGGATACTTCACAACTGAATACGGGGCCGGCATGGCCGACGATTCCCACCCTTGGGAGGAGAATCGGGGCATCGGGCACTCGTTCGGATACAACCGTAACGAACCCGTGGAGAACTACATGACGGGCAAGCAGCTCGTCTGGGTGCTCGTGGACCTGGTAAGCCGGGGCGGCAACCTGCTCCTCGACGTGGGGCCCACGGCCGACGGCCGCATCCCGTCGCTGCAGCAGGCCCGGCTCTTGGAACTGGGAGACTGGCTCGCGGTGAACGGAGATGCTATCTACGGGACGCGCCCATGGAAAGCGTCGGCGCAATGGACCGAGGGCAAGCGCCCCGTCCAGGAGTACAAGCAGTATCGGCAGCAATACGACATCCTGAAGCTTGCTGGCCTGGAGCCGGAGGGTGGAATGGCCCGCAAGATGGCGTTCTTCACGCGCAAGAGCGGGGATCTATACGCCATTGTCCCCGGCCTCCCCAAAGGAATATTGACACTCAAGGGCGTCCGCGCTCCTGCCTGGTCCGCAGTGACGATGCTGGGCGTGCCCGGCGAGTTGGAATGGACGCAGCAACCTGACGGCCTAGCTATAGCCGTCCCGCAGATGACTCCTGAGGAGCTTCCGTGCCTGCACGCCTACACCTTCAAGGTGAAGTCCGGCGCGACCGCCTCGGAGTAGGGAAGTTGCTTATGGAGGAGAAATTCGATGTCGTCGGCGTCGGACTGAACGCCACCGATACTCTGCTGCTTGTTCCGCAGTTTCCGGCCTATGGTGGAAAAGCCCCGTTCGTCCGGGAGATCAAGTCTCCAGGCGGGCAGGTTGCCAGCGCCATGGTGGCCTGCGTGAAGCTCGGGCTCCGGACCAAGTACATCGGCAGCGTGGGAGACGACGAGGGCGGCCGGATCCTCATGCGGAGTCTGGAGGGATCGGGCATCGACATTTCCGATGTGCAGCTGAGGAGCGATTGCCCGAACCAGTCCGCATACATCATCATCGACCAGACCACTGGCGAGCGAACGATCCTGTGGCAGCGCCCGGACTGCTTGCGGATCGTGCCTGAGCAGATAGCCGCGGAGCAGATCACTTGCGCGAAGCTCTTGCATATCGACGGGCATGACACCGCTGCCGTCGAGCACGCCGCTCGGATCGCTCGCGAGAATGACATCCCCGTTACGGTCGACGTCGACACCATTTACCGGGGTTTCGATCGAGTCCTGCCGTATGTCGACTATCTGATAGGGAGCACGAACTTCCCTGTGGAATGGACGAGCCAGCGGGACCCGTTCCTCGCTCTTGAACTGATTCAGAAGGAGTACGACATGAGGGTCGCCGCCATGACGCTCGGCCCGTACGGCGCCTTGGCCCTGGCCGACGGGCGCTTCCACTACTCGCCGGCATTTGTGGTGAATTGCCAGGACACCACGGGAGCGGGCGATGTGTTCCACGGTGCCTTCTGCTACGCCGTCGTGAAGGACTACTCGATCGAGGACGCACTGGAACTGTCGAATGCTATGGCGGCCCTGAACTGCAAGTCGCTGGGGGCGCAAGGCGGGATTTACGGCCTCGAAGCCGCGCGCCGACTGATCGAGAGCGGCGAGCGCAGGTCCAAGCCGGAATTCGCGGGTCGGACAGTCAGCCAAAGCGCATAGGGGCGGCCGATGATTCCGATTCGGGACGACGCGCCACGACTGACGCTGCCGTTCGTCACCTGGACGCTGATCGCCGTCAACGTCGGAGTCTTCCTGTACCAGTTCGCGCTCGCAATCGACTCGCCCCGGGCGGAAATGGCTTTCGTCGGTGCCTTCGGTGTCGTTCCGGCTCGAGTTGGCGCGGCGATCACGGGAAGCGAGCCGGTGGTGGCCGGAATCCTGCCGATCCTCACGTCAATGTTCCTGCACGGAGGGTGGATGCACCTGATCGGGAACATGTGGTTCCTGTGGATTTTCGGCGACAACGTGGAAGACGAGCTTGGGCACGGATTTTTCCTCTTGTTCTACGTAGGCTGCGGCGCGCTGGCGGCCGTCGCGCAATTCCTCGCTGATCCAGGCTCCAACATCCCCATGGTGGGTGCCAGCGGCGCCATCGCGGGAGTTATGGGCGCGTACCTGATTCGGTTTCCTCGAGCTCGTGTCACGGTGTTGTTTCCGATCATCATCATCTGGACAACAGTCCAGCTACCCGCATTCCTGATGCTCACGTACTGGCTGGCGATCCAGGTTTACAGCGGATCCGGAAGCGCTGCAGGAGGCGGGGTGGCATGGTGGGCCCACGTCGGGGGGTTCGCCGCTGGCATCGGGCTGGTGCTGATGCGCCCTCGCAGGCGGATCTGGGATCGGACCTGGCGCAGGTAAGGCGGCTGCGAGCAGCGATTGCTTGCTACCCGCCGATGCGAGAGGACTTTTCGGCAGACTTCCGCCCAAGTGGTGCTAGCGGGTGACCGAGATACGGGTCGGCCTGGCGATATGCTATCGCCAGCCAGCTGCTCGGATTTTGCGTGCAGCCCTATCGGTTGGCGTGAGAAGCGCCAAGCTCCATAGCTAGCGAAGTCAGGCCAGGACCGGACTCAGCACTTTCCCGCCGACATCTGTCAACCGGAAGTCGCGGCCTTGGAATCGGTACGTGAGCTTCGTGTGATCGATTCCGAACAAATCAAGCATCGTGGCGTGAAGGTCATGCACGTGGACCACGTCCTCTACAGCGTTGTAGCCCAAATCGTCCGTGTTGCCGTAGCTGGTGCCTCCCTTGACCGGACCGCCGGCCATCCACATCGAGAATCCTTTGATGTGGTGGTCGCGTCCCGCGGTGGCCCGGTCGCCCTGCGACATCGGGGTGCGTCCGAACTCGCCGGAAAAGACGATGAGCGTGTCGTCGAACAGGCCGCGACGCTTCAAGTCCGTGACAAGCGCGGCCGTGGCTTGATCGACGTAGTTGCAGCTCGTCTCGATGCCAGACTTGATGCTGGTGTGGTGGTCCCAGCCGCGGTGATACAGATGGATGAAGCGGACGCCTCGTTCCGCTAGCCGCCTCGCTAGGAGGCAATTCGAGGCGTAGCTGCCGTCTCCGCCCTCAGTACCGTACATCTCCCGTACTTCTTGCGGCTCGCTAGAGAAGTCGACCAGTTCGGGAACGCTCATTTGCATCCGATATGCCAGTTCGTACTGCGCGATCCGGGTGTCGATCTCTGGATCGTCGACCATCGGGCGCTGGAGGCCGTTCAACGCGCTGATCGTGGAAATCAAGTCTCCCTGGCTCTCCCGGTCGACGCCCGCTGGATTGCGCACGTAGTTGACAGGATCGCCGGTGGAGTTGAACTTCACTCCCTGGTACTTGCTCGGCAGAAACCCCGCCGCCCACTGGCGCGACGCAAGCGGCTGATCCTCCGCTCCGCCCACTGACGTCAAGACGACAAAGCCTGGCAAGTCCTCGGATTCACTGCCCAGCCCGTATGTGACCCACGAGCCCATCGAAGGCCGTCCGGGGATGCGAAATCCGGTGTTCATGAATGTATGGGCGGTGTCGTGGTTGATCTGCTCGGTGGTCATTGACCGCACGATGCAGATGTCGTCCGCGATACTGCCGATGTGAGGGAGCAGCTCGCTCATGTGTTGGCCGGAGCGGCCGTAACGCCTGAACCCATGCTGAGGACCGAGAATGCGCAGCTCCTGTCCTTGAAGTTGCGCGATCTGCTGGTTTTTCGTGAATGACTCCGGCATCGGCTCGCCATCACGCTTCGCGAGTTCCGGCTTGTAGTCGAATAGCTCGAGATGCGCTGGGCCGCCCGCCATGCAGAGGAAGATGACGCGCTTGATTTTCGCTTGGCGATTCGGAAAGCCCGCAGCACCGGGTTCCGCGGCGAACAAGTCGGGCCGGAACAGGCGGGCCAGCGCCAGACTCCCAAGGCCCATGGAAGATTGACCAAGGAAGGCTCGGCGGCTTAGGATGCGCTTGATTGTGGGTTCCATGCTTTCCTCGCTCCGTTAGTACTTCATGACGAACTCGTGCTTGTTGAGCATTGCACGGCAAACCGAGGTCCACGCTGCCAATTCCGCCGCGTCCAGTGTCGATGGTGGCGAATGGAGTCCAATTCCCAGTAGCTCTGCTGCTTGGCTCGGCCTGTTGCTGAAATGCGCTCGCTGGGCTTGCAGGAATGGTATGAGTACCTCGATCTCGGGTTCGGATGGGGATCGCGAAAAGGCATTTCGGTATGCGAAGTCGATCCGCTCGCCGTCGCCAGGGGCTCCCGACTCCATGATTCGCACGGCGAACGCTCTGGCCGCCTCGACGTAAGACGGGTCGTTCAACAGGACCAACGATTGCAATGGCGTATTCGATTGAGCGCGATCTGCGGCGCATTCCTCGCGCGAAGGCGCGTCGAAAGCCTTCATGGACGGATGCAAGTAGGTGCGCTGCCAGTGAGTGTAAAGACCGCGTCGGTACTGGTTCTCGTCCAGGTCGGGACTGTACTCGCGCTTCGGGAAGTTAAGTTCCTTGTAGTGGTCGGCCGGCTGGTACGGCTTGCCACTGCGCCCGCCGATCCTGGCATTGAGCAGCCCGCTGACCGCAAGCGCGTTGTCACGGATGAATTCCGCGTCGAGGCGGGCCGCATTCTGGCGGCCGTACAGCCGGTTGTCTGGGTCCGCTGCGCGGAGTTCCGGAGAAGGCTTGCTCGATCGCCGGTAGGTGTCTGACAGCGTCATCGTTCGCACAATGTGCTTCACATCCCAGCCGCTCTCCATGAATTCCACAGCCAGCCAGTCCAGCAGCTCCGGGTTCGTGGGCGGCTCGCCTTGGGAACCGACATCGTCGAGCACCTTGGAAATCCCCGATCCGAAGAAGAGCCTCCAGAGGCGGTTGACGAATACCCGTGCGGTGAGAGGGTTGTTCCTGTCAACGAGCCAGTTCGCCAGGTCAAGCCGGTTGAGCCTGCGGCCGTTCGTCGGGATCTGGCCTAGGAAGCCAGGAGCCTGCGGGTCGACGACCGTGCCCGAGTCGTCCATCCAGTTGCCGCGCGGCAGGATGCGGATCGTGCGCGGCTCCACGGACTTTGCGACGAGGGTCTCGTCCGCATGGTCAAGGATCTCCTTTTTCTTGCGTTCGAGTTCGCGAATCTCCCGCCAGTGCGGATTGCCGCCGGTCCGCTTGAGGAATAGCCTTTCCATGGTCCCGCGCTCTTCCGGGTTCCACTCGGACGCCGACAGCAGTCCGGCGGCAGGACCGTCAATGGGGAATTCGAACGTGTCGGCGCCGGTCACAGAGAGGCGCTGTCGGTAGGAAAGGCCGTGAAGGCCGAAGATCGCGTCGTAAATGGTCGTGACCTGGAGCTTGTCTCCGTCTTGCGAGTCGATGGCCTTCTCGAATACGAAAACCGCCCTTCTGACTCCCTCATCGTTCGGATTACCGGTCCAGCCCGTGTGATGGTTGCCGTCGACGAGGCCCTGCAACTGGGCATCTGGACTGTCCCAGTCGGGGACGACCGCCTGAATCGAGACTCGCCGGGCTGGTTTCCCGGGCCGCAGCCAGCGGATCTCAATCTCCCCAAGGAAGAAGTCTTCGCAATCTTGCGGAGGAAACATCTCGATCATGAGGGCAGTCACTCGACCATCCCCAAGCTCGCCCTCGACTACCTGGCCGAGCTTTCCCGGCTTCGGCTCATTCCCGAAGTCCGGGCGGACGTATCCTCCGTTCTCGGCGACGATCTCGAATTTGTCACAGTCCTTGATGTCGGGGTCTCCGCAGTCGTTGCGCACGGCGGATGGCGTGAAGACTCGCCAGTGGACGAGGGATTGCCGCAGTTCGGCGGCGAAGCCTTCGAGATGCTCCGGGCTGGCAGGAAGCTTCTCCTCGCCCTGTTCGCGCAGGCTCTCGATCCGTGCGTCGATCTCCGCGATTTCCTTGCGAGCGACCGCGCTTGGCACGAGAATCTTCGATCCCCAGCTACCGTATCCGCTGAAGACGCCCTCTTCTTCGATGTCCGCGAAGAATGCCTGCATTGCGTAGAAATCCTTGGCCGCGAACGGATCGAACTTGTGGTCATGGCATTCAGCGCACCCCATCGTCGAGCCCAGCCAAACGGTCGAGACGGTCCGCGCGCGATCCGATGCGTACTTCGCGAGGTATTCCTTTGCCTGGGATCCGCCCTCGTTCGTCATGCGCCCGAGGCGGTTGTAGGCGCTTGCGACCCTATGCTCCAGTGCGGCATCCGGTATCAGGTCGCCGCCAAGCTGTTCCCGCGTGAACTCGTCGAAGGGCTTGTTCTCGTTGAACGAACTGATCACGTAGTCGCGGTACGGGTAGACATTGACCGCGACGTCGCCGTGGAAGCCGACAGTGTCGGCATAGCGAACTAGATCGAGCCAGTGCACCGCCATGCGCTCTCCGAAGTGATTCGAGGAGAGGAGCTGGTCCACGAACCGTTCGACGGCATCCGGGGCGTCGTCGGTCTCGAACGCACTCACGGCTTCGGGATGCGGCGGCAGTCCCGTCAGGTCGAAACTCAGGCGTCGCGCCAGCGTTGTCCTGTCGGTCTCGCCGACAGGCTCCAATCCCTCCGCCTTCAATAGCTTTCCGACCAGGAAGTCTACGCCCGCCGCGACGTCCGGAACAGAAGGTCGTTCTGGAGGAATGTAGGCCCAGTGCTGCTCGTACTCCGCTCCTTGCTCGATCCACTCCACCAGCAGAGCCTTCTGCTCCTCCGTCAGGCTCTTTCCGGAGTAGGCCGGCGGCATGCGCAGCACTTCGTTCTCGTTTCGGATTCTGGCTACGAGCTTGCTCGCGCTTGGATCACCCGGTGCAATGACCCCGCGCCCCAGCGCCACTTCGCGCCGGTCCAGTCTCAGATCCGCTTGGCGCGCATTCTGATCCGGCCCGTGGCAGGCGAAGCAATTGTCGGAAAAGATGGGGCGGATGTCGCGATTGAAGCGGATCTCTTCCGCGTGGAGCGCGATAGCGCAACCGACAATGGCGAGAACAGTGGCATTTGACAGGCTTTTCATCGCGACTCGCTCGTGACTGGGACCCGAAAGTTCACCGATCGGGCTTCCAGCGAACATCGTACATCGTCCGCATGTGCTTCGCGTAGCTCTTATCTGGAGCCTCATCGAAAGAGCTGCGCCCTCGCCGGCAGGGGCTCGGTGCGCACCGAGCGGTCAGAGAACGAGCAGCATTTTGGAAATGGTCGACAACGGGCCGGGCGAAAGTCACCTGCCTTCGCTCCCGGAGCGGTTCCGGGCGAACCGAAACCCTAGCCAGCCGCTCGCTGGTGGGGGATGGGAGGAGAGTTGGCGAAGCGCGGCAGCAACTCGCCGAAAGATGGGCGGGCGTGGCGCACCCGAAGCGCAAAGCGGAATTCCACGCTGAAGCGACGAGTGGAGAGGACTCCCGCTCGACTGGCGCGATCGCGACGGGTTGCCGCACGTGGAAAGCGGTCTGGACTGACTTGACGATTCGGAGTTCCCGCGCCGATCGAACACTCGGATCTTTCTGACGGGCTAGGGTGGTGATCCGGCTAACGAGATTCATCTGCGTCAACCTTCCTGTCCGCGTTGCGATCCGCTCGCTGGAACATCCGCTCTGCGACTTCAAAGGCCTCATCCTTGGACAGGGTTTCATCACTGTTGCGATCGATCTCTGCGGCATGCTCGCGGACAAGTCCTGCAAACGCAGTGCGAGGCCGCCCGTTCTCGTATTCGTCCCGGTTCGATTCGCCATTGCCGTCTCGGTCGTAGCTCGCGAATGTTGACCCCACATCAGCAGCGAGCTCAGCATGCGAAAGGGTTCCGTCGCCGTTCGCATCTAGTTCTGCGAAGTGGACAACGAGCCAGAGGCGCCGGTTCGGGTCATTCGGATCCGGTCCGCGACGGCCGTCAGCAGGACGCTGTCCTCCTCGGGGTCCTTGGCCGCGACTCGGCCTCCGATTGCTTGGCGCCCCTCCCCTGCGCTGCCGGGGCCCGTACACTTCCCTGATTACCGAGCCTTCGCCGTCGGTAAAGACGAACTCCGCCCCGCCGTCAGATTGGAGCGAGTACTGCACCGAATGCGTCTCGCCCGAAAGCTCGTATTGCAGGAGATAGTTCCTCTCGTCATGAGCTTCGAACCCGGTGATCGTCGCGCCGCGAAGCGGCCTCGTGTACGGTCGCACCCCTCGCGCGCGCGGCTGCATCGACACCTCGCCGTTTCGCAATTCAACGGAACCTCGGAATCCACCGTTCAAGTAGGGGTACTCTTCAGTCGCGTGATAGTGATACATACCGTCTGGCCCTGCGTGGCCGTTCAGCCAGTCAAGATTCTCGGCCTTCGAGTCATCCGGCTCGCGGTAGCCGTAGATCGGAAATCCATCCAAGGCCCAAGCCACCGGCAATCCTTGGCCGATGCGCTCGGCCAAGTGCACCGGGGCAAGGTGATAGTGGTAGTCGTCGGCCCTGCCGGCGTGGCCCCCGAATTCGTCAAGTTCCCCGGCCAGATACGTGTCGGTTCGGCCATCCTGCTTGATGGGGTTGAAAATCGGGATACCGTTCGCAGCGACCGCGATGGCACCGCGAAAAAGGGTCTCTCTTCCCGAGACCGGGGAATCCGATAGGCGAGCCTGGAGCGGCAGCCGGAAAGCGTTGTCGCCGGAATATGGCTGGGGAATCGGCACTTGCTGATTCCATGCGCGGATGCCGACCATCGTGCGGTGGTTCGGCATCGAGTCCGATTCCACGTAGAAGTAGTCCCTGTCCCAACGGATGCTTACGTAGTCAGGGAAAGCACGGAATGATCCCGCGATTGTCTCGGGATCGAATGTGACCGACTTTGTAGGCACGGCCGAACCGGCAGCGATCATCAGCCCCAGCACGAAACCCAAAAGCAAATAGAGACGGTTCATCGGGTCCCCTGGCCTCTCCGCTCGCGATTCCGTCCCCGGCCTTGGCCACCTCGCTCGCGATCATTGCGCCGTTGTCGCCCGCCTCGTTCGGAGCGCGAGACTTTCTGGTTCGGATCGAAGTTTGCGTTGATGCGCGGCAGTCCTGCTGCGATGCTGTCGAGGTAAGCGTCCAGCATTCCCTCGAGCGCGACGACCTGCTCGGGCATGGTGTCGGATAGATCGTTGCATTCGTACGGGTCGTCGAGAATGTTGAACAGCCTCAGCTTACCGGGCTGCTCGTAGAAGCGAATCAGTTTGTAGTCGCCCGCAAGCATGGCCGAGGCCGGCCCTAGCGGGTCAGAGTCGTAGTGCGGGAAATGGAAGACAATCTCCTCTCGCGGTCTGCTCACCGTGCCGTGGCCGTTGTTGGTCAGGACAGCCGCCAGGCTGCCGCCTTCAACGTCTTGAGGCAGCTTGTCGGCCACGCCGGCAAGATCTGCCACCGTCGGAACCAAGTCCATCCCAGTCGCCCGGACATGCGACACCGAGCCAGGTTCGATTCCGGGGCCGCGGAAGAACAGCGGGACGCGCAAGCCTCCTTCCCTGACCGTCCCCTTGCCCAGGGCCAGAGGCTGATTGCTGCGCGAGCCCGGGGTGCCGTGATCGGTCGTGTAGAAGACGTATGTATCCTCAGAGATCCCTAGCTCGTCGAGCTTGTCGAGAACCATCCCTACCGTGATATCCATGTCATAGATCACGGACGCCGCCCCAGTGTCCCGCTCGCTCCGTCCGCGGCTTGCAGGCCAGCCAGAGACGAGCTTGTTCGTGCTGTCCCGCGCGTCCGTCGCACTGCGCCCGGGGTAGTGCGAAATTTGGATGTAGAACGGCTTGCCGGCCCTTGCTCTGGAATGGATGAACCGCAAGCCCCGCTCACTGATCCCGTAGGCCTGCTTGGGATTGGGGCTTCCCACGTTCTCCGGACCGCCGTTTGAGTTGGCGCCGTCAGTCTCTTCGAAACCGTGCTCCGCCGGGCTTGCCCGCCCGACATGCCACTTTCCGAAGTGCGCTGTCGCGTAGCCTGAATCTCGCAAGATCTCCGCGATAGTCGTCTCCTCAAGCGGCATCTCGAGCGTGGGCTGTGGTTCGACGAGTTTGACGTTCGGACCCGAGCGCAGGCTCACGAATGTCATCCCCAGCTTTGCCGGGCTCTTGCCGGTGAAGTAGGCGGCCCGCGATGGCGTACATCGTGGCGACGGCGCGTAGTAGTTTGCGAAGCGCATTCCGCCCCCGGCTAGACGCTCGAGATTCGGCGTTTGGAAGTAGTGGCTTCGTGACTCCGGAACTTCAGGGTTCATGCGAACCGAGGTGCTGTTCCATCCTTGCCCTTCGCCTTGGATGAAGACGAAGTTTGGCTGGCCAGCTGCGGAAGCAGCCAAGGCCGTCAGAAGAACGGAAATGGCTCGCACGATCATCAATGTGTCTCCTGCTCGCGATTGCCGAGCGCCATGATAATTCGCGGTCCCTCCATCGCAGCCCTGCACAAGACGGATCTGACGAACTAAGATCCACCTCTGTTTCATCCTCTCTCAATCGTCGAATCCCTTGCCGGTCCCAGGCATAACGATCGCTCTTGAACCCGCGGCTGCATTGGATGCCGGTGGAAATTCGCCGGATCGGACAATCTCAGGCCGCCGAGCAAGCGGTATTCAGTACCGGCTACTCGCTCGGGAGTGAGGCCCCTGTCAACAATCCTCCCACTCCGGCCAGGGCCTTGACGAGGTCAATTGCATTCGCCAGCCAGCGCATGAGCAGCACTCCGTCGCGGGCTCGGACCACCCGGATCGGCAGACTCGCTCCGCTGCCATAATGGAACGGAGCATGTCGCGAGTCATTCTGTACTCGAGACCCGGCTGTCGGCTCTGTGACGACGCCATGAGGGAGTTCATAGCTGCCGTGCCCGGCGTTGACGTCGTGGAAGTTGATGTCGACTCCGATCCGGGCCTCCGGGAGCGGTACGGCGATCACGTCCCGGTGGCCGTGGCCGACGGACGCGAGCTATTCCGACACCGGTTCGACCCAGCATGCGTCGGGCTCGCGCTCGGGAATTGAACAGCTATGACAGGCGCCAATGGGTCAAGCGAGAGAGCCGTCGAACTGGCGACATCCAACATCCGATTCGGCACCGGGGTCACCAGCGAACTAGGTGCTGACCTCGCGGATCGAGGCATCGGGCATGTCTTGCTGCTAACAGATCCGTTCCTTGTCGATTCGCATCCTGTCATGACGGCACGGGCATCTCTGGACGATGCCGGGGTCCGGGCTACGGTGTATCCAAACGTCAAAGTCGAACCAACAGATCGATCGTTTCAAGACGCCATACGGACAGCGAATCAAGTCGAGCCGGATGCCTTCGTCGCCGTAGGCGGAGGCTCCACAATCGACACGGCCAAGGCTGCCAATCTTTATTCCACCTACCCTGCAGACTTTCTCCATTACGTGAACCCGCCAATCGGCAAGGGCGTGCCCGTGCCAGGGCCGCTGAAACCGTTGTTCGCGATACCCACTACGGCGGGCACCGGCAGCGAGACGACAGGGGTTGCGATCTTCGACTTCGTCGACATGCATGCGAAGACGGGCATCGCGGATCGCGGCTTGAAGCCCACACTCGGGCTGCTGGATCCCGACAACACGCGCACGCTGCCGTCCGCGGTGGCAGCCTCGACGGGCCTCGACGTGCTTTCGCACGCGATCGAATCGTACACCGCGATGGATTTCCGCAAGCGGCCTGCTCCTGCGAGGCCTAAGTTTCGGCCCGCCTATCAGGGGGCCAATCCGATCAGCGACCTGTGGGCGCTCGAAGCCCTGCGGATGGTCCGTACCTACTTGCCGCGAGCGGTCGAGAACCCCGCGGACGACGAGGCCCGCGGCATGATGCTGCTCGCGGCATCGTACGCTGGAATCGGCTTCGGCAATGCCGGCGTTCATTTGCCTCACGGCATGTCGTATCCGGTGTCAGGCATGGTCAAGGAGTACCGCATGCCGGGATATCCGACCAGCCACTCGATGGTGCCGCACGGTGTCTCGGTGATTCTGAATGCCCCCGCGGTCTTTCGATTCACTGCTCGGGCGAATCCCGAGCGCCACCTTGCAGCCGCGGCGGCCTTGGGAACAGACGTGGAAGGCATCCCTGCAGAGGAGGCCGGCGTGACGCTCGCCGATGCGATTACCGGATTCATGCGAAGACTTGATGTGCCCAATGGACTTGGTGCGCTAGGGTACACGGAAGCCGATATCCCAGAGCTCGTGAAGGGCACATTGCCCCAGCACCGCGTCACCAAGCTATCGCCTCGCCCTTTCACCGAGCAGGACCTTGCCCTAATGTTCGGGGCCGCGTTGCGGGCTTGGTGAAGTAGCGACTTGGAGAGGCGCTGCTCGCCGGAGGGCCGAGGACGGTCGTCCGCATCGGAATCGCACCGGGACGATCGCGAACATCCACGACGCGCTCGAAACCTGCAAGGCTCGTCCGTGCTGGACGATTGACATGACCTCATTCGGCGGTGTTGGCTCGGTAGCACCGGACCGCGACTAGGGAGCCCGCTGTGCTGCGAGGATCGTCGCTCCCTGCGTGACGACGCTCTCCCTCAGTTGCGAGGTCACGACTGAATAGCTTCCTCGAAAGTACGGTACGACCAAGGGTTCGATGTTCTTCCGCACGAGATCGAGAAGGCGTGGGCTCGATGTGCCTAGACCGCCGCCCAGGACAATGCGCTCTGGCACCAGGAGATTGACCGCAGCGGCCAGCGCCACTGCAAGCTTCTTGGCCGAGTGTTCGACGACGCGAGTAGCGAAGGAATCTCCCGCTACCCACGATCTGACAATCGCCTCGCTCTTGGTTGGGTTCGGTGATCCGTTCTCGCACAGACACGACGACCGCCACTGATCGGGATGTCGCTCGGCGAGCAAGCTACACAGATTCGCAAGGCCTGGACCGGAACAATGCGCCTCGACGCAGCCTTTGTTCCCGCAGCAACACTCCGGCCCGTCTGGGTCGACGACAACGTGGCCGATCTCGGCTTCGCCCAGGTCTCCGCATGCGAGGATTCGGCCGTCCTTCACGTAGCCCCCGCCTACTCCCGTTCCAAGGGTGACGTAGAGCAGGGACTTTGCGCCCCTCCCTGCACCGAAATGGGCTTCCGCAAGCGCCGCCAGCTTGCAATCGTTCTCGACGAAGACCGGCGCGTGGAAACGCTGCTCCAGCTCGGCAACGACGTCAACTTCTTCCCATCCGTCCTCGTGCAGGCATAAGTGGGGGCTGTTCGTCGATCTGCGAACAGTGCCGCCGAACCCGAAGCCGATCGACCGCAACCGCCTGTCCGCGAATTCCCGTCTGGCAAGGATGCCTTCGGCGGCGGTGACGATGCGGCGGAAGCTTAGCGGAGCCCGGTCTCCCTCGCGTCGCCTCACCGCTACAGTTCGAACGATGCGCCGGTCCGCGCCGGCAACTCCGGCTACCAGCTTCGTCCCTCCCGTCTCGAAGGCAAGAACCAGTGAATCGTCGCTCATGTCCGCTCGAGGATCCATTGGAGCATCGCCTTGTAGGCCCTGCCGCGATGGCTGTGCGCCCATTTCACCTCAGCCGGCAATCGAGCGAAGCTCTTGCGGAGAGGAGGGAAGTGGAACAGGGGGTCGTAGCCGAAACCTCGCCGCCCGGAGGTGCGATGCAGGATCAGCCCTTCCACCTCGCCGCGAAATGTGGCGGCGAGTCTCCCATGATGCAGCAGAGCGATGACGCAGACGAACCGCGCCGTCCGCTCCCGCCGCGGCACACCGGACAGGTTCTTCAGGAGCAGGCGATTGTTCCCGACGTCGTCTCCATCGCCTCCGGCGTACCGGGCCGAGAGAATGCCCGGTGCTCCGCCCAATGCGTCGACCTCCAAGCCGGAGTCGTCGGCGAACAGCCACTCGGCACCAAACGCGGCGTTGTAGCAAGTGGCTTTCTGCAGGGCATTCGCTTCGAAGGTGTTTCCGGTTTCCGGGCAATCCAGCGAGTCGCAACCACGCACGATCACGTCTCCGCCGGACGCTTGTTGAAACTCTAAGAGCTTGTGCTTGTTCGATGTAGCGCAGACGAGTTCAAGCATGTTTCTAGAAACGCACCAGCTTGTGCTGTGCGGCAATCAGTGAGTCGATACCGGCTCTGGCCAGCTCCAGCTCCAATCCCAGTTGATCGCTTGTGAAAGTCCGCCCTTCCGCGCTGGCCTGAACCTCGACGAATTCTCCCTTAGAAGTCATGACCACGTTCATGTCGACTTCCGCTCGCGAATCCTCCTCGTAGCACAGATCGAGCAGGGGGATGCCATTGACTATTCCTACGCTTGTGGCCCCTACGTAGTGCAGGATAGGTGTTGTATTGAGGGCCTTGTATTCGACCAGTTGCTGAATCGCGATCGCCATGGCTACCCAGCCGCCCGTTATGGACGCTGTCCGGGTGCCCCCGTCGGCTTGCATTACGTCGCAATCGACGGTGACGGTTCTTTCTCCGAGCCGATCCAAGTTGACCGCTGCACGAAGCGAGCGTCCGATCAATCGCTGGATTTCCGATGTTCGTCCTGAAGGGCGTCCGCGCTGAACTTCTCGCGGCGTTCTGGTCGAAGTGGAGCGGGGGAGCATTGCGTACTCGGCTGTGATCCATCCCCTGCCGGAGCCGCGAAGGAAGTGCGGCACCGTGTCATCCACTGTCGCGGTGCAGATGACCTTCGTGTTGCCGACTTCGATCAGCGCCGAGCCTTCGGCCGTCTCTAAGATGCCGGGCTGGATTCTCGTCTGTCTAGCTTGGTCCGGCCGCCTGCCGTCAATCCGCATAAACCGTCATTGTCGCTCAAGGAATGCATTCGTCGGCGGTAACTACTCACACCTCTGTTAGTGTCGGGCCATCGTGTTGCTTGACCGTGTCGGCAGCGTGGCCGTCGAGCGCGATTTGGATGGCGACGAGAGGATTGTAGCCGAGCGCGGCCATGGACTGTAAGTAGCTGGAGATGCGTGCATAGGCCTCGCCGTAGGCTTGCGTTCGAAAGCAGCCCGACACTTTCATTTTCACTTTCGCCATTCTGAGTGCGCGCTCTGCGGCGTTGTTGGTAAAGCTCACATGCGGATCGCGCAGGAAGCGCAGCACGGACGCTTCGTGCTTGGCGAGCCGCTCGTGCAGGTTGTGGGCAGCGGATTTGGCGATCCGTCCGCGTTGGCCCTTGCTGCGTGGCGGGATCGCGGGCAATTCCTTAGCGCCCTGGGTCAGGATGGTGCGGTAGCGCTTGCGCAGGGCCTTGCATGCGGCTTCGCTCAAGACCTTGCTCTGGCTGCGATTGAGCTTGTGGCAGGCCTCTTGCAGCAGGGCTTTCAGCAGGCGCGCCCAGCGGTACTTGCTGGACTCGACAAGGAAGGTCAGTTCGCGGACCAAATGGGCGCCGCAGAGCTGGTGCCGGCATTGCTCGTAGCCGAGGTAGGAGGCCCAGCAGTCGTGCACCAGGGTGCCGCGAAAGCGGGGGATCAGGCCGATCGCCTCGATGGCTGCCTTGCCGCGCTTGGGATGCAGGAACTTCAGCGTCAGCGACCCATTGGCGAGCACATGCAGCCAATGGTTCTTGCGGTCGACTCGCAGGCCGGTTTCGTCGGCATGCAAGGCCGGAGATGCCAGCAGGCGGGCGCTGGCGGCCGCTTCCCAAGCTTGCAGTGCCGCGTGCAGGCGGCGGATGTAGCCGAGGCAGGTGGCCTCGGACAAGCGCAGGGAGGAGATCGCCCGGACCAGCTCGACGGTGCGCCGCAGGGAGAGCATAGGGGCCACCAGCAGGTTGATGATGAAAGCCTGCAAGCCGCTGCCATACTGCACCGGCCCCGGCATGCTAGCGGGGAACGCTCCCTTGTTGCGGGCCTGACAGTCGGGGCATTGCTTGACCTCGGCCTCGACACGGATCACCTGAAACACGATGTCGTACAGGACCCGGCGTTCCCGGTCGCTGGGAGCGACCTCCGACAGATCGGCGCCACAGCTGTCACAGGTCTCGACGGTGACCGTTTCCTCGGTGGTGACCTTCTGCAGATTGGGGCCGGTCCGGTCGTTGGCCTTGGCGGCCCGCTTGGCCGGGCTGGCCCGCTGCGCGGTTTCGTCCTGCTCCACCTGCGAGGGCGGGATGCTGGAGTTGCGGCTGTTCTTGCGGGTGGTCTTTTCGAGCAAGACCGCCAGCAGCAGGGTCAGCAAGGGCATCAGGACCCGGAACACGGCGTCGGCTTCGGGCGACACTTTGCCGCTCTTGCGCAGAGCCGCGATCTGCTGCTTGGCGGCCTCCAGTTCCGCGCGCAGGAACTTGTCGTTCAGCGTCGCCATCACTCGGCCTCGACCGCCATCAGGGCGGCCAGCACCGCCAGGCGCTCGCCCGGCTCCATCGCCGCATAGCGCTGCGCCCAGTTCGCGGCCTTGCGCTGGATGCACTGGCGGTGCGTGAAGTTCCGGCCCGCATAGCGGTGCCAGTGCACGCGTCCCGGCGCGAAGTTGCACCAGACCTTCTCGGTCACCACCCCGGCCTGGTTCATCACCTGCAGCGACAGGCTGTGCCAGTCCGGCAGAGCCCGCTCGTACAGGTCCGAGGGGTAGCCGGAGAGCATCACCGCACAGGGCAGGCCTTTGAGCAACGCCAGCAGTTCCTCGTGATCGGCCTGCGTGTAGTCATAGCGGTAGCGGCGCTGCGCTTGGCGGGCGCCGTGCAGATAGGGTGGGTCGCTGTAGACCAGTTCGTCGCCCGCAAACGGGAAGTCGGACAGAAAGCGGTGGCAGCACCCGTGCACCAGTTCCACCTCGTAATCGCAGCGAAACGCCCGGATGGAGCGGGCGCTGCGATCAATGCCGATGTTCCTCAGGGCCGGCGGTTTGCGCTGCATGATCGCGCCGCCACCGAGATGGGTCTCGATATAGGTGCCATGCGGCGGCATCGCTGCGATCAGCGGCTGGCACAGACCCGAGGTCGCCTTCGATCCGTACCAAGCTCCCATCGCCGCGTCCTCCGCCGAAGGCTCCGTTAGCAAGCAGCATAGGCGGTCACAATGAGGTTGTCAAGCAAAAAACCCGCTAGGTCCGGAATGCCGCCGATTGCCGGTCAGGACGGTTCCCGCTCAGCGACAGGTTCCCGACACGAACAACCGTTCGAAACCTGACCGGATACAAGCGCAAGCATTGACCCGAGTGACGGCATGCGAAAGGACAAATAGTCAAAAAGGGGCCTGAGTAGTTACCGTCGGCGCACCTCTCGGAACTCCGCGCGAATCGATTCCCCCTGCGGGGGAATCCCGTCTCGGGTGCGAATGAAGCGACAGGACAATCTCTGCAGCACGAGTGGCTCCACCCGCTTTGGCAGGACGACGGCAACGGCGGTCAGGACAACCAGGGAATTGAAAGATGGCTGCTAGTCGTCCGTCCAACTTGGCGGCCGCACGTGCGGGAACAGCCGGTCAATGTCCAAGTGCCGGGCAATACCTGCCGCGACGTGGTGCAAGGTACCGTCTACTGTTTCGAGGCAGTTCAAGGACGTGTCCGGCTTTGCACCGAGCCGCGCGAGCCATCCCGACGGAACTCGTTGTTCGCGAACAGGCCGTGCAGGTATGTTCCTACAATGCATCCGGTCCCATTGCGCGAGCCAACGGGACCGATTCCAACTGGAACATCGGTCTTGGCAGATCGTTGCGTGCAGTCAGCCCGCACTTGGCCATTCGGATGAGCATGGGTGCCGTTAGGCCAAGAGCGCCGTCTTGACCTCGCCTTCCACGTCCGTCAAACGAAAGTCCCGGCCGCTGTGACGGTAGGTGAGGCGTTTGTGGTCGACACCCATCTGGTGCAGCATCGTCGCGTGCAGGTCGCGGACGTGAATGCGTTCCTCGACCGCCTTGAATCCGAACTCGTCGGTTGCGCCGTATCGCACGCCCTGCCTGAACCCTCCGCCCGCGACCACGACGCTGAAGCCGTGGTTGTTGTGATCTCGGCCCGCGTGCAGCTTTGTCACTCCCGCGATCTCCACCGTCGGCGTTCTTCCGAACTCCCCTCCGATCAGCACGATAGTCTCGTCAAGTAGTCCGCTCGCATCCAAGTCTTGGATCAGTGATGCCATTGCGCGATCGGATCTGGCTGCGAGTTTTCGCATGTCCTGGACATCGTCGTGCGTGTCCCAAGGCTGCATGTTGCCGTAGTACACCTGCACCACCCGCACGCCGCGCTCCACTAGCCGGCGAGCGATCAGGCAGCCCCTAGCGAAGTCTCCGTCGCCGTAGCGCTCGCGGGTCTTGGCGGACTCTAGGCGAACGTCGAAGGCGTCCGTTGCTTCCGACTGCATCCGGAACGCAACTTCCATGGCCTGGATCGTCGCTTCGAGTTGCGGAGCATTGCCCTCGCGTTTCAGGTGCAGGGCGTTGAGCCTGGACAGCAGGTCGAGTTGCTGGCGCTGCGCTTCCGCCGAAAGGCTCGGGTTGCGAAGGAAAGGTACGAGGTTTTCCGGCTCGACTTCGGTGTTGCGGACATACGCCCCCTGGTACACGCCGGGCAGGTAGGCGGATGTCCAGAGTTGCGGTCCAACGACTGGATACCCCGGGCACATTACGACGAAACCAGGGAGATTCTGATTCTCCGAGCCTAGCCCGTACGTAATCCAGGAGCCGTAGGACGGGTGCCCGGCAATGCGTTGCCCGCAATTGAACATGAACAGGGACGGCTCGTGGAACGGCACGTCCGTGTGCATCGAGTTGATGACCACGCACTTGTCGATGACCGAGCCGAGATGGGGAAAGATCTCGCTCAGAGGTATCCCGCTCTTTCCCGAAGGCGCGAACTCGAAGGGCGACTTCATTAGCGAGCCGGTCTTGCGTTCGGTGCGGAGGTTGCCGCCCGGATACGGCTTGCCATGGTACTTGGCTAGGTCCGGCTTGTGGTCGAAGCTATCCACTTGGGACGGGGCTCCGTTCAGAAAGAGGTGGATGACGTGCTTGGCCTTCGCCTCGAAGTGCGGTGGCTTCGGCGCCATGGGCTCGGTGAGTGACTGGTCCGCGAGCGCTTGCGAGAGGCCGACCATCCCCAAGCCCGATCCGGTCAGGCGGAGCAGATCGCGACGTGTGCAGCTAATTGACATACCGGAACTCGTTCGAACTCAACCAAGTCTGGGCGAGCCTGGGCCATGCCCCGTCAGCGCTGTCAGCGAATCGGCGGTTGAGTGCCAATTCCTCCGAGGTTGGCGCCCTTCCGAATACCAGGAGGTAGCCGAGTCGGATCCGCGCGTCCGTGCCCGAGCCGGCCTCCTTCTCGAGGCGTCCGGCTAGGGATTCCGCCTGCGCAATCAGTAAGTCGCTGTTGAGGAAGAACAGCCCTTGCAGGGGGGTATTCGTGCCGAATCGCCGGGGGCTCGTCCGATTCGGGTTCGGGAAGTCGAACAATCCTAGCCGCACGTCAAGCCGTCGTCGGCTGACAAAGCCGTAAATCGTCCGAGCTCGCGTCCCGACCTCATCCCAGGCCTGAGGAGGGCCGCCCACTGCGGTCGAGAGCCGTCCAGAGACGTAGAGCATCGAGTCGAGCAGGCTCTCGGCGTCCAATCTCCGTCGATTGGCCCGCCAGAGCAGACGATTCTCGGGATCGGCCTCCTGACTCGCCGGGAGGTCTCGGCTCCCGCGCTGGTAGGCGTCCGTCAGGAGGATCTCGCGGTGCAATGCCTTGACGGACCAGCCACCATCGACAAGTCGCGTAGCGAGATAGTCCAGGAGCTTGGGATGGGTGGGGCGGTCGCCCATCACCCCGAAGTTGCTTGGCGTTCCAACGATACCCTTTCCGAAGTGGTGCAACCAGATCCGGTTCGCCATGACGCGAGCGGTCAGGCGGTTGTCCGGCGACGCGATGGCACGGGCCAGATCCAAGCGTCCGCTGCCGGTCTCGAAGGACTGCGGCTCGCCGTCGCAGAGGATTTGGAGAAATCGTCGCGGTACCTCGTCACCGAGGTTGTCGGAGCTGCCGCGGATGTGGACGTGCTCGTTTGCAGCCCTCTCCTTGTCGCCTAATGTGTGCAGGAAGGCGTACTTTGTCGGAACCGCCGCTTCCAACTCGGCGATCCGCTTCCGCGCTTGCGCGACATGGTCGATCCACACGCCGGAGAGAAAGCGCTCGAGCGCGTCTTCGTCGTAGTAGAGGACTCCTGTCTCGGCGCGTCTGGGCAAGTCCCGGCCGTTCGACGAAGCGACATCGTTCCACAAGTAGAAGTCGTCTCTTGGCAGCGCGAGAAGCGCTGTCCGGCGGATGTTCGTCGCGGAGTGGTCTCCGCGCAGGCGAATATCGTTCTCCCTTTCGATTCGCTTCTTCTCCGCAATCAGGTAGATGACTTTCTCCTGGAGTTGCCCAGCCAAGCGCTCAATCTCGTCGAGCGGGCCTTGGTTTGCCGCCAGGGTCCGCCATTCGTCGAGGAGGGAGTGCTGTTTCGGCCATCCGGACAAGTATGCGACCCATCGCTCCAAGGTCTCGGCATCCAAGCCGCCCTGGCTTGCCGTGGCAGCCATTGCAGCGCCCTCGGGCCCCGATACCTTCCAAGCTGCGAGCAGATAGTCGCTGGTCTGCGCCGCCAGGGCGTCTACCAGTTGCTTGGACTGCGTTTCCAGGAATGTTCCGAGCCGCTCCTTGGCCTTATCGGCCGCCTTCTTCTTTTTCTCGTAGTCGCTGACCTCGTCCACGCCAGCCAAGGGGTGCTCGCGCACTTCGCTGCTGTTGAAGATCCCAAGGAGGGCGTAGTAGTCTTCCGTTGGTATCGGGTCGAACTTGTGGTCGTGACACTGGGCGCAGCCGATCGTCAGCGCTAGGAAGCCTCGTCCCGTGACATCGATCCTGTCATCTTGGAATTTCGGGCTCAGACCGAACAGCCCTAGGCCGGGTAGCAGATCCTCGCGAGACCAGGAACCCGTTTCGCTTTCCGCCAGCTGGTCGGCGGCGATCTGCGCCTTGACGAACAAGTCGTAGGGCATGTCGTCGTTGATTGCCTGGATCACCCAGTCTCGGTAGCGCCACGCATTGGCATAGGGCTGGTCTTGGGTCGAGTTCAGACGATCGTCAGAGTAGCGGGCAATGTCCAGCCAGTGCCGGCCCCATCGCTCGCCGTATCGTGCGGAGGCGAGAAGCCGGTCTACGAGATTCGCGAACGCTTCCGGGGATTCATCGGACAGGAAGGCATCAACCTCCCCTGGAGTTGGCGGCAGGCCTATGAGGTCGTAGTACACCCGGCGAACCAGCGTGCGCTTGCCGGCTGGCGGAGCCGTGGCTATGCTGGACTCCCTCAACCTCGCCTCGACGAAGCGGTCGATCGCAGTTCCAGGGCCCGGTGGCGGCTCGACCCTCGCTACCGGACGGAAGGCCCAGAAACTTCGATGGTCTTCGGTGATGACGAACTTGCTGTCGCCGGCGGCGGAGTGTTGGACAGGCTCGGGCCACACTGCGCCGTCCTCAACCCACTTGGTCAGGATGGCGACTTGTTCCACTGAGAGTTGCTCTGTCGGCGGCATCTTCAGCCGGTCGTCAGCGTAGCGGACTGCTCTGATCAGAAGGCTCCGTTCCGGAGCTTGCGGTTCGATTGCCGGTCCGGACTGGCCGCCCTTCAGAAGGGCCTCTCTGGAGACCATCTCAAGGCCGCCCATTCTTGTCTGGGTATGGCAGGAGAAGCACTTTTCTGCCAGCAACGGCCGTACTCGGTGCTCGAAGTACGCTGCAGCGCTCTGGCTGGAAGCCGCTGGCGGTATCAGGCAGGTTAGAACTGCGATTGCAGCGGCATGGACCGTCGTCCGGGGCGCTCGCGCGCCGGAGTCGCTTCTCGTCCGCGATCGATAGCGCTGCAGAACCTTGGATGCGAATCGCATGGGCATGTCGGTCCGTGCGAGGCCTTGGCGCGCGTGGCCGGCCTTGAGACCTGCTCCATGGCTGGAACGGCCGCCTTAATCCTATAACGCCCATGGGGTTGCGTGTTCAATTGGGACGGAGCTGCACTTGCACCGGAGAAGGAAGGGCGAGGGGCGGGGCAATGCTGTCGCGCCGCGATCAGACCATCCGCAATCGCATGAAAAACAAGTAGCTTATCGGCTGAATCCGCAAATCCTGGCGGTCCGGGCAAATGGAGTTGGCGTCCTCGGTCGACGAAACCGGACGTGATTCTGGGACGGGAATTCCCCATCGCCGGAGATGGAGCGGGGCCAAATGGGATCAAAGGTTGACCGGATCGGGTTGTAGTACTCTATCGCTAGTAGAGCTCTCGTCGCGGCGCGCTTCCCTATGAACCTGCCCAACGTACTCACCCTGTCGAGGATCTTTCTCGTTCCGCTCCTTGTCGCCGTGCTGCTCCGGAAGGACGCCATCGAGCTCGATACCGGGTGGGTCGTGGTGACTAGGGAAGTAATCGCGCTGCTCATATTCCTCGCTGCGGCGCTCACGGATCTGCTTGACGGGTACCTAGCCCGGCGGCGTCGGCAGGTCACAACCACCGGCAAGCTGCTTGATCCGATCGCCGACAAACTGCTTGTCTCCGCTGCTCTGATCTCGTTAGTCGAACTCGACCGTGTCGCTGCCTGGATGGTCGTATTGATCGTAAGCCGCGAATTCGCGGTCTCGGCGCTCAGGAATGTAGCGCTTTCCCAAGGGTTGACGATCGCTGCCAGCGAGTTCGGCAAGGTCAAGATGGTGGCCCAGGTGACGGCTGTCTCCTTGCTGCTACTGGCGCCACATTCGCCGGTAATCGAACAAGCTGGGTACGTCGCACTCTGGCTAGCAATCCTGATCACGATCATGTCAATGGTGGACTACTTTCGCGCGTTTTGGCAGCGGCCAGCCAACGACGCCGGGGTTGGTGGCAGTGCGAAAGATGTCGTGGTCATCAGGAAAAACCTTCCCGAAGCGGGAAACCGGTCCTAGCTTGGGGTCGGTTCGCAGCCAGTAGCGCCGGATTCACCCGGTAACGGGAAGGACCGGGAAGGGGTAAGGGTCGCCGACGCCAGATAGGTCCCGATCCAGGACCTTGACCAAGGGGGACTTTGAGATCCTGGCGGGCGTCGACGTCAGGGAACCGAGGATTGGTCGAGGACTGCTTCCGTTAGGAGCCCGACAGCCCATTCGAACTAGCTTGGGAATTGCGGAAAGGCTCATAGCGTCGCTTCTTGGACATGCCCGTCGAGGCGCTGGCGAACGAATTCCTAAGAGCATGCAATGTTCTTGTTGGGGCGCAAGGGCTCGGTCCGGCAGGATTCGAGAGCCGGACTTCGTGGCAGGGGCGCACACACGGCAACCGAGCAGCCGAGCCCCGCACGGAACGATTCCCGTGGGCGCCGCGGTCCAGTAGGTCACGGCATGAGCTTCTCGACGGCGCGCTGGAAATTGACTTCCAAGTTGTCGAACCACGCCTGCTCGGAGCCCTGATGCTCCTCTTGGATCATTCCTTCCTTGTCTAGGAAGAGCAGATATGGGTAGTAAATCCGCGTCATGACAGAAACACCCGCAATCCTCGAGAACTCTGGGCGAGATGACAGGGCGAGGGGGAAGCTGGCCTGGAACCGACTCGCGAAGTCCCGCAACCCAGAGTTGTCGGTCTGGTTCAGCGACAGCCCGACGATCTCGAACCCCCGCTGTCTCAGCGAGCGGTAAATCGGATCGACCTGCAGCGCCGTCTGCTGGCAATGAGGGCAGTCTGTGGAGAAGAACATTAGGACCGACGCCTTGCCCTTCAGCGCTTCCAGAGACACCTTCCGGCCATCGTAGGAGACTTCCTCGAACGGCTGCGCCGATCGCGGGGCGGCTGACACTGCTCCGGCGAGCGCGAGTGCGGCTCCGATATGAATGAATCTGCGCAGCATTCCTACTTTCCTCCATCATCCCCGGCCGGTAGACCCTCGGTGCTCCGCACCACATTGCCGTCCAGTTCGAGCAGGACCCGGCCATCCGAGGCGATTCCCTCGCAGCGGTCGGGTCCGCTGTCCACTAGCTCGAGTCCGTCCCACTTCCTCTCGCAAACCTGACGGTAGAGGTGATAATACTCCCTCGCGGCATCAGTGTCATCCCAGCGGACGGCGTATCGAAGCACCGATTCGCCCGTACGACGCTTCTCGCGCACCTCGAATTGCGAGCCTCTCCACTTGTCAAGCAACTCGCCCCGGTTCTCGTCGCCTAGATGCTGTTCGAGCAGGATGCGGTGGTCAAGCTGGCCGAAAGTCCCGTCGTAAACCCGCTTGAAGCCCTTGGGCAGCTTCACCCCGGGCAGTTCCGGCGGCTGCGGGGCCAGCCCGTCCAGATAGAGCTCTGGCTGCAAGACCTGCTGGGTCGTTTGGGGCGGTTGCCGGAACACACGCTCCAGCCCGTCCATGCCGAATCGGTCGATCAAATCGTGCTGGAACAGCAGCCCATCCGTGTAGGGAAAAATCAGCGCCTCGCGGAAGTAAAGCGGAGTGCTCTCGTAGACGGGGAACTGCGCGGCCTCGAATCGAGTGGCGCTCGCGGTCGTGATTGCCAGCAAGCGGTTGCCTACGAGCGACCTTCCCGACTGCCGCATCGCCCATTCCGTCATGACCCACGACGCTTG
Source organism: Bryobacterales bacterium (assembly GCA_965206775.1). Lineage (GTDB taxonomy): Bacteria > Acidobacteriota > Terriglobia > Bryobacterales > UBA6623 > VXMF01. Next base: position 2,912,098 of record CBDBKU010000003.1, on the reverse strand, counting down.
GCCCTCGACGGCTGCCAGCCGGGCCAGCTGCTGCTCGGACTCCTTCGCGCCTTCCACGTACTTCAAGAGATTGAAGTTCTGGTCGTCGACCGCGTGGACGAGTTCGTGTAGCAGGGCGAACTCCTGGGCGTCGGGCGGAGCCCAGTCGGCCAGGTACAGGTTCTGCCGCTTGAAGTCATAGAGCGCCCAGGCTTGCTCGCTGAGCAGATTCAAAACTGTTTTCTCGTAGTCGAAATCGTTCGGCACCAAGCCGAAGAGCTTCAGGAAAAGCACTTCGCCCCGAACCTGGCGGCGATTCTGCTCCTCTCGCATCCTCTTCTGATAGAGGGCGCGGAACTGCGCCTTCGACATGGTGGTGAACTTCACCGGGCGGCGCGGCCCGAAACTCATGATTTCACGCAGGTCCTCGAGCATCGAGTCGACCTGCTCGAAGACTCCCGATTCTCCCTGCTGCTGTGCACCTGCCTCGCGGTCGGCCGCTAGCACGGGAAGACCCGCTGCGAAGCATGCTGCCGCTAGGGCGGCCCGCTTCCGTGTGGTGCTGCCGGAAGCGGACCTCCGATGTGCCGGCACCGTCGGTAACGAGGCGATTTTCATGAATCTCGTGCGCTAGGGAACCCCGGGTGCCTGGACGGGACTGCGGGCCCGGCCGCTCAGGGAACGGCGTTCAACGAATCGCGTCAGGGCTGCTCGCCCTCTTCCGTCTTGTCCTCGTCAACCAAGTCGCCGAACGTGATGACGGACGTTCCCTCGAACTTCTTATAGTTCTCGTACTTGATGATCATTCGAATCTTCTGCGGGCCGGACGGAAATGCCAGCGTGTCGTCCGCCCGCGTATACACGGGGAACCAGTAGGTGCCGTCGATTTGATCCCGATAGGTCTCGAAGCGCGGGAACCGCTCGTCCTTGTTGCTCCGCTTCAGCACGCCCACGCCTTTCCCATAGGTCTTGACGATCTGGAGCCCGAGTTGGTCGACCCAGATCTGCCCCTCGAAGTAACGCTTGCCCTTGACCATCTGCTTCGGCTTGACCGAGAACATGTACGTTTCGATCTCGTCGACCAGCTGATCTCCGAGGAAATCAATTCGGTAGTCCGCGGCGTTGTCACGCGTCATCACGAAGGGCTGGACGCTCCGGAGGTCCTCCATGTCGTTGGGCGTCATGATGATGTTCTGGAGCGTAGGCACGGGAGCGTACACTACGCGCTCTAGGCGCTTCCCATCGCCGCCGAAGAGGATGTCCTGGACAGACTCGTACCGACCCCGGACGCCGCCGCTGTTGTTGTACTCGAGAATCTTGACGGTCTGCCGGTAGGTGTAGGACTCGCGGGCCTTGGAGAACTCCGTCTCCTTGTCAATGAAACTCTGGATGACCTGCTCGATCGGCACCTCGGCGTCCGTCTTGGCGGACCGTGCAGGCGCCGCAAAGACGGCAATACACGCAACAAGTGCAGGCAGTAGCAGGCGGTTCCCGAGTCGCATGGCAGCTTCCATGGCTATTGTACAGACGTAGCAGGCGAAAAAACGGTTGCTTCCGCGCTCTCGTTGCGATGGGGCATCAGATCGGACACTTGGCTTGCTGTTCGGAGTCGCGGGGCGCCGCCAGAGCGGGATCTCGCCGCGACCGAGCGGTCTGCCCCGGTCGCGTGGGAGCGGCCGACGGCCCCGACGATGTGCGTTGGCGCGGGCTGTACCCGCGTGCCAGTTCACCCGGGCGAAACGCAGTTCGCCAAGGGGCCTGATTCCTGACTCGGAGCAACGGCGCCTCCGCCCGATCGGACGATCCGTCCCAGGACCTCGATCCCTTACGGTGCGGGCGGTTCCCGGGCCTCGGCCCGGGCGCTTGGCTACGATGGTGCCTATGCTATTTCGTCCCGCACTGTTTGCGCTTGCCTTCACATGCGTGGCTGTTGCCGCCGTTACGCCAGTGCCTGACTCGGTGGTCCCCATCAAGGTCGACGGTGCTACGTCGCGTAACGTCGTGTTCATCCTGGCGGACGACCACCGCTACGACGCAATGTCCTTCTTGGGCCACCAGTTCGCCAAGACGCCGCACATGGACGCTATGGCCAAGAACGGAGTCCACTTGGAGAATGCCTTTGTCGGGACATCCCTTTGCTCGCCGAGCCGGGCGTCGATCCTGACGGGGCTTTACACATTCCGCCACCTAGTGATCGATAACAACCGGATGGTACCGGACGGAACGCTGTTCTTCTCGCAGTACCTCCAGAAGGCGGGCTACGCGACTGCCTTCGTGGGCAAGTGGCACATGGGCGCGGCCGAAGATTCCCCGCGTCCCGGCTTCGACCATTGGGTGAGCTTCCGCGGCCAGGGGCACTACCTGCCTCCCAACCCGAACTACACCCTGAACGTGAACGGCGAGCGCGTCAAGCAGAAGGGCTACATCACTGACGAACTCACGGACTACGCGGTCGATTGGCTGAAAGGACAGAAGCCCGCCGAGAAGCCGTTCTTCCTGTACTTGTCCCACAAGGCCGTCCACGCCAACTTTACGCCGGCAGAGCGTCACGAGGGGATGTTGGACGACGCTCCTTTCCAGCGGTCGGCAAGCGAGGCCGATACGTTCGAGAACTACCGAGGAAAGCCGCGCTGGCTTCGGGACCAGCGAAACAGTTGGCACGGCGTGGACTTTCCGTACCACAGCGACCTGAACGTCGAAGGGTACTACAAGCGCTACAACGAATCTCTGAGCGCTGTCGACGACAGCCTGGGGCGCGTCATGGAACAGCTCGGAGAGATGGGCGTCGCGGACGAGACACTCGTCATTTACATGGGCGACAACGGCTTCATGTTTGGCGAGCACGGGCTGATCGACAAGCGCGTCGCGTACGAGACTTCGATCCGCGTGCCCATGCTCATGCACTGCCCCGAGCTCTTTTCGGGGGGTACCGTGATCGATCAAGTTGTCGCGAACATTGACATTGCGCCGACGGTCATGGAAGCCATGGGGCTCCAGAAGCCGCCGCACATGGACGGGCAGAGCTTCATAGCGCTGGGGATGGGCAAGGACATCCCGTGGCGGGACTACTTCCTGTATGTCTACTACTGGGAGAAGAACTTCCCTCACACCCCCACCCAGTTCGCTCTACGTGGCGACCGCTACAAGTACATCACCTATTACGGCCTTTGGGACACGGATGAACTCTACGACCTGCGGGAGGATCCGGGCGAGACCCGCAACCTGCTCCACGAGCCGGAATTCGCACAGACCGCCAGGCAGATGGAGACCAGCCTCTACGAGATGATGGCAGAGCTCGGCGGCATGGCGATTCCCCTAAACGCGCCGCGGGGGAGTTCTCAGAACAAGCGGCTGCGTCGCCGGGGCGGCAAGAAGGCCGCCGACTTCCCGGAGCCGATGGTACTCGACGGGCCGGTCCACCGTAACGCTCAGTAGCCGGCCGTTCGGGCCGCTCCCGCCCGTCGCGAGGCCCCCGGAGTCCGGCCGTAGTGCCCGGCAAGGCGTGTGCTAGCATTGCCAAACGCCATGGCCCGGACACAGCACCAGGATCCGTACGCATTCCAACCGGAGCACATCTCGGACCCGCCGCGAGCCCTTAGAGGCATTGTCCGGCTGATCGGGCCGGGCCTGATCCTCGCGAGTTCGATCGTCGGATCCGGCGAACTCATCGCGACGACGGTACTCGGGGCCGAGAACGGCTACATCTTGCTGTGGCTCATCATCATGAGCTGCCTCGTCAAGACGGTTGTCCAGAACGAACTTGGCCGCTACGCGATCGGCACAGGAAAGACCACGTTGGAGGCATTCAACGACGTTCCGGGCCCGCGCCTCAAGGTCTCCTGGCTTGTCTGGATGTGGTGCGCGATGGTTACGGTCACCTTATTCCAAGTGGGCGCGATGCTGGGCGGCATCTCGGAGATCCTGAACCGAGCGTTCCCGACAGTGCCGATTACAGCGTTCGTCTGGGTCCTGGCTGGCCTCACTGTTGTACTGCTCATCGTCGGCAAGTACGTTCTGGTGGAACGTATCGCGATGGCCCTTGTGGTGAGTTTTACCGCGCTCACAGTAAGCTGCTGCTTCCTGCTGTTGAAACTCCCGCAGTACTTCAACTGGGGCGACGTCCTGAATGGACTCACATTCCAGCCTCCGGAGGGCGGGATGGCCACGGCCGTGGCGGCCTTCGGGATCACCGGCGTAGGAGCCACGGAACTCGTAATGTACCCCTATTGGTGCATTGAGAAGGGCTACGCCAGGTATGCTGGCCGGCGAGACGACTCGCCAGCATGGGCGAAGCGGGCTCTCGGCTGGGTCCGCGTGATGGGATTCGACGTCCTGTTCTCGATGGTGGTCTACACGTTCGCGACGATCGCCTTCTACTTCCTCGGGGCGGGCGTGCTCAAGGGAATGGGATTGATTCCGGAAGGATCCGAGATGGTGCGAGTGCTCTCGACCATCTACACCGAGACGCTGGGAGAGTGGTCGTTCGGTCTGTTCATGGTCGGTGCGTTCGCTGTTCTGTATTCGACGGTGTTTGCCTCGACTGCCGCGCATTGCCGCGTGTGGGCGGATCTGGTCGGCATGCTCGGCTTCTACGACAGATCGAACTACAAACATCGACTCCGAGCGATTCGGACCTTCGTGGTCATTCTCCTAGTGGTTCCTTGCCTGTATTTCATGTGGATCAAGGAACCGGTGCTCATGGTCAAGATCGGTGGCATCGCTCAGGCGATCATGCTCCCAGTCATCGGTGGGTTCGCTCTTTACCTCCGGTACAAGCGGATGCCGACGAGCATTCTGCCGAAGACTTGGATCACCCTGATGCTCTGGGTCTCGGCCGTCCTGATGGCGCTCTTGATGGGCTATTCGGCACTAACCCGGCTCTGACACCTCTGAGACTTAGCCGCTCTTGTTCCCGAGAGGCCTGTCGAAGACCGGGTGGCAAGCAGGTCGGATATCCGCACGTTGCGGCACCCGGCGCCGGTGGTGCATGCCGTGGACTCTACCCCCGCCTAGTTGGAACAGAGTCGGCCCCAGCGCGTGGACCGCTCGATGCGGGTTCACCAGCCGACGAAGTTTACTGGGGAAGCACAATTGGGGCACTGGCCCCGATCCAGAGAAGCGCGGCTTGGCAAGCTCCGTTTCGGAATTGGCCCATTGCGTAAGCCCTTTGCTGGAAACCAGATTCTTCCGCGCTGGGTATAGTATAGTCGCGGCATGCGCCAGCGGCGTTCTGCAGGGCGTGCAATGGGATTCCGCGCTAGTGAGGGGCTGAGACTCGAGTCGGGACCCGCGCTCGCTTCGTGGCTGCCGCTCCTCTTTACGACTGCGCTTGTTCCGCCGCTTCTTGCGGGTGAACCGGGCTGTTACGCCTCGGCGGAGATCGAGCACTCTCTGCTGCTGAATCCGTCGGCATCAACGTACAACGCCAAGGGCGAGTACCTTGCTGGGCGAGGGGACGCGCCATGCGCTATCCAGGCCTTCCGCAAGGCGATCGAATTCGACGGTCGGTCCTGGCAGCCACATTTCAATCTAGCTCTCGAGCATTTGCGGAAAGGACAAACGAACGAGGCCCTGCCGCACCTGGAGCGAGCGGCCGCCTTGCGCCCCGAGTCTCTCGATGCCCGGCTCGCCTTCGGTTCGGCCTTGGCAGGCACGGGGCAATCGGACCGCGCGGCTCGCGAGTTGGGTGCCGCAGTCCAAATCGATCCGGATTCGTTGACCGCTCGCCATCGTCTAGCCAGAGTGCTGCTGTCGCAGCGCCGCTACGCCGCAGCGATCATGCACCTGGAGCAAGCACTCGAGCGCCGTCCGGCCGACCCGGACTCCCGGCTGCTGCTCGGACAAGCGCACTCGAACGTCGGAGATCCAGAGCGGGCGATCCAAGCGCTTCGAAAACTCGTCGAAGTGGATTCAGGACACTTCCTCGGCCACTACAATCTCGCTGCCGCGTATGCCCAGACCGACCTGTACGAGGAGGCAGCGAAACACTTTCGCATGGCCATGAGACTGGATCCAGGACATCTTCTGGCGCGTCTCTCGGCCGCCAAGGCCGAGGTCAATCTCAATCGCCACCAACAAGCCCTCGACCTGACGCAGGTCTGGAGCGAATTGATCCCGGCCTCGCTCAATGCCTTTGAGGTGCTCCATCTTCGCGGCATCGCCTTACGTGGCCTCGGCCGACTTAAGGATGCCAAAGCGGCCCTTCGGCGGGCGGTCGCTCTGCGGCACGGCCACGCAGATGCCCAGCGCAACCTAGGCCTCATCTTGGCGCGGTTACAAGAATACGAGGAAGCCCGGCAGCACTTGGAGCGGGCCCGGGAACTGAACCCGGATTCGAGGGAGATTCGGTTTGAATTGATCGCGGTCTTACGGGAACTCGAAGATCCGGCCGCGCTCGAACGGGAACTGGCGTCGTTCGAGGAGCAGAAGCGGCAAAGCCAGAGCGAGGGCATGGCGGCGCGGGCCGCGGCGCGGGGCGACGCCTATCTGCGCACTGGTGACCCGGCGGCAGCCCTGCGGGAGTACCGCCAAGCGGTTCGTTACAACCCGGAAGACGCCAGGCTGCAGTACGCAATGGCGCTTGCGCTCTCCGCCTTGGGGCGTCACGGCGAAAGGATGGAAGCGCTGGGCCAGGCGCTCGCGTTGGATCCCGGCTTGGCCGAGGCCCACAACGAGTTAGGCATCGCACTTACCGCCCAAGGGCGCGATGCCGATGCCGAGGCAGCGTTGAAAGCGGCCATCGAAGCAAGGCCGCAGTATGCCGCACCGCGCGGCAACCTGGGCGTGCTGTACGCCAGGCAGGGGCGTCATGTGGAGGCGGAAGCCCTGTTTCGACGGGCCGTCGAGGATGACCCCCGCACCGCGCACCTGCGCGTCAACCACGGATTGACGCTCGCTGCCCTTTCGCGCTTCGCGGAGGCTAGGGAAGCCTTTCGGAGGGCCATGGCGCTGGACCCGAAGGATCCGAAGGTCGATCAGGCACTGCGGATGCTCGAACGGCTTCGGGATGGCCGCACGCCGAGGACCCCCTGAATCTTGTTCGGGCGGTTCGCGTGCGCTTGACGGGATAGCAGCGTCCGGCTCGCCGCCACGACGTCGGATGTCTGCCCCCGTCAAGGGCTCGCAATCGAGCCCTCTGCGTTCGTGCTCGCCTAGCGGTAGTTTACTGTTTCTGGAATTGGTCACGGCTGGCCAGTCCGTTAAGCCATTTCGATTCAGCAGGTTAGCTGTTGGGTCGCCGTTCAATTCTGTATTACCCATCTAGTTCCTAGATTGCCTGGGCCCTTATTGGCTATGTTTATTCCTTTTCCTTCTTGACTTCCCCTTCACTTGTGTTCTAGTATTACTCTGTATGGCGTCCATCGTGGCCAAGAAGAGCGGCAACAAGTCCTACTACTGGGTCGTGACCTCCCAGCGCGTCAACGGCAAGCCTCGCATCGTCCATCAAACCTATCTCGGCACCGCCGACCGCGTCGCCGACATCGTCCGCTCCCGCTCCGCCCCCGTCCCGCTCGATGCCACCGCCCTCGACCTCGGCCTCCCCGGCGCTCTCTGGCAGGTCGCCCTCCGCTCCGGCGCCTTCGATGCCTTGCTCTCCGTCTGGCCCGCTCCCCGCAAGGGTCCCTCCATCCCCCACTACCTCCTCCTCGCCGCCATCCACCGCATCTGCGACCCCGGCCCCAAGACCGCTGTCGCCGACTGGTACCAGCGCACCGTCCTGCGCCGCCTCTGGGGCTTCTCCCCCAAGCGCTTCACCTCCCAGGCCTTCTGGGACCACTTCGACGCCATCGCCGTGGACAGCGAAGAGGATCTCCATCCCGCCGCCGACGACCTCGAGCGCGCCCAGGCCGCCCTGCTCTGCGCCTTCCGCGACCACGGCCTCGCCGGCCGGCGCGTGCTGGCCTACGACACGACCAACTTCCACACCTGGATCGCCACGACCAACGAGCGCAGCAGCCTCGCCGCGCGCGGCCGCAACCAGCAGAAACGCAACGACCTGCGCCAGGTCGGCCTCAGCTACGCCCTGGACGCCGAGCACGGCCTCGGCCTGTGCCACCACGTCTACCGGGGCGACGTCAGCGACAGCGGGGAACTGCCCGCGGCCCTGGAGCGCATCACGCGGCTGCTGGACGGGGCGGGGATCGCGCGCGAGTCGGTGACGCTGGTGATGGACAAGGGCTCGGCGGCGCTGGCGAACACGCTGGAGCTGGAGCGGCAGGGGCTGGGCTGGGTGGCGGCGCTGCCGTGGAACCAAGCGCCGGATCCGTTGCGCCGGCGGCCGGCGGAGGAGCTCGAAGCGGTGGGCGGGGAGGCAGGCGGGGTGCGGGCGGGGGCCGAGCGGGCGTTCGTGCACGGGGCGGAACGGCTGTGCGTGGTGCGGCACTCGGCGAACTTCGCGGCGGAGCAGCTGCACAGCTGGAGCGCGTCGCTGGCGAAGGCGACGAAGCGGCTGCAGGGGCTGGCGCGGGAAGCGGCTCGGCCGGGCACGCGGCACACCGAGCAGGGGCTGCGGGGGCGGATCGAGCGCTGGCTGGAGCCGAACCGGGTGTCGGAGGCGCTGAGCTACGAGCTGCGGCGGGAGGGGGAGGGCTGGCAGCTGACGTTCTCGGCGGACGGGGCGGCGGGGCTGGGCCTGTGCGCGGAGCGGTTCGGGCGGACGACGCTGGTGACGAACCGGCTGGAGTGGAGCGCGGCGGAGGTGGTGCAGGCGTATGCGCGGCAGGAGGGCGTCGAGCAGGTGTTCCGGGGGCTGAAGGGAGGCGGGTGGCTGGGCTGGGGGGCGATGCATCACTGGACCGACAGCAAGATCCGGGTGCATGCCTTCTACTGCATGCTGGGGGTGGCTGCAGGAAGCGAGCAAGCGGGCCGAGCGAGCCTGGCCCGGGCTGACGGCGGAAGGATTGAAGCGGGAGCTGGGTCAGATCCAGCAGTTCGAGTTGCTGTACCCGCGCCAGGGAGAGAAAGGGCCGCCCCGCGTGGCCACGGTGGCACCGAAGCGCAGCCTGGCGCAGCAGCGACTGGCGGAGGAACTCGGCATTGACGAGCTAGTTGACGACGCCGTTGGGTAATACGGAACGGCGCCAAGCAACTCTTGTGTAATCAATGTATTACAGTTGCATTTGATTTTTTCGCAGTAAACTACCGCTAGTCGAAGTGCGAATCGCCGGCCAGCCTGAGGCCGGCGCTTGGGGTGGACCCGTCCGAGGGACTGGGGAACGTCCTAGGCGGCGAGCACGCCGGACGGGGCCTCACCGAGTGCACGATCGAGGGTTCCCGCAACGCGATCGAACTGGACGCGACGTTATCGGGAGCCGCGCTTCAGTCCCGGGGCTGGCGCTGGCCAAACTCGGGCAACTGCGGGAGGCGGCCGAGCGACTGAATCCAAGCGCCGTAGAGGCACACCGCGCCCGAGCATCCGGGCTCCTGGAGCGTGGCGGTCCCGCATCGGCGGAGGTTCCGATTCAAGCCGCGTAGCGGCTACAGCCTCAGTCCGCGCAGGCGTTCTTGAAATCGACAGTCCTCACACCCAGCGGGAACGATTCTCCGCTAAGCGCTCAGTGATTTGGAACAAGCCTTCGAAACCGATCCGAACAGTCTTGAGGTTCTAGTGAAGATGGGAACGGCCTGTGCCAGGTATGGCCGCCATGGGGAAGAGGTCGCCGCCTTGGCCGCATTGGTGGAATCCCATCCTGGCGCAGTCAGCACCTACCTCGACCTGGACACCGCCTGCGCATCCGCTCGTCCCCGGCCCCGACTCTGACTGAACTAAACCCCTCGTTGGTCGATCACCGGAACCGCGGTGCAGACCCCGCCGATCCAGCACAGCTACGAAATTACACACGCCGTGCCCCTACTCGCGGGGAATTGGAAACGTCAGGTTTCACTCCGAAATCGAATAGACTGGCGCAGGCCACGGTTCACTGATCGGGGAGCCTAGACACACCGTGAACGAGCCAAATGCTTCCCTCGTAAATCCGCTTGACAACCAAGAATTAGCGTGAAACAATCGGCTCAATTTGCTGGCTGTTTCGCCTCACGCTTGGAACCGTCAGCAAGTTGCGAAAGAGGAGTTTTCGATAGTGCGACCCGCATCTGATGTGAGAAATCAATTCAAGGCAGCCCGGTCCCTGGCTGCCGTTTTCGTCTTGGCGCTGCTGCCGGGAATTATCGGCAACGCGGTGTTTGCCCAAGGCGGCGGTACGGCCGCCGTAACCGGGCACGTATCCGATCCGACCGGTGCCGTTATTCCTGGCGCAGCAATCGAGGTTACAAATTTGGCCACGGGAGTGGTTCAGAATACCGTGGGCGCAGCAACATGCCGGACGTGGGCGCATACTCGGTGCCGGGATTCTACCAAATCACCGTGCTGCAGGAAGGGTTCCAGCAGACAGCTATTTCCACGGTACAACTCGAGGTAAACCAGACCCTTGTTCAAGACTTCGCGTTGGAAGTCGGTTCGGTTTCCGAGACCGTCGAAGTCTCGGCGAGTGCCCAGTTGATCCAGGGATCGAGCGCCGAGATGGGCGCCGTGGTCCAAGAGCAAGCGGTGATGGACCTGCCCCTGAATGGGCGTAACTTTACCCAGTTGCTCACGCTGACCCCGGGCGTTGCCCCGGTCAGCACGGCCCAAAACGCGGGCGGGTTCGGTGCTCGAACCAACGCCGGCGCGTTCTCGTTCCCGGCCATCAATGGCCAGTCGAACCGCAGCAACTTCTTCATGCTGGACGGTCTCACGAACCAGGGCGCGTTCACCAGCACCTATGCGCTACCGCCCATCATCGAAGCCATTCAAGAATTCAAGGTCCAGTCCCACAATGATCTGGCCGAGTATGGCCAAGTCCGAGGCGGCATCATCAACATCGTCAGCAAGTCCGGCACGAACGAGTTTCATGGAACCGGTTTTTGGTTCCTGCGCAATGACGCGTTCGACGCTCGCAACCCCTTCGTTCAGGAAGTGACTCCGCTCCGCCAGAATACGTGGGGTGGCGCCGGGGGCGGTCCGATCGTCAAGAACAGGACGTTTTTCTTCACATCCGGCCAGTGGTTCCGTCGCAGGAGGCCTGCCGAGAGACGGTCCTTGGTGCCCACGTCGGCCGAGTTGAGTGGTGACCTGAGCGGCGAAGCGCAGCAGATCTTCGACCCCTTCTCGACGGTCGAAGACCCCAACAATCCCGGTATCTTTACGAGGACCGCGTTCGCGAACAACATCATTCCCCAATCCCGGCTCAACTCCGGGATGGTGGGTTATGCCCAAGCCATCTGGCCGACGGCCAAGGACATCGGCGTGGCTGGACAGAACGCAATCGATACAAGGCCCTTTAAAATCGACCACCGCATCACGGATAACCAATTCTTCTGGTTCCGCTACGGCAACGGGGAGCAACCGACAACCAACAGCGGAGGGGTTGAGGGGAAAGTAAACGTCGGCATTCTGGATTCCTGGAACCTTGGTACCAACTACACCTGGGCTCCCAGCCCGACCTCGGTGTTCCAGGTTTCCTTTGGCCGGGTCAAGCTGAGGCAAGGGAGCGAGAACTTCTATGAAGGGAAGGCCAACGCGGAGTTGGTGGCCATTGGCCAATTTGCACAAGGCTTCGCCTGTCAGTGGCCCGAAGAGATTCTATCGGACGGCTGCTACGCGCCGAGCGTGGGAATCCCTGGCTTTGCCGGCAGCGGGTCGGGTATTAGCTTGCGGGACATGGCGGATGTCTATCAGGTCCGCAGCAACTACTCCAAAATCGTCGGCAATCACACCTTGAAGGCGGGAGGGAATTGGAATACCAACGGATACTTCGGTCCGGGCTTCGGTGGGGGCGTCACCTTCAGCGCCTTGCAGACCAGCGATCCCTCGAACCCCGGCAACACCGGCAGTGGCCTGGCTTCGTACCTGTTGAGCGTTCCCGCCGTTGGAAGGCGGCGAGGGAATATCGAGCAGGTCGTCGGCCACCGGGTGTATGGGTTCTATCTCCAAGACACGTGGAAGGTAACGCCTCGCTTGACGATCAATCTAGGGGTTCGAAATGACGCGACGATTTTCGGCCACTACGGCAGCGACCAGTACAACAACAACAAGGTGGGTAATCTGAACCTAATACTCGGCCGCTACGAGTTGCAGATTCCTGTGGGCTCGTGCGAGGACCTGGGTGGAGCGCCATGCATACCGGGGGGAACGCTCCCCGACGGCGTGGTATTGTCTCCGAACCAAAAGCCCAGCAACGACAGACCGTGGAACTGGCAAGGCCGCTTTGGGCTTGCTTACCGGATCACTGATAAGACGGCGTTCAGAGCTGCTTACGGTATTGTCTATGACATGGGCCGGAAACATCCAAGCCAACATGGGCGTCGTTGGCACATGGCCGTCGGTCGGTCTGATTCAGCAGCCAAATCTGAATCTCCCCAGTTCTGCGCTGCCGACGCCCAAGGTTACGGCGCAAGATCCGCTGGACCTGGGCGATAACCCCGTTTTCCCCAAGCCCACCCCGTTCAACGAGGTCACTTGGTACTACGACCCCGCGCTGAAGATTCCCTATTCGCAGCAGTACAACTTGAGCTTTCAGTATGAGCTCACGGAGGGCACCCTGGTAGACCTTGCCTACGTTGGATCGACGGGAATCAATCTGCGCGTCGGGGGCATGTACAATACCGCCCTCGAAGCCGGCCCCGGCGATTCGTCTCTGAGACGGCCGTTTCCGCACATCACACCCAGCTTCTTCGACAGAAGCTGGGGCCGATCCAAATACAACTCCTTCCAATTCCAACTCAGGCGCAGACACACGTCGGGCTTGTCGTACTTGGTGTCTTATACCTGGAGCGAGTCGAACGACCACTGTTCGGGTTGGTTCAACGAGGACGGCTGCAATCCGCAGGATCCGAATCGGTGGAACGAGAACTGGGGTCCCTCGGCGTTTAACATGCCCCACGTCTTCACGACGAGCTGGGTCTACGAAATACCTACTGGACCCGGCGCCAAGTTCCAAACCGGTAACAAAGTCCTGGACCACATTCTGGGACCGTGGCAGCTCAACGGCATCATGCAGTTCGCTTCCGGGCAGAATTATCACGTCGGTGTTTCCGGGGATCTTGCCAATACGGGCAACGCGGGATCCAATAACATCAACGGAGGGTACTTGCGCGCCAACGTAGTGGGAGAGGCCCGAGCGTCCAACGCCAGTCCCGACCGGTGGCTTAATGCTTCTGCGTTCGACGTTCCGGCGCCTTTCACGTTCGGCGACATGGAGCGCCACGCGCTTCAGGGAGACGGTTTTGGGAATTTGGATCTCTCGATCTTCCGGAAGTTCCGCTTTAAGGAGAACAAGATTATCGAGCTACGGGTCGAAATGTTCAATGCCACCAACTCCCCGACATGGAACCGTCCCACGGCGCAGCTTGACAGCCCGAATTTCGGGCGGATCTTCAGCACGCGGAGTATTGAGCGGCAGATCCAGCTCGGACTGAAGTTCCACTTCTAACCACGTACCACAGCACTCGGAGGCGTCGCTTCGGCGGCGTCTCCGGGGCTACGTCTCATTGCAACGATTGGTTATGTCTTGGTTAGAGGGTGAAAGGTAGTAGAGAAGATATGTCCACGTTTGAGGCAGCGTTTCTTTTGGCCTGCAGTTCGTCCGCGATACCCTATGTGTTTTTCAACGCTATAGGGGGAGGAGACTTTCTGAAAACCTTTCACTAACGAGATATAACATGTTGATATAACTCATGATAATGTGGTTACAGGTATGCCTGTGAAGGTCCTGGTGAAAGGGTCCGGCAGGCATCATCGGCGGACTGTCACCTAGGTCAGACGCAACTACGGGGGTTTATGAACGTTGGAATAGGAAGGCGAAGATCGGAGGGATCGTGATGAGGCCGTATCGGGTCGTGCTTCTACCGCTGGTTGTTTCTTTCCTGACCGTCGCCGCCGTCGAGTTCGCTCATGAACATGGGGGAGGACTCGACAGCCTCGGCTGCCACAACGACCGGAAACGAGGCGAATACCACTGCCACCGAGGCGAGCTCGCGGGACGAACCTTCGCTTCGAAGGTCGAGGCAGAGAAGGCCCTGGCGGCCGGAGCGCCGACCCGGTCCAGGTCGTCCACTTCTGCGGTCGCCTACGACAGGGACCTCTACAGTGGCTGGATCGACGCAAATGGCGACAAGGCGCGTCCTACGGGTTTGGTATGCGCCGACGCAGCCAAATCTGTATGATCTTGTCGCAACGGTCGTCCCCGGACTGGTGGCTCTGGCTCCTCGTGCCACCCGCGAATCGCGTTCTCGCTGGCGAACGCGGTGCTCGAAGAGGCCGCGTATCGGGGCGTCGTGCCACCCGCGAATCGCGTTCTCGCTAGTGCCGCGCGTTGGCCCGTGAGTCCGGGACTTACTTGGTAGAACGGTAGCCGCCGGAGGCTCTGCGCCAGGCCGAGCCGACCGCTTTTACCGGGTTGCACTTTCAGGTTGGCTTCCCGCGCGACACCTCCGGCGTCGGCCTCACTTTCGTCTACAGCTTAGTCCTGGGAGCATTTTGTCGGCACGCCGGAGTTTCGGCAACACTTTAGTGCCGCGCGTTGGCCCGTGAGGAACTGGTGACATTCATACTAGACCGGCGGCCCGGACGTCGGCAAGATAGCTGCGGCTGACCGGCACCCTGTGGCCCCCCGTCAGGCGGAGTATCGTGCGGCCGTTGTCGCGCATCGTCTCGACCACATGGTCGCCCACAACCCAATAGGAGCGGTGCACCCTCAGTCCGTTGGCCCCTTCTAGTTCGGCGATTGCGTCGGCAAAGCGCATCAGCACCAGCGTAGAACCGGCGGTCGTGAACGCCTGGACATAGTGGTCGGCCATCTTGATATAGATTAGATCTCGGCCGGGCAGGCCGAGCTCTAGGGGTAGGCGGTCAAGAAAGCGTACCGTAGAATCAGTGGCCACACCGGCGCTCTGGCCGCGGCTCCCTTTCCCTTCAAATCTTGGCACTGTCGCGCGACTGCAGCGGCAACCGTACAACCGATCACCAGCATCAACGCTGCTACCGAAAGGTAGATCTTCAGTAATGAGCCTTCAGCAGCGTAGCCTGGCCGGAACAGCGATTCGGCGGTATACACAACGCCGGTCCCAGGGACGGCGGCCACAAGACCCGTAATCACTATTGTCACGTAGCGTCTCTGCGAGCTGGTGGGCACGTTTAGAAGCGCTAGCATCATTACACTGCCGCACACGAGCCAATTGGCGCTCATCGTCATCCCCCAATAGGCTAAGCGCCCAAGTGGGGTCATTGAATCGTATGTGCCAAATGGCCCGATGATGACGAAGAGCGCGATGACGCTCGCAAGCGCAATGGCTTGCCCCGTAAGCGACCGGGAACTGAGCATTTCACGATACGTGAATGACGATTCTTGCAACTGACGAAACCCTCCGTGTCAGCTCACGAATTTCATATTGACATGAAGGCATCACGAGACCAATGCTGAATCGAGACTAGACGGCAAAGTAACTATGAAGGAGGTGGAATGTCCATGCCTGCCAACGTTTACGCAACGGTAAGCATTGCTCTCTTGGCTTTGCTCACCGTGAACACTGCGAGCGCAACCGACCTCGCGGTTCGTATCGAAAACTTGCAGAATTCCAAGGGTTACATGCGCATCGCGCTGCACCAGCGTGTGGACGACGTCAAATTTCCCGACGATGCCGGCGTCGTCGTCGGGACATTCCGCCGGGCCGTTGCCGGATCGATGCGTTTCGTATTTACCGATCTACCGCCCGGCGACTACGCTGTGGCAGCGTACCACGACCGAAATGGAGACGGCAAGTTGGGGACGACCGTTCTTGGCATTCCGACGGAGCCCTACGGATTTTCCAACAATGTGCGTGGCTTCATGGGACCGGCCAGTTTCGGAAGGGCTGTTGTGACGGTCAGCGCGGATGATGTCGACCCCTCAATTACCGTGCGGATAAGAGGACAATCGCCGTCCTCTCTTTTTACGCGATGAAGGACATGTTGTCCCGCCGCGATGTGCTACGCGCTATCGGTGGCCTCCCGGTTACGCTCGCCACGAGCGCGGCGCTCGGAAACACCGAAGACTTCGCCACTGCGCTGTCCCACGAACCGAGACTGATTGGCTTCGCGTCTGCTCGCGGCGAACAATTCGCGGCTCCCATGATGACACGGAGCGGGTACCTGCCGCATGACCTGACAGGAACTTTTTGGCGAAACGGCCCGGCCGAACACGAGCGCTTCGGCCACCGATACGGCCACTGGTTTGATGGTGACGGCATGGTGCAGGCTTTCACCTTCACCGGAGCAGGCGTGTCTCATCGCGCCCGCATTCTGGATACGCCGAAACGCAGTCGCGAGACGCGAGCGGGCAGACGCATCCTGCCCGCTTTCGCCACCCTTCCCCCAAAGTCAACACGGATTCTTCGGCCCGACGACATGAATGTCAGCAATACCTCTATGCTTGCTCACGCCGGGGACC
Source organism: Bryobacterales bacterium (assembly GCA_965206775.1). Taxonomy (GTDB): domain Bacteria; phylum Acidobacteriota; class Terriglobia; order Bryobacterales; family UBA6623; genus VXMF01. The sequence goes on along the minus strand of CBDBKU010000003.1, from coordinate 2,895,656 downwards.
TCATGGCGTTGTGGGAGGGTGGTTCAGCGCTGTCGGTCGATCCGGTAACGCTCGCCGCTGGGCAGTTCATCGACTGGAGTCCGGAACTTACCGGCTCACCGTTCTCGGCGCACCCAAAGGTCGAGCCAAACGGTACGCTGTGGAACATCGGATTCTCGCCGGTGCCACGGCCCAGCCTGTTGTTCTACCGCATCGCCCGGACTGGCCACCTTATCAAGGCCAACATCGTGCCCATAGCACCATTGGGGATGGTGCACGACTTTGTCGTGACGGCGCGCCATCTCGTCTTGTTGCTGACTCCATTCGTGCTCGAGCCGAACCGTTTTTCAGCCGGTCGCGTGAGTTTTCTCGACGCTCACGCCTGGCGCCCCGATCTCGGGACCAGAGTGCTGACGGTCGAAAAGGACTCGTTAGAGCTGGCGCGTCGCTACGAACTGCCCCCGGGCTTCCATTTCCACCACGGCAACGGTTGGGAGGAGGGGGACGGTACGATCCGCCTCGATCTATGCCAGGCGCCCAATCCGGAGTTTCTCCTCAATGAATTCCACGCGGTCATGCGTGGAGAGTGGCAGTTCCCCTCCACCTTCCCAAGCTACCGTCATGTCGTTCTCAGGCCGAACGGAGCTGTCGAGATCGACCACATGGAGCAGGGGGCGACCGAGTTCCCTCGCATCGATGAGCGTCGCACCGGGCTGCGACATCGAATGGTCTTCGCGCTCACCGGCTCGGACGCGGAAGGAGACTGGCCGTTCCGACGGGTTGCCCGTCTTGAGCCCGACAGTGGCACGGTCGACGGCTGGTCATACCCGGGGCACCAGATTCCCGAGGAGCACGTATTCGTGCCGCGCCGTGAGGACGAGGGTGACGGCTGGCTCCTCGGACCGTTTCTCGACGTCCGACGCCGCGTTACGGGACTCAACATATTCGAAGCCATGCGCCTCGCCGACGGCCCAGTATGGCAAGGGATCTTACCCTATCCGCTGCCACTTGGACTGCATGGTACGTTCGTGAAGCCGTAACACGCAGCTCTGCCCGGCGTGTTTCGCTTCCCGGGACAAGCCCGAAACGGAGCCCTCTAGCCCCTTTCAGTGCTCACGTCTTACCGCAACATCGGATTGTTGGTTTGCAACCCAGCGAATGTCGTACGTGCGCATGTTGGAGCGCCCCTGCTGGATCTCTATCTCGAAACCCACTTCCCGGATCGTCTCCAGATCGTCTGAGAACCGCTGCGAGAACTGCTGGATGGAGTGCATGTTGAAGGCGAGGCCAAAGTCTTTGGCCAGCCGGTTGAGCCCCAGACAGCGCAATATCACCATATCACCGACAGCCACTAGTGTCGCGTTGAGTTCGCGAGTTTGACCTGTAAGCCACAATTATTCAACTACTTGCGAGAGATTGCGGGTGTCCGGGGCTTGAATTCTCCGGGGCGTGTTCGAGCGGGCTCGATCTCCGCGGGCTTGCGATCGAACGACTCCGGAACCCCACGATTCTCCGGGTCGTTGCTTGCTACGATGGCGATCTCCGCGTGCGGAGCCTGAACTGCGCCCAGCAGTTCCGCGCCAGGGCCTTTTCCCAGTTGACCGGGCGCAAGAGCTTGCGGGCCCTGACCGCTTGCCTGAGGGCCGTTCCGGCCAAGCTCTACCATGCCGGCTTCACCACTCCGATCCATGTCTCGACGCTGGCTCGCGCCAACGAGCGCCGCTCCGGGCAGATGAATGCCGACCTGGCTCAGCGCCTGATCGCCCGCGCCCGGGCTCTCTACGCCGACGAAGACCTCAGTCTGGAGTTGGACGCGACCGTGTACGTCCTCGACTCGTCCACGGGCGACCTGTGCCTGGCCGTGTTCCCGTTATCCCGTCTACAGCGACCAGCAAGTGCGCGGGCAGGTGCTGCTGTGCATGCTGGCGTACTACGTGGAGTGGCACCCTTCGCGGCGGCTGGCTCCGCTGCTGTTCGAGGAGCAGGACGGGGAGGCGGCACGCAATCGGCGGGACTCGCCAGTGGAGAAGGCGCAGTCCGGCGAGAGCGCGCAGGCCAACACGGCCAGCATGCAAACACCCGATTTGCTCCCCGGGACATAGCCTCAAGACGCAGCTGGCCCGTCTCCGGACGCTCACGTTGAACGAGAGGACGCTGCCCGACGCCCCGGATCACTTGTTCCCGCTGTTCGCCAGGCCAACGCTGCTGCAACAAAGGACTTTCGACCTGATCGCCATCGATCCGGCCAAATTTGCCGCCAGCAAATTGGCAGGTTGAAGGGCCGCTACCTGCCTGGTATGGCTACGTTTGGCTGATCTTGGCGGATGAAATTCCGCCCAGTGATTCTCGGTCCATCGCGCGCAGTCGATCGCGAGGTATAGCAGGGCGCTCGACGGGAGCCGGACGATTCGATCCCTACACTGCAAGCGGTGGTCGCCCGGGATTGCCCGCCGGGTCGTCGAGAACTGCCGGTCGGTACGCACCCCGACAATCCGCGGATGATCGCAACCTTCGCGGGACTCATCCGTCAAACAGTAGGCTCGACCAAGATGAACGCTCGTTCGCTACACCGCGATTCTCGTCCTGCCAGGCCGCGTGCGAGGCTGTGGAGGCGCGATCGAGTGCATTTGTGGAGCAGGTGCGTGATCTGCGCGGTCGTCGCGGGCAGCCTGGGCTGTCTCCTCATCGTGCCAAGCAACAGCTGGGCCTATGCTGCCGACGTCCTGCTTCGCTCCTATCTGGCATTCGTCGGCACTGTGATGGCCCACGAGGGCACCCACGGGCTGCTCGGACGGACGCGTGCGGCCAATCTCTGGTGGGGGCGTCTTGCCTTGGTTCCCTGCATGGTGCCGTTCACGAACTTCCGGAAGACACATCTCCTGCACCACCGATTCACGAACGAGGGCAGCCAGGATCCCGACCATTTCGTCAAGCCGCGTGCGAACCGCGAATGGGAACTGCCGCTCCGGGCGGTTGCGATGCCGCACCACTGGTTCTTCTGGTTGCGGAACCGGCGCCGCGTTGACACCTCTCATATCTTTGAACTGCTCTTCAACTATGCGGGAATTGCGGTGGTGTACCTACTAGTCTTCCTCCAGGTTGGCGCCACGAGGCTGGTCTTCGGCATGCTTCCGGTGCTGGTGATTGTCTCTCTGCTGCTCTGGTATCCGTTCGCATTCAAGACGCACGAGGGATTCTCGACTGGAAGCGCCGAATCGCGCTCCCACAACTACTACGGTCGGCTCATGTATTGGTTCTCGTGCGGCTTGTCGATGCACCGCACGCACCACATGCGTCCGCATTTGTCTTGGATTGAGTTGCTGCAGTTTGTTGAGCAAGACCCGTCGACGGCAACCGCGCTGATTCCTAGGCGCGACATCCATATCGACGAATCGTCGCCAGGTTCCGATGTCCAGCCCACCTCTCAGCACACTTGACCTTGTCTGCCTGTTGATGGACTGCAAGGAGCGGCCGCTCGACTTCGCGCTGTTCCTTCAATTCGAGCGTGACCTGGACGCGGACGCCCTCGCACGGGGGGCGCGCAGCGCACGGAACCTCTACTCTTCCACCGGCTGTAGCGTCGTCGGCGATTGTTGGTCGCCGCTGGATGCGGCATTGTGCGAGACCGCTTTCGAGGTGGTTCGCGATGCGGACGGCACAAGTCACCTCGAGCGGTTCGTCAGAACTCCGTTCGATCTCGCGGCGGGACCGCCGCTCCGCCAGATATGGGTCACGGACGAGCGGTCCGGAGGAGGATCTCTGATCACGAGGATCCACCACTGCGCTGCGGACCTGCTCAGCGGCCTGATGTGGATTCGACATCAGCTACGGGTGGCCGCCGACCTGGACCCGCCGTGCGAGCAGCCGGCGCGGGTGGTGTCCCCCGCTCTTGCCCACGCACCGCCCGGCGCCAAGAGGAACCCGACCTGGGAGAGGTGCGGCCCGCTATGGACGCGCCCGGGAGAGCCCTCCGGGGAGAGGTGCTGGACGACGTTCTCACTGCCAACCGGTTCTCTGTCGGGGCTTTCCAGGGCGAAGTGCGGATTCACCTTCAACGATGTCCTGGCGGTTGCCGCGTTGGAGACGCTGCACGAGTGGAACTGCATGCACGGCGAAGGTCAGCGCAAGGTCGGCATCTGGCTGCCTGTCAATATCCGCCGCGACCCGTTCGCGGGCTTCGGCAACGCCTCGAGCCGAATTCGCGTGCGCAGGGACTATCCCGACGACTTGGGCCTGGGAGAGAAGTGCCGCGCCGTTCGATCACAGGTCACCCGGGCGCGAAAGCGCGGAGAATGGGTCGTGCCGCAGCGCACGCACCTGACAGGGCTGCCATTGCGGATGGGCGCACCGCTCGTCCGCGGGTACTTGAACCGCCCTTGGGCGGACATGGGCACCGCGGCGTTCAGCCACGTCCAGAGATGGCCAGGGCACGGCGACTCGGTGTTCGGCAGCTTGCGGAAGCTCAGCGTCTTGGGCGCGATGCACCGGCGCCACGCCCTGATGCTCGTGGCCGTGACTCGCCTCGACCGCACTTGGATGACAATTACGTACGACCCGGCCTTGCTGCGACCGGACGACATCGGTTCCATCCGCGACCGGTACTTGCGGACTGTTGAGGTGGCGGCGCGAGAACTGTGATGCGCGGCGCGTTGAATGACGGCTTCCGGTTCTTGATCGGCGTCGCTTTGCGGAAGGCCGGTGCCATAGCGGAGGTTTTGCACAGGGCAAGGGTGCGGAACCACGAGCGCTCGCGGTCGAGTCTGGGCCGCCGACTCCGGGTTCAGCCCGAGACACCGCTGACGAGGGCGGTGCCCCAGGTCAACCCGGCGTTGGCCAGTTCAGAGGACGGGTCGACGCGAATTGCGCGCACGTCAGGCACGAGCGGCGCTCCGAAGCTGCTTACCTACACGCGCGGTCGGATCGCCGCGGTGCGTTGGGTCTTCATCGACTCGTTCATGCGGGCCTTCTGGATGCTGGGTGTACGTCGTACGAGCCTGTATGTGTTCGGTCCTGTCGAAGAGGGCGATTCACTGAGCAGCCTGCTCTTGAGCGAGCGGGGCCGCCCGTCCTACTTGGCGACGCTGCAGGCCCCGTATCGCATCCAAGCCTGGCCGCCGCTGCGCCAACTCAAGGACAGCTACGGCGTCGCGGCCGTGCGGCTATGGGTGCTGGCACTTTCGAATCCTGGAGTGCTTTACAGCACCAACCCGTCCACCATGTCGGTGTTCTTCGACGAGTTGGATGACGACTGGCAGCGATGTAGCGCATTGGTCCGCGACTGCGTGCGGAATCTGGATAGGGTGGGTGCTCCCGCACGTGCCGTGACGCGTCGCTTGGCCTCGAGAGGGCATCGCGAGCGTCTCGCGAGGATCGCTGCCAGCCCAACTAGCCTGCCGATCACCGCATGGGCTCCGGCAGCACGGGTCTATGTCTGCTGGACCGGCGGGTATGTCGCGCCGTTCCTCGATCGACTCGCGAAGCGCCTGCCGGCCCCTCGCTTCCGCCTAGTTCCGATGTACTCCATGTCCACCGAGACGATCGAGACGATCCCAGACTTCCGTCTCCGCGACGTGGCGTTTCTGCCCATGGCCCCTGGCGTCTATTGCGAGTTCTTGGAGGCTGACGCTCCCCGAGAGCCGGGCCGACTCCTGGCCCTGTGGCAGCTCTCGCCCGGCTCCGCTTATGAACTCGTTGTCAGCGACGCGCATGGCTTGCGGCGATACTGCACGGACGACGTGTTCAAGGTCGAGCGATTCATAGGCGGCCTGCCGGACCTCCGCTTCCTGCGTCGCCGAAACCTCGGGTACTCGTTCACCGGGGAGAAGCTGACCGGCGAGCAGGCATCCCTGGCGTTCGAGCGGCTCCGTGAGTCGTTCCTCGATCTATCGGACGACCACGCGCTGACATGTTTCCCGTCGCAGCAACCCACCGACGGCTTGCCGCACTATCGGCTGGTCGTTGTGCATCCCACCCGGAGGGGCCCTGGCCCTGCGCCCGGGCTGGCGGAGCGGTTCGATGCATTGCTGTGCGAGGTGAATCACGAGTATCGCGCCAAGCGGAGCAGCGGAAGGCTGGGCAGGGCGCGGCTTGAGCGGCTCGAATTGTCCGACCTTCGCGAGCGACTGCCAGACGGGAGTGCCGCGGGACTGGATTCCCAGTTCAAGTTCTTGCCGCTCTATCCCCGCCTATGGGAGTCTTCCAAAGGGGATTGAGCCGCCTGGCCCTCGTCTTGGGGACGTCTTGCAGCCTCTGTTGCGGCAACCGGCGCTGGCGCTGTCAACGCAAGGCTGCGCTCTCACCAGGTGTTCTTGCAGCTAGCATTGCCTCGAGTTCCGCGAATGTACGGAAGTCCCGGCCCAGCACCAGGACCCTGCAGCCTGCGGCCTTCGCCCCGGTCCCGTCGGTTTCCGAGCGGTCCCCGATGTGCAATAGGCGCTCGGGTGGCAGGTCGAGATCCCGCAGTACCCGCTTGAAGGGTTCGGGGCTGGGCTTGAGATGTCCGAGACGCTCTCCCGAGTACACGGCGTCGAAGTGGTCCGTCAGGCCGAGGCTGGCGAGCTTGTGAGCGGATTCGAAGTCGGAGAGAGCGACTTGCGCTTCCAATCGCGTTCCGAAGAAGCGCAACGCCGAGGAGACTCCGGGGCGCGCTCCTACCGCCGCGATCGCGGGCGACAGCCAAAGCCGCTCGAGCGCAAGCCGCTGCTCGATCCCTGCGTCATCAGGCTCCAGACGCCCGCCTTCGGTTCGCACCCGTTCCATTCGCCTTCTGAACCGACGCATCTCTGCCATGGCTCGCCAGGAGGAACTCGCCTCGCCCCGAAGGGGGGCTGCCAGTACTGCGATCCAGAATCGAGCGGCTAGTCGACGTGTGGAGTACAGGGTGCCATCCACGTCCCAGCTGACTGCCCGCACCGCTCCGATGTCGAATCTTCCGGAACTCATTCGGACGGCCTCGGTGCTACTGTACCGGCATGCGCCTCGCGCTGCCCCTTTCGCGTGAGTTTGATCGCGCGAACGTCACGGACCCCGGCACGACAGGGGAAGTGGACTGGTCTCGCTTCAATTCCAGCTTCGAGCGACTGCTCGACACGGACTGGCAGGACGTGAACAGGAACGTGGACTGCTCCCTTGCGCGGCGTCTCTTACGTCTTTGCCTGGCTTTCCAGCAGAACCGGAGCAGCGCGATTCTCGACTTCGAGGGTAAGCTCCGTGTCTTCTCTAAGCTGAAGCTGCCCCGGAACCCGAGCATTGTGCACTTCGGAGCCGAGGCCGGCTGGGAGGCGGCGATCCTGCAGGCGCTCTTCGGCGACAGGGGGAGGGTGTTGCTCGTCGACAACGATCCGATGGCATACCAGCGCTTCTTGCGGTCACCCAGAACCGTCCGAGTACGTGCGCCTCGCGGAAGCAGCCAGCGGTGGATCGATATCGACCGGAATCCGGCGCAGAGCGAGTACGCCCGGGAAGACTTCTTTCAGCTGAAAGTGTCGGGCTCGTTCGATGTGGGCATCGACTGGGGCTTGATCGAGCACTATGACGATTCCGGCAAGCAAGCGCTGATTTCATTATTCCGGAGCTTTCTGAGCCCGCAGGGTTTGCAGATTTGCGCCTGCCCCAGGGATCGGCTCGCAGTGCGCATGTTTTATCGCGCGTTCTCCGAGGAATTGAACTTCGGATATCGCGAACTGATGACGCTAAGGGAGCTAGCCGCCCATGTGGAGCGGAGCGGCTGCTACATCGAGTCCAAATACAGGTTGCCTGCTCACAACATCGTGGCCTATCGAGTCAACTAGCCTTGAGCAACTGCGAGCCGTGACGGAATGGGCCAGTTGCTGCTTTGCTATCGCCACGCCGTTCGGCCTTGGAGCTCGAGTCGCCTGAAGACGGCGCAATGGCATCGAAGAGGCAGTGCCCGCAGGTCCGGTGGTCAACCGACGGCGCGGCCAAGGCCTCTCTTGAACAAGGATCGGTCGAAGCGAGCCCATCGAGATTCAGGGACCGTACGCCGGGAACACCGAAAGACGTCGTCACTGACCGAAGCGCCTCCCGCTGGTCTATTGGCGCTTCGCACCGGAATCGCGGGAATTCGCGGTGTCGCAATCTGTCGCCAGGATAGCGACCGACTCCTCTAGCCATCCTGACTGCCAATGATGATTGCGCTGGGGCCCGTCCCGGTAAGCGTGAGGAATCGCCAATTTATCGAGCAACTGGTGCATGGCGACGTGGTGCGCTCGAAATGCGCCTGCGTAACCGGTCAGGACCAAGCGGCAGCGCGGCCCAAGCATGGCTTTGCGAGCTTGGACCAACCGTGTGATTCGATACAGCTCGAAGTTGTCTTGACTGCCGAAGATGGGCGCCATTCCGAATTTGTCCGGTGCGCCTTGCATCAAGGGAGCGTCCCATGCCGCCGCCTTGGCGAAGATGTTCGGGTGTCGTAGCAGCAGCGACCAGGCGCCCCAACCCGATTTCGAGAATCCGACCAGCAAGCGCCCGTCAGGCCCGGTGTCAACTGAATAGGAGCGCTCGACCAGTGGCAGCACGTCCTCGAGCAGGTAGCGTTCCTGCTGCAGGGTGGCGTCCGATGGGTGATCGCTGTACCACGGCAGCGCCGAGAATGTCGGCAGCACGACGACGAGGCGATGCCGGTCCGCTAGTTGCAGCCGCCGTATTTCTTCGGCGGGGTCGCCCCATCGCGTTTCAGTGCCAGCCTCGACCGGAAGCACGTACAGCGTCTTCAGGGGCGGGTCGACGGCGCCCCCGTCAGGAGTGAAAACGCGGACGGATGTCTCGCCGCTTTGGCGAGGGCTTCGGAGCACGTGGAGCTCCTCCGCTGCAGGGACTGTTCCGGTTGCCGCGAGCACGAGGCTCACCAAGAGCCATGGCAATCGGCCCTGGCTCGACCGCGCGTGCGTTTGCATGCATCCCAGAAACACTTGCATGCCCCTTGGTCAAGGAGTGTATCGGAGATCGATCGGCAGAGTCCGCACAGCCGTTATTGCCAGGCCAGCGCGAAGGAACCGCGCCGCAGATCCCGACCGTGTCGTGGCGCGGCCAGGGCCGACCGCTTCATCCTTTGAAGAACCGCTGGCCCCCACCCTCGAAACTCGCCCGCGCAGCAGATATCCCAGCTCATCGGGTTGTGTCATCCTCGCGCCGACGACGGACTCAGCCGATGCGCTACCTGGACCTGGCCCTAGGGCATCAACCTTTCGGGAAGCCAAAGAGCAATTTCGGGAAAGATTGTCGTCAACGCGAGCGTTGCCGCATTTGCCGCAAGGAATGGTGCCGCTCCTCGGAATATTTTCCCGATCTCGAGATTTGCGACGGCCGCGCAGACATTCAGGCACGTCCCGACCGGCGGCGTGCACGCGCCCACTGCCAGCCCGGACACAAGCAACACGCCGAAGAGGATCGGCGACACCCCGAGGTCTTGGAGGGCGGGGGCAAAGACCGGGGTCAGCAGCAGGATCGCTGGGCTCACGTCGATCACGGTTCCCGCAGAGAGGATGATGAGGTCAACAAGCAGAAGCGTGCCTGTCGCTCCCAGTCCCAGGTCCACCACGAATCCGGCGATCGCGTCGGGCACGCGCTCCAGCGCCAGGATCCAAATGTAGGCTTGGGAGAGCGCGATGACAATCATGATCTTGGCGCTAGTCAACGTCGTGGAACGGAGGCACTCCCAGAACGCCTGAATCTTCAGCGCCCGCGTCAGGATGAATCCCGCTAAGGCTGCGTAGAGCACGCCCAGCGCGGCCGATTCCGTGGCTGTTGCGATTCCGAACACCACGGACCCGACGATGACCACGGGCATCAGCAAGACCGGCAGCGATCGGACCGTGCGGGCCATCGCCGAAGCGAACGTCACCGGTTCCTTGTCCCGCTCGATGCGGCTGCGCACCAGCATTTGAACCAAGCCCATTTGCATGAACCCGACCATGATTCCGGGAAACACGCCGCCAAGAAAAAGCTTGCCCACGGATTGCTGGGCGACGACTGCGTAGAGCACCATCGGGATGCTTGGGGGGATCACCATCCCCATCGTTGAGGAGGCCACCGTGATCCCAGCAGCCACCTCCTTGCGATATCCGCGCTTCTCCATTTCGGGAATCAGGACCGAGCCGATCGAGGCGGTGTCCGAAGCAGAGGATCCCGAGATCCCGCCGAACAGCATGCTTGCAAGGACGTTGACCAGGCCTAGGCCGTTCCGAAGGCGGCCGGCCAATAGCATGCTGAAGTCGATGAGCCGCGACGTGATCTCCGCCGAGTTCATGACTTGGCCCATGAGAATGAACAGCGGGAGGCTCATCAGAGCGTACGAGTCGAATCCGGCGAAGAGACGCAGGGGAAGCACGAGAATCAGTTGCGGGTCGCTCAGAGCGATATACAGCAGGACCGAAACGCCCAGCGAGTAAGCGATTGGAATGCCTATTGCGATGAGCGCGAGCAGGCTGACTAGGAGCAGCAGGATCAAGAGCCCGGCTCCTCGCGCACAATGGCGATCATCCTCGTGCCGCAATACAGAGCAGCCAGGCCGCATCCCAAAGGAATGCTCGCTTGAGCCACGAATCGGGGGATCTGGGAGGCGGGCATGGGAGTGTGCCCTGTCGTCGCGATCCAGGTCAGGCTGTACGCGAGCACCACGACATTGAGCAGGCCCACAAGAGCGAGAGAGGTGATTTCCAGAGCCTTCTTGCCTCGCGCATCGAGCTTCCTGGACAGCAGGTCGACGCGAATGTGCTCCTGCCTGCCGATGGCGACTGCCGTGCCGACAGACGAGAGATAGACGAAAGCGACTGTTGCGACTTCGTTGGCGCCGACGAGACCTGACTGAAAGATATAGCGCATCGTCACCAGCACTACGATGGTCAGGAACACGCCGAGCAACCCGGCGGCGAGCGCGGCTTCCAGTGCAGCCGTGAGGCGCCGCTCGAATTCCTCAATCCCCATGGCGGCTACTCACCTCTTGCGGCCCTGCGTGCCGCTTCGATGTCTTCCCACGTGAAATACCCCTTCGAAACCAGCATTCCATAGACAGGCTCGACGGCCTCCCGTAGCCGGACCAAGGCTTCCCCCTCGATCCAGTTTGTTTCAAGCACGTCGGAGAGTTTCTCGATGTACACCTGCTCGCTTTCGCGATTCATCTGGTCGCTATAGGCGATCGTGTCCCGGGCCGCTGCGTCGAAGACGACCTGGAGGTCCGAGGGCAGGGCATCGTACCAAGCGAGGTTCACGATGAACGGATCCGGCCCCGCCATGTAGTTGGAGATGCTGAGGTATTTCTGCACCTCGTGAACACGGGTTTCCCAGATGTTCGAAGCGGCGTTCTCCTGGCCGTCGATCACGCCCGTCCGGGCTGCTTGGTAAACCTCGCTGAACGGAATCTCCTGGGGAATCGCTCCAAGAATCGCGGCTACGAGCACGTTTGGCTCTTGGGGCGGCACGCGGAGCTTGAGACCCTTGAAGTCTTCCGGCCCACGAATCGGCCTGACGCTCGTGGTGTGGGAGCGGAAGCCTTGCGAAATGCCGCATGCGGGCACGTGATATCCGGAGCGTCGGCCCTCCGCATTGACACCGGCGGTGAAGTCGCTGCTGATCAGGCGCAACGCTTGGTCCCAGTCCTCCATCAGGAAAGGCAGGAGGAAGATCATGTACTTGGGGCTGATGTCGAAGAACAGTCCCCCTCGCGTGCCTTGCAGGACGTTCAGCGCGACCATGTCCATCAACTCGCGCTCTCTGCCGAGGCTGGCTCCGAAGTAGTTCTCTACGTCGATCCTCCCTGCCGTGCGGTCCTCGAGAATCTTCTCGAAGTAGGCCATCGAGATGCTGCGGGGATGCTGCGCCGGTTGCGCGTTGGCATAACGGAACAGGTGCGTTCCTTGCGGGGCTCCGCAACCGGCTGCCACGAGCAGCGCAATTGCTGTTGCGGCGCCGAGGGTGCTGCGAGTCAGCATAAGGATCCGAGGCCTCAGCCTGCGAGATTTAAATCATAGAGAGTATGGTCGGAAACTAGGTAGAGCAGGTCGAGCGCAATTCCGTCCGATCCTCCGCCGGAGCGGGATGACCGGCGATCGAACCCTCCGGTCCTCCCGAAGATTCGCAGCGCCGATGAATCGGCTGACCACCGCAGCGAAAAGGACTTGGTGGCGTTGCCATCGTGTTCCCGAAGGCTGATCACAACTTGCGCGTGTGGGTCGTCCATGCGCCACACATGGATGCTGTAGTATCCCGCAAGTAGCGCTCCCGAACGTAGCAGCGCCGCTTGTCGGCCGTCAGGTGCGACGGACAGCGAGTGACCCGGCATGAGGTAGCGCCAGCCGTCGAAATCGGACTCGGATCCGTAGAGAGCGGCTTCGGGCCGCAACGACGCGTCGGCCCAGCTGGCAACGTACCGTCGCAGCTTCCGCGTTGGCGGAATCGCCCAAGGATTCCATCGTTCGTAGATGATCCGGTTTCCCGCCCACTGCGGTCGGACGACGATGTGCTCAGTCGGGATTTGGATCTCCAGGAAGCGCCTGTCTTCGGCTAGGTACAGATGCTGCCGCCTAGAACTTCCCTGAAAATCTTCGGATAGGTGGATCGTTCGGTCTCCGGAACGGTGCGTCCACCGGATTTCTCCGAGGATTCCCGAACCGTACGGTTCTTCCGTCTGCTCGTGAGCAACGCCACTGCCGATCTCAGTCTCTAGGAAGTCTTGCCGGTAGTGCTCGACGAGCGCAGTCGGCTGCTTCAACTCGGGAAGCGACTCTTCAATCCCCGATCCCCACGTGCCGGGTCCCATGACAGCGATGCACGTCGTGTGCAAGATCAGAGCCGGGAACAGGGCAGCGGCCGACACTGCGAAGAGCCACCTGTAGTCCTTAGCAGTTGCAGGCATCGAGACCTATCAGTCCGATCATCGCAGAGTCCCGCGGATCTGGTGATGCGCTCCGGGCGAGTATCGGACCGAGCAGCTGCTCCGCGAATCAGATCGGAGTGGCCGCGACACCGAATGCGCGGACCGAAAACTGCTTGGGAGGGGGGCCTGTCCACATGCATTGTGCGAACTACAGGCCCAATTTCCAAGTCGCATTTGGTGAAACGGTTGGTAGGTCGTGGAACGAAGGCGCCCGGCCCGGCCCTCGAATTCGCTTGCCGTCGGTCGAACAGCTATATAGTGCCCGTGACAAAACTCGTATCTTGTTGACTACAAGAATGTTATACCCGATTTCTCAAGGCGAAGATTTCGCCGGGAGGTCAGGATTCGCCGGAAATCGCACCGATTCGAATGGATTCGTGCAGATCTTCGCATCTTGGAGCTCAGCAGTCACCAAAGCATGAATACCAGATGTTGTATGAGCGACTCGCTCCAAGGCCATGATATGGCGTTTCCATGACACCTCGCCCAGATTTCGGGGGTTTTGTCGCAGGCACTATATAGGGTTGTGGGTTCATGGCGACCACGGGCTTCCTCGAGACTCGGGCGCATGTCGTCACGGCCGTCGCCACAGTGTTCTTTATTTCGGCGCCAATACTCACGACCTATGCACTGCGACTGGCCACGCAACACCGATACCGTTCCCGAAGCCCGGATTCGGGTAGTTCCTCGCCGCGGCCGGTCGAGGACGTATCACTTGCTCACTGCGAATCGCTTCGGTGTCGAGCGTGATGGTTCAGCGGGCCGTGTCCTCGGCCGAGTCGAGGAGCGGTTCGAATTGCTTCGGTGACGAATAGTTTCGCCTCGGCGACTGCGTCTGCGACCGGGCGACCAAGCGCAAGCAGCGCTGTGATCGCAGCCGAGTACGTGCATCCTGTGCCGTGCGTACTGGTGGTTTCGATCCGCCTCGCTGCGTAGGTCCGGATCTCTCCATCGACCCACATCAGGTCGGTCGGATCGCCATCGAGGTGGCCGCCCGTGACGAGCACGTTCCTCGCCCCAAGTCCAGCGATACGTTCGGCTGCCGCACGCATTCCGTGAATGTCGTTGACCTCGATCCCTGCAAGCGCCGCGGCCTCCCGAAGATTCGGTGTGACAAGGTGGCAGAGCGGCAGCAGCTGCCGGATCAATGCCTCCACCGCGGAGTCAGAGGCGAGACGCTGGCCGTGGGTGCTCAGCATCACCGGATCCACGACAAGCAGCGTTTTGGATTCCCGTGCCCATTCCGCTACCGCGACGACTGTGCCTGCCTCTCCGAGGGCTCCCGCCTTCGCCGCGGCCGCCGGAATGTCTTCATAGACGCACGCAAGCTGCGCCCGAACAAGCTCCGGGTCAAGCGGATGCACCTCCCGGACCGCGGAGGTGTTCTGCACTGTGATCAATGTCGGGACGGCCAGGCCGAAGACTCCGAATTGGTGGAATGTCTTCAGGTCAGCCTGCAGGCCCGCGCCACCTGACGGGTCCGAGCCTGCGACCGTCATCGCGACGGGTACGGACAGCGCCACGCCGCAGTCTAGCACCGCCCCATAGCGGAAGCTGCCTGTTCGTCGACAATAGGGCCAGCGATGGCTTCTACGCGAGCCCTAGAGTTCCTGTATGCGATGCGAGTCTGGCTGCGGACGCGCCTGCATTCCGGCTCTCTGTCGCCAAATGCGGCTAACATAGCGGCCATGCGAAGCATCTGCGCAATCGTGTTTGTGGCGGCCTTGGCGGGTTGCTCGTCATCGCATGGGCCTGATGCCGGGCGTACGGGAAATCAGCCGAATATCGTCATCCTGCTTGCCGACGACCTCGGCTGGACTGACGTGACCTTCCACGGCGGAAACATCGCCACCCCCAATATCGACAGGATTGCGGTCGAGGGCGCGGAACTCGCCCGCTACTACGTTGCTCCTGTCTGCTCCCCGACCCGCGCGGGCCTGATGACCGGACGCTATCCGATCCGATTCGGCGCGATGCGCGCGGTCTATCCCCCTTGGAGGGACGGCGGGATGGATGTGTCGGAATGGACAATAGCGGACGTCCTCGCCGAGGTTGGGTACAAGCACCGCGGCATCTTCGGCAAATGGCACCTCGGGCATTCCGACAAGAAGTACCATCCGCTGCGGCGGGGCTTCACGGAGTTCTACGGCCACTACAACGGCGCGGTTGACTATTTCACTCACGAGAGGGAAGGGGAGATCGACTGGCATTCCGGATTCGAACCGAGCGACGATCCGGGGTACACGACAGACCTGATCGCTGATGCGGCGGCTCAGTTCATCCGCACGCACGCGCTCGATTCCGAACCATTCCTGTGCTACGTGCCGTTCAACGCTCCCCACAGCCCGTTCCAGGCGAAAGAGGAGGACGTTCCGCGGTACGCGAGCCTGCCCCCCGCGAGGGGATTCTTCCAGGGATTCGAAACCGTATCGATGGAGGGGAGTCGCGATGCGCGGGAGGAGAACCGCCGCATCCTGGGGGCCATGGTGCATTCGCTGGATCAGGGCGTCGGCAAGATCCTCGATGTCATCGACCAAGCCGGAATTTCTCAGGACACGTTCGTGCTGTTCAGCTCAGACAATGGCGGCGTGCGAGGAGTCGGCGAGAATACGCCGCTGCGAGGTGGGAAAGCTACGGTGTTCGAAGGGGGCATTCGCGTTGCGGCAGCGGCCCGCTGGCCTTCGAGGATCCCGGCTGGACGGAAAATCGATGTCCCGCTGGCGAACATCGACATCCTTCCGACTGTGATGCGCATGGCGGGAGTCGAGAACTACAACGGCAAGCCGATCGATGGCGTCGACATCCTCGACGTCCTTGCCGGGACCCAGGAATCCCTGGATCGGGAACTGTTCAACTACATCGGACAGGACGGGGCAGACACGGAATCCATCTCCTACATGACCAACGAGTGGAAAATGATCGTCTTCGGTCCTGACGTCACGGACGAGAGCGCCGACGATTCGGCGAGGCAGCGGTTCCTGTTCCACATCTCAGACGATGTGGTAGAAGAACGGAACCTGCTTGAGGAGAATCCTGAGCTAGCAGAATCCATGTACAAGAAAATTCAGGAATTCCGTGCGTTGCAGCCAAGAGATGGGGTGCCGCCTTACAGCCAGGGTCGCGACGCATCCAGCTTCAAGGCCCCGCCCCATTGGCAAATGCCTGGGGAATAGCTCGGTTCCGGCGTTCCGTCCGCGCACTCCGGTCGGGCAAGTCGAGTGCGAACATCCGCAGTGCCGGTGGAGCCGCTGTCCAGTGCGGGAATCCATGTCGCTCTCAATTTCCCCGGCGAGGTCGCAGGATTCCGTCGATTCCCTGCTGCTTCAGCTTCTGCATGCGCTCGTTCGCCTGGTTCCGATTGCCGCCAAGTACCAGCACCCGGTAACGGGTCTGGCCCTCAAGTGAGGACTGCTCGACCTCTGTTCGGTGGCTCCACTTCGCTACCCTTGCGGCAAGCGCCTGGGCATTACCGTGGTTGGCGAACACGCCGATCTGGATATCGAACTGGCCCTGCTGCCTTCTGGCCGCCGGTTGAGCCCCGCGGCCTCTTCGTCTGGGAGCCGCCCGCCCGCTCTGGCCGGGCGGGCGGATGAGCGTTAACCGCACCCTCGCAGTGCCCGAGCTGATCATCTGGATGTCCGTTGCCGCCGCTCTTGAGAGGTCGATAATTCGATTTCCGACGAAAGGCCCCCGGTCGTTGATGCGCACCTGAGTGGTCCTGCCGTTCGAGAGGTTCTCGACCCTTAGCCATGTGTCGAACGGCAGCCGCTTATGGGCCGACGTCATCTTGTTCATGTCGTAGGTTTCGCCATTGCTGGTCTTGCGTCCGTGGTACGGATGCCCGTACCAACTCGCGACTCCGGTCTGAGTCCAGCCGATTCTAGGATTTATCGGCGGCGGGAGCTTGATTTTCTTGCGGATCCTCGGACCTCCGCACGCTCCCAATGCCAGCACCGCCAGAAGCGCTGCCGCGACTAGCGGCCTCTTGGACGAACCTGCTCGATTGCTTGATCCAAGAGGAGAGGCCGACCCGCAACTCGATTGCTGTGATACCATGCCGCCTTTGTGACGATTCGCGAACGGATGTTTCTCTACGGGGGGCTGGTCGCCCTCCTCGGCTTTCTGCTCGCACGGACTTCTGGCCAGGACGCGTGGGGCGGCGCTGCGCTCATTCTGTCCTTCGCGATGCTGGCTGTGTACTTCCAGCTTCACCCTAAGTTGAACATCATCGCATTTACCTTCTGGGTATTCACGTTGACGAGCTGGGGGCTCTACTTCCCGGCCCATTTCACGTCATGGGGCGGCTTCCAGCTCAGCAACCTCAACGTTCCGCTGATCCAGCTGATCATGCTCGGCATGGGGGCCACCCTGAGCGTCGGCGATTTTGCGAGGGCGCTGCGCATGCCGCAAGCCGTGCTGATCGGGATGGTGCTTCAGTTCACGGTCATGCCCCTCCTTGGCTGGGCCATCGCGGTGTCGTTCGGATTTCCTGACGAGATCGCTGCGGGCGTCGTGCTGATCGGCTCCTGCTCAGGTGGAGTCGCCTCGAACGTGATGGTATTCCTCGCCAAGGGCAACGTCGCTCTGTCAGTAACGATGACGGCCTGCTCGACCCTGATCGCTCCCCTCATGACGCCATTGGCCATGCAGCTTCTCGCCGGACGATTCATCGAAATCGAGTTCGTTGCAATGATGATTGCAGTCATCGAACTGGTGATCCTGCCGGTTGGGGCTGGGCTGGTGCTCAATCGCCTGCTCGCGCGGAGACGGGAACTCCTCGAACGCATCCTCCCCGGGATGTCCATGGCAGGGATTTGCTTCATCTTGGCGATCATAGCTGCCGGTTCGCGCGACGAACTGCTGCTTAGCGGCGTCGCTCTTCTCGGCGCGGCGTTGATCCACAACGTAGCCGGCTACATTCTCGGCTATTTCGCCGCGACTCTTTGCAAGCTAAAGGAGACCGACTGTCGGACGGTAGCGTTCGAGGTTGGCATGCAGAATGGAGGTATGGCTGTAGGCTTGGCCACCACCGTGCTTAAAAGCCCGGCGGCTGCCTTGGCGCCCGGCATTTTCGGCACGTTCATGAACGTGACCGGGTCGGCTCTGGCTTCGTGGTGGCGCGACAGGCCTCCGGCGGACCGAACATGAATCTGGAACTCGAGGTCTTTCGCAGCCTATTCATCTCTATTGCCGAGGAGATGGGGATCGTGCTGCGTCGCACGGCGTTTTCTCCCAACATCAAGGAGAGGCGCGACTACTCGTGCGCCTTGTACGACGCCCTAGGCCGGACGGTCGCGATGGGCGATCACATGCCCGCGCACCTAGGGGCAATGCCCGCGTCCGTCAAGGCCGTTACCGACGAGGTCCAGCCCGAGCCGGGCGAGATCTACTTTCTCAACGATCCGTTCCGAGGCGGCACC
This sequence comes from Bryobacterales bacterium, assembly GCA_965206775.1. Classification (GTDB taxonomy): domain Bacteria; phylum Acidobacteriota; class Terriglobia; order Bryobacterales; family UBA6623; genus VXMF01. Next base: position 2,877,365 of record CBDBKU010000003.1, on the reverse strand, counting down.
CATTTACCGGACATCACGTCCGTGTCTGCGGTCTATGTCGACGATTCCGGCGAACCGGCATTCTTCCTGGTGACCAGAGCCCACCATGCCGATGTCGGCGGCATGGTGCCGGGATCGATGCCTTTGGCGAACGAGATCTACCAGGAGGGGCTGCGGATTCCTCCGATCTGCCTTGTCAGGCACGGCGACTACGATCCAGCCCTCTTGTCGATGATCCTCGCGAATGTGCGGACTCCGGACGAGCGGCTCGGGGATCTCGGTGCCCAGGTCGCGGCACACAGAGTGGGCGAGCGCAGGTTGGGCGAAGCGATCGCGCGTCACGGCACGGACCAGATCGTCCGGCAGATGGCTGTTCTTCAGGACTACGCCGAAGCTGTGATGCGCGGTCGCCTCGATGCGATTCCGGACTGCGAATGCGACTTCACGGACTGGCTGGACGACGACGGCTTCGGCTCAGAGCCCATAGCCATCCGGTGCCGGCTGACCATCGACGGATCCAAGGCGACAGTCGACTTTCGCGAGTCGGCAGCGCAGGTGCGCGGGGGCGTGAACGCCAACCGGGCCGTCACAACCTCCGCGGTGATGTACTGCTTCCGCTGCTTGGTGGATGCCGATACTCCCTACAACGCCGGAATCCTTCGCCCGATCGAGATCCTGACCCGGCCAGGCAGTATTTGCGACGCACTGCTGCCAGCCAGCACGGCCGCCGGGAACGTCGAGACTTCGCAACGCATCGTCGATGCCGTGCTCGGCGCCTTGCGCCAGGCGCTGCCCGGTCAGCTCCCCGCTGCGAGTTCGGGAACGATGAACAACGTCAGCTTCGGAGGAATCGATCCAGACGGGGGGCGTCCGTTCAGCTACTACGAGACGATCGCTGGCGGTATGGGGGCGTGGCCAGGGGCGGAGGGCCTGAGCGGCGTCCATACCCACATGACCAATAGCCTGAACACGCCGGTCGAGGCGTTGGAGCGGCAGTACCCCGTGCGCATCTGCCGCTACGAGTTGCGAAACGGTAGCGGCGGGGACGGAGGCCGCCGCGGGGGGGACGGGGTGATCCGCGAATACGAATTCATCGCACACGCCACCCTTGCGATCCTCTCGGATAGGCGCAAACTCGCGCCGTGGGGAGCCGAGGGCGGGGAAGCTGGACAACCGGGGCGGAACCTGCTGAATGGCGCCGAGCTTCCTTCAAAGGGGAATTTCGAGGTGACGCCGGGCGACCGCCTTCGGATCGAGACGCCGGGCGGCGGCGGCTACTTCTCGAGCATGAAGTTGCCAACGAACAGCGCGTCTATGCCGGAAGCGAAGAAGCTGCGCACGGCGGAGCGCGGATTGCTTACGAGAGGCTCGCCGAACAAGTTGAACGACGTGTTGTAGAGCACCGGCAGGCCGGTCTTGCGGCCCGCTTCCTGCAGCAAGTCCCAGTAGAGGCGGTTGTCGCTCCTGCGGACGACATGCACCCGGATGCGCTCTCCGTCCAGCAACGCCGACTCGAACGTCTTGCGGTGCTCCGGCTTAACGCGCGAAACCGTCGCAAGATACCGGGACGACGGCCTCGTCTGGAAGTACTCGTCGGCCTCCTCCTCCGGTACCGACGCTGCAAACTTGCGGAAGCTCTCGCGCCGCTTGATGTAGACGTTCAGGTTCTCGGTGGAGTATGGATTCAACGGAGATGCGAGGATGCTGCGGTTGCCGAGAGCGCGCGGGCCGAATTCCGTGCGCCCCTGGAACCAGGCAAGGATCTGGTCGTCGGAGAGCCGTTCCACTGCGGATGCGACGAGTTCGGCGTCGGTCAGCAAGTAACGGAACCGCAGCTTGCAGTTGTCGAGAACCTGCTTGATCTCCTCGCTTCGGTAGCTGGGGCCGAGGAAGAAATCGCTCATTGGATTCCGTTCGGGCCGTTTCAGCACCTTGTGCCAGGCGTGGTACAGGCTCCCGACCGAGGTGCCAGCGTTGCCTGCCGCAGGCTGAACAAAAACCTCGCCGAAACGGCCGCTCTCCTCGAGCGACTGGACCAGCAGGGCATTCATCGCAATTCCGCCCGCTAGGCAAAGGTGCTCCGCTTCACCGGCTAGCCTCGTCAAAGCTTCCCTGACAGCGGCATGCACGCTTGCCGCCAGATCCCGTTGCATCGCGGACGAGACGGGCTGGGAAGGCTCCAGCCCGACAGCCCTGTAGAACTTGTCACTGAACGCCCCCTGCGTCGGGCGGGACGGATCGAAGTAGCTGTGATCCAGGTTCGGAAGGCGACCGTTCCCAGCCCCCATCATTTCGTCGAACAGAGCCTTGAAGCGCGGCTCGCCCGCGAGCGAAAGCCACTGAACCTTATGCTCCTCGCGTCCCGAGCGAAATCCGAGCAGTTCAGTGACCCTGCTGTAGACGACTGCCGGCGAGTCCGGAGCGTACAAATCTTCGACAGGCTCCAAGCTTGCGCCGTCGCCGTTCCACACCGCGCCGCAGCGCATGTCACCCTTCCGGTCCAGCGTTAGCACCCGGGCATGGTCGAACGGCGAGGCGTAGTAGGCGCTGGCTGCATGAGCGTCGTGGTGATCGATCACGACAATTCGTGCGTTCGGAAATAGCGTCTTCAGGTGCAAGTGGAAGCTGTTCCCGGTCCCTTCGCCCAACGGGCGCACGAGGGCCACGCAATCGACTTCCTCCGGTTCGGAGTCAGCCAGCGCCAAGCATGCGTGAACCGCCTTGGCGGGCAGTCCTCCGCGATGCGCCTCGCGCGCGAGCTTTTCTTCCTCGATGGCGGCGAGAACGACTCCGTCGCGCATGACCGCCGCAGCGCCATCGTGAAGCCACCCTCCGATTCCCAGTAGCAACATCGTTAGAAACGCGTCTCCCGTCGCTATGCCGTCCGCAGTCGCTTAATCGTACGGGCCTTGCCAATCAGAGTGAATACGCGAAAGGCGCTGGGGCCGACTGTCTGCCCTGTCAGCGCTGCCCGAGAACCGTTGATGAGCAGCCCCGCCTTGACTCCTTGCTCCTCCGCGAGGGACCGCAGCGCATGCTCGACGGATTCCTCGGTGAACTCTGGCGCTACCTCGATCCTGTCAGACAGGATTCGCAGGTTCGCCCTCACGCCGTCCTTGTCGAGGTTCTTGATGGCCTTGGCATCGAAACCGAAGTCGTCGCGGAAGTACGCCCTGCACCGAAGAGTGAATTCGGACACGAGGTTCAGCCTGGAGCGGAGGGCGTCGACCGCATCCCGGAACCAGTTCCTTCGGCCCGCCCCGAACTCTTCGAGCCACCACCCGGCATCGCGCAGCGCCCGCTCGGCGAATGGCAGCAACTCATCGACAGGCATTGTGCGGAGGTGCTGGCCGTTCAGCCACACGGCCTTGGGGTCGACCTGGGTTTCGCCCGGTCGTTCGCCTACTTGGACAACCGCGTTCGTGCGCAGCACCTGCTCGATACGGAACGCGCCAACCAATTCGCTGATGCCGAGAATTTCGCGGTTGTCCTTGGGGGACCAGCCGAGCAGGCTCAGGTAGTTCACGAATCCGCTCGGCAGGAATCCTATATCCCGGTAATTGGTCACGCTCACGATCTGACCGTGCCTGCGCTTGGACAGCTTGGAGCCGTCGGGTCCGAGCAGCAGCGGGAGGTGACCGAACTCGGGCCGGCCGTATCCGAGACCTTCGAACAGAAGGATATGCTTGAACGTATTCGTCAGGTGATCCTGGCCTCGGATCACGTGCGTGATGCCGAGTTCGCCGTCGTCTACGGTGGAAGCTAGGTGGTAGGTGGGTTGCCCGTTACTGCGCAGAAGCGCGAAATCCTCGATATCCGCGAACTTGCGAAACTGCTTGCGGAAAACTAGATCTTTGAAGGCAACGCCCTTTGGGTTCTCGCGCGGAACGCGGAATCGAACCACGAACGGTTCCCCGGCAGCTGCCTTGCGGTCGCTTTGACTTGAATCGAGATCGCGCATTCCAGGGTTGTATAGCCAAGGATTCCGGTCGGTGCGATCGGCAAGCCCTTCGTGTTCGGGCGTGAAGTCCCTGTAGGCGGCACCCTTCGCGAGCAGTGCATCGGCAGCCCGGACATGCAACGGGCGGCGCTCGGATTGGAAGTGCTGATCGTCCCAGGGAAGGTCGAGCCAACGCAGGCCGTCGAGGATCGACCGAAGCGACTCCTCTGTGTTGCGCCCCGTGTCGGTGTCGTCGATGCGGAGCACCACCTGCCCGCCTGTCGACCGGGCGAAGAGCCAGTTGAAGACGTAGGTTCTCGCTCCGCCGATATGCAGGAACCCCGTTGGCGAAGGCGCAAATCGAACGCGGTTCATGGATGAAGAGTGGGCGCCCGCGACGCATTCCTATCCGACGAAGGGCGCTCCTGCCAGTATATCCGCTTGCTGGCCAGGCTATTCCGGTACGATCACGATCTTGCCGAAGTGTTCCTTCGCGTCCATGCGCGCGTGCGCGCCGCGCACATCACTCAGGGGGAATGTCTGGTCTAGGACGGGCTTGAGGAGGCCGCGCTCGAAGAATCGCAATAAGTCGTAGAGTTCGCCCATCGTCCCCATATAAGAGCCGTGGAGACTGAGGTGCTTGGAGAAAAGATGGCCAAGGTTGAGCTTGGTCTCGAATCCGGTCGTGGCTCCGCAGGTCACGAGGCGTCCCTGGCGCGCCAGCGAGGCCGCCGAATGGCCGAACGTCGCTGCTCCGACGTGCTCGAAGACAAGATCCACCCCGCGCCGCCCCGTGATGCGCTTCACCTCGTCCTTGATCGATTGCTTGTAGTGGTCAATCACGTGGTCGGCACCGAGTTCCTTCGCCATGGCCAGCTTTCGATCTCCGCCGGCGGTCGCGATAACGCGGCAGTGATGGAGCTTGGCGATCTGGATCGCGGCAATTCCGACGCCGCTCGAGCCTCCGATGACGAGCACGTCCTCCAGCATTCGGATCTTTGCGATGCCGACGAGCATGTGCCAGGCGGTGAGGAACACCAGCGGAACCGACGCTGCTTCTTCGAACGTGAGTTCTCCCGGGATTGGCAGCGCGTTAGCCTCGGGAATCGCGACATACTCCGCGTTGAGCCCTGGGTAGACTGCCCCGAACAGGCCGTAGTCCGGCGCCGCGTTGTCGCGGCCGTGCGCAGTTGCATATCCTGTGGAGAGCGTCCGGCCAGGGGCGACCAGGATGCGGTCACCTACTTTCGTGCGGTCGCACAGTTCGCCGGCTTCGACAATCTCTCCGGCGGCATCGCTGCCAAGCACCCATGGGAACGTCATCCTGAGGGTGGGCAAGCCGCCGCGAACCCAGAGATCCAAGTGGTTCAGGGAGCAGGCGCGCACTCGCACCAGGACCTCGTTCGCCTTCGGTCTAGGAACCGGCGCGTCTTCGTAGCGGATGACCTCGGGTCCGCCGCACTCGTGGATTTGGGAAGCCTTCATGAATGGAAGCCGGCCTAGCGACCGACCCCCGATTATAGCTGTGGGCTTGATCTAGCCATGCTATCGGGCAAGCTCGACGGCGCGATCCGGCGGCGGCGTAAGCCTTGGCTTGCCTGCTTGACGGGCGGAGCCGGCCCGTTCTTGTCGATGGAGGCTAGCGGGGAGCCGCTAGTTGAAACCGGCAGTCCTTCCCGAATCAGAGAAGCCTGAGGGAGGCCGAGGGGATGAAGAGCGAATCGGGAGACTGTGGCCCTCATGGAATGAGGTGGCTGGCGAAGGCACGCGCGAGCCGCCCGGGCCCGATGCCAGGACCCGCTGCCATGTGCCGCTCCACGAGCGCTAGCCCGTCCGGCCCCGACCCCGGTGCGTTGCCGAAATCGAACAGCGGGTCCCGGAATTTTCCCGAGACCGTGCAGGCTCGGGTTCCACCATGCGCCTCCGCTCCCCATTGGCGACTTTCTCGGAAAGGCGATTCCCCATTCCAAACTACGATTGACGCACAATATTCCCCAACAATGGGCCGGTCCGCAGTCGTCGCACCACTCGCTGTTGCCCTTGAGCGCGGCGTTCGCCATCCTGAGTGAAGATGCGGATTTCCGAACTTGTGGGCCTAGTGCTGGGTTCCCCTCCGGGTTCGCGGGACTTCATCGATGCTTCGCGCGCCTTAGCTGTCCTGGCTTTCTCGACCGACCCTGCCGTCGCGCAAGCTGCAACCAAAGCGATCTTCGTGGACATCGTTGAACCATGGTCGGACCGGTTCGTTCCGGAACTTTGCGACGCCTACGTGGTGTTCATGTCTGAAGTGCTCTATTCCCCGGGGTCTCCGGTGGCGGCCGAATTGGCGAATCTGGGGTTGCCGGGACCTTCGGAGCTGCGCGCGCGATACTGCTCGATTCGCGCTGCGAGCGGACCCGACCGGCTCGACTTCAGCAAGGTTCGGGCTGTCGTTGTGCTGTCGAGGGTCACACTAGGAGCGGATGTTGCCGTCACAAGTGCGGTTGTCCGAGCGGGACTGAGGGCTTTTCCGTCAGCTAGCGTGTATTTCATCGCTCCGGACAAGAACCTCGCCCTACTCACCGGCGAGGAACGCGTCGCAGGCCGTGCGATTTCATATGGTCGGAGTGCTTTGCTAGCAGACCGCCTGACGGCTTGGGTTGAACTTCGGGAAAGGGTGCGCGAGATCGCCGATGGTCTGGGTCCAGCGGAATCGATCGTAATTGACCCTGACAGCCGCCTCACCCAACTGGGGCTCTTGCCGATCGCTGACGACCGCTACTATCGGTTCTTCGAGAGTCGATCCTGGTCTGCCGGTACCCATATTCCATTGGGGCGCATTGCGGCCGGATGGTGCTCGTCGATGTGGAACATCGATATCGAGGCTGCCGGATCATTCGTGCAACTGCGATCCGCTGAAGAGGCGTTGTGCGATCGATTGGAGGCTGATCCGACTTGCCGCGTGGCGACTGTGAGCTTCGGCGTCGGAGGCAGGGCAGCCAAGCGCCTGGACGGAGCGTTCGAGGACGGATTGCTGGAGCTGCTGCGCAAACGCCAGTACTTGACAGTGCTCGACCACGGCGCGGGCGAATCGGAGGCGCGGCTCGCCGAGGACCGCTTTCGTGCATTCTCCGGTTCCAAGTCCCACCGGGACGAGGGGGACCCCACCCCCTTCAAGCGTTCGGACTTGATGACATGGAAGGGCAGCATTCATGGATTCGGCAGGTTGATCCGGGCGTCGCGGCTATATATCGGGTACGACTCCGCCGCGGCTCATCTCGCGGCCGCCCAAGGAGTGCCGGTGATATCGGTATTCGCGGGAGCGCCGAGCGAACTCTTCAGGCAGCGGTGGACACCGTGGGGGCCCGGGCCTGTAAGAGTGATTCCGGCCGACGGGCCGCAAGACGGCCCGGCCGTGTTGTCCTCCATCGAGAAATCGCTTGCCGAAGTGGAAGCCTTCGACGGCTAGGTCCGCGATGATCGGAATTGACGTCGGCAACTGCTTGGATCGACCTCCTACGGGCGTTGCGGTGTACGCGCGCAACCTGATCTGGGAACTCGCGCGGTTGTGCCCGCGCGAGCGGTTTGCCTGGTTCTATCGCAGCAACCGGTACCTTCGCTCGTTCGGCGCGCCGCTGCCGCCAAATGCGAGACGCCGCCTGTTGGAAGGCCTCCCGTTGCGCCGCTCATCACGCGAACTGCAACTGTTCCACGGCTTGAATCAGCGGCTCCCCGACGGCATTCGAGCGCCCCGAATCGCAACCTTCCATGACTTGTTCGCGCTGACCGGCGAGTACTCGACAGCCGAGTTTCGAGAGCGCTTCGCGCATCTCGCCAGGGAGACCGCCGAACGGGCGGACCACATCATCGCAGTCTCCGACCACACCGCCGGGCAGGTCGCGGGGCGACTGGGATTCCCAAGATCCCAAATGACCGTCGTTCACCACGGCGCAGAGCCGCTGGACGTTCCGCCGCCCGCTAGGTGCGCGGCCATTCTGCGCGACTTGGGCGTGTCGCGCCCGTTTGTCCTGCACGTGGGAACTCTGCAGGCCCGAAAGAACGTCGAGCGTGTTGTGGCGGCGTTCGAAGCGGCCGGAGGGTCCGCGGAACTCGTGCTGGCTGGGTCCGGCGGTTACGGCGCGGATCGGATTCTGGCGCGGATCGAACGTAGCGCAGCACGGGATAGGATTCGACTCGCGGGGCACGTCGCCGACGACGTGCGGGCCTGCTTGTACGCCTCGGCCGAACTCTTACTATTCCCGTCGCTGGAGGAAGGTTTCGGGCTGCCGGTTGTCGAGGCGTTCTCGGTCGGCCTGCCTGTCATTGCGTCCAAGACTTCCGCGGTTGCGGAGGTTGCCGGGGACTCGGCGGTGTTAGTGGACCCGTTTGCAACTGACGACATCGCAGGTGCGCTCGAGCACGTCTTGGAGTGCGGTTCGCTCCGGGCTGAACTCCGTCGAAAGGGAACGGCACGTGCGCGGCAATTCACTTGGGAGCGGTGCGCCGCCGAGACGTGGCAGGTGTATCAGCGGCTTGTCGGGACTTGACCCATGTTCGGCTGCACGGCAGAGTTCGCGCCGACCGAAGATTTCGGCACGCCCTTGCACTCCGTTGGATCCTTCGTGGTGGTTGATTCGACTTCGGCAGGGGCGCTGCCTGATGGGCTCGGCGCCGGCCGTGCGATACTCTTCCTAAGGTCGGATGGCTTGCCATCCGAGAGCGTTCAGCTCGGGCCCGGAGGCAGATGCGCCGAGCAGCCCTGAGGCACCGTTAAATCGACCCAGATGGCTTCCAAGCGCGAACACACCAAGACTAAGGTTTCCGTGCCGGACGCGGCTCCGCTTGCAGAGCGCCTGCCGCCGGTGCTCCTCGCCTGGCTGATTCCAGGGGCGGGGCACTACTATCTGAAGCGGCAGTCGCATGGGATCGTCCTAATGGTCGCCATCGCTGGAATGTTCCTGACGGGCATCCTGATGCAGGGCCGCATGTTCGAGCCCTCGCACGGTGACTTGTTCACCACTGTGATGACGTACGGAGGCTATGTGGGTGACCTTTGCAACGGGCTGCTATACGTTCTAACAGTCGGGCTGGGTTACGAGCAGGAGGCTCTTCCTGGCGCGGTGCATGACTACGGCACCAAGTTCATCGTCTGCGCCGGCCTTCTCAATCTCCTAGCGATCGTCGATGTGTACGAAATCGCCTCGCGGAAGAAAGTGACTGCCTGATGTTCGATCCCTCCCATCTGCAAGTAGCAATCCTTTTTGCCTTGTTTGCATCGATCGTCATGGGGATCGTCGGACGTTCGACCGACCGCGAGCGCGTGTCTTACGGCCTCTACTGCTTCGCTTACTTCGTGGGCGCGATTTTCGTGCTCGGGTGGCTGATGCGGCTCGGTCACGGCTAGTGGGGGCGCGTCCCTTGAAAAGGCCCGGACGCGTCGCCTTCTACGATTTCGACGGGACGCTAGTCTCCGGCAACGTAGTCACACGCTATGCCTGGCTTGCCAGGCGCCACCCCGATCGCGTGCAAGCGTTGTGGCGGTACGGCAAGGCTCTGCTGGGCGTGCCGCTCTGGCTGGCCCTCGATTTGGTCTCGCGCCGACTGTTCAACATAGTATTCTTCCGCCAGTACCGGGGGCTCGAACAGGCATGGCTTTGCGCGCAGGCGAGGAAAATGTTCGAGGCCGTGATCGCTAGGGAGCAGTTCCGCTACTCGAAGGATCGGGTAGCGCTGGACAAGGCAGACGGCTACCGCACAGTCCTGGTAAGCGGCGGGCTCGATTTCGCGCTGGCGCCCGCGGCGGAGTATTTCGAGTTCGACGACATGCTGGCAAACAGGATGGCATTTCGCGACGGAATCGCGACCGGCCAAATTGTCCCGCCCCTTCTGGCGGGAGATACCAAGGCCACGATCCTGAGAGAATACGCAGAGTCGCACGGCTTCGATATGACGGACGCACGGGCGTACTCAGACAGCGGTTCCGACATCCCGATGCTCGAAGCCGTTGGCGCTCCAGTCGCCACCAACCCGGATTCCCGCCTCAGGAGAGCGGCGGTCGCCAATCGCTGGGAGATCCTCGACCTGAACGAGTCTCCGAATCCCGTTCGCGCTGGCTCTGCCGGCTAAGCATCCGCAGCCGGGGGCTGGAAGCGGGTAGAATCATTGGAGCGATGGCTGAAGCACCGTCATCTCCGGCACTTTCTGAGACGTCGGTTTTCGGCGAACCTCAGCCGAATGCCGTCGGTCGAGCCGCGCTCGTGCCCGACAGCGGCTGCGTGCGTGAAGTGAACGGCCGATCGACCGAGCGGCTGCTTTGGTACGGAGAGGATCTGATCCGCGCAAGGCTGCCGCCCGGATCCAGGGTCGTGTACCCCAAGCCGACCATTCCGGGCTTGCCGGATCGCGATGCCGCCATCCGGTATGCGCTTGATTACCCCGAGCAAGCCGATCCTCTGCGGTCGCAGCTGCGGTCTGGCATGAAGGTCACGATCGCGATCGACGACATCTCGCTGCCGCTGCCCAAAATGAACCGGCCGGACATCCGGCAGTCCGTTCTAACCCAGTTGATTTCGATGCTCGAGGGCGCGGGAGTCCACGATGTAGAGATCGTGATCGCCAACTCGTTTCATCGACGAATGGAGCCATTCGAGATCCGCTGGTCCGTGGGACGGCAGATATTCGATTCGTTCTTCCCGCATCGGCTCTACTGCCACGACGGGGAAGCACCGGACGGAATGGTCGAGCTCGGGGAGACGGAACGGGGCGAGAAAGTGCGGATCAATCGCAGGGCCGCCGAGTCCGATCTGCTGGTCTACGTCAACATCAACCTAGTCCCGATGGACGGCGGCAACAAATCGGTCGGAGTCGGACTTTGCGACTATGAGTCGCTTCAGGCCCACCACAACCCGCAGACAATCCGGGCCTCGAATTCGTACTTCGACCACACCCAGTCTCCCTTAACAGACTCATGCAACCGGATGGGTCGCATCGTCAACGAAAAGCTCAACGTCTTCCACATCGAAACCGTCGTCAACAATCAGATGTTCGATCCGCGCATGGAGTTCTTCGTTAAACCTGAGGACGAATGGAGCGCCTTGGACAAAGTGTCTTTTCGCATAGCCCAGATCGGGCTGCAGGCGCTTCCGCGCGCGACCAAGAGGAAGCTGCTGTTCGCAATACCTGCGCCCTACGAGCTGATTGCCGTCCACGCAGGAGCCACGGATCCAGTTCACGAGAAGACGCTCGCATACAACTATCAGCAGTACTGCGTCCCTGTGGACGGGCAGTCGGACGTCGCGGTGTTCGGCATTCCGTTCATCTGCCCGTACAACGTGAACGCTCCCATGAACCCTCTCCTGGTCCGCTGCGTGGCGCTTGGGTACTTCTTCAATATGTATCGCGGAGCGCCGATCGTGAAGAAAGATGGCGTGTTCATCCTGACGCACCCGCTCTACAACGAGTTCAGCCCGTCGCATCACGCCGCGTACCACGAGTTCTTTCACCGATGCCTGACCGAGACGCGCGACTCCGAGGCGTTGCAGCGCAAGTACGAGAATGAGTTCGCACACGACTCGGAATACCGGGAGATGTACCGCCAAGGCTATGCCTATCACGGCGTGCATCCGTTCTATATGTGGTACTGGGCGGAAAACGGGGCGAGTCACTGCGGCCAGGTAATCGTTGTCGGAGCCGAAGACACCATTGCCGCGAAGGTGATGGGCTGGGAGTGCGCCGATTCCGTTGATGAAGCGATCGAGATGGCCCAGACCTTCCTGGGCCGGAAGCCGACCGTGACGCACCTGCATATTCCGCCGATCAACATGGTCGACGTGTCGGTCTGAGCGGCTGCACCGGTTATGCCGACCCGATTGGACTTGGGGCCGGCCGCCGCGAAGGCAGCCTCGATTCCGGATCCGGCGCCGGGGCCCGCTAACCCGAGCGCCGAGGATAAAGATTCGTTTATAGGATGCATAGAAATTATTCGCTTCCATTCAGCTATCGACACGGGCTAGACTTCGAAAAGCAGGACGATCCGGGGCCGAGATGCCTTGCAAAGTAGACTCCTTAACGGGAGCCTTGGATCTTGTTGATCTTCACGCAGCGTAGGCGTGCTCCTCGTCAAATGAGGATTTGGTCCGTCACTGCGATCCCCACAGTGAAGCATGGGCGCGGTGCGTCCGGAAACAATTGGAGGTTACATAGAATCCGATGAAAGGGTACAATTTGCCATTGTTCAAATCGCTTTATTCCAGCCAGAAACTGGGCATAATCGGTCTGATTGTCGTGCTATCAACGGGCTCGTCCTGGGCACAAGAGGGTGGAAATGCATCCCCAGAATCGATACAGTCGGCGATTGACACCGTTCAAACGCATGCCAATATTCTGTGGACGCTCTTGGCGGCCTGCCTGGTCTTTTGGATGCAGGCAGGGTTTGCGTTCGTCGAGTCCGGGTTCACTCGAGCCAAGAATGCAGCGCACATCATGATGAAAAACATGCTAGACATGTCGATGGGCGCTATTTCGTTCTGGTTGATCGGCTTCGGCGTCATGTTTGGAGCGACCAACGGCATCTTCGGGACGGATCACTTCTTCCTGTCCCCCGACAATGGCACAGGTGACGGCCAGTGGGAATACACGTTTTGGATGTTCCAGGTCGTGTTCGCGGCGACTGCCGCGACGATCGTGTCCGGCGCAATGGCTGAGCGGACAAGATTATACAGCCTTGGAATCACGGCGGTCATCTATCCCGTCTTTGGGCACTGGGCCTGGGGCAACTTGCTGCTCGACCAGCCCTCGTGGCTTGCCGACATGGGATTCATCGATTTCGCCGGATCTACCGTCGTTCACTCTGTCGGAGGCTGGGCGGCGCTGGCCGGAGCCATCGTAGTCGGACCAAGGATCGGGAAGTTCGCCAGCGACGGCTCCCCGAGAGCGATTCCGGGCCACAACATGGCGATGGGCGCTCTCGGCGTATTCATCCTGTTCTTGGGCTGGTTCGGCTTCAACGCCGGTTCGACGACCACAGCCGACGGCACGATAGCTCGAATTGCAGTCAACACGTTCCTAGCAGCTTGCGCGGGGTCGATCTTCGCAATGCTGACTTCATGGAAGTGGTTTGGAAAGCCTGACGTCGCCATGACTCTGAACGGAGTCTTGGCTGGCTTGGTCGGGATTACCGCACCCTGCGCCTCGGTGACGCCGCTGGGTGCGATCATCTGCCTTGCCCACTATCGGCGGAGTTGCGGGGATCGTAGTTGTCGCGAGCGTCCGGTTCTTTGACATGGTCAAGGTCGACGACCCTGTTGGCGCTATCTCGGTGCATGGCGTTTGCGGTGTGTGGGGAACGATCGGAGCGGCCCTGCTCCACGAGAATCTGTTTCTTGGGCTGGAGTACGACCTCTTCGGTACCTTGATGGTCCAGATCATCGGTGTGGTTGTCGCGTTCGTGTGGACTTTCGGCACTGCGTTCATGCTCTTCTGGGCCATCAAGGCGCTGGTCGGGCTCAGAGTCAGCGAGGCGGAAGAGCGCCAGGGCCTCGACATCGGCGAGCATGGAGCGACCGCCTATCCCGACTTCGTGGTCACGGGCAACTAGCCCGTTCCCGTCTAGTGTGGCAAGGCCCGGCACTTCAAGGCGTTAGCTTCAACATCGAAGTCCCGGGCTTAATTTTCGTGGTCCAGGCCGGTGAAGTCCGACCCTTTGTGCAGGTCCGTGACGCTCTTGCGCTAGATGTCAGAGAGCCGCATCTCGTCTCATATAGAAATCTCATTTCAATGCACTCTTTTGCTAAGGCATGGTCAGATCGCCAGAGATCGATCCTGATAGAAATATTCAATAGCTGCAATTATAATCCTAATTTTATGAATCAAATAGTAGATAATATTCATATTGGACGAGATGACGTCGTGGATCGGATGATTGTGTGTGTCAATGCATATGAGTGGTGGTTAAGCTCGCTCAGAATTCTTCAGACGGCACACACAATGTATCAAACGATCTAGGAAGTCGCTACGCAGATGGATTCCTCGAAGCGTGTCGGATCCAATAACTACAGGTTCAAGTACCTGTGTAATTGAAACAGGAGAATGCGAAAATGAAAAAGATCGAAGCTGTGGTCCAGCCGTTCAAGCTGGATGATGTCCGCGAAGCCCTCAAGGGGATCGGAATCGATGGAATGACCACGTATGACGTCCGAGGGCACGGCCGCCAGAAGGGCCACAAGGAAGTATATCGTGGTCTGGAATACACCGTGGATCTGTTGCCAAAGGTCAAGATCGAGGCGATCGTGCCGGATGACCGCGTAGAAGAGACTGTCGAGGCGATTGTCGAGTCTGCCAGAACCGGCAAGATCGGCGATGGCAAGGTGTTCGTCTCGGACGTGGCCGAGGCCATCCGGATCCGCAACGGCGAAACAGACGACGAGGCCCTTTAGCACCGGAGAAGCGCCCCTCCGGTCGGCCTTCCGGGCTCCGGACGAGAGCCGAGCGCGCCTCGCCTGCGTAGCGAGTTGGGCACGTCGCTGCTGATAGAAATCTTTGATGGGTGCGATACCGCAGGGTCCTCTAGCTGCTCAGCACCCAAAATGGCCTTCGAATCGTCCGGAAGCAACGGCGCGACCGACGGGGGAGCCACGTGGCCCGGGGAGCAGTCCGAGAGACGCTCCGCACCGCGTGCCCTGGCTGGCACGCGAGCGCGGTTCCGGACTTCCTTAATCGAAGATCCGAAAGGGAGTGTGCAAATGAGAAAAACAATCAAGTGCAGCCTGATGCTACTTGCTGTCCTGGTAACGCCTGTCATGGCGTCGGCGCAAGACGGCATCGACAAAGGCGACAACGCTTGGATCCTGACGAGCTCCGCGCTCGTCCTCATGATGACGGGGCCCGGTCTCGCCCTGTTCTACGGCGGCTTGGTCCGAAAGAAGAACATCCTGGCGACGATGATGCAATCGTTCGCCATGATGGCGCTGATGACGATGCTCTGGGCGCTGTACGGTTACAGCCTTGCGTTCGGCAGCGGAAACGCGTTCATCGGGGGATTCGAGTACGCGTTTATGGCAGGTGTCGGAACCGAGCCCAACGGATCGATTCCTCACCTGACATTCATGGTGTTCCAGCTGATGTTCGCAATCATCACGCCGGCGCTCATCACCGGTGCCTTCGCCGAGCGCATGAAGTTCTCGGCGATGCTGGTATTCATGGCCTTCTGGGCAACGATCGTCTACTTCCCGATGGTGCACATGGTCTGGGGCGGCGGCTTCTTGAGCGGCGACGGAATGATCCCAAGTCTCGACTTTGCCGGTGGCACGGTGGTCCACATTTCCTCCGGCGTCTCCGCGCTTGTCGTGGCGCTGTACCTAGGCAAGCGTGTCGGGTACCCATCCGAGCGGATGCGTCCCCACAACCTCGCGCTGGCCTTCATCGGCGCGTGTCTGCTCTGGGTCGGCTGGTTCGGCTTCAACTCCGGGAGCGCGCTGGCAGCTGACGGCTTGGCCGCAGCCGCCTTCGTGAACACCCACTTCGCCGCATCTGCCGCCGTGCTGGGCTGGTTGCTGATCGAATGGATCCGCAACGGCAAGCCGAGCATCCTGGGTGGAATCACAGGGGCGGTAGCGGGCTTGGTCGCGATTACGCCGGCTTCGGGATTCGTCAGTCCGATGGACTCGATCCTGATCGGATTCGTAGCGGGCATATGCTGCTACTACTTCGTCTCAGTGCTGAAGGCGAAGGTCGGTTACGACGATTCGCTCGACGCATTCGGCGTCCACGGAATCGGCGGCACGGCGGGTGCGCTCCTTACGGGCGTCTTCGCCCGTGAAGCGGTGGGCGGCGCGCCCGGCCTGTTGGAAGGCAATGCCGGCCAGTTCGTCAACAACGCCTTGGCAGCGCTGGTCACTTGGGTGCTGGCGGCGGTTGCAACGTTCGTCATCTTGAAGATCGTCGACTCCGTCATCGGCGTTCGCGTGAGCGAGGCGGATGAGCAAACCGGCCTCGACGTCACGCAGCATGGCGAGGAAGCGTATCAGCTATAACAGCTAGTATGAGGAGAATCTTGTCATGAAGAAAATCGAAGCAGTCATTCAGCCGTTCAAACTGGACGACGTCCGCGAAGCACTGAAGGATATCGGCATCGACGGGATGACGATCTACGACGTGCGAGGTCACGGCCGCCAGAAGGGTCACAAGGAGGTCTACCGGGGCCAGGAGTACGAGGTCGATCTGCTTCCCAAGGTCAAGATCGAAGCCATCGTTCCAAGCGACCGCGTCGACGAAACCGTCAAGGCTATCGTAGAGTCAGCCCGAACCGGCAAGATCGGTGACGGCAAGGTCTTCATCTCGGACATTGGCGAAGCCATCCGGATTCGCAACAACGAGAAGGACGACGAAGCCATTTAGCCGGCACGCATCCAGCCGCCGGTCCCGACCGTGGAGAGGAATCCGCTGGCCGCCGGGCACGCTGCCCGACGGCCAGCTTTGCAAAGCAGCCAGTCGCTTGAAGTAGTAGCGGTGTAGGAAAAGCGATATGTCTAGCCTCGGAACCTACCACGTGCAGCAAATGGAGCGGTTGAGTTCGGACTTCTTCGAGGACGGTGACGGGTTGCGGGCGGTAGCCCGTAGAACTGATGCAGTCGATGACATCGTCCGCGGTCGATTCGAGGAGGGATTCGCTGGCGAAAGCGGCGGGATAGCCGCTGTCGCCGTAGGCGGGTACGGACGGTGCGAGCTCTTCCCGCACTCCGACATCGACCTGCTCCTCCTGTTCCGCAGCGCGCGCGAAGCCGAGCTGCGCAAGGACAAGATCGCGACGCTCTTGGCCACACTTTGGGATTCCAAGCTCCGTGTTTCCCACTCGGTCCGGGATCCGCGCGAGTGCGCGAAGCTTGCGCCAGACAACGCCGAGCTCCACATCAGCCTGCTCGATACACGTTTCGTCGCCGGCGACATGGGATTCTTCGAGGAATTCTGCCGGACGACTCTGCCGCGGTTCTTCCTGCGCGAGCAGAAGGCGATTGCCCGCATGCTGTCCGAGACTGCTCGGAAGCGGCATCGGGCGTTCGATCAGACTCTTTACCATCTGGAGCCGAATATCAAGGAAGGCCCGGGCGGGCTTCGCGACTACCACCTTGCCTGCTGGGTGGCGCAGCTCGAGCATGTCGAGCCGGACCGCATACCGTGGAGCGAGGAGCATCTTCCCCCCCAGCGAGGGTGGAATATCGACGGTGCAAAGAGATTTCTGTTCGCTGTGCGGTGCTACCTGCACTACTACTACGGCCGGGACAAGAACCTGCTCAGCTACGACATGCAGGACGCGATCGCGCATGCAGGCGCGGGGAAGGTTTTTTCCGGCGACGGAGGCGCGGCCGACCTGATGCGGATCTACTTTCGCAACACGCGCTCTATGTACCGGCTCGCCCTCCGCTTGATGGACGAGTCGGCAGCCCCGTCCAACGCGCTGCTGAAGATCCTGCGCAAGCGCAAGTCCCGCCTCTCGAACCGAGATTTCAACGTGACCCAGGGCAGGCTCTACTTCCAGGACCCCCACGCCATGGAATCGAAGCCGGAACTGGCGTTGGGCGTGTTCGAGTTCGTTGCGCGCCATGGCATTCCGCTGGCTGCGCAGACCGAGGCACGCATTCAAGAGAACTTGCCCGTGCTGGGCGAGCACTTCCGATCCGATGCTAGGCAATGGCCGCAGCTGCGTACGGTCCTGCTACTCCCGCACGCCTACAAGGCGCTTGAGGCGATGCGCGAAGCCGGCGTGCTCTATTCGCTGCTTCCCGAAGTCGAACTAATCGACTGTCTCGTCATCCGAAACTTCTACCATCGATTCACCGTGGACGAGCACACCTTGGTGACGATCCGGATACTTAAGGATCTTCCGAAGGCATCCGAGTCCATCGACAAGCGCTATGCGCAGCTCCTAAGCGAAGTCACCCGGGCAGACCTGCTGTACCTGGCCCTGCTCTTCCACGATGTCGGCAAGGGTGTCGACGGAGAGTCTCACGACACCGCTAGCGCCAAGCTGGCTGCTGCTGCGATGCAGCGCATCGGGATGGAAGACCCCATGGACCGCGAAACGGTCATCCAGCTCGTCCGGGATCACTCGTTGATGTCGGAGGTGATGACCAAGCGGGATCTAAGCGAGAACGAGGTTCTTGAGGATTTCAAGGCGCGCGTCCGGACGCTCGACCGGTTAAAGCTTCTGACATTGATGACGTACGCAGACAGCGCCGCAGTCGATCCGACGACGAAGACGAATTGGCGCAAGGAACTGCTCTGGAGGCTCTATCTCGGCGCGTACGCGATTTTTCAGCGAGACCACGAGGACCGGCGGATCCAACCTGGGATCAAAGTCGATTGCCTCGATCTGGCTACGTCCGATTCTGAAAGGCGGCGCATGAGCGAGTTCCTGAAGGGGTTCCCCGAGCGTTACCTCCGAACCCATACTGCCGAGCAGGTTTACGAGCACTATTCCATGTCGGCTGGTGTGGGCAAGGGTCGCGCGACGGCCGTATCGAAACCTGTACACGGTGACTTCGAGGTCGTTGTGATGGGCCGGGAAAGGCCGTTCCTGTTCGCATCGCTCTGTGCCGCGATTGCGAGCTATAGCTTTAGCATCGTGCGTGCGGAGGCTTTCTCCAACGATGACGGGTTGGTTCTGGATTCGTTCCGCGTAACCGAGGGGCCGTATGATTCGGCATCCCAGGTCGACGTCGGCGAACTCAAGGGCTTCGAGCAGCGCTTGCGCCGCGTCGCAGACGGCAGCCTCGATGCCAGTGAGCTGCTCAAGAGGCGCGGCACCGTCCGGTATCGAAGGCGGAATGCCCAAGCGCCCCATGTGTCGTTCGACAACCGGACTTCGGCTCGCGCCACGATATTCTACGTCGACGCGGCTGACCGGACTCGGTTGCTCTACGACCTAGCTAGTGTGTTTTCGCAGCACGCCTGCGATATTGACCTGGTCATGTGCCAGACGCTGGGTTATCGCGTAGCGGATGTCTTTTACATCAGGCAGAAGGCCGAAAAGCTGGCGGCGCCGACTTGCGAAGAGCTGCAGGCCGAATTGATCCAAGCGTGCGACCAGGACTCCGTCGTATAGCCGGTTCGAGGCCCGGCGAGGATTCACTCCGTTTCGTCGCCGTGATAGATCCGATCGACCACTCTCACGGCATCGCGAATGGTCTGCGGATGCTCTACCGTAAGCAAATGCGCGCCAGACTCAAGCGCCAGAGTCGCTGCCACCGCTAGCGCTGCCGTGCGCTCGGCCGAGCTTGAGCGCACGGACTCGACGAGGAATCGCTTGCCGGCGAGATTCGCTTGGATGCCCTGACCAGGAGGTCCCAAGCTACCGAGCAGGCGAAGTAGATTGAAGTTCTCCTGGCCGCGCTTGCCGTGCTCCAAGCCAGGATCCAAGACGATCCGTCGGCGTTCGAGTCCAGCCTTGTGGGCGCGGAGCAGGGACGCCTGGAGGTCCGTGCGCACGTGCTCGGGCAGTCGCGTCAACGGCTCCAAGCGCGGCCATTGCGCAGGCGTCCCGCGCATGTGACCTAGGATCAGCGCCGCGTCGGTCTCGTTGATGGCGGGTGCCATGTTGGTGTCGAATGCCAGCCCGCTGATGTCATGCACAATCGAGGCCCCGAGGTCAATTGCCCGGCGTGCCGTCTCGGCATTCGCGGTCACCACGCTGATCGGCGTGCCTAGCCTGGGCCCCAGCTTGCGCAAGACCGGTACGAGTCGAGACAGCTCCTCGTCCGGAGTCGGAAGCCCGGTCGTAAGGAGTCGGGGGCCGGGATTGATTTCGACGATGCTCGCATCCGATTCCTCCATGTTGGTTGCGGAATCGAGAACGGCCGCAGGATCGGGTTTCGACGCTCCCCCTCCTCGAACGAGCTCGATTCGTCCGATAAGGAGTGTGTCGACACCCAAGGTGAGCTCTTCGCCCATCACGCGCCAGAGCGCCTTCGTGCGTTTGAATGCCATGGTTTATCCGAACTCGAATCCCGCCGTTGCGTAGATGTGATCGGGCCGGGCCCGATTGGGAGCGCTGCCGGATTCGTCGAGGACCATTCGCACCAGCCGTCTGGCGGGCAGGAATCCCAAGCGGTCAGCCAAGCGAGTGGCGGACTCGTTGGCAGGAAGGAGGTCCCAGAACACGCGCTGGCGCTCGTGCCCGTCGAGCAGGCCCGTGAGCAGCGGTTCGGCTTCGTCTCCGGACATGACCACGCACGGGCCCACGAACCAAGCCTCGGAGCCCGGCCGACCGAACGCGAAGCCGGATTCGGATTGGACGCTCTCGACCGAATCGTCAGAGGCTAGGTCGCGCAGCAATACGGAACGGTCGTATCCGCTCGCGCATAGATCGAGCGACGCCTGGAAATCCGAAAACGATGCCAGCGAGTTCTTCGGGCGTCCTGAAGCGGTGTCGGCAACTGGCGGCCGCTCCCAGCGCTCGACGACGGCTTCGTCTCGGTAGCCGAGTTCCAGGTAGAGCGGCCGGCCCATGTCGGTCGCGTCCAGGCGGGAAATCCGGTTCCCGCGGTCACGGAGCCAATTCATCGCGTGCTTCATGAGGCCTGTCGCGATTCCTTGGCGCCTGAATTCCGGCAGGACGAGAACCATGCCGATCCAAGCGAGATCAATCCCGTGGCGCAACGCCGTAGCTGTGCCGGCGACGATCCCTTCCCGCTCGTCCACGAAACAGCCCCCAGGCTCCAGCCGGAGTAGCCGCTTCCAGTCCAGATCCGTCTGATTCCAGCGAGCCGCTTCCTTGAGGCGCAGTGCCCCTTCGATGTCGCCGGCTCGCATCGGTCGGATCATCTCTCCCGCCTCCGCCATTGGAAGAACGCTGCACCACCCAGGAGGAGCCCGGCCGTCACTGCGATCCACACCATCGAACTGTAGTCGCGATCGTGGGCTTCGGACCCAAAGAGCGTGCTGAGCAGAAGCGCCGGCATGCGGGCGGGCACGCTGAGGGCGAGGAACATGGGCAGGCGCAAAGCCGTCAGGCCGGCCCCGTAGGACATGGCGTCCTTGGGCGTGCCCGGGAGGAGGAACAGCACGAATACGGCGACAAGGCCGTTTCGCGACCGCAACCGCTCGTCGATGTCGGCGAGCCGCGCCGAGCCTAGGATCCGCTGTACAGCGGGACGCCCGACCGCCTTGGCAAAGCCGAAGTCGAAGGCCGACCCGAAGAGGATGCCGACGATGGAATACAGAAATCCCCACCATGCCCCGAACACGTAGCCCGCCGCGATTTGCGTGATTTCGCCTGGGATGGCGAAGATCACGACCTGCATGAACTGGATACCGATGCAGATCAGCGGGCCGACCGCCCCATGGTCGCGCATCCAAGTGATCAGCTGCTCGTGATCTACGAGTCCGCCGAGCCAACTACGTCGCCACGCAACGAAAAGCACTGCGGAGAGAGCCGCAATGGCTACGACCGCCCAAAGCTTGCTGCGATCGCCACTCCTACGGTTGGCTGCTGCGGGCGGATTCATATCGTATTCTATCGACGATGCGGTTGCACGAGCCGATGACCCTCGCGACGGATTTCGCGCTGGGGATCCTCTGCTTGGCACTTGCGGTTCGGCTATACCGTCGCGGTGCGGATCCGAGCCGGAACCGATGGGCTGGGGCACTTGCAGTTAGCGCCGCAGCAGCTTTCGCTGGAGGCACTTATCACGGTTTCTTTCCTGTCATGGACCGTTCGCTCTCGGGTCCGCTGTGGACTGTCACCATGATGTCGATCGGTTGCGCCGCCTTCTTCGGAACCATCGCCACTGCACACGCCCATTTGGCGGCAGGTTGGCGGCGCCCGGTGGAGATCGCGGCCGGCCTGCAACTGGCTGCCTACCTGGTTGCTGTCACGAGGACGAGCGATTTCGTCATCGCGATAGTCGATTATTCGGTGTCGTTCGGATTCGTCCTTGCCGTGTACGGATGGGTCTGGCTCCGGACCCGACACGAACCTGCACGATGGATCGTACTCGGTGTGCTGGTGTCGTTTCTAGCGGCCGGGATCCAGGCCGCAGGGCTGGCACCCCATCCGCGCTTCAACCACAACGACCTGTACCATGTAGTGCAGATGCTAGGGATGTGGATGCTCTACAAAGGAGCGAACGGAACCGTTGCCCGCCAACCGTAGCTACTCCGACCAACCGTGCGCATGTTGCACGGCGACCATAACGCCTAAAATATCGTTCCACGTCTGCGCTTGCATCATCACCTCGTTCGGGAACATGCAGCCGTCCCAGCAGATATGGCGGCAGTTCTTGGTCAGCTCGCCATCGCTCTGGCGCAGCCAGAATCCCGCGTGACGAGCTATGTCAAGCCTTCCATTGGGGTCAAGTGCCTGGCAATGCCGACCCGTTCGGTCGTGGCCGCCGCTGCCGAATACGGTGCCGTCGTTCTGTGCCACATGGAAATCGTTGGTCCACGGCCGCAGTGCGTCCGTCACCTTGCCTAGCGACTCGTCCAGCAGGGTGTCGTCATCCCAGGCGAAGTCCTGAGGCAGGATCGCGTGCTCGGGGGCGTTGTATCCGAGCGTGTATAGCAGTGTGTGAGCCATGTCGGCTTGGAATCCTAAGGCGGGATCGTTGACGCCCTGGAGCACCTCGAGCATGTACTGCCAGCTGTGCATCGCCCCCCAGCAGATCTCGCCTTCGGCGGAAAGCCGCTCGCCATGATCGCTCGCGATGGCCGCAGCCTGCCGGAACGTCTCGATAACATTCGCAGTGTTGCCGGCGGGATCCTGTGCCCAGTCCTCAACGCCGCTGGCTGAATCGATACGAACAACGCCGTAGGGGCGGATGCCCCATTCGCTCAGCTTCTGGGCGATCCGGCACCCTTTGCGTACGGCAGTGAGGAAGGATGCCCGGCCCGCGCCCGGGTCGATCGCTGCGCCGCCGCCGGTCGGCCCCCAGACCGGTGCCACGACCGATCCGATTACTAGTCCTCTGTCGGAAAACTTGTCGGCCCATGCTTTCAAGTCGTCATCCGAGATGTCGATGCTTATATGCGGGTCGAACAGGAAGAGATCGACGCCGTCAAACTTGCGCCCGCCGACGTCGGCGTTGGCAGTCAGGTCTAGCATCGTGTCGAGGTCGATCGGGGGCTCTGAATCCGGCCCCTTGCCGACGACTCCCGGCCATGCGGCGTTGTGCAGTTTGGGGAAGTTGTTGGGGTTGCTCATTGTGAAATCGAATCAATCATATCGCACCCGTTTCAACCGGTTGTTCGAGCTGACCGGAAGCGCCAGAGGCCCTAGGCTTGGCCGCACCAAAAGTGAGGTCCGAATGCGCCCTGGAAGGCGGACCGGTCGGAATAGTGAGCTGCTGATTGCCCTGCGTCAGCTCCCTTGATGGTCGGACTGTTGACTGAGACGCGGGTCTATATTTCGGATGAAGATCCGAAGGCACTTCGCGCAACGGCAGAGCGGGCGAGCAAGAGCGCGGCCGACTTGGCACGCGAGGCGGCTCGCCGCGTATGGCTCCGTTCCAATCCTGACAGTCCAGTCGCCCTATGAGACGGAGTCTTGGCTCGAACATCCGTCGATCACGATGCGGGTTCGAGATGCCGTATTCATCGATGCGGGTGTCTCTGGTACGAGGGGCCGCAGGGCCGGGACCGTGCCTGCCATGCGGGGGACGGCAGGCGACAGCGCGTCCTGCCCAAGTCCAAGCGCGCGGTCGCACGGGAAGCGGTCTCTTCGCTTCATGTTGCACAGTTCAAGTCGGCGCGGGCGGGCCTGGTCGGAGGCGTCCGTGTTGAGACTGTGCGCCACGCTGCTAGCAGCTGTCCAAATGGCTCTCCGTCATGCGGCGGTCTCGACGGCCTCGAAATGGTGCCGTTCACAATTTCTGCCGTCCGACAATGCCTGGATTGGACCGTTGTGGTACTATTAGGGCGCTTGCAGAGAGCGGGTGGCGCGTAAGGAGATCCTGCGGGCTGCTCTAGGGGCACTTCTGAGAGATTTGCCGATCGACGGGGATTGGGTGCCGCGAGGCGCTCCGATCCCTTTTTTATCGATAGGATCGCCCAATCGACACTGCAAGAGAGGAGGATAGTATTTTCCGGAGACGTTACCGTCCGATTCGTCGGGTTCGACGACAGAATGTCAATGAGACGATTCGCGCTCGTGAAGTGCGAGTGGTATTTCCAGATGGCCAGACTCGGGTCATGCCGACGAGCGAAGGAGTTCGTCGGGCAAAGGAACTGGGGCTCGATTTAGTGCTGGTTTCGCCGACAGCCCAGCCGCCGGTCGCCAAAGTGATCGATTACGGCGAGTATTCCTACATCGAGAAGAAGAAGAAGAACGAGGCCAAGAAGAAGCAGCATCGCATCGAGGTGAAGGAAGTCAAGTTCCGGCCCAATACCGATCGGCACGACTACGACTTCAAGAAGAACCATGCGCTGCGATTCCTTCAGGAAGGGAACAAGGTCAAGGCGACTGTCTTCTTCCGCGGCAGGGAAATCACGCATGCGAACATCGGAGAGCGCATTCTCCGTGAACTGGCCGGCGACCTCGCAGAGGTTGGCAATCCCGAAACGCAGCCTCGCATCGAAGGCCGCACGATGAGCATGATGATTGGCCCGAGGAAGGTTGCCAAGCCCCCCAAGAAGCAAGTCGATCAGCCGCAGCCCGCGTCGGTGCCCGCGACGCCCCGCCAGCCGCAGCTTCCCGCTTAGTAAGGCGCTGACCGGTCCGATTGCCCCTGCGCTGCGGGCGCGGATTCTTCGCGGCGCGACCGTGGCTTGGGTGCTCGTTTCGGTTGCGTTCCCGCAGTCGGGTTCATAGGGCCAGCAAGCTGCGGAATAGATCTTCCGGATTGTGCGCGCAGATGACTTCGGCTATGCCCACACCGCGAATATGGGCCATGCCTTCGGTGACAAACTGAACGCCGCCGGTGATGACCAATTGCCCGTCTTCGAGAGCGCCGACCACCACGGCTTCATCGTTGACGCGCTGCAGGACGCGCACAGGGACGATACTCACCTTCCGGTCGTCGCCCACCACCCAGACCTCGTTCCCCGGCCTTAGTGCCGCCCGTGGCACCCGGGAATAGCTCTCCGGAGCAATGCCTTGGATTTCGACCTCCACGAAATTGCTCACCAGCAGCGGGGGAGGGCCGCCGGGGCTGTTGGACCCCGCCACCGGCTTGCCGGCGGCGAAGGGGTTGGGCACGCGCACGATCGCGTCAATGGTCCGTGTCTGCTTGTCGACCGATACTTCAGCCCGGTCCACGTAGCCTTGCCAGGCGTAGCGTGCATCGCCATAGCTCGCAATCACGCGGGCGCCAACTCGCTCGTCGGAGTCCCCCGCGCGAAGCTTCCACAGCCTTGGGATCAAGGCTGCCATGGCGTCCGACAGTGGCACAACCACCTCGACGGCGTCGGCCGCGAAAAGCCGTCCGACCGTCTGGCCAGCGGTCACCATCTGGCCTGCTTCCAACGACTCTTCAAGCACATAGCCGTCAAAGGGTGCCTGCACCTCGATGCGGGAAAGGGCCAGCTTGGCCGCGGCAAGCCGGACTTGCTCGCGTTCCAGCGCGGCCTGGGCCGCCTTCAGCTGGGGCTCGCGCAGGGCCAAGGGGCCGGGCTGGGTAACCGAAGAGCCGGCCTCGAGTTGCAGGCGGGAGTACTTGTCGAACTCGGTCCTTGCGAACGCCGCCTCCTCTTGGATCACGGAGAGTTCTGCCCGGCGGGCCTCGATGTCCACCTCGGCTTCCTGCACGCGATGCAGGAAGTCGGTATCTTCTATGCGGAAGATCGCCTGGCCCTCCTCGATGCGGCCGCTACTCTGGAAGCCCGGCTCCATCCAGGCGACCCGGCCGCTGACTTGCGGTGCAATATCGACTTCTGCGCTGGTTCTCACCGTCCCCGCTCCGTATACGGGAATGGCACCGGAGCCGGCCACGACCTGCCCTGTCTGAGCGAACGGAATCTGGGCAGGTGGTTCCTGTCGCTCCGGTTCCGGTGCCAGCGACACCAGATAATACGCCAGCCAGACGGAGCCAGCGAGGATGGCAGCCGCTCCGACGAAGCCTAGTCCTCTTCTCATACTGAGTCACCCGGTATAACCTGATACCCCTCGCAGGGCGGCTGCACTGGCGGAACCGGCAATTGACGAGCGGTCGGTCCGGCCTGGCTAGCCCGGACAACGACATGCGCCGTTTCGAAGTGCGGGGCCGGAACCCTTTTCGCGACCAGTTTGCCGAATTTCTTCCACCTTTCAAACGGCTCGTCCGGTTCGCCAGCGGCGGTGCTGGCGAACTCCTCGGGATGCCGTGTTGCGAGTTCGGAAACCGGAGGGGCCTATCCCGCCGAACAAGTGGCGGCTAGGCAGCCTACGCTGGCTCGGCGCAACATCGACAGCAGGGGATGCCGTCCGGATCTCTTGGCTGCATTCCGCGGAATTGGTCTGAAATCAGTCGAGATGATCCCAAGCCGTCCGTTTTGGCCGCTACCCACTGAGCGAACGGCTAACTTCCGATCTGCATGACTCAAGCTAGGCGCTAAGCTGCAACCGACAGTCGTCAAGATTGGCACACATTATACCGCCATGGTTCGAAACTGCCTAAGCCTATCGGGCGTTTCTTGCCCGCCAGTCCAAGCCTAGGGTGGGACTGCCCGGGACGCTTTGGCCGGATTCCCCGGCTTCGTCCTCCAGCGACTGACGCTCTGTGCTCAATGTCTGGGCGAGGCCTCCGTCGGCGACTGCCACTTGGCCCAGAGTCCGCGATCGCGGACTGACGGCTCTTGTAACGATCGGTTTCAAGGAGTCAAATCTGGTTCCGGCGACTCGAGAGTTGGCGCACTGCGCCACGGAAATTGGTTCCGAGGAGATTTGGCGGCAGAAAGAGGAAGCTCTGGGACCTTCCCTTAAGGGTGATCTCCGCCTCCATTTCACCGCGCTCGTACGCGGTGGCGGAGAGGGTCTCATTGGGGCGCCTCTCGTGATCCTCGCCTACGTAGCACTCCTGAACAGCAAATTCAAGTGTCAGCAGGGACTCGTCAGGTTTTTCGGCGAGCGTGAGAACTCGCGCCATGGCTAGTCGTACATGCGGACGGATGTGTTCGGGTATGCGTGCGGTTGCGGCACTTGCGACTGCGCGTCTCAGTAGCTCCCTTACGTATTTAGCGGACCGGTGACAATTGGCTTAGCAACGACCCTGTCACCCGAGCGCGCGGTAGCGATAACAGTTTCGCCCGCCTCGACCCCGACAAGGCCGGGGACAGGCAGCCTGCCGTCGGAGAGGGTCCGCGCTCCGCGCAACGGCCTTCCATCCGATCGCGAGAGCAGCACGTCCGCGTCCGGCAGAAGCTTCGTGGCAGGCAGCGAGCAGGTTGGCTTCCGACCGGTTGCTGACGCCGTTTCCCGTACCGATCCTCCGCCTCGGGGCTCTTCGGCAGGGGAGTCGACCAAGTTGCGGACGCGCAAGCCAATGGTGGGATCCTCTCCGCGCGGGTCGAACTCCATTTCTAGGAAGTTCCAATAGAATGGCCCGTCCAGCTTGCGCAGGTCCGGGGTGTCGTAGCTCTGGTGGTAGAGCGCCTTGATGTCGATTTCGCGCCCGTCGAAATCCTGCATGCGCGGTCCGAATCCGTCCTTGACGCCCCTGCCTCCGCTGCGGCCGATGGGGCCGAATGAGCATTCGAAGACACGGTGCTCGAGGTTCTTCAGGATCATCCCGACATGTACGTCCCCGTATACGGTGGTCACGCCCGGGCGGGAGCTCAGGACCTCCAGAACGCGGTTCGACCCGGCTTCGACCCATCCGGCGTAGTCCGCGGCGACCCTGTCGCGCTCGCCCAGCACGGTCTTGGTGTCGGACCGCCGAGGGTCGCCGGTCCAAATCGTGTGCATTCCGTTGATTCCCGTCAGGCAGATTAACGGCGAGGAGTCGGTTCTAATCGTCTCGCGCAGCCAAGCGAACTGCTCCTCGCCCAGCAGGCTTCGCGTGACGTCTTCCCTTGAGTAGAGGCTCGTCTTGTTCCCCCATCCTTGGTCATCCCAGATGTTCGTGTCTTGGCTCGACCGCCAGAGCCGCGAATCGATGATGAGTAGGCTGAAGTCTCGGTTCGGCATCTTCCAGCGTCGCCATTTCTTCGGGTTCGCTGTTCCTGACGGCGCGTCGTCACCTGTGACTAGGTGATGGACGATCTGGAAGTTGCGTCTCATATAGTCGCGATCCTGACCGAGATCCTCGTGGGAACGGATCGCGATCTGTTCCGGACCCTTGACGTCGTCCATTCCGTAGTCGTGGTCTCCGGGATTGATCGTGTTCCAGTGGCGCATCATCTGCCAGCGCGTGGTCGGCCCGCAGAGCGTTGTCGTGACGATCTTGTACGCGTCGTCCGGAGAGGGAGGGTACACGAGGAGTTCCATGTACCAGACGTCGTCCTCCCACATCATGACCTGGAACCCGTAGTCCTCCAGATGCTTGTACGCCCCTGGGGTGGGCTGGTCGTGAACGAAGAAGCCGCCTCCTCGGCCCGCGTCGGGCAGCTTAGGACCCCCTCCGCTAATGGCGTGGCAGGAAAGGCCGCACAGCTTGTATGGTGCCGAGAGCCTGGGCAGCCTGCCAACATAGGCGCCGCTCCCCGGCACCTCTCCAACTTGGCCAGTTCCGATGCCGACCGCGTCGGATCCGAGCCTGGGATCGCCCGTCACGTCGCGACCGTCCTTCCAGATCGTGAAATACAGGTCAGTCTCTGCCGGGTTCCGCGGCAGGATGGCGTCGAGAACGGCCGTGTTTCGCCGGAAGTCGTTGTTAACGATAGGCGCGTCCGCTGCGATAGGCACCGATGCCCAGCCGCCTGCCGGCTCCGGCGTGTCCGCAATACGGATCTCGGCCTTGTCGCCCTCGCTGCGAAAAAGGCCGAGGAATCGCACCCGCCATTTGCCGCCGTCTTCCCGAAGTGTGTCTCCGAGCGCGTAGCAAGCATGGCACTCGTTGATTTGCGGATCGAGCGGGCTGTTCTCCCCGGATTCGATCGAGTACTTGCTGATATCGAAGTCCAGGAGGCCGCGTCCGGCGGCCCCTCCGAATCCCGCGAGGTGCTTCTCCCTGCTCAGGTTCTCCAGGTGAACCTCGGCAACCTTCCCTTGGCCTTCGATCTCGAGCAGTGCAGCGAGCGTGCCGCTCTCGTCATCGTTGCCGGATACCTCGACTGCGATGCGGTACCGGTCTCCGGCCGATGGCGTCGGCGCTTGCTCGATCGCTATGACTTTGTCCGATCCGTGCTCGCAAATGCCGAAGTAACCATCGTCAGTCCAAGCCGCGATCCAAGCCGCCTTTCCGTCCGAGCCCGACATGCCGTAGGACTCATAGAGGGTGGCCGATCCGAACGAGAGGCCCAGCATGCCGTACCCAGGCCGGTACATCCGCCACTCCGGGTCATCGTTCTCCGCGGGCCCGTGCGAGAGCGCATGAACCTGGCCCGCCATCTCCAGCTTGAAATTACCGGTTAGGCGCCAGTGCCGGTGCCAGATCAGGCCCGGAGGCAGCGATGGATCGTAGTCGACGGGCATTGAGAAGCTCCCAAGGCGAGCCCCGTGAGTCTCGTAGTGATAGGGGAACCCCGTGTTGCGCGCCCTGTCTCCGTAGTTGTGGATCCGACGGCGGAGCGCGTTGGCCTGAAGGCGCCAGTAGCCGGGATTCAGCGTTTCCCATTCATCCCCGTGGTACAGCGAGTCCGTCCGGTCGAACGAGACAGCGTGCGCCCCGCCGACCCGAGTCGAGGCCGTTGCGACCGCCGTCGCGGCGGCGGCTCGTAGGAATGTTCTGCGGTTCACCGAATTACTCATCGCGGCGGCATTTTACCAAGCAGGCTCCGGTGCTTCGATTCGAGGCGATGTTTGGGGTTCTTTGGGCCGTGTGGCTATCACCCGGAAACGGGAGTGAAACCGCGATACAACGATTCGGATCGAGCGAGAACCCTATCGGATCAGTGTCGGGCAGAGCCTTGTGCCACTCTCGACAGGCGAACCAACCGCAGCATTGCCGTACCGTGCACTCGCGCCCGCCTGACCCGAGCCTGAACCGGGCCACACCCTTCGATCGCGGGGCAGTCCATTTGTTGCTGGTCCCCGAGGCCCGTCGCAAACCCTACGGAGCGCCCTGGCCTTGGCGTCCGGATTGCACACCAAAACGTACTTCGCAGCTCAGGCCAGATCGTGACCGGGGACCTGCTTCCTGACGGGATCGCTGGTTTTCTCTAGTCCGTCATTCCACCGCGCGCGACCAAGCTCCGGCGCTATTCCCAGTGTCGACTGGTCAAGTTGGGCTAGCGAATCTCGACTTGCATCTCGTTGCATCTCGCGAGAATGCTGACCGGAAGCGCACGGTGGCTCGAGCGGAACGGTCAAGGCCTGCCCGGGTGTCTCGATCATCTCGAGGGCTTCATGACGCATCGCAAGATTTCCGGGCACAGGACCCGTTACTGGCATACCGTCCGGTACTCAATTTGGAGGAAGCCGCGGTCTCTCTGGCCGACTCCCGGCTATTCGCGAAGGGAAAGTTCTTTCACTACGAGGGACTGCTCGGAACCTTCAAGGAGTCATGGCTCTGCGCTTTCGACGGAGGCGACTTCGCGATCGTCCGTTTTGCGCCTGTGGATATCAAGTAGACTTGACAGCATCCTAGAAGGCAGGGAACCATGCATTCTTCAGCAAGCGAATCTCGGTGGTCGGTGTCATGTGAGTACGCCGGTGCGAAGCGGACTGCGTGCGGAGCGAGCTTAGGCGTTGCCCTCGCCGCGAGTCTGTTGGTCGCAAGCTGCGGGACGGGGTTCGAAGGGTCCGGCGAGGGGGATGCTCCGCCAAATATTATCTGGGTTCTCGCCGACGATCTGGGTTTCGGCGACCTCGGCTCGTACGGGCAGCGGCGGATCCGAACGCCTCACTTGGACAGGATGGCTGCCGAGGGCATGCGGTTCACGCACGCCTACGCGGGATTTACAGTGTGCGCCCCATCCCGCAGCGTGCTGATGACGGGACAGCATACAGGTCACACTCGCGTTAGGAGGAATGGTTCGCCCGGCCTGTGGGACGAAGACGTGACCGTTGCGGAACTGCTCCACGATTCCGGCTACTCCACCGCGCTGATTGGCAAGTGGGGCTTGGGCATGGAAGACTCCCCCGGGGCGCCGTGGATGCAGGGATTCGAATACTTCTTCGGGTACCTAAGCCAGGGGCATGCGCACAACTTCTATCCCGAGTTCCTGATGCGCAACGCGGAACGGGTCCCTCTACGAAACATAGTCGAACGCTCGAAGCGCTACGCCGGCATGAGCGGCGTCGCGACGGAGCGCGTCGACTACTCGCACGACCTGTTCATGAAGGAGGCGCTGGAGTGGGTGGGGTCGAACGCGGACGGGCCGTTCTTCCTATACCTGGCATTGACGATTCCCCACGCAAACAACGAAGCCGGAGGCCTTGACGGCGGAGGCGATCCTGGCATTGGCAATGTGTCGGCCGAATTGGGTGCCCATCGTGAACGGATCGGCATGGAGGTGCCGGACGCGGGAACCTACCAGGACGAAGACTGGCCCGGCCCCCAGAAGGGAACAGCCGCCATGATCACCCGCATGGACACGGGCATTGGGCTGCTGTTCGAAATGCTGGCGAGTTTGGGAATCGACGAGCGGACCATCGTTTTCTTTAGCTCAGACAACGGCCCGCACGCCGAGGGCGGGAACGACCCGTTCTTCTTCGATTCGAACGGTCCCCTGCAAGGCTATAAGCGCTCCCTTCATGACGGCGGGATACGAGTGCCGACAATTGTCCGCTGGCCGGGCCGCATTCCGGCTGGAATGGTGAGCGACCTGGTTTGGTATTTCGCCGATTTCCTCCCGACCGCCGCCGAGATGGTAGGGGTAGAACCCCCTGATGGGATCGACGGAGCTAGCATTCTTCCCGCACTGCTCGGAGGGGATCCTGGCATCGGTGAGCGCTTTCTCTACTGGGGCGGTACTCCGGGCAATGCCGAGGCTGTCCGATGGGGCCGCTGGAAGGCGGTTCGCGAGAGTCCGGGAGATCCGCTAGAACTGTTCGACCTGAGCGTGGACGCCGGAGAGAAGACCGACGTTGCTGCCGACAATCCGGAAATTGTGACGGAGATCCTCGGATACATCGATTCAACCGTGACCGAACTGCCTAAGCCAGAATAGGGCGCCGAGTATGTAGAAAGAGTGTTGCCCGCATTCCGCCTCTAATTCAGAATGGACTTTAAAGAGTAATTCCTAATACTTTGATAAATAATCATTTTCCGCATCATGGAGTCGTTACCAATGTTTCCGTCGGCTACGGTATCTCTATTCCACCATCGGGCGGCACGGCGTACTTCCTTTAGCGCCGGCCGACTACCAGATTGGAACGTCGCGGTCGCTGCCGAGCCACTCCCGACTCCAGGGCCGATTCATGCTACGGGTGACCGCATGGCCGGTCATGAGAGCCTATGATTCCCATAGGAATCTCGTCTGGATAGTAGGTCTTTCCTACGGGCGGCCCTCCGGCAATGACAATCATTGACGAACCGAATTGATCCTCGATGCGACTGAACTGCGGGTTCCCGCTCGGCACGACGCCTGGCGGGACAGCTGCCATCACGGACGGATTCCCCCAGGAGTCGGGCCGGTCGGCGATCTTTCTCGTGTCGAGCACTGTGCCGCCAGATGCCGACGAGCTCGCCAGCACCTGCACCTGCTCGGAAACTTGAACAACCTCGGTGACCGCGCCGAGCGACATCTCGATTTCCACAGCGACCGATTGCTGCGTGCCCACCGCGACGCCGATGTGTGAGAGGGGCTTGAACGCATTCATGTCGGCGATCACGGAATAGACGCCGGGCTCTACCCGCGGAAAAGAAAAGAGGCCTTCTTCGTTCGAGCCCGTCGACCGCTCGAAATCGGTTGCCTCGTTCAAAGTCGATACCGGCGCGCTCTGTATCGCGCAGCTGAGTTGGCCAGTGACCAGGCAACTTACCGAGAGCCTTGGTGCGATTGCGACCCAAGACAGGGGACTGGGAGAACCACCGGAACCACATGTCGGTGAATCGGAGCAGCACTGGGCGAAGTAGCACGAGGCAAGACGGCCATCCGCCGGGTGGGTGGTAACTGGACCTTCGCATCGGACCTTACCTTAACGAGCCCAACTTTCCTCCCTACGACATTGCGATTCCTGTCTTATCACTGCGGCAGCCCAAAGAGAACGGCGGACTCCGGAATTAACAGGTGCTGGTACGCATGGCCGACGCGAGACCCACGGCACACTGACCCCTCTTGGGGCAACCCGGATACGGCGGATGGATCGTCTACGATAGTGCGGGCACGGACCGCATTGGGATCTCGAGTGCGCACCGGCGTTGGTAGGCGGAGTTGGAAGAATGGACAGGTCAGCCGGCGCGGCGCTTCCGCGCGATCGTCGGCCCAAACCCCTGTGAGGAGGAACGATGAAGATTTCGACCGTGGCCCTCGGGATGACGCTGGCTGTTCTCTGGGGTGCCTCGTTCTGCGGCATGGGAGCGATCCACGCGGCATTTCCTGGATACGGGACGGAGTTCTTCCGAATCATGGCTTCGATTTATCCAGGAATGAGGGGGGACGGTTCGATCCCCGACATCGCAATCGGCACGGCCTACGGGTTGGCTGACGGGTTCTTCTTCGGGTTTCTTATGGCCTGGATCTACAACTTTGTTCTGACCAAGATTGCTAGGGGCTGACCGCTAGCGCACCTCTCTTCGGCCGCATTCGATGCGGATTCCGTGATTGGCCAGGGTGTCGGCCGGCCACTGGATCCCAGATCGAAAGAGCAAGAAGCGCCCCCTGGCGAGTACGAGAATTTCGTTGAAACGCGTCGGACGCAGCCTTCGTTGGATTTATACTATTTCCATGAGTCGGTTGGGGGCCGCAATTGCGGTATTGCCTCTGTGTTTCTCGGTTCTCGCGAACGGTGCCGAGACTGTTACAGGGGAGGGTCTGGATTTCTTCGAGTCGAAGATTCGTCCGGTCTTGGTCGCAAACTGCTATGTCTGCCATTCAGCCGATGCCAAGACGCGCATGGGAGGGCTCGGCCTAGACACTCGGAACGGAACTCGCGAGGGCGGGCAGCGCGGTCACGCTGTGGTGCCTGGAGACGTTGAATCCAGTCTTGTTGTTGCGGCCCTCAGATACGATGGCGAGCTCAAGATGCCGCCCGGCGGAAGGCTTTCAGAAGAGGTCGTCAGCAACTTCGAAAAGTGGATTCGGATGGGCGCGCCGGATCCGCGCGAAGTCGATGTTCAGGTGACCGAGAGCAGCATCGACCTGGAGCAGGGCAGGCAGTTCTGGGCGTTTCAGGCCCCCATCAAACCCCCTGCACCGCCGGTGGAGAATCTTTCCTGGCCCCGCGGCATGATCGACCAGTTCGTCCTTACCGGACTGGAGTCGCGAGGGCTGCAGCCTGCCTCTGACGCAGGCAAGGCTGCGATCCTGCGTCGAGTAACCTTCGATTTAACCGGGCTTCCTCCAACACCCGAGGAATTGCGGGCGTTCCTTGCGGAAGAAAGCGACAGCGCCTACGCCATAGTCGTGGACCGGCTGCTCGATTCGGATCGCTTCGGAGAACGGTGGGGCCGGCATTGGCTGGACGTTGTCCGCTACGCCGACACGGTGGGGCGCACTCGCAATCTACCCTTTCCCGTGGCATGGAAGTATCGGGACTACGTGATCCGATCCTTCAACGAAGACAAGCCTTATGACCGGTTCGTGCAGGAGCAGGTCGCGGGAGACCTGCTCCCGTACGACAGCCCCAGCGAGCGGGTCCAGAACCAGGTGGCGACGGGCTTCCTGGCTATTGGGGCTCACGACCTGAACGAGCCGGACGCGAAGCAGTTCGACATGGACGTTGCGGACGAAATGATAAACGTCTCTACCCGTTCGTTTCTCGCGCTGAGCGTAGGATGCGCCCGCTGTCACGACCACAAGTTCGATCCCATTCCGACAAAGGACTACTACGCACTCGCCGGCATCTTCCGGAGTTCCGAGTTGCGCAGCGGCTTACGCCGCAGGCCGAGATTCAATGCAGGCTACTTCCGGACCGAAAAGCTCGTCGCGCTTGATGGCTTGCCGGAGTACTCGGTCGCGGATGCAGTTGAAGTACGAACCGAGCGAGAGCGGCTCTGGAAGGAACTGCAGGCCGCGGAACAGGCGCGGGATCGGCAGAAATGCCGCGAGTACTCGCGTGCGCTCGGCAAGCTTCCGATGCCGGAGAACCTTGCGATGGGGGTGGTGGAAGCAACGAAGCCCGCACAGATGAGGGTGAATGTCGGAGGCGATCCCCACACTTTGGGAGAGGATGTCAATCGGGGATTCGTGAAAGTGTTGTTCCAGCCGGAAGCAGTGCTGCCCAGGATCGGGAAGCAGGAGAGCGGAAGGTCGCAGCTGGCCGATTGGCTGGTCCGTCGCGACAACCCCCTGACCGCCCGCGTCATGGTGAACCGGGTGTGGCACTACATGCTGGGGAAGGGCATTGTTGCGACTGTGGACAATTTCGGCGCGATGGGCCGGCAGCCCACGAACCAGGCCCTGCTGGACTATCTGGCGGTGCAGTTCATGGATCAGCGGTGGTCGGTCAAGAGCTTGATCCGAGAGATCGCGATGAGCCGCACTTACCGGCTTTCGACAGGCTTTGCAGAGGGTAACTTCGAAATTGACCCTGACAACGACTACCTGTGGCGCGCGAACGTGCGGCGACTGGAAGCCGAGTCGATTCGCGATTCAGTCCTGCTGGTTAGCGGGGAGCTGCAGTCCGGCCCACCGCCTCCTTCGCCGGTTCACGACTTCGATCGTAATCAACTGATCAATCCCAACAACAGGCAGGTGAAGTCCTGGGAGACTTCGGCCAGCTACCGCAGCATTTACGTGCCGGTGATCCGGAACCTGGCGAATCGCCTGTTCGAGGCATTCGATTTTCCCGAACCTAGCGAGACGCACGGCGCTAGGGACGTGACCACGGGACCGAGCCAGGCGCTGTTCCTGATGAACAACGAGTTCGTCCGCACTCAAGCCGGTATCGCGGCAGAGAGGCTGATCGCAACCCGCGTCGACGATGTCGAACGAGTTAAGCATGCTTTCCGCCAAGTCCTTTCGCGCGATCCCAGTCCGGCTGAGCTGGATCGGGCCCTGGAGCGCATCCGGGAGATCAACGCGTCGCTCGATTCCGAGCGCGACGGCGGGAGCGGCGAGCCTGGCGCGAGGGCGTGGCTGGGCGAAGTCATGTCAGCGGCACTTGAAAGGCAGCCAGACGAGGACGAGATGGCGGCCGCGATGGAATATCTGACGCGTCGCCAGCCCGGAGCCGACAGGTCAGCCGCGGCGGCAGCAGTTGCGTTCGAGGGCGACGAGGACTCCTTCAGCAGCGATGTCGTGACGGAAATGGTCGAAACCGTGCTGGGTCGCAGGCTTGAGAAGGACGAGCGACTCGCTGCGAGAAAGAACATCCGAACTTGGCGGACCCAGCGGCGCAAGCGCTCGGCGAAGGTTGACCGGGCGATGCTCGCCGTGTCCGCCAGTCCCGAGCACGAAGCGTGGTCACGTTTCTATCACGCGCTGTACAACAGCGCCGAATTCCGGTATCGCAACTGATCCGGTTGCAACTTTGAGGAGACATCAATGGCAGGAATCTCGCAGAACCGCAGGGGCTTTCTGAGGCAAGCGGCCGCCGGATTCGGGTACACGGCCTTCGCAGGACTTGCAGCGACGGACTCGTTGTCGGCGAACGGCAGCGAGAGCCCGCTGCTGCCGAGGAAGCCGCACTTCGAGCCCAAGGCCAAACGAGTGATCTTCCTGTTCATGCAGGGCGCGCCGACCCAGCACGAGACGTTCGACTACAACCCCGAGCTGGTCAAGTACGCGGGCCAGCACTCCGAGATGGAACTGGCGATCGGCACTCAGGGAGGCAAGATCATGTCTCCAGCCTTCGAGTTCCTGCCGAGCGGCGAGAGCGGAATCCACATCTCCGAAGTGTTTCCCCACCTGAGGAAGCATGCTGACGATCTGTGCCTGCTCAACGGCATGCATACGGATTCCCCGGCACATCCGCAGGCGGCAATCTTTACCCACACAGGCAGCATCACGTTCGTTCGTCCCTCGATGGGGTCATGGGTCGTCTACGGTCTCGGCACCGAGAACCAGGACTTGCCGGGATTCGTGACCATGAACCCGCCTCCGGTGGGCGGTGCGTCGCTCTACGGGGCGGCATTCCTTCCGGCGAGCTTCCAGGGCACGCGGCTTGGCATCGCCGACGGCCAGGATCCGATCGAGAACATTCGGAATCCGCGCATGGGCTTCGACGCCCAGCGCAAGCAATTGGACTACGTGCAGGAACTGAACCGGGGGTTGCTCGATCGCACAGAAGGGAACGATCAGATCGAGGGTGTGATCCAGTCCTACGAGCTGGCGTTCCGGATGCAGAGGGCAGTTCCGCAAGCGATGGACATTGCTTCCGAGCCGGAGAGCGTGCGCGCGATGTACGGCCTCGACCAGAAGGAAACCAGCACCTTCGGGATGCAGTGCTTGCTCGCTCGGCGCATGGCCGAGAAGGGTGTCCGGTTCATAGAACTCGGCCATCGCGGCTGGGACCAGCACAACAACCTGCGGAAGCGACTGAAGGCCAATGCCGAAGCGACCGACAAGCCGATCGCCGCTCTGATCACCGACCTCAAGCAGCGCGGCATGCTGGACGAGACGCTGATTGTCTGGGGCGGGGAGTTCGGGCGCTCGACCTACGAGCAGAATGACAGCAGCGACGGTCGGCGACACAACAACCGCGGCTACACGATGTGGATGGCTGGCGGCGGAGTCAAGGGTGGGACTAGGTACGGGCGGTGCGACGTGCACGGCGTGGCAGTCGAGGATCGCGTGCATTTGCACGACCTGCATGCGACGATGCTGCACCAGCTGGGCTTGGATCACACCAAGCTCACGTATCGCTATGCCGGACGCGACTTCCGCTTGACCGACGTGCACGGTCGGGTCGTCAAGGAAGTTCTAGCGTAAGGAAAGGTTTCGGACCAGCATTTCTGCCACTCGAGAGGTGTGTCACCGCTTCAGATAGGAGCACTGATTGAGCCTGCATCGTCCTCGCCGGAAAAGTAGCGGTTCCATTCGTTCATCGTCATACAGGCTGCGAGGTGTGTCACCGCTTCAGATAGGAGCACTGATTGAGCCTGCATCGTCCTCGCCGGAAAAGTAGCGGTTCCATTCGTTCATCGTCATACAGGCTTGCTGCGTCGGCACCGGAATCGCGCCCCACGGTCCTTGCGCCATGAAGGAGACTACGATAACGCTCCCTGACGATCTGGCGTTGTGGGGGCCGGTGCAAGCCGCCGGCCAGCACCTCAGATTCTCGAGTTGGCGGATTCAGTTGCCCGAAGGGACAAGACTCCAGGAAGATGAGTGCCGCCCCGCATTGAAGCGTGCCTCGGCGATCAATCCTCCGAAGGCGGATTGGATTGACGGACGCAAGCCTAGTCGGGACGAGCCGCATCATGGGAACAGTCTTCGTTGATTCAGGTGTCGCCCTCTATCGGCAGGTCGTTTGGGACCTGGTGAAGCCGGCTGGACCCGACGATTGGTACGAACTGCTACTAAGGAGTGGAGTTCCGGTTGAAGCACGAGGCATTCAAGAGCGGGACGACTTGGTTCGCCTCGGAGCGGCCGAGGGTGCCACACCGATGCTCCGAATCCTCGGAAACTGCAAGGACGCGTCTGAGTGTTCCTTGAGTTGCGCGGAGGCATAACGACGCCCACGTTGTGATTCGATGGCTGTGCCAGAATGACAGGAGGCAAGGGCCCGTAGCTCAGCTGGATAGAGCGGCCGCCTCCTAAGCGGCAGGCCGGGGGTTCGAATCCCTCCGGGCCCGCCATTCCATACCGACCGGATTCGGCGAAGCGTCAGTTTCCCTCGGCCAGTACCGCCCGGAACTGCGCCGGGTCGATGTTGCCGCCACTCACGACGCACACGATCGGCGTCTCGCGATCCACCCCTGGATCGGCCAGTGCGCCAGCGACCGACACAGCGCCGCCG
The DNA here is from genome assembly GCA_965206775.1 of Bryobacterales bacterium. Lineage (GTDB taxonomy): Bacteria > Acidobacteriota > Terriglobia > Bryobacterales > UBA6623 > VXMF01. The sequence goes on along the minus strand of CBDBKU010000003.1, from coordinate 2,838,399 downwards.
GCTTCGACCACCAGCTTCTGATCGATCGCCATCGAGCGGATGGCGGATCGAATCTCGTCCTCGGTGACCAATAGAACGTCCTCGACGAGCCTCTGGACGATCGGAAAGGTGTTTGGGCCTGGTTCCGGTACGGTGAGAGCGTCGGCCAGGGAGGGTGACGGCACTGTTCGGACGGGATGTCCCGCGTCCAAGGAGCGCTTCATTGAAGGATTCGCTAGCGCTTGGACACCGCGGATGCGGCAGCCGGGCCGGTCGGCCTTGACCGCCAACGCCGTCCCGGCGATTAGGCCTCCGCCGCTGATTGGTGCGAACAGCGTGAAATCCCCGTGGACCTGGTCGAGCAATTCCACGCCGAGCGTGGCGTTGCCGGCGATGCTCTCGCGAGAGTCGTAGGGGTGGACGAGCAAGCGGCCGCTCTCTTTCCGGATGCGCTCCGTGGTCTCGGCGCGCGACTCGAATGTGTCATCGCAGACTACGACACGCCCGCCAAACGCCCGTGTCCTCTCGCGTTTGAAGGCCGAGGCGCCTCGCATCATCACGATGGAGGCGTCGACGCCGAGCCGCGATGCCGCGAATGCGACCGCTTGGGCGAAGTTGCCTGATGAGTTCGTGACGACCCCGGCCGTGCGGCATTCCCGAAGCTGCGAGAGGATGCTGTTGAGAGCTGGGCGAACCTTGAACGCCCCAACCGGCTGCTGCGATTCGAGCTTGAGGAACACGTCGCGGCGCAACGCGCGGCTCAAATATTCTGACCTGACAAGGGGAGTCGGACGCAGGTGGGAGGCGAGCCGATTCCTGGCCGCGCCGATCTCACCGCTCCATTGCTTGGGATCAGATAACGACATCATGCCGGTGAACAGCCACATGTAGCAACCAAGATACACCCAGACACGCTATGCAGGATAAACTGAAACTCATCATGCACTTGTCGCCCGCTCGAAGCACCCTGCTCTCGCTCGCCGGTCTGAGTCAGTTTCCATTTCGCCGGCTTGCCGTGATCGGAACGTTGTCGTTCGCTCTGGGCTTGGTGCTCGCAGCCCAAACCAACACTGGCAGCATCCGGGGCACGGTCTATGACACAACCGAGAGCAGCATCCCCGGTGTAGAGGTTACGGCTATTGACAGCAGCCGCGGCGTGGAGCGGAAGGTCACTACGTCCGAGACCGGCGAATTCGTTTTCATCCATGTCGAACCGGGCAGATATAGAGTCAGCTTCGAGGTGGAGAACTTCGCTCCGCTAAGCGTCGAAGATCTGGAAGTCCGAGTCGGCGAGACAGGGATGGTCTCGCCCCAGCTCGAGCTGGGCGCGTCCATTACCGAAGTCGTGGTGTCGGCCGCTCAGGTGGGGACGGCCATCGAGCCTGAGCGGGTGCAGCAAGCGGATCACATCGATTCGGTTCAGATCGAGAATCTGCCGATCAATCGCCGGGACTACCTAGACCTGGCGCTCCTGACGCCCGGCGTCGTGGACACCAACTATGTTGCGAATTCAACGGATCGCCGCCTCGTCCCCACCCCCACGTCGGGACTTGGAATTGGAGGCATGAACGGACGCGGTAACACCTTCATGATTGATGGCTTGGACAATCAGTACAATTCTGGGTCTGTCCGGTCTTCGATCAGCCAGGAGGCCGTTTACGAGTTTCAGGTCAACCGCAACTCGTTCTCGACCGAACAGGGAAGCGCTCCAGGCGGGGCGGTGAACATCGTGACGAAGGGCGGCACGAACGAAGCCCACGGAACGCTCTTCGGCGTGGTCAGGAATCGCCGGTTCCAGGCTCGGAACTACTTCGACCCGGGCAAGGCGGCATACACCAGGGCCCAGAGCGGGGCATCGATCGGCGGTCCGATTAGACGGAACGAGACGTTCTACTACGCCGCTTACGAGCGCCTCGACCGGCACGAGTCGCAGATCGTCCCGCTCCTTGACGATCCGTCGTTTCTATACGAGTTGCCGCCTCACCAGCAGCTCCTGGCCGACGTTCTCGGCGAAAGAGCACCTGCCTCGCTGAGACCTCTGGTCGGGCAACTATCGGCAGCGCTCGTACCGGCCAACACCCCAGGAGTTGTGGACCTTTTCGAAGAGAACAGCGGCGTTTTCCCGTTCTCGGAACGGCGTCAGCAGCTGATCACTCGCCTCGACCACACTTTCCACGACGGCCACAACGTCTTCTTCCGCGCGAACACTACCTATGGGCACGGGGAAAACACCAATCTCGGGGCGCTCGTGGGGCGCAGCCGGGGTTTCACGCAGAATACGAAGGACTACGCGATCGCGTTCGGAGACACGTACGTGATCAGCCCCAGTTGGGTCAGCGAGACCCGCGTGGGCGTTGGCTACCACGATTTCGGCTCCTACCCGACGGATCCCCACGGTCCGGCGATCGACATTGGCGGGTTCGGGAATTTCGGCAGGGATCTGATCCTTCCGGCACGCGTGGTGGAGCGGGTTTTTCAAGTACGCCAGAACTTCATGCGCCTTTCTGGTCGCCAGACGATCAAGTTTGGGTTCGATTTCAATCCGACACGAGACAGCGCTCGCGCGGAGACGTTTCTAGGCGGCCGGTTCATCTTCGGAGAAGCGATCCCGCTCAGCTTGATCATCGACCAAGCTGCCGGATCGCCTCTCTCGCTGCTGATCAAGGCTTCCCTGGCCGGGGCAGGCTTGCCGGAGCTCGCGAGTTCCGTGGACAGGCCAATCACAGCTATCCAAGCCTTCGCCCTCGGCTTGCCCACCGTGTACCAGCAAGGGTTTGGCAATCCGATCTGGGCAGGCTGGGCTAGTCGGATCAACTTCTTCATCGAAGACGCCGTTCGCGTCACACCGGATTTCCTCCTGACACTCGGTCTCCGGCACGAGATCGAGCTCAAGACTGAGTTTCCCCGCGATCTCAACAACATCGGGCCGCGAGCCGGATTCGCATGGAGCCCCGGCACAAAGACCGTGATTCGCGGCGGATTCGGGATCTACTACTCACGAATCGACGGGCAGATTACCTACGTCAATGACTTGCTTGGCGATACGCCGCAGATCAATCAAATGTTCATCCCGATCACCGGGGCACCGGGCGTGAACAGCTCGCTGACCGGCCAGCCGGTCACATCAGCCGAGATCTATCAGTCGGTCAGGCAGCGCGGCGTGCTCAGCGAGCGACCGATCCAGCGCGAGGACCTCCTGCTCCACGGCATTGAACCAGGCCCGGGCTATCCGCTGCGTATCGGATTCCGCGTCCAGGACGACGTTGTGAACCCGTACTCGACGCAGAGCAGCTTCGAGATTCAGCGCGAGGTCGGGGGCTACTCGCTCTCGGCGGCTTACAATTTCAATCGCGGGGTCCACATCATCCGCCCGCTCGATCCGAACGTGTTCGAGGCGGGAACTCGAGATGACGGCAGGCCGATCCCGGGTTTCCGCAATCCGCTGATCTTCCAGGACAACGTCTACGGGAGCTGGGGGCGGTCATTCTATCACGCGATGATCGTCCAGCTGAAGAAGCGGTTCTCGGAAGGGTTCGCGCTGACCGCGCATCACACCTGGAGCAAGGCGATCGACGAGAACACGGACTACAATTCGTCATATGAACCCCACATTCCTTGGGACGCTCGTAACGAGCTTGCGCTGTCCCATTTCCATCGAGGCCACCGCTTCGTAGCGAACGCAGTTGGGCAATCCCCGTGGAAGGCCGCGAAGGGAAGGGGCTTCGGACACAACCTGCTGTCTGACTTCACCATGTCCGGCATCATGGTGGCTCGATCCTTTGCCCCGTTCAACCTGAATACGGGCTTCGATTCCTTCGGGGACCGCCATACTGACACGCACCGGCCTTGGGGCTTGGGTCGCAATGTCGGGATCGGGCCGGCCTTCTTCGGGATCGACCTGAGGCTCACGCGCTCGTTCTCGCTTTCTGAGCGAGTGTCCTTGAGAGTCGTTGCCGAGGCCTTCAACGTGTTGAACAAGACCAATTTCAAGAATGTTAACGGCATTGTCGGGGATATAGCGATCGAGGATCTCCCGGATCGATTGGTCGGCCACCGGGGGTCTGTGACGGAGCCGCTCGCATTCACCTCGACATTCGACCCGCGGCAGTTCCAGTTCAGCCTGCGCCTGGGATTCTAGCGCTTGCCGGCCGCCTTCGCTTCGTCCAGTTCGGGAGTCACTGGCCGACCGCAGCTTCGAGCACCGCCTCAGCCGCGCGGTATCCGCTCCGCACGGCGCCTTCCATCGTGGCGGGCCAGCCTGTGTCGGTCCAGTCCCCGGCCAGAAAGACGTTCGGATAGCGCGTGCAGGGACCAGGACGCATTCGTTCCAAGCCGGGACGGGCCGAGTAAGTAGCGCGGGCTTCCCGAATCACTCGACTGCCAATCAGCTCCGCACGCTCGGCGTTGGGGAAGAATTCTCGCAGTTCGCGCACCGCTAGGTCAACGATTTCTGAGGTCGACCGGGTTTCCAAGCCTCTGGAAGCGCTGACCACCACCAGGTAGTATCCGTTGCCCTTGTGGAAGAGCCACTGGATTTCGCGATCCAGCAGCATCGCTTGCTCGAGGCTAGTGATCGGCTGGTCGAACCAGAGGTGAATGCCCGTGATGGGCGAGTGCTCGAAGCTCGCGATCTGACTGGACATGCCTAGGCCCGGGACGAGGCTCTCCACGCGATCGAATGGCACAGCGCTGACGTAGTAGTCGGCGTAGGAGTCGGCCGGGTCGATGCGGCTTACTTTCGATCCCAGGATCACTTGCACCGTCGGACCTAGGCGGCCGGCCAGCGCGGCCGAATACAGCTCGTCTAGCGACACCGCAGGCACGCCCAGCTCATAGCTGGTGCGGCTCCCGAGCAGCCCCTCTCCGAATACCTGGAGCGCTGGAGCGGCGGACGCTCGGTCAGGCTCCTCGTTCAATGCGCTGACGATAAACGGACGCCAGAAGCGCGAGACTGCAAGGGGGGTCGCTCCTTTCGCGCGAAGCCACTCCGCGAACGTCATCTCGTCAATGTCCGCGCGCAAGCGGTCGGCGTGGACTGACTGCAAGCACCTCAGGAGTGTCAGTTTGTCTCGCCATGCCAGGCAGCGCATCGCCAGTAGCGAGCGTGCCAGATGCAGGGGTGCCGGCAGGGGGTCGCGGCGAATCGTATCGACGCTTCCGCCCGGACAGACCAAATACAGCTTGTCGTGGAACTGAATCTTGCTGTCGACGCCGCAACGACGGTAGAAGTCCATGAGCGCCGTGCAGCAGCGCAGGAGCACGTGCTGGCAGTTGTCGATCCTCTCAAGGCCCGCTTCGGGCCCTCCGACCGGGATGGACGCTGCGCGGCCCCCGAGAAACGATCTAGCCTCGTGTAGTTCGACCGAGAATCCGGCTTCTCCGAGCTTTGCGGCGGTGGCCAAGCCGGCTAGGCCTCCACCAACGATCTTCACGCGGGGAATGGCGGAATCCCTCCCATGGCGCGAAGGTGGAAAGCGCGTGCCACAATCCAGAGCTTCTTCCACGTAGGCAGCCGCACGGTACTTTCCAGGACAGCGAAGCGGGCGCTCCGAATGCGGCTCAGGAGTCCGCGATAGGTCGCGACCATGACCCAGAATGCCGGTCGGCCGGACCGACTTAGCAAGGGAAGCAGTGCAGAGGATTCTCGGTAGTATTCGTCGGCCCGCTGCCACTGGAATTCCATGAATCGCTGGAACCGCGGGTCGTCGGATCGAAGATCCAGCCGAAGCAGGATGTCCCGGCTCAGGCCGAATTCCTCCAGCTCAGTAGAAGGGAAGTAGACGCGCCCCATCGCGGCGTCAGCGGCGACGTCGCGCATGATGTTGGTGAGCTGGAAAGCGACGCCGCACTTCTCGGCGAGCGCAACGGCAGCCGGCCGGTTGAACCCCAGGACATGGATCGTGGTGATTCCTACCACAGAGGCCGCTTGGAAGCAGTATCGGTACAGATCGTCGAACGTGACATAGACGCGCTCCGATAGGTCGCTTTCCATTCCATCCAACAGCTCGAAGAACCACGAATGGGGTATCGCAAATCGCTCGACGGTATCACGGAAGGCCGCCAACGTCGGCTCGATAGACGGCTTGCCTGCCAGCACGTTGCGCACGGTCTCTCGCCAGATGCCCATCTCGCGACGCCGAGCATCGGTCGAAGCGGTATCGTCGTCGGCAATGTCGTCCGAGCGGCGCATGAAGGCGTAGACTGCGCACATCGCGTCGCGCTGCTCCCGAGGCAGGAGCACAAAGGAGTAGTAGAAATTGCGCGCCCGAGACCTTGCGACGCGACGACAATGGGCGTACGAGTCCTGGACTGACATTGCCCTGGGACGTGAGGCGGACCGCTGCCGGCCGAGAAACCGTCTGGCGACGGCTGCAAGTACCATCCTGGCGCGTTCAGCCTTCCCAATGGTCGGCCGAGACGCGATCGTATCCCAGTCCTGCGCCCGAATCCTGTCGAGCACTGCCATCCCGGCCGTGGCGAAGAGCTCGACCTCGAAGCCCAGCCGGCCTCCCAGGCGGTCAGCGAGATGCAATCCGGCTTCGAACAGAGGTGCTGCGCGTTCGGTCAGGTCGCGCATTGTCTCTCGGCAGCGCGGGGAAGCCACTCCCTTGGCGATGTCCTCGGCAAGCAAGTCCAAGGAATATTCATGCGCCTGCATCACGTCCTGCGGTATGTATACCCGATCAATCTTCCAGTCCCGCCGGATGTCTTGCCAGTGGTTCGCAAGTTGAAGCGCCGTGCAGATCGCGTCTGAAAGCTCAAAAAGGGATTCGTCCTCGTGCCCGTGCAAGCGCAGCACCAGCCTGCCCACCGGATTCGCCGAGAAACGGCAGTAGCCCAGTAACTCGTCGTAGGTCCGGTATCGCCTTACGGACTGGTCTTGGACGAAGGCGCGAATCAAGTCCTGGAAGTCGGCGGATGGAAGCGCGTGGCTGGCTGCTGTGTCGCGCAGAGCGACGTACACGGGATGGTATGCCTGTCCTTCGTCCATCGCGCGAAGCTCGGTTCGCCACCAATCGAGCAGATCCAGGCTCTGCCTGGTATCGCCAGTTTCGTCGCCCAAGTCGTCGGCCCACCGGCAGAATGCATACACATTGCAGTAGTCCTGGCGGAGCCGCCTGGGCACCAGAAAGCTCGCGACCAGAAAGTTCTCGTAGTGCCTGCTGGTCAGCTTCCGCGTGTAGCGTCTCGAGTCCGCGAGGCTCCAAGCAGGGAAGCGCCTCCCGTAGTGTTCCAAGAAGTCAATTGGAAAGAGCATGCAACGCCGGGTCAGAATCCCGCCGCGACCCCTTCGCTCCGGGAATCCGCAGCTCCCATGAGAATCTCCGGTCCGATCTCGATGGCTTCGACGTGGCCGAGCGCCCGGCCGAAGTTCAGTCGATGACCCAGTGCTTCGAGCGCGTTACGCGTTTCTGCGGAAACACCGGACGGTTCCAGGTATAGCAGGTCCGGCATCCACTGGTGGTGGAATCGCGGAAAATCGACGGCCTGCTGGACGTTCATCCCAAGGTCGAGGACATTGAGGATGACCTGTGTGACCGAAGTGATGATCGTAGGCCCGCCCTGTGCGCCGACTACCAGTCGGGGTTGTCCGTCCCGCAGTACGATCGTCGGCGACATTGCCGACAGCGGCCGCTTGCCCGGCGCGATGGCGTTGTTCTCGCTCTGCAGTAGCCCGTACGTGTTCGGGCTGCCCGGCTTGGCCGTAAAATCGTCCATCTCGTTGTTCAAGAGCACGCCCGTGCCCTCTGCTGTGACGCCCGACCCGTACCCTCCGTTCAGCGTATAGGTCACTGCTGCCACGTTGCCCGCCGGGTCTACGACCGAATAATGGGTGGTTTCGTCGCTCTCGTAGCCCGTTGGTTCGCCGTTTCCAACTTCGGTGCTCGGCGTCGCGCGGTCCGCTTGAATGCTCGCGCGACGCGACGCCGCATACTTCTTCGAGAGCATTTCCTGCAACGGAATCTCGACGAAGTCGGTGTCACCGAAGAACCGGGCTCGGTCGGCGAAGAAGCGTCGCATCGCCTCGGCGACGACATGAATCGTGGCCGAGGATCCGGAACCGGTGGCGGTGAGGTCGAACTTCTCGACGACGTTGAGTATCTGGATGACGCCCGCCCCTCCCGAACTAGGTGGCGGGGCACCTAGGATGGTGTGCCGACGGTAAGTGCCGACGACGGGTGGCCTTTCAACGGGCTTGTATGCGGCCAAGTCCTCTGCCGAGATTGTGCCGCCGTTGGCTGCCATGTTCTTGGCAATCAGCCGAGCTGTTTCGCCTGTGTAGAATTCGTCCGCGCCGTGACGCATCAAGCGAGCAAGCGTCGCTGCCAAGTCTTCCTGCTTGAGTGTGTCGCCAAGCGAGAAATAGCGCCCCTCGTTGAGGAAAATGCGACGGGACTCCCCGAATCGCTTGAGGCGGGAACTGCGCCGCAGGGATTCCGAAAGATCCCACGTTAGTGGGAATCCCTGCCGAGCTAGGCGTTCGGCCGGCTCCAGCATCGCGGCCCACTTCTTCGTGCCGTACTTTCCAAGTGCTAGGGCCAACCCTCGAACCGTTCCGGGAACTCCCGCCGCCCTGTACCCGACTAAGCTATCCTCGGTTGCGTTTCCGTCGGAATCTAGGTACATGTCGCGATGAGCGGACGAAGGCGCTCGCTCGCGGAAGTCGATGAACGAGGAGCGGCCATCGGCGAGCTGAAGCAGCATGAAGCCCCCGCCACCAAGGTTCCCGGCGTTCGGCTCCGTCACGGCCAGGGCCATTCCTATTGCCACCGCCGCATCAACTGCATTCCCGCCTTGACGGAGAACCTCCACGCCCACATCCGTCGCGTACCGCTCGGCTGTGACGACCATTGCTTCGCGTGCGTAGACTGGCTGGGGCCTGAATGCCTCGCCGTCCGGAATTAAGAACAGCGCGAGGAGCCAAGCCGACCGCGCGAAGCGCTTCAGGTCGGTCGCGGCTGCCTGCAGACATCGCATCACGGTATCTCCTAGCGACGGTAACGAGTTGGGGCGGGGGTCAGGCACGAACGGTCCACAATCCTTCCAGCAACGGCTACTCGTCGTCTAACCATGCATCGACCTGTGTGAACCCGGCCGTTTCGATCGACTGCCGGATGTCCGAAATTCGGAACTTGTACGAACTCGTGGTCGAGATTGTCTCTCCGCTGCGCAGTTGGCTCGTTGCGCAGGCGCGAGGGATCGGAAGCTGCTGGTCGCGTTCCGAGACGAAGTGCATTTCGACCCGTTGCCTTGCCTCATCATAGCGAGCGAGGTGCCGAAACGCCGATGAGTCGAAGTCCGCTGTCAGCTCGCGATTCACTCGCCCCAAGAACGTTGCGACTAAACGCGGCTTTTACACCCGCCGGATCGTCGTAGCCCAACTTCTACACTTTCGCGGTTTTCGGGCTGAGATCGTGTCTGTTCTTCTGGGGGTTCGGGTACGTTTCGGCGCAGAATCGAATGTATAAACTCACGATATTCGCTATTTGTTGCTTTAGATTTCCTAATGTGATTATTACATGTCAATGTAGTGCCAAGTTCTTCTTGAATGGCTTGACTTCCCCCTCCGCCCTGTGCCACCCTCGGTCCAGCAGCCCCCCACCGTGTTCATCCGTGCCACCCGTACCCACTCCTCCGGCGGCAAGCCCGCCTTCAGCTTCCGCCTCGTCCACTCCCAGCGCGTCGGCTCCTCGGTCCAGCAGAAAACCCTCCTCAACCTCGGCGCCCGCTACGATGTGCCCAAGCCTCTCTGGCCCGCCGTCACCTCCCTCGCCCAAGACCTCCTCCGCGGGCAGGCCCCCTTGCTCGCTGCCGACCCCGCAGTCCTTGCTGCCGCCGAGAACCTGGTCCGGCAACTGCGCGCTCGCGGCTTCGCCAGCCCCGCTTCCGACTCCCTGGACCCGCTCGCCACCGTTCGCCTCGACTCCCTCGCCCATGAACACAGCCGCTCGGCCGGTGCCGAGCGGCTCTGCCTGCACGCCCTCGACGAACTCGGCTTCGCTCCCCTGCTGCAGCAGGCTGGCGTCTCCTCGCGCGACGCCCGCATTGCCTCCGCCCTGGTCCTGGCGCGCATGCTGCACCCTTCCAGCGAGCGCGAGGCCCAGCGCTGGCTGGAGCAGGCCAGTGCCACGCTCGAGCTGCTCGGCCTCGACCACGGCTCCGGCGTCTCGCTCGCTAAGCTCTACCGCACCAACGACTTGCTGTGGAAACATCGCGAGCTGCTGCAGGAGGGCCTCTTCGCGCGCGAGAGGGAACTGCTGGAGCTGCCTGCGACGGTGGTCTTCTACGACCTGACCAATTGTCACTACACCGGGCGCGAGAACAAGACGCTGCGGCGCTTCGGGCGCTCGAAACAGAAGCGTTCCGACTGTCCGCTGGTGACGCTGGCGCTGGCACTGGACGGGGCCGGGTTCCCGCGTCGCTGCGAGGTGCTGGCCGGCAACGTGTCGGAACCGGGCACGCTGCAGGACGCGCTGACGCGGCTGGCCGGCCCGCAGGCCGGGGAGGGGGACCGGCCGACGGTGGTCCTGGATGCGGGCATCGCCAGCGAGGCCAACCTGACCTGGCTGCGCGAGCAGGGCTGGGACTGGATCGCGGTCAGCCGCGAGGCCAGGCCGGAGCCTCCCCAGGGCGATCCGGCGGCGGTGGTGCGCACCCGGGGCGGTTACGACGTGCGGGCCTGGCCGCTGGCCAGCGACCCGTGCGGGGAAGCCGCGGGGGACGCGGGCGGGGCAGACCGCGAGCAGCAGGGTCCGCGCGAGTTGCGGGTGTATGCGGTCAGCGAGGCACGCCGGCTCACGGCCGAAGCGATCCTGGCAGGCAAGCGGGAGAAGTACGAGCAGGACCTGACGAATCTGCACAAGGGGTTGTCAATCCAAGGGCGCCTGAAGAATCTCGAGAAGGTGCAGCGCAAGCTCGGGCGGCTCGCCGAGCGCTACTCCAAGGTCGCCGGCCACTACGAGGTGCAGGTCAGCCCGGGGGAGGCCGGCAAGGCCGCTGCCGTCACCTTCACGCGCAAGCCCAGCCACGCGCTGGCCGACGAGACGGCCGGGGCGTATGTGCTGCGAACCAGCCATGCGGACTGGGATGCGGAACGCGTGCTGCGTGCCTACTGGGAGCTCACCGAAGTCGAGTCGACCTTTCGCAGCCTGAAATCGGACCTGGGCCTGAGGCCCGTCTTTCATCGGCTGGACCGGCGCGTATCCGCCCATCTGTTCGTCGCGGTGCTGGCCTACCACGGGGTGCACCTGATCCGCACCCGGTTGCAGGCTCATGGGCTGCACCTGAGCTGGAAGTCGATCCGGGACCGCCTGCAGAACTGGGTGCGACTCACGACAACACTCCAGGAGCAGGGTGGCAAGCTGCTCGCAATCCGGCAAGACGTGCGACCGGAGCCGGAGGCCTGGCAGATCGCGCGAGCGGCGGGCCTCACACCGCGGATTCATCGTCGGCAGATGCAATACGCCAAGTAGCAGAATCCACAAAATGTAGTGCCAAGTGATCTCTGGCCTGTCTCACAACACCCGATCTGTCAATGACTTACGGAATTTCCAAGTCACAATCTGGCGAACTTGGGGTAGGCTCTCAACAGGCGGTCGATGGACTTCACGAGGTCGAAGCCGATGACACGCACTTCGTATTGAAGGGCGGTTTACAGCGCACCGCGTTCGCGTTGCTCCGAAGAACGTTCCGGAACTGGTGCCGGGAAGGCTATCCCGATGTGTTCTCGACGTTCCGGCTGGTCCGGGTGCGGCCATGCAACGGCATCTTGATCGAAGCGGCCGGAGCGCGCGAGTTCGGCTGGCAGCCTCGCCAGCTACCGGGTGAGGCGCTCCAAGCGAAAGCTCCGAAACCGCCGAGAGCGGTCTTCTTCGTCCGAATCCCAAGGTCGCCGGACAGGCACATCCGCTCCGCTTGCAGCGTCGCGGGCCGCTGCTCTCTCTCGCGTGAGTTCAACTCTCGAGTCGGCAACAGATCCGCGGAATCGGAAGAGCACTACGTTCACTTGGTTTCCGGCCTGCTCCATCGCCTCGACGTCGAAGCTCACGCAACCGGCTGCAACCGTTCCTGAAATGATTGGGTCGCTCGAGCCACTGTCGTTGTAAGCCTTGCCAGCAAGGGATTCGCCCTCTTGAACGAACCGAAACGCCACGTCCTTGTCACCCGCTCGCCCTTGCTTCGGGATCGTCCCGATCCACGTGCCGGTGAGGTCGGACGCGCCTAGGACAGATACAAGGAAGAGTTGCAAACTGACGATAGCAAGGGGGGAATGACGACGCCTATGCACGTAGCAATCCCCGTAGGGGCCCCGTGCTGTCGGCGAAGCGGTCGACTGGCGAGCCGAACGCATCCAGCATCGACACGTAGAGGTCTGCTAGCGGATGATCTTCCGGGTACGTCAGGTGCTGGCCGGCCGCCATGCGGCCGCCGCCATGCCCTCCAAGCAGCACCGGGAGCTTGTGAGGATCGTGCGTCTGGCCGTCGGACAAAGCCGACGCGAACACGATCATCGAATTGTGTAGGAGACTGGATTCGCCCTCGCGGATGTTCGCGAGGCGGTCGAGAAGGTAGGCGAACTGATCGACGTGCCAGCGGTTGATGATCTTGTACTGGGCGAGCTTTTCTTCGTTGCTCCCGTGATGGGACACCTCGTGATGGCCGGACGAGACTCCGTCCAGGAAACGGAAGCTGACATTGCTCACGGCATTGCCGAACATGAACGTTGCGATTCTTGTCGTGTCCGACTGAAACGCTACTGCGATCATGTCCAGCATTAGCCGCACGTGCTCTAAGTGGGTCGACGGACGGTCCGTTGGTGCTTGGCTCGGATCAAGGGGTGCGAGAAGGTTCCAATCGACCCGGTTGGGCTTGGACGAACGTTGCACACGTTTCTCGATTGATCGAATTGAAGCTAGATACTCGTCGAGCCGTACCCTGTCATCGGCCCCCAGCGATTTCCGCATGCGCTTCGCATCCTTGACCACGCGATCCAGGAGCAGTGAGTCCAGCTTCGCCTCTGATACAGGCGAGCCGTTGGCGGCCCTGAAGAGTCGGTCGTATACCGCTCTTGGATTGAGTTCGCGTGGCAGGGGCGTAGCGGGCGTTGCCCACGAGATGTGCGAACCATAGACTCGCGTGTAACCGACCACGGCGTCGTTCCCGACGGCAACAGGTGTCACGCCCAGTTCAAGCGAGGGAAGGGGCGTGAGATGCCCTCGAGCCGATGCTGCGACTTGGTCGAATGATGTTCCGTTGCGTAGGTCGGCTCCTTGAGTCTTCTTGATCCGGGCGCAAGTGAGGATCGAGGCCTCCTTGACGTAGTGGCCATCTCCGTCCTTCGCCTGTTCGTTCCAGAGGTTGCTCAGTACGGTTACGTCCTGCCGCATTGCGGCCAGCGGCTCCAAGCTCGGTGTTAGCTGGAAATCGCGGCCTGCCGATATCGGCGTCCACGCGTCCGGATAGGCGCCGTTCGGCATGTAGAGGGCCGCCATGCGAACCGGGCTCGTTTGGGGATTGCCGCTAACAGCGGACGAGCCCATTGCTTCCAGCCAAGGAAGTCCCAGCGCGACGCCTCCACCACGAAGTACCGTCCGTCGGGATATCCGCAGATTTCGCAGCGGGCTCATCGCTCATGCCTCCACCAACATTCCTGTCGGACGGAGCCTCTGCGAGTGGTTCGCTTTGTATCAGTTAACTCGCCAACGACCATCTCTCACAACCCGGCATTTTCGCGGTTCCCAAGGTCGTCTCGGCCGCGCAAATTTCGGAGGGCGCCGGAACCTTACCAAGAGCATAGCCCAAGACTCTGCTTGCGGGTCCTCGCGCGAACGCCCGTGTGGCTTCGAACAGTGGCCGTTTCACACGCGGACCGCAAGACCTGGGTGCCATCGGATGGGCTGGATGCCTCATCCCGGCGCGTGGTCACAAACTACCCTCCCATGCGTCATGCGGTGCTGTTGTCTAGGGCTCGGACTTGCGAATTGGCGCAGTCTGCCGGGGTGAATATGAATAGATTGGGTGGTAGTGGATTCCGCTCGAATCGACCGCTGTTGTATCATTGCGGCATCCGGCACCAGCCAATGACCGGCCTCGGCCTCAGAATCGCGCTCGGCCTGGTGATTTGCGCCACCTCTGCTCAGGCAGACGACGAGGTTGACTGGTTCGAGCGCCGTGTACGGCCAATTCTGGCAACTCAGTGCTGGAATTGCCACGGTCCGGAACTGCAACAGGGACGCCTGCGCCTCGATTCCAGGGAATCGGTGCTGAAGGGCGGCAGTCGCGGGCCCGCCGTCACACTTGGAGATCCGACCCGGAGCGTCCTGATACAGGCTCTGCGGCACCAAGGACTCCAGATGCCTCCGACCGGCCGGCTGTCGGCTGACACGGTCGCCGCTTTCGCGAAGTGGATCGAAGATGGAGCAGTCTGGCCATCGCCTGCCTCAGCTAGCGTGGCGTCGGTATCCATTGAGCAAAGTGCTAGCCGACATTGGGCGTTCCAGCCGGTTGCGGCCATCGAGCCCCCGGCCGTCCGTGATGAATCGTGGGTATTGAACGACGTCGACAGGTTCGTATTGGCCAAGCTGGAAGGGCTAGGCTGGCGACCGGCAGCCCAATCCAGCAGGCGGGCGCTGATCCGTCGAGTTAGCTTCGATCTCACCGGCCTTCCGCCGCGTCCGGAAGCAGTTCAAGCGTTCGTCGACAGCCAGTCTCCGACCGCATACGAGGACTTGGTCGACAGGCTGCTTCAGTCGGGTCGCTTTGGGGAACACTGGGCCAGGCACTGGATGGACTGGGTCCGCTATTGCGAGTCTCATGGCAGTCAAGGAGATTTCGCACTGCCGATGGCTTGGCGCTATCGCGACTACGTCATCCGCGCGTTCAATTCGAATGTGGCATACGACCAGCTGCTGCGGGAATACCTGGCCGGGGACCTGCTCGAGAATCCGCGGATCGACGCCCAGAGCGGCCTGAACGAGTCGATGCTCGGTCCGGGAAACCTGCGGATGGTCGAGTACGGGTACGTGCCGGTCGATGCGCTCGAAGATCAGCTCAAGGTCATCGAGAACCAGATCGAAGTATTCTCCAAGGCCTTCCAAGGACTGACCATCGCCTGCGCTCGTTGTCACGATCACAAGTTCGACCCGATCTCGCAGAAGGACTTCTACGCTCTCTACGGGGTATTTGCCAGCAGTCGGCCGGGCTTGGTGACCATCGACTCGCCGGACCTGTTGAATGCGGGGCGAGGCCGGCTCGAAAAAATGCGGCAGGAGATCCGCAGGGACCTTGCCACCGCCTGGGGAGGAAGCGCGATTGCTGCGTTGTTGCGCCGGGCCGACGAGCGATTGGACACGAAAGACGAAACCGATGAAGCCGGCGATCCGAGCGCGGAACCGAACCCGAGGCTCGTAGAACTGGTCGGCTGGCTCGAGGAACTGGAGCCGGATTCGGAACACCCGCTCAGGCCTTGGCTTGACCTCCGTAATCTCGAACAGGCGGAGTTCCGTGACGCGTGGGAGGGGATACGGGGCGCCTCGTCCAAAGTGGCCTCAGAACGCCGCGAGTCGCGGCGGAGCGATTTCCGTGCCGGTTGGGATCTGCGTCCGGGCGGAGACCATCGCGAGTGGTTTCCGTCTGGTCCCGGGGTGCCGGCAGTACCCTCGAGAAACGGCGGATTTCGAGTCATCCCGGAGGGCGACCGGATCCTTGCCGGCGTGCTGCCGGCCGGCATTCACACCGGCCTTGACAGCCAGAAGTACGGCGGGATTCTGGGCTCGCCTCGATTGCGAATAGAAAGCGATTACATCAGCCTGAAGGTGGCCGGAAGCAATTTTCCGTCCGCACGGGTCGTTGTCGAGAACTACCCGATCGGCGACGGCGGCATCCATCCCGCCACGGACTTGGAGTCGGACCGGCCGCACTGGATTCGATTCGACACCGCCTATCGCAAAGGGCAGAGCGCGTACCTGGAGATTCAGACGCTGGCCGACCGGTCGCGCGCTTTCTGGCCAGGTTCGCGCGACCCGGATCGCAAGCCCGTCGAGGATGGGCGTTCGAGCTTCGGAATCATGGAAGTGGTGTTCCATGATTCCGAGGAAGCTCCGCAGGACGAGCCGCTGGCAATGCTGCACTTGCTTGGAGGTGCTCCTCCGGCAAGCGTGGAAGCATTGGAGACGAGGTACGACCGCCTCGCCCGCGAAGCAGCTTCGGCTTGGGCGGCCGGGACGCTCAATTCCCGTCAGACGGCATTCTTGGATGCGCTCGTCCGTTCGGGCGTCCTGCCTACGACGCTGGACGAAGTGCCGGAATTGCGTCCCCTGGTCGAGGAATACAGGGAAGCAGAGCGAGAAGCGCCCATTCCGCGACGCGCCCCCGGAGTGCTTCCCGGAACCAGCTTCGATCAGGAGTTGTTTCTCCACGGCGATCACACGAAGCCGGGAGACCCGGTCGAGCGCCGCTACCTGGAGCACCTCGGTGGGCGGCCCTTCCGTCCGTCCGGCAGCGGTCGGCTAGCCTTGGCTCGAGCCGTTGCCAGCGCGGACAATCCTCTGACCTCTCGAGTGCTGGTCAACCGTCTCTGGCACTACTTGTTCGGCAGCGGGATCGTCGAGACGGTCGATAGCTTCGGCACCGTTGGCGACCAGCCCTCCCACCCGGAGCTGCTGGATTTCTTGGCGGGTCGGTTCGTCAATAGCGACTGGTCGATCAAGGGCATAATCCGGCTCCTCGTGCTGTCGCGCGCGTATCAGATGAGCAGCGCCGCGTCCGAGGAGGCTCTTGGCGGCGATCCCGGGAATCGTTTCTTGCAACATCAAGCCGTAAGGCGTTTGCCGGCCGAATCGATCCGAGACGCGATTCTGGAAACATCTGGCGATCTCGACTCGACGATGTACGGACCGAGCGTGAACGTCTATTACGTCGGCAAGACCGAGGGCGGCGGGCCTCGCGGCCCGCTCGATGGCGATCGCAGGCGCAGCGTCTATCAGGCCATCCGGCGGAACGCCCAGAATCCGCTTCTCAAGATCTTCGACGCACCCGAACCCTCGACGACTCGAGGCCGGAGGGATGCGACCAACATACCGGCACAGTCCCTCGCAATGCTGAATGACCCGTTCGTGGTAGGGCAGGCTGCAAGATGGGCGGACCGGACGCTAGCCGACGGAGCCATTTCGCCAAAGGACCGAGTTGTCCGGATGTTTCGCCGGGCGATCGGTCGTGGCCCGGATCAAAGCGAGACCGACCTGCTCATCTCCTCGTTGGAGGCCTTGGCCCGGGGGCACGACATCCCCGAAGCGGAATGGATGGGCGACCGGGATCTGTGGAAAGACATCGCGCAGGCGCTCTTTAACCTCAAGGAGTTCCTGTACCTCCGGTAGTCTTGATGCCCGCTTGCCCAACCAACTGGAATCGCCTTTCGCGCCGACGGATGCTGGCCGGATGCTCCACCGGATTTGGGTCGATGGCACTGGCGGCGCTCTTGCCCTCGGCTCGGTCCGATGAATTGAGGAACGGCCGACGCCTGGACTTTCCGGCGAAAGCAAAGAGCGTCATCTTTTGCTTCATGTCCGGAGGAGTGTCCCACGTCGACTCCTTTGATCCGAAGCCTCTGCTGAAGCGGGAAGCCGGCAAGCCGATGCCCGTTGAGGTCCGGCCGACGATGTTCGACGATGTCGGCGGCATCATGCCGAGCCCATGGGAGTTCGGGCGCCACGGCGAGAGCGGCATCTGGGTCAGCGAGCTGTTTCCGCATATGGCCTCTTGTGCCGACGACCTGTGCGTGATTCGCAGCATGACCAGCACCGCGAACGAGCACGCCCAGGCGAACTACTTCATCCACACCGGCCATCCGTTCCTAGGCCATCCCAGCGCTGGCTCGTGGACGACCTACGGTCTCGGATCGGAGAGCGAGAACCTGCCGGGATTCGTGGTCCTCGCAAGCGGCGGGATCCCATTGGGAGGAGTCGGGATCTACGGAAACGGCTTTCTCCCCGCAATGCATCAGGCTTCGTTTCTTTACCCCGAAGAGGAAGAAGCGCTGAACAACATCCGGCCTGCCGATCCAGACACCCTTCAGCGGAAGAAGATCGACTTGATTCGCACGCTCGACGAGCGCTTCGCGTCCGGAGGTGGGGAGGACCAGGCGATCGATGCAGCGATTCGGAACTACGAGACGGCTTACCGCATGCAGTCGGCGGTTCCGGAACTGCTGGATCTCAGCGGCGAAACCCCTGCCACCAAGGCGCTATACGGCATGGACTCTTCTAATCCCGAGACTGCCGCTTACGGCAGGGAGTGCTTGCTGGCGCGACGGTTGGTGGAACGCGGTGTTCGCTTCATCGAACTTACATGCCTGATGCGTCCGGAAGTTCCGGGACAGGTTGGGAACCCGTGGGACCAGCATGGCGAACTCCGAGAAGGCCACTCCGACATGGCAATGCAAGTGGACCAGCCGATCGCGGGCCTGCTGAAGGACCTGAAGGCACGCGGGATGCTCGACGAGACTCTCGTCATATGGGCCGGGGAGTTCGGCCGCACCCCATTTGCCCAGGGGGACGACGGTCGTGACCACAATCCGTTTGGATTCAGCATCTGGCTCGCGGGCGGAGGGGCGGTGCCGGGAATCGTCTACGGGGCCACCGACGAGTACGGCTACCATGCCACAGAGAATCCGATGAGTGTCTACGACCTGTGGGCGACAGTCTTGCGGCTGCTCGGCGTCAACCACGAAACGCTGACCTACCGTTTCGGGGGCCGCGACGTGCGGCTGTCGGATGTCTTCGGACGGGTGGTCGGCGAGATATGCGCGTGACGCGAATTCCTGCCCTGGGCAACGGCCCGACCAGCCGCTGAGCGTCTGTCGCTCGGCGGGGCAATTATTAGTTCGCTGCTGGCGGACGCTCATCCAGCCGGCCGAACCGCATGTACGCTGCTGGCACGACAATCATGTTGAGGACGGTTGCGGTCACGAGGCCGCAAAGTACAACGAGAGCAAGGGGTGCGTGGAACTCGCTGCCGGTTGTCCCCAATCCGAGCGCGACAGGAACCAGAGCAAGCCCGGTTGACATCGCTGTCATCAGGATCGGCGGGAGACGTTCGGAAGCGCCGTGGATGATCGCGTGGCGGATTCCGGCCGAGCCATCCGCCGCCGCCACGTGCTTGATGTGAGAGATGAGAATGATCCCGTTGCGCGTCGCGACACCGAACAGGGTGATGAACCCGATCAGAGAAGCCACGGATAGGATGCCTCCAGAGAGGAACACGCCGACGACGCCCCCGACAAGCGCGAGGGGGAGGTTGAGCATGACCACCAAGGCATCCCTCGCGGACCGGAAGGCCGTGGACAGCAGGACGCCGATGCCTACGATTACCAGTACGCTCGCAAGAACGATCCTTCGCATCGCCCGCTCCTCGCTCTCGTACTGTCCGCCGTACTCGACCCAATATCCCTGCGGAAAATCCACCGCGTCTGCGACACGCTCTTGAATGTCCGTCACGACACCGCGCAAGTCGCGGCCTGCAACATTGCAAGAGACAACGATCTTGCGTTGTATGTTCTCCCTCGTTATAACGTTCGGACTTCTGTCTTCGCGGATGTCGGCGATTGCGGAGAAGGGAATTCGCGGCCCCGAGGGAGTGTCGACCATGGCCTGTCGGATTGCCTCGATGTCTTTGGGCCCGCTGCTCTCGTAGCGCAACACAAGCGGGAAGGCGACCTGACCCTCGCGAACCGACCCGACTTCCACCCCCAGGAAAGCGGCCTTGAGAGCTTCGGCGGCCGTTCCCGCTGGCAGCCCGTAACGGGCGAGATCGTCGCGACGGAATCGAACCCTCACCGTTGGAACGTCTGCCTGCCTCTCCGCTGCAAGGTCAACCACGCCGTTGACTTCGCTCATTGCCTGCTCGACCTGCTCGGCTAGAGCGCGAAGAGTGCCGAGGTCGTTGCCGAAGATCTTGACCGCGAGGTTGGACTGGGTCCCCGAGAGCATGTGATCGATCCTGTGAGAGATGGGCTGGCCGATGTTGACGTTCGTTCCTGGTATGAGGCTTGCCCGCTCGCGGATCTCCGCAAGAACCGCCTCTCTGGGACGATTGCCCATCTCCAGTCTCACGTCGATTTCAGAGGACTCCACTCCTTGCAGATGCTCGTCCAGTTCCGCGCGGCCGGTCCGGCGCGCTGTCGAATCGACCTCCGGCACGCTGAGCAGAGTGCGCTCCAGGGCGGAACCCAGCCGGTCGGACTCTTCTAGGCTAGTGCCCGGAACGGTCACTGCACCGATCGTTAGCGAGCCCTCCTGGAATTCCGGCAGAAACGATCGGCCCATCCACCCGAAGCTCGCAACTGCCGCGGCGATGGCAAGAACCGAAGCTGCAAGCACGACGGAGCAATGGTCCAGACTCCATCGCAGCGCGGGGCGGTAGATTCTCTTCAGAATGCGTATCGACGCGGGCTCGTCCTTGGTCCTTGCCGAACCCCGGCGCGAGAGCAGGTACGAGCAAAGCACCGGCGTGACAGTCAGCGCGACGACTAGAGAGGAGAGCAGGGCGACGGCGTAGGCAAAGCCTAGCGGGCGCAGCAGCCTGCCCTCGATTCCCGTCAGGAACAAGAGCGGGGTGAAGACCAGCACGACGATGAGAGTCGCGAACACGATCGGGGCGCGAATCTCGGCGCTGGCCCGATACACGACTTCGAGGCCTGCCCTCCGCTCGGTGCGAGGAAGACGTGCGTTCTGGCGCAGGCGACGGACGATGTTCTCGACATCGACCACCGCATCGTCGACGAGTTCCCCGAGTGCGATGGCTAGACCGCCAATCGTCATGCCATTGATCGTCATCCCCAGCGCCGAGAGGCCCAGACAAGCCCCGACTAACGAGAAGGGTATTGCGAATAGCGTGATGGCGCTCGCGCTTGCGTTCGCCAGAAAGAACAGCACCGCCGCGACGACGAGCAGCGCGCCGTAGCCCACGGCCTCCTTAAGGTTCGCAATCGCGACCTCGACGAAATCGGCTTGGCGGAAGACATCGCCGCGAATCTCGATGCCGGGCGGCAGACTGGAGGAGAGTTCTTCCAGCGCGTTGTCAATCTCCCTTGTGAGTTCGATCGTGTTGCTCCCAGGCTGCTTGCGAACGCCGACAATGACTGCGGCCTTGCCGTCGACCGAAGCCTCCCCGCGCTTCAGAGCCTCGCCGATTCGAACCGTTCCGAGCTCCTCGATTCGAATCGGAACGGCATCCCTCGTGCTCACCACGGTCTTACGGATGTCGTCAAGATCCATGAAACGACCCACCCCACGGATGAGGTACTCCTGTCCGCCTTGCACGAGGAATCCGGCGGATGAATTCTGATTCGCTGCGGCCAGCGCGTCCCTGACCTCAAGCAGGGAAATCCGGTAGGCCCTGAGCCTTTCGGGCGACAGCAGCACTTGGTATTGCTTGCGGCCCCCGCCGATCGGTGTGACCTGGGCGACGCCGGGGATTGCGAGCAGACGCCGCCGAATTGTGGTGTCCGAGATTGTTCGAATCTCCACCGGGGTATGACTGTTCGATGTCAGAGCAATGAAGAGAATCTCGCCCATGTACGAGGCAATAGGGCCAATCATCGGCTGACTCGTACCCGGCGGCAGGGACGCCGTAACCCTCGTCAGCCGTTCCGTCACGAGTTGCCGGGCACGATACACGTCCTCGCCCCATTCGAACTCGACCCAAACGATGCTCGCCCCGACCGCGGTTGCTGAGCGGACCCGTCGCACGCCCGCCACGCCGTTGACCGCCGTCTCGATCGGCAGCGTTATGAGATGTTCCATGTCCGACGGATCCATGCCGGGATGCTCTGCGATCACGGTCACGGTTGGAGCGGTGAGATCGGGGAGCACATCGACCGGGAGTCGGGCGACAGCGAAGCCTCCCCAGGCGAGGAATGCGGCGGTGAGAGTCACCACCATGGGCCGGTTCGCAAGCGACCACCGTATGAGAGCGTTGAGCATCTCTCCTGCCTAGTGGATATGGCCGTGGGCGGCCGACTGCGTCGACATCGAGGCAAGGCGAACCAAATAGGCACCGCGTGTTACGACACGCTCTCCCCGCCGGAGACCCGACAGAACCTGGACCGCGAGTCCTTCGCGGCTTCCAAGATCGATCGGGCGTTCCTCGAACGTCTCGCCACCGGCTTGAACGTAGACCAGCGACTGACCGCCTTCCCTGACGACAGCCGAAAGCGGCACCGTCGGAGTCTTGACGGATTCGGACGTGAAGAGCCGCAAGAGGACCGATTGACCGATTGCGAGTCGCCGGCTGCTGTTGTCCACCATATAAGTCGCCTTGAGCGTTCGGGTGGCCTGGTCCACCAACTGCCCTGCGGTTACCAGCCGGCCCACCGCAACGGTGCCGCCCGACCCGGGAAGCTCGATTTCGGCTCCTTTGAGGGTCCCCAATACAGCCGAATTGGATTCGGGAATCGCGCCCGAAACGTGGACGGTGTCGGTTGCGGCCACATCTAGCAGCGCATCGCCCTCATCGACATGCGCGCCGTCCTTCACGAATACCGAAGTCACTACTCCCGCAAGGTGGGATCGAACCGAGAATGCAGACTGCGATTCCAGGTGAGGGGCGTCGCGCCTGCTCGCTTCGTAGTGGTCCATCTGCGCCGTAGCCGCGCCGAGCTGGGCTGAGACTAGTTCCTCCCGAACTCGCGCATCCTGCACCCGCCGGGCCGGTACGGCCCCGACTGCGAGCAGCCGCTCCGCCCTCCGTCGCTCTCTCCGCGCTGATTCGAGAGCCACGGTGGCTTGGTCGAGGGAGAGCTGGAGCGCGTTCCGATCCAACGGGCCGCCCCACGATGGAACGATCGCGCCGACTTCCTGGCCATCAGTGACCGACTCGCCCAAGACGGGCAAACGTACGGATGGTAGGAGGCGTCCCGCAACCGGTGCCGTTACCGCGATCCGACCTCCGCTGCGCGCTTCGACGATTGCCGGCACGAGAAGGCTTTGCCGGATGGATTCGATATCGACGGTTCCCGTCGCGAAGTCCAGAGCCCACTGCTGCTCCTTCAGGAAGGAAATCCCAGTTGCGGTGTCGCCTGTGCCGGACGGCGATTCCTGACCGTCCCCGACGGCCCTCACCGGAGTGGGTCCCAGCCGGTGGGAGTCCTCGATTCCAGAAAAGCGGACTGACACCGTCATTGCCGGGGCCCCTGGTCGGGTAGGCACCACGTCGATGCCGAAGATCCCCGGTCGAGACGGAGATTCGGCGAAGAACTCTTCAGCCGCGCCACTGGCATAGTCCAGGACCACCTTGACACGCCCTTCCCTCAGGGGTTCGAACGACTTCAGGTCGGTCAGATGCACGGCGAATCGGGACCGCTCGCCGGATCGGAGCGGGGCGAACTCCATGAACAGTTCCGTCCGGTCTGTCCACCGACTGAAGACGACGGGCTCGATGCCCGCAGGCTCCGCGGCAACTGGCGATGGCCGCTGCGGATCGCCGCATCCCCAAACTAGGAGCAAACCGGCTAGAGCGCGAGCCTTCACGGAAGCAGCTCCTTCGCGACGGTCCAGTCGAACTCCACCTCCGCAAGCTTGGCGTCCGCGCGCAACTCGAGCAGTCGCAGTGAAGCGCTCTGCGCGACTCGATAGGAATCGAGCAATTCCAAAATGCCGAGCTCGCCCTCTTGATACGCTACTTCGGCGATTCGACGGATCTCCGCGGCCCGGCTACCGGATTGCGCCTCGTATTCGTCCGCGATCTGACGGCGGATGCGAAGGGAGGCGTGCGCTGCGCGTACTTCGGCGAGAATCCGGTCCTTGAGAATCTCGCGACGCGCACGCACCTGCACGGCTTCGGCTTCGGCCAATTGCCGGTCGACTTGCCCCTTGTTAAACAAAGGAAGCCCGACCGAAACCGAAAGGACGGGGCCGCTAATCGAGCCGTCACGGACTTTCGATCGCTTTAGCCCTCCGGAGACGACAGGGTTCGGGATGCGCAATCGTTCGGCCGCCTCGGCCTTGAACTGAAGCTCCTGGAGACGGTCGGTCTCCACGCGATAGTCGCTGCGAGCCGCCAGGCCCTCGGCCATTGCTTCGCGCAAGGGTGGCAGCGGATACTCCGGTGCCAGCGTTCCACTTGCAACCAAGCTATCTGCGTCGACGCCGGTGCCGAGAAACCCGGCCAGCGTCGACCTCGATTCAGCGATTGCGGCCTCGGTCGCAGCTCGTTCCGTCTGGTGCTCCACGATCTCGCGCTCCGCTCGAAGGAGATCGAACTTGGAGCCCTCTCCCGCTGACTCGCGTTCCCGCAGAATCCGGACAAGCTCTTCCAGTTCGCCAATGCCGCGGCGAATCGCTTCTTCCCTCCGTTGCGCATAGGCGAGTCGATGGAATGCCTGGCGCAATCGCGCCTCGATTCGGCGCAATGCATGGTCTGCTCGGGAATCCTCGGCTGCGACAGAAGATTCTCCGGCCCGTCGTAACAGTGCATGCCGCCCGTTGACCACCAGCGGCTGTTCGAACAGATAGAAATCTGTCCGCCCGGCACCCTCAAACGTGGCGTTGACTGTTGGATTCGGATAGAGCACGTCGCGTCGGCTCCTTGCGCGCGCGATGTCGACGCGAGCGCGCAGCTCCCGATGGTAGGGACTCTGACGGAGCAGCTGCAGTGCCTGTCTCTCTGTCAGCTCGGAGGCTGGAACTGGGGTCGAGACGCAGGCCAGAATAGACAGCAACGTGCAGGCGCGAGCGTTCGTGATCATGGACATCCTCGGAAACGGACGGGCCTCGCGGCCCGAAAGCGCGTGACGGATTCGGGCTCTAGTCGGTAGGGGATTGCCCGCGAAGCCCCGCCAGCCGCCGGTCGACAATCAGGGACTGCCAGTCTCCCCAAATAGTGGCGACACACGTGGTGGTGTCGGCTGAGAGCGGGTTGAGGTCCCCGGCTCGACGGAGCCCAGGATGCGCCCGCAGCTGCTGGCTGATCGCTCGAACGGCCTTCCGCAAACGGGCCGGATTTGCAGGCACGGATCGCCGAGATTGACATATTCGGAATCCAGCAGAATTCGAACCGCCCACGCACGTAGACTCATGGTACTCGCTGGACGGCAGGTCCCGAGTGCCGACGCCGTCAATTCAAGGTGCGGCGTTGTCGGCCCGGCTGCTGCTCGGATGGGATTGCGTGCCGGACGGAAACGAGCCTCTTGACTTTCGCGGTCGGATCGAGCCCTGCGACGTCACTCGAGGAACGGTCCGCTCAGCGCCACTTGCCGAACAAGCGACCACGCGGCGTAGTCCCGCTCTTCGACTCCTTCGACGATTGTTTCTACCGCACAGGAATCGGCCGGGGTCAAGCCCCGGCCGAGGGCGTAGCCCAGCATCCTGCGGGCCAGGTTCCGTATGAACAGGCCCTTGCGGTCGAGAAGGGCCTGCTTCAGTTCGCGCGGCCCTCGGAAACCCTTGCCATCCGGCAGCCTCCCCGAGGCGTCGACCGGTATGCCGCCATCCTCTTCGCGCCATCGTCCGACAACGTCGTAGTTCTCGAGCGCGAGTCCCAGCGGGTCGATCCGATCGTGGCAACTGGAGCATGCCGGATTCCCGCTGTGAGAACCCAGCAGTTCCCGCGCAGAAGTGGCCGACGCCCCCTGCAAGGATTCTTCCAGCTCTGGCACGTTTAGTGGCGGCGGCGGAGGCGGCGTGCCGAGGATGGAATCTAATATCCAGACGCCCCGTAGAACCGGACTCGTGCGGTGCGGGTGCGACCCGAGAGCTGCCACGGCCGGCATGCTTAGCAGCCCTCCGCGATCGGATCCCTCTGGCAGTTCCATCCAGTTGGGATTCTTCGCATCTTGCTCTTTCTTCATCGGCAGGTCGAGGTGCTCGATCAGATTCCGCGTGAGAACGGTGCCGCTCGAGTCTAGAAATTCCAGGAGCGAACGGTTCTCGCGAAAGACCTCGCGGAAGAAGAAGACAGGCTGCAATCTGATGTCGCCGCGCAATTCGGCGCTTCGACGGTACTCCGGGAACAGTTCCGGGTCGGGACCATCAGGTCCTTCCAGCTCCCTTGTCCTGAGCCACTGCTCGACAAACCTGGTTGCGAATTCGAGCGCCCTGTGATCTCGCAGCATTCTAGGTACAAGCCGCGCCAGGACGGCCGGGTCGTCCATCTTGCCCGCCGCCGCAAGGTCTAGAAGGAGCTCGTCCGGCATGCTTCCCCACAAGAAGTAGGAAAGACGCGATGCCACGGCGTACTGCCTGAGTTCCGGATGGTCGGCCGCTCGCGCGACATGGTAGGTGAATGACGGCGACACGAGCGCGCCCTGCAACGCGAAGAATATAGCCGGCTCGAAGTCCAAGCCCCGTCTCCTCGCCTTGTGAAAGAGTTGCAAGTAGAACTCAATCGCTTCCGGCCTTACGGGCCGACGAAACGCTCGCGGCAGGAATCGGCCGAGTATCTCTCGCGCCGCTTCGCGCTCTGTTACCCGGTTCCCTGGCCGGGCAACAAATACCCGTCTTCTAGACTTGAATTCCTTCGACGCCACGTCCATCACAAACTTCCCGGCCTCAAGGTACTTCTCGGCTAGCAACGGTGAGACGAACAGCGTCTCGGCCGCATTGTCGAAGCCCTCGCCACCAGGACCGTCGACGGGAAACATCTCGCTCACATCGATCTGGATGTTGAACAGATCGCGCACTGTGGCACTGTACTCGTCGCGATTCAGCCTGCGGAAGGGCATTGGGGCTGGATCCAAGCCGGCGGCGCACGCGTGATCACGCCAAGTGTTCTCAACCCACTCGACGAACCGCAGCCGCTCGGTCAGAGCAGGGAGCGGTGCGCCTTGCGGCGGCATCTCGTTGTTCGAGACCCGCCCCGCGAGCGAGATCCAGGCGTCGGGACGTTCCTTGAACGACTCGACTCCCTGGAGCACGTCCGTGCGGAACCCGGCGGCCGCGGTTTCGCCTTGATGGCAGACCTCGCAGTGTCTCGTGAGGAAGTCCCGTCCGTCGTTGATTCCGTAGGAAGAGTCCGCAGCTACTGCCGGGGAGCCGGCCAGGGCGATGGCGACCGCGGAGTGAGCGATGCACCGCACGAAGCGCTTCGCGAGTGCTGCCGCGACCTGCATTTGCCGGCTGGTCCTACGGGACGGGGAGGATGTTCTGACTGCGCGCACGACTTGGAATCGCCTGTGCTAGCTTGAGAGTAGCTCGCTTCGGCACTAGCATTCCTCGAGGGCCACGATAGCTCAGTTGGTAGAGCAGCGGTTTCGTAAACCGCAGGTCGTCGGTTCGAATCCGACTCGTGGCTCCATCTTAGTCCCTGATTCGCGCGGAGCGTTCTCTCGGATCCGTTTTCGGCTCGCGCTCCCTGCGACCCGGACATTCCAACGTTGATCTGATTGTCGAGCGGGTATCCTCTTAGAACGCTCTGCGACGGCTCGGGCCTCTTTGGACTGGCAGTCTGATCCCGGCCGGTCGCTGAGGCCTCCGCAATGAAGATCACAGACGTCGAAGCCATCTATGTGAGGTCCCAGCAGGTTCGGGAGCTTTGCGACTCCGGGCAGGACGCGTTGATCGTTCGAGTCCATACGGACGCTGGCATTTCAGGGCTCGGCGAGGTGGACTCCAATCCTCTCGCCGTCAAAGGCGCGATCGAGGGCCCGTACTCGCACACTGTCACGAGCGGCCTGCGAGAGCTCGTCCTGGGCGAGGATCCGTTCGAAACCGAAAAGATCTGGCACAAGATGTACACGGGCAACCTCTACGGAGGGCGTCGCGGTGCGGGCTTCCACGCGATGAGCGGAATCGACATCGCCTTGTGGGACATCAAGGGCAAGGCCCTCGGCCTTCCCGTGTGGAAGCTGCTCGGTGGCGGCTTCCACGATCGAATACGGTGCTACGCCAGTTCTCTCTGGGGTGCGACCCCGGAAGCGACTTGCGAATTGGCCAAGCGCTACGTTGACAGGGGATTCGACGCCGTCAAGTTCGGATGGGAGCCGATGGGGCGTGACGAGGTGACCGACTTGGCGCTCGTCCGGGAAGCCCGCAGGGGCCTTGGCGACGGGCCGGATCTCCTAGTGGACGCCGGACTCGTGTGGGATGCCAAGACAGCCATTCGGAGAGTCCGGGCGTTTGAGGAGCATCGAATCTTCTGGCTCGAGGAGCCCTTGATGCCGGACGACTACGAAGGCTACCGACGCCTCAGCGAGGCAGTCGACACCCGTATTGCTGCGGGCGAGGAGGAGAGCAACAGGGCGTCATTCCTAGATCTCATGGATCGCGGCAGAGTCGATGTCGTGCAGGTGGATCTGACGCGTGTCGGCGGCTTCACCGAGGCTGTCAAGATCGCGTCGCTAGCGCAGGACCGCGGCCTGCCGGTCGCCAATCACGGTTTCACAACGTATGTCAACGTGGCTGCTGCACTGCACTTCCTGAATTCCGTGCCGAACACTCTGATCGCGGAGTATGTTGCGGAAGAGGAGACGACGCTGCGGGATCGCCTCACCAAGCAGAGAATTCGCGCC
Source organism: Bryobacterales bacterium (assembly GCA_965206775.1). Lineage (GTDB taxonomy): Bacteria > Acidobacteriota > Terriglobia > Bryobacterales > UBA6623 > VXMF01. Next base: position 2,809,919 of record CBDBKU010000003.1, on the reverse strand, counting down.
CACGACGGGATGCTGGCAATTCCGCAAGAGCCGGGACTGGGCGTCGAACTGGACGAGGAGGCAGTGAGCCGCCTGCGCGTCGGCTAGGAATGGGACGCAATCGAGCGCCGCGGTAGCAGCGGCTGATGTCGCCCCCTACTCGTCGCCTGCTTCGATCCGGAATGAGTGCTTCTGGAGCGCTTCTACGTGGTCGGCCTTGGACTTCCCATTCAGGGGGTTTCCTTGCAAGGAAACAGCCCAGTACCTTGCGAATCGGCTGTCTCCGGCTATGTCCTTTTCCGCCATCTCGACGAGGGGGCCGATATCCTCCACCTTGTTGTTGCGAAGCGACAGGCGCTGCAAGGATGTCAGGCCCGCCAGAGGCTTGAGAGCCGAGACTTGGTTTCCGTCGATGTTGAGTGTCGACAGGCGCGTGAGGGAACCGACCGGGCCGAGGTCGCTGACGTTGTTGTCAGCTAGGTCCAAGGTCCAGAGCTTGGCAAGGCCCTTCACGGCCGAGAGATCGCTGATCTGGTTGCCAGAGAGATAGGCAGAATTCATCGATTCGAGTCCAGCAAGGGGCGAGATGTCCGTCACCTTGTTGTTGGAAAGCTCGATGTACTGGAGCCGCGTCAGTCCGGCGAGGGGCGAGATGTCCTCGACCTGGTTATTCGTCAGGGTGAGGCTCTGGAGCAGAGTGAGGCCCGCAATCGGCGAAATGTCGGACACCTCGTTGTCGGGTAGCTCCAGCAACATCAGCCGTTTGCAGTGCTCCAGGCCTGTCAAGTCCCGGATTCCCTTGCTTCGGGCAGTGACCGTGGAGATCTGCGCGACGTCCTCGGCTGTGATCGGCTCGTCTGTGTTCCGCTTCTCGAACACGTAGTGCCGCACGGCCGCTTCTAAGTTCTTGTCGGGAAAGATCTCAGCGAGAGCCGGGTTTGCAAAGGCGAAGGCGAGGATGGCGACTACTGCTTGACGCATGGAGATTGCTCCTGATCGTACTGGTGGGCTGTGCATCTCGCCCATAATACTATTCCAATGCGCACCGTGGATCAAAAACCGGGCCGTGCGGCGAGACGCTTTCGCGCTTCCAGGGTCCGCCATGGTCCGCATGTGCTTGCTGAAGGTTTCAACCGATGATCGCTGAATAGACCAGCGCCCCGAATTTCTCCCGGAGCTTCAATTGTCCGGATGGGCGCACCTGCACCATCAACACACCGATCAGTTCTTCCGAGGGATCGATCCAGTACACCGTGCCTTGAGAGCCACCCCAGTAGTAGGAACCGACAGAGTAGGGGAATCTCGATCTGGCTCGGTCGAGAACCACCGCAACACCGAGGCCGAAGCCCAGGCCCGGACGAAACGGAGTTCCTTCCTCGAGGTGGTTTTCGGCCATAATGCTGACCGTCCTTGGCGCGAGCAACCGCTTGCCTCGGAATTCGCCGCTGTCAAGCAGCATCTGGCAGAAGCGCCAGTAGTCGGATGCGGTAGTATGCAATCCGCTCGCTCCTGAAACGAAAGTCTTAGCCTCGCCCGCTTCGACGGGTTCCCTCGACACGCGGGTCGGATCGTCCTCACCGTCCACGACGAGCATCGCGCGGCGCCCCATCTTAGATTCGGGGGGCCAGTAGTGCGTGTCAGTCATGCCAAGGGGGGAGAGCAGGCGCTCTTGGAGCAGTTCGTCGAGCTCCTGGCCTGATACGCGTTCGACTAGGTAGCCGAGGACATCGAGGGAATCGCCGTAGATCCACTTGGTGCCTGGTTCAGCCTGAAGAGGGATCTGAACAAAGTCCTTCATGTAAGCCGCCATGGTTGGGAAGGCGTAGGTCTCGGCGCGGCCCCGCAGGTCAAGCACGCCAGATGTGTGCGTGAACAGGTGCCGCACTCGCATCTCGCGTTCCGCCGGAACGCTCTTGCCGCGCCGTGCAGTCACCACAAGATCACCGAACTCCGGCAGATGTGCCGAGACTGCATCGGTGAGCGTAATTCGGCCCTCTTCGTAGAGCGTCAGGGCGGCCGCTGCGGTCAGCGGCTTAGTCATCGACGCAATGTCGAAAAGAGCGTCAAGAGGCATCGGTTCCGTTGCATGCATGCCCCGCGTGCCGGTCGCCCGGTGGTGCACCACCATGCCTCGCCGGGCTACGAGAGAGACAAAGCCCGCTGCCTGCCGGTTCTCGACCATTCCGGCGAGCCAGGAATCAATGCGGCGTAGTCTCTCCGATGACATTCCGACGGATTCGGGTACCGCGACGCGAATCGACGCCGGTTCGGCGACTAGAAGTGTCGTCGAAACCAAAAGGGCGAAAAAGGATCGGCGCAGCATGACTGTCATCTCTGATTCCTCTGCTCAAGTTGCGGCCATCGTACCAGCCTCGAGCCTTGCCGGAACTCTCGTCCACCGCGAGTTGCCACCCGGCACAGCGTAGTCTCTGGAACGGGCCCGGCGTCGCAGTCGACGGCAGCCGCTGCGTTCCCTGTTTCGATCGGAGGTCCCAGTGTCTCCTTACCGGGGGCTCGTCGCGTCCCTTAGCCAGGTCTCGAAATCCTGCCAAAGCTCGCGAGCGACCCGCGGGCGGCTCTCCGCGAGGTTCGTGGTCTCCCCGAAGTCAACCGACAAATCGTACAGTTCCAATGGGGCCTCCGGCGCAGTGCGCACGAGCTTCCATCGACCTTGACGGATGCCGCTTGTATCGTAGTAGCGGAAATAGAGGCTCCTATGGGGCGACGGCGCTCCATCGCGCAGAGCAGGAATCGGATCGCGGCCGTCGATCACCCGGTCGCTTGGTATTTCCACGCCGGCAGCGCGCAGGGCAAGAACGAACAGATCCATGTTCACGAGCGGCTCCCTGACAACCGCATTCCGCGGCAACCGGCCTGGCCAGCGCAATATGCAGGGAGTGCGCACGCCGCCTTCGTAGACAGACGTTCGCCCGTCACGGAACGGCGCGTTGGACGCCACCTCGAGGGCGGGCTTGCGCGGGCCAACCCAGGCTCCGTTGTCGGACGCCAAGACGACCAAGGTGCTCTCCGCGAGCCCGTGTCGGTCGATCTGATCGAGGACTCGCCCGATGCCCGCGTCTAGTGCCGTCATGACCGCACGGTAGCCGTGTTCCGTATTGGTCGTGCCTGGGTCGTAGCCGTACATTCTGAAGAACTCGGCGGGGGCTTGCCACAGAAACGGCTGCCCGGGCGCTTTGTTTCTGGGATTCGGATAGTGCGCCGCGTTGAAGGGGACGAATGCGAAGAAGGGGCGATCGGCGTTCCTGCGGATGAAATCGCAGGCCGCATCGGCGAAGATATCCGTCGTGTAGCCTTCCATCTCGGAAGGTTCGGTCCCGACGTACATGTCGTGGCGGCCGTTGTAGGAGTATGTGAAGTAGTCGCAGTTGCCAGAAATGCATCCGATGTATTCGTCGAAACCCCTGTCCGTTGGGCGGCTGCCTTCCGCGAATCCAATGTTCCACTTGCCGAAAGCCCCGGTCGCGTAGCCGTGCTCTTTGAGGAATTCCGGAAGCAGCTTTTCTCGATGGGGTAGGCCGATGCCGGTCCAGTTCTCCTGGGCCGAAAGCTGGTGCGTCAGTCCATTCCGCTCCGGATAGCGCCCAGTAAGAAGAGCGCCGCGTGACGGCGAGCAGGACGAGGAAGGGATGTAGAAGTCGGTCAGCCTCACGCCTGCCGCGGCCAGTCGGTCGACGTTGGGCGTCTTGATAACAGGATTCCCGTAGCACGCCAGATCGCCCCAGCCGACGTTGTCGATGTAAATGAGGACGATATTGGAACGTCTAACCTCGGGACCTTGAGCGTGGGAAGCCAGGCAAGCGGCTAGCGTCAGAACAGCAAGGCGCGGCACCGCCACAATTTACTACACGGATGCGAATGCCCCTGGCAGTGGCCCGGGCGGCTTGAATGACCGCCGCGCGCGGTCTATGCCTTGCGAACGTCGGACGCAAACGAAAGCGCGCCGCAGTTGGAAATGCAGGCTCGACCGGCCCAGGCTGCAGGGGACTGACGATTCGGCCCGCGAGCCAGTCGGAACCGATCAAGTCACTGCCATGCCATGGCCGGTCGCAGGGCAAGGAACCCCTGCCCTGTTCGTGGATGCGTCTGGACTTGGGGCCGCTCAATCCCACCTCGGTAGGAGCCGCTCAGCCCTTGCAGAGTTCAGATTCCGCGCAGAGGACGGCCGTTTCCACCGACTTGATCGCTTCCCCTTCGATCTCGCCGGTCACGGCGACAACTTCCCCGGCAAGTTTCTTGACCTTGTCCTGATCGGAGATGGAGTAGATAGTTCCATCGTCTGCTACGAGGACGGCTGGCGCGCCGCCCTGAATGCACCCCTTGGCGCATGTCGGATTCCTCGCCTCGCCATTCCTGGCACATCCTTCGTCGGAAATGTAGCCGGTGACAGTGCCGCCGAAGCAAAGTCCGCAGACCGTAAGGGTCGTTGCGACCAGAGTTAAGATTCGCCTCATCTAGGTTCTCCCGTTGCCGAATAGGGTGCTCCCCTATCCGCTCCGATACTAGGGCCTAGCGATCCCGAAAGTCAATCTGCCGGCGCTCTATGCGGAAGGCGCCGCCCCGGCGGGCCATCGCCCATATCACTGCAGCGGCGTCGCTTCCTCGCCGAGCATGAGCGGGCTGCCAAGTACTGTTTGCGGGTCGCTAGTCTCTTCCAGCCAGCGGTCCAGCATTCCTCGCATGGCCGCAAGCCGTGCCGAGTGTCTAGGATCAAGAGACATGTTGTGCTGTTCGTGCGGGTCGTTGCTCACATCGTAGAGTTCCTCAGCCGGGCGCCGACGGTACTTGTCGACAATTGCCATGGCCTCGTCGTCAGTTCTGGCCGCTTCTTCCCACGATGGCCAGTAGAAACGTCCGGAGCGCGGCGCTCCACGATTGATGTGCGACGCGAACTGGAATTCCGGATGCAGGTTTCGGATGTACTTCCACCGGGCGGTTCGCACCGAGCGCATCGGGTAGACGTTGTAGTCTCGGTCTCCGCTGTGCGTCGTGAAGATCGCTTCGCGATGAGTGTCGGTCTTGCCTCTCAGCACTGCCGCAAAGGATCTGCCGTCGATCCCCTCGGGACCCTCTCCTCCCGCCACCTCCACAAGCGTCGGGAGGAGGTCGATCCACTGAACCATCGCCTCCGTGCGGCTGCCCGGCTCGATCATGCCCGGCCAGACGGCTAGCAGAGGCGTGCGGATTCCGGCGTCGTAGAGGTTCCACTTGCCGAACGGCATCTGCAAACCGTGGTCGCTGGTATGCAAGAAGAGCATCTCTTCGCCAAGCCGAGCCGTGGCTGCGTCGTAGATCTGGCCCAGCTCGGAGTCCATGCTTTCGACTGCCGCGTAGTACCGCCCTCGAGCCACTCTGGTTAGCGGCGTGTCTATGAACGTGGGCGGGAGCAGCACCTCATCAGGCTTGTAGGCGGCATAGTCGGTCGGCCACGGAACGTGCGGCCAGTTCGATCCGACAAAGATGCAGAGTGGCCGGTTGCGGTCGTGGCTCTCCAGAAAATCGAGCGCCGCGCGAATCGACTGGTGGTCATGGAAAGTGTCGTGCTCGAAGTGGTCGAATCCGTAGTCAGCTGTGTACCCGTAGTGGGAGACCTTGCCGAACGCGACGACCTTGTATCCAAGCTCCTGCAGGAACGACGGCAGCTTGCGCAGTTCGGCTCGTGGCTTGGTGTGGTTAGCCTCGGCTCCGTTCCTCGAGGGATAGAGGTCCGTGAGCAGCGCAGCCCTGCTAGGCGCGCAGGCGGGCGAGTTCACGAATGCTTGCGTGAAGAGCACTCCCTCCTCAGCAAGTCGCATCATGTTTGGCGTCCGCATGTCCTGCGCTCCGTACCGCGCACTGTCCATTGCTCCGTGATCGTCGGACAGGAATATGACCAGGTGGGGCACAGTTGCGGCCGAACGGGCCTGCGAGAGGACGAGCACGATCCAGAGGATCGCGGGGTATGAGTGGCTGAAGTAACGCAGCATTGTCCGCGATCAATTTTGCAAGAAGCTCGAATCTTCGTGCCCAGCTTCCGACCCGCAGAGCCTCTCGACCGAAGTGCGCGCGAGAATCAGTCCGGAGCGGTGCCGATCTTGCGGAAAAAGTCCGTGAACACCTCGTCGCGAAGGACTCGGGTCGCGACTCGGATTCGGTGGCGATACGGGCTTTGGAACCAAGCTAGGTCGGAACTGAGAAGCGGACTCGGGACGAGGGCCGATTCGACCCATTGCGGATTCACCAGCCACGCGACGGCTGCCATGTCCCAAATCGCCTGAGTGCGGGAAGATGCGCTGGACTCTTGGTGTACCGGGCTGAGCTCGCGCACGATGTCGAGGAGATACTCGCCGATCGCCGACTTGCCCCGCATTCGGCGCTCCAATTCCTCGCGGCTAACCCGCACGTTCTCGGCTAAACCCGGCGCCGGGACATGCACCAAGCGAGTGCCGGAGTTGAACAACACCCGCACCGCTGCCGGATCCTGTCTGAGGTTGAACTCCGAGGCCGATGCGAAGTGGTGGGGCGTTCCGCCCAGCCAAATCACCGTCGATCGCTGGCCGACCCTCGGTTCCATCAGCAGCGCCGAGGCGACAGTCGTCGCCGCCCCGATGGCGACGACGTAGTCGATCTCTGGCTCCCCGCCCATTACTCGCTCGACGATGTCCGTGGCAGCCGGACTCTCGATTGGCGCGCCGTCGTCTCGCATCCAGGTCGGTGATCCTCGGAGCACAGGAATTCCCCGGCCGGGGCTCAGGGCATCGAGAACTCTTCCGATCTCCTCGTAGCTGCGCTCCATGCCTTCAGCTGGATCGCTGACCCGCTGATTTGCGAACGGAGCTGCATAGAGCGCTTCGATTTGGATCGCTTCGCTCGAAAGCGCCGCGTATGCAAGAGCGAATTGGTCGTCGAAGTAGTTGGCAGCGTCGGTGTCCAGTAGAATCCGAGCCTTTCCCTGGCGCGGAGGAATCTCATCATCTTGCCCTTCAGTCCTGGCAACCGAGGCCCAGAACGCCGCTCCGACGCCGGCGAGACGCGGAACTGTCGCCAGAAACCCTCGCCGCGAGGGAGGGTTTCTCGAGTCTGGCACGTCAAGCCCGCCCCGGCGCCAATCAGGCTCCATCGCAAAAGAGAGTAGCAGCGATCGCGCCGGGAGCCGTCGTTGGCGGCACGTTCTTCGCGCGCTCGGGCGCGGTGAATCCACACCGGAATCGAGGTGCCATAGTGAGACTATGGCATGTGCGAAAGGGGCGTCCCTTCGACATCGTGCTGGATCTCTGCTGGCCGCCTTCCCGCCGGCATGCCGCTGGATTGGCGTTGGTGCGGTCGTAGCTTGCTGCTCGCTCGCGACCGCGCAAGACACCGTCGGCACAGGAGCGGTCCGAGGTATCGTTGTCAGGGCCGATGGTTCGCCCGCCGAATCGCTTGAGGTTTGTATAGCGAGCAGCGGACTGTGTTCGTCCAGCGACCGGTCCGGGCGGTTCGCTGCAATCGACGCACGGCCCGGAACAGTCCAGCTCGAGGTTCGAGTCGAGGCCGGTGCAAGTCTGCCCACCGGCGAAGTCGAGATCCGTGCCGGCCAGACCAGCGAGGTCCGTCTCGAGCTTCCCGAACTCGCGGCAGTCGAAACTTCAGTGACTGTCAGCGCCTCGGAACTGGTCGTGCCGGACGAGGTCATGACTTCAGGAGTCAGCATCCAGAATCGCGAGATTGCCAAGAGCGCTGGTACCCTCCAGGACGTCTCGCGGTACGTCTCGACCCTGCCTGGTGTCGTGTCGGGCTCCGCTGATTTCAGAAATGACATCATCGTGCGAGGCGGAAGTCCGCTCGAGAACCTGTTCGTCGTGGACAACATCGAGATCCCGAACATCAACTCTTTCGCCAACCTAGCTTCGGCCGGAGGCACGGTCAGCCTGCTCGACGTCCAATTGATCGAGGATGTGACGTTTCTTACAGGCGGCTATCCGGCCCCCTATGTCAACCGCCTGTCAAGTGTGATGCAAGTCGCGCAGCGCGAGGGAAGCCGGGACGGCTTCCGCGCTAGAGCGACTCTTGCCTATGCAGGGGCCGGGGGCGTGCTCGAAGGGCCCTTGGCCGGCGGGAAGGGGTCTTGGATGGTGTCTGCCCGGCGCAGCTTTCTGGATTTTTTCACTGACGACTTAGGGACCGGTGGAGTGCCCGTCTATTACTCGTTCACTGGCAAGGCGGTGCGGGACTTCGGGGCTCTCGACCGGATCTGGGTGACTAGCATAACGGGCATCGACGACATCCGGCTGGGCCTGACCGAAGACACCGAGCCCGACAACTCTCTAGGAGCCTTCGATATCCGCTACGGCGGCCGCCGGAACGCTACCGGGATCAACTGGCAGCGCATCTTTGGGGCGCGCGGTGTCGGCTTGCTCGGCCTCACTCATTCGAGTGCGGCCGTCGACTCCACGGTCAAGGACTTGGTCCGCAACGGACCGTTCGCGCCCGCCAGGGGCATTGGCCAGGTCATAGAGGACGGGACCGTTACCTTTCGCCAGGATTCGACCGAAGACGAGACCACGCTGAAGTACGACCTGACCGTGCATGCGGGCCCCCTTGGCGAGTACCGGATAGGGGGACTCAGAAACTCTTCGTCAACGACTATGTCACCCTGTCGCCGCTAGGCTACGACGGCCCGTTCGCCGCCGTTCCGGACATCAACCCGATCAACCTGAAGGAGCGGTTCACGGCGGTTCAGAGCAGCGTCTACCTGCAGGGCACGCACGAAGTTGCTCGGAGAATGCGTGTCACAGCGGGAGGAAGGTTCGATCGGTACGGGCAATTCGGTGTGTCGCAGTCGCGATTCAGCCCCCGGGCGGGGGTTTCGCTTGCCCTTGCTGAGAATCTCTCGTGGAACGCAAGTTGGGGCATCTACCACCAGCTCCCGGTTTACTTGTTTCTGGCCGCATTTCCGGAGAACCGCTTCCTGATTCCGGCACGGTCTCACCACTGGGTGAGCGGGCTGGCATGGACGCCGATGCGCAACTTCCGCGTAACGCTGGAGGCGTATTCGAAACGCTACAAGGACTACTCGGTTGCGACTCAGTTCGCGGCTCTGTCGTTCGCCAACATCGGCGACACCTTCGACGTCCGTGACATCCTGTATCCCATGACCAGCGCCGGACGGGGCGAGGCTAGGGGGCTCGAGCTGTTCCTGGAGAAGAAATTCGCTGGGGCGTGGTTCGGGCAAGCCAATCTGGCGTACTCGCGGGCGCGGCATGCCGGCCTCGATGGCGACCTTCGCCCGGGAGCGTTCGACAGGCCCTTCGTTTTCAACGCTGTTGGCGGTCGACGTCTTGGCAACAAGTGGGAGCTGGCGTTCCGGGCCGCGTACCTGACGGGCAGGCCGTATACCCCATTCGACCTAGAAAGCTCCGAATCCCAGCGTCGCGGCATCTTCGATCTGCAGCGTGTGAACACGCTGCGTTTCGACGATTTCTTCACGTTGGACCTGCGGGTTGACCGGACTTTCAGCGTCGGAGATCAGCAGGTAGTGGTCTACGTCGGTCTCCAGAACGTGACCGGCAGGAGGAATCCGACGACCTTGCTCTGGAACCGCGTGACGAACAGCCCGGATTTCCCCAAAGGGCTGTCCCGATTCCCGCTGGTGGGACTGGAATGGAACTTCTAGACGGGTCTCAGCCTGTTCGAAGGCGTTGCACGCTTGATCGAGGCGTCAGCGTTCGATCCACCTGTAGGCAGCCTTGCTGTTGAGCCTGAAGTACTTTTCCTGAGCTTCGCGGCTCTTTCCGGCGAAGTAGTCGCGCACGATGCCCAGTACTTGGCCATACGTCCCGAGAGGATCGCTGTTTGGCCAGTCGCTGCCGAAGAGGACGCGATCCTCTCCGAACGCGCCGGCGATCTCGTCAATCGTGGAACGATAGTCGTCCAGCGAGTAGGAAACAGTGCCGCCCTTGTCGAGCAGGACGGCCGAGATCTTGACATACGTTTGCGGCCGCGAGGAGAATTCATTCAGGATCTGCGCGTACCTGCCGCGTTCCGACTCTTCGATCTGGATCTTCGGGAGGTGGTCCACGATCATCCGCAATCTCGGCTCGCGGTCCGACAAGCGCAGCATCGCTTCGAGCAGGTCCAGAGTTGGATTCGCCGTGTCGAGAGACAGGTCCTGGTCGGCTAGGAGGCGCATGTCCTGAACGAACTGCGGGTTCCCGATCTGGTCGACGATATTGCGGCCCCAAAGATCACCGTATCGGATGCCCCGAAACAGCGGATTCTTGCCGAATCGCTCCAGCTGCCCGCCGAAATCCGGCTTGCCAGCATCGAGGAATCCTACCAGGCCCACGATGGAACTGTCCTTGGCCGCGATGTCCAGTACCCATTGGTTGTCTTCAATCCGGGGGCTGCATTCGACCACCAGTGCGCCCACCACGCCGTGACTGCTGGCCACGCTGCGGAAACGGTCCGGATAAGTGGGCTTCGATCGAATTGGATCGTCCGCAGGAGGCCACGGAATGCCTCCTGGTCGGTTGGGGTCGAACAGGTGGATGTGCGTGTCGACTACGGGAAAGGGCAGGGGAGCGGCCGACGCAGCAGCGGAGAGCAGAAATGTCCGTCGAGTCACGCAACAAGTATAGGCACGGTCGTTCGTTTCGGATTTCGCTGTTGCCGCCCGCCCCTCGGGCCTGATTTGATGGAAACTGTAGTAATGGCCGGTCGCGATGCCATGCTCCGCTCCTTGCCGAGCGTCGACGAGGTGCTTGAATCTCCCGAAGCGGACGGATGGTTTGCATTCCTGCCCCGAGACCGTGTTGCGGATCTCGTTCGCGACGCCATAGCGGAGATTAGGAATCTGGTCCTGGCTGGCCGGTCGCTGCAGGAGACCGGGCCGCTCGACCAAGTGAAGTCCCGGGTCGGCGATGCGATCGATCGGTTACTGAGCAGTTCGCTGCGCCACCTGATCAACGCCTCGGGTGTCATATTGCACACGAACCTAGGGCGCGCACCGCTCAGCCCGGCCGCCGTCCAGGCGATCGTCGAGACCGGAGCAAGCTATTGCAATCTCGAATACGACGTCGGGAATGGAAAGCGCGGGAAGCGGGACACCCATTGCGGCGAACTGCTTGAGAACCTGCTGGGCGCGCCTGGGATCGTAGTCAACAACAATGCCGCCGCGATCTTTCTGGTCCTGAACGAACTGGCTCGCGATGGCGAGGTGATCGTTTCACGCGGCGAGTTGATCGAAATCGGCGACGGATTCCGGATACCGGAGATCCTCGAAGCGTCCCAGGCGACCTTGCGGGAAGTCGGCACAACCAACCGCACTCGCCTAGAGGACTACCGCAATGCGATCAATTCCAAGACAAAGGCCCTGATTCGAATCCATCCAAGCAACTTCCGGCAGGTCGGATTCACGGGAAGGCCATCGCTGGGCGAACTGGCGGGGCTGGCACGGTCGGAATCCATTCCCTTGGTCGAAGACCTCGGCAGCGGCTGTCTGCAGAGCTTGGAGCGCCCGGGCGTCGACAGAGAGCCGCCTGTGGCCGAGAGTTTGGCAGCGGGAGTCGATGTCGTGACTTTCTCGGGCGACAAGCTGCTCGGAGGGCCGCAGGCTGGCATCATCGCGGGGAAGGCCGCGCTGGTCGAGCGAATCCGTCGCAACCCGCTATTCCGTGCGCTGCGCGTCGGAAAGCTGACTCTGGCAGCTCTGTCCGCCACGCTCCGGAGCTACGTCGCGGGTCGCGAGGCGGATCTGCCTGTAGTGCGGTTTACACGGGTATCCGCGGAGGAACTCGCCGCTAGGGCGCGGCGCTTCGTCCGGCGGCTTGAATTGCTTCACGTGCCTCACGCCGAGGCGATCGAAGGCAAGTCCTTGCTGGGCGGCGGGTCGACGCCGATGCGGAGCCTGCCATCGACGCTGGTCGCGATTCATCCCCACAAAGGCGTTACGGTCCGCAGCATCGAGGCCAAGCTGCGCGCTAACGATCCTCCCGTTGTCGCTCGCATCGAAAAGGACAGGCTGTTGCTGGACTTGCGCACGGTGTTCGAAACTGAAGAGGACGACTTGCTCGCTGCAGTGTTGAGGGCAACCGGCGTCGCACCGGGATGACCAAATGAAATTCAGCGTGTCGACGAAGGGTTTCACTGACATCCTCGATATCACGGGCAACGTGCGAATCGCCGCATCCACTTCCGGAGTCAAGGACGGCGTTGTCCACGTTTTCGTGGATGGCTCCACCGCGGCGCTGTCCACGATTGAATTCGAGCCGGGCGCGGTCCGCGACCTGAAAGAAGCGTTGGAACGGATCGCACCGACGAGTGCGCCCTACCATCACAACGAGGCGTGGGGCGATGGCAACGGCTACGCCCACTTGCGAGCCGCGCTGATGAAGCCGTCGCTGTCGGTTCCGATGGAAGGCGGCCAGCTCCTTCTCGGGGCATGGCAGCAGGTCGTACTGCTCGATTTCGACAACCGGCCGCGCCGGCGAACGGTACACGTAAGGGTGGCTGCGTGCGCGTGAGACGACGGGCATCTGGCGACCCCATGCACCCTACGGGGAGCTTTTCGGGCATGAATTGCAACAGTGTTGCATTGAATGGTATTCTTGATTCCAGTGGCTGAGAGTATGAATGCATGTTCCGGGAACTTCGTCTCCCGGCTCCGTGGCGTGCCGGTGCGCGCGCTTGCTGTCGCTCGACGACGGCGAGCCGGATGCGTCCTCGCCATCGGCCTGCTGGTGACCGGGGCCGCGTCGGCCAAGGAGGCCGTCACCTGGATCGAATCGTACGATGAGGCGTTAGCGGAGGCCCGGCGAACCGGGAAGGCGATCTTCCTCGAGTTCCGCTGCGCGCCTTGAAGGGCCGGGAGAGTATTTGATGCACAGGTTGTGCTGACCGAGAAAGACACGAAGAGGGGCCGTTTGCTGCAGGAGTACGTGACGGCCCGCATCACGAGGATGGACGGAATCAACATCGGCCTATTCGACTATGACCGGTACAACACTCTGTACTTCTTCGCGCTAAACGCCGACGAGCAGATCTACCTTCGCTACGGGGGCAGGGACGAGCGATCGGCGACTAGCTAGTGCCTGCGACAAAACCCCTGAATTTCGCGCAAACACACACGAGGGTCCAGTTACTGTGCTGGTGGCGGGCGCCGTTTCGGGGCGCAATCCGCCCCGGCTTGCCGTCGCATGGCGGCTTTCCAAGCCGGATTCCGAGTCCTTGCGCACCCTTCCCACACTCCTGCCTGCCAGCAGGCTGGCGCTGCTCGTTCCCGGGGCGCTCCCTCGCCGCTACGCGGCCAGCCGTAGCGGGAGCGCCCGCTTGCGTGCCCGCTTCAGCCGCTTCCGCTCCCGCCTCTGCAGGAGCAGTCCGATCCGGTGCAGGTTCCCCGCCAGCACCGCCAGCCCCACCGCTCGCTCGAAGCCCGCCGCCCCTTTCGACCGCACCCGGTCCAAGCCCCGGCATTCCAGGTTGTGGATCGCCGATTCCACCGCCGGATGCGCCTTCCGCGCCGCCGCGAATCCCGGCTCCGACTCCCGTTCCCGCCCCGCCTTCGACAGCTTCCCCTTCTGCGGCAGCGCGTTCAACACCAGCACCTTGTCCAACTCCTCCCGGTTCGCTGGACTGTGGAAGCCCTTGTCGAAACTGCAGCCCGCCAAGTCCGGATACATCGCCTGCGTCTCCTTCACCAGCGGCTGCGCCACGTCCACGTCCTGCTCCGTCCACATGATCCTGGCATGCAGCACGAACCCGTGCTCGCTCTCCACGATCCCCACCGGCACTCCCAGCTCCACCGGCCGCCCTGCCTTGCCCTTCGCGCACCAGCGCGTGTGCGGCTCGAAAATCGAGAACACCTTCTCCTCTTGCGGAATCGTCTCGCCTCGCAGCACGCGCCGCTCCACCTGGTCGACCTGCCGCTCCGCGTGTTCCAGGAAGCCCTTGATTTCGCTGACGATACCCTCTCCCGCTCGCGCCGCCTCCAAGCGCTCCAGAGACGCCTTCGCGCGCTCCGCTATGCAGCGCGCCTGCCGCAAGTAGTCCTGCACCCGCCGCGGCTGCTGCTTCCTTCGCTTCGACGAGCGCACCCGCTGGAACAGGCCGCGCACTGTCCGGATCAGATGCGCGCTCTGGCGCCAGCCGCCCAGGCCGTGCTGCTCGCAGGCCAGCGCCGTGACCCGGATCAGGCAGCGCAGCGCGTCCCACAGCAGGCTCACGTCCGTCGGGTAATGCACGTCGGTCTCGACCAAGAGCAGATCAAACTAATCCATTCCGCGATTGCGGGCCTGAGCGGGTTCTGATCAAGCGCCTCGGACACCCCCTCGACGGTCAGGAGCTGGCGGTGCTGGCTCGGAAACGGCGCTCGGACGGTAGTCTGGCGTTGTGGGTCGAACTGCCCGATGGCAAGCGCAAGAGCATCCCTGCGGCGTGGACCAGCTGGGAGGCTCCTGCGGACGATGCGCCGCGCACGCAGGGCCGCATGGCGGACTATCATGCCTTGCAGAAACTGGTGCAGGTGCTGGAGGACGCGCATGGCGGAGAAGGAGGGAGCGGCGAACTGGCAGGCGTCTCTGCCGGGGCTGCTGGAACACGAGGAGCGGCTGGCGCTGTGGAACAGCTTTCCGGAGGCGGCGCACGAGGAACTGCTGGAAGAGCTGGCGCGGCTGATGCTGCGGATCGCGGAGAAGGAGGCCCGGAATGAAGCGGGAGACGACGATCCGCGAACGGCATCTTGAGCGGCTGGCGGTGGTCTATGTGCGCCAATCGACGCCGCAGCAGGTGCTGACGAACCGGGAATCGACGCGGCTGCAGTATGGATTGCGGGAAGTGGCGCGGAATCTGGGCTGGCCGGCGGAGCGGGTCGAGGTGATCGACGACGACCTGGGGGTTTCGGCGGCGGGGGATACGGAGCGGACGGGCTTCGCGAAGCTGACGCGGCTGGTGGCGCGGGGACGGGTGGGGGTGGTGCTGGGCCTGGATTCGTCGCGCTTGGCGCGCGACACGGCGGAATGGTTCGGCTTGTTGCGCTGGCTGCGGCTGACCGACACGCTGTTCGTGAAGGCGGGCAAGGTGTACGACTTGAGGGAGGGCGACCACCGGGTGGTGCTGGGGATCGAGGGGACGTTGTCGGAGGAGGAGCGGTTCCGGATCAAGGCGCGCATGGACGAGGGCCTGCGGAGCAAGGCGGAGCGTGGCGAGTTGTATCGGAGCGTGGCGAGCGGGTACGTGGTGGTCGGCACGGAGTTGCGCAAGGACCCCGACGAGCAGGTGCGGCAGGCGATCGCGGAGGTGTTCGCGAAATTCCATGAGACGGGTTCGGCGCGGCAGACGGTGCGCAAGCTGCGGGAGGCGGGGACGAAGCTGCCGGGGAAGCGCGGAAACAGGGAGATGGAGTGGAGCGAGGCGACCTACGCGCGGGTGTACCAAGTGCTGACGAACCCGCTGATGGGAGGGGCGTACGTGTACCAGCGGCAGCGGACGGAGTTGCGGGTGGACGGGCGGGGGGAGGTGAGCAAGAAGGTGCTGAGGTTGCCGAGGCAGGAGTGGACGGTGGTGCTGGAGAAGCATCACGAGGGCTATGTCGAGTGGCATGAATGGCTGGAGATCCAGGAGCGCATGGCGGAGAATTCGTTGCGCGTGGGGAGCGGAGCGCCGCGCGAGGGGAGGGCGCTGCTGCAACGGCTGGTGGCGTGCGGGGTGTGCGGTCGGCGGATGCAGGTGCTGTACGGCAGCGGGGTGAGATACGTGTGTCTGGCAAGTCAGTCCGGGACGGGGAAGCGCGGGTGCCAGTCGGTCGGCGGAGCGCAGCTGGAACGGTGGGTCTCGGAGCGGTTTCTGGAAGCGGCGGGCATGGGCGGCGTCGAGGCGGCGCTGCGAGCGGAGCGGCAGGCGGAGGAGCGGGAAGCGAGGCGATTGCGCAGCTACGAGCTGGAATTGGAGCGCTGCGCGTACGCAGCGCAGCTGGCCGAGAGGAGGTACAAGGCGGAGGATCCGGAGAACCGCTTGGTCACGCGGACGCTAGCGCGGGCTGCCGTTGCCCCACAAGTCACGATCAGGGCTTCTCCTGAGAGGCGATTAGAGGCGGCTCGAAGTAGTCTCTGAGCTCATAGGCTTCGCTCATGATGGTCAATCGGGTCCAGCCCTCCCAGATCTTTTGATGGCCCGGCGGCGGAGCGTTCTTGCGGTACAGGTAGCCGCCCAGAATTGCCATGGTCCGCACCGCCAGCCCCAGGTTGCCCGGCTCGGCCAGCCTGCGCTTGGACGCGAAGTGCCGCAGCACCCGCATCTGGACCTCCGTGAAGAACACCGCGGCCGGCAATTCGGGGGTCTCCCGCCCCAGCAGCGTCAGCGCCGCCAGCCGCCAGGCGATCACCGCCTTGATCGTCACCGCCCGCTCGATCCGCTCCCCCGTCCGGTGCCCCAGGTACTCCACCTTGCAGCCCGACTTCAGAATCCGGTGCCAGTCCTCGATGCGCCAGCGCAGCCGGTACCACTCCAGCACCTGCTGCGCATCCGCCAGCGACGCCACCGGCACCGTCGTCAGCAGGAACCACTCCAGCGCTTCCACCCCCTCCGGCACCGTCCGCTCCCACACGTGCACCAGCTGCAGCCGCAGCGGTTCCTCCCCCCGCGCCGGGGCCGGCAACTCCACCGTCTGCCAGCGCAGCTCGGCCTGCGCCGCGCGCGCCGCGCGCAGCGGCTTGGCTTTCTGCTGGCGCGTGCCCCGCCGCGCCGAACTCCGCTGCACCTCGATCCGCAACTGCCCCTGGACCGCCTGCTCCCGCATGTGCTCGAACAGCTTCGGCCGGTGCGGGCCCAGCGCGCGGTTGTGCTTGGCCCGCACCAGCAGCTCGACTCCCTCCAGCCGGCGCTGCTCGGCGAACAGCGCGTGCACGTCGGCCTCGCGGTCCATCACCGACACCACGCGCGTGCCCGCCAACTGGCCCGCCACCTCCGCGCAGTCCCGCAACCCGCGGATCCAGCGGTAGGTCTTGCGCTCTTCCAGCGGCCGGCCGCGCTGCGCCTGCCCGTCCGGCGCCTCGTACTGGATCTTGAGCACCCCCAGCGGGATGCCCTCCGGGCTCAGCGCCAGCGTCGAGTGCATGTGCAGCCCCAGCGTGCCCTGCGCGTTCGTGTTCTTGCCGATCAGGCCCAGCCCCGCGCAGCCGGGATGCTCGGCGAAGTTGAGATCGGTGCCGTCCTGCACGCACAGCACCACGCTCTCGGCCTGCAGGCGCCGCAGCGTGCGCTGGCGGTGCGGCGCGAGGATGTTCTCCGGGGTCACCGCCGACTCGTCCGGCTGGTCGATCAGGCGGTAGTGGCCCTTGATGGCGGCCCGCAGGCCCTGCGCGGCGGCTGGGATCGATGCCATGGGAGCGGCGGCCTGCATCTGCGCGGTCTGCACCAGCCGCTTCGACAAGCGTAGATCACCCAGCGGCGCCCGGCCCAGTTCGTTGTCGGCGAACTGGTCGAGGGCGAGGCCGTCGGCCGGCCCCAGCGGCGCGCAGGGCAGCGCTGCGTCGGCACCGAGCAGGCGGCGCCAGTCGCGCTGCAGCGGGTAGAGGAAGACGGCCTTGACCGGCACGCGCTGGCCGGGGAGGGCGAAGCGACCGCGGCCGGCGGTCTCGCCGACGCAGGTCCAGTTGGCGGCGCGGAAGCAGGTGCCGGCGTGGTGCTGCGGATCGCAATAGGTTTCCACCAGGGCGGGCCGGTAGCCATAGCGCTGCTGGAAATCCTCGGGCAGCCGTCGCAGGACCATGCCGAGCACCTTGGAAGCGAGCAGGTGACAGCGCACGGAGGGACGGATCAGGAAGCGGCTCAGGCCGAGCACGCGGTGCAGCCGCTTGCGGCGCAGCTGCGCATCCCAGCCGATCCACTCGTCGCGGGCCGCGAGAGCCAGGGCCGAGGCGGCGAAGCCGATCGCCCCCAGCACGCCGTGCTCGGACTCAATCAGGTAGCGCAACTGGGCGCCGACGTGGATCACGGCACCCTGCGGGTGCTCGCTGGCGACCAGCTCGTTCCAGGTCCGCCGCTGGAGCGGGGTCGTCACCGGGGTCAGCGCCAGGCCGGCGACCGCGCCGGCCTTAGGGGGAACCGCATGCGGTAGCGGGACCGGCTGGCCGAGCCGACGCGGACGGCAGTCGCCGAGGCGGCCGCCATGGCGCGGGGGCGGCAAAGCGATGCGCCTGTCGCGGTGCAGGCTGCGCAAGGCCTTCTGGCAGCTCGCCAGCTGCAGCTGGCCGCGAGAGTCGAGGAAGCCGAACTCCCGGCACACGCGGCGGGCGAACGCGGTCCGGCTGGTGTTGCCAGCCTGCGCCAGCAGCACCTGCAGGGTCGCCACGGCCTCGGAATGCGAGAGGGTCTGCGCAATGCAATGTTGGTCGAGCATGCTTCAGGAATGCCACAACGACCATGCATTTGTCAACTGCCAGATCTGGGGCATGGGCAGAGCGCGGGACTGGGAAGCGGCGTTGCGCGAGGTCGAGCGGGCGCAGCGGGAGTTGGAACAGGCCGCGGAGCGCGAGCCGCGGCGTGACCCGGAAGTGTCCGGGGAGGTGTTCGCGCAGTTGGGGGCGCGGGTGCGCAGTCTGTGGGAATCGCCTCGAGTCAGTGCGCGGGATCGCAAGCGGCTGCTGGCGGCGCTGGTGGAAGAGGTCGTGCTGAAGGTGGAGCGGGCAGCGGGCCATTTGCATGTGCTGCTGCGCTGGCGCGGCGGCTGGATCGACGAGACCGACCTGCCCTTGCCTGCGCGCGTGACGCCGCCGCCGATACAAGACGACCCCGCCACGGTGGAGATCGTGCGGGGGCTGGCGCTGCTGCACGCGGACGAGCGGATCGCGGAGACGCTGAACCGGCAGGGGCTGCGGTCGGCGCGCGGGATGGAATTCAGCCGGGGGATCGTGGCAAGCCTGCGGCAGCGTCACGGCATCAAGCTCTTGCGGGGCGGGAAGCGGCAGGCAGAGGCGCCGCCGCAGAGCGTCAGCGAGGCGGCGCGGGAGCTGGGCACGACGGCGAGCACGCTCTATCGCTGGATCCAGCAGGGCTTCGTGCCTGCGGAGGCAGCGGTGGAGGGCGCCGCCCTGCAGGTGCGTCTGAGCCCGGCAGTGCGGGCGCGGTTCTGCGAGTCGCCGCCGGAGGGGTATGTGCGGGCGAAGCAAGCGCGGCGCGAGCTGGGCCTGTCGCGACAGGCCCTGTGGCAACGCATTCGCGAGGGGGCCTTGGATGCCAAGCGCATCGTGCGCGGCACGCACAAGGGCCTGTACGTGAAGCGGGATTGGGATCGGCAGCGCTTGCTGGACTGGGGGGCGGGAACGTGAACCGGCTCGGAACAGATCGGGGAGTCGGCGGCTGGAGTCACGCGGCGTCAACACGAGGAGAGACGAGGCGGCGAAGTTCGACGCGCAAGCGCAAGGCCTTGGAATGCGGTCGTTCGGATGGTGCGCCACTCTGTGATCCCGGAACCGGACATCGCCCGCTACCGGGCCGGACAGGCGCGCCGGCGCCCGGGCGAGGCCGGGTAACGCCATGCCAGGAGACGGGTTGCGATGACCCATCGAATGGCGTTGCCTGTCCGCAGGCCTGGCGCTCCGGACCGGTCCGGGCTGACGCGTTGCTCCGACCTGGCCGACAGCGCTTCCAGCGACGCGATGTCTCGCTCCGCAGTCCGGACCGCTTCCTGCAACGCTTCCAGCCTGGCCCGTTCCGCGACGAGAGTGGAGCGATGACAGGGGGCTCAGGCGGGAGAAAGCCGAAGTGTCCCGGAAACGGACCTGGATGGTGTTTCGCACGATGTCGGCCCATCCGGCGACATCGGCCGCATTACCGTTCAAACGCTCGTAACATCCTCTACATCAATGAGTTGCATGGGATGGACGGGTATTGGAGAAACGTGATTCAATAGAAGGAGCAGTCTGATGCCTTCACTACCGCGAAACTATCGCAGCGGGCTTGCAGCGGCTCGCCCGGGCGGCACCCGGCCAATTCGTGGCCCGCCCCCACCACCAAGCGGTTCACCTCTGCCAGCAGTGCCGGCGTGAGCAGCGCGATGTTGCGCGCCAGCGTGCGGTAGCTGAACCTGACGCCGCCGAACACATCGCTGATGCCGAGCATGCGGCGCACGCTGGCGTGCTGGTTCGCCAGATCATGCAGCCGATCGTAGTCGCAGCGGATGCCCTGCTTGAGCAAGCCGAGCACGAGCACCTGCCACAGGTCCATGCCGGGCCGACCGACATCCGGGTTGATCCCGTCCGGCTCGGCGCTCTCCTGCGTCTCGGACGCAGGGCGGTCGGAGGCGGACTCGCCAGCGGCGAAGACGCTCTCTCGCAGCAAGGCGAAGAGGCTCTCCCGCAAGGACGGGTCGCAGTAGATGTGCTGGATGCCCTTCAGCACGGCCGGGATGTCGTCGCGGCAGCGGGCGTCGAGTGGAATGTCTTCGATGGCGATCTGGCCGAGCGTCATCGAGGGATTAAAAACAGTTCGCAAGACGGTTTACCACCGAAGATAATCGCAAATTGAGACGAATCTCGCCATGCGCGCCCGATCCGCCTCATCTTCACCCGCCGGAAATCGCCAAAATCCATTGGATATCAACGAAATACGGATTTCCGCCGCAGGCACTAGCTATCTGAACCTGGAGAGTTTGGAAGTCGCACTCGAGCGGGGATTGGAATTGCATCGGCTGTACGGCGAGGGCAAGGTGCCGAGCAAGCCGGCCCCCCCGGCAAGGTACCCTCGCGAGATTCCGGCGCTCTACGAGCGAACCATCCAACGGGGACGCTGCGTGGAGTGCCACTTGATCGGCGATCTCGAGAACGTTCAGCGCGAGCGGGACGGCACGCTTGACAAACTCGTCCATCTTTACCGGGTGCCGGAAATCAAGAGAATCGGAATCGAACTCGATGTGCCACGGGGATTGCGAGTGGCGAAGGCGACCGGGAGCGTCGCCATCGCCGGCATGCAACCGGGTGACGAGATCAGGGAGCTGAATGGTGTTGGTGTCTGGACCTTCGGCGACCTGCAGTGGGAATATGGCAAGGTGCCCCAACCTGCGAAGCAGCTCGAGCTCACGGTTGAGCGCCAAGGACAGCTCTCCCGGCTGGAGGTCGATCTCCCTCCTTTCTGGTGGCATACTGATCTCACCTACCGGAATCTTTCGGTAGATCCCCGAATCTACTTCAGTTCCTCGCCCTTGACTGTCGAGGAGAAGGCTGCGTTCGGACTGGACCGGCAAGGGTTTGCCAGCCGCGTGGATTCCATCGATCCCCTTTCTGAACTCTTGGGCAGCCACGAGCTCCAAGATGGCGATGTCGTGTACGGCATTGACGGCGAGGTCCGAGACGGCGTTGCGAACACTGCTGACCTCTACATCAAGCTCCGGAAGCAGGCCGGAGCCAAACTAAAGCTCCAAGTCCTGCGAGGCGACGAGCGACTGGAATTGACTCTGAAGACGGAAAGGATGAGTTTCAGGAAATGAGCATGTACTGCCGAATTGCCTTGGCTCTAGGCGTTGCAACGAGTCTCTGGGCGGGCGAGTGGTCGGCTCCTGTCGATGCTACGGCTCGTGATGGCAAGCCCCTCGTGACATGTCGCGCTAGGCTGGCTGGCGAGTTTCTGCTCGTCGAGGTCGTGAGGGATGGCATGTCTATGCCATGGACAACGAACAACGCGCAGAGGAAGCGCTTCAGGGGAAGACTTCGCTCGGTGTCGAACAGAACACTGTCGCGCTAGGCAGTTTCTGCTCGTCGAGGTCACGGCGGCTGAGGGATGGCATGTCTATGCCATGGACAACGAACAACGCGCAGAGGAAGCGCTTCAGGGGAAGACTTCGCTCGGTGTCGAACAGAACACTCAAGTGGTTGTCACGGGCGGCTTGGAGCAGGTCGGTGACTGGTTCCAACCTGAGCCGGAGGACTTTTCGCAGCCGGAGCTGCGCTGGTATTCCTACGGGTTTGAGGGCACCTCGCTGCTGGCTAGCAGGGTGAGGCGCAACGGCGGCCAGTACGCGAGCGTCGATGTGCGGGCTCAAGCGTGCGACAGCGACAGCTGTATCAGTGTCGAAGCGGAGTTGGATTTGCTGCTGCCCGAGGGAGGCGATGCGGACTTCAGCCCCAATGACCTTGTTCCAGTCCGCGGGTCCTGAGGAACACTCACCGGTGAACAATCCGGACTACGATCACCACGTTGGCGGGCTCCAGTGGCGATTGCTCGCCACTGGCAGCTGTACTGTTCGCCGCTCGGCGAACGACTGATAGCCGGCTTGCACGACCTCCAGCGCTTTGTACCCGTCACTGGCGTTCGCGCGCGGCTGACCCTTGCCTTCGATCGCGGCGAAGAAGCTGAGGAATTGGTCCTCGAACGTCTTTCTGCGAGGCGGCCAAATGTCCACCCATCCGGGGTCCAGATCGCCCCACCAGCGTGAGGGCCTTGTCCAGGCGAGTAACTCCGGCGGCAACACGGTTGCAGGATCGGCTTCCAAGTACACCGATACAGGAGCCGACTGAAATGGCGCGGCGATGAACGCGCTGCAGCCGAGCGTTGCCTTGGTGCCGTAAAGCATCAGAGGCGAAGTAAACGTACGAGAAAACCGGTGCCAGCTTAGCGATCCCAAGGCCCCAGACTCCATCCGCAAGGACAGGACCACGCTATCGTCCATGTTGTGACTCTCCATCACCGATGCCATCTCGCATGAAACTGACGTGACGTCCCCAAGCAGATCCCGGATCTGGTCGATCCGGTGTTGCGCGACGTCGATTAGCGTGAAGCCGCCTCCTTGGCTTGCATCGAACCGGTAGTTCTGCAGCCCGCCGGGAATTACGTCAAATGGTTCCGAAATGATCCCGCTATATGCGCGGACATCCCCTAGGACCCCGCCCTCGATCAATCGTTTCGCGCAGAGATGCTCGGCGCTGAACCGATGATGAAATCCCAGCTGCAGAACTGCGTCGACGCGCTCGGCGGCTTCGGCCATTCCATCCGCGTCAGCCAGAGACAAGGCGATAGGTTTTTCGCAGAGCACATGCCGACCGAAATGGAGAGCGCATTCCACCTGCTCGCGGTGGAAGGCGTTGGGAGACGCGACCAAGACAGCGTCGACGTTCTCGCTAGCAATCGCTGCCTCGGCCGTCGAAGCGACATGAGCGATGCCGAAGTCCGCGACGGCCGCCGCAGCTCGCGGGTCGAAGACGTCCGCCCACTGCCGCCACCGAGCAGCGCGAATTTGCCTAAATGGACCTGCGGTGCAGTTGTAGCCGGTGTCCTCTCTCCATCCGCCACGAGGAAGTTGGCACGGGAGTGAGAATCGACGGGTCGAAGACGCTGACCGCGCGTCCGCCCACTGCCTGGAGAGCTGGCAAGTGTCGGTCCCGAACCACCGAGCCGGCACCTATGATCGCGAATTTGGGTGATGACGACGCCATTGCCTAAATGGACCTGCAAATAGTCGATTATGCCACCGGGACAGCCTTTCATCGCAGTTGTAGCCGGTGTCCTCTCTCCATCCGCCACGAGGAAGTTGGCACGGGAGTGAGAATCGTCGCGCCGGTCAGAGCCGACCGGCGCCTGCCGGGCGCGAGTACCGCGGGGCTCCTCTAGGGCTCGTAGCTTCGACCGCCACCGGCTCCGGAGGCGGTGCCGGATGCGGCTTGATCCCCAGCAGCTCGAATGCCCGCTCCTGCAACGGCGTCAGCGCGCTCAGCTTCGACACACGCTGCTCCGGAGCCGCCTCCAGTCGCAACTCCACCGCCGAGAGCGTCGTCAGGTGGGCCAACAGGTCCTCGAAGCTGTGCAGCGGCAGGCCACCTTCCAGCGTCTCCCGCGTGCGATCCTTGCGCCTCCCCGCTTCCGACCGCACCGCCGGACCCACCGGAGCTGTCGCCCCTTCCTGCCGGTCCTCGTCCATGAACAGCAACGGCGCCAGCCGCTCCCGCATGTGCCACTCCAGGTAGTACCCCAGCATGCAGATCAGCAGATGCGCCCGCACCCGCCGCTCCTTCCAGTGGAACACCGGCCTTACCGCCAGCAGTGACTTCAGCGACCGGAACGCCCGCTCCACGCGCGCCAGGCTCTTGTACGCCCGCACCGTCTCGGCGTCCCCCAGCTGCTCCTGCTGCAGGCTCGTGCGGATCACGTAGATCCCGTCCAAGCGCGCCTCCTCCCGGATGGACTCCTGCTTCCGCCGTGACGTGAACGCCTCCGTCTGCTCGTCGAACGTCCACGCGAAGTGCTTGCCCATGCGCCGCCGCCGCAGCCCGCCCAGGCGCCGGTTGAACTCGTCCCGGTCATAGCGGCCCGCCGCGTAGCCGGCCGCCAGGTGCTCCGCGTCCGCCTCGGTCAGCTCCAGCAGCAGGTTGCGCTTGCACCGCCGCTCGGCCGCCACCAGCGGGTTGTAGCACACCAGCAGCCGCTCGCCGGGGTACTCCTCGCAGGTGAGGCTGGCCAGGCCCGGGGTGTCGAACAGCCCGGGCTGGATCACGTTCTGTTGCACCAGCTTGCGGATGGTGTCCCCGCGCAGGGCAGTGATCCAGTCGAACCCGGCCGGCTTCAGGTCGGCGTCGATGCGGGTCTGGGCGATCATGCCGCGGTCGCCGACCAGGGCCACGCGTTGCAGGCCGAAGCGCTCGCGCAGGACCTGCACGCGGGCGGCGAGGGTGGCCGGATCGGCGGTGTTGCCGGGGAAGGCCTCGATGGCGACGGGGCAGCCCTGGGGGCTGCACAGCAGGCCGTAGACGATCTGGGGGCGGTCGGGGCGGTGGTCGCGGGAGTAGCCGCGGGCGGCGAGCTCGCAGCGGGAGCCTTCCAGGTAGCTGGAGGAGACGTCGAAGAGGGCGAGGGAGCCGTCGGCGAGGTGGCGCTTGGCGAGCTTGCGCTCGATGGCGGATTGGCGCCGGGCGAGCCAGTCCATGGTCTCGTAGAGGTCGTCGGCGGAGGCGTTGCGGGCATCGAGCAGGGCGGCGAGGGTGGAGCGGGAGGCGGGGCCGAGTTCGCGTTCGAGGCGCAGCTTGGAGCCGGGGCAGAGCAGGCGGGAGACGATCATGGCGAGGGCGAGGGAGCGCAGGCGGCAGGGCCGGGAGAAGAGCAGGGAGTCGAGACGGAGGCGGCGGGCGGTGCCTAGGGCGGCGCTAACGGCACCGTGCTGGCGGGCAGGGCCGAGGGTGATGGCGGAGACGTCGTGGTGGGCGGGGAGCTGGTCGGCGAGGGCGAGGCGGAGCAGGTCGATGAGGTGCTGGGGAAGTGCGGAGAGGTTGGCGAGGGTGCGTTTCTTGACCTTGCCGTGATCCCAGTAGGATTCGCGGAGGAGGTGGCAGGGGGACTTGCGGGCGAAAGTGGAGGTGATATGCATTGTATGACTAGGAGTAGTGGCCGGGGATGAGGAGTGAACTAACTAATATAGCATCACAACCAAGAGAGACAGTCAAGCGACAATTGTATCATTGTATGACTAGTAAGTGCAGCCAGCAGGGCCCGAATCAGGGCAGCAATCGGACAGATCAAATCAGAGGTGCGCGGGCCAACTAACTGCGGTCAGGGAAGTTGCGGAGAACCGCTGCCCACCGGGCGACCAGCAACCATCCAGTAACTAGACGGTGTAAGTTCGGACTAAAGTCTCGCGGCGACGTAGCTGCCTAGCCCCCCCACGAGCATGCAGTTGACCTTGCCCGGATCGTGGAGAGTACGCGAACCGCAGTCGGGCCAGCGCCAAGTCAGGCGTAGGCGTATCCGTGCGAGTCGCCAGGCGCCTCCCCGGCTGCGATGAGCTGCTTGTACTGCTGCCGGTCAATCACTTTCTTGTTGACAAGCGTCGACTGGACCAGCCGTTCCGACACGCGAAATCGATGGGCGGCCGCCGTGACATCGTCGGACGTTGGCGAATCGGTCCCGATGTAGTCGAGCAGATCCCTGACCGGGCACAGGAAGCTCTGTGCGAAAGCTCGCTGGAATTTCTGACGGGCCGACCTGGCCGACGAGATCAGTCCGAGTGAATCGTTTTCCGACGAGATCGCATCTCCCAGCACTCGGCAGAGCTGGAACCTCTTCGCCTCGGGCCGGATCGCCCTCAACGCGACAGCGCTGGTCGGCCGGTCTGGGTCGCGGCGGCGGATCCCGTAAGGGATGGAAATGAAGCTGTGCAGGTGGCTGAAGTGATACGCGCTCACTCCAAGGAGATCCCGGAGGCGGCTGTTTGAAATCGGTCCGGAGGGAACGTCAAGGTATTCCCGCGTCCTTCCCACGGCTTCTTCGGCCAGCTTCCAAGGGGCCATCCCTGCACCGAGCATCGGGGCGTCGTCGAGTCCTTCATTGGCGTGCAACCGGCCTGCGGAAACCGCTGCCGACAAGTCCACCTTGGTTCTCGAATTCTCAACCGCCCAGAGCCCTTGCTCCAAGGCACGCGTGACGTCATTCCCCTGTTTCGACACGCACGCTTCGCTGACCGCACCCAGGCCGAGTGCGGCGATCAGCTCGTTCAGGTGGTTCATCAGCTCGACGGGCGCTTCGTCCACGTCGAAGCCAAGCTTGCCCTCGATCGTCCTCCAAATCGTAACGTCAGGGTCCGCTCTCTCGCTCTTGACCTGACGATGAAGGTCCCGCAACACGTTGCCGTCATCCAGGGCGAGTTCGCAAACGCGCTCAAGGAACGCATCGAATGCTCGCTCGACACCGGCAGATGAAATTGAGCAAGAGTGGCCGGCCCCGAATCGTACCGGCCCGGTCGAATCCCTGTACTTTGGCTGCGTGCGAATCCCGACTTGGCCCCCCTCGCTCCAGAGCCTCACCGGGGGCCAGGCATAGCCGCCTCCAATGGAAGACATCTCGTGCGCCAGCAGCCATTCAGCGGTCACCGCGTCGGGCGGCTCCGGCTCGTGGAAAATCCTCCACCAGTTGTCGAGGAGCCAGGAGGCCAAGCGGGCTGGAGGACCGTGCAGGAATGTATCCTCGCAATTCCTGGAGTACCTGAACAGCCTAGTCAGAGATTTGGCGTTTGCCTGAATCCCAATCTGGCGAATATTGGTTGGAGATTGCTCCTCGAACTCCTTGACGATGATTTCCAGCCCCGCCATAGCCTCAAAACCTGTACTTGACCTTGCACCGTTCAGCGGCAATACAATCCCGGCTGCTTCCAGAGGACCTAGCCCACTGCCTATACCGGTAATAGACCGGACTGACGGCCGATCGATTCCCATTCCAGCACCGGATATGCGTGATACTCGCTGGTTCCCACGTTCGTCAGACGCCCCTCGAAGATCCATCCGTCATCCCCGACCGTCCAGATCAGGCCTTCCTTCCCAACCAAGCCAGCGTGGAGGCCTCTCTGGATCAGTCTCCGAATCGTGTGGACCTTGTCCGGGGTGAACCCGGCATGTTCGTCGCACAGGGGTGCGCCGCCTCGTGTCGCGCCGGGGGAGCTGGCTGAGCTTGAGATCCCAGTGCAATTTCATGCTGGACACTCCCTTGAGGCTCGTCGCAACTAGGTCGATGGCTACCGCCCGGTTCTAGTAACCGAAATGCGCCGGCATGGACCCGCATCCTTCGCACGAGCCGATTCCCACGCGACGGAACAGGGGTCCTGTGGCTGGGATACAGCTCGAAGGGCTTTGGAGAGCGCCGGAAGGGGGGGCGAGACGTCGGGGGAGATTGCACGCCGGTACTGTATTTGGTACTATTTCCTCGTCACGCGAGCGAAGCATCACCGCATCTTGGAGAGCATGTTCAAGAAGCCGACGCCGGCAGGCATTCGGTGGACGGACATCGTCGCGATGCTCCAGGCGGCAGGCGTTGAGGTCTCTCAGCGCTCGGGTTCGCGTGTGCTGTTGAAGAGGGGAGCGGACAGGGTGGTGATTCATCGTCCCCACCCAGAGACGGAAACCGGGAAAGCGACGGTGCGAGACATCGCCGCTTACCTAGAATCGATAGGAGTCAGCCCATGATGGAGTACAAGGGATATTCCGCCGAGGTCGAACTTGACGAGTCCGTGGGGCGTCTTCATGGACGGGTCGTCAACAGCGGCCCCTATCCGATCGCCACTTTTGAGGCAACCGATGTCGAGGGGATTCTAAGTGAGTTCCACCGATCCGTCGACGAATACCTGGACTCCTGCCGAGAGGATGGCGTCGAACCGAGGAAGCCATACTCGGGCAAGCTCAATGTGCGGCTTGGCCCAGACCTGCACCAACGCGTGGCCCGTTCGGCAGCGGAGAGCGGACTGAGTCTAAACAGCTGGATCGCTCGAGTGCTGGACAACAGCGCGTCGTGCTGAGCCGCGTGCCTGGCCGTCCCGACCGGCACGACACCGCCGCCCGGGAACGCCCCTCACTCGGGGAAATAATCCGCATCAATGCGCTTCAACTCGTAGCTGGCATCGGTCCTCACCCCGACGCCATGGTCGATCATGAGCTCCGCAAGCTGCTTTCCGTCGATCAGAATCACCTTGGTCTCGATACTGCCGGCGAACTCCACGGCCGCCGAGGTAAACGAGGATGTCGCGATGAAGACGCCCTTCCGCGCGCGCTTTCCATGCAGGGCCCCGACGAATTTCTGGACCTCCGGCCGGCCCACCGCGCTCGCCCACCGCTTGGCTTGGATGTAGATGATGTCCAGTCCGAGGCGATCTTCCTTGATGATCCCGTCGATGCCCTCGTCCCCGGCCTGCCCGATGGCCTCTCCGGCGTCCTTCCTCGAACCGCCGTACCCCATGCGCACCAGCACATCCACAACCAGGAGTTCGAAGAACGCGGGAGACGACTGCATGACCTGGCCAAGAAGCTCCTCGGCAAGACTGTTCCGCAAGGTCTCGTAGGCGTCCTGCAGGGCCTCCTCAGGCGTGAAGGCTGTGTTCGGCGGCTCCTCGCCAGGCGGCGGCCTCCCGTCAACGGCGGGGCCGTTGGACTCGGCGAGCTGCCGAAGGAACCTGAGGTCGACTTGCGGGGGCCGGCTCCCGAGAACGCGCCGGCCTGGCTCGGTGATGCGGAACTGCCCGCGCCCGGGGTCCTCCAGCAGGCCGGCTCTCCTCAGGTAGTCGCGCGCAAGAGAGACACGGTGGTAAAACCGCGGGGACTGACCATCGGAGGTGCGATCGCGCCTCTCGTCGTCAGTGAGACGAAGGCGGTCGGCCAGAAGATCGACCGCATCGCGAAGCCGATGGATTTTGTTGTCCCCCGCCAGCTCAAGCAGGGGAAGCATGATGGACTGTGCGCTCGGAATTGCCATGTCGGTCTCCTCGAAAGCGAAGTGTGGAATTCCCTTAGGCGGCCTCGGCCGCGATCCTGGCATCCTCCGGGTCGCTCGCCCCGCCGGGCCATTGCCCGAGGCGGTTCCGCTCCCGCGCCAGGTCGTACTGGGCTTGCCGCCGCAGCCAGGCATCGGCCGTGCCCCAGCCCGCCGATTCCAGCTTCAGTGCCAGCGACACCGAGATGCCCGCCCGCCCGTTGAGCACGCGCGATAGCGTGACACGCGACACGCCGATCCTGTGCGCCGCCTCGCTGACCGTCAAGCTGCATTCTCCCAGCGGGTCCTCCATGCAGCCGTGGTAGATGTGCCCCCGGATGCGACGGGTGCCGACGCAGCCAGGCGTCGTACGCTACGCTGCCCTTGCTCTCGCTCATGATGCCCTCCTAGTGGTAGTCCGTCAGGTCAACGTCCAGCACGTCGTCGCCCTCGACGCGGAACACGATCCGCCACATGCGCGACACCGTCACGGCCCACTGCCCCTTGCGATCCCCCTTTAGCGGATGCAGCCGGTAGAAGGGTTCGGACAGTTCGCTCAGAGCGTCTGCACCGTCCAGGGCCAGCAGAATATTCCGGATTCGGTTCACGTGTGCCGGATGCAGCTTACTCCCGTCGCCGCGCTCGAAAAGCCGGCGCAAACCGCTGTGCCGGACATTCCGTATCGCCACTGGAACAAGCATATCGCATGTCGCTACGAGACAGAAAACGCCAGCATTCTGCCGGCAGCTCTGGTCTGTTCGGGGGTGCCGATGGATTCCGGGGTACCTCTGGCCGATCCTATCCCCCGTAGGGGCGTCTTCTCGGGGCGGGACCGACCTAGAGTACTCCCGAATTCCGGATCGCTCCGCAGGCCTGGACGATCACCCGGCGACACCGAGCACATCGACGACAGTCGCCGTACAGCGCGGTTCCACACCGGCTCATGGTGCTCGCGCAGGCTCTCGATGTGAAACCGGATAGCCTCGCAGATCGCGCGAACCGCCCCTGCCTCGGAAGCGCCCGGGGCTACGCAGCCGGGCAGGCCTGGAGCGCAGGCGGCGTGCTTCCGCGCCGTTTTCTCGATGACGATCGCGGAGCGCGTTGGGCGAGTCACTCTTCCTTCAGCCGGGCTTGCTTCACGATGCGGTACCAGGTGCCCCGCGGCAGGTCGTCACTCAGCTTACCGGCAATCGTCACGGTTCCTGGCTTGTCCGGGTACCGGTCCCCCTGGTTTGGACCAGCGACCAGCCGCCTCGCTAAATCAGGCGAATTGCGTCGCGGGCCTTAGGCAGGGGGCTCTCCGTTGCGGCGCAAGACCGCGCTCGTCATCTCGAAGTGGTTCGGCACTCTCGGATTGCAGGTCCCGCCCCGGCGCTAGCGACCCTCGCAGTGCGCCGCCATGAGCCGTGCGGCGTGGGCCGTCTCCGCATTCGGCGCGAAGTGTAGACCCACCTTGAAGTTCTCGTCGCCGAAGCCCTTGATCAGCACTAGGCCCCTTCCCTCCACAACCGCCGAGAGCGCGCGGTCCAGCCCCTCTTCGTAGGTCCAGGGCCACAGCCGGCTCCAAAGCCTGCGTCTCTTGCGCTGTAGGCGCTTAGGCGTTCCTATCGGCCTCGGGACCGTCCACTCGACCCGCAGCGGCGTTGGATCGCTGTACCCACCTGATGCGCGGCAGGCGATTTCGACATAGGGCGCTTGCCCGACGCCGTCACCGTCCCTCCACTCGGCGTCCGAGCCGTCCGGAAGGTAGAAGCTCCAGTCAGCGGCCGCCTGGCGGAGCGAGATCCCGTACTCGTCGATCGTGACGTAGACGCCCTCGACCGGATCCAGCCCCTCGAAGGGTGGGCCGGCCTGCAGCCTCCCGCTCCCAAACAACGCGAGCACCGCCGCGACCACCAAGGCCCTCATGGACCAAAGGGTAGCAGGGCCTCTCTGGGCTCAGTCTGAATCCGGGAGCGCACGGCAAGCCGGTCCACAGCTAGGCAGCGGTCTCGCAGCTGCCGCTGCCGGAGGCGTTCGGCGCGATGCTGAGGTGGTGCCCTTCTTGGTGTGGACGCTGGAGCGCTACGTCTCGCTGGTCCTGCGCTCTTACCAAGAGGACGAGAACTTCACCTACCGCCTGCGGACCCGCGAGCTGCCGCAGCTGTTCCACGGCTGCAGCTCCGAGCGGCAGCCCGAGATCCTGGCCGAGCGCCCGCGCCTGACCGGCCTGCCCTTCTGGGACGCCATGCTCTGTCCAGCGACAGCGAGGCTCACCCGGAATTTCTAACTGTCGCTAGACACCTTCCGGCGGGTCGAGCGGTGAGGTCCCGCCAGACTTGATGCGTTAGCAATGTCAGACATGCGAGGCCGGCGACGGAGCGCGTTGTTCCAATCGCCTACCGTGCTGTCCGTCCAAGGCATGCTTCTGCCATGCCTGGAGGCTAGCGTCCCTGGTAGACCGCCAACGGGGAATGAGGAGCGGTAGCGTCCAGGGTGCCAAGGATGCTAGCCAACCCGTCGGCGGAGGTGGTGTAACGGCGACGCCGGACGGCTCTGCGGGGGCGGGACGCGAACGCGGCTCGGGCGATCGTGCGCTCATCCGCAAAGCCGACGACTGCCTCGACCGGCTCGTTAGGGAGGGAGCATCGTAGTGGCACTAGAAGTAACGACGTGATCGCGGAACGGGACCCCGAGCCCCCCGCAGAGTATCATGCCTTGGGATCGAAGACTGATGCGACAATCAGCCTGGGAAGGCGTGTTTCCCCTCGGCTGAAGGACGGTGACGAGTTTTTGGGAAACCTGAAAATCACTGAGTTGATCGGCCGCGTGCCGTGGCGGGAAGCCGTCACCTACCGGGACACATGGCCCCACGAGTACGTCCTCAGCCGCAAGGACGATCAGCGTGAGTTGTTCGAGCTGGTGCGTGCCCGCTTCCGCGCCCGGGAGGGCGTTTCCTGCACTTTCTTCGGCAGGCCCAACACCTATCTGTTCATCGGCGACTACAAGTACTGGCTCATGACTCACTGGGATGCGGTCGACCTCGACGACGGGCAGGACTACGTACTGAACCGGGCGCACCTGTATCGCGACCGGCGGGACTTCGTCATTCAGACGGGCGATACAGGCAGACGCGAGGACTACCCCGGCAAACCCGCCAGGTCAAGTCGACGCGCCGATTAACGCTGAAGGAAGCGGACAATGGCGAAACCGGCAGCTTGGAGCATAGACGTCCAGCACGCCAATGGTGGCTGACAGCAATCGGAACCGCAGAGAGTCGGACGCTTCCACATCCGACTGGAGAGGCGAGTCGAGGGCTATCATGCGCCGGATTCATCTGGTCCTTTCGGGCCGGGCCGCTGAACATCTGGACGAGCTGCGAGAGTTCTGGCAGGAATCAACCGGCGAGATGCCGAGCTTGGACGCGCTGATCCAGCGTGCGCTTGCGGATTACCACCAGAGCTACATGGGATCCTTGCGTGATAGTGATCGGTCGGCTAGAAAGCCCGCCCAATCGTCGTCGCGGCCGAATCCGGACGGTCCGGCCAGGCGCTCCAGAGCAGGCCGAGGTTTCGCAGACCTGCACATAGGCAGTGCCTCGGCACCGTCGTTGGTGACTTGGATGATCACGTCCGCTGCTTATACTTGGTCCATCCTATGCGGTCCGCAGCACGTCGGACGTCTAGCCCCAACTTACACCGCACCGTTACCGGCCGGTTGCACGCCATTCGAGGCGGAGTCAAGGCAATAAGTCCTTTGTACCAAGTTATTTGTAGCGGAATGGAAGATGTCGGCCCGGGCCGTTTCGACGGTAATCGGGCCCGAATAAATGCGCCGCTAGTGACTAGGCTCCGCAGGTTCGGCCGCCAGCGGCTCCGGCGGCGGTGCCGGATGCGGCTTGGTCCCCAGCAGCTCGAACGTCCGCTCCTGCAACGGCGTCAGGTGTGCCAGCAGGTCCGGGAAGCTCTGCAGCGGCAGATTCCCCTCCAGCGTCTCCCGCGTGCAGTCCTTGCGCTTGCCCTGCTCAGCGCCCCTACCGCCTTGACTGCCCCAACCTCCTCCGCCATCATGGTGCCGCCCTCTCTGGATCTGCCGCACCTACCGCACCGCTACCCGTCCACTATCCCGTAGCCACCTCAAAGCTCCAGCACGTGCGGGTTTGCGAGGAGGGCGAGGAGTCCTCCAGCGAGCGGCGCTACGTGGTGTGCCGCAACGCCGAGCAAGCGCGGCGCGACCGCGCCGTGCGCTCAGAGATCGTCGCCAAGCTGAGGCAGCAGCTGGTGCGGGGCGAGAAGCAGTTGGTGGGCAACCGCGGGTACCGGCGCTACCTGCGCAAGGCGGTCCAGGAGCACTTCGACGGAGTCTGGGCGCTGCGCACGAACGCGGCACTGACGGCGACGGACGTGGCCTTGCGATACAAGCAGCTGTGGCAGGTGGAGCAGGGTTTCCGGAGCGCGAAGTCGCTGTTGCGGACGCGGCCGGTGTACCACCGCACGGACGAGACGATCCGGGGACACGTGTTCTGTTCGTTCCTGGCGCTGGTGCTGAAGAAGGAGCTGGAGCGGCGTCTGGAGGCGGCGGGCATCGAGGTGGAGTGGGGGGACTTGATGCGGGACCTAGGCCGGCTGCGGGAGACGGAAGTGGAGTTGCAGGGGAAGCGCTTCGTGGTGCGCAGCAAGGCGTACGGGGCGGAAGGCAAGGTGGCCCAGTGCGTGGGAGCGCGATTGCCGGCGACTGTGCGGCGGGTGGTTGAGGAAGGTGCAGAGCCTGATGGGGAAGCCTCCTGAAAGCCTCAGCAACTGTGATCGCCCACTGCCTGCCAAACCCGGGCAGTGTTGTGCCAAACGCTCGCTCCGCGCTCGCAACCTATTCTTATATAGTGCCTGCGGCGGAAATCCGTATTTCGTTGATATCCAATGGATTTTGGCGATTTCCGGCGGGTGAAGATGAGGCGGATCGGGCGCGCATGGCGAGATTCGTCTCAATTTGCGATTATCTTCGGTGGTAAACCGTCTTGCGAACTGTTTTTAATCCCTCGATGACGCTCGGCCAGATCGCCATCGAAGACATTCCACTCGACGCCCGCTGCCGCGACGACATCCCGGCCGTGCTGAAGGGCATCCAGCACATCTACTGCGACCCGTCCTTGCGGGAGAGCCTCTTCGCCTTGCTGCGAGAGAGCGTCTTCGCCGCTGGCGAGTCCGCCTCCGACCGCCCTGCGTCCGAGACGCAGGAGAGCGCCGAGCCGGACGGGATCAACCCGGATGTCGGCCGGCCCGGC
The DNA here is from genome assembly GCA_965206775.1 of Bryobacterales bacterium. Taxonomy (GTDB): domain Bacteria; phylum Acidobacteriota; class Terriglobia; order Bryobacterales; family UBA6623; genus VXMF01. The sequence goes on along the minus strand of CBDBKU010000003.1, from coordinate 2,775,502 downwards.
ATGGACCTGTGGCAGGTGCTCGTGCTCGGCTTGCTCAAGCAGGGCATCCGCTGCGACTACGATCGGCTGCATGATCTGGCGAACCAGCACGCCAGCGTGCGCCGCATGCTCGGCATCAGCGATGTGTTCGGCGGCGTCAGGTTCAGCTACCGCACGCTGGCGCGCAACATCGCGCTGCTCACGCCGGAACTGCTGGCAGAGGTGAACCGCTTGGTGGTGGGGGCGGGCCACGAATTGGCCGGGTGCCGCCCGGGCGAGCCGCTGCAAGCCCGCTGCGATAGTTTCGCGGTAGTGAAGGCATCAGACTGCTCCTTCTATTGAATCACGTTTCTCCAATACCCGTCCATCCCATGCAACTCATTGATGTAGAGGATGTTACGAGCGTTTGAACGGTAATGCGGCCGATGTCGCCGGATGGGCCGACATCGTGCGAAACACCATCCAGGTCCGTTTCCGGGACACTTCGGCTTTCTCCCGCCTGAGCCCCCTGTCATCGCTCCACTCTCGTCGCGGAACGGGCCAGGCTGGAAGCGTTGCAGGAAGCGGTCCGGACTGCGGAGCGAGACATCGCGTCGCTGGAAGCGCTGTCGGCCAGGTCGGAGCAACGCGTCAGCCCGGACCGGTCCGGAGCGCCAGGCCTGCGGACAGGCAACGCCATTCGATGGGTCATCGCAACCCGTCTCCTGGCATGGCGTTACCCGGCCTCGCCCGGGCGCCGGCGCGCCTGTCCGGCCCGGTAGCGGGCGATGTCCGGTTCCGGGATCACAGAGTGGCGCACCATCCGAACGACCGCATTCCAAGGCCTTGCGCTTGCGCGTCGAACTTCGCCGCCTCGTCTCTCCTCGTGTTGACGCCGCGTGACTCCAGCCGCCGACTCCCCGATCTGTTCCGAGCCGGTTCACGTTCCCGCCCCCCAGTCCAGCAAGCGCTGCCGATCCCAATCCCGCTTCACGTACAGGCCCTTGTGCGTGCCGCGCACGATGCGCTTGGCATCCAAGGCCCCCTCGCGAATGCGTTGCCACAGGGCCTGTCGCGACAGGCCCAGCTCGCGCCGCGCTTGCTTCGCCCGCACATACCCCTCCGGCGGCGACTCGCAGAACCGCGCCCGCACTGCCGGGCTCAGACGCACCTGCAGGGCGGCGCCCTCCACCGCTGCCTCCGCAGGCACGAAGCCCTGCTGGATCCAGCGATAGAGCGTGCTCGCCGTCGTGCCCAGCTCCCGCGCCGCCTCGCTGACGCTCTGCGGCGGCGCCTCTGCCTGCCGCTTCCCGCCCCGCAAGAGCTTGATGCCGTGACGCTGCCGCAGGCTTGCCACGATCCCCCGGCTGAATTCCATCCCGCGCGCCGACCGCAGCCCCTGCCGGTTCAGCGTCTCCGCGATCCGCTCGTCCGCGTGCAGCAGCGCCAGCCCCCGCACGATCTCCACCGTGGCGGGGTCGTCTTGTATCGGCGGCGGCGTCACGCGCGCAGGCAAGGGCAGGTCGGTCTCGTCGATCCAGCCGCCGCGCCAGCGCAGCAGCACATGCAAATGGCCCGCTGCCCGCTCCACCTTCAGCACGACCTCTTCCACCAGCGCCGCCAGCAGCCGCTTGCGATCCCGCGCACTGACTCGAGGCGATTCCCACAGACTGCGCACCCGCGCCCCCAACTGCGCGAACACCTCCCCGGACACTTCCGGGTCACGCCGCGGCTCGCGCTCCGCGGCCTGTTCCAACTCCCGCTGCGCCCGCTCGACCTCGCGCAACGCCGCTTCCCAGTCCCGCGCTAGCGTCCGCGTGACCAAGCGGTTCTCCGGATCCTCCGCCTTGTACCTCCTCTCGGCCAGCTGCGCTGCGTACGCGCAGCGCTCCAATTCCAGCTCGTAGCTGCGCAATCGCCTCGCTTCCCGCTCCTCCGCCTGCCGCTCCGCTCGCAGCGCCGCCTCGACGCCGCCCATGCCCGCCGCTTCCAGAAACCGCTCCGAGACCCACCGTTCCAGCTGCGCTCCGCCGACCGACTGGCACCCGCGCTTCCCCGTCCCGGACTGACTTGCCAGACACACGTATCTCACCCCGCTGCCGTACAGCACCTGCATCCTCCGACCGCACACCCCGCACGCCACCAGCCGTTGCAGCAGCGCCCTCCCCTCGCGCGGCGCTCCGCTCCCCACGCGCAACGAATTCTCCGCCATGCGCTCCTGGATCTCCAGCCATTCATGCCACTCGACATAGCCCTCGTGATGCTTCTCCAGCACCACCGTCCACTCCTGCCTCGGCAACCTCAGCACCTTCTTGCTCACCTCCCCCCGCCCGTCCACCCGCAACTCCGTCCGCTGCCGCTGGTACACGTACGCCCCTCCCATCAGCGGGTTCGTCAGCACTTGGTACACCCGCGCGTAGGTCGCCTCGCTCCACTCCATCTCCCTGTTTCCGCGCTTCCCCGGCAGCTTCGTCCCCGCCTCCCGCAGCTTGCGCACCGTCTGCCGCGCCGAACCCGTCTCATGGAATTTCGCGAACACCTCCGCGATCGCCTGCCGCACCTGCTCGTCGGGGTCCTTGCGCAACTCCGTGCCGACCACCACGTACCCGCTCGCCACGCTCCGATACAACTCGCCACGCTCCGCCTTGCTCCGCAGGCCCTCGTCCATGCGCGCCTTGATCCGGAACCGCTCCTCCTCCGACAACGTCCCCTCGATCCCCAGCACCACCCGGTGGTCGCCCTCCCTCAAGTCGTACACCTTGCCCGCCTTCACGAACAGCGTGTCGGTCAGCCGCAGCCAGCGCAACAAGCCGAACCATTCCGCCGTGTCGCGCGCCAAGCGCGACGAATCCAGGCCCAGCACCACCCCCACCCGTCCCCGCGCCACCAGCCGCGTCAGCTTCGCGAAGCCCGTCCGCTCCGTATCCCCCGCCGCCGAAACCCCCAGGTCGTCGTCGATCACCTCGACCCGCTCCGCCGGCCAGCCCAGATTCCGCGCCACTTCCCGCAATCCATACTGCAGCCGCGTCGATTCCCGGTTCGTCAGCACCTGCTGCGGCGTCGATTGGCGCACATAGACCACCGCCAGCCGCTCAAGATGCCGTTCGCGGATCGTCGTCTCCCGCTTCATTCCGGGCCTCCTTCTCCGCGATCCGCAGCATCAGCCGCGCCAGCTCTTCCAGCAGTTCCTCGTGCGCCGCCTCCGGAAAGCTGTTCCACAGCGCCAGACGCTCCTCGTGTTCCAGCAGCCCCGGCAGAGACGCCTGCCAGTTCGCCGCTCCCTCCTTCTCCGCCATGCGCGTCCTCCAGCACCTGCACCAGTTTCTGCAAGGCATGATAGTCCGCCATGCGGCCCTGCGTGCGCGGCGCATCGTCCGCAGGAGCCTCCCAGCTGGTCCACGCCGCAGGGATGCTCTTGCGCTTGCCATCGGGCAGTTCGACCCACAACGCCAGACTACCGTCCGAGCGCCGTTTCCGAGCCAGCACCGCCAGCTCCTGACCGTCGAGGGGGTGTCCGAGGCGCTTGATCAGAACCCGCTCAGGCCCGCAATCGCGGAATGGATTAGTTTGATCTGCTCTTGGTCGAGACCGACGTGCATTACCCGACGGACGTGAGCCTGCTGTGGGACGCGCTGCGCTGCCTGATCCGGGTCACGGCGCTGGCCTGCGAGCAGCACGGCCTGGGCGGCTGGCGCCAGAGCGCGCATCTGATCCGGACAGTGCGCGGCCTGTTCCAGCGGGTGCGCTCGTCGAAGCGAAGGAAGCAGCAGCCGCGGCGGGTGCAGGACTACTTGCGGCAGGCGCGCTGCATAGCGGAGCGCGCGAAGGCGTCTCTGGAGCGCTTGGAGGCGGCGCGAGCGGGAGAGGGTATCGTCAGCGAAATCAAGGGCTTCCTGGAACACGCGGAGCGGCAGGTCGACCAGGTGGAGCGGCGCGTGCTGCGAGGCGAGACGATTCCGCAAGAGGAGAAGGTGTTCTCGATTTTCGAGCCGCACACGCGCTGGTGCGCGAAGGGCAAGGCAGGGCGGCCGGTGGAGCTGGGAGTGCCGGTGGGGATCGTGGAGAGCGAGCACGGGTTCGTGCTGCATGCCAGGATCATGTGGACGGAGCAGGACGTGGACGTGGCGCAGCCGCTGGTGAAGGAGACGCAGGCGATGTATCCGGACTTGGCGGGCTGCAGTTTCGACAAGGGCTTCCACAGTCCAGCGAACCGGGAGGAGTTGGACAAGGTGCTGGTGTTGAACGCGCTGCCGCAGAAGGGGAAGCTGTCGAAGGCGGGGCGGGAACGGGAGTCGGAGCCGGGATTCGCGGCGGCGCGGAAGGCGCATCCGGCGGTGGAATCGGCGATCCACAACCTGGAATGCCGGGGCTTGGACCGGGTGCGGTCGAAAGGGGCGGCGGGCTTCGAGCGAGCGGTGGGGCTGGCGGTGCTGGCGGGGAACCTGCACCGGATCGGACTGCTCCTGCAGAGGCGGGAGCGGAAGCGGCTGAAGCGGGCACGCAAGCGGGCGCTCCCGCTACGGCTGGCCGCGTAGCGGCGAGGGAGCGCCCCGGGAACGAGCAGCGCCAGCCTGCTGGCAGGCAGGAGTGTGGGAAGGGTGCGCAAGGACTCGGAATCCGGCTTGGAAAGCCGCCATGCGACGGCAAGCCGGGGCGGATTGCGCCCCGAAACGGCGCCCGCCACCAGCACAGTAACTGGACCCTCGTGTGTGTTTGCGCGAAATTCAGGGGTTTTGTCGCAGGCACTATATAAGTGCTTCTGGAATTGTGGTGTCGAAGATGAGTTAGGGCTAGTAGATGGTGCCCGACTGGCTGTCTGGAATCATGCTGTCCCGGTGCGTTAGACTCGAATTCTGCGGTCGAGGCCTCGTGGCCGACCGAGTAGGCTAGAGTTGCACAAGTATGTATTCATCGGCCCGCAGGGGTCAGGCAAGTCGACGCAGAGCCGGTTGCTGGCATCGAAGTTCGATTTCGTCCATATCTCGGTCGGTGACATCATCCGCTGGCACTTGGAGCACCGGACAAAGCTTGCGTCGCGGATTCGCGTGATCTTGGATTCGGGCAACCTGATACCAGACGAAGTGGTCATGGACGTGGTTCGCCGACGTCTTCAGGAGCACGACTGGAACTACGGCTTCATCTTGGACGGTTTTCCGAGAACAAGAGCCCAGGCGGACTTCCTCTGGCAGAACTGGGACATCGATCAGGCCATCTACATCGACGTGCCGGACGAAGTCGTCTTCAAGCGCGTTTGGGAGCGGGGCATGGCTGGGTGGGGCTCCGGCTACACCAAGCGCGCGGACTCGCATCCCGATGCGGTACGGCGAAGGATACGGAACTACCACAGCCGTACGAAACCGCTATTGGATCTCTACGAGCAGCTTGACATTCTCACCCATATCGAAGGCAGCCGGTCGATTTCGGGAGTTTTCTCGCGGATCACGCGCTCGCTGGGTCTGGTCGAAGGTCCGATCTGATCGTCGTCATTGCGCGACTGCGAGCGTCAGGACCGGCTGCGAATCATAGCTTCTTCGCCCGCGACCACTCGTATTCGACCCCGCCATCGACGTTGTGGAGGCGGAACGTGATCGTGCTCTCGTCATGGACCTTCTCTGTCATGACCGAGACGAATCCTCCCATTTCTCGATGGAATCGGTGGAATTGTTTGTCCTCGCCAGGCGATCCGCCGGCATGCTCGTCGGTCGCTGGACCGCTCGAGAACTCTTGGACACCGGATTCCGGATGGACCGAGTGGTACTGCCAATGTCTGTCGCCGCATACAACAAAGAAATTGTCGGGCATGTTCGAAGCGAACCACGCGCGCATCTCGTCTCCCTCGTGCCGGAACGCTTCGTTCGAGTGATTGTCGCCCTTGTTTGTCCGGTCGGGGCCCACGATAGGAGTAGGGCTGACGAGAACCTTCCAGTCCGCGTCGCTCGCCAGAAGCGTGTCCATTAGCCATTGCTTCTGCTGCGCTCCCCATATGCTCTTGGACGGGCCGTCAAGCATCGTGTTCGGCGATCGGAAGTCCCGACCCTCGACTACCCACACTTGTAACCCCTTGCCCCACCGGAACGTGCGGTAGGGCAGTTCGCTCATCGGAACTTGCTCCGCATACACCTGAAGGCCCTGGTCCCAGCTAAACGTACCCATGTATTCTCGCGACATCCCGGGCCAGTTGTCGTTGTGATAGGAGTCGTGGTCGTCTTTTTCCCAGTAGCCGGGCACACTTAGATGGAAACGGACCAAGGACGGGAAGCTGTACATCCGGTGCCAGTGGAACCTGGCGAGATCGATCGACGTGGCGAGCGGTGCGTCGCTGTCGTAGTACACGGTATCGCCGGTCGGGACGATGAACTTCGGGGCTAAGTCCAGCATTGCCTTGTATATCTTGAAACCGTCGGGCGCGTCGTGGTCGCGATTCGCCTGTCCGGTTACGGCGGTGAAAAGGACGGTTGAGTACTCGTCGGGCGGCGGTGCCGTTTCGAATCGTCCATTGACGGGCTTGTGCCGGACCGTCCCTTCCGGATTGCTCGTCTGGACCTCGAAGTAGTATGTGGTCGAGGGTTCAAGCTCAGCCAATCCGAAGTGATGAGTGAAGTCGTTGGATGCGTCGACTCCAAGCCATTCCGTAGCGACCGGGTCTATGAAGTTCACGTTGTTCGCGTACCTGAGCTGGACAAGCCCAGCGGCACCTGGCACCGAACCCTGCAGCGTCCTAGGGTCCAGTTGCACGATCGCTTCGCCGGGTTCGGTCCTCTCCGGACGCCCTCGAACAGGATCGCCATCCGACCGGCGCTCGGAAGCCTCCGAGACGCGAGTCCAGATCATCGCGGAATCCGACGAGACTTCGCCCACCTTCACTCCCGTGGCCTGCCTCGACTCCTCTAAGTACGTGATTCCTTGGCCGCAACCGGCCAGCGCGGCACACAGGGCCGCCGTCAATATGTGTTGCACTGCACAGTATCCTACCTGATTGCCGAGGACCGAATCCGCCCCACCTGACGCTCGATCGAGCGGAGCCGATCCAGCAGAAGCCTCTGTCCCGCGCCTCCGCATTCGCAGTCCGCCGCGTTGGTTTCCAGCTGGATGACGCGCACCTCGAGTCGATCCAGCTTCGCTTCCGACTCCAATGTCAGCCTGTCGGATGGGTCTCTAGGTTCGCGGGCGCGCGCCTCGTCCGCTCTGGCCAACCGGTCCTCGATCGCCGCAAGCCTCTCCTCAAGAGCATTCAGCCTGTCGTCGAACGTTCCGCGCAGCGGGAGCCGTCCCTGGGGAGCAAGAGGGACCGAAAACACCAGGATTGCGAGAAACACGAGAACGAATGGCTTGCGGTTCATAGTCGAAGCTCCGCTGTGAGTTTCGCACAGCTGCCGCCTCGAAGCAGCTGACTCAGACTCGTTAGACGGCGGTCAGCACCAAACGTTGGAATAGCTAGATGCGGGAGCTTCCACCCTGCCGAATCACTGGATGCTCAGCATTCGGTCGATTGCGCGCTGAGCCTTGCGGGCTGTTTCGGGCTCGACGGTAACCTCGATGCGATCCTGCTCGAGAGAATCGAGAAGCTTCTCGAGTGTGTTCATCTTCATGTATTCGCAAACCGCGTCAGGGCTTACCGGATGAAAAGTCTTCCCCGGCAATTGGCGCCGAAGGCGATAGACCATTCCCATCTCCGTGCCAACGATGAACTCCTTGGCGCGGGAAGTCTCCGCATGGCGAATCATGCCCTCGGTCGAAAGGAAGAACGCTTTTTGGTACGGGGAATTGCCCTGCATGACCTTGGCCATGCAATGCGACGCGCACCCGCATTCCGGATGGATCAGGAGCTCCGCTTCCGGATGGCGATCGAAGGCGTCTTCCAGGGCGCTCTCGCCGATCTTGGCGTGCACGTGGCAGAAGCCGTCGTAGAGGTCGACCAGCGAGGCGTCGACGATCTCGCTCTGGGCAATCGAAACCGACCCCAGGAACTTGTCCGGCAGGAACAGGATGCGCTTGCCCGGGTTTTGAATCGCCGCGTGATCGAGCACTCGGGCAGCGTTCCTCGATGTGCAGATGTAGTCGCTCAGGGCCTTCGTCGCGGCGTCCGTGTTGACGTACGAAATGACAATGCCCTCCGGGCACGTTTCCTTCCACCGGCGTAGTCGAGCATGGTCGATTGAATCGACCAGCGAGCATCCGGGTCGGTCCGGCATGTAGACCTTGGCGCGATCCCCGACAATCGTCTTGGCGGTCTCCCCCATGAACCACACTCCGCAGAAATCGACGCGGGGGGATGTCTGCCCAGCGACGTGCTGGCTAAGTCCAAGCGAGTCGCCTACCTCCGCAGCGACTTCCTGCAATTCGGGAAACTGGTAGTTGTGCGCGACGATCAGCGATCGCTTGCTTGCCGCGAGTTCCTTAATCTTGCGCGCGATTTCGGTCAGTTGCGCAGTGTACTCGCGAGTGTACCGGCCGGGATACAGGTCCCCTGCTGCACGATTGAACGTTTCGTACCAGCTAGTTAAGCGTAAGTTTTGCATCCGGCCATGCTCCGGTGCGGTGCAGTCCTAGTATGCCCTAGCGGACGGAGCGCCGCGCGGCCCGACGTCAAACCTGAAATGATTTTCCGCACCCGCAACTCTTCTCCGCGTTGGGATTCTTGAACAGAAAGCGCTGCTCGAGAATGGTCTCGACATAGTCGAGTGTCATGCCGTCAAGGAAATGGAAACTCTTCGGGTCCACGCAAACCTTCACGCCTTCCACCTCGAACACACTGTCGGACGCCCGGGCGTCGCGCTCGTACTTGAACTTGTATTGCAGCCCGGAGCACCCCCCTCCGATGACACCGAGCCGCAGGAAGCCGCCAGGATTCTCGGCAGCGAGCATCCCTCTGATCTTGCTCGTCGCGTTCGGGGTGACATCAATCATCGCTTTCTTCCATAGTACTCGCATCAGCAACTGCTTCGCTTCGCGAACCACCCTAATATCTCTTCTATCCCTGGCAAGTGCCGCTTCCGCATTGGATTTCATTCTGGCGGGTATGACCCTCAGCAATCATCTGGATGTGAGGAATAACTCGGTAGGATGCGCTCGGCCCCGAGGGCTCCCGAACGGGAACACTCCAGTCGGATGTGTGTAAGAGGGGGACATCGGGTGAAGGCGGGCGTTGTGACGACTGAAGCGCTCGAATGAGGATGCCTGCTGAACGGCGGATCGGTGCTGCGTTCATTTCCTCGATCGATCAAGAACGTTGTATGCCTAGCTACTCGCCCTCCTTCAGATTCGAGTCATCTCGCGTAGCTTGGCTGTCAGGTCGAATTGGATGTCACCGCTCGGTGGGCACGAGCGCACTGCTTGATAGGCGCCTACCAGGTCGTCGGCCCGGATTCGTTCAAGCTGGGTCCGTGCCGGCGGTGCCCCGAAAATGCGGCCTCGTGGGCTGAGGGCGCCGATGGCTGGTTGTGAAATGTCGATCCGTGGAACACGTCGCGGTTGCGCGGCTCGCGCAGAGGCATGTCGGAACTAAAGCGAACGCTTGCCGAACGACGGCCGGGCTGCCGGTATTTCCGACAGCAGTAGGCTCGCGATTCCAGTGTGGGTTCGAATATGCCCGCCATGTTCTTGGTGCGATCAAATAGGGCTGGAGTGTTTCCGGAACGTGGGAAAACAGAGAGCCTGGAACGCTGTGTGGTCTATCGGATCATGCAAGTCCCGGTGACTGCGCAGTATGCTGTGCTTGAAGGCCATCGGCACTCAGGCGTTTCATTTCCCAGTGCACTCGCCGACACCTGCCGAGATCGCATCCAAGCCATTTCCGCCTCCGATTGAGCTTCACAAGAAACACGGAAGCTAGAATGTCAGTATCAGAGTTCGAGTGTGCTAACCGACAAGTACCACCGGCCGTTGCAGGATCTCCGGATCTCGGTCACGGACCGCTGCAATTTCCGCTGCACCTACTGCATGCCGCTGGATCAGTACGACTGGATCTCAAAGGATCAGATCCTCAGCTATGAGGAAATAGGTCGGCTCGTCCGGATCTTCGTCGACCTTGGCGTTAGCAAGCTCCGCATCACTGGCGGAGAGCCGCTTCTTAGGAAGGACCTCGACGATTTGGTGGCTATGCTCGCCGGGACCGCCGGAATCGAAGATCTCTGTCTCACGACCAACGGGTCTCTGCTGGCGGAAAAGGCCCAATCCCTGAGAAGCGCTGGCCTGAACCGAGTCACGGTCAGCATCGACTCGCTGAATCCCGCTACCTTCTTCAAGATGGCCCAGAGGGGAAGCGTGGACGCGGTGCTTGAGGGAGTTGCTGCCGCAAGGCGGGCTGGACTCTCGCCGATCAAGGTGAACACGGTTGTGGAGCGCGGGGTCAACGAACACGAAATAGCGGACTTGCTCGATTACTCGAGATCGCACGGCTACGAAATGCGTTTCATCGAGTACATGGATGTTGGCAATGTCAACAGTTGGTCGTCGGAAAAGCTAGTAAGCAAGGCCGAGATCCTCGGCCGTATTGCCGCTGTGCATCAGTTCGAGGCTATCGGGGCCAAGCGCGGCAGCGCTCCGTCCGAACGCTACCGGTTCCTAGATGGCCAAGGGAGTTTTGGGGTGATCGCCTCGGTAACCGAGCCGTTCTGCGGTGCATGCACAAGAGCCAGGCTGACCGCCGATGGTCGATTGGTGACCTGCCTGTTCTCGGCGCGCGGGCACGACCTCAAGACGATGCTGAGAACTGGAGCGCGCGACGACGATCTGCGCGAGGCAATCGCCGCGGTCTGGGCCGGAAGGGTCGACCGTTACTCCGAGGAGAGGCTCGTTGCGATCTCGTCGGCGGAGGGCTACCGGCCCGATTCGGTTCGAAAGCTCGAAATGATCAGTCTTGGAGGCTAACAGGGAATCCGCTCGAGCCCGATCCGTATCGGAGCCCGTCGCCAGCCCGGGATGCGCTCCTGACTTCGGAAATCGAGTTCAGGCGTCCACGTGGCAGCAGAAGTGGATGTCCATCGCATGCTTATTGAGGTCTGACATCTCCTGCGAATAGCGCCCCATCTCCTCCGAAGGCATCGGCTCGAAGTTCTTCGCGACCTCGACGTTCTCCCGTATGAAATCAAGTGTGGGCATGCCTACGACCGCCGCGGTGACAGGCAAGGACAGGGCGTACCGCAGGAGGCGGTCGATGCCCGACTTGCCCGGCCCCTCGCCAACCAGCGATTCTTGGCCTGTTGCTTTCATGGCGAGGACGCCCATCTCCTTCCGCACGGCAACAGGAAGGGCCACGGTCTCGAAGCTGTCCTCCGGAGCGTTGTCGACCGGCTCGCTCGCATTCGCGCTCCGACCTTGCTTGGCGGCGTTCAACGCAATCTGCGTGCAGTCGAAGTCATGCCGGTCAAGAGCCGTGGCGAGCACGTCAGGGTGCGTGTGGCTGGTGATGCCCGCGAACCGGCATACCCCCTGATCGCGAAGCTCCATTAGCGCATTCAGTGATCCGGCCTCGATGGCTGCCAGGTCCTCTTCGTCCTTGAGGCTGTGGATGTGGATGAGGTCGATCTGATCGGTCTGAAGGCTCTTGAGACTCGTTTCGGTTGCACGCATGGCCTCGTCATAGCCGCGGACGTTGATCTTGGTGGCTAGAAAGACCTCGCGGCGGCGCTCAGCCATGACTCGCCCGACCCATTTCTCGCTGTGGCCGCCCCCGTACGACTGCGCCGTGTCGAGGTACGTGACACCGAGATCGAGAGCCAGATTGAGCGCTTCGACCGCCTTGTCCTCCTCCCCGTACATTGCAAGCCGGCTGCCGCATCCCATTGCGAGAATGGACGGGCTTGCGCCTGTCTTGCCCAGGGGGCGATTGGGGAGGAGGTCCGCTACTCCAGCTGGCCCGGTCTTCTCGTTTGAAGCAGATTGGCAAGCCGTCGTGACCGCGGCGGCCCCTCCCAAGAAGTGACGGCGTGTTAGATCGATTGCCATGATCAGCGGCCTCCTTGGCCCGCACCTACTATATGCTCGCGCACGCTGGGTCGCAACGATTGGAATCCGTCGTGACTATAATGACCCCTGATGTCTGACGAGAATTCGAAATTGCGCTCGCAAGAATGGTTCGGGCGCAACGACAAGCTCGGATTCCTTCATCGGTCCTGGATGCGCGCGGAAGGCTTTCCCACCAGCGTGTTCTCCGGCAAGCCGGTCATAGGCATCTGCAATTCCTGGTCCGAACTGACGAACTGCAACGCTCATCTCCGACAGGTGGCCGAAGCCGTCAAGCGCGGGGTCTGGTCGGCGGGTGGCTTTCCCCTCGAGTTCCCTACGATCTCCCTCGGCGAGCCGTTCATGCGTCCTTCCACGATGATGTTCCGCAATTTGATGGCGATGGATGTGGAGGAGTCGATTCGCGCAAACCCAATGGACGGCGTCGTGCTGCTGTGCGGTTGCGACAAGACAACGCCAGCGCAGCTTATGGGCGCCGTCAGTGCAGACTTGCCATCGATTTTCGTCACAGGCGGGCCGATGCTCAAGGGTATTTGGCGCAATAAGGAAATCGGCTCGGGTACAGACGTGTGGCACTACTGGGACGAATTGCGGGCCGGTCGCATAAGCCAGGAGGACTGGTGCGAGATGGAGTGCGCAATGTCGCGTTCGGCGGGCCACTGCATGGTCATGGGGACCGCCTCGACCATGACGAGCCTGGCTGAAGCGCTGGGCATGACGTTGACGGGATGCGCGAACATCCCCGCCGCCGATTCGCGACGCCTCGAAATCGCCCACCGGAGCGGGGAGCGCATCGTCGACATGGTTCGCGAGAATCTGAGGCCGTCGCACGTCATCACTCGAGAAGCGCTGGAAAACGCCGTCCGGGTCGACATGGCGATCGGCGGCTCGACGAACGCGATCATTCACTTGAAGGCGCTAGCCGGGCGCCTCGGCATCGACTTCCCGTTGGAGAAATTCGACGAGATTTCGCGAGAAACGGCTGTGGTCGCGAACATTCAGCCGTCAGGCAAGCACCTCATGGAGGACATGTTCTACGCCGGCGGCATACCCGTGGTCATGAACGACCTCTTGGACCAGCTTCACGGCGAGGCCCTGACAGTGACGGGCAAGACTGTTCGCGAGAATGTGTCCGCGGCGGAATGCCACAACCGGGATGTGATCCTTCCGAGAGAGCGGGCGTTGCAGCCGGAGGGTGGAACGATCGTCTTGAAGGGGAATCTCTGTCCGCGAGGCGCGGTCCTGAAGACAAGCGCCGCGTCGACCGACTTGCTCCAGCACACCGGCAGGGCCTTGGTGTTCGAGAACCATGAGGACTTCATGAACCGCATCGACTCGCCGGATCTAGAAGTGGATGCAGATTCCGTTCTAGTGCTGAAGAACGGCGGACCCATCGGTGCACCGGGCATGCCGGAGTACGGCAACCTATCGATTCCCGCGAAGCTGCTGAAGCAAGGCGTCACGGACATGGTGCGCATCTCGGACGCCCGCATGAGCGGAACCAGCTACGGCGCGGTTGTCCTTCACATCGCTCCCGAATCCGCAGTCGGAGGGCCGCTGGCACTCGTGGAGACTGGCGATGAGATTCAACTGGACGCGGCTGGACGGAGGCTCGACCTGCTCGTTGACGATGCTGAGTTAAGGCAGCGCAAGAGCATGTGGAAGCCTCGGGAGGAGCACTACGACCGGGGCTACGGAAAGCTGTTTCTCGAGACCGTCTTGCAGGCAGACGAGGGCTGCGACTTCTCGTTTCTCCGCGGTACCGGTCGGGCCATGAAGAAGCTCCCGCTGGCGTTCTAGGAACCGCTACTTGACGGTCGGCAAGGCCGCCCAGCATTCAGCCAGCTTCCGTTCCTTCAGGCTTGGCTACTCGTAGCCAGGCGCTTCGGGCCAGCGCCGGCAGCCCTGCCAGTATCAGATACGGGACGAGGCCGTAGAGCAGGACGAGGGGCGGACCCAGCAAACCACCGACCAGACTCAACCCAACCGAGAACGGTGTCGCGATCACAACCGCACCGATCAGGAACTTGCGCCATGCACCGCTGCTACCCCGCAAGAGCCGCTGCACCAGCAAACCAGCCAGCAGCCCTCCGATGAAAAACAGGACAAGGCCCGACACTATTGCGAAGAGCCAGATCAGTGGTGGGCCCGACGCTCCGTGCAGGTTGCCGAAGCCGAATCGTGCGGCAGCCGCGATCAGCTGGAGCGTGCAGAAGCCTGCGCCGAAGAAGACCGGGGTCCGCCAATAGTGCCATGAATAGGGGCTCCCGGGGGGCCGCGAGGCTAGGTCTGGGGTTGGTGCATGAGCCCCAGGGTGGTCCATCGCATACTCCTGAGTGTCATTCTACCGGCCCAGCAGGCACTTCGCGATGGTCTGCAGTTGCATGTTTGAAGTACCTTCGTAGATCGTTCCGATCTTGGCGTCCCGGTAGAGTTTGGCCACGGGATAGTCCTCGGTGTATCCGACGCCCCCGAAGAGATCCACGCACTGGGCAGTCACCCTGACGGCCATTTCCGAGGCAAAGTACTTTGCCATTGCCGCGGTCTTGAGGAAGTCCTTGCCGCTGTCCTTGAGTCTCGCGGCGTTCCAAACGATGAGCTTGGCTGCTTCAACTTGCGTCGCAAGATCCGCGGCTTGGAACTGGACGCCTTGAAAGTCCGCGAGCCGTTTTCCGAACTGCTTGCGATCTCCGAGGTAGGCCAATGCATGTCCGAGCGCACCCTCGGCGACGCCCACCATCTGCGCTCCGATCGCGATGCGTCCCTCATTGAGTGCCTCGATCGCGATTCGGTAGCCCTTGCCAATCTCGCCAAGGACATTCTCGAAGGGCACGAAGCAGTTGTCGAAGAGCACTTCGCAAGTCGACGAAGCTCGGATGCCCAGCTTGTCTTCCTTCTTGCCGATGGTGAAGCCGGGGAAATCTCTCTCGACCAGAAAGGCCGTGATGCCACGATGGCCAGCTTCCGGATCAGCGTTGGCGAACACCAGGAAGAGGCCGGATTCCTTCGCGTTGGTTATCCAGAGCTTGCGGCCGTTGAGGACGAATCCACCGTCCCGGCGTTGCGCCCGCGTCTGCAGTGCGAACGCGTCGCTGCCCGAACCTGCCTCGGAAAGGGCATAGCTGCATACGGTGTCGCTGCAAACACGCGGCAGGTACTTGCGCTTTTGCTGGTCAGTCGCCCATCGGAGCAGGGCGTTGATCACGAGGGTGTTCTGCACGTCGACGACCACGGAAACTGACGGATCCACCCTGGACAAGCCCTGCACGGCGAGCACGGCCTCGAAGAACGTTCCGCCCTGGCCCCCGTATTCCTCGGGCACCTCGATGCCCATGAGGCCGAACTCGAAGAGCTGGTCGATAATGTCGCGACGTAACTCGCCCGCCTTGTCCATGTCGCGGACATGCGGACCTATCTCGCGCTCTGCAAACTCAATTAGAGACTCGAAGAAGAGGGACTCGTCTTCGGTCAGTACCGAAAGCGCTTCCATGCGACCTATTGCGCTCCTGGTCCCAAATGCATTTCGCCGGCGGGATCCTCGACCTTCACGCCGTCATCCGTAGCCTCGGGAAAGTAGACGATCAGGCCGCAGCTCTCACAAGTGAGAACGCCCTTCGTGATCAGGCGCAGGTCCTGCAAGAGCTTCGGGCGCAAGCGGACGTGGCAAGACCCGCAACTCTCGCCGATCACGGCTGCTACCGCTGTGCCCCGAGCCTCTCGGATTCGTTCGTAGGTGCGCAGCGTAGCGGGATCGATTTGCCCGTTCAGGTCAAGACGCGTTGCACGCTGCTTGTCGCGCTCGTGCCGGTCGGCGTCGATGCGACCCTTCGCTCTCTGTACTTCGGCGGCAACCCTAGCGGTTTCGACCCTTAGGTCAGCCTCGGCCTTGGCGGCGTTCTCTAGGAGAGCCTCGGCCTGCTCCATCTTCTCGAGAATGCGCTCCTCGAGCTGGTCGATGTTGTCCTTGCAGAACTGGATCTCGTGTTGGAAGGCGCGAAATTGCGCATTCGTCTTTGCGGTGTTCATTTGCTCCTGAAGCTTCGAGATCTTCTGCTTGAAATCCGCGATCTGTCCCTCCAAGCTCCGGTGCACCCTGCCGTTCTCGGCAAGCACCGCCTGCGTGGTCGAAAGCTCTTGCTCGTGGGACGCTAGCTTTGCCTCGATGGAGGCGATATGTCTGGGCAGGCCGTCAATCTCCAGCGTTAGGTCATCGATTCGCCGGTCCAATGCTTGGAGGCGTCGAACTAGCGAGAGGTCTGAGGGCATCTGCGACGGAATCCGTCAGGCCGATTTTAACACGTGGGCCCGGCCTTAGCCCCCTCCTCCGTCTGCCTCGCTAAGGCACCGATAGGCATTCAATCACCTAGGTGATCGAGCCGAAACGGCGGGCAGTCGATTCTGCAGAACAAGGCGGACTCGTGCCTATGCCTGGCAGCATCCGGCGCCTGGCAGTCGATGCCGCCCGGAGCTCGTGCCCTCCCTCACCCTGTCAGGGCCAAATCAGCGAGAGGGCACTGAGCAGACAGATTTCTCAGCTCATGGGCCCTGAACGGATTGCCGAGGTCCTGCGGCTCGCTACGGAATTCTCTCGACGAGTTGGGTGCGCCGAAGAGGATAAGTCGGCGCTCGGCAGGCCCTCGCGACTAGATCGGTGGCTTTCCTTGCCGATGGCGACGAAATTGGACGGGGATGGTGTCGGATCGTGGATTCTCCGACGCTCTTCGCGGGCCACCTGCCGTTAGGACAAGATTCCCGCTCCGGCAATGGACACTACCCCAGGTAGGACTTCCGCGGTGAACGGCAACTGGCCTATCGCCTCGCCGTCCACTTCCGCTAGGACAGAGTCGTGCGACGTGCCCGTGACGCTCTTGACTCGATAGTGGCGGCACTTCCGGTGCGTGTAGATCTTGCCCGAATATAGAAGGGGCAGCGACCGCAGGAAATTCAGAAGGCTGATTTCCTCGATGACCGTGACGTCCAGGAATCCCGAGTTGAGCGCCGCTAATGGGCACACATTCATGCCGCCACCTTGATACGAACCGTTTCCGACCGCGACTTGCATCACTCGAATATCCTCGTCGGATGTCGACCCGTCGAGACCGAGACGAATTTGTTTTGCCCGGTAGCGGAGAAACGTCAGTGCCGTTGCCCAAAGAAACGCCGCTCGGCCGTTAATCGATGTCAGGAAGCAGTTCTTCGCGGCGACGCTAACCTCCCCGCCCATCCCGAAGCTCGTGACGTTGACGAAGTACCGCTCCAGATTGGTTCCGTCAGCCGTCGAGAGCCGGACCCTGCACGCATCGATCTGTCGAGTCGGCCTGCTCACGATGGCCTCCACTGCCTCGCGCGGTGACTGCGGGATCCTGGCGGAACGCCTGAAATCGCCTCCCGTCCCGAGCGGGCATAAGGCCAGCGACGTGTCAGGATTGACCGGGTGTCCGTCGGCGAGATAGCCATTGAGGACTTCGTTGAACGTCCCGTCGCCGCCGACAGCAACCACTAGTTCCGAGCCTTCCCGTATAGCGCTGCGCGCTAGCTCCGTTGCGTGATTCGGCGATTCAGTGAATCGAGCGTCGAACGGTCCGAGCACGCTCTCCAGCCTTGGCTGCAACTCGGACCAGCTACGCATCGCCTTCCCGCTGGCAGCGCGCGGATTCAGGACGACAACGGGCTTGCGGAACCGCCGGCCGCTCATTTGCCCGTCTATTCTGCTGCAGTCCAACCGGGCCGGCCGCCGCATCGCATGCAGCGAATCTTGGTGAATATCTCGTCCCAGTCGCTGTCGTTGGCTACGTAGTCCAAGATGCAGCGCAATGCCTTGTCCCTACTTGGCAGGTTGTACGTCCGGGCCGCCTCGTCCAGCATCGCGACCAAATCTGCCTGTACGGCGAAAGAAGTTTGTTCCTTGATCCCAGCCATCTTGATTCTCGTGAGTTCTCCTAAGCCGCTCCGGAAGACCTCAGGTAGTTGATCGTGTCCCGCAGCGTCTCGTCGACTGGGCGCGTCTTGAATCCGAGATCCTTCCGCGCCTTGTCGGAATTGCAATACCAGAATAGCGAAGACATCCGGATCGTGGCATCGTCCAATTCGAAGTCCTTGCCCACCATCGGATAGAGTGCCCGCAATGCCGAGGCACCGAAGCGGGCCGCGCTTTCGGGCAACTGAAATCGAGGCGGGGGCACTCCCGCTAGATGGGCTGTGTGGGCGATCCACTCCCTGAATGTCAGGTTCTCGCCGCCAAGCAAGTACCGCTCGCCAACCGTCCCTTTACGCATCGCACCGATCAGTCCGGCCGAGGCATCGCGCACGTCTACAATGTTGAGCCCCCCCGACGGAATGACCTTGATCTGGCCCTTGAGAAAGAGGCGCACATCATTTGTGGAAGACAGCCGATCGTCCCCGCTGCCGAGCATGAGACTCGGGTTGACGACCACGATGGGCAGCTCCCGGTGCTCGCAGTACCAAAGAGCCTGCTTCTCCTGGTAGATCTTGCTGAGGTAGTACGGCCACTCCTGAACAATTGCCTGCTTGTACCCTGAGTCTTCCTTGTGCACGACCGCATCGCGGCTGACAGCGACCGTGCCGGACGAAGAGACCACGACGCAGCGCCGGGGACCTGTGTCGCGCATTGCCTCGCACACGTTGCGCGTCCCGTCCACATGGGTACGGTACCCGATCCACTTGTCGGATGGCGAACGGTCGACGACACCCGCTAGGTGGTAGACTTCGTCCGCGCCGTTCAAGGCCGAAGCAACATCGCCAGGATTGGCAATGTCGCCTCGCAGGCTCTCGACGCGGCCATCGTCTTCCTCGGTGAATTGAGAGCGGCTGAAGGCTCGGATTTGCAACTGCGGGTCCGACTCCAGTAGCAATCGGATCAGGTGCCTGCCGAGAAACCCTGTCGCCCCTGTGACAAGTGCGGTGTGCATCGGTCTAGGAAATCATCCAATCCGGGCTACAGCCGCTCGCGAACTTCTTCCGGTCCTCGTAGCGGGCGTCAGCCGAACCCTTGGCGTGGTCGCCGAGACCGGGCCAACAATGCCGTTCGCCGGCACTCAGACTAGCCGCCGTCTCTTCAACTGGATCCCGTCCCGCTGTTCGGAAAGTTCAACAATCATACAACAGGGTTCGGTGGCTCCTTCGTGGCGCGCCCAGGGTCGTGAGGGGCTCGATCAGATATTCAGGTCCGAACATCATCCCGGCCTTCAACGGTCTCAGGAAGCTCCATGACCAAGCACGAACCAAAGAATACAGTCGGATCTTCCGCGACCGTTCGCCCTCTAACACCACAGCATTAGCGAGTTCGACTCCAGGCAACTCCGCTTGCCCGGCTTGGCTCGGAACCCCGAGCGGCACCACAGAAGATCCGGCGGGCCGCCGGGCGCGGCTACCCCCGGCCCCGGCGCACGCGATTCTGGAGCACTCCGACGCCCGTGACCTCTACCTCGCAGACGTCGCCATGCTTCATCGCGCTCGTCGATCCCGGTGTACCGGTGAAGATCGAGTCTCCTGGCGCGAGGCGCACGTGCTTGCTGATGAAGCTGACGATCTGCTCCGGACCGAAGAGGAGGTCGCTCACCTTCTGTTTCTGCTTGGTCTCTCCGTTGAGCCGCAAGCTGATCTCGGACTCCATGTAGTCGAGGCCGACCGCGATTGAAGGGCCCATCGGGCCGAACGTATCGCAGCCCTTGGCGCGCCACCACTGCAGGTCGTCTTGCTGCCAGTCGCGCTCCGAGACATCGTTGCCGCACGTGTACCCCAGAATGTGATCTGCTGCTTGGCTCTCGGAGACCGCCTTCGCTGCCTTGCCGATCACGATGACGAACTCAGCTTCGTAGTGCATGTTCTTGGAGCCCGGAGGGATGATGATTGGATCGCCGGGGTTCTGCAGCGACGTCGTCGGCTTGTAGAAGATTTCGGGCTTCTCTGGCGGCTTCGTCGAGCCGAGGTGGCTCTTGTAGTTCAGGCCTACCGCGAACACCTTCGGAGAACGCACGGGATAGAGCAGCTTCACGTCCGCCAGGGCGATCTTGTCTCCCATGCGTTTCCTGCTCCCCAGCACAGACCCCTCAATCGGGTAGATCGTGTCTCCTTCGAGTTCGCCGAAACCCCTCGACTCGCCTTGCCGGTATCGCACGTAGTGCTTCACATCCGATTGAGCTCGCAGTCCCGGAAGGACTGCAGCGGAAACTCCGGCTCCGGTAAGCAGGCGGCGTCTTGTGATGGACATCTGTAACGTCCTCCTAACCCCAAATACTGTAGCACTACCTTTTCAATTTCCGCCTCAACGACGACGACGCAGTGCAGCTAGGCCGCCTTGTCCGATGGATACGCATCAGTCTGACGTATACAGATCTATATCGAGGAGGATCTGGACGACCTCCTCCAAGTCGAAGCGGAAAAGAGCAAACGTTCCAAGGCTTCTCTGATACGAGAGTGTGTCTCGGCCCGCTACGACGGGAATTCGGAAACCGATAGTGACCCGCTGACGGCGTTGATCGGTACCGTCGAAATTGTCCCGGCGGATGTCGACGATGTGGTCTGTGGGAAATGAGATTCGTTGACACCGGCTTCTGGGTCGCGCTTCTCGTGCCTCGAGACCCGCATCACGCCGAAGCGGCAAAGATTTGGCACGATGACTCAGGCTTGTTGCTGTGCAGTACCCACGTTGTCGGAGAGACTTGGGCTTTCTTGCGCCGACGGGCCGGGCACAGGATAGCCGTGAGCTTCCTCGATGCTTTGGAGCGATCATCTCGGGTCGTGGTTGTCCATGCGGACTCAGATGTCGAAGAAGAGGCTCGTCGATGATTGCGTCGGCACGATGAACGCGTGTATTCCTTTGTCGATGCGGTGAGCTTTGAAGTCATGCGGCGGCGACGAATTAGTGAAGCCCTCACGTTAGAGGGAGACTTCACCGCCGTGGGCTACATCGAAGTGCGACGGTCGTGATTTCGCCGTGCATGTTGCTTGGGGTTTCTCGCCCTCGGAAGCGAATCGCCTGGTTGCCTGTCGGATGTAGCAGTGCTTCGGCGGAGCGCGGCAATGCCTTGAGGAATGACTGTGCGTCGATCAGCCTGCCTAGCCAGTTCGAGCAGTCGATGCAGCGGAGGCAGGCGGATCCCAAGTGGGCGAGCTTCCAGTGGCAGCACAGCGCCTCATCTATGCGAAGGAGTCCCGGCTGAGGTTTCGGTCTCAGCGGACCGCGGCGCATTCGAACTTCCGGCAAGCGCTTCGCTATCGCGATCAAGGGCGTCGAACGGCTGCGCGTCCGACGGCGGCCGCAGGAGGGCCGCCTCCAGCTACCGCGGGTCGCAAGTACAGTCAGGTGGGTGCAACTGCGTTTGGTGATGAATCTGTCGAAGCGGGATGTGCGCTGCAGCCGGCCGGAGGTCGGCATCGACGTGGGCATCTGGAACTGCATCACACTTAGCGACGGGCATGCCGAGCCGAGGGGAACCGTGGCCGCACGCGCACAAAGCTCTGCCGGTGCAGCTTGAGCCGTGCACGCGGAATCCTGCACGAACTGACCGCAAAGCTGGTGGAAGGACGCGGCCCCGGTTCTGTGTCGAACATCTGTGCGTCGGCACCTTGGTGAGGAACCATGCGCTGGTTCGCAACAGTCTCGATCGGCGAGCGAGGCCTTTTCTGCCATGCCCGGCCTGCAAGGTTGATTTTGCGGGAGGGGGCTGCGCACCTGTTGCGGATCCGAGCAACCCGTCGCAGATGTACCGGGGGCATGACGCCAGCCGGAGCGGACATTGAGCCGTTCCGTGCGGCCAAACCGCAGCGCAAGCTGCGGGTTTGAATTCGACCGCGCTCGCTTCGCCGCGATGAATATACTTCAAAGGGGCCTGACAGCCCCCGATTCCGGGAGGGACTGGTCCCTGGACGAAGAAGGCAGGAAAGTGACTGGCAGCTTTGACGTTGGCCGTGGGCCCGGCGGAAGCGGCAGCGACTTCGTGGAACGGAATCCTGAGGCGCCTTGGCAGCTTTGGCATATCAGGTCGTATCGAATTGCGTTGCGGTTTGCGGGGATGCGCTTCAGCTTGCTCGCGCTCCTGGTCTCTGGTGTTGCGATAGTGCCCTTGGACCTGCTTGGGGATCCGGGCTTGGAAACGGCTAGCGGCGGCCTTGCGTTGGTCCGGCCGTGGCCGCGCGTAGCTCTCGACCCACGGGAGGGCTTCACGCCGGCGTCGAGCAGTGCCGGAATCGAGTGGTCCGGCGACTTGACGACTGTTCGGGCAGGGGAGTATCGATTCTTCGCCGAAGCTGCTTCCCTGCGGATTGACGGGCAGGAGATCGGACCGGATCCGGTCCGCCTGGAAGCCGGAGCGCACAAATTCGACCTTCGAGCCGACCGCCGTCCCGGCTCTGCCCGTGTATCTATCGAGTGGGAGGGGCCGGGATTCATGCGCGAGCCGATTCCTTCGGGGCGGTTTTCCCACGAGCCAGGTAGCGCGGACGCGTTGGACGGCCGCGCGATTTTCGAAGACCTCGGCTGCCCGAACTGCCACCGCTCCGACTCCCCGTCCATACAGGAGCGGCATGGACCAGTCCTGACCGGCTTGGGCGGCCGGGTCAATCCCGCTTGGATTCGCCACTGGCTGGATGCGCCCGAAGAGTTTCGCAGTTGGGCGACGATGCCCCGAATGCTCAACGATTCCGAGCGGGCGGACGTGACCGCCTTCCTCTCGGGAGGAGGCACCAGTTCCGTTGAAGAGCCGAGCTTCCGCAAGAGCAACGAAGAGCGCGGTCGGACAACGTTTCAGTCATTCGGATGCGCGGCTTGTCATGGCTCGGATCTGCCCTTGCTCGGCCTGGGTTCGAAGGCGACCGTCGGTCATCTCCAGCAGTACCTCCTCGACCCGATCCGCTTCTCACCGGACGGTCGGATGCCTTCGTTTCACCTTGACGAGGCCGAGGCCCTTGACCTTGCTGCGTATCTCGCGCTTTCTCGCAACCGGGCATTCGAGACGCCGCGTCGCGAGGGAGACGCGACGAGCGGACGGGAAATCGTCCAGTCTTCGGGTTGTTTGGCGTGCCACACGCTCGACGGGCTACGTTCCGAGGCAGAAGCGCCCTCGCTGGCATCGCTGGACGAGGCCCAGGGCTGCCTCGCCGACGAGGTACCCGCTGGTGCTCCGATGTACCGATTGAACGATGACGAACGTCACGCGTTGCGTCGATTCGTGGCCGGCTACCGGGCGACACCCGACGTCGTCGCCGCCCCCACATTCGACCTGCCCCGTCGCATGGCCCAGCTGAGGTGCCACGCATGCCACGATGTCAATGGCAAGGCTCCGACCGGATCCCTAGCCGAAGTCGCGCCGACCTTGACCGGTGTCGGGGAGAAGCTGCAAGTAGAGTGGGTCGAGAGGGTCCTCAGTTCGAATACCCGGACATTGGATTGGCAGGAGCTTAGGATGCCGAGCTACGGTGCGTCCCATGCCGCGTGGCTCGCGGATGCGCTCGCAAAGGCAAGTGGCATTGTGCCAGGCGATCCAGTCGGACCGCATTGGAACGGCAGCCGCGAAGCCGGACGCGACCGTCTGGGCGTGGACGGGGCAAGCGGTGGCCTCGGATGCGTCGGATGCCATGGTTGGGGCGAGTTTCCTTCGCTCGGGGAGAACGGACCGAATCTTTCCGCAGCGGGACAGCGCCTGCGCCCGGCCTGGTTCAAGCGCTGGATGAGGGATCCTCCGCGGATTCTCGCGGGCACCTCAATGCCGAACTACTTCGGAGGGGCGGAGAGTGCAGAATTCCTGACAGCCGTATCCGACTTTTGGGCTGCGTTCCGTGCCGCTCCTGACATGCCTCCGCCGTTCGGGTTTACGGCTGCCGACGCTTCCTTACGAGGCGAGGCCACTCCCGTACCTACGGACCAAGCCGTCGTCATACGCTGGGACATGCCCGAGGCAACGCCGGCAGCGATCGCAGTGGGTTTGCCGGGCGGAATCTCCTACTGTTTCGATGCAGGCGAATCGAGGCTTCGCTATGCATGGCGTGGCGGATTCGTCGACATGTCCCGGACTTTGCTCAGCAAGAAGAACCGCGAGACCAACCTGACCGAGACAGCTGAGATCGTCGGGGAGATCTTTTTCCGGGAAGGACCCTATCCGCTCCGGATGAGCGATCGGGAGCGCATTCCGCAGCGACGGTTTCGAGGCTATCGCTTGATCGATTCGATTCCGGAGTTCCACTACGAAGTGGATGGGGGAAGTGTCTACGAACGCATTGTGCCGATCGAGAGAGGCTTCGCCAGGCACTTTCGACTCGTCGGCGTCGAGCAGCCGATGTGGTTCGTGCCGGCGGAGGTAGAGGGGGTCGAGATCCGTTCGACTCTGAAGGACTTTGAGATCCCGCGAGGGGAGAGTGTTTCGTTCGAGGTCACCGTTGTTGCGGCGGAGTAGAAAGGTGCCCTCCCATTGCGTGCGGGCCGTGGCGGGGTTTCTGCTCTGGTCCGCGTTGGCCGCTGGCCAAGTTCCAAGCAGCGCCTACAGGGTGGAGACCATTCCCGGACCCAGAGGCATCGCGCCCGAGATCAGCGCTGTTGCGTTCGGTCACGACGGGAGGCTCTACGCCGCCTTCCGGCGCGGCTACATCTACTCGTATGATCCCGAGTCAAAGCGATGGAGACTCTTTGCTGCCGGCCTGCACACCCCGCTCGGGATCGCGAAAGGCGACAAGCCGAGGGAACTCCTGGTCGCGCAAGTGCCGGAACTGACACGTGTTGCCGACACTGACGGAGACGGCACGGCGGACTTGTTCGAGACAGTTTCGGATGGTTGGGGGCTGTCGGGGAACTACCACGAGTTCATCGCGGGGCCGGTTCGCGACGAGGAAGGGAACCTGTACGTAGCACTGGGCCTCGCTTCAGGGAACGCCGAGCCCCGCCCTCCGGTACGCGGTGAGCTTACGAGGCGGCCTCGCAAGGTCGTCCTGCCGGTAGAGGGGAAGGTGAATAGCTTCGGCCACTACTCTCCGATCCGTTACAGGGGATGCGCTCTGCAAATCCGCCCGGACGGCAGGGTCCGCCCGTTCGCATGTGGCTTCCGACAGCCGAACGGCATCGTCGCGAGCCCGCAAGGCGAGATCTTCGTTTCGGACAACCAAGGTGACTGGGTCGGCACCTCGCCCCTCCATCACGTTACGGAAGGAGCGTTTCACGGGCATCCCGCCTCGCTGCACTGGCATCCCGACTTCCTTGGATCGAACCCCGTCGAAGCGAATGTAGCGGAGTTGGATCGCCGTCGCAAGAGGCCTGCGATCCTCTTCCCGCAGGGCGAAATGGGCGGCTCGTCAGCCGGCCAGGCTTACGACCTCAGCGGGGGAGCGTTCGGACCCTACGCCGGGCAGATGTTCGTGGCTGATTGGACCTATCCCAGAGTGCTGCGGGTCGACCTGCAAGAGGTTCGCGGCGAGTACCAAGGAGCAGCGTTTCCGTTCGTGGAGGGCAATGGCCTTCGAATGGCCAACAACCGACTTGCGTTCTCGCCCGACGGACGCAGCCTCTATGTCGCCCAGACGTCTCGGATCTGGGGAGCCACGGAAGGGCTCCAGCGAATCGTCTGGCAGGGCAGCGAACCCTTCGACATCCTGACGATGCGACTAACGCGCACTGGATTTGAGCTCACCTTCACGAAGCCTGTCAGAGTCGACACTGCATCGGATTCCGCCAACTATTCGCTGACACGGTACTACTACCGCTACCATGCGGCCTACGGGTCGCCAAAGACCGACGTCACGCCAGTTCGGGTCGTAGCAGCGACGGTATCGGAGGACGGCCTGCGGGTCGCTCTGGAGGTCAGCGACCTCCGCGAAGGCTGGCTCTACGACTTGAGGCCCGAATCGATTCGTAGCCGAGATGGCGAGCCGCTTGCCGCGATGATGGCGGCGTACACTCTGAACCTGCTGGCGGAATAGGCCGTTGCGTCGAGGGACGCTTTCAATGCGGGAGCCGGAGGATGCGGATGTTCCGGAACTCGACCCTCATTGGCTCGCCTCGGTGCAGTTGCATCGCCAGCACGCCCTGCAAGGCACCCGGATCGAGCACGTCATTCACCAAGGCGCCGTTGATCGAGATTCGAATGCGGTGCCCCTCGCAGCGGATCGAGATCCGGTTCCAGCCTGATTTCACGATGAACTCGGACTTGTTCTGCCATCCGTCGAGGATCAGTCCGCCCGGCAGACCTTCGCCATGCAGGTTGCCCCATCCCTTGCGCATGGCTAGATCGGCTTGGTAGCCACGCACGGTCCAGCCGCTTGTCCGCTCGCTCCGAAACTGCATGCCGCTGTTTCCATTGCGCAGCTTGGCCTCGAAGCGAAGCTCAAAGTCCGCGAATGCCTCGTCCGAGACTAGGAACGAGTTCTGCGCGAGCGGCCGGCCGTCGGTCGACCCGACGATTACGCCGGCCTCAATCCTCCAAAGGTCCGAATCACCGTCCCAGCCCGTTAGATCCTTACCATTGAAGAGCGACTCGTACCCTTGGCCCGCCTCTTGCGGGTCGGGCCCATTCCCATGCGGCACGCCAGTTTCCGCGATCGCCAGTACCGGCAGCAATAGGAGCAGTAGAATCACGCCGAGTCCATTCTTGCAGGATCGATGCCCGAGTGCTCGCGAGCGGGATCACTGGATCAGGCAACTTGGGCGGCCAGCGCCGCCGCCTGGTGGGCGGCGGTAAGCGGTTCGATCATGACGTCGAGGCTGCCGTTCAGCACGTCGGTCAACTGGTGGACCTTCAAGCCGATCCGGTGGTCGGTGATTCGCATTTCCGGGAAGTTGTAGGTCCGAATCTTTTCGGATCGGTCACCCGAGCGCACCATGGCGCGCCTCTGCTCGGCTTGCTGCGAATGCTGCTTCTCGCGTTCGATCTCGTAGAGCCGCGACCGCAGAACCCGCAGGGCCTTCTTGCGGTTCTTGATCTGGGACTTCTCGTCCTGGCAGGTGACGACCAGCCCTGTCGGCAGATGAGTGATCCGAATGGCGGAGTAGGTGGTGTTGACGGACTGGCCGCCCGGGCCCGACGAGCAGTAGGTGTCGACACGCAATTCGGTCTCGTCGATCTCGACATCCACCTCGTCCGCTTGCGGAAGAACCGCGACAGTCACAGCCGAAGTGTGAACCCTGCCTTGCGACTCGGTCTTCGGCACTCGCTGCACCCGGTGAACTCCGCTCTCGTACTTCAGCTTTGAGTACACGCGGCGGCCGGTGACGAGGGCGATGAGTTCTTTGATACCCCCCATTTCGGAGTCGCTCCGGTCCGTGACCTCAATCTTCCAAGACTGCATCTCCGCGTACTTGCAGTACATGCGGTAAACGTCGGAAGCGAACAACGTAGCTTCGTTGCCGCCGGTACCGGCTCGGATTTCGAGCACGGCGCCTCTTTCGTCTGCGGGATCGACCGGCAGCAGAAGCACTCGAATCTCCTCTGCAACGCTGTCCCGTGCCTCCCGAAGAGACTCGATCTCTTCTCGCGCCATCTCGACGATATCCGGGTCGGGCTCGTCCAGCATCGGACGGGTTGCCTCGATCTGTTGTCCGGCATCCTTCCAGGAGCGGTACTTCTCGACGACTTCGGCGATTTCCGAATGCTGCCGGGCGAGTCGCTGGTACGTCTTCTGATCACCTACGACAGAGGGATCCGCCATGCTCTCGGACAATTCCTCGAATCGCGCCTCAACTTCGTCGATTCTCTGAATCCATTCCATCACGGGCCTCCCTTCGCAGTTTTCTCGCCAGCCGCGGCCGGCTTCCGGAGTGCCGCCGCCCCTCCGCGCAACGCCTTGGCCAGGCGCCGCTAAGCGACGATCGGCTGGCCGCCGGTGCGCTTTTCGAACTCGAGAGCTGTGCGCAGGGCGTGAAGCGAGACCTCGACCTGCTTGTCGTCGGGTGGCTGCGTCGTGACCCGTTGCATCCAAAGGCCCGGACGAACCAAGAGCGCGAAGAAGCTCTGCCGGCGCTTGGCCGCGAAGCGGATGATCTCGTAGCTCAGGCCCGCGATCAGGGGCAGCAGCGCGACTCGCGCCAGGAACTGCCCGAGGAAGCCTTCCAACGGAACTGCGGCGTAGACCGCGATCGCCACCACCATGACCACCATCAGGAAACTGGTGCCGCAGCGAGGGTGCCAGGTCTCGAAGCTCTGGGCGTTCCCCACGCTCAGGTCCCGCCCCGACTCATAGTTGAAAACGACCTTGTGCTCGGCTCCGTGGTACTCGAAGACGCGCCGGATATCCTTCAGGCGCGACATCGCGAAAAGGAACGAGAGGAAAATCGAGAGACGGATTCCGCCTTCCGCCACGCTGAAGCCGACTTGGTTGTCGAGAACGGGCAGCCAGCCCCGCAACTGCTGGGTGGCCACAAGCGGGAGGAACTTGTACATCACGATGAAGAAGCCGAGCGAGAATGCAATGTTGAGCCAAAGCACCCAGGCCGGGAGTTCAGCCTTCTTCCCGGAGTCGCCATTGCCCTCAGCCTCCATCGCCTTCTCGGTCGAGAAGTTCAGCGCCTTCATGCCAAGCGCCATCGACTGGCCGAGCACGCCGCATCCGCGAGCGATAGGCAGCCTCCAAAACTTGCTCTTCTCGGACAGCTTGGCGGCGTCCCTCTCGCGGGTCACGATCTCGCCGTCCGGCATGCGCACGGCGACACAGTACGATTTGGGCGTCCGCATCATGACGCCCTCCATCACTGCCTGGCCGCCAATCAAGGGGTTGTCTCCGCTTTCAAGGAGGGGCAGGAGCTGGCTGTGTGTCCACAGTCTCACTAAGTGACGAAGGCGTTTCATTTGGGATCCACCGGAGGTTCGTTCGCAGCCGAAGTCCTTCGCTTAGGATACACTTACAACATGGCCGGGCGGGTTTGGGCCAAGGTGCGGCCCGCAGTATTCTGGGACTACCGGAGAGGATCGTGGCAGTACGACATCATCGTCGCTCTGATCCTGGCTTTCATTTTTCTCATGCCGAAGGGCCTGTTCAATGATCGTCCTAGCGAGCCGGTTTTCCACCGGGTCGAGGATACGGCTGGCGGAACCAGCGTGTACTGGATCGATCCAGGCGCGCTGGACCGGGCTAACCCTGAGGGCGCAGAGCCTCGCCTTCAGGAACTGCTGCGTAGCCAGACAGGCGAAGAGCTGAGCGTTGTGAGGATGGATCCGGCTAGGGACCAAGCGGGCAACATCCGTGCTTACCTGGTATATGCGGAGCGCAACTGATCGGTTCGGATTCGCAGCAAGGCTGGCCAGCGCAGGTGCGGTTCAAGGTCCAATGTCGACTTCCAGGGACTAGGGCAGGCAGCCTAGCGACCCCAGTCCTTGCATTCCTTTGCACCGTATCGGGCCTCCATGCGGCACCGCTTCTCGACACGGTGCTCGCGAACATGGACTCGGCAGCAGCCAAATGGATTGGCATGCGAGCCCAGGTCCAATGGGTTCGCTACCGATCCTTGGTTGACGACACGAGCGTCGAGTCTGGTCGCATCGCAGTCCGACGCGCCAAATCGGGTAGTGTCGAGATGCTGCTCGAATTTACAGAGCCCACCAACTACTTCCTGTCCGTTCGGGGCGCGAAGGTCGAGATCTACAAGCCAAAGATCAAGCTCGTCGAGGAGTACGACCTCAGCAAGTCCAGAGATCAGCTCGAGAACGCCCTGCTGATCGGGTTCGGCACTTCCGGGAGCTACCTGAGCGAGCACTACGATATCGCGGTCGACGCCGACGAAGCATTTTCCGGACATCCGGTAGTCAAGCTCGAGCTGGAGCCCAAGGACCCTCGGGGCGGGTTGAACAACCAGCGGCTCGAAATGTGGATCTCCACGAAGTACTGGCAGCCTGTGCAGCAGAAAATCTACGAGAGCAACCTGAGAGATTACCGGCTATACTCATACTCCGAAGTGCTGATAAACCCAGAGTTTAAGTCCGACGAGTTCAAGTTGCGCCTAGAGCGCGGAACGAGTCGCGCCCGCCCCCAGCGCTGACTCGTCTAGCGCTCGATCACGAGCATGGCCTTGACCGGATCGACCAAGTAGGGAGTTGTGCCTTCGTCGGAGAGCATCGATTCGGCGCGGATTTCGACCTCGTGTTCGCCCGCGGGAGCGTCCGGGCTCGCGGTGCAGCGGAGCTCGTAGCTCGTTTGGTCCGCGGCTAGCTCGGCCGCCTCGCATTGCAGGCCCGAAGGCAGGCCGACCGCGCTGACGGTGACAGTTCGGCGGAATTCCGGTTCGCGCCAGATCGATCCGTTCCAGCTGCCCTCGCTGTCGGCTCCGATCACAAGGGAGTGTCCGGGAGTCTCGAGTCCGTATCCGTCGACTACGTCAACCTCGAGCGGCTTGGATTGGACGATCGATTCGCGCCCGTCGGCGGATACCGTGGCGGACAGGTTGAAGTTGACCATGCCGAGGGATGTCCTCTCGTGCGTGAAGATCCGGAACTCGCCAGACTCGGTCGATCCCTGGTCGCCGATCCTCCTCAGGCGGAGACTTCCCGTATTCCGGGGGATCTCGACTTTCTTCTTGACCTCGACGCCGGGTCGGCGTGCGGAATAGGCCCATTTGGCGATGAGTCCTTGGCCGCCCCTTACCAGCCGCAGCCGGCGTGGAGTAAGGAATTCTAGGTCTGCGGGCTGCTCAGTCGTGATACGCGCGGGCAGGTCGTAGCCAAGCCACTCTGCCGTCACGGCCGGCTGCTCGACGCCGTTAACGGCCACTCGCACGCCAGGGCCAGTTGCACGCCGATCCAAGTGCTCCTGGCCTTCCTCGGAAGCCCTGCCGCGCACGATCAGGTTGAGGCGGCGCAGTTCGGCGCCGGGCCCTGGCGTCAGCGTCAACCGCCCGGTCTCGAACCTTGGCAGAGTGTTGCCCAGAGTCGAGGTCGGTGCGATGTGGCCGCCGGACACCTCCATGTCGTCCGGGGCGTTCTCGAGATAGAGTTCGATCGGGCCGTAGTATCCGCGCCGTTCTGCCGTGACCGTCAGGACGGCCGAACCAGCGCGGGGGATGTTGATGTACGGCTCGTTGAGAGTCAGCAGGAAATCGGGCCCCTGCTTGCGAGCTGCGAGGCGGTATGCGAACCCGGGTCCGCCCCGGTCGAGGAGATCCTCGACCGACACTGTGATCTCGGAAACATCGGGAGGAACCGTGAGGTTCACGAACGGATAGGTCGCGGTCTGTCCGGTCGTCGAGATGATGTAGGGATTCGGATCGCCCGCATGCTTGCCTGCCACTGCAAGGGTCTCGCTCCCGCCTGCAATCGTCATGACTCCGTAGAGCGAAGAACCGGGCAATTCTCCGGACCGCAGCTCGAATGCCCACTGGTCGCCGCTCATCACTGGAAGCTTGTACTGGTCGGTCTCGCCCGGCGCTGCGATCCGCCCGTTCATTACGATGCCGTCCTCAAGGACTCCGGAACTCTCCGATTCCAGTCGCTCCTCCCCGTCGCTGAGCAGGAACGGTACCGACGACGGCGTGCCAGGCACACGGACCCAAGTTTCGCTCGCGTAGCGCGGCGCCTCTCCTAGATCGACTTCTCCCTCGACGGGCTCGCTCAGATTGCCTCCGAAGAATTCAACCCGGACCTTGGAGCCTCGCGTCCAGCCGAGCGGGAACACGCTGTCGGCGAATCTGTATTCGCCGACGGTTAGTCGATAGAAGTCCTGGTCCTGAGTGCTGAATCGCTCGTCGCGAACCGCAAGAAAGTACTCGCCATCCGCTCTGGCCTCGAAAGTCAATCTCGAGTCCAGCCCGAGGCCCTGCGAGTCGCCGCTTCGGGCTATTACGAGTCCGGTGCTGTCGAGCAATTCCAAATTCGGGTCGATCGCTGATCCCGCCCGGCGGGCCGCAACTTCAGCGACGAGTTTCTGGCCCTTCTTCGCTCGAACTAGAAAGAGGTCCCGTTCGGCTCCTTGGAGGCGTCCCTCGACCGTGACTGGTGTCTCGAGTTCCTGCGCGGTCTCTAGGAAGTCGTTCGTAGCATCGTCGCCTTCCGCTTCCGGGTCGGACTCAACTTCCGTTGCCTCGGGGAATTCCCCGATGGTGAATAGAAGCGCGTTTGATAGTCCTTCTGGCGTCTCGATCCTCAACGGGTACACACCGGGATCGGCATCCTTGCCGATCTCAAGCAGATACACGAGTTTCTCGGTCGGCAGCTGCCCCGGCGCGGGAGCGCTTGTCAGAGGGGTGGCCGCAAACCCGGCGTCGCTCAGCAGGAGCGGCGTCGGGCCAAGGCGCTTTCCCTCGAGCACGGTCCTGACTGCGGTTCCCGCCCTCGCCCCGCGAGGTTGCATCCGGTCGAGCACCGGCTGCGCGCACATCGGCGCACACGCAAATAAGATGCCGATCCAACGGCGCAAGCGAACGTTCTTCATGCGGACCTCGCGAGAATGACGGCACACCGAAGGCGGTGACGTGCCGGCCGCTGCCCAAGAATAGCAGTGCCGGGCACGGCATCGGCCACAGCCTCTCAGCCCTCCGGCCGAAATATACTGATTCCCATGAGACCTAAGGTTGGAATCTGTTTCTTGGCGGCAACCGCACTCGGTATGGCGGCCGAACCGGATTGGCGCAGCGTCAAGCAGGAGGCCCTGGAGACGATTGTCGAACTGGTCAAACTCGAGACTGCCCAGCCGCAAGGCAACGAGATCCTGGCGGCCCGCTATCTGAAGGGCATCCTTGACCAAGAGGGCCTGCCGTCCGAGATCTTCCAATCCGAGCCCGGTCGCGCGAGCATCGTGGCGCGCGTGAAAGGGAACGGTAGCAAGAAGGCGCTCTTGTTGCTTGGCCACTTGGATGTCGTGGCCGTCGAGCGAGACGAATGGTCATTCGATCCGTTCCAAGGGGAAGTTGAGGACGGCATTCTGTACGGACGCGGGGCGTCCGACGACAAGGGCGTGGTGGCAGGATCGTTTCACGTGCTGCTGGAGTTGCATCGCCAAAGCACGCCGTTGGATCGTGACGTGATCTTTCTAGGCGTCGCCGACGAGGAGGCTGGCGGAATCCACGGCATCAACTACATGCTCGACAGCCACCGAGACAAGATCGATGCCGAATTCGGGATCAACGAGGCAGGCAAGGGCGTGTTTGACCGCGACCTGAACTATCTGAGATTTGAGATCCAGACGGCCGAGAAGACGCCGATGCGCATCGACCTGAGGGCGGCTGGTACCTCCGGACACGGATCGATTCCCCTCAGAGACAATCCGATCGGAGCACTGGCCCGCGCGGTTAGCAGTCTCTTCGACCACCAGATGCCTCCCAAGCTCAACGAAACCACGCGCGAGTACTTCCGCAGGCTGGCCGAAATATCGGACCCGGAGAAGGCGGAGATCTTCCGGGCGATCTTGGTCGACAACGCCACGTCCAAAGACTTCGACCAGCTCTTCGAACTTTCTCCTGTCTACAACTCGATGGTGCGCACTTCGATCGTGCCCACCATCCTGCAAGGCGGCTACCTGAAGAACGTCATTCCGTCCGAGGCTCGGGCGACAGTGGATATCCGCGCCCTGCCCGGCGAAGACCCAGAGCGGCTTTACACCTTTCTCAAGCGCCTGATGAACGAACCGGCCGTGGATCTCGTGCCGCACGCAGTGACCCGGACTCCGCACGAGCCGTCGTCGCTCCTCAGCGACGTCTTCGTGGGATTCGAAAGGGCATTGGAACGCCTTTACCCTGGAGTCCCCGTGCTGCCCACGATGTCAACGGGCGCGACCGATTCCGCTCAGTTGCGCGCCGCAGGTATCCCGACGTACGGGTTCGGACCCGCCCGGCCGGAATGGGACTTGGCGAGCGGTATCCACGGCAAGGACGAGTACCTTTACGTGAAGCCGTATCAGGACTACGTGGAAATCCTGTGGAACGTCGTGCTTGAGATCGCTGGGTCGAAGTAGAAGTTTCGAGAGGACATTCGGGCGCGAGCCACTACCGGCCTGGGGTGGTGAGAAGATAGTTCTGAACCAAATCCGCGAGAGCCGAAATAAATGCGGGACTGTCATTGAGACCGTGCATGGTTTCGAAATGACGAATGCCCCTCGCCAGCGCTTCCTTGCGCGCTTCGATATTGATCTCGGAGAGGGTCTCGAGGTGGTCGGAGACAAACGAGATCGGTACGACGAGAACCGACGCAACGTGGTTCCCAGCGAGTTTCCTGAGAGTCTCGTTCAGACTCGGCTTAAGCCAGCGCTGGGGCCCGATCTTGCTTTGGTAGCAAAGCGTGTGGCCCAGATTGGAAGAGCACTTCTCGGTGACCAAGCGAACGCTCTCCTGGATTTGCCGTCGGTACGGGTCTCCCTGCTTGACGAACTTTACCGGCAAGCCATGAGCGCTAAAGACAAGGTGCGGCGAGGCGTGGCGGGGGAATCGCGCCAGGGCCTCGTGGACTCTCTCAGCCATCGCCGCGATATAGCCGCTCGATGAGAAATAGGACTCGATCCGGTCCGTTGGAAGGAAGAGGCCCTTCTCTCTGCTGCGCAAGGTCCATTCCCGCAGCGAGCTCCCTGTCGTAGCACCCGAATACTGCGGGTAGAGAGGAAGGAGCAGAATTCGGTCACAACCGGCGTCCCGCAACGAATCGATAGCCATCTCCGTCGATGGCGAACCGTAGCGCATCGCGACAGCGAGCTCCCTGTCGTAGCACACGAATACTGCGACATTGGAGCAACGACTCGATCGCAATTCGCGCTCAAGCAGCTCGGCTTGGCGACAGGTGATTTCGCGGATCGGCGACTTCCCGCCGATCTCGGCGTAGAGGGGAGCAGCGGACCGAGCCCGCCAAGCGGACAGATTGCGGGCTAGCCAGTGCCGGAAGCGAGGGGGGACCGGTGGGTTGAAGAGATACGGGTCCAGGAACATGCTCTCTAGGAACGGCTGGACATCATCAATTGACTCCGGGCCTCCTAGCTGGAGGAGCACCACCGCAAGAGGCTTCCGATGGCCATGCGTGTCTGTCACGAACAACGCGAAGTTACCATAGACACCCCGCTAGCCGGAACTCTAGCTTGGAGATTCGATCAGGCTTGAAGGTCAGTCGACCTAGGTCTTGCACCGCTCGTGTGCGACTCGCCCTCGGAATCACAATCGCAGATCTAAATTTCGCTTAGGTGCTCCAATGTGCCGGTTCCGTCCCCGAGGGTTTCGGTCCGGACGCCGAGTCTGGCCAAGAGTGAGAGGTAGAGGTTGTTCATCGGCGTTTCGCTCGCGTACCGGACGTGGCGCCCGGGGTGGAGAGTCCCGGTGCCGCCGCCCGCGAGAAGTATTGGAAGATCGTGATGGGTGTGGCGATTGCCGTCCGATATGCCCGACCCGTAAACCACCATCGTGTTGTCCAGGAGGCGGCCTTCGCCGTCTTCCACGGATCCGAGCCGGTCTAGGAAGTACGCGAACTGCTCGACATGATGGGAATTCACCTTGGTGATGTCCTCAATCTTGCCCGGATCGCCGCGATGGTGCGTCATCCCGTGGTGTGCCCGATTGACGTCGATGTCCGGATAGGTAAGGTTGCTGCCTTCGCGACCCATCATGAAGGTCGAGACCCGAGTCATGTTGGTTTGGAAGGCCAGTGTCATCAGGTCGAACATAAGCCGAGCATGCATGGCGTAGTTGGCCGGTATCCCTTGGGGGCGGGCCATTCCCGGTTTCGGAATATCGTGGCCCTCGTCCCCATCGGCGATCCGCATCTCGACGTCCCGCACGCTGGAGAAGTACTCGTCGAGCTTTTGCCGGTCCGCCGGGCCTACGGCATTCAAGAGGCGGTTTGCGTCTCCCAGGACATGGTCGAGAACGCTTTGGCGTCGCGACCTGCGCCTTGCATGCGCCGCGGGATCGAGGGGTGCCTCAATGTCTCCGAACATCCGCTCGAAGACCAGGCTCGGATCAACTTCGGGAGGATTTGGGGTCTTCTCGCCGCGCCAGGAGATGCTATTCGAATACGCACAGCTGTAACCGGAATCGCAGTTCCCGGCCAACCTACCAGGCTCTATGCCCAGCTCGAGCGAAGCATACCGGGCTTCGTCGCCAATGGCGTTGGCGGCGACCTGATCAACGGAGACTCCGAGCAGAATGTCCGCACCCGAAGTCTTTTTCGGGTGAATTCCAGTCAGGAAGCTGGAAGCTGCCCTTGCGTGATCCCCTCCGCCATCTCCTAGCGCACGGCCGTTGTTGTGCGTGAGCCCCGACAGAACCAACAAATCCTTTCGATGAGACTCGAGGGATTCGAGGATGCGGGTGAACTCGAACGACGATCCTTCTGCGGCAGGTGTCCAGGCCTCTTGAATCACGCCGTTTGGCACGTAAACGAACGCCAGCCGCGTGGGCGAATTGCTTGCCAGGGTTCGAGGCGCGGCAAACGCCGGCCGCATTGCTTCAAGGTAGGGCAGGGCAATCGCCGTGCCCACCCCCCGCAGGAACAGGCGACGGTCGAGATGCTTTCCCGAAACCACTGGCAACTCCCCCAAGAGACTACCATATGCGGCGGCCGGCCAGGCCAGGAACATCTCTATGAGCAAACGTTTCAGCGCGATGGCAGTACCCTGAGACTGCATGTCGCTAGTGGGAAGCGGGAACAGTCCGCGGGTCACGGAGTGGATCTTGGCAGGGTACTTCGCCTACACCGGGTTGCTGGCCCTGGTCTTGCCGTTGGCCAGTGCCGTTCGAGTGCAGTCGGTTTGCACGAGTATCGTTGCGCTCGCGGTTCTCCAGCACATGGGGCGGTCTCCCAGACGAGGCGTGCAGGTCGCGCTGCGCAATGTCCTGCCTCTAGGAGGCGTCCTGCTCGCGTACAAGCAGGTGGGATGGTTCGCACAACCCCACTCGGACTACGCCTTGGAACGATCGTGGGTGCAATGGGACCGATTGATCCTGGCGGAATGGGGTGTCTCCGGTCTGATCGAGGGCTTAGGACCAGTTTTGCCCGCGATCTTGGAGTTGCTGTACCTTCTGACCTACGCGGTCGCCCCTACCGGGCTTCTCCTCCTGCTCGCCAGCGGGCTCATCGATCGCGCCGACCGATTCCTTGCATTTTTCGTCGCATCGGCCGTCGCCGCTTATGCGCTATACCCATACTTTCCTTCGGAGCCACCGCGAACTGCCTTCCCCGGGGATTTGTTTGGGGCTTACGACACGGTCTTCCGGAAGGTCAATTGGTGGATTCTGAGCGGGGCCGGGATCCATACGAGCGTCTTCCCAAGCGGGCACGTCTCGTCGGCATTCGGAGTCGGATTCGGTCTGATCTTCGCCGCGCCCGAACGCAAGCGCTACGGAATGGCCATGACGGCCCTCGCCGCGGGAATTGCTGTGGCGACAGTCTACGGCCGGTACCACTACGCAGTTGACGCCGTTGCTGGCCTGGCTTCGAGCTGCGCTGCATCGATCGCCTGCGTCTACGCCTTTCGCTTGTACGATTCCAGGACCCGAGCATGAAGTGATTGCGGCGCTCCGTCAAAGCGGACATTGCACGCGGACTCGGGTTCGCGGATACGATGGGTGGGATGCCAGTACGGATTGAGGACCTCGGTCAGGATGCCCTCGGGTTGGGCGAACTAGTGCGCAGAGGGGACCTTACGCCACTAGAACTGGTGGACGCCTCTATCGACGCAATCGAGAGAATGAACGGAGACATCAACGCCATCGTCACGCCGATGTTCGACATGGCGCGTGCCGAGGCGGGGAACGCATCGTCGGATGGTCCGTTCGCCGGAGTTCCATTCCTACTCAAGGACCTTCGTGCCTCGTATGCGGGTGTGCCGACTTCCGAAGGGAATGCCGTGCTTGGCGGCGCGAAGGCTCGATGCGACAGTGAGATCGTCATCCGCCACAAGCGGGTCGGTCTGATTTGCGTAGGCAAGACGAACACTCCGGAGTTCGGGCTGACTGCCACTACCGAGCCTCATGCCTTCGGCCCTACTCGAAATCCTTGGGACCTTGAGCGGACGCCCGGAGGCTCGAGTGGAGGCGCTGCGGCCGCCGTTGCCGCGCGAATCGT
Source organism: Bryobacterales bacterium (assembly GCA_965206775.1). Lineage (GTDB taxonomy): Bacteria > Acidobacteriota > Terriglobia > Bryobacterales > UBA6623 > VXMF01. The sequence goes on along the minus strand of CBDBKU010000003.1, from coordinate 2,737,619 downwards.
CCCGATGGCGCATGCCAGCGACGGCGGAGGCTCAATCCGGATTCCGGCGGCATGCTGCGGACTGGTGGGTCTCAAGCCGACTCGAGGGCGCAATCCTCTCGGGCCAGATGCGGGCGACGTCATGAATGGTCTAGTCGTAGAGCACGCCGTCACGGTGTCCGTGAGGGATAGCGCCGCGCTCCTCGACGCGACCGCAGGTCCAGATGCGGGGGACCCCTACTGGGCGCCGCCCACGTCGAGATCGTTTCTAGATGAAGTCGGGGCGGACCCGGGCAGGCTGCGGATAGCCTTCTCGACGGCCTCGCCATCGGCCACCCCGGTCCACGCGGACTGCGTCGAAGCGGTCGAAGCGACGGCATTGCTCCTGCAGGATCTGGGACACATTGTCGAGGAAGCGGCTCCAGAGTACGATGACCGTTCTTTCCGGAAAGCGTTCACGACGATTTGGTTTTCGAATCTAGCCGCCAATCTCGCGGCGCTCTCCGAGACCTTGGCTTGCGAACTCTCCGAATCCCACTGCGAACCCGCTACGTTGGCCTTCGGCGCGCGAGGCTCCGAGCACAGCGGCGCCGACTACGTCAAATCAGTCGCAACAATCCAAGCGATCAGCCGCTCGATCGCTGGGTTCTTTCAGAAGTACGACGTCTCGTTGACGCCGACGCTTGCGACTCCGCCGCCCGAGCTCGGGTTCCTGCACCCGGCTAAGGGTGATTCAGACGTGCGCCCCTACGCTCGAAGGGTGAGGGAATTCGTGCCGTTTACTCAGATTGCAAACGCTACCGGACAGCCCGCGGTGTCACTACCTATTCACTGGAATGACGGCCTGCCAGTCGGGGTGCAGCTCTCGGCACGCTTCGGGGACGAGGCGACACTCTTCCGATTGGCGGCCCAGCTGGAAGACGCTCGGCCATGGCGTCACCATTGCCCTCCCATATGCTCTGCAGTTTGAGTGGAACCCCTGGAATCCCGTGGTTCGAAGGCCTTTGGGCGGCGTTCTGACTGACGCGGCCGAGTAGCAGCTGACCGCCATTCGGCTGATTCGGTCTGGTGTTCGATGCAACTGGTAAGTCTTCTCCGCATAGCAGTCGGCTTGGCACGGCGGAACCGATTTGTGGTCGAACATTCAGCCACCGCGTTTGCAGAAATTGCGACTTATGACCGCTATTGATGTGCCATAAGTCTTCATATTCTTCAGTTTAATTCGATGAAACTTATGGTGAAATATAATCAGAATATACGACTGAATGGCCATACTATGTAGTATTTAGTAGAGCAAATATCAAGAAGCCGGGTAGGAGGGGGCGTTACCGCGCCCCTCCCCCCACATAATGTGGAGTTTCCAGTAATGTGCAGTTGCTTCCGTAAGTCACTGGCCATTCGTAACTTGAGTGGCTCGCAACTCCACATTACTGGATGATCGCCCCGAGCCTACAGGCTTTCCAGCCAGCTCAGGAGGTCGGCATTGCTGCGCCAGTTTCCAGAGGCAGGTTCGGTGTTCAGGAGCGGTTTGGCCTTGCTCACGGCTTGGCGTTTCGATTCCAGGTCGACTTCGGCATAGACGCTGGTCGCCGAGATGCTGGCGTGACCCAGCCAACGCCCGATCGTGACCAGATCGACACCGGCCTGCAAGAAATGTGAGGCAGCGGTGTGGCGCAGCACGTGGGGATGGACGCGTTTGCGCGCCAGTGTCGGCACGGAATGCGCAGCGGCAGCCGTATGTTTGGCCAGCATGTGCCGCACCCCGAAGCGGGTCAGGGGCTGACCGCGAAGATTGCGGAACAGCGGCTGCGTGTCGGCCGGACAGTCGAGGGTTCCGATCAGCTCGCGCAGCAGGGCAGCGGTTTCTTGCCACAAAGGGCAATAACGTTGTTTGCCGCCCTTGCCGTGGAGCAGAGCTTGGCGGGGACGCTCCAGTTGCAGATCACAGGGGCGCAGGTCCAGGATCTCCTGGACCCGCGCACCCGTGTTGTACATCGTCAGTAGCAGGACATGGTCGCGCAATCCGGCTGGCGTAGAGCGGTCTGGGGTGGCCAGCAGGGCTTGCATCTCGTTGTGTTCGAGATACTCGACGGTGCGCTGGTCGCAGCGTTTGAAGGGGATCGCCAAGATGACTTGGCAGACCCCGCAGTGCAGCGGGAACAGGGGTGCGGCGTAGCGGGCGAAGGAGTGCAGGGCCGCTAGCCGGACATTGCGCGTGGCCGCCGAGTTGCCCCGGTCGCGCTCACCTACGGCCTGCGCGCGAGGTGCAGGAGAAAGGCGAGCAGGTGCTCCCGGGAAAGATCGGGGAAATCGAGGGTCGCGGCGGATCGCTGCAGATGGCCTGCGAGGAACACGAGCAGGAGTTTGAGCGTGTCGCGGAAGGAGCGGATCGTGTGGCGGCTGAGACTGCGGACGTGGGGGAGTTCTTCCGCGAGGAAGCCGCGCAGGGCCTGGCCCAGGGCGTTGGGGAGGGGGTCAGTCATGCCGGCCTCCCGCATGGCCCGTCAAGACGGAGCCAACGTGGTCGGCGACCCGTTGGGCGGCCTGCTCAAGAATGGGATCGATCAGGGACAGGTAGTAAGCGGTCGAGGCCAGCGAGACATGCCCCATGGCCCTGGACAGGACCGGTAGCACGGCCTGCGGGTTGCCGCTGCTCCGATAGCCGCGCAGTCAGCACGGCAACGGCATAGCTGTGACGCAGGTCATGGACGCGGGGCGGCCTGCCGCTGTCGGTCAGGACGGAGGCCTCCCGACAAAGCTGTCGGAAGGCCTTGCCGAAGCGCGATCCGGAGTAGGCCTGGTCGGCCTGCGGGCCATGGGCGAGCAAGGGGGAGCTTGCGGTACAGGGGAAGCACTGCCTTCGTTGCAGGTAGCTGTCCAGTTCCCGCCAGGCAGTGCCGGAGAGCGCGACCAGGCGCGACTTGTGGAACTTCGAGACGCGCACGAGCAGAGTGTGGCGGCAGGGGTCATAGTCGCCGACACAGAGCCGCAGGAGTTCGCCGCGCCGCAGGCCGCGGTGTACAGCAGGACGACCGCCAGGCGGTACACATGGGGGCACAAGGGGGACTGGGCAGGAGACGGCAGTCGTCCGGTCTGCTCCAACAGGGCCAGCACCTGTTGCTCGGTGAAGATCCACGGCGCTGGGGGAGGGGCCGGTGACGGGAACTGGGACGGGTCCGGGACGAAGCAATCCGGTGCCGTGCGGCCATGGTGCAGGGTGAAGTTGCGGACGATCCGCATCTTCTTGAGTCGGCCTTGGGGCGTGAGCGGCTCCAGCGTCAGGGCCCAGCCTTGAAAGCCCTCGCTGGTCAGTTCGCCGTGGCCGCGCTCGGCGAGGAAGATGTCAAGCTCGCGGAGAATCCGGGCCTCGTTGTCGTATTTGAAACCGAGCGAACGCTGGCGGTCGATGTAGGCGGTGATCGCCGTGCCGAGCGGGGAGGGCTGTGCGGGGGCGCTCATGGACGACTCTCCGCGTCGTGCCGAGGCAGGTCCAGCAGCGGCGGCCCGGAGATCGTCGTCGTGGACCCGTCAGGTACTGGCCAGTGGTGGCCAGGCTGCGATGGCCGAGCAGACCGCCAATCGATTCGATGGACTCGTTGCCGCGCAGTAGGTGCAGGGCGAGGGCATGTCGCACGCCGTGGGTCCCGGCTGCGGGAAACTCGATCCCACTGCGCTGCACCCGGCGTCTGAACGCTGCCCGCACAGCGGATGAGTGCAGGGGCAGCACCGGCTGACGGGAACTGAGGAACACCCTGCGATGCTGGCAGCGAGGGCGTCCCAACCGCAGGTAGTCCAGCAAGGCGGCCCCCACCTCGTCGGTCAGAGGCAGCACCAGGGGCTGACGGGCCTTGGGCCGACTGGGACGAATCTGACCGCTCCGCCAGAGGATGGAGTCCAACTGCAGGGCGGCGACTTCGCTCGCGCGCAGGCCGTAGGTGGCCAGCAGCAGGAACATGGCATAGTCGCGCCGTCCGAGCGGGGTGCTGCGATCGATCTCCGCCAGCAACGCCTGCACGGATGCCCAGGGCAGGGCTCGCGGGAGTTGCTCGTCGCGATACGTCGGCGGAGTGTCGAGCCAGGCGTCGAGGCCAGTCGGCACGTCGCCGCGGCCGGCGAGGAAGCGCAGGAAGCAGCGGAGTTGGGCGACAAGGTGCTGCAGGCTGCCGCGCCCGAGGGTCGCAGCATGGTGCAGGGCGAACGCTTCGATGGGCTGCGCGGAGAGCGTCTTGAGCAGCTGGGGGCGGTCGTCGAAGCCGAGGAAGGTGAGTAGTCCGAGGGCCGTGCGCCGATGATGGCGGGTTGTCGAGTCGGCGAGGCCGCGCACCTGCCGGAGGAACTCGAGATAGGCACGGACGAGGAGTTCGCTGGGGGTTGGATCCACAACCCGCCACAGGCTGCTGCCAGCGAGGAAGGCGGCCATGGACCGCACGAGCGCAGACAGGTCGGGCTGGTTGCGTGCCGGGCGGGGAGCCAGCGAGAGGAACTGCTCTTGCGAAAGCTCACCGAGATTGCGGATTGCGAGCGAGGCCAGCATCTGTTCGAGCACGGGTGCCTTCCAGATACGCCGGCGGATCGCTGCGGGAGCAAACCCCTTGGCTGCCAGCCACTGGGCCAGATCCTCGTCAGGAAACCGCCGAGCAGCGGCAGATTCAGGAAGCGGGCATGGGCCCGCGGAAACAAGTCAATGCCGTGACCTCCTTGGTCGGGAAACGGTGCCGCCGAGGCACCCGTGTCACGATCTCAGCAATGTGTAGTAAAAATCGAGGACAACGAACTATTGCATGGGCTTACAGAAGCAACTGCACATTACTGGAAACTCCACATTATGTGGGAAATGTTCAGCTGAACATTTCCCACAGACCCGAGCGTGCGCGTCTAACGCACTCGGTTCTTCCCGTGACAGATTCGCGCACGGAGCATAACGCTCCCGCGCCTTGGCGGCTATCCATGCTCGTTGCGTGCACGCGGTATCGGAACTCATCGTTTCCGGCGCGTTTCCCTCCCATGGCTCTGTTCACGAGACGCCCCCCTTTCCTCGGACGGGTCCCGGCGGCCCCGGTTCCCCGCCGTCCTCAGTACTATGCAGGCGTTACGACTCCCCGCACTGCTTCCCTTCGGCTTATTGATTCGCCAGCCGGTACCACGCTTTGCCTGCTGCTTCGCTCCCGGTCCCCCGCAGGCAGGGGCGGGCCCGGACCCTTTGTTTTGGCCAGTGGTCCGTGTTCCGGCCTTCGTGCGTGGACAGATACGGGGCCTCCCAGGTTCCCCGGCGAGCCATCCTGTGGCTATGCAAACGTTCTCTGACCCCGGACGACCCGCCAGCGCCTCGCCTGTAACGGCGCTTCCGGTGCTGCCCCCGCAATTATAAAAACGAAGGCGTCGACATTGAGGATTTCGAGGCTCAATAGCGTCGCTTCACCACCCGCTGTGTACGCTTCATGACAGTACGTTGCCGCACGCCATGCAACACTCGCTCCCGGCTGGCGGACTGCGCCTTTACCGGGCAGGTGTCGAACCTGCTGGCTCGCGGTGCAAGGTTTCAACTCATCGCATCCTCCTTGCCAGGGCTTGCCCTGGCGCAATATAATTCCCTAAACTGGTAGTTGTGGAGTCGGATAATTACGAACACAATTGTGCTGATGTTGGCGAGTGTGTCGAGACAAATGATCGCACTGTCCCTCCCAAATCTCGAATTCCATTCTCTGATAACCCGCCGTTCTGACTCACTCTCGGTACGTTCACCGCGAGCGGAACGATCCTGTTCCGACTACCTCACCGGCCGGAACTGGAACTTCTGCTTGAGGGAAATCGTGGCTTCAGATCGACGCAAGCGGACCGACTTGCGATTCACCCATCCCTACAGCAATACTGATCCAGCCGGTTCGCGAGCCTAGGCGTCAGTTCAACATCGAGATCTATCGCCGCGTCACCGTCGTGACGATCCAAGATTCGTGCCTGTCGGTAGAGCATCGCAAGGATGCGACCCTGGTCGTACGGCAGCCGGAACCGCTTCCGCACGAGGAACCTTCTGGCTAGGATCTCGTCGATGGTATCCACCAGTCGGTCCAAGCCGTTCCCAGTCTTCGCCGAAACGCCTACGAAACCAGCCGCTGAAGTCCCGAATCGCTCACGCTCGGTTTCCCGGTCACATGCGTCGCCATCCAGGAGGTCGCATTTGTTCAGTACCAGTAGCTGCGGCGTCTCGCGGGCGCCGAGTTCCTCAAGAACCCGGTCCACTTCTTCCCGATGCAATCTTCGGCTGTCCGCGGTCACGTCCAGGACGTGGATGATTAGAGTGGCTTCGGTCACCTCTTCCAGCGTTGCCTGAAACGCCTGAATCAGGGATGGCGGCAGGTTGCGGATGAATCCTACTGTGTCGGACAGCAGAGCCGTGCGGTTCGAAGGCAGCCGCAGCTTTCGCAGGGTGGGATCTAGCGTCGCGAAGAGCCTGGAGTCCGCAAGCACGTTCGCACGCGTTAGCGCATTGAAGAGCGTTGACTTGCCTGCGTTGGTGTATCCGCAAAGAGCGACGGTTGGAATCGGAACGGAGGTTCGCTTCGCCCGTTGCAAGCGCCTCGTCGCACGAACCTTGTGGAGATCCGAGCGAAGCTTGACGATGCGTCTTCGGATCTTGCGACGGTCGCTCTCCAACTGCGTTTCGCCGGGTCCTCGAGTGCCGATGCCGCCGCCGAGTCGCGACATCGCTGCGCCTTGGCCTGCGAGTCGCGGGAGCATGTAGTCGAGCTGCGCGAGTTCGACCTGCAGTCGACCCTCGCGTGACCGGGCGTGCTTCGCGAAGATATCGAGAATCAGTTGGGTGCGATCAAGGACCGGACGTTTGAGCTCGCGCTCGAGATTCCGGTGCTGCGAGGCGGTGAGGTCGTGGTCGAATAGCACGAAGTCACATGTGTCTTCGGCGGCCCAAGCTTCGATCTCGCGCACTTTTCCGGCTCCCAGGAGCGTAGCCGGGACGGGCCGGCCGCGGACTTGGATGTAGTGGCCTAGCACCTCCGCGCCCGCCCCTGCGGCGAGGTCTGCAAGCTCGGCCATCGACTCCTCGGCAGTCAGGCTCTCGGTGAGAACGGGATTCCCGGTCCTTTGCTTCCGGATGTCCAAGCCCACTAGAATGCAGCGTTCTGGGGCCTCGTCTTCGTCTCGCGGCAGCGCGACTCGGCGGATTCCTTGGGATGTGCCTACGCTCAACCTGATCGGCTCCTCCGGGATCGTCGAGATGATCGAATCGAATGCCGGATCCTGCCGTTCAGGCTAGCAGGATTCCTTGTGATATTCCTTGGCCTGAAGGTGCACGAAGCCGCCCCTATAATTGAATTTCCGATTCAATGCCGATCATTCGCCAAGTCCGAACCGCTGTTCGGAACCTCAATCCGGAAGCAGTGCGTGCCATGGTCACGCGCCCGGCTATGTTCGGCGTGCTGGCCGCCAACGAGGACTGCGTAGACGACATCCGGGACTTCCTGAGTCCTCAGCCGAGCCAGATCGGAGAGCACGAGATTGTTCGGATTGCGCGTGAGGAAGACTTCAGCAAGGTTTCGGTCGGCTTCGCCGAGCGTGGCATACCGCATCCGGAGCACTTTTATGCGTTTGATCGCACCAATCCGAAGGACTCCGCCTCGGAGCTGTTGGACGAGCACGAAGACGAATGGCTGCAGCTCGCGTGCAACTTCTCCGGTTTTCGCTCGATGGTGAGCGAACGGCTGATCTGGAAGATTGCGAAGGAAAATGCTCTCTTCACCATTGCCACGTCGCTGCCCAATATCGTCCCAACAGTCCTATCGCTGCCGTGGGCCGTAGGCGAGTTCGCCTCGGACACCGCGTTTCTCACGGTGAACCAGATCCGCCTCTCCTTCCTGATGGCTGCGGCCCACGGCTACGAGGTGGGTTTTGACAGGCAGAGCGTCAAGATCGGATCAATCGCGGGTGTCGCTCTCGGCTGGCGAGCGATCGCTCGCCAGCTAGTCTCCAAGATGCCTGCGGGAGCCGGCTTGGTTCCGAAAGGCTTGATTGCGTTCGCTGGAACGTATGTTGTCGGTCGCGGCTTGGAGCATTGGTTCTGTGAAGGCACACCGCTTGGTCGAGCTGCTCGGAACGCGCACTTCGAGGATGCTCGCCACCGGGGCAGAGAGGCTGTCGAGCAGATTGTGGAGCGAGCGCTCTCGGCTTCGCGGCCGGCCGAAGGGCATGCCTAGCGGCCATCGTGAAGGGATTCGTCCGCGCGGGATCCGACCCGCTTGCGCCACTGTCGAGACATGCGAGTCATTGCCGGTAAGTTCCGTCGTCGCGGTCTGTCCTCGGTAGAGGGCACTTCGACGCGTCCAATTCTTGGGCGCATGCGCCAGACGCTGTTCGATATCCTTCAGGGGCAGGTCGCAGGGCGAGTTTTTGCCGACCTGTACGCCGGAACGGGCTCAGTAGGCATCGAGGCTCTCAGCAGGGGTGCCCAGCGTGCCGTGTTCGTCGAGTCCGACGCCCGAGCTCTGCAAGTCCTTCGGCGCAACCTAGCGACGCTCGGAGTGCAAGGGCAGTCGGATGTTCGAGCAAAGACGGTCCAGGAAGCGGTCAGAGAGATCACTGCCGACATCTTCTTCCTAGGGCCGCCGTACGACGCCCACCGCGAATACCAGGTCACGTTGAGTGCGCTATCGACCCAGCGAGCGGACTGGGTGGTCGCTCAGCACGGCAAGCAGCTGGAGCTGGCCCAGAGCTTCGGCTCGTTGTGGAAGGTAAGGGTTGTCAAGATAGGCAGCAGTCGTCTTTCCATGTTCCGGCACCGAGCTCCAGGCCCCGCGGTTGAGTCTGACGATTCCTAGCCCTCGGTTCGCTGGCGTCAACCGGCTTTCCGCATGAGCGAGAAAGCCACTTCCTCGATCTGGTCAAAGACCCAGTCGATTTGCTCGTCGCTCACGACATACGGGGGCATGAAATAGAGCAAGTCCCCGTTCGGGCGCAAGAGCAGGTCTCGCTTCAGGAATTCTGCCCCCATGCGAGGGCCTAAGCCCGATAGGTAGCCCTCGCCGCCGGTCTCGAATTCCACAATGCCTACGTCGCCGATCTGACGGACGTCACGCACGTAGTCGAGACCGACGAATCTCTCCAGCCTGGAGCGCATCTTCGATGAGATGCCTTGGATTCGATCCAGGACCTTGTCTTCGGAGAAGATGTCGAGACCGGCCAAGGCGACGGCACAACCAAGCGGATTGGCAGTGAACGAGTGTCCGTGGAAGAACGTCTTTCGACGGTCGTCGCTTAGGAACGCCTCATAGACCTCGTCGGACGCCACCGTGACCGCGAGCGGCAGGTATCCGCAAGTCAGGCCCTTCGACAGGCAGATCAGGTCTGGCTCCACCGGGCCGTGTTCGCACGCGAACATGGGGCCGGTCCGGCCGAAGCCAGTCAACACCTCGTCGGCGATGAGCAGCAGTCCGAAGCTGTCGCAGAGTTCCCGCAGGCGTCGCAAGAACTCGGGCTTCCAGACAAGCATCCCTCCGGCCGCCTGCAGCATCGGCTCGACGATGACTGCGGCGATGTCCGAGCAGCGTCTCTCCAGCAGTGATTCGATTGCGTCGAGGGACTCGGTCGCGCCGCCGTCCCGCGACGGGTCCATTGATGCGAGATAGTCCTGCGGTACGGAGACACGCTCCACACGAAAGAGGAGCGGGGCATAGCTCGACGTAAACATCGATTCGTGGCTAGCCGACATCGCACCAACCGTGTCCCCGTGATAGGCGTGTTCGAGTGCTAGGAACGTGTGGCGCTGCGGCTCACCTCGGTTCGTCCAGTACTGGTACGCCATCTTGAGCGCCACTTCGACTGCCGTCGAGCCGTTGTCGGAAAAGAAGACTCGGGTGAGCCTCGAAGGGAGTTGCGCAACCAGCCTCTCGGCGAGGTCAACAGCAGGCGGATGAGTGCAGCCAGCGAACATGACATGCTCGAGGCGCCCGGCCTGGTCGGCCAGCGCTTGGCCAACACGAGAGTTGCAATGGCCGTGCACATTCACCCACCACGACGAAATCCCGTCCAGGATGCGCCTTCCGTCCTCCGTGATCAGGTATGGCCCGTCGCCTCCCACAATGGGCAGGGGATCCGGCGCGGTCTGCATCTGGGTGAAGGGATGCCAGATGCACGATCGGTCCCTTGCAACGAGCGAAGACACATTGCTAGCGTAACGTAGCTCGAATAGCCTCCCGTCGTGGCCCGTCGCTCACCCGTCGGGAAGCAGTACGCGTGGTATTCCTTCAATAGCGGTTCGCGAATGTCACGACTGATCTCTCTTCTCGTCCTTGCGTGCACGCTTCCGTGCTGGAGCGCCGATCTTGCGGTCCTGCGGGAGCGAGTCGAGAAGCTGCTGCCGCGAGCGATGGAGACCCACGATGTCGACCTGTGGATCGTGTTTACGCGGGAGGAGTCGAAAGATCCGCTAGCGGAAGACTTCGGCGGCGGCGACGCGGTGGCCCGAATGGCTCTGTTGTTTGACCGAGCGAACGGCCGGTTCCGGAAGACTGCGATCGCCGCAAGCTACGATGTCACCCCGCTCGAGGAGACTAGCATCTACGACGAGGTCATCAGTTACAAGAGCGAGGGGATCAAGCCCCACCTCAAGAGCTTTGTTGACGATGTGGATCCCGCGCGCATCGCAGTCAACACATCACGCGACATGCCGATTGCCGATGGCCTGACAGCAGGGATGCGAGCTTATCTCGAAGAAGTCTTGGGAGAGGAGATCGCTGCTAGGTTCGTTTCGTCGGAACCGCTGGTCGCTTCGTTCCGAGGGCGCCGCCTGCCACACGAGGTCGAGATCCTCCGGGAGGCCGCCCGCCACACGGACGTCTTGATACGCGATGCGCTGTCTCGGGTCGTCATTACTCCGGGCGTTACGACGGAGCGCGATGTCGGCCAATACCTTCGCGGTCGCACGGCGATGCTCGGAGCCACCGTGCCGTTTATGAGTGTTGTCACCGGACCTTCGCGAGGCCATGCCGATCCGAGCAGTCGGTTGATCAATCGGGGCGACTTGGTGCGGATCGACTTCGGCATCACCCTAAGGGGATATTCGACCGATATTCAGCGAACCGCTTACGTCTTGCGTACGGGCGAGAACGAAGCGCCGGAGCAAATCCGGAAGATGTGGAACACCGCGAGGCGTGCCGCCGACATGCAGATCGCCGCGATGAAGCCGGGTGTTACCGGGGTCGAGATCGATGCGATCGCTAGGAAGGCTCTCACGGAGGCCGGCTACGAGGGACCGCCCCACGGGACCGGGCATCCGATAGGATTCGTGGTGCATGATGTCGGTCCCTTGATTTGCCCCGACTGGCCGGAGCGGTACGGCACGACCGTGTTCTTGAAGATGGAGGAGGGCCAGACGTTCGCAGTCGAGCCGATCCTGTACGCGCCGTACGAGGACATGGGAGAGATTCATATCGGCCTCGAGGAAGATGTCGTGATCACGACGCGAGGCGCGGAACGACTGCACGAACCGCAAAGGCGATTGATTCTGATCAATTAGGCCGTCAATAGCGGGGACTCAGCCCGGCTCCATGGGGTCCGGCTGCATCGTCGCCGCTGCGACTCGGGCGAACTCGATTCGTGGCGGGCTGCTCGTCGCGCCAATTCGTACGACCGCGAGGTGCCCGGTTGTTACAGGGCGGGACGGGCTTGCTTGGGGGCGGAACAGGGTGCCCGCTCTCCTGCAAGGGCAGATCGTTCCCTCCGGCGGTACTACAGGTCCCGCAATTCCCGGCTTAGGTCTTGCAGCGCTTTCTTTGCGTCCGCGAAGAGCATCAGAGTATTGTCGTGCGTGAACAGCAAGTTCGGGATTCCCGCGAATCCGGGGCTCAGGCTTCGCTTGACAACGAGGACGATTTGGGACTTGTCGACGTCCAGAATGGGCATTCCATAGATTGGGCTGCCCGGTTCGTCGCGAGCGGACGGGTTGACTACGTCGTTGGCGCCGAGGACGATGGCTACGTCGGTCTCGGCGAACAGCGGGTTGATCGTGTCCATGTCATAGAGCCTGTCGTACGGCACGTCGGCCTCCGCGAGCAGGACGTTCATGTGCCCGGGCATCCTGCCTGCCACTGGATGGATCGCGTAGCGAACCTCCCCGCCGCGTGCCTCGATCAGGTTCGCGAAGTCTCTCACCGCGTGCTGCGCCTGGGCAACGGCCATGCCATAGCCCGGTACCACGGTGACGATGCGTGCCGTCTCGAACAGGAGGGCGGCCTCCTCGGGGCTCGTACTCTTGACCCGTCCCGAGTAGACGTCCTCCTCGGGCCGGCTTGCAGCGGCTTCTCCCAGGTCTCCGCGCAGCACGTCCCAAAGCGACCGGTTCATCGCCTTGCACATGATCTGCGTGAGGATGAACCCTGACGCGCCCACGAGGGATCCGGAAATGATCAGGACGTTGTTGCCCAGAACGAACCCCGTGGCGGCGGCCGCAAGGCCGGAGCAAGAATTCAGCAGCGCGATGATGACTGGCATATCCGCGCCGCCGACGCCAACGGTGAGAAGTAGCCCGTAGAAGAGCGCTGCCACGCACAGGCCGCCGAATGCCCACATCGCGTCGCTGTCGATCACGTAGTATGCCCCGAGAGCAACGCCTGCAAGCGCGGAACCCGAACTGAGGACTTGCAGCGTCAGTCCTCGCGGCTGCCAATAGAGGACGCCTTGGAGCTTGGCCCAGGCAATCAAGCTGCCGCTCAGAGTGGCGGATCCGATAAACGCGGACAGCGCGCTGGAAACGTGGACCTGCATCTCGGGGACGCTGACCATCGCACCTGGCATCAAGACCGCCGCGCCCGCGACAAGCGCCGACGCGCCTCCGCCGAACCCGTTGAAGGCTGCTACCAGCTGGGGCATGGCCGTCATCTGCACCTTCACGGCCCAGATCGCGCCGATGACTGTTCCGATCGCGAATCCCAGGGCAATCGTCTCGTAGCTGACGATCTGCTTGTCGACGAGAGTGGCCGAAGTCGCCAGCAACATGCCCATGGCCCCCAGCAGATTGCCCCGCACGGCGGTTCTGGGAGACGTTAGGCCCTTAAGGCCAAGTATGAATAGAACCGCGGCCACCAAGTAAGCCGCGTCGATCAGATTGGCGTCCATCGTCGGTACTATTTCTTCCGCCGGAACATGGCCAGCATGCGGTTGGTGATCAGAAAGCCGCCCACCACGTTGACGGTCGCGAGGACAACCGCGCCGAGCCCGAGATACTTGGCGATATCGCTTTCGCCCGTGCCCGCAGCCACGAGGGCTCCTACGATCGTTATGCCCGAGATCGCATTCGAGCCGGACATGAGCGGTGTATGGAGCGTCGACGGGATCTTGGTGATGATTTCGAAGCCGACGAAAACGGCGAGCACGAATACAGTGATGGAGATCAGTAAGGCTTCCATTAGGCTCTCCGCTACGCCGGTACGGTTAGCTTGTCGAGTGCTTCCTTGACGGCGGAGTGAACGACGGACCCGCCATGGGCGACCAGGGCCCCTCGAACGATCTCGTCCTCCAAGTCGAGTCGAAACTCGCCGTTCGTCATGAGCAGGGACGCTAGGTTCAGCATGTTCTTCGAGTACATCTGGCTGGCGTGCGCCGGAACCGACGACGGGAGGTTGACCGGGCCGTCAACGATCACTCCGTTGCTGGTAACCACCTCGCCGGCAACAGTCAGAGCGCAGTTCCCGCCCCGCTCCGCCGCCAGGTCGACGATGACAGTGCCAGGCCTGAGCCGGTCGGTTATTTCCCGAGGCAGGAGCATGGGGGCCTTGCGGCCCGGAACCGCCGCAGTCGTGATGATCGCGTCTACGCTCGAGAGGTGCGCGCCTAGCGCCTCCTGCTGGCGGCGATAGTACTCCCTCGATTGCTCGGCTGCGTATCCCCCAGTGCCGGTTGCACCTTCCATGCCGACGTCTAGTTCCACGAATGAAGCACCTAGGCTTTCGACCTGCTCCTTAACCTCCGGCCTGATGTCATAGCCCTCGACAACCGCTCCTAGGCGTCGCGCAGTAGCAATCGCCTGGAGACCTGCCACACCTGCACCGATCACGAAGACTCTTGCCGGGGTGAGCGTGCCGGCTGCCGTCATCATCAAGGGAAAGAGGCACGGTGCGTGCTGCGCGGCGAGCAGGACGGCCTTGTATCCCGCGATCATCGCCATCGAACTCAGGGTGTCCATGGCTTGAGCCCGGGTGATGCGGGGTATCATTTCGACCGAAAGTAGGGAAAGGCCTGCCATTGCTAGGGATTGCATCCCAGCGGGGTCGTCCATAGGGCCGAGAAATCCGACGACCGTTGCGGAGGGCTTGAGCTTCGTCGCCTCTTCGACGGAAATTCCGTTAACCGTAAGGACTAGATCGGCCCCGCCCAGAGTCTGATCTCGGCTTGCCAGCGTCGCGCCTGCGGCGCCGTAGTCGGCATCGTTGAAGTAGGCTGCATCGCCCGAGCCTGCTTCAACGGCGACTTCCGCACCCTTCTTGCGGAGTGCAGCGGCGTCCTTCGGCACGAGCGCGACTCGACGCTCGCCGCTGCTAGTTTCCTTGGGTACTGCGACCTTCATGGGAACTCCCGTCCCGCCAATTGATGATCTGATGGCGGCAAAGGGACAAGTTCAAGTCTGGCAAATCGGTCAATTGTCTGTCGAGGAGTGCCCTATGGATCGTTTCTATGCGTCCGATACAGGATTCCACTGAGGGAGAGCCCAAGGCACCATCCAGTCGAGGCTGATCCGAGCATTGCCAGTCCGGCTGCCCGTCAGCGATCCGAGCGGGCTCACCCAACATCGAGGCCTCTCCCGACACTGGCCGGATTGTTCCGCATGCCGCCAGGGAAGATGAGCTACAGACTGGTCTCGTTCGCTTCGCTCAGTCCTCCTCTGGCAGGAGGACAAACTCGGGGTAGGCTTCCATCCCCAGTTCCCCCACATCCTGGCCGTGCGCCTCGACGCTTTCTGACACGCGGGCTCCCATTGTACGGCTCAGGACAAACCACACGAGGAGCGATGTGCCGAACACGAATATACCCACCGATAAGATACCGACCAGCTGGACTCCGATACTGCCGCCGCCTGCTATGCAAACCGCCAGCGTTCCCCAGACTCCGCAGAAAAGATGGGCCGGAACCGCTCCAACGACATCGTCGATCTTGAGCCTTTCCAGAATCTTCATGGCGAAAAGGCACAGTGCACCGCCAACTGCTCCGATGATCACGGCCCAATAGTGATCGATGACATCTGGCGCGGCGGTGATCGCCACTAGTCCGGCGATGGTTCCGTTCAGGCCGGCCATGAGATCAATGCGGCCCAGAATGGGGCGGGACAGTAGGATGGCTGTCAGCACGCCCGCGGATGCCGCAAGGTTTGTATTGGTGAAGATATTGGCGACCGCTACCGCGTCGGCTGCTCCGCTCATGGCGAGCTGGGATCCGCCGTTGAACCCAAACCAGCCTAGCCAGAGGATGAATACGCCCAGCGTCACGGCCGGCACGTTCGAAGGCGGCGTGGCCTTTACGCTACCGTCATTACGAAACTTTCCTCTACGGGGGCCGACAAAGATGGCTCCTGCAAGCGCCGCCCAACCGCCAGTTGAGTGAACGATTGTCGACCCGGCGAAGTCCTTGAAGCCCATCTCGCTAAGCCATCCGCCACCCCAGGTCCAAGCGCCGACCACTGGGTAAATGAATGTCGTCAAGACCGTGATGAAGACGAAGAACGACCATAGTTTCACGCGCTCGGCGAGAGCGCCCGACACGATCGAGGCAGTGGTGGCGACGAAGACCATCTGGAAAAACCAGTCCGACATCACGGCGTATTTGTTGCCCATCACCGCGGCCGCGGCCGCTTCCTGGCCATTGAGGAGCCCGATTTCATCCCCGGACGTACCATAGAAAAGGCCGAACGTCCCTAGCCAGCCGCCATCGCCGACGCCGACGTACATGAGGTTGTAGCCGACTAGGTAGAACGTCAGCCCGGCACACTAGTGTCGCGTTAAGCTCGCGGAATTGAGTTATAAGTCCCTATTATTCATTTGGTTACGAGAGATTCTGGGTGTCCGGGACTTGATTCCGCCAAGCTAGGACCGACCGTCGACGGAACCGACTCCCCGGCAACGCCGTGGTCCCGCGACTTCCCTACCGTCTCTGTATGTATCGAGGCCAGACCCTTTTCTCCCAAGTCATGCAGTTTCTGCCGTGGAAGACGTTCTCGCGGATCGTGGACCGCTACGATGGCGACCGCCCCGTGCGCAGCCTGAGCTGCACCCAGCAGTTCCGCGCCATGGCCTTCGCCCAGCTGACCGGGCGCCGGAGCTTGCGGGACCTGACCGCTTGCCGGGGAGCCGTTCCGGCCAAGCTCTACCACGCCGGCTTCGACTCCCCCGTCCATATCTCGACGCTGGCCCGCGCCAACGAGCGTCGCGACTGGCGGATACACGCGGATCTGGCCCAGCGCCTGATCGCCCGCGCCCGCACTCTCTACGTCGGCGAGGATCTCGGCCTCGAACTCGACAGCACCGTGTACGCGCTCGACTCCTCCACCGTCGACCTGTGCCTGGCGGTCTTCCCCTGGGCGACCTTCCGTGCCACGAAGGCGGCGGTGAAACTCCACACGTTACTGGACTTACGAGGATCCATCCCGTCCTTCATCCATATCTCGGACGGCAAGCTTCACGATGTGAACGTGCTGGACCTGCTCGCCCCGGAACCCGGCGCGGTCTACGTGATGGACCGGGCGTACGTGGACTTCCGGCGCCTCTACAACTTGCAGCAGGCGGGAGCGTTCTTCGTCACGCGGGCGAAGAAGAAGCTCAAGTACCATCGCGTCTACTCCGCACCCAAGGATCGCGAACGCGGCATCCAGGCCGACCAGACGATCGCCCTGGACGGGCGGCGCACGAAAAAGACCTACCCGCTGCATCTGCGGCGCATCCGCTTCCGGGATCCGGAATCCGGCAAGCGGCTCGTCTTCCTCACCAACCGCACGGATCTCGACGCTGCCACGGTCTGCGCTCTGTACAAGAGCCCTTGGCAGGTCGAGCTGTTTTTTCGCTGGCTGAAACAACATCTCCAGATTCAGTGCTTCTTCGGCACCTCCGAGAACGCTGTCAAGACGCAAATCTGGATTGCTGTCTCGGTCTATGTCCTCGTCGCGATCATCCGCAAGGAGCTTGGAATCACTGTGTCGCTCTACACCATGCTGCAGATTCTCTCGGTCATGCCGTTCGAACAAGTTCCACTAGAGGAGGCACTTACAAGACCGAAACACCATCTCGATCCCGAATCTTCCACTCACCAACTGAATCTATTTGACTTCTAGCCCGACACTCGTGAAATCAGCCAAAACGTTCGAAGACTTCCGGGGTTGGTGTTGCAAATCCTTCGGACCGCGCGGTCGATATCACCGGAATTCGCACCTCCGCACCCGCCAGTCCGGAGGCCAGCGACAGCGCGCACCGCAAGTTCCTTGAGCACGGGTCCAAGGACAGGCCGGCGACCGGCAGATGCCTGGCAGGTCGCGCCTGGAATGAGCCCACCGGTTCCAAGACGCCGTTCCGCCTCGAGATCCTACACTTTTCTAAGTTCGCCGCGGCCTGTCTCGTGAGACTAACCCATTGAATTCAGGACACTTACGAATCGGTACTACAGAAGAAAATACGGACGATATCTTAACCCCTTTGTTTTCAACGAGTTTTAACGCGACACTAGTGAGCCCGGCAATAGAGTACAGGCCGATATTCTTCAGGCAGATCATCGAGGCGTTCTTGGTACGGACCGAGCCAGCTTCGAGCATCGTGAAGCCCGCAGCCATCCACATCACTAGCGCTCCCCAGACTAGGAACGCGAAGGTGTTCAGAATGAACTGCGCCTCGCCCTCTACGGCTGCATGAGCCTCTGTCGGAGCGAGCGCTAGTGCAATGACGGCCGCCGCCCTACCCAATCGGGTGCTCAGGCGTCGCGATCTGCCGCCACTAACGTCTGAGGATTCGAATCCTGGTGAGCGCATTGATTCCTCCTATTCCGATCCAGCCAAGCCTTGTAAGCCCTTTCCCGCGGCAAACCCGTGCCGCAGCGTCGACTCTAGCAAGAACACACGGTGATTGCGTCCGCACGGGTCGACGGGGCAAATCGGCTCTCCGCGGCTATCCGGCCCCTGTCTCGTGGACGCAGCCCACCCGCTCGTCAGTCAAGCAGTTCTATCGAACTGTTGTCCGTTGGGCTACCGACAGCGCTGGCGTCCCCAGCCTTCAGCCGAGTCCAGCTAGCTTCAACCGGGGTGTTGCCGAGCCGGTCCAGGAGTGGCTCGAGATGTCGCCCCGGCCACAGTTACTTCGTGCTCCCCGCACAGCGGATTCCAATGTTGGGACTCCGTTCCTCCGGCCGGGCGAAGCTCCGGTGAGCGCATGTGAGGAACTTTGGAACGTCTGACCATGATCCTCCCCGCAGTACCCGGTAGTGGCCCTCCCCAGCTCCGGTCGGATTCTCGGAAGGTCCGTCCCGGTAGTAGTGCCGGCCATAGAGATCTGCGGTCCACTCCCAGACATTGCCGGCGACGTCGCACAAACCGTACCCGTTCGTTTCGTACCCGCAAACTGCTCTAGGCCCTCGGACCGAATCGAAATGCGCCAGGGTCTCGTCAGCTTCCTTGTCTCCCCACGGATACCTCTGCGATTCCAGTCGACCGCGACAGGCCTTCTCCCACTCAGCTTCCGTGGGCAAGCGCTTTCCCCGCCAGCGGCAGTAGGCAGCGGCTTCGTCCCAAGTGACGTTCGCCACAGGCTCGTCGGGCTTCTCCGGCGGGGGCTTGCCATCAGGCCAGTAGTGGGGAGCCTTGACGTGCTCGCTCGCTTCAACGAACTCGGCGTACTCACGGTTGGTAACTTCATGAACGTCGATATCGAACGGGGCCAATCTGACGGTGCGAACTGGTCGGTCGTCGCGGAGCAAGTGAGGTACCCACTTCAGTCCGTCGTCGGGCAGGGCGTGGGCGCGGCCCATTACGAACGAACCTTCCGGAATTCGGGCAACCTCTGCATGCTGGGCGAAGAGCTGAGTGACGGCCGCCAGTGCCAGCGCCCAGAGCCTAGCCATAGATTGAACTGATCTCGTCGGTCGGAATCCAGCCGGGTGCACCCAGTTCGTCGACGTAGGCGTAGGTCCGTTTCGACGGCGTGTCATGCACCTTCTTGGACCAGTCGATTCCGAGAGCCGAGTAGATGGTCGAAACGATGTTCTCGATTCGAGGCTGCTCCCCGCGATGCCATCCGGTGTCGAGGCACTGAGCCCCGTCGCCATCCGTTTCTCCGAGAATCAAGCCCGATTCGACGCCGGCTCCAGCGAATAGCGCGGGGTAGACCTTGTTGTAGTGGTCGCGGCCGGCCATGTTATTGAGGGCTCCCGGCGTGCGCCCGAACTCGCTCATCGCGACAACCAGTGTCTCGTCGAGCACAGTGTTGCGTGGATTCGTCGGAGACGGCATCACGGCCAAGTCCCCGACTAGAGTCGAGAACGCTTGGTCGAACTCCGCGCAAAGCTTGTAGTGGCTGGTCTTGGCGGAGTGATCCCAAATGTACTTGTGATGATCCCAGCCCGGATGACAAATATGCACGTAGCGCGTGCCGGCGTCCGTCGCAAGCATGTTGCGTGCCAAGATGCACGACGTGGCGACGTCTGTTTCGCCGTAGCGTTCGCGATCCGCGTCGCTGATCTCGAACGCTTGGGTCCAGCGGTCGTCCGACAGCAGGTGGTGCGCGGCGTCGTAGAAGCCCTCGTAGCTGGCCATCCGGCGCTCGTACGATGCGAGCCTGTCGCGTTGCGCGTCACGCAGCTTCGAAAGCAGCCGCCAGCGCTCCTCGACGAGTTCCAGTGCCGATTCGTTCAGCGACGAGCCTTGGCCGGCGATCTCCGGATTGATATCGACCACCGAAAAGCGGGGATCGAGGAATCCGGTAGAGAGGGCCCCGGGGAATGCCTTCTCGAGGTTGAAGGACATGTAGGTGGGGAAGGTGTCGTTTGGCCGGCGACGAGGCTCGAGTTCCATGGCCACGACCGAGCCGATCGCTGGTATTTCGCTCGCGAAGGCAAGATTCAGCGGTCGGCCCGTCTGCACGTAGGTCTGCCCGCGGAAATGCACTTCCTCGTGGCTCAGCAGCGTGCGCAGGATCGCGAACTTGTCAATGTGGCTCTTGAAGTTCGGGAACAGCTTCTCGGACAGGTACAGGCCTTCGCGGTGCCTGGTGACGTCCAGGTCCCGGGGAGTGCCGGCGTTCTCCTTGAAGTCCCAGGACTCGAGGTGGCTGATTGCGCCGTTGATCTCGTAGAAGAGAACGTTTCGGGCGTTGCCGCGCGGCGTGACCTTCGATCCGGCCGACACGCGCCGGGGCAGGAATCCCTCGACCGCTGCACCCGCCAGGCCCATCCCGCCGAGCCGGAGCGCATCACGCCTCGTTCCAAAGGTCTCAGCTACCGTCTTCATCCGTTCCGCCTCCGACTTGCCTCTCTAGTGATTGAAGAAGAACTCGACGTTGTTGATCAAAGCCCATTGCAGGTTCTCGGCGCCGCCCGTGCGGTCATCGGACAGTTCCGCCATGGCGACTTGCCTCTCGTCGTCGGAGGGCGATCTCGCCAGCGTAGCGAGGAAGATCTCGTCGACCACCTTCTCGTTGTCGTCATAGCTGTCGAGCAGGCGCTGGATGCGGCTGTCGCCTTCCGCTTTCACGCGCTCGCTCACCACCGGCGACCGCATCAGCGCCAGAGGCTGCCGCAGCGAACCGTTCAGGGGTTTGGGGGGATTCCGTCGGGTGGATTGACCGAACGTTCGCAGCAGGTACTTCAGGTCTGTGTCGCCCTGCGGCTCGCTTAGCTTCATCGCCATGCCGACCACGTCGCCGCCGAACTTGAACTCGCCAGGCCTGCTTGTCGAAACGACAATGGCGTCGTGCAATTCCTCCGCGGTTAGCATCCTTACGAACTTTCGCGGGAAGTAGGTCGTGTAGTCTGGGTGCCAATCGCCAGGAAAGCTCGCCGAGAGCTGATATGCGCTCGAATTGCAGATCGTACGGAAGAGGTTCCTCAGGCTGAAGTCCGACTGGCGGAACTCAGCTGCTAGCTGGTCGAGCAGTTCGGGATGGGTGGGCTGCAGCTGCCAGCCCTCGGGGACGCTTGCCGGATCCTGTCGCGACAAGTCGAATTCGTCGTGCGGCTCGACGATTCCGTAGCCCATCAGCTGCTTCCAAAACATGTTGGCCGTGGCTCTCGCGAACTGTGGATCAGCGGTCAGAATCCGTGCGAAGGCGTCGCGGGGACTTTCGCCTTCGCGCGGCGCTTCGTCCGTGAGCAGGAATTTCGGAGATGCGTCGCCGCCCCACCGAGCGATGCGAAGCATGCTGGCGCCCGAAGTGTCGTAGCCCGGCGCAAGGTCGTCGATAAGGAATTCATTCGCTTTGACATCGCCGTCCTCCCAGTACATGAGATACCGGGTTGCACCGAGAAACGCCGCTTGGCGATGGAAGTCGTTGCGGTTCTGGCCCGTCAGGTAGACGTTCACCTGCTCCAAGTGATTGACTCCGTCGTGGCAGGAAATGCAGGAGAGATTGATCCCCAGGAAGGCCTTGCCGTACAGGACCGTCAGCTCGTCGTGCGTGTCAAGCTGATGCACCATGCCCATGTCATGGCCGTCGTCCGGTTGCGGCTTGCCTTGGACATGCTCGCGGGCGATCACGTTCGAGGCGGCGAGCACGTTGCTGCTCTTGCCGGCCGACGAGATGATTGCCCGCACCCATTCGTCGTACGGACGGTCGGATCGGATGTTCTCCTTGAGCCAGTAGTGGAACAGCTCGCGGCCGCGGCCCATCTTGCCGTTGGCCCGGAACAGATCCATGTAGAAATAGGCCCACTTTTCGCTAAATGCCTCTCGCGAGAGCAGTTCCTCGATCTTGTTGCTTCGCTTGTCGGGGGCTCTGTCGGCGACGAATTCCCGCACCTCGCGTGGCGTTGGGATCCGGCCGACGAGATCCAGCTGCACCCGGCGAAGGAATTCGGCATCGCCTGCCGGAGCGGCGTGCGGGATCCCGTCGCGCTCTATCTTCCCGAAGATGTGGTCGTCGACGAAATTCCGTCGCGTCGCAGGCTTGACCGCGGCCGATCCAGTGCGCCCGGCAATGCGCTGGGTAATCTCTGATACGTCGCCCCCCGGGCCCCGTTGTTGTACAAGAGGGGCATGCGCTTCGCGGAACTGCTCCGGAGTCAGCGACTCCTCCTTCATCGTCTCGCGATCGGTCTGTTGCCCGGCAGCCACCGCAACGGCCGACAAGATTAGTAGAAATTGCTTCCGAATCGGCATCGAACGACCTTATATTGACGCGGGCATTATTGCACGAATCAGTTGCCGGAATTCGCTCCGGAATGTCGAATTGGCGGAAAAAATATGGTCTTGGTATACATAGCTGAGCAAACCCGTGAATGCACAGCTGGCAGGCGACCCTCGCAAGCTGACGGGCCCACAGATTCTCGGTCGATCCCGACGCCTATGATGCACCTTGCTGGGACGGTCGGCGCGATGCATGAATGCAGCACTTGGGGCAGACTGCCACCCGGAGTGTAGACATCAAGCCGTGGTCTCTTGGCCTAGGTAATTCTAGGTTTGTGAGCCTGAGGGGCTGGTCCGAGAGGTGTTGGCCCTCTGCTAGCATGATCCAATGAAGCGCTTGTGCATACTCGTGGCAGCAGTCCTCCCGGCGGCGGTCGCTGCGAGCGATAGCCCTGATCTAGAGGTCGTTAGCCGCATCAAGCACGAGGCGTACGAGAACAGCCAGGTAATGGACCACCTGTTCCATCTCGTCGAAGTCTACGGTCCCAGAATCACTAACTCGAAGGGCTTCATGGACTCGGCGAAGTGGGCTGCTGAGACGATGGACGGCTGGGGCCTCGAAAACGCGGGTCTCGAGAAGTGGGGGCCGTTCGGGCAGGGGTGGTCGAGGGAGTATTTCTCAGTCCATCTCACCGCGCCCTAGTATGAGCAGCTGGTTGGCGTACCGCTAGGGTGGAGTCCTTCCACGGACGGCATGCTTGCCGGCGAACCGGTTCTCGCCCCGATCAATCGGGACGGTCGCCCGAACCGGGACGAGCAGGCTGTCGATGAATATATCGCTGAATGGAAGGGGAAGCTCTCGGGATCCCTGGTGATGATTGGCGAGCCGAAGAAGGTCCGCCCACGAAGCCAGCCCGCCCTGCATCGCTTCTCGAGCTCCGACCTGCAGGAACTAGCCAAGGCGCGGCCCGCGTCGCCTCCGATCGACTATCTTGATCCCGAATTGGAGATTCCGGAAGACCCCGAGGACAGACGCAATTTCTTCGTCAAGGCACCGCGCTGGTTCGACGAGTTCCGGTCGAAGGAGCGGCGGCGGATCCAGTCGAAGCTTAACGCCTTCCTTGTCTCTGAAGGCGTGAAGCTCGTAATCCACCCGGCCGCACGCGGCGATGGCGGCACCGTCTTCCCGCCGCGTGCCGGCAACCGCCACGTTGAGGACGCCCTGCCACCTCCTTCCATCGCGCTGACCCCCGAACACTACAACCGGATCTATCGGTTGGTCGACAAGGGCGTCGGAGCCATGATCGAAGCCGAGGTGCGGACGACCATATACAAGGACGATCTCGATTCCGTCAATGTCGTTGCCGAAATCCCGGGGGCTGCCAAGGCTGACGAACTCGTGATGCTCGGCGGGCACCTCGACTCCACGGCAGCGGCCCTCGGTGCGACGGACAACGGGGCCGGCTGCGCCGTCATGATGGAGGCCGTCCGGATCTTGAAAGCCTTGGACCTGCCGCTGGCGCGGACGGTTCGGATCGCGCTGTGGGGCGGGGAAGAGCAGGGCCTGCTGGGATCGGAGGCCTACGTCAAGGAGCACTTCGGGGTTCCCGAGACAATGGCTCTATCCAAGAAGCATGCTAAGTTCTCGGCCTATTTCAACGTAGATAACGGTACAGGCAAGATTCGCGGGATCTACCTTCAGGGCAACGACCGCGCTCGGCCGATCTTTCAGCAGTGGCTCACCCCGTTTCGCGACATGGACGCCACCACGATCAGCATTCGCAAGACAGGCGGAACTGACCACTTGTCGTTCGATGCCATCGGCCTGCCCGGGTTCCAGTTCATTCAGGATCGAGTGGAATACGAGACCCGAACGCATCACTCGAACATGGACGGTTACGACCGCGCACAATCCGCAGACCTGATACAGGCATCGATAATCGTCGCCACGTTCGTGTACCAAGCGGCAAACCGCGACGAATTGCTGCCACGAAAGCCGCTGCCACAGCCTCAGCCTCTGACGAAGCCCACATCTGATTCCCAGTAGCCAACGTGTTTCGGTGGCGTGTGCGAGCGACATCGACGACACGGGCCGGTTGAGGCTCGCTAGTCGGCGTAGCGGGCTTGCATCTCCTCCCAGTGACCTTGTGCCTTCAGGAGGAGCTCCACCACATCACGGATCGCACCGTGTCCGCCGCAAGATTCGGTGACTAAGTGCACCCTTTCGCGAACCTCGGGACGCGCGTTGGCAGGAGCGACCGCTAGCCCTGCGCGACGCAGCAACGGGAGGTCGGTGATATCGTCCCCGACGTACGCGACTTTCGAGGCCTCAAGCCCGGCGTCCTCTAGGATCTCGTTGAACGAGGCGAGCTTGTCGGTTCGCCCTTCGATGAGGTACCGCATGCCCGACGACCTAGCGCGTTCCTGTACTGCAAGTCCGCCGCGACCAGTGATGATACCTGTTTCCAGGCCCGCACGGCGGATCCAGGTCAAAGCGATGCCGTCGTGGCAGTCGAACGCCTTGGTCTCGGCTATGCGCCCATCGGGGGCTGGCAGGAAATAAATGGTGCCGTCCGTAAGGACTCCGTCGCAGTCCATCAACAGCAGCCGGACGCGCGAGGCGCGCTCCAAGATCGATTCCGAATAGGCTCGCATTTGTTCCTTTATCGCATGCGAGCGGAACCCACCCACGGCTTGCCGCGACCGGCATGGCCGGAAGGCGCTACTCTGCCGGGCGAGGAGCGATCGGCAAGCGCAGGCCGTTTCGGTATGATCAGAAAGTAAGCCGTGTTCGAAAAAGCGCGATTCTCTACGACAGGCCTTGGCCTAGTCGAGGTCGCTATCACGGCATTTGGCCCAGACTCCAACGCGATCCGGTAACGAACCCCTAGCACCGGAATGGTTGACTTGGGACTTCACACAAGCCCCAATGACAGGAGAGTGAGAATAGCATGGCTGTGAAAGTTGCGATCAACGGCTTCGGACGCATCGGACGGAACGTGTACCGCGCCCAGATGGGCAATCCCGATGTCGATATCGTCGCGATAAACGACATTACCGACAAGAAGACTCTCGCGCACTTGCTCAAGTACGACTCGGTCCTCGGCAATCTGGCTGCGAACGTGTCGTCGACGGACGATGGGCTCCGAGTCGATGACGACGAGTTCCGCGTTTTCTCAGAGCGCGACCCCGCGCAAATCCCTTGGGACTCGGTCGGAGCCCAGATCGTAGTCGAATCCACAGGACTCTTCACGAAGCGCGACCTAGCCGCGAAGCACCTTGGCGGGACCGTGAAGCGGGTGGTTGTCTCCGCTCCGGCCAAGGGCGAGGACATCACTGTTGTGCTGGGCGTAAACGACGACCAGCTCAACGAGTCCCACACCGTGATCTCGAACGCTTCCTGCACTACGAACTGCCTCGCGCCAGTCGCCAAAGTCCTGCACGACCAGTTCGGCATTGTCAAGGCCACAATGACGACGGTCCATAGCTACACGAATGACCAGCGGACGCTGGACCTGCCGCACTCCGACCTGCGACGCGCACGGGCGGCAGCGGTGAACATGATCCCGACGAGTACCGGCGCCGCCGCTGCGATCGGACTGGTGATGCCCGAGCTGAAGGGCAAGTGCGATGGATTCTCGATTCGCGTGCCGACCCCGAACGTGTCCGTCGTGGACCTGGTTGCGGAACTGAGCCAGGCTGTCACCAAGGAGCAGGTGAATGAGGCGCTCTGCGGAGCTGCCGCCGGGAGCCTGAATGGGATTCTCGGGTATACGGAAGAGCCGCTCGTCTCGAGTGACTTCATGCGCAACCCGAACTCGTCTATCGTCGACGGGGCGATGACCCGCGTAATCGGAGGCAACATGGTAAAGGTCCTCTCTTGGTACGACAACGAGTGGGGCTACTCGAATCGCGTCGTCGACCTAGTGTCGAAGCTGGCGGCCTGAACGCCGAGTCAACCTCATAGCGGCCGACGAGGCCGGCCTTCGTACGACGATGGACTATCGAACGCTTGATCAACTGGATCTCGGCGGTAAGCGCGTGCTGATGCGAGCGGACTTCAACGTGCCGCTCGACAATGAGACCGGCCGATCGATCACGAGCGACACTCGAATCAAGATGGCCCTCCCGACGGTTCGGGCGATTCTCCAACAGAACTGCTCGCTCGTTCTGGCGTCACATCTGGGGCGACCGAAGGGCAAGCCAAACTCGGCGATGAGCTTGGCTCCGGTAGCTGGGCGCCTTGCGGATCTGCTCGGGCAGTCCGTCGAGATGGCCCTCGACTGCGTTGGTCCACAAACGGAATCCATGGCCGGCCGCCTTGAGGCTGGCCAAGTCCTATTGCTGGAGAACCTGCGGTTCCATGCAGAAGAGGAGGCCAATGAGTCTGGGTTCTCCCGCCAACTGGCATCGCTGGCGGACGTCTATGTGAACGACGCTTTCGGGACGGCGCATCGTGCGCACGCGTCGACGGTGGGCGTAGCGGACTTTGCTGCCCAACGAGCAGCCGGACTGCTCATGCAGAGGGAACTTGAGTACCTGTCGATGGCGACCTCGGCTCCCCGGCACCCTTACGTGGCGATCATCGGCGGTGCGAAGATCTCGGGCAAGATCGACGTCATACGAAACCTCCTGAGGTTGGCGGATAAGGTCTTGATCGGGGGTGCGATGACCTATACGTTCCTGAAGGCGCAAGGAATTGGGGTTGGCGCGTCGCTAGTCGAGGCCGAGAAAGTCGGATTGGCGGCGGAGTTACTTGCGTACGCCGGTGACAGGATTCTCTTGCCTTGCGATCATGTGATCGCGGAGCGCTTCAGCTCACAAGCGCTGACGCGTACGGTGCCGGGCGGGATTCCCGATGGCTGGATGGGGCTGGACATCGGCCCAGAGACGGTCGACCGGTACGAGTCCGTCATCGGCGGAGCGCAGATGATTGTTTGGAACGGACCGATGGGGGTGTTCGAACTCGCACCGTTTGCAACTGGCACGATCGCTGTCGCAAGGGCTGTGGAGCGGGCGTCCATCGACAGCGTAAGCATCGTCGGCGGCGGGGATTCCGAGCAGGCCATCCGCGCTGCGGGCGTGGGCAAGAACATCACACACATTTCGACGGGCGGCGGTGCGTCGCTGGAATTCCTGGCGGGCAAGGTCCTGCCCGGAGTAGCCGTGTTGCAGTGATCTGGCCGGATAGCGGCTGGCCGGTGGGGCCGCGGAATGGTCAGCCCGCCGGACCGACGGGAGAGGCGCATCGAGGCTGACTCGCCCGGGTTTCGCCCAAGAGCACGGGAATGGGACGCCGGATCGCCGCTTCCGACCGCCCCAAGGGCATCGCTCCTGTGCTGCATTGCCTGCATGATAGTTCGCTGCGAGGGGCGTTGCGGCATCCGAGGAACTCCGAAGCGCGCCCAATCCAGCCGCCTCGACACCCGGCCATGGACGGAACCTCATCCCCTGTTGAAGTGTCCGGAAGAACTGCCGCAGGATCCCATGCATGCGGCCGTACGGCTCTCAATCGCAGAGGGTGTCTTGGCCCGAAGTGTCCCAAGGATTGACAACTTCGACGCCAACTCCGGAGAAGTCACTCACATTGCGAGTGACAACTGTGAGGCGATGGTAACGCGCCGTAGCGGCAATCAATCCGTCGATAGCTGGAACAGTCCGCTTGGTGCGCGCGGTCAGTCGGCCCCATTCCTCCGCAACATGGACATCTACAGGGAGCACGCGATTCTCATCGAACCAAGCGGGAAGCTGCGTTTCGAGCCATGCACTGATTCGGTTGCGGCGATACCCGTCCGGGATCCTCTCGACCCCCTTCCGAATCTCTCCGAGTGTCAGCACGCTTACGAACAATGCCTCTTGCGGCGTTGCCTCGAACCATTCGCAGACCCTCCGGGACGGCTGGGGCTTCACCAGTTCCGACAGTGCGCAGGTGTCGACTAGGTAGCTCACAGATCGACCGGGCGCGACGCAGACGGGTCTCTGTCGAACTCTAGCTCGGTGCCCGCCAGAGGTGAATCTCGAAGGAACTGAACCAGCGAGGGCTTGCGCCCTTTGAGCCGATCGAAGTCCCGCTTTGACAGGACGACTGCACATGGCCGCCCCCTCACAGTGATCACTTGGGGGCCGCCGTCTTCTGTCTCACGTACCAGTGCGCTCAATCGCGCCTTCGCTTCTTGGAGCTGCCAGCTTTGCATAGTGCCTCTCCTGACTATCCTGACCAAGTCCAAGCCTAGCAGCAAGGCGCTACGCTCGCGTGCCTGTCAGATCCTGTCCAGATCCTGCGGGCTGCGCTTCGAGAACACCCGGCGGAGTCCGAGCCCCGTCGTTCCGCGCGCTATCCGTGAAACGCCGGGAAGTGGTTGACCGGCAACCGATCCGGCGAGAATATCGCGGACGGCATCTGCTTCAGGTTCGGACTGATTTGGGGCTCGAATCCCAGCTGCGGCGAAAGATCCTCTTCCAGATCGACGCCAGGTGCGATTTCTTCCAGGACGAGCCCGTCTCGTCCCAACCTGAATACTGCCGCCTCCGTTACGTAGAGCACTTCCTGGCCGGTTCGCCGGGCGTAGTCGGCGCTGAACGTGACCTGAGCTACCGTTTCGACCAACTTCGGTGCTCCATGGGACAGGTACGTCAATCGGCCGTTGCGGATTTCCGCCCTCGCACGGATCGAAAGCGTTCCGCAAAAGACGACCTTGTTCGCCTTTTGGACGATGTCGATAAAGCCGCCGACCCCTATGATCCGGGATGCGAGCTTGCTGACGTTGACGTTTCCCGCTTCGTCGATCTGCAAGAATCCGAGGAACGTCTGGTCGACACCTCGACCATGGTAGAAGTCGAACATGTGTCCTGTTTCGAGGATCGCGTCCGGGTTGTAAACGGCACCGAAGTCCAGCCCGCCGGCGGGCACGCCCCCGAATTGGCCGTGTTCAATGGTCGAAGTGAACTGGCTAGCGATACCCTGTTCCCGGGCCACGTCAATCACACCGTCGGGGATACCGAATCCGACGTTGATCACGGCTCCGGGCGTCAGTTCTTGCGCGGCTCGTCGCGCAATCACCTTGCGCGGGCCGAATGGCATGTCCGTGAACCCGTCCTCCGGCATCCGAGCATCGCCGCAGTAGGAGGGTTCGAATTCGGTCTGATACGTCTGGCCGTGTTCGTCGTCCACCACAAGCACATCGACGAAGCAGCCGGGAACCTGCACAGATCGTGGGTCGATCGTGCCTTCCGGGACCAGTTTCCGCACCACAGCGATGGTCAAGCCATCGGAAGCCTTGGCAGCCTGCGCTAAGGCGCAGTTGTGCCAGAAGCCGGCCTCGTGCCGCATCGACAGATTGCCGTGCGGGTCGGCTTCCCATGCGTGAATCAGCGAGACATCGACAGGGATAGTCTTGTAGAACAGCCAAGGCTTTCCGTCGCGCTCAAAATACTCGACCAATTGCTCGGTAGCTTTGGAGTTGAGACGTCCCCCCTCTACACGCGGGTCGACGAACGTGTCCAGACCAGCATGAGAGATCCAGCCCGGACTGCCGGAGGCGGCGCAATGAAACAGCTGCACCATGACACCAGCAGGAAGGCAGTAGGCGGCGAATCGGTTTTCTGCAGCGAGTTGCGCCATGCGCGGGGCCATCGACCAGTGCCCGCCAATCACTCGGCGATACATGCCCGGTAGAGCGGCTTGTTGTAAGCCCTTCGTTTTTTGGTCGCCGACGCCGAAAGG
Source organism: Bryobacterales bacterium (assembly GCA_965206775.1). Classification (GTDB taxonomy): domain Bacteria; phylum Acidobacteriota; class Terriglobia; order Bryobacterales; family UBA6623; genus VXMF01. Next base: position 2,707,608 of record CBDBKU010000003.1, on the reverse strand, counting down.
ATGGAGCAACGTCAAGCCCGTCGGAGAACCGGTCTTGCTGTGCCGCTCCCCGAGATAACGGAGCAGTATGTCCGGGACCGCATGGCCGGCACCTGAACCGCCGATGGCAACGGACGCATCGCTAGGTATCCTCTGCACCGCCTCGGAGGCAGTCTCGACTGGTGTCAATGGTTCACCTCTCCGCTGGCCACTGGGTCGACAATCTGATCGTCGCAATCGGACATCGATTCGATCCACGCTTCTCCTCTGCGAAGAGGCAGTGGGCTAGCCGATGGACTTGCGAGAATTCCATCGTACTCGTGGAGAGTTGAGCTCCGTGCTGGCCAGAGAAGCGCCGCTCGGAAGCAATCCAACCCGACTTTCTTGGTCGAGTTGGACGGTACCGGGAACGAGCGAGACGACCGCTTGCCAGTCTACGGCCACGCAACTTCTAGCATATGGGTGAGGCGCACAGCCGACTTCGCGAGCAGTTCCACAACGACGTCCGACGCTTCCTCGAGCGCGACCCCCTGCAGGGTGGTCTTGCCTGCCGGATCGTCGATCGACGGATAGACCCTTTCTGCTGCGATTCGGTGCGTCTCCCACGTCCAAGCTTTGTAAGTCCCTTGGGTCCAGGCTGCCGTGTCGGCTGACGCGATTCTCCTCCGCACGCGTGCAAGGACTTCGTCCTCTGACCCCAATCGCGCGACGAGACCACCATCCCAGGCATCGAAGAGCGACATTTCGACTCCGTCCAGCAATACGATTCTGTCCTCCTTGCCGTGGGCCGGCGGATAGCCGTTGAGTAGCGGCTGGTGCATGTCAGCCGCAAGACTGACCAACATCTTGAAGGCGTCGACAATTTCTGATCTCGGCCGAATCGAGAGGCGGACGATTCCGATGCAGTTCCGGATCTGAACAGTGATGCAATCGCCAAGCGGACAATCACGTCTGAGATCGACGTGTTCGGCGCCCGGAGGAACGGTGATTGAGTGCCATGCCTCCGTATCGGGCCGCTCGGCAACGATCTCATTCGCCCAGGTTGACACGTCAGCCAGCGTGACACCCTTCCCCATCAGGTAGGCGATTCGGCGCTTGGAATTCTCGCTGAGATTCTCCTGTGCGGCTAGCGCGACAATTCGATGCCCCTGATCACTCCAGCCGTAAAGGACTGTGCCTGACACAAGCCACGCTGCCAGCATCAACCCGAATCGACGGTGCGGGTGGATCTCCATCCTTGTAGGATAGTGCCTACGGGCTGGTGGTGTCGGAGAGGCTCCAAATGACCGCAGGTCCGCGAGAATCGACACATGACTGCAGGCGAAATCGCTGCTCTGGTTGGAGGCGACTTGGTCGGCGACGCTGGTCTGGAGCTGGATTCGGGGCATACATTGGAAAAGGCTGGCGAGTCACAGCTGGCCTTCTGGGAACGAACGCAGGGCCAGCGCGAACTTCCTAAGACGAATGCGGGTTGCGTGATCGTCGACCCGCAGACGCATGCGCCTGCCCGAACCCTGATACGGTCCGGTCATCCGCGGCGAGCCTTTGCAAGCGCCCTCCGCGCAGTTATGAGAGAGCCGGCGCCGCCGGGCGGGGTCGATCCCTGCGCTAGCGTGGCCCCGACCGCTGCCGTCGGCGAGGGTGTGTCGGTGGGCCCGTTCGCAGTGGTTGAAGCCGGTGCCTCAATCGGGAGCGGTTCGGTGCTGGGCGCCCAAGTCTTTGTAGGTTCCGGCGCCGTCCTCGGCCGGGACTGCCGATTGCATCCAGGTGCCAAGATCTACGGCAACGTGCGGCTGGGCGACCGCGTGGTTCTGCATGCTGGCACCGTGGTGGGTGCCGATGGGTTTGGACTGGTCTTCGAGTCGGACCACTACGAGAAGTTCCCCCAGGTGGGGGGGGTAGAGATCGGCAGCGACGTCGAAATCGGAGCTAGCTCGTGTATTGACCGAGGCGCTCTGGACGACACCCGCATTGGATCGGGAACGAAGCTCGACAACTTGGTCCATATAGGTCATAACTGCCAGATCGGCCGGCATGTCGTCATGGCCGCTCAGGTTGGCCTTTCAGGGAGTGTCGTCGTCGAGGACTACGCAGTCCTTGGCGGCCAGGCTGGCATAGGCGACAGGGCGAGGATTGGCGCTCGCGCCCAGCTCGGCGGGCAGACGGGGCTGCTCCCCGACAAGACCCTAGCCCCGGGCGGTGCGTACTGGGGCACCCCGGCGCGCCCGCTACGCGATCAGCTTGCCAGCCAGGCGCGCGTGAGTCGACTGCCTCGCCTGCTTGACGAACTCAAGCGACTCCACAAACGGATCGAAGAGCTTGAATCGTTATGAGATCCGTCGTTATCGGAGGGAACAGCCGGAACGTTGGCAAGACAGGGCTGGCGGTTTCGATCATCTCCGCGACGCGGGACCTCAGGTGGACGGCCGTGAAGGTCACGCAGTTCGGACACGGTATTTGCTCTCGCAGCGGCCATCCGTGCGGCTGCGCTGTCGCGGACCCGCAATGCCCATACGAAATCACCGTTGAGGACGGGCTGATCGCCACGACCGACACGGCACGGATGCTGTTGGCAGGAGCTGCGGAGGTGCTGTGGGTCCGAGTGGCTCTTGGCCAGTTGCAAGAAGCCATGCCGGCAATCAGGTATCGGCTGCAGGGGAGGATCAACGTACTGTTCGAGTCAAACAGCATCTTGGAGCACTGGAGGCCGGACGCATATCTGTCAGTCCTACAGTGCGATTTGGACGACTGCAAGGCGAGTGCAAGCAGGTTTGCTGCATCGGCCGATGCGTTCGTGCTGCCCCGGTCCGAGAGGGCCGAGCCGGAATGGGCTGGTTTCGACTTGGATTTGCTGAATTCGAGGCCGGCATTCAATGTGACGCCACCGTCATACTGCACGCCGGAAATCGTCGACTACGTCCGCAGGCGCGTTGTCGGCGGCACCCCGCCCATACATTGAGGCAGAAGTTGCAACGTGACTAGACCTGTATTTCTTGGATTTCTCCTGCTGCTCGGACACTCGCTTGCCTTCGCGCGGCCGAATATCGTCCTGATCCTTGCAGACGATCTCGGCTGGAACGACGTAAGCTATCACGGCGGGGAAATCCCGACACCGAATATTGACATCATCGCCTCGGAAGGGGTCGAACTGGACAGGTTTTACGCCTGTCCCGTCTGTTCGCCGACGAGGGCGGGATTGATGACAGGCCGTTACCCCATCCGATTCGGCATGCAGAGGGCTGTTTGCAGGCCGTTTCTCGAAGTTGGAGTGCCCGCGTCTGAGGAGACTCTGCCTGAAATGCTAGGCAGGGCAGGGTACCGGCATCGCGGGATTGCCGGCAAGTGGCAAATCGGCCATGCCTTCCAGCGATTCCACCCGCTGAACCAAGGATTCGGATCGTTCGTTGGCCACTTCAACGGAAACATCGATTACTACACGCATCATCGCGAGGGAGAACTCGACTGGCACTGAGGATTCGAGCCGAACTACGACGTGGGGTACTCGACCGACCTCATCGCGACAGAGTCGGTCCGGTTCATCGATCAACATACCGGTCACGGTCCGTTCTTCCTATATGTGCCATTCAACTCCCCGCACACCCCTCTGCAAGTTCCCGATCAGTGGCTAACGCCGTTCTCCGGGGTCGATGACGAGCGCCGCCGGATCTATATGGCAATGGTGGCGTCGATGGATGACGCAATCGGAAGGATATTGCACGCGTTGCGGCGCAACGGGATCGAGGACGACACCCTTGTGTGGTTCGCGAGCGCCAACGGGGGGCAAGCTCTCGCCGACAATGCTCCGCTGCGAGCGGGCAAGGGAACTGTTTACGAAGGCGGAATCCGTGTCGCCGCAGCCTTGCGGTGGCCGCTTGGACTTCCCGGGGGCGGACGCAAGGTGAACGGACTCGTCAGCTATCTTGACATCTTCCCGACGCTGAAGCGCGTTGCGGGATTAGGAGCCGCGGGCGGCCCCGGAGAGCCTCTGGACGGCGAGGACATGTTCGATTTGATCCGAGGACGGCAGGAATCTGGTGGCAGGCGGTTCTTTTCGTACTACGAGCGCTACGGGGACGAGCAACTCGCTGTGATCGACGGAGATTGGAAGCTTGTCAGGAGCGGCCCGCCCGTGCTTGGCGAGAACCCGGCTGACGCGCCTCCACCGGGCACCACCCGTCGCCAGGCTGCTGCCGAGAGAATCGAGCTGTTCAACCTCGCGGACGACCCTCTGGAACAGGTTGATCTTGCGTCGAGCGAACCCCAGCGACGGCGCTCGATGCTGGAGATGGCGAGGTCGTTCCGAGCGATGCGCGAAGATGGCGGTGTGCCGCCCATGACTGCCCCGGCGCCTACCGGTTGGAAGGCGCCTACCGAGTGGCGAATGGCTGACTGAAAGTCCATCTGTGTTGCCGTCGCCCGGTGCGGGGAAGAGGTCAGGCAATGACTTGGCGGGGGTGCAGCCGGGTCCTGTCAGGACGCGCGACTGCGCATCGCCCCATGAGGGTTCACTGCGATACCTTGCTGCGAAGTGTGAGAACCTCGAATGCTGCACTGCACGCCCGCGCGTCCACCAAACCTCGCGGCATTGGGAATGCGCCACTCGGACCTTGGGAGGGTCTCCCGGGATATCCGCTCGATAACAGCAGCGTCTACGGCCGGCCCAGCATCACTCTGGACGCAGCTCCGCACTCGGTTGGATTCCCCCGGAATCTCTGCGAGTCGACGCATAGAGAAGGAAATGCCAGATCGGTTCGACGGGAGTCCCTCCGAGGCCGTTCGTGGCCGTCGCTGCCAGCCCGTTGAGCTAGCGGAAGGTCCCTCTCCGGAGTCCCAGTCGGGCGTCAATCATTCACTCCTTGTCCGTTGGCCCTGCAAGGGTTGTCGGTTTGACACTCGCACCTAGGCCTGTTACGATTCAAGTGCGGGGTGGAGCAGTCTGGTAGCTCGTTGGGCTCATAACCCAAAGGTCGAGGGTTCAAATCCCTCCCCCGCAACCACTGGACTCTGCAAGTCATTGAGAATAAACGACTTATACTGAAATCAACGATTCTCGTACCACTAGAAGTATCAGTTTGAGATTAGAGAAAATACCAGTATCCGCAGGCCACGCCGACCAGTGTCAGGAGATTCGTCGCCCCGTAGCTATCGGGCCGTACCCTACCCCTGTCAGGCAATCACAGGGTGAGTGCGGGGCGTAGGTAGCGGCCCACGATCTCATTGCCGCCCTTGGCGTTTGCGGTGAAGGCCGCGTGGGAGGTCCGTGCTGCTTCGCGGGGCAACTGGACAGGACGACCGGGAGCGCACAGGTTACTCTAGTTTGTTCACGAGGGCTCTCCGCGGTTACGGGCACAGGCTCGGAGATAGTCCAGCACCCAGGTGTAAGCTGTGGTTTGATTTCCGTAGTTTCCGATGGATGGTCAACTTAAGATCTGGGTGCTCTGAAATCCAGGACTGTCCGGATGTCTTCCCCTGCGGTGTTCATTTGAAACGACGTGGTCTTCGGATGACGTGTGTCGCTCGCAGCAAGCAAGGGATAAGGACGTTGTGGGCAAACGGTGCCCCTGCCATTTGATCGCTCGTGCCATGTCATTGCGCTATTGATTAGGATGGTTTTCGTTCATCCACTGGGCGTATCGAGAGTGATGAAACAATTCCAACTGCCCGGCGCGGTTGTAACCACCCATTTGGCTTTTCGAACCGCCCGCCCAAATGGGGTAGCGTGCAAAAACTCCGCCACGGCCCGCCGCACGAGGGTCATCCGTCGCTCTCAGGTAATCCGCCAGGGCCTTTCGCAGGGTTTTCTTGACCTCGGCGGACCGGGCGTCGTCGGCTAGGTTATACATCTGATACGGGTCGGCCTTGACGTCGTAGAGCTCTTCCTCGGGCCGGAGTCCGAAGCACAATTCATAGTTGCGCCTCACGGTTTCGTCCGCTGCCATTTCCTTCTGCATGATTCCGACGGTCGGGCCGCTCTGAACTGGTTTCCAGCCGCGATGCCCTTGGCGCGGGTAGTTGCGGATGTAGAGGTGCTTGTCGGTTCGAATCGCCCGACCGGACATGTAACCAAGCCAAGCCTGATAAGGCCCGACCGTGTGATGGGCTTCGAGTGCAAAGTGCGTCCGATCGCGCCCCTTCTCGATGACCCCGCTTCGGTCGGAAAGGAGAATCTTCATGAGGCTCTTGCCGGTCATCTGCTCGCTGGCAGCGAGACCGGCTGCGTCCACGATCGTGGGGGCGAGGTCTATAAAGTTGACGAAGTCGTCCACCACCCGGCTCGGTTTGATCTTCTCAGGCCATCGGACGATCAACGGGACACGTGTCCCCATGTCGTAAAGGCTACCCTTGCCCCGCGGCCAGGGCTGCCCGTGATCGGACGTGATGATCAGGATCGTGTCTTCGGTCAGGCCGGCCTGCTCGAGCGCCGCCACCACCTTGCCAACTTCCGCATCGAAAGCCTCGACCTCCTGGTAAAAACCCCCGTAGTCTTCGCGCACGGCTCGCGTGTCCGGCAGGTAGGTAGGCACCTCAATCGTGTCCAAGGCACGGCCATCCGGCTTGTAGTCAAACTCGCGATGACCCAGGATCGTTCCCCACCAGAAGCAGAATGGTCTGTCGCCACCTTCTGCATTGGCGAGAATTTGCGGGAGACGGGCAACCTTTCCCGCAGGAGGAACCGTCCACCCGCCCGGCTCCGTGAAGCCTGGCCCCCAGCCCTTTCCGCTGTGCGCAACCTTGTAGCCGGCTTCCCTCAGCATCGACGGATAGGTGTCGAAGGTGTTGTGCAAGGTCCCACCGAACACGGCCGCGTCGCGCAGCCGCCAGATGTCCTGACCCGTCAATAGAGCCGACCGGGAGGGATGGCACACCGGAGAGGCGTTGTATGCGTTGGTGAACCGGACCCCTTCCGCCGCCGCCCTGTCGATGTGAGGCGTCTTCGCAAACGTGTTGCCGTAGATACCCCAGTCCTTCCACGACATGTCATCCGCGATCATGAGAAGGATATTCGGTCGTTTGTTGGGGGTCTCACCGTCCACCGTATCCGCCGCAAGCGCGGCGGATGGAAATGCCCAGGCAACGAAACACCCAAGCACCCAAAGACCCAAGCATTTCCTCCGTCTTCTCATGGCTAACATCTTCATCTTCTCAGCTCTATTTGATCGGATTGACCCCGTGGTGCATTCTCTTCACTGCTCTGTCCTATGGTTAAGTGGAATACCGTTGCGCGAAGCGCGCCCGAACACCGGTCTACCGCGAAACAGATCAGTCTTCCCTCCGATAGACCTTCGACGCTTCTTCGGCGTTGGCCGGGGACCATGCGATGGGCTGGAGGTGGACGTTGACGCCACGCCGAAGCGTCTAACCTTCTCAGATTGCGTATTGGGGGATCTTGAGCAATTCACCATCATTGAGCGCGGACTGGTGGGAGACCACCCCCGCCACCGACATGTTGAGCGCCCAAGCGACGTTCACCAGCGGGGTGCGGTCCTGGAGGATAGCCGTGACGAACTCGTCCATGAGAAAGCCATGGGAACCACCGTGGCCGCCGGGGTCAACGGACGGCGGTAGCGGCGGTTTCGCCAGGTTTAGGCTGGCCACTTTCCGCTCGGGGGAGATGACTAGGCTATCCATCGAACCTTTTTCTCCGCGGACGCGGCCCTGTTCGCCCCCGTTGCCGGGGGTGTCCCAACTCACGGCCATACGGGCCATTCCTCCTTCGCTGGTGCGCATCAGGGCGATTTCAGTGCCGAAGGGGTTCCCGAATGCATTGTTCTCTTTCTGAAGGTGCGGGATGGTACTGGGAAGGCCCATGCACGACACTTCCGTAAAGCTTCCTCCGGTCACGCACGTGTAGTAGGCGTTGGAATGAGTCGGATACAACTGAGGCGGCAGGCCGACACGCCATCCCTTGTAGGAGTCGATGGGCGTGGCCATATAGTGATAGTACTCGCCCTCCGAATAGACCATCTTTCCAAATTCGCCCGCATTGTAGAGGGCACGCATGGCATAGCACTCGCTGTGATAAGCCGAAGTCTCAAACATCATGTACTTGAGTCCGGTTCTCTTCACCACCTCGAAGACACGGTCGGCGTCTTCGAGCGACCCAAACACGGCGGGTACCGCGGTACAGACATGCTTCCCATGCCCAAGAACATCGATGCAGTGTTGTGCATGGCTGGGCGCGTCGGTGGCGACGAAAATCGCTTCCAGCGAATCGTCTTTCACCATCTCCTCAAGGCTCGGGTAGGTCTTTTCACAGCGGCATGCCTTGGCCAAGCCTTCGCATCGTTCGGGGATCAAGTCGGTGACCGCTGCCACCTCCACGTTGGGATGGTCTTGGAAACCGAAATACGCCCCGAACTTGCAGACTCCATAGCCGGCGATGCCGACGCGTATCTTCCGTTCGGACACGGGCCGCCACACCGAATCATTCTGGACCGTGGTTTCGGTATCGTCGAAACCTTGAATCGTGTTTTCCTGTGCCGCGCTGGCCTGCAGGCTCAGGCCGCTCGCGCCGGCCACGCATGTGGATGCCGCAATAGTCTTAAGAAAAATCCTTCGAGATTCGTTGGGTTTCATTCTTGCCTCCTATCGCTTCTGCGAATGTTAATTGGATTGCTCTAACGTATCAACAAGATGAGCCGCGTGCGTTCTATTTTCTGCTCTGTCTTCACAGCAAGCAGCCTCCTAATCTTCAACACCGTCCAATGGATTCCAGGAATCCCTACAGACCATCCGCCCGGTACCCGTTTCGCTGTCGAACAAGGGCGGCAAGAACAATTATCGCGAACGGTGCAGACCAGTCTTGTCAGGAATCCACCACTGGTCGCACAGGGCCATCACCGTGTCGGACTCCTTCAGGTAAATTAGATCGGACACCTGAGAATTCCAAGTCTTATTCCGTCCTTTCCAGTAGAAAGATAAGCATGAGCTGCACTGGGCCGGGGGGGGGCGGCCCCGTCCGGTGGCGACACGAAATTCGGGGGTGGCGGAACGCACTCGCCGGGGCCGTTCCGGCCGGCCTGCAAACGGGAGCACTTTCGAATGTGACATTAGCATGAACGGCAGGCCTCAGGCCACCGCCATCCGCTCGTAGGGCCGTTCCAGGAACAGGGCCTCCCGCGCGGCGTACAACTGCGCCACGGCTTGGTTGTCGCTGCGCGCATGCGCCTCCGCGTCAAGCTGCTCGAAGCTCAGCCTAGGCCGCAGCAGGGACGCTGCGTCCGGCAGCGCCTTGAACTTCTCGTAGGGGCGTGTGAATGTCCTCGTAGCGATAGCGCTCGCGGGCCCGTCCCTGGGCGTCGACCTGCTCGTGCGGGAAGAAGCACGGACGGGGGTAGTTCAGGTCGGGCGACAGCATCTCGCGGTTGAACGCGTGCAGGCGTCCGGCATAGGTTTTCGCGATGTCGCCGCGGCCCCAGAACCGTCGCACCGTCGTGCCGTTCTTCGATTCGCACAGCGCGTTGTCGTTGCTGCGGGGCGGACGCGATTTGGTGAATTCCCCGATGTGCAGCTTGCGCAGCAACGCCGCCACGGTGTGGTTGATGTACTCTGAGCCGTTGTCGGAGTGGAAGCCCTTGACGGCAAAGGGGAACGCCTGCAGCAGTCGCTCCAGCACCGGCAGCAGGGAGTACTCCGAGATGTTCTCGACCATGCCCACGTACTGGTACTGCGTCACTTCGTCGACCGCGTTGATATGCCGGACTCCCTTGACCCCGTTGTGCTCGCCCTGGTGCACGGTGTCGACTCCCCCGCAACCAACTCCGGCCAGATAAGCCCAGCGGTCGCCCCTTGGCACGTGTGGAGAGTACAGCGCTAGCCCGAATGTGCTCGGCAAGGCAGGGAGTGCCTCCCAATGAGTGGGCGTGTGACTAGATTCGGAAGCTGATAGTTTTATCGCGGCCGTTGAGGCCTTGAGTAATTGCGAGGCGCGATCTCGGCAGGCCGAGTTCATCCGCGATGAGACGGAGGACTTGAAGGTTAGCCTTGCCTTTCTCGGGCGCTGATGTCACCCATACCCGGAAGGTTGTTGAGCCGTCTGGGCCGTCTTCGATTTCAACCCGGTTCCGAGCCGCCTTGGGCGTCACCCGCACCTTGATTCTGTTCTGCGATTGGAGCAACTCGGCAAGCTTCGCTACCCTCGCAGCGCGTTTATCGCGAACCCTCAACCCGAGGGTCTCCTAGGCGACCTGGCTCGGTTGGCAACTTCTCGGGCGCCAGTTTGAGCGAACCGGCAGCACCACAGGTCAGGGCTCGGCCCAAGAGATCGTCAGCCGTCGCTGTCCGGGCTTGCAAGTCTTGACCACGCTTGGCGAGCGGTGATCCTCACGACACTGTGGTCGCTGTTCAGCTTGGGGAAGATCGCGGCCGCTGCCTTCGCAGTCCCTATGTTCGCGAGGCCAATGATAGCGGCGCACTGAAGATGCTCCTCCTCGCGGTCGAGCGCCTCGAAGTAGATCGACTCCGCTCCGCCCGGGTGGCCCTTTCCTACTTGCGCGTCCGCGTATCGAAGCATGCTGTCATCGAAGTCGATGCCCTGCCATTCGCTCAAAGAGTCTCGATCTGGGAAGTCGATCTCGCTTCCGGTGAAGGTTCCGATCCGGCCCCAGGCTCTCATGCCGGCGATGGCGATAGCGGGGTCCGGAGATCCCATGGCGTCCACGCATGCCGCGACCGCTTCATCGGCCCGACGATGCCCTAGTGCGGCGAGGATCCGAGGCTTGAAGTCGTCCGCAGCGGACGGCAATGCCGCCAGAAGCGCCTCTTCAGACGCCTTGCCGGGGATCCGTTCCAGGCAGAACGCCACTTCCTCTCGTAACTGAGCATCGCGGATGTGCGTGCTGATCTCGTCGACATCATCGGTGGTAGCAATAAGCGACAGGTGCCTCAGCGCCGTCGTCTTTTCGGTGAGGTGTCCCTTGCCGCCCACGATCGAACGGAGCTGCCTCACGACCTGCTGCCTCCGGTCCATCCGTCCCGGATCGTCCGGCCGTCCGGTATTGGCGCCGAGACTTTGCGGATTGATCACCTTGCCTACTGAATGCACGATGTTCTTGAGCGACTCCTCGGCCGCCTTGCGGACGTTCGGCTTCTTGGATGTAAGCAGCTCGCTTACCGCCGGGATGACGCTGGGATCCATGTTGCCGGCGGTCGACCACGCCTCGTAGTTGACGTCTTCGTCATCGCTACGGAGTCCTTCGAGGAACTTGTCCTCTGCTTCGGCGGCTGCCGCCCCGGAAGCTGAAAGCGCGGTCGCGGCAATGGCGACAGCTCGTGACTGAGAAACTATGTTTCGGCTCGTGCTTGGCTTGGTCATGGCTTGATTCTCTCTGCGTTCCGTATTCGTTGGGCTCCGGAAAAATCTGCTGTCGCTTGCCGTCTATAGGTGCCACGGCCCACGACCCGGACGGCTCAGCATCCGGTTCGCTTCCTGGTCGTTCCGCACCTGCTCGTTCACCGGATCCCAGTCGAGCCTGCGTTGGAGGCGGTAGGAAATATTGCCAAGGATGCACAGGACTGAGACGCGGTGCGCCGACTCGATATCCATGACTGGCTTCTCGCGCGACACAATGCAGTCTTCGAAGTTCTCCCCGTGGCCGGGGCTCTTGAAGACCTCGACTCCACCGTAGGGGGTCTCGTAGTCCTTGGCTTGCGGTTCGGTGTCGGTGGTGTTGCGGTCGCCGTACGTGACTGTAAGCCGTCCCTTGTCGCCCCAGTACACAGCTCCGTACCGGGCGTCCAACTCCTGCGACGGCTCGCCCGGCTGCGCCCAGATAAGCGTCCAGTCGGGATCCTTGTACTTGTATGTCACTGTCATGTGCTCAGGAGAGTCGTAGATTCCCCCGCGGTGCGGCACGCCCGTTGCCTCGACGCTGACTGGCCCGGTGTTGTCTGCATTCATGATCCACTGGGCGACGCTCATGACGTGTGCGCCCCGATCGCGGATCTGGCCCCCGCCAAAGTCGAGCATCCAGCGGAAGCTGCCGTGGGTCCGCGTCTGGTTGTAAGGGATCTCGCGCGCCGGCCCGAGCCACGTGTCGTAGTCGAGCCTCGATGGCGGTTCCGAATCAGGCGTCCAGTCACCGCGCGGGTTCTCGTAGTGCCAGCACTTGACCTCGCTCACGGTGCCGATCTGGCCGTTGTTGATGAAATTCTTTGCGTAGTATGAGGCTTCCTGAGAACGCCCCTGCGAACCCACCTGCACTACGCGTCCGTACCGCTCCGCAGCAGTCACCATAGCGCGGCCTTCCTCGACCGTCTTGGCAGCAGGCTTCTCGACGTACACGTCCTTGCCAGCCTGACAGGCCATGATCGTCATTAGCGCATGCCAGTGGTCCGGGGCAGCGATAAACACTGCATCCAGGTCCTTCTGCTCGAGCAGGCGGCGGAAATCCTTGAACAGCCTTGGCTTGCCGCCGACCATCGTCGCGGACATGTCGAGGCGGCTGGAGTCCACGTCGCAAAGGGCAGTGGAGAGGGCCGGCCGCATGTAGCGGTCCCCGGCTCCGCCGAGGTTTTCCCACGGAACGACCTTCTGCTCTAGATGCGCGAGCGGGCGCAGGAACCGGCGCCCGCGGCCCCCGAGCCCGATATGCCCGAAGTTCAAGCGATCGCTCGGAGCGGGCTTTGCTATCACCGACGCCGGGACGATGGTCATCCCGAGCGACGTCGATGCCGCTCCCGAGAGAAATGTTCTACGCGTGACGCGTTCTTTGGTTGTCATGCTTGCCTCTATTGTTATTCAGCCCTTCCCAGACATGCCGGTCTGAGCAAGCCGGTCGACATCGGTGGGCACTTTGACCCTAGCGGATTCATCTTACCGCAATGCCCAGCCAGGGTTCGGCCGCCGTGTTTACAGAGTCTCCAGAGTCTGGTCGTCCGCGGAATCTGAGGGAATGATGGGCTGCGCGAAGCCCCCTGTCACCCTCCCTCGATGGATCCCAGAGCAACGTTTGACGAGGTCAATGCGGCAGTCATCGCGAGCATGCGGCCGGGAGCTTTGTTATACTTCACGCGCCTGCCGCCTTGCGGGCAGGGAAGGCCAAGTTTCGGCGGTTGGCGGCTTTTCTGGCACGATCGAGGTGCACGTCAATGCTCAAGTACACGCAACTGCTCTTGGTACTTCTCGCGACGGCGGCGCTTGCCGTCGCCCAGGCCCCAGAGGGAGAGGACGAAGGCCCGGGCCTGATCATCACGGCGGAATCGAATCTCGTAGTCGTACCGCTGCATGTCTACCACAGGAAATCCTCGGTGAACGGGCTGGGACCGGAGGCGTTCGAATTGCTCGAGGACGGCGTGACGCAGAGCATCGCATTCGTCGAGGGGCCCCCGCCGGAAGGTGAGTCCGCGGAAGAGCGGACCGTCCCGACCGAGATTATCTTCCTGATCGATTTCAGCTACAGCGTGATGACGCCCGGGCTGCTCGATTTCAACACCATCCGGAGTGCGATGCTGAAGGGACTCAGGAAAGATGTGCAGATCTCGGTCTACGGCTTCGCGAACAATCTGAAGCGCTTCACCGGGCCGACGCGCGACCTTGCGAAGCTCCAGAAGGCTTTGGACCAGTCGTTCGCCTCCGAGGCTGGCGGCAGCCGCGTCTACGAAGCGATCATGCAGACCGCACGCGATGCCGCAAATCGAGGAGGAAACGTGTCGCGGATGATGGTTGTGTTCTCGGACGGACTCAGCACAACCAACCTGGACCCAGCGTTGGTCGCCCGGTCTGCGAATGCTTTCGGAATCCCCATCTATCCCGTCGTGCTGGGCCATGATCGCATTATCAAGCGCGCGCAGGGCCAGGCCGGCAGTGCGACCCTGGAACGGCACCCCAACCCTGCCAACGACCGACCGAGCGACGTAGAGTTCTTTCCGAGACCGCAGCCAACAAGGCAACTCCAGAGGTCATCGAATGCGCGCGCGCAGGAGACTCTCCAGCGAGTCTTCGCGGACCTGGGGGAGAAGACTGGGGGGCGCAGCTACGACCTGGAAGTTATAAACAACACGGTGATTCGCCAGATCTTGGTTTCGCTCTCGACGCTGGCCCAAACCGAGTACGTGGTTGGCTACTATCCCAGAGCAGTAGACGAAGAACTAGCTGCCCATCAGGTCGAGGTGCGCTTGAGGAGCGAGGAGACCGGCCAGCTATTCGGTGGCCGGCGCTTGGTCGTCCACTAATTCCCGCTCGCAGGTGTCTTCGCGGACTAGAGGTTCCACGGAGGATCCTTTCTAAAGCTCGGCCAAGCCGAGCCCGGCCATAGCTAGGACAATGCCGTATTCGGTTTCGGCCACGGGCGTCACGGAAAGGCGGCCCCTTCGTACAAGCTGCATTTCGGCGAGTCGGGAGTCCTCTTTGATTTCCCTAAGCGCGACGGGCCGAGGCAGGGGCTGCACCGGCTTGATGTCGACGGCACTCCATCGGGCGTCGTCGGTGGTGGGATCTTGGTAGTGCTCCCGGATGACCTCGGCGATCCCAACGACAGACATCACCTTGCCGGAGTGGTAGTACAGGAGCTGGTCGCCTCTGGCCATCTTGCGCATGTTGTTGCGCGACTCGTAATTTCGGACCCCGTCCCAGTAGGTCCATCCGTCATTGACCAAGTCCTCCCAAGAATAGGCGTTGGGCTCCGACTTGACGAGCCAGAAGTTCGGCTGCGATGCCATGAGAGGGGCAGGATAGCAAACCGCGGCGGTGTTCTCCGCGCGACCCGCTCGCTAGCGTCCCAGCATCCTGAGGACATTGGACTTGTGCCGCCAGACGAGAAATCCCGTCATCAGCGCCGAGTACTTCGTGTCCGGCATGCCGAATTGCAAGTGCGTCAGGACTGTGAAGAACACCCACGTCAGCAGCGAGGCCGAAGCGCCGCGCTCGTTCAGGTTGACCTTGCTGCCCAGAATCCGGACCACCACGAAGAAACCCATGGCCCCGGCGGCGAGCAGCGGGTAGATTCCCAGCATGGCGCCCGCCGACGTCGCGATGCCCTTGCCGCCCTGGAACTTCAACCACGGCGAGTAGCAGTGGCCAAACACCGCGCATATGCCGAAGAGCCAGCCGTAGTTAACGAACTGATCCGGCGAGTAGAACAGCCAGACCGGAACAAAACCCTTGCCTACATCGCCCATCAAGGCGATCAGGGCGCGCCTCTTGCTGAATCGGAGCACGTTGTTAAAGCCTGGATTGCCCGATCCGATGTCGCGGATATCTGTACCTGATCCCCACATCGCGATCATGGAGAACGGAATCGAGCCAATCACGAAGCTCGCGACGATTTGCAGAAGAAGCTGGGTATCGAATTGCATCGTAGAGCTCACGATTCGAGAAGCGGCGTGTAGGCGATTAGGCCGGCAATCGCGGCCGTCATGAAGTTGGAGAGGGTAGCCGCCAGCATCGCCCGTAGCCCGAGCGCAGCGAGTTCGGCTCGACGCTTCGGCAGCATCGCTCCGAGCGCACCGATGAGGATGCCGACCGAACCGATGTTCGCGAAGCCGCAAAGCGCGTAGTTGGCTACGAGAAACGAGCGAGGCTCGAGAGCGTCCTTGATGGTTGCTAGCTCGGCGAAGCTGATGAACTCGTTTAGGACCATGCGCGTTCCGAGGAGGTTACCGATAGTGGGGGCGTCCTGCCACGCTACGCCCAGCAGCCATGCCACGGGTGCCATCACCGGACCGAGAATGCTTTGGACACTGCTCGGGAACCAAGCCCAGCCGAGCGATCCCTTGAGTCCGGCCAGCATGCCGTTCATGATGGCGATCATGGCAACAAACGCCAGTACCAACGCACCCACCTGGAGAGCGACATTCAACCCTTCGCTTGCTCCGCGACTGGCTGCGTCGATCACGTTGCGGTCGCCTGCGGCTGACTGGCTGGGAAGCCGGCCCATCGTTTCCGGCCTCGCGGTCTCGGGCTCGAATATCTTGGCCAGCATGATGCAGGCGGGCGCTGTCATGACCACAGCCGTTACAAGGTGCTCCGGCCGAGCGCCGCCGATCTGCACGTAAGCGACGAGCATGGCCCCTGACACAGTCGCCATCCCGCTGGCCATGACCGTCATCAGCTCGGAACGCGTCATCTTGTCCAGATACGGGCGGATCGTGAGCGGTGCCTCGGCTTGGCCAAGGAAGATATTCGCGGCTACATTCAACGATTCGGCACCGCTTGCCCGCATGCCCCGCTGCATCACGAATGCCAGCCCGGCCACGACCTTTTGCATGATTCCCAAGTGGTAGAGGATCGCCGACATGCTCGAGACCAGGACGATGAGGGGAAGAATCTGAAATGCAAAAATGACTCCGTTCTCGGATCCACCCAGATCTCCGAAAATGAACCGCGTCCCCTCCTCGGCGTGCAAGATAAAGCGGTTGAAGCCCCGGCCAAAAGCTTCGATGAGGCGCCCGAACGGCGTTCGGAGCACGAGCACGGCAAGCAGCACCTGCAGGCCGAGGCCCCACGCGACGGTCTTCAGCCGAATCTGAGATCGGTTCGAAGACAGCGCGTAGGCCGTCCCGAGAGCGAAGAGTATCCCCAGCAGGCCCATGCGAGCATCCTATTGTAGGTCTTCGAGCAGTCGCGGAAGGCATTGGCGCGTCCGCTCGCGAGACAGGCTCTTCTCGTTTGTCGGGACTCCTCCGGTCATGTGCCGCAGTTGCCTGCCGGAGTCCCGCTTTGGGCACTAGCGCCGGAGCCGGGTACGCAGCGCTTCTGCGGCTCACAGCCCTCAGGGCGTCCGGGCGCCGGCCCCGATCTCTAGCGGAGTCAGAAGCTCCAGCCGCCAAGCGTTCTCGAAGTTGCTGGATCGAACTTGAGGGCACCCAACGTGTCATGTCTCTGAGCACAGGAAGACCGATATGGCAGCTAGCGATTCCGGATGCTCGCTCGAGCGCGTCGTTACACTACGGCCATGAGACCCAAGGCCGCGGCGGTAGACACATCGAAGCTGGTGGAACTTGCTCAATCGACGATGGCGCGCTCGCCATTTCCAATGCTCGCCAGCGTCGATGGCACTCGGCCGAGACTGCGTCCGGTCTCGCCGGTTGCTATCGATGGCTTCATCGTCTACGTTGCCTCGCTCAGAAGCTCTCACAAGACAGAGGAATTGGCTGGGAATCCGGCAGTTGAACTCTGCTACTTGGACGACGGGCACGATCAAGTTCGTATCGAAGGCACGGCCGACCTGATCATGGAAGACTCGGTGAGACAGGACATCTGGAAAGGCAACCCGCTTCTCCGAAGCTTCCTGGGCTCGATCGACAATCCGGAGTTCATGCTGTATCGGATCCGACCGAAGCGGGTTCGCTTCATGCGTGAATGGGCACTGAACTACTACGAAGTTCCCCTGGACTAGGTCGATTCGGCGTATCCCCCTTCCTCGGCAAGAACGGATAGCCGCGGATCAGGTCGGAAACTGGAACACCGGCACTCGCCGTAGTCGGTTGTCGGCAGGTGGCCTACAATCATTGACGGACACCCTAGGAGTCCCAATGAACCGACGCAAGTTCCTCTCCTCGACCGGCTCAACCGCCGCAGTTCTCACCGCTGCCCAGTACTCGCGTGTACTTGGGGCGAACGACCGGCTCCAGACTGCCGTCATCGGAGTGAACGGTCGAGGCAAGGCCCACATCCGAGCAGCCGCCGAGAATCCCGGTATGCAGGTGGCCGCGCTCGTGGACATCGACCAAGCCGTCGCGGAGAAGGCGGTCGCTTTCACGAAGCAGTTCCAGCAGGAAACGCCGAGAGAATATGGCGACCTCCGCGACATGCTCGGCAACAAGGACATCGACGTTGTGACGGTCGCAACGACCAACCACTGGCACGCGCTCTCGACAATCTGGGCTGTTCAGGCTGGCAAGGACGTGTACTGCGAGAAACCAGCCAGCCACAACGTCTGGGAAGGCCGCAAGATGGTCGAGGCGGCTCGAAAACATAAGCGGATGGTCCAGATCGGTCACCAGTCACGTTCTACGCCGTTCAAGATCGAAGCTGTCCAGGCACTCCGCGAAGGTGTGATAGGCGAGTTGTATATGGCGAAGGGCCTGTGCTTCAAGCGGCGAAAGTCTATCGGCTCCACCCAGGTCAGTGCTGTCCCGCCCGGTGTGGACTACGACATCTGGCTGGGCCCCGCTCAGCCGTACGAGTTCAAGCAGAACCGTTTCCACTACAACTGGCACTGGCACTGGGCGTTCGGGAACGGGGACATCGGTAACCAAGGCGTCCACGAGATGGACGTGGCTAGGTGGGGGCTCGGCATCGACCACCTGCCGGAACACGCATATTCCGCGGGCGGCCACTACGTCTACGACGACGATCAGGAGACTCCGAACACACAGCACGCTAGCTTTGACTATGGCGAGCGGATGCTGCAGTTCGAGGTTCGCGGCCTCGTTAGTGGAGGCGAGTGCAGGTTGCTTGAGGACTCGGGCAATGGGGCCCACACCATAGGCGTGCTGTTTTTCGGCAGCGATGGCTTCCTGACCGTTTCGAATAGGGGCTATCAGACCTACCTCGGGGAGAAACGGGTTCCCGGGCCGAGCATGGCAGCCACGCGCGAAGACACTACGGGCCTCCACTTCGAGAACTTCCGCAAGGCGGTCATGAGCCGTCGAACCAGTGACCTGAATTGCGACGTACTGGAAGGGCATCTGTCCGCTGCGCTCTGCCACTTGGCGAACATCTCTTACAGGACAGGTGACAAGCTGTTGTTCGATCCTGACAACGAGCGATTCGTCGGCAATTTCGGGGCCAGCACCCTCTTGAAGAGGGACTATAGAGCCCCCTGGGTCATTCCGGAAGAGGTCTGAGCAGCCCGTCGACGGTAGCCTCAGCGCGGATCGAGGTCGAGCCAGCCTCCACGTGGACCTCACCTTGGTCTCAGCGAAGCACCTGGAAGGGTAGGGGGACCTGTGGATTCGTCCACACTCGGCAACCAAGCGAACGGCGTTGCAGCGCGACCGTTCGAGTTGAGTGGCGGGTGAAGAAGATGGCACGGAACTCGGAGCTACCGGGATGAGCGAGTCTGCGTTGGCAGAGTGCGCCGAGGAATCGTCCGCCGCGAGGAGAACCTCGTGGGTAGCGACGAGGGAGCGATGTCGCTGGATCAAGGCCTCGAGGCCGCCCGCCAAGATATCCTTGTTGGGTCGAACAAGGCGGTTGGTCTGGATTGCCGGGGATTCGGTGTTCGCCTAGCGATTCGGCCATCGATTGCCAACGGCGGCAGTGTTGGCTGCCCAGCTTCCACATGGCGCTCCGAGGGCCCGTTTGAATTCGGCTGGATCGTGCTGCAGTCCAGCTGTACCGACATCCCCGCGCTTGTCCACCTTGACAACGCCCCGGCTTGGTACGCCGGGGCCTGTCGCTCGCTTCCTCAGGATCCGTCGGCGTCTTGCTCCTTCAGCTGGGCGCTAAGGTTCTCCAGTTGCTGCTCGAGCTTCTTCGTGCGCCCCGAGAGAAGCGCCACGTAGCCAATGTGTAGAGCCCACGCGACACTGAACGCCACCCACAGCCATTTCAGATTCTCTTCCACCGCTTCATTCTCCCTTCGATTCAAGCGAGCGACTGAACTTCCCGGCGCAACGCATCAGTCATCTTGCGGAGCGCCTCAATTCGCCGCCGCTGGCGCACGAGACACCAGTACAAGAGGGCAAGCGAAAACATGGTGAAGAGAAGCACGAATGTCATGCGTGGGTCGAGCGAACCACCGCCGCCGAGAACTGGAGCCGGATGCTGAGTTCTCCACCATCGGTTCGCCATGTAGACGATCGGGACGTCGACCATCCCGAAGATTGACACGACTGCGCAGACAACGGCGCGCTGGCTCGGCTCGGAGATCGACTCGCGAAGAATAAGGTAGGCGGCGTAGATCAGGGCCAGCAGGAGCATCGAGGTCAAACGAGCATCCCACGCCCAGTACACCCCCCAGATCGGCTTCGCCCACAGGCAGCCCGTGACTAGATTCACGCAAGCGAACAGCAGACCCACCTCGTTGCACGCGACCGAAAGGTCGTCCCGCGTGCCAGCATGATTCACCAAGTATCCGATCGCTGCGAATCCGCCAAGGAAGAAACCTCCGAAGGCGACCGCCGCGGACGAAACGTGAATGTAGAAAATCCGCTGGACGATCCCCATGGACGCTTCTGTGGGGACCCACAAGAAGATTAGGTACACGGAGGCCAGCAAGCAGAGCGCGGTTACCGCCGCCAGTGGTTTGGGAACTGCTTCGCGCATCGCGCTCCTCGCCTGCTTCGAGTGTACCGGAGTGTCGAGCCTGAGGCTCTCCCGATTGAATCACCTCGACCTAGCAGGCGCGACAATGACTTTGAGTGAGGAATGCGGAACTGGGCTGAGTGCGTGGCGAACTTTTCCGAAGGTTGCGACGCGGAATCGCTGGATCGCCTCCAGGTGGCGATCCTGGCGGGGGCTGTCGACCTCCTGGACAGACATGCCGATCCGGATCATCACCGGTCCGTGTTCACGTTTGCTGGCCAGTTCCCCACGATCCGGCGGGCCGTGATGGCATCGGCCGCTGTCGCGGTGCAGGAAATCGACTTGACCCGCCACAAGGGCGCCCATCCTCGGGTCGGGGCGATTGACGTGCTTCCATTGGTGCCGCTCGGAGACACGCCTCCCTCGGCGTGCGTCGAAGCCGCACGGGATCTAGGAGAGCGATTGTGGCGGGAACTGGGGGTCCCTGTCTACTACTACGGCGCAGCTGCCCTGCAAGCAAACCGAACGAGGCTCGAAACAGTACGCACGCTCGGATTCGAGAGGCTGAGCGCCGTGGTGCGGGGCGGGGATGTCCTCCCGGACGTGGGCGGTCCCGAGTTGCACCCGTCCGCAGGTGCGTGCTGCATAGGAGTCCGTGACGCGATGGCCGCGTTCAACGTGCAAATTGCCGGGAAGGACGCTCGAGAGGCACGACTCATCGCTCGATCCGTTCGCGAGGCAACTGGCGGGCTGCCCGGCGTCAAGGCGCTGGGTATGTACCTCCAGTCTGTCGGCGTCGCCCAGGTCTCGATGAACCTCACGAAGCTCGATCAGACTCCGGTGTATGCCGCCTATGACGCTGTTTGCGCGCAGGCCGCAAGGATCGGAGCGGCCGTGCTAGACAGCGAACTGGTGGGATTGGTCCCGCGCGCTGCTCTGGGTTCGGATCCTGTCCGGCTTCGCATCAAGGGATTCAACCCGAGGATGATACTGGAAGAGCGGCTGGGGGATGCCCGCCTCCGTCGTGAAACGAGCGGGCATCCCGGGCTCTAGTCCGCGGGGTCGATCGAAGGCGGCTTCGCGTCGCTCCCGTCGTCGGAAGGCGGTCGCGGGCTCCGACCGTAGCGCCTTCCGCGGCCCGAACGTTCGCGACTCGGCCGGTCGCCGCCGCCTCTCTCGCTTCTCTCGCGAGGTGGCCGGTCACCGCCGCGCCTGTCTCGACCGGAGGAACGCTCGGATCCCCCGAATGAACCGCGACGCTCTTGCAGGATTGCCCGGCGGCTCAGTTTGATCCGGTTGCCATCGAGGGCCAGGCACTTCACTAGCACCTGATCGCCTTCCTTTAGCTCGTCGCTGACCTCTCTGACGCGCTGCTCGGAAATCTCGCTGATGTGCAGAAGGCCTTCGGTTCCGGGGAAGATCTCGACGAACGCGCCGAAGTTGGCGATCTTCGTGACGGTTCCTAGGTACTCCTTGCCGACTTCCGGAGATGCAGTGAGGGCCTTGATCCGTTCGATCGCAAGCTTTCCTTTAGCACGGTCGGACGACGCGACGCTGACCATGCCACTGTCGTCGACGTCGATCTTCGCGCCGGTCTCCTCTTGCAGCCCTTTGATGATCTTGCCTCCCGGTCCGATCACATCACGGATCTTGCTCTCCGGGATTTGGATCTGAGTGATCTGCGGAGCGTGCTCCGCCAGTTCCTTGCGGGGCGCTCCGAGCGTGTCAAGCATCTTGTCCAGGATCTCGAGCCGCGCCTTGCGCGCCTGCTCGAGGGCGGTCTCCAGTACCTCGAGGCTCACCTTGGGCTGCTTGATGTCCATCTGGAGGGCGGTGATACCGTCCTCGGTCCCGGCGACCTTGAAGTCCATGTCACCGTAATGGTCTTCCGCGCCGGCAATATCGGTGAGCACAACGAAGTCGTCGTCTTGTGTCACCAAGCCCATGGCGATTCCCGCGACCGGGGCCTTGATCGGCACGCCGGCGTCCATCATCGACAGCGTTCCCCCGCAGACCGTAGCCATCGAGCTGGAGCCGTTGGACTCCAGGATGTCGCTGACGATACGGATCGTGTAAGGAAACTCTTCGTGTTCTGGAATCACCGGGGTGAGAGCCCGTTCGCCGAGCAGTCCGTGGCCGATCTCGCGCCGTCCCGCACCCCGCATGAAGCCCGTTTCCCCAACGCTGAACGGCGGGAAATTGTAATGGACCATGAAGCGCTTCTCGAAAGCCGGATCCTCGATGCGCTCCTGCCTCTGGCCGTCGGTCTTGGTGCCGAGCGTCGTGGTCACGAGCGCCTGCGTCTCGCCCCGGGTGAATACGGCCGACCCATGGGCCCTAGCCAGCTCGCTGACTTCGCACGTGATCGTGCGGATCGCGTCTGGAGGGCGATGATCCGGCCGTCGCTTGAGATCGAAGACCTGCTTGCGGAACATCTTCTCTTGCCACGGGTCGAAGAAGGCCGATGCCTGAGCAAGCTTGTCCGCGTCGCCCGCGTATGCTTCCTTGATTTCCTTCTTGATGGCGCGGAAGAGGGCGTAGCTCTCGAGCTTCGGGTGAACGCTCGTGTCAAGCGCCTCCTCGGCGCGCTCGCCCCACTTCGCTTCGATCTCGTCGCGGACCGATTGGTCGACAACCGGAGCAGCGAAGTCACGCTTGGGCTTGCCGGCCTTTTCCACCAGTTCCCCGATCGCCTTGACGATCTCCTTGCAGCCTTCGTGACCCCGCCGGATGGCTTCGAGCATAGCCCGTTCGTCGGCTTCGTTCGCATCGGCTTCGACCATCACGATGCCGTCCTTGGCCGCCGCCACCGTGATGTGGACGTTCGAGGCGGTGACTTGCTCGTAGCTCGGATTGAGGACCCATTCGTCCTCGCCGATGCGCGCGACACGAACGGACCCGGTGGTGTGGACAACCGGAATGTCCGAGATTGCGACTGCCGCTGACGCACCGACCATCGCGTACACGCTCGGGTCGTGATCCGGATCGGCCGAAAGGACGAACGCGATGATCTGCGTTTCGTTGCGGAATCCGGCCGGGAAGAGCGGTCGCAGCGGCCGGTCGATCATGCGGCACGTCACGGTTTCCTTTTCTGTGGGGCGGCCCTCGCGCTTGATGTACCCGCCGGGGAACCGGCCGGCCGAGTACGTGTACTCCCTGTAGTCGACTGTCAGGGGAAAGAAGTCGATGCCCTCCCGGGGCGACGACGCCGCCGTAGCGGTGACAAGTACCTGCGTGTCGCCGCTACGTACGACGACCGCTCCGCCGGCCTGCTTCGCAAGACGGCCGGTTTCGAGCGAGACGGTCTTCCCGTCCAACTCGAAATCTACAATGTGCTTCATGATTTCGATGTATCCTTCTTCGGCTCCCGCCTGAACCGGCAGGCAGCCTCTCCGCGGCCTCGCGAGAGATCGGCTAGGGGGTATCCACGGATCGCGCTAGACCGAGCCGCGTTGCGCGGGCGGCCTCGACCCTACTGACTGCCTGCTGGCTTGTCCAGGAGGCGTAGGGACAGCGCTGTGTTTCCGGCGACGGACGCCGGTGCCATGCCTTGTGCGTGGTCTCGATTCGTCCTGCATCAGCCGCGGAGACCTAGCGACTCGACGACCCTTACGTACTCTCCGGGATTCTTCCTGCTCAGATAACGGAGCAGGCTCCGACGCCGGCTTACCATCTTCAGAAGTCCGCGACGCGACGAGAAGTCCTTCCTGTGCGTCTTGAGGTGTTGCGTCAGCTCTACGATGCTATGGGTCAAAGTCGCTATCTGAACCTGAGAGGAGCCGACATCCTGTGCGTGGACTCCGTAGGTTTTGACCAGTTCTTGCTTCGCCTGAGGTGCGAGTGGCATGCTCGATTCAGGTCTCCTTCCTTTTCCGATTCCGCTTGGCCTAGGTGCAGTATAGCAGATCTCGGCGCGATCCGGGCGTCGGATCCCGACGAGTCGCTTGCGCTCGGATCGACAGATTTGAATCGCAGGGGTTGGCCGCATGGGATGGCCACGGCGTTGAGCCTTTGCGCGTAGATCGGGTGTATTGGAACCCACAATACTATATATAGTATATCTGGTCGTGGATAGCGCTAGATAAACCTATTTTGAGTAAGACCGCTTCATCGAGTGATGTACAATGAACTGGATGGAGCCGGTCGATATCGAGCGGTGCCCGCGAGCTGAGTGTCGCGGGCAGGCCACCTCGGTACGGGCTGGGACGGGCGCGGTTTGGGCCGATGCGGCTAGGGCGGCGGCCGTTCTGGCATTCGTCCTTGCGCCGTTCGGCTCCCATGCGCAGGTGGAGTGGCCTCCTGATCGCCACGTACTGCGTACATTCGACCAACAGCACTGGCCCAAGGGCCAGCAGTATCTGGGCAGCCAAATCTGCCAAGGCTGCCACTCGGCCGTTTGGGAGGGCTTTCCGAGCAATCCGCATTTCAAGTCGGTGGCCCAAGCGAACCGGCCGGCCGAGCGAACCGGCTGCGAGGGATGCCATGGCCCGGCCGGATTCCACGTGTTCGATGCCAACAACGGCAAGATCGTCAGATTCCCGGAGATCGAGCCTAGCCAGGCGCAGGAGGTTTGCCTGCGGTGCCACAGCGAAGACTTCGGCAAGCTGCACGTCCGCCGGTCGGCGCACCTGACCGGCGAGGTCGGGTGTACGAGCTGCCATTCGATCCACAGTCCGCATGAGTCGGGTCCGCTACTCGCAGACGAGCAGCGACATGTCTGCTACGACTGCCATCGGGAGATCGAAGCGCGGTTCAACATGCCTTTCAAGCACCGTGTTAACGAGGGCGCGATGGACTGCACCGACTGCCACAATCCGCACGGGGCCGCAATCGCAACTTGGCGGACGGCGCACTCTCCTCGGATGGTCTCGCAGGGCTTGGGGAACGACATCGCTTGCACGAAGTGCCACTCGGACAAGCGCGGACCCTTCGTCCACGAGCATCCTCCAGTGCGGTTGGAGGGATGCCCGGCTTGCCACAATCCCCATGGCAGCACGAACGCGCGACTGCTGAACCGTCCGGCGGCCTTTACGCTGTGCTTGGAATGCCATAGCGACGTCATGGGATTCGGCCTGCGGGCGGACGGCATTCGCCCGCCCACACCGTGGTTTCACAACCTGGCCGACCCTGCGTTCCGCGACTGCGTGCTTTGTCACTCGCGCATCCACGGGTCCAATGCGGATCCGAAGTTCAGACGATGAGACTACACTGGCTGGGATCGCTGCTCCTTTGCCCGCTGGCGATGGCCCAGCAGCCAGTCACGTATTCGGTCGAAGCTCCGGCTGCCTCTCGGGAAGCCGGAGGCTACACCGTGTCGAACTCCTTCGATTTCGGCTATCGCTTCGCAAATGTCGGCGGAGACCACGACCTGTATCGGGCCAGCGTGAACTACGGTGACGGACTGCGCCTGTTTCGAGGCAGCCTCCGCGTCAACTCCTTGGATGGCAACGGAGGCGTCCTAGACGAGTTCTCTCTACGCTCTTCCGGGGCCGCCGGCGACCCGTACCAGGCCCATGTGATCCGCGCCGAGAAGAACGGGCTGTACCGGTACGACCTGCAGTATCGGCTGGTGAGGTACCACAACCGGTTGCCCGCGCTATGGCACGGCGAGCACGGTCTGACCGTGGAGCGGGCTATGCAGAACCACGACCTCACCCTGCTGCCCGGATCGAGCTTCGAAGTCCTGCTGGGGTACGACAGGAACGGGCGGTCGGGACCGGGTTTCGCTTCCGTGGGAACGACGGACAACTTCGGAGTGCTCGACGCGCGGAACTACCTTCGGTACCAGGCTGACCTCCGCCAGTCCAACAGGCAGTACAGAGCTGGCTTCACGGCGAAGTTCATCGGATTGGCCCTCACCGCGACGCATGCCGTCGACTTCTACGAGGAAGGAGGAGTCCAGACCGACGCATCCGGCCTTCCGTCCGCCACTTCGAACATCCAGCTAGTGGAGAACTTCAGCCGGTCTCAGCCGTTTCACGGCCGGACCCCGATTACGACTCTCGCCCTGCGAACCAGAAGGGATCGCGTCATCGGCTTCAACTCCCGCTTCGTCTACGCCAGCGGCACCCGGAACTCGACCCTGATGGACAACATTTCCGTCCCGGACTCGGCGACGACTGCGGCAGGATTTCGCGAGGCGTTCATCGTCGGGGACGCGGGCCGGGAGCAGAGTTCCGGCGAGACCACGGTTGTGTTTCTACCGACGCCGCGCTGGACGATTACCAACACCACGGCATTCCACAACACCCGCATTGACGGAGACGCGTCGTTCGTCGAGATCGGGTTTTACCGCGACGAGTACCTGCGATTCAGCCACCTTGGAATCCGCCGCATTGCGAATGCTAGCGAGGCAAACTTCCGATTGGTCAAGGCAGTCAGTCTCTATGGTGCGTATCGGTTCTCCACGCGAAGGGCAAGGTCGTCCGACGCGTTGCGGTTCCCGGATTTCGAGTTTGGGAACGAATTGGAAGCGGTCGACAACAAACTTCACTCCGGCGCAGGCGGGCTGAGGTGGCTTCCGGGACGCAACGTGCGGGCTTCGTTCGACTTTGAGATCGGTCGAGCAGACCGTCCGCTTACTCCGACGAGCGAGCGGCGCTTCCACAACCAGTCGGCCCGAGTTCGGTGGCGCGGCAAGGACTTGGCGGTCAGCGCTTACTTCAGGAATCGCGCCAACGACAACCCCACCGAACTACTCGCCTACAGTTCGAGGAGTAGAAGTCAAGGAATCCATGCGTCATGGCTGCATCCGGATTCGGGCGTTGCCCTCGACGGGGGATACAGCTTGCTGAAGATGGACGTCTCGACTGGAATTCTCAATCTTTTCGATTTTGGCAGCGAACCCGAACGATTGCGAAGCGTCTACGCG
This sequence comes from Bryobacterales bacterium, assembly GCA_965206775.1. Classification (GTDB taxonomy): domain Bacteria; phylum Acidobacteriota; class Terriglobia; order Bryobacterales; family UBA6623; genus VXMF01. Next base: position 2,680,567 of record CBDBKU010000003.1, on the reverse strand, counting down.
AGCAGCATACACAACCTGAATTTTGCGATTCGGGCGAGTCCGGTTAGACGTGTGACGCTGCACGTCGCGCACAGCTTGACCAAGGATACCGGTGGTGGTTTCGGCTCGCTATTCACCGAGCAATCGACATTCTCGCCCGACGGCGCGAATCTGATAAGCAGCCTGCCGATGTCCTACCACTCCCCGCAGGCCCGGGTTTCGGTTTCGATACGAGACGCCCTCGCGTGGAACTTCGGTTGGCAATACTACGGTTACTCAGAGAACATCGCGGGTATCCGCGGCTTCCGTTCTCATGTTGGTTACACGAGCCTGACGGTTGGTTTCTGACCGATATGCCGGGGATCCATGCGATCGTGCGCAAACCGCAGCCGGCATGTGAACGTCAGCAGGGTCAAAGTGCAGTAACTGCCGGACTTCCGTCTGGGGCCGAGGCCCGAGCAGTTTTCCCGGCACCCGCCCCCAGATCACTCCAGTGGGGGATCGATCTTGGCATTGACCTGATTCCACTGCTTGCGGAACTTCGCTAGGCCCGGCCAATTGGCGTCGATGCCGCGGAGCGCGTTGCCACCCCGCACAAGTGGCGCTTCCTCCGCAGGCAGGCAATCTGCAGGGCTTCGTTGCATCTGGTTGTGCAACCGCTTGTCAATCAGCGAGCTGTAGCTACTGGTTTGATGTGCAGACGCGATCACGATGAATGCTGTCCGACTCCAAGTTCCCGGCGTAGCTTGTTCAGCGTAAGCGTCTGGAGAGTGACCTTTCCGGGGCCCGTCAACGTCGCTAGGAATAGCCCTTCTCCCCCGAATAGCGAGGTCGCGATTCCCCCGGCCAGTCCGATGCTGTAGTCGACCGTTTCTTCGAAGCAGACTAGGCAGCCCGTGTCGACTTGGAGCGTTTCTCCGATCCCAAGGTCAAACTCGGCGAAGTCGCCACCCGCATGTATGAACGCGATGCCGGGGCCCCGCAACCGTTGCAGGATGAAGCCCTCGCCACCGAAGAATCCCGCGCCAAGGCGCTTGGTCAGAGCGATGTCAAGCTGCACGCTAGCCTCAGCCACCACGAACCCGTCACGCTGGACTAGCATCGACTGCCCGCCGTCCAGGTGCAACGGCCGCAACCGTCCCGGAAAATCGCCGGCGAACCCAACCTCTCCTTCACCGCTGACGCACGAGAAATGTGTCAGGAAAAGTGATTCTCCGGTTAGCTTGCGCTTCAAGCCGCCAAGGAGCTTGCCGCTGATTCCCTTGCCGTGCATGGTAGTCCGCCAGTCCACCTGGGGCTGCTTGTAGATCATCTTGCCGGCCTCGGCGATAATCTCGTCACCCGGTCTCAGGCGAATCTTGACGATCTCAAGGTTGTCGCCATTGATTTCGTAACGGATCATTCCCAACCAACCGTCTCATAGTCGCACGGGCCATTTCTCCTCGCAGGAACGACCGGCGTCGATGCGCAGCCGCAGGCGGGTCAATGCATCGCTCCCGAGCAAGGCCGAGGGATAAGATAAGAGCGATGCGCGTGGCCAGCAAGCTGCTGATTGTTTTCTGTGCAGCGGTCGCCCTGCTAGCGCAGTCGGGGCTCAGCTACAGCCAGCTTCGCCAGTTCATCAAGTCCTCGGTGGAGCAGAGACTGAAAGACAAGGAAGTAGCGAACTATCTCAGCAAGCAGGTCGTCCGCTTTGCCCTCACCGATCGCCTCGTCGAGGAGTTTGTCGGATGGGGCATCGGACCCCGGACGTTGAAGGCTCTCGAGGCTTTGCAGGCGGCCACCGCCGGTCTGCCGGAGCCAGATCCCGAACCTGATGTCCAAGCCAAGGCCAAGCCTCGGCAGCCCCCTCCCCCTAGCGAGGATCAGCAGCGGCGGATCATTGAAGAAGCGCGACGGCAGGCGACCGCTTACACTGCGGAACTCCCGAACTATGTGTGCCTGCAGGTCACGCGTCGCTTCTTCGACCCGACGGGCCTCGAGATGGATTGGCTGAAACACGATGAGATCAAGACCCGATTGAGCTACTACGACGGCCACGAGAACTACGAAACGATCAGCATCAACGATGTGGCTACGAACAAGGGCTTCTCCGATTTGGGTGGAACCACGAGTACCGGCGAATTTGGCACGATACTCGACAGTTTGTTCGCGGACGAGACGAATGCGCAGTTCCGCTGGGCCCGTCACTCGCTGCTGCGGGGCCATCCAGTCTATGTCTTTCACTTGGAGGTTCCTCAGCGACGGTCCAGCTGGACACTGACTTCCAGTAACAGTCCGGATCCGGAGGGGAGGCGCGTGATCCGGGCGGGATACACCGGGTTGGTTTACATCGGGAAGGAGTCCGGTCGCGTTCTTCGCATTTTGATGGAAGCACAGGGCATTCCCAGCGGATTCCCGATGCAGGAAGCGCGTTCCCGGCTTGATTTCGACTTTATCGATCTCAGCGGCGAATCGTTCCTGTTGCCCCTGAAGGCCCAGACATTCGTGCGAGGCGGCCGCCTTCTGACTCGGAACGATCTGGAATTCCGCCTTTACCGCAAATTCACAGCCGAGGCGACCATCACGTTCGGTGAGATCGAGGACCTCGAACCTCTGTCGGAAGACGGGCCGAACGAATAGCGCACTCTGCGCAATCCCCGCCCTGGCCGCGTCGCCTATACTCGGCTGAACGCATGAGGTTTCTGCTCGCACCAGTTCTTGCATTCCTTGCGCCACTTCTTGCGCAGGACCCGGGCCGGCCGCCGAACCTGGTCCTGGTCATGGCCGATGACGTCGGCTACGAGTGCTTCGGAGCGTACGGCAGCCGCCAGTACCGGACGCCGCGGATCGACAAGCTTGCGGACGGCGGCGTGCGATTTACAAACTGCTACTCGACGCCGCTCTGCACGCCTAGCAGGGTCGCTTTGATGACCGGCATGAGCAACGTCTGGAACTACGCCGACTTCGGTGCGCTCCTCCCCGATCAGTACACGATCGCGGACGTTTTCCGAGATGCCGGATACGCGACCGCAGTGGCTGGCAAATGGCAACTGCAGGGCGGCGAAAACGCTCCAGGCATCCCCGCAGGCGACGGATTTGACACTTACTGTCTTTGGAACACCGGCAACACGGGGCGGCGCCGATTCTGGAACCCTTCCCTGGAACGCGACGGACGGATCATGGATCTGAAAGAAGACGACTACGGCCCGGACATCTTCACTGACTTCTTGCTTAGCTTCATCGAATCCAACAAGGAGAAGCCGTTCTTCGTTTACTATCCGATGATTCTCGTTCATTCGCCGTTCGTCCCCACGCCCCATTCAGAAGACCGCCAGTCCGAGGACGAGCAGAGCAATTTCAACGACATGGTCGAGTACACCGACTTCATCGTCGGCCGCCTGCAAGACAAGCTGGCGGAGCTCGGCATTCTTCGCAACACGCTCTTCGTGTTCACGGCAGACAACGGAACCCATCACCAGTTGGCATCGGACTTCCAGGGCAGCAAGATTCTCGGAGACAAAGGCGCCCCGACCGATGCCGGCACGCATGTCCCTCTGGTTGTCAACGCTCCTGGCATGATTGCCGGAGGGCGCGTCCTGGACGATCTGATCGACTTCGCTGATTTCCTGCCCACCCTTGCCAAGGCGGCCGGACTCGACCTTCCTTCGGAGCACGGGATCGACGGCTTCAGTTTCTGGGAGCGCCTCCAGGGCATGGAAGGCAAGCCGCGAGACTGGCTCTACACGTACTATTTCCCTCGACCGTTTGCCAATCAGTTCAATACGCCGTACACGCATCCGGAGGTCCTGTACGTCCGGGACAAGCGTTACAAGCTCTACGGCAATGGAGAACTATTCGACGTGCGCGCCGACCCGCTCGAAACGCGCCCTTTGCCGGAGACCCACGACGCATCGAAGTCTGCCCGCACTAAGCTGCAAGGCGCGTTGGCATCGATGCCAAGCACGGGGGCGAGGATTCCTGCAGGTCGCGGCGACGCTTCGAAGTCCTCGCCGCGCCCTCGCTGGCGGCCCCTGTAGACCGTCGGCCGGGCGCCTCTCCGATGCCGAAGCCGTTGCGGGAGGTCGGTTTACCATAGGCGAATGCAACTGAGGATCATTTCAGTGGCGGCCTCGTGGGCCGCGATCATGAGCGTGGGCTGCGGCGGGCCCTCTCTGGAACCCCCGCCGCCAACGGAAGTACGAATGGTCGAGGAAGAACTGCACGGCGTCACGGTTAAGGACCCCTATCGGTGGCTCGAGGAGGGCGAGAGCCCGGACACCCGCCGGTGGATCGAAGCCCAGGTTGCCTACACGGGCAACTATCTGGATCAGCTGGCGAGCCGGGATGGCATTCGCAAGCGGATGGCAGAGATCCTTGCCTCGGGTTCGATTTCCACACCTCGCGAAGCGGGCGGAAGGTATTTCTACTCGCGCAGGAACGGGGATCAAGACCAACCGGTTGTGTACATGAGGGAAGGGTTCGATGGGGAGAACCGAGCGCTGCTTGATCCCAACGGCATGAGCAGTGACGGCACGACCACCATCGATTGGTACGTGCCCTCGAAGAACGGCAAGTTGCTGGCGTACGGGAAGTCGGTCGAAGGCACTGAGACCAGCACGATGTACATCCTGGACATCGACAAGGGAGAGGATCTCGAAGACGAGTTCCCGAAGGTGCGCTTCGCCAACCCGCAGTGGCTGAAGGACGGTTCCGCCTTCTATTACTCGCGCCCGAGGGACGTTGAGTCCATCGGTCCAGGCGAGGAGCTGTACGACCGTCGCGTCTACCTGCACAAGCTTGGGCGCCACTACGACGAGGATCCAGTGATCTTCGGGGATGGCCTAGAGAAGGCGCACATCCCGGATGGAATCCTCAGCGACGACGAACGATATCTGATGCTGGACACGTTTCTCGGCTGGGGGCGGAACCATCTGTATGTTCGGGATCTCGAGACGGGACGCACGGTTGTGATCGCCGACGACGGCGACTTCAGCTACTTGGGCGAAATCGTTGACGGGACGCTCTACTTGCTCACCAACGCCGATGCTCCTAGGTACAAGGTCGTCGCAGTCGACCTGAAGCGCCCGGACCGAGCGAACTGGACGACAGTGATTCCTGAGTCCGATGCGGTGATCGAATTTGCAGCGGTGGCTGGAGACCGGCTGTTTGTGGGCAGCATGCGCGATGCGCACTCCGAACTCCACTCCTATGCGCTCGACGGCGCGGACAAGCGGGAGGTGCCGCTTCCCGGACTCGGCACCGTTGGCGCTTTCTCGTCCAAGGCATCGCGCACCGAGGCGTTTTTCTCGTTCAGCTCATTCGTGCAGGCTCCCGCAATCTACCGCATGGATGCGGATTCTGCTGAACCTGCCCTGTGGGAAGGGGTTGACTCTCCTGTCGAGTCCGATGCATTCGAGGTACGTCAGGTGTTCTATCCCAGCAAGGACGGAACCCGGATACCGATGTACCTCATCGCGAAGCACGGCACGCCCGCGGATGGTAGCGTGCCGGGCCTGCTGTACGGATACGGCGGGTTCAACATCGCCTTGACACCCAACTATTCGACTTGGATATTCCCATGGATCGAGGCGGGAAATTTGCTGGCCATCGCGAACCTAAGGGGCGGGAACGAGTACGGCGAGGAGTGGCACAAGGCCGGGATGCTTGGCAACAAGCAGAACGTCTTCGACGACTTCATCGCTGCTGGAGAATATCTGAAATCCGAAGGCCTGGTCGATCCCGACCGGCTTGTTATCCACGGCCGCAGCAACGGCGGCCTGCTTGTCGGAGCGGTTATGACCCAGAGGCCCGACCTGTGGCGCGCGGCTGTTTCTGGCGTACCCTTGCTCGACATGCTTCGATACGACAGGTTCCGCATGGCCAAGCTCTGGGTGTCCGAGTACGGCACCGCAGAAAGGGCCGAAGATTTCCAGTGGCTTCGCGCGTACTCGCCCTATCACCGCGTCGAGGACGGCATGGTATACCCCGCGACGCTCATCTACACGGCGGATTCCGATTCACGCGTTGACCCAATGCACGCCCGCAAGATGGTCGCCCGGCTGCAAGCGGCGAACACGAGCGGTGAGCCCATACTGCTGCGGTACGAGGAATCTGCGGGCCACGGGCGCGGCAAGCCGCTGCACAAGATCGTGGAAGAATGGGCAGACATCTGGGGCTTCATCTTCGCGCAACTCTAGGACGGCGAACTGGCCCGCTGGAGGGTGATACTCTAGCGGGTAGCCGGACACGCGGCTCCCCGAAAGCCTGCGAAGCGGGAGCCGTCCAAGTTCGCAACCAAGATTTGTGCCCGACGCGGAATCCGCTCACGCCCAGGTAGTGCGCAAGGCGGGCGTCGTCAGCTTGGCGGTCTTCTTCAGCCGCATTACCGGGCTTGTTCGAGAAACGGTCTTCGCCGGTTTGTTCGGTGCAGGCATGAAATACGACGCGTTCCTCGCCGCGTACCGCATCCCTAACCTACTGCGCGACTTGCTCGCGGAAGGAGCCCTGTCGGCCGCGTTCGTCACCACTTACTCTCAAGCGCTCTCCTCTCAAGGAAAGGAGGAGTCCTACGCCCTCTCCAATCGCATCACGACGTTGCTCGTGCCGGTCGTGACGGTGATTTGCTCGCTAGGGGCCGTTTTTGCACCCTTTCTCGTGAACCGGATTTTTCCAGGCTACGCCGCGATCCAAGGGAAGTTGGAACTCACGGTGCTGCTGACCAGAGTGATGATGCCCTTCCTCCTGCTCATAGTGCTCGCAGCCAAGGCGATGGGAGTGCTTAACTCGCACGGGAAGTTCGGTGTTCCGGCCCTGTCGTCTGGCTTTTTCAACATCACGTCGGTCGTAGCCGGGCTAGTCCTCGGGTTTGCACTAGGGCCCGAGTTGGGCATCGAACCCATCGTCGGCATGGCCATCGGGACTCTATTGGGTGGCGGCGTGCAGTACGCCTGCCAGATACCCAGCCTACGCGCGACCGGGCTTCGGTTTCGCCCCACGATCGGAATCTCGGACCCGGGAGTCCGCCAGGTGCTGCGCCTAATGGGCCCGGCTGCTATCGGGGCCGCGGCGGTGCACGTCAACGTGATGGTCAACAGTGTATTTGCGTCGCGTATCACCGATTCGGCGGGAATAATCAACGGCCCGGTGTCGTGGCTGGGCTTCTCGTTCCGCTTCATGCAGTTGCCGCTGGGCCTCTTCGGTATTGCTGTGGCATCGGCAACCCTCCCCTTGATATCGCGAGACGCGGATGCCGGCCGGATTGATGATTTTCGAGACACCCTTTCTAGGTCCTTGGGATTGGTATTCCTGCTCACGATTCCTTCAGCGGTCGGGCTATTCGTCCTGAGCAATCCCCTGGTTGGCGTCGTCTACGAGCGCGGGCGGTTCACGCCGTTCGACACCGAGCAGACGGCGCTCGCGCTGTCGTTTTACTGCTTGGGACTCGTTGGCTACGCGGGGTCGAAGGTTCTCGCTCCTGCCTTCTACGCTCTCGACAACGTGCGAGTTCCCATGACCGTGTCGGTCGTGTCGATCTTGCTGAATTTCAGCCTGAACAAGTTCTTCATCGATTCCCTCGGACTTGGGCATTGGGCGCTCGCTCTTTCGACGTCGCTCGTAGCGACCCTCAATTTCGTGCTTCTGTTCGGCTTCATGCGGTCGAGGGTCCGAGGCGTCGGAGGCCGGCGGCTGCTGGCGGCCGGATTAAGAATCGGCGCCGCATCCAGCGTGATGGGAGTTTGCTGCTGGACTCTTGCCGAATTGGTCGAGTCCTGGATTGGCCCTGGCACCTTCGTCGGCCGCCTCGCGGCGCTAGCGGTTACGGTTCCAGTGGGTGTCGGCGTGCTGTACGGGCTCTGCCGAGCCATGCGACTGCCCGAACTGGACTTAGCCCAGAGGGCCGTGCTTGCCCGGCTTGGCAAACCGGCCCGGCGGCAGCCTTAGCTGGGGCTGGCGCCCCTCTCGCGCAACAAGGCGCTTGATTCCGGCTCGACCGGCGGCGGAAGGGGAGGGAAGGACGTCAGCGCTTCCCGCAGTTCGATGGGGAGTTGATCGAACGCCGTCATCAAGGCGTCTGTAGTCAGGGCTCCGCTCTCGCGGACGGCCGTGCCGTGCAGCGTGTCGAGAGCGGTGCCGAACCGGGTGTCACGGGAAAACTCCGGTGGCTGGCCGAAGATTAGCAGCCGGAGGCTGTCGGTCAGCCTTTCCGCCCAGATCCGTGCCAGTAGCTTGGCATTTTCGGTCTTCGCCAAGACCATGTCGTCCGACGTTACGCTCACGATCTCCAGGGAGGCTTCCGCATTCGGACCCTCTTTCTGGATGATCCTAGGCATGCCCAGGTCAGTCCCCGTGTCGATTGTTATGACCCGACCAGGTGTTTCTGCCAGTTCCGTCACCGCCGTGCCGAGACTCTCCACGATTTGCTTCGCCCGGCCAGCGCCGGCGCCTCCGGCCATCGGATCGCTGATCTCGAACAGAGTTAGCGGTCCCAATTGAATCGCAATGGGCACTCCTGGCGTCAGGCCTTCGTTCTGGAGGAGCTCGTATTTTGCTTCGGGAAGCCCCAAAGTCAGCGCGGCGGGATCCTGCTGCAAGAAGAAGACGATTCCGACAATCGCCAGTCCGAGGACAACTGCGACGACGGTAACCGGCTTGGCGAGGACCTGGCGGAACGAGTCGCCCTTGGCACCGGATTCCAGAGACTCCAGCCCCTTGCCAGAATGCACGGCGGCGACAGACGATGGTCGATCATGGTCAGGCATACGAATGAACAGGCCAGTTTTCTAATTGTGACCTTTATGAGCCAGAATGTCGACCGCCGCACTCCAGGCGATTTGCATCGGTACGAGGCGCTTGTGCGAAATCTCTAGGAAGCCCTCAAGATCGCGCTTACAATGGCCGTTCGAGCCGCACCTAGATTGACCGCGAACATGGCCGAAATTCCGACCGGGCAACGTTCAGATCGCTCGGTTCCGATCTACCGGAACCCCGCGCGGACGATTCTAAGCCAAACGACCGGATTCATCGCCCGGGCCGGTTTCACGCATTCCCTGAATCCGGCTCGCAACTGCGTCTATGGTTGCACCTACTGCTACGTACCGACCCTGAGGGTCTACGGCGGGCTGAAGCCTGTGGATTGGCAGCGATGGGGCCGTCATACGACCTACAAGGCCAACGCCGCCGAGTTACTGAACCGCGAGCTGCGACCCGCGCAAGTGATCTATTGCTCGCCGTTGGTGGATCCGTACCAACCCGCAGAGCAGACGGAGCGAATGATGCCGGGCATTCTGCGGGCAGTCTGCGACAGACCTCCGGCGGTGTTCGTCCTGCAAACCAGAGGGGCGATGGTGCTACGCGACGTCGGTCTGTTGCAAGAACTTGCAAAGCGCACTCGGCTCAGGATCAGCTTCTCGATCACCACGGACCGCGAGGACATTCGCCGCCTCTACGAGCCTCATTGCGAATCCGTGAGTGACCGCGTGCAGGCTATGCGGACGCTGCGTGATGCAGGAATCGCGGTGCATTGCACGCTGGCGCCGATACTGCCATGCGATCCAGCGGGCTTGGCCGACTTGGCACTTGAGTCGACGAGCCGCGGTGTCGTCGCGGACCCGTTGCACACTCGCGAGGGCAAGCCGAGCGGTGCCACCACGCGCCCCGAGGCATTGCGACTCAGCGTCGCGCGGGGATTTCAGGAATGGCACCGCGCGGAATTCCAATCGGACGTGCTCGACACGATTCGATCACGCGTCGAGTCTGCCGGGCGCGCATTTGGTGTCGGAGAAAGCGGTTTTCGCATGCTGACGTCTTGAACGGCAGCGAGCCCGCTTGGCGGGCAGCTCGCGACCGTCAATTCCGGACGCAGTCCCCTCGCAGTACAATCGGGCGTGCGAGTGCGCCTGATCGAGATCGCCCACGTCCGCTCCGGTGACAAGGGCGATACTGCCAACGTTGGATTGATCGCGATCAATGACCGCCACTATCCGGTGCTTCGACGGGAGGTCACTCCCGACAGAGTGAAGGCGCACTTCGGCGAACTGTGCACGGGGTCGGTCGACCGATTCGAACTTCCCAACATCGGAGCGCTCAACTTCCTGTTGCACGGCGCTCTCGGGGGAGGCGGCACGTTGTCGCTGCGTGCAGACGCCCAGGGAAAGACGCTCGGTGCCGCGCTCCTCAGGATGGAAGTCGAGATCTCCCCGGAAGAACTCTGATCCGATGACAGCCGGGCACACCGGCATGCCGCTCATTACGGGGACAGCCGCCCTCTGTGATAGCTTGGGAAGTGAGCGTAGAGAGAAAATTGAGCAAAGAACTCCGAATCATACCACTCGGCGGTTTGGGCGAGTTCGGCATGAACATGATGGTGCTCGAGTCCGGCACCGACATGATCTTGGTTGATGCTGGAACCTTGTTTCCCGGGCCCGAACGCCCCGGAATCGACGTGATCATCCCTGACTTGACCTACGTCCTTGCCAACAAGGACAAGGTTCGAGGCATCGTGCTGACCCACGCCCATCAGGATCATATAGGCGCCGTCCCCTACGTTCTGTCCCAACTGGACGTCCCGGTCTATGGCAGTGCGTTCACCCTTGGCCTGGTGCGCAAGCAGCTCTCCGAGTTCACCCTTGACAAGCCCCCGCACTTGGTCGGAATCGAGCCCGGCGAGGATCTGTCCCTGGGCTGTTTCGGCATAGAGGGCATTCACGTCACGCATAGCACCGTACAGTGCATGGCACTCGCGATCTCGACTCCGATGGGGTACGTGCTGCACACTGGCGACTTCAAGATCGACCAGACGCCGGTCGATGGAAAGGCATTCGACTTCGAGAAGTTCGCGGAGTACGGCAAGCGAGGCGTGCTACTGCTGTGCTCGGACTCTACGAACTCGGACGTGCCGGGATTCAGTAAATCGGAACGGGCCGTCACTACGGCCTTGGATCATATTTTCGGGAGCGCCAAGGAAGCACTCTTCTTCACATGCTTTTCTTCGGCGACGCACCGGGTACAGCAGATGGTCGACCAAGCAGTGGCCTACCGTCGCAAGGTGACGCTCATTGGCCGCAGCCTTTCCAGTGCCTGTGAAATCGCGAGGGATCTCGGACTGCTGCGGATTCCGCCGGGTACGGTTGTCAGGCCGCAGGACATGCGGACCTATCCCCGTCACGACCGTGTGACGATTATCGCAGGATCCCAGGGCGAGCCATTGTCGTCGCTGTCACGTGCATCCCTCGGCCGGCACAACACAGCCGAGATAGAGGAAGGCGACATCGTCGCCTTCAGCGCCAAAATGATCCCGGGCAACGAAGCGACGATCTACCGAATGGTGGACCACTTGTACCGTCGAGGGGCCGAGGTGCTCTATGGGCACAATTGCCCCGACCTGCACGTTTCCGGACATCCTTGCCAGGAAGAGCTGAAGCTTGTCCTGAATCTCGTGCGGCCACGATACTTCGTACCCGTTCACGGCGACTACCGGCAGATGGCCCAGCACCGTCTGCTGGCCATGGATGTTCGCGGTGGGGACTTGGAGGACGCGTTTGTCCTAGAGAACGGGCATGTGCTTCAGTTCGACGAGTTTGGGGCTCGAGTGCTGCCGGACAAGGTGCCCGTAGGACACCGACTCATCGATGCCGGCACCGGCGGAGAGGTGCTCGGCGACACTGTGATACGAGACCGTCGCCGCCTGTCGGAATTCGGTGTTCTGGTCCCAGTTGTCACGATTGACGAACGGAGCGGGGAAGCGGCGGACGTGGAGATCATTTCTCGCGGCTTCGTCGTATCCGACGACTCGGAATCAATGCTGGACGGGTCAGTTCTGGCAATACGGGCGGCCATCACTTCGAGCACAAGGGAGGAACTCGCTGATCTTGGCGTGATGGAGGAGAAGATCCGGGACAGTGTCCGGCGCCACATCGCCCGTCGGACGTCGCGCCAAAGCCAGCCGCTGGTGGTTCCTGTCCTGCTGGAGGGCTAGGAGCATGTCTTGGCTGCTATGTAGCGGGACCGCGGACAGTCGCTGACTTGCGAATCGCCAGGCAAAGAGGATCCCGTACCTCGAGCTAGTCCTTCAAATCCTCCCGGCCCGGCTCCTTCGATCGCGTTTCGAAGAGAGAATGCAATCGCTCATGCTCCTGACTGTAGTCCTCGGTGGAGACAACGACTGAGAAGTGCGCTTCACGGAGCCAGACAAGGTAGATCGTCACGTCCTTTGGCTGGGAGCGCAAGCCAAAGGTCAATGAACCCTTTGGGCCGACGCATTGCCATTGCGATCGAAACGACCTAGCACGGGACTGTCTTGAGACTGGCCGGCGGGATCGTCTTCGGTGGCGCCGTTGCGCTGCCACATCCCGGCCATGGCCCCGTGATCGGGCATCTCGTCCGAAAGGCCGTAAAGCAACCGGCCCGCTTCTGGGTCCGGCACCCACTCGGAATCGAACGCCCAGATCTCGTCCCTGCCCCGGTTGGACGCTGGGACTATCTTTGCGCGGAAATCGCTCGCAGCCCACCTGTGGAGGATTCGAGGTGTGGCCTTAGGGTTGCGGCTTCGTTGATGGGGCACGCACAAGAGGCTTCGTGGGGTCGACTCTAAGCCAGAAAGCCATCGACAGGAAACAGGAAACTGCGATAAGCGCGAGCGGAAAGTTCCATCCGTAAGAGTCGATCAGCGCCCCGTATCCGATGCTCATGATCACGCCGCCGACTTGCCCGGCGGTGTTCATCGCGCCGCTCACGGTTCCAGCCGCTTCCCTCCCCACGTCGACGCAGACCGCCCAGGCAACTGGAAGCATCATGTCTGACGCCGCGAATCCGAGAGCGAGGATCAGGCTCGCAACCACGCGATCCTCGACGGCGAGCGACAGCAAGATGAGGACGCCCGCCATTCCGACGCCTGTCATGCCGACGATCCGGCGGCCCCAGACGAGTCCGATCCGATTGACCAAGTGATCGCTCAGAGATCCGCTCGTCCAGTTAGCCAGGGCGGCCAAGAGGAAGGGAAGAGCCGTGTAGGCGGCCAGTTCGGAACTCTCCCAGCCCTTCTGCGACGAGAGGTAGCTGGCTGTCCAGAACAGGTACCAATTGGATGCGTAGCAGAAGAAATGGTACACGCCAAGAATGGCCCAGAAGTTCCAGCTTCCCAGCAGCTGGCCGACGGGAATGCGTGGTCGGCGTTCGGCGGGAGGTCCGATCGCGGCGATCTCCCCTGCGTTCACCATCGGATGGTCTTCCGGGTAGTTGCGGAAGAACTTCCACCACCAGGCCGCCCAGAACACCCCGAGCACGCTGAATACGAAGAAGACGCTTCGCCATCCCCAGTTCGCAATGAGAGGCAAGACCAGCAGTGGCGAGAGCGCCCCGCCGAGACGTGAGGCTAGGAACACAATTCCTTGCGCGCGTGCCCGCTGTTGGGGCGGGAACCACCTGGAGACAACGCAAGAGGCATTGGGATACGCTCCTGCTTCGCCCGCGCCGAACAGGGCCCGGACGACCAGCAGCTGCCAGTAAGCGGTCACCACGCCGGTGAGCGCTGTAAAGCCTGACCACCAGACAACGATACGCGTCAGGATCAGGCGCGGGCCGAAGCGGTCCCCGAGCCAGCCCCCCGGCACTTCGAAAATGCCGTAGGCCGCCAGGAAAGCCGCAAGCACCATTCCCCACTGGGCGTTCGAGAGGTTCAGGGCGCGCTGTATCTCCGGTCCGGCGGAGTTGATGCAGACCCGGTCCAGGTACGTGACGACGGACAGCAGGAAGAGGCCTAGCATCACCCTCCGACGAACATTCGTCGGTGCGGGTTCGGGAACGGCTCCAGCGGGCAAGAAATCTTCCGGGCTCGCGCTTCGGCTATGCGTGGGCAACCACCGACCGGCGATAGTCAGCCAGGAACTTCTCCAGGCCGCTGTCGGTCAGTGGATGATTGAACAGCTGGTCAAAGACCTTGTAGGGGAGGGTGCAGACGTGTGCCCCTGCCAGCGCGGCCTCCTTGACGTGCAGCGGCCCGCGGGCAGACGCTGCCAGAACCTGAGTGGGGTATCCGTAGTTGTCGTAGATTTCGACGATTTCCCGTATCAGCTCCGATCCGTCATGGGCAATGTCGTCTAGCCGACCGATGAACGGGCTGATCAGGTAAGCCCCGGCCTTGGCCGCTAGCAGGGCCTGGAGGGGAGAGAAGCAAAGGGTGACATTCGTGCGGATGCCTTCGCTCGCAAGCCTGCCCACCGCCTTGATACCTTCGCGGATCAGAGGGATCTTGACCACGACCGAGTCATGGATCTGCGCCAGTTCTCGCCCTTCGGCTACCATTCCCTCGACATCCGTCGACACGACTTCGGCGCTGATGTCACCGTCGAGGATCCCGCAGATTGCACGGATCTGGTCGTGGTGGTCGTGCCCTTCCTTGGCGATCAGCGACGGGTTCGTCGTAACACCGTCGATGATTCCAAAATCAGCTGCCTTTTGGATTTCTTCGAGGTTCGCACTGTCAATGAAAATTCTCACTGCTTACTCCTTGTGCCCGCGTCCCGTGCGAGGCCGGATTCGCACGCAGTCCTTGCGCCGGCTACCGGCGCTTGACGCCGTCGTTCTTCTTCCCGTCCGGCTCCCCGACCATCGAGAGTTCGAGCTCGGACAGCTTGCGCCGCAAGCTCTCAACCTCATCCGCGTCTCGGTCCGCAGGGGCCGAACGATTCCATTCTTGGAGGCCCCGGCTCCAGTGCTGCTTCGCGTCGGCGACGCGACCCTGCTTGTAGTAGACGTCGCCTAGGTGGGTGTGGACGACCGGATCGTCCTCGTATTGGTGGAGCGAACGCTCTAGGTACTTCGCAGCGAGGTCGAGCTTGTCCTGGCGATAGTACACCCACCCCAGGCTGTCCAGATACGCTCCGTTCTCGGGCTCCTGGTCAAGAGCGCGCTGGATAAGGTCATGAGCCTCTTCGAGATGAACGCTGCGGTCCGCGAACATGTACCCGAGGTAGTTCAGCGCTCCTGCGTTGTTGGGGTCGATCTCGAGCAGTTTGCGGAAACTGGCCTCGGACTTCTCGTACTGCTTCGCGCGCTCGTACAGCGACCCGTACGAGAACAGGACTGCCATACGGGCTTCGTCCGAATCGGCGAGCTCGCTCGCCCGCCCGGTGCGTTCCTCAGCCTTGTCGAACTGGCGGCCCTTTTCGTAGATCCGGGCCATCGCAAGCAGCGCGTCGACGTTGGCCTCTTGCCCCTTGACCGCTCGCTCCACGACCTTGATCGCTTCCTTGGTCTTGCCTCGATCCGACAGGATACTCGCGAGCAGGTTCGACAGCAAGGGATCCTCGTCGAATTCATCGACGGCCTTGCGTGCTTCTTTCTCGGCTTGGGCGAAGTCGCGGGCGTGACGCCAGGTCTCGATCACCTCGACGAGCACTCGAGGCTTGAACCTCGGGTTGAGGTCGGCGATTTCACGGAACGTCTTGACAGCATCCTCGCTGGAATCCAGCTCCCTTTGTAGCGCACCCAAGCGCTCCAGGAGGGCCGTTCTCCGCCTTCGCTCGTTCGGGGCGTATTCAGCCTTGCGGGTTGATTCGAGTAGCTTCCTCGTCTGTTCGGCCGCCTCTTCGGTCTTGCCCTCTGCTTCCAAGAGGCCTATCGCGTTGAACTGTACCTGAAGCGACTCGGGATCGAGGCGGCGAGCACGTTCCAGAGAGGCCCACGCCTTGCCGAATTCGCCTCGCTCGCCCTCGATCTGGGAAATCCTAATATGGTAGGTGGAATTGTTCGAATCCAGACCGATCAGTGCCTGGTACTGTTCCAGAGCTTGGCTGAACTGCTTGGAAAGGAACAAGTTCTCCGCCAATCGCTGGCGGGCCTGCAACGTGTTCCCTCCCTGGGCCACGATCTTCTTGTAAGCTGCCGCTGCGTCCCGGAATCGGCCAACCTGCTCGTAGGCGTCAGCAAGTGCGCTCATGTACCGCCTGTCGGTGCCCGGGTCCGCAACGATCCCCTCCAACACGCCGATCGCCTCTTGGACCTTGCCGCGCTCCATCAGCAGGTAGGCGAGGTTGACCTGGGCGTCAGCTTGGCCCGGATCGAGTTCCAGCGAGCGCATGAGAGACGCCTCGGCCCTCTCGGGCTTGTCAGCGGAGCGGTACAGCACGCCTAGTTCCAAGTGGTGCGTGGCCTTGTCGGGCTCGATGGCCACAACTCGCTCGAAATGCTCAATCGCCTTGAGGAGCAATTCGGTGTTCACTCCCTGCCTGTCCCTAGTCGCATAGCTCCGGTAGATGCTTCCCAGAAGGCTATGGACTTCCACGTTTTCCGGGTCCTCTGCGATGATCTCCTCCGCAATGGCAACCGCCTTGGGCAAGCGATTTGCTCCTGCGTAGAGGTTGATCATTTCTATGCGGATCACCAAGGATCCGGGATCGCTCTCAAGCGCTGCGCTGTATTCCTCGACGGCGCGGTTCACGTACTCGTCGCGCATGTACTGCTGGGCGAACTGGTGGTACAGGTGCCCCAGGGCGAAGTGGTAGTACGACTCGCTTCGGTCGCCATCGGGCGCGTCGCCCTCTGCAGCCGAAAGGCTCGGCGCGACGAGCAGGCACAGGAATAGAAGCCAGACTGCGCTTCGGCGGGTACCTAGGAAGGCTTGCCTACGGAATCCGGCCGTGCGGGCCGAGAATTGGAAAGGCATTCTTTGTGACCTAGTATAGCCCTTCCTTGGCGCATTTGGGACCGTCCGAGCGCTATCCGCGCGGTGGCGGAGTCTTCCAGCGTCGATGAATCCAAAGCCACTGTTCCGGGTGCCGTCTGACGCGTTCCTCCAAGGCGCTTTGGAACCGTTGTGTGTTCGCCTCGATGTCGCGAGACGGGTTGTCTGTCCGGATGACATCGATTGGGGGGCCGTACTCCACAACGTGCCTTCCGGAAGTGGCTTCCCACCAGGCGACCGCAGGCACCACGGCGGAGCCCGAGCGGATAGCTAGCTGCGCGAAGCCCTTGCTTGAGGCGGCAGGAATGCCGAAGAAGTCCACGAACACGGCTTCTTCGCGAATAGCGTGCTGGTCGGCAAGGATGCCCACCGTGCCATTCTGCCGCAGCACTCTCAGGACTTGCCTAGCGGAACTGCGCTTGGAGATCACCTTGTTTCCGTGAGCGCACCGCAAGCGTTCCACCAAGCGGTCCAGGAGGCCGTTGTCGATTGGCCGGACCATGACATGGACAGGGCCCTCGACCGCGCCGTGGGCCAAGGCTCCCAGTTCCCAGTTGCCTAGATGGGCAGTGAGCAGCATCACGCCCCGACCACGCGACAGGCCCTCGCGGAAGTGCTCCAATCCGACGAACTCTACATGCTTGCGCAGGTCGCCTTCCGACCAAGTCGGAACTTTCGCCAGAGCGAACGCGACCCGGCCGAGATTTCGATAGACGCCCCGGAGAATCTTCTTCCTCTCCGAGCGCGAAAGTTCGGGCAGCGCATTGCGGAGGTTGCATTCGGCCACGGCCCGCCACTTCGGAACAACGAAGCCGCACGCCAGCCCGATTCCGTGTGCGACTCGGATTGCAACTGCGGACGGCAAGGCCTCTAGGAGCCCAAGCAAGCCGCGGGCTGCGATGTACGCGAGGCAGTCTGCCCCCGAAGGGCGAGCGGGCGGAGCGCCTCGCTTCTCAGGCAATCTCAAGCCCCAGGTGCGAATGGTCGCCAGTCATGATGCGGAGGTGCGGGAACTAGCCACTCGTGGCCCGACGCGCCTACGATGCCAGGAGCTGGAACGAGCGGGGCTGGTACAGCCATTCGACGATGTTGCCTTCATGAGGTTGCAGCCAGTCGAGCTTTGTTGTGGGGATGGGGCCGAGATTCAACCGATCGATCGAAGGGCAGGCGAGCAGCCGATCCCGGAACCGGGGCGAATCCGAAATTCCCGTGCAAACGAGGGTCGGACCTATTCGATTCAGCATCTCCGATTCGGGGCATTCGACGACGCTCACGAACGGGAACATGAACTCCTTGTTGGCGAGTGGGTGGTCTGGACGCTCGCAGTGCACTACAGTCGGGAGCAGGTAGGAACAATACTCCTTGGTAATCGCGCGGGAATCCGAACGCAGCTCCGCGGAAATGTCTGTGGCTCCTCCCTGGGCGAGCGCGCCATCGATCATCCCCGATACGGCCTCGGCTACCCCTGCGACCGTGAAGGCCGCGAGCGACGCTTCGGGGTCGAGCGGGTCGCGAGGACGGACGTCGGCGAGTCGCTCGGCGAGTGCTTGCGCTATAGCCCGGCCGTGACGTGGCACCCAGATCGAGGAGGTGTTGATGCAGCTCCTGCCGCTATTGAGAAACACGCTAGTCGCCATAGTGTCGATGTAGTCTCGCCAGCTATCGATGGCGTCCTCGCCAACCAGGATCTTGCTGTATCCGGGACCGTGCACCTGCACGGCAGGATTGCCAGCGTACATGTCCATCGTTGCCTGCCCGCCAAACACCAGCGACCGCCCGCAGCGATGCACGATCGTCTGGCCGACATCATGTCCGCCGTGGTATACGGCGACAGATTCCTTCGGAATGCCCGCCTCGATCATCGCGACCGCCATGCGATAGGGAGTCCACGGCTCCTGCGACCCTGGCTTGAGGCACAGCCCAACCTGTAACGCGATGGCGGGAAGCCAGAGCGTATGCACTCCGGGGGAATTGCTCGGCAACACCGCGCCAACTACGTCAGTTTGCGCCTGGTAGCTCAGCATGCGCCCTGCGGTGTCGCGTCCGTACCCTTGCGAGAGGATTCCTAGGTCCAAGCCGCGCGTCAGGGAATCCAGGATGCTGCTCATCTCACGGCAGACGAAAGCCAGCTTCTCCATGTTGGCGCGGCACATGGCTTCCGGGAGACCCGTTGTCGAGGACTGGAGGTGGACAAACTCGTCGGGCGTTTGACTGCCGGATCCGAGAGGGAGTTCGGCATTCATGAACAGGTCGCCTGCACGCCCAACACGCTCGACGAGCCGCTCGGGAGACTCGGAGCGAAGAACCGCCTGGGCTCGCGGCGCGTGCTTCAGGTCGTGCCGGACCATCGCCGAGAGAATCTTGCTTATGCGGGCTACTGGCTCTCCAGTCTCGAAATGCACCGTTTCCACGGAGTCCAGGCTCTCGTGGGGGTCACCCCATCGAAGGGCGGGCAGGTGGATCATGTCCATAGTCTAGCTTCCGCTCGCGAGCATGCTGTCAAGGCTCAGGCGGTCGGGCGCGCACAGCGCACTAGGACCGTAGGCGGGCTCACGCTTGATGCAATTGCCGGCCGAGGGTCGGGTCTTCTGGGGTCCGCCATCCGCGTGCCCCAGAGCATCGCAGGGCTCTCCGGAAATCCGTACGACAACAAGCGGTTCCAGCGAGAGAGCGCGAGTGTTGATGGAATTCCTCTCGCGTAGCTTCGGCGGGCGTTCGAGCCTCTCGCCTTGATTCCGAAGACGCGTCCCACGCTGACTCGAAAAGTCCGGTCCGACACGTCGCGCATCCCGTATTTGGCGGCTTCCGCAAGGGAACCGGCGAATCCGAGAATCAGACTCTACCCGAAGTGATAGCTGCCCTCTCGTTGATTCCAGTAAACCTTCTTGTTCGAGCGCATCGACATGGTCGCCAGGTGCCCCGTCACGGCGGCCTCGTGCCCGAGCTGAGCAGGACAGTTCAACTCCGCGCCATGCGCGATTGCGTCGATGAAATTCTTGAGGTGGTCGTTCGTTGAGTTGCTTTCGTTGAAGTCCTCGCGGGCGTCGAAATGCATCTCCGGGCGCGACTTGACCGCCTCGGGCAGGCCTCTCTGCTTCTCCGGGTAGACGTTCAGATACCGCATGCCCATGATTTCCATCACTCCCTCGCTGCCGCAAAGTTGCTCGCCATAGCCATAGTGGGACGTGCTGAACGCGGCACTGTAGTTGATGTGGAAATGGTCGTCGTACTCGAATCCGGCCGTGACAGTGTCGGGCACCTCGCGGTCGTCCTGCGTCCAGTAGTGGATGCCGCCATTGCACATGACGGACTCGCAGTAGTGCCTTCCGGTGATCATGTGCAATGCATCTGTCTGGTGAACCAGCAAGTCGGTCGAGATCCCTCCCGAGTAGTCCCAGTAAAGCCGCCATTGGAAGTAGCGCTGCTTGTTGAACGACGTCGCTCGAGCTGGCCCGATGAATTTCTCGTAGTCGGTGTTGCCCGGCTCGGCATCGTCGGGAATCGTATATCGCCATGCAGGGGATGTCAGCGGGCTGTTGCGGTACCAGAATGCGCGGGCGTAGACAACCTTGCCCAACACGCCGGACTGGTAAATCTCCCGAGCCTTCGCGTAGAGGCGCGAACTGCGGCGCTGCGTGCCTACTTGGAACAGCTTGCCGCTCTTCTCGACCGCTGCAAGGATTTCGAAGCCTTCCTCGATGGTGTGGGACAGGGGTTTCTCGCAGTAGACGTGCTTGCCGGCCTCAAGCGCGGCGATGGCCATATCTCGGTGAAGGTGCTCCGGCGTCATGATCACCACCGCGTCGATCGAGGTGTCGGCCAGCATCTTGTAGTAGTCGTCGTATGTCTCGGGCGCCGATCCTTGGTCGCTGATGACGTCGTCCTTGGTCTTGGCCAGTCGAGGCGAGAACGTGTCGCAGATTGCCTTGATCGTGGCGTCGTCCTTCGCGACGCTCATCATGGTGCGGATGTGCTTGCCTCCGCGGTTTCCAAGACCGACCCAGCCAAGTTGGACCTTGCTCCCCGCAGCCTGGGCAGAGAGCAGTGCGGGGGTCGCGACGGCCGACGCTGTGAAGAGGCGTCGAGAGACGAGAGATTGCATGATCTCTACTAGTCTAGGGGATTTTCGGCTCGCAAGAGGCTGAGCGCTTTCCGGGCGTGTGGCATCACCACTCGATCAGCGGCTTGATCACCCCTTCGCGGTATTCTGCCATCATTTCGAATGCCTCTTGCCCGCGCTCGAGGGCGAACCGGTGACTCATGATGTCGGCCGAACGGATCGCGCCGCGCTCGAGCAAGTTCAGGGCCTCGTGATCGTTCCCATTCGATCGCTTTTGCACGTGGATTCTTGCTTCCCGGTCGAGCGCCGTCCAGAAATTCACCGGGATGTCGGATTGCGACGGGATCCCGACAAGCACCATCCGACCTCCGGGCCGCAGACAAGAAATCGCGCTGTTGATCGATTCGGCGGTGCCGGCGGCGTCGATGACCACGTGGGCTCCGCAACCGGTAAGATCCATGACGGCGTCGACCGGGGAATCCTTCGTGACATTCACGGTCGCTGTCGCCCCCAGTTCGGTGGCCCGCTCGAGTCGGTGCGGCAGCTTGTCCGCCGCCACGACGACCGTCGCCCCGGTCAGCTTGGCGACCGCCACGGCAATCAGGCCGATCGGACCGGTTCCAACTACTGCCACGTACTCGCCCATCTTGAGTTCCGCCAGCTCGAACGTGTGCAGGATGACCGCGACGGGCTCGATGAACGCAGCGTCAGTAAATGTCATCGAGTTCGGAATGGAGACCAGGTTGCGCCTCGGCATGACCGCGAACTCCCGCAACGCTCCCGCGTAGTCTTTGCCCATGAATGCGTGCTCGAGCGCGAGATTCTGCCTGCCCGCCCTCGTGAACTCACACTCCGCGCGAACGACGAATGGCTCGACCGCAACCTTCGTGCCCGGGGCTAGATCCGACACTCCTGGTCCGATCTCGACGACCTCTCCCGCTGGTTCGTGGCACAGGACCGACGGATAGGTGGCTTCCAGGCCGGCGATCGAACCCTCGGTGAACGTGTGCATGTCGCTTCCGCAAACACCGGTCGAGCGAAGCCGCACCAAGACCTCGCCCCGGCCAGGGTCAGGAGGGTCTGGCAGAGTGCCCATTTCCAGGCGTTTGGGGGCGACTAGTTGCAGTGCTTTCATCAGTTCGGCTGCGGCAAGGGAAGGGCAGGGCCTGCAGTGGGCGTCCGAACCATCATAGTGAAGCCGTCATGCCGAACCATCGTCTCTGCCGAACCGCGCAATCGCGCTGGTCGCAATGAAGCCGCAGAGGGCCAGGCCAAGCCCGGCCGCTGCCTGCCCCGGTTCGGGAAGCGCGAATCTGGACTCGTCGGTTCCGAAAGGCCAGAGTCCCAACACCGCACCCACCAGCAGTCCGAGCAAGAAGCCGAGCATCAGAGATCGCTGCGTTCGCAGCAGGAACTGGATGAGGCTGCTCACCCCTGCCAGGGCCGCGACACCTCCGACGGCGAACGGCGCGAGCACGTGGACGGAGTCCATCAGGGCCGGCCAGCGCAATGCGCCCGCCCCTAGCAGCACGGAGGACTTCAATTCATCGACCGCCCCAAGAATCGGAATGTACTGGCCGCTAAGCAGCAGCACGTACCCTCCGGAAAGCCCGGGCAGGATCATTGCCGCGAATGCGCCAAGGCCCGCGAGGAACAGGAGAGGGGCCTGCGCAGCCCCGGCGTCGGTCGGGCCGTCGGGCAGGGCGGCTGTAGCGACCATCGCAGCGAGGCCAGCGCCGGCCCCGGCCCACAATTTTGCGTTCGGTTTGCCAATCAGCCGCCATAGAGCCGGAACGCCGCCGAGCGTGGAGCCTAGGAAGATGCTGTACATCACCCACCGATGCTCCACGACGAGGTACTTCACAGTCCCCGCTAAGAGGAGGATGACGAGGGCCCCCGAGATCGAGACCGCCGAAAGCAGGATGACGGCGCGGCGGTCCGGGCGCAGTGTGGTCAGTTTCGCAACGGCGTCGATGCACTGGGGGTACACGCCGGCGGCGAGAAGCATCGTGCCGCCAGACACACCGGGCACGAGGTTGGCCAGGCCCATCAGCGCGCCGCCCGCCAAGCCCCGAATCGCATGGCTGGTGCTGCTACCCTCAGTCGGCATCTCAAACGGCTAGGCTGGCAGAGCGGCGATTGGGTAGCTCAAGGGTGTCGGCGTCCTTTGAGTGAGCGAGTCGGCAAGCGTCTAGCGGGCCGCGACTGACGGAGCGGATGGCGTAGCCGTTTGCGAGACAGACGCCTTCGGCGGCGCGGGGTCCGGCTTGTACAGCGACACGAGGCACCCGCCAAGAGCGGCGAGCGCGATGCCGGCGGCGAACTGCCAGCGGATTCCGCCGAGACCTCCGGCCGGCGGATGAAGGGCCATGGAGACGATGGCGTTCACGATTGGAGCGCCGGCGAATACGATCGACATGACGACTGCCGGAGTGCCTTTTGCTCCGAATGCAAGTAGGACGCCGAACGCCCCGAACGCTCCGACGGTTCCGGCAATAAGAGACCAGGTGATGCCTTTCACCGGCAGGTTCCAATCCGATCCGGAGACCACAAGGATCGCGAGCGGAGCCAGGACGGCTACCAGAAAGTAGGCGATGCCGACGAATAGGTAGGCCTTGTAACGCCCGTTCACCGGGTCGGCCATGCCCAGCTGACCGCCGTGCAGGAAGATACCGTACAGTCCCCAGCACGAGACCGTCATCAAGGCGTAGGCAAGCCAACCGAAACCAGCTTGGTTCATCGTATTACTCCTTTTCCTAGAATGATTTCCAAGCACTTCATGGAAGTGCTCCTGCGGAAGCCGTTGATGCTAGGCGCGACGGTTCTTCTCGAAGTCCCACTGCATTGTCGTGCCGGTCTCGACCGAGGCGTTGATCAGGTGAGCGCAGGAGGCGGCGTAGTGGCCTGCCCAGGCGTCCTCGATCGGTGCCCCGCGATTGCGAACTGCCGAGAAGAAGTCTTCGAAGTGCGCCACGGTGGAAGAGGGCCCCTTGCTCTCGTAGACCTCTTCACGGGGTTCCGCCGGCCGGCGCAATTCCGCCTTGCCGGTCGAGGTCTGGTAGTATCCGTCCTCAAGGTGCGACGGCCAAGCACTGACGATCCAGGAATTGTTGTCGTATCCCGGATCCGGATAGAACGTGAGCCCGGCGAAGTCCAGTTCGGCAGCGCCCTCGGTACCAAGCACTTGAAACAGATACCCGCTGGCCGCTCGGCTGTTAAACGTGGAACTCAGATTGACCGTGAACCCCTCGCGATACCGCAGAAGCGCATTCAGGGTGTCGGGGACATTGCGGCTCTCAGTCCACCTGTACAGGTCACCCATCGCCAGCACTTCCGCCGGCATGGTCGCCCCCATCACGTAATGCACGGTCGTGCAGACATGCACGAACAGATCCGTTGCGATGCCGCCGGAGTACTCCTTGTAGCAGCGCCAGCGGAAGAATCTCTCCAAGTCGAACTCTCGCTGCGGAGCGGGCCCTAGGAACGCGTCCCAGTTGACAGTGTCGGGCGAAGCGTCGGGAGGGATCGGGTAGATCCACGAACCGCCCGCACTGTTGCGGTTATAGGCCGCCCGGATCATGGTGATCTCGCCCAGCTTGCCGGAACGAATCCATTCGCGGAGCTTTTTCTGGCTGCCGCCACTGATGCCCTGGCTCCCGACCTGCAGGATCTTGCCAGTCTTCTCGGTGACAGCTGCGATCTCCAAGCCCTCGTCGATGGTGAAGGTGAGCGGCTTTTCGCAATAAACGTCCTTGCCGGCCTCCAGGGCCTCAACCACCATTTGCTTGTGCCAGTGATCTGGAGTGCCGATGGTCACGGCGTCGATCGACGAGTCGCCAAGGATCTCCTGGTAGCTCCCGTAGTCC
Source organism: Bryobacterales bacterium (assembly GCA_965206775.1). GTDB lineage: Bacteria > Acidobacteriota > Terriglobia > Bryobacterales > UBA6623 > VXMF01. The sequence goes on along the minus strand of CBDBKU010000003.1, from coordinate 2,656,002 downwards.
TTGGCCCTCGAGCCAGTCCGCTCGATTGCACGCTGAACCCGTCCGGTGTAAGCGTCGCAGACGCCGACGATTTCGGTGCCTTCGACTTTCTTGATAGCCTCAAGCAACTCGTGAGAGCGAGATCCGGTCGCGATCATTCCGACCGCGATTCGATCGCTGGGAGCTACGGTCTGCGCTTGCGCAAGCACTCCCGCCCCAGCTCCTAGAAAGATCCTCCGTGTTATCGGCATATGCACCATCCGTTCACGACGTGTCGTCGCTTCCGACGTCCTGAACTGGGCGTCACGGGGTCACGTCGCGCCCTAGTTCCTTGTCGATCACATTCCGGAAGGCCTCGATCCGCTGGGCTCCGGTGAAAAGGATGCCATTGATCAGGAATGCCGGAGTGCCTTCGATTCCGAAGCTCCGGGCTTCATTGAAATCGGCCATGACTGCCTGCTCGTGCTTTCCCGAATTGACGCACTCGAGCAGTGCGCCGTCCTTGATCTTGAGTTCCTTGGCGACATCCGTGTACATGCCGTCGGTGAAGAGCTCTTGTTCGAAGAGCTTGGCACGGAACTCCCAGAACTTTCCCTGCTCGTCCGCGCATCGGGCCGCCTGCGCGGCGCGAATTGCCTCTGGGTGAATATCCGATAAGGGCATGTCCTTGAACGCCCAACGGACCTCTCCGTCGTACTCGGCCACGAGTTCGGCCAACGTGGGCTGGACACGCCGGCAGAACGGGCATTGGAAGTCCGAGTACTCTACGATCGTTACGGGTGCGTCCTTGGGCCCTCGGAGACGGACACCATCTAGGCTGACAGGCAGCCGTGGCGGATCCAAAAGAACTTTAACATCAGCGTCTTCCCATAGTCCCTTAATGTAATCTGAGAGATGCCTCTGTGCCTTGGAGCGCTTCAGGATGGTAGCGATTTCGTCGCGAACCTCCTTCAGCGGCTTGTTGATCTTCGCCTTCTGCTCCTCGTAAAAGTCCGTGATCTCCTTGTTGGTTGGTTCCCCGACCTTCGGGGAAATCTCGGCATCGATGAGCTGGTTGGATGTGACGCCGCGACGCTCGGCCTCCTTCGTGAGCAGACGCGTGGCTATCGCACTGTTGAGAGCCTTCTCGCGCAAGGCGAAGACTTGCTGTTCGAGCTTCCGCCAGTCCGCACCCAAGGCTAGCTCGTCTTCGAGGATGGGCTCGCCGTCCAACGTAGCCAGCGGTTCCTGGGCACACAGCGGCACGGCCATCAGCGCACACAACGCCCATGCCAGTCGAGGTATTCTTGTCATTTTCCCTATTGTAGCGAGGTCCCGCGACACAAGGGAAGCGGTTTTGGGGTGTCGGTAGGACGCGCATTGCTCGCCGAGCCATGGCGAGGTAGCTGCAGCGGCCGCCCGCGAGTCGCTGGGAAGCCGATGGTGCCGGGAGCGCCGCACTTGGCGTCGCGTGCCAGTCCGGTAGGGCAAGTCGCGACGACACGCCGAGTAGACACAGGCTTCGGACAGATCACCGCCGGCGCTCTCGTTTCTTCCGAGAGCGCGTGGTCCAAGCTCGTTGCCGAGAAGTGGCTAGCGAAGTTGTGACACGGGCTGAATTCGACTAGGCACCTACGGCGCGAACGGGCTCGCGGGACTTGCCGACCCGACACCCTGGTCGGCCTGGCGCGGCATTCCCCGGCCAAGCGTTGGCCTCGTTGGGGGGCTGCGACGGGCTCACGCCGAGCTCGGCGAGCGCTCCGATCCGGAACGTCGCATTCTGAATGCCGAAGAACTGCCACTCGGGGGCATCGGAGCTTGGTTTGAGCCTCCGAGTCGAGCGCGAATACGAGCACTCAGTCAAGAGGGGCCTGAGGTGCGGGGACAACAGAAGGCAGCGCAATGAAGCCTGGGTGTGCCCGAAGCCGATGCATCCTCTCCGTCGCATCCATCCGGACGCCTAGGCCTATGGAGGTGGGAATAGCCAGGAGGCGGCGGGAGCTGCCAACAGGTCGTGCAATCATTCCGTCCACAATTCTTCCTTCTCACCGCGCTGAGCGGTGTGCGGCGCAACGAATTCAGCTTAAACGAGAGATCAGACTATCTAAATTATTGATATTTATCTATTTGTCTGTTCGATTCTCCGGCAAATCCTTTCTGCTCGGCGATGGCTAAAGGCACTACTAGAGCAGAACCAGCCCAAAGTGAACCGTGTAGGTGGCGGTGCTCTCGGGGGCTGCAGCCGACGCAAGCTCGGGGCATGGCAAGCTGGCAAGGCCGGAAACCTCGAGATGAATCGACCTTCGTTAGGCACTGCTGCCCGTTAAGATCAGAGCTATCTCGGGATCGGCGGCAAACAGTTGGAGCCAGTGCGCGACATCTGGCGCTCGAACATCCGCTATGAGAACGGCCCGAGCAATTTCGTGAACCAACACGTGCCCCGCGCTCAGAAGGTGGTTGAAGTCTTTCGGACGCATCGTCTCGCAAAGGGTGATTCGCTCGTTAGCAGTGTGCTCCAACCGAGCCCGAAGGTGTGTGAAGCCCGATCGAGAATCAGTAAGGCCGTTGCACCAGGCGGGCAGTTGAGGCTTGCGGCCGGGAAGGTGGTGTCGCGCGGACGGGAGCCCTGCCGGCACGGAGCGTGGCGTGCCTGTCGTCGCCCAATGGTCGACCGGGCGATCCACGGTCCAGCACGACGGATGGAAGCAGGCTCCATTCGGCCCGGCGCCGGGGCGTCCGCGCACCGGGCGGACAGTCTCGCATCGTTTTGACTTGCCGGCCCGAAACCGGAACTTGAAATCGGCTAGAAACTTCGCTATAAGAGCAGAAGAGCCCGGCCGCGGCAGGCCAGCCTTCATGCAACTGCCTCGGGGCGATTCCCGGAGATTCGAAATCCAGCCATATGACTGACGCAACGGGGACGGCCGCAATCGAGGCCGTTCATCTCAGCAAATTCTACGACAGCTTCGCCGCTATCAGGGATGTCTCCTTTCAGGTTCCGTCGGGCCAGGTCGCTGCATTCCTCGGCCCGAACGGGGCGGGGAAGTCGACAACCCTCAAGGTCCTGACAGGCTACCTGCGCGCGACCGAGGGCACGGCGCGCATTGCCGGCCTAAACATGGCCACTCACCGAATTGAAGCGGAGGCTAAGATCGGGTACTTACCGGAGAACGGTCCCCTCTACCCCCAGATGACGCCGCTGGAGCTGTTGCGCTTCTTCGGGGAGGCCCGCGGCCTTGCGAATGGCCAGCTGGTCGAGAGGATCGACACCGTGATCGGCCAATGCAATCTCGAGGTGGTTCTCGAAAAGGCAATTCACAAGCTGTCGAAGGGGTATCGCCAGCGCGTCGGAATGGCCCAGGCCCTTCTGCATGACCCCGACATCTTGATCATGGACGAGCCAACTGCGGGTCTTGACCCGAACCAGATCAGGGAGGTGCGAGCCTTGATTCGGCAGCTCAGCTCGTCAAAGACGATGCTGCTTTCGACTCACATCTTGCAGGAGGTGGAAGCGGTTGCAGATCACGTCATCATCATCAGCGAGGGGCGGATCGTGTTTGACGGCACACCAACCGAAATGGCTGCTGGCCAGGGCCTGGACGCGGCCTTCCAGCGACTGACCCAGACGGTGGCCGCCCCGCTGACGGAACCGCGCCAAGTCAGCGAGAAATCGGCGGGCGGTTCGGCGGAAGCGACTCTCACTCACGACGAGTCCGAGACAGGGGGTGTCCAGTGAACCAGCGGTGGCACGTTTCCAGGGCCGTGATCCGGCGGGAGCTAACGTCGTACTTCAGCAGCCCAACCGGCTACGTCTTTATCTCGCTGTTCGTGTTTCTGAGTGCCGTGGCGGCGTTCTGGCAGGAAGCGTTCTTTGCCAGTAATCTGGCAAACCTCGACGCTCTGAATCTCTACTTCCCTTACTTGCTGATCTTCGTCGTACCGGCCCTGACGATGACGGCGTGGGCTGAGGAGCGTCTGCACGGCACGGACGAGCTCCTGCTGACCTTGCCCGCGACCGACTTGGAAATTGTCATCGGCAAGTACGCGGCCTACCTGGCGATCTACTCCGTTGCGCTTGCGTTCTCCCTGAGCCACGTCATCGTTCTCCTCGTCTTGGGAAGTCCTGACCTCGGGTTGCTATTCGCCACCTACACCGGGTATTGGCTGATGGGGGCGGCTTTGGTCGCAGTCGGCATGCTGGCCTCGCAGTTTACGACCAACCTGACGGTCGCGTACATCCTCGGCGCGCTACTCTGCGCGTTTCCGGTGTTCATCGAGCACGCGGGCAACATCGTCGGAGGGGCATTGCGACGCTTGCTCGAGAGCCTCTCGTTCGTAGAGCAGTTCCGTGATTTCTCGGACGGAGTGGTCCCGCTGTCGGGCAAGCTCTATTTCTTGGGATTCGCCGCGGCGATGATCTATGTAAACGTCGCGGTTCTCGGTCGGCGCCATTGGGCCACCGGCAAGGACGCACCGCGCTTGGGACGGCACTACCTGGTTCGAGGCGTTGCCCTGCTTGTGGCGTTGGCAGGTGTGACCGTGCTAGTCGGCCGCCTCGGGGGTCGAGTGGATGTTACCGCGGAGCGCCTGCACTCGCTGTCGCCGGACACGCGCGAACTCATCAACGGCTTGGATTCCGAGCGCCCGGTCTTCGTTCAGGCGTACCTGAGTCCCGAGGTGCCCAGGAGATACGTCCAGACTCGCAACAACATCGTTTCGATGCTTCGGCAGTTCGACTCGCGAGGAGGGAACCGTATTCACGCAAACATCATCGCCACCGAGAAATTCACAACCGAGTCCCGCGAAGCGCGTGATCGATTCAACATCGGGCCCCGCCCGGTACCGCCGATGTACCAGTCGCAGGGCAGCCCTGACGAGATCTTCCTTGGCTTGGTCTTCAGTTCGGGTGGCGAGGAGTTCGTGATCCCGTTCTTCGAAGTCGGCCTACCCGTCGAGTACGAGATCATGCGCTCTGTACGGGTCGTGGCGAACGCTGACCGCAAGAAGGTCGGCATCCTTCAGACGGGCGTCAACCTTTTCGGCGGCTTTGACTTCCAGAGCCGGCAGCAGTCCCGATCCTGGTCGATCGTCTCGGAACTCGAGAAGCAGTACGAGGTCGTCCAGGTCCCAGCCGAGGCGGACTACCCGGCAGACCTGGACGTGCTGATCGCCGTGCTTCCGAACACCTTGCAGTCGGACGGCCTAGGCAGGCTCACGGGCTGGGTCGAGAACGGCAATCCCGCACTTCTGGTAGTCGACCCCCTCCCGGCCTTCAACATCGAGTCCTCGCCGCAGCAGATGCCGCAGAGCCCGTTTCAGCAGGGCCAGCCTCAGCGTGTCCCGACGGACACGAAGCCGCTCATGGATGCGCTGGGCGTGGATTGGCAAACGGACCGCATTGCCTGGGACAAGTACAATCCCCACCCCACCTTCAACAGCCTTCCCGAGGAAGTCGTCTTCCTAGGCACGGGAAGCGGATACGAAGGCACTTTCAATCCGAGCGAGCCCGTTTCTTCGGGATTGCAGGAGGTCGTGTTCCTGTACGGCGGCGTCCTGAAGGCAGCGGAAGACAGCGATGCGGGGACCGAGTTTATCCCGCTCCTGCGTACAGGCACCGATTCGGGCACGACATTGTGGTTCCGCTTGGTTCAGCAATCGATTTTCGGCATGCAGCTGGCGACCAACCTTCCGCACGAGCCCGACGACGACAGCCACGTGGTGGCGGCCCGGATCGCCTCTGACGAGGAGGAGAACCCGATCCATGCCATCGTGATCGCCGACGCGGACATGATGGGCGAGCAGTTCTTCCAGCTGCGCAGGCAAGGCGTAGAGGACCTGAACTTCGACAACGTGACATTCCTGCTCAATGCCGTTGACAAGCTGGCCGGCGACGATACGTTCATCGACCTGCGCAAGCGCCGTCGGCACCACCGGACGCTGGAAACCGTGGAGTCGCGGACACGCAGCTACGAGGAAGGCAGGCTGGAGGAGACCCGGCGTGCAGAGCAGGAAGCGGAGGAGAAGCTGACTGCCGCGCAAGCTCGCCTTGATGCGGCGGTCCAGGCTCTGCAGGACCGGACCGACCTGGACGCGCAAACGAAACGCATCATGATCTCCAACCAGGAGCGCATCGAGAACCGCCGGCTCTCGGTGGCGCGAAGCAACATCGAAGACGAGAAGGAGCGCCTGATCGAGACCGCGCGCGGCGACATGGAAGCCGCCGTGCGGGCGATCCAGAACACCATCAAGCTCCTGGCCGTCGCTCTTTCGCCAGTGCCCGCGTTTCTGCTGTTCCTGTTCGTTTCGGTAAAGCGGCGCGAGCGAGAGCAGATCAGTGTCGAGCGACAACGAATAGTGGAGAGTTCCGAACGATGAACGAGACGACCCGAACGCTGTACTTCGTGCTGGCCGCTGCGGTGGTTGCGGCCGCCGCCGTGGTAATCGATCCGAGCAAGTCGACGCCCGACATTTTCGACGACGTCGGGCAAATATTCTTCGAGGACTTCACGGACCCGCAGGCGCCGCAGTCGGTCGAGGTGATCGATTACGACGAATCGACTGCGACCGCGACCCCTCTGAAAGTTGAGTTCAGCGACAACAGGTGGGTGATTCCGTCCCATCACAACTACCCGGCCGACGCCGAGGAGCGCCTAGCCACAACTGCCGCTGCGCTCATCGAGTTGCGCAAGGATCGCGTCGTCTCCGACATGGCTCAGGACCACGCCGAGTACTTTGTAGTCGACCCGCTCGACGACCAAGCCACCTCGCTTGCGGGGCGTGGCAAGCGCGTGAAGATCCTGGACGGCGCCTCGAACGTGCTCGCCGATTTCATCGTTGGCAAGGAGGTGGAAGGGAAGCGCGGCTACCGCTACATGCGCGTGCCCGGCCAGAAGCGCACTTACGAGGTCAAGACCGAAGCCGATGTGTCGGCGCGGTTCCAGGACTGGATTGAGACCGACCTGCTGAAAGTCTCGCCCTTCGACCTGCGGCGCATCGAGCTCAACAGCTACACCATTAACGAACGCCTCGGCCGCGTCGAGAACCGGCAGAAGACGACGCTGACGAAGAAGGACAGCAATTGGCAGCTCGCCGGAAGCGAGCCAAACTCGGACACGATGAGCGACCTCACCACCGCCCTTGACAAGCTCCGCATCGTCGATGTCCAGCCGAAGCCCGACGGCTTGAGCGAGGACCTGAAGGCACGGCAAGGGATCAGGCCGACCATGGAGAACTTCCGGTCGCTGCAGGGCAAGGGTTTCTTTCCCAATCCCTATACTGGACAGATCCTGTCGAACGAGGGCGAGATGCTGGTCGATTCGAAGGACGGCCTGCGCTACGTGCTGCGATTCGGAGAGATCGCTCCGGGAGGCTCCGGCCAGGAGGCAGGCCAGACCGAGGGCGAGACAGAGGGCGAACGCCGGTATCTCATGATCAGCGTCGACTTCAGCGTTGCCAGGGCCGAGGGCTACGACGGGGACGCGGAGAAGGGCAAGGAGCTAGCTGACGAGCTGCGCGCGCGTTTCGCCGAGTGGTATTACGTGATTTCCGGGGCGGACTTCGGCAAGCTGCGGCCCAGCCGCTCCGACCTCAGAAAGAGCTGATCCCTAGCGAGGCCGATCGAGCCAATTCAAAGCTTGCCGCCGCACCCATCGCAGAAGGCGGCGTTCGAAGCGTGGCCGGTGCGGGAGCAGTGCGGGCATTCGCGCGTTGTTTTTCGTCGGATTTCGGTCCGCGTCAGTTCGGCGGACACAATACCTGTCGGAACCGCGATGATCGCGTAGCCTAGAATCATCAGCGCCAGTGCCAGGAACTGTCCTAGCGGCGTGCGCGGTGCGATATCCCCGTAGCCGACGGTAGTCATGGTTACCACTGACCAATAGATGCTTGTCGGAATGCTTGTGAACCCCGCGTCGTCGCCCTCGATTAGATACATGACGGTGCCGAACATCACCGCAACGCTCAAGACAGCGGTCAGGAAAACGACGATCTTCGGCCTGCTGACGGATATCGCGATCATTAACGTGTGGGCTTCGCGCATGTGCCTCACGAGCTTGAGCACGCGAAACACGCGAAGCAGCCGGAGGCCTCGGACGACGGCCAGCGAGTGGGAGCCGACGATAAGCGCGCTTAGGTAGGTCGGCAGAATCGCCAGCAGGTCGATGATCCCGAAGAAACTGAAGGCGTACGAGCGGGGATGGGCCACTGTCCAGAGCCGCAGGCCGTACTCGATCGTGAAGACTACCGTAAAGAACCATTCCGCGACACGCAGGGCGGTGCCGTGCGACGCGTTGATCCTGGGGACGCTCTCCAGCAGCACCACCAGGACGCTGAGGAGGATCACCACCAGCAGTGCGACGTCGAATCCCTTGGCTGCGGGAGTGTGGACGCCGAAGATGATCACATGCAGCTTGGCACGCAGGCTGCCTCGCGGCGGCCTGTCTACTAGCGGATCCATCTATGACAGTCTACGCGACACCCGGGCCTAGGAGGACTCTAGATCGGATCTAGCCGCGCCTGCACGGCACCCCGCAGCGCGTCTGCTGGACCGTCCGCCCTGATAGATTCAATTCTCGGCATGCCTGCCCAGCTTCCAGCGATTCGGGGTTTCACGGCAACCTGCGATTGCAGATCGAGCGAGAAATTGAAGGATCTGAGGGGCACTCGGCGTGTAGATCGGGGTCTCCATTCCTGTCTCAGGTGCTAGGGATGTACAGACTGTCACTTTTCCTGAGACCATCCCCGGCATCCGGCGGAAATTGGAGTGCTCTGACGGTCCGCCGAGGCGATCCGATTACCTGGCCCAAGGGCTACATAATGGAATGACCTGCGAGAATCCTGAATCATGGCCAAGGAAATCCTACTAGTCGCGAATGGGGACCTGCGGCTCTCCGCAAATCGCAAATGCTGGCCGGCCCAGCGGGAAATGGAGGAGCGGTTGACCACCGCGATCGAGGGTACGGGCGGCTCGGTCCGGCGTGCCCACGAATACGACGCGACCAAGCAGCACGGCTTCATCGACAGCCAGAAGCGCGGCCTCGAGGTGTTCCGATCCATCGACCGGAAAGCCCCTCTCATCGTTGCGGAAGCGGTCTGGCAGTACTCCCAGCACATCCTGGCGGGGCTGATGAGCCACGAGGGGCTCATATTGACCGTCGCGAACTGGAGCGGGCAGTGGCCTGGCCTGGTAGGAATGCTGAACCTGAACGGGAGTCTGACCAAGGCCGGGATACGATATTCGACGCTTTGGAGCGACGATTTCACAGACGAGTTCTTTCTGTCGAACTTGAGCCGCTGGGCCGGCGGGAATGAAATCAGGCACCAACAGCCGCACGTGCATCCGGCGGCGGACCTGACCCTCTCACACAAGGCCATGCTGGCCGGTCACGAAGCGGCGGAGGAGATGCTCTCGAAGAAAGCAATTCTCGGGGTCTTCGACGAAGGCTGCATGGGCATGTACAACGCCATCATTCCGGATCATCTACTGAATGGAACCGGCGTCTTCAAGGAAAGGCTCAGTCAGTCCGCCCTGTGGGCTGCGATGCAGGAGGTGACCGACGAGGAAGCTCAAGCCGTCCGGAGCTGGCTCGAGACCAAGGGAATGCGATTCCGGACGGGCCCGGACGAAGCGACGGACCTGACGGACTCGCAGATTCTGCTGCAATGCAAGATGTACATCGCTGCGCTGCGAATTGCGGACGACTTCGGCTGCGACGCCATAGGAATTCAGTACCAACAGGGCCTGAAGGATATTTGCCCTGCATCCGACTTGGTCGAGGGTCTCTTAAATAACGTGGACCGCCCCCCTGCGAGAAGTCCTGACGGACGCATGTTGTTTGAAGGCCGTGCCATGCCGCACTTCAACGAAGTCGACGAGTGCGCCGGTTTGGACGCTCTGATCACGAACCGGGTCTGGACTAGGCTCGGGTACGATCCCGAGACGACGCTGCACGACTTGCGCTATGGCGAGCCCTACGATGTCGGGGGTCGGGAAGAGTTCGTCTGGGTGTTCGAGATCTCTGGTTCGGTGCCGCCCAAGCACCTGATCGGTGAGTATGCGGGCTCTGTCAGCGAGCGCCAGCCCCCGATGTACTTCCCGCTTGGGGGGGGCACGATCAAGGGCGTCAGCAAGCCAGGCGAGGTGGTCTGGAGCCGGATCTTCATCGAGGACGGACGGCTCAAAGCGGACGTAGGTCTTGCCGAGGTAGTGGAACTGCCCGAGGAGGAGACCGAGCGCCGCTGGAGGATCACCACGCCTCAGTGGCCGATCATGCACGCAGTGACACGGGGAGTCAGCCGGGACAGGATGATGGGACGTCACAAGTCCAATCACATTCAGGTTGCGTATGCACCAGACCTGTCCGCGGCCAGGATGGCGTTGAGCGCCAAGATTGCTGCATTTCGCAAGCTTGGAATCGAGGTGTTCGTTTGCGGGGCCGGGCACGACTTGGTGTAGCGGGCGCGCCAGAGCCTGTCGCGGCGATTCATTCCCAGCCCCCGCACAGGAACGGGCCATTACAATGGCACTGACGGTCTCGGCGCGCTAGCGCTCGGCCCGCTTACCCGGAAACCAATGCGTGGCTGCAACTCAATTCTCCAAGCGGCCCTGCTTTGTCAGCCCCTGGCAGTCGTCGCGGCCTCGGTCGAGCGGCCAGCACCCGAGCATCGCGTGGCGGCTTGGGTCCTGTCCAACGGCGGGAGGATCGCACTTCACGGCTACCAGCGCGAATTCCGCTCGACCGCCGAACTGCCGAGCGAGCCGTTCGAGATCGAAGAGATCATCCTAACCGGAACCTTGGTGCACCCGAGAGACCTCGAACGGCTCCGCCCGCTCGCGAATCTGAGGAGCCTGACCCTGCCGGGGACGATGTGGAATCCAGTCTGCTGCGGCAAGCTGGGCAGCGTTGACGACAGCGACCTGCTCGAGAGCCTTGCCGGGCTGAACACACTCGAGTCGTTGCACTTGAGCCATCACTTCCTTAGCGTCTTCAAGGGCATCCGGATCTTCGACCACGGAATCGAAAAGATCAAGTCGCTCCGAAACCTCAGGTCGCTCCAGCTGAAATCGACGCGAGTCACGGGGGAGCATCTGGACGTGTTTCGAGAGCTCGAGCGGTTGGACGTAACCCAGACTGACGTTAATGACGAAGGGCTGCGGCGGATCGCGACACTGACCGGTCTCAAGACGCTTCGTCTCCGCAGCACCTACGTGACAGACGACGGACTGGCATCGCTCGCCCAAGTCCCCGCCCTGGTCGAGCTGGATCTCGCCGATCTCGAACTCTCCGATGCAGGCGTTGCCCATCTCGCCGCGTTGGAGAAGCTGCGGGTGCTCAATCTTCGCAGCTCGGCGATCACTGATTCCGGCTTGGCTCATCTGGCTTCGATGACGCAACTCGCGGACCTCAACCTCTACCGGACACGAGTCACCAATGCAGGAATTCCTCGCGTTGCCGAACTTCCGAACCTGCAGAAGGTTGACTTGCGCTATAGCCGGGTGACCTCGGCAGGCGTGGACGCATTGAGGGACGCGCGGCCTGGGATCGAGATCGCGTTCGTTGATGCGGAGCCTGCGGTTGCGAGCGGCGCGGGGGGCGAGATTCCTTCCGGGGGTCGTTTCACGCTGGCCGAATGGGCGCAAGCTGCTGGAGGGGAGGTGCAGCTGAGGGATGACGGGACCGTGGTCCTAGACCTAGGGACTGTTCCCCTCAGCGACCGAGATCTCGCGGCTCTCCGGCGCTTCCAGTCGATTGGGGAGCTCGATCTGACAGCGACCGAAGTCAGCGACCTGGGAATGGAGGTTCTCGAGTCACTTCCGAAGCTGGAGTCGCTCAATCTGTCCAGCACGCGCGTGACTGACCGCGGATTGGCTTCAGTGGGTATGCTCAGATCCCTTCGCGAACTGACGCTCGATCAGACTCTAGTGGATGGCCCGGGGCTTGCTCACCTAGGCAAGTTAAAGCAGTTGAAGGCCTTGTCACTTGCCGGAATCGCCGCTGGCGACGACGACCTGGCCCACCTTGCCGGCTTGGACCGGCTTGAGGTGCTCGATCTCGACTACATGCCGATCGGCGACGGCGGAATCGTGACGATTGCGAGGCTCCCCAGCGTGGCAGAACTCGGTCTGACAGGTACGAGGGTAAGCGACGAAGGCCTCGGTGCGCTGTCACCTCTGCGCGGTCTGCGCCGGCTCTCGCTGGCCTACACCGATGTGACCGACGTGGGCATGAAGGAACTGGCCGGCTGCCAGGACTTGGCAGACCTTGACCTGGCGAACACTCGCGTGACCGACGAAGGAATGGCCCAGCTGGAGAGTCTGACGAGCTTGAGGAAACTGAATCTCGACTACACCAAGGTCTCGGCGAGGGGCATAGCTTCGCTGGCTGCGAACGTCGACCTGCTCGACCTGAGCCTCGACAACACGGCCGTGGACGACGATGCGGTTGGTGTGTTGCAGGCGTTCGTTAGATTGAAATCCTTGAACCTCTACCACACGCTGATAACCGACGAGGGCGTGAGGTCTCTGCGGTCTGCGCTGCCCGACTGTTCGATTGCATGGGACAGGGATTCCGCCCAGCCGACCCGCCGCAGGTAGGTTGAGCATGTCAATGTCTTCGCGGCGGACGGCGCTGCTGGCATCAGCGTCGCTACTACTTGGCCCGGCCTCGGCAGCCGAGCCGTCAAGATTGGCGGATTGGGTCCGTGATTTCGGCGGGTCCACAATCCGCGGTTCGGACGGCAGCATTGAAACGATCGACCTGAGCCGGAGCTGGATTGGAGACATCGACCTAGCCCGGGTCGGAGGGCTCGAGAAGCTGGAGCGGCTCGGGCTCGCGCAAACCCATGTTACGGATAGCGCTCTGGCGGTTGTCGGAAGCTTGCCCGCCCTGCGCGAGCTTGACTTGTTCTTCTGCGAGCACGTCACGGATGCTGGTGCCTCGGCGCTTCGACGCGCGTCGAAGCTCGAGCGTCTCAACCTGCGCGGTACGAAGATCAGCGATTCCGGCGTGAAGTTTCTCACGGAGCTCACGAACTTGCGCTCGCTGGACATTGGCATTGCCGAGATCAGCGATTCTTCGATCGAGCTGCTGGAGGCCTTGCCCGACTTGGAATCGCTCTCGATCGGTGGCAACCGAATCGGCGAAGTCGGCATCTCGAGCCTGCGATCGCTTAAGCGACTGAAACACTTAGACTTGAGCGGCGCTCAGGAAACCGACAGCGGGATCTGGGCGGTCACGATCACGGACTTGAATCTCGACGAGATCGGTGCGCTGAACAGCCTCGAGAGCTTGAACCTAGCCGCACCGAGCCGGGATTACGTCGTGGCCGTCAGCAGTGGGGTTCCGCGTTTGCGTGGGGCGATCCGTGTCACTGACTTCGGTGCTTCGCAGATCGCGCGGCTCTCGAACCTGCGCAAGCTGAACGTTTCGAGGGCGCTTCTGACCGCGGCGGGAATCGTGACTCTACGCGCTCTTTCGCGGCTCGAGGAACTCAATCTCTCGCATGCAGGATCCATTGACGATTCGGCCGGGGCCGCACTGGCGCAGCTTCAGAACCTGCGGGTAGTCGATGTCTCGTACACTCGATTCGGCGATCAAGGGCTTTCCGCACTGCGCGACCACCCTAACCTCCAGCGCGTTGTAGCGGCCGGCACAGAGCTCACCGAAAAAGCTGTGGCCGAGTTCGTCGCCGCCCGTCCGGGCAGGGACGTCATCCGCTGACTCGGATCCGGACCAGGCACCTATACGGTCGCTTCGGGAATGGTGCCGTACGAAGTGGGGAAGTGCTCGACCGGCGCACTTACCTCTCGTGCCACCGTTCGGTACAGGTCTCCGAACGTTCCGGTGACCCGCGTATGGTGACCCGTCTTGAGCCTGCCTGCGTGACCCGCGAGAATCACCGCGCCGCCGCTGTTCTTGTGGAAGTTGGCCTCGGCATGCTCGTGGACGAACAGGAGCGCGCAGTTATCCAGCAGCGAGCCTGCACCTTCCGGCGTGCTCTTGAGCTTTGCCACCAAGTACGCGAACTCCTCGACGTGCCAGCGGCAGATGTCCCGCATCACTTCTTGCTGTCTCTGGCGGTGCGAACCGCCCAGGTGCGAGTATTCGTGGTGTCTGGCAAATGAGAGTCCGAGCCAGGGGAATCTCGTAAGGCCTTGGCACTTCGTCAGCATGTAGGAAGCCACTCGGGTCTGACCCGACGCGAAGGCGTGAACCAGCAGGTCGCTCTGTACCTTTGCGATCCGGGGGTAGTCCTGCGGGTCTCCGCCTGCTTCTGGTGGCTCGACACCGTTGGCGTATTCGGTTGGGAACCCCGCGATCGAGCGTTCCATGTCGAAAATCGAGGTAAGGTACTCGTCAACTCGCTGCGAATCCTCGGTGCCGAGACTGGTGTGCAGCCGCCCGGCCTGCACGCGCACGGCGTCTAGGACGCTCCGCTTGCGAGCCACCCACCCCTCATCGAGCTTTCCGAACAGACGGTCGAACAATTTCTGCGGGATCACCTCTGGAGGAAGCGCCCGGTTCTTGGCGCTCCAGCTCATGTTGCGCTGCATGCTGGTGCCAAAAGACTCCTGGCAGACACCGATCTGCAGGGACGGGAAGCGCGAAGTCCCTCCGATCTTTGCGGCAACAATCTGATCGATCGAGGGGCCTCCTGCACCGGTTCCGGTGTACTTCTCGCCGGAAACCAGTGCACTCATCGACCGCTGGTGGCCGTTGCCGGCTCCGCTCGTCTGGCCGTTCGGGTTGTCGAGGCCCGACAGGATTTGCACGTCGTCCCTGAGCCTCGACAGGGGAGATAGGCAAGGAGTGAGCGCATAGTCCGAGCCGGCGTCGCGCGGGATCCAGTAGCGCTCCGGAATGCCGTTGCCGTTGAACCAGAACACGAACCGTGTTTCCGGGGTGCCCGGGCGCCGGTCCGACCGGCTGGCATACGCCGTGCCGGCGGAGTTGAACATGCAAGCCAGAGGGGGCAGCCCGATACGAATTGCGGATCCGCCCAAGCCCATGCCGGCCAGAAATGCGCGCCGGTGAATCGGTTGCATTGCCACTGTTAGCTGCCCCAGTTCGTGCGAAGGAACTCTTGCGACACGACCAGTGCCAGAACCAGTTCTCGGAACCGGAATCCCGATTGCTGGAAACGATTATAGGCGCGATCGATCAAATCTGCATCCGTCTTCGTCTCGTGTCGGCCGAAGACATACCGGAATAGCTGCTTGACAACGCATTTCTGGCAGGCTTCGGAACCGGCCAGGACACGACCGGCCTCGCGCGGCGAGCGAAATGCCGAGTCGGAGATTCCCGCGATGAAACCTGAGGAATCAATTTCCAGCTGGTGCGTTTCGGACTTCATCCCTTGCCGTTCCTGCTGCGGCGTGGGCTCGACCCGGACCGGCTCGGTCTGGCGGTAGGCTCCAACAGTGTCGAAGTGCTCGAACCCGAAGCCGATCGGATCGACGAGCTCGTGACACGATGCGCACGATTCCTGGGAAGCGTGTACGCTGGCCATTGTCTCCCGGGCTGTCATCGGCTTCGCGCCGAGCGACAGCGGCGGCAGGGACGCATCGACGCCCGGAGGGGGCGGCGGGATCGTTTGGCAAAGGAAGTGCTCGCGAACGAAAAGTCCGCGCTCGGTCGGGGAGGTGTTGATTGGCTTGCCCGTCTGGGCAAGGAACGTGCCGTGTCCGAGGATGCCTCCTCGCATCGAGCCCTCCGGATAGGGAGTGATGCCAAACGGCTCTTGGGGTTCCGGCATTGCGTAGATGGCGGTCAGGAAATCGTCCACGAAGGTGTAGTTGGCGGAGAAGAACTCACGGAAGTCGATGTCGTTCCACACAAGATGGCCGAATAACCTCCGGGACTCCTCGGTCATACTATTCGCGACTTCCCGGTTGTAGTTTCGGTACGAGTTGCGATCCTTCACCGAGTCGCGTAGCCGGTCGAACCGCATCCACTGCGCGAAATATCGGTCGAACGCATCGCGCGCCGCCGGGCGGGCAAGCATCCTCCGAGCCACCTCCTCGATTTCGGCCTTGCCGTTCAGCCGTCCTGCGGCCGCAAGATCGACCAATTCGCGGTCCGGCAGCGTGTCCCACAACGCGTAGGAGAGCCGTGATGCAAGTTCGAATTGCTTGTGCGGGCTGTCTGGCCCTTGCGGCGCCAGGAACAGGAACTCGGGCGACTGCAGGGTTGTTTCGATCACGATGGATGCACCAGCTAGAAAGCTACCGTTACTGGCAGCCCACTCGAGCAGAAAATCTGTCAACCCAGCTATTTCCTCTGGCTCAATTGGGCGCCGGTACGCCTTGCTACCGAACTCGCGCACGAACGCTTCCGCGCAGGCGCGGTCGGAGGGCCCGGCTGGCTCGCAGGGAATCAGGTTGTTCTCGTCTCCGTATCGGAAAGCGTTCCTCGCGAGCTTCTCTGCGGCGAGGCTGTAGGCCTCCGCCAATGCAACTGGTACCGCTTGCGACAAGGCTTGGTTGGTGTAGCCGTTGACATAGTCCTCAGGAGGGAAGTTTCGCGACGGCCTGGTCCTGTCGCCGAGCAGGTCACCAACGGAATTGTCGTATTGGGCATGGGTGAGCCTTCGAATCGGCTCTGGGATGCTCCCCTGGCCCGTTGCTTCTGTGTCCGGCTCCGGCACCGGAAGACTCGCGAGGTGTTCCACCCACTCCGCCAGCAGCCGCTCGTCCTCGCTGGCCATGGCTATGAGGGGACCGCCAGTGTGTGGGATTCGGTTTGTCGGTTTGGTTCGCAGCAGTGAATCTGCCGGCGCGCTCCTATCCACCAATCCCTGCAGGCTCGCTCCAAACCTCTCGACTACTTCAGGCCGTGCCCCGGGTTCCGGGAAGTGAAGGCGTGTCTCGGAAGCTACGCCGGAGGCATTGTGGCAAGCCCGGCAGTTGTGCGTTTCGAGCCTCGCGTAGAGGCCATTTACGAAATCCGGTGCCGTCGCGCCAGTCATCGCAGGAACGAGGGAGAGCGCGATCGCCGGGATGATCCCAATAGACGTCAAATAGGAACTGCCTCGACAGGGTCCTTGGCCCGTTGAACCGCGAGGACAGGACCGGGGAAAACAATTGGAGGCGGAGGCAGACCCAAGGGGCAGGCGGACTGCTTGAAGCCCCCTGCGTGCCCGCGACATGTGTCAATTCTACAAGGCTGCGCGAGTTGGCTTCGGGCGGGGAACGACTCGTCTGAGGGTACGTTCTGTTGCCTTGTCGTTGCGCGCTCCAATTCTGAGCTGGCAAGGTGGCGTTGCGAGGAATCCGATACCCGGTTGAGGTCTGGTGCCCAGCAGGCGATCGCTCCGAAAGCGCCTTCGAGGGCCCCTCGCTGACGACTGCTGCGCTCTCCGCAGTCGCGGTTCCACTCAAGGAAGCCTCTGCCGTCCACATGACGGTACAAACGCCAGCGAAGGCCATGGGGCCATGGACAACGTGGTTCCGGGATGGCATTCTGCTCGCAGGCGGCCCATCCAAGAGAATCGATGGCATCAACCCACCGAGTCGAGTGGAGAATCGCCGCTACAATCTGCATGGAATGAGACATGTTCGACTGGCTCTCTTGCTCCTCGGCCTTGCGTCAGGCGTCCAGGGGCAGTTCTACCAGCCGGGGGCGGAGCCGCCCCGCCAATGGATGCCGCTTCCACTGACCTTCCCCAGCAAGATCACCGCGGATCGCCTCGAGAACGCGGAACGCCCTGCGATCGGTCGAGACGAAAGCGGCGGGGTCTGGATCGCTTGGTCGTCATGTCGGCCCCAGACCGATGAGTGGCCCATCGGCGATCCGGCCATTGAGGCTTGGACCTGGCCAGACGATGGCCAGGATTCGATTTTCATCCGGCACTTTGACGGCCGCGACTGGAGCGACGAGCAGGTTGTTAGCGAAGTTCCCGGCATCAACCACCGTCCCTCCCTGATCGTGCAAGGAAGCGAGGTGCGCGTTGTTTGGACAGCTCGAAGGGATGGCCGCTGGGCGGCGTACGAACGGAGGTACAACGGGGATTCTTGGTCTCGGGAACGCCAAATTCCGGGCACCGCTGGCGCGCTCGAGATCCGCGCCGCTTCCCTGCAGAGCGGAGGAATCGTAGCGGTTATCCGCAGGTTGGATCCCCCGCGCATCGAATTGCAGGCCCTTGTTCTCGAGGGCGATTCTTGGGGCGAGCCACGACGCCTGGATGACGGAGTGGGCCGATGTTTCCGCCCGCATATTCTCTCGCTCCCGGACAATTCGTGGCGGGTCGCGTGGGACGAGGAACGAAACGGGAACTATGACATATACTCCCGGCTTGCCGGGGGACAGGTAGAGCGGTTGACCACATCGGGGCTCTGGGACACGGCCCCGTCCCAGGCTCGGGCTTCGGACGGGAGGTTGTGGATCGCCTGGGAACGCCGTGAGACTTTTGGGGGCCGCTTCGCCTATCGTGGCCGAAGCGTCTTCGCGAAGGTTATGAGTGCCGATGGCTGGTCCTGGGCCCCCTCTCCGTTCGAGAGCTCGGAGGACCCGGGCCGGCTTACGAGGCATTCGGCATACTGGGCCGCGCACGCCATGAGCGAGGAGCGCTATCCGCGGCTGCTTTCTCGGAAAAACGGTGATTTGTGGCTCCTTTGGCTCGGGGGCGGAAGGATGTCGAGCGTGTCAGTTGCCGGGCGGGTCTTTCAGAAGGGCTCATGGTCGGCTCCGAAGCTCCTGTTTCACGATCCGAATCCCTACACTTCATTTCAGCTGCCGTCCGTACGCGGCGGCGTTGACCTAGCATCGAGCGGGAGGGGACCCTATCAGGTGCCATTGGCCAACCAACTCGTCACCACGTTGAACGATAAGGACGGCTGGCTCTGGATGGCTTACGAAGTTCCCCGCCGACGCCACATCGCTGACCGCCTTTGGGCCTTCGGGATCACTCAGCGACCGGGCGGTTACGGTGCGGACATCTATTCGCATCGCATCGACTTGGACGAGCGGCAGTCGAAGTTTCAGCAGGTCGTCGACGACCAGGCCCCAATAGCTGCCCTTGTGCCACGACCCTACCGCCGCGACGAGCCGAGAAGCCTCGCCGTGGGCGAAGATCGTTACCGGCTGGTGTGGGGAGACCTGCACGGCCATACGGAGAACGACGGCATTGGAACATTCGACATGTACTATGCGCACGGGCTGTTCGTGACGGGCATGGACTTCGTTGCATCGTCCAACCACGACTTCACTCCCGACTTCCTCACGCAGTCGGAATGGGCCGAGGTCCAGGCTCTAGCAGGGGTTTACGAGGCCGCGACAGACAGAGTTGCGTTCAGCGGCTGGGAGTGGACGACGGAAAGCCAAGACGAGCGCGGCGGGCATCGAGCCATGTATTTCCGAACCGATGACGCTCCGATCTTCCGCTCGACGACAGTGACGTCGAACACCGTGTACAAGCTCTTCTCGCTGATTAGGCCTTGGGATGTCATTCTGCAGCCGCACCACAACAACTGGACAGGCTACGACTCCGACCTGCAACCCGTCTTCGAGATCACATCGGCTTGGAGGCAGGCCCGCGAGGAAGCCGTCGAATTCAAGGAACGCGGACCGGTCTCGTCGGTCTGGGAGGCGCTGGAGCGCGGCTACCGCATCGGCCTGGTCGGCTCCGGCGATTCACACTGGATGGGGACCGGCGAGGACAATGGGATCACTGGCGCCTACGTGAAGGAATTCACCCGCGGTGGCGTCTTCGACGCGATCCGAGCCAAGCGGGTCTTCGCCTCGACCGGGGCGCGCTTCCTGATCGATTTCCGAGTCAACGGCGCATTCATGGGCGGCGCGGTTGAGGCAAATCCTGGCGATCCGTTGCGGATTCGCGTCCATGTTGACGGCGATGCCCCGTTGGAACTCGTCGAAATCGTTAAGGACCACAGAGTGGTCCACTCGATGCGAGGGAACGGCCGCCGGGCCGAGTTCGAATTTCTGGACCAATCGGGACCCCGTTCGGACGGCAAGGCGAGCTACTGCTACGTGCGAGTGCGGCAGGCCAACGAGCAGTTTGCCTGGGCAAGTCCGGTCTGGGTGGACTGGAAATAGGTGCCGAAGGGCGGGAGAGCCTCGAACCGAGGACAGCCGTCGCGGGACCTGCGATCCGCTGACCCAGCGAGCGTTGGCGGTTTTGCCGCGAACGCATCTCCTCCGGTCATAGCCCAGATTGGAGGTGGCGGTGCTTGGCGCGCTGAATGCAGCCAATGAGGGAATCGGAGTCGAGTACGGGTAGGGGCGAATCAACGTTGCGCAGTCCCCGACCAGCGCAGCCAGTCCCCCGGGTTGCTAGCGCGCCGCGGCAATGACATTCGGACCCGCCTGCCCGACAGACTCCGGGTTGGCTAGCGTACGGTCCCTGCGATCTGCTCTTGCAAGAAAGGAGCAGCATCCTATCCGCTGCGGGTAACAGGTCGCGCCGGCGAAGCCTGCGGTGCTTCTTAGTGCGGGACGCTGAAATCGGGAGCTCTGTCTTGGTTGGCGCCGATCTATCAACGAAGGCTCGCGAGCAATGCCGAGGCTGCAGCGATGACCTTGGCCGCGGTACCCGGATTGTAAGGAGTTCTCTCGACCTCGTAGCCACCATGTGCGTACTCCTCTTCTGTTGGGATGTAGTCGCCTCCGAGGCCGTCGGAATAGGCGCAGAACATGGTGAATGGGAAGGGGGAACTCTCTTTCACGGTCTTGCCGATCTCGGCGAAGGGCTCGCCAGGCATCGCTACGATTGCGACTTCGCCAACTCGCAGAGCTTGGATCTCAATACGTAGAGGCGACGGGTCAACAGGTCGCATCCGTTGTTCAAGAAGGTCGGCAAAGCGTCGGACACGGGCGGCGGCTTGGTGGCGGTCTCTCGGGCTCGCGTCTGCGGAAAGCTCCTCGACTTGCCTCTCCGCCCTGTGTACCCTCGCCCGCATTCGTTGGACTTCCGCGTCCGAGTAGGTGCGGCGTGGAACGTCTACGATTCGAGATGCGAACCTCAACCGAGCGTCCCGCGGCCCTTGGACGCGCCAGTGCTGCTTCGCCTGGAAGGCTGTGGATTCGACGAAGCCCTCGAATGTCGGCACCCTGTGCACGGTCTCGATCTGCGTTGCGACTGCTGCAATCTGATGACCTAGGGTACGGCCGAGGCGGTGTGCAACGGCGAGATCTCCCGAAAACCCTTCGACCGGCCCCTGGTTGCCGGCGGCACCTTGGAAAACAAGGCTCAAAGCACCGGGAAAGGCCTGCTCAACTGTCGCACGGGTCATGCCGATCCAGTCGGGAGAAATGTATTTGTTCTCATATGCGAGGACCGTGCCGTGACACTGATAATTGGCCACCACAGCCAAGGGCTGGCCCTGTGCATCGTCGATTCGGAACACAATCAGCTCTCGATCTACGAATCCGGCCGGATTCCTCCCCACGGCAGGCGGGCGATCGCCATCCGCTCGCACTCGGCGATTGATGTTGATCGTTCCCTCACCACGTCCTCCGTTTATGTGGGCGGGCTGAAGGCGACGGTCCGCTTCGGCGATGATACCTGCGATCTTGTCGACGAGAGTGAAGCGATAACGCTCCGCCATATCGACTAGTGGGGTTAGGTCGAAACCGGGCGGGCCCTTCACTGGACTCACCACCACTCCAGCGTGAGTGTGGGTCGCACCGATGCGGATGTGCTCTGCAGGAATCCCAGTTCTGCGGGAGGCTTCCGCAATCGCCGGCTCGAGCCCGGAAACCAAGATCCGGTCGACATCGACCATGGCGAATTTCTGCTCGCCGTCGGACAGTACAAGTGCCGTGGCTTTCATGCCAGCCGGGTCTATGCCGACGGCTCGGACGTGAGTTTGGGAGCCCCAGTTCATTTGGGCCACGCCAACTGGCGGCGTAATGTCAGTGCGGGCCACACCCGCCAGCAAGCCGGATGGCGGCGAGTCAGCCGGCCCTTGCTCGACGATATCTCCAAGGAGCGTTGCCACGAATACCGTGACAATCAATAGACGGCTCGTTCCCCACATGATTTTCTCCGCCGGGCCGGGCCCGGTCTCTCGAATTCTTACTCGGTTCGACACGTTGAGGTGCTCCGCCCCAAGGATCGGAAGGAGATCACGACTCGGCCGAACGCCGGAATGCTCTGAGACAGCCGATCGCCCGGGCCCAGCTCCCTTGGAATCCAACCGCGTCGTGCGTGCCCTGCGGTTTGTGCCCGCACCCAGCGAATGTACCGAGAGCAGTCTCTCCTGAGAGCATTCTCGCACTCGATCATCACGGCTTCGACCACGCCCTCCAGCATTCCAATGTTCTCTGGCAAGCGGGCCAGCCTGCTGGGCCTGGTTTCGGAAATGCGTGCAGCACACCGGTAGGATGCAGCCTGCCGCCCGGTCACCCGAACGCCCGGCAAGATATTGCCTCGGCTGAGGAAATCATCCAATCTCATGACCGCCACCGAGAGGGCAGGGAGGTTGTCGTATGGAGTTGGGCCAATCGAGCGAACACTTGCCTATCGCGGCCGGTTCGCACTTGCAGCGCCTCCAGTTGCTTCCCGGGTCGTTTCCAAGCGTGGTACTCATGGACTCTCGATCCCTAGCGGTGTCCTAGTCAGACACCGCATTCTCTGCGCCGGGCAGCGTACCATCCATGCCCTTCCTGGGGCAAGTCGGGACCCATGTCCCTGATTGAGGCGGCCAATGCGAGAGAATCCGGGCCGCAGTCGAGGTCGGCTCAGCTAAGGAGCTTTCGAGCCAGCGGAACTTGAGAATCTGAGCAATGACAGACTAGGTCCGCCGACCGGATGTTTCCGACCGACCGGTCCCATGAATCGCCGCCACCGGCAGGCAGAGGGAAGTTCGGAACGAGCCGCTGCGATTCGGTGCCCTCACCGGTCGCTTCCTACCTGGCAGACTCCCGGGAATCGCCAAGCTTGTCATGCTTACAGTGGACGCCCCCCTCAAGGTCCACTCCGACCATACGCTAGCACCTCATTGGAGAGGTTGGTCCCATCCGCTATACTGGCGGTTCCCTTGAGATTGACGACCTCCTCGGAGCACGACAAGGCTATCTTGCTGCTCAAGCCGCGCGGGTTTTGCGCCGGAGTGGTGCGGGCGATCGAGATCGTAGAACTCGCCTTACAAGCCTACGGACCGCCGATCTATGTCCGTAAGGAAATCGTCCACAACCGTTTCGTTGTGGGGGACCTAGCTTCACGAGGAGCGATCTTCGTGGATTCGGTCGACGACGTGCCCATTGGAGCGCGCTTGGTGTACAGTGCGCATGGCGTCGCGCCATCTGTCCGCCGGGCGGCGGACGAGCGCACTCTCCGCGTGATCGATGCGACCTGCCCGCTGGTTACAAAAGTCCACCTCGAAGCGATCAAGTTCGCCAAGTCTCATAGCACCATCCTGCTGATTGGGCATCGTGACCACGACGAAGTGGCCGGGACGGTGGGAGAGGCGCCCGAACGGACGATCGTGGTTTCCACTCCGGAAGAGGCCGAGGTCGTACGGGTGCCTGAGGGCGACGTCGCCTACCTGACTCAGACTACGCTCAGCCTTGACGAGGCCCAGTCGATCATCGACGTGCTAAAGCGGCGCTTCCCGCACATCCAGGCTCCTCCGGCCAAGGACATCTGCTATGCCACGGAGAACCGCCAGATCGCGGTCAAGCATGTCGCGCAGAAGGCCGACCTGCTCTTGGTAGTGGGTTCGCAGAATAGTTCCAATTCACGTCGTATGGTGGAGGTCGGGGCTCAGCGCGGCTTGCCCGGCTACTTGATCGACGATGAGAGGGACATTGTCCCGTCCTGGCTCGAGCACGCACGGAGGGTTGCAGTCAGCGCCGGTGCTTCGGCGCCGGAGTCGCTCGTCAAGAGGGTTCTGGATCATTTGCAGGCAATGGGGTTTGGCGATGTCGTGGAGGTCGAAGCCATCGAGGAGGACGTTCATTTCCCGCTACCTCCGGAGCTACGCCACGCGCAGCCCCTGACGCAGATCACCACTGGCTCGTGGGTCCAGTTGTAGGCGGCAGGAACCGTGTCGGCTGTGCGAGGCCAAGCCGACCCGCCTTGATAGCCGTGGGGTCCGGACGACTGGCAGTCTCGTCTCTCTTGCGGTCGCGTCGCGCCGGACGGGGCAGTTCGGCACATTTTCCTTCGCCCCAGCTACTTTGTGAGTCCATATTGCTTGATCCATCGGCACAGACTGCGGGGCGGTTGGCGAAGCTCACAAGCACGGATGAGCACTAGCGCGCGGCTCCTGTACCGGCTCATCGGCCGACCGATGTTCCGTGAGCCGGTCCGCACGATCGTGACGATTCTATGTGTGTCGATCGGGGTTGCGGTTGTCGTAGCGATCGACATGGCCGGCGAGGCCTCGGCAGGCTCGTTCCGCTCGTCTATGGAAACGCTGCAGGGCAGCGCGAGCTACGAGATCAGCCAGGTCGGAGGCATTCCCGAGGGTGTGTTTGGTGAATTGTCGAGGCTACGGGAACCGCTGCGTTTCTCAGCGCGAGTAGAAGGCTACGGAACGCTGCCATCGACGGGCGAGAGACTTCCGCTATTTGGCGTGGACATCATCGGGGACGAGGCCTTGAGGGGCGGTGTCGAACGCCGCTTGCCCGATCTGGGAAGGCTGACCCAGTCCAGGACCGTCTGGGTAAGCGCCGCGGTGGCGGCTGACGTCGGAGACCGGGTGCAGCTTGGCGTCAACGAGCGCATCCACGAAGTGACCGTGCAGGGGATTGTAGATGACTCGTCATTGCAATCCGGCTCGCTCGGGCCTATGGTCCTGATGGATATCGCCTTGGCGCAACGCATGCTAGGGCGCGTCGGCCTTCTCGATCGGATCTACGTTGAGACTCCTGAGGGCGGCGACCGGGATTGGTCGACCGTGATCCGCGAGCACATACATGCCGCGGCGGTGTTGGATCCCGTCGGAGTTCGCTCGCGGCAGAACCGCAAGCTGCTGAACTCATTTCGCTGGAACCTCCGAGTTCTCAGCTACATCGCGCTCATCGTCGGGGCCTTCCTGGTCTACAACACGGTATCGGTGTCTGTCGTCCGCCGGAGGCCCTTGATCGGCGTTGCTCGGGCGCTGGGCATGTCGAGTCGGATGGTGCGAACCGGGTTTCTGCTGGAAGGTTTATTCTTCGGCGCCGCAGGCACGGCGCTTGGCCTGGCGCTAGGAGCGGCATTGGCTATCGGAGCTGTCCAACTGATCGGCTCGACCGTGCAATCGCTATATGTCAGCAGCACGCCTAGCGAAATTCTAATTCGACCGTGGACGATGGTTGTTGCGCTGTGCTCAGGGGTCGGGGTCTCTATCGCCTCTGCTTGGTGGCCTGCCAAGGAGGCGGCAGCTGTGCCGCCGACCGAGGCGATGGCGAAGGCCCGCATCCACTACAAGGCGCAGGTCACGCGAAGGTCCTGGGCGATACGTGGCCTAGCCTGCGCTGGAGTCTCGATCGGACTCTGCTTCGTGCCCGCCTTCGATAGGGTGCCCTATGCGGCCTACGTGGCAGCAATAGGGCTCGTGGCCTCGGCCACGATGCTGGTTCCGCAAGCCTCGATTGCCGCTATCCGCGTGGCTGCTCGCCCGTTGCTTCGATTCTTCGGTGTCGCCGCGATGCTAGGCGCCCGCACTCTTTCGGGTTCATTGGCACGAACTGCTGTGATTGTGGCCGCACTCTCGACAGCGACAGCCATGATGGTCAGTGTGGCAATCATGGTCGGAAGCATGCGAGATACCTTGTTGGTCTGGATCGACAGTCAGTTGCAGGCAGATCTTTATGTTCAACCTGAAAGGCTTCCTGGCGAGAGGAATCCCCCGACCATGAGCGAAGAGGCCGCTAGGAGAATCGAATCCTTGCCGTATGTCGATGCGGTGGACCGATTTCGCAGTTACACGATCAGTTACGGAGGATTACCCGCGACATTGGCACTCGCGGACTTTCGGGTCATTCGCGAGAGGTCCACGATGAGCATGCTCGAGGGCCCGGACAGCGCCGAGGTAGCTGACCGACTCGTTTCGACCAAGAGCGTCATCGTCAGCGAATCGTTTGGCAGTAAGCACAACGTGCGGGTAGGGAGCACTCTTTCGCTCCCGATCGGGGATGGGACGGAGGATTTCGAGGTGGCGGGCGTATATCACGACTACTCTTCGGAACGCGGATACATCATGGGCCACAGAGAGGTCCTGATGCGATACTTGCCGGACCAAAGGCTGACGGGCTGCGGTGTGTACCTCGTTCCCGGCGCGGAGATCGAGGCTTCGCGATCGGAAATCATCGGTGCGCTTGCCGGGCGCACTCTGCAAGTCGCGCGCAACAGAGACCTCCGGAAGAGGGCGACTGATGTGTTCGACAGGACGTTTGCGATCACTTACGCGCTGGAGGCCGTGGCAGTCTTTGTCGCAATTCTCGGCATGGCCGGCGCCTTGCTCACACTCGTCATCGATCGCCGAGCGGAACTGAGCGTGCTACGCGTCTTGGGCGGATCGAAGGGGCAAGTTCGGAGTCTCGTGCTCGCGCAGGCTGGGATGCTCGGCCTGGTGTCCAACCTGATCGGACTTGTGCTGGGATGCGCCCTGTCAATCATCCTCGTCAAGGTAATCAACAAGCAATCCTTTGGTTGGACGATTCAATTCCACTTGCCGGTCGGGTTTCTGCTGCTCGCAATCGCCGGAGTCTTTGCGGCCAGCTTGGTGGCGGGTCTCTATCCGGCGGGGATCGCTGCATCTCGCGATCCCAACGAGGTGCTGCACGAGGCGTAGCCGGCAACGCCTGCAACAATAGGACAACAGAGGCGCAGGCACCACGCTTTTCCAGCTGCAATGTTGTCGGTACTACGCTTCAAGAACGCCTCCAAGCGCTACGCCCTCAGCGGGCAGTCTGTCACGGCCGTGACAGACGTCACGGTCGCGATCGAGCGAGGCGAATTCGTCGCTCTTGTGGGCCGCAGTGGGTGCGGCAAGAGCACATTCCTGAATCTTGCCGGTGCAATGGACCTGCCGTCGAACGGCGAGGTCCTCATCGACGGCCTGTCCACCCGAGATCTGGACGACAGCCAGATGACGCTCGTACGTCGCGAGCGGGTTGGCTTTGTGTTTCAGTTCTTCCGGCTCTTCCCGACGTTGAACGCACTGGAGAACGTCGAACTACCCCTCCAACTCGGGGGCTATCAGAACCCCCGCCCGAGAGCCAGTGAACTGCTCGATCTCGTTGGCATGCCTGACCTCGGAAACCGCATGCCCCACCAACTCTCCGGGGGGCAATTGCAGCGCGTGGCCATTGCGAGGGCGCTGGGACCATCCCCGGCGCTCCTCCTAGCCGATGAGCCCATGGGCAACCTTGACACCGAGACGTCAGCGACAATCATGGAATTGTTCAGGCGTGTGAATTCGGGGTTGGGTACCACGATTGTCATGGCAACGCACAGCATGGAACATGCGGTCGATGCCGAGAGAGTCCTTTCGATGAGCGACGGAAGGCTTGTGTCAGACCAGTTGACCAGCGCCGGGGCGCGGATGGCATGACGGTGGCATCGGCGTGCTGCTGGCAAGGGATACCGAATCGGTCAGCGTCGCGAGCAAGATGGCCCGAGGCCCACAGATAGACGAGAAGGGAAGGCCATGTATTCGGCTCGCATCCTGCTCGCTCTGGCCATAGCCGCAACCTTGGCCGCCTTCGACCAAGCTAGGCCCGGTTACGAGTTCGAATTCCCGCGGGATTATTTCGAGCATCCCGAATTCGAGACGGAGTGGTGGTACTACACGGGCAACCTAGAGACCAGTGGCGGGCGGCCGTTCGGATTCGAGCTGACGTTCTTTCGTGTCGGCTTGGGCCGGGAGGGCGAGGACCTCGCCGCCTGGGATCTGAGCCAGGTCTATGTAGCCCATTTCGTCCTGACGGATATCCAGAACGGGACGATGCACACGAGGGAGCGGACGAATCGTAGAGGCCCGGGTCTCGCCGGAGCGTCGCACCCAGATCGCACCATTTGGAACGGGAACTGGAGCGTCGAATACCTTGTCGGCGATCTCCTCAAACCCTCGCAGCGGATGTGGGCCGGCGGCGGCGGAGACTCGGTCAACCTCGAGCTGGTACCCAGCAAGCCCGTCGTCATTCACGGCGAGGACGGCATCAGTCGCAAGGCCGAGGGCGACGGCCAGGCTTCGCACTACATCTCATTCACGCGTCTACTCGCAAGCGGCACTGTCTCGGTGGACGGGACCGAATACAAAGTCGAAGGCTCGGCATGGATGGATCACGAGTTCTTCACGAACAGCCTCTCGCCGAATCAGGTTGGATGGGACTGGATGAGCATTCAGCTCGACGACGGATCCGACGTCATGCTCTATGGGATGCGAGGGGCAGACGGGGCGCATGGCAGATTCTCGTCAGGAACCTTCGTGGACGAGCACGGACGGTCCCTGCACATAGCTTCCGACGAATTCGGCATGATTCCCGGGCGGGTCTGGCGCAGTGCGGATACCGGGGCAGCGTACCCGGTGGAGTGGACCGTTCATGTGCTCTCTTTGGGGCTGAGATTGGACGTTCGCCCCCTGCTTGACGCGCAGGAAGTAATCGGAGGTCTCGGATACACCCCGGTCTACTGGGAAGGCGCGGTCACGTATTCAGGCGAGCGCATGGGAACAGCAGTCGAAGGGAGGGGCTACTTGGAAATGACTGGCTACGACAAGCCCTTCCTCTTGAGTACGCGGGACCGAAGTGAAGGCGAATCGACGAGGTAAGACGTCACAGCGGCGGCTTCTTGTATTCGAGCCGGAAGCTGATGTCGGCGGCAGGGGCTGAATGCGTCAAGGCACCGACGGAGGCGAAGTCGGCACCGGCTTCTGCGTACCCTCGGATCGTCTCGAGGCTGAGGTTACCGGAAACTTCGATCTTGGCTCGCCCGCCGAGGCGCTTGACTGCCGCGGCCACCGCCTCTGTGCTGAAGTTGTCGAGGAGAAGATGGCGAGCGCCGCAAGCCATGGCCTCGTTCAGCTCCTCAAAGTCACGAACTTCGATCTCCACCGGCATGCCGCTCCTGGCGCATAGGTCCCAAGCGTTCCGAACCCCTCCCGCGGCCGAGATGTGGTTGTTCTTGATCAACACCGCATCGTATAGACCCGCGCGGTGATTGGTTCCACCGCCGGCTCGCACGGAGAGCTTGTCGATCAGCCGCATGCCCGGTGTAGTCTTGCGCGTGTCTAGCAGCTTGCATGGAGTGCCGCGGAGTGCCTCGACGAACTTCCTTGTGTACGTTGCCACTCCGCAGGCCCGTTGCAAGAGATTGAGCGCGGTGCGCTCGAGTGTTAGGAGCCGACGAGCGGTTCCGCTGACGCGGCCGATGCTCTGGCCCGCCGCTACCTTCGCCCCGTCAGATTCCACGAGATGCAGTTGCTCGCGTTCATAGACGAGTTCCAACAGAGGCGTGCCGGCCAAGATCAGCTCCTGCTTCGCGAGGAAACAGCCGCTCGCCTTCTTGCCCTCGGATACGCAAGCCTCGGTTGTCACGTCACCGCTGCCGATGTCCTCGCGCAACGCGAGATCGATCAGTTCCCGGATCTCGGGATGGTGCCAGCAAGAGCAACTCGTTCTCATGGATCAGCCTCGTCAACCCGAAGCGTGCATTCGCCTTGCGAACAGCACCCTGGTGGCCGCATCGATTGCCCGCAGAGTGGGCACATCGACGTTGTGCCGGGCGGCGAGTTCGAGCACGGCGCCGACCAGCGCTTCGAGTTCAGGATCGCGCCCGCGGTCCAGGTCTTGCAGCATCGATGTCCGATGGTGTCCAGCCGCCCGAGCCCCTGCGATGCGCCGTTCGTTGGAGAGTGCGATGTGTACGCCCACAGCAGCCGCAACTTGCCGGACCTCGTCCATCATGTCGTTGACCAGCCGAAGGCCGTGAGGCGAGCCGGTCAGTTCCGCCATTGTCGTCCCCGTAAGAGCACTCAGAGGATTGAACGCCGCGTTTCCGAGGACCTTCACCCATAGCTCGTGACGGATGTCATTGCGGACGGGCGCCTTGATGCCGGCGGAACGAAGCGCCGACGACAGCGCCAGCACACGGTCCGTGCGCCCTCCGGCCGGTTCTCCTAACGGAAGCCGCGCTCCGACTGAGTGTCCGATTTCGCCCGGTCCGGTCATGGCGCAAGAAAAGTACACGATCGAGCCAACCACAAGAGGGGCAGGGATGTGTTTCGCGATCACGCCGTCCGGGTCCACCGCCTCGATCGGTTCGTCTCCGCCGCCGGTTCCGTGAGAGTACCACCACGGCAGTCCGTTCTGGGTTGAAACGAATGTAGTGTCAGGGCCCTTCAAGGGTTCGACCAGCGGTGCGATCTGCGCTAGCGCGTTAGCCTTCACGCCGAGCAATACGTAGTCGGACGGCCCGATGTCGGAGGGCCGGTCCGTGGCGCTCACGTCAAAGCGTCGCTCCCCGAAGACTTCGCTCCGGACTAGGAGGCCGCGGCTTCGGAGTGCGTCCAAGTTGAGGCCGCGGGCTATGAAGTGCACCTCGTGCCCGCCCTCCAGCAATCTTGAGCCCAGGAATCCCCCCACAGATCCTGCGCCGTAGATTGCAAACTTCACCGTTCCGACCTACCCAAGAGTTTCCCGGACGCAGGCTTCCAACGCGTCGAGCGCGTCCGAGAAGAAATGGTCCGCGGCGTCGATCCAAGTGATGCTTCGAGGCTCGGCAGCTGCCGCAAGAACTCGTTCCATGCTGCTCCTGGACCCATGTTCGTCTCGCATGCTGTGGATGAAGTGTTTGGGACAGGTGCACCGCCCGAGGAAGCTGAAGTCGCTACGGTTCACCGGCGTGCCGACGGCGACAACCTTGTCCACGCTTGGATCTCCGCAGCAGACGCGCAGAGATACCCGTGAGCCGAACGAAAACCCGCCCACGACTAGCGGTGTGCCCGGATGACGCTCCTGCATGTAACGCATTGCCGCCCTGAGGTCATCTTGCTCGCCCAGTCCTCCGTCGTAGATCCCGCTGCTTGTACCGACGCCGCGATAGTTGAATCGCAAGACCGAGGAACCGTTGCCTCGGGCAGCCTTCGCCATGCGATACACGACCTTGTTGTGCATCGTCCCGCCGTACTGGGGATGCGGATGGCAGAGGACGACGGCCCGCTCGATTCTACTCGTGGCTTCTGGCTCCTCGAGTAGCGCCTCGAGGCGGCCCGCGGGGCCGGCTAGGTGAATCGACTGGAGCTTACGGGCCATGGAATAGCAACCATTTGGCTAGGAGAAAATGGCGGCGCGCTGCGGTCGTCCCAGTTGCGAAATATCCCTCAGGTGGATCGTATGATCCGAATTGGTCCGAACGCGGCCGCGGCGCGAAGACGGCCGCTTCTTCTCATTATGGCCGGATCTGCGGTTGCTCGGGACGCGATTCGGCTTTCTGCACCGTGACAGAGCCGGATGTCGCTGGGCTCCGGAGCCCTCCAGTTGAGGCTTGCGTTTACGGGAGCGAGGCGAAGGGATTGCGTGCGAGAAGCGAATTGGTCGGGCGGTCCCAGGTGCCCGAGATCCGTTCCAGCAAGCGTCGCTATGGGATCGGAGTCGGCGCGGTCGGGTGTGCACGCAGGCGACGCTCGTAAATTGCCGTTCCAGCCCGCAGAGCTTCGCCCGGGACCTGGCGTCGCCAACTGATCGGAGGGAGGCGAGCCCATGATACGGCGAAGGAGAGCAGGCCACTACGGCAAGCGACCTGCGCCCATTCCAGGGAGCGCCTCGCTAGAGACTGCTTGGAACCACTCGAACATCAAACCATTCCCATCGACACCACTGGTTCTCCGGCCCCGAAGCCTGGATGGCCTGGGCCGAGATTCCGCCCGCCACGCGAGGGATTCCCGAACCGCAAATCTATCCTCTTTCGCTGGTCCTCTATTCCGTCGCCTCATGGACGCGTTGGTCCATTGAGCGTCGCTCACGCGCCCATTGCAAGCGGCACGATGCGCGCCTTATCATTGGTTCCGATGACACCTTGGAATGGACAGGGCAGTATCGCCAACATGTGGAAGAGTCGTCTCGGCGGGTGCGGTCGTACCATGGCCTCGGCGGCGGCGGCGTGGCTATGCGTTGCGCTGTCGATTGCCACCGGGTGTGCAACGAACGATCGTTCCGAGACGCCGGCACCTTGGAATGTGCTCCTCATCGCTGTCGACGACCTGAACGTCGCTGTCGGAACGTACGGCGAGTACCCAACCGCGAAGACACCCAACATTGATCGCTTCGCTTCCGAGGGCATCCGGTTCGACCGGGCGTACGCGCAGGATCCTCTCTGCAACCCGTCCCGCACGTCATTCCTGAGCGGCAGGCGTCCGGCCTCCACGAACGTCTATGGGAATTTCGTCGAGCCGCGGCATCATATGGGCGACGTCGTGATGCTTCCCGAGCATTTCCGTTCACACGGGTACTTCACGGCGCGAGTGGGCAAGATCGCACACGGGCGCTACGAGAGCTCCGTCACGTGGGACATTTCTGAGAACGCGGTGCGCAGGGAGCACTACCTGCCCGGCGCGGACCGATCGGAAGTCCGCGATAACTCGTGGATCGAGGGTGCGGACAACGGTTTGTCACGCGCCGAGATCCTCGGGCACCTCGGCCGTCCGACGGGGATGCCCCTGACTTGGCGCGCGACGGACGAGACGGAGGAGGAGACGCCGGATGGCCAGACGAGCCGAAGAGTGATCGAGCTCATGCGGGAGAACCGAGACAAACCCTTCTTCATCGGCGCGGGATTCCACAAGCCCCACCAGCCGTGGGTCGCCCCGGCATCTCTTTTCGAGCAGCACCCGGTCGCGGAAGTCAAGCTACCGGAGGGCCCGGCGAATGACCGGGACGACATCCCAGCGCCAGCTGTCGGGGGCTACCCGGAAGACCCGGAACATAGCGAGGAACAGAAACGCCAAGCGATCGCCGCATACCATGCAACCGTGACACTTATCGATCTCCAAGTCGGACTGCTAATGGAGGCGCTCGCGGATCTCGACTTGGAGCAGTCGACGATTGTCATCTTTGTGAGCGACCACGGGTTCCACCTAGGAGAGCACGGAGGCCTTTGGCGCAAGCACACGCAATTCGAGGAATCGACCCGTGTGCCTCTGATTGTCCGAGTGCCTAGCGGCGTTTCGGGTGCCGCGACCAGCGCCTTAGTGGAACTCGTCGACTTATTTCCGACCTTAGTGGACCTGTGCGGGCTTCCGGATCCAGAAGGTCTGGAGGGTACGAGCTTCCGACCTCTGCTCGAGAGCCCCGACACGCCTTGGAAGAGCGCGATCTTCTCGGAAGCCCAGAGAAACGGCGCGCATGGCCGCACTGTCCGCACGGCGAGCCACCGCTACACAGAATGGACGCCTCTCGAAGGTGACGGGGAAACAGAGTACGAGCTCTACGACCTGGACAGGGATCCCAGAGAGTACGAAAATCTCGCGGGCCTACCGGAACAAGGCGAAGTCCAAAAACGACTCGCCGCGAAACTTCTCGACGGGTGGCGCGCTGCCATGCCGAATCCCGCCCCGAGCGGTGAGGCGAACGAATAGCGCCCTGGCCTTGAACGTTTCCGCAGGCGGCCGAGTTCAGGCAACAGCTCTCAATTGCCAAGTTGCCTAACGAAGGTAGCCACGCGGATGGTTGAGGGCTTGCAGCGCTCGTGCAATCGCATGCTCTCTTGCGGCCGACCGGCCGACGTGCGCAACTTGTTGAAACGCTTAGTGTTCCGTGCGTCAACGAATCCTTCTCCCAAGTCCCGATCATCGAAGCTACCGCGATGCGGGAAGTGGGGGGAGTGGAGCAATGGGATCGTGAGGGGCCGAGCGAGGAGTGCTCTGTGCTGCTGGCGAAGCACTGCCAAGCGTATGTGGAGTGGCGGGAATGGCAGGCCATTCAAGAGCGGTAGGTTTCCGTGCTGCCCCATGGTCGGCTTCATTGGACGGGCCTCAGAAGGCGGATTCGGACTCCGTCAACCATGGTAGATTTGGGGCCTGCGATGCAGATCACGCTCAGACAGCGGGTCACCGGAAGACTGCGGAGCAGACGGGAGACCAGGAGGCACAGCGGATGACGCCGGAATTCGAAATGAAGCAGGTTGATGTTCAGCCCATCGTGGGCATCCGCACGAAAACAACGGTAGACAAGCTCGCCGAGGTCATGGGGCCGATTTTCGGGGAAGTGTACGGCTACCTTCAGAACAGCGGACAGGTACCGACCGGGATGCCCTTTGCTATCTACCACTCGATGGAAGGCGGCACCGTCGAGGTCGAGTGTGGGATGCCCGTTGCCTCGCAGATGGCCGGTACGGCCCGCATCCGAGCTGGCCAGCTTCCCGCCGGGACGATGGCAGCCGTCACCCATATGGGCCCGTACGACGACCTTCCACATACTTGGGCGGCGCTGGTCGAGTGGATAAAGTCTCAGGGCCTCCAGCCTGCGGGAGCACCCTGGGAGGTCTATATCACGGACCCAGGCGCCGAGCCGGACCAGTCGAAATGGCGTACCGACATCTTCTTTCCGGTTCGCTGATCAGGCCGCGGACGCGTCGCCAAGCATATGGGCGTGGATGCTTTCGCATACCGTGGAACCATGATCCTCTAGAGTAGACATCGAAGATGGACAGCCAGGCCACTCGATCGTTGCAACAGGCATGTCGGCGTCACTCGGTGGGATCGCCACGGAACAACCGACGTTGCGTGACGATCTTTCTGACCTCCGCAACAAAGTCCAAGCCGACACTGCCGAACTCGGGGGACGCACGGCGCGCCTGCAGGGCCTGTTCGACAGGCATGCGAAGGGAGCGGCGGAACGGTGATACCAGTTGGTCGGTTTCTGTGCGGGCTGGCGGCTCTCCTGCTCTTGAGCGCAGCGCTTAGAGGGACGATGCCCAATCCGTTGCTGCTGTGGTTGCGCGGATTCAGGTTTGGGTTGTGCTTCGAACAGGCCGATGAGCCGGAAGCGGAACCACTGTGAGCTTTCAAGGCGCCAAGAATGGAGATGTCTGTGGTAAGGGCGACAATGAATCTCATAAGCCGGCCATAGTAGTTGTCGCTAGTCAGACTCGTGTCGTATCCGGAGTAGACGGCCGCGCCGGCGTCGTGCGCCGCCGGCGTGGTATTGGCGTACCCGCGCTCGATGCCGAGGGTTGTGCTTCCGCCACCGCTCGCGATCCGCATCTGTTCGTCGTCGATGATGATGGCGTCGCCGTCTGCGAAGCGGGCGTCGCTCAACTCGAGCGAGGTGGCGCCCGAGGCCAGGTCCGCTGCCAACGTGGTCTGTTCGTTGGCAAGGGACAGTTCCTTGTCCTTCGATTCGCCGGCGGTGCCGTTATAGGTGTCGTCGTCCGGGTTCGACAGATCGCCCTCGGAGATCTGCCGGGTCAGGGCGCTGTCCTCAAAGAGATGAAGGGCCATCGAATCCTCCCTATGCGGCCGCCGGCCACTGCGTGACGGTGAAGAGGTTGGCCGCGGCCTCGAATCCGGCCCGCGCGGGTGCGTAGGCGTCCTTCTGCCGGAACCGGACCGTGCAGACCGACGAGGACCGATTGAGCAGGACGCCATTGAGGTTCTGGCCGGCCAGTCGGACGACGACGGCCGGAGTTTGTGGCGGGTGGGTTTCGACCACGCAGCAGACGGCGTAGTTGCGCTCGCTGACCCACAGGTTGGGCAGACGCTCGGCGTGGAGGTTTCCGGCATTCAGCCGAAATTTCGGGACGCGCGTATCCCAACGGCGAAGGCAGACGCCGGCGCGCTCGATGTCCCGCAGCAGTGTGGTGATGCTCGTGATCGACCACAGGTCCCAGGTCTTGGCCTTGCGCGTCAGGTGGTGGTCGCTGTTCAGGACGTTGCGGCCCACGACGAAGGTCTCGTGCAAGTGCCCGAGACAGATGCGCTGGATCTGTCGGCCGGTGAGGATCTGCGCTTCGCGGTCCAGCGACAGAAACAGGATCAGCCACTGCCGGAAGAAGGCGCGCGTGCCGGCGGGATGATGAAACCGCAGGCTGTCCCGGAGTCTCGGAATGACATGGTCGCTCTCGACGCGGTAGACGCCGAGGCTGTAGACGGTTCCGGCAGTTTGACGCGGCCCACCACCGCGCGGCGATTGAGGCGCAGCGCCTGGCGGAAGGTCTCCTCGATGTGCCCCTGCCACCCCAGATCGGCGAGGGCGTGTCCGATGGCCGGCAGGGTGCCCTTGCGTCGATAGATCTCGATGGCCTCGCGGATCAGGCGGCGCTGCCGGGTGGCGTCGCCGCGCGGATCGAACCGGTGGCCCACGATCTCACCGAGATAGGGCAACCACCGCTGCTCGCCGCGCTCGACGTCGAAGATCTCCGGAAAGCGATCCATCAACGCCTTGAGCTCGTCGAGCGTCGCGGCCGGGATGTTGAGAAAAGTCTCCAGGTCGCCCGTCTCGTCCAGCTCCCGATAGAGGGCGGGCAGCAGCTCGATCAGTCGCGTCTCTAAATAGGCGCTCATCAATCGGCCCTCCGCACATCCAGATGGACGTCGCCCAAGACGGCGATGGTGCCCGAGTCGATGTCGAGGTCCTGGGCCGGGGCATTCAGATGGGCGTGGCTCACGCCGCGCACGCCGTCGAGTAGGGCGACCAGATCGGAGAAGGGCACGCCCTGGCCGAAATCCATGCGCTCGAAAGCGAAGAAGTCCCCGAGCGCCTCCTCGATGCGGCGGCGCACCAGGTCGAGGTCTTCCCCGGCGTAGGCGTGGATGTCCAGGGGGATCGAAACCGGGCGGTAGAGCGGCTCGAAGAGGTTGATCTCGATGGTGATGGCCTTGCGCGACTCCAGGAATGCGGCGAGGTCGCGCTTGAGCAGCGTCGACGGCAGCCCGCCGCCCGCGGGCGCGACGGCCATGTTCACCTGGTAGTAGCGGATGTTGGCGCAGTCGTTGACGTCGAGGCACCGGGCCTTGGCGACGCCGGGATAGCCTTCGGCCAGCGCCTTGTAGTCGTCCTTGGTGAGCGCCCGCCACAGCGAGCGCACCTCCGCCGGCGCTTGCCGACGGGCGTGCTCGAGGCTCTCGCGATCCGCACCGCCGGTCGCCGGGACCGGATTGGTCACGGCGAGCGCAACCGGCTCGCCGCCATGACGGACCGGGCTGACCAATTGCGAGACGGTGCCGGTGCCGAGGTTGCCGTCGGCGCCGAGTGTTTCCAGATATTCCACCTGGATCTCGGCTCCGGCAGGCGGTACGCCGCCGCGCACGCCGTCCCCGACGAACACGCGTGTGCGGTCGAGCCCGTCGGTGTCGGTCTGGAAGTGCGGGTCGTCGCTGCCGCTCTCCTGAAAGTGCAGAACCTCTCGCCAGTCCTGCTCCTGGATCAGGACGCGCAGGCTTCCCTGCGCGATCTCCATCCCGGCGAGTCGAAACGACGCGTGCGGCTCGCCCGTGCCTGTAAAGGTCTCCACTTTGCGGCGTCCCTGGCGGGCTCCGACCTCGACGCTTCGTGGGCCTCTTGGAATGACGGTTTCCACCGCCGTTTCGAACTCCACCTCACCCTCATCGAGACGCGCGCGCGGCGATCCCGGCCGGGATACGCAGGTCCTCGTCGAGAGGTGCCGACAGGGTGAAACGCAACGTGGTCGTCGCAGCGACCGGCCCGTCGAGCCGGTAGCTGATCAGGTTGCAGAGCTGAATGACGTTCTGCCGCTGGCGGGCGGTGGGCAGAAAGGCCTCGGCCGCCTGGGCGTCGAGGTAGTAAGCCAGCATGTCGCCGATGCCGCAGAACAGCTCCAGCAGCACCACGCCCAGGTCGGATGGGTTGAGGTCCGTCCAGCGGTCGGTCAGCTGCGGCACCCGCGCCAGCAGCTCCCGGCGCAGGAGTCGTAGTCCTTGTTGGTATAGGCGATGCTCGCTCGACCCATATCTGAAGCTCATCCGTCGGTAGTGGTGCGCCGGAACGCGTCCGGCCAGCCGGATACAAACCCACTGATTTACTTACCGGCGAAGGCGTGGATTTGTCGGGGAGCGGACACCTGGGACGGCTCGCGGTAGAAGGAATAGACCGGATTGCCTTCCACCTGGCTCTGGATGACGCGGTAGGAGATGTGAATCGGCAGGATGTGCCGGTCGATGCAGTGGGGAGAAGGTTGAAGGTGAGCAGTCAACGTCAGTGCGCTTAAGGAAACAATCGATTCGTAAGAGCACTGAAAAAGAAACGACTGTTTCCTATATTGTGGGTTAGGAAAGGAGCGCTTCCTTAGCCATGACTCGCCAAACCGGTCAATACCACACCATCAGCACCCTTGGAGAGGAGGTCCGGGCGTTCGTTCCATACCCCCTGCCCCCAACCGATCCGCCACTTGTGATGGATGGCCCGACAGCGGAACTCCAC
Source organism: Bryobacterales bacterium (assembly GCA_965206775.1). GTDB lineage: Bacteria > Acidobacteriota > Terriglobia > Bryobacterales > UBA6623 > VXMF01. Next base: position 2,617,720 of record CBDBKU010000003.1, on the reverse strand, counting down.
GCCGCCGCGCAAACGGACATGGCGCGCCTCGGGGTGGCGGGATCGATGGTGCCAAGCACGGATTGGTTCCTCTACGGCTTCGTTCGCAAGGAGGCCGTCGTCACCTCGCAGATCGAAGGGACGCAGGCCACGCTCCGCGACGTTCTGACCTTCGAAGCCACGCATCAAAGCGAACGTCCGGACGATGTCCGAGGGGTCTGCAACTATGTGGATGCCCTCGCACACGCCAGAGGACAGCTTGCCGATCCAAAAGGTCTGCCTCTGAGCACTCGTCTACTGTGCGATGCCCACCGCATCCTGATGCGCGGCGTTCGCGGCAGGGACAAACGGCCCGGTGAGGTCCGCCGATCGCAGAATTGGATCGGCGGCGGCAGACCCGGCAACGCCCGCTTCGTCCCGCCGCCGCCCGAGGACGTTCCTAACACTCTCGGGGCGCTGGAGCGGTGGTTGCACGACGATGGCGATCTCCCGCCGCTGGTGCGCATTGGACTTGCACATGTGCAGTTCGAGACGATCCACCCGTTCCTCGACGGTAACGGCCGCATCGGCCGACTGCTGATCGCGTTGCTGGTAGAGCATTGGGGTCTGCTCGAGCAGCAGCTGCTCTACCTCAGCGTGGCGCTCAAGCGTGAGCAGCAGGAATACTACGCGCGGTTGGCGGCCGTTCGCAGCGACGGTGATTGGGAGGGCTGGATCAGATTCTTTCTCGAGTGCGTGCGCGAGGCCGCGGACGATGGTGTTCGTGTCGCGCAGGCGCTCCATGCGCTTGTTGGACAGGACCGCCGTCGCATCATCGCCCATGAGCGGTCGACCGTTGCCGCCGTCCAGTTGCTCGAGTGCCTGCCGTCGAATCCGGTTGTCACCGTCCCCGGAGCAGCGGCGTTGCTCGGCTTGACGGCGCCCCCGGCACGCAAGGCCATCGAAGTGCTCGAAAGTCTCGGCGTGCTCCGCGAGGTCACGGGAAAGCGGCGCAATCGCGCATACGCCTATCACGAGTACCTGCAGATCCTGACGGGCGACGAGGCCTGATCCGTGTGCTCCCCTCAACATGGCCAGTGATGCCGCTTGTCACTGGCCGGCAACGGCGTGGATTTGTCGGGGAGCAGCCGCTTGCGGCTCGCGATAGAAGGGATAGACCAGGTTGCCTTCCACCTGACTCTGGATGACGCGGTAGGAGATGTGAATTGGCAGCACGTGCCGGTCGATCTGGTGTGGAGATTCGTCGAAGGACACGTGGGTGATTCGTACGCGCTTGTCCCATCGATGGATCGCGCCGATCACGTAGTGACGGATCAATCCTTTGAGCACATCGTCGTTGGCCTCGAACACCAGGTCTTTCAGGCGCGAACAGAACTCGGGACGCAGGAAGCGTTCGCCCGGGCTCGTCCCGAGGATCTGCACGATGCTCTCGTGAATGTGTTCGTGATCGGTGAAGGTCGCCGCCGACACTTGCGCGCCACCGGAGTGACGCCCGAAGCGAAACGGGAACCGCAACCCCCGGCCCAGAACGTCGAGCGCCATCAGTCGCGCTCCTCGCACAGGATCGTGAGCGGATCACCGGGGCCCGCGTCCGGGCCGCTTGCCTCCGGGAACCGGATGACGAGGTCCAGACCGTTCGCCAACCCGAGATGAATCGTCCCGTCCGCTTCCACGATCCCTCGGTGGCCGCTCTCAAGCGCCGTGAATCCCCTGGCCCCGCCGGGCACCGGACGCACCTCGATGTGTTCGCCGATTCCTTCGATGCGCGTGATGGCAAAGACGTCGACAGTGCCGTCTGGGTTGCCGAGCACGGCTGTGCGTTCAGGGTGCGATACATCGAGACGGCCGCCGCCGGGGAGTTCCACCAGGTAGCGTCCATCGGCGACTTGCATGGGATCGACGTCGAGCGGCAGGCCCTCGATGCCGGCCGCCTCGTGGGCGGTGCGGACCGCATTCCGTAGGAGCGTGAGTTCCCGGCCGTCCGGGAGGGTGACGATGCCGCCCGGCGCCGGATGAAGGGACACAACGGTGCCGTCGTGGCCGATGAAGACCATCGCGCCGTCGGCGTTGACGCGGACCATCGCGCCCTCGACCAGCGTCAGGAGGCGACCGCCGCCGGGTAGGTCACGCACCGTGGTGCCCTCGGGCACGGACACGAAGGGATAGCAGTCCGGCGCCTCCGGTTCCTCTTCCTCCCGCAGATAGTCGCGGGCGCTGTCGGCACGCGCCTTGAGCACGGTCTCGCCCTCGGCGCGGATGGCCTCCGAGGCGTCGTGGCTCTGTTGCATGACCGCCTTGATCTCCGTGAGCCGGTCACGATACGGGCGCCGCAGGCCGCGGCGTCTCCCACTCGTGCGTTGGGCTTGCCTTCGGTCAGCGTGTCGGAACTGCCGCTCACGATGGGCGTGACGCCGTGGCCGGGTATGGGGCAGCTGTGCTGGTCGCCCATGCGGGCCGCCGGCTTGCCGTTGGCCAGGGTGCGCGACGCGCCGGTGACGATCGCGCCCCCGTGACTGGAGCGGTCGCCGAGCCGGGCCTGTGCTCTCGCCATGGTCAGTTCTCCGTTCCGAGACGGACCGGTTCGAAACGTCGGGTGCTCAAGACCGAGTACAGGACGCGTTCCCACACCCCCCGAAAACGGGCTTTTTGGTTCAACCCATTGATATTGAATGGATTAAGCCAACTTGACGACTACTGGACGAGGTCCAGTAAGAACGGAGAATACGGGCCGCGCAGAGGATGAGAGGCCGGAAAACAGGACGAATTAGACCACTGAGGAATGGAGCGGGAAGGATGGAAGGAACGCCCAAACCCCTTGGGAATAAGGGGTTCTTGGACGCACGTCTCTCCGGAGAACCACCCCGGAGAGACGAGTTGTGCTTCGAAAAATGGTGGAGGGCTTGCAGAGTTCACGCAACCAACGCTCTCTTAGCACCAATATACGCAATCCATTTATTTCCATGTGCTCGGTCTAAAACCACCGACTTTCAGTCGGTCCGCTTCCAGCAATGGATTGGGTGGGTGGGTGGGCCTAGACTGTGGGGATGGCCGAGTACTGAACTGCTGAAGCGCGGCACACGGCTTCCATGTGTTCGCAAGTTGAGTCAAGAGTTTTCTGCGAAATGATGTGCGCGGCGGGGACCCAAGGGGCGGAGAGAGGGCAGCAGAGGGCAGGCGGCGGGCGTCTGACGCGGTGGGCCCGTTCGCCAACGCGCGGATGCACGTGCCGTCCGAGACGCTGGAGGAGGCCTCGCGGGCTGCACGGGACCTGAAGCGAAATGCACGGTCTCAATCGGAGGGCTCGGCCACGGGCCCGGGCAAGGGGCTCGCCGCGCGGGACGGAATCGAGAATATTGCGAGCCCCACCACATCCAGAGCGCGGAGGACCGACGCAATGTCCCCTCCGGGAAGCCTGGCGTTGACCTCGTGTTGCGAGGGAGAGCCGTCGACGCCGGCGCCTGCGAAGCGATTCCCAGAGTCTGGACCGAAATCTGGTCCTGCGACGCTCAGGGCAACTACTGCGGTCATCCCGATGTCGACCCAAATGTTCTACCCGGCCTTGGCGGAGGACGCGGTCGCGGTGTAGGGGGCGCTACAGCTGCCGGAGGAGAAGGCTGGCGACGGGTTCGCCGCCCCGGTTCCCCGGAGGCGGCCCTCTCACGGGCCGAACCTTGAACGCGAACGTGGGATTGCAGCTCCGCGCCATCGTTGCCTTGTCTGAGTGCTAGAAACGTCTACCTTAGCGCAGTATCCGAAATACGCTTGCCATCTCTTGGGATGGCTGCATCAGCATCTTGGCGGCACCGATCGCATTCGCACTGAACGCATGGGCTTCCGGAGAAATCGGCGTTGGCAGGGAACTGCCAGGCAGCCACGCTGGATTCCTTGAATCGCGCTCCTCCACCAGAACGGTTCACGTTCTAGCACTGACGTCAAGGCTCAACATTCCCGACCGCCGAGGGTTCCGAGACGTTTTCCGGACCTTCTACAACGTGCAGTTCATGATTGAGCGCGCGCGTCCGGATTCCGTTTCGTATGCGTTGACGGCTGCATTCTTACCGCTTCGCCGACGCTGTGCGGGGCCTGTCGAGGATTTTTCCCGTTGCCGTCGTCGGGTTCGGATCCTCTGGATCTTGAAAGACCCCCGAACAACAAGCGTGACACGATCACATTGTGGGCAGCTATGTCGTCAGAGTGTCCAAGAGCTGGCCACTGCCGTGGAGGACAAGCGAGCGTTCTCCACGCCTTCACCTAGTTCCGATCGACTCTCGTGTATACTCGGCCAAAATCAGCGGTCGTAATGCAGGCCAAGCATTTGATGGGAATCTCGATGAAGGCGATCTTTCTGACGTTAGCGGGTACGGTGGCGATTCTGGCTTCAACACCGGACTGGCTCGGGCAACAGAAACCCTTCGACCGGCTCACTGCTGAGCAGTTCGACGCCGCGGCACCTTCGGCACTGGTCGCTGGCCCACCGGGGCAGATGAGCGTCCGGTCCAGCGCGTGTCGGGATCTGCCGACCGGGGAAACACGGCGGCGGATCGTAAACATTGCTGCGCAGGAATGGGGATTCTTCGGATTCTCAATCCTCGACGAAACCATCACAGCGGACGGGCCTTCGCTCGTCCGGAACGAAGCCAACGATGGCGGCTCTCAAACGTCGAGGCGACGCCGTTGGCGGCGAGTCGATCCCGTCGAGGGGGCCCGCGTCGCATCGACGATCGGTGGCTACTGGGCGGCAACGCCGGACGGGTCCTGGATGGTAGACCGCCAGAACAGCAGGTGGAACGGGCCGGATGGCTTGGCCTCCCGTTGGCGCGATCCCTGGTCCGCGGCATTCATCTCCTGGGTGATGTGCGAGGGCGGACTCGGCAGTTCGAATCAGTTCCGACGTTCAATCGCTCACCATGTTTACGTCGATCAAGCCATACGGGCTCGCGATGCAGTGTCCTCCCAATCTGGTTTCACGGCATACGACGTCGGCGAGACCGTTGTCGGCCCGGGCGATCTGCTCTGTAGCAGCCGGCGGGGAAGCTATGGGTCAATCGCCCAACGGCGCCGCCATCTCGGAGTCGGCGCCCGCATGCATTGCGATGTTGTTGTGAAGCTGGAGGCGGACCACAAACGCATTCTCGCTATTGGCGGTAACGTGCGGGGAACAGTCAGTTTGAAACTGCTGCCCGCGGTCCTGCAAGGCGGAAATCTCGCTCCGACCGGTGAGATATTCGCCCACTTGAAACTGCGCGCCGACGCTGTCGAAGACGATGCGCTGGACAGCAGTCCGACAATCCAGGCCCTCCAGGGCACCCCATCCTCGTGATTGATCTCAAACCGCTAGCAATGAGAAATTCAGTGCTTCCAGATCTTCATAGTGCTTCCCAGTCACCTCCGCCGCAAATTCGTGCAGCTGGCGAACTGTCGCTCCGTTGGACCAGTCCCGCTTTATCTCGACGCTGACCAAACGCCCGTCGGCGTTCAAGAAAGCCAATCTGTCGTCCCTGCGCTGACCGGCGACGGACTGACTGCTTACCAGCACCTTCTCTACCCCAAACAGTAGCTCTGGGTGCCCGGCCATCGAGTTCGTCAAGTCCTTTTGGTGGGGTCCAACTCTGATGCCGCCCGCTCCGTCGATGGCTGAAACGGACTGCGACAACCAAGCAGCAACCACCGGTGGCCTGATCGCAACTCTGTGAGGTCGCAATGTTTGTTGTCGAAAGCTTGGGACTGGCTATCGCCCTGTGCTTAGTACCCTGTTTCGTAGGTTCGCTAACGTATAGCTCCATCATGCGGCGAGTCGGTAGCAAAGCTGGCCGGGTGTCTTCATCCGCTGGAGCAGACGCTGCAAATCGTCGTCGGTGAACTTCCATTGGAACGGCTTGGCGATCGCTTCGTAGTGGCGCTCGAAGGAGCGCAAGCGCACGGCGGGGTCATCAAGGGAGGCCAAAACAGGGTCGCTGCGGGCGGAGGGGTGTCCGGGCACCCCGAGGAAAGGAAGTGACGTAATGAGGAAACTGGCTATTCTTCCACTGTGTTTGATGCTGTTGCTGACGACGCTGCCGCGTCCGGCCGCAGCGTGCGACATGAGCCTACGGGAATCGAACGGAATTTGCAAGCCGCTGTTGGAAGTATAAGTACCCTATTTTCAGTAATTTACAGACACATTGGGAATTTTGCGGGAATTGGGACGTGGTGGAGGCGGCGCCGTGCAGATCTACGAATTTATTGACACCAACGTGCTGCTGCACTACGCGTTCTTTCGGGACGTGGATTGGGCGGAGGTCCTCGACTCTCCTGAGGTCGTTGTTGTTCTAGCTCCGGTTGTGCTTGGTGAGCTCGATGAGCACAAGTGGTCCGGTTCACGGCGTGAGAAGTCGCGGGCGAAGGCCGTGCTCAAGGCACTCGACCAGTTGGAACTGTCGACCGTTCCGGCTCGGCTTCGTGAACGTGTGAGGATCATGGCGATCGCTGATGAGCCGGAGGATGTGGTCTTCCGGCGGCAGCGTCTCCAAGGCACGGTGAAGGATGACCGCCTGCTGGCGTCGCTGCTGCACTTCCGAGAAAGAGTCACCTGTGACAGGCGGGTAGTTCTTATCAGCGCGGATTCCGGTTTACGCGTCAAGGCAAGATCACGTGAAATCGAAGTGACAAGGCCGGACGCCAGCCTTGCACTGGCGGACGAACCAGACGAAACAGAACGTCAACTCGTCGCCGCCAAGGCTGAGCTAGCCGCGTTACAGAATGCGAAGCCAGAGCTGCGGGTGATTGTTGACGGCGCGACCCATAGCAGCTTCTCCGTCGGGCTCGTACGTGCGTACGACCCGACCACGCTCAAGTTCAAGCTGGAAGAATGGTGCGCGACCCAGCCTCACGTACAAGGGTGGCCGGGAAGACAAGCTGGAAGAATGGTGCGCGACCCAGCCTCACGTACAAGGGTGGCCGGGAAGACACCCCGTTCCGGCGGGGGCAGTCCAGCCGAGAGCATCTGGGGCTTGGCCGAACTCGGGTTGGAGTCGTCTGCACTGGAACACAAGAAGACGGTTGAACACGTATTCAGTGCTCATGAAGAGTTCCTGATGGCTTGGCCAGAAGTCGTAAACAGTTACCGGCGGACGCTTCGCTTCGACTTCGTCCTTGAGAATCTTGGCACTGGTCCTGCGGAGGATGTGGACGTTGTCTTCTCTACGGATGCAAACGGGATTTGGCTCAATGCGTTGCCCGACCTTCCCCAGCCCCCTACGATGCCGCGCCGACGCGACTGGCTCGGCGAACCTCTCGGGACTCCTGTGGTCCCGAGCTTTGGTCCTGAGGATTTCGTCCATCCTTGAGCAAACGTGAAGAGGCCCGATGTTGAGGGAGAAGGGAGACGGATTGAATTTACTGTCAAGCGGGTCAAGCATCACGTTCCGTGCCCATTGGACGAGGTGTACTTCCAATTCGCATCGAACGATGACATCCGCTCGTTTACGATCAATTGTCGTCTAGTGGCAGCTAACCCAGCAGTTCTCAGTTTGGCCTTTTTCTATCTCGCGAGCCGCTGAGGGGCCGGTAGCAAGGGACCAGTTTCTGGGGGCTTGACTTTGCGGGCACCGCTTTCAAACATAAAATGTGCCCCCCGTTTCCAATGCCCGAGTGCTCGATGCCCTTCTGGACCGCTTCCAACAAGCCGCCTCCGTCCTGCCCGACCCCCGGACCGGCTCCAACAAGCGCTACGCCGTCTCCGATGCCGCTGCCTGCGCCCTCTCCACGTTCTTCTTCCAGTCCCCCTCCTTCCTCGACTTCCAGCGCCGCATGCACGAGGAGTCCGCCCGCTCCAACTGCCACTCCCTCTTCGGCGTCAGCAAGATTCCGAGTGATAACCAGATTCGGAATCTTCTCGACGGTCTCGACCCCTCCCTCTTCGCCGACCTGTTCCCCCTCTGCCTCGACACCGTCCGCGACCAAGGGGGCCTCGACCCCTTCCTGCGCCTCGACGGCCGCCTCCTCATTGCCCTCGACGGGATCCAGTTCCATGGCTCGGACTCCATCCATTGCGAGCAGTGCTCCACCCGCCACGTCGGCAAGCACAAAACCAAGCAGTTCTTCCACACCATGCTCTCGGCCACTGTCGTCGCCGACGGCCACAACCGCGTCCTCCCGCTCATGCCGCTGTTCGTCCAGCCCCAGCACGACCCCGCCGCCAACCGGCCCGACCTGACCGAAGACCAGCGCAAGCAGGATTGCGAGCGCAACGCTGCCAAGCGCTGGCTGCCCGCCCACATCCCCGCTCTGCTCCCCTACCGGCCGGTCCTGCTCGGCGACGATCTGTACTGCTGCCAGCCCCTCTGCAAACTCGTCGCCGACCTCGGCGCGGACTTCCTCTTCATCTGTAAGCCCAGCAGTCACAAGACGTTATACAAACAGCTCCCCAACCGCCGCATCTGGTCCACCGGCTGGATCCGCACCCGCAACCAGCGCCAGCAGATCGAGTCCCATCGCTACCAGTGGAGACACAACGTGCCGCTGCGCGCCGGCGACGACGCCCTGCAGGGCACCTGGATCGACTTCGAGATCTGCCGCAACGGCGAGCGCACCTACCACAATTCGTTCTTCACCAGCCTCAAGGTCACCGCTGACAACGTGGCCGCGATCGCCCGGGCGGGCCGCGCCAGATGGAAAATCGAGAACGAGCAGTTCAACTGCTTGGCGCGGCAGGGCTATAACCTCAAGCACAATTTCGGGCACGGCCAGGACGGCTTGGCGAACCTGCTCGCGACGCTGAACCTGTTCGCCTTCGCGCATATTCCGATGGAACGTGAACACCTGTTCCGATTCATTGTGAACATCGATTCCGATTCATTGTGAACGGTCATTCCGATCGATTGTGAACACCAGTCTCCGTCCCAATAGAGAGGGGCTGGAGCGTCGCGGTCACGAGCTAAGGAAGCGAGCTCCTTCCCGGAAAGGAGTTCTCGATGGCCAAAGCGAGAATCGCAAATATGCGCTGGAGCCCATATTTGCGAACATGCGCTGCACCGGGATATGCGCTGCAAGAACTGTATCTTCTTGGAAAGCAATGCTCTAGCGGTGATCCTACAGCGCATAACGTAGGAACTCACAGAGTGCGCAGGAAGTCTATCAGTCCCTTGTCCTCGCGAATGGGCCGGGCTGGACCCGGTTCGTCCGCGTCGCATAAGGCGACGGCCCTCGCCTTCGCTTCGAGGTCGAGGTCGGCGTAGATCAGCGTTGTTGCGAGGCTGGCGTGACCCAGCCAGGCACGAATTGTGTTCAGGTCCACCCCTGCCCGCAGCATGTGGGTTGCTGCGGAGTGGCGAAGCGTGTGCGGGCTGACCCTCTTCGAGCGGAGCGACGTGACCCGGGCGGTAGCGGTCTTCGCGCAGCGCTTCACCAGTTGCCGCATCCCCGAGCGTGTGATCGGGGCCCCGCGCCGATTTCGAAACACAGCCTCCCCTGAGGCGCGCCCGGCAACCAAGGCTTCCAGTGCTTCCGCCGAGCCTTGCAGCAACGGGCACTGTCTCGTCTTCCCGCCCTTCCCGCGCAGAGTGACGAGCGACCGCCCGACACCCTTGGCGGACAGTTGCACGTCCGCGATTGTGAGCTGAACCGCCTCGGAAACCCGGGCACCCGTGTGGTAGAGGAAGAGCAAGATGGCGTATTCTCGACGGCCCTGATGAGTTGCGGTGTCCGGGACCGCGAGCAGGGCGTCGATTTCGTGTTTCTCGAGGTAGCCAACGGCTGGCGGGGCAGCCTTCTTCCGTGGGATGGCGGCGATCTGGCTGCACCATTCGATCTGTTCGGGGCATCGGCTGGCTACATAGCGGGCGAATGCCAGGACGGCAGAAAGGCGGTGATTGCGCGTGCGCGGAGAGCAGTCGCGGTCGTGCTCGAGGTGCGCCAGAAACGCGAGCACCAGCTCGGCGCTGCAGTCTCTCACGGTCAGCCGGTCGACCGGCCGACGAGCCTTGCGGGCGACGAATGGCAGCAGCAAGGCCAGCGTGTCGCGGTAGCTGAGCTGTGTGTTGCGGGCAAGGTTTCGCTCGGTCACGACATGCTCTTCGAGGAAGCGGCGCAGCCACGGCCCGAGAGTCGGGTTGTCACTCATGGCCGCCTCCCGAGCCTGTGTCCGTATAGCTCTGGAAGCGCAACGCGGCCTCATGCAGCAACTCCGGGGTCATGCTGAGATAGGTTTGCGTGCCGACAAGGCTGGCGTGGCCCAGATAGGTCGAGAGCAAGGGCAGCAGGCGTTGGACGTCTTGCCCCTCTCGGTACCAGGCAAGCAGCCTGTGGACTGCGAACGCATGGCGAACATCATGCAAGCGAGGCTGATGGCGCGGGCCGCCCGCTCGACTGACGCCGGCAGCCTTGCGCAGCTTGCTGAAGGCCGCCCGGACGGTGCCGGCCCGCACGGGTGCACCGTCCCGATAGACGAAGAATGCGGCTCCGTCCTCTCGTGAGGCACCTGCGGCGTGCCGACGCGCTAGGTACTCGGCGAGCACTTGGCCGACTTGTGCCCCGAACGGCACATACCGGGTTTTGTCGAATTTCGTGGCTCGAACGGTGAGCAGGGCGCGTTGCAGATCGACATCGGCCAGCGTTAGCGCGAGCGCCTCCGCGTGTCGCAGGCCCGTGCCGTACAGCAGCAACAGCAGAGTACGGAAAGTATGCGGCTCCAACAAGTTGAGTCGCTTGCTGTAGGTTGTCACGGCGTCCAGCAAGCGGCGCAGTTCGTTGCGGGAATACACGTACGGCGGGATCGGCGGGGTCGGTCGCGGCGCTTCCGCCGGCACGGGGGACGAGGAGGCGAGACGGCGGGCGATCGCGTAGCGGTAGAAGCCGACGAGTGCGGAACGCCTGTAGCTGCGGGAGCTTGAAGATGTCGTTTCGCCCAGAACAAAGGCCATCGCCTGGTCGTCTCGCACCGCGTCGCAAGCGATGCCGTCGCCGATGCTGCGCGCAAACCGACGCAAGTGGTAAGCGCCGCTAAGGAATTGGATTCCCTGCGCCTGTTTCCAGGCGATGTACTGGTTGACAGCTGCGAGCAAAGTCATAGCAGCCCCCCGAGATCGAAGTTGGCCACTTCCCGGAGTCCGGCCAGGTTGACCTTCGCATAGATCGCGGTTGCAACGGGGCTGCGGTGCCCGAGGCAGTCGCCGATCTCAGTCATCGAGAAGCCCTTGTCCAAGAGACGCTGGGCGAACGCGTGCCGCAATGCATGCGATCCATGGCGTTCGCAGTCGGTGCCGGTTCGACGCATGAGTCGGAAGACAGAACTGGATATCGCCGGGCTGGGAACCGGGCGCACGGGCGCGTTGAGGGTGAGGAAGAGTGCCCTCGAAGCGGAATGAGGGCGTGCCTCTCGTAGGTAGCGCACGATCGCTGCAGCGACGCGGCGCGAAAGGGGGAACAGGTTCGTACGCCCGGTCTTGCCGCAACGGACGCGGATCGTCTCCGCCTCCCATTCGATGTCGTCCAGGCTCGACGTCGCCGGCCCGCAGGCCGTAGGCGGAGATCAAGAGTCGTTGCCGTCCCTCCAGCAGGCTCGTCCTCCCAGGTCGGTCCTGCTCGCGTGGGTGTAGACGGCGTCGCAATCATCTCAGCCGGCCGGCACCAGCAGGCCTCGGCGTAGGCGGAGCATCGCGTGGCTGCGGAACCCGAGCGGCAGGATGGCCCCAAAGGGCGCATCAGCGGAGGTCCGCAGGCCGCAGTCGCTGCGACGTCGGCTTGCCTCCAGCAGGCGCTCGACGTCCTCCCAGGTCGGTCCTGCGGGCAGCGTCGCGTGGGTGTAGATGCGAGGCGTCGCAATCATCTCAGCCAAACCGGGCCGGCACCAGCCTCGGTCCTCGGCGTAACGGAAGAAGGCGCGCAGCGCATGCGCGTGGCTGCGGACAGTGACCCGGGAGCGGCACCTCCCGGTCCTGGCATGGGGCTGGCCCAAAGCTTGATCAATCATTCCGATCGTGACATCAGCGAGCGTGGAATCGTCACCACGAAAGCGGCGCAGGAACTCCTCCACCCGGCGACGAAACGAGAGGATCGTTGCTTCCGAAAAACCACGTTCCTGACGCATGTAGGCAACAAAATCCGCGCTGTAGTCGGAATGTGGTTGGGGTGGGGAGGGGCATTCCAATCGTCTGGCGAAGCGAAGCCAATCGGCCGCGCGACCGGCCAGCCGCCTGCTGGCTGCCGCGTCGTCCCCGCCGCGGCGGGCGGGGTCTTCGGCGGCCCAGCGTTCCGCAGCAGCCACGACAGCGGCCAGCGGGACTTGCCCCTCCTCCCCGAGCTCGAGGTAACGGACAATCGCTACCTGTGCTCGCGCGATCATCCGTAACGTGTATCGCGTGGCCCCTTGCTGGGAGCGATGGGCGAGATAGGCGAGACGCGACCGAAGCAGGGGAGCAGCTAGGTGTCGCTCAACCACGTCGGCCCGCTCAAAAAGTTTTTCGAACTGGAACACTGTTGAATCTCCTTTCTGAAAAGACAGGGGGCCCGACGGTGATTTCCCGTCGCACGACACTAGGTTATGCGCTGTAGGATCACCGCTAGAGCATTGCTTTCCAAGAAGATACAGTTCTTGCAGCGCATATCCCGGTGCAGCGCATGTTCGCAATGAATTCGATACGAGAGATTTTGAGGCTGCACCACGAGTGCGGCCGATCGCAACGGGAGGTCGCCCGCTCGTGCGGGCTGTCGGCGGGAGCGGTGAACAAGGTGCTGCGGCTGGCCGGGCTGGCCGGCCTGTCGTGGCCCTTGCCGCCGGACCTGGACGAGGGCGAGCTGTTCGAGCGCGTGTACGGACGTCCCGCCGGTGCGAGGCCGAGTGCCCGGCTGGAGGCGATCGACTTCGCGGCGGTGCGCAAGGAACTGAGCCGGCGCAAGCACCTGACCGTGCAGCTGGTGTGGCACGAGTACCGCGAGCAGAACCCGGACGGGTACAGCTACAGCCAGTACTGCGAGCTGTACCGGCAGTGGAAGTCCCGCCAGGACCTGGTCATGCTGCAGGAGCACAAGGCGGGAGACAAGCTGTTCCTTGATTACGCGGGTCAAACGGTTCCGGTGGAGGACGCGGAGACGGGCCAGACGCGCGAGGCGCAGGTGTTCGTGGCGGTGCTGGGCGCGAGCTCGTACTTTTACGCCGAAGCGAGCTGGGGCCAGGACGTGGAGTCCTGGATCGCTTCGCACGTGCGGGCCTTGAGCCACTTCGGCGGCTCTGTCCGCACGCTCGTGCCCGACAACCTGAAGTCGGGAGTGACGCGCGCGTGCCGCTACGAGCCGGTCTTGAACCGCAGCTACAAGGACATGGGGCGGCACTATGGCATGGCAATCGTGCCTGCGAGGCCGTATCGCCCCAAGGATAAAGCGAAGGCGGAAAAAGGAGTGCAGCTGGTGGAGCAAAGCCTGCTGGAAGCGCTGCGCCACGAGCGATTCACAAGCCTGGGCGAGCTGAACGAGGCGATTGCCAAGCTGCGAGACGTGCTGAACGCGAAGCCGTTCCAGAAGCGTCCCGAATCCCGCTTGGAGCTGTTCGAGGAACTGGACCGGCCGGCCTGCCGGCGCAGCGCTGCGGCCGCGAGTGCCGGCGCAGCGCTACGAGTATGCCGAGTGGAGCCAGGGGCGAGTGAACATCGACTACCACGTGGCGGCGGACAGGCATCGCTACTCGGTGCCGTGCGAATTGGTGCAGAAGCAAGTGGAGCTGCGCCTGACGGCCAGCTGCGTGGAAGTGCTGCATCAGGGCCGGCGGGTGGCGTTGCATGTGCGCAGCCGGGTGCAGGGAGGCTTCACGACGCAGCCGGCGCACCGGCCGAAGTCGCACCGCGAGCACGGGGAGTGGTGCAGCGAGACTAGCTGCTGTTCTAGCGGGTGGAAGTCCCGCCGGCGGAATTCTCAGTTTGCCGCCGTAGTCATATCCGGCAGGCACACAGGGTGACCTGGTGACCTGGAAGCCCGGAAGTAAAAGTCTTGGGAGGCCACGCGGCGTTAGGTCGCGGAGGTCTGGTCAGCCCGGGGGGCGAGCAACCAGAAGGGCCGTAGCGAAAGCGAACGGATCAAGCGCCGAAATTGTCTACCGCATGAAGCTGATTGAAGCGGAGTTTTGGAGATGCCAAGGGTGTCACTCCTGCCCGATGGCCAGTGCCGGTCCGGAAGCAACTGCGAGGAGCACGGACCGGGTCCCCCGGCGTACTGAAGGCGGCAATTCTGGAGAGAGCAGCAGCAAAAGTCCGGAAGGTGAGGAGGGCAGACAGGATGATCCAATGAATGTCAAGGACCGGGCCTATAACCGGCGGATGCCGGGAAATGGCCGGGAGTCCTCCTGACTGGCGGATGAGGTCGGCAAGCGATGACGTGCGGGACAACAGAACCCGGACGGAGCGAGGACCTCTGGGCTCAGGTGACGGCGGCGCAGCCGGGAGTCCGCACTCAGTGGCGGGTACCTCAGCGGCGGGCGCGGGCGTCGAAGGACGGAGACAACGCGGGATCCGATCGGGGGCATGGCGGGGTCAGCCTTAACCTCGGCGGCCCCGCGGAAAGCTCCGTGCCGAACTGCAAGGTGCCTGATGCTGGAAGCCGTACTGTGGGAAAACCCGACGTACGGATTTTAGGGGGGGCGGCTGGAAACGTGGCCGATGGCGGAACTGAGAACCCACTCTGCAACCGAAAGGGCAGGGATGGAAATCCTCCGCCTAAGGGTGCGCGCGCCAGTGCCCTACCCGACGCCGCCGGAACGGATCCGGGAATGGGCGGGCACGGTGGGTCCGAGCACGGGACGCGCGGTGAGCGAGCTGCTGGAGGAGAGCGAGTACCCGCAGGAGAGATACGGGAGCTGCCTGGGCATCATGCGCCTGGCCCGGCAGTGCGGGGATGAGCGCATGGAAGCGGCGGCGCAGCGGGCGCTGCACTACGGGACGGTCAGCTACGCCAGCATCAAGGCGATGCTGGCGAGCGGGGCGGACCGGCAGCCGCTGGAGGGCGAGCCGTCCGCTGGCGAGCCGGTCGAGCACGACAACGTGCGCGGCGGCCGCTACTACGGGGAGGCGCCGTCCGGCGGCAGGAGCCAGGAGGATCGGAGATGCTAGTGCAACCAACGCTGGAGCAGCTCTACGCCATGCGGCTGAACGGCATGGCGGAGGCGTTCCGCCGGCAGCTGGAGGAGCCGGCCGCGAGCGAGCTGGCCTTCGAGGAGCGCTTCGCGCTGCTGGTCGATTCGCAGTGGACGTGGAAGCAGAGCCGGGCGCAGACGCGGCGCCTGGCGCTGGCGAAGCTGAAGCAGCAGGCGTGCGTGGAGGACATCGACTTCCGGCATCCGCGCGGGCTGGAGCGGGGGCGCTGGATGAGCCTGGCGCACGAGTCGGCCTGGATCCGGCGCAAGCAGAACGTCGTGCTGGTCGGCCCGACCGGAGTCGGGAAAAGCTTCCTGGCGTGCGCCCTGGCGCAGAAGGCCTGCCGCGACGGCTTCAGCGCTCTCTACACGCGGGCGCCGCAACTGTTCCGGGACCTGCAGGCGGCGCGTGCCGAAGGCAGCCTGACGCGCCTGCTGGAGAAGCTGGCGCGCATTGACGCGCTGGTGGTCGACGATTTCGGCCTCGCTCCGATGACGGAACTGGAGCGTCGCGACTTCCTCGATATCTGCGACGACCGCTTCCGGCTGCGCTCGACGATTCTCACCTCGCAGCTGCCGACGGATCTGTGGCACGGCCCGGTCGGCGATCCGACCGTGGCCGACTCCATCCTGGATCGCATGGTGCATAACGCGCACCGCTTCGAACTGCGCGGGGAGTCGCTGCGCAAGGTCCAGGGCCGCGCCGAGATCGCGGCCGCGGAAGCAGAGCAGTCATGAGGGCGGGCTACCGTCTCAAGCGCCGGCGCGGGTTCTTCGCCGCCGGAGCCGAGTTCGAGCGCGCTTCGGGCGAATTGAGCGACGGGGCCTTCCAGGTGTTCGTGCACGTGTGCCTGCAGGCGGAACGCGCCAGCGGGCGGCTGGCCTTCGAGCGCGCCGATCTGGCGCTCCGCCTGGGCAAGAGCCGCAGCGCGCTCGGGCGCCACCTGCGCGAACTGGTCCGCGCCCGGGTCTGCGACCTCGAGAGCGCGCCCAACCAGCACTGCGGCTCGGTGCTGGCCGTGCGGGCCGCATACTGGCCCTACCGCGCCGCGAGCACCCCGCCGGCAGCTCGTCCGGATGCAGGTGCCAGGGCCTACGTCGAGATCGTGCGCCAGGCCTTCCTCGGCCCCGCCTGCGTGCAGGCGGCTTTCGGCCCCGCCGACGAGCGTCTCGCCGCTGCCTGGCACGCCGCCGGCGTCCCCTCGGCCACCGTCCGGCGCGCCATCCTGCTCGGCTGCGTGCGCAAGTCGATGTCGCTGATCGACCGGCCCGCCGCGCAGCCCGTGCGCAGCCTGCGCTTCTTCGAAGCGTTGCTGCGCGAAGTCGAGCGCGAGCGATTTCCCGACGCCTACTGGCAGCACCTGGAGTTCAATCTCGGACGCTGCGAGGACTACTGGCGGCACAAGCCCGACACCGCGCCGGGCGGTGCCCGACCGAATCTGGAACAGGCAAGCTCCCGCCCCAGGGCCGAGGCTTCCTCCCACGACCCTCTGCACACGAAAGGAAAGACGAGATGATGATGAGGACCATCCCTCCCCGGCCATCCGGGGATCCACTTGACGGAGGCGCTACCGGTACGGCATCCTGAGTTCGCCAGCGTCGCTTCGCTCCGAAGTGTTCACGTTCCTTCGGAACAGGTGTTCACGATGGATCGGAATGAGCGTTCACGTTCCTTCGGAATGAGCGTTCACATTCGCCGGAATACGCACCTTCGCGCTGCATGCGGTCCTGGACTGTGTGTCCGACCTGTGGCGGCAATGTCGGGCGCGCGTCGGCACCCGGCGCAAGTTCTTCGCGACCCTGGGCTTCCTCACGGAGTGGTTCTGCTTCCGCAGTTGGACCGCCCTGTTCGAGACCGTGTTGAGGAAGCGCCCGCCACCGCCCGCTCCCGGGGCGGCCGCGTTCGCCCCCTCATGACGCAACCTGCCCGCCATCCTGCCAGCGACAGGCTCCTCTTCCAGTGGCCCTCAGTGGGGGTGCGTTGCGGCAAGTCCATGACCGCGTCATTGCCGCTGCCAGACGCCTCGCCTCCCCGGATACCGAGTCAACAGCCGTCCAATCACCCCGCAACCGGTTCCAACGGCGCACACAAACGCTTGCAGATTCCACCCCACACGAGTCAGACCCCCCATTCTGAGAATCGCTGCAGCTAACCTCCGGACTCCCAAAGTGGTAGCGTTGGAAGTAAAGGTGGCGACCTCGAAATGTGAGGAGCCGCCTGACCCGCCGCAACCCAGTAGGTAGGCACTTGAGGCCGGCGACCTTTCCAGGTGCCGACCGGGCCGTCGCGGATTCCCCGTTTCGTACACGTAAATCATGGATGGCGGGATAACCGAACGAATTGAGCCAAACTTGCACCTGACCTGGTAGAAACTTCGAACTTCAATAGAGGTAGAGCGTCGATGAGCAGAGTCCCTAGAAAAGCCTCAATGTCACCAAACTGCAGTACAGCTGAGACACGTTGCGTGGGGGTGGGGAGGGCTCGACCTCTACCCGAACCCTCTCGCTGCCGACACGAATTCCTGAAGCGGCCTCAAATTAGGCAACGCCTCGGCTGTGGGTCGCGGCAGATAGTGCCGTGTCAAACAATTTCCCTCGTGATTGCGCCACGCTTCCGGAGTCTGCAATTGTGCCGCTGAGTCTCAAGTATGCGCTTTGGCAATCAACAAGGTCCGGCCATCCGTTCCCAACTCTTCAGCCGCAATTTGGCGATCCTGCTATTCGCGCAGGCAGTGGCGGTTACCGGCTGGTTCGCTGTCGTTACGGCTGGCGGCATCCTTGGCCGTAGCCTGGCGGCAAACCCGGCCCTGGCGACCTTGCCGGTGTCACTGCTCATCGTGGGCACGGCCGTTTCCACGGTCATCGCTTCGTGGACCATGGCGCGCGTGGGCCGCGCCCGTGGCTTTGCGATTGGCGCCACGGTGGGCGCCTTCGGAGCAGCCTGTGCTTTCGTTGCAACCCTGACTCACGACTTCGCGCTGCTTTGTGGCGCCTCGATCACGATCGGCTGCGCGGCCGCGTTTTCTCAGCAATACCGCTTTGCCGCCACTGAATGTGTCGGTGCGGCGGCCGCACCAAAAGCGATCTCAATCGTGCTCTTGGGCTCCATCATTGGCGCTTTCCTCGGCCCGGGACTGATGGCGTCGGGCGAGGCTTGGGTCGCAGGCGCACCGTTCGGTGGCTCATTCGCCGCTATTGCGGGGTGCTATCTGTTTGGCGCTGCCGCCCTCCTTGCCTTGCGGCCGATGACCCCTTCGGCCGAAGAAGAACCAACCGGGGGCGCTCGTCCTCTGCGCGTCATAGCTCGCGGCCGCTTCTTTATCGTGGCCGTCACGGGGGCCGCGATCGGGCAGGGCGTCATGTCTCTCGCGATGACGGCCGCACCGCTGGCCATGCATGTTGTCGACGGGTATTCCCTGGCGGCAACGGCGGCGATCATCCAGGTCCATGTGCTGGCCATGTACCTTCCTTCATTGATCAGTGGTGTTCTCATCGGACGCTTCGGCGCCGGGCGGGTGATGATTGGGGGAGCGGCGCTGCTTGGCGCCACCGTGATTGCGGGCCTGGCGGGCCGCCACATGCTGCACTACGGCCTGAGCATGGTGGTGCTCGGCGTCGGCTGGAATTTCCTCTATGTTGGAGGAACGACGCTTCTGGCCCGAGCCTATCGTCCAGCCGAACGCTTCCGTGCCCAGGCGCTGAACGATTTCAGCATTATGGGTATCTCGGTCTTTGCCTCCTTGAGTGCGGGGGCAGTCATGCAGCTGCTTGGCTGGAACGGGGTGCTCTACGCCTCGATTCCCGCCATCCTCGTTGCAGCTATGATTATTCTCTGGGTACGTCCCGACCATCCGCCAGCAGCTGACCGCGCATGAGAGCAGGGGCGGCTGTCAACGGTCATCAGAAACCGCGTCAATCTGAACAGATGGTCGACCACAACGTCTTGGGGGTCTGGAGTGGGCATCGTCAGACAAGGGCAAGTCCGGACGGCGAGCACACGCGGAACCTGTCGGTCTGACGATGCCGCGGCCCACCACAGCATCTTGCGGTCGACACGAGTCCAGAATTAGCCGTTTCCTCGCGGCCGCGAACAGCCGTAGCGGCGGTCAGGGCAGGCGTCGATCACGGACGCGAGGCCGTACGAGTCGGTGACACGACGACCGGACGATGGCCCGGCGCGGCGACGATCCGCGACACCCAGGGAAGGGGATCGCTCAGAAGACAAGACCGATGCGGTCCGGAGACGGCTATGGTGGTCCCACAGATTCCTGCGCAGAATGAGGGATACAACGTGGGAAGCGTGGTCGGCCTACTGAAAGCAAAGCACTAAAAGGAACTCACGGGAGGAGTGAAGTGGTGGAGGCGGCGGAATCCAACTCCTAGCACAACTCATTGATATAGCAAGAGTTATGAGATCATCTGTGGTCGGTTTCCAACAATTTTCCCAACTAGCGCCCTTGTGATCTGGAGCGTCGGGAAAAGAGTGCCAAGGCCGCGCACGGCTCGTGCGGGGAAATCATGTCAGCGCACGACCTCCGGGGCGACTGAGATCCGCCAAGCGCAACAAGCGGGACTAGTCTAACTCATTGCCTAGCAGCGAGTTATTCAAATGGCCGGGACGGATGGGACCCCTTGAGCGCACGGACCGCGGGGCGGGAGCGACCCCCCCGAAAACGCCCCTCGCTTGCACAGCCGGGCCTTTCGGGGAGGTCGCTCCCGAGATCTATCCTTGCAGGAAGGCCGCTTGGTCTAGGTGAGCCTTGGAAGTGCCCGCCGCGGGCTGTCCGTTCCGTCCTGGGCCGCTCTCAAGATTCGCGACCTTGTCTCGGTCAAGGCTCATGTTGCCACGCAATCCGGTATCGCGACACCGCACGCCGCTCGACCGCATCCCTCGGCGTGTCCAAGTACACGGTCAGCAACCTCTTCCCTTACGAACGGATCTTGGTCTCGTCGCACTTGCCTTCCACAATCCCCAGAGCGCCAAGAAGCGCACTAAGTCCAAGCGGCTCAATGAGTTAGTGCCGAATCGAAGGAGCGAACCCTCCGGGAACTTCGGCCTAGGAAGGGCCCCTCTGCGTGCCTTCCAGGAATGCCAGCAAGTCGGCCAGCTCCTGCGTACTCAGCTCCGCATCGAGACCCGCAGGCATTACCGATACTCTCCCGGGACGCACCTCTTCAATCTGCGAGCGCTCAATCCGTTCGCGTTCCTCGGCGCCCGTCGCCAGTACGATCCAGTCCTCGGTCTCCTCCACTGTGACGCCGCTGTGGATGTCGAATTGCGTTTGGACGATCACCGGTTCGTAGCTGGTGACGAACGACGCGCTGGGATAGAGCACCGCCTCGAGCAGGTCGCGCCGCTCGCGAATCTGGCCGATCGTGGTCAAGCCAGGCCCGACCTTGCCACCCTGGAAGCCAATTGCATGGCACGAGATGCAGGCTGTCTTTTCAGCATTGAACACCGCCTGACCGCGACGCACGTCGCCCTCGGGAAGCGACGCCAGCAGGGACTCGAGCCGCTCGGTTTGATCGGCCCGATCGGCGTCCAGCGAATTGGCAAAGGCCTTTGCTCGCTCTGCCAGAGATTCCGGGAACGCCGCAAAGAGCGATTCTACGCTTCCGGGCTGCAACCCCGGACTCCCACGGCTCTGCTCGAGTGATGCGAGCAGAGCCTCTCCAAGCTCGGCGCTCCCTCCGGAAGCAAACGCGTCAAGAACCCGCGGGAGCTCCGCCGGTCCCGTCTCCTTGAGCGCCCTGGCCAACTCGAGACGCTGTGCGTCGTCGAGCGCAACACCAGCGAGCGCACGAGCGGCGGCCGCGCGCGTGTCCGCGTCCCGGTCGGCGGCAAGGCTGTCCACCAAGAACGCGAAGGCGGACGAAGGCGTAGCTTCCGCGTCTGACAGCGCGGTTTCGAGCGCCTCGACCCGCGTGCGGGGCCCCAGGCCTTTGTTCTCGGAAACAGCTAGCAGCGATCTGCGCAACTGATCGCTCGGCCGCTTGAGCGTATTGGCCGCCCGCACGGCGGCCTCGGCGGTCTCGCCGGTCGCGTCACGCAGGATGCGAGTCAGCGCACTGTCCCATTCCTTAGGTCGCTCTTTGAGCAGCGCTCTGGACATGACTTTCAGCGCGATACGCCGGGAAGCCGGGGAGCCCGACTCGGCAGCGCGCGCCACAACGGAGCGGATTTCCGGTGACTCGGCAAATCGGACAAGTTGGTCCTCAACCGCTTCCTCGCCCGCCCGCAGTCGCGCCTCAAACGGCCTCGCCAGCTCCGCGCCCCACTCCAGTCGTCGCCCCGCGATCCAAGAAGCCGTCTCGCGCAGCAGCTCGTCATTGGACGTGAGCAGCGGTACGACCGTGCGCGGTTCCAATGCACTCGGCCGCATCTGATCGAGCGCCAGCAGCGCTGCCCGTCGCGTACGCGCGGATGCCGAACGCAGTCCCGTGCGGGTCGCTTCGGGATCAGCAATCTCGATCAGCGCGAACGTCAGCGAGTGAGCAAGGACCTGATCCTCGGCATCCGCCGCAGCCGCCAGCAACTCGCCTACCGCCTCGCTTTCGTGGATCCTCCCCAGCGCCTCGGCCGCAACGCGGGCTAGGGGCTTCGACTGCTCCAGCAAACCCAGTAACGCCGGCGTCGCCTCCGCATCCCGCCAAGCCGATGCGCCATGCGCGGCTGCATGACGCACCGACTCGTCTTCGTCGGCAAGCGCCTGGCGCACCGCCGCGCGCGCTTCGGGCGCGTCGATCTGCGTGAGCGCCCAAACCGCATTCCTCTTCGCCGTGACCGAACCGTCGACAGTCGCCAGCACCGGTACAGCCGACTCGCCCATTCCCCCGAGCTCCCGCAGGGCGCGGTCGCGCACGAAGGGCCGCGGGTCGTCTAGCCTGTCGACTAGCTCTGAGGCCGCAACGTCCCAAGCAAGCTTGACCCCGCGGGGGTCTTCATCCGCCGTCATCCCCTTGCGGCGTATCCGATAGATGGCTCCGGGAACGTCGGCCTTGGCGAGTTGCGACGTCGGACAGCAGAGCTTGTACCAGCCCCCGGTATCGACTACCAAGAGGCTCCCGTCGGCGTCCTCCATCACGTCCGTCGGGTGAAAGTCCGCATCCGAGGAAACCAGCAGGTCCGAGTCCTCGCTCTCGAACGTCGCGCCGCTCGGCGACAGCCGATGCCGCAGCACCCTGTGCGTGTTGAACGTCGTCGAGACCAGGTTCGTCCCCTCGAACCCAAGCGCTTCGGACTCGATCGCAGCCAACCCTACCGGCGCCGCCGGCCCAAGGTGCGAGATCGGATCGAGATACCCGCCCGTCATTGGATGGGCTTCGGCTGCGCGGTGCACCCTGCCATACACGCCGCCATAGATCGCGTGGATGACGCCGTCGCGGCGCCCCAACTCCGGAAACTGCAAGAACGTCGACGTCAACATGCGCTCGCCCGTCGGCAGAAAGGCGACCTCCACCGGGTTGTTCATTCCGCCGGTCAGCACTGCCTCGATCGGCCCGCCCTCGGGCCGCCGCCTGAAGACGTGCGCCGCTTTGGTGACCAGCGTCGAGCCGTCGGTGATCTCGTGCGTCTGCTCGGCGAAGGAGCCCTTGGTCCAGTAGATCCAGCCGTCCAGGCCCTCGTAGGGACCGTGCAGATCGTTCGCACAGTTGGTCAGCGTCTTGGCGTCGTACCAAACCTCGCGATGCTCGGCGACGCCGTCGTCGTCGGCGTCCACCAACTTCCAGATCACAGGCGGCGCGGTGACATAGACCGCTTCCTTGGTCCACAGCACACCCTCAGGAAGCATCAGCTTGTCGGCGAAGACCGTCCGCGAATCGTAAACGCCGTCCCCGTCTCGATCCTCGAGCCGCAGAATGCTGTGGGGCTTCTCGGCGAGCTGCTCCTCCACAGGAGCGTTGGAACCCGAAGACTCGGCTACGTAGAGCCGACCCGCGTCATCCATGTCGACAATCATGGGCCGCTCCACCAGCGGCGGCGCGGCTGCAACGACGACCTCGTAGCCCTCGGGGACGCTGAGGTGTGCGAGCCCTGGCGGATCCGGCGCGGAGCAGGCGCACCATGCGATCGCGACGGCCGCCAAGAAGTACCGCATCGAGGCATTGTGCGGCCGATCGAGCACGCTCGGCGTGTCGTGACTTGGATAATTCAACATTTGCTCCGATCTCCCCAGAATCAACTAAGGCGCCTGCTTTTTCCGGCCTCTACGGTTGCGGGTCGGCATCACATGCGAACCGATCGGCGCCTTGAGCACTAGCTGCTTGCGCTGCGGTCGGAAGCAAACCTTCTCGCTACAGGCTTGGAAGACAACCTCGATGGGTAGCTCGATCTCGGTGGGCTTGTCTCGCAGGGACCAGTCGAGGATCTCCGACCCTAGGATTACCGGGATGGCGACGTCGGTCACGCCTTCGTAGACGTTGAGCGTGACGCCGAGCGCGGGAAACTCGCGTGCCGTCGTCCGCGGATACTTCGGTTCGCCGATCCGCACGCCCTTCGTCTGTGCCACGGTTGCCGTCGAGGCGATGAAACCTTCAGGCAGTGGGGCGCCATACATGTGGTAGCCGTCTGCAACTTCGAAGCGCACGTAGACCGTGCTCTCGGACTCGAACCTGAGCGCCTCGTCGGCTAGGAACGCCGAGACCTTGACGTGTTCGTCGCTGAGCTCGGCCATCGGCGTCTCGTGCTTCGAAAGGATGCGGCCGATCGCCGAGTTGCGAATGGTGCCAGCGGAGGTGCGCGTGGCGAAGTTTCGATGGAAGAACTTCTCGGTCACCCGGCCCTCGGCGTCAGTGACGTAGACACCAGGGAACGGCAGTCCATAGAAGCCGCGATTCGTGCCCCGGTGAATCACGTCACTGTCGGGATCGATGGTGGTGTTGAGGATGCCGAAGCGCTTGATGACTTCGGAGTCGTAGTCGGAGAGAAGGTCAAAGGCGATGTCGTGCCTGTCGGCGAATTGCTTGAGATGCTGCTGAGCGTCGTAGCTGACGCCGTAGACCTTGATGTTCTCGGCGGTGAAAATGTCGAGGGCTTGTTGCAGCTCAACTAGCTGCGTGCGGCAGTACGGTCACCACACAGCCGATCGGAAAAAGACGACGACCGACTTCGAATCGCCTCGGTCGGCATGGTAGTCGACCGCCTCGCCGTTGTGGTTCGGCAGAGTGAAGTCGGGCAACCGTTCGCCGATGTCGGGCCCGGTTGGGAAGTCGTGAGTCGCCGGGTAGCGGCGCCCCGGGTGGTCCACGGGCACCGGACCGGTGATGCCGAGGTCGTCAACGCGCGAGCCTTCGGGTAGGGCCTCGTGGGCAGCGCGTACTGTGGCCTTCTTCTCCTCTACGTTGGCCTCCGCCGGCAGCGCGAGAAAGAACAGGAACAGCAGCAGGATGAGGGGGGCGGCTTTTTCGGTGGTCGTCACATTCATTTCTGTTTATCCTTTCGGCTAGTCAGCGGCGAGTTGCCGTTTGATTTCGTCGTGAAAGGCAGGGACTAGCGTAGGGTCGTCGGTTTCTTGACGCCAGGCTTCGAGGGCCGCCCTGAGGCGTTGCTCGGCTTCAGCGTGGTCGGAGTTCCCGGCTAGGTTGTTGAATTCCCAGGGATCGTTTGCCAGGTCGTAGAGCTCGCACTCAGTCGGTTCGGCGTAGGTGTCGAAGGCCGTCCGGACAGGAGTTCCGGTGTAGCGGTCTTCGCGTGAGGTGGAATAGCCGATGTCGCCGTCGATCCTGCTCAAGGGCCGAGCGGTGTCGGCGAGCAGGTTGTGGATCAGCTTGTAGCGGGCGTCGCGGATCGCTCGCCGCGGGAACCACGGCCGGCCATGCATGTGGAACTCGCCGACGAGAAACTCGCGCCACTGTGCATCGGCGCTTTCAAGCACGGGGCGGAGGGACCGACCGTGGGTTTCGACGCCGGAGGTCGCACCCGTGGCGTCGAGGATCGTCGGCAGGATATCGACGGTCGAGACCATCGCGCTACTACGCATCGGTTTCGAGACGCCCGGCCAGCGAACGAGGAAGGGGACTCGGAGGCCGCCTTCATACGTCGTTGTCTTACCGCGGTTGAACGGGGGCCCGTGGTCGCCGATGAAGATGACCAGGGTGTTGTCGGCGCGCCCATGACGCTCGAGCGTTTCGAGCAGCAAGCCCACGCCGATGTCGAGTCGCTTGACCTCGTTGTAGTAGCCGGCGACGCGTTCGCGCTGCTCGGGCGAGTCGATCTGTTGAAACGGCAGGACGCTTTCTTCGCTCGGCTCGACAAGGGTTTCGGGGATGCCATCGACGCGGTCAAGAAAGGCCCAGTCGCCGAACTGGTTGGTTTGGGGGTCGCGCCCACGGTAGGCGTGCGGGTCGGTGTAGTTCACCATCAGGAAGAAGGGTTGGTCGCCCGACTGGGTAATGAACTCGGAGGCGCGCTCGGCGACAAGCTTCACCTGTCGGGCATCGACGTAGCTCGTTTGTCGGTAGTCGAACTGGAACGAAGTGCCGGGGGCGACGTGGAGTTTGCCGATAATTCCAGTTCGCTAGCCGGCGCGCTTGAGGATGTTGGGGATGGTGGCGTCCTCGAGATGGGGGTGCAGGGCGAAGGGGTGCCGTTGGTGAGTCCGTACTGGCCGGTGGAGTGGACGTAGAGTCCGGTGAACATGGCGCTGCGTGACGGGCTGCAGGAGGCTTGCGCTACGTAGGCCACATCGAACTGGACTCCGCTGGCGGCGAAGGCGTCGAGCTGGGGTGTTTCGATGACGGTGTCGCCGTAACAGCCGAGTTGAAGCCCGAGGTCGTCGGCCGTGATGAACAGGACGTTCGGCGGCGACTGCGCGGGCAGGGTTCCCGAGTACGAGGCGAGCGCTAGGAGGCAGGCTGTGATCCCCAAGAACATGCGCTCGAATGTTGAGCGGAATCGGGCTGGGACGGTTGCAGAGGCGCTTAGATGTCTTTTTTGCATGGCGCCCTCCACCAGCGTCAACGCCGCGAAGATCGCGGCTGAACGTACTGCAAGTCTCACCATGATCGTTACGTTCCCTATGCCGTAAGTCGCTTGAATAGGTTTTCTGTCATGCGCTGCACGCGCGAGTCAGGGCCTTGCGGCCGGGCGAACCGATTTGCTGGCAAAACATGGCCGGGAGGCGATGAGAGAGCTTGCGCATACCAGATCGTTCCGGCATTGAAGACAAGGTTGTCCTTGGGCCCGTCGTAGATCGTCGCGGCATGAGGCGTATAGGACCTCTTTCTCGTGTCGACCGCCTTGCTCGTCGCCAGGATTTCATGACCGGGCAAATCGCGAGCGGCATGGCCATGCCATTCCCAGCCCAGTAGACCTTTGACGGCGTCGCCTTCTTTCATAGCGGTCCCTTCGTACAGCCAGCGATCAGGCTTGGAGCAGACCCAGTCGCCTCCGCCGAGGCCTTGGTGACGTCCGCCGATGAGCAGCGCCCCGTCTGGCGCTATTGGATACGTGACCCCAGGCCGCTGGCCGACGAAAAAGCTCTCGCGTTGCATGATCCGGTGGGGCTGACCCTCGGCGGAAGAATGCAAGGGCGCCACGCCGAACACCGCATTGCCGCTCAGGAACGCAAGGTGGACGCCTGCGTCGCGAGCCGCGATGGCGTTGTCGTACATCTCGCGCGTCCAATACTCGTCATGGCCCACGGAAAGGAAACCTTTCGCGCGTTGTAGTCGTGGACCGTATCTGTGCGTATCCACGTTCGATATGTAGGACACCTCATAGCCCTGCTTCTCCATCCAGTAGGACAGCGGATATTCCCACAGGAGAAACTCACCCGAACCCACCGAAGACGGCCGATCGACAAGATGGTCCTGGCAGAAATTGGCGTACGGGCGGTCGAAACTCACCCACCCGGTGTCGTTCGGGTCGGTGCTCCACTTTTTCCTACCAGCGGGGTTATAAACCTCCTTGTCGTTGTGGTAGAGAGACCACCTGTCATCGGGCCAACTGTTGTAGGCCTGCCAGGTCATGTCGCTGCACTGGAAAAGCAGGTCGCATGGGCGGTCGTCACGCACGATAAGAATGACGTAGCTTTGCAGGCCCTCCTTCCTAGCCGTGAGTCTTCCTTGATAGGCTCCGCTCACCTTCTTCGTGGTGAGCTTTCCTAGATAGACGCCGCTCAACCAGTCGTCGGGAATCTCAAACTCGACCGACGGTTCCCACTTGCATTCCCGTAGGCGCTTCTCGCCGATCGGCGGATCGGGTTGGGCTTGGCCCTGCAGCGAATCAAACCGCTTCATGAGCCGCCCACCGTCGCCGCCGTAGTAACCGGTACGGAAGATTTCCAGGCTGAACTCCGAAACCGGATTCGTGCTCACCATGATCTTGAGCGTGTCGCCGGCGCGCACGCTCGCCTCGGAGCAGTAGCCTTCGATTCGCGGGGAACGCCACCAAGTATCCGGGTCGATGTAGGTATTGGTGAGCAGCCAGTCCCGCGTGCCGGGCTTGGCGTTCTCCCGGCGAATTAAATTCGATGCGGCTCGGGCAGCGCCCGTCGCCGGCCCGAAAGCCGACATGCCCAAGCCGGTCGCTGCGACGCCTTTGAGCACATCGCGGCGAGGCAGTTCGTCAGGCTGATGGGCCGCTTTGTTCATGGTGTGTGCTCTTTTCGGTTGGATCGCGCGCTGGATAGCTTGTTGGGCCCTGGCGCTCGGGATCATGGTCAGTTGGGCTCATTGCATAGCGCCAATGGGTTCATGATGCGTGGGGATCGCTTTGCGCATCTTGGTTTTGATAGCCGCGTATTCAGGATCATTCGCGAGGTTGTGCCATTCCCACTTGTCGACTTGGTGGTCGTACAGTTCTTCCGAGCCATCCTCGTACACGATATATCGATACCGTTCGGAGCGAACGCCGTAATTCTTGAAGCCAAAAGTAGTCAAAGAGACTTTGTCCCAGGCGGCGTCAGGGTCTTTCATCAAGACAGAGAGGTCGTTCCCTTCCAGCTGTCCCTCAGGCGGATCGATTGCAGTCAGTGAGGCCAAGGTCGGATAAATATCCAGTAGGTTCGCCGGCTTGGCCGTGGTCGAGCCAGGCGTGGTCACGCCCGGCGCCACCCATATCATGTTGACCCGCGTGGCCCTTTCCCAGAGGGAGTATTTTGCCCAACGTTCTTTTTCACCCAGCTGAAAGCCATGGTCGCTCCACAACACAATAATCGTATTGTCGGCGTACTGTGACTTCTCGAGCGCCCCGACCATCTGACCAATCAGCTCATCGGTCATGGCACTGGACGCCAGGTAAGCCTGAATGGCGTGCTTCCACTGACCCGCAGCCCTGATCGCCTTGGCCCACGCAATATGCCGCTGCTTTGAACTCGCTGCAGGCACATCTTCCAAGTCATCTTCCAGGTAGCCTTCCGGGATCTCTATCTCATCCAGAGGGAATCGATCGAAATATTCCTGAAGTGCGTAGTTGGGCAGATGTGGTTGGAAGATGCCGGCGCCTACAAAAAAAGGTTCTTTCAGCTCACCTCCCAGCAGTGTCTCTGCCGCCCATTTCGCAGTTTTCCCATCGTTGATATCCTCCAGGGTGACATCGGGAGCATAGGGGCCCCAGTCGGCGTATCTTGCGACTCCCTTCGTCATCCCATTGAGAGGTCTCGGAGATGCGAATCTGTCTATAAACGGGAATAGGTCCTGCGTCTTACTCGGGTAATAGTCATCAAAGCCCCGACCCTGAACTTCATTCTTAAAATGAGCGCCGTGAAACAACTTGCCGGAGCCGGCTGCATAGTAGCCATTCTGTTGCAACAACTCAGTCAAGAGCACCGAGCGATTCAGGATGGGGTTTTTTGCGAACGAATTTTGATTCACGTAATTACCCGACGTCGAAGGGCGCATCCCAGTCATAAGGGCAGACCTTGAAGGACCGCAAGCTGGAGCCGCGCAGTGCGCATTGGTGAACACCATGCCCTTGGAAGCCAGTTTGTCCATGTGCGGCGTCCGGGCCTGAGGGTTGCCCTCAAGGGCGCCCGTCCAGTCATTCAAATCATCGATCGCGATGAAGAGGACATTGGGTCGGTCGGTCTGTCCCTGAACCGCATCGGGAAACGAGAGCAGAGCGAGGACCAGCGCGGCTAAGGCGACCATCGCGGCCCCCTGTGAAACTTCACTGCAAGTTTCCCCACGATCGTTTCCTTCCCTATGCTGTGAATCGCTTGAACAAGTTTTCCGTCATGCGCTGCACGCGCGAATCCACACCTTGCGGCTGAGCGGCCTTGTGGGCGGGAAGCACGTGGCCTGGGGGCGATGACAAACCTTGCGCCCACCAGATGGTCCCGGCGTTGAAGACGACGTTGCCTTTGGGGCCGTCGTAGATCGTTGCTTCATAAGGCGTTCCGGGCGCTCTGCCGACTTTCGTCTCACCATGAGTCAGGACTTCCATGCCGGGCAGGTCGAGGAGAGGATAGCCGTGCCACTCCCAGCCCACGAGGCCTTTGATTGCGTCGCCTTCCTTCATGCCCGTGCCTTCACACAGCCAGTGATCGGGCTTGGTGCAATCCCAGTCGCCGCCGCCGACGCCGCCGGTCCGTCCACCCATGAGCAGCGCCCCGTCCGGTCCCGGTTGGTTGTTGAACTCAAAGCCTCGTCGCTTGTAGAACATCTGGGCGAGTTTCTCGCCAAGAAAATGGCTTTCCCGTCGAATCACCCGACAGGACTGGCCCTCCGCGGAGGGCAGTAAGGGCACAACGCCCCACACCGAATTGCCGCTTAGGAACGCGAGATTGACCCCGGCGTCGCGGGCCGCGCTGACGTTGTCGTACATCTCGCGCGTCCAATACTCGTCATGCCCCACTGAGATGAAGCCCTTTGCGCGCTGTAGTCCCGGCCCATCCGTATGCGTGTCGACGTTTGATATGTACGACACGTCGTAGCCATGCTGCTCGATCCAATAGGAAAGAGGGAATTCCCAAAGAAGAAATTCGCTCGAACCCACCGAAGAGGGTCTGTCGATCAGGTGATCCTGGCAGTACTGCGCGTAGGGACGGTCAAAGCTCACCCACCCGGTGTCGCTGGGATCGGTACTCCACTTTCCCCTTTTCTTGTATCCGGTGTAGCCATTCTTGTCGTTGTGATAGAGAGAGAACTCGTTATTCGGCCAGCTGTTGTAGGCGGCCCAAGTCATGTCGCTGCATTGGAAGAGCAGGTCGCAGGCACGGTCGTCTCGCACGATGAAGATGACGTAGCTCTGTAGGCCCTCTTTCTTGGCAGTGAGCTTGCCGAGGTAGACGCCGCTCAACCAGTCGTCTGGAATCTCAAATTCCACTGACGGCTCCCACTTGCATTCGCGCAGGCGGTCGGCGCCGATCGACGGATCGCGTTGAGTCTTGCCTTGCAATGAACGGAACCGCTTTATGGTCCGCCCGCCGTCTCCCCCGTAGTAACCGGTCCGGAAAATTTCCAAATCGAATTCCGACACGGGGTTCGTGCTCACCATCACTTTCAATGTGTCGCCGGCGCGAACGCTCGTCTCGGAGCAGTAGCCCTCGATCGCGGGAGAACGCCACAAAGAGTCCGGCTCGACGTAGGTGATGTTTGTTTTGGTGAGCATCCAGTCCCGCGTACCGGGCTTGGCGTTCTCCTGGCGAATGAGATCCGATGCGGCTCGGGCGGCGTTCGGGCCGCGCCCGAGTGCAGACAATCCCAATCCCGCCGCTGCAACGCCTTTGATGACGTCGCGACGAGGGAGCCCGCTCGGTTGATCGTTTGGCTGTTTCCGCATCCTTGATTTCTTTGCAGATTCCTTTCGGAAGCAAACTGGCTCAAGCCTCTTGACCAACAATGCGCCTAAACAGGTTGTGGGTGATTCGCTGCACTCGCTCGTCTACCCCTTGTTGCGTCACCCCGTGTCTTACGGGAGTGGCGTGACCCGGCGGGCTCGACAGACCGTTTGCCCACCAGATGGTCGCGGCATTGAAGATGATGTTGCCCTTGGGCCCGTCGTAAATCGTAGCGGTGTAGTGGCCCGGCTGCTTGCCATTGATTCGCGTCTCGCCTTCGGCAACGATCTGCATGCCGGGCAGGTCCATCATCGGGGCGCCGTGCCACTCCCAGCCGATTAGGCCTTTGACCGAATCTCCCTTCTGCATCCCGGTTCCCTCAAACAGCCAGTGCTCCGGCAGGGCGCACGTCCAATCGCCGGCGCCCCTGACGGGCGGGGTCGTCCGCGCTCCCATCAGCAGGGCGCCGTCGCGCCCCAAGGTGGGTTTAAACCCTTTCTCATAGGGCGACTCCATCCGGCCCCTGTCGCCGAACTCGGATTGCTCAGGGAAGAACCAGCCTTCCCGGCGCGTGGTGCGATAAGGCCTACCGCTGCTGGACGGATGTAGCGGTACGACACACAAGACGGCATTGGCGCTCAGGAACGCGAGGTTCACGCCTTCATTGCGTGCGTGCATCACGTTGTCGTACATGTCCTCGGTCCAGTACTCGTCGTGGCCGACCGAGATGAAACCCTTCGTACGCAGCAAGCCCGCTGGGTCGGCGTGCGTGTCGATGTTGGAGATGTAGGAGACGTCGTACCCGTGCTGCTCCAGCCAAAACGCCAACGGGAACTCCCAGGGCAAGTATTCGCCCGAACCGCCTGACTTCTCGATCTTGTTGACGGGGTGCGTGAACAAGGCGTAAGGACGATCGAAGCTCACCGTGCCGCTGGGCGCGGTCGTACTGGGGCGTCCGTCATGCTTTGTATAGATGCAATAGTCGGTTGGCCAGCGGTTGTAGGCGGTCCACGTCAGTTCGCTGCACTGGAACAGCAAGTCGCAGGGGCGGTCATCGCGGACGATGAAGATGACGTAGCTTTGGGTCCCGCTGATCTCAGCGGTCAGCTTGCCCAGGTAGACGCCGCTGAGCCAATCGTCGGGGACCTCGAGCTCCACCGAAGGCTCCCACTGGCATTCGCGGATGTAGTTTTCACCAATGGACGGTTCCGGCTGTACGACGCCTGGAAGCGATTCATACGTTCTGACAAGCCGGGCGCCATCCCCGTTGTAGTAGCCCGTCCGGAAGATCTCCAGCTTGAACGCGGACACCGGGTTCGTGCTGACCATGACCTGCAACGTCTCGCCGGCCCGTACGCTGTTCGCGGAGCAGTAGCCTTCGATCCACGTGCTGCGCCCGCTGGGCAGCACATTCACCTTCCCAAGGATGGTGCGTGTCTTGGTGAGCAACCAGTCGCGCGTGCCAGGCTTGGCGTTTTCTTGGCTGACGAGGTTGGAGCGTGACTGAGCGTTGGCTTGTTTCGCGCCGGTGGCAGCCGATAGCCCCAAGGCGGTCGCGGCGGCGCCGCGGAGCAGGTCACGTCGGGGCAGCTCGCGCCGGGGAAAGCCTGATAGGGAATTCGATTCGTTCATAGCGGGCGCCTCCTTGGCTGCGGTGTGTCGGGGCTGCGGCGTGTCGGGGCCGTGGGTGTCGGTGATGCTAATCAATCGCTATTTGACGCTCTTGAGGTTAGCCACCAGGTCGGCGATCTTTTCGGGATTTAGTGTAATGGATCTTGTAGTTGGCTATCACGCTGAGAACACCTGATGCGGATTCTTTGCGTTGACCAGAGCTTCTTTGCGGCGCTGTGAAGACCATAGAGGGGCTCAGGGGCTTTCCATGGAGGGCTCCCTGATGCCTTCATCGAGGAGCTGCAGCAGGGCCCGAGCCCGGCCGTGGGCGAGCTGTTCATCTTTGTGGACGAGTGCCATCGCACGCAGAGCGGCCGCCTGCACAAGACGATGAAGGCGCTGCTCCCGGGCGCCGTATTCATTGGGTTTACCGGGACGCCGCTGCTTCGCAATGACGCTCAGACCAGCCGCGAGGTCTTCGGCGGCTACATTCACACCTACCAGTTCGGCGAGGCGGTCGAGGATGGCGTAGTGCTCGATCTGATGTACGAGGCTCGCGACATCCCGCAAGAGCTCGGCACATAGCACAAGATCGACCAGTGGTTCGAGGCGAAGACGAAGGGGCTCAACGACTGGCAGAAGGCGGCGCTGCGGGAGCAGTGGGGCACCATGTAGAAGGTGCTGTCGTCGCGCTCGCGCATGGAGCGAGTCGTCGAGGACATCGTCTTCGACTTTAGCGTCAGGCCCCGCCTGGCAAGCCAGCGTGGGAAGGCGCTCTTGGTGGCGTCCAGCATCTACGAAGCCTGCCGATACTTCGAGCTCTTCGAGAAGACGGTGTTTAAGGGCCGCTGCGCCGTGGTCACGTCTTACAACCCGCAGGAGGGAGACGTCACCAAGGAGGACACGGGTGCCAACACCGAGACCGAGAAGGAGTTTCTCTACAACACGTACACGGCGCTGATGAAGCGCGTCGTGCCAAAACCCGGCAAGACGAACACCGAGACCTACGAAGCCGAGGCGAAGGAGAAGTTCCGGACCCAGCCGGCAAACATGCGGCTGCTCATCGTGGTAGACAAGCTGCTCACCGGATTCGACGCGCCCTCCTGCACCTACCTGTACATCGACAAGTCGATGCAGGACCACGGCCTGTTCCAAGCCATTTGCCGGACTAACCGGCTCGACGGCGAGGACAAGCCGTTCGGCTACATCGTCGATTACAAGGACCTGTTCCCGAAGGTTCAGGGAGCGATGGCTGTTTACACGTCAGAGCTGGACACGAGCGGGGGCGACGCCAGCCCCGAGATTCTAATGCAGGACCGGCTGAAGGCCGGCCGTGCCAGGCTGGAGGAGGCCCGTGAGGCACTGACCGTCCTGTGCGAGCCGGTCCAGCCGCCCCAAGACGAGTTGCAGCACATCCACTACTTCTGCGGCAACACCGAGATTCCAGACGATCTGGCGCAGCACGAGCCGCAGCGCGTGGCGCTCTACAAGGCCGTCGCAGCACTGGTTCGCGCGTACGCGTCTATTTCCGACAACCTTTCCGAGGCAGGCTACTCCCCGGCGCAGACGAAGGCCATCGAGCAGGAACTGTCGGACGCAGTTGCCCTGCGGGAGGTTATCCGCCAGGCGAGCGGCGAGACGCTCGATCTCAAGGCGTACGAAGCCGACATGCGCCACCTGATCGATACCTACATCAGGGCGGAAGAGGCGCGAATGATTTCAGACTTCGCGGACATGGGCCTGCTTGACGTGATCGTCAAGAGCGGCATTGCCGCGGCCATTGCCAGCGTCCCCCAGGGAGTCCAAAGCGACCGCGGAGCCGTGGCCGAAACAATTGCCAACAACGTCCGCAGAAAGATCCTCCGCGAGCACCTGCACGACCCCGCCTTCTACGAGAAGATGTCCATGCTTCTGAGTGAAGTGCTGGCCGACCTAAAGGCAAAGCGCATCGACTACAAGGAGTTCCTGAAGCGAGTGGCGACGCTGGCGGGGCAGGTGCACGCCGGGTTAGCCGACGACACCCCGGAGCCGTTGCGGCGTAGCCCCGGACTGCGAGCGATCTACAACACGCTCGCTGCCGCGTCGGTAACGGGTGTGGCGGAATGCCCGCCAGGGGACGGGTGGCCCGAGGCGAACCCGACGCTTGACCACGCGCAGCGGATCGACGCGTCGATCCGCGGAGGTGCGCCGAATGGATGGCGCGGCTTCCTGCCGAAGGAGCAAGAGGTGAAGCGCCTGATTTATGAGGTGGTGCAGGACACGGCGCTCGTCGAACGACTGTTCGACGTCATTAAGGTTAAGGCGGAATACTGATGGGGGCGACGCTGCGGCTGGGCGACCTGCGCATCGATCTGGTGCGAAAGGACATCAGGAACGTGCACTTGAGCGTACATCCGCCGAACGGACGCATCCGCATCGCCGCCCCCCGACACCTCAGCGACGCCGCCGTTCGGGCCTTTGCCATCGGCAAGCTGAGATGGATCCGGGAGCAACAGCGGAAACTACAGGAGCAGGAACGCGAAACGCTGCGCGAGTACATCGACCGTGAGACCCACTTCGTCTGGGGCCGGCGCTGCCTGCTCCGCGTCGTCGAGCACGAGGCCCCGCCGGTGGTGGAGTGGCGTCAGCAGCGGCTGACGCTGTTCGTGCGGCCCAACACGTCCCGCGAGCGCCGCTCTGAGATCTTGGAGGCGCGTGCGCAGCTCCGTGCCGCCGCGGAGCCGCTGATCGAGCTGTGGCAGGAACGGCTCGATGTCCGTCTGACTTCGCTCTTCGTGCGGCGCATGAAAACCCGCTGGGGAAGCTGCAACCCTAAGGCTGGCACCATTCGGCTCAACACAGACTTGGCCAAGAAGCCCGCCGATTGCCTCGAATACATCATCGTGCACGAATTGGCGCACCTGATCGAGCCGACCCACAACGCCCGATTTGTGGCCGTGATGGATCGGTTCATGCCAGGATGGGTTCACCGCCGGGAACTGCTCAATCGCCTGCCCGTGCGGCACGATGATTGGGAGTACTGAGGAGTCTGCGGATGGTCCTGGCTGCGGGTGTTCGATTCACTCGGTGACGCAGTCTAATGATCCGTTGGACACGCGGTTAGAAGGAAGGCGTGTCCATTCTCTACCAGATTTTCGGACGAATTGGCAGGCGCGGGCAACTGCACACAAACGCGGTTCACAAACGTCCTGGCTGCGGGTGTTCGATTCACTCGGTGACGCAGTCTAATGATCCGTTGGACACGCGGTTAGAAGGAAGGCGTGTCCATTCGCACCACCTCTACCAGATTTTCTCCTATGCGACGAATTGGCAGGCGCGGGCAACTACTAGCACACAAACGCAGGGCTGGCTGCTCTACGCGGCGGTCGATCGGGATTTTGACTATCACTTCAAACTCGGGGGGGGCAACCGATTCGTGTTTGCTCAATAAATCTGGGACAGGAGTGGATGGGGATCGAAAGTGATCTGAAGCGGTTAGCAAATGTGTAGGGCTGCAGGACAACGCACCTGCTTACAACGGATGGCTCATGCCAGACCACTGCAACCAGCACGGTATGACCCTGCGCACCTCTCGATGTCTTTCCTTGCCCGAAGGCCGCTTCGCCCCAGTGAGTCGAGGAAGTGCCCTTCGCGGGTGTCCGTTCCGTCTTGGGTCGCGCTCCAGATTCGCGGCCTTGTCTCGTCGCACGTGCCTTCCGCAATCCCAATCAGTTCGCCTGACCCGCCGTGGCGGGTAGCCTACTTACCATGTCTCAGGTTTCTGGATGTTGGTGCCAGGGATAGCGTCTGGCAGTTGCGAGTGCCGTAAGCCATTGGCTCGGATATGCCGCACGAAGTCGGCATGCTTCTTTAGCTGCTGCGAAGGTCTCCTCGCACCCGGGGTCACCAGCCCGATCCGCTTGCTGTGCTGCTCGCGCACGAGACGCATCGCTTCGGCAACGTCACTGTCGTTGCTCACCACCACTCCGCAGTCGTAATCGTCGAGCCAACTGTCGTTCAGCAGGTGCACGGCGAGATTGACGTCCGATCCCTTCTCCTCCGTCCTGATCACCTCCGCCGTATGGCGCCCTGCCATCGGCTGCGCAAGCGGCATTCGTACCGTGTGCCGAAGAAAATGCCCAAAATACACCTCCACCTCAGGTCGGATGTGTTGGAGAGCGCGGAGATAGACGTCCTGCCGCCGCGGCTGGGACTGGTCGGTCGGGGTACCCGAGACTCTTGCGGTAAAGTACTTGACCTTGAGAATGTCGTGATGCTGCTGTAGAACAATATTGAATAAGGCGACTAGGTCCAGCCACTTCCATGGCGTTCCTTTGAGGGCGCCGTAATAGAGATTGAACCCGTCCACATAAACGAACGTACGCATCATAGCGCCCAAAAAAGCAAGGGCCTCCGAAGAGGCCCTGCGCCCTGCGATCGAAGCCGCAAGGGGTGTAATTGAAATATAGCACAAAGCTGCAACGAATCTCAAGAACGAGCAAGAAGCATGATTGTGGAGCACATCAACTGAACACAGCCCAGAACGACACGCCCCCAGCAAGCGGCATTGCAGCCGCAGGCTCGCCTGCGGGTGGTCGCGCTGCACCAAGTTCTTGCGCCTGGTCCGGCTCAGCGCTCCCAGGCGGCTCTCAAGAAATCCCGCTCAATCACCAACTGCCCGATCTTCCCTCAGCTTGCGGAGTTCCGCCTCCCGCTCATCCTGGCTGGGCCCGGAACCACGCTCGAACAGTACGGCCGGCCGCTCGCTGGCTGCACGCTTCCATTGGCTCAGGCTGATTTCCGGACCCGCTTCAACGTCGATGTACTTCCCGAGACGTCCTTTCTTGTGGTCCCCAAGGTCAGTTCCGAGCGGCGAGATCACGTTTCCATCGGATGGCTGGAGCCGCGGACTATTCCGAGCGACCTGATCTTCGTGCTCCAAGATGCGAACTTGGCGGACTTCGCATTTCTGACCTCTGCCATGCACATGGCTTGGCTATGCCACGTGGTCGGGAGACTGAAGAGCGACTACCGCTACTCTATCGGCCTCGTCTACAACACCTTCCCGGTGCCCCTGCCTTCGCGGACGGAGCTTCGGACCTATCGAAGTTGGAACAGCTTGCTCAGGCTGTCCTCGACGCACGTGCCTCGTACCCCGAAGCGACATTGGCGGACCTTTACGACCCGGATCTCATGCCAGGAGACCTACGCAAGGTGCACCAAGCGTTGGACCGTGCGGTGGACCGACTCTATCGTCGGAGTGGATTCCAGTCCGAGTGCGAGCGAATCGAGCACCTGTTCAGGCTGTACGAGAAAACGCGTGTTCCACTGGATGCGACAAGCTGTACAAGGCGAAAGCGCCGCAGAATCAAGGTACTAGCTAAACAGCTCTGACTCAATCTTCCTCATGTACTTGTTCGTGAAATACATATCCGGATCTTGCTTCCTTGGACGCACTCGAATCTCGAAGTTCGGATCGTCGGGGTTGCCCGAGTCGAACAAGACGAATCCGAGACCGAAAACCTGACAGAGCGAATCAAGGCGAGAAATCTCATCGACTGCTGCCTGCTTGGGAACCACTAGGTATGATCTATGACTAAACAGGCAGTAGGCGCAGGCTTGGCCGAAGGCTGTGATGAGTTGGCTCGAGTTTGTCTTGATCTCCGCGGAAACTATCTCAATGGGTTGTTTCACAATATCGCTCGGTCTCGAGTCACGCTTTCCGATCACGTCCGGCGTCCCCCATTTGTCCTTGAACCGGTTTCCGCCGAGCGGAATCGCCTTCGTTACGTCTTCAAGTTCGTCTTTGAGCCAGTCGGCGAATGGGGAATAGAAGTCCTCCTCCTGAACGGGCGGCAACGACGGGCCGGAACCGGAGCCGCCTCCCTCATCCGTTCCCGCGATGCGAAATAGCCCGCGGCTGGGCTTCTCCACGTCCGCGACCAACTCTTCGAGATTTCTGAGTGTTCCCCCGATCGTGCCTAAGTTGAACGAACTGTCTCTTTTGTGAATCGTCCTCTTCAGGACGGAATACCGAATACCTCCGGGGTGCTCCGCAATGATCTCAACGGCCAATTTGCGAATGCGCGATTTGATTCCTGTTGCCGCCATGGTCGGCTCCGTCCGTCTGACGCCGGGAGGATTCTTCCGGGCGCATCTCCCTTGAGGCTGCGACGCGCCGGTCAAGTACGGTCTAGAGCGGCTCCGTCGCGGTTCTGCAATAGTTGCTTATACAAACATCTTGGTGGAGGCGGCGGGAATCGAACCCGCGTCCGAAAAAGACCGCCGGAGAGAGCCTACATGCTTAGTCCATTCGAAGGTCTCAACCGCGGACTGGGAATGGACAAGCCGACCGCGGTCCAGCTCGATTGATCTCGACCTCAAGACTACGAGCAGAAGCCTTGGAGCCTATCTCGCAAAGTGACGCCACGTGCCGACGTGCGAGCCCGCCGGCCGAGGCGGCTGCCTATAGCTTAGGCAGCGTGTGCAAACTGCAAATCGTTGGCAGTTGTTGTGGTCCGACCTTTTAACGGGTGCTCGGAGCCCGACATGCCTCTCAACAGCAATAACGATTCCGTCGAATCCTGTGCGCCCCCCCTTTCTGCGGTCGCCGCTTGGCGACCTGATTCACCATAACAGACGATTCCGAGATTGTCGAGGCAATCGCGCCGGGCCTAGCCAAGACGTCAATGTACGAAGCGCGCTGACGAAAAAGAGCATCCCGAAGTTCTTGTGCGCAAGCTGCAATAGCATCTGGCGGTTCGAGCACAATGGACCTCACGAGCACGGTGCGGATTGGGCCTGGCGACGGCCGGGCGCGGGCTCTGACATCGCGCGATCTCGCGGATGTCTTCAACGGTTTGTTGATCGCAGGGTTAGATTCCGTGTCGGAGTCGCGATCTCCTCACCACACACCGCCGGCTGACCCTTGTGATACACCTGGCCGATAAGGACGTGAACGGGCGGTGGGGGAGTCGCGGGGCCCTGCCGCGACTGGATCACGATTCCGCAAGCCGAACGGTTTGCGGTTTCAGGATCGGCGGCACGTAGAATTATATGAATGATAAGGTACTTCCGGTCTATCGCGATCCCGGCCTGCGTGTCGTTCGGGGCGGTGCTTGCGTCCGCAAGCGGCGCCGTCAATTGCTCCGATCACCGGGTCGTCGCGAGCGCAATCATTTCGACAAGCGATGTCCAGGCGTTCGTGCAGTGCGCAGCGGAATACGTGAGGGAGAATGGCCCCGCGGAAGCGCGTCGAGCGTTCAACGAAGACGAGCGCTGGCATCATGGACCCACCTATGTCTTTGTTGACGGGATCGCGGAATCGGGTGAGGACTCGGTCACCTATGTCTTTCCGCCGGATCCCTCGCGGGAAGGCAGTGCTTGGGGAACGTCGATTGACAGTTTCGGAACCGACTACTTCTACGAGTTGCATCGCTTGCTATCAGTCGTCGATTCCGGTTGGATCTACTACGCCTTCACCAACCCCGCGAACGGGCGGGACGAGCCCAAGAGCTCGTACGTTATCGAGATTGACTGGGACGGCGAGCGTGCGGCGATCGGAGCCGGGCTCTACGGGAACGACCGGCCAGGCACCTGCAATCCCGACGAAGTGAACGCCGCCGGCCTCTCCTCCGCTCCAAGCGACAGGAAATTGCAGGAACTTGTGCGGTGCGCCGCGCTGATGGTGGAGTCCGAAGGCTATTTCGCCAATGGCGAACTGGAGGGTAACTCCCGGTGGAGCGACGGATCGAGCTACGTGTTCGTCATGGACATGATGGGCAACCAAGTCATGTCCTCCAGCAGAGTGCGGGTCAACGGCATCCAGCTGCACGAATGGGGCGGCAATCGCGTGCCCGCCGAACCGTTCGGCGGCCGCGACATACTCGCAGTGGGCGACTCGTTCGGTGAGTCGTTCATCTATTACCGGAACTACCACCCTGTCACCGGCGTGAAGCAGCTGAAGGTTGGACTGCTTAAACGAGTCGTGGCGCAAGGGGTGCCGTTGCTTGTCGGTTCCGGCTATTACCTTTCTCCCGACCAAGCCTTGGAGAACCCCAGTTGCTCGGACAACTACATCGCGGCCAGTGCGGTCAGCACGCGGGAAGACATTCGGGCGCTGGTGCATTGCGCGGCGGAATACGCGACAGAGCACGGCATAGAGGAAGCGTACCGGGCATTTCACGATGACTCGCGCTGGGACCATCACGAATACTACGTCTTCGTCCGCATGCTCGAGCAGCCGGGGCAGGGATCCCGTCTCCTTGTCTACCCTCCCGATCAATCGAGAGAAGGAATTGCAGGGACGGGGGTCCACGATATTGCGACCGACGTCTTCAGCGACTATTACCGCGAGTTGCACCGTGTTGCCGAGAGCTTTGGCTCTGGCTGGATTCACTACTACTTCATCAATCGCGAGACCGGCACAGTGGAGCCGAAGAGTTCGTACTTCATAGAGATTGATTGGGGCGGGCAACGTGCTGTGATCGCCGCCGGGATCTTCGAACGCGACCTGCCGGGCACCTGCAATCCCGAGCAGGTGAATGCCGCCGCCTTGGAAGCTGATCCGAGCAACCGGAGGCTACAGGAATTTGTACGTTGCGCAGCGGCCAAGGTCGAGTCCATGGGGTTCTTCGCGGGACCAGTTCTAGCAAGCGACTCTCGCTGGCGGAGCGGCCCAATCCACGTCTTCGGAATCAACGCCACGACCGGCGATGTCGAGTTCAGCGGCGATCCGAGCGACTCTCCGTTCTCGGAAGGTATAGAGGCTGTGTTCGACGGGCGAGATATGGTGGGCGTGGTCGATACATTTGGGGAAGCCTACTGGTACTACAACCTCGGCAGTCGTGGCACCGGCGAAGCCCGTTCCGCAGTGGCGTTCGTCAAGCGCGTTCTGGCGCAGGGAGTGCCATTGCTGGTCGGCTCGGGATATCACACTGTGCCTGGACCTAACTAGCGCCACCG
This sequence comes from Bryobacterales bacterium, assembly GCA_965206775.1. Classification (GTDB taxonomy): domain Bacteria; phylum Acidobacteriota; class Terriglobia; order Bryobacterales; family UBA6623; genus VXMF01. The sequence goes on along the minus strand of CBDBKU010000003.1, from coordinate 2,576,371 downwards.
ACCGCATCGCGCGAGGTTCCAGAGGCCTTGATGCTAGCCTCGAAGATTGCGATACAAAACTCGCGTCCTGCTGGCTGTTGTGATCGTCGCCAACGCTCTCGGAAACGTGGTTCTCGGTCACGGCATGCGAGGAATCGGTGACATCAGTTCCTACTCTCCCCTCGCTCTTCTGCACTCTGGGGTTGCGAGTCTCGCCAACCCGTGGGTGCTTGCGGGTGTTGGCCTGCTGGCGGTCTACTTCGCCGCGCACACCCTGCTACTCAGTTGGGCTGATCTCAGCTACGTCCTCCTCGTGACGTCTATCGGTTACGTGCTGGTAACGCTGCTGAGCGTGACGCTGCTAGGCGAGGCAGTCACTTCGTGGCGCTGGGCGGGCACCGCGCTCATCGCGTGCGGCGTCGGCATCGTGGGCTCGACGCCCGAGTCTACGGTGAGTGAGGAATCGTGACCCTGTTCCTGCTAGGCATCGTGGTAGCCGGAGGTGTCGTCGGCGACCTGCTGAAGGCGTATGCGATGCGACGGCAGGGGTCGCCGCAGTCATTCCGCGGGAGGTCGCTGTCCCGGTATGGGGCAGCCGCATTCCGCAGCTCCTGGTTCCTGCTTTCTCTCCTTGCCTACACCGTATCCTTTTTCGGATTCATGGCCTTGCTCTCGATCCGGGACGTGAGTTTCGTTGTGCCCGCGACTGCGCTGGGCTACGTCTTGGAGACCCTTCTCGCCCGGTGGTTCCTGCACGAGCAGGTGAGCGCTCGGCGGTGGGTCGGCGCTGCGTTGGTGGTCGCCGGGGTTTGTCTGATCGTTTGAATCCGCCAGCGGTGCGTTGGCTCGGACCTGCGTCTCGCCGCTCGGGTCCGGATCCTCGGCGGCGTTCGTCGCTCCGCGCTGTGCGCGATCCGCCTCCACGGGGGCTTGCGGGCTTCCGATTCCTCGAGGGCTTCGTCCTGATGAGCGGCTCGGACCCCTTCCGCAGGGGTCTGACGACTGGACGAGGAGCGAGCAGCTTCTGGACCTCCCTGGACTGAAGCTCGCGTACCTGGCGCGGTTCGAGACCTCGTAGCGTTAGGCCCCCAATGCTCACTCGACGGATCTTCTCCACTAGGAATCCTATCCGCTCGAACATGCGGTGGATCTGGCGGTTGCGGCCCTCGACAAGGGTGACTTCGAACCAAGGGTTGTCGGCGGACTTGAGCATGCGAATCGATTCAGGCTTGGTAAGGCGACCGTCCAACTTTATCCCCTCGCGAAGCCTCTGGACGGCTGCCTGGGGCGGCCTGCCGCTGACCTTCACTTCGTAGGTCTTGGGAACCTTACTCTTCGCGGCGAGGATCCGGTTCGCGAAGTCTCCGTCGTCCGTGAGCAGCAGGAGTCCCTCGGTGTTGTAGTCGAGGCGCCCGACAGGGAAGAGTCCCTTCGATGCCTCGGAGCCCAGCAAGTCCATGACGGTGGGCCGTCCCTCGGGATCGCTTGTGCTGGTGATGCAGCCCTTGGGCTTGTTCATTGCCAGGTAGCGCCTCGTCTCGCTGCGCTGCACGGAACTTCCGTCCACGCACACGGCGTCGGTCGCGGGGTCGGCCCTCGAGCCCAGCTCCCGGACGACGGCGCCGTTGACAGTGACTCTTCCCTCGGTGATCAGGTCTTCCGCCTTGCGACGTGAGGTGATTCCGGCGCGCGCGATGATTTTCTGTAGTCGTTCAGGCATGGATTGATTGAGCAGGCGGAGCCGGGGGCTCGAGTTTCTAGTGGGTTCCCGCAACCCTAGCAACTGGCATTCGGATCGGCGTCCGACGGCGTTTCCGGCGCGTCCGCTGCGTCCTCGACGATCTGGACGTCCTCGCTGACGAGGGAATGGCCAAGATCTTCCATTTCCTTGAGTGTAGGCAGTTCCGACAAATCGTTCAGGCCGAAGTGGATAAGGAATTCGTCGGTGGTTTTGTAGCGCATCGGGCGTCCGATCACCTTCTTGCGTCCCGCCGTCGAAATCAGCTTGTGCCGGAGAAGGGTATGGATGACGCTTCCTGCGCTTACCTTGCCCCGGATCGACTGGATCTCTGGAATCGTTACAGGCTGGCGGTACGCCACGATCGCCAGGGTTTCGAGCGCCGCCATCGAGAGTCTGAGGCGAGGCTTCAGGGACTTGGCGAAAGCTCGGACTGCTTCGTGGTGCTCGGGCTTCGTAAACATCCGATAGCCGCCGCTAACCGCTCGAATCTCGATTCCGCGCTCGTCCGACCTGTAGGATTCCAGGAGTAGCTCGATGTCGGCCGCCAGGCTCTCTTCCGGCACGCCAAGACCCGCAGCTAGCTGAGCGGTCGTCGGGGGATCCTCCGCGCCGTAGACAACGGCCTCCAGAATGGCCAGCCGTCTCTTCTGCGAGCCTTCTGCATCAACTGCCGAATCGCCAGCCAGAATACCGGGAAAGGTGACAACGGTTTCGCTCAATGCAAGTACTCCAGCTCGGAACCCGATGCGGGGGAGAGATCGCCATCGCGGAACGCTTCGTCGAACATTGCGTGCCTCCGGATGACAATTTCCCCGAAAAGATCGTCTTGCTCGACAGCTATGGCCCGGGCTTTCACCATCTCCAGTAGGGCGAGAAACGTAGCCACGAGCGCTCTTGGCGACCGCTGTTTCCAAAGGATCTGACGAACGGACACCGGGCTGTCCTCGGCCAGCAGGAGCTGCTTCAAGTACTGAATCCGGCTGGCCACCGACACTGTCTCTTGGTTCAGCTCGAACACGGGTTCGTTCTTGAGCCGGTCGAGCACATCCCCGAACGTCGTTACGAGGTCATACAAGCTGACATGCAACTCAGTCAATTCGTCATCGGGATCGCCGAGTGCCTCTTTGGCACCCGCGGTCCACACATTCTCTTCGATGACACGCTTCTCCTTGAGCATTTGGGCAGCTTGCAAGAACTTCTCGCGCTCGAGCAGTCGTTGGACTAGGTCCTCGCGTGGGTCTTCAGAAGCACCGTCGTCGACAGTGGGAGGTCTTGGCAAGAGCATCTTCGACTTGATGTGGACGAGGGTCGAGGCCATCAGCACGCACTCAGCGCTGACCTCGAAATCCAGCGTTTCTGCAACTCGGATCGACTCGAGAAACTGCTCCGTGACCGTAGCGATCGGAATGTCGAGAATATCGATCCGCTGCTTCTTCACGAGATCCAGCAAGGCGTCAAGCGGCCCTTCGTACTGCTCCAAGCGGACGTGAAGAACACCGGATAGCGCATCTTGGAATAGACCGTCATTCGGACGCTCCTCTCCAGATCGAAGGCCCTTACCTGTAGCCGGGCCGTTCCGGTCGGAGACCAGTGGATCGGAATTCATCCGGACGCCAATGCAAGCAGCTGATCGGACAAAGTTGATGCCCGGCCGCCTCTGACAGTATAGGAACAATTGCCATTGGAATACCGGGAGGGCCGGGAACCGGATCGGCGTATTCGAGGGATCGCGGATCTCGCCGACCGCAGAACTCTGGCGACCGTTCCGTCAAGACCCGAGGGTTCGGGCCTGCTTGGCGCTGGCCCCCTTCGGGCTGCGTTCCCGCGCTAGGGCAAAGCAACCGAGACCGGTTCCGCCGTTTTCCGGTCTGTCACGACGAGATAGTCCGGATGATTTCTTATCCAGGTCACGGGGTAGTCGTCACCCGGCGCGCCGAGAACGGCGAGACGCAGGATGGTCTTCGCCCAGTCCAGTCCACAGTCGCTCCTGCAGTAGATCTCTATTCGCCGTGCCGCCAAGCACTGGGGCATGCCGAGGGTCCATGCGGCCCGTGGAAAGTTCTCTAGGTCGCCGCCCACACCCGCCCTGATGGAATTGATCGTCCTCGTGAACTCGTTCAGGGCCACTCGCCGAACTCCGGCTTTCGACACGCCCGGATGGGGTTCGTTGAAGGCGAGATGCCCGTGAACGCCAACGCCTCCGAAGCAAGTATCGACTCCGCCGAGACTCCGAATGCGACCGTCAATGAGTTCGGCACTGGACTCGTCCGGGAAGACAACGTTTTCCGGCCTCGGCCGCAAGACCGGATCAAGCGAACCTAACCATCGCTCGGCTGCACCTCGAAAGCTCAGCGGATGGCCGGGTCCAACTGCCTTTCCAGAGCGGTCGGCATACTCGTCCATGAAGAACAGCGTGCAATTCTGCAGCGATAGCGAATGCTCTTCAAGCAACTGGCCGAGGATCGGATACTGCCCGACCGGCCCCCACGGAAGAATCATCGCAGTCGGCTTGTCTGCGCTCTCGCCGTGACGGATCGTTGTAGCGATGGACCGGGCGAAATGCCTGTGCAGTTCGTCGACGTCCCCGACTATCCGCAGGCGCGGGCCAGCGCGATCTCGCAGCTGGTCCGCACCGAGCGCGTTGAGTCGAAGAATCTCCTCCGCCCGCGCGCTTTGCGCAATTGGAGCGTCGCCTCCATCCATCGTGAGTAGAGTATGAAGGAGATCGGGCGTATGGTTGTCGGGACGGATGGTGGAAATCGGTGGTACGAGGGTGTCACCCGGTACCAATGGACCGTATTGCTGATCGCCTCGCTGGGGTGGGTCTTCGATACGTTCGAAGGCCAGATCTACGTCTCGAGCATGAACGAGGCGATGCCGGACCTGTTGCCCGAAATGGAGCGTCTGGACGAAGCTGAGCGGGCCGGCCAGCTAGCGTACTTCAACAACATCGCCTTCGCTGCGTTCCTGCTAGGCGGTGCCGCAGGCGGCGTAGCGTTCGGCGTCTTGGGAGACCGACTCGGGCGGGTGAAGACACTCACGCTGACGATCGCTACCTATTCCGCGTTCACCTTCCTCTCGGCGCTTTCGTTGACGTGGTGGCATCTTGTGGCCTTCCGATTCCTGGTGGCAATGGGCGTCGGTGGAGAGTGGGCCGTTGCGGCTGCTCTAGTCGCGGAGGTGTTTCCCAAGCGAGCCCGCGCTTGGTCGCTCGCGATCTTCCACGCGTCCAGTGTCTTCGGCACCTGGCTCGCGATCGCTGTTGGGGCCTTCGTCGTTGCAGGTCGCGAGTTCGTGCTTCCGTTCGCAGGAGGGCAGCCGATCGCGAGCTGGCGGGTCGGATTCGCGACGGGCGCGATTCCGGCGCTGCTGATCCTGATGATTCGCTGGAAGCTTCGCGGTGAGACTGAGGCGTGGAGCCGATCACGGAAACGCACTGGCGGCCGGACCGGGAGGGTGATGGAACTTTTTGGGCCGGCTTTGCGAAGGCGCACCTTCGTGGGCATCACGCTAGCAGCCGTGGGTCTCGCGACATTCTGGGGAGTCCACATTTACGGCAAGGACTTGCTTCGCGGCGAGATCGAAGCTCGGCTCCCGGAGCCAGCTTCCGACTACAGCTCGGACCTCGGTGCGGAGAGTGATCGCTTTGCCCTGCTGAAGCGCTGGGAGATGCTTGGAATGCTGCTTTCCTCGACGGGGGGAGGGGCCGGGCTGCTCGCGTTCGGCGCGGTGGCGGAAGCGATTGGCCGGCGACGCGCGTTCGTACTGTTTCACCTAGCCGGCCTTGTCGCAGCCCTCGCGGTGTTCCAAGGCATCTCCTCGCCTGTTGGTTTGATGCTGGCGCTGCCGGTTTTCGGATTCTTCACGCTCGGAATGCACGCCGGGTACGCCGTTTACTTCCCGGAATTGTTTCCAACCCGGGTTCGAAGCTCGGGCGCGGGGCTGTGCTTCAATTTCGCCCGGATTCTCGCCGCACCCGTGCTTTTCGCTTCGGGATGGCTGCAGAAAGGTGCAGGCATGACAATGCGGGGCTCGGCGTCGCTGCTGAGCCTGCTCTTCCTGGTCGGAGCAGCGGTGATCGCGGCGGGGCCGGAGACAAAGGGCGGGGACCTGCCAGAATAGGGCGTTACGGAAGAAATCCGGGAAAGGAGAGGTGTTCGTGCAAGGAAATCTCTCTAGGCGGACGCTATTGGCCGGGGCATTTGCAGCTACTGCATCCCAGCGGTCGGCGGGACAGGCCGGTGATACCGGCGAGGCGCCACGAATCGGCCTGATTGGCCTCGGCAACCGAAGCCGGGCGCACCTTAGCGCTTACGGGCAACTGGGCAACGTGGAAGTCGCGGCTCTCAGCGATGTCCAGTCGGATCGGATGCAGGCGGCGCGCGAGGGTCCCGCAGCGAACGCCGAAATGTACACGGACTATCGGGAACTCATTGCCGACGCCCGTGTCGAAGCCGTTGCGATCGCGGTACCGAACTATCTGCACGCTGAAATGGCCATCGCCGCTCTCCGGGCCGGGAAGGACGTCTTGCTGGAGAAACCGATAGGCCTGAACTACGAGGAGGCGCTGGAGGTTGCGGCCGCTGCTCGAGAGAGCGGGCGCGTGCTGGCGATCGGCATGCAGCGCTACTTTAAGCTCGCGTATCGACGGATCATCGATGCAGTGCTATCCGGCGATGTCGGGACGCCTTACCTGTTCGCGCTGAACGAGTATCGGGGCGATTGGAACCCGCGAACGTGGCGCTGGCCCGATCCGCAGACCGGCCAATCCACCCCCTGGCGCCACCGTCGCTCGCTTGCAGGCTCGAGCCTGCTTGAATTCTCAGTGCACTCCTACGCATTCCTGTACGAGATGATCGGACGGCCCCTGACATTCTGCGCCGCGACGGGCGGAGCCATGCACTGGCCGGAGCGATCGACGGAAGACAACATCTCGGTGATCGCTGAGTTCGGGGATATCCGCCTGCAGCATACCTATTGCGGGTGCGCACCGGGAGCGGAGTGGCACATGACGGTCACGGGCAGCAAGGGCTCGTTGCAGTACGATCAGCAGAAGGCGACCGTTCGTGCCGCCGGGGCCTCGCCTCGAGACCTCGACCTCGGGGCGGACGCCTCTGGTGGCCTCGGCATGGAGGCGCAGATGTACCAGGACTTCTTCCGGGCTATCCACGAGCGCTCCCAGCCGGCGTTGAACGCCCAATTCGCGGTCGAGGCGTCGAAGATCGCTTATGCCGCATGGACGAGCATCGACGAGCGCCGGATCGTGACAGACAGGGACTACGCCTAGTCTTCGGACGTTCCTATCGGGGGTTCCCGTCGACGTCGAGTTCCCATGCCGCGAGGGCCTCGGCAAGCTCGTCGACGATCTGCGGCTGGGACTCCGAGAGATCATTGCTCTCGCCCAGATCCCGCGACAAGTCATATAGTTCTGGCAGAGCGCTCGGGTTTTGCACGAGCTTCCACTGCGCCCGTCGCACGGCCGCCTCGCCTCGCATTCTCCAGAAAATGGTGCGAGGGTCTGGATTTCTTCGGCCTTCGAAGAGCAATGGTGCCAGGCTCACGCCGTCGAAGCGAGCACTTTCCGCTTCGGCTCCGACTGCTTCCAGAATCGTCGGGAACAAGTCGAATGTCGCGGCCACCGAGTTGTGGTGCCAGGCTGGATCCGACCTGGCCACCAGGCGATAGCGGGCACCCGGTGGCCTCCCTCGTAAGGATCGGTCTTCTGGCCGCGCAAGGGGCCGTTCTCGGAAATATTGTGATAGCCGCCTTGGTAGGTGAGGTAACCGCCGTTGTCGGATGTGAAGAACACGAGAGTGTTGCTGTCGAGCGCATGCTCGCGCAGGGCGCCCAGAATGCCCCCGACGCTCCCGTCCACGGCCTCGACCATCTTCTTCACCTGGGAGGAGACGTCGAGGCTGTCCAGTTCCCCGAGCTTGGTGAGGTTGTGATAGTTCCCGCCTTCGACTCGATACCCGCGATCCTCGGGGCCCTGCCATGGGAAATGGATCGCGAGATGCGCCACGTATAAGAAAAACGGCTCATCACGGTGCCTTTCGATGAAATCTACGCTGTGCTTCGTGATGAGATCGACACCGTAGCCCTCCTCCATTTCAATCTCGGCGTTGTGCCACCAGTCCTTCCGGCCCGAGCGGTCGATGTGAGAATGGTGATCGCCGTCACCGCTCGCGAGCCCCCGGAAGTCGTCGAAGCCCTGGTCGCCCGGCATGAACGGCGGGTGGTAGCCCAAGTGCCACTTGCCGTACATGCCGGTGGCATACCCTGCCTCGGAGAGGGTTTCGGCTATCGACACTGCCTCGGGCGGTAGTCCGATGTCGTAGTCGTCGACGCCGGACAGCGCGCTTTCGAAGCTCTCACCGAATCGTTGCGGGTAGAGGCCTGTCAGCAGGGCGGCCCGCGTCGGGCTGCACATCGGGCCATTGGAATGGAAGTCGGTGAAGCGAAGCCCTTCGGCAGCCATCTGGTCGAGGTATGGCGTGCGGTTGCGCTGGCTACCGTACGCCGCGATGTCCGCATAGCCTAGGTCGTCCGCCAAGATCACGATGACATTGGGGCTGGCCGGGGGGGCAGGTGAGCAGGCAATAGTGGCAAGAAGTATCGAGCAGCATAGGATCCGCAGGTGCATTGCTGGCAGTGTAGTCGAGCGAGCAGGGCAGGGAATTGCAAATGGGCGATTCCAAGCTGCGATGCGAGCGCCCGCCCGGACTTCTGTATACTCTCGCAACGAGGCCAATGCCGCAATATGCCAACCGCACCTCAAGGCACTTCTACCCCGGAAGCCGCGCAGCGGCCCGACCGGCTCTTCAGAATGGCTCAAGTGATCGGGGACTGGATTCCCGACGCCATGACGATGGCCATCTTGCTGATGGTCCTTCTCGCGGCCGTAGCAGTCTTGATGGGCGATCCACCGCTGAAGGTCATGGGCGCGTATTACGAAGGGCTTTGGATGCTGCTGCCCTTCACGATGCAGATGACGCTAATCCTTGTCCTGGGCTCGGCGCTCGCATCGACGAAGTTCTTCGGGCGGATGGTCCACACGCTTTCTAACCTCCCACGCAGCGAGGGCCAGACGATCGCTCTATCGATGGCCACGACATGCTGCCTGGCCTATTGCTTCTGGGGTCTCAGCCTGGCCCTCGCGCCGCTTGTCGCGGTCAGCTACGCCCGTCAGTCCGAGCGAAAGGGACATCCTGTCGACTTTCCTTTTCTGCTGTCGGCCAACGCAGCGGCCGGTGCGATCTGGCAATTCGGGCTTTCGGCAAGCGCGCCGTTGCTGATGAACACCCCGGACCACTTTCTCGAGGACGTGACGGGCCTGATGCCGCTTTCCACCACGATCTGGGCACCGGCGACGCTAGTGTACCTAGCTCTCTACCTGACCAGCGTCTTCATCCTGGCCCGACTTCTCATGCCGAAGAAAGTAAGGCCGATCTCAATGTTCCCCGAATCTTGCGCGTTGGCGGAATCTACTCTCAACGCAGCCGCCCAACCCCCAGAGGATCCGGATCCTTCGGATCGCTTCGCCGAGCGGCTCGAATCCAACCGAGTGCCCTGCGCGATCCTCACGGCGTCGCTATTTGGATGGCTTTTCTACCACGTGGCGATCGAAGGCGGGGGGCTGCAGCTGAATTCCCTCATTACGGCATTGCTGGCCCTAGGGCTGCTCTTGCACGGAAGCGTGTTGAACTTTACCAAGGCACTGCCGCGCGCGGTCGTCACGGCGTGGCCGGTGATTGTGCTGTACCACCTCTACGCCGGGGTGGCCGGGCTACTGGAGAAGACCTCGATCGGAACTGACTTCGCGGAATACCTGGCATCGATTTCCACCGAGCACACCTTTCCCCTGCTGACGCTAATCTCGGCCGCAGTGGTTTCGATTTTCGTGCCATCGAGCGGCGGTCAGTGGGTGATCCAGGGATTCATCACATCGAAGGCCTCGCTCGCAGTGGGCGTCACAGCTCAGCGAGGGCTGCTCGCGCTCAGCGTGGGCGATCACGTGGGCAACTTGATCTCGCCGTTCTGGGCGGTGATCGCGGCCGGCATCGCGAGGATGGACTTCCGCACATACATCGGCTACAACTACGTCTGGGTGGTGCTCTGGGTCGGCCTCGGAGCGCTTTGCTTCACGTTCTTGCCCGCGTAGCGCCGAAAGACCGGCAAGCTGAGCCATGCAATCAAGGACGAGGCACTTCGATCGCGCCCTCGCGGTTCTTGCAGCTTGAGCGGACCGATCGAGCCGCTACTGGCCATTGGGCGGGGGGAGTCGGCGGCCATGCCGGGGGAGGAACGGACGCTCCAGCTGTTCGCGGACATCGCCCCCGGGGCCACGACATCGAGGCGTCAGGCGGCCCAGGCAGGCACCCTGTATCGGGGCGTTCGGAGAGGAGGGGAACTGGCTCGAGGAGGGTGTTTTCTTCGGCGCCGAGCGGGCCTACGACACGCGGGAAGCGAATGGCACGGGGGACCGGCCGTAAGGCTCGCGGAGCGCCCTCTGCGGCTCAACGGTCCACACCTGCCGTCCGGATCGCCGTCGCGGCTGCTGTACTCGCGATCGGGGTTTCGGCGGAACCGGCAGAGTCTGGCGAGGCTGGCACTGTCTCCCCCGACACCGCCCGGATCGCCGAACCCGCCGGCGCAGCCGTCAACGACCTGCAACGGCAGGTCAACGAACTGCGCAGCGACCTGCTGGACGAGCGCGAGCAGCGCATCGTGCGCTGGCAGGAATCCAACGGCACCGTGCTCGTGGTCCTCGGAATCGTGATCGGCACCGGCGGGCTGTGGGCCTACGCCAAGTTCCGGGCCATCGCGGTGGCGGCGGGAACCGGCATGGCCGCCGCCACCGGCCAGGCCTTCGCCTCGTGGGACGCGCTCCCGCAACCGGGGACCGTCCCGGTGTCACCCGGCCAGGCGATCCAGCCGGTTCGGCTGCTCGTCCCCGCCGGGCCGGAACCCGCCGACCCGGCGCGGATCCAGCACAACGTGTACCCCGACGGCGCCGTTCCCGAATCCCGGCAGGACCGGGAAGCGGTCGCCGAATGCAGCGAGGCGATCCGCCTCGACCCGGACCACCCCCACGCCTGGCTGGAACGGGGCGATCTCAAGGCCAGGCAGGGGCAGTGCGAAGGGGCGATCGCCGACTACGACCGGGCGATCCGCCTGGACCCGTGCAATGCCGGGGCCTACCTGAACCGCAGCTTGGCGAAGTCGGAAGTGGGCCGCCACGACGAAGCTCTCGCCGACCTCGACCAGGTCATGCGCCTCGACCCGGATATGGCATCGACACTCGGGGACCTGTGAGCCGCCTCTGCCACCACGAGGTGGGAGAGGCCATGGCGGTTTACGGCAGACTTATCGGCCGCCGAACCCGACCCGGCGCCTGTTCATCCGCATGCCGGCGCCCCGTCATGGCTCTTGCACGAAGCACCGGCAACGTCGTGAAGCGAGCTTCTTCGGACACTCCCGCGAAATTCGACAACACTGGCCTAGCACACGTAAATTCTGACAGGCCCTGCGTCCGTGACCGGCCTCCCCTGGCGCCGCCTGCGCCAGAACGCCGACCGCGTCCGCGACTCTCCCCTCGAGCCGCTCGCCGAGCGGCTCGGCTACGTGCGCGACCCGCGCCATCGCCAGCGCTGGCGCCGGGACGGCTCCGTCCTCAGCATCCGCGGGACCCAGTTCTTCGACCACGCCGGCGGCCACGGCGGCGGCGGAGCCATCGATCTCGTCATGCACGCCCACCGCTGCGGCTTCCGCCAGGCCGTCGCCTTCCTCTCCAACCAACCGCTCCCTTCCGCCCCTCACGCCCCGTTGGCTCCGTCCGTTCCAGCCCTGCGTCTGCCCGACCCCGTCGACTCGCTCTGGCCCCCGTGCGCGACTTCCTGGTCCAGACCCGCGGCCTCGACCCCGCCCTGCTGCAATCCTGCCGACACTCCGGCACCCTCTTCGCCGACCGCCGTCGCAATGCCGTCTTTACCTGCCGGGACCGCTCCTCCACCACTGTCGGCGCCGAACTCGTCGGCACCTGCCCGCTCCCCGGCTCCGCCCCCTTCAAGGGCCTCGCCCCTGGCTCCCGTCGCGACCGCGGCGGCTTCTGGCTGACGACCGGATCCGCCCCGCCCGCCGCCGTCCTGCTCACCGAGAGTGCCGTCGATACCCTCTCCGCCGCCCTGCTCCCCGTCCCCGGCCTGCCTCCCGACTGCCTCCTCGCTTCCACCGCCGGCACCGCTCGCCGTCTGCCCCGCTGGCTCCACGCCTTCCAGGACCTCCCCATCCTGTGCGGCTACGACGCCGATCCCGCTGGCGACCAGGCCGCCCTCGCCCTGCTCCGCCAGCATCCCCGCCTGCGCCGCCTCCGCCCCCACGGCGCCAAGGATTCGAACGACTTGCTGCGTCTGCTCGCTCCCCGCCAGGCCCCCACCCAGCCCGGCCCAAGCGCACCTTGACGAGCGTTCCGGCCTCACTGCAATCGCCCCCACTTTGTCGCCAAACCCCCTGCCGGCAATCCCCCCCTGCCCGTCACGCATCACAAATAATCCGGAAAACCTCCCCCTCCTGCCGCCGGAATAATCTGAAAATCCGCCGCCGGAATAGCGCGGAATTCAACACCTGCCACCACGAACGATCTCGACGCAGTTCTGGTCACCGAGAGTGCCGTTGACGCCCTCTCCGCTCTCCTGCTGCTGGTCCCCACCTTGCCGCCTGACACCCTCGTCGCCTCCACCGCCGGCGTCGCCTCCGCTCTCCCCCGCTGGCTGCATGCCTTCCACGCTCCCCGCACCCTCTGCGCCTACGACGCCGACCCCGCCGGTGACCACGCCGCCGCCACCCTCCGCCGCCACACCCCCCACTGCAGTCGCCTCCGGCCTGTCGGCGCCAAGGATTGGAACGATCTGCTGCGCCGCTCCCCGCGACCCTAGCCACCCTTGCGAACCGCGATCGACTGCACGATCGCCGCTCCCCGACCCTGCCCGAACACGTCGCCTCTCTCCACTACTAGAAAAGTCGCACCGCCGATCCACCCCCAGGCGGATCCCCTCACCCAACCCCACTTTCTTTCTGCAGTAGCGAATCTACTTGAAGAATCGCCGCTTCAACTGCAGAAACAAACTGGGATTCGCCTAGCGAATTAGTCCGGGATACAACAGTCGGTGCTGCGTCCTGGACTACTCGAGCAGGCGGTGGCGGCCGGGTTACGCAGCCTGTTCGTCGGCTTCGAGACGCTGAACCTAAAGAGCCGGAACGCCCAACGTAAGTTCCAGACCCTCCGCCGCGACTACGGAGGGCGGTGCGACGCCTGCTCGACCTGGGCGTGGGTCAACGGCAGCTTCGGATTCGGCATGGACGAGGACGACCCGTCGGTCTTCGAGCGGACGGTCGGGTGGGCGATCGAGCAGGGTGTCGCGACCGCGACGTTCCACATCCTCACGCCTTACCCAGGCACCGCGCGCTACCAGCGCATGGAGGCCGAGGGTCGGCTGCTCCACCGCGACTGGAATCTCGAGGACACACGCCACGTTGTCTTCCGCACCCGCGGCATGAGCGCCGAGGAACTGGAGTCCGGCTACTGGCAGGCCTACCGGGACTTCAACCCTTGGGGCTCGATCCTGCGCGGATTCGGCCGGTACGCGGAGCAGTCATGACGATGCAGCGACCCAACACCCCGGCCCCCGCTCCGCTCCCTTCGCGGGGGCCGGGGTGCCGCGTGCCTACCTCGAGGCCCACCGGAAGTGTGCCATTTTCAATGCCCATTGACATGAGGTCAGACGAACCCTGCGACAAGAACGGCTTCCTGCGGCGGGTCAACCGCGCACGCCACTCCGATCCGGAAACACCGTCGGTCGACCTGGTGGTCTGTACGAGTGGAGAGCAGCGCCTGAGCGGCTTCCTGCTGTTCGAGTCGGCCTACGCGGAGCTCTTATTCATCGAAGCGTTGTGGCCCGACTTCGACCGAGAGGATCTTCGACGAGCGGTCTAGGTGTTCCGTTGCCGCGAGCGTCGCTACGGGGGCGTGATCTCGGACGGCCGTCCGAGCGGCGAATTAACACCGCGGGACACCAGTGCATGTGGCGACCATTTGTCGATTGGGGGGCTCCGATGATCGAGGCTCGCTACGCTCGGGCGATCGGCCCTCGTTTCTCATTTTGGCGTTCACATCTTACCGTTCGACGATTTTCGGATTCTGATGTCAGACGCAGATGTGATGGGACTGGTGGCGGCATTTCGACGTGCATGAGGATGTAGCAGTGACGAAGTGGCTGAGACGCATCCGCGGTGCAGTCTTGACGGGCCTGGTCTGGGCCGCGGTATGGGCGCCGATCGGCGTGCTGATGGGTCTAATCGTCGACTCGGGTGAGTCCATGGATGAGATGTGGGTGGCGGTCGGAGGGAATCCGGGCTTCCTTTGCGGTGCGGTCTTTTCCGCAGTGCTCGGGGTCTCTAGGCTGAAGTTCTTTTTAGGTTCTACCTCTTGAACTTGCCGCTAACACATTGATCCCAGTTGGCTTCCTGCCCCCAAGAACGCCCTTGCCGCGGTCTTTTTGTTCCCATGTAATAGGAATTTGTCCTGAGTGTTATCGACATTGATCACTTGCGTTACTTAACTGTATTGTGATATTATGTTCCCATGTACGTGGAGACCGTCCCCAATCGCAACTCCCCGCCCGCCATCCTCCTCCGCGAAGGCTGGCGCGAGGGCTCCAAGGTCCGCAAGCGCACCCTCGCCAACCTCTCCTCCTGGCCTCCCGCCAAGATCGACGCCCTCCGCAAGCTCCTCCGCAACCAACCCCTCGTCAGCCCCGACCAGGTCTTCACCATCGCCAAATCCCTCCCCCACGGCCACGTCGAACTCGTCCTCGAGGCCTTCCGCCGCCTCCGCCTGCCCGCCTTGCTCGACCGCCGTCCCTCCCGCCAGCGCGACTGCGTCCTCGCCATGCTCGCCCAGCGCCTGCTCCATCCCGCCTCCAAGCTCGCCACCTCCCGCCTCTGGCACTCCTGCACCCTCGCCCAGGAACTCTCCCTCCTCGATGCCGACGAGGACGACCTCTACGACGCCCTGGACTGGCTCCTCCACCGCCAGCAGCGCATCGAGAAACGCCTCGCCCAGCGCCACCTCGGCGAGGACGCCCAAGTGCTCTACGACGTCTCCTCCAGCTACTACGAAGGCCGCACCTGCCCCCTCATGCAGTTCGGCTATAGCCGCGACGGCAAGCGCGGCCGCCCGATCGTCGTCTACGGCGTGCTCGCCGATCGCCGCGGCCGCCCGGTCGCCGTGCAGGCCTACCCCGGCAACACCGCCGACCCCGCCACTGTGCCCGATCGCGTTGCAACCCTGCGCAGCCGCTTCGGACTGCAGCGGCTCGTTTTGGTCGGCGACCGCGGCATGCTGACCGACACCCAGATCGAGCACCTGCGGCAATACCCCGGCCTCGGCTGGATCTCCGCCCTGTGCCACGACGCCATCCGCAAGCTGGCCGACGAGGGGAGCGTGCAGATGTCCCTGTTCGACGCCCGCAACCTCGCCGAGATCCGCTCCCCGCTGTACCCGCACGAGCGTCTCGTGGTCTGCTCGAACCCGGCCCTGGCCGCCCGCCGCCGGCACAAGCGCGAGGACCTGCTGGCCGCCACCGAGGAGGCCTTCGGGCGGATCCAGCGCGAGGTGCGGCGCCGCACGAAGAAGCCGTTGCGGGCCACCGAGATCGCCAGCAAGGTCGGCCGCGCCCAGCAGCGCTTCAAGGTCGGCAAGCATTTCGAGACCGTCATCGAGGACGGTCGCTTCGAGTTCTCCCGCAACGCGGTCTCGATCGAGCGCGAGGCCGCCCTGGACGGCCTGTACATCATCCGCACCAGCCAGGCCGACCTGACGGCCGGGGAGGTCGTGCGCAGCTACAAGAACCTGGCGCGCGTGGAGCGCGCCTTCCGCTGCCTCAAGACGGTGGATTTGATGGTGCGACCGATCCGCCACCGCGCCGAGGAGCGCGTGCGGGCGCACATTTTCCTGTGCCTGCTGGCCTACTACGTGGAATGGCACCTGCGGCAGGCGCTGGCGCCGCTGCTGTTCCAGGAAGAGGGACTGGAAGCGTGGCAGGCGCGCCGCGATCCGGTGGCGCCGGCCAAGCCGACGCCGCAAGCGCAAGCGAAGAAGAACCGCCGCAGGACGTCAGACGGCCTGGAGCTGCACAGCTTTTCGACGCTGATGCAGGCGCTGGCGACGCGCTGCCACCATCAATGCCGCCTGCGAGGCGACCCGGAGGGACCCACCGTGGAGCGCCTGACCGAGCCGACACCCTTGCAGACGCGGGCACTGGAACTCGTCCGAGCGTTCCCAGTAGATGACAAGTCCAATTGCTGACAAACAGACGTGATATGAGAGAGTTACCACCGATTCTCACCGGGGAACTTCAGTCTAGGGGCGGTCGCAGGTTCGATGAGTTGCCGCTCTTGCGAGTCGGCACGTGGGGGGCGGCGAGTGGAGTACTGGTGGGCGCATTTCCGTTCGTTGTTCTGGCCTCAAATGAAAACGGTGGTCTCTGGGGATGATCGCTGGGTGCCTTGGTACTCGCGTGCATGGCCTTACTGAGTGCTGTCTCGGCCGCTGGTTCACTGGCGCTAGCCAAATGGTGGAGGCGAGAGACTTCCATCCCCAAGGGAAGAGTGCCGGAGACGCTCCCGGCGTCGACGATTGCCCTCGTCTGCCGCGAGCAACTGGGGGGTGTGTTGAATCCCAGATTAGTTCGTGGGATCGTCAGGTTTTTGGACCAGATTGTCCCGTTACGTATTGGGTGGGAAAGCGGAATAGTTCGGGAGAGGTGAGCGCGTTGGCACCGTGGTGGGCGTACCGGAAGCCTTGACGGACTGCGCACTTGCCCGGCAATGCAGCTCGCCACGTCCATTGATTGCTCTCTGCGGAAGCGAATCTAAGTGAGATTCGCGGCTCACTCCTGCAGGAATAATCTGGGATCCGTCAAGCGAAATAATGTTGGATACAACATGGGTGCGTGTGTCAAGAGCGAGGATGTGACCGCGCTGGCTCGTGGGTTGCAGGCCATCTTGCCGGACTTGGTACAGATTGCCGGCGACAGGATTACCGTCGATACGAACGCCGAGCGGATCGCCGTTGCAATACGGTCTCAGCTCGAAGAGTTCCGTCCGAATCGGAGAACGCGCTGACGGGTCGCGCTAATCGGATGGAGGTGGGTTTGCTCGGACGCCCCGTTCGCGTCCGACCCACTTCAAGCGCTGTTCGGCTTCGGACGGTGGTCTCGAAGGACCCGTGGCCCTAGGACAGTCATCGCAACACGGCGGAGAAACTGGTGGAACTAGCTCGGATCGAGCCCAAGCTGGAGTTGACGGGGCTGGCACACCCCATCGACCCGACGTGGAAATGCGCAGCGTTCCGGCCCGCGCGACAGAAAGGCGCAGCGGGAATCCACGAGGTCAAGGCGCGCAGGACGCGACCGCTCGATCTTAGGGAGTGCCAGTGACGCCCATGGCCTCTTGTCCGAATCCGTGATCCGTGCGATATTCTTGCGGATGGGTTAGACATTCTCGATCCACTGCGGGGGAACCCCATTTCATGTCCTTGTTGGCAAGAGTTGCAGTCGCGCTGCTCATTCTTTCGCTAACTGCCGCGGGTGACAACACTCTGGAACAGTTAGTCCGCCAACAAGATTGGGGAGCGTCGCTCCAAGTGGCTGACAAGCTGATCAGCGCGGATTCCGCCAACGCCAACGACTACTATTTGGCCGGTGTGGCGCGTTGGCAGACCGGCGACAAGGTGGGTTCGATCCAGGCATTCCGTTCGGCGGAACGATTGGGCCTCGACACCGCGTATCTGCACAAAGCGCTTGGATTGGCCTATTTCGACGTCAATCAGTTTCGGCTCTTCAAGCAACAGATGGACAAGGCGATTGCAATTGATGCGAGCGACCCTCAGCCGTTCTTCCACCTGGGCCGATACCAGGAGTTGGTGCGGAACGATTTTCAGAGCGCCCTTGGTTTTTTCGAAGAAGCTCTGAGGCGCAATCCCAAACACGCCGAAGGTCACTACTTTCGTGGCTATTGCCTGGAAAACTTGCATCGCGCGCCAGAGGCGATGGGAGCATACCGCAAGGCGGCGGATATGGACTTGACAGAGGCATTTCACGGACTGGTCCGGCTGATGCGGGACACCGATCTGGATAGTGCGCTCGCGTGGGCCAGAAGGGCCGTCGAAAGCGAGCCCGAGCAGGTGGAGGGCCGTTTTCTGATGGCGCAAGTCCTCTGGAGAATGAAACGGTCCAGCGCGGCCCTGCAAGCTGTGGAGCATGCAATCAAGCTTGCCCCCGACCATGTCGAGGCGCACTTCCTTGCGCACCGGATCCATCGCCAGCTGGGCAATACAGCCGCGGCCGCACGAGCGCTGGCGACATTCAAGCAACTGAGAGCGGCTTATGGCGATTTCTAGGAAGGTTCTCTTTGTGGCTATCCTGGCAGCGCTGCCGCTCGCTGCGCAGTTCGGCGTGTTTCGCAATCTCGGTCATACGCCGCAGGCCGATACCCAGGAGGAGTTCGATCTCTACCTGAAGATCGTTTCGGAACAGGATCCGGTCCAGTGCCAGACGCTGGTGAGCGAGTTTTCTCGGCGCTACGGAGAATCGGAATTGATCGGCAGCGTCTATCAATACCAGATGTTGGCGTACGAGCGGCTGGACAACATCGATGGAGTGCTGGAAGCAGGAGGCCGAGCACTCGAACACCTGCCCGAGAACGTCATGACGCTGGTCACCATGGCATCTGCGATCCCGAACCGGGTAGCCGGCACTCAGGGAACCGAGGGACGACTTGCGACCGCCGAGGAACATGCAAGTCGGGCGTTCGAGGCCTTGGAGCGGAAACAAATCCCGCGTGCAATACGGTTTGCCGATTGGCAGGAGTTCCGCGCCAGGATGGAATCCCGACTGCACGAGACGCTCGGCCATGTCGCTGCCAAGCGAGGCGACCTGGACACAGCGACAAAGGAGTTGCAGGCTGCCTTGGAGAAGAATCCGGAACCGGAGGGCAGGCAACTGTTTCGGTTGGGCGTGATTCATGCGTGGGCTGGACGCATCGACGACGCTAGAGCCGCTCTCGGCAGGGCGGCACAACTGGGACCGGACATCATCCGGGAACGTGCCCTTGAGGAAATCGAGAAACTCGATGCGTACCGGTAGAGTGCTGATTGCGCTGCTGCTTGTGCTTTGCGTGGCGGGGCAAACACAGGCGCCGCAGGAACTCGCGACGGAAGCAGTCTCTGCGATGCGCGATGGCAGGTACCGTGAGGCCGAACTCAAGTTCGCAAGGCTGATCGAGCAGGTGCCGGGTGTCGCCGAGCTGCACAGCAACTTGGGCCTTGCGCGGCTCTCGCTTGGCGACTTCCGGGGAGCTGAGGCATCGTTTCGGAGTGCCTTGGAACTGAGTCCTGACATCTCCGCCCCAAAGTTCCTGCTTGGTCGGATGCTGTTCCGGTCGTCACGATACGAAGAGGCGGCACGCCTGTTGGAGTCAGTCGCGGAGGCCCACCCGGAAGACGCGAGCATCGCCCGTCTCCTGGCCGCTACGTGGGTTGGCCTCCAACGCTACGACGCAGCCGCGCTCCAATACCGAAAGTTGCTCCAAGCGGACCCCCACGACACCGAGGCGTTCTACGGTCTGGGTAAGCTGCGTCTCCATCAGGGCCAACAGGAATTTGAACGGCTTAGCGAGTTCGAGGATTCGGCGTTCTATTTGCTGGCGAATGCAGAGTTCCAGGCTGAGAGGAGCGAGAGGGGTCGCTTTGCTGCGGTAGCGGAAGACTTTTTTCGTCGGGCGATCGAGGCCGAGCCAAGTCATCCCGGGCTTAGATCTGCGCTCGGGACGTTTCTGCTACGACGAGGCGAATGGGAGGCCGCCCGCCAGATGTTCGGCCAGGCTTTGGAACGCGATTCCCGAGCCCACGAGGCATTGTTCGGACGCGCTTTCGCCAAATTGGCGGAAGGCGACTGGAGAGGTGCTGCCGCCGACATCGGGACTGCCGCGCGAATTCGGCCGGAGTTTTTCAGGCCTCTGCCTGCGCCGCCTGTGGACGAGTTGGACGTCCGCGTGCATCTCCAACTGTTGGACGGGAGAGACTTCGGATCGGCTTATCTGAGGTGGGTTCTCACGGGAGAGCCGGCGCCTTCTCCCACGGGAGATTCGGAACTCTCCCGAACGGGTCTGGAGAGGATGAGAGATTTGTTGGCGGTTGGCCGCTTCGAAGAACTGGCGCGAATGCCTGGCGTGAAGGGCCCCGAGGCAATCTACCTGCGAGGGGCGGCCTACCGCCAACTAGGCAAGTCGATGCTCGACCGCCTCATCGAAGAGAGCCCGGATTCGGCGCGTTCGCACCAGTTGCTGGCCGATTCATTGTATGCGGAGAATCGGTTCGGCGAGGCCGCCGAACAGTACGTTCTGGCGCTGGAGAGGCAACTTGGCGACCCAGTGCTCCTGCTATCGCTGGCCAATGCCCGCCTGCGTGAACCAAATTTTCGGCTCGCGACTGAAGCCTACCGCAAAGTCCTTGCTATTTCGCCCGCGGATGCGGAAGCCTCCTACAACCTCGGACTCGCTCTAGCCGCTCAGAACCTGCACAGAGAGGCCGTTACGCCACTACGCAGAGCACTGGAATTGCAACCCGACCTCGCGCTGGGGCACGCGGCACTCGGCAAGGCGCTTGCCGCCTTGGGAGAAATCGAGGAGGCCGTGGCCCACATGGAAGCCGGAGCATCGACCGATGAGGACGGCACGCTCCACTACCAGTTGTTTCAGGCCTACCGAGAGCTCGAGCTCGATGCAAAGGCCGAAGCCGCCCGAAAGCGCTCGATTCAACTCAGCCCGTAGCGGCAATTCCTTATCGGAAGGGCTGACGCAAGCGGATTTGGTGCGGAGCCAGACTGCGAAATCCGTCGTCACTCCGCCAGCGGGATGATTGTCGATCGCACTCACGATTGGGACGTGGACGACTATATCGCCCACGAACCTGCCCAACGGAAGAAGGAACAATCCAACCACTAGCGCCTATTCCTAGACGGCGCTGGTCTTGGAATACTGTGCATCTCACGGTCGCTGTTGCACCGACCCGGCAACTCCAAGAATGCCTCGGGCGGCTGGACAAGATCACAGGGCAGTTTCGACGCGGCGGCCTTCATTTTGATCGATGGAAACAAGTAGGGATCGAGTCTTGAGTTGTGGGAATGAGCATGCGTGATTAACACTTGCTGCTCCCATGCAACGACAGCACGTATGGCAACAGGAAGCTCCCGCGCCGCGGTCGAAGAGTTCCCGCTAGACTCTTGGCGGCTGGCCCGCAATCCCGTCTAGGGTTCTTCGACGGTCACGGTCTGGTTGGCTTCGATGTTGGTCAGAATGCGGCTCTGGCCATCGGGCCAGCGGATCTCGACCTTTTCGGCGATCGCCTCGTTGCCCAGGCCGAAGTGCAGCGGAACGGCCGAAGATGAGGCGTAGCCGACACTCGGGGATACGTGGTCGAATTGAGATGCCCCGGCCGTTTCGACTCGAACCTCCGTTCCGGGCGTCGAAAGGCGTAGTTCGAGCCAGTGATGATCCCCGGGGCTGCGGTTCAGCCAGATCTCGGCTGGGCGCGCGAGAGCGGTGACGACGAGATCTAGTCTTCCGTCCGCGTCGAAGTCTCCGACGGCCGCACCCCGGTGCCTCGCTGCGGGTCGGGAAGCGAATCCGGCTTCCTCCACCAGCGCACGGAACGTACCGTCTTCCAAGGTTCGGAACACAGCGTTGTGCTGGTTGACCCGCTGTACGCCGCCGTATTGCTTGGTGGACTGCACGTGCCCGCAGGAGACGAACAGGTCTTTCCGTCCATCGTTGTCAAAATCAGCCAGGATCGGAGCGTAACCGGCCATCTGTTTCGAAAGAGCAGAGAGCCCACTGGGCCCGGTCACTTCTTCAAAATCACCGTTCCCGGTATTCCGAAACAGCGGAAAGGTCTCATGTTCAAGCGCCACGAATACGATGTCCGGCAATCCGTCGTTGTCCCAGTCTCGAAAATCGCTTCCCATGCCGGAGACGTACATGCCTGCCTCGGGTAGCGCTACGGCTGCGTCGAAGGCGATCTCACGGAATGAGCCGCTGCCGCTATTCAGGAACAGGAAATTGAACATCTTGTCATTCGGGACGAAGATGTCGAGATCACCGTCGCGGTCCAGGTCCGCAATCGCGGCGGCCATGCCCTTGCCAATATGCTCGGCGAATCCGGCAGCTGCAGAGACATCCGTGAAGGTGCCGTCGCCGTTGTTTCGGTAGAGGCGGTTGGGTGTTCCCTTGTACATCTTGGGATGGCAATAGTCGTCGCAGACACTCTCGGTCTCCGCGTCCCAGGCTAGGTAGTTGACGACGAACAGGTCGAGCTTTGAGTCGTTGTTGTAATCGATCCAAGCGGAATCGACAGCCCACATCAATCCATGCTCTGGGTCCGTCGCACGCAGACCTGCGGACTCGGTGATGTCGCTGAAGGTGCCGTCACCGTCGTTGCGGAAGAGCGTATATTGATGCACGCCAGCGACGAACAGGTCGTGGTCGCCGTCATCGTCGAAGTCGCCAACGGAGACTCCGGTCGCGTACCCGTTTCCCGCTAGCCCTGAGGATTTCGTAGCGTCGGTGAAGTGCGCTTTGCCGTCGTTCGCGAAGAGTCGGTTCCAGTATTTCGAATCTCTCTTGACCAGCGACGGCATCTCCGCGCCATTCGCGAAGTAGATGTCGTAGTCGCCGTCATTGTCGTAATCGAATACCGCGACTCCGCCAGCCATCGTTTCCGGGGCGTGCAGACGCGGCGTCTCGCTGTTCTCCAGCACGAAATCGATGGACGCGTACTCGAATCGGATGGGACTGTTCTCCGCACGCGTGGAGACTGCACAAGCGATGAGTAGCAGTGCAGGCTTGAAATGCATGTCAGGTCTCACGCGCCTTGAGGTGCAATGCTCCACGGGGATCAAACGGAGCCCCGGATACGCTGATGCGCGCTCGCGAACGACCCAGTCCAAGATACGAGTCTGTCTGATGAGCGACCTACCCAGGACCGAGGCGTCCCCCGAGCCGAGATCGAATCCTGACCAGAGTCTAGCGCGTGATTCCGCATCGCAAGCATCGACCCGGCCCATGCAATCCCTGTAGCCTGCCAAAGGTTTCATTGACCAGATTCTTTGCTAACTGCCGCGGCGACGGGCCCCCTTCTCTGACTCCGGAAAGCCGTCTGCCGAGTGGCAAACCAGGACACTCTCTCTGTTCGTGGAAAGATTTTCGCCCAAAGCGCTCGTTTGGACGAAAATTGCGTTGGTAAATTCGCTGCCGCGTGATACGGTCACGGTCGCGTGTTTGTCTCTTGCAGACCTTCCCGTACGCGAGGAGAGCGCCAGCGGCCTTTTCCTACTGAGAGGTGTGCTTGGTGGAGGCCCGTGTCAGAAGAGTGCTTGGAATCAAAGAACGGAGGTGTCCAAATGACCTGCAACGAAGTCAAGCCCTATCGGTTCTTGCTCCGCTACGCGGCAGTAGCAGCGTTCCTTTTCCCGCTAGCGAGCACGAGCTACGCCCAAGCGACGGCGGGAACAATTCGCGGATATGTTACCGACTCAACCGGGGCCGTAATCGTCGCGGCTGAAATCCGAGCCACGAATCTCGCGACAGATCATTCGGTGTCCGCGCAAACGACTGAGGCGGGAGTTTACGTGCTTGGAAACGTACCTGTTGGCGATTACCGTCTGGAGGTAGAGTCACCGGGATTCCGGCGGTTCGCTCGCGAACCGGTCAACGTGGCCACAGCCTCGAGCACGACTGTGGACATTCAAATGGAACTAGGACAAGTGACCGAGACGGTGACGGTGGAGGCCGCTGCGACCGCCCTGGTACAGACCGACAGCGCGGAAATCAGCACGGTCATGGAGAAGAAGATGGTGATGGACTTGCCGCTCGGGCTAGGATCAACGTCCGGCGGCGGGTCGGGTCGCCGGCAGATCGAGCAGTTCATCTTCCTCACGCCGGGTGTCACCGGGAACAATTGGGAAAAACACTTCCTGGGCTCGCCCCAGCAGACGAGTCAGGCGATCATCGATGGCGTTCCCCACGGGCTCCAGGAGTCGCCGGGCCTGACTGTGCGCACTTCCCCTCCCTTCGAGGCGGTGGAGGAGTTCAAGATCAGCACCACTATGTACCCGGCCGACCAAGGGCGAGGTTTTGGAATCTCGAACTACACGCTCAAGTCGGGAACGAATCAGTTTCATGGCAACGCCTTCTGGTTCGTGCGGAACGACAAGCTCGACTCGAGCGGCTTTTTCAGTCCCACCCGGCCCATCGTCCGCCAGAACGAGTACGGCGGGACGTTGGGCGGGCCTGTCGTTAAGAACAAGACCTTCTTCTTCACCTCTTACCAAGGTTTCATCTTGCGCGCCGGAGCCCCCGGGGCAGCCCTGCGCACAATTCCCACAACGGCATTCCGGCAGGGTGACTTTTCGGAGTTGAGAAGCCCCGGCGGTGACCTCATCCCAATCTTTGATCCCGCGTCGACCCGGCCGGACCTTGCAGGGGGCTTCATGCGCGATCCCTTTGCTGGCAACCGGATTCCTTCCGCACGGATTAGTCCAATCGCGGCGCAGGTGATGGGTCTCCTGCCACAACCGGATGGTCCTGGCATCGTCGATAACTGGCTTGACCGGAGCAGCAGTCCCGTGACTGACTATTCCGTGTCGGTCAAGGCAGACCACAGTCACGGGGAGAATCACAGGTTTAGCGTGACGTGGTGGAAGCCGCGCCTGGATGCAAAGCGCTATAGCACCTTCGGAAAGGGGCATGCACTGGATCCCAGCACCAGCTCCATCCTAATTGAAGGGGGCGGCACTCGTGGCAGCTGGGATTGGACGGTCACTCCGAAGATGCTGAACCATTTCGCTTATGGCTATTCCTTCTCGAACAAGGACAGGACCCATAACGACACGGAGACCCACTGGAACCAGCAGCTTGGGATTCCGGGCATACCAACCGACAGGTCCGGCTTCCCGCAGTTCACAATTGCCCCCTATGTCTCGATGGGGACGGCGAACCACGTCATTCGGACGGAGGACCGGGCGCACATCTTCACGAACACCTTGTCGTGGGCCAGCGGCCGCCACTATTTCAAGTTCGGAGGCGAGTACTGGAACCAGCGCTTCATGCGATCGCGGACGAGAGGGGAAACCGGCGAATTCCATTTCAACCAGTTCGCGAGCAGCCAGCCGAATTCTCCGTCGTTCAACGCCTGGGGTGATGCCGCAGCCAGCATGCTCCTGGGTCAGCTGTTCAGGGGCTTTCGGCGAGTCAACCCCACTGACAACGTCTTCTACACGACGTATTTCGCCACCTTTTTCGAGGACAAGATTCAACTGACTCCCAAGCTCACGATGAGCCTGGGGCTGCGTTACGAGATCCCAACCCCGATCAGAATGCCGGACGGCGCTTGGTCCGTGATCGACCTGGATCTGCCGAACCCCGCGGCTGGGGGGATTCCCGGGGCGCATGTCTTTGGCGACGACGGTCGGCCCGACACCGACTACAAGGAATGGAGCCCGCGCTTCTCCTTGGCGTATCGGCTGAACGACAAGACGGTGATACGCTCCGGCTTCGGTCTCATCTACGCCCAATCAAATGCCCTCTCGGCGGGGATCGAACTCGGTGGAAACGAGTTCCGGTCCGGGTTTACAGACTTCAGCCAGCCGCGCTCGGTGGATCAGGGCATCACACCCGCATTCATTCTGGACCAGGGTTTCCCGCCGTTCGAGGGCAAGTTGCCGAACCTGTCGCCGGGTCTGAACATCGGGGGCACGGCGGACTACATCAGTCCGACCAGCGGTCGCGCAGCGTACACCACGAACTACAACCTCACGATCCAGCGCGAACTTCCGTTCCGGATGTTCGCGGATGTCGCCTACGTGGGAAACAAGGGTACTCGGTTGCCCTCGAACATGGAGAACCTCAACCAAGTTCCATCCTCGTACCTGAGCCTGGGGTCGACCCTGCGGGCGAACATTAATTCGATGCAAGCGCACGAGGCTGGCATCGGGAGCCCGTATCCTGGCTTCTCCGGATCGGTTGCCCAGGCTCTGAGACCGTTTCCTCAGTTCACCGGGCTCGTCACCCACGCGAACGGGATAGGAAACTCCACCTACCACTCGATGCAGGCGAGGGTTCAGAAGAGGTTCTCGCGTGGTCTCAGCTTCTTGGTCAGCTACACGCTGTCGAAGAGCATCAGCGACAACCAGGGGAACGCCTGGTCCAATCACGAGGTCAGAGCGCTCGATTCGGGCAACCGGGCCTTGGAGAAATCGATCTCGCCCTTTGACCAGACGCACAACCTCGCCACCTCTTGGGTCTACGAGTTGCCGCTTGGGAGGAGTTCCACCGGCGCGGCGGCGAAGGTCCTGAAGGGCTGGCAAGTTGCCGGAATCACGCAGTATAGGAGCGGTCCTCCGCTACGCATCTTCGGCGGCTCGGCGTTGCCGATATTCGGAGGCGGCAATCGACCAGACCGCGTGCCCGGCGTGGACCGCCGCACGGGGGTGGGCCCGGGTGATTTCGACCCGGCTCGGCACCTGTACCTCAACATCGACGCATTCACTCAGCCCGAGCCCTACACCTTCGGAGACGTTTCGCGCGTGGAACCTGATCTGCACGGCTTCTCGTTCTGGACCGAGAACTTCACGCTGTCGAAGCGGACATTCGTACCTTCAATCTCTGAGAACTTCAATGTCGAGTTCCGGGCCGAATTCTTCAACCTGTTCAACCGGGTCGTGTTCGGGACGCCTGCGAGTAACGTCAACAGCAGGCAGAGCTTTGGTAGGGTGCGAGGGCAAGCCAACGGTCCACGGACAGTCCAGTTCGGGCTGAAGTTGAACTTCTAGCGAGGCTTTGCCCAGGGCCGAGTTCGGCCCAAGCCGCTTAGCGGTGGAGAAACGCGGCGGGCGGCAGCCGGTCTGCTGCCGCCCGCCGCGGGCGAGAGAAGCGTTCGACTTGTGGGGTATCGCTGGGTTTTGCGGGATAGCTCGCGCCCAACCGATTGCCATTGTGGATCTGGGAGAGGATCTGCCGCGGACCTCGGACGCCTCCCGCGCAGCTTGGTGGAATCGCCGGCAAATGCTTCGAGCGCCGCAGGGGACAGCGGCGCCAACCGACGTGATCCATTCGAGGGGATCTCGTGAGAGTCCTTACGTCAAGCACGGGAGTAGAGTAGGGCCGTGACATGGCTGGTTCTGTTGGGACTGGTAGTCGCTTTCCCGGCGCTTTGCCAGCATCCTTGTGCCAGCTGCCATCCGAAGGAAGTAGAAGGATACGCGGCTTCCGGCATGGCTCGCTCTGTGGGCCGGCCCACAGGCCATCCAGAAGGACTCGTCATACACAACGTCTCGGCGAGCCGTTTCGAGATCGACCAGTCTGAGACCGGCATGCGCCACCGGATGGTCCGCGGCGCGCGAACCGTCGAGTACGACATCCCTGCCTTCGTGGGGTCGGGACGAACCGGCCGCAGCTATTTGGCAAGCATTCGGGGATACCTGTTCCAATCCCCTGTTTCCTTCTACGCGGCACGCGGTGGGTGGGCGATGTCCCCCGGATACAACGATGATCCGAATGCTGACTTCACCCGGCCAGTGGAAATGGAATGCCTGCAGTGTCACGCCGGAGGTCTGCGACCGGTGGCTGGAACTCGCAACCGCTATCACGATCCGACTGTCTCGCTGGAGCCGATTTCCTGTAACCGCTGCCACGGTCCAGGGGACCAGCACGTGGCGAAGCCGTCGCCCGGGACGATCGTAAATCCCGCAAGGCTCCCGCCTCGGGCTCGAGCCAGCGTGTGCGAGCAGTGCCATGTGGCCGGGGAGGTGCGAGTGCCTAGTCCCGGGCTCAGCGTGGCTGACTTTCAGCCGGGCATGGTCCTGGAGGACGCGTGGACCGTGTATGTCCTGGAACGAGAGAAAGGGGCTGCAGTGTCGGAAGTGAAGGCCGTGAGCCACGCGGAACTGCTTGCCCTCAGTGCTTGCGCCCAGGCGAGCCAAGGAGAGATGTGGTGTGGGACATGCCACAACCCGCATGATCCGGTCACTGATCCGGAGAGTTACTACCGCGACCGATGCATTGACTGCCACGGTGGTGAGCTTTTCGAGACCCACGAGCCGCCCACCGAAGGCTGCGTCAGTTGCCATATGCCGCGTCTTAGTGCCAACAACGTGGCGCATGTCGCTCTCACGGATCATGAAATTTTGCGCAGACCCCGAAAGCAGTCAGGCAGGCCGGGAGCACGCCGAGTGACCGCATGGCGGGAACCGCCTGCGGGGCTGCGGGAGCGAAACTTCGGGCTGGCGTCGATCGAGATGGGCGAGCGCTATCAATACGGCTCAGCGATGAAGGAAGGGCTGGCTCTACTCACCGCCGTCCAAGAGCGGTTTCCCGAGGACACGGAGGTGATGTCGGCGATGGCGAGAGCGTGCTACGGCGAACGGAGGTTTGCCGATTCCGTCGCCTTGCTGGAGGCTGCGATCGTACGAGAACCGGATCGTGCGGATCACCACCTCTATCTCGGCAGCGCCTACGCTGCTCTTGGAAGGACAAGCGAAGCCATCAAGCGTTTCGAGCGTGCCATCGAGCTGGACCCCGGCCGGGAGGATGCGTATCGGAGTCTCGCGGCACTGTTTGACGCGGTGAACCGACCGGAGCGAGCCCGGGATGTGATCCGGAATCTTCATGATTTCCTGTTGGACGGCTGCTGTGGCCGGTGACAACAGGCCATCGTTCTCGGGAGGCCATCGGTTCAGCATAAGGTGTCCTCCTAGGGGGTGATCTTGGATTGGAATTGGGTGTCTGTCGAGGAAATCCTCTCGATCAATGGCGCGCAACCCAGGCTGTGAGCTGACAGTTGTCTTGTCGAAAGTCTGTCAGTTGATTTGTCGTAGTTCTAGGCTCCTTCATCTCTCGTGGATCCGCAATGCCCTTCCGCACGGTCTTCTCGACGGAATTCACTGTCCCAGCTCTTGGAAACGCGGCTTGGGGAGCAAGACTGAGGGCGGGGGCGAAGCCCACAGACGAACCACCAGGCCCTACGATGGGTGCACCCCTGTTGAATCCCGGATTGATTCGTGGGATCGTCGCGTCTAGGCCCGGATTATTTCGTTACGGATTGGGTGGGAGAGCGGTCGAATCCGGGACGGGCGGTTTCGTAGAGTGCTGGCCGTAACCTCGAAGCTGGCAGTGCCGGGTCTGGAGCCGGAGATGGAGTAGCCGTTAGCAGCAGGAGCCGCATGTAGCGGCCGCCGAGCGGGTGCCACGGGGAACCGGGCCGGTCCGATGCGATTGCGTTCAGGGGAGCGGCCCGGTCCAATAGGGGTGGCCCGCACGATCTCCACTCGCCGGGCCGTGGACGGCGCTATCCAGATTCGATACGGCACGGACCTCACCGTCGAGGACTACGTTACGCGGAAGGCCTGGTGGGACGCAAGCCCGCCGGCCTGCCCGTACCACCCGCGGAGCGGCTGCCGGCTGGTGCCGCCCTCTCTGGAGCTACTGCACCTACCGCACCTCTACCTGTCCACCATCTCGTAGCCACCCCAGGTGCAGCGAGGCTCCTGCGTACCCGCCGGATCCGCTGGCGGGCAGGCGGTCATTTTTTTTCCCGCGCCAGCGCCCGTTCGACACTGCGCCGGTGCACCGACAGTCCGAACCGCTCGCGGACCAGTTCCACCAGTTCCCGGGAACGCAGGTCGGGCTGGCCCGCCTTGGCCGTGCGTAGCGCCGCGACCACCTCGGCACCCAGCTTGCGGGCCCGTCGCGGGCCCGGCTTGGCAGGCACCAGCGCCGGCAGCCCGCCGGCTGCGTAGGCCCGTTGCGCCTGATACCAGGTCGGGCGCGTCAGCCCGAACCGTGCGGCACTCTCGCTGACGGACGCGCCGTCCTGGCGAACGCATCGCAGCATTTCGTACTTGACCTGGACGATATCGCGGGGATCGAAGAACGGGTGGGAGTGGAACCGTTCGTCGCGCACCTTCTCGGGGTGCGGGTTGAGGGCGCTGTGCCGGCGCAGGGCTGCGGTCTTGGGCGGGCTGGGCTTGTGCGGCATGAGGGGTGGGGACTCCAGATCGGACTGTAAATATATTTAAGCGCACTTCCTCTGCGATGTCAAGCGGCTTCCCGGAGCGGATTTCCCCTATCTCCCGGGGGAATTTGCCCTCAATGCTGTCTCGCATGGCACGTCCTCCGCGATTCCACCGCAACGGGATGGGCAGAAACATTCTTACAGATGCGGCGTAATTCACTTTACACCCGTTGGTTTCGCCCGGTCCACGTACTTCGCCAGTTCGAGCAGATCAGCGACCCGAAACGCGCTCCGCCCCACAGACACCTTCACGAACGCATCTTCGGCAGCGAAATCGGTCCAAGAGGTAGGAAACGACTCGATCCTGCCGTCTTCCCCCTCGCAGAACACGCGGTCCAGCCCCCAGCAGGACTTGCGGTACACCAAGCGGAACGCGCAGCCACGCAAGGGATGGAATGGATGTGTCACACGAATGATCCGGCTCGCACCGTCCGCGCCGAGTGCAGTTGACGGCTCTTTCCAAGGGCAAGATCGAGAGATTTTTCCGCCGCGTACGGGCCGAGCTCCTGCCGGTCTTGCGCCCGGAAGACCGGGTCAGCCTGGCGGCCCTGAACCGCCGTCTCGCGGTCTGGATCGAAGGCGAGTACCACCATAAATGTTGCGCGCAACATTTATGGTGACATGTTGCGGTGCGGGGAATGTTGCGATGCGCCGGAATGCGCTTGTCTCTCAGCGGTGAAGCCGGACTCTCCGCAACATTCCTTTCTGCGCTCAGAGTGACCGATGATCGTCGTTTTGAATTCCAAGGAGAGACGATCATGTTCGACAATCTGTTCAAATGTCCCGATACGATTGAGGCGTACAGCTCGGCGCCGCTTGCCGATGAGCGGCTGAGCTTTCTGCACCATCTACGGGAATCCGGATCCGGGACAACCTCCCTGCGGCATCATGCGTGCAGCCAGCTACGCCTGGTTCGGCTCCTGGAACTGACCGACGACCAGTCGGTCAGCGTTGTCCGGATCGAGGCCGCGGTCCGTTCGGCTGGGGGCGGGTCAGGATTTCCCCGACAGGCGTCGGCCAGTGTCATCAAGGTTTTTGGTAACTCCTCAGGTACCCCCAGCCATACTCAGGTGGTGCGTGCCGCATAGAGGGAGTGGAGGACGGATGGTTCCACGGAAACCGCACACCGGGATGGCCGGAAGGCCCAGCACTTGACTTTCTGCTGGGAAACCATGTAGCAATAGTAATGTTCTGTGTGTTCAGACCGTTGCGAGCCAGCCGCTGCGCTCGCGACGGGCCGGACTGGCGGCAGCGAGATGAAAGCCGAGCGAACCGACAGCGAGCCGCGTCTGGCGCAATTGGAGGCCGCAAACGCCCGACTCCAAGCCGAGAACGCCCAGTTCCAAGCCGAGAACGCTCAGTTGCGGGCCGCAAACACCCGGTTGCAGGCCGGGCAGGAGGAGTTGACGAGGCAGTTGCAGGCGTTGCAGGAGCAAGTGCAGGAATTGCAGCGGCGGTTGGGCCTCGACAGCAGCAACAGCGGGAAACCACCGTCGAGCGATGGGCCGGCCAAGCCGCCGGCAGCGCGACGGACGCGCAGCCAGCGTCGTCAGTCTGGCAAGCGGTCCGGGGGGCAGCCCGGTCACACGGGCACGACGCTGAGCCAGACGGACACGCCGGACCGGACCCAGGCCCACTGGCCGGCGGATTGCAGCCGGTGCGGAGAGGCGTTGTCGGCGGCCGATGGGGAGGGCGAGCCGCAGCGTCGGCAGGTCTATGATCTACCCGCGCCAGTGCCGGAAGTGACCGAGCACCAGGCTTGGGGCTGTCGCTGCCAGCAGTGCGGTCAGCTGACGCGGGCCGCGTTCCCGGCGGGCGTGACCGCGCCGGTGCAGTACGGGCCGCGGATCGCGGCCACGGCAGTTTACTTGCAGAACGCCCATTTCCTGCCGGAGGATCGGCTGGCGGAGATCTTCCGGGACCTGTTCGGGGTGGCGTTGTGCGCGGCGACGCTGGCGGGGATGAGCCGCAAGGCGGCGCGGAGCTGGCGGAGTTGGGCCGAGCGGGTGCGAGACCTGCTGGTGAGCTGCCCTGGGGTGAAGCATCTGGACGAGACGGGCTTCCGGATTGCGGGACGGGGGCAGTGGTTGCATGTGCTGAGCACGGCGAAGCTGACCTACTACCGGACGAGCCGCCAGCGGGGAGGCGTGTTGGCGGGGTTGCGAGGCATCCTGGTGCATGACCACTGGGCCTCGTACTTCACGGTGGGGGGAGTGCTGCACGCGATGTGTAACATCCACCATTTGCGCGAGTTAGAGGCGTTGGCGAAGATCGACGGGGAAGACTGGGCACGGCGGATGCAGCAGTTGCTGCGGAGGGCGAAGCGGGTGGTGGACAGCGCACGAGAGCGGGGGGTGGCGCTGCCGCGGTCGCTGTTGGAGAAGATCGAGGGCCGCTACGACGAGTTGGTGCGGGAGGCGTTGGCCTATCACGAGGGGTTGGAGCCGTTGCGACCCGCCCAACCGGGACGGCGGGGCCGCAAGAAGCGTCGGCCCGGGCATAATCTGGCCTTGCGGCTGCGGCAGAGGCGGGCCTCGGTGTTGCGCTTTCTGCAGGATGAGCGGGTGCCGTTCACGAACAACCAGGCCGAGCAGGACCTGCGGATGATGAAGCTGCGGATGAAGATCTCGGGCGGGTTCCGCTCCGAGCAGGGTGCGCAGGACTTCGCCACGCTACGCAGCGTGCTGTCGACGGCGCGCAAGCAGGGGCTGAACCAAATTGAGGCCTTGTTACAAGGGCCGGGCGCCCTGCTGGCGAGAGTGGAATCCCAGACGTAGCCCTGAGGCCTGATCGACCGTGATCGGCCCGAGCGGCCCACATACCCCACGTGCCCCATCGATTCGAGACTCATTCCCTTGGAGGGTACCTAGGGAGTTACGGTTTTTGTTGCTAACGCCGTGCGGTGGATGCGGTTCCTCGGTCGGCTGGAAGAGCCGGGAGCGGTGCGCCACTCCCATGCCGTCGAACTCGATGTCTGGGTGGACTGGATGCGCCGAGACCGCGGGCTCTCGCAGACAACCGTCGGTGCTCTACGTCGGGTCGTCGAAGACTTCTTCGACCGGCTTGCTCCGAGCGGCACCGTCCTGTCTGCAATCACCATCTCCGACATCGACCGAACATGCGCCGCATGGTACGCCGAGAGACAGCTCGGCCGGAGGACGCGGAACATCTACGCGCGGCGTCTTCGCGCTTTCTTCCTCTTCGCAGAATCCCGCGGCTTGTGCACACCGGACCTGTCCGTGGCGATCGTGCCGCCCCGGGTGTATGCGGAGACCGGGATCCCGCGCGGGTTCGCCCGCGGCGATGTCATTCGCCTGCTGGCCACGACCGAGGGCGACCAGCCGTCCGATATCCGCGACCGGGCCATGCTGATGCTGTTCATCACCTACGGTCTCCGGTCCGGCGAGGTCGCCGGCCTGCGGCTTGACGATGTCGACTGGCTGGAGGAGACGCTTCGCGTCCGCTGCCCGAAGCCGGGAACCACGCGTCTCCTTCCGCTCTCGCCCGCTGCCGGACACGCGCTCCTGCGCTATCTTCGCGAGGTCCGTCCCCGACATCCTGACCGGACCCTGTTCCTCACCCTCAAGGCCCCGTTCCAGGCGATCGACAGTCGTGCTTGCTCCGGTGTCGTCAGGCGTCGCGCAGACCGCCTCGGCATACGGGCACCGTGTCGCGGGGCGCATGCGCTGCGCCATGCGGCAGCCCAGCACCTTCTCGACCAGGGGATGTCGATGAAGGTGATCGGAGACTATCTCGGCCACCGCAGCCCCTCCACCACGGCGATCTACGCAAGAATCGATCTCAAGGCCCTGCGCGAGGTTGCGGATTGCGATCCGGGAGACCTGTCATGACTCTGGGCGAGGCCATCGACACGTACATCCTCTGGCGGCGATCCCACGGCACGAAGTTCGACGACGGTGCCAGGATACTGCGTCGGTTCCTGAAGGGGGTCGATGCGGATGCCCCCTGCGATGCGGTCACGAGGGACGCGGTCCGTACCTTCCTCGCAGGGACCCGACCGCCGACCAGCTACCGGAATGCCAAGTACACTGCTCTGTCTGGATTGTACCGCTTTGCCATCAGTCGCGGCCACGCGACCCGGTTTCCGCTGCCCGAACGGGAGAGCGAGCCGAGGGCATCGGCGCCCCTGCCGCCCTACATTTACACTGGGGACGAAGTTCGGCGTCTTCTCGGCTCGACCGCAGCCTCCCGCGCCCGTGCAAGGCAACTGGACGGCGACACCCTAAGGACCTTGATCCTGCTGCTGCACGGATCCGGACTGCGCAGCGGCGAAGCGCTCCGACTCACGCTCGCGGATGTCGACCTTGATGACGCGGTGCTCACCGTTCGCGATTCGAAGTTCTACAAGTCGCGCCTGGTTCCGGTCGGGGAACGGCTCGCCCATGTGTTGCGCGACCACGCCGCCAGGCGCCTGCGGCGCCCGCAGCCGGAGGGACGGGATTCGGCCTTCCTCGCGAACCGTGACGGAACACCCCTGTTGGCGGGAGTCGTCAGGAATGTCTTCGCCAAGCTGCTCCGCGATGCCGGGATCGGCGGCGGGGACAGCAGGTGCCGGGGTCCCTGCCTGCATTCGTTCCGGCACGGATTCGCCGTCGGACGGCTGAACGCCTGGTACCGGCAGGGCGCCGACGTGCAGCGACTGTTGCCGGTGCTCTCCACCTACCTCGGTCACAGGAACCCGGCCGGAACCCAAGTCTACCTGAGCATGACCCCGGAAAGGCTCGTTCAGGCATCGCTCCGCTATGAACACTACATGAAGGGAGATCAAGATGCGTGATTGCAGGACAATGGGGGCGTGGCTCCGGCGCTACCTCGAAGAGCACATCGTCAGTGAACGGAACCTGGCGGAGAACACCCGACAGAGCTATCGGGATACGTTCACCCTCTTGCTGCCATTCATCAGCGCAGGAGCCCGGAAACCGATCGACCGGCTGGTCATCGACGATCTCACCGCCGAAAGGCTGCGCGCCTTCCTCGACCATGTCGAGACGGAGCGTGGCTGCTCCGTGGAGACCCGGAACCGGCGCCTGACCGCCGTTCGCGCCTTCGCCCGCTTCGTGGCCAGCCGCGACCCCGCCCTTGTCGCCTGGTGCGGCCACATCCGCGCCATCCCGGTGAAGCGGGCAGCGCCGAAGCCGGTCGCCTGGCTGACCCGGGCGGAGACGGACGCCCTCCTTGCCGCCCCCGACAGGAAAACGCCAAGGGGCCGCACCGAACACGCCATCCTGATCTTCCTCGTGAACACCGGTGCCCGCGTCTCGGAGGCCTCCGGGCTCCGGATCGCCGACATTGCGTTCAGCCAAAGAAACGGAGGCTCTGCCCTTGCCACTCTCCATGGCAAGGGCGGCAAAGTCCGCCAATGCCCGCTGTGGAAGGAAACCGAACGGGTGGTGGCGGAACAGACAGCAGGGCGCTCAAACGGCGACCCCGTGTTCTCCAGCCGCTACGGCAGGGCCTATACCCGCTTCGGCATCTATCGCGTGGTCGAGCGCTGTGCAGCGGCAGTGCCGGAACTGTCCGGGAAGACGACAACCCCGCATGTGCTTCGACACACGGCTGCTTGCAGCCTCGTACGCGCCGGAGTCGATCTCAATACCATACGTGCCTGGCTCGGCCATGTCAGTCTCGATACAACCAACATCTACGCCGAGATCGACCTCGAGATGAAGGCGCGGGCGATGGCACTCTGCGATGCGGTCGAGGAGGGACCGACGCGGCCGTGGAAGGAGGATCGAGGGGTGATGGCGTTCCTCCGGTCACTCTGAGCGCAGAAAGGAATGTTGCGGAGAGTCCGGCTTCACCGCTGAGAGACAAGCGCATTCCGGCGCATCGCAACATTCCCCGCACCGCAACATGTCACCATGCCCCCCACCACGGCCTCGACGGCGACACGCCCCTGGATCGCTGGGCACGGGTCGGTGCCAACGTGCGCGTTGCCGGACCCGACATCGACCTGCGGTGGATCTTCAGCTACCGCTTCGTCCGCCGCGTCAGCCGCGCCCGCACGGTCAACCTGCACGGCCGCCAGTACGAGACCGAGGCCGGCCTGGCCGGCCAGAAGGTCACCTTGGTGGTCGCTCCCGACGCGCCCCCCGAGCGGGCCCTGACGGTGCTGCACGAGGACGGCGAGACCTCCCAGGCGGCCCTGCTCGATTGCGAGGTCAACGCCCGCGCACGACGCAGCCGGCCGCCCGCGCAGGACCAGCCGAAGGCCTCCGCCCGGCCGCGCAAGACCTCCGCCAAGCCCCGCTCCCCGGCCAGGCAGCAGCTCAGGTTGCGCCAGCTGGCCTCCCCATCGACCGACCCCCAGGACAAACGCTGATGTACCGCCAGCATTTCGGCCTCACCCGCCTGCCCTTCGAAGCGCCCGCCCACAGCGCCGAGCTGTTCGCCTCCGAGGACGCGACCGAAACCGACTCCCGCCTCCGGCACTTGCTCGAGTTGCGCGGCATCGGCCTGCTCACCGGCGAGCCCGGCTGCGGCAAGACCAGCGCCTGCCGCCGCTTCGCCGACCACCTCCATGACAGCCTCTACAGCGTCGGCTATGTCCGGCTGACCACCGGCACGGTGATCGACACCTACCAGGCGATCGGCTGGGCCCTGGGTCTGGAAACGCCGCGCTACCGCGCTCCGGCCTGCCAGCTGATCCGGCGCGAAGTCGAGCGTCTCGGCGAGGCCGGAAAGCTCCCCCTGCTGATCATCGACGAGGCCCATCACCTGCGCCACGACGTGCTCGACGAACTCCGCCTGCTGGTCAACTTCGGCCTTGACTCGCAGCGTCTGCTGTGCCTGCTGCTGGTCGGCCAGAGCGAGCTGCGGCGGCGGCTGGGACTGGCTCATCACGAGGCCCTCGCCCAGCGCATCGTGATGCGCTACCACCTCAACGGCCTGCGCCGCGAGGAACTCGAGCCCTACCTGCAGCACGCTCTCACCCGCGCCGGCTGCGAGCTCGAGCTGTTCGAGCCCGCCGCCTGCCAGGCGCTGTTCCAGGCCTCCCACGGCCTGCCCCGCCAGGTGAGCGCGCTGGCCCATTACGCGCTGGTCGCTACCGCCCTCGACCAGGCCCGCACCGTCAGCGCCGAGCACGTCCGTCGGGCCTGCGAGGAACTGCGTCCGTGACCGGCCTCCCCTGGCGCCGCCTGCGCCAGAACGCCGACCGCGTCCGCGACTCTCCCCTCGAGCCGCTCGCCGAGCGGCTCGGCTACGTGCGCGACCCGCGCCATCGCCAGCGCTGGCGCCGGGACGGCTCCGTCCTCAGCATCCGCGGGACCCAGTTCTTCGACCACGCCGGCGGCCACGGCGGCGGCGGAGCCATCGATCTCGTCATGCACGCCCACCGCTGCGGCTTCCGCCAGGCCGTCGCCTTCCTCTCCAACCAACCGCTCCCTTCCGCCCCTCACGCCCCGTTGGCTCCGTCCGTTCCAGCCCTGCGTCTGCCCGACCCCGTCGACTCGCTCTGGCCCCCGTGCGCGACTTCCTGGTCCAGACCCGCGGCCTCGACCCCGCCCTGCTGCAATCCTGCCGACACTCCGGCACCCTCTTCGCCGACCGCCGTCGCAATGCCGTCTTTACCTGCCGGGACCGCTCCTCCACCACTGTCGGCGCCGAACTCGTCGGCACCTGCCCGCTCCCCGGCTCCGCCCCCTTCAAGGGCCTCGCCCCTGGCTCCCGTCGC
Source organism: Bryobacterales bacterium (assembly GCA_965206775.1). Classification (GTDB taxonomy): domain Bacteria; phylum Acidobacteriota; class Terriglobia; order Bryobacterales; family UBA6623; genus VXMF01. The sequence continues at coordinate 2,538,772 of CBDBKU010000003.1, read as the reverse complement.
GACCGCGGCGGCTTCTGGCTGACGACCGGATCCGCCCCGCCCGCCGCCGTCCTGCTCACCGAGAGTGCCGTCGATACCCTCTCCGCCGCCCTGCTCCCCGTCCCCGGCCTGCCTCCCGACTGCCTCCTCGCTTCCACCGCCGGCACCGCTCGCCGTCTGCCCCGCTGGCTCCACGCCTTCCAGGACCTCCCCATCCTGTGCGGCTACGACGCCGATCCCGCTGGCGACCAGGCCGCCCTCGCCCTGCTCCGCCAGCATCCCCGCCTGCGCCGCCTCCGCCCCCACGGCGCCAAGGATTCGAACGACTTGCTGCGTCTGCTCGCTCTCCGCCAGGCCCCCACCCAGCCCGGCCCAAGCGCACCTTGACGAGCGTTCCGGCCTCACTGCAATCGCCCCCACTTTGTCGCCAAACCCCCTGCCGGCAATCCCCCCCTGCCCGTCACGCATCACAAATAATCCGGAAAACCTCCCCCTCCTGCCGCCGGAATAATCTGAAAATCCGCCGCCGGAATAGCGCGGAATTCAACAGCGGGAGCTGTAGCAGCAGTTCCCGCCCACGGCTCGGCACTCATCTCCAGCCCGAGCGTGCACTGATATGACACCAGTTCGGGTAGTCCCTACTGGCCCTTAAGGCCAGGCCGCCCACGGGCCGTCGCGCTGATCTCGGACCTGCGGCGCATCGACCTGCGTGGTCGGGAAGGCCACCCAGTCCACGGCACCGCCGGCGAGCAACCGCTGCGGTTGTCGGACGGGACTGCTCGCAAGAATGGCAGCATCTCCGTATTCGGAGACCGTGTCACCTGCACGAAGCCGTGTAGGTCGTGATGTCGGTCCGCTTGAAGCCGGTTCCCTTGCAGAGCAAGGGTTCGGCAATCGCCTTGGCTAGCGCGTAGGAGAAGCAATCGCCGAGACTCAGGCGGGCGGGATGGCGCCCCTCTCCATATCGGCTGAACGCATCGGGGGCGATTTGAACTTGGTCTTTGCGTGACCGGCGGTGCAGTTCCGGACTCATCTCGGAACCGCAGTTTCCCAGACCAAGGAAGCCGGGGACTAGGGCCATTCCGACGCCCTGGATTCCGGATCGCGCTTGTGTGCTAGCCTTGCGCTCATATGGCAAAGTCCAAACAGGACAGTGTTTCTCGCCGCGGATTCATCGCAGGGACGTCGATGGGGGCTGCCGGCGCGGCGGCCGGGGCAACCGCAGCCCTGAGTGGCTGCGCCGCTCCAGCGGGCTCTGCTATTTCGGGCGGCGCCTGGGAGCGGCCCCCCAACCAGCGGGGCAAGGGGAACCGCCAGAACCTCATATTCCTGAACACCGACACGTTCCGGGCCGACAATCTCCAAGCGTACGGCGGCAACGGCTTGGTCAAGTGCCCTAGGATTGACCGCTTCGCGGAGGATTGCATCGTCTTCGATGACTGCTATCCAGAGGGCATGCCGACGATCCCTATCCGGCGAGTCCTGATGACCGGGCGGAGGATCCTTCCGTATCACTACTTCCACCAGCACGAGCCGGTGCAGACACCAGGCTGGCACGAGCTGTTCTACGAGGATCAAACGGTTTCAGAGACGTTGCACGAAGCCGGCTACCAAACTGCCCTGTTCGCTGACATCCCTCACTTGCAGCGGCCCGGCAAGAATTTCCACCGGGGCTATCGGTACTACGAGTGGTCTCGTGGCCACGAGGTCGACTACTACGAGCAAGCCCCGGCAGAGCTGCAGGACATCGTACCGATGCATTACCCCCGCGAGTACTGGGATCGCTGGGTAGAGATGGATCCGGGCCGCCCGGCATTCATGCGGCAGTTCCTAGCCAACCGCGAGCGCTACGAAAAGGATTGCGAAGCCGTCATCGAACTCACCGCAAAGAACGTCATCGACTGGCTGCGGCGAAACCACGACAAGGCACCGTTCTTCTTGCACCTGGAGGCGTTCGACCCGCACGAGCCGTGGGATCCGCCCAAGCGCTTTTTGGACGAGTACATGCCGGATGCCACCGGGCCGACCTGGTGGGAGCCGCCTTACTCGAACATCGAGGTCCCGCAATCGGGCATTGATCGTCTTCGGGCCAACTACGCCGGCGAGTCGATGTGCGTTGACTTCTGGATCGGCGAGATTCTCGCGGCGATTGAAGAACTGGGTCTGTTCGATAACTCAGTAGTAGTGTTCTTTTCCGATCACGGCTCACTCCTTGGGGAGCAGGGGGAGTTCCTTAAGGGACCGACTCGCGTCCGCAGGCAGGTTACTCACAATCCGTTCGTTGTCCGGTTGCCCGGCAAGGAAAAGGCTGGGACCCGCGCATCGGGTTTCATCCACCATCCGGATGTCATGCCGACACTCTTCAGCCTGTTAGAACTCGACCCGCCGCCCCGGGCGACCGGCAAGAACCTCTGGGGGCTGGCCAGCGGCGAAGTCAGCCCGCACGATGGCTTGGTGCAGGGCTACGGCTGGATTGCCGCCATTCGCACGAAGGAATGGCAGTTCTCGAAGGTCATGGACCGAGAGAAGCTCGGCTTCGACTACGACTCCCAGCTCTACAATCGAACTGAAGATCCCGACGAGCTGATCAACGTCGCGGACCAGCATCCAGACGTAGTTGCCGAATTGGGTGCGAAGATCGATGCGTACCTAGAGTCCGGCGGCGACCTAACTACAGGGCACTTTCACGCCCGCGAGGACTTCGCTCCGAGCAAGGAACTCTTGTAGGATGGAACCCTGATCGGATCTGCGAAGATCCACGGAGAATGCACCTATGAAACGAATGCGCGCAAGCGACTATCATCCCGAAATCCTGCGCTTATTTGACGCGTACGTCCACGGCGCGCTGAACCGGCGCGACTTCATTGACAGGGCCGGGCCGTTCACGGCCGGGGCGAGCGCGGCCGCCGTGCTAGCCAGCCTGAGCCCGAACTACGCCATGGCGCAGCAGGTGCCTGAAGACGACGCACGCATCCGTACCGAGAGAGTCAAGTACGACTCGCCGCAAGGCTACGGTTCGATTCGCGCCTATTTGGCGCGTCCCTCGTCGGCGCAAGGCAAGCTTCCAGGGGTGGTTGTCGTGCACGAGAATCGAGGCCTGAATCCGTACATCGAGGATGTTGCGCGCAGGCTTGGCGCAGCCGGTTACCTGGCTCTGGCGCCGGACGGCCTTACGCCGAAAGGCGGTTACCCCGGCAACGACAATGACGGGCGGCGCCTGCAGGCGGAGCTCGACAGGGACAAGCTGGTGGAAGACTTCGCAGCGGCGGTGAGGCACCTGCAGGGCCACGCGGATTGCACGGGCAAGGTCGGGGTGGTCGGATTCTGTTTCGGTGGATTCGTGGTCAACGCCTTAGCTGTCCGCAACCCGAACCTAGCGGCAGCGGTGCCATTCTACGGCAGGCAGCCGCCAGCGGACGCTGTGCCTAAGATCAATGCGCCGCTTCTGGTGCACTACGCCGAGCTGGACACGCGGATCAACGCAGGCTGGCCCGCCTACGAGGAAGCGCTCAAGGCGAATGGCAAGACCTACACAGTCCACATGTATCCGGGCGCAAACCACGGTTTCCACAACGACACCACGCCGCGCTTCGACGAGGAGGCCGCCGCGCTGGCGTGGAAGCGGTCGCTCGAATTCTTCGCGACACACCTTAGATGAGGGTCGATCAATTGAAGAGCCGCCTTGCTGGACCGTTGCCGGGCCGGTAGGGACTAGCGACGGTTCCCCGAAGGCAGCTAAGGTCAAGCGCATTCCCTGGCAGGGGCAACTCTTTCGGGGCAGTTCCGCGAATCGCCCCGCCATCAGCTACGGTCTCGCTTGCAGCGGCCCTTCGTGTATGTGACTCGACGCGGCAGAAGTGCCTGACCGAGATTGCAACCTATGGAATCCAAGTTCGGCAGGCTCCCGCGCTGAGGCACGGACCGGATCTGTCACCGCAGAAGCCGACTCCGACCGGCGGTCGCTGCGGGCCAGCTCGAGATTCTTCACCTGGCGATGAAATGCCGATTCAGGCGACCAGTTCCTTGATGACCTGCCCGCCGGTCTGAGAGAGTTGCTTGAATCGCCCGCCGTGGAAGTAAGTCAGGTCGCTGTCGTCCAGGCCGAGCAGGTGCAGCAGTGTGACATGCAAGTTCTTGATCGGATGCACCACCTCGACGGCCCGATGCCCGATCTCGTCTGTCGCGCCGATCACGTGGCCCGCTCTCACGCCGCCGCCGGCGAAGAACATCACCTGCGCTTCGGCGTTGTGATCGCGACCTATCGCGACACCGCCTCCTCGATGATGGTTGTCGGGACTGCGACCGAACTCTCCCAGCCAGACGATCAATGTCTCATCGAGCAGGCCCCGCTGCTTGAGATCCTTGATGAGAGCGGCGACCGGCTTGTCGATACTGTAGATTCGCGCTTTGTGGGAGCGTTCGAGGTAGTCGTGCGAGTCCCATCCGCCCGAGAAGATCTGTACAAATCGAACGCCTTTCTCGACAAGGCGACGTGCTAGGATGCACCGTCGAGCGAACGAGCTGGTGGCCTCGTTTTCCAAGCCATACATCTCCCGGATCGATTCGGGCTCGCTGTCGATATCGATGATGCCCGGCACTTCGGTTTGCATCCGGAATGCCAGTTCGTAGTTCGCCATCCGAGCCGCCAGTTCGTCGTGTCCGGGATGCTTGGCTTTGTGAGCATGGTTTAGTTCCGCCAGGATGTCCAGATTGGTCCGCTGGTGGTCCCGTGTCTTCCATTTCGGCGGGTGTATGTCGAGAATCGGCGACCCTTCGGCTCGAAGCGGAGTTCCCTGGTAGTAGGCCGGAAGGAAGCCGTTGGTCCAGTTTCCCGAACCGCCCTGAGGGAACCCGGCCTCCGAGAGAACGATGTATCCGGGCAGGTTCTGGTTCTCGCTCCCGAGGCCATACGTGACCCAAGACCCGACCGCCGGATCGCCGCCGAACTTGTTGCCGGTGTTGATATGGAACAGCGCCGTGGGGTGATCGACCGACTCAGACTGGCAGCCGTGGTACACGCACAGATCGTCCGCCACTTCCGGGAGGTGGGTAAAGTGCTCGCACATGTCGATGCCGGCCTGGCCGACCTTGCGGAACTTGTAGGGGCTCTGCACGTAGTACCGCACGCCCGATGACATTGGGGAGAATTGCTCGCCCACCCTCTCGAACTGCTGCATGTGCAGGTCCTGGAGTTTGGGTTTCGGGTCGAATGTGTCGATGTGGCTTGGCCCGCCTTCCATCACGAGGAAGATGCATGCCTTGGCCTTTGAGGTATGATGCGGCTCCTTCACCGCCAACGGGCCCGCGGACTCCTGCGCCAGCAGGTTGCTGAAAGCCACACTGCCAAGGCTGGCGCCCAGGGAGTAGAGAAAACTGCGGCGAGTGCTCGGGATTGTCCCGTAGCTGAAGTCTTTGGTTTGCATTCCAATTCCCCTCTGCCTGCCACTGGCACCAAATCGGCCAGCTGTCATCCTCCGAATTTCAAGCTCCCTGTGCCACGGTCCCTGCACCTCCTGTCAGTGCGGTGATGTGATGTGCCTAGTTCCAGCCCGAGAATCTGTAGCGCGAATTCCGAGTTCGGGCTGGGGCTTCTGCCTCCTACGACGGTCCTAGTACACATATACGAACTCGTTGGCGTTGAAGAGAGCAAGGCACATGTCGGCTAGTGCTCTGGTCTCGGGCTCGACGTGCCAGGGCTTGGCGTGCGGAATGTAGTCGTCGTAGACGTCCAAGGGCTCCTTGTACTGGAGAGCCAGGCCAGACATTTCCTCGACAACGGTACGATCCAGTTCCTTCGGCGTAAGTACTGGCTCGGGAGGGTTCTTCCGGTGATACTCTGCCATCGCGCGCACATGCTTGGCCATGGCCGCGCGTTCGCTCGCGGAAGCGTCGCGCCCGAACGCAAGCCGGAAGGCGCGATTGACTCGCTCTTCCACCGAACCGGAATTCGCGCGCAAGCGGAGTGCCATGGCGATCGATCGATCGATCGAGTTCCCGCTGTTCATCAGGGTGAAGACTTGGGGCGTGACGGTGGAACTGTCGCGGTGCTCGCAGGACAAGTCGTAGCTCGGTTGGTTAAAAACCTCCATCAACGGCTCCATCTGCATCCGCATGCGGTAGACGTAGATCGACCGACGGTTGCGCTGTTCGGGCGTCCTCGATGGCTGGTAGGCAGGTGCGATTGTGACTTGGTTCATCCGAGGCTGCGACTGGAATTCGCCGTTTACCTCTGGAAAGACGGGCAGACCCCCGACTTCTTCGTTGAGTTCGCCGGTCATGGCCAACATCGAATCGCGGATCTCCTCGGCCGCGAGTCGGCGGGGGCGGAAATGGCTTAGCAAGGCGTTGCTTGGATCGTGCTCGGCGATCGCCTCTCTGTCGACCGGGCTGTCGCTTCGCTGGTAAGTTTCCGAGGTCATGATGAGCCGGTGCATTTCCTTCATCGACCAGCCGTCTTCGACGAAGCGGCGCGCCAGCCAGTCGAGCAATTCGGGATGGGTTGGCTTCTTGCCCATCTTGCCGAGGTTGTTCGGGGTCTCGGCCAAGCCCCTGCCGAAGTGGTGCTGCCAGATGCGGTTGGCAATGGATCGCGTCGCCAAGGGGTTACTGGGGCTTGCAATCCAGCGCGCAAGCGCCAGCCGGCGGCCCGTCATGGCACCGGGGACTTGGTGCTCCTCCCGTGCTACTGCCGTGCCGTAGCTGACTGGGATCGCGCTCAAGACGCCTGGCGTGACCCTGTCACCGTGGGAATAGACCGAACCGCCTGTCAGGATGAACGAGTCCGGAGGGTCCCCTGCCAGCCTTTCCGGTTCTGGCATTCTGAGCCGCACCGAATTCTCGTGCTTGACGGGGCCTTCGTAGACGCTGTGGGCCAAGGGCTGGTAGCGCTCCAGCCGTCGCTTCCAAATGTTGGAATCGTTGTTTCGCACCTTGAAATACCCGAGGTCGTCGATGGTCAAGCCGATATGACGAGGTGGTTTCTCCCCCTCTGGCTTGTCCTTGAGCTGGTCCCGAGGCTGGTACGGAATTCCCCGTTCGGTGCTCCAAGCGCGCGCTGCCCTCTCCTCCTTGGCCGTGATTTCGTCGGCGTCGGCCCTAGCCCGCGCCATCAGCTGCTCGAGCCAGGCCGTTTCCTGCTCGAAGTTGTTCATATTTTCGGAATCGAGGAACTCGGCCGGCATCTCTGCCAGCTGCGTGGTCGCGAAGACCGAGTAGAACCGGTAATAGTCGCGTGTCGGAATCGGATCGAACTTGTGGTCGTGACACTTGGCGCAACGCAAGGGCAGTGAAAGGAACGTCTCTCCGACGTTATTGGTGATGTCGTCCAGATAGAGCTGGCGAGACGCCACCTTCTGCATCATCCCGGTGTGCTCCCAGGGGCCCATGCGAAGGTAGCCTGTTGCAACCCGCATCTCGGGGTTCTCCGGCTCGAGAATATCGCCCGCGATTTGCTCGATCACGAAGCGGTCGTACGGCTTGTCGTCGTTCAACGAGCGGATCACGTAGTCGCGATACCGCCAAGCGTTCGATCGTTCCCAATCGTTGGAGTACCCGGATGTGTCGGCGTATCGAACAACGTCCAGCCAGTGCCTCCCCCACTGTTCGCCGTAGTGCGGGCTCTCTAGCAGGCGATCGATCACCTTTTTCCATGCGTCGGGCAACTCGTCGCGCAGGTAGGCCTCAATGTCTTCGGGACGAGGAGGGAGCCCGGTGAGATCGTACGAGGCCCTGCGGATTAGAATTCGCTTCCTCGCGGGGGAAGCTGGCGTCAGTCCCGCATCAGCGAGCTTGCGGTTGATGAATGCGTCGATGGGGTGCGCGTTTCCAGACTCGGGGGGCGTCGCTTCGCGCAGCGGGCGAAAGGCCCAGAGATCGCCTTCCTTGTATCGCCGATTCGTCCATTCGTCGGAAAGTCCCCCGCTTGTCGCCACGGTGACGCCCGCCGCCGTGCGGGTCCTCGCGAGATCCTCCGCGATGTACTTCCGCTGTGCCTCCTCGTCCGGCCATGGCGCACCCGCGTTGATCCAGTCGCGAATCTTCCAAGCCTGCTCTTCAGTAAGCCGGTCCGTATCCTTCGGCGGCATCTGGAGCTTTGGATTCGTCTTTCGAACAGCTTCGTAGAGCAAGCTCGCCCCGGCATTGCCGGGCACCAATGCCGGCTTCGAGGACGTGCCTCCTCGAAGCATCGATTCCCTTGACGTAAGGACGAGCCCGCCGAGGGTCACGTCGGGGGCCTCGCTGTGGCAGGCGAAGCACCTTTCGGCCAGCAAGGGCTTCACTTCAACGGCGAAGAGCCGCTCGGCCGGGTCCGTTGCGGCACCCGCCGCCAACTCCGCACCTACTAAAGCGAATGCTGCAGCCGAGAACAAGGAAATACGCGTCACTTCAAGGACCGCCTGAGCCTGCCCAATCCTACCAACTAGCCAGACGTTACGCGAACAATGGATTGCCGACGCCCAGTAGATTCTCGCGATATGCCCTTACTGATATGCCCTTACTATTGATAGACTCTCAGACAACAAGGGAATGGAGTTGCTTTCGTACCTAAACCGACTCGCGATCCTCATCCTCGCGGCCGGAGGCTTGCTCGGTGCTGACATCGATGCTACCGACTACTTCGAAGAGAACATCCGCCCGCTCCTGGTGGAGCGGTGCTACGCCTGCCACAGCGCCGAGAGCCCGATGCCTCAGGCAGGGCTTAGGGTCGATTCCCGAACTGCGCTTCTCAAGGGAGGGAAGAGCGGCCCCGCCCTGATTCCGGGCGATCCCAACAGCAGCCGGCTGCTTCAGTTGCTGAGGACTACGGACGGCATTCGCATGCCTCCCACCGGCGAATTGACCGAGAAGCAGATCGGCCATGTCGAAACCTGGATTCGATCGGGCGCTCCGTTCCCTGAGGGGCCGGTAGCTTCGAGCTGGCCAGCAACGAGGCACTGGTCCTTGGTACCACCCGTAGCTACAGAGCCTCCGTTGTCCGCCACGGGCTGGGCGCGATCCGCGATCGACCGCTTCGTCGAGGAGCGACTTGGGCGGGCAGGCCTAAAGCCGTCACGAGAAGCAGATCCCAGAAGGCTTCTCCGACGTGTGCACTATGATTTGACCGGCCTGCCACCCGATCCCGACGAATCCGACAGATTCGTCGAATCGCCCACGCAAGACGCATACGAGGCCATTGTCGATTCGCTGCTTGCCTCGGATCGCTTCGGAGAGCGCTGGGCACGTTACTGGCTCGATATCGCCCGGTACTCGGACGACGGGTTCCAGGCCCGTCCGTTTCCCATCGCCTGGCCGTATCGCGACTGGGTGGTGGATGCGTTCAACAACGACCTCCCATACGACAAGTTCATCGAACTCCAACTGGCCGCCGACTTGATGGGCGCTGACGAAGGGCACTTGCCCGCGCTGGGACTGCTGACCTTGGGCATCAACATGGTTCGGCCGACCGAAGTGCCCATCAACATGGATGACCGGATCGACGTCGTGACGAGAGGGTTCCTCGGCTTCTCGGTCGCATGCGCGCGCTGCCACGACCACAAGTTCGATCCGATTCCCACGGAAGACTACTACGCGCTCTACGGTGTGTTCCTGAATTCGCCGAATGTCCTCGAGCCGGTGCCGATCCAGGATGTGCACTCCGGTTCCGAGGCTGGATTCTTCCGTGAGAAGCTCGCGACCCGACGCGCGTGGCTGGACAAGTTCCGCGACGAACGGCTTGCGGACCACGTCAAGGAGTTCCGTCGGCCCGAATCGATCGCCAAGTACCTTCAGGTTGCATGGGAATCTCGCAACCTCGGAAATCGGGAGTTCGAGGCTCTCTCGAAGGAAAGAAATCTGAACCACTATCTGCTGGACCGGTGGCGCACTTACTTGAACGGCCTTGTGGGTCCGTCAGTGCAAGCGTTCCGCGACCTCGACTCGCCTGGCGGGGCCCTTAGCGTGGCGAAGCGCATGGCGGAAGCCGACAGCCTCTATCGCTGGCCCGATCCGATCCGTGAAGCGCTTCGTCTCGCGCTTCGGGGCAACGGGACTCCGACCGACATCCCCGCGGAGGATTTCTGGTGGATTCAAAACGAAGGCGACTCGAACGTGATGAAGAGCTTGAAGTGGCAATACGAAGCCGTCATCCATGACTGGAGTTACCGGGGCGGCCCGAAGCACGCGATGGTTGTCCGGGATGCATCTGACTTGCAGCCGGCATACGTCTTCGTACGCGGCAATCAGAACGACAAAGGAGACGAGGTCAAGCCGAAGTTTCTTTCGGCACTGCCAGGCGTGGACGAGTTTCGATTCGGTAGCGGCCGTCTAGAACTGGCTCGCGCCATCGCCAGTCCTGACAATCCTCTCACGGCAAGGGTCTTCGTCAACCGCGTCTGGGAGCACTTGTTCGGGGAAGGGATCGTCCGAACCCCTAGCGACCTCGGCACCCGCGGGGACCCGCCATCCCATCCGGAATTGCTCGACTATCTCGCGGCCAGCTTCGTGGACCAGGGTTGGTCTACGAAGGAACTCATCCGACAGATCGTCTTGTCGCGCTCGTATCGACAGGATAGTGTGGATTCCGAGGCGGGCCGTGCCGAGGATCCCGCGAATCGCCTCTTGTGGAGGCAGAATCGCACGAGGCTCGATTTCGAGGCGATGCGCGATTCGATGCTGTCGGTAGCCGGCCGGCTTGACAGCGGAAGGGGGGGAGCTCCGTTCGAACTGAAGGCGGCGCCTTCCTCGCCTCGCCGAACGCTCTACGCGTACGTGTCGCGCGAGGATCCATCCGCCCTCATGCGGACATTTGACTTCTCGAACCCGGAAGAACACACGCCTAGGAGGCAACTGACAACTGTTCCTCAGCAAGCACTGTTCCTGATGAACAGTTCGTTCCTCGCCGAGCAGGCCCGGGCTCTCGGCGCCACGTGCGAAGGACGCGCCAGATGTATCGATAGCCTTCACCGGAAGGTGCTTGGAAGGCTGCCTAGCTCGCGCGACCGTCAGGAGGCCTTGGAATTTCTAGCAGAGGCGGAGGCATCGCTGTCGGAGGGCACTGCCGAGGAGCAGCGAGATCTCACCTGGCTGCACGGTACAGCCAAGCTCGACCTAGAAGCTGGTGTGGTGCGGGAGTTTCGTCAGATGATGTATCGAGTCGAGGATCGTTTGCAGCCGGCGCCAATGCTTCCAGCACCTCGATCAGGCAGGGCGAGCTTGCACGCGTTAGGCGGGTACCCAGGCGATGACACCGACAGTGCCGTAGTTCGCCGGTGGACCGCGCCACGCGCAATGCGCGTTGCAATAGCCGGCAAGCTAGACCACGCAATGGGCGAACTGGCTAGGCGATTCGATCATTCCAACGGAGTGCGCGGATGGATCGTTTCCAGCGAGCGCGGTGCGCTCGCGACTTGGAATGTCAAAGGACTCGAGGTTGAAACCGGCATTAGGAATTTGGATGTTGCGGAGGGCGAGCATCTGGACTTTGTCGTCGATGCCCTGGGCGACTACGAGGCCGATGCTTTCAAATGGTCCCCTGAGATCGAGGAAGTCCTGAGTGCCGAGCAGGGCCGGTCAGGGCTGGAACCCCAGGCTTGGAGCGCGGAAGAGGGCTTTCCGCCCATGCGTGAGAATCCTCTGACACCGCTTGAGCAATACGCGCAGGTGTTGTTGATGACAAATGAGTTCGCGTCTAGGGAATAAATCAAGAGGCGCGGGAGCTCGGGGTTAGCAGGGAAACCCAGTCTCTTGGTCCGCATGCGTTTAGTGCGGCAATCCCAGGCAGGGATTCGATGCGAAGGAGTTGGGCCCACCCCCCGGAAACAGCTCACTAGGCGTGAAGCCCGCGCGGTGCCTTGCAAGAAAGGAGTAGCGAAGCGATCGGTCCGGCCTGAGGCGCACCTCGTTACGGGCAACGGTTTCAAGAGGTACGGGTAATGGTGCGCCGCGTCCCTGCGAATGGAATGGCGAGGTGACGAGGATAAGGATCTAGTCCAAGCACTTCAAGGTGGATTCAGATTCCGCCCTATCGCGGCTTGCTACGATATTTGGGGGCTCGGTTCGATGAACCGCTCGTCAAGTCTCGTACTCAGTTCAGCATTGGTAGCGGCTGCCGCTTGGACCCCATCTTCTAGGGCTCAAACCGCCGCACCTGGATTCCAGGTTGCGTACCGCACAGTCATTGACCAGTTCTGCCTGGCCTGCCATGGTTCGGCCACTAAGACGGCCGACCTCGACCTCGAGGCACTGAGCTCTGTTGACGTCTCCCAAGATCCGGAGACATGGGAACGGGTCGTCCGAAAACTGCGCGGACGCCAGATGCCGCCGTCCGGCATGCCGAAGCCGGACGAAGCAGGCTATCAGGCCGCCATCGAGAGCATCACGGACGCGCTTGACCATCGCGCGGCCGAGAATCCCGACCCTGGGCGCGCTGGGACATTCAGGCGGCTGAACAGAACCGAATATAGCAACGCGATCCGCGATCTCCTGTCGCTCGATGTCCAAGTCGAGGACTTTCTGCCGAGCGACGAGGCCAGCCACGGCTTCGACAACGTAACGGTCGGCGACCTTCCGCCGATGCTCTTGAATCGGTACGTGTCGGCGGCGGAGAAGATCAGCCGGCTGGCCGTGGGCCGGGCAGGAAGGGTTCCTGACGCATATACAGTTCGGGTGCCTCCCGACCTCACTCAAGAGAGCCATATCGCGGGGCTCCCGATCGGAACGCGTGGCGGGGCGCTGGTGCGATACACGTTCCCCGTAGAAGGAGAGTACGAAATCTCCGTCCGCTTGTCCCGGGATCGCAACGAAGATATCGAAGGTCTCAGCCGGCTGCACGAGCTGGAACTCTTGGTGGACCGCGACCGGGTTGCTCTGTTCGAAGTTAAGCCGCCTCCCAAGGGAGACGATCACCGGCTTGCCGATAGCCATCTCAAGGCTCAGGTGCGAGTGACAGCTGGACCCCATGAGATCGGGGCGACGTTCCTGAAGGATGCTTCCACGTTGCTGGAAACCCAGCGGCAGCCGTACGAGGCTCACTTCAACTTCTATAGGCATCCGCGCATCCAGCCAGCGGTATTTTCAGTCACGATCGTTGGGCCGAGCACGTGGAGCGGTGCGGGGCCGACCCCAAGTCGAGAGCGGATCTTCACGTGTGAACCGCAAGCGCAATCAGAGGAAGAATCCTGCGCCGAATCGATCCTTCGGAGGCTGGCCACCACCGCCTATCGCAGGCCGGTTTCGCAGGCCGACATCGAGGGGCCCATGCGGTTCTACCGCGATGCACGGACCAAAGACGGCTTGGGTTTCGAAGGGGGAATCGAAAGGGCGCTGTCCGCAATCCTGGTAAGTCCCCACTTTCTGTTCCGCGTCGAGCGGGATCCTCCGGGCATCCCTCCCGGTACTCCTTACCGCATCAATGACTTCGAGATTGCCTCGAGGCTTTCGTTCTTCCTCTGGAGCAGCTTGCCGGACGAGGAGTTGCGCGACGAAGCCGCGCGCGGCGGGCTCCGCACGGATACCGGGTTGGAGCGTCAGGTTCGGCGAATGCTGGCGGACCCTCGATCCCAGTCGCTTATCGGCAACTTCGCATCGCAATGGCTGCACCTGAGGAATCTCGCCTCTGTCCGGCCCGACATGCGGCTGTTTCCGGACTTCGACGACAACTTGCGCGGTGCCCTTCGGAGGGAAACAGAACTATTGCTCGAGAGCGTCGTCCGAGAAGACCGCAGCGTCCTCGACCTGCTGCGCGCGGACTACACCTTCGTCAACGAACGTCTCGCCAAGCACTACGGCATGCCGAACATCTACGGCAGCAGGTTCCGGCGCGTGACTCTTGACGAGAACAGCGTGCGAGGCGGCCTGCTACGTCACGGAAGCATACTGACCGTCACTTCGTACGCGACTCGGACATCGCCGGTCATACGTGGGAAGTGGATCCTCGAGAACCTACTCGGCATGCCTCCGCCACCTCCGCCAGCGGACGTGCCCGAGTTGATAGACAACACCATATCGGGCAAGCTTTCTGTTCGCGAGAGGCTGGCTGAGCACCGGGCCAATCCGGCCTGCGCGAGCTGTCACAACCCGATGGATCCGTTGGGATTCGCACTGGAGAACTTCGACGCCGTAGGCCGGTGGCGCACCGTGGATGGAGGCGAGCCGATCGACCCCTCCGGGGAATTGACGGACGGAACGCATGTCGATGGTGTCGAGGGCCTCGAAGTCGCGCTGCTGAAGCGGCCGGAATTGTTCGTGGGGGCACTGGCCGAAAAACTGCTCACGTTCGCGCTCGGTCGGGGCGTCGAATATTACGATGCCCCGGCGGTCCGGGAAGTAATTCGGCGGGCAGAGGGGAAAGGTTTTCGGTTTTCGTCGCTTATCCTAGGGATAACCGCAAGCACGCCGTTCCAAATGAGGAGGTCTCAATGATCGTCACCAAGAAGGCCCTCCCGCGCCGGACATTTCTCCGGGGCGCTGGGGCAACCCTGTCGCTGCCCTTGCTGGATGCGATGGTGCCATCGCTGACGGCGCTGTCCAAGACATCGGCGAAACCCGTAAAAAGGCTTGGCTTCGTGTATGTCCCGATGGGCTCCGATATTTCGCGGTGGACTCCTTCCGGCGGGGACGACATAAAGGAGCTCTCTCCAAGCCTTTCTTCTCTAGCTCCGGTGATCGACGACGTGACGGTCATCACCAACTTGGAACTAAAGAACTCCTATCCGGGCACGCATGCCACCTCGAATGCGGGCTTCCTGAGTGCGGCCAAGGCGAAGTGGACCGAGAGCACGGACTACTACCTAGGCACTACTGTGGACCAGATCGCTGCAACGCAGATCGGCCAACAGACGAGGCTCCCATCGCTTGAGATGGCCATGGACTTGATGTCGATGGTCGGCCAGTGCGACAACGGATTCGCGTGCGTCTACCAGAACAATCTTTCCTGGTCCTCTCCTACGACGCCTCTGCCTGCCGAGGCTCATCCGAGGATCGTGTTCGAGCAGCTCTTCGGAGAGGGGGGAACCCCTGAGGATCGGCGGGAGGCGCTGCGCCGCAAGGCGAGCCTCCTGGACTGGGTGATGGAAGACACGGCACGGCTTCGATCGGATCTCGGACCGGGCGACCGTGCGAAAGTCGATCAGTACCTGGCCTCAATCCGCGAGGTCGAGCGGAGAATCCAGAAAGCGGAAGCCGAGACCGAGGATGGGGCATTGCCTGACCTAGACCGTCCGTCCGGGGTCCCTGCTGCATACGCCGATCACGCGAAGCTTATGTTCGACCTGCAAGTCCTTGCGTTGCAGGCTGATATCACAAGGGTCCTCACATTCCAGTTGGCGCGGGAGACCAGCACTCGCACTTATCCTGAAGCGGGAGTCCCGGAGCCGCACCATCCACTGACTCACCACGGCAACAACCCCGAGAAAATTGCGAAAGTCGCCAAGATCAATGCCTTTCATGTCTCGTTGTTCGCGGCTTTCCTCGAGAAGCTACAGTCCACGCCCGAGGGCGACGGTTCGCTTCTGGACAACACGCTCTACCTGTATGGCAGCGGGATGGGAAATCCCAATGTCCACGATCACACGAATCTCCCCATTCTCATCGCGGGCGGTTCCGCCGGCGGGGTGAAGGGCGGTCGCCACGTTAAGTACGCCGAGCCGACTCCATTGGCGAATCTCCACCTCACACTGCTGGACAAAGTCGGCATTCATCTCGACCAGTTCGGGGACAGCAAGGGCAAGATCGACGAGCTGACGGAGCCTCTCAGCATCTAGCGTCGTATACGGGGAGCCTCGAGCGATGAGCGGACATTCACGACGTGTCGGTTGGATCGGAGTCGCTGCTCTGATGGCGGTGCCGATCCTGAGCGCCGCGAGCTCGGTGGCATCGCTAGCAGACGCAGCAGAACGCGGTCACTCGGAGCGAGTTCGCGATCTCTTGGAGCAGGGGATCGATCCGGGCGTGTCTCAAGTGGACGGAATGACGGCACTGCACTGGGCAGCTCACAGGGACGATTTGCCTTCGGCGAGGCTGCTGGTCAAATCCGGTGCTAGCGCGGGAGTTGCAAACCGCTACGGAGTCACACCGCTTTCTCTGGCATGCGTCAACGGCAGCGGCGAAATGGTCGAGCTGTTGCTGGATGCCGGAGCCGACCCAAACGATACCCTCCGGGGGGGCGAGACGGCTTTGATGACGGCAGCTCGGACGGGGCACGTCGGTGCGGTAAGGGCGCTCCTGGATCGAGGGGCCGACGTACGCGCCAGGGATAGTGTCGGACGGCAGACAGCGCTGATGTGGGCTGCGGCGGAGGGTCACCCCGAGGTCGTACGGGAACTCATCGAGGCAGGAGCCGACGTTAGCGTGCGTCTGGCGTCGGGCTTTACAGCATTGTTTTTCGCGGCTCGCGAGGGGCGGATCGAAACCCTGAAGGCACTCATTGAGGCCGGTGCGGACCCGAATGACACGATTCGTCCGCCGACCGACGAACCCAGCCGAGCGCGCGGCTACAGGGGAGCTCCGCCCTTTGGCGCGAGCGCATTGCTGGTCGCAGTCGAAAACGCTCACTTTGAACTGGCCGCCACGTTGCTTGACGCCGGAGCCGATCCCAACGCCGCTAGAACCGGATTTACGGTGCTGCATGCCATCGCGCGAGTTCGCAAGCCCGGAACCGGCGACAACGACCCGCCGCCGGCGGGCTCCGGCGAGATGACTAGCATAGAGTTTGTGCGGGAATTGGCGCGGCGCGGCGCGGACCTGAACGCCACGATGACGAAGCACGTGAATCTTGGCAACACCAGGCTCAAGAAGCTTGGAGCGACGCCGTACTTTCTCGCGGCGCAAAGCGCGGATGAAAAACTGATGCGGGCGCTAGCGGGGCTCGGAGCGGACGTTCGAATATCGAATGCCGAAAACAGCACGCCTCTGATGGCTGCGGCCGGGCTAGGGACTCGCTCTCCGGGGGAAGATGCAGGTTCCGAGGCCGAGGTGCTCGAGGCCGTCGAGGCTGCACTGAAACTCGGCGCGGATATCAATGCGGTCGACGACAACGGCGAGACTGTCATGCACGCTGCCTCATACAAGAACCTTCCGAGGGTTGTCGAATACCTAGCTGCCAACGGGGCGGACATCAACGTTTGGAACACCGAAAACCGGTACGGGTGGACGCCGCTCGTTATTGCAGCTGGGTACCGCTTCGGCAACTTCAAGCCGTCCCAAGTAACAATCGACGCAATTCGTCGGGTGATGATGGCCAATGGGGTATTGCCGCCTGAACGGGTGGAGGCATTGACGCAGCAGATCTACTAGGTGTCCGCAGGTCAATCGCGCAACGTAGAGCACGGTTGAGGCGCTCGTAAGGCGGCAGTGAGGTGTCGCGAGACAGTCAAGCAGCTCTGCGATAGACTCTCCACGTGAACCGCATATGTACTGCGTTAGGCGGTTCGAGCAGCACGGCTGCCAAGTTAATGCATTCACTTAACATGGCTACATCATGTCCCTGCAAAATTGACTTGTACGCGGCCTCCCGAGTTAGTCAATGAGACTCGTTCCAGGCGGAAACACGATACTCGTCGCTGCTAGGGTGATGACGGTCATTGGAATTGGACTTTGCATGGTTGAATCCGTCGACGCCCAAATTGACCAAGCGCCCGCCGTTCCCTACGATTCAAGCTCTTACAAGAGGTGGACCGACGAGGATGGGGACTGCCAGAGCACTAGGCAAGAGGTCCTGATCGCGGAAAGCCTCGTCCCGGTTGAATTCGATTCTTCGGGATGCCTTGTCGTGCGGGGCGTCTGGTTCGATCGCTACACAGCCCTCACGCTCACCGATCCGGCCGTACTCGACATCGACCACCTCGTCCCTCTAGCCGAAGCCCATCGAAGCGGTGCCGACCGTTGGACGAACGACCGTCGGGTCGAATTCGCTAATGACCTGTCTCTGGAGATTGGACTCGTTGCAGTCAGCGCCGCGGCTAATCGATCCAAGAGCGACAGTGATCCGGCGAACTGGCTTCCTCCGAACGAGAGCTACTGGTGCGACTACGTCCGTGATTGGGTGATCGTGAAGAGCACATGGGGCTTGGCCATGGACCTCGACGAGAAGACCGCGGTGCAGCGAGTCCTTCAGGATTGTCGTACGGCAAACTCGGCGGACAGCTCGATGTCGGGTCCCTCCGAGACGGCCATCGTAGGAGACGGCTCGCAAGGCGAGCAGGCAACGAATACTGGGGTTTGCACCAGCATCAACACCGCTAACCGGGCCAAGCTTGAAGCCGTGAGCGGAATCGGTCCATCGAGAGCGCAGGCCATCATCGACTATCGCCATGAGAACGGTTCGTTCGAGAACTTGGACGAACTCATCCGGGTCAGCGGCATCGGCGAAGCGACTCTGCAGAACCTCAAGCTTGCGGACTTCTGCGTTCCATGAGTAGTCCAGTCACGGTTTTGCTACGTTCTGGAACTGTCGGTGAATCTCCACCACCCCGGGGAATGCGAGTGCTCCCCAAGCGGCCAGACTCAGCGCCACCCAACCGGTCGGAAGGAGCGCGAACGCTGTGATCCAAGCGCTGGCGAAAATGGCGATGCGCCACTTCATCCTCTGAGGTTTCGCGGACCGCTTGTCACCGGTACGCCCGAGCGGGAACGCTTTTGGACGCAAGAACCAACCGTGCGCCAGCATTATCGCGACGTTGTACGGCCACCACCGGTCCTTGCCGGCGAATTCAGGAGACTCGTCCAACTCCGCGTCATCGGTGCTGTCCGCGAGCAGTGGCTGTATCTGCTTCCACACGTATCCAGGGGTTGGGCGCTGCCCGGCGCCGCTCATATTCTTGCGCGTCGGGCGCAATCGCCACCGATAGAGCACCCGGCCTTCATTCGTGAGAGCCAAGACGCCCGGCTGGAAATAGCCCTTCGGATGGGAGGCCCAGGACCTGGATCTCAAGTGTCCGTAGTTTTCGTTCGCGAATAGGTCCAAGAGGCCATGCGCTCGACAGGCGCTCCGAATCTCGTGGTGGGGATCACCGACGGATGGAAAACCGATCTGCCACGTCTGCTCGGCCTCTGTCGCGAGGCTCTGCGGCTCACTCGTTAGGGCGAAGACTTCACCACCGGCTTCGCGGATCGCGTCGACAATTCCGGAATTTGCATAGCTCCGCAACTCGGAGCGACAGGGCGGTCACCAGAACCCGCGGTAAAAAAGGAGCACGATGAAGGGGTGCTTCCCAAGTTGATCGTCGAGCCAGCTCTGTCGGACACCGAACGGCGGGTCGAGATGGGGCGGGATCACCGACGTCTCGGCTTCGATCGCGCTGACCTCGAAGCCTTGGCTCTTGGTCTCCACCCGCACGTGCTCGAGACAACACAGGTCGCCCTCGCACAAGACCAGCCCCAGTTCGATTGGCTGACCTGGCTTCTTGCCCATGGCGTTGTCAGGATCCACGAGTCCTGTGAGCTTGAATTGTGCACCGCGTTCCTGGTTGACCCAGGTCAGCGCCGCCTCCGCGGCGGGTTTCAACCCGATAGGAATTTGCTCGACGACGTTCGCCATAATCCCGACAACTCTAGGATGCGCTGGGGAGACGACGGCGCCAGTAGCTCGGTTTCGCCATCGATCGGCACGCGGAACTGATTCAGGATATAGTCTCGACGCGGATTGTGTCGAATTCAGCCTATTTGTGGGTTCCGTTTATTTTGGCGGGTGAATTCCGGAAATTCTGGCGGGTTGGAAGGCGGTGAGGCAGAGTTGGGCATGGGATTCACGAAGCTCTCCTTGGATGTCGGGGCCGGGATGGAAGCGGCGGTTGTGATGGCGTCAGAGTGCAGCCCTGCGAGGAGGGCCTGAGCCGGTCCGAGCCAAGGAGAGGAACGAAGCGGCTGGGCTGGCCAGGATCCCCTGCTGGTAGCACGCACAAGCGTCATGCTAGCAGCCTGCGGTCCGGACAGCAGGACAGAGCGTGCGAGGGGCCGGGGGCGTTCAGGCTTCATAGTCGAGTCCCTCCAAGTGGCGGGTACGCATCGAGGGGCCCTCGAGCGGGATGATGCGGCCGCGTTCGAGGACGCGGTCGATGATCGCGGCAGCGAGGTCGCGGTCGTGCAGGACAGCGCCCCAGTCGAGAAGAGCCTTGTTGGTGGTGAAGACGATCGAGCGACGCTTGACATGGCGTTCGTTGACGACATGGAAGAGCAGGTTGGCGGCCGCGTCGCAGTAGCTGAGATAGCCGAGCTCGTCGCAGACCAGGACGTGAGGCTGGAGGTAGGCCTTGAGAGTTTCGCGGAAGCGGCCCTGGCGGGTGGCGAGGGCGAGATCGTCGATGAGGCAGGCGGCGGTGGCGAAGAGCGCCTCGAAGCCGTTCTGGATGGCCTTGTAGGCGATAGCGGTGGCGAGGTGAGTCTTGCCGCGCCCGCTGCGGCCGGTGAGAATCAGGTTGGAGCCGAGCTCGACGAACTCGGGCGAGAAGCACGAGCCAAGCAGGGTCGGGTGCAGGGCGGGCTGGACCGAGAAGTCGAACTCCTCGATGGTTTTCAGCAGCGGGAAGCGGGCCTTGCGGACGCAGCGCTGGAGGCGGGTTTCGGCGCGGTGAGCGACTTCCTCGCGGGCGAGGGCGAGCAGGAACTCGTGGAAGGACCAGTGCTCGCGCTCGGCGCGCTCGATCAGGTCGGGGTAGGCGCGACGGGCGTTGGCCAGATGCAGGCGCTTGAGCAGGGCGGGGAGTTCGCCCGGCAGCGCGGGCTGGGGGGGCTGGCCGGCGGCCAGGGGCGGGGCGGGAGTGGCAGGGACGCTCACGAAGGGTCCTCCACGGGGCGGGTGTCGAACAGCGGCGCGAGGCCTTCCAGTTCGTGCGTGACGCGCTCGACGCTCGGCCCGGGCCGGCCCTGGACGCGTTGGAAGGCCGCTCGCAGGGCCCCGCTGCCGAAGGCCTGCAGCAATTCGTGGAGACGCTCGACGTCATCGCTCCAGCGCGTCGGCCGCTGATGGACCAGCTCGGTCAGAATGTTCTGGGCGGCCGGGCCCAGTTCCAGCAACTGCTCCCGTTTCAAGTACATGCGGGCACGGCGGCCCGTCACGGCGGCCAGCAGGTCGCCGCGGTGAGCGCGCAGGCTCGAGATCCGGTCGCGCCCCCGCAAGCGGGGATGCTCGGCGCGGTGGCGGCCCGCCACGATCACCACCCGCTCGCGGTACAGGTGCAGGGTCGCGGAGAAGCCGATCGCCTCGGCCGGCATCGAGTAGCGCTGGGTTTGGAAGGTCACCATGCCGGTCGGGCCCACGCGCACCGGATAGCGCAGGTCGAGTTCCTCCGGACCGAGCTTGAGCGGGCGCAAGCGGGGCGCTTCCTCGGCCCGCAGCACTCGCCCGGAACGCGCCCCGTGGCCCGGCTGGGCCGCCGCTCGTTCACCTCCTGGTGCCAGTCGGCCAGCTGCTGGCGCAGGTCCTCGCCGTCCAGGAAACGCCGCACCTTGAAGAACGAGTTCTTCACCCAGCCGACAAGATTCTCGACCGCTCCCTTTTGCTGGGGACGATACGGCCAGCACAGCTCCACCGCCAGTCCCATGCGCGCCAGGGCCTCGGCGAACGGGCGGTTCCACTCCAGCACCGCCCCGGTCTTCGGATCCGATTTCGTCACGATGGTCCTGGGCCGGTCGAACACCGCCAGCAAGGGCAGGCCCTCAAACCCCGCCAGATGCTCCGCCAGCGTGCGCACCAGCGTCTCGACGCGCTGGTTCGGCACAGGCGTCACCAAGGCGTAGCGCGAGTACTTCAGCCGCGAGGCGAAGAACTGCACGCGCTCCCGCCCGCCGCCTGTGTACTCCACCCGCACCTCGCCGAAATCGTGCTGCGAGAACTCGCCCGCCAGCCCCTCGAAACGGCACATCGGGCGCACCGCCCGCGGACGCAGCTGCCGGACCAATTCATACACGGCCGTCTTGCCCCCGTCATAGCCGCGCTCGCGCAGCCGCCGCAGCACTTCCAGGCTCTTCAGGCCCGGCTCCTCCGCCAGCAGATCCGCCACGCGGTCGCGGTAGACCTCCACCGCCGAGGGACGTCCCGGGCCCGTCCGTGCCGCGGCCGCGACGCTCGCTGGCGGCGTCTCCGGCGGCGGCGCAACCGCCTCCGAGACGGACTCCTCGCTCGGCTCTGCGCTCATCTGCTGCGCGATCCGCTGCACCGTCCGCAACGAAACACCGAGTTGCTGAGCGACGCGCTCCTGCGGGACCGCGGCCCCCAGCAACAAACCCACGTCGCGGCGCTTTCTCTCGTCGTACACAATCCCCTCCTCGCCGGGAAGCCGCGAACGCGGCTCCCTGCAAGGAGACGATAGTCTTGAGACAGGCGAATTCAGCCGTCAGCCCCCGCCATATTTTCCGGAACTGACACTATTCACTTCATGACTTCTGAAATCCCCCCGCCGATCTGATGAGGCGAACCTTCCTGGATGTAGTCCTCGCGCAGTTCTCTCGTCTTGGATGGAGGACGTCTTGCAAGGAGACCCGCGCCATCAGCTTACCGGTGCCCGACAACTTCCTCTATGAAGACTCCATCGCCCTTAGCAGTGGGTGCTGATCGGCCGGCCGGCGGGAAGATTTCCGCCAACCCAGCAGCAAGGCCAGACTCCTCGGAGCTAGCTGCCTAGTCTATTTCCGCCGTTTGCTGTCCGAATGTCGGGATACCACCCGGAATCTCGGTGGCGGTACAATGCCCCTTCTTAGGCGGGCACGTTTTCTAGCTTGTGTCTGAATGCAGAAAGAATCGGGACCTGTGCGCAAGAAGCTAGGCAACCGCGTCCCGTCGTTCGCAGGCGAAGCCCCGACACGCCGTCAGCTCATGCGAGGCGTCGCCTACGCCCTTGCACTCACGACAGCTCCAAGGGATTCACACGGGATGAAAAAAAACGAGGACGTTGCTTATGGCGAGACCACTCTTGCTGCCGGGATACGCTCTCGGTTCGTGAACGAAATCAACGGACTCAAGATGCACTTTCTAGAGGCCGGTTTCGAGGCTCCGGACCGTCCTTGCGTACTGCTCCTTCACGGTT
The DNA here is from genome assembly GCA_965206775.1 of Bryobacterales bacterium. GTDB lineage: Bacteria > Acidobacteriota > Terriglobia > Bryobacterales > UBA6623 > VXMF01. The sequence continues at coordinate 2,515,799 of CBDBKU010000003.1, read as the reverse complement.
TCCCGGAGCTCGCCTACAGTTGGCGCAAGGTGATGCTGCCGCTCGCTCGGGAGGGTTTCCACGTTATCGCTCCTGACCAGCGCGGGTACGGGCGCACTAGTGGCTGGGACGGTGACTACGATGGCGACTTGGGCTCCTTCCGTTTCCTCAACTTGGTCAGGGATGTGGTCGGGCTGGTCTCCGCTCTCGGTTACCGCTCAGTTGCCGCCGTAGTGGGGCACGACTTTGGTTCGCCGGTCGCCGCTTGGTGCTCACTGCTGCGGCCCGACGTGTTCCAAACCCTAGCGCTGATGAGCGCCCCTTTCGGGGGTCCGCCACCACTGCCATTCAACAGTGCCAACGACCCACCGAAGGACGCTACTGCGGCCAGCCGAGATATCCAAGAAGAGCTAGCGGCGTTGCCTCGCCCTCGCAAGCACTACCAGTGGTATTACACGACGCGCGAGGCTGACGGCAACATGCGCAACTGTCCTCAGGGCATTCACGACTTTCTCCGCGCTTACTATCACTTCAAGAGTGCGGACTGGAAGCAGAATAGGCCCTTCCCTCTGAAAGCATGGAGCGCCGGCGAGCTCGCCAAACTCCCGAATTACTACGTCATGGACCTCGACAAGGGAATGGCGGAGGCCGTGGCGCCCGAGATGCCTTCCAAGGCGGAGATCGCAGCCTGCAAGTGGCTTTCGGACGAAGAATTGCGCGTCTACAGCACGGAGTTCCGCAGGAACGGATTTCAGGGCGGTCTGCAGTGGTACCGCTGTGCGAGAGATCCCAGGTACCGGGCTGAGCTGGAAACCTTCTCCGGCCGCACGATTGATGTACCGTCAGTTTTCATCGCGGGAGCAAGCGACTGGGGCGTCTACCAAAGACCAGGCAACCTAGAGAGGATGCAGAAAACTGTATGCACCCGAATGCTGGGCGTTCATCTCGTGGACGGGGCGGGCCACTGGGTGCAGCAAGAGCAGCCGGAGGCGGTAAGCAATGCGCTGGTCCGGTTCCTTCGGGAGACTGGACCCAGCTTGAAGCAGTGAGCGGAATCGGCCATCAAGGGCGCAGGCCATCATAGGCTACTGCGATGAGAACGGTCCGCTCGGGAGCTTGGACGATCTCATACGCGTCGGCGGCACAGGCGAAGCGACCCTGCACAACGCAAAGGATGCGGACTCCTCGGTTCGATGAGCAATTGAGTGAGCGCCCACCAGATGGCTAACTGACTGCGGCCGCGCCAATTGAACTTTCCCAGAGAATAAGACTAGAGCGTGGGCGGAAATGTCCCTTAGAGGCAGACGCCGCCCCTGAGTGTAGTTTTGGTCTTGGTGGTGGCCCCTCTCCCTGCGCTGGCGCACAGAGTCGCTTGACCTCATTGCGGCCGAGACGGCACCGAATCCGCAGTGGACCGACCTTCCGAATGCACGACATTTCAGGCCGGTGCGATGCGGTTTCCCGCCCGCGATGCAGGAAGCGAACGATTGTTCAGCGCTCGCCGGCGGCCGGGGCAATTTGGTATCAGGGCGCGAAATGTCGATAGAATGTAGCCGAAGCTCCGTGCGACGGGGCGATTCGAGTTGTGTCCGAACCTAACAGAGAATTGGTAGCACCGATGTCAACCCCTAGCGCTGCGACCCGACGTTCGATCCTACGTGATGCCACGATGGGGATGGGTTGGTGCGCATTCGGCGCAATGCTCGCTTCACAAGGAGCGCGGGGAGCCTACGATCCCGCCGACCCGCTCGCTCCAAAGGCGCCCCCGCTGCCGGCCAGGGCGAAGCGAGTCATCCACATCTTTATGAACGGAGGGCCCTCGCAGGTAGACACGTTTGACCCAAAGCCCGCGCTTGTGAAATACGGCGGTAAGGCGCTCCCAATCCACCTGAGGACCGAGCGCCAGACCGGGTCGGCGTTTCCATCGCCTTTCGAGTTCCGGCCGTACGGCCGGAGCGGCATCGAGGTGAGCGAGATCTTCCCGAAAGTGGCGGCACACGCGGACGATCTTTGCGTGATTCGGTCGATGCACACCGACATTCCGAATCACGGTCCATCTCTGATGATGATGAACAGCGGCAGCACTCAGCAGTCGCGTCCGAGCCTTGGTTCCTGGCTGACATACGGGCTGGGCAGCGAGAATCGCAACCTGCCCGGATTTGTCGTGCTTTGCCCGGACGGCTACCCCGTCTTTGGAGCGAGGAACTGGCGCTCGGCTTTTCTGCCGGGATCATTCCAAGGAACGCACATCGACACTCGGCACGAGGCTCCGGAAAAGCTGATCGCCAATGTCCGAAGCGGGTTCGCCAGCCAGCGTTCCCAGCGGAAGCAATTGGACCTGCTTGGGAGCCTGAACAAGGCCCACTCGTCAGAAAGATCCGGCGACGGGTTATTGGAGGCGCGGGCGCAGTCCTTCGAACTGGCCTTTCGCATGCAAATGGAAGCGGCTGATGTGTTCGACCTTGGCAATGAGCCGGAATCGACTCGCCAAATGTACGGGGACACCGTGCATGGGCGCCAGATGCTGATCGCCCGCCGGCTCCTCGAAAAGGGTGTCCGGGTCGTCCAGGTTTGGCACGGCGCCGGCCAGCCCTGGGATTCCCACAGCGAAGTCGAATCGAATCACCGGCGCCTTGCGGGGGAATGCGATCAGCCGATCGCCGCGTTGCTCACCGATCTGAAGCAACGCGGGATGCTGGACGACACCCTGGTGGTCTGGGGCGGCGAATTCGGACGAACTCCGGTGGTTGAGCTCGCTGCTTTTGGAGCCAACTCAGGCAAGAATGGGCGGGACCACAACTCGTATGGATTCTCGATGTGGCTCGCGGGTGGCGGAGTCAAACGCGGCTACGTCCATGGTGCGACTGACGAATTCGGGTTCCGTGCCGAGGAGAATAAGGTCCACGTCCACGACTTGCACGCCACAATCCTGCACCTGCTCGGTTTCGATCACGAACAGTTCACGTTCCGCTACGCGGGGCGAGATTTCCGGTTGACTGACGTACATGGCCGCGTCGTTCACGACTTGATCGCCTGATAAGCAACGGCTGGCCCCAAGCTGCGTTCCGATCGTCGATGAATCGCCAGCAAATCGCCCCGCCCACGGATGTTCGGGAGGAACTCTAGCCCGAGTTTACCGAGTTGGGCCGTAGGATTCCGGCAAGGACATTGATTCCAAGAAGATAGAGGCAGCCCGTTGTATGACCTAACAGTGGGCCGTGGATCAGATTTCGTATTCCTTGAGGCCCAGGATTGCGTGGAGTTTCTGCTGCTCGGCGGTCATCTTGGAGAGCGTTGTCTTGAGTACAGGCTCGCCGCCCTCCTGCCGGGCCGGATATAGCACGTCGACTTCCCGGATCCCGCCGAGTTCGTCGAGCAGCGCCGGGATCGAGCGCTGCACGCCGTGGCGGCTCAATTCCCGCTGCAGCAGGGCGCACAGCGTCAGCGCCAGCACGCAGCAGAACACATGCACCTCGATCTTCTGGTCCGTCCAGTGGTACTGCGGGCGGATCGCGATGCAGTCGGTATCCTTCAGCTGCCGGAAGGCGCTCTCGACATGGTGCTGCGCGCGGTAGCCGCGCACCAGTTCCGCGTCGCTCCAGCCGGCGTTGTCGGTGAACAGCAGGGTCTTGCCCAGCAGTGTGCTCTGCAACTCCTCCCAGGCCTTGCGCCGGAAGCGGTAGCGCACCGTCGGCAGGCCGTCCGCCTCGCCGACCTCGACCGCGAACAGGTCCCGCATGTGGCGCGCCTGCAGCCAGCGGTCGACCTTCTTGCGGGTGGAGGCGACACTGGGCTTGCGACCGCCGCGCAGCTTGCCGTCGCGCCAGCGGCGCAGCTGCCGCTGCAGGCCCCGCAGGCGCTGCTTGCGCTGGGCGGTCTCGCGCAGCAGGGTGCGGCACTGGGCGTCGAACAGCGCCTGGTTCCAGGTCACCAGCACCGTGCGCTCGGTTCCGAAGACCTCGCGCTGGGTGCGCCAGGCGCTGACACCGGCCAGCCCGTCGGCCTCCAGCGAGCGCAGTTGCTCGGCGGGGACGGCCAGCAGGTCGGGATGCTGGGTGGGCACGAGCGATCCGATGAAATGGAACGGGCCGCGCTCGACCTGCTCGAGGTTCTCCCGGGAGTTGTTGCCCTTGTCGAAGACCAGCGTGACGCTCTCGGCGGCGAGGCTTTCGAACATGGGCGGGTCGGGGCGGTTGCCGGGATAGGTGCGATGCAGCAAGGGCAGGCGGAAGTCGGCCGAGACGAGCAGCGCGACGCCCACGATGCGCAGCGACTTGCGGCCCTCCTTGCTGTGGCCGCGCTGGGCCAGCGAGGAGCGCTGGTTGAAGGAGTCGATGTAGGTGAAGAAGTTGGTGGCGTCGAACAGCACCTGGCGCAAGTCGACGCCGAACTCGCGGGTCATGGCGGCGACGAGGTCGCGTTCGACGGCCTGGATCGAGTCGGAGGAGACGCGGTCCATGTGGTCCCAGAAGCGCTGGCTGGAAAGTTGGGAGGAGCGGACCGGGAGCAGTCGCTGCAGGACGGTGGAGTCGAACCAGGGGGCGAGGGCGGCCTTGGAGCCGGGGGCGAGGCAGCGGTTGAGGACCGCCGCGAGCAGATAGGTGCCGACGGAGGGGCCGGGGCCGCGCTTGGGGACGTGGCGGTCGATGTGCTGTTGACGTTCGGTTTATTTTGACGGCAGATCCTCAAATTATTCCGGTGGGAGGATAGGCCGGTTTCTCGCATTAATCCACTCCTGCCGGAAGAGAGAGGGTCTAGAGGCTGTGAATTCGGTATGTATCCAAAGGAGTGACGCTCGTCTGATCTGCTCGTTTGTGTTCACAATATTCTGATTTCCAAGCAGTTTGACGGCAATTTAATGTGGGGACAAACCCCCGATTTTCGCCGAAATAAACAGAGAATCAACATGTGCTCGGCAAGCCGGAGGCGGCGGGCGAGGGCGAGCAGGGCGGCGCAGGCGCCGAACTCCCGCACGACGGCCTCCCGGGGTTGGGCGCCGGAGTCGGGAGCCTGGAGTTTCTCGATGATGCGGTCGGCGCGGCCCAGGTAGGTCTGGGAGACGATCTTGGGCTTGCCGTCGACGCGCTGGGAGACGCGGGCGTAGTAGTAGGCGTTCCCGCGGATGATCTTCTTGAAGAGGCTGGCCATATTGTTAAGTCATACAATAGCTTTGATCGAGGCAGGAAGTCAAGGGAATGCAGAATATAACCTCAATAATATCAACGATATCAGTGATAGCATGGATCCGGACAGTGCGTCGAATATGTTAGGTCATACACAATCCGCGGCGACTTCACGGACACTCCAAGCGGACGCTCGGAGGACAACCCCCTCTATATCAGCGAGTTACGCGAAGTAGACTGAGGACGCCGATGTGCTGGGTAGATGCTCCGCTATTGCGAACTCGGTAAACTCGGGCTAGGACTACTGCGGCAGGTCGGGGCATGCCGGGCTGGAGGCGAAGAGCGATCAGTAGCCTCGCCAAATGAGATCATCGCCCGCCGATTGCACCCTCGACGGAGCGCCGAAGCGGCGACGAAACCTCAAGGGCGGATTCGATGGTAGATCCCAGGGGAAGACGCCTTCACTTGCCCCGTCAAGCTAGAATGAAATGGAGCGTAGCGTCCGAACGGGACTCTTTATTCGCGCGGAAAGCTAAGGTGATGCATTGGCAAGGATTCGTCGCAAGGATCTGAAGCGTGATCGGTTCGTCGAGGAGGTCACCCATCAAGTAGAGTACGTCTCCGGGCACCGCAACCAGTTTGTAGCAGGCGGCGTAGCAATCGTGGTGCTGCTGGTAGGCGGAGTCGGGTATTGGACCTACGCCACCCAAAGGCACTCCGCGTCCCATGCGGCACTGCAGGACGCGATTGAATCGTTCCATGGCGTAGTGAGCGTCGAAGAACGGCCAGGCATCAAGACCTTCTCCAACGAGGCCGAGCGGATCGACGGAGTAACGCGCGCCCTCGACGCGATCATCTTGGACTATTCCAGCACTGCCGCCGGTGCAGGGGCGTCCTACTATTCCGGTCTCTTGGATCGAGAGCAGGGCAATATTGCCGAGGCACAGTCTCATTTCGAACAGGCCGTGCGCGGGACGGGAGACGAATACCCGGCTTTGGCCCGCCTGGCGCTTGGCGCGTTGCTGTTGGCCCAGGGCGAGCCCGAGGCGGCTCGTGAACAGTTTCGAGAGCTCGTCGACCACCCTACCCGCACCGTGTCTCGGGACTTGGCCTCGATCGAGATGGCGCGGACCTATATTGGAAGTGATCCCCAGCAGGCTCGGGACATCCTTAGCGCAATTCAGGCGGAGAACGGTCCGGCTAGTGCCATGGCCGCGGCCCTGATGGAGACATTGGGCGAGGGCAGCTAAGCGCCGGCAGTGCAATGACTGCTAGATTGCGGTTCCCGACCGAGCGGTCACGCCTGCGCAAGCATCACGAGCCCCAAGACTCCGACACATTTCGCAACCCGTTTCAGCATGATCGCGACCGGATCATCCACTCTCGAGCGTTCCGGCGGCTTGCTGGCAAGACGCAGGTCACCACGCTACCGGATTCTCAGCACTCCCGGACGCGCCTGACTCACACCATCGAGGTCTCGCAAGTAGCGCGCACCGTGGCGAGCGCCCTGGCGCTCAACGTCGACCTCGCTGAAGCGCTGGCGCTAGGACACGACCTGGGACACCCGGCCTTCGGACATACCGGCGAGGCTGCTCTTAACAACGAGATGCGCCGCCATGGTTCCTGCTTTGACCACAACCTTCATGCACTGCGCATCGTGGAACACTTCGAGCGTAGATATGCCGCGTTCCGCGGCCTGAACCTGACATTCGAAGTAAGAGAGGGCTTGATCAAGCATTCGCGCGAGCTCGACCCCGATGAGCCACGCCATCGGGAATACCTTCCGAGCTTGCGGCCGCTGTTAGAGGCGCAGATTATTGATGCCGCGGACGAAGTCGCCTACCTGAATGCCGATCTGGAAGACGCTGTGGACGGCGGCTTCCTCGCCCAAGACGCTATCAGCGAGCGGGTTCCCGCATTCGCCGAACTCGCGACCCAAGTGCGAGCGGCCTACCCGGATTCCAGCGATCGGCGCGCCGTGAGGGAAATCCAACGCCGACTCATGGGTAGGCTCGTGCGCGGCTTTATCGAAGGGATCCGGTCCGCAGCTGAGGCATCAGGCGCCAAGGATTGGGAAGACATCCGATACCTGCCCGGGCGTATCGCCAGCCCCGTGGAGTCCACCGTCGAGACACTGCGCGAGATTCGGTCTGTCCTAACCGAGTCCTATTACAACGCCATGGGCACGCGACGCGTAGCGAGCCGTTGCGCTGAAAAGCTGAGCGAATTGTTTCGCTACTACATGGCGCATCCCGAATCGCTGCCAGACAGTCATGTCGAGCAACTGGGGAACGAGCCCTTGCCTCAGCTGGTGTGCGACTACATCGCCGGCATGACCGACTCCTTCCTGCTGCGTTGCTACGACAAGACGCTTGGAGGCCGGTACCGTGAAGAACCTAGCGGTGCACTCGCCTAATCTCCGTCGGTTGCGCCTGCTGGGCATCGCAGTTCTGGCCTGCTGGAGCCTCGTTCCGCTGGTTCCGATGCCCATCGTCGACTGCCCGTGCGATCACGCTGATTCAGGAAGCATGTCGAGCAGGGTCTGCAGTTTATGCGGAACAGCCCAGAAGGAACGGGACGAGATCTATTTCTTGAAGGACATCAATCCTCACAAGCCCAACAGGTACCTGGCCCTTCCGAAAGCGCACGACGCCGGATACCAGTCGACCTCCGATTTGTCGGAATCGCTTCGCGCGAGGCTCTGGCTCCGGGCAGCAAAGAGGGCCGAAGAACTATTCCCGGGGCGTTGGGGGCTCGCCCAGAACAGCCACTACTTTCGCACGCAGTGTCACGCCCACATCCACATCGGGCCGCTCAGTCCGGAGGTCGAGGACACCGGCGGAACGGTCTACAGGACGGTCGACGAGTTTCCGAATGTTGGTCAGGAGCAGGGAGTGTGGGTTCATCCCAGAGACGGCGGCTTCTGCGTGCATCTCGACCGGGACCTGGCCGAGATTGTCCTGGTACGGTGACGGCCTCTCCGACGAACTCAGGGCTTTTCCCAGTTGCCGCTCGTGGCGGATCGGAAGACTGCGTCGATGATCCGCATTCCTTGGACGGCGTTTTCCAGCGGGAATTCGAGGGGCTCACCGGTCCGGATGGCGTGCGATACGACATCCCCTTGGGCCGTGTACTGGTCGGTGACCGGAAGCTCTTCGACGACAACCCCGGCGTTTCCGAGCTGGCTCCCGTCGTCCAGGAAGACTCGGCACGGCTTGTCCGGCGGGGCGTTGAACGGTATCTCAATCTCGATGCGCCCTTCTGTCCCGAAAACCTGCATGCGTTGGAACGGCGAGAGTTGGGTGGAGCAAGTAAACGAGGCATGTCCACTGGGGAAGTCGAGAATTGCTGATGTCAGGCGATCTATTCCCCAGTCCGGGTCACGATCGATCAGGCTCACAACACGCGTTGGCTCGTCGTCGAACAGAAACCGCGAGCCAGTGATGGGGTAGCAGCCGATATCGTAGAGTCCTCCGCCGCCGATGGCGGCGATGTTGCGGATGTTCTGCGGGTCTCGATTGTTGTAACTGAAAAAGCCTTGGATGGAACGGAGATCGCCGATTCTCCCGGATCGGACAAGGCTGCGCACGCGTAGCCACTGCGGGTGGTACCGGACCATGAACGCTTCTTGAATGAGCACTCCGGTGGCGTCACGCGCCTCGATCAGCGTCTGCGCCTCCTCGGCGTCCAGAGAGATCGGCTTCTCGCACAGCACGTGTTTGCCCGCTTCGGCCGCTGCGATCGACAGGGGCACGTGCAAGTGGTTGGGCAGTGGGTTGTAGACGGCCTCGACATCCGAGTCCGCCAGCAATTCTTCGTACGAGCCGTATGCCTTCGGAATGCCGAGTGAATCGGCCGCTTTTGCGGCTCTGCCCGCGTCACGCGATGCAATGGCGACGATATCGCATGCAGCCGACCGCTGCATGGCTGGAATCACCTTTAGCAGACCGATCTTCGCGGTGCTGAGAATCCCCCATCGAACGGGTTTCACGGTCTCACCTCGCATTGCTCCGGGGGCCGCCCTTCGAGCAGCCTGCGTATCTAGGACATAAGAAGCTCACATGTAGCCGCCGGCCTTGCCGGCCGTTGCGGCTTGAGCTGCCGATGCGTCCATTTCGGATCGCATGGCTCGGAACCCGCTGAGCAACACGGACATGTCCGTACCGCAAACCAAAAAGCGGGCACCGTGGTCGCGAGCTCGCTGCAACATCTTGGTGTTGCCAAAGTGAACTCCGGGTGCTACCCCGACCTGATTGCAGGCTTCGACCATGCGATCAAATGCTGACCAGAATCTTGGGTGTTCGAAGTCACCGGGAATCCCAAGCGACACCGAGAGATCGAACGGGCCGACCATGGTGGCATCCACCCCGTCGACTGCCACGATTTCCTCGATCGCGTCGACGCAGCCCTGCGTTTCCATCTGAACGATCACCATGGACTCGCGGTTGGCGGACTCCATCTCGGCGGCGGCTCCATGGAAATCCAGGTCTGTCACGATGCTGCGAAGGCCATAGCCGCGGCGACCGTACGGAGGGAACTTCATCGCTGCGACGATCTTGCGCACCTCGTCAACCGACTCGGTGCGTGGGTTGATGACGCCCATCGCTCCGACGTCAAGCATTCGGGCCAGGAAGAAGTACTCGGACTGGGGGACCCGGACCAACGGCACGACTCCGGTGGACTTCGCTACGCGGACAAAGCCCTGGACATCATCGAAAGTCGTCCGAGCGTGCTCGCTGTCGATGAAGAAGAAGTCCAAGCCCGCCGCTTGAATAGCGATGACGATCTCTGGATTGAGGCAGTCCGTGATGCAGGTCCCCAACACTGTGCCGCCTGTTTGCAGCGTGGCTTTGATGACGTTTCTTTGCACGGGACTCCGAAAGCTCCTACTCCAGAAGACGGACCTTGCACATTCGCAATGGACGCGGCATGGAATGGCGGGAGCGACGAGACTCGAACTCGCGACCTCCGGCGTGACAGGCCGGCGTTCTAACCAACTGAACTACGCCCCCGCGACGCAGGGCGCTGCTTCAGCAACCCCCATGCAACAGTCATATTAGCACAAGACAGAGGCCTCTCCACGGCCTCTTGACCCTTTGATATGGGGGCCTTCGTCTCGCATCCAGCGATTGAAACGTTCAGCTGCCGAGTCATGCCTCAATCGGATCTGGACCGTGCCTGGCACCACGCCGGGAATCAACCGACGGTCCGCTCTCGCCGTCTGCTTTGGGCTGGAACCATGGCGGCTGGACCGCATCTATCCGCCTCGAATCCTCGGTCTCGCGCGGTCAGACGCCAGGCATGGCCTTCTTCAGGGGCTTGAGCAAAACAGCCAGGACGCCGGCGACCGCAACGCACATCAGGCCGAGAACCGCGAAGAACGTCGAATGCGGCCAGCGAGTCCAGTAGACGCCAATGGCCGTCAGCTTGTTGCCGACCGCAGTGGCGACGAACCAGCCGCCCATCATCATGCCGCGGAGACGGAACGGGGCGACCTTGGAGACCAGTGACAAGCCCATCGGAGAGAGCAGCAGCTCGCCGAGCGTGACGATGCCGTACGAGGCTATGAGCCAAGCCGGGGACACTTGATAGTCGTACGGGTCCGGACCTGTCACGGATGCCTCGCCAACCAAGGCAGCCCAGTAGAGCACGAAGAACGAAATCCCGGTGAGAAGCATGCCGAAGGTCATCTTGACCGGCGTCGATGGCTCCTTGCCGCGCCTGCCCAGGTAGCCCCATATCGCCACGAGAGGGAACGAGAGGATGAGGATCCACGCGGGATTGATTGCGTTCGCGATCGTGCCGGACACGTTCCAGTCAGTGTTGTCGTCGGCCCAGTACGTGAGCGTGGAGCCATTCTGGTGGAAGGCCATCCAGAAGACGACGACGATCGCGAAGACGACAAGCAGCGCTCCGACACGCCGCGAATCGGGCACGTGGTCCAGTTCGCTCCTCGCTCGCGAGCCCTCGGACCGCTGAACCGGTGCGTCCGCCTGTGTCACGTAACTTCTGAAAACGTACAGCGTGACGACGGAGATCACCATTCCGAATGCCGCAACGGCAAAAGCGGGATGGTAGCCTGCCTGCTGCTTCACTATTTCCATAACGACGGGCGCCACGAACGCACCGACATTGATCCCGAAGTAAAAGATGACGAATGCCTGATCCTTCAACGGGCTGCCATCGGGGTATAGGTTTCCGACCATCGTCGAAACGTTCGGCTTGAAGAGCCCGTTTCCGACGACTAGGCAGGCTAGGGCGACGTACACGATCGTCAGTGAATGGAATGACAGCAGCAGGTGGCCCGCTATGAAGAAAACTCCTCCGATCAGCGTGGTCCGGAGGTATCCGAGATACCGGTCTGCGAGCAACCCGCCGATCAACGGGCTTGCATAGACGAACGTGAGATACCACGAGTACAGTCTGATGGCTTCCGCCTCGGACCAGCCGAAACCGTCGGCCGGATCACGCAGGTAGAGCGTGAACAGGGCGAGCATCGAATAGAAGCTGAATCGCTCCCATGCCTCCGAGGCGAAGAGCACGTACAAGCCCTTCGGATGTCCAACTTGCTGTTGCAATTGGGAGTCTTCCATGTGTTGATCTGCGGGTAGAAAAGATGCGACAGCGGCGTTGACCGCGTCACAGTCGGCCAGAATCGACGGCAACGCATTATCGCACTCTCAAGTGGGGAGGCCCGCTGCGAGGAAGGAGCGGATCCCTCCGATTCATGCTCTCAGAACGGGCGCGGAGTCCGATGGCAACCCCCTTGCGCTGTGGGAAGATAAGGTTCCGGCGCCCTGGGGCCGTTACCGCGATCCGCGGTGTCGTCGGGGCGGCTGATGGATCCAACCCGCACGAATCGCAAAGTCGGTCTGGCCGCCCGAACATTTCGATCATTCCGTTACCGGAACTTCCGCTGGCTCTGGTGCGGGGCCTTCACCTCGACAACAGGATTCTTCGTCGCTCAGGTCGCAGAGAGCTGGTACGTCTACGAGCGGACGAGTTCGGAGAGCCTGCTCGGCTTGACGGCGTTTCTCAACGGCTTGCCCATTCTGATGTTCTCGGTCGTGGGCGGTGTGCTGGCGGACCGGATGGATCGCCGGTACCTGCTGATCGGCTCGCAGGTCATGCAGATGAGCGCGGCTCTGGGACTGGCGATTCTATTCTCTCTGGATTCCATCGAGATCTGGCACATTCTCGTCGCTGCATTCGTGGCCGGCCTGGGGCAGGCCTTTGGCGGGCCCGCCTACCAGGCACTGATCCCCTCGCTGGTTCCCAAGAGGCACCTGCCCAACGCAATCGCGCTGCTGTCGATCCAGTTCAATCTAGCCGGAACGTTGGGGCGGCCTATCGGGGGAGCCGTGTTCAAGTTTCTCGGCCCGGCCATGTGCTTCTTTGTCAACGCCCTGAGCTTCCTCGCCGTGATCGTTTCGCTGCTGCTTCTGCGCATCCCGTTCGTGCCAAGGCCGGGCCAGAAAAACATGTTTCGCAGCTTGCTGGAAGGCTTCCGTGCGATCCATGCAAGCTCGACCCTGCGATCACTGATGCTGCTCGCGGTCGTGACCGCCTTTTGCGGAGTGCCGATCGCACTATTGCTGCCAGTGTTTGCCAGGGATGTCTACGGCCTCGACGCTGGAGGATTCGGCTCGATGGGAGCCGTGCTGGGAGCCGGAGCCGTGATTGGAGCGCTCAATGTCGCGCGTCTGGGCAACGCCCCGAAAAAGGGCCGAAGCTCGCTGATCATGCAGGTCTTTCTAGGCGTGACGATCGTCGGGTTCGCGCTTGCGCAGTGGCTGTGGCTTGCCACAGGCCTTTTGTTCTTCTGCGGCGGGGCGATTCTGGCCGTGTTCACGATGGTGACATCGCTCGTCCAGCTGAACGTTCCCGAGGAGATGCGCGGGAGGATCATGAGCGTCCACAATACGGCGTTCCGAGGCGTGATGCCGCTTAGCAACGTCACTTGCGGCTTTGCAGCGGAGAAGATCGGTGCGAGCAACGTACTGAGCATCAACGGAGCAGTGCTTGTCATTGTGGCCCTCTGGTACATGATTGGCGGCAACGAGGTCAACGACCTCTGAGTTGCCGAGATGCAGGCTGGCAAACCCCTTGCCGGCGCCTCCGACGTTTCGGGGAAGCCCCTTGCAGCGCCAATCTTGTAAACTCGGAGTCATGCCGAAGCAAGTACCTGTCGAGGAGCTGAGGGCCAATGTCGGACAAGAGATCGCGGTCAGCGACTGGTTCGTGATCTCTCAAGATCGCATCGACAACTTTGCGGACGCGACTGAGGATCACCAGTGGATCCACGTCGATGTCGAGCGAGCCGAAACCGAATCGCCGTTCAAGACCACGATCGGGCACGGGTTCCTGAGCCTCTCGATGCTCGCTCCCATCATGATGGGAACAGTCAAGGTCGCGGGTCAGTTCAAGCACGGCATCAACTACGGATTGAATCGAGTGCGGTTCCCGGCTCCTGTGCCGGCAGGGAGCCGAATCCGGGGACACATCGTGCCGCAGGCGATAGACGAGCACGATTGGGGCGTCCAGACTGTATGGCTGGTCAACGTCGAGCTTGAGGGATCGACTAAGCCTTGCGTGGTCGCTGAGTGGGTCACCCGAGCCTACCGTTAGGCTGCTCGCAGCATACTTCCGGGGATCAACGCTGCCTCGGCAGCCGGTGTCGGCGAACGTCGCGGACCCCTTACTGGCTACGCCGCATGTCGCGCCAGTTCGGGCCGATCTTGATATCGGCGACGAGTGGCACGTCCAAGTTGGCCGCAGCCTCCATTTCCCTCTTGACGAGGGTGCTGACCCGGGCAGTCTCCCCCTCGGGCGCTTCGATCAGCAATTCGTCATGGACTTGGAGAAGCATGCGTGCCCGAAATCTGCCTTGGCGGAGCGAGGCATCTGTCGCAACCATCGCCTTCTTGATCAAATCCGCCGCTGTGCCTTGAATGGGAGAATTCTGTGCGATTCGACTTGCGAGTGCCCTGGCGCCTGCGTTCCTGCTATCCAGATCCGGCACCGGCCTCCGGCGTCCGAACAAAGTGCGGCTGTATCCGGAGTTCCTGGTTTGCTCGACGATTTCGTCTAGGAAGTTCTTGATCGTGCCGTACCGCTCGAAGTAGAGGTCGATGTACGACCGCGCGCTCTTCTGCGGAATCTTGAGCTGCTTCGCCAGTCCGAACGCGCTCAACCCGTAAATGATGCCGAAGTTCACAGCCTTTGCCCTGTAACGCTCGTCCGGGCCTACGAGCCCGGGGTCGATGCCGAGAACTTCCGAGGCCGTCCTTGTGTGGATGTCCTCGCCGCTACGAAACGCCTCCACCAGCTTCGGGTCCCCCGACATGTGCGCCAGCACGCGGAGCTCGATTTGCGAATAGTCTGCCGCGATCAGGCACCATCCGGGCCGGGCGACGAACGCCTTGCGTATCTCTCGGCCGAGCTCGGTTCGGGCAGGGATGTTCTGTAGGTTCGGATTCAGCGAGGAAAGTCGGCCTGTCGCCGACCCCGTCGGGTTGAAGGTCGTGTGCAGCCTCTTGTCAGCGCCCACGAGTTCCGGAAGCACGTCAACGTAGGTGTTCTTGAGCTTCGAGTGCTGGCGCCAGTCGAGGACCTTGGTCGCAATCGGGTGACGGCTTGCCAGTCCCTCGAGCACGTCGGAAGCCGTCGACGGCGTTTTGGTCTTGCCGCGCTTGGGCGGCTGCGGCAAGCCCAGCTCCTGATAGAGCACCTCGCCCAGCTGCTTTGGCGAGCCGATGTTGAATTCCCGTCCGGCGAGTTCGTGAATTTCACGGCTCAGTTGTTCGATGTTGTGCGCGAGCCTAGACGAGAGTTCCGCTAGCACGGACGGGTCCAGCAGTACGCCCGCAGATTCCATCCGGGCAAGCACTGGTGCAAGCGGCAACTCGACTGACTCGTAGAGGTCGCGCAGCTCCATCGCGTCTAGGTCCTTGCAAAGCTGCTCGCGCAGGGTGCGGGTCTGGCTAGCGGCAACCGCGACATCTGGTTTCCAGTGGGTGCCGAGCTTGCGCTCGACCGTCTTCGGCAGCGTGTAGTTCACGCGGCTGGAGTCCACCAGGAACGCCATGAGCATCGTGTCGTCCTCAGCGCCGGCAAGATCGGTCCCGATCTTGCAACAGGCGTGAATCGCGGACTTCAGGTCGTGGACCCAGATCTTCCTGCCACTGGATTCCAGCAATCCTTTGGCATATGGCACGAGGTCTGGGGGCAGTCGCCACGACTCGTCCGCCTCGATGCAGAGCCCGAGGCCCTCCGCATCATTGCCACCGGAGTTGATGTTGGCCGAATCCAGCATCGCAATGGCAACCGGTTCGCTGGAGCTGTCCAGCCATGCCGCCAGCTGTTCGGCTGACTGGAACGTCCGCACGGTAGAGTCCGTCGCGGGCTGCCCGATGCTGCCCTCAAGTTGGCTCGCCAGGCTCTTGAACTCGAGCTCCCGGTACATTTCCAGGAGTTGTCCGTTGTCGGGCTTTGTGTGCTTGACGGCAGCCAGGTCCAGTTGGATGCTTCCACTGATGTCGAGTGAGGCCAGCCGCTTGCTCAGCCTGATGAGCTCGGCATTGTTTTGCAAGCTCTCCCGGTAGGCCTTTCTTCTGACCTCGTCCGCGTGCCCGATGATTCCCTCGATGTCACCGTAGGCGTCGATGAGTTGCTTCGCGCCCTTGTCGCCAATCCCCGGTGCGCCGGGGATGTTGTCCACGGAATCGCCTTTCAGTGCGAGGAAGTCGGCAACGTGGCTCGGCTTGACTCCGAGGTACGCTTCGACCTCAGCGTCCTGGTACCGCTCGTCCTTCATCGGATTCAGCATCACCACGCCATCGCGTACCAACTGCATCAGGTCCTTGTCCGATGAGACTACCCATACCTCCACGTCGAGGTTAGCGGCTTGGCCCGCAAGCAGGCCTATGGTGTCGTCCGCTTCGTATCCGTTCTCGGAGAGGACCTGGACGTTCCATGCCTGGAGGAGCCTCTTGATGTACGGAAGCTGGGCGGCGAGGTCCTCGGGCATCTGATCCCGGTTCGCCTTGTAGTCTGGATAGATCCTCTCGCGGAAAGTCGGTCCGTGACCTTCCCAGACTGCGGCAACATAGTCCGGACCGTAGTCCTCGAGCATGCGCCTGAGCATGTTGTTGAATACGTAGATTGCCTCCGTGGGCAGCCCGTTGGAGGTTCGCAGGCCCGGGACCGCTGCGCGGGCTCGTCCGTAGTAGGCCCTGAAGATCAGCCCGAACGTGTCCACAAGGAACAGCCGGGGGCGAATGAGGCTCATTAGCGATTCAGTGTAAGCCTTCCCATCGAGCGGGATGGGAGCCGCATTCGCACGCTGCCTTCGCAGCCTGTCTTCGCAAGCGCCAGGGGGTGGCGGGCGCCTTTCGCGGTTCGCCTCGCGCGGGGCGTTCCGGGCCGGCAACTCGGCGGCTTGGATGCAATACTAGTTGTAGGGGATATTGGTAGCTCTTATGATCGAGCCGACCGCCAAGATCTGGCACAACGGCGAATTTATCGCTTGGGACGATGCCAAGGTGCATGTGCTGACGCACGCTCTCCACTACGGCACAAGTGTGTTTGAGGGGATCCGCTGCTACGACACGCAGCGCGGCCCCGGCATCTTCCGGCTTTCGGAGCACGTGCGGAGGATGTTCGACTCAGCCAAGATCTATCGGATTTCGGATCTGGGATTCTCGCGAGAGGAGATCGAGCAGGCCTGCAAGGACGTTGCGACCGTCAACGGCCTGTCGTCTTGCTACATCCGCCCAATCGCGTTCCGCGGATACGGCGATGTCGGGGTGCGTTCCCTGGACAATCCGGTCGAGTTCTACATCGCTTGCTGGAAGTGGGGCCGGTACCTCGGATCGGAGGCACTGGAAGAAGGAGTCGATGTCTGCGTGTCCTCTTGGACTCGGATCGCCCCGAACACGCTTCCCGCAATTGCGAAGGTTGCGGCGAACTACATGAATTCGCAGCTGATCCTCATGGAGGCGAACCTACACGGCTACACCGAAGGAATTGCGCTGGACTCAGCCGGCTACGTTTCCGAGGGAAGCGGGGAGAACATCTTTCTGATCCGGGACGACATTATCTACACGCCTCCACTGGGCACGTCGGTGCTGCCCGGCATTACGCGCGATTCAGTCATCCGAATAGCCACCGACCTGGGCTACACCTTGAAGGAGCAGGCGATCCCGCGCGAATGGCTTTACATCGCGGACGAGCTCTTCTTCACGGGCACCGCCGCCGAGGTGACCCCGATCCGTTCCGTGGACCGAATCGAGGTAGGCAGCGGCAGGCGAGGGCCGATCACGAATCACATTCAGTCCCAGTTCCTCGCCGTCACCGCGGGCACCCAGGACGACCGCTATGGCTGGCTGAGCATTCTCGACTCACGCAGTTCGGCTGCAGCCTGAATCGGGTCCGCCGCTTGCCCTCCGATTCCCGCTACGGGTCTGAAGGCCCGGAATGGCTGCCGCCTGATCGCGATCACGAGCCTCGCGCGCCTGGCGATCCGGGTCCGGCCCAAGATTCGGATTCTCTTCCGCCGGGCGAGCGGCGCACATGGGCTCCACTCGACGGGCAGGAGACCTACGAGCAGCTGTACCGGACCAGGGCGAAACGTTACAGCCGCCGTCTCTGGCTGCACCTAGCGTTGTTTGCCGCCACAATTCTGTCGACCGCCTACGTCTGGTCGCCGCTGTATTCGGCGTGCGTGATGGCCATTCTCACCGCCCACGAGTTCGGCCACTACTATGCAGCCAGATACTACATGGTCCCAGCGACTCTGCCGTACTTTATTCCGGCGCCGTTCTTCTTCTTCGGAACGATGGGCGCCGTCATCCGGATGTCGCCGTTCATCCCGAACCGCAGGGCCCTGTTCGACATCGCTGCTGCCGGCCCTCTGGCGGGAATGGTACTAGCTGTCCCTATCAGCTTCGTAGGCATGATGATGTCCGAGCGCGTGCCGATTCAGGAAGACGCCTCCGGGCTCATGTTGGGCGATCCGCTTCTGTTCCAGGCATTCGAGAGACTCCTGTTCGGCGCGGCTCCCGAAGGTACGGTGCTCATGATCAACGATGTAGCGTTGGCGGGCTGGGTCGGGCTATTCGTGACGGCCCTCAATCTGCTGCCCATTGGCCAGCTCGACGGCGGACACGTGTCGTACGCCGTGTTCGGGCGGCGCAGCCGCTCATTGGCTTGGGCCACGTTCGCAACCCTGGGGGCAGTCTGCTTGGTATTCAGCCGGCAGTACCTGGTGCTGCTAGTCCTTCTGTTCTTCATGGGCATCAGGCACCCGCCCACCCTCCAGGACTCCCTGCCGCTTGGATCGGCCAGAAGAAGGGTTGCGCTGCTTCTGCTCGGGGTCTTCGTGCTTTGCTTTACCCCAGTTCCGATCACGGTGAGCTACTAGAGCGCAAGTGACTGGATCAGCGAATCGTCAGGATGGCTTTTCCGCTAATCTTGCGGTTGGCCAGGTCGCGGATTCCTTGCGGAGCGGACTCGAACGGATACGTGGCTCCGACGGGCGGGCTTATGGCTCCCGAGCTGAACATGGCCACCAGTTGATCATGCAGCGATTCCATGTATCCCGGGGTCTCATCGCAGTGACGGCCCCAGAAGACGCCGACGAGTGACATGTTCTTCAGGAGGGCCCGGTTCGCGGCGAGCGACGGGATCCGGCCGCTGGTGAAACCTATGACCAGCAATCTGCCGTCGGGCGCGATCACTTTGGTCGAAAGGTCGAACACGTCGCCTCCGACGGGATCGTAGATCACGTCCGCCCCGAACCTCCCGCAAATTCCCTTCACGGCATCCACCCAGCCGGCATCTCGGTAGCTGAGGACATGATCGGCGCCTTGCTGAGTGCAGAACTCCAGCTTTTCCGCGCTTCCAGCCGTGGCAATCACGCGAGCCCCCATCGCCTTGCCAAGCTGAATTGCGGCAGTCCCCACGCCGCTCGCGCCGGCGTGGACGAGCAGCCATTCGCCAGCTCGTAGCTTGCCCCTGTAGTCGAGCGCAAATAGAGAGGTCTGGTACACGACTGGCATGGCAGCGGCCTGCTCGAAAGACATCGAATCCGGGATCGGGAACGCACGCGAGGCTTTCACGACCGTGTATTCGGAGAATCCCCCGCCACGGGGCAGGGAAGCGACGCGCTGTCCCACGCTACGGCTCTTGACACCCGAGCCGATCGCGGCAATGGTGCCCGACACTTCCGCGCCGATCGTGAACGGAAATGAAGGCCGCGTCTGATACTTGCCCTGGCACTGCAGCAAATCGAAGAAGTTAAGTCCGCAAGCCCGGTTGCGGATCAACACCTCACCCGTCGCCGGAGACGGCGGATCGACTTCCGACAAGGTCATTTCTTCGGGTTCGCCGTAGTGGGTTACGTGCCAGACTTTCATGCGGGGTAGGTTATCAGAATCGTGCCTGGGGCGATCGATCGCATCCCGGGCCGGTCCGGCGAACGGAGGGCGAAGGCGGGGGCTACTTGCTGGTGATGATCTCGTCGATCAAGCCGTAGTCCCTCGCCTGAGTCGCCTCGAGGATGAAATCTCGCTCGATGTCGCTCTCGATCTTGTCGACGCCCTGACCTGTGTGGCTGGCGAGCAGCGCGTTGAGACTCTGACGCAGCCGGAGGATCTCGCGGGCGTGGATGTCGATGTCGGTCGCCTGCCCGGCGAGGCCCGACAGCGAGGGCTGGTGCAGTAGGAAACGGGAATTTGGCAGAGCATAGCGCTTCCCCTTGGCTCCCGCGGCCATGAGCACGGCCGCCATCGAAGCCGCTTGGCCGAGGCACACCGTGGTGATATCGGGTTTGACGAATTGCATGGTGTCGTAAATCGCCAGGCCGGCGGTAATCGACCCGCCTGGGGAGTTGATGTACAGCCAGATGTCCCGTTCCGGATTCTCGGCTTCCAGAAACAACAACTGGGCTGTGATCAAGTTCGCAATTGAGTCGTCGATGGGATAGCCGACGAAGATGATGTTGTCTCGCAGAAGCCGAGAAAATATGTCGTACGCCCTCTCGCCACGACTGGTCTGCTCAACGACCATCGGCACGAGGTTGGCGTGATGCTCCATCTTCCTGGACATGTCCGATCCTTACTCGACCCCGTCGGCGGCCGAATCCGATTTGCCGTCAGCGACCGGCTCCTCAGTTTCCGACGGATCGTATCGCTCCGCCTCGTCAATCACGAATTGGAGGGCCTTGGCCCGTAGCGTGCTAATCCGCCAGCTTCCGAGCGCACCGTTCTCGTCCAAGTCCCTCTTTGCGCGTTCGGGTGTGATCTGCTCCGATTCCGCGTATCTCAGGATCTCCTGCTCGACTTCGGCATTGGAGATAGACATGCCTTCCACCGACGCGATGCGATCGAGTACTTGCTCGGCTCGGACGCGAACCTCCTCGATCGCATGCACCAGAGCCGACTCTCGATCGGGCAAGGTGTCTTCGGGCTCGATTCCGGCCTGCTCCCTGGCCTCTTCGAGCGCAGACAGGACCCGTCTCGCGAAGTAATACGGCGGCAGCGGCATCGGGTGGGCCTTGGCGAGCTGGGTAATTGCCTCTTGACGGACGGCCCGGTTCGCGGATTCCTGGTAGGCCGCTTCCATCTGCTTGCGAATCCCGGCTTTGAGATCGTCCAGCGTCTCGATGCTATTGTCGACATCCGTGGCGAATTCGTCGTCCAGATCAGGCAGTTCGCGTTTCTGAAGGCCCGTGACCTCGGCCTGGAACTGCACAGTCTTGCCCGCCACGACGCTGCCGCTATGGTCGTCCGGGTAGGTGATTTCGAACTCCAGCGTGTCGCCCGGCAGGCTTCCGCGCAGCGCGTCCGAGATCGGTTCCAGAGTGTCCTCGTGGCCGATCTCAAACTGGGCGTCCTTCTGATCGACGATCTGACTGTCTCCGTCCGCGAATCCCTTGATCGACGCGACAGCGATGTCTCCGTCCACCAGGGGGCGTGGGTCCAGGTTCTGGTACGAGGCATGGCGCTCGCGGAGAGTCTCCAGATAGTCGTCCACCATCTGGTCTGTGACCTCCACGTCGGCCGCGGGGAACCTCAAGCGTCGATATTCCCCGAGTTCGAATTCAGGGAACACCTCGAACACCGCGGTCGCTTTGAGCGGCTCGCCCTCCACAAACCGAACAGGTCCGAGAACAGGTCCGAAGGCCACCTGCACGTCGCGCTTGGAAACCTCCTCGACTAGATATTGGGGAATGAGCCCCTCCTTGAGGGAGTCGAGGATTTCTCCCTCGTAGTGCCGATTCAGCACTGTTGCCGGAACCCTGCCTCTTCGAAATCCCGGCACGACTGCTGTTTTCGCAGCGTTCGACACGAGAAGCCTACGCTCTTTTTCGACGGCATCCCACGGAATTTCGACAGACACCTCGTGCGCGCATTCATTGGGAGCTTCCGGCGAAGAGGGCATTCTAAGGGCAAGCTCGGGCATCAGTGCCCGGTCAAGAATTCCAGTCTACCGCAGCGCTGCGGAATCTCTCTCGAGGCTCTTGACGCTCGCAGGCTGATGGACAGCTACACTCAGGATCATGCGGCGTCGCCCGAAGCTGGGCCAACACTTTCTCACCGATCTTTCGGTGCTTGAGCGGATTGCCGCCGCAGCAGCATCCGCCGGGGATACCGTAGTCGAGATCGGGCCCGGTTACGGGGCCCTAACGCGCTATTTGGTGCGATCTGCTCGCGATGTGGTAGCGGTCGAACTCGACATCCGGCTCGCAGCCGAACTAGCGGAACGCTGCGAACACCCGGCAAACCTAGAAGTCATTCGAGGGGACATACTAGATGTCGATCTAAGTCGTCTCTTCAAGCACACTATTTCTAGTCAATGTGTTGTGACTGGAAACCTACCGTATTACATTACGTCGCCGATACTGCGGTCGGTATTTGCGGCAAATCACCTGATGCGATCCGCTACGTTCCTAATGCAGGAGGAGGTTGCAGATCGTACCGTTGCTAAGCCCGGTGCAAAGTCGTTCGGCTACCTGAGTTGCCTCTGCCAGCTGCACAGCGATCCGACCAAGCTTCTTAGGGTAGAGCCCGGAGCGTTCACGCCGCCGCCCAAGGTTCGGTCGGCCGTCGTGCGGTTCGTGATGCGGCGGGACTCGCCGCCTGACGGACTGCTCTCGTTCCTAGGAGCGTGCTTCCGGAGCCCGCGCAAGACGCTGCGGAACAATCTTGCCGGACATTACCCTCTCGGGCGTCTCGCGATTGACCGTTGTGCTGGCCTTAGAGCGCAGCAGCTAGGGATCGAGGAACTTGCCGCAATGTGGAAGAGACTGAGCGAGTAGGAGACAGGCGGTTCCAGTGTCGCAGGCAGGTTCCAGCCCGGGTACGGCGGGCGCCCGCAATTGCAGGACTCGAACGGATGAAGGATGTGGCGGTTTCCCAGGAGGAAATGGACAAGCCGTGTGTCGAGTGAAGGGACGCTCGGATCGGACCGATTGATCCTGCCGAGCCACGCCCTACGTTCCCGAGCAATTGGTACAAGGCCAAATGCCGGCTGGAGGACGGCGGGATCCTGGTGCCAGGGCGAAGTGGGCCTATGCGCGCGACACCGCGTCTCGATTGCCCTGCTCGTTTGTACCCTCGTGCGGCAGCACCGCCTTCCGGCAGAGAGCGGCTTCCGATGGCGTTGGCCCTCCTCTCGGCCATTCCGGACCGTTGCGCAACAGGCAGCGCGATGATTGGCAATGAGTACGCTACTAGGGGCTGACAACGGCCGACCGGTGTGGTTCAATGAGGCTTCGAAGGATCCTCATGCGAGGCAGCAGGCTAGTACTGGCAACGTTGCTGATTGGGGTGGCATTCCCAGTTGCCGTCCAAGCGCAGCTGATTGATCGCACCAAGGATCGACTACGCCCTGACCCGAACATTCGCGAGCTCAGCCTGGAGCGGCGTGGCGACATTTACATGGCGCGGAAAATGTACCGCGAGGCGGGAGACACCTACAAGGAGGCAATCCGATTGGAACCGAGTTCAGCGAAGCTCGTGAACAAGCTTGGGATTTCGTACCACCAGATGATGCTCCTTAACAACGCCCGCAAGGAGTACCAGCGAGCATTGAAGCTCGACAAGGGATACGGCCAGGCTCTCAACAATGTAGGCACCGTGCACCACGCCCAAGGCAGTTACCGCAGGGCGATCCGCTCGTACAAGAAGGCGCTGCAGGTCTCGCCGTACTCGGCATCCATCTATAGCAACCTCGGCACGTCATACTTCGCACGGGGGAAGTACAAGGACGCATCGAAGGCTTACTACGAGGCCCTTCAGCTCGACCCCGACGTCTTCGAGACTCGTGGCACATTCGGGACTCTCCTGCAGGAGCGCTCCGTAGGCAACCGTGGCAAGTACTACTACTTCATGGCAAAAGCGTACGCGGGCGTGGAGCTCTGGCAAAGGTCGATCCTCTATCTCCGCAAGGCATTGGAAGAAGGCTTCAGCAGCCCGCGCAAAATCGCAGCCGACCAGGCGTTCGAGGGAATGCACGACTTGCCGGATTTCCAGCGTATGGCATTCCCGGAGACGGTTGCCAAGGCGTCTGCGGACACCCGCAGTCAGTGAAACCGAACGAGCGCACCGGGCCGGCACCTATCTATCCAGCCCGGCGGTCGGAGGAACGTGGCAGCGTAGATTTCCCGTCCAAGGCATCTGTCGAGACGATGTAGGGCCGAGCCCGCGGCGCGAAGAGTGCCTGTGCCTGATCGCGGAGCCGAGACGCTCGTGCGGCGTGCCGCGCAGGCGCAGGTTGGCATCCAGCGAGTCGGGACGTCGGCCGGCAGTCGCAGCTGCCTGCCACAGAATCCTTCCCTTCCAACATGCCGCCGCTACCGCTGGGGAGCCTCGAGAATCCACACCTGATGCCCGCGCGGTCCAGCGGGTTTGACATTCCCGGTACCGTTTGTTCCAATAGCATGCCCTTGTTGACTCTGGGTTGCCGCTAGTTCGTTCCAGACTTGGAATCATCTCTGGGCTTCGGCGTCTCGGTGCTCTTCTCAAGAACCCACGAAGCTCACGCGAGAACCTACAGTGCCAAAGCCCAAGTACATCACCTCTGTCAACAAGATCTCCTCACTCACGCCGGAAGAAAGGGACGTTGGAGCCAAGGTCAGTGAGAGATTTGTCTTCCGGACCAATGAGTACTACCAGAGCCTTATCGACTGGAGCGATCCGAACGATCCGATCCGTCGCCTGGTGATTCCCGATTCCAACGAACTCAACGAATGGGGCCGCCTCGACGCGTCGTACGAGGAGTTCTACACGAAGGTCCCGGGACTGGAGCACAAGTATACCGACACGGCGCTCCTGCTATGCAACGACGTGTGCGGTGCGTATTGCCGGTTTTGCTTCCGGAAGCGGTTGTTCATGGACGACAACGACGAAGTCGTGCGCGACGTTTCCGCCGGCATTGAGTACATCCGAAATCATCCCGAGATCTCGAATGTGCTGCTCACTGGTGGCGATCCATTGATCATGTCCACCTCCAAGCTGGAGCCGATCATAGCCCGACTGCGCGAGATACCACATGTAAAGATCATTCGCATTGGCAGCAAGATGCCCGCGTTCAACCCCTACCGCGTGATCGAGGACCCTAAGCTGCACGCCATGTTTGAGCGCTACTCCACGACAGAGGCGGGGCGCATCTACGTGATGTGTCACTTCAACCATCCAGCCGAGCTCACTCCAGTGGCAAAGGAAGGACTCCAGTGCCTTCAGGAGCACTCCGTGGTCACCATCAACCAGACGCCGATGATCCACGGCATCAATGACGACCCGAACGTCCTGAGCGATCTCATGAACGAACTGTCCTACATCGGTGTGCCGCCCTACTACGTGTTCCAATGCCGGCCTACCGAGGGCAACGAGAGCTATTCGGTCCCGATCGAGCAGGCCTATCGGATTTTTGCCAAGGCGTTGGAGAGCATGTCGGGGCTGGCCAAGCGGGCGCGGTTCTCGATGTCCCACGCCACGGGCAAGATCGAAGTCCTCGGCCTGACAGACGACCGGATCCTGTTTAGGTATCACCGTGCCGCGAATCCGCGTCACATCGGGCGGATCATGATGTTCGGCCGGAACGCGGACGCCTTCTGGTTCGATGACTACATCGAGTCGCAGGAGTATCTGCCGAGCAATTTGATAGCGCCGGAAGCGCTGCTTGTCTCGCAATAGCAGGTCCGAATCGGTATGGAATCCGCGCCCGTTCCTGACGACCGGCGGGCCGAGGCGGGCAGGGAATCATCGGACCCGCCTCGGCGCTGGAACTTCATCTACTTTGGGGTTCTGATCCATCTGGCCCTTTGGATCGGGATGCTGTGGCTCTTCGCCCGGATATTCGGTAGCGACTCATGAGCCTGATCGACTGGCTAGTCCTCATCGCGTCATTCGTCGTGATCGTCGGCTATGGGCTGAGGCGCTCGCGAGGAGATTGGTCGGTTCATTCGTACGTTTCCGCCGGCAAGCAGATGCGCTGGTGGGTGATTGGCTTGTCGATCATGGCCACGCAGGCCAGCGCGATCACATTCATTGGCACCACCAGCCAAGCCTTCGTGGACGGGCTCCGATTCGTGCAGTTTTACTTCGGACTACCGATCGCCATGGTGCTGATCGCGGCTGTCGCCGCCCCGGCGTTTCACCGATCTGGCGTCCGGACCGCCTACGAGTATCTCGAGAACCGGTTCGACGCCAAGACGCGCACCTTGGCGAGTTGGGTGTTCTTGGTCCAGCGAGGGCTTGGCGTCGGCCTGGCCCTGTATGCGCCGGCCGTGGTCCTGTCCGTCATCCTACAGGTTCCCGAGTGGCCAACGATCGTCGGAATGGTCATCCTCGTCGCCACATACACGGTGCTGGGAGGCATACGGGCAGTGATGTGGGCGGACGCATTGCAGATGGCGATTATGTTCGCCGGCATCGTAATCGCGTTCGGTTGCGCAGTATTCGGACTGCCCGATGGCGTATCAATTCGCGATGCCCTGTATCTTGCCGGCACGGCCGGGAAGCTGAACGCCATCGATACGGGATTCGATTGGAACAGCCGCTACACGCTTTGGTCCGGACTGATTGGCGCGACGTTCCTTTCGCTGGCTTACTTCGGCACTGACCAGTCACAAGTCCAGCGCTACCTGACGGCTAAGTCCCTAGATCACAGCCGGATCAGCCTCCTGTTCAACGCGGTAGTCAAGGTTCCGTTGCAGTTTTTCATCCTGCTGACCGGCGTGCTGGTCTTCAGCTTCTTTCTGTTCGAACCACCGCCGCTCCTATTCCATCCGGCTGAGCGGAATCGGCTCGAGCAAACGGAGACGGCCGCCATGGCGCGCCTCGAAGGGCGGTTCTCTCAGGCTCTCGACGAGAGGCGCGGGGCAGCCGGGCGGTTGCTGGAATCCCGCGGATCGGTCGAGACGGAGGCTTTCGCGGCGTCGGAACGCCGGCTTGGCGAGGTCCGAGAAGAAGCCGTCGCCCTTGCCGAGAAGGATTCCGGCCCGGGAAGCTATAGCGATACCAACTACATCTTCCTGACCTTTGTGCTCGCCTACCTTCCGCCGGGCGTTATCGGCCTGATCATCGCGGGAGTATTCGCCGCGGCAATGTCCACGATCTCCTCCGAACTCAACTCGCTTGCCACCGCGACCGTCGTCGACCACTACCTCCGATACATCCGCCCCGGCCTGGGAGAGCAGGGAATCAAGCGGGCACTGCACTGGGCGACGCTCGGGTGGGCGGCATACGCTGCCGTGTTCGCCACTTACGCCGGCAGGCTCGGATCGTTGATCGAGGCAGTGAACATCGTGGGATCGCTCTTTTACGGTCCGATGCTCGGCGTGTTCGTGCTAGCTTTCGTATTCCGACGCGTCTCGGCCGACGGCGCTTTCTGGGGAACTGCTTTCGGCTTGGTGTCGGTTTGGGGGACGAGGCGAGCCGTTCCAGGGCTGGCATTCCTTTGGCTGAATCCGGTCGGCTGCATGGCGACCGTACTCGCGGCGCTCGCGATTTCCGGCCGCGGTAGTAGGAGCAGTGGCCGGGCCAGCAACTGACCCTACAATGGAACCGCTATGAGAAGGTTCCTCGTATTTCTGATGCTGGTGCTGGTGCCTGCTGCCTTGGCAGCGGCACCACCCAACGTGCTGTTCATTGCGGTCGACGATCTGAACGATTGGATCGAACCTCTGGGCGGGCATCCGCAGGCCAGGACACCGAACATTGCCCGGCTAGCCAAGCGTTCGACGCTCTTCTCCCGAGCCTACACGGCTGCCCCGTCCTGTAACCCGTCGCGGGCGGCGCTGATGACGGGCATCGCACCGTACAAGTCAGGCATCTACAACAACCGGCAGGCATGGCGGCCGGCGATGCGTGACGCTGTGACGCTCCCCCAGGCATTCGTGAAGGGCGGCTACTGGGCCGGGGGAGCAGGGAAGATCTATCACGGTGTCTATCCCGACCCGCCCTCGTGGAACGAGTACTGGCCATCAAAGATGCAACAGCGCGAGCCGGACCCGGTGCCGCCGACCCGGCCCGCGAACGGCATCCCGGGCACGGGCGGGTTCGATTGGGGCCCGCTGAACGTCGCAGCCGCCGAAATGTCGGACGCAAAGGTGGCTGGGTGGGTGGCGGAAAAACTGAAAGCACGGCACGACAAGCCGTTCTTCCTGGCGTGCGGCATCTTCAGGCCGCATCTGCCATGGCACGTTCCCAAGAACTACTTGGATCGCTTTCCCGCCGAATCGGTAGTGCTTCCGCGGGTATTCGACGCCGACCTCGCGGACGTGCCGCAAGCCGGTGTCAAGATGGCGAAGCCGGAGAGAGATCACGCCAGCGTCATCGCGCACGGCCAGTGGAAAGAAGCTGTCCGCTCCTACCTTGCCTCGATCAACTTCGCTGATGACATGCTCGGCATCGTGCTGGACGCGCTTGATGAGAGCGGACACGCAGGCAACACCATCATCGTCTTGTGGGGGGATCATGGCTGGCATCTCGGCGAGAAGCATCATTGGCGCAAGTTTGCTCTTTGGGAAGAGGCGACTCGGGTTCCGCTGCTGATTGCAGCGCCGACCGGCACGCCGGGCCTCCCTGAAGGCACCCGAAACGGGGCAATATCGCCGCGACCAGTCAACCTGCTCGATGTGTACCCCACGCTGGTCGATCTCGCCGGCCTCGACCCGCAAGCGGACTTGGATGGGCGGAGCCTCGTCCCGTTGCTGCGGAACCCAGAACTGCCCTGGCAGCCGACGGTAACAACCTACGGCCGAAACAATCACGCAGTTCGCTCCGAGAACTTCCGCTATATCCGCTACGCCGATGGAACCGAGGAGCTCTATGACCACGGTGCAGATTCGATGGAATGGACAAACCTCGCGTCCGACGAAAACTACGGGGACGTAAAGCACCAGTTGGCGAAGTGGTTGCCTTCTACCAATGCACCGGAAGCCCCCGAACAGCCTGCCAACCGCCGCACGAACGAGGTTGCGGTACCGCAATGATCTGAGCGTCGCCTCCGATACCGCACACGGGCCGTGGCGCAACGTTCGTCGTTGGCGTCACCGGAGACTGTGCGAAGGCCGAGGCGTCTCGAAAGCAGCAACGGAATCACGGTCGCTCATCTCTTTGCCCGGGGCAGGTTTCCCATTGTGTTCCGTTTGGATCGCCGTTGCCGGACCGGCTGGGGCCGAAATCGATTCGGCACTGGCAATTGTCTGGATGAAGCCCTGCGACGCTGGCGACGACGATTTACAGGGGCGTTGCATTGGCGGATCCGAGATCGTGTATCTCGTCTCCCGAACGGACGTTCGTGGGCTCTCCGCTACTAGGCGAACGAGATCGAATGCTCTGCGGGGGCGGCGACGATGCGAATTTCCGAAGGTCCACCATATGACGTCGAACCACCGCGCAGATATCGATCACGCGCCGCGCT
This sequence comes from Bryobacterales bacterium, assembly GCA_965206775.1. Taxonomy (GTDB): domain Bacteria; phylum Acidobacteriota; class Terriglobia; order Bryobacterales; family UBA6623; genus VXMF01. The sequence goes on along the minus strand of CBDBKU010000003.1, from coordinate 2,486,766 downwards.
CCCAGGCCGAATAGGGGTCGGACCGCGGGGACTGAGTGCCGCCGTGCCCGACCGTGACTACGCTGAGGGCAGCATATATGCTCTTGCCGCCGCGAATCGATCCCCCGTCCGGAATGTGCATGCTACCCGTGCCAATGCCGGTGAAATCCGCTACGCTAATAGCCATGCGGAATTGGTTGAAATTCTCACTCTCCTTGCTGTCCCTGGCGGCCGTAGCAGTTGCGGAGCCAAGCAAGCCTGTGAACTGGAAGGGGCTTCCGGCCCCGTTCGAGACGCCGTCGGCGACGAATCGGCCGAATGTCGTCGAGCAGCCATCCGGGGCCATGCTTTCTGTTCCCGACGGCTTCAAGGTCGAGGAATATCTCACCGGCGATTTCAAGAGACCTAGGTTCATGACGTACGGGCCGAGCGACGAGCTTGTGTTCTCGGACTCGGGATCGCGCAACGAGCCGGATGGCGCTGTCTACGTGCATCACGAAGGAAGCCTGAAGAAGCTGATCGAAGGACTTGACCGGCCTTTCGGGCTCGCTTTCCACGACAAGTGGCTCTATGTAGCCGAGCCGACGTCGGTCAAGCGATACGTGTACAGCGCGAAGGAAATGACAGCAGGCCCTGGTGACGAGATTATCTCGTACGAGGGCCATGGAAAAGGCCACTGGACCCGGTCGCTGCTTTTCGACGAGGACAGCAAGAAGCTTTACGTGTCTGTCGGGTCGGGATCGAACATTGCCCTTGGAGAGGATCCGGTGCGCGCGGCACTGCATCGCTACAACCCCGACGGGAGCGGTCACGAGACGGTGGCGGCCGGCCTGCGCAACATTATCGGCCTGCAATGGTACCCGGGCTCGAAGGAGATCTGGGCGGCCGTGCAGGAGCGGGACGGCCTCGGTGACGACATTGCCAGCGATTTCCTAGTCAATGTCAAGGAGGGCGAGTTCTACGGCTGGCCTTACGCCTACACCGGGCCACACGCCGAGCCTCGGCACAAGGAAGACAAGGCCTACGACGCCGAGCTCCACAAAAAAATGGTCGAAAGCACTCTCTACCCGGACGTGCTGCTCGGCGCACACGTGGCCGCGCTAGACATGAGGTTCTACACGGCAACCCAGTTTCCAGAGGAGTACAGGGGGGGCCTGTTCCTAGCATTCCACGGCTCATGGAATCGCTCGGTAAGAACAGGCTACAGCGTAGCGTTCATACCGTTCGAGGACGGTCGTCCGCAGTCCGGCCCGCAGAACTTCCTTACCGGGTGGATGCTTGGCTCCGACCAGGTCGAGGTCTGGGGCCGGCCGGTCGGAGTGCATATTCTCAGGGACGGCTCCATGCTCGTTAGCGACGATGGCGGCCGCAAGATTTGGCGCATCAGCTACGGCGAATAGGCAAGCTCGGCTAACGTTCGCAGGGTGGTTCCCAAATGGGTTTCATGAATTTGTTCCGCCCGAAATGGCGGCACTCTAATCCCGACGTTCGGAAAGATTCCATCTCGGACATCAAGAATCCAGGGGTCTTGGCAGAAATCATCGTCAGCGATGGCGAGTGGTTCATCCGGCACGAGGCGCTGGCAGCTTTGCGTGACCTGCAGCCCGATTCCTCGCACTATCAACGCCTTGTACGCGAGTCGACTGACGAGGAGATTCGCCGCAAGGTCGTAAAGGTCATGACCGACGAGTCCGAGCTTGAGCGAGTTGCCAAAGAGGACCAGTACCTCTATGTCCGGGATGCGGCCGAGCATCGACTGAACGAACTCCGTACTGGGATCTGGGACAATCTCGCAAGTTAGCCGCACTCCCTCCAAACGTGGAGCGAAAACGGGGCGAGACCCGACAGGGCTACTACGGTGCTGCTCGCGCACCGCTCGTCCGGCCCAGTTCGCAAGGACAACATGGAACCGACAGAATCCGGAGCGGTTGAGCCGGTCTCGGCGGAGTCTCGGACCAGTTCCATCCCGATCAAGCCTGTCCTGACGGCGGGATTCAGTTCCCGGCGCCGCGCCGGTGAGGCGTTTCTACTGCTACTGGTCACCCATTTCGTAGTTGACTGTTTCTCGTCGGCGCTGCCGACGGTCCAGCCGCTTCTCGCGGAGCGTTTCAGCTTGAGCCTAGCCCAAGCGGGGTTGCTGGGTGGGTTCTGGATGTTCTCGTCGGCGCTGCTGCAACTGCCTTTCGGGCTTGTGAGCGACCGCTTGCAAAACCGACACTTCACGGTCCTGAGCCCTTTGGTGACGGCGGTATTCCTGTCTGCGCTGGGCCTTGCCCCTGGATTCGCGGCAGTTGTCGCATTGCTGCTTGTAGGTGGCATGGGCTCGGCGTCGTACCACCCACACAGTACAAGCCAGGCTGGCCGGCTGGGAGGGGATCGCAGAGGGATCGCCACGGCCGTGTTCATTACCGTCGGAACGGCAGGGCTCGCCTTTGGCCCCATCTATCTGACAGCGGTGATCGAATGGTTTGGTTTCGAGCGGCTTTGGTACGCGGCAGTTCCGGTGGTGGTGCTTGCGCCTTGGTTGCTCTGGAGGGTTCCTCGCCCCATCCGTACCAGCGGCCGGGCGAGGTCCGCAGTGGACTGGCACGCTCTGCTCGGGCAGAGAAGAGCGTTGCTCTCGCTCTATATCTTGGTTGTATTGCGCTCGATAGTCCAAGTTGGGCTTGCTCAGTTTCTCTCGCTCTACATGGTTCAAGTACGCGGGGCAAACCTCAAGGTTGCGAGCGCTGCATTGGCCGTGTACTTTCTGAGCACGTCCGTCGGCTCGTTTGTTGGAGGTGCGGCCGCAGACCGCTTCGGAGGGCGGTCAGTCATCGTGGCATCGTCCATCGCTTGCGTACCGTTCCTAGGGGTATTCATGGCAGCGGAAGGGTGGATCTCGATGCTGGCCTTGTTTTTGGGAGGCGTCATCATGTTGGCCACGATCCCCGTGAACGTTGTCATGGCGCAGGAACTAGTACCCTCCCAGGCGGGAACGACGTCGGCCATGATGATGGGGTTCGGCTGGGGTACGGCGGGCATTTTATTCGTACCAGTGGCGGGCTGGTTCGCGGACGCTTTCGGACTGCAAGCTGTTTTCTGGGCATTCACGGCACTGCCGCTGCTAGGAGTGCCCCTCGCGCTCACGCTCCCCAGACCCGGCAACAAGCCGACGCCGGGCGACTAGGGTTCGAGGCGATCCCTGGGGCTTGCCGGCACTCAGGCAGGAACCGACCGAATCTGTGTTACTGTAGGAGAACACGGGGCTTGCCGCCCCGACATGAGACCATCACATGGCACGAGTTTGCGTAGTCACCGGCAAGCGCCCGATGTCGGGCAACAACGTTTCGCATGCGAATAACAAGACGAAGCGGCGCTTTTATCCAAACCTACAGGACAAGCGATTCTGGTCGCCTCGCCGGAACCGCTGGGTAAGGTTGCGGATCAGTGCCAAAGGCATAAAGATCATGAACCGGCGTGGCGTGGACCGCGTACTGGACGATCTCCAGAAACGCGGGGTCAAGTTCTGACTTCCTGAAGTTCGCGCTAGCAGCAATTTGATCGAACCTCGGGGACCGAGAGGAATCGATCTGGATCCGTCAGAGCCGAAGTGGAATCTTGCTCGCCAACGACCCAAGCCTCGCGGGTAGGTTGACTGAGAATCAATCGACGCTTTCGCACGAGCACGACGGACGTCGCTGGATTGGAATGCGCTGGCCCGGCGGGTCACTACAAGTCAATTGCCTTCGCGTACGTGACCGCTTGCATCCGGTACAAGCGATCCAGTACTGAGGCGGGCAGCGGTTCATCTGTTTGAACAAGGGCCACCGCTTGAGCCGGTTCCGTCGCCGACTCTTTCTCCCCGCGCCCTAGAGCGAAGTTGGAGATATTGATGCCACTCTCTCCCAAAACTGTGCCGAGACGGCCCACGACGCCGGGGACGTCCTTGTTTGTTACGTAGAGCAGGGAACCGCCAAGGTACGATTCCAAAAAGATGCCGTCAACGCTGAGGAGGCGGGGCGACCCATCCGGGAAGACCGCCCCTTCGACCGTGCGTTCAATGTCTTCCGTCTTCAAGCCAAGCTTGACCGAATCGCTGAAATGCGTCCGTCCGCGCCGCACTTCGCTCACTCCGAGCGCCCGCTCGCGGGCGATTTGCCAAGCGTTGACCAGATTCGCTTTCTGCGACAGGAAGCAATTGAGGACCCCGCTCAGTGCCGCGTTGCGGATCATGGTCGCGTCCGTCTCTCCGAAGTCGCCCGAGTAGGTAATCTTGACCCGCACGGGTCGGCCGACCGACGTTTGCGCGACAAACGATCCTAGCCGCTCGGCGAGTTGCAGGTACGGTGCGAGCCTTTGGTGCTGCTCGGCAGTGACCGAGGGCGTGTTCACCGCGTTCACGACGACCCCCGACTTGAGGAAATCGCGTACTTGGACAGCTATGTCGATACCGACTTTGGCTTGTGCCTCGGCCGTCGAGCCCCCGATATGGGGAGTCGCCACCACTTGTTCGTGCGTCAGCAGGGGAGAGTCGCCGGGAGGCTCCCGTTCGTAAACGTCTAGCGCGGCGCCGCCAACCTTCCCAGACCCGATTGCAGTGGCCAATGCGCTGCTGTCGATCAACTCTCCGCGAGCGCAGTTCACGATCCGGACGCCGTCCTTCATCCTTGCAATCGATCCGGCGTTGATGATGCCGGCGGTCTCTGCCGTCAGCGACAGGTGAAGGGTAATGTAGTCCGCTCTCGAGAAGAGCGGGTCCAACTCGATCAGTTGCACGCCGCAGTCCTTCGCTGCGTCGCTAGATACGAACGGATCGTAGGCGACGACTTCCATGCCGAAGGGCTTCGCTCGCTGGGCGACCTGACGCCCGATGCTGCCCAGCCCGATAATGCCGAGCGTCTTGCCGAAAACCTCGTTGCCTTGGAACTTCTTGCGTTCCCATTGCCCCGCCTTGGTCGACGCGCTTGCCGAGGGAACCGCTCGCGCGAGCGAAAGAATCAGGGCAAGCGTGTGCTCCGCCACGGACGTCGCGTTGCCCCCTGGCGTATTCATTACGACTATGCCGCGTTCGGTCGCGGCGTCGCAGTCGATGTTGTCGATACCGACACCCGCGCGGCCGATCACCTTCAATCGCGGAGCCTGTTCGAGCACGTCTTCGGTGACCTTGACGCTGCTGCGAACGATCAGTGCCTCGGCTTCGCTCAGGTGTGCGTGGAATTCCTTGGGGTTCGAAACGACTACGCCGAACGATTCTTCCGCGCGCAAGAGATTGATTGCAGCCGCGTCGACAGCGTCCGCTACGAGAACCTTCACCGTCGGCCCCCATCCTCGGCGAGAGCTGCGAGGTAGACGGCCTGCGCTGCTCTCACGCCGCTTCCGAACTCCACATCCCGACCCATCAGGTGAAGGATCGTTTCCAATTCCGCGACCGTTGCGAACAGGTCGTGAAAATCGAAGTAGCCGAGATGCGCGAAGCGGAAGATCCGGCCCTTCATGGAACCTTGGCCGTTCGCGATGATCGATTCGAAGCGATCCTTGAATCCACGCACGATCTCCCCGGAGTCGATTCCGTCGGGTGCGAGGATCGCGGTGACAGCGCCGGCCGGGATTGCGTTCCGAGCGAAGAGTTGCAACCCGACTGCGCGGGCGGACTCTCGGGTCGCCTCGGCTAGCAGCTGGGCATTGCGGATCAGGCGGACTCGGCCAATCTCGCGAATGTATCGAAGCACTTCCGAGAGTCCGAGAATGAGCGACGATGCTGGAGTCCATGGGGAGTCGCCCTTCGGCCCGGCTTCGATGTGCTTCTTCAGGTTGAAGTAGAAACTGGGATTCGCTGCGCGGTCCACCCTGCGCATCGCCTTCTCGCTCACGGAGCAGTAGGCCAGTCCCGGCGGGAGCATCAGGGCCTTCTGAGACCCACCAATCACCACGTCCAGGCCCCAGTCGTCGATTTGCAGCTCGCTGCTGCCCAGTCCGGTTATGGCGTCCACGACGAAGATCGCGTTCGTCGAGCCCACGATCCTTCCCATGGCCTCGACGTCGTGTGAAATCCCTGTCGAGGACTCCGTTGCTTGAACGAACACCCCTTTCGTGTCGGTGTGCTCGCGCAACGCTGCCTCGAGCTCCTCCGGCTGGACAGCCTCCCCGTACGGTTTCGATAGGACAACAGCCTTCAGGCCAAATGATTTCGAAATCTGAACCCAGCGCTCCCCAAACTTGCCGGCGACGCACACGACAGCTTTGTCTCCCGGAGAGAACAGGTTCGAGACAGCCGCTTCCATCGCGCCACTTCCAGAGGAAGCGAAAAGCGCGATGCCATTGGCTGTGTCCATGAAATAGTGCAAGTCGTCAATGACGCCGCTGTAGACCGCCCTGAAGTCCGCCGTGCGGTGGTGCAGGTCTGCGGCCGCCATTGCTCGGATGGCTGATGGCAGCAGGGGCGTCGGCCCTGGTGTGAGCAAGCGGCTCTTGCGAACGTACATTCGGGATGGTCCTAGGTCGGCTCGCTTCGCCACCGTGGCGCCGGAGCCGCGTACGTGGGGGTGAGTCTGTCGGAAGAGGCCTTCGGAACCTCCAATAGCTCCGACACGTGCAACTCTGGGGGCCAGGGCAAGGGGTGGTAGAAGGCGCTTCGCCCCGGCTTTCTTGCCCTAGTTTAGCGCAGCGGCGGCAAGGCGCTTCAGGCACTAGCCGCGCCGGATGCCGGGCGGGTCTGTGCCGTCGCCGGTCACGGAGTGCGGGAGACCACTTCGATTCCGTCGACGATCTGGTCTCCGGGGTAGGCGATCACGCGATCGCCCTCGTGTATGCCACTCAAAGCCTGGGCCTCCAAGGCGTTCCGCTGTCCGATCTCGACCTCCCTCAGCGATGCCCGGGCGAGTTCGTCCACTACGTACAATGCCCATTGCCCGCCATCGCGGAACAGGCTGCTGGAAGGCACTTTCAAGACATCGGCCTCCTCCCAGATCACCACACCGATCTCGACTCGGTATCCGTCGCCCAGGGCTTCCCATGCGTCCCTCACATCGTCGAAATCCACGATGACGTTGACTCGCTGCTCCTCCACCCCTAGCGCGGAGATCTTGGTGAAGCCGTAGGGCTCCACCCTGCGGACGGTGCCTTGTAGCACTCTCTCGCCGCCCCATTGTTCGATCAGGACCTCATCTCCCTCTGTGATCTTCACAGCGTCGGTCGAAAGCATGTCCGACACGATTTCGAGATTGTCCGGGTCTGCGATTTCCAGCAGCGGTTCACCGGACGGCACCACAGCTTCGCTTTCGCGCAAACGCCGAAGGACCACACCGCTGATCGGAGACCGCAACGTGATCACCTGGCTTTCGGGTGACGGAGCGGCGCTGGCCTGAATCAGACTCGTCCGCGCACTCGCTAGTTCAGCTTCGGCGACAGTGATGCTCGATTCGGCGGCCCGAACCGCCTCCCGGGCCGTTTCCGCCCGCAATCGCGCCACTTCGAGCCGATCGTCGGCCAGCAATCCGTCGCGGTGGAGCTTTTCGTGCCTGTCTAACTCGGATTCGGCGTGCTCTCGTTCAGCTACTGCGCGGTCGATGTCGACACGCGCCCGATCGAGCGCTGCCTGGCTTGTATTCACTCTGGCTTCCGCCTCGGCAAGTGTCCGAGTGTCGAGGAAGTCCGGTGACGAGGGCTGGAACTTGGCCAGAACTGTCGACCCGGCCCGGACCGTGTCGCCCGGCTCGTGCTCGATACGCAGCACGCGCCCGGCGAGTGGGGAGGAGACGATATACCGGTCCCGCACGCGGGTCTGCCCCTCTTCGTTCAGAGTGATCTGCAGCGGCCCCCGGACTGCGGTCGCGAAGTCCGCCTCCTGCGGCTGAGGCTGTAGTGCGAAGTAGAATGCCACCCCGGCGCCGGCCAGAACCAGCCAGACGAGAATCCTAGTCGGTCGGAGCTTCATGATCTATTCCTTTGACTTGAGGACTTCCATGAGGTCAAGGTGATCCAGCTTTCTCCGCACAATGAGCCCGGAAACCAAGGTGGCCGCCAAAATCGTCACGGCGCACAACGCATACGTCCGAGGAGAGGCGGTGAACGGTATCACGTAGAGCTCGGTCTCGAATGCCTTGACGAGCACGGAGGAAAGCCCGTACCCAAGCAGCATCCCCAACGGTAACGCAAGGAGCGTCAGCACACCCATCTCGCCTAGGAGAATAGCTGAGATTTCCGCCCGCGTGAACCCCATCACCCGCAGGCTCGCTAGCTCCCGGCTCCGTTCCGCGAGCGACACTCGTGCCGCGTTGTACACCACGCCGAAAGCGATGATCGAGGCGAAGAGCACGTTGAAGAAGATCATGATGCCGATGTTCTCGGCAAAAGTGTCTGTGAAGGCCTGCAAGGCCGCGCCTTTCATGCCGCTGCCGGCGATCGCGGGCGTCTCCTTGACCGCCTTGAACAGCGCTGGCAGGTACGCGGTGTCGACCGTCAAGTAGCCTCCGGACAAAGTCGGACCCTCTCGCAGGAGCCTCCGGACCTCGTCGATCTCCATGTACGCATTCAAGCCCATGTATTGGCTAATGACCCCTCGCACGGGCACGTCCTGTACTGTCCGCCGGCCGACTAGCACTTCCACCGTCACGCTGTCCCCGGGATCTACATCCAGCACCTTGGCGAGGCTGGAGGTGAGCACCACTCCGTGTCGAGGCAGCGTGACCTGCCTCATCGTGTCGACGTCGATTACGCGGTAGAGGTGACCCAGTTCCGGCAGCCCGGAAATTGCGACCTGACGGGCGTTGCTGCCGGACACCATCCGAACTGGCGCGCTTCGCATCGGTTCCGTGGCAATCACTCCGGGCAGCCTGCGCAGGGCGTGGATGCCTCCCGGCGAGACGGCCTCTACGAATGTGACTTGCATGTCCTGCCGCTGGGCCAGGCGGAACTGTATGTCCATCATCAGGTCGAGGGAGTCGATGGGGAACAGGCCGACAATCAGGATTGCGAGCGAGCAGGCGATGCCTCCGATCGCTATCATGGAGCGCATCGGCTGGCGTTCGAGGTTCCGCAGAATGATTCGGGCGGGCTGGGAGAGCATCCCTCGCAGGCCGATTCGCTCGGCCAAGCTGACCCTGTACTTCGCGGGCGGTTCGGGCCGCATGGCCTCGGCCGGCTGCAGCTTGACGGCTTGTCGCACAGCCGAGTTCGCGCCGAAGATCGCGGCGACGATGCCGATGGCAATCGCGCCGACGACAACGTCCGGCTGCAAGCGGTACTCGAGGGAGGGGAACCGGAAGTACTGGTTGTACATACCCAGCATGCCGCGCCCCAGCAACGCTCCTCCCAGAGTTCCGATGAACGTGCCGGCAAGGCTGATGGACAGCGCCCAGTAGGTGTAGTGGAGGGCTAGGAGCCGGTTCGAATAGCCGAGGGCCTTGAGCGTAGCGATTTGCTCTCGCTGGACCAAGACGATCCTCCGAAGGACCACGTGCAGCAGAAAGGCCGCAACACCCAGGAAGACCATCGGGATGACTACCCCCGCTCCCTGCAAGCCTTTCAGTTCGTTTTCCACGGACCAGTGCGAGAGCTGCAGGGCGCGAGGTATCGCGCCCCAGCCTCCGTAGGGCCTCAGGAGTCTGTCCAGGTCCTCAATGACCGCTTCCGGCCGAGTGCCCGGCATCAGGAGCAGGGCGACGTCATTGAATCCGCCCTCCATGTCGAAGGCCGCCGCCAGAGCCCGCCGCTCCATCCAGAAGATGCCGAATCGGGCGTCGTCTGGCATGAGGTCGCCGGGCCGGATGGTGTAGACATACTCGGGCGAGAGCCCGATGCCAACGATCTCGAGTTCCTGTCGTCGGCCGTTGAGAATTGCGCGAACCGTCTCGCCGGGTTGCAGGTCATGGGCTTGAGCGAAGCCCTCGCTCACGATCACTTCGTCGGACCGGCCCGGTTCGATGTAGCGTCCAGCGCTTAGGACTATGTCGTTCAATATCTCGCGACGTTGATCCGGAATCGACACGAGACGCCCGGTGGCGGGCTCCTCGAGGCCCTCCACGTCCAGGGTGACGTCGACGACCACACGGGTCTCCGCTTGCGACACGCCCGCAATGCTCGCGATCCGGCTTCGCAGAGATAGAGGCGCGCGCTTGAGCGAAGCGAAGACGTGGGCGAACCGCTGTCGCTCGTAGTAGGTGCTTCGGGTCAACTGCAGCGAGTCGAACGCGCTCAGGTACATGATGAACATCAGCACGCCGACTGCGATGACCATGCTGATCGCGATCGCTTGGCCCTTGATGCGCCAAAGGTCGCGGAATAGCTTGCGGTTGAGCGCCTGCATGAGCTACCAGCTGAGTTTGCTAGCCGAGATTTTCTCCCGATTGGACCGGTCGGCGACGATCCGCCCGTCCGATAGGTGGATCACGCGATCGGCGATCCCCGATACCGCCGCGTTGTGCGTGATGACTGCGGTTGCGGTGCCCAGTTCGCGGTTGATCCGCTCGATGGCTTCGAGAACGACGATCCCTGTCGAGATATCCAAGGCGCCGGTCGGCTCGTCGCACAAGAGGACGTCCGGCCGCTTGGCAATGGCCCGAGCGATCGCGACGCGCTGCTGCTCGCCGCCAGACATCTGGGCGGGGAAATGGTTCAATCGCTCGCTGAGGCCGACGATCCGAAGAGCGTCCGCAGGCGGGAGAGGATCTCGCGCGATCTCCGTCACGAGCGCCACGTTTTCCCTTGCGGTCAGGCTGGGGATGAGATTGTAGAACTGGAAGACGAAGCCAACGTGCCGTCGACGGTATTCGGTTCTCGCCGCATCATCGGCACCGCTCAGGTCCTGGCCGCGGTATGAGACGCGCCCCTTCGTCGGCAGGTCCAAGCCCCCGAGGATGTTTAGCAACGTGGACTTGCCGCTCCCGGACGGGCCCAGCAGTACAAGGAACTCGGACGCATAGAGCGTGAGGTCCACGCCACGCAGGGCATGAACGGAGACCTCGCCCATTCCGTAGACCTTGGTGACGCCCTGCGCCTCGAACACCACCTCGGATCCAAGCGGGCGAGTCTGGGGCGGTTCGATTGGGGTTCGGTCGGCATTGGTCCCGGTCATGGATATGGACTTCCTCCGGCGGTTCTGAATTGTTCGGATACTCAGTTTAAGTGATTGCAGGACAAAGGCCGAGCCAGATTCCTAGAGTAGTCGGCGGGGCCTTACTCGCGGCACCCGGTATCGCATCCGGGCCGGCAGCCGGGCGAGCATGCCCGCGATCGCGTCGCCTGCGGCATAGCGCTCGTCAGGTCGCAGCGGCAATTCCCGGCCCACGCTCGACGCCACTAGGGAGCCGTGTCGTCCCGGGTGCGCAGTTCTCGGTGGATTCTGGCGACCTGCCACATGTAGTTTCCCGGCAACTTGATGTTAGCCGCTTTCCCAATGTGCGCGGCCGACAATTCCGCGTTGCCGGAAGCCTCGTGATAGAGACCGACGTAGAGATGCGCGTAGAATGCGGGGCCTCTGCCCCTGCCGGACTCCGCAGCCTCCATCACGTCGGCCTCCGTGCCTTCGCCACTGAACAACGCGAAGACCTCCATCATCGGCACTCGCTGGTCTCGGTCGACCGGAATGAGGACCTGCCGCGCCGTCTCAAGTCCGTCTCTCGCCGCAACGCACAGGAAATGCCACACCGAATTCTCGACGTCTTGCGGGTTGACTGTGCGGTGTGTCTCGAACTGCGTTGTGCAGTCATCGAGCCTGCGTGCGTAGTAATGCGAAATGCCCCGCTGCCAAAGCTGGGGAGCTAGTCCGTCTTCAAGTTGGGCTGCTGCGTCGAAGGCGTCGATCGAGCCATCGATGTCGCCCGCCTTGAAGCTGGCGCCGCCGAGGGCCATGAGGATGCCCGGCTCCTGCGGTTCCAATTGCGCCAGTCGAGCGAAATCCCGGACTGCCATTGAATACTCTTCCAGCTGCTCGAAGGCATTTCCCCGAATCCACAGGGCAGTTCGGTCCGCTCGGCCCGGATGCTCCAATATCCCGGTGGCGATCGTTGCTGCGGCATCGGCGTCGCCACTCCGCAGGCGGTTCATGGCCTCCTGGAGCGGGCCTTCGGACCCATCTTGCGCACGTACGCTAGCAGTGCCGGCACCGAGCAGGACCGCCGCGATGCATGCCGTGAGGAATCGCATTGAGATCCTGCCAGTAGCCTCGCCTTAGTGTAGCGACGGGTCCAGCGAGCCGCCGATGGTCCTGGTGAGCCCGGCGAACAGGATAGCGGAACCTATATATAATCGGATTCTGCGTCGACCGCGTCGGCCATGTCCCAATTTTCCGCTAGCCTAGGCCCCGTCGAGGCCTTAGTCCGCTCGTGTCGCGCTAGGATCGCGTCCCAGATCTCTCGACGGGAGTGTTTCCTGGCGGCGGGCGTCGCATTGCTGGGGCCTTGTGGCTTGCTGCTGATGGGAACCCGGTATGTCCCTGTCGCGATGCTTCCGCTCGCGGCAAGTCTGGGAGCTTGGATGGCGATCCAGCGGTGGAGGTCCGACGTGCCCGACGGTTATGCCGTCGCGCGGCGCATCGACGATCGGGTGGCGCTGTCCGACCAAATCGCCACCGCTTACTACTTTCGCTCGGCGAAGGACGACACGTTCTCCAAGCAAATGGCCGAATCGCAGTACCAGCGGGCCGCCAGTTCCGCAGCGACGATCCAACCTGATTCGGTCTTCCCGGGGTCCGTCCCATCGACGCAGCGAACTGCGACGCTCCTGCTCGCCACTGCGGTCCTCCTGTTCGGGTTGCGGGCGGGCTTGCAGTCGAGGCTTTCGTTCGAGCCACCGCTTGCCTCCCTGCTGCTGACGTCCATATTCGGGGAGGCGCGAGACTTGCCGACCGCCAAGCCGTCTCAAGCAGTCCAGATCCAGCCGCGCAATGCGGAGGACCTGTACCCGGATCAAGAGGACTTCGTCGAGCGTCCGGTGGCGGAGCCCGAAGCAAGCGACAATCTATTGCCGCGCGAAGAGCACGAAGATCCGCCGGTAGAGTCGGACGAGATGCCGGAGGTCGACGGATTGATCACGCTCCCGCTGGACGAGATCGAGGCCGAAGGCCAGGGGCAGGATCCTGCAATGCAGGGCGACGACAGGTCCGAGTCAGATGAGGACGCGGGCGACATTCCGACCGACCAGAACAACGACGGTTGGGACGATGGCGCTCAAAGCCTCATGGACAAGCTCAAGCAGGCTTTCGCTAACATGCTGCAAACTCTTGACATGGCATCAGCGGAGAATTCGGATTCGGAAGAAGGTCGGGAGCAGGGAAGCGGTACCAGCGAGGAATCCGCTTCGGCAGGGGATCCTGCTGAATCGGGCGAGGCCGACCAAGAGATGTCATCCGAATCCGCCGATGCAAGCATGGAAGGCGGTGAGCCCGGCCAGGAGGCTGGAGAGACAACTTCGGCGGGCAACACCAGCGGCGAGGACAGCGACGGGGACCAGAGTAGCGGGGAGAACGCCTCCGCTGCAGGCACTAGCGACGGATCCAAGGAACTCGCCGAAGCCGAGCAAATGGAAGTCCTGGGAGCACTCGAAGAACTCTATATGGAACGTGCCGAGAACATGACAGGCGAGGTTACGGTCGAGACGCGGCTGGCCGAGCAATCGGCCAGTGTGCCGTACAATCAGCGTTCCACCACTCACACGGATCTCGGGGGTGCGATTAGCAGAGACGAGATTCCAGCGCCCTACCGAACCTACATCCAGAACTATTTCGAAACGCTCAGAAGGAACGCCGAATAGATGGTTGCCACAGAATCGGTAGTGCAGTCTGCCACCGAGCAAATCGACAAGGTCCGGAGCGAGATCCACAAGGTGATCGTCGGGCACGAGCAGGTCGTCGATGGCGTGCTGAACGCGCTACTTGCAGGAGGCCACGTCCTTCTGGAGGGCGTTCCGGGCCTCGGCAAGACGACGCTCCTCCGGACTCTCGGTCAGGCCCTTCACCTCGACTACTCGCGAATCCAGTTCACTCCGGACCTCATGCCCGCTGACATCCTCGGCAGCGTGGTGATGGACACGAACGACATCGGGTCGAAGTCCCTTCGGTTCGAGCGAGGCCCAATCTTCGCCCACCTCCTACTTGCAGACGAGATCAACCGCGCCACCCCCCGCACCCAGTCCGCACTCCTCGAGGCAATGCAGGAAAAGACCGTCACGAGCGGTACCAAGACGCATTCGCTCGAGGAGCCGTTTCTCGTGATGGCCACCCAGAACCCGCTTGAGATGGAAGGCACCTACCCCCTGCCGGAAGCGCAACTGGATCGTTTTCTGGTCAAGATTCTCGTCGAGTATCCGGAGCGGGATGAACTGACGGCCATCGTTGATCGGACGGCGGTGCCCGTCAAGCCGAGAGTGGATGCGATGCTGGATCGCCGCCAGATCCTCGATCTACGCGCCATGGCGTCGGAAATCCTGGTCGCCCCTCACGTGAGAGACTACGCCATCAGCCTTGTGCTGGCTACCCAGCCCAGGCCGGGGACGGCCCACGAGTTGGCCCGGAAGTACGTCCGGTACGGAAGCTCGCCCCGCGGGGCGCAGTCGCTCGTGTTTTGCGGTCGGGTCAGGGCGCTCATGCAGGGTCGCCTGCACGTCAGCACCGACGACATCCGAGCGCTGGCCCTGCCAGCGCTCCGGCATCGAATCATCCTGAATTTCGACGCTCACGCCGACGGTCGCAGCGAGGACGACATCCTCCTCGAGATCCTGGGGTCGCTCGCGCCCCCGGCTGAGACCTAGCCCTGTTGCAGGCAATTCACGTGCCTGCAGATTGGCCAGACGGTCGGAATTCTCCCGGCGCGACGTTGCGAAACTCAGCTCCCCCCGACCGTCTTGGAGAGCGATCTTGGCGCCGAACTTTCCATTCGGCCGCACCTGCAACCGCCGTGGCCGGGCAATCTGTCGCCAGTACTTCGATCAAGCCCGAGGGCATCCCGTGGCGGTGCCGCCCGGAACGTCGGCGGAGCGAAGTGCGCAGTCCCGCCGCGTCCTATGCCAGGTTTGAGGTGTTCGGAGCGATTCCGGCCACCAGCCTGCCCGCGTTGCATTGCGGGGATCCCCGGAAATCCGGATTGGGACGAGTTCTGCCAGCGACGAGAGCAGCTTTCTGCCGGTGTTTCAGTGTGTTGCGCGAGCCCGGAGAATGGGCTATCATGGTCTCAGTTGCCGGACCGTGCAGTCACCGGGCCGGCACCGCGCAATTCAATAGCGGTGTGTTCGGATTCGTTGGCCCGGTGCTCCTACGACTCCACGGGGGACGAGAACCGAGGCATCGCTTTCCGGACGGGTGGCCGAGCGGTTAAAGGCAACAGACTGTAAATCTGTCGGGCTACGCCCTACGAAGGTTCGAATCCTTCCCCGTCCACCACTACTCGGTTGGACAGTGACCGGTGCCCTTGGGATTTCAGCGCAAGAGGACAGACAAAGATGGCGAAGGAAAAGTTTGATCGCTCGAAGCCGCACGTGAACGTGGGCACGATCGGGCACATCGATCACGGCAAGACGACGCTGACGGCGGCGATCACGCGCGTGCTGGCCAAGCACGATCCCTCCAACGAGGTGCGCTCGTTCGACTCGATCGACAACGCGCCGGAGGAGCGCGAGCGGGGCATCACGATCGCGACGGCGCACGTGGAGTACCAGACGGCGAACCGGCACTACGCGCACGTGGACTGCCCGGGGCACGCCGACTACATCAAGAACATGATCACGGGGGCGGCGCAGATGGACGGGGCGATCCTGGTGGTGGCGGCGACGGACGGTCCGATGCCGCAGACGCGGGAGCACATCCTGCTGGCGCGGCAGGTGGGCGTGCCGTACATCGTGGTGGCCTTGAACAAGGTGGACATGGTGGACGACGAGGAGCTGCTGGAGCTGGTGGAGCTGGAGGTGCGGGAGCTGCTGACGGAGTACGATTTCCCGGGGGACGACGTGCCGGTGGTGCAGGTGTCGGCGCTGAAGGCATTGGACGGGGACCCGGAGGCGGAGCCTGGGGTGGACGAGCTGATGGAGGCGGTGGACGCGTACATCCCGACGCCGGAGCGGGACGTGGAGAAGCCGTTCCTGATGCCGATCGAGGACATATTCTCGATTCTGGGTCGGGGGACGGTGGTGACGGGCCGGATCGAGCGTGGGGTGGTGAACGTGGGGACGGAGATGGAGTTTCTGGGGATCCGGGAGACGCACCGGAAGGTGATCACGGGGGTGGAGATGTTCAAGAAGCTGCTGGACCAGGGGCAGGCGGGGGACAACGTGGGGCTGCTGGTGCGGGGGCTGGACAAGGAAGCGGTGGAGCGGGGGCAGGTGGTGGCGAAGCCGGGGAGCATCACGCCGCACACGCGCTTCAAGGGGCAGGTGTACGTGCTGAAGAAGGAGGAGGGCGGCCGGCACACGCCGTTCTTCAACGGGTACCGGCCGCAGTTCTACTTCCGGACGACGGACGTGACGGGAGTGGCGAACCTGCCGGAAGGGACGGAGATGGTGATGCCGGGGGACAACGTGGAGCTGGAGGTGGAGCTGATCGTGCCGATCGCGATGGAGCAGGGCCTGCGCTTCGCGATCCGCGAGGGCGGCCGCACCATCGGCGCCGGCACCGTCTCCTCCGTCGTGGAGTAGTGGAAGGATCTGGAGGTTGCCATGGCGCGCGAGGTCGTTACGTTGCAATGCACTGTCACTAAGGACAGGAATTACACGACAACCAAGAACAAGCGAAAGCAGACGGAGCGTATCGAGCTGATGAAGTACTCGCCGAGGCTTCGCAAGCACACGCTTCATCGCGAAATGAAGTAAGCTGGGAGAAGTCGCTCGGAACCAAGGGGCGTCGGTTAACGGTAAACCAGCGGTCTCCAAAACCGCCAATGGGGGTTCGATTCCCTCCGCCCCTGCCATTTCGCTGTCAAGGGACGGTAGGCTCGGCAGACCGGCCGCTTCTCGAGAGACCAAACACTCATGGCCAAGTCGTTAAAGAAGAAGCTCGATGAGCGGGCAGCATTCCCGGTTCGAGTCCGAAGCTACCTCGACGGGGTGATGCGGGAGCTGCGTCTCGTCACCTGGCCGGGAAGGGACCAGGTGCGCGCGACGACTGCCGTCGTGCTCGTGTGCGTGTTCGCCTTCGCGGTGTTCTTCGGAATCGTCGACTACCTGCTGGCCTGGGTCCAGCGGATGCTGTACGAGACATTCACCGTGGCCGGCTGAGGAGACACCGCAGTGCAAGACACGACATCGCCGGAAGACCGTCCGGCCGCCGAGCTGGCCTCCGGTGAAGAAGGGGTGCCCGAGCAGCCGGCGTTGCAGTGGTACATCATCCACACCTATTCGAGATTCGAGAACAAGGTCAAGGAGAGTCTCGAATCGCGGGCCGAAGCGCTCGGCATTGCCGACCGGATAGGACAGATCCTCATTCCTACCGAGGACGTGGTGGAGATGCGCAACGGGAAGAAGGTTACTGTCAAGCGACTCCTCTATCCCGGGTACGTGCTCCTGGAGCTGGATTTAGACGACAACGTCTGGCACGCAGTGAAGAACACGCCTCGAGTCACGGGGTTTGTCGGAGGCGGGCAGACACCGACGCCGCTGACCGCGACCGAGGTCAACCAGATCCTGCACCGCCAAGAGACATCGAAGGACTATCCGAGGCCTCGCGTGCAATTCGCCCGCAGCGATCGCGTCAATATCGTGGACGGGCCGTTCACCGGATTCTCGGGGACAGTCGAAGAGGTCAATGCGGACCGGAGTACGCTCAAGGTCATGGTGACGATCTTCGGCCGCGGCACGCCGGTGGAGCTGGAGTACTTCCAGGTCAAGAAAGCAAGCTAGCCCACAGCGCGCCGTGCAGCGGTGCGACGGGAGGGAGAGGCAATCGATGGCAGCGCCAAAATCGAATCCAGTCAAGCTGCAGATCAAGCTGCAGATCATGGCGGGCAAGGCAACCCCCGCGCCGCCGGTCGGCCCGGCACTGGGCCAGGCCGGGCTGAACATCATGCAGTTCTGCAAGGAGTTCAACGCGCGCACTTCGAAGCCCGAACTCGAGGGTCTGATCATTCCGGTGGTGATCAGCGTGTATCAGAATCGGACTCATGACTTCGTTACGAAGACGCCTCCGGCGGCAGTTCTGATCAAGCGCAGCGCGAACTTGGCGAAGGGATCCGGCGAGCCAAACCGCAACAAGGTCGGCACGATCACCCAGGCGCAGCTCGAGGAGATCGCCAAGCAAAAGATGCCGGATCTGAACTGCCACACCATCGAGCAGGCAATGGCTTGCGTGCGTGGAACGGCGAACAGCATGGGCGTGCAGGTGGTATGATCAGGTAGTAGTATCCCCGTGGGAGGCCGTGCCGGAGGATTCCGGCTGGTCGCTGGCACCAAGGTGGCACATGGCAGGCAAGAAATACCGCGCATTCGCGGAAAAAATTGAGAAGCGCCCGTATGCCTTGACCGAGGCAATCCCGTTTCTTCAGACGAACAGAGTCTCGAAGTTCGACGAGACGGTCGAAGTGCATCTGAACCTCGGAGTCGACCCTCGGCACGCCGACCAGATGGTCCGCGGCACGGTAGTGCTGCCCCACGGCCTCGGCATTTCGAAGAAGGTTCTGGTGTTCGCCGAAGGCGACAAGCTTCGGGAAGCGCTCGACGCGGGTGCGGACTTCGCCGGCGGGGACGAGTACATCCAGAAAATCCAAAAGGAAGGCTGGCTCGGATTCGACGCCTGTGTGGCCACCCCAGACATGATGCGGTTTGTATCCAGACTGGGCCGGATCCTAGGCCCTCGAGGATTGATGCCCAATCCCAAGGTCGGCACCGTGACATTCGACGTGACGAAAGCCGTCAACGAGGTGAAGGCAGGCAAGGTTGAGTTCCGCGTCGACAAGGGCGCGGTGATTCATGCACCGGTCGGCAAGCTCGGGTTCGAGACAAGCAAGCTTACCGAGAATGCAGAGACGCTAATCACGGCGGTTCTGAAGGCCCGTCCGCAAGCTGCGAAGGGGCGATACCTGATGAAGGCCTCGATTTGCTCCACGATGAGTCCGGCTCTGACGCTCAACGTCGCGGAATTCAGCGCATAGCGGGGAAGTCATGAAGACAAAGGCAGAAAAGCAGGAAGCCCTGTTGCGCCTCAAGGGCGAGTTCGCTAGCACAGACTCGATCGTGATCTGCAAGTTCGAGGGCCTAGCGGTTTCGAAAGACCAGGAACTGCGGGGGTTGCTTCGTTCTCTGGACGGGCGCTACCGCGTCGTATCCAACCGGCTCGCCTGTCTGGCAGCCAAGGGAACTCCTTTTGAGAAGTCCCTGGAAGGACAGCGGGGCATGACGGCGCTGGCGTTCCCGGGCGAGGACCTGATCGGCGCGGTCAAGGCGCTTGTCGCCTACGACAAGGACCAGGAGCACTTCTCGTTCACGGCGGGTGTGGTCGAGGGACGTGCGCTCGATGTCGGCGGCCTGGAAGAGCTTTCCAGGCTGCCCGGCAAGGAGGGTGTTTACGCCCAGCTGCTGTTCTTGATCAACTCTCCTGCTCAGCTGCTGCTTAGCACGCTGAGCGCTCCGGGCCGCAATGTCGCGGCAGTTGTGCAGCAGGGAGTCGAGAACCGGAAGTTCACCGAGTAGCCCTCACGAGGGCGCGCCCCGGCAATCGGCGGGGCAAGAAGTTTCGCTTGGAAGCAAGTAAAGGAGTAAGTAGGATGGCGGACATTGCTGCAATCTCGGAGTCGATCAAGGGACTGACCCTGGTAGAGGCTTCGGAACTAGTGAAGAGGCTCGAGGCCGAGCTAGGCGTTTCCGCGGTGGCGGCCGTCGCGGCTGCACCAGCCGCCGGCGGCGGCGAGGAGGAGGAGGCGGCTGCCGAGCAGACCGAGTTCACGGTCGTGCTGAAGGCCTTCGGCAAGCAAAAGATCAAGGTGATCAAGGCCGTGCGCGAAATCACGGGCTTGGGCCTGAAAGAAGCCAAGGATCTCGTGGACTCCGCCCCGAAGCCGGTCAAGGAGAACGTCCCCAAGGAAGAGGCCGAGCAGGTCCGGGACAAGCTTGCCGAAGTCGGTGCGGAAGTTGAAGTCAAGTAGCGCCGCGGCTCCGCCGGCCTGCCGGCGGAGCCGCGCTTGCAGGTTAACTGCACGCTCTGCTATCATTTACCGTGCGGGAAAGGGTTCGCTTGTCCGTAGGCGGTGCGGATGGCTAGCCCTGAAACAGCAGGTTTTGCCGAGACGGGATGCGCTGAAGCGGTCTAGGTGCGCCTACACTCCAGCCTTGGACTGGTTTCAGGCGGGAGTGCGCCTCCGACCGGATGCGGCGCCCCTATGCGCCCCCGTGTTCCAACGACAGCCGCCGTCCCCCAGTTCCGTTCGCTGATCGGGATGCTGGACGAAACAGCCAACAGGAGGCAGGTGTGAACGAAGCGACGGCCCCTAGGTCTAACGGTTCCGCGGCCGCAGTGGCCACGCCAGACCGGCACGACTTCTCCAAGATCAGGACGGCGATCCCGATCCCGAACCTGATCGAGATGCAGTGTGACTCGTACAAGCGATTCCTGCAGATGGAACTGTTGCCGGGCGAGCGGGAGGAGCTCGGCCTTCAGGCCGTCTTCAGGTCTGTGTTCCCGATCTCGGACTTCCGCGAGATGAGTTCCCTTGAGTTCGTCAGCTACTCGATCGGCGACTGGGAATGCAAGTGCGGGAGCCTGACGGGGCTGTTCCACCTGCGGACAAGGTGCGACCACTGCCACGCGACAATCCAGAGCGATCCCAAGGGGCCTCCTGACCTGCTCTGCAGCGAGTGCGGCGCACTGACCGCGAACAGCGTTACGTTCTGCCAGAAATGCGGTGACCCGGTAGGGCTCAAGCTGAAGTACGACGTCGACGAGTGCCAAGAGCGCGGGATGACCTATTCCGCTCCGCTGAAGGTCACGATCAAGCTGACCGTCTTCGAGAAGGAACAGGGCGCCGACCGGAAAGCAATCCGAGACATCAAGGAGCAGGAAGTCTTCTTCGGCGAGATCCCCCTGATGACGGACGAAGGCACGTTCATCATTAGCGGAACCGAACGCGTGATCGTCTCGCAGCTCCACCGTTCGCCGGGAGTCTTCTTCGAATCGTCAAACAACCGCACCTACTTCCTCGGCAAGATCATTCCATACCGGGGTAGCTGGGTCGAGTTCGAATACGACCACAAGAATCTGCTGCAGGTTCGGATCGACCGGAAGCGCAAGTTCCTTGGCACGATATTCCTGAGGGCCCTGGGCCTCAAGGATGACGCGCAAATCCTGCGCCACTTCTACAGGGTAGATTCGATCAGGGCCAGCGAATCCGGGGCACTGGAGAGGCGGGTTTCCGAAAACCTGCTGGGGACGCGCCTGGCGAGCGACATCAAGGTCGACGGGCGAATGTTGGGCCGCAAGGCTCGCAAGGTCAATCCGCGCCTGCTCCAGCAACTCAAGGAGGCCGGAATCGAATGGCTTTCGTGCCCGTCGGTGGATCTTCTCGAGGCTGTCTTCGCGGACGACATCTTCGACGCGGAGAGCGGCGAAGTGCTCAGCCGTTGCGAGTCCAATGCGCTGGTGACCGAGGAAGCCCTCCTGCGAATCTCTGACGCGGGAATCCGGGAATTCAGCGTCATATTCCCGGAAGCCGACGAATGCGGGAACGTTCTCTCGGAAACATTGCGCAAGGATTCGATCAAGACGCAGGACGAAGCGCTGCTCGAGATTTACCGCAAGCTCCGCCCCGGCGACCCTCCTACTCGGGAAACAGCTTGGGATCTCTTCAACGGCATGTTCTTCGACAGCCGCAAGTACGACTTCTCGAGAGTCGGGCGCATGAAGTTCAACATCAAGCTGCACGGCGAGACAGACGCCACGCCGCTGGACCGCCGTGTGCTCGATGCATCGGACTTCTACGCAACGATCGACTACCTGTTCAAGCTGCGACGGAATATCGGGTCAACTGACGATATCGACCATCTCGGCAACCGGCGCGTGCGAGCGGTCGGCGAACTCCTGGAAAACCAGTTCCGCATCGGCCTGATCCGCATGGAGAGGGCGATGAAGGAGCGCATGACCGTCTACCAGGACATGACCAGCGCCATGCCCCACGACTTGATCAACGCCAAGCCGGTGATGGCTGCAGTGCGGGAATTCTTCGGGTCGTCCCAGCTATCGCAGTTCATGGATCAGATCAACCCGCTTTCGGAGATCACTCACAAGCGGAGGCTCTCGGCGCTCGGGCCGGGCGGGCTATCCCGCGAGCGGGCTGGCTTCGACGTGAGGGACGTGCATACCACGCACTACGGTCGAATCTGTCCGATCGAAACGCCGGAAGGGCCCAATATCGGCCTGATCAGTTCGCTATCCTGCTTCGCCCGGATCAACGAGTATGGGTTCATCGAAAGCCCGTACCGCAAGGTCGAGAATGGGCAGGTCGTCGACGAGGTCCGAATCGTCTACGCGGGAGGAACCCGATTCAAGCCGGGCGACGTTGTGCGGCGCGCCGAAGCCGAGAAGGCCAACGCGGCCCTTTCGCACGATGTGCCCCAAGCCAAGATGGAGGCCTTCTGCCCGTACTTGTCGGCATGGGAAGAAGATAAGTACGTCATCGCGCAGGCCAACATCCCCGTCGACGAGCACGGATTCATCGACCGGGAATTCGCGAACTGTCGCGTCGCGGGCGACTTCCAGCTCAAGCGGAGAGAAGAGATCGAATACTTGGACGTGAGTCCCAAGCAGCTGGTCTCGGTGGCGGCAAGCTTGATTCCGTTTCTCGAGAACGATGACGCGAATCGTGCGCTGATGGGATCGAACATGCAGCGCCAGGCCGTCCCGTTGCTGCGCGCCGATTCTCCGATCGTGGGCACTGGAATGGAGCGCATCACCGCCCGCGATTCGGGAGCCGTCGTGCTTTGCAAGCGCGCCGGAATTGTCGACTCGGTCGACTCGGAGCGAATCATCATCCGTGTCGAGGACACAGGCCATGACGAGCAGCTCTCACGCGAAGTCGGTGCCGACATCTACCAGCTGATCAAGTTCCGCCGCTCGAATCAGAACACGTGCATCAACCAGAAGCCCATCGTCAAGGTCGGCGACTTTGTCTCAAAGGGACAGGTTCTCGCGGACGGCCCGTGCACGGATGACGGCGAACTCGCATTGGGGCGCAACGTGCTCGTGGCGTTCATGCCTTGGCGCGGCTACAACTTCGAGGACGCCATCCTTGTCAGCGAGAGGCTTGTCAAGGAGGACTATTACACCTCCCTCCATGTGGAGGAGTTCGAGGTTGAGGCGCGCGAGACCAAGCTCGGCCCGGAGGAGATCACCCACGATATCCCGAACATTTCGGAGAGTTTCCTGCGCAACCTCGACGACAGCGGAGTGATCCGGATCGGGGCGACGGTTAGTCCCGACGACATCTTGGTCGGCAAGGTGGTGCCCAAGGGCGACGTGCAGCTGACTCCGGAAGAAAAGCTGCTGCGCGCAATCTTCGGCGACAAGGCCGGTGAGGTAAAGGACGCCTCGCTGCGTTGCCCCCCGGGCGTTTCAGGCGTCGTGGTCGGAGCCAAGGTGTTTTCACGCAAGGGAATCGAGAAGGATTCCCGGGCGATGGCGATCGAGGCAGACGAAATCGACCGGTTGCAGCGAAATCTTGAGGATGAGAAGCGCATTCTCTTCGACCAGCGGGCGGAGCGATTGGAAGCTCTGTTCGACGGGCTGGTCGCCCAAACAGACCTCCATGACGAGAAGACAAATCGGCGCCTGGTGAGTGCCGGAGACACGCTTGGGCGCGATCACTTCGACCGTATGCGCGCACGTGATCTGAAGCGGCTGCGCTTGGCGGCGGTACAGGTCCAAGCCGGGAACGGACCGGACGGTGGGGCTCAGGCTAAGGAAGCACCCGACCTCAAGGCGGACATCGACTCGATTGAGGAGATGACAATCCGCCAGATCCAAGTCCTCGAGAAACTGACCGACGAGAAAATCGCCAAGCTCAGGAAGGGCGACGAGCTCTCTCCCGGGGTGATCAAGATGGTCAAGGTCTTCATCGCCATGAAGAGAAAGCTCTCGGCGGGAGACAAGATGGCGGGCCGTCACGGGAACAAGGGCGTGATTGCCCGGGTCCTGCCGGAAGAGGACATGCCGTTCCTTCCGGACGGAACGCCCGTCGAGATCGTTCTGAACCCTCTTGGCGTGCCGTCCCGCATGAACGTGGGCCAGATTCTGGAAACGCATCTAGGGTGGGCCGGCCTCGCGCTCGGCAAGAAATTCGCGTCGCCGGTGTTTGAGGGACCGGGGGAGAAGCTGATCAAGGAGCACTTAAAGGCCGCGGGCTTGCCGTCATCCGGCAAGACCGAGCTCTTCGACGGCGTTACGGGCCAGCCATTCGAGCAGGAGGTGACCGTCGGGATCATCTACATGCTGAAGCTCAACCACTTGGTCGATGACAAGATTCACGCCCGTTCGATTGGCCCCTATTCGCTGATCACCCAGCAGCCGCTGGGCGGCAAGGCGCAATTCGGCGGCCAGCGGTTCGGGGAAATGGAAGTATGGGCTCTCGAGGCCTACGGAGCGGCACACATCCTTCAGGAGTTGCTGACGGCCAAGTCCGACGACGTGTACGGAAGAGCGAAGATCTATGAGTCAATCGTGAAGGGCGAATCCGCCATGAAGCCGGGAGTTCCGGAGTCATTCAATGTGCTGATTCGCGAGCTGCAGTCGCTGTGCCTGGATGTCGAACTCGTCCAGCTGCAGCAGGACGTGATCGAGACCGCCTTGGCGGCCGACTGACGGCTCTTTCTGCGGAGAGAGCAAAACGGGACGAGTTCGTTCCTGGCCGGGTCCGGCCAGGAACGAACCGGGAGCAAGGATCAGGGAGGCAGCTTTGTTCGATTCCAGGGAATTCAACCGGACGCCGTTGACCAGCGATTTCGACGCGATCAAGATCGGCCTGGCCTCGCCGGAGAAGATCCGGAGCTGGTCCTTCGGCGAGGTCACCAAGCCGGAAACCATCAACTACCGGACATTCAAGCCCGAACGCAACGGTCTCTTCTGCTCGGCAATCTTCGGTCCAGTCACCGACTGGGAGTGCATGTGCGGCAAGTACAAGCGCATGAAGCACCGCGGCGTGATCTGCGAGAAATGCGGGACGGAGGTCACGCTGAGCCGCGTTCGCCGGGAGCGCATGGGCCATGTCGAGCTCGCAGCGCCCTGCTCTCATATTTGGTACTTCAAGGTTCTGCCCAGCCACATCGGATTGCTGCTGGACATCACGATGCGGGATCTCGAGCGGGTGCTCTACTACGAGGCCCATATCGTGGTCGAATCGGAAGATCCGGAAAAGCTGGCGGAAGGGGATGTCCTCTCCGAGGACCGCAAGCGCCAGTTGGAACTGGACGAAGAAATTGAGTTCACGGCGCTAATGGGCGCCGAAGGCATCAAGGAACTGCTCCGTAAGATCGACATCCCGAAGCTCTCGGAGCGACTCAGGGAGCTGATGAGGACCGAGACATCGGTACAGAAGAAGCTGAAGCACGCACGCCGGCTCAAGGTTGTCAATGCCTTCCACCGGTCCGGCAACAAGCCGGAGTGGATGGTCCTGGACGCGGTCCCGATCATCCCGCCGGAACTGCGCCCCCTGGTTCCGCTGGACGGCGGGCGTTTCGCGACTTCCGACCTGAACGACCTCTACCGCCGCGTCATCAACCGCAACAACCGCCTGCGGAAGCTGATGGACCTGCGCGCCCCGGACGTGATCGTCCGCAACGAGAAGCGCATGCTGCAGGAGGCCGTCGACGCGCTGTTCGACAACGGGAGGCGGGGGCACCAGCTGCGCGGGTCGAACAACCGCCCGCTGAAGTCTCTGGCCGACACGCTCAAGGGCAAGAGCGGGCGCTTCCGCCAGAACCTGCTAGGCAAGCGGGTGGACTACTCGGGACGCTCGGTGATCGTGGTCGGGCCCGACCTGAAGCTGCACCAGTGCGGCCTGCCGAAGAAGATGGCGCTGGAGCTGTTCAAGCCGTTCATTTACCAGCGGCTGGAGCAGCGCGGCCACTGCACGACGATCAAGCAGGCCAAGGAGCTGGTCGAGCAGCAGGACGGCATCGTGTGGGACATTCTCGAGGACGTCATCCAGGACCACCCCGTCCTGCTCAACCGCGCTCCGACGCTGCACCGGCTGGGCATCCAGGCCTTCGAGCCGGTGCTGGTGGAAGGCAAGGCGATCAAGATCCACCCGCTGGTGTGCACTGCCTTCAACGCTGACTTCGACGGCGACCAGATGGCGGTCCACATCCCGCTCTCGCCGGAAGCGCAGGTCGAGGCGCACGTGCTGATGCTGAGCGCGAACAACATCCTCTCGCCTGCCAACGGCTCGCCCATCGCGACGCCGTCGCAGGACATGGTGCTGGGCGTCTACTACCTGACCAAGGACCGTCCGGGCGCGACCGGGGAGGGGCGCGCGTTCGGCTCGGTCAAGGAAGTCCTGCTCGCCTACGACATGGGCGAGGTCGAGACGCAGACTCCGATCCGGCTGCTGCACAGCGGTCCGGTCGTGGACCTGACGATTTCCGGGGGGCAGAACGTCCGCCAGACCGAGCCGGTGTTCTACGTCAGGCAGCACCTGGAGACGACAGTCGGGCGCGTGCTGTTCAACGACCGCCTGCCGGCGGAGATGCCCTACGTGAACGGGCTGCTGAAGAAGCGCGGCCTGACCGAGCTGGTCTCGTACTGCTATCTCAAGCTGGGGCGGGAGAAGACGGTCAGCATGCTCGACGAGATCAAGGATCTCGGCTTCCTGTTCGCCACGATGTCGGGCATGTCGATCGGCATCGACGACATGGTCGTGCCGGGCCAGAAGGAGGAGCTGGTCGGCGGGGCCCAGAAGGAGGTGATGAAGGTCGAGCAGCAGTACCTGGACGGGGCGATCACGCACGGGGAGCGCTACAACAAGATCATCGAGATCTGGTCGAAGCTGACCGACAACGTGTCGGTGAAGATGTTCGCGGACATGAAGTCCAGCGGCGCGCTGAACCCGATCTTCGTGATGGCGGACTCGGGGGCGCGCGGATCGGAGCAGCAGATCCGGCAGCTGTCGGGGATGCGCGGGCTGATGGCCAAGCCGCGGGGCGAGATCATCGAGACGCCGATCACGGCGAACTTCCGCGAGGGCCTGAACGTCCTGCAGTACTTCATCTCGACGCACGGGGCGCGCAAGGGCCTGGCGGACACGGCATTGAAGACGGCGGACTCGGGCTACCTGACGCGCCGGCTGGTGGACGTGGCCCAGGACGTGATCATCACCGAGACCGACTGCGGGACGCGCGACGGCATCTTCGTCGAGGCGCTGGTGGAGTCGGGCGAGATCCGGGAGCAGCTCGGCGATCGGATCGTGGGGCGCGTGGTGACCGACGAGGTGCGCGACTACGAGGGCGAGACGGTGGTCGCGACGGACCAGGAGGTCACCGAGGACCTGGCGGCGGCGATCGAGAGCGCGGGCATCGAGCGGGTCAAGATCCGCTCGGTGCTGACGTGCGAGACGGAGCGCGGGGTTTGCCAGCTCTGCTACGGCCGCAACCTGGCGACCGGGCGGCTGGTCGAGCGGGGCGAGGCGGTGGGGATCATCGCGGCGCAGTCGATCGGCGAGCCGGGCACGCAGCTGACGATGCGGACGTTCCACGTGGGGGGCACGGCGACGCGGGTCGGGCAGGAGTCGAGGCAGACCTCGAAGTCGGACGGGTTCGCGAGGTACGACGGCGTGAACGCGGTCAGGGACAAGGAGGGCGTGCTGGTTGCGATGAACCGCAACGGCAAGCTGGCGATCGTGGACGAGAAGGGCCGGGAGCGGGAGCGCTATCCGGTGATGTACGGGGCCAAGCTGCGCGTGGCGGACAGCGAGGAGGTCGAGCGCACCCAGCTGCTGCTGGAGTGGGACCCGTTCACGTTCTCGATCCTGACGGAGTCGGAGGGGGTCTGCCACTTCCACGACCTGCAGGAGGGCGTGACGCTGCACCAGCAGGTGGACGAGGTGTCGGGCATGTCGCAGTGGATCGTGACGGACACGCCGGACGAGAAGCGCGAGCCGCGCATTGAGATCCGCGACGAGGGCGGGGCGGTGCGGCGCAAGTACCTGATCCCGACGAACGCGCACCTGATGGTGCGGGACGGGGACGCGATCCACGCGGGCGACGTGCTGGCGAAGATCCCGCGCGAGACGACGAAGACGAAGGACATCACGGGCGGGCTGCCGCGGGTGGTGGAGCTGTTCGAGGCGCGGAGGCCGGGCGAGCCGGCGGTGATCTCGGAGATCGACGGCATGGTGAAGTACGGCAGCCTGAGCAAGGGGCACCGCAAGATCACGGTCGAGGCGGACTCGGCCGCGGAGGGCGGCGGCGCGCAGCGCGGGTTGGTGAAGGAGTACGCCATTCCGCGCGGGGCGCACATCAACGTGCAGGAGGGAGAGCGTGTCAAGGCAGGGGAGGCCCTGATGGACGGCCCGAGAGACCCGCACGACATCCTGAAGGTGCTCGGGGAGACGGAGCTGCAGCGGTACCTGGTGAACGAGATCCAGGCGGTCTACCGCGTGCAGGGGGTCGGCATCAACGACAAGCACCTCGAGGTCATCGTGCGCCAGATGATGCGCTGGGTGAAGGTCGAGCAGGTCGGGGACACCGAATTCCTCATCGACGAGGTCGTGGACAAGTTCCGGTTCATCCAGACCAACGAAGAGAAGGCCAAAGCGGGCGGCTCGCCCGCGTCGGGACGGCCCCTGCTGATGGGGATTACAAAGGCGTCGCTGTCGACAGACTCGTTCGTTTCGGCTGCGTCCTTCCAACTCACGACGAGAGTGCTCACTGAAGCCTCGGTGGCAGGCAAGGTCGACAAACTTCGAGGGCTGAAGGAGAATGTCATCGTTGGCCGGCTGATCCCGGCTGGCACCGGACTAGAGATCCACCAGCGTGTCAAGATCGCGGGCGAGGACATGCCGGAGGAAATGGTTCCGGAAGTCGAGTATCTCAGCGGCATACCGAGCTACAGCGAGGACGCCCTGCAGGTATTCGATGCCGAGATGGCGGATCCTTACGGATTTCGGATCCCGACGGAAGGGCCATCCACGGTCAAGGCGTCGGTGCCAAGTGGCGAGGCTTCAGTTCCGCCGAGCATGGGAGATACGACTGTTCTCAAATGAGAGACCGCGACGCACTTGTCGGCTCTGATCGGGTGGCACGCCGGCGCGTCGTTTGCGGCGCTCGATCACAGCGGGTGCCGACGATAGTCCGAAACAGGATTGGAACTGTCAAGAATCAGAGATGGATTGGCTCAGGTGAAATCGCCTGCAACGAGGAAACCGGCTGACTCAAACGACGCGTGGGCCCAGGAAGACTGGTCGTGCTCCAGGGAAGGGAAGCGGTTCCTGAGGTAGCGAGCAGAACCCGGACACAGGATTGACAAGGCACTCGGCTTGTAGGACGCAACGAGACGGTCAGGGCCTTGGCCGGCATCGGCCGGGGACCAAGTGACGGGGACGTTCAGGGAGGCAGTTTTGTTCGAAACCAGAGACTTCAACGGACCGCCGTTGGCCAACGAATTCGACGCGATCAAGATCGGCCTTGCCTCGCCGGAGAAGATCCGAAGCTGGTCTTTCGGCGAGGTGACCAAGCCGGAAACGATCAACTACCGAACGTTCAAGCCGGAACGGAACGGGCTGTTCTGCACCGCGATTTTCGGTCCTGTGGCGGACTGGGAGTGCCTGTGCGGCAAGTACAAGCGCCCGAAGCACCGTGGCGTGATCTGCGAGAAGTGCGGCACTGAAGTCACGCAGAAGCGCGTTCGGCGCGAGCGGCTCGGGCATATCGAACTGGCGACGCCGTGCTCGCACGTCTGGTATTTCAAGGTCCCTCCCAACCACATCGGGCTGCTGCTGGACATCACGATGCGAGACCTCGAGCGGGTCCTCTACTACGAAGCTTATATCGTGGTCGAATCGGAAGATCCCGACAAGCTGCCTGAGGGAGAAGTTCTCTCGGAGGATCGAAAGCGCCAGTTGGATTTCCAAGACGAATTTGAGTTCACCGCCGTCATGGGTGCCGAGGGCATCAAGGAACTGCTGAAGAATGTCGACCCTGCCGTGCTGGCGGAACAGCTGCGGGATCGCATGAGAACCGAGACCTCGATTCAGAAGAAGCTGAAGCACGCACGCCGGCTCAAGATCGCCGAGGCGTTCCGCAAGTCCGGCAACAAGCCGGAATGGATGGTCCTGGACGCGGTCCCGATCATCCCGCCGGAACTGCGTCCCCTGGTGCAGCTGGACGGCGGGCGTTTCACGACTTCCGACCTGAACGACCTCTACCGCCGCGTCATCAACCGCAACAACCGCCTGCGGAAGCTGATGGACCTGCGCGCCCCGGACGTGATCGTCCGCAACGAGAAGCGCATGCTGCAGGAGGCCGTCGACGCGCTGTTCGACAACGGGAGGCGGGGGCACCAGCTGCGCGGGTCGAACAACCGCCCGCTGAAGTCTCTGGCCGACACGCTCAAGGGCAAGAGCGGGCGCTTCCGCCAGAACCTGCTAGGCAAGCGGGTGGACTACTCGGGACGCTCGGTGATCGTGGTCGGGCCCGACCTGAAGCTGCACCAGTGCGGCCTGCCGAAGAAGATGGCGCTGGAGCTGTTCAAGCCGTTCATTTACCAGCGGCTGGAGCAGCGCGGCCACTGCACGACGATCAAGCAGGCCAAGGAGCTGGTCGAGCAGCAGGACGGCATCGTGTGGGACATTCTCGAGGACGTCATCCAGGACCACCCCGTCCTGCTCAACCGCGCTCCGACGCTGCACCGGCTGGGCATCCAGGCCTTCGAGCCGGTGCTGGTGGAAGGCAAGGCGATCAAGATCCACCCGCTGGTGTGCACTGCCTTCAACGCTGACTTCGACGGCGACCAGATGGCGGTCCACATCCCGCTCTCGCCGGAAGCGCAGGTCGAGGCGCACGTGCTGATGCTGAGCGCGAACAACATCCTCTCGCCTGCCAACGGCTCGCCCATCGCGACGCCGTCGCAGGACATGGTGCTGGGCGTCTACTACCTGACCAAGGACCGTCCGGGCGCGACCGGGGAGGGGCGCGCGTTCGGCTCGGTCAAGGAAGTCCTGCTCGCCTACGACATGGGCGAGGTCGAGACGCAGACTCCGATCCGGCTGCTGCACAGCGGTCCGGTCGTGGACCTGACGATTTCCGGGGGGCAGAACGTCCGCCAGACCGAGCCGGTGTTCTACGTCAGGCAGCACCTGGAGACGACAGTCGGGCGCGTGCTGTTCAACGACCGCCTGCCGGCGGAGATGCCCTACGTGAACGGGCTGCTGAAGAAGCGCGGCCTGACCGAGCTGGTCTCGTACTGCTATCTCAAGCTGGGGCGGGAGAAGACGGTCAGCATGCTCGACGAGATCAAGGATCTCGGCTTCCTGTTCGCCACGATGTCGGGCATGTCGATCGGCATCGACGACATGGTCGTGCCGGGCCAGAAGGAGGAGCTGGTCGGCGGGGCCCAGAAGGAGGTGATGAAGGTCGAGCAGCAGTACCTGGACGGGGCGATCACGCACGGGGAGCGCTACAACAAGATCATCGAGATCTGGTCGAAGCTGACCGACAACGTGTCGGTGAAGATGTTCGCGGACATGAAGTCCAGCGGCGCGCTGAACCCGATCTTCGTGATGGCGGACTCGGGGGCGCGCGGATCGGAGCAGCAGATCCGGCAGCTGTCGGGGATGCGCGGGCTGATGGCCAAGCCGCGGGGCGAGATCATCGAGACGCCGATCACGGCGAACTTCCGCGAGGGCCTGAACGTCCTGCAGTACTTCATCTCGACGCACGGGGCGCGCAAGGGCCTGGCGGACACGGCATTGAAGACGGCGGACTCGGGCTACCTGACGCGCCGGCTGGTGGACGTGGCCCAGGACGTGATCATCACCGAGACCGACTGCGGGACGCGCGACGGCATCTTCGTCGAGGCGCTGGTGGAGTCGGGCGAGATCCGGGAGCAGCTCGGCGATCGGATCGTGGGGCGCGTGGTGACCGACGAGGTGCGCGACTACGAGGGCGAGACGGTGGTCGCGACGGACCAGGAGGTCACCGAGGACCTGGCGGCGGCGATCGAGAGCGCGGGCATCGAGCGGGTCAAGATCCGCTCGGTGCTGACGTGCGAGACGGAGCGCGGGGTTTGCCAGCTCTGCTACGGCCGCAACCTGGCGACCGGGCGGCTGGTCGAGCGGGGCGAGGCGGTGGGGATCATCGCGGCGCAGTCGATCGGCGAGCCGGGCACGCAGCTGACGATGCGGACGTTCCACGTGGGGGGCACGGCGACGCGGGTCGGGCAGGAGTCGAGGCAGACCTCGAAGTCGGACGGGTTCGCGAGGTACGACGGCGTGAACGCGGTCAGGGACAAGGAGGGCGTGCTGGTTGCGATGAACCGCAACGGCAAGCTGGCGATCGTGGACGAGAAGGGCCGGGAGCGGGAGCGCTATCCGGTGATGTACGGGGCCAAGCTGCGCGTGGCGGACAGCGAGGAGGTCGAGCGCACCCAGCTGCTGCTGGAGTGGGACCCGTTCACGTTCTCGATCCTGACGGAGTCGGAGGGGGTCTGCCACTTCCACGACCTGCAGGAGGGCGTGACGCTGCACCAGCAGGTGGACGAGGTGTCGGGCATGTCGCAGTGGATCGTGACGGACACGCCGGACGAGAAGCGCGAGCCGCGCATTGAGATCCGCGACGAGGGCGGGGCGGTGCGGCGCAAGTACCTGATCCCGACGAACGCGCACCTGATGGTGCGGGACGGGGACGCGATCCACGCGGGCGACGTGCTGGCGAAGATCCCGCGCGAGACGACGAAGACGAAGGACATCACGGGCGGGCTGCCGCGGGTGGTGGAGCTGTTCGAGGCGCGGAGGCCGGGCGAGCCGGCGGTGATCTCGGAGATCGACGGCATGGTGAAGTACGGCAGCCTGAGCAAGGGGCACCGCAAGATCACGGTCGAGGCGGACTCGGCCGCGGAGGGCGGCGGCGCGCAGCGCGGGTTGGTGAAGGAGTACGCCATTCCGCGCGGGGCGCACATCAACGTGCAGGAGGGAGAGCGTGTCAAGGCAGGGGAGGCCCTGATGGACGGCCCGAGAGAC
Source organism: Bryobacterales bacterium (assembly GCA_965206775.1). Taxonomy (GTDB): domain Bacteria; phylum Acidobacteriota; class Terriglobia; order Bryobacterales; family UBA6623; genus VXMF01. Next base: position 2,453,680 of record CBDBKU010000003.1, on the reverse strand, counting down.
CCGCACGACATCCTGAAGGTGCTCGGGGAGACGGAGCTGCAGCGGTACCTGGTGAACGAGATCCAGGCGGTCTACCGCGTGCAGGGGGTCGGCATCAACGACAAGCACCTCGAGGTCATCGTGCGCCAGATGATGCGCTGGGTGAAGGTCGAGCAGGTCGGGGACACCGAATTCCTCATCGACGAGGTCGTGGACAAGTTCCGGTTCAAGGCCACGAACCGGGACCTGGGCGAGAACGGCGCCTCCAGGACCGTGATCGTCGCCTCGGGCGGCGACACCGCGCTCGAGCCAGGTGCGAGAGTGGACGCGACACGCTTCGCCGCGACGAACCAGGAGATGTTCGAAGAGGACGGCACCCCGCGGTGGGTGAGGGTCCTGTCCGCTGGCGATACCGACCTCAAGGTGGGCGAGAAAGTACAGCCTTTCCAGGTCGAAGAGGCTAACCGCGAATTGTTCGCGGATGACGGCTCGCCCCTCTGGTTCGAGGTCTTGTTGGCCGGAGACACCGAACTCACGGCTGGGGAGAAAATCGACTCTCTAAGACTTGCCGCTGCCAATCAGGACCTGGCCAAGCCCGACAGTTCGCCGAGCTGGGTGCAGGTTCTCGACCCGGGCGATTCGAGCCTGACGGTCGGGGAGAAAGTTGCCAAGTCGCATTTCGACAAAGTCATCAGGGACTTCGTGGACGAAGAGGGCAATCCGCTACGGACGAGGATCCTCGATGCGGGCGACACGAATCTCGACATTGACGAAGTCGTTTTGACGTCAAGACTTGACGAGGTCAACCGCAGGTTCGTCAAGCAGGATGGCGCACCGCGCTGGATGAGAATTGTCGACGCCGGTGATTCCAGCTTCAAGTCCGGGGAGAGAGTGACCAGGAGTCGCTTCGACAAGGGAAATCGGGAAGTCAGCGACGCGGGCGGCACGCCGGCGTCGGGCCGCCCGCTTCGCCCGGCATCGGGCCAAGCGATCCGTCCACCCAAAGGCAGATTCCTTGAGCCCGCGTCTGTTCGAACTCCCGCGGCTGCAACGGCTCGGCGCCCGAACCGGGCAGAAGCCCGGAATCTGGTATCTGCAAATGGCCGGCCCCTGCTGATGGGGGTCACGAAGGCAGCGCTCTCGACAGACTCGTTCGTGTCCGCCGCATCGTTCCAGCACACCACGAAAGTGCTCACGGAGGCATCCGTCGCGGGCAAAGTCGACGACCTTCGAGGCCTGAAGGAAAACGTGATTGTCGGCCGGTTAATCCCCGCCGGGACCGGTCTCGATGTCCATCAGCGCGTCAAGATCAGCGGCGAAGAAATGCCCGAGAAATTGGTTCCGGAAGTCGAGTACCTGAGCGGGATCCCGAGCTACAGCGAGGACGCGGCGCAGGTTTTCGAGCCCAGCCTCGCGAGTGCGTACGGATTCAGCGTCTCGGACGACACCGCGCCTCGGAACGAGACGTCCGCGGGTAGCGCAGGCTACCCGGTCTCGTCGGGCACGCCGGACCAAGGTCTCCAAGAGTAAAAAAAGGCGCAATGTCGCTTCGGGCCCGGCAAGGGCTTCGGATCCGGCCGGCGCTTCGGTATTCCAACGCAAAGGACGTGGCCACTCGAGTGGTCCAGAGGTGTACTGCGAGTCCGTTCCGCCAAGGAGCCATTTCGTTGCAGGGAACCGGCCGACCCCTGGTGCCGGTTCTGATGCTTGAGTTCCGCCCGAATGTCGCTGGAATCGCCGTGACCTCGCTCGGGCCAGCGGAATTGCCCGATTCGAAGCGCCGCAATAGCGAGGTCCGGAATCCTAGGGCAGGGAAAGCCCGTTCATTCGTACCGAAGAATCTCAGCTGGCGCCACGCCAGCTGCACTGCTGGATGGGTAAATGGTGATCAAGTAACTGATTGCCACTGCTGCCAAAGCCACCCAGACCGCGTCCAGAGGGCGCGGCGCAAACGGTACATACGCTAGCCCGTACACCTCGGCGTCGAGCGGGATCAGCCGATAGCGATCACACAGCCAGCATGCCAAGTGCCCTAGGATGAGACCAATAGCGGTCCCGAGCACTCCGATGATCACGCCCTGCCACATGAAGATTCGCCGGATCTGTCCTTGACGGGTTCCCATGGATTTCAGAATCGCGATCTCCTTGGTCTTTACAACCACCATCATGACCAGCGAGATCAGGATGTTCAGAGCCGCCACTAGCATGATCATGCCGATGATGAGCGCCGCAACCAGCTTTTCTGCTTCCAGCGCGTTGAACAACGCGGGATTTCGCTCCATCCAGGTACTCGTGGCATAGTCGTCACCCGCAGCTTCTTCGATGGCCGCAGCCACGGTCTCCGATGCATCGAGGTCGTCCAAGCGGAATTCAAGGGAGTTCACTACATCGTTGAGCGAAAGGGCTCGCTGGGCGTCTCGCAGCAGACAAATGCTCCAGAGATTGTCGAATGTGGAAAATCCGGTCTCGAAAATTCCGACGACCTGAAATCGCTTGAAGGCCGGAATCATCCCTAGCGGCGTTATCTCGCCCTGCGGGTTCACTACTGTCACGATCGTCGAGACACGCGCACCGATTCCGTCGGCTAGGCCCCGGCCAAGTAGAATGCCTGGGTATTCGTCGTTCGCATTCTGCAACCCTTCGAACGATCCGTCCACGATCTTGGAGAGAAGATCGGAGACACGCAATTCGGCTTCAGGGTCTACCCCCTTCAAGAAGCAGCCCTTCGCCCGAACGGGCGTGTTTATCATCATTTCTCCATAAAGGGTTGGAGCGACTGCTTCAACCTGGTCGATGCGGCCCAATTCCTGAATGAGAACGGCGTAGTCCTCGATTCCGTACCCCGGATTCCTTTCCACTAAGTTGATATGGGAACTTGCTCCAATGAAGTGATCTCTCATCTCGGCCTGATGTCCGTTGCTTATCGCCATCGCAATGATCAACGCGGCAACCCCTACGGCTACGCCAGTGACGGAGATTACCGTCACGATCGACAGGAATCGATCCCTCCGTTTCGCGCGCAAGTAGCGCTGCGCGACATAAAGTTCGAATCGCACTCAGAAATACGCTCAGTTCTCATTGTCTACCAATGTGCCAACTGGCTTTCGACGACGGTCCTCCTTGATCGCCACGACCCGCCGGATTCGGCGACCTGAGGCTCGCAGTGTCTCTGAATGCGAGCCCGGAAAATGGGGATGGAGAGTGTTGCAGGCCGTTGGGGCCTCTCAGCGGCGCATCAAGAACGCCTCGGACCAGTTCTTCCCTGGACTTGCGATCGCACTTCGGGTTTCCAGGCCGACGAGAACCTTGAGCGACGACAAGAATCTAACTTCCGCTGGATTTTTGCCGCCAGCGATTGCCAATTCCGAGTGCTCGTTGCAGGATCAGGCACCGGCGAACCGAGGCAAGTCCGGACCGCAGTTTCATGGAACTTTCAGACCTTCAATCGACCGATTGCGTACGCCGCGGAGGCTGCTGACTCAACCTAGCGGGCGCGTGAATCGAGTTCGTCGACCGAAACGCGGGCAGCTGCAATCGGTCGACTCGGTATTTCCCGGATCAATAGCGGATGTCTTATGCTGGATGCGATGAGACTCCGGTGGGCGATCACTTGCGTGTTGGTTTCGGCAACTCCCTCCCTGTCCTCCCCCAACATAGCGGTGATCTTGACCGATGACCTTGGATACGGGGACCTGGGCTCGTACAATTCTCGTTCCAAGATACCGACCCCAAGCTTCGATCGGATAGCCGACGAGGGAATTCGGTTCACGGACGCTCACACCCCGGACGGAGTCTGCACTCCGACCCGGTACGGATTGCTCACAGGTCGGTATGCCTGGCGCACGAGGCTGAAGCGAGGCGTCCTGAACGGTTCGTCAGCTCCCCTGATCGAGCCTGATCGGCTAACCCTTGCCGGCATGCTGAATGGTCTGGGCTACCGCACGGCCATGGTGGGCAAGTGGCACCTCGGACGCACGTGGCAACTGATCGAGGAGTCCCGCGAGCAAGTCGTAGAGAACATCGACTGGACAAAGCCTGTCATCGACGGGCCCTTGCAGCACGGTTTTACATATTCGTTCGGCCTCGCCAAGCCTGCCTGGACGTTCGTCGAGAACGGATCCATACTCGCTCGCCCGATCCTGCGTTTCGATCTATCGCACCTGCCTGTCATGGGGGCCAACAACAACAAAGGTACGAAATCGCCGGGATCGATCTATCGCACGCATGTTGCCTCGTTTCACCGAAGAAGCGGTCAGCTTCATCGCGCAGGCTGCGAGGGAAGGGAAGCCTTGGTTCCTCTACTTCTCGCCGCTCGCTCCGCACCGCCCCGTCGTACCGAACAAGGATTTCAAGGACCGTAGCGCCGCCGGTCCGTACGGTGACTTTGTAGCGGAGGTCGATTGGGCCGTCGGAGAGATCTTATCGGCGATAGAGCGCGCTGGAGCGGGAGACGACACATTGCTTATCGTCACTAGCGACAACGGCCCGGAAGTCGACGCCTACAGGCGCATCCAAGAGCACGAGCATGCCAGCATGGGCTTGCTCAGAGGCGTCAAGAGAGATCTCTGGGAGGGCGGCCATCGGGTGCCTTTCCTCGCGCGCTGGCCCGCCGAGATCCCAGCGGGCAAGGTCCAGGACGAGGTGATTTGCCTGACAGACTTGATGGCGACGATAGCGGCCATCGTCGGTTTTCGACTCCCCCAGGACGCTGCGGAAGACAGCTATGACATGAGCGACGCACTGCTAGGAAAGCCGCTCGAGTCCCCGGTTCGCGAAGCTACGGTCCATCACGGTTCGAGAGGTTGGTTCGGCATACGTCAGGGCAACTGGGTGCTGATCGACCATCCTACCGGCGACAGCAACAGCGGAGGCTCCAACCGTGAGCCCGAGTGGTTTCGGAACGAGCGGTCAGCGACCGTTCATGACGAACGCGTGGAACTCTTCGACTTAAGGCAAGATCCAATGCAGGGCACGAATCTCGCTGTCAGGGAGCCTGAACGCGTCCGTAGCATGAAGGAGCTGTTGGAACGCTACAAGCGCGAGGGGCGTAGCGTGGCGCCGCGGTGAGTGCGACCGATGCCGGAAGTCGCGTTCAGACAACCGCGTGCGCTGAAGGCTGGCCGAGGAGGCACTCGCAATGAATCGCCGAGACAGCGGTACGCAAGTCGCGTTGGTTCACAACAATTGCGATAGTGAGCTCGCTAGATCCTTGAGCGATCGCTATTATGTTGACTCTTTCTTTGGAAATCGCTGTGAACAGGCGTCCCGCGAGTCCTGGCGTACCGCGCATGCCCTCTCCAACCGCCGCCACCAAGCCCACGCTATGATCCACGCATATCGGGCGCACGTAGCCGTGAGCTAGCTCCAAAGCAAGTTCCTCGCGAAGGCTTTCGATCACCGTCTTGAACTCGCCGCCATGCACAAGCATGCAGAAATTCTGACGGAAGCTTGAGCGCGTAAGCAGCAGGACCTCGACCTTCGCCCGCGCAGCGGCTTCCAAAGCGCGTGCCATCAGCTGCGCTCCGGACAGGGACGCGTTGGCGGCTTCAATCGATATGAGCACCACGTCCGACAATGACGTGACAGCTCTCACGCCCTCTTGGCCAGCTAGATAGTTGGAAATGCGCGTACCGGATCTCTCCGGGCTGAAGCTGTTCTTGATCCGGACGGGAATTCCCATGGCGGCCAGCGGAGCTAGGGTCCGAGGGTGCAAGACCCGGGCTCCGTTGTAGGCGAGCTCCGCCGCCTCGTTGTACGTCACTTCGGACAGTAACCGAGCGTCCGGGGCGATGGATGGATCGCAGCTGAGGATGCCGTCGACGTCTGTCCAGATCCAAAGTTCGTCCGCCTGCAGAGCGGCGGCGACGATCGCGGCGGAAAAGTCCGACCCTCCCCGCCCCAACGTCGTTGGAACGCCATCTCGCGTCGATCCGTTGTAGCCGGTAATGACTGGCACGCTGCCATCATCCAGCATCGGGCGCAGAATCGCTTCCGCCTTCGCGTTCGTCTCTTCCAGAGACGGCGCAGCTGTGCCGAATGCCTCGTCCGTGACAATTACCTCAGCACCGGACACGGCCTCGGATCGCACACCGGCGGCGAGCAGTACCTCGCTCATCAGGAGTGCTGACAAGCGTTCCCCGGTCGGCGCAGCCTCGTCGACAGACCGCTGGGGACGCTCGCGCAACAGCAGCATGCCCTTGGCGATGCGCCCAAAGTCCTCGAGAATCGCCTTCATGCGGTCCTGCACCAATAGGCGGCGTTCCGGCGTGAGAAGGTCCGCGCATGCCTTGAAGTGCTTGTCCTGAAGTTCGGATAGGTTGCTCTCGACAGTCGAAGATTCCCCGCGAGCGCCAGCATCGAGTGTAGCGAGCAATTGGTTCGTTACTTGGGACATCGCGGACACGACGACAGCGACCTTTCGATGCTGCGCCTGGCCCCGAATCAGCTTGGCCGCGCGCGCAATCGCTTCCGGAGAGCCGACGCTCGTGCCGCCGAACTTCATCACTAGAATCGCGTCCGACATGTCTCGAATCCTGGTGGCAATGGTATGGAGCCCGGAATTGCGTCAATTCCACGCCGCGCTACGACGCGACAGCAGGTCGCATGGCTCCTAGTTGGAAGTCTCCGACGTCTCCCGAGCCATACGCACGCCTAACTTCTTTAGTTCGTCCTCGTAGTAGTTTCGGTGCAGCACCTGCCATTCCTCGCTACCTTCCGGAATCTCGCGCTTCTGCAAGGTGATCTTACGCTTTGCCATGCGGTCGCTCTTCTCTTCCAGCATGAGGATGTCGGTCAAGTGGCGCTGAATTTCAAGCCGCGTGTCGTTCCACCCCTTGTTGAGCCGCGTTCCTTGAATTCGGGGCAACTTGGCTGCCATCTTGTGCGAGATCTCCAAAACCTTGTCACGCGAGAGCTTCATCGTACGTATCCTGCGCCCGTCGGCGGCCGCAGATACCACTTTCCGCTCCGCTAGGATCTGACGTTTCACGCGACTGAACATCTCGTGGTAGGAGATGTCCTGGTGCCGCATGTACTCGCTGTACTGGGACAAGAGTGCCCTAGCCTCGGCGTTTATCTCGTCCTCTAAGCTCAGCTCGTCCAGGACGATGGACTCGAAGTCTCTCGATACCCGGTCAGGATGCTTGATCGCGCACGCCTGCTTCCCCAAGCGCTTCGTGACCTCCTTGGCCAAGTATTCGATGAACGGCGCCGGGATCAGCATCCCTCGTATTTCTAGTGTACCGAGTCGGCAGGTAACGTGTCCATCCAGTTGCGATCCCAACGCAGCCGCCTTGCCATCAACCTGCCACGGACTGCCGCGAGTGCCGGCCAGCGACGTGAAACGGGCCGTGGATCGCACATCAGCGGGATTCGATACAGTCGGATGATGGCGAAGATCACGGCTCTAACGCAGGATCTCTGCAGGTACATGCTGCGCAATTGCGCGGCGGAGAATCGGATCCTTGGAGAACTGCGCCGAGAAACCGCGACCAAGGTCGGAGACCTGGCTGGAATGATGATCGCCGAAGAGCAGGGCATTCTGCTTCGGATCCTTGTCGGCGCGCTGGCGCCTAGGCTCGCGATCGAGATCGGAACGTTCACGGGTTACAGTGCCGCATGTATGGCGTCCGTGCTGCCGGTTGGCGGCAGGCTGATCTGTTGCGACGTAAGCGAGGAGTGGACGTCGCTTGGCGCTCCCTACTGGCAGCGCTGCGGCGTGGAGGATCGAATCGACCTGCGGATCGCGCCGGCGCTCCAGACGATTCAGGCGCTATCCGCCGACACGGTCATTGATTTCGCATTCATCGACGCCGACAAGCACAACTACGTCGCATACTACGAGGCGATCCTGCCGATATTGCGCCCCAACGGCTTGATCGCCGTCGACAACGTGATGTGGCACAACTGGGGAATGGATGCGTCCAACCAAGATCCGGAAACCGTGGGCATCAGGGAGTTCAACGATCACGTCATGCAGGACGGGCGAGTCGAGACCGTGATGATCCACGTTGGCGACGGCCTGACCCTGATTCGGAAACTCTGATTGGACAGGTGCGGGGTGGTTGGCCGTTCGGCCCGGCTTCCTAGCCCTCGGACAACTGTGTCCGATTCAAGCGCTGATCGAACAATGATCCATATTCTCCCGATCTGCAAGCACTTACGAGTCAGAGGTATCCGAGGGAGAACTTCCGAATAGTAGCGATCAGCCAATGTCCAGCAGGCTCTCGCGGACCCGGTCCTCGGGGACCCTGATTCCTAGGCCAGGCGTCTCGGGTACGGTGACATTGACTCCATCCATCTCGATGTCTTCGGCAAGTAGATCGGCAAGGAACTGCGGGCCGTTCAACTCCGGAGGGAGCAGTAGATCGAGTGTCGAGTAGAGATGGACCGATGCCATGAGGCTGACGCCGCCGTCGGTGAGGCCGCTGCCGAGCAGCCCCAGTCCGTGCGCTTCCGAGACTGCCGCACTCTTGGCGCAGTTCGTGACGCCACCGCTCTTGGCTACTTTGAGGACCACCAAGTCAGCCGCCCGCATTTCGGCGACGCGGGCGACATCGAACGATGAGAAGCACCCTTCGTCGATCGCCACTGGGTAGGGACTCTTTTCCCGGGCCCGGCGCAACCCCATCCAATCCTCGCTGCGCACCGGTTGCTCAAAGCACCTGATGTTGTCGAAGTCTTGCAGGGCGTCGAGGAAGCGCTGTAGCTGGATCGATTGGTATGACTGATTCGCGTCCAGCCAGATGTCGATCTCCGGTCTCGCCAACAGGATAGCCTCCAATCGCTTGACATCTTCGTCAGCATTTCCTGCGACCTTGACCTTGAAGCAACGACAGGCCGGCCAGCGTTTGACCTCCTCCGCCATAGCACTGGGGGAATCGATGCTAACGGCGTAACATAGTTCGATGCTCTCTCGCAGTTTGCCGCCCAGCAGTCGGTGCAAGGGCACGCCCGCAACCCTTCCGGCTAGGTCTAGCATCGCGATCTCGAGCGCACTCTTGGCGAAAGGTGCCCCATTGCTCACGGCAGGACGGATCGCCTCGTCCATCTCCTTCTTGAGCGCGTTCCATTCGAACGGCGTCCTTCCGATTGCCATCGGGGCAAGATGGTGGCGCAACGTACCGACTACGCTTTCGATCGTCTCGTAGGACCACGCAGGTATTGTGAGCGTCATGCCCCAGCCGACATGGCCGTCCTCGGTTTCGGCGCGGACCATGACGTACTTGCCGGGTTTGGCCTTGTCGCCTACCGTGCCGACCCCGATCTTGAACTGCGTGCGGAATCGAATTCCAACTGGCAGGACCTCGACCTTGCGGATACGCGAACCAGGCTTCGGCGTGTTTGCCGTAGCGACTGGTGCCGCTGCTGCCAGGCCAGCACCTCCACTTGCAACGAGTTGAGTGAACTGGCGACGATTCGTGAACATGAAATACTCGGGTGGACGGCGCTCGGGCCGATAGCCGTCATCAGATAGATTCTACAGGTAAGGGGAGCCGAGAGGTCGCACGAGGTCTTCCGAGTGCGCATTTCTGAGATGCCGGGCCATTCGACCGAACCTATGGTTTGTTGGGCTCGCGTGCACGGATCAAAGACGATCTGGCAGTACAGGGATCAGCGCAATCACGATAGCTGGACCCTCTCAGCTGCTCCTACGATGAATGCCCTGACTGGGCATCGAAGCGGCCTAGAACGCACCGGCCTCGGTGAAAGTCCATCCGTCCCGCGTTATACGGACGTGACGTACCCTGCCGGCAGGCCCGATTGGGTCCTGTTCCTCACCGTCGATCAGGAGAACTGCGCCTCCCGCATTCCCGAACGTGACCTGCACCAGCGAATCGGCTCGGATCACCTGCTGCCCCCCTGGCGGAAGCGTGGCCTCCCGTTCGGTGACCCCGTCGGCGAGTGACCGGACCCACAATTGGTCCGTTGCTCGGATTTCCACTTCGATCGTGCCCTGCGGTCTGCCACCAGTCGCCTCAGACGGAGTTGCGGGTGCCTCGGCGAGTTGGATTCCACCACGATGCTCGCCGCTCTGCTCGTTAGGACTTGCAACGCTATTCGCCGAATTCTGCATCGTATCGGGTGCGGAATCGACCTCTAGCATTGGGTGGTAGGTGCTCCACCAGAACAAGCCACCCCCTATGAGCAGGACGGCTAAGGCTACCTTGCCGACGGCCCCCCAGTGCCTTCTCATCGAATCGTTGATCCTCGAATTGGCACGGCCTAAGAAATACGCAACCGAATGGGAAGGGGTAATGTCCTCAATTGTCAACGCAACTTCGCCCGAATCCGTCAGTTCCGTGCGGACTGCGGCCACCGTCGCATCGACGTCTAGCTCCAAGGCAGTTGCGTACTGACGCACGAAGCTGACTACGAAGAAGTTGGAGGGAAGCCTTTCGTACCGGCATTCCTCCAAGAACTTGAGGTAGCTGGGACGGATTCTGGTGATGTCACTGATGTCTTCGATCGACAGGCTTCTGGCGAGCCTCGCCGTTCGCAACTGTTCCCCGGCGGAAGTCATGGGCAGCCGTCCCAGCCCTCATTCTATGTGATGCCCGGCTAATGGCTGTCCACGACCTACTGGGGACAGCGCTCCGCCTTCCTGAACCGAAAGACAGACGATCGGAAAGCAATTCCCGATCTGGATCGACTAACGTATAGGGTATACGCGTTTCTTCGATGTTCGGCTCCGCCAAGCGCGTAGAGCGGTTCCGCTTTGGACGAACCAGTGTTACCCGCCTCTCCGTGAGGGGCCTCACTGATAGTCTGAATTGCGAGACAGGCCCCGACTACCGTGGAATCCACCAGCGGTCGCCCTGCTACGTTTGCGAGAGCTCATCCTAGTGCCAACGCAGGCTGCGACTCCTGAGGCTAGCCAATGTCCGGCATGCTCCGCCGAATCGTATTGGGTGGTCTTCAAGGGTTCCGATAGGTTCTTCCGGAAGACGAGCAAGCCGTATAGGCTTGTCGAGTGTTCTGTCTGCGGGCTAGTTCGGCTGGACCCCTTTCCCACCGACTCCCAACTCACAGAGTTCTCGGTGCGCGCGCTCTGGTGGGAATCCATTCGGACGTTCGACACGAAGACCCTGGAACTCGTCCGCCGCGTAGCGCTGTTCGGACAGATGAGATTTATTCGGAAGAGCACAAGGAACAAAGGACCCGTCTTAGACTTGGGGGGCGAACATGCTCTGCATGCTGCGAGACTTCGGAATTGTGGCCATGCGGTGGTGACTATGGACTTGCAGGAGCTTCGACAGGCCCGCGCACAAGCCAGCCACCGTTGGTCCGAGGAGGGTATGTTGCTTGCCGATACGGGCTTCTCGCTCGGCTCCTACAGCGCGATCATTGCGTTGCATGTGCTGGAACACCTTCGTGACCCAAAGTCGGCACTAGTGATTCTGCGAGACCTGCTTGCCAAGGACGGAAGCCTTGTGATCCAAGTGCCTGACGCCGCCTCTTGGGAAGCCTTGATCTTAGGCAACCGTTGGAACGGCTTCGACATACCCCGCCATCCGATCGCATTCCGGGCAGAGGATCTTGAGTCTCTTCTCGAGACCTGTGGGTACAAGGTTCTGCGTCGCAAGCGGTTCTCGCTCAGGGATGATCCAACTGGCCTGGCCACCAGCCTCTGTCCTGGACTCGACCCCTTCGTCCGGCACGAACGAAAAACTAGCGAATCCAAGTTCACTGCCGCAATCAAGGACTTGCTATACGGGATGCTAGTGGTCGCCGTGCTTCCATTCATCCTGCTTGAGGCTGCAAGCGGTTCTGGTTCGTTCCTGATGGTTGAGGCGCGTAAGGCGGATGTCGGACCATAGAATGAGCAGTACGCCATCGACACCCTTTGCAGTGACCGCCAGCACCACATTCCGACAGATCCGCCGAGAGGGTCTCGAAAGGACTCGTACCCGGATGCCCGGTCACGCGGCGGCCCGGCTCTGTTTCGGGTTCGCGCTCCTATTTGGGACCGCGTGTGCACAGACGGGGATTCGTGTGCAGCCTCCCGCGGAGTACAGGGAGGCCGGCCGGAGCGCACTGGAGTGGACGCGCAAGTTCGTCGATCTCGGACCACGAGCGGCTGGATCTGAGGCGCTGGCAACTCAGGCCACGATGGTCGTCGAGGCATTGAGCGAATTGTCTTGCCAGGTGGAAGTTGACCAGTTCGTCGCCGCGACTCCTGTCGGGGCGCTGTGGATGCGCAACATCATTGCGCGGTTCGGCCCTCCGTTTTCACCGCACGTTGTCGTCGTCTCCGGGCATTACGACACTCTGCGAATGAATGGGTTTCTGGGCGCGAACGACGGGGGCTCCTCGGCCGGGCTATTGATGGCACTTGCGGAACGCTTGAACCGGATTGGCTTGGGAGCCGTATGGCTCGTCTTCTTCGATGGCGAAGAAAGCACTGTCGCATGGCGCGACGGCGACCACACCTACGGCAGCCGAAGGTTGGCAGAAAAGTGGGCGGCGGACGGAACGTCGGCCAGAATCCGGGGTCTGATCAACGTCGATATGATCGGAGACGGCGATCTGCAGTTAGTGTACGAGGGGAATTCAGACTCGGCACTGAGAGACACCGTGTGGACGCTAGCCGGCGAACTGGGCTATCAAGATGTCTTTCGCCATAGGATCGGCTACATCCAGGACGACCACATTCCGTTCCTCGAAGTCGGCATACCCAGCCTCGATCTGATAGATTTCGACTACGGGCCGGGCAACTCTCACTGGCACACGCTCGACGATACGATCGACAAGCTCGACGAGGATAGCTTTGCAACGATACTCCACGTGCTGGAAGAGTCGGTCGTTCGTGTTCTCGCAGAATGACCCGGCCACTCAGCCGACATACCGATCCCAGCGGTCCGGATTCATCTCGTATCCGATCCCGGGCCTGTCCGGGACGGTCAGGTAGCCCGACCGCACCTGCTCCTTAGGCACCACGGTGTCCGCACGCCACGAAACCTCGCCGTAAGCCATCTCGAGGATGTCGAAATTAGGCATCGTCGTGCAGACGTGCGCTGCGGCCATGTTCCCCACCGGACTGGCGGGACCGTGAGGCGAGCACTTCAACCCGGCACCTTCGGCCATGGCCGCAATCTTCTTCAGCTCGTACATGCCGCCGCAATACTTCACGTCGGGCATGACCGTGTCAACAGCACCTGACTGAATGTATGGGAAGAACTCGTCCACACTCCACAGGGATTCGCCGCCGGCAGTTTGGACGTCGAGGGCGTCGTTGAATCGTCTGAGGTCCTCTGCCTCCCGGCACATCTCCTCCATCCAATAGAGATCAAAAGGTTCGAGCTTTCGACCGACTTCGATAGCGCGCCTCGCATCGAAGCGACTGTGCCCGTCGATCAGAAGGTCCCTCTCCGATCCTATCGCCTCTCTCACCGCTTGGACGAATCCGATGCCGCGACTGACGCCCTGTTCGTAAACTGCCAGATCGCTCTCGTGCCTGGCCATATGGTCGAACGGAGCCAGCTTGAAGGCATCGAAACCTGCCTCGACGCCGCGCCGGGCATTGGCCGCGAAGCCTTCGGCGGTCCGGTCCTCACCCCGGGTCGCGCGGTTGATGTTGGCGTAGTTCCGGATTTTCGTGCGAAGCCTGCCGCCAAAGAGTTCGCAGCAGGGAAGTCCCAAAGCCTTGCCTTGGAGGTCCCACATGCATTGCTCCATGGCCGAGCAAGCTGCGACAGTATGCCGTTTTTCTTGCGGACTGGCCTTCGCGACCTTCGCCAAAGCTGCCTCCCTCAGCCGTTCGACATCGAAGGGACTCCGACCCCGGACTGTCCCAAACAAGTCTCTGGCAACCGCGGCTCCGTTCTTGGGAATTCGCTCGTTGGCGGACGCGTCGCCAAGCCCGGTCAAGCCCCCAGAGGTCTTCAACTCGCATAGCACCCAGGAACGAGGACCCACCGTCGTGGAATAGACGCTGAGGCTCTCGATCGAAACCTCGTTGGCCTGGGATCCGCCAAGAGTCGCCGGAAATGCGGCAAGCGGTGCTGCTCGCAGCCAGTCGCGCCGTGTCATTATGGTCATTGTCGAAGTGACCCCCTCGGCTACAACATACCCCAGCGGCCGGTGCCGGAGCATTCAGGGGCCGGTGCTCGTGCTTTTCGCGGCCTGCGGGATTGATTGCCTGGCACAGCAGCAGCCTGCCGGCACCGCGGGAATCGAATCGACCGACGCGCCGACAGCAACGGAAGCGCCGGTTCGCGGCGAAGAGTCCACGCAGGGAAGCGAAGCTGAGGCCGGGGAGCGGACTCGCCTGAACCTTCTTGGGGAAGTCGATTCCGAGTCCGGCGAAGCTCGCCGGAACGAGAATGTCCGTCTGACACTGATCGACAACAACGTGTTGAAGGAATTGCTCCGCAGGATGGGCGCAACTGCAACGATCATCGAAGGTTTTGCAGCTGAGCAGTCGTTCTTCGGGCTGGAATACGGAGGCGCTCCGAAGCCTAGCCTGCACCTTCCGAAGGCGACGCGGCAAGACGTTCACGGGGAGCTCTCGTGGAGCCACCAGAACAGCGCGCTCTCAGCTCGGTCATTCTTTCAGGTGGGTGACGTGCGGCCGGCTCGCACCAACGACTACGGCCTGAAATTCGGGACCCCATTGTGGTCGCAGTCCGCGCTCACGCTGCAGATGAGCCAACGGAAGCTGCTGGGGCAGGTGAACGGCAACGTCCTGGTTCCGGCAGCGGACGAGCGGAACCCGTCGACCATAGATCCCGCCAAGCGAGCCCTAGTGGAACGGATCATAGGCGCGTATCCCGCAGAGTTGCCAAACCGGACTGACATCAACGAGCGGGCCCTCAACACGAATGCGCCGCAGAAGATCAATAACGACAGGGCAAGCGCCGGCTTAGACAAAGCGTTCGGAGACAACAGGTTGGCGCTACGCTACAACGTTACGCTGCAATATGTGGAGGCGTTCCAGCTCGTCGGCGGGCAGAACCCCGACACGACTACCAAGAACCACGGCGCCCGTGTCAACTGGAACCGTTCTTGGAGCCCGTATACGATCACCGACGTCACTGCGGGCTACGAGCGCATCGGGTCGCTGCTGGTACCAGAGGAGACGTCGCTAGGCGCCTTCTACCTATTCAGCCGGATCTTGCAATCGATCGGACCGAGCAGCACTATTCCGATCGACCGAGCGCAGAACTTGTATCGATTCGGCGGGCGGCTAGCGAGGCGCGCGCGAAACCACGACATCACACTTGGCCTCGAGACCCTGCGCAAGCAAGTGAACGGGTTTGAAAGCAACAACCACCGAGGCACCTTCAGCTTCCGCGCCGACTTCGGCAGGAACGCGGTAGAGAACTTGCTGGCGGGTGCTCCCAGCCAGTTTCGATTCGCTGTCGGCAATGCACATCGGGGATTCCGCAACCGCTCGATGGTGGCGTACCTGCAAGACAATTGGAAAGTCAGTACCGGCCTGACACTTCAGCTCGGATTGCGCTACGAGCCGGTCGGCAAGCCCAGCGAAATCAATGGCTTAAGCCAGGTTTCTTACGGCGGCGACTGGAATAATTTCGCTCCATCCCTGGGCTTCGCCTACAATCCGTCCGGCATGTGGGGCGTCCTGCGGGGGGCCTACGGCCTGCATTACGGCGAGCTGTTCAACACGACATTCATGCAGTCGCGGTTCAACACCCCCGGAGTGCTCGGCATTGTGGTCAACGCTCCTGACCTGATTCAGCCCCTGCGGGAGCTGTCTCCATCCGATCTGGACCCGATGGCTCGAAGCATTCTGTACAAGCTGGACCCGGAACTCTCGACACCGTACTCGCACCAGTACAACCTCTCTTGGACGTTCGAGCCGCTTCAGGGGGCGGCTTTGGATGTGGGCTATGTCGGAAGCCGGTCCCACCGCCTGCTAAACCAGCGATACACGAATCGCGCTCACCCGGTAGAAGGCATCCCCCAGGTCACTCGCACCATCAACCTGCGTCGCGCCGACCCGCGGTACTTCGATGTCTTGCACGCGGTCAACGGCTCGATCGGATATTTCGATGCAGCGAAGGTTGCGTTTCGGATCTCGAACTGGGCCGGGCTGAACCTGGATGCCTCGTATTGGCTTAGCAAGGCTATCGACCTAGCGTCCGACTACACGAACACAGCGGTGGGGCGCGATGGACGCTTGGCACGCAGCCCGAACGAGTTCGACGTGTGGGGCTACATGAAGGGGCTCAGCGAGTTTGACCAGCCACACGCCGCCCTATTCAGGCTAAGCTACGCCTTGCCCGGCCAGCGTCGCCTGCCGCGGGCGCTGCGCCCGATTCTTGGCGATTGGCAGGCTAGTTCGGTTGTGCTGTGGAAGTCCGGCACTCCGTTCGGCATTCGGTCCGGATCCGATTCGCCCGGAATTGGCAATGTAGACGGCGCCGGCAGCGACCGGCCGAATCTTGCGGATCCGGCAGTTCTGGGTCGCGTAATCAATCACCCGGACAGGTCCCGTGCCTTGCTGCCGCGGAGTGCTTTCGACTTCATCCGGCCGACTGACGAGGGAGGGAGCCTGGGACGCAACACCTTCCGCAAGGACGGCGTGTGGAACGTGAACATGGCCCTGTCACGACGGATTCTCGTGCCACGGAAGAACTCCCTGCTGATCCGCGCGGAATCGCTGAACCTCCTGAATCATCCCCAATTTGCCGAGCCGGATATGAATCTGGCCTCACGTACGTTTGGCGCGATCACGAACACCCTGAACGATGGCCGAGCATTCCGCTTCACAGTTCAAGTCTCGTTCTAGATCTGCGTGAGAGGGCAGGAAGGGCGGGGAAGGCCGTGTCCGGCGACATTCCAGGAAAGAATGCCCCGCATAGCGACTTCTGAGGGAGTTGGGCCGACTGCCGGGCAACCTAGAACTCTTCGACTTCGATCCGATAGGTCCCTTGCCAGGAACCGCCCGGCCGGATTTCGGGCAGCTCCTTGTAGCGTCCGCGGTGAGCTAGGTTGAAGGCGTTCGTAATTCCGGACATGGGTTCGAAGCAGATGAACGACTGACCCTCGCCGGTAGGGGCGTACACAACAGCTGTGGAGTATCCGGGGCCGTAGGCTACGCTCAGACGCTCGCGTGCGCCACGGACCCGAAACCGGGCCCAGCCGTCCCGGTCACGTTCCAAGTCGCCGAATACGTGGTCGAGGAATTGGCCGCGGAGCGGCAACTCTCCGTCAATCGGCAGGTTCGATTCAATCGGAGACTGCGTCCCGGAAGGGGTGAACCGCTCGTTCAGATCCCAGACGCTGCGGGCCGCAATCCTGACGTTCCAGGAATCCCTGGCACTGTCGTGCAACTGGAAGTACGGATGAAACCCGACCGACACCGGCATCGGCTCTGCGCCTGTGTTCTCGACGACCGTACGGACATGTAGGCTCGTGCCGGAGAGCCTGTAGGTCATCGCGATGCAATGCGCAAAAGGGAACTGGGCCATCAATCTCGGGTAGCGGCTGAAATCCAAACGGCTTGTGACGGAAGCGCTCTCCGCTCCTGCGCGAACCTCCGCGACCTCCCATTCATCGGCAAATAGCAGTAGGCCGTGGATCGGCTGGCCGTCTTGGTCTCTCAGGTAGTTGTCGAGTCCCCGATTCAGCTCGTATCGAATTCCTCCCGCATAGAAGGCATCCTCGTCCAGCCGGTTCGCCCAAGGAGCTAGGAATGGATTGCCACACAGGTCCGGCGCGGCTGCGAAGTCTCCGACCGAGGAGTACGGGAACCAGAACGAGTTCTTTCCGTTGACGACAAACTCGAATGCGTTATTGCCCAGTCGAGGAGCGATCGACACCCACACGCCTGACGGCCCGGAAAGCTTGACCACCTCAACGCCGTCAATTTGAGCTAGGCGGGCCTCGTAGGTTGCGTTTGCCGGCATCCTCATGGACGGTTGACCAGATTACCGCAGGCCCTGAGCTTGCGGGCGGGCGAAGGGGTCACTCGCCCGGGAGTTCGCGGAGGTCGGTGCCTTCTTGACAACACATGCAGCGGCCCGGCTCGTGGGTGGTGATGTGGCAGATGACGCAGTAGTACGTCACGCGGTGAAGTTCGCCGTCCTTAACTGTGAAGATCTTTTCGACTGCAAAGCGACCGTCGCTTCGGCGCCTGCCGCGCACCTCCCACGTGCGCTCGGCCAGCTGCGGGTCCCGCATTGTACGTTCCAAGCCTTCGTCCGGCGCGAGTTCCACGGGCTCGCCATCAAAGGCGACCAGCCGCAAGGGTGCTCCTTCGACCAGAGGCGCGAGTCGCCCTCGCAGGGTTTCGGCTGACACCGAGGGTGCTAGAAGCAGAACTAGCGGCGCGAGCGTCCAGAATCGCCGAATTATATTTTCCGATAACATGGATTATGTTAACTTTTGTCCCGCGCTCGGCACTTTGCCCTTCAAGTCAACTCTACCGCATGAACGGTTCGAATGCCGAGCGTTGCGGCCCGCGAACGCCGCAGGAGCGCTGGCACTTGGGCTCTTCGCTGGCGAAGCCGATCCGAGCATCCATGGTGCTCGCCTACCAGTCCGTGACAGATCCGTCGAATGCGTCGTACACCTCGCGGTTGGTCCAGTCGTGGTCGATCTTGTCGGCCACCGCCTCGTCGTCGATCTCGATTCCGAGACCGGGCTTCGTCGGCAGTTCGACGTAGCCGTCCGAGAACCGCAACGGCTCCTTCAGGTACCCTTCCCCGAGTGATCGAAACTCCTGGCACATGAAGTTCGGAATCGTCGCGTCCAAGTGGACGCAGACGGCTGTGGCGATTGGTCCGAGAGGATTGTGCGGCGCGAGCGCTGCGTAATACGACTCTGCCATGCCCGCGATCACCCGAGCCTCGAAGATCCCGCCACAATGCGAGAGGTCAGGCTGTAGGATCGACGCGGCGCCTTTCTCCAGCACCTCGCGGAAGCCCCACTTGGTGAAGACCCGCTCGCCTGTCGCGATCGGTAAGTGCGTGCCGCGGGCAATCTCGGCCATGATGTCGTGGTTCTGGCAATTGATGGGTTCCTCGATAAACATTGGCTGGTACGGCTCCAGAGCCTTGATCAGCAGCTTGGCCGTCTGCGGGCTGATCGCTCCGTGGAAATCGATTCCGATGTCGACCTCGTCGCCGCCAGCCTCTCGCAGGGCTCGGAAATGCTCGGCAGCCTGCTCCACGAATGCCCTGTTCTCGACGATGCGTGCGGGCCTCTCCTTGAATGGGCCGACCTTGAAAGCCGTGAACCCCTTGGCCATGTCCTCACGGATCGTGTCCGGCGACGTTCCGCCTTTGTAGAGCCTCACTCGGTCGCGGGTCGGACCGCCGAGCAATGCGTAGACCGGCACGCCAAGCGCTTGCCCCGTGATGTCCCACATCGCTTGCTCCACGCCGCTCAATGCGCTCGTCATCACAGGCCCGCCGCGGTAAAACGAGTGACGGTAGATGGCCTGCCAATGGTGCTGCACACGGCGCGGGTCCTTGCCGATCAGGTATGGTTCCATTTCGCGGACCGCCTCGGCGCATGTCTTCGCTCGTCCCTCCACGATGGGTTCTCCGAGTCCCACCAGACCGGCGTCAGTATGCATCTTGAGGAACAACCAGCGTGGTTTGACTAGGAATGTCTCAAGCTTCGTGATCTTCAGGGATTCACCGTACGGCACCGGGGCTGCTGAAGCGGACGGGGCAAGAGCCGCGGACGCGGCAAACCCTGCCGCTGCCCCTTGCAGGATGGACCGGCGTCTGAGGTTGTCTGGCATTTTGAATACATTACATCACTGTGTAGCCGGGCACTCGCGCCATCAGTTGCGGATTCTTGCCCGGCTGTATACTATTGACAGCGTTATGCTCTCCTGTCGCGGTACCGCGGGTTCGCACCACCCGCATGTTTCGTACTGAAGTCCATCCGCACAGGCAGGCCGGAAATTTCCGCCGGTCACGATCAGGTAGCACCCTCATGCAACAGGCGACCATCATCGGACATCGAGGAGCCCACGGGCATCCGGAGAATACGATTCCGAGCTTCGAGCTAGCCCTCGACCTCGGTGCCGACGGTGTCGAATTGGACGTGCGCCGCTCCGGAGACGGTCAGTTGATCGTGGTCCACAGTTCTGTGGCAGGAAGCCTGGCAGTGAAGTCGAATCCGTTCAACCGGTTCCGCAAGCTAGCGGACGGCTATGAGATTCCCTTGTTTGAAGATGTCTTGAAGACATTGTCTGGACGCACATTCCTCGATATCGAGCTCAAGGAGCCGGGTTTCGAGGAGCAAGCGATCGATCTAATCAAGCAGCACGCCGATTCAAGGCAGGTCATGATCAGCGGGTTTCACACGGTGATGCTGAACAAGGTCTACGATCTGCTTCCAGGGATTCGACTGGGCTTCATCTACAACCGGACACAAGACGAGGCACTGCGACATAACAGTCCGATCGATGTCGTGATTCCTCAGTTTCGGCTGGCCTCTCGCGAACTGATTGAAGAGGTTCACGAGGAAGACCTTCAGGTCTTTGCCTGGACGGTCAACGACGAGGCCGAGATGCGTCGCCTGCTTTCGCTTGGCGTAGACGGCATTATCACGGACAAGCCCGGAATGCTCGCGAAGGTACTGGCGCGCTAGGCTCTGGGGACCCGATCGGTAGTGTCAGGCAGGAACTGGCGAACGGCCCCAGCGGGCACCCAATCGCTGCCAGGCGGCGGAGGGACTTGCTTTCGGTCTTGCAGACACCGAGGGTAGAGATGGCAGGCGTCCGGCGACGTCACGGACCCTAGGGCGTGTGCGGAATTCGGTGCGAGGAAGACAAGAATGTCCAGCGAATTGCGTACGAGAGATCAGTTGCTACTCGCTGGCCACGAGTTTCTCTTCCCGGCCGTTTTCCATTACTACGACGAGCCTCTAGTGTTAGAGCGCGCCAAGGATCAATACGTTTGGGACTCGGAGGGCCGCCAGTACCTCGACTTCTTCGGCGGAATCGTGACGATCAGCGTCGGGCATCAAAACGACCGCGTCAATCAAGCCGTGCACCGGCAGATCGATAGGCTCCAGCACGTTTCCACCCTCTTCACTACCCGGCCCCAGATCGAACTCGCCGCTAGGATCGCCGAACTCTCGCCTGGTGGGATGCTCACCAAGTCGTTCTTCACCAATAGCGGCTCTGAGGCCAACGAGACCGCCGTCGAACTCGCTCGGTGCTATACAGGCAACACGGAAATCATTGCGTTGCGCCACGGCTACCACGGGCGCACTCTTGCCGGACGCGCGATGACGGGCCAGAGCACCTGGCGCGGGCCGGCCGCCAACGCGGGCGGCTTCCTCCATGCCCACAATGCGTATTGCTACCGCTGCCCGCTCGGCAAGGCGTATCCGTCCTGCGAAGTCGCATGCGCCCAGGATCTCAAGGATTTAATCGAGACATCGACCTCCGGCAGCGTTGCCGGCATTCTGGCGGAACCAATTCAAGGCGTCGGGGGATTCATCACTCCGCCCAAGGAATACTTCGGCATTGTCGCCAAGATAGTGCGTGACCACGGCGGCATTTTTATCAGCGACGAGGTGCAGACTGCTTGCGGGCGAACTGGCAAGTGGTTCGGTATTGAGCACTACGACGTAACGCCCGACGTAATGACCATGGCCAAGGGCCTCGGTAACGGTCTTCCGATCGGTGCGACAACTGCTCGGGCCGCAGTTGCCGACTCCCTGCGCCATCTCACTCTCTCGACATTCGGAGGTAACCCCGTGACCGCGTCTGCAGCGAAGGCGGTTCTCGATTTCGTCGAGAGCGAGGATCTTCTCGCAAATTCACGGGAGATGGGAAACCACCTCCGCGAGCATCTCGAGGAGCTGCAGGCTGAGTTCCCGTTAATTGGCGACGTGCGTGGCATGGGTCTGATGCAGGCCATCGAATTGGTTTCCGACAGGGAGACGAAGGAGCCTGCGCAGCGCGAGACGGCGACCCTCATGGAGAATGCCAGGTCGCAGGGTCTGCTGATCGGTCGGGGAGGGCTCCATGGCAACGTGATCAGGATCAGTCCGGCGCTGAATATCGGGCGAGCCGACGTGGATGCGTTCTCGTCGATACTTCGCGAAGCGCTGCGTTCTGTCTCTGCGCCCTGACCCGCTACGGACGCTTAGCTAGCCCTAATCCGGCAAGGCATGTGCGATTGCTTTTTCGAGGGATCTTCCGGGCCGTCTATTCGGACTGCGGTTCCTCGCAGATGCTATCAGCGATCAATTCGTTAATCCGCTTCGCCGGGTAGTTGAGCGTCTTCAGAAGTTGTCGCGTGTGCTCACCACGAACGGGCGCGTCGCCGGCGATGTAACCGGGAGCCTCGCTCAGCTTGGGAAACACGCCAAGTTGTTCGTAGACGGTGCCCTTCTTGCCTCGGACCGGCGTGAACATACCCCGCTCGGCAACAGCTTCGTCCTGGACGGCGCGAGAAATCTCTCGAACCTCGGTCACGCACGTATCCACTTCGCCAAAGATCTCCATCCATTCGGAGACTTCCTTTTTCTGGAAGGTCCGCGTGAGTTCAGCCACCAGGATCTGCTGCGCATCCCCCTCGACGTATTGGTCCTCGATGAGGTCCGGCCGGTCAATAGCCGTGCAAAGTGCCCGCCAGAACTTCGGCTCCAAGGCCGCCACTGCTACGTATCGCCCGTTCCGAACTGGGTAGATGTTGTAGCAGGCGTAGCGACCAAACAGGCGCTCGTGCCCCCGTTTGGGACGTCGCTTCGTAGCGGTGTAATTGGCGACCTGCACCGGCATGAGCCCGAGAAGCGAGTCGAACATCGAGATGTCGACCATTTGCCCCTGGTTGCTCTTCGATCTGTGCTGGAGAGCCAGGAGGATTCCAATCACCGTGGGAAGCGCGCCGGCCGCAACGTCGGCGATCTGGATTCCCGGCACTGCGGGCATGCCATTCGATTCGCCGAGGAGGTCGAGCATTCCAGACAAGGCGATGTAGTTGAGGTCGTGACCGGCCTGCTGGGCAAGCTGGCCGGACTGGCCGTACCCAGTTAGCGCCGCGTAGACCAGCTTCGGATTGATCTCTTTCAGCTGCTCGTATCCCAGGTCGAGACGCTCCATGACACCCGGGCGGAATCCATCGAGCACGACATCGGACTTCTTGACTAGTGCGATGAAGGCGTCCCGGCCGTCGGGATGTTTCAAGTCGATCGCGAAACTCTTCTTGCCCCGGTTGATGGTGAGAAAGACTGCGTTGAAGCCTTGGGCCTGGGGATCGTACTCACGCATGTAGTCCCCCTCCCCGGGCTTCTCGATCTTGATCACCTCCGCACCGAAGCTGGCAAGGATGTGGCTTGCGTACGGCCCAGGCAGCAAACGGCTCAGGTCAAGGATCCGAATCCCATCAAGCGGTCGGCGTCCATCGTCCGTCGGTTTCTCTTCTGCTGTAGCGAGCTTTTCCTGCGTCGTGGCCTTCTTGGGTGCCTTCTTTGCGGCCCTCTTGATCTCCGGGCCCGGTAACACCGCCCGCTTGGTCGAAGCCTTCGCAGGGGCGTTGGGTGCAACCGCCTGGCTGTCAGGCCTGCGAGCAGCCTTCTCTCCCTGCGAGGCCTTTTCCTTGGTCTGGGAGCCAGCTTGGCTGGCACGTGAATCCGCTCTCAAGCCGCTCTCGCCAGCCGGGGGCTTCGCCGAAGGGGCCTCCGAAGCGGCTATGGTCTCGGATGCGGCCTTGTTCGGAGCCGCGACTCGAACCTTCTTGCTCCTTTTCTTTGGCGGAGCCTTACGCTGAGAAGATCCCACACCGGCGTCCGCCTGATCTGACCCGGATGCAGTCGGCTCGATGCCCATCCGTGCAGCCTTATTGGCCTGTTTGGACCTTGCGCCTGAATCCCGTGATGCGCCTCCAGACGCGTCAGTCGGGCTCCCGTGCTTAGGGGTGCCTTCTTTTGTATTTGAGTCCGGCACGTTTTCCGCCTCTTGATTTAAATCAGCATTTGCATCAGTCATGGCGATTCCTTGGCCGAAACTCCGTTCGGCGCAGGCGAGCAAGTCGCCTGGCTAGGGCCATCATCCAACGCGCGTCGCGACTGGGGTCAGCACATGGCGACGCGAAGGAACCTCGCTAATCCACTCGCCGGGAGGCGCTCGTCGTCAAGCCTTCAGGCATCCCGGAGCACCCCAAAGCCTATTTGGAACCATCCAGTGTATCAAATTCTCTCACGAACAGGCGACCCCGCCGCACGGCACGGCCTGCACAGCGGCACTTGGCAGGCATCCGCAGCCGTCTCCAATCTGGCTCAGCAAGTGGAACTGTCCCTCCGTTCGAAGGCTCCCAGGGGCTGGCCGGATCTCGCACCGCCGTTAACCGCCTGGTCTTTCCATTCGGGACTTCGACTATAGAGACTATTCTGATAAGAATTAGGCCGATTTTTCCAAGCCCGTGGCAACCGCAATCGTAGCCGGTGCGTCCAACTGACTCACATGGCAGCGACAACGAGTATAATTCGCGGTGAAGGTCACCCGATGGCTCACTTCGGCCGGACAGCTGCGAATCGCCAGGTGTCGTTCGACAACGCGTCAGAAGCAGAGATAGTCCGCCGTGCCAAAGCCGGTGACGAGCAGGCGTACGCCGAGATCATCCAGCGGCACCAGAACATGGTTTTTAGTGTCGCGTACCGTATGGTGCGGCGACGGATGGACGCCGAAGATGTCGCTCAGCAGGTGTTCGCGAAGATCTTCTACGCGATGAAGAACTTCGATATGCGGTCCTCTCTCTCGACATGGATCTACCGGATTGCTCTTAACGAGACCTACGACTACCTGCGGAAGCTGAAGAACCGTCGCGTCGTCTATGAGGGCGACCTGGGCGCAGGTGCCGACGAGATCATCGAAAACTCGTCGATGTCGGCTGACAAAGCGCCTGGGATCGACCAGCGGTCCGAGAATCGTGACTATCTGGTGAAGCTGCTCGCTCACGTCTCTGACGAGGAGCGCATGCTGTTGTTCCAGAAGGAAGTAGAAGGCCGGACTGTCGAGGAGTTGTCGGTGCTGACCGGGATCAACGAGAACACCATCAAGGTGAAGCTCTTCCGTGCCCGCAAGAAGCTTGTGAAGGCCGCAGCCCGAATTGAGGCTGGCGATGTACAGTAGGATTCGCGCAGTTGGGACGAACTGAGGTACGAGGCAATGGACAAGTTCCTGATCACCAATTTAGAAAGCTATCTCACGGGCCAGCTCGGCGAGCCGAAGCGTCGCGAGTTCGAGGATCGCTTGGAGAAGAGCCCAGAAGATCGCGCGGCCATCGAGAGAATGGCACATGTGTCCGGCCTCTTCGGGTCGTTCGACTTGCCAGCGCAGGATGGCGTGGGCCCGTCACCGGGATTCCACGTCCGAGTCTTGGATCAGATCGATCGACAGCGCCAGCCCCCGTTCTGGGACCTTTTCCTGCGTCCGCTCGTCATGAGGCGTGTCGCGCTTGCCTCTTGCGCCTGGCTCTTCTTGCTTTTCTCCGCTAACTCTTACCAAACGCTGGCACAGCCCTCGGTCGAGGACATCGCTCAGACGATCTTGGCCCAGCCCCCCGAGAGCGCCAACTACTGCAATGTGCGGCTCGGTTGCGATATTGATATGAACCGCAGTTCGATGCTGGCCGCGGTGATGGTATCGGGAGGCGCGGGTCGGTAGTGCAGCATCTCCCCTCGGCATCCGTTGCCAAGGCCGTCGGCATTTTTGCACTAGTGTTCTTTAGCGGCTTCGCGGCGGGCTTCCTAAGCTGGAATTTGCTTGAGTCGTTCTCACCCGACCGAAGCAGGCAATTCCGCATCGATGCAACGCTGCAGGATCTTTCCGATCACCTGTCTCTCAACCCGAGCCAAGCGGAACAGGTTCGAGTGATCCTTGACGACGTGATTATGGAAGAGGCCGAGCTGCTTAGCGAACTCAAGTGGAATCAGCTCGAGGCGCGCCAGCGCATCACCCAGTACCTCACACCGGAGCAGAACCAGCTATTCAACGAAATGATGAACCTTGAGTCCGTAGGCAGCCAATGATCATCCGAAGAGCTGCGGGCCGCGCGGTGTTCACGGAATCCAAGATGGGCAAGGCGACGCTGCTAGCGGGAAAGCAAGTGTTCTCGGGCCTCAACTGCTTCCTCCCGGGGCAAACCCACGCGCTGCATACCCACTCCGGGCAAGACAAGCTCTACTTCGTCCTCGAGGGAACTGGAGTGGTCACAGTCGGCGATCGGATGGAAACTGTCGAACCAGGCGATCTCGTGATGGCCCGCTCGGGCGAGCCTCACGGAATCGCCAATGCCGGACCTAGCAACCTTGTCGTGCTGACGGTGATGGCCCCGCCGCCCAAGGCGAAGCCGGACCTCAATACTCGCCTCTAGTCGAATCCCCTTCCGTCGACTAGTCGGCGGCCGTCCGTGCAGTAGCGGAAGACACATTGACGCCGTCCCGGCCCATGCCTTCGATCTCGGCGAAAGCGATCTTGCGCTGCTCGTCCATGGCCAGGTTTGCTAGCATGACCGCAACCGAATCCTGGAGGCCGACTTCGATGTCGGAGCGCGGGCGATTCCCGGTGGCGACGTCACTCAGGAAGCTAGAGAGTTCGGCATACTCGGGATCGACGTCCTCGCTGGGGCGTAGAATGCCCTTGTTGTAGGCCCACGTCTTTGCAAAAAAGAGTTCCTTCTCGATGAAACTGACGTCGTTCGGGTTGATCGCCTCGGGATCGATTGGGAATCCGTCCCCCTGCTCGGCGGTGTCGAAACCTACTGTCGCGCCTGCGACCCAATTCTCCTCGGTTTTCTTCTGCTGGGCCTGATCCTCCATCTTGACCTTCATGACGTCGCGGTAGTACATGCCGTCGCCGTACGGGATCAGAGTCATTTCGATGGCGCCGTCTGTGCCGAGAATCGTCTCGCGACAACCATCGCCTGGCACGCGACGTCCAGCGATATGGCGGTTGGTCATGATCGAGCTGTACTGCAGCTTCTGACCGCCCGGATACTCGAAGATCAACTGGATGTTGTCATAGATGTCCCGACCGTCCTTCCAGTAATCCAGTCCCCCGACTCCGACCACAGAGGTCGGGTGCTGGTCTAGGAACCAGTCCGCCACATCGACCTGATGGGACATCAGCTCGGCACAAAGGCCGCCAGAGTACTTCCGGTACAGGCGCCAATTGAACTGATCCTCGTATTCCTCCGAGGCCTTGCGCCTCCAGTTCGTGTTTCGGTGCCACTGCGCCTGGATGTGCGTGATGTCTCCTATCACCCCAGCGTCGATCATCTCCTTGGCGCGCTGGTATAGAAGGCTGTAGCGCCGTTGCAGGCCGACCTGGATTGTCAGATCAGGATGAGATTCGTGCAGGCTTCGCAGAGCATGCACTTCCTCCGGCGTGAAGACGAGGGACTTTTCGCAGAAGACGTGCTTGCCGGCTTCCAACGCGGCCTTCATTACCGGGAAGTGCAGGAATAGCGGCACGGTGATGAACACCGCTTCGATGTCGTCCTGTGCAAGCAGTTCGTTGTAGTCCAAGTATGCCCGCGGCTCGTTGTTTAAGACCTCCAGAGCGCGGTTGAGATTCTTCTCATAGATGTCACAGAGGGCAACGCATTTGCCGTGGTCCATATGGACGAGATGCCGCTCGAGCAGCCTCCGGCCCCGACTGCCAGGGCCGATCATCGCGTAGTTGACGACCTTGTTATCGGCCTTTGCGGTGCGCACGAAGGGACCGCGACTCGCAGCTGTCGCCGCGACGCCCACAGCCGCTGCAGCCTTAGCAAAATCACGTCGGCCTAGCTGAAAGTTGATCGTCTCATTCTCTGCCATGAAGTCCTCTGGGAGTCCACTCCCTTTACAAGAGTCTAGCCCGGGATGCCTGGAACCGCAACTGAAGCCTCCGGCACCCATTCGCGGGTTGTCTCGTCAGAAGTGCAAGGCCTTGATCCCGCTCGGAACCAGCGCGCAACACCTTCCGATGCAGAGTTCCCCACCCTCTCAGTCAAACCGATCCTCCGCTTGCTCGCAGGCGCGAAAATAAGCTTCCACCTGGCTGTCAAGGACCGGCCCCCGCCCCGTCGGCACTCCTCGCGAGGCATTTCCGTGATCCTCTGGAAGATGGCTCCGCTCCAGGGTCCATCTGACGCTGCCTGACGGTAGCAGGCAGAACCGCACCGCATCCGGGGCATCCTCCGGCAATCGCCTGCACTCGCCCCTTGCGTATCCCAAGTTGCACCCCATCACGAGCAGGCCCCCTTCGGGCTCAAACGGCTCTTCGAGCGTCGCTCGGCAAATCCCGCGGTAGGGCCGGCCTAGAGGGGGACGGTACTTTCCCGGCCAGGTGGGCCACGGGAGCGGGGTCTTGGGCTCGAAGCATGCGCACGCCATGTCGATCCAGTGTATTGGTTGCGCTCGAAGTTGCGAGCATTCCTCAGCCGCTTTTTATGCCTAACGTTGTATCCTGAACGTTTCGCCATGGATCGCCTGGTCGCCTTGCAAGCAATGCTTGAAGTAGATGCCTCGAATCACTTTGTCCGTTACGGTCTGGCCCACGAATTCGTCAAGACCGGCGACGACCCGAAGGCCCTCGAAGAGTTTCGGCGGATTCTACGCGAAGACGCGGACTACCAAGCTGCGTACTACCATGCAGGCAAGGTGCTGGAGCGGCTAGGGCGCTCAGACGAAGCCCGGGCGACTTACCGGTTGGGCATCGAAGCCTCACTTAGGACCGGCGATCTGCACGCGCGCGGCGAACTCGAAGCTGCGATCGAGGGGGTTGCGGCCTGAGTGCCTTGCCGCAGCGAGTGTTCAACAATCGAGATCTGGCGCTGCCGATCGCCCGCCTGGCATCCGCCCCCGCTATATCCAGAGAGCTGACAGTCCGAATGGCTGGATTTGTTTGGTTTCTCGCGTTGGCCGTGCGAATTACGTCCGCAAGTGTCTTGCTTTCCGGGGTGGCTCTAGGGACCGAACTCGTCACTCTGGCCGGCCTCGATGGCGCTCCGGGCGACGAGGAACGGGTCATTGAATTCATCCGGGAGAGGGTAGGCGGGCAGCAGCGGACCGGCGCCAATGGATCGCTGCTTGCCTCATTCGGGCGCGGATCGCCGAGAATCCTACTGGTAGCGGGTGTGGACGAGCCGGGATTCGTCGTGTCTGGTATTCACCCGCAAGGGTATCTCTGGCTGCAATCTCTTGCAGAGACCCACTTCGCAACCGGATTGGGCCGGTACTTCCGAGGGCAGCACGTCCGGGTTTCGACGAGAGCAGGACGAATTGTCGCAGGCGTTGTGGCGGCTCCTTCGGTACACTTCGCATCCGTCGTCGGGACGACAGGCCGCCGAATCGACTCTGACGATCTCCTTGTCGATATAGGCGCTTCGAGCAGCCGCGAGGTTCGCGCGGCCGGAGTGGAGGTTCTTGACCGAGTGACACTCGAGAAGCGTGTGGCCTATTTCTCGGACGATTGGCTGGCGGCACCTTGGGTTTCAAGTCGAGTCGGGGCAGCACTGCTACTAGCGCTCGGGCGCCGGCTCCAACAGGAACCGGCGGAGGGAACTGTCACGCTCGCGTTCGTCACCCAGCAGTACCCCTACGACGCCGGGCTTTCCCGGGTCCTGCGGTCCGAGGTCGCAGACCGCGTCCTCGTGATTGCGCCGCACGGTGGCTTAGAATCCGCGATGGCACCCGTGAGCGGCACAGACTCGGGTGCGGTTTCGGACTACCTGGAACTAGCGAGTGAGGCCGGCTTCCGCTTGGAACGGAAGTCCACGCACGCATTCGCGTTTGGACCGTTCGGAATTGACAGGCCGTGGAATTCCGGACAGCAGATCACGGTGCTTCTGCCCGCTGTGCGCAACCGAGCGACTCCGGCCGAATCGTTGCACCTCGGTGAACTGGACCGCCTCGCAAGGCTTCTGGGCTTGATCGTCGGGCTCGGGGAGGGCGATCCTGACGCCGGTCAACTGAATCAGGCTGTCTTGTTGCGTGAATCGGAAGAGCCTCAAATCACAGGGCGTTACGGGGGCTCCTTTGAGGAGACCGTGAAAGCTCTTGTGCGTATCCCGGGCGTGAGTGGCCACGAACACCGGGTGCTCGATCGGATACGGCAGTTCATCCCGGCCGAAGCGGAATCCGGCATGCGCGTCGACGAGATTGGGAATCTGATTGTCAGGCTCGGAAATGCAGACGAGGTGTCGGCCGCCTTTGTTGCCCATATGGACGAGATTGGCTTCGAAGTGCAGAGCGTGCTGGCGGGCGGGTCGGTTTCCGCCACATCGAAAGGCGGTGGATCCCGAGAACTATTCGCCTGGCAACCCTCCGCGTTGCATGGCGCCTACGGGACGCTTGCCGCCGTGATGACGGCGAGCGGCAAGCTAGAGCTCGGAGGGATCTCGGGAGAGCTTGTTCGAGAGATGGGCGTGAGGGCCGGAGACTTTGCGACAGTGCCCAAGCGCTACAGGAAGCTCCTTGGCAGCCGGATCACCGCAAGATCACTCGACGACCGGCTAGGATGCACGGTGCTCGTCGAGGTGATTCGGCGCCTAGCGAGGAGGGCGAGGGGATCGAACAGGTCCGTGGAGTTCGTCTTCAGCGTCGAGGAGGAGACGGGCCTGCGAGGTGCACGGCACTACGCAGAGACCTCGAGCCCGTCACTCGTCTATCCAATTGACACCTTCGTAACCTCCGACAGTCCCTTCGGGCCGGAGCGGCTCGCGCGCGCCTCGCTCGGAGCCGGCGCGGTACTGCGCGCGATTGACGAAAGCGGCATGACGTCTAGGCGGGAGGTAGAGCGAGTCGCGGCTCTGGCAAGGCGAAACAGCATTCCGCTGCAATACGGTGTGACGGCAGGTGGAAACGACGGCTCAGTCTTCTTGTCGCTCGGGACGGCAAACGTCCCGATCGGATTTCCCTTGCGCTATGCCCATACCCCGGTCGAGACCGCTGACCTGCGAGACGCACAGGCGGTTGTCGACCTAGTCGAGCTTCTTGCGCTCGAGCAACTTCGCGGCCGCTGATCCTGGCCTACTCGAACAGTGAGGCGTCGATTCCAGGAATCAGACGCAGCGCATTCTTCCAGTAAATGTGCTTGAGGGTATCGTCCGGCAGGCCGAGGCCGTAGAGCCGCCAGTGGGCGTGATAGCGCCGGTAGTACTCGAAGTACTCGTCTCGGGTTTCGAGGACACGCCAGTAGTTGGGGAACTCGCTGGGCACGTAGGAGTCCTTCCCAAACAGCACGCGATTCTTGTAGCGGCTCAGAAATGCAGGTCCGCTGAATGGAATACGACCTAGTTCGTAAAGGACTGCCGCGATGTCCACATGGACGTTCGGGTGCTCATCGAACAGCGTCGCGAGCTTGCCGAGATCGTTTCCCTGCCAGCCCATGTGGGCGAGGATGAAATTCACGTCGGGATGCTTTCGCAGCATCCGATCCCTTTCATGAATCAGATCCTCGAAGCTCGGCGGGGTCGAACGCTTCCGGCGGGGACGCAACTTTAGTTCAAGCCATCGCTCGTTGATGGCGTCGTGAGGAGCCCAGAATTCCGCTGGATCCGCGACATGGATCAATACCGGGATCTCCAGGACGGCGCAGGCCTCGAACAATGGATCCATCGCCGGGTCGTCGACCGGGACGCGCCGGCCAGACTGATCGCGCACGCTCATCCCAAAGTTCTTGAAGATCTTCAGTCCTTGGGCCCCAGCCGCGACGTCCTCCTCCAGCTGGCGGGCAGCACGATCCGGCCAGCCTGGACTGCCAATGCCGCTGAAATCGGGGTTGGCGAATACAGCGAACCGCCCTGGGTGCCGCCGACGGAACTTCTCGACGGTCGCTCGGAGGCGTTCCCCGTGACCGCCGCTCAGGTTGACGAGCACGGCAAGGTTGAGTTCGTCCATTTCGCTAACGATCTGGCTCGCTCTTGCCGCGGCTGTGGAACTCCGATGGTGGCTGTGGACATCGATCACCGGAAACTTCGCGCGAGGAACCGGGTTCTCATCGACGACTAGAGTTGAGCGTGGCGCCCAGTCTTCCACGCTCAGCTCCTGCCCAGCGAGGCAGGCTGCCAGGAGCGCGAGCGGTACCGGAAGCAACTTCATCCCATCGTTCCTAGGTTCAGCGTACACCGTGGGACAGCTCTCCACGCACTTCGGGGATCGATGCGCCTGGTGGCAACATGGTTTCCGTTCAGTGGCGCTGGGCGGATGCAACCCGCGCCTGTGCGAAGGGAAGCAAAGCCCTATCCGGGCACTCGATCGTCCCAGGGACCGGTACTCAGGCAGTCAGGAAGTCCAACCGGATCGCAGGCGGGACCGATTCGCTATTCGTCCGGGAGGAAAACCTTGGCCGGCGGGAACCCGCCAAGTGCGTCGAGCTCTTCGCCGACTCCCAGATCTGGATCGGGCCACGGCTGGTCTTCCGGAATGATCTCTACCTCAACCGATCCGGAGCGCACCTCTTCCATCGCAATCTTGGTCGGCTTGCGAGAAGTTGTGTTGATCGCGGGACGCGCACCGCTTTGGAGCTGCCTAGCCCGCCGGGCCGCGGCGAGAATGAAGCGGTAGACACCGTGCTCCGTGTCCTTGGGAATCGTCCAGACCTGATCAGGCGGCTTCTCGTAGTTGCCAAAAACCTTCTGTTCCTGATCGCTCATTCAGTGTCCCCTTCTCTGGCCTCCGGCTCAATGCCGAAGCTGTTCAAAATAGGCTCGATTGCCGGTTCCATGTTCCCCCGCTTGCTGCGTTCCGCGGCAAAGATGCAGTGCAGCATTGCGGAAGATTCGTCAATATCCTCGTTGATCACCACGTAGTCGTAAAGCCGGTAGCTCCCGACCACTCGCGATGCCTCTCCCAGGCGCCGCTCAATGACGGCTTGGTCGTCCGAGGAGCGATCCCTCAATCGCTGGGCCAGAACCTTGCTCGATGGCGGCAAGACAAAGACCTTGACGGAATCCGAGAGTTGCTTTTCCAATGATGACGCACCTTGCACATCAATGTCCAGCACTAGGTCGCAACCGTGAGCGCGAGCCTCCGCAATTGCTGACCGAGGGGTGCCGTAATAGTTGCCAAACACTTCGGCCCATTCCAAGAATTCCCCTGCGTCACGCAATTCAATGAAGCGGTCCTTGCTCACGAAGCGATACGCCTCGCCATCGATCTCGCTGGTTCTAGGGGGGCGGGTCGTAACGGAGACTGCAAATTCGAGCCTACTGTCCCGAGCCACGACACGCTCGACAAGCGTCGACTTCCCTGCCCCGGACGGCGCCGAGATCACGAACACAATCGACATGAGGCAGTGACGTGCGCTGCGAGACGAGCTGTTCCCGACCGACAACTCAGTGTACCCGAGTACTAGGCCGACCAAGCTGGCAGCCTGCTGAGCCGGCACGGCTGATTCTTGTTCGAGGGTTGTAACCTCGGTCGCAAAGAGTTAGACAAGGGGCTGGCTTTTTTGGCCGGGATCGTGTATTGATGGGGCATGACTGTGCCAGTGTGTCCCGCGGAGGTTCCGGTGTTGAGCGAGGTGGTGGTCCGGCTGGCCCGGCCGGAGGAGCGGCTGCGCTGGGACGGGTTGATGGACGCGCAGCACTATCTGGGATTCAAGCAGTTCGCGGGGCGCGGGCTGCGCTACGTGGCGGAGTGGCGGGGCAAGTGGCTGGCGCTGCTGGGCTGGCAGACGGGGGTGTTCCAGTGCCGGCCGCGCGACCAATGGCTGGGCTGGCACAAGGCGGTGCAGTTCCGGCGCTTGCACCTGTGCGGGAACAACACGCGCTTCCTGGTGCTGCCCGCGGGGCAGGGCGTGAAGAACCTGGCCTCGCGGGTGCTGGGGTTGAACCTGCGGCGGCTGAGCGGGGACTGGGAGGCGCGCTGGGGGCATCCGCTCGAACTCGCGGAGACGTTCGTGGATCCGCAGAAGTACCGGGGCACGGTCTATCTGGCGTCGAACTGGATCAAGCTGGGGCTGAGCAAGGGCTACGCGCGGTCGAACGGGAAGTACACCGACAAGCACGGGCAGAAGAAGGTCATGCTGGTATACGAGCTGCGGGCGGGGGCGCGGGAGCGGCTGGCGGATCCGCAGGAGCGGCCGGAGTGGGATTGCGGGCCGGTGGATGTGCGCTACGGCACGGAGGATTTGCGCTCGCTGCGGAAGCAGTTGGAGGATGTGGAGGACAGCCGGGGTCGACGCGGGAAGCGGCATGCGCTGGGGGTGGTGCTGGCGCTGCTGGTGCTGGCGAGGCTGGCGGGCAAGCGCGGCGGGAGGGCGGCGGAAGCGTACTCGAAGACATTGAAGGAGCACGAGTTACGGGCACTGGGATGCCGCTGGGACGAGCGCGAGCGGAGGTGCGTGACGCCCTCGGACACGACGTTCCAGCGCGTCATGGAGCGGACGGACCCGGCCTCGCTGGAACGCGTGATCCAGCGCTGGACGCAGCCGCTGGTGCCGCAGCCGAAGGCGCTGGCGGCGGACGGGAAGCGCATTCGGGGGGCGAACCGGATGGCGGCGGAGGGGGAGCACTGGGAGACGGTGACGCTGGTGGAGCATGCCAAGGGCATCCCGGTGGCGAGCCGCAGCTACCGCGAGGAAGGCGGCGAGCAGGGCGCGCTGCGGGCGTTGCTGGAAGAGGTGGACCTGCGCGGCCGGACGGTGACGATCGACGCGGGGCATGCGGGGCAGGAGATCCAGCGGGCGATCATCGAGCAGCACGGCGGGGAGGTGCTGGTGCGCATCAAGGGCAACTGCCCGCTCACCTACGAGACGCTGACGGGCCTGAACTGGGAGCAGGGAGCGGAGCGGAGCTGGCAGGAAGGGCGCTGGCAGCGCTCGCGCAACAAGAGCTGGGAGCGGCGCTCGATCGATGTGTTCACGCCCCATCCGGAACTGCTGCCGTACCCGCATGCCCGGCAGGCGTACCGCATCACGCACGAGACCTGCAAGCGGCTGGGCGGCGCGGTGTCGATCAGCTGCAGCTACGGCATCAGCTCGCTGTCGGAGCAGGCCGCAACGGCGCGGGACCTGCTGGCGTTGCAGCGGGGTCACTGGAAGGTGGAAAGCGCCAACCACTATCGCCGCGACGTCTCGTTCGGGGAGGACAGCAGCCGCATCCGCACGGGTCACGGTCCGTCCAACGCCGCGGCGCTGAACAACCTGGCGCTGGCGCTGCTGCTGTCGCAGCGGCCACAGGACACGGTGCCGGAGGCGCAAACCTACTACGTCGGCAACCGGGACGAGGCACTGCAGCTGCTGCTGACTCCTGGCTAGCGAGGATTCCGCCCCGCAGCCGCGGAGCCAGGTCCATCGCGGCCTGGCGGACGGTCCCGCTGCGCCCGCGTTGCGGCCGCCGGCGGCCCACCCCCGATTCCCGGCCCGTGCAGCGTCCCCAGCACCGCAACAAGACCCGCTTTCACTCCGCAGACCGCCCCGCTTCCCGTGCTCCAACGCCCTATCTGGGCCATCCCCCCCCCAAACCAATAAGGAATCAGCGGTGGCTGAGCCGGTAGGTGGTGAATCGCGAGTGAGAACTATTCTAGATTCAGGGCTTGCTCGCGGATCTTCTCGATTGCAGCTCGAATGCGTAGACCGGCCTCCGTCATCTCGAGTCCAGGCGCGCCGAGAGCTTGGGTCTTACTAAGCAGGGTGTTGGCCTCTCTGTTCATCTCCTGAGCGAGGAAGTCGATCCGCTTGCCGACTTCAGGAGAACACTCAAGACAACGTCGCAATCCGTGCGCATGGGCCCGCAAGCGCAGCAGCTCCTCGCTAATGTCGGCGCGGCTCGCGATGAGCGCCGCCTCCTGGGCGAGGCGATGGGGGTCGACGGTCTCGACTCCGAGTAGTTCGTCGATCCGCTCCCGGATGCTGGTTCGGCGGAGTTCGACAGCGTAGCTGACTGACTCACCGAGGTGATCAACTTCGGCTTCAATCGTGCCCACGTGCCCTCCGATGTCGAGCACCAGCGCCCGCGCTTCTTCAGCTCTTGCAGTGTCTAAGACGCTTAGAGCCTGGTCGAGCGCGGCGGCGACTAACGATTCGAGCTTTTCCTCCGGGATCTGGGACTCCTCCGTTACGAATGTGCCGGGGAGGTTAAGCAAGAGATTGGGGTCCGGCCGCGCCTCCACTCCGCACAGTTCCGCGATCTGCTGCAAGGCCCCCAGGCGAGCTTCGATCAATCCGCGATCGAGGCGGGTCACCGAAGGCCCGCCGGAATGCAGTTCGATCGTGACCTGAATGCTCCCGCGGCGGACTCGCTTGCGAATTGCGCGCCGGACGTCGCGCTCCAGGCGACTCGCCCGGGCGGGAACCCGCAGCTTGAGGTCCAAGGACCGGTGATTCACACTGCGGATACTGATGCCGACCGAAAAGTCTCCGCACTCCGCCTTCGCCTCAGCGAACCCGGTCATCGACCGTGCTGCGGCCATCAGGCCTCAACCGACTGCAGTTCGACGAGCCGGCGGTACAGTTCGCAGGTGCGGACGAGGGAAGAGTGCTTGCCACGATCAACAATCCGTCCTTCGTCGATGACGAGAATCGAGTCTGCGCTGCGTATCGTCGAGAACCTATGCGCGCTCACAATTACCGTGCGGCCATGAATTAGGTTCGACAATGCGTGCTGAACTAGAATCTCTGCTGCGCTATCAAGGTGCGATGTGGCCTCGTCGAGCAGGAGGATGGGGGAGTCCTTGAGCAGCGCCCGGGCGATCGCAATGCGTTGGCGCTGACCGCCGCTAAGACGGTGGCCGCGCTCCCCAAGGTTCGTTGCATAGCCCTCAGGCAGCGCCTCGATGAATTCCGCAGCGTAGGCCGATGAGGCGGCGGAATAGACTCGCTCGGGATCGATGCCAGGCTGGCCGTAGGCGATGTTGTTGAAGACGGTGTCGTCGAACAGTATGGTCTCCTGCGTGACAATTGCGATCTGCTTGCGCAGGGAATCGACGGTCACGGCGCGCAGATCCAACCCGTCGATTCGAATCGTGCCTTGGGTGGGATCGAAGAATCTCGGCAGCAAGCTCATGAGCGTGGTCTTCCCCGCCCCGCTGAGACCAACCACGGCCACAACCTCGCGAGCAGCAACTTTGAGGTCTATTGCCTCGAGAGCTGCATCGCCGGAGCTTCCCGGATAGCAGAACGTTACCTTGTCAAACTCGATCAACCCGCGAAAGGGCGGCAGCTCGACAGCGCCATCGGCATTCTTGACATCACGCGGATGATCCATGTACCCGAATGCCCGCTGGATTGCCCCGAGGGCCTGCTGGAAGATGTTGTAGATGCCGATCAGGCGCTTGACCGGCTGCAGCAGCATTACGAGGGTGACTATAAAGCTCACGACCTGCCCCGCCGTCATTTCGCCGGCCAAGATCCGGCTCCTCACGTAAATCAAGAGGCAGAGGATCATTCCGGCACCGAGCGCCTCGATAATCGGCGACACAATCGCCTGCTGGCGTACCATCCTCATGCTCGCCGCGAACAGCAGGTCGGCCCTCCCTCGGAACCGCCGGACTTCGTAAGGCTCCGTGGCGAAGGCCTTGACAATCCGGTTCCCGGAAATCGTCTCCTGCATGATCTTGACCAGCTGCGCGAGGTACTCTTGCGCGCGCGTTGATGTCTTGCGGAGTCTTGGGCCAATCCTCGATGTCGGAAGCAGCACCAGGGGAAGAGCGATCATGCAGCCCGCCGTCAGCACGGCGTCGTGCTGGAGGAGCACGAATAGCAGCGCCATGACCGTGAACAGTTGCCGCATGAGATCGGCAAGGAAGTGGGAGCACGCGGACTGGATTTTCTCGATATCGCTGACGAGCGATGAGATCAGCTCACCAGTGTGCTTGGTTTGAAAGAATGCCGGCGACTGGTTCAGAACGATACCGTACATATCGTTTCGGATATCGCGTACGGCAGCGCAGCCGGCATAGTTCACGAGGTAGCTTCCCGTGAAGTCGGATAGTCCCTTCACGATGGCCACTGCGAGGAAGAGGGCACAGAAGAGTCCGAACGCCTCGCCCGCCGACTCGGGCAGCAGATCGTCGAGCATGACTGTCATGTCGGCGAACGGTATCCGGACGAGTTCGATCGGCTCGGAACTGGGGGTCGGCCTGAGGAAGCGATCCAGGAGCGGTTCCAGCGACAGCGCGAACACGCCGTAGCTGGCTCCGACTACCGCCATCAACACGACAGCGATTGCGATGCGAGCCGAGTACGGGCGGACGTAACCGAACAGCCTACGCAGATCGCCCACGGGTTCATGATGCCACAGGGCACTTCGAGCCGAACGGCGTTTGCAGGCTGCGCGTCGAGCAGCGGTTGCTAGAGAACTGCAACTTTCCCTCGCATGTATTTGAGGAAATCCCAGTTATGCGAGTCCACTCAAGCGGCCGTGTCGCTGACCAGTAGCGGCGAACGCCTCCCAGCGGGAAGGAGCAGGCGAATGAGTCCTGCGACGGAAGCGCCCACCTGCCACCGCGACCCCCGAGTGTTGCTATCGCTTCGGGGCTAGTCCGCGAGCCGCTTCGACTTCAGCGACGAGCGCCGCGCTATAGACGCTGATGTCGGCGCTGTAGGAGATCATGTCGTATCCGATCTCCATCCACTCGCTGGCCTGCTCAAGATTCCCGGGCTGGATCCCGGCCATCTGGCCTCGCTCCTTCGCTGCCGCCGCGACGTCCGTCAATGCAGCAAGAAAATTAGGATGGTGAAACTGGCCCACGATGCCCATGGATTGGGTTAGATCCATGTGGCCTACCCAGAGGCAGTCCACACCCGGCTCGGACGAAATTCGGCTCAGGTTTCGAAGTGCGGTTGTGCTCTCGATCTGGCAGATCAGCATGTTGCTGCGGTTCGCTTCCGTCATGTATTCCACCGGGTCGGGACGGACGAAGTCGTTGTGCGACGTCCCAAGTCCCAGTCCCCTGTTCCCATCCGGGGCGTAGCGCATTGCGTCGTTGAGGAGTCGCGCCTGTTCTGGCGTGCGGACGTTGGGTGCCATGATGCCGTGCGCACCGGCATCCATCACCCTCGCGACGAAGTGGTACTCCGAGGCCGGGATACGGACGATGGGGCTTGTCCCCGTCGCTTTGAATCGAGCGATGATCCCTGCGACCTGGGAAATGTCCAGGGGCCCGTGCTCCATGTCGATGAGCACGAAGTCTAGCCCAGCCAAGGCGCACAGCTTGGCAATACCGGGCGTGTCGAACTCCATCAACATATGTCCGAACGCCACGCGCCCTGCAGCAGACGCCTCGCGTGCTCGGTTCCATGTCATGCCGACCTCCATCTCGAAAGCTTGTCCCTCACCCCGTCCTGCTCGGCGGCTTCGGGGTTTGCTAGGCATGGCGGAACTTCGCCCTTGGCGACGAGCAGCAAGTTCCGACACGCGTCGCGGCTGTTCCCTTCCAAGCCTTCCCTCGTCCACGCCATGCTATGAGGCGAGACGATGACATTGTCCATTGCCAGAAGGGGATTGTCCGTGGCGGGAGGTTCCGTCTCGAATACGTCGATGCCCGCCCCGGCGATTCGGCCCTCCTGCAAAGTCTCGATCAAGGCTTGTTCCTGGACGATTGGGCCACGCGCTGTGTTGACGAAGTAAGCGCTTGGTTTCATCAAAGCGAACTCGCGCGGGCCAATCATTCCCCGGGTTGCGGGGTTCAGGAATGCGTTGACCGTCACGAAGTCGCCCTCAGCCATCACAGTGTCGAGGTCGACCAACTCAACTCCGATGGTTCGAGCGCGATCCTCGGAGCAGTACGGGTCGAAGGCCAGCAGCCGGCCGAACCCCACCCCACGAGCCATCTCGAACATTTCGGCGCCAATTCGCCCGCATCCGACCGACGACAAGGTCTTGCCGGCGACATCCGTCCCGACAATCGGCAAGTCAGTGCGCCATTGTCCCGCCCTGGTCCGCTTGTCCAGATCCGGCAGCCGCTTCGCCAGAGCGAAGATCAGCGCAATCTGTGCTTCTGCAACCGCTCGCTTGATCGCCTCCGGAGTCAGCGCCACCAGAACGTTAGCGGCGCTAGCAGCCTCGATGTCAATCGCATCGAAACCCACGCCCCACCGGGAGATGCAGGCCAGGCGCTCGACTCCGTCGAAGCTCGTCGAATCGAATCTCGTGCCCAGGATAACCAGGCCGTCATACTGGTCGATCACATCCGCCCGGACAGCTCCTGCGCTCGTGCGCTCAATGATCTCCCATCGGAAGTCTTCCCGAGAATCGAAATAGGCTCGCACGAATGGGCCCATGAGCAATTCGAAGGCATCACCCCAACCAGGGTCGACACCGATGTGGAATTGATCGTTCATCCCGAATCCGTACAATTGTACTCGGTCGTCTGATCTCCCCTTGCCTCGACACGGCTGCGACTGGCCGGTCCTCGTTTGCGCGCCCGACCGCCCGAGACGCGGGCATTTGTGATAGGGTTTCGCCATGTTCATCATGCGCTGGCTAGGGATTCTTTCGGTTGCGGCATCGCTTGCGGCGCAAATTGGCGGGTTTGACAAGGAAGATCTCGTCAAGTACACGAGAGAAAGCACCTTCGGTCGATTCGAGGACGGTCGGCCGATGATTCCCCAACATCTGATCTCCGCCCTCCAGAAGGCAAGTTCGGAGATGCTCTGGGGCCCCCTCCGTGCGGCCGGATATGAGCACCAGTGGGCAGGCGGGTGGGAAATCGTTCACCCAGAAAAGAAGCTCATCGGCCGCGCGGTGACCGCCGTGTTCATGCCCGTTCGTCCCGACTTGGACAAGATCATCGAGGAGGATGCCGCTGCTCTGAACCTCGGGCCGCACGACTACCAGAGGGTCATCGACAGCCTGCGGCCAGGGGACGTACTCGTCGTGGACTTGTTCGGCAAGATCGAGGGTGGCACGTTCGCGGGAGACAACCTGGCGACGGCGATCCACGCCGCGACCGGCCAGGGCTTCGTGATTGACGGAGCGATCCGCGATCTCGATGGTGTGCACGCCCTGGACATACCGGTCTATGTGCGGGGATTTCACGTGTCGGCGATTCGAGACGTCATGCTCATGGGAATCAACGTGCCAGTCCGGATCGGCACGACGACCGTCATGCCGGGCGACCTAGTCATCGGCGACAGGGAGGGCGTGACCTTCATACCGCCCCACTTGGTAGAACGGACGGGGAACCAAGCCCGGATCACCGAACTGCACGATCTTTGGACCAAAGAGAAACTTGCAACCGGCATGTACAAGGCGAGCGAACTCTACCCAAGCCCCAAGGATGATTCCCTTAAGAAGGAATACAAGGACTGGCTGGAAGGCAAGAAGCGCGAACTGGGTCTTGAGTAATCCGGAATGCCCGGCTCGCAATCGCCGTACTGCTGTGATTCTGTAGACTCTTAGCTTCACCGCGTCTCTGACACGACGCTCGGCACCCCAAATGAACCAGTCAGCGTCTCTTCGCGAATTCACCTTCCAAGCACTCGTTATAGGGCTCCTCATTGGAACGGTTCTGACCGCCGCGAACACCTACCTGGGACTGTACGCAGGCATGACGGTTTCGGGCAGCATCCCGGCCGCAATCGTTTCGATGGGAATCTTGCGAGGCATGCTGAAGCGGGGCACGATCCACGAGAACAACATCGTGCAGACCATCGCTTCGTCCGGCGAAGCTGTCGCCGCAGGCATCATTTTCACCGTTCCTGCCATGGTTATCGCCGGCGTCTGGACAGACTTTCCTTTTTGGAAAGTCACGCTGATCGGACTGCTGGGAGGCTCGCTCGGAATCCTGTTTATGATCCCGCTGCGGCGCGTGCTCATTGTCGAGGACAGCGAATTGGTCTATCCGGAAGGAGTGGCTTGCGCCCAAGTGCTGGAGGCTGGCGAGAGTGGCGGCAGCCCGATGCGCAAGATCCTGGCCGCGCTCGGCGCCGGAATCGCATTCAAAGCGCTCGTGGGTCTCGTTTCGATCTTCCGGGGAACCGCTGAATACGCGTGGCGCATAGCGGGCACGGTGCTCTACCTGGGGACGGACGTTTCTGTGGCGCTCCTGAGCGTCGGCGTGATTGTTGGCATCGAGATCGGCGTCGCCGTTCTCGCCGGCAGCGCGATCGCCTGGCTAGTGGCTATCCCGATCTACATCTTTCAGAACCCGATGCCTGACATGACGGCAATGGACGCCGCCTGGGACGCTTGGAGCGGCCAGATCCGCTACATGGGCGTCGGGGCGATGATTGTTGGCGGCCTTTCCTCGATGTGGGCAATCCGTCGCGGAATTGGGAAGGCAATGAAGCAGTTGCTCAGCGGAATCGGCCGAGCCAAGGGATTCGTTGCGCGGACCGACCGAGACATGCCGAACGCTGCGGTTGGGACGATTCTATGCGTTGTAGCGTTCGGCACCTTCGCGCTGTACCAGACCGTGACCGGATCGCTCTCGATCGCGGTCACGGCGGGGATTGTCATGTTGATCGCTTCCCTGTTCTTTGTGGCGGTCTCCAGCTATATCTGCGGCTTGGTCGGATCTTCCAATAACCCGATATCCGGCATGACGATTTGCGCCTTGATGTTCTCCTCCGTCGTCCTGCTGATCCTCGGGATGTCGGGAAGCGCTGGCATACTCGGCGCACTAGGGGTCGCGAGCATCGTCTGCTGCGCGGCGGCGACAGGTGGTGACACGTCGCAGGATCTCAAGACTGGACATCTGGTCGGCGCGACGCCCGTGAAGCAGCAGCTCGCTCAGTTCGTCGGAATTGTGATTCCGATCCTCACGATCGCGCCCGTTCTCACCCTCCTCGAGAACGCCTACGGGATTGGCACCGATGCTCCGGGCGCGCTCCGCGCGCCGCAGGCGACGCTGTTCGCTTCGATCGCCAAGGCGCTTTTCGGCGATTCCGACCTGCCCTGGAACATGGTCTGGATCGGGGTCTTCATCGCGATCGGCTTGGTGATCCTGGACGGATTCCTGAAAAGGGCGGGTAGCAGGTTCCGTGCGCACGTAATGCCCGTCGCAGTCGGCATCTACTTGCCGATTGCGCTGATGGTGCCGATATTTCTCGGAGGCCTGATCTCACAACGATTGAAGAATCGGTCTGAAGCCGCGAGCCGCAACGGAGTCCTGATAGCGTCGGGCCTGATTGCCGGCGAGGCGATCGCGGGCATCCTGATCGCGATTCCCAAGACGGTCGCGACTGACACCGCCATCCCGATCCCCATCGCCGACAGCCTCTTGCTCTCGCTCGCCGGCGTGGCTGGGGCGATGATTCTGGTCCACTATTTCGCGGCTCGAGACACCGAGCCTTCCTGACTGAATGAGCGGAAGGCGCGCGCTGGTGGCGAAATTGGTCGTACCGCCGCTTTCCACCGCTCAAGCGCTTGACAGGAGCGGTCTTGTGTGGTTTTCCACCACTATGACGGAAGTTTTCCACAAAACCTGTGGAAAATC
This sequence comes from Bryobacterales bacterium, assembly GCA_965206775.1. Lineage (GTDB taxonomy): Bacteria > Acidobacteriota > Terriglobia > Bryobacterales > UBA6623 > VXMF01. Next base: position 2,410,390 of record CBDBKU010000003.1, on the reverse strand, counting down.
CCTCCGGGACTTTCGAACAAAGTGCTTGCGACTCATGAGCAGCCTGGAAGTGAAGCGGCCCGGCTACAACATTCAAGCACCCACTCCAGCCGTGTATTTCTTGCGATTTGCCCGTAGAGCTAGGTACTCTCGGGCCTCTTTCTGGAGCCGGCGCCGCTCCTTGCCGTCGAAGATCGCCTTTCTCACGATCCTCCAGGCAGCCCGGGGTCTGAAGTAGTATTCATCGTAGAATCTCTCCACCCATCGCATGATCTCCTTTTGATCGAGATCCGCGTAGCGCAGATTGGGCAGTTGATGCCCGGCCGCGTCCGTCATGGAACCGTCAGTGAGCCAGCCGTTCGCCAGTGCCTCATCGAAGAACGAAGTACCGGGATAGGGATGAGCCACGGAGACTTGAATCGTCTCCGTGTCGAGACGCTTGGCGAACTCCATCGAGCGACGAATCGTCTCGCGAGTTTCCCCTGGCAAGCCGACTATGAAGTCACCGTGAATGGTCAGTCCGAGTTTGTGGGCGTCCCGCGTGAAGCGCAGGGCGCGCTCGACTGTCGCTCCCTTCTTGATGTTCTTCAGAATCTCCGGATCTCCGGATTCATACCCCACAATGAGGAGCCGGCAGCCCGCGTCCCTCATCGCTTTGAGTGTCTCGTAATCTACATTGACCCGTGACGTGCAGGACCAAGTGAAATCCAGAGGTTTGAGCTTGGCGCAAAGCTCCAAAACGCGATCCTTGCGGATGTTAAACGTGTCGTCGTCGAAGAAGATCTCGGCGATTCCCGGAAAGTTGTCGAGCGTCCATCGGACTTCGGCGGCGACATCGTCGGCCGACCGCACTCGCCATCTGTGACCTGAAATCGTCTGGGGCCACAAGCAGAAGGTGCAAAGCGCCGGGCAGCCTCGCTCGGTGTAGAACGACACATACGGGTGCTTGAGGAACGGCACGTTGTATCGCTCGATTTCAAGGCAGCGCTTGTAGACCGGCGTGACCCACGGCAACGCATCCAGGTCTTCGACCTGCGCCATGTCGGGCTTGTGGACGATCTCCCCGTCAGGTGTTCGGAAGCTCACGCCTCCCAAGTCCGCCAGCGGCTTCCCATTCGCGAAGTCGACCACTTGGTAGTCGAACTCCTTGCGCACTATGAAGTCGATCGCCCTGCACGCATGCAGGCTCTCGACCGGACGAGCGCCTACGTGCGGTCCGACGAAGCAGACCTCCAGCTCGGGGTTGGCGGCTTTCATCGACTCCGCCAGCAAGCAGTCGTTCGAGAATCCCGGCGTCGATGTAAACAGCACGAGCAGTTCGAAATCATCCGCCATGGCAGTCACAGCTTCGGGCGTAACCTTGTGGGGCGGCGCGTCAACGACCACGCTATCGGGCAGCATGCCGGCCGGATAGCAGAGCCACACCGGATACCAGTAGGACTCGATCTCGCGGGTCGCCGGCCAGCGGGAACTAGCGCCTCCGTCAAAGTTCTCGTACGACGGCGGGTTCAGGAAGAGCGTTCTTTTCGGCATTCTCTAGGGCAGTGCCCAAGCCCGGCCCGGACTATGCATGGCCCGCTCGCCGGAGCCTTCCAATGTACCGCGAGGGCGAGGCAAGGAATCCGAGCCTATGCTTTCGGGTGAGCGGAGTCGTACACCTTCATCAACTGCTCCATCGAAAGCTGGGTGTATTTCTGGGTTGTCGATAGACTTGCATGTCCCAGCAATTCCTGGATCGCTCGCAGGTCTGCGCCTTCCGAAAGCAGATGCGTCGCGAACGCGTGGCGCAGGGAGTGAGGATGCAGGGAAGGATCACCCCCGAACGCCTTCGCGTACTTCTTCAAGATCAGGCCCACGCTTCGCGCCGTGAGGCGCCTGAGTGCACCTCCCCATCGATGGACGAACAGAACGCGCATGTCGGCTGGAGGCTTGAGCTTCGCCCGCGCAGCCAGGTAGCGATCCAAGGCCTCTCCTGCCCTGACACCGAACGGCACCTGCCGCTCCTTGCGCCCTTTCCCTCGGACGCGGATCCAGCGCTCCCTCCGATCGAGGTCGCTTACATCCAGTCCGACCAATTCGCTCACTCGCAATCCCGCTCCGTAGAGCAGCTCGAAGATAACGCGGTCGCGAAGGACTTTGTCCGGAAAGCGGTCGCGATCGCTATCGTACTGCACTTGGTCGACAAGGCGATTGACTTCCTCGGCGTTCATGACCGGCGGCAGCTTCCTAGGGATTCTCGGAGTGGCGACATTCCGCGCGGGGTTGCTCGCCAAGCCTTCCTCTCTCACAAGGTAGTCGAAGAACACCCGCAATGCCGATAGCCGGCGAGCCAGCGTCGCCTGCGTCAGTCCTCGCTGACGCCCGGCTGCCATGAATTCGCGGATCGTCAAGCGCGAAACCTCATCCACATCAGGGACGCCCTGTTCGTCCGTGGAGAAGTGCTCGGCGAACAGCGCAATGTCCTTTCCGTAGTTCAGGATCGTATTGTCGGATGCGTTTCGCAGGCGAAGCGATGCCAGAAATCGCTCCGCGGCGGCTGTCAAGCCACGCTCAAGCTGCCGCTCGCTCGACATCCAAGAACCCTTTCAGCGCGGCGAGGCCCAGTTCGCACTGCTTCGTCCGACGCTCCTTCTTGCGCCGCCTGAATTGCCGGCGCAATTCCGCCGACGCCGGCGGCAAGAGGTCGAAGGTGATATTGGCAGGCTGATAGTTCTCCGGGCTGGCTCCCGCAATATAGTGGCAGAGGGATCCATGGGCCGTTTCCCGGGGCCACACCAGAGCCGGCTCGGATCGCGCCACACGCACGGCGTTCCAGCCCGCTACCAGACCGGTAGCCATCGACTCCACGTAGCCCTCAACGCCGGAAATCTGGCCGGCGAACAGTATGTTCGGATGCTGCTTCCACTGCAGTGTCGGAAGGAGCAGCGCCGGCGCGTTGATGTAGGTATTGCGATGGATTTGGCCGTAGCGGAGGAACTCCGCCCTCTCCAAACCTGGGATCATGCGCAGCAGGCTCTTCTGCTCGCGGTACTTCAGGTGATTCTGGAAGCCGACGATGTTGTAGGATCCTGCCCTCGCATCCTCTTGGCGAAGTTGGACAACCGCGAAAGAGGATTTTCCGGTCCGAGGATCCCGCAAGCCGACAGGTTTCATCGGGCCGAATCGAAGGGTATCGCGGCCCCGTCTCGCAAGCTCCTCGATAGGCAGGCAGCCCTCGAAGTAGTTGGGGCAGTCGAACTCGGGCGACTGATGCTGCTCCGCATCGAGCAACGCTGTCAGGAACCTTTCGTACTGGTCGCGACTGAAGGGACAGTTTACGTAGTCGTCGCTGCCGTCCAGCGAATTCCCGTACCGAGACGCACGAAACGCAATCGACATGTCTATCGTCTCGGCGTCCACGATCGGACTGATGGCGTCGTGAAAGAACAGCCGTTCGCTGCCCGTCTTCCGAGCAATGGATTCTGCAAGCGCGTCGCTTGTCAGGGGTCCGGTCGCCACGATCCAGATCTCGTCGGATCCTAGCGGTATGTCAGTGACCTCGCCCCGCTCGACCCGAATCAGGGGCTCGGATTCGATCGCGGCCGTGAGGCCTCGCGCGAACGCTTTGCGGTCAACGGTAAGGGCGGTGCCTCCAGGGATTCGGGCTTCCGACGCGACCCGCATCGAGACGGATTCCATCCTCCGAAGCTCTTCCTTGAGAAGCCAAGGTGCTGAGCCGCGAGTCTCGGTCTTCAGTGAATTGCTGCACACCAGTTCGCCGATGTCGTCGGTCTGATGGGCCGGTGTCCGTCGCGCCGGGCGCATCTCATGAAGCACGACCGCCAAGCCGCTTCGGGCTACCTGGATCGCCGCCTCGGGGCCAGCCAGTCCCGCACCGATCACGTGAATCGACTTCGCTTTCAATTCCGCACCGCTCATACGTGCGCGGGTTAGTCCCTTCGTGGCCGGAAAGCTGGTGCCAACCGGGAAAGCACTGTAACCCGCCTCCTAGAACATCCTAGCGCGAATTGATTTTGGGCGGGTTCGCCTCTAGCCTAGCAGCAAGTACCGTGGCTATTGATCAAGCCCCCGGAAGTCCAAGCCTGGCAGCGGTGATGGCTGCGAGCGACGGTAGACACGTACGCTGGGGCAATTCCCGACTGGCGCACTCATGCGCCCATCGGCGAACCCGGCATGATCGGAAATCCAGAGATGCCCTCCGCTCACCTAGCCTAGTGTCTCTGAAGTACGTATAGATATATGCTCCATCTTGTCAATGATGGACTGGGCGGTGGCAGCCCAGACGAACGGCTTGTCGCTGGCGTTGTGGATTTCGGCAATATCCTTGAACTTGTTCACGAGATCCCTGTCGTTGCCGGAGGAACCGCGCTTCGTCGCTTGCTGCCCGATCAGTCCAAACCAGCGCTCCACTTGGTTCAGCCAGGACGAGTAGGTCGGCGCCAAGTGCAGATGGTAGCGTTCCCGCCTGGCGATCCACGCCTTGACTTGCGGGTGCTCGTGCGTCGCGTGGTTGTCCAGGATGAGGAGGATGTCGAGATCCGCCGGCACCTCCCTGTCGACCAGTTGCAGGAACTCTAAGAACTCCTCGGACCGATGCCGCTTCTTGCACCGCTCGCTCAAATCCCCGGTGGCGATGCCCAAGGCTGCGAGGAGCGTTCTCGTTCCGTGCCGGATGTAGTCGCGGGTGTAGCCCTCGCAGTAGCCCAGGGGCGTCCGCCGCGTCGGCTGGGTCCGATCAAGCGCCTGGATCCGCGACTTCTCATCCACGCACAGCACCATTGCGTGATCCGGTGGATTAAGATAAAGTCCCGTAATATCAAGGACATTCTCAATCAGGAAGGGATCCTTGGAGCGCTTGAACGCCTTCGCCACATGCGGCTTGACCCCGAACAGGGAGAACCAGCGCTGCACGGTGCTATGGGAGATGCCCTCTGCTTTCCCCAGCGTGCGCGTGCTCCAGTGAGTGGCGTTGTCAGGCTGGTCTTGCAGGGCGCGGTTGATCACTTGCGCCACCCGCTCGTCGTCGTAGGTGCGGGGCCGTCCGGGACGCGGTTCGTCGTGCAGTCCCTGCACGCCGGCGGCGAGGAAGCGGCGGCGCCACTTGCCGACAGCCTGCGGGGAAGCTCCAACGCGCCGGGCGACCTCGGCATTGGTGAGGCCCTCGGCGCTAGCGAGGATTATGCGGGCTCGCACTACCAGAGCGCGGGGCATGGTGGTGGACCTAGCGACCCCCTGAAGCTGATCCGTCTGGTCGTTGGCTAGGGCGAGAGGCGGGAGTTGACGTCCGCGTGGCGCGGCAGTCTCCAATCCTTTCTGACTGGGGAGCTACCCGTTATACTACACGTAGTTTCGCTACACTACGCTAAGAATTCTTGCTGTCGTCCTTCTCTTCGGCTGTCTGGTCATCGCCCTTGAGGGACGATTTGAACTGGCGGATGCCATCACCCAGTCCGCGACCTAGCTCAGGGATCTTCTTGCCTCCAAAGATCACTAGTGCGATCAGGAGGACGACGAGCAGCTCTTGCATGCTGAACGGGCCGAATATTAAGGCCGCAAGCGGTTCGAAGGTTGCCATGTCTTTGTTCCTACATTCTAGTATTCGCCGGTGATGCCGTCAAGCGCCGCGCGAATCGGTTGCCGCAGCCCCAACATGGAAAGGCTCGCCGGAAAAATGCGACGAAGCCGCCGAAGAACGCCCCAGCTAGCTTCACTGCACCCATGGGCCGTCTCCTTTGTCGCGATCACGCATGTAAACCTCGAACTTGCGTCGTGCCTGCCGTAGCCGCCACTGCCGCAGCCGGCCCTCGAGATTCAACGACGGCATGCGTGGAAGACTCGCGCCCCGACGGACGAAGTAGTAGCCCAGCGCCATGCCCGCTAAATGAATGGTGAATGCTGTTCCTGAGGGATTGCCTCCGCGAGACAGATCCTGCACAGCCCCGAGCAGATTGATCGCGGCGTAACCCACGGCGACCACCCAAGCCGGAACCGGAAGAATGAACGAAATCAGAATCGGAGTCTTGGGGTATGTCACCGCGAATGCGGTTACGACCGCTAGTACCGCTCCGGATGCCCCGACGGTGGCGATGCCTGCCGATCCGGTCAGCGCCCGCACCGCGACGTCGATCAATGCCGCACCGGTACCGCACACGAAATAGAACCTCAGGAAGCGACTGCTGCCCCAGTCGCGGGCGAGGGTGCCCCCGAACATCCAGAGCGCAAAGAGGTTGAGTCCGACGTGCCATAGCCCCTGCGGATCATGGAGGAACATGTAGCTAATCGGCTGCCACAAGGCCCCACTGAGAAAGTGTTCCGGGGTAAGGCTAAGCCATCGGAAGAGAAAGACCAACGGTCCTAGTCCTAGCGCGAACCCCACCGCGAAAACGAACCAGGCGATGAAATTCGCCCAGAGTAGCTTCTTGAGGAAGAATGGCGTCTCGGGAAGCATGCCGAATCCGGACGACATGCCCGGTCGCTGGTATGAGTACCGCATCGACTCCTCTTGAGTCTATCCGACTCCGCGCGTGGAACCGGCAGGAACCACAGGCCTATGGCCTGTCGGTGATCGAGTCAATGGTCCCCGTTCGCAACCGCCCAAGCTATCTCAGCCGTCGATTCGACTTCGCGGCCGAGTTCCAGGGCGGTAGCCGAACTCGCGTTTCCATCCAGACCGCGTTTGTAGACACCTTGGCCGATCGCCGCCGAGCGGAACATCGAGAAAGAAAGATAGAAGTTCCAGTGCGTCGTCGCATCCCGTCCACTCAGGCTGCAGTACGACTCGAGCTGCTTCTCGCGCGATGGAATACCAGACACCGTGGAATCGTTGCGGGCCAGGGTCGGATTGCGCCGGCTGGGCAGATAGTACGTCATCAAGTTGTACGCCAGGTCGGCGAGGGGATGGCCCAAGGTGGAGAGTTCCCAATCGAGCACGGCCACGATGCGAGGTCTGGTCGGGTGGATGATCAAGTTTCCGAGGCGATAGTCTCCATGCACGATGCGGGTCTCGTCGGACGACGGGATATTCTCTGGCAGCCACTCAGCCAGCTGGTGCATCGACGGGATCGGCTGAGTCTCGGAGGCCTTGTACTGGCGAGACCATCGACTGATCTGTCTCGCGTAGTAGTTGCCTGGGCGGCCATAGTCGTCAAGGCCAACTTCACTTGGCAGCACCGTGTGGAGCGCGACCAATACCTCGCTCGAATGAGAGTAGATCGCAGCGCGCTCATCGGGAGCGACGCCGGGCAGCGTCGGATCGTGGAACACTCTTCCCTCGACGTGCTCCATGACGATGAACGGCGTGCCGATGATTCCGGGATCCTCGCAAAGAAGGAGCATGGCGCATACCGGCACATCGCTGTCCGCCAAGGCACTCATGACGCGGTATTCGCGCTCGACGGCATGCGCGGACGGCAGAAGCCGCCCGGGCGGCTTCTTTCGCACAACGTACCTCCTGCCGCGGTTTTCGACCATGAACGTCGGATTGGACTGGCCACCCTCGAACTGGCGGATTGAGCAACGTCCTCGAAACCCCGCCAGATGCCCTTCGAGATAGGTCGCCAGAGCCGACTCGTCGAAACGGTGCGCCTCTCGGATCGGGGTCGTGATCGGTTGCGAATCCATGCTTCCGGAGTGAAGCGATTGTAGCGAACGACCGTAAGCTGACTTTCGACATGTCGCGTCCGTCGGCCGTCGGCAGCGAACCGGACAAGGGAATTCGCGCCATGCCGGAAGGATAGCCGCCATTGCTCGCAAGAACGCCCGCCCTGTGCGTGATATTGTTTTGGATTCTCAGAAGGGGAGGCTCGCAAGCAATGAGTTTCAGTTTGAAAGGCAAAGTCGCTCTGGTGACCGGAGGCGGCCGCGGCATCGGCAAGGAGATCGCGAGACGTTTCGTCGAGGCAGGCGCGGACGTGGTGATCGCTAGCAGGAAGCTGGAGAATCTCCAGCAGGCCGCGGAGGAATTCGCACCGCTACCCGGCAGGGTGCTTTCTGTACCGTGTCATATCGGAAAGCTCGACCAGATCGAGGCGGTGGTAGCCGAAACCGAGAAGCGGTTCGGCACCATCGATATCGTGGTCAACAACGGAGCGACCAATCTCGAGCAGGGGCCGTCTCTGAACGTCTCGGACGCAGCAGTGCTGAAGATGGTCGAGATCAATGTCTTGTCGGCCGTACGCATACTTCGCCTCACCGTGCCGAAGATGGCCGAGAAGGGCTGCGGATCCATCATCAACATCGCATCCATAGCCGGCTTGCGCCCGCAACGCGAAGGACTGCTGTACAGCTTCACGAAATCCGGATTGATCATGATGACGCGGACTTGGGCCGACGAGTGGGGCAAGCACGGGATCCGGGTAAATGCAATTGCGCCCGGGCTGGTCCGCACGGACTTCAGTTCATTCTTCTGGAAGAACTTAGACGAAGACGCTCAGTATCCGCCGAATCAACCCATCAAGCGGCTCGGAGAAACTAGCGATCTCGGCGGCATCGCCCTGTACCTGGCATCCGACGAGTCGACCTGGGTCACCGGTCAGGTCATGGTCATCGACGGCGGTGCCACCGCCCGCTAGGCAAGACATACCAGGACAACGGCGGGCAGTGCCCGGATCAAGGTACCGGTGATTCGGCGATCAAGCGCCGGTAGACCGATCTCGCGTGCTCGTAGGCATCGCGGGCAGCCTCCCGCTCGGACTCGCGGATGCGCGGGGCCTTCTGCGACCAGCACTGGTCGACCGCGGCCAGGCTCCATTCGGCGCTCCTGCGCGACGCTCGGATCGGCTCTCCTGCAACAGTGACGAAGACCGGGTTCGTGTGCGAGGACATCGGAATCCTCACGGCGATCCACGAGCTTCGCGCAGGGGTCACGGCGAACTCGAGTTCCTGGACGCGCCCGTCTGCGAGGATCGATACCGAGTCCAAGACTTGTCCGTTGACCACCAATTCCACTGGCACGTTGCGCGTTCCCGGAACGCGCGCCCGCCCAATGTCCCAATACGGCTTCTCGTCAGAGCGCAAAGCTGCGAAACGAGGGTCGGGATACAGCGGGAGCATGGCGGCAGCTTTCACCTTCACTGTGACTTCCCTGCTGGCACCCAGCTCGAGATTCGGATTTCCATCTCCGAGAGCGACACCATCGACCTCGAAATCCATCAGGTGGCTCTTGCCATCGCTGACATAGGCCGCCCCGCTGCGAATTCCGCCGACCCAGCCGTCATAGCTCAGCTTATCGAGCTTGACGTAGCTGCGGCCGAGGCCAACACGCTCCTGATAGATGCATGGGAAATCGGTCTCGCCCGAAATTCGGGTTCGAAATCCGACATTCAGCGCGTGGTACCAGATGTTCATCTCCCAGAAATAGGGCGTGTCCACCGCAGAGATGAAGTCGATCACGCCCGGGTGAGTGACGTCGACGATGTATTCGTTTGCCCCGATGCCGTCGAATCCCGGCATCTCGTACGACGGCAGGTGCTCGGCACCGACCTGAAGGCCCCAGCCCGAGTGTGAAAACCCGGTCACTGCGCCCTGGGACTTGGCCCACTTGAGAACTGGTAGGTCCCATGACGGCCACTCATCGATCCGAGTGGTGCCCGGGTAGTCATCTTCCTTCAGGCCAAGCAGCACGAGGTGGCCGGCGTGACTCGAAGGGAAGCCCGAGACCTCCACGTCATAGTGCATCACCCGTTGGTCCTTGGACAGCGGATGGTCGAGACTAGAGAAGAACTGCTTCTGGAAGTACCAAGAGGGGCCCCAGGTCAGAACCGAGCCGATATTTAGGTTCTCGCCGAGGATCTGACGCAGCATTGCGAGCGGTCCGACCCCTTCGGTGGGGTTCTTGTAGTGGGCGCAGCCCGAGGCGTGAATGTGGTGATCGCCGGACCACCATCCGTACTTCGCCGGATCGATCCATCGCTGCAGCTGGACACCGATTTCGGGCGGGTCAGTTGCAGTGACCGGAAACTCCTTGGTCCTCGCGTGGAACTCGGGGCCTCCGCCGTACTCGACCGTGTAGTAACCGGCCGGCAATCGGATCTCCTCGCCATCGAAGCGGTAGATGTGCTGCTGGAACGGAAAGTCCGGCTCGAGCCGCTTGGACGGATTCGGGTACACCCGCCCCTGGCGGTCCTTGAACAGAAAGGACGCCACGCCGGACTCTCCGTTTTCGTCTCGCACGCGCAAGGGGATCGAACGCGTCGGGGCAATGTCGAACAGCACCAGCATGTCATTGCGGAAGCCGAGGTCCTGAGTTCCCTGACCGACATCCATCGCGATCTTCGCTGACCGCTGACCGCTGTCCCGGCTGTAAACCTGGAGGATCTCGTACTCGACGGGAAGACCGCTCAGTCGGTTGGCCATCGGCGGGTCGCTGTAAATGGAGAGTTCGGCCCAGCGCTCTCGGACTTCAGTCTTACCGAGCACCATAGCCGGCTCGGGCTCGTTCCTTGACCGCAACGATGTCGGGCCGCTGTTCGGACTGAGCACCCGTAACGGAGCCGTCACACCGGCCTGATTCAGCACCTTCACTAGGAATAGCCGCGTACCTCGCTCCACCAAGGCCGGCGGTGCGGCTCCCTGCCTGACCTTGACGCGGCTCTCGGGATTGATCTCGACCTCTACCAGGACCAGTTCGTCCAGTACCCGCTCGATTTGCCGTACTGCCGACCGCTCGTCCTCCAATCCGACCGCCTGGTTGATCGCCCTTGACGATTCGGGCGAAAGCGGCTGGCCAAGATAGAGCAGCGCCTGCTCGAGGCGCCTTGTTTGCTGCGCGAACGGCTGCAAGGCGACATCGGTTTGGGCGTGAGTCCAGACTGGTGCACCTAACGACAGTGCAAGGCAGGTTGTGGTTGCAAGCTTCATTTCAGAATCGCTTTGGTGGCAGCCGCTCTAGCATATCCCGATGAACGCGCGGATGCACATACTCAGCATTCATTACCGCTAAGCACATGGTTAAGGCGATTAGAGTAGCGCCAGTTGCCTCGGAATTGGAAGATGCTCGGAACACGGGACTTCGCAGGAACCTCGCCCGCACCAGCGCGTTGAGGTTGGCAACATCGTGCTGCTCGCCGCGGCCGACCAGCAAGGGGCGAAATTTCAACCTTGCTCTCGCAGTCCCGAGATGCAAAAGAGCAGGTGCCCAGCGATTGGGCAGCGAGAGCCGTGTTGGGCGGCACGGCGGGGTGTTCGAACCCGCGTCCGCTAGCGGCCGAACCCAGGGAACCGAGGCTCCTGAACAAGCGGGCGGCTCGCCGTTAGCGTGGCTCTAACCGACAGCGAGGCTCGTCTCAGGACGCGGAACGAGGCACAGCACCGTCCCGCGGCTGCGTCCGATCGTTGCCGGATCAGAACGAGTACTTGAGCGAGAATTGTCCGATTCTCCCGGAACCGGCCCCCGTGATTCGTCCGAGACGACGGTCCGTTGCGCTGCGCCTCCGAGGCAGCCCGAAATTGGGATGATTGGGCAGGTTGAAGAAGTCCACGCGGAAATCCACCGAGTGGCCTTCCGCAATTGGAATTCTTTTCCGGAGAGAGACGTCAAGGCCGAACGAGCCCGGACCTTGTAGATTGTTCCGACCCGAGTTGCCGTATGACCCGACAGGGGCAAGGGCGAAGGCTTCCTTGTTGAACCACTCGAAAATCTTCTCCCCGCGTGTTCGATTCGAGGACAACCCGGGATTGCCCACGATCTGGGCCCTGTCATGCCTCACCGCCGTCAAGGACCGGTCGCGGCCAGCGTCGACGTGGAAGGGACGCCCCTCTTGCATCGTGATGATCGAACCCAGTTCCCAACCGCCCAAGATGCTTCTGGCAATGCCGCTCTTCGGTCCTGGAATCTCGTACAGGAAGGAAGAGACCATGCGCTGCTGGATGTCGAAATCGCCCCGTCCTCGTTCGGCTGGGCGATTGTTCGGATCCTGAAGGCCGTTCTGAGTGACTGTGGCGAACGCAGAGCTCGTCAGCACCTGGTCGATCGCGCGGCCATACGTATAAGCGACCTGAAACGTGAGTCCGCGGCTGAACCGTCGCTGCACTTGAAGCTGCAGGCTGTTGTAGACCGAGTTCGCTCCGCTGTTGAGCTGACCGATGCTGCCGAACCCTTGGTGGATGCGGCGCGCGTCCGTATTCCTGGCAGTCGCGTCAGGACCGTAGAGAGCTCTATTTTGCTCGCGGTTGTAGGTCAGATTCCGACCTACGTTCCCGACGTAGGCGACCTCGACCATGAGGTTGTCGGATACCTGCTGCTGAATCGTGAGGTTGTACGTCTGCATGTAGGGATTCCTCAGCCCCGGAGCGAAAGCCTTCGGAATTGTGACTGGGAACACGAATTGCGGATCGCTGGGGTCGAAGATGAAGGGGAACGGGTTCTCCCGCCCGCGGAACGGAGCGGCCAGGGCGTACGGCTGGTTGATGTCCACCGAAGCTCCGAAAGGTTGGAGCGCCTGGACGCCGCCGGCCATTTCGGCGGTAAGCGGATCGTACGAGATACCGTAGCTGGTGCGGATTGAGGTCCTTCCGTCGCCGAACAGGTCCCAAGCCACGCCGAATCGCGGAGCGATGTTTAGGAGGCTGTCCTGATAGGGGAATTGAGAGTCTGACAGCCAAAGCAAGCCGGAAGGCGCATTCGGGATGAATGACGATTGCGCGCCCGGAACCAGTGCCGTCTGCTGATTCTGCTGCTCTTCCCAGCGCGGGAAGAACTCGTTGCGAACTCCGAGCGTCATCGTCACATTGGGATGGAGCTTGAAGCTGTCCTGGAAGAAGAGTCCTGATTGGATGTAGCGATGATCGAACTCGATCGGCGATGCCTGGCGAACGCGCCGCGCCCTGCCCGTGACGAAATCGGCCATTGGCAGGCCGGTTCGATTGCCCGTAAACTGCCACTCGCTTCCGGTAGCTCGGTTATCCCGGTAGAGAAACTGATTCCGCTGCGTGTCCAAGCCCCACTTCATGTTGTGATTGCCCTTGAGCAAGCTCATGTTCCAAGACACTGCGTAGTTCTGGGACAGCCGCTGGCGGTGGCGTCCGGGCCCGAGGTCGAATCGATTCGTTATCCTCACCAAGGGACGGCTCTTGACGACTCCTCCCGCATGGTTAAAGTCCGTAGCCCCGAAATCCGCCAGGTCATCGTCAAAAGGAATGCTCTCCTGGTAGTTGAACCTTGTGTAGGTCAAGCGCACAGTGTTCACAAGCGTTGGCGTGAACAGGTGCGTGTCCTCAAGGGTATAGGTCTGCATCCGATTGAATCGAGGATTCGGGCCGTAGTTGATAAAGTCCGCGTTCCGCAACGGATCTGCCCCCTCGTTGTGATCGTAGAAAAGGCGGACGTTGATCTTGTTCCGGTCGGTCAGATTGTGATCGACGCGCGTCAGATACTGGTTGTCGTCGCTGGGCTGACTAACCTGGGTGACGAAACTCCCGTCGGACCGGTCGGGTAGGGGCACCCAGCCATCCAGCATGTAGGTGGCGACGGGATCAATCAGGCTCGCCGGCACCATGTTCTGGGGAAACAGGTCGCCGGTGTCCGCGTTCTTGATCGGGTCGGCCCCGGAAAAGTCACCCACCCGCTCTGGCGCCGTCGCCGGGAACGCTGTCCTGAGGCGGTCCTCGCGAATGCGCTGGCCCTGGTAGGTGAACTGGAAGAAGGAGCGGTCCTTCTTGATTGGACCTCCGACCGTTCCCCCGAACTGATTGAAGCGCAGCTTGGGCACGGTCCGGGAGAAGAAGTTCCTAGCATCGAGCGCGTCATTCCGCAAGAAGTGCCAGAGGCTGCCATGGAAGCTGTTCGTGCCGGATCGCGTAACGGCGCTGATGACGCTGAAGCCGCGCCCATGTTCGGCCGTGACCCCGGTCGTGGACACACGAAATTCCTGGACTGCATCAGGCGGGGGCAGGATAAGTCCCTGCCCGCGGTGGAAATAGCTCATGGAGCCGCCGTCGAGCAGATAGTTGACCGAAAAGTGCCGGCCACCATTGATATTCATATTCTGCTGGCCAAACGAGGGCCGGATGGTCGTGGACACCCTCTGAACGCCCGGAACTAGCCGGACAAGGTCCAGCGGATTACGACCGTTGAGGGGCAAGTCCTTGATGCGACGGTCATCGACGGTCATCCCGATCTGGGTGGACCGGGTGTCGACCTGCGGCGCTTGGCTCGTGATTGTTACCGTCTCAGTCAGCTGTCCCAATTCGAGGACAAAATCAACCCGTAAGCTCTGAAGCGCGGATAGCGAAATACCCGGGCGCTCGGCGGTGCGGAACCCCTCGGACTGGACCTCCGCCATGTACGATCCGACCTGGAGCTGGGTCGCGAGATAGTCGCCCGTCGCCCCCGACTCGACGACCTTCTGTTCGCCGGTGTTCTCGTTCACAAATGTGATCTGTACCCCCGGAACGGCCGCTCCGGTTGGATCTGTCACTGTGCCGGCAATTTCGCCTGTAGTCGACTGACCGAACGCTGGAATCGTCGAAACCAAAAGGAATGCGAATACTCTCTTCATTGTCGGACCCTCCTGTGGTCCGGTTGTACCTGTGCTGGCGGGGTTATGAGCACGCAAGGCGAATATAGTGTACGCAACAACTCGATCATCCACAACAGTTCAAGAGGTGTTAACTACACGGCCCAGCTATCGAGAGGAGCGAAGTGGTCTCGATAGCCGATCGCGCTTTCTGGCAGTGAACAACGGCGAACTGCCGAAGCCGGAAGAGGATTTGGCGAGGCAGCATCGTTGACCGTCGGCGCTGCGGGTATGACACGTTCCATCGGCGGCGTGCTTCATTTTACTTGCGAGCGGGTTTTTCGGCTTGGGCCGAGAGTCTCGCGGCTGCCTTCCCGCAACCGGTGAGCGCTGCTAGGCTTTCTGGAGTTCTCGGTGCAAGGGCCAGCTTGGCCCTTGCATAGGAGAGCCATTAATGAGAATCAATAACTAGTGTATTAGCCAAAACTTACCATAAGAATCACAATGTCGTTGATGAATGTTTTGAAGGAGCAATCCACTCTCCTCAGTGTTCGCCACGGTGGCGGAGTCTCGCGCGCAATCAGTCATGTGATTGAACCGGATTCTTGAATCGATGATTTTCCCCGGCATCGGCGGGGCGGCGTCCTCCACGTTTGCGCGTGCCGTTCTCGCGTGCCAGAATGATATGTCTTCACTGGCTGGCGGTTCTCGCCTAGATGCAGATCGGGGTTTGCGGCTAATCGGCATTCCAGGAAACGGGGCCGTCGATAAGCGAGGGTACCTCGCTTCAAGGCCAATCATGAGCAATCACTTCTTCCTGATCTGGAAAAACTTGCGCCGAAACACGCGCCGGACGGTGCTCACGGTGTTCAGTTCCTCCATTTCCGTGTTCCTGATCGGGACGCTGCTGTCGGTCTACGGGATGATGTACCACCGAGATGCGGCGGAGGAGTCTGCGTTTCGGCTGGTCACCAGGCACAAGGTGTCACTGACCCAAGCACTGCCGTATTACTACGGAGAGCGCATCAAAGCCGTCGACGGAGTGGAAAATCTCGTGCCGATGAACTGGTTCGGAGGCATCTATATAGATCAGCGACCCGAGAACATGTTTCCACGTTTCGCAGTCGACCCGGAAGAGATCTTCGACATATACAGCGAATTCGCAATCCCTCCCGAGCAGTTGGAAGCGTTCAGGCGCGACCGTCAGGGACTCGCCGTCGGGAAGTCGGTCGCGGACAAGGCTGGGTTCCAACTTGGCCAGCGCATTACGATCAAGGGAGACATTTACCCTTTCGATCCCGAACTCACGGTTCGCGCGATCTTTGAGGGAAAGGACGACCTCCAGACCTTCTTCCATTTCAAGTACCTCGAGGAGGCCCTGGGCCCGGAATACGGTTCGAACGTCGGTGTCTTCGCAATCCGATTGCGGTCAGCCGACGACGCCATCCCGGTCGCTCAAGCCATCGACGAGATGTTCCGCAACGCACCGGAGCCGACGAAGACCGAGACCGAAGCCGCGTTCCAGCTGGCGTTCATCAGCCAGCTCGGGAACGTGAAGCTGTTCCTGCTTTCGATGGCAGGCGCGATTGTCTTCACAATGTTGATGGTCTCGGCCAACACCGTAGCGATGTCCGTGCGCGAGCGCACGCGCGAGATCGGAGTGCTCAAGACGCTAGGCTTCCCATCCGGCTCTGTACTCGCGCTCATCCTAGGCGAAGCGGTCGCGATCGCCATTCTGGGTGGGGTGGCAGGAGTCGCCCTCACCTTGGCGGTGACTTCCGCGATGGAGGACGCGATGGTGCAGTTCTTCACAGGTTTCACCCTGCCGATCTGGGCCGTGCCCATTTGCTTCGGCATGGCTTTGATCGTTGGCTTGGGAAGCTCGGCAGTTCCGGCCATGGTAGCTGCGCGCACGAAGATTGTGGACGCGTTGCGCCATACGGGTTGAATTCAGCTACCAAACGAATGCCGGTTCCGATTTCCTACAACATCCGAAACTTGCGGGTCCGCAAGACCACGACCCTCATGACTGCGCTTGGGGTTGCATTGACAGTTGCCGTTCTGCTCGGGATCGGAACGCTGGTCGAAGGGCTGAGATCTTCTCTGGCATCGGGCGGGAATCCCCTGCATCTGATCGTGATGCGCCAGGGCTCCACCGCAGAACTCGTGAGCATCGTCGGCAGAGAGAGTTTCGACGTCCTAAAGGTCAACGACCGCATCGCGAAGCTCGATGGCGAACCGATGATTTCCCACGAAGTCATTTCCATCGTCAATCTCCCCCATCGCGACGACCCAAACTCTGTGTCGAACATTAACGTGCGCGGCCTGCCCGAAATCGGAATCAAGATGCGCGGGGGAGTAGAACTGATTCAAGGACGCTGGTTCGAGCCCGGCAAGCGCGAGATGGTGGTCGGGAGCGGTGTGCACAGTGTCCGGGAAGGCACTTCGCTCGGGGACCGAATCTATTTCGGTCGCGGCGACTGGGACGTTGTGGGAGTGTTCTCCGCTGGCCGCTCTCCGTTCAGCAGCGAGATCTGGGTTGATGCCAATTTGGCAGGTTCGGATCTCGGGCGGGGCAGCACTCGGAGCAGCATTCTCATGCGCGCCATAGACGACGAGGCGGCCGAATCGCTCAAGAACGTCGTTGCCGACGACCAGCGCCTCGGATTGGAAGCCGAGCGCGAGAACGAGTACTACGCCAAGCAGATGTCCTCGGCCCAGCCGGTGCAGTACCTAGGAGTATTCGTGGCGATTATCATGGCGGTTGGCAGCTGTTTCGCGGCCATGAACACCATGTTCGCGGCAGTCGCAAACCGTGCTCGGGAAATCGGCGTCCTGAGACTCCTGGGCTTCTCACGGTTCAGCATCCTAAGCAGTTTCATGCTGGAATCATTGCTGCTGTCGCTCCTGGGCGGAGTTCTAGGCTGCCTGCTGATTTTGCCTTTGAACGGCATGGAGGGTCGCATCGGCAATTTCGTGACCTTCGCCGAAACCACATTCGAATTCACCGTCACCCCGACGTACTTGGGCATCGGATTGGCATTCGCCGTTGTAATGGGAGTAATCGGCGGCTTCATTCCGGCCAGAATGGCGGCGCGAAAGGAAGTCCTGCAGTCGCTGGGCGACGCTTGAGGAGCTTAGATGCCCGAATCCCCTGCCCTCAAGAGCGGGCTCGACACCCTGAAGATCGACCGCTCCAAGCGCTCTGAGCCACGCCGCCGGAGACTCTCGTCAGCGTGGATCATCGCGGGCGTCGCGGTATTGGCATTGCTTGGCGCCTGGCGGGTCGGCTCGCTGCAGATGGGTGCCACCGAGGTGATGGTGCATCGAGTCTCAGTTCCCCGAGCCGGATCGTCGGGTTCCGCGATTGTCCTCCAGGCTGCGGGCTACGTCGTGCCGCATTATCGGATCGAGGTCGCATCGAAGGTTGTTGGACGAGTGAAGTGGATGGGCGTGGAGAAGGGCGACTTCGTGGAAGGCGGCCAGCCGATCGTCAGACTCGAGGACGAAGAGTATCAAGCGCGCTTGGTCGAGTCGCTCGGCAGTCTGCAGTCCTGGGAGGCTCGCCTCGCTGAATTGGAGGCTGGCTCCAGGCCGGAAGAAATCGAGCGCGCCAGCGCGAACCTCGCCGAGGCGACAGCCCAGCTCCAGCAGGCACAACTCGAATACGACCGGGCACGAGAACTCAAGGACGGGGGCGTGATTTCGGCTTCGGAATACGACCAAGCGCGCTACAGCCTCGACGCACTGGTCAATCGCGTCGGTTCACTCGAGAAGACGCTGGAACTACTGCAGATCGGTCCGCGGCAGGAGGAAATCGATTCCGCCATGGCTGAAGTCAAGAGGACGGAGGGCATGGTCGCGTACAACCGGACACTGGTGGACGCGACGGTAATCCGGGCACCCGTTACGGGAACGGTTCTGGAGCGTAACGTGGAGGTTGGCGAGCTGGTCACCACGGGTTTCGTTGGCGACCGAGGAGCCAAGGGCTACGTCATTGCAATGGCGGACTTGAGCGACATCCAGGTCGAACTCGACATCAGCCAGAACGATTTCGCACGAACCTTCATGAATCAGAAGGCGATCGTCTCAACGGACGCTTACAGGGATCTGGACTACGCTGGCGAGGTGGTCGAGATTTCGCCGGAGGCGGATCGGCAGAAGGCAACCGTCCAGGTCAAGGTGCAGATCCTTGAGCCCGACAACCTTATCCGGCCCGAAATGAACGCCAATGTTTCGTTCCTCGCCGCATCGGAGGGAGAAGGCAGCACCGCAGCGTCGAATTCCTCTCCGCGGGTCTGGGTGCCCACCGGCGCGGTTGTTGACGGGAACAGCGTGTTCCTAGTGGTGGGGGACAAGGCATTGCGACGGCCGGTGCGGGTCATGCGAATAACGTCGGACGGCGTGGAGATCGAGCAGGGCCTGTCCGGCGGCGAGGACATCATCGTGTCACCGCCCCAGGACCTCGAGGACGGTGACAGGGTTGAGAAGGGGAAATCATGACCGGGACGGCGGTATCGCTACGCGGAGTCCGCAAGGAATACAAGCGGGCTGATTATTCGGTCATCGCCCTCGACAGATTGACGCTGGATATCCCGAAGGGCGAGTTCTTCTGCCTCATGGGGCCATCCGGGTCGGGCAAGTCCACCCTGCTGCACCTGATTGCGGGAATCGACCGCCCCACGGACGGCGAAGTCACGGTTCTGAACGCGGAAATTGGCGAGATGAGCGAGCGCGAACTGGCCCGCTGGCGAAGCGACAACATCGGCTATGTCTTCCAGACATTCAACCTAATACCGGTCCTGACCGCGCTGGAAAATGTCGAACTGCCTCTCCTGATGACGCGAATGAGCAAGAAAGATCGGCTTCGCCGCGCGCAGACCGCCCTGGAGATCGTGGGCCTGGGCGACAGGCTGGAGCACCTGCCGAAGCAGCTCTCTGGCGGGCAGGAGCAGCGCGTCGCGATCGCGCGGGCCTTGGTGACCGATCCGGCTATCGTGCTGGCTGACGAGCCCACCGGAGAGCTCGACGCGGCCTCGGCTGAAGAGGTGCTTTCGATCCTCGCGATTTTGAACAAGGATCACGGCAAGACCGTCATCATGGTCACCCACGACCCGCGGGCTCAGAAGTATGCCCGCACGAGCAGGTACCTTGACAAGGGCAAGATGATGGGAATGCCCACCGAAGCCTTGACTGCTTGACGGCGTGCCTGCTTGCAATAGTCGCCGTTCCTAGCGGATTGATTGACTTCAGACTGGCCGTCGATGTGATTCGCGCCGACCCAGGGCAATGGCCGCACTCCGTCCTGTCGTAAGCTTGCAATTCGTGCCGGTCCGCTACCGCTCTCTGGGATTCCTGTTCGTCCTAATGATGATCACCTACCTGGACAGGGTCTGCTTCAGCACGACGGCGGGTGCCATGGCGGCGGAACTAGGGCTGTCCCTCGAGCAGGTCGGCATAGCTGGGTCGTCTTTCGTCTTGGGCTACGTACTCTTCGAGATTCCAGGTGGCTGGCTTGCCGACCGCTTCGGTGCACGGTTGATGTTGACCCGCATTGTCATATGGTGGTCAGTCTTCACCGCCCTGACCGGGATTGTCTGGAATCTCAGCTCGCTGATTGCGATACGGTTCCTCTTCGGGTGCGGTGAAGCGGGCGCATTTCCCGGAGCGACCTCGGCAATCGCTCGCTGGTTTCCGCGCAATGAACTTGCCAGAGCTCAGTCGATTGTCATGTTTGGCAGCCGAATAGGCTTTGCGATGACGTCTTGGATCGTCATCGCCTTAATGACGAGCTACGGCTGGCGCACCGTCTACTGGATATTCGCCGTGCTCGGTCTGATTTGGGCTGTGGGCTGGAACGGGTGGTTCCAAGACATGCCAGAGCGGCACCGCTCGGTCAGCCCGAACGAGCTCGCTCTGATCCAGCAACAGCGCACTGCGTCGGGCGACGATGCAGGAATCACTTTGGCGTCCTTGCTGGCAAGTCGCAACGTCTGGGCGCTTTGCGGCATGTATTCCGGCTACACCTGGGGGCTGTACTTCTACATTCAGTGGCTGCCGACGTATCTGGGGCAGGCCCGGGGCCTTGAGCTTCCCGAAATCGGCCCTATGGCCGCGGCAGTGCTGCTTTCCGGGGCCGTGGCAAACCTTGCGGGCGGTTGGCTCAGTGACAATCTCGCTCCGAGACTCGGTATCCAAGCTGCCCGTCGTCTCCCTGCGATTGCCGGCCTGCTTTCTGCTGGAGTGTTCCTGGCTCTGGCCGCAACGCTCGAGAATGACACACTGGCGTTGATATGCCTTGGCCTTAGTTTCGGCTGCGCGGAATTGATCCTTGCTGTGACCTGGGCAACATGCCTCGACATCGGCGGGTCCGCAGCCGGGGCTGTGTCGGGAACGATGAACTCGCTCGGCCAGATCGGCGGCGCCCTGGCGCCCTGGCTGATCGGCATGATGGTGGATCGAACCGGCAGCTGGGAACTCCCATTGCTCGTATCCGCGTCCTACTATGGGGTGAGCGCCCTGCTATGGCTAGCAATCGAGCCGGGACGCCACCTGAGACTGGCGAATGTCGAAAGCACGGTTTGAGGACGCGCCGTATCGGAGGCCGCCTGACGAAACTGATGTCAACCTCCGGGCCTACTTCGATTCCCTGAGCGACGAGAAGCTTTCGCGGGTGAAGCTGAACTGGAACGACGAGCAACTGCGCGAGTGGGACGGGAACTTCCGCGACGACGGGCTGCTGATGCTGGTCTGTTGCGACCGAGACGTCGAAATCCGGGAGTTTCGGGACGTGCTGTCCGAGTTCATGAAGTTCAGAAAGGCGCTCGAGGCGCTGGCCGAAGAGAATTCAACCTCAAGGCTCGCGAACCTTAGGGAGTAGACTGAAGGCAGGCTGTCGTCAGCGCTTGGCGGGCCAGAACCTGCTATCGCAGGATCGGTCCGAACGGTCGGCCGGCCGCGTCGCCCTAGGGCCTGACGAGAGGCCTGCAGGCCAGCCTCCGTCATGAACTCTCCCCGCCTTCCCTTCCCGGTTCGCTTGGCGCCTCTCTTCGCTGTCCTCGCCATCCAGATTCCGGCGTCACACGCGCAGATTTACGACCCGGTGCAATGGCGTCTCGAACTCGATGGCAACGAGGCACGACCCGGTAGCACGATTCTGGCGCGCCTGACGGCCACTGTCGACGACTCCTGGCATATCTACTCCTCCACTACTCCGCAAGGTATACCGTTAGATCTCGCTGTGCTGGAATCAGATGCGATCAGCGATTGGAGAGCGTACCAGCCCGAGCCGGATGTCGTCTTCGACCCCAACTTCCAAGCCGAGGTCGAATGGTACTCGCATGAGCCGGTGTTTCTTATCGAGCTGGATCTCTCACCGGAGGCTGCGGGGCAATTCGATTTCGAGGCAACGGTGCGCTATGGCGCATGCGATCCGCGCCAATGCCTGCCCCCAAAGAGGAAGAGCGCAAGCGCCGCGCTGACGATTGTGCCCAGCGCGGCCGCCAGGGCGTTCGAGATCCCGGACGGATATCAGCCTGCCGTTAGGAACGAGCGCGGCCGTCCGTCTTCCAGTCAGTCCGCCACGGCATCAAGCATCCCCCAGTCCCCGGCAGAGTTCCAGTCCGCTGAGTCAGGACTGTTCACCTTCTCGCTGCTGGCGCTTGGATTTGGCTTCGTCGCAATCCTGACGCCATGCGTCTTTCCGATGATCCCCATTTACATCGGAAGCTTTATGGGCGGGGGCCAGCGGTCGTGGGGATCCGTCCTGAAGCAGGCGGCGACATTCTGCCTTGGAGTAATCGTGCTGTTCACGGCGATCGGAGGCGCGCTCAGTGCATTTCTCGGCCCGTTCGGCCTTAGCCAGATTGGATCCAACGTCTGGGTCAATCTCATGATTTTCCTGGTCCTGTCCGGCTTCGCGCTCAGCATGCTCGGGGCGTTTGAGCTCAACCTGCCCAGCAGCTGGACCACCGGAGCCAGCGCTCGCTCGGCAGGCACTGGCGTAGCAGCTACGCTGATGCTGAGCTTGGTGTTCACTCTAGCCTCATTCGCCTGCACAGGACCGTTCATCGGCTCCCTGCTCGCTGGCTCTGTCGCGCAAGGCGGGGCCGCGTTCCCCGTCATTGGAATGGGGATGTTCGCCGTCGGGCTATCAGCTCCATTCTTCGTCCTGGCCCTGTTTCCAGCCCTGATGAATAGGCTTCCTCGCAGCGGGTCATGGCTGACAGTTTCGAAACGCGCGGCGGGTATCGTGATCCTCGCCATCGCCCTCAAGTACTTGAGCAACGCTGACAAGGTGTTCGGCTGGAACCTCCTCAGCAGAGAGTACTTTCTTGCAATTTGGGTCGCCTTGGGCATTGGCGGAGCGCTCTACCTGTGGGGAGTCCTGCGTCTCGACGATGACGGTCCGTCGCCAAGGATCGGACTGGTTCGCCTAGGCGTGGGCGTGGCATTCTTTGCGCTCGCGATCAAACTCCTGCCAGGAATGCTAGGCGGGCCACTTGGCGAACTCGAAGCCTTCGTCCCGGAGCGGTCCGGCCCAGGCATCATGGCCAATGGAAACGGCGAACTCTCCTGGGCGAAGGACGACTACGAAGGTTCGGCAGCGAGGGCCATGGCGGAAGGCAAGCCGCTCCTTGTCAGCTTTACCGGCTACTCGTGCTCGAACTGCAAGTGGATGAAGGCCAACATGTTCACCAAGCCGGAAGTGAGCGAACTGGTCAAGGACATGGTCCTCGTAGAACTCTACACCGACGGGTACGACGAGACGAGCGAGAAGCACCAGGAGATGCAGGTCGAGAGATTCCGCTCGTCGAGCATCCCCTTCTACGCACTGATTCGCCCAGACGGTTCCTTAGCGGCGGTTTTCTCCGGTCAAACCAGGAATGTCGAAGAGTTTCGTGCTTTCCTCGAGAGCGCTTCTTGATCACTGGAACGGTGCTCGGCGATATCCATCAGCCTGCATTGGCAATTCACCACCCCGCGGTGCGATTCGAGCCTGTCGAGACAGGGCTTGCCCCGCCAGGCGCAGCACCTGCGGCATGCGTTGACACGGCGGAAACTGGCGGCGCAGCGGAGGTTCCCCGTCGCTGGCCACCGATGTTGGCTGCCGCAGGATTCCTGCAATTAGCTGCCTGGTGCCTCGTTGCGCTCGCGATGGGGGGCGTCACCAAGAATTCCCTCGCCCAGGGTTCGGAAACCGTTGTCGACGAGGGCCGGAGCCTGTTCGACAGCCATTGCTCGGCGTGCCACCAATACGACGACAGCGGCATGGGGGAAGCCCCTCCCCTCGACAATTCACCTTGGGTTACCGGCCCTGCTGAACGCTTGATCCGAATCGTCTTGCATGGCGTTGAGGGACGAATCGAGATCGACGGCAAGACGTATGACCGCGAGATGCCCGGATTCGGAGGCGTCCTGTCGGATCGCCAGGTGTCGGCCCTCTCCACGTACGCACGCACTCGATTCGGAGCGAAGACCGCGTCTGTCACAGCTGGCGATGTCGAACGCGTTCGCCGGGAGCACTCCGGCAGGAAGACGTACTGGCCAGCACGCGAGTTGCTCGAAATCCGCTAGTCGGCGTGCTTGCGCCCCAACCCGAATTCGTTGCCAATCCAGACCAGCTTCCCGTCGCGGATGTGGACCTCCACGAACTTCGAGCCGCTGATCGGCGTGCCCGTCTCGTCCTTCAGCGTGGCGACCAGCTTCTTGGTCTTGACGTCGAACACATCCGGGGTGTGGCTCCACGCGTACTTCCCGTCAAGGCTGAAGGTCACCCACCCGTGCCCACCTTGCGAAAGCTCGACATGGCCCTTCGGAGCGGGCGGCATTTCAGTCGCGTCAAAGATGAAGAGCTTTTGTCCCTTTTGGTCGCTGATCCAAATCTCGGTCTCGTCCGGTGTCAGTCCCACACCGTGCGTCCGGTTCGGAATCTTCTCCTTGCCAGCAAAGACTCGGTGGATCGCCTTCCCGGCCTTCAAATCCACGACATCGAATCCGACGTGATTCCCGAGGCATACGTAAGCGTAGTCCTCCTTGCTATCAATCGTGAACGGAAAGATGCCTCGCTCGCCTACATCCTTCACCTGCATGATCATCTTATCCGTAGAAGTGTCGAAGACCGAAAGGGTTGTCGTCGTGCCAAGATAAACCTTCGTTCCGGACAAGTTCACGATGCTGTTATGCGCCTGAGGACCGACCTTAAGCCGCTTCAGAATCTCGCCCGTCTCGCCGTTGACGACTAGGAACCCGCTATCCTCGCCCTTGTACCACCACCCTGTAGGCACATAGATCTTCTTGCCGTCCAGGGTTACGGACGACCGGTCGCAGCCCGCGTCGTAGACCTGCTCCCAGACCGTCTTCTCGCTCTCGATGTCGAACCGACCGAGGCGATGATTGGTGGACGAGTAGTAGACGCTGTGTTTTTCCAGGTTGCCGGCGAATCCGCGGAGACCTTCCTCGAACACGGGCATGTCGATCCGGCGAACGAACTTGTGTCCGTTGTCGATGTCGAAGATCAGGATGCCGGCCTTCGAGCGCCCTTCTTTCTGGGCGCCGTCGGGCATGCTGAGATACAGATAGCGTTGGACCCCTTCAGAGTTGGCTGCCACATGCGCAGGCAGGCCGATACAAAAGGCAAGAGCGAAGATTGCGTGTCTCATACCGTGAATGGTACAGCGACCACGACCGCGCGTCAATAGCCGATCGTTCGGCGGGTGCGCGACACCCCTGTGCAAGACTCATCTTCGACACTCTGGTTTCGGAAATAATTGCACCTAAGGGAGTTACCCGGTGCAGATGGGGCGTGTGGCACTACATCTGCCGACACCGATTCTGGAATGGCTGGATCGATCAATTCGCCGTCCGCGATGGCTCCTCCTTTCGCTGGCCAGAGTGCCATGCCAGCCTACCGCGTTCCCCGTTCTCCGCTGCACTGCCGGCGGCATCCTTGCCCCCATGCAACTCACGATCTGGAGTAGCCCGATGTTCGTGGACACCTGAGATAGCGATGGACAGACAGCAATTTGGCCTCAATCCGTCAGAGAAGACTCGCCGACAACGGCTACTCATCTGTCGTAACCGGCTCTGGTGGCAACCCGCACTGAGCCGAGCCCGTGCTATCAAGCGGTGCTACGAGAATACAGGGACCTCAGCATGACCTGCGGCCTAGGGTGAATCTACCGGTAGGCTTACCTCGCTGTAGCGAGGCGCGCCGAGTACGAGTTCAGCACGGTAGCATCGCGGGGCGTAAGACCGCCAACCGTTACCTCTATGCACGGACTGTTCCGTAAATTCGCAATCAACGGCTGGCGGGGACTGAAGACCCCGAATCAGTACGATACAGCAGCAACGCAGCAATACGAAATGCAAGCTGGCTCCGAGCGTCAAAGAGCCAAAAACCGGACTACCGGCCCAGTCAAGGGCGACGGTATTGAGTCGGACAAACTTATTGACAGGGTCACCGCGTAGTGATACGCTGTAGTTATGGACGAGTTACGAGAATCCACGCATACCTCAGCTGCAGGTCGCTTCCGCGCCCCTCCGTACGTCTCCTACAAGACCTTCACGGGGTTCCTGGAGGGGCTCGGGGAGACGCTGCCTTCAAGAATCGATCGAAGCTTGATGAGTTCCATGTCAGGAGGTACTCAAAGCCATTTGCAGCAGGCTTTACGGGCAACTGGCCTCGTCACCGAAGAGGGCGTTCCGACAGAGAGGCTTCGGAAGCTCCATGGTGCGACTGGCGATGATCGAAGATCTGCGATTCATGAGACGGTGCGGGACACATATGCGTTTCTTTGGATTGATCCCTTCGACCTGCAGACCACAACGTCTCAGCATCTAGACGAGCAGTTTCGAGAGAAAACGAGTGCCACGGGTGCCACGGTCGAACGTTGCGTGAATTTCTTCAAGGCAGTGGCACAGGATGCCGGGATTGAGCTTTCTCCACACGTTCAAAAAGCTAGGAGACGCAAAGTCCGACGGAACGGCTCGACGCGGCGCAGAGAGAAGTCTAGCGTTGTTGAGGCCAAGGAAGAACGATCTTCAGACAGCCCGAGGATGACACACACCGTCAGCCTTCGCAACGAGGCTGGCAGCGTGACGATCAGTTTCGCTGTGGACTGGTTCAAGCTTAACCAAAAGGACCAGAGGTTCGTTCTTGGCCTCGTCGCGAAGATGAAAGGATACGGCCCCGAGAAGCAGACAGACAGCGAACGACCGCTGGATGCTGGGTAATTGGTGCGAAATGGCTTGGTTGTTCTTCATCGACGAGAGCGGGCACGACCACAGGACCATGCCGTACGAGGTCCACGGCGGCATCGCGATCCATGTCGGCCGATTATGGAAATTCGTGCAGGACATGCAGCGACTGGAAGTCGAGTGCTTCGGGTGCCAACTGTACGAGTTCAGCAAAGAGATCAAGGGCTCGACGCTAGTGGGCGCTCAGCATTTCAGGTTTGCCCGGCAGAGCGCGCCGCTCCCGAATGCTGATCGCCAGAGACTCTGCCACTCGTTTCTAAGAAAGGGCCATCGAAATGCCGTGCCACGCCGGAGCGAATTCACAGCATATGGCCAAGCTTGCCTCCGAATGGCTCAGGAGACTTTCGGTCTCTTGAAACGGCATGGTGCCGTAGTGCTGGCTTCTGCAATCCCACGGGGGGTCATCAAGCCACCAGACTACCGATACGACGACTACCTGCGAAAGGACATCGTGTTCCTGCTGGAGAGGTATTTCTATTTCTTGGAGCAGAAGCAGGAGCACGGCGTTTTGGTCATGGACGAAACCGAAAAGCACCAAGACCGGCGGTTTGTCGCCAGGCTGGAACGATATTTCACGACAACCGACACGGGACACCAAAGGAGCAGATGGATTGTGCCAACTCCGTTCTTTGTCTCTTCCGACATGACCTACGCTGTCCAAGCAGCGGATCTGTGCATCTATTGCACGAATTGGGGATTTCGTCTGCCCAGTCGCGGACTGAACGCCGAAACTCGAGACGAAATCGCGACGATGTTCGGAGCGGACCTTGCGGAACTCCAATTTCGTGGGCAAGGGTACCGCGATGGACACGTCTTCGATACATACGGTATCGTTTACATTCCCGATCCATACACGGCTAGGACCGCCCGATAAGAAAGAGGCAACGCCACGCCTGTCACTCCTGCACATCAATGCACCGGACTACATACGAAGCCGAGCCTCTGCTTAAGAGACTAGCTTAATTGTGCTGTCAAGTCAATTGGCTCATCGCGACGAAACTGAACCTCCTGGCTAGTGCTGGGTTGGGAGGGCGTCCAACGCCCCCGAAACCCCTTTCGCTGGCTCACGGAAACTCGAAATGAGAATTGCTACCGGGGCACGACACAGCTTTGAATCCACAGTGACGTGAGATGGACTCTCGTATTTGGTAACGAGTTCCGAGCTGAGATTCCTCCAGGATCTTATGCTCGAGGACACGAGTCCCCATGCTCGAACCAATCACCGCCCTCGAAGCCAGCCGAACTGGGCCAAGTCAGCAAACAACTCTTCCAGGCACGCCGCCGGCACCGCTCCGCGCATTGCAGCAAGGACGCAAGAAAACGCTGTGCCAGCGTTTCGCGCACGACATCCAAGCCGAGATTAACCGGCTTGTAAGAGCGGGCACCGCCTGCAAGCTGGATTGCGAGGACATCGAGAACACCCTGCGCCGCAGTGCTCTGCAACTCGCTGCGCGCGGTCGAGCAGCGCCTGGGCACCGATACCTCCGACGGCTGTGGACCCCGCCGCGCCTACCCCCTAGGGGCAGGCGCACATGGCCTGTCGGCATACCAAGATGTCCGAAACCGTGCTCGGTCCCCTGACTCTCTCCAGGTCCACCGGCACGAATCTCCTTCTGCCATCTGGCGTCCGCAGCGGCAATTCCAGCCGGCCCTGCCGACGGGCGTGCCTGACAACCGGGAGAGGAAGCCTTTGGAGAGGATGATGCTCGCGTGTAGTCGTGGCCACCTCGGAAAGGCCCTCCAGGCCGGTAGTGTCCTGCGGTTTCGGTCGATTCGAGATGCACGCGAGCTGGGCTGCGCTGGAGCGCGCTATTGTCGCCTTGCGCTGCTGCTCGCTCAGCGAACTCTACGAGGATTTCTGGGAATTCCGAGCTGTGAACTCCTGAGGCTGTGGCAAGAGCTTGTCGTGCGCCCTGGGTCGACGAATCGGGTCGCTTGTACGGCCCTCCAGCGCGGGTCTCAGCTTCCCGGAGATTGCCCGCACATCCGCACCACGGGGCCGGTCCGGAACTGCCAGCGTATCGCGCGGTAGTGCCTGTCTAGTGGTCTGTGCCCTCGGGGCCGCGGTCGGCACGCACTCCTAGCGGATTCCGGGCGAACACGAACTCCTCGACCGGCGTTCCACCCTGAAGGTGCTCGACCAGGATCCGCTCCAGCACCGCTCCGCTGGCCGAGTGGTACCAAGTCCCATCTGGGTAGACAACGGCGATAGGCCCCTTCTCGCAAACCCTGAGGCAGTTGACCTTGCTCCGGAAGACGCAACCCTCGCCGCGCGCCAGGCCGAGCTCGTCAAGGCGGTCCTTAAGAGCAGTCCAAGCAGGCACGGTGACCTCTCGCGGAGCGCATTTCGCCTTGGTCTGATCGGCGCACAGCAAAATGTGCCGCGAATACCTGCCGGTCGGGATCTTCGGGCAGCGGGCCATCATTCCACTCCGATCAAGCCATGCATCGCCGCAGTCAGCCTCGCCACGTCGGAGGGCGCCCGTTGGGCAAGGTTCTGGTTCTCGAAGGGATCCTCTTGGATGTCATATAAGAGCGGCTGGGCACGTGCGTCCCCTTCCGGATAGGCCGGCAGGTCGCTGCCGCCTGGCAAACGCCCACCGGGATAGCCCCGTATCAACTTCAGTCTCCCGTCGGTTACGCAACGCCAGGGATCGAGACCGCTCAGCAGTAACTCGCGGTGAGAGTCGCTAGATCCGTCGAGCACGGCCCTGAGCGATCTGCTGTCCATACTCTCGGGAACCGTGGCTCCGGCGTAGTCGACGAACGTGGCGGCGAGATCCATCAGGCTGACCAGGGCTGGTGCGGTCGCTCCCAGGCGCACGCCGGGGCCGGCCACGACTAGCGGAATTCCCACCGATCCTTGCTGCGGAAGCCGCTTCATCCAAAGATCATGGTCTCCTAGCATCTCGCCGTGGTCGCTGGTGAACACGACGAGCGTGTTCTCTAAGTCCCCGCGCTCTTCGGCCGCTGCCAGAAACCTGCCGAGCCACGCGTCGATGTTCTCGATCATCGCGGCGTAGTTGCGCCGAATTTCCACGTGCTTTGCCGAAGTGAACTCGCGGCTTCGATTGGGCTGAGGGAAATCGATGCCGCGGTACAGGCCGTCCATTCGGTTCGTCACATCCACCGGCTCGTGCGGTCCGGCGAAGTTGACAGCTAGGTGCCAGGGCTTGTCGCGAGGTGCCGCGGCCAACAAGCGGAGCCCTTGCGCGGCGATCCAATTGTCACAGTAGGATTCCTCCGGCAGCGGTGTCGGAAACGTAGCTGCGAACGTTCCGACTTCCCGGCGCCTGCCGAAATCATCGCGATGCGTCTCGACGCGACCCGTCGAATGCAAGTGGGCCGTATACGGATCGCATGGCTCCGTCATTCCCCAGCGGATTGCGTCCCATTTTCCCGCGCTGTCGATTCCCGCCGAGAGGCCCCATTCCGCCAACAGGTGCTGGCCCTCGACTCCCCAGCTGGGTTCCGGCTTGTGCAGGTCGAACTTGCCGCAGCCCATCACGTGATAGCCCGCGTCCCGAAGCAGCGAATAGTACGTGGCCTGGTCAAGCGGGTAATTGAGGCTGTTGTCCGGCACGCCGCACCGGTGGTATTCGACGCCCGCCGCCAAGCAGGCCCTCGATGGAGCGCACAAGGGCGACGCGCAATAGCAGTTCTCGAACTGGACGCCGCGGGCAGCCAGGTCGTTGAGGTTTGGCGTGCGAACCGGGATCCCCGGATTCAAGCCGGTCCAGTCGTACCGCAGTTGATCCGGCACCACTAGGAGAATGTTGGGCGGACCGGTGGCCACGGAGCCTGTGCCGCCGCAGCCGGCGGCCGCAAGGGCACCGCTAGTCAGAAATTCACGTCGAGAGACATTCGACATCGCCTACGAGTGTAGCCGCCTTGCCTTGCGAGTGACGGGACGGGTACTAGCCGTGCGGCCATGCCCGAATCGGACGGCTCCTAGAATGGGGAGTCATGCTGAATCGATTTGCGGTGGTCCTAGGGTTGGCGATCCTCTCGCCCGGTCTAGCGCAGGACAAGCCGAACGTTCTCTTCATTGCGGTGGACGACCTCAACGACTGGGTGGGCTGCCTAGGCGGTCATCCGCAGGCTAAGACACCCAATATCGACTCTCTTGCTTCTGCCGGCGTGCTGTTCGCTAACGCCCACTGCGCTGCGCCACTATGCAATCCGTCCCGAACCGCCCTGCTGTTCGGGAAGCGCCCGTCCACGACGGGCGTCGTCGGCAACAACGACGATTGGAGAACCTTCGAATCGCTGAATCGATCCGAGTCCTTGCCGCAGTTCTTCCGCCGAAACGGCTACTTCACGGCCGCAGCCGGAAAGATCTTCCACGCCAACCACGGCGGATGGCGAGGGGCCCTGACGCGCGCCGAAGGGGCGCCTTACGCCGGGCGAAGTGGATTTGGCCAGCCGGACGCCTGGGACGAGAGATTCCCGGCGAAGACGATCCAGCTGCCGATGGCACCCGTGCTGATCGACACGCACCGGAACGGTATCAATCACCACTGGGACTGGGGCCCGATCGACTTCAAGGCGGATGTCACTGAAGACGGACAAACATCTCGATGGGCCGTTCGGCAGCTGCGAGCGGAACACGCCAAGCCGTTCTTCCTGGCGGTCGGAATCTACCGGCCTCACGATCCCCAGTACGCACCGAGCGAGTACTTCGACGAGCATCCGCTCGCCAGTGTCGAGTTGCCGAGAATCCTACCGGACGACCTAGACGACATTCCCGCCATCGCGAAGCGGTACACGCGTGGCGCCAACAGCTACGAGGCAATGATTCGAAAGCACAATGCCCTTCAGTCAGCCACCAGGGGCTATCTGTCCTCTGTCACCTTCGCGGACGACATGATTGGGCGCGTTCTCAGGGCTCTCGATGCAAGTCCGTACGCGAATAACACCGTCATCGTGCTGTTTTCGGACCACGGCTACCACATCGGCGAGAAGCAGAAGTATCACAAGAGCACCCTCTGGGAGGAATCGACTCGCGTACCACTGATCGTCTCCGCTCCCGGCGTGACCGAGGCAGGAGGTGTGTCGCACCGCGCTGTCAGCTTGATCGATCTCTATCCGACGCTCTCCGAACTAGCTGGCTTGGACCCGCCGGGCGACTTGGACGGCGAAAGCCTAGTCCCCCTGCTACGGAATCCAAGCGCACCCCGCGAAATCCCCGCCATGACAACCCGGCAGGGCCAGCATCACACGATCCGGACGGACCGGTGGCGGTATATCCGATACGGCGACGGTAGCGAAGAGCTGTACGACCACGACGCTGATCCGATGGAGTGGACAAACCTTGCAGGCCACCCGGCACACGACGAGACCAAGCGACGGTTAAGCGCACAGCTGAACCGACTGCTCGACTAGCGGCACGGTTCAGTGGACGTCGAAATCCGAATGATCGTCCGAGTCATACGGATTCTCCGATTCGCGCTGCTTCTTCGCGATTGACGCGACCAGCGCCACGACCAGCAGGATCCCGACCACGACAAGGATATCCTCGATGCCTCGAAACGCGAAGTAGAGGCTCCCGAGAAAGGACACGAGCAGGACAAGAGCCACCAACCGGATCACGAACTGCCGGAGCGTTGTACGAGGCTCGCCGAGCCCGGGGTGGTCGTCCCAATCGTTCACTTTGCCTGCTCTTGCTGGCCCCGCCGGGCCGATGCTATTCGATCAACGATTCGACCAGACGGGAGCCATTCAGAATTCGTTGCCCTTATAGAGCCCTGCGACAAACGACTCGTACCCGTTGTACATGTAGGTGGGGCGGATTTCGCCGGTCGGAATGATGCGTTCCTGAGCTTGGGACCACCGCGGGTGCGGCTTCTTCGGGTTCACGTTCGAGTACCAGCCGTATTCGCTCGGCACTGCCTTGTTCCATAGCGTCGGCGGACGTTTCTTCGTGAAGTCGATCTCGACGATCGACTTGATGTTCTTCAGGCCGTACTTCCATGGAATGATTGCCCTGATCGGCGCGCCGTTCTGCTTGGGCAGGGGCTTGCCGTAGATTCCCGTGCCGAACAGCGCAAGCTCGTTCATGGCCTCGTCGATCGTCATGGCCTCCTCGTAAGGCCAGTCGTAGTGAGGCTGCGAAATGATGCCGGGCATCTCCTTCGGACGGTGCGCCGTGACCATCCGGATGTAGCGGGCTGCGGGCTTTGGGTCCACTTCCTTGATCAGAGCCGACATCTCGAATCCCGTCCACGGGACCGCCATAGCCCACGCCTCGACGCAACGGAAGCGATAAAGCCGCTCCTCAAGCGGAAATCGCCGGACGATGTCGTCAATGTCGTAGGTCTTCGGGTTGTTGACCAGCCCCTTGACCTTCACTTTCCAAGGATCAATCTTGAACTTGTCTACCCTGAAACGCACCTGCTGCTTGTCAAGCGTGAACTCGTAAAAGTTGTTGTAGCCGGTCGCGACGTGCTCGGCCGTCAGAGGTCGATCCAACGTGTACTTGGTGTTCCGCTTGGCCGGGTACGGCGACCCGTCTTCGCTTGCGGCAGGCAAGGACCTAGCGAGCAGCCCGCCCATGCCGGCGAAACCCAAGGAGTGCAGGAAATCGCGCCTCGAATGGAACTGGTCTTCGGGGGTCGCCTCGCTCTCGGGAATCTCCCAACCCCGCGGAACTTTGACAAGCATCCAGACCTCCTTGGACCAACTCGGATCACGGCCCAGAAGACGAGCGCCGAGTGACCAGCCTCAAAGTAGCACAGCTGCGAATCGGCAGGCTCTGCTGACCGACCGCCGGCTATCCGCTGGTAGCATCGCAAGCATCTGGGATTCCGTCGGCAAACCCAGTCGACCGAAGCTCGCACGAATCGCGCCCGGCGGCAAGTAGGCGGAGTCACCGGTCCCGGCAACAGACAGCGAACGGTCCCGATGCCTTCCGGCCGCGAGCCGGTCCTAGTGCGAGGATTCTGACGAAACCATGAATAGGGTGTTCGACGAATTGTCCAGGTTAGAAGTGGCTCGCCGTCTTCCGCCATTTAGCGCGAGCGTCAAGAAGCGCCTCGTGAAATCCCTGAGAGGCTAGTTGCGAGCCAGCGGGCCGGTTCACGCCCTACTCGGCATCCAGCACTTCGGCGGCCTTGCCGGTCACCCGGTTCGTCGAACCTCACTGGGAGGGCTTCGCCATAGAGAACGTTCTGGCTTGGGCACCTCCGGGCACCAAGGCAGCTTTCTATCGCACTGCCGCGGGAGCCGAGGTCGACCTCCTGCTTGAGATTCCTGGCCAGCGAGGAATCTGGGCGATCGAAATCAAGCGCGACCTCTCAGTCTCCGTCAGCAAGGGTTTCCACAATTCGTTGGAGGATCTCAAGCCGGAACGATCCTTTGTTGTCTGCTCGGGGGAATCGCGGTATACGATTTCGAAGGAAATCGAGGTGATTGGCCTGCTAGAGATGGCGGTGCTGCTTGAAGAGTTCGGATAGGGCCAGGCATTGTCGGAGCGCGGCCGACTCAGTTTCCTTGGCCAGCAGCCCTCCTCGCTGTCAAGAGCCGCAGTCCGAAGGTACGAGATTCTCCGAGGACTGGGTCTGGACGTCTCTCGGAGCCGACTCGGCGATTCAACGAGCAAATGCCCAATTGCATCCGTTTCCGGAGGGACATACTCCTAGTCGGCCCGGCTGTATACTGTTGCCGTAACGACCATTGATCGCACCCGGCACGGAGCTCGCTTTGCCAATTTCAACCGGCACTCAAGTTCTCGATCCAAGAGGCTTTGCGTGAGGCAGGTGCCGGCATGGTTGGTGGCGGCGTCGATTTGGGTCCCCGTAGCCCCGTCAGCAGCCGCGACCGAAGCGCTCGCCCGGTCTGCCAAGCGCATCTTGGACGCGCATTGCGTGGCCTGCCACGGGAGCGCCCGCACGTCGGACTTGGACCTGCGGACCTTCGCGACCGCTGTCGCGGGCGGCCGGCGCGGGCCTGCTATCGTTCCCGGCGATTCTTCCTCTAGCCTGCTCGTCCAGGCTGTTTCGGGCAGCGGCGAGCTGAGCATGCCGCCGGGCCCTGCCAGGATCCCGGAGTCGGATTTCGAGACTCTCAAGAAGTGGATCGACAGCGGAGCGGAATGGATTGATGCAGAAGAAGATTCGACCCAATCGGCCTGGTGGTCATTCAAGAAACCTGAACGCCCGCCGGTTCCGGAACCCTCAGATGACTCGTGGATTCGCACTCCTATCGACGCGTTCGTCCTAGCCAAGCTCCGCGAGCAGGCACTTGAGCCGACCGCTCCTGCGAACCGAAGGGCGCTAGTGAGACGGGCGTACTTCGACCTGCACGGTCTCCCGCCATCCTCGGCGGAAGTCGAGCGATTCCTTCAAGACGAGTCCCCTGACGCTTACAAGAACCTCATCGACCGGTTGCTCGAGTCCGACCGATATGGGGAACGATGGGGCCGGCACTGGCTGGACCTGGTCCGCTATGCTGACACATCGGGTTTCGAGACGGATCATTTCTACACGACTGCGTGGCGCTACCGGGACTACGTGATCGAGTCGTTCAACCGCGACAAGCCATATACAACATTTGTCCGGGAGCAAGTTGCGGCGGACGAACTCTGGCCGACCGACATGGACTTGGAAGGGACGCTGAATCTCCCTGCCGAGAAGCAAGAGAACGCGAACCGTCGCATCGGTACGAGCCTCTTCACGCTGGGCGCGTTCCCTATCGAGTACACCTACTATGGCGACCTGTATCGGGCCGAGTGGCGCGCCGAAGCCATCGATACGATTGGCTCCGCATTCCTAGGCCTGACGCTGGAATGCGCACGCTGCCATGACCACAAGTCGGATCCGATCAGCCAGCGGGACTACTACAGCCTGACGGCATTCTTTTCTGGCAGCGTTGAACGCGAGATTCCGCTCGTTAGCTTGTTCGACGTTCAGACCAGTACGCGCAGGTTCCCGCTACTGGAGCGGGCCCGGATCCTGAAGCGAATGGCGAATCAATCCAGCAAGGACATGAGCGTCGACGAGCTCCGAAAAATGCTCGAGCGCCTCGGAGCCGCATACTTGCGAGCGCCAGAGCCATACGCCTCTGCGAAGGTCCTCGCGCACGAAGGGCGAGTTCCGGACACCTATGTCCTAGC
The DNA here is from genome assembly GCA_965206775.1 of Bryobacterales bacterium. Taxonomy (GTDB): domain Bacteria; phylum Acidobacteriota; class Terriglobia; order Bryobacterales; family UBA6623; genus VXMF01. Next base: position 2,374,588 of record CBDBKU010000003.1, on the reverse strand, counting down.
TCACGGGGACTTCAAGCGCAGGCGTGAGCGCGTCGAGCCCGGATTCCCCTCGGCTCTCCCGTCCGGACCTGCGATCCAGGAACCCAAGACCGACCGGTTCATCCCGCGCCGCCGAGCGGCTCTCGCGGAATGGATGACATCCGCCGAGCAACCCCTGCTCGGTCGAGTGATGGTCAATCGAATCTGGCAGCACCACTTCGGCCAAGCAATCGTTCAAACCTCGAGCGACTTCGGAAGGCAGGGAGATCCGCCGACGCATCCCGAACTCCTTGAATGGCTTGCAGTAGAATTCGCGGAGCGAAAGTGGAAAGTCAAGGAGATGCATAGGCTTATCATGCTTTCAAGCACGTACAGGTTGGCTAGCGTCGCACCCCCCGAATCCACCGAGAGAGATCCGGACAATCGCTATTTCGGGCGTATGAACAGGCGTCGGCTCGACGCTGATGCAATTCGAGATTCGCTCCTTGCGGTGTCAGGCAAGTTGAATCTCAAGATGGGCGGTGTCGGAGTAATCCCTCCCTTGACGAGCGAAGAGATCCTCGCAGCCCGCATGCCGGAGCTCTGGCCCGCAAATCCGGACCCGACCGAGCACAACCGACGCAGCATCTATCTCCAAGCCAAGCGGTCGATGGCTGTCCCCATGCTGCAGATCTTCGATGCACCCGACACAGCCAGGAGCTGCTCTCGCCGCGAGACGTCAACCGTGGCGCCGCAAGCCCTAGCCATGATGAACAGCAGCTTCGTCTTGGAACAGGCGGAAGCCTTCGCCTCCCGACTCCGTAGCGAGACTCACGAAGACTCGGCTGGCCTAGTCGAAGCCGGATGGAGAGCGGCCTTGGGGCGTCCGCCAGATGCCGAGGAGCGGGAGACCGCGCTTGGCTACCTAGACCGCAATTCCCTGGCCCGATTCTGTCTAATGCTGTTCAATTTGAATGAGTTCGTCTATGTGGACTAGCGAATCCAGACGCGACTTCCTCCGCCATTCCGCACTTGGAGTAGGCTGGCTGGCCGCGATGGATCTGTTCGGCCAGTCGATGCCGCCGGTGGCTCAGGCCGGTTCGCTTGCGGTCCGGCCGTCCCCGCATCCGGCAACTGCAAGGAGCGTGATCCATCTGTTCATGCAGGGTGGGCCGAGCCAAATGGACACGTTCGATCCGAAACCCGTGCTCAACAGGCTGGACGGTCAGCGTCCACCCGAGAGCTTCGGCAGCGAGGATTTCCAGAATGGGAAGTTTCGCGATCTGACCCTGATGGGATCCAAGCGGGCTTTCGGTCGTCATGGCGAGTCGGGGCTGGAAGTTTCCGACCTGTTTCCGTATGTGGCGCAGAGAGCCGACGACATTGCCGTTATCCGCTCCAACTTTCACGAGGGATTCACACACTCACAGGCTCAGTTTCTGATCCACAACGGATGGCCAAGAATCGGCAGGCCAAGTCTCGGCTCTTGGGTTCTATACGGGCTGGGCACCGAGAATCAGAATCTGCCCGGTTTCGTCGTCCTGCTGCAGGGCGGCGTCCGTTCCGGCCCGGAAGTCTACGGCGAGGGCTTTCTGCCAGCGATCTACCAAGGCACATCCTTCCGGGCAGGTCCCGATCCGATCCTGTATCTACGTCCTCCCTCGCAAAGGTCATTCGAGCAGCAACGCGACTTGCTCGACACACTGCGGAGGCTGAACGATGGCCATCTGCGCGAACGCAACTTTGATAGCGAACTCACTGCCCGCCTCGAGTCCTACGAACTTGCCTTCCGGATGCAAATGGAGGCACCCGAGGCGACAGATATCTCGAGCGAGTCCGAGGCCACGAAGAGGCTCTACGGCCTCGACAACCCGACGAGCGCCGATTTCGGCGGTCGCTGCCTGCTAGCAAGACGGTTAGTCGAACGAGGCGTCCGATTCGTGCAGGTCTGGTCGGGCAACGGACGGAACGCCATCGACTGGGACGGGCACACCGAGTGCGACCAGAACCATCTCGACCGTGCCGCCGAGACTGACAAGGCGGTGGCCGGACTGCTCTCTGACTTGAAGTCTCGCGGCATGCTCGACTCGACGCTCGTGATTTGGGGCGGCGAGTTTGGCCGGACTCCGACATCCGATGGCGGCAGGGGGCGGAGCGAGGGGCGGGACCACAATCCGTACGGCTTCACCCTGTGGATGGCCGGAGGCGGCGTCAGCGGCGGAAGGGTCATAGGGTCGACCGATGAACTCGGATTGCGCGCGGCCGAGGATCCCGTACACCTCAACGACCTTCACGCATCCATCCTGGCCCTGCTCGGCTTGGATCATACGCAGCTCACCTATCGCCACACCGGTCGGGACTTCCGCCTGACCGACGTAGGCGGCAGCACGCACCTTGCCGACCGCCTGCGCCAATCGTGATCAGACGACGTACGCCGTTCGAATTCGTCTCGGAGGTAGGCCGCCTCCGCTTGCAATCTCCGGCAAGGCGAAGGATCGATGCCTAGTCGAACGGCTGCGCGCCGATCGAGCCTTCCAAGAAGTCCACGTAGCTCGGATCGCTGACGCGCTGGAGATCGCTGCGAGCCCGCTCCGCCCGGTCGTCCAGCCCTAGCCTGGCCGTGATCTCCCCTGTGGTGTCGCGCAGACGAGCCGACGCGATGTGGCGGATCAGTCGACCGGATCGACGGATCGCTTGCGACTGGGCTGTCACGAGGCGCTCTCGGTACCACTCGCTCGCAAGAACCGACTCTCGCGTGAACATCGCCCTGAACTCGGGGCTGCCGACGGTCAAGCCATTGAAGTCGCCGAAAGCCATGATTGACAGAAGCGCCCTTACGGGAGGGGACACCGCTTCGGCGGAACCGTCCTCGAAGTACAGGCGCGCCGTCGTCGAGTGCGCTTCGGCGATATACCGTATTCCGTCCGCAAATGCGGTAGGATCTTGCGTCTCCGGACGCAGGATCGGCTGGTCGAATACCATCGTGGGATTGTCGAAGACGCGTGCGACAAACCGCCTCACGAAAGGAGCATTGATGCGGTAGCCGAGGCGGCTGGCTGGCACTGGGCCGTTCTTGTCTTCGAAGTCGTCGAGCTTCTCCAGCAGCCCCTCCGAGATCAGGAACCGCGGATCCCGCTCCTCCTGCGACATCCGACACCAAATCTCGGGAACGAGCAGGCTGATGTCGTGCATCATCTTTACGTTTGGGCCAATATGGCCGGCAGCGGTCGAGAATCCGCCCAGTCCGGTGAGCGCATACGAGACAAAGGCGGAATTCAGATCGGCCGCCGGACGCAGCGCGTTGAACGGGCCCTTGGTCAGCGCCCCTTCGCTCCCGAAGCCGGTCGTGGACGGACTCTTGCCTGTTAGGGACGCGATGAAGTCCATGAGTAGCTCCGGAAGTTCCTGGTAGTGAATCGGATTGTAGACGGCAAGCCCGCGAATGCCGGCGGCCGGATCCGGCGGATTGTTGCGTCGTCCGACAAGGACCGCGTTTACAGGAAGATGCACCGGCTTCCCAGAGGGAATTCCGCGGAACAGGCGGACTCCGATCTCGGCAGCGTGGCGGTCGATCGGCGACTCGATGTCGGGCCGGTCCTGCAGGTAGCGAGGATTCCTGGTCGGCTTTCCTTCAACGATCCTGGGATTCGCCGAGCAAACGGCGAACCGGTGGTCCGAATCACCGATCTCGGTCAGGAAATGTCGCATTGGCGCGCTGAAGTGCTCGAAATCGGCGACCTTCTGCGACATCGCTCGCACCTCCGCGATCCGAAGTGGCTCGAAGTTTGACAAGAAGACTCCGCCCCGCGAGAAGTCTGCCTCCGTCCTCTTGTCGAGCCCGCGGTGGATCGCGTCGTCAGGTCGCTGAAAGAGCCGGAATTCGCAGTTTTCCGCGAATTTCACGCTCTCGGGTGCGTTCCGGGCCAAACCCGTCAAGTGCCGCGAGGGCACGACCCTTGACGCGCTAATGTCGTCCTCCGTCTGAATCTTTTCGGCGGACACGAAGTCCTGACGGCATTTGAACGTTCTCCAGGCCTTCTCGCCGATCAGTCCTACGCGGAGATAGGTTCCGACCAGCTTCCGATCCGCGTGCTTGAGCTCGTGACCGGGGAGTCCGTTGACGATATCGACATGGAAATGGTCCCGCCAGTTCGGCCCCCATTCCGGCTTGTAGAACCGCTTGATGATCAGCACGATCGAGTACACGTGATTCGGAATCCGTGCGAGCCAGTCATTGAACTCGTCTGCGTACCCAATCGATGGGGTGAGCAGCTTGATCACGCTACCTAGCGAGCGGGAGTCGCTAAGGATCGGACGGCTCGCGCGCTCTGCGTAGACCTTGCGGAGCGGCGAGTCTGCGGGCCACCTGTCCGAGTAGTCCCGGTCAAAAATCTCCTGGGCGGCATCCAAGTCTCCCTTAACGTCAGTGACGAACACAGGACCGTATAGCATGTAGTCCCGGAGCGACTTGTTGATCTCGCTCTTCCCACCCCCGCTCACCGTGCATGGCTTGTGGCAAAACACCCCTTCCGGTATCGTGCCTCGCAGGCGCCAGGAAGGTGCCGCGGGATGCTTTTCGATCCGGATGCGGTAGCCGGACGGTGCCATGTAGATCTTGCCCGGCACCAAGGGCAGCGAATGACGAGACCCGTTCTTGTTCCAGCGGATCTCCTGCGTCCGCAGGCTTGCGGCTGCGTCCTCGGGAATGTAGAAGAGATCGGGAAACTTCCGGTCGCGCCCGTGCCCCTCGGGCATCAGCTTGATAGTTTCGGGATGATAGCGGGCTGCATCCTCCAATGTCAGGGAATTGTACTTGCGCGAGTTGATCTGGAACTCGTTGCCTAGGCTGTAACTCGCGAACGCGATTGCGCCGCCGGCGTGCTCCTCTTCGGCATTGCCGAGGAGATTCGCTGCGTAGCTGAGTTGCGTCTTGACTTCCTTCTTGCAGTAGCCGAAATAGTTGTCGGAAATGAGCGTGACGATCACGCCCTCCGTCGTTCGGCAGGTTATCTTGAATGGACTACCTTCGTTGTAGACCTCCGTCTCGTCCTGCCAGCACATCCCGTCGCGGCGTTGACGCTCCGTGGCGCTGTCAAAGTGCGGTAGGCCGACATCCACTTTCCGCACATGTTCCAGGTGCGGTGCGAGGATCACCGTGCCCGTGTGACCGCTCCAGCCGTCGACATCGAGGCCGGCGTCGTTCTCCGGAAGGAACGGGTCGCCTGCGTTGCCGAAGATCGACTCGACGAAGTCCAGATTGCTCACGAGGCCACCCGGAGCGAAGAACCGGGTCTCCATCCGCCGAGCAGGCGAGAATCCCGGAACCTCGGGGGAAACGAGCGGTCGAAGCAGGAGCGATACGAAGCACTTGGCGCTGGGGTCGAATGGCAGCCTGCAGGCCTCTTTGGCTGGGTTGAGCCCGATCCGGAGCAACTCTGCAAACGTCTTGTTGGGAACTGCCTTCTTGTCCGCCGGAATCGGAAGGCCGCCCTCGGCGACATGAAACGTCCCGCTCGTAGTGCGCCTGTCGTTACGCGGATTGTGGAGCACGCCGTTTGCGACGCGATAGGAGCTCACATACTCCGAGACGAACTCGTCGCCATCTGCCGGCAAAGAGAGCTCCCGCGCCATCCCGTGCCGGTCCAGAACGAGGGTGCGCCCTGGAAGCCAGCGGGTATCGTCCAGCTCGAGATCTTTGAAGTGCTGCGCGAGAAACGCCTCAATTCGCTGGTCGGCACCGCAGCGATGGTCGAGCAGCAATCGAGCCTGCTCGCGGTAATTGGCGAGCAGGCCGGCTGCCGACTCAGCGAATTCACCGGCTTCCGGTGCAAGGCCGCTCGCCACGAGCTGCAAGCGAACGTACCGTCTGATGTTCAGGCGGTCTGCGTCGTGGCTGGTCGCATCGGCGTTTGGATCGAACCCGAAAGTTCGCTTCAAGTCTGTCATGCACTGCTCCGGTCGTAAGATTCCCACTTCCCATGCGCCGAGAGTTCCTGCGCCCAGAAACCTCCATTGCCTGCTGCCAAGTCGCGCCCGCGGCTAGACCGGCGAAATCACGGGGACCGACGCGCTGCAGGAATGCCGTGCGAACCCCGTCCGCAAGTCCAGACCCGGGTGGCTGCTGGCGCTGGAAACGCGGGGCTGGCCTCCTCGGGACCAGGCGTCGTCCGTGGACGCCGGTGACAAGCTCCCGTCCAAACAGGGAACTTACCTTCCATCGTATCCGCCCACGCAACGCGGGACCGATTTGCGACGGAACGGAGGTTCCGCGCGGCCCACGTGACCCTCCGAGACTCGGATCGCCATCAGCGCTGATGCTGCCGGTGGTAGCCGCGGGCTCTTAGACGAATTCGATAGAGGCTCTGGTCAACCGTGACGTAGAGCATGTTGCTATCCGCCCCCAAACCGAATTCCACGTTACTTGGTAGACCTGTCGGCGTTGCGGGCGGCTGATCCAATCCTTGGATCTCTTGCGCGTCGAACGGAGTCTCTTCCGCTTCCACGCCGGTTGAGGTCGGCAGGAACCCGACCTGCCTTCCATCGGGGTCAAGCACGAGGATACCCGGCTTCGACGGTTCGCGCGCTGTCAGATATAGGTTGCCTTGCACGTCCACCGTCATGCCGTCGCACCCGAACTGGGGACCGAAATCATAAAGCAGGCGTCGCGCCCCGTCGACAAGCCCGTTGCTGTCCAAAGGGAAAGCGTATATCCGCATCGGCCCCCGGTTGCCCGGTTCCACTCCGGGCATGCCGTCACTACCGTTGTTGGTGTCGGCAACGTACAGGGTCCTACCGTCTGGGCTCAGCGCCAACCCATTAGGCTTCGTGACCGCGCGAGTTATCTCGACGACCTCGCCCTCCGCCGTCACCCGATACACTGCACGCCGTTCGAGCTCGCGGGGCTCGTGGCCGGTGTAGCGGGGATCGGTGAAGTAGAGATTCCCGTCACTGTCGACGCAGATATCGTTGGGAGAGTTGAATTTTCTGCCTTGGAACGTGTCGACGACGAGCGTCCGCTCTTTTGTCTTGACGTTCCATTTCGAAATCCGGCGCCCCCCGTAATCCGCACCCTCGGCGGCATAGAGAAACCCGTCGGGACCGAAGATCAGGCCATTGGACTTGTGGCTGTCCTCCGCGAAGGTCTCAATCTTATGCGCTGCCGGATCGTATCGATGGATCCTGCCACGGTTCTCGCCTCGCAGGATATCGGAGAAGTACACCGATCCGTCCGAGGCCACGGCCGGGCCTTCCGTCAATCCTCCCTTGTCGGTTTCCGGCCGCGTGTAGAGGATTTCGAACTTGGCGTCCGGGGCCACGATCGCGTCGCCTGTCGGTGGAGGAACCGAGTCTTGCGCCAAGGCCGGGATAAACAGCAGGACTCCGAGGGGCGCCGGAAGGAACCTCATCCAATCACCTCGTGTAGAACTTGTAGACCGTGGCAGTCGAATAGGTCGCTCCGGGCCGGAGGACAGTCGACGGAAAATCAGGCTGATTCGGAGAATCCGGATAGTGCTGGGTCTCGAGACAGAGCCCGCTCCGGTGCCCGTATGCCACCCCACCCTTTCCGATGTGGTGGCCATCAAGGAAGTTCCCGCTATAGAACTGGACTCCGGGCTCCTCGGTCAGAACGTCCATCGTCCGACCGGTGGCGGGGTCGTGAACTGTCGCGGCCAGCGCGAGGCCCGGTGACTCGCGGCTGACCACGTAGTTGTGGTCGTACCCCGCTCCAAACCCGAGCTGCTCGTTCTCTTCCTCGATCCGGGCGCCGATCGCCATCGCCTGGCGAAAGTCTAGGGGCGTGCCTTCGACCGACGCGATCTCGCCCGTTGGAATCGATGTCGCATCGACAGGTGTGTAGTGGTCGGCGCTGATCATAATGTCGTGATCAAGGATCGTGCTAGCGCCGCCGTCCCTCAGATTGAAGTACGAATGGTTGGTGAGATTCACGACCGTGGGCTTGTCCGTCTCGGCCGCGTACTCGATCCTCAGCTCGTTAGCGTCGGTCCAGGTGTAGGTGACTTTCGCATCGAGCTTGCCGGGGTATCCTTCCTCGCCGTCCGCGCTGACGTAGGTGAATTCCACGCTGTCGCCCGATTCCGCCGGCGTTCCCTTCCAAACGACCTTGTCGAAGCCCTTGATGCCGCCAGTTCGGACCGTTGTTCACTGGCAACTCGTAGGCGGTCCCGTCGATTTCGAACTGCCCCTTCGCGATTCGATTCGCGTAGCGGCCCGTGATGGCTCCGAAGAAGGGGGTATCGGCGACGTACGACTCGAGGTCGTCGAATCCCAGCACAACATCGCCGAGGTTTCCGTCCCGATCGGGAACCTTGAGGCTGACTACGATGCCGCCGTACTCGATGATGCCCACTTCGGCACCGGAGTCGTTGGTCAGTGTGAATAGCTTGACGGGCTGACCGTCGACAGCACCGAACTCCGACGTCTCTAGCGCGCGCATCCCCGGATCTTCGGTCTCGACAGGGCCGCATGACAGAGTCACGAGGGCGAGAGATAGGACTAGGCCAGGCGAATTGCGCAAGGTCTTGAACTGCATAATAGAACTTCCTCCGGACACCAGTGTAGTGCGGAGTGGGCCGGTTGAGGCACCGGCAAGCCAGGGATCATGATTCTTGTCACCGGCTCCACCGGCTTCGTCGGCAATCACGTCGCCCGATACCTATTGAGCCGTGGCGAACGGCTGCGGCTCCTGGTTCGCCCGTCCAGCGACAGAGCGCCATTGAACGGTTTGGACGCCGAGCTTTCGGAAGGGGACCTGGAACGCCCGGATTCCCTCCGGCACGCCGTGCGCGGCTGCCGCGCGGTGTTCCACGTGGCGGCCGAGTACAAGCTGTGGACTAGAGATCCTGCCCGGTTGTATTCCGCGAACGTCGAAGGTACGCGCAACATCCTCGAAGCATCCAGAGAAGCCGCCGTGGACAGGTTCGTCTACACGAGTTCCGTCGGCACCATTGCACCTCGACCTAACGGAAGCCCGGTGACAGAAACGTCGCCTTCGACTCTATCTGAGATGACCGGGCACTACAAGAGGTCCAAGTTCCTGGCCGAGCGCGTGGCGGGGGAATTTGCAAACGACGGCATGCCAGTCGTGATCGTCAATCCAACCGCACCAGTCGGAGGGCGTGACTTCAAGCCAACACCGACGGGCAAGATCATCGCGGACTTCCTGGAGGGCCGCATGCCGGCCTACGTCGATACCGGCCTGAACCTGGTAGATGTTCGAGATGTCGCCCGCGGGCATTGGCTTGCACTCGAGCGCGGCAGGCTAGGCGAGCGGTACCTATTGGGATCGGAGAACCTCACTTTGCGCCAGATCCTGGACCTTCTTGCCTCGGTCAGCGGCCGCAACGCCCCGCGAATTCGTCTTCCATACACGGCGGCGTGGGCGGCAGGAGCCGCAAGCGTCGCTTGGTCGTGGCTCACGGGCCACCCACCGCAGATTCCGATGGATGGCGTCCGCATGGCCCGGTACCCGATGTTCGCGAACTGCGACAAGGCGCGACGCGAGCTCGGATTCGAGCCCGCGCCCGTGCGAGAGGCACTGGGATCAGCTGTCGCTTGGTTCCGGGGGCGCGGCAACATGACCGGCCCGTACAACCCGCCCGCGTGATCAGCCGATCACGCCTTGCCGTCTCTATTGCGCTCGGCGCCGTGGGATGTACATTCCGTTCTCAAACCGTTCGAACAACTGGGGCAGGCCAGGATGGCGGATCGGCTCCTGCGAGGAATCCTTGTCGAGATTCCTCTCGGCGACGTACGTCACATGCGTTGCGCCATGAACGAGGACCCGGTACCAGGGCCGATCTTTCGGGGGCCTGCTCCGAGCTACGTGCTGGTACCATTCCTCGCTCGCGCTAAACACGGGATCGACGTCGTAAACCACCCCTCGGTAGTCGAAGAGCAAGTGGCGGACAAGCTCCCCAATTGCGAATTGCGCACCACCATCCTCGCTCGGCATGTCTCTAGGCAAGATGGCTGGCACCCTGGACAGCCTTGACCATGACGCCTTCCAAGGCCCGATTGAACGGCCCCGGATCATCGATCTCGGCACCCTCTGCGAGCATCGCGTAGCCGTAGAGCAGCTGGGCGTAGTCCTGGAGAGCCGGATCGGCCTTGTCATTGTCGAAGCGCTGTTGCAGTCCCTTGACGAGATCGTGGGATCCGTTGATCTCAAGGATCCGCTTCTGCTTTGGGGCGTTCGGCCCGGCCATCCTCAGCATGCGTTCCATTTGGGGACTCATGTCGTGCTCGTCGACGGTCAGGCAGGCGGGCGACTCGGTGAGGCGGCTGGAAAGGCGCACGCGCTTGACATTCTCCTCGAGATGCTTGCCGAGCAATCCGAACAGGCCGCCATAGAGCTCCTCCTGTTCCTTGCGCCTGGTCTCGGACTCGCCGTCGGAGTCGTCCTTGGCCAAGTCCAGCTCGCCCCTGCCCACCGACCTGAGCTTCTTCTCGTCGAATTCGGGCAGCTGGTCGACGAGAAACTCGTCCACCGGGTCCGTGAGGTACAAGACCTCGTAGTCCTTCTTCCGGAAACCCTCGATCAGGGGCGAATTCTCGACCAGTGCACGAGACTCTCCTGTGATGTAGTAGATCGGCTCCTGGCCGTCCTTCATCCGCGAGACGTAGTCCGAGAGCGTGGTCAGCTTCTCGGGATCGTTGGATGACTGGAACAACAGCAGGGGCACGATCCGATCCTTCTGCTCGAAGTCCGTCCCAACCCCTTCCTTGAGGGCATGGCCGAACTGCTTCCAGAACTCAAGGTACTTCTCCTCGTCGTCCTTCTGCAGTTCGGCAAGCCTGTCCAGAACCTTCTTGGCAAGGAATTTCTGGATCCGCGCTAGGTGCCGGTTCTCCTGGAGCATCTGGCGCGAAATGTTGAGCGGAAGATCTGACGAATCGACCACCCCTCGGACGAACCTCAAGAACCGGGGAAGCACGGCTTCGCAGCGCTCCATGATCATCACGCGCCGGGCGTACAGCTGCAATCCGTACTCGAACCCCCAGTTGTCCAGGTCACGCGGCTGTTCAGGCGGCACGAACAGGATCGATTCGTATTCCGAGATCCCTTCGGCCTTGAACCGGAGGTGCAGCATGGGATCCTGCCAGTCCGACGCGATGTGCTTGTAGAACTCGTTGTATTCCTCTTCCTCCACTTCGGACTCGGGACGAGTCCAGATGGGCTTCATGGAATTCAGAGTCTTGTCCTCGAAGGTCACGGTCGTCTTGCCGTCGGGCTTGACGATGCCCTTCTCGTCGGTGTCGCGCTTCTCCCTGCGCACGTTGTGGCGAATCGGATGCGCGATGAAGTTCGAGTAGCGCTTGACAATCTTGGTCAAGACCCATTCCGTGGTGTAGTCCTCGATGCCGGCGTCCCCGTCGACCGGTTTCAGGTGGAGGGTTACGCTGGTTCCCTGGGACTGTCTCGAGCCTTCGCCGATCGAGTAGGTGCCGTCCGCGTTCGAGCTCCAAAGTGTCGAGGTGCCCTCGCCGGCCTTGCGAGTCTCCAGCACGACTTTTTCGGCCACCATGAACGCTGAGTAAAATCCGACGCCGAATCGTCCGATTAGTTCCGGCATAGTGCTGGAGCCGTCCGCCGTGCCGAGCTGATTGAGCATTTCCTGCGTTCCGGACCGTGCGATGGAGCCGATGTTCTCGATGACTTCCTCCCGCGACATGCCTATGCCGTTGTCACGAATTGCCAGGGTGCGTTTCTCGGAGTCAGCATCGAGCCGGATCTCAAGCTCCTCCGCCTCGGGAAGAAGCTCAGTCGACGTCAGCGCGCTGAATCGAAGTTTGTCGAGTGCGTCGGAGGCGTTGGATATCAGCTCTCGCAGGAAGATGTCCTTGTTCGTGTACAAGGAATGAATCATCAAATCCAGCAATTGCTTGGTTTCTGCTTCGAACTTTCGGGTTTCAGTTGAAGTAGTCATGGCTTGTTGAAATCGGAGCCGTGTGACGGCCGACGGTGATCCGCCCAGGTCTGTCCTGCCTGTATGGGGAAGCGCTCTCATCCCAATGTATGGGGAAGCGCTCTCACCCGTCAAGTGGATCGCTTGCCACGGGCAATTTTACCCAATGCGATTCGACTGCATGTGGTAGTCACAGTCGCCAATCCTCGCCGTTGGCCCGGGGAAACCGGTGATCGTGACCCACGATCAGGTACGGAGCACCGCGTCGCAGGCGGGCTTGCCGGCCGCTGTCCGAACTCTTGGAGGAATGGCTTCGTGGTTCGATTCGACGGCCCCTCTCCTGGGAAGGTTGACCGACGACGCGTGCGACTGATAGCTTGGAAGTCTGCTACAGACTGAGGGCGAGGATCTACTACATGAGCCGACAGACAACACTGAAGGGTACGCCCTTCGACCTGCAGGGCGACGAACTGCATCCGGGCGACGCCGCTCCAGACTTCAGCCTGACGGGCGGGGGGCTCAGCACCGTCACGCTGGCCGATACCAGCGGAGTCCGTGTCTTCAACGTGGTGCCCTCTCTCGACACTCCTGTGTGTGACGCGCAGATCAAACGCTTCAACGAAGAGGCCGCGAACCTCGAAGAAGTTTCCATCTACTGCGTCAGCTGCGACCTGCCGTTCGCCCAGGCTCGATGGTGCGGCGCCGCCGATGTCGAGAACGTGACGACGTTGTCGGACTACAGGGACGGGAACTTCGGAAGCACGTGGGGAACCATGATCGACAAACTGAAGATCCAGTCGCGTGCCGTCTTTGTCGTGAATGCCCACAACACGATCGTGCACGCGGAGTATGTGCCCGAAGTGGCAGATCATCCGAACTACGACGCGGTCCTCGCAGCCGCCCGGGGAGCCGCGTAGCTGGGTTTCAGCTCGAACGCGAGCCAGCAGAGGCCTAGGACCTAGTGGCCCGAGAGAGCTTCCCAGTCGGATCCAAGCGATTTCGGCCCGCTCTCTCGATCACTGCTTCTGATCCCGCGACTTCAAGTTCTCAGAGAAGAATCGATACCAGTTGCCGCTGAAGATTCCTTCGATCGATTCGTCCGAGTAGCCTCGACGAGACAGGATGTCCTCAAGTCGCTGCAGGTCGGCGATGCTATTCAGGTCGAGAGGTGTCTGCTCCGTGCCGAAGCCGCCGTCGAGATCGCTACCTATCCCGACGCTGTTTGTGGTACCTACCGTCGAACAGATGTGGTGGATGTGGTCCGCAACGGCCTCGAGGGTGGCCCGCTCTCGGTGACGGTCCCCTCGAACGTATCCCGGCACTAGCATCCACTCGTCCATCACGACGCCGAGAACGCCGCCGCGCTCGCTGACCCGACGAATCTGGTCATCGCTGATCTGCCGGTCATGAGGCACGAGAGCGCGGCAGTTTCCATGGCTGACGAAAACCGGCCCTCCGTACTCGTCCAGGGCTTGCTCAATAGCCGTATCCGCCGTGTGCACCAAGTCGAGTACCAGGCCCAGCCGGTCGAATTCACGCAGCAGTTCCCTGCCCGCCGGAGTCAGCGTTCCGTCCCCGCCGGTACCCATCGCGTATGCACTCGGTCCGTAGTGTGCCAGGCAGGCGGTTCGCAGCCCTTGGCCGTACCACCACTCAGCCTGGGATGGATCGACGATCGGATCGCATCCCTCCATGCTGAGGATTGCGCCCAGAGGTGATCTCGGATCGGACCATGTCGCTTTGAGATCTTCCGCGGATCGGATCAGGCGGAGGTGTCCTTGCTGTTCCAAGAGAAGGTAGTAGGCGAGCTGGCCTTGCGCCATTGCGCAGGCAATCGTCTGATTCGCATAGTCGAGATTCTCGCGCAGGATGATCTCCCCATGGGTGCGGTCGCCGATCTCGCCAATGTTCGAGTCCATTTCGGGCAAGTCCGACGGGAGGGCGCGGCAAAGCAGCGTGGCGAGGCATACGCGGACGCTCGCCCGCCGCATCTCGGGAATGCTGACGGTGCACCTCGCCCGAGCGCCACCACTCATGCCGATCTCGCGGCGGCGCAGTTCTCCCAAGTCGAGGAGCTGATCTCGGTCGAACGAGAGAGCATTCCAAGCGATGTCTAGATGCGCATCGATGATGGGTTTCACGGAATTCTCACATCAGTTTGGGGACGGAGCGCCACCATTGCTGCAACGCGCTGCTGAGACGCCTCGCAACGTCCGGGTGCTCCGATGCCACATTGGAGGTTTCGTCGAAGCTGGTCCTGAAGTCGTACAGCTCGACGCCGGTGCCATCGGTATTCATCAACAGCTTCCAGCTGCCATCCCTGACAGCCAAGGCCGGGCTCCTGTCCGATTCAAGACCAGGGCGGAGATAGCTCGGATCCCTGCCGTACTCCCAGTAGATCGCCCGCTCGCGAACCAGCTGCTTCCCGCGAAAAGCCGCGCTCATATCGATGCCATCAAATTCCCCGTCCGGGAGATCCAGCCCAGCCAACTCGCAAAACGTGGGAAACAAGTCGACAGCGCTCACAACGCTCTTCGAGTTCGTCACGCCAGCGGGAGCGGTTCCCTTCCAGCGAACGATCAGCGGCTCCCGGATTCCACCTTCGTACAGACTCCACTTCCGGCCGCGCAACCCGTTCGTCTTGCCAGGCGGATCGTAGCCTTCGTCGTAGTACCGCTTCCACGCAGTCGGGCCGTTGTCGCTAGCCACTACTAGAACCGTTCGCTCTGCCAGTCCCAGCGAGTCCACTTCCCGAAACAGGCGTCCGAGTTGGCGATCCATCTCGTCTATGACGGCGAAATACTTTTGCCTATAAGGGTTCCCGGAGAATTGCTCGAATCTTGCTAGAAGTTCTGGTTTCGGGAAGAAACGGTCGTGCACGTCATTCAGCCAGACATGCAAGTAGAAGGGGCTTTCGCGGTTCCGCTGGATGAAGTCGATAGCACGGTCGACATAGATTTCGGTCATTTCGTGCTTCGGAACCTCGCGGATCGTGCCATGGCCAAGCTGCTTACTTTGTTCGAAAAGGCCGCCAGGAGGAAGAATGCGATCTCCGAGTCCCTCGAAGGACACCAACGACTCGTCGAATCCATACGCCTCCGGCAGTGGAGCGTCGTCTACGTCCCTTCCCCCGCCCATGTGCCATTTGCCGAAGTGCGCAGTAGCATAGCCGCCTTCCTTGAAGGTCCGCGCGATTGCAGGAATCGAAGGGTCGAGGAAGTCTCGCATGCCACGCTCTCGGTTGCGCGTGCGTGAGTTGAGATAGGAGTGGATCAGGAGGCGGGCCGGAAACTGGCCTGTGGTAATTGCCACCCTCGAGGGCGAGCAAATCGGAGAACCGACGTAAAACTGCTCAAATCGGATGCCCTCGTCGGCCAAGCTGTCGATGCTGGATGTATGGATGTCTTTGTTGCCGTAGCAACTCAAGTCGCCATAGCCCATGTCGTCGATGAAGACGAAAACGAAGTTGGTGGGATCTGCGGCGTTCAGCGCGGTGGCGATAACCAGAGCAAGGGTGATACGGAGGAGCATGGCAGACAGATCGGAACAGGGCCCGACGGCAGGCCGTGATTTCAGCATCATACTTCGTCGCAGGAGGGCGCGAGCGTCCAGTCAGCGCGCCTCCGGCCAAGATTCCCAGTAGAGCGGAACTCCCGGACGAGCCGTGCGTCCATCATAGGGCTGGACGGCTATTCTGATCTCTTCCTTGATTCGGGGCCTTTCTTCAGGTCGGTCCAGTCCCCATCCATGTTCGGCGACATCTTCTTGGCGACTCGCGCGCTCCGCAGGAATCCGGGGTTCGTGGCTGCAGCGACCATCATCCTAGGCATCGGAATTGGTGCGAACACCGCTGTATTCAGCTTGTTCGAGGCTCTCATGCTGCGCACTCTTCCAGTGGCGCGCCCTGGCGAGTTGGCGGTGCTGGGTCCGGGCGCGATCGGATCCATCAGCATCAGCGACCGCCCCCAAGCGGAAGTTTTCTCGTTCGTTCAATACCAAGCGCTCAGTCGGGACAACAACGGAGTTCTCGCCAACGTGGCCGCAACGCCAACGATTGACCACCAGGTCTACTGGGGCGAGCGCCTCGTTCCGGGAAGCGACTTGCAGAGAGCCTCCTGTGTCTTGGTGTCGGGTTCCTACTTTCCGATGCTCGGCGCGCGGCCGTTTCAAGGCCGGCTTCTCGGGCCGAACGACGACGGTCCCCCCGGGTCGAATCCCGTGGCCGTGGTGAGCCATGCGTTTTGGAGCGGCCGCCTAGCGGCGGGTGAAGATGCCATCGGGTCGACGATCCGCCTGCAGGATGTTCCCTACACGATCGTGGGCATCGCAGAACCCGCATTTCGAGGGCACGCCGTGGAGGTTGGGGCCGACATCTGGGTGCCGCTCTCGATGCAGGAGAGCGTGACTCGGAGCCCTTCGAGGCTCGAGCCTGGCGTTCCCGTCGAAACGTACTGGCTGAACGTTCTGATGCGTCTCAAGCCCGGCATTTCGTTCGCTCAGGCCGAGTCAGCTATCAATGCCCGGCTGCAGGAGATATTCCTTGAGCAAGCTGGCGAAGGCATCAACGAAGAGGAGCGCGAGGACCTCGAGCGGATGCACATTCCGCTGACTCCAATGCGACGTGGGCTTTCACGCCTCCGCACGACTGCCGGCGGACCGCTGACTCTGCTGTGGGCTGCGACCGGATTGGTGCTGCTGGTGGCTTGCGCCAATCTCGGCGGCCTGCTGCTTGTGCGAGCCGCCGCACGCCGCCACGAATTCGGACTTCGGCGGGCGCTGGGCGGTAGCTGCGCTGACCTGATGCGTCCGCTCCTCGCCGAGAGCACGGTCCTAGCCGCAATGGGCACTCTCCTTGGGTGCGTTGCAGCCTACGTGCTGGTTCCGGTCATGCACCGGTGGCTTGTAGCGATCCGAGGCGTTGACACGCTCGACGTGCGAATCGCATGGCCGGAACTCCAGTTCGCGGCGGGAGTTGGCGTGCTCACCGTTTTCCTTTTCGGGCTGGCACCAGCAGCCGTCGCGGCCCGGGGAGTCTTTGCGACCGCGTTGCGGTCAGGAGGACCGTCCGCAACATCAGGGATGGGTGAAGTCCGGGCGAGAGGGCTTCTCGTGGCAGCGCAGTTCGCCGTTGCGATCACGTTGCTTTCCAGTGCCGGGTTGTTTCTTCGAACCCTCACGGAGTTGCGCGCCGCAGATCTCGGTCTTGACGCGGAACGAGTAGTCGGAATCCGCGTTGATCCGCAGGGGGCCGGCTTTGCGCCCGAGACTCAGCCATCGATGAGACCCCGAATCCTAGAGAAGGTTGCGGCGTTGCCCGGAATTGATGCAGCTGCATTCACCGGCTCCCTTCCCCTGCAAGGCGATCACGAACGGAGCACGATCTCGGTTTCTGGCTACGTACCGAGCGAAGACGAAGACGTGGGCGTCATTCACGTCGCTGCCTCTCCACACTACTTCGACACGCTCGGCATCCGACTCTTAGAGGGACGGACTCCGGGATACGGAGAACCGGATGCTCTGGTGGTGAACCAGGCATTCGCTGCAAGATTCTTCCCGGGCAAATCGGCACTGGGCGGAGTGATTGGCCAGAGGCGCAGCATCGTCGGCGTCGTAACGAACGTCCGGCAAATAAACCTGCGAGACGCTCCCCCGCCTCTGGTCTATCGTTCAATGGCAGGCTACGAAGGTTTTGTTCGCACACTCGCGGTGCGTTCGTCACTGCCCGCCGAGGCCGCCGCCGAGGCGGTGAGGGAGGCCGTGCGGGAAGTCGTTCCGGGAATGCCGGTCGATCAGCAGCTCAACACGGTCGAACTGCACCTGGAGCGCGCCGTTGCATTGGAGCGCATGCTCGCGAGGCTGGTGTAGGGGCTCGGATTATTCCGGCGTCAAATTCTCAAATTCCTCCGGCGGCAGGAAGGCAGGTTTTCTCACTCTGATACGCTCCTGCCGGAAGGGAACTAGGCGCACGGCTGGCTGAAACAGACTGTAGGTGAGGGGCTTAGCAGGATCTCTAGGCAGCAGCCATTCTCGGATTATTTCGATTTCCATCCTTTCTGGCGCCAAGCTAATTCGAGGAAAAATGGCCGTTTCTGGCCGGGATAAATAGAGAACCAACAGCTGGTGGGATCATTCGCCGGAGTGGCGCTCTTGCTGGCGGCTCTAGGGTTGTTCGGTGTATGCAGCTACATGGTCCGGACCCGGACCCATGAGATTGGAGTACGCATGGCGCTCGGCGCGACACGCTGGCACGTGCAAGCCTTGGTTTGCCGTCGAGCGATGGTCCTGTTGTGCTTCGGTGCGATCGCGGGTGTTGCGGGTGCGGCAGGTGCCGGGCAAGTCGTGGCGGGCATGCTGTACGAAGTGGGTCCATTCGACTGGAAAATCGTGGGACGGGCCGTGCTTGCGCTTGCCGCTTGCGGCTCCGTGGCCATGGCTGTGCCGGTTTTGAGGGTCGGCAGAATGAGCCCCAGCAAGGCTTTGCGCCACGAATAGTAAACGTTCGGGGAGAGAAGACGCCAACTACTGGTCCTCTGCAATCTCGCTTGTGCATACGCTCCGAGGGGCAAACGGGGGGGAGCCAGTAGTCTCTGCAACCAACACCAAGACTTGAAGGATGGAATAGGAGAGACGACCCGCCTAGCCAGATCCCGAAGCGAACGCCCCGAACCGCTTCCCCGAGGGAACAGTACGCCGGGCGCAACGCTTCGAGATTCACCGTGGAACGGGCAACGCTCCATTTGGGCGGTGCGTGGAGTACGAACGACGAATTAAGTGTCGAAGAAAGAGCGTCCACGCGGCACACCGAGCATCGAGGTCAGACTTGAGCCGAGAGCCCGAACTCACGTTGGGCGCAACGCGCGTGAGCGCTGGGCGCGGAGCAGTTGAATGCGGGGCTGCGGCGTCCTCCGGACGCCATCCAAAGGGCAGTCGCTATTGACGTGCCATGCGTGGCGATCGAGGGAATCACATCAGTCGCTCACGGCCACTGACGCAGGCTATCCTCGGCTGGGCTAAGCTGTGGTGAAGGCTACGCTGCGGCCAAGATAGGCGGCGCGCAAGCTACATTCGAACCACATGGATCGCAGACAGCTACTGACGGCAACCGCAGCCACAGCGGCGTCCTACCGGAAAATCCTGGGCGCCAACGATCGCCTCCAGGTCGGGATCATCGGCACGGGCAATCGGGGAGGCCAGATCTGGGAACAGGCTCTCTCGCAGCCCGATGTCGAGGCCGCGGCGGCGTGCGACGTCTACGAGCCCCATCTCGAGAAAGCACTCAGCACGGCGAAGGGCCAGGCCAAGGCATACCGGGACTTTCGCGAACTGCTGGAGCACAAGCCCATGGATGCGGTGCTGATCGCGACACCCGACCACTGGCACGCCATCCAGACGATCATGGCTTGTCGCGCTGGATTGGACGTGTACGTCGAGAAACCGCTCTCCCTGACGGTTGTCGAGGGCCGAAAGATGGTCGAAGCGGCCCGGCGCTTCGACCGGGTCGTTCAAACGGGCAGCCAGCAGCGATCCGGCCCTCACTACATCGAAGCGATCCAAATCGTCCGATCGGGCGAACTCGGAGCAGTCCATCATGTCGAAGCTGGCTACGAGCGGAATTCCATGCCGGGATTCGGCACGCCCGAAGACACGAAGCCGCCTACGGATTTCAACTACGACATGTGGCTGGGCCCGGCCCAGGCCAAGCCCTACAACGCACTGCGAGGCCTGTATCACTTCCGGTGGTTTTGGGATTACTCTGGCGGCCAAATGACGAACTGGGGAGCGCACAACATCGACATTGCTCGATGGGGACTGGGATCCGAATCTCCCAGGTCCGTGTCGGGTTGCGGTGGACGCTACGCGATTCAGGACAATGGCGAGACCCCCGACATTCAGGAGGTGCTCTACGAGGTCGACGGAGGAGTCTTGACCTGGTCGGTCCGCGAACTGAACGGAACTCGCGGAGCCTATCTCGTCTTCCACGGTACGAAGGCCGATCTGGAAGTGGGCCGACGGGGATACTCCATCCGAGGGCAGAAGTGGCAGCGCAAGGAGCCGCCGAAGGTCGAGGATCGCGACTCGTCCCCGGAGAACGCTCAGCGAGGATTGAACGCACATCACATGCGGAACTTCCTCGAGTGCGTAAGGAGCCGGGAACGGCCGAGCGCCGATGTCGAGATCGGTCACCGCACAGCGGTCTTCTGCCACCTCGGGAATATCGCAACGAGGCTCAAACGGTCGCTTGAATGGGATCCCGAGAGCGAGACATTCATCTCTGACGCCGAAGCCAGCCAGTGGCTCTCGAACTCCTACCGCAGCCCTTGGACGCTTGACATCTAGGCAGACGATCCGCCAAGCCGTTCCCGGGAATCACTCTATGACGGCTTCCTTCCGCTGGAGCGGGGCGCAAATCGCCGAGGATACAGTCCATCACCGGCCGACCGAATCATGAACTTGAGACGGAATTGAGTCCGCACTTCCCTGCTCCGACTGCCGAACGAGCATCCAGATTCTCGAGTTGGGGATTTCAATGGGCAAGCCCCGCGCGGGACTGTTTGTCACGTTCAACGGATCCGCGCGAACTGCCAGAATCTTGCCTTCCGTAATCGGGAATCGCCGGCAGAGCGAACTCACCGACTTGCCGAGACCATAGCAGAGGTACGCGCGCCACCTTAGCCTGCCGAAAGCATACCGATCCGGAATATCCGTGGCGTCCCATCACGTCTGAGGCAATGAACCCCACGTGATACTTGAGGTGCATTGCGCTTCTTCAACACGGAAGGTCCGGTTCGACCGGAGCGCCACTACTGTATCCAACCGCTGAACCGCCTAGATTTGGACGCGATCTTGGCGTTGATTCAGGAAGACCGCTACTTTGTGCTGCACGCGCCGAGACAGACGGGAAAGACATCGGCATTGCTCGCGCTGGCGGACACCCTCAACTCCAGCGGCCTGTACCGTTGCGTTTACCTGAACGTCGAGGCCGGGCAAGCGGCACGTGAGGACATCGGCGCGGCAATGAGCGACGTGCTGTCGGAACTGGCTTCCCGAGCTAGCGAAATCCTGCAGGACGACTCGGTCTATGCCATTTGGAGCGGCCTCCCCGAGGGAATTGGCCCCGGCTCCGCACTAAAGGAGGTCCTAGTCCGATGGTCAGCGGCAGACTCGAAGCCCGTAGTGCTGCTTGTCGACGAAATTGACTCCCTGGTCGGCGACTCGCTGATTTCCGTGCTCCGACAGCTTAGGGCGGGATACGACCGGCGTCCGGTGCGGTTTCCCCAGAGCGTGGTCCTTTGCGGTGTGCGGGATGTGCGCGACTATCGCATCCATTCGAGCACGGAGAAGGCCGTCGTCACCGGGGGCAGCGCGTTCAACGTCAAGGCCGAATCTTTACGGCTTGGCGACTTCTCGAGGGGCGAGATCCGGGCCTTGCTCGCTCAGCACACGGCGGAGACAGGGCAGGCATTCTCGGAGGACGCCATAGCGCGGCTCTGCGATTTGACATGCGGCCAGCCCTGGCTGGTCAACGCCCTCGCCCGCCAAGCCTGCTTTAGGGACAAGGGCGGCCGTGACCGGGGCCGGGCCATCGATGTCCTCGCGATTAATGATGCAAAGGAAGTTCTCATCCAGAGCCGAGTTACCCATCTCGACCAACTCGCCGACAAACTACAGGAAGAGCGCGTTCGGCGAGTCATTGGGCCCGTCCTGGCTTGCGCTACGGAGCATTCCTATTCGATTCACGACTTGGTGTAGGGGCTCGGATTATTCCGGCGTCAAATTCTCAAATTCCTCCGGCGGCAGGAAGGCAGGTTTTCTCACTCTGATACGCTCCTGCCGGAAGGGAACTAGGCGCACGGCTGGCTGAAACAGACTGTAGGTGAGGGGCTTAGCAGGATCTCTAGGCAGCAGCCATTCTCGGATTATTTCGATTTCCATCCTTTCTGGCGCCAAGCTAATTCGAGGAAAAATGGCCGTTTCTGGCCGGGATAAATAGAGAACCAACACTTGGAGTACGTCCGCGACCTAGGCCTAGTGGCCCACGACGATCCCGTGCGCATCGCCAACCCTATCTACGGAGAGGTGGTACCGCGCGAACTCACCTACGCGATGCAATCGGGGTTAACTCAGGAAACCCCACGATACCTCGACCCTGAGGGCGGCTTGAACATGGCCGGACTGCTCGAAGCATTCCAAGAGTTCTTCTGTCAGCACTTTGAAGAGGATTTTTTGGTCGGCGGCGCGGCAGACGGCTGTCGCGAGGGAGAGAAGGAAGCCCGTTGCCGTGCCGGTGGGCAAAGAATTTGTTGGGCTAAACCGCCTGGCCAGACCTGAGTGGAAAGTTACTGGATGGGTCAATCGGCCGGCGGGAAGCACCGAAGAGACGCCGAGCGAAGGACACGTTGAGTCGGCGGGCACTCAATATATCTATTTTGGGCATTCCTTTGAGTTTCGCAATCGAAAACTGGACCCGGAGAGATCCTGTGTGAGTCGGGGTCGAGCGACGAGCACGCTGAACGGCACCGCGGTGACTCCGAGCGCCGCTCCGGAATCCGTACGCCATCGCGACGAACATACCACAGAGTGATCGCGCAGCCGTCACGAGCAGCAGAATCCGTTGATCAATGAACAACGCGCTCTCGAACCGCCACCGATACCGCGAAGCGGTTTAGTCCAAGGAACACTGGGTTAAGCAATTCGGATACGACGAAGCTGGACCACTGTTGGTACTGCAGGGTTTTCTGCAGCGGCTCGTAAACAGTGGCGGCCGGATCGAGCGAGAGTACGGCCTAGGACGGGGTCGCGCAGACTTGGTTGTTCTGTGGCCGCAGCGCCATGACGGGAGAGTGGACGGAACGCGAGCACACGTAATTGAGGGCAAAGTGCTGCGAGAGGGACTGGGCGTGGAAACGGTAATCGAGAAGGGCCTCGAGCAGACGGCGTGGTACATGGACCGCAGCGGAGCGGATTCGGGACACTTACTGATATTCGACCTGCGGAGAGGGAAATCGTGGGACGACCGACTGTTCCGAAAGGAGGAGGTCGCCAGCGGCAAGTCGGTCACGGTATGGGGCATTTGACGGAGTTGAGACCCCGAACCAAGCCAGAGGCAGACTTGTCGAGGGATCGAGCGTGGCGAGGCTCGATGGCTGACAAGTACGCTTGCCGACCTGCTGGCAAGTGAGGCAGGCCGCGAAGCGGATGCCTCCGGATTCCCTTATTCCAATGGCATCGGATGTGACTGCCTGGAGCGAGGCCGACGCCGAAAGTTTCGCGATCCTGCTCGGGTGTGTAATGCGCCGGCCTCGGCTATCATCGGACAGGCTGCATCGGGAGAACTCGGTACGATCATCGACTCCTGCGGGCCGAGATCCAGGCCGACACGCTCCTACGGCGCTAGCCCTCTCCCCGGTTCTGCGCGGTCCGAAGTCAACGCGTGATGTCCCCGCACTAGGTCAGCTGACCTGATGATCCAGCCGACCCGTTCGAGAGTGCTTCCGTCATTCCGAGTTGCCGGCAACTGGTCGGACACCGGTGCCGGTCGATCACGCCTCGGAGCGCAACCGCCGTTCGACCACCTACGGCGTGGAGAGCCTTGCTAGAAGTAGAACTTCAAGCCCAGTTGCATCTCGCGGTGCGAGTTACCGGCGTTGACGACACCGAATCCGGACTGGCCGACCTGGTCCCGCGGATTGTTGAACTCTGGGGTGTTGAAGCTGTTGAAGGTCTCAAATCGGAATTGCATCCGGAGCCGCTCGGTGATCTGGGTGTTTTTCGACAACGCGATGTTGAAAATACTGGGCGTGCCGGGGCCGAGAGTGCCGGGCACCTTGCGGCCGGCGTTGCCTAGCGTGAAGCGCGCGGGCGCCTCAAATCCCGCCTCGTTTGTCCAAAGCACGCCGCGCCGGCCGCCAACCGCCGGCTCGCCGCGGCTCGGGTGATTCGGGTCCCCGACGAGATTGGCATAGAGTGTCGCGTCAGCCGCATTGTCGCCCTTCAAGTCGCGAGCGCCATTCAAAACGGTGACGCCAAACGGGGAGCCACTCTGGAACGTGTAGATCCCGGACACCTGCCAGCCCCCGGCGATCACATTCAGCGGTCCGCTCAAGCCGAAGCGCTTGCCCTTCCCGAACGGCAGCTCGTATACCGGACTGAAAACGATCCTGTGTGGAGCGTGATTGCCGGAGAGCGACCACTCCGAGGCGAAGTCGTAAATGTTCTGGTACCAGTCGTGATCGCCGAGCGACGCCGCGTCCTCTCCAACAAACGGCGCGTTGTCGTACCACCGCGCAAAGGTGTACAGGAAAATGTATCCGACACCCCGGCTGAACCGACGTTCGGTCTTGAACGTTATGCCTTGGTAATCCGACTTGAAGAAGTTCGGATTATTCATCCGGATCTGGCCGGTCCCGCCATATTGGGTGAACGGCTTGAGCAGCCGCTGTGTCTGGGTGCCGAACTCGTTGAGGCCAACCCTAGGTAGGTTTTGGGGGTGAATCTGGTTGAGGTTCATCCTGCGGAGATTGACCTTCTTGGCGAACTTCGCGTAGTAGCGCACCTCGAAGAGCTGCTCGCCGACTTGGCGCTGGAAAGTGAGGTTCCAATCGAATGCGTACGGTGTCCGGTGGTTGATGTCGACAAAATCGACGCGGCCCTGCACAAAATCTGTCCCACGCGTTCCGAAGTTGTGGTTCAGATCCGAGGTGTCAGGAATCTGCAGGAACGTCGAAGGCATCCCGTCCCGGAGCAGCGGCGCCTGCCCGCCGCCGATGTTCCCGGCTCCGCCGAACCCCTGGCTTCCGGTCTGGAGCACATTGCCGTCGTAGTTCCCGCCGAACATGACTGCGAAGCCCCCTCGTATGACCATGTTGCTCCCTCCCCCGGGCTTGTGAGCGAACCCGAACCGCGGGCCGAAGTTGTTGCCATCCGGGCGAATCGGGTTTCTCGGGAAGCCATCGCGCCCTGCGAAGAAGAACGCCCCGGTCTGGTCATGTCGAATTCCGTTCGTTCCGGCAGCCGGTAGAGCCAACCCTGGATCCCAACCGGTGACTCGGTCGGCAACTTCAGTGAAAGGCGTTTCGAATTCGTACCGCAGACCGAGGTTTAGGGTGAGCTGCCCGTTGACGCGCCAGTCGTCCTGGAAGAATCCCGCCACGTACGCCGACCTGCGCCCGAACGAGGGATTCGCCTGAACTCGCGCCCTGTCCGCCTGGCCGAGGAGGAACGAAGCCAAGTCCGATCCAGTGCCCGAAATCACGCTTCCGTCGGGATTCAGGCCTCGAGTGTCGGTGTTGGCGAAATCGAAGACTCCGGAAGCCGATTGCCGGCCCAACTCGCTGCCTTGGTATTTTCGGTAGTCGACTCCGAACTTGAATGTCTGCGAGCCGCTCACTTTCGTGAAGTGGGCGGTGTATTCGAAATTCGTGAATGCGAACAGCCTCTGGTGGCCGTTTTGACCTAGATTCGTGTATCCCGGGTTGCCGCCGATATTGAATCGGGGAAACGCATCCGGTCCGACTCCCGAAAGGCCGATCTGCGATGCGAGATCGTCGCCGAGGTTGTGGCCTTGAACATGGTTTCGGTACCGGAAGAATCCACCCGTGCCGGTCATGAAGAAGGTCGGCGTGAACAGCTTTGTGTAGGAGAGCAGGATGTTCTGCTGGCGCTGCGGGAGCCGCCGTGAGTTCGGGTCAGCGGTACCCCAGTCCGCGGACGGCTGCGTATCGTCATTGACCGGCATGAAGAGGTTGTACCGGAATGTCAGCTTGTCGTTCGGATCGACTTCGTAATCGACGCGCATCGTGTGGCTGGTGCGACGCAACTCTCTTGGCAGGTTGCTGACCCAGTTCCCCTCGTTCGAGACGTCCACCGCGGAGCGATTCCCGTTCGGGACGAACGAAATGACGGTCTGGGCGACCGGGTCCAGGCGGGAGCCGGGAATCCTGTTGTTCTGGAACTGCGTTTCCCCGCCCCGGCCCTCGGCTGTCAGCGGATCATAGACCCTGCGGACCTGGCCGTTTGACTGGAGCATTGTCGATAGGTCTCCGGTCTTCCATGAGGGCAGGCCCACGTTGCGGACACGAAGATTCTCGAGGTTCTGGATCGTGATGTCGTAGTTGTAGAAGAAGAACGCCTTGTTCTTCGCGATCGGGCCGCCGATCGTGGCCCCGGGCACGTTACGACGCAGCTTCGTCTTGCTTCTCGCGTCCCATCCCCGAGCATTGAGCGCATCGTTGCGAATGAACCAGTAGCCTGACCCGTGGAACTCGTTTGTACCGGACTTCGTCGTCGCGTTCATGAAGCCCGCTGCCGAGCGCCCGTACTCCGCCGTTGGTGCGTTCGCCTCCACGCGGACTTCCGAAATCGCGTCGACCGGAGGGCTCAGTTCGGTGATGGTCGCGCCGATACCTGTCCTACTGTTCACCACTCCGTCGATGAAGACGCCGGCAGCCCTGGTACGCCCTCCGGCGATCGTCACGTCGCCGCCACCGGCACGGTTGCTATTCCGCATCCGCTGCGCGCCGGGCGTCAGATCGATCAAATCGAATACTTCTCGGTTGACAAGCGGAAGCTCGAGCACCCGCTTGTTCTCGACCACTGCAGCGAGGGAGCCTCGAGACGTCTCGAGGAGCGGGCTCGCCGCCTCGACGGTGACTGTCTCGGTCAGGGCCCCCACCTCGAGCACGGCGTCGTACGTAAGCGCGCTGCCTACCTCGAGCCGGAGATTGCTCACCACGTGTGGTCGAAAACCGTCCGACTCCATTCGGATCGAATACGATCCGGGCTGCACGCCCGGAAGGTAGTATGTGCCGTCGCCTTGAGTTTCCACCAAGCTCGAGGTTCCCTGTTCCTCATTGGTGATTTCCACGCTGACACCGGGGATGACTGCACCGGAGTCATCGGTTGCAGTTCCTAGGATGGTACCGAGCGTCTGGGATGGTACACGAGTTGCAAACGGCACCAGAAGGGCGCCTGCGAAGAGCAGACGTGCCACAGAATATAGAGACATCGAACGGTCCTCCTTCGGATTCGTTAAGTGATTGGCACTCCCCGACTGGCACTAGCCTAGAGTCAATTTCACGCGAATTCAACCGAATTCTCGCGAGAAAGTGGACGTTTTCCGCCCTGAATGCGACTCTCGAGCCCTACTCGCGAGAAGCGCACCGAGTCGCTGCAATATGAATCCGTCGGACCCGGGCGCCCGTAGCCGGAGACGAGCCAGGTCCATGGCACGGGAAGCGCAAGGCGCCGGAGGCGGCCACTATCCGACGTGCAGGGCCTCGCCTCCCCTACCCTCTCACTCAATCGGAGGCATCCTCAGGAAATGGGCCCGCAAGACTACCGGGAAGGATGCATGAGATTCCCAGAGACGACGCAATCGCTGGTCCCGGGAATCGAGAGAGCCCCGGGGGGCAGCCAATCGTCATCCGTCGGCCAGCAAGGATCTCGCCCTCTTTATCGGAGTCCTAGCGGGACGTCGGTCCTTGCAGCGGTCCTCCCAAGCCCTGAACTTTGTCGGTAGACAACGCGAATCCGTTCCGCAGAATCCCAGCCGGACGAATCGCATAGCATGGCAGGCACTACCGATCGTCGATCAACGGGCTACGCGGCAAGCACTTGCCTCTGTCCCTAGGCCAGCTGCTGGTAGAAGGCAATCGTCGAGATGCCAAGGAAGAACACGAAGCAAGCCACTTGGCTCACCTGCATGATCAGTGGCGGGCGCAACGGCTTCGGAAGCAGCTTGCGGTTGACATAGAGGGCGTGAAGTGCGGTTGCGCTCATTCCGAGGTTTCGCAAGGATCCAGTGAGAACAGCCAGGAACAAGGGATTCGGCGTCAAGCGCAGCGCGATGAAGCCCCACACGAAGTAGAGGGCCATGATCGAGTAGTAGACGTACTTCACTTGGTTGCCCTCCAGGTGCCGGACGCGCTTGCTACCGGTCCAAATCAGTTCCGTCCAGCGACGCACGAGATTGTCGATGTCCGAGATCTGCCCTGGCGACAGGACGATGAAGCCGCACAGCAGCGTGAGAAACCAGAAGATCTCGCCAGAGCGATCGGCAATGCCGCGTGCGGTCATCGCAGCCGCTGCGTGTCCTTGCACCTCGGCTCCTGCAATGTATTCCAGCGACAGCATGGAAGGGAGCGCCATGCCGATTACACATCCAATGGCCCAGATGCCGAACTGATCTCGCAGCAGATGTCGCATCCAGCCCTTCCATCGGCGAAGTGATTCCTCGTTCAACGGGAACACCTTGCCCACGTGTGCCAGTTCGACCTTCTTCCCTCCGATCATGCTCGGTATCGCGCCGACCAGGGGCCCCATGCCCCATCCCTTGTCGCGGGCATAGTTCGAAAAGCCCGTGTTCGAAATGCCGCCCATGCCGGCGATCGCAGCGAAAGCGGCGAGCGTCGCCCAGTCAATCTCCTTGTCGGGAAACGACCCTATGCGAACGAAGCCTGTGAAGACTGCCACCCACGTGTTCCAGCTCACCAAGAAGAGGCAAACGAATCCGAGATAGCCCAGCACGACGACGATCTTTCCGACCATCACCTTCTCGACCATGTTGTAGATTTTGCCGCCGAAGATTAGCGGCAGGAACGCTGCCGTGAAGATGCCGTAGGAGACCCACCTCAAGATGCTGTCGTGCTCGGGCCCCGGCAGATGCCCGAGAAACGCCGACACCAGGGGGACGGCGGCGTTCGAGGCCAGATACGGCCAGATACCGGGGAGGTCAAGCATCAAGTAGAAGACCACCCAGAACTTCGGGCCTGGAAACATGCGAAAGAAGCCGACCATGATGGGCTCCCCGGTGTAGAGCGTGTACCGCATCATGCACAGGTTGTGGCTGATCTGAAGCACGATGCTAATCATGGCGATCCACATGAGCTGGCCGCCGTACTGGGCCGTGACGATAGGACCGAAGAGCCACTCGCCACCGCCGATAGCGCTGCCTGCGAACAGCAAGCCGGGCCCGATTAAAATTTTCCACTGCCCCGGGGACAGCTTCGGCGCCTCCGGCAGATCGGCGCTTTGCCATTGAGGGAAGTAGCGAGACGCTTTCGAGCGGGTCGCTTCCGTATCGTCCACGGGCATCCCGAAGATGATAGCCGAATGCCCTCGGGCCAATCGGTTCGGCGGGCGCTCAAACTACCCAGCTGCCTAGCGTGCGGTTGCCTTCGACGCCATCAATTCGAACGGCCCTCAGGGTCCCGGGCCGGACAGGGCCACCCGAGACGTCGACCTCAATGAAGTTGTCGCTGAGAGCGCGAACGCGATTCCCGGCAGCAGCAAGCGTCACGACCGATACGCTTGTGCCGACGTGGCTCCGCCGGAAGGATGCGTTCTTGCGCTCGATGAGTTCCCGCAGGGCTCGGTTGCGTTCGCGCTTGACTGACTTCGGTATCTGGCGTTCGAATCCGGCTGCGTCCGTGCCGTCCCGCGAGGAATACGAGAAAACGTGCAGGTACGTAAACGGCATCCGCTCGACAAACGCCCTCGTCTGCTCGAATTCTCCATCCGACTCCCCTGGGAAACCCGCCATCACGTCCGCTCCGATTGCGGCCGAGGGCATCGCCCTGCGCACCAGCATGAGCCGGTTCTCGTAGTGGCGCACGCGATAGCGCCGGCGCATCCGTCGAAGAACGGCGTCGGAACCGGATTGCAGTGGCATGTGGACATGGTTGGCGATCCGCGGGGACGATGCCATTAGCTCCAACAAGCGGTCGCTCCAGTCCATCGGCTCGACAGAACTGAGCCGAATCCTGCGCACTGACGTCTCGGCTAGCAACGCTTCGAGCAATTCCGCAAGCCGCGGCCGCCCGTTTAGGTCGCGGCCCCACCGCCCCAAGTTGATACCGGTGAGGACGATTTCCGGGAAGTCGTCCTGGAGGCTGCGGATCTCTTGAATGACGGCTTCCGCCATGGCGCTGCGGCTCCTGCCCCGCACCGACGGGATAATGCAGAACGAGCAACGGTTGTCGCAGCCATCCTGCACCTTGACGTTGGGCCTGCTGCGTCCGAGGGGATCCCCGCTCGGCAGCGCATGCAACTCCGATTGCTGGGAGATATCTCCCACAAGCGTTCCACCGGACCCTATTTCGCCGTGGTAAGACAGCGACGGGCCGGAGGCTCCGTTGATCTGCACCAGCTTTGGCGCCACAATCTGTCCGATAGCGTGCTTGTGCGAATTGCCAACGACCCACTTCACGCCCTTGAGTGCGGACAGGGCCTGTTGCGCTGGGCGTAGCATCCGGTCACGAGGATCTCTGCGCCCGGATTCTCACGATGGATGCGGTTAATGGACTGCCGTGCGTCCCGGTCCGCCTCGGAGGTGACGGTGCAGGTGTTGACCACCACGACATCGGCTATGCGCCGTTCGTCGGCAGGAAGCAGGCCGCGCGCAGCCAAGTCCGCCGCAATGCCGGCTCCGTCAGCCTGCGTGGCGCGGCATCCGAAGTTCTTGATGCTGAACGAGCGTGGCACCAGACTTCCCATTGAATCACGCCGGGTGAGAGGGCAGCCGTGCCAGCGACGGGCTCCAGGGCCGGCTGCGCACGGCTACCGGTCAGCAGAAGACGCGCGATCCACAACTATCCGCCAGAACTTGCGGATTGACGCTGACAACAATTCGGCGAAGGAATTGATTGGAGGAAAGCGAACTTTCGGATCGTCCTTGCCGCAAGTCACGCGCAATAGCCGAACCGATATTTTCTCGTGTCTTGCGACACTAATCCTTCAGCGCCTTCGGCCTGGAACCCCAAAGCTTAGAGTCGCACCCGCGCCCATTTCTTGCCGAACTTCAGCACCAGCTCGGATGCTCCAGGCGGGACTTCGTAGCTCATCTCACGGTGCCTGACACCGTTCACGCTGACCGCGTTTTCCTTGAGCTTTCGGTTCGCCTCGGCCCCTGACCTAGCCAGTCCCGCGGCACGTAGAAGCTTGTCGATGCGAATCGCAGGCTGGTCGCGCATGTCGGCAGGCATGTGCATTTCCGGCATCTCGGCCGGGACCTCCTTGTTTTGAACAACACGCCGAAAGGCCTCTCCTCCGCGTGCCGCCCCGTCCCCACCGTGAAAGTCCGTGACGATCCGCCGGGCAAGCTCGTGCTTGAGGTCCATCGGATGCACCGCTCCACTCGCCGTATCTCGCTGCATTGACTCGATATCGCTCAGAGGCAGGTCTGTCACCAGCTCGTAGTAGCGATACATAAGATCATCAGAGATTTGCATCACCTTGCGGTACATGACCTCCGGCGGCTCACAGATGCCGATGTAATTATTGAGCGACTTCGACATTTTCTGGACGCCGTCCAGTCCCTCCAGGATCGGCATGGTCGCCACGATCTGGCGAGGCTGGCCGTGGCTGGCCTGCAGTTCCCGACCTAGCAACAGGTTGAACGTCTGGTCGGTTCCACCAAGCTCCACGTCCGCCTCCAGCGCCACAGAGTCCTGGGCCTGCGTGAGGGGATAGAGGAACTCGTGCAGGCTGATCGGCTTGCCCTGCTTGTAGCGCTGCGTGAAGTCCTCCCGCTCGAGCAACTGAGCGATGGTGGCGTTGGAGCATAGCCGGATCATCCCGAGCGTCCCCAGTTCCAGCAGCCACTCACCGTTGAAGCGTATCTCGGTCCGTTCTTCGTCCAAGATCTTGAATACCTGCTTCTTGTAAGTCTCGGCGTTCTCTAGAATCTGCTCCCGGGTCATCGGAGGTCGCGTGGAATTCCTCCCGGTCGGATCACCGATAAGACCCGTCACGTCGCCTATCAAGAAGATCGCTGTATGGCCTAAATCCTGGAAATGCTTCATCTTGCGGAGCAGCACCGTGTGTCCTAGATGAAGATCTGGTGAGGTCGGGTCGAAACCGGCTTTGACACGCAACGGCCTGCCCTCCTTAGCGCATTGCACCAAGCGGTCTCGGAGTTCCACCTCCGAGATGATCTCCGCGCAGCCCTTGCGTAGGTACTCGATCTGCTGATCGATCGTCATACTGCTCGCAATACCCGACGCCCCTCAATGCGAAATTTCCCGCTCAGCACGAGATGGATTGCCTCACTGTAGATTCGGTGCTCTTGTTCCAGTATGCGGGCCGAGAGCGCGTCTTCGTCATCCTCGTCCAACACAGGAACAACCGCCTGCGCGATGATCGGCCCTGCGTCCAGGCGCTCGTCAACGAAGTGCACCGTGCAGCCAGAGTACGTCACTCCATGCTCCAAAGCTTGCACCTGGGCCTCGAGTCCCGGGAACGATGGCAATAGTGACGGGTGGATATTCAGGATCCTTTGCGGGTATTCAGCCACGAAATATGCGCTTAGCAATCGCATAAATCCCGCGAGGCAAACCAAATCGACCCGAGCCTCTCGCAGCCGGTCGACCACGAGGCGGTCATAGGCTTCGCGCTCCATCGCACGAGACCGAACGCAGACGGCCTTGAGGCCGCGCTCCTTCGCGCGTCGCAGGCCTTGTGCATGCGGGTTGTTGCTGATCACGATGGCAATCTCAGCGTCGAGCCGACCTTCGTCAATGCTGTCGGCAATAGCCTCGAAGTTCGAGCCCCGCCCGGAAATCAAGATGCCGAGCCGATTCATGATTCGTAGACCACTCCTCTGGTGCCAGCCTCGACGACTCCCACCTGGAACGCCGTCTCTCCGATCGCGTCGAAGATCTGTAGAGCCCGTGCGGCACCGTCCGGAGGCACGCATGCGATCATTCCGATGCCCATATTGAATGTGCGCCACATTTCGTCCAATTCGATTCCTCCGAGATCCTGCAGGAGCGTGAATACCTGCGGGACGGACCACCTGTCGGTCCAGATTCGGGCCTGCAGCCCGTCCGGAAGCATGCGGGGCGTGTTGTCGGTAATTCCACCGCCGGTGATATGTGCGGCAGCCTGCAGCAAACCCGCCTCGTTGAGTTCGCGAATCGGCCTCAGGTAGCTGCGATGCACCTTGAGCAGTTCGTCGCCGACAGTCTCGTCCAGCTCCGGCCGCCATTCGTCCACGCGAAATGCTGCAATGTCGAAACAGACCTTGCGGGCCAGCGAATAGCCGTTCGTGTGAAGGCCGTTGGATGCCAGGCCGATCAACTTGCTACCTTCCTGGACCCTCGATCCCAGTAGGAGGTCCTGACGCCCGGCGGCCCCGACGATGAATCCTGCAAGGTCGTACTCGCCGTCCCGGTAAATTCCGGGCATCTCGGCCGTTTCTCCCCCTATCAGCGCCACACCGTTCTCGGAACAAGCGAGGCTGATGCCACTGACAACCTGCTCGACGACGTCCGGGTTCAGCCGACCGACAGCGAAGTAGTCCAGGAAGAACAGCGGAATGGCGCCTTGGACGGCGATGTCGTTGACGCAGTGATTGACTAGGCACTGGCCCACCGTATCGTGCCGATTCGCGGCGAAGGCGACCTTGAGCTTGGTCCCGACTCCATCCGCCGAACTCACGAGGACCGGATCCGCTAGCTGCTTTCCTGCGAGCGAATACACAGCTCCAAACGCGCCGATGCCGGCGAGCACGTTCTCATCGAATGTGCGATGCGCCAGCTCTCGGATTCGATCGGTGGCGCTCTCCGCCACGTCGATATCAACACCGGCTGCGGCGTACGTTAAAGGCTCTCGCGCCATCGGTATGGGTCCATTATCGCAAGGTTCCGAAACCTCGCCGCCCCCAACACGGGAGAGTCAGTCCCAGGCGAATGGACGGTCGAACCGGGGGTACGAGGTCACTGCCAAGTTCAACTCCGAACGAATCGGCAGCTTCGTGCTTCCGCACATGCACCGGCTTGGTCGGGAAATCCGCACGGACAAGGTTTCCGAATCCGGGAAGAAGACACCGCTGGTGTATATCGACCACTGGGACTTCGACCTGCGGGAATTCTATACCTACGTCAAACCCGTGCCTCTCCATCTAACCGATCGACTGGAGGTGTCGGCTATTCATGACAACTCGGCCAACAATCCGCGGAATCCGAACAATTCGCCGGTCGCAGTCGGATGGGGCAATACGACGTCCGATGAGATGTGCATCGTCTTTTTCACCCGAGGTTCTCCCTAGCCTCTGCCAGGTCCCTCTGGGACTCTGCGCCAGTCACTGACGCCCGCTCGCTCTGATCTCAAGCCGGAGACTTGTTCTGGCTTGGCCAGTGTCCAGAGGTCACGGAATCTTCTGGCGACCTTTGGCGCATCGGACCGTTGCCGTCGATCCGCCAACCTCCTTCAGAGCGCCAATAAGGAAGCCCAAGGGTCCGTGTTGACTGACACATCGATGTCAACGGGATGGCGACCGACCCTCGACTGCCATCGCCATTGCGTCACGTACATTCGAGGGTCCGCCGGGACCTCGCGGATGGGCCCTTTGGCGATAGAATAGGGGCTCCGCACTGATGCCTGAGAAGCTGCTATTCGAGAAACACGATCGCGTGGCGGTGCTGACGTTCAATCGCCCCGAGCGTAACAATGCCATCACGCCTGCAATGCGCGATCATTACTTCGACCTGCTGGACGAGTGCCGGGACGATCCTGAAGTCAGGGCGATCGTGCTGACCGGGGCAGGAAAGTCATTCAGCGTCGGCGCGGATGTCCAAGGCCTCAAAACCTCGGGCCAGCACACGATCGACCGAATTCGCCAGCCGGGACGTCCGGTCCACTATGCGCTTTCCATTCCCAAGCCGATCATTTGTGCGATCAACGGTGGCTGCGCAGGGGTCTCGCTCGTGCACGCGCTTTGCTGCGACATCCGCTTTGCGGCACGCGGCGCCAAGATAACAACCGCATTTGCACGCCGAGGCCTCATTGCGGAGTACGGCATTTCGTGGCTGCTGCCCCGATTGGTGGGCCATTCCAAGGCTCTGGACCTCCTGCTTTCGGCGCGTGTGGTCCTAGCCGACGAGGCCGAGCAGATCGGCTTGGTGAACGCAGTCTTCCCGCGCGACGAACTGCTCGACAGGACCATCGCGTACGCCACAGACCTTGCTGGGAACTGTTCGCCCGGTTCGATGGCTGCGATCAAGAACCAAGTGTATTCAGACTACGCACGGACCATTGACGGGGCAGCTGCGGAGGCACTGGAGGAGATGGTCCGGTCATTCGGCCGACCGGATGTCAGAGAAGGTGCCGCGAGCTTCATAGAGCGCCGCAAGGCGGAGTTCCCTCCCTATCGGCCGCAGCCCGAGTGACGCCTGAGTGCGACACCCGGAGCTGAGCCCTTCCGCCTCGATCAGGTTCCTGACGGGTTGTCAAATCCGAATGTGCTGCGTTGCCAAGGACCGCCACCGTAAGAACGATGGATGCTGACCGACCGCAGCTGACACGGCAGTCTCATGACACAGAGGACACTTCCCCTTGACAGCTGACCCCTCACGCCTGACACGAGGCCCTAGAACGGACGCGGTCAAGGACACCTTTGACGAATGGGTCCGAACTGGCAAGGCCGACGGAATGGAGCGGAGGCACAAGCGTCTAGCCGATCTCATGCTTGAGAGGGTTCGCATGGCCGGCGACTCCCGCGTCTTGGACGTTGGCTGCGGCGATGGCTGGACAGCCCGTATCCTCTCGGAGCGCCTTGCCGAGGGCGCCTTCGTCGGCATCGACGTGTCGGGCGAAATGATTGGCCGCGCGAGGCAGCGATGCGAGGATCTGGACAATGTTCTGTTCGCTCCCGCATCGGCCGAGGAGATCCCGTGGGCGGAGAATTACTTCACCCATGTTCTGAGCATCGAGTCTGCATATTACTGGACTGACTTGCGTTTGGCTGCTGGCGAGATGTACCGAGTTGCAGCGCACGGCGGTTCGTTTCACGTTCTGATCAACTACTACCGCGAGAACCCGTTCTCCGAGGGATGGGATCTTGAAATGGGGCTGGCACTTCACAGACTCGACTCCGACCAATGGGCTGACGCGTTTCGCGAAGCCGGATTCACGGCCGTCGCCACCGACAGAATCCCCGACGATTCCCCGATCTCGCCCGGCAAGCCGCCCGCCGAACTGGCACTGCGCGAGGGCCTGCAGCGGGTCGGCGCGCTGTACGTGAACGGCCGAAAACCGGCATTGGCCGAATCGCCCGCTATCGCGCACGGACCGGGATTCAATCCCTTCCGTGTGATGCGGTAGAGTCGAGCGCGTGGCCTAGGGGATTCGAACCGCTGCGCTAGAGTGAAGCGATGCGCCGGGCAGCAACAACTTTGGTCATTGCGGGGCTGGCCGGATGCGGCGCGATCGAAACAGAAACAGACTTTTCAAGGATGAACTACGGGGCCAAGATTGAGGACTACGTCCGTGTCAAGCTCGAGGCAGACTTGAGCGGGCTTTCCGAGCGGCAGCGTGCGATGCTGCCGTTGCTGGCGGAGGCCGCCCAAGTCATGGACGGACTGTTCTGGCAGCAAGCCTTCGGCGACAAGGATCAGTTCCTCTCGGGAATCGAAGACCCCGCCGCTCGCCGATTTGCCGAGATCAACTACGGTCCTTGGGACCGCCTCGGCAACAACCGTCCTTTCCTGCCCGGCTTCGGGCCCAAGCCCGACGGAGCGAACTACTATCCGTCCGACATGTCCAAGGAGGAGTTCGAGGAGGCCGCGAAATCGGAACCGGAATTGCGAAGCCAGTACACGCTAGTCCGCCGAGACGGTACGGGCGACCTGATCGCCGTGCCGTATCACCAAGCGTTCGCGAGCGAACTTGCCGAGGCGGCGGCCCTGTTGCGCCAGGCTGCCGGCATGGCCGAGGACGAGGGATTCCGGCGCTATCTCGAAATGCGGGCATCCGCTCTCGAGGCCAGCGACTACCAACCGAGCGATTTTGCGTGGATGGACATGCGGGACAATGCCATCGATCTAGTTATCGGTCCGATCGAGTCGTACGAGGACAAGCTCTTTGGTTCCAAGACGGCCTTCGAGGCCTATGTGCTGATCAAGGACAAGGAATGGAGTGCCCGGCTGGACAAGTACTCCTCCATGCTTCCGGCGCTGCAGGCAGGCCTTCCGGTTCCGCCCGAATACAAGTCCGAGATGCCTGGCAGCGACTCCCAGCTCAATGCCTACGACGTGATCTACTACGCGGGCGATTGCAACGCCGGCGCGAAGACGATCGCCATCAACTTGCCGAACGACGAGCAGGTCCAACTGAAGAAAGGCTCCCGCAGGCTGCAACTCAAGAACGCCATGCGCGCGAAGTTCGACAATATTCTCTTGCCCATCGCCGAGGTACTCGTCGGGGAAGACCAGAGGGCCAAGATAGATTTCGACTCGTTCTTCGGGAACACCATGTTCCATGAAGTGGCGCACGGTCTGGGCATCAAGAACACCCTCGACGGCTCGGGAACCGTGAGAGCGGCACTCAAGGAAGCGGGTTCAGCGCTTGAAGAGGCCAAGGCCGACATTCTAGGCTTGCACCTCATCGGCCGGCTGACAGATTCAGGCGACCTGCCGGAGAGCGCTCTCGAGAGCAATTACGTCACGTTTCTAGCTGGCATTTTCCGTTCGATCCGATTCGGCGCGTCCAGTGCGCACGGTACCGCCAACACTTTGAGCTTCAACTACTTCGAGCGAGCCGATGCGTTCTACCGCGATGGCGATACTGGGACCTACCGGATCGACACAACGAACATGCGGAGCGCGGTTGACGGTCTGTCGAGCGAGATCCTCCGCATGCAGGGCAATGGCGACTACGAGTTCGCAACGGGGTTCATAGGCGAGTTCGGAAAGCTAGGCGAGTCGCTGCAATCGGATCTAGCCCGGATCGAGCAAGCGGGCATTCCGTTGGATATCGTGTTCGAGCAAGGTCTCGACATCAAGACCGACTAGCCCGATTCCGGGGCTGCCAAACTCGCCTCGCACCGTTCTTGCGGGAACCGACGAGAACCCATCCGGGCTGGCTCCCTTGCACCGCCCCTGGGTCACTCGGGCCCGGGACGCGCGAGCAGCAGGCGGGGGTTGTCGACCACTCCGACCGGGCGGCATCGAGGGCAGCTGTCGGGACCGTCCCCGAGATCTGCGATTGCTTCGTCAAAGTACTTCGACAGGACTTCGACGACATCGGGATGTGAACCGGAAACGTCGGTAGTCTCCCCAATGTCCGCATCCAAGTCGAAGAGTTCCCCGCCCTGCCTCATGAGCTTCCACCTGCCGGAACGAACTGCCTCCAAGTTGTGGCGACGGTAGTAGTAAGACGCCTTGTGCGGGGACCTCGCGTCCGACCGGCCTAGCAGGATGTCGGATATGTCGCGTCCGTCGATGACCCGATCCTGCGGAACGGCACCTCCGACCAGTTTCGCGAAAGTCGGCAGCAGGTCCATGGTCGAGACGACTTCGTCGTTGGCGGAGCCGGCAGGCACTGTCCCCGGCCACCAAGCGAGCGCCGGTTCCCGCATGCCGCCTTCCCATGTAGTCCCCTTTCCCCCGCGCAGCGGAGCGTTCACGGTTCCCGACGCGCCTCCATTGTCCGAAGTGAACACAACCAGCGTGTCCTCGCCGAGCCCCAAGTCTCGAATCGCGTCAAGAACGGCTCCGACACTCCAGTCGATTTCCTCGATTTGAGCCTTCGTCCTCCGCCGGACCAGGTTGTCCCACGCCTCCTTGCTCTCGGTGCCGGCGCCGCAATTGCCGTCCGAATCGCAGTGCCAGGGCTGGGTTCCGGTTGTAATCACGGTCCAGTCAATCGAATCCGGGGTCTCTCCGGCCAGTTCCATGAAGGATTCGCGAGCCGCCCGTGGATGGTGGATGAACGCGTGCGGGATGTACGCGAAGAACGGCCCCTCCTTGTTCCGATTTCCCCAATCACTTCCGTGCCCCGCATCATCGGAAGCGGAGGGAAGTCGAACACACCTCCTTCTCGCGCCCTGCTGTGGAAAGGCCACATGTCATTCGAGTACGGTATGCCGAAGTACTCGTCGAATCCGTGCTCGGCGGGGAGGAACTCGGGTTGGTCGCCCAGGTGCCACTTGCCGAAGCAGCCTGTCGCGTACCCTCGCTCTCGCAGGATCTCGGCGACGGTCAACTCGTCCGGGTTCAGGCCCCACGGCTCACCGGGCCAAAGCACGCCCATCACCGGCCCGGTTGCCAAGCCGACGCGCTTTGGATACGATCCCGTCATGAGCGCAGCTCTCGACGGGGTGCAAACCGGAGACGCGGAATAGAATGACGTGAGCTTCATGCCTTCCTCTGCCATGCGGTCCAAGTGGGGCGTGTCGTTCGACGTCGAGCCGAACGGGCCGATATCCCCGTACCCCATGTCGTCAATGAATATGACGACGAAGTTCGGCGGCGTCGCCTCACGGCCAGCTGAACAGCCCGAGCTGATTGCCAGCGAAGCCGCCAGACACGTCACTGCAAGAATGCCCTTGCCCCAGCAGGTTCGGGTAGGCCGGTGCGCGCACGCGTTGGGCATGCCGATATCTTCCTCCAATCGGTCAGCGGGAATCGAAAGTCGACACAGAAAGGTCTGCAAGACCTTTATTCGTGGGTTCGATTCCCACCCGCGCCTCCATTCCCTAAGACCTTGAATTGGCAATGTTCGGGGCTTACCTCGCAATGTGACCGTAGGTCGCTTTGCATGCGGTTCTACGCAATGACGCCGCAGCCATCAGCGGGCCTTGACATCGTTTGGACTCCCCGCGCCCCGGCAAGAGCTCCGGCCGGGTCCGGGGCATCTGGTGGCGCTTCAAACCGATTTTTTCGGCAAATGGTCACTTTGCGATGTAAGCCCCTTTCTAAAGAGGTCATCGGGCTATGTCGGATCGATCGACTTCTTCCCCTCTCAAGTAGACGCTCACGATTTGGCGCGAATTGGTGATGTTGTCTAGCGGATTGGCCTCAAGCACCAAGAAGTCCGCACGCTTTCCGACCTCGAGAGTCCCGACGTCGGCGAGGCGAAGCAAACCCGCAGAATTGCGAGTCGCGGCCACGATGACCTGGGCGGGCGTCATGCTGGCTGCCACCATGTCTTCCATCTCGACGTGCGGCGCCCATGGCGTGTTGCCGTCGGTCCCTAGCGCGATGGTGACGCCCTCGGCGCTCAGTCTCACAAGATTTCTCGCCTGAATCGCAAAGGCGGCCTGCGGATCGGAGTCGTCTACGACCCCCGCTTGCAGCTCTGCCAACTCCTCGGACGCAAGGGAGCCGCTCAGCCAGCTCAAGTCCGTAGCCACTCCGCGATTGGGGAGGTTTGGCACCAATACGGTGTCCCCGCGCTCCTTAAACAGCTCAATGACGTCCTCGTCAACATCCGCGTCTCGCACGCCGTGAGCGAAAGCATCGATCCCGGCGCGCAAGAGCGCTTTCGCGTCCTCGAGGGCGAAAATCTGGGCCGTGACGCGGATGCCGTGCTCGTGGGCCTCGTCGATGATTGCTCCGTAGAGCTCGGGTGACAGCTTCTTGTACTGTCCATTGCGATAGTCGACCCAGATCTTGATGAAGTCGACGTTTCTTGCCGCCTGCTCCCGCACAGCCTGACGGGCTTCGTCTTCGGTGGTCACCCAGTAAGGAATCTCCGAACGCCGAGGTTCAGGAGAGGTGATCCCGACGCCGGCCGAGCGAAAGCGCGCCACGCCGGGAGTCTCTTCCTCGCGGATCGACAGGTCGCGTGTATCTCGCCCGAGGCTCATCGCGGCGCTCACCCCGTACCGCGCTCTGGCCCGCAGGTCTTCTATGAGGGCGTCGCGTTCCTGGTGGAGGTGAGTGTGTGTGTCGATGATGGCGGGCATGACGGTCGTCCCGATCAGGTCCACGCGTTTCGCTCCAGCAGGCGCCTCCAGGTCGGCGGCAGGGCCGAGTTGGACGAACCGACCGCCGTCGACGACGAAGGCGGCGTTCTCGATGGGCGGGCTGCCGTCTCCAACGATCAGCCGCGCGCCCTCGAACATGATAGCGGTGGAGGCCGGTGTCGGCGGTGATTCGCACCCATAGTTCGCGAGCAGGCCCATCAGCAGCAGGGGGGCCATCACGCCCTCACAACAGGATTTCGGACTTACTTCAAGCATCACGTCTCCCTCGATTCAAGCCTTGGAATGAAACGGCGCCCGCCCATCCGGCTGCCAGGAGCAATTCTTTGCGCGTGTGGCCGAGCCGCGACATCCTATCGACGGCTCGGTTGTAGCTCCTGCACGGCATTTTGGAGCCGGTGCGAACCGGAGGGGAGGCCTTCGAACTCCAGATCTGTTCGTATCTCATCTCCAATTGCCAGGATTCGCTAAGAAAGCCTCCCAAGACCAGCAACTTACTGCTTTCGGCTCCAGCAGCGACGTCTACTACAGCGAAGTCGCCAATCAGGTGTCGGCCAAAGTAATTGCTTAGCGTCGCCGGGAAAAGGAAATGATTGGCGAACGTCGAGCGTCATGAATAAGTCTTGTCCCGCCCTATGGGGTGGAATTGAGCCGGCAGGGCACCGCTGCCATCCCGCCGAGAACAACCCGGTCAGCGCCGGTAGCGCGGCCCCGGCAGCCGAGACGTGCCTCACCACGTGGACCCAGCCGGGCAAGTTGGCCAACCGGGCCGCGATACATCTATGAATGCGCTTATTGTCGCAAGCGCTTTACCCGGACGAAGATGACCTCCCGGCTCAACCCCCACAGGGACAAGTCCGGCTTTCGATGCCCCGGGAGGTTGGCGATTCACGTAGAAACACGGTACTAACGCTTCAGCATTGCCGTCTCATATCCGTCGCTCAACTGGTCGTTACCGCTTGGCGCGCACTCAGAAACCAAGAGGAGTTTCATGGGATCACGAAGTGGGGCCTCAGCATACGGACGCATTGGCCTAACACCCGTTTCGCATTCCGCCCTGCGTAGGCTCGATCACTGCGAAGTGTACACCAATGCTGTCGCCGACCCACTGTGGGTTCTGTGTGTTGTTTGTTCTCGGGGCAGCGGATGCCTTCGCAGATCGGAAGGCCGCAGAGCAGTGCAATATCGGTTTGTGGACTTGGCGGGTGAGACGGGCCTCGCTACCGTACCGTAGCGCG
This sequence comes from Bryobacterales bacterium, assembly GCA_965206775.1. Taxonomy (GTDB): domain Bacteria; phylum Acidobacteriota; class Terriglobia; order Bryobacterales; family UBA6623; genus VXMF01. Next base: position 2,332,763 of record CBDBKU010000003.1, on the reverse strand, counting down.
CGGCCATGGAACCATGCGGCAACAGGACTCGTCTCGCACCGATAGTGAGACAGGCTGAATTCCTCAATGCCGTTCTGGGTTGCTTCGGTTGCGGCCTTCATCTGAAATCCCGAGAGGGGTTTCGCCTACTGACGTTGGCAGTCATTGTGGTAGCGATGCCGGTTCTGTGGCCCCAGGCGGGCGGCGCGATCGGCCAGACGCGCATTTTCGTGACGGAGAGCACCAGTTGGTCGGTGTCGGGAAACGATGTGGTTCACGAGGGAGGCGGAGCCGGTTCTCTACAGGGCGGTGCCAAGCCGCAGACGGCCGAGATCATGAAGACGATCAGCAAGAGGCGCGAATGCAAAGGAATTGTCGTCACGATCAATCGAGAGAGAGCGGACTACATCCTTCTCTTGGAACGAGTGGGCGGCACCGGCCTGCTTGGTCACAGGCAAGTGGATCGGCGTGCGCGCCTTCGGTCGTTGGATGTGGAACACCTCCTCTTGCCAGCGAATGTTGTCGAGGCGCAGGCTGGCGATCTCGCTGCAGCGCAGGCCGTACGTGGCGGCCAGCAGGAACATGGCGTAGTCGCGCCGCCCGGTCCGCGCGGTTCGGTCAATGGATGAGAGGAACGCCCGGACCGTGTCCCACGGCAGGGCCCGGGGCAGCCGCTCGGCCGAGTACACAAGCGGCAGGGAGAAGCTGCGGTCCAGCCCGGGAGCCGCCTCGCCACGACTGGCCAAGAAGCACAGGGAGACACGCATGGACGAAACGGCACCCTAGAGGACCGCCCGGCTGAAGCGTGGCGCTATGACCTTGACAAACTCCTCGAGTCGGGGAGCGCTGAGTTCGCGCAGCGCCTCCGCCCGGTCATCGAATTCCAGGAATGCCCGCAGTTCCAGCAGCAGGCAGACGTGCCAGTGAACCGTTGAGGCTGCCAGTCACCGCAAATTGAGTAACTGCTCGCGATTGGTGTCGATCATCGATCGCTGGGAGTGCGGACACGGGCAGCGAGCAAGCCCAGTTCGCCGAGATTGTCCGCCAAGGACCGCACCAAGAAACTCAAGCGAACGTCATCCCGCGCGCAGGGCTGGCCAAGAGCCAGCAACTGGCCCTTGGTGAGGCGGTTCGCATCGAAGTCGCCGTGGCGCCTCAGCACCGTTTCGAAGTCGGGTGCCCTGCGAATCCGGCGGCGGACGGAGTCCCGGGGGTATCCCTTGGCGAAGAGCCAAACGGCGAACCCCTTCAGGAGACGGCCAAGCAGCGGTAGTGAAGTCAGGCTGAGATGCGCCTGAGGGAATACTCCTTTGATCATCGTGACCTCCTTGGTAGGAACTGGCGTCGAGTGCGACGCCGGTCACGAGACTACGAGAACCGAATTATGTTGAGTTTGCGTCCGGCAACTGCTGTCTTGTCAATGGGTTGCCGAGCAAGCTCAACATGAGCGGGAACACACCACTAAACGACGATGACCGCCTGCGCGACGACAGCCTGCTCGCGCTCGCCGTGGGCAGCGACGACCTCAGCGGCGAATGTCGCGTGCGCGCGCGAACGGGGCCATCCGCTGGCCGGGAGATGTGGCTACGAGAGGGGATTCCCGCGCGGCCGGGCTGGGAATCCAACTGCAGACCAGCCCCCGACCGCCCGCGTTTTGGGCCCAAGACGCCCAAGACAGAAGCTACCTACACTTGGTGAGCGATTCGGGCTAGCCACACAGCTTGCTCTACTGGATCAGGAATAGATGGAATACCATAATTATGGCATAATCCTTCTATGAAGACGACCCTCGACTTACCTGACGAACTAATGCGCGCGGTCAGGGTCCGAGCGGCCGAGGAGAATCTAAAGCTCCGGGAATTGGTTGCCGAACTGCTTCGACTCGGGCTGTCAGCGGTGTCCGCTCAGAGGCCGGCGGTGCGTAGGCGTGTTCGACTTCCCTTGGTGCAGTGCGCCCACGCAGCCCGGCCGGGCGAAGAGATTACTCCGGAGCGAGCCGCCCAGATTCTGATTGAGGGAGAGGCTGCCGACCATGGTGCTCTGCGATAGCAACGTTTGGCTGGCCCTCGTCCTTTCCCGGCACGGACACCATCGCGCCGTCCAGGAATGGTTCGACAGCGTCGAGACGCCCGCGGCGGTCTGCTTTTGCCGGGCAACGCAGCAGTCGCTTCTCCGCTTGCTGACCACTTCGGCGGTCATGCGTCCCTACGGGAACTCCCCGCTCACCAACCGGCAAGCGTGGGGAATCTACGACCAACTCCTGGCTGACGACAGGGTTGCGCTGCAGTCTGAGGAACCGTCCCGGCTCGAGATTCGCTGGAAGGCGTTCGCAGTGCGAGACAGCGCGTCTCCCAAACTGTGGATGGATGCGTACTTGGCAGGCTTTGCACTGGCTGGAGGCTACGAACTGGTCACTACCGATGAGGCGTTTGCACAGTTCCCCGGTCTGGATCTCACGCTGCTCGGAGAGCCTCATAACCCGTAACCGCGTGCTGCGGGACCTCCCCAGTCCCGTTGGCTGGTTGAGGCCGAGAAACCGTTCGAAGGCCCATGGAAGGCCGTCCTTGTGGGCTCCGAGTCCCGGCACAGTCTCCACACCTCACTCGCGCTCCGGTCGATGCCGCCGGATCGATCGGTGAAAATCCACTTTGTCAAGTGGGTTGTCGAAGAGCGGGCACCATACGCCGAGTCCGTAGCAACTAAATCGTGTCTTCGTGCGGAACGGTTTCCGGCCTTGGAGTGTCTATGGGGGTATGAGACGCCCAGAACTGCTTTTGGAAGGGGACTCGGCTAGGAGATACCGGTCCTCCGCTTCAAGTCTCTGCTTCCTATGCCAAGACAGCTCCATTCACAAGTCTTCTGTGTCGTCTCAGGCACAGACGAGGAAGCCAGCCGCAACACGCTCTTCCACAAGGCGGGTTTGGATGATCTTCTGTCGGGGCAGAGTAGGGGTGGCCTCCGCAATGCAATCGAGCCCAGTTGCACTCTGCTTTCTTGCACTGCTCGCGGCCACCGCATGTAGTTCCGAGATTCAGCCGCCGGCGGTTCAGACTCCAACGAAGCCGAAGGTCGAAGCAGCCACAGAAGCAACTGCCAAGGAACCAGCGGGAGAATTGACCGCCAAGAGACCAGTCGAACTCAAGGAATCCTTTCGAGTAGTCCGTGCGGCCAGCGGTCGAAGACCGCCACGCACGGTTGGGGGCACCTTGGGCTCCTTTGTGTCCCCGATGCCTCGTCTGGAGACCCCTGTTTGGCGCTCCCGCGATCGAGGCAGAGATCGCTTCACCAACCTCCCAGAGAATCCAGTGAGCGTGGTAGCCGAAAATCCCGTCTCGACGTTTTCGATTGACGTAGACACTGCCTCGTATAGCTTTATGCGTGCGTCGCTCCAACGAGGCGCTCTGCCCCAGAAGAACGCCGTGCGGGTGGAGGAGCTGGTCAACTACTTCCCGTACGACTACCCAACCCCCGAAAATCGCGCAACGCCGTTCTCGGCCAACGTTTCGCTGATGCCCACACCGTGGAATTCTGGCACCCGGCTCCTGCACGTTGGAATCAGGGGCTACGAGTTGGAACCGGAACGGCCGTTGCCTGCGAACCTGGTTTTTCTGATCGACACCTCCGGATCGATGCGAGCACAGAACAAACTGCCGCTTCTGGTCAACTCATTCAAGCTCCTGCTCGATGCGCTTGCACCGGATGACGCGGTGGCGATTGTCACTTACGCGGGTTCGGCGGGCGTCGTCCTGGAACCGACCAAGGCCGTTGAGCGGGGCGCGATCCTCGCGAGCCTCGAACGCCTCCGCGCGAGCGGGTCGACCGCCGGAGGGGAAGGGCTCCGCCAAGCCTATCTGTTGGCTGAGCGGAATCTTGCCAAGGAGGGCGTCAATCGTGTGATTCTCGCCACAGACGGTGATTTCAATGTCGGAATCACCGACAGGGAAGAGCTCAAGAGTTTCATCGAGCGCAAGCGCGCAAGCGGGGTGTTCCTGTCAGTACTCGGTTTCGGCCGGGGTAACTACAACGACGTCTTGATGCAGGCCCTTGCCCAGAGCGGTAACGGCCATGCCGCCTATATCGACAACCTCCTGGAAGCTCGCAAGGTGCTGGTCGAGGAAGCTACCTCGACATTGTTCCCGATTGCCAAGGACGTCAAGATTCAGATCGAGTTCAACCCCGCGCTGGTCCAAGAGTATCGGTTGATCGGCTACGAGTCCCGCATGCTTGCACGGGAGGACTTCCGCAACGACAAGGTCGACGCAGGGGAAATCGGATCTGGCCACACGGTGACTGCGATCTATGAGCTGACGCTGGCAGGGTCGGGAGCCGAGCGCGTAGGAAAGCTTCGCTATCAACAAGAGGCCCCCTTGCCTGACAGTTCCTTCTCAGATGAGTATGCGTTTCTCCAGATCCGTTTCAAGGCTCCGGATAGCGACACCAGCGAACTGATCACTCGACCGATACGCCCGGCTGACGGAATAGCCGAAACCGGTACCGTCTCCCAAGAAGCCCGATTCTCCGTGGCGGTCGCCGGATTCGGACAGCTTCTTCGCGGGGGGCGCTACACCGGCAACTTTGGCCATGACGAGGTGATTGCTCTGGCCACGAGCGCGAAGGGTGAGGACCACTTCGGCTATCGCACCGAATTCATCAATCTTGTCCGGCTAGCCAAATCCGCGGCTGCGATTGAAATGCCGGTCCCGCCAGCTACCGCTGAACCACCTCCTGTCCAATGAGCTGGTAGGTGGATTGCTCCGGTCAAGCGCGAGGTGCTTGCAGAACTATCGCTTGCGGATTGTTTGGAGACAGGCGATCCTGTGCAATCCCCAAGTCGGGTCGGCCAGTCTCTTGGATCCATTCCATGGTGCCTTGAGCTTGCCGCCGACTCGGGCGGTCCATGATACGAGTCCTCGGTTGGGCTGTCTCTCTTGCTTCAGGTCCGGGATGGCCAGCGGGCGGGCGTCGCGGCGATACCGGGATTTCCGCTACCGGACGCTGGCGAGCTGGAGCCGCAAGCGGCGGGTGGCGGGCAAGGCCGAGTGGCTCCCGGGCGGAGTGCGCGGGGACAACCAGCGTTTCGAGATGACCAGCCTGGAGCGGGGGCGGATCGGGACCGGCCCTTGTACGAGCAGCTGTACTGCGCGCGGGGGGAGATGGAGAACCGGATCAAGGAGCAGCAGCTGGACCTGTTCGCGGACCGCATCTCGGCGGCGACGATGCGACCGAACCAGTTCAGCCTCTTTGTTGGGCCAGCCGTGATTGGCGCGTTTCTCAATCACCAACTCAATGGCAACTCCCTTCGACTCGGCGATCTTCCTGAAGCTCTGCGACTGGAACAGGGGTGCGGTCGGGTCGGCGTCGCCATGGATGATCGATATCGGGGGCGTCTGCTCGCTGATGTGGTAGATCGATGACATGGCTCGACCGAGAATCTGACGGCCTTCGGCGGTCTTCGACTCGTCGCCAAAGGCAGGCTGCCACCTAGCCTGCTTGCCGATTCCGACCGCGTCGTCTCCTGGCTCCGCCCAGTTCAAGTAGTCCGTCGGAGGATAGAAAACGCCTACAGCCTCGGACCGCGCTGCTGGCGCGGTCGATGGGATCGTCGGCCTCGGGGTCCCCTGGGCCTCCGGTGATCGCCAGGATCAGGCTCAGGTGCCCTCCTGCGCTGTTGCCAGTGACTCCGATTCGGTCCGGATCGCCGTTCAGGCGGTCGGCATTCGTGCGAATGAATGGCACGGCACGGTGCATGAAGCCCATGATGTCGCGGACCTTGTAGCGCGGCTGAGATCCATGAAAGACAGCGAAGACGGTATATCCGTGATCGGTGTATGGACTGGAAAAGCCGTCCGTCACCCTGTCGTATCTCGATTTCCAACCACCGCTGACAACCTTGATGATTCCGATGCCGTTCGGGTTCTCCGGCACAAGCACATCCATAGTAAGGGCGAAAAGGCCCCGCATGGCTTTCTGCAAGCCACCTAGGGAACTTCTTCGGTACTCGCCGATCGTGAGTTCCTCTGAAGCGTCCCGGTCCAGATCCTGCATCCTCTTCCATGCCATCCCCTCATAATGCTTCCAGACGGACGCGTCGGGATCGATGATCCGAGCGAGGCGGGGCCCTGCATCTTCCGGCCTCGTCGCTCGCAGGTGCTCGATGCGGAAGTCCGACTCGTTCCGAACCGCGCCCGCGCCAGCTCCGTCCCCGCCAGCCCGCGCTGCCGCAGCACCTCCAGCAGCGCCCCGCGAACAGCGCCCAGTACAGCCGCAACTGGTTCGCCCCCATCGTCGCCGCCGACATCCTAGAATCGCTCAAAAGTTACTGCATTCGAACTTCCGATACAGTACGTTAGTCGGGAACCGTGCGATTCGCTTTGATCCACTCCTCGACGTTCGCAATCAAGTCCCGGTGTTGCGAAGCGACATCGTTCGACTCCGAAAGGTCCGTCTCGAGGTCGAATACCTGCCACTCGCCCTGTCCGTCGGAAACCAGCTTCCATCGCCCATGACGGGCGGCCCGCTGGAGCCCGCCTCGATCCCACTCCCAGTAGAGATACTCGTGGCGCTTCTGCTCCGCCGCGTTCCCAAGCAAGGTCGGTATGATCGATACCCCGTCGATGTCCTCGGGGACGAAGTCTTCGGCGCGGGCCAACTCGGCCAGAGTGGGCATCATATCCGGCGTGTAGGTGACGTGGTCGCTGACCACGCCCGCGGCGATTTTTCCAGGCCAATGCGCGATCAGCGGCGAGCGAATCCCGCCATCGTGCATTGATCGCTTTGCTCCGCGCAACGGCCCGCTGGAATCAAGCTCTCCTTCGAACCGGTTCGAAGCCCCGTTATCGGACATGAAGAAAACTGCCGTGTTGCCGGCGATTCCGAGCTCTTCGAGCAGCTTCATGAGCTCGCCAACCTGGCGGTCCGCCATACTCACGAACGCTGCGTGAACCTTGGCCCGATCTGACCAGGGCTTGTCTCTGTAGAGCTGGGCGGCGGGATCGTCGTCGGGGAGGTGATAGAAGCTATGAGGTGGCGTCCACGGAGCGTAACAGAAGAACGGCCGGTCTCGATTCTCGTGGATGAACTCTAGAGTTCTCTCGAATACGAGGTCGTGGGAGAACTGGTACTCGCCGTCCGGTGTCGTTCGCGGTACGAACGGCCCTTTCGGACTCATTTGCTTGTAGGCATTCAGGCTGGCCAGATCCTCCGAAAGGTCCTCCGGTTCCAGTCCGTAGATCTCGGCGTTGCCACGCAAGAGGAACGGCTTTCCGTTTTCGACGAGAAATGGCGGGTAGTAGGTGTGGGCGTGAACTTGGTGGTAGTAGCCGAAGAACGTGTCGAATCCTTGTCGTTCGGCCGCCCCCGCGGAACCCATGACGCCAAGCCCCCACTTTCCGAAGCCCCCGGTCGCGTAGCCGGCTTGTTTAAGCACCTCGGCGACGGTGACGTCGGAATCTCGGATGGGGGCGGTCCCCGCGTTGGCTCGGACAGTCGTGTGCCCGGTGTGCTTTCCGGTCATCAGTGCACAGCGAGACGGGGCACACACAGTGTGGCCCGCGTAGGCGTCAGTAAAGCGCATGCCCTCGCTCGCCAGGCGGTCCAAATTTGGAGTTTGGATCGCCTTCGAGCCGTATGAACCTAGATCGGCCCAGCCCATGTCGTCGACCATGATGAAGACGATGTTTGGCCGCTCGGGTTCGGATGACGGCCGTTCTCCTCCGCAGGCCAAGGCCATGGCCGCCAGGACTAGTGAAGCTCTGGTACTCATCGGGCGGGTTTCCTTCTCTGTCGGCACGAACCACTTCTCGGGTGCGGACTTAGTTGCGCGTTAGCCAGCAGCGTAACGCCTGAGTTGCTCGTACAGCAATGGCCTTCTATCCAGAACCTGGCTGCTCCGCTTTCCGGGACCGTGTTCGAGGCGGGTCCACTCCACGGTCCGTCCTTCACGGACTGAAGTACTTGTTGTTTCGGTTTCGAGTAGTGTAGCTGACCGGGCCCAGCCCCAGAAACACCTCGGCATATTGGTTGGCATTCCGGTATCTTGGCTGGCAGGTGTAAGAGACCAGCGGCCGCTAGATGTTCGTCATGCCCGAGCGTCACCCCAAAATATCGCCCAAGAGGTATTCACGACCCTGCCGAGCAGAAACACAAGAGGCTTTTCCAGTTCGTCAACGAACCGCCCGGCCCGACGAACATGCTGGGGTCGCTGGCTCACCGGTTACCTCCGCGATACGCGTCGCCTAGCTTGGATCGAACTCGACGCCCAGCCCTGGCCGATCGTTTGCCCACAGCTATGCCGTCGCGGAGGTCGTGGTCTTGCGGCGACCAGGGGAATTGCTTCCAGCCGCCTCGGCGCATTTCCTTCAAGGCTGGCCCGCCAGAGGACCCGCACACGTGGACCAAGGCCAATTCTGATATTGGGCCGTTGTGTGGGATCAAGCCCACGTAGTGGGTCTCGCACACGGCCGGGAGCTTGACATGTTCGGTGATGCCTCCGGCGTACGGAATCGTCACGCGGTCGTTGTCAATGAGGTGATTCTCGATTCGTTCATTGCTATCCCATCGATCGCCATACGGCTCTCCGACTGCCAGCGGGATGCGCGTTTGCTCGCGCACTTGGCGGTAGATGCCGGGGTCCTCCGACCGCACTTCGTCTTCGGTCGAACAATGGTTCGAGATTCTCCAACAACTGAGGGTTCGAATGCACCCATAGCCAACACCCTCGGCCCCAGGAAGAGGAATCACTCGAACGTAGCGAGAGAATGGGACCGGAACATCCGGAACCGGGGTGCTATGCATAAGGAGTGCGCTAGGTGGCTGTTCCGGCCGCTTCGCCGCGATGAGGCCGATGGTTACTGGCGAATCGAAACGCAAGCTAGACCCAGCGTCCACGCTGCTAGACAGCCGAGGCTCCGTCCTTGGGCTGTACTTCGCCGTGACGCTACTGATGACGTTTCCGCTGGTGGTGTCATGGCGCACTTCCCTGCCCGCGGGCGCCGGCGACTTGTGGCAGAACTACTGGAACTTCTGGTGGTGGAAGCAGTGCCTGCTCGAGGGGCTCAATCCCCTGCACTCGCCCATGCTCTTCCATCCCTCCGGCACGGAACTGGTCTTTCACACGCACTCGCCGTTCAACCAGATCTTCGCCATGCCGGTGAACCTTCTATTTGGCGAAGCCGCCGCCTACAACTTCTGCTTGCTCTTCGCCCTCACGCTCTCCGGGTTCGGCACGTACCTCCTGGTTCGTGAACTGACGGGCAACGCCGCAGCTGGATTTCTTGCCGGGCTGGTCTTCGCGTACTTCCCGCAAACGATCGAGCAGACGCTAGAGCACCTCAATCTCTTCTCCGCACAGTTCATTCCGCTTGCTCTCTTCTATCTGGTGCGTTGGAGCAAGTCCCTCCGGACGACAGACGCAGTCGCCTTCGGAGCCTGCTTCGGGCTGAACGCCCTTTGCGGCTGGCACCTTGGACTGAAACTCGCGCTCGTGGCAGCCCCTTGGGTGGCTTGGCTCGCTTGGCGGAATCGCCGGCAATGGCAGGTCGTGTGTCGCGACATCGGCATGGCCGCGACGCTTGCGATCCTCATCATTTTGCCGGTACTCGCCCCAATGGTCGCCTTGATTGCAGAAGGTAGCCAGCACTACCTCAAGGGAGCCGTCAGTCGCGGGATCGACGCGAGCTACCTGTTCACGCCGACATACGCGAACCCCTTCTTGGGACAACTGATCCAATCGAGGTACCTAGAACGCGCATACCAAGCCTCTGGCTTTGTCTGCTATCTAGGTGTCGTCCCCTCAGCTCTTGCGGCGCTCGCGGTCTGGCGTGGAGGCCGTCGCACGGCCGGCTGGCTGGCCGTCTTTGGAGGAGGCCTGATTCTGGCGCTAGGGGCCGATCTCTTGTGGAACGGCACACGATACGATTCGTTCGTCTTACCGTTCGCCTCGTTCCGATTCGTCCCTCTGCTCGAGAACCTGCGGGTTGCAAACCGGTTCCTGCTGCTGGCGGGCCTCGGCCTGTCGGTGCTTGCCGGATACGGATGGAACTCTTTGCGCCATAAGCCGAGTTGGGCATTGCCAGTTGCGGCGCTCATCCTGCTGGCAGAGTACAGCTGGCTGCCGTTCCCCATGCGGAAGGTCGAGCTTTCTCCGCTGTTGCAACAAGTCGCGTTGCGGCCGGGCGCAGTGCTCGACATCCCGTTTCACCAGCGGAATCGAACAGTGCAGAACATGGTGAACCAAACCGTTCACGGAAGGCCGATCTCAGGCGGCTATCTCTCTAGCTATCCGCCGGAGATAGCCGAGCAAATCGACACCGAACCTGCGCTGATGCAACTTGCTGGGATTCCCGCTCCCACGGCGGTCGTGGACGTCGAGAGACTGCGCCAACTTGGTTTTCGGACCGTATTGCTCCACAAGCGGAGAGCCGACAGCGTGCGCGATGAAACGTTGAAGTCGGTCGAGGCGGACGACTTGCTCGAACGCAAGCGCGTCATCCGCCTCGGCGGAATTCCGGATGCCGTGATCGCGAGGATTAGGCAGCAACTCGACGAAGCCGTTGGTGACGCAGCGCTCGAGGACGACGAACTGGCGATCTACTTCTTCTAGCCCCGGTCCACTCAACGTGACTGCTCGAAGCCGTTCACTTGAGCACCGCCCTAATCACAATATCTCACCAAAGTGTTCGACATGGAGTGTGAATTCTTAATAACATGCTTGTGATCAATAGGTTAGGTGCTACCAATCAACACATCTCCTGCCGACACACTGTATCTCAATCTTTGTGGCCGATCACGACTGCCGGAAAGTGCATGCCCGCTTTGATGGCAGCCGCATGTCCTCCGATGGCGGCACCCTGCTGCCGGCCGTCGAACAGCGCATCGGCCTGACCCAGCGGCTAGACGCCAGTCTTGTCGATCAGGTGCGAGTATTTCCTCGAGCGCCTGCTGGTCCAGCACCTGTTCAGACTCGTGCTCGGCAATGAGGACATCAGCGGCCATGGTCGCCTGCGCGACGACAGCCTGCTCGCGCTCGCCTTGGGCCACGACGACCTCAGCGGGAGGAGCCGCGAGCGCGAGCGCGATCGGGGCCATCCCCTGGGCCGGCTTCAGCACGCTCAACCGGCTCGACGCGCCGCTGGTGGCGCTGTTCCTGGACAGCCATGCCGAGGCGTCGGAGGAGATCGTGCTGGACGCGGGCGCAGCCGACGACCCGCTGCACAGCCGCCAGAAGGGGCGTTTCTTCCACCGCTACTTCGACGGCAACATACTACCTGCCGCTGTAGGTGAATTGCCTCTTATAGCTTCTTCAAGAGCTTGCGTAGCTCGGATACCGGATCTTGGTTCGGATCTTGGTCCGGCGTTTCCAGATATCGCTCAATGAGTTGACGCGCTCTCGGATAGCGGTCCTCCCGCTTCGCGGCGACCCATGCGGTTGCGGCAGCTCGCCACAACTTGGGGTTGTCCGGATCCCGGGAAAATGCCATGTCAAATAGTTCGTCGCTCTCTTTGAACGCACTACGCCTGAACAGGAAACCTGCGTGGCTCAGCAAATACCGGACCGCTTCTGGATCGAGTTGCCGCGCCAGCACGTACTGCTCCCCAGCACTTTCGAACTCGCTCGCAAACTCGTAGCAGACCGCTAAAGCCAGCGCCCCGCGAGCCGGATCCACTTTCTGCATCTGGCTGGCCAGTTCTCTGGCTTCGGCCTTGCTGCCTCCCACAAGTGAAGGGGCGTCCAAGTGAAACATTACGAGCGAGTCATAGGCGTCAAGATTCGATCCATCCAACTCGATGGCTCGCTCAAATTCCCGCCGCATCCGCTTCACCAAGGGCACTGCGGCGAGCTTGCGCAATCCAGTCATGGTCTCGGCACGGCGACCCATGGCAAGGGCCAGCTAAAGGGCATAGGTTGAATTTTCAGGATCTTTCTCGACAGCCTGCTCGAATGCCCCCTGAGCCTGGCGGAAGTCCTCGGAGACATACAGCCGCAGGCCTTCCTTCCAATGGCCTTCCCCGGAACCGCTCGCTTGGACCGTCCAGGCGCAGACCACTGCCAACAGAGCGATTCTCCTAGTCATAGACCCACAGCCCTTTCACTCTCACTCGCAACTCCGGCACTTGCGAGAACACGATATCAAAACCCCCAGCGAAGGCGACCAAACCAGCGGTTTCCACACTACCCCGAACTCCAGCGGAGCCCGATGGCCGCGGGGGATCGGATTGGCATTGTGCCGGGGTCCGTCCGCGACCCTCCTCAAACTCCTCAGCCACGAAGATCCCCCCCGCTCGGAGCGGTGCAGCAGCCATCAATTCACTCGGGTTCGGGACGCACCTCGCGTGGCCTCGCCGCGAGCCGCTAAAGAATCTAGCACCCTTGTCCGGGAGCGAACTCGCCCCTCTGACAGAGATCCTTGGACAAGACTCGACCTCAATCAGTCCGATCCCGGAATTGTCCAAGCCGAAAGAGAGGAACTAGCCGTGTTGCAGGCCTCCAGTGCCAGATCCTTTGGGTGGTGGCTAGGCCCACCTGGTGGATGCGATCCTCATTGGCAACCGTCAAACACGCCTCGCTGCCAGCAAGCCGGATTCGACCGTCCAGCTCAAACAGGAACCGTTGAAGGCCCGTCGAGCCGCATTGCTTGGGGAAGACCTCTACGCTGGGCCGGGCAGATTCGAGCGTAGCGCAACGATCGTACGCCTTCATTCAGAGTTGGCCTCGCTCAGGATGGTCGATGGCAACGAGCTTGTCAGCCGCTCCGGGCTTGCAGGCGTGAGCCATCAACGGTGAGTTGAGATTCAACCGGCGTCCTAGCCCGGAACATACAACCAGCACTGTTCAGGCTCGTCGAGAGGGTCCGCCAAAGCAACCAATCCCTCCGCACCAGACATGGAACCGGCCGGGGCCACGAGTAAGAAGGGGGTTCGTTCGACACCCGCCGTTCTAGGGTTCAGTACAAATTTGGCGGGGCCTATCCCGCCCTCGCGTCGAACCGCGATGCGCTCGGCTCTACTGCCTTGACCGGCAGGCCCGCCGGTCTCTACGCTTGGTGAGCGATTCGCTAGAGGGTTCGCTGTGGGCTCGCTCGTGTGCCGGAGCCGCCCCGTGCTCCAGCAGCTCAAAGGCAAATCTAGTCGAGCCCGTCTGTCTAAGGACGGACGACGACCATCGCCTCCATCCATTGCCTCAGGTCATGCTCGCGGAACGATACATCAGCGGTTACTACGCTGAGGCCGGACGCGTCCCGTCCCGGAGTTATCTGAAAGCGAATGCGGCCTTCCTGCCTCGCGTCGACATGGAGCTCGGCGTACGCCGGGATGCACTTCCACCCCTTGGGAACGCGGGGACGGATCCGGAAGGTCTCGGCCTCCGGCAAGTGGTTCAGGACCACCGCGTAGAGATCGGATTCGCTTCCCTGCTCCGCCTGGACGCCGTACGGATAGAATCGCGACCACTGCTCGTCGACCCCAAAGTTGGGATCCTCCCAGGGAACCAGCTCGGCGATAACCCGCTTCTTCTCCTCGAGCACATCGCGCATGGTTGATAGCTGCTCGCTGTCGTACCGGAAGACCTCCTCAATGTGCTGGTTGACGAGCCAATAGTCGCCTTCCATGGCCTCAATCTTGTCGAGGCAGCGGAAATGCCCAGTCGACGGATGCAGTAGGTGGCGGTTGAGCAGGCAATAGTCGTCGAGGCCCGACGGGCTGAACGAATCACCGATAAAGAAGTATCGCTCCCCGTTGTCGCGTCGCACGTCGAGCCCGCCGTGGTAGATCGCCTGTCCCGGGAAGTACGTGTACCGAAACTCGAATTCGTGCCAGCGCAGGGTCTGGTCCTCCGAGAAAGCCTGCACTGGCCTGATTGGGTTGAATGTCATGGCCGGCATGCGGTACGCATCCGGATTCTGAAGGATGTCCTGGAGTTCCTTGCCCGCGTAGACCGGGGCACCTTCCTCCTCCGCCATGGCCTGGACGAATTCGGTGTGATCGTCGTGGAAGTGCGTGACGAAGATCCCCTCTAGCCTGTCGAACACACGTCGGCGCTTCAGCCGCCGGACTTGCCGCATCACGTCCTCGCTGCCGCAGTCGATCAGAAAGGCAGCCTTTGTGTCGGAGACTAGGAGTCGCGACGTGCCGAACTTGTGCCACCATCGCGGCGGCGTCTGCCGCAGCTTCACCGCCATCGGCATCCATTCCACCGGCGTGTCCCCGAGGATCCTGCGGGCGCGTTTCCTTAGGTTCTCTTCGCCCCAGTACCAGCGCAGGGCGTCGGTCCGGAAGTAAGCGAGGAACAGTCGCTGGATCCTGTCGAGGAGTAGATCGATATCCTTCGCCGGATCGAGAATCACCGGGCCTCGGGCGGGCACGATGATGTCGGGATCAGCCGCTGCGACCTTGCCCAAGCTCTGCATGAGATCGGCCGCTCGAGCGGCGTACCCGTGGTATCCCCGTGTCTTCGTCTCCTCGATCGAGTCTTGCAAGCTGTAGACATCCAGAACCCTCCCCCCCGCATAGATGAGGTCTCCGGTAAAGGCAACGCGGGTTCCTTGCAACTCGACGACGTAGGAAACGGCACCGCGCGTAAAGCCCGGCGTGTCCAGCACGTCAATCGTCAATCCTCTCCATTCGATGGATCGCCCTCCCCGCGCGGGCTCCTGCACTTCCAGGTTCTCTGCAAGCACCTTGGTGGACTGCTGAGCGTAGTCGTGGAATCGAATGCCCTGAAACTCGTCCCAGAATCCAGCTGCGTTGCTGATGACCGGAAGTTCGGCGGCCGGAGCGACAACTCGGGCGCCGTGGCTGGCCAAGCCCAGCGCGGCCCACACGACATCCCTCCTGTGATGGGTGAGAAAGACCTTTTCGATGCTGTCGAACGTACCTTCGGGGTCGCCGTAGAACGCGATTCCGAACCCATCACGTTCGATGGCCGCACCATTGACCGGTCCCTCTACGACATCCAAGCCGCTCGGAATGCCGGACGACCATCTTGTACAGCCTGCTGCTAGAGCGAGCAGGACAACAAGAGGGAACATCAGTGCTCGAGCACCGCTGCCCTGAATTGACTTCGAAGGACCGGGCCGATTCCGAAAGGGCTTAGCGCCTGCCCCGATGCAAGACGACATCGCCAAAATCGTATCAGCCCGAGCGCCAGGTGCACGCCCGCTCTCGATGCAATCCACAGCACCGTCGTCGATGCCGTTCTACGATGGATCTCGAATCGCCATGGATTCAGTCCCAGCTAAGCCCCCTCCCGCACCAGGCCTCGTTCTGGGAGCCGATGGCAAGCAACGCTGCTTCTGGGCGGGATCCCACCCCGACTACACCTCCTATCATGACGGAGAATGGGGCGTTCCCGTAGCCGACGACCGCGTTCTCTTCGAGAAGATCTGCTTGGAAGGATTCCAGTCCGGGTTGTCCTGGCTGACGATCCTCCGCAAACGCGAGAACTTCCGCGAGGCGTTCGAGGGATTCGATTTCGAGAGGGTCGCGACGTTCACCGAGCGCGACGTCGGAAGGCTCCTGCTCGATCCCGGCATCGTGCGGCACAGGGGCAAGATTGAAGCTACCATTAACAACGCCCAGAAGGCGTGCGAGATGGCATGTCGGTGCGGTTCCCTGGCGTCGTTCTTCTGGAAGTGGGAGCCCGACGAGGCATCGCGGCCGGACCGCATGGATTACGAGACCCTGCGGGCGCTCACAACGTCGCCCGAATCGACGGCCCTGTCGAAGGAACTCAAGAAGCGCGGATGGCGATTCGTCGGACCAACCACCGCGTACGCCTTCATGGAAGCAATGGGGCTGGTGAACGATCATATCGAGGGGTGCTGCGCCAGACCTAGGATCGAAGTCCTGCGCGCGCAGTTCGGGAGGCCTGCCGCCCCTCCGACGGCTTGATTTTCTGGCCGGGGGTCTAGTGCCCGACGAAGCTGGGCCTGCGCTTCTCCAGAAACGCGCTGATTCCTTCGCGCCCGTCCGCGGTCCTCACAGCGTCGGCAATCGCGCGCGTCTCTAGTTCCATCTGTGTTTCCAACGACTCGGTCAAACCGCGATGCAGCAGCCCTTTCGCGGTGCCCAGTGCCCATGTCGCTCCCGATGCAAGCCTGCGCGCGAGTTCCTCGGCAGCTTCGACCAGTTCGTGGTCCGCGGCCACGCGAGATATCAATCCCCATTGAAGCGCTTCTGCCGCTGTCAGCACTCGATTCGTCAGAGCCATGTCCATCGCGCGTTGAAGTCCAATCGAGCGGGCCAAGAAATACGTTGAGGAGCCGTCCGGCGTCAAGCCAGCCTTCGTGTACGCCATTGTGAACTTCGCCGATTCCGCTGCGACAACTAAGTCGCTCGCAATTGCGAGGCTGAAGCCGCCACCGGCTGCGAATCCGTGCACCGCGCACACGGTAGGAGCGGACTGCCTTGCGAACCTCGAAATCGCTCCGTGCAGGAAGGTAGTCGTCTCTTTCAGGTACGCGGGCAGCGCACTGCCTTTCTTTGCAAAGGACTTGAGGTCGCCCCCTCCGCTAAACATCGGGCCCTCGCCTCGAATCAAGACCGCCCTGACATTCGGGTTTTCATCGCATTCGATCGCCGCTGCCAGCAGTTCCTTGGCGACATCGGCGTTGATCACGTTGGCTTGATACGGGCGGTCCAGCACGACGTGCGCGACTTGATCGCGGACGCCGAAGTCGATCGCTTGGTATTCCATTGCCAGAGTGTAACGAAGCCCTGCGGAGAAGGTTGTCGCTGAACCGTCGAACGCCAATCGCAAGTTAAGTCCCGCCCCTGCTATCCATAGAGTTTTTTCTAGAAATGGTGTGAACTCGGACTATACTCATCTAGAGTCATGAATAGTTCGGAGATTGTAGCGGCCGTCGAGGAGGCGATCAAACAGAAAGGCACAAACCCAAGCCGACTAGCCAAGGATAATGGCTGGTCCGTCAATGCAATCCGCTACATTCTTGAAGGCCGCCCGCCAAGCAGCCGTCGCCTGGCGGAGGTGTGCGCCGCCTTGGATCTCGAATTCTACGTTGGACCGCCCCGCCTTCCAGAGGGCACGGAACTCGACGTCAAGCAGCTCGCGAAAGAGCTGGAACGGCTGGCCGCTCACGCCCGTCGGATCGCGGCCGAGCAACGGAAGGAACCGCTGCAGATCGACCAGCGCGGCCCTTACGTGTCCGCACCGCTTTTTGAGGTGCTTGCCGCTGCCGGAGGCGGATCGCCGGTCGATTCGGAGGTCGTCAAGGGCTACCTCGGGTTCAACCGGAACTGGGTGCGGGATCAGCAGCTCATGGCGGAGAAGCTAGCGGTGATTGAAGTCCAAGGCGATTCAATGGAACCGACTCTCCATAGCGGCGATATCGTGCTGCTGGACATGCAAACGCAGAACCTGCGCGACGGCGACATCTACACGCTGAGACGCGAGGACGACCTAATGGTCAAGAGGCTCCAGCGACATGGCTCGGACTGGCTCATTCACAGCGACAACCTTGCCTATCCGGCCGAAGCATTTGGTTCGGACGTCAGCGTCGTCGGCAAGGTCGTGTGGCTAGGTAGAACACTTTGAACGCACCCCCGGGATCACCTCGCGACGGCCTGTCCAGCCAAGTACACGGCGTGGATGTCGCGCAGGTTGCGAATATTGCCTAGGGGGTTTCTGTTCAGCAGGATCATGTCAGCAACCTTACCCTCCGCGAGGGTTCCGAAATCGCGGTCGATTCCCAGCCCTTCCGATGAGTTCTTAGAGAACGACACAATGACCTGCATGGGCGTCATGCCCGCCTGGACCATCAGTTCCGCTTCCCAGTGCTCGAAGTAGCCGGGGAACCGGCCAGGCGGCCCCGTATCTGTGCCGAAACCGATCTTCACTCCCGCGTCGGACAGCTTCTTGAGGTTTCTCATCGCCATGCGGAAGTTCTCTCGATTGATCTGCTGCTCCGGATCTTTCGATTGCGTGTCTCGGATCGTCGTGCGCAGGCCCTGCACGATTGAGGCATCAACACCCGAAGTAAAGAATGGATCGTCGAGCCAGGCCGGGGAATCGGCGTAGACGTAGGTAGATTGCTCTCTCGTCAAGGTCGGGGCGTAGGTGATCCCTCGCGCCAGAAGCCGGCGAATTAAGCCTCTGTCAACCTCGGCGTCTCGAACGCTGTGGACTATGAGATCCAGCCCGGCCTCGGCCAGCCGCTTGGCGTCCGCCAATTCGTACAGGTGGGCGGCTGCGAGAAGGCCTCGGTGGTGAGCTTGGTCAATGATCGCTTCGTAGACATTGGACCCTAGCTTCTCGAAGTTGCCGTGGTGGCTATCCACCCACATCTTCACCACGTCGGCACCGGCGACGGCCAGCTTGTCGACGTGTTCGCGCGCCTCCTCGGGAGTCGCCACTTCGAGCGCCAAGCCCTTGACTCCGGGCGCTTGGGTTGGATAGCCATCCTTCGTTGTGAATCCCTGTAGCGCAGGCACCACGCGGGCGAGACCGGGAAGCCTTCCTTGATTTACGGCGTCCCGCACGCCGACAACGAGATCGAGATCCGTGCCCATGCTCGTAGTGGTCGTGACACCGTAGCTTGCGTAGGTTCGCAGGTTGTCGATCAGGTTGGCCCGGGTGTAGTTCTCCTGCGCTTGGACCAATCCCTTGGTCAATCCAACGTGACCGTGGAGATTGATGATGCCAGGAATCAGAGTCTTCCCCTGCCCGTCAATGATCTCGGCGCCATCGGAGATCTGGAGAGTTCCGCCTTCGCCGATCAGCGCGATGCGTTCGCCTATCACGACCACTGTCGCATTCAACGTCGGCGGGCCTCCGCTGCCATCTATGAGAGTGACGTTCTTGATGACAAGAGGACCCTGCGCGATCGCGAGGACCGGCAACAGGAACAGGACGGCAAGGCGCGGCATAATCGACGATGGATTCTAGCACGGCTTGGCTCGGGCCCTGCCTTTCAAACTGGCACTCGATCAAAGTTGGCACAGCGAGGCTAGCGGTGTTTGTGCAGGCTCCGCATGTTGAAGCCGGAGACTCAGACTTCCGAACATGCGATCAATATCGCCTGTCACGATTTTTCCTGATTTGATCGTGTGAGCTAGCCGACGGCAGGCCCGTCCGCAGCGTCGCGATCGGTCGGGAGGATCTCGTAGACCAGGCGCAGGTGCGTGCCCGGATACAGCGTCCGGGTCTGGTTGAGTTCCTCCAGCAGGGGGGCCAGCGCGACGTCCTGACCCCGGCTCGCCTGATGCATCAGGCGCACCGTCAGCGTGCCGGCGCGCGGGTCCGGCAGCAGGCTCGCGTCGCTGCGGAACAGCGCCTTGACCAGCAGGCGGGCGGTCTCCGGCCGGCTCAGGCCCGGCGCGACCGCCCCCGCCAGGCGCGTCTCGGCCCGATAGGCGATCATGCGCACCGCGTCGAGCAGCTCCCGCATGGGCTCGGCCAGCGCCTTGAGGCGCTGCTCCTCGGGCAGATCACCCGCCCGCACGTAGTGGTCGACCTCCTGGCGCGCGGTCTGCAGCCCCTCGAGGTAGCGGGTCACGGTCGCGACCTGCTCCTTCAGCCCGCTCGCTTGCTCCGACCCGCGCGGGGCTTCCGCCAGGCGCCGGTGCAGGGTCCCGAGCTGCGCCCGTCGCCGGGCCAGCGCGTTGTTGAGGAAGCGCCATACCGGATTGACCACCCGCTCGTCGGCGTCGACATCCTCCAGCGTGCGGTCCGCCAGGGTGTCGAGCCCGAACTCCTGGCGCATGTACTTGAAGAAGTTCTCCTGCGTCCAGCGCGAGCGCAGCAGGCCCGCCACCTGCTCCAGCGGCAGGCTCGGGTGCGTCGTGATCGCCGACGGCTGGCGCTGCCCTGGTCGCGGCTCGCCCGACCGCGGCTGCGGCTTGCGCGGCGCGCCGTGGCGACCCGCTAGCGGCAGCCGCCGGTCAATCCAGAAGCGGATCTCGCGCACCCTGCCGTGCGGGCCCAGCTCGACTGCCCGCTCGGCTGCGCGGCCCTCCAGCCGGATCACCCCCAGCGGCCCCGGCAGCGGCAGGCTCGCCGGGAGGAACTCCTGCGCCGGCCAACGCTCCGTCTGCGCGCCCTTGCGCCAGCTGATCACCGCGATCCCCTGCCGGCGCAACTCGGCGAACAGGGCCGGGCTCCAGCCCTCCCGGTCGAACACCAGCGTCAGCCGCGGCCGCTGCGCATCCGCCGCCCCTCCCAGCAGCCCCAGCGCCTCCAGCCGCGGCACGATCCCGTCCCGGATCTCCGCCACCAGCGACGAGTCCACCGCCTTGTGCACGCACAGCAGCGGCGCCCCGCCCAACGCGTTCACCCAGTAGCTGGTCGCCCCCGGCAGGCACAGCTTCTGCCGCGGCACGAACTGTCGGCAGCTGCCCCTGGCCCGTGTAGACCTGCACGTGCCCGTCCACGTACAGCGTGGCGACCGCGTCCGCATCCTGCTCGGACCAGCCCTGCGCCAGCGCTCCGCGCCAGGCCGCCAGCGCCTCCGGGTCCGCCACCAGCTGGCGCAGGCGCCGCCGCAGCGTGCGCGGGCAGGGACAGCGGTCCAGGCCCAGCAGCTGCCCCCACTCGCCGGGCTGCTCGTAGCCGAGCCGCTCGGCACGCTGCACGCGCAGCAGCAGCAGGAAGGCCAGCGTGAGCAGGATCGAGCGCACGCCGAAGTAGCCCGGCGGCAGGCGCAGCAGGCCGCGATGCGCCAGCAAGCCCTCGGCCAGCAGCGCGGGCAGGGCCGCCAGCACGCCGCCGCCGGCCACGGCCGAGGCGGGGGCCTCGAAGCGCGGCTCACGCTCGGCCAGCAGCCCCAGGCTGGCCTCGACGCGTCCCTGCGTGTCATGGGTCGCCCGGCCTTGCGGAGCCTGCGCGTCGCGCCGGTTGCGCTGCTCGCGGTCCAGCCCGGTTGGCGTCGCCAGCGGCTCGGCGGGTGCCGGCGGCGCATCCGCCACCGGCGTTCCGGCTGCGGGCTGGCCGGGCGTCTGCGACGCGGGCCCGGCGGCCGGCGCTGGGGCCGGCGAGGCTGGCGGCGGATCCGCCGCGACGGCGGGCAGCAGACCCTGCAAGCGATACGTGCGCAGCGTGGCGTAGCACAGGTCGAGCTCCCGCGCGGTCTGGCGCAGGCTGGTGCCGGAGGCCAGCATCTGCGCGGCGCGCTGGAGGATCTCCGGGTCCTCGATGCCGTGCCGCCGGCGGGACTTGTGCTGGGGGGCGAAGCCGGCTTCGCCCTCGCGTTCGAGGCGCTGGCGGGCGCGCAGGACGGTGCGGGTGCTGAGGCCGAAGGCGCGGGCGAGTTCGGCGAGGGTGGCGAGCTGGTGGAGGGCGCACTGGGCGAGGCAGCGATTGCGGGCGCGGGTGTCGTCGGCGGGGTGGGAGGTGAAGGGGACGGTGAAGGCGAAATAGATGACGCGATCGCCGTCGCACAGGAGGCTGAGGCAGTGATTGACGGGGACGGCCTCGGGGGGCTGGAGTTCGAGGGCGGCGGGAAGGCCGGTCGGCCGGGGCATTTCGCCATTCATACTGACATTATAAATTGACCGACCGGAGTGAGTCAAGCCCATTCTGACCGGCGCAGAAACCGCGCAAGTGCCTGTCAGTCAGTACGTTGTCCGGAAACGCCTATCGGCAGCCAAGTTCACCATGTTCGGAAGTCTGAGACTGCCGGCGGGCCGCAAGTGCGCTGGACTGGGGAGGTCTTTCGAGGTACAACTTGGGACGCGGGCCTCGCGAGCGCGACAGCCGGCCCAAGTCGCGGAATTCGGCGAACGCCGGCAAACTTGTTTTGGCGCCTAGAACTGTACCAAGCTGCCGAGTGCGTGCCCTGTAGGCTGGCCAGGCCGGCATCCTCGTCCCCAAGCGAGGAATCCAGAGTCTGCGGGCTCAGGCGAATCCGACCCAGCTTCCAGCTAGCCCCACCGGGACGCAGCCGCATAGGTTTGTTCGAGCGGCCGTGCCGGGAGGCTGATTTCCGGGAGCTGCTTATGATTCGCCTCGACGATAAGGGCATTGGACGCTGAGCTAGGCCAGCCGGGGCAGCCGGTCCGAGCAGCAGAGAGACTGGGGCAATCAGTCGATATGGTGCGCCATGTTGTAGCGGTACTCGCGATATACTCTCGCCTGCTCGACGATTGCCGTCTCGCACACGGGATTCTACAGGGACTGACCTGGAACCAATGGATGCTGCCATCGCAGACCGGGAAAGCGAGCGAAGTCCGAATTCGTGGACACCATCATGCAGCCATGCTCGATCGCCACTGCCGCGTGCTGCGCGTCGGCTACCAGCTTCCCACTTGCCCCTGAGTCACGACAAAGCCGTTTGAAGATTGCCAGGTGATCGGGTCCTGGGCCAACGATGCGAGCGTTTGGACGATCAGAGAGCTCTCGTCTGAACGCGAACACCTCGTCCAAGGTCGACGGCCTGGCGAAGACGCGGTCGTTGGTTACGATGCGGACGAGGCCCGACAGCGCCAGGACAGGGATGGCGAATGGTTCGGGGCTCGTCGCCAGCCGAACGGGCCATTGCGAGTAGCGGGCATGGTCTGGCGTGGAGTCACTTCTGTGCGCATAAATCAGCACCGTAAGGTCCGGAAGCAACATGGCATGACTAGTGATCGGCTGAAGAGAGCCGAATCTCGTCGTCAGCCGCTTCGAGTGCTCGCGGTCGGTCCAGATCTATTCCCGGATTCGGCCCCCCGCCGCCAGCAATTCTAAATTGCCGCCTATTTTGGGTTTTTTGCCTCCGCAGCTTCCGGAATGAGGGACCAGCTTCTGGGGGACTTGACTTTTCGGACACCGCTTTCAAACATATAGTGTGGCCTCCGTTCCCGTCCTTGAGTCCCTCCTCAACAGATTCCGCCAGATCGCCTCCGCCTTGCCCGATCCCCGCACCGGCGCCAACCAGCGCTACAGCCTCGCCGACGCCGCCTCCTGCGCTTGCGCCACCTGCTTCCTCCAGTCCCCCTCCTTCCTCGACTTCCAGCGCCGCATGGAACTGGAGTCCGCTCGCTCCAATTGCCAGTCCCTGTTCGGGGTCGAGGCCATTCCCAGTGACAACCACATCCGGAATCTCCTGGATGGACACGATCCCGACCACTTCGCCCCCCTGTTTGCCGACTGCCTGCAAACCGCCCGCGACAACGGTGCCCTCGACCCCTTCCGGCGCCTCGACGGCCGCCTCGCCATCGCTCTCGACGGCATCCAATTTCATTGCTCCGATTCGATCCGCTGCGCACAGTGCTCGACCCGCCATGTCGGCAAGCACCAAACCATGCAGTACTTCCACACCATGCTCGCAGCCACCGTCGTCGCCGACGGCCACAACCGCGCCCTGCCCCTGATGCCCCACTTCGTCCAGCCCCAGCACAACCCCCACGACGGCCGCTCCGACGCCGACCGCAAGCAGGACTGCGAACGCAACGCCGCCAAGCGCTGGCTGCCCGCCTACAGCGACCAACTGCGCCCCTTCCGGCCCATCTTCCTCGGCGACGACCTGTACTGCTGCCAGCCCCTCTGCCAACTCGTCCGCAACCTCGAAACCGACTTCCTCTTCATCTGCAAGCCCAGCTCTCACAAGCGCTTATACGAACTCATCCACGACGACTTCACCCACTCCACCGGCTGGATCCGCACCCGCAACCACAAACGCCAGGTCGAGCAGCACCGCTATCGCTGGATGCACGGCCTGCCCGTCCGCGACGGCGACGATGCGGTGCGCGGGACCTGGATCGAGTTCCAGATCCAGCGCCACGGTGAGCGCACCTACTACAACACCTTCTTCACCAGCCTAGAGGTCACGGCCGACAACGTGACCGCGATCGCACGGCTCGCAAGAGCTCGCTGGAAGATCGAGAACGAGACATTCAATTGCCTGGCGCGGCATGGCTACAACCTCAAGCGGAACTTCGGGCACGGCAGCAACGGCTTGGCCAATCTGCTCGCCACGCTGAACCTGCTCGCCTTCACGCTGCACACGCTGCTGGACTGCCTGCAGGGCTTGTGGCGGCAATGCCGCGACCGAGCCGGCACGCGCCGCCGCTTCTGCAACAAACTCAGCGTGTTTGCGGAGGAGTTCTGGTTCCCGAACTGGACCGCGTTGCGGATGAGGCTGCTGGGCCAACGCCCAGTGCGGGACGGTCCCTCGCCGGTACGTTGATGGAATCGATGGAGCATCCAGCGGCGAGCGCCGGGCTCGTGGGGCAGCCTGCAGTCGGGGTCTGCCCCGTGGGTCTCGCAACCGCTAGCGAGGCCCACCGAGCCGCCCCGCGATGTGCCCCTCGCAACGACCGATGCCCTGCTGGTGCCCTCACAACCTCTCTGCGGCGCCGACGAACGCCCGCTGAGATGCCAACAGCCCACCTGTATCTCGGGTTTTGCGAATTGCTGCCCCGCCGCCCACTGTGATTAGCCTAAACGGTTTATCCATCACGGCTTCACGGCGTTTGATCGCATCGTCCAACGTCTTGCCTATGAAGGCGCTCACGCCGAGACCCTGGGCGGCGGCCTCGCTTCGCACCTGCATCGCGAGGCGGGCGTCAAGCGAAATCGTGGTTCGCATATGCAAAGCACAATAAAGGCGCATGATTTCATCACCAGGTGCGGGGCGTGTATCGAGGTACCGAGTCGCGATCCGCCGTCCGTCTCAGCAATGATCTAGCGCTAGCCTCGCGATGGCCAGGCCCGCGGTCTCCGGTTCCTTTGGCCCGCGGAGTTCTGCGCGGCCCACCTCTAGGAACTGCCAAGGTACGAATGGACGCCCGGCCAACCACCGGCACCCCGCGGATTGGTAAGCTACTTGCAAGTAGTTTGGGAACTTCGGGCCGTCCCGGCTCGCAGTCGGAGACCCGTCCCGAACTTCTCTGCTTGGCGGGAATGCTCAATGCTGATTGACGTGAACAAATGCGTCGCCTGCGCGAACTGCGTGCCGGTCTGTCCAATGGGAGCGATCTACATCGATCCGGAAATCCAGCGCGCCACAATCAATCAAGACGAGTGCGTGGAGTGCGGGACCTGCTTTCGTGGCATGAGTCAGGAACATCTGAATCCCACGCTGATAAGGTCGGTTCGCAAGCTGGCGCGCATGTTTCGATTCCGGTTCGAGCCGGAACCGGATGTCTGTCCAACCGCGGCATTCGTCATGAACGATCTGGAGATGCCCCGGCTCGTGCGCCAAGTGTTCTCGGATCCCGTCGTGGAGCACAAGTCGACGGGCATCAAGGGACGTGGTACCGAGGAGGTCAAGACCAACGACGTCAACCCCCGAGTGGGAGTCGGGGAGGTCGGATACACGATCGAATTCGGTCGCCCGGGTGTCGGCGTGCGATTCCGCGACATCCAAGAAATGACCATCTCGCTCGCGAAGTTGAACATTCAGTTCGAAGCAAAGAACCCCATTAGCCACCTGATGACCGACAAGTCGGCCGGAATGCTTCGCGAGGATATCTTGGACGAGAAGATCCTTTCAGGGATTGTCGAAATCAAGACTCGCCTCGATCAGGTCGAATCGGTCTTGACAACTGTCGAGGACGTGAACCGCAGGATTGACACTGTGACCGCTGTCGGGATCTCGACCCGCTGCGACTCTGACGGCGAGGAGACGCAGCTAGCCGAAATCCTGGAGGAGCTTGGATACGGAGCAGAGCGCGCCAAGACCAACATGGGGCTCGGTCGGCTGACGCACATGGAGGCCTCATGACCAACACGCTGCACCGCTACGGCGAGTCTGCGTCGTTCCGGGATGACTTCATCCTCTTCTGCATCCCGTCGCCAGGCAAGAACGATCAGGGGGCAGTCGAGAAGCAGAAAGCCTTCCTTCGCATCTGTGCACGACACAAGCCGGTGAACATGGGCAACGGGAATCGCGGGAGCTTCAAGCCCGAGCGGCGTTTGGACCCGCGGTCTCACTGGAAACGCAATCTGGCACCCGACTGGGAAGGGGTGATCGCGGGCGTGAGCAAGCCTGGAACCGCGGCGGCGGTATTCGACTCCAAGGAAAAGGCTGAGGCGTGCCTGCGCGAAGTCATCGATGCCGATCTCGGTCTGTCCGTGAATCTCAGCACGTCAGTGACCGGGGCTAAGGAAGTAGCGCAATGCTGTGGAATTCCTAGGCACAGCGTCGAGTACTCCCTTGGCTTCACAGACCCGCACGATCACCTTCCGAACAGCCAGGTGCTGCAGTTGTCGACCATGTGCGGCCACGGGATGGTTTCATTCAACATGGCTCGAAAGATGCTCGATATGGTCCGGGAGGGCAGGCGGACACCGGAACAAGCCGTTACCACTCTCGCACGTTTCTGCCCGTGCGGTGTCTACAATCCAGCGCGTGCAAGGCGTCTCCTCGAAGAGGCACGGAAACAGACCGCGTGATACGACTTGCAGGCAAAGAGAGAATACGCGACACTGGTAAGCTTTTAGAGTGACCCACTAGTGCCGTCTGATGCCTTTGTTTCAAATCGGTTATAAGGTTCGGTCTAACTCTTTGGTAGAGAATATCATTGTATTTTCCTCCATACTTCCACCTACATTTGAAGGAAAATCCTGATTTATCATCCCGTAAATATGGGCTTTATTATAATCTGATGTTCTTGCAATCTTATCGATAGTGTTACCGAGAACAACTAGGTCGGAGTTCAGAATGGCACTTCGAGTGCTAGTCCCGACGCACGTTGACAATCAGACTGATAAATGCTAACTTTCTGACGGCATGCCGCAAAGGCTCCACCGCCGGGAGGCTCTCACCAAGTTCACAGCATTCCTGCTCGCCTCTCCCTTGCTAGCTGGCGCCGGGAAGCCGGAACTCTCCGATTCCACGAACCTGGCTAACGTCTTCGACTTTCGTGACCTAGCACGCGAGCTCATCGATCCCGTCGCCTTCGACTACATGTCTGAGGGCGGGAAGGACGAAGTCTCGCTGGTCGAGAATCGCCTGGCGTTCCGCCGGATCATCCTGCGCCCGAAGTTTCTTACAGATGTCCACGAGATCGACGTGTCCACCGAACTACTTGGTCGCAAGATGGACTCTCCCGTCTATGTCTGCCCTGCGGGCGGCAAGAACTGCTTCCGCCGTGGTGGCGAGGAGGAGACCGCGCGGGGCGCGTCTCTGGCGAACGCGATGTACATCAGCAACGGAGGAGTCGACGACTACCTCTCTAGCGAAGACGCACCCAAGCACTGGTGGCAATATACTACTGGCGGGCAGTTCCGGACCGAGGACTCCATGCTGGACTTCGTCGAGCGACTGGAGGACTCCAGTTGCACGGGGATTTGCTTCACCGTTGACAACATGCTCGTCTCGCACCGGGAGCGATCCATCCACAACGGCTTGGTGCGTACTTGGTGCAACTTGGGGACGATCCCGCGCGACGAGGACGGCAACTTGATCTACATGCCGAACGACCGAACCTGGGTCACGGGGGAGTATCCGGGCCGCATCTCCGCGACGCCGACGTGGGACACTGTCAAGCAACTCCGCGACATGACGGATCTCAAGATCATGCTGAAGGGCCTGATGATCGCCGAGGACGTTGAGAAAGCTGTCGAGATCGGAGCCGACACCGTGGTAGTTTCGAACCACGGTGCGCGGCAGCTGGATCACACGGGATCCACGGTCGAAGCGTTACCGGAATGCGTGCAGGCAGCCCGAGGCAGGATCCCGGTCCTGATCGATGGCGGTTTCCGTCGCGGAACCGACATTCTAAAAGCCCTTGCACTGGGCGCGACCGCTGTTGGCGTCGGCCGCCCGTACCTTTGGGGCATGGCTTGCTACGGCCGGGACGGCGTGGCGCGTGTGCTCGAACTACTCAAGACCGAACTTGCGTTGGACATGGGAATGTCAGGCGTGGCTCGGATCGCCGA
The DNA here is from genome assembly GCA_965206775.1 of Bryobacterales bacterium. GTDB lineage: Bacteria > Acidobacteriota > Terriglobia > Bryobacterales > UBA6623 > VXMF01. The sequence continues at coordinate 2,304,970 of CBDBKU010000003.1, read as the reverse complement.
CGTGAGCCCAAGCTTGGTCCGTTGGCGAAACTGGTCCTATGAAGGAGGACTGCAACCATGACAAGACGAGAATTCTCCGCAAGCTGCGGCACAGGTCTGGCCACACTGCTCGGAGTGTGGAAGGCCGCGGCCGATGGCAAGGGTGCCTATCCGATCCGCAGGCGCGAAAAGGTCGAGACCCTGTACCAGTCCCCTGACGGCAATCCGAACGGCTTGGAAGCCACGGAAGATGGCCTCTGGGTCGGCGAGCAGATCACGGACCGGGCCTATCTGCTCGATTGGGAGTCAGGCCGCCCGTTGGCCAAATACGAGACCCAATCCTCAAACACAAGCGGCATCGCCGCGGGCAACGGTTTCGTGTTCATGGGAGCGAACGGACCTGCGAATCTCCGTCCGCGCCGATCGCACGACATTGTTCGCGGCGGGCGCATCGTAAAGCTGGACGCTGAGACAGGCGAGCACATCGCCAATTACCAGACGCCCAACGGCGGCGGCTTGCACGGACTCCTATGGGCCAAGGACTCCCTTTGGATCACGCAGTTCGGGCCGGTCAAGGTCGTCCAAGCCGATGCGGACCTGAACCTGTTCCACGATTTCGATCTGCCGCTCAGCCGCCCTCACGGCCTTGGCTGGGACGACGGGCACATTTGGTGCATGTTCTCGAACGACTTTCGAATCTTGAAATTCGATGTCCGCACCGGGCGCGTCATCGAAGGCGTGCAGCTCGACCGCAGCGATCCTGACCCGCACGGGATGACATTCTGGAACGGTGCGCTCTACTTCTGCGACGCTGGCATTGCACCCGGTCACAAGGACAACCTCAGCAAGCATGCAGGGTCGATCTGCCGAATCCATCTTTAGATCTCGGGCAGTTGTTACGGTTCTGGCAGCGGTGCAGGCCTCCTTGGCGGCCGACCCCGGACTGATCGTCAAGCCTCCAGACGGGGCGTGGATCCGGGGAGAAGAAGTCGAGATTATTGCCAAGGCGGCCGGCGGTCGCCTGTTCGTGGACGGCAAGCCGGTTGAAGCAGCGGAGCCGTTCCCCGGTGTTTACCATGCCCGGGTGGCAGTGCCGGCGGGTCGGCACGCAGTCAGGCTCGAGTCGCCCGGCGGCCTTCAGGAGGTCGTGTTCCATGCCGGCACGATCCAGGCAGGGCAGGAGGTCGAACCGTACACCGATCATCCGCCGTTCCAAACCGCGTGCACGCACTGCCACAGCGTGAGCCGTCGAGGCCGCTTTCGATTCAGTGGAGGATGCCAGACATGCCACGCCAGCGAGCAGTTCATTCGGAGGCACAGCCACGAACCGCATGAACTGGCGAGTTGCGGCATGTGCCACGACGCGCACGGCTCCAGCAAGACCAACCTGCTCGTCATGCCTGTGGAACAGGCCTGCAGGCAATGCCATAACTAAGGCCGGCTGACGTGGTCTAGCGATAGAACAAGTTAACGAGCAACATCGGGATGGCAGGCAAGTAAGTTACCAGCAATAGCACGAAGAGCAGGACGCCCACAAAGATCGCATTCTCCCTGCTAACGCCCCAGATCTCGGCCTTGGCGATGGAGCAAGCAGTGAGAAGGACGCTTGCGACTGGAGGTGTTTGCTGCCCAATTCCTAGGTTGAGCGTCACGACCAAGCCGAAATGTACAGGATCAATACCTGCTTGCTGCACAAGCGGCATCACGATCGGAACGACCAGGATTATTGCCGCGGCCGAGTGCAGGAACAACCCTACTACTAAGAAGAATACGTTGAGCAACGCGAGGATCGCCCACTTGCTGTGCGTGAATGCAAGCAGTTGCTCGGAGAATTGCTGGGGAACTTGCGTCGCGGTCAGGTACTCACCCAGCAGCGCGGACGTCGAAACGAGCAGCATCACGACCGCGGTTTGGATACCACCCTCGACGGTCGCCTTGCGCAACAGGCCCCAGTCCAGTTCTCGGTAGACCAGGCCCCCAATCGCAGCCGCCGCGAAGACCGCCAGGCCGGCGCCTTCCGTCGCCGTCACCCAGCCGGAGAATATTCCACCGAGAATGATGACCGGCAGGAGCAGCGCCCACGCTGCGTCCCGGAACGAATCAACGACCCTCCTCCACTCGAAGGCTGTGTCGGCAGGGAAGCCGCGACGCACGGCAACCCGGTACGCCGCTGCCATCAACAGCAATCCGCCGAGCAGTCCGGGGACGATGCCTGCGACGAACAACTCAACCACGGAGACTCCGGCCATCACCCCATAGAGAATCATGGGGATCGAAGGCGGGATTATCACGGCCAGCGTGGAGGCCGACGAAGTCACCGCCGCGGCGAACTCCTTCGAATAGCCGGACCTCTTCATCGAGGGGATGAGGACGGACCCCAGCGCGGCCACGTCCGCCACCGCCGAACCGGAGATCTCGGCGAAGAAGAGCGAGGTTCCTATGGTCACCATCGAAAGGCCGCCCCGCACGAAGCCGATGAGAGACGAAGTGAGGGCGATGAGTCGCCTTGAAATACCACTCGCGTTCATGATCGCGCCGGCCAGAATGAACAGAGGCACGGCGATGAGCGAGAACTTCACCGCGCCGTCGAATAGCGTCAGCGGTACGTTCGGCAGATCGCGCAGGCCCGTCTCCATCGCCATCGCGGCTACGGAAGCCAAGCCGAGCGCAACAGCTATCGGCACGTCCACCAGAACGAGCGCCAGCAGCGCTGCGAGGATCCAGAGCAGCGTCATGCGGGGCCGTCCCGCTTCCACCCATCGATCGCCGCGGTGAGTTCCGCAACGATGAACAGCACCGCGCCAACGGGGATGGCCGAATAGACAATCGCGGCCGGCAGCCATGGCAGGCTCACCAGGAACACGCCTTCGAGCGCGGACAGCAGATCCAGTCCCATCCACGCTGCGAGCGCAAAGAAGCCCACGATCGCAATCTCCTTCAGGACTACCAATGCCAGTCGGACCCGGTGCGGCGCCCGCTGCACCAGGTTCGGCAGGCCAAGGTGGGCGCGGTGCAGCGCAGCCAATGCCGCGCCGTAATACGTGAGCCAAGCAAGCAGAATAGCGGCGACCTCGTCGTACCAGACAAGCGAGAAACCAGCCTTGCGGCTCGCCACGCCGACGAGAACCAGAATCGCCAGTGCCGCAGTGATGCCGATGACGGCGGCCTCGAGGAAGCGGCTCAGAACCGCGCGCAGTCGGGTCGTCACCAAGCGGCTAGTATCACTGTTCGCTCGTGGCGAGGGCAAGCGATTGCGCAATCAGTTCCCCGCCCCGCGGAACATCCTCGGCAAACTGATCGAAGATCGGCCGGCCGGCTTTCAGAAAACTCTCTCGGTCGCACTCGTTCACCTCGATGCCTTGGTTCCGCAGGTCCTCCAGCAATCGCCGATCAAGCGCCCTTGCCTCGTCATAGACAAATGCCTGGACCTCGCGAGCCGTGCGCTGCAGAACTTCGCGGACCGGCTCCGGGAGCGCCTGCCAGTGCTCTCGTCCTGCTAGCAGGAACGCCGGTGTATACACATGCCCGGTCAACGTGAGGAACTGTTGCACCTCGTGGAATTTTTGGCTGTGGATCTGGCTGAGAGGGTTTTCCTGGCCGTCGATCACACCCGTCTGGAGTGCCATGAAAGTCTCGGCGAGGGACATAGGCGTGGGATTCGCGCCCAGCGTTTGGAACAGGCGAACTCGCCATCGCCCGCGAGGTGTCCGCAACTTGACCCCGCGAAGGTCCGCAGGTACCCGGATCGGTCTGCGACTATTCGTGATGTGGCGGAAGCCGTTTTCCCAAACGGCCAGGAGTTCGAATCCGCGCTCGGCAGCGTCTGGTGCGAGGCGAGGCCAGACGACCTCGCGTTCGATACGACCCATGTGGTTTCGATCACGCACCAGATAGGGCATTTCGAACAGCCCGAACGAGTCAACGGCCGACGACATGATCGTGGAGGGCACCGAGAAATCAACCGTGCCTAGCTTGAGCTTGACCAGGAGAGTCTCGTCGTCTCCCAGCTGGCTTGACCCGAACACCGTGACTCGGGCCAAGCTCCCGAGACGATCATTCGCCCGGCGCGCGAACTCCTCGGCAGAAATTGCAGTTAACGAGCCCGGCGAAGCTACATGAGCTAGACGCAAGTCCAACGGGCCGCTCTCGGTGCCGCAGTGCGCAGCAAGGAGGGCGAGGAATGCTGCGGCTGGCAGCAGCCTCGTTACCACGGCATCGTGCGGCCGGTGTGTTGACGGCCCTTGGCCATGGTTGCCTCGTCGGCCCCAGCCCCGATTCGCACGCCCTCGTCGATCATTTCCGTGACGTCGTGCTCGCGGACGGTGTTGAGGAACGCCAGATTGTTGGTCTTGCAGGCGTTCATGACAGTAGCGCGCGCTTCACGCATCCGAGGGTGGAGAGAGCGGTTCGGGCCGTGTCCGTCCGGCAGATCGAGCGAAAGACCCATGTCGCCAGGCCCCCATTCGGCGAAGCCGATTCCTGGAACCGCCGCGACCTTGCCTGCATTCGCCAAAGCGTACTTGTCTTCAATCTTCAGTCCCAGCAGGAATTCCCCCTCGGGATTGAGCGGCCATGGATCGGCCTTCCTCATGTACTCTTGCCTTGACACGCCCCAGATCTCGGCCGGATAGCCTTGGCTTCCGTTGCCGAGCAGCCCCTCTCCAAGTTCGGGAACGACCGGCTTGGCGTTGGGATACCGTGCCGCGCGCACCATCCATTTAACAGCCTCGGGCTCTCGTGCATGGCAAAGCAGGATCCCATGGACGCCGCACAGCAGCGTTTGCTGTACCACCCAGAAGTTGGCTCGCATGTGCATCTCGTCGATGCCCAGCACCGGGAGCGTCGCAATAACGGCCGGCGTGCGGTGCCCGCTACGGGTTGGGCCGCCATCGACCAGCCCCTGCATGAAGCCACGCAAGGCACTGAAGTCAAGAGCGCCGTGCTCCATTTCGTAGTTGATGTAATCGTGCTTGGTGCCAGCGGATCGCACGCCGTCCTCGTACCCGCCGCGGCCTCCGGTGTAGTAGATTGCTTGCTCTGCTTCGAGCAGTTCAATCGCGCGGTTGATGCGGCTCGGCTTGTGTGTGGAACCCTCGGTGACCTTCGCTGCCCCGGCAGCGACTAAAGGTGCCGCTAAGAATTGTTTCCGTGTCATAGCGGAACAATAGCGACTAGGACGCATCTGCGTCAAGAGCGGATGGCGGAATGCTAGGCGCTTCTTCAGCCGGGCGCAAGACCGTCCGATCCAAGTTGAGAGGCGGGAGCCGATCTTCGTATTCGATCGGAATGGTCGGGGCGCCGAGATTCGAACTCGGGACCTCTTGCTCCCGAAGCAAGCGCGCTACCAGGCTGCGCCACGCCCCGCCGACCTATCTAGTCTATACCATGCCCGACCCGCGTCGGGTCCGGTAGCGACCGCTTCCAGACTTGTGCGACTAGTTCGCAGTCGAGGAGTCGTCTTGCGCCTTGGTGTTGAGATCCGCCAGGATCTTCTTACCCTTATCGATCGCTTCCTTCGCGTCGCCTGCGAGGTCCAGGCCCTGGTCGAGAACGTCGCGCCCGAAGTCGGTAACTTCGCGTCGCTTGCGATCTGCGAAGTCCCGCCCTCGGTTCGCCGCTTCCAGAATCGAATCGCGCGCTTGCTTGCCTGACCTCGGCGCGAACAGGATCGCCGACGCTATGCCGACCGTCAATCCGGCCAGGAACCAAGCGGTGTTGCTGCCATCGTTGCGTTTTGCCATTGTCGTCTCGCCTTTCTTGAGTATAGGACTCGAAACGGAAGGTGGCAGTTCCGCATCCGACTGGCAGGCGCACGGCCGCTCCTAGAGGTGCTGTCGCGCGTGCTCCGCCGCACCTGTCAGTCCCGCGGCATCGCCCAGCAGAGACGGCTCGACGCGAAAACCGGCCCGCGAGGTGCCAGGCAGCATGGTCCTGGCGGACTCCACCAAGGAATTCTCGAACAACGCGAGCCGCCTGCTTACCGAACCCCCGAGGACGACGATTGAAGGGTCGAGCACGCAGCACAGGGTGGCAATGGCCGTTCCGACTAGATGACCGTACGCCAGCCACGCGCGAATTGCAGCCGGGTCGCCCTCCTCGGCGAGATCGCCTATGTCCTTCGCCGTCAGGCTCCTATCGGCATTCGACTGGCCGTTTCGGCGGTATTGCCGCACGACGCCGTGACCGGAGCAAGCGTGATCGAAGTCCGATTCACCGACGCGGCAATAGGCTACCTCACCAGCATTGTTGGTTGCGCCGGAGTAGATCCTCCTGCCGATTGAAATGCCACAGCCGAAGCCCGTGCCAAGCGTGACACCGAGCACGATTTCGTCGGCCTTGCCCACTCCGTGGATCGCCTCGCCCAGGGCGAAGCAAGCAGCGTCGTTCTCCAGGAACAGAGGCGCCCCGAACTCCTGCTTGCTGAACCCCCCGATATCGAACCCAACCAAGTTCGGGAGCGAATCCTGGTCATGCAGAATGCGGTTCACGGGATCCAGAGGCCCGGAACTGCCCATGCCGACTACGACCGGGTCGCCATCGACTCCTGCCCCCACCTTTGCCTGCTTGACCACACGTTTCATATTCGTGAGCGTCACTGCCGGTTGCATGCGCGCCATCGTTGGCAGTCGAGCAATCTTGCCTAGACGATTGCCGTTGAGGTCGAATGCCGCGGCAGCGATCTTCGTTCCGCCCAAGTCGATTCCGATCAGGAATTCATCCGCCATTGTGAAACTCTCGATTCAACTAGTGCCCGCCGCAGGGGGCAATCTCTCGAGCCTGGCACCGGACCGCGCAGAAACGCACGCGAACATACTCTCATATTTCGCGATGGAACGGAGCTCAGGCCGACCAGGTGTCATCAGCCCGCGACCACGAAGATCTCGCCGTGGTCGGTCATCGCGACTTGTCGCGGGGACATGAAGCATGCGGACTCCCCCGCTTCCCGAGAATTCCAAGAACCAGCAGAACCTAGCCTGTAAGGCCATCTTGGTTTCTTGCAGTCCCTCGTTCACTCCAGTTCCGTCACTACGCCTAAGGTGTCCGGCACCCAAACGTTGCCTTCAAGGTCGATTTCGGTGCCTTGCGCTGAGCTGGACATCCCGCGCCATGGCTCGACCATCCTGCCGTCTTCTCTGAGTTGAGCGCCGAGTCGAGATCGGAGCCGAGTCGCTCTTCGCCGACAGGGTCCGTGCCCGTGTCGCAACCGGTGAACGCCAAGATTTGTGTTCCGTCTGGATCGACTGTACCGCCTCCGGCGGCAGCCACCCGGCGCCCCTCGGGCATTGTGTCAACAATCCGGCAGGCGTTCGGCAGGCCATTCTTCTGGACGGCTGAATGTGGGCCGACTGCATACATGGACGATCTCATGGAGGGTGATCCGAACGGTCTGAAATTGATTTTAAAGTCTTCCACCTTCCATTGCGAGAGAACTATTTGCCCTTTCCAATGGTACATTCATGGCGTTATTTGATGATCGAAACTAGAGTTTCACGATTCCTATTTCGCGCATGCAATCCCTGGAGATTGCTTCCGCAATCATCTGCTCTTTGGTCTAGTCGACTATATTTCCAGATTTGAGAATAATTGATCTCTAGTTGCAGTGTATCCGTTTCTGTACACTTGAAACGCCATTGCGCCACATCTAAATTCGCTTGGCGAATTGCGTCGCAGGGCCAATTTCTTACGTCTTGCCCCGGCGGTAGCGGCGCACTCAAGGAATCAAGCAATGAGCTTGAATCGGACGCCGCATCAGACGGCAGAAGCCATTTCGTGCCCGCGGTTCGGGAACATTTCTGCTTCGGCGGTGTCCAATGGAATGAAAGCAGCAAGGACCGGAGTGGGTGCTAGCAATAGTGCTCTTGCTTCGGAGATGCTACGCTAGCCCTGCCTGACCAGCCCATGAGCCGTCCGACCCACCTGCAGAACTGCAAGCAAGGTTCGGATCCCGATGCGGACCTCGTGCGCGGGCTGAAGTGCGGCTCGCCGGAGAGCTTCCGATTGCTGCTCCGCCGCTACCAGAATCCGATCTACGCATACGTGTGCCGGCTGATCGACGATCCGGTCGAGGCGGAGGACCTCACCCAGGACGTATTCGTGAAAGTGTTTCGCAAGGTGGACGGATTTCGCGAGGACTGCAGCTTCAAGACCTGGCTTTACCGAATCGCCGCCAACGAATCCTCGAACCGGCGGCGGTGGTTCTCGCGTCATCGCTCGCGAGAAGTTGCGGAGCCTGTGGACGATTCGACACAGAATTCGTTCGCCGAACGGCTGGCAGATCCGGGCCGAAGTCCCTTCGACCAGATCCAGCACCGCGAACACCGCGACATCCTCATCGACGCCCTGCGAACCTTGGACCCGCGCTACAGGGAGGCTGTCGTGCTGCGCGACATTGCCGGGTTCAGCTACAACGAAATCGCCGAGACGCTCGGAATCTCGCTAGGAACCGTGAAGTCGCGGATTCTGCGAGGCCGGGAGGCTCTGAAGCGCTACCTGCTGCACAGTGCCCCCTCGGTGGTTCCGCATGACGTGAGATGGCAAACGGAGTAGGACCATGCACTGCGATTGGGTCAGAAACAGAATCGACCGGTACGTCAGCGACGGCCTCGGTCCAATAGAAGGGGCTTTGCTGCGGTTCCACCTGACGCGATGCGCCCGTTGCCACGAGTGCTACGAGCGATTGGAGACGGTAAGCATGCTGCTGGCAGCCTTGCCCGCGAATCGGCCTTCCGCCACCCTGGAAGTGAAAATCCTCAGCGCTGTCTCGTTCGAGGAACTGAAAAGGTCGCAGCCGAGCGTGCGCTGGGCCAGGAGGAAGGTGAGGCTGGGCAACCTGCTCCGGCCAGTGGCCGTTCCAGCTGTGGGCGGTCTGCTCGTCGCCCTAGTTCTGGTTCCGACGCTGCTGTCAGCGTTCTGGACGGAACCCACCGTGTATGCAAACGACATCCCCCTGAGGTTCCTTGCCAGGCCCGTCGTCACGGCTCCCGTCATGACGCTTCCATCCCCGTACCCCGTGTCGCGAGACTTGATCGTAGTGGCGTACATCGATCACCGCGGAAACGTTTACGACTACAAGGTGGCTAGCGACGAGCCTCTGGACCTCCGAATGAGAGGGCAACTCGCCAATGCGCTTCTGACGAGCAAGTTCGAGCCGGCACAGCGTTTCGGACAGCCGATCCTCGGGCAGAGGGTGATCCTGTACCAGCGCGTCGACAGCCGGGCGTAACGGTCCATATTCGATCAGCGAATATCCCGAATCCCGCAGCATCCCTCAAGCGAGTTGCAATTGCTCGGCGGGCGTCCCAAGATGAAAGGTCGCCATGCCCAAACCGCGCATGTGCCCGCACTGCCGGGCGTTCATAGACAGCCAGCAGAAAACGTGCGAGTACTGCGGCAATCCGCTACCAATGACGGCCGCCCGGCGTCTGATCCGCGAGGAGAGGATGCGACGTGCGGGAGCGCAGGTCGGATTCACGACAATGATCCTGCTGCTGATCAACGCGGCGCTGTTCGCGGTCTCTTGGATCCTCACGCTCCGCTTCACAGGAGACAGTGGCTTCCTGGGCGGGATCGACGGCAACGTGCTTCACATCCTAGGCGCGAAATTCAGCCTCTCGATCCAGTTGCATGGGGAGTGGTGGAGGCTGATCACCGCGAATTTCCTTCATGGAGGGCTGCTGCACCTTGGCTTCAACACGATGTCTCTGTTCAATCTCGGCCCGCTCGCTGAGGAGATCTTTGGCACGTCGCGGTACTTGGTGCTCTATCTCGGCAGCGGAGCCTGCGGCTTCCTCGCCAGCACCCTGTGGTCGGACTCGCTTTCGATCGGGGCCTCCGCGTCGATCTGCGGGCTGATCGGCGCGATGTACGGATTCGGCCGCATCAACACCAACTCCCAGCTCCGATCAGTCGCGTTGCGCTGGATCATCGCCATCGGCATTTTCGGATTGCTGTTTCCAGCGATCGACAACGCAGCGCACCTTGGCGGGCTAGCGGCGGGATTCGGCTTCGCCTATGTGTGCGGAACGCCGGGGCGAGACTCGGACAGGGAGGCAATTTGGCGGGGCATTTCGATCGGCGCGGGCACGGTTACTGCCGCCGCTTTCTTCATGGCCTACCGGAATTTTGCGCTTGCTACCGGGTGATTCCAAAGAAGTTAATCTGAAACATGGTCAGAGCCGCACGTCGGTGCCGACGTCATTGCCCTGGGCCGTCTTGGCTAGGATGCTCGGTTCGTGGCCGTTGACAACGGAAACACCCCGAATTCCGCCTCGAAGCGCTTCGATGGCCGCTTTGAGCTTTGCTTCCATTCCACCAACGGCGACTCTGCGTTCGATCAGGGTTTCCGCATCACCTGTGCGCAGCACCGGGATCAGCGCGCCGTCCGCGTCTAGGACCCCGCCAACATCCGTGAGAAACACGAGCCGGTCTACCGCAAGTGCCGCGGCGCAGGCCGCGGCCATCTGATCCGCGTTGACGTTATAGATCGCACCTGCCTCGCCGCCCGCGATGCAGGCAACCGCGGGAAGATAGCCGCCCTCGACCAGCCGGTTCAGCAGCGCGGGGTCGACGCGCTCGACCTTGCCCACGAAGCCAAGTTCGGGATCCAGCTGAGAAGCTTGGACAGTACCGGCATCGATACCCGTCAGGCCTACTGCTCGGAGGCCCGCCCCCTGAAGTTCAGCAACCAGCTGGCGATTGACGGAACCAGCAAGCACTCGCAGCACGGCGTCAAGTATCTCGGGAGGGGTGACGCGAAGCCCCCGGCGGAACTCGCTCTTGTGATCCAGACCCGAAAGGTAGCGACTCAGCCTCTTCCCTCCCCCGTGGACCACGATCACGTGGTGCCCTGCATCGAGAAGAAGCTTGAGCTGGCGCGCCAGCGAAGCGCGTCGCTCCTCCGATTCCAGCAAGGTGCCGCCTAGCTTGACGAGCAGCTTCATCGCGAGTGCGCCCCTGCGGATGCTCCGTCGCCTAGCAAGCCGGCCGTTTCGGGATTTCCAAGCAACAGGTTCATGTTTTGCACTGCTTGGCCCGCTGCGCCCTTGACCAAGTTGTCGATCGCAGCCACGATGACGACCCGTCGGCTGGCAGGGTCGACATGGAACCCGATATCGCAGAAGTTCGTGCCCTGAATGCCCCGAAGATCCGGCAGTCGCCCTTGCGGATACATGCGCACGAACGGCTCGTCCCGGTAGTACTTGTCGTAGACAGCCCGCAGATCCGCCCATTCGACAGACTTGGCCGTTCGAACGTAAATGGTCTCGAGGATCCCGCGATGCAGTGGGAGCAGCTGAGCCGTGAAACTCAGCTCGTGCTCGTCGAGATCGGTCGTATGCAGTATCTCGGGTACGTGCCGGTGGTTAAGGACGCTGTACGCGGAGAAATTCTCGGTGACTTCGCAGAAGTGGGTCTTGAGCGACGGCTTGCGGCCTGCCCCGCTCACCCCCGACTTGGCGTCGCACACGACCCCTGCCGAGCGGTCCAGGATCGCCTCGACGATCAAGGGTCGAAGGCTGAGATTCACAGCGGTGGGATAGCAGCCCGGATTCGCGACTAAGGTCGAGATCTTGACCAATTCCCGGAAGAACTCCGGCAACCCGTAGGCTGCGTCGATGAGCAGGTCGGGACACGTGTGGTCAACCTTGTACCAGCGCTCGTAATTCGCCGTTGTCCGCAAGCGGAACGCCGCACTGAGGTCGATACAGCGAATGCCGGCATCGAGCACCTGCGGAACGCACTCCATCGAGACCTCCAGCGAAGTCGCCAGGAACACAACCTCGACACCTTCGGCGCGTAATGCCTTCGGATCGAATGGAATCCGAGGCGTCCCCTCTCCGAAAGGAAGTTCCTTGTCCGAAACAGTCCGGTGCTCGAGCAGAACCGGCTCGGCAAAAGGGTGCCCCTTCAGGATCCGGATTAGCTCCGCTCCGCTATATCCGGTAAACCCGGCGATTCCGACTCGCGCTCTACTGGCCATTTCCGTGCGATTCCTGCTAATCCGATGTTAGCGAGAATCTCGCCGCCGGCTTTTGGGCGTCACCGGATGCGACCCAGGACTGGATCTCCCAATCGTCCGTCAGCTAGACGTCACAGAGCCTTACGGCCTGCGCGAGAGAGTCCAGCGGATCCCTCGTCGGAATGAATTCGTGTCCCACGAAACCCTGGTAGCCGGTATCCACTAGCGCCTCCATCACCGACGGATAGTGGAGTTCCTGACGCAGGTGCAGTTCGTTGCGCCCGGGGTTGCCGGCGGTGTGCACGTGTCCGATAAGGTCCTTCATCTCCTCGATGCGGCGGATGACATCGCCGTTCATGATTTGCACGTGATAGATGTCGAAGAGCAGCTTCGCACGGGGGGAGCCAACTTGGGCGATGATATCGGCACAGTACTCAATGTCGTCGCCCTGATATCCCGGGTGCCCCTTCATCGGATGCGAGTCGTCCCTAGTGTTGAGCATCTCCAAGCACACCGTCACGCCTTTTTCCTCGCCGTAGGCAGCGAGTTCCTTGAGCCCTTCCACGGTGTGGAGCGCGCCTTCCTCGAGAGAGATCTCGCCGCTCTCCGGATCCTCGGCGTCTTTCCACTTGTAGCCGGTGAAAGCGATCACGCTAGGTACGCCTTCCTCGGCGCAGGCGTCCATCGTCTCCTTCGTCGCCCCTATGACCTCTTCTTGATAGCGCGGATTGTTCAACCCCTTCACGAAAGGCGGGCCCGGCATGCCGTTGCTCGCAATCGCGGAGGCCAAGCCGTGCTTCTTCACTGTGGGCCACTGCTCCGGCGCGAGCAATTCGACGCTCTCGATTCCGACGCTCGCGGCGTGGCCGGACATCGTCTCGAGGTCCCACGCCCATTCGGAGCTTTCGAAGCACCAAAAGCAGACCGAGTGACGGATGCGTCCGTTAACGGCACGGGTCCAAGGCTCTTCAGAACCGCCTGGGGTACTGGCCCCGCAGGATGCCAGCGTCGCTGCCGCCGCTCCGCCGTAGCCGAGAAGATTCCGGCGAGTGGGCTCACGGGTGGATTGTGGGTTCGTCATTTCCAGTCGCCTCGTCGATCATTCGCCAGTCCTAGTCGATCTTGCTCCATTTCAGGACAGACGTACTGTCAGTCAGTTTGACCCCTAGCGCCACTCGATTGCAAGCTCCTCCAAAGACGACTTGCCGGGCCGCTCAGCATCGCCGCTGCGGCGCTGAGGTCGAGCGCATGCTCGACCGGCATGACGATCCAACCGTAATGGCGCGGATCCCAATAACTGATCGGGCTGGCGAACCTGATGTCAAAGTCAAACGGGAACAACAGCAGCGGACCATCATGGTAGTGCGTTGCGATGTCGACGACGGAATGGATGCCGCAGCCAATTGAGAACCAATACAGCTTGGTCCAGAAGTCGGTTCCCGACTTAGTCCCCAGCCGGCGGCCAAGGTAAAGGCCCAAGGCAATCAGGAGAGGAGCATGCATCAGGTTGTGCCCCACGAGCCAGACGGGATCTCCAAAATAGAGCGCGTCATATTCCGGGCCGAACAGGCGGGCCGATGGACCGGTCGTAAGCCGAATTCGGGTCGCATGCCAGATCGTAAGCACGACGAGGGGGATGTCCGGCATGAATGATCCCGCCACGAGGGCGAACGGCACGTTGCGACCGCGTCGGTTCAATGCCCAGCGCAGCCAGCCTGTCTGGATCGCATGAGAGTAGGTGTGCATAGCGGCTCGCCGGGGTAGCCGCTCGGAGTTCCGAGCCAGATCATCGTCCCGAATTCCGCAACGCGACATCCAGAGGGGACTCGTGCCGGTGCCAGGCAGAGCTACGGGGTCTCTGTTACCGTGGTGGCCCGGTTGGGCTCAATACGATCAACCGTCTGGGTGTGCCCGCTCGGCCAGTCGATTTGAATAGAAACAGGCCCCTCCGAATCACCAAGTCCGAAGTGGACTGGCTGACGGATCGAGGATGCATAGCCAGCCGCGCTCTTCACCCAGCGAGCTTGGCGTCCCATTCGCACAATGGCACCGACTCCATCGCGATTCGACTGCGTGCCGATGAGTCGCAAGGCGATCCAGTTCCCTGCGGGCTCCGTTGCGTTGCGGAAGATCCGAGCCGGTTCGCCCAGAGCACTCACTACGATGTCGAGGCGTCCATCACCATCGAAGTCGGCGGTCACTGTTCCCCGGTAAGCTCCGGGCGACCCGACTTCATACGCCTCCTCGAACCTGCCGGAGTCATTTCGAAACAACGAATTCGGCTGACGATACTCGAACGGCTCGAAATGCTCGATCAAGTCATTGACGTGCGAGTTCGCGGTAAAGAGATCCTCCCACCCGTCGTTGTCGAAATCGGCGAACACATTTCCCCAACCAGAGTAAGACCGCGACGCCTTGGCAAGCCCGCTCCGTACCGTGGAGTCGCGGAACGAGCCTTCTCCGTCCCCTCGGAAGAGTGGGTAGGTCTCGTTGCTCAGCGCAGTCACCGAGAGATCCGGAAGGCTGTCGCCATCGAAGTCGCCGACGTCGACTCCCATTGACGCGACCGGTCGGCCGTGATCGAGCAAAGCCACTCCAGACAGCAAGGCGTCCTCCACGAGTTCGCGGCCGCCTTGGTTCAGGAACAGGAAGTTGGGGAGGTTGTCATTCGTGACGAAGACGTCCTGAAGCCCGTCGCTGTCGAAATCGGCGAACGCAGCACTCATGCCGCGACCCTTGAAGTGGATCAGGCCGACCTGTTCGGTCAAGTCCTCGAACTTGCCGTCACCTAGGTTTCGGTAGAGGCGGTTGGCGATGGGAGTCAGGTACTTCGGATGGCAGTACACGCGGAGACCGCGCTCTCGGTCCCCGCAGAAGCGGTCAAAGTCCAGCGTCCAATCGGCGTAGTTGACAACGAAGAGATCGAGCAACGAATCCGCATCGAAGTCGAACCAGCCCGCAGCAACTGCCCATTCCGTGCTAGCGATCCCGGACAGCTTCGTGATGTCTTCGAAAGTGCCGTCGCCCAAATTCCTATGGAGCACGTTTCGGAACACCCCCGAGACGAATAGGTCCGTGTCGCCGTCATTGTCGAAATCCGCCGCCGCCGCCCCCATGGAATATCCTAGGCCAGCTATATTCGCCTGCTCTGTCACGTCCGAGAAGCGCATGCCGCCATCGTTGCGGTAAAGGCGGTTGAAGTACCGGGACGACGACTTCCGCATCGTCTCCGGGTCCGCACCGTTCGTAAAGAAGATGTCTGCCCGGTCGTCGCCGTTGTAGTCGAAGACAGCCAGCCCGCCGGCCATCGTCTCGATCATTCGCTTTTCGGGCGTCGGTGCATGCCGCAACCTGAACTCGACGCCGGACGCAGCTCCCACCTCTTCGAATTGGATCTGAGAGGCAGAGCGCTGGGGCGCGATCACCAGGTTCAGTGCGAGCATCGCCCCGAACCATGCGGCGGTGGCATTCCATCGGAGGTTCGGCAAGCTTCAGGGTAAACCGCATCGGTATCGGTGGATCCCGAGGGTGGATGTGATCAAGGCTAACGTCAATCGCTGCAAGCATTTCGAGCCTCGTTTGACAAGTCCGCTCTCGGGTGCGACCTTGGGAGCACTACTGCTCGTGACTGGCTGTGCCGGTTTTTTGGCGCCGCCAAGGGAAATGGTTGAGGGACGACGGGATTCACGAGTCGCGTCGAGACCAAGCAGAATTGGAGGGAAATTTCATGAATGGATCCGCAATCGGATTCCGGGGGGTGCCGCTTTTCGTTGCAGTGCTTGCCCTGGTGTGGGCATCGCCGACCTCGGCACAGGTGCTCTACGGCTCGCTCGTGGGGACCGTCTCGGACGGTACGGGGGCTGTGGTGCCCGGTGCGGCAGTGAATGCCGTCAACACAGGCACGGGCCTAGAATTCAACACGTCAACCGGCGCTGACGGACTGTACCGGATCGTCAACGTGCAAGTCGGCATCTACGATGTATCGATCACGTCCGACGGATTCCGCACCCACAGCCAAGCGGGCGTTAACGTGACGGCCAACGCCGTCTCGCGCGTCGATGTGGACTTGGTGCTCGGGCAGGTCACAGAGGTGGTTACGGTCGAGGCGTCGGCCGCCCAACTCCAAACAGAGAAAGCCGACACGCGCTCGGAAATCACGCAGCGCGCGATCACGAACTTCCCGCTGCCGGCCTTCCGCAACTACCAGAGCCTAGTGAATCTGGTGCCCGGCGCCACGCCGGCGCGGTTCCAGAACTCGATTCTCGACACGCCCGCACGGTCGCTTAGCACGAATGTCAACGGCACAAATCGCAACAACAACGTGACCCGGATCGATGGCGCTGCTAGCATCAACGTCTGGCTGCCGCACCACGCCGGCTACATCGCCCCTGCGGAGACGATCGAGACCGTGAGCATCACAACGGGGTCGGGCGACGCGGAACAGGGCCTTTCCGGCGGCGCATCGACGACGGTCATCACCAAGTCCGGAACCAACGAACTGCACGGCTCCGGGTTCTGGTTTCACGACGACGATTCGCTGCGCGCGAGGAACTACTTCGCCCGTAGCAAACCGGAGAGCGAATTCAACAACTACGGAGGCACGATCGGCGGGCCGATCTCCCGGAACAAAGTCTTCTTCTTCTTCAGCTACGACAAGACGGCCCAGAAGATCTCGGGCGTCAGGACTGGAGACGAAGTGCCCACCGCCGACCAGAAGATGGGTGACTTCAGTGCATATAATGACGATACGGTCATCTACAACCCGTACACGGGCAATCCAGATGGCACAGGCCGGATCCCGTTTGCGAACAACACCATCCCGGGCCACCTTCAGGATCCGATCGCACTTGCCGTGCAGAGCTACTACCCCGAGCCCAACCAGCCGGGCACGAACAACAATTTTCACTCCAGCGACTCGCCGCCGTTCGACCGCGCTTACTACGATTCCAAGGTCAACTTCAACGTCAGCGACAAGTACTCGCTCTGGGTGAAGCACGGCTTCATGGACGCGCCGGTTTCGGGCAGCCCGATCTTCGGCGTAGCCGGAGGCCCGGCGCCGGGAGGCAGTCCTGGCAACGCGGAGACGAAGGTCAACCTGGCTACCTTCGGGCATACCTACACCTTCTCGCCGACGCTCCTGTACGACGGAGTTTTCGGATTCTGGCGGCAAGACCAGACAGTTACGCCTTCGGACTTCGGCCAAGACTTCAATCTCGGGATCCCCGGGATCGGCGGGCCCGACCCGCGCCAGAAGGGCTTTCCGAATATTCGGCCGGGCTACACCGCGTTCGGCTCGCCCGGGTGGCAGCCGCTCGAGCGTGTCGAAGAGAACTGGACCACCAGCCAGAACTTCACTTGGATCAAGGGCACGCACCAAGTGCGCTTCGGATTCGACGGGATTCTGCTAAAGCTCAGTCACTGGCAGCCGGAACTCGGTGGCGGGCCCAGGGGCAATATCCACTTTGATGGCGACGTGACCGCGCTCAAGGGAGGCGACCTTTCGCCCAACCAATACAACACTTACGCGTCCTTCCTGCTCGGGCAGTCGTCGCGCATGCGGAAGGCGATCCAGCATGTGCTCGCCACTGGAGCCGAATGGCAATTCGCGGGATACATAACCGACCGCTGGCAAGCGTCGCAGCGGCTAACGGTCAATCTTGGAATGCGCTACGAATACTACCCACTCATGTCGCGCGGCGGCGGCAAGGGCATCGAGCGCTACGACCCGCAAACCAACCTGATGTACTTGGGCGGACGCGGCGGCACGCCGAAGAATGCGGGCATCGAGGTTAGCAAGGGCTTGATTTCGCCCCGTGGCGGTATCGCCTTCCGCGTGGATGACAGAACGGTGATCCGCACTGGATTCGGCCTGAACTACAGCCCGATGCCCTTCTCCCGCCCCATGCGCGGCCAGTACCCGATCACAGTGGCACTCGATTTCCAGCGGGATAACAGCTTCACGCTTTTCCGCTCGCTATCGGACGGCATCCCGCCCGTCGTCGGGCCGGACCTGGATCAAGGGGTGATCGAAGTGCCGCTGACCGCCGGATTCCGGAGCCCGTACGAGGGCACCTTGAACCGAGGCTATGTCGCGTCGTGGAACTTCACCGTCGAGCGGAGGCTGCCGGGCGATGTCATCACCTCGCTGGGCTACGTAGCTACCAGGTCGGTCGATATGCTTGCCGACCAGGATATCAACGCCTCCCGGCCGGGCGAAGGCAACGCGGGACGCCCTTATGCAGCGATCACAGGGCGTAAGAGGAACATCAACATGTGGGACAGCTACCTGAACTCCGACTACCACTCGCTGCAGCTCGCGATCAACCGCAGCTTCTCGAAAGGCGTGATGCTGAAAGGCGCCTACACGTGGTCCAAGGCCATCAACATGGCGGACGACGAAGGTTGGGCCGGCGTCAATTGGGATCACCCGGATGTGTTCGATCGCAACCGGGCGCGAGCCGGGTACGACCGGACTCACATGTTCCAGATGGGCTTCGTGTATGACCTTCCTTTCCTGCGGAACAACAACACAGCCCTTGGCCGGGTCTTGGGCAACTGGCAAACCAGCGGGGTCGTGGCGCTGTTCACGGGAAATCCGAGGACAATCGGCGCCTCAGGCAGTTCCTTGAACGCGGCTAGCGCATCCCAGACTGCGGATCAGGTGGGAGAGGTCGTGAAGCTCGGGGGTGTCGGGCCTGGCCAGCACTACTACGATCCGTCGGCGTTCGCACCCGTCACCGAGCAGCGATTCGGCACGTCCGGCCGAAACATCTTGGACACGCCGGGCGTGACCAACCTCGACCTGAGCATCTTCAAGAAGTTCCCGATCGGGGAGACGGCCGAAGCTCAGTTCAGGGCCGAGTTCTTCAACTTGACGAACACGCCGCAATTCGGGCGATTCAACTCCAGTGTGAACAGCGGGGGCTTCATGACGATAACCTCCGCCTCCAACGAGCGCATCGTACGAATCGGCCTGCGGTTCAGCTTCTAGCCGCCAGACTCAAGCCGAACAGCAATCGGGGCCTGTCTTCGGACAGGCCCCTTCTAGTTGCTTCGACCTAGCGAGTCCGTTGACACTCTATGCCACCATGAATCAGATCGGACAGCGATGTTGGGAAGCGGCAATCGCAAGCTTGAATGTGCTCGCCGCGCAGCCGCTCGAGCGCTGCTAGCCGCCGGCTGCGTGGTCGTAGCCACCGCTCAGCCAGATCCGCTCGCCACGGCAGAGAAGGCGCGCGAAGCGATGGCGGACCGGCAATTCGCGGAGGCGGCGAAGCTCTACGCTAACTTGGCTGAGAGCTTTCCCGGCGAACCCTCGCTCCAGGCCAACCTTGGAATGGCCTTGCACCTGAGCGGAGAGGACCGGGAGGCGATCGCACCACTTCGAATGGCGGCGTCGGCACTGCCTTCGTCATTCCAGGCTCACTTCTTTCTAGGCGCCAGCCTGACGCGGCTCGGGGAACTTGTGAAATCGGTCGCCCCTCTCCGGCAGGCGGTGCGATTGAATCCCCAGCATCCGTTCGCTCGGGCGCTCCTCGGCGACTCGCTGGAAGCGGTCGGCGAGTTTTCCGGGGCAGTGGAATCCTGGCGTGCGCTACGGGCACTCGAGGAAGCCAACCCGTACGCCCATGCCGGCCTCGTGCGCAGCTTCGAACAACTTGCCGCAAAGGCAACAGAGGACTTGAAACACCGGGATCCGGAATCAGCCTACGTCCTACGGCTCCTCGCCCAGTCACGCATGTCGACCGGCCAGTACCCGAGCGCCTTGTATTTGTTGCGCCAGGCTCTCGAACGGAAACCGGGAGTGCGAGCTCTCCACGAAGCGGTGGCCGGGATCTACGAGCGGACAGGCCGCACGGAGTGGGCGGCAATCGAACGCAAGCGATCCGCCACGCTGCCGGAAACCGATTGCTCGTCCTCGCGATCCGCCGAGTGCTCGTTTGTCTCGGGCCGCTACGCAGCCATCCCGTCAGCGTCTTCCGCATCCTCTTCCGAAGATATCTTCTGGTCCGCTAGAGCCTACGCCAAACTCGCCGAGGTCTCCTTCGCCAAGCTGGCATCCCTAGTGGAATCCGTCGACCAGCTGACTCTCGTTGCAGACATACTCGCTTCCCAGCAACAATTCTCGAAAGCCGCAGATGCTTGCGCGCGCGCTCTCGCGATTCGCCAAGGCGACGGAGGCCTGGAACGGCAGCTGGCCGAGCTCCTCTACCTTGCCCGTCGGACAGCCGAAGCGCGCCCGTTGCTGGAACGTTTCCTCCGATCAGATGACCAGGACCCCCGATGGCCCGCGATGGTGGGTGAACTCCTAGCGGAGGATCAGGAATACGAAAAGGCGATTCCGCTGCTGGAGAACGCTCTAGCGCTTCCCGGCGCCCCGCCCGCCGTCCGGCTCGATCTCGGCCGTTCCTACCTAGCCCTCGGCGACTCGGAACAAGCCGCGATGCACCTGAGCGCCTCACTCGGAATGGACACGGATGGCAGCGTGCATTACCAATTGGCGCAAGCTTACCAGCGATTGGGGATGCGGGAACAGGCACGCGAGGCGATGGCCAAGTACCAAGAGTTAAACGCACGGAACAGGAGCGACACCGAGGCTTCGGCGTCCTTGGAGATCACTCCTCCAGGTTGACGATCGACGGGCAGACAACCGAATAGGCCGGCTTGTGGGACTTCACTAGCGGTTCGCGTCACAGCACGGCGCAAGAGTTTCGAACCGGCGGGCAGGTTGGCGCAGAGCTTGAGGAGGCGGCATACGGTGAGTCGCGGCGGGGCCCGGTTGCTCGAGGAAGAGGCGGTCAAGGCCGAGTTGCTGGACGGCACTAACACCACCGTCATGGCGGGATTTGCACGGATGGACGGAGGAGCGCCCGCGAGCTGATTCGGTAGGAGCAGGCGGAGCAGGTCGGTGGTGTGCTGGGGGAAGGCTTCTTCTAAAACAGTACACAATTCAGTCAGCTCTGACAGATCGTAGTCGGCGTATGACAAGGCCATCTGACAATGTTCAGGCCGCCGCCGAATCATGATAAGCTCTTGCCGCGTCCGTCCACGGCTGGGTCGGACTGCAAGATGAAATCCAATGCGAATCACTGCAACGTTGATCCCCGTACTAATTGTCGTTTGCGGAATTGCGTCCGGCGACGAGGTATTGGGCCACAAGCAGGTGCTGCTCTGGCCTGGCGGAGCACCCGGAGCGGAGGGAGACGGAGCCGTCGACCGGCCGGCGTTGACCATTCACCTCGCGACGCCGGAGAAGAACACGGGCGCAGGGGTCGTCGTGAATCCAGGTGGCGGATACCGCATTCTCGCTTCGGACCACGAGGGCTTGCAGGTCGCGCGCTGGCTGAATTCGGTGGGAGTCAACGCATTCGTCTTGCGCTACCGGTTGCTCCCGACGTACGAATCGTCGTTCGCGCTGCTCGATGCCCAGCGAGCCGTACGATATGTGCGAGCGAATGCTACAGAACTCGAAATCAGTCCGAACCGAATTGGAGTTCTCGGATTTTCGGCCGGAGGCCATCTGACGACCGCTGTCGGTACCTCGTTCGACAGCGGAGACCCAACCGCGACCGATCCGATCGACCGAGTTAGTTCCCGCCCTGATTTCTTGGTACCGATCTATGCGGTAGTGGCGGGAAGGCTGCTACGCGGCAACTCTCAAACTTACAACGATACCTCCGTCGATGTGACCGAATCGACGCCACCTGCATTCCTGGTTCACACACACACGGACCCGACGGTAACGCCGAAGCACAGCATTGCCTTCTACCAGGCGCTTCTTGACGCGGGCGTGTCGGCCGAGATGCATATCTTTGCTTTCGGTCCGCACGGCACGGGGCTCGCGCCGGGTGACCCCGACCTTGGACAATGGCCAGACTTGCTGCATGGATGGCTGCGACGTCAGGGATTCTTGACAGATGCCGAGCGCGTCGAGGTCAGCGGCACTGTATCGCTTGACGGACAACCGCTGTACTGGGGTTGGGTCACATTAATTCCCGAAGACGCCCGCAATCCGCCCGCGATGTCGTTTATGGGGCGTCGCAGTGAGGGAACGTTCAAAATCAGCTCCGATGTCGGGCCGAGTGCCGGTAGGTATCGCGTGGAGGTGTACCGCGTTGCGAAAGACTTTTCGGCTCCGACCAGCGGTTCGTATTCGATTGAAAACGCCGAGAAGTTCACGAAGCCTTCTCCGTCAGCCGAAGATCTCGTTGTAGAAATCGTGCCTGGAATTAACGAGTTCAAGATCGAACTTGTTACGAAGTAGCCGCCTGCATCACGACGTGAGTCCGGTAGTTCCGAGACCCTCATCGGGCAGGAGCGGGCTGCGTTGACAAGCAACCCGGAAATCAGCGCTGGCTTGATCCTGCTGAACGGCAGGTTGTCCGAGTACAGCGGGGATGTCGAGGCGGCGGCGGAACGAGGGGAAAAGGTCGGTAGCGGGCTGAATCGCCTTGGGGTGCGGCATTTCGACAAGGCATTTCCGGAGACGACGCTCAGCACCGCTGCATCTGTAATTTCGTCCATGAAATACCCCTCGGGAAGGTCGACTCGGGCGTACGTCGAACGTCCGTAGATCGAGGGACTTGACGCGAGCCAACCACCGTTCCGCTTCTGCAGGCCAACCGCTATAGACGACGCATCCAGACTTCCCCATAGGTGCGGGAAGCCTGCAGCCTCAAGCCATTTGGTCGTGTCGGGCTGCCGGTTGCAGCGGAGAGGCAGAGACGCTAGAGTGTTATGCGTCACTCTCACGTTGCAGAGTGAGGGCACCGTGTCAGGCGGTGATGGATGGTTCGTTGAGGAGATAGAACAAATGAGGACTCGAAGTCTCTACTTTTTGCTGGCCGCAGTGCTCGCGCTCTTGGTACAGCCGCTGGGCGCCCAAACCCAGACTCGACTCACAGGTACAGTGAGTGACAACACCGGATCAGTGATCCCCGGTGCCAGGATCACGATTTCGAACGTCAATACCGGCGTCACGCTTGAGGCCGAGACCAATACATCCGGCAGCTACAACTTCCCGTTCGTGGCGTCTGGCCAGTATGAGCTGGTCTGCGAATTCGAGGGTTTCAAGACCCACAGCCAGTCCGGCATTGTACTGGAGACCGGTACGGTGCGGGGCGTTGACGTCGAGATGCAGATCGGCGACGTCACGGAGACGATCGAGGTGGTGTCAGCTGCGCCGCTTCTCGAGACCGAGAGCTCGACTGTCGGACAGTTCATCGAACGCGACACCGTATTCAACATGCCGCTCGCGAGCCGACGAAGCGCCTCCCTTGTGCGACTACTAGGGAACGTCACCTATCGCAACGAAGGTGGTGCCGAGGCATTGCCGTTCTTTTCGATGGCCGGAGGCCGGTCCCGCAACCAAATGTGGACTCTCGACGGAACGGTCATTCAGAACATGTCCCTGGGCATCGCCCAACTCGGCCTGAACCCTCCCGCCGAGTCGCTGCAGGAATTCAAGGTAGAACAGAGCAACTACTCGGCCGAGTACGGCCGAGCAGGCGGCGGCTTCATCGTAATGACGACACGCTCCGGAACGAACGACTTCCACGGCGCCGTTTACGAGTTCTTCCGCAATCAGGCAATTGACACGAAGACCTTTTTCGCGCCCGGCAAGGCACCGCTCCGCTACAACATCTTCGGTGGGTCGGCAGGCGGGCCGATCGCCAAGAACAAGACGTTCTACTTCTTCAACTACGAGGGCGGGCGCCGTCGCAACGGCGTGACCTACTCGAGCGACGATGTTCCTCACGTGCCGGAAGTGGGCGGGGACTTCTCGAATCGTGCGGGCTTGGCGCTCAAAGACCCGCTGGGCGGAGGCGAGATATTCCCGAACAACACCATCCCGCAGGGAAGGATTGACTCTCTCGGCCGCCAATTCGCCAGTTGGTATCCGGCTCCGAACCAGCCGGGGGATCTCTCCGATGCGCCTGCGGACAACTTCGTGAACAACGCATCGAACGCCCTGACGCAAGATTTCTATACCGCCAAGGTCGATCACAACTTCGGGAACAGCGACCGAGCCTCCGGTCGCTTCCAGTTCTCCCGCAATCCACTGGTAGTGCCCGCCGTCTACCCCAACGACTTCGCGGACCCACGGGCGGGAACCCGTGCGAACCGTCATACGAACGTCACCGGAAGCTGGATCCATCACTTCTCGCCGACCTTGATCCAGGATGTTCGAGTCAATTGGGGACGGCGCCTGCACATCAACCGATCTGCCGGACGTTACTCCGGAAAGAACGGGGAGATAGGAGTTCCCGGAGTGAATCCTGAAGCCTCCGCGCGAATCGCCGTGCAGGGGCTTACCCCGCTCGGAGCTGGCAACCACGAAAGGATCCAGACTCCGATTGAGACGTGGCAGTTCGTCGACACCTACACTTGGATTGTCGGGAATCATCAGGTTCGCTTCGGCGGTGAGTGGCGATTCGCCATGAATGTCGACGACTTTAACCAGTCAACCGGCGGGCGCTTCAATTTCGGAAAGCGAGCGACAGGAGAGGGCCTCGCGGAGCTCTTGCTTGGTCATGTAGGGTCGGGTCAACTGGTCGATGCCGATATTCTCGAGAGCCGAACGGACTACTACGGTTTCTTCATCCAAGACGACTGGAAGGTCACGCCAAGCTTCACCATGAACATCGGACTGCGCTGGGAACTCGACACCCCGCGGTGGGAGCGGCAGGACAACCGTCAAAGCGGATTCGATCCGCACGAAATGAATCCTGTCTGCAACTGCCCGGGCGTAGTTACGTTTTCGGGCCGGGACGGACGGAGCAAGTACGCGCATAATTTCGACGCTAACAACCTTGGACCGCGCTTGGGATTCGCGTGGGAGGCGGCCCGCGGCCTAGTCCTACGGGGCGGCTACGGCATCAACTACAACGGCATGTACGCCCGAGCTGTGCCGTTCACGCTCTTCAACGGGTTCAGTCTGAGCGGCTCGTTCACTTCGGCGGATGGCGGATTCACAAGAGCGTTCCGTCTGGCGGACGGAATGCCGGCGGTGTTACGCGAGGATCTCACGCCCGCGCTCGGCGCGGTGCCGATCGGTAGCAGGCCGCGCCTTGACCCTGACTTCTTCCAGCAAAATCAGCACAATGGAATGCATCAGCAGTGGAACATCGGCATCCAGAAGGAATTGCCGCAGAACCTGCTAGCCGAGATCAGCTACATCGGCAACGTGGGACACAACCTCGGCGGCGCGAACGTCAACATCAACATGATTCCGTTGGTCGGCGGTCGCGGCCCAGACAAGCAATCCCAAGCAGCTAAGCCCTTCCCGCAGTTCAATCGGGTGTTTCACGAGAGCCCGGCCTGGGGCAACTCCGCCTACCATTCGATGAACATCAAAGCCGAGAAGCGCTACTCCGGCGGGATGAATTTCCTGCTGAACTACACATTTTCGAAGTTCATCGACGATGTCGAGGCAGCGACCGAACTCGGGGGCGAACAAGGCAACGGCTACACCCATATCGCCCTGCGACACCTTGACAAGTCGATTTCCGGCAACGATGTGCGCCATCGGTTCATCGGCAGTTTCGTCTATGAATTGCCGTTCGGAACGGATCGGCCGATTCCTATCCAAAGCGGCGCGTTGGATGCGCTAGTCGGGGGCTGGGGCATCGGGCTGATATCCGAGTTCCGCAGCGGTGCACCGTTTGGGGTGATCGAGAACGTGAATCGGATGAACACTTTCTCGCACGCGCAGAGGTCGAACCTGGTGGGGGCTTTTTCGAGGCTTTCGAACTGGCGCTCCAACGTAAGGTCCAACACCTACTTCGACCCGGCGCTGTTCGCGGCGCCTGGAGCAGGTGGGGTCGGCAGCAGCCCGCGAAACGTCTGCTGCGGGCCCGGGTTCAACGGCTTCGACCTTTCTATCCACAAGTGGTTTACGTTCACGGAAAGACACAAGCTGCAACTCCGCGGAGACTTCTACAATCTCTTCAATCGGGCATTGTTCGCGAATCCTGAACTGCGTCGCGGCCGCGGGAACTTCGGCCGCATCAGCAGCGTTCTAACCGGGTCGAGCGGACGGCTGGCACAGGTGTCGCTGCGATTCGAGTTCTAGCACGCATTGTTGATGACAGGGCAATCGCCTGCTGCTTACGTCCAGTAAGTGGACCGGAAAGGAGTGCATCTGCGGTTTCACGCACCTCTCACCGGCTTCGGACGCTACTCCGGACCTAGTCGGCACCAGCCCCGCGCTTGCCGACGCCCCTGCGTAGGTCTTCGAGGCGAGGGTTGCGTCGCTCCGCGGTCGCCGGGACGCTGGCCGGCCGCGCCCGAGGCAGGCACCGGACCCAGCCACCAATGACACTAATTCGTCTCCGATGCCGTCACCCTGCGGCCGGCCAACATCGACAGCCAGCGCATGGTCATCCGCGTCGAGCGGAGCAGGGCGCCAAGGACCCGCGCAGCTGTATTCTCGGCGGCCGCTACAAGGACTACCGGGCATGTCGGTCTGACCAAACGATGTCAGCCTCAAGAATCTGAGGCAGATCCGGTGGGAATGGGACTTGATCGAAACTGCCGGCGCACGAAGCGCCCACGCTCGGACCGGGGCATTCAGCCCGCAACATCGGTTGACAAGATGCGCAACCTCGCCTAGCATAGAGACTTCCGGCCAAGCGACATCGGTTCTCTCATGATCAAATCCGACCTCGTCAACTGCGTAATCGACGGCACAGGCCTAGGCCGGCGCCAAGCGGAGATCGCGGTGGAGACGATTCTGGGCATGATGAAAGACGCGATGATGAGAGGAGAGCGGATCGAACTCCGCGGGTTCGGAGTCTTCGAGATCCGGCCGCGCAAGACCGGCATCGGACGGAACCCCCGTACTGGCGAGGAAGTGGAGATCCCGCCCGGGAAGACGGTCCGGTTTAAGCCCGGCAAGCAGATGCAATCCATCTAGGCCTGTTCAATCCAGAGCTGCCGGAACCGCAGACACTCGCCTTCCGGGGTGCCACTCAGGAGAATGCTTGGTTGGTTGGCGTGATTACCAATTCCGGAACGGACGCTCGCGGATGAAGGGTCGCTACTAGAAGCGCGGCCTGTGCTACATCCTCCGGCTGCAGCATCACGGCCCGCTTGTCGTCGGAAGGGACCACTGGACGGCGGTCGAGGATCGGCGTGTTCACCTCTCCCGGGCAAATCACGCAGGATCGGATGCCGCGCGGTCCCTCTTCGAGATGGGCGGCGAGGCTGAGTGAGCGCACGCCGTGCTTGCTGGCGCTGTAGCTGGGCCCACCTAGGACCGACGTGCGGACCCCGGCGATCGACGACACCGTGATGATCACGCCGTCCCTGCGCTCGCGCATTCCCGGGAGCACAGCTTGCATCAGGTAGAACGGTCCATTGAGGTTCACTTGGATTACGGTCTCAAAGTCCTCGCGGCTCAATTCGGAAAGAGCCCGGTGCTGGACGTTGGTGCCCGCGTTGTTAACAAGGATGTCGATCTGCGGTAGCCGCTCCAGTGCCCAAGCCACCATGCAGCCTACCGCCTGCGCGTCGCCGACGTCCACAGCACAGGGGTGGAGCCGCGCGCCGGCGCCGCCAGCGAGATCTCTGGCCCGTTCCAGCTTGGAGAGCGTGCGGCCGACGGTTACGACCTGCGCGCCTTCTTCCGCATAGCTCCTCGCGACGGCCTCGCCGATGCCGCTGCCGGCTCCCGTGACAATCGCGCCTTTACCTTCGAGTCTCATGTTCGTCTCAATTTGCGCCGTCAGCAGGCACAAGCTCCTATGGTAGCTCCGGTCGAGTCGCTCAGTCCGGCCTCCCGGATCGGCCGCACAAAGCACGAATGGTCGGTCGCGTCTCAGCTCCTTCTCGGGGTGCGAACTGCCTATATAATGACGGTGGGTCTGCATGCAACAGACGATAGTCGTCGTCGAAGACGATCAGGATCTTTGTACGCTCCTGGAATACAACCTCGGCAAGAGCGGCTATCGGGTCGTCACGTTCCATCGCCTCAGCGGGGCGCTCAGAGCGATCCAGGAGAGGCGCCCGGATCTGATCCTTCTGGATGTCATGCTTCCTGACGGAGACGGTTTCGATTTCTGCCGCCAGTTACGCGGGAATTCCCAGACAGCGGGGATCCCCCTGCTCTTCCTGACTGCCCGCAGCCAAGAGATCGATCGGGTCCTTGGCCTGGAGATCGGTGGGGACGACTACATCACGAAGCCGTTCAGTCCTCGCGAGTTGCTGGCCCGTATCAGGGCCCACCTTCGCCGGGGCCACAAGGACGACCAGCGGAAGGTCCTTTCGGCACAGGGCCTCGAAATTGATTTTCACGCCCGTCGAGCGAGCCGCGGTGGAACGCCCCTATCTCTGACGGCGACGGAGTTCGCCCTGCTCGGATTTCTCGCAGAGAACCAGGGCAAGGCTTACACCCGAAAGCAGCTGATCGGGGAGATCTGGGACGGTCGATCGCATATTACCTTGCGAAACGTTGACGTGCATATCCGCCGGCTCCGCGAGCAAATCGAGGAAGACCCCAAGCGGCCCCGGTGGCTGCACACCGTACGCGGGTTCGGCTACCGCTTCGACATCCCGGCATGACAGCTCGCATCCTCTTCAAGCTAGGGCTGGTAACGATCCTGCCCCTTACGATCACGGCTATCGCGGTACTCGTTCTGGTCACT
Source organism: Bryobacterales bacterium (assembly GCA_965206775.1). Lineage (GTDB taxonomy): Bacteria > Acidobacteriota > Terriglobia > Bryobacterales > UBA6623 > VXMF01. The sequence goes on along the minus strand of CBDBKU010000003.1, from coordinate 2,276,389 downwards.
ACCATCACAATGGCGAATCTAGAGAGCGGGCTCGAAAAGAGCCTCTCCGAGAAGGCCCGCCTCGTAGAGACGACCCTGCAGGGAAGAGATCTCGTGCAATTCCAGCGGACGGCCTTAGACCTCGCCGACCGAGCCCAAGCCCGCGTAACTGTCATCGACGCGGCGGGAAAGGTGCTGGCCGACTCGGAGGCCGACCCGGACAGGATGGAGAACCACGCGGGCCGCCCTGAGTTTATTGAGGCGATTCAAGGCGCCACCTCGGTTAGCCGCCGTTTCAGCAGCACTGTCGGCATGGACTTCCTATATGTTGCGGTTCCGATGGACGGCGGCGGGGCCGTGCGCCTCGCGCTTCCGCTCGAGCAGGTCAATGCCCTGGCCGCAACCAGCCGGAGCAGGATCACCGCGGTGATCCTGCTCATCGTAGTCCCGCTCATTCTCATGACAGCCTGGTCAGCGCGCCGCATCTCCAAGCAGCTATCGGGCATCGTCTTTCTGTCCAACGAAATCGCGAAAGGCAACTTCGAAATCGACAGCTCCATGCCCAAGCGAGGCGACCTCAGGGAACTCAACGACCTGCGGGGAAGCCTGCAAGCGACCGCAGGCAAGCTGCGCTCTACCTTCGATCAGCTCCGAGAGGAACGGTCTCGCTTCGCGGCGGCGGTCAATGGCATCGGGGAGGGCATCCTGGTCGCCGACCGTTGGCGCCACGTCGTTCTCTACAACCCCGCGATCGAGCTCATGTTCCCGAACGAGGACCTGCAGATCAACTCGTCGCTTGACGAGTGGCGCAACAAGAGGATTCCGGAGATCTTCAACTACGCGATCAAGCACGGGCGTCCGTACTCGACCGAGCTTTCGATGCAGGAGCCCACCCAGCGCTCCTGGCGCGTGTCGTGCGCTCCGATCATGAGCCGGAAAGGCAGGATTAAGGCCGTAGCCGCAGTGTTCCATGACGTTACGGAACTCGAGCGCGTCGACCGGATGCGGCGCGACTTTGTGATCAACGTCTCGCATGAGTTGCGGACGCCCCTGGCGTCCATTACGGGTTACGCCGAGACTCTCATGGACGGGGCGATCTACGACCCACAGAACAACCGGCGCTTCGTACGGATCCTCTGGCAGAACGCCCAGCGGCTCGCGCAGCTCACCTCGGATCTGATGACGCTTTCTCAAATCGAAGTCAAGGCCCGGGAGTTCGAGTTCCGGAGCCAGCCCGCAGTCAAGCTGCTGCGCCTGGTGGCGGAGGGGATGCGACCTGTCATGGAACGAAAGTCCCTTGAACTCACAATGCAACCGGTGGATCCCGGCATCACAATCCAATGCGACGGGAGTGCAGTTCAGCAAATACTCGGGAACCTTCTCGATAACGCTGCCAAGTACACCACCGAAGGCGGCAGGATCTCAGTCGGCGTGGTGGAGCGCGATACGAAGCTCGACGTCTACGTGCGCGACACAGGCATTGGAATCGCCAAGGAGCACATACCGAGGCTCTTCGAGCGCTTCTACCGCGTGGACAAGGCTCGGTCCCGGGAGCTGGGCGGCACGGGCTTGGGCTTAGCGATCGTCAAGCATCTGGTGCAGGCCCACAACGGCAACGTCTGGGTTGAAAGCGAATTGGGCGAGGGCAGTGCATTCTGGTTCTCCCTGCCCTACGAGCAGCCCGTATCGGGAAGGCTCCAGCCCGTCCCGGCAGTCGCCGAACTTCGGCTGCAATAGCCGGCGGAGCCCTTCTGGAGGGCCCGGCGGCGTCAAGCTATGATACGGGCATCAGTTCCCGCTGCAGCAAGGGACGCAAGCAACCATGGCACATCTCTACACCAAGCTCGCACTCGCGGCCCTCGCTATCGCTACCTCCCTGCCGGCTGCAAGCCCGGCCGGGAAATTCGTGCCAATATTCGACGGCGTTTCCCTCAAGGGCTGGGAGGGCAATCCCAAGCTCTGGAGCGTGGAAGACGGCGCGATTGTCGGCCGTACGAGCGCGGAAGATCCGATTCCCCATAACTCGTTCCTCGTATGGCGCCAGGGAACGGTGGACAATTTCGAACTCAAGTTCGAGTACATGATCGACGCCGGAAATTCCGGCGTCCAATACCGAGGCTTCGAAAAGCCTCGCGAGTGGGGGCCGAACATCCTCGGGGGCTTGCAGGCCGATTTCGAGGCCGGCGAACAGCACACCGGCGGCTTGTACGGAGAGCGTTCCAGGAGGATTCTCGCACGGAGAGGCCAGAAAGTCGAGATCGGGGCCGATGGCAGGCCGACAGCCGTCGGGAGCGTCGGGGATCCCGTAGAACTGCAGACCCGGATTAACATGGACGGCTGGAACAGCTTTCACGTCATCGCTCGCGGCAAACACTACATTCACAAGATCAACGGCCACGTCATGGTGGACGTAATAGACAGCGATCCTAACGCGCCGACCGAGGGGCTGGTCGGATTGCAAGTTCATCGCGGCCCGCCTATGACGGTAAAGTTCCGGAACGTACAGCTGAAGAGGCTAGAAATGGCGGGTCGCAAGAAAGTGGTCTTCATCGGAGGCGTGAAGAGCCACGGCTACGGTTCCCACGAGCACACCGCCGGGATCAAGCTGCTGATGCGGGCACTGAGCGAAGGCTCTCCTGAAATCCACTCCGTCGCTTACTTTGACGGGCACCCGGACGACCCGACCGCGCTGGACAACGCCGATGCAGTGGTGCTCTACAGCAACGGAGGCATGGGGCACCCGTGGCTGGGGGCGGTCCGTCATATCGACGGCCTGTCCGCCCGGAAGGCGGGCATCGGAGCCATCCACTTCGCTGTGGAGGTGCCGGAGGGCGAGCCCGGATCGAAGTTCCTGAACTGGATCGGCGGCTATTTCGAGCGCTGGTGGTCAGTGAATCCGCACTGGACGACCCGAGACATACAGCTGGCGGACGGCCATCCGATTTCCAATGGGGTGGAACCCTTCGAGGTTAACGACGAGTGGTATTTCCACATCCGCTTCCGCGCGGGCATGCAAGGCGTAACGCCTATCCTGCAAGCTGTCCCGCCAAAGGAATCCATGAATCGCCCGGATGGGCCGGCATCGGGTAACCCCTATGCCCGCGCCGCGGTCGACCGGCGCGAGATCCAGACGCTGATGTGGGCAAGCGAGAGGCCGGACGGAGGCAAGGGCTTCGGCTTTACTGGAGGTCACGTCCATTGGAACTGGGCCCACCCTGGCTATCGCAAGCTCGTCCTCAATGCCATCGCCTGGATTGCAGGCGCGGATGTGCCAGAAGGCGGCATCGAGACCGGGCCATTCTCCATGGAAGACATGCTGGCTAACCAAGACTACGTTCCGTGGGGCCGCTACGACCGCTCGGAAGTCGAGGCGATGGTGGCCAACTGGGCCCAGTAGCCTGTCGAACGCGGTCCTGCAGGACGAGCCGTCGTGTTGAATCTCCGCTGCTAGTTTGGTTTAGCATCGAGATCGGACCGTGTCGCGACCTCCGTGATCAAGCGCAGCCTGACCGATGCGGGCCGTGCCCCCGATCTTGAAGTCCATTCCGGCCGGATCCGGCGCTCGACGACTTCGCCCGGACACCTAGGAACTCTGCGAGCTTGACGGATCGATGGACGCCAAGGACGTGTCCGTGCGCCTGTTTCGGCGCCGATGCCCCCGAGCGGCGTAGCTGGAGCTGTTGGCAGTCTCGGTACCTTGGCCATTCGCCTGTGCCATCCGCATCGACACTCCGCGGCGAGCCTCCATCCTAGGGCGCAAAGTGGTGTGCGTCGGAGCGCTATCAATGCGCCTTGCCTCGAAGATAGCGACGCCGCTGGCGAGCCAAGTGTTCAGGCTCGCGGCCTTCGGAACCAAGCGGCTCCACTATGCTTGAACGATGCCAGACGTCTCCGCGATCATGAGCGAATTCGCATTGTTCGCGTGGGGGCCGTGGGTACTGGCGCTGCTTCTAGGCGGCGGATGCTACTTCTTCGTCTACTCCCGGATGCTCCCGTTCCGACATTTCCTGCATGCCGTGCAAGTCCTAATGGGGAAATACGACAACCCGAACGACACCGGCCACATCTCCCACTTCCAAGCGCTTAGCAGCGCTCTTGCCGGCACGATCGGCATGGGCAACATCGCCGGTGTCGCTGTCGCTATCCAAACGGGCGGTCCCGGCACGATTTTCTGGATGTGGGTGTGCGCGCTCGTCGGCATTGCTACCAAATTCTTCACCTGCACAGTGGCCGTTCAGTTTCGCGGCCCGGACAGCCGAGGCGTGATCCAAGGCGGCCCCATGTATGCGATCGTGTACGGCCTCGGACGTAGATGGAAGCCGCTGGGGGTGTTCTTCTCGACATGCGCGCTCTTCGGAACCCTTCCAATGTTCCAGGCGAACCAACTCACGCAGGTTCTCCGCGATACCATCGCGGTCCCGTCTGGTCTCGTCGCCGACCCGTCCGATCCCTGGGCCTTCAATCTCGCGGTCGGGCTGACGGTATCTGCTCTTGCCGGCTGGATCTTGATCGGGGGCATCCACCGAATCGGCCAGGTCGCATCGCAGCTCGTGCCGGCAATGGTCGTGCTCTATCTTGGATCCGCCGTCGCGATACTTGTGGTCAATTTCGATCAAATCCCCGAGATGGTGTCTCTGATATTGAGCGACGCATTCTCCGGACAAGCCGTGGCCGGTGGAGCCCTGGGAACTGTGCTCGTGACCGGCGTGAGACGGGCGGCATTCTCGAATGAGGCTGGCATGGGGTCGGAAGCGCTCGCGCACGGTGCAGCCAAGACCGACGAGCCGGTCAGGGAAGGTCTCGTCGCGATGCTCGGACCCATGATCGACACGCTGGTCGTGTGCAGTTCCACCGCGCTGATCATCCTATGCACTGGGACTTGGTTGGACACCGAAACCAGCGGAGTGACTGTGACGGCGGCAGCATTCGAACAGGCTCTGCCATCCTTCGGAATCTACATCCTCGTGACCTGCGTAATCTGCTTCGCGGTCAGCACGATCCTCACATGCGGATATTACGGAGAAAAGTCGCTCGGATTCCTCATCGGTGCCGAGCGTCAGGGACTCTACAAGTACCTCTACGTGGTAGCGATCACGATCGGGGCGATGACGTCGCTGACCGCAGTGCTCGACTTTATCGACGGGATGTACGCGTTCATGTCGATTCCGACGATGACATCTGCTCTTTGGCTTTCCCCGCAAGTGATGGAGGCGGCGCGCCGCTATCTCAAGACCGTGTGAACGGAGCGAGGAATACGGCGGGCGGTGCGCCGGGGCGGTATTCGCTTGTGCCAATGCAGCACCGGGATTCACTTGCGGCACGCTATGTCTGCCGTGCAGCCCGGACCGCGGCACTATCCGGCGCTCTTTGGCAACTGATTTTCCTGCCGCCCGCAAGAGCCCAAACTCAGCTGCAGCGCGAGACAGTTCGGGAATTCGACAGGTACGCGCAAGGCGCGGAAAGGCAATTCTCGCGACGTCTAGAAGGAGAGTCCCCATTTCTGTGGAGTTCCGAGGATCCGCGACGATCGGACGCGGTCTCGCAAGGGGAAATTGTCGTTGAACCTTCCGCTGGGACGGGCTGGCAAGTGATTCCGAGCGGCCTGATCCACGACTGGACCGCCGCCGTTCTGATCCCCGGAAGCGATGTCGATAGCGTGGTCGAGATCGTGTCCTCGTATGACACCCACTCGACCACCTTCGCGCCGTCCGTGATTCGTTCGCGAGTGCTCGAGCGGGACGGCAGCAAGTATCGAGTGGCCATGCGGGTGCTCAAGAAGAACGTTCTGACGGTTGTACTTGATACGGAGCATCTGGCCGAATACGGCGCCCTACACGATCTCCGATGGTGGGGTCGGTCTCGGAGCACTAGCATTCGGGAGGTCGACGGGCCTGGCAGTGAAAGCGAGTCGCTTAGGCCTCCCGGCGAAGACAGCGGGTTTCTGTGGCGTCTGCACGTCTACTGGCGATTCGCACAGACGGATCGGGGAGTCATCGCCGAACATCGGGCGATCTCGTTGACCCGAAGCATTCCCAGGGCGTTGCAGTGGATGTTGCATCCTGTGCTCGCCGCCCTGCCCCGCGAATCTCTGAGCGACATGATGCGCATCACGCGCGAACGTGCACTGGCGGATGCCCGCTAGGCTCTGGCGACTTGCGATCCCAAGCGGGAAATGCGTCGGCGGTGACGCAGGCGAGTGCAGCAGGCACTGTCTCTAGTCGAAGTGCGAAGGGCGGAGATTCGCGGCTGGCTGGCAGGACGATCGGCGGCTCGGCTACTTCGAATGTTCATCGATTCGACCGGACGCTCGATCGTTCCGAAGTGCCGCCGAGAGTCGACGGGAGCACAGGCTCTCCCGCCACCGAGCCAAATCGAAGACAGGGATACTAGGGATCAGCTTGGTCGACGGTTGTAGCGAATGAACGGCGTCAACTCTCCAACTCGGTCATACAGGCGCCGACCGGCGGAATTGAAGTGCTGGGTGGTCCAGTACACCGCAGGGCATCCTTCGGCGTCAGCCGCCGCGTAAACACCCTCGATCAAGGCACGCCCCACGCCCGTTCCGCGCTGTTCAGCATCCACGAACAAGTCTTGCAGGTAGCACACGTTTTCGACTTTCCAGCAATGCCGATGAAAGAGATAGTGGGCAATTCCGACGGGTAGATTCCCACGCAAGGCGATCAGGCCACGGTATTCATTCGGCTCTCCGGATAGCAGCCGCTCAAAGGTCGTTCGATACACGATCTCAGGCACTGAGGTCTCGTAGAACTCGAGATACAGGGTCCACAGCCTGTGCCAAGGCGCCTCATCTTCAGCAGCGAGCGGACGGATTCTCAGATCGGACACCGATGTCACTGTAACAAGGCGAAGCAGGCAGAGAAGCTCGGCCGATCCAAGTCGTCCTACGGGCATACGGCTGCGGCGGGATTGAAGTCAAGCAGCCGAAGGGACTTCGAAGTCCTTGATTCTGCGCAATTTCAGCGCGCCGCGATTCGTTCTCCGTGCACCGGCGAATATTCTCTGAGCCGCTCGATGGCGCACGGGACGCAAGGTTCGCGGATCTTGGCGACGACCTGGTCTAGATGGGTGTCGCGCAGAGGACAAGCCTTTCGAGCGCTTCCTGGCTGTCATAAAGCTGGACCGGAATGCAATCCGGATCGCCCGGACAGTTCGCCCGACTCCCCAGTTGGACGTCTCCTGGCATGTAGGCCAGCCTACGCATGCAAGTTCAGACCGTCGCGGTGCTGCCGGTTGCTCGCTTGCCGCGTGGTGGGTAAAGGACTGTCTGCGGAGCCTGTGTTGCCGGTCGGGCCGGCGGGCTTGAATAGCACGTGGACCGCAAGGGAGCGCCGTCCGGACGGCGGTAGCTCGCCTGTGAAAGGAGAGAAACTGCAGGTGTCCGCGTCCGATGCACGACTGTCCGCCCGTCAACGTCTCAAGGGCGCAAGCCGTTCCACGAGGTCTGCATGGACCGCAGCCCGACCGAAGAGGCTACGGGATCCGAGGAGCCCCCGAAGGTCGATCTGATGGAATGTACGGTGCCGTGGGAAGTGACTCTGCCATTCCCAATACAATGTCCGAGATGGCGCGCCGACTGGCAACTCTCCTGCTCGCGGCTGGCGCGGTGCTTGCGGCACGCCAGCCAAACATCCTCCTGATTGTTTCCGACGACCAGGGCTACATGGACCTGGGTTCCATGGGCAGCCGCGATATCCTGACTCCGAGGCTAGATCGGCTGGCGGCCGAGGGCGCGAGACTCACGAGCTACTACTCGGCCTTCCCTGTCTGCACGCCATCGCGCGGCGCGCTCCTAACCGGCCGTTATCCGCAGCGCAACGGAACGTACGAGAACTTCCGCAATGATCGCGTCAACGATGGCTATCGCTACCCGTCGCACGAGTACGAGCTAAGCCCCGAGCGCATTCTCGGCATGGACACGCGGGAAGTGCTGCTGTCGCAGATTCTGTCGGAGGCGGGCTACTCGACTGGAATCTTCGGCAAATGGGATCTGGGATCGCTCAAGCGCTTTCTGCCCATGCAGCGAGGATTCGACAGTTTCTACGGATTCGTCAACACCGGCATCGACTACTGGACCCACGAGCGCTACGGCGTGCCATCGATGTACCGGCACAACACTCCGACGGACCAAGACAAGGGCACATATACTACAGATCTATTTGAGCGCGAGGCCCTGCGGTTCATCGATGAGCACCGTGCCGATCCATTCTTCGTGTACCTCTCGTACAACGCACCCCACGGCGCGTCCAGCCTCGACCGTGGTATCCGAGGGTTCGTCCAAGCGCCTGGCAAGTGTCTAGAACGGTACCCTGCTCCCAACGGATTGCAGGAGGAGCGCCGGCATAAGTTCATGGCGTCGGTGACTTGCATGGACGCCTCGATCGGCAACGTGCTGGACCGGATCGACAAGCACGAACTACGCGACAACACGATTGTGATCTTCGTCTCGGACAATGGCGCGGGAGGGGGCGGCGACTCAGGTCCACTGCGCGGGCGCAAGGGTCGGATGTTCGAGGGAGGCGTCAGGGTGCCGTGCCTCATCCGGTGGCCGGGCCGGATCGAGCCCGGTACCGTTTCCGACGAGTTCCTCTCGGCGCTCGAAATATTCCCGACGCTGGTGCGTGCGGCGGACGCAGATCTACCGCAAGGCGTCAAACTGGACGGATTCGACATGCTCCCTGTAGTCCAGGGCCGTCAGGAGACGAAGCGTAAATCGATGTTCTGGGACCGCCAGGGCGAGTACGGGGCTCGCGTAGGCAAATGGAAACTCGTCAACTCGAGAAGCGGGAGCGGCCTGTTCGACTTGTCGGAAGACCTCGGAGAATCGAAGGATCTGAGCAATGAACTGCCCGATGTCCGCAAGAGAATCCAGCGTCAGTACGAGGACTGGGTGAGTGAGATGGCGAACGCAGACCCGAGAGGCCCGTTCAAGAACTACTGAACGCAAGCGATCGAATCGCGGCCGCGAGCCAGATACACTGCAAGTGAGGCATCATGGCAGCGACCGAACATCCGCGGCCGATAGAAATCAGCCGGCACGGATCGCACGACGTAGCGATCCGGTGGAATTCCGGCGAGACGGCGGTCTATCCGGCGCGCTTCCTGCGCGGCCAGTGCCCGTGCGCAACCTGCGTCGACGAACTCACGGGCAAGCGCATCGTCACCGAGAGCCTGCTGCCGATTCTGGTGTATCCCACGAAAATTGAACCGGTTGGGCGTTACGCAATCCAGATTTTCTGGAGCGACAGCCACTCAACCGGAATTTACACTTGGGAACGGCTCTACGAGATGCTTCCGCAGCTTCCAAACGTCGACGAGAAAAGAGCGCCCGTCCAATAGGAACCGGTTCCCTACGCCCACCGACCCTTCTTGCCTTCTTCGGTGATGTAGTCGGTCGCCCTAGCCGTGATTGCCATCATGGTCAGAGTAGGGTTCTGGCATCCGATCGACGCCCACGCCGCTCCGTCCGTCACGAACACGTTGTCCACGTCGTTGGTCCGGGCCCAAGTATTCAAGACAGATTTTCTCGGATCCTTGCCCATCCGTGCCGTGCCAACCTCGTGGATGCAGAACCCGCCCACAGACGGTTCGCCATACGTGCGCACGTTCTTGTGGCCCGTGGCTTCTAGCATTTCAGCCGCCTGCACTCGGGCATGTTGCCAGAGGGCTTTGTCGTTGTCTGACCAGTCGAAATGGACATCGAGGGTCGGAAGACCCCATGCGTCCCGACGATCCTTGTTGAGTACCGCGTAGTTCTCGTATCGCGGCAGGCACTCGCACCAAGCACCAAAACCGGTATTCCAGCGACTCCCGTCGTGGACAGCTTGCTTGAACTTCGCGCCGAATCCCTTGGCACGCAGATTGAATGACGGCGCGCTTCCCCCTTGATAGCCGTACCCCCGAATCATCCCGTTCGTGTGCGGCCGGTCGACGTTAAGGAACCTCGGAATGTACATCCCGTTGGGACGGCGTGGGGCGCCCACCCAAGGCTTGGCGTCCAGTTCCGGCATCGTGCCTCCGGCTCCGCCCCGGTAGATGTGGTCCATCAGGTAGCGACCGAGCGTGCCGCTGGAATTGAAGTCGAGACCGTGCTCCGCCGAGTTCATCAGCAAGCGAGTCGACTCCAATGTCGAGGCGCACAGCATCACGACCTTGCCACGCACCTCTCTCGGCGCCCGCGTGTTGCGATCAAAGTAAGCAATCCCATCAGCATTGCCGGTTCGGGTGTCACGGGTCACGTGGCTGGCGACGGCGTCAACAACCAAATCACAGTTCCCGGTATCCAGCGCGGCCTTGAGCGTCGTGGTGGGGCTGTTGTAGTAAGAATGCGTGATGCAGCCCTGTTCGCAAGGACCGCAATAGTGGCAGGGCTGGCGCCCGTTAAGGGGCTTGGTGATGATGGCGGTTCGACCGATCGTTGCCACGCGCCCCATCTTGGCGCGAAGCCGGTTGCGGAACAGCGTCTCGCCGCAGGTGAATGGCATCGGCGGCATGAAGACACTGTCGGGCAGCTGCTGGAGTCCCTCGGCCAGGCCCCCGATACCGATGAACCGCTCGACCTTTTCGTAGTAGGGCACGAGATCCGCGTACTCGATGCCCCAGTTCTCACCGTATCCGTCGCGGTCCGCGCAACGGAAGTCGATATCGCCCATGCGGTACGACTGGCGGCCCCAGGAGAGCGACCGTCCCCCCAGAACACGCATGCGGATCCAGTGGAAGGGCTTGCCTTCCGGCGTCTGGTATGGGTTCTTGATATCGTCCGCGAACCACTTGTAGTTGGACTCGCGACAGGCATATACCAGCCCTTGGATTGGGCGGTTGCGCAGGAGTTCAGGCGACTTCGGAATCCCGCCTACGAAAGGCGACGAGTTACCACGGTACTTGAGGTCGTAGGGCATCACGTGCTCGGTGAAATCGGAGTCCGTGATTTTCGGGCCGGCCTCAAGGACGCAGATCTTGAGGCCCGCCTCGGCTAGCTGCCACGCAGCGACGCCACCGGTCGCGCCGGAACCCACGATAACCGCATCGTAGACGTCCCGGTCCCGGGCAATCGTTTGCAACATTCCGTCTAGTCTAGCAACCGCTCGCCCGAGCGAAATTCAGCGTCCCTAGACATGTCGATCCTGAGCGTACGGACGGAGTGCGGACACATTCTGGCCAAGTTGCAGATGCACAAGCTCGCATCTGACACCTCCGCGCTGGAGGGTGATGACGCCCCAAGTGCGTGCAACGGCCGTCCAGGCAACAGGCGCGGCCAGCCGCCCTCAACGAGAACTACCAGTGGGTCCCGCCGGTAATTCGACGAGCAGGCCCGAGATTCGCCCGAGCCCTCACGAACGCCATGCCGATGGTATCAACCGGCCGAAATCGGGCTTCGATGGATGGAATGGCCGGACTTGCGGAATCCTCGCGAGAATCAATCGGAATGGCGGTCTCGACGGCCAGCAATAGCACCCGCAGGCTCTCCGCCCGCCCTGCTGGCATCGCCCGTGCAGTCGTTCGGCACAACGGTGTCCAGGCTAGAATTCCCACCTCACGGCGAGCTGTACCTGGCGGGACGCGGTGCTCGTCGACGTGATCCGCCCGGCGCTGCCGATCCGACCGCCACTGCCAGTGAAGAGCGCCCTCCCGCTCGGTACTTGGAAGTTGGGATGGTTGGTCAAGTTGAACGCCTCTCCGCGCAACTCCAAGCTGTGGCGGTCCCCGGAGAGCAAGGTCTTATGGAGAGCGAGGTCCCAGGTGAACACACCGGGGCCTCGCAGGGTGCCTCGCCCCAGATTGCCGAGGAAGCCAGCTTCCGGCAGGCTGAATGCGCCCGCATCGAAGTAGCGGGCCGGATCGCCCAGCACAATATCGCCGGCGGCCCGGCCCGCGACCAAGTCCGGTCGCTGCCCTACGTCTCCGAATCCGGGACGCAGGCGAGCCCTGTCGAATCCGACTCGCGGGGCGAACGGAGTCCCTGCGACGGCTTGCATTAAGCTGTGCATCTCCCACCCTCCGAAAACCGAACCGAGTGCCGAACTGCCGCCTTCCCAAACTGACCAGGAGAAGCTGGCGGCGAAGACGTGATCCTGGTCGAAGTCCGAAAGACCGCGGTTGGCACGGTAGTTCCACACCGTCGGAACCTGGTCACTGGCTACGAAATCATTGAAGGTGTGGTTCGATGCCTCGTCAATCGAGCGGCTCCACGTGTACTTGCCGCGCAAGGAAAAGCGGCTGCCAAATCGGCTTTGGACGCTGAGCGTGAGGCCTTGATAGAACGAATTGAACTGCGACCGGCGCAAGCCGATTCGCGAGAACGCCGGATTGACATACGGGCTGCCCTCAGGGAAGAAGAACCGCCCATCGCTCTGAACCTCGGGGATGGGCGAATTGGCGCTGATAAGCTGGCCCAGCAGATGGATGCCCCTTGCGCCGCTGTAGCCTGCCCTGACCATCGTCCCTCGCGTCAGCTGCCGTTCGAGGTTGACTTGCCAGCGGGCGACGTACGGCTGGTTCAGGTTGTAGTCCAGTCCGTCCATCGACTTCGAAGGGTTCCTGCCTTCCGCGGCTTGGAGAATGTCTGGGAATCGCGGTCGGCCGAACACGAGTATCCGGTTGAAGAGCGGAGGCGTTCGCACGCCGGCGATCGTGAGTTCGCGGCTTCCGAGGAGGTCGAAGAAAATCCCGGCGCCAGCTCTGACAACCGTCCGGGAGTCACCGACCGGGTCCCATGCCGCCGAAACGCGGGGTGCGAAGTTATCAGCCGATGGATTCCGCCAAAGCGGCCCTCCCACCGTGGTCTGGGCGTCGTTCACGAAGTCCCGCAGCACTGCGATCTTGCCGTTGACCTCCGTCGGAGTCGAGACCGCCTCGTACCGCATGCCGAAGCTTAGGTCGAGCCGCTCGCCAACCCGGAAATCCTGCTGGATGAATCCGAAGTACTGGTTATAGCGCCACCCGCGGACCGTGTCGGAGCCCGGCTGCATGACTTCGGCGATTCGCGGCCTGGCCTGCAGAAGCAATGCCAGAGAGTCGAAGGTATACGAGCCGACCGCGCTGAGGTCAGACTGCTGATTGAATCGCACGCGGTCGTAGCCGCCGCCCAGGCGCAGGGTCGAGCGCCCCGACGTGCGGACAATCGATGCGCCTAGCTGATAGCTCTCCAGAATGAACCGGCGCGGCCTCGCACGAGCCTGGAATCCGCCCATGTTGGAGAGCCCGTTCACTGTAATCGATCCCATCGGCAACCCTTCGACGAAGGAGAGATCGGCGGGCACCGAAGTGGTGCTGTTCTCGAAGTTGTCGACTCGGCTGAATGCGGCCCTCCAAGTGGAAAGCGTGTTCGCCGAATGGACCCGCTTGAGCTGGGTATGCAGGAAGTGATCGTTGGAGTCGAGGCCGAACACCCACAGGTCCATCGAATCCGGCGCGCGGTTCGTGGCGTCATCGAAGGTGTACCGCGCTGACCACTGCGTCGCGGAATCCAAATTGAGATCAACCTTCCCGGCAATGTAGGTCTCGTCGGTCCGGTCGGACAGCTGGCGGAGGGAGGCAGCGGTACCGTCGCCGAACTCGCGCCCGTTCGGCAGAGGGTACAGATCCAGATATGGGCGGACTTCGGGGGCGACCGCGATCTCGGAGTCGGGAAGGCGGCCTTGCCGCGCCTCGGGCGTCGGAACAGCAGGACGGGCGGTGCGGGACCTGCGCTCTCGCAGCGCCTCGTAGTTGGCGAGGACAAACGCCTTGTCCGCCACGACAGGCCCGCCTGCCAGGATGCCGAAGTGGTTGCGCCGCAAGGGAGGGGCTCCGGCTGTCGGCGCATCAAAGTAATTTCTCGCGTCCAGAGCGTTATTGCGGAAATACTCATAGACGCTCCCGTGAAACTGCGTGCCGCCCGAGCGAGATACGGCTGTGAAGACTCCGCCCGCAGTGCGGCCGTACTCGGCACTGTAGGGATTCGTGACTAAGTGCACCTCGCGAACCATCTCCAATCCCAGGACGTTTCCAGCGGCGCTAGCGGGCGACGCCGACGCGGCATCGTTCACATAAACGCCGTCGAGTTGAAAACTGTTCTGGTTGGGGCGCGAGCCGAGCACCGAGATCTGCCGGCCGATTCCTTGGGCCAGGCCGGTACGAGCGGATGCGGGCAATGTCGCTCCCGGCTCAAGAGCGGACAGCTCGTACAGGTCCCGGCCATTCAAAGGGAGGTCGCGCAGATTGCCTTCCGGCACCAAGCCACCCCAGTCGGATGCGTTCGTGGATACCAAGGGCAAGGCCGCCACAACCTCGATCACGTCCCGGCCCGCACCTATCTCCAGTTGAATGTCGTACTGCCCGGCCCGACCGCTAGAAAGTTCGATCCCTGCGGCGGAGACAGGCCTGAACCCTTCGCGCGCAATGGAAACAGAGTAGTTGCCCGGCTGAAGGGACGCGACGAAATAACGTCCGTCGGCGCCCGTGACCACGTTGCGGGCATGGCCCGTGCCGACCTGCGTCACTTGGATTTCCGCGCCCTCCACGACGCGCCCTTGCGGATCAGTTACGGTTCCCTCGAGAGTCGCATCGCTCTGGGCGGCCAGAGGCAAGGTCAATGCGGCGGCCGCGAAGCAGACCACGGCTGCCGATCTCACGCGCCGATACGCTGGCGCGGCTTCGCGCGCAGTTGAATCTCGCTGCATCATTTCGCCTATTCGACGCGACGCATGGTCCATTGGCGCTCGTCGCCATCTGCCGAATGGCTGTCTCGAAATAGGAGCGTGTTTCCGACGACCTCATACTCTCCGGCGAACGACCGGCCCTCGTAGTAAGCCGACAGGGCTGCGATGTTTGTCCGAACGATTTTGCCGTCTACGGCCTCATATCGGTAGAAGCCCGCGCCGACCGGCTGCTGGCTCAAGATTTCCTCGGGCGTCATGTCGCTGAACGATTTGTCCAGCTTTGGACGCCCCTCTCCTGCCAGCACGACCATCTGGTGGGCGCCGCCGAAGAGGTGGAATTCCCGTCGGTGCGGCTGATCCTCGCCCTTCGTCAGGTTTCGGACCGAAGTGACCTCCCAGAGCCCTGTCAACTCTTGCTCCTCTGCAGTCCGGGCTTCCTCGGAAGCCCGGGGCGCGAGTTTTGTCCGAACCTCGGCAATGCCGAGTCCGATCGCGATTCCGACGGCAAGGCAGAATGCCACCCTAGATTTCACCACTTGCCACCTCCGATTCCCTTCCTACTATTACATCGCAAATTCGAGGGCGCTGTTGGGGACTATAATCGGAAGGCTAAGCCAATCCGTCGGATGGCCTCCCGCTCGTCGAAAACCCCTGTGATGCAGCAATATCACGCTGCGAAGCGGGAGTGCCCGGATTCCCTCCTCTTCTTCCGGCTCGGGGACTTTTTCGAACTCTTCTACGAAGATGCCGTCACGGCGTCCCGGGATCTCGAGATCACCCTGACGAAGCGCCGCGATAGCAAGGGCGGGCCGATTCCGATGTGCGGCGTGCCGGCGCACGCCGCGGAAGGCTACCTGGCGAAGCTCCTGCAGAAAGGGCATCGCGTCGCCATTTGCGACCAGGTGGAAAAGGCCACCTCGGCCCGCAAGCTCGTCAAGCGAGAAGTCGTCCGTGTCCTGTCGCCGGGCACGACCAGCGATCTGAACATCCTGAACGCAGGGGAGAACAACTACCTTGCCGCGGTTCATGCGAAGGGGGCCACGGTGGGCCTTGCGTACGTCGACGTGTCGACTGGCGAGTTCCGCGCGACTGAACTCGCGACGACCGAAGTCGACGACATGCTGGAATCGCTTGCCGTGAAGGAAGTCCTGCGGGTCCAGCCCCCTTCCCTCTTGGAGAACGGAAGCCCGGACAGACGGGCCCGATCCGACGCGCCCTACACGGTCACAGGCATCGAATCATGGATCCTCGACGTCGAATACGCCGAGCGGCTGCTTCTGGAGACGTTCGGCCTCCACAATCTGGACGGCCTGGGGATCGCGACTCGCGAACCCTGCGTGTCTGCAGCAGGCGCAGTCGTCCACTACCTCAAGGAGACGCAACGGACCGCCCTTCCGCATCTCGATCCGCCAGCGTTCTTCGAGCAGCAGGACTGGATGGTGCTCGACCCTGTGACGATGCGCCATCTCGAGCTCTTCGATCCGCTCTATCAAGAGACACGCACCACATTGCTCTTCGTCCTCGACCGGACAGCCACACCGATGGGGGCGCGGCTCCAGCGAAACTGGCTCCAGCGTCCAAGCCTCGACCAAACCGAGATCGAGGGGCGCCTCGAAGCCGTGGGCAGCCTGTGCGGCGACACGATCGTGCGAACCGAGCTGGGGCGGGAGCTGGAGCAGTTCCACGACATCGAAAGGCTGCTGGCCAGGGTGACGCTGGGATCGGCGGGGCCGCGCGACGTGCGGAACCTTGGATCCTCGCTCCGACGCATCCCGGCGCTCCTCGAGCTCGCGTCCAGGGTGAGCAGCAAAAGAGTCGCCTCGGTGCTCCTTCGCATGGATGGCCTCGAAGATGTCTGCGAGAGGATCTCTCGAACGGTCGCGGACGAGCCCCCTGCGACGCTTGGAGACGGGAGCGCCGTGGCCGACGGATTCGACAGCGACCTTGACGAGTTGCGGTCCGTCCAGCGGGACAGCCGGAGCTTCATCGCCCGCCTGGAGCGGCGCGAGCGCGAGGCAACTGGCATCGAGTCGCTGAAAGTACGCTACAACAATGTGTTCGGATTCTTCATCGAGGTCTCCAAGGCTAATCTGTCCAAGGTTCCAGAGGACTACGAACGAAAGCAAACGCTAGTCAATGCCGAGCGGTTTGCGACGCTCGAGCTCAAACAGCTCGAGGCCAAGGTGCTGGATGCCGAAGACCGAATTTCGGCTATTGAAGCGGCGATCTTCGAGCAGTTGCGGCTGGAGATCGCGGGCCAGGCGCGTCGCATCCGGCACACGGCGACCGCCATTGCCGAACTGGACGTGCTGCGCGGACTTTCCCAAGTGGCGGTCGAGAACGACTACACCCGGCCGAGGTTCTCGACGATCGGCGAGATCCAGATCGAAGGCGGGCGGCACCCGGTCGTCGAGCGGATGCTGGAGCAGGACGGCGGCGAGCGATTCATCGAGAACGACGTCTATCTCGACGGCCGCGACCACCTGCTCGCGATCATAACGGGCCCCAACATGGGTGGCAAGTCAACCTACTTGCGCCAGACGGCTTTGATCGCAGTCATGGCCCAGTCCGGCTCCTTCGTCCCTGCCAGAAATGCGCTGCTGCCGTTGATCGACCGGATCTTCACGCGGATCGGCGCCAGCGACAACCTGTCTCAGGGGCGTTCCACTTTCATGGTCGAGATGACCGAGACTGCACAGATCCTGAATGTCGCCACGGACCACAGTCTGATCCTCCTGGACGAGATCGGACGAGGCACATCAACCTACGACGGACTGGCGATCGCGTGGGCAGTGGCAGAGCACATCCTCGCCAAGGTGCGCGCCAAGACACTGTTTGCCACGCACTACCATGAACTGACCGGCCTGCCGAAAGCCCGCAAGGGGATCTTCAACCTCCACGTCTCCGCGAGGCAGGCCGGCGACAAGCTCGTGTTCCTGAGGCGGATCGAGTCGGGCAGCGCGGATCGGAGCTATGGCATCGAGGTCGCCCGCCTCGCCGGCCTGCCGAAAGCGGTCATTGCTCGCGCCGCGGAAGTCCTGGCCCAGCACGAGCAAGGAGATCCGGCTGCCCTCGCATCGGCAAAGGCTGTAGGCAGCGACAAGCAAAGCACAATCTTTGCGGAATTTCCGGAAGGAATTTCGGAAGAACTGCGCAATCTCGACATCGACAACCTGAGCCCGTTCGAAGCGCTGTCGCTCCTTTTCGAATGGAAGGCGGAGCTCGAGCAATAGCGGCGACCGCCCTGCGGACGGCCGATTGGCGGCGGTCTGCTACTCTGAGACTTCGCTCGATGGAGGCCCGAGATGGCAGGATCCTACACGCTCACATTCACAGATTCGGACTTTGACTCGGAGGTCCTGAAATCCGACCAGCCCGTGCTGGTCGACTTCTGGGCCGTTTGGTGTGGTCCGTGCCGCCAGATGGCGCCTGTGATCGATTCGCTGGCAGAGAAGTACGCTGGCAAGATTAAGGTCGGCAAGCTCGACGTCGACCACAATCCAGCGGCCGCCCAGCGCTTCAACGTGCGAGGGATTCCCACGATGCTGCTCTTCAAGGCCGGTCGTCCGGTCGAGCAAATCGTCGGTTCCGTGCCCGAGTCGCGTCTAACAGACACCCTAGACACGCACATCGCCTGACAGGTCACGCCCGGGCCTTCCGCGCGGATCAGCGAGAGGGCGGTTCCGGGTTCGCCGCCGCGGGCGTATGCCCGCGATCGACTATCGCCTCGCCGTGACGCAACGCCCGCACACCTCCCGTCGCGACTTCCTCCGCAAGGGAGGCCTATCCGCCTCTGCGCTCGCGAGCGTTTCGAGGGCGTTAGGAAAGGAGCGCGACGCTCCCTTCCCCGCCCTAAACGTGCTGCTCGTGCTGGTCGACGACCTGCGCACCGAACTTGGCTGTTACGGCAGCGCGCGGGTTCGGACGCCACACATCGACCGTACCGCCGCTTCCGGCCTGACGTTCTTGCGGTGCTATTGCCAGCAGGCCGCAAGCAGCCCTTCGCGGACATCGCTTCTGACCGGCCTCCGGCCCGACACCACTCGAGTTTTCGATCGCCGCACGCATTTCCGGCGGGCTCTGCCGGGCGCCGTGACGCTGCCAGGGCACTTCATGCGGCACGGCTACGAGACAACCGCCTTCGGTAGAATCTTCGACTCGCCGGCTTTGGACGACCTGCAGTCGTGGAGCATCGCCCCCTGGACAGCGGGCGGGCCTTCGTGGCGCAGCCAGGAAGGCAAGGCACTGGCGAGGTCGAACTGGAATCGCCTGCAAGCCAACGCCTGGAGGGCGGCGGACACGGCAGGCAGTTCCGGCAGCCCGGCCGGCCCCGAGGGAAGCGGGACCCCCAGCTGGGCCATTTCGAACACCGAGGAAGCGGAGTTGCCAGATGGTCAGGCTGCTCGAAACGCAGCGTCCGCCATTGCCGAATTGAAGGACAGGCGGTTTCTGATAGCCGTCGGCTTCCGGGGGCCGCACTTGCCGTTCGTCGCCCCGGCGCATTATTTCGACCTCTATCCGAGAGGAACATGGGGAGCCCCGCAGTCTCCCGAGCCGCCGAGAGACGCGCCGCCGTTCGCGCTACACGGATCCGAAGAGATTCGCGGCTATGCGGACATTCCTTCCGGAGGCCCGATCCCGGAATCGAAGGCGAGGGAACTGATTCGGGCCTACCGCGCGTGCGTTAGCTACACGGACGCCCAAGTTGGCTTGCTGCTCGACACCTTGGACGACCAAGGGCTCTCCGAAAGCACGGTTGTGGCTGTGGTGGGTGTCAACGGGGCCCACCTCGGAGAGCTGGGCCTGTGGAACAAGAATTCGAACTACGAAGCGGCAACTCACGCACCGCTCGTTGTGCGAGCGCCGGGCCAAAAGAACGCCGGACGCAAGACAGACGCGCTTGTCGAATCCGTCGACCTGTTCCCCTCGCTGTGCTCGGTGTGCGGGATTCCCTTCCCGGCAGATCGCGAGGGATCGAGCTGGCAGGGTCTCTTCGACGACCCCAAGCGACTTTGGAAACGAGCGGTCTTCAGCCAGCATCCTCGGACGATTCCCAGTGTCGGCCCCGGGATGGGCTATTCGATGCGGACCGTGCGCCATCGCTATACCGAATGGTCCGGCTTGGACAGCCCGTACAGCACTGCCGAGCTGTACGACTACAAGGAGTCGAGGAACGAGTTGCGCAATATCGCCAACCTGCCCGAGCACAGTTCCCTAGTGAACGGGCTGGCGCACATGCTGCGAGAAGGATGGCAGGGATCGCTTCCCCCTCCAGAGCTGCCGACCTCGTCCAGAGCGTGAGGGGGCCGGGGGGCCGTTCGGGAGAGCTACCCGCGGCCGGCCATGACCAGATTGTCATAGTCGGGCGGGCGGTCTATATCGACTAAGACTCCGCTGTCTCTTAGGTCGACAAAGTGCGCCTCGCGGTAGTGGCTGCGCACGATATCCTGCGGGCTGCGATCCGAAGCAAGCTGCACCAACTCGGCGGCAACGGCCCGCGACAACATGATTGGGTGGCCTCGCCGGCTGTCGTGCCGAGGAATCACCACTGGGGCGCTGGTTCTTCGCGCAGCAGCGAGCAGTTCGTCAAGCGACCGTCCGCTCACAGCCGGATGATCGACCAGCATCCACAGGATCCAATCCGCCTCCCCAATCTCGGAGAGTCCCCGCTGCAGCGACGAGAGCATTCCACGGTCGTAGTCCCGATTGACAACCACTCGGACGCGAGGCGAAGTCGGCAGGCTCTCTGCAATTCGCTCTGCATTGTGTCCGAGCACCACCAACATCGAATCGACGCGCGGCAACGCGAGATAGGTCAGGTGACTAAGGAATGTGCGGCCGCGGTATTCCAGAAGCGCCTTGTCGCGGCCCATCCGCGACGACCGGCCTGCCGCCAGGATCAGTCCCGCGGTTTTCACCGAGAGTCCGCCAGCACCTCGACGTCGCCGACCGTTGCAGTCCCAGAAGATTCCAGAGCCCTGGGAACGCCGTCCGCGAAGATCGACTTCGCCATCGGAGTCCATTCGCGCTCCGAGTTCCGCCTTCTACTGATCATTTCCGCGACGACGGAAACGGCGATTTCTTCGGGCGTAACGGCACCGAGATCCAAGCCCATGGGCGCGTGAACCCGCGCGAGGTTCTCAAGTGACACGCCTTCCTTGCGGAGGTGCTTAGCCACTTCGATCGTCTTGCGCTTGGAACCGATCATACCGATATATCGCAAGGGCTGGTTCACTGCCCAGCCCAGCACCAGCATGTCATCCCGGTGGCCGCGCGTCACGATGATGGCATAGGTAGCGTCGTTGGCTTCGAGCCGAGGAAACACCTCCTCGTATTCCTCGGCTATGACCTGGGCCGCTTCAGGAAATCGCTCCCGGTTGGCGTATGCTTCTCGGTTGTCGATGACCGTAGCGGCAAATCCCGCCAGCGTCGCAACCTTCGAGAGGCTCTTCGAGATGTGGCCGGCGCCAAAGATCAGGACTCTGGGGATTGGCAGCACCGGTTCGACGTAGACGTTCAGCTGGCCGCCGCAGATGAGGCCATTGTCGTAGGCGGCATCCTGGCCGAGATTGAACTGCAGCATCCGGGGCCTCTCGGTTTCAATCACGTCCCGAGCGGCCTGCCAGACTTCGGCCTCCGTGCAGCCTCCGCCGATCGTCCCCACCATAGTACCGTCCCGGCGGATCAGCATCTTCGCGCTCTGGAAGCTGGGAATCGACCCGGCAACCTCGACGATCGTCGCGACCGCGCATTTCTGGCCGGCCCGCCTGAGCTCGACCAGTTCCTCGTACACATCCATCGGACGCGGCATTGCCCCTATCATATCCCTGCCGCGTCGTGCCCGGGCACGGCAGCCGCTCGTCCTGCCGCTCCCAGTCTTGCGATCACGGAGCCGATTCCGGCCCGGAGACCATGGTGTACATTGGACTTATCGTCTGTAGCCCTATCCGCAATCCATGCAACTAGAAAAAGCCTACGACCCATCGCGCATCGAGCCTGCGTGGGCCGAGTGGTGGGTCAGCGAGGGCCTTTTCCAAGCCGACGCCACATCCTCGAAGCCTGTCTTCTCGCTCGTCATCCCGCCCCCGAACGTGACCGGCGCGCTGCACATGGGCCATATGTTCGAGACGTCGCAAGTCGACATCACAATGCGCTGGCAGCGCATGAAGGGACGCAACGTGCTCTGGCTGCCCGGCACTGACCACGCCGGAATCGCAACGCAGATGCTCGTAGAACGGCATTTGGCCAAGGACGGCGTTGCACGGCGCTCCATCGGCCGGGAGAAGTTTCTCGAGCACGTGTGGCAATGGAAGGAGACATACGGCGGCAGGATCGTCGATCAGCTAAAGCGCGTCGGCGCGAGCTGCGACTGGACGCGCGAGCGCTTCACGATGGACCCCGGTCTTTCCCGTGCCGTGACCGAGTGCTTCGTCCGTCTGTACGAGCAGGGCCTCATCTATCGCGGCGAGTACATGGTGAACTGGGATCCCGGCACGCAGACCGCGATCTCCGATCTTGAAGTCGAGTATGAGACGCAGCAGGGCTCCCTATGGCACCTGCGGTACCCGGTCGAGGGTCCGCATGGCGGGCATGTGGTCGTGGCAACGACGCGCCCAGAGACAATGCTGGGCGACACAGCCGTCGCCGTACATCCGGATGACCAGCGCTACCGGCACTTGCACGGGCGGTCCGTGAAGCTTCCGTTGGTGGGCCGGAGCCTGCCGGTCATACTTGACGATTTCGTGGACCCCGCCTTCGGCTCGGGCATCGTCAAGGTCACGCCTGCGCACGACCCGAACGACTTCGCGGCCGGCCAGCGGCATGGGCTCGAGTTCATTACGGTGCTGGCCGAAGACGGCCGCATCAACAGCCGAGGTGGCGAATACGAGGGGCTCGACCGCTACGCAGCGCGGAAGCAAGTCGTTGCGGACCTGCAGGGTCTCGGCTTGGTGGAAAAGGTAGAGGACTACACGAACAACATCGGCCGCAGCCAGCGATCGGGCCTGGCGGTTGAGCCCAGGGTTTCCACGCAGTGGTTCGTGCGCACGAAGACCCTCGCCGACGCGGCAATCCGCGCGGTCGAGGACGGCCGCACGGAAATCGTCCCCGACCAATGGCAGCGCAACTACTTCGAGTGGATGCGCAACATCCGAGACTGGTGCATTTCCAGACAACTCTGGTGGGGACATCAGATTCCTGCGTGGCATCTCGAGGACGGCTCGTTCGTGGTGGCGCGCACTTCCGAAGAGGCCGAGGCCGAGGCCTCCCGGCGTGGACTGGCGATCACACACCGCGAAACCGACGTCCTCGACACATGGTTCAGCTCCGGACTCTGGCCGTTCTCGACGATGGGCTGGCCCGACGAAACAAGCGATCTCAAGGCCTTTTATCCAACTTCTCTCCTGAACACCGGCTTCGACATTCTCTTTTTCTGGGTTGCGCGCATGATGATGCTCGGCATCGCCATGACAGGCCAGGCGCCATTCGCCAAGGTGTACATCCACGGTCTTGTCCGGGACGCCGACAAGCAGAAGATGTCGAAGACCAAGGGCAATGTCATCGACCCGATCGAGATGACTGAGCGCTATGGCACCGACGCAGTTCGATTCGCGCTGGTTGCATCGGCGGGACAGGGATCGGACGTGGTCCTCAAGGAGGAACGCATCGCCGGTTACCGGACATTCGCCAACAAGATTTGGAACGCCCTTCGATTCGTCGGGATGAGCCTCGAGAAGGCGGACGCCGACGTGTGGACGCCCGAGAACCTAGCGTCGTTCCGCCCGCTACCGGACGACGCCACCGGCGAGGTGTCGCTCGCGGACCGCTGGATTTTCTCGCGATTGAACACTGTAAGCGCCCAGGCCAACGAGCACATCGCAAAGGCCCGCTACCACGAGGTCGCAGGAACTCTGTACCACTTTTTCTGGCACGAGTTCTGTGATTGGTACATCGAACTGAAGAAGCTCTCATTTGACGACGGCTCGGGCTTGACTGGCGGATGGAGGAACATGCTCGCCGTCACCGAGCGCTCGCTGCGATTGCTGCATCCAGTCATGCCGTTCATCACCGAAGACTTGTGGCAGAGGCTGAGCGCCAACACCCCGGGACGTCCCAAGTCGATCGCCCTTTCCGCCTATCCCCAGCCGACCGATGATGACGCGGACCCCTCGGCGGAACAGGACGTCGCGATCCTGCAGGGCCTCGTCACTACAGCGCGCAACCTTCGCGCGGAAATGAATGTCCCTCCGAAGGAATCCCTGCACGGAACCGTGTACAGCGAGAGCGAGGCTGTCCGGGCCGTCGTCCGAAGCCAATCCGACGCCCTGACGAGGCTCGCGGGCGTCATCCTGACAGCGATCGCAGGAAAGGCGGCACCCGGCGAGGCAATGGGCCACACGGCCGACTTCGACCTCGCGATCATGCTGCCGGAGGCCCGCAAGGCTGCGCTGCGCTCGAAGCTGGAGAAGCAACTCGGGCAGTTGGAAAAGGCCTCCAAGGGAGCGCGAGGGCGGCTCGGGAACGAGACCTTCCGGGCGAAGGCACCCGGGCATGTCGTCGATTCACTGCGGCAGAAGCTTGGCGACTACGAATCCCAGATCGAACGCATCCGGGCGACGATCGCAAGCCTATAGCCGCCTTGGAAACCCGGTCACTGCTCCACCCGGTCAGCTGTTGTCGGACTCGGGCATCCGGGCCGCATCCATCACCTGCTGCGCGGCGATCACCTCGCCGTCTGTCAGGCCCGATCGAATAGTCACCTCGGTGTCGCCCACCAGCCCGATCTCCACCTGTCGCTCGACAAAGCGCTCGCCCTGCTGCACCCATACGACGTCGCGGCCCTCGGGACTCCCGATTGCAGCGCGGGGGACAACAAGCGCACCTTCCTGCCTGCTCACGACGATGTCCGCGCTCGCCGACAAGTCCGGCTTGATGCGGTCGTCCGTGCTCATGATTTCGATTTGGATGGGGACCTTCCGGACCCACTGGCCGCTTGAGCCGCCGCGCGACCCACGCATGCCTCGGCCGCCGCCGCCGGATGAGCCACCGGAGACCGCCATTGCCCCGATCGAGGCCACGCGCCCCTGGAACGCCACCCCTGGATACGCATCAAGCTCGATGCTGACAGGGGCGCCGAGCTCGATCAGCTGAATATCGGCTTGGTTGACATCGGCGAAGACCGCCATGCTGGAAAGATCCACGACTCGAAGGAAATAGGATCCCGAATTCACTTGGTCGCCCGCGGAGGCCTGCGAAAACGAATCGCGTTGGAATGTCGTCTCGACCACAACCAGACCGGAAACGGGAGTGCGCATCTGCATCTTGCCGAGGTCGGCCTTGGTGCGATCCAGCCGGTTCTGGCTTTGCTCAACGTCGATGTCCAAGCTCCGGACCGCGGCCGAGTCGGCGATCTGGGTCAGCCGTACCTCTTCCTTCAACTGGCGGGCGGTGGCCACGTTTTGCAGGGCCATCAATGCGAGGATTTCTGCTTGGATCTCAGATTTCACTTCGGCAGTCCCCAGTTCGAGCTCGGCCTTGGTTGCCTCCGAATCGGCTTTCCGATGCGCCTGTCGCAGCGTTTCGGCAGAGATCATCAGATCTGCCTTGCGGCTCGCGGACCGCGTTCGGGTTTGCGCGAGGGCCGACTCGTAGTTGTCGAGCATATCCGCAGTTCGCTTCGACTCGAATGCCGCAACGACGTCACCCTTCTGAACGATGCTCCCGGGCTCGGCAAGCGACTCGATCGTGAGCGATCCCCCCCCGCCCCTGTCTCGACCGCCGCGCATGCGCGGCGCGCGAATCATGGCAAAGTTTGTCGCCCCGACCGTGCCACCCGTGCGGATCGTGCTTTCGAACATCTTCCTCTCGACGGCTACAGTCGATATCACCACTGGCCCGGACGAGGCCGGCGAGCTGGGACGGGCGTCTAGCATTCCGTATAGCCCGAATCCCAGCGCAACCCCCGCGACAAGAAGTCCAGACACGGCCCACCCAGAGAGCTTCAGATCGGGCTCCCCGAGATCCGGAACGATCGCCGGCCTCGGGGGAGCCTCCGGGAGCGGAGTCTCCGGCACCGCGGACGCAGAAGCTCCAGCGATCGCAGCGGAACGCGCGCGAATCTCAGCGGTCTTTTTCGAAGTCATTATTTTCGGAGTCCGTGCCCTTGACAGTCTAGGCGTTCATGAAAGCACGCGAGGTTTCCTACTTCCCGGACAGGGATGTAAGAACTACGCAAAACCCATCCCGGCATGGTCGGTGGGTGCGCCTGGCGTCCGGCAAGAGACCGAAGGCTGGCTCGGTCGATTCGGCTTCTTGGGGCCTGCCGCCCCAAGGCGCTATCGTGAGGTCTCTTGATGCCAGCCTCACTGACAGTCCTCGGCGGCGGAAACACGGCCTTCGCCGCGGCAGCGAAACTCACATTGGACGGAGCGCGCGTTACGCTTTGCGAGATACCGGCCTTCGTCAATGCCATCGAACCGATCCGCGAATCGAAGAGGATCGGCCTTGCGGGCGTCGCCGGCGAGGGCGAAGCCTCTCTCCACTGCGTCACTACGGATTTCGCCCTAGGCCTCGCCGAGAATGAGTTGGCGCTCCTCATCGTCCCGGCTTACGCGCACCGAAGTTTCGCAGAAGCTTGTGCACCTCACCTCCGAGACGGCCAGGTCGTCGTGCTGATGCCGGGAACACTCGGAAGCCTGGAGTTCTCACGGGTCCTCCGTAGTTGCGGATCGTCAGCGGACGTCACTCTGGCGGAGACCGACACCGCGCCGTACGTATGCCGCAAGGTCGATCCGACCACAGCGCACATTTGGGGGATTGTTCGCTCCCTTGGCGCAGGCGTGTTTCCCAGCTGCGAAGGCGAGCGAGTCCGCTCAATGCTCGAGCCGTTTTTCACGGGCGTTCGGCTGTATCCAAGCGTGCTCGCGTCGGGCTTAGCGGCAATGAATCCCGTTGTCCATCCAGCTGGTGTCCTTCTCAACTCGGGAAGGATCGAGCGCTCGCACGGTGACTTCTATTTCTACGAAGAGGGCGTCACCCCAGGAGTCTGCCGCTTGATTTATGGAGTGGATGCAGAGCGCTTGGCCATCGCCCAAGCGCTCGATATATCGTTGCTCCCTGTGGATCGGGCGTTTTCCGAAGCAGGCTTCGGCCCGCAAGGTGATCTCTGGTCGACGATCAACGGAAGCCGGATGCTAACGCAGCTCCGAGCACCGGGCGCGCTCGACTCCCGGTGGCTGACTGAAGACGTGCCGTACGGGCTGGCGGCTTGGACCCTCTTGGGGGAGCAACTGGGTGTCGAATGTCCGGTAATGCGGTCGCTTGTCGACCTTACGTCCGCGACGCTGGGCGTCGACTTCTGGGAGCTGGCGCGCCGGCCCGAAGATCTCGGAATCCAGGGCATGGGGAAGCGGGCGATCCTAGCCCACGTGCGGTAGCGACGGTCCAAGAATCATGCGGTCGTCCAAGCCAGCGGCAGAGTAGCTATTTGCAGCGAGACTATCAGCGGGTCGGATTCTCGTACCAGATCACGCCCAGTTCCCGGCCCTGAAAGCCCTTCGCTAGATACGGCCCCTTTTCTTCAAGGGTCACTACATCCAAGTCCCCGTCGTCGTCCAAGTCCGTCAGCTGGATCAGGTCGTAAATGAAACCTTCTGGGCCGCTGATCGAATGAGGCGACCATTGCGGTTCCATCGGTTCGGTCTCGTACGACATCCAGAATACGCCCACCTTCCCTTCCGTCGCGTGCTCACATGCAACTACCAGATCGGACACGCCATCCAAATCAATGTCGGCGACCTTCACCGACTTGCCGGTCCCGCTATTCGGCGGCATTTCGATCAAGTGCGTCTCCCAGCGCGTAGGTTCAATGTGCGTCCGGCGGTGGTACCGGATCGGCCCGTTCTTGACGGCGACCAAAACGTCGTCCAAGGCGTCCCCGTCCAAGTCAGCGATGGTGTTATGCATGGCCTCGTAGTCGTCTATGGGCCCGATCCTGTGCTCGGCCCACGGCCCAAGAATATCGCCGGCCGAACCGGGATTCTCGAGCCAGAACGCACCGCGGCGCTGTCCGTAGCGATCTGTCGCCAGGATGTCGGTGTTACCGTCGACGTCCAAGTCGTACGGACGAATCGTCATGAGCCAACCGGCATCGTAGAGCGGATGCCACTTCCAATCCGCAAGGTTCCGCGGGTCTTCGGGACTCTCGAACCATCCAAGCTGGGCTCCATCGCCCTTCGCGCCGGCGACTAAGTCGGACGAGTTCTGGCCATCGACTTGCATGGCAAATGCGAACATCCACCGTGCCAAGCCGGATGCAGCAGGCAATTCCTCTGTCGTCCAAGCGTCGGACTCCATCAGGAGGGAGCGATCCTTTGGGGCCCAATGCACGAAAATCGACCGCGTCTGTCCTTCGCAGGAGCTGACGACGTCGAGCGCTCCGTCTCCATCCAGATCGACGAAGAACGCGTCTTCGGGATCTCCCACCACTCCAACTGTGGCCGCAGGCCAGGGCTCGCGAAGCAAAGCTTCGCCGGGATTGCGATAGACGCGGACCCGCCCTCCCTGTTCCCACGGCGACACGATGTCGAGTCGGCCATCACCATCGAGATCCGCAAGACGAACTCCGTCGGCCCCCAACGAAGAAGCATCAATGGTGTGGCGCTGCCAAGCCCCTTCCGGCCATGGGAGGTGCGGCGAATCAATCTGACCGCAAGCGCCGATCACGACCGCGACCAACAGGCTTGGCCAAGCCGCGCTCCGTTTCGGGAAAGGCATCGACGTCGGCAGGATACCAATCCGAACGCCGCCTGACCGCTGTCGGCGTCACGCCGGCCTTTCGGCCGGTACGCGGTTTCGCACAGGGTGCTGCCTACATGTTCGAGCTAGCCTGCCCGCCGTCCAGGGGGCCACTACGCGAGTCAGTCTTCCTGTCCTATATCAGTGCGCGAGGATCGGAATCGTCGCGACGGTCATGTCCCATACGACGCTGAGCGTGCCGTTCATGCCTTCGCCAGCCTCGATTCCCACGGTCAGCTGCTCGGTCATTTCGCCCGCTTCCGCAACGCTCATCTCGGCACGTCCGAGGTCTTCGGCTTCGTCGTACTGCGTGCCCCACTGTTCCGACACCTTGTTGACGATCAACGTCCAGTTCGAAGCCGAGGGCATCGTGTACAGGGAGTATTTTCCGGCTGGCACGTGCAGTTCTCCAACCATGAGGTCCCGATCTGTCTCAAGAGTCGTCGCCTCGTCGGCGCCGGTACGCCAGACCGCATCGTAGGGCACTAGTCCCCCGTAGATCTCGCGTCCCTTTTTGTACGGCCGCCCGTAGGTAACCGTGATGGTGGCTTCGCCGACTTTGCCGCTGACGCTCTCGTGGGGGCTGAGGCGCTCGGGTTCGGAAGCGGGGGCCTCGGTTGCGTCCGCTTCGGGTGCAGGATCGGACCCGCCGCCACACGCGAATGCGGTCAAGACCGCCGCAACCAGAATCGAATATGCCAAGGCTTTCGGGATTCGCAAGGGTGCCTCCTTAAGCGAGGTGCTCAATAGACGTGCGTAAGAGAACGCCACACACATGATCATACAACAAGTTTGCTGCAACCCACCTCCCGGCTCCGATCGTCAACTGGCGAGCCGATCCTCTCTGGGAGGGGCGGCTCTGCGAGGCCGCGGCAACCAGAGAATGCCGGTTAACAGATGGCAAGCTTCGAAGAGACGATCCTGCACGCCCAGTAGGATAGTGACGTGATGCACCGATCGGTCCTTCTAGTGGCAGTCACGCTCCTACCGATCTCTGCCCAACCAAACGTTGTACTCGTCATGGCGGACGACATGGGCTACGAGTGCATTTCGGCAAACGGTGGAACGAGCTACTCGACCCCAGTGTTCGAGCGCATCGCCCGCGAGGGCATGCGCTTCAGCCACTGCTATTCGCAACCTGTTTGCACGCCATCCCGCATCAAGCTAATGACCGGCAAGTACAACTGGCGCAACTACCGGCGGTTCGGCCGCATGGAGAAGGGCCAGTCCACATTTGCGCACCTCATGCGGCAGGCCGGGTACGCGACGGGCCTAAGCGGCAAGTGGCAACTCTGGGGCGGGCCGGAAACCGGGAATCATCGGAGCGGGATGACACCGGACGAAGCGGGCTTCGACGAGCACATGTACTGGGCCTACAATTTCGAGCTGTCCGCCGAGCAGATGCGGCAATACGGCTCGGTGGGCCCGCCAGGCAACAAGAGCACATCGCGATTCTGGCACCCGGGAATACTGAAAAATGGCGACTACGTCCACACGTCGCAGCATGACTACGGCCCGGACATGTTCTCCGATTTTGCGCTCGACTTCATCGATCGCCACAAGGACGAGCGATTCTTCCTGTACTACCCGATGGTGCTGACGCATTCCCCTTTCGTTGCGACACCACACAGCGAAACGGTCACTTCCAAGACGAAGTTCGAGAGCGACCCGAAGTACTTCGCTGACATGGTCGGCTACACCGACTTTCTCGTCGGCCGGTTGATCGACCGCCTCGACGAACTCGACATCGCAGATCGGACTCTTGTTCTGTTCACGGGCGACAACGGCACGCACCGCAGCCTGCAATCGATGCTAGGAGACCGGATCGTCAAGGGAGGCAAGGCGTTCCCTGAGGATGCGGGGACACACGTACCGCTATTCGCCCGCTGGCCAGGACAGGTTCCGGCTGGGCTAGTTTCCAGCGACCTGATCGGATTCAGCGATTTCTTCGCTACGCTGGCCGATCTCACCGATCAGTCAATGCCGGATGGCGACCATTTCGACGGCCGCAGCTTCTTGCCGCAGCTATTCGGCGGCGCGGGCAATCCCCGTGACTGGATCTTCGTGCACTACGACAGGGACCCTTCGCAGGCCGAGGTGCCGTTTCCGAGAGTTCGCTTCGCTCGGACGAAACGCTTCAAGCTCTATAGCGACGGACGTTACTTTGACGTTCCCCGCGACTGGGACGAGAACCACCCGATCGCTACGGAAGATGCGACGCCGGAAGCACGGACGATTCGGTCGAGACTGCAGCGAGTTCTGCACTCGATGCCGGCATGGGATCCTCGAGGCGGAACCGACCCGCGCCGCTAGTCCGTTCCAAGCGCCCTGTCCAGGGCCTCGACGAAGAAATACTCTCCCCACATCACTGACTCGCCTACACCGAGTCCGAGGTTGAGGTGATAGATGCCTTCCTTGAGAATGCCTTCCCATTGCGGTGTCTCGGAGGCCAGATACGGCGGCTGGGACAGCGTTAGCAGCACGCGTCGCGCCGCTTGGTCGTACAGGATGCCCTTAGCTCGATCCGGCGTCAGGTCGGCCAGCCTCAAGAGCCCTGCAGCGGTAATCGCAGCGGCGGACGACTCCTCGCGGCGCTCGCCGGCAGGAGCGTCGAAGTCCATCGGCGTCACGCCGTTCGCCGGCACTTGCTCCAAGAAGTAGTCCGAGCACTGCTCAGCGGTTTCGAGGAACCGATCGTCACGCACCAGCTTATATGCCGAGGTAAAGCCGTAGATCGCCCAAGCCAGCCCGCGAGCCCAGCACGAGTCGGACCGCCAGCCCTGCTGCGTAGACTGCCGGAGAAACTCCCCAGTATTCAGGTCGTAGATGCCCTCATGGGACGAACTGCCGTCCCCTCGAACCAAGACCCGGCGACTGGTAAGACTGTGCTTCATGGCAACGTCCATCAATCCCTCGTCACCGGTCTGAAGCGCGGCGTAGAAAATAATTCCAACATTGGCCATGATGTCGATAAAAATCGATTCAGGGCCCATGAAGGACGACATATACTGTCCCTTTTCCTTGAACCGAAGGGCCAGTGTCCGCCCTGCCTGAACCACAATGTCGTTCAACTCGCCTCGACCGGTCAGTGCATGCCAGCGGTGGTACGTCGACAGGAATATGAAGCCGAGATCGTGTACATTGCGATCCATCTTGCGATGTTCAAGTGGCGTGGTGTACCGCTCGGCGAGCCTCATCCACTCGGGATCGCCGGTGCGCTTGGCGAAGATCCACATCATTCCAGGGAGGAATCCGTCACACCAGTGCGTCCATGCCGCCTTCCCGTGGCGCCAGCGGCCCTCCTCGGTGTACATGGGATAGTAGTCTGGATCGCGCTCGACGGTCGCACGCACTTGTTGCTGAGCAAAGTCCAGTGCACGCTGGTACGCGCCTCGGGAGCCATCCAGAGAGATCAGTTCAATCATGAAGTCGACAGTTTATCACCAAGGCGGAATCGTTTAACACACTCTGATGAACGAGTCGAAGCCCAACTAGGCGAGTGACGAATGCGGGCCTCGCGACGAGGATATCGAAACGGCTGGATCCGAAGCCAGATGCGGGCGTTTGCGCAGGTGGTCAGAACCGCCAGCGATGTCGCCTGAGCCTCACGAGCAGCATTCGTTCCAAGCCCGGATCTAGCACAGCGGGCCAAATCGACCGGCAGCATAACCAGGCAGCGATTCGGAAACGCTTGCCAATCGACGTCGCTGATCGGTAGACGATTTAACTCGGCAGTGCGCAGCGCTGAAGTCCGGGCTGCTTCGAACCTTGTCCGAGGCTCTCAAGCCTCACAGATCACATTCACGGATCCCCCCGATGATCACCCGGCGCGACTTCTAAGGGCACAAGAGATTCGGTCGGTTCATCTCAACATTCTTCCTTCCATAGATATTGCAATACATCAGATCAATCAGGTGAGATTCCCGTGGACTTACACTACATAATTCACCTAGTTCGAGGCTAAAATGAAAACTATTAATGACGGAATTACCCCTGACGAGTTGTTATGGAATATAGATTCTTGCCATTTCATAAAGTTGCTGGTTGAATCAGTGACTCATTCAACATCTACTGTTTAGTCCATACAGTCACTCTATCTTCGGAGTTGGTGCGGATAGTGACCAAATAGGACCTAATTCTAGCGCCCCTTATTCAGAGGTATTTCGAAGTAGAATAGATCTCGACCATTCGTAATGTCGTAGACTCCCGATATGTAGGCTGATGCGTTTCCCAGCGATCTCTCGTCACCGACCCAGTAATAGAGAAAACCGCTTGCAGTGCTCTTCGGGGTCACGATCGGGGCCAAGAACTCGTTCTGCATGATCTCGGGTCGGTTCAGCGGTCCCTTCTTCACCCTGGTCCGGCTGAGGCCCGGCACGCCGGGGACGTTCCGACGGGTCGGCTGGTGGCCATTTGGGTTGAAGCCGGCCAGATCCTCGCCGCGGATCGGCTCCAAGCCCTCGCGCCCGGAAGTGATGAGACGAACTTGCAGTTTCTCCAACGAGTAGCTGTTCGTGCCGGTGTTTGACATCACTAGGAGCAACGGCGTAACACCGTGCTGGTAAGGGCGGACCTTGCCGAAAGCGCTCTTCTGGTCCTTCTCCGTCACGAACGCCTTGACCGCAACGATCAGGTCGTCCTGCCTTTGCTTCGCCGGATACTTGTCCGCTGTCTTGGAACGGTAGGAAGTCTCCGCCATGAGCATTCCCGCAACAAGAAAGGCCAAGGCGGCGGCCGCTGCGATCGGGCGGGTCATCTGTGTTGACATGGTAGTTACCTGTTCGCTGTAGCTTGGCCCAATTCTTCTACAACCTGCTGTTGCTTGTCCTCGCCCCGGTAGCAATTCCCTACTGGGTCTTACGGAGTCATGCGAAGGGCCATTCGTGGAGCAGCCATCGCGAGGCGCTCGGCTTCACCTCAGCCCCAAAGGATACGACTCGCCAGTCACCCGTTTGGTTTCACGCCGTATCCGTCGGTGAGGTGCAGTCGTCACTACCGCTGCTGCGTAGCCTGCGTCGCGCGATGCCGGCCCTTCCCATCTATCTGAGCACAGGAACAGCGACCGGCCGGAAGTTAGCGGAAGAAAAGCTTCAGGGCGTCGCGACAGCGATATTCCGCGCGCCGCTCGACTTTCCGTGGTGCGTGGCATTGGTCTTCTCGAGAATTCGCCCCCGGCTGCTGGTTGTTTTCGAGACCGAACTCTGGCCGAATTACTACTTTCAGGCCAAGCGCTTCGGCACGTCCACGATGATCGTCAACGGCAGAATCTCCGACCGTTCGGCTCCAAAGTACCGGAAACTGCGGTTCGTCTTTCGATCGGTGCTGCATTGCATCGATGCGATTCTCGTGCAGTCCGACGCGGATCGGGAAAGGTTCATAGACGCTGGAGCGCCGCCTTCGAGAACGACCGTAGGCGGCAACCTCAAATATGACTTTGACCCCAGCGGGGCGAGTGTCGATCTTCCGCCCGACCTCAAGCACGTATTCGATGGTTTGGCGCCCGACCTCGTGCTTGTCGCCGCGAGCACCCGGGAGGGTGAGGAGGCGATACTCGCTCCCGCCCTGAGCACGGTCGCTAACCGCGTGAGTAAGTCCCTCCTTGTCGTCGCCCCACGGCATCCCTCTCGATTCGGCGAATCGGCTAGCACTCTGCGCAGCCTGGGCCTGCCTGTTTTTCGTCGCTCTCAGCTTGGCACTGCGGAGTCGATCGACCTTCCGGCGGTACTGCTCCTCGACACCCTAGGCGAGTTGGCCTCGCTGTATTGCAGGGCCGACATTGTTTTCGTCGGCGGTTCGCTGAACGGCTGGGGCGGTCACAACGTTCTCGAGCCCGTCCTATATGGCAAGCCGGTCGTGGTCGGCCCTCACATGCATAACTTCCGCCAGATCGCCGTCGAGTTGCGCCAAGCGGGAGGACTCGTTCAAGTCGAAGGCGGCAGCGACCTGTCCGATGCTCTGGTGGAGCTCGCGAGCGACGTAGACAGGCGCCGATCGATCGGGCGGGCGGGACTGGCACTTGCCATCTCCAAACGCGGAGCGACCCGACGGGCGGCGAACGAGGCCTTGCGCCTGTACCGGATCGCAAGTCCTCGCCAGCCTCCAGGGATCATCAAATTCGCAATGTTGAGAATCCCTTCATCAATCTGGAGCGCAGCGGCTCGCTTGCGGAGACATGCCTACGCGACTGGAGCCGCGGCCAGCCATCGGTTAGCGACTCCAGTCGTTTCGGTCGGCAATCTTGTTGCGGGAGGAACGGGAAAGACCCCGACAGTAGCGTGGCTCGTGGAGCGGCTCTGGGAGCGGGGACGCATTGCCGGTATTCTGACTCGGGGCTACCGTCGCCGGGAGACGACGCAGCTGCGTTTGTTGGAGGCCAACGCAGATGCTGACCCCTCGGAGGCCGGGGACGAGCCCGCGATGCTGGCTCGCAGATTCGCTTCGACCGCGCCAAGAACGAAGTTCGCGGTGCACTCGAATCGCTTCTCGGCAGGCCGTGCTCTCGAAGGCAAAGGCGGAATCGACATAGTCATTCTTGACGACGGCTTTCAGCACATGCAGCTTGAGCGGGCGCTGAACATCGTCCTTCTGGACGCAAGCGCCCCATTCGGAAATGGACACTTCTTGCCCCTAGGCCGGTTGCGCGAATCGCCGGCAAGCCTAAAGCACGCCGACTTGGTACTTCTTACGCGATGCGACCCCGACGTAGACTACGCGGCCGTCCTCGATTCCGTGAGCAATGCGAATCCTCGGGCGAAAGTGTTTCATTCCCAGATGGTTGCGACTGGCCTCCTTGATTTGAGCACGGGGCAATCGCACGGGCTGGGATCGCTTTCCCACAAGGCTGTCGCAGCGTTTTGCGGGATTGGCAATCCAGAATCATTCTTTGGAGAAGTTCGCAATCTAGGTTGCGAGGTGGTTCACGAGAGCACGTATCGTGACCACCATCGATACACAGAGCGGGACAAGGCGTCACTTCGTCGGGCGTCCGCCGAAAACGGTGCCGAAGCGTTCCTCACTACTGCCAAGGACGCGATGAACCTCGGTGACGCGACCGAACTCGGATTGCCGGCCTATGCACTGCAGATCGACTTGCAAGTCGACCAGGCTGAAGAGTTGCTCGACCGCGTGCTTTCCGCGGTCGCCCGCTAGGGTCCGAGGAGCACCGGAGTCGGAATTGAGGCCAAGCAGCGCCTGCAACGACCGTCCGATTCAGTTTGTGCGAGCGGGGCGGAAATGCCTCTGCCTAGCCCCTGGATCTCAGCAGTACGCGGGCCACGCGCCTACGAGTCGTTCGCAGAAACTCGCACGGTCCGCACCCCTTAGCTATCCCTTGCGAACCATGTCCCGGACCCATAGGCGAATGACACGATCCGTCACCATGTCTCGCATGGCAGGCAAGCCGATCTTGGCACGTGCGAAACCGCGTCGGTCATCAAAGCTCCAACCGAGCCGGCCCGCCAGTGTCTCATCCACCTGCCAGCTGCCCATGCGATATCGGTAGATTCGCCCGGCGGCCTTTCCGCCGACGAAGACAGTGAACTCCGAACTGCGCCGAACATCCACGCGTTGCTCTGGGCTGGGATGTCCGAAGGTTACGTCTGGGGCGTCTTTCACTGTCTAGAAACCTCGCGTCTCAGCTAGGCCAATGCGTTGGCCTGGGGATTGACGGATGCTTAGTGGCTCAATGGCCGAGCGTCAGAACCAACGCACCCGCTAGCGGCCGCAGTTCCTCTCGCGTATTGGCCTCGACAACGAGAATACCACGGCCCACCAGCCTCGGTAATTCCCACCGTTGCCATCGACCGGCGAGTCGAAGGCCGCGCCATTCTTGCTGAGGAATGGCGCGGCTTCCATGAGTCGCCTACTCCCCTCGCGCATTTCGACGCCAGCATAGAGAGATTGGGCGCGCCCGGCTCTTGCGCCCCAGAGAGGACGAAGGCATCGGTAGGGGCAGGTGAGTCTGGGAGGCGAAATCGCCTTCACAAGCGATCCGGGCATCAAGCGCATCGGGACGAGGATCCTGCGCAAATGGGCGCTTCAGATCTCGGTGCGCCGACGACCTCAATGCTCTTATTCGGCGATGCCGCCTTCTGTCATTGCGAGCGGATCCAGGAGGCGATCGAGATCCTCCTCGCCCAACCCGGTAACCTCGGCAGCGACGTCCTTGACTCGACGCCCTTCCGCGTAGGCCCGCTTGGCGACCGCGGCACCTTGCTCGTATCCGATCACTGGATTCAGAGCTGTCACCAGGATCGGGTTTCGCTCAGCTAGTTCCCGGGCACGCGATTCGTTGGCCTCGAATCCTGCGATCGCGCGCTCCGCTAGCACGCTCGCTGCGTTGCCGAGGAGCCGGGCGCTCTCAAGAAGATTGTGAGCGACGACTGGAAGCATGACGTTGAGCTGGAAACTGCCTGATTGGCCCGCCACCGTGATCGTCGCGTCATTTCCGATCACCTGCGCGCAGACCATCGCCGCGGCTTCCGGAATGACGGGATTCACCTTGCCCGGCATGATGCTCGACCCAGGTTGCAGCGCCGGCAAGGCGATGTCTGCGATCCCGGCGATCGGCCCGCTGTTCATCCACCGCAGATCGTTAGCGATCTTCATCATCGAAACCGCGACGGTCTTGAACTGCCCGCTGAGTTCCACTGCGGCGTCTTGGCTGGACAGGCTGACGAAGTAGTTGCGGCTGGAGAGGAACGGCAGGCCTGTCTCGGCGGAGAGGCGCTTCGCAACTCTCGGCCCGAACTCGGCGTGGGCGTTGACCCCGGTGCCCACCGCAGTGCCACCCAGTGCAAGAGGCGAGATCCTGGTCAGGGCGGCCCTCAGTCGCTGCTGCCCTTGAGCGACCTGCCCCGCCCACCCGAGGAGTTCCTGGCTCAAACGGATGGGCAGCGCGTCCATCAAGTGAGTCCGTCCCATCTTCACGACGTGATCAACCGTTTCGGCTTTCCTGACTAGCTCGGCCCGGAGGCTCTCTAGACCCGGCAGGGTCGTCCAAGCGGTCTCCATGTATGCGCTGACATGAATTGCGGTTGGGATCACGTCGTTGCTCGACTGCCCCATGTTGACGTGGTCGTTGGGATGCACCAGGGAGCCAAGCTTCTCGGCCGCCAGCGTCGCGATCACTTCGTTCGCATTCATGTTGGTCGAGGTACCGGATCCCGTCTGGAACACGTCGACTGGAAATTGGTCATCGTAGGCACCCTCGGCAACTTCGGCGCCCGCCGCCTGGATCGCCCGCGACATTCCCCCCTCCATCAGCCCGAGGTCGTAGTTCACAGCCGCCGCAACTGCCTTGATCAGCCCCAGTGCTTGTAGGAAGGTTCTTGGAACCCGAAGTCCGCTGATCGGAAAGTTGTCGACGGCTCGCTGCGTCTGGGCCTTGTAGAGCGCTTCCCGAGGCACGCGCACCTCACCCATGGAATCGCGTTCGATCCGGTATGCATTGCTATCCGCCATGACTATCCAAGGTATAGCAGGAGGCCGGGGCCCGCCCGGAAAAGGCATCGCCTACGGCGAGAACGAGACCAATTCGCCGCCGTTTCGGATTGACTTCCGAGCGGCCTCGCATACGGCCTCGTTGTAGCGGCTGTTCGACGGGGTGGCGAGAATCCCCAAGCGCTCGATCGCGGCCACAATTTCCTGGCAGTGATCGACAGAAGCGGCCTCGCGCTCCACTCGCAATGCCTCCTCCACAATGTGACGGACCGACCGGACCCCGTATCCTGTCGGCACCAGCCCGGGCCCGCCGAGCTCCTGATACAGGAAGTAGTCTGGGCTCGGTTCGGAGTACTGCGTGCCCCCGGGGCCGGAAGCTGGTTCTCCGAAGCTGTACGCAATGCCGCGGTATTGATCGGAATGGTCGATCATCGCTCCGCGCCCACCGCTGCAATACAGGGTCATCCCTTGAGTGTTCGGCCCTGGTGCAGCGTCGGGAAAGCTAAGGGAGTTCTGGACGTTCAAGCAGGCCCTGTTCTCCCAGAGCACTCGCGCGTCGGTCCACAAGTATCCCTCCCTGCCATTGGGAAGTTCCTCTAGCACTCCGTACACCGAGACTGCCGTTGGCACGAGGCCGGTGATGAAGTGCACTAGGTCTACATAGTGGCAGCCGATGTACACGAAGGAATCCGTCGCGTCGGCAGTGAACCAATTCTGGAAATTGGACTCGCGGTAGTGCCACTTCTCCATGAGCCGCGCGGTACCGAGCCGGAACTCGCCGAACTTGCCCTCCCGGTAGCGCTCGCGAGCCATCAGGCTGCGGGGATCAAACCGCTTGTGATACTCGACACCGACGAGAAGCCCGCGCGTCGCAGCCTCGCGCTCGATCTCGAGGGAATGCTCCACTTCGAGCACCAATGGCTTCACGCAGCAGACGTGCTGGTTAGCCCTCAGCGCGTCGATCACGACTTGCCGATGGTACTGGTCGGGAACGGCAACCACCACCACGCTGCGAGGAGGGAGCTGCTCGAGAGCCTCCCTGTACAGACCGGAATGCGGTTCGTCCGGCTCCGCGCCGGGATCAACGATTGGCGTGAATCCAACATCCGGGAAGGCCCTTTGAATCGACGGCGCGTCCGCTAGCGCGAGGACCGAGCGATTGTGTCGAGAACAGACCGACACGTTGCCGATTACGCCCTCGCGCCGCATCTGCAGAAGGGCCGGGAGAATCTGATCGTGCGCGATCATGCCCGCGCCGATCACCAGCACGGGAGTTTCGGAAATCGCGGAACGCATCCTACTTCCCGCCGCCGCCGAGAGATGATGGCGGTCGGCGAAGCACGATCCGCGCAATTTGCTCCAGCATCGCCCTAAAGTATGCGCGGTGGCGCTGCTCCACCGGCCTCGCATCGTCGACGACCGAGCTGTCGGGCAGGCTGTAGACGAATGGGAACAGGTTCGCGGTTCGAGCTGGGACGTAGCTCCAGCCCGACGCTCCCTGCAGGTAGGCTTCAGCGATCGAGCGCTCGCGCTCCAATTCGTCCTGCGTGGCTTGCTGCCCGTTGCTGTCGCTCACCATCAGGACCGGCCGTCCGTATTGCTTGAACTGGCGTGAACGGGCGAGCTTGTCCGCTGCGCTGCGCCCGTCCCCCTGCAGAAGCACCACGTCGCACAAGCGGGCAAGCGACATCGGGTAGAGCATTCCCGAACCGCTGGACGCTCCGATTGGCAAGCTGAAATCGGCATCCTGAAACTGGTCTCGCACGGTGCGGATCAGAAACTCGACATAGCGCGGTATGAAGCGGCGGTGGTCCCAGCGACCTTCGGGCTCGTCCCAGGCATCCGCGACGTCGACGATGACGTTGCGCGCGTCGCGGGCTATCAGGTGGCGGGCTACGTTGACGGCCCCGGCGACGACGGCTTCCGGAGAGGCTAGGGCTTCGTCCTGGTCCTGCTGGTAGAGGACGAGGCACACGACAAGGCCCTGGCTATCGGCGGCATCAACGAGCCTGTCCAGTCGCGCGGTCCAGTCGGCCTTGAGAGTGCCGTCGGAATTGTAGGCACTGACGAGGGCACCAGAGTTTTCCCCTAGATCGGCGCTGGCCCCTCTGTTCACGCCATTCGATTCGCCAGAGTAGCCCGGATCACCACCTTGCAAGCCAACAACAATCCCCCCGACTCCGTGTCGCTTGTACGTAGCCAGCTGCTGGATCAAACGATCCGTGTTCGCATCAGGATCGAATTGACGCTCGCGGAGCCACTCGTCGTCGAACAGCGCCTGCGTGACTCGCACCATCGCCAGGCTGCCGCGCACCTTGCGGCGGAAGCTGCCTCCACTGTAGGTCAGACCCCACGACGCAGTCGGCCCCGTCCTCGCGTAAAACTGGTCCTGCCTGTACCGAGGCCCCAGCATGGAACCTGTCGCAATTTCAATGGCGGCTGCCGGAGCTGCCAGCGTCGTTAGAATGCCGGCTAGTGCCGGGAAACCGAGGAGCAACGGTAGCCGCATGCGGGTACGAATGAACGCCGGAAAAGTGATAGTAGCACGGGCCAGCAGTCGCGCTTATACCCACTCGGCACGCTCGACAGCGCGTTGCGCGGTGCTCCTCCCGAGAGGGGCTCGCAGACCTAGCCGACGCTTAGCAGCAGATGGCTCACACCCGGCATGCTAGTCGCGTGCCAATAGAGGGAATTGCGCGGCTCCCCCGCCGAAAGCCACTAAGTGCCCGGAGTCCGAGCGTCACCTACGAATCATGCCGATCTCGGCCAGATTGTCCGGAGCAGATCCGCACTCATTCTCAGACACGAGAGTGACGCGCGGTCAGCATAGACAATCGAAGGCGGTGAGCGCCCGGGCTGTCGGCGACGCACGAAATGGGAGATGCCTTGTTCCGATCCGCAGCACATCGACACCACCCGGAGCGACCAGACGTAATCCCGCCTGTGGCCAAACTGTCTCGAGATGCGGGTTTGGTAAACTTCACTTTCGTTCGCATCTGTACCAAAGGAGATCCTCAATCCACATGGCAAGACCCGTCACGCTCTTCACCGGCCAGTGGGCCGACCTACCCCTCGAAGTCCTCGCGAAAAAGGCGAAATCGTGGGGCTATGACGGCCTCGAACTCGCCTGCTGGGGCGACCACCTGGACGTATTCCGAGCTGCGGAGGACCTCGACTACTGCAACCAGCAGAAGGGCATCCTCGAGAAGCACGACCTCCAGCTGTTCGCCATTTCGAACCACCTCGCCGGCCAGTTGGTGTGCGATCCGAACGACGATTCGCGCTCCGACATCTTCGCGCCCGCCGACGCGGCGGGCGACTCCGAGAAGAAGCGCGCGTGGGCAGTCGAGGCAATGAAGAACTCGGCGCGCGCAGCCAGCAACCTTGGCCTGAATGTGGTCAACGGCTTTACCGGCTCACCCATTTGGCACATGCTCTACAGCTTCCCGCCGGTCTCGGACGCGACCATCGACGCCGGATTCGCCTACTTCGCTGAGATGTTCAATCCGATCCTCGACGTGTACGACGAGCTAGGGGTCCGGTTCGGCCTCGAGGTGCATCCCACCGAGATCGCGTTTGACATCTACACCACGCACCGGGCGCTAGAGGCCATCGGTCACCGCGAGGCATTCGGATTCAACTTCGATCCGAGCCACCTGCACTGGCAGCAGGTAGATCCGGTACTGTTCATCCGCGAGTTCAAGGACCGCATTTATCACGTCCACATGAAGGACGCGGCACTGCAACTCGACGGCAAGTCAGGGATTCTCGCTTCCCATCTGAACTTCGGTCATCAAGATCGCGGTTGGGATTTCCGCTCCCTCGGGCGCGGAGGTGTTGATTTCGAAGAGATCATCAGGGCGCTCAACCATATCGGCTACCAAGGACCGCTGTCGATCGAATGGGAAGACAGCGGCATGGAACGGGAGGCCGGCGCGGAAGAAGCATGCGAGTTCACCAAGAGCGTCGACTTCGAGCCGTCGTCGGTTGCATTCGACGCCGCCTTCCAGGAATAGCGGGGCGATTCGATGGCCACGCTCCTCGGTTTCGTCGCCATCCTGCTAGCGGTCGTACTGCACGACATCCTGCAGAAGAAGCACGCGGTCATCAGGAACTTCCCGATCATCGGGCACTTCCGCTACTGGCTTGAGGCCATCGGCCCCGAATTGCGCCAGTACATCGTCACCAACAACGACGAGGAGCGGCCGTTCAGCCGCGACGAGCGCCGCTGGGTCTACAGCACCGCGAAGCGCCAGAACTCGTACTTTGGATTCGGCTCGGACAACGACATCGACACGGGCACGAACTACATCCTTATCAAGCACGCCACTTTCCCTGCCGAGCCCCCGCCCGGAGGCGACCCGCCGGACTACCCGCTGCCTTGCTCGAAGGAGCTAGGAGGCTTCCGCAAGCGTAGAAACCGATTCGTTCCGCAATCGATTGTCAACATCAGCGGGATGAGCTTTGGCGCGCTCAGCCACAACGCTGTCGAAGCCCTGAATCGGGGCGCGAAGCTCGCTAACTGCCTGCAGAACACCGGCGAGGGCGGCATTGCCGACTGCCACCTTCTCGGCGGCGAGTTGACCTGGCAGATCGGCACCGGATATTTCGGCTGTCGAGACGAGTTGGGCCGGTTCGATCTCCAGCGTTTCAAGGACAAGGTCGCGGAATGCCCGGTCCGAGCCGTGGAGGTCAAGCTCAGCCAAGGTGCCAAGCCCGGCCTGGGCGGCGTGCTTCCAGCCGCGAAGGTCACGCCGGAGATCGCTCGGTTCCGAGGCGTCCCCGTGGGGCAGGATTGCGTGAGCCCTAACCGCCACAGCGCCTTCCGGGACGCTGACAGCTTGCTGGACTTCGTCGAGCTGCTCGCATCTGAGACCGGACTTCCGATCGGCGTCAAGTCCGCGGTCGGCGAGATTGAGTTCTGGAAGGACCTATCCCGGCTGACGAGGGAGACTGGACGTTCCGTGGACTTTGTGACAATCGATGGCGCGGAAGGCGGAACCGGCGCGGCTCCCCTCACCTTCGCAGATCATGTGGCCCTGCCGTTCCGGCTCGGATTCCCGCGCGTGTACAAGGAGTTCGCCAGGCGGGACCTGCATCGGCACCTCGTATTCGTCGGATCCGCACGCCTAGGCTTGCCTGAGAATGCACTTCTGGCGATCGGCATGGGCTGCGACATGATCAACGTGGGGCGCGAGGCGATGATGGCGATCGGGTGCATCCAGGCCCAGCGGTGCCATACGGGACGGTGCCCGACAGGCGTCGCAACGCAGAACCCGTGGCTCGTACGCGGCCTCGATCCCACGTCGAAAGCAGTTCGGGCAGCGGACTACATCATTGCGATGCGCAAGGAACTCACTCTACTCAGCCGGGCCTGTGGCACCAACGGCCCGAGTACGGTGTCACCGGATCACATCGAACTCATGACGGGCGGCTCGGTAGCGCGTCCGTTACGCGAAGTGCTCGGGTATGAACCGGATTGGGGCACCCATCCCCGAGGGAAATAGGGTACAAGCCATCATGACTGAGAACGGAAGCCCTTCCGGCCCAGATTCCAGGCCCGCCCGGCGGGAAGCGATCGAGGCTGCTGCGCTGTGGTGCATGGCCCTGATCGCCACAGTAGGTCTTTCGACTTGGATTGGGGCAAGCCGCACGGAGTCCGTGCTTGGGGTACCGCTCTGGGCGGCAGTTGGCGTTTTCGGACCTTGGAT
Organism: Bryobacterales bacterium; assembly: GCA_965206775.1. Classification (GTDB taxonomy): domain Bacteria; phylum Acidobacteriota; class Terriglobia; order Bryobacterales; family UBA6623; genus VXMF01. The sequence goes on along the minus strand of CBDBKU010000003.1, from coordinate 2,232,807 downwards.
CGTTTTCTTCGCGCTGCACCTCTGGTTCTGCCGCCGGCGCGGATCGACTAGCGTCAAGTCCTGACTCAGATGTACGAAACAGCGTCATCAGTTCGGGCAGCGTTCGCCATCTACATAGCCCTGACCTTCGTCCTGGCGTACCTCGCACGGCGCCAAGCCTCCCGAACCGGGTTCATGCGGGAGTTCTTTGTCGGAGGCCGCACGATTGGACCGTGGGTCTTGGGCCTGACGTGGATCGCGACGTCCGCGAGCGGAGGGACATTTATTGGAGCGCCAGCCCTGGCCCACGCTAACGGCTGGTCAGTGATGCTCTGGATCTCGGGCTACATCGTAGTCGCGACCACCGGCTTCGGACTGCTCGGGAGGCGGATCGCCGAACTGGGTGTGCGAACGGGAGCCCTGACCTTCCCCGACTTGCTCAGAGACCGATTCGAGAGCATGGCCATCGGAGCGATTTCGGGGGTCGCGATGCTTGTCCTCCACACGAGCTTCATCGTGGCGCAATACATCGCGGGAGCAAGAGTGCTGGAGGCCGTGATGGGAGTGCCGTATGCATGGGGCGTTGGGTCTTTCGCAGTCGTGGTCGGCTTATACACGGCCTATGGGGGGTTCCGTGCGGTCGCGTGGACGGACAGCTTCCAGGCGGTCGTGATGCTAGTCGGTGTGCTGCTGACCGCTGGCTTCGGACTGTACAAGGTCGGCGGCCTCCAAGCCGTATACGACGGATTGGCGGCTCAGTCGCCTCAACTGCTCACGCCAGAGGGACCGGGTTCGTTCCTGCCGCTTCCGGCGGCGATTTCGTTCTTCTTCGTGTGGCCGCTAGCGACGGCGGGCGGGCCATCGCTCATCACGCGGTTCCTCGCGTGCCGCGACACCACATCGCTGCGACGCGCCGCGCTTCTGATCGGGTGCTACATCCTGCTCCTTTATCCGGCGGTGATCTTCGTAGGCATGCTTGGACGCGTGCTGGTCCCGGAACTAGCGGCTGGCGACCACGCCATGCCGGCCACGATTCTCGCGGCAGTGCCGTCAGCCCTCGCGGGCCTCGTGCTGGCAGCTCCCATGGCAGCGATCATGTCGACGATCAGCTCGTTCCTGCTCGTGGCCTCCGGTGCCATCGTGCGCGATCTATATCAGCGGAACGCCAGGACGCCCGTGGGGGAAGGCCGTGCCAGGGCGGTCACTCACCTTTCGATCGTTGCCGTCGGCATAGTTGCTGGAGTCTTTGCGTTGCGCCCGCCCGACTACCTGCAATACATTGTCATTTTCTCCGGCACCGGTCTCGCAGCGACATTCTTGTTCCCTACACTGCTAGCCGTGTACTGGCCGGGAATGAACAAGACAGGATGCGTTGCAGGAATTGTCGCCGGTTTCGTTTCGTTCTTGCTTCAATACGCCGCTTACGGAACACGGAGCTTCCTCAGTCTCGATCCATTCGTTTGGTCACTGGCGATCAGCGCCTTGGGATGCATCGTCGGATCTATGGCGGGGGCTCGAGAGCCACGAGCACTCCTTGAGAAGTACTTCGCTCCCGAAGAACTACTCTAGGCAGCTGGCAGCCGTGAAACGGTCTTCCGGCCAACAGCGTATCCCGAGGGGCTGCCAGGGGCGAGAATCCAGCCGCGACATGCAACTGATGGATTGGAGCGTCGGAGGCAGTCTCCCGTGAACGAGCGATTCAGATTCCGTATTCCAACGCTCTGACTGTCCAGCGAATTCCTCCTGGCAAGCCGATTGAAGCCGGAAGCCGCTCGGGTCGGAACCGATCTCAGAGTTCCAGCTTCCAAGGCGGCCTGTACTCGCGGCGGAGGTAGGTCTGCGCTTCCTTGTTGCTGGTGGTCTCAGCTATCGGATCCCAGTCCACGCGCTGGCGGCTGCGTAGCGACACGTTGCCTAGCAAGGCCATCGCCGTGGACCGGTGACCGATCTCGATGTCACAAATGGGCTTCGTACGGTTGCGGACAGCCGCAATGAAATCGCGCCAATGGTCGTCCGTGGTCGGATTGCTGGCCTTGCCTCCAGCGCCTTCCATTCGATCTTCGACACGCGGCTCCGGCTCCCGAAACCGGCGCTGCTCGGGAGTGATTTCCCAAAATCCCCGATTCACGTAGAGCGTGCCCTCGGTGCCGTGAAACTGGATGCCGTAGCCCGGCAAGCCGCCCGCGTAGGCGTTCGCGACCCGATTCTCGTATGTGCAGACGAAGGTCGGGAACTCGTAGCTGCTTAGGATGGTGTCCGGTGTCTCGCGGTTGTCGATCAGAGCGTACTTGCCTCCGTATGTGGAGATGGAGCGCGGCCCGGGCTCGGCCATCGCCCATAGCACGATGTCCAGCAGGTGGATGCCCCAGTCAGTCATCATGCCGCCCGCGTAGTCCCAGAACCACCGGAAATGTGCATACATGTACGGGTTGACGCCGAATCGGTTCTTGTTGAACTGCCGATCGGGAGCCGGCCCGAGCCACATCTCCCAGTCAAGATCGGGAGGCGGCTCGGTGTCGGGCGGTTGGCCAATTCCTTCCGGGTAGGCATTGGAGTAGTTCCATGTCCGCACGAAGCTGATCGTGCCGAGGCGCCCGCTCTGGACGATATCCCTGGTCTCTTGGAAGTGCTTTCCGGAGCGCTGCTGGGTGCCCACCTGCACGACGCGGTCGTACTTTCGCGCCGCCTTGACCATCATCTGGCCCTCGTGCACTGTGACCGAGATTGGCTTTTCCACGTAGACGTCCTTGCCAGCCTTGCAAGCCTCGACGCTCATGTAGGCATGCCAGTGGTCCGGAGTCGCGATCAGGACCGCATCGATGTCGTCGGCAGCAATCAACTCGCGGAAGTCCGGGTAGATCTTCGCGTCCGGCACCATCTTGAGCGTCAGTTCGAGATTCGGCTTGTAGACCTCGCTCAGCGCCACGACTTGGATGTCGTCCTCCAGCTTGAGGATCGATCTCAGGTTGTTGCGCCCTCGGCGGCCGCAGCCGATGACACCAAGCCTGATCTTGTCCCCGTGGTTGTCCGCGCGGGCTGTGGCTGCGGCGGCGGTGGCGGAAGCCGCCATGAAGCTTCTTCGTTCCATGATTGTTCCTTACTATTGACGTATCGACTGCGCTCCATCGAAGCGGATTTCGCGACGATCCGGCAGCTAAAGAGACCCAGTTCCTAGACTGCGGGGAATAGACCCGTGAGATCCGGACAGGCGACGTAGAATCATAGTAGCAACGCCTTCAGGCAGCGTTTCGAAGCTTCAGCGAGGACATCTGCCCAATGGGCAGACCCCAGGCGGGGATCCCGAAGGCACCGAATCCAGGGATGCAGCGTTCGAGCGAGACGCCGGCCCTGCGCATCGTTGCGAATGCTAGCCCGCCGGTGAGCAACGCGCATTCGATGGCATGGAGCCACCGGTCTGACTGCCTATTGGACGACTCCTCCCGGCACGATTGGATTTCGCCAATCCTTTCCCCCACGCAAACCTATTGCCAAGAATCGCACCTCCCGACCCGGTTGCTGCAAGCCGCTCAGGCACTCGGAAACATCGGAATCGCCGATTGGAGAAGGCAGCCTGCTCGGGCCTCGCAGCGAACCCTTGAATTCCTACCGGGTTCGACAGGACCGCCCTTGAACGAGAATCTCCGCGGACCTAGGTCCGCCTTCTCTTAGGCAAGACCGTCATCGGCCACGCGGATCTCGTGCGCGTCCTCGAGTTCCTCGATGAGCCGCACGACGAGCGCCTTCATGCCGTAGTCGAATTCGCCCTCCGCCGGATCCGGATCGTGGATCGCGATCCACATCTTCAGCAACTCCGTCACCGGTTCCGCGATAGCTTCTTCCGCGCCGGGCTCGAATCGCAGCGGTATCTCGGCATTGCGAATCGTGTCAAGCAGGAGCTCCGAGAATCTCAACGGTCCGACCTCACGCCGGCCCCTCGGTCGCCGACCTTCCAGTGACGAGGGACTTCAGTGCCGGGACGTACGGTGCCCGAGCCACTCCATTCTCCGTGATAATCGCCGCTACGAAACGACTCGGCGTCACGTCGAAAGCCGGATTGCATACGGCCGTGTCGCGCGGCGCGATCTCGTGCCCTCGAACATGCGTGACCTCGTCGGGCGACCGCTCCTCGATCGGAATCTCGTTTCCTGAATCGAGATTCAGGTCCACCGTGGACGTCGGTGCGGCGACGTAGAACGGAATCCCGTTCTCCTTCGCTAGGACTGCAAGCGAGTACGTGCCGATCTTATTGGCGACATCGCCGTTCGCCGCGATGCGATCAGCCCCGACTACGATTGATTGCACCTGGCCCCGCTGCATCAGGTGCCCTGCCATGCTGTCGGTCAGCAGGGTTACAGGAATATCATCCTGTTGTAACTCCCACACGGTCAGGCGGGAACCCTGCATGAAGGGCCTCGTCTCGTTTGCAAGCACATCCAGCGGATTCCCGGCTTCGACTGCGGCGCGGATCACCCCCAATGCCGTGCCGTATCCGCCGGTCGCCAGCGCCCCAGCGTTGCAATGCGTCATAACCGTGCCACCACTCGGCAGCAAGGACGCCCCGTGCCGTCCGAGTGCCTGGTTGCTGGCTATGTCTTCACGCAGGACTCGCCCGGCCTCATCAACGAGAGCTCGCCGGATCTCGGCTATGCCGACGCCTCGCTCGCGCTGGTCACGATACAGGGCTCGCATCCGATCAATTGCCCAGAACAGGTTGACGGCGGTTGGTCGAGTACTCGCCAGCACGTCGCAGATCTCATTGACTTCAGCGTCGATGTTCTCATCGTGTGCTCTAAGGACACCTATTGCGACGCCCATGGCGGCCGCGCAGCCGATGGCGGGGGCGCCGCGGATCACCATCGTTTGGATCGCGTCCGCCACCTCTAGGTAGTCGCGACAGACAACGTAAGTTTCCTCGGATGGCAGCTTCCGTTGGTCGATCATGACCACGCCATCCTCAGTCCATTCGATCGTGTTCACCATGGGAGATTTCTAGGCAGACCCGCCAGATTGGACGGTCCGAAATCCAAGTCTAACCCAGCCCGCCCTGGAACGACACCAAGGCAAGAAACAGCAGTCCGTTGTAGGCGGCGTGGACGATCGTGCTGGCCATCACGGAGCCGCTTTGCATGCGAATGCCGCCGAAGGCGCAGCCGACGGCCATCAGGACGACGAGCTGCTGCCACTGCCAGCCGTACTGCGCGCCGTGCAGTGCCGAGAACACGCCGCTCGTCACAAGCAACGCCGCCCATGGCCCGTGAGCGCGTTCGAATGCGGCGAACAAGAAGCCCCGAAACACGACCTCTTCGAAGACGGGTGCCACCAGAACCCCGAATCCGGCCAAGATCCACAGGGATTCTCGGTTCGCGAACAGCTCCTGCATCGGGCTATTCTGGCCCTGGTCTCCAATCACGACGCTCGCCACGAGCGAGGCGAGCGCGAGGAGCATCCCGGTGCGGATGTAGCTCCGGACTGGTCGAACAGGCCTTGTCCACGACAAGGCCTCCAGCAAGGGCAACCGGTACTGGACCCTGACGACTATCACGATGTAGGCCAGAGCCGGCAGCCAACTCAGGAATTGAACAGGTACCGCCACGAGCGGCTCTCGCCGCAGCAGCGCCTCCACCTGCTCGGTTCCGCTGGCACCGAGTCTCTCCGCAATTGCCACTGCCAGCAATACGGCCAGCATCTGCGCAAGGACAGCCACAGAAAGCAGCACCAATACTTCGCGGTATCCCCAGCTCGGAAGGCCGGCATCCCCCTCGGAGGGTGGAGGGTCGTCAGCCTCACCGCCGACAATGCCCGTTACCTCGGGATCCCCGTTCATTGCACTCCTATCCTGCGCAAGGCCTTGCCGGTATGGCTCGCCTCGACTGCAGCCACATCCGCAGGACTTCCCATGCACACCACCTCGCCACCCTCTTCGCCGCCCTCCGGGCCGAGATCCACAACCCAGTCAGCCGAACGAATCACATCCAGCTGATGCTCGATTACGATCACGGTATTGCCAAGATCGACGAGTCTCCGCAGGACGGTGAGCAGCTTGCGGATGTCGTCAAAATGCAGGCCCGTGGTCGGTTCATCGAGCAGATATACGGTCTTGCCTGTCTGGCGCTTGCTAAGCTCGCGGGCTAGCTTCATGCGCTGTGCTTCGCCACCCGAAATCGTGGTCGAGGACTGGCCGAGCTGGATGTAGTCGAGGCCAACATCGACGAGCGTCTGGAGCTTCTTCTGCACGGATGGGAGGCTGTCCATCACTTCGAGCACTTCTTCGACCGTGGCTTCGAGTAGGTCGGCGATCGAATAACCCTTGTAGAGCACCTGGAGCGTTTCCAAGTTGTAGCGCCTCCCGCGGCAAACGTCGCACTTGACGAATACGTCGGGCAGAAACTTCATCTCGATGCGCTTGATACCGTCTCCGAAGCAAGCGTCGCAACGCCCGCCAGCGACATTGAAGCTGAACCTCCCCGGAGCGTATCCCCGCGCCCGGGACTCAGGCAGCAATGCGTAGAAGTCGCGAATCGGGGTGAATGTACCCGTGTACGTGGCCGGATTCGAACGCGGCGTGCGGCCTACCGGGGTCTGGTCGATTCGCACGACCTTGTCGATCTGCTTGAGCCCCGCAACGCTGTCGTGTGCGCCCGGCCGCACCTCATTCGAGTTGGCGTGGTTCGCCAGTGCCGGATATAGGATCCCATTCACGAGGGTCGACTTGCCGCTGCCGGAGACGCCGGTGACCACGCAGAAGTTCCCAAGCGGAAATGTCACGTCGACATTCTTCAGGTTGTGCTGGCGGGCGCCTCGGATGACGAGCCGGTCCTTTCTCGGAGGCTCCCTCGTCGCCCGAACATAGGCGACTCTCCGTCCCGCCAGATAGTCCCCTGTTAGCGAGCGGCTGACATCCAGGATCGACCGCGGCGCTCCGGATGCGACCAATTCACCGCCTAGGCGACCCGCGCGCGGGCCGAGATCGACAACATGGTCCGCGCGCTCGATCGTGGCTTGGTCGTGCTCGACGACGATGATCGTGTTGCCAAGATCGCGCAATCCGACCAGCGTATCCAGCAGTAGCCCGTGATCTCGCGAATGCAGCCCGATTGACGGCTCGTCCAGCACGTAGAGAACCCCTTGAAGACGCGTTCCGATCTGCGTCGCCAGGCGGACGCGCTGGGCCTCTCCACCAGAAAGGGTCGCGGCCGAGCGATCCAGCCACAAGTAGCCAAGGCCGACATTGCACATGAACGCGACGCGCTGGCGGATCTCCTCCAGCACTCGCTCGGCCACAACCTGCTTTCGTCCGTCCAAGTGCAAGTCAGCCAGAACCCGGCGGAGCTGGTGCAGGGGCATGCGTGCCATGTCCGCGATGGAACGCCCAGCGACACGCACGGCGAGCGACTCGGGACGGAGCCGATCCCCCCCGCAAGAGCGACAGGGTACGTTGGCCATGAATCGGGCGGTGCTCTTGATCGGCTGGTAGCCAGACCGAATGCCGAGAAATCGCCGCAGCTCCGGTATCAATCCCCGGTACCGGTCCCTCCGCAGAAGACTCGAGCCAGGAGACCGCCCTCTTGGCCCATGGAGCAGCCATTCCCGATCCTCGTGGCTCAGCGAATCCCAGGGCCGGCCAATTTCGATCTGTGCCCGCTCCGCCATGCCGATCGCATCTTGCAAGCACTGCTGGAAGACGCGCGCACTGGGCCAGCCGCTCTTGGCGAGCGGCAGTTCGGAATGAAGGATCAACTTCCCCGGGTCCAGATCCCAGGCCACGCCGAGACCGCCGCATTCCTGGCAGGCCCCGAAGCGGCTGTTAAACGAGAAAGACCTCGGTTCGAATTCCGGCAGGCTCGCGCCGCATTCGACGCAAGCGAGCTTTTCGGAATAGAGAGTCTCGGCCCCGTTCTTCTCGATGATGAGGACAAGGCCGTTCGCGAGCTTCGAAGCTGTTCGAATCGAATTCTGAAGACGCTTCTCGGCACCCCTCCGTACGGCCACCCTGTCGACGACCACTTCGATCGTGTGCGCCTTGTTGCGACTGAGCCGGATCGTAAGGGGGTAGTCGTCCAGGCGCTCCATTTCTCCATCGATCCGGGCGGAGACGAAGCCCTGCCGCGCCCAGCTCTCGAGCTCCTTGCGGTATTGCCCCTTCCGGCCGCGAACGCACGGTGCCAGGATCATGATCTGGTCCCCGGAGTTCTGCTCGATGATGCGCGTGGCAACCTGCTCGGACGGCTGCTTCTCGATCGGCAGATCGCAGTCCACGCAATGGGGGGTGCCCACGGACGAGAACATGATTCGCAGGTAGTCGTAGACCTCGGTGACAGTGCCCACAGTCGAACGAGGACTTCGGCTCGCGGTCTTCTGCTCGATCGACAGCGCAGGGCTCAGGCCGTCGATAGAATCGATATCCGGCCGCTCCAGCTGGTCGAGAAACTGCCGCGCGTAGGGCGAGAGCGTCTCAACGTATCGACGCTGCCCTTCCGCGTAGATCGTATCGAATGCTAAGGAAGACTTCCCGGAGCCGCTCAGGCCGGTCATGACCGTGAGGCTCCTGCGGGGGATCTCGACATTGATGTCGCGGAGGTTGTGCTGCCGCGCACCGCGGACTTGAATGCTGTCCAACATCGGGCGGTTCGCCAGCTAATTGGTGCCTAGACGGAACTCGATGTGCTGGAGTTCGCCATCGACGACTTCGATCGTTCGTCTCGCCTGCAGTTCGCCCTTCACGAGCCTAATCTCGTAGCGGCCCGGTTTGAGGTCCATTCGAGCGTTCGTCCGCTCGCCGGTATCGCGCCCGTTCAGGAATACCCGAGCATCCGGCGGGACGCTGCGAACAAACAAGGTCGCCTTGACCGGTTCCAGCCGCACATCGAGGGTCAGGCCGTGCTCCCCGACGTCAATTGTCCGTCTCTGGAGTCCATATCCGCTCAGGTTCGCGACGACGGTGTGGATTCCGAGAGGGATCTTCGAGAGCCTGCATGGCGTGATGCAGCGCCAGCTCCTGTTGTTGTCTACGATCACCGAGACCCCTTCCACGGGACTCGTGAAGTAGACCGCCGCAAATCGAGGCTGCGACTGAGGGGCGGGCGGCGGAGTCGCTTCGCGCTCCGGGGCATCGGGAGTAACGCTGGCCTCGAGCGGCCTGACGTCGGTCGGAGGACTGGCTTCGGTTTGCTCAATCAAGGCGGTCGTTCCACGCTCGTGGGTTGCCGAGGGATCCCCTGGAACTGCTTCGGGTGGGGTCCCGTCCTCCATCGGCCCGCTGGCTGCGCTCGGAGGCACGGTGTTCTCGGAATCCAATGCCGGATACCCGCCGTCACCCGTGTCCCCTTCGGGAATGCCAGCCGCGGAAGTGTCCGTCTGCTCGAGGCCAAGAATCATTTCCAACAGGCCTCGCGGATCTTCGATCAGGCCCGGGTAGCGCACGACCAGGACAGAAAGGGCTCCGATCGCGCACAGCAGCAGGACGAAAATTACCGACGGCCAACGGGAGGGATGCGGTCTATCGAAGCGTTCGTACGAGGCGGTCCCGGCTCCTGTACCCGGCGGGAGCACACGACCTTCCTGGGCCAGTGGTTGCGGCAGTTGCCCGTATGTCGGCCCCTCGTGTATCCGAACTGGAACACTCTCCGGCGAATCCGACTGGCGGGGAATCGGCCGGGAATCAGGCCTGACCGGCTGGACCTGAGGAACAACCGGAGTGGCCGCTGACGGTTCGCCGCGCCGGGCTGCCGCCTCGAACGCACTGGCGAAACCAGTGCAACTCTCGAATCGACCGGCGGGGTTCTTCGCGAGAGCGCGCATTACCACCGCTTCCAGCTCCGGGGAAACGTGCGAATCGAAGTGCCGGATCGAGGTCGGGGTATCGTTGACAAGCTTGAAGAGAGTCGACGTAAGGTTGGGCGCCTGGAACGGCCTTCGTCCGGTCAGGATTTCGTAGACGATGACGGCAAGGGAGAACTGGTCCGATTGACCTCCGACAGTTTCGCCGCGGACCTGCTCCGGGGACATGTAGTTGGGCGTGCCGACGACCGTGCCCGTCCTGGTGAGTTGCGACGAGGCGACTCGCGCAACTCCGAAGTCCATGATCTTGACGCCGCTCGGCGTCACCATGATGTTGGACGGCTTGATGTCTCGATGGACAACCCCCCGGGCATGGGCGTAGTCAAGTGCCGAGCCCGCCATGTTGAGCAGGTCCGTGACGAAAGCGAGCTTGGTGCCTGAGCGCAGGTCACCGACCGGGTAATCGGACAGTTTCTGGCCCTCCACGAGTTCCATGGTGAAGTAGGCCATCCCGTCTTCCTCGTCAGCATCGAAAACGGTAACGATGCCGGGATGTGACAGGCGCCCCGCAGACTGGGCCTCGCGGAAGAGCCTCTGGCGCAGGCTGACAAGCTCTTCGCTGTCGGCGTGGTCCGCCAGCCTAATGGTCTTGACCGCCAGTTCGCGTCCAATCTTCGGGTCGCGAGCGCGATAGACTACGCCCATCGCCCCGCGGCCTAGTTCGGAGACTATCTGGTACCGCCCGATCCTTGCCATCAAGTGGCTCGTTCCTTGCATTCTATCGCGGGGCCCGTCCCCCGCACCGAGAATCCGCGCGATCAGTGATGTGGAATGACACGCGTTATATGCTGGATGGCATGACTTGGCGATTCCTATTGCCGCTAGTTGTGCTGGCCTCGAACTCCGCGATGGCTGACTGGCCGCAGTTCCGAGGGCCGGAAGGCACAGGAATTGCGGAGGGAAAAGCTCTGCCACTCCGCTTCGGAGAAGACGAGAACCTGCTCTGGAAACGCGAGGTGCCGTCCGGGCATTCCTCGCCGGTCGTGGCCGGCGACCGGATTTTCCTGACGGCCTACGAGGACGAGAAGCTGCTGGTGCTCGCAATGGAGCGCGACTCTGGCGAGGTGCTGTGGATCCGCGAAGCACCGAGACCGCGCCGAGAGCCGTTCCAGCGGACGCACGGCCCCGCGTCGCCATCCCCGGTCACAGACGGCGAGAACGTATACGTTTTCTTCGGCGACTTCGGAGCCCTTTCGTTCGACGCCCACGGCAACGAGCGCTGGCAACGGCCGCTTGGACCGTTCGTCAATCAGAACGGACACGGATCGTCACCGATCCTCGCTGATGGCAAGCTGGTGATCGTCTGCGATCAGCAGATGGGAGCCTACCTGATCGCCCTGGATCCGGCGACGGGCGAGACGGTTTGGAAGACACAGCGCCCGATGACTACGCGGGGCTACGGCACGGCGGGCGTCTTCCGCCCGCCAGACGGCAAGCCGCAACTGGTCGTGCCAGGCGCCTACCGCGTGTCAGCCTACGATCTGGAAACCGGTGCGGAGCTGTGGTGGGTCAATGGATTCGCTTGGCAACTCAAGTGCGTGCCTCTCTTCGAAGGCGACACCGTTTACATTAACGGCTGGGAAATCGGCGGTGATCCCGGCCAACAGGAGCAGACGCCCTCGTTTCAGGACGTGCTCGCAGAGCACGACAAGGACGGAGACCGGTTGATTTCCCAAGACGAGGCGCCGTACGAGCGGCTCAAAGCCGCCCACCCGTGGGCCGAAGCGGATCTCGGCGGCGATGGCAAGCTCGACGAGCGCGACTGGTATTTTTACGGGGCGCGGCGGGCTCCAATCAACAATCTCGTTGCCATCCGCCCGGGCGAGATGCGAGGGGATATCACCGAGAAGGGGGTGTTGTGGCGCTACAACAAGTCCCTGCCGAACACGCCCTCTCCCCTGCTCTACCGCGGAACGATCTATCTGGTCAAGGACGGCGGTATTTTCAGCAGCATCAATCCCAAGACGGGTACGTCGCATCGCGTTGACAGGCTACGCGACGCAATCGACAAATACTGGGCATCGCCGGTCGCCGGAGACGGAAAGATCTTCACCATCAGCGAAGGCTGCAGGATCAGCGCCGTGGAGCCAGGGGCGAGTTGGAGCGTGATCGCGACAAGCGGCGTGGACGGCACATGCTTCGCAACCCCTGCAATCGTCGACGGCAAGGTCTACATCCGTTCACTGCAGGCAATGTACAGCTTCGGGCTGGAATGAACGCGGCCTCTTCGGGCAGATCGCGGCGCCTAATGTCCCGTAGAGCGGCCTGGCTGCTGGCAACGGGAGCTGCCATTTGGTCGTTTTCCGCGCACGCCCACGTCCTGAGCATGAGCCAAGGCAGCTTGCGCCTCGACGGCCAATCTGTGCGGTACGAGCTGCGCATGCCTCTGTCGGAGGTTCCGCAAGACCCGGATCGCCAGCGGATCTTGCTAGAGGCGCTGGTTGTGCAGTCGGAGGGCGCGGAAGGACTCCTTGCCGAAGGGGCTTGCCGCGAGGAACTTGGCCAGGACCTCTATATCTGCGAGGCAGCCTACCGATTTGCCGACCCGCCGGACACGGTGTCAGTTCGTTGCGAGTTTCCGTCCGTCACCGTGCCGCACCACGTCCACATCCTGCGTTCGGGTGAAGGCGATACCGCGCGCCAAACCGTATTCGACATCACCTTCCGGGAAGCAGAGATCCGCTTTGCGCCGCCGACATGGCTGGAAACGGCGACGACGGAGGTTGGCGCGGGCCTCCGGAAGGCCATCACGAGCCCCGAACTCCTTCTGTTTCTCGTCGGGTTGGCGCTGGCAGGTCGGACGAGGGTCGAGTTCGCCGGATGCGCCGGGGCATTTTTTGGCGCCCAATCGGCAGTAGCTCTGGCAAGCGGATTGTGGGGGTGGCAGCTGCCGTCCGCATTCCTGGAAGCGGCAGCGGCGCTTACTGTCGCGTACGTAGCTGCTGAAGTCCTTTTCCTGCCGGATGCGAAGAACCGCTGGGTCGTGTGCGGGGCGATGGGCTGTTTCCACGGACTCTTCCTAGGAGCTTTTCTTGGCACGGCGCGGATGAATCCCGCATATTTCCTGCCCGGCGCACTCGGCATCGAGGCACTTCTAGCGGCCGGAATCGGCGGAATGAGGCTTAGGTTCGCACGTAGGCGAACCGAGCAACTCGTCGGCCTGCTGCTGCTCGTCCTTGGACTGGGGTGGTTCGCGCTGGGAGTACTCACCTAGGCCTGAGCAGAACCGGGAGCGTCACTCCGCGCGCTTGCCCGTGAATGTCATTGCGTACTGGTCCCAAGTGCCCTTGCCTCTTAGTTCCTCGCCCTTGGAACGTTCCCTCTACCTTGAGCGTGGCCGAATACCCCGCCTCTCCGGCGTAGAACTCACCTGCTAACACGATCCGATCGCCGTTGAGAGTGCCCTTGAAGACCTGGCCATTGGTTTCGACTGTCAACTTCTGGCCGTCCTGCACGATCTGCCATTGGGTGCGACGTACGCCTCCTTCGGTATCCCAAACCAGGTTCCACTTGCCGTCGATGCCAGCGGCATCGAGCGCGGGAACCGCAGCCGAGGCAAGAAGGAGCGACGAACGCAGCAGGAATCGCTGTCGGGTCATAAGCTCCTAATGTACACGCCAGCAAGGTCCGGCCGGAACTGGGGCATGGAGTGACGGAATAGCGTCGCGCTGCGCCCGCCCGCGAGCGGCTAGCTCGTGGCTTGACTTGACGCCATCGATCTAGGTACCGCAAGGAATCTCCAATCTGTGCCGGAGTCCTTGGATCTCGCCCGCGAGTCAATGCTGGACGGGTTCGGATACAACGGCCACATGGCCAGCGTGGCCCGGCATTCGATCCACCCGGCGGCGTAATCGCATGGGCGCATCGCAGTCTCTGTGCCTAGTCGCCGAGATCGAGGCCGTCGCGATCGTCGCCGTACTGCTTTCTCAGCTGCACGATGCGCTCCTTGAGCGCGCGGATCAGACCCTCGTGAGCAGGCTCATGGTAGAGGTTCCTTACTTCCAAGGGGTCGTCGGCGATGTCGTAGAACTCCCAGAACGGGTCGCGAACGTTCGCTCGCGCTCCATTGACAAGCGCCTTTCCATCGGGACCGACTGGGTTGTCGTAAAAGTAGATGAGCTTGTATCGCTTGGTCCTCACTCCGAGGTGCCCGGGAATGTTGAAATGGCCCCGGCTCATCCAGTAGCGGTAGTAGACGGCGTCACGCCAGTCGGATGACGGCGCCCCTTTGGCGATGCTCAGGAAGCTCCTGCCCTGAATGTCCGAAGGTATGCCGACACCCGCAGCGTCCAGCAGCGTCGGGGCGAAGTCAAGATTCTGCACGAGTTCGCCTGTGACAGTGCCGGCTTCGATTTCAGCCGGCCACCGCAGGAGCAAGGGAATGCGGAAGGCTGGCTCGTACATGAACCGCTTGTCGTAGAGGCCGTGCTCGCCGAGGAAAAAGCCTTGGTCGGACGTATAGACGACGAGCGTGTCGCGAGCCAGACCGTTCTCGTCCAGGTAGTCCAGGACTCGGCCCATGTTCTCGTCAATCGAGTAGACGCATTGCAAGTAGCGCCGCATGTAGATCTGATACTGCGCCTTGCGCAACGCAGGACCCGAGAGGCCCGCGAGATCCCGCTCCCACGTTGAGACCTCCTCCGGACTGTAGCGGACCCGCCTTAGGAACCAGCCCCACTCCGGCACTCCGTAGGAGGTGTGCCGGTGGCCGATCGTCTCCACAGTCTCCCGCAGGGCAATCCGTTTCGACACGTCCTCGTTCAACGTCGGTGGCTCGGGAATCGGGTCGGTAAAGAGCCCGGAATGCTCGCGCTTCGGAACGAACACGTCGTGCGGAGCCTTGTGGTGGTACATGAGGAAAAACGGCTTGCCTTCCGGGCGGTTGTCCAGGAAGTGCAGTGCCTGGTTCGTGATTACGTCGGTCACGTAGCCTTCGTATCGCTGTTCCTCGGTCCACTTGTCGGTGTGTCGAAGGAACGGATCGTAGTAAAGACCCTGGCCGGGGAGAACCGCGTACTCGTCGAACCCAGTGGGCTCGCTCTTGAGGTGCCACTTGCCGACCATGCCGGTGTGATAGCCTGCTGCCCGCAGGTACTTGGCGAGCGTCGGTTGCGATCCATCGAACGTGTCGAGCAGAGTCAGGACGCCATTCTTGTGGCTGTGCTTGCCGGTCAGGACCACCGCCCGGCTCGGCGTGCAAATCGAGTTCGTCACGAACGCTGCGTCGAACCGGGCGCCCTCGATCGCCAAGCGGTCCAAGTTAGGAGTCGAAATGAGATCGCCTCCGTACGCGCTGAGCGCCGGCACGGCGTGGTCGTCGCTCATGACAAAGATGATGTTCGGAGCCGAGTAGCCGAGTGCGGGAATGAAGGCGAGAGCCAGTATGCGGAAGAGCGCCATAGGGCCGATTCTACCGAGATTGCGGGAAGCCATAGGCCCGGACAAGCCCCCACGCCAACGCAGCAGCGGCGAGTTCCCCCGGCGGAGCTTGCCTACATGATGCTGATACGGACCACGGTCACCGAGTGCTTCGGGAACTCATACGCGAATCGAGGGCCATCGAGCGGAAAAGCCGATTCGCGACTGGCGACACGGTTCGGTTCCGAGAAGCTGTTGGCCGTCCGGAGTGTGGGGGCCGTGACCGTAGTTGCGGTTGCCTCGCTTCCGACCTCGCCACCGAGGCCTTGCAAATCGACGGCAGCCCGAATGGAATGCTCGGCTGAGGTGTTCACGGCCTTGACGTATATCACCGTGCCAGCCTCATTCGCGGTCACGGACACATCAAGCGCCGGTACCGCCGTACCAAGCGAGGGATCCCCTGGATCGTACGTGACGTCGCATTTGACCTCCGCCTTCAGGCGCCAGTCGCCACGGTGCCGGTTGTAAGCCTCGATAACCGAATACGTCGCGGTAGTGAACACGTCGTGGCGGCTTGCTTGAATCACGCCGCCGGGCCAGCCGTTGACTAGGTCAGAAACGGCGCTCATGCGGATCAGATCCCCCTGGCGTTCGAAGACGTTCATCAGGCGGGCTCCGTATAGTGCGGACTCCATCGTGTGCTGCCGCGGGATGCTGAACGTGGTGTTCCATTCGTTCAAAGCCACTCCAATGTCCCGGCCCGGCACAATCTCGCGGATCATGTCGCGGATCCGCCTGTAGAGGCCTTCGTACCAGAGCGGCCTCGCCATCAGGGCGGCGAAGCCGGGCGGGTCGTCTTCCTTAGGACGGTAGTGGTGAATCGCGAGCATGTCGATCTCGCCGCCGATCTCCTCCAGCACGGTCCGGTTCCAGTCCAGATTCTCGTCACCGACTGCGATGATCTTGATGGACGGATCCACTGCCTTCATTGCCCGGATGTAGCGAAGTGCGTTGGCGGCGTAGGTGGCAGCGTCCGAATGGCCGCGCACCCAGTCGCCCCAGATTTCGTTGCCGACCTCCCAATAGGCAACGCCGAACGGTTCGGCATATCCGTCTCGCTCCCGAAGCGCACCGAACGGAGTGCTAGCGTCTCCGTTCACGTACTCGACCCAGTTGGCGGCCTCCTCGGCGGTCGCGGGACGCGAGTGATTGCGGATGTCCTTGCCCTCGGCACGCAGCCTGGCTGCCTCTCCCACGGTCGCTCCCCGACCTTCGGCGTTGACAACGATGTTGGGCTCCGCGCCGACACTCTTGCAAAATTGCAGGAACTCGATCGTGCCGAAGTCGGCCGGCTCGGGATCGTTGTCCCATGACATGTTGACCCAGACTGGACGCTCGTCACGAGGACCGATGCCCCACTCCCAGTGGTAGTCCTGAGCCACGTTCCCGCCAGGCCAGCGGACGAACGCTGGCTGCAACCTACGGATTCTCTCGAGCACGTCGGCTCGGATGTTGTCGGCCGCATCGCCGGACACCAAGGAGACTTGGTCGATCCAGAGCGCACCGGCTCCGAAAACCCGGATGGCGAACCGGGCGAGCGGGTCGGACTCGGTGACTGGGAGATCAAATTCGAAGCGAGTCCAGGTCGCTGGGATGCCTGTCAGATCGCCGGTCGCGTAGACCTTCCCACCGGATTTATTCTCTTCGATGGAAACGCTCACGGAGCCTTCGAATTGACGATCGGCCTGAAGGCCGCCTTCAGCCCGATTGACACCGCGTGCGCGCAGCCAGACGGACCCCCGGTAGTTCACGCCTGAGCGGACAGGCACATTGGATTGGTAGATGCCATGGCCCCTTTGCTCCGATCGGGCGTTGACCAGGACTTGTGCCCGGTTCTCGTAGGACGCGGGATAGCCCTGCTCGGAGACGCCAAGTGCCCCACCACCGAGCACGAAACCCGGAGCGTGATTGCGCGTATCCGGGTAGCGCTCCCAGTAATGGGCAGCGGCGGGCGGCGGAGCGACATCCTCGAATCCACGGTTGACGAGCAGTTCGGCCCAAAGGCCGTGCTTGATGTTCTCGTACATGAACTCGGCGAAATGGCCGTAAAGCAAGTCGCTGACTGGGTTGAGGCGTTCCGAAGCGTCGATTCGGATAGTTGCTTGGATCGAGGGTTCCGCGCCGTCCGGCGGAGACCCGGCGCAGGAGACAAGGCCGGAGCCAATTGGTAGCGCGGCGAGGACGACGGCAATCTGCGTCCAACATCCCGGCCGCAGGCCGAATGTATTGGGATGCAGCCAAGAGAGCATTTGATCAAGTCCGGTTCAAGCCACAGACACCATAGCGTATCCTCATCCCTGTTTCAGGCCCACGAGCGCGAGGGGCCGAACTTCTTGCGTAGGTCTGGATTCTAGATTGACGTGATTCTTCCCGTTCGCACGACTGGGGCGTGAACGGTGACGTCCGCGAACCCGATGCTGATTCCGATAGGTCGATCCGATGAAATAGAGGATGCAATTCGACGCTAGATAGTGATTTAGAAATACGTTCAATTAGTTTGATTTGTGATTAACACATGGTTCACTCTTACTCAAAATATTTATTGTTGTCGATCTATATCCTATTATATAGCATACTGTGATCGAATATTTCAAGACGATAACTTCTTATTTTATTGTAAGTATGCATCCCACAAACATCATCTAGTTCGTAGATTCTATTGATACTTACTTTGAATAGCCTCTTTCAATTTGCAAGAACTGGTAGTTTCTTAGAGCTGCCTGCGGTTCCCTACGTGGTCCAGTACAGCTGATCGGCATGAGCTTTGGACAGGCTAGGAAGGC
This sequence comes from Bryobacterales bacterium, assembly GCA_965206775.1. Taxonomy (GTDB): domain Bacteria; phylum Acidobacteriota; class Terriglobia; order Bryobacterales; family UBA6623; genus VXMF01. The sequence goes on along the minus strand of CBDBKU010000003.1, from coordinate 2,214,790 downwards.
AGCCTTAAGCCTCGAAGCGGCCGACCGAAACGGTCTAGGTCCGTGGTATCGGGCAAGAACTCACTCTCTTCGTCATCGTTGACTTCCTTTCGGCGGACCGAATTGCTCTCTGTCCGAGAGCTCAGCACCCTCTCACTGCTAACGGAGCGGCATCTCTGACCACCGCTTAAGCTCGCCTCGCAACTCGGCAAGCTGTCCTTGGTATGCGGGCTTATCTGCGAGATTCCGGCTCTCGAGCGGATCCGCTGAAAGATCGTACAACTCTTCCGGCGGACGCGGAAGCGGATAGGGCTGGCGCAACGTGTCCTCGCCCATCTCCTGCCAATTGCGAATCACCTGCGGCCGTATCAAGGGCTCGTCCTTGGTGTGATTCCGAATCAGCTTGAAGCGCTCGCCGCGAACAGCTGTCAGGTGGTTCCGCTCGTGGTGCTCGGCGAACACGTATTCCCGGGCGTCCGAACTGCGGGCGGCCAGCCGCGGTTCCAGGTCGACCCCTTGACATGCCGGTGGCGCAGTGCCCCCCGCGAGGCTCATCAGCGTCGGAGCAACATCAACGGTTGACGCCAGTCCAAGGTCGACGCGTCCGCGCCCCGAGATTCCAGGTCCCCGGAAAATCAGGCTGGTGTGTGTTCCCCAGTCGTAGAGCGAGAACTTAGCCCGGTGCATCGAAGGCCCGTGATCAGTCATGAACGCCACGACTGTCCTTTCCAACTCTCCAGTGCGCTCTAGCGCGGCGAGGAGTTGCCCTATCTCGTCATCCATCTGGCTCGTCTCCGACAGATACCAGGCATAGTGTTCGCGCACTTGAGCGGTATCCTTCAGGTATGGTGGCAGGCACTCGCCAAGCCCGTCCGGCTCGTACTCGAACCCGCTGTGCTCGCGGAATGGACGATGCGTATGCGTCGGACAGAAATACAGGCAGAACGGCCGCTCGTGTCTGGCCTCGAGGAATTCCACTGACTGCTCGAGGTAGGCCGTCCGGTCCGGAAACTGGTGGTCAAAGCCGTGCGCCAAGGCACCTGCCGTGGAAAGATGCCATTTCCGAGCGGCGGCGTTCTCAAAGCCTAGCCCATGTTTAACATCGCTCGACCTGCTCGTCGTCGGCCAACACCCCAATTGGCCCCTGAATTCCAGCATTTCGTGCGGAAAGCTCGCAGAATCGCGTGTTTTGTGGTTGGTGCCCCCCCCTAGCCTCTGCTTGGTTCATTGGCTTGCCAATCCGTGTATTTGTAGTGGTCGAAATTGTAGTGGTCGAATCATCGTTAACTTCCGGGTTTCGCTGGATTGTTCGCCCCCACTCCTGCTAGCCTGAACCTCGTGTTCATCCGCCGCTCGCTCTACCGTCGCGCTCCCGGTGGGACCTCCTATGCCAACTTTCGCTTGGTCCGCTCCACCCGTGTCGGCGGCCGCGTCAAACAGATCACCCTCGCCAACCTCGGCTCCGGCTTCGACCTGCCCCAGCAAGACTGGCCCACCCTCTGCCAGCTCGTCGAAGCCCTGGCCGCCGGCCAGCCCTTGCCGCCGCGCGCCGCTGCGGCCTCCCTGGTCCGACGCGCCCGCTCCATCGCCCGCCAAATCGTCGACTTCCACGGCCTGGAATCCGCCACCGACTCCCCCGTGTTGCTGGCGGTCGATACCGATTCGCTCCAGAACCTGCGGCCGCGCTCGGTCGGCGTCGAACACGCCGCCCTGTGGGCCCTCAACCAACTTGGGCTGCCCGCTTTGCTGCAAGCCCTCGGCCTCTCCAGGCAACTCCAGGCCTGCGCTGTCGGCTCCATCGTCGGGCGCCTCGCCGGCCGCTGCTCCGAACGCTCCACCAATCATTGGCTGCGTTCCGACAGCGCCCTGGGCGAACTGCTTGGCACACCCTTCGAAGCGATCTGCGCCAGGCAGCTCTATCGCGCCTCCGACGCCCTCGTGCAGAACCGCCCCAGCATCGAGAAACACCTTTTCCAAGAGGCGCTTTCGCTCTTTGACCTGCGTCCGAGCGTGACCCTGTACGACCTCACCAACACGTATTTCGAGGGCCAGGCCAAAGCCCAGCCCGACGCCCGGCGCGGCCATTCCAAGGAGCGCCGTTCGGACTGTCCCCTGCTCACTCTCGCGCTCGTGCTCGACGCCAGCGGTTTCGTGCGCCGCTCGCAGGTGTTCGCCGGCAACGTGGGCGAAGCCAAGACCCTGCAGACGGTGCTCGAGGGCCTCGCGGTGCCGCGGGGCGCGCACGTGGTTCTGGACCGCGGCATCGCCACCGAGCAGAACCTGACCTGGCTGCGCGAGCAGGGCTACTGCTACTTGGCGGTCAGCCGCGAGGCCAAGCGCCAGTTCGACCCAGCCGAGGCAGCGGCTCTGCAAACAGCCTCCGGTGACCCAGTCCTGGTGCACAAGGTGATCAGCGAGGACGGCCAGGAGGCGCGCCTGTACTGCTATTCGCAGCAGCGCCAGAAGAAGGAGCAGGCGATTGAGGACCGTCGTGCGCAGAGCTTGGAGCAAGCGCTGGAGCAGCTGCACGCGGGGCTGTCGCGGCCGCGCGCACGGCGCAAGCTGGAGGCTGTGCACAAGCGCGTGGGCCGGATGGTCGAGCGCAGCAAGGGCGCCTCACAGCACTACAAGATCTCGGTCGAGGCCGATACGGCAGGCGAGAAGGCCGTCGCGGTGCGCTGGCAGCGCCAACCGAAGGCAGGCTCGCGGGCGACCCATCCGGGCGTGTACTGCCTGCGCAGCAACGACACCAGCTGGCAGGCCGAAGCGATGTGGCGGGCCTACATCGGCCTCACTGATGTCGAAGCCGTGTTCCGCTGCCTCAAGTCCGAACTGGGCCTGCGGCCGGTCTACCACAGCAAGCCGGAGCGCTCCGAGGGACACCTGTTCCTCACCAGGACTTTTCAATGTTCGGTAGCAATGGCTGAATGACAAAGGACTAAGGCGGAAGGCTGGACAAACACGCCTGGGTTATGCGATAACTCGCAGAGTGATCCCGAACGAGATCCCCTTGCGAGAAGTGCGGGTGAGGACAGTGTGGCCCGACGAGGAGCCGCGCTGGAACGACCTGATGCGCCAGCACCACTATCTCGGGTTCCGCAACTTCTGTGGCAAGCGCCTGCGGCAGGTCGCCGTGCTCGGCGATCAGTGGCTCGCCTTGATCGGCTGGCATGCCGCCGCCCTGCACTGTGCCGCCCGCGACCGCTGGATCGGCTGGACCTCCTTGCAGCGCCGCCAGCGGCTCTTCCTGGTCGCCAATCAGTCCCGCTTTTTGCTGTTATGCGAGGCGGGCTCCTGCCCTCATCTCGCCTCCCGCGTGCTCGGCCTCAGCCTGCGCCAACTGCCCCGCGAGTGGCTGCGCCTGCACGCGGCTCCCTTGTTGTTCGCGGAAACGTTTGTCGACCCCAGCCACTTCTCGGGCACGTGCTATCGCGCCGCCAACTGGATCGAGGTCGGCAGCACACAAGGGTTCGGCCGGGTCCGTGGCGGCGCGATCGGCTATCACTCCCACGGCGTGCCCAAGCGCGTGTTCGTCTACCCGCTGCGGCGCAACGCGCGGCAGCAGCTCGCGGCGACCCAGCCGCATCCTCACTGGCAACCCCATCGACCCTGCATCATGCTGCAACCCTCCCAATGGCGGTCCCTGTTCGCCTATCTCGACCAGATTCCCGAAACCCGCAAGCGGCGGGGCCTGCGCTATCCGCTGCGCACCGCGCTGACGATCCTGATCGCCGCGCGCCTGGCCGGCCAGCAGAACCTGACCGAACTGTGCGACTTCGGCCGGGCTCTCAGCCAGGCGACCCTGGCGGCGATCGGCTCCCGCTGGCGCCCCCAGACCGGGCGCTACGAGGCCCCCGGCATCAGTAGCTGGCACTACATCCTCAAGCGCCTTGACGCCGCCGAGGTGGAGCGTCTGCTGGCGGCCTGGACTGCCGAGCAAGTCTTTGACGAGGAAGACGATAGCGCAGAGGGCGAGGCAGCAGACAGCGGCGATTCCGAGGCGCCGCTACAGGCGCTTGCGATCGATGGGAAGGTGCTGCGCGGGTCCTATGACCGGGACTTGGACGCGGCTGGCAAGCCCCGCAACAAGGCCCCCCAGCAACAGCTGTCGGCGCTGGAGATCCACTCGGGCACGGTGGTCGGCCAACTCGGCTTCACGGGCCAGAAGGACGATGCCGAAGGGGCGGCGCTACGCCAGTTGGTCGAGCAGTTCGCCGGCACCGGGATCTGCCTGACGGCTGACGCGCTGCATACCCAGCGCCCCACGGTGGAGAAGCTGCTGGCACTCCAGCTCGACTTTGTCCTGACGGTGAAAGACAATCAGCCAACCCTGCTCGCAGAGGTGCGCGATGGCTTCCACTGGGACTGCATGTCGGCTTACACGACCACCGATGGCGATCACGGACGGATCGAAACCCGCTCGATCCGGGTCTCGGACGAACTCGACCCCGAGGTCCCGTACGTGCACTTTCCCGGCGTCCGCCTCGTCGCGCAAGTGCACCGGGAGGTGGTCTACAAGAAGGACGGCAAGCAGCGCAAGCCCGAGACCGTCTACCTGGTGACCAGCTTGGGGCCGGACCAGGTGACACCGCAGCAGTTGCTGCATTTGAACCGCAGTCACTGGGGCATCGAGAATCGGGTCCACTACGTGCGAGACGTGGCCGTCGGCGAGGACAAATGCCGCATCCGCAAGGGCCCGCTGCCGCGTTTGATGGCGGCGGTCTCGAATCTCGCGATCTCGATCCTGCGGCTGCTGGAGACGAAGAACATCCAGCGTCGCATGAGCCAACTGTCGCTGGACCCGAACGGGGCCGTCGCCCTTCTGCTCAGCTAACTCCCCCCCCCCCCAGCCCGTTTCGTCTGACTGTCAGCTCCGCCCCCGCTGTGGAGCCCACCACCGCTGCGCCTCAATGCGAGCGTGTGGAGACCGTGTTCCTGCTTCCTGGCCCCAGCCATCCCGTAATCGGGCACAATGTCGCCTTTCTGCGCGACTCAGAATGCCTTACCTACGCGCCTAACCCGATCCCCGTACCGAACTTTGAATTTGCCTGTGTTCCTCACGGTGCTGGCCTACCAAGCGGTGCAGCTGATCCGGCGCAAGCTCAAACAGCACGGCGAGCACTCGAGTTGGACCACCCTGCGCACGATCCTAGCCACCCAACGCCGGGTGACCACCACGATCCAGTGCGCCAACGGCCAGACGCTGCACTTGCGCCGGACCACCCCGCCGGAAGAGCAACTGCAAGCACTGTATCAGTCTCTCGGCATCGCGGAACTGCCCGGCAAGACCAGCAAAATCGTGCTCTGATTCCGGCCCGATCCACTTTAGCGCGCACTTTGTAGTGCAACCACGCTTCCATTTCTCCTCTTAAGGTATTTATTGTCAGTAGTTTACTGAAATCGCATGTTAAACATGGGCTAGTTCCTTCAATCCCTTCGCAAATGTCCAGACGTCCGGTCTCAATGACAGCCGATCGGCGTCTTCGCCTTGGACGAGCCGCGTGACGCCGGAGACATGAGGGTACAGCCCGGTCATCACGGCCCCTCGGCCCGGACTGCACAGCGGGGCGGTCGTGTGGCAATGCGTGAATCGAACGCCTTCGTTGGCTAGGCGGTTGAGATTCGGCGTTCTAACTACAGGGTGTCCGTAGCACCCGACATCGTTCCATCCGTGGTCGTCGGCCACGATCACTACGAAGTTCGGGGGACGCTCCTACGCTCGCAAAGCCGTCACCGGGAGCCCGGCCAGCAGGGCACGCCTCGACATCCCCGGCCCGGAAAATCCCGCCCACGGAGAGGGATTCCGGGTTGGGGCCTCGTTTGTGCCGTCCTGCTGCGTGTTCATTGCCTCGCGACTTCCCTGCCTCGCCAACAGATAGCAAGAGCTGCAACCGCATGGTAGCAATGCCGATGGAATACCGCGCACGGCAAGAGGAGTTGGACCGCTGGGCTCGGATCTAGCGGAAACGGCCAAGAGTTGGTTTGACCCGAGCCGGCGCGGTCAAGACATCGAAGGAATGGCGCAGTCTGCCCGAGTTCGCCAGCTACGCGCGATTTGGGAGGAACCGCATCGAGCGTTGCCACCGTGCGGAAAGCACCTGGGCCACGACTCCGCCGCCAGCCTTCCTCCCATGGCGGCACGATGTAACAGGGGGTCCGAACCTTAGCGGCACCAACCTCAGAGACAGCCTGCGTCACCAGCCGCCGGGCATCCGTCGCACCCAGTAGGCAATAAACGGGCGAGTTGCTCGAATCTGATTCTGGTACAACGTATAGGCCCGTCCGTCCTCACGTGGACTGGAAGCGCATTCGGTCCGCGAAGCGTTTAGACATGCGCGAGTGAAAAGACGACACAATGCTTCTCAAGACCACCCTGACCCTGCCCGCAATCGCGATCGGCTTGTCGTTCTTCACCGTCGCGACGGAGGCCGCCCCGGCCATTCTGACCGAGCCCGAATCGGCGGGGTTTTCGGCCGAGCGCCTTGCCCGAATCGACAAGGCGCTCCAAGCCTACGTGGACCGCAAGGAAATCCCTGGTGTAGTTGGGCTGATCGCGCGTCGAGGCAAAGTCGTCTACCACAGGAGCTTCGGCTACCGCGACGCAGGAGCCAAGGCCCCGATGTCGAATGACGTCATCTTTCGCATCGCGTCGATGACCAAGCCAATCGCTTCGACCGCGGCGATGATGCTGTGGGAGGAGGGCCGATTCCAGCTTCGGGATCCGATTTCGAAGTTCCTACCGGAATTCGCGGAGATGAAGGTGGCGGTGCCGGTCGAGCCTGGCGACGATACCCGCGGCCCCTACAAGGCGATCGAAGCGTCGAAGGCGATCACCATCCAGCAGCTGCTGACGCACACCGCCGGCCTTCCGAATCCCTATCGAGGAATCACCCAAGCCCTCTACAACGAAGTCCGAGCAAACAGGACACCCGGCGGAACGGTCGCCGACTACGTGAGCGCCCTGTCAAAGCTCCCCCTCAATTTTGAGCCGGGCACGCGATGGGAGTACGGGCCCGCGACCGACGTCGTCGGTCGCTTGGTCGAAGTGCTGTCCGGAATGACATTGGACGCCTATCTCAAGGAGAAGATCTTCGAGCCGCTCGGCATGAAAGACACGCACTTCTACCTACCGATGTCGAAGGTTCCTCGGCTGGCCGCTCTCTACCAGCCGGACTCCAAAGGCAGGATCAAGCTGCAGGAAAAGCCCGATTCAAACAGTCGCTGGGTTAGGGAGCCCCATGTCTATTTCAGCGCCGGAGGAGGGCTCGTCTCGACTACAGCCGACTATTACCGTTTCCACCAGATGATGCTCAACGGCGGCGAGTTGGACGGCGTCCGGATCGTCGGACCTCGCACCGTTCGGCTCATGACGTCGAACCATACGGGCAACAAGGCGATCTGGTTGCGAGGAGCGGGCTTCGGATTCGGCCTAGGTTATTCAGTATCCGTTGACCAAGGGCCGACCGCAATGCCAAGCGCGGAAGGCTCGTTCGGATGGGGAGGGGCCTATTGCACGGTTTTCTGGGTCGATCCAATTGACGAGATCATCGGAATTGTAATGACTCAGGTTCGGCCTTACACTCATCTGAACATCCGTCAGGATTTCCAGACGTTGGCGTACCAGGCGCTTGTCGAGTGACAGATCGGCACAGGCGGCGTTGCTTCGCTTCTTCGAGGAAGCCCTGAAGACTCGATACTGGCAAAGCCGATCCTTGTGACCGGGCGATGGGTAGAGCGGCGGTCCGAAGGGAAACCTCCGTGAGCTCCAGCGCCGGGAGCATGCGCGGAAGAGGGAGGGCGGTCGAGAAGCTTCGGCCTTGTCCATCTGGTCGCGGCAAACGGCGCTCATTGCCCACCGACCGAGGACTCTATCACGGCATAGACCGCCTGCGACAGCAGGCGTCGCGACCGCCAGTCGTTGGACTGAATCTCGTACAGATTGATTCGATGAATCGGGCCAAGCCCGCATGCGACCCGACCACGATTCCGGTTCACTGGAGACCGTGAATCTCGCAGCCTGGATCACCGGATCAGACGATCAATCCGTAATCCCGCCGTGCAATTGCACGTCGCCGACTACCCATTGGCAGAGAGCAGTTCCGTCACTGAACCGCGATCCCACCCCAAGCAAGCGACTCCAACTACTTGCGCTCCACGAAAATCGGCGACGACCACGCGACTTCGCCTTCCTTACCCGGATCCTCGGCGCTGTAGCTTTGTATGACCCGGAGATAGTAGAAGCTCTCGTCGGGGTTAGGCCTTGGCCGGATGCCTGTCTCCGGACGCGACCAGTCGGAAATCGTCACTGTCGGTCCCATGGAACCGTCCTCGAAGTCCGCGTCGCGATATTCGAAATCGACCTCGCTGGCTCCCCCTCCCCTATGCGTGTACACAGCTCGGTTGTTCTTGACCAACTCGACCGTGAGGATCGGCTCGGTGCCCTTCACTTTGACAGCGAATACCGGCGACTCCGACGAGGCGATCACCGACCCTTGATGGCTGTCACTCGCGTGGAAGTCGACGACGATGTTGTCGGTGGATGCGTACGTGCGTCGCTTTCTGAATGCGTCCAGCAGATCCTCGCGGCTCGTCACCCGGTCAGGCACGATCAGGTTCGCGTACGAAATATGCGTCGAGTAGTGATCGCTCGAAGCGATGAAGCCCATCCGGTACCCGACGCCCAACGCGTTTTGAACGAGCCCTCGCTGGTGCGGAGGAAGCCCGGCCTGGCCAAGCCCCCGCGCATCGGGAAGCGCCGCCCTCGGCCCTCCCTGCGTTTCGTACGAATTCCGGTCGCCTTGGTAGATTTCGGTCACCGGGATGACCTCGTCATTGCGCCGCTTCCAGTCCGTACCCATGGTCGTCGCAGGCGTGTGCGGTATGCCAATGCCTCCGGTTTGCCTCAAGTAAGCCCACAGGTTCGGCGGATCCTTGTCGAGAAGTTCCGGCATCTCTCTCACGTGCAGTCTCGGAACGCGCAGGCTGAAGACGCCGCGACGCGCGTGAAAGATGTTGCGATGCCCCAAAGGAAAGTTGAGGGTGCGCTCGTATCCATAGAGTGGCGTGAAACGTCCCGGCACGTGGAACAGGTCCGCCGACTTCTGGGTACGCCAGAACTGGAACTCGTTATCCGATGTCGGATCGCCGGGCTCGTCCGTGTCGAGCCATTGGCCGTAGTTGTGGTCGCTGACGCCGAGGAAGTCCAACTGAGCGGCGTTGAGCGCATACCGATACGCGTCATAGAGCGAACCGTCCATCGCCCCGTCCATCGAAATCTCCGTATGTCGGTGCAGATCCCCTCGGACGACCTTCCACTTCCTGCCTCCAACTTCGACCCGATGCCGCCGGATCCGATCGAGGTCGCTTTTCTCGTTCGCGTGAGTCGGGCGGTAACCAGGCGCCTCGGAGGGTCGGAAGGGCTGCAGATCTGCGTGTCCTCGCTCACCCGCTACGAAGCGCCCGTCGAGTTGGAGCACGGCTACGTCATGGTGCTTTGGAAGGCCGACCGGCATCCTTCGCCCGTCTCCGACTACTGCCGCGACGAGCGAACCGTCATCTCCCGGTGCAGCCGTGACCAAAGTGTCTTGGCGACTCGTGCTGCCGGTCAGCAATACTGGCGCGATCCACTTCCCGTCGGCCCAGGTAGTGGCGTAGAAATCGAAGAAATGGCCGCCCCACCGCCCTGCCGGCCGCCACTGGTGCCGCAGGACGACCCAGACGTTTCCGTCGCCGTCCAAGGCTAGACGCGGGTTCTGAAACAACCTCGAGTCCAGATAACCTGGAGCCGACGAGACCGCAGGCCGGCTGGGCTGCAGCCACCGGCCGTTCTCGAGCACCGCTACCCTGGGCAGCCTCGGGCCCCTCGGGTCATAGAGGCGCGATCCGTCCTTCAGGTTGATCCGGTGCCGGGGGTTCTCGTATCCGAAGTCCTTGCCCCAGTTGGCGGAGCCCTCTTCCCACGAGATCCACACACGATCCGCCCCGTCGACAGAGACATCGGCCCGCATTTCCGCGAACGGTGTGGCGGACACTTCGCTGATTGGCCCCTCGCTGGTTGACGTGACACCGCGAATCAGCAGGTCGTACCCGTTTTCCCGATAGCTGTCCCATGCGATCCAAGCCCTGCCCGACGAATCTGTCGCGACGGCAGGCTCCCAATCGTCCTCCTTGGAATTCGTGAGATTCACCTCAGCGCCCCATTCGGATCCGTCAAAGCGGCGTAGGAGAATATCGCTTTGGGGCAGCCCTCCGTCCGGGGAATCACGGAATCCGGCCCACACCAAATACAACGTCCCATCTTCGGCCGTTGCTAGATCATGGAACGCGTCTGGCCTGGGATCGTTGCTTAGTCGGACTGGATCATCTGCGCTTCCGTTGTCGATTTGCTTGGCGTAGAGATCGAAATTCCCGGTTCCGAGCTCTTGCTGAAGGGAGTACACGCACCAGACCCCGCCTCGGGCGTCCTCCCCCAACGCGATCCGGAAGTGATCACCCGCCGCTGTCACCGGAGTCGGCTTGGACCAGATGCGTCCGTCTGCGCTGCGCGCGACCATGACCCGGTCCGATCCGTCGAGATAGTGGCCGTCGCGCCGGACTGTCTGATAGGCGACCCAAGCCAGCCAGTACTCCCCATCCCTGGTGCGCAGCATCGCGGGGTCGTCGTCTTCCGTGTTCGGCGATGACACGACAGTGGGGAACGGCACCCGCTCGATCACGACGTCATCGCCCAGGCCGGTTGGGCGATAGGGCACCCCGAACGGAATGTCAGATGGAGTGAACTGCGTGTCACCCCGGCGAGTAAAGAAGGTGAACGGCACTTCCTCCGGGGTGTTGACCTCAAGAACGACCCCCGGCGAAGCCACGTCGCCCCCCACAGATTGCGTCACGATGTCCCAGCGAGCGGGCGGCCTCAACCGGTCGTCGTCATGAAGGTGCCACCCCAGCAGGGACCGCAACTTCGAAGCGTCTTCCACGCCTCCGTTCCACACGCGCCCGTGAGACCGGTTCTTGACCGAAAACGTGATCTTGAAGGCCGACTCCGCCATGGCCGGGGAGAGGAACGACGCAATAAGCCCTGTTGCAATGCTCAGGTGGCACCACCCGGGTGCCCGCCCGCATCGTTTTCCATCTGGTATCCGATCAGACGACCTCCGTGCGGACGCTACCGTCAGGGCTACTCGGCTCAACCGCTTCATAGAACAACATTCTGACACCTGCGGGCCCGTACCTACGTGGAACCCCGAAGTCTTGGGACAGGCGGAAGTTTGAACGATTCGGCATGAGCACTGGCATTGGCGCGAATCCGCGTTGACGCCGGGAATGGGGCCGACTCGATCAGGCTGGGCGACGTGAGCGTCTGACCGAGGCGGCCAGACGAAGACACGCGGCAGTTCGCGCTTGTGCCGCGGCGGCACTACCTGGTGCCTTGTCACAGAGAAACTTGAACTACTCTGGCCCTTGCCTAGCATTCAGCCCCTTGCGCAAGGCACTGAGACGCAGCGAAAGCCGTTCCTCAATTGGTGCAAGCGGGCCTTCGTATTGCAGCATCACCGCGAACTCCCGGCTTGATGGGTCCGAGAAAATAGAGAGGAAACGCTTGACGAGGGCATCCTCCTCAGCGTCGCAGAACGTCGCAAGGTCCATGCCGAGCAAGAAGGCTGGATAGAACTCGAAATCGGACAGCTGTGCATCAGCGACGGCGTTCGAGTACATCCGGTCACTGTCGCACTCATACCGCCGAAGCAGGCCGTGAATATCTGCGATATCCTTATCTCTCTGCTCCGGACTGTCAAGATAGGAAACCATCTTGAGGAGGAACAGAACATCGGGTGGAGTAACCCTGACGCGCGTACCCACGGCCGCTTCCATTTCGACGGCACGCTCGAAGACGTGATCGAAACCGACAAGGCTCATTGCCATTCCACTTCGGGGCCAAGTCAATTGTCGTGCGGACCGAAGGTTCGGGCCAGCCGGAAGAATGTCAATCCGGCTCTTCCGCGGACCCCGCCAGCTTGGCTCTTGGCTGGTGTCCCGAGTCCAACCATCAGAGGTCAGAGCGAACTCCAGGCGGTCTAAGTTGTCGAGATCCAACGCAATAGCAACATCGATGTCTTCCGTGTACCGCAGAATGCCTGGGACAAATGCTCGATAGGCCGTCGCTCCTACGATCACAAGATCTGAGCCAAAGCCCGCGATGACCTGTTTCAGAGCGACAAGATCCTCGACTTGGTCAGGAGTCATCCAGATCACAACACCAGCACCTCCTTGCGTAGTTCCTCCGCCGCTTCATGGGCGCGGGGATCAGACTCAGACATCAGCTCGGCATAAATGAGCCATGGATGGGCAAGGCTTGTGTGGTCCATCGTGCGCCAGAAGACTACCTCCCCGAAAGCCTTGAGCAAGGTGATCGGGCCTTCTCGATCTGGCAAGAGGCGGAGTCTCTTGAGCAGGTCGGCTGAACTCGGCTGAACGAAGGCGGTTGCCGCCGACCCTTTGTAGAATTTCTGCAGTTGGTAGGCGGCAATGCTCCCAGAAAGTGCGTACCTTAGGCGTTCAACTTCCGCCTCTTGTCGAAGGCGCACCAAGAAGGCCTCAACACTTCGCTCCTGTGACCGGAACCGGCCGATCGCCAGATGAGGTCGAAGGATCTGGCGATATCCGGACAGAAGCTGATCCGTGAGATCTTGCGGGTCGGTGATCTGGATGTGACCTTCGACTTCGCGAATCGTGCCGTCATTCAGGTAATCACGACGCGAACTGGCAGCCTTGCTCTTGCTGACCCCGGCCTCGGCTGCGAGTTCCCGCACAGTCCACTGCGCCGATTCCGGATTCGCCATCATGGCGAACAACATCTTCAGTGTCGAGGGTGTCTGGGCAGACTCTCGTCCGGCGACTGCTCGCTCGCGATTACCAAGAACGGTCCAGTGATAGTGAGAATCTAGGTCCAGATGTATATTTCCGGCCAGATCGGCAAACTCGACGCCAGCGTCGATGAGTCGTCGAGCGGTCGGTTGCGGGATGTATCGGGCGAAAAGAAGCATCTTCCGGTTGTGGCGTGCAACTTCTCTTGCTACCGCTGCGATGGCCCGAGTGACGGCTACATCCAGATAGGACCGCTTGACCTCGGTCAGGTAGTCGCAGACACCTGCGGTCGTCTCGATCCGAACAATAGCGTCGAAACGGCGGAAGCCAAGCGGCGGCTCCAGTTCGATCAGCTTTGCCGCGCGAACAAATGGCAAGGCGGTCAGTTGAGTGAGCCACGAGCCAAGCTTTCCGGACAGTTCTGCGATCTCGGCCAACTGGCTCATGTCCTCGATAATATCATGTCCATTACTAATGGCCAAAGCAGTTTTCAGGACAGACTCCGAGCCCGCGCTACGGAAGGGCTACGGCTAGGCGGATAGCAGTGCCACTGTGAACTGCATTGCTGAGGCCGGACTCAGCCTTAGATCGTGAAAGTGGGTGGTTGAAGTTGGTCAAGCACAAGCCTCCCTTGCGCGTCCGAGCGTCCCGCCCGCCTGCTTGCTTGAGCCATTTCACCCGAGAGGGACTGCGCCCGTGCGCGCGCTGGCCGCGCGAATGCGGTCTCCACATACTCTCTCTCCCGCTGTTCTCGTCGATCCAACTCGCCCACTCTGATGACTTGGTGGCAAGATCAGCAGGTCTCGAACCTCGCCGAACCAAGAGAATCTGACTCTCGAAGTGCCCTATCCGTCCCTAGGCGCAGTGAGCCGGTCGAACGGCTCGATCCACGGATATATTCAGATCTTGCTTGACATGCTTTGGCCCAAAAGACGAATATATAGGAAATAAAATATTCAGATTTGGTCGACCACCTAGGAAAGAGGACGCAATCATGCTCAGAGTACCGCATCTCAAGATCGAACCAGGGCACGGCGCGGATCGCCTGGCCAGGCGAAGTTCCGGACCGATTACTCCCCCCGACAATTCGTTGGGTAGCGTGATCGAGCGCTTCGAGGAGCTGCAGCAAGGTCCGGAGTCACCCGTAGCCGCAATTCGGAGGCGTCCGTCGCGAGACGCGCGATACTCCGACCTACCCAAAGCGATCGATCCGCGACTGCGCAAGGCGCTCGAATCACGCGGAATCGAAAGGCTATACGTGCATCAGGCCCAGAGCTGGGATTGCATCGCCTCAGAAGAAAACGTCGTAGTCGTTACGCCGACCGCCAGCGGCAAGACGCTGTGCTACAACCTGCCGGTCCTGAACGCCCTCGCGGCCGATCCGTCAATCTGCGCGCTCTACCTCTTCCCAACCAAGGCCTTGGCTGTGGATCAGCTGGAGGAGTTCAGCGCCCTTGGCGACGCCCTCGGTACGGACATCCGGGCATATACCTACGATGGCGACACCCCCAGCGACGCGCGACGCGCGATCCGGCGGCGCGCCAACGTGGTGCTCAGCAATCCTGACATGCTGCATGCCGGCCTCCTGCCGCACCACACGCGCTGGGCGCGGTTCTTCGAGCACTTGCGCTACATCGTGGTCGACGAGTTGCACGCATACCGCGGGGTCTTTGGAAGCCACCTCGCGAACGTACTCCGGCGGCTCAAGCGCATCGCGGCCTTCTACGGCTCCAAGCCGCGGTTCGTGTGCTGCTCGGCCACTATCGCCAACCCCAAGGAACTCGCTCAAGGGCTCGCCGAGGAACCCTTCTCCCTAGTCGACGACAACGGAGCCCCCAGCGGAGAGAAGTATTTCATCTTCTACAACCCTCCGGTCGTCAACCGGCAACTCGGCATTCGTCGCAGCTATATCCACGAGGCCCGCCGCATGGCCGAGATATTTCTCGAGCGCGGTCGGCAAACACTCGTTTTCGCCAACAACCGCCTGGCTACCGAAGTGCTGACGCGCTACCTCAAGGAGGCAGTGGGCCGGTCCGCCGGAAGAATGGCTCCGGTGCGCGGCTATCGCGGGGGCTACCTTCCACGCGAGAGGCGCGAGATCGAGCGACAGCTTCGGACAGGAGAGATCCTCGGTGTCGTCGCCACAAACGCACTCGAACTCGGCATCGATATTGGTTCCCTCGACGCCGTAGTACTAGCGGGATACCCGGGATCCATCGCGTCCACTTGGCAGCGCGCCGGGCGCGCGGGACGCCGCAACGACGCGTCCGTTAGCGTGCTCGTCGCTTCGTCGGCACCATTGGACCAATACGTCGTCGAACATCCCGAGTACTTCTTCGATTCGTCTCCGGAGCGCGCCCATATCAATGCCGACAATCTCGAGATTCTAGTCAGCCACCTCAAGTGCGCGGCTTTCGAACTGCCAGTCCAGGACGGCGAGGCGTTCGGTCCTCACGACACGGCCGAACTCTGCCGTTTCCTTGGGGAAGCCGGCGTTCTCCATCACGCTGGCGACGCCTGGCACTGGACATCCGAAGCCTATCCAGCAGACGCGATCAGCTTGCGCAAGGTCTCCAGCGACAACTTCGTCGTCGTCGACGCAAGCGATGACTCGAAGGTAATCGGCGAGGTGTCGTTTCCGGCCGCCCTCACGACGCTCCACGAAAAGGCGATCTATATCCACGAGGGGGCCCTGTACCATGTGGAGCGCTTCGAATACGAGGAGCGAAAAGCCTATGTCAAGCGCGTCGAATGCGGCTACTACACGGACGCCATCGAGCACGCCCAGGTGGAAGCGCTCGAGAGCTTCGACGACGTCCGTATGGGCCCGGCCACGGCGAACCACGGCGAGGTTCGGATCACCAGGCGGGTCGTCGGGTTCAAGAAGATCCGCTTCTACACGAACGAGAATGTCGGAGACGGCAAGCTGTCAATGCCAGAGCAGGAGATGCACACGACTGCGTTCTGGCTCCATTTCCCAATGGAGTTCCTGAAATCCCTGCCATACTCGACGACCGACATACGCGACGGGCTAATCGGCCTCGGGAACGTGCTGCGTACCGTGGGGGTCGTGACGCTCATGTGCGATCCCCGCGACATCGGTGTGTCGAACTCGCACGCCCAGAGGGGGCCCGAAGCGCTCTTGGATCCCGAGCTCTTCCTCTACGACAACTATCCGGGCGGCATTGGCCAGAGCGAGCCACTATTCCGTCTCCGCAATTCCCTGGGACCGAGAGCGTGCGAGTTGCTCGAAGCCTGCCAGTGCAAGGCCGGCTGCCCCAGCTGCGTCGGAGCGCCCGGCGAGGTGGGCGAGAGGGCAAAAGAGGTCTCCCTGCGGCTCGCGGAAGCCCTGACCGCCCCGCTCGAGGAGCGGGCCGCGGCCTGACGCCGAAGGAGACCTCCATGCAGCACGTTGCTCGTCACGACATCGAGAGCTTGCGCCGCCGTATCAATTCGTTCGTCGGGGCGGAACCTACAGGATCTGACAGGCCGGTCCGTACCGCTTCGCATGTGCAACCTCGCGACCGACCTTCCACGCCTTCGAAGATAGGCATTGACGGCGAGGTGTACGAGAACACGCTGGGGCGCTTCCTGCTGCAGGAGCACATCTACGCCAACAGCCGCATGCACGGCAGCTTCCCCGTCGAGCGACTCCAGTCGGTCTCGGGGGAGTGGATCGAGGGCATCTCGCAAGGTGGAGTCGGCGTGGTCGATCCGAATCGCTGGGTCTTCCTCGACACCGAGACAACCGGACTCGCAGGAGGCACGGGTACGTGCGCATTCCTGGTCGGCGTCGGTGCCATCGACGACGATGGGTTCCGCGTGAAGCTGTACTTCATGCGCGATTACGACGAAGAGGCCGCCATGCTCAGCGCGCTTGCGGAGCACCTCTCCCGCTATGAGGTCCTGATCACTTACAACGGCAAGGCCTTCGACTGTCCCCTGCTCGAGACGCGCTATCGGATGAAGCGCCAACGCAATCCATTGAAAGGCATGGGCCACGTCGACCTCTTGCACGGGGCTCGGCGGCTGTGGCGCGACCGAATGCCGAACTGCCGCCTCGGAACACTGGAATCCGAAATCCTAGGCGTCAAGCGTGACGGCGACATTCCGGGATCGCAGATCCCGCAACGTTACTTCGACTTCCTGCGCACGCGCTGGGGAGCAGGGCTCCAGCCGGTATTCCGTCACAACGTACTCGATATCGTTTCGCTCGCCTGTCTGGGCTCAGTGATCTTGTCGATCTTTGCCGAACCCGAAAAAGCCGCTCTGCGTCACGGCCAGGACATACTCGGCCTAGCGCGCTGGTTGAGCAGCACGGGAGATGACAGGCTGGCACTTAGGCTCTACCGCAAGGCCATCCAAGCCGGCTTGCCGACCAGCGGGCTCTTCCCTTGCCTTTGGGAATCAGCCAAGCTTGAGCGCAGGGCCGGGAATCACCTCGCGAAAGTCAAATTGCTGCGGGATCTCTCTCGTGCCAGCAGCGACTACGTCCGGTTGCCCTGGAGGCCCTCGCCAAGCACTACGAGCACTGCGAGAGGGACCTCGTTCACGCCCTCGAACTGACCCGCACCGCCCAGCGCCATGTCCCGTCAGAGAAACTCAGCCACCGCGAGCAGAGACTCCTTCGCAAGATTGCTGCGGCACCTAGCCCCGCCAAGGACAGTTCAGACGCCGGGGCCCCTGCCTAGGCCCAGTTCGCGCTCAAGCGCCATCTTCTGGCCAAGGAGGTCGGCCAACTCCGCGTGGTCGCCGGAGCGCTCGGCCGCCGCGATCCGTCTGCGCACATCCCGATATCGCCCTTCTGTGACTTGGCGCCGCAGCGCTTCCAGAGCCTCGCGCCCTTCCTGAATCGTCGGGGCGGGCCGATCCTTGTCAAAGACCAGCTGGGCGAGACGGTCACGGTCCGAATCCTCGAGCCGTCCCTCCACGGCGGAGTACTGGAATGCGTCCCCGGACCGCTGCGCTGCCTGCATGGCAGCAAGGATGTGGTGGCTCGGAAGTCCCTGAGTCGCCACTTCGAGCGCCGCATCGAGCAGTTCCGCCCGTGCACTGCCGTCGTTCGCAAGCAAAACGACCAGGAGCCGCTCGCCAGGCAAGAGGCCATCCGCTCTTCGCGGGGCCGGTTTCCTGGACCGGTCGCGTTGGTTCGTACCTTGGCGGAGGCGGTTCAGCGCCACGCTTTGCTGCAGTCCGATGTGATCCGCCAGTTCGGTAACTGTCGTCGCGCGTTGAATTTCGTCGGGGAGCAGAAATACCGATTGCAGCAGCCTCTCGAAGGCCGCAGCGCGACCTTCCGACGTATTGAGATCGAACTGGGTTCGCGACCGATCAAGCAGCCAGTAGAAGTACCGGGGCGCGCGTTGGAGCTGGTCGTGGTAAGCATTTCCCCCATGCCCCTTGCAGTACTCGTCTGGGTCCATCCCGTCCGGCAGCTCCAGCACCCGCACGTTCATGCCGTCACGGAGCAACAGCTCGACTGAACGCTCAGCCGCTGCCTGACCGGCCCGGTCGGAGTCGAAATTGACGACAACTGTGTCGCAATGCCTGCGGATGACCGCGATCTGGTGAGGCGTGAGGGCAGTGCCGCAGGTCGCCACCGCATTGCGTATTCCCGCTCGCCACACGCCGATCACGTCCATATAGCCCTCGACAAGCACAGCCAGATTCTGCTGCCGCATGGCCGTCCTCGCCCGGTGGAGATTGAAGAGCACTGTGTTCTTGCGGTAGATCGGAGTCTCAGGCGAATTCAGGTATTTCGGCTGCTTGTCGGCTTGCCGGACCCGGCCGCCGTAGGCGATCAGTTTGCCGGTGTCCGAGTGGATAGGAAACATGAGGCGGTCACGGAACCGGTCGTAAACGGAACCGTCATTCTCCGACTCTCCGACCAACCCCGACTCCAAGACATCGTTACGCTTGAATCCCCGCCCCTTGAGGTGGCCGAGCAAAGCGTTCCCCGTCGGAGCGTACCCGAGACCGAACTCGTCGATTCCCGCAGGTTCAATCCCTCGGTCCTGCACGTACCGCATCGCCCCGGCGCCTTTGTCCGAACGCAGTTGCGACACGTAGTATTTCTGCGCGACTTCGTGGATCTGAAGCAGCGCTTCCCGCTTGCGAGCCGCAGCATCCGCGCCCGGCCCCTTTCCGCTGCGCGGCATCTTCTTGCCCTGCTGGTCGGCAAGTGCCTTCAGCGCCTCGAAGAAGCTCAGGCCCTGTATTTCCATCAGGAAGTTGAATACATCGCCGCTCTTGCCGCAGCCGAAGCACTTGTAGATCTGCAATCCACCGTGCACCGAGAAGGACGGCGTCTTCTCCGAGTGAAACGGGCAAAGTCCCAGATAGCGATTGCCGCCCTGCCGTTTCAGGCGCACGTGAGAGCCGACCACCGTCACGATGTCGGCCGCTGCCTTGACCTCTTGCGCGAAGTCCATTGGACGCCGTTCCCGCCGAGCGACGCCGCCTTGCGGGCGGCTAGTCGAGAACCTTGACGCGGATGTTCTTATACATGACCAAGCTATTCGGATCGTGACCCTGCAGGGCGATCGTCCCGCTGTCGAGCCTGCGCTGCGGGAAGTCCATGCCCTTCCCGTTGCCAAGGGGACGGAGACCGTCCCAGTCGTCAGGCTGGACCCAATTCGTCACCAAGTGGCCGTCCACGTAGATCTTCACGCTGTTGCCTCGAACCACGACATGCTCCGTGAACCACACATCGTCCTCGGCAGGCACCGTGAGGTTGTCTGAAACGCCGTAGAGTCCGCCCGTTTTGCGGGGATCCCTGGCGAACGTGTTGTTGACCTGCACCTCGAAGCCCTTCAACGGCCAGCCCTTCTCCTGGTAGTCAGTGTGGAAGTAGATGCCGCCATTGGAGTTGTTCTTCGCAAGCACCTCGACCTTAAGCTCGAAGTTGCGGAATACTCCGGCGTTAACCTTTCCGGCGTAGTACAGGTGCGCCCGTGGTCCGTTCGCAACGATCGCTCCGTCCTTGATCTGGAAGCTTGACGGATTCTCGGCGCTCAGCTTCCAGCCGTCGAATGTCTTGCCGTCCCAGAGATCGACCCAATCGTGGTTGTCAGCGCCTAGGGGCACGACCACAACAAGCATGGTGCAAAGCAGTGTAAGAATCGATTTCAGCACGCTGTCATTGTACAGGAGGGGAAGAGTCCTTCGATGCCCGCACGTCGACAGAGTTGCCTCGGACGGGCTTGGCAGCCTTCGTTAGCGGTCGCACGGTCCCCTGCGCGACCAGCCAGACTGCCGGAAGAATCGCATTGATCCCTGGGCCGCTCGAAACGGCGTTGGAAGCGGGACCTCTGGGACTCGGGGAAATGCCCAGCTTGTCGGCTCTCCGGGAAGGAGCCGCAACGCTCCATTCCGATCGAGGCTAGCCCTGGCCGGGCACATGACATCCCGCCAGGTATCGCAGTACAGGGCAGCGGCTTCCAGGACCCGTTGTTGATCAGGCTCCAGCAAAGGCCTTGTTAAACACGCTGCGCACGGACTTCATTGTTTTCTCGACGAGTTGCTCAAGCGGCTGGGGCATAACAGAGCTCGGAAGCCAACGTGCCATCAGTTCCTCGAGAAGATCCCGCTGCCATTCGGTGGGCGGCAGCGCGTTGGAGGACGCGCCCTTGTACACTCGCACCCCGTGGTCCAGCGAGCGAAACACCGTGGTGGCGCTGAGGAGCGCATCGAGATCCATCTCGTACGACGGGTCGGTCTTCCGAATGATCTTGATCCTCTCCGGCGTGTTTAGCGATTCGTAGAACGATTCCGCGTGGAGCAGTCGCCAGTAGAGCAGGATGAAATCGATGTCGTAATAGCCCCCTGGACCCGATCGCAGCGGCTTGGACTCGCCCTGCTCCGCTTCAAGACGGTCTCGCATTCGGACAAGCAACGACGCTAGGTTCTCGCGGCGAGCGAATCGCTGCCACAAGACATCCTGCAATTGGGCGAGAAAAGTCTTGCCAGCTTCGGCGTCACCGGCAATCGTGCGGGCCTTCATGTACGTGAGCGCTTCCCAGGATTCGGCCCCGTCCGAGAAATAGGCCAAGAACTGGCCCTCCGTTTGCACGAGTTCGCCGTCCCTCCCGAGCGGGCGCAGGCGCGGGTCTATCGTGAACATCTGGCCATCCGCTGTGTAGCTGCTGACAATGCCGATAATTCGCTTGGCCGCCTGGGTCCAGATCTGCCTCCTAGATGCCTCGCCGTCGGGAATCACGAATGCGAGATCGGCGTCGGAACCGATATCGAACTCTCGCATGCCCAGTCTGCCCAGGGCAATGATGCGAAGCGCATGTGTCGGATCGACGTCGGCAGTCGCGCTGGCCGTCACCTCGCGGACGGCCAGGGCGTGCGCGGCGCGAAGGATCCACTCGGCAAGGTCGCTGGACGCCGACATCGTGGAGAACACGTCCTCTCCGCGACAGATGCTCCGGGTCTGGATCGCAAGCATGTGACGCCGGAAGAATCGCCTCAGGTCAGACACTGCGTCGTCGGGATCCGCGCCTGGTTCGAGAATGGGCTCGAGATCAGGATGCATCGAGCGCGACCGCGAGCCGGCGCCCCCGTCGTGAGACGCAATCACGGCCACGTCCTCGGGAAACCGCAGCAAGTAGCTGGCGAAGTACGGGCTGTACTCCACTAGCTCGCCGATGTAGGGCACGAGATCCGGCTGGCTGTCGAGCATCTTCAGCACGTCGGGCATGACGACGATGCGTCCCAGGAACTGCTCCAACGCGCGATTCCCCCACCGCAGGACCAACGAATCGAACTGTTCCGCCAGTCCTTCCGAGTGCCGCCTTAGCTGGGGAACGTGCGTTCGCCACACCGACGATGCGACGGGTGCCGCCCGCTGAACGTCCTCGACCTTGGCACCGCTTCCGGCAACGGATGCCCTCGCGGCGGCGGGCGCGGCCGGTCGCTGGCTGCGGATTACGCGGTGGTAGATCTCGCTGACAGCCTTGCGGTGGTCTTGAATCTGCGCATGCAGGGATGCGACTGCACTGGAATCGCCGGGCACCCCCATCTGGACCCCGACACGACGTACTGCCTCCTCGGCCCGGGGGAGCTCGTGCGTCTGCTTGTTGTCGGCAAGCTGCAAGCGGTGCTCGACCTTCCGCAGGTACCTGTAAGCGTTGAAGAGCTTCCCATAGTCACCCGTCGCGAGATAGCCCTTTTCCCTGAGGCGATGCAATGCGTACATGGTGCCTCCGCTGCGCAGGAACCGATCCTGCCCGCCGTAGAGCCTCTGAAGGCACTGCACCAGGAACTCGACATCGCGGATTCCACCCGAATCGAGCTTGACGTCAAGCGGTCCATCGCGCTTCCTGCGCTGCTCCTGCATGCGGTCGCGCGTTTCCGAGATTCTCTCGACCTGCGAGAAGTCCGTGGTCGTTTGATAGATTCGCGGCGTGACCATGTCCAGGAATTTCCGGCCCAGCCTCAGGTCGCCGGCCACAGTCCTGGCCTTGAGGAGCATCTGCAGTTCCCAGTCCCTGGCTCGGTTGAAGTAATAGTGCACGGCCGCGGACAGAGGCACGACGAGTTCGCCGGCGTTGCCTTCGGGACGAAGGCGCAAGTCGACCCTGTAAATGAATCCGTCGGTGGTCGCCATCGACAGGAGGTTCGTGAGACGCAGCGCCAGCTGATTCGTGAAGTCCTGATTCGAGGTCACGACCGGACCTGACGTGGCGCCGTTCCCCGTGTGGATGTACATCAAGTCGATATCGGAGCTGTAGTTGAGTTCGCTTCCGCCCAGCTTGCCCATGGCGAAGACCGCGAAGTTGCACAGGATCTGCCCGGATTCGGCTGGGCACAGCGGGCGGCCGAACCGATGGACAAGCTGCTGGCGAATGTGATCGTGCGCGCCCTGGATCGTCACGTCCGCCAGGTTCGAAAGCTCAAGCGCGATGTCGGCTACCGGAGCAACCGACAGCAGGTCGCGCATGGCAATCCGGAGCATGTGCTTGCGCTTGAACCGGGCCAGCAACAGGGCCACTGCTTCGTCGCTGGCTTGCGCCGAGATCGATCCGAGATCCGAACGCAGCTCGGAGACCGGAATCGTCCGCTCGAGATTGCCCGGATCGAGTGCCCAGCCAAGCAGATCAGGCGAGTTAAGCAGAACGTTCGAAAGGTAGCGGCTGTTGCCGAATGCAGTCAGGAGGGCGTAGATCGCCTTGCCGTCGAAGTCCGACGGACGCGCATTCCACGGCAACCGCTGGTAGAAGTCGATCAACCTCTGCAGAGCCCCTGCCGGGTCCGGCAGGGCGTCAAGCAGCTGGGGAATCTTGTCCGCCGCATCCGCCGGCACATGCTTCTTCAAGGTATCGAGGAGCAGTGCTACCCGGGCGCTGCCACTGGATTCCAGCTGTCGTGCCATGCGTGATTAAGGCAAGAATAGCCTAGCAGGAGCCCTGGCTCGGCTAGAGTGGAAACATGCGGCTTGGTAGAGCCGAGAGGCGAACCTGACAATGATCACACGACGAGCGTTTTCCATGGCTTGCGCCAGCGCGGCGACGCTCGGTGCCGAAACCAGGCAGGAGCAGGGCGAGCGCTTGGTGCGCGAGGCCTTCGACGCGGTCGGCGGGCAGAACTTTCTCGAGATTCAGACGCAGGTCCGGGCGGGCCGGGCCTACTCGTTCTACAACCGCCAAGTCCGCGGACAGGCTCGAATCACGATATACGACAGGTTTGACCGCATGGATCCTGAAGCTGGCGACGACTGGCTCCCCCTGAGGCGAAGGGAGGTCTACACGGACAAGGGGGATTACTACGCCCTGTTCCTAAACGGCAGCGGCTACGAGGTGACCTACCGCGGAGCCGTGCCCCAGCCGGACGACTACATGGAGCGGTATCGCCTGGCCAGCAGACGCGACATTTTCTTCTTCATGCGCTACCGCAGGGACGAACCGGGCCTGTACTACTACTACAACGGCAGCGAAATCGTCGACAACGTGCCGAGCCATTCCGTGGATATCGTGGATGCCGAGGGCGAGGCGATCACGTTGTACGTCAGGCAGTCAGACGGCTTACCTCTCCAGCAGCGCTACCTGCGTCGCGACCCGAAGACACGCGTTCCGTTCGAGGAGAAGTCGGTCTTCGGCCGCTACCGGCCCGTCGGCGAGGCGCTTATGCCTTGGATCATCCGGCGAGAGCGCGACGAGGAGCGTGTCTTCGAACTGTACGCCCAGAGCTACGAGATCAACCGACCTCTCGGCGAAGACGTATTCGCGCTTCCGAAGGACTTGCCGTTGCTTCCGCCAAATCCGTGAGGAATCCGCGGCTCGCCTCCGTTGCGGGCCTACGCGGATCGCCCCTGGCCTGCCTGATTCAGCCACCGATTGCTGAGGTGATGCGCGGCGATGAACGCCGCGACAAACAGCAGGCATCCGACAAGCGCCAAAGGAAGGTGTTCCACGGCTAGCTCCATCGCGCGATTCCCGAAGCGCAACGCGAGGTACACGATCCCGAAGTAGCGGACAAACCTGGAGAAGGCAACCGCCACGCAGAAAGACGGTAAAGGCATCTGAAAGATGCCGGCTGCCAGGACGACCGGCTTCATTGGAAGCGGCAGGGGAATCATGGTCACCGGAATGAGCAGCGCGGCGCCCCACCGACCGACGAGGCCGGCCAGGCGTTGGATCCCTGCAGGCGTCAGGCGCCTGCGCAGCATCGCGTGCCCTGCCCTCCTCGCCAAGAAGTAGAGCACTACGCTTCCCAGCACGGAACCGACTACTCCCAAGCCCGCAGCGAGGTAGGCGATGTCTGGACTGCCGATCGCCTGGGCCAGAAGCAGCGCGTCCACGCCCTGCGGCATGGGTATGAAGGCGCTATCTGCGAGGGCAATGAAGAACACTCCCCACGGCCCCAGGAAAGCAGCAGCTCCCGCAATCCACTCCCCTAATTGGCGTACCCAGGACAATAGCGCCGCGAATTCCCATTGTGGCGCACTTCCCGTGCGGCCCGATTCGGAGGCATCCCGAGTGAAGCGGCAGGCGGACGGGCGCCCTCGATTCGCCTAGCCCGTTGCGACGGGTCTCAGTCCCTAGGCGTCCCCCTCGAGCGTTGCGAGAAACTCCAAGAGATCGATCAACTCCTGTTTCGTCATCGCGCTAACCAAATCCTCTGGCATGATCGACAGCTTGCCCTTTCGCCGTTCCAAGATGTCGGAAGGCGCCAGGTGAATCTCGTCAGCCGCCTCGGTTCGAAGGACCACCCGTTCGAGCGTGTCCTCGGTGAGAACGCCGGTGACCAGTCCGTGGCTCGACGTGTCGAGGATCCATGACACGTATTCGGGAGCGATTCCGTCGCTTGGGTGCAAGATCGCGTTCAACATGCCCTCCTTGCCGTACTTGGCCGCGATCGCGGCAAGGCTGGGCCCGACAATCTCTTCGCCGGCGGACAGCGAATGGCATTTCACGCAATTCGCTCCGTCCGTGCTGTGATACACGGATCGCCCTCGGTCGGCGCTGCCGACGGCTTCTACAATTTCTCGGACCCGGATCAAGGGGCTCTCGTTCCTGCTCTTCGGCGGCGGAAGGACAGTTGCTGCTCGCATCCGGACATCCGGATTGCGGGCGGAATGAACGATGCTTGCGGCGACCGTGCGCATCTCCGCAGGCAGATCAAGGGACACTTCCATGTCTAGGATCAGATGCTGGCCGGACGATCGTCTCCCCATCGTCCGCAATGCGGCGCTGCGCACTTCGTTCGGAGCTTCGGAGAGAACCACGGCGCTCAGGGTCTCGTCCAGGTCGCTCGGCATTGACGCCCAGAGGCCGTCGATGGCGGCAATGCGCAACGATACCGGCCCATTGGCCAGCTGTTCCCGTAGCAGGCGCGAAACGCCGTTTCCACCGATTTTTCCCAGCGCCCGCAACGCCACAACCCTCTCGCCCTCTTCACCGGAATCGTCCCCTGCGATTCGAAGCAACTGGGATTCCATGACGGGATCGGCCAGGAACTCAGCAAGTTCTAAAGCCGCACCCCGAGTCGGGCGGTCCAGTAGCGCACTAGCTACGGCTCGAAGGACCTTTGGATTGCGCCGCTGATCGCTCCATTCGCTGAACAGCTGCTTGCGAAGGAAAGTCAGCCCCAGGAGCCGCATTTCGGGAGCGGCCGAGCGATCCCCCACTATCGAGGCCACCGTGAGCGCTACGGACTCGGCCGGGAGCCATCCGAGCGCCTCCAGAGCCTCGATTCGCTGGTCCAGGGAGTGCGAACGGCTAGTCGTCACGCGGGTCAAATAGTGCACGGAAGCGGGAGCCTGCAGCACCCGGTACAAGTCCGCCACCTTGGAATCCCACGCCGAATGCCGCTTGCTGAGGGCAGTGAAGATTGAATCCTCCGCACCGGCAGCTGCGATCCCTAACGCCCCGAGGTACCACCGGTCGAATCCGTCATAGCCGTCCGCGAGTCGCAACCACGTGTCGAGCCCCTCGTCCGCCCCGACATCACCCAGCATGAGGGCCGCCTCGCGCCGGACCTGCGCGTCGGGATCGGCCGCCATCTCAGCCACTCGACGGGCGGGATCGAGGCCGTGCAGGCGCGCAATCCGCAGAGCCAGGACTCGAAACCTCGGGTCGGCTGAATCGAACGCTTCGCCGAGCGCCTGGACGCCCTCTTCTCCGAGACCCGCCAGCATCCAGAGAGTGCGCGCCCGGATGGTTTCGCTGCCATCCTGCCAAGCATCCAGCAGGATCCCGCGTCGCTCGTCCTCGCCCCTCAGCATCAATTCTTGGTAGCCGCGGTAGCGCGTGGCCTGATTGGGCGACCCGAAAGCCTCGAGGACACCGTCCTCGCTGTCGAGATCCAGTTCCGGCACGGAGGACCGGTGGCCGACCGGGGCAAGCCGGAAAATGCGGCCTCGCTGGATGTCCTGCATATCGTGACCGCCAACCACCGGGTCTTGCCAGTCCGCAATGAAGACCGATCCGTCAGGAGCCACGGCAAGGTCGCTTGGTCGGAATATCGGATCCGTGCTAGCCACTGTGTTTTCGGAGTCCATCGCATAACCCGCTCCGTCCGGCCGCACGAAGAAGGTCTGGATCAGCCGCTTCCCTGGTTCCGCGTGCAGCAGCTGATTCCGATATTTCGGAGGCAGCAGGGCGCCCTCATAGACCACAAGTCCGGCTGGCGAGCCCGGGCCCGTCCGCGCGACATACGGGATCGTACCGGGCCGCTCCTCGTGGAAGTGCGTCCCCCTGTCCTCTCGCCACCTTCGGCCCCCCGGGCCCCAGTAGCCGAAATTCGCCCCTTCCATGACGTAGAGCAAGCGGGTCCATTGGTTTCCGTCGTCGTCGTTGTCCGTCTGCCAGATCGACCCGAAGGAGTCCAAGGCGATCTCGTATGGATTCCTCGCGTTGTGGGCAAGCACTCGAAAGTCCGTGCCGTCCGGATTCACTGTCTGCACGGTGGCGGCGTAGAACGGGCCCTCCCGGCTACTGCCGAAGCTGTTTCCAGAACGGTCTGTCGTCTCGAAGCCCTGGTCACCCGAATTGAAGTAGTACCGTCCGTCGGGCCCGAACAAGACCACGTGCAGGCCGTGGTCGTGGTCGATGCCGCTCCATCCCGTGAGCAGCGTTTCCTTCAAGACGATCCGGTCGTCCTCGTCTTTCGTGTAGACGAAGAGATCCGGCGACTGGGACACGAGTACCTTGTTGCCCAGGACCGAGATACCGAGAGGAGCAAGCATGTCCGCATGCTGGTCGAAGACCTTGCGGGAATCGGCTTGCCCGTCTCCGTCGGTGTCCTCCAAGATGACGATCCGATCGCCCGCTTCGTCGGTTTTCGGCTTGCTCCTCAGGTCGCTGCGGTAGTTCACGGACTCGATGAACCACACGCGGCCGCGCTCGTCGATGTCGAAATTAGTCGGATTCACCAAGAGCGGCTCGCTCGCCCAAACGGTCATTTCCAGACCCGTGGCCACTTCGAAGTCGCCGCCAGCCTGCGGCGGGGAAACGCTGCAAGACATCGCTGTGAGCGCAGTAACGAAACAAGCCCATCGGAAGAGCGTCATGGATTCGATTCTAGCGAGGCCAGCCCAGTCGATGGCCGCGCGGTCACCCTCCTGAACCTGCCGAACGGGGCGGAAACGACTTGCGCCGACTCGTGGAAACGGACCTAACTCGGGGCGCATCGATGCTAGGACTGGAGGTGGGGTTGTTGCCCGAGACCACTCGCTCTATATATAATGTTGCCGAAATGACGCGCCCTCGGATTTCGAGCCTAGTTTTGGCGGTCGCTTGCACCGCCCTTTCCGTTTCCGCAATCTCGGCGGCGGTCAACTTTCGGACGGAAGTGAGACCCGTCCTCGCAGACAAGTGCTTCCAATGCCACGGTCCCGATGCCGCCACGCGGACGGCCGATCTGCGCTTGGATCGCAAGGAGGGGCTTCTCGGCCATCGTCCGAACGGCGCCCTGGTGGTGCCGGGAGACCCGGATTCCAGCATGCTCTACCAGCGCATCGTCCACTCGGACCCGGCGCTTCGCATGCCGCCCGAATACTCGCACAAGTCCCTCGAGGCCGGGGAAATCGAAAGGCTGCGGGAATGGATCGAGCAGGGCGCGGAGTGGACAGGGCACTGGGCTTTCGAGATACCGAAGCGTCCCGATCTGCCGGAGGTCCAGGACGGAGACTGGGCGCGGAATCCGGTCGATAGGTTTGTGCTTGCCCGCTTGGAGGGCGAGGGCCTGGCACCCGCGCCGGAAGCGGATCGCCGCACGCTCGCTCGAAGGGCGGCTCTCGACGTGACCGGCCTTCCGCCCAAGCCAGCCATGCTCGACGACTTCATCGCCGACGAGAAGCCGGGCGCGTATCAGCGCTATCTCGACCGGCTGTTCGGCTCGAGAGCCTACGGAGAGCACCGGGCCAGATACTGGCTGGATGCGGCTCGGTACGCCGACACCCACGGCATTCACATCGACAACTACCGGGAAATGTGGCCGTACCGGGACTGGGTGATCAAGGCCTTCAACCGCAACCTCCGGTTCGACCAGTTCACCGTGGAACAGGTCGCGGGCGACCTCCTGGAAAACCCGACGATGGATCAGCTGATCGCCTCGGGCTTCCACCGTTGCAACGCGACGACCAACGAGGGCGGCGCGATTCCCGAAGAGTACGAGGTGATTTACGCCAAGGATCGCGCCGATACGACCGGCGCGGTGTTCCTCGGGCTGACCGTGGGCTGCGCCACGTGCCATGACCACAAGTTCGACCCCATCACGCAGCGTGACTTTTACGCCATGACGGCGTTCTTCCGCAACACGACGCAATACGTGATGGACGGCAACATCTCGGACACCCCGCCCTTTATCATCGTGCCGCTCGACGAGGACCGCGAAACGTACGCCAACCTCCGGAAATCCCTGCGCGAGACACGAGCGTCGCTGGCAGCGGCGGCCGCATCGCCAGGCGAGGCATTCGAGGCATGGCTCACTGCCGGGACGTACAAGGACCTGCGCAACCCGCTAGAGACCGAAGCGGCAACCCTGCACGTGAGCAGCACTCACCTCGTGCACAACCGCGAGCTGGAGCCGCTCTCGCTGCCAGAAGGCGTGACGGTCTCGGAGGGCCCTGCCGCCAATCTCGACGCGCTCGAATTCGGCGAGGACGCCTACCTCGAGCTTCCGGCATCGGAAATCGACAGGGACAAGTCGTTCTCTCTGGCGTTCTGGGTCCGCCACCCGAAGGAGGCCGGCAGCTACGTGGTGGCCAGCCAGACCGATCCGGACGACAAGATGCGCGGCTGGGTCCTGACTCTCGGAGGCAGGGAGATCATCTTCAAGATGACCTCTGTCAGAGACGGCGAGACGTCCAGTATCGAGATTAGGCCTAACAACCAGTACCAGCTCGAGCCAGGATCCTGGCGGCATGTCACGGTGACCTACGACGGGTCGGGCGAGCGGGCCGGCCTCAGCATTTACTACAACGGCGAACGCATGCCGTTCCAGGGCAGCGAGTACTTCGCGACGCTGGACGGCCCTGCGGGATCCGACCGGCCCATCCTGCTCGGCCGGGGCTTTTACGAGGACGACAAGGAGATCAAGCATCGCGGCCTCGCAGGCGGAGGCATGGCCGACGTGCGGCTCTACAACAGGGAACTGAGCGTCGAAGAGGCCAGCGTCATCGCCAACTGGCCGGCGATTGAAGCCGCCCGCTCCAAGAGTCCCCGGGATCTGACTGCCGAGGAAAAGGACGTGCTCGGCCTGCACTATCTCAACGTCCATGACGACGTCTACCGATCTAGGTTCCTCGCCGCGAAGGACGCGGAGCGCGAGATTCGGGAAGTGCGCCGTCGCGGCGCTGTGACCCATGTCATGCAGGAGACGGAAGGAACCGCCGCCGAGGCGCACATCCTGGACCGAGGCATGTACGACCGACGAGGGGACAGGGTGGACGCTGCAACGCCGGGATTCCTCCCTTCGATCTCCAGTTCCGGTCCTATGAATCGCATGGATCTCGCAAAGTGGCTCGTCGCTGACGCAAATCCCCTGACGACACGAGTCACCGTCAACCGGTTCTGGCAACAGATGTTCGGCACTGGACTGGTCAGCACGAGTGACGATTTCGGCGCTCAGGGGGAGCCGCCGTCACATCCGGAGCTCCTGGACTGGCTCTCGGTGGAATTCCGCGAGGCGGGCTGGGACGTCAAGCACCTGCTTCGTGCAATGCTCTCGTCTTCGACCTATCGGCAATCGGCGGAAGCCGACGCGGACAAGCTCGAAAGGGACCCGGAGAACAGGCTGCTTTCGCGCGGGCCGCGCTTCCGCATGGACGCCGAGATGCTGCGCGACTACGGGCTGGCCGCCAGCGGGATCCTCGTCGAGAAGGTCGGCGGGCCGAGCGTGAAGCCCTACCAGCCGGAAGGCGTTTGGGAATCGGTGGCCATGCTGGCGAGCAACACCCGCTCCTACAAGAGAGACGAGGGCGACAAGCTCTACCGTCGAAGTCTCTACACATTCTGGAAACGCGCGGCCCCGCCGGCATCGATGCAAATCTTCAACGCGCCAACGCGGGAGCACGCGACTGTACGGCGCAACCGGACGAACACGCCTCTCCAGGCGCTGGTCACCATGAACGACCCGCAGTTCGTCGAAGCGTCGCGCTTCCTCGCGCAGTTGGCGATGCAGGGGACTTCAAGCGATTTCGGCGAGCGCCTCGGCTTCGTGACCGTCCGGCTGCTCTCGCGCACATTCGACGCGACCGAGCGAGAGGTGGCAGAAGAGAGCTTCAAGGATTTCCTGAGCCACTACGAAGCAGACGGGGACGCAGCCGGCCAGCTACTGGCTACCGGCGAATGGCCTGTCGATGAAGCCCTTTCGAAGCCTGAACTGGCCGCATGGACGATGATGGCAAATCAGATCATGAACCTGGACGAGGCGCTGAACAAGTAGCGATCACGTCAGAGGCATCGCGAGATGCGAGAGACACAGAGGGACAACCGATGAATCCAGTAGTGGAACAAGCGATCCGGACGGAGACGCGGAGACAGTTCTTCGCACGCCAAGCCAAGGGTATCGGCGGCATAGCCCTTGCCAGCATGATGGCCGACGACGCGAGGGCCTCGAAGGCGGACGAGGGTCGGGTTGGCGGACTGGCCCATCTGCCGCACTTCGCCCCGACCGCGAAGCGATGCATCTACCTGCACATGATGGGTGCCCCACCTCAGATGGACCTGCTGGATTACAAGCCGGCAATGAAGGAGTGGTACGACAAGGACCTGCCCGAGTCGATCCGCAAAGGGCAGAGGCTCACGACGATGACGTCGGGCCAGGCACGATTCCCGATCGCGCCGTCCGTCTTCGAGTTCACGCAGCACGGCCAGAGCGGCGCGTGGATCTCCGAGATTCTGCCGCTCACAGCCAGCATGGCCGACGACATCTGCATCATCCGGTCGATGAACACGGACGCGATCAACCACGAGCCAGCGATCACATTCATTCAGACCGGGCGCGAGGTCGCCGGCCGTCCGTGCATTGGGTCGTGGATCTCGTACGGCCTCGGCAGCTTGAATCGAGACCTTCCGACATTCGTCGTCATGAACGCCGAGCGCAGCCACCCGAAGGCAGGTCAGCAGGCGATTTCCGCGAAGCTGTGGAGTTCGGGCTTCCTCTCTCCCCAATACGCCGGCGTCGGCTTGCGCGGCGGGGGCGACCCGGTACTGTACGTGAGCAATCCAGAAGGCGTGACCAAGACCGTCCGTCGGCGCATGCTCGACGGCCTCGCGGCATTGAATCACATGCAGCACGAGCGCATCGGCGATCCCGAGACGCTTGCCCGCATCGAGCAGTACGAAATGGCATTCCGCATGCAGACCTCCGTGCCGGAAATGAGCGACCTGTCGTCCGAGCCCGAGAGCACGTGGAAGCGCTGGGGCGAGGAAGCCCGCGAGCCCGGCAAGTTCCAGAATGCGGCGCTGATGGCGCGGCGACTGGTCGAGCGCGGCGTTCGGTTCGTGCAGATCTACCACCGCGGATGGGACGTGCATGGCAACGCGCCCATCGTTCTGCCCGCCCAGGCCCGGGATGCCGACCGGGGCGCATGGGCGCTGATTCAGGATCTGAAGGAACGCGGGCTCTTCGACGAGACGCTCGTCATCTGGGGCGGCGAGTTCGGGCGAACCATCTACTCGCAAGGAGAGCTTACTCCGACCAACTACGGTCGCGACCACCACCCTCGCTGCTACAGCCTCTGGATGGCCGGCGGCGGCATCAAGGGCGGCATGGCCTACGGCGAGACCGACGAGTTTTCCTACAACATCGTCAAGGATCCCGTGCACATCCGGGACTATCAGGCGACGCTGCTGCACCTGTTCGGCATCGATCACGAGCGGTTCACCTACCGGAATCAGGGTCTGGACGCAAAGCTTACGGGCGTGGAGAAGGCGAACGTCGTCAGACCGATCCTGGCATAGCGAACAGACCTTATAATCAAGTCTGGGTCGGTCGTCCGGGCAGTCGCGGCGCCCTAGGGCGCGGAGGAAAGTCCGGTCTCCGCAGGGCAGCGTGCCGGCTAACGGCCGGGAGGCGTCTCCGCGAGGGGACGTCGACGGAAAGTGCCACAGAAAAGATACCGCCCCGGTTGCCGGGGTAAGGGTGAAATGGTGCGGTAAGGGCGCACCGCGTCCCGGGCGACCGGGATGGCAGGGGAAACCCCACGTGGAGCAAGACCAAATAGGGGGCGATGCGACGGCCCGTCGCACCTGAGTCCCGGGTAGGTCGCTAGAGGCGTTTGGCAACAGACGTTCGAGATGAATGGCTGCCGCCCGTCTGCCGACGGGAACAGAAACCGGCTTACAGGACGCCCGGCCCTCTAGTCGCGACGCATGGCGTCCGACTTGGCCGCTGCGCGGCGTCCGGGCGGGGCTGCTGCCGGCTGGGGGCCCGCCCTTCTGGCCGGCGGGGGACAGCAGTCCGCAGGACATGCATCGGGCAGAGGCGGCAACGCACCGACGCTCTCGCGCCCTGGCCCGCCGTTGAGACGCTCCTCGATCAGGTCGCACACGCACGACACGAACGAGGAATGGGTTCCGACCGTGCCGGCTCGCTGGAACTCGAGGCCAATTCCCTCTGCGGTCTCCTTGGACTCGACGTCAAGATCCAACAGCACCTCGAGGTGGTCGGAGAGAAACCCGATCGGCGCCACGCAGACATGCGTCACCGCGCATCCACGCAATTCGCGGATCCTGTCGCAAACGTCCGGCCCCAGCCAAGGCTGCGACGGAGGCCCGCTGCGGCTCTGGAAGACCAGTTCCCCGTCCGCTGCACCGACACGCGCGCTCACGAGGGCCGAAGCCTCCCTGAGTTGCTCGACGTAGCGGCAGCCGTCGGCCATCGCGGACGGGATGCTGTGGGCAGTGTAGAGAATCTTGGTGCCCGGCCTCTCGCCTTCATCGAAACTTGACAGAGCTTCCCTCACGCGATCCGCCATCGCTTCGAGGAATCCCGGATGGTTGAAAAACGGACGGATCTTGTCTACGACGGGCGCATTGCGGCCTAGACTTCGTCGTGCGTTCTCGATGTTCTCCCGGTACTGCCGACAGCCTGAGTAGGAACTGAATGCCGATGTCACGAACGCGATCGCACGGTTCACGCCATCCCGGGACATTCGGAGCAGCGCGTCTGGAAGCAACGGGTGCCAGTTCCGGTTGCCCCAGTAGACGGGCAAGTCCGAGCCGCGCTCGGCGAGTTGGGCGCGCACTGCGGCGATGAGCGCGCGGTTTTGCTCGTTGATGGGGCTCTTGCCTCCGAACCGATAGTAGTGCTCCGCGACCTCGAGGAGCCTTTCACGGGGTACCGGCTTGCCGCGCACGACGTTCTCTAGGAACGGAATAACGTCTTCGTGCCGATCGGGACCACCGAACGAGACGAACAGCACCGCATCGTAGATTGGCGCATCCACTCGATTCACCGTGGCCTAGCGATCCGGCGACCCTTCAGGTAGGATCCGCTCGTCGGCGGATCTTCCCGCCAAGTAAAGCCCCGCATAGATCTTGGGATCCAGGAGGCACCCTTCACGCTCCCGTTCTCGGAGCCATCGCCGGACATCCCCGATCGGAACTTCATGAACGGTGATGTCCTCGCCTTCGACGCCGCCGCCGGCCCCTACCTTGGTCAGGCCGTCTGCGCGCAGGAACGACACCACCTCACTCGTCATGCCGCCCGAGCTCGGCGCCCGCGCCAACAACGTCAGTCGGTCGGCCCGAAAGCCAGTCTCCTCCTCGAGTTCGCGGTTGGCGGCATCAAGCAGGTCCTCGTCCTTGAAGCGCTCTTCGTCGCCGACCA
Organism: Bryobacterales bacterium; assembly: GCA_965206775.1. Taxonomy (GTDB): domain Bacteria; phylum Acidobacteriota; class Terriglobia; order Bryobacterales; family UBA6623; genus VXMF01. The sequence goes on along the minus strand of CBDBKU010000003.1, from coordinate 2,180,167 downwards.
ACCCGGCGGGCAGCTCGATCATCGGCGCCTGAACCGGGATTCTAAACTGTTCGACGAGGACGATCTCGTCGTCTGCTGTTATCGGAACCAGCACGGCGACGTCGCGGACGTTCACGCGTTCCACATATTCCCACTGTCCGCTTTTCACGAATCGAAGGAAGTGCCCTTCGAAGATTGTGCGTGGCTCGTCATTCATGCCAGGCTCCTATCCGAGACGATCGTCACGCCGGCGGCCTGCATCTCATCCCATGCTCGCTCAATGTCGCCCGGAGAGAGGTCTATGCCTCGGCAGCCTTCACGGACGACATACGTCCGGAATCCCAGCGAAATCGCGTCAAGCGCGCTGAACTTCACACAGTAGTCGGTGGCAAGACCGAGCAGATAGACCGAAGTCGCACCGCAATCTCTCAAGTGCTCGCCCAATCCCGTCGACCTGCGATGGGCATTGTCGAAAAAGGTGCTGTAGCTGTCCAATTCCCGATCCGTCCCCTTCTGGAAAACCGCGCTCACGCGCGTCCGATCCAGAGAATCGTGGAATGCCGCGCCCGCAGATCCCTGAACGCAGTGGTCGGGCCACAGCACCTGGTTCACGCCATGCAGATCGATCACATCCCCTGGCATTCGCCCGACATGCTGCGAGGCGAAACTCTTGTGATCGCTCGGATGCCAGTCCTGCGATGCTACGACATACTCGAAACGATCGCACATCCGATTGGCGGCTTCCACCACCTCGTCGCCTCGCGGAACGGCCAATGCGCCGCCGGGCATGAAGTCATTCTGCAAGTCGACGAGAATCAGGCAATCCATGTCCCGGAGGCGTTCATCGTCCTGCGTGCCGATGATCTACCTCACTATAGGCCGAATCCGCTTCGCCTCGCGGAACCTGAGATCGGGCTGTTGGGACGCGGCAGGCTAGCTACGAACCGGCCTTGTGGGAGTAGCGGTCGAGGATCGTGCGCATATGGTTCCTGACCCTTAGGCCGTGGTCGGGGTCCGCCGCCGCGAAATCGATGAACGTTTCGAAATAGCTGGGCATGTTGCCGATGTCGTAGCGCTTCTCACCTGGCCGAAGCTTCACGCCTAGGACAGTTCCGCCTTGCTCGGCGATCGACCGGATCGCACCGGTGATCTGGATCTCTCCCCGCTGGTCGGGTGTGACTTCGCGAATCATCTCGAAGATCCTCGGCGAGAAGACGTAGCGTCCGGCAACTGCCAGCCGGCTAGGCGCGTCTTCCGCAGACGGCTTCTCTACCATCGTGCGAATCGGAAACGTGTCCCCGGTGCCGCTTGGCTCAACGATTCCGTAGAGGCGCACGTGCTCGCTCGGAACCTCCTCGACGGCGATGACGACATCCGCCCGAAACCGGACGAACGCCTCGGCCATGCGCCGGCAGGCCATCGAATCCCCGCGGAGACCGATGATCGAGTCGCCGAGCGCGACGATAAACGGCTCCTGCCCGACAAAGGACTCGGAGTGCAGGATGGCATCGCCCAGACCGCGCTGGACGCTCTGACGCGTGTACAGGAAATTCAGCCCCAGCCTCTCGAACTCCAGCTCAGGCTCGAGATCCGCCTTCCCCGCGCTGCGCAGCGATTCTATGAGCGCCGGGTCGGGATCGAGGTGGTTCTCGATCGCCGCCTTGCCGCGGCCGGTCACGAGCAAGACGTTCCGGACGCCGCTTCGCGCCAATTCCTCGGCGACGTACTGCACGACCGGCTTCCTCGCGACCAGCAACATTTCCTTGGGCTGCGACTTTGTCGCGGGCAGCAGGCGCGTTCCGAGACCCGCGACGGGCACCACGGCATTGAGAATAGGGCAGTCCATCGATTCTCGCCGGCCCGGACCGGCTTCAGGAAGCGGCCTCGTCGAACGAGAAGTCGTCCAGTGTCGCGCTCCGATTCCAAAAGTCCGCGAAGAGCGTTCGCATGGCGCTGCCGAGGCTCCGATGCTCAAAGACAAGCGCCGTTAGCTTCTGGTGGCTCACAACTGGATCGTTCAGAGAGATCAATCCGCTGTGGCCGTCGAACAAGGCAAGCTTCATCGGAATATTCCGTCCGAGCCTCACTTCGGCGCCCGCTCCTTCCAACAGCTTCAGCTTAGCCTTCCCTCCGGAGTCCCGGACATCATTCGAGTCGAACATCAGCTTGCAGGCGGTGCCCTTGTCCGCAAGGCTCCTGACTAGGGGCTCGTGTCCGGGGTCCACGGCGTACGGAGGGCGGGCGAATTCCAAGTACTCATTGTGGGTCTGGAGCAGCATGTTCCGGTACTCCTCGACGATTTGCCGGGTGTCGCCGATGATACGCAGGTAGTCGAGCGGGCTGTGGCCGTTCGAGCCGTCCTGGAACACTGTCGCGAGGTCGTCGCTAAGCTGGGTAGCGAGTTGCTGACGGTCCTCCCATTCGCGGAGGAACCTTTCTCGCCGGCGATTCAGGTAGCCTTCCAAGGCCAGGCGAGGCTCGACAGCCGAGAATTGCTTCGTCTTGCCGTGGACGACCCGCACAAATCCCTTGTCAACGAGGCTGTTGAGCACGTCGTAGATCTTCGCCCGTGGTATGTTCGCCCTGCCCGCCACTTCCAGTGCCTTGAAGTGAACGTGCCCGATGAGCACGATGTAAGCGCTCGATTCGTAGGCATTGAGACCGATATCGTGGAGCCGTCGGGTGTGAAGTTCCAGTTCCACCTTCTGGGATTATACCGAGCACGGAACCGGAAACAGCCGTCTTCGAATCATTCCGACTCGCGTTTGGTCGGCTAGAGCCTGGCAACCCGCTGGTCGGGCGGAGCGAGATCGGCCTACAATGCCCCGAGCGAAAGTCGCTGCTTCAGTGGGGCGAGCACCGACGGGAAGAATTCGCCACGGTCAGGCCGAGTCGCGAGGAAGCGGGCGTTCGTACCGGCGTCGGTCGACTTCGGAGAATTGAAGGCAGACGTCAGGCCGTAGCCGAAAGTCGACGCCGACTACGTGTGCGCCCAGATATTCCTTCGAGAAGAATCCGCGGACGCCTCGACTCGGTCCAGCGGGCTCTGCGTTCTGGCGCGGAGCCTTGTTGCAAGAGCCGCAGGGTCACCTAGAGCTGGCCCGGCGATGAACGGCGCGGACAGTTCCGGGGAGATTTCGAAGCTCCTGCGGACTATGCCCGAGGGGCGTCAGCAAGTCTCGCTGGTATCGCAACCGCAGCGATGCCCGGTGCCCGTTTCCGTCCCGGAGAATCAGCTCGGCACCGTCTAGGGGACCGTCGGAGGGAAGTAGCCGCGCCGGTGATAGATCTCGACACTAGCACCAGCCAAGCCAAGCTCGACGTCGATTTGCCGGAAATTCTTGTCGGCGAAGGGCCGGCTCGGCACGTAGCCGAGGATGTACTGGCTCTGGACGTTCCCGGCAACGTTGAGGATGGCCTCGTACAGCGCCTGCAGCTGGGCCGCCGCGTAGCCGCCGGTCCCAACCTCGTACTGGTAGTTGCCGGCGTCCTGGGGCTTCGACAGGTATCCTGCCACGTCCTTGTGGACCTTCTGCATAGGGCGCACGACGCGACCGCCAGTCTCTCGGGCCAGCCTGTATAGGTTCGCTTCCTCTGCGTGGTGATAGCCCCAGCCGACTGTGCTCACGGCGTAGATCGTGACTTGGTGCAGCTGCGCCGCATGGACAACTTCGTCGATAGACCGCTTGCTGGCGTTGTCGTGCCCGTCCCCGATCACGATCAGTACCTTTCGGGGCTCGCTCGCGCCTTGGTACGGCACCGATACGAGCTTGTCCGTGCACGCCCTGTAGATCGCGTCGAACATCGCACTGCCGCCACCGTGCTTAAGGCTCTCCATCCTCTCGGTCAAGGTGACAGGGTCGTCCGTGAAGTCCACGAGTTCGTCAACCTCGGTGTGATAGCCGAAAAGGAAGCCCCTGTTCTTGCCGCCTTCCGGCACGAGCATCCACGCCAGATCGCCGATGGATGTCTGGTAGGTCTTGTAATAGAGCCTCGCAGTGTTGCTGAGGTCGATGATGAAGCCTGCGTACAAGGGCGGCTTCTTGTCTTCTTCTACGCTGCGCGTGAAGTATCGGATCTCGACAAGCTGACCGTCCTCCCACACCGAGAAGTCCGACTTGTTCAGGTCGACGATGAACCGGCCCTCGGGATCGGTGACTGTCACTGGCAGGTTGACGACGTTCACCTCGACGCGAATGGTGCTGTCCGAATTCTGCTCGGCATCCTGGGCCGAGGCGATGATCGTGACGCCGAGCAGCGCCAATAGGCCGGTACTCCATCCCGCACGCATGACGCAATCATTCTATCCCACTTCGGGCGAGAATGACGGCGACATCTCGCTCACGTCGGGCTCGAGCGGCCCTTGGCTGTGCGCCGGCGGGAGTTCGACGGAACTCCGGCCTCGTTGTACGATGGACGAAAGGCCGTTCGTCTCGGTGAGATGCAGGACTTCCTCGATTGGGCAGCGCCCGGCAGCGAAGAGTGGCGCCTGGCCCGGCGGCTGACGCCGAGCAGGCTGCCCCGCCACATCGCTGTCATCATGGACGGTAACGGGCGCTGGGCCAAGAAGCGCCTGCTACCGCGAGCAGCGGGCCACCGGGCAGGCGTCAAGCCGGTAAGAGAGATCATCGAGGCTTGCTGCCGGCTAGGCATCGAAGCGCTGACGCTTTACGCGTTCTCGGTCGAGAACTGGAAGCGGCCAAAGGCCGAGATCCACACGCTCTGGGCTCTGCTGCGCCAGTACTTGCGACAGGAACTGGCGGACCTCAAGGCAAACGGCGTCCGGTTCCAGACGATCGGCCGTATCGACGCGCTTCCTCAGGAAGTTTGCGACGATATCGACAACGCCATAGTCGAGACCTCCGCAAACACGGGAATGCGCCTCAATATCGCGCTGAACTACAGCGGTCGCTCGGAAATCGTCGATATCGTGAACGATCTGCTCCGACAGGCGCATCGGTGCGACCAGCCCATGCAAATCAACGAGCGGGGCCTGAGCGATCTCCTTTACACAGCGGGAACAGGGGATCCGGACCTCCTGATCCGCACTTCGGGCGAATTCCGCGTGAGCAACTTTCTACTCTGGCAAATCGCCTATTCCGAGATTTGGGTGACCGACCGCTACTGGCCCGACTTCCGGACGACAGACTTGCTGGAGTCGCTGCTGGCCTACCAGAAGCGGAACCGTCGCTTCGGCGGATTGCCGGATCAAGCGGTGGCGCGCCGGGCCGAAGACGAGTCGGCGACCAACTGCAAGCTAGTAGCCGTGAGCAAGTGAGGCCCGGCTCTTGAAGAGAGTCCTGACCGGCCTTTTACTGGCCATCGGTACTTGGGCGCTGGTGTTCCTAGTCCCTGGATGGGCGTTTAGCCTGGCGGTCGCTGGGCTTTCGGCGCTGGCACTGCACGAGTTCTTCGACATCGCGACCAAGGGAGGGATGCGACCGTTTGCAGTGGCCGGACATGTCGCAGCGCTGCTCTGGATACTGCTCCCGAATCTTGACCGAGCGTACTTCGCAACCCTCGTAGCAATCGTCCTGCTCGGTGCGGGAGTCTTTGCGCAGCTGCCGTTCCCAAGTGTCCTGCCGGCGGCGGCTGTCACGGTGGCGGGGGTGCTGTACATCGCAGGACCGATTTTCTGGGGCATCCTGCTTCACGGAATCTCGCCTCACTGGCTCTTCTTCGTGCTGCTTTTGATCGCCGTGGGGGACATAGCCGCTCTCTCTGTGGGAAGGAAGTTCGGTCGTCGGAAGCTCGCCCCGCGGGCCAGTCCGCAGAAGACTTGGGAAGGCACGGTCGCTTCGGTGGTGGTCAGCACAGCAGTCGGCACCTACTACGCATCGACTTTCCTCGCCCTGGACGCCGGCCCGGTCGAGTTTGCGATCCTTTCGGTCGCAGTCAACGTGCTCAGCCAGGTCGGGGACCTGGTAGAGTCGGCGCTGAAGCGCGCTGCCGGCGTTAAGGACAGCGGCACCGTCCTGCCGGGGCACGGCGGCATTCTAGATCGCCTCGACGGGATACTCTTCGGGATTCCTGTCGCTTACGGCTACGTCCAGCTCTTCGCTTGAACCGGCCCTGTGGCTTGGTGGCTCCCGGCTCGCCGGCCTCACCTAGTCTGACGACGGATATTGAGGCGAATACAGATTGCCCTCGGGGCGCGGTGCGAGTTCGCCCCCTCGCAGATAGGGTTCTCCCCGCTCTTCAAATTGCGAGACCAAGCGGGCGCGCCACCGGCGCAACTCGTCTCCTCGGGACGCCGAGCCGGCGAGGTTCCGCTCCTCGCCGGGATCGTCCCGCAGGTCGAACAGGTACTCCTCGCCGTCGAGGGCCTGGTAGATGTACTTCCACCTACCGTCCGTCAAGGCGTTCCAGTTGTTCCTCGGGCTGTAGCAGACGTTGTGCTCCAGGTCGAGGTACTCTCGCCAGCCCGAACCCTTGCCGGAAATAGGTTCCAAGAGACTCCGTCCATCGGCCGATTCCGGTGCCTCGATCCCAGCAGCCGCGAGAAACGTCGGCATCACGTCGCGCAACTCGGCGACTTCCTCCCGTACTTGGCCTCGGTCGGCGGCAATCAAACCGGCGGGCCAGCGGAGCAGCATAGGAATCCGGGCCGACGCTTCGTAGGCGTAGCACTTCCTCCAGTGATGGTGGTCGCCGAGCATGTCGCCATGATCAGAAACGAAGAGGACCAACGTGCTCTCATACAGGCCCCGCTCGTGGAGAACCTCGAGAATCCGACCGATCTGGTCGTCAATGAAGCGGATCGATCCGTAGTAGCCTTGGCGCGAATGCCTCACCTGCGCCGAACCTAGGTCACCGTGCCAAAGGCTGGGCTGGTCGCTGCTTCGCGGACGAAACGAATCGGCCCAGTCCCCCACCGACGCAGACGGAATCTCGGCGTCTTCGAACTCCCGCATGTACCGCGCGGGGGGATCATACGGACTGTGCGGCCGGGCGAAGGACACCTTCAGAAAGAACGGCTTATCCCTCGAGTACGTTTCCAGGAAGCGGACCGCCGAATCTCCTGTCCACATGGTCGGGTGGAGGCGTTCCGGCAAAGCGTACTCCCCGGCCAGGCAATCGTTCCAGCCGATCCCCGTGGCGTCGGGGTCCAGATTGGGAGCCTGGCTCCAAAACCATGATCGGTAGTCGCTGCGGAAGTCGACCGAGTGCGACCGGCCCGACTCGTCGAGCAGGACTTGCTCATAGCCGTGGGCATTTCGCTGCGGATGAAAATGATTCTTCCCGATCGCGCAGGTGAAATACCCCGCCTCCCTCAACAGCCGGGGCATTTCATGCGGGTACTCTTCTGCAACCTTGCCATACCCGAGCATGCCATGATGCCACGGGGACTGTCCTGTCAGCAGGCAGGCGCGAGCAGGCGTGCAGCTCGGCGTACTGGAGTAGGCGTGGCAGAATCGCGCTCCCTCGCTTGCGATTCGGTCGAGATTCGGCGTCCGGACGGCGGGATGACCGTCCGCGCCAACGCAGTCGCCGCGCTGCTGGTCTGTCATCAGGAAAAGGATGTTCGGCTTTTGAGGCCGGGCGGCGCTAGCGGGCCTCGCAAGGCCGGCCGCCGCTCCCAAGTGAATGAAACTGCGTCGATGCATTGCGGGCATGGATTCGATCCTATCAGCGACTGCGAGCCGACGGCGAGGACGTGATTTTCCGGGACCGCGCATGATCAGGGAGTATCATGGTGCGAGATTCCGGCGCGATCCTGGGCTGCCGGAGGATTCGCACGGAGCTAGCCGGGCGATGGAATGCATGGCAAGGGGGGGATAGGGCCTTCCCCCTGAAAACGCTCCGCGGCGGGCAGTGCCAGCGAGCTCGGACAACTTAGCATGCCGCCGATCCAAGAACAGCAGGAACAACGGGTTCCCCCGGCAAATCAAGAACACGACGTGAACTCCCTCGCCTTGCAGCAGGGCATGCCCGTCAACATCGAAGCCGAGATGTTCGTGCTCGGAACCGTCCTACTCGACGACACGAAATTCGCCCAGGTCGCGGGAGTGCTTGACGAGACAGACTTCTCGATCGAGAAGCACCGTCGCATCTTCTCGTGCATGTACAAGCTCAACGAGCGCGGCGAGCGGATCGAATACCTAACGCTGGGCGACGAGCTGATGAAATTCAAATGGCTCGAGAACGTTGGCGGAATCGCGTACCTCGCGTCGCTGACGGAAGGGATGCCTCGCCTTGCGAGCATCGAAAGCTACGTCCGGATTGTCAAGAACAAGTCGGTTCTGCGAAAGCTGATCCACACTGCGCAGGGGATCGTCGCCAACTGTTTACAGGAGGGTCGCGAGGTCGATGAGATCCTAGCCGATTCCGAGACGGCCGTCATGAACGTCGGCAACGACCTGCTGAGGGCAGGCTTGGAGAGCCCGCGCGAGACGATCGAAGGATTCGAGGGCGGCTTGGAGTCATTCCTAGACCCCTCGAAGAGACCGAAGGGCCTATACACGCCATACTACGACTTCAATGAGATGACGAACGGCTTTCGGGGCGGGCAGCTCGTCGTGCTCGCAGCGCGTCCGGCGATGGGAAAGACGGCCATGGCGCTGAACATTGCCTCCCACGTAGGGACTCCCCGAGGCGGCAAGCCGGGCAGCACAGTCGCTATATTCTCTCTTGAGATGTCGCGGGAAGCGCTCCTGACGCGCATCCTCTGTTCCGAGGCAAAAGTCAATCAGATTCACTTTCGGCAGGGCAAGGTGGACAGTGCCGCTAAGGCCAGGCTTGGGAAGGCTTTACACGATATTGTCCAAAGCAAGCTGTTCATCGACGACACGGCCAATCTCAATATCATCGAGCTCGCTGCGAAATGCCGGCGGCTGCAATCCGAGCACGGTCTGAGCCTAGTTGTGGTCGACTATCTTCAGCTACTCGGGTCCAAGGGCAGGGTGGAAAACCGGGTGCAGGAAATCTCGATGTTCTCGCGCGGGCTGAAACTGCTGGCAAAGGATCTGAACGTTCCCGTCCTCGCCCTGTCGCAGCTAAGCCGCGGCCCGGAAGATGCTCGGAGAAAGGATGCGCGCCCGAGACTCAGCGACCTGCGCGACTCCGGCTCGATCGAGCAGGACGCCGATGTCGTTTGCTTCATTTTCCGCGAAGAAGTGTACAAGCCGACCGACAAATCACTGGAAGGCATCGCGGAACTAATTATCGGAAAGCAGCGCAACGGCCCGACCGGCCGGGTCAAGCTTGCGTTTCAAAAACGATTCGCAAAATTTGCGCCCCTAGCGGAAGACTCAGACGTCGATACCGGAGCCGGCCAGTATGGAAATGATAGTGGCGGTGACGTGGAGGCACCGTTCTAGACCCGGTCGGCCCGTGGTATTGAAGCGGACCACGGACGAATGCCACTCACGAGGCGCCAGAGCTGCGAAGCGAATCCGAGTCGCGCGATGCGATCGAAGATGAGTCCTTGCCACCACGCAGCAGCGCACCTCGCATCGCCGCAAGCACGAATCCGCTGGTGTCCTCGCCTTGAATTCCATCTACACTAGAGCAGGACAGGCCCGATGAATCGACGGAATCTTCTCGCATGCGTCCTGCTCGTCGTCGCTTCGGCATGGGGCCAGACGACGGACCAAGAAGCCCTGCCGAAAGATCACCCGCCAGTCGCCGGCAAGGACGCTGCAGCGGAACTCGCACGGCAAACCGAGGCTATCCTGCCCGGCCAGCCGGGGGCGGAGCAAAGCATCACGCGGATCAACTTCATCGACGACCATATCTTCGGTAAGATCGAGCGCGACAGCATTCCCCATGCGCTGCTGGCCGACGACGCGACATTTTTCCGGCGCGTCCACCTCGATCTCACCGGGCGCATTCCCGAGGGCGACGAGGCGCGGAGGTTCGTCGCAGATTCCGATCCGCAGAAGCGTTCCAAGCTGATCGACCGCTTGGTCGGCAGCGTCGACTGGCGCGACCGCTGGACCTACTGGCACCTCGATCTCTGGCGCACCAGCCAAAACCGGGTCGGGGTGGCTGGACGGAACCTCTTCCACGACTACGTCGCAGACGCGTTGCTGCTCAACCAGCCCTACGACGACTTCGTCCGCGAGTTGCTCACATCGGAGGCGCGCAGCAACTGGTACGTCGGACCCGCAAGCTACCTGGTCCGTTGGGCCGTGTTCGCGGACAACTGCACCGAGATCATGCACGAGGACACCGCCGACGAGATAACGGTGATGATCTTCAAGCACTTCATGGGCGTGAACCTGCAGTGCATCTCGTGCCATGACGGCGCCAACCACCTCGAACAGGTGAACGCCTGGCTCACCGAGAGGAGGCGAGAGGAGTTCTGGGCACAGGCGGCGTTCTTCGGCAACACCCGCGTGATGCGACGGGTGGAACTCCGGAACACCCAAGACGAGTATCTGGTCGACGATAAGGACCCAGAGCGAAAAGGCTACTCTCGGGCGGCTCGCAGCACTGTGCGAGTCGCTCGCCAGCGCAAGGGCATCGTGCAGCCAAGGTTCATTCTCGGCGGCGAGTCGCCCCGGCCCGGCAAGCCGCTACGGGATGAACTAGCACGCATCCTGACGGCTCATCCGCAATTTGCGAGGGCAGCCGTCAATCGCTTTTGGGCGGAGTTCATGGGCACCGGCATCGTCGAGCCCCTAGATGGCTTTGACTTTACCCGCATGGATCCCAAGAACCTAGCCGGAGGATGGGACATCCAGCCCACGCACCCCGAACTGCTCGAGGATCTCGCCCAGGACTTCATCGACAGCGGGTACAACCTGCAGCACCTTCAAAAACGGATCGTGAATTCCTCTGCGTACCAGCTTTCCGCAAGCTTCCCGGCCGAGTGGAAACCCGGGTACGCCCGCTATTTCGCCCGGAAGTTCCTGACCAGGCTATCCGCAGAACAGGTCTACGACGCGATCGTGAAGGCGACGAATCTGCACATCCCCATCCAGATTCCACTAACGGACAAGAAGGTGGACTATATGGTACAGATGCGCGGGCCTTCCGATCTGTGGCGCAGCGTGTCGGTGGGCCCGCAGCTGAGACAAGACCTGCGTTTCTTCGCGGAATCGTTCGGTCAGGCCAACCGCGAGTTCAACGAACCTACCCGCCAAGGATCCATCATTCAGGCCGCGCTGATGATGAATTCCAATCTCGTCAAGCAGAAGGCAAAGCCATCCAAGGGCAGCTACCTAGCCACGCTCATTTCGAACGGCACCGCTGGCAAGGAGATGGTGGACTCCCTGTTTTGGCGATTCCTGACCCGCGACCCAGACGAGCGGGAAATGCAGTCTTCTCTCGGGTTGATCCGGGAACGCGGTACCGAGGCGGGCGGCGAGGATCTCCAGTGGATCCTGATGAATAAGATGGAATTCTTGTTCAATCGCTAGAGGCCGCTGGGAGAGCCGACATGGCACGATTCGAAGACCATTTCCTGACGCGGCGCGAGGTGGTTCGCGTCGGCTCGGTAGCCATGACTGGCTACCACTTCCTACCTCTCGTTCAGCCCCGCGCCCGCGCAAGCGGTCCGGCTTCCCCCAACGGCAGGGCTCGGTTCTGCATCTTCGTGATGCTCGAAGGCGGCCAGTCGCACATTGACTCTTGGGACTTCAAGGAGGGGCCTTGGACACCGCCCGACTTCGACGTGCAAGCCGTTTCGGGTATCGGCAAGTGGCCTAAAGGCCTGTATCCGGAACTGGCGAAACGGCGCGACAAGTACTCCCTGCTCCGCTCGATGTCTACATGGGAGAGCCAGCACGGTCGGGGGCAGTACTACATGCAGACTGGACATCAGCACAACCCGTCCCTAGCCCCGGAACTGCCTGCGGTGGGATCTGTCGTCGCCTACGAGTACGCTTCCCGTCGCAAGGATACGGATTCCCTGCCCCCGTTCGTCGGCTTCAACACGTTCCCCCAAGTCGGGCTCGTCGGCGCCGGCTTCCTCCCCGGTACATTCACCCCATTCCACGTTAATACGTCCTCCGACATTTCCGCCCTCGCGCCCCGCAGCGCAGAATTGCCAGAATTCGGCCGCCGCTGGGAACTTCTCCGAAAATTCGACAGTCGATTGCGCAGCGACACCTCGTTGGAGAGAAAGGCGTTCCGAGACTTTCACAACTACTACGAGGGCGCAGTAGACATCATGTCGGATCCTCGAAGCGCCGGCATTTTCAGCATTCGTGACGACGAGAGAGCCCGGTACGGCGGAAATCCTGTCGGCGACTCGTTTGTGCTAGCGCGCAACCTGGTGGTAGCCGACGCCGGAACTCACTTCATCTTCCTCACACACGAGGACTGGGACCATCACGGTTCGATCTACAAGCGAAGCAACTTCTACAAGCGGTCATACGAGCTCGACACGGCCCTCAGCCAGCTACTTGACGATCTCGAGGCGACGAAGCGGGATGACGGGGCATCCGTGCTGGACGAGACCCTAGTCGTCTGCGTAGGGGAGTTCGGCCGCACGCCAGGCGAGCTGACCAACATCGCCGGCCGCGACCACTACCAGTACGCGTTCACCGGGCTGTTCGCAGGCGGTGGCGTTCGACCCGGCCAAGTGCTCGGAGCAACCAGCGACACCGGAGCAGAGATCACAGACTTCGGCTGGAGCGGCAACCGACCGGTTTATCCGGAAGACCTAGTTACGACGATCTACTCGGCGATGGACATTGATTGGACCAAGACAATCGAGGAAACTCCATCGGGACGCGCATACCACTACATCGAGATCTTCTCTCCAACGAAGATGCTGGCGAATCGGGTCGTCAGGGAGCTGTTTGCCTAGCGTCCGAGAATCCACAATCGACAAGCCCTTTGCATCGGCACTTGGATCGCCCCAGAAAGGCATTTCGGTTCGACTCATGCTACGTAACGCGGTTCGGGAAATTCGGCTTGCTCGGCTGTCGCGCAAGATGCGCCGAGACTGGGATGACAGGGCCCGGCAAGACGCCCTGCATTTCGTCAACACCGGTCGAGCGAACTGGAACGAGCAGGAATTCTTCGCCACGGGGGAGCAGAACGTCCGAGATCAGATCCTCAATGACATGGAGAACGTCTGCCAAGGACGAGATCCGGCGGATATGCGAGTCCTAGAAATCGGTTGCGGCGTAGGCCGAATTACCCGAGCTCTGGCCGCATCGTTCGGCGAGGTTCATGGCGTGGACGTCAGCTATGAAATGATCCGGCGCGCGCGCCGCTATCTGCAATCAACCCGGAACGCCCATGTCCATCGCAATTCCGGCACAGACCTGCGCGCCGTGGGGTCGCTGCAATTCGACTTCGCATATTCGTTCATCGTGTTCCAGCACATCCCGAGCAGGGCGGTAATTGACAGCTACATTGGCGAAGTCGGCCGGCTATTGCGCCGGGGCTCGCTATTCAAGTTCCAAGTGCAAGGCTACCAAGGCGCAGGATTCCGGGAGGCTGGAACCGACACTTGGCTGGGAGCTAGCGTTTCCGAGCAGGAAGCCGCCGAAATGGCCGAGCGCCACGGCTTCGAACTCCGGCACAGCGTCGGAGCCGGGACGCAGTACTACTGGCTCTGGTTCTACAAGCCATGAAGTGAGTTCCGTCAGGGATCAGCGAGCTATCCCGACCAATTCTCCGGCAGACGTGGTGCCAGCCTCAGGCGACGGAGGATGCGGTAAGGAGTTTGGCGTAGTTCGCGGCTCATGCTGCCTTCGATCTCAGCGTGGCGCGCTTCGAGGGTGGCAATCCACTCGTTAAGCTTGGCGATGTGCAGCTCTCGCGCGCGCAATACGTTGCCGCACACCGGGACGTACGCGAGGTCGGCGGGGATTTCGAGCGGGCTCATCGAACACGCCGCGACAAAGAAATGCGCGGACTCGGGTTCCGGCTGGGGAGCTTCGAAGTGGGCTCGAGCACCACAGGGTTCCGAAGAGGTGAACGCGATGGCTGGCGAGTGATTCTCGAAGAATACCTTCGTGTGATCAAACGTCGCGGCCAGCGCTGTCCGGAACTCGTCGTACTCGAATTCATGGACATGGAACGGGTTAGGCACATTGCGCGAAATTTCGTAGTAGGAACGGTTCGGCGTGGATACCAGAAACACCCCTGACCGGACCAGAACTCGGGCTGCTTCTCGAATCAGGTCAGACCAACGCTCCATGTGCTCGATCACCTCGAACGCGACGACGAGGTCAATCGAATCATCCGCGAACGGCAGTGCAGTGCAGTCGCCTTGGACAAACCGCACGTTTGAGTAGACCGCCCGACCGTGGCGCACCGCCTCGCCTGCGGCGTCCAACGCGTAAACGCTGGAGCCATACGCCGCGAGTCTTGCCGCACCGTACGCTGCACCGCAACCCGCGTCCAAGACTCGCTTGCCTTTCGCGAGGGTTTCCGCGAAGGTGTAGCGGGCCAAGTGTTCGTTGCGGAGGTCGGTATCGCTTGATTCGAGTATGAGGCGTTCGCCGGTGGGGTCCATTGAGGAATCCCCTCAAGTATCGCCCATGAGTGCTTGTTCGGAAAGGAACCGAGAACTTACTCCTGGGACGCCCGGCCAGGACGTTTCGCAAGGGGTGCCCTTGCGTACGCCAGGCGCGACCCGGCGTAATCGAAGAGTTGCTCGTTAGCTCGTTGATTCTCGCGCCTGTTGCTTCGACGTAGTTCCCACTGGCAGCCAAGCCCGACTGGCGTGGTTCTCGGGGAGGGCACCTGATTGACTCCTCTTCTTGCGACAACATGCGCTCAAGGGCGCTATGAGATCGCTCGATTGGCGTTTCTAGCGTCGCGGCAGGAACCCCGAGTATTTGAGGTCACCGAAGAGGTCGGATGCCGAGATCTCCCACTTGGAAACAGAGCGTTTTCGGAGCCCGGCAGTACTTGTCAGTACTTGGGGAAGCGTTAGCCGGCACTCCTTGGAGACAGCCAGTGATCTGGCTGAACGCGAAGACCTGCATCCGCGCGTTTCGTTCACTCCCGTCCCGGCGAGACAAGTCGAGCCCCAGCACCGACTCGTGCCGGGCGCTACCTTAGGAGTTTGACATTTGATACTCGCTCGAAAATCATCGGGCCGGCTTCCCTGCCCCCTCCGCAAGACAACATTCGTGTAGCTAAGGGCTGGTTCGACGTTCTCACGTCGGAGCACTGCGAACTCCTCCGAGCGGCTAAGCCGCGCGACGGGGCCTTAGTGGTTCTCGTGTATCGCGAGACCGATCTCCGCCCGGCGCCACTCGCCGGCTATGACCGGGCGCAAATGGTCGCGGCGCTCGAGCCCGTTGACTGGGTGTGCCTTTGCGAAGCCTCGGAAGCGGAAGCAATCGCACAAGCGCTTGAAACCGATTCAGTAGTCGACGTCGATTCCGCCCAGAGACGCAACGTGGTCAGCGATGTACTGGAATTACACGCGAAGCTCTAATCGTCCGCCCCACATCCTTATCGTGCGGCTCGGCGCGATGGGGGACATCATCCAGACGCTACCCGCCGTGGCCGACTTGCGATCAGCCATTCCACACGCCCGCATAGCGTGGGCGGTCGACAGCCGATGGAGACCGCTGCTCGATCTCAATCCTTCTATCGACGAAGCGATACCCGTCCCGCTCGGTCTGTGGAGAAAGTCCAAGTTCCACCGCAGCTCTTGGTATGAAGCTAAGGAGCTCTTCACCAACCTGCACGCAACGGGCTTTGATCTGGCGCTCGACTTCCAAGGACTCATCAAGTCCGCCGTCCTCGCCAAGTTGAGCGGAGCGAGCTGCGTCGCGGGATTCGAGCGGAGCTTGCAACGGGAAGCACATGCGGAACTTGCCTACACCCGTCGTACAGGCGCGTCATGCGAGCACGTCGTCGACCGCTACCGGGAGCTAGCGGCGTTCGTCTCGGGGGTGCAGCCGACCGGCGCGGCTGAGTTCTTGCTCCCGCCGGGGGAGCTAGGCGCAGACCTGCCAGAGAGATTCGTCCTCGCAAGCCCGCAGGCTGGCTGGGGCATGAAAGAGTGGCCGACCGAGCACTATGCTGACTTGGCGGCCAGGATTTGGCACTCCCACCGAATCCCGCTAGTTGCTGACTGCGCTCCCGGCCAAGAGCGCTATGCGGAAGACATTCGCGCCGCTGCACCCTACGGAGCAGTGATTCCGCGCCCTTCAACGATCCCGCAATTGATTGGAGCGACCCGAGCGGCACAAGCGATCGTCGGCGTCGACAGCGGCCCCTTGCACCTTGCCTCGGCGGTTGGCAAGCGGGGCGTTGCGATTTTCGGGCCGACGGACCCTGCGCGGAACGGGCCCCGTGGAACCGGAATCGTCGTGATCCGCGACCTGAATGCCGCGACCACATACAAGCGGGGCCGGGACTCAAGCGGCTCCATGCGGGCTTGCACTCCCGCGATGGTCCATGACGCTCTTGCACCGTTCTTACGTTAAGTAGACTCATATCTATGCCAAGGCTCTGCCTGTTCCTGCTGATTCCCCTGCTGCTTGTGTCGAACCCGTCCAGGGGCAGCGCAGCCGACATGCTCGACGGGCGGGAATCGGCACAGCTGATGCGCCGCATCTCCGACCTGCTGGAAGCAACCCGCATCGTAATGCCCGAGCTTTCCAGGGCCGGCGCTCCGCTACAGGAGAATTTCCGGCAGGGAATCAAGACACTGGAGACATCCCCGAGCCGGAATCACGTTGGAATCCTTTACAGGATGCTCGGCAACGCGAAAGCGTACCTCCAGCTCTCCGACACGCTGCCTAAACCAGCCGACTTCTCGGAGGACATCGACAAGCAGCTGGCGGATCTCAGAGACTCGATCCAGCGGCTCGAAGCCCACTTCCGCGCCACTTTGGACGCCCGCGAGGAACAAGTCCTGGGTTCGGACCGCGATAACCTACGCAGGTACGTGGACGAGAACCGCAGGGTCGGGCCCGTGGCCGACGAAGGCCCTCGGGTTGTATTCCTTGGAGACTCAATCACCGACGGGTGGAACCTAGACCAGTACTTCACGGGCAAGCCCTACTACAACCGTGGAATCAGCGGGCAGATCACAGGTCAGATGCTCGGGCGCACTAAGCCGGACGTGACCGACTTGCGCGCGTCGGCCGTGGTCGTGCTCGGTGGCACGAACGACCTCGCCAGGGGTGTTTCCGATACCACGATCCGCAGCAATCTCGAAGCAATTGGAATGCTCGCGGAGTCGGCGGGAGTTCTTCCGATCATGGCGTCGATTCTTCCGGTCCACGACTACCGGGAAGGATCCGACCCGCGCTTCCGTCGCACGGTGCTTCGCGACCCGTCGCGCATCATCGAGCTCAACCGCTGGCTCGAAGCGATGTGCAATTCCAGAGGGTGGACGTATCTGGACTACTACAGGGGGATGATCGACTCCGATGGGCGTCTGCGGGAGGATTTCTCAGATGACGGCCTGCATCCGAATACAGAGGGATACAAGGCTCTCGCTCCGCTCGCCCAAGCTGCGATCGACAGAGTCCTCCTGACCACCGTGCGCCGACCTAGGCGGCGTTCGCGCTGATCCGCGCCTCGGCATCGCCGTGACCGCGCGGGCTCCGATCGCTCCCAACGGTACCGGCCCCAATGGAGTCTTGAGTGCCGCGCAAATCCGAATCCAACCGACGATTCCGCTCGGTGACCGGACGTGGCAGCGGATGGTTGCTAAGCTGATTTGCGGTGAAGCCTGATCGTTTCAGGCGAGCGTACTGTCATGTCACTCCTCGATTTGTTCAGATCGGCCCCTAAACGGAAGGCTACGGATCTTGGGGATTCAGGGACTCTGCGCAAGATCACCCGCGCTATGGACGAACTCTCACCCGAACGAGCCAAGTTCATCGCTGCCTTCGCGTTTATCCTCGGGCGGGTGGCTAACGCGGACTTGGACATCAGCGAGGAGGAGATCGCCGAGATGGAGCGAATTGTCGAGCGGGTGGGCGGACTTCCGGAAGAGCAGGCCGTTCTCGTCGTTCAAATCGCCAAGGCACAGCACATGCTCTTCGGCTCAACCGAGAACTTCATCGTCACGCAGGAATTCAATCGAATCGCCAACAAGATCCAGAAGCAGGCCCTGCTGCACTGCCTGTTCGCAGTTTCGTCGTCGGACCACTCGATCAGTGTCAAGGAAGACAATGAAATACGGGCGATCAGCAGGGAACTGCGCTTGGCCCACGTCGACTTCATTGCGGCGCGATCCATCTATCGGGAACACTTAAACGTCCTCAAGGATTGAATGCCCGGCCAGCGGGAGGTTTCAATCGCTCTAGTCCGAGGAGAGACATTTGGATACATTGAAGTGCACGGGTGAACGACCGGCGTGAATGCGAGGCAAACCATGGAAACGGCTACATTCGGAGCGGGATGCTTTTGGGGCGTGGAGGTGAGATTCGCCAACATCCCCGGCGTCACGGCAACCTCGGTCGGCTACGCTGGTGGAACATATCCGAACCCCTCATATCACGACGTCTGCCGAGGAGACACGGGGCATACAGAGGTGGTCAGGGTGATCTTCGACCCGGATCGGGTCAGCTACGAGACGCTCCTCGACACATTCTGGGACTGCCACGACCCAACGCAAGTGAACCGTCAGGGACCGGACGTTGGCTATCAGTACCGATCCGTGATCTTTTGCGAGAACGACCGGCAGGCTAAAGTAGCGGCAGCCTCGAAGTCTCGTCTGGAGCAGAGCAGGGCCCTTGCTTTTCCGGTGTCCACGGCGATCGAGCCGGCCGGAAGCTTCTATCCAGCCGAGGAGTACCACCAGCAGTACTTGGCGAAGCGCGGCCTGGCCATCTGCCACGTTTGACCCCACCGGCCCGGGTTCGCCCATTCGGTATCTCATCCGCGAGTGCGCTAACGCCGGAACACAGCGAAGCGGGAGGAGACAGGAGCATTTCCCGGTCGAACCCAGCTGTCCGAGGTCGGGTCTGCCCTGAGGGGACCCGTGCGCAATACATGCGCGGTCGAAGACATGGGTCGCTAAAATCGGGGATGTGCGTCCTCGAGAGGTAACCGAAGATGTCGTTGATGCTCAAGGAAATCCACCAGCAGCCCCGAGTGCTGGAAGGCATACTGGCGTCCCCACCGGAGGCTTTGAAACAGCTCCGCAAGCGCTTCTCGGAAAGTCGGCCAACGATGATCGTGGTCGTCGCGAGGGGCACCTCGGATAACGCCGCGCTCTTCGCGCGATATCTGTTCGAAATCACCCTCGGCATCCCGACGATCCTGGCTGCTCCCTCGATTTCAACCCTGTACCACAAGCAGTCGCTACCGGCAGGCGCCTTGGTCATAGGCATTTCCCAGTCAGGCGAGTCGACGGACGTCAATGCCTATCTGGAGTGCGCCAAGAGCGCTGGAACACATACCGTGGGAATTACCAACGAGGACAGCAGCACTCTCGCTACGCTGGCCGAGGTGGTTCTGCCAACTCGGGCCGGCCCCGAATCGAGCGTCGCAGCGACGAAGACCTACACTGCGCAGCTCATGATGCTGTATTTTCTGGCGCAAGCGCTCGGGGCAAAGATCCCCAATGACGTGCTTAGGGGGATTCCTAGCACGGTCCAATTGCAGCTGGAACACGAAACCGAGGTCCAGCAACTGGCGCAGCACTACCGTGACATGTCCCGCACAGTCGTGATCGGAAGGGGCTTCAACTACGCGAACAGCTTCGAGTTCGCCCTCAAGCTCATGGAGACGAATTACGTCGTGGCTGCGGCCTTTTCCGGGGCGGACTTCGCTCACGGGCCGATAGCCATGGTGGACGAGGGATTCCCGGTCTTCGTCTTCACCCCCCCGGGACCGACATTCCACGAGACTGGAAAGCTCTTCACGCGATTGGCGGGCAGCCGTGTGGACACCATCGGAATCGGATCGGGGTCGATTCTGGGCGATTTGCCCTGCTCGCATCGAATCGAACTCTATGGCCCCACCCCTCGGACACCCGGCTTCCCGTCGGACATGCTGACACCGATCCGCTCGATCGTACCCGCGCAGCTATTCGCAGCATATCTGGCTGCCAGCAAGGGTCTCGACCCGGACCGCCCCCGAATGCTCTCGAAGGTCACCCAAACCCTGTAGCACCTCGCCCGGAATCCGATGAGGGCGGCAGCACTCTGCCCGTTCAACCCTACCGGTGGTCGTGGCGGAATAGGCCGACGAGCATCCGACCCCACCCGGCCGTTGCTACACCGCCATCATCTTTCTTCGGACCGTCGACCAAGAGACTCGTGCCGAAGTACCGGATCCCCGACTCGGGGTCGTCTCTTGGTTCCAGACATCCTCTGTCCCGGCATAGTCGAGCAAATCCCTCAGGCTGCGAAATTCAGTCGGTTTGACACGAGTCTTCCGTTGCGGTCGAATTCAGAATACCCGGGTTAGTTGATCGTTATTAATCCGCTGAACAAGCCGCCTTGAGTAGCGGAACACCGGCATAGAGCTGTAGAAACTATGTAGCTTCATCGTGCCAGAACTTAGATTGCATATGACAAGATTTCCGAGTGCCATCGCAGAGGTGGCTAGGATCAATTCGATCTCAAGCCAAGCCGGCAGGACGAACAAGTCCCGTTTTGTCTGACGATGCGAGGATGGAACTCGGCAGTAGCGAGAAATCGTTGGGACGACCCGCCGGCCCTTGCCAGGCTTGGTCCTTCACCCCGCCTACTCGTCCAAACTAATGCTCAACGCCTTCAGGAACTTCTGATCCTGTTCCGTCAGGCTAGCGTCTAGGTCTTTGTGAGTGACCGTGGTCGCCTTGCCTTCGGTAGAGCCACTTGACCTTCGGTTGAAGCCGATCGTTGCCTCCAGCACAAGCAACACGTCGTATCCTTCTTTCTTGATTTCGCCAATCACCTCCTCGATCGCGTCGGATTCAGAAAGCGATTCGTCGATCGCCGTACCGAGCTGCTTGATGAGATTCTTGAGCCGCTGTTCCACGTAAAGCCACCACGCGCTCGGGACGTCCACGCGACGACGCGATCCAGACCGAACGTTCGTCTGCAGGTCATTGAATCAGATGGATCACAGGATTGCAACCAAATGCTTGGCTTTCCCTCCCGATCCGCTACAAGAGCGCCCGCGAACTCGTCGTCGGCTGAGGCCTCCCGCAGCGGCGCAGGGGGATCGGTGTGCACTGCCCTCCCGGCGAAGCGTCGCTGAAGATCTACGGCGTGTTTGGGATCATCCGCTAGTTGCTTGGACCGTCAAATTGGCAGCCCGATAGGAACTGACGAACGAGCTCAGTGGCTGAATGCGTATCGCGCGGAGAGAGAGCCGGAAGAGCGCCAGGATTACGGAGCGCTGTCCAGATCCGAGGACCAGGCTCCCGCTCGCTTGCAAGGCTGCCCAGCTGACGGGGACAATGAGACTTCGGCATGACCGACCGAGAACGAGCCGCCCTGGCGGAAGAGATTGCGTTGGCCGTTGTTGGTGCCGCAGCTCCGCACACCTGCAGCTGCAATGGCAGCAACCAGCCGACCGCTTCACCTGATTCTGGCCCAAATGGCTTGCGGGGACTCGTCGACCTGTCTCTGGCAAGGGCGGACACCAGCAAGTCTGAGATCCAGGAAGTCCTTTCGGCTACCCAGTCAGGCGGATTCCGGTCAGTCTGTGTACCCCCTCGCTGGACGGCGCTTGCAGTTCGGGAGCTCAGTAACCGAGTAACGAAGGTCGCCTCGGTCGTCGGTTACCCGAATGGCGCATCCCTCACGCCGGCCAAGTGCAGTGAAGCCGAGTGCTTGCTACGGCTGGGCGTCGACGAACTGTGGATGGTCGCCGACACCGGCGGACTTCGATCCGGTGACCTCGATGCCGCATTCATCGACATCCGAGCCGTCGCAGAACTCGCCAAGTGTCGCGGTGCCCGCCTGAACGTCGTACTCGAACTTCCGCTATTGACCTCTCGCCAGAAGGTCGAAGCCTGCGTTGTTGCCAAGCTCGCGGGAGCTGCCGCAGCAGTGTCGGCAACGGGCTCCGACGGTTGTGTTGCCGACACCGGAGATATCGAGTTGATGCGGCGCACTGTTGGTGGCGAGCTGGAGGTCGTGGCGGCGGGCGGGATTCGAACCGCATCCGATGCACGGTTGATGCTGGACGCTGGAGCCACGCGCATCGGAGCAGGACGCGAGCTGGCGCTTGCCGTTTCCGGATACCGCTAGGGGGCACCCAAGGCCGGTGCATGGCACAACTGTCCGTTCCTCGAATCGCAGTGTCCGAGCGTACCCTGCTCGACACGGGAACGGCCGTCGCCTAACGCCGGTGATAGACTGAAGCCGTAGGGTCACTGGCGATTCATTCGCATTGCGGTCTTGCCGAGTCCGATATCGGTACCGCGGAAGGATCCGTGCCGCAGCGGGCGGCTGGAATCCACGCTCCCACAAATCGACTTGCACGGCCCGTCCCAACCCCGGATCGATGGTGCCAAAATGGCCGGCAACGTCTCGCGTAGCGCGCCCATCGACACGGGCCATGACCCGAACACCAAGATAGAGATCCTCCTCGAAGCGTCCGAGGCAGCGGCCACGCACACGCTTGACTTCGACTCCTTGATGGAAGCGCTTGCGAGCCTTGTCCGCAAGATCGTCGACTACGAAATGTACTCTGTCTTGGTTCCGACGGAGGACGCGGAGTTGCGGGTCGCCCACGCCGTCGGCTATTCGGCAGACTTGGTGCGGACCCTCCGCGTCCCCGTCGGAGAAGGTCTCACGGGCAGAGCCGCGAGCTTGCTTGCTACGGTGCGCGTTGATGACGTAGGCCGGGAGCCAGGGTATCTGCAGGTGGTCGACTCGGTGCGCAGCGAATTGGCGGTCCCGCTGGTCGCGCGCGGTCGCCTCGTCGCGGTTCTCGATTTGCAATCCGCCGATCCGAACGCATTTGACAGCCGCGTGTCGGACCTGCTGGAACTGGTGGCATCCCGCTTCTCCCTAGCGATCGATGTCGCTCAGCTCTACCACGCGCAAGCCAAGCAGCATTCGATACTGAGCACCCTGCAGCAGATCGCGCACGAGTTTTCTAGCATTCTGCAGCTCGGCGACCTGCTCCAAGAAATCTCAACACTCGTAAGGACGATGATCCGCTACGACGTGCTCGCGATCTACCTGAAGGACCCGCAGCGTCCCGTTCTCAAGCACTACTTCGGCGTCAAGTTCGAAGAGCGGGTCCAGTGGAGGGACATCGAGATCGGTCGAGGCCTTGTGGGCAGCGCCGCTGCCACCCGCGAGCCTGTCTTGGTAGACGATACAAGCCGGGATCCGCGCTACATCGCATCGATGCCGGGCATCGGTTCGGAAGTCTCGGTCCCGCTGATCCTCAAGAACGAGTTAATAGGGGTTCTCGACCTGGAGTGCGTCCATCGCGCGGGCTTCAGCAGAGACGACATGCACACCCTGATGTTGCTCGCCCCGCAGATTTCTACGGCCATCGAGAACGCACGCCTTTACGAAGACAAGGTGCGCAGCGAAGCGCGCCTGGAGGGGGATCTGGTTGCAGCACGCGCACTGCAGAGGCACATGCTCCCAGTCGGGAGCCTTCGCGCGATGGGAATTGAAATCGCCGCAAGAAACGAGCCCGCATCGGTAGTCTCTGGCGACTTCTACGACTTCTATGACCGCGGGGACGCGATCGGGATCCTGAACGCCGATGTAAGTGGAAAGGGAGCCGCCGCCGCTTTGTACGCCGCGCTGGCGAGCGGCTTGATTCGTACGGCTGCGGATTCCGGTCTGGCGCCAGGAGCTACCTTCGGACGAGTCAACAACTCTCTCCACCGCCGCAAGGTCGAGAACCGATTTCTCGCAGCTCACTTCCTTACCTGGGACGCCCCGCAGCGCCGGCTCGTGATGGCTGGGGCGGGAATGCCGCTCCCCTATGTTTTCAGGGGGAGCCAGCTCGATACGGTCCGCCTGGAGGGCATTCCTCTCGGCCTCTTCGAAGACACCGAGTACGAGGAAGTAGCGCTTGAATTGGAGCCGGGAGACTTCGCCGTCAGCGTGTCGGATGGGTTCAGCGAGAGCCTCGACGGCCAGGGGGAATTTTACGGCGACGAGCGTCTAAGGGATGTCCTTGGAGGGCTTCGCGACGCATCGGCCCAGGAGATTCTGGAGCGATTGTTCGATGGCGTGGGAAGTTTCTGCGAAGGGTGCCCGCAAGGTGACGACCGCACGGCAGTTGTCCTGCGCGTCACAGAGTGACGCGGATCCGGAAAGCGAACCGATGCCACTGCAGGGATTTCATTACCGTCAGGATACGCTCCACTGCGAGGGCGTTTCGCTACACGGTGTCGCGAAGGTTTCCGGAACCCCTGCCTACGTGTATTCGGCCCGGGCGATCCGGGAGAACTTTCGCGGATACGAGGTGTCGCTCGCCGGCATCCCCCACCAAATCCACTATGCCGTCAAGGCGAACTCATCTCTTGCCGTACTGGCACTGCTGGCATCAGAAGGAGCCGGATTCGACATCGTTTCCGGCGGCGAGCTATACCGCGTCCTCAAAGCAGGCGGCGATCCGGCGAAAGTGGTTTTCTCGGGTGCCGGCAAGACCAGTTCGGAACTGCGATACGCGTTGGAGCAAGGTATCGGAGCCTTCCATTGCGAGTCTGCGCAGGAACTCGATCTCCTGCGGGACATTTGTCGAGAGTCCGGGGCGGCCCCGGCGGTGGCCCTTCGCGTCAACCCGGACATCGACGCCAAGACCCATCCGTACATAGCGACCGGCCTCACCGAGCACAAGTTCGGTATCCCGCTGGAGGAAGCCGAGTCGCTGTACATCGACCACGATCGCTGGTCACCGTTGCGTTTCACGAGCGTGAGCTGCCATATCGGCTCGCAGATATTCGACATTGGCGTGTTCCGGGACACTCTAAGCCAGATGTTCTCGCTAGCTGTGCGCCTACGTGACGCGGGCGTTGCGATCCGTTCGATCGACCTTGGAGGGGGCTTGGCCGTCGGCTATGAAGCTAGTCAAGCGAGCGTCTCGATCAGCGCTTACGGCCGAATGCTCTGCAAGGCATTGAGCGGGACAGGGTTTCGCCTCGGACTCGAGCCCGGACGGTCGATCGTGGGGCAGGCCGGTGTGCTGCTGACCAAAGTGCTGTACCGGAAGCCAGCCGGACGGAAGACCTTCGTGGTCGTGGACGGAGCGATGAACGACTTGATCCGACCCGCACTCTACAGAGCGCACCACGAGATTCTCACAGCGCGGCGCCGGCAGGGTCCGACGACCCGGTGCGACGTCGTCGGACCGGTTTGCGAGAGTGGCGACTTCCTGGCCAAGGGGCGCGACTTAGGTCCGTGCGACCAAGGGGACCTATTGGCGGTCGCGACCGCAGGCGCGTACGGCTTCGTGCAGTCGTCGAACTACAACTCCCGACCGAGAGCCGCCGAGGTCCTCGTCGACGGAGAGACTTTCCGTATCGTGAGGAAGCGAGAATCCGTCGAGGACCTCGTCCGCGGCGAGACTGTCTAGCGGGTCGCGGCAATCAGGCCAGCGGCTCGAACGGCCAATTGGCGGTGGTGGTGTAGCCGCCGTCCGACGCAATCACCTGTCCAGTAATGTAGTCGGCAGCGGGGCTGGCGAGAAACGCCGCCAGCCCGGCGATGTCGTCGGGCGTTCCCAGTCGAGGGTTGGACTGGACCGAGCGCAACCATTCCGCCATGTGGGCCGGCGCCCACATGTCTCGGTTCAGGTCGGTGAGAATAAAGCCCGGGGCGATGCAATTAACCTGCACGTCAGCATGCGCCCATTCCGCGGCGAGGACTCGGGTCAAGCCGGCGAGAGCGCTCTTCGTCATTGCGTAGACCGAAAGGTACGGCAGTCCGAGCACTGACATCAAGCTGCCGATATTCACGATCTTCCCGCCCCTGCCCCGTTCGACTATCCGTCCGCCGACCAAGCGCGTCAAGCGCACGATACCGTGCAGATTGGTCTGCATGATGAGCTCGTACTCTTCGCGAGTGTAATCTTGGAACCGTCGGCGGATGTTGGTCCCGGCCACGTTCACGAGAACGTCGGCATCGGCACAGGCCGCAGCGGCGGAATCGATGGAGTCGTCGTCGGTGATGTCCAGTCGAATCGCCTCGGCGGACAGGCCGGCACTCCGGAGCTTCGCAGCCTCCTCCTCCAAGGCATCCTCGGAGCGTGCGGCTAGCACCGCGTGCGCGCCAAGGGAGGCGATGGTCTTGGCGGTCGCCAATCCGATGCCGCGACTGGCGCCGGCAACAAGTGCAGTCCGGCCTTCGAGCGAGAACATTCTTGCGTGATCCATGTCGGCACGCCATCTTAACAAGCCACCGGAAGTCGTGGCACGAGGTGCGAGATCGCTACGATGGCTCTGTATGGAAACTTCCTGCTCAGGATTCGAAGCCGCCCGAAATGAACTAGCGGCCCTGCTGGGCGAGCGGCTCTCGACATCGGCATATGACATCGAAAGTCACGCCCGCGATGAATCATTCCATCCCCCTGCCGCACCCGACGCAGTTGCCTTTCCCTTGACGAATGAAGAAGTCTCTTCCGTTCTCGAGATTTGCCATTCTCGCTCGCTGCCAGTCATTCCGTTCGGCGCCGGCACGGCTGTCGACGGCCACGTGCAAGCGACGTGCGGAGGGATTTCCGTCGACCTGTCCCGGATGGACCGAGTGCTGGATCTGCAGGTCGACGATCTCGATTGCCGAGTGCAGGCCGGGATCCGTCGCCTCGCACTCAACCACCACTTGGAAAAGCACGGGTTGTGGCTGCCAGTGGACCCCGGCGCCGACGCGTCGGTTGGCGGAATGGCCGCCACCGGCGCTTCCGGCACCACCACCGTGCGCTACGGAACGATTCGCGAAAACGTCCTCGGCCTGACCTGCGTCCTCGCCGACGGCCGGACCGTCCGCACAGGCGGCCGCGCCAGGAAATCCTCGGCAGGCTACGACCTCACCAAGCTAATGCTGGGATCGGAAGGCACCCTCGGGGTGATCACCGAGGTGCAGCTGAAGCTGTATCCTCTTCCCGAGGCCATATCGGCCGCCGTGTGTCACTTCCCCGGTATCGAGGAATGCGTGGAAACCGTCATCGAAATCCTGCAGTTTGGAATACCGGTCGCACGTTGCGAACTGCTAGACGAGTCTTCCATGCGCGCCGTCAACAAGTACGCGAAGCTGGCCTGCGAAACGGCACCCACACTCTTTCTCGAATTCCACGGCACTCCGGCGAGCGTGGCCGAGCAGGCCGAGCGAGCGGGGGAGATTGCATCCGACCACGGCGGCGGGGACTTCCAATGGACTCCCGAGCGAGAGAATCGGGACAAGTTGTGGCATGCGCGCCATCACGCCTACTACGCCATCAAGGCGCTGCGACCCGGATCGTACGGATGGGTCACCGACGTGTGCGTCCCAATCTCCAGACTTGCGGAGTGCATTGCCGCGACGCACGCCGATGTCGCGGCAGCCAGCTTGGTCGCGCCGATCCTAGGGCACGTTGGAGACGGCAACTTCCACGCAATCTTCCTGGTCGATCCAACTGACGAAGTGGAGATGGATCGAGCCGGTGTCGCGAACCAGCAAATGATCGATCGGGCGATCGCGCTGGGGGGCACGTGCAGTGGCGAGCACGGAATCGGAATCGGCAAGAAAGCGGCCCTAGTCGACCAGCATGGCGAGGGCGTCGCCGTGATGCGGGCCCTCAAGGCAGCGATGGACCCGGCAGGAATCCTCAATCCGGGCAAGATCCTGTCCTGATGTCAAGCGAGCGTACCGGAGCATCAGCGGCTTCGGCCGCGGGCTCTAATCCGTTCCAGGGCTTGCTCCAAGCGCTCGGCAACTATCGGATTCCGGTCGTACAAGTTCCGTCTCTCGGACGGATCGGCCTCTAGGTCGTATAGCTGATAAGGTCTCCCGAAGGGCTTCCCAGCGGGCTTTTCCCTGCCCCCTGACCCGTTCCCTGCGATCAGCTTCCACCTGCCGTCTCGGATCGCAAACATGCCGCGAGACGAATGGTGGATCACAGGGGCGCGAGGACGGTCCCATGTCCTACCGCGAAGCAGCGGCAACAGGCTGAAGCTATCCTCCGCCGCGTCCTCGGGCAGTTCTGCACCGACGAGTGCGGCCAGCGTCGCGAACACGTCGGTTATGCACACGGTCTCGCGCCGAACAATGCCGGGCTCGATCTCTCCGGGCCAGCGCACGAAGAACGGCACCCGGTGGCCGGCTTCCCAAATATCGGCCTTCGTACCCCGGTACACGTAGTTGGCGGTGTGATTTGTCGAGCGGTAAGCCTGGATCGTCTCGTCGCCGGTGTGATCCGGTTCCGACACTCCGCTGAGCCGATACATGAACGACCCGTTGTCGGATGTGAAGATCACGAGCGTACTCTCGCGGACGCCCGCTTCGTCGATCGCCTTCATAACACTGCCGACGGTCTCATCGACCTGGACTACGAAGTCACCGTACGGGCCAAGTTCCGTCCTCCCGCGGAACCGCTCGGCGGGCCAGACCGGCTTGTGCGGCGCGGTCAGGGGCAGGTACAAGAGGAAGGGTCGACCCTCGCGCGCTTGCCGCTGGATGAAGGCGGCCGACTGCCGCACCAGTTCGTCCAGGACGTCGCTCGGATCAAGATCGGTCGCGAGTTCGCCCGCCCGCATGAAGCGCGGAAACGCCAGCTGCGGCTGGCGTCCCAGAGGGAAACCGGTGATCTTGCCATCTCGAATATAGACGTACGGGGGGAAATCGAGCGATGCCGGAATGACGAACGACTCGTCGAATCCGTGGGTATGAGGCCCATCCGAAACCGGCCGTGCAAAGTCGAAGTCTCCAGATCCAGTCTTGGCAAACCCTAAGCCGAGGTGCCACTTCCCAACGATGGCGGTGCGGTAACCGTGCGCGCCAAGGAATGTGCCGATCGTTGGCCTGTCAGGTGCCAGCAGCGGCTCTCCGTATCCATTCAAGACGCCGCTCTTCAGCCTTGTCCGCCAGGCGTAGCGCCCCGTGAGCAGGCCGTACCGAGTCGGCGTGCAGACTCCCGACGGAGTGTGCGCGTTGGCAAACGCCATACCATTCCGCGCAAGCGCGTCCAGGTTCGGCGTCGGGATTCGAGATTGGGGGTTCAGATAGGCAACGTCGCCAAAGCCCAGATCGTCGGCTAGAATCACGACCACGTTCGGATCGTCGCTGGCCGCCGCCAAGAGCGGCAGGGAGACCAAGCACGTCCACACACGAAGCATCCATCGGCGCATAACACGCCCATTGTGCCAGCAGATGCGCCGGCGTGGAGGCTCGGCGCTGCAGATCCGTTGCCGCCAGCCGCCCAAGGCAACGCCGGCGGCCATGCGCAATCGCCAGCAAAGCGCTAGCAACCGAGAGTGGCGGCGCGAGCGCTAGTCGTCCTTCTTGATCCGCCGCTTGCCTTCGATGTCGCGCCTCTCATTCTCGATATCGAACTTGAACTCTTCGGCGGCCTCGGCGAACTTCTCGTTTTCCAGCTGGGGCTCACTCCACTCCTGAGCCATGTTGAGGATGTGCGCACGCACCTTCGGATCGTTCAGGCCCTCGCGGTCGAACATGATCGCCACGTCCAGAAGGGTCCGCGCCACGCCGAAGCTCACCTCGTCGGACGAGGCTTGAATCGGGCCAGCCTCGGCCTCCTGGGACAGCTTAGAGAACTCCCTTCCGCCGGTGAGGGTCGAGAGCAACGTGAAAATTCCCCGCGTTATTGTCTGGTCCTCCATCGCGGTGATCTGGCTGTCGACTTTGTTTCCGATTTCGACGCTGCCTAGAATCGGCGACGCACTGCCGTTTCCCGAAGGCATCGGCACGTCGAGAGCGACCGTTTCCTGGGATTCGACAAGGTTCTTGATCGCTCCGACCCCCTCGGCGAATTGAATCGCATTGATGCGGGTTCGACGCCGGTATTCGCTGATCGATGGCTGAAACGCATCGGCCATGGCATCGTTTGCTTCGACACCCTTGACGTAAGCGTCAGCGAGTTCATCGTAGCCGAGCGCCAAGCCTCCGGTGAGCACGAAACGCCACACGGCAGCCTCAGTGCCCGCCTCGCCCTCTGCCTTCATCGCCTCCTTGAGCTGCTGGACTGTCTTCGTATAGTCCGGGATAGCGAAATTGTCCTTGGCGGCCTGCATGTACCACTCGGGGGTGCCTTGCCTCGGACCAACTTCGCCGCCGGAACAGGCCGCACCGACGAGGAATACCGCCGCCGAGACAACTGCGGCCCAATGGAAGAATTTGGAATGCTGTCGAATCTCCGACATGTGCAATGCCTCCTTTCGTGGCACAGTCTCGCAAGTCTGAGAATGGATTGCAACCGGTATCTCGCTTGAGCTGCGGGAGATGCAAGACAACAAACTCGAAGAGAGCGGAAAACCGGGCGTGTCCCTGCCAGGCTTTGCCGGATGATCCGTCTCGGTTCACTGGAGGGCATCGGCTGCCGCGACCGCACCCCTTGCGGAGCCCCTTCGACAGCCAGCCGCAAGCATCGACTATGATGCGCGCGTGGGGCTCGGACGCGATGACCTGGACTCCGGCGCGGAGGGCTTCATCCTCGTTGGCGGCCGGAGTTCTCGGTTCGGTTCTGACAAGGCACTCTACAAGATCGACGAGCGCGCGATGGTCCTGCACGTCGCCGATGCCTTACGCGCCCATGTACCGACCGTAACCCTCGTCGGGCGCCCAGGTGAATACGAAAGCCTCGGGCTTTCTGCGATTCCCGATCTCTTCGCAAGCGCGGGCCCGCTTGGAGGGATCGTTTCGGCACTGGAGCACGCCCGGGCCCCTCGGTGCCTTGTCGCGGGCTGCGACATGCCGCGGCTGGCGTCCGCACCACTTGCCCTGCTGCTTCGGGAAGCAGCCCGGACGGCCGCCGATGCGATTGTGCCGAGGACACCAGACGGTCGCCTGCAGCCGCTGTGTGCAGTTTATGCCAGGCGGGCTCGCGGGCCACTTGCCCAAGCCTTGCGGGAGGGCACGCGAAAGATAAGCGACGCACTTGAGCGCATCGATTGGAGACCCCTTTTGGTCGACGATTCGATTCCATTCTCTAATATTAACTTTATCAGTGATTTAAACATATTTGATTAATATATAACTTCAAGCTTCTAGCGCATCGGACAGCCGTTGGAGGTCGTCCCTGCTGTTGAAGAAGTGCGGGGAGACCCGCAGGCTTCCCTTGCGGACGGACACCGCGACACGCCTGGCCTTCAATTCCTCCTGCAGCCGGACCGGATCGCGGTCGGTGAACGACGCGGTGACGATGGGCGAATCGCAGGGCTCGTCAGTGTTTGCAGCGGTCATCCCGCCGTGCGCGCGCAGGATCTCGCGGCATTCGGTTGCCAAGCCGAGGATGCGCCTCTCGATCGCTTCGGGCCCGCAATCGAGAATCAAGTCGACGCAGGCCTCGAGTGCAAACAGCAAGGCGAAGCCTTGTACCCCGCCCTCGAACACGGCCGCTTCCGACGGCAGTTCGGGGCGGCCGTGGTGCAGGCACTCGAAATCCCGCCATGCCCTGTGGCTGCGCCAGCTGACAATGCTCGGGGGCAGCCATGCTCTGGTTTCGGCCGGCACGTAGACGAAGCCAGCCCCGGGGGGTGCCATCATCCACTTGTAGCCGTGAACGATCAGGTAGTCGGCTGGCACCTCTCGGAGGTCGAGGCGGAGCGCTCCGACGCTCTGCGTCGCGTCGACGCAGAGCAGCACGCCTTGGCTTCTCAACTCTGAAGACAACGCATCAAGTGGCGCCCGCAACCCATTGGAATAATTTACCGAACTGATCACGACTAGGCGTGTGCTAGGCCTGATCGCATCGAGAATCAACCCCGGGTCGAACCGAGCGTGCGGCGTAGCCAACGGACGGAACCGGACGCCCTTGGCATCGAGCAGGAGAGGTGCGTACAGGTTGTTGGGAAATTCGTGATCCAGCCCAAGGACCTCGTCACCCGGGCGCCATTCGATCCCCTGCAACAGCCACGAAAGGCCGGACGCCGCGTTCGGGCAGAATGCGATGTCTGCGGCGTCCGCGCCGATAAGCCGACCAATCTTCCCGCGAATCCGGTCCAAGCGTTCGAACCACCCCTGGAAGTCGAGAGAGGCGTGCTCGTCCCGCGCGACGAAGTGGTCATTCATTGCCTCGATTGCGGTGGACGGCGTGGGGCCGAACGCGGCCGAGTTCAAATGGGCCCAAGTATTCAAGACCGGGAAGAGCGAGCGGACAGATTCCCAAGCCGAATCATTCATATATTCAGCCTATGCCAGCGAGCCTGTCGAGACCAACGCATGCAGCCGGTCCGAACGAGCGTCTCGATGCGTCGATCGAGGGGCATGGCCGGTTCCAGAATCAAGCCCGGCGCCGGAGCGGTCATCCGATACTCTGGAATGGGTCCGGTCTAAGCCGGACAGGAAGACTGCGAGGATCTCCGGAAGATGCCAGGGCCAGCCGCGACACCGACGGAATCCTCCAATGGCACGATCCGGCCGTGGAACAGGCTCGAGGACGGAGTCGCCGCGCTGCTGCTGGCGCTGATCGCGCTGCTCCCCCTAGCGGAAGGCGTAGGTCGACTAGCAGGTGTCGGGAACTTGATTCCGGGGTCGCTGCCCCTAGTGCAGCACTTCACATTGCTCGTCGCGATGGCTGGAGGGGCTCTGGCCGCTCGGGACGGCCGCCTTCTCGCTCTCTCGACGGCAACCTTTCTGCCCGGGCGGCTGAAAGAGCCCGCTCGGATCTTCACGTCCGCAGTCGGCGCCGCCGTTTGCACTTGCCTCGCGTACGGATCATGGACATTCGCGTCCGTGGAGCGCGAGGCCGGCGACATCGTGGCGTTCGGCTTGCCGGTTTGGCTATTCGTGTTCGCTATGGTGCCCGGATTCGCTGCTATCGGCCTGCGCATGGTCTGGAAGTGCTCGGATTCCCTTGTCGGGCGGGCTATTGCGGCAGCCGGTGTCTCGGTGCCGGTTGCGCTTGCCTTCTGGGAGACGCTCGGCGAATTGCCGATCCTGCAGTACTGCGCTCTCGGGCTCCTCGTAGCGGCAATTCTCGGCCTGCCGATCTTCGCCTTGATTGGCGGGCTCGCGGCGCTGATGTTTTGGTTCGAGTACACCCCAGTGACGGCCGTTCCCTTGGCTGCGTACCAGTTGTCGGGTCAGCCGCTGCTGCCCGCAATTCCCCTCTTCACGCTAGGAGGGTACATTCTTGCCGAGGGAGGGGCCAGCCAGCGGCTAGTCCGCGTGTTCTCAGCGCTGGTGGGCTGGCTGCCGGGAGGGCTGGCCGTTTCGACCGCACTCGCATTCGCATTCTTTACGTCCTTCACGGGAGCCTCGGGCGTTACCATCCTCTCGCTAGGAGGACTGCTCTTGCCAGTCCTCGTGAAATCGCGCTACTCGCGCAGATTCTCGCTTGGTCTTGTGACCGCTTCTGGCTCTATCGGCCTGCTGTTCCCACCCAGCCTCGCCGTGATCCTCTACGGCGTGTACTCAAGGACGCCGATCAACGACCTGTTCTTGGGCGGGCTCCTGCCGGGAGTCCTGCTAGTCTGCCTCGTGGCGCTTTGGGGCGTGCGCCACGGACATGCAGCGCAGAGCGAACGCCGAGCGTTCGACGCGGCCGAAGCACGGGCCGCAGTCGCCGAGGCCAAGTGGGAGCTGCTGCTGCCATTCGTCGTAATCTGCGGCATCTTCGGAGGCATCGTGACGCTCGTGGAGGCGGCCGCCCTAACGGTGCTGTACGCATTCGTTGTCGAGTGCCTGGTGTATCGAGACCTGCCGATCCGTAGCAGGCTGCCTGCCGTGGGTGCGCAATGCGCGACGTTGGTCGGCGGCGTGCTGCTCATCCTGGGAGTGGCGCTGGGATTCACGAACTACCTGATCGACGCGCAGATTCCGGATCATGCGCTGGAATGGGTGCAGTCGCACATCGAATCCAAGTACGTGTTCCTCCTCGTCCTGAATGCGCTGCTCCTCGTGGTGGGCTGCATGATGGACATCTTCTCCGCGATCCTCGTCGTCGTCCCGTTGATCGCGCCGATGGGGGAGGCTTATGGCATCGATCCGGTTCACCTGGGAATCATCTTTCTCGCCAACCTGGAACTCGGCTACCTGACGCCGCCGGTAGGCCTGAACCTCTTCCTGTCGTCCTACCGCTTTGGGGAACCTCTGACAACGGTCTACCGGTCGATACTGCCATTCCTGCTCATCCTGCTCGGGGGAGTCCTCCTGATCACCTACGTGCCTTGGCTAACGCTCGCTCTGGTTCGCTGAAGAGCACACGGGCCTTGCTACGATCGGAGTCGCGGGCAGGCCCGCGTTCCCGCAATGGCAATCTGCCGAAAGCGCACAGCCACCTGCACCGTCGGACCTGTCCGGATCGGGGGGCCGAACCCGATCGTTGTGCAGTCGATGACCAACACCGACACGGCCGACACTGCGGCCACGGTGAATCAGGTTCTGGCCCTCGCCAGCGCGGGATCGGAGCTCGTCCGTGTCACGGTGAATCATGACAAGGCCGCCGCAGCAGTGCCTCGGATCGCCCGGACACTGCGCGACTTCGGATGCGACGCTCCAATCGTCGGCGACTTCCACTACAACGGCCATATCCTGCTGCGGAAGTACCCCGAATGCGCGCGTGCCCTGTCGAAGTACCGGATCAACCCGGGCAACGTGAACATCGGCAAGAGACACGACGACAACTTCCGGACGATGATCGAGGCTGCGGTCGAACACGAGAAGCCCGTGCGGATCGGCGTGAACTGGGGATCCTTGGACCAGCAGCTTCTGACGAGCCAGATGGACG
Source organism: Bryobacterales bacterium (assembly GCA_965206775.1). Lineage (GTDB taxonomy): Bacteria > Acidobacteriota > Terriglobia > Bryobacterales > UBA6623 > VXMF01. The sequence continues at coordinate 2,145,508 of CBDBKU010000003.1, read as the reverse complement.
AGAACGCCAGACGCGCGGAGCCATGGACTGCTGCGGAGGTAATGTACGAGACGATCGTGCTTAGCGCGCTGCGCTCCGCCGAGGCTGCTGAAGGCTACGGTCTCGGACACGACAGGATCATCCTCAGCGCAAAGGTTTCAAACGTGCAAGACCTCATCGCCGTGTACCGGATGCTGGCGAGTCGCTGCGACTACCCGCTGCATCTGGGGTTGACCGAAGCCGGGATGGGGACCAAGGGAGTCGTCGCGTCGACCGCCGCGATGGCCGTTCTACTGCAAGAGGGTATCGGCGACACGATCCGAGTGTCGTTGACTCCGAGCCCCGACGGAGACCGGTGCGAGGAGGTCGAGGTCGCCAAGCAGATGCTCCAGTCCCTCGAGATCAGGCACTTCACCCCTCAAGTCACTGCATGCCCGGGCTGCGGCCGGACGACCAGCACTTTCTTCCAGGAGATGGCGGAAGAAATCCAAGCGTACCTGCGGAATCGGATGCCCGATTGGAAGAGCCGCTACCAGGGCGTGGAAACGATGAACGTGGCTGTCATGGGCTGCGTCGTGAACGGGCCCGGCGAATCCAAGCACGCGCACATCGGCATCTCGCTGCCTGGAACCTTCGAGGAGCCCGTCGCACCGGTCTACGTCGACGGCCGGCTCCATCGGACGCTGCGAGGCGACCGGATCGTGGCGGAGTTCATCGAAATCCTGGATTCGTATGTCGCGGATAGCTACGCTTCGAAAACCGTTGTCGCGACGGTGCAATAGCTAGCCGTCCCGAGTCGAAGGACGCTCGCTACGGGGCTGAAGGAACCAGTTCCTTCACGAACCACGGAAACTCGGAACTGAATACATATCCCTGGTACAGGTGCAGGTAAACGATCATGCCCGCAATGACCGCAAGGAAGACTACCAGCGAGAGAAGAATCCGCAGCCAAGGCAGCTTCCGGCCATCCCTGCGCAGAACAAGTAGCCAGCTCGCGGCGATACCGACAAAGTAGAGCAGGATCATCGGCCCAGCGAACAACGTCATCGTCAGCGGGTCGCCGGTCGGCGTGATGATGGCTGCGGCCACGAACATGATCAGTACGGCGTACCGGACGTTCCGCAGGAGGAATTGCGGCGACGTCAGGCGCAGCAATGTGAAGAAGAAGATCAGGACCGGCAGTTGGAAGACCAAGCCAAGGCCGATCTCGAGAATGATGAAGAGGTTGAGATACTCGCTTACCGAGATGTACGGCTCGACTTGATCGAGCGAGAGGGTCAGCAGGAATTGAAGCGTGACTCGCAGTGCAACGAAGTAACAGAACGCTCCACCGAGGATGAACAGGCTGGCGGTAATGAATATGAACGGCGCGGCCCAGCGCTTTTCCTTCTTGTATAGGCCTGGAGCGATGAACTGCCAAGCCTGGTACATCAGCCACGGGGCACCGAGAAATATCGCCGCGATGAGCGGCACTTTGATATAGATGACCTGGAACTGCTCAAGCGGGCGAATGTTGATGATCTTGATCGCGTCACCCGACTTGGTAGTGAATCCTTCGACGGCGGCGTAAAAGGGCGTCAAGACGACGGTCAGAAGATCCTTGGCAAACGCGAGACAGAGCAGGTATACCACCAGCAGCCCACCCAAGGCTCGAAGGATCCGTGTCCGCAACTCCTCGAGATGCTCGAGGAACGACATGCGCGCCATGTCGTCGTCAACACCGTCATCACCGTCATCGCCGCCATCGCCGTCATCGCCGTCCCCACCGTCGGGCGGCGGAGGCGGGGCTGCTGCTCCGGCTCCGGACTCCCCTCCTCGCGGCGCGTCGGGCGAAGATCCGCCGGCCTCGCTCCCGGCCGGCTCGCTCGAATAGGGGTCGTCGTAGAGGTGATCCGATTCGTCGTGGTAAGGGTTGTCGTAGAACGAAGAGTCGCCGGGGGATTCTTCCGATCCCGTCGATCCACTAGCACTCGACTCGCTATCTGGCGAGTCGCCGGCACCCGAATCGCCCGTCTTGGGATCTTTTTCTTCCGAACTCATGGACCGATACAGTTCTCGCTCGTCAGTCGCTCGATTCCCAACCTAGTGGACTGGCGCCGTTCAGGCAGACTTGGACGCAACGACCTCTTCGGAATCCGGCAGGCCCGACACGGGTGCGCTGCCCGCCGCCTGAGACGAGGTCGAATCGCTAGCACCGGCCTCACCCGAATCGACAGGACTCTCCGGGCTTCCGTTCGAAGACTCCTGAGGAGACGGCTCCGGGCCAGCATCCCCGTCACCCTCCGTAGAGGCCTTGGCTGAATCGCCGGAGGAAGATGACTTGCCCGGGCTGCCACTGTAATCGTAGTCGCTGTAGTAGTCGTCCTCGCTGTCGTCGTAGTAGCTCGTGTTGATGTCTTTGCTCACATCCTTAGCAAGGGTCTTCACGTCCTTTGTCTCGTGCTCGATGCTATCCATCTCGCGCTGGAAGGTTGTCTTGAGCTCGTTGGACGCACGCTTGAATTCGGCCATGCCCTTGCCGAAGGTCTTGCCGAGCTCGGGCAGCTTCTTCGGCCCGAAAATCAACAGGGCCAAGACGAAAATGACTACGATCTCACCCATGCCAAGTGGGCCCATGCGAATCTCCTCTAGCGCTTCCGGGGGTTCCGGCTTCTAGGATGTCCTTTGATCATAGCGACGCTCGCGAACAGATTCAACCGGCGAGATGCAAGTTCGCCGGAAGCGAGGTCGCGGCACAACCCTTGCCTATCGCCGCCATGCGCCAAAGTTCGGCGCAACGGCCCGTCCGCGAATCCCGCCAGCGGGAGTGGCTCGACCGCTCGCACGGCAACCGCCGTTCCCGCGCCCCTGGCGCTAAGAGCAGCGGAAGGCCTGGGTCTTTTGAGCCGTCGGGCCGAGCCGGAGTTTCCCACGGCTCCGGATCGCGACGGGTCACTTCCGGGGCGGTTCCCTGTCCGGCGGTTGGTGGGTCGGGCCGTTCCCCAGCGCTTGGTCCAGACTCACGGCCGGATTCCCGGTTATCGATAGCGGTCCGCGGCATCGGGCATTGCTGGAATTCCGGCCGGGATTGGCCGCAACGGAGTCTGCGAAGGCGTGCACCAAGGTCGGCATGCCCTGCGGCTCGGTGCGCCCGTATCGTCCGATGACGACGAGCTTGCTGGATGCTTTGCACCCGCCCTTGCCAGTGCCGGTACTTGGTGATGAAGGATTCGGTGCCGGATTGCTGAACGCGGACACCGAAGCCGGTAAGCTTGTCGTCCAATGCGATTCAGGGTGTGTCGCTCGGCTCAGGGCCCTCGACGGCTGGCTTGGCGGGCGTCAGCTGACCTTCGCGATGAGTTTTCCGGAGTGTTTTCCATGGCAGGGCTGTGGAAGGAGCTCCCATGTATGCAACGCAAAGTGCAATGCTCGAAAGTAAACCGGCGCGCAACATGGCGCGTGGTTGCTCGCAAAGCCGATACTAGATCCCCTATAAAATACTGAAGGCAGGTTACTTATTTGACCCCAAGCGCATTGGTTCGTAAATTGAACGACAAGGCCGTGACACAAGCTCGGCGCAGTTTGTCTGGGCTACGCTAGAACCTCTATGCGTTGTGTGGCTTTAGTTTTGCTGTGCGGGAGTCTTGGGTTCGCGCTTGAGCGGCCGGAAATCGAATTCGAGATCTTTCAGTTTCCCGCCGACGCGATCCCACGCATTGACGGGCGGACCGAAGATTGGAAGATCGTTCCGGACTCGTATGCAATCGGTACGGACCAGCTTCGGGACGTAGTGATCAACCCCGGATCGAAGGCCGATCCGAAGAGTCTCGATATCTCGGTCAAGGTCGGCTGGGTTAAGGGGATCAACCGGCTCTACTTTCTCTACGAGGCGTACGACGACTACTGGGATTTCGCGCTTGCCAACCGTCACAACGACATTTTCGAGCTCGTGGTCGATGGTGATTTATCGGGCGGGCCGTTTATTTCGCGCTGGCATCCGAACAAGTCACTAACTCCGATGGAAGCGTACTTCGGCCTGCAGGGCATCCACGCGCAGAACTACCACATCAATACGCCTCACGAGGGTCAGGACTGGAATTTCGTATGGGGGTGTCAGCCTTGGGCCAAGGACCTGCCGTGGGCCAATGCAGCGTATTCCTATGACTTCAAGGCCGGCGAAAGCGGCAGCCTAACTCTCGAATTCTGGATCACACCGTTCGACCACGCCCCGGCTGACCCGGCACGCGCAATCGTTTCGCAGCTAGTTGAGAGCGAGACCATCGGAATGTCTTGGGCGATTCTCGACTACGACGACGTCAACAAGCCGGACAATCGGGACTACACCGGGTTCTACAGTCTCTCCCACACGCAGGAGATGATCGGAAATGCCGACAAAATGGTGGCTTTCCGGTTAATGCCGCTGGAGGAGCGATTCCGCGATGCGCCGGAAGCGGCTTGGAGTTTCCAAGTCATCGACATGAACCGCCGCTTAGTGGCCTTTCAAGATATGTCGCATGGTGAGATTGAGTCATGGCACTGGGACTTTGGGGACGGCAAGAGTTCGACAAGACAACATCCAATCCATACGTACGACAAGCCAGGCGAGTATGTGGTGACGGTCACCGTAGATGGTCCGATGGGCAAGGCAAGGCATACCCGCGTCCGAGCGGTCGCGGTCAAATAGGATACGTATTCAGGAGAGCTGCCTCCGGTCGGTAATCGATTGACCGTCACCCGATTCTCGGAGAAATCCGTGGGCGGCTCCGCTATCTCGTAGTCGCGGCGCAACGGGTGAATGCGTTGAATGCCTCTGCCGATCCATTGGACCAACCCGATTTGCAAACTGGATCAGCGCCACGGGACAATGGTGTGAGAATCGGGCTCACAAGGCGGGCCAAGACTCAGAACGACGGCCCTACGGTGGTCGAACAGCCCGAGGCGCGAAACAACCTCCGTCGACCCAAGAACCCCCCGAGCCCGATGGGAACCTTGCATCCGATCAAATCCGTAGTCCTGTGCTTCACGCTTCTGCTTCTGCCTGGTACAGCCCACGGACAAGAGCTCGATCGGTACGGCGGATTCCTCGATATCAAGGGCGAACGAACCGGGTTCTTCCACACCGAGCGAATCAACGATCGCTGGTGGCTGGTCACTCCCGACGGGCACGGCTTTTTTGGCATCGGCGTCAGTCATCCGATCACGAGCATGTCGGAGGGCGCTATCACATTCGCTTACGACGGCAGCCAGGAAGAGTGGATGCGCGACGGCATCCGCAAGATGCGCGAACTGGGTTTCAACTCCGTCTGGTCCGGACCCTACAGCCTTGAGCGCATTCGCTTCGGCAACATTGACGCCGACCTGGCGGACAAGGTCTACCGCGAAGCGAAGATTCCCTACGCGATCCATGTTCCATTGATCAAGCATCAGGTCGAGCTAAAGCCCGGTGAAAAGCGTCCCGATGTCTTCAGCGCCAAGTATCAGCGGTATGTCAGCGAGGAGGTCGCCAAACGTGTCGCACCCAATCAAGGCAATCCGTGGATCCTCGGCTACTACTACGGCTATGGGTCGTTCATGCGGGAAGACCTTTGGATCAACCAGACCCTTTCCTACGAGCCCGGAAGCCCCGGCCGCGAGCGACTGTTCGACGTTCTCGAGCAACGCTATCGCGGCGACATCGCGAAGCTGAACACCGTCTACGGAACAAGTTTCGCCTCTTTCTCAGATCTACGTGAGAATGGCTCGCTGACCTATCCGCGTTGGATCATGGCGGTCAAGGCCGGCGGACCGCTACCTGCGCGGGCCGGTTCAAAAGACATCCTCGCTGATGCGGAGGCGCTGCTTGGCGAAATCGTCGAACAGCTCCACAAAGTCTCCCATGCTGAGATCCGCAAGCATGACTCGAATCACATGGTGCTGGGGTCCTACGTCAAGCACACGACCTATACGACAGGGATCTGGAAGCGACTCGCACCCTACATCGACGCCCTCGGCCCGCAAGATCTCAGTGACGTAAACCCTATCAAGCCCAGTGTCGAAGCGGCGGGAGTGCCGGCAATGCTGAGCGATCAGGAATTCGGAAACGTGTATCCACTCGCTCTTCAGGGCAAGACGGGCACTCCCGGCGCCGTGCCGGATCACGTTGATCGCCGAGTCCTATACGACCTAGTGGCCGGCCGCATCGCTCGCGACCCGGACTTCATTGGCGTGTCTTACTGTGCTGTGCTCTACGATCAGTCCCATTGGCGGCGGGCCTACGACCGCGGTCAGCCAGGCTTTTTCAATATCGACGGCGAGCCGAACCAGAGCCTTTTCGAAACGGTCCGCAATGCGAATCAACGGATCCTTGATTCGGTTCGCAAACCCCTCGATGAAACATCGATTGCCGAGCTTCACAGTTCCTACAATTCGCTGAAGAAAGGTACGGGCAAATAGCCGTGGGTTTGACTCGACGTCAGACCAAAGCCGCATACCGCCGTATCATGGAACAGCGATTTACTTCGCTGAAGAAAGGTACGGGCAAATAGCCGTGGGTTTGACTCGACGTCAGTTCCTCGGCTATGCCGCTATTGCGGCGACGGCCAAGGCCAAGACAACCCAAGCCAAACCCGCCGGCTTCTTCACCGTGGGCCAGCGCGACGACCACTGGTGGCTTATAACACCCGACGGGGAGCCCTTCTTTTCGCTCGGACTCAACCATATCGACCCGGCAAGCCTGCGTTATCCCGAGAACATCCACATCTGGCGCGACAAGTATGGCGGCAGTACAACGGAATGGATCCGGGAATCCGTGGCACCCAATCTCACCAAGTGGGGTTTCAACACCGTCGGGTGGGTCCAGGAAGTGACCGTGCGCAAGTGGAGGCACTCTCGTCCATTCACGAATGACGAGTACCGGGCCCTGGACATGCCCTTTTGCCATTTGCTGCCGTTCACGGAATCGCACCAGTGGGAGCAGCACACCCGTCACTTCGACTTTCAAGGTTCGCAATGGAAGGAATGGGTCGACTACGTCGCGCGCTCGCACTGCGCCGAACTGAGCGGAGACCGTAATCTCATCGGATATTTCTATAGCGACTGCCCGACGTGGGTGCACGAACGCCCTGACAACGCCTGGCGCGACCGATCTTCGACCCCGAACGCCTGGAGACCGAATCGGGCCGCAAGGATCTCACCCAGCTAGCCCGCGCCTACTACCAGACAACTCACGACGCCATTCGGCGCTACGACCCCCACCACTTGATTCTGGGGGACCGGTACGAAGCCAACGCTGCCATCGCGATGGAGGTCGTTGAAGCCGCACTGCCCTTCGTTGACGTGCTGTCATTCCAGGATTTCCGCGATCCAGTGGCCCATCTCGACGAATGGCACAAGAAAACCAGAAAGCCCGTGCTGCTGGCCGACGCAGCCGGGCTGAGGCGCCGTGCTCCCCCCGGGGGCTTCACCCCCAACGACGGTGAATGGTATGCAGATGTGTTGGCTGCGCTTTTCGATAACCCCGGCTGCATCGGTTTTCATCTGTGCGGCGCCTACCAGCGCAACAAGGCGCGACGCCGCGGCCTGCTCGACGAGCTAGAACAGCCTGACCAGGAGAACATCGAGCTGATTAGCGCTGCGAACGCGAAGGTCAGCCGCTGGATGGACGAGCGAAACTGATGGCCCGGTGTCGTTCGATTCACTTGGGTCTGGGCTGTGTGCCAGGGCGTTCCGAGGCCCCGAAGGGACGCGCTCCTTCTTCCGGAGCCGAGAAGCCGGGATCAACAAGACCGGTCCATTTTTCAGCAAGCAGACTGTATCCTATGTGTATTAGCGGATGCCGTGACGACGTCCGCTAGCCAAAGCCCACGAGGCACTGACTAGCCGTGTGGCCCACAACCCAGCGAGGAAGACAGCGCCCTACGGGCAGTCTGTACTCCCGGGTAACTTTGCTTGCAGTGCTCTTGGCTCCGTTGGCCCTGCCGGCGGCCAACGCCGACGTCGATTTCACCCGCGACATTCGGCCGATTCTCTCCGAAAGATGTTTTCAATGCCACGGCCCCGACGAGGAGGCCCGGGCTAGCGGACTTCGACTCGACGAATACGCCGGGGCCGTTGAGGAGCGGGGAGGCAAGAGGGCGATCGCGCCAGGGGCTCCTGCGGCGAGCGAGCTGATTGCGCGAATCAAGACGGACGATCCGGCTCTCAGGATGCCGCTCGGAGGCGACCGTCTGGCGGAGGGGCAGATCAAGCTATTGGAAGAGTGGATATCCGCGGGAGCGAAGTACGAGCGCCACTGGGCCTACGAGAAACCCGAACGTCCGCAACTGCCTCCCGTTTCTGACGCAGGATGGGCGCGCAATCCGATCGACCGCTTCATCCTGAACAAGCTCGACGCAACGGGACTCAAGCCTGCCAGCGGAGCCGAGCCAGCTGTGTTAATGCGGCGACTGTATCTTGACTTGATCGGGATTCCGCCGTCGCCCGAGCAGATCGAAGATTTTCTCGCGGGTCCAACCGACAAGGCTTACCGAGCAAAGGTGGACGAGCTGCTCGGGTCGCCGCAATACGGCGAGCACTGGGCGCGGCACTGGCTCGACCTCGCCCGCCATGCCGACTCCAACGGGTATCAGCACGATGACCTGCGCGAGATTTGGCCGTAGCGAGACTGGGTCATTCGGGCGTTCAACGACGATTTGCCGTTTGACGAGTTCACGATCGAGCAATTGGCGGGGGATCTTCTCGAAGAGCCTTCCCTAGAACAGCTGATTGCGACGGGCTTTAACCGCAACACGCCGATGAACGGGTCAGGCGGATCGAAAATCGACGAGGTTCGTAACGCCATGCTGGTCGACCGAGTCAACACGACCGCGACGGTTTGGCTGGGGGCCACGCTTGGCTGCGCGCAATGCCACACGCACAAGTACGACCTATTCACGATCGAGGAATACTATCGCTTCTACGCGTACTTCGACCGCGGCGTCGACGAAACCGTGTTGCACGGCGGAGGCAACACGCGCAAGTACTACGTCGGCGCACAGATCGAGCTGCCCGTTTCCGCGCCGCGGCGATCGCGATACTCCGCCGTGAAGGCTCAGCACGAGTACCTCAAGATGGTGATCAACCAGTCGGAGTTCGAGGCGATCTCGGACCTGCCAAAGTGGGTGGGGCAGCAGGCGACCAATCGTGACCTGCGCCCGAACGTCATCAGCGCCCTCGCGAAGCCGATGGAAGAGCGCACGGAGTCGGATCACAACGCAATTCGGGACGCCTTCCTCGAGACTCGACCTGAAGTTGTCGAGCCGCGGAAAGAGCTGGAGAAGCTCGCCAAACGGATGAAGGCCCTGGCGCCGACGACGACCCTGATCATGGCCGATAAGCCGGGCCCGGTCCAGAGCTATCTGCTCAATCGTGGCCAGATCGGCGCCCATGGCAAAGAGGTCGATCCAGGAACGCCCGCGACGCTGCACGCGCTCGACCATGGTCTGCCAGGAAATCGTCTGGGGTTGGCGAAGTGGATCACCTCGCCCGAAAACCCGCTAACGGCGCGGGTGACCGTCAATCGCCTTTGGGCGAAGGTGTTTGGTCGCGGGATCGTCGCTTCGGCCGAGGACTTTGGCCGGCAGGGCGACGCCCCGACTCATCCGGAATTGCTCGATTGGCTTGCGGTGGAGTTCGTCGAGGGAGGCTGGTCGATCAAGAACTTCGTTCGCTTGATCGTGACTTCGGCTACCTATCGACAGAGTTCGCGCAGATCATCCGAGTTGCTGGAGCGAGACCCGGACAACGCGCTTCTAGCGTGGGGGCCGCGTTTCCGTCTACCGGCTGAAGCGATCCGGGATTCGCTGCTGGCTGTAAGCGGCTTGTTGTCGCTCAGAATGGGCGGCCCCCCTGTCCATCCGCCACAGCCGGAAGGCCTATGGCGGGAGATCAGCGGGGTAGCAGATCCCAACTACCAAACCTCGAAGGGGTCGGACCGCCTCCGCCGCGGGATTTACACGATCCTTCGTCGGGGAGCGCCTTACCCCAGCTTCGCGACATTCGACGCTTCTCCTCGAGAAGCTTGCGTCGCCATGCGAGCCCGCACCAACTCGCCGCTCCAGGCCCTGACGCTGCTGAACGACCCGGCCTACGTCGAGGCCGCCGATGCCCTCGCGAAGCTCGTCATGGACCTGCCGGAGGCGTCTGACAGGGATCGACTCGTCTACGCCTTCCGGCGTACGGTGACCCGGGCGCCTAGCGCGGACGAGCTACAGGAGCTCACTCGTCTACTCAACCAGTTTCGTGGACCGTCGGAGAATGAGTCCGAAGCCTGGGTTTCACTGGCGCGAGTCCTACTGAACCTGGACGAAACCATTACAAAGAGCTGATGGCGATGGAGCTTCAACGTCGAGCATTCTTGCGAGCCGGCGCCGCCAGCCTCGGCTCCATCGCTCTGCAGTCCCTGCTCACGGCGGACGACAGCGCAACTGTTGTGCCGCACTTCGCCCCGAGGGCTAAGCACATCATCTTCTTGCACATGCTCGGCGGTCCGTCGCAAGTCGATTTGCTCGACCCAAAGCCGGCGCTTGCGAAATTCGAGGGCAAGCCCATGCCCGACAGCATCTTGAAGGGCAAGCAGTTCGCCTTTGTGCCCAAGGGCGCGGGGGCTCTAGCCTCGCCGTACAAGTTCGCTCAACACGGTGAGTCCGGCACTCGATTCTCCGAGCTCATACCTCACTTGGCAGGGCGCGCGGATGATTTGACCGTCGTCCGCACGATGCAGACCGACGAGTTCAACCATGGCGCCGGCGAACTCTTCCTCCATACAGGCTTCGGACGCCTAGGAAGGCCGACGTTCGGCTCGTGGATCTCGTACGGCCTGGGCTCGCTCAGTGATAGCCTGCCGACGTTCGTCGTGATGGCGACCGGAGCCAACACGGCCGGCAACAGCGCCTGGGGAAACGGCTTCTTGCCCAGCGTCCACCAGGGCGTCAAGTTCCGTTCCGGGGCGGAGCCGGTCCACTACCTTGCCAACCCGGACGGAGTTGATCGAGACCGCCAAAGACAAGTGATCGACGGGGTGTCCGCTCTCAACCGACTGGCTCACGAGCGCTATGAGGACCCCGAGATCGCCACCCGGATCGCACAGTACGAGATGGCATTCCGGCTACAGGCGTCCGGCCCGGAGCTGATGCAAATCGAGAACGAACCGCAGCACGTGCTCGAGGCTTATGGGGCGAAGCCAGGCGGCGCCGGCTACGCCAACATGTGCCTGCTCGCGCGGAGGATGGTCGAGCGAGGCGTGCGATTCGTGCAGATCATGATGGCCGGGTGGGACCACCACAGCGCCATCTACGGGCCAGGCGGACTGCCGCGCTCTTGCCGCAACATGGACCGCCCGACGAGCGCTCTGATCGATGACTTGAAGCAACGAGGCTTGCTCGACGACACCCTGGTCATCTGGACCGGGGAGTTCGGCCGCACTCCGATGGTCCAGGCCATCTCTCCGCAGGGGTTCACGCAAGAACCCGGGCGCGATCACCACAAGGACGGGTTCTCGCTTATCCTGGCCGGCGGCGGCATCCGGCCGGGTCTGACCTATGGAGCGACCGACGACTTCGGGTTCGAGCCAGCGGAGAACCCCGTGCATGTTCATGATCTCCACGCGACCGCTCTCTATCTGCTTGGAGTTGACCACACGAAGCTGACATTCAAGCACCAAGGACGAAACTTCCGGCTCACCGACGTCCACGGACGGGTCGTCAAAGAGCTACTAGCGTAAAGCCACACAACCATGAAGAAGAACATCACCCTGACCCGAAGGGGCTTTCTCGCCAGCTCCGCCTGCGCCTTGCCTGTTGGGCTCGCTTCCGCCGAAACCACTTGGCGGCCCCTGTTTGACGGCAAGACTCTTGACGGCTGGAACGCGATTCATCGGCTGCCCGTGCCCAGGAATCCGGGCGGGCGGTCTGCGGCAAAGGACTCCCCGCAGTACCAGAAGGCCCTTCGGAGCAAAGGCGACTGGAAAGTCGTCGATGGAGGCATCACAGGCGGCCAGGAGCCGCCAGGGTCCGGCGTCGGCGGCTACTTGATCACCAATGAAAAGTTCGCCGATTTCGAGCTCAGCCTCGAGGCGAATCCCGATTGGGGAGTCGACACGGGACTCATGATTCGCGCGACGGGCATCGGGAGCCAAGGCTTTCAAGTCCTCGTGGACCACCGCCAGGACGGCAACATCGGCTCCTTCTACGGCAACGGCATCGGCGGTTTCAACACCCGCCAGTTCGGGTTCAAGGCGAAGAAGGACTCGAGTGGGAAGGTCGTTGGCATGACGCCGGTCGCCTACCGAGATCTGAGTCCTCAACCCGTTCCGGACACGAGCGAGGCGATTTGGTCGGCTGGGCCGGAAGCGTTCTTCGAGACTTGGCGTTTCGGTGAGTGGAACGAAATCCGCGTCCGATGCGAAGGGCGCTTGCCGACGCTCACCACGTGGATCAACGGAGAAAAGATGGCTTCCGTTGACACGACGAACATGAAAGCGGAGGGCTACGATGCCGAGACCGTGGCGACGCTCCTCGGTCGCGCCGGTCACTTCGCGCTGGAAGTCCACAGCAGCGGACAGGGTGATCGCCTGGGAGAGGGGCGCTGGCTCCCGGGCAGAGTCTGTCGCTGGCGGCGGATCCGCGTGAGGGAACTCTGAGACCAACGAAAGGCCTGCAACTCGTCAAGCCCGCAGCCGTGTGCCCAATCCTTGCACAGCCAGTGGCCTTTTGCACGCCAGCAGCTTGACCCATAGGGCGGCTTCTTCGCTCGGAGCCGCCGCCGCTGTCGCGAGTGCGCGGGCGATTACCGTGCTGCCTCAGGACCTAGGATAGCGCCGTCCAGAAGGAAGACTGGCACGCGGCCAGCTTTCTCGTAGAACGACATCTAAGTCGTTTAAGAAGAAAATCTTACAGTCATTACCTGCGGTACCTGTTGTGAAATCCAATTTGCTTGAGGATCTTGATCCCATAGGGGATCTCTCAGCGGACGAATTGCAAAAACGACCCAGACTGTGTGAAAACCTACCGACACCTCTCCAAGATAAAGTGGAATCAGCGCGACAAGCCGCTTGGATCGATCTCCGGCATTCGGGAACCGCCTCACCTGGAAACTGAGACCCTGCGATACGATATGTGCGGACTTGCGAGTTGTCGGGCAGGAAGGCAAGATCGGCAATCGGGGAAGCGGGCCGGCCCAGCGGTCGGACAGACTGGGATAGCTGCCTACGGCTGGATCTCGACCGCGATCCGGAGAGCGGTGACGCGCCGACGGAGGCCAACCCTGATGAGCACGACCGGACGATACTCGGCAGAATCAGGCTGACCGAGTTTTCGTTGAAGGGGCTTGCGGATTGGTTCACGCGTCCGTGGTAGCGGTCCAGGGCGGAGTTCTTGGTGCTCTGGCCGGCTATCTGCACTGATCCAGACTGTGTGAATACTCACGGGCGCCCGTTTTGCTGGGCGGAATTGCGATGGGGGATGGCGCGCATCGCTGGGGAAGGACGCTCGCAGCTGCTCCTTCTGCCGGACTCGATAGACGACTACGTGGGTCCGGAGAACCCGGTTCGATTCATTGATGCATTCGTGGACGGCCTCGGCTTGGCGGGCGGAGGGTTCCAACGGGTGGAGCCGAAAGCAACAGGGCGTCCGGGCTACGATCCCGCCGACTTGCTGAAGCTGTACATCTACGGCTACTTGAATCGGATTCGATCCGCCGGCGGCTCGAGGCGGAGACCCACCGCAACCTGGAAGTGATCGGGCTGCTACGACGCCTGCGCCCGGATTTCAAGACGATCGCGGATTTCCGGCGCAACAACCGGGGAGCGTTCCGGCAAGTGCTCCGAGACTTCGTGAAGGTCTGTCGGCGCCTGGAGCTGTTCGGGCGGGAGCCGGTCGCGGCGGACGGGACGCGGATCAAGGCGGTGAACAACCGGGACCGGAATTTCACCGAAGGGGAGCTGCGGCGCGAGTTGGGAGCGAGTCAGGAGCGGCTCGACCGATACCTGCAGCAGATGGACGCCATGGATGAGACCGAAGCTGGTCCGGGCGCAGTAGCTGCGGGGGAGCTGAAGCAGAAGATCGCCGCGTTGCGGGAGCGCCGGGCACGTCTGAAAGCGCATCGAAAAGCCTTGCGAGACAGTGGCGAGGAACAGCTGTCGCTGACTGACCCGGACGCCCAAGCAATGCCTCCGGGCACGGGCGTGGGCGTAGCTACAACGCGCAAATCGCGGTGGATGCGAAGCATGAGCTGCCGAGCGGCAGGTTCACAGCCAGGTTTCGGACCTAGGGACTGCTGGCCGAGACGGCAGGCGGGGCGCGCGAGAACCTGGACGTAGAACGGATCGATGCAGTGGCCGACACCGGGTATTTCAAGGTCGAGGACATTGCCGAGTGCGAAGCGGTCGGGGTCACGCCCCATGTGCCGAAGCCGCAGCGCAGCCCGGCCCGTCGCAGCGGCCGCTTCGCGAAAGAGCAGTTTCGCTACGACGCAGGCACCGACACGTATGTCTGCCCGGGCAGCCAGCGCCTCAAGCCCCTATTCAAGAGCCGAGTTCGCGACGAGACGCTGCTCCCCTTCGCCAATCGCGAAGCGTGCAGGGGTTGCGCCTTGAAGGCTCTCTGCACGACGGGCGGCTACCGGCGCATTTCGCGCTACGAGGACGAGGCCGTTCCGGACCGAATGGCCGAACGCTTGGCGAGCCGGCCCGGATTGCTGGACCGCCGCCGGGAATCTGCCGAGCACCCGTTCGCTTCGATCAAGCACTGGATGGGGCACGGCGGGTTTCTGATGCGGCGCCTGAAAAACGTTCGAGCGGAGTTCAGCCTAACCGCTCTGGCCTACAACATGCGCCGGGCGACCAGCTTGGTTGGGGTGCCGGCATTGATCGGGGCGGTTCGCGCCTGATCTGGCTCGGGCGAGAATCGAAACCGGCTGGAATCGCCTCACCGGGAGCCTGCAGCAAATTCAAGGCTATGCACCACAACGAAACACCAGCAAGCTCTTCGCGACACCTGACCCAAGGAGCCCGCGCTCGAGGATTCGCCCTGGATTCACTTTTCGGACAGTCTGGACCGGTCTTGCAACGAGCCGACGCTTGCGGAGATCTCGAGCACTTCCCGATTGCGAAAAGGGTATTGCGCTATTGGATCAAATGGCAAGGCCCTTCTGTTCGCAGGTGCCGAGCCGCTCACCATCGCCGAGGACTATCGCAATCCTGGTCCGGTCGCATTGACCCTGGGACTCGACCACGAGATCACGCCCGACTTTGGCGCCGGAGCCGATTTCCATCACGTTAATTCCACCAACCTCCGAGGGCACAAGGATTTCAATCTGCCTTCTCCGATGTTGCGGGCAGAAGATCCAACGGTGATCCCCGACATCGACCGGCGGGCCCGACCGATCGCTTCTCTGGGATCGGTAACCGTTCGCGAATCGTCCGTGCAGTCGCTGTACGGGGACTGCACCGTATCGGCCAAGTATCGGCCGGACAATGTGTTCCAGTGGGAGCCGTTTCATACTTGGCCCGAGACTCTCTCCGACGACGACAACGAGCGCAGCGCATCTTAGTCCGGCTTTATAGCGACCCGTTCGCGCTCGGCGGTGACGACTGACCAGCTAACCAAGACATTCAGCATCTGTTCATATCGAACGCCGTCCTCAGGTTGCCGTTCGACAATTCGTGGTCGGGAATCGCTCGCATCACATCGGGACCGCCCATCAATCCGCGCGCCGGCAGGGACCTGAACGGAGACCGCTCTAGCGAAGGTGACCATGCCCGCACAGCCCCGGCGTCTTTCTGGGCGCAACACATTTCGCAGTCGCGGCATCTGCAACTTCGACATGCGGGTCATGGAGAATATCCCCATCACGGAGCAAACGCTCGACCAGCTCTCCGCAGAGTTCTTCAATGCGTTCAATTCGAAAACGTGGAATTCGCCGGCTTCAACTCGACGTTCGGCGCGGGATTGGCCCTGAGCACGGGCGAGCCGGTCGGTCCGCTGCCGCGATTCATGCGACTGAGGAACAAGAGCGGCGGGTACGACTGCAGCATCCGTCAGGTTCCGGGCGTCAGCCTTTTGCAGGTCCAATTCGGAGCGCGATTCTTCTCCTGGCCCCCGCTTGGCTCTGGAAGAACCCTGCATTCAGACTCATTGCCGGACAGGGAGGCCGGTTCGGCCTAGAGGATCGCAGGGCGTAGGTACAATGGACTCCTATGGACCGGATCGGGCTCAAACGCATGCACCATGTATCGTTCGCCGTGGCGGACCTGACCGCGTCCAAGCAGTTCTTCTGTGAAATCCTCGGTCTGCCGGAGGACGAGCGCCCGGCGTTCAGCTTTCCCGGAGCTTGGCTCGCTGTAGGCGATCGCCAAATCCACTTGATCGAAGAAAAAAGCGCGGGACGCGAGGTGCGGGAGCAGATCAGTCGCTCGGACCATCTGGCAATGGAGGTTGCGGACTTGGATGTCGTCACGGCGCGGCTCACCGAATGCGGCATCAGCTTTGCGGTGGGCGGCAACGAGCGCCTTGGCATGAGCCAAGCGTTCTGCAGTGACCCGGACGGGCATACGATTGAATTCGTCCAGTACCGCTGACGGCACGCTCCCGGTCTCACCAGGTGCGAACGAATCCAAATCACCCGGATCACGGATCGAGTTCGTATTCGGTATCAGGCGCGACCGGCCGAGGAACTTCGTCTCGCTCGTGACTAGGCACGCCGGCGAGCGCGAAACGCACGCACCCGGTTGGAACGTCGAAAGAGATAACGGAGAGGGTGAGATTCTCTAGCATCACTTTGTTGGGCGAAGACGAACCAGTCCCGGATCAGCCCGCGAGTATGATGAGAGTTACCCCGAAGGAGAGTTGATGAGAACCCTGTTACTGTGCTTCGCCTTGGCCGCATTGCTCGCGATACCGGCCAAGCCACAGTCCGCTGAACTCGGCATCTCCGGTGGCTACGGCTCGCTGGGCGACAACTCTATAAGCGTTTCTGCTCTGGCCGAGTCGGTCGTCCGTGAAGAGTACGACCTGTCGAACGGAGTTCGCATCGGCGGTCGGATGGCCTTCAACTCGCGCGCCTTCATCGGGCACGAAGTCTCGTATTCCTACCAGCACGCGAACCTGAGTTTCCTGTCGTCAGGCGGGGAAGTGTCCGGAATGCAGGATTTCGGCGCGGTGAGAGCCCACCACATGTACTACAACCTCGTCGCCCATGCTACGCCGACAGGAACATGGATTCGCCCCTTCGTTACCGGCGGCGGAGGCTTTTCGTCGTTCTTCCTCCCCGGGGTTTCGTCGTTTTCCGGCTACGGCAACACGAAGTTCGGGTACAACTACGGCGGCGGGGTGAAGTTCAACTTCTTCATGTACGGGATCCGGTTCGACGTGCGAAACCACGTGACGGGGAAGCCGTTCGGACAATACCTGCCCAATGTCCAAGGCAAGCTGAACAACATGGAGTTTTCCATGACGTTTTCGCTTCTGCTCGGATAGCAACGAACTCACGGCGCCGAGACACCTCCCGTCCGAGGCCCTGTCTTCCGACTGAGCAGCAAGGGCACGAAAAATCCGTCCGGCACGGGCAGCACCGGGCCGAAAATCGCAGAGGCGCGAGTCTCGAGGTCAGAAGCTCGTAACTGCCGTCGCTTCGTCGGTGTGCGTCTCGAAAACGGTGTACAACTTTGTGATTTGGAGCAGGTCCTGCACCTTTGCCTGCACGTTCATCAGCTTAACCGTGCAGCCATTACCTCGCGCTGTCGTGTAGGCGGAGACTAACTCGCCGAGACCAGAACTGTCGATATATCTGACGTCACCCAGATTCAGCAGCATCTTCGTCGCTCCACCGTCCAG
The DNA here is from genome assembly GCA_965206775.1 of Bryobacterales bacterium. GTDB lineage: Bacteria > Acidobacteriota > Terriglobia > Bryobacterales > UBA6623 > VXMF01. Next base: position 2,127,704 of record CBDBKU010000003.1, on the reverse strand, counting down.
CAAGTCACTCACCGTGGCACGCAGCTTGCCGGATGCCTCGCCGAGTGTGATGCGACCTGACAGATCGACCACCTTGACGTCGGCTACATCGCGAATCGCTATAGATAAACTCATTGATCTTCCTCCTGAGTTGTCCCACCTGCACCCTTGGTGCGGTACTTCACCAAACGAACCCTCGTCCCGGAGTCCCCGGACGAACCGATCTCGACCTCGTCGAAGAATGCTCGCATCATCAACAGGCCGCGTCCCGACCCGAGAAGCAGACCGTCCGCGTCCAACGGATCCGTCACGCAATCCGGAGCGAACCCTGCCCCTTGGTCGGTCACGCTAACGCAAAAGGCCTCTTCGTCGATCGACGCGTCGAAGGTGACAGCCTTATCCGGGCTGAACCTGTTGCCGTGCCCGACCGCATTGGCCATCGTCTCACGAACACCCATGCCGATCTGATACACCTGATCCTGGTCAAACCCGTTGAGCTCAGCCATGCGCTCCACGATAAGCTCGGCCGCTTCGACACTATCCAAAGTGCTCTCTAATGAGAGCCGCAGTTTCCTAGCGTCCGTCATTTAGAGCGATGGAGAACCGGCCGACCGCCAAGCGCAGGTCCCGCAACAAAACGGAAACCATCGCATATCGGCGTCAGAAAAGTCAAGGACTTGACTTCCGTGGATTTGACTGACTGGGAAGAAGCTGTACCATAGTCGCGTCCCGAGAGGAGAGACAGCATGAACGCCAAGATCTGGTTCCTTCCCGTCGCAGTCGTTCTGGCAACGGCCTGCCCCGCACCGCCAGAAGAGGCGGTAGCTCCAGACCCGGGAGCTGGGACGATCCTCAAGGCGAACGATGCACTCGACGCGATTGTGCCTCCGGACGCCATGATCGAAAAGCTGGCCGGGGACATGATGTTCACCGAGGGCCCGGTTTGGGTCAAGGAAGGCGGGCCTCATCTGCTGTTCAGCGATATTCCGGCCAACAACATCTACCGCTGGGCCGAGGGCGACACCGAAGCATCGATATTCTACGAAAGCATGTACCGTGGAGAGCCCCGGGACGCCTTTGTGGGATCCAACGGACTGATTCTCGACATTGAGGGCCGCCTGCTCGCCTGCGAGCACGGAAACCGCCGCATCTCACGCATGGTGGACGGCGAATGGGAGGTTGTGGTTGACAGCTACGAGGGCAAGAAGCTGAACAGCCCGAATGACGCCGCTTGGCATTCCAACGGCTGGCTGTACTTCACAGACCCACCTTACGGGCTGGCTCAGCAGGAGGACGATCCGGCGAAGGAACTCGACTTCAACGGTATCTTTCGGCTGAATTACGACACAAGAGAGCTGCAGCTCCTCAACCAGGACCAGACAAGGCCGAACGGCATCGGATTCTCGCCCGACGGAAGCACGGCTTACGTCGCCAATTCGGATGGGGCCAGTAAAGTCTGGATGGCGTACGACGTTAACGAAGAGGGCATGTTCGAGAACGGCAGGGTCTTCTACGACGTCACGGCCGTCGAGGCGACGGGGTTGCCCGACGGCCTGAAGCTGGACAGAAACGGCAACATCTACGCCACCGGGCCAGGAGGGGTGTGGATCTTTTCGCCGGACGGAACGCATCTCGGCACCATCCAGCCAGACGAGGTTCCCGCGAACGTCGCATGGGGCGACGACGGCAGCACTCTGTACATGACCGCTCGGACCGGCCTTTACAGGATCAAGTTGCTCGCTACCGGCCCGATGCCGGCTGACATGGGTGGCGAATGAGAGCCGCATTCAGCTCGAAAGCGGAAACGGGCCCTCGATAGCTTCCAGATTGATTCCTTCCAGGCGGGCTGCCGGGAAGGCTAGCAATGCGGCAACGGCTGCCAGATATCGGCCCGAATGGCTATGCCGTATGGTACTTGGGCTGGAGTCCCGCGGTGAACAATATCCAGCGCCGAGTCCGATAGAGCGGCCGGCGGCAGCACATTCCGGTGCAGGCCGCCACCGCAGCATGACCGTCCTAGTGGCCGAGGCTGGCGGGCTTGGCGTCCGTACTCGGCGGAATCGAGAGTGGCCGTGAGCTGCATTAGGACCAGCGACGCCCGACCGAGCGAGCTTGTCCCAACCACTCTGGTACCTTGGACCACAATGCATTGCTCAAAGATAGCCCTGCCATTCCTAGCGACGTGTGCTCTTTCCTTTCTAGGCTGCACTGGCGGATCCACGTCGTTTACAAGCCACTGGGACGAGGGCGTCGAGCGTGCTTGGATCGGGGCGGATTACTGGTCGAACCCGCTTCAGGACTGGCGGGTCCGGGACGGCCGCATCGAGAATTTCGGCCCGGGAGGCGACAGGAACGTCTTCCTCCTGACGCGCGAGGTCGGCGACCAGAGCGGCACGCTCGCCATGAAAGTCCGCCTGGGCCGATTGGACAAGGAACCCGCACAGCTGGAAGAAGGATGGGCGGGATTCCGCATCGGAATCCGCGGATCGTTCGACGACTACCGTGACAGCGCGGTCCGCGGCGTCGGGCTGAACTGCGGAATCGCGGCGGACGGCCGCGTATTCATCGGCTCCCTGACAGATTCGGCCCCGGTCGCGGCGGGGGCGTTTCAGGGGGAGTCGACTGTATCTCTCGTGGCCGAGCCAAGCGGAGAACACTACAAGCTCACGTTGAGCGTCGAGACCTCGTCGGGCACGCAAGAGGTATCCAGAGAAGTCGACGCGAGCTGGCTGGTCGGAGGATTGGCTCTCGTCTCCAGTTCAGGCCCCGTACGGGATTCCCCTCCCGGCGAGCAGGTAGTCCGCGAGACAGGCTGGAGTCTGAAGCCTGGGACGCAGCGTGGCGGCACGATGCGGATCTGGTTCGATGACTGGCATGTTGCCGGATCAAAACTCACGGCTCACGCCGAACGAGCCCTCGGTCCGATCATGTTCGCGATGCATACGCTCAGCAAGAACGTCCTCAAGCTGAACGCGATGATCGCGCCAGTCGGAAACGGTTCGACGGAAGCGTACTTCGAGGTTCGCGACGGCGGCTGGACGCGAGTGTCGGTAGCGCAGGTGGATCCCGAGGCCCGGACCGCAACGTTTCGCATCGAGGGCTGGGACGACACCGTCGACACCCCATACCGCGTGGTCTACGAGGACGACGTCTGGGAAGGCACGGTCCGGAAAGATCCGACGGAGAAGGACGAGATCGTCGTCGCCGCGTTTACGGGCAACAACGACCTTGGGTTCCCGCATGCCGACATTGTGCGGAACATGGAGTTCCACAAGCCCGACCTAATGGCATTCACTGGCGACAACATTTATGAGCGAGTGGGGGAATACGGCATCGTTCGAGAGCCCACAGACCTAGCCATCCTGGACTACCTTCGCAAGTGGTACATCTTCGGTTGGGAGTACGGCGAACTGCTGAGGGAGATTCCCGCGGTGGCCATGCCAGACGACCACGATGTGTACCAAGGCAACATCTGGGGCGCCGGCGGCCGGAAGGCGAACGGCTACGGCAAGCCCGGCCAAGACCAGGGCGGGTACGTGATGGACACCCGGTTCGTGCATGCAGTGCAAACCACGCAAACCGCTAACATGCCTGACCCATTCGATCCGACCCCTGTCGAGCAAGAGATCGCGGTCTACTACACCGACTTGCGATACGGCGGCATCAGCTTTGCGATTGTCGAGGATCGCAAGTGGAAGGACTCGGCAACGGCGCTCCTGCCCGACTCTGGGATCGTGAACGGATGGGCGACCGACGCTAGCTACGATGCCCGCAGGCGCTCGGACAACCCCGATTTCCCTCTGTTGGGGGAACGACAGGAGCAGTTCCTCGAAGCCTGGGGCAAAGACTGGGAGGGGGCATGGTTGAAAGCGGTGATCTCGCAGACGATCTTCGCCAATGTGTGCACACTACCCAAGGGGACGACGACCGATGCGGTGACGGGTCAGTTGCGCGTGAACGCTCCGGGCGAGTACGCACCCAACGAGGAGCCGGTGCAGGATCACGACTCGAACAGCTGGCCCCAATCGGGAAGGAATCGGGCCGTGCGCTTGCTTCGCAAGGCCATGGCAGTCCACATCGCGGGCGATCAGCATCTTGGCAGCACGATCCAGTACGGGATCGACGAATGGAACGACAGCAGCTTCGCGATTTGCGTGCCGTCGGTAGCAAATATTTTCCCAAGGCGCTGGTTCCCGACAGAAGAAGGCCGCAACCGGAAGCCCGGGGCGCCTCGCAATACTGGCGAGTTCCACGATGGATTCGGCAACAAGGTAACGATTCACGCTGTCTCGAACCCTCAGGCGAATGGCATTGAGCCGACCGCTCTGCACCAGCGTGCGCCTGGCTACGGGATCATCAAGTTCGACCGGACGGACCGAAGTATTGAATTCGCCAACTGGCCCCGCTGGGTGAACGCATCAGAACCCGGTGCGGAGCCCTATCCAGGCTGGCCGATCCGCATTGAGCAGCGTGAGAACGGGCTGCCCACTGCGTTCTCGCTGCCGGCGATTGACGGCAATGGACTAGTGGATCCGGTAGTTCAAGTGATCGACGAGTCCGATGGCGAGGTCGTCTACACCTTCCGGATCCAAGGAACTGAATTCAGTCCGACCGTTCGCGCGGCCGGCTCCTACACGGTTCGAGTGATCGACGCCGAATCCGGCGAATTCACGGAGGCCAAGGGACAGGAAGCGACCCAGAACTGATCTTCGGTAGCCGCCGGACAAGCCTAGGAGACGCGCAAGCGTTCCTTGAGGCCCCGCACCCGCGCCCCGAGTTCCTTGAGAGCCTCGCCATAGCCCTTGTTGGTGACATTGCCGGCGGCGCAAAAGTCCAGAACCACAGATTCCGCGGCGCAAAACTCATCGCAGACGTCGGCTATCTCACCCACAATTTCGCCTGGAATGTTCGTCACGCCGTTCTGATCGGCATGCAGGAGGTCTCCCGGGTAGACCGCCAGCCCGCCAACGTGCACCGGGACGAGGAAGTCAATCAGCCTCGGATAGCCATGGGAGCAGATCACTCCGTCAGAGAAGCACGAAAGGCCGACCGCCCGGACCTGATCTAAATCACGAGCGGCACCGCTGGTGATTAGGCCTGATGCGCCGAAGGCCTTGTACGATGCGGCCATCACTTCTCCGAATGTTGCCGCCTGCGTTGGGACGTCCAGGTCCTGGATCACGACAAGCGGCGGGCCGGGAATCTCTTCGAAGCGCGCGATCTGATCGGTCAATGTGCCGTAGGCCGCCTGCCCCTTCGGCTCGAGCGCGGAGCGAAAGGTTGCAGTCGCCCCATACCCACAGATCGGTCCCATCTCAGGGAAGCAGGCCCGAATCCGCCCGTCCATGTAGCCTTCAGTCTGCGGGCGGACAGCGAAGAGCTCGATCACGTTGCAGATAGTCGGAGTGTCATAGCGGCAAAGCCTGGCCAAGTCGTCCCTGGACAATTGCGTGGCGGACATGAACGCCTATCGTAGAGCATTGGCTGGCATCACAGCCCTTGCAGGTGAACCGGCTGAGTGAAGGCGCCATTCCCCGCCGAGTCCCATGCCGCGAACCGTATCCACTTCTTGCCGGTGGAGTCGAATTCGATGCGGAAAGTCTTCCTCCCGAAAGAACCAAGCTCGGTCGTCGGCAGAACCTGCCTGCTCGTCGCGTTCCCGTCACCCCAAACGATCTCGACAAATTCCAGAGGAAACGTCCATTCCACTTCGGCGAGTAGTGTTCTGCGCTCCTCGTGTCCCTCGATCTTGTAAGAGGGTATGAGTACTTCGCCAGTCGAAACGAAGAAGTCACCCCGTCGCATCGCTTCGGTAATCGGGCTCCAGTCCTCGTCGAACGCTGGCAACTCGCCCAAGCGGACATAGTTGACAATCAAGTGCGGGTAGATCTCGTCCTCGGGATATTTCGTATAGGTGTCGCCCTCGGCAATCAAATACTTTGGTCCCGTCCAGTTGTTCATGTCGTCCAGCGTGCCAAAGCAGCGCTGCTCGCAGATTCTGGCCTTGGACAGGTCAGCCGGCAGGGATTGGAACGCGCCGCCCAGGTAGCGATCGCTGTTGAAGTGAGGCGCATCTCGGACGACGTCGGGATAGAAGGTCGATCCCTTCGTCCTAGGATGCGCCTGCCAGAGCAGGCCCTTCTCGGTTTCGAGCATCGAGAGCATCTCGCCCGCGGACCCGACCCGGTACACGTTGCCGTACAAAGAGTGGCTGGACTGGAACTCCCCGCCTTCTAAGCGCACCTTGGACCAGTAGACCGGCCGCGGGAAGACGAGCGTGTAATGGCCTCCGAAATGGACGTTCGGCTCTTCGCCGGGCATCAGAAGGAAATCAGTATCCGAGTGCCTGCGACAGGCCTCAAAGTACTCGCCAAGTTCTCTGAATCGGACTTCTCCTTCGTCGTCAGGATGCCCGTCGCCGTGGAAGTCGGACATCATCGCGATGTTGACCCCCAGCCCTTTGAACGCCGAGACCCACGGCGGGCGGGCATCGAGCGAGCCGAGATCGGTCAGCTGCTCGGCGAAGTGGGTGTGAAAGTGGCTGACTGCAACCTGATAGCCGTCCAGCGGCTTGTACTTGTCTCCGTTGGTGTAGGCCAGAACTTCTTCCAATGTCGCTTCCGCGTCTCGCGATCCCAGGTAGTAGTAGACGGCCATACGCTGCAACGTCCCGGGCGGGGCGTTATAGAGAGCAAAGTTGCCTTCCGCGAAGCGGCGCGACTGCCGGACCCGCTTCTCCCAGATCCCCTCGGAGGCGCCCCAAGGGCGGAACATCTCCTCTCGTTCGCCCTGGCGCACACCCACGCCGAAGCGACCGTCCGGCCCCTGCTGGTACCAAACGTATCCGAGATTCATCTCGATCTCGCGTGCGAAGAAGAACTTGTGGGACGGAGGGAAGACTGCGAGCGCCCCACGCTCCTGCTCGAGAAGGAGAATCCGGTTGCGCGCTCTCAAAGGCACGGGCCCGTCGTTGACTCCTCCACCGAAGCGATAGTGCTGCCAGTCCCTAGCGATATCTCGCCAGCGCATCCGCCGGTAGTTGTCGCTCATCAAACCGCTCATGCCAGCTCGGTACACGTATGCGACCGACGGCTCAGCCGTCGCGGCTATCGCCTCTTGGCGGACTAGGCTGGATCCCTGGTAGACAGTGAACTGGAGGCTCCCTTGGAACGAGCCCAACGTCAAGCCGTCAAACGAGATTTTGAGACGGACCCCCTCGCGGCGGACGCGGCAAGCCTTGACGTCGTACTTGACATCGCTTCGCGTCACTTCCGCCGGGTCCCTCGGGAGCCCGGGATTCACGTCATCGAGGCCGGGAACGTTGAGCGGCGCGTCCCAGAAGACCTTCCATTTCTCCTTCTCAATGACTTCCGGAGTCGCTTCACGGCCCAAATCGCCCATCGGTCGCAACTGCTGGTTGGAGATCCGACGCTTGCCCTCGGCAACGTGGAACTCGGGACGCGCGTCTCGAACGAGTGGCGCCCAGTGCCCCGCCCGGGACAGAGCGGCCATTTGCCGGATGACTGGCTGCCCGTTGTCCAAGGCGAACGTTGCCCTGAGCTGCCGGGCCGATGCCGCGCCCTCTTGCCCAGCCGTCGGGGACCCAGTCCATTCGAACGACACCTCTCCATCGACAGTTTCTGCCCGTAGGCCGTCGACAGACAGATAGTCCGTAAAGTCGCATTCCAACGGTTCCCCCCATGCAATCGGGCACAAGAGCAAGAGCAAACCGAGCGTATGTTTCATGAGACCTTGACGCGCCCGCTGACGCGCTGATCTATGGTATGGCACTGCGACCGGATCGATTCAACGGATTGATTCAAGGGCCGTCGCGCGATTAAGGCGCCAGCCCTTGCCGCGGTCAAGGTCGTAGCGAACGCCAATTCGATGCACGACGAGCCCTTCCATGAGAGCCTCTTCGTTCGCCCCGGCGGCCTCGCTGACTCGATCGCCACTCTGTCGCACCGCGTCGGCATTCTCCCTTGCCGAGTCAAGTTGCTCGAAAAATCTCGATTCCCGGATGCCAATGTCGAACAGGCCGTCGGACCTCGGAGCGAACCAAACGCCCGATGTGCGCAATCCAATCCCAAAGGCGGAGTGGTCCGCCCGCGGAGGCACGTTCACGGCTAAAAACGCAGGCTGCGGACGCGTCAATAGGGTGATTCGTTTGCGAGCATTTGTGAACGCTGGTACGCCGCTCGCGTCACCTCCAAATCGATGGGTCTGCCACTCCCCGCTGTCATTCATCCAATGCAGGCTCGAATAGTCGTCGCTTCTCAATCCATAGGAGTAGCCGACCAGGGGTTCCGGGGAATACAACACAGCCTCCTGGCGGAGTTCGTCTGTACCGCGGGTAACACTGAATCGAAGGATTCCCTCAAAGGAACCGAGAGTCAGCCCGTCCAGAGAGAGTTCCAATCGGTCCACCTCACTGTGGACTCGGCAGGTCTTGAGGTCGAATGTCGCTTCGCTGCGCTTGACTCTTTCGGCATCCTCCAGCGCGTCCGTGCCGACACCCTCTTCCGCCGGACTGCTTGTAGTGGAGTCCTGCAATACTTGCGACTCCTCCTCTCTCAAGGCGCGGGAATCGGTGTCACGGCTTCGCCCGCCAACCGGTCGAGGCACTAGGCGCGAGCCAGTTCGCTTCAACTCCATCACTCGGAATCCGGGACGCGCATCAGAGACGAGGGGTTCCCAGTCGCCGGAAGTTGCGACCGTGGCCAGCTCTCGAATGACCGGCCTCCCTCGTTCGATGCCAAACCTTGCCCGAAGCCGCGTGGCACCGACTGGCGTCATGCCGAACGTTCCCCGCACCCACATGACTGGGCCGCCCCTCCAAGAAAGGAGGACGTCTCCATCGACTGCCGTCGCCTGCAGGTCATCAGCCCAGCGGTAGTCGGCGAAGTCGCATTGGAGCGGTTCGGCAATGGCAGACGAGCAGAGCACCAGCAGTAGTGCAGGAAGCCGCATCGGTAACTCGGGAGTGCGTTGCCGGGCACTCGACGACCGAATAGACACCATCCGTGCCCGTGCAGTTTCATTCCGGTCTTGCCGGAAACCGGAGTCGGACGCTTGCCAACCGCGGCCGCGCGCAACTAAGGCTCGGCGATCGAGTTCTCGTACCAAACAACGTTCATTGAATTCTGGCCAGCCACCAGTACGTCGAGATCGCCATCGACATCCATGTCGACCAAGCGGATGTCATAGGCCGCCTGGTCGTCATGGATCACGCGCTTCGCAAAGCTCCCGTCTCCGTCGTTCTCGTACCAGGCGACCTCGTAGCTGTCCTTTCCGCAGGTCACTCCGTCCGTGTCACCGTCGCCGTCGATGTCTCCAATGGCCAGGTCGTGCGGCCCCTCCAGATCTTCGTCGATCTCATGCAAGACGAAGTGCGGCCCCTCGAACCACAGCACTCCCTTGCCATGCCCTCGCGTGGCGAAGATGTCCATCGAGCCATCGCCGTTGAGGTCGGCCGGAAGGGCGTTCGTCGCGCCGGTCTGATTCACCGCGAGCGTCCTCTTCAGCCATGGCGTCGTTCCGTCTGCCGGCTGCTTCCACCAAGCGAACCAGTTGCCTCCGCCGATCACTGCGTCCTTTCCGGCAGACACTACATCCGCCTTGCCGTCAGCGTCCAAGTCTCCAATCCCGAGGTAGTGACTCAGGCCTGGCGCATCCTGATCGGCGAATACGTAGCGGACCCATTCCTCTGCGGAACGCGCGTTGTCCGGGATCCGCCACCAGACGAGGGAGTTGGGATAGGGGTCCTTGGGCTGGGCGCTATTACCCGCCAGATCCTCCCTGCCATCCCCGTCGATGTCTCCCTTGATCAGTCCGTGCGTGCCGTTCACTTCGCTGTCCACGATCCGCATGGTCCAACGGTCATGCAACGGATCGTCCGGGCGCTCGAGCCAAAAGACTGGCCCGGGCGAGTACACGGCGCCGATGTAGTCCGGGTCGCCGTCGCCGTCGACATCCATGACCTCGCTATGGATCGTGTTGCGCTCGCCGGGGCGGAACGGCCATTTCCCGTCGATGACGACCTTGACCCACTCGGGCGCAACGTAAAGGTGGGTCTCGCCGTGAGCGTCGGCGATCACGTCCGGCTTGCCGTCACCCGTGAAATCGGCAGCTACGGCGGTCTGGCAGGGATAGCCGGTGGCGATCACGTGGCGGGTCCAGTCGGCGCCCGAGCAAACGAGTGCGGGATACAGCAGCCCCGTGGCTAGGATCTGGTTGGTGAAGGGTCTCATCGCATCAATCCGAACGCGACTGACGATCTGCCGCGCACGTACAGTGTCCCACCTCAGCAGCGCGCCCTGCGACTGTTGGCCGGCATGGGCTTCATATACTGGGAGTTGCACTCCCGCGCGGCAAAAGAACGGGTCGACGTCATCGTGGTAGGGGCTGGCCCCACCGGCCTGGCGTGCGCGATAGAGGTCCAGAAGGCCGGTTTCCAAACGAAGACGATAGAAAAGGGCTGTATCGTCAATTCGTTGTACAAGTACCCGACGAACCTGACCTTCTTCACGACACCCGAACTGCTCGAAATCGGCGACATTCCGATGACAGCGGTACGAGAGAAGCCCACGCGTGGGGAGGCGCTGAAGTACTACAGGCGAGTTGCCAGCCACTATCGCCTGAACATCCACCAGTACGAGCATGTCGACGACGTGGCAGGGGAGGACGGCGCGTTTGTTGTCTCCACCACGGATCGCACTGGCAAGCCCCGAATCTACCAGTCGCGGAAAGTGATCCTGGCCACGGGCTTTTACGACATCCCCATCAAGATGGGGGTGCCGGGCGAAGACCTGCCAAAGGTCCATCACTACTATCGCGAGCCGCACCCGTTCTACGATTGCGACCTGGCCGTGATCGGAGGTCAGAACTCGGCGGCAATTTGCGCTCTGGAATGCTATCGGTCGGGAGCCCGCGTGACGCTGATTCATCGCCACTCCAAGCTCAGCCCCAAGATCAAGTACTGGATCATGCCGGACATCTCGAACCGCATCAACAACGGCGAGATCCGGGCATTCCTAGGCAGTCAAGTGACCAGGATCGAGCCGCAAGCGCTCCACCTCGATACCCCGCAAGGTCCGGTCGAGATCCCGAACGACTTTGTGTTGGCGATGACCGGCTACCAGCCGGACCTCGAATTCCTAGCCGGCTTGGGCATCGTGTTCGACGAGACGACGCGCAAGCCGCGGACAAACCCCGTCACGCTCGAGAGCGACCGGCCGGGCGTCTATCTCGCCGGCGTCATCGTCGCAGGCATGCACACCAACGAGATCTTTATCGAGAACGGACGCTTCCACGGCGGCCAAATCGCCTCGGATATTGCCGCGAAGCTGCAAGCCTGAAGTCTCGCGGTCTGCCCGGGACCACGTGGGCCGCTGAAATACGGCGGAATCCCGGTGATCTCGAGCATCCGCCGACATGGCCTTGACGGCCTTGACACACCTATAATGGACTGCTGAAGCGGTCGGTCGCAGACGCTCTGCCGACTCTAGGCGGAGCCGGATACGCGGCGCAGGCGCCTTAGGCAGGATTGCTCGAGATCATGACCTGCCAGAATTCTCACCCCCAACCAACATCGTCTATGAGTTCGCAGCCGATTGGCATTGAAGGCGCACGTGCTTGCGAGCGATGGCACAAGCGAATGTCTCTGCGGGTCGGAGCGGCCGTCTTCCTCGCACTAGGCCTGTGCTGGACCTGGGCGGACACGGCCATCGCGGAGACTGTGGATTTCAACGGAGCGTGGTCGAGCGCCTGGGAACTCGAGTCCGGCCAGACAGTTCAGATTAAAGTCGGTATTGTCAGTCCCGGGCGGCTGCCCGACAACGCTCGGATCGAGGCCCGGTGGAACGGGCCGCCGATGTCTGATCCCGACGCCACGAAGGATCGGGGCGACCTCGTCGCGGGTGTCGACAACGGCTGGTCGAAAGTGCTGCACGCGCTCGACCCGGATGTCTACCTGCTCTACAAGGCACCGGTGGCCGGGCGCTACGAATTGCGGCTCGGCACGGTGGTCGACCGGGAACGGGCTGTCTCGAAGTACCACAGGGATACCGGCCTGGCCCCTCTCTCCGCGAGAGCCCTGTCCCGAACCCCTGCGGTCGGGCAGACCGAAATTCGCGTCGAGGTCCAGCCTATCCGGTCCATTCAGGGCGCGGGAATCGTTCTCGAAACGGAGCCCAACAACACCCCAGAGCATGCCGTGTTGCTACCTTTCTCACCAGGGAGCAGCGACCAAGTAGTGCGAGTCGTGGGCGGAGCGGACGAACTCGAGTACTACGATAACGACGCCTCGGGCAGGTCGCCCGACGACTGGTATCGCTTCGAGTACCGGGGCGATCGAGTCAAGCTCTTCACGGCGAACCTGCAACTCCCTGATCCCGTCGTCAGTGCCAGGATCCGAGTCTACAAGCCAGGCGTTCCCACGGAGGACGAGTTGAAGCCGCGCGAGGCGGCAAAGCGGGAAGATTTCGGCAACAACAACGCCGTTCCGTACATTCATCCGGACACCGAGGCAATACCGGGACCGCAACCCGTGTACACGTACTACGACGGACGGGACGTCAACGAGAGGATCCACCAGCAGGACGACAACTTCCGGACGTTCGTGACTCGCCGCGTGTATCCCGGCGGGACCTACTACCTTCGCATCGAGGCGAACCAGCCCGGGTACGAGTTGGAGGTCCGACTCGTCGATCCGGCGCCGTACGAGACTCCGCAGCGCGCTTTGAAGCAATCGATCTACTACCACCTCGCCGAGATCGATGCCTGGCTGATCCACCGTCCCCGCAACATCGCCGTTCACCGGCGCGTCCGCGACGGTTCAAGCCTGTACGGCGAGAATTGCATGAGCTGCCACACGCAGAGCGGGGTGTGGGGCGTAGCGGACGCCATGCGCCACGGCTACCGGCCGGAGGGAACGATCCAGAACCACCGCCGCCTCGTGAACACGATGTATGAGAGTCTGCGTCCGACCAACGAGCTCGTGGACGCTGCCGTCAATACGTCGCTCGCACCGAACGACCTTGGCGACGCCCCGGCCGGCAGCCGCGTAGCGGGCCGCAACGTCGTGCTGCACGAGCGCACTTTCAAGCCCAAGAGGCTCCACTCCTATCAGCAAAAGCGGACAGCAAACTACGTGCTGCAGACCGCCGATCCGCAAGGAATTAACGCCGCGGGGAAGGGATCGAACTTCGGTCCCAACGTGGTTTTCAAGTTTGCCGCCGAAATTCTCGAGCGGGCCTGGCGCGACAGCGGCCAGGAGAAGTACCTCGAAGGCCTCGTCGAGAAAGCGGAGAAGATCGTTGCGACGGGCGATGTGCAGATCAAGGTGTCGGACGATCTGGGCCACCGGATCGAGTTCTTCCACGACTTGCTTCCCAGGACGGAGCTCGCCGAACTGGATGGGGACTCCGAACTGGGAACGCGATACGCGAAGCTGCTGCCTGAATTCGAGCGCCAAGTCGGACGCGACCTCAGTCGGCTACTCGCGCTACAGCAGGACGACGGCTCGTGGGGGTTCGACTTAGGCGTCCACGACGAAGCCTCGGACACTTGGAGCCGAATCGATGAGGAGGGTGACCCCGCTCCGACGGCGGTCGCCCTCATCGGCCTCAGGGCGGCAGGGTTCGGCACCGACAGCCCGCCGGTCAGCCGGGCGGTCGACTGGCTGCTCAAGGCCCAGTTCGAGTACGGCCTTTGGAATCGGTCGGCCCAGACCGGGTTCGTGACCAACGCGTATGTGATCCGGGCACTGAGCCGCCTCTATCCCGGCGATGCGACGGCCTTCGAGAGGAGCGACTTCGAGCCACACGCGGGCGAGACGCCGTTGGAGCGGCTCTCGAGGGTGCGGGCGCTGCAATCGACAGCCCGAGACGACTTCGCCGACTTGATGGTCGATGCGACCGGGGACGAGATGCCGCAAGTCCGCTACTTCGGTTACCTAGGCATCGGAGGATCGCTGGCGGCCAGCGGGATTCCGGCCCTGATTTCCGGCCTCTCCGATCCGGTCAAGGCTTGCAGGGAAGCGGCTTTCTGGTCATTGCGCCAGCTGCTTCTCGACGACCAAGGCTGGCCCGCCTTGCTAGCCGGGTTCCGGGGGGGCGACGAGCGCGCCCGGCAATCGATCTTGCAGGCGCTGGTTATGCGCGTCGACCTGACCGGGCCCCGCTCGCAGGTGGACCGCAATGCTCTGGCGGACCTCTTGCGAGAGGCCATGCGCGATCCGTTCCCCGGAGTCCGAGGGTACGCGTTCAAGGCCGCGTGGCACTGGTGGGTCTGGAACCCGCCGCTGCGGCAGCGGATCAACAGCGCTTGGGTGAGCGCCCTGCTGCGCGAGGAGACCAACGCACACGTCGAGAACGCCCTCCGCTACTCCACGGCATCGCTTCTGATCGTGAACGGGCAGATCGCCAACCAGACCGGCACCGACAACCGTCCCCAGCAGTACCGCGAACTCGACGACCTCTATCGGATGCTCTCCTCGGCACGCCGGGACGCCGGGCACCGACGCGACCTGTTGGAGCAACGCCTCGCCGCGGTTGCGGCGACGCATTTCGAGGAGCGAGGGGGCGATGGCGGCCCCGGCCAGTTGGGCTACTCGACGCCCGGAGCAACGGAGCTACTTGGCGACATCCTGCTCAGCGTCTACCGGGATCGCGATGACAAGGGCCGCGTCCCCTGGCGGTCGATCGCCCTGCAAGGGGCTGCCAACGTCAACTTCCCTCCCCTGCAAGAGCACCTCCTAGCGCTGCTGCAAAGCGACGACCTAGAGCAAGTCGCCGCGGCGGCCAAGGCGCTGGCCAATCCGAGCGCGTTGCGGCTGAACGGCGAGACCGGCACAATTCGGCCCCTACTCGCAAAGCTTGACGCGTTTCTCCGCGCAGGGCGCCGTGACGACGCGGACGCGCTGATCCGGTTCCTTTCGAGGGTTCGCTGGGTGTTCCCGAAAGACGACGCCGAAGCCGAGCGTGAGTTCTTCGAGCTTCTCGTGCCAAAGTCAGAGCCGCCGGTGGCATCCGCCCCGTTCCTGCTCGGACGGCCTGCGCCGGCGGCAGCCGACGGGCCGACCATCAATGGCGAGCGGGCAGTGCTTCTCGGCAAGATGCTTGGAAATAATCCAACACTCCATCGACGGGCCGCATTCGACCATGTCGGCGGGGACGCCCTGTTCTGGCTGCCCTCCACGGAGTGGATGCTGCGCTACCAGGACGGCGGCCCGACGTTGGAGGAAGCGGTCGAGGGAGCGACCGAGGCCGAGGACTTGGCGGTCTTGGAACTGACTGGCGGCCGCACCACCCGCCAACTGGTTCCCGACGGCCTCACCAGTCGCAACACGATTCTCTGGTGGCGCGAGGGACTCCCCGGCAACCGACTGACCTTCGAAGTGGAGGCTCCGGAGGCCGGCTCGTACGAGATCGTCGCCGCATTCCTGCACGATCGGGAAATGGGCATAGTCCAGCCCGACCTGAACGGGGACCCGTTTGGCGATCCGATCGATTTCTACCGCCCCGACCTAACTGCCCCGGGGCCGGTTTCGCTCGGCGTCCACGCGTTCCAAGAGGGCTCGAACCGGCTCACGTTCCGCATGACGGGCGCGAATCCCGAGGCGGAGAAGAACTACATATTCGGACTCGACTACTTAAAGCTCGAGCCAGGCGACAGCGCTGGCTCGCTGTTCACCAAGGACGACCTGGGCATTGACGTGATCGACCCGATCGTCGAGGCCAAGGACCGGCTGATCGGCATGTTCACCTCGTGGTTCTCGCCGGACACCTCGGAAGACGTGCGCAAGCAGGCCATCGCCCTGGCGAACAAGACTGCTCTGCGCCGCCATCCGGAAGTGCTCAAGGCACTGACGGCCTGGTTCGAGCACGAGCCAAGCCCCGTGTACCGCACGCGGATCCGGAACATCCTCAACAGCGACGACAAGGTTTACGGGAAGCGGCTGCGCGAACTCATCCAGGAGGAAGCGTCTGGACAGCGCGCAGGGGACATACGCCCGCTCGGCGACTCCGACGAATGGATCGGCGACATTATCCGCTTCCGCGACTACGTCTTCACGGAGATGACGCGCATCGACCCGAAGGACAATCGGGCATGCATCTCTTGCCACGGCGTGCCGGGCCGTGTGCCAACGCTTTACCTGGAAGCCCCTGACGCGGCCGGGTACATCCCGCCCAAGGCGCTGCTGGACAACTACCGGCGCATGCAGCAGCGCGTCGACCTGCACGACGTCGAGAAGAGCAAGTTCCTGCGCAAGCCGCTCAACATCCAGTCGGGCGAGGAGGACGGACACCAGGGCGGCGTCCGTTACAACGCAGAAGATCCGAGCTATCAAGTGATCCGCGAGTGGGTGCTCGACCAGGCAGGCCTGCAAGGCGGCTAGAGCCGCACGACCAAACAGAACTCAACCCGCCTCAGACGGTCTCGATGCTTGCCGCCTTGGCGAGCCCGCGCAATTCGATCTCGCGAGCCCGCATCACGAACTTCTGCACCTTGCCGGTCACGGTCATCGGAAACTCCTCGACGAACCGAATGTACTCGGGGATCTTGAAATGGGCGATCTGGCCGCGGCAGAAGTCCTTTACATCCTCTTCCGACAGTTCAGCGCCCTCGTTGACCTTGATCCAAGTCAGCACTCGCTCTCCAAGCCGCTCGTCCGGCACGCCCACCACATAGACATCCGCAATCTTGGGGTGCCGGTGGAGGTACTCCTCGATCTCGCGCGGGTAGATGTTCTCGCCGCCCCGGATGATCATCTCCCTGGCGCGACCCGTGATTCGGAGGTTCCCGTCCTCGCGCATCGTCGCCAAATCACCCGTATGGAGCCATCCTTCGCTGTCAACGGCCCGCGCGGTATTGTCCGGATCCTTGTCGTACCCTTTCATCACGAGGTAGCCGCGCGTCAGGAGTTCGCCCTGCGCGCCGGTGTCGACGGTCACGCCGGTCTGGGGATCTACGATCTTGACCTCGGTGCAGGGCATCGCTCGGCCGGCCGTCGAGGTGCGGACCTCAAGCGAGTCGTGGGACATGGTTTGCGTGACCACAGGCGATGCCTCGGTCTGTCCGTAGGCGATCGTCATTTCCGTGCAGTGCATCTCGCTGACGACGCGTTTCATCAACTCGACCGGGCATGGGGCGCCCGCCATGATCCCGGTGCGCAGGCTGGTCATCTCGAAGCTGGGGAATTCGGGATGACCCAACTCGGCGATGAACATGGTCGGCACACCGTAGATCGTTGTGCAGCATTCGTCTTGGATCGCCTGCAGCGAAGCAGCCGGATCGAACTGCGCGGAGGGCAGTACCAGCGTCGCTCCGAATACGAGCGACTGCAGGGAGCCGAGCACGCAGCCGAAGCAGTGATAGAGCGGCACCGGCATGCAGAGCTTATCGTCAGCGGTCCAATGAAGCCCCTTCCCGACAAGAAGTGCATTGTTCAGCAAGTTGTGGTGGGTTAGAAGGACTCCTTTGGGACTGCCGGTGGTCCCGGACGTGTACTGGATGTTGACGACGTCGTGCTTGTCCAACGCTCCCGGGTCCGGACGGACACCGCCGTCCAGCATCGCTTGCCACTGGTCGGTTCCGAGCAGCACGGATGCCTCGAGCGAATGCTGGCACTGCTGGCAGGCTTGCTCGAGGACGTCGCCGTAGCCAATGCGGGCATCCCGCTCGTATAGGAAAATCGCTTTCATCCCCGAGCGGTCTAGGATGTACGACAGATCGTATGCGCGGTACGCGGGGTTGACGTTGACGAGAATTGCGCCGATCTTGGCCGTGGCGACTTGCAGGTAAACCCATTCGACGCAGCTCGACGCCCACATTCCCACCCGGTCTCCAGGACGGAGTCCCAAGCCCCAGAGTCCGGCCGCAGTGCGCTCCACGCCATCGGCGAGTTCGCGATACGTCAGGCGGATGCCTTGATGGACCGATACAACGGCTTCGTTGTCGGGATGCGCCGCAACCGTGTCGTCGAAGACCGTGCCGATAGGCTTTTCTATGAGCGGAATCGTAGGACCTGCCGCGTAGCTCGTCATTTGGCTAAACGGCGATTGTACCTTGCGAGACGATCGCACTCGCTCCCCCGCCCCAGCCTCCCCTGCTTTGCTATCTTTGTCTACCTGTGCATGTTGTCTCCGAGGATCACGCGATCAATCGCGATCGGCGGGAGCAAGTCAAATACGTAGGGTTCACCGCCGTCGTTGGCGTCCTGCTGCTCCTCAACCTTTTCGGAATATTCGATTCTGTCGCCGGCTTCGATACGGCCATCTTTCTTGCGGTCCTCGCCGGGTACAAGACCTTCTACCGGGCTATCTCCGAACTCCTCGACCGCAAGATCTCGGCGGATCTGGCTATCGTCATCGCGGCTGGCGCGGCGCTCGCTATCGGCGAGTATCTGGCAGCCGCCGAAGCCATGTTCATCATGCTGCTCGGCGAGGGCCTCGAGGCTTGGGCGGCGGGCCGCACCGAACGGGCAATCCACAGATTCGTCGATCAGCTTCCGCATCACGCTCGTGTTCTGCGGGACGGAGAGGAGGTCGAAGTCCATGTAGAGGACTTGGTTCCGGGTGACCTCGTCGCAGTGCGCGCGGGCGAGAGGATTTCTGCCGACGGACTCGTCGAGCGGGGCGAATCCTCGGTGGACGAGAGTCCCATCACCGGCGAATCCGTGCCAAGCGACAAGACCGAGGGCGACGAGGTCTTCTCCGGCACAGTCAACGGCCACGGGCTCCTGCATGTTCGCGTCACGCACGCCGGCGACGAGTCGACACTGGCCCGACTGATCCATCTGGTGGAGGAGGCGCGGGATCATCGCACTGCGCCGGTAGTTCGCGTGGCTGACCGCTATGCGCGGTACTTCCTGCCAGCAATCCTGCTCGCAGCGGGAGCAGTCTACTTCCTTTCCAGCGACGTCGAGGCGTCCGAACGAATACGTCGCGCAGTAGCGGTCCTCATCGTGGGATGTCCGTGCGCACTGATCCTCGCGACGCCGGCGGCTATGGTCGCGGCCATCGGCGGGCTGGCCCGGCGGGGCTTGCTGGCCCGTGGCGGCCAGATCGTGCAGAAGGCATCCGAGATCGACACCGTCGTCTTCGACAAGACCGGCACTCTGACTTCGGGCGAGTTCGAGATCGTGGAAATTCTCGCGGCCCCCGGCCGCGGCGAGGATCAGGTGCTGGCCCTGGGGGCGATAGCCGAAGCAGGGTCCGACCATCCCCTGGCGAAAGTCATTGTCCGCAGCGCGGGGGAACGCGGCATTGCTGCCGGCGAGCCCCAGGACGCCCAGATCGTCCCGGGACGGGGAGCGCAGTGCGTCCACGAGGGGCGCGTCGTCCGAGCAGGCAACGAGGCGTTCCTCTCCGAGAACGGCGTCGAAGGAATTCAGGACTATCTGGCTGCCGCCGACCGGGCCGGCGCGACACCGGTTCTGGTCGCGGACGGTGGCGAGTTCGCGGGGGCGATCCTCCTGCGAGACACCCCGAAGCCGGGCGCCCGCGACGCGGTCCGCGAGATCGAGGACCTCGGGATTGCAAACATCATCCTGCTCACCGGGGACCGTCGCAAGGCCGCGGACGCCATGGCGAGAGTCGTAGGCATCACTCACGTCGAAGCCGAACTGCTACCCGAGCAGAAGCTCGACCGCATCAAGCAATTGCAGGTCCAGGGTCGCAAGGTGGCCATGATCGGCGACGGCGTGAACGACGCGCCAGCCCTGGCTGCGGCGGACGTCGGCGTCGCCATTTCCGGGTCCGGGGCGGATATCGCCGCCGAGGCCGCGGACGTCGTCGATCTCAACGCGCAAATTAGCAAGCTTCCGAAGCTCTTCGGTGTCTCGCGACGCGCGGTGACCACGGTCTGGCAGAACATCATCCTATTCGCGGGCGTGGTGAATGTCGTCGCCGTCTATGTCGCGGGCAAGGGGTGGATGGGCCCTGCCCTCGCAGCCGGCGTCCATCAGATCTCGTCCATATTCGTGATGCTCAACTCGGTGCGGCTGCTGCGAGTCGAGCGGCCGGCAGGGCATCTTTCCCGCGGGCAGCGATTCTGGGAATTCGTTGGCATCGGGCAGCTCTGGGAATCTGTCGTAGACATCCTGAGGCAAATCGACCCTGCCGGCGGTTTCGCGTGGCTCGTTGAGAATCACAGGCGGCTTGCGAAGCCGGCCGCGGCGGCTTGCTTGGCGGCATGGGTGTCCACATCTACGTTCACGATCGGAACCGAGGAAGTCGGCGTAGTCGAGCGATTCGGACGGAAGGTCCTGCCGCACCGAGAGCCGGGCCTGAACGTCAAACTTCCTTGGCCGGTCGACCGCCTGACAAAGATCCGGGCCAGAGAGATTCGAGTGATCGAAGTCGGGTTTCGGACGTCGGATTCCGCGACGTTCAGCGAACCTCCCTCATACGAATGGAACCTCCAGCACCGGGACGGCCGGATCCAGCTCCGGGAAGAAGAGACCTTGATGCTCACAGGCGATCAGAACATGATCGAGATGACAGCAGTGATGCACTACAACATTGAGCGCCCTGACGACTACCTGTTCCAGCAGGTCGACGCGGAGACGGTGATCCGAGCCGCATCGGAAGCGGCCCTGCGTTCCGTCGTCAATACGGTGCCTCTCGACGCGCTCCTCACGACGGGCCGGCGCGAAGCCGAGGAACTCGCGGCTGTAGAACTGAACGATCTGCTGGCCGAGTACCGCGCTGGCGTACGCGTCCTGCAAATCTACATCCAGGACATGCACCCATCGGTCGAGGTGGTCGACGCATTCCGCGAAGTTGCCGGCGCGCTCGAGGAGAAGAACCGGATGATCAACGAAGCTGAGGGATACGCGAACGAACAGGTCGCGCTAGCGCGCGGTCAAGGGGAAGCGCTGGTACAGGAAGCCAAGGGCTACCGGGCAGTCCGCTCTGACAGGGCCGGAGGCGACGCCGCCAGGTTCAGCCAGTTGGAAGCTGCGTATCGCACGGCGCCGGAGGCGACCTCGACGAGACTCTATCTGGAGGCCATGGAAGAGATCCTTCCGGGGCGGAGGAAGCTTGTCCTTGACTCGCAGGGCGGGCGCCGCACGCTCTGGACCATGGACGACGGCGTGCTGGTAGCTCCTCCGGGATCCCAGATGCAACAGCCCCCGCCGCCTTTCGAAATGCCGGAAATCGGGGAATAATCCATGCACGACCACAGTCACGATCACAGCCATGGGCGCGACCACGGCCACTCTCACGATCACGGCCATGCGCACGACCACGGCCACGAGCACTCGCACTCCCACCGGGAACCGCTCGACTGGCGAGAGTTGTGGGATCGCTACCGTATCAGACTGCTGGCGCTCGCCGGCTTGCTGCTAGCCTGGTCGGCGCTTTTCACCGTGCGGGAAACCGAATTCGCGCTTGTCACGCAATTCGGAAAGCCCGTTCGCACGGTCACTGACGCGGGGCTGAAGATCAAGTGGCCGCTCGTGAATCAGGTGCGGTTCTATGACCGCCGCTTGCGTGTTTACAATCCGCCGCGATCCGAGTTCCTCACAAAGGACAAGAAGAACCTGAGCATCGACAGCTACGCCATGTGGCAGATCGCGGATCCGGAAACCTTCGTGCAGGCCGTGGGCAACGAGCGAGCGGCCGAGATGCGACTCCACGACCTGGTTTGGTCGGGCCTCGCGGCGACGATAGCGGGCCTCGACTTGGAAGAGATTGTGTCCGTATCCCCGGATCTCGTGAAGACAGGCAAAGTGCTCGACCGGCTTGCGCAGGAGAGCCGTACAGAGGCGCTGGAGGAATACGGCATTCGAGTCGTGGACGTCAGGTTGAAGCGACTCAACTTGCCTGAGCAGAACAAGCAGAGCGTATACGCGCGCATGCGAGCGGAACGCGAGCGGATCGCCCGGCAGTACCGGGCGGAGGGCGAGGAGCAGGCGCTCAGGATCCGGGCGGAAGCGGATCGCAAGCGGGAGGAGATCCTCGCAAAGGCCTACAAGGAGGCCGAGACGACCAAGGGCGAAGGGGACGCCGAGGCCGCACGCATCTACGGAGCCGCGTACTCGCGGAACCAATCCTTCTACAAGCTGACGCGCACGCTCGAGACCTACCGAAAGGCTTTGGACGAGGACACGACAGTGATCCTCAGCTCCGATTCCGAGTTGCTGCGGCTAATGACTCGGGGACAGTAGCCGCTACATGCACGAACATTCGCCATCGACGCCGGGTACGGCGAAGCCGCCCTACGAGCAAGCGGCGGACTGGCTCCGCTCCCTCTCAATCCGACAGGTAGCGATCGTGCTGGTTGTCGCCTGGCTTCTTGCCGGCGTGTATGTCATCCCGACTGAAGAACAGGCTGTCCTGACCACGTTCGGGGCACTAGCGGACGATCAGGTCACGCCCGGGGTCGGATGGCACTTTCCATGGCCCGTGGGTCAGGTTCACAAGCTGAAGGTTCGGGAATTGAAGCGCGCATTCATCGGCGGCGAGGTCGCGGACGAAGCGAACGCCATCCCCGCGGCCCCGGGGCTCTCGCAGTTCCTGAGCGGGGACCAGAACATCCTCAACGTGCGGGCGGTCGTGCAATACAGCATCGCCAAGCCCGCCAGCTACCTCTTCCAGTCGCGCGACGTCGATCAAGCGGTTGCAAATGCGGTCGAGGCAGCAATGGAACGCCAGATCTCGTCTCGGGCTGTCGATGACGTCCTCACGACAGAGAAGATCGCGATCCAAGAGGAGGTTCGCAGCGCCGCCCAGGAACTTGTTAACCGCTTCGACTTGGGAGTAGTGCTCTCGACTGTGAACATTCGCTCTGTGACCCCGCCCGCAGAAGCCGCGGACGCGTTTCGCGACGTGGCGTCCGCCAGGGCCGATTCTGCCCGAATCGTGAACGAGGCGGAAGGCTACGGGAATGACATCCTGCCCCGCGCGAGAGGCGAAGCACAGCAGATGCTGTCCGCTTCGCTCGGGTATCGCGCGAGCAAGATTCAGCAATCGCAAGGCGACGCGGCGCGATTCCAGCGAGTGGCTGCCGAGTACCGCCGCAATCCGGAAGTAACGCGGAGCCGGCTGTTCCTGGAGACCATGGAAGAGGTCCTGCCGCGTCTGCGCAAGACAATCGTCGACGAGAACGGCAACCTGGACCTGACGATCATCCGACGGGGCCCGCCGAGCCGCTCGTCGCAGCCATGAGCAAGGACGCGAAGGCCCAAGCCATCACGATCGCGCTGATTGTGGGCGCCCTAGCACTCATCGCCTGGAAACAGGGCGGGTTCGACACCTTGCGTCGCAGCACTGGAGGCGACGGCGGATTCCTAGGCATGGTGTCATCGAAGAAGGCGGAGCCTAGAGACGTGATCTACGCCATGCTGGACGCGGCTCGCGACGGCATCGTCGATGAGTATCTCGATTGCTACTCAGGCCAGATGGAGCGGACGCTCCGCCAGAGCCTCGAAGAGATGGGATTCGAGCGCTTCTCGGAATTCCTGCGGGAAAGGAACCGAGCCATTAAGGGGATCGCCATGAACGCTCCTAAGGAAGCGGGTGACGAAGCGGAAGTACGCGTCGAGTATGTTTACGCCGACCGCAACGAGGTGCAGGAAGTCTACCTTCAGCGAACCGATGGCGACTGGAAGATTGCGCGGGTCAGCGACATTCGGCGCGTGGAAACGCCAGTTCCTTACGGCACTCCGGTGTATTGAGGGCACGGCTCACCTGGGCCGAGCATGTCCTGACGCTCCCCCTAGCGTCCATTCGAGTTCTCGCTCTCGCATGACTGCGGAGATTCGGAAACCTGGAACTCGCTCTCGCATGACTGCGGAGATTCGGGACGCCGGGGCTCTGATCAAGGAAGCATCGGCCCATGCCGCCCTGATACTCTATGCGCGGTTTGATGCCGTCACTTGCAAGCAACACGCGACCGGAGAATGGCTTGAATCGCCGGAGGTTCTTGCAAGCGGGCCATTCGGCGACGTTGCTCGCGGCTGCGTGCGGATCCCCGAGGGGCGAATCGCGGGACGGACGCTGGCAGCCCCGCTTGTCCGAGAATATCGGGAGCCTGGACGATCCGACGCTGCGCTGGATGGCGCAACTTGGCCTGAAGTGGGTCGTGCTGCAAGGCGCCGACGGAATCGATTCGGAAGGCAAGGGCTACTGGACTGCAAGCGACATCGCCGCAGCGCAGGCCCGTTGCGGGGCCTTCGACCTGCAACTCCACTCTCTCATGCTGCCCATCGCTTGGCTAATGCCTCCGATGATGGGCGGAGCGGAGCGAGATCACGCGATCGAGAACATTCGCAGAAGTCTTGCGGCGGCCGGGACGGCTGGCGTGGCAGTTGTTGAGTGGCGCTGGTCACCCGATTTCAAGTGGGGCGAGGATGTCGGCTACTACAGCAAGACTGGCCGGGGAGGCGCGATCTACAAGGCCTTCGACTACGACCGGGTGCGCGATTCGCCGCCCTTCGAAGATCTCGGGAGGATTTCTCGGCAGGAACTCTGGGATCGCATGGTGTACTTCGCAAGCAACGTCATGGACGTGGCCGAGCGGGCGGGAGTCAAGATGTCGCTGCATCCGAAAGATCCTCCCGTCCCCGAGATGCGAGGGATCTCGAGGATCCTGACGGCGACCGACGACATCGAGGCATTCCTTGACGCGGTTCCGAGCCCGGCCAACGGCTTTACGTTCTGCCAGGGAACCGTGACAGAGATGGGCGTTGACGTCATCGAGGCGATCCGCCGGATCGGCGCGCACGGCCGGATCCATCACGTCCATTTCCGAGCGGTGCGAGGTAGTGTTCCGCGCTACGAGGAAACGTTCATTGATGAAGGGGACGTCGACATGCTCAAAGCGATGCGAGCGTACCGCGATGTGGGATACGACCTAGCGATCGTGTCGGATCATTCTCCGGAACTTCCGGGTGACCTCCCGGGACGCAAGATCGGCAGGTCATTCTCGCACGGCTACATCCGAGGGCTTGTCGAGGCGGTGAACGCATGACGGAAGACCGGCGAGCATTGATGGCAGGGGCGGCTGCACTGGCAGCCTGCACATGCTTGGCTCGCAACGTAAGAGGCCAGGATCCTGAATTGAAACTCGGCATGGGTATCCGAGACCTGTCGGACGAGACGCTCGACTTCTTCCGCATGCTAGGCATCCGATACGTCGCAATGCCATCCAACTACTCGGTTCAGCGGCGGCGGCGCGGCTTGGTGCCGCGGAGGGACACCGGCCCGTCAAGCGACCAGCCATCGCCCCCATGGAACCCGGACGAACTCTCGCGCGTCAAGACGAGGCTTGAGAGCAAGGGGTTCACCCCGCTGATGGTGCATCACCCGAGAGTGCATCTCTTGATGCACGGAAAGCCCGGAGCCGAACGAGAGATCGAGACGTTCAAGGCCAACATCAGGACGGTCGGCAAGCTCGAGATTCCGGTGATCGAATACAACTTCACGCCTCTCCGGGGCTCTGAGGGCTACTCCCGAACAATCGGGCCGGGCGGCATCGGCCTCAGGGACTACGACGAGACCCGAACCAGGAACCTGCCGCCGCTGCCCAACGTTGGGCAGCACACCCGGGAGCAAATGTGGGATCGCCTCGAATCATTCTTGCGTGAAGTGGTCCCTGTCGCCGAGCAGGCCGGCGTGCGACTGGCGATGCATCCGAACGACCCGCCCATCCCGGTGTTTCGGGGGGCGGCGCAGCCAGTCCGGTCAATTGCCGATCAAAAGCAACTCATCGACCTCGTGGACAGCCCGGCCAACGGCATCACATTGGACACGGGCGTAACGACCGAGATGGGTGAGGATGCTGCGGAGGCAATCCGATACTTTGGATCGCGCGACCGAATCAACCACGTGCATTTCCGGAACGTGAGGGTCCACATCCCGTACTACAAGTACGTCGAGGTCCCTCACGACGCGGGCGATTGCGACATGCTCGCCTGCATGAAATCGTTCGCCGCAGTCGGCTACCGCTTCTTGTTGATCCCGGACCACACCCCGGAATTCACCGACGACACTGTTGGATCGCAAATGGGCTGGGCGTTCGCCATTGGGTACCTGCGAGCGCTGAATCAAGCCGCCCAGCAGTCATAGCCCGGCCAGCAAGTCGGATCGGAATGCGGACGGGTTAGCGATGGCCCGGAATCCTCGCGAAGCCATCGAGTGACCCCTGCACCGCCCCGTCTGAGCGAGCGATGCGCCAACCGGTGGATCTTACCGAAGGGGTCCGCTCAAGCGCCTGCCCGGCCACGTCGGCCGCCACGGCCAAACAACCTGCGGCTGGACGAGCCTTCAGGAGCCTTCCAGCCCGGATTCTCTTGGATGTTCACCCACACATGGACATGCGGTGAGCCGCGGAAGTACCAAATCATTGTCGGGCTTTCCAGCTTCCAGACGTCCCACACACCGTCGTTCCCGAGATCCTCGTTCTGGTAGAAGGCCATGGTCAGCTTGTCGACGCCGCCTGCGGCTTCCACGAGCCTAGTCGCCTCCTCCCGGTCACGCGTGCGGAAAGGAGACAGCAGGGCGCCGAGGGTGCCACTCACCAGCTCGCGTTGATCGCCCGTCATCTCGCTGACAGGCAACCCGTCGGGAGCCGCGGAGGGTTCGACGGTATAGACGCTTCGCTCGCGCGGGGCGCGGGGCTGCAGTGCCTGAGACCGCTGGCGGCCATCGAGCGATCGAAAGACTTCGTTCGCTCGCTCGGCTTGAAACCAGTAAACGTTTTCCGGGTGCGTCGGGCTCTCGTAGAAGCTCTCTCCCTGGTGCCCGTAAAAGATCGGTCCCCCGAATGCCGCGCCGTCGACGGAATCCCCGTCGCACCGGGCAGTGCAGTGTCGCCCGGTAATAACGAACTCGAACTTCCCCGAACGTGGCTCGCCAAACAAGGCAACCGAGAGATTCCGCACGCTCCCGAAGTCGTCAGCAACGTGCCTCTCGAGCGAGTCCCGAAACTCGGGCGCGTGGAGATCCATGAAAATCCGTTCGATCAGCGCCTGTTGGTCGCGGCTGAAGAACCGGCCCACCCTCGCGTCAGTGATGTGCCAGTTGTTCTCCACCCGTGATCGAAGTGGGCTGTCGAAGGGCAGGACGACAGTCTTGCGCTGGTCATCCGTGAGGCTCTCATGGAGTTGCGCCACCAGCGACTCCGCGCCCTGGGGCGGCCCATGGGTCGCTGCGGAAGCGGCCAGTGCGGGCCACGCGAGGCTGGCAGCTCCTAGGAACTGCCGACGATCGAGAGTGCGAATGGTATCCATGGCTGCTGATATGAATTGGCCCGCGTCAGCCGCAATTGGTTACCGCACCAGCGGCCCAGCCAACCTGGTGCGCCGAGGCCGCGCCGGATGCCAATCGTCCACCGCACCGCCAAGGGATGATTCTGTCTCAAACTCGCGATGAAACGCCTGGAGTTGACACGAGCCGCGGGAAGGTGCAGTCGTTTGCAGATGCTCTGACTCGGCTACCGAGTCCGAACCGGATCCGCGGGACGTGTTGGCAACGGCCTGGGATTCTCCCGAATCCGGCGCAGAACCTCTTCGATTCCGCGTTCCAGTTGCGGATCTTTTCCAGCCAGCACGGATTCCGCATCGTTCTCCACAACGATGTCGGGGTCGACGCCATGGCCCTCGATGATCCAAGACCCGTCGATTGCATTTGTCGCGAACTCGGGAACCCGTACGTCTCCGCCGTCCATGAGCGCGCCGTGAGACGTGATGCCGATGACACCGCCCCACGAGCGCTTGCCGATCAGCGGCCCGAGACCAGCCTGCTTGAAGCGGGCGGCGAAGATGTCGCCGTCAGATGCGGAGTTTTCACTGACCAAGCACACCAGATGCCCGAGGAACACCTCGTTCGGGTACGTCCGGAACTCGGAATTGGTGCGCGAGTAGCGCGTGCCCAGCAGCTTCCGGCTGAGGCGCTCGATCAGCATCTGGGACACGTTGCCGCCGCCATTGCCGCGAACGTCCACTACCAGGCCTTCTTTCCGCAGTTGTGGGAAGTACCACTTTACGAACTCGCTGATGCCGCTGGAACTCATGTCCGGCACGTGTATGTATCCGACTCTTCCATCGCTCGCCTCGTCCACCGCCTTAAGGTTGCCTTCGACCCAGTTCAGGTATCGGAGGCCCGACTCGTCGGTGATCGGCCGGTAGACGACCTCTCGCGCGCCTTCGCGCTCGGGTCGGTCATTGAGCAAGAGCTTGACAGGGCGCGATGCCTTGTGACGCAGAAAGACGTAGGGATTGTCGCCGGCCGAGACTTCTTCCCCATCGATCGCCAGGAGATAGTCCCCGACGCGAGCGTCGACACCAATCTCGGTTAGTGGAGCCCTGTAACCGGACTCTTCGTTGTGGCCTCGCAGGATCCGTGCGATCCGGTAGCGGCCGCTCGCAGAATCCAGTTCCAGGTCGGCCCCCATCAGCGCAACCTTCGGTCGATCCGGCATCCGGTAGTCGCCGCCCGATATATAGGCATGGCCGACGTTGAGCTCCGCGATCATCTCGCCGATGAGGTAGTTGAGGTCGGAGCGGTGCCTGACGTGCGCGAGCCAGGGCCTGTACTGGTTTCCGATCGCCTCCCAGTCATAGCCGTGCATGTTCTCGACATAGAAGAAGTCCCTGTAGCGCCTCCAGACCTCGTCGAAGATCGTCTCCCACTCTTCCTCTGGCACGAGATCGACTTGCAGCCCGGACGTCGAGAGCGTCTTCGGGCTCTTGGCGTCCGCCTTCGCGTCGTACAGCTTGTAGGATCCCTTCTGTCGCACGAGAATCTTCTTCCCGTCGTCCGAGAGGGCGAACCGACGCCCTTGCGTCACGGTCTTGAAGTCGCGCTTTTTCAAGTCGAAGATCTTGATCTCTGACTCGACACCGGAGTCTCGGCCGTAGTAGAACGGCTCGCCACGCACGACAAGCAGTGACCCATCAATCGCTGCTAGGCCAGAATATGGATAGTTGTCGGCATCCACCGGTACCCGAGCCACTCTTTCAGCCAGCCCGTCGAAGTCGATCCGGATCGGTCCCTTCTTCGAGTCCCCGTTTCCGTCATCCTTGTCTCCGGAGCTGTCGGTTTCCTTGTCGCCGCTCCCCTCGTCGCTGCCCTTGCCGTCGGCGTCTTCCGAGACATCGCCATTCGCGACCTCAGCTTCGTCGCTCTCCGGTGGGAATGGGTGCGGTACATCCTTCCGCAACGCGAGCGCGAAGACTCCGGTTTGCCGATTCGTGGCGAAGTTCCACTCGGTCGAGGAGATGAGCGGCGAGAACTCGCGGTCGCTCAGGTAATACAGGTAGTCGCCATTCGCGCCCCAGGCTGGTGTGTGCTCGTCGAACATCTCCCCGCCTACCTGGTGCAACTTGTCACCGGCGGCGTCCCAGATGAAGATGGAGTTCGCCCGGGCAGACACGCTGACCGTGAACGCTAGGTAGCCGCCTCGCGGAGACCACGCGTAGTCTGTGATCCGTCCCCGTGGTTCGTCCGCAATCTCCTTTACCTGCTTGCTGTCGACTTCGAGAACGTAGACCTTGCCCTCCTTGTCCGAGAACACGATCCTCTTCGAATCGGGTGACCACCGCAAGTCGTAGAGGCGTCCGCGAACGCCCTCGCTGAGCTGCTCGAGTTCCCCGCCGTCCTGCTTGACGGCGTATACCTGTTCCTCGCCGGATTTGTCCGAAACGAAAGCGATCATCCTCCCGTCCGGCGACCAGCTCGGCAGGCGGTCGTGAGCGTCCGAGGATCGCGTGAGGTTCCGCGTCGGGCCCTTTTCCGCAGGCACTGTGAAGATGTCTCCACGGGCACTGAACACGGCCCGACGTCCCTTGGGGCTCAGTGAGTGGCTCTCGACGTTCCCCGCTGCCGAGACCCGCCTCGGACGTCTTGAGCCGCCATCGCTTGGCACCTCGATCTTGATCGCGCGGGAGCGTCCGAGGTTGAAGTCGTATACGCTCAGCTCGCCGTTGAGCTCATACACAATGCGACCGGTCGAGTCCGAGGACGGCCAGCGAACGTCCCATTTCTTCTCGCGTGTCAACTGCCTGGTATTCTTCGATCTCGTGTCGTACCGGTAGAGATTCAACGTCCCGTCCCGGTCGGAGGCGAAGACGACGTCGCTTCCAATCCACATCGGATCGCGATCCGTTCGGACGTGTTTGGTGATAGGTAGCGCCGTTCTGGCGGATCGGTCGAAAATGTAAAGATCCTGCGCCCATCCCCCTTGGTACCGCTTCCACGTCCGGAAGTCCCGGAACAGCGGAGAGTAGGCCACAAGATCGCCATCGGGCGAAACAACCCCGGCACCGGAAACCGGCATCTCGAGGGGTGTCGCCAGGCCGCCATCAATGGCCACCGTGTAGAGCCGGCCATCCTTCGCCCCCCAATAGGACCGCGATGAGCGGAACACGATGGCGGAACTGTCGGGTATCCAGCCGTAAACCTGATGCTCGTAGCCCCACCTTGGCGCAAGCGGACCGCGTGCGGGGTAGAACGTCAGCTGCCTCGGCTCGCCGCCGTCCGATGGCATGACATAGACCTGCTCGTCTCCGTCGTACTGCCCCGTGAAAGCAATCCAGCGTCCGTCAGGGGAGAACTTCGGGAACAGCTCGAGCCCGGGATCGGCTGTCAGACGCACTGCCCGGCCGCCTTGGTCGGGAGCTTTCCACAAGTCCCCGGCATACACGAAAGCGACACTGTCACTTTGGATATCGGGGTATCGGAGGAGCTTGGTCTGCGCGAAGGCAACGCTCGCCAGTACCGGCAGGAGCAGCAGTATCCGATTCTGCATTTGTGGATTGTAGCAGCCGCATCGGCACCCTGGGACGACAGTCTGGCCAGCCAGGCTTGCAACAAGCACACCTGGACCGGAGATCCTCAGGCGTTCCGCATTGTAATAATGAGAAACTTTCCCATGGGTCGCCGTAACCATTGTGCAGACGAGGCGCGGTCAACGCGGCAATTCAATTGTCTTAAGTAAAACTTTCTTTATGGGCAGCGTGCTGTGTCGCGGCTCGGAATACCCGCCTCGGCGTGAGGACCGACCAGGCCAAGGCGCGGATCGCATTGCCTGCCCCCTTGCAGGTGTCGGCGCAAACACCGAGGCATCGCCGGCTAGTCGGGCGCCCGGCTTGGATTGCCCCGCAATGCGATATCATTCTTTCGTTCGTCGCAAGGCGGATGGGATGGGCCACGGGCGTCCATCGTTCGAATGCGGGCCGCTGCCTGCTGGGAGGCTGAAAATCGAATGACGTCGAGAATCTTTCTTGTTGCATGCTTGCTAGCAGCCAGCATGATCGCCTGCTCCGCACCGGACGATTCGGGATCGCCGGGCGAGGCGCAGGTTACGGCCGACGAGCCCCAACACGTCAAGGTCTACTTCGAGGAGGGCATGTTCGGCGGCTGGCCGGCCAACCACGGGATCTGGAACTGGGAAGACGAGATCCTCGTTGGGTTCGGGATGGGTTACTACAAGGATCAGGGCCTGAGCCACCACATAGATCGCGAGAAGCCGGAGATCCCTATGCTGGCCAGGAGCTTGGATGGCGGCGAGACTTGGTCGTTGGAGGATCCGGTAGAGAACGGGTACTTAATCACAGAGGGCGGGTACCTGCACGGCGTGACTCGGCCGGGCGTCACCATCCCTCCCATGCGCGAGAGCGAGGGAGGCATAGACTTCACCCATCCGGACCTAGCGTTGACGATTCGCACAAATAGCATTCACGCGGGAATCGGCCGGGTCTTCTATTCGTACGACAGGGGACACACGTGGGACGGCCCTTTCCGCTTGCCGAGCTTCGAGTCGCCCGGCATCGCACCCCGCACGGACTACATCGTCGATGACAAGGACACCTGCACCCTGTTTATCACTGCCGCCAAGGCGAACGGGCGGGAGGGACGGCCCCTCTGCGTTCGCACCACCGACTCCGGCAAGACGTGGAACCTTGTTTCTTGGATAGGCCCGGAACCGGAAGCGTTCTCCATCATGCCGGCCTCGGTACGGCTCTCCGAATCGGACATCCTGGTCACCGTCCGCATGCGAGACGAGACCAAGAGGTGGATCGGGACCTACCTGTCGACCGACAACGGCGTGACTTGGAAGTACCTGAATGAAGCGGTTCCCGACACGGGTGTCGGCAACCCGCCCGCCATGATCCAGCTGCAGGACGGACGGATTTGCCTGATCTACGGCTACAGGGCCGAACCCTTCAGCATTCGCGCCACGCTCAGCAGCGACGGCGGCAGGACATGGAGCGATCCGATCACGCTCCGTGACGACGGAGCCAGCCGGGACATCGGCTATGTCCGCGCCGTTCAAAGGCCGGACGGGAAGGTCGTGGCGGTGTACTACTTCACCGACGAGGCATCCGGCCCCGAGCGTTACATCGGAGCGACGATCTGGAGCCCGCCGCCGGCCTGATCGGGAGATTCCCGGTCAAAATCTCGGTCGGTGGCTGGTGTCAGTTCGGACGCTAGGAATCGACATCGAAGTAGATGCAGTCCGGATGCTGGAATACCATGGCGCTTACGCTCGCTTCGGGATCCATCATCGAACCATCGGTGAGCGTCACACCGATGTCCTCCGGACTCAACAGATCGAACAAGGCTCGCTGGTCGTCGAGGTTCGGACAAGCCGCATAGCCGAAGCTGTACCGGAGACCTCGGTACTTCGATCGCAGCCGGTCCGCCATCGTCAATTCCTCCGGATCGGGGAAACCCCAGTCTTCGCGAATCCGACGATGCAGCCACTCGGCCGACGCCTCGGCGGTCTCAATCGCCAGAGCCTGGACGGCGTGCGACTTCAGGTATTTGCCATTCACCTTGTAGTGTTCGGCTTGTTTTCGGATACCCTCGCCCGCCGTTACGCACATTAGCGCGACCGAATCGCGGTGACCGTTCGGCGGAATGACGTAGTCGGACAGACTCAGGCCGTCCTTCCGCCGCTGGCGCGGGAACGTGAACTCGTGCAGCAACGGCCCGCCGGCAGGCTCGTACAAGCGGATCGAATTGCCATGGCCTTCCGCATCAAGGAATCTCCAGACCGCACGCGCCTTCATGAAGCTTTCAGCCTCGGCCATCATGTCCTGCATGGCAGCCTTCAGGGAGAGAGCCTTCTCGTCGCGAGCGACGAGCGCTTTCTGAAAATTCCCCCTGAATCCGAGATGGCGCGAGTACAGCATCGCGGGGTTGATGTACCGCCAGAGATCCCTCAACTGGGGGATGTCCACGAGATGACGCTTGCTGTACGGGCACTCTAGGGGGGGCACGTCGCGGCGGGCTCGCGAACTGCGCTTCACCGATACCGGGGCGCCTCCTTTGGCGTCAACCGCCGCACGTTCCGCCACAGGCGCGTGCTCCGCCTCCAGGCTAGCTAGGCTCTCGGGGTCCATGACCCGCTCAAGCATGGACAGACCGCTCATTGCGTCCTTCGCGTAGCACGTCAGCCGACCGTAAGCCGGGGCGATCCTCTTCCGGGTGAAGTTCGCGCTCAGCGCCGCGCCGCCGACGAGCAAGGGCACGTCCACGCCCGCGGCCTTGAGGTCCTGAGCCGTCACGACCATTTGCTGCGCGCTCTTCACAAGCAGTCCGGAGAGGCCGATTGCGTCTGGGTCGTGCTCGCGGCTCGCGCGGATCAGTACCTCGGGCGGCACCTTGATCCCGAGATTCAGCACCTCGTAGCCGTTATTGGAGAAGATGATGTCGACAAGGTTCTTGCCGATGTCGTGCACATCGCCCTTGACTGTCGCCAGAATCACCTTCCCTTTGTTGGCGTCGTCGGACTTTTCCATGTGCGGCTCGAGGTAGTCGACCGCCGCTTTCATCGATTCGGCCGACTGCAGCACCTCCGCCACGATAAGTTCGTTGTTGTTAAAAAGCCGTCCGACTTCCTTCATCCCATCCATGAGGGGACCGTTAACGATTTCCAGCGGCGGCACGCCGTCGGCTAGCTTGCTCTCCAAGTCGTCGAACAGGCCTTCCTTCGTTCCTTCGACAATGTAGCTGGCTAATCGCTCGTCGATCGGCAGGTCGGCAGTGTCGGCGCGATGGCGCTCAATCGCTCCCCGGAAGTGTTCCGTGACCTTGGCGATGTGATGCTGGTTCAAAGCGGCGCGTTGGTCAGGGGTCTGGTCGCGGTGGTCTCGTGACCCGGCAAAGCCGTCGCACGGGTAGTTATAAAGGAGACCTTCGGCCAGTTCCTTCTCTTCCTCGGACAGCGCAGCATACCGGCGCAGCTTCTCCGCGTTGACGATCGCCATGTCCAGCCCAGCTCTCGTGGCGTGATGGAGAAAAACAGCGTTCACCGCTTCCCGCGCTGCCGGAGGCAGTCCAAAGCTGACGTTGCTGACGCCCAGCACCGTCTTGACTCGGGGCATGCGCTCCTTGATCATGCGTAGGGACTCGATGGTCTCCACGGCACTGCCGATGTAGTTGGTGTCCCCCGTCCCGCACGGGAAGACCAAGGGGTCGAAGACGATGTTCTCCTCGGAATAGCCCCACTTCCCTGTCAGGAGCGCGTGGGCGCGCTCCGAAATCGCGAGCTTCCGCTCTCGGGTAATCGCCTGGGCTTGCTCCGGGTCCTCATCGATCGCGCCAACGATCACAGCGGCACCATAGCGTCGCAACAGCGGCACAACTCGGTCGAATCTTGCTTCGCCGTCTTCGAAGTTGATCGAGTTGACGATCGCCTTGCCTTGGCAATAGGTCAGGGCTCGCTCGACCGCCGCGGGGTCCGTGGAGTCGATCATGATCGGCACCTTGACTTTCCGGATCAGCAGCGAATAGAAGATGTCGATGTCCGCAATCTCGTCCCTGTCGGGATTCTCGAGGTTGACATCGAGAATCTGCGCGCCTCCCTTCACCTGTGCCCTCCCGATTTCGGACGCCTGCTCGTGTTTCTCCTGGGAAAGGAGGCGCTTGAACCGTCGCGAGCCGACGACGTTGGTCCGCTCGCCGACCACGAGCGGACGGTTGTCCTCGGACGCCTCGACAACATCTATGCCGCTAAATCTCGCGCGCTTGGTCGGAACATGCCTTCTCGGGGCGTAGGACTCGGCCATCTGAGCGATGGCGCGGATGTGGTCCGGCGTCGTTCCGCAACACCCGCCGACGATGTTGAGCCAGCCGTTGCGAGCGAACCGTTCGAGTACCGACGCGAGCGAATCCGGCGTCTCGCCGTACTGCCCGTCCTCGTCAGGCAGCCCCGCGTTGGGATAGCACGAAACCAGCGGTGCCGCGGTTTCGTGGATCGTCCGCAGGTGATCGGTCATGTACTCCGGACCGGTGGCGCAGTTGAGACCGACTCCCAAGGCTCCTGCGTGCTCTAGCGACACGACCAGAGCCTCGGCTGCCTGGCCGGCGAGCATCGTGCCCATCGGCTCGATGGTGCCGGACACAATGACCGGCAGCCTGAGTCCGAATTCGCGAAGCGCCTGCCCTATGCCGATCAGCGCTGCCTTGATATTGCGGGTGTCCTGGCAGGTTTCGAGAATCAGCAAGTCCGAATGCTCGGCCAGCGCCAGGGACTGCGCACGGTAGGAGGAAATCAGCTCGTCGTAGGTGACCCCACCCGTGACACTGATCGACTTGGTCGACGGCCCCATCGCGCCGGCTACAAACACGGGGCGCCCCGGTCTGGCGTATGCATCGGCCGTCTCCCGTGCAAGCCGCCCAGCCTCGGAGTTGATCCGGGCAACCTCGTCCTGCAGCCCGTACTCGGACAGCACGATGTCCATTGCGCCGAACGTGTTGGTCTCGATGATGTCGGCTCCGGCCTCGCAGTAGCCGGCGTGGATTCCGCGCACGATGTCCGGACGGGTGAGGACTACGTTTTCGTTGCAGCCCTCAAGCGCCGCGCCCCCAAAGTCTTCGGCAGTCAGGAGGGCGTCCTGCAGGGCAGTGCCCATCGCACCGTCGAGCACGAGGATACGGTCGGCCAGGGCCTCGTTCAGCAGGCGGATTCGTTCGAGGCGTGACTGCATGCTGGTCGCGCGGCTTGCGGCCCAACTCGGGGTCGCATGAGTCCATTATGAGAGAGTCGGGCGCTTGACAGCCTGCAAGGCAAGGAATCGGTCCGGCGTCAAGGAATCGAAGGGGATCTGTCGAGCAATTCCCGGATGGCTTTCCTGTCATTAGGTCCAAGATGCCGGAACGCGCCGGTCCTGTCACGGCCCGCGAGGATCTCGGCAAATCGACTTCTCACATACACACGCACTCTCTCCGGCAGTTCCGCGTAGGCGCGCGATTGGATCAGGTAGCTGCAAGGGTGGCGGAACAGCCTGGACTGCAAGTCCAGTTCGCGAAGCGACCGTTCCTCTCCGTCGCGAGCACCTCGCTGCTGAAACTCCTCAGCAAAGCCTGAAGTGCCCTTCATCGGTCCATCGAGACGGGCCTCGCCGGCAACGAGCAGGTCGCGCACGAGTTGCTCCGCCGGTCTCTCGATTCGCCGCTTGACAGACGCCAGCAGCGACTCCGACGCCAAGCCGAAGAGGCGCTGCATCTCCTGCTGGTAGTCCATCGCCTCGCGGGCCTCGATAGCGGCCTTCGCGATAGCGTTGTGGACGCGTGTTTGGTGGGCTAGCAGCAAGTGGGCGACGACGTCGCTATGCGCTGTCAGGTACTTGCCAGTATCGAAGAATCCCGGGTATGGCCGAGCCAGATTGCCGGACGCGAATCGGGTGAAGGACTCCTCGGGCCCCACGGCGTTGCCGCGGTGACGCATGGGGATCCGCCCGGTCACGAACCACCCGCCCCACCGGTCGCCGACAGGCGTAGAGTGGTCCACGTTCACCGTGCCGTGTCTGAAGTGCGGCAGTCCATCCGCCGCAGGGTAGACGGAACGAGTCAGGTGCCCAGGCACGCCCAAAGTGCGCGCGCTCTCGTGGCACTGCAAGCAACTGCCGTTGTCCGGCACCAGCCTCGGACTCTGGACGGGCTGCTGAGGCAGCGTGTAGAAGGCCGCCCCGCCGCCCGGGACTGCTGTGGAGATCTCAAGGAGCGGCCCGCCCGGCACCCACCCGACATACGTCTCGTCATTGAAATAGATCGCGCGTGGATTGCTCGGATTGATCCAACGGAACTGGGCGCTTGTCTTGGAGAAGACCAGCAGCTGCGACGAGCGCGGCACATGCAGCTCGTCGAGTATCGACGGCAGATATCCCCACTTCGGGTCGAAGCGCAATGTGACCTCGCCGGTTGCCAGCCGCCCGTCGAGCGCGGCAACAGGATCGCTCGTAGCACCGGACGCCGCAGCGACAGCGCTGCTGACCAGCAGAGGTATCCACAGGCATCCCAGCATGGCTGCCGAAGCGGCCGAGCTCCACTTTTGCGATACTGTCGCCGCCATGAGTTGCACTCGTCGCACCTTTGCGAAGTCCGTCCTGCTATCGGCCGGATCGGCGGCATTCCACGTCAGTCGGGCCGCAGACACGCCGCCCAACGTACTGCTCGTCACAGCAGACCAGATGCGCGGAGACTGCATCGGCGCGGTCGGGCACCCAAACGTCCGGACGCCGAACCTCGATCGCATGGCGCGCGAAGGCATGCTCTTCCGTAACGGCTTTTCGAGCGGACCAGTGTGCGTTCCAACCCGGAAATCGTGCTTTTCCGGGCAGCACCCGCACGAGCACGGCTCCCTCACCAACAACGACGGGGAAAAGCTTCGGTGGCGCGGTTCGATGCTGGAGCATTTCGCCAAGCGCGGGTACAAGACCGCGTGGGTCGGGAAGAACCATACCTACGACAACCAAGCTATGGGCGAGATCGATTACACCGATGTCCGCAGTCGGGAGCCATTCCGAGCGTACAACGGATACGTGCCGCCGCACTGGCACTCGTCGGTGTACTGGCCGGAGGAGGACTGCTTCCCGCACATCAACACCGAATCGGCCATCAAGTTCATGGACGGCGCCAAGAGCGATCCATTCTTCCTTCACGTCAGCTATTTTGATCCGCACCCTCCGTACATGGCGCCTTCCCGGTATGCGGCTCGCTACAACTCGAGCGACATGGTGCTTCCGGAGCGCACTGACCCGGCAGGGCTGTGCCGTCGACTCGAGCGCTTCTCTAGGGCGATGGGATTCCCGGAACTGGACCGCGAGGACCTGACTGAGACGCTGCGCTACTACTACGCCCAGATCGAGTGGGGCGTCGACCGGCCGGTCGGGCGACTCTTGCGAGCGCTGGAGGACCGGGGATTGGCGGAAAACACGATCGTGGTCCTCACGGCGGATCACGGCGATTTCATGGGCGACTACGGCATGGTCAGGAAGGGAATGTTCCTGTATGATTCGCTGCTGCACGTCCCGCTCCTGTGGTGGGCTCCCGGACGAATCGCGTCCGGCGCCCGCACGGACGCGCTCGCGCTCTCGGCCGACCTGTTCCCGACGCTTGCCGAACTTACCGGCGGAGAGAGTCCGCCCCAAGCCTCGGGCGCATCGATCGCCGATACGCTGCTTCGTCAGGAATCGGGACGAGACGAGATCTTTACATCGGCGGCCTACGGCGACCTCGCCCCAGACGTCCTGCCGCCCAACCTCGCGCCGGACGACGAGGACGGGACTCCTCGCCACACGAGAGTCCTGCAACCGACGATGCGTCCCACGCACCGGACAAAAATGGTGCGCACTCCGGAATGGAAGCTCATCCAGAGCGAGACCGGTCCGCCTGAACTGTATCGGATCGAAGACATCCGACCCAAGGAACGGCGGAACCTGGTCGACGTCGCCGAGCATTCGCGCATCCGCCGGAATCTCGAGAGGAAACTGGGAGCGTGGTGGACTTGGTAGCCCACCAGCCAAGTCAGCGCTTGTGCCTGCTGCCTGCTAGGGGCCGGATTCCGGTTCTGCCGCAGAGTGCGACCCCGGTTTCGCGCAATGCCGTGAGCAAGTTGTAGATCAGGGCGTAAACCACCTGCTCGGTCAAGCTGCGCCTGCCCGGCAGCCGAAATTCCGCTGGGAGTTCCGTTGCCATTGAAATGCTCAGGCGGTCACGGGCCAACTCGTTCCCGTCGAAGCAGTTGGACACGACAAGGGGCGTCTGCAGGACGACTCCCGAAATGGAATCGACGTAGAACTGGCAGCGAGAGAACCAACCTAGGTTCGCAGGCTCGCTCGCGTCGAACAGCAGCAGCGGTCCGGTCTCTTCCAGAGCTGTGACCTCCAGATTGACCCGCCTGCGCTCGGCGACGATCTTGCAGGAAAACCCAGCCTGCTGCACGAGCTGCCGCAGCGTGTCATTGTCGGGATCTAACGCGACCAATTGCTGTTCGCCTGCTTGCAGGTACCGCATCGAGCTTCTATTGACATTATCACCCTTCGGAACGCTCGCCCTCGGCATAGTCGCACAGGGCGCTGGCAAGGCCGTCGGTCGTGTAGGTTGACGCCTCGGCGGCGACTCGCAATCCGAGTTCGCGTGCCGCCTCTGAGGTGACGGGTCCGATCGATGCGATCTTGGACCGCTTTAGCGAGCCGGCCGGAACCAGTCGCGTCAGATTGCGGACCGTGGACGAGCTTGTGACAGTCACCCAGTCCGGGGGACTATCGGATCCCCAGACCGTTTTGGCAAGTTCCCGCGATCTATCGGGAAGAACAGTGCGGTACACCGGAGCAACATCAACCTTGGCTCCCATTTCGCCAAGCTGGACAGGAAGCACGTCACGTGCTTCCTCCGCTCTTGGGAGCAATACCCTAGCCCCCTGCAAGTCGATGCCCCGGAAGGAATCGACGAGCGACTCGGCGACGAAGTCATTCGGAATCAAGTCGACGCGAAGGTGCAGCGACCGAATGCGATCCGCGGTGGCGGGGCCGATCGCGCAGATCTTGCCCGGCAAGTCGCGGAGGTCGCGGGGCGACGCTTCCAGGCGAGCCAGGAATCGGTCCACACCGTTGACGCTGGTGAAGATCAGCCAATCGTATGACGGTAGATCGCGGATTGCCCGGTCCGCTGGACTCCAGTCCGATGGCGCTTGGAATTCAATCACGGGAATCGGTATGACCTGCGCGCCGAGACGGCGAAGTTTCTGACTGAACGGAGCGGCCTGGGAATCGGCCCGGGTAACGGCGACGGACTGCCCACGAAGGGGGAGCTTGTCAAACCAATCGATCTCGCCGCGCAGCCGAACGATCTCACCGATCACGACGAGTGCTGGCGGCTTCAAGCCGTGCCGGCTGACGGCGAACGCAAGACTGGAGAGGGTCGCGGTTACAACTCTTTGGTCACCGCGCGTGACCCAGCGTACCGCGGCCGCTGGAGTCTCCGGATCGAGTCCCGCATCCTCGAGACGCCTCGCGATTTCGGCGATCGCCACGAGGCCCATGAACACGACAAGTGTCTGTCGCCCCGCCAGCGACTTCCAATCGATCCTGTCCACATCGTGCCCGGTCAGCATCGTCACGGACTGGGTGAAGTCCCGGTGCGTGAGCGGCATGCCGGCGTACGCTGCAACACCAAGAGCCGACGTCACTCCTGGCACAACTTCGAACGGGACACCGGCGCGAACCAGTTCCTGCGCCTCCTCGCCGCCACGCCCAAAGACGTACGGGTCGCCACCCTTGAGCCGCACGACCGTCTTCCCATCCCTCGAAGCTGAGATCATCAGCGCATTGATCTCGGCCTGGGTGCAGGCATGATCGGACCGCTTCTTGCCGACGTAGCGCCGTTCCGCCTCGGGCCGGGCGAACGCTAGCACTTCCGGCGACGTGAGATTGTCGAATAGGATCAAATCCGCCCGCCGAAGCAACTCGAGGGCGCGAAGAGTGAGAAGGTCCGGATCGCCCGGCCCGGCGCCCACGAGGTAGACCGTGCGGGGCCTTGTCTCGGCGGGCTGATGGGTCTTGGGCAATGCGTTCAAGTATAGAACGCCAACCGATGCTGTATCACCGAATCGGCACTCGGTCCGGCGACGAGGCGCGCCGCAGCCGCTGATCCCGCTTCCTCGCAATCATATCGTTCTCGAATCAGGATTGAAGCAAGCTCCGTGGGAAATAGGGTAGCTCCGCCGCAATTGGCGGCCCTTGCACCAAAGAGCATCGAGACGGACCGCCACGAGCAGTTGCATTCGCTCCAGACCCTCATTCTCTGCACCTGAATCGCTGCCTTCGGCACGGGATGCATCGGAAGTATCCGAAACGCTACGCAGACCATTCCTAAACAGTTCTACGCCCAGAAAAGTACAATTGACGGTACTGTAAGGGTGACTATATACTCTATATGTGACTCGCGTACTTCAATTTCTCACAATTCTAACCCTCCTGTTCGCCGGACTTCCGGCCTCCGCCCACGGGGACGAGGGCGCCTGCTCCAGTCACCGGATCACTGCGAGTGCCGTCGGTTCGCAAGCCGACATCCAAGTCTTGGTCGAGTGTGCAGCGGCATACTTGGCGGAGTATGGCGCGGAAGAAGCTCGTCGAGCATTTAACGAAGACGAGCGCTGGAAGCATGGCCCTACGTATGTTTTCGTCGACGGAATCGCAAGTTCCGGGAAGAACTCAACCACGTACGTCTACCCGCCGGATCCGTCCCGGGAAGGCAAGCTTTGGGGAGAAGCGATCGACGACTTCGGGACGGACCTCTTCTACGAGGTCTACCGCATGATGTCGGTTGTCGATTCGGGCTGGATCTACTACTCGTTCCCCAATCCAGCGACTGGCAGGAAGGTGCCGAAGGCTTCATACGTCATCGAAATCGACTGGAACGGCGACCGTGCAGTGATCGGGGCCGGAATCTACTCGCTCGACTGGCCCGGCACCTGCAACGCCGACGAAGTGAATGCAGCAGCGTTGGAGTCCGACCCAAGGGACGAGACATTGCAGACGTTCGTCCGCTGCGCCGCGATGATGGTGGAGTCTCAAGGCTATTTCGCCATGGATGAGCTGGAAGGGAGTTCCCGCTGGCGCCACGGTTCGAGCTATGTATTCGTCCTCGACATGATGGGCAACCAGGTCCTGACCAGCAACCGGGTGCGTGTCAACGGGAATGCACTGCACGAATGGGGAGGAAAGAGCATGCCCACGGACCAGTTCGGCGGGCGAGACATGGTCAGTGTCGGTGACACGTTCGGCGAGGCCTTTGTCTACTACCGGTCATACCACCCGGGAACCGGGACGTACCAGCAGAAGGTGGGCCTGCTAAAGCGCGTCGTCGCGCAAGGAGTTCCCCTGCTTGTCGGGGCGGGCTACTACGTCTCTCCCGACCGAGTTGTACCGGGCGCGACCTGCTCGAACCATTATGTGGAAGCTAGTGCCATCCAAACCCGGGCAGAGATCCAGGCGTTCGTTCAGTGCGCGGCGGAATACGCGATGGCGCATGGCACGGACGAAGCACGTCGAGCGTTCAACGAAGACGAGCGCTGGAAGTACGGCCCGACCTACGTATTCGTCGACGGGATCGAGCAGTCGGGAGAGGACGCTTTCACGTACGTGTTCCCGCCGGATCCCACTCGGGAGGGCATGGTTTGGGGATCGTCGATCGACGGTTTCGGAACTGACTACTACTTCGAACTGCACCGTATCTTGTCAATCGTCGATTCGGGCTGGATACACTACGCCTTCAGCAATCCGGCAACCGGCCTCAGGCAAGCGAAGAGCTCGTACGTGATCGAGATGGACTGGAACGGCGACCGCGTCGCGATCGGCGCCGGGTTCTATGCGCGAGACTTCCCCGGGGCATGCGACCCCGGCGAAGTTAACGCGGCAGATCTGGAGTCCGATCCAACCGACCAGAAGTTGCGTGAATTCGTGCGCTGCGCGGCGATGATGGTGGAATCTTCGGGGTACTTCG
The DNA here is from genome assembly GCA_965206775.1 of Bryobacterales bacterium. Taxonomy (GTDB): domain Bacteria; phylum Acidobacteriota; class Terriglobia; order Bryobacterales; family UBA6623; genus VXMF01. Next base: position 2,084,982 of record CBDBKU010000003.1, on the reverse strand, counting down.
CGGGTCCGGTTCTATCTGGCGATCCCCGCTGGAAACACGGCTCTGTCTATGTATTCGGCATTACCTTAGAGACTGGCAAGGTCGAGTTTAGCGGCAGTCCGAGCAGCTTCGCGATTTCGCGACGAATTCCGGAGTTGTTCGACGGGCGGGACATGGTCGATGCGGGCGGGACTTTCGGAGAGGTCTTCTGGTACTACAACTTCACCAACCCCGCCACGGGTGCAGTCCAAACCAAGGTCGCGTTTGTCAAGCGCGTGCTGGCGCAGGGTATTCCGATCATAGTTGGCTCAGGCTACAATCCACCGCCTCTCGCTCCCGCGAACTAGAGATTGTGCCATCATCGGCAACGTGCAGAATCCCTGATTCGGCTGACGCGACGAAGCCCGGGTTTCCGGAGGCGGCCGCGCCGCCTCCGGAGGCTTGGAGTCCGGGCCTGTCGCCGCGGCTGTTTCCCAACTGCGGAGCAACGTCGATCCGCTTACCAAGCGTGATGCGCCGCCCATCGGGCAGGCCCGCTGCTTGGATCGTGTCCAGGTCACGAGTCTTCTGCCGTTGGCATTGACTTGCACAGGCCGAGCGGTCGGCGTCTTGTGGCCGCACTCCGCGCGAGTCCCTTCCCTGCCTACTTTCACGAAATAGACGCTCGGCAGTGCCCCAAGCTCCGACACCGTCGCAGTCTGATTCGTGGCTTCGTCAAACCATGCGGGACCGATGGCCTCGAGGCTCAGCGCCCGGAAGTCGGAGATGAAGAGCATCTGCACGCACCGACGGCGATTCCCTCGGTACCATGCCCCGAAGCCGAGAACGGATTCCCACTTCTGTCGTCGAGACCGACCCAAGCCCCGCCCAGACAATCGCCCGCCCTTCCGTACGGCTAAAGCCCTTAGAGCGCCCGAGGCCACCTGTTGCATACTTGGCAGCATGGCCCTGCGTCGACCGACTTCGAGCCGGTCCCGCACAGATTGCCTGCTGACGTGACGGCGAAGCTCTCAGTCGTGATTCCCGTCTACAACGAAGTAGACACGCTACGCGAGATTGTCGAGCGCGTGCAACAAGTCGACATCGAAAAGGAGATCGTGATCGTCGACGACGCATCGACTGACGGCTCGGGCGAACTCGCAACAACGATCTCGAGCGGGGCAGATAACGTGAAGTTGATCCGTCACGAGCGGAACCGAGGGAAAGGGCGTGCGCTGCGAACGGGTTTCGCACAAGCGACCGGCGACTTCGTTATCGTGCAAGACGCCGACCTCGAATACGACCCGGCTGACTACCCCAAGCTGCTGAACCCGCTGCTTCACGACAAGGCAGACGCTGTATACGGATCTCGATTCCTAACGGCCAGCGAGCACCGTGTATTGTACTTTCGGCACTATCTGGGCAACAGGTTCCTAACCCTGCTTTCCAACTTCGCCACGGATCTCAACCTCACAGACATGGAGTCGTGCTACAAGGTGTTCCGGCGGCGGCTGCTACAGTCCCTCGTGCTGGAGGAAGATCGCTTTGGCTTCGAGCCCGAGATCACGTCCAAGATCGCCAAGGCTGGTGCGAGGGTCTACGAGGTGGGAATCTCCTATCACGGTCGAACCTACGCGCAAGGCAAGAAGATTCGGCCTCGCGACGGCCTCTGGGCGCTATGGTGCATCGCGAAGTACGCCGTCAAGCCGTTGCGGCGGGCCTAAGAGTCGTTCCGCTTGATCTAGGCCGGCAATGGAAGCGACGACACTCGAAGCGCTCGATCAACTCATGGGGGTGCTGGCAGGGGGAACCCTCACGGTTCTTGTTTCGTGCCTGCTTGGGCGCACGGCCATAGGGACCCTGCGCCCTTTGCGCGGAAAGCTCTCCGCAGCGGAGGGATGGATCGTATCGTTCGCTGTGGGATCCGCGTTGCTGAGCACCGTCATGTTTGCGCTGTGCTCATTCGGTTGGGTGTCAGACGCCACTGTTCTGCTGCTTGGTGCCGCGACGGTAGCGTTCTGGCTCAGGTGGGGGCGCTGGACTTGGCCGCCTGCAACATTCGCTCATAGACTCTTCGGTCGGACGAACCAGCTGCTAATACTGATTCCACTTGCGCTTTATGGGGGCTTGTACCTCGTCCACACGCTAGCTCCGGAGACTCGGACCGACGCGATGGGATACCACCTAGGGCTCGCGCAGCGTTACTACCGCGCCAACGGGTTTGTTCCCGTTACGACCAACATCTACGCTCAGGTCTCGCAGGGAGCGGAGATGCTGTACCTGCTCGCCTATGCCATAGGCCGCGAATCGGCAGCCAAGGTCGTGCATTTCTCCTTCCTGGTCGCGACCGTGGGCGCAATCCTTTGCCTCGCTCGAAGATTTCAGGCCGATCTCGCAGGCCTCTTCGCCGCCGTTGTGTACTTTACCTGCCCGGTGGTCATTCCCGCCGCCACATCCGCGTACAACGATTGCGCTCTCTCGTTTGCGCTCTTGATGGTGTTCTACGTTCTCGCTCTCTGGTGGCACGACATGAGAACAGAATGGCTCGCTGTGATGGGATTGTTGATCGGTTTCTCGTTCGCAATCAAGTACACGGGCGTGGTGGCTGTCGCCGCGGCAATTGCGGCGGCGGTGGCGATTTGGCTGAATGCGAGGGACTGGCGCCCGGCAGTTCGCGGATTGGGGGTGACCGGCTTGGCCGCAGCTGCTATTGGCCTGCCTTGGCTTGCCAAGAATGTCCTCTTCACGGGCAATCCGCTCGCACCGTTTTTCAACACGTGGTTCCGGAATCCGTTCTTCGGCGTCGAGTGGGAAGCGGCCTACACGTTTGCGATGAAGTCGTATCGGCAGGGTCCGTTCGACCGCTGGGAACAGATTCTTGCGGCTCCGTTCGATCTAATCGTCGGCGAGCGCTACGCGGGCTCCCTGGGATGGATGCTCGTGCTGGCTCCGATTGCGCTTCTGGCGTTACGGCGGCGATTCGGCCGCGCCTTGCTTGCGGCTTCGCTGGTGTGCGCCCTGCCCTGGCTGTCGAACGCCGGAGCGAGGTTCCTAATTCCGAGCGTGATCTTCGGGGCGCTCGCCCTAGGACTTGTTCTCGAATCGCTTCACCGGCGGATCCGCGTTCCCGTCATCGCAACGCTCCTGGCGGCGCAGTGCATCACTTCATGGCCGGCCCACCGAGGACTGTGGTACTACCCGAACCTATGGAGTATCGAGGGCTTCCCGTGGCAAGCGGCACTCCGCCTGGAACCGCAGAAGTGGCACTTGGCCCGCAACGTGGAGTTCTTCCTGCTGGCTGACCGATTAGACAAACTCACCGGCAGCGACACCCGCGTCCTTAGCTTCTTCAACTTGCCCGAGGCATACTTTCAGGCCGAGCTTCTCGTCTCATACCAAGGTCTCGAGAACCAGGACCTTGCGGAAACCCTGCTGGGGTCGCTTGATCCTACCGAGAGACCTGATCAAGCTCTGAGGGCGTCTTGGCCGTCGAGACCCCTGCGCGGCTTGAGAGTACGACAGGCTGGGATGCCGAAGGCCAGGGCGTGGACCGTTTCGGAAATCCGGTTCTTGCGGGACGGCGAAGCCATCGATCCACCCGAAGGCCACCACATCGATCCACCCGAAGGCCTGACCACATCCGCCTTTCCGCATCCCTGGCATGCCCCGCGCCTGGTCGACGGCAAGATCTTTCCGCTGTGGAATTCACGGGAACCGCCCGTCGCCGGCATGTGGATCGAAGCCCGTTTCGGCAGCGAGCTGATGCTGGACGGGTTGGAGCTCGTTCATCCTCGCAAGTTGGCCCGTGCTCAAACCGGCCTCACCTTCGCCGGCCTAGTCTCCAGTGGGGATTGGACGGACTTGGAACCCGATTCCTTGAGGTCGCTGCACACGCCGGTCGGCTCCCGGGAAGGCAGCGCAGCCGCGTCCGCCATGCTTCGACGGCATCGCATCGCGTACGTCGTGCTTAACCTGAGTCCGAGAGATCCCTACTATCCCCAAGCAAGGATCATCGCCAGCGACCCAACAGCGTGGGGGCTCCGCCGTGTGTTCGTGGACCGGACGGCTATGCTCTTCGAAGTGATTCCGAGCGCACCTTGACGGAGGACTAGGTCAATCGGCGGGTCGCCCGGTCACTGTAGAAATAACCGCTTTGGGAGCGGTTTCCAGCGCCGCCTCCATTAGGGCAAGATTCTCAGCGAGATTCCTACGGAACGGCTGGACGATGATCCTGTCGCCGAGATTCCTCGGCGCGGACTTGTCGTGAAATAGCCGGATCGTTTCGCAAAGGGGCTCGTATGTCAAAGTTTCGAATGCAGCAATTCATTAATGCGGGACAGAATTCCAGCCACCGGGCCGAGAGATGCCACGGACTGGTAGACACGCTGTCGGGGGTTGCTGACCGGCCCGCGCTGGATCTGCGTGTTGCGGTGGCTTAGCGGTCGCCGAGGCTGGAGCCGTACGCGTAGCGGTTTGTACCTTCAAGGGAGCAGTCGTCCGGCCATGTCTTTTGCAAGATCTCGCAGACGTTCTTGAAGCTGTCTTCCTTTGGGGGAGCCTGCGGGAAAACCTCGTCATGGAGTTCGAACACCTCCCTGGCGGAACGGAATCCCAGGGTTTTGGCGAGGAATAAGATATCCTCGTAGTCTTTGGGGCGCCCTGCACGCACTTTCATGGCGAGCAGGTGCTCGGCGGATGCGGCCGTTACGTTCAGGTTGCGGTCTCCATAAACTGTTCGCGCCCGCCGTCGGAGCCGCGAGGGATCGCGGACACGGCGTGCTCGTTGAGCCATGTTTCAGGCCAGCCGCGGCGGCGTCCGATCATTCGGACAGCGTCGGTGACAGGGCCGTGCCCTTCGCGAATGAGAGCGTCCACGTCATGCGTGAGTGGCCGCGAATCGAAGCCGAGCGCCATGGCGGCACCGCCGATAACGTAGACGTGGGCCCGCACCTTGCGGCGAGCCAGTTCCCGGGACAGTTCGGTGAAGGCGTCGAGCAGGTCCTTAGGTGAAAACGGCTCCATACTCCCGCTCTCCCTCGCGCTCTCCAAAGTCCTTGTTCCCGATGATGATTCCATGCCGCAGGAAGGCGGCGGGGGTGTCGCGATAGAGCGCCCCTTGGAATCTGTCTACATACTCCTCGAGCGGGAACCAATAGATCTTCAGGGACCGTTCCGGATCGTCGCACCAGTTCGGAACACGATGATCGTGGGTGATTGCGACGTGCTCGGCGACCGCTGCGAGCAGACAGTCCCACTTCGTGCCCGTCAGGGGCGGCGGGGTAGCGAGCGCGTGACGCCGGCCTTCGCGAGTGGATTGGTGGAATCGACGGCCGAGGTCAGTGATCAACATGCGGTAGCACTCAGCAGAGCTGCGAGCGTCGCGAATGCTGTGGACATAATCGGCGATCTGCCAGGGAGGTATTGCGGACGCCGGGTCGGAGGAGCGCCGGCCGTGTTGAGGTCGCTGCGAGGGCGATGGCTCGGGGATAGCATCCACCTGCCAACGTTATCACAGTGCAGGGAATTCGGCTAGTCCGGTGATTTCTCAGGGGCGGAAGTGTAAGATCCGAGAATCTATTTTCCTCATAGAATGAGTGACTTAGCACTTTCACTCGATAGAGTGCAGACCGAACCGGGTGTCATAAGACAGGAGCCGAAACAAGATGCTCGCTCCAGCATCACAACGAGGGGCCCAACACCCTCAAAGGGTGTCGGAGGCTCTGATCGCTGCTAAGGCGATCAGAGGAGGTCGCTATGCGCTGTACCCAGTTCCCGGCGATCGCGGTAGTTGTCACAGTGGTATTGTTCACGGGGTGGGCCTTGGTCAACCGAGAGGATATCTCTCAAATCGATAGTCCCCTTCGCAAAGGCTCTCCAATCGAATCAATGCTGGCGTCCGATCCAAGCCCGCACCATTCCTCTTCTCGGGTAGCCCTCAAGTCCTGCGCCAGGCTTCGGGCCTTGGTCGTCACGATCGCCATTCGAACAAGCAGGTCCACGCAGCCAACGAACGCAAAGATCAGCTTCCCTTCGATGTCGATGAGCGAGCCGGTCGTGGTGAAGGCACGGTCCGGAGCCTTCCAAATGAATGCCCATCGCGAGTCTTGGCGCATAGCAGCAGACTATCAGGCCATGGCGGCGACCCTCCGGGACCCAGCGAGCAGGGAGCGAACCGATGCCCAGGCTTGGGACAATTCCGCAGCAGCCTCCCGAAGCTTGGCTACACCGCGAATCGAGCCTGCCATTCGGGCCGCCGATTCCGACCGGTCCTAGCGAGAGTCCCGGCTGGCGCGGAGGTCGTAGCACAGCAGGCGTGGTCCGGCCGGCGGGTCGATCGATCGCGAATTCTGGCTCACGTAGAGCAGGCCTCTGCTAATCACCGGCGGGCTCCAAGTCTCGCGGGCGAGGAAAAGCCTTGCGCGATCGAGGATCTTCGGACCCGATGGCTGCAGGTCGAGCCAGAGCAGGTGGCCGTGTTCTCCAAGCGCGAGGAACTGCCCGTCGACCTTGAGCAGGTTGCCTCGGTAAGGACTGCCATAAATCGTTCTCGTGCCATCTTGCAGGCGCACCGTCTCGTTCCACTCAAGGACCTCGCTCCAGACCGTCTCGCCGTCCGTAGCTCGGACGCAAGTGAGTCTCGCATCGGGCTCATTGCGTCCGGAAAAAGCGTAGAAATGGCCATCCTCATACACTGCGGTTGTCCAATGCAGGTCAAAGTCCGGGTTCTCCCAACGCTTCTCGTAACTGCCGTCGGGCTGGATCTCGACTAATGCTGCGCCAGCCCGGTAGGAAGCGGAAACGAGCACGTTGTTGCCGAACACAACAGGAGACGAAGCGTTGACCGATTCGTAGCTGCGGCTGCGCCAGGGGAAGCGGAAGTCCAAGCTGCCGTTGCCCGGATCGATGGAGAGCAGCCCTCCAGTCGGAGGGCTGCTCTCTCCCCCCGCCAGAACGAACAGGCGAGACCTGTCATGAACCGATGCAATCACGGGTGTCGCGTAGCTTGGGCCCCACTGATCCCCGACGCCCCAAAGCATGCGTCCGTTGCGCTTGTCGAAAGCCGCCACCTCGGGGCCTCCCGGGGCGCCCACGTTCAGGATGAGCCTGTCGCCGTCGATCAGCGGCGTCGTAGCGGTTCCGAAGAAGTCCTGCGGCACGTCGAAGTCGTCTGCAATATCGCGCTCCCAGACAACTTGGCCGGTTTTCAGAAAGAGGCAGTGGAGGTTGCCTTGCGGTCCGTAGGTGTAAACGTAATCCCCGTCAATGACGGGACTGGAGCGCGGGCCGTTGTTATAGCCGTATCGATCTTCGAAATCGGTGAGATACCGAAAAGTCCAATAGGTCTCGCCGGTCTCTGGCCTCAAGCATTCCACGAGCACGTCGGAACCCGAGCGGTGCATGTAGACGAGGTAGTCTCCCTTGATCGAGGGAGAGCTGTAACTAGTGCCCTTAGCCAGCTCCCAGACAAGTTCGGGGCCGTCCGGGCCGAACTCGTGCAGCAAGTCCGTCTCGTTCGATACCGGCTTACCCCACTTCCCCAAGAACGCGGGCCAGTCTTCGGTGACTGCTCCGGAAGGCAGAGGCCGTGGCGCTCCATGAAACATCACCATGGGGTGCGGCCGGAATTGTGCAGCCGGCCTCGTATCCAAGACAACCGGCTGAGGCGGCTTCGGATCCTCAAATCGGGTGGCGGCTACCAGACAGCACGCTGCCAGGAGACTCGCAAGCAGAGCCTGTTTCAAGCCGCGATTTTCGCATAGCAGCACAACTCGTCCGAGGACCGACCGGAGTAATCGCGGGAATTGCGTCTTCGCAGCGGAGCGAAGTTCCGCGAGGCCCGGATCAGCCGCGCCCGACGAGCGGCATCTTGGTCGCCATCACTGTCATCGTGAGCACATTCGCGTCGAGTGGAAGGTTCGCCATGTAGAGCACTGCGCGAGCAACGTGGTCGGCATCCATGGTGGGCTCGGGAGCTAGGGTAAGATCCGCCTGCAGCACGCCCTTCGCCATCCTTGCCGTCATTGGTGTCGCCGCGTTGCCGATGTCGATCTGGCCGCAGGCAACGTCAGACGCCCGTCCGTCGAGCGCGACCGACTTGGTCAGTCCACTCACTGCGTGCTTCGTAGCGGTGTAAGGTGCGGAAAACGGCCGAGGAGTCTGCGCCGAAACCGAACCGTTGTTGATGATTCGGCCACCCTTGGGCTCCTGGCGCTTCATGATGCGGAGGGCTTCGCGCGTGCAGAGGAAAACTCCTGTCAGGTTGACATCGACAACACTCTGCCACTGCTCAAGCGTCAGATCTTCGATGGGCACCGGCGGTACGTTCCCACCTGCGTTGTTGAACAGGACGTCCAAGCGTCCGAATCGTTCCACGACCAGCCCGAATGCAGTCTCCACAGCACGCTCGTCAGTAACGTCCGCCGGGATCACCAAGCACTGATCCGGCGTTCCGGCGAGGCTGGCGGTTTCCTCTAGCGCGGACCTACGCCGCCCGAGTAGCGCCACGCCGTATCCGTCCCCCAGCAGGGCGAGAGCGCTTTGCCGACCGACGCCGCTGCCAGCTCCGGTGACGGCAGCGACGCGGCACGAATTAGGATTCATCTCAGTGATCCCCCTTTCCACTGAGCATAGCCCCACGGAAAGCCCGCAACTTCGTTGAGCTGGCGATACTCCACGCCAGCGAGAGCCGCCTCGACGCCATCACTGCCGGCTCCCTCGGTAGTCGTTCTCAGGGCTCCGAATCACACCGGAAATCTCGATTCCACCTGAGATGTATGCCCGGAAGTTGTGTATGACCTGAGGGGTGGCGTATCTCTAGGGCTCACCCCCGATACGAGTCCTACGGTGTCAGCGAGTTCCGAGACCATCGAAGTGACTGAGACTAGAGCGGAACCGCGACCGGAAGTCGCAATCTCATTTCCGCCGTTTGACAACACGGCTTGAGACGGCAACGTGACACGTGAAGCCATTTCCCGTGGGTAGGTACGCGCACGCCAGATCATCCATCAGGGCACGAACCGATTCATACTCTGAAGACCTTCATGACCTCGTCACCAAGGTGGTTGATGACCTTGACCGCAATCCGGCCTGATTGCGGCCTTGAAAAGGGACGAGACAGGGCGCTGTAAAGAGTAGACCAAGCCTCCTGGTCTATCTCGGCCTTGAGAGTGGTCTTGAGGGCCTTGTATGGATCGCCAGCACCCAGGAAGTACGCATGTCGGACGAAAAAGCTCTCTTCGTTGTAGTCGCTATCGATGAACCAGCAGGCAATTCCCTCAACACCATGGCTGCGTACTTCACCGGTATTTGGGTGGAACACGTCGACTCCGTTGATCCTGACTTGTATCTGGTTGGGCTCGCGGCCTCTTCCTTCGACTTGCAGGATGTCAATGTCGGGCTCGCCAAAAATCACGAAGAGGTTGCCTTTGCCGGTGTTCTTGAGTTCTCCCGCCATGTGGAGGTCAGCATTCATCCGAGCTCTCACAATGGGAACCTTGCCGAGCTTTCTGAATTCTGAGGCACGGGCATCGTAGTTGAACGCACAGGCAATCAGTACCTCGAAGCCGGCATCCGCTGCCTCTCGTGCGGCTGAAACCAAGTCCGCGCGTACAAGAGTACCGAATTCGGGTCCCACGAACACTCCCGCTCGCCTCTCAGTGCCAGCGTCCGCACCACCCTCTAGATAGCGGCCCTCCGCGCAGACGAAGTCCCCAGGCCATGGATGCAACGACGAGAACCTAAGCCGGTCTTCTCGGCGGGACTGTTGAATACCAGAAGTTCTGAGGTGCTCAAGAACCACACTTGCAAAGTCCTGCTTCTGGCTATAGCCCAGCCTTGACTCTGCGATTCCGTCTATAAGTTTGTCATCCTCGCCGACATCTAGGGCTCGATGCGGGGAGATACTCTCGACGGTAAAGGGTCCAGCAACGCGAACCCTCCGATTGTCCTCGTAAGGTTTGTCGTACAGATACTCGAAATCTGCTCTGGTGGCAATCAATGTATCAATTTCTTCCTGGCGGCCGACGCGCTGCGCCCACCACCTGGAATGAATTTCGGTGGCTGCATCCGACCACCTTTCATCAGCCTCTCGAGGGATCTCCCACTCGGCCCATTCGCAATTCAACAATCGATTCAGAGCACTACGCAGTGGATCCAATACCTCTTGGAACCTCTCCCATATAATGTCAATCTCAGTGTTACTGGCAATCGACTTCAATGTAATATGTGGTACACTCTCATATACGAACCCGTGGCGAATGTCGCCATAGGTTGAAGCTTTACACGGGTCCTTGCTGGTAATAACACCTTGTTTTCTCTGCCCGTCTACACTATCAGACAGCAAGTAATAAGGGTAGCGTGAAGCCATCATACGAGCGCGAACGAGCGCCAATGCGACTCGGGAAGTGTCGACCATAATCCAGCGTCTACCCCACTGTTCTGCCACATAGGCGACTGTGCCGGATCCGCAGGTGGGATCAAGAACTAGATCGCCTGGATCAGTCGTCATGAGAATGCACCGTTGAACTACAGGAATAGCAGTTTGCACAATGTAGATTTTACTTCCTCCAAACTGGTTTTGACCCACAGTATCTGTCCAGATATTCGACAATGGAAATACTGGAAAATCATCCAAAAAACGAACGTACGATGGAACTTTGTTTTCGCCAGCTATACGACCAGACCGTTTCAGGCGACGAATACCATCCGTAGTAGTCTTCCAATGCATGCCCTTCTTCGGGGGGAATGATTTTCCATGGATTATGATCGGCTCATCACGGGTGGAAGCACCTTGTGACGTCAGATCTCCCAATGCGACAAGGCGCTCTCTGTTATGCGTTTCGGCGTTAAGTGCACCATATGAGTCGACAGCCCTATACGAGGAAGCTCCCTCTTCACCAGCATTTTTAAGTTTCCATAGAGCGCGGTATTTGAATTCATTTTTGCTTTTTGCATACCAAAGAATGTGGTCGGACACGTTCGACAAAGAACTCCCGGAAAACCCAGTTGTTTTTGAGAATATTATCTCGCTTACAAAACATTCGTCTGCGAATACCTCGTCCATGATAGCCCTCACACGGTGGACATGTTCATCTCCTATTTGCACGAATATTGATCCGCTGGCTGTTAGCAAATCTCGCGCCACAGTGAGGCGATCACGGAGGTAAGTTAAGTAAGAGTGAATCCCATCTTGCCAAGTATCTCGGAAGGCTTTTACCTGTTCTGGCTCTCGAGTTATGTGTCGAGCATCACCGTCTCTAACATCTCGGCTACTTGTGGACCACTGGAAATTGGAGTTGAATTTGATTCCATAAGGAGGGTCAATATAGATGCACTGAACCTTTCCTCTCAGACCCTCACGTTCCGTCAATGACGCCATGACACGCAGACTGTCACCGAGGATTAATCGATTCGACCAGTTAGCGTCGTGCTGGTAAAACTCGGTGCGGGCCTCATCGCTCGGCAATCCATTGAAGTCAGAGAAGAGATCCGCTTGAACCCCAGATCCTGTAGCATTGGATTCCTTTTCGGCATGCCTACTGCGTCGGATTAGATCATCGATCAACACCTTCGGATGCACCTTCTCTTGAATGAAGAGTGGGGGCGATTGTACCACGATGCTCGACCAGTGCTCTACATCCTTCCCGCGCCAGACGAGTTGAGGATCTAGGTCCCGGTTGCGGCGTTCGTAGGCGACCACGACCGGACTCCGATCATCATCAGCCATCACGTCCTCATGCTCGGCGGAAGGGATATTCTTGCGGGACGCCTGTTCATGCTTGAGAGTTTCAACGATCTTTCGGCTGAGATTCTTCGGCATTCCTCGTCTCCCTCAGCAGTCTTCGGCGTACGCTACACCGAAATCATTTGCAACTTTCTTCATCCGCTTATCCCGAGTCCACAACCTAGCGCCAACGTACTCCATGACAGAACAGATCAAGTGCGCATCAACAAAGCCGATCCCACGCCCATTGAGAGGTAAGGTCTCGATGCGCGAACAAACCAGTTCGTGACTTAATTTGTCGATCCCGGGCAACGATCTCATCTTCCGTAACGTCTCCGCTCTTCTCGGGAGATTGCCGCACGCGACTTCCCCAACAATCATCGGATGCATCAATACGAGACCGGCACGCAGATTCTTCGCAAGACAGGGTTCCTTGGCTCGCAAGTGATCGATCCACACGGTCGTGTCCACCAAAATCATTCCGGCATCCTACTTTGACGTCGCGGGATGTAGTCGACATTTGGGGCGCTTCCTCCCGCCCCCGCCAGCCACTCGGCGGCTTCGTCCCCAGTCTCAGTTCGCTTCCACTCGGCCGAGTCTTCGTACGCGACCTTCACCGATGCGTCGAAGTCTTCCTGCATGGAATGCAAGTCGGTCAATTCCGTGAACCTCCAGCGCCCGAACGTGCCGTGCCGATTCACGCCCGGAACCCAATAGGTCTCGATTGTTTTCTTCTTCTCTTTGGCATCCTCCCCGCGGTAGCCCTTTATCTCGACAACCATGTGGAGAAGGTCGTCGCCGCCGTTGCCATCGTCCACATCAACGATGAAATCCGGGATGTAGGTTCGCGCCTCGGAACGATAGCGATACGGCACTGCCAGGCCGAGGCCTTGGTTCTTCACATAAGCGCGGACAAGCGAGTGCGCCTCCGCAATTCGACAGAACTCCTCTTCCCAGCTGCTGTCGCAAACAGCCCAGTTTACATGGCACTGGTTCGGATCCGTCTTCCAGAGTGCCTTCTTGGAGGTGTTGAAATTGACTTCAATTGTCGAGCCGGCTGGGTTGTACGGATCGAGAACAGCTTTGACCGGACAGGTCTCCCTCCTGTCCTCCATGATTCCTGCCGTGATACGTTCGCACGCCATGTCCGCGAGCGTCTGGTACATGAGCAGCGCCGGGTAGGTGCCACCCTTGCAGACAAGGTGCCTGTCGAGCCATACGCGCGTAATCCGCTTGAGCTGTCCAAAGAGGTGGAGCTTTGGGTCCTCGTTGGGATCACGCCACTTCGTTTCAAGCAGCCTCGCCGTCAACCTATACAGCACAGTTGACAATCGCACGTCTTCTAAGTGGTCGATCCTCAGGTCCACGCCCTCGCCGATGATGCCTTCGTTACGAGTCTCGGTGGGGCCCACCATACTGGGAGTGAGCACGAGTGTCGAATCGTCGTTGAACCTGGCCGAGAGGCGATCCTCCGGCAGTTCTACGCGATAGCCTTGGACGCGAGGAAAGCGAATCTCGCACTTGTCCCGCTCTGGCGTTACCGCTCGGACCTGTACTGAGTGACGGGGCCCAACTGGCGGGCCGACGACGGGACTGGCTGTGAAGTCGAACGGGATGCCTAATACATCGGCATACTCGACATCGAAGACGCCTTTATCATTCAAGTCATAGGATTGACGACGCAATGCCCGTCCGACAACCTGCTCGCATAGAAGCTGCGTTCCGAATGCGCGAACCCCAAGGACGTGGGTAACGGTGCTTGCGTCCCATCCCTCCGTCAGCATTGAGACCGACACGACACACCTGGTGGACCCACCGAGCGTATTGGCCTTCCCTACGGTGTTCATGACCTCGCGGAGCAAGTCCTGATCAGAAAGGTTTTCCGCCATCCGCCGATCACCCGTCCTCTGGACGATCTCGCGACGATAGCGGTCAATCTCGTCACGAGCCACGTCTCGGAAGTTCTTGTCCAGAGCTGCCCCGGATTCGAGCTGCTCGCTGTCGATGAGCAGCGTGTGAGGCCGAGACAACGGATTACCGGACTCGTCGAAGTTACGAAACAGCTTCAGTCGCCCCGGCACCACCGTCTTGGACCCATCCTCTGCAGTGCGCTCGAATCCTGCAATGTAGTCATACACCAGCTTCGATGTCGAGGTGTTGTTGCACACCACGATGAAACATGGTGGGACCTCGACGCCTGCCTCCTGCCAAAGATCGAATGTCTTGGCATAGTGACCATAAAGCGCCTCCAGGGCGGTCTGGAGCTGGTCTGGAATACTGAGCGGGTCGAGTGTCGCGGTTCGACTTCGGCCCTTCCGCGGCATGCTCTTTCCAATATGCTCCCAGAGGTTCCGGAACGTCGGCATGTCGCTACTTGGAACGTTGTCCGCGACCGGCACTCGGGGGAGCTTGACAATGCCGCTCTCGATGGCGTCCATGAGCGAGAAGTCGCTAACAGTCCACGGAAAGAGCGTCCCTTCCGCGTAGCCGGACCCGCGCAGAAAGAAAGGAGTCGCAGAGAGATCAACGACGCGCAGTATGCCGATCCTCTCCTGAACCGATTCGAGACCGGAGATCCATAGACGCGCAGCTTCCTCATTCTTCGACGCCTCCTTTTTGTCGTCTCCCTTCAGAACACCCTCATCATCGTCGTCAGATCGCTTCTCGCGGTAGCAATGGTGCGCCTCGTCGTTGAGCACCAAGACACTCTTCATGCTCATCAGGTCTGGCATGACCCTTTGCAGCACCTGCCCCTTCGTCTCCTGTGTCCTAATCTCCGGACCTCGTCCCTGAAGAAGCGAACGGCCGCCCTTTGATATCACCAAGGTCTCCCGGTTGATGAACGCGTGGTAGTTCGTGATGACGATCTTGGCCCGGTCAAGATCACGGAGCATTTCATTGGGAATGAGTTCGCGACTCCGGTAATAGCTGCCTGGATCATTCGGCTGGAGCACTCGAAGGCGATCCTTGATTGTCAGCCCGGGGGTGACGACGAGAAAGCCGCGCGTGAATCGCGGACTTCCCGGATGACGTACCGCATTGATCGTCTGCCACGCAATCAGCATCGCCATGACAGCGGTCTTGCCTGCACCGGTTGCGAGTTTCAGAGCGAAACGATCCAATCCCGGATTCGCCTCTTTGTTCGCCGTGTCGAGATGTTCGAGGAAGCGACGTCCGGCCTTGCCGAGCTTCGGCGCAACCTCGGTCAGCCAGATCGCCGTCTCCACTGCCTCCACTTGGCAAAAGAACGGTCGAATGCCGCTAAACGGATGATCGCGCCAATGCTTGAGTAGCCGCGCTGTCTCTGGCGTCACTCTCCACTGGTTCGGGGGAAGGCCCCGCCAAGCATCGACACTTCGGCGAATGTCGTTAATGATCTCCGCCAGAGCGTATTGCTGGTCACCAGTCTCCAAGCTCTCAGCCGCTTCGTGAAAGATCAACTGGCGCTGGATGCGTCTCTTCGGCTTCGGAATCGGCGTGATGAACGAAACGTGGCGGCGACTATCCAGGACCTTGGTGGTAGGCTGACCGCTCTCGTCGAGTTCCCAGTGACGCGATGGGTACTCGTACGGCGAGTTGAGGATCGGACGATTGAAGAACTCGATGCTCATGCAGGTGCCCGACTAGTGGTCAATTTCGGCGAAGCGAGGGCTCTAGCGGCATGGGAGTTCAGACGGAACAAAGTAGCACAAGCAGGGGGCATCAGAACCTAGCATCTGCGCTCGTGGCCCCATGGCGGGGTGTTTCTTGTACAGAACGGGCTCTCGCCGCACGAGATCACCGGTTGCAGCGTTTTTTGCCATGCCATGGCACCACTCAAACCGCAGGAATTGCCCGTCAGGTTGACATCTATATCACTCTGCCACTGCTCAAGCGTCGGATCATTGATCGGCACCGGCTGCACCTTCCCGCCTCCGTTCTTGAACAGGACGTCCAAGCGTCCGAATCGTTCCAAGACCAGCCCGAATGAAGTCTTCACGGCACGCTTGTCCGTAACGTCCGCCGGGATCACCAAGCACTGATCCGCCGTTCTCGCAACGTCGGCGATTTCCTCTAGCGCGGACCTACGCCGCCCGAGTAGCGCCACTCGGCATCCGTCCCCCAGCAGGGCGAAAGCGCTTTACCGACCGACGCCGCTGCCAGCTCCGGTGACGGCCGCGACACGGCCCGATCCAAAATTCATCTTGGTGGTTCCACCGTTCCACTGAGCATTGCCGGACGGAGAGTCCGGTTCGTGTGTGCGCCGAGATGGATTGCGTCAGTTAGCATTTGGCCTGTGGTATCGATGCCCGGAGGGGAATGTCAGCCTGCCTACGGCTTGCCTATATTTGGATCAATCCTGTCAACGTCACAGAAACGAGGTTTTCGATCCAACTCGATCCGCAGGTAGTCGGTGCCGTGCCGGGGTGTTCCAGAGTATGAACGTTGCTTCGTCGGTAGGTCCTCACGCCGGACCTCTGGTCAAATACAAGACTCTGTCACGGTCCGGAAGCGACTACCCGCGGCCAGCGGATACACTGGATCCATCGCACCTACTGACGGAAAGCAACAAGACGCGGCTCCACACGGACTCGGCGAGTCGCTAGGAGGTGCCCTATGCGGAAATCCCCTCTCGGGCTTGTCGCCTGCCTGATAGCTTCGAGCCTTGTCGCGCAGGACGCTGAAATCGATCACGAGAACTGGGACAGGGCGCAGATCCTGTCCGCCTTGAGCGGGTTGCAGCTATCCCCCGAACTGGAGTGCGAGACTGAGGCAATCGGGTCTTCCGCCTGGACGGGGCTGCAGGACAGTATCGCCGATCTCCATCACGGCCCGCTCTCTCCGTATGACGGCATCGTGTTCCCGAACTATCACTACGTCCAGATCGAGCACATCGTCGCCAGAAAGGAAGCCGACGAGTCTGGCCTGTGCAGTCGGGGCGAGGAAGCACGGGAGCAGTTCGCGGCAGACCTGCTCAACCTGACACTCGCTCCCGGATCTCTGAATGCTTCCAAGGGCGACGGCGACGCCCATGATATTGAGATCGCCGAGAGTTCCCTGTTCCGGGCCAACCTGACAGAGCATGGGCGATGCTGGTGGGCAGCCCAGACCATCCGTGTCAAGGCGAAGTATCGACTGACGGTGGACACCGACGAGAAATCGGCCTTGGACTCGATCTTGGAGAACTGCACTGAGGCGCAGGTCTACCGCCCAAAGGTTCTCGCCGGCTCTGACTGGGTCTTCAGAACGGAGTTTCTTGATGCGCTGAGCGGTGAACTTTCGATCTCGCCATGCGCTGACTCGATTACGGATGCCTCTCGTTTGCAAGCCGCCGCTAGCGCAACGTCTCTGCACCTGCCGAGCGTTGCCTGCGTTCCCCGCGAATCTCCCGCGAGGGAGAGTCCGACCCAGATCCGACTGTTGAGCCAACTACCGATGCAAGAGCTGAACAGAAGGCGGCGCAGAATGCGTGTATCCAGACCCTCGAATCTAGGAATCTCAGAACGAATTGCACCAATATTCGCGGCAACTGTTCCGACGTCGATCCGATCATGAGAGGAGAACCCCTGTACGGGTCCCTGAGAGACACGGACAATGACGGTGTGGTTTGCGAGACTCTGTGATCGCCAAGGCAGGTCTGGCGGGGACTCGCGTAACCCGATCGCTATAGCTTGTTGATCGTCTGGCATCAAGCGATCGGAAAGGACCTGTTGCGGGCGTAATGGCGTTGGCCGGCCGGTATGCCGCTGTGTCGCCCAATGGGAAACGGCCTCTGGGAGGTCAGGACAGACTTGCCTACCAACCGGACAGCGCGGGTGTTGATTTGCCTGTACCCGCGCACACTTGGTCGCGTTGCACGGGCTAATCAAGAAAACGAGAGCGACACCGGAATCGGATCTTGTGATGGTAGTCAAGCGCCGGAGGGAGTTGGAACCATGAGCAACGAGCATTTGGGATCGAGCATGATGATTTCCTCAAGGAGGAGGGCATCTTCCAAGAAGTGCAGGCGCAGGCAATTAGGGAAGTCGTAGGTTGGCAGCTCGCAGAGGCTATTAAGATGAAGAGAATCTCGAAGGTCCAGCTGGCGAAGCTGTTGAAGACGAATCGCACCTAGGTTGACCGGCTGCTCGATCGGAGGGACGATACCACGCTTGGCAGCCTTCACTGGGCGGCAACGATCCTCGGTCGCCGTGTAAACATCGAGCTCGTGTAGGAGTGCGAGAGAGGAAACCCGTGGCGGGTCAGGCGCTGTTGTGCCGATGAGGGTCGCCTCGGGAGCACGGGCTGATCTCGTATTCGCAGCCCCGAAGTGTATGTCGTATCTGACGGGAAGGCCGAGACTGTCACGCAGGGGGTTACCTCAGGGAAACTCGCCGGGCGGGAATCCGGGTAGTCAACGCCAGGGCGGGCAATTCGTAGTCGCTGAAGCATCGCCCCGCCGGCATGGGAAGGCGCTGCCGAGGACGAGACCCAACCCATCTACGCGCACTGTAGATCGCGGCAACTTTTGCTGACACGACCATGAGCGATGCCCATAGCGGAGAAGTGTCCGTGCAGGCGTCAATTCTCTGCAGCATCATCCAACCGTTCTCGCGCCCCCGTCTCCGGTCCTGCCCGGTAGCAACGCCCTGCCTTGAGCGGCCTCCTCCTCATAATCAGCAGCAGCTATCCGGACGAAGACCAGCGTGCTAGCCTGTAGCGAATCACTCTGCGCCTTGGGGGATTCCAACGATGGGAAAAGAGTTTACGGCGGTCATCGAGCAGGATGGCGAATGGCATATCGCCTATTGCCCTGAAGTCCCAGGAGCGAATGGACAAGGCAGGAACGCGGCCGAGGCCCGCGAGAATCTGGCTGAAGCCATAGCTCTGATTCTCGAGGACCGACGTGAGGAGGGCCTGCGAGGCGTCCCACCCGAGACCATCCTCGATAAGGTCACCGTTCCGAGAAGCGAAGCAGTCTGATCCGACACCTTCGGATTTGCGGCTGTCATCTCAAACACGAAGGACAATCTCATTCCTTGTGGTGCATTTCTGATACGGGCAGGGTCGAGTGCGCTCCGCGCCATACTGAGATACCCGACCGACTGGCGGGAAACAAATGTCGCGAGATCTCCATTTCGGACGTCGGGAAAGAGTAGGCTTTGTCAGAAGTGGGTGGGGACCGAATCTCATGATTGGAGAGGCTCGTATCTGGAGCCTAAGGATGGCGTCTCTAGTGGTGCGCGTGCCCACTGGAATCGCTTCGCGTCGTCTTCGCTGAGGTATCCGCAATGCCGCAACAGAAATCCGCTAGTGCCAGAAGCCTCTCGGCAGCAGCCTCGCAGCGCATTCTCGGAGCAAATGATCGTATCGGCGTCGCTCTGATCGGCTGCGGGGTGCGTGGCCGGGGCGTCGGGGCTTACGTTCGAGAGGCGGGCCGAGCCGAGATCCGCGGTGTGTCCGACGTCTACGTGCCGAGATGTGCGCAGGCTGCCGAAGAATTCGGTGCTAGTGCTAGGCCATTCGCCGACTACCGTGAGATTCTGAGCAGCAAGGACATTGACGCCGTCGTGATCGGCACGCCCGATCACTGGCACGCGCCCATGGCAGCCGAGGCGGTGCACGCAGGCAAGGATGTCTACCTCGAAAAGCCCGTCACCCACACCTTGGAGGAAGGCGGAGAACTGGTCAAGACGGTCGAACAATCCGGACAAGTCGTAGCGACCGGAACGCAGCAGAGAAGCTGGAGTCACTTCCTGGAGGCCAAGAAACTGATTGACCAGGGAGTGCTGGGAAGGATCACCTTCATCCGGTGCCACTGGTCCCAGGACTATTCGAAGTTCCGGTCGAGCCGGGCTCCGAACATCGATCCAGCGCAGCTCGACTGGGAGCAGTGGCTCGGCCCGGCCCGGCGGCAACCATTCGACCCGACTCGCTTCCAATTCTGGCGGTTCTTCTGGGACTTCGGCGGAGGAAGCGTCACTGATCTCATGACCCATTGGATCGACGTGGTCCAGTGGTTCCTGGGCAGCCCCCGGGTCCGCGAAGTTAGGGCGGTCGGTGCCACCTATATCCAGGACTGGCTCGAAGCGCCCGACACTGTCGTTGCCACGATGCTCTTCCCCGAGGGCTACATGGCGGTTTACGAAGGAAATATGACATTCTCCCTGCTCGGGTGCGGCATCGAATTTCGCGGAGACAAAGCCATGATGGCTATCAATCGGGTTGGCTACGCAGTCTACGAAGAGGGGACCAAACCCTTGGAAGCTGTGAGCCTCCCCGAACCGATTTACCGATTTGCACGATCCGACGATACGTCGCGGACCGAGCGAGTCGACGGTACAGGAACCCTGGACAATGTGCGGAATTGGCTCGATTGTGTCCGAAGCCGGCAAACCCCTAACGCGCATATCCGAGCCGGTGTCGAATCTGCGGCAACTTCGCAATTCGAGAGAACAGGACGATCAGCGTGGAGCCATAGTCACCAACTGGCAGTCGAATGGATACCCCTGCCAAGAGCCGGGCTCTCACTGCGCAGCCATGAGTGGCTTTGCGCACTGGTCTGCGGAAACGGGCCCAGCACGGCAACCTCCTCGCTGTAAGGATCGCGTTAAGCGCCGTCGACGAGAGCGAGCGCATTGCGATTCGGCGGCGCTGCGTTATTCTGATGACATGCAACTAGGCAGAAGGAATCTCCTCCTGCTCGCGGCGGCCGGCCCGCTAGCGCTCGTTCGCGAAAGCCTCCTTCGCGCGGCGGATATCGAATTCCGCGACGTGGAGGCTCAATCGCGCGAATTCATGCGCTGGCATACCGAAATCCGACTCACCGCGGCACAAGAGGCTGTGAAGAAGGCAGCCTTGGGACCAATTCCGGCGCCGTGCTGCTCAGACAACAGCGCCTACACCTGCTGCTGCTCCTGCAACATCTCGCGCACTGTCTGGGGTCTGAGCCAGTACATGATCGCCCGGCAGAACGCGACGGCAGAGCAGGTGGGCGCAAAGGTGCGCGAATGGATCGCCTTCATCAACCCGAAGGGCTTTAGCGGGTCGGCATGCTACACAGGCGGATGCCCGCGTCCCTTCAGCGAGGGCGGCTGCGGCGGGATGAACGCGAGCAATCTCGTGCTCTAGCGCGACCAAGTCACCCGCAAGTCCTCAATCGGCTACAGTCTAGAACGCACCATGAGGCTTCCAGAGCTCACCCGGACCCAGTGGCTGATCTGCTTCGTGGCAGCACTCGGCTTTGCATTCGACATCTACGAACTGCTGATGCTGCCTCTCATCGTGCGGCCGGCCCTGCTCGAGCTTGCGAACGTGCGGCCCGGCACGCCGGAGTTTAACTTGTGGGTCGGCCTGCTCTTCTTCGTCCCCGCCGTGTTCGGAGGGATCTTCGGCCTGCTAGGCGGATGGCTCACAGACCGGCTCGGCCGGCGGTCGGTTCTCGTTTGGAGCATCCTGCTCTACGCTGTCTCCGCTTGCGCGGCGGGATTCGCGACCAGCTTGGAAGTGCTGCTGTTCTTCCGCTGCACGACGTTCATCGGCGTGGCCGTCGAGTTCGTCGCTGCGATCGCATGGCTCGCCGAACTGTTCCCGGAACCACGGAAGCGGGAAGCCGTTATTGGCTGGACTCAGGCGTTCAGCTCGGTTGGCGGCCTCTTGGTCACAGGTGCCTACTACCTCGCCAACACCTATGGCGAGATGCTTCCGGAGATCTTTGGCGCGCACCAAGCCTGGCGCTACACGCTGATTTCCGGCCTGATTCCAGCAATTCCGCTCATGATTATTCGTCCGTTCCTGCCCGAATCCCCGATGTGGAAGCGGAAGAAAGAGGCGGGTAGATTACAGCGACCGAGCATCCTGGAGCTGTTCCAGCCGCGCTTGATTCGGACGACGGTCGTTACGACGATCATCATGGCGTGCAGCTTCGGTGCCGCGTTCGGCGCGATTCAGCACGTGCCGCGAATTGTTCCCGGACTGGTACCCGATCTCGATCGCAGTGCTCAGGAGCAAGTGGTCGCCGGGGTGCAGGGCATTCAGGAAATTGGAGGAATCGTCGGTCGAATCCTGCTGGCTGTTCTGGTTGTGATGGTCGCGACTCGAAGGAACCTTCTGCGTTCGTTCCAAATCTGCGGCCTGATCGTGTTCCCACTCGTCTTCTTCTATGCGGCGACCAATGACCTGACGATGCTGCGAATCGGTATATTTCTAGCCGGGCTGTTCACTGTGGCGCAATTCAGTTTCTGGGGAAACTACCTGCCCCGTGTTTATCCGACCCGACTGCGCGGCACTGGAGAAGCGTTCGCAGCCAACATCGGAGGCAGGATGCTCGGAACGTTCGCTGCTCTGGTGACGACGACGGTCGCGACCTACGCTCCCGGCGACAACCAGTTCCTGAAGCTCGCATTCGCGGCTGGCTTGGTGGGCACAGCCGCTTACGCGATCGGGATCGTTGCCAGCTTCTGGCTGCCCGAGCCAGGCGAGTCCGAACTTCCCGACTAACGGCGGGACCGACACTCGGATAGGAGACGTCCGACTGCAAGGATCGCTGCTCGACTGCGTCGGCACGTCGGGTCCGGCCATGGCGATTGCGGCGCTATCGAATCGTCAGCAGCGGAAAGCTACTTCGAATCGTCCTCTCGCCGAACCATCGGTGCAGCCTGCCCCGCCCACTCGTCAAGGTGGGTATTTTCCGACAAGGGAATATTCATGCGGTATGCTGCGCGCCCGATCGCATGCGCTCCGACGGGGGCAGTGACAAGAAGGAACACGATCGTCAGCACCGACAGGGAAACGCTCACCGTGTCGCCGAACTGCACGGCGACGGCGATGAAAACCAGCCCGGCTCCGAGAGTGCCGGCCTTCGTGGAAGCGTGTATGCGGATCAGCACGTCCGGCAAGCGCAGGATGCCAAGTCCCGCGACGAACAGGAAGAACCCGCCCGCGACCAGCGTGGCAGCAACGATCCAGTCGCTGGGCGATGCGTTGTCGAACATTACCTGTCTCCTTCGCGGTCGCTGAGCTCGTCCTTGTAGAACTGCGGGATCCGCTGGTCCGCGTACCAAGCGAACGCCACAGTGGCGAGGAACGCCACGAGGGCAAGCGCAATTGCAACATCAATGAACGCACGGCGGTTGCTGGCTACCGCGAAAACGCCCGTCAAGGCAACGGCTAGGATAGAGATCGCGTCGACCGATACGACGCGATCCGGTAACGACGGCCCCTTCACCAGTCGCGCAAACGCGAAGACCGCTCCCAGCAGGATCAGTCCCGCGGTGATGTTGATCGCCCAGCCGACGACCAGGGAATGCTCGCCCAGTCCGATCATTCCATCGCCTCCCGCACCCGGCGCTCGAAGCCCGTCTTGATCCTGCGCCGCACGTCGTCTGGGTCATCAACAAACATGGCGTGGACGTACAGCGTTCTCTCGTCCTTGCTCGTATCAAGGGTAAGGGACCCGGGAGTCAGCGAGATCAGATTGGCGAGGACTGTGATTTGCAACGGATCCTCGATGTCGAGAGGTATGGCGATAATGGCGGGACGCGACCTATGGACCGGGGTTACCACATCCCAGACGACCTGCGCGCTTGAAATAACAAGCTCCCAAGTGAAGTACAAGCCGAGATTCGCCATTCGGATGACCCGTCCGAAGTAGCCGGTCTGTCCGAACATCGGGCTGGCCACGCTCAAGGCGAGGAATCCGACAAGGAATCCCGCAACGAGATTGATGGAGGAAAACCCGCCCCACAAGGCGCACCAGCCGACAGCGAGGAGCAAGTTGATTCGGAACAGGTTCGTCAATCAGCCACCTCCTTCCCCAGCCGACCGACGCTTCGCAACGTCCGGCGATGCCTCTTCGCCGAGCACAGCCTCCACGTACTCGGTCGGATTCATCAGCTCGCCGGCCGCCCGCTCGGCCAGCTCGTAGAACGGCCTTACGTAAAGGCCGATCGCCAAGGTGACTGCAGCGAGCCCTGCGATCGGGCCGAACAGGAAAAGACGTCCGGCCGGCGAGAGCGGCCGGGGCGCGGTCGCACCTGCGGGTAGCGCCTTCCAGAACGCATTCACCCAGATCTTGGTCATCGAATACGCAGTCAGCAAGCCCACGGCGAGGGCCGTCGCGGCGATCGCGTATTGGTGCGCATCGAGCGAGGCTCTGATCAGAAGGAACTTCGCCCAGAATCCGGACAGCGGCGGGAACCCGGCCAGCGAGAACGCCGGAATGAAAAACAACGCAGCCAGTAGCGGGGAGTCACGGTAGAGCCCGCCTAGCTTCTTCAACTCGGATGAACCGCCAACGCGACGGACTGCCCCCGCGACGAAAAAGAGATTAGCCTTCACGATGATGTGGTGAACAATGTAGAAGATTCCGCCGAGAAGCCCGAGAGGCGTGAACAGAGCCAAGCCGAGGATCATGTACCCGATCTGACTGACGATGTGAAAAGAGAGGATCCGCCGGAAATCGTCTTGGGAGGCGGCTCCGAGCACTCCCGTCACCATCGTGAATCCCGCAACCCAAAGGAGGATCTGGTGGGTGTAGCCAACGTCATTGGTGAAGATCAGCGTGAACAACCGCATCAGCGCATAGACGCCGACCTTGGTGAGCAACCCCGAGAATACCGCCGAGACTGTCACCTTCGGCGTGTGGTAGCTCGCCGGGAGCCAGAAGAATAGCGGAAATACGGCGGACTTGATCCCGAACGCCACGATGAAAATAACGGCGATCACGGTCAGGAGGCCCTGCTTCTCGACCTCTTGCACGCGGAGGTGGAGGTCGGCCATGTTGAGCGTTCCCGTCAGCCCGTACAGCAGTCCGATTCCGGTGAGAAGCAATGTGGTCGCGATGAGGCTGAGCGCCGCGTACCGCACGGCTGCATCCAGCTGGGCCCGAGTCCCGCCCACGACGAGAAGTCCTATCGACGCAATCAGCATGACCTCGAACCAGACGTACAGGTTGAAGATGTCGCCTGCGAGAAATGCCCCGCAGACTCCGGCCAGCAGCGCATGCAAGAGAGGATGAAATACGGTTGACAGACCCCGTCGCTCGATATCCTCGAACGAGTAGACGATTGCGGCCAGCGCGATGATCGCTGTGATGAGCACGAGCACGGCGCTTAGGTGATCTGCCACCAGTGTTATGCCGAACGGCGCCGGCCAGCTGCCCACCTGGGTGGCGATCACGCCGTTTTCCCACACGTGCAGCAACAGCCCGACGGCGATGCCAAACAGCCCAATTCCTGCGTATAGGCTGATGACTCGCTGCCGCTGTCCCGAGCCCCACTGGAAGCCCGAGACCACAGAGGCGATCAGGGGCACTGCGATAGGACCGACCAAGAGCCAGGTCATGCCGCCCGGCCTCCTGCCTTGACACGGCCGCCTTGCCCGGATAGCGGGGGCTCCGCAGCCCGCATCGCATCGGTGTCGACGGTTTCCAGCATCTGATACGCGCGAAACGCCAGAACCAGCGCAAACGTCAGGACACTGAACGAAATAACGATCGCGGTAAGGATGAGTGCTTGCGCCACGGCATCCGACTTGGCAGTCATCTCGAGCGCTGCTGCCGCGCCGGTCGGAGAGGGCATCGAACTGGCCACGCCGCCGGCGGCGAAGATCAATAGGTTGGCGGCATGGGAGATCAGTGCAAGGCCGAGCACGAACCGCACCAAGTTCCGGCTCAGCATCAGGTACACGCTCGAAGCCATCAGCACGCCGACCAGCACTGCGATGATTGGCTCCATCAGTAAGTCTCCGCGCGCTCCGCCATTTTCAGTTCAGGCCGTCAATTCTGTTCCTTGATGCCAAGGACGAACGTGAGCACTGCGCCAACGACAACGAGATAGACCCCGACGTCGAATAGCAGCGGCGTTCCCAGCTTCACTCCTCCGATTGTGGTCCAAGCGGAGGTCTGGAACGGCGCCCCGCCGACAAGCGACCCCACGAGCCCCGAGGCGATCGCAAGCCCGAGACCGGTGGCTCCTATTCTGCGAGGGTCAGTTCTCAGAACGCGTCGCAGGGCCGGGGCATCAGCCACGAACACATGGAGAGAGAACCCGATCGACGCGATCAGGCCGCCTACGAATCCTCCGCCGGGCTGATTGTGCCCCCGCAAGAGCATGAACACCGAGAACACCAAGATCAGCGCGACCAAAATCCGCGTCGTCTCACGGAGTACGAGCGTGTTCACAGGCGCCTCTCCGAGGCCGTCGAGCCGCTTGATCCCGGGATAGCTCGAGCTCGCAAGTCCCGCCGCAGGGATCGCCTGGGCCGCCACCTGATGAGCGTGTACGCAGAAACTGCGGCGATCGCGAGCACGGTGATTTCTCCCAAGGTGTCGAAACCTCGGAAGTCAACCAGAATCACATTGACGACATTGCGTCCGAACCCGGCCGGAACCGCAGTCTTCTCGAAGTGATCCGTCAGGTTCCGTTGCGACGTTTCTGCCGTAACCGCAAGCAGGACGAGCGTGATGGTCAGGCCGACTGTCGATGCGACGATTGCGTCGCGCCAGCGTCCGAACCCCGTCTGACGCACTTCTCCGCGGAAGCCGGGCAGCTTGAGGAGCACCATCGCGACGATCACGACGACAAGGGTTTCGACCATTAGCTGAGTCATGGCCACATCAGTAGCGCCGTACATAAGAAAGATCAGGGCCACGCCCGTTCCGACCACGCCCAGCGCGCAAATCGCCAGCAGTCGCGAATCGGCCTTGATCGTGACGAGGGCCGAGGCCGCGACAAGGATGGCGAGGGCCCATTCGATGAAAGTGACCTCCGCTGGCTGGGCCGGCCACGCGAGGGCGTCCTTGACGAAGAGGGTCACGGCAAGGCCGACGCCAAGCGTCGAAAAAACGATCAGGATATAGCGGCGCTGAATCCCGCACTGTACCCACCGGGTATGCCAGACGGAGAAACGCGCTATTCCGCTCATGAAGGCGTCGTAAGACCGGTCGCCGGTCACGGGCAGCCGCGCCAAGCCCCGCCCTAGGGAGCCAAGCAATGCGGACCGCTTCCAATAGACCAGCGCTCCGGTCGTCAAGGTGGCCAAGGAAAGCATGAATGCGAGGTTCATGCCGTGCCAGAGCGAGGCCTCGAAGTGAGGCCGGTGACCGATCACCGAACTGGCGGCCGGCAATAGCAGGTACTCGTAAGTGATGCGCGGGAACAGACCGGCGAGCAGCGCGCAGGCGCCGAGCACGACCGAACCGAGCCACAGAGTCCAGCGGCCCTCGTGAGGAGTCATCGGGGTGCTCTCCCGCGCGCCGGCGAAAGGGCCGGCCACGACGAGGAGTGCGGCGGTTACGATCATCGCGTTGGCCGCGAATATGGCTGCAGTGGCGAAGGCGCTCTGTGGCGAACTGGTTGCGCTCGAATAGAGGATTTCCTTTCCCAGGAAGCCGATGAACGGGGGCACGCCGGACATAGACAGCGCAGCCAATGCCGCCGCCGCGAACGTCCAGGGCATCGCCTTCCGCAGGCCTCCGAGCACGCGCAGGTCACGCGAGCCGGTCGAATGGTCGATCGTACCCGCGACCATAAACAAGGCAGCCTTGTACAAGGCATGCACGAAAACGAACGTGACAGCTGCGATGAGTCCCAGAGACGGCTCGTGGCCTTCGGCGCCCCCCGGCAGGCCGATGAACATCACGCAAACTCCGAGCGCCATTACGGTGGTGTAGGCCAGGAGTTGCTTGAGGTCGGACTTGGTTAGAGCGACTGCCGCCGAGTAGACTGCGGTAACCGCGCCTACCGCTGTCAAAGTGAGTGTCCAAGCCTCGGTGCCGCCGAGTACTGGATTCAAGCGAGCGAGCAGGAATACGCCGGCCTTGACCATCGTGGCCGAGTGCAGGTAGGCGGAAACCGGCGTGGGGGCGGCCATGGCGTTGGGAAGCCAGAAGTGGAACGGGAACTGCGCGGACTTCGTGAAAGCACCTGCCAGGATCAGGACGAGAATGGCAAGATAGCTGGGATGGTCACCGAGTCCACCGGGCTCGGACAACATCTCACGGAGGCTGTATGTTCCGGCCGCATCGCCGAGGAGAACGAAGCCCGCTAGCATCG
Organism: Bryobacterales bacterium; assembly: GCA_965206775.1. Classification (GTDB taxonomy): domain Bacteria; phylum Acidobacteriota; class Terriglobia; order Bryobacterales; family UBA6623; genus VXMF01. The sequence goes on along the minus strand of CBDBKU010000003.1, from coordinate 2,057,289 downwards.
CCAACGCCCCCGCGCCAGTAACGATCAATCCCTGCAATGCCGAGCGGCGGGCCGTCGGGTCCTCGTGCGAATATCCAATCAGCAGAAAGGATGTGACTGTCGTCAATTCCCAGAAAACGAATAGCCCGATCAGGTTGTCGGAAAGAACCAGCCCGAGCATTGAGAGCATGAACGCAACCAGGAACAACGTGAAGCGCCCGACCTGCGGGTAGCCGCGCATGTATTCGCTGGCATAGAGAAAAATGAAGCTGCCGATCCCCGTGATCAGCAGCGCGAAGAGCAAGGCAAGCCCGTCGACGTGGAAGCTTAGTGCGACACCTAGTTGAGGGAGCCAGTCGACCTCCCAGTACCTCGCCTCCCCGCGTGAGACGGACGGCACCATGGACGAAAACCAAGCGAAAAGCCCAGCTGGCAGCGCGACGGCCAGACGTGCATAGAGAGGGACGGTTGCGTCTGCCTTGCCTGCAGCCATTGCCTGTTTCCGACCCCGATCGCCCGGAAGCGACGCCAACTCGGTACGAGACTCTAAAGCTAGCACTTTCGCGAATTGCCAGAGCCTCGCAGCGGCTTCGATGTATCTCGCTGATTGGAAGCACCTGCGTTCATGCCGGGACAGGAAGGTGGCATGGCCAGCGGCGTCGGCAAGATCACCCGCCAATCGGCGTACAGTTCGGGCTCGCGTCCGTATAATGTGGACGTGAATGGAGGCGCAGCACTACGGATTGGTGCACTTGCGGCGTGCGCTGCCTCCCTTCTTGCAGCTGCCGACCCACCCTTGGGGCACCCCCCCAGCGCAGGGAGCAAGTACTGGGCGTTCTCGTCTCCGGAATCGCCCGATGTACCCCAGCCAACCGCGGCCTGGGTTCGCACGCCAATTGACGTGTTCGTTTGGAAGGGATTGCACGACACGAACATCGAGCCGTCTCCAGATGCAACTCGAGAAAGGCTGCTCCGGCGCGTCTACCTGGATCTGACCGGCCTTCCGCCTACCCCCGAGCAAGCATCGTCGTTCCTCGAAGACAGGTCGCCGCACGCTTACGACCGGCTTGTGGAATCACTTCTGGCCTCACCGCACTACGGCGAGCGCTGGGCACAGAAGTGGCTTGACGTCGTGCGCTTCGCAGACACTGACGGGTTCGAGCGTGACGGGTACCGCGAGCACGGCTGGAGATACCGCGACTACGTAGTTCAGTCGTTCAACGAGGACAAACCTTACGATCGATTCATCCAAGAGCAGGTGGCGGGCGACGAGCTGTTTCCCGGGAGCGAGGCCGCGCTCGTGGCGACAGGATTTCACGGGGCGGGACCCCGCCATGTCATTAGCGGCAACCAGGACAAGGAGGAAGCGCGCCAAGAGGTCGTCATGGAGATGGCCTTGGGAGTGGGCCAAGCGCTTCTGGGCCTGACTGTCCAGTGCGCCCGATGCCACGACCATAAGTTCGACCCGATCAGCCAGAAGGACTACTACCGCTTGGAGGCTTTCTTCGGCGCGACCGGCCTGAAGGATGTTCCGACAGCCAGCGGGGACGAAATCTCCTCGCACGAACGGGCTGTAGCGTCCCACGAGGCGATTGTCGAACCAATCAATCATCGCCTCGACGAGATCGAGGCCCCCTACAAAAAAGTGGTTCGTGACCGTAAACGCGCCGCCCTCGAACCTCGGTTCGAGGCAGCTCTCCGCATCCCGGAAGACGAGCGCAGCCAGGAGCAGGCAAGGCTCGCAAAGGAAGCCGACTCGCAGATCGCGCCCGTTTGGTACGAGATCTTGCCACTGATGCCTGACGAGGTCAAGCGTCGCAGAGCGGGACTCCGGAAACGCCTGCACGCGCTGGCACTCCGCAAGCCGGACCCGCTTAGCGCGGCGTTTGCTGTTCAGAATGCTGAAGAGGCACCAGGGACGTTCATCTTGCAGGGCGGAGACTACCGCCGCAAAGGAGCGCCCGTCACGCCTGGCTTCCCCGAGGTCCTCGGCGCGCTCGGCCTTGAACCGCCGGAGGGTCTTGAGGGACGCAGGTCGGCCCTGGCGAAGTGGCTGACGGCTCCCCGGAATCCGCTAACCTCCCGCGTCATGGTGAACCGGATTTGGGAATTCCGCATGGGCCGCGGACTGATGAGCGATCCGAACAATTTCGGCCTTCTGGGCGGGATGCCTACCCACCCCGACCTGCTCGACCTTCTGGCACGGCGGTTCGTCCACGAGGGATGGAGCGTGAAGGCGATCGACCGGCTGATCGTGCTCTCGAGCGCGTACCGGCAGGCATCGACAATCGATCCAGGGAAAGCGGCAATCGACCCAGAGAACGACTGGTACTGGCGAGCACACCGCCGGCGCCTCTCAGGCGAGGTGATCAGGGACAGCGCGCTGGCAGCTTCGGGACGGCTCAACCGATCCCTCGAAGGCAAGCCGGTTCGCCTCCCGATCGAGCCGGAAATCTACGATCTCATCTTCACCGAAGCGGAACCGGACAACCTCTGGCCGGTGACGCCTGACCTGTTGCAGCATGACCGGCGCAGCCTCTACCTGCTGAACAAGCGAACCGTGCGTCTGCCATTCCTTGCCAACTTCGACCAGCCCGACACCATGACCTCGTGCTCGGTACGACAAACGTCGACGCACGCACTGCAATCCTTGAGCCTGCTCAACAGCACCTTCATGCAAGACCAGTCGCATGCCCTTGCCGACAGGCTCCTCAGACACTGCGGCGACACCGATACCAAATGCCTCGTCGAGAGGGCATTCCAGTTGACGCTTGCTAGGCAGCCGACCGTCTTGGAGGAGCGGCTCTCGGAAACGTTTCTCGGATCTCTCCCGGAGGCATTGCGCGATCTCTCGCTCGCACTGCTCAATCGAAATGAATTCGTCTATCGCCCCTAGCGCATGCGCGTCCGTTCCCGGGTGGTCCCGCCGCGACATTCTCTGTCGGGCAGCCAACGGCTTCGGAGCGATTGCGCTGCAGCAGCTGCTCGCTCGCAACGCCCGCGCCGGGCAGGAGCAGAATCCACTCGGGGCAAAGCAGCCTCACTTTGCGCCCCGCGCCGAGTCTGTGATCTTCATCTTCAATGTCGGCGCGCCTAGTTCCATGGACACGTTCGACCCGAAGCCCCTGCTCAACGAACGCGCTGGCGAGCCGATGCCGGAGAGTTTCGGAAGCGTCGGCGGGCAATTCACGGACGGAAGCAACCCGATTCTCGCCACTCCCTGGAAATTCAACCGTCACGGAGAGAGCGGCCTCCCCGTGTCCGATCTCTTTCCGCACGTCGCGCGCCACGTCGACGACATCTGCTTCGTAAGATCATTCGTCACGCGTAGCGTCGTACATGCACCGGCGATGTACGAGGTCCACAACGGTCGGCTGTTCGCGACGCATCCGAGCATCGGATCTTGGGTTACCTACGGCCTCGGTTCGGAAACCGAGAACCTCCCCGCGTACGTGGTCATGCCGCAGCCGGAAGGCACGCCCGAAGGCGGCACATCGTGCTGGAGCCAAGGCTTCCTGCCGTCGATCTATCAAGGCACGCTGCTCCGCCCCGGCCCGAACCCGATTCTCCACCTGAAACGCCCGGAGGGAATGACCGTTGACCGCCAGCGGGCAATGCTGAACTTGCTCCAGGCGATGAACGAGATTGACGCGGGCGAGTTCGATGGCGAGATGCAAGCCCGCATAGCGGCCTACGAGCTAGCGTTCCGCATGCAGGCCCACGCGCCGGAGGCAGTCGACCTCTCGAACGAGTCCGCATCGACAAAGAGCTCGTACGGGCTGGACCAGGACCGGACTCGGGAGTTCGGCACGCGGCTGCTGCTCGCGAGGAGGCTGGTCGAGCGAGGGGTCCGGTTCGTCCAGATCTACTCCGGCGGCGGCCCGCTCAGCATGCAGTGGGACGCGCACAAGCACCTCAAGGCGAATCACGAAAAGATGGCCGGTCACAGCGACCAGCCGGTCGCTGCGCTCTTGGAGGACCTCAAGCAACGCGGGATGCTGGACAGGACGCTCGTGATATGGGGAGCGGAGTTCGGCCGCCTGCCAACCTCCGAAAGCGGAAACGGGCGGGACCACAATCCGCACGGCTACACGATGTGGTTCGCCGGAGGGGGCGTGCGAGGGGGCCAGACCATCGGCGAGACCGACGAGTTCGGACTGCGGGCCGTTGACAAGCCCTTCAACATGCGCGACTTCCACGCCACGATCCTCCACGCGCTCGGACTCGACCAGAACCAGCTGTGGTACATGCACAACGGTCGGCATGAGAAGCTCACCGATTTCGGCGGGACAGTCATCGAATCGATGTTCTCCTGATGCGGGCAGTCTCCTCAGCACTGCTCTTGCTGGCGCTCGCGGGATGCTCCACTGCGACTGACCGGCCCCCCAACTTCGTCATTCTCCTCTGCGACAACCTCGGATACGGAGATACGGAGCCATTCGGCTCGACACTTCACCGAACGCCGAACCTGAACCGTATGGCGCGCGAAGGCCGCAAGCTGACGCATTTCTATGCCAGCGCCGGGGTCTGCACCCCGTCAAGAGCGAGCCTGATGACGGGCTGCTACGCACAACGCGTCGGTCTGCACGCGACCCCGAGGGACGACCAGGTTCTGCGACCGGTGTCTCCCTATGGAATCAATCCGGACGAAACCACGATCGCGGAACTGCTGAGCGAGCGAGGCTACGCGACCGCGCTCATCGGCAAGTGGCATCTGGGCGACCAGCCGAAGTTCCTCCCGACGCGCCACGGATTTGACTCGTACTTTGGGATCCCATACAGCGACGACATGACGCAGGAGCGGGGTCGACGGCAAACGAGATTCGAAGGCGACAGCTGGCCCCCGTTGCCGCTTATGGAGGACGAGGAAGTCATCGAGGCACCCGTAGATCGCAATCTCCTCACGAAGCGGTACACAGAGCGCGCCCTGAACTACATCGAGACCAACAAGGACCGGCCGTTCTTCCTCCTTCTGTCCCACGCGATGCCGGGAAGCGAGAGGGTCCCATTCGCCAGTGAGGCGTTTCTGGGCCGTAGCCGCAACGGAGCGTGGGGCGACGCGGTCGAAGAACTCGACTGGTCTACTGGGCAAATCCTGGACAAACTGACCGAAACCGGCCTCGGCGAACGCACGCTAGTGCTCTGGACCTCGGATAACGGCGCTCCGCTGGCCAGCGACATCCGCAACCCGGCCCGCGGAAGCAACCTGCCGCTCAACGGGCGGGGCTACACCACCGCGGAAGGCGGGTTCCGGGTACCGGCGATCACGTGGTGGCCCGGCACAATTCCGGGTGGGTCAGTGTCAGGCGAATTGATGAGCATGATCGACCTCCTGCCCACGTTGTCGGCAATGGCTGGACCGGTGCCGCCGAAGGATCGGGTGATCGACGGTCTGGACGTCAGCGATGCCCTCCTCGGCTCGGGTTCGGCCCTCTCGCCGCGCCGGCAACTCTACTACTACCACCTTGACGAGTTGCAAGCGGTTCGAGTCGGCCCTTGGAAGCTGTTCGTGCCGCTTGCGGATCCCAGTGCCCGGCATCCGCATTTCGCCGCGGGCGACTCCGGTCGGCCGATGCTCTTCAACGTTGTTGACGATCCGGGAAGCCGGACGGATCTAGCAAGCACTCGGACCGACATCGTTGCAGAGCTAATGGAGACAGCGGATCGAGCGAGGTCCGAACTCGGGGATCGTGGCAGAAGTGGCAGCGGACAGCGCCCTCCGGGACGTGTAGAAGATCCTCGGCCCGCAGTTCAGCGACGTTGATCCCGCCAGAGCGTTTGGCTGTATCGAACGACCAGGAGGTTAGCTTCTCGGCTTGGAGCGGCTTCCAATGAATTCCCTTCGAATGCTTTTCCGGCAGGGCGACCCGTTCCGATTCGGTTCGCAAGAAAGCATCCCACTGATATGCTCCCTTGCATGCGGACAACGGTCAACCTTTACGACGGTCTCATGAACGACCTCAAGCGCTTGGCCGCCGACACTGGGTGCACCTTGACATCTGTCATCCACCACGCCCTTCGCGAATCGCTGTCGCGTCGTCGACAGGCGAATCGAACTCGTGTCGAGTTGCCCGTATTCCACGGAACCGGCCTGCAGCCAGGCATGGAATCGTGGATTCCGCATCCCTGCTCGAAATCATGGAGAAGGCAGATGGACCTTCCTGACGTGAATGTCCTTGTGTCCGCGTATCGAGACGACACGCCCGATCACGGACAATGCCGCCTATCGCTCGACACAGTCGCCAATGGCCCGGCCGCATTCGCAATGTCCGATTTCGTGCTGTGCGGTTTCGTTTGAATCGTGACCCACCCTCGGGTTCTCAAGATTCCGAGCCCGGTCGAGGACGCCATGGCATTTGCAAGCCGCATCCGGAATCTCGAGAATTGCATCCCAGTTCCTCCAGGAACCCGCCACTGGATGATCTTCACGCGTCTCTGCCGGGATTCCGAAGCCAGGGGGACCTGGTTTCAGGCGCCTTCCTCGCAGCGCTCGCAATAGAATCGGGGCCCGGGTGGGTAGCCATGGACGGGCATTTCGCCCGGTTCCCTGGACTTCGCTCGAAGAGAGCGCAACCCGTTGGGCATTGACCGTCCCGCTGGTCGCGCATCACGAATCCCGCGAGCTCAGATCCGCCTAGTCGAAACCCATGACCCGCAACTCCTTATCGGACTGCCCGATTTCCTCGACGAACCGCCCGGCTGGTTTGCCCGGAGAGTCGCTATCGTAGGAATAACTGAAAGACGTTCAGCCGCCGATGAGCCATAAGAGCAGCACTCCGTCTTGCGTCGAGAAAGCGATCTCCCCCCTGGACGGCTGGCTACGCCCGCTTGCGGTCGCGATCACCCTGTCTGCGATCCTTGCGTCGTGCGGCTCGCCCGAGGAGCCCGCACTTCGCCCGCCGAACATTGTCTTAGTCCTCGCCGACGATCTCGGATATGGGGATCTGTCCATCCAAGGGCATCCCCTCATTCGCACGCCCCACATCGACCGGCTCGCACGGGAGGGCCAGCGCTGGACCTCGTTCTACGCCTCGGCCCCGATGTGCAATCCGAGCCGTGTCGCACTTGTGACAGGACGAATGCCAATTCGCATCCACGGCAACGGCAAGAACGCATGGGCCGACATGCCGGACGATGAAGTGACCATAGCCGAGATGCTCAAGGAACTGGGCTACGCCACGGCATACGTCGGCAAGTGGGGACTGAACAGCCGGTTCGACTACCAAGGCTCTCATCCCAACGATCAGGGATTCGACGACTTCTACGGCCTGGTCGGGAGCAACGACGCACCGCTAAGAAAGGGCTTCGAACGTACCTACGAGAACATCAAGAACTCCACCAGCGCCGACTTCCCGATTTCCCTCTACAGGCAGAAAGAAGCTATCGAGACGCCCGCGGTCCAGCCAACTCTCACGAAGCGCTACACGGAAGAGTCGGTGAGATGGATCCGCGAGCAAGGCGAGGGACCATTCCTACTGTTTCTCGGGCACAGCATGCCGCACGTGCCGGTCTTCCGTTCGTCCGAATTCGAAGGCCGCAGCGAGGCCGGGCTCTACGGAGACGTGATCGAAGAAATCGACTGGTCAGTGGGCGAGCTGATGAGCGCCCTAGAGGAGACCGGAATCACTGAGAACACGCTGTTCTGGTTTAGCAGCGACAACGGTCCATGGCGGACTTACTTCGACCTAGGCGGCTCGTCCGGACACCTCAGAGACGGAAAAATCACGTCGTGGGAAGGTGGATTCCGCGTTCCCGGCATCTTCTGGTGGCCGGGAACGATCGAACCTGCCGTCATCGAGGGAATTGGAGTCAATGTCGATCTGATGGCGACTGTCGCGACGCTGACCGGAGCGTCTTTGCCGGAAGGGCGGCTGTTCGATTCCGTGGACCTGTCACCGACCCTTCTGGGGAACGCACCGTGAATTCAGCGCGAGACGGGAATGGTTCTACTACGGACAGCCCGGCAATCTTTGGGCCGCAAGGGTTGGCGATCACAAGCTTGTCTTCGAGTCCTGGGAATCACTGGGAACAGAGAAGCAGATTGGCTGGCGCGGATACGCCAACCACCAAACGCATGATCCTCCCCTGCTGTTCGACTTGACTACGGACACCGGCGAGAGATGGAACATCGCCGGACAGATGCCGGAAATCGCGACTTCGATGAGGCGTGCGATTGAAGCCCACCGTGAATTCATCGACCGGAAGGACGCCCCTTAGCGACGACGTGCCACGCCCCTTGCCCTCGTATCCGCCGCCAACACACCCGTCCGGCTCTACCTCGCCCGTCCGTGCGACTGGGCAACTTCAATTGGGATCGTTCGGGGCTCGCTGCGACTCAGTACGTTGACCTAGGACTGCGAGTCTTTCTTGAAGTAGCACTTCAATTGATGTCCGATGTCAATGGACATCTCGAACACTCTCAAAAGAACACTCTCAAATCAAGAGGGTTGCGAACTATTGACTAGGCCCGGGGGCGTGGTTAGGCCAGGGCTCCGAAGCGGCAGCCCTGCCCAGAAGAGGTTGAGTTGCCGCTCGGCTTGTGTCAAGGGGCGCGGCGAAAGGAGGGCTGGTTGGCGAAGAGATCCATTCCGATCTCGAGTGTCCCGCCTGACCCCGGCTCTAGTACGACCTCGAACCGCTGGCCCGCGACTCGGAGCTCCGTACCGCCGCTACGGACATTGGTAAAGCGGTGCTCGCCGTACGCCCCTGCTTGCACAACCACCCGCCTAGCCTCGACCGGATGCAGATTCACTAGGCGGGCACGGACGCCAGCCGGACCGATCTCGTCCACCAAGGCAGCGACTTGGTCCGGCAGGCCAGGTCGCGAGCGAACGGGATCGTAGTAGAACATCCGCGCATGGAGGATGTTGCCGGATCGACCTGGAGGGTTCCCTCCGAGAGCGAGCTGAACCAGTGAATTCGTGACGGCCGGATTGAACCGCTGCGTGTAATCCGAAGGGCGCTCGTAGTCGACCGAATCGTCGGCCTGCATGCTGTCAAGCCGTGATCGAATGGTCGCGATATCGGCCCGAAGGGCCTGTAGAGGATAGTCCCGATTCTTCCCGTCGAGATAGCGAATCCAGGGGTCGCCCGCTAGCCCTTCGAGGCCAGAACGATTGAACGTGAAGAAATAGACGTCGCGTTGCACGTCCAAGTGCTGGCTCTCCGTGTAGCCGTAGAAGCCGTCGTCGCCGTGCTTTCGCGGCAACAGAATCCGGCCGCCTTCCGTCTTCTTGGCCTCGTACAGGTTGGCAATCTGGCGTCGCAGTGGCTCCATGAAGCCTCGATCACCCGTGAGCAGCACACCGATCCCGAATGCAATGCGCGGCCCCCGGATGAAGTAGTTCCGTCCGTCGGACCGCGGCCAGAAGTTCCATCCGAAAACGCCCCCGTACCACCTGCCGCCCCACTCCCCGCCGATCGCGCCGTCCAACCCGATGTTGGTAGGAATGTTGCCGCCGTTCTTTATGACTCGATCGCGCCACGCACCAGAGTAGTCCACGGCCCAATCCCGGTACCGCCGATCGCCGGTGAGCGCGAATGCATTGAATCCCAGAGCGGTGGCGCAAAGGTTCAGGGGGTGATCGCCCCGAATGTTCGACGCCGTGGCGTATCGGGACAGCCGCTCGGCGTCCCCTTCGACGGGCAAGCCGCCCCAGTCCATCTCGGTGGCGGGCGTCAGCTTGGGGCCCCTACTCCCGTTGTGGAGGCTCTTGACTATTCTCACGTCGGGGTCATAGTTGGCGGCGACGGGGTCGTCTCCCGTGTAGAACTCGGCGAAACGCTCCATCCGTCCTCGGTAGACGGGATCGTCGGGTGCCGCGAAGCCGTACAGGTGAAAGGCAGCAAGCGCCTCGCCCGTGTGCTCCCAATCGAACGACGTCACGAACTCGCGCCAGTACATGCCATGCTCCGCCATTTCGATTCCGGTGGCGCGTGCCTGGGTGTATTGGCGGATATGGCCCTCCCAAGCTTTCTTGTAGAGGGTCAAAACGGCGTCGCTTCCCCCGAGTGCGTACAGAAGCGTCCAGCCCCCGAAATTCTCCATTGCGTCGTCGGCTCCGTCGTTTCCGCCCCACCGTTCGATGCACTTGAGATGACCGCGTTCGTCGACGAAACGCTCGGAAAACGCCTGCACTCCGTCGGACGCCGTATCAAGCAGGAGCCGCTCGGCCAGCGCCCACCCAGGCGGAGCTGTAGCCTTGTCGAGAACCAGCACCGGCTGGGCGGCCAGCGAGGCGGCTACTGCGAGCAAGCAACCGGAAACTTGTGCGGAACGGGTGGCCCAGGCCCAAGGAGGCCGTTCTAGAGCCGGGCCGATCATGGGCGTCCGGGATATGTAGGGACGGCATCGGTCATGACTCATTGCACCGCCCTCTCGCCTAGGTTCGCGCATAGCACAACGATACATTCGACCCAGACTGGTGACAACAAGAGCCCTGCTCGCGAGACCTGAATCGCAACTTAGCGGATACTGCGGCGAGTCCGTATTCGGAAGGCCTCCGGCATCGTGACACCGGACATTGAGACCCGGTCGCTCTGGTCCTTCCGAGCGATGCCATAGAGGGCTGCCGTCCTATTCTTGTCGCTCGGCCCCGCACCCGAATCGGTACCTGGAAATTCGGCCGTCGAGCTCGGGACCGGCCACCCATGAGACGTGCCCTCTAGCGTTCGATTCCGAACGCGTACAAGTAGCCGTCAAATGTCCCCATATAGACGCGCCCGTTGGCGATCGAGATTCCTCCCCAATGGTTCCAGCTGGCAATCTCGTCACCGCTCGACCACAGTTGCTTACCCGTGCGGGCATCGAGAGCGTAAAGCACAGCGTTCGTGGAACCCGCAATCCGTTCCTCGGCGGTGTTCGTCAGGCCCACGTCCGGCATGGCTTGATGCGTGTCCTCGCCGTTTCCGTAAGCGAAAACGATTCCATTTGCGATGACCGGAGGCTCTGCCCGGTTTATGTCGGGGGAGATCCACGCGGGTGCCAGCCACAGGCCCCCGTCCTCGGTCTCCTCGACCTTGAACGCCACGATGGCTCCATCGGTGACTTCGCCGTTCTCGATGGCTGCGTGGAATTTGGAATGCTTCGGACCCCAGATCGGCGAGAGCACCCAGACCGTCCCGTCCGTGTCGGTCCAGCTTGCCATCGCCCCCCAAACGCCGGCCGAAGCAAAGTTCACCTCTTCGTTGCAGACCAACGGCGAGCGGTACAGCGGCGTCCGGTGGTCGTCTCCCCCGATCGATTCGAGATCCATCAGGTAAATGACGCATTCCTTGCCGGCGTCGACCATCAGCTCGCGCCCCTTGTAGCGGAAGATCGCAGGAGTCACTTGCATGTCAAGGTCGCGCTTGAAGAGCCACTCAGCATTCGATGGCCCGTAGTAGTCGTACAACTCCAGCGAGCCTGTGTCCGGATCCATTTGGAGCCCGATGATTCCGTTGCCGAAAACCCCGTTCTCGGGGTCCCAGAGGCCATCCCCTGTTCCCGTGTACATCACCTTTTCTGAACTGATTGCCGGCCCAGTTCGCCCCCACATACCCCCGCCCGCCGGGCCCCAGCTGCCTACTTTGTCGGTGCCCAGGTCGTAGACGTAGGCCATGTTTGGATTGCCGCCGCAACGCTGGGCTGAATGGGTGTAGATCACGTTGTCCACTAGGTTCAGTGCGTACGGCTTGCCATTGGGCGGCATGAAGCTGGCAGGAGGCACCAGATCCTCCCCGTCAGCCAAGTCGAGGCGGCGAAGCCTCCCGTCCCACGATGCGGCATAGACAATGTATTCGCCATCACCCTTCCCGCGACCGATCACCGGCGTCGCCGTCAGACCCCCCGGGCACAACAGGTATGGCGGTCGCTGGCCCTCGACCGGTTCCCAGTTGCTTTCGAACTGCTTGGACCAGATGAGAGTTCCGTCGCTCGCGTCGATGGCGTAGAGGTTGTCCGAGACGCCTGCGACAAGCACGATCTCCTTTGCGCCGCCGGAGGTCCGGACGCCCTCCGCAACCAAGGCCGGCAACAACGCATGCATCTGGCGCGGCTCGTTGTCGAGCTTGATCTTCCAGAGCAGCTTCGACTGGTGGACATTCGCGGTCGTAAAGAACGTCTCATCCTTCTGCCACGCAGTCCGTTCGGGGTTCCCCCCGTCAGTGAGCCAGTCGGCCGGCATCGCGGCAACGCAACTCAGCAACATCGCGGCTAGCAGGCGTCTACTTTTCATAACTGCACAATCCGTTGAACCATTCTAGTCCGCAACGATATGATTAGGCGAATGCGGAGGGCCTCGGGGCCTCGCCAAAGATTGATTCACATGCTCAGACTAAAGGCCAGTCTCGCGTCACTGTTTGCAGGACTTCTGCTAATCGCACCGAACGCTCAGTCCGACGACTGGACCTCAGTCGGGTCCGACGCTCAGCGCTCCTCGTGGGTCCGAGCGGACCGAAAGACATCGCCTGCAACGGTGCGAGATTCGAACTTTCAGTTCCTCTGGAAGATCGACGTTCCAAACGAGGCCCGGAGCGGGAACGCTCTGACGGCCCCCGCATTGCTGGATTTCCTTATCAGCCACCGAGGATTCCGGTCCCTGGCGTTCGTCGGTGGCAGTTCCGGCGGTATTTATGCGATGGATACCGACCTAGCCCGGATGGAGTGGGAAAGGCATTTCTCGGCCGGGCAGAGCAAGACTTCGCCCGACTGCCCGGGCGGGATGACTGCAAATGTGACACGACCGACGGCGGCGGCAATGCCGTCTTCGCTCGGATTCGGTGCGCGCGGACGGCGATCTCCCGCGAGTAGCGGTGTCGGGCAGCCGGGCGAAGGAGCCGTGACGCTCGCCAACCTCGCACAGCCCCGCAGACCGCCGGCTCGTCGTCCGGCGCCTTCCCGCACGCGGCCCCCTGCCCAGCGAGCGTTGCGGGGCGTGACGCTCGTTTATGCACTCTCCGCCGACGGCATGCTGCACTCGCTGTACGTGTCCAACGGCAGAGACCACGAGCCCCCGATTCCCTTCCTGCCCGCAAACGCTAACGCACGCGGGCTGATTGTCGTGAACGGCGTCGCGTACGTCTCCACTGCGAGCGGATGCAACGCTGCCGAGAACGGTGTCTGGGCGGTTGACCTAGAATCCGGCTCCGTCGCCACGTGGAAGTCCGAGGGCGGATCCGTGGTCGGTCCGGCAGGAGTGGCTTTCACTCCGGACGGCACCGTGCTCGCCTCGACCAGCGAAGGGGCGTTGGTAGCCCTCGAGGCCGGAACGCTCGCTGTTAAGCGGGCGAGCCCGCCCGTGGGTTTCCGCTCGTCCCCAGTGGTTTTCGATCACGGCGGCAAGGATCGTGTCGCCGCGATCGCTCGGGACGGTTCTCTGAAGGTCTACGACCCAGCAAACTTCAAGGAACTCGCCAGCCGACCGGTGAGCGCGGGGGCGGGCCGATCCGAAACCGCCTTGGCGGCATGGAGGGATTCGGACGGCACGCACTGGATTCTCGTGCCGACTGCCAACAACGTAACGGCTTGGAAGGTGTCCGGTAGCGATGACCGGGTTCAGTTGGACGAGGGGTGGGAGTCTCCGAGGATGGATATGCCCCTGCCACCGATTGTTGTGAACGGAGTGGTATTCGCCTTGGACGGAGGCGCAGCTTCCGGCTCGGCAAAGCTCTACGCGATAGAGGGCACGGACGGCAATCGCCTTTGGGACAGCGGCGAGTCAATCACGTCGACCGCCCGCGGGCACACGCTTGCGTCCGGACCAGGGCACGTGTTTCTAACGACGTCTACCAGCGCGGTGTACGCGTTCGGCATTCCGATGGAGCACTAGATGCGCGCTGACGCGGCCTGCCTTCTGATGCTTGCGCTGGCGGCCGCTCCACTCGCCGCGAACCTGCCTGACGGGCCGGGAAGATTCGAAACCGAACAGCTCTGCCAGGGCTGCCATGACGTCGCGCAATCCGTCTCGTTGCGCCAGGACCGGAACGGGTGGGCCGCGACGCTCACGAAGATGGTCGGTCTGGGAGTCAAGGCAACCGACCAAGAGCTGCATATCCTTGTCGACTACCTAGCCACGCACTTCCCGGCTGGGGAGATTCCGCCTGTCAATGTCAACACAGCGAGGGCGATCCAATTGGAGAGCCGCTTGTCACTCAAGCGGTCCGAGGCAGCGGCAATTCTGCGGTACCGCAAGGACCACGGTGCCTTCCAATCGCTCGCAGACCTGCTTGCCGTACCTGGAATCGACGTAGCCAAGATTGAAGCCAAGAGAGATCGCCTCGTCTTCGAATAGCGCGAAGGCGACTGCCACTTGCGACCAAACATGGTCGCAACCGCAACGCGGGTCTAGCGGGGGCACTGGACCCGTCGGATACGGACCTCACGCAGCCAGTTCGCTGGCCTGGCGAACGAATCCGCGATACCTTTCCCGCAGGTCGTTGATGAAATCGTAGAAGACCGTGTCCGACGCCGAATGCGCGACCTCTTCCGACAACCTGATAGGCGGAAAGATCTTTGCCGCGAGGCGAGTCCTAGCAATCTGCTTGTCAAAGTTGGCGACCGCGATCGGAACCAGAAGTGGTTCCGGATGTACGTTGCGCACGATGCGAAACGCACCCGCACGAAATGCCATCGGCGAGGCCTGCGTCTTGGTCGAGCCGCCTTCCGGACATATCACCAAGTTGCGCCCCGCCGCCAATTCGTCGCGCGCATCCTGGAGAAATCGTTCGCGAATATTCTTCAATCGGCTCCCCGCGTCTGCAGCAGGCACGGACGCGCGCCCGGATGTCACCGTGATGTATCCGAAGCGGTTGAAGTACCGCCGGTGGCCGGCTTCGTCCGGGGCCGCTTGGCGCACGACCCGAACCGGTGGTTCGCCGTAGCGCTCGAACAGGATCATTGCGCTAACAAAATGCGTGTCGAGGGTAAGTTGGAACCGATTCGGCAGGGTGTTCTCGGAGTGGTTCGACAAATGGTTCATCAACACGACGCAGCCCGGCTCGGATGGCAAGTGCTCCCATCCCTCGATTCGATAGTCCGTGAGAGCGTAGAGCTTCTGAAAGCCTCGGCAGCAGATCCGGCGGATTTCCACTGGGCCGGCCGACTCCGGCGCTTGGGCGACAGTGTCGTAGATCCGCTGCAACTGGCGAAACACTCTTGCCTCGCGTTCCGCGCCGACGATCAGCCGCCGGCAATGCGAGGCAAGATCCCGTTCCAACGGATTCGGCGAGATGGCAACTTCGTCGAGGGTGTCGTAGGCATCCGCAGCGGTCAGCCGATTCTCCAGATAGACCGGTATCTTGTAAAGCCGCGAGTTGACGCCGAGCTTCTCACCCCGATCGGCCAGCAGCTCGCGAATCCGCTCGGCTTCGCGCGAGTAGTGCCGCGAGGCAAGCTGAGCGCGGCTGCTTCCAATCCGATCGCCGAGAGCCCACAGAATTCGCCTCATGAAACGCAGGCCGAACTCAGGTCGACTCTCGCAGTGAACTTCGATGGCATCTCGTTCAAATGCGATCATGCTGGTGGCCTCAAGAGCGGTGGCCGTTGCCCGGCATAGATACGGCTCGACCATCGCGGACCATCCGATTAGCGATCCCGGCACGTTGATGGAGTGAATTACAATGTCGCCCCGCCTGTCGGCGACGTGCGGGTCCATCTCGCTCGGTTCGGCCGGAGCCATGAACGAGAGTTCCACAGTTCCCGACACGAGGATGTAGAGGCGCTGGGCGGGCCGGCCCTCCTCGACGATACAGTCACCCTTTCGAAAGCTCAGTCGGATCGCGTCACGCGCAAATGAGACGAGGTCAGCATCCTCGAAGCTGGCAAAAAACCTCGATTCGCGGAGCAGATCAACTGGAGCCCTCACAGCACCTCCTCCGGAGAAAACTTGCGCGGCGTGGGAAGCGGCGCAGCCTCCCCGTTGCCGACGCTTCAAGATGCTAGCATTGCATGGCAGCCCGCCCTATTCGTTATCGGGCAGTTCAATTTATTTTTTGAGGCGATACTCAAGCGCTGAGACGCTCCGGCCGACCGAATCCTCATGGCCCCGTGCGAACCCGTGGACACGATGAATCCAGATGGTCCTGCGCTGACTACCCCGAAGGACTTCGATGCATTTTGGCTCGAGACGATGGCCGAGCTCGGCAGAACAGCCTTGGAAATTGAGTCCGAGCGATTCTCGCGCGAGCCATACCCCGAACTGAGGGCCTATAAGCTGACGTTCACGTCGCTGGGCAACGTGAGACTGCGAGGTTACGCGGTCGGCTGGCCCGATGCCCGCCCGAGGCCGTTGGTCATCCACGCTCACGGCTACGGCGGGAGGTCCGCCGTGCAGTGGCTATGGGCGCTGAGCGGCCTCAACGTCGTAGGTTTCGATGTCCGAGGGTTCGGGGAGTCGTTCGACGCAGTCCCGGAACGTTCACGGTGGGGTTACATGCTCACTGGCATCGAATCCCCGCAGGCACACGTCCTGCGGGGCGCGGTCACCGACTATATGCGGGCCTATCAGGTGGGCGCGAGGCTATTCCGAGGCCGAACGAGGCGAACGGTGTTCCATGGCTATAGCTTCTCGGCAGCGCTGGCCTTGATGACTGAGGCGGTCAGTCCCACGGCCGACGTGCTCGCGCTCGGCGTGCCGACGTTTGGGTGGCACGAAGGTCGCCACAGGCTCGTTGAGAGCGGCAGCGCGGTGGAGACACGGCAATACATCGAAGCCCGTCCAGCAGAGCGGAAACCCGTCATGCACACCCTTAGCTACTTCGATTCGATGAATTTCGCACCACGCATCAAGTGCCCAACCATCGCCGGCTTCGGACGCAGGGATACTGTGGTGCCGCCCCAGACCGTGCTAGCGGTCCTCGGCCACCTGAACTGCCCTCACGAGACCATGTCACTGCCGGTCAGCCATACCGACGAACCCGAGGAAGCGGCATGGGAGCACTTCGACGCGACGTGGATAGAGGTGGCACTGCACGGGTTGCCTCCGGACTTTGGAGTCGTACCGGATGTCCAGCACATCGAGTTCGAAAGGCACAGATAAGAGCATGCCGCAGCCGGAGGCACTTAGGCCAGATTCGGCCTGTCGGCTTCGCCGGGGCCTCCGGGTCCATCCTGTCGCTCGCGGAATTGCAACGAGTCGATGATCAACGAGTTTCATCCCCGGTATTTTGGGCGGTACAGCCCACCGCGAGCGATTCCCAGTGGAGTTCACGAGCAGGGATGCTCCTTGGAAGACGATATTGCGGCTGCCCAGCCGAGGGAGGCGAGCGGCGGCCACGGACTGCAGGGCGTCCAGCTGGGCAGGAAGGTCCCGTTTTTCTTTAGCGATACGGTGCACAGGTCCGGGCTGAGGGAGATTTCGGCGGCCGCGCAGAGGAGCCTTTCACTGAGCGTGCGGGCTGTGAATTGTCTGTAGCCTGGCGGAATGTCGAGGGCGGGCAGGCGCAGGAGATTGTAAGCGAGGACGGTCATGCCAAGGTCGAAGTCGACCTTGATGACCACGGAGGAAGAGAGGTGCTTGACGTAGAAGAAGAAAGCCGAGCTGCTCGGCAATGGACTTGTCATCGAACCAGCAGCGGGCGTAGCGGCGCAGGATGACCAGAGACCGCTTCAGCCTTCCTCCGTCCGGTCCGACACTTCCGCGACCACGACCGAACCAGATCAGGCGACTTCAGGACGGGGTCCAGATTTCGAGCGAGGAGAACGCTGCAAGGCGACCAAAGTCCCGGTCGAAGTGCCACACAGGCGTCTTGTGCCTGATCGCGATGGACGCAATAAGACAGTCAACAGAGGAACGGATCGTGATTCCTCGCCTCCTGGATGCAGCGTACAGATCCGCGGCCTCTAGGAACAGATCAACCGCAAGCGGGTCGCCCAGCCGAGGCAGGCCGAAGAGCTGCCATCGAATCTGGCTCGCCTCTCGCCCAGGCCGCAAGCCCTGAAGGATTTCCTGAATGACTGGCCCGCACGTCGCCACGTTCAGGAAGTCCTCGCGGGATGCTTGGACCCTCCCCGCAAACAGTTCTATCCAGACTGACGTATCGACTAGGATCACTTACCGATCCTTGACAGGCTGCCGACCACAGTCCGCGCGCATTTCGGAGAGATCGCCGAGCCATTCAACCTTGCCAATGTGATCCGCCAAGCCCTGAATCCGCTTCACGCGCAGGGTTTCTGCAAGTGCCAAGTTGACCGTGGCGGAGTAGGTCTTCGTACCTAGCACGCGAACCGCTTCTTCCAGCAAGGCCTCATCAAGCACAAGATTTGTGCGTTTCATGTGTTCATGATAGTTGCGCGGCCGCTCGTACGCTAGTTCAGAAAGCTGATTTCGTTCGTGCCAAGCAGGCTATGGGCGTACTCCTCCCAAGGATCCCGCCCGATCTGGCTCTTTCGCTCGTCCAAGTACGCGATCGCAAGGGCGGTCTCGCGATCTGTCGGATCGCGGCCCAGCCCCTTGCGGTACATGGCTTCGACCCGTGCGCGGCGATTCGCGAGCACGGCGACCAAGTCCGACAGGCTGCGCCCCCGAGCTTGCATCCAGCCGCTATTGAGCACGAAAAGCTGCTGGAGCGGAGTCGTCGTGACTTGCCGGGTTGGACTGTGCTGGGTCGCGACGGGGAAATCGTAGAGTTGCAGCACCGGGTGCAGCCGCCCGCGGCTGATCCGAGAATAAACCGACCGCCTAGCAGGCGAATCGCTGTCGACTTCGGAGGAAGGGCCTCCCATTGCGAGATTGAGCTCACCTGAAGCATTGAGAATTGAATCGCGCCACGCCTCGAAATCCAAGCGCCGGGGATTCATCCTCCAAATCCAGCGGTTCGTCGGATCAGCCGACTGCGCGGCCTCGACAGGGCGGCTGCTCTGGCGATAGGTCGCGGACAGCATGACCTCGCGGTGCAACCACTTCAGCGACAACCCATTCACCACGAAGCGAGCCGCCAGGTCCTCGAGCAGGTCAGGATGGGTCGGCTTCTGGCCCTGCGTGCCGAAGTCGGATGGCGTGCGGACCAAGTGCTTCCCGAAGTGCCAGCCCCAAACCCGATTCACCCAAACTCGGGCAGCCAGCGGGCCCGCCTCGTCGGTGATCTTGTTCGCGAGTTCTAGCCTCCCCGAGCCCTGCTCGAACGGCTTGGGCTTACCCCGTTCGAACACCCTCAGGAAACGGCGGCGCACGGTCTTGCCTGGATTCGCGACATTGCCCCGGATGAAGATCGGCAGGTCCCGGGGCTGGCTCGGCCGCAAGTCCATCCGAGTGACTGTCGGTGTCGAGCCGTCCACCCAGACCCCCCAATCGACAACCGCAGGCGTCATCGGAGTTTCGAAATTGGCGAGTTCCCTTTCGAGCGCTTCGTATTCGGGCTTCATCGCAACGATCCCTGCATGCAGTTCCTCGGCAACGGTGTCCAGATCCTGCAGATTGCCGTAAACACCCTTCAATCGGTATAGCTTCTCGTGCTGGCGAGTCAGCCATTCCGCCCTTTCTGCGTCAAGCCCGACCATGGGCCGATTGACCTGCCAGACACTGGCAAAGACTCCCGCCAGCCCATAGTAGTCGTCGGCCGTTATCGGATCGAACTTGTGGTCGTGGCACCGGGCGCACGCGACGGTTAGGCCGAGGAGACCGCGCGACACGGCATCGACGCGCTCGTCCCAGTCGTCGCTGGCGATCGTCTCGATCACGTCGCGAGACAGGCGCCGATCCTTGTGGTATATCGGAGCGTTGCCGAGGTACCCGAGCGCCCGCATGTCGGAGGGTATGAAATCAGGCATGAGGTCTGCAGCAAACTGCATGCGTATGAAGCGGTCGTAAGGAATGTCCTTGTTGACCGCCTCGATCACCCAGTCCCGGTAGCGCCAGGCGGAGGCGAAGGGGCGGTTTGTAGCCTCGGAGGTGGGATGGTCCTCGGCCCAGCGCGCCACGTCAAGCCAGTAGCGACCCCATCGTTCCCCGTACCGGGGGGACTTGAGAAGCTGGTCGATCAATCGCGAATAGGCATCTGGAGACGAGTCCTGAACAAATGACTCGATCTTCTCGTAGGCCGGCGGCAGGCCGGTGAGGTCCAAATAGGCCCTACGCGCGAGCGTTCGGCGATCCGCCTCGGACGACGGCTCCATTCCACGCTCGTCGAGCTTGGCCAAAACGAAAGAGTCGATCTTCGTCAACGTCCAATCCGGGTCGGAAACGGCCGGAGCAACTCTCTCCCGAAGCGGCTGGAACGCCCACCACCGCCGGCCTTCCTCGATAGGCGTACCTGGCCCCGTCGGCTCCTCTTTGGCTTGCGAAACGGCCTCCGCAGGCGAGATTCTCGGATCGTTGGCGCCGGCTGCGATCCACGCCCTGAAATCCTCGACGACGCGATCCGGCAACTTCCCCGTCGGCGGCATCTTCAGAACGGGATCAAGGTACTGCAGCGCGTTCATGAGCGTGCTGCTCTCGGGCGAGCCGGGCACGAGGGCCGGTCCCGACGCCCCGCCGGCACGCAAGCCCTCGCGGCTGTCGACGCGCAGGCCTCCCATAGGCTCCGCGAGCCGGGATGAATGGCAGACTTCGCATCGCTCGACCAGTACCGGGCGAATCCTCCTCTCGAAGAACTCGATCTCCGGGCTCTGCGCCGTAGCGACTGCCGCGGCAACCACGAGCAACGCCGGCAATCTCATGCCATCAACTCGCTCAGAACGGTCCCATGCACGTCGGTGAGCCGGAAATCCCTCCCCGCATAGCGGTAGGTGAGCCGTTCGTGGTCGAAGCCAAGCTGGTTGAGGATCGTGGCGTGCAAGTCGTGGATGCTGACGCGGTTATCGACGGACTGGAAGCCGAAATCGTCGGTGGCCCCGTAGGCGATGCCGCCCCGCATTCCGCCGCCCGCCATCCACATGGTGAATCCGTAGGGATTGTGATCGCGCCCGTCGCCAGCCTCCGATACTGGCGTGCGCCCGAATTCCCCGCCCCACACCACGAGCGTCTCGTCAAGCAGGCCGCGCCGCTTGAGATCCCGGACCAGTGCCGCGGAACCTTGGTCCATGTCCGGGCACCTCTCGCGGAGATTCTTGTTGATGCCCTTGTGGTCGTCCCAGGGCTGGCCCGGTCCGTAGTAGAGATGAACGTACCGAACGCCCTTTTCGACCAGCCTCCGGGCTAACAGGCACCCGTTCGCAAACGGAGTCTTCCCGTACTCCTCTCGTACGTGCTCGGGCTCCTTGCGCACGTCGAAAACATCGAGCGCCTCGAACTGCATGCGGTATGCGGTCTCCATCGCCCCAATCCGGGCGTCGAGGTATGAGTCGCCGCCGGTTCGCTCCCGATGCTCCCTGTTCAATGCCTGGATCAGGTCCAGCTGCCGCCTCTGAGCCCTGGGATCCATCACGTCGTTGCGCAGGTACCGGATCATTTGCTCGGGATCGGTTTCGGCGTGGTTGAAGTGGGTTCCTTGATGCTCGGCAGGCAAGAAGCCGGAACGCCAGAGGTCGCCGCCGCGCGCGCCAGGGCTCAGGACGACGAATCCCGGAAGGTTGCGGTTCTCGGTCCCGAGTCCGTAGGAGATCCAAGCGCCAAGCGAGGGCCTCGTCGAGGCGATGTTACCCGAATGGATCAGGTTTCGCGCCGGCGTGTGCGTCGGGTTGAACGTATACATCGACCGGATGATGCAGAGGTCGTCGACAATTCCCGCGAGGCTGGGCAGGAGTTCGCTGACTTCGATGCCGCTCTGCCCGTGGCGATGGAATTGGAAGGGCGACGGCAGCAGGCCGCCGGTCATCCGCTCTGTGCGCAGATCGACCGATTCGGGCCGCTGCCCCTCGTACTTCAGAAGCGCGGGCTTCGGGTCCAGCAGGTCCATGTGCGAGGGGCCGCCGGTCATAAACAGGAAGATTATGTGTTTCGCCTTCGGAGCGAAATGCGGTCCAATCGGTCCGGTCGCGGCTGCACCGAGCTGGTCTTGGAGCATGCCGGCCAGACCGACGGAACCCAAGCCCCCGCATAGCGATTCAACGAAGCGCCGCCGATTCAAAGGACGATCAACGCGCAACTCCATGGCGGTCCGAGTATACCGAACAGCGGGCGGTTTCGCTCCTGGCGTCGCGGCGGGTGTGCGGCCCGGGGGGGCCTAGTAGCCAATTTCGAAAACGGCTCGGATCTTGCGCTTGACGCCACGGTAAAACACGCCGTAGTACGGGCTCGCTAGGTTCTCCTGCACGTCCTGAGGATTGAAATTGTTCAGCAAGTTGAACAGGCGGATTCCGGCGCGGAATCTACGATCCTTGCCCTTGAACGGGATATTGACCTTCTTAGTGACTTGCAGGTCGAGCGCATTGAATATCGGGAAGCGTCCCGCTCGATTCCGCGGGCCGACATAGGTGCGGTATTCGTCGAGATTGGAATGCGGGAATCCACTCCGCACTTCCCAAACCGGGATTGTCTTCAGGCCCCAAGGAAGATTGAACTCTGTCCAAGTCAGCATGCGATGAGGGACGTCGAATCGCAGGGGCGCGCGCTCGTTAGGAAGGATCAAGGCCGATGGCGTCGGGCCGTAGATCGAGCCGAGATCGTTCAAGTCGCCGGACGAGCTCGACCGCACGTACGAGGCGGTTATGTGGCCCGTGCCGCCGAGCCTGTAGCGCAGCGAGACCTGGAATTCACGGTAGTAGTCGCGGCCGGTGCTGCTCATTGTGAGCGCGTCGGTGCCGGAGCCCGGCTCTCCGGCGTAGACCGGATTGACTAAGAAATTGCTGTCCGTGCGGCGATATTGGAATCCAGTTCGCAAGAACAGGTTCTCAATGATCTCCCGATCCAGCTGGAGATTCCATCCGAGGCTCTTGGCATTGCGGACGGGCCCGTCGAATCGAGACTCCAAGCGCCGTTCCCAAGCGATCCCGCCATCCGGCCGGAAGCGCGTCTCAATTCGCAGAGGCAACTGCTCGAAAGTGGGCACGAGCAAGCTGATGCGGTCCACGAAAAGACCCGAGCCGCCGCGTAGGACCGTCCTAGAACCGCCTCCGAAGGCGTACGCGAACCCAGCCCGGTACGAAGGATTGACTTGGGAGGAGATCGAATCGCGATCCAGCCTTGCTCCTAGATCGAGCGTCAGGCTGTCGTTAACCATCCACTTGTTCTGAACAAATCCGGACACGTCTGACTTGAGCCCTCGCACCGTGACCGGGTCGGTGTAGCGAAGGTTGAGCACGGGCCTGCCGCCCACGCCCAGCCAGGTCACCCGATTGAAGGTCTGGTCACCTCGGTAGGACTCCCATCCCCAGTCGAATCCCGCCTTGAGCTGGTGCCGTCCCAGCGGACGGAAGTGGTACAGCTCCGACAGCTTGCGCCGAGTCGTCGAGCGGGCCTGGCGGTTGAAGAAGGAACCCGAAGCCCGGTCGATCCCGATGACGCTCGGGTCCAGCCCGAGCGGCTTTACGTCGTTGGCGAGTTCCTGGATCGAGAAGTTCGAGAGCAGCACTCCGCCGGAGGCGAACTGGTGCGAGTCCTTGATCGTGTAGAGGAATGCCCTCTTGCGCAAGTCGGCGGTCGATTGCTGCGGCGTGAAAGCATTCAAGCCAAAGTAGTTGAACTTCTCCGGATAGACCAGCGCAGTGAACGCGGCTCGATTCCTCTCGGACACGAATGCGTCGAATTGGTTGAAGATCGTGATCATCTCCCGTTCGACGTCCCTTTCCAGCAAAGGGAGGTTGGCATCCTCCTGGTCCGCTCTCACGTATTGGTACTCGGTGGCATGCAACCAAGCAACTCGATTCGAGATCAACGGCACGTTTACCGTCAGGCGGGGAGTACTCGACTCGATCCCTCGTAACTTTCCTGCGCGCCGCCGGATGCGCGGGGTGAAGTTCTGCAGGTCGAAACGAAACTCAGAAGCATCCGAGGCCTTTGTCTCGACCGTTGACATGGCGCCGGCGAAGCCGCCGTACTGGGCGTCGTACGGGCTCGACAGGACTTCGACGCTCGACACCACGCTCAGCGGCAGGGAAATTTCGGACGTCCGTGCCACCGGATCGGTGACGTCGACGTTGTTCAACTGGGATCCGCTCTGCGATGCGCGGACACCGTTCATGTTGATCTCCCCAGCGTGTCCTCGCAGGACTCCCGGGATTAGCGGCATGACGTCCTCGACACTGCGATTCGCCTTCGGCGCGTTAGCGAGTGTGGACACTCCGACCGAACCCGAACTCGTCGTTTCGGTAGGGTCGATTGCTATGACCGAGGCAGTGACTTCGACGGACTCCACTACGGTGTCGACTTCAAGCTCCAGGTCTATTCGAAGGGGATCTTCGGCGGACGGGACGCACACGATGTCACTTTGCCCGCTCAATCCCGAAGAGCTGCCACTGAGAAAATAGCATCCCTCCGGCAGGCCATCGAATCGAAAAAGCCCGAGTTCGTTGGTCTCGGCTACCGTTGGGCCGTGAGAGTCCGTGGAGGAAGGA
Source organism: Bryobacterales bacterium (assembly GCA_965206775.1). Classification (GTDB taxonomy): domain Bacteria; phylum Acidobacteriota; class Terriglobia; order Bryobacterales; family UBA6623; genus VXMF01. The sequence goes on along the minus strand of CBDBKU010000003.1, from coordinate 2,032,904 downwards.
TCGGGATCTTCCATCAAAGCCGAATGCAGCTCGACCGTCGCTCCCGGAACTCCGAAATGCTCTCCCTGGGAACCGGAAAGATACGCCTGGCCGAGCACCGAGTAGGTCCCGGATTGAGCCAAGGCCACAGGCGTCCAAGCGGGCAGGCTCGCGATCGCTAGAAGCGTTGCAAGAACCCAAGCTGGCACCGAGCCGTCACAAAGCCAACGACCCATCCTGCCCCTCAGATTAGCAGCCGCCTGGAAAACCATGATTGAGCGAGACCATCGGCCAGCGTGACTCGGCTCTGCCATTGCGGGACTGGCACGGACCTTGCCGACCAATCCTCGAACTTCCCCCACCCTGAAGACGGGGCCGACGGCTCCGACACGGGAGTGGAATCGCGAATGCAGGAGCGCTAACTGGTGTGACGATTGGAACACACTGAACGGGTACAATCGAGCGTGGGCATGCACCCTCCGAGGCACATCCGGGGAGGTCGCCCGAGAACTCTGCCGGTCGTTGCGGCAGGAGTCATCGCGGCCGTGGCGATCTCATGCGACGCTCCGGGACATAAACCGGTTTACGCGGGCGCGGCTGCCGTGGATATCACGCCCCAGACATGGCCCCTGCCGCTCATTGGATCTTTCCGGTACCGCTTGGCTACCAGCGCGCACGACCCGCTCCATTCGCGCGCGCTAGTCATCCAAAACGGCGATTCGACAGTCGCGATCGCAGTTGCCGATAGCTGCTACATCCCCAGGGAAACGCTTGACGCGGCCAAGCAACGCATCCAAGACACGATCGGGATACCGACCAACCGAATCCTTGTCTCCGCAACTCATACGCATACTGCCCCGCCGCCCGCTCCGGGGATCGGCTTGCGAGGTCTCGAGTCGGAGCGGCAAGAGGACAACGAATCGCGGTATTCGGAGCGCTTGATCCAAGGCATTGCATCCGCCGTCATCCAAGCCCACGGCCAGTTGGAACTAGCCGAGATCGGCTGGGCCACGACATCGCTACCGAGCGAGGTGTTCAACAGGCGGTGGTTCATGAAAGAAGGCTCCATCCCGCCCGATCCATTTGGTGGAACGACCGACCGGGTCCGTATGAACCCTCCTTTCGCAAGCCCCGACCTCGTCCGACCTTCAGGCCCGGTTGACCCCGAAGTAGCTGTGCTCTCGGTCCGGTCGGCGGCGGGAGAGCCGCTCGCTCTGCTAGCCAATTATTCCTTGCACTACGTTGGCGGGATCCCTCCTGGTGAGGTGTCCGCCGACTACTTCGGCGAGTTTGCGCGCATGATCCGCGATCGCTTGGGCGCGAGCGACCGGTTTGTGGGCATTCTTTCCAACGGAACCAGTGGGAACATCAACAATCTCGACTTTTCGAAGCCAAGACTCCGCAACGAGCCGTTCGAGCAAGTCAGGCATGTGGCATCCGAGTTGGCGGACGTTGTTACCGATGCGTACGGAGCAATCGACCATACATCGAAGGCCGATATCGCCATGGCGGAATCCGAGCTATCATTAGCCCGGCGCCAGCCGTCGCAGCACATACTCGCTCAATCCCGGAAGTTTCTCGCAGACCCTCCGGATTCCTTGACCGCGAGGCAGTCAATATACGCTCAAAGGGCGATCGGTCTACACGAGGGACCGGCCAGCGTATCGGTGATACTGCAAGCGATTCGAATTGGGGAGATTGGGATCGCTGCCCTGCCATTCGAGACGTTCGTCGAAACGGGTCTGGCGATCAAGAACCAAAGCCCGATGCGACCGTCGTTCGTAATCGAACTCGCGAATGGCGCGGAAAAATACTTGCCGACGCCTGAGCATCACGAACTCGGCGGATACGAGACATGGCTCGGCACAAGCATGGTCGAGACTCAGGCGTCCGTGATGATCGAAAGCGAGTTGCTGAGGCTGCTACGGCTGGTTGCACCGAGCGGCAAGTGAGCTGCCAGAGCCCGACTGCAGACGGAAGATCCTCGCCTGGCTCGACTGCACCATCCACCCTATGGAAGAGCGGGGTGGAGAAATTGCGAAGCAGCACGGCTCTCAAGCCGTGCGACGGTCTTTGCTCCGAGTGGAATTGTCGCCTGACGCGGCATCCTTGATCGCCTTCACAGAGGGATTGGAGATGCCCTGTGCGCTTGGCAGACCCTCTTGCAATGGAATATCCGGTCGCGGGCAGCGCCGGCACCCCCCACCGACGTCACCCGCCGATCACTTCCCAGCCGCTTGGGGTCGCCTTCAATGACAGATCCTAGTTGAGTGCTAGTGAGAGAACTTGTCTAATCGCAATATGAGAATCGAGGACCCTGCCCGAAAGATTGAACGACGCCATGGAGCCGTTCAAGACGCCGAGTAGGGCAAGCGCACGACCGGGATCGCAAGCTATTTCCCTCTGCTCTGGGCACGTGGCCGGCTCGGCCAGGTTGCGCTCCGGCGAGGGATGATGTTGGGCAAGCTTTGGCCCTCTCAAGGGAACATGCGCGGGCTAAATGGACCGTGGCGGGCTGGAACTTCTCGTCTCTTGGGGCGGCAACCGCGAGCAAGACCAAGCAGTCCTCGATCCCCGCGCGCAAAGACTACGCCACCAGTTCCCGAATTAGTTCGCCGCCCACTTGGCTCAACTGCTTGTCGCGACCTTGCGCGAAGAAAGTCAGCTTGGCGTCGTCCAAGCCGAGAAGGTGCAACAACGTCACATGCATGTTCTGGATCGGATGCACGACTTCGACCGCGGATCGCCCGGTCTCGTCCGTCGCGCCGACGATCTCGCCCCGAGGAGCGTCTCCACCCGCCATCCAAAACGCCATCGCCGGCGCGTTGTGATCGCGTCCCCACGCGGTTCCGCCGCCCCGGATTCCATTGTCCGGCGAACGTCCGAACTCGCCCGCCCAAACGACCAGCGTTTCATCGAGTAACCCTGTGCGCTTGAGGTCCTTGAGCAGCCCGGAGATGGGGCGGTCGATCGAGTCGAGCCGCGAGCCATGCGCCTTCTCGATGTAGTCGTGCGAATCCCAGCCCGAGACGATCACTTGCACGAATCGCACGCCCCGCTCGACTAGCCGGCGGGCAAGCAGGCACCTCCGACCGATCGAATCCACCTCGGAATTCTCCGACCCTACGCCATAAAGCTCTTTGGTGTCCTCCTGCTCGGAGTCGATGTCGATGGCCTCTGGCATTTCCGCCTGCATGCGGAAGGCCAGCTCGTAGCTCGCGATCCGGGCTGACAACTCGTCGTGGCGCGGATGGCGTTCCATATGCTGGCGATTCAGCCGGCCGAGGAAGTCGAGCGTTCCGCGCTGCTGGGCGTCCGTCACGTAGTCGGGCGGCCTCATATCAAGCACCGGCGATCCCTGGGACCTTAGCGGCGTCCCCTGGTAGTGGGCAGGCAGGAAGCCGTTCGACCAATTCCCGGCACCGCCTTGTGGATAGGCCAAATCGGGCAACACCACGAATCCGGGCAGGTTCTGGTTCTCGGTACCCAACCCGTATGTCACCCACGAACCCATTGCGGGATCGCCTCCGAAGCGATTCCCGGTGTTCAGGTGGTAAAGCGCAGTCGGGTGATTGACCGAAGTCGCCTGCAAGCCCCGGTAAAAGCAGACATCGTCCACGCAGTCGGCGAAGTTCCGTAGCTTCGCGTTGATCTCGATGCCCATTCGGCCGACATGACTGAACTCGAACGGACTGCGGACGAAATACCGCTTGCCCGTGTTCATGCTCGCCTCGAACTTGTTCCTCTCCTTGACGAACTCCGTCATGTGAAGGTCGGCCAGTTTTGATTTCGGATCGAACGTGTCGATGTGGCTTGGCCCGCCTTCCATCAGCAGGAAGATGCAGCTCTTGGCCTTCGCAAAGTGGTGGCCGCTCCTCGGAGCGAGCGGGCTGGCCTGCGCTCGGTCGCGCTGAAGCATTGCGGACAGAGCAATGGCACCCAAGCCCATGCCGGAGTGATACAGCAGTTCCCGCCGCGAAGGCATCGCTGTGACAACTTGGCGTTTCATGTTCAGTACACGTAGGCGAACTCGTTGGAATTGAACAGCGCCAGCGCCAGGTCCGCAAGAGCGCGAGTCTCCGGCGAAGCCTCGCTGGGGTGCGGGTTGTCCTCGTAGGGACCCGAGTAGGCGGGCTGGACGAATTCAAACCTTTCGCCGGTCAGCTCGCTCGTAATGTGATGGACAACATCGCCAGGTGGCTTCCGAGGCGAGGCTGGGCTATCCGCATGGTGGGCAGCCATTCGGGTCAGGAACTCCGAAGTCCACCGGCGCTCGTCGGCGGTCGGCGGCCGCCCGTACGCCAAGCGGAAGGCCCGATCGACACTGTCCGACGATGGCTCCGCTGCCAAGCGTTCGGCCATGATCATCGCCATGTCCCGCGATTGCTCGGCGTTGAGCAGGGCAAAGGCCTGTGTCGGAACGGTCGACGACTCGCGGCTCTCGCAGGTCAGGTCGGGATTCGCGCCGTTGAACACTTCGACCATCGGATCGATCAGGCTCCGCTGCTGGAAACTGTAGATAGACCGACGATTGCGCCGCCTCCGCGTACGCTCGGCCTCGTAGACCGGCTGGAGCGTTCCCATCGCATGGCGGGGCTGGCGAGCTACATCGGAATTGATCTGCGGGTAGGTACCTGGTCCTCCCGTCAGATCGCTCAGGTCACCCGCGACTGCGATCATGCTATCGCGCAACTCCTCGGCCTCTAGGCGACGGGGCGAAAAACGCGCCAAGTAGAGGTTCCCGGGATCAATCTTGTCCAAGCGGTCTCGGTTCGGATGGTCGCTGGCTCTCTGGTAGGCCTCGGAATAAAGGATCACGCGATGGACAGCCTTGACGCTCCAGCCGTGCTCGACGAAGAACGCCGCGAGCCAGTCGAGCAGTTCCGGGTGTGTGGGCTTCTTGCCCATCTTGCCGAAGTTGTTCGCATTCGCGGCCAAGCCCCGCCCGAAGTGGTACTGCCAGATGCGATTCACCATGACCCGCGCCGTCAGAGGATTCCGGGGATCCGCGATCCACTTCGCGAGCGCCGATCGCCGGCCGTCCAAGGTGTCTGGAACTTTCGGAGCGGGCAGGCGCGCATAGCGCTCCACAGCCTCGAGCGCCCCCGCGGAGACTTCCTCGGAGGGCGCTTGGATATCGCCGCCTACGAGTACGAATGTCCTTGCGCTCTCGTATTCGTCTTTCTTCATGTAGCTGTTACGAGAATCGACCGTATCCCAGTCGGGAACCAGCCCGTTAGATACGGTCATTGCCAGCGGTTCGAACCGCAGCTTCGAAAGCTTGTGCATCGTGACACGCTTGCGAAGAAGCTTCAGGAGTTCCGCCTGTTCCTTGTCCATGTGCCGCTGCAGGATCCTGCTCGCTGCCGAGGCGGCAAACTCCGCGCCCTTCGATTCCGCGAGCCGCTCGCGAGCTGCCTCGTGCAGGTCATGCATGCGACGCTCCAACTCTACGAGGCGGGCGTCGAAAGGACTGCGTCCTTCGTCGAGGCCTTCGGTCGATTCGGATGGCAAGTACGCGAGCGGACGTCTAGCGAAGGCCGTCTTCGCGAAGACGGCCTGGACCCGGTAGTAGTCCTTGGTGGGAATCGGGTCGAACTTGTGGTCGTGACAGCGCGCGCAACCGAGCGTCAGTCCGAGGAACGACTGTCCGACATGATGCGTAACGTCATCGAGGAAGAGCTGCCTGGTCACGGCCGCCACGGCCATGCCCGTATGCTCCCATGGGCCGGTGCGGAGGAACCCGGTCGCAATGATTGCCTCGGGGTCGTCCGGGAAAAGCTCGTCGCCGGCAATCTGCTCCAGTACGAAGCGGTCGTACGGCTTGTCCTGATTGAAGCTTCGAATGACATAGTCACGGTACCGCCACGCATTCGGCCGCTCGAAGTCGTTCGAGTACCCGCCGGTGTCGGCGTATCGCGTCACATCGAGCCAGTGTCGGCCCCAGCGTTCTCCATATCGGGGCGATTTCAGAAGGCGTTCCACCAGAGCCTTGTAGGCGCCTTGCGACTCGTTCCCGAGGAAAGCGTCCACCTCGTCAGGCGTGGGCGGCAGGCCCGATAGATCGAATGTCAAGCGCCGTATCAGTGTCAGCTTGTCAGCCCTAGGTCCCGGCTCGAGGCCACTCTCCGCGAGCGTCGACAGGATGAAGTTGTCTACAGGGGTCCTAACGAGACCGGGCTCCACGCCATCTCTTGGCGGGTCCGCGCTGGCGACGGGCCGGAACGCCCAGAGGTCGGCTTCATCGAAGTCCCAGTTCGTGGCGGACTTGCCGACAGTATAGGGCGCGCCAGCCGCGATCCAGTCCCGAAACGCTTGTCGTATGTCTGAAGCCAGTCGCTTCTCTTCCCCGCCCGGGGGCATCTGCAACGCGTCGGCGTAGTCGAGTGCTTGGACCAGAAGGCTGGAGTCCGGATCCCCGCTGACTATCGCTGGCCCTCGCTGTCCGCCCCTCAGGGCTGCGTCGCGTGTTCGAAGGTCCAGCTTGGCGAAGGTGTTGGCTCCACCGTGACAGCCAAGGCACTGCTGCTTGAGCGTCGGCTGGATGGTAGCCAGGAAAAGATCTTCGCCCGACGGAGCCGAGAATCCGACCGTGGCCAAAGCCAGGCCCGCTGCGAAAACGCGTAGATTGTTGAGTTTCGGCCGACTCCACATGGTGCAATCCACTGCTATCCCCCGAACCCGTCCAACTGAGAGCACCAATACTTTGTTCGACCAGCAGCAATTGCGCGTCTCATTTGCGTGGTACGGGATCCGAGTCTATTGTAAGCCGCCCGCCTCCCTGCTCAAGCGATGGAACCGATCCAACCGGCTCACGGGCAAGCGGTTCTGTTGACTCATTTCGCGTCGGTCTCGACGGCATTGGTGTATCTCGGGGCAGTCAGTTGCCTTCGAATACATACGAATAGACGCTCGCCTTCTCGAACTCAAAACCGCAGGCGGGCTTTCCGTCCATTCAAGCCCGGACTCGCTACACCCTCCGCCCAATTCACTGCAGCATCTCCCCATGCTTGCATTATGGAAGCGCTCCCCGCGGCTTGCTGGCCGTCCAGAGTGAGTACCGCCACGACTGAAGGCCCTTCCTCGCGCGCGTCCTCGGAAACCATGGGGCGATCGCCCCCGAACGACGTCGCAGTCGCCACAACATTCGAGGATTCGTCGCTCGTCGCCGGCTGCCACTCAGACCACCAAACGGGACGTAACGTGGCCCAGGCCAAGGACCGGTTGCGCCACTCAAAGAAGTACCAGTCGCATGCCCCGTGAAGAATCTGGATTTCTTCACAGTGATTGCAAGCCCGCTCTACCACCTGCTCGGGCAGCGTATCGGCAACGGGTTCGAAATCGCCAAGGCCTCTCCCCTCTTCTGCAAGAGGGTTCATGCCAGTGCCAGGATGGACATCACCGACAGCGAGATCATCGCCAGCCTAGTGCGGTGAGCCAACACCGATGCTGCTAGCCGCCGGCTATACCGAATTCCGGAAACCCATTCCCTGGCCCGACAACCGCACTCTCCACGTGCGCTTCTTCTGACCACGGATTCGTCTCATTCTTGATGACCGTCGGGAATAGAGGCAAGGAGCCGTACGGAAGTCTAGCGAATTCCCGCAAATGCAAGGAAAACGGGCCCCGGCTGTTGCCGGGACCCGTTGCGTACTGAACTAAGTGGGACCGAATTAGAAGGTGATTCGCAGCCCCATCTGCATAATGCGGCGGCTGTTAGGCAGCGTAGCCGAAACGATCCCGAAGCTTCCGCTCTCCAACGCGGTGTTCGGGATGTTGAATGCTGGCGTGTTGGAGAAGTCGTAGGCCTCCCAGCTAAAGCGTGCCCTCCACCGCTCGCCCCAGCGGAAGTTTTTCGCCAGCATGACGTCGAAGTTGACTCGCGAAGGCCCTCGAAGCCCGGGCAGCGTGCGTCCTGCATTGCCCAGGGTAAATGGCGCGGGTGTCTCGAAGGCAGCCTCGTTCAGCCAATTGAATCCGATCACCCCGTCCGCAGGCTGTCCTTGGGAGGACGACTTGAACGAGGCTCCGGTGAGGTTCGGACGCAGGGATATCCCCGCAGCCAGGTCGCCGCGAATATTACCGCCCTGCGCAATTTACACGCCCATGTACCCACCGCTGCGCAGAGTTCCAACTGTCGAGATCTGCCAACCGCCCGCCACCGCATCGAGCACATTGGACCAGCTCCGTCCCCAGCGCCGGTTCCTTCCGAACGGAAGCTCGACGATCGGTGCCACGACCAGGCGGTGCGGGAGGCGATTGACCGAGCTGGAGCGCTCGTCGCTCAAGTCGTAGATGTTTTGCGGGTTATCGTTGTCTCCGAAAGTGTCGGCGTCGCCGATGAACCGGATGTTGTCGATCCACTGCGTATGCGTGTACGCGACTGTCCAGCCGAGCCCGTTCTGGTACCGCTTCTCGGACTTGAAGGTCGCAGCGAAGTAGTTCGAGATGCCCCAGTTAGGCGACATCAACTGGATCTGATCCTGAGTGCCGTCCCAGGCAACCCAAGGCCGGAAGCTCTCCAAGTTGGCGCCTGGAGCGTTGGCCGCGGCTAGGTCGTCCGGGTGGAGGTGGTTGATGTTGAGGTTGTTGATCGCTTGGTGCCGCGCCAATGCACCGATGAAACCGAAGTCCCAGATGACTCCCTTCCATCGTGTCTGGAGCGTCAGGTTGAAATTCTGCGAGTACGGAAGCACGCGGGCCTCATCCCAGAACTGAATCGTTGAGGTCGCGAATCGCGTGCCCCGGGTCCCGAATCCGCCGTGCAGCTCGGAGTCGGGAATGTCGTCCAAGGCCCCAGCCGGAACGCCGTCTCTCAGATACGTAGACAAGCCCCCGCGCCGCCGAAATATGTTGTCGAAACCCGCCCGGCCCGGCTGAATCGAGTTCCGGTCGTACGGGTTCCCGTAGAAGATTCCGAAGCCGCCTCGAAGCACCATGGAACTGTCTTCCTTCAGCCGTAGAGCGAAGCCGAAACGCGGCGCCAGATTGTTCGCGTCCCACTGCCATAGGTATTTCCCGGTCCCATCGCGATTGGGGAACAGCACGCGCCCGATCGCATCTTCCGGGATGCCGTTCTGACCCGCCAGCGGGTGCGCGCAGTACTGGCAGAATCCGTTCATGCGACCGCCGACCTCGTAGATTGGTGTCTCGGTCTCATACCTCACGCCAAAGTTCAAGGTCAGGCGGGAAGTGACTCTCCAGTCGTCCTGAAAGTACCCCGAATAGTACTTGATCCGCTTACCGATTCCCGGAGCGACTCGCGTGTCCAGGTTCCAGATGTGTCCCAGCATGAAATCGGCCAACGTGATGCCGGTGTTGTTGTCGCGGCCTCCGGTCAAGCCTCGGTATCTTGTGAAGTTGCCTACCGGCCGCCAAGCGCCCGATGGCTGCGGCCGGCTGACCTCGTTCCCCTGATAGGCAGTGTACTTGGCACCGAATTTGAATGAATGGTCCCCGCGGATCTTCGTGAAGTTCCCCTCGTAGTCGAAGTTCGTGAAGACAGCGATGCGGTTCGCATTGCCCGCGGCTCCGAATTGCGACATCGGGACGCCTCGGCCACCCTGGATGTTCATTCTCGGGAACACTTCTCCACCCCGCTCTAAGCCGGGGAGGCCCAAGACGTCGGCGTAGTTCGTGTCGCAGCAATCTCCTGACTTGCGATCGACGGAAACCCGATTGAATCCGATGATCGAGGTGAGAAAGAAGGTCGGGCTGAAGGTGTAGGTGTTGTTCAATCCCCAGTTCTGCCGCCGATTGAGAATATTGAGGCCGTTCGGGTCCGCTACGCCGTAGCCCGCCGTGTATCCCGTGATCGTGTCGTCAGGCTCGGTCAGGATCATCCGCACGAACGTGCGCCATTTGTCGGTGTAGTTGTGGTCCAAGCGAAACGTGTGGTAATCCCGATTCCGCTCGACATTCGCGGATTCCCGCCAGTTGCCGGCCAAGTTGTTGAGATTATTCGGCACGCGATTGGGGTCCGGCAGGTAGCTGATTGCCTTGACTGCCACGGGATCCAACCGGCTGACAGGTATTGTGTTGTTGGGAAACTGGGTCGTGCCCCTGGGATTGTTGATGGGGCCGGCTTGCCGAGTCAGCGGGTCAAAAATCGGAACGAGCACTGCCTGCCCGCCCCTGTTCTGAGTGCCTTGCGTGAAGTTGCCGATTCGGAATTCCGGCAGGCCGACGCTGCGCGTCCGAATTGCGCCCACTCGCTGTCGGTAGACATCGAGGTTGTAGAAAAAGAATGTCTTGTTCTGCGCAATTGGACCGCCAACCGATATTCCGCCGTTGTTCCGGCGCAGTTTTGGCTGGGAATCTTGGTTCCAGCCCGCCGCGTCAAGCGCGTCATTCCGTATGAAGTGGTAAAGGCTCCCTCGCCAATTGTTCGATCCGCTTCTGGTGAGAGCCTGCACCACGCCGGCGGAACTCCGGCCGTATTCGGCACCCATCGAGTTGACCTCGACCTTGAACTCTTGCATTGAATCGACCGGAGGCGCCATCTCTACGTTCTGGACGCCGAGGCCGCCTCGAGTGTTGTTAACACCGTCAATGAACGAACCAGCGGAACGAGTGCGTCCGCCGCCGATCGAGATGTTGCCGTTCGACTCGGACCGAAATGCGCCGGGAACCAAGTTCACCAAGTTGAAGATGTCGCGGTTGGGAAGCGGCAGCTCCTGGATCTGCTCCGTGCTGACCGTGGAACCAACAGACCCAGATGAAGTTTGGATCTGGAGTTGCTCGGCGCTGACCTCTACTGTCTCGGTGACAGCCCCGATTTCCAGCGCGAACGACTGCGTGATTTCCGAGGCCACGTTCAATCGAAGCCCGTTCACCTCGACAGTCTTGAATCCGTCGGCGGACACCATTATGTTGTACTCGCCTGGCGGCATGTTCGGGACGGCGTAGGTTCCGTTTATCCCTGTTTCCGAAGCCGATTCAACGCCGGTCTCGGCATTGACAATCGTGACTTGGGCACCTGGAATAACCGCGCCCGTCGCGTCGGTAACGGTCCCGGTGACAGTGCCTCCCGCACCCTGCCCCCAAGCCAGCACCGGGAACAGCAAAGCAAGGGTCCAAGCAGCTAGTTGCCGGAACCCAAATCTTGAATGACTCGCCATGTCCTTCCTCGCTTATCCGCCACTCTTCGCAGACAGTCGCCACTGTGTTGCAGGATTGCCGAAATCTACGGCCGCCGGACGGAGACGTCTCGCTAGCGTACCCGTCCACGAAAAGTGAAAAAACACCCCGTCGAGATCATAAATTCCATCTGTGAAGTGTGTCAACTGGGAATTTCTCCACCCTACGGCGTCCACAGCAATTCCCAAGACGGCGGGTCTGATTGATCTTGGTTTTGGAGTGGAATCGCCGAGTGGCTGGGCGTCCAGAAGAGGAGTCCTAGCGGCGAAAACACCGCGAGTGGACGTGGGTAAACCGTTGCAGTCGGCGTCGGACGGGGGATTGCGGGGTCCAGAGCCGGGCAGGGCGCAAGGCCACCGCTGCCTTCGGCGGAAGCCGGCCAGCCGCTGGACTTCGGGCACGGTTCGTCATGCTGGTGTCGAGACGGCTGGCATGGGCGGGCCCGGCGGCGGGCGATTCTTGGGCATGGTCTCGAACAGGACGGTCCAACAAGGGAAGCAGAACCATTGCGTGAGGAACCGCAGTTCCTCGAAGAAGGTGCGCCGGATTCCCGCGCGCTCGCGGCATTGGCGCCACAAGTCAGAGACCCAGTCCATGACCGCGTTCAGCGCGAAGGCGAACAGGTTCAGCGTCGCAAGTAGGTTGGCGAGACCGTAGCGGCCATATCCGAGATCCCGCTTGATATCGTAGCCGTTGCAAGCCAGGCAGTTGAAGGACTCCTCGGTCTTCGAGCGCGCCCGCCCGGCTCGTGCGATCGGGGCCGAATTGTCCGCGGTGGTTTCCAGGCTGGTGAAGAACATGTTGGCGTAGGTGCGCTGGCCCAAGCGCTCGATGGCGAACTCGACCCAACTGGCGAGCACGGCGTCGTCGCTGTCGGGGACCGGCACCGCGTTCATCCAGCGGACCCGCGCTGGGTCTCGACCTAGCGGTTGCGGCTGCGGGTCTGGACCCAACCCGACGAACGGATGAACCGGTCATGCAGGAGTTCGCATAAACGCTCGTGAGAGTTTGGCTTGCAGACAAAGGGAGAGTCCGTTCCGCGATCGAGGACGACACGGCCTAGGGCCTGGGAGTAGTCCAAGTCGTCGACGAGAAAGGCGGGCGGGTGGGGACGCAGTTTGTCGATATGGCCAAGCCGCCAGTGCTTGGCGGCGTTGCGCTAGCGGTCCTGCTTGCGAGCCTGCTTGGTCCGCTCCGGCTGGCCCGCGGCCGAGTCCTGCTGGGGCTCCACGTACTCCGGAATGAGTGGCCGGACGCGACTGCGGCCGTCGGCGACGACGGTCGCCGAGAGTGTGGCATGGAACTACTGCTGGAGGGCGCTCTGCACGCGCAGCGTGTCGAGACAGAGTGGGAAGAGTACGCGGAGGGCATCGGGCAGGATTCTGTCGAGCAAATTGAGGGTCTGGTTGTTGCAGGGGATGCGGACACAGCTCCGCTAGATACACTGGATTCAAGTTCGGACCTAATGCTCCGCTCGGGATATGGCGGGGTGGCATCGCCCGAGGATTGGTGCAGCCGCACAAGCCCTCAACCCCGAAGCGTCGGTGGTCGGCAGTGCAAGCAAGAGTCTGCGTGGTCGCAAGGGTCCGCTCGAACACGGAACCATGCTCTCGTTGCGAATTGCCACCGTACTTTACCTCGCGTCGCTCCTTCACGCCCAGCAGGTAGATTCCACTGGTCCGGTTCTATTTGAGCGGCATTGCATCCTTTGCCACTCCGGTGACGGACAGGGCACGAATCGGGGGCCCAACATCGTTCCATTCATCGATTCCAACGATTCCGAGCGGATAGCCGCGTTGATCCGCAACGGACGCCCCGACAAAGGGATGCCCGCGTTCGAGCTCGACAATCGAGATCTCCGACGCCTGGTCGCACATGTTGGAACGCTGGCGCCGGAATCAGCCGAGGCGGTCGAACCGATGGTTTCGACGCTACAAATCCTCGGCGGGCCGGCAATACGCGGAGAAGTCCTCAACAAGAGCGGATTCGACGCCCAGATTAGGACCCAAGACGGCCGAATCCGATTGCTGCGACGAACCGGCAACTCGTACAGCGAGGCAGCCCGGGGACCGAACGTCGACTGGCCCACCTATCACGGAAGCTACACCGCGAATCGCCACAGCGCGATGGACCAGATCCGTAGGGAGAACGTCGGGTCGCTGGCGACGGAGTGGTTCTTTCCAGTCCAGGACCAGAGCATGATCGAAGGCACCCCGGTCGTGATCGACGGGTTCATGTACGTGACTGGAGTGAACCAGGTGTTCGCTCTTGATGCCGGGACCGGTCGACAGATCTGGCAGTATTCCCGTTCCCGCAACGAGGGGTTGATCGGCGACGCGTCTATCGGCTTGAATCGCGGGGTGGCAATCCGCGACAACCTGCTGTTCACCGTCACTGATCACGCGCACGCAATTGCCCTCGACCGATGGAATGGCGAGTTGATGTGGGATGTCGAAATGGCGGACTACCGGGATCACTACGGCGCCATAGCGGCTCCGTTGGTAGTAGATGACCTCGTGTATTTCGGAATCTCCGGCGGAGACACCGGCCTTCGCGGATTTCTGGACGCCTACCACGCGGAAACCGGCGATCTGGCCTGGCGATTCTGGACGATCCCCGCACCAGGCGAGCCGGGCTCGGAGACATGGGGCGATCCGGAAATCCTCGAGAAGGGCTGCGGGGCGACTTGGCTGACCGGCAGCTACGATCCGGAACTCGACATTCTGTACTGGCCAACCGGAAATCCCTGCCCTGACCTGAACGGGGACCGGCGACCAGGCGACAACCTCTACACCAATTCGGTCCTGGCCCTTGCGCCAAAGACAGGGGAGCTTCTATGGCACTTCCAATTCACTCCGCACGACACGCACGACTGGGATGCACAGGAACCGCTCCTGCTCGTCGACGAAGAGTTCCGTGGCGAGCCGCGCAAGCTGCTGGTTCAGGGCAATCGCAACGGCTTCTTCTACGTGCTCGACAGAGTCACGGGCAAGTTCCTGCTAGGTGAGCCGTTCATCGAACAGACATGGGCCGAAAGACTTGACGGGAGCGGCAGACCCATCCTGCTTCCGGGCAGCGATCCCAACGAGGAAGGCAGCGCGGTGTGCCCGGCCATCAGAGGCGCAACTAACTGGTGGGCGTCGTCCTACAGCCCGGAAACCAAGCTTTTTTACCTGATGGTCCATGAGTCGTGCATGCTCTACAGAAAGCACGATCGGCCGTGGAAGCGGGGCCAGTCATGGCTGGGCGGCACCTTCCGGCTTGCCGACGGGTCTCCGAACCAGAGACACATTCGGGCTCTAGATATCCAGACAGGGAAAACTGTTTGGAACTACCCGCAGACCGGTGACTCGACCACATATTCCGGTGTGCTGTCGACAGCAGGGGGACTAGTCTTCTTCGGGGAGGACAGCGGCGCGTTCGCCGCACTGGACGCCGAGTCTGGGGAACCCCTCTGGCATTTCCAGGCCAACCAGGACTGGAAGGCCTCTCCGATGACCTACATGGTCGGAGGCCGGCAGTACGTGGCGATTGGATCTGGTATGGGGTTCTGGGCATTTGCGTTGCCCGACACATCGCCGGAGACACCCAGGCGTTGACCTGCGAAACGCTTGTTCGGCCTTCGATTCAGAGCCGGGTGCGATCAATTCGCGCCAGTCCGAGGGACCTCCTCTCGCTCAATTATAAAGTTTTCCTTTTATAAGGAACATCTTCTTGTGCTAAATTCTTGCTATTCTCGGGTTCAGCGAATCACAGGCCGTCCTCACCTCACGACGCTGTGCCGCTTCCCGGTTTTTTCAGTTGCGGACACTGCTGAATCGTGCGCCCAGCCCCCCATGGATCGACACAATCCACGCCAACGTTTCGAAAGTCCCTTTGGTTCCGTGTGACAACGAAACAGCTTCGACATGCTCGGTGTGATCGTAGGTTCCGGCATGGGATCTCCAGTCTCTTGCGTGCCGTTTAGGCGCAACCATCTGCAGCATCTCATTCCAGATCCGGTAGGATCACGACGAGTATTGAGGGAGCCTGGCGGCAGTGCGAGGAAGTACGCTGGAGCTCACGGGCTGGATGCTGTGAAGTCCGAGCTGCCCGACGACGCCATCGACACTTCCGATGGAGCGTTCGGTGAAGGCATTCGCAAACCAAGGCTCCGGCGATTGGCCTCTCGGATTCCCTCAAAGACCGCCAGCATTTGTTGAACGGCATGCCCAGCGGATGAATGGCAGGCCGACAGATTCGTAGCGGCAGCCTATTCACTGGCGCCGGATCATCAGTTCGATCGGTATTCCTGCAATTCGCCTTCGGCCCAGGACGCAGTGTCCTTGTCCCCGACCGCTTCGGCGGCATTTTGGAGTCCGATCAGCGACAGAGCACGTCGCGGAGTGCGCCCGAGAGAAGTTTCGAAAGCCTTCAGCGCCTCTTTGGGGCGGTCGAGCCCGAGAAGCGCTTCGCCTAGAAGTTCGAACGCGGGCTTGACGGGAAAGGGCGGGCCGTATCCGAACGGCGTCCCTTCCTCAAGTACTGTCGCCTCGCGGAGCTTCTCGAGCCCCTTGTCCGCCTCCCTTTCTTTCAGCAGCAACAGCCCTTCCAACTCCAGGGCCGCGATCGGAAGCGACGTGGATTCCTGTCCATGCGACGCTGCCTTCTCCCTGAGCTTGGCGTGCCATTTGCGGGCTAGATTGATGTTTCCCGTCTTGATGGCTCTTATGCCTTCGGCAAGCGCGTTGGCTCCCCAAGCCCGGTTGTCGAGGCCCTTGTCTTTGACGGGAGCCAGGTCGGAGGTCCACTGCCCGGTCTCGACAAGGAAATGCGAGCGCAAGTAGGCTTGGTGATTCCTAGAGTGCCGAGATCCTGCCCGAGCAACATCGGCTTCGATGACAGACAACTGATCCCTTGCCTTGCTCACGAGTCCTTTTTGCAAGTAGCTGTACTGCAGCCACCAAAGCGCGTGGTAGCCTCGATCGTCGCTTTCCAAGCCGAGACGTTTTACGCGGTCTTCCGACGAGTTCCACGAGTCAACATTGGAGGAAATGCATTCGTCCCACATGCCCAATGCGAGGAATACGTGAGAAGGCATGTGCTGAGCGTGAGGTGCTGCCGAAGCGACCCCTGCGTAGCGGCGAGCGTACGGAAGTCCGAGAGGTGCGTGAACGGGGTCGTCGAACGCGTGAATCAGGTAGTGCAGTGCTCCGGGATGGTCCGGGTTCTTTCGATAGACCTGTTCTGCAATCGAAGCGATTCGCATGTATGTACGGTGGTCACGCTTGCTTCCGGTCACGCCGAACAGCGAAACAGCGTGCAGACTCATTGCCTCCAAATCGTCGGGATGAGCACTCGAGAGTCGCCCCATCGCGTCCGAGTAGCGTTGCCATCGCTGTTCGCGACTTTCTTCGCCGAACGCAATCTTGGCGGCTTCTAAGTAGCGCCTTTCGCGAGGTATTGCAGTATCCGCTTGGGATCCCTTCGCTAGCGCTGCCCTGCCCTTCTCGAAGTTCTCGCGTCCCCACACGGGACGGTAGTGGGACAGCGCTTCGCCCCAATACGAAAGAGCGAAGCTGGCATCGGCCTTCTGCGCTTCCTGGAAGGCGACGGCCGCGTCGTCGTATTCGAAGCTGTGCAGTAGTAGTACACCTCGGAGGAACGGCTCCTGCGCGGCAGCAGATCCGCTGTTCGGAAACTGTATGACTCCGAGTTTCGGCTCGCCCATCAGCGGAGCAGCGAGCGCAATCAGCAACGCAATTCTTCCTCTCATGGTTGCTAAGCCTAGCAGAAAGATTCGCGGGTTCAATGGACGAGCGATGTTGCCGACAACCGGGTCACGAGCAACGGTTCCGACCATCCTCCACTATTGGGGTTCGGGCAATCGGTCCATCAAGGAGCGAGCCTCCTCGAATAGCGGTTCGACCTGCAGTGCGACATCGAGCTGTGCCAGCGCCGCTTCACGGTCCCCACGCGATGCGAGGATCACGGCGAGGTTGTAGCGCGCCGCAGCGTAGTCCGTCTTGCTGAGGATCGCTTCGCGCCACTGATCGACCGCGTTGAGTGCTCACAATTGAAACCTCTGCGTGAATGCTGGGCCCTAGCATCCGGGCAGGACAAGCAATGCAAGGCGTCTTGCGATTCGCTGCTATTGCGCTGATCGTGCCTGGCTTCAAGTCGTGTCGCTGCGCAGCTGTGACTTCTATGCAACCGGCACGACAAGAGTCCTCTTCGCAACGGCCCTTACTGCAGACTCGTCGATCTCGATACCCAGCCCCGGACCGGTAGGCACCCAGTACTCGGGACCGTCAACTTCGAGCGGTCGAGCTAGAAACCGGTTGGCAACTGAGAAAACGGCCGGGTTGTACTCCGCGAGTTCCACTTTCGGTGACGAAGCTGCGAAGTGCAGCGCCGCGGCAATCTGAGGCCCCATAGCAATGCTGATATGAGGGACGATGCGGATTCCGGGGCCGGCCTCCCGGGCGAGGGCGGCTGCCTCGGTAATGCCCCAGCGCCCCAGGTCGGGCTGGAGCCAGTGAACGCAACGATGCCTGAGGAACGGAGCCAGCTCGTGCCGCGAACGGTAACTCTCACCCAACGCGAGCCGGGTGCGGACCTGGGCAGCCAATTTGGCGTGAGCGGCCGGATCCTCCGGTGCCAGGGGACATTCGAGCCAAAGAGCGCCGCGTTCGTCAAGTTTCGTTCCGAACCTGACCGCGGACCTCGAGTCAAGGCGCCAAAGGGCGTCAACCGCAATAGAAGCGCCCGGTCCTAGCGCTTCGCGCAGGCGGTCGAGCAGGTCGAATAGCTCGTCTTCCGTGCGGTCGTGGAACAGCTTGAACACTCGGAAGCCGGCACCCCAAGCCTCCCGCGCTCTCGCGACTCGATCCTCGTTCCTCGTGCCCGGCAGCCCGGAGAGATAGCACGGGATCCGGCTCTTGGCGCTGGACGGGGAGAGCAAACCGGCAACCGGGCTCCCGCAAGCCTTACCAGCCAAGTCCCACAGGGCGATGTCAACTCCCGCAATCGCGTCGAGCATGAAACCGCCCGTCTGCCCGCGGACGCGCATGGTGGAGTACATCCGCTGCCGTAGGAGTGCCACGCGTTCAGGAGTTCCGTCGAACTTCTGGCCCTGGAGCGCCGGCCGTAGCAACTGCTCCGCGATTAGGCACGCGACGTCCGGAGCGAGAGGCGCCTGCGGCTCGCCCCAACCCGTCAGGCCCGACTCCAATGTCACCTTGACCAAGGCGGCTTCGAAGTTCACCGAATAGAGCGCGCCGTTGGTTTCCGACCACTGGTAGTCAAACCCGGTGGCGGCCAGTTCGGTCGGCGATCCCGCAGTTCCCCGCACCGCTGCCGCATCACGCGGCAGCCTGATCGAAAATGCTTCGATCGATTCGATGCGATCTACTGGCATGCCTGCCAAATCGGACCGACAACCGACCGCAGCGTTTCTAGCTCGCGCAATCCTGCCTCGTCAAGCGAGCGAGTAGGGTGTCGGACGACAGCGTTCGTCAGAACGCCGGCATGCACGAGATTATGTTTGGCTGCCGAGACGCCCAGCCCCGGTTGAAGTTCGTAACGGATCAACGGAAGCGCTCGCTGGAACGTACTCCATGCCAACTCGTGATTGCCCTGTTCGAGCCCGCTCCAGATGGCACAGTAGAGCGAAGTCATATCGCTGGCGGGCATGACTCCGCGGGCACCTCGCTGCCACTCCTCGATCATGAACTGACCGTTCAGGCCCCCAAACAACGTCAGGGCGGCGTCCGCCGCTTCGAGCGTCTTAGTGATTTTCGGTGCGGTCGGCGGCGCTTCGACCTTGGCGTAATTCACGTGCTCGATCTCGCGCCCCATGCGCGCCAGCAAAGCCGGGGGCATGCTGACCTGCGAGAGCATCGGCGCATCCTGCACCATGATCGGAATCCCAACTGCGTCGCTGATCGCCGAATAGAAGAACATCAGGCCATCGGCATCAGGGCGCAAATAATAGGGCGGCAGGACCATCAAGCCAGCCGCTCCGAGGCCTTCCGCATCTCGACAGGCTTGGACGGCAGCGTCCGTCCCGGTTGCGCCGACGCCGGCAATCACTGGAGCCCGTCCGTTCAGGTGACGCACGATCGCCTCAAGCAATTGCCGCTTCTCGGATGGGAGGAGCGCGTAACCTTCTCCCGCGTTGCCGAATGCCCCGAATCCCGCTTGGGCCCCGTGCCGGTACAAATGGTCGACGACCCGCAGCTGGCCGGCCACATCGACCCGCCCGTCGTCCTTGAACGGCGTAACGAGGATCGGTATTACGCCTTGGAAAGTGCAATGCATCAGATCGGCTCTATCTCGAAGCTACCGCGTCGGCGGCCGATTCGCGTGCCGCGCGGATGTCGCCGATCAACGCCTCCTTGGCTCGCTCGACATGAGTCGCCAGGACGGCCGCCAAGGTTCCGGCGGAACGATGCCGCAAGGCATCCACCATCGCACGGTGCTCCGCCTGCGCCTGTGGAACCCTCGCAGCCCAATCGGTGCTGGAGACGTGAACGCTTGCGATCTTGAGATGAGCGTTCAGCTGCTTATACATTTCATAGAGCTTCTCGCTACCGGAGAGCCTGACAATGAGCAGGTGGAACGCCCAGTTTAGACGGTCGTGGCTTCCCATGCCGTCGCTTCCGTGCGCGGCGAAGTCGTCCATCTGCTTAACGTATTCCTCGAGTTCCACAATGTCGTGATCGCACACGTGCAGCACGGCGGTTTCGGCGGCCAGCCGGTCCAGCGCCCGGCGGATATCGAACGTCTCCGCAACCTCGCGCTCGTCCGCCTGGGCGACGAATGTCCCGCTCCGGGGCCGAATGTCCACAAGCCCCTCCTCGCTCAGACGGTCGATCGCCTGTCGAACCGGCATCTGGCTGACATCCAAGCTCCGTGAGAGCTCAGGGATGGAAAGGCGCTCCCCCGGTTTGAACCGGTGCTCGAGGATGGCATGGAGCACTGCTTCGTAGACGTAGTCGGACATGCGCCGACGCTCGATGGGCTGGAAGGCGCCTGTTCGCGGCTTGCCGTTTAGAGGTTTCATAGAATTCAGCCGCGCGTTAGCCCGCGCGCTCCTCCCCGACTCCGCCCCTCGCCAGCGCATGGAGGACGGCTAGCGCAATTGGATGCAAGAAGGCCATGACAAAGAATATCGCCGCATAGGAGTGTCGCTCGACGACCACCCCCGTGATGCCGGTGAAGACTACGCCGCCGAGTGAACTGCCTAGGCCCACGATGCCGGCGGCGGAACCGACCACGGTCGTGGGATAGACATCATTGGTCATTGTCATTAGGTTTGTTTTCCACGCCATGTGAGCGAACGTGACGATGCAGATCGCCGTCACCGCGACTACCGAGGAGTCGCTCGTCGGCACGACCAGGCTTAACGGCATCACCGCAGCGGCAGGCAGCATGACCCACTTGCGTGCCTGCAGCGGGGCCATGCCTCGCTGGATCAGGCGTCCCGAAAGCCATCCGCCGGCGATAGCGCCTAGGTCAGCTGTCAGGAACGGAACCCACGTCGTCAGTCCGATGGCCACTATGCTGAAGCCGCGCTCGTCGCTCAGGTACTTCGGAAGCCAGAAGAGATAGAACCACCAGACAGGATCGGCCAGGACCCTTGCCAGAAACAGCGCCCATGTTTGGCGGAATCCCAGCAATTCGACCCAGCGCACGGTTCGGCGGGCCGGGCCGCCCGGCGCCTTTTCGATCAAATCGCGTTCCTCGCTCGTAACCCGCGGATGCTTGGACGGAACCCAATACCAGCGAAGCCAGAAGCCGAGCCATAGAAACCCAGTCGCGCCGGTTACGACGAATGCTATGCGCCACCCCCACTGCGTGAAGATCAGCACAATCAGCGGCGGCGCCAAGATCGCTCCTGTCGAGGCCGCGGCATTGACCAAGCCGTTGGCGAATCCGCGTTCCTGCGGCGGGAACCATTCCGAGATCGCCTTCTCCGCAGCGAGAAAGTTCCCGGATTCGCCCAGTCCGAGCAAGGCCCGGAACAAGCCGAGCCCGAACGCGCCCCGCGAAAAGGCGTGCCCCGCGTTGGCCAGCGACCACCAGACCATCGATACGGCCAGCGCCACGCGGGTGCCCCACCGGTCGATGATGCGCCCCCAAACCACGTACATGCCGGCGTAGCAAATCAGGAAGGCCTGGACGATTTGGGAGTACTCGATGTCCGAAATGCCCAGCTCTCCGGTGATTTCCGCAGCCAGCACCGACAGCGTCTGACGGTCGATGTAGTTGATGACGGTCGCGAAGAACAGCAACGCCGCAATGCGCCAGCGGACATTCGGCAACGGACCGACAGACATTCTCATGCCACCTTGTAGCGGGCGAGCGCGGTTTCATCGAATTCCGCCCCGATACCGGGGCGTTCGGGAACGATCGCCTGGCCGGGACGCCATTCCAAGGGCTCCCGAAGCAATCCGTTGCCGAACGGCCGCTCGAGGAGCGTTCCGCCTTCCATGATCACGGTATTGGGCAGGTGCGCTGCCAAGTGGACCGACGCGGCCCAGTAAAGGGCAGTGCCGGTACTGATATGCGGCGAGAAAAGCACCCCGTGCAGGTCTGCTAGGATCGCGATGCGGCGGCACTCGCTGATGCCGCCAGCCCGGCACAGATCGGGATTCACCATGTCAACGGCCCGCGAGCCAAACAGCTCGCGAAACTGGTAGCGGTTCGAGAGCGTCTCGCCTGCGCATATCGGTGTCCTGAGCGCGGCCTTGAGTTCCTTGTAGCCACCGATGTCCTCGGGCAGTAGGGCATCTTCCCACCAGCCGATATTGGACAGTTCGTCGAGTCGGGCACCCACGGCGCGGGCCTCGTGAACCTTGTACGCCCCGAGCGAGTCGACGAGCAGCTGGCCCCTGCCGCCGATCGCCTCAGACACGGCCGCGACGCGCTCGACGCTCGACGTGCCGGGACCCTTGCTGAGGCCCATCTTGACAGCCGAAAACCCGCGCTCGATCTGCTGTTTCGCGGACTCGCCGAGCGACTGCGTGGACGACCCGCCGATCCCGGAGTACGTCGGAATCGAGTCCCTGTACTTGCCGCCAAGAATCTGGTACAGGGGCTGACGGACGTACTTTCCGAGCAGATCCCATAGTGCCAGGTCGATTCCCGCGATCGACTCTGTGTAGAAGCCCGTGGCGTAGCCCCGCAGTCGCTGGCTGGAGTAGAGCCTTTCCCACAGCGGCTCGACTTGGCGGGCGTCCTGTCCAACCAGGATCGGCGCGAGCAGGTCGCTGACCACCGTCGCATGGACGCGAGGGGCGGCCGGTGCGTGGCACTCGCCCCAGCCGACCAGACCATCGCGAGTGACGATCTTCACTAGCGTTGCTTGGGTTGCTCCGCGAAACCGGCTGGGCGATGCGTGGTCAAGGCGGTTCCACAGGCCGCTCCCGCCGGTAGACTGGCCGATCGGCCCCATTTCGAGGTACCAATCCGGCGGCTTGTCGCCGCGCGGGGTGCGAATGACAATGGGCTCGACGCTTTCGATCTCAAGCCGGCCGTTCCCGGTCGCGAACAGGCGGTCATTCAGGGCGCCAAGCGCGGGGGCTGCAATCAGTCCGGACAGAAACCGCCGCCGTCCGAGACGCGCTGGCGAGCAGCCAGCCATCAATCCATGTCCTGCACGCAGCGGAAGCCGAGATTCGGCGTGCGCTGGCTCGGCCGAATCCAGTTCCGGAAGAACACGGTGATCCGGTTCGGGCCGTCCGACCAAGCGCCGCCTCGGACGATCCTGTACATTCCCTCGGCGGGGCCCTTGGGGTTTTCGGGCGGGCTGTTCGAGTAGTAGATCCGGTCGAACCAGTCCTGGCACCATTCGGCGACGCTGCCCGCCATGTCGTGCAGACCGAAGTCATTGGGGGGAGACCCCGCAACCGGTGCGGGGCCTGCCGGCGTCGAAAACCGCGCCTTGCCGCGATCCGGCTTCTCGTCCCCCCATGGATAGCGGGATCCTTCCAGGTTGCCGCGGGCCGCGCGTTCCCACTCAGCTTCGGTCGGAAGGCGTTTGCCCCTCCAACTGCAGAACGCCCGTGCGTCGTCCCAGTCCACGTTGTAGATCGGATGCCTAGCGAGACCATCAGGCATCTTGCCGTCGAGCCAGTGGTAAGGCGTCCGATGGCCTTGCGATGCAACAAATTCGGCGTACGCGGCGTGCGTGACCTCCGTGGAATCCATCCAGAATTCATCGAGCCGGACAGTATGCACGGGACGGTCGTCCCTGAGGATGAGGGGACGCATTCCCGTCTCGTCGTCTGGGGTAGAGAAGGTCCGCCCCATGCTGAACTCGCCCGCGGGTACCGAGACCATACCCACCGGCACATCCGATTCGACAACTGGCCCGCCGGCGGCGGCGAGGCGCGGCGGGCAGATCGCGAAAAGCGCGGCCAGAAGGCCGGCCCAACCGAGGCGCGCCATCATCAGACGAAGAGTTCCTCGATCTCGTCTGCTATGCAGGGCTCCGTAGCGCCGAGCGGGTCGACGAATCGATAGACCCGCTTGGAGGGCGTGTTGGTCACCTCCTTGAGCCAGTCGATTCCGAGCGCGGAGTAGACCGAAGCCACGATATTCTCTGTCTTCGGCTGCATGCTGTAGTTCCAGCCCGTCTCCAGCGCGTGCTCACCGGCGGCGTCCGTGCGTCCGATGATCCTGCCGCCCTTGACTCCGCCTCCCGCGAACATTCCGATATAGACCTGGTTGTAGTGATGCCGCCCGCCTACGAGATTCAACGCGCCAGGAACGCGCCCGAACTCTGTGGGCACGGCAATGATTGTCTCGTCAAGCAAGGTCTTCGAGGGATGACGAGGCGAAGGTGTCGCCTCGAGGTCGCGCAGCAGGCTGGAGAGCGCACGGTCCAGGTCGTTGCAGTGCTTGTAGTGGTTCGAGTTGGCACCGTGGTCGTAAATCCGCTTGTGGTGATCCCACCCGCCATGCTTGACATGGACGTAGCGCGTCCCCGCGTCGGCCTTGACGAGATTCCGCGCCATGAGGCACCCGCGGCCAACGTCATTGTCGCCGTAGCGTTCCTTGTCAGCGTCGTCCATCGACAGTGCCTTCGGCCACCGGGCATCGCCCAGCACGTGATAAGCCTCCTCCTGGAAGGACCGGAATGCGCTCATCTCCGGCCCGCGCCGGCCGAAATCACGGCGCACCGCGCGGTCCAGGTCGCCTAGGAGCCGGAATCTCTCTTCGAGCAGGGCGAGCGCCTCGCCCGATGCCGCCACGCTTCCCGCTCCGCCCCCGGCATCGATGTCGAGACCGGAGAAGCGCGGATGGTAGAAGCCGCTCGGAAGTGCAAGATTGGCTAGGTTGCACGTGACGAAGGTCGGGAACGTGTCGCTCTCTCGTCTCTGCGGTTCCAGTTCGGAAGCGACGACCGTGCCAACCGGGGGAATCTCGGCAGCCTGCGCCGGGTTGAGCGGGCGGCCCGCTCGCGTGTAGTACTCGCCGCGGAAGTGGACCACCTCGTGGCTCTTGAGAGTGCGCACGATGGCGATCTTGTCCATCATTGCGGACAGCTTCGGGAACAGCCGGTAGGGGATGTACAGGCCGTTGCGAACCTCGCGGACCTCGAAGTCCGCCTGCGTCCCGGCGTCCTCCTTGAAATCAAAGGTGTCGACATGGCTGATTGCGCCTGCGGCCTCGACGATGATGGCAAACCGCGCCGAGCCCCGAGGATTCGCCCGGCCGGCCGCGCGCACGCGTGCCGGCCACAGGCCCTCGCCAACCAGCCCTCCGAGCAGGCTCCCGGCACCGAGCCGCAGGGTGTCGCGCCGTGTCGGCGTCAAGTCTCGAACGGTAGGCATGGCTGGTCTCCCTCGATTCGGTCCGGTCAGAAGTTGAAAAGGAATTCGGGCTTGTTGAGCAACGCCCAATGGAGGTTCTCGACGCCCTGCTCGATATCCTTGTCGAGCGCGCCCAGTGCCACGTCCATCTCGCCCGGAATCGGTCGGCGCGACAGAGTCGAAAGGTAGAGCTTCTCCACGATTCCGCGACGAACGGCGGAGTCGGCCTGCTCCGGCTCGGGCGCTTGGCCAGTAGCGGCCTTCCATGCTGCGGCCGCGACGATCCGATCCGCCTGCAGACCGCCCAGCATCTGCGCGACGCGGCCGGCTCCGTCGGACTGCACGCGATCCAAAACGGTGCGTGAATTCATCATCAGCATGGCCTGCAGGGAAGAGCCGGCCGCGCGCGACGGGAACTCGTCGCGGCTCTGCTGGCCAAAGGCCCGCAGGAATTCCCCGACCTCGCTCTTTACATAAGCCGGGTCCAGCACCTGCCGCGCCATGCCGACCTCGCTGCCGCCGCTCGAATAGGCGCCGGGCACGGCCGTCGCTGTCACGAGGGCGTCATGCAGCTGAATAGGACTGAGCATCCTGACATTGCGGCGGGCGAAGTAGCGCCCGTATTCCGGTTTCCACTCGTGCCCGAACCGGGAGGAAAGCTGGTAGGCGCTTGATTCGGCAATCGTGCGCACCAGGTGCTTGAAGCTGAATCCGCTCTCTTGGAAGTCGCGGGCCAGCTCGTCCAGGAGGTACGGGTGGGTCGGCTGCACGGTCCAGCCCAGGGGCAGGTCGTCGCTTGGGTAGTACCGGGCCAGATCGAAGCTTTCGAGGGGCTCGACGATCCCGACGCCCATCATCTCGGCCCAGATGCGGTTGACAGTTGCCCGTGCGAACTGGATATGGCCTGTGAGCAGCCGCGCCAGCGCGTCTCTCGGCGACTCTCCGGGCTTCGCCGGCTGGTCGTCGAGGATGAACTTGGGCGCGTTCGAGCCGCCCGTGCGCGGGACCCGCACGATGCTCTCGCTCAACGTCGGGTAGCCCGGCTCCACGTCGTCCACGGTGTACTCGGTGTTCGCCTGGAAGCCGTTCTCCCAGTTCATGATCATCCGGGTTTTTCCGAAGAACGCCGCCTGGCGGAAGAAGTCCTCGCGCGACTTGCCGGTGAGGTAGAGGTTGACCTGCTCCAGGTGGTTGACACCGTCGTGGCAAGAGACGCAGCCGAGGTTGATGCCGAGCAACACCTTTCCGTAGGTGACCGTGAACTCGTCGATGGCATCGGCGCGGTTGACTAAGTCGTGCGCGTCCGCCTCGTCGGGATCGTCCTTGGCCTTGACGAAATCGCGGGCGAAATAGAGTGCGCCCGGCGACGAGTGGCTGCTCTTGCCGCCTTGGGTCAGCAAGTCGGTGACAACGTCAGCGTAGGAACGGTCGAGGGTCAGCCACTCCCTCGTCCAGAAGCGGAAGAGGTTCTTGCCGTGCCCCATGCGGTTGCCCGCCCGGAACAGGTCCTCGAAGAAGTACGACCAGCGCTCGACGAACTCTTCGCCGCCAAGGAGCCGGTCAATCAGCCGGTCCCTCTTGTCTCCTCCGCCATGGGCCTCGAATGCCAGCACCTCTTCGAGCGTGGGAATGCGCCCGACCAAGTCGATATAGGCGCGTCGAAGGAACTCGCCGTCGCTTGCGGGGCCGGCGTGAGGCACGCCGTCCCGCTCCATCTTCGAGAAGATCGCCTCGTCGATAAAGTTACGGCGCACAACCGGTGCGTCCGAGGCCGAGGCGGGTCGCAGGTCGGCCGCCTGGGCGGTGACCGCCTCGGCGACGTCGGACGCTGTGGGACCGGACTGCTCGGCGGATCGATGGGCCCGCTCGGCGCGCGCCCGCGCCTCAGGCGCCAGTTGCGCGCCTACGTTCGGCGCGGCAAGCAGCGGCACTCCGAGTGTCAAAGCCAGCCAGGCGAGACCTGCCGCACGGATGGTCCCGTCTTTCCTTGCGATGTCGCCGGTCGGCTTGGAATCCGCGATGCTCAACGCCATTTCTCCGTCCCTGCCTGCTTGCTCCAATCCCTAGTCATCCCGAAGATCGGTCCCTTCCCTGGCTAGAAGATCACCTTCAATCCGAACTGAATCACTCGCGCGTCGCGCGCACTCACTATTGTGCCGAATGTCGCGGACGAGTTCAGACCGTCCGCACCCGGTCGGAACGCCGTGTTCACGCCGTTCCGGGCGCCCAGATTCACGTGGTTGAGGAAGTTGAATGCCTCCGCGCGGAACTGGATGTTCACCCGCTCGCCGACATACGTGTCCTTGATCAGGGAGAGGTCGAAGTTCACCGTGCCGGGCCCCCGCACGTCGGGCAAGGCTCTTCCTACGTTCCCGAACGTGAAGTTGGGAGGATTGACGAACGCGCCCGTATCGAACCACCGGTCCGCCGAGGGATTGCTCAGCTTGGCGCTCTGGCCGGTCGAGTTGGGGCGGTTAGCTTGGAAGTTGCTCGCTCCGCGGATGATCAGGGGGAGTCCGTCCTGCAAGACGCCGATCGAATTGATCTGCCACCCTCCGATCAGCTTGTTGATGCCTCCAGCCGACCCGCGTCCGAACGGCAGTTCGTAGAGCACGCTGATAACCGCCCGCTTGGCCACGTCGGTCGGATCGATGGACCGCTGGACCTGCCGGTTGTAGAGCCCGTCTTGGTAGCTATTCTCATTCGTCTGCTCGACCGGGCCGAAGTTCACAGGCACATGCGTCGAATCGCTGATTTTCTTCCCGCCCGTAAAGGCGACGTGGAGCAGAAGGCCTTCCTTCAGCGGGCGCTTGATATTGACCTGCAGCTGGTGCGACAAATAGTTTCCCATCCTCGGATTCCTGATGCTGACGGAGGTAAAGTGCGGGAATTCCTTCAGGGATTGCTCGTGGGTAATCGTCCTGCCACCGAGCCCGCCGGGCACGAGTCCCGCGTTCGGGTTCGGAACACGGGATCTCAACTCCTGCTGAAGCGAAAAGCGGGTGTCAGGGGACACCTGGTTGAGATCGTATCCTCCGGCGGTAAAGTGATTGCCCTTGTTGCCCGCGTAAGTCACGTCAAAGAACCAATCGCCCGTCTGATGCTGGATCGAGGCATTCCACTGCTGCGTGATCGGCGTGGTGCCGTCCGCTTCGCGCAGGCTCACGCTCTGGCCTAGCCTCCCGCCAGGGCCGGCGGACGCTCCCGGCGTAGCCGCGAACTGGTACGGGAAACCGTCCGAGAATCGAAACGCCTTCTCTCCAGGCGTTGCCGTCCTGTAGTTGGTGCGCGTGCGGGAAAAGAAACTGATGTCCCCGGTGAAGTGGCGGTAGAAAATCGAGGCATAGTAGACGCCGTATCCGCCTCGGAACACGGTGCGGCCTTTCCCGGTAAGGTCGTATGCGAAGCCGATCCGGGGACCGAAGTCGTTGTAGTCCTCCTCCATGAAGGTCCTCGGCTGGCCGTCGACGCCCGCGAATACCGTGCATCCCCGAAGCCCCGTGGAGGGCTCCGTGCAATCCGGGTCGAAGTTGATTTGCCCGTTGTGGCGCTCGTAGGGCTTCTGCTGGAAATCCCACCTGAGGCCGAGGTTGATGGTCAGACGAGGCCGCACTCTCCAGTCGTCCTGCACGAAGGCGCTCCAATTGAAGCCGTGCCAGGAATTGCCTAGGATGCGATCGATGCCAGCCCTCGAGACGTCTCCGGTGAGGAACTGAGCGAGATTGAATCCGGTGCCGGCCGGTGCCTGCGGGTTCGTAGTGAGACCTGTGAATTGGAAGAAGCCGGAGAGGGCACCGCCCTGCCGATTCCCTCCGTACAAGTCGCGAGCATTGAGGCCGAACTTCAAGGTGTGGTTCCCGCTGATCTTGGTGACCATGTTCTGGATGTCCCAATTGAGCGAACTCCGCTTGCCGAGAGCGCCGCCTCCGATGCGCGGGTAGGGACTGACGTTGATGTCGGGCACTTGATCCGGAGGCACGCTGTCCGGCAGACCAATTTTCTGGGCGTAGCCGAGATAGTTGCCAACGGTCTCGAACAGGAAGAGCTGGCGGCTCGTGCCAACGCGGAGACTGTTGATCAATGTCGGAGTGAACGTGTGCGTGTTCGAGACGACGAAGTTGCGGTTGGTCTGGTCGTCCTCGCGGTTGCGGCCGACATTTGGATCGGTGAAGACGTTGTCACCGGAAGGCTGGTGCCGCGCCGATGTGTAGCGGACGAACATTGCGTTCTTATCGCTAAACCGGTGATCCACCTTGGCATTCCACTGGGACCAGTTCACCCTACGGACGCCGGCGTCCTGGTAGTTCCGGCTGAAGGTAAACGGATTCGACGGTTCTCTGTTCGGAGCGGGGTACCAAGGGATGACGTTCCGCGATACGGGATCAAATTTGGCGGATGGGACGCGGTTGTTTGGATACGGGTCGCGGACCAATCCCCCGCCAGCAGGATTGGGACGCGTGGTGTCGGGGTCGTACAGCTGGATCAGATCTCCCTTGGCGGTCCGCAGTTCACGAAAGTCGCCTTGGAGGAAGTCCGGAACCGGGACAGTTAGGATCCTCGGGCTGCTGCGCCCGAGCCGGTATTCCTCCCAGTTGAAGAAGCCGAACGTCCGGTTCTTGATGATCGGCCCGCCGATCGACGCACCGTACTGGTTGTAGCGTAGAGGCAACCTCGTCCTGGCGAAGACGTTGCGCGCGTCCAGCGCGTCGTTGCGGAGGAACTCGTATGCAGTGCCATGGAAGTCATTGGTTCCCGACCGCGTCACGAGATTGATCGCCCCTCCAGCCGTGTAGCCGAACTCGGACGACATGGTCCCGCTCTGCACCTTGAACTCCTGAACGGAGTCGACGGCGATCGGCACGCCAACTTCGCCGACGTAGCTCAGGATGTTGTTGTTGCCATCAAGCATCTGGGCGTTCATTGAGTTCGGGCTGCCGTTGATGGAGATCGACGAGAGCTGGATGCCCCGATCCCCGAAGCCCGAATTCGTCGGTCCGGCATTGGAAATGACGCCGGCGGTCAGCAGGGTGAGGGCAAGCGCGCCACGGCCGTTGATCGGCAGGTCGGACACCCGCTTGCGCTCGATGACCTCGCCGATGGTCGCTCCGCCCGTGTCGACGAGAGGCGCCTCGCCGACCACTTCGACGACCTCGGTCACCTGGCCGATCTCTAGCGTTACGTTAATATCGGCGGTCTGGCCCACTTGCAGCGTGACGCCGGAACGCACGCTGCGCCGGAAGCCGTCGGACTCGACGGAGATCTCGTATACGCCGACAGCCATCCCGGGCGCGACGTACAGCCCGCTTTCGTTGGATGACGTGGTGAAGAGAGCGTTCGTCGCGGTGTTTAGTACCTCGACCTGCGCTCCTGGGATGACAGCGCCCTGCTGGTCCGTCACGATCCCGGAGATCGTGCCGGTGCTCTGCTGCGCTACTCCCAGTGCCACGGCGCACAGTGCCAACGCTGCGACCTGGAGCACCCGACTAACCTTGTGCATGCAATCCTCCTGCCATCTGTTATAACAGATGCGTAATCAGCGTAGCGTCTCGGCACCCGCTTGTCAACGCCAATCCGGCCGATCCGGCCGATTGGGTTCAATTTATTGCCTTATTGCTATGCGCTCGCCCATGCAGGGAAAGGCCCGCAGCGCGACTGGTTCGTTTCTTATCCTCATCGGAGCAAGGCTGGCCAGCGATCAGCGCGATCCTTGCCCGGGCCGAACCGAATAGGCAGCCAATCCAAGGCAGCGGGTTCATCGGCCAAGTTGCCCGATGGTGTTCCGTTGTGTAGCGGCATGCCTTCTCGGGCAGTCATCTCTTGAGGAGGGCCGGACCGCTTTCCCCGCACTTGGAGGGTCGTGTCTAGCCGACACTGCCCCAACACCAGGCCGGTTCGGTTCAGGCTCAAGTGAATTCGACGACTGCTAGCGCCATCCGATTTTTCTGAATCCCCCGCGTAGAGGAGCGCCGCCGTGCTAACGGCGCCCGTCCAGGCACTGTGCCATGGCACCGACCCCCAGTCGTACCGAGCCACGGTCTCGGGCGATTTCCCGAGGGCCGCCTCGCCGGACTCCTGGAAGTCTTCGATCCATGCGTGCGGCTAGTTGCCTCGGGCCCTGCAGGGCAGCTTCGAGGGGTCCCGCGATCCCCGGCTCCAAGCCGAACTCGTCCGGCTTTCGCGGCGTCCGCACGGCTCCTTCCGGCGCGCCCAGCGCGCACCGCTCGCCGTAGCTGGCTGGAATCCCGCGTGTGCCCAGCAGGGCGACCTTCATCTCGCTCAGCCGCCGAGCCGCTGCGGCACCAGCCGCGGATGGCGCTCCTCGGCCGCCGCGTCCCCCGCCAGCGGCTGGCTCACCGGGCTGTAGCGGAACCAGCCCGCCATGTAGGCCTCGTCCACCCGCCGCCGCGCCTGGATCAGCCGGCGCTTCCGCACCGTCCGCTCCACGTCCCGCAGCAGGTAGTAGAACGCCCGCAGCGACGTCCGCTCGACCACCAGGCAGTACGCCACGATGCCCAGGTCCCGCACCGTGATCGGCAGCAGGTTCCGCAGGTACAGCCCCGGCGTGATGTTCTTGATCCGCATCAGGAACCGGTTCTTCACCGCATGCATGTTGATCTCCGCCGGCAGCTGGCCGCGCATGCCCGGCCTCAGCTTGCGCACGTGGTAGCCCGCCGCCCGCGGGTTGAAGATGCACTTCCAGCCCAGCAGCTGCGCCCGCCAGGCCACGTCCGCGTCCTCCCGATAGGCGAAAAAGTCCGCGTCGAAGAACTCCCCCTCCACCGCAATGTCCTCGATCATCTCCCGCCGGTAGCACGCCGCCGCCGCCGTCGCCCCGAACACGTACTCGACGTGCCGGTAGTGCCCGTTGTTCGTCTCCATGCAGCCGCGATCCTTGTGCCGCAGCATGGGCGTGAAGTACATCCCGGTCGAGTCCAGCCGCTGGCGGCCCTCGATGTCGAAGCTCGCGTCGGCCAGCAGCAGCTTGCCGCAGACCGTCCCCGCGCGCGGGTCCAGCGACGCCGACGCCAGCAGCCGCGAGACGAAGTTCGACAGCAGCAGCACGTCGGGGTTCAGGGTCAGCACCCACTCGCCCCGCGAGAGCGCGATGGCCTGGTTCTGGGCGGCCGCGAAGCCGATGTTGTCTTCGTTGTAGACCACCAGGCAGCGGCCCTCGAAGCGTTCCAGGATGTCGCAGGTGCCGTCGGTCGAGGCGTTGTCGATGACGATGACCTCGAGCGGGTCGTGCACCTGCTCGAGCACCGACTCGAGGCAGCGCCGGATGAAGCGGCCGCTGTTGTAAGTGACAACGGTGACCGAAACTAGGGGCTTGCCCGACATGGAGAGCGATCGGCTCTAGAGGTGCCTAGACCAGAAGCGCGGGCGTGTTCAAGAAGCATCCGCCCGGCGCGGGAACCCGATTCACACGAAGCGG
Organism: Bryobacterales bacterium; assembly: GCA_965206775.1. Classification (GTDB taxonomy): domain Bacteria; phylum Acidobacteriota; class Terriglobia; order Bryobacterales; family UBA6623; genus VXMF01. The sequence goes on along the minus strand of CBDBKU010000003.1, from coordinate 2,000,552 downwards.
TACGTAGCCCTGTACGCATCAGCGGTCGCTGAGGGTCCACCCCTGACCGTGCAATAGAGCTGCCTCAATACCAAACCCACGAGAACTGCAAACCGCACGCAGCGAAAAATGCCGCGCGGGTAATGCTTCTCGGCGTAACGCAATAATCCACCATACCAAGCCTTCAGCCTCGCTTGCACGGGGAGCCGGCCAACGGCAGCGACGATTCTCAAAACGGCGATCCTGGTAGGCGGAGATGAGATCGCCAAGTGGCTGGGAATCGTGGGCGGCACGTGCCTTGCCCCTAGCGACGCTGGAAAGGAAGTGGGTAGCGGCGTGGGCCGGGAGACACAAGGAGCGAGTAGCCCGGCGCGCGTCGAGGCGTATGGTTGCACGGGCCGACTGCGGGAGTCGGACGGACTTTCGACTGCGAGCGCGATGGGTCACGTGGCTCGCAACACCGCTTCCAGCGGCAGGCCGCGCGGCGGGCGTCTCTTAAGCATCGTCCAGAACAACGCCATCCAGCACGGGAACCAGAAGGAGCCCGCCTCGTCAAACGTCCGGCTGCCGGGGTTGCCGAATGCAGGCGACTGGTTGGGGTGATGGTCGTCGACGTCCCGCCGTCGATCAAGGTCTTGGTTCGGACTACCGGAGCCTGCACCCTACAGTAGGGCCGCTCCGCTTGCACACCATTGCCAGGTCCCGGGTGGTTCGGTGACCAACTGATACGGCGGCAATGCAAATTGGTCATCCCGACAAAACGCCCGCTCCCGGATAGGGAAGCGGGCGTAGGTAGTTGATTGCAGACGGCGACTAAAAGATGAACTTGAAGCCGAATTGCAAGATACGCGGTGCGGCCGCTCCGTTGATCGTGCCGAAGTTACGGTTTCCGACTGTTGAGTTGGGAGTTGCGAGATTCACAGCATTTGTGAAATTGAATGCTTCGAATCGGAATTGAGCGGAGTATTTCTCCGTGAACCGGAAGGCCTTGAACGCCGAGAAGTCCCAGTTGCTCCGGCCAGGCAGGCGTAGGATCCCTTTACCGGCATTCCCGAAAGTAAGGGGAGCGTTCGGTTCGAGAGCAGCGGGATTCCACCAGCCGTTCCGGTCCGGGTTGGCCAGCACCGTATCCTGCCCCGGAACAACGTTAGGTCTGTCTCCGTTGGCGAGGTCGTTGATGTTGGACGGGCGGCCTTGGACCCATGGCGTCGCAGGCGTGCCGGTTGTGGCGGTCGCGATCGTCCCGACCGACCAGCCGCCAGCAACCGCGTCCAGGGCCCTGCCCCAATCGCTTCCGAACCGCTTGCTCTTTCCGAAAGGCAGCTCGTAAACGATGCTTCCTACCAAGCGGTGTCGCATGTCCTGTGGAGTCGGCCCGCGCTCTCGCGTCAGATCGAGAACATCCAGGACCAAGCGTGCGTTCTCTCCCGGGGCGCCACCGGAACCAGGGATCGCGCGCCAGTCGCCAATTGCGTGCGACCACGAGTACGAAGCGATGTAGGTCATGCCCTTGGAATAGCGCTTTTCGACCTTCGTCTGCAGCCCGTGATAGAGCGAATTCCAGCGATTCGAGTGGGTGTTCGACCGTCCGAGCGTGAGAACCTCTCCGGGAAGGTTTCCGGGGAACTCGATGTCCCCACGTGACGCTGAGGGTACCTGCACATATCGCCAGGGGCGCCGTTGATTGACTCCGCCGCCGGCAGAGAATAGTTTTCCCGCGACTGGATCCCAGACGTCCTCGCCAGGCCGTGGCACGTTGTCGTCCCAGCGGCCCATCATGTGATTCATCTTGTTTCCGAAGTAGCCGATTTCCCATAGGGCATCGCCGGGCAGAGAGAACTGGAGGTTGATATTCCAGTTCTGTGCCATCGGCCAGTCCGGAGTCATGTCCCATGTGGACATTTCCACGTCCCTCGCGTTTGCGGCGGTGACTGAGCCGGCCGGCAGGCCGTCTGCGAACCGGAATTCTGGCACGCGCGGGTCAGAAGCGAGTCCCACCTTGAAGTGGAACGGCGGCTGTGTCTCCTTGTACTCACCGCCACCCGTGTTTGAAAACGTGCCGTAAAAGATGCCGTAGGCCATGCGCAGGACTGTCTTGTCGGTCAGCTTGTATGCGATGCCAAGCCGCGGGCCGAAGTTCAATCGGTCCGGTCTTGTGATCGTGCGCGTATTGCCGTTCAGGCCGGCAACGCGGATTTGCCCCTGCGACCCGCGCGGTCCTCCTCGGTCGAAGACGCCAATGCCGTTTCGGGTTTCCCACATCGGAGGGTTGTACTCGTAGCGAAGTCCCATGTTGATCGTGAGCTTATCCCCTACCTTCCAGTCGTCCTGCACGTAGAAGTGAGGGTATAGCGCCCTCATGTTCATGTAGACCGTGTTCGAGCCCTGAAGTCCAGTGGCCGTACCCAGGAGAAAATCAGCGAAGGCCTCGCCAGAGTTGGACCTTTCGGTATTCGAACGTGCGGTGAAGTTCTGTCTGAAGTTCACCTGACCCAACGCCCGCTGCGGGTTGTCGATGAAGCTTTGCATGAAGAACAACTGCGCACCAAACTTAACTGCGTGATTGCCCTTTGTCCACGTGTTGTCGGCTGAGACTTGGCGAGTTTGCGACTGAATCAGGTTAGGGGTCCAGTTACTATTCCCTAGTGCCTGGTATCCAGTGATACTGGTAATCGCAAACCCTCGCAGGGAGTGCGTGAAACCGGGCAACCCTAATTGGGAGTTGACGTTACCTTCGATGTCCGGATGGATTTCCACGTCGGTGTCGATATAGTTCCATCCAAGCCGAATGCTGGAGATCAGCGAAGGAGACCATATGCGGTTCCATCCGATCGCCATGTTGTTGCTTGTGACATCAACGGAGTTCCCGCCGGGCGTCATCGAGCCATACTGCGTGGCTGGCAGCCGGGGCACGTTGCTCCTCAACTGCTGTTGGCTACTCCACCGAACGAATAGGTTGTCCGCATCGCTGAAATTCTGATCGTAGCGACCGTCCCATTTGTAGTTGTCTTGGTTCCTCGGCGCGAGGAAAGTATAGTTGCGTCGCAAGCCAGCGGAATCCGGGTCCGGCCACCAGTCACGAAGGACGCCGGAAATCGGATCCATTCGCGATTCAGGGATGATCTGGTTCGCGAAAGGCTGCCGCGCAGTCCCGTCCCAGGTGCTCGGGTCGTAAATGATGTTGCCGATTTCCGAAAGGTTCCCTCTCCTCATGTCGGTGGACGGATTGTTGGTGACCGCAGTCGCAGTCTGCCGGATGTCCGTCATTTCCAAATCGCCGAACAGGAACGCCTTGTTCCGCTTGATTGGCCCACCGACGGCAAATCCGTACTGGGCCTGCCCGAATTGAGGCTTTTCCCGGCTATCAGGCAAGAACGAGTACCGGGCGTCGAAGACCTCGTCTCGCATGAAGTAGAAGCCCGTGCCGTGAAGTTCATTCGTCCCCGACTTGATCGCCAAAGAAACGATTCCGGACGACGACTTGCCATACTCGGCGGAGAAGCCGTTGGTGATGACCTTGAACTCCGCCAGAGCGTCGATCGACGGCTTCACTGTCTCCTTTTGGTTTCCCTGAGATGCGATTGACTGGTTGTTGTTGTCCACACCGTCAATCATGAAGTTGATTTCGGTGCTCCGCTGACCACCGATGGAGATACCCTGTCCGCGCGGCGGCGTCGTGCCCGCCGAGATCACGGCGAGTTGCAGGTAGTTCCGGCCATTGAGCGGCAAGTCGACGATCTGGCGGTTTTCGATCACGGTACCAGCCGAGCTTTCGGTCGTCTGCAGCAATGGTGCCGAGGCTTCGACTTCGATGACCTCGGTCACCGCGCCCACCTCGAGCGAAACGTTGAGTTCGCGCACGTCGCCGATCGACAAGGAAACGCCGGACCCCGAGTAGGTCTTGAAGCCATCCGCTTCCACCACGATGAGGTACGTGCCGATCCTGAGCGGGTTCGAGCGATAGGCACCAGACTCGTTGGTCTGGGTCGTCGACGCAATGCCGGTTTCGACATTGTTGAAAGTGACGGCGACCCCGGGAATCACCGCCCCGGTTACATCCGAAACGGTCCCGACGATCAGCGCCGTGTCTGCTTGCTGGGCAATTGCCATGGGCACCACACCCAGCAAGACAGCGAGAGCCGTGATTAGACAGCATCGCTTGTTGTTCATACAGAAAGAACCTCCTTGCATCCTCGAATTTACACTTACAAGCTTCAACGACCCCATGCCTTTCCGCGTGCTACAACTGTCGTTCAGCTGCTGCCGTTCAAGCTAAGAACTAGACACCCTACTGCAACCTGCCCGTTCTGGTCAACAGGGCTGGCTTCCAGCTCCTCAATCCGGGTGACTGTCCATCCACGAGGGTAGCGCAGACTGAGGATGCTGTGCAATCGTGGGGTTGGTTGCACGGACCAGGGCTCTTTCCTGCGAATCGATTGCACTGGACGTGGCCCACTCACGGTGGAGCCGCCGAGCACTTCAAGTCCGTGGCCACGGCGGTCCGCGGCGTGCGGTTCGGAATCGTTGCGACGGTCCGGCCAGCCCCGCATCAGGCCCGGCCTCAACGCGCTACGAATGGCTGGGCTCGGCTCCAGGCCAGCCCTGGCGTCGCCTGACGCGGATACTGCTGTCGGTCAGCACCTCGACTCCCACGTGCTGCTTGAGCATGCGGATCCAGCACGCGCGGTCCGCTTCACCGGAAGCGCCTCGTATTCCGCTTCCGGATCCACCTACGGCACGACCGACTTGGGCACCGCTTGAATCACCCGCATGAGCTTGTACGCCGTCGCCTCAATCGCCCGCTGCTAGCCGCGCCGCACCGCTAGCGCCTTGCGATAGTGCCGATCGACCAGGAAATAGCGCAGGTGCGAGCCGAGCGGCTGGCGATAGCCAGGGTAGTGATGCCCGTTGACGTATGCGTTGAACAGCCCGGTCTGCTCCGGGCCCTCCGCCCGTTGCAGGCGCAACGGCGCCAGGTCCCTCAGGTCGGCTTGGATCCGCAGCTGCGGGTCCGTGCGCGGGGTCCGTGCAATCAGCTTTCGCGTCCCGTGCATCTTCTTGCTTCGGCTACGGCGACGGTGACTGCCGCTCGTTCCTCCTGAAGTCCGCTTCACCAACGGCAGGCATGGTGGATTTTGCCTGTGGCAATAGATCGAACCGAACGTTCGGGTCAACCAACTGGAAGCTGGCGGATGTCTCATAGCCCCTCTTAAGCTAGGATGCCTCTTTGACTTCCAGGCAAGCCGCTCTATGGACCGCACGTGGAGGACTTCTATTGGGGCGGGCAGCACCGACGCGGCAAGCGCGGTCATGGTGCGATGGAAGTCAGAGCGTGTACGGCTGGCCTCACAATCTGCGCACGAGCCGCGTCCCTGCCTCACCGAGGCGGTCCGCTGTTCCCGCCTCGCCCTCGTGGCGGAAACGGCAGAAGCAGTTCGTTGAGCCGGTCTCGCCTCGGCTGTTCCCACCGTTCTCCATCCGGTCGGTTCGCTTGGCGTGGTCTCAGCGCTTCGAGAGCCTATCCAACGCGTTCGCGATCCGCTTGTAGTCCTTGGCGAGCAGAGCAGAGGCGTCTTGACGGATCATGCTTCTTCAAGATACGCTAACGCTGGTCGTTGAGTGGAGGAGGTTCCTACGGTGTCAAAGCCTCGTCTGAAATTTGCTACTCAGGTCAACGCCGACACTCTCGCCTCCATTCTCGCGATCGCAAGAAAAGAGGGCGGCCAGCTTCAGACGCTAATCGAAGAGGCGCTGGCCGACCTGATTGAGAAGCGCGAGCGCACCCTGCCCAGGCCGCACGTCATGGCAGCCTATCTGGGCAGTCACTTCCAATACAACGAGTTCTACAAGAAGCTCGCGAGTTGACGGACTATCTCACGCCGGCGGAGATCATCTCCATTCACGCCGACCAGATCGAGCGGTACGGGGGATCGCTTGGCATCCGCGACCAGCGTCTCATTGAGGAAGTCCTCGATCAGATTCAGTCCCGCTACTACGAGGATCTCATCGAGGAGGCCGCCGCACTTTGGAAGAGTCTAGCCCAGCACCATCCGTTCATCGATGGCAACAAGAGGACGGCTTTTGCCGTGACGTACACGTTTCTAGCCATTAACGGCGCGCAGGTCACCGCAGATGCCGAAGAGGCCTACGCCTTCGTTTCCGGACTCTACGCGGGAGGTTCGTTCCATTTCGGCAATCTGGGACCGTGGCTGCGGGTCAACGTCAAAGTTGCCTAGCAGTCGATTGACGCAGATCGAATCGAGGAGATCTCAGGTCCGAAAGACTTTCCGCGGATTCGCGAGACAGCAATGCCCGAGCCGGGGCGAGGGTGACGGGCGGCCGCACTGAGGAAGCCGCAACTGGACGCCGAGAGAGCTCGAGCAAGACCAGGAAATGCCGTACTACCGTTTGGCCGGCAAGACGGCCCCGATTCCCGTTGCCGGGCAACGCATGCAGCGTTGGAGGAAGCAGGTCCAGCGACAGCGAGTTTCGCGGGACGAGGCGTCGAGCCGATCCGGCTCTTAGGGCCCGAGTTGCTCGAACGGCCTGTGGCCGAGCTTTCAGAAACACTCTCGTTAGCGACCGCACACGGAGACTACCCGTGACGCTGGCGCACGCCGCCGTTGCCCCAAAAATCAGGGTTAACTTTGGAAATTCTCCTTGTTGGTGGGTCCGCCGGACACATTGAGTCTTCGCGACGCTATATCGCGCGACCCTAGTGTTTTGCCCTCATCGAGACTCCGGCCTAAAAACACCCGATTCGTAGGCAGAAGTTCCGTGGGTCCTCGGTCCAGCATGATTGTCATCCGGGAGCCGGCCAGCATCTTGCGTACCGCCGTATCCCCGGCGAGTTCATTGATCGCCATGCCGTCAAGGCCCACGACCTGTGGGTCCTGCTTTGCATCGGCTTCAGCTTGAAGCCCCAATTAGGACCGCGCATGCTCGCTTTCGCCGCTGCCGGCACACCGACTCAATGCAATCAGCGCCGGAAGCGCTGGGGAAATGAACCACATGCCGCTCAGATGCGGCTTACTCATCGCAGTTTCCCGCTCATGCAACCGCCGGCCAAGTGATCGCCGCCAGCGCCTGGCGAATCTCCTCCTCCTGTTCCGACGAACTCTGTGGCATCGGCTCCCTCGGGAAGCCGGCGTCCCGCCCTTGAAGCCTAAGCGCGGTTTTCACGTTCGCCGGAAGATTCGAGTGATCGATTGCGTTCCAGAGACCCAAGAGGTTCTCGTGCAACTGTTTCGCTCGCTGGTGATCGTCCTCCTGAACGGCATTCCATACCTCAACGCAACATTCCGGAACCGCGGTCAGAATCGCGGCCACGGCCCCGTGGGCGCCAAGACTAAAAGACGGGTAGAGGAAAACATCCACCGCCGAAAGAATCCGCACGCCCTTCTGTCGCAACTCGTGGGATTCAGCAAGCAAGAGCAGGTCTGCCAGAGCTTTCAGATCGCTGGCGCTCTGCTTGACTCCGATCACACCGTCGACTCTTCGCAGAATGCGAGCTAGTAACCCGGGCGAGAGATAGGACCACGGCACGACGTTATAGATGATTACTGGCAGACCCGTCGCTTGAGCAATCCGATCGAAGTGCCGCGACATCGCGTCGTCGTCCGGTCGGAACAGATAATGCACCGGGGTCACCTGCAACGCCGCCACCCCGAGATCGGCCACCGCTCTCCCCCGTTCGATCGCTGCCTGCGTGCTGTTGCAGATGATTCCAGTGATGACGGGAATCTGTCCCCTTACTTCTTCTGTCGTGGTCGCGGTGAGTCTCCGGGTCTCGTCTGTGGTCAGCGTGTGACCTTCGCCGGTGCTGCCACCCACCGCAAGGCCGTGCACCTTGGCCGCGAGCATGTGCCGTACCTCTGCCCGGTGCAGCCTTTCATCGACGTTCCCTTCGGAATCGAAGGGCGTAACCATCGGAGGGATAATTCCGGCGATGTCGTGATTTGTCATAGCTTGCTCACCAGGTGGGTCGTCATCGAGGCCTCACACCGCTCATAGTAGCTCGGAGATGGCATGGGCCGTCTCAGCGGCTTGGACTCCATGCTCCGCAGTATTCTGCTCGGCTATCCGCACGCTTGGCCCCGACATACTGAGGGCTCCAAGCGTGTGTCACACGGTGTAAATGACGGTGGCTGCGGCACATCGGACACCCGGCTCGTTCTCTTCCCAATCGACCCAACAAACCTCGTTGCGAATCTGTGCAACGTCCGTTGCACTGCCGGTTCAACGCCCGGATTGCCCCTACAAGCCCGTTAAGCTAGGCGGCTGCCTGACGCCGATCGCTTGTCGGCGACGTCTCGAATGGTCGCCGCCCGGCCCTCCTCGCACCGGCTCGACGCAGTGTACTCCTGCCGGGCCACAGCTATTCAGCTTCGGTCCGAAGGCGGATACCCCGGCCCGGGAGCAAGCAACTCCAACGAGGCTCCTCCGCGCTTGAAGCTCGAGTGATTCTGCGTTACCGTTGGATGCAGCCATGCAAGTCCTGCGAAGCCGACGATTCCAACTTCTCTCGGGGTTTCTGGCTCTCCTCGCTGTAAGCCTGCTGGTCAGCACTGCACTGCCGCAGCGCCGCGGTGGAGACCGGTTCGCGGCAATGGAGCGGCGGGGTCTCGCCCAGCCGTTTGCCGGCATCAGCGCCAACGGCGCAATCGAGCCCGGTCTGTTTTCTATCCGAGCGACCGGTGTTTCGACAAAACCTGTCGTCGATGCGGCGGCTGCATTCCTTGCTTCCCTGACGGACGATCAACGTGAGCGAGTCATGTTCGCGGTCGACGATTCCGAATGGCGCAGATGGGCAAACCAACACAGTTTCAGGCGCCAGGGCGTCTCGTTCGAGGAACTCGACGAGCGCCAGCGAGAAGCTGGCTTCGCACTGATGAAGGTGGGGCTAAGCGCTCGGGGATTCCAGCAGAGCCGCGACATCATGCGTTTGAACTACACCCTCGGTGAGATCACGTCCAATTTCGAGGAACTGGACGAGTGGTTCTACTACTTCACCGTCATGGGCGAGCCGTCCGAGAACAAGCCGTGGGGTTGGCAGATCGACGGACATCACCTGATCATCAATTACTTCGTCCTCGGCGACCAAGTGGTCATGACCCCCACTTTCATAGGCTCCGAGCCGGTGATCGCGGAGGCCGGCAAGTACAAGGGCGTGACAGTGATGCAGGAAGAATTGCAACGGGGCCTAGAACTGGCGCAGTCGCTCACTCCTGGGCAACGCGAGAAGGCCGTGATCGAATCTTCAAAGGACGGCAACAACGCGCTAGCTGAGGCATTCAAGGACAATTTGGATCTTGACTACGCCGGAATCCTGGCCAGCGACCTGAGCGAGGCGCAACGCGATCTGCTGCTCAACGTGGTCGATGGGTTCGTGGGCCACATGGCCGATGGCCATGCGAAGGTCAAGATGGACGAGGTTCGCGAGCAACTCGACAGGACGTACTTCGCGTGGATCGGCGGTATCGACGACGACTCAGTCTTTTACTACAGAGTCCACAGCCCGGTGGTGCTCATAGAATTCGACCACCAGAGGCCGATCTTCATGCGGCTTCCGCGAGTGCCGCAGCGCCAGCACGTGCATGCGGTGATGCGCACTCCGAACGGCAACGACTACGGCAAGGACCTGCTGCGGCAGCACTACGAGCAGAGCCACCGCTCCGCGTTGGACTGACGGGCTGCCGAAGCCTTCGATTCACGGGCGAGCTCGGAGGTCGCTCTCCGAAGCGGCCTGACTGAGAGGGCTAGCTGAGTAAGGGTGACGCCGCTGCGAATCGCTTTCAACGCGACAGGTCAGGACAGTCGAGGAGGTTCCGAATCAATAGGTCCCGGCCGGCCCGGACCGATCGCGGGCCGGTCGAATGAAATGCTCTTGACCAGCGCGTAGACCGGCTTGCCGATTGCCAAGCTGAGATCCGAGGACGCATCGCGAGTGATTCGTGCGCGCAAGCGCCCGCCCCCGATATCAACCAGAATCTCGGCGAATGCGGTCTCGGTGTCCTCTGCGATCTCCAAGATTCTTCCCTCTAGGACGTTCCGAACGCTGATCGAAGCAGGCCTGACCGTCGCGAGCGCCACGTCGCGAGCCCGAATGCGTAGTCGCACCTCGTCCCCGATCCGAAGGTCGGCACCCGGAACAGCGATTTCTTGCCCGTTAAGGACTAATCGAGTCATTCGGAATCTTGGGTCGTGGCCGGCAACACGAGCTCGGAGGACAACCCCCGTCTCAAACGGGCCGGCGCTCAAGTCTAGGTCAAGCCGCTCGAGAATCTGATCGATCGGTCCGGCACAAACTCGCCTCCCGTTCGAGAGCACGACGATGGTGTCCGCGAGACGCGCCACTTCCCGAATATCGTGGCTGACGTAGAGGATTGGAATCGAGAGCCGCTCGTGAAGAGTCTCCAAATACGGAAGGATGCCTTCCTTGGTCCCTTGGTCCAGCCCGGAAAGCGGCTCGTCCATCAGGAGCAAACGAGGCTGCGCCAGCAGGGCGCGCCCTATCGCGACGCGCTGCCTTTCGCCGCCGGACAATGCAGCGGGCGACCGGTCGACGAAGTCGCCGATTCCCAATAGCTCGACAACATCGCCGAACCGCAGCAGGCTCTCCGCCTTAGCCGGCGACGACCGGCGAGCTCCATATTGGAGGTTCCGCCGAACAGAGAGGTGGGAAAACAGGCTGGCCTCCTGAAAGACATACCCGACAGAGCGTTCGTATGGCCTGCGAAATACCCGCGCGCCATCGTCCTGCCAGACCTGTTCGCCGACGCTAAGCCGACCGTCCATCCGCCTGAGGCCAGCGATGCATCGCAAGACGGTCGTCTTGCCGCAACCGGACGGCCCGTAGAGGGCCGTGATGCCTCGGGCCGGTGCCTCGAATGCGACATCGAGGGAAAACGAACCGAGGGAACCCGCGAAGCGAGCGGAGATGGCGTCGCAGTCCGTGCTCATGCGTCCTGCCGCTCCGCACGCTTCTGCTGCACCATCATCAAGAGAATCACGGCGAACGAGAACGCGAGCATCCCGCCAGCGAGCACATGCGCGTGGGCCCATTGAAGCGTCTCCACGTACTCGTAGATGGCAATTGAGAGCACCTTCGTCTCGCCCGGGATGTTGCCCCCGATCATCAGGACGACGCCGAACTCGCCGATCGTGTGCGCAAAGCCCAGAACGGCCCCCGAGACAATGCCCTGGCGCGCCAGCGGCACGGCAACCGTCCAGAATGCGTCCCACGGGGTGGCTCCCAACGTGGCGGCAACCTCGAGCGGCCGACTGCCGATGGCCTCGAAAGCGTTGCGGATCGGTTGCACCACGAACGGCATCGAGTAGATCACGGAGCCCACGAGAATCCCTTCGAAGGTGAATGCCAGGGTGCGACCGCCCGCTAGGCCTGCCAGCCAGCCTCCCGGCCCGCCTGGACCGAGCGCGAGTAACAGGTAAAACCCGAGCACGGTAGGGGGCAGCACCAATGGCAATGCGACGACCGCTGCGACCGCCTCTTTCCATCGAGTTCTCGTCCGAGCAAGCCACCAAGCGATTGGAGTGCCGATGACCAGGAGGAGAACCGTCGAGGCCGCCGCCAGGTTGAGCGTCAGGAGAATCGGAGGCCAGAGATCAGCTGCATCGAACAAGGCTGGCTCACTCCTCTTGACCGTAACCGTACGTGTCTAGGATCGCACCGGCCTCGCTGCCGGCGAGGAAAGTGACGAACGCCTTCGCCGCCTCGTTGCCGCCACCTCGCTTGAGCATGACGGCATCCTGATTGATGGGATCGTGCAAGCGACTTGGGACGATCCAGCGGGAGCCTTCGGTATGGCGAGCGACCTGCGAGAGGGCGACGAACCCAAGATCAGCGTTCCCAGTCTGCACGAACTGGTAGGCCTGAGCGACATTCAATCCGCGAACAATACGGTTGCTGACAACGTCATATGCCGCAAGCGCCCGCATTGTCTCGACAGCGGCGGCACCGTAAGGCGCCACGGAAGGTTCGGCGATTGCTAGTTTCGAGAATCGTCCGTCCCTGAGCGTTTCCGGACCCGCCACGAGATTCTTATCGGCACTGAACAATGCGATCCTGCCCGTCGCGTAGGTGAATCGGCTGCCTGGTACTGCAAGGCCTTCCTCAATTGTCTTCGCAACACGGGCCGAGTCCGCAGACAGAAATACGTCGAATGGGGCGCCAAATGCGATCTGAGCGTAGAGCTGGCCGGTAGATCCGAAGCTGAAGAGTACCGAGTGGCCAGTCGCCAACTTAAACGCGGAGCCGATTTCGATGGCGGCTTCGCGGAAGTTCGCCGCGACAGCGACGCGCGACTCGCCGGCCAAGGCTGGAGCCGCCCCCACCAGCATGCCAGCCATCGTGGCCACGATCATGGCCGCGCGAGTAGAGCGCCTTGACGCCGAGTGGGGGTTGGGCATACTCGCAGGTGTCAGGTTCCAGTCCATTGGCAGCCGCCGGCCTCACGGTCTCATTGCCGGGGCAGTTTGCACGACCCGATGGGCATTGTGGTCGAGTCCGTTCTACCGAAGCTACTTGGACCTACGAACATTTCGGACCAGCCTTATTAGAAACCGGAAGGTCCATCGAAGCACTCCGGGCTTCACTGGCCTCTGGGGCCTCAGAGGCTTCCCCTAACGAAAGGCCCCGGGATGGCCCAAGGCCAGTGGCCGACCGGGAACTGCCCCAATCCAATATGCAGACTATACGCCACGTTCGGTCCCTGATCAAGTATGCGCCCGACTTGCGATTCCCGCTGCGAACCAAGCATTCCCGGCCGCCTTGCTTGGTGGCTCAGTCGAATTTGAGGTCGTCGAGGCGATTGGCATTCGCTCGCAGCGCGAGGCGACGGAGGCTCGGGGTCGCGCTATAGACGAAGCACGGCGCATGATTATCCCCGCGAGAATCGAACGGAATGCATCCGTTGGGAATTGGGGACGGGATTAGCGGTTGCAAAATTCGTGCAAGACATGAACTTCTTGCCGGAACTCAAGAGGGAAACTGGATGATCAGATCATGAGATGAACAGCAGTATGTCCGTCCGTCACCGCATCGACAAAGGCTCGACGGCGGAATCCCGTCGCCTCAAGCCGAATCGCCAACCGCAACGGTCTCGGCGGTCAGCTCGAGCACCTGTCCGGCGGGCAGTTCCGCTCCGATCTCCTTGCCGTCGTACCGCACTTTGAAAGGCTTTCCGAGACGGGACTCGATCCGAGCCGTGACGAGCTTCATGTCGCTCCATTCGAGGTCGACTGCGAATCCTCCCCGAGCACGGAGCCCTTCCACACGGCCGCTTGCCAAGGCGGTCGGCAGGGCGGGCAGCAGGTGCAGGAAGCCGGCCGCTCCATTCTGCACGTCGCTCTCTTCAAGAGGAGATCCATACGGATCGTGGCTTTGCAGGAGCATCTCGGCGATTCCCGCAGTGGCACCGAAATTACCGTCGATCTGGAATGGCGGATGGGCGTCGAAGAGGTTCGGGTACAGGCCGCCCCTCCGTCCATCCAGATTGCGCTCCGTTGTGCCCGGAACCGGGGCGAGCAAGCCCTCAAGGATCTTGAACGCATGGTCTCCGTCGAGGAATCTCGCCCAGAAGTTGACCTTCCATCCCATCGACCAGCCCGTCGCCCCGTCGCCCCGGTACTCGAGAGACTTGCGGGCGGCATCGAACAGATCTGGCGTCCCGTAAGGAGTGATCTCCACGCCTGGGTGCAATCCGAACAGGTGCGAGACATGTCGGTGCTTGTTCTCCGGATCGTCAATGTCTTCCATCCACTCCTGCAACTGGCCGAGGCGGCCGATGCGGTTCGGCGCGATCCGCGCGCGCACCCGTCCAAGCGCCTCCCGGAGGTCGGTATCTACATCGAGTATTCGGGCCGCCGCAATCGTGTTGCCCATCAGGTTTCGAATGATCTGGTGATCCATGGTCGGGCCCATGACGAGGCCGCCTGTCTCGGGCGAGTTGCTGGGACCGGAGATCAGCCATTCCCCGTCAGGCGATTCGACGAGCGCGTCCGCAAAGAACTGGGACGCCCCCCGCATCAGCGGATATGCGGTCTCCCGCAGGAATTCGCTGTCGCCGCCGAACAGGTAGTGCTGCCAGAGCCCCTGGCAGAGCCAAGCTCCACCTGTTGGCCAGATGCCGTGGTTCGAATGGTTGATCGGAGCCGTCCCCCTCCACAAGTCAAAGTTGTGGTGAAGCACCCAGCCTTGCGCTCCATAGTGCTCGCGCGCCGTGGCGGCACCAGAATCGGCTATGTCCCGCAGGGCAGCGAATAAAGGCTGATGCGCCTCGGGGAGGCCCGTCGGCTCGGCCGGCCAGTAGTTCATCTCCGTGTTGATATTGACGGTGTACTTGCTGTCCCACGGCGGATCGTCGAGGTCGTTCCAGAGGCCTTGCAGGTTGGCCGGCTGGCACTCGCCCCTGCTGGAGGAAATCAGCAGGTAGCGACCGTACTGGAAGAGAAGCGTCACGAGATGGGGGTCCGGCCGGGACGCAAACTTGTTGATGCGCTCGTCCGTTGGCTCGGCGACAGCCTCGGTGGATCCAAGATTCAGCCGCACTCGGTCGAAGAGCTTGCGGTGGCTCTCTACGTGCTCGTCGCGAAGATCGTCGAAGGACGTGCCCCGGGCTTTCCCCAGCGCGTCCGCGTTGCGCTTTGCGGGATCGGCGGAGACATCGCGAAAGTTAACGAAGTTCGTGGCACCGGCGAGGAGCAAGGTCGCCTCGCTGGCACCATCGACGCGCACTCGGTCGCCCTCGATCGAGACCGTCCCGTCCGCCATCGCGGCGAGCCTGGCCTCGAATCGGATCGCTCCTCCTTCAACTCGGCCCGCTACAGCCAGACTTCCGCCCTTCTCGCCTTGGGAGTCCACTGGATGGGAAGTCCGGAGTCTTGCGGCGAACGACAGCTGGCCGTCGCCCTTGGCAGAAAGCCGGACAACCAGCACCTGCCTGGGAAAGCTGGAAAGCACTTCCTGAACGTGGGTGACGCCACCCGAAGCGAATTGCACGCGCGCAATCGCGTTCTCTATGTCGAGGGATCGGCGGTAGTTCGTGACGCCTGCCTCGTCGACGCCATCCCTCTCGATCACTAGGTCACCGAACGACTGATATGCCTTCTGGCGTAGCGGCACGCTCATGAACCGCTCCATTGCCAGGTCCTCCGCTTGCTTCTGCTTGCCCTCGAAGAGGAGCGAGCGAATCCGGCCGAGCCAGCGATGCGATCCAACGTTCGCATAGGTGTGCGGCTCGCCTTGCCAGACCGTGTCTTCGTTGAACTGGATGCGCTCGGTTGCCGTTCCGCCAAAGACCATCGCGCCGAGGCGGCCGTTCCCGACTGGAAGCGCTTCGACCCACCTCTCTGCCGGGCGTCGGTACCAGAGTTCCAGGGAAGGTGCCGTTTCCCATCCACTGCAGGCTGACGCTCCGACACTCACGGCGACAGACGCCAGGAATTCGCGGCGATCGATGCGAGTTGGCATTCCGATAGTGTAGTTGCGAGCCGGATCGGCCGGAAAGTGCGGTTCGGGCACATGCCTATACTCAAGGGCTGAACGCCGCCACCGAAGCGGCACCGGACCTGAATCGATGACCGCACGACTTCCGCACGCCATCCTGGCAGCACCGCTGCTCATGACTGCAACAGCGGCACCGGTCCTGCCGCCAGGTCACATCGACCCGATTCCGGTACTTGACGCGGCGGCGAAAGCAATGGGCGTCGATCAATTGCGATGCGTGAGCTTCGCAGGGGACGGCTATGCCGGCATGGTCGGGCAAAACCTCACGCAAGACACGGACTGGCCTCGAGGCGAGCCTCTGAATGGGTATTCCCGGACGATCCAGTTCGAGGGAGAGTGGTCAGTGGAGCGGTTTTCGCGCAATCCGGGCAAGAACCCGGCCTCGTGGAAGTACGGCCCGGGATGGCTAGGGGGCACCCCGCTTCAGCTGCACGAACGGCAGACCTTTGCAGTAAGCGGCAGCCATGCGTGGCACGCCGACGGTTCCGAACCCCCGGTAGCGGCGCCGGACAGCGCCGCACTGTGGCAGCTCGACATCTGGATGACCCCGCACGGGTTCGTCAGGGCAGCACGGATGCCTGGTGCGGAACCGACTGCGATCTGGCGCTGGGAGCTCGGCGAAAGCGGCAGGGATGGGGCTACGACCGGCGGGATCGGAAAGGTCGCGGTGGTTTCCGCAACCGTGCTCGGCAGGTACCGTGTCAATGCGACGGTACGCGAGGGGAACATCGTGCAGCGCACCCAGACGCGGGTGCCGCATCCTGTGCTGGGCGACATGAACTACGAGCACGAGTTCACCGACTGGAAGGATCTCGGGAACGGCATTCGATTCCCGGCAGGCTGGCACCATCACGACGGGTGGGACGATGAGCGTCAGGTACCGGTGCTAACCGGTGGGCACAACAGCTTCGGCGGGAGCTTCCCGACGATGCGGGCTAATGACTGCGAGCCGATCGAAGTGCCTGCCGAGGTTCGTCAAGCCGCCCCTCCGGATAGATCCGTGGTTCCGCAGAAACTTGCGGACGGTGTCTGGCTGCTCGGAGGGGGCACGCACAACAGCGTCGCAATCGAATTCTCGGACTTCGTGACCGTGGTCGAGTCTCCTCTCGACGAAAAACGATCCCTCGCGGTCATCGACAAGATCGTCGATCTTGTCCCGGACAAGCCCATCCGTTTCCTTGTCAATACCCACGACCACTACGACCACCTTGGCGGGCTGCGCACCTACCTGCACGTCGGGGCGACAATCCTCACGCACCAGCGCAACCGCATGTTCTACGAGAGCGAATTGCTGAACTACGTGCCTCGCACGCTGGAACCGGACATGGTGTCGCTCTATCCCCCCACCGAGATCTCGGAGGGCTACACGATGGAGGACATCGACGAGAAATACATCCTCGGCGACGGGGAACGGTTCCTCGAGATCTACTACGTGCAGGGCCTCGGGATCCACGTGGAGGGCATGCTGATGGCCTACCTTCCTCGCGAGCGGATTCTCATTGAAGCCGATCTATACGATCCCAGGCTGATTCCCGTAGATCTTCCGCGGCCGACAGAGACCGAGCGGGTGCTGTTCCAAAACACTCAGCAGAATCGGCTCTCGCCGGACACTATCGCGCCGATCCACGGCAATGCCGCAACGTGGAGCGAATTCCTCAAGGAGACGAATCAGGGGCCGTAGGATCCCCGCGCTCAGGCGATAAGTTCGGGAATGATCTTCCCGCCGACCTGGGAAAGCTGCTTGAAGCGCCCTCCGTGGAAGTAGGTCAGACGATTGTCGTCCAATCCCATCAGTCGCAGCCACGTGACATGCAGGTCGCGCAGTGGGTGGACGACCTCAACGGCTCGATTGCCGACATCGTCGGTCGCACCGACGACAGTGCCGGCAGGAGTTCCGCCTCCGGCCATGACAACCACCATCGCGTCGGCATTGTGCCCCCGTCCGTTGGCGTCGACGCCGCCGCGCCGGTTGTTGTCGGGCGTCCTCCCGAATTCCCCGGAACAAACCACCAGCGTCTCGTCCAGCATTCCCCGCTGCCGGAGGTCGCGTATGAGAGCCGCCATCGGCTTATCGATGCTTTCGATTCGGGCCGAATGGTTCCGCTCCAGGAAGTCGTGGCTGTCCCATCCTCCTGAGAAGATCTGGACGAAACGCACCCCTTGCTCGACGAGGCGCCGCGCAAGGAGGCATTGCCTTCCGAATCCTCTTGTCGGCTCGTCGTTCAATCCGTACGCGTCCATCGTCGCCTCGGACTCACGGGCCAGATCCACGATATCCGGCACTTCGGCCTGCATGCGATACGCAAGCTCGTAGCTCTCCATTCGCGCCGCTAGCTCGTCGTGCGAAGGGTGGCGCTCAGAATGCCTGCGGTTCATTTCCGCAAGCACGTCGAGGCTGCGCCGCTGCTGGCTCCTTGTCTTCCAGTCTGGCGGTTTGAGGTCGAGCAGCGGGGATCCGGTGGGTCGCAAGAGCGTGCCCTGGTAATGAGCTGGCAGGAACCCGTTCGACCAATTCCCCGCCCCGCCCTGAGGAAATGCGAGTTCCGTCATCACGACGTAGCCGGGCAGGTTCTGGTTCAGGCTGCCGAGACCGTACGTCATCCAGGCACCGACGCCAGGATCTGCCCCGAGCGTGCTGCCGGTATTGAGATGGTAGAGCGCGTCGGGATGGTTCACCGACTGCGCCTGGCAGCCTCGGTAAATGCACAATTCATCGGCCACCTCCGGGTCGCCCAGATGCACGAAGCGGTCGCACATCTCGATGCCCGATTTGCCCGTCTTGCGGAACCCGAACGGACTGCCGACGTAGTAGGTCTTTGCATTCACTTCGACCAGCACTTGGTTCGGGTCCCGGGAAGCCTCCGTCAGATTGAGTTCGCTGAGCTTGGGCTTCGGATCGAAGGTGTCCATATGCCCGGGTCCGCCTTCCAGCACCACGAAGATGCAGGCTTTCGCCCTGGCAGGCAGCATCTGGGCCTTGGGAGCGAGCGGACCGGTCGCGGCCGACGCCTCCCGAGCGAGCAAGTCTGTGAACGCGAGCGTGCCGGCGGATGCGCCGAGACCGAAGAGCAGTTCGCGCCGGCCCATTCGGGTCGCATCCCGCGGCGGTACGGGACGGGACGGCTCCGAGGCGGGATCTTTCGGACTAGTAGACATATGCGAACTCGTTGGAATTGAACAGTAGCAGGCAGAGGTCGGCGAGAGCCCTGGTCTCCGGGCCGACCTCCCAGGGCCGGATGTCCGGGCTGTAGTCTTCGTAGGCTGGCAGCCATTCCTCGTACTCAAAAGGGGCGCCCGTGAACTCTTCGACCAAGGACCGAGTGATGCGGGTCGGATAGGAAGTCGGGCGGGGGTGATGCGAACGGTGGTGCGATTCCATCTCCGTGGTGTACGTCCCCAGCCTGCGAATCATCTCCGGCTCAGGTGACCGCGAGAATGCCAGCCTGTAAGCACGCTCGATGCGCGCCTCTAAGCCGTCAGCCTCGCGCTCGAGCCGCAACGCGAACGCGATGGACCGGTTGGTCAGGTAGGAGGAATTCATCATCGTCAGCGCCTGCGGGCTCACGGACGACGAATCCCGGTGCTCGCAGGAGTCGTTCGGGTTGGGTTGGTTGAAGACTTCCATCAGGGGGTCCGCCAGGCCCCTCACCCGATACGCATAGATGGATCGGCGATTCCGCTCGGCAGGCGTCCGAGACGGCTGGTAGGCCGGCGCGAGCGAGAACTGGATCATCCGGGGCTGGAGGGCCACGTCCAGATTGATTTCGGGCATTGCAGGCACTCCGCCCATCTCGGCAATCAGCTCGCCGGAGAGCAGGAGCGTCGAGTCGCGCAGTTCCTCGGCAGCCAGACGGCGCGGCTCGAAGTACGCCAGGAATCGATTCTCCGGATCCTTTTCGCGCACCATCTCCATGTCTCGACGCTCTGTACCCTGCCGGTAGAGGTCGGAGGACATGATCGTCCGGTGGAGGCGCTTGAGCGACCAGCCGCCCTCGACGAAATCCGCTGCAAGCCAGTCCAGCAGGCCGGGAAGCGCTGGCTTGGCACCAAGCGCGCCCAAGTTGTTTGGCGTTGCCGCGAGGCCCCGTCCGAAGTGATACGCCCAAACGCGGTTGACGATAGATCTGGCGCCTAGCGGGTTACGGGGATCGACGATCCATTTCGCTAGCGCGAGCCGACGGCCAGAAAGCCCTTCCGGAAGGCCGTACGGGCCGCTTTCGGCCGCGTGACCTGTCGGAAGGCGAGTCGCGCTCAGGACGCCCGGGCTTATCCCTTCGCCGGGAGCATGAACGGAACCGCCTTCCAGTACTGTCGATTCCGGGCGCCAGTTCATATCGAGCTTTGCAGGCACGCGGAGCTTCCGGCCGTTCCCGGGGATGTAGTCGGAACCGTTGAAGACCGACTGCCCCATCGGCTCGTAGCGCTCTAGCCGCCGCTTCCAGATCCACTCGTCCTGCCGACGAACCTTCAGGCGCCCCTCCTCTGCCGATGTCAGTCCGTAGTGGCGCGGAGGCTTGGCCTCGTCGGGAAGCTCGCTCCGCTTCCCGCCCGTCACGTACTCCAGCCCCCGCTCCTCGAACCACTCCCGCGCCGCATCCTCGAGCTTGGATTCGAGCGCTTCCTTGCGTTCCGTTGCAAATTCCAGCAGCTGCGCTACATCCTCGCGCCCTCGCTCGAACCGGGACAGGTTCTCTTGCGGCAGAAACGCGGCCGGTCTCTCGGCGATCTGCGTCGCGGCGAATGCGGCGTAGATACGGTAATAGTCGCGAGTCGGAATCGGATCGGCCTTGTGATCGTGGCATTTTGCGCAGCGCAGTGGCATGGACAGGAAGGTCTGGCCGACGCTGTGCACGACATCGTCCAGGTAGGCCTGTCGGGCCATCTTCTTGGGAACCATTGCCGAGCCCCAGGGGCCCATCCGAAGGAAGCCGGTCGCAACGAGCATCTCGGGATCGTCTGGTCGCAACTCGTCCCCGGCGAGCTGCTCGATAGCGAACCGATCGTACGGCTTGTCGGAATTGAACGAGCGGATGACGTAGTCGCGATACCGCCAAGCATTGGACCGTTCGTAGTCATTGGAGTTTCCAGCGGTGTCGGCGTACCGAACGACATCGAGCCAGTGCCTGCCCCATTGCTCGCCGTAGCGGGGACTGGCCAGAAGGCGGTCAACCAAGCGGTCCCAGGCACCCTCCGCAGAGTCGCCCAGAAACTCGAGTGCCTGTTCGGGAGTCGGCGGCAGCCCCGTCAGATCGTACGACGCACGGCGGAGAAGAGTCAGTCTGTCGGCACGCGGGGCAGGACCGATCCCCGCCCCGGCCAGTTTGTTCCGGTGGAATGCGTCGATCGGGTTCGCCACGCTGGCTTCGGGCACCTCAGGCTTGACTACCGGCTGGAATGCCCATAAATCCTCTGGCTTGTAAAGGCGCTCAGTCCAGTCGTCCGTCTGTCCGCCGCTCGTGACTACTCGCACGCCGCGCTCGGAACCCTCGATGGAATCCGCGTCGTTCTCAATTGCCGCGATCGCTTCATCGCTGGGCCACGGCGCACCGGAATCGATCCAATCCCGAACATACGCAATTTGGTCTGGACTGAGCCGGTCATTCTCTTTAGGCGGCATCGCAAGTTCCGGGGAATCAGCGGAAATTGCAAGCGCCAGCCGGCTCTCCGCTGGGTTGCCCGGTATCACGGCGGGGAGGCCTGACTGCCCGCCCCGTAGCATTGCGTCCCGGCTTGTCAGATCCAAGCCCCCGAGCACCACCTCCGGGCTCTGGCCGTGACAGACAAAGCATTTCGCCGCCAAGATGGGCTTAACTTCGAGCGCGAAGAGCCGATCTCCAACGCCTACTGCCTTCGGTGCTTGTGCCGCACTTACGCAGGTCCATCCAACCAAGCAAGGAATCCAGAGCCAACGGATAGAAAACACTGCGATTCGACCCTACTCCTCGAAGTTCCCTAGAGCGCCGGCCCGGCATTGGCACAGCACCCTCAGGCAAGCGAAAGCCTGACGGAACAAGTCCAGTTTATCTCTTGTGAATTGTATATCACTTACCCGATGGATTCACCGGCATGCTTCTTGATTTGTAACTACTCAGGCCCCTGTCAGTGTTGGGCCATAGTGTTGATTGACCGTGTCGGCAGCGTGGCCGGCGAGCGCGATTTGGATGGCGACGAGAGGATTGTAGCGGGGCCATGGACTGCAGGTAGCTGGAGATTCGTGCATAGGCCTCGCCGTATGCTTGCGTTCGAAAGCAGCCCGACACTTTCATTTCCACTTTTGACATTCTCAGTCCGCGCTCTCCGGCATTGTTTGTGAAACTCACATGCGGATCGCGGAGGAAGCGCAGAACGGCCTCTTCGTGCTTGGCGAGCCGCTCGTGCAGGTTGTGGGCATCGGATTTGGCGATCCGTCCGCGTGGGCCCTTGCTGCGGGGCGGGATAGCGGGCAATTCCTTGCCGCCCTGGGTCAGGATGGTGCGGTAGCGCTTGCGCAGGGCCTTGCATTCGGCTTCGCTCAAGGCCTTGGTCTGGCTGCGATTGAGCTTGTGGCAGGCCTCTTGCAGCAGGGCTTTCATCAGGCGCGCCCAGCGGTAGTTGCTGGACTCGACAAGGAAGGTCAGTTCCCGGATTGAATGCGCGCCGCAGAGAGCGTGCCGGCATTGCTTGTAGCCGAGGTACGAGGCCCAGCAGTCGTGCACAAGGGTGCCGCGAAAGCGGGGGATGATGCCGATCGCCTCGATGGCTTCCTGGCCGCGCTTGCGATGCAGGAACTGCACCGTCAGCGACCCATTGGCGAGGATATGCAGCCAATGGTTTTTCCGCTCGACCCGCAGGCCGGTTTCGTCGGCATGCAAGGCCGGACAGGCCAGCAGGCGGGCGCTGGCGGCGTCTTCCCAAGCTTGCAGTGCCTCATGCAGGCGGCGGATGTAGCCGAGGCAGGTGGCCTCGGACAACCGCAGGCCGGAGATCGCCTGGACCCGTTCGACGGTCCGGCGCAGGGAGAGCATAGGGGCCACCAGCAGGTTGATGATGAAAGCCTGCAAGCCGGTGCCATACTGCACCGGCCCTGGCATGCTAGCGGGGAACCGTCCCTTGCTCCGGGCCCGACAGTCGGGGCATTGCTTGACCTCGGCCTCGACACGATGCTCGATCACCTGCAACACGATGTCGTACAGGATCCGGCGTTCCCGGCCGATCGGATCGACATCCGACAGATCGGTGCCACAGCGGTCACAGGCCTCGACGGTGACCGTTTCCTCGGTGGTGACTTTCTGGAGATTGGGGCCGGTCCGGTCGTTGGCCTTGGCTGCGCTGTTGCCCGGGCTGGCACGCTGCGCGGTTTCGTCCGCGTCTACCCGAGAGGGCGGGATGCTGGAGTTGCTGCTGTTCTTGCGGGTGGTCTTTTCGAGCCAGACCGCCAGCAGCAGGGTCAGCAAGGGCATCAGGACCCGGAACACGGCGTCGGCTTCGGGCGACACTTTGCCGGTCTTGCGGAGAGCCTCGATCTGCTCCTTGGCGGCCTGCAGTTCCGCGCGCAGGAACTTGTCGTTCACCGTCGGCAGCACTCGGCCTCGACCGCCAGCAGGGCGGCCAGCACCGCCAGGCGCTCGCCCGGCTCCATCGCCGCATAGCGCTGCGCCCAGTTCGCGGCCTTGCGCTGGATGCACTGGCGGTGCGTGAAGTTCCGGCCCGCATAGCGGTGCCAGTGCACGCGCCCCGGCGCGAAGTTGCACCAGACCTTCTCGGTCACCACCCCGGCCTGGTTCCTCACCTGCAGCGACAGGCTGTGCCAGTCCGGCAGAGCCCGCTCGTAGAGCTCCGAGGGGTAGCCGGAGAGCATCACCGCACAGGGCAGGCCTGTGAGCAACGCCAGCAGTTCCTCGTGATCGGCCTGCGTGTAGTCATAGCGGTAGCGGCGCTGCGCTTGGCGGGCGCCGTGCAGATAGGGTGGGTCGCTGTAGACCAGTTCGTCGCCCGCAAACGGGAAGTCGGACAGAAAGCGGTGGCAGCACCCGTGCACCAGTTCCACCTCGTAATCGCAGCGGAACGCCCGGATGGAGCGGGCGCTGCGATCGATGCCGATGTTCCGCAGGGCCGGCGGTTTGCGCTGCATGATCGCGCCGCCGCCGAGATGGGTCTCAATATAGGTGGCATGCGGAGGCATCGCCGCGATCAGCGGCTGGCAAAGACCCGAGGTCGCCTTCGATCCGTACCATGCTCCCATCGCCGCGTCCTCTGCCGAATGCTCCGTTAGCACGCCGCATAGGCGGTCACAACGAGGTTGTCAAGCAAACCATCCGCTGGGTCCGGAATGCCGCCGATTGCCGGTCAGGACGGTTCCCGCTCAGCGACAGGTTCCCGACACGAACAACCGCACGAAACCTGACCGGATACAGGCGCAAGCATTGATCCGCGTGACGTCAGGCGAAAAGACAAATCGTCAAATAGGGGCCTGAGTAGTTACGCGGGTTGGAAAGCACTCAAGGCGCTGAGGAGATCAACACCCAATGGGTGAAAAAGAAAACAAACCGTTCCAGCTAAGCTTCAACGGCTTATTGAAAGTCGATTTCCAAGGATCGCGTGTCACTTCCGACGGCGGGCTGATCCTGGTCCGCGAGCTGGACGAGCGACTCGGACTCGGGAAGCTGATCGACGAACACCTCAGTGACCCACGGCAAGGCTTGAACAAGAAGTTCCCGCTGGCCGATCTGCTGCGGCAGTCAGTCTACTCTCGGCTGGCAGGCTACGAGGACCTCAATGACGCCGTCCGAGTGTCGGCTGACCCGACGTTTCGCTTGATCGGCTCGAAGAGGAACTGGGATCGCGGCGGGGCACTGACCTCGCGACTGCAGAGCTTCGAGACGGAGATGCTGGCGAGCGAGGAGAACTTGCTGGGGCTGATGGCTGTGAACCGCGAGCTGGTGGCGCAAGCCGAGACGCAAGACGACTCCGAGCGCGTCGTGCTCGACATGGATTCGACCGAAAGCCCTGTCCACGGCCAGCAAGAGGGCAGCGCCTACAACGGCCATTTCGAGTCGGTCTGCTACCACCCGCTGTTGTTGTTCAACCAGCATGGGGATTGCCTGGCGGCGAAGCTGCGTCCAGGCAACGTGCACAGCGCTGAGGACTGGAAGGAGTTGCTGCTGCCCGAGATCAAGCGCCAACAGGCTGCGGGCAAACAGGTCACCTTCCGGGGCGATGCGGCCTTTGCCAAGCCGGAGATTTATGAGTTTTCGGCGGAACGCGGAGTGCAGTACGCCATTCGCATTCCGGCCAACAAGAGCTTGGAATTGGCGATCGAAGACATCTTGTTTCGCCCGCCGGGCAGGCCGGGTCGCAAGCCCTTGGTGCGCTACAAGAGCTTCCGCTATCAGGCGGAGAGTTGGTCCAAGCCGCGACGCATCGTGGCCAAGGTCGAGCATCATCTCGGTGAGCTGTTCCCGCGGGTCGGATTTATCGTGACCAACATGAGCTTGCCAAGCCGGTCGGTGGTGCGCTTCTACAACAAGCGCGGCACGGCCGAGCGGTGGCTTCCACTTCCTGCAGCGTCCCCGTGCAGCGCGCGGCCATGAAGACCGGCAGCAGGCTGACGGTGCGGCCGCTGCCCGGGCACACAAAGCGCCGCACCCGCAGGCCCTTGGGCACCACGCGCGGGTAGCTGCCGTGCCGCGTGCTCGTGGTACGGGCAGGGCGGAGGGGTTGCCTTCCACCACTCCTGCCGGGTAAGGTATTCCTCGGCGGTCAGACTGGTTTGATGTAGGAACTGCGTAGGACCGTCCACGGCCCGGCGAGGGCTGTTCCCGCGGGCCACCCCTATCTTGCCTCCCCTGCGGCCGCGGGGGAGGGGTAAGGGCAGGCTGCCCGTCGGCGGCCCACCCCGACCAGACGCACCGTGCCCCGTTTGATGTAGGCGAACTCCGCGTAGGACCGTCCACGGCCCGGCGAGGGCTGTTCCCGCGGGCCACCCCTATCTTGCCTCCCCTGCGGCCGCGGGGGAGGCTCCCCCCCCCGTTGCGGCCATCACGGGCAGGCTGCCCGTCGCGCGTGGAGGCCCACCCCGACCAGCCGGGCGCACCGTGCCCCGCGGCTTCCGTTCCGCGGCGCAACTGCGTCCGAATTTGTCAGATTATTTGAGAAACTCTCCCCAGCAAATACGCACCAATGTGAAAAAAATCACGGCTTTTCACTCAAATAATGTGACAGTCAACACTGCTCTCCGCGACCCCGGCCCTCACACTCCAAAACCGCCATCTTGAGAATCTCTGAGACGTTAGAGATGTCGTTGACTTTTCCCAAGCTCGCATGCCATCATTCGCGCAGGAGGTCTATTCCCATGAAGAATATGAAGTTCGTGTCTCTAGTCGTTCTGTCTCTTCTCGTTGTTTCCAGCGCCACGGCTCAGGTCGACACAGGAGTTCTTTCCGGGTTTGTCTACGACAATTCGGAAGCAGTTATTCCCGGTGCGAAGGTGACGGTACTGAACACTGGGACAAATTACCAGCTGGACTTGGAGACAGCCGCAACCGGTTTGTATGTGTCTCCTCCTCTCCCGCCGGGGACCTACCGGATTACGGTCACCCAGGAAGGGTTTCTCACTGCGGCGAAAGACGTCGTGCTGCACCTCTCCGAGCGGCTTGCCGTCGATTTCACCCTGCAGATCGGGGCGGTGACCGAGTCCGTTACGGTCGAAGCCGTCGGACAAGTTCTCCAAACCGAGGCCGCGACCCTCAGTACCCTCCGAACGGAGCGGGAGGTAAAATCCTTGCCCATTAACAGCCGGAATTTCGCACAGATCATTCGCTACACCCCCGGTGTCGTTCCGGCGCGTCAGCAGGCCGGGGGGCTGGGCCTTTCCTCAGCGCGGGGGGAAACGGCGAACACCGTCAACGGCTCCCACCCCAATGACAACAACTTCGTGGTGGATGGTATCCAGAACAACTCCAATCACCAGGGCGGGGGGGTGATGAACTTCGTCGAGATGGAGGCAATTGAACAGTTTCGCGTGGAGACCTCGGTTCCCGACGCCCGGTTCGGCCGCTCCGGGGCGTCCATCAACATCGGCTACAAGTCCGGAACGAACGAGTTCCACGGCACGGCGTTCGAATATTTCCGCAACGACAAGCTCGACGCGCGCAACTACTTCGCCCGGGGCGACAAGGCGGCGCTGCGGCAGAACGTCTTCGGCGGCACGCTGGGCGGCCCGCTGGGTGGAAACGACGCCAAGACCTTCTTCTTCTTGTCCTACGAAGGGAAGCGGATCGGGCAGGGCATCACCCATCTGACGACGGTACCGACAGCGCCCATGAAAGACGGGGATTTCAGCGACCTGCTGGCCCAATCGAGGCCGGTCACCATCTTCGATCCGTTGACCAGCGAGACGGATGCCGCCGGCAAGATCGTGCGGCAGCCGTTTCCGGGGAACGTGATTCCGGCGGCCCGCTTCAACCCGGCCGCCAAGAACGTGATGGACTTCTACCCGCTGCCAAATCGCCCTGGCTTGGTATCCAATTTCAATCCCATCAGTTCCCAGCCGACCACCAGTGACCAGGGCACCGTCAAAGTTGACCGGGAGTTCCAGGGCGGCTCGCGCGGTTTCGTCCGGGCAACCATCGCACAGTGGGACTTCGTCGACAGCAGCCGGCAGAGACTCGGCCCTGAGGCTACACCCTACATTGGAATCAGCGTTCCCTTCGTCCAGATTGTCCCGAGCTACACGCACGTCATTTCGCCGCGGACCATCAACCAGATTCGTCTCGGCTTCTCCCGGCAGCCGCTGAAGAGTACGTCGCTAAACGGAGACCGCAACATCTCCGAGGAGTTCGGCATACCCAACTCCAACGTCGACAAGTTCAGCACTGGTCTTGCCGAGATCCGTGTCGCCGGTCTCAATAATATCGGTGACTTTCAGTTCCGGCCGGCGGTCATCGTCTCCAACAACTTCCAGATGAGTGACAACCTTGATGCCACTCGGGGGAATCACACTCTCAAGATTGGATTTGACGTGATTCGACGCCAGACCAACGTGTTCCAGGCCCAACGGCCGCGGGGCTTCTTCCAGTTCACCTCGATCTACACGAACAATCCGGTCAAACGACAGAACACCGGGTTTGGCGCCGCCGAGCTCCTTCTCGGAAAGCCGCGGACTGTCGACCTGAGGGGAATCGTCGGGACGAGGGGATTGCGGAGGACTGACTGGGGCTTACACTTCCAGGACGATTGGAAGGTCACCCCGAAACTTGCCTTGAACCTCGGTCTCCGGTACGAGGTCCCGCAATCCTACCCCCAGGTTGAGGTCGCCGACCGGATGATGCAGTTCGACATTGCGAGCGGAGAGCCGGTTCCCGTCGGACAAGGCGGGATCTCGCGTAGTGGCCTCTCGGGGGACTGGGATAACTTCGCTCCTCGGCTGGGACTTGCCTACCGGCTCACCGACACCACCGTGTTGCGCGCTGCTTACGGGCTCTACTACTCCATGATCCCGATCCACTTGGGGGCGAGCCTTGCCGGGAACCCACCCTTTTTCATCAATTCGACGCTCAACAACAGCCAGGGCGATTTCGAGGGGGCCTGGGCAATCTCAGACGGTGTTTTCCGGACAAGCGACCCAGACGCTCCGGGACAGAACCGAAGAGGGCTGGCGGAGGACTTCGAGACCTCGTACATACAGCAGTGGAATGTTGCGGTCCAGCAGCAATTGCTGGGCCAGCAACAGTTGACTGTCGCCTACGTTGGATCGAAAGGGACCGACCTGGACCAGGGTCTCAACCTCAACCAGGCGGTCCCGGGTACCGGCTCGGTGAATAGTCGGCGTCGCTGGCCGCAGCATTCCTCGGTCTCGATCCGGCACGCCAGGGGAAACAGTACGTACCATGCCCTACAGGCGACGTTGGTCAAGCGGTACTCGAGCGGGCTGAACTACCAGGCCAGCTACACCTGGAGCCACTGCATCTCGGCGTCCGGGGGGGGGCTGCCAATCACGGACCTGAGGGGCGAGAAGGGCGACTGCGGGACCAACATCCCGAGCTTCTTCCAGTCGACGTTCGGATACGAGTTTCCGTTCGGGCGGGGAAAACCTTTGCTCGGCGGGGCTAACGCGGTTGCGAACCAGATCGTCAGCGGCTGGGAGATTCACGGAGGGCTCCGTCTTTATGAGGGACTCCGGTTCACGCCCGGCGCCCGAAGCAACACGCTGAACATCGGTGAAGGCACCCGGGCCGACCGGCTGCGTGATGGGAATCTCCCGCCGGGTCAGCGGAACATCAACCGCTGGTTCGACGTGGACGCCTTTGCCGAGCCTGGTTTCCGGATGTGGGGCAACAGCGGGCCGAACGTCCTCGAAGGGCCGGGAACCAAGCAGCTTGATTTCTCGATCTTCAAGAACTTCCCTATCAGTGAATCCAAGCGGCTCCAGTTCCGCGCCGAGTGCTTCAACATCACCAACACCCCACAGTTCAACACGCCCAACTCCAGAATCGGTACAGGAAACGCGGGCCGCATCACCAGAGCTGGGAGTGAACCCACGCTCCAACGCACACAACGGATGATCCAGTTGGGTCTGCGGTTCGTGTTCTAGAGGTTCGCACCATCTCGCACGCAAACTAGCCTGGGGACTCTTTCGAGTCTCCATGCTCCCACGGTATCGCCATGAATCGACGAACAGTACTGAAAAACATCTTGGCTGGTGTGGCCGCTCGGCCTGTGGTTCGCGCGGCGTCTGGCACAAAACCGAACATCATTCTCTGCATGTCTGACGATCAGGGGTGGGGCGACGTCGGCTACAACGGCCACCCCTACGTTAAAACGCCCAACCTCGACGCGATGTCGCGGGCCGGCATTCGCTTTGACCGCTTCTACTCCGGCGCGCCCGTCTGCTCTCCCACGCGCGGCAGCGCGCTCACGGGTCGCCATCCCTACCGCTACGGCATCTACTTCGCCAACGTCGGGCACATAAAGAAGCAGGAGGTCACGCTGGCCGAGGCGCTGAAGACGCAGGGCTTCGCTACGGGCCACTTCGGCAAATGGCATCTTGGGACACTCACCAACGACATCGACGACGGCCGGCGCGGGGGCAGACAGAAAGAACACTATTCGCCACCTTGGGAGAACGGCTTCGACGAGTGTTTCGCGACCGAGCAGGCCGTGCCGACCTGGGACCCGATGAAGAACCAGTCGTTCCGTACGAAGTACTGGACCGGGCCCGGTAAATATGCCAAAGACAATCTCGACGGCGATGACTCGCGGGTCATCATGGACCGCGCGATCCCGTTCCTGCGCCAAGCCGTTGACGAAGACAAACCATTCTTCGCCGTGATCTGGTTTCATGCACCCCACGGGCCCGTACGAGGCGGGCCGCGTCATAAAAAGATGTACTCCGAGTTCAGCGAGGGAGAAAAACACTTCTACGGCTGCATTACAGCCCTTGACGAGCAGGTAGGACGGCTACGCAAGGAACTGCGTGACCTGGGTGTCGCTAACAACACGATGCTCTGGTACACAAGTGATAACGGGCCCGAGGGAAAGGTCCATTATCAGGACACTTATCGGGGATCGACCAACGGACTTCGCGGCCGCAAGCGAAGCCTGTTCGAAGGCGGGATTCGTGTACCAGGGATTCTGGAGTGGCCCGCACGCGTCGAAGCGGCGCGCGCCACGGACATTCCCTGCTCGACGTCCGACTACTTTCCAACCGTGCTGGCGGCGCTGGGGTTTGAGGTAAAGGGCCGCCCGGAGCCCATCGACGGCATCAACCTGATGCCGCTCATCGAGGGAATGATGAAAGAGCGCCCTCAGCCGATCGCCTTCCAAACTCCCGACGGCGGTGAGCAAGGCAAGTCCGAAAGACTGGGATCCCCGGATCACGCCCTTGTTGGTAATCGCTACAAGTTCCTCTCCTACCTAGACGACGCACGCAGCAGCGAAGATATGTTATTCGATGTTGTGATCGATCGAGGAGAACGGGACAACCTTGTTGCAGCACGGCCCGAACTGGCACGGTCGATGAAAGAAACGGTCAAGACTTGGGATGCGTCGTGCGAGCGCAGTAATCGGGAGCAAGATTACCGATCGGATTAGCGGCCGCATCAATCGCCTGCTGCCTCATCCTTGATGCTAGTGCACTCGATTCGGAGGCACCAAGATTGGAGTTTTCGCCTTAAGAGATTAGCTATGTGCCACGTCCTCGGGTGTTGTCTGCGCCTTTGTTCGTTTCAGTTACAATCCGAGGATTCGACACCATGAAACAGACCATCCTTGCCCTCACCGCAATGTTGCTGACTCCGCTGGCAGCGCTGCGTGCCGCCGAACCCATTGAAATCGGTTCGCACCGACAACTCTTTCTCGACGATCACATCGTCGAACGGATCGAAGGCCTGAAGCGCACGATGCACCAGCCGCAGAAGCGCGGAGCGGTGCTCAAAGCCGATCGCCCGTGGGAGGGCGTTTACATCGGCATCTTCTCGCCGCCGATGTGGGTCCCTGAGGAAGGCGTCTACAAGCAGGTTTACGAATGCCGCTACGACCAACGCGGACAACGGCGCCGGTACGCGCTAGCAACGTCTCAAGACGGCGTGCACTGGCAGAAGCCGAATCTCGGGTTGGTCGAGTTCGACGGATCGATGCGCAACAACTTGTTCCCGACGCCCGACAATCAGCGCCTGGTCCATGTCGTGTACGACCCGGATGATCCAGATCCGCGGCGGCGTTACAAAGGCCTGCTGACGGTCCCGCGCGGTCGCATCCCGGTCGTGAGCGAGGACGGCTTCGATTGGAAGAAGCTCGACGTTGAGCTCCCCTCGGGCGATGCCGGGACGATGACGTTCGATCGTGAGAAGCGCTTGTTCCTCGCGCTGCTGAAACGTGAGAACCCGAACACGGTCGGGCGCTCTTACGATGTGTCGATCAGCAGGGATTTCGTCGAGTGGTCTGTGCCGCGCTTCATGTTCGGCATGGACAAAGGCCGCGACCAGGAGATGGCGCTCGACATCATTCGGCGGCGGCTGGTGAATCCTGCTTTGGCCAAGCCGCTGTTCGTCGATCCCCCGGGAGGCGGGGGACGCATTCCGACCTGGCAGGCCGAGTGCTACAACTTCGGCGTGGTCCCCTACGAGGGCCTGTATCTCGGCCTGATCACGGTGTACTACCCAACCGGCGAGAGGCTGCCCGACCGCCGCAACGCGGACGGCTTCAACCTGATCCAACTAGCCATGAGCCGCGACTTCGAGAACTGGCGGCGGCTGGGCGACCGTCAGCCGTTCCTGGAGCCGTCGCCTCTGACGCGCGGACTTGTCGGCAACTACGACCGACTGCAACTGGGCGCCTACAACGGCATCATCCTGCACGACGACGAGGTTCGTTTCTACTACGGAGGGAACAAGCGTCGCGTCCCGCAACACGACCGCTGGCCCGACGGCAGCCCGCGCGATCCCTCGACTCTCAGTGAGAGCGAACGAGCGGACTGGCTCGAAGACACGCACAGCGCCATGCACCTAACTGTTTTGCGCCGCGACGGGTTCGTGTCGCTGAACGCCGGCGCGGAATCAGGACGGCTCATCACGAAGCCTCTGATCGTTTCGGGCGAGACGCTCCTGCTGAATGTCGCTGTACGCGCCGGCGGCTACGCCACGGTGACAGTGCTCGGCGACGATGGCGAGCCGTTGCCGGGGTTCGAGCGATCGGTTCCGTTGAAAGCCGACTCCATTGACCAACTCGTGTCGTGGCCATCCAGCGGCGACGTCGGTCGACTGACTAGTCAACCGATTCGACTGCGGATCGAGTTGAAGGAGGCGGATCTTTATTCGTTTCGGTTCACGGACTGACCCGACTCGCGACCGCGAATCGTCTAACAATCTCCGCAGCAACGACTCAGGGACGATCAGTCGGAAGCAGAGTCGAGAAATACTAGGGCTGCTGGCGAAGATAGTCCCCGAAGCTGTGCCGGACCGGCCGACCATTACGCAGCTCATCGTTCAACCACAATCGCCCGAAGGAACGCCCGTGCCCGACATGAGCCGGCCGCCGAAGGATCTCGGCCCGCCTGTTACCGAGATGGTGCCGATCAAAAAGTGACCCGTTAAGACCGGCCCCCTTTCATCCCCGTGCGAGCCCCTGGCGAATCGAACATAGACCGCTGGTAACTACTCAGGCCCCTATTTGACGATTTGTCTTTTCGCCTGACGTCACGCGGATCAATGCTTGCGCCTGTATCCGGTCAGGTTTCGTGCGGTTGTTCGTGTCGGGAACCTGTCGCTGAGCGGGAACCGTCCTGACCGGCAATCGGCGGCATTCCGGACCCAGCGGATGGTTTGCTTGACAACCTCGTTGTGACCGCCTATGCGGCGTGCTAACGGAGCATTCGGCAGAGGACGCGGCGATGGGAGCATGGTACGGATCGAAGGCGACCTCGGGTCTGTTCCAGCCGCTGATCGCGGCGATGCCTCCGCATGCCACCTATATTGAGACCCATCTCGGCGGCGGCGCGATCATGCAGCGCAAACCGCCGGCCCTGCGGAACATCGGCATCGATCGCAGCGCCCGCTCCATCCGGGCGTTCCGCTGCGATTACGAGGTGGAACTGGTGCACGGGTGCTGCCACCGCTTTCTGTCCGACTTCCCGTTTGCGGGCGACGAACTGGTCTACAGCGACCCACCCTATCTGCACGGCGCCCGCCAAGCGCAGCGCCGCTACCGCTATGACTACACGCAGGCCGATCACGAGGAACTGCTGGCGTTGCTCACAGGCCTGCCCTGTGCGGTGATGCTCTCCGGCTACCCCTCGGAGCTCTACGAGCGGGCTCTGCCAGACTGGCACAGCCTGTCGCTGCAGGTGATGAACCAGGCCGGGGTGGTGACCGAGAAGGTCTGGTGCAACTTCGCGCCGGGGCGCGTGCACTGGCACCGCTATGCGGGCCGGAACTTCACGCACCGCCAGTGCATCCAGCGCAAGGCCGCGAACTGGGCGCAGCGCTATGCGGCGATGGAGCCGGGCGAGCGCCTGGCGGTGCTGGCCGCCCTGCTGGCGGTCGAGGCCGAGTGCTGCCGACGGTGAACGACAAGTTCCTGCGCGCGGAACTGCAGGCCGCCAAGGAGCAGATCGAGGCTCTCCGCAAGACCGGCAAAGTGTCGCCCGAAGCCGACGCCGTGTTCCGGGTCCTGATGCCCTTGCTGACCCTGCTGCTGGCGGTCTGGCTCGAAAAGACCACCCGCAAGAACAGCAGCAACTCCAGCATCCCGCCCTCTCGGGTAGACGCGGACGAAACCGCGCAGCGTGCCAGCCCGGGCAACAGCGCAGCCAAGGCCAACGACCGGACCGGCCCCAATCTCCAGAAAGTCACCACCGAGGAAACGGTCACCGTCGAGGCCTGTGACCGCTGTGGCACCGATCTGTCGGATGTCGATCCGATCGGCCGGGAACGCCGGATCCTGTACGACATCGTGTTGCAGGTGATCGAGCATCGTGTCGAGGCCGAGGTCAAGCAATGCCCCGACTGTCGGGCCCGGAGCAAGGGACGGTTCCCCGCTAGCATGCCAGGGCCGGTGCAGTATGGCACCGGCTTGCAGGCTTTCATCATCAACCTGCTGGTGGCCCCTATGCTCTCCCTGCGCCGGACCGTCGAACGGGTCCAGGCGATCTCCGGCCTGCGGTTGTCCGAGGCCACCTGCCTCGGCTACATCCGCCGCCTGCATGAGGCACTGCAAGCTTGGGAAGACGCCGCCAGCGCCCGCCTGCTGGCCTGTCCGGCCTTGCATGCCGACGAAACCGGCCTGCGGGTCGAGCGGAAAAACCATTGGCTGCATATCCTCGCCAATGGGTCGCTGACGGTGCAGTTCCTGCATCGCAAGCGCGGCCAGGAAGCCATCGAGGCGATCGGCATCATCCCCCGCTTTCGCGGCACCCTTGTGCACGACTGCTGGGCCTCGTACCTCGGCTACAAGCAATGCCGGCACGCTCTCTGCGGCGCGCATTCAATCCGGGAACTGACCTTCCTTGTCGAGTCCAGCAACTACCGCTGGGCGCGCCTGATGAAAGCCCTGCTGCAAGAGGCCTGCCACAAGCTCAATCGCAGCCAGACCAAGGCCTTGAGCGAAGCCGAATGCAAGGCCCTGCGCAAGCGCTACCGCACCATCCTGACCCAGGGCGGCAAGGAATTGCCCGCTATCCCGCCCCGCAGCAAGGGCCCACGCGGACGGATCGCCAAATCCGATGCCCACAACCTGCACGAGCGGCTCGCCAAGCACGAAGAGGCCGTTCTGCGCTTCCTCCGCGATCCGCATGTGAGTTTCACAAACAATGCCGGAGAGCGCGGACTGAGAATGTCAAAAGTGGAAATGAAAGTGTCGGGCTGCTTTCGAACGCAAGCATACGGCGAGGCCTATGCACGAATCTCCAGCTACCTGCAGTCCATGGCCCCGCTCGGCTACAATCCTCTCGTCGCCATCCAAATCGCGCTCGCCGGCCACGCTGCCGACACGGTCAATCAACACTATGGCCCAACACTGACAGGGGCCTGAGTAGTTACCTTGATTTGCTCTTTAGCGGGCCCTGCAATCCTCGGAAAATCCCAATCCCGCTCCAAAGCCGGCACCTCTCAAGCCATGAGTACATGCAAGAACCGACTGAGTTTGTCCCGCCAAATAGGTCTCACGATAGCTCGACACTGTGCGTGCCGGAACCCGGCGTCTCGGCGAGTTCTCCAATCGGAGAAGCGCCCCAGAGTACGAGGCCGAAGGGAAAGCGGCCGCCCGACATCTTCCCTTCACTTCGAGACCTCGATCTCACGTGCAAGATCGCGATCTTGTCAAACACTGTTGTAACGTGGTGCTCGATCCAGAAAGGCATCGTCGTTGCATGCCATATTCAGGAAGAACCCGGCCGATGCGTCAAATCGAAGCCATTGTTGCAATGCTCGCTTTCGGATTGCTCGCATGCAGCCCAAGCGGGGGCGACACGGAATCCGCGTCGAGACGGAAGCCCAATATCATTCTGATCATGGCGGACGATCTCGGAGCAGAAACGCTCGGATCGTACGGGAACACCACCTACTCGACTCCGCGTCTGGACCGGATGGCAGAGGAAGGCGCGCACTTCCAGAACGCGTTTGCCACTCCCGTTTGCAGTCCAACGAGGGCGATGATCCTGACCGGTCTGCACCCAAACCGCACGGGGTTTCTGGAACGCGTTGACAGCCCACTTGACACGGATAAGAAGAATCGTCTCCCCTTGCACCTAGCGACGTTCGCCCAGGTTTTTCAGTCCCAGGGCTACGCAACCGCAATTGCTGGGAAATGGCATCTAGGCGATTTCCAGGCCCACCCGGATCAACCGGCATCGCACGGATTCGACGAATATTGCCTGTGGGTCCAGTACTGGGATAGCGAACGTCGTAGCCGTTATTACGGTCCACACAATTGGGAAAATGGTGAATATTTGATTCACGGAGAGGAGACGTTCGGACCCGATTACTATACCGACTATCTCATCGATTTCATAGAACGTAATCGGGACCGCCCCTTCCTCGCTTACTATCCGATGAACCTCGTCCATGGTCCATTGATTGCTCCTCCTAGACTCAAGGACCTCGCCGAAAGCAGGTATCCCGAAGACCTAGGATCGAACGAACGCAAAGTGGGCCACATGATCACCTATATGGATGCGCTCGTCGGCAAGTTCTTGGACAAGGTCGAAGAACTCGGTCTCGAGGAGAACACCTTGATCATCTTTACTGGTGACAACGGGACCTCCGGCAACTTGGAGAGTCGGCTCGGATCGTTCACGGTCCAGGGCGGAAAGCGCACGATGAACGAGGCGGGCACACGAGTTCCCTTCATTGCTCGATGGCCAGGAGTGATCCCGCGAGGGCGCCGTGACGCGTTTTTCTCGCTCATGGATGTGAAGCCCACTTTGCTGTCAATCGCTGAGATTGAGAGCGATCACGCGGTAGACGGCATG
The DNA here is from genome assembly GCA_965206775.1 of Bryobacterales bacterium. Classification (GTDB taxonomy): domain Bacteria; phylum Acidobacteriota; class Terriglobia; order Bryobacterales; family UBA6623; genus VXMF01. Next base: position 1,964,106 of record CBDBKU010000003.1, on the reverse strand, counting down.
GATCTTTCCCACACCTTCCTGGGGAGGCCCGGGATTGATCGAGAATATTTTGACATGGCATTCGAGGGGGACGTGTACTTCATTCGCGATAAGCGTTTTCGACTTCACGAAGACGGGCGGATGTACAACGTCCCCGTTACCGGTAACGAAGCGCGCTACAGCATGGACTCTCTTGTCGGCGAGTTCGATCAAGCGGAAGTTCGGGAACGCATGCAAGTACGTTTGGACTCGTATATGCGGATTCGGAAGACTGATGACTCCTACACAATCATTCCATTCGGCACGGGAGGGGATCGGTTCAAGAATGCTCAAGATGCTGCGCACCAATCGCGGACCAATGGGCCGAAGTAAACGCACTGTTGCTGTCCTATCACTTCGATCGGGCGGGCCGCGCAGCGTGATGCGCCCACCTCGGAATAGGCAGCGCTTGAGCCCGCAAGCCAGCGTCGCGGTTCTGGCGATGACGATTGCCTGCGCGGCCTGCGTGACCAGCGAAAACCCTACTCCCGCCTTGCCCAACATTGTCCTCATCCTTGCCGACGACATGGGTTACGGTGACGTCGTTACCTACAACGCTGAGTCTCGCATTCCGACACCCAACATGGATCGCCTTGCCAGTCATGGGATTCACTTCACGGACATGCATTCGGCGGACTCAGTCTGCACGCCGTCTCGATACGGATTGCTGACGGGACGGTACTGCTGGCGCACGCGGCTGCAGCGCACGGTCCTGTTCAACTACGAACCCCCTCTGATCGAACCGGGCCGACTGACCCTGGCGTCGCTATTGAAGCGGAAGGGCTATTGGACGGGCATGTTCGGCAAGTGGCATCTCGGGCTCAACTTCGCTGTGAAGGACAGCAGGCAGGTCGATTTCGACCGGCCGCTGCCTTGGTACGCCGGGCCAGATCCCGATCCGGAAGTCGGTGCGAGCATTGACTTCTCGACCCCTGTCTCAGGCGGGCCAACCGACCTAGGTTTCGACGAGGCTTTCTACACGGCCGGCTGCTCGACTGACCAAGAGCCATTCTGCTTCATCCGCAACGGGACGTTTCTCGGGATGGAAAACGCGACCTACCGACACCCGGCGGGAAGCTGGCGCTCAGGGATGACAGCCGAGAAGTGGGTGAACGAGACTGTCGATGTTCACTTCACGCAAGAGGCAACCGAGTTCATAGACCGCGTGCACGAGGCAAATCGCGAGAAGCCGTTTTTCGTCTATCTAGCGCTGTCCGCGCCGCATTCGCCGCACTTGGTTCCGCGGTTCGCAGCGGGCCAGAGCGATGCAGGGGTCCGCGGTGACATGGTTTGGCTGGTCGACTGGGCGGTCGGCAGGGTCATGGCCGCGCTCCAGGAGCGCGGACTGTCGGAGAACACCCTGCTGATCGTGACCAGCGACAACGGGCCATTGAGGGGCTCGCTTGAGCCCGGAGCGCCCGAAAGGACTGCGACTGTCTCCAACGGTCATCGATCAGCGGGCGAACTGCGAGGATTCAAAGGAAGGGTCTACGAAGGAGGCCACCGCGTGCCCTTCATTGCGTCATGGCCCCATCGGATTCCACCGGGCACTGTAAGCAACCAACCGATGTCGTTGGTAGACCTGCCAGCGACGGTCGCTGCAATCATCGGCGAGGAGTTTCCGAGCGACGCGGCTGAAGACAGCTTCAATATGCTGGCCGCGCTCGAAGGCTCAGAGACCTCAGCGCCGATGCGGCCGGCAATCGTGCATCATTCCGGAGGCGGGGCGTTCGGACTGCGCGACGGCCGCTGGAAGATCGTATTTGGTCGTGGCCAGGAACGCGTGCAGACAACGGAGGGAACCGGATACCTGTTCGATCTCCAAGCAGACCCGCGCGAAACGACCGACGTGTGGGACGAGCATCCCGAAGTGATCGAGCGTGATCGAGAGGCTCACCGCGATGATGGCGGAATTCCGAGACACAGGCCGAAGCGTGCCGATCCGCTAGCAATTGCGGGCTCAGGAAATTGTGGCGGGCAAAATTCCGGAAAATATGGCGGGTTCAGCTGATCTGAATTCTCGCCACGCAAGACTATCTTCTCCCTGTCAGGGGCCGCCGTCGCGGCTTCCTGGCAAGGAGGAGGCTGTGTACGACGAGAGGAAACGGCGAGACGTGTGTCTGCTGCTGGGAGCCGGGGTGGCCCAGGAGCGTGTTGCGCAGCAACTCAGCCACTAAGCAGCGGAGCACCCCTACCTACACCAAGGCTCCAGTTCTACGACGGCGAGCTATTCCAACGGGAAATGCAGCTGAGGATGCTTGCCGTCTTCCTGAGAGCCTGGTGACGGTACCGAAGGGTGCATCGAAGCGGCCATTTGAGAGGCGAACTGGAACCCGGGTGCAGCCAGCGCCGTGTGCCGAGCATGGCGACACGGGAACCGGCAGCTCCTTGCTGGCCGCGAGCGGCAGTTGGCACCGAAGACGCCGGGACCCTAGTTCTCACGCAGTAACTCTTCTCTCAAGTCCCGAAACGGGCCGTGAACCGACTCTTTCCCGGGGCTGTATTCCGGATTGCGCCTCGGGGAGTAGCGCGGCGCTACGTTGGCTTCGAGCCAGCTGCTGAGTTGCTCAAACAGCCGACGCGCCTCATCAGGGTGGTCTTCCGTCAGGTCGGCTTGCTCATAAGGGTCCTGCTCGATGTCGTAGAGATGCAGCTTGCCGTGCCAGTCCCAGATCAGCTTCCGCGGTCCCTGGCGGATCGCCGAGTGCGGCGGAACATAGGGGCTGCCACCGGGATGAGGAATCCCGACGTTGAACGGGAAGTGCCAGTAGAACGTACGCTCTGGCCACTCGGCACTGTCGCCCTCAAACAGCAGCGACCGTAAGTCGAGTCCGTCGACGCCTTCCGGCACCGGGTACCCGGCCACGCCCGCCAGCGTCGGGAGGATGTCGATCAGGTGAATCGGCTTGCCGGACCAGCGGCCAGCTTCAATCCGGCCGGGCCAGCGGACGATGAACGGGACCCGAACGCCGCCCTCGTAGAGGTGACCCTTCCCGCCGGTGAACGGCGCATTCTCGGTAATCACATAGTCCTCTCCGTCTCTTGCATGCTCGACACCACCGTTGTCGGAAGCAAAGATCACCAGAGTACTGTTGTCGAGGCCGAGCCGTTCGAGGGCATCGAGGAGACGACCCACGGAATCGTCCAACTGCGCCACCATCGCAGCATAGGTGGCGCTGTGATGGCCATTCCAGCCCCGCGAGGACTTGGCCCGAAAATGGTCGATCCGCTCGGGGCGGGCCTGCCAGGGCCCGTGCACTGCGAAGTGGTTGAGGTAGAGCAGGAACGGCTTGTCGGACTCTTCCGCACGTTGCTCAAGAAACCGCACCGCTTGAACCGTCAGGTCGGCGGTCAACTCGTCCTGCCCGGTTTCCGCTCCCGGGTCTCCGACTTCCCATTTCACTTGCGGCATCGAGGGGTAAGGCACCTCCGTTCTCGACCACAGCCGCCGCCAATTGAAATAGGGCGATCCGCCAGCATCGTAGTAAGCCGGCGTAGCAAACCCGACGTCCGCCGGCTGATATCCCGTTGCCCCATGCCCGCCGAGGTGCCACTTGCCGATGAAGCCGCTGAAGTAGCCTTTCAACACATGGGGCAAAACGGGAACACCTTGCTTGCCATCGAGCCGGCCGCCATGAGGAATCGCTGTAAGCGTCGTTCCGTTGATCCAAGGTTGGCTATGTGCGATCCGGTCTGCGTGACGCACGGCGTCCAGCGGATGATGCCCCTCGGGGGGTGGCTGGCCGGAACTGTAGTAGGTCGCTGTCCGCGGCGTGGCAGTCGTGACTCCCAGGCTGGCCGAAAAGCGACCGGTCAGCAGGCTGGCCCGCGACGGGGAGCACAGCTGCTGGGCGTACGCCTGGCTGAAGCTTAGCCCCGAACGGACCAGCCGGTCGAGATGCGGCGTCTCGTAGTAGGTGTCTACCGTCTGGCGGAAATGCCGGGCATACGCGGCGACATCCATGATGCCGAGGTCGTCGGCAAGGATGATCACGATGTTCGGCCGGGCTGCAGGATCTGCTCTTTCAATCGCGAGAGGTGCCTGGCAGCCTGTCCCGTACCAAAGTAGAGAGATGGACCAGAGGACCTTCGGAACGGCGCCATGTCGCTTGAATCTCATTCGCTACCGACAATTCTCGGTGATGTCCCAGTCAAACCTTCCCGAACCCGCCCCAGTGACGTACACAAGCCGTTTTCGACGACCGACCACATCGTGCGACCATGTCCGGCCGGTCGTCAACGAGACGAGGACTCGCGTCCATCGCCTCGCGATCCTCCGGGGCTGGCGGTCCCTCGTTTCAGCGCGCGACTCTCCTCTTGCGGAGAGATCTCGGTAAATCCAGCCCACGGGTTACCTCCGGGCTATGATGGGACTTGGTGCCATGCGCCCGTAGCTCAGCTGGATAGAGCGCTTGCCTCCGGAGCAAGAGGTCGCAGGTTCGAATCCTGCCGGGCGTACCATCGGTGCAGTCGCGCAAGGCAAGTGGATCCTGCCCGTCCACACGCGCCAGCAGAGGCAGTGTGCGGTGACCTCGGACGGTTGGCCCACGTCTCTCGAAGATCGTCGGCTCCTGATCGATCAACGGTTGTACTGAGGTGTGGGCCCGCGAAGATCCTGCCATGCGCTGTCACAGGCCGCCAGCGCCCCCTCCGGCAGCGCGTCGCACTCCGAAGCCTCGATGTTTGCCTCGACGTGGGAAAACCTAGACGCCCCTAGAATCACGCAATCCGCCCCCTGCCTGTGAAAGACCCAGCGCAGAGCTAGCTCCGCAAGCGTTATGCCGAGGCCGGTTGCAACACCCCTCATGGCCTCGACCGCCCTGAAGTACTCGTTGTGCCAGAACCGACTCAAGTACATCTTGTTGCCATCGAACCGGGTTCCCGCGATCGGCCCCTTTTCGATGGACTGCTTCCCGCTCAGTAAGCCGCCGGCAAGGGGGTTGTAGCAAACGTTGGCCACTCGATACCGCTTCGTGAATGCAATGTATTCCTGCTCGATACCACGAGCGAGGGCGTTGTACATGGGCTGCGCCACCATAGGCTCCTGGAAGCCTCGGTCTTGCGAGATCGCGGCGATTTCCGCCATCTGCCAGGCCGCATAGTTCGACGTGCCGATCCAACGGACCTTCCCCTCACGGCGAAGCGCATCCATCGCCTCGAGACTCTCCGACATCTCGACCGTCCAGTCCGGCATATGGAGGTAGTAGATATCGATACAGTCAGTGCCGAGCCTGCGCAAGCTCTCCTCCGCCGCGCGACGGATCGCGGCGCTACCCAGCCCTCCGTAAGAGCCTTGGCCCTTGCCCATGATTCCGCGAGCCTTCGTGGCAAGCACAACCTTGGACCGGCGGGGTCCAAGAATCCTGCCTGTGATCTCTTCGGAGACACCGTCGTTGTAGACGTTCGCCGTATCGAGGAAATTGACTCCCCGGTCGAGCGCGTAATCCACCATGCGGGCGGCATCCGGCTCAGAGACCTGTGAACCGAAAGTCATGGTCCCGAGGCAGACTTTCGACACCTCCAACCCGGTGCCGGACAAGACGGTAGTTCGCATAAGAAATTCCTCGATCTTGCTTTCTAGAAACTCGAATCGCCAGTTCTGATATCGGGCCGGCTGCAATGGCCGGCTGCGAAATCTACCGTCGCGCTGGGTTCACGAAGGCTCCATTCGCCGCAACGTCCCAGACTGCGATCCTCGCCCAAGTCCAGCCAGGAGCGCGAACTTTCCAATGGTACGACTCGGTGCCGAATTCGACGGTGTGCGAGAGATCGAACACCGTTCGCCGCGTTCCCTGGCCATCGCCCCAGACGACCTCGGCAAATTGCAAGGGAAACGTGCCGCGAATGTCCACATTCACATCGATCTCATCCTCGGTGCCTCCGATGGACCACGATGGGAGGAGAACCTCGCCCGTCGTCACAAAGAAGTCTCCCCGCCGCAAGGGGGCGAGAAGCTGGCCGTAGTTGTCGAAGCTGGGAAGCCGGTCAGCTTTCACGTAATTGACGTTCATGTGGGCGTAGACTTCGTGAGTGTGGTCGAACTGGAACACGTCGACCTCGCCCAGCAGCCGCTTGTCCATGCCCCAGTTGTGCATGTCATCCAGTAGCGTCAGCGTTCGCTCGCCTAGCCGCGGCGAGGACAGATCGGCCGGCATGGCCTTCCAGCCTGCGCCGAAATAGCGCTCGTCCCGGAAGTGCTCCGTCCCCTTGATCGCATCCGGATACCCGGTCGAACCTTTAGTGCGAGCATGCGTCTGGTACATCCAGCCGTCCTCCCGCCGGACCAATTCGAGCAGTTCGGCGGCGTCGGCGGTGCTGTAGACCGTTCCATGCTTCGGGTGCTTGGAAACGAACTGGCCGCCCTCGGGCCGATTCATCCACCAGTACACCGGCTTCGGGAAAATCAGGCTCCAATGCCCTCCGAGATGGACATTGGCCTCCTCCGAAGGAATCAGCAGGAAATCCTTGCCGGACTGCTTCCTGCAGGCCTTGAAGAAACTGTCGAGCTCGTCCAGCCGGAGCTTGGTCAAGTCGCGGGGGTGGCCGTCGCCATGGAAGTCCATGATGATCGCAGAGTTGACCCCCATGTCTTGCAGAACAGTCTTGAAGGGCGGTGTCCAATCCATGCCGTTCTCGAGCGCCTGCACGGTGTAGGCGAGATGGAAGTGGGAGGCCAGCGTCTTGAATCCGTCCAGTTCCGGGAAGACATCTCTGTTTGTGTAGCGCAGGGCATCCTCCAAGACCGCCTCGGGCCCGCCAGCGCCGAGTAGCAGAAAGAGGGACATGGACTGCTGGCTACCCGGTGGCGCATTCGCCCATGGATAGAACTGCCAGTTGGTATCGCGGATTTGGCGGATGCCGAGCGAAACTCGGCCGCGCCACGAACGATGCCAGTTCTGCGAAAGGTTGGACGTGAAGTCCCTGGGGAAGAAGAACTGGTGCGGCGCGGGAAACGCTGCGACACTTCCCTGCCCTGCGGCGGTCGCGAGAGCTCGGTAGCGCACCTTGAACGGCACGCGCTCCGGCTGGAGGCCGTTTGCAGACTCCACCTGCAATTGACCTTCGGTGTCGTAGTAGGCCAGCGGCGTGACCATGTTGCGGCCGGGCTGGACCTGCTCGGGCGTGGAGAACTCGACACCTGCGTCGTAGAAATAGGCGACGTCCGGCTGGTCAGTGACCACCACAGCCTGCTGCTGCACCAATCGCGAGCCGGGGAAGAAGGTGTAAACGAGCGTGCCGGAAAACGGTCCTGCCGTGAACTTGCCGCAGTGGACACGTAGCCGGTTCCCCTTCGTTTCCACGCGGATGGTGTCGAGGTCTAGTCTGCCGAAGAACGCCGAGGTTCCCTCCGGGTGCGCGGGTGGGTAGTCGAAGAACGCGTTCCAGCCCTTTTGGCGAACTCCCGTCTCGACGTGCACGAACGGGCGCACGCCCCTCAGCACGGGCTTGTCTCCCACGCTGATCGACTCCAGCAAGGGCTTGTCCGGATCAAGATTGAAGATCGCTTGCCACTTGCGATCCGCCTCGTCCTGCCAAGTGACGAACACGCCGGCATCACGCACGTCTGCGACGACGGAGCCCGCCTGGTACCCGGCCATATCGACTGGCACGGCAGCACCGGCCGAGCCGACGATGGATATCGCGAGGAGCGCGAGCAAGCCTGAGATCACTGGCATCGCGCCCATAATACCGGAAGCACCCTCGGACCCTGTCGCGTCTGGAACCCCAATCGGCACTCTTGGCGCATCGTTTCGTGGACCAAGAGGCTTGAGCATCTACTCCACGCGAGCGGGACGGAATCCATCGATCCCGATCCGTTGGGCCGGGTGTACTGTGCAGCAGCTGTTGCCTTAGGACCCATCGTCAGCACTGTCGCCACAATGTGCCGACAAGAGCGAATGGAGACGGGAGAGGCGCAGGGAACGGCTGGATCTTGGCCGACATCGCGTGTTCGAGGGATCAGGGCGGACGGTCTGCTGCCTCGCCATGCTATGCCGATCCGAATTTCATGCCGTCGGCCCGATTTCTCATACCGGGATCACACACACCGAACCGCTACGGCCCTCCGGATGAAGCCGTGCTAGCCGGCCGTCAAGGGTAGCCAGCTGCCCACCATGCCGGATTGCGACCGAGAGTAGCACTGCATCCGTGATCTGGCGGTAGCCTTGGATCCGGTCCACAATCTCCGGCTGCAGCGCAGCCATCGACCGGTCAAGGGTCCAGAACGAGTGCGACTCCATGCTACTGAGCCGTTGGAGGAGTGCGATTGCGTCGCGGGGACCCACAGTGTGCTGGACCGCCGACGGATTGCACGAGACGCGGACGAATCCCGCTTCGGTTATCGGGCAGGTTGCCCACCCGCTTGGCCGACGCTCCGCGAACCAAGACCGGGCTGCATAGTGATGCACGTGGTTGGGCCAAGCTAGGGCGACCAAGACATTGACGTCGAGCAGCGCAGTCACGGCCATTCGCTCAGCGCCCTGTAGACGTCTTCGCTGGTAATTGGCTTCGCGTCGGCGACGACGGGGAACACAGGCATTCCGTCGTCTTTGACAATAGCGACTGCACCCCGCAGGCCGCGCCGTGCAAGGGCTGACAACGCGCTCCCCAAGCTGCTGCCGTTCTGCTCCGCCATCGCCCGAGCCACCGCCAGTATGTCGTCGTCAACAGTCAATGTTGTGCGCACAATGACATCATCGCATCATTGCATCACCCTGTCAACCCTTCAAGCTGCCGAGCGATGGAGAAGACAGGTGGTGCTCGAGTTGGCATCGTGACTCGGGATCCCCATTTGCAAGCGCGAACAGTCGGCTCTTTGAGCGGTTCGCTGGCCGCACCGATTGGAAGCGATTGGTGGAGGCTTGAAGCCCATCTGCGGCCACCGCGTTGGATTGGGATGGAATCTTCTGGACGATCTCGGTGCGAATGCCAGTCCCGAGGAGTGGGATCCACCGAATACCGGGCGACCGTCAGATTCTGACCTGTCAGATCGCGGGTCCAACACGGTACTTGTGTCCGGGGCTTGATCGGCCCAGCCCTCCGATCCCGCTCGCCTAGTCCAAGCATCCTGCGGGCAAGCCCACTCGGCAGCGAGCGCCTCCGCGACGGGACCGTATCCTGCATCTGAGAATTCTGGTCTGGTTCCGGCGCGTTCCTTCGAATTCCGCAAAGGGAATTTCGCGGAACCATCTGGCAAACCAGTTTGTCCGGTGATCTGCCCGCCAACAGGGTTGATCGAAGTGCCTGATTCTTCTAAACTGCAAGCGGTAGAGGTTATTGCAAGTGTTTCGTTCGGTTCTGGCTCTCGCGTTCTTCGTCGGAGTCCCGGCGGTTCCTGCAGCGGCGGCTTCGCCAGAGTTCGCCAAGGAGATTGCGCCGATCCTCGAGCAGAGGTGCGTCCAGTGCCACGGCGACAAGCAGCAACTCTCCGACTTGCGGTTGGATAGCAGGGAGTCGCTGCTGCGCGGCGGCAAGCACGGGCCGGCAATCCAGCCCGGCAATTCCGAGAAGAGCTTGCTCTATCGCTACATATCGGGGCAAGCCGAGCCCCGCATGCCGTTCGGAAGCACGTTGGCACCGGAGGAGATCTCCGCGCTGAAGCGCTGGATCGACGCCGGAGCCGAGTGGGCAGCCCCTGCCGCACACGCGGAAGCGGAGAAAGCGTGGTGGGCCTTCGAGGATCCCGTGCGACACGATCCGCCGGATGCAGGGGCGCACCCAATCGACGCTTTCCTCGCGGCTGGCCTCGGCGAGAAGGGCCTGGAGCGTGCTCCGCGAGCGGACCCCCAGACCCTCGTCCGCAGGGCCTACCTGGACTTGGTCGGCCTGCTGCCGCCCCCGGCAGTCGTAGACGCCTTTGCAAAGGATCCGTCCGAGGAGGCGTTCGCCCGCTTGGTCGACGAACTGCTCGATTCGCCCAGGTATGGGGAGCGGTGGGGCCGGCACTGGCTGGACGCTGTCCGATACGCGGATTCCTCAGGCTATGAACACGACTACGACCAGCCGCACGCGTGGCGGTACAGGGACTACGTGATTAAGTCGTTCAATGACGACAAGCCGTACGACCGGTTCGTTCAAGAGCAGCTTGCAGGCGACGAGCTCGCAGACCAGAGCTTCGATTCTCTGATCGCGACGGGCATGCACCGCGTCGGCCCGAGGGTACTTTTCCGCGAAAAGGACAACCCGCAGTACCGGTACACCTACCTAGACGACATGATCGCGACGACGAGCCGTGTGTTCCTGGGGCTTACCGTTGATTGCGCCCGATGCCACGACCACAAGTTCGACGCCATCTCCCAGATGGACTACTACCGCACGATGGCAGTGTTCTTCCCCTATATCCGCTACGACTTCCCGCTGGCGGACGAGGAAACGATCGTCCGCCACAAAGCCGCCACCGAAGCGGTCACTGCGAAGATCGAGCCGGTCAAGAAGCAGATTGCCGAAATCGAGAGACCTTACAGAGCGGCCGCGAGAAAGCGGACTCTCGAGACTTTCCCGAAGGAAATCCAAGTCGCTGTGCGGACGCCGGAAGAAGAGCGGACGCCCGGCCAAAGGCTTCTCGCAGCCCAGGTCCAGTCTGTCAGCTACGGCAAGTTCGATGACTTGGTGTCCGATGAGGACGCGGCCCGTATCACCGAGTTGAAGGCCCAAGTCGACATGCTTGAGGAGGAGCTTCCCGCCCCGTTGGCAACTGCGATGGGCATCCGGGACGGCGACTACAGATTCGCGCCGAACGGCCTCGGCGACGAAGTTCAGCCTGGCAAGGGAGATCGCGAGGACTTCAGTGCGATCGAGGGAACCTGGCTCCCCGCAAAGAACTTCAGCCCGCCAGCGGCGCATTTCCTTCCCAACGCGGACTACCGCAACAAGGGTCCGGTGGTCGAACCGGGTTACCTCGAGGCACTTGCCCGAGGGCAGTCCTTCGATGCCGAGTCCCCTCCCCACCGCATATCCAGCGGGCGCCGGCTCGCGCTAGCCAAGTGGATCGCGTCGCCCGAGAACCCGCTGACCGCGCGTGTAATGATCAACCGCATCTGGATGCATCACTTCGGCGAGGGGCTGGTATACACCGCCAGCAACTTCGGGAAGATGGGCACGCTTCCAACCAATCCGAAGCTCCTGGACTGGCTGGCGACCGAGTTCGTTGAGAAGGGCTGGAGCGTGAAGGCGATGCACCGGCTGATCATGAATTCGGCGAGCTATCAGATGGCGTCGTCCCACGGCGATCCGACCGCGACGAAGGCGGACCCCGACAACAAGCTCCTCTGGCGATTCCGCCAAAGGCGGCTCGAGGGCGAGGTGATCCGGGACATCATCCTAGCCGCCGCAGGAAATCTCAACCTAGAGGCGGGCGGGCCCGGCTTCTTCCCGCCAATTCCGGAAGAAGTGCGAGCATCCTTCCCAAACGGGAAATGGGACATGTCGGCTCCTGGGCCGGAGAACTGGAGGCGCAGCATTTACGCCTACTCGAAGCGCGGGCTTCGCTACCCTCTGTTCGAAGTCTTCGACCAGCCCAACATGAACGTCACCTGCGAGCGCCGCACCACCACTACGGTGCCCACGCAGGCACTGACTCTGCTCAACAACCGTTTCGCCCTTTTGCAGGCCCGGCACTATGCCGAGCGAGTTGCCGCACTGGCCAACGACGAGGCTGGACGGATTCGCGAAGCGTACCGCATCGCGCTGAGCCGCTCGCCAACCCAATCGGAGTTGGATGCGAACCTAGCTTTCCTGCGGAAGCAGGCAAAGTATCATGGCGGCGACGCACTGGCGGCCCTGACCGATCTGTGCGACGTGATCCTCAATCTGAACGAGTTCGTCTATGTCAGCTAACAATCGCTTCGTTTCGCGGAGGGACTTCGTGTTCCGGGCCGGCGAGGGCATTAGCGGCCTGGCGCTGGCGCATATGCTGCAGCGGGACGGCCTGCTGGCGGCTGAGACCGCTTGCGATTCGGGTGGAATCGAGTCGCCCACCGCGCCGCGCGAACCGCATTTCCGGCCAAAGGCGAAGGCAGTCATTTCTCTCTTCATGAGCGGCGGTGTCAGCCACGTCGACACCTTCGATCACAAGCCGATGCTCGAGAAGCACCACGGCGAGCCTCTGACGGGCAAGGGCCGAGTCCGGGTGCGCCAGGGATTCCCCGGCCCGCTCATGCGCAGCCCGTTCAAGTTCGAGCGCCACGGGCAGTGCGGCAAGCTCGTTTCGGAACTGTTCCCGCACACGGGAGCGATGGTGGACGATCTGGCTTTCGTGCATTCGTGCAAGGGCAGGTCGAACGACCACGTGCTCGCGCACTACGAGTGGAATACTGGCTCAGTCTTGATGGGACACCCTAGCGTTGGAAGCTGGGTTACCTACGGGCTAGGTTCGGAGAATCAGAGCCTGCCTGGCTTCGTGGTCGTTTACGATCACCGCGGAGGCCCGTTCTCGGGACCGTCGAATTGGAGCAGCGGTTACCTGCCAGCGACGTACCAGGGAACAGTCTTTCGTTCGCAGGGCGATCCGATCCTCGACTTGAATCCTCCGGGCGACGTGCTCGCGCCCGCGCAGCAGCGAGCGCGTCTGGACCACCTTGCGAAACTCAACGAGGAGCACGCCCAGCGCCATCCCGGCTCGTCAGAACTGGCGGCCCGAATTGCTTCGTACGAATTGGCCTATCGGATGCAGGGCTGCGCACCGGAAGCAGTGGACATCTCGCAAGAGTCCGAGAAGACGAAGCAGCTCTACGGAATGGACGATCCGGTGACAGAGCCATTCGGGCGGCAATGCTTGCTCGCGCGGCGGCTGGTCGAGCGCGGCGTGCGATTCGTGCAGCTCTACAGCGGCGCCCTGCGCCAGCAGAACATCGACACCTGGGACGCGCACAGCAACCTGATCGAGAATCACACGCTCCATGCTGGCGAGGTGGACCGACCGATCGCAGGGCTGCTCAAAGACCTCAAGCAAACGGGCCTGCTCGACGAAACCCTGGTCGTCTGGCACTCGGAATTTGGCCGCATGCCGATCTCCCAGCGCGGACTCGGACGGGACCACAATCCCCACGCCATGACGGCCTGGATGGCGGGGGCCGGCATTCAAGGCGGACAGTCAGTGGGGGCCACGGACGAGTTCGGCTACAAGGCCGAGGAGCAGGTGCTTACCTACCACGACCTGCACGCGACCATGCTGCATCTGCTTGGCATGGATCACAAGCGGCTCACCTACTTCTTCAACGGCCGCCACATGCGCCTGACTGACGTGCATGGCGAGCCGATCCCTCAGCTGGTGAGCTGAGGGCGCTAAGTGCCAATTGACTGACGGCAAACGCTGTTGCAATGAACGCTCGCCTGGAGGCATTCGGATTGCGCCGCCCGGGCTGCAGGACCGCTTGGCTTGGGCAGGAATAGCGGACCCCGGCGGGTCGGGTAAATCCTAGCCCATCTTTGTCACCCTATTTTGTAACTGCCTTGAAACAAGCAAGTTGCGAGGACTGAATTTGGCTTCTGGTACTACATTTGCTGCACTTTTGTGAATCGAGGCGGACTAGACGATCAGCTTGCGGACTCCCCCGGGGGCCGCATCGATGCCGAGTGCGTCGTAGACCGCCTGCTGCCAGGCCTCCGCGCGCGTCGCCTTGCGCACGTGCAGGCTGCGCCCGTCCTCCCGCCGGAACACCGCCGTGACCCGCTGCTGGCCCTCCAGCCGCTTGCGCAGCGTCGTCCAGCTCGCCGTCTCCCCGCTCTCCCGCAGCCGCCTCCGAATCACCTGCACCAGCTGGTACGCCAGCACCGTCAAGAACAGGTGGCCCTCCGACCGCTCCGCCTTGCCATGGTAGATCGGCCGCAGCCCCAGCTCGCTCTTCAGCGTGCGGAACACCGCCTCCAGGTCGGTCAGCAGCACGTACGTGCGCCACATCCGCTCCTCGTCCCAGTCCGTGATGTTCGTGCGCAGGCAGTACGCCCCCGGGTGTGTCGCCTTCGATCCATCGACCGGCTTGCGCTCCCAGCTCACCGCCACTGCCTTGTCTGCCTGCGCGCTGGCCTCCACGCGGATGCTGTAGTGCGGCGAGGCGGCCTGGTGCGCTGCCTGCAGCCGCCCGATGCGCCGCCCAGACCGCCTCCAGGCGTTTCACCGTGCGCGGACGCGACAGTCCCTCGTGCAGTTCCCGCAGGCCCTTCTCCAGGCGCTCCCCGGCCCGCCCCACGATCGCCCGCTCCTTCTTCGCCCGCTCCTCCGACTCGCAGTACAGGCGCGCCTCCCCATCCTTCCCCGTCGTCTTGTACACGCGCACGGACGGCCCCGACGCCGTGCCGATCGCGATCGCCTTGCCGGCGTCGAACTCCCGCTTCCGCTCGCGGCTCGCCACCAGATAGCGGTACCCCTTCTCCCGCAGCCACTCGATGTTGTCCTCGGTCGCGATGCCCTTGTCCATCACCACGACTGCCTCCGGCGGCGCCTTCAGCGCCTCGAGCATGCCGGCCAGCGTGCCGCTTTCGGCCACGTTGCCGGCCAGCACCTCGGAACGCCGCACGAACCCGGCCCCGTCCAGCACCAGGCCCAGGGTCAGCAGCGGGCAGTCGCTGCGCTTCTCCTTCGAACGGCCCCGCCGCGCCAGCGGCTGCCCCGCCGCCGTGCCCTCGAAGTAGGTGTTGGTCAGGTCGTACAGCGTCACCGTCGGCTCCAGCTCGAACAGGCCCATGGCGCGCTCGAACAGCCGGCTCTCGATCGCCTCGCGGAGCCGCAGCAGCCGGTCCGAGGCGCGGTACAGCGCGCTCAGGCCCATGGTTTCGAAGTCGCGGCCGAGCAGTTCGCCGAGCCCGCTGCGCTCGCGCAGCCAATGCCAGGACGCCAGCTCGGAGCCTGGCGCGGCCATGCGGCTGACGACGGATCCGACCACGGCGGCGCGCTGCGGGCCGGACAGGCCCGCCCCTTCCAGCAGCGGCAGCAGACCGAGCTGCTCGATCGCCCACAGCGCGACATGCTCGACGCCGACCGAGCGCGGGCGCACCAAGTCCAGCGAGTTGACGTCGATCCGCTGCAGGTCGGGCCCGCCCGCCGGCGGGCCGTCCGATGCCGTGTCGGGCGAGGACAGCGGGATGGAGTCCTGCACGAGGCGGGCGGCGATGCGCTGGGCTTCAGCCTCGACCGGCGGAGCGCAGCGGATCGGCTCGATCGACCGCTGGGTGGCCAGGAGCTGCCCGACGCGTGCGCAGAGACGAGCCCAGTCGTCGCGCTCGATGGCGAAGTGGCTCCCGAGGTTGAGCAGGGTGCGCTGGCGGACCTTGGGGCCGACGCGCTGGGAGCGCACGAGGCGAAAAGTGAAGTAGGCCTGACCGCCGTCGCGGGCACGAGTGCGGGTGCGGCAGACGAACATGCCCGCAGTAGAGCATCCGCCGGGCGGGAAGTCAACAGTTTCGTTAATATTATGGTACTACATTTCGGGTTCCGACGAACCCGTCTCGAAGAATCAACGAGTTACGCCCCAAGAAAGGTCAAATTCGCCCGAATTCGGTTTCGGGCTGACAAAGATGGGCTAGCGCTCTCGGGGACTGACCTAGCCATCTCCCCACCGTCGTTGGTGCGTCTCAATCCACGTACAGAAACTCATTGGAACTAATCAGCATGTGGGTGAGACTCTCGACGGATTTCGAGAGGGTCTTCTCCGTCGAGGCGTTGGCGCGCGCGTACAGCCGCCGCTGCTCTTCCAGATGCTCCCGCGCAAGCTCGATCTCGACGCTGGTAGGCTCCCTGGAAAGGACCAATCCGTACGCTGACCGGATTACGGCTTCGAGACCGCCCGGCCCTCCTGCTTGGCGGTCCAGCACTCGCTGCGCCGCGGCCGCAGCATTCTCAAAAACGAACTCGCTGTTCATCAAGGTGAGCGATTGCAGCGGAGTGGCCGACGGCACGCGACGAGTGCACGTGGTGTCGATGAGCGGGAAGTCAAACGTTCCCAGAAACGTCAACGGCCACGTTCGACGAGCGGTGAGGTAGACGCTGCGGCGGTTCGTCCCTTCCCCAACGGCAATCTGCAATCCGTCGGAGCGCGAGTCCAGCTTCACAGGCGGGCCACCGAGTGCAGCGTCCAGCCGGCCGCCAATAGCGAGGATCGAGTCTCGCAGGGCCTCGGCGTCCAAGCGCCGCAGCGGCATCCTCCACAGCAGTCGGTTACCAGGATCTTCGACCGCGGCCTGCTCGTGCGCCGGGTTGTCAGTGCGCTTCGAGGACTGCCGGTACACGCTAGACAGCATGATCATCCTTTGCAGTCGCTTGAGTTTCCAGCCATGCTTGACGAAGTCGACGGCCAGCCAGTCCAGCAGTTCAGGGTGCGAAGGAGCCGAGCCGTTGGATCCGAAGTTGTCCGGCGTCTCGACCATGCCCACGCCGAAGTGGTGTTGCCAAACGCGGTTCACGATGACCCGCGCGGTCAGAGGGTGCTGTGGATCAGTCAGCCATTCTGCCAGCGCCAGCCGGAATCCCTTCGTGTCGCCGGTCCGGTTTGGAGAGGGAGCGGCCAGGCAGGAGTCGCCCGGCCTGCACAAGACCGAGAGAAAGCCCGGCTTGACGGCCGGCCCGGGCGATTCCACGCTACCGCGTTGGAGCAGCCGAATTGTCGGAAGCGTTGCACCGTCCCAGAGGGCCTGCACCTGCTCGGGTTCGTTCCGGTAGCCCTTCCACGTGCTGATATCCTCGCGGAGCCCCGCCAATTGCTGCTTGTCCTCTGCAGACGCTTCTGCCAGGATCTCCTCGTCGCTGACTTCGACGATCAACCCAAACTTCTCGATCAGATACTTCTGGACCTCGGTTCGGTCCGCGGCCGGGGCCGCGAGGGCCGCGCGTAGGTCTGTGCGGACTACGTCCGGCACCTCCGCAAGCTTCCGCTCGAAAACCGCTCCTCGATAAGGCTTGCGAATCTCCTCCTGCCGCGCCGTCAAGCCCCTGATTTCAGTGTCGACAGCCTCGTTGTGCTTGTCGATCCGGTCTTTCTCGGAGCCGGAGACCGTGTACAGGAGCCGGTTCTTGGGCTGTATCCAATCGGTTGGATTGTAGGCCGCCGAGAGAAGTGCCAGGAAGCGGTAGTAGTCTCGTTGCGGAATCGGGTCGAACTTGTGGCTATGGCACCGGGCGCACGAGAGCGTCAGCCCAAGTGCACTCCGCGAAACCTTGTCGATCAGAGCAAACAGCGTGTCGTAGCGATCGGCGGGACGATCCGAGAGGTCTTCGTCCGTCGCGTCCAGGACCGTTCGCAGATAGCCCGTCGCGATCAGCGATTCCAGCATTTCGGGCGTGTAGTGCTCGGCATTGCGCCAGTCGTGGATTTCGTCTCCAGCCAATTGTTCCGTTAGAAATCTATCCCATGGCTTGTCCTCGTTGAAGGCGTCGATGACATAGTCTCTATACCGCCACATCCCCGGGGCAAGAGTCGCCTGATCAGCTCGAAAGTCCTTGCCCTTGGTGTCAACGTAACCGGCCGCGTCCAGCCAGAAACGGCCCCAGCGCTGGCCGTATTGGTGCGACTCGAGCAGGCGATCGATCAGGCGTTCGTAGGAGCCCGGACTCGTGTCCGACAGGAACTGTGCCGTCTGTTCGTGAGTTGGTGGCAACCCCCAAAGATCAGAGTAGGCTCGACGCAGGAGCGTCGTCCGAGACGCGGCCTTTGAAAGTGAAAACCCGTGCCGCTCGAGCTTTTCAATGACGAAGGAGTCGATCGGAGTCCGAACCAAGCCGCGGGATCCAATCTTCGGCGGGGGGACGGAGACAGGCCGTCGAAATGCCCAGTGCTGGCGGTCTGCCTCAGTCACGGGTGCCGCTTCGGCGACCGTGAAAGCCCGGTCCCTCAGATCGCCTGGATCGACGTAGTCAGCGAAGTTCCCCTCGTCAATCCATTCGCGGATGAGCTCGATGTCGCTATCGGTTAGTGCCTTGCCGGCCCCCTCGGGTGGCATCGCGCCGTTCAACAACTGACGCACGAGAATGCTCTTCTCCGAGAAGCCCTCCAGCACGACCGGTCCGTGGTTGCTGCCGCGAAGGGTCGATGCAAGGGTCCGAAGATCCAGACCGGATTGAGGGGATGTGCCGCCGTGGCATGCGACGCAACGCTCTTCCAGAAGCGGCTGGATCTCCTGCTCGAATCGAGCGATCTGAAGGCGAGCCTTCTCGGGTACGGCGTCTTCCTCGTCCGATCGCGCCCCTGTTTCGATCCAGCGCCGGACTGTCTCGACATCCGCTTCCGGGACACTGCTCTCGAACGCTGGCGGCGGCATCTTGCCTTGCGCGAGCTTTTGGTACAACCGACTCTCCTCGGGCAAGCCCCTCTCTACGACTGGGCCGTTAAACCCTCCTCGCAACACCGACCGAGCTGTCCGAAGATCGACTCCCTGTTCAGGAGAACTCTTGCCATGGCACGTCAGGCAATACTTCGAGAGGATCGGCTGGACATCTTGCTCGAAGACAAGAGTGCTCTCCGCCCCTGACGCTGCGATTGCGAAAGCCGCGGCCAGGAGGCCGCTCAGCAGCCCCAGCCTCATGCTGTCCGAACCTCGTTCGAGAGCAGGTCGCCGACGACTCGCGCACCTGTCACAGTGACGTCGGTCGGGGTTTCCAGTCGCCCTGCGTGCGGGTAGTTTGTCTTGCGGTGATCCAGGCCGAGCTGATGCAGGACACTCGCAATCACGTCGGGCACGCTCACGCGATCCACGACGGACTTATACCCGAAGTCGTCGGTCTGGCCGTAGATCAAGCCCGGTCGGAACCCGCCACCTGCAAACCAAATCGTGAAGGCATTGCGGTTGTGGTCGCGGCCGTCATCTCGCTGCGTAGTCGGCAACCGGCCGAATTCACCGGCCCACATCACAATGGTTTCGTCGAGCATTCCCCTTTCGTCCAGGTCTCGAACAAGGGCTGCGGCACCCTGGTCAGTTTCCGTCGAGATCCGGGGCATGTTCTGTTTGAGCTTGTCGTGGTGATCCCAGGGCTGGCCTGGCTTGGTCGTGACCTGCACGAACCGGACGCCGGCCTCGACTAGTCTTCTTGCCATCAGGCAGCGCATGCCGTAAGGTCCGCGAACCGGGTCGCCGATCCCGTACAGTTTCTTCGTCGCGGGCGACTCGCTCTCGATATCAAGGACATCCATTGCCTCGACCTGCATGCGAGCTGCCAACTCGAAGTTCTCGATACGGGATTCGAGCTCAGTCTCGCCTGGACGCCCTTCAACGTGAAGCTTGTTGATCTGAGCCAAGTAGTCCAAGCTCTGTTTCTGGACGCCAGGCGGCAGTTGCTCGGCGGGTTCCAGATGGTGGACCGGCGATCCGCTCATATTGAATTCGATGCCCTGGTATAGCGCGGGCAGGAAGCCGTTGGCCCAAAGCTGCTTGCCGCCGATGGTGTATCCTTTCGGGTCACGCAACACAACGTACGCGGGCAGGTTCTGGTTCACGGTGCCGAGCGCATAGCTGATCCACGAGCCCATCACCGGTCTCCCGGGGAAGATCTTGCACGTGAGCAGCATGTTCAGCCCCTCGAGGTGGTTGTTGTGCTCGGTGTGCATCGAACGAATGAAGCAAAGCTTGTCGACGATCTCGGCTTGGTGCGGCAGAACTTCCGAAACATCCATGCCGCAATCGCCGTGTCGCTTGAATTCGAATGGAGACGGCAGCAAAATGTTCTTGTTGCCAGGCTGGTGAATCTCGACTCCGTCCGGATGCGGCTGCCCTGCGTGCTTCGCCAGCAGGGGTTTGGGATCGAACAGATCCATCTGGCTGGGGCCGCCGTTTTGAACCAGCTGGATGACAGCTTTGGCACGTGCGGGAAACTGGCCTTGCCGGGCTCGCAGGTCATTGTGAAACCGGGCCGGCGAGGCATCCGATGCCTGAGCGAGGAGGTGCGAAATCGCAATCCTGCCAAGGCCTAGCGAACTCAATGCCAGGAGTTCGCGGCGCGCAATCCTTTGACGAATCCAATCACTCACGATTCGTCAGCTAGCATAGGCCAACCGGTGCCAAGACGCAACCAATGCACTGAGAACGCCTACGTCGTGGCGGCTGCACTTGGATTCCTGCAACCCTCTCCTTGATCCAGACAGCACGGTGCTTTCAACCGGATAACCGGTCCTGCCGTAGTATGAAGGGAGTTGAGGGCGCGTAGCTCAGTCGGATAGAGCATCTGCCTTCTAAGCAGAGGGTCCCAGGTTCGAGTCCTGGCGCGCCTACCATCCTCACCGCTTAAAGACTGATCTCGAAAGGCCCGAGAATAGTCGCAAGCGCGCATTCATAGTGGATCCCTGTCGGTTGAGGTAGTGGGAATTCACAGCCAGATCGCCTGCTAGCCGCCGCACCCAGCGGAGAAATCGAGCAGAGATTCAATCAAGCGCCCTTGATGCGGTCCGTCAGTCGCGCTGCTTCCGACTTGGCCGAAGCACCGTTTCGACCGAAGGCAGTGTTCCTTTTCCAGCAATAGCTCGCTGTCGCGATTCGGACCTGAGGCACCGGTAATCTGCGAGTCCATTGATGAATTCGACGTCGCCCGAGGGGAAGGGCGACCCGCGTCGAGGGCCAGTTTCACGTCCGATATACTGGCAATCGCCAGCTTCCGACGGCACGAGAATCGACTCATGCGGCTGTTACTTCCCATCCTGCTCGGCCTGATTTCGAGCCTTGCCCTCCATGCAAAGCCGCACATCGTGGTCTTCCTAACCGACGACCTAGGCGGTGACGACACCACTGTTTATGGTTCCAGGGACGTGCGCACTCCAAATATCGAGCGGCTAGCCGCTATGGGCATGACCTTTGAGAACGCTTTCATAGCGTCTCCCGCATGCGCACCGAGTCGAGCCGCGCTCCTGACCGGCCTGATGCCCGCTCGCAACGGCGCCGAAGCCAACCACACCTACCCGGCACCGGCCGTTCCGTACCTCACCACGACACTGAAGAGCCAGGACTACGAGATCGCGGCATTCGGCAAGGTCGCTCACGGCGACGCGAAGCCAGCGTACGGTTTCGACTTCTATGCCAGGCCGCGAGTCGGCCTTGCGGCGAACGTCGCCAAGTACTTCGAGGACCGGGAATCGGACGGCCCGCTTTGCCTGCTCGTCGGGGACCGGAGACCGCACGTGCCTTGGACGGAGGACAACGTGTACGACCCGAACGAGGTCGGGCTGCCTCCATACTTCATCGACACTCCGGAAACGAGAGCGCATCGGGCTCGCTATCTTTCTGACATCACCGGGCTGGACGAGGAGTTCGGCAAGGTCATGGACATGTCGCGGGACCGCCTGGGCGAGGACGTTATTTTCGTCTTCACCAGTGACCACGGCGGTCAGTGGCCTTTCGGAAAGTGGAACCTATACGATGCCGGAATTCGCGTTCCGCTGATCGTTGCTTGGCAAGGGCATATCGAGCAGCGCACCCGAACGAAAGCCATGGTGAGCTGGGTCGATCTCCTACCGACGCTGATCGATCTTGCGGGCGGCGAGGTTCCGGACAACATTGACGGACGATCGTTCGCCCAGGTGCTGACCGGGCAGGCCACGGAGCACCGGGAACTCATTTACACCACGCATAGCGGTGACGGAGTGTTCAACGTCTACCCGATTCGCAGCGTTCGGACCAGCCGCTACAAGTACATCCTCAATCTCCTGCCGGCGTACCTCCACACCAACCACTCCGACATCCTCCGCAAGGACGGTGCCGGCGCGTACTGGGATTCCTGGGACAAGGCCGCTGAATCTGATCCGAACGCCGCCGGGATCGTACAGAAGTACTTTGAACGCCCCGCCGAGGAGCTGTACGATCTTGCAGCCGACCGGCTGGAGCAGAACAACCTGGCCGCGGACCCGCAGTTCGCGGATCTGGCGGAGGCATTGAAAGCGGTGCTAGAAGACTGGATGGACGAGCAGGGAGATCAGGAGACCGTGTTCAAGGAGCCCTACCCTGCATCGGGGCCGAGACCCGACGCCAAGACGGTCGGCCGGGAATAGCGGCCAGAGCTCGTCCAGTTCAACCGGGCGGCTAGATCCCTTACCGTCGGCGAGCCCGAACCCCACATGCCGTGAGGGTTGTCCGCCGACGGATGCAGAATCCCGGCGCTTCCCCCTATGCGGGCCGCAAGCGGCCACTTGAGCAGGCCGTCCGGGACGAAATTCTCGAGGAGCGCGTCGAGCCGGGGCCAGAGCAAGCCGCGCGGCGTGAAACGGAAGATGAGCAAATACAAGATTCGCCGGCGCGGACCAGCGCCGCCATGGAGCGCCACCGCCGGCTATCACCCCCCCCGGCCCCGTTTTGCCGAACGCAGCCAGGCAGATGTTCCGTGCTCACCTGCAATGGTCCTCAAGGCACACCGACCTCAGCTCTTCGGATAGCGCAAGAGCGCTGTAGCGACGGTGACGTGGAATTCAGAAAGCTACGATCGGATCAGCATCAAGAACTCATCTCCGGGTGGCGCATATGCACCCTCCGTCGAAGCACGAGACAGGCCGGAAGTCACACTGCGCCCAGCCGCAGCTTGACCGCTTGTACGCTCCCGGGGGGAAGTCGGACCCAGAGCCCGCCTCCCTCTAGGCGGATCGCAGCGTTCTCCGGCACAACCGTCGAGGGTTCTTCTACTGTGTTCTCCGCTCGTACGCTTGGCCCCGCAAGAGATTCTCCTGTCGCATCTTCGACGTCGCCCCCGGTGAGACCGATGGCAGCGTCGACGGTTTCCGTGGGGTGTTGATTGACCAGCGTCACAAGCACCTCTCGCCCCGAGCGGGACGCGGAAACGCTTACGCTCGGCTGGGTGCGATCTCCGAGGCCGATCACCGAGGACTTTTCGATTTCGGTCCGGAGCGCTCGCGCACCCTGATGAGGCCGGTACATCTCGTAGACATGGAACGTCGGAGTGACGGCCATCTTCGATTCCTTCGTGAGGACCAGCGAGTGCAAGCAGTTCGCGACTTGCGCGATGTTCGTCATCGCAATGCGCCCGGCGTAGCGGTGAAAAAGATTCAGACAGGATGCCGCGAAAATCGCCTCGCGCATGACGCCGCGCTGTGAAAAACCGTCCTCGATCACCTGGTCACTGTGCCAAGCTCCCCATTCGTCGATGACCAATCCGATCGGCTTGGGCTTGAGCGGTCCGAAAACGCGCATCTGCGCGCGCAGCGGTTGCACTTGGTCGATCGCTTGCAACGACTCTTGGATCAGCTTCTCGAAGTCAACGACATCCAGCATCAATTCCAGGTACTCGTCGTCCGTGAAGCCGGTACTGTGCCCTCGACGGAAGTAGCGATGGAAAGAGACGTGGTCAAGATAGGGCAGCCCCGGCCCGACGGCTTGCAGGAACTTCAGGTTCCAACCCGGCGCGTTGTGTCCTGCAGCTACAAGTTCCAATCCCTGGGTGAGACCGAGGCGCTTGAAGTAGACTGCAAACTGGCGAAACCGCTGTGCGAACTCCTGCGGAGAAAAAAGACCGCCACAGCCCCAGTTCTCATTGCCAATGCCCCACCACTTGACGCCGTAAGGCTCGGCCTGACCGTGACTCCGTCGCAGTCCCGCGGGGCCGGTGTCTTCGGTCCCGTTGCAATAGTGCAGCCAATTCAAAGCCTCGGCAACCGTGCCGGAGCCTACGTTCACGCTGGGATAGGGTTCGGCGCCAAGCAGCTTGCACCAGCGAATGTATTTCTACAACAGCACCGGCTTCGACCAGATTGCAACGTTGGATGGACGGCGCTGGGTGAGCGAGATCGGGCGGGAACACGGACTGGGGACGTTCCCGGCCGCCCCCGGCGGCGGCTACCTGGGGTGGTTCCCGCCGGCGGCGAACAACGACGAGTATCTGAACGAGACGTTGGGTTCATGCATTTCGGTGACCTTCGGTATCTGCACCGGAATCCCCAGTCCGCTCGGCAGCCCGTTCGAGACGGTTTGGAGTCTATCGTTGCAACGTGAGCTCAGCAGCGCCTGGGTGGCCTCAGTTGAATACAATGGCATCCGCAGCAATAGTAGTCTGATCCCCGTGGCACCGGGCGGCGGCGCCTTCTATCAGTACACGAATATCGACCCGCAGTACTACTCGCTGGGGCCCGACTTGTTAAAGCCGGTTCCGAATCCGTTCTTCGGGAGGTCGAAGAACTTCAACCTTCAGGAGACCCTGCCGCTGTATCGACTGTTGGCGCCGATGCCTCACTTTACCTCCGCGGGACCCGCCTACCTGACGAACGGCCGGATCAACTCAACCTTCCTCAACTTCAAATTGCAGACCAGGCAGTACGAAGGACTGATGCTGGACGCCTCCTACGCATACCGCCGCACCAGGACTAACGGCGGCACCAGGGACATGCGGCGGATGCGCAACTTCTTCGGCCGCAGCCTGCACAACCCGCAAGACCTCGACGAGTTGTACGGTCCAGCGCTGCACGAGAGCCCGCATGCCTTCTTGTTCAACTATATTTACGAATTGCCGATCGGCAGGGGACGGCGGCTCTTCTCTTCGCCGAGTTCGACCGGGGCCAAGATTCTCGACGCGATCGTCGGCGGCTGGGCTGTAGCCGGCGTGTCGACGTTCTGGCCCCAAGGCACGCCGCTTCGGGTTCCGACGGTGAGCGGCGCCGTGACTGCTCCCAACGCGGCGGTGCGGTGGTCCGCCGACGGGGACTATAGGAACTCGAGCCGCAACGATTCGAGTGCGCTCGTGGTCCAAGGCGCTTTTGCGGAGGGGGGGCCACAAGGAGCTTTCAATCGGGGCGCCTACGTGCGAACGGCGGATTACACATTCGGAAACTTGCCCTATATCTATCCGGACGTGCGCAATCCCGGCCGGTTCGAAACTGACGCCACGATCATGAAGGACTTCCACGTGAGCGAGGACGTCTACTTCAACTTGCGGGTGGAGGCGCTCAACTTCTTCAACCACGCGAATTACGGCAGCCTGATTGCCGATCCGGATTCGCCGGTGTTCGGCGGCGTGAGCGGCAAGCACGGCAATCGCATCATGCAGATGGGCCTGCGGCTGTTTTTCTAAATCCCAGCGTGCCGCCGGTAGGATGGGGCCGCGACTCCGTGCCGCCACAGCGCGGCATCTTGGTTCGGTGAGCGCCACGGGCTTTGCTAGCCCTCGGATTTGGCTAGCACCCCCCTTTTCGGGTGCGTAAGCGGTTTCTTCAGCCGCAGGACCCAATCCCGTCCGCAAGCGTTTGCCTGTTCCGAAATTGCCGCTTTGCAAGCGGGGACACCCGGCGAATCAGAGGCAGGAGGAATTCTTGGATCAGGAACGGTGCTGAGCGTTAGTTCTGGGCTACGCTGAAGCGCGACGGTCCAAACGGAAATCTTGGACCAGCGACAGGAGGCAGTCCGACATGAAAGCCAAATCCTTTCTCATCTTCGCAGTGATCGTCGTCGCATCCGGTGCGGCCTCATACGCTCAAAGCCTATTCGGCACGATCCTGGGAGCTGTGACCGATCCCGCCGGCGGAGTCATTCCCGCAGCGGAGGTGACGATCCTCAACAACGCCACGAACGCAGTCAGAGTCTTGCAGACCAATGCAGTCGGGAACTTTGAGGCGCCAGCGTTGCCAGTCGGCGCCTATGACATCTCCTTCACGGCCGACGGTTTTAGGCGCACGGTCCGGGCCGGTCAAATCCTCCAAGTGGACCAACGCCTGCGGCTTGACGTTAGCCTGACCGTCGGCGAGGTGACGGAAACGGTGGAAATCACGGCGATGGCTCCGTTGATCGAGACCGAAACGGCTTCGCAGGGAACCGTCGTAGACAACGCTCGCATCGTCGAGCTACCGCTGAACGGGCGGGACTTCCGGCAGCTCGCCGTCCTCGGGCCGGGGGTCATTGCGGCGCCCCCGGGCTCGGGCGGGAGATTCTCAGTAGCCGGGACGCGCGGGCTGAGCAACAGCTTCATGCTCGACGGCGCCACCAATACCAATGTCAACGCCAATGTGACTTACGTGAATCCGTCGATTGACTTGATACAGGAGTTCAAGATCCAACGGAACACTTTCAACGCCGAGTACGGTCGCGGGGCGGCACAGATCAACGTCGTCACTCGATCGGGAACCAATGACGTGCGCTTCACGCTGTTTGAGTTCGTCCGCAACGACAAGATTCAGGCACGGAACTTCTTCGATCGCCAGAAACCCGCCTTCCGGCGCAATCAGTTCGGCGGCACAGTCGGTGTGCCAGTAATCAAAGATCGTGTTTTCGCTCTGTTCAACTACGAAGGCCTGCGCCAGCGCGCTCCAAGCACCCTGTTTGGGGGAGTGCCGACGATGACGGAATTCACGGGCGATCTCTCGGGCCGACGTGCCGCGGTTCGCGATCCGATCACACGCGATCCGTTTCCGAACAAGCAGATCCCCGCCTCTCGAATCAATCGGCTTTCCGTGGACTACCAAGAATTCATCCCCGCCACGGAGGATCCGTTGGGCACCTTTGGCCGGGGACGTAACGTCGTCAAGGCCGTTAGCGCTCCAAACGACCGTGGCCAATGGACCGCCAAGGGCGATGCCCACTTCAGCCAGAGCGTCAATGGTTTCGTGCGCTATACCTCGAATGACCCGATCACACACAGGCTGGGGCTCAACGAGTTTCTTGATCGAAACATCGACCAGAATCAGCACAACGCCGTGGCGGGCTTGAATTGGATCGTCGGACCTCGGATCATTAACGAGTTTCGAGCGAGCTACTCCATGCACCGGCTCATTGCCAACCCCCTGATCGCCGGTGCGACCCAGCGGAATTTCGCCCGCGAATTAGGGCTAAAGAACTTGCTCAGCGGAGAAGTTCCGGATGCTAATGGGATTCCTGCGGTCAGAATCACGGGCTTCACCGCCTTCAACGCATCATCCTGGATCACGCAGCGGATGGAAACATTCTCGTGGGTCGACAACGTCACCTACGTCACCGGAGCCCACACGCTCAAATTCGGAGTCGATATCCGCCATGTAATGTTCGACATCCGCAACATCGGGGCCACGAACGGGAGCTTTGCCTTCACGGGGACTTTCAGTGGCGACTCGATCGGAGACTACTTGCTCGGACTGGCTCGCTCCGCAGGTTCAACCGCGCCCCCTGGGGCGGACGGCGTAAACCTCAGCAACTTCTGGATGGGTTTCGTGCAAGACGATTGGAGGGTGTCGCCGAAATTGACGCTCAGCCTTGGGTTGCGTTACGAGTTCGCCGAACCGTTCGAGAATACCCGCGGCCGCATTTCGTTGTTCGACATTGGCTTCCCTGGTGGCCGCATCATCTATCCGGCGGCGGCGGAGTATTTCGTGCCGGGCGAGGGGTTTCTGCCCAGCGAGACGGGCGATCCGCTGGCCCGCAAGGGCCTCTACAAGCCCGATCGCAACAACTTCGTTCCGCGATTTGGGTTCGCCTGGCGCCCCTTCGGCGGCAACCGCACGGTGCTTCGAGGAAGCTATGGCATCTTTATCGAGGCGCCCAATGAAAACAACAACATCATGAGCATCGGCAACACCCCGCACGTCGTGAAGCAGAGCATCAGAAACGACGTTACCAACCCCAACATTTTCTGGTCCGACCTGTTCCCTGCGGCCCAACCGGCCGGCTTTGCGAGCGTATCGTCGCTTTCGGAGGATCTGCCGATGGGCTACTTGCAGCAGTGGAGCTTTAACATCCAGCGCGAGCTTGCCCGCAATCTCGCATTCGAGATCGGGTACATGGGCAATAAGGGGACGCAACTCGATCAACGCAGACACATCAACCAGGCAATCCCTGACGCCGATCCTACGAACCCTACGCCGATCCGCACGCGCGTCCCTTATCCTGCGTTCGCGTCAAACATGGGGTTCTTCGACCGAACCGGCTACTCCGACTATCATTCGCTGATAACGCGCCTGGAACGGCAATTCGACAACGGCATGTCGTTCCTGGCCGCGTACACCTTCTCGAAGATGATTGACAATTCCTCGTATGCGGGAAACATCGGTTCTCAGCCGAACTTTCCGCAGAATTCCAACAACCTTGACGGTGAGAAGGGCCTGTCGTTCTTCGACGTGCCGCACCGCTTCGTCGTGAGCTGGCTGTACAATTTGCCATTTGGCAAAGGGGGGGCCTACCTGCGGTCGGGACCGTTGAGTCACATTCTCGGCGGCTGGCAGGTGAACGGGATCTTTCAAGCGCAATCCGGCAATCCTTGGCCTGTCGTCATCTCGGGCGACCGCGCCAACGTGGGGGCCGGCAACCAGCGAGCCGATGTGGTGGGCGATCCGTTCCCAGCCGGTTTTGAACGGGGCGGCACACAGCGTATGGCGCTGAATCGTGACGCTTTCGCTATTCCCGCACGAGGCACTTTCGGCAACAGCGGCCGCAACATCATTCGCGACGCCGCCTTGAACAACTGGGACGTAGGTGTCTTCAAGAACTTCACGGTGGCCGAGAAGTTCCGATTCCAATTTCGAACGGAATTCTTCAACGCCTTCAACCACACCCAGTTCCAGCGATTCGTTAACAACCGCAGTCACCCGGCCTTCGGCGTGTGGAACAGCGCTCGGGCAGCGAAGACGCTGCAATTCGGCCTGAAATTGATTTACTGAGCCGTCGGCGTTTTGCGTGCGGAGGGAGCACGTCGTGGACCTGCCGTGGAACGACCGCAACGTGGTCACCCCGGCCTTGCTGAACAAGGGAGTCCACGCCGGAACCCCAACGTCCTCGACAGGGGACATCGGCGGGGAACTTGCAGCGAGTCAGGCTTCGACCTCAAAGTCCCAGCCGAAGCCGGGCTCTTCAGAGGGTTGGATGTACACGCCTTCCGGCCCGCGGCTCATGTGACGCTGCTCGGCAAACATCTCGTAAACCCGCTCCGGGCCACCTGGGGCGGGAATCGTGGTCTCTGCCCAAGTCAGCTGGGGCAGGGTAGCGAGGTAGTGGACGCACTCGACGGAGCCTCCGGCGTGCGGAACCAGAGGAATCCCTCGCTCCAGCGCCATCGCGCCGATCTTCCGCATCTCGCTCATCCCGCCGCACCAGCCGATGTCCGGCTGCCAGATGTCGACCGCCTCGTAGTGTGCTAGGCGGCCGAACCCGTAGCGCGTGTACTCGTGTTCGCCCGTGGCAAGGAATGTCGAGGTGATCTGGGAGTTCAGGCGCCCGAAGCCTTCATACTCGTCCGGCAGCAGCACTTCCTCGAGCCAATAGACCCGATACGGTTCCAGGGCTTCGGCCAGCTGGATCGTATACGCCTCGGTCAGAGCCATCCAGCAATCGATCATGATCTCGCCGTCGGGACCCATGAGCTCGCGCGTGCGCTTGACGTGCTCGACGTTCTTCTTGAGTCCCCCGCGTCCGTCCGCCGGGCCGTACTGGAGCGCCAGCTTCACTTTCGTGTAGCCAAACTCGAGGCTCTGCTCGACGTCATTTCCTGTTGCGTAGCACGGAACGCGTTCCCAGGTCCTTCCTCCCGCCAGCTTGTACACCGGGACGCCGAACGCCTTGCCGGCAAGGTCCCACAAGGCGAGGTCCGCCCCGCTGATGGCATGCACCACCGCCCCTGCGCGCCCATAAAACACCGTCGCGCGCCACATCACGTCCCAAAGACGCTCGACATCCAGCGGGTTCTTGCCGACCAGCAGTCTTTTCAGGGCGGGCTCAACGAAAGGCCCGGCCGCCGAGCCAGCCCGGCCGTAGCCCTTCAGTCCCTTGTTCGTGCTGACCTCGACGGTGACGCCGCCGAGGGACCTGCCGGGCATCCACTTGGACCCAGGACCACGCTTTCCGGTGTACTCCCGGTGAATCTCGATGGGCCGGGCCGCCTCGCGGGTGGTCCAGTACGAACCCGGGGTCGGTTCGTACGAAGGCAGGGGATTGGTCGGGCGTGTCCTTACGACCCGCACGTCCGTGATCTCGAGATCCGGCTCCACCGGCCACGGCTGCTGCGCGGCAGCCCCCTCGCTCGAGGTAACGAGGGCCGCTGCGAGCCCAAGGAAGCCCCGGCGGCTCACTTGCGCCATGGCTGGTTCGGCGTGTAAGTTTACTCGTGTCATGCTATTCCTGCTGCGATGATCTCCATAGGGCCCGAGTCTCGAGGGTTCCCTCTGGTGCTCCAGGAGGGACTCGAAATCCCCTTCCGATCCTTGTGTGTCAGCCACATCTCGTCCGCTAGTAGATGCCATTGTGCGGCCCTCCATTTCGGGCTTGCGGGGCTTGCATCAGACTTGGTGCGACCGCTTGGTCAATTGCTGGTGCTGTTTGCCGATTTCCGCCCCCGGAACCACAGCTTACGGGCCCACTCCGTCAGTGTCAATGGCACAACACCTTGTCTAGATGTATTCGGCCGTTCCGAAGGAGTTGGGCTCGTCGCGCTGCCACCAGTGATTCCGCCGGGTTGGGCGATCCTCAACGGGTCCGACCCCGTCCTCCCAGTGATACGTGTCAGCAAAGCAGCCGCCTGGCCAGCGGATCACGGCGGGCCGCAGCCGCTTCAGGGCCTGCAGCGAATCGAGTCGCAAGCCGCCTTGGTTCGGAATTGGTGAATCGACGCCGACCCACGCACCTTCGTAGATCACTCGTCCGATGTGTTCGGCGAAGTGTCCGTAAATCAATGGGCTGATCGTGGCTGTTTCCTGGCCGAGATCGATGCGAACCTCCACCTCCGGGCCTTGCGCCCGCAGGGCGGGAGTCCCCGCCAGCAAACCAACAAAGGCACGTCGATCCAGGGGCATCAAATCAGCTCGCGAACAATGCTTGAGCGCCTTCGAGTCTAAACCTTGAATCGCCCGGTCTTCACACAACAGCGAATGCGCCTGCAATAGAATGAGCACGACATTGCGGCCGAGTGCCACGGGGCGGGCGAGAAGAGTGCGATCGTGAGTGCCGTTGCGCGCGAAGCGCAGAGGCGGTCGTTGTCCTGCGCGAAGCAAGCAGCCGCGCGGTGAGGCTGAACGGTCCAGAAGATGTCATGGAATTTGTTGGCATGAAGGTTTCGACAATCGCCGAGGTGGTCGGAGCGAAGGAGATCGAGATCAGTTCAGCCATGCCGAGGCACTGGCTCTTGGACCGGGCCGGGTGTCCAGTGCACGAATTGAATCATGGGGTCGACACCACGCAGTCTCTACGGGATGAAGCGGTCGAACGCCCCGATGGATGTGGAGATCAATGCGAGGGGGTGACGCGATGAGAGTGACGAGGCGAGATTTTGGGAACGCGGCGCTAACCGGGACTGCGATTCGACTCGCGCCCGCTGCAGCTCAGCAGCAATACCGCTGGGATCCCTTGGTCCCGGGCACAGAAGCGCCGGAGGCACAGGACTGGATGGACCGGCCCGATACGGAGCCGTTGGAGTTGGCGCCGGCAGACCCGTTTGCGCCGGGCGCGGGGATCGGGATCGGTCATCGCTTTCCAGCTGAGCCCGAGCAAGGGGTCTTTGATTTCTATCGCATGTCGGGCATCGAGTACGGCAGCATTCTGGCGCGCCTGGGAGAAGTCAGCTACGACTGGATGGCTCGCGTAAAGGAGCGGATGGAGGAACATGGCGTGCGTTTGCTGAACGTAAACGTCGTCGGGCTGCATTGTGATCCAGTCATCGTCCTGGGGCTACCCGGGGTCGAAGAGAAGCTGGAGTTGTACCGGCAGTTTCTGCGTGACGCAGGCAAGGCGGGGATTCCGTACACAACCTACGGCCATATGGCGAACCTTCGTCTGCGCTACGGGGTGACGGCGCGTGTTCCGACACGCGGGCTAAGGGCACGACATTTTGATGCGAACGTAGCGAACAGCTTTCCGCTTTCGCACGATCGGAGCTATTCGGAGGCCGAGATCTGGAAGTCGTTCACGAGGTTTGCGAAGGCCGTCGTCCCGGTCGCTGAAGACGCTGGAGTACGTATCGGTCTTCACCCCGATGATCCGCCGTTGCCATCCCTTGGCGGCGTGGCGCGAGTGTTTCGCAACTACGAGGGCTACCGGCGTGCTCTCGAGATCACCGACAGCCCAAACTTCGGGTTCTGCTTTTGCATGGGCACGTGGGCGGAAGGGGGAGAGAGCACCGGCAAGTCAGTGATCGAGATGATCCGCGAGTTCGCACCCCAGGGAAAGATCTTCAAAGTGCACTATCGCAACGTGGACCAGCCCATGCCGCGGTTCACCGAAACCTTCGTCGACGACGGCTACATCGACATGATCCAAGCGCTTCGGGAGTTGCGAAGAGCAGACTTCAACGGCGTCATCGTTCCCGATCATGTTCCCGGGATGAAGCCGATGGGCGACAGCAGCACAGCCTACACGGTGGGATACATGCGGGCGCTCAGGGATGTCATCAACCGCCAGTCCGCATAGAAAGCGTCGGGGTGATTGAACGCGGCGGCCAGCGTTAGGTCGAGGCCCTCGCGGACCTGTACGTTCAGTCGGAACCGATCGCCCAAAGGTGGTCCGCGGTGCGGATGTAGAAGCGTCCGCCGGACACCGCCATCGATGCTTGCGTGTGTTCGTCCAGGCGGTTGCGAGCTAGCTCGTTGTATTCACGACCTGCCTGGATCACTGTGGTCTCGCCCTCCTCCGACAGGAAATGGATTCGCCCTTCGGCGAGCACAGGGGACGCCCAATGCTTTCCGCCGACACGCTCCTGCCAGATGACTTCGCCCGTTTCCGCGTCCATGCATGTTGCCACGCCATTCTCGTGAATGTTGTAGAGCAGCCCGGCGTCATAGATCATCGATGGGATGTGCGATGCGGAGCGCGTTTGCTCCCAAACGACCTTGCCGCCTGGAGCGACGGCGCGAATTGCGGTCGCCTCGAAGCCCGAGATGGAGTATGCCAGGCCGCCCCCAACAACGATCGAGGGCGCCACGCCCTCGCCTTGGGCGTAGACGGACCACAGCCGCTTGCCAGACTCCGGGTCAAAGCCTTGAATCACGTCGCCCGCTGCCGAGATCAGTTGTGCCATTCCATCGACCTGCATCAGGTTGGGAGTGACGTGGGCAAGCCGCGATGGCCCGCGCTTTGCTTCCCAGACGAGTTCGCCCGTCTCTTTCTCGAGCGCCCAGATTGCAGCGCCCTCCCAGGGAACCTTCCAGCCGATCTTTTCCTCGCGGCCCGTCCGGCTTGAAGGGTCGAACGCCATGATAAGCAGGTTCTTGTAGAGGATTGGTGAAGCTCCGAGGCCATGCTCGGAAAAGAAATCAAAGTCGCGATTCCGCCACAGCACCTTGCCGTCGAAATCGAGGGCGACGATGCTGCCGTCGGCGAACACCGCGAATACGCTCTGGCCGTCGGTAACTGGTGTCGGCGAAGCATAGGAATTCTGCCTTCTCTTCGTCAGCGTCTGCTGATCGAAAACGTGCTTGTCCCACAGGACACTTCCTGTCCGGGCGTCGAGCGAGAGCACATGGCAGGACGAGCCGCCGTCTACGGCGGTTGTGAGGAAGATGCGGTCTTCCCAGACGATCGGAGACGACCACGCGCTCCCGGCCATTGGCGTCTTCCAGAGCACGCTGCCGTCCTGAGCCCAGTGCAGTGGCAGGCCGCGTTCCGACGAAACTCCCTGTCGCGTCGGACCACGAAAGCCTGGCCAGTCTGCCGCCCAAGCGACCGAGAAGAAGCACAGCGCAAGTGCGACCGTGCGAGCGATCCAAGCCATGGGAGAAAGGGTATCAGGGTTCATGAAAGGGTCCTGGTAAGGGTTGGGCCCGCTACCAGCGTCACGGTTTTTTCGTTACATTCACCAATCGCTTCGAGAACGTTGGCGCGCTGCTAGTCCTCGACTTCATCGTGGATGCCATATGGAATGCTGCCTTCGAGCCAGAGAAGCTGCGTCTCGACCGTAGCCAGGTCGCGTCGCGCTGGCCATGCGCGATGCGTGGCATTCACAGGCCGTGCCTGGCGCGAGGGGGACTCGAAATCCTCGATCCGCCCCAGAATCATGTCGGCAGCTTGGACGGCCATTCCGTCGACAACCTCGTACGGCAATTCCATCCCCACGAAGGTTGCCGTGCGTATCGAGCCTGCCGGTCGTATCGCATTGGCGACGCCTGTTGCGTCGGCAGCCGCCTGGGCCGCGGGTTGCAAGGAAGCCGAACAGACCACCGCCAGCAGCCAGGTTGGCACGCGCGGCATCACTCGGTACTCATAGTACGGAACCGATTTCATCCGCGACAGCCCGCGACGATCGACAGTGGCCAGCGTCCATTCCAACGACGGACTAGAGTCGAAGTCGCAACGATTTCACTCTACGGACCCACGACCGGCAGGAGAATATGCGACGGCTTGGTCGGCGAGTGGTACACGGTCTGTTCGGCAACGACATACGACCCGCTGGTCCCGTACGGCTCATCATTGTTCAGGTTCCTTGCGAACTGCGGAAAATGGCTGCTCGTGACATGAACGCGGATGCGATGCCCCGCTTGAAACAGGTTGGCAGTGCCGATCATGTCGACCGCCATCTCGTAGGCTTGGCCCGGAACCATAAGCACTTGCCGGTCCATGCCCTCCCGGTGACGGGCCCGGAGAATCCCCTCGGCGACGTTGATCGAGCGCCCGTCCGGATACACGTCGATCAGCTTGGCCACGAAATCTGTGTCGACTGCGCTCGAGGACGCATGGAGAACGAGTTTCACTGGCCCGACAGCTTCGAGGGGTGCCGAGAGAATCTCGGTGGTGTAGACGAGCACGTCCGCACGATGCTCGATCGGTCGCTGGTCCCTTGCGCCTGAGGACGTCGCGACGCCGCAGCAGTTTGCTCCTCCGAGGCTGGGAACGGGGTTTCCAGGATCGTAAATGTAACTGTCCTGCTCGGATTCCGCGTTCAGTTTCTGCCAGGACAAGAGCCCGTCGCCACGCGAACCGTTGGCGTTGCCTTCGCTGTGCAGGTAGAGCGGTACGTACCTCGTGCGAGCCAGCGGGTATTCGTTCTCATAG
This sequence comes from Bryobacterales bacterium, assembly GCA_965206775.1. Lineage (GTDB taxonomy): Bacteria > Acidobacteriota > Terriglobia > Bryobacterales > UBA6623 > VXMF01. The sequence goes on along the minus strand of CBDBKU010000003.1, from coordinate 1,929,255 downwards.
CGCCACTCGTTCCTGCCCATCACGAAGATCTTGACGGGTGGCTCGTCAGACAACCCGTTCTCGATTCCCTTGAGCCAGTAGTCGAACCACCGAAGCGCTAGCGCGTTGGTATCGATCTCAGCGGACTGGCCCCAATCCATCTCGCCAACCGTCTGGGAAACGCCATGCTCCCAGGGGCCGATCACCATGTGGCTCCCCTCGCGCGCTACCTGGGTGCCGCCCAGAGTGCTGACTCCGGTGTAACCCCGCAGGGTCCCTTGGGCGAAGATGTCGAAGAAGCCGCCCATCGTGTGGACCGGGACGGAGATCGTGTCGAAGCGCTCTTCGACATTCAGCAGACGCCAGTAGTCGTCATAGTCGGGATGTGCCAGCCAGTCCTTGTAGAACTGGGCGTCGCGGCCGACGAGCGCTTGCATTTCATCGAGCGGCAGGTGCCAGACGACCTTGTCGTAGGCAATGCCTTCCGGCCCTCCGTCCATCGCGTGCGGGCCCGGGTTCTGCATGATGCGCGATTCCTGCCGGACCGGCCCCCATCCGAAGTTAAAGGCCAGACGCCATCCCCCGTTGACCGTAATCCAATCGTGATAGATGCTCGTCGACGCCACGCGAGGGAAGATCGTCACCAGATGCGGCGGCTTCGCTTGCGCAGCCCTCCACTGGACATGGCCGAGATAGGAACCTCCTTCCATGCCGACCTTGCCATTTGACCAAGCTTGCTTGGCTGCCCACTCGATCGTGTCGTAACCATCCTCGATGTCATCTCGGAACGGTTCCCAGCTACCTTCGGACTCGTGCCTGCCGCGAACGTCCTGATAGACGTATACGTAGCCGCGGCGCGAGAAGTAGACCGCCGCAGAGTAGGAGTTCGGAGAGCGTTCGGTCGAGTACGGCGTGCGAGAGACGATCACCGGGTGCTTGCTGTCGCCTGCTGGCCGATACACGTCGGCAAATAGGACCACTCCGTCGCGCATGGGGATCGCCACACGGTTTTCTACGACAATATCGTTTCTGGGTGGAGGCGATGTCGGAAACTCGTGGGCCGCGAGGGACCCGACAGTTACAACGAGCAAGACGAGCGCACGACTTGCCGTGGTGGGGTTGAATCTCGGTTTCAAGCTACTCATGGTCGCTGATGGCACCTCGCCGAGCTTTGTAAAGGCTGGGCCGTGAACTGTGCCATTGCAATGATAACGACGTGACGTAGCGCCGGTGGCCCACTGTGTTGGGAGGACCACGGGCGAGCGGCTTCTCGGCAGGCCGCGGTGGCAGGTCGACTGCACCGAAGGCACCTGCCTCGGACAGCTTCCACCCTCGGGGTTTTCGGACGCGTCTGGTAGCATGGCCTCGGCGCGGTCCGGTATTGTTGACAAGTCCCGATCCGACTATGCGGAACCTTCGGCGGAAAGCCGCCTTGGCCCTGATGGCGTTCGTGGGCTGCTTGCTCGCCCCCATCGGAGTGTCAGCCCAGCAGGCCAGGCCTGACAATTCCGTAACAACTGACACTCCGTCCGTTCAGCTCCGGCCCAATGACAGCCACGCATGGATGCTCGACGCACTTGAGGCCGTGCGCGACAGCAGTCAGGTCGCGAACATTTACACCGGGCGCGACGTCCTGGCAGGGGTACGCGAAGAGTTGCGAGCCCTGCCCCCCGGCACGCAACCCGGTCTGGAGGCACGCTTGCGACTCGCTCTGGGCAAGGACGAGTTGCGGCTGGGGAACAACGAGCACGCGATAGAGCACCTGAAGGAGAGCTACGAACTCTCGGGCGAGGCTGGCACCGAGGCCGCCTTCCAGCTGGCCGTCGCGTACATGCGCATGGGCGAAGCCCAAAACTGCCTGGCCCACGCGGATCCGAGGAGCTGCATCCTGCCAATCCGGGATGGCGGTGTGCATCGGGATCCAAGCTATTCGCAGGAGGCCATTCGTCATCTGACAGCCATCTTGGACAGGCGACCTAGGTACATCGAGGCGCGCTGGCTGCTGAACCTAGCCTTCATGACGCTGGGCCAGTACCCGGACGAGGTGCCATCCCATCTGCTGATACCCCCGGAGAGCTTCGGATCCGAAGCAGGCGGGAGGCCGTTTCGAAACGTCGCAACCGAAGTGGGTCTCGGGACGTTGAGCCTGAGCGGCGGCGTGATCGCAGACGATCTTGACGGTGACGGATGGCTCGATATCGTGGTCTCCGACTGGAGTCCTCACGGACAGCTGCGGTATTTCCGGAACGGCGGGGGCCTTTTCACTGACGAGACCGCGAAAGCCGGGCTCACCGGCTTGTACGGAGGACTGAACTTGATTCAGGCCGACTACGACAACGACGGCGACTTGGACGTGTTCGTGATGCGGGGGGCATGGCTGGAGGAAGCTGGGCTGAGCTACCCGAACTCGCTTTTGAACAATGACGGAACGGGACGATTCAGAGACGTCACCAAGGGAGCCGGGCTTGCCGACCGGCACTATCCGACGCAAGCCGCTGCGTGGGCAGACTACGACAACGACGGCGATGTCGATCTCTTTGTCGGCAACGAGCATTTTCCAAGCCAGCTCTTCCAAAACAAGGGAGACGGCACGTTTGTCGACACCGCGGTCCAGGCCGGCGTGACGAACGACGACTTCGCCAAGGCTGCGGTCTGGGGCGACTTCAACCAGGACGGTTTCCCGGACCTATATGTCTCGAACTTTGGCGGCCTAAACAGGCTCTACCGCAACAACGGCGACGGAACGTTCGACGATGTCGCATTCGACCTCGGCGTAGAACTCCCAATGAAGAGCTTTCCGGCTTGGTTCTGGGACTTCGACAACGACGGGATCCTGGACCTGTTCGTTTCAGGATACGAGTGGGATGTACGAGACGTCGCAGCGGAACATATGGGTCTCCCTGCGATGAATACGGAACTCGACCGGATCTACCGGGGGAAAAGCGCGGGTGGCTTCGAAGAGATCGGAAGGCTGGCAGGGCTGACGCGCATTACGCAACCGATGGGCGCAAACTTCGGTGACATCGACAACGACGGCTATCTGGACTTTTACCTCGGAACGGGCTACCCGGCGTACGAGGGTTTGATGCCGAATCTGCTGTTTCGGAATGACCGAGGGAGACGATTCGCAGATGTCACGATGTCCGCAGGAGCTGGCCACTTGCAGAAAGGCCACGGCGTTGCCTTCCTGGACTTTGATCACGACGGCGACCAGGACATCTTCGTCGAACTCGGCGGAGCGTACGCCGGCGACAGCTACAGCAACGCCCTGTTCGAAAACCCCGGCTCAGACAACAATTGGATTGTCGTCAAGCTCGAGGGAATGGAATCCAATCGCTCGGCGATCGGCGCCAGGATTCGGGCCGAGATCGAAGAAGGGGGCACCAGGCGGTCGGTGTACAGATGGGTGAACAGCGGAGGAAGCTTCGGCGCGAACTCGCTTCGGCAGCAGATCGGCCTTGGCAAGTCCTCGCGCATCGAGACGCTAGAAATCCGATGGCCGACTACCGGACAGGTTCAAGAATTCCATGATGTTAGCCCAAGACAAATCATAGAAATTACGGAAAATTCGATTTATCAATACCCTAAGAGTCCCAGCAATTAGAGCAAAATATAACACTAGTTCGGCAATGTAATATTTGGAGATTGAATTTTCACATCGAACCAGATTCATTTTCGATCACAGGGCCAGGTGCTTGACTCCACACACCGCTACATATTGTGGTTGAAGTCGATAGCGAGCATTCCCCGAAGCTTGGTTGGGTCGGGGACACGGTTCTCCACTGTGTGGGATGTCGCGAATACCTAGTTCAGCTCCCACGTCCAGCCCTGGCGAGTCGGAGAGACGGGAACCGAGGATTGCCGTGCCTAGCGGACAGGCTCGCACGGCCCCCTGCCACGACTGTCTACTACCCTGAATTCAGACAAGAAATGGCCCTGGTAGCGCTTATGGGTGGCTGGCCTCGCCGATCGAGCGGCAATTCAATCCCTCGCTATGGTGAGTCCCCCGGTTTGGATGCCGAATCGTAGGGCCTGAAGGCTAGGCACTTGATGTAGTCATCAATGCGTCTGTACTCCGACTCGTCCGAATCCATGAAGTCCTTCAGTCTTCGAAACACTTCGTTGTTGACCTCCAAACCTGACAAGTCGGCAAGTCCGTCGTTGGATAGGAGCACTTCGTCGCAAATCTGAAACCAGCCGTAGCCGTTGTCGCTCATGGGGTATTTGTTTGGCTCCTGTCTGTTTATCGGCGTCGCTTGTATGAAGCTCTTGAGCCAGCCCATTGGTGAGTGCCCCTCTTGCTCCCCTGGGCTCTCTTGGTAAAGATAGAAGCCCACGCGGACTTCGTGATACGTGAATGTCATCCCCCACTGGAGGGAGTCATCCTTGCCGCCGAGGCTCCGAGCGGCTTTGGCTAGGTTCGCGTCTGTCCAATTTGCCCAATAAGTCGGCTTCGAATTGTGGGTGAGCTTGACCGTAAAGCCCAAGTCCCTCAAGTAGCATGCCACTGCCCATCGCAGTTGCTTCGGATCCTGTCTGGATTCCCTGACCAGCCTTACAAGCGCGTCGCGGTAGTCTTTCCGATCCTCCGGCACCATCCCTGCGACGCCCTCGTCGTCGTCACTTTCCAGGATCTGACGCATCGACTTCAAGATGGAGTGATGTTCGTCGAGAAGCATCTTGAGGCCCTCGCCTTCCGCGGGGCGAAGCCACCTTTCGAGCAAGTCGAGGTATTGTCTGACGAACTCACTTGCTCCACGAGAGCGGAACTTCCCCTTCTCATGGAACGAACGGATGGCTTTAAGGACGGACTCCCAACCAACATGGGCAATTCCCGGGGAATCCGAGCTTCCGTCTGGCGAGGAAGTCAACAGGACGCTCTTCACCGTGTGGTCCTTGTACTTGCCACGTAGCATCTGCTCGTAGCTCCTGACCTGTTCATGGTGTTCGGCAGACGCAAGTACTGTCTTGTTCTCGATGGCGATCAAACACTTCTCTTTCTCGAGGAAAACAGTGATATCGACGTAGTCCAGCTCTCTCTCGACAACGACATTCGCCGCCTGGAAGTCCCTTGCGGGAAGAGGCTCTACATTTGCTGCCGACAGCCGTTCATTGACGTGCTTCACGAACCATTCCAGGAATTCTCCGCCGATACCGTGCGTCTCAGCAGGCTTAAGCAGCCAGGCCAGCACGTTGCTGTGGCGAATCTCGTAATCCGCGTACCGGAGGACATCGAACGTGTTGAATTCCCTTGGCTTCAGGAACTCCTCATGGTATTGCCGGAACCGGTGATCATCGATCAGTTTCCGCAGGTCGCGTTCCACGCTTCTACCTTCCTCCGATGTGGACCGTGCAAATACGCTGATGGGGGTATGCATAGGGCTATCTTATTGTCTGAATTCAGGATGGCAGACAGTCGTGGCAAGGGGCTGCGAGCCTGTCCGATGGGCACGGCGATCCTCGGTTCCCGTCTCTCCGACCCGCCAGGACTGGACGTTTCGTTCTCGATAAATGTGCACAGGGCTAGGTATTTGACTCCACACACACCGCTACGTTTTGTGGTTGCAGTCGATAGCGAGCATCCCTCGAAGCTTGGTTGGGTCGGGGACACGGTTCTCCACTGTGTGGGATGTCGCGAATACCTAGTTCAGCTCCCAGTCCAGCTAAGGCCGCTGGACGCGCTCGTGTTCCCGCGCTTTTCGGGCGGATCGGCCGGATCCTCGACACGGAACCGCTCGAGTTAGCCAATCGTGCCGCTATGAGGTGTCAGGGACGGCCGGTATAGGCCTCCAAGATGTGCCTGAGCCCCTGCCGTGTGGAGCGAGATGCATACGCCAAACCACAATATATTGGGGTGTGTGGAGTCAAATACCTAGCCCAGTTCGATCAATTGGCGATACCGACGCAGGGTGCATCGAAGCGACCCTCGCCTCCCTCCGCGAGCACGCGGCTACCTGCGATGAGGCGCGCAAGTGCCTCGCGCATGAGCAGACCAATTTCCAGCGCCTGCCATCAAGCACTTCCGCACCGGCGCTATCCTCGCCCCGCACTGCTGGCACATCTGCGGCCACTTCGGGGACTTGCTCGAACGCCGATCGGAGCCAATCTAACTCCCGCCCCAACGAAGATGACGTCCACCCTCTTCGTCCCAATTCAGAGCAATCCTCGGTCATTGTCTTGAATTGCTGGTAACAAGCGCCCTTGCGTCAAGCCTGGGAGGAGAACCCCCTAGCCACGGGACGAGCCGGCGGCGTCTGCAAGTGGATCCGCATGACGCGGAAGTCGGTGACCTGCATTCGGCTCTGGGCGCGCTCAATTCACCACATAAGACGGAATGCGTCATCCGGATCGGCGCGCCGACTTGCACGACTCGATCTGTATCAGCAATGACCAGACGTGCACGGCGAAGCATTTGACGGCAAGATGGTTAGACTAATCGGGAGACTGCTTGTTGAACCAGTCCAAACTTCGGCTTGGACGGTCGATTCCCGCTCCCGCAATTCTGCGACGAGGCGTCCCGGAAGCAGCGACGAGGAATTCTTTGCGGGGCAATCCACACCTTGGAACGGCACTCGGGCGGTTCGGCCGAACGGTCACTCGCCTTGGCGTAGCGGTCATTGCGATCCTGCAAGTGGCTTCCGGGCAGGGAGTCGCGGTGACCGGACGCGAGCCGCGTCAATCGCCGCTGGCTCGGACGGATCTTCCGCGGCCCAAGATCCAGTTCGAGGACGTTGCCAGTGCGGCAGGACTGAACTTCCGGCACGTTCTGGGCCGGTCAGAGGGCAAACGCTACATCGTGGAGACCACCGGGAGCGGAGTCGCGCTCTTCGACTTCGATTCCGACGGGCTGCTCGACATATTCCTCGTAAACGGAAGGCCGTGGACGTTGCCAGAAGAGGGCGCCGCACCGACCAGCCAATTGTTTCGCAACCTTGGCGGACTGCGATTCAAGGATGTCACCGCAGAATCGAATTTGACTCATGTGGGCTGGGGTCAGGGCGTCTGCGTCGGGGATTACGACAACGACGGCTTCGATGACCTCTTCGTCACGCACTACGGGCCGGACTTGCTCTACAGGAATGAAGGTGGGAAGCGGTTTCGTGATGTCACCGCTGCAGCCGGGCTTCCGACAGGGGGCCGACGATGGGGCACGGGCTGCGCGTTCACCGACTATGACCGTGACGGCCTGCTGGATCTGGTCGTTGCGAACTACGTCGATCTGAATCTCGACGAAACACCCGCACCAGGCGAGAGCAACTTCTGCAGGTACAAGGGACTGGCAGTCCTGTGCGGTCCCCGAGGGCTGCCGGGCGAATCGACGATTCTTTACCGCAACCTCGGGGAGGGCCGGTTCGAGGACGTCTCGGCAACCAGCGGCATCGGCGAATCTGCCGACCGTTACGGCCTTGGCGTATTGACACTGGACGCCGACGGCGACGGTTGGACGGACTTCTACATCGCTGCGGACTCGACGCCGAGCATGCTGTTTCGAAACAGCGGGGACGGAAGCTTCGAAGACGCCGGGCTGCTGTCCGGAACGTCCCTCAACGAGAACGGCCAAGAACAGGCGGGCATGGGCGTCGCTGCAGCAGACTTCAACCACGACCAACGGCTTGATATCGCCAAGACGAACTTCTCCGACGACGTTCCGTCCTTGTATCGGAACGACGGCAGCGGCTTCTTCACAGACGTGTCGTACCGCGCCGGACTCGGCATTCACACCAACTACCTGGGCTGGGGAGTCGGATTCGTGGATGTAGACCACGACGGCTGGAAGGAGATCTTCATCGTCAACAGCCACGTCTACCCGTCCATAGACAGTCTCGAGTCGGCCAGCCGCTTCCGCCAGAAGAAGTTGCTGTATTGGAATATTCGCAACGGTGCCTTCATCGACGTGTCGTCCACCTCGGGAGCGGGAGTCGCGGCTGCCTCGTCGGCGCGGGGAGCCGCATTTGGCGACCTTGACAACGATGGCTCGCTGGAAATCGTGATCAACAACCTCGATGACCGCCCGAACCTGCTTCGGAATTCCGGCATCCGGGCGAACTGGGTCCTGGTTGCCTTGCAGGGCACCCGATCAAACCGCAAGGGCCTGGGATCCAGCGTCACGGTCGAGGCGAGCGAGACAGTCCAGGTCGACGAAGCGCGAAGCGGCGGCAGCTATCTCTCCCATAACGACACGCGCCTGCATTTCGGCCTTGGGGACGCCGACCAAGTTAAGCGCATCAGCGTGCGGTGGCCGAGCGGGATTCACGAAACCTTCGGGCCGTTCGAGGCAAACCGGGAATTGCTTCTGACTGAAGGGGAAGGGGTCTCGGAATAACCCAGGACCGGTTATTACTCGCGGCCGGGCTCGTCTTGCCCGAGGTCTTGAATGGCCTTGCGGGCAGTAATGCTCTGCGGGACCAGTTGAAGGTACCTCTTCCAGGTCTGGACGGCTGATTGGCGCCGGTTGGACTCCTGGTGGATCCGTCCGAGGACCTGGTATGCCGCCCGGTTTTGAGGATCGAGCTCAATCGCTTGGTTCAGGAGCTCGATCGCCCGGCTGGCATTGCCGGCCTGCCGGCCTGCCACTCTGACGCCGCCACCGTGCGGTAGCGTCCGGGCACACCAGGGGCTTCGCGCAATGCGCGCTCCAGCAGCTCGGCGGCAAGTTCCTTGAGACCGACTTCCGAAGGGGCTTCCTTGGAGAGCAGGATGCCCCCCAGGGCTTCGAGCCCGTCCGGGTCGAGCGCGTCGATCTGCGCGAGCTGTGCGAGCAACGAGCCACCCTCATCCATATAGTCGGCCCGCTGTTTCCGTTGACCGAGTCTGACGTATGCCAGTCCAAGGTTGCGCTGCGCCAACTGAGAATCGTCGGAATCCCTCCACGCTCGGATCCGATCGGCAGCTCGTTCGGTCTCGGAAGAAGCACTCGGATATCGGGCAATGAGGTGATCCGTGAAAGCGCTATGCCCGCTGTCAAACGATGGCCTGCGGATCATGTGGCAGCTGACGCATTCCTCGGTGGGCTCGGAGTGCCGGCTGACCAGATCCGGTCCGTGACACTCCAAGCAGCGAGATCGGTAGTACGCCTCTGGGTCCTGAGGCTTCACGTGCGGGCTATGGCATGTGCCGCACCACATTTTCTCGCCGGAGGCTTGGTAGCACTTGCTCAGCCTGAGCTGCTCGACATGGCTCACCACCTTGAATCGACCCGGCTTGGTCGTTCCGAAGTCATCTACATAGACCGAAAAGACCTCCTCGATCTGCATTCCGGGCTGGAAATCGCCAAATGTCTTCCCCGGATTCAGTACCCGTTCCTCGCCTCCGAGGTGGCATTGCTCGCAAACGCTGTCGCGCTTGGCGGGAGGCAGCTTCGCGGGATTGACGATCGTCGCGGACGAGGGTGCGTCCAAGTGCGCTTCGGACGGTCCGTGGCACCGATCGCAGGAGATGGCCTCTAGCTCCAAGACCGGATCGGCGTATCGATTCTGAGTGAAGGGTACCGGCCTCGGGCGGCCGGCATGGCACCAAAGGCACTCGTGGAGCACGGGTCGGTCGAAGTCCGGTGCCGGGTGGCGTTCGAATCCCGGCGCCATGTCCCAGCGACGACGTTTGGTGTAGTACGAGACGGGTGATTGGTACACGTAGTCTTGAATCCGCACGAGGAATCCGAACGCCGCGTTGCCAGACCCGATGATGTAATCGATCGGGTGCTCGGCCTTCAGGCCGCCCCTCTCGACTGATTGCGTCATGCCAGCGTCCGAGTTCCGGATCGAGAACGAGGACTGCGAAAACTCATGCTTGAAAGAACCCGCCAACGGGAGTTCAGGACGCCTTATCGAGTTCCCCATTCCCGTTTGCAGATAGCCAACCACCGCCTGGGCATGGCAAGCTCGGCAGACATCGCTCGCTAGCGCCGGTTCAAGGAGTGCACCGACGCTCGAAACGCTCGCGGCCAGCAGTAGGATCCTTCCGCCGAGCATAGGCCTAGGGTAGAGCAACGAAGCTCCGACTTGGCCGGGCGCGCGCTGCAAGCCAGGCAAAGTTTGTTCCGACCCTGCTGGGAATTTGACGTGGGCAGTGGGGGTGGACCTGGATCCTGCGCGGACGCCGGAAGGAAGATCTCGCTACTGAGGGGGCTGTTCTGTCCAGACCACGTCGCAACGGGCGAGCCAGCCCGCAAGCACGCACTGCTTCCCGGCTATGGCAAGCCGGGTAGTTGCAGGCGTCGAGGGCAGGCTGCTAGCGCATGATCTGAGCAACGGTCTTGGCGCCGTCGCAGTCGAAGCGCTCCGTCTTGCCCTTGATGTTGAGTATTTTCGGCAGTCGCAGGATCGCGCAATCACTATGATCCGACTTGCGGCACAATCGAGCCTGCCTTGTCTCGCTTCTGCTAGGCGCGACTAGAATCGAGCCCTCAACTCGGGCGCTGAAATTCCCTGCCCCGGATCCGGCTGCGGTACAAGCCAGTCGGCGAGCCTCCCGCAGAACTCGGCAAGCGACGGTGGCCCACTTCACCTGATCGGAAGGAACCAGGCGGGCGCCCACCTCGGTCGACCGGAGCCGTTGCATCGTATTACGAGAGGGTTCTGCAGCAAGGATCCGATTGCTCCGAAGTTGGACTAGCCATGGGCTGTATGCGGGGTCGGTTCAACGCACGACGAAGGCCGTCTAGCCGGCAGGGCGGCGATGGGCGAGGAACCATGCATACAGATCCCAGCCTTCGTAGACTCGGGTCCAAACGTTATGGCCCAGATCCTCGTGCACCGTGAAGCGAACGCTCGGATGGCCGGCGGCTTCGAGGGCTCTTACTGTTTCCAGGACCCTCTCGGGACGCACCGTAGTGTCGAGGCCTCCATGGAATACCCACACCGGCAGGTTCGCTTCGACTAGCCGTGCCGCAAGTTCGGGGTCACCCGGACCGCAGATCGGCGCGATAGCGGCCCAGCGCTCGGGATGGGCCATCGCCAAGTGCCAAGTTCCGGCACCGCCGAAACTCAAGCCCGTTAGGTAGACTCGCTCCTCATCAGCTCGGAATTCACTGAGGGTCGAATCGACCATCGAGAGCACTTCGCCCTCCATCTTGCGCCAGCTCTCGTTTGGGCCCCTGGCGGCGAAGCCTGGAATGCCCGGATCGGTCTCCCTTGCCATCGGCCCGGCGGGGCGACGACCGCGTCGACGAGGCGGGGGCGGCCCGTCGGAGACGCGCTTGGGTGCCGGTGCGTCAGGATTGCGCAACGGCCGGTCGAATAACGGCATCTGCGGGGAGATGATGATGAAGGGCAAATCGCGGCCTTGGATCCACGCTTCGGCGAGCGGCCCGTGAGCGAGGACGTGGTCGAGATCACCAATGGAGTCGCCACGCTCGCCACCGCCGTGGAGAAAGAGGATGACCGGCCATCGCTTCCCGGTTTCCGTCAGGTATCCGGCAGGGAGATAGACGAAGTACTGGCGGCGTTCGCCTGTGACTTGGCTGTCGTACCCCTTCCTCAGGAGTTGCGCCTGACTGCGGCCGCTCGATTCAGCGGTGGCCTGCTGTCCGGTGCAGACTGCTGCGGCGACCAGGGCTAAAGCGGTGGGAACGAGACTGCGAAGGCGCGCTCGTGACAAGGCTCTCCGAGCAACTGCATGGCTGGGCACGATCAAATGGTCGCACAGGGCCTGCCGCCAAACGGCATGAGGAGCGGATGCGCAATGGCGTTGAGCCTGCTGGCATAACAGGGCTGGCCCACGATTGCCGGATCCAGGTGGCCGAGGCTTGCTGCGCCATCGAATTCAGAACGATAGACTTCCGTCGCGGATCATCGCTGCCAAACCGAGCACTTAGCAATAGAAAGGGCCCCCTAGGGTCGGGGATCCCTGACGCTTACTGGCTCCTTACGAAGGCGCTGGGCGGAAGACTTGCCTCTGGAGGCTCCAAGAACCATTCCAGCTTTTCCTCGATCGCCAGCTCGTTCGGTACGTCGGGTGCTCTCGGATCGGTTCGCAAGAACACATCGAGCATCTTCGCCTGCATCTCGCGAAGGACGGTCATCGATTCCGGATCGTCGGCGAGATCGTTGAATTCCCTGGGGTCCTCGCCCATGTCATACAAGCGCTGATCGCGGCCCGATGGCCCGTGGCCGGTCTCGTAGCCCAAGGTCAAGTCTTCTTTTCCCGCCGTGAACACATACTTCCAGCGGTCAGTCCGCACCATCGCTTTGTTGTCATGAAGGTACTCCGAGAAGACCACGTCCCGGTGCTCTTCGGTGTCTCCTCGAAGCAAGCCGAGAAGGCTTCGACCGTCCAGGCCGTCGAGTGAGGGCACATCTAGGATTTCTAGGATTGTGGGTGTCAGGTCGACCATCTCGACAAGGGCCGACTCGGCACGCGGAGCTATCTGGGGGTGCCGGATGATCAGGGGCACCCTCACGATCTCCTCCCACATCATGTGTTTCTCAAACCGCCCGTGGTGACCGAGCAGGTATCCGTGGTCACTGATGTATACGACAAGTGTAGAGTCATCGAGACCGGACTCCTCCAGGGCGTCCAGCATCCTGCCGACATTGGTGTCCACGTACTCCACGGAGTTGTAATACGAGGCGACGATCCCGCGCTTGTCGTTGTCGGTCAGATCACGGAAGATCGAGGGCACCCAGCGGGCATCCTCGGGGCTGGTCGCGGGCAGCTCGATCTCGGAAGGATCATACTTCGCCGCGAATTCGACCGGGAAGTTGAAAGGCGAGTGAGGTTCATAGAAGCTAAGCCAAACGCACATCCGCTCGTCACGGTTCCGACTCATGAAGTCGATTGCCTGTCGGACGTAGAACGTGCTCTGGAAGTCGTGGTCGTATAGTCCCTGATTCTCCGGATCTCCCGGCCGCGGGTACCCCGTGCCGGGCAATCTGGAGGCGTTGAGCCATTCCCGCGCGGGAACCCGGAACGGTCTCCATACCGGCTTGAAGGGCTGCTCCGCGGGAGGCTTGCGGGCGGGGTTCTCGGCGAGAAACGAGTCGTGCTCCTTGGCATCCACCCGGTAGTCGAATCCGTGCTTCAGGTCGCTGTTGAAATGCATCTTGCCGATTGCGGCGGTCTTGAAGCCAAATTCGCGCAGGTGGTCCGCTATGGTGACCTGTTCCTCTGCCAGCGGCGTCTGCAGCAGCGTCACCCCGCACGAGTGCGGATACTTGCCTGTGATCAGGGATTGGCGGGACGGCGTGCAAAACGGGCAATTCACGTATGCACTCTCGAAACGGACCCCTTGCGCCGCGAGACGGTCCAGGTTCGGCGTGCGGATCACGGTGTTGCCGTATGCGCCCACGGCGTACGCGGCGTGATCGTCGGAGCTAATCACCAGAACGTTCCGAATCAGGGGCTGGTCAGGACCGCCCTGTGGAGCACAAGCCAACCCTGCGAAGATGCACCCGGCCGCCGATACAAAAGCAAGGTTGCGTGTCTTCGAACTTGTGGTCACCATGATCGATTCCCTCTCCGATCTTGCGAGGCGATTGTTACTGCGCTCCGGTTCTCCCGTTGTCTCGGCAAAACAGCGTCCTAGGATCCCATGCAATACTTCGTCAAACAAGGCAACAAACGCGCCGAATCGAGGAACCTATTACTGCTGCTTGGAGAATGCGGGGCGTGGCGTCAAGACCGAACATGTTCCGTATCCGTCTAGCGAGCCCAAATTGCAAGGACCGCGTGATCTGTTGTCGCTGATAGCTATGTCAGTAAAGTGCCCCCCTTGCGCTGCGGCCCGGAAGAGGTGGCTTGGACTTTGGAAGAATCCGTCGGGGACCGTATAGGCGAACCAAGTCAGTGGCACCGAGAATGCCCGGCTTGTCGACCAAGGCTTCGCCCGCCGGTCTCAAGGGGGAGCGGAATTGAGTGCGCCCGATGAGCAAAGGGATGCACCGTCGGCAATCGGTGTTCCGTCCCGGCCCATCCCCGTATTCTTGCGAGCGCTGAGATCCAGCCTACAACCGGGCTTTGAAGAGCCTTGCCGTTCGACCGACGCTACGTCGGTTGTCCAGCTGCCAGCCGCCACTCTGTTGTCGTCTCCCGCGCCTCGGGAACGCCCGTGCGGTCCGCGTCGGACCCGTAGACAACTGGAGGCCGGCAACATCTTGGTGGTCGGCCAACCGGTCCGCCCGATGGTTGCCGCCTGCGGCGGCTGCCGACTTAGGATTGGGCGACCCCGAGGCTAGGGCAGCTTCTCCTGGAGACGCTGAAACGCCTCCATCTCGCGCCCGGCAGCGGCAAGATCCCCGAGCGCCCTGTACACGAGGGCCAGCTGGTATCGCGCGACTTCGTTTTCGGGAGCGATCCGGACAGCGGCTTCCAAGTGGGGTCGGGCTTGTGCCGGGTCCTCGAGCTCTCTCAGCACGCGCCCCAATCCGATCCGACCGAGGCCGAAGTCGGGCCGATGGGTCACCGCCTGCTTGAACAAGTCGCGTGCCTCCGAGAGTTGCGATCGCTTGCGCAGAAGCTCGCCGAACTCGTAGGCGGCCAATGCGTTCGACGGGTCGATTCGCAACTCCTGCCTGTAGGCGTCCATGGCGTCGTCCTCGGTTCCAGCCGCGCCAGCGCTCGACTGGATGGCGCGGGCAATGTTGTAGTGAACGCCGGGCTGACCGGGCCGTTCTGCCAGTGCCTTGCGATATTCGACGATCGCCAGCTCGTGATTTCCCAAGCTGTCCAAGGCATCCCCCGATGCCTGATGCCCCCAGACGGAGTCCGGAGCGACATCCAGGAGCCGCTGCATCGCCGCAGTCGCCATATCGGCGTGAAAGCGACCCGTGTGATACAGCACTTCGGGGTCGTTAGGGTAAAGCTCGCCGAGCTGAGCGACGATCCGTGCGGCGCCATCGTTGCGGCCGAGCGCAACGTAGCTCCTCTGCAACTCCAGACCAATCAGGCGCCTCAGGTCCTCGTTAGCAGGATCCGAGAATCCCTTCTCCAGGGCTGGTATTGCTTCTGAGTGTCTCCCGATTCCCGCGAGGGAAATTGCGAGCAGCGCGTCGACATTCGGCAGGCTGGGCTTGAGGCCCTGGGCAGTGCGGAACGATGGCACTGCATCGTGGAACTGTCCTTGCAAGTAGTGAATCAATCCAAGCTTTGCGTGAACCTCCGCTGTGTTCGGGCTTAGCTCGGCGAGTTTGCGGTATCCAGCGGCGGCATCCTCCAAACGTTGCTCTCGAAACGCCGTCTCGGCTTCGCGGTAAGTACCCTGGAGAACGTCGTTAGATGCTAGCTGGGCGAACAGGGATCCGGCAAGCAGTGCGATCGAGACCGCAACACTGGCCAGCGGCGGCAGAGCCATTCGAGCCGTCGGCGAATATGCTGCGCGTGGGATCTTCACTGAGAGCCCTCAGTGTCGATGTCTCCGGTTGGAACCGTGCTGCGCTGAACTTGACGATAGATCGCGCCTAAGGCCTCGGATGCGCTGCGGATGCGCCGAAACTCTTCGAGTTCCTTGGCAGCTTCCTCCATGCGTCCGAGCTGCCGGTATGCCTGTGCAAGCCGGTAATGGGCAACCTCGTTCTCCGAATCGATTCGGACGGCGTCCTGAAGGTACTCCGCGGCACGGTCGAATTCGTCTCTGGCGATGAGCGCCTTTCCGAGCGCAATCAGCCCCTCCGCGAATCTAGGCTCGAACTCGACAGCCGTCGAGTAGCGTTTCAGCGCAGTGTCTTCGTCTCCATGGCGCCAGGCAATCTCGCCCAATTGGTACAGCGACTCCGCATCACGAGGATTCAGAGATAGCTCGAGCTCCAGCGCTTGTTCCGCCTCGCGGATTCCGGCCTCGTCGGGGTTGCTGTTCAGGATCGCCACCGCTAGCGCCCGATTTGCGCCGGAAAGTCCCGGCGCAATTTCCAATGCCTTGCGGTACTGGCGCATGGCGCGGGGGTAGTCCCCTTCGCTTACGAGCAACTCGGCCGTTACTTGATGCAGGCGAGCGGAATCGGGAGCCTCCCTCACCAAATCGGCAATCGTTCTTGCACCCATGTCGGAGTACAGGCGATACGCCATGTACAGGACGTCGGCGTCCTTGGGGAAGGCTTGCTTGAGGGCTCGCACCACATCCAGCAGCTTGTCGTCCTCCTGGCGCGCGGCGTGCAGCTCGGCAAGGAGCAGGCCCGCTTGGAGCCGCCACGGGTTGTCGCTCGCGTTCCAAAACCCCCTCGACAGCGATGGCAGCGCGTCCTCTACATTGCCGGACCTTGCCTGGCTTAGCCCCAAGTAGAGCTCGGCGTTCTTGATCGACGGGTCGAGTTCCAGCGCCCGACGGAACGCCTTCACCGCTCCGCCGTAATCTGCCTGAAGATATCGAGCGACGCCGAGATTTGCGTGGGCACCCGCAAGCCCAGCATCCATATTGAGAATCGCCTCGAATTCCCGCTCGGCAATGTCATAGCGATGCTCGGTGAGAGCCTTCTGGGCGTTCCGAAATCGATCCTTGATCTCATCGGCGGATTGCCCGCCCGGCGTCTGCGCATGGACGCACGCGATGAACAACGCGCCCGCCGTTACCCAAGCTGCTCTGCTTGTTGGCACATTCGGTCCCGGAGCAGATCCCTGGCAATTATCGCCTAGTTGGCCCGGGCCCGCTCCGGGCAGCCCTATTGACGACTTCATACGTCGAGGAATTGCCTGCCGAGTGCTATAGGGATCGAGTCCTATAAGGATCAATTGCCCAAGCCGGCAGCCGCCGGGCAGGCAGGCTCAGGCCGAGTGACGCAACCGGCCAGCGGAGCGGGCTACCATTCGACTGTCTGGAATACCCCGGCCGACCTGCGACGCCTCCCGGCGGGCCTCTACGCAGCAGATCGAGAATTCCTTGGGCGGATCGCTCTCGCAAGACGATGCGAAAAATGGTCTCCCGGCGAACTAGCCTCGGCGCGGGCTAGCGAAAGGCCGGCGCACGGTCTCGGACGGGCAATCTTCGAGTTCTCTCGAAGCCCGAAAACTGCCGGTCCGCCTGGCTGGCGGGCAGGGGGCCCCGCTATCCGGCCCGAACAGCCTGCTCCGCGTGGCCGGGTCGTCTGGTTTGCACGCTTGGAGCTGGGAGTTGGCGGAAGCCGATCCTTTACCCAACCAATCAGTGAGCGAAATAGCCCGAACCGAAGGGGGCTCGACTCGACTGCCAACCGGAGGCCACGCCCGGAATCGCTGCAGGATCAGCCGAGAGCCACGAGGACTTCTTCTAACGTGTGGGGTTGCCGCTGGCAACCGAGAACGGTGGTATGCGGCCCCACGGGATCTGAGGCAGCGGCGGCGGACGTGTAGAGCGGTGGGATTGATGCCATATCATGGTCACATGCAGGTCGAATTGCGCTCGGTCGTGCACAGCGATCCAGAGATTTCCGGAGGCACACCGGTCTTCCGCGGCACACGGGTTCCGGTTCAGTCGCTCTTCGACTACCTAGAAGGGGGTGAAACGATCGAGCAGTTTCTGGATCAGTTCCCGTCGGTTTCGAAGGAACAGGCGCTCGCTGCCCTGGATTTGGCCCGCGACTCCATTCTGGCCAGTGCGCGTTCTGCTTGACGAGAATCTGCCGCGTGCCCTCGCCGCGGAGTTGACGGGACATCGAGTTAGTACCGTGCAGGCTGAAGGTTGGTCAGGCACGAAGAACGGCGAGCTGCTAAGGCGGGCCCACCAACGTTTCGATGTCCTGCTGACTATGGATCGAGGTCTTCATTACCAGCAGAATCTGAGTGGGCTTGGCGTCCGCATTGTGATTATCCAGGCGCATTCGAATCGTATGGCTCATCTGAGGCCACTAATCGGTAGCATTCTGAAGGCCTTGGACGCCTCGCCGCCCGGGAAGGTACGCCAGGTCGGGGCCTGAAGTGCCACCGCCTGTGTGCCGGGGGACCTACAGCATAGGCATTAACTTGTTGGATTGGATCGTGTAGAATGGAGACATGGAACACGAAGCTCCTTCAGGGATGCGGGAGGACTGGCCCCTGCTGGTGTCGTTCCTGCCCGGGAACTGGCGTGATCTGGCGGCGAGCACGGGAGCGCTGAAGGGGCTGCGCAAGGACAAGTCCGCGGAGAACCTGCTGCGGGTGCTGCTGATTCATCTGGGCTGCGGGCACTCGCTGCGGGAGACGGCGGTGCGAGCTAGGAAGGCGCGTCTGGCCGAGCTGTCGTCGGTGGCGTTGTGGAAGCGGCTGAAGAAGTCGCAGGACTGGCTGCAAGCGCTGTGCATCGAGTTGTTCCGGGAGCGAGGGGTCGAGCTGGGGGGGCAGGCGGGGTTGCAGGTGCGGGCGATCGACGCGACGACGGTGAAGGAGCCGGGCAAGTCGGGATCTCTATGGCGCATGCACTACAGCGTGCGGCTGCCCGAGCTGGCGTGCGACTGCTTCAAGCTGACCGAGACGGAGGGGCCGGGCACGGGGGAGTCGTTGCGGCAGTTTCCGATCCGGGAGGGCGACTATCTGCTGGCCGGCGGCGGGTATTCGACGGCGTCCGGGATTGGCTACGTGGAGCAAGCAGGAGGCCGGGTCACGGTGCGGGTGAACACCGGGACGCTGGCGTTCCAGACGCCGGAAGGCCAGCCGTTCGACCTGCTGGGCCAGGTTTCCGCCTTGGACTGCGCGGGGGCTGTCCAGTCGTTGGCGGCGCACGTGGTCGCCCCGCAGGGACTGCGGGTGAGGGGGCGGGTCTGCGCGATCCGCAAGACGGAAGAGGCGGTTCTGATCGCGCAGCAGGGCATTCGCAAGGAAGCGGCGCGCAAGGGTCGGCAGGTGCAGCCGCAAACCTTGGAGTTCGCCAAGTACGTGATCGTGTTCACGACGTTCCCGGCCGCAGAGTTCCCCGGCACGGACGTGCTGGAATGGTATCGCCTGCGGTGGCAGGTCGAACTGGTGTTCAAGCGATTCAAGTCGCTGGCCGAGCTGGGGCACCTGCCCAAGCACGACGACGAGAGCGCCAAGGCCTGGCTGTACGGCAAGCTGCTCGTGGCACTGCTGGTGGAGAAGCTGATCGGCCACGCGACCGCGGTTTCCCCGTGGGGATACCGCTTGGTGGCACCATCGGCCGCATAGCGCTTGGCGTGACGTCCAGTTCGTGCTGAATCAAGTCACGCGCGCCATCGAGCCGCACCTGTCGCTGACTCGGATGATCGCTGAATGGAACGAGATCTCCGAGGCACTGGCCGACGCTCCTCGACTCCGCTTGGGCCAATTGGAATCATAATTCGACTACCCTCGAACAGGTTAACTCCTATGCCCGAGCATTCCCTCCTTCTCAGCCTCCGCATCGAGGGACAGCTGACGCAGGATGGAAGGCGAAGTACTGGGGATGGTTGATTCCACCCTTTTCGAGTTCCGGGCCGACGATGCTCGAGTCTACTTGACCGGCCTAAGCTTCGGCGGTGCCGGAAAGTGGCACTTGGCGATGTCAGACCCGGATCGATGGGCTGCGGTCGCCCCCATCTGCGGTCCTGGAAATCCCAGCCGCGTCGAGCGAATTGCGGATGCCAACACGCCAGCGTGAGTGTTTCAGGGAGGACGGGATGGAGTGGTCCGTCCGGAGCGAGTTCTGGACACCGTGACGGCCTTGGAAGCTGCCGGCCATCCTGAGGTTCGCTTCATGGTTCACGAGGACTTGGGCCATAACGTCTGGACGCGCGTGCATGAGGGTTGGGACCTATACGCGTGGTTCCTCGGTCACAGGACGCAGGCCCGACCTGGGGGGCCGGAAGCACCTTAGACCCGACTTTTTTTCCCGCCGCTTCGCGAACCGCAATGAGTACAATCGATCTGGCGAACTAGCGGACGCCCATCGATTCACGCATGCAGGGCACCACGCATGGCAGTGGAATGCCGGCTCGCGGACCCAACGCCTCAGCCGCGTTCCACTGCGTCTGGAGCTGGCTTCGAGCCCTCGCCGCTGTCGGCACTTTGACCTCGCTATCAGCTGGAGCGGCAGATCCCTTCCTGTCGGAAGTCCAGCCGATTTTCGCCCAACACTGCCTAGCCTGCCATGGCCCGGACAATGAGCTGAGCGGCCTGAACTTGAGCACACTCGAGGGTCTGCTCTCAGGGGGTGCCCGCCACGGACCCGCCATTGTCCCCGGCCACCCCGAACAGAGCGTGCTGATAGGGGTACTGGAAGGCAAGCTGACTCCCCGCATGCCGATGGGTTCGGCGCGCCTGCCGGATAGGGCGATCGAGGCGGTAGCGAATTGGATAGAGCAGTTCACGCCGACACAAGGACACGTCGATGCCGATGCCTGGAGTCCGTTCCGGACGAACGGTCGCCCGGTACCGCCAGATGTTTCGCGGGAGTCATGGATTCGCAATCCCATCGATCGGTTCACCCTCGCTCGTTTGGAGGCGGAGGGCATCGATCCAGCGCCGCAAGCTGACAGGCGCCTCCTGATGCGGCGGGTCTATTTCAACCTGATCGGCGAGCCGCCAACCCTTGAAGAAGTAGAGGCCTTCCTCGCCAACGAGGGCGGGGATGCCTACGACAGGCTCCTAGACAGACTGCTCGGGGATCCGCGGTACGGGGAGCGCTGGGGCCGCCACTGGCTGGACGTGGCGAGGTACGCGGACTCCACAGGCGGTGAAGCCAATCGCGAGCTGTATCACATATGGCGGTACCGCGACTACGTAATCGACGCATTCAACAGCGACAAGCCGTACGACGATTTCGTCAAAGAGCAGCTTGCAGCGGACGAATTCGCGCCCAGCGATCCCGACAAACGGGTTGCAACTGGATTCTTGCGGCTCGGAGCGCCTCCGCAAAGCCAGATTCGTAGGGTGGCGCGCCAGCAGCACCTGAACGAAGTCACGGGAACCGTGGGCTCGGTGTTTCTCGGCCTGAGCCTGAGCTGCGCCCAGTGCCATGACCACAAGTACGACCCGATCCCCACGAGAGACTTCTATCGGTTCCAAGCCTTCTTCCTGCCGATCGAAAACATCAACTTGGATGCAAACTTCACGTATGCGGCGACCCGAGATGCGGTGGGGCGTGGACGCGAAGCTGCCGAGAGAAGGCTGGAACGAGCCCGCGAGACCTACGAGTCCTACGAGGCTGAACTCCTCGCCAAGTTCGGCCGCGTGCTGGCAGAAGAAGGAGGAGATCCGGCGTCTGCCACCCCGTCAGCCTTGCGTGCGAGGCTGACGGACGCTGTCGCGAACGGCGTCGTCCCCCGAGAGGAGCCGTCGTTCTCGCTGGCCGAGAAGGTCGAGTACATCCGCCGTTTGAGCTTCGTTGATGGCTTCCGCGGCGGACGGGACATGGGGCTGTACCGACGCCAGGTAGAGCGCCACCTGCCCAAGATCCATACGGTAGAAAACGCACGGGAATCTCCCTACAGCGCTGGCCTGCCGGTGCAATTCGTGCGCGTCCGGGGAGAAGTTGACAGCCTAGGCGAACGGGTGCTACCGGGCTTCCCGAGCGTAGTGACGGCAACCGGCGACCCCGCTTCCATGTCACTCGACTCCTTAGGCAACATCAGCCGGTGGCGGTTGCCACTCGCCACATGGATCGCCAGCCCGGAGAATCCCTTGACCGCTCATGTGATGGCAAATCGCATCTGGCAGTGGCACTTCGGACGAGGGATCGTGGCGACACCCAGCAACTTCGGGGCAAACGGTATCGTCCCATCGCACCCCTACCTGCTGGACTGGCTGGCCGCCGAGTTCGTGGCAAGCGGCTGGAGGGTGAAGGCGATGCACCGCCTGATCCTCAAGTCCGCGACCTACCTCCAAAGCTCGGTCAGATTCTCAGAGCGGGCGGTCGAGATCGATCCGACAAACTCCCTGCTATCGAGAATGCCGGGCCGACGCCTGGAAGGAGAGGTCATCCGGGATAGCATCCTCGCAGTCAGCGGACGCCTGAATCGGGCGAGGCGCGGGCCTGGGGTGTATCCCCGCCTTCCGGAGGCAATGAAGGACCAGATGCTGGTCAAGAACTGGCCCGCATGGGATCCAAGCAGCGGGCCGGACTCACGGAGAAAGTCAGTCTACGTATTCCAGCGTCGCCAACTGGCCCTCCCCCTCCTCGAAATGCTGGATGCACCAGTTCCCCAGGTCTCATCGGAGCAGCGCAGGTTGTCGACCACGGCAATCCAGTCGCTGGCCATGCTGAACGGCCGACTCGTCGCCGAGGAATCGCAACATTTCGCCGCTCGCGTGGAAAAGGAAGCCGGGGAGAGTTCACGAGACCAGATCCAGCTCGCATTCCGTCTCGCACTTTCAAGAGAGCCCACCGACGCCGAACTTCGTCGATATAATGACTTCGCCGAAATCGAGGGGTTGGCGGCAGTATGCCGCGTCCTGTTCAACGCCAACGAGTTCGTCCATGTTGATTGACCTCCAGACCGGCAAGCCCACCTCGCGGCGGCAGATGCTGCTGCAGAGCTTCAACGGGCTTGGAGGCCTAGCTCTCGCGTCGCTGCTGTCGCAAGACTCCCAGGCCTCGACCCAGCGAGCCAGGACCGGACCCCACCACCCGCCAAAAGCCAAGAACTGCATCTTCCTGTTCATGTCAGGCGGCGTCAGCCAAGTCGACACATTCGAGAACAAGCCGGAGTTGAAGAAGATCGACGGCCAGCGCATGCCTGTGCTTCCGGGTCTCGCGACGCAGCTGGACGCGTATGTTCGGTCAGACGTCGTTGCGGTGGGCAGCCCGTTCGAGTTCAGACGCTACGGCGAGTCAGGCCGCGAGATGTCGACCATGTTCGGCCGTCTCGGCAGCGTCGCCGATGACATGGCTTTCGTCCACGGCATCGAAGTCGAGTCGCCATTGCACTCGGCAGCCACGCTGCACGTCACCACAGGCTCGGTCTTTGCAGGCAATCCGTCTGTAGGGGCATGGGTGGCCTATGGACTGGGGAGCGAGAACGAGAACCTGCCGGGCTACATGGTCCTGCATGACAGGCGCGGCGGCCCGGTCAACGGCTCAGCCGTATGGCAAAGCGGTTATCTGCCCGCTTCCTACCAAGGGACGCTGCTTAGGTCCTCGGGCCCGCCGATCCTGAACCTGCAATCGTCTTCCGGGGGCTCGTCCGAGCGCTCACGGAGCGAACTCGACCTACTCCGCTGGACTAACGAGCAGCATGCGGCTGGCCGTCGTTCTACCGACACCTTGGAGGCTCGCATTGCTGCGTACGAGCTTGCGTACCGCATGCAGACTCATGCTCCCGAGATCGTCGACTTGTCCGACGAGCCCGCTTCGGTCCAGAGCCTCTACGGTCTGGACAACTCCGTCACCGAGCCGTTTGGGCGGCAGTGCCTGCTCGCGAGGAGGATGGTCGAGCGAGGCGTCCGTTACTCCCTGCTGGTCCATGGCTGGGAAAACGGTGTCTTCAGCTGGGACCATCACAAGGAAATCCACGATTGGCTACCTGCCCGCGCACAGGAAGTGGATTTGCCTATCGCAGGACTGATCCAAGACCTGAAGTCCCGAGGACTGCTCGATCAGACACTCGTGGTCTTCACCACAGAGATGAGCCGGACGCCGTTCATCGCTCGGAGGGCATACGGATCCCGGGTGGGGCGCGACCACCACCGGCATTCGATGGTGACCTGGCTTGCCGGCGCCGGGGTCAAGGGAGGGTCCACCGTTGGTGCGACCGACGAGTTCAGCCTCAGCTGCGCCGACGAACCGATCCATGTACGCGATATCCACGCCACAATCCTGCACCTGATGGGGCTTGATTCGGATGCGCTGACCTATCTCCACGAGGGCCGGCACAAGCGCCTCACAGATACCGGTGGACGAATACTCAAGGAAATCCTGGCCTGACCGGCCGTGTAGGTCCCACTAGCCCCTTCGCTGCCGGAGGCTGGCTGCAAGAGCGGCGCCCGTCCGGGGTGGCACTGACAAATGCGGCGGCACGACTGATTGGTGCCAGACAGGCTCTGTCGAGAGCAGCCTGGAGTTGCTCGAATGTGACGGGTCAGCAGGAGGACAGCGAGGGTCGAGCATGGCGGGGGAACTTGTGGCCATGGCGGCATCGTACTCAAAACAGTCGGCCAAGATATCTCAGCAGAGTCGATTTGAGTGTCGTGAGCCCGGAGCGCCGACAGGGCGGGGATCTGCCACTTGAAAAGTAAGCGTTCGAGTGGGCCGTGAAGTGCAGGGGGATTGTGTGTGTGGGGGAGGTGGGTGAAAGAAAAGTTTCCCGAAACGCTGGACACCTGGAATGGTTTTGTGGCAGTCTAACGAATGTGCTGGTAAGGCAGCGGAACGGGGCGCGGGCGGAGGCAGCAGAGGCTCGTATTGGTGTGTCTTGTCAAAGGAGTAGCAAGGTCCACCTTGACTTCGGCGACTGGTGCTTCAAGATGATCGATACGGCCTCAGATTAGTTCTCTAAGTACTTCTCCAGCATTGATTGTGGGTCGCTCGGCCCGGCCGTTGTGGAGGTAAGTCAGGTTGGTGTGATTCAGACCCAGTAAGTGGAGAACTGTTGCGTGAATGTCGTGGACGTGGCAAGGCCGATCAATGGCCCGTAGTCCAATTGCATCCGTGGTCCCCACGACTTGTCCGCCCTTCACTCCTCCTCCGGTCAGCCACATCGTGAAGCCCCACGGATTGTGGTCCCGTCCCTTTGCATTCTGTGTGAACGGCGTACGACCGAACTCGCCGCCCCAAACCACGAGCGTTTGATCCAGCAAGCCGCGCGACTTTAGGTCAGCGAGAAGCCCGGCTATGGGCCTGTCGGAAATCTCGCACATTTTCTCGTGGTTCTCGTCCAGCTTCGTGTGGGCATCCCATCCGCTTCCGCTGCCGCAATACACTTCGACGAACCGCACCCCGCGTTCGACGAGACGGCGTGCCAAGAGGCAGTTCGCCCCGAACTTGGCGCTCACTTCGTCGTCCATTCCGTAGAGCGTCTTGGTTGCCTCGGACTCCTGCGACAAATCGACGGCTTCCGGCGCTGCGGTTTGCATCCGAAAGGCCAACTCGTAGGATCTGACACGCGCGGCGACGTCATCGTTGTGCTTGCCCGCCGCGTACAGTTCGTCAAGCTCAGTCAAGAAGTCAAGCTTGCTCCTTTGCTGTTTCTGTCCGATCGTCTCAGGCGGGCTTAGGTGCAAGATCGGCGGGCCCTGCTGACGAAAAGCGGTGCCTTGGTAGGTCGCAGGCAAGAAGCCGGCGCTCCAGTTGTTGGCCCCGCCGTTCACCGGCCGGTCGTCAGTTAGGACGACGAAGGTGGGCAAGTTCTCGTTGGCGGCACCGAGCCCGTAGGTTACCCACGAGCCCATGGCTGGCCTGCCCGCCAGGGTCGAACCCGTGTTCATCTGCCATACCGCGTTCACGTGATTGAGGTGATCGGCCCAGCAGGAGCGGATGACGGTCAGGTCATCGACATGGCGCGGGAGACTTGGGTAGAGATCAGAAATCCACGTGCCGCTCTCTCCATACTGCCGCCACTTCCGGGTGGAGGGCATGAGCGGGTTGCCCTCCGTTCCCATGGCGCTCATTACTTTTCCAAAAGACTCGGGCATCACCAGGCCAGCGAGACGTTCCAGTTCCGGTTTGGGATCAAACAGATCGATATGGCTTGGTCCCCCCTCCATGAAGAGCCAAATGACTGACTTCGCTCTTGGGGTGTGATGCGGAGCCTTTACTGTCAAGGGGTCTGCCGGGTGCCCTGCAACCCGGGAGGCGGCAGGCAAGAGCCCGTCGCGCTGCAGCAGGTAGCCGAGCGCTAGCACACCGAGATTCCGGCCCGCCGAGTGCAGGAACACCCTGCGAGAGCATGGAGTAGCCGGGGGCGAAGTGACGTCGGTCCTCATGGTCCGCTTAGTTCAGATAGAAGAACTCGCTGGAGCTCATCAGCATGTGGCAGAAATCGACCAAGGCGGCCCCGTCAGCAGGGCTAAACCCTGCTGGCATCGGTTGCGGAAGTGCCAGCTTCTCGTGTCCCGACGCCCGTTCGGCAACTATCTCGCGATGGCGATGGAAGAAGCTCAGCGCCAAGTCCCTCGCATCGGCGCTGGGCGAATGTGAGTATGCCAGCCTGTAGGCACTGTCGATCTGGGCATCGACGTCCTCGCCCGCGAGGCGGATCACCCTGCCCGCAAACGCCTGCGCCCAGGCCAACGTAAGCTTGCTATTGAGCAAAGTGAGAGCCTGGGGTGCCGTGGTGGAGGTTATCCGCCGGGCACAAGAGGCTAGGGTGTCGGGCATATCGAACACCTCAAGCATCGGATACTGCGAATTGCGCCTCACGAATACATAGATGCTGCGTCTGTGATGATCGGCTCGATCCTCGGACACCTCCCACCCACCGGTGGGAACCGGCGCATTCTCGGGCAGGTCTGGAAACACGCTTGGACCCCCTGCGTCTCGGTTGAGCAGGCCCGCCACCGCCAGTGAAGTGTCACGAATCACTTCCGCCTCGAGCCGCCTCGGGGCGAATCGCCACTGCAAACTGTTGAAGGGATCCGCGCGATTCGCGGCCGCACGGTATATCGAAGCCTGTTGGTAGGTGTTTGATTCCATGATGAGCCGGTGAATCTGCTTGATGCTCCATCCGCTTCTGACAAACTCGGCGGCAAGCCAGTCCAGCAACTGCGGGTGGGAGCGCGGGTCGCCCATCGCGCCGAAATCGCTGGGTGTCCCAACGATCCCGCGTCCAAAGTGGTACGCCCAGATGCGATTGACCATCACACGGGCGGTCAAGGGATTCTCCGAGCTCGACAGCCAGTGCGCTAACGCTGTTCGTCGCCCGCTGGACTTACCGTCTGGAGAAGGCTCAATAGCCACCGGTTCCTGCTGCAGGATCGCAAGAAAGCCGGGTTGCACTTGCTCCAGCTCCGCTCTCAAGACACCACCCTTCAACACATGTGTGGTCGGCGGATCGTTGCCCATTTCCCGAATCCCCGTTCCTACTGGAGGATCGGGAACGTACAGGTCCTCGTGTCTATTCAATTCGGCTTTCAGTTCCTCGTATCGCTCCTTGTTCTCTCCCTTGAGCATGTTGGCGAGACGTTGCTCGTTCGGATTCAGGCGCCATTGCTCCTTGTGCCAAAGCCATCTCTCGAGAGTGGTCCGCTCGGAGTCCGGCTTGAGAAACGCAGTCTGGACGTTTTCGGGGAACTTGTCGACTTGATTCTCAAAATTCGTCTTGCGGACGGGGGCCAGGATTGCCTCTATCTCTTCGCGAATGGAACGGGTCGCCTCTTTCCAGCCCCCCTGTTTCCGGCGATGCTCGCGGATTCGCTCGTCCGACCACAACGCAATCTCGTCGTCGGACCGGATGTTAGCGAAGAAAGCTTGCAGACGGTAGTAGTCGGCCTGCAGGATTGGATCGTATTTGTGGTCGTGGCACCGGGCACATCCCACTGTCAGTCCGAGGAAAGCTGCTCCAACGGTGTCCGTGATGTCATTGAGAATCTCCTGGCGGCGAAGCAAGATATTGATCTGGGTCTCGTCCGGATAGTGACGATTGAATGCGGTTGCGATCCGCGCCTCGGAGTCGTCCGGTCGGAACTCGTCCCCCGCAATCTGTTCGCGGATGAATTCATCGTAGGGCCTGTCTCGGTTGAACGCTTCGATTACGTAGTCGCGATAGCGCCAGGCATTCGGGCGGGTCAAGTCGAGTTTGAAGCCTTCGCTGTCCGCGTAGCGCGCGACATCGAGCCAGTGGCGCCCCCATCGCTCACCGTAGTGCGGGGATCCGAGAAAGCGATCGATCACCTTCTGAAACGCTCTCGGGGAATCGTTACTCAGGAATGCGGCAACCTCCTCCGTCGTCGGAGGAAGCCCAATCAAGTCGAAGCTCGCCCGGCGTAGCAGGGTGATGCGGTCGGCGGGCGGCGAGACGGAAACCCCGTCTGCTTCAAGGCGCGCTAGGACGAATGCGTCGATAGCGTTGCGAATCCAGCGCTGTTGCGTTACCGCAGGAACCTCCGGTCTAATGACCTTCTGAAACGCCCAGTAGCTGCGCTGCTCAGATGTGAAAGCCTCTTCCGACGGTGAAGCGCTGGGGATCCTTGGGAGGAGGAGCAGGCTGCCCAGCAGAAGCCCGGTTGTGGTCAGTGACGATTTCCTGCCGATCATCAATCGTTTCCTAGCATGCAAGCTCTGTCAATTGATCCGTGTCCCCATTGGCCCGAGGGCGTGGCACATCCAGATTCCGGCGCAAGCCTGGTCCAGATGTGCCGCTCGAATTGGATAAGGAGCGTTTCCCGTCTGACACGGCGGTCGCTGTCCCGGCTCTGGCCACCGCTGCAGCCACAAGGGGGCAGTCCCGTCAATACTGACTCCACACCGCACGGGTTCATCAGAACACGTACTTCAAACCGAACTGAATCCGGCGCGGATCGTCGGCTTGATTGATCGTCCCCGCTGCCGGAGTTCCCACGTTCACGTTCGGGGTTCCCCAGTGGGGAGTGTTGGTGAAGTTGAATGACTCGAAGCGGAACTGCAGGCGATGACCCTCCTGGGGCATTCTGAAGTTCTTCGCAACCATGATGTCAAAGTTGCTGCGCCCTGGCCCCCAAATCAGGTTGCGCCCGGCATTGCCGATCATCCCCGGGGCACTGGCGGTGACGAACCCGGTGTCGAACCAGCGGTCGATTGTCCGCTCTGAAGGAGATAAATTGGGATTTCTGACCCAGTCACCTCGGACACGGCCCCCGTTGTTCTGGTTGTTCACATTGAAGCTGTGGTGGTCAGGCGTACCACCGAGCAGGCCAAGGATCCCTCCCACCTGCCAGCCTCCAAGTAGCCAGGCCGAGGGCCCCGAGTTCAACCATTCTTTGCCCTGGCCAAACGGCAATTCGTACAGGAAACTCATGATGTAGACGAGACGCCGATCGAGGGCCGAATGCCCTCGCTCACGGCTGATGTCGTAATTGGACGCAGAGGCTCCGGCCGTACCTCCCGTGAAAAGTTCCTTGCTGTGGTCGATGTTATGTGACCACGTAAACGAGCTGAGGAACGAAAAACCCTTGCTGAAGCGTTTCTCCGCCTTCAATGTAAGCGCTTGGTAGCTTGCGTTGACTGAGTTCTCATGCCTGATCACATTGCGCCATTCCGGCCGGATTCGTCGAGCCTGCCAGCGAATGGTGGGGTGAGGCTCAACCGGCGTGTTGACGTTGCGCGTCTTGTTCAGATGGGAGGTCGCATTCCCGTTATAGGCAAGCGTCAGCAACATGTCCCCGGGCAAATTGCGCTGGATGTCGAAGAACCATTGGCCCACATACAGCGTGGGCAGAAAATCTTCGACCGTGTGGACATCCACGTTACGGGGAACTTCCCCGACGACAAAGGGCGTTGGGAAGCCCTCCTGGACAAAGAATTCTGTCCGCTCTCTGCTTTGAGGAAGGAAGATCTCGAGATACTTCGGAGGGCCAGTGTAGAAGCGCGATACTTCATTCATGATGTAGTCGGCTTCCCCGTAATAGATGCCGACGCCCGCCCGAATCACGGTCTTGTCCGACAGTCGGTATGCTAAGCCCAGCCGTGGCGCGAAATTGTTGAAGTCGTTTTCGCATCCGCAGTCCCTTCCGTTCTCCGGAAACACCAGTTTTTCTTGATCGCGACTCACGCCATTGACCTCGGTCAGTAGACGAACGACAGTCTGCTTTTCAGGATCGGGGAAATACGGCGTCTGGAACAGCTCCCAGCGCAAGCCCAGGTTCAGGGTCAGTTTCGGCGTAATCTTCCAATCGTCCTGAACGAAAAAGCCGTAATAAGGTGCGATACCCGGTAACTCACCCTTCTGATTCCCGTATCTCCCGTTGTTTGCCCAGCCCAGCATGAAGTCAGCCATACCGTTTCCGGTTTGGCTTCGACTACGGCCGACGTTCGGCTGTTCGGCCGTGAATACGCCGTTGAATTGGAAAAAGCCCCGCCGCATCCGCTGCGCCCACTTGAAGACCGACGTTCGCCGAAATTCGCCGCCGAACTTCAGGCTGTGACGACCTTTTTGCCACAAGAAATTGTCGGCGATATGATACAGATGAAGCTCGTTCTGGTTTGGCCAGACCCAGAACGGACCGATCGGCTGGAAGCCCGAAGCCTGAAAGCGGGCGTATCCGTGGTCCAAGCCATCATTGAAGGTGTCGCCCGGGGCGCCCTTGATGCCCAGCCTCTCGTTCCAGTTCTCATCGAACGGAATGTCAAACCGGGTCGGCAGGGCTGAGTAGCCGAAACGAAACTCGTTGTGCATTGTTGCGCCCAACGTACTGCTAAGGTTCACCGCAAGATTGTTTCCATCGATGACCACAGTTTCCCCGGTGCCGCCCATGGCTGGATACGGTAAGGGGCCGGGGTTGAATTTGTCTTGATCGCGAATCGAATAGCGAGCGAACATGCGCTGGGAATCGTTAAAATTGTTGTCCCACCGAAAATCATATTGATCCACGTCGTTGGTCTGGGAGGGGGAGTAGAAATAATTGTTCGGGAGATGGTCGCGACCAGAGATGTTTGGAGTCGGATATAGAGCCAGAACATTCATCGAAACGGGGTCGAAGCGAGTTGCCGGGATGATGTTGTTCGGAAACGGCTCTCGGACCGCGTTGCCACCGCTCCCCGTCAGGGTGAGAGGATCGAATACGTTTCTTCGAACGGCAGGCTGCTGCGAGAAGTCACCTCTTTCCAGAATGTCACGACTGGGGATGCCCGAAGTGAAGCTCCGGCCCAGCCGGATGCGGGTCCCCTCGTAGCTGCCGAAGAAGAACATCTTGTTCCTGATGATCGGGCCACCGAATGTCCCACCAAACTGATTCTGCCGATAAGGGGGCTTGGCCGAGCCCGCACGATTGGCGAAGAAGTTCGTGCCGTCCAAGGTATCGTTTCGGAGGAACTCATAGAGAGAGCCATGGAGTTCATTGGTGCCGGACTTGGTCGAGACAAGAACCTTCGCACCGGTTCGGAACCCATACTCCGCGGCCGTGTTGTTTGTAACAACTTTGAACTCACCCAGCGCGTCCACGGGAGGCTTCACCGCTTGCATCTCGAAGCTCAGAGGCCCTCCTGAGGCGCGGGAGCTGTTGTCCACGCCGTCCAGGAGCACGTTGTTTTGAAAGGAGTGCTGGCCAACCGCGATGAAGCCTCCCTCGGCACCGTTGCGATTGCCCTTTCCGGCGCTACCGGTTGATCCAGCTGATAATTGCGTGGACGGTAAGACGCCAACCGCGAATTGCGACAGATACAAGTAGTTGCGGCCATTCAGCGGCATCTCCAGGATCCGGTTGCCGTCGATCACTTGGCCGACGCTGGTCGTTTCCGATTCGATCAGTGTTGCCGCTGCCGACACCTCGACGAATTCAGTCACAGAACCAAGACTGAGTTCGAAGTCAACACGAGCTTTCTGGCCGACTTCCAAGCGCAACTCGGGTCTCTCTTGTGGGGCAAGGCCCTCGCTGTCACACGTCACTGAATAAAGACCCTGCCTCAACAGCGGAACGGTGTAGAAGCCGACTTCATTCGTAGCGACTGACTTTGCGATGCCGGTATCGAGATTCGCGACTGTCACCGCCGCTCCCGGGATCACCGCCCCACTACTGTCGGTCACGACTCCCTGGATAACGGCATCTTGCCCCAAGGAAAATGACGCCGCCAGGACAAGACCAATGATCAATTTCGTATGTGTACGCATGGATTCACCGCCTCTACAGCACGTGATATCATACGATTTCGACACCGTCAAGAAAAAAATGCATGATTTTTCCGCCATCGTGCCTGTGAAACCCCGAGGAATTTCCTGATTGCTTCGACGACCGCTACGAGAACGGAGCCAGTGGGTGCGACTCAACGGCCTGTCGTTCCCAACACTTCCCCGCTTAGAGTCGTTGAGAAAAGAGAACTCCTAACATGGGTCGGATTTGGTTTCGCCGTCCTGTAACTACTTTGCCTTAGACTTCGTCAATCTCGATCGAGCTGGTGGATAGGCCGACAAAGCGATGCCGAGATGCCAGGCGGATTTGAGCGCGATTCCGATCTCGGGGTGCAGCTTCATGCAGGAGATGCCATTGAGGCAAATCGGGAACAACGAGATGGCGAGTGCCTAGGTCTTGTACCCGGGCTTGGAGGGATGAGCACAGCCGGAGAGGATTCTGTGGGGGGCACGTCGGGCCGTGCGGCCAGCGTTCGGTGGTGTCATCTTTGGGCAGCCCGCGAATTATCTCGGCCAATGTGACGCCCATGAGGAACCACTTCCGAAGATCTTTCTGCACGGGGTGAATGGCAGTCACCTCCGTCGCGCGAGACCAACGATGCGGGCGTCTACGGCGGGGTCGCGAAGTCGCTGGTCCGGTTTGGATACGGCGAACAATCAATCCCGAAAATCCCGTGTGAGAATATCCTCCGGGTGACCGATTTGGGCACCGAATCCTTACAGTAGGTTCAATTCGTCCTGATGAATGGACACCGCCGTCAAAGGCCCGAAGTGTCCACTATGTACAGGGTCATCCGGCCGCTTTCCTCGCTAGTGTAGAGGCGTTTCGAGCCGTTGCGGTTCCAGACTGGTCTTGGCTCGCTGAGGTACTGGGGTGGCGGGAACCAAGTCCTCCAATTGCGAAACGGAAAGCGCTCGTCTGCGGGCTGCCCGGGCTTGGACCCGAGAGGAATCGTCACGAGCTGGGTCATCGACACATCCTTGAGATTGACCAGTGTCAGTCCGTTCCCCATTCTGCCTCCATAGCAGTCCGTCACAACCAAGTGCGGTTTAAGCGGGTGGTATGACGGGTGTCCCGCCGGGACGTGCTCGGCATCGAAGGCCTTGCGGGTCCCGACCGTCTCGACGTCGGCTTCCACCAGCCACTGCAGGTTCGTCCTACGGGCGTGGCGGACGAACAGGACCGCCATGCTGTCAGGGCGCCACGTTGGATGGTGCAGGTCATCAGCCAGCCGGCGGAACGATCCGTCCCGAAGGCCGTACACGAAGATCTCCTGTATGTTCTAGGCAGTGCCTCGGAGGGGTGAGCCAAACCAAGGAGTGGCCGCAGGAGGCGCCGGGGGGGCCGTGGCACGGGCCTTAGCGGGTCAGCCCGCCGGGAACTACCCTAGGTCTCCTGCGCCGCGAGCAGCTTTGGCCGCGAGCGCCTCTGGCGAACCCGGCCGCGCGGCTGTCTGGCCGCGTCCCGACAGATGCACGTGCCTCGGGGAATCCTCGTCCGCAGGGCGGAACCACAACTTCGTCGCGCGTCGCTCAAGGCCCTGTTGCCGAGAATGCCATTAATCCCCGATCCCACTCCACTCCCGCGATGTCCGACCGGCCAGAATTTCCGGAAAACACCGGCCATGATTTTCGGAACACACAGGCTGCTTAGGGTTCAGCACTGCCAACCTCTACAACAGTTCCGATTCCCGTTGTCAATTGTGTCTAAGCGCTACGAAAAAGGAACCCGTGCCAAGCAGACCCCGACCTGATGCAAGTTCCTACCGACCACGGTATTGCACGGTACTAAGTTGAATCAGGCGCTTTCTGATATTCGAAGCGACATCTTCGACTTCCTTGGAGACACTGGTGCGCTTACCCAACTCCTGCCGAAGAGCCGTAACCAGCGGTTCCAAGAGAACTCGCGCAGGTGATTCTTGAATCAACTCGAGGATACGATTCGCTCCGAGTCGAACCGTGAACATCATGAGGCCGTCGAGGGCTAACTCGGGCAAGGACGAATGGCGAGGGAGAACGTCGAGCATCCTTGAGAGTTCGGATTCCAGCAATGGGCGATCGCCTCTTTCGAAATAGACCTCCGCACGGATCAGTAGGGCGATAACTTGATTCGCCGATGGTGCCGTATCGGTGTCTTGGAGCAATCGGCCCGCTGTGACGATCGCTGCGTCATTCTGGCCGAGTGCAGACTCCGATGCTGCCTTTCCCAGCAGTGCTTTTCTAGACATCTCCCTCGCGCCAGCGTAATGACTGTTGCCGAAGCGACTCGAGACGGCATCATTAGTGGTAAGCGTTCGAGCGGGCCGTGAAAGGCGGCTGTGGAACTAGCGATTGAGGATTGCTTTCCAGTCGGGGCAAAGGGGTTTGACGAAGACGTCCTTGATGGGCTGGTTGTACTGATGACGAGTATCGAGTTTGCCGCGGCCCTGCGTCTGGCCCAGATGGATCCAGTTGGCGGCGCGATAGCAGGTGCCCTGGAAGCGCGGAGTTTCGCAGAACGTTTCGATTAGAACGGGACGCAGGCCGTAGCGTTGTTGCCAGTCGTCGGGGAGTTGTCGCTGGAGGCAGGCGAGCAGGTGGGACGCCAGTGACGGGAGGCGGATCCAAGGCAGGATGAGATAGCGGGCGTGATTGACGACGAGGGGCAGGTTGCGCTGGCGGGTGGGCGGATCCCAGCCCACGAAACGGTCCCGCGGGGCCGTTTTCCAAGCCGCGGCGCCGAAGCCGAGCAGGGCCAGCAGGAGGCCGTCGGGGGCGTGCACGAAGTAGCGCAACTGGGCACCGGGCAGGGGCTTGTAGCCGAGGTAGTGGTAGCGCTCGACGAACTCGTTCCAGAGACGGCTGCGGGGGTCGGAGGGGCGCAGCAGGCTGAGGCGCAGGGGGCGGGCTTGGGCCAGCGAGGCAGGCAGTGGCGCGAGGGAGGGCGGATCGGTGCGCGGGGAAGGCGCGGGCGGACGCAGACGCGGTTTGGTCGTCAACGGCGGCGGCAGGGTCAGCCAGCCGTCGCGCTGCATGCGCAGCAGGGCCACGCGCGCGCTCATCTCTTTGAGGCCGCCGTCGGGCTTGCGCCAGTCCAGCGCCTGGCAGACCGCCTGGGAGAGTTTCGTGCGGGACAGGGGCGGGTCGGCTTGCGCCATCAGGGCGCGGATCCGATCCAGTTCGGCCGGGGGGAAGTCGCGGCCGCAATAGCGCAGCGAGCCGCTCACGGGTCCGGTCCTGCCTCCGAACAGCGCCAAGGTGCCCGCAGGGTCTGGAACCGCTCCGCGGACAGGCCCCGCGGCAGCCAGGCCCACGGATCCACCACGACCGCTCCCCGTCCGATCCCCGCACACTCGCGCAGGAACGCCTCCAGCCACCGCCACAGGTCGATGCCGGCCATGTCCAGCGTGGCGAACACCGACAGCAGCACGCCCTGCAGGGCCGCCCCGTCCTCACTGTGCGAGCCGTAGCTGAGCTTGCGCCCGATCACGGGTCGCCGCAGGGCTCGCTCCACGATATTGCTGTCCATGGGAACGAACGGCTTCGTCACAAACACCAACAGGCCCTCGCGGTGCCGCAACAAGGATTGCAACGGTGCCAGCCGCGCGTCCGGGCCAGCCTTGCCCGACTCCAGCTGCGCCGCTCCGGTCCGTGCCGCCACCTCCCGCCCGGCTTGCTCCCACAGGGCGGCGCACTCCGCTTCCAGGCGCTGCTGGGCCGCCCCGAACGCCTCGGACTGCCCCTCCAGACCGCTGTGTGGATCCCACTGCGCCAGCCGTTCGGCGTTGAGTCGGTACAGCGTCCCGATCCGCTCCAGGATCCCATCCACCCACTCCTGCAGGTCCGGCCGCTTGCGCCCCAGGGTGACAAAATCTCTCCTGGCGTGGGCCCAGCAGACGGAGAGCTCGAACTGCTCCGGGTGCTCCCGCGCCAACTTGACATACGCCGAGTAGCGATCACACACCAGCACCACTTTCCATCTCAGCCCCAGCTTGCCGAACAGTTCCGCGGCCGCCTCGGCACTCCGCGACGGATCCACCCGGAACCGCACGGCGTCCCCAGTCAGGCAGGCCCACAGCCAGCAACGCGGGTTCTCCCCTGCTTCCGCCCGCACATGCACCACCCACGAGGTCTCGTCCCCGTGCACCAGTCGCGTCTGCTCCTGATGCGCTGCGATCGCCGCTTCCAGCGGCTCGAACCAGGTCAGGAAATCCCGCACATGCCCCAGCAGCGTGCCCGCCGGCAGACCTACCCCGCGTTCGCCCCACTCCCGCTCGAACGCCCGCACCGGGTGCCGCTGCCAATACACTTGCAGCAGAAACGCCACCCACACGCTCAGTCCGTAACTCGTGCCTCGGAACAGCGCGGGCTCCAGCGGCGCGGTCACTGCCGGCACCGGCTGGCCCTTCCGCTGCGCGCACCCGCACCCCGCCCGGAAACGCGACCGCCGGACCCGCCTGACATACCCCCGCACCTCGATCTCGATCCATTCGCTGATCTCCTCGCCGTGGCGGGAGCAGGGCTCCCCGCAGTCCGCACAACAGCGGCGGTCCGCCTCCGGCTCGAGCCACTCCTGCTGCACCGCCAGACCGGTCCGGTCTACCCGAGGATGCGGGACGGCTCCCCGTTGCCCCCCGCGCGCTGCCGTTGCCCCACAAGTCACGATCAGGGCTTCTCCTGAGAGGCGATTAGAGGCGGCTCGAAGTAGTCTCTGAGCTCATACGCTTCGCTCATGATGGTCAAGCGGGTCCAGCCCTCCCAGATCTTTTGATGGCCCGGCGGCGGAGCGTTCTTGCGGTACAGGTAGCCGCCCAGAATTGCCATGGTCCGCACCGCCAGACCCAGGTTGCCCGGCGCAGCCAGCCCGCGCTGGGACGCGAAGTGCCGCAGCACCCGCATCTGGACCTCCGTGAAGAACACCGCGGCCGGCAATTCGGGGGTCTCCCGCCCCAGCAGCGTCAGCGCCGCCAGCCGCCAGGCGATCACCGCCTTGATCGTCACCGCCCGCTCGATCCGCTCCCCCGTCCGGTGCCCCAGGTACTCCACCTTGCAGCCCGACTTGAGAATCCGGTGCCAGTCCTCGATGCGCCAGCGCAGCCGGTACCACTCCAGCACCTGCTCCGCATCCGCCAGCGACGCCACCGGCACCGTCGTCAGCAGGAACCACTCCAGCGCTTCCACTCCCTCCGGCGCCGTCCGCTCCCACACGTGCACCAGCTGCAGCCGCAGCGGTTCCTCCCCCCGCGCCGGGGCCGGCAACTCGACCGTCTGCCAGCGCAGCTCGGCCTGCGCCGCGCGCGCCGCGCGCAACGGCTTGGCTTTCTGCTGGCGCGTGCCCCGTCGCGCCGAACTCCGCTGCACCTCGATCTGCAACTGCCCCTGGACCGCCTGCTCCCGCATGTGCTCGAACAGCTTCGGCCGGTCCGGGCCCAGCGCGCGGTTGTGCTTGGCCCGCACCAGCAGCTCGACTCCCTCCAGCCGGCGCTGCTCGGCGAACAGCGCCTGCACGTCGGCCTCGCGGTCCATCACCGACACCACGCGCGTGCCCTCCAACTGGCCCGCCACCTCCGCGCAGTCCCGCAACCCGCGGACCCAGCGGTAGGTCTTGCGCTCTGCCAGCGGCCGGCCGCGCTGCGCCTGCCCGTCCGGCGCCTCGTACTGGATCTTGAGCACCCCCAGCGGGATGCCCTCCGGGCTCAGCGCCAGCGTCGAGTGCATGTGCAGCCCCAGCGTGCCCTGCGCGTTCGTGTTCTTGCCGATCAGGCCCAGCCCCGCGCAGCCGGGATGCTCGGCGAAGTTGAGATCGGTGCCGTCCTGCACGCACAGCACCACGCTCTCGGCCTGCAGGCGCCGCAGCGTGCGCTGCCGGTGCGGCGCGAGGATGTTCTCCGGGGTCACCGCCGACTCGTCCGGCTGGTCGATCAGGCGGTAGTGGCCCTTGATGGCGGCCCGCAGGCCCTGCGCGGCGGCTGGGATCGATGCCATGGGAGCGGCGGCCTGCATCTGCGCGGTCTGCACCAGCCGCTTCGACAAGCGTAGATCACCCAGCGGCGCCGGACCCAGTTCGTTGGTCGCGAACTGGTCGAGGGCGAGGCCGTCGGCCGGCCCCAGCGGCGCGCAGGGCGGCGCTGCGTCGGCGCCGAGCAGGCGGCGCCAGTCGCGCTGCAGCGGGTAGAGGAAGACGGCCTTGACCGGCACGCGCTGGCCGGGGAGGGCGAAGCGGCCGCGGCCGGCGGTCTCGCCGACGCAGGTCCAGTTGGCGGCGCGGAAGCAGGTGCCGGCGTGGTGCTGCGGATCGCAATAGGTTTCCACCAGGGCGGGCCGGTAGCCATAGCGCTGCTGGAAATCCTCGGGCAGCCGTCGCAGGACCATGCCGAGCACCTTGGAAGCGAGCAGGTGACAGCGGACGGAGGGACGGATCAGGAAGCGGCTCAGACCCAGCACGCGGTGCAGCCGCTTGCGGCGCAGCTGCGCATCCCAGCCGATCCACTCGTCGCGGGCCGCGAGAGCCAGGGCCGAGGCGGCGAAGCCGATCGCCCCCAGCACGCCGTGCTCGGACTCAATCAGGTAGCGCAACTGGGCGCCGACATGGAGCACGGCGCCCTGCGGGTGCTCGCTGGCGACCAGCTCGTTCCAGGTCCGCCGCTGGAGCGGGGTCGTCACCGGGGTCAGCGCCAGCCCGGCGACCGCGCCGGCCGCAGGGGGAACCGCTTGCGGTAGCGGGACCGGCTGGCCGAGCCGACGCGGACGGCAGTCGCCGACGCGGCCGCCATGGCGCGGGGGCGGCAAAGCGATGCGCCTGTCGCGGTGCAGGCTGCGCAAGGCCTTCTGGCAGCTCGCCAGCTGCAGCTGGCCGCGAGAGTCGAGGAAGCCGAACTCCCGGCACACGCGGCGGGCGAACGCGGTCCGGCTGGTGTTGCCAGCCTGCGCCAGCAGCACCTGCAGGGTCGCCACGGCCTCGGAATGCGAGAGGGTCTGCGCAATGCAATGTTGGTCGAGCATGCTTCAGGAATGCCACAACGACCGTGCATTTGTCAACTGCCAGATCTGGGGCATGGGCAGCCCGCGCGGCCGCCTCGACTCCGGATCCGCCCCCGGGCGGGCCGGCTCCGCTGCTGCAGCCCCGCATTCTCCTGCTCCAACGCCTCGATCCGCTCTTGCAACTGCGCGATCCTCTGCTGCGCATCCGCCAGCTTCCGGTCCGCTTCCCCGCAGCGCAACTTCCATTGCTCGATCCGCTCCTTCGCCCGCTTGTGCTGGCTCCGCCAGTAATGCCACTGACGTTTTGCCTCCACCATCTGCCACGACAACGGCCGCTCCCGCTCCAGCTGGAACTGGTCCGGCATCCATGTCGGCTGCGCTTCCAGCTGCCTTCCCGCCTCCACATCCGCTAGGCTGCCATAAAGCCATTTCTTGTGTTCAGCGTTTTATGCAAGTTTTTTGCCGCCCTTCCCACCCGCTTTCACCCTCCTCAATTCACGGCCCGCTCGAACGCTTACCTTGAAAATGACACGGAATGCGAAGCCCATTTCGCTCAAAGTCCAGCTGTGCCAAAGATTTAGAGATTGGCTGGGGAAAATTGGCTCGGTCGTCTACACACCCGCAAGGTGGAGTAGCTAGCGACCATTTCGCCCGGCTCGCGTCCGGTCTGGAAGCTTGGCAACACAAATCTTCTCCACACGAGCGAGGCGAGCGGTCGGATGGATTTCTGCATGGTCGAGACAGCGGGTCTCAATCCAATGACTCGGCTAAGGTTGCGGTCGGTTGGTGAATCGTCTGCCTCTCTCCGCCGCCTCTCGGCTGCGCGTCGCTCCGATTCGCGTACCTTCGCGAAGGCGTTCTTCAACATTCTCGAGAGTCACAACATCGAGGAAAGCAATCCCGGCCGCCTGCGTCGCTTTGAGGACGCGTTGGCGCGCCTGCTCGACTTCCGGTCTATACGGTGGGTCGTGGATCTCCGGATAGCCGAGCGAGAGCCCCATATCGCCGGGACCCCATTCTGCGTAGCCGACACCCGGCACGCTCGCCGACTCGCCGGCAACAGCCAATGCGTACTTGTCCTCGATCTTCAGCCCAATCAGGATCTCTCCTTCCGGATTCAATGGCCAGACATCGGCCCGGCGCATATACTCCTGCGGCGACACTCCCCAGATTTGCGCCGCATTGCCTTGACCTCCGTTCCCGCGCAGGCCCTCCTCAAGCGGCCCTCCGTCCACGCCTAGTCGGTGATGCGGAAAGCGCGCCGCCCGCACAAACTCTCGAACAGCCGCTGGATCGCGCGCATGGCAGAGAGTGATCCCGTGGACGCCAGCGGCAAGAATCTGCTGCACGACCCAGTGATTCGCACGCACCGTCGCGACATCGTATCCGCTAAATGGAACTACGACTTGTACGGCCGGTGTTCGGTGTCCGCTGGGAGTCGGCCCGCCTTGAACCAGCCCGGCCATGAACTCGCGCAACTCAGTCACATCGTAGGGGCCGAACTCCATTTCGTAGATGATTAGATCGGCCCAGGTCTGGGCCAAGCGGAGGCCTTCCTTGAACCCGCCCTGGCTGCCGCCACGGCCCTCAGTGAAGTAGTAGATCGGCTGATCTTGACCGAGCAACTCGATCGCTTTGTTGATCCGAGCCGGCTTCTCCCCAGGGGTATCGTTCGCCGCGACCAAAAAACCGGCGCCGGCGACTAGCGGCAGTACCCAGCCACGCCGTAAGACCAAGATCGCTCTTCTCATCCTCTATAGCTCCGTGACTTCACGAATTGCTCGCAGCAGCTCCCCAGCGACAGTCCTGCGTAGATGCTTTTGACTGCAGTCCAATCGCTGAACCTGTGTGGCGACTCCACTGTAACCGCTTGCGCCCTTGATTTCGCACTGAGACAGCGGTCTGTCATCGCAGTCGGGACCACGGGCGACGTGGTCTGCTCCTACAACCGTGCCGCCATCGTCGATGACTTGCGGCAACTGGTTGACGCCCATCCGATACTGTTCGGGACCCGACATTGGCTCTGTCATCGTGGGTGCCCCCTTGGCCAGATGCGCGTCGATTTGCTCGATCGTCACCGTTCAGGATCTGCCGAGCTGCTACGCGTGTAGTCACCCTGCCAACGGCTGGGCGCGGCAAGTCCACGTGCCGGTATGGCCGTCTTCGTCCGATGTCAACCCCCTGCGGCAGCGAGCGGCTCATCACATGGACGCGAGCGTCCATCACAAAGGAGTGCACGTGAAGGTCGTCCTGCGCCACACCAAGCGACGCGGTCAACAACCAAGCAGCTCCTCGTTACACCGCTACGGCGAGTCAGTTCTTTGCGCGATCCGACTCCCGAACGGCACCAAGGTCTCTGTATCATGGAGCCGGCACCGGCTCGTCCCCGACTAAGCCGCCGACAGCGCTAGTGAGGAACAGAATCGACCGACGAACGTTCGTGAGCGTCGCCGCCGCCCTTGTCGCTGCGGAGGCGCGGGCCGCTGAGACACCTGTTCGCTTGGGCATGATTGGTGCCGGTCTCCGCGGGTCGACGCTGTTGCGGCCGTTGCTCGATCTCCCGGGGGTCGAAATCGCGGCGATATGCGATGCCGACGACAATGCGGCGGCGAAAGCGCGCAAGGCCTGCCTGGACGCCGGGAAACCAGCGCCTACGATCTACGCGCGCGGCCGCGAGGATTATCGCCGCCTCCTCGACCTCGAAGACTTGGACGGCGTGATTGTCGCGACGCCCTGGGAATGGCACGCGACAATGGCTGTCGCCGCCCTAGAAGCAGGAAAAGCCGCCGCCATTGAGGTCCCGGCGGCTATCACGATCGACGAGTGCTGGCAGCTTGTCGAAACGGCTGAGCGGACGGGCGTGTCGGCAACGATGCTCGAGAACTGGGTGTACCGCCGTGAACCGCTGGCGGTGCTGAACATCATGCGCGCCGGCCTGCTGGGCGAAATCGTACATTGCGAATCCGGCTACGGCCACGACGTGCGGGGTACTAAGTTCGACTCGCGGTTCGCGGACAAGGGCGAGTTGAGGTGGCGCGGAGAGCACACAGTCCGCCGCAACGGGAACCTGTATCCCACTCACCAATTCGCCCCCGTCGCGATGTTGATGGACATCAACCATGGGACGCGCATTGAGTCGTTGATCGCGATGGGCGGCGTCTCTCGAGGGATGAACCAATACGCCGTGGACCGGTGGGGTCCCGATCACCCGAACGCAAACCGGGCATACGCCAACGCCGATCGCACGACCGTGCTATTGCAACTCGAAGACGGTCGCACGGCAATGAACTTCCACGACACCCAAAGCTGGCATCCCCGCGATGACGCACACAAGTATCACGGCACAAAGGGCATGGTCCGCTGGCCTTTCCCTGGGGAAGGCTCGATCTGGGTGCAGGAGCGGCATTGGGA
This sequence comes from Bryobacterales bacterium, assembly GCA_965206775.1. Taxonomy (GTDB): domain Bacteria; phylum Acidobacteriota; class Terriglobia; order Bryobacterales; family UBA6623; genus VXMF01. Next base: position 1,887,343 of record CBDBKU010000003.1, on the reverse strand, counting down.
CGGCAAAGCGGTGGACGCCCGTCGGTGGCATTCTCTGAACCCGTTCCTTGACGAGTTCGACCATCCCATCTGGAAGATGTACGGCGAGCGGGCCCTGCAGTTCGGGCACAGCGGCGCGGATTGGATGGAACTGCGCGGCTGGACCGAGAGCTTGCGGCAAGGGACTCCTCCCCCGGTGTCGATCATTGACGCTGTGACCTGGAGCGCGATCGGCCCCCTGAGCGAGCAATCGATCACCGGCAAGTCCAAGTCGGTTGAGATGCCGGACTTTTCCAGGGGCAAGTGGAAGGCGAGTCCGAAGTTCGAGTTGCGCTGGCAGTGGGGATAAGGGGAGGAAGTCGTGCCTCGATCAGTAAAGCGACGGTCGATTCTCAACGCATTGGGAGGGCTGGGATTACTCGGGAGCGCATCGGCGGCCCCGCGGGCCTTGGCCCAAACCGGATCGGCTACTGAACCGGGTGGCGGCAGGAACCCTCCGAACTTCCTGTTCATCCTTCTTGACAAGTGTCGGCGAGACGCGATCGGCGCATATGGTCGCTCGGATGTCCACACGCCGAACATTGATCGGCTGGCCGCAGGCGGCGTCCGTTTCGACAACTGCTACGCCCCGCAGCCATTGTGCGGCCCCTGTCGCGCCTCGATTCTGACGGGCAAGTTTCCACACGAGCACGGGATGCGGAAGAACTCGTATCCCTTCGTACCGAATGGGTCGAACAACGTCTACCAGGAACCGATTCCCGATCCATTCGGCGATCCGCGGTTCGACCTATGGGCTAACTTCCCGCACTTCCTCAATAACGCCGGCTACCGTACCGCGCACATCGGCAAGTGGCATCTGGGTGAAAGGAACCCCGGGTTTTTCGATGTTTGGAAGAGCTTCAACTCGCTGCTCCATCATTGGCTCGGCGAGCCTCACAAGTCACCCTACAGGCCCACCATCCAGACCGACATTGCCGTCGAATTCATCGAGGAAAACGCTGGCCGGCCCTTTTTCCTGTACCAGTCGTACTACTCGCCTCACGAACCGAACAACCCTCCGAAGAAGTTCCTCGAACCGTACAAGGGCAAGAGCGTTGAGCACGAGGAATACTACGCTTCGGTCACGGCGCTCGATGAAGAGATCGGGAGAATGGTCGATGCGCTGCGACGCAGCAACGTCCTCGACAACACATTCATCATCCTCACCACTGAACACGGAAGGACGTGGATCGATCGCCCTGGAACAGTAGCCGGGATGAGCATCTCATACGATGAAGCCGCTCGCCTACCGCTGATCATGCACTACCCCAGACTCCTCCCTGCGGGAGTCGCATGGCAATCCGGCGTTAGTTCCGTGGACCTGATGCCGACTATCATGCATGCCGCCGGTCTCTATGGCCGGCTTGACGAAGACTACTCGGACCGCAGCCTGATCCCCGATTTGCTTAGCGGACGAGACGAATGGAATAGGGAGATCGTCATCCAAAACATCTCGCAACGGGGCATCGAAGGAATCCAATTCGAGGAGCGAGCCCTGCGTACGGAGCGCTGGAAACTGATTCTGCGCGACTTTTCGGCGAGACCTCAGATGCGTTTTGACGAGTTGTACGACATGAAGAATGATCCCGGCGAGACAGAGAACCTGTTCTCAGATCGACAGGAAGTCGTGAAGGAACTGGCCGGGAGACTCGCCAAGTGGGGCGACCAGCACAAAGATGCCCTGGCTGTAAAGCTCGGTCGGAGATCCATGGGCTAGACGCCGAGCAGACCATTTCCGCCAGCACCACTCGCAGAGGGCACCTGCGGTCCGCGTCTGCCACCGCAGCGATGGAAGGAGCTTCGTGCAACGGTAGCCCTACTTCCCCAAGCTCGCCGGAGACGGATTTCCCGACCTAGGCGTGCGACCCGAGAGCAACGAGCGGACGGCAATGATGTTCTTCCCCAGCAGGGCTGATCCGCATGGTCGAATCAAGCGCGGCGAATAGAATTTGATCGTCCGGGCTCGAGGCATTCCCACGATGAACGACACAGCGGCGGACGTCCCGCCGTTTGCAAGACTGAACCTCTATGTCGATGAGGGGTTCGACAAGTTGATCGTTTCGGGAGGGAATGGCATGCCCGGCCAGCAGGCCTCGGGTCTGCTCCTGGGCCGCCTCGATCCTGTTGAGGCGGCGGGTGAACCTCCGCGGACAAGATGCGGAAGTACCCCCAGCCGTGAATATCAGGAAGGGTTTTGCAGAACCTTCATGAGATCGAATGCATCGCTGCTCCAAGCCCAGCGCCCCATTGCGATTCCCGACTGCGCTGACACATCGAGAAACTGTCCGTTTCCAGTCACACGAAACAGCGAATTCCCTTTTGCGTGCCACCGATACTCCGGCAGAAACTGTTGTTCCCCTGACAGCTCTCTAAGACCAGGTTCCCGGGTCACCCGCAAGCCGGCCGAAGACCATATGTTGCCAACGTAAAGGTCAAGGTTGCCGTCCTGATCGTGGTCGAACCACGCAGCACTCATCCCGGCACCGATGTCCTCGACACCGGCCTGCCGAGCAACATCGGAAAACGTTCCGTCCCCTTCGTTTCGATAGAGGTTGTTGCGACCGAAATCGTTCGCCACGTAGAGGTCCGGCCATCCGTCGGCGTCGTAGTCGCCCCATGACGCGGCGAAACTGAAACGAGTGTTGTTGCGTTCCATGCCGCTCGCGAGCGTCAGATCCTCGAACGTTCCGTCCCCCCGATTCCTGGACAGAGAGTTCGGCGGACCGTTGTTGGCGTCGTGGTACGGAGCGGGTGCGCTGTGCGCTCCAATTCCTGCGTGATAGCGGTACGAGCAGACGTCTAGGTCCAGATCTCCGTCCCGGTAGTAGTCGGCCAGGGCTGCGGAAGTCAATTGACTGCGAGGGGGCGCCGCGAACGAGAAGGTCCCTTCGAGCAATCGAAACGAGCCGGTCCCGCCGTTTCGATAGAGCCGATTGGGAAGCCCGGATGGCTGGCTCACGTATAGATCCGAATCGCCATCACCATCGATGTCGCCTAGGTCGACTCCATGATGGCCGTAAACGTCGATTCCGATCGCGCCGTCGAGCAACGACCGCCAGTGGTCGACGCCAAGACGGATCTGCTTCCAGTACGAATCGTTGTGTCCAAGGGAACGTTCAGTGACGTCCGCGAAGAGCGGACGCTCGGATTCGGCAATCCTCTGTCTCGGCCATCGCCATTCCCGAACGAGCCACTCGCTGTCGAAATCAGCCCACTCAAGAGTCCACTCGCCGACGAGTTGCATTCGACGCTGGTCGTCGGCGTCCGCATACCCGAGCAGTTCGTAGTGGACATCGGTTCGGATGCTCGCTTCCGGACCCGCGCCAAGGACAGAGATCGCCGTAATGTGAAATTCCGCCGCTTCGATTCTGTGGTAACGGGAGAGCACCCTCCCGACCTCTCGGAGGAAGAGATCTTGGTCCAATGTCGCCTCTTCGCGAGGCATCACATCGGACACCTCAATACCGCCGAGCCGCCGTGCAGTCCGATGCCCTGCTAGCGATGCGGCTCGGAATCCAGGTGCAAGGAGGCCGCGAAGCGCCTCAGGATTCGGCTGCTGCTGAAGGCGGCCCCCCAGGGAAGGGAGCTTGGCAAGGATCCGCTCGGCGAGCACCTCTCCGCCGAACGAGTCATTCGACGGGTCGGCTTTGGGTGCCCGGTGTCCAGCGGGCCGTGCGGCTCGGGATTCCGCCGGGAGTACGAATCGGTCAGGAGGCGTCTGGGCCACCCCGCTCGCGATGATGCAAAGCACAACGGCAGAGGCAGCTCTGAGGCAATGCCTCAGCGAACACATTCGTATTGAACGGCCGCTTCAGCCGCCCCCAACCCTCCCCATGGGCAGGAGGCTGCCCTACCCGCCCGACGATTGCAGGCCGGCTCCGGCGGGACCGACTACCGGTTGGCGGTTGCCGACCAGCCTGGCGTCAACGGACGCACCTCGCACGGTTCCTGCGAAGTTGCCCCGTCAAAACACCAGCTTCAGGCCGAACTGCATTCGGCGCATCGGGACGGTGACAGGATTGACGCTTGTCGAACCTGCCAGCCCGTTGATCGTGCCTGCGTTTGGCGCGATGACGTTGCTGACGGGCGGTCCGAGGTTCGTGAAATTGACGAAATTGAAGTTCTCCCACCGCAGCTGAACGCGGAAGTCCTCCTTAATCTGGAACTCCTTCCAGAATGACCAGTCTGTCCCGAGCAAGGGAGGTCCGCGAAGGATGCCCCGTCCGGCATTCCCCCAGACCCCGTAAGGCCCGCTCGTAAACGCGTCGAAGTCGAACCATTTCTGGCGAGTGGGGTTCGAAAGGCGACCGTCGCCGATGCGGTCCGGCTTATTCCCGAACCCGCCGTTGTGGGTCGTGGTGGTGCCCGTCGGCGAAAACGCAAATCCCGACTCGAGGGTGGTCACGCCATGGAACTGCCAACCCCCGATAATCGCGTCCAACGCCCCACCCACGTTGCTAGCGAACTTGCGCCCCTTTCCGAACGGGAGTTCCCAGCTGTGCGACAGGACCCAGACCACGGCGCGGTTGTAAGGCGAAATGCCGTATCCCCCTTTCCGGTCATGGGGATTCAAGCCCTGATCACCCCATCCGAAGCCGCCGAGTTGGCCGTCCAATGCCTTCGCCCACGTAAAGGAGGAAGTCAGCGAATAGCCCTTCGAGTAGCGCTTCTCGACCACGAACTGCAAGGCGTTATACGACGAGTTCGCGCAGTTGCAGCCGTTGCTTACGCGGGATCGGTACCCGATCGTCTGCACCAGCGGCCGCCGGGAAGCCTGGTCAGGGTTCGTGCTGGCGGGAGCGGCGTTCATGTCGTGGTTCCACCACAGCTTCCGCCCGGCGCTGCCGACGTAGCCGAGGGATACCTTCCAGTCCTGGGCGAACTGGTTCTCGAGGAAGAAGTTCCACGAGTCGATATACTCCGTGGCGTTGTCGTCGGGCCGGTACCTTAGCAGCACGCCCTCGGGAGCCTTGAGCCGTCCGGAGTCGGGCAGCTGAAGGGTGGGAGATGTCGGCGGTCCCTGCTCGATCGGGAAGACGGGAACGTAGTTGTTCGGTGCCCGCTCCTCCTGCTGTGCAGTGATCGGAAAGAGGTTAGTCATCGCGTAGAAGAGCCCGCCGTAGTTGGACGCGAAGTAGCTCCGGCCGAAGCCCGAACGGATCACGGTCTTGTCGGTCAGCTTGAACGCCAAGCCCCCGCGCGGCGCGATGTTGTTCCAATCCGGGCTGACGCCCGCCGAGCGACTGACGTCCCCGAGTCCTCCAAGCAGAATGTCGCCTGTGTTCGGGTCGAAGTTGGCAATGCCGCCGGGCTGAGCCGGGTGGACAGGTCCTATGAAGTCGTATCGGGCGCCGTAGTTGAAGGTCAATCTAGAGTTGATCCTCCACGTGTCCTGCCAATACAGAGATGTGCGCCACCCGCGCTCCTTCGTATAGTCCTCGAACTTGACCCGGCTGAAGTAGTCCGGACGCCCCAAGAGGAATGAAGCCATTCCGAGGCCGGACCTCATCCCCATCTCGTCGAGATCCTGGCTTCCGGTAAGGGAGTTCCGGAAGTTAAAATGGCCGCGCGAACTGAAGTTCGCGGCGATGAAATCAAAGGCCGTGCGACGGACGTCGGCCCCGAAACGGAATTGGTGGCTGCCCTTGATCCACGTCGTGTTGCTCACGAGTTGCAACGTCGTCGTCCGGTCCAGGCGCGGGATCCCGACGCCTTGGACGATGCCCATCGACCATCCCCCGACAGGACCTCCTACAGCGATTCCCGCCAAGCCCTGTGTCAAGATGTCGTCGCCATTGATGTTGGGGATTCCAACGTCGCTGTTGGTGGAAAGCCCGGCGTCGTACTGGTACCCGTCCAGGCGGAAGCGGGATAAACCGGCCCGGACCTCCGTGAGGAACGTCGGCGAAAACGCGTGGGTGTAGTTGGTCGACAGGTGCTGCATCCTGAAGGCCCCGGTCTGCGGACTCAGCCCGCCCACGGCCGGCCCCCCCGCGGCAGCTCCGAACAATGGCGGGTTGTCGAGGAACACCTGGGCCAGCGTATAGCGCGCGAACGCCATTCCCGACTCTCCCACCGAGGAGTCGACGCGCGTGTCCCATTGCCTCGACCATGTGGTAACGCTGTCACCGGCGTTGTAGTTTTGCTGGGTGTCTTGGCTCAGATTCGCTTGGGGAAGGAGCGCCAGAAGGTTGTTGGCAACCGGGCTAACACGCGATGCGGGAATCTGGTTGCTGGGGAACGGAGTTCGTCCGACTCCTCCGCCGGCTACGCCGGTGTTGGGATCGAACACAGGATTGTCGGGCCACGTGCTAAAGTCCCCGCGACGGAATGCGTCGTTCGGAACCGTAGCAGTGAGCTGAGCCCCTTGCGTGGCCTCCACACCCTGATAGTCGGTGAACCAGAAAACCTTGTTCTTGACAATCGGTCCGCCCACGCTGCCGCCGAATTGGTTCCAGTTGAAGGGTGCCGGTCCCGTCCCCGTGCCATTCGGGCCGGTTCCGGGGACCTTCTCGGTGAATGGATCCGCTGCGAAGGTGAACTTGTTGCGGTTGTACCAGAACGCCGATCCGTGGACTTCATTGGTCCCGGACTTCGTGACGTACTGCGCCACCATGCCGGCCGAAGAGCCGAATTCCGGGTCGAACGATGCTGTCGTAATCTTGAGCTCCGAAACCGAGTCCTGGTTCGGCACGATAATCTGGAATCCGCTGAAGCCGTACGCCGTGTTGGTGATGCCGTCGACCTCGTACTCGCTATTGCCGAAGAACTGGCCGTTGACGAGCGTTGCGTTGAACTCCGAAGGGTTTTCGCCGATGCCGATCTGGAAAAAGTTCTGGATTACGCCCGGCACGGTGTTGTACAGCTTGCTGAGGTTGTTCCCGAACGTCGGGAGAGCCTGCAACTGGTCCTCCGGAATGTAAGAGCCGACGTCCGTCTTCTCGCTCTTGAGCATCGGCGGAGCCGCGCTGACGACGACCTGCTCGGTTACGGCACCGATTTGCAGAATCAGGTCCACGCGCACAGTCTGGTCGACCCGAAGAATGACGTTCTCCTGGACAAAGCGCTGGAATCCTGTCGATTCGACCGCAACGCTGTAATTCCCTGGAGGCAGGTTGGTGTTGACGTAACGGCCAGTCTCGTCGGTCTCGCGGGTCGTGTCGATCAACGTGTCCACATTCGTGATCGTGATCGTTGCGCCCGCAACTGCAGCGTTCGAAGGATCGGTGACGACCCCGGTGATCGTGCCGCTGACCGCCTGCCCAAGAGCGCTTGGCGCATGAATCAGCGCTAGCACCAGGCCCGCAACGGTTGCGGTCTTCCTCAGAAAATTCATGACGGACCTCCCAATCCTGCCTCGGTGGCGCGCAAATTCTATCAAAGGTGGGGCGTTTGGAGGACTCTCGGATGGACGGGTTCAGGTAGAAAATTCCAGTTTTTTGGGACTGTCCCTCACGAATCGGCATCAACACGCAAAGGACGGATCGCTCTGCGGCGTCGGAGCCCGGAAGGCGCGAATCCTAACCTCGCAGCCCCTGAAGCTGCCGATGCGTGGCTTCGATCAGGGATATTTTCCGGGAGGAGGAAGGTGTCCCCCGAATAGCTTCACCGGCCTGATACAACGTAAGACGATGCTCAGACACCCGCTACGAACTCTGTGCTGGCTCGCAGCCGCCTGTCTCATTGCGGCCTGCTCGGAAACAGGCAGTTCGGATTCCGAGGCACAAGCCCAGAACACCGGGCCACGCCCTCCGAGTCCCACGCCGACGCCTTGGATCACAGCCGTGTCGCCTCACCAAGGCTTCAACGACGAACCGGCGCTTGCGACGACGGACTCTGGCGAGGTGTTCGCGGGCTGGATCAGCTATCGCAACGGCGCGGACGCGCTGGTGGTCGCCCGGTACTCGCATGCGGGAGACCGATTCGTCAAGGAAAGCGAGTGGGTTGCACTTGGCGGGAAAGGCACCTACCTACTTGGCTTGGAGGCGGTTGCCACGGAATTCGGAGCCTACTTTGCTTTCGCTCAAGAAACTGATGGGAATTGGGATGTCTTCGTAGTCCACACAGGTCCCGACGGTCCAGACAAGCCGGTCCGCATCGCTTCCGGCCCCGACACCCAGATCAAGCCCGCTGCGGCTTGGCACGACGGCACTCTATTCGTCGCTTGGGAGAGCAACCCTGAGTCCAGACGCCAGATTCAAATGGCCTCGCTTCGCAACGGCGTCGTCACGGCGCCCGAGCCAGTGAGTTCCGGCAGCGCTTCGAACTACGGACCGACCATCGCCGCGGCCAGCAACGGCCGGATCTCGGTCGCGTGGCACAGCTATCGAGATCACAACTACGACGTGTACTTGCGACAGAGATCGGCGTCCGGCGAGTGGGATCCAAGGCGACGACTCACCACTTCCCCAGGTATCGACCGCCATGCCCGATTGGTTGCCCACGGAGACGATCTGTGGATCGTTTACGAGCACGCCCGCATGGAGAAGTACTACGTCGGCAGAACCAACGAGCGGCACCTGGTGGCAGCGCAAGTGACGCCGCGCGGCCTTGAGGCGCCGCCAGACTACTGGAATTCGTCACCTCTCGCGAAGAATCGATCGGAGGCAGGTTCGGCAGCTTTCGACTCGCAAGGCCGGCTGTGGATCGCCTACCAGCAGCCCCGGGAGCCTCGAGGGGGATGGTCGGCGCGACTTGTCGGATACACGGGCGAGGAGTGGATCGGGCCGCGAGGGCTGTCCCAGAGGCGGTCCTTGGACCGCCCCGCACCAATCGCGCTCAAGGGTGACAGGCTCTTGCTGGCGTTTCAGGCCGACAGCTTCTCGGACACTTGGTCGCAATCTGACCCGGAATTCACCGACAATGCCCGATCCCAGATCCTGCTGGCCTCGGTCGATACCGGCCAAGCTCCGCCGGCCGCCTCATCCATGCGACTGGCCGCCTTGGCGGAGCCCGCCGAACCATTCGATCCTGAAACCCTCCACGAAAGCTACGGCGAAGACGCCGAGACCCCGTCGATCGAGTACAACGGCGAAACGTTCCACCTGTACTACGGCGAGTTGCACGAACATTCGGACATCTCGATCTGCAATCGCTGCGGCGACCAGTCGCTAGACGAGAACTACCAGTCCCGCCGCGACATCAATCGCCTCGACTTCGTCGCGATGACCGATCACGGCTACAACATCGTCCCGTATTTATGGAACTACTCGGCGAAGATGGTTCGCGCGAACTACGATGCCGGGAGGCTCGTGACGTTCCTCGGCGAGGAGTGGACATCGAGCTTCGAGGACTACGACGACAAGCGCCCCTGGGGATACTACGGCCATCGCAACCTGGTGTTCGCGGACCCGTATTTCCCCAAGTGGTGGACGGCTTACAACGGCGACTCGCCAAGGGATCTGTGGAAGGAATTGCGCGGCATGAACGCCGACTTCGTTCAAATACCGCACCAGCTTGCCGATTCCGGCAACGTGCCGGTGGATTGGGACTACGCGGACGAGGAAGCGCAGCCTGTGGCGGAGATTTTCCAGACTCGCGGCTCGTACGAATACCCCGGGGCACCTCGTCACGCACGCACCGCAACCGGCGCGCCCGGCAACTACATCCACGACGCTTGGGCTCGCGGTCTCAAGATCGGCGTGATCGCTAGCCCGGACCACGGCGGAGGTCTCGGCAAGGCAGCGGTGTGGGCCAAGGCAAAGACCCGCGCGGCGATTCTGGAAGGAATCCGCGCCCGACGGACTTTCGGCACGACGGCGGCTCGGATCCGGATCGACTTCCGCGTGAACGGCCATCTGATGGGCGAGGTTGCGCAGAATGGGGACGGTCCGGTAACGGTCACTGCGGACGTGCAATCCCCTCAGCCGATCAGCAAGGTCGAAATCTGCAGGAACAACGAATTTATCTATTCGACTTCGCCGGGCGGATCCGATGCATCAATTGAATTCGAAGACAGGGCGCGCCCTGACGGAGCCAGCTACTACTACCTACGCGTGATCCAGGACGACGGCGAAATCGCCTGGTCGAGCCCCGTCTGGCTCGAGGACTAGAACCAGGCGCCGAGATCCGCGATCAACCTCCGCGCGGCGAGGTCATCAGCGGGTGGCCCAGCGTGTCCCCGTTGGCTTCGAAACCGTCGCGGTCCGCGTCCACGAAGATCGGATTCGTGTAGGCGACCGGATGCATCTTTCCATTCGGATCCAGCCCCCAGCCACGCTCGATGCTGGACCCTTCTCCGATCGCCACAACGATCAGGTGGGCGTCCCTCTGCAGCATCACCCGAATCGTTTCCTCAAAATTCACGACTCCGTCTCGGAACATCCCGGGCACTTCCTGCCGTCGGAAGTTGTACTGCTCCGGCTGGCGCCCGTTCACCAGGACCTGGACGCGATCGACTTCCATCCAGTTCGGGGTTTGCACCCGGACCTGCAAGTCGACAAACCCTTCGCTGATGACCGTCGAGCCAATCGGCAGGCCATCTGCGGTCGAAACCTCGAGGAATGGGCCATTCGTGATCATCATGCGCCCAGCCTTCGAGTTCCGGACGATCTCCTCGTGGTCGATTTCGGACGGCCTGTCAGTCGAGCTCGGCACATAGGTACGCCATCCGCCGACTCCGTTTCCGAATATCCGGTGCGCGTCGCTCACCGCGACGCACCAAACGCGACGGCCTTGATTTAGCATCTGCAGCCAGCCGAAGGTGCGATTCGCTCCGTCGCGGGTGTTGTATCGAGGACTCAAGGTGAGAATCTCAGCGCTCCACACTTCCGCGGCGTCGATTAGTTCCTCGAATCCTGCGAAGCCGCCGTCCTCGACACCATCGCGATTCCTGTCGAAGAACACGCCACCGACGTCAGGATGATTCGCCTGGACCCAGCGATCCGACCCTCCCCCGAAGTGACCAGCTCGGATTCGGGCGTTCGCGGCGGGATCGATCCGGGAACCGCCCTTCAAGGTCGGCGTACCCCAGTTCCGCAGCGTGACCGCATTGATTCTCGGATCGAAGTGCCACAGGGGCGCGCCGCCGTTCTGGGCCATGGGGTCCGGCTCGATGGGAAAGGAATTGAAGTGCTGGCCGCTTCCAGTAAGTTCGATCCCGGGAACGGTCTTTATCCGCTCGGACAAGCCCAGCGACTCGATTTGGGGAGCCCAGTCGTACAATCGCTGATGCTCTGTAGTCGGCGCGAACTCAATGTGCTCCGCGGCAAAGTTGATGATTCGGTCCCGCGTGCTGCAGTAGTTGTCACCGCTCGGCGTGGAGTGCGCATGATAGTCGGTGCTGATCCAGCCCTCCGTGTCGACGGTCCGTTCCAAGGCAGCTTCGACCTCCACCGTCTCTCCCTGCCCCACCTCGATTCGCTGCTCAACAAGATCGTGCTCGGGCCCTAGCGTCACGCGTAGGAGGTACTTTCCTGGAGGAACCTGCTGTATTACCTGTCCGTCATGGGCCTGATACTGATGGTTTCCTCCGTAAACCCGGTAGTCGGTGCCGAAGTTCGGCGTCTCGGTTCCGTCCAGCCCGATGAACTGAACCTTACCGGGCGATGGATTGCCGTCTGCATCGCGAATCGCGACCTTCACCGTGGATGCCACAGCCACTTCGAGATCGAGCCGAGTCGTCTTGCCGCGCTCCACTGTGATCTCCCGCTCCACGATGTCACGGCCGATATCCTCGAACTGGACGTTGTAGCTGCCTGCAGGCAGTCGGAACGCAACGCGGCCTTGCGCATCCGGGTACTGAAGCACCGATTCGCCGCCTATGGAAACTCGCATCGATCCGTGAACGGCGGGCTGCCCCGCTGAGTCCTTGACGCTGCCCTCGACTTCGCCGGTTGGGCCCCGTTCCGCTGCCAGCACTCCGTACGCCGCCAGGGGCGCATCACCCACGGCGACGCGAATGCTGAATGTCTTTTCCTCCCCCGGCTCCAGAATCGTCTCGGCGGGCAATCCGCTTCCGTCCGCGGATGAGACCGCGTACCCCCTCTTGTCGAATGGGTCGACGCTATCGCCGATCATGACGCCGTCGGCCGACTGCTCGTTTTCGAGTCCCTTCCATGTGGGCGCCGGAGCGATCGTGACGGATTCCTGGGATTCGTTCCTGTAAGTCGACCTGACTAGGAGGAACTGCCAGTCGGGTTCCAGCCTGTACTCGTGGCGCGAATAAAGGCCCTCTCCCATCGGTGCGGTCCGCACTGCCTCTACGACGGCCGCACCAGCCGATCCGTCTTCGACAACCGCGACTCGCGAAAGATAGCCTGTTTCTCCTCCCGGCCGGAGGACTGTGAGCTGGTCATTGCCCGCCCCGCGCACGTCGAGGTCATACAGGCAGCCCTGGAGCACGGAGCCGTAGTCCGTCGTCATGTTCGCCCTTCGGAACGGCTGGGTCCCCGACACGAGCGCGTGGATCTTGTTGTTTCTCAGGACAAAGTCACCCGGCAGGCCATCCGCCTCCTTTCCAGCAGGCATTTGATCAACGTTGCCACGACCAATTTCGAAGGCCTCGGCGCGGTCGCGTTGAGCAGTCGAGGCCCACGCAAGGAGCATCAAGAAAGAGACGGCAAGGGCAGGTCGAAAGTTCATGAAAATTCACCGGTTCGGCGAAAGCCGAGAATTCGATTCTATGCGAGCAGGCACGGCCCTCGAAACCGTTTCGAGGGTCCGGCCTAGGTGGCAAGCGCAATTGTGGCACAGATAGTCCCGGAACCCGCCTCGCAAGTGCGTATGATCCTATATCGAGAGCAACTCCCATGAAACAAAGCAATCTGCTCGCAATTCCCTTGACTATCCTTGCGGTTTCCCTAGCGGGTTGCGGCTCGGCGACTGTCGATCAACCGCAGACTGTCGCTGAAATGCTGACCGACGCACGGGCTGCGGATGGCGCCTACATCTCTTGGCAGGAGCATGTCATTGACGACCTTGAGACTGGCGGCATCGCGATAGCAGGTAGCGACGGACTCGAAATGGCTGATCTGGACTTGGACGGTCACGAGGACATCGTGTCGGTCCATGAGTCCGATACCGAATATGACGGAGTGCCCGACGGTCACATCCGGCTGGCGTTCGGCTCGGAGGATCCGGATAGCTGGACGCTGGCGACGCTCGCCGAAGGTGAAGAGGCCGGCGCTGCGGAGGACGTTTCGATCGCCGACGTGAACGGAGACGGCTTCCCGGACATCATTGCTGCGTGCGAGTTCGCGCACCTGATCTATTTCCAGAATCCCGGCAAGGATGCCAGGTCAGCCAAATGGGACCGGATCATCCCTTCGTCCGCGAGTGGTCGCGGATCGTACATCCGTGTCTTCTTCGCGGACTTCAACGGAGACGGGAGGCCCGAGGTCGTGGCGCCTAACAAGGGAAGCCAGTCGGGCGACAGCAGCGAGACCACGCTCCGTCCCATCAGCTGGTACGAGATCGACGGTGACCCGCTGGACGACAAATCCTGGAAAGAGCACGAGCTGACGCGAGTGGCGGTTCCGATAAATTCGCGGCCCGTCGATCTCGACCAGGACGGGGATATCGACATCCTGGCTTCATCCCGGGCCGAGGCCCGATTGTTCTGGTTCGAGAATCTTGGAGGACCGAAGATCGAGTTCGAGGAGCACAAGATCGAGATCTCGGCCCCCGACGGCTACGGAGATTTGCGCGTCACCGGATTCATGTTCGGGTTCCTCGATTTCAATGGCGATTCCCGGCTGGACGTGCTGCTGTCCGAAGGCAGGTCCAATGTGGTCTGGCTGGAACAGCCTGGTGAGGAGGCCGACGTCTGGAAGCTGCACCGGATTGGGACGATGGAGCCGGACTCGGCTACCGGATTCACGATTGCCGACATCGACAGCGACGGAGACAAAGACATTTTTTGCGGCAGCTACAGCCGCGGGCCGCGCGACACAGACAGCGCCGAGGTGACGGCCGAGATGGCCCTGGGGCGCCTCGCATGGTTTGAGAATCCGGGCGACATCGAGAGCGAGTGGAATCGTCACGACATATCGCGTCGCAAGCGCGGCATGTTCGACATGGCAGTCGCCAGGGACCTGGATGGGGATCAGGATGTCGATTTCGTGGGGACGCGCGGCAACAGCTTGCCCTACGACGGCGTGTACTGGCTGGAGCAGGTTAGAACAGCGACACCTCCACCCTCGTTCGCCCGTGCCCGTGAAATCGACAGCGAAGAGATGCCTCTGCCATAGGGGGGACACACGAGGCCGATGCCTTCGATGTTTCGACTCTGCAAGCACGCCCACGGGGGAAGGTCTGCAAAACCTTTATTCGTGGGTTCGATTCCCACCCGCGCCTCCATCCCGAATGCTCTTGAAGTCCATATAAGTCATTGCAAGTCAATATGTTATGAACTATGCTTCGCACTTCGACACGAGGCTGCATTGGTGGACTCGGGAATGAATCGGAGCAGTTCAGAGCAGTTTGGAGCAGACGAGTGGTCCCATTATGGTCCCAAGGAATCGTCCGTTTCCACGGTGATTCACAATAGGCCAAAGCCTTCATCCGATTTCAGGTGCCATGCCGACTGTGCATCGGCGTACGCAACGGGACCTCGTACCAGCTCAACTACAGCCAGGCTTCACATGGGCTCAGGATCGCTCTCACCGAGACCCTTGTCGATCTGAGCCGCTTCGCCGACAGATGCTCTCGGGCCGCCAACTGGATCGAGGTCGGTGTCACCCTGAGCTTCGGCCGTACACTCGGCGACGTGATCAGCTATCTCGTCTAGTGGGCGCCCAAGCCCGTGTTCGTTTATCCAAAGGGCGGCCTCTTTCAGCGACAAGCTCTGGACCGACCCACACCATGCGATCTCGATCCTTCGGCTCCTGAAGACGGCGAACATCATGCGTCGCACGGGCAACTGCACTTGAACCCGATCCTGGCCGTGGACCTGTTCCTCGGCGGCCCCCCTGACTCGGCTACCCAGTCCGTCTGTCCTGGTGTTGGCTTTCGGTGTGCCGAGAAACTTCAATCGAGTCTTCGAGTTAAGACAATCGCTACTAGCGTGGTCCGTTCTTCTTGCCATCTCGCACCAACGATTCCAGAACTTCGTTGCTCCGACACGCAATTTCGTTGCTCTGGACGAACGTTTGTTTATTGACGCCTCCCACAGCTCTGTTGTTTAGAACCATATTGAATCGAACTCCCGGTGGTCCGCAGATACTCAGAGCTACGTCTGATGAGATCGGCATCAAGATTTCAGATTCTTTGTCTAGAAGATGTTTTCCTTCGGCGATCAGTTTGATGACTGGGTTGTCACCCACGATAAAGGGTCTGATCCGTTGCCCAACCAAGACTGAAACTGTCAAGCCTTTCAACTCAGAGATCGCTCGCGCATAGGGGCTTGGCCCCATCCCTGCTAGTCGGTTTGAAGTATCTCGAGAGAATTGGCGCAGCCAATCGGGATCAAGGCTGTCTACTTCCTCCTGTCCGTATCTTTCGACAGCTTCATCTAGCACCGCTTTAAGTGCGACGGATTCAGATTCCTTCCTCCTGTCCGACCGCATGAATTTCCACGAGACATGACGTTTCAGAATTCTGGATTCGGATTCATTCGGGCTTACTGGAGGACTTGTTCGTATCCTGTTCTCTATTCGTCTCAATTCGTATTTTGAACACCCAGCAGGGATGGTGGATTTCCAGACATCGATTTGGCCTATCAAAACATCGAGAACCCTATTGGCCTCATCTTCACCCTGCTTCAAGCGTTGTTCCACAGATTCCTCAGTTTCGCCAGAGTTAGGATTTGCCAACCTGTAATAGGCCCGCTTGCGCATCACTGAACGGGGATTTCTATACTCAATCCCCTTGCTTGCGCGGTCCCTTGCGAATCGATACAGGTGTCCGGTTCTATCGGTAAACCTTACGAGTTCGCGCCTCGGATAGATGTGGTGTCGAGGTTTGCTCATTCAGATTGGAAACCTACTCGATCGTAACCCTACATGCCGGCTGTGGCGAGCCTCAGACTTCCGAACATGCGACCGGTTTTGCGTGTCACTAATTGGACCCGATTCAGTCCAGTGGGCTAGCTGGCGGCAGGTCCGTCCGCTTCGTCAGGATCGGTCGGGAGGATCTCGTACACGAGGCGCAGGTTGGTGCCCGGATATACCGTTCGGGTCTGATTGAGTTCCTTCAGGAGAGGGGCCAGAGCGATGTCCCGGCCCCGGCTCGCCTGATGCATCAGCCGGACCGTCAGCGTGCCGGCGTCCGGATCCGGGAGCAGGCTCGCGTCGCTGCGGAACAGCGCCTTGACCAGCAGGCGGGCGGTCTCCGGCCGGCTCAGGCCCGGCGCGACCGCCCCCGCCAAGCGCGTCTCCGCCCGGTAGGCGATCATGCGCACCGCGTCGAGCAGCCCCCGCATCGGCTCGGCCAGCGCCTTGAGGCGATCCTCCTCGGGCAGGTCGCCCGCTCGCACCCAGTGGTCGACCTCCCGGCGTGCGGTCCGCAGCCCCTCCAGGTAGCGGCTTGTCGTCGCGACCTGCTCCTTCAGATCCTGCGCTTCCTGCGACCCGCGCGGGGCTTCCGCCAGGCGCCGGTGCAGGGTCCCCAGCTGCGCCTGCCGCCGCTCCACGGCGTTGTCGAGGTAGCGCCATTGCGGGTTGACCACCCGCTCGTCGGCGTCGACGTCCTCCAGCGTGCGGTCCGCCAGGGTGTCGAGCCCGAACTCCTCGCGCATGTACTTGAAGAAGTTCTCCTGCGTCCAGCGCGCGCGCAGCAGGCCCGCCACCTGCTCCAGCGGCAGGCCCGGATGCGTCGTGATCGCCGCCGGCTGGCGCCGCCCCGCTCGCGGCTCGCCCGACCGTTCCTGCGGCTTGCGCGGCTGGCCGTTGCGACCTGCCAGCGGCAGGCGCCGGTCAATCCAGAAGCGGATCTCGCGCACCGTGCCGTGCGCGCCCAGCACGACCTCCCGCTCGGCCGCGTGGCCCTCCAGCCGGACCACCCCCAGCGGCCCCGGCAGGCGCAGGGTCGTCGGCCGGAACTCCGGCCTCGGCCAGCGCCCCTCCTGCTGGCCCTTGCGCCAACTGATGACCGCGATCCCCTGCCGCCGCAACTCCGCGAACAGGGCCGGGCTCCAGCCCTCCCGGTCGAATACCAGCGTCAGCCGCGGCCGTTGCGGGTCCACCTCCCCGGCCAGCACCCCCAGCTCCTTCAGACGCGGCACGATCCCGTCCCGGATCTCCGCCACTAGCGAGCTGTCGACCGCCTTGTGCACGCATAGCAGCGGTGCCCCGCCCAGCGCGTTCACCCAGTAGCTGGTCGACCCCGGCAGGCACAGCTTCTGGCGCGGCACGAACTGCTTCGGCAACTTGCCCCGGCCCGTGTAGACCTTCACGTGCCCATCCACGTACAGCGTGGCGACCGCATCCTCATCCTGCGCGCACCAGTCCTGCGCCAGCGCCCCGCGCCATCTCGCCAGCGCCTCCGGGGCCGCCACCAGCTGGCGCAGCCGCCGCCGCAGCGTGCGCGGACAGGGACAGCGGCACCAGGCCCAGCAGCTGTCCCCATTCCCCGGGCTGCTCGTAACCGAGCCGCTCGGCGCGCCGCACACGCAGCAGCAGCAGGAAGGCCAGCGTGAGCAGAATCGATTGCACGCCGTAGAAGCCCGGCGGCAGCCGCAGCAGGCCGCGCTGTGCCAGCAGGCCCTCGGCCAGCAGCGCGGGCAGGGCCGCCAGCACGCCGCCGCCGGCCACGGCCGAGACAGGGGCCTCGAAGCGCGGCTCGCGCTCGGTGAGCAGCCCCGGACTGGCCTCGACGCGTCCCTGCGTGTCGTGGGTCGCCCTCCCTTGCGGGGCCTGCGCGTCGCGCCGGTTGCGCTGCTCGCGGTCCAGCCCGGACGGGGGCGGGAGCTGCTCGGCGGACCCCGTCGGCGTGTCGGTCCCGGGCGGCGGCGGTGCGGGGGGCGCGGCTTGCGAGGCGGGCGGCGGAGTCGCTTCGACGGCCGGCAGCAGGCCCCGCCGGCGATAGGTGCGCAAGGTCTCGAAGCACAGATCGAGCGCGCGGGCGGTCTGGCGCAGGCTGGAGCCGGAGGCCAGCATGCGCGCGGCGCGCAGAAGGATGTCCGGATCCACGATGCCGTGGCGGCGGCGGGCCTTGTGCCGCGGGGCGAAGCCGGCTTCGCCCTCGCGCTCGAGGAGCTGGCGGGCGCGCAGGACAGTGCGGGAGCTGATGTGGAAGGCACGGGCGAGCTCGGCGAGGGTGGCCAGGTTGTGCAGGGCACAGTGGGCGAGCCAGCGATTGCGGGCGTGGGTGTCGTCGGCGGGGTGGGAAGCGAAGGGGACGGTGAAGAGGAAGTAGACGACGAGGTTGCCGTCGAAGACCAGGCTGAGGCGGGAATTGACAGGGACGGCCGCCGGGGGCTGGAGATCCAGGGAGGAAGGCAGGCCGGAGGGCTGGGGGATCGGGCCATTCATGCTGACATTATAAACTAGTCATGCGCGGGAGGTCAAGCCCGTTCGAACCGGCGCTGCAATTGCGGAAGTCCCTGTCGGCTAGTGACTTATCCCGGAGCTCCTATCGGCAGGAAGGTTCACCATGTTCGGAAGTCTGAGCCTAGTGATGGGACCCAGTTAAGAGGCCGGGTATTGGGGTACGGGGAAGCGCGGTTTGGCTCTGCATTTTGAAGCCAGAGAGGGTGAAGTGGCTGTACCGGGAATTGTCACGGCCGTCCATAGTGCCCTGGTGGGCCGAGCGCGACGAGCGGGGAACCTGGCAGGGCGGTTCTTGGCCACGGGGCCGAGTTGGTTGGCAGCTTGGAGCAAATCGGGGCAAGTGCTTCTGCGGCTAGCGGAGACAGAGACGGAGCGGCAATTGTGAAAAGGTCCGCTGGGGGTCACCCTCTGGTTCGGAACCGGGTACCGGAGAGCCAGCTAAGCTATCTGGTGGAAGCGGCCTGCGGGCGGCTGTGGTTATTGAGTTGAGTGGTTGCCGACCCATCTCGACCACCTTCCTACTGATCGAATGCAGCGATGACGCCCGGCGTTGACTCCGTCCAATTGCTGTCAGATTCCAATTCATCGAGTGCCCTTTCCCGCCCCTCGAGATTGATTCGCGTGGTCGCTTTGGACCCGGTGCCCTGCTGACATCGAGCCGGATGATCACTTCCTCCGGCTTTCGCTCGCCAAAGCGCATCCACTTCCTACGAGACTTCCTCCTCGTAGGCCTCCATCGCCTTGTCCATCCGCGTCTGCGGGTCATTCACATACCGCAGCACAGTGCGCAAGTCCGAATGGCCGAGCACCTGCTTGAGTGCGACCAGATCCTTCGTCTTGTCGTAGAACCAAGTCGCGAACGTGTGCCGTAGCGAGTAGAGGCTAAAGTCCGGGACGTCCTGCACCAGCTTCAGCGCGCGCTCGTGAGCGCCGACCAAGGCGGAATATGTGATCGGCCTGTCCGCGACTTCCCGGTACCGGGAACCGGCAATGTGCACGCGGCCCGGAAACACCCAGGGCCCGGGAGCATGCGCAATGCGGCGGAGGAGAATCTGGCGCGCTTCGACAGTGAGACGCAAGACGCGCCTCCCTGCCCTCGACTTCGAATTCCTGATATGCAGCAGGCCGCTGTCGAGGTCGATGTCTTCGACGCGAATCTGCAATCCCTCGCAATCCGGCCGCAATCCCAGGTGCAGCATCAGACGGGCCAGATCCCCCAAGGCGTGGTGACGATCAGCTGCCGGAAGGTACCGCTCGACCTCCTCGTGCGTGAGCACAAGCTCGTTCAACGAATCCCGGTCACTCGGAACCTCAATGCCGACAAACGGGTTGTTCGTGATCCAGCCGTGGGCGATTGCGAACTCTGCGAGTTGCCGCCCGGCCAGGATGTCCTTGCGAATCGTGATCTCCAGCCTGCCGGTCTCCCGCCTCCAAGTCATGTAATCGAGCACATCGCCCCTCGTCCAGGTCGAGATCAGTCGCTTCGCCATGAAGTCGCGCCAGCTGGCGAGAGATACGCCGATCCGCTTGGCGGTCGACGGCTTGTTGCGATGCAGCGCCTGCTTGTGCCCCAGAAATTGCTCGGCCGCTTCGCTAAACGAGACCGGCTTGAGCGGCGCTGGCTCTCCTAGCAGCAGGCGCCGCTTGTGCTCGTCTCTGAGCTTCTGCACGGCACCTAGGTTTCCTCTTGTAGCGGCGAGACCAGTCTCGACCGACACGCGCGGATGCCCGGTGATCTGGAACCGGTAGCGCCAGCTATGCCAGGAGACGGGTTGCGATGACCCATCGAATGGCGTTGCCTGTCCGCAGGCCTGGCGCTCCGGACCGGTCAGGGCTGACGCGTTGCTCCGACCTGGCCGACAGCGCTTCCAGCGACGCGATGTCTCGCTCCGCAGTCCGGACCGCTTCCTGCAACGCTTCCAGCCTGGCCCGTTCCGCGACGAGAGTGGAGCGATGGCAGGGGCTCAGGCGGGACCCGGAAACGGACCTGGATGGTGTTTCGCACGATGTCGGCCCATCCGGCGACATCGGCCGCATTACCGTTCAAACGCTCGTAACATCCTCTACATCAATGAGTTGCATGGACTGGACGGGTATTGGAGAAACGTGAATCAATAGAAGGAGCAGTCTGATGCCTTCACTACCGCGAAACTATCGCAGCGGGCTTGCAGCGGCTCGCCCGGGCGGCACCCGGCCAACTCGTGGCCCGCCCCCACCACCAAGCGGTTCACCTCCGCCAGCAGTGCCGGCGTGAGCAGCGCGATGTTGCGCGCCAGCGTGCGGTAGCTGAACCTGACGCCGCCGAACACATCGCTGATGCCGAGCATGCGGCGCACGCTGGCGTGCTGGTTCGCCAGATCATGCAGCCGATCGTAGTCGCAGCGGATGCCCTGCTTGAGCAAGCCGAGCACGAGCACCTGCCACAGGTCCATGCCGGGCCGGCCGACATCCGGGTTGATCCCGTCCGGCTCGGCGCTCTCCTGCGTCTCGGACGCGGGGCGGTCGGAGGCGGACTCGCCAGCGGCGAAGACGCTCTCTCGCAGCAAGGCGAAGATGCTCTCCCGCAAGGACGGGTCGCAGTAGATGTGCTGGATGCCCTTCAGCACGGCCGGGATGTCGTCGCGGCAGCGTGCGTCGAGTGGAATGTCCTCGATGGCGATCTGGCCGAGCGTCATCGAGGGATTAAAAACACAGTTCGCAAGACGGTTTACCGAAGATAATCGCAAATTGAGGCGAATCTCGCCATACGCGCCCGATCCGTCTCATCTTCACCCGCCGGAAATCGCCAAAACCCATTGGATATCAACGAAATACGGATTTTCGCCGCGGGCACTAGCTAAGCAGCCCTGCGAGCGGCAGTCTGACCAAGGCTCGGATTCACAGGCTCCTTGATGCCGTACAGGCAGCTCGACGGGGGGTGACCGAGGCCTCCCCGTCGCCGCAAGTGAATTGATGGTCCGCGGTAACTACTCACGCCTCTGGTAGCGTCGGGCCATCGTGTTGCTTGACCATGTCGGCAGCTTGGCCGGCGAGCGCGATTTGGATGGCGACGAGAGGATTGTAGCCGAGCGCGGCCATCGACTGCATGTAGCTGGAGATGCGGGCATAGGTCTCGCCGTAGGCTTGCGTGCGAAAGCAGGCCGAGACCTTGATTTTGACCTTGGCATTCTCATGGCGCGCTCTCCGACGTTGTTGGTAAAGCTCACGTGTGAATCGCGCAGGAAGCGCAGCACGGACTCTTCGTGCTTGACGAGCCGCTCCTGCAGGTTGTGGGCGTCGGATTTGGCGACCCGTCCGCGTTGGCCCTTGCTGCGCGGCGGGATTTCGGGCAATTCCTCGGCGCCTTGGGTCAGGATGGTGCGGTAGCGCTTGCGCAGGGCCTTGAATGCGGCTTTGCTCACGACCTTGCTCTGGCTGCGATTGAGCTTGTGGCAGGCCTGTTGCAGCAGGGCTTTGAGCAGGCGCGCCCAGCGGTAGTTGTTGGACTCGACAATGAAGGTCAAACCGCGCAGCAACTGGCTCCCGCAGAGTTGGTGCCGGCATTGCTTGTAGCTGAGGTAGGAGGCCCAGCAGTCATGCACCAAGGTGCCGCCATAGCGAGGAATGAGGCCGATCGCTTGAATGGCTTTCTTGCCACGCTTGCGATGCAGGAACTTCAGTGTCAGCGACCCATTGGTGAGCACGTGCAGCCAAGGGTTCTTGCCGTCAACCCACAGGCCGGTTTCGTCGGCATGCAAGGCCGGAGCTTGAAGCAGGCGGACGCGGGCGGCCGTTTCCCAAGCTTGCTGCGACTCGTGCAGGCGGCGGATGTAGCCCAGGCAGGTGGCCTCGGACAAGCGCAGCCCTGAGATCGCCCTCACCAGCTCGACGGTGCGCCGCAGGGAGAGCATATAGGCCACCAGCAGGTTGATGATGAAGGCCTGCAAGCCGCTGCCATACTGGCGCGGCCCCGGTATATTGGCGGGGAAGTCGGCTTTACTGCGGGCCTGACAGTCGGGGCAGTGCTTGACCTCGGCCTCGACGGGGTGCTCGATCACCTGGAACACGGTGTCGTACAGGACTCGGCGTTCCCGGTCGCTGGCAGCGACCTGCGACAGATCGGCGCCACAGCTGTCACAGGCGTCGACGGTGAGCGTTTCCTCGCTGGTGACCTTCTGCAGATTGAGGCCGGTCTAATCGTTGGCCTGGGCGGAGCGCCGGCCCGGCTTGGCCCGCTGCGCGGTGTCGTCGTCCTCTTCCATCTGCGAGGGCGGGATGGAGGAGTTGCGGCTGGTCTTGCGGGTGGTCTTTTCGAGCAAGACCGTCACCAGCAGGGTCAGCATGGGCATCAGGATGCGGAACAAGGCGTCGGCTTCGGGCGGCACTTTGCCGCTCTGGCGCAGAGCCTTGAGCTGCTCCTGGGCGGCCTCCAGTTCCTCGCGCACGAACTTTTCGTTGACTGCCGCCATCACTCGGCCTCGACCGCCATCAGGGTGGCCAGCACCGCCAGTCGCTCGCCCGGCGAAATGGCCGCATAGCGCCCCGCCCAGCTGGCCGCCTTGCGCTTGATGCACTGGCGCTGGGTGAAGTTCCGGCCCGCATAGGGGTGCCAGTGCAGGTGCCCCGGCGCGAAGTTGAACCAGACCTTCTCGGTCACCACCCCGGCCTGGTTCATCACCTGCAGCGACAGGCTGTGCCAGTCCGCCAGGGTCCGCTTGTAGAGCTCGGAAGGGTAGCCGGAGAGCAACACCACACAGGGCAGGCTTTGAGCAAGGCCAGCAGTTGCTTGTGATCGGCCCGCGTGTAGTCATGGCGGTAGCGCCGCTGCGACTTGCGGCCGCTGTGCAGATAGGGCGGGTCGGAGTAGACCAACTCGTCGCCCGTAATCGGGAACTCGGCCAGGAAGCGGTGACAGCAGCCGTGCACCAGTTCCACCTCGTACTCGCAGCGGAACGCCGCGATGGCGCGAGCGCTGCGATCGATGCCGATGTTGCGCAGGGCGGGCGGCTTGCGCTGCATGATCGCGCCGCCGCCGAGATGGGTCTCAATGTAGGTGGCATGCGGCGGCATGGCCGCGATTAGCGGCTGGCACAGCCCCGAGGTCGCCTTCGATCCGTACCATGCTCCCATCGCCGCGTGCCCTCCCGCAGCAGTGCTCGCTGCGTAGGCGCTTCCAGCGAGGTTGTCAAGCGCACCATCGAGGCGGTCCGCCAAGCGGCCGCTGGCTGGTCAGGATGGTTCCCGATCCGCAACAGGTTCCCGACACGAATCAGGGATTGAAGTCTGGCCGTATCCAAGTGCAAGCATGGGTCCGCGTGACCCTGAGCAAAAAGTCAAATGGTCAGAAAGGGGCCTGAGTAGTTACAGCAATCGATAGTAATATTGGTGTCAGAATGAGTCGTAGCGAGGAACAGTGGCGTTCGGCGATTCTTTGCGGCACGTCCAACGGGAACCGACTCTCCGGCAGAGTACACAAGAGCGATAAGTTCTGGGTAGCCAAACTTCCTGATCTTGATGTGATGACTCAAGGCAGGTCTAAGGACGATGCATACGCGATGGTCAAGGACATGCTCGAAACACTTGTCAATCTGCCAGGGTTCTCGGTCCGTGTGAATCCAGACGATGAGGATGGCTTTGAGGTCACTTCGCAGGTTCCGAGCCAATGGGAACCGGCTTGGAGTCAACGCGGATCAGATTCTGGGTCGTCCGCCAAATCAAGTAATGCGCGCAACCTCTGACCCGGCGAATCTTCGGCGAGAACTATCCTTGGGCGCGTTTCTCAGCGCATGACCGGACGAGCCGGTTCGGTCTTGGTTGGAACATTTCCGGTAAAAGGAGATCACACCATCATCCATCACATCTTCAGCAGAGCCAGCGTTCGTTGCCCGCACCTTGATCGCGGTCACCTGCTACATCCGGTGCAATGAGCATGCTAGTCTTCGGCTATCTGGATTGGAGATTGCTGCGGAATATTGATGTGGGTTCCAGGAGCCACGACGAGTTAACCGACATGGCCACTTCAATCATTGATCAAGCGTGCGTCGAGTGCTGATAGCAAACTGGATTCCAACCATTAGGGGCCGGACCTACGCTTAGTCGTTCCTCCGATGACCTCCGTAACAGGGGAGGTTGCACTTTGGACTGAATAGGTTCTGCTTGGGTTGGCGAAGGTCAGGAGTGAGTATGCAGCATAGATCATTGGCATGTGGTAGAACTTCCCTGCATTGCTCAAATCGTACCTCCAACTTGTAAAGGTACGGGCGTGGTTTTGTAGGCAGGTACCCAAGGCATTCGTCGGAGGTGTCTGGACGCGAGGGTCTCTTTCTGCTTTCACGAATTCCGAATAGACTGCTGAAGCATCTGCGCAGGTTTCCGGCTCCAGTTTCTCGAAGAGCTTATGCACATCGTGTGTCCGGAGGTCGCCCCTGACTTCTCTGCCTTCCTTCTCAAGCAGGGCTTTCAAAGTGCACTCAACGGCGAAGGTCAGCAGTATGGGCCCTCCGATCATTCCACCGCCACGAATAAGGGCATCGTCGCTATCCCAAGTCGCGTTGTGTGCCGCGCTCCAAAACGAAAGAAGCGCTTCGGCCTTTTGAACAAGATACGATATCGCTCATTGCCTCGTTCCTAGTCAGTCGATATTGCGGTCATCCTCGCCGTGAGATTTGAGCGCGTCGGCAAATCACTGTCTACCCGGAAATGCCCTTTTGCAGTCCTTGACGATGCGATCGCAGACACGTTCGACGCGACCGGCACTTTCCTCAAAATATCCAGCCGGAAGTTCGATCCACTTGTCCTGAAGAACATCAAAGTTGTAGTTCTTCAGGGTCTGGACATCTTCCTCGTCGGGGTAACCATCGTTGTGGGTGATGCAGTGTCGGAATGCCTGTAATTTCTTGATCGCGATCCAGTCGTGGTCGGGCTTGGTGATGGGTACACCTACTCCCGCAAAAATCTTCTTCATTTTGCCGAGATACCAGCGGTCGTCGCACCGCCGTGGCGGTACGGCTACATTGGCGTAGCGAAGCTCAGATTTCCTTACATCGGTTGTTTTACGTTGGCATGATTGTGGGAGGAGATGCCGGTTCTGGGTGGGTTGGGGCAACATAAAAGGTGAGGGGGTTGTCGGGGAGGATTTCGTAGACCAGGCGCAGGTCGGTTCCGGGAAACAGCGTCGCGGTTTCGTTCAGTTCCTTGAGCAGTGCAGCCAGGGCGGCGTCCTGGCCGCGGCTGGCTTGGTGCAGCAACCGGACGGTGAGAGTCCCGGCCGCAGAGTCGGGAAGAAGGGTGGCGTCGCTCCGGAACAGCGCCTTGAGCAGGGGGCGCACATTCTCGGGTCTGCTCAGTTCCGGCGCGACCGCGCCGGCCATGGCGGTCTCGGCGCGGTAGGCGATCATGCGCAGGGTGTCGAGCAGGTTCCGCAGCGGGGCAGGCAGGGCCTGCAGCCGCTCTTCGGTCGACAGGTCGCCGGCCCGGACATGCTCCTGGACGTCGCTTTTCGCCAGTTCCAGGCCCGTGATGCGCCGCTCGATCGCGGCGGTCTCCGCCTGGAGCTGCGAGAGACTTCTTCAACGACGGAGCCCTCCAAGGAGACACCCGGAGGCAGGCAGATCACGTCTCCTACCTGTGCATCGATCGCCCTTCCGGTCCATGCTTCGTCAACGTACACGAGATGCTCTTTGCACTCAAATCCAAGCAAAGATTGGCGGATGCGAGGGAGCCTGACCTTAATCAGAGCGTTCACTTGATCCTCTTGGAGCAGTCCCATACCGGGACCCATGTTGCGCACCAACGTCGTGTAGCCGACACCCAACCAGGACGACACGATGTATGCCTGATCCGGCGTCAGGCTCTTCGGTTTGAACCCGCGCGCCGCCAGTCCCGTGATCACGGCTGTCTTTGGCATCAGCAATGAGGACGCGAAACAGTCCGCCTCAAACTCTTGTGGATCGAATCTCCGACGCCGGGCACGCTCCTCGACCTGCTCGTCGAACCGCTCGCCGTGTCCGTGGAGGTGGTGTCCGAGTTCGTGTGCACGCGTGAACATCTGCCTGCCCGACGGACGCAGCGCTGAGACAACGATCACCGGCTTTCCGGGTGAGTAGATTCCTTCCGCCGACGGGATATCGGCAAAGCGAACCTCGACGCCAATCCTTCGTGCGAGATCGTAGGCGCAGCAAGGCTGATCGGATGAGATTTGATGTTTCTGGCGAAGCCTCAGCGCCGTCCTCATGGCGCGAAGTGCGAGACGCTTGCGTTCCGGGCTCATTCACCACGCCCCGGTTTGCGGAGCATTTGGAGAAGCGAAAAAAGCCGGTCCAGATCGTCCTGCTTCATCTTCGCGAGTTCACGCGCAGCCAGAAGAATGCGGTCTTCAGCGGGGTCTGATTCCCCTTCAACGTTGGTCAGCCACTCCACGCTTACGCCGTATACGCGAGCGAATTCCACAAGCTCTTCTCCGCTCACACGTCGTCTCCCAGCCTCAATCTCCGAAACCGTCGGACGGTGGAGCGCCAAAAGTTTCGCGACCTGGCCCTGGCTCAACCCAGCCGCCTCCCGCGCAGTGCGGAGGCGGCTTGCGATTCGTTCCCGCGTACCATCAGCCATGACTAGTTGTCGCCTCCCGAGACCTTGGCAAGGCGCTGCGCGATCTGAGAGATGCTTAGCGGCTCAGCGTTTTCCTTATTCCAGAAGACAGTGTCGTCCCCAAAGGACGCGCCAAGACGCGCCTCCAAGGCGATCGTTGTTTCGACAGCGAGCAAGCTATCGAAGAAGCCGAGGTCCCGAATAGGGACCGTTGCGGGCAGGACCTCACCGCTTTCGTCCTCGGCACCCGCCTGGAGTTCCTTCAGCATGTGGATCAGCGCCTTTTCGATGTCGTCTGGGCTCATCATTCCTCCATGATTCTTACCAATCAGTAAGATTATCTTACCATGCCTCCCGTTCGAGTCAACCCCTCCCGCCCAGCCCCTGACACGACTCTGCTGCGGAAACTTGACTTAACGTCCATTATCATGTATCTTGTATGGGATAAAGATTACGAACGTGGACGTTATATGAAGAAGAACCCATTCTCAGGGGTGCCTATACCCGTCGGCCGCGCCCTGCGCAAGCTGGGGCACGATATCCGGGATGCGCGCCGCCGCCGCCGCATCCCCGTGGCGATCCTGGCCGAGCGGGCGTCCGTCAGCCGCACCACCTTGAACAAGGTCGAGAAGGGCGAGCCCGGCGTCTCGCTGGGCATCTACGCCACTGTGCTTTTTGTGCTGGGCATGATCGACCGGCTCGCCGATATCGCCGACCCGCGACATGATTCCGTCGGCCTTGAACTTGAGGAGGAAAACCTGCCGGAACGCATCCGGCTCCCCCGGCCCGGCAAGCCCAAAGGTGAGGCGTGATGGATCGCAACATCCTCGTCTATGTGGACCTGCTCGGCACGCCCCATCTCGTTGGACGGCTCTGGGCGCGCACGCGCCGCGACAAGGAAGGAGCCACGTTTCAATATGCCGACGGCTGGCTCGCCAACCCTAATCGTTTCTCTCTGGAGCCGGCGCTCACACTTGGGCCCGGTCCCTTTCACACACCATCCGACAAGCCCCTGTTCGGGGCCGTCGGCGACTCAGCGCCGGACCGCTGGGGACGTGTCCTCATGCGCCGTGCCGAGCGCCGCCGTGCGGAAACGCAGAACGAGACGCCGCGCACGCTCCGGGAAATCGACTACCTGCTGATGGTGGACGATGAAGCCCGCCAGGGCGCGCTGCGTTTTGCGGAACAAGAAGGGGGACCGTTCTTGGCGCCGCAGGGGCCAACAAAGATACCGCCGCTCGTCGAACTGCCCCGTCTGCTTTCCGCCGCCGAGCATGTCGCAGGGGACACCGATACCGACCAGGATTTGCGTCTGCTTCTCGCCCCCGGCTCATCCCTCGGCGGCGCGCGGCCCAAGGCATCGGTCCGTGACCGCGACGGGCATCTCACAATCGCTAAGTTCCCCAGCCCGAGCGACGAAATCAAGACGGTGCTCTGGGAGGTCGTCGCCCTGACGCTCGCCGCAAAGGCAGGCATTGCCGTCCCGTCATGGCGACTTGAAACCGTCGCCGACAAGCCGGTCCTTTTGCTCCGGCGCTTCGACCGCGGGGACGGCGCGCGCGTTCCGTTTCTCTCAGCAATGAGTATGCTTGGCGCACGGGACAACGAAACGCGGAGTTATCTCGAATTCGTCGATGTCCTTCGCCGGTACGGCGCAGAGCCAGAGGCCGATATGCATGCCCTGTGGCGGCGCATCGTCTTCAACATCCTGATCTCCAACACCGACGACCATCTGCGCAACCACGGCTTTCTCTATGCCGATCTGTCCGGCTGGCGTCTCTCCCCGGCCTACGACCTCAACCCAGTGCCCACCGAAATCAAGCCGCGTGTGCTCTCAACGGCCATCGATCTTGACGATACGACGGCCTCTCTTGACCGCGCGCTGGAGGTGTCGTCGTATTTCGAGCTGGAACCGGGAAAAACCCAGCGCATCGCCAGGGAAGTGGCACAAGCCGTTGCGCTATGGCGAAACGAGGCAGCCGCGCTCGGCCTGACCTCCGCCGAGATTAACCGCATGGCCTCCGCCTTCGAGCACGACGACCTCAAGGCGGCACGACGCGGCAGTTGATTCCCTGCTAGTGCTCCACGCCAGAAGTTCTTGATCAGTAGACTCGGGCTTTGATACCGTCATTCCAAGCAAGGAAGAGCGGTCATGCCAAATCACCACACACGAGTGGTCCCGACGGTCTCAGACGAGCAGCGCAAGGACCTGGAGCGCTGGGTGTGACGCAGGAAAACGGCGCAGGCACTGGCGTTGCGGGCGCGCATCATCCTCAAGAGTGCGGAGGGACTCAGCGACCAGCAGGTGGCCGACATGCTGCGCACGACCCGGGCCACAGTGGGGAAGTGGAGGCGTCGGTTCCTGGAGGACGGCTGCGACGGCCTGCTGGACGAGCCTCGTCCGGGCGCTCCGCGGACGGTCTCGGACGACGATGTGGAGCGCGTCGTCGTCCGCACTCTGGAGACGTTGCCGCGCGGCGCGGCGCAGTGGAGCCGCAAGTCGATGGCGACGGCCTGCGGGTTGAGCGCATCGACAGTCGGCCGGGTTTTGCGGGCGTTCGGCCTCAAGCCGCACCGCAGTGAGACGTTCAAGCTGTCCAAAGACTCATTATTCGTGGAGAAAGTACGGGATATCGTGGGCCTGTAATTGGATCCGCCCGAACGAGCGGTCGTCTTGTGCTTGGACCAGAAGTCGCAGATCTGATGTGGCCTCGTTTCCGTGGACACTTGCCAAGTCGGGCTAAGGCCGGTCGCCGCCCCGTCCTGAGCTCCCAGAGGAAAGAGCCCCAGCGGGAGCCGGAGCGGCGGTTCATCCTTTGCTGCGAAGGCAGGAACACGGAACCGACCTATTTCGAGGCGATACAGTGCACATGTTCGAGCGCCCTCATCTCCGTCGTGTCCATGGTGTCATAAGCGTTCCGATGACCATCGCCGAGGCAGCCGTGGCCTCCGCCAAGTCGGACGGTCTGGCTCCCACAGTCGGCGTCGCAAGCATTCATTCGAGCGGCAGGATCAGGTGTGGGCGGTGTTCAATCGTGATGAACATTCGAAATTCCGTGACGATCGCGAGAGTGGGGTGATTCGAGGTTTCGGAATACAAGCAAGGGCACGTATCTTGATTCCGGTGCGACGGAGATTCTGGAACAGGATGCAAAGCTCGCGCTGTCCTGAAATCGGCTCGACCGCGTGATCACCGAGGTGTACAGGATCTACGGACGAAACACCCAAAACGAATCGCTGCCGAGTTGTCTGAGGTTGCAGATCCCTGCGTACAACTTGGTCCCAATATGGTCCGTAGCCTTCGTTGGATCAATTCTAAACCATTTGAAATGAGCAAGATAGACCAAACCAAAAAAGGGTCTGCAAACCCTCTTTTCGTGAATTGGAGTCCGACCTCGGGAAATGCCCGAATGTTGGTGGTGGCTAGCAGGAAGGTGGCGTGTCCCGGCGACAGATGACGGGTCCGCCAGCTCCAATTGAAGCTGCCAAGTGCGTCGTACAGAGAATCCGGGTCCGACCGGTTACTCACTCCAACGTCCAAAGCGCTAGCGAATCGCTGTCAGTGCGGACTTGAGGGCTGCGGGTGAACTGTCGGAGGGGTCTTCTTTTTCACCAACAAAGGCCCATGTCAGGCACCTAGGTCAGTGGCCCCGGAAGACGGAAGCCAAGCAGTCCGAGGCACCTCGGGACGATAAAATGTCATGGTACAACGGATCGGTTGTAACCGACAGCTATCGGCAGTTGGCTCTAGCTATTGTGCTTCGCACGATCAGCCTTTTCTTCACAGGACTGGCTTCCCTGGCTTTGGTGCCGACGGCTGGCGGAGGTCAGCGCAGTCTGGCGGCGATCCCCCGTAGCGTCTGACTCAGCACAGCCTCCCGGCTCCCCGCAAGGCCGTCGCCTCGGTTGTCGTTGAGGGTCGCCGCCAGCGTTTCCAGCCCAGCAGCCAGGTCCTCGTCGGTCCCACCGTCCTGAAGCTGCGCCTCCGAGAGATCGAGCACCGCCGTTAACTGGGCTCCAAAAGACTCCGACAGCTCCCCGCCGCGCTCAAGCTGATCGAGGTAGGCCCGCGCCACGACCGGCTCCGCGGGCCACTGAACAGGGAACTGTTGCTGCGGATTGAAGACGCCGCCCCCGTCGGCCCGTGCCGCCGCTGCGATCTCGCTCTCGCTCAGGAATTGACTGGGGGTCAGCGCAAAGACGTCCAGCCCGCGCGCGATCTCGGTGCCGTAGATGTGACCGTGATACCAGTAGGTCGACCAGTACCCGCCCATGACCAACTCCTCGGCGTCGATGGGGCCACGGTCAAAGTAGGCGATCTCGACCGGGTGGGCGGAATCGGTGAAATCGATCACCGACAGGCCACCCTGGTACCAGGCCTGGACGAAGACGTCGCGACCCGGTACCGGGACGATGGAGCCGTTGTGCGCGACGCAGTTCTCCTGCTCCAACTGCGGCGCAGGCAACTTGTAGTAACTGCGGAACTTGAGCTTGCCGTCGACAATGTCGTAGATCGCGTCGGCGCCCCAGGTGAGCGGGTCGTAGGCGCGACAACGCGGCCGGTTGCCGCCGCCCCATTCGTCAGTGAAGATGACCTTAGTGCCGTCGTTGTTGAAGGTCGCCGAGTGCCAATAGGCGAAGCCCGCGTCGACAACCGCGTCGAGCCGCTGCGGCTTGAGCGGGTCAGATATGTCGAAGAGGATGCCGTTTCCCGAGCAGGCGCCCGCGGCGAGATGGCGTTCGGGGAAGACGGTGATGTCGTGGCACTGGTCGGTCCGCTTGGTCTTCTGGGTGTCGTCCCCGTGGTCGCCGCCTCTCCAAAGCCCGGCTAGGACGCCGGTCTCGGGATCGGCGAAGACCGCCGGCGAGTCGACGATGCGCGCCTCGGACGGGCGGTCGACCGGGATCTCGATGACATCGATGCGGAACAGCGCTGTGCGGTCGTCGCCGGGAGACTCGTCATAGCAGCCTTCCAGTTCCTCCTCCTCGCGTACCAAGGCGGTCCCGGAGTTGTAGACGATGATCTTGCCGTTGTCTCCCGCTCCGGAGACTACCGAGTGGGTGTGCGAGCCGCGGCAGGCCTGGACCGCGCCCACTTGGACCGGCCGCCTCAGGTCGCTGATGTCGAGGATCCGGAGCCCGCGAAAGCGCTCGGGGCTCGCGTCCTCGGTCACCCCTTGGAGCCCGCAGTCGAGCCGCCCGCGCGTCTGCTCAACCGACAGGATCAACAGGTCGCCAACGATCGAGACGTCGCCCTGTCCCCCCGGGCAGACCACCGAGCTGAGCAGTTCCGGCCGTCCGCCGCCCAGCAGCCGGTAGATGTTGAAGCCATGGTAGTTGCCGACCACCATCACATCGTCAGCGAAAGCCATGTCGGTATTGGCGAAGCTCAAGAGCGGCGACCGCCCTTTGTCTTTGTCCTTCTTGTCTTCGTCTTCCTTTGCTTCGGGCTTCTCGGCGGGCGGCTCGCCCGTTTTCCCTTCGGCGAGGGCCTTCAGGCGCTTCGGCGGCAGATTCGCCGGGTTGTTCGGATCGAAGAATCCGGCCGGCTTCGGCAGCGAGGCGACGAGTGCCAGGTTTAGTCGCGCCTGGCCGGCATCCCGGAACCCGGGAGACAACGCGGAACGCGGGTCCGCGGACAGCTTGACGAGCAGCGCGTTCATGCGCTCGATCTCCGCGGTCTGACCGTTGGTGACTTCGGAGGTAAACTCGAACAGCACCGGATCGTAGGCCGATCCCGGCTGATCGAGGAGTTCCTTGACCATCTTCACCGCGCCCTCGTGATGGGGGATCATTAGCTCCAGGAAAAGCCGGTCGAACGCGGTGCCATCGGACGCGGCGAGCTTGGCCATCTGCTCCGCCGTAGCCATGCCAGCCATCTTGTGGCTCGTGTGCATTGCATGGTGTGCGGCCGGATCCGGCACGTGCTGATCGCGGTCGCGCAGCCACTGCTGCATGAACGCAATCTCGTCTCCCTGCGAGGCGTTGATCCGCCCAGCGACGCTGATCAACTCCTTCCGGTTCGTGCGATCAGCCACCAGCTCCGCCATCTCAAGGGCCTGGTGATGATGCGGGATCATGTCATGCACAAAGCGAACGTCGTCCGGCGAGTAGCGGGATTCAGCGATCTCGATCGCTTGGTCGGCGCTCAGTTCCCGTGCCGGCTCGCCCGGGGCGCCGGGCTGGATGATGGGCGTCTGGGCCGTGCTTTCGACCGCCAGCAGGAACGCCCAAAGACAGACGCAACGAGACAGACAAACAGAGTTTCTAGTCAAGGAATTCGCTCCTAGCCCGAGTTTACCGAGTTGGGCCGTAGGATTCCGGCAAGGACATTGATTCCAAGAAGATAGAGGCAGCCCGTTGTATGACCTAACAGTGGGCCGTGGATCAGATTTCGTATTCCTTGAGGCCTAGGATTGCGTGGAGTTTCTGCTGCTCGGCGGTCATCTTGGAGAGCGTTGTCTTGAGTACAGGCTCGCCGCCCTCCTGCCGGGCCGGATATAGCACGTCGACTTCCCGGATCCCGCCGAGTTCGTCGAGCAGCGCCGGGATCGAGCGCTGCACGCCGTGGCGGCTCAATTCCCGCTGCAGCAGGGCGCACAGCGTCAGCGCCAGCACGCAGCAGAACACATGCACCTCGATCTTCTGGTCCGTCCAGTGGTACTGCGGGCGGATCGCGATGCAGTCGGTATCCTTCAGCTGCCGGAAGGCGCTCTCGACATGGTGCTGCGCGCGGTAGCCGCGCACCAGTTCCGCGTCGCTCCAGCCGGCGTTGTCGGTGAACAGCAGGGTCTTGCCCAGCAGTGTGCTCTGCAACTCCTCCCAGGCCTTGCGCCGGAAGCGGTAGCGCACCGTCGGCAGGCCGTCCGCCTCGCCGACCTCGACCGCGAACAGGTCCCGCATGTGGCGCGCCTGCAGCCAGCGGTCGACCTTCTTGCGGGTGGAGGCGACACTGGGCTTGCGACCGCCGCGCAGCTTGCCGTCGCGCCGGCGGCGCAGCTGCCGCTGCAGGCCCCGCAGGCGCTGCTTGCGCTGGGCGGTCTCGCGCAGCAGGGTGCGGCACTGGGCGTCGAACAGCGCCTGGTTCCAGGTCACCAGCACCGTGCGCTCGGTTCCGAAGACCTCGCGCTGGGTGCGCCAGGCGCTGACACCGGCCAGCCCGTCGGCCTCCAGCGAGCGCAGTTGCTCGGCGGGGACGGCCAGCAGGTCGGGATGCTGGGTGGGCACGAGCGATCCGATGAAATGGAACGGGCCGCGCTCGACCTGCTCGAGGTTCTCCCGGGAGTTGTTGCCCTTGTCGAAGACCAGCGTGACGCTCTCGGCGGCACCGGCGATCTCGCGGCAGCGCCGGGCGAGGTCGGCGGCGAGGCTTTCGAACATGGGCGGGTCGGGGCGGTTGCCGGGATAGGTGCGATGCAGCAAGGGCAGGCGGAAGTCGGCCGAGACGAGCAGCGCGACGCCCACGATGCGCAGCGACTTGCGGCCCTCCTTGCTGTGGCCGCGCTGGGCCAGCGAGGAGCGCTGGTTGAAGGAGTCGATGTAGGTGAAGAAGTTGGTGGCGTCGAACAGCACCTGGCGCAAGTCGACGCCGAACTCGCGGGTCATGGCGGCGACGAGGTCGCGTTCGACGGCCTGGATCGAGTCGGAGGAGACGCGGTCCATGTGGTCCCAGAAGCGCTGGCTGGAAAGTTGGGAGGAGCGGACCGGGAGCAGTCGCTGCAGGACGGTGGAGTCGAACCAGGGGGCGAGGGCGGCCTTGGAGCCGGGGGCGAGGCAGCGGTTGAGGACCGCCGCGAGCAGATAGGTGCCGACGGAGGGGCCGGAGCCGCGCTTGGGGACGTGGCGGTCGATGTGCTCGGCAAGCCGGAGGCGGCGGGCGAGGGCGAGCAGGGCGGCGCAGGCGCCGAACTCCCGCACGACGGCCTCCCGGGGTTGGGCGCCGGAGTCGGGAGCCTGGAGTTTCTCGATGATGCGGTCGGCGCGGCCCAGGTAGGTCTGGGAGACGATCTTGGGCTTGCCGTCGACGCGCTGGGAGACGCGGGCGTAGTAGTAGGCGTTCCCGCGGATGATCTTCTTGAAGAGGCTGGCCATATTGTTAAGTCATACAATAGCTTTGATCGAGGCAGGAAGTCCAGGGAATGCAGAATATAACCTCAATAATATCAACGATTTCAGTGATCGCATGGATCCGGACAGTGCGTCGAATATGTTAGGTCATACAAAATCCGCGGCGACTTCACGGACACTCCAAGCGGACGCTCGGAGGACAACCCCCTCTATGTCAGTGAGTTACGCGAAGTAGACTGAGGACGCCGATGTGCTGGGTAGATGCTCCGCTATTGCGAACTCGGTAAACTCGGGCTAGGGCTTTTTCCGCGGCTTGACAGCTCTCAATCACGAGAGATACGTTAAGCCGAAACGTCCGAGGGACTTACGGAGGATTACTCGAAGCTCGCCACCTATCTAGGCATTGGTGGCGCCAGTTGCATTACAGGGTCGAGAAAAGATTGTGACTTTCCATGCTTTCCGACTACTTGCGAGATTCCCGCGTCGGTTCTGTCGCACGCCGGACAGTCCTCTCGCCGCTCAACCATCGCATTCGTTGCATGCGCTTCAGCCGGTTCCTCGTATTCCGCCAGATGTTGCCCTAGGTAGGCTTCACGGCCCGCTCGAGGAATAGCGCCAGTAGTTCGATTGTCACTTTCGCGTGAATCGAGTGTAATGATCCCCAAATGAATCGAGCCTTTTGCAGCGCTGGCTTCAATGCTGCTGATTTCGTGCGATCCAAACTTTCCGACGGAGGTGGCTCCTACCACCGATCGCAGCTAGGATTCCAAGTCGCTGAGGTGGGTCCCAAGCTGGGTTCCACAATCCGAAGGAATAGCACTACCTTCAATCACAACAAGTTACAGCGATTAACTAGATGACCTGCAAAGCCTTTGTTCGTGGGTTCGATTCACCCTCGCCTCCATCCCGCAAGGCCAGCGCCTCGACTTCCGAAGGGCTCACGCGGCGCTATAGACGGAACGGATCGGGAGTTCCTACTTGGACGAGGGCAGGCCAATTGCGGCACGGCGTGCTGTGGGCCGAAATCGTTCTCGTTGAGGCCAATCACGACGCTCTCCGGGAGACCCGGTCCTTTTGCAGGCTAGAATCGGTCGATGCGCGCGTGGCTTCTATCCGCTCTCGTACTCGTCCTTACGGGCTGCGTCGGCCCGCAAGCGAATGTGTTGGGCGAGTTTGAGACCTGGCACACGATCACGCTTGCATTCGACGGACCCGAAGCGTCCGAAAAAGCTGAGCCGAATCCCTTCACGGACTATCGATTGGACGTGACGTTCGCCGGGCCCGGCGGCGAGTCGGTCGTACCGGGGTTTTTCGCCGCCGATGGTCGCTCCGCGGAGACGTCGGCCGACTCGGGTTCGACGTGGCTCGTACGGTTCTCGCCCAACGCCGAAGGCAAGTGGCTCTATCGCGCCTCATTTCGAGCGGGTCCCGGGGTCGCATTGGCTGATGATCCGGCCGCCGGCGAGCCGGCGGCCTTTGACGGAGCGTCGGGGGAGTTCATGGTCGAGGATTCCGACAAGCAACCTCCTGACTTTCGCTCCCGCGGACGCCTCGAATACGTCGGCGAGCGCTACCCGAAGTTCGCCGGAGACGGCACGCATTTTCTCAAAGGCGGCGCCGACAGCCCCGAGAACCTGCTGGCCTACGTGGACTTTGACGCGACTCGGGACCATGACGCCCAGTCGGGACGCCGAGAAGCCTTCCTACACCGCTACGAGCCGCACTATCAGGACTGGCGTGAGGGCGATCCGTCGTGGCAAGACGGCAAGGGCAAAGGGTTAATTGGGGCGCTCAACTACCTGGCCTCTGAGGGAGTGAATTCTATCTACTTCCTGCCGCAAAACGTCGGCGGAGATGGCGACGACACTTGGCCTTGGATCGATCGCACGACTTTCGATCGTTTCGATGTGAGCAAGCTCGAGCAGTGGGAGATTGTCTTCTCGCACGCCGATCGGCTGGGAATCCTGCTGCATGTCGTCACAGCCGAGACTGAGAACGACCACCTGCTCGATGAGGGCGACCTGGGTCCTCATCGCGAACTCTACTACCGAGAGCTCGTCGCCCGTTTCGCCCACCATCCCGCTCTGATTTGGAACCTCGGCGAAGAAAACACCAACTCCACCGACCAGCGTAAGGCCCATGCGTCCGCCCTGCATCGGCTCGATCCATACGACCACCCCGTCGTCATGCATACTCACGCGACTGTCGAGCACCACGAAAGACACTACGCACCCTTGCTTGGGTTCGAGGATTTCGAAGGCGCGTCCATGCAGATCCGAGAAGACCCGGTCGTCCACACCGCGCTCATCGAGTGGATGCGAAGGTCGCGCGAGGCAGGCCGACCTTGGCTCGTCTCCTTCGACGAGCAGCGCACGGGCCGCGACGGCGTCGCGCCCGACTCGGAGGACGAGTCCCGACAAGATGAGCGTCGTGACCATCTCTGGGCGACTCTCATGGCAGGGAGTTGGGGGATCGAATGGTACTTCGGATACATGTATTCGAACAATGATCTCGACCTCGAAGACTTCCGCTCTCGCTCTCAGATCTGGTCGATGACTCGCCATGCGCTCGAGTTCTTCCGCGAGCACCTGCCGTTCCAAGAGATGACCCCGGCCGATCGTCTGACGCCGGACAGCGGCGCCTACGTGCTCGCCCAGTTCGGTGACACCTACGCCGTCTATATCCCGTCCGGCGGGAGCGCGAGCCTAGATCTGGAAGGCCACGAGGGTGAGTTCGAAGTCTCTTGG
This sequence comes from Bryobacterales bacterium, assembly GCA_965206775.1. GTDB lineage: Bacteria > Acidobacteriota > Terriglobia > Bryobacterales > UBA6623 > VXMF01. The sequence goes on along the minus strand of CBDBKU010000003.1, from coordinate 1,849,518 downwards.
TTCAACCCAGCCGAAGGGGGACCCTTGGCCGAAGGAGTCGCCGTGTCCGGCCCGGGAATCGTTCGCCTCGGGCCGGCCCCAGGTGACCCCGCACAGGACTGGGTCGCGCTCGTGCGTCTCGTCGGAGACTGACCGTACGCGCTCCCTAACCCGGCTCTCGCGCGGAGACGAAGAAATAGCGGTACCAAGTCCTAACTCCAGCCGTGTCAAACTCGAGACATGTTTGCTCAAATGTTCCTCTTGTCGGCACTAGGCACCGCCATGCTCGCACAAGCGGAGCCCCTTCGGGTAATGACTTTCAACGTCCGCTACCCAAGCCCAGAGGATGGTGCCAATGTCTGGGAGAACCGTAAGGATATCCTCGTGGACGCTATCCGCGAACACGAGCCCGACGTCGTCGGAACTCAAGAGCTGTTTGACCTTTTATGTTGGGGAGAGTGAAGCCGGAGCGTGGCAGGGTGGTTGGAGAGCGGGGGCCAGGGAGGCCTTGCGCAGGGAGCGGAGCGACCGCAGCAAGGCCTCCCTGGCCCCCGACCGGCTCCCCGGACAATTCGGGTCCGTTCCTGCCGGCCTGCTTCTGTTCTTGTGCAAGTGTAGGGTTTGAGCTGGTCGCCACCCTTGGCGACTGGTTCTGCAAGGATCTCCTCGCCTCATGGCGGGGAGTCCGCCGCCGGTCCTGGCCAGGCCCGGCGGCGGGCGGCGGGTCGGATCGTTTTCTGACCTGGGTGCCTGGCACCGTCCTGGAGCTGGATCGCCCGCCGCAGCCATTCCTGAGAGACCTGAACGGAAGATCGGGCTCAGGCCCGCATCGAAAAGGTGAGGTTCGCAGGAATCCCGCTGGCCACTGGAAAGGATACCAAGCAAACGCATGACCCCTCTCGCCCCTCCCGCTCCCGAGCCCGTCGCCGGCATCGATGTCGGCAAGCGCTGGCTCGATGTCTTCGCCGATCCCGCCGAGCTCTCCCGTCGCTTCGACAACACCAAGCCCGGGCGCCGCGCCCTGCGCAACTGGCTCCGCAAGCTCGGCGTCCGGCGCCTCGCACTGGAACCCACCGGGCGCTACCACCGCCAGCTCCACCAGTGCCTCCACGACGATGGCGTGACGGTCATCCTGGCCGACCCCCTGCGCGCTCGCAACTTCGCCCGCTCGCTCGGCCAGCGCGCCAAGAACGACCGCATCGACGCCGCCATGCTCGCCCGCTACGCCCGCCTCGACGGGCTCGCCGGCTCGCCGCCCAAGCCCGCCAGCCTGCAGGTCCTGGCCGACTGGCTCGCTCTCCGGCGCAAGCTCGTCGGGCAGCGTGACGCCTTGCGCAAGCACGCCGCCGAGCTCGGCGGCGAGGCCGCCCAGCTGCTCGCTCCCCTGCTGAAAGCCTTTGCCGGCAAGATCCAGGAGGCCGAGACCGCCTTGCAGGCCTGCATCCAGACCGACCCCGCCCTGCGCCGACGCTGCGAGATCCTCCGCTCCGTCCCGGGCTGCGGCCCGCTCAATGCCCCCAGCCTGTGCGCCGACCTCCCCGAGCTCGGATCCGCCCGTCCCGGCGAGGCCGCGGCGCTCGCCGGCCTCGCGCCCTACGACTCCGATTCCGGCGTCCACCACGGCCGCCGCAGCATCCGCGGCGGCCGCCAGCATCCCCGCAACCTGCTGTACATGGCCGCCCTCACCGCGATCCGCTGCAATCCGGACCTGCAAGCCTTCTACGAGCGGCTGGCGGGCAAGGGCAAGCCGCACAAGGTCGCGCTCGTCGCCGTCATGCGCAAGCTGCTCGCCCTGCTCGGCGCCCTGCTCCGCGACGACCGGCTGTGGTCGCCCGAGGCGCCCGCCGCCAACTCGCCAGGCTGAGCCAAGTTGAGCGGGAGTTAGCATTTCCATGCTTCACGGACATCTCGATCGAACCGCCCCGCTGCCGCCGGCCGGGGGAGAAACTTCCGCCGACTACGGCTACCGCTGCCTGGCCTGCCGTGCCGGTCGGCCGCCGGGGCCCGATGCCCGTCTACTGCCGCCGTTGCGCCAAGCGCCTCCAGAACCTCCGCGCCCGCTCCGGCCCCGCCCTCGATCCCCGCTCGCCCGTCCCGCGACGGCGGCTGGCGGCCCGCGCCGAACTCCTGCGCACCGCGATCCGCCACGCGCGTGCCGAGCTGGCCGAGCTCGAGCGGCAGCAGGCCGCCCTCGATCAGCTGGCGCGCGACCTCGACCTTGCCGCAGAGCAGGCACGCCGCCGCAACCTGGTCGGACATGCGCAGAAATCATCCGTCATTCCGACCATTACCGGGAAAAACGCTTGACATTCATCACGGAAGCTCCAGGGTCGCTACATTGCCGAGAAACTCCCTGAGTACGAGTGGTTCGGTATCAGCCGCCGCGGCAACCACGAAAACGAGCACATGGGTGTCTTCTACAAGCGGACAAAGCTGTTCGTAGTGGAATCGGGCAATTTCTGGTTGTCGGAAACGCCCAGCGAGCCCGGCAGCATGGCTTGGGACGTTTCCTTACCCCGCATGGTCACTTGGGCCCGATTTCGAGACGCGGTCGGCGAGGAATTCTACTTTTACAACACGCACTTTGCCCATCGTCGGCAGGACGCTGTGGCGCGCCTCAATTCCGCGAAGGTCATCGTTGAGGATTTCCGTCGCCGCGTGCCAGCATTTGCGAAACTGATCGTCCTCGGAGACTTCAACTCGGCAGCTGACAGCGACGTGCACCGGCTTTTCCTCACGGAATTGAGTGACGCCTGGGACGTGTCACAGAAGCGTTCAGGTCCGCAGACTACATCCTCGGGATGGGTAGGCCGAGAGCAGGGTCGGCGCATCGACTGGATTCTCTATCGCGGTGATTGGAAGGTGAATGAAGTCGCTACAGTCGACTTCAATCTCAACGGGCAATACCCGTCGGACCACTATCCAGTTTTTGCAGTTTTCGAGACCAAGTAAGAAACGATATCCTAGACAACCTCAAGCCCGACGAGTCGCTGGAGTTCGAGAAGTTCCATAAGTTTCATGGGCACCTGAACCGCAGACTATAACGGTTCTCTATCTTGATTTCTCCTCTAGCATTCTTCTCGATGAACACGCCATGACTCGACGCAACCTCCTTAATCTCTCCTTCGTGGTCCCGTCAACCTGGTAGAACGACAAATAGGACGATTGCGGAAGCCGATCATGTGAGGATGCGTGGATTCAGGGATACCGTGACTAACGAGTAGGCACTACGGTCACCCGTCACGCGGTTCCCTGGCCCCAAGTCCGCTTCGTCCTCCGAAACCGCTGGAATCTCTCGCGTTCGGTGATTCGGAGTACTCATGTCACCTCTCAGGAAGACCGTCGCGCAAGCCCTGTCTACTGCTTAAGCACTTACGGCCCAGAGCATTAGCGGGTGCTTCTCAGGGCGTAGAGCTTCATTTTCAGCCCAGTGTAGTAGTCGGAGTCCAGCGGGCGCTTCAGCGAGAATCGATAAACCTCCGTACGGCGGACGAATGCTTCGCTCCCGCCTAGGACATGCACCTCGAAGCGGTAGGGATCAGACGACCAAATAGCTTCTACGTCGCGGTCCAGTCGCCATGCGCGCGACTCGCCCCGCGCCTCGGTCGAGTACACAATCCACCCGGGCGTGAAGTAGATCGTTCCTTGGGATCCGCGGAGCAGCCTGACATGCTTGGCTGGGATCGCCATCTCGGCGTCGGCGGGTTCACGCGCAACCCGGTCCGTCGCGGGCTTGCCGATCCGGGCGACGACTCGCGCGTGGAGCTCGTCCGAAAACGTTCCGTCGACCAGGACAAACCGGTACCAGCGGTCCCGGCCCAGGCGCAAGACTGAATCGTCATAGGTTTGGATAGCTATCTCAGCCGGGCTCACGCGGTCGAAGTGCTGCACGTCCTCGAACCTCCAGGTCAGCGCCTGCTTGCTCTCCTTGCTCGGATGGAATGCGATTCCTTCCTCGCCGATTTGCAGAACGCCGCCGGCATCAGGCAGCACTGGCTTCTTCCACTGGGCTTGGAACGAGATATCGGCTGCCGCAAGCGGCAAGGCCATGAGTAAAGGAATGAGCATCGTCACGTCGTGATCTCCTTCGGGGCTGGCAGCCCAGCCTGTTCGTCAGGACCGGTCAAGGACCGGACATGCCGGTAGTAGTAGAGGACGGGGAAAATCACCAGCACGACAAACGCCGAGGTGGCGACGCCCCCGAAGAGCGGTGCCGCAATTCTCTTCATGACGTCTGCACCGGCACCCGTGCTCCACATGACGGGCATCAGGCCGAGCATGTCGGTGCTGACTGTCATCGCGATCGGTCTGACCCGGGCGACCGCAGCTTCCTGGATGACCTGGACCAAGGCGTCCGGGCGCCCCAGAATCCCCTGGCGCTTGCAATCCTCTAGGGAAATGTCGAGATAGCGCCAGAACACGATGGCCGTCTCCGCGTAGAGCCCTGCCAGTGCGATGAGACCGATCCAGACGGCAATGCTGAGGTTGTAGTCAAGGAGGACCAGCGAGAGAAAGGCACCGCTCAGGGCAAGCGGAACTCCGGCCAGCACGAAGAGTGCCGTCAAGGCGGATCCCGTGCTGATGAGCAGCACCGAGAATACGATCACGAGTGTGAGCGGGACGAGGAGTTGCAATCGGTCCTGGACGCGCTGGATCGACTCGAACTGCCCGCTCCAGGCAAGGGAATAGCCAGGCGGTAGCCGGACGCCGCTCTCGACCGCGTCGCGGGCCGCGGCCACGTAGCTGGCTAGGTCGATACCGGATTCTACGTCCACATAGACCCACGCGCTAGGCCTGGCGTTCTCGCTCTTAATCGCGGCCGGGCCGGAGGCGTACTCGAGATCGGCCAGCTGCGAGAGCGGCAGATGGTGGCCCATCGGCGTCGTCACCAGCACGTCGCGGAGCGCCGGCATGTCGGCGCGCAAGTCCCGGCTGTAACGGAGATTGACCGGGAATCGCTGGAGGCCTTCGACCGTTGTGCCCACTTGAACGCCTCCGAGCGCCGTGTGGATCGCCTCCTGGACGTGGTCGATGACGAGCCCGTGGCGGGCGATCGTGTCGCGATCGATCTTGATATCCAGGTAGTTGCCGCCCATCACGCGCTCCGCATAGGCGCTGAGTGTTCCCGGCACCCTGCGAACGACACGCTCGATCTCCTTGCCGATGCCCTCGAGGACCTCGAGATCCGGGCCCGCGACCTTGATCCCGACCGGCGTCTTGATGCCGGTGGCCAGCATGTCCAGCCTGGTCTTGATCGGCATCGTCCACACATTCGTGAGACCTGGCACGCGCACTGCGTCCTGCAGCTCATCTACGAGCTTTTCTGGGGTCATTCCGGGACGCCACTGATCACGAGGCTTGAGCCTTATCGTTGATTCGATCATTGACAGCGGCGCCGGGTCGGTAGCGGTGTCGGCCCGGCCGGCCTTTCCGAGCACGTGCTCGACTTCGGGAAAGGTCATGATCATCCTGTTCGTTTGCTGCACCAACTCACGAGCCTTGGCGATTGAGATGCCAGGAAATGTGGTCGGCATGTACAGCAGGTCTCCCTCCCAAAGCGGCGGCATGAATTCCGAGCCCAGACGCCGATAGGCTCCGACAGAGCCGGCCAGCACCGCCATCGCGACCAGAAGAGTCGCCACGCGGTAGCGCATGGCCGCACCCAGCAAGGGTCGATACGCCCAAACCAGCAGCCTCCGCACTGGATTGCGGGTGTTCGAGGCGCCGGAACTGCCGGAGGCAAAGCTAACGAGAACTGGCACGAGCGTGATTGACAGCAGGGCGGCGCTCGCCATCGCCAGCGTCTTGGTCCAAGCGAGCGGACGGAACAACCGGCCCTCCTGCTCCTGCAAGGCGAATACAGGCAGGAACGAGAACGTGATGATCAGCAGCGAGAAGAAGAGCGTTGGAGCAACCTCCTTGCACGAATCACTGACGATCTCCCAGCGCGGCTTGCGCCCGCTATCCCTGGCCATGTGCTGGTGGGCGTTTTCCACCATTACGATCCCGGCGTCGACCATCGTCCCGACGGCAACGGCGACGCCGCCAAGCGACATGATGTCGAGGTGGACGCCGAGCAGACCGGCCGCGATGCCCGCGACCAGGACGCCCACGACGATGGTGACGACTGCGACAATCCCGCTCACCACGTGGAACAGGAAGAGCAGGCAAACGACGCCAACGATGACGAACTGCTGGGTCAAGGTCGACTGCAGGCTCTCAATCACCCGGTCGATGAGCGAAGACCTGTCGTAAGCGACCTCTAGCGAGACGCCCTCCGGAAGCTGGGGCTTCAATTCCTCCAGCCGAGCCTTGACGCGTTGCACGACTTCCCTTGTATCCGCCCCATGTCGAACGATGACGATGCCTGCGACGGTCTCCCCTTGCCCGTCCCATTCCGCCAGCCCTCTGCGGATCTCGGGTCCCACCTCGATTCGCGCGATGTCGCGCAGCTGCACGGACGTGCCGTTCCTGTCCGTGCCGAGCGAGATCTTCCGGATATCATCAATCGACTCGATGTATCCCTTCCCGCGGATCATGAACTCCTTTTCGGCTAGTTCGATCAAGCGACCGCCCACATCGCGGTTGCTTCGCTGCACGGCATCCTTGATGCGCGAGAGCGGGATCCCGTACGCCCTCAGCTTCACCGGGTCGATCGAAATCTGGTATTGCCGGACGTAGCCGCCAACCGCAGCGACTTCGGCAACACCCGGTATGCCCGTCAGCTCGAACCGCAAGAACCAGTCCTGCAGCGACCGCAGCTCGCTCAAGTCGTGCCGGTCCGACTTCAAGGCGTACATGTAGGCCCAGCCAACGCCCGTAGCGTCCGGGCCGAGAGTCGGCGAGACGCCCTCGGGGAGTTGCGTCGCCACCTGGCCGAGCGTTTCCAACACTCGTGCCCGGGCCCAGTACAGGTCAGTACCGTCCTCGAACAGAATGTAGACCAGCGAGAAGCCGAAGAACGAATAACCGCGCACGACCTCCGCGTATGGCACGGAGAGCATCTGCGTCGTCAGCGCATAGGTGATCTGGTCCTCAACAATCCGCGGCGACTGGCCCGGGTGCTTCGTGTAGACGACAACCTGGACGTCCGACATGTCGGGCAGGGCGTCGAGCGGCATGGAGAGGATCGAATAGGCTCCCGCGACAGCGAGCACCAATGAGGCGATCATCACCAGGAGCTTGTTCTGAAGCGACCAATCGACGATTCTGCTCAGCATTCTCAGAGACCAGCCTTCCTAATGCCCATGCTGGTTCCCGTGGTCGACGTTGCCAACGAGCCTGTCGACTGCCGCCTGGAGGTTGCTTTCGGAGTCAAGCAGGAACTGGGAAGATGTCACGACTCGCTCTCCCGCAGCGAGTCCCCGGACTACCTGCAGCTTCCCGTCACTCTCGATTCCGAGATCGACCTCGCGCGGGACGAAAAGCCGGTCCCCTTCGTCGACGATCACGATGTTGCGCCGGCCGCCGGAACGCAGGACCGACTGAGAGGGGATGACCAGAGCGTCCCGGGCACCTGGCAACCGAATCTCGACCGTTGCGTACATCTTGGGACGAAGGCTTCCGTCCGAGTTCTCGACCTCGACGTAGCCGGTCAACGTTTGGGACTGCGGATTCATGGCCGGTTCAAAGAAGAGCACCTCGCCGTTCCATCTGCGCCCGGGAAACGCGTCAAGGGTGATTTCGGCGGGCAGGCCGACGCGAAGGTCTCGTAGGTAGTGCTCGTAGAACTCGACTTTCGCCCACAATGTCGAGTGGTCGGCAATCTTGAGGATGGTCTCCCCTGGAATGGCCCTCATCCCCTCAAGGGAGTCCCCAACCTTCTCGACGATATAGCCCGCCGCAGGGGAATAGACCTCCAAGGTTCGGCGTGGCTTCTCGGCGGCCCCTAGACGCTCGATCTGCTCACTCGTCAGATCCCAGTGACGCAGCCGGTCGGCAGCTGCCTCTAGGAGGGACTCGGCGCGACGGATGGCGCCGGGATAGGCTCCCCCTGCCCGCAGCCGGCTGACGAATTCGATGGCCGCCTGGTATTCCTCCTGCGCTGTGACAAGTTCCGGGCTGTAGATCTCGAACAAGACGTCGCCCGCGGATACCCGCTCCCCCACCGTGTTGACACGAGCCCTCTCGATCCAGCCACTGAACTTCGTGTTGACCGAGACCAGCTTCCCCTCGTCTTGGTCCAGGTAGCCGATCGTGCGAATCCTCGACGGTAGGTCGGTTCGCTCGACTTCCACCGTTCGCACGGCAAAGTTCTGCACGAAGTTCTGGCTCACGCGGACACCGGCGTGGTCAACCCCGTCTCGGGGTTCGGGGCTGCTCTCGATTGGCGTGAGCTCCATTGCGCAGATCGGACACCGTCCCGGGCCAATTTGCACGACTTGTGGATGCATGCTGCAGGCATAACGCTTGGCGTCTGCGAGATCAGCGGTCGTAGGTTCCTGCAGATCGGCCCCTGCGCCCAGCCAGCCCGAGTGCCAAATCGCGATCCCCCCGGCGGCGACTGCGGCGCCTGCTGCGATGGCGACGGCGAGTCTCGATTTCGTCATGATGGCGCCCCCTCCGGCACGACCGCGCCGATCGCTCGCTCCAGGTCCGCGACAGCCTTGAGATAGTCGGCTTGGAGTCGAGCCAAGCCAAGTTGTACGTCCAGAAGCATGCGCTGGATGTCTAGCAAGCTCGTCACTTCCGCGGTTCCGTTCGAGTAGGCTGCTTCCGTCGAGCGCAGTGCTTGCTCGGCCTGTGGAATCAGCGCGCTTTCAAAGAGATTGAGTTGCCTCTCGATCGTCTCGATCCGGAAAGAGATCGAGCGGACTTCGGACTCCATTGCGCTCGCGGACTCCCGGTAAGCGAATCGAGCGGCCGCGAACAGTTCCGTCGCCTCCCTTACACCGGCGTCGTACTTGCCGCGGAAGAGCGGCAATGTGAGGCCGACCGAGATCCCATACGAGTCCTTGCCATCGCCGGGAACCGGGATGCCGGCAAGATCGGCCCCCCGAGCGCGGATGTTGCCCCAAGTCAGACCAACCGTGAAATCAGGACGGTGCTGGATTCTCGCGAGATGAACCCGCTTTTCTCGCTCCTCGATCCGCAGGAGCGCGGCCTTGAGCTCGGGTCTCGCGCGTCGCGCGATGCCCGCCAGCGTCTCTCCCTCCAACTCGAGGCTCGGAAGGTCCGGCAAGCGCACCTCGGCAACCGGGGTGTCGGCCGGAACGTCGCGCAGGGTGTTGAGCGACGCTTCCAAGTCGATCCGCTGGCCGAGCAGCTGCTGGCGCCTGTAGATGGCCTGCGTGATCTGCGCTTGGAGCCTCAGGACATCGCCCTGCAGTCCGAAGCCCTGGGCGTAACGGCCTCGCGCGATTTCCTCGAAATGCTCGAGCAGGGACTCGTCTTCTCGGCTCGCAGCGACGGCCCGGTCCACGAAGCCAAGGTCGTAGTACGCATGCTTCACCCGAAGGACGATCTCGGCTCGGGCAGCTTGATACAACTCGTCACTCAAAGCGGCCGCCTTGGATGCGAGCTGGCCCTTGGCAGCCCGCTTCCCCAGGCCGGGAATGCTCTGGGACAGGGCGAGCACCCTTTGCTGGGAGCCGACCCTTGTTTCGATGGTGCGGGCGAATTGGGTAACTGAAACGGCGGGATCAGGCAACCCAGTTGCCTGCGGCACGCGGTGAAGCGCGGCCTGGTAGCCGGCGAAGGCTTGCAGAACCCCCGGGTTGTTTTGAAGCGCTTCCTCGATCAATGCTTCGAGGCGGTCGTCGCCATGGTTGGCGTAAGCCTGCACTGGAGTCACAGCAGCCAAGAGCAGGCCGGCGACTAGATGAGTCGACATTCCCGATTCCTCCTAACGGGCTAAGCTGGCCGTTGGTCGGCGAGTCTGGCCGATCGCGGGCCGGGGGCTGTCTTGGAACCACTGGTCCGCCAGAGAGTCGGGGAACTCAAAGAAGGCGCGCGGCACCAAGACTCAGGGCGGGCTGGATGCCCTCCCCGGTCACCGAAGGAATGGGGATCCTATAAGAGCAGGACCGAATGCAGGATGAACGGAGGGTTGGACGGCCCGGGTTCGGGTAACGCAGGACCGAGCGGGAATCCGGTCGACTCCCTGAGCGGCTCGACCATCGCCGTCGATGGTGCGACGTCAGTCCCTCGCACGAATGCAACGGCGGGCTGCATCTCTGCGCGCACTTGCACTGCGTCGGCAGCCGTGCAGCTGGACCCGCAAGGCTCGTCCGTCTCGCCGGCCGGAACCGCCGGCTCCGTGCCGCAATCGTGGGCATTCGACGTCCGCTGGTCGGGGAGGGCCCCAAGGCACAGGCAGATCCCTGACCCGGCTAGGAGCCCGGCTAGGAGTACTGCTGGCGCTACGTTTCCCCGCACTGGCCTAATATTGGAACGCCTTCGCCGGAAAGTCAAGGGACACGAGAAAACTGCGATTGCCAAGTTTCTCGACATTGGTAGCCCGTTCCATCACGCAACTCCTGGCACCGACGGCTGGGGCGCTTGACCTAGCTTCGATGTCTCAAGCGCCGGTCCGGTGATCCTGAGCAGGTGGAGATTTCCTACCCCGGCGAATCGGCCTGATTTCTTATCAAAGCAGAAGGCACTATTTAATCGTAACTGCCCAGGTACACGGCTTCGGTTGAGTTGCGACGACGAGGGCGGCGGGCAGTGGGGCATAGGTAGCGGAACAGAACAGGCGGACAGGGGCCGGGGATGGCGGCGATTGGCAAGCGATAGTGGAAGAGTCCGGCGGCGAGCATGATTGTGGGCAGACCGATCGTGTCGGCACGCAGTTTACACAGACAGACAAAACATGTATATATAAGAATGTTGCAAGCGCACAGGCGCTGGCGAGAGCATGCCGGGACAGTCCGAGGCAGAGCGGCGACAGGCGGGCGGGGACGTGCGCCTGGAGGACTTGCAAGCCGAGAACGAGCAGCTGCGGGCCACCCTCGAGCGCAAGGAGGCGGAGATTGCCGGCTTGCGGCAGCGCCTGGAGGAACTGGAGCGCCGAGTGGGGCTGAACAGCAGCAACAGCGGCAAGCCGCCGTCGAGCGACGGGCCAGCCAAGCCGCCGGCGCAGCAGCGCACGAAGAGCCAGCGGGGCCGCTCCGGCAAGCGCTCGGGCGGGCAGCGGGGGCACAAGGGCTCGACCTTGCGCCAGACAGACAGCCCGGATCGGATCCAGACCCACCTGCCGCCGAGTTGTGACGCGTGCTCGGCGCCGCTGGCGGCGGCCGACACGCAGGGCGAGCCCCTGCGGCGGCAGGTGTTCGACCTGCCCGCGCCCCAGCCTCCGGTGGTGACCGAGCATCAGGCGTTTGCCTGCCGCTGCGGATCCTGTGGCCGTGTGACGCGGGCGGCGTTCCCGGAAGGGGTGGGTGCGCCCGTGCAGTACGGCCCGCGGATCGCCGCCGTCGCGGTCTACCTGCAAAACGGGCACTTCCTGCCCGAAGAGCGCTTGGCAGAGGTCTTCCAGGACCTGTTCGGGGTCGCGGTTTGCTCCGCGACACTGGCGGGGATGACGCGCAAGGCGGCGGAGCGCTGGCGGAGCTGCAGCGAGCGCGTACGCGACATGATCGTGAGCCTGGACGGGGCGAAGCATCTGGACGAGACGGGCTTCCGGATCGGGGGGAAGACGCAGTGGCTGCATGTGATCAGCACGCGCTGGCTGACGTTCTACCGCACAAGCCCGCGGCGGGGCAGCCTGCTGGAGGGCCTGCGGGGCATTCTGGTGCACGATCACTGGAAGCCGTACTTCACCGTCCGGGACGTGCTGCACAGCCTGTGCAATGCGCATCATTTGCGAGAACTGCAAGCGCTAGTCGAGATCGACAGGGAGGACTGGGCGCGACGGATGCAGCTGTTGCTCAGACGGGCGAACCGGGCGGTGAGGATGGCTCTCGAGCGGGGTGTTCCGCTGCCGCGGGCGCTGGTGGAGCAGATTCAGCGCCGCTACGACCAGTGGGTCGGGGAAGCGCTGGCTTATCACGAGGCGCAGCCGCCGCTGCGACCGCCGCAGAAAGGTCGGCGGGGGCGCAAGAAGCGTCGGCCGGGACACAATCTCGCGTTGCGGCTGCGGGACCGCAAGCAAGACGTGCTGCGCTTCGTCAGCGATCCCGGTGTCCCCTTCACCAACAACCAGGCGGAGCAGGACCTGCGGATGATGAAGCTGCGCATGAAGATCTCCGGCGGGTTCCGGTCCGAGCAGGGAGCGCAGGATTTCGCCACGTTGCGCAGCGTGCTCTCGACCGCGCGGAAGCAAGGCCGCAACCGCATCGAGGCCCTCTTGCAAGGGCCGGAGGTCCTGCTCGCAGGACTGAAATTCTAGCTGCCGCCCCGAGTCCCGATCGTCCGCCCCGGACTGCACCTTGTCAAGGCCGACGCACGCTCCACTCATCTAGTACTTGCGCAGGTCATCGGACCTACCTGGGCAGTTACATTTAATCAACATTTAAAGGGAGAATCCTCCAGTACTATCGATTCTTTCTAATCTGTTTCATACACAATATCTACTCTCATTCGGCGCATGAAGTCTATGCTTATCCAAATCTATCTGGGGGCTTAAATCCCAAGGTTTGCGATTCCGAAGGAAAGTTGCGCAACATAGGTGCTTATGCCAGATCACGTCCTCGCCTGTGACGAGGGGACCAGCAGCGCTCGGGCGGTCGTGTTTGACCGCGAAGCGCGCGCCGTTGCGACCGCGCAGCGACCCCTGGAAAGCACCTTCCCGCACAGCGGCTGGGTGGAGCAGGACGCCGAGGCAATCTGGCAGATGCAGTTATACGTGGCGCGCCAGGCCGTGGATCGGAGCGGCGGGTGGAACGGAATCGCGGCCATCGGCATCACCAACCAGCGCGAGACGACCATCGTCTGGGATCGAGCGACGGGAAGCCCCATCGCGCCTGCGATCGTCTGGCAATGCCGAAGAACATCCGCCAACTGCGCCGAGCTCGCCGCGGCAGGCCACGCGGATGAAGTTACCGCGCGGACCGGCCTGGTTCTGGATCCGTACTTCTCCGGGAGCAAGATCGGATGGATCCTGGACCACGTCCCGGGCACTAGGCAGCGCGCCGAGGCCGGAGAACTGGCATTCGGCACTGTCGACAGTTGGCTCGTGTACCGCTTGAGTGGCGGCAAGGAGCACGTCATCGACCGCACCAACGCCTCGCGGACGCTCTTGATGAACTTGCGCACGGGCCAGTGGGACGATTCGATGCTCTCCATGTTCGGCGTGCCGGCTGAAATGCTGCCTCGGATCGTGCCGTCGTGCGGCGTGATGGCGACGACGGATGGCGACATCCTGGGTGCAGAGATACCCATCGCGGGCATTGCCGGGGACCAGCAGGCCGCCTTGTTCGGTCAGGCCTGTTTCCGACCGGGCTTGGTCAAGAACACCTACGGGACCGGATGCTTCGCGCTGATGCACACCGGGGAAGACGCTTCGCGCTCCGAGCACCGACTTCTCTCCACGACAGCGGCTTCACCTCCGGGGAATTCCGAATTCGCACTGGAAGGAGCAATCTTCGTTGCGGGCGCTGTCGTGCAATGGCTGCGAGACGAACTCGGCCTGATCGGAAGCGCGGCGGATTCTCAAGCAGCTGCGCAGTCCGTCAAAGACACAGCGGGAGTCTACATGGTCCCGGCGTTTACCGGCCTCGGCGCGCCCTACTGGAACGCCGAAGCACGCGGCCTGCTGACCGGCTTGACTCGCGGCGCTCGCAGCGAGCACATCGTTCGCGCTGCGCTCGAATCGATTGCGTACCAAACGCGGGACCTAGTGGAAGCGATGGAATCCGATTGCGGGGCAAGGCTCGCCGAGCTGCGCGTCGATGGCGGCGCTACCGCGAACGACTTCCTGATGCAGTTCCAAGCGGACATCCTCGGCGTCCCTGTTGTGCGACCGTCCTATGCCGAAACGACCGCGCTTGGCGCAGCCTTCCTAGCAGGGCTGGCGACTGGATTCTGGAGCGGCACCGACGAACTTGAGCGATTCTGGAGCGTCGACCGCAGATTCGAGCCGTCGATGTCCGATTCGCGGAGGAAGGACCTGTACGAGGGCTGGAAGTCCGCTGTCGGACGTGCCCTCTAAGTAGGGCCGCAGATCACGCGGCGCTTGCCACCAAGAAAGGCTCGAGAGCCTCCGGCCGGACGCGTACTCCAAGGCCCGGCTCATCGGGAAGTTGCCATCGTCCCCGATCGAGACGAATCGGCCGGTCCGCGATTTCCGTCCGGAACGGATTCTCGGTCCGGTCGCATTCGATCAGCTTTGCCTCGGGTGTTAGCGTGAACGGCTGTCGCGGCCTAGCAGCATAGAAGTGCAGTGCTGCCGCCTGGCCGATGGCGGAACCCCAAGCGTGAGGGGTGACGTGAATTCCAGTCAAAGAACCAAGCACGGCAATCTTCATGCCCTCTGTGATCCCGCCGCAAGCGCAGATGTCGGGCTGCGCGAAATCGAAGGCGCGCAACCGGAACCAACGATCAAATCCGAACCGGGAGTACTCGCACTCCCCGCCTGCCAAGGGAATGCTGGTCCTGGCCTTGACCTCCAGATACGCCTCTGGATCCAAGGGCGACACGGGTTCCTCGAACCAGTGAATTCCGTGTCGCTCGACTGATCGGGCCAGTTGAATCGCTTCGACTGGAGTGTACGCGTGATTGGCATCGATCGAGAGCTTCACGCCCGGCCCGACGAAGCCCCGCAAGGCGGCGACCAGCTCGGCATCGCGCTCCACCCCCTGCCCGACCTTCATCTTGACCGCCCGGAACCCGGCATCCAGGCAGGTCTCGGCTTCACGCTCCCAGCGCCCTTCCAAGGGTTCGTCCCCGCCGAAGTAGAAGCCAGTCCAATAGCACTCGATGGAATCAACGTGTTCCGCTCCGAGCGCCCGGTAGAGCGGCAAGCCGGCATCCTGCGCTTTCAAGTCCCAGCAAGCGATATCGAGCGCCGAAATCGCTGCAAGCACGATGCCTTTCTGACCGTAGTCCACGGATCGCGCGTGCAGAAGCTCCCACAGTGCCTCGACCGCGCGCGGATCCCTCCCGAGGACGAGCGGACCGAGAAACTCGCGGACGATAGGCGCCGTCGTTGCCGCCGGGCCGTAAGCCTCTCCCCAACCCTCGCGACCATCGTCAGTCGTGATCCGCACGAGCATCGCCTCACGGTGCGCGTACGAGAACTGGGAGAAGCTGAACGGCTGCCGGAGCGCTGTACGGAGGTGATAGGCGTCAACGCGGCTTATGCGCATCGAATTGATAGAATACCGCTTCAATCATGAAAGCAATTCGCATCCACGAGCACGGCGGGCCCGAGGTCCTGCGTTACGTAGACGTTCCGGATCCCGAGCCGGGGCCAGGAGAGGCAGTTGTCAAGATCGAGGTGGCGGGAATCAACTTCATCGACATCTACTTCCGCACTGGGTTGTACCCGGCTGAGTTGCCGTTTACCAACGGGCAAGAAGGTGCCGGTACGGTTTCGGCGATCGGCCCCGGGGTTACCGACGTCTCGGTGGGCGACAGGGTCGCGTATACGGGCGCCCACGGATCATACGCGGAGTACTCCGCGGTTGCTGCTGACCGGCTCGTCAAGCTGCCTGACTCGCTCAGCACCAAGACGGCCGCTGCAGCAATGCTCCAGGGCATGACAGCGCACTACTTGACTCGTTCCACGTTCGAACTCAATGCATCTCACACTGCGCTAATCCACGCGTGCGCAGGAGGGGTCGGCCTCCTCCTGATCGAAATGGCGAAGAAGTTCGGCGCGCGGGTCATTGGGACTTGCTCGACGAAGGAGAAGGCCGCGAGAGCCAAAGCGGCCGGAGCGGACGAGGTCATCCTCTACACCGAACAGGACTTCGAAAGCGAGTGCAGGCGATTGACCGGCGGCAAGGGCGTGGACGTGGTGTACGACTCAGTCGGCAAATCAACATGGACCGGAAGCCTGAATAGCCTGAAGCCGCGCGGCATGATGGTGACATTCGGCAACGCCAGCGGCCCGGTGCCCCCGCTGGCCCCTCTTGAGCTCACAAAGCGCGGGTCACTATACCTGACCAGACCGTCGCTGTTCGCATATATCTCGAGTCGAGCCGACCTTGCGTGGCGCTCCTCGGACGTGCTCGAGTGGATCGAGGCTGGCGACTTGCACATGCATATCGGCGGCGAGTTCCCGTTGAGCGAGGCCGCCGAGGCTCAAACCCTGCTGGCGGGACGAAAGACGATGGGCAAGTTGCTGCTCATTCCCTGACTGACTGCCTTCGGTTTTCTGGAACTTCACGCCCGATCGACTACTTGCTGGAAGGCGATGCTGTCGAGATGAGGGTTCCCTAGCGTGGCCACGCAAACGCTCCCTGCGTGTCGCGTTCGAACAGGCGTCTTGAGGTCGGTACCGTCCGCGCACGGACCGATCGGACTCGATCCATACCTGCGGCACCTCGAGGTTTCTGTCGACCTTGCCCGCCGGTCCTATATATAATGTGCATCAAGGCATTAGGAATGCGTCTACTCTCCCTGCTGCTCTCACTCTCGGCTCTAGCCGTCGCCGCAGAGGACGTCGATTTCACGACAGACGTCGAACCGATCTTCAAGGCCAAGTGCTACGCCTGCCACGGCGAGCAGCAGCAGCAGGGCCAGCTGCGCCTGGATTCCCGCAGCGTGGTGATGGAAGCCGGGCCGAGCGGTCGGCGGATCGTCGCGCACTACCCCGAATCGAGCAGCATCTACGAACGAGTGGCGGGCTTGGGAGAGGGCGTCCGGATGCCAATGGGCGGCCAGCTGTCCGACGACGAGATTGCGGTGATCCGATCATGGATCGAACAGGGCGCGATCTGGCCCGAAAGCAGCGGGACGGAAATCGCGCTGGACCGGCATTGGGCATTCGTGCCCCCGAATCGCCCGCAGTTGCCGGAGAACAACGGCGATTGGGGATCGAACCCGATCGACAGCTTCGTGCTGTCCAAGCTCGAGGCCGAAGGCTTGGATCCTTCGTCCCGCGCCTCGAAGGAAACCTTGCTTCGCCGGCTTAGCCTCGACCTCACCGGTCTGCCTCCGACCATCGAAGAGACCGAGCGGTTCCTGGCGGACACGAGCCCGAAAGCCTACGACCGGCTGGTGGAGAGGCTGCTGGCGTCCCCTCACTACGGCGAGCGATGGGGCAGGATCTGGCTGGATGCGGCGCGCTACGCGGATTCCGACGGCTTCGAGAAGGACAAGCCGCGCCAAGTTTGGTTCTACCGCGACTGGGTCGTGAATGCCTTGAACGCCGACATGCCGTACGACCGATTCGTGATCGAACAGATCGCTGGCGACTTGCTGCCGGAATCAAATCAGGAAGATCTCGTCGCCACGGGATTCCTGCGCAACTCGATGATCAACGCCGAAGGCGGCGCGAATCCCGAGCAGTTCCGGATGGAGGCGATGTTCGACCGGATGGACGCTGTGGGCAAGGCCGTGCTCGGCCTGACCGTGCAATGTGCCCAGTGCCACGACCACAAGTTCGATCCCATTTCTCAGCGCGACTACTACCGGCTGTTCGCGTTCATCAACAACGCTCACGAATCAACGCAATCCGTCTACACTCCTGCGGAGGATCAAGTCCGTGCCGAGATTTACGCGGGCATCCACGAGATCGAGCAAGAGCTGAGACGGCGCATGCCGGACTGGCGGGATCGGATGGCGCAATGGGAGAAACGGGAAGCAGGTTCGCAGCCCGAATGGACTGTGATGGACACCCACATCAAGCTCGGGAGCGGTGAGAAGTACGTTGTCCTGCCCGACAAGTCCATCCTTGCGGAGGGCTACGCCCCGACAAGAAGTGTCGTCAGCCCGGAAGGCAGACTCGAGTCGGGAACCGTCAGGGCCTTTCGACTTGAACTCCTGACGGATCCTCGCCTGCCACTAGGCGGTCCAGGCCGGTCGTTGCTCGGCAGCGCGGCCCTGACCGAATTCGAGGTTGAGATCGCTCCGGAAAGCGATCCGAAGGCTTGGAAAAAGGTAGACATCTCCCGCGCGACAGCCGATGTCAGCGCTCCGACGACCTGGCTTGACCCGTTCCTGTTTCCCGACAAGGACAACAAGCGGAGAGTCCTAGGCGATGTCGGTTTCGCGATCGATGGCTTCGAGATGAGCGCTTGGCTCATAGACGCGGGGCCAGGGCGTCGCAACACGCCCCGCAAGGCGGTCTTCCAATTGAAGGAACCCATCGAAGCGGACGAACCGATGCTCCTGAAATTCAACTTGTCGATGAGCCACGGAGGGTGGAACTCGGACGACAACCAGTCCCTGAACCTAGGCCGCTATCGCCTGTCCTACACAGCAGCGGGTGCAGCCAGCGCCGATCTCCTGCCGGCACGCGTGCGCGAGATCGTGTCGAGCGTTCCGCAAGAGCGGCGTACTCCGGAACAGGAATCGGCGGTCTTCAGCCACTGGCGGTCGACGGTTCCCGGCTGGGCCGAGGCCAACCTCCGGATCGAGGAACTATGGGAGCGCTATCCGGAGGGCTCGTCGCAGCTCGTGATGAACGAGCGAGACGATCCGCGCGTGACCAGCATGCTCCAGCGTGGCGATTTCCTGCGCCCGACCGACCAGGTGGAACCCGGAGTGCCCGGGTTCCTGCACGATATGGACGAACCCGGCGACAAGCCGGGTCGCCTCGCTTTCGCGGAATGGCTAGTCGACCGTGACTCGCCGACTACGGCTCGAGCGATTGTCAACAGGCTTTGGCAGGGGCATTTCGGAACCGGAATCGTGGAGACGTCCGAAGACCTCGGCCGGCAGTCGGCCGACCCTTCGCACCCCGAACTGCTCGACTGGCTGTCCGTCGAACTGATGGACAGCGGCTGGAGCCTCAAGCACATCCATCGCCTGATCGCCTCGTCAGAAACCTATCGCCAAGCGTCCAGCGTCTCGCCCGCACTGCTCGAACGCGATCCGAACAACCAGCTGCTGGCACGGGGGTCGCGATTCCGCGTCGATGGCGAACTGGTGCGAGACATCGCGCTAGTCTCCAGTGGGTTGCTAACCGCCGAGATCGGCGGAGCGCCCGTCTATCCGCCGGCGCCTGAGTTCCTGTTCCTGCCACCGATCAGCTACGGGCCCAAGCGTTGGTACGTCGACGACGGAGCCCAGCGGTATCGCCGCTCGCTTTATGCATTCCGGTATCGCTCGGTGCCCTTCCCTGTCCTGACCACGTTCGACACGCCGGTCGGCAATTTCGCGTGTGTGAAGCGGGATCGCTCGAACACGCCATTGCAGGCCTTGGTCACGCTGAACGAAACGGTGTTCATGGAAGCAGCGCGAGAACTGGGCCGACGGACGATCGGAGAGGGCGGTGCCAGCGATCCGGAGCGGATCGACTACGCGTTCAAGCGCGTGCTCGCCCGCGAGCCGCAGACAGCGGAGCGCGACGAGTTGCTGGCGTTTCTGAATGGCCAGAGGCTACGCATTGACTCGGGAGACCTCGACGCTTCCGGCCTAGCGGCCGGCGACGGGCCGCTCGTCGCAGCGAACGAGGAAGTCCCCGGACCCGAACTCGCAGCCTGGACTGCAGTATCCAGGGTGCTGCTGAACCTAGACGAAACGATCACGAGGGAGTGACCGATGCAAGGATCGAAACTCGGCGCTAATGCGTTCGCCCGCCGCTGGTTCCTCCAGCAGTGCGGAGTCGGCCTCGGAGCCGTGGCGCTTCGGCAGATGCTGCAAGCGTCCGACCCTCTCGCCCCGAAGCAGCCCCACCACAAGCCGACCGCCAAGAACGTGATCTTCCTGTTCATGGGCGGGGGACCGAGCCACCTCGAGCTCTTCGACAACAAACCCGAACTCAGCAAGCACGAGGGCACGCTCCCGCCCGATGGCTTGCTCGAGGGCTACCGGGCAGCGTTCATCGATCCGAATTCGACTCTGCTCGGACCCAAGTTCAAGTTCTCGAAGCACGGCGAGAGCGGTGCGGAGGTGTCCGAGCTCATCCCGCACACGGCATCGGTCGTGGACGATATCGCTATCGTCAAGTCGCTTGTCACCGACGCATTCAACCACGCGCCTGCGCAGGTGATGATGAGCACGGGCACGCAGCAGTTCGGCAGGCCGTCCATGGGCGCTTGGACGCTCTACGGACTGGGCAGCGAATCGAGAGACCTCCCCGGTTTCGTCGTGTTCAGTTCCGGGCAGAAGGGCCCGAGCGGCGGAAACACCAACTGGGGCAGCGGGTTTCTCCCGTCCATGTACCAAGGCGTGCAGTTCCGCACGAGCGGCGACCCCGTGCTTTACCTTTCGAATCCGCCCGGCGTAGACCGCAGACTGCAGAGGGATTCTCTGGATTCGATCCGGCGGCTGAACAGCATGCGCCTGGACGAAGTGGGCGACCCGGAAATCGCGACGCGGATCAATTCATTCGAGATGGCGTATCGCATGCAGCAGAGCACGCCGGAACTCATGGAGATTTCGCAGGAGCCGCAACATGTCCTCGACATGTACGGAGCCGAGCCGGGCAAGCCTTCGTTCGCTAACAACTGCGTTCTCGCCCGACGCCTGGTGGAACGAGGCGTCCGCTTCGTGGAGCTGTTCCACGAGTCCTGGGACCAGCATGACAGTCTCATCTCGGGCTTGAAGAAGAACTGCAAGGACACCGACCAAGCTTCGGCGGCCCTAGTGAAGGATCTGAAGCAGCGGGGCCTGCTCGAGGACACGCTCGTGCTCTGGGGCGGCGAATTCGGTCGCACGCCGATGGTGCAAGGCGGCACGGACGACGGTCGGGACCATCATCCGAACGCCTTCACGATGTGGATGGCGGGCGGCGGCATCAAGCCCGGCACCACGATCGGCAAGAGCGACGAGCTGGGTTTCAACGTCGTCGAGGACCGTGTCCACGTGCATGACCTGCACGCCACGATTCTGCACATGCTGGGATTCGATCATACGAAGCTGACCTACCGCTTCCAGGGCCGGGACTTCCGCCTCACTGACGTGGCCGGCAACGTAGTCCAAAAGATTCTGGCGTAGCGCGAGCAGTGGGTGCCTGCCCCTTGAGGACGCCCGTAGAGGACAGCAATTCCAGCCGGGGAAACCGTGAGACGCGTTAGCGCTCACCGTGCGGGGTTTTCGTACCAGATGACGCCGAGTTCCCTGCCCTCGTAACCGTCTGCCAAGTAAGGCCCCTTCTCTTCAAGCGTGATTAGGTCCAGGTCCGCGTCGCCATCAAGGTCGGCAAGTTCCATCAAGTCGAAGATGAATCCCTCCGGACCGCTGATGGATGTCGGGACCCACGTGGCCCGCGTGGGGTCTCCGCCATGCGACATCCAGAAGACGCCGATCTTTCCCCCGTCCGCGCGTGCAGTCGCCACGACGAGGTCCAAGTTCCCGTCCATGTCGACGTCGGCTGCCTGCACGGACTTGCCGTGCGCCGTAGTCGGCGGCATGTCGATCTGGTAAGCCTCCCACTCCTGCGGACCTTGCCTGCTCCTCCGGTAAAACCGCAACGGCCCGTCCCTGGCCGCAACTAGCACGTCATCGAGACCGTCTCCATCCATATCGGCGACGGCGTTGTGCATGGCCTCGTAGTCGTTGGCCGGGCCGATCCGATGTTCCGGCCACGGGTTCCCCGGACCAGGGTTCTCGAGCCAGAACGCGCCACGGCGCTCCCCACGGCGATCCGTCGCCAAGACATCAAGATCACCGTCCTCGTCGAAATCGACAGGCCTTAGAGTCATGACCCACCCAGCGGCCTGAAGCGGATGCCAGGTCCACCCCGTCAAGTCACGAGGAGTCTCGGGGGCTTGGAACCAGCCGATTTGGGCTTCACCTCCCTTCCCGCCGGCGACCAGGTCCGGTCCAAGGAGCCCGTCCACCTGCACCGAAAACGCGTACATCCATTGCATCAATCCGGATGCCGCTGGTAGTTCAGCGGTGACCCACGCTCCCGGGTCCAAGAGGCGAGATGGGTTAGTAGGTGCCCAATGGATGTACATCGAGCGGGTGTCGCCCTCGCAAGAACTCACGACGTCAAGCCAGCCGTCGCCATCAAGATCGACAAAAAATGCGTCTTCGGGATCTCCGACTTCCGCGATCGTCACGGCGGGCCAGCTCTCCCGCGAGCCATCCTCGCCCGGATTCAGGTACACCCGGATCTGGCCGCCTTGCTCCCATGGAGAGACAATATCGAGCCGGCCGTCCTTGTCGAGGTCGCCTACGCGGACCCCGTCCGCGCCGAGAGACGAGTCGTCGATGGTGTGGCGGCGCCAAGCACCGTCCGGCCACGCCGCGGCCTGCCGTTCTGGCTCGTGACAGCCCGAGATCATCCACAGGGACAGTGCGCAGCAGCCGGCGTAGCGTAACTTTCGCACGCAACAACTGTAAGCCACTCCGCCCAAGTCCGATGCGCTACGCAGAATGCCAAGAGCTTAGCTTTCGCCAGCCCTCCCCGCGGGACGCACCGGTGAAAAAGGGGAAGCGCTCCAGGCCGAACCCCCGGCGCGACGTGTTACTAGCAACTTCTTCAGCTCCCCGGCAGGCGGTCCGACCACTCGGAGGACGGTGCCCGGGAATTCAGTAGGCCTTCTGGGGCGCCGGGGCAGCTGTGATCTTCTCCGGAGGAACCATCCCGGCCTCAATCATCACTTCGCGAATCGCGGCCTCGGCCCTTGGATGCGGCCGAATGCTCCGCGTGCCTTGGAATCCCGCCGCGAGTGCCAGTGGCGTCGAACCATACGTGTTTTTCCGATTCCAGATTTCGATACTGGCGCCTTTGGCAGCCAGGAACTTGACGGGCTTGAACCGATCCCTGTAGGCTGCCGCGTGCATCGCTGTTTCTCCGTTCTCGTCGACGGCATCGATATCGACGCCGAGATCCAGCAGCAGTTCGATCACCTGCAGGACTTCTTCTTCAGTTCCAGCCCTCGCACCGGCCAGCATCAGCGCGGTGCTGCGGTCTTTGTCTGTGAGCAACGGATCTGCGCCTAGAGCAACCAGCGTCTTCATGAACTCGACATCCGCTGTCTGGGCAGCCGCCAGAAATGGCGTGGGGCCGAGAACCGCGACGCCCAGATTGATCAGGCCGGGTCCGTTCATTCGAGCGTTCAAGTTTGCGCCGTGAGCCGCCAGCTTGCGAACAAGCTCTAGACTTGACAGGGCTCCGGTGGGCTCAGGGGGCGGATCTGCGTCCCCCGGAGGAACGCGACGGGCTCCCGTGACCGCGTGCAATGGGGTGTAACCGATCGGTCCCGCAGCATCAGGATCGGCGCCGGCCTCCAGCAGGAATGCCGCTAGTTCGAAATGACCGTTCTCGACCGCCACGTGTAGCGCGGTGGCACCGGGCCGCAATTTCGCGCCATAGCCGCGATGTCGCCACTCGGGAGAAGGATCAATGCGCTCTTTGACGTCCACACCCGCCTCGACGAGCGTCTTTGCGACTTCAATATGGCCTGCCCTCACGGCAAGAAGCAGCGGCGTGAACCCCGATCCGAGAGCCTTGCGAAAATCTGAGCCAAACTCGATCAGCTCCGCCACGACCTCGGTGTGACCCTCGGCGGCAGCCCACATAAGAGCCGTCTGCTCGGATTTCGCCTTGAAATCGAAAATCGTGGGGTCGGCCATGCGAAACAGGAAGGCGTTCGCGCCCGCCCCTTCTTGCCGTCCCATTCCACGGACAGTTGCGTGCGGGTGAGCGCCACGAACCAGCAGCGCCTTGACTGGATCGAGCCTTCCCGTTCGGGACGCGATCATCAACGCGGTCTCGCCGCCCGGGAGGGTCGTGTTCGGATCCGCCCCGGCTTCTAGGAGGAGTTCGACCAGCCGGGCGTTCCCGTTCGTGCACGCGAGCGTGAGCGGCGTCACGCCATAGCGGTTGGAGGCGTTCACATCGGCATCGGCCGTGACGAGCAGCTCTGCGATTTCCAAGTCATCCTGGCGGGCGGCCCAGTGGAGGGCCGTCATGCCATCGACCTGGGCTGCATTCACATCCGCGGACGCCTCGAGAAGGTCACGAATCCCGTGCCTGTCCATGATCTGAGCCGCATCCGCCATCGGAGCCTCGGCGGCACCCGCCAAGCCGATCGCCGGCGCCAGCCACATCGCAACCCAGGCTGTGATCCCCCTCAAGAGCATGATTCGTCTCCGACGCCGATGATCAGATCGACAGCAACTCCTCAACTTTCCCCTTGCTGTCTGCGAATGACTCCATGCGGACTCCTGCCTTCTCGAGCAGCGTCAGGTGTAGATTCGCAAGCGGTGTCCGATCCTCGTACCGGATGTGGCGGCCGCCCTTCAGCCGGCCGGCAAATCCCCCTGCAACTAGGATCGGCAGATTGATGTGGTCGTGCTTGTTCGGATCCCCCATGCCGCTGCCGTACATGTACATGGCATGGTCGAGCAGAGTGCCGTCCCCGTCAGGCGTGGCCTTCAGCTTCTCAAGGAGATACGCGAACAGCGACACGTGATACTCGTTGATTTTCGCCACCTTGGCAACCATCTCCGGATTGTTCCCGTGGTGCGTGAGCGGGTGGTGAGGCTCGGCGACCCCGATCTCGTGATAGCTGCGGGTGCTGCCTTCGCGGGCCAGTTGGAAGGTTATGACCCTTGTGATGTCCGCCTGAAGTGCTAGCACTTGCAAGTCGAACATCAATCGGACATGGTCTGCGTAAGCAGCAGGGACACCCACCGGCCGTTCCATGTCCGGGAGAGAACTCTCGGAAACGCTCGCTTCAGCGATCTGGATACGACGCTCGACTTCCCGCACGCTTTCCAGGTACTGATCCACTTTCGTGCGGTCGTCCAGGCCCAGTTCAAGCCTGAGGCGGGAGACATCGCTCTTCACCCGGTCCAGCAAGCTGGCTTTCTTCTTCAGCGTCCTGCCCCGCTCTTCCGGACTGCCCTCGCCGAACAGGCGACCGAACACCTTCCGGGGGTGAGCTTCGTACGGCAATGGAGTGGTAGGGGAAGACCAAGAGAGGTTGTTCTGGTACACGCAGGCAAAGCCGTCGTCGCATTGCCCGACGACATCCAGCAGGTCCATGCCGAGTTCGAGCGAAGGGATCTGCGTCTGCTGACCAATCTCCCTGGCCGCAATCTGGTCAACGGTCGTCCCTAGGTAGTAGTCGGAGCTTTCCGTCAATTTGGCCTTGGCACAACTCAGGTAGGCGGAGTTCGAGGTCGCGTGGGTGCCCGGATAGGCGTTCTTCAACTCCATGTTCGTCACGACAGTGACGTCGTCCCGATGCGGCTCGAGCGGCTGCAGGATGGGCGAAAGATCCGTCAGCGAGCCCTCTCCGGGCGGAGTCCACCTTGCAATATCCGATCCCATCGGAATGAAGACGTACCCCAGACGCCGGACGGGGCGCGCTGGCGTGGACGCTGCGGCGGTCATCGCTGGGACCATCGCGTCCAGCAGCGGCAATGCCACCGTGGCGCCCATTCCGCGCAGCAGGGTTCTCCGCGGGAGTGCTTTCTTGGTGATGATCATCGTGATCTCCTCATCTGAAACGGTTGGCTGTTCACGACCCCAAGGATAAGGGAAGAGAATCGGAATTCATTGAAGCGAGAGTCCCGGACGATCTTGCGAACGGCCGGCGCATCGTAGTGCTCGAGGACCCTCCCTAGGGAATATGTCAAGAGTTTTTCCGCCAAAGTGCCCACGAACAGTTCGGGGCGGTCCAGCAGCGCCTTCTCGAGGCCCGCTACCCCCACAAAGCTTGCGCCGCCGGGCAAGCTCCCAGCAGCGTCGATCGGTTGCTCGGCCTCGGATCCTCGCCAGCGGCCCACCGCGTCGTAGTTCTCGAGCGAGAAGCCGACCGGATCCATCAGGTTGTGGCAGCCCGCGCAGGCCGGATTGGCGCGATGCTCCATCAGCCGCTCGCGAACCGACAAGGCGCCGCTGATCGTCTTGTCCTCGAGCGCCGGCACCTCGGCAGGAGGCGGAGGCGGAGGCGACCCCAGGAGATTCTCCAGCACCCAGTGCCCTCGGATCACAGGCGAAGTCCGGGTGTTGTACGAGGTCACCGTCAGCACGCTTCCATGACGTAGCAGCCCGCCGCGTCGGCTGTCCCTTTCGAGCTTCACCCGCCGGAACCAGCTCCCATAGACGTGAGGGATTCGATAGTGCTTGGCGAGGCGTTCGTTGAGAAACGTGTAGTCCGCAGCGATCAGGTCGCGGACGCTTCGATCCTCTCTTATGACACTTTCGAACAGCAATTCCGTCTCTCGTCGCATCGCCTGCCTCAAGTTGTCATCGAAGCTCGGGAACAATCGCATGTCGGGAGTGACCGACTCGAGATTCCTGAGGTGCAGCCATTGCGATGCGAAGTTCGCCAGCAGTGCTTCGGAACGCTCATCGGCAAGCATCCGTCGAACCTGCCGCTCGAGCACTTCGGGCCGACTCAACTCTGCGCGAATGGCAGTATCGAGGAGCTCATCGTCCGGAATGCTGCTCCAAAGGAAGAACGAGAGCCGCGACGCCAGCTCGAGATCACCGATCCGATAAGGCGTGTCGGGCGGTATCCCGGCCGGGTCTCTCTCCACGCGGAACAAGAACTCGGGACTGACCAAAATCGACGCCAGGGCCATCTCGATTCCAGCTTCGAAGCCGTCTTCGGACCGACCTTGGCGATAGAATTCCAAAGCCTTCTCGATGTCCTGTTCAGTTGTCTCTCGTCGATAGGCTCGCCTCGTGAGAGTCGCAAGAATCCGCTTGGCGCAGTCCTCGTCCGCTTGTGCGGGATCCGGCCGGCAGACGAAGATCCGTTTCCTGCTGGAAGTATCGCCGGGGCCCTTCGCCTCGTACGGACCTGCGATCGAAACCTCGTAGACTGCCGGCTGGACTCGCGGATGGCGATAGACGTTGAAATGCGCCTTGTAAGGCTCACGGTCCGTTTCGAGGAGGCTCCAAGGTCGCTTGATGAACGTCACGCCGACCTGGCGGCGACCGGCGGGGACAGGCAGGCGTATCCTCAAGTGCTTGTCGACGGCCGAGTGGTCCCCGACATGCCGCGGCGGCACGACCTCGAACAAGCGGACGCGCTCCCCGTCCAAGAGCAGTTCCACTTGGTGCGGCTCTCTCAAGCCCTCAACCTGCTCGTCTCGGTCGCGTGTCAGGCGAATGACGATTTCGTACTCTGCGTCCAGCGGGAACGCGTGAGGAAACTGCGTGCCGCCGCGCGTGCCCACTGGGAGACCTTCGACGTGCCATTCTTGCGTGAGATCCGGCTTCATGGTGACCGTCTTCACCTCGAGGGACGGCATCGGCCGCCCGACCGCCAGGCGAGAGATCTTGTCAGCCGCAGACACGTAGCCTTCGAGAAAGGCTGGGGAAAGGTCCCCTACCGTGATGTTGTCGAAGCCCGAACTCGACTCGTCTCGGGGCAAGAACTGCGAGAGATCCAGCTCGAGAGCAAGGAGGTCGCGGATGGCGTTCTGGTATTCCGTTCGCGTGAGTCGCCGGAACGTGTCCGTGCGGCCCGGATTGGGCTGGGTCTGGGCGGCGCTGTCAAGCGACGCCTCCAAGGATGCCAGCACCGCTTCGTAAGTCGACTCGTCCGGTCTCGGAACAGTGGAGGGAGGCATCTGGCGGGTGCGAAGCTTACGAACCACCTTCTCCCAGACCGCGGAGCTCTCCTCCACTGGACGAGCGCTCGCTACGTCCAATGCGAGGCCTGCAGTCTTCTGCCGCTCGTTATGGCACGAGGCGCAGTGTTGATCTACAAGGAGTTGATGAGGCGCTGGCGGCGCCGAGGGCTGCTGCCCATGCAATGCGCACAACAATCCCGTGGCCGCGAGGACTCCCACCGGCCGAGTCAGAACCAGCACCATCTGGTCGAGTATTTCCGTTTGATCCCCTTGGCGAGGCCAGAGTATCAAAGGAACCCACGCAACGCAATAGCGCGTCCGAAGATTGTCCGCTGGCAGGCTTGCCCCTCCAGGGGCAAAACTTGGCCGCCAGCTCTTTCGTGCCAGGGCGGCAAGCATCCACTGGGAGAGTGGCACAGGAACGGGCACTGTTGCCGAGCAGCGGCCGGCCAACAGTTTCCAAGTGCGCGCCTACTCGAATTTTCTGGCCTACGAATCCAGCCAGTTGTGCCAAGTCACCTCGACCGCTTGGTCAAGAACCACGGCCATACTGAGGGCCGCGTTTCACTCAACCTCGCCCTGCCCGCGCCCCACCCTTGCCCCGACGGGGATTGAACCGAGTCACTTCCGGATCCACGTCACCGGAATTGCTGACGTCGACGATGATGGACGGAAACGCGACGCCGATTCCCCAGAGGGGAACGATCCGAAGCTCAAGCGCACCGGGGAATGCGGCTTCCGGTTGGAACCGGAGCGGGGCGACGATCGAATCCCGTGCCAGCTGTCGAGCCGCGTTCCCACGACTCGAACACCCGATGACGGATCGAGCATCCGTACCCCAAGAGCCGCGAGATCCTAGCGTCTGTCAAGTCGAGCGGCGCGGTCGCGGGGGTTCTGCCATCGAAGGTGAGCACCGCGGCGAGCGGAACAGCCGGCGTCGTGCTGCCCGCAGGACGAGTTCGGTGCGGGATCCAGGCTACTGGGAGCACGCTCCCAGCACTGCGGTCTGCAAAGCAGGGACAACGACAAGCAGCGAGACGACCCCTCCCCAGCCACGCATGCTCCCCAGAACACCCGGGCTAGCGCGTCGGTGGACTCGTGTCGGAGCAGCCTACTGCATTCGGCTCAGGCGGGACTTGACTCGCTTCACCAGGCTGATGATCTTCTCGGCCTTGCGAACACTGGCCAGGTCCACCGTGTGGAACTTGTTTTCTTCGATCTCGTTCTGAAGCGCCGTGGCTAGCTCGACGACCTTGGCCATGTCAGCGCTAGACTTCTCCGCGTCGTTCTTCAGGATCATCAAGGTTCGGGACCGTCCGTCAGGCATCCGCTGGTCCTGTTCGCGGCCGAACGGTTCAGATCCCGAGCCGCCTCTCCCGCCACGATTCTGCGCCGCAAGAGGCGCGAGCAGCAACACTACCGCAAGGGCTGCAATCCATCGTTTCGTCATCACTGTGCATCATGATACGCTCGAATCAGATCGAGTTCTCGCGCATGTCACGGACGGCGGGGGTTGTGATAAAATCGGATTGTCGGTCAGTCCCCAGCGGCTGATTCGCGCAGCGGCGGACAGACCGGGAACCGAATAGTTCGAGTCAACTTAGGAGAGGTTCGAAACCATGGCTTACATCATCGCGGAACCGTGCATCGGCACGAAGGACACCGCCTGCGTAGACTCCTGCCCGGTGGATTGCATCCACCCAAAGGCGGATGAGGACGACTTCGAGACGGAAGAGATGCTCTACATCGATCCCGAGGAGTGCATCGACTGTGGCGCGTGCGTACCGGTCTGCCCAGTGTCGGCGATCTTTGCGGAAGAGGATCTTCCAGACGAGTGGATCGACTTCACCGAGCGCAACGCCGCCTACTACGAGTAAGGCATGGGGTCTGTGGGCGTCCCTTGATCGCTCCCCACCAATCACTAAGCCGCTGCTCGAGACAGCCGCATCCTTCAAGCAATAGGCCGTCCGGACGAATTTCGACTCAGATTGAACCGCGCAGGGTCCGGCTGTGCCTGAGTTTCCTGCGGGTAGGGAGTTGCAATGCGAAGCCAGCCCCGCGCTCGGAGAGTTGCCTTCGGCTGTCTGATTGAACGGCCTGATCCCTGATCCGCGGCCTACTCGTCCTTCTTGTGAACGTCGTGGCAGGTCTTGCAGCCCGTCCGCATCGCCTTGAGGCTCTCGTTGTAGCCGTCCGCATCCATGCGGTAGGCACCCATCATCGCGTCTCTGGTCGCGGCGACAACCTTGGTCGCGCCGTCGCGCCAAGCATCGTCCTTAACGCGCCCGTCCATGAGAACCAGCTGGGACGCTTCGTTGACCATCGAAACCGCCCCGAACGCCTTCTTCCATTCGTCCTTGCCGGAAGGCCCGCCAGCCTCGCCAAACGCCTTGACCTTATCCATGGCCGGCTTGACCATGTACTCCATAAGGTCAGGGACAGGCGCCGCCTTCTTGTAGGTATGTTCCTGGTTGTCCGCAACCGCAAAGATACTGACCACCAATGCCGCGGCGGCCGCAACTAGAACTGTTCTCATCCCCTGTCTCCTTCTCGCCGACCAAGCTCATTCCGGGCGAGCCCCGTCTAACGAATTATATCGAATCGAGGGTTGCCCATCTGCCGGAAGAAGGGGTTCCCGCAAGCCCTCGCGGCTAGCCCGAATCGCTGCAGAACACCGGCTGCAGCTGATGCAGGGCGGATCCTTTGCCAGCCCGCGGCCGATCCTGTTGATTGGGCCGCACCGATGAATGCAGAGCTATTGCCAAGACTTCTCTCGCGCTGCCAGGAATTCGTCACCGTCATTCCATGTTGGCAAGCTCGGTTGGTCCGCCACGATCCGGCCTAGGTCGAACCCGAATTGCGCCAGGACCGCGACCCCTGACAAGTCCCAACCGTCACGGAATTCGTCCGCTGGCTGGTGGTAATGCTGCTCCCGGTATTCCGCGACGCGCTCTTCGCCCCAGCCGGCGGGCTTGTCCACGTACCGCGAACCGGACTTGATCGAGAATGCCGGCACGCCGTGCTTGGCGAGGCTGAACTGGTCCGACCGATAGTAGTACCCCTGCTCTGGATGGGCGTCCGGCGTCAGGCTCATGCCGAACTCGGCGGCAAGCGTCTCGACCGTGCCGAGGAGGGTCGTGCGCTCGTGCCCGGGAACTGACAGGTCGCTCGTAGCCCCGTAGGGGTACAGAGCGTCGTAGTTGAGATTCACAGCTGTCCGACCGACCGGCACGACCGGGTTCGATGCATAGTATGCGGAACCCAGCAGGCCGCTCTCCTCGGCCCCAACGAACGCGAACAGGATCGAGCGGGCGGGACGGTCTCCCAGGCGGCCGAAGGCCCGTGCAATCTCCAGCAGGACCGCGCAGCCGGTTGCGTTGTCCACGGCACCGTTGTAAATAGCGTCGGAGCCCTCAGCAGCTTCGTTCATGCCCATGTGATCCCAGTGCGCCGTGTACAGCACGGTCTCTTCCTTCATGGTCGGATCGCTGCCCTCGAACCGAGCGAGCACGTTGCGAGTTTCGATGGGCACGATCGAGCTCCGCAAGTCGCCTTGCGCCCGCACGCCAAGAGGGATCGGAGCGAAGTCCCTTCGGTTCGCCATGTCAAGCAACTCGTCCAGCCCCTTGCCGCGGGTTGCGGCGGACGACTCGAAGAGCCGTTCCGCCGCGCTTGAAGTCAGCCAGCCGGCCAGTGCCAGCCTAGGCTCTCCCTCCTCGACTTCGACATACGGCTGGCTTCCGCTCCAGGAGTTGCGGACGACCTCCCACGGATAACCGGCCGTCTCGTCCGTGTGGACGATCAGCACTCCCACCGCGCCCCGACGGGCGGCCTCCTCGTACTTGAATGTCCACCGACCGTAGTACGTCAGGGCCCTGCCCCCGAAGAAGGACCCCTCCTCCGAAGGGGGTTCGTTGGTGAACAGCAGGAGAACCTTGTCTCGGACATCAACATCCTTGTAGTCGTCCCAATCGAATTCAGGCGCCGCTATTCCATGGCCGACGTACACGATCTCAGCGTCGAAGAGCTCGCGGCCGGTCTGGCGCTCGTTGTTGCCGACGTACTCTTCGAGCGGCACAGCGTCGCGTTCCGCCAACCGCAAGGTCGAACTCGGTTGCATCTTGATCTCTACAAGAGGGACGCGCTGGAAATAGGTGCCGTCCTCCGCTGCGGGCTCCGCGCCGGCCACGGCAAGCTGAGTCGCCAAGTACTCCGTCGTCAGCGCCTCGCCGCGCCCACCGACTCCGCGGCCTTCAAGCAGGTCATGCGCCAGGAACCGAACATGCGCTGCCAGCGCTCCCTCATCGATCGGGGTCTCGGTCGAGTCGGAGGTCGCCACGCAAGCGGAGGTGACCAAGGCAACGGCAGCAAGCCAGCGCATAACTAGGGAATGCTAGCAGAGCCAGGGGCACCGATGTCGCAGGCTCGGGTGGCAGACCAGCGATGCCTCGCACCGGCCGGTCGAGACGCTTTCGCTTACCAGACCACAGCCTTGTGCGGAGCGGCGGGCGGGCGTATCTCCAGGCAGCCCTTCCCGGTCGGCAGGATCTTGCCTGGATTCAGGCGCCCGTCGGGATTGAAGATCCGCATGAGACGCTCCATCTGCGCCAAGCTGTCCTCGGCGAACAGCAGCGGCATGAGTTCGTTCTTCTCCATGCCGACACCGTGTTCCCCGGTGATCGCGCCGCCGACCTCGATGCAGTACTTGAGGATCTCTTCTCCGGCCTGACGGGTGCGGGTCGTCTCGTCCTCGCTGCGAGGATCGAACAGTATGATCGGGTGCATGTTGCCGTCGCCGGCGTGAAAGATGTTGCTGATCGTGAGCCCGTACTTTTCGGACACCCTGTAGATGTGACGCAGCGTGTCCGCTATGCGAGTGCGAGGCACGACGCCGTCCTGCACGTAGTAGGTCGGACTGACC
Source organism: Bryobacterales bacterium (assembly GCA_965206775.1). Taxonomy (GTDB): domain Bacteria; phylum Acidobacteriota; class Terriglobia; order Bryobacterales; family UBA6623; genus VXMF01. The sequence goes on along the minus strand of CBDBKU010000003.1, from coordinate 1,817,075 downwards.
CGACCGACCGCGCCGAAGGCGTTCTTGCGGCCTTTCCACAGCAGCGCCCGCTCCTCGGCGCTCTTCGCGACCCGCACCTCGCGGGCCTGGCACTTGAGGCAAACCGCGTTCACAAGGTCGAGCTGCTCCGCCACCGCCTCGCGGACGCCCTCGAGCTCGATCAGCAGCACTGCCTCGGCGTCCATCGGGAATCCAGCCTGAGTCGCCACTTCGACCATGCGAAGCATCACTCCGTCCATCATCTCGATGGCGGCGGGGGTGATCGCCCTTGCCGTGAGTTCGCCGACCGTCGAGGCCGCGTCGTCGGCCCGCTCGTAGATCGCCAGCAGCGTCTCGACAGCCTCGGGTGCCCGCATGAGACGCACGATCACTTTCGTGACCAAGGCCATTGTGCCCTCGGACCCAGTCAGCAGTCCTCTCAGGTCGTAGCCCGGCAGGTCCTGCTCCTTGCCGCCGACATTCAAGACCGTTCCATCAGGCAGCACGGCCTCGATACCCAGCACGTGATTGGTCGTCACTCCATAGATCAGCGTGTGGGGCCCGCCAGCGTTCTCGGCGACATTGCCGCCGATCGTGCAGGCCTTCTGTGACGAAGGGTCCGGAGCGTAGTAGTAGCCGTGGCCTTGGACCGCCCGAGTGATGTCCAGGTTCACTACCCCGGGCTGGACAACGGCACACTCGTTCTCAAGATCGATCTCGAGGATCTTGTTCATTCGCGAGAAGCCGATCATGAGTCCGCCCCGCGTTGGAATCACGCCCCCGCTCAAGCCGGTGCCAGCACCGCGCCCGACCAGCGGCAGCGAGTGGTCGGCTGCAATCCTGACAATTTCCACCACATCTTCCGTGGTGCGCGGAAAGACAACGCATTCCGGGCGGGCCTTGTCGATGCTGCCGTCGAACTCGTACAGCAGCAAGTCCTGATCCCGCTGCAGAACAGCGCGATCGCCGACAACTCGAGCCAGGGCTTTGAGTGCGACATCCGAGAGCACGGTTCTATGTTAGTCGAGCCGTCACGCTCTGGCTAGTTGGGCAACGTCCGCTTGCATCGTCGCCGCAGCGAAGCTCAATAGGTCGCGGCGGCTCCTCGAGACCTCTGCGAGGCGTCCGTAGTCGCCAGCAATCTGGCACAGCTGCAAGGCATTTGGGCAGGAGAGGAACTGAGGGTCCGCGTCAGCGAGGTGCTCCACCGCAACATCCGCGGCTTCGGCGGGCCTTCCGATACGGACGAGGAGGTTGACAAGCACCTGGGCCGGCGTGGTGCCAGCGACGTTGGGATCGCACGTCTCGATCTTGCGCCGGAAGTGGGCGACTCCGCTCTCGACGTCGCGCCCTATGACCGTGCGGATGTACATGCCATGGTCCTCGAAGACGTTCTCGAACGGCGGATTGCCTGGGAATTGGTACATCTCGCCGAGCCGCCGCCCGTACTCGGTCAGGCCGTACAGCAGCTCGAGCGTCTCCTTGCGTTCCAGGGACGCGGCCATCTGGACGAGCGAGGACACGTGCGAAGTGTCGAGATAGTACGCGTTGCCTTCGAACAGCCAGTCGCGCCCGTTCACGATGGCAGCTAGGTCATCCCCCGCAGGCTCGTCGCCCTCTTTCTGCTTGACGGCATACTTGATATTCGCCAGCAGCTCGGAGTGGACGTTCTCAGCCAGCAGCTGGGCGCAGTCCGCCCGGCCTTCCTCGACCGGATACTGAGAGAAGTTGGTGATCGCCCTGCAGGTGCCGTAGTGCTTGAGAATTAGCTCGAAACCCTTCTTCGGGCTGACCTGTTCGTGGTAGGCCACTTCGATGATGCCGTCCAAGACTTCGCCGGTCTCGCTATCGTCGTGCGCGTCGATCGCCGTCTGGACGGCATCCTTTTCCCCCAAAGCCCGGTAATAGGGCCATGCCCGGGCGATCTGACCATCTCGCAGGAAAAGCTTCCCGACCTCTCGGGCCGCTTCGACGGTCGCTTGCTCGTAGGCGACTTGAACTTCCGGGTCGAGGTTGCTCCAGGGCTCCGTCTGGATCAAGGGCATGCCGAGTTCGTACCGCTTCTTCATCAATCGGGCCTCGAAGATCAGCGGATAGGAGCCTTCCTCGCGAAACCGCTCCACCGCTAGGTCGAAACCAGCCTCGACATCACCCGAAGTTAATGCATCCCTGACTTGATCAAAAACATCCATCGCAGTCTTACCTCTCGCCATTATGGAGCACTGCGACACCCGAGCAGGCACCCGGGTCGGACTTGGGAGATGCCGCCCGCCTAGTCGCTATCTCGTCACCGCCATTGTTTGCGACCTCTCGTCGTCCTGTTGCCAAGCAGGTCTTCCACAAACAGGCAGTTCGGCAGGTGACTTCCCAGTACGAACGGATGTGCCAGCAAAGAGCCGGGCACGTGTCCGATGTCGTTGGTTTCAGTCACATTGTCCGGATTACGATCGCGGCAGTCTTATTGGCGGACGGACGACGGCAGGAGGTCTTGGCGGGGAGCACGATCCGGCAAGGCCACCGCAGGACGACGTTGTTCTTGTATCGCCTGAGGGCAAACCGGCAGAGATGCTTGGGTGGTAGGACTTAAACCTTGCGCACCAAATGCGCAATCTTGCTCGTCAACGGAGTCTCTGATGCTCCGCGGGAGGCGAGGCCGCCCTCTACCGAAGCCGTCCGCTCCGGCGAGAAATCCTCTGTGACGACATGGTGCGAGAGGAGACCGATCGAAATCGCGCGCAGCTCGCGCCGAGAAGGATCGCAGCACCGACTACCAGCATTCCGTGCTGGATGAACGCATCCATTCCGTCGAACCGATAGGCGCCACGAAAAATGGCCGCCAAGAGAACTCCGAGCAATACCGCCGACCAGATCAGCAACGGAAGCCTCGTCGAGCGTCCAGAACGAATTGCGAGACCGGAAGCCAGAATTGCGTAGACTCCGGCGATCGCCAGCGCCGTTACCGCACTCTCGGGAGCGACCGGCACCAACGGCACAGCCAAATCGCCTCCATCAATCCATCCCAATGTCGCGAGAGCCACACAAAAGAGGCCCAGTCCCAGATTTACGAGGATCCCTAGCGATTCAAACAAAACCCTCATTTACGAACGCCCCTGGACGAAAGACGCTACGGAGCGCAAATTCCTATTGACTGTATCAGTTTGGCTCATCCGGTCGCACCAAGAACTCGGCTGGCCGACGGACCCTGGCGCATGAGCACCTAGGTTCTCAATGTGCAGCGCTCCAGCATTCTTTCAGTCCGGTGCGACCGCAATCGAGGCGGGCTCGCGCCGTCCGCCGCAAGCATTCGTTAGCAGACGGAGAAGGCTTAGTCGCTCCCCTGGTCGGAGACACCCTCCTCGAGCAAACGGAACAGGCCCGCGGATGTGCGCATCTCGAATTCGTCCAGCAAGCCTTCCGGCATGATCGAGATCTCCGATTCGCGCATGTCGACGATGCTCTCTCTTGCGATCGATACCGGGCGCTCCAGGTCAGGGATTAAGACGGTAATGCTCTCCTCATCTTCTTCGAGGATCATTGCAGAATAGACGTCGTCTCTGGTTTCGATTCGCCACGCCGTGTACTGGTCAGAAATCGTCCGTGAGGGCCAAAGGGTCGCCTCGAGCATGTCGCTTCGAGTGAATCGGTTGGCGATGGTTGTCAGGTCCGGCCCGTAGTCCTTGCCTAGGTCGCCGAATCGATGGCACTTGGAGCACGCCTGCTCGAAGATCCTGAAACCTGCCTCCCTCCTCGCAAGCGTGGTCATCGGGTCGTACATCATGTACTCGAAGATCTCCTGCTCGCTGTACAGGCTGGTCCCTGACTTGCGAGCGAACACGTTGGGCCGCACGTGGCCGGCACGCTGGCGCAAGGCTGCAAGGAGCTGCTCATCTTCAACAGGCGCGAATTCCGGAATGGCCGCGTAGGCGGCTTCCGTTTCCTGCTCGTCGAAGAATTCGAGTGATGACTCGAACAGTCGGTTGATGAAGCCGGGGAAGCTGGCCCCTCCGCGCCAGTCCTTGGCCTTCTGGAACCATGCGACCAATGCCTTCTTCTGCTCGGGGGTCCAGCCGTCGTTGATCTCTCGCAGGGCGTACGCGTAGTGGATCTGGAGCTGCTGTTTGTCGTCGCCCGGTGGAAGCTCAGCCAAGATCTTCGCGATGGCCTCGGGCCGATTCGCGTATGCCATCGTAAGCGCGTATTCCCTGTTCAGGCTCTCGTCGGTCGAAGGAAAGCGCGGGGCGACGATGTCGTAGATCTGGTTGCGAAGGCTCTCCCTGCAACCGCGCTCCATCTCGATGCAGGCCAGGTGAAACACGCGCAGCAGCGCCAGTTCGGCATCCGCGCCCACATCATCACGACGCAGCATCGACAGGGTCTTCTCGAAGACGGCTTCGAGGTCGATGGGATTCTCGGCTTTACGCACCAAGCCGAGCATTCCAACTGCAGAGGACATCGGGTCCTCGTTCTCAACGACGAGGTCCTTCCAGTCGGCCCGGGGAGTCGCCTCCAGAGCCACGCGCCCGGCCCAGCGCACGAACCGGTCGCCGTCTCCGAGCAGGGCATGCAGGTCCTTTGCCTTCGCGAATGCCGGATCGCCCATTCGCAGCAGTGCCTCGGCGGCTCGCCTGCGCACGAAGGGATCGGCGTCCTTCAGCGCGTCGGCTGCGATACTCTTCGCTCGGTCGCTGCCGTGCTGGCCGACCACGTAAACCGCTGCCGCCCGCAATGACGGATCGTCGCTCTCGAATGCGGATCGGATCAGGGGTGCGTCCGGTTTTGGGGAGTAGCGCTGCAGGAGATGCAAGGCCTGGATGCGGTCGAACCCCTCAGCGACCTCGTCCCGGACCAAGGCCTGGAGTTCCGAGGCCCAGGCCTCGCCCATCTCGGCCTTCTTCGCCTTGAAGTACGCGTCGCTGAACGCGGAAAGCGGCTGGGGCTGGCGGACGACCGAGAGAATCCCGGATTCGGGACGGCGCTCCGAGTTGGCCCGATAACCCTTGTAGGCAACCCTGAAGAAGCCGCCTTGGGTCATGCGACCGCCCATCGTGAAATAGACCAATCCGTCAGGCCCAACTTCCAGGTCCGTCACGTTGAGCGGCTCGCCGTAGATGAAGTCGGTTGCGGGCTCGGCCAGTTCGTACGTCGCGCCCGCCCTCCTGAACTTCGACAGGACGACCCTGCCACGCGACCAGTCGCCCTGCAGGAACGCATCGAAGTACTCGGCCGGATAGGCGTAGCTATGGTAGAAGTCCACTCCCACCGGCGACCCCCGCCCTAAGTCATTGACCGGCGGCAGCGAATCAAGATAATAGGCTGGAAACTTGCCCGAACCCGTGCGCCAGCCGTAATCCGCAGAAGGGATGCCATGGACGGAGCGGACCTCGCGGTACCACGGTAGGTTGATGTCCCATTCCATGTCGGAATCGAATGTGAAGGCCTCGCCATCGCGGTTATACGCGTGGTTGTAAGAGTTGCGGAATCCTCCGAACCATAGCTGGAAGTCGTCTCCGTCGATACGGAATAGCGCCCCCCCTGGCGCCATGCGTCCGATGGCGTGCCCGCGGGCGTCCATGTACCGATTCAGGAGTTGCGACTCCTTGTATCCACGCAATGCGGAATCGTCCGCGATCCGTTCGCTCGGAATGAAAGTGTGGTTGCCGACCAGCACCGTCGTCGAGCCGTCCGGTGCCCTGCGAATGTCGTGAGGGCCGTGCTCGCCGATGCGACCTGTGTACTGCACGACGATTTCGCGGGAGTCCGCGACTCCGTCGCCATCGGTGTCAGGGAGCCGGAACAGGCAGGCCGCCCCGTCTTCGGGATTGGTGCAGTTGGCGTACAGGGTCGAGCCGTCGAAGAAGATGCCCTGGCAGTTCTCGACTTGGTCGCTCACCACCTGCTCGGACTCGAAGAAGCCGTCACCGTCGTTGTCCAGAAGGCGTACGGGATGGCTGCGTTCCTTCGAGACGACCGGTCTGCCTTGCGCATCGAACGTCACTTGGATCAGTGAGCCGACCTGCTCGGCATCCGCAACGGCCTCCACGACGAAGCCCTGCGGAACACGGTACGGGCCTTCGAGAACGGGGTCGGCGAGTTGGCAGCCTAGCGCCAGCAAGGCCGGCAGTGCGCAGATGAGGAATCGCATTGCTAATAGTCGATTGTATCGACTCGGCCTTCGACCACTGCGGTCCGTGGCTTCAACGGCGGTACGAGTCTCCGGAAGGAAAACGGACCCCGGCGCTCGCCTGGCCGGCGGTGGACCGCGCCCAGAGCGAGCGGGACCCGAAGGTGATGCGCGACCACATCTGGATCGCGCGCTGATTTCGGTCAGGCGGACTTCCCGCGGGCGCAACCATGCTGACGAATTGGCCGCGCCGACTCAGGCTGGCCGGGTGGCCAGGCCCGGCCCCAGCGAGGCACACGCAAGCACCAGAGCCGTCCAAAACGCCTGAGCGCATAGCAAGTGGATGACTTGAAGCCAGTCGGGCGCGGACAGCGCGACGTTGAAAAACCCTAGCGCGACCTCGGCCGCAACGAGATACATTGCGGCTCTAGCCCAAAGGTTCGCGTCGGCTTCACGTCCAAGCAGCCAAGTCATGTAGCCCGCCGCGATCACCGCCAGTGCAGGGTGCAGAATGCGCAGCCTTACTAAGAAGTGGTTTCCTGCGGATAGATCACCGCTGATCTCGGCTAGCAAGCCCGGGGCGACCGTTACGTCCTTGGGGAACAAGGTATCGCCGAGCGCAGTGACCGCCCCGCTCGCCGCAGTGGCGACCACCAGCCCAATGGCGATCGAGAACGCTATCCGACGACGGGCGAGGAATTCGGCGGGGCCCGCTTGTCCGGAGCGCCAAGCCGCCAAAGCAGCAAATGCCGTCAAGGCGAGCGTGTTGGTCAGGTGCAGCGCGATGACGACCGCCCTTGCGACCGAGGCATCGTCCGCGACCAGCTCTCCTAGCACCAAGCCCGCCCCGATTGCCCCCTCGAAGACGATGAAGAGCATCGTGAGGGCGACGGCCCGGGTCACCGGGCCGGTTCCGAACCTCTTCCAGGACCACGCGAGCAGCGCCAAGCCGAACACTCCGCAGAGCCCGCTCGTGACGCGGTGGGTGAACTCGATGAGAGTGGCAGTTGAAGGCGCGGTCGGCACGACCTCGCCGTGGCAGGTGGGCCAGTTGCTGCCGCAACCGTCCCCCGAGTGGCTAATGCGAACCCACGCGCCGAACAGGATGACCGCGATCAAGTACGCGAAGAACAGCCAAGCCGCGACGGTGAAACGCGATTTCCGTCGGGGCACGCCGTTACGACTCCACGATCAGCAGCAGATCCTTCGACTGCACCTGGCTGCCGGCGCCGACCAAGATCTCGGTGACCTTGCCGGGCTTGGGCGCATAGATTGTGCTCTGCATCTTCATCGCTTCGAGCGTGAGCAGCTTGGCGTTCGCCTCGACTTCGTCGCCACGGGCAACGAACAGGCCCGTGACCAAGCCCGGGGTCGGCGCACCGACATGGTCCGGGTTGCCGCTGCTGGCCTTCCGTGCCGCCGGGCGGTCCGCCTTGAGCGAAAGATCACGGATTCGCACCTGGCGAGGCTGGCCGTTCAGCTCGAAGAACACCGTCCTCGTACCGTTCGGCTGCGGTTCGCCTAGCGTCAGGAATTTGACAATCAGCCGCTTTCCCGGCTCGATGTCGATGACGCATTCCTCGTCCATATCCAGGCCGTAGAAGAACACGGGCGTTGGCAGCACTCCCACGTCCGCATGCTTGCGCCGCGTCTCCGCGAATTTTGCGAAAACCTCCGGGTAGAGGACGTAGCTGAGCGCGTCTGACCGCTTGGCCTTGCGCCCTAGGAGTTTGCCGGCCTTCTCCATGGCGTCGTCGAGGTCCGCAGCGGGCATTTTCTCCCCTGCCCTGCCTTCGATAGGCGGTTTCCTGCACAGCAGGATCTCGCGGACCTCTGGCGGCCATCCTCCCGGCGGGGAGCCCAGCGAACCGCGCATCATGTCGATGACAGAGTCCGGAAAGCCCACGTTGTGGTCGGGAGGCAGTCGGCGGACCTCGTCGCATGTCATGCCCTTTGTGAGCAGGAATAGAGCCAAGTCGCCTACGACCTTGCTGGAAGGCGTGACCTTGACGATGTCGCCCAGCAACTGATTGACATCAGCGTACATCTGCTCGACCTCGCGCCAACGCTGGCCAAGGCCCATCGCCGCGGCCTGCTGCTGGAGGTTCGTGAACTGCCCTCCGGGAATCTCGTGGGTGTACAGCCGGGCACTCCCCGACTTTGGCGCATTGTCGAACGGCAGGTAATAGGTGCGCACTGTTTCCCAATAGAGCGAGCAGTCGCCAAGCGCGGGCGAATCCAGCTGCGTGTCGCGGGGCGTGCCCTTGAGGGTGCCCACGATCGTGTTGAGATTCGGCTGGCTGGTCGAACCCGAAAGGGCCGCGACTGCGGCATCGACCACGTCGACACCCGCCTCAGACGCCTTCAGCAACGTGGCAGCGTTCAGGCCGCTCGAGTCGTGCGTGTGGAAATGCACCGGCAGGCCCAGTTCCCTCCTCAGCACCTTTACCAACTCGTACCCGGCGTAGGGGCGGCAAAGCCCGGCCATGTCCTTGATGCCGAGCATGTGCGCGCCCATTTCCTTCAGCTTCGCGGCAAGATCGAGGTAGTAGTTCAGGCTGTACTTGGGACGGCCCGGGTCACGAATGTCGCCCGTGTAGCAGATCGCGGGCTCGCAAATGGCGGCGGTGTCCCGAACTGCATCCATGGCAACTCCCATGTTGCCCACGTCATTGAGAGAATCGAAGATGCGGAACACATCGATGCCCTGGCGAGCGGCCTCGATGGTGAACTCCCTCACCACGTTGTCCGGGTAGCTCGTGTATCCGACCGCATTCGACGCGCGCAGGAGCATCTGGAAGCAGATGTTCGGCACGGCTTGGCGCATCAGCTGCAAGCGATCCCAAGGGTCCTCGTAGAGGAACCGCAGGGCGGAATCAAAGGTCGCTCCGCCCCACATCTCGAGGCTGAACAGGTTCGACAGCCTCCTTGCAACAGCCGGAGCGGTGACCATCAGGTCATGCGTGCGTACGCGCGTCGCGAGCAGCGACTGGTGCGCGTCGCGAAACGTCGTGTCAGTCACGAGGAGCCGCTTCTGGTCCTGCACCCACTCACAGAACTTCTCGGGACCGAGCTCGAGCAGAAGCTGGCGAGTCCCGGCGGGAGGCTCCGTGCCTTGCTCGAACGGGACCGAGGGAGGATCCTCGAAATGCTTCGGGCGATCCTTGCCGGCTACGGTCGGATTGCCGTTGACAATCGTGTCGCCGATGAAGCTAAGGAGCCGATTGGCCCGGTCCCGAGCAAGCTTAAACTTGAACAGTTCCGGCGAATCATCGAGGAACCCCGTCGTCACTCTTCCGGACTGGAAGGCTCCGTGGTTGACGACATTCTGCAGGAACTGGATATTCGTCTTGACGCCGCGGATGCGGAATTCGCGCAAGGCTCGGTCCGCCCGCGAGCAAGCTCCCGGCAGCGTGGAGTCCCAAGCGGTGAGCTTGACGAGCAGGGAGTCGTAGAACGGGCTCAGGACGGCACCCGGATACGCGGTCCCGTCCAAACGGATCCCCAGGCCCGCAGCCGAACGGAAGGCCTGAAGCCTGCCGTAGTCGGGGGAGAAGTCGTCCGTGGGATCCTCGGTCGTGATGCGGCACTGGATGGCGAATCCGCGTCTCTGGATCTCGTCTTGGGGCGGAACAGCCAGAGGTTCCTCGTGCAGGCGACAGCCTTGAGCGACGAGGATCTGGGAACGCACGATGTCGATGCCGGTGACGAGTTCGGTGACGGTGTGCTCGACTTGAATCCGGGGATTGACCTCGATGAAGTACCACTCCCCGGTGTCGGCGTCAACGAGAAACTCGACGGTGCCAGCGTTGACATATCCGGTCGCGCTCGCAACTCGAATCGCCGCATCGCAAATGGCCTTGCGCAATTGATCCGAGAGATTGGCGGCAGGAGCAAGTTCGACAACCTTCTGGTGACGCCGCTGGACGGAGCAATCGCGTTCCCACAAATGAACGATCGATCCGTGGGAATCGGCTAGGATCTGGACCTCGATATGCCGGGCCCGCGAGATGTAGCGCTCTAGGAAAACAGAGCCGTCTCCGAAGGTCCGTTGCGCTTCCGATCGTGCCTCCTCGAGCCTCTCGAGAAGCTCGCCCTTGTCCCGCACGACACGCATTCCCCGACCGCCGCCTCCGAACGAGGCCTTGATGATCAATGGGTAGCCAATCGCGTCAGCCGCCTTGCGCAGGGATTCCGGATCGCCGGTTGCCAGGCCGGTTCCCGGCACGATCGGAACGTCGGCACGTTGCGCGATCTCCCGGGCGCGAGTCTTGTCCCCGAGGGTATCGAGCAGCTCGGGCGTGGGACCGACGAAGGTGATGCCCGCGTCGGCGCAGGCCCTCGCGAAGGCGCTGTTTTCCGAGAGAAAGCCGTATCCGGGGTGGATCGCGTCGACGCCGCGTTCCTTGGCGAGGGCGACTATTCCTTCGATATCGAGATATGCCGCAACCGGTCCCTTGCCTCCACCGACTTCGTAGGCCTCGTCGGCCTTGAATCGATGCAAGCTGAGACGGTCCTCGTGCGAGTAGATCGTCGCCGTTCTCAGGCCGACCTCGGTGGCGGCCCGCATAATGCGAATCGCGATCTCGCCCCGGTTCGCAGCCAAGAGCTTCTGCATACTTCCCCTTTCCTAGGCTATCAACCGCAGCGACCCGGCAAGGCTTGGCGTAGGGCGTGTCGGCCGCGACGGTGTCGGGCTCCGTGGCGGGTTCGGGACGGGCTCCCTTGAAGAACGAGCAAATACAATGATGGCAGTGTCGATTCGTGTCCTTGCCTCGATCGCGCTGCTTGCATCTTGCGCGGCCGCGGACACCTTCGAGGACACCGTACAACCCTTCCTGGCCCAGCATTGTTCGTCCTGCCATGGCGAACAGCTGCAGATGGCGGATTTGCGCTTCGACCTGTTCGCTGACGAGAGCGAGGCCCTGCGGCATCCGAGCGTCTGGGACGACGTGCTTCGAGTGACGCGGAGCGGCAAAATGCCGCCCCCCGGAAGCGATCCCCCTTTGCCCGCCGAACTGGCGTCGCTGGTGGCGTGGATAGAGAGCCGCCTCGCGTCGATGCAGGCTCACAGGGTCGAGAGCCCGGGCCGAGTGACTGCCCGGAGACTCAACCGCACGGAATACAACAATACCGTCCGCGACCTTCTGCACGTCGACCTGCGGCCTGCGGACTCGTTCCCGGTCGACGACTCCGGCTACGGCTTTGACAATATCGGCGACGTGCTGTCGGTGTCCCCTCTGCTGATGGAGAAGTACCTTGATGCAGCGGACCAGTTGGCCCGCACTGCAATCTGGGACAGGCCCCGCATGGCGGAGCCGACCCGATTCCGGATCCAGGCTGTTCGCGACGCGGAAAACCCAGCCGCGATCGGGAGAGTCTCGCCCTTCACCGCGGACGGCTCGATCATGCTGACACGCGACTTCCCGGCGGAGGGCATCTACGAGTTCGCATTCGGCGCGACGGACCGCCGCCAGAGGTCCGAAGACAACGGACAGTACCTAGCCGGCATGAAGGCTCCACCGCCGCGCATCATGACCATGGTCATTGACGGGGAACGGATGGCGACGAAAGCCGTGGAGGCCGGGCAGGATTTCGACCGGTCGGAACGAGTCAGGCATCGGGTGGAGCCAGGCCAGAAGGAGATTTGGCTAGGCTTCATTGATTTCGACGGCAGGCCGATGAATCCGAATGCCGACTTCAAGACCCGCAAGCTCTGGGTCGACTACCTGGAGATCAACGGCCCCTTCGACGCCGAGCCCATGCCTCTGCCCGCGAGCCATCGCAGGGTCCTAACCTGCCGTCCCGCCGGCGAGGAGCCGTGGAAGCCGTGCGCGGAGGAGATCCTCGGAAGACTGGCGCGGCGGGCATTCCGCCGTCCTCTTGGCGATGGCGATATGCAGCGCCTGATGCGGCTTGCCGAAAGCGCGATTCGATCAGGGGAGGGCTTCGAGGGAATGGTCCAGACAGTCTTGCAAGGCATCCTCGTGTCTCCGCAGTTTCTATTCCGTATCGAGCGCGAGCCAGCACCTGGCGAGTCATCATCGTCCGGTTCCATCGACAGCTACGAGCTGGCGTCCCGGATGTCGTACTTCATATGGAGCAGCATGCCGGACGACGAGCTGATCGAGGCGGCACGAGCCGGGCTGGCGAACTCGGACCAGGCCATAGCGCAGCAAGTGCGGAGAATGCTCGCAAATCCCAAGTCAACGGCGCTAGCGGAGCACTTCGGAGGGCAGTGGCTGCAACTCCGCAACCTAGCCCAGGCGCAGCCCGATGGCGAGCGATTCCCGGAGTTCGACGACGCGTTGAGGCAGGCGATGCGCAGCGAGACCCAGCACTTCTTCGGCAGCATCGTACGGGAGGACCGCAGTGTCCTTGAGTTTCTCGACAGCGATTTCTCCTATCTGAACGAACGACTGGCGCGTCACTACGACATCGACGGCGTGGAAGGCGAGGAGTTCCGACGCGTCGACCTGCCGGACCGGCGCCGCGGCGGCCTGCTCGGGCAGGCAAGCGTTCTCACCGTGTCCTCGTATCCGACACGCACCTCTCCGGTCCTGCGCGGCCTGTGGGTCCTGGACAACATCCTGGGCCAGAGCCCGCCCCCGCCTCCACCTGACGTGCCGGAACTGGAAGTGCAGGCGGGCGAGGCAGGAGGCACGCTGCGAGAGCAGATGGAGGCGCACCGCGCCAACGAGGGCTGCATGTCGTGCCACCTGGTGATGGATGCGATCGGGTTTGGCTTGGAGAACTACGACGCGGTAGGCAAATGGCGCAGCGAAGAAGACAATCTGGCGGTGGACTCGTCAGGCACGCTGCCGGGCGGCCGTTCATTCAATTCCCCCGCGGAACTGCGCAAGATCCTCATCGAGACGGAAGCGGACTCATTCGGGCGGACGTTGGCCAAGAAGCTCCTGACCTACGCTCTGGGCCGCGGCGTCGATCGGCGCGATAACCCGGCGATCGACGAGATACATCGCAACATGAAGGCATCCGGCAATCGATTCTCGGCGCTTGTAGACGGCATCGTCAACAGCAAGCCATTCCGCATGAGGGCGCGAGATGCCGCGACGCTTGAGAGCGGCGACTGAGGATCGACGACTCTGGCGGGCCTGTTTCCGTTCTTCGGGTCACAGCGGAGCCGGAGTAGTGCTCCCCAGCACGACCGGACGGGACGCCCCGGTTGCAGAAGGAATGTTGGAAGGTCTCCCGTGGTAGGTCTCGTAGGCCAGGATCGCGAAGGCGACCGCTTCCTTAGCGTCGCTGCTCACTCCGAAGTCGTCGGTTGGCCGCACTCGGGTCCCCGGCAACCCGTTCCGAATGGGCTCCATGATCGAGGGATTCCGCCAGCCGCCGCCTGCAACCACTAGTTCGTCAACTCGCATGGACGGCCTCACGAATTGCTCGATGGCCAATAGGATCGTCCGCACGGTAAGTTGGGTAGCAGTCGCAACGGCGGACTCAGGCCCAAGCCCGCTCTCTAGCAATCTTCCGGCGAACTTCTGGCCGAAACGTTCCCGGCCGGTGCTCTTGGGAGCGGGCTGCGCGAAATACGGATCGTTGAGAAGTTCATCGAGAAGCGCTTTGTCGGCTTCGCCGACCGATGCGATGCGCCCATTTCGGTCGAATCTCTCCGCGCCAGCGGTGATCGACTCGACCAGTCCGTCAATGACCATGTTTCCGGGGCCCGTGTCGAATGCGAGCAGCGACTCCGGCCCCCCGCCGGCCGGGATCGCGGTCAAGTTCGCGATTCCGCCAATATTCAGGGCTACGCGATTGATCCTCGAGTCGCGGAACAGGAGATAGTCCGCGAACGGCACCAAGGGGGCGCCTTGTCCTCCTGCAGCGATGTCAGCAGATCGAAAGTCCGACACCACCGCCGCGCCGGCGGCTCTGGCAATGCGAGCAGGCTCGCCGATCTGGAGCGTGCTGGAAACCTGGAAACCGCAAAGATCAGCTGGATCGGCTTGGTGGTAGATCGTTTGGCCGTGGGAGCCAATCAAGTCTACATGGTTGGCTGATATGCCGGAGCGCTGACAAGCTTCGAGGACGGCAGCCCCGAACAACTCGCCGAGGAGGAAGTGGAGCTGGCTGATCCGCGAAGTAGCGACGGTGGCGTCGGATACGCTGAGCACCTCGGCCCGGACGCTTTCCGGAAACGGGACTTCGTGGAAGCCGAGCACGTCGATCTCCAAGGAGAACCCATTCCCGTCGATTTCTACGAGCGCGACATCAATGCCGTCGACCGAAGTCCCGCTCATGATGCCTGCGACCAACATGCTTCCTTCAACCTAGCGCCTCAGGCCGGCTCGCGCTCAAGCGGCAAAGTACGAGACGGAACAACAGTCATGCCGGGCAGAGGCAAGCTGATCAAGCTTGGGCATATCATCCTCGACCGGCCAGGGTTGCGATTCGGCGCACGGAACCCGCGCATCCAGGCGTTGCGGGATACAGCGTAAGGAATAGGTTCGGATCGGGTCACCACTGGCACAGAGAGCGACGCCCTGGATGTTTGACCGGCTGGCTCGACAGATCGGATCGTGCCCCGGGATCCGTCTCGGCACGAGCGGAGCGGAGATCCCACTCACGGGGCTTGCGAGAGAGCCCGCCGGCATCGCGGGGCATTGTGGCCTGTCATCCCGACTTGCAGCCGGGCAGCCCGTGTTCCGATGTCCAAGACAGGAGCGGGGAGAGGCACCTTTCGCGCTCTCTGAAACAAGCACTTGGCGGACGGGGATCAGTCGGCGGGATCGCTGGCCACACTCGCCTCGGCAAGCTCATCCAGCAATTCGCCATCCGCGGACACGTCCCGAAGTGCGTCGGTGATCGCTGACGAGTCGAATCCAGCTCGTGCCAGCGCGCGGAACAGGCGCGCTATTCGCTTGGGGTCCTCGATCCTGCCGCCATCCGCCAACGCACCAATCTTTCGACGCAGGTAGATTCGGGCCAGTTCCGACTCGTCGCAGTCCTCGTACGAGTCCGCGACAGCTTCCTCGGCCATCCCCTCTTCGACACCGCGCCTTTTTAGCTCCACCAGGACACGCTTTCGCCCAAGCACGTTGAAGTCTCGGCGGATTGCCGTATGCGACTCCGCAACTCGCGCATCGTCCAAATAGCCGTGGCGGCGCAACTTCTCCACTACGGCATCCACATCCTCTTCCTCCGCGCAACGCCGGCGGATCTTGGCCTCGAGTTCGGCCACTGTGTGCGAGCGGCGGGCGAGAGCTCGAAGGGCGTACTCATAGAGCGCCTCGGCCGAGAGCTTGCCGGAAGGCACGGGAACTCGGGCCATCGGCACCATGTTAAGGCAGTTCACTACGATAAGGCGATGCATGCCAGCACGAGTGGGCGCCTCGGCGCGATGATGTTCATCCAGTTCTTCATCTGGGGAGCTTGGTACGTCGGAGCCCCGCTCTACCTGGTGAAGATCGGCTTTACCGGCAGCGACCTCGGGTGGACATACGCCGTTGGCCCGCTGGCGTGCATGCTGTCACCGTTCTTCGTGGGCATGGTTGCGGATCGATTCTTCGCGACCGAAAGGATCCTGTGCACCTTGCACGTCCTCGGGGGCGGTTGCATGTTCCTAGCGGCTTCCCTGATGGATCCGTCGGCACCGGCCTCGCCGACGATGATCAACCTGGTGTTCCTAGCGCATACGCTCTGCTACTTCCCGACGCTGGCGCTGACAAACTCACTGGCGCTGCATCACGTCACAGATTCCCAGAAAGAGTTCCCGCTGATCCGTGTGTTCGGGACCATCGGCTGGATCGTCGCGGGCTTCGCGCTGGCGTGGGTGGGATGGGGTGACCGCCTCGAAATGTTCCAACTCACCGGAGCGGCGGGAATACTGATGGGAGCGTACTGCCTCACGCTCCCGCACACCCCGCCCCCATCCAAGGGAAAGGTCACGTCGTGGCGGGAGCTGGCGGGAGCAGACGCGTTCGAGCTCTTCCGCAAGCCTTCGTTCACGATCTTCATCCTGAGCACGTTTCTGATCTGCATCCCGCTGGCGTTCTACTTTCAGCTCGCGGCCAAAGCCGTCCAACTGGCTGGCATCGAGGACGTCACGCAGGCCATGAGCTACGGCCAGATCTCGGAGATCTTCTTCATGCTGCTGATGCCGCTCTTCTTCAGGCGGCTGGGCGTGAAATGGATGCTCGCGGTGGGCATGCTGGCCTGGGTAGTCCGATACGGCCTGTTCGCTTTGGGCACTCCAGATTCAGTGATCTGGATGATGTACGGCGGCATCATCCTCCACGGAATCTGCTACGACTTCCTCTTCGTAACGGGACAGATCTATACCGATATGGCGGCTCGGAAGGAAATCCGTGCTCAGGCGCAGGGGCTGCTGGTGCTATTCACTCTCGGTCTCGGGATGCTTATCGGAGCTCGAGTCGCGGGTTTCTGGGACGAGCGGAACACGCCCCAGGAAACCCGCGCCCTGATGGTCGAGGTGCAGGAACTGGGGAGCGAGCTGGCGCGACTGGAAGAGACCGCTGCAAGCAGCCCAGAAATCCAAGCAGTACGCGACGAGCAGTCGGCTAAGCTGCAACGGGCGCAGGGCCTCATCGACTGGCAATCCATCTGGGCGCTGCCAGCCGTGCTCTCGGCTTTGGTGCTGGCGCTCTTCATAGCAATTTTCCGAGACCGGGAATCCCCAAGCTAGTGACCTGCCCGCCGCCTGGAGGCTGGTCCGCCTGAACCGGCATCGGGCGGAGCGGACATCTCCGCCCTGGCTTACACCTGGTCGGCCAGCGCCCTGGCAGCGTCGCTGGCAAGCCGGGCGGCATGCTTGGATTCGTTGGGCAGCCCACCGAGTGCCGATTCGACAGCGCTAGCATCGATGCCGCGGAGGTCTTCGCTCCGGCTTCCCACCAAGATGTCCGTGAGCGCGGAGCCCGCCGCGATCGACGCGGTGCAGCCCCGCACCTTGAAGCGGGCGTCCATGACCGTGCCTTCCGAGACGATTGCGGACAAGGTCATGATGTCTCCGCAGATCGGGTTCTCGACCCGAACGGTCACCGCGGGCGGGTCAAGGGACCCGACTCGGCGGGGGTTGCGGAAATGGTCGAGGAGAACTTCGCTGTACACGGCGGGTTTCGCTTAATCGGAAACCTGGCGGATTTCTGTTCTGCGTTGCTTTACGTCGAATGTGCGAAAGATGATCTCCTGGCGGATATCGAGCTCGTGTTTCGGGATTTCAAACCGAGCTGCGGCTAGACCGCGGACTGATTCGCCGGATGCAAGGTACCGTTTGTCCACCAACGGCTCATCTTTCATGCCACCGAGCGCCGGGAAGTACTGGAAGAGCTGCTGGATGTCGAACACGCTGAGAATCCGCCCTTCCAGCAGGTTTCCAGCCGCGTCAACCACAGCTATCTCGCGTCCAGTGATCGATACTTCGTAGTTCGATGCGTTCGAAGCTTCGAAGTTTATAATCGCCACGGAGCTTCCGCCGTCCATGCCGAGTGTCCGGACTTCCGTGACTTCCCCATCCAGGCGAGGGGTAGCATTCCAGTTGTAGACGATGATCGCGCCGGCGACAATCAGCGCGCCGATCAGCCCGCCACCGACGGTCACGCGGTTCCAATGCATGGGGAGTCGAAGGTCCGCGCCGCCCGGATGCGGATCTCAAGCATTATGGTGACACAGGCGCAGCTCGCATCTAGACCCGTCGGCGGTCGCCGCTTTGCGGCTGGTGGCCGCGCAGGATCACGAATCGTCGTCGAGGTTCGCGAAGAGGGCCGTCTTCCAGCCCGCGTGCATGGTGAATCCGCGACCTTCGAAAAACCCCGGTTCGCTCGTGACGGCGAAGAGCTGTCGCACTCGACGCTCCCGCCCTCTCTCCCGGCACGCATCGACCAGCCGCGCGGCAATTCCCCTGCCGCGGTAGTCGGGGTGAACGGCTAGGCTGCGGACCTCGGCCAAGCGCTTGGAGTAGATTTGCAATGCGCAGCAACCGACGATGGAACCACGATGCTCCGCGACGAAGAAGGACTGGATGCGCGGGACATCTGCTTGAAGGAGCTCCTTCGGAAAGTAAGCGATGAGTTCCCGTATTCGCGGCATCTCACCAGCCCGGGCGGGCCGGACAAGGAGAGTGCTTTCTTCCGACGCGCGTTCGTCGATCACCGAGCGGCCCTTCGAAGCCTCGGATGCACTCAGACGATCGACCTGATTCTCGCTCGATGACTCCACGCCAACCTCGACCGCTGGTCCGGAGTCATTCCCCGGCGAACAGCTCGTCCGGTTCAGTCACGGGCCGCTCGCAAGCGTAGTTGCGGCAAACGTATGCAGCGGGCTTCCCCTCCACGAGATCGCGTCCCGCCAGCAGGGGGAGTCTCTCCGAGTCCGGCGCGCCCGCCCGACCCGCTTGCGCCACGACCTTGTTCGGTCGGTAACTGGCGTGCACCTTTGCGATCAACGCAAGGGTCCGAGAATCGTCTCGCGATCCGACAATCGCAATTTCGTCCAAGCCTTGGTGCCAGGCATCCAGTGCGCATAGCAAGCGCTCCTCTTGGAACACGGAACGCGACGATTGATCGACGAAGGCTCGGAGAATCCCCTCGGCCTTCTCCCGGTAGTCCTCGCGCCCGAGCAAGACAGCCAGCTTCTGCAGGCTGAGCGCCATCATCGAATTCGCCGACGGAGTTGCCCCGTCCTGAGCGGACTTGCTCCGAACGAGCAGTTCCTCGTGATCCGAGGCGGTCAGGTAGAACCCTCCTTCATCGCCGTCCCAGTAGTGATCGACCAAGGATTCGGAGAGACGCTCGGCTTCCAGAAGGTAGCGAATGTCCCCGTTCCATTCGTAGATCGCGAGGAGGCCTTCGGCGAGGAACGCGTAGTCTGTGCTGTAAGCCGCGAGGCGAGCCTGCCCCTTTCCATAGGTAGCAAGCAGCCTGTCGCCCTGCCGCACATGCTGCAGCAGGAAGTCCGCAGCGTTCACCGCCGCTTCGCCGTAGCGTCGGTCATCAAGGATAGTACCCGCCTTGGCCAGCGCAGCGATCATCAAGCCGTTCCACCCGGTCAGCACCTTGTCGTCAAGGGCCGGCCGGACTCTTTGGCTCCTTAGTTCGAGCAAGATCGACCTGGATCGCGCCAGAGAAGCCTCGACTGCCTCCACGTCCGTGCCGTCCAACCTCGCAAGCGCATCGGCGGGCCGCACGACCTGCAGCACGTTCTTCGGACCGCTAGGCACGTGCGCATCACCGGGATGCATCCAGTTGCCATAGTCCGATACGTCGTAGTGGGAAGCGAACATGCGAGCAGCCTTCTCGCCTAGTGCTTCAACAACCTCCTCTCGCGTCCATACGTAGTACTTGCCTTCCTTGCCCTCGCTGTCGGCGTCCTCGCTGGAATAGAAAGCCCCTGCGGGGCTTCGGAGGTCGCGCAGGACATAGTCGCAGATCCCTCGCACCCTGCTGGCGAACAGATCCTTCTTCGACTGATCGTCCGACGCCTGCCACGCGTCGAGAAGGACGGACACAACGAGAGCTTGGTCGTAGAGCATCTTCTCGAAATGCGGGACGAGCCACCGAGAATCCGTCGCGTAGCGGTGGAGGCCGCCGCCAAGGTGGTCGTAGATACCGCCGGAGCACATCCGATCCAGCGTCAGCTCGACGGCACTTCGGTAGCGGGCCTCGCCTGTCGACCGGAACGCGCGCAGCAAAAGGTCAAGAGAGAGAGACTGCGGGAACTTGTTCCCGCCGCTAGCAACGCCGCCCAGCGAATGGTCGAACGCCCCGTAGATCGTGCCCGCCGCCTGGGCGACGTGCTCGGGCCCCGGCATCGAATCCCCCCCTTCCCGCTGGTTCATCTGCCTAATCGCGTCCGTTACCTTGTCGGCGCTCTCCAGCAGCGCGGGCCTCTCGAGACTCCACTTTTGCTGCAGGAATCGCAGGAGCGTCTTGAATCCGGGGCGCCCGTATGCGTCTTCCTTGGGAAAGTAGGTGCCGGCGTAGATCGGTTTGAGGTCCGGCGAGAGGAACACGCTCATCGGCCAGCCCCCGTGGCCGCCCGAGAAGAGCATCGTGGCCGCCATGTAGATTTCGTCAATGTCCGGCCGTTCCTCCCGGTCCACCTTGATCGAAACGAAGTCCCGGTTGAGGATGTCAGCAACAGACGTGTCCTCGAAGGACTCGTGCTCCATGACGTGGCACCAGTGGCACGCGGCGTAGCCGATGCTGAGGAAGATCAGCCTGTCCTCACTACGTGCGAGGGACAGCGCTTCCCCGCCCCATGGAAACCAATCGACCGGGTTCCCGGCGTGCTGAAGCAGATAGGGGCTGGTCTCGCCTGCGAGCCTGTTGGGCATCTCCGGCGATGGTACCAGTGATTGGCGGCGTTCGCCCGAAGGCCGGACTCAGGCCCGTTTGGGCGAGGCTTAGAACGAAAGACCGACGACGATCTCGACGTGGTTGCGGAGGGCGTTGGCCAGCCCGATCTCGAACGTCTTGTTCTGCCATCGCATGTAGCGTCCCTCGACACTGAGCTTCAGATTGATGTCGTCAATCAATTCGAAACCCACTCCGCCGACCGCGCCCATCGTCGTGTCGGACGCCACTTGCGGAGTGACGTCGATGAACTCGCTCTCGCCGCGATCGATGTCGCCGATCTCTCGGGTGGCCTTGGCATTGCGGACCAGTCGCATCCCAACGCCACCGGAAATGAAGGGACGGACCCTTTGGCGCGGGCCGTTCAGGTAGTAGCGCACCATCACGGGGATGTCCCAGTGGTTCGCCTCCGTGACGACGAACTCGCTGGAAAGGAGCTGGCGCCCCCGGGTGGGCGTTTCCCTCCTCTCGATTCGCGTGCCAGTCTTGAATCGGATGCTATGCGCGATGAGGTCGGCCGTGACTCCCCATCGCGGGAGAATATTGAACTGGACTCCGCCGCCAACACCCCACGAGTCCTGCTGGGGCTCGGACGTCGCCTTGAAGAGCGTGGGGGGATTCGTGGACGTGCTGGTCTGGTCATCGGTTCCCTCGGTGATCTGGGCGGTGACGTGGTAGCCGAGGCGAAAGCCGACGGCAAACCGCTCAAACTCAACTCTGGGACTGCGCCGCTGGGGGGCGGGGTCCTGCTGGCCGTACAGGCCTACCGGCAGAATTGCCACTGCCGCCAGCCCTAGCAAGGCGCGTAAGCATCGGGTGCTGCGCATGATTCGTTGTTGCGACCCCTTTCAGTCAGATTCGCATAGTTCGGGGATTCTCAGTTGAGATCGGCGATCACGGGAGCATGGTCGGAAGCCGTCAGGCCATCCTTCTTCTTGCGATAGTCGCGATCGATGTGGACCGCTTCGAGCCGCTGGGCGACGGACGCTGACCCCAGTAGGAAGTCAATTCGCAATCCCTGGTTCCTGTAGAAGGAACCGCCGCGGTAGTCCCACCAAGAAAACATCTTCTCATCTGGAGACTTGGTGCGGAAGAGATCGGAAAAGCCCCATTGCAAGAGATACGCAAAACGATCCCGTTCGGATTCTGTATGAAAGATCGTTCCCCCGAGGCGATCCTCGCTCCAAGTGTCGATCGGTGCCGGCACGACGTTGAAGTCGCCGCACAGCACGGTGGGTAGCGTCGCGTCGTGACATTCTCGAATGTGCCGCGCTAGGTCATCGAGCCAGACCAGCTTGCGTTCAAAGTCCGGATGCTCCAAATTCTTCCCGTTCGGCACGTAGACGGTCGTAAACGACAAGCCGTGCACGTCCGCAGTCAGCAACCGAGCCCCGAAGTCCGCCTGACCGGGCAAGCCGACCTGTTTGACCACAGCAGGCTCTTTGGTCAGGATCGCCACGCCGTTCCAGGCTTTCTGGCCGTGCGTAACCGCTCGGTAGCCTTCGGCTTCGAAGTCGGAGGCGGGAAACTGCTCGTCGCGCATCTTGAGCTCTTGCAGCCCCACGACGTCGGGTTGTCTTGCCCGAAGCCAATGCAGAACGTACTCCAGCCGCGCACGGAGCCCGTTCACGTTCCACGTAGCAACGCGCAATTCTCTATTACAGCACGACTCGTCTCAGTGAGTCGGCTGCGCTGGAGCAATTCCCCTGAACGCACTGCACGCTGCGCGACAAGCGACGAAGGGCAAGCGGGGGAGGGCCACGCAGGCGGGCAACCTATTCCGGCTGATGCCGTGAGACGAGATGGAGCGCCTCATCGCCTTCATCGTCGGCGGGATGAGCAGCATGCCGAGGTCCATCCAGCGACATCAGGTCGAGCACTTCCAGAGAGCCGGACCGACTTACGGCCAAGGCGTGGCGCGCGATCTCGGCCTGACCGAGGCAAAGGCGGCTGCCTAGCAGGCAACACCCTCTGCAAGCCGTGGGGCCGAAGTCGCAGGGGCATCGCTTCCGGTGCCGTTGCGAGAGATCCTCCGGCGCACCGCACCAGCTCGTTCCTACAAGTGCGCCTGACTAAGATGCCAAATGCCGATTCAGGGGCTGCGGGGCCTCACGGCGATTTCAGGCTGCCGGTTCATGCTCGCGGCAGATCTTCTCTGTCTGGACATCCACCAGCAGTTCTGTAGTAAGCCCGCAGCGGAAGCGGCCGTCATCGAGCCGCTCAAAAAGCGTGCACGTGTGGCACACGCCGAAACTGCGCGAGCCGTGGGCTCTTTGGAGGGACGTGAGGAATTCCTGCAAAGCGTCTTCAAGTCGCTTCCGTCGCGGCACGGACAGGGCTGCCACCGCCTCGCGGACCCGTGGGAAGGGCCACTGCTGGTCTAGAATGCGCCTGCCTTCATTTGTCAATGCTAGATGGATGACGCGGCGGTCGCGATCGTCAGGCCGCTTTTCGATCAGGCCCTTTCGCTCCAGCAAGAGCAGCGACTGGGAAACGGTTCCCTTGGTCGAACCCAGGTATTCCGTCAATCCGGCCGGCGTGTCGCTATACCGGTTGGCGCGCGACAAGTAAAGCAGCGACGAAAGATGGACCGGCTGCAGCGCCGCGTGCGAGGCCCCTTCGCGCTGCTCTGCCCGCATTAGGTTAGACAGCCGTTCAAGCAGAATCGACAAGCCAGCCATGCACTAATCGTATCGGCTCAATACTAGATTGACAAACGGGGCGGCGATCCTCTACCCTGCCTGATAGTATCGACTCGATACTGCATTGGGAGGAACTCATGTCTAATTCGATTCCCGGATACGCCTACGGTTCGGCTGATCTGGCTCGTTCGCCGCTCTCTCTCGAAGACCTTGCGTTGCTCGAGACGACGCTCCTATTTACGGACGACGACCGAGACGCATTGCGGCAGGCTGGAGCCGTTCTCAGCGACCAAGTTGAGGACGTTCTGGACCTCTGGTACGGCTTCGTCGGCTCGAATGCTCATCTTCTGGCGTACTTCGCCGGTACTGACGGGCAACCTGTCGGCAGCTACCTAGAAGGGGTTCGCAAGCGCTTCGCGCAGTGGATTCGCGACACCTGCGAGCGGGACTACGACCAATCATGGCTGGACTACCAGCACGAGATCGCGCTCCGTCACCACCGCGCGAAGAAGAACAAGACAGATGGCGTGGAGGCGGCCCAGATCGTCCCTCTGCGCTATATGATCGCGTTCATCTACCCCATTACTGCGACCATTCGCCCCTTTCTGGAAAAGAAGGGACACACGAAAGAGGAGGTCGATCGGATGCACGAGGCGTGGTTCAAGTCCGTGGTCCTACAGGTCGTGCTTTGGAGCCAGCCTTACACCCCGGACAGCGACTTCTAGCCAGCACTGGGCTCTTCCGCTGTCATTTCTGCCGCACAAATGGCAGAATCTCTCAGGCGCGGCCAGGCATTCGAGCGGTTTTGGACGGACAAGTCGGGACTGCCGCCCGGCAGGCTCTAAGACGAACGCCGTCGGCTCAGTCATGCAGGACCCAGTTGAGTTGCCACCAGCTCAGCGGGGAGTGTCTCGGTTGCAGGCTTCGTTGCCAGAAACGGCGCTCGATGAAGCTGCTGGTGAACAAGAGCAACCTTGGTGTCCGACGATCGGGCGAGGGCCTCGGGGCTGGTGAGCCCGTCGATCCCCGGGGTGGTGCGAGCGGCGTGGAAACGATCGGCCGGAAAGCGCGGCGTCAATTCAGGCTGTTCGGATAGGGGCGGCCCTGCCGCGTCCATTGACAGCACTCGATCTGGTTTCAATCTGACCGGAACGTATGCCTTGCGGCTCCTCGCTATCCGATCGTCTCCCAGCGGCGGCTCGCCGAAGCTCGCGAAGCGGCGTCGAGGATCTGCTGGTTCAGCAGTCCGTCGCGGAAGTTCGGATGGGTGGAGGCCCCGGACGCCAGGGCCTGCAGCCAGTCGTAAATCGTGTGCGTGAAGCTGTGCTCGTAGCCAAGCAAGTGCCCGTCAAACCACCAGGCGTCCGCGTACGGGTGCTTGCCGAGCGAGCACGCGATGATCTCGTGGAAGCCCTGGGCATCTGGCTGATCGTCGACTGAGTAATACCTGAGATTATTGAGGTTCTCGAGGTCGAATGAGATCGAGCCCTTGCTTCCGTTGATCTCGAACGTGTTGTGATTCTTGCGGCCCGGAGCGAAGCGCGAGGCCTCGATGGTTCCGATCGCTCCGTTGGCAAACCGCACGCAGAGAGCAGCGGCATCGTCCACTGTCACTTCCGCCATCTCGCTGGATCCTGCCTCCGCAGCGCGCTGCTTGATGAAGGTCTCTGACGTCGCGGCCAATTCCGCAATCTCGCCGCAAATGTACCGGCCCAAGTCGATCACGTGAGCGCCGAGGTCGCCCAAGGCGCCGCTGCCGGCGAGCTTGGCGTCGAACCGCCAGACGAGTTCCAAGTCTGGCGAAAGCGCCCAGTCTTGCAGGTACCGAGCCCGGAAGTGGTAGATGTCCCCCACTCGCCCGTCGTCGACCATGCGCTTGGCCAGCGCTACCGCAGGTACGCGGCGGTAGTTGTGCATCAGCATGTGCGACACTCCCGCCGCCTCGACGGCCTCGACCATTCGCTCGGCCTCCTCGAGGGTGTTTGCAAGAGGCTTCTCGCAAACGATATGCTTGCCCGCCTCGGCGGCCGCAAGGACCATATCGCAGTGCATGTGTCCGGGAGTCGCGACATCGATTAGGTCGATGTCGTCCCGCGCAACGACAGCCCTCCAATCCGTCGAGGCCTCCTGCCAGTCAAAAGCTTGCCTTGCCTGCTCGGTCTCGTCCGGGTTGCGCCCGCAGATCACGACCCTTTCGACCTTCGGCGCGTCCGGAAAATACATGTTCACATTGCGGTAGGCTTGGCTGTGGGCCTTGCCCATGAACTTCGTGCCTAGCAGCGCTACTCGGTAGGTCTGCTGCTTGCTGGCTGCTTGCTCCTTGGGTTTCAAGACGGTTTCCTCCCATTCGCGGCGCTGTTCTCGATGTTGCTAGATGAACATGTCTTCGTCGGTCGAGATTCGGTCGGGGGTCTGCGGGCGCTGCCGGGTCAGTTCCCGGAATGCCGCGCCGATACCCGCAGCAACAGCGCGAAACTTTGTCGCCGGGATCGTCACAGCTCGTTCAAGCGCCTCGAATGCGGAGTTGATCCGGTCCAACGTGGCTCGCACAGCCGAATCCACTTCCTCGATGTTCTGATGCGCGCTCGTGGCGAGGTCGTTGATCACTGAGTCTGCCCGCAGAGCCTGCTTGTGCAGGACTGCCGAGAGGCTGTTCAGCCTCGCGAGCAACTCTCCGGACTGCTCGGAAAAGTCCTTGGCGGCCTGCCGTGTCTCTTCCGCCGCTGGCTGCCAAGCGTCGAAGAACTCGCCCGCCCGCTCGTCCAGATTCCTGACTGCTTTCGTCACGGCAAACGCGGAAATCGCGATCGCAACCACGGCAACGGCAATTACCACAGCAAGCGCCGCAATTACGGGCAGCAGAAACTGAGTCTCGCTCATTGCTTGCACCAGCGATCCCAAGGGCTGTCGCAATCCGGAGAGCCGCTACCAATGCTCGCCTACAGCATTGCGGTACGCTTCCACTCCTGCCTTATAAGCCGATTCCAGATTCGCCCGCTGCACTTCGACAGCCTCCTTGCCCTTGTCGATCGCGACTTCTGCGACCTTGCGCAAGTCCTGCGAGCTTCGCACTGCGAAGTCCCGCCCGTCCTCGGCAGTCCGCCGAAGGCCAGCCCGCGTTTGGGCACCGCGATTCGGGGCCACGAGCAGTCCGAAAGTGGCCCCCAAGCCGAATCCGATCAACAAACAAGGAAGCCGGTTATTCGCCATTCCAAAGGTCGCCAATGCGACTTGCCGATAGTAGCATATCGCTCGACGGACCGATTCGGACGGTCGCAACAACGAAAGGCTCGCTGACTGCTCTTTCGCTGTATCCGGGGCGTTGGCGAATTCGCTCAGTCCGGGGCTTGAACTCTCAACCCCGCCATTCTCGCCAGAACGCGCAAGCCGCTGCGAAGTCTCGGCTCGCCAGCGCGACAATTGCGGCAGTGCGGAGGGCTGCCCGCGAACGCTGTAGAAAGAGCGCCCTGTCGATATAGCCTTGCGCTCCCGCTAGGTCACGGTCAGCGAGGGCTCGCCGCGCGGCTCGCTCGCAGGCAGATGACCGTTCCTCAATCAGCACGATCTCGGCAAGACGGGTACCGCAGCGGTTGCATTCCGGGCCTCCCTTATATGGAGCGCGGCAAGTCGGACAGCGTCCCATGCGTCACTCGACGAAGTAGAGCAATTCCGAGAGCTCGCCCGCGAGTGCGTCGACTTCGTCGGTCTTCCTCTTCCTGCTTGCCTTTCGCAAGCCCCGAACCAAACGCTTGATCTCCCCTTGGTCGTCTTTCGACGCGGTCTTGAGCGCCGCGTTGGCCCTCTTCAGGAGCAGCTCGATCGAATCCCCGGAGTCGATACCGTCCTCCCGTGTCCCGTCGCTGTCGAGGTCGTCGGCATCGGATCTCGCTGCGAGGGCATCTTCGATCCGGCCGGTGATGTCCCTGCCTGTCCCCCGCTCGCGAGCATGAACATCGAGGATTCCGTCAACGCCCAGCGAGAAAGTACATACTATCCCATCGTCGAATGCATTCGAGTTTTCATTCAAGCCCTCGAACATCACCTCGCCGATTCGGGTGTTCTTGAGTGCGTCAGGATCCTCCCCCTGGAACACCTGAAGGTGCCATCCCTCCTGGTCGGGTGTCACCGTGGAGAAGAGATCGCTCTTCTTCACTGGGAGCTTTGAGTTGCGGGGAATGATCGGCGCGAACTTGTGGTGCGACAGAACGCCATCGATCTCGCCGATCACGAGCACGCCGAAAGTGTACGGGGTAACATCGACCAGAACGCTTCCGACGTCGGCTCCGGCCTCCACTCCCGCTTGAATGGCGGCACCCAAGGCAACGCATCGATCAGGGTCAATCTCTCCGTGGGGCGTCATCCCAAGGCGCTCCCTCAGCAATTGGGCGACCAGCGGAATCCGGGTCGAGCCTCCGACGAGAAGAACCAGGTCCAAGTCCGCCGCTACGACGCCCGCGTCGCCCATGGCCCTAGTCATCTGGTCCAGGCTGCCGATCAACCGTTCTTCGATGGCGTCCTCGAAGTCCGGGCGGGAAAGCTCGTGGAAGAGATGCACGGGCTTACGTCCCAGCATCGTCAGATTGTCTTCCTCGACAGCGGCGAAGGGTGCCGAAGAAAGTTCCTTCTTGGCGGCTTCCGCGGCGTTCAAGAACCGGGCCTGCACTACTCGATCGTTCCTAAACGAGCCGCCAGGGTAGTCCCTCTCGAGGTGCGAGTTGAGGCGATCGACGAGCATCCTATCGAAGTCATCGCCCCCGAGGCGGTTATCGCCTGCAGTCGCCAGCACCTCTACGACGCCCTGCTCCCTGGAGACTACCGACACATCGAACGTGCCTCCCCCGAGGTCGTAAACGAGAGCCTTGGCTTGCTTGCCAGACCCGAATTCGTGAACCAAGGACGCTGCTGTGGGCTCGTTGATTATGCGGACTACCTCGATTCCGGCAATCCTGCCGGCCTCGCGAGTAGCCTTGCGCTGCGCGTCGGTGAAGTAGGCGGGCACGGTGATAACGGCGCGGGTGACGTCGCGACCGAGAGCTTTCCGCGCCCTTCGAATCAGATCCTTCAGGATGAAGGCCGAGATCTCCTCAGGCGAGTACTCCTTGTCTCCGAGGCGAAACCGGTCTCGGGTGCCCATGCGCCGCTTGACTGAAAGAACTGTGCGTTCGGGGTAAAGGACGGCCTGGTTCCTCGCTCGCCTGCCCACGACGATCTCCCCCGAGCTGTCCAATCCCACGCACGATGGGACCAAGCCGTCGTCTCCGTCAGTCAAGACCTCCGGAACGCCGTCCATCAGCACAGCCACGGACGAGTTTGTCGTTCCCAGATCGATTCCAACGATAGCTTCATTCGTCATGAGCCGCTCCTAGCTGCCGATGCATATTCACAAAAACCTCGGCGGTACGCAGGATCCTGCCATCGTGCAGGAAACCGCCACGCACCTCTTCGACGACCGCCCCGTGCGGAACGTCCGGCAGGTCACTGGAGCCGGCGGCGTTCATCGTCGCGGCGTCGAACTGGCAGCCAATTGTCTCGATCTGCGATATGCCGTAACCTTCCATGATACGGTCGAACTTGCGGACGATCAGATCGAACGTCTCGACCAGACCGCTCCAATCGCCTGGCGTCGATTCGTCGTCGGCGAGCAAACGGTCCGCAAGAGATCGAGTGCGGACCAAGGAATCCCGGACGTCGAGAAAGCTAACGATCACCTCGCGCACTTCGCGGCCGCTGTCCATGCCCTCGATGGTCCCGGCAATGATGGCGGAGCGAGCCTTGAATTCGTCGCCCAAAGCCGACAAATCGTCGCGCGCCGACTCGAACGCGGCCAGCGCCTTCTTCTGCGACCGGCCCTGAAGCGCGACCTCCCGCCGCAACGCTGCGAACTCCGCGTATAGATCCGCCAAGGCGCGCTTCGCGGGCGGCTCGGGCACTGCGCCCGCTCCTTCCGATGGCAGGTCGCGGAGCCAAGCGGCGAAGTCATCGAGAACCTCCGCCTTCCAGTCGCTTCCTGATGCTTGCATAGTCAGCGCCTTTCGGCGTCGACGAGTTCGCGAAGCCCGGTCGGCTTGGCCGTCAGCAACGCGGCTTGCTCCAATTCGGACACAATCTCGTCGAACGAGCGGTAGGCCGACGCGCCGAACAGCTCCGTCTCGACGCGGGCCGCGAGCGTCTTGACGGCCTCGTAAGCCTGCGCGACCAGCTGGAACCGCTCCGGTGCCCTGCTGGGCGGGTACTTGCGGACCAATTCCAGGTAGCTCCTGCGGATCTCTTCGTCCGTCGCGCTTCTCGGCAGCCCGAGTATGATGTACGGGTTTAGCACTTCCGCTCCTCTCGGTCCAAGTCCAGCGTCCACCGGGCGAACCGATAGCTCCCAGGCGGGATACGCAGTCTATGCAAGCTCCCCTTAAAAGAACAGTCGAGTGTCGATGTCGTCAAACTCGAACCTCTCCAATGCCTCCGCCAACTGCGTCGCGTAGCACGCGCGGGTCGCTGCAGCGACTCTTTCCGCGGCTTTCCGCACGGGTGCCAGCTCCGCGCTCGGAATGGAATCCTTCAATCGCTGGAACCGCTCCCAGGTCCGGTCGTCCCCAAGCAAGTACCTCGCTGTCGCCATATAAAGCAAGAGAATCCGCTGCTTGGTTCGATCCCGGGAGAGTGCAAGGCGCCAGGCAAGCTCCTTCCGCAGCGCACGCCACTCCTTGAACTCCATCGCTAGGTCGAACACCCGGAACATGGCGCGATCCGGTATCGCCCGAAGCACCTCGCTCCAACGGCTGCCCAGGAGTTCCGGCACAGCGTCCACGCTGCCGACGCTACTGAACACGTTGGGAAGAGGCTCCAGCAGCCGAGGCAGTTGCTGCGGGTGGTCCCTGCACAGAGCCGTCACCGCTTCGTCCAGCATGCCTTCGACCCGCTGCTTCGCCTGGCTCCTGGAGGGAAACTTGTGGGTTCGCGAGTCCAACGCATCCAAGCCGACGCAAAGCGCATGGACCCGCACGAAGGGCCCCGAGGATTCCAGCGCCTCGCCGAATGATGCGCGCAAGTTGCCGCCGGCGGGCTGCGCGTATTGCAACAGGGCGGTCCAAGCTTTCACCAGGGGCTCCGATCTCCGGCTGGCAAATTGCCCCGCAGACTCGATGTCCTCCCTGGCGCGGAGATGTCGGCCGCCCTTGAAGTTTCTCTGGGCGGCCATCACCGACGTCAGTGCCTGCAGGTCGGCCACTCGCTCGTCCTGACCTGCATAGGCCCGCGCCTTCGCCAGCGCTGTCTCCGCCTTGCGGTAAGCGAGATTCGTCAGGCGCAGTTCGGCGAGTCCGATCCACGGTTCGGGATCCTCGGGCATCGCTGCCGCGTACTGCTCGTGAGCCGCAATGACTTCCGCCATCGAGCCCCTGCCCATGCCCCGCAAGATCGAGATCAAGAGCTTGTGCGCGTCCTTGTTAGAGGGATCCTCTGCCACGCTCGCTCGCAGCATGTCCGCGGCAGCGGACGGCGGGTCGGCCTCGTAGCGGCGCACAGCGTCTTCCTCTGTATCGCCAACGATATTGCAATAGACGTAGGCCTCGAACGGCATGAGGTCCCAGGAGAAGTACCGCTTAACTTGCCGAGCCAATTCAAAGAGAATCCTGGCCTTGGCAACGCGCCTTGCCTCGGGATCGGGCATAGCGCTGTCAAGTTGATTGAGGAATTCCGCGACCTGGGCCGTGGGGCAGAACTGGCATTCCTTCGATCCGAGCGTCTGGACCGCAGCCCGCAGGCCCTCTGTGCCGAGGCGGTCGCCTGGAACGACCCTCTCCAAGACCTCGACGCACATGTCGCTCAAGGGACTATCAGCGAATTCCTCGAGCGTCTCCAACTGCAGTGCGCGGGCTAGCTCGATTCGCATCTCCAGCGGGGCATCGGGATCGATCGATTCGGCGAATTCCTTAAGTGCCCTGGCGACCTGCGATGCGCGCCCGCGGTCGATGGCCTGACGGAGAGACTCGCCCCGTTTCGCAGCTGCAACGCCATTCAGTCCGAGTCGGCTCGCCGCAACCGAATAGCTCGTCGAACTGCCTGGTCGGCCCGGCCCGGCGATCGTCTTCAGCGCCTTCAAGGCGTCTTGCAAGAGGAAGCCCTTGGCGATCAGCCTCACCAGCCGGGCCGCCTCGCGATTGTCGCCTCGGGACGCGGCCGCCATGGCGCCGCAAAAGATCGGCCAGTCGCGGAATGCCGAGCCATCGCTGAGCGCTTCGAGCATCTCGAGGCCGCGGCTCCAGTCACCCCGGTCCATCGGGTCCAAGGCCGCGCCGAAGATCTCCGCGTCCTGCCGAAACTTCGAGCCCTGATCGTAGTCGGACAGGCATGCGAAGCACCGGCTCCGGACGAGCCGCTTCGCAAGTTCCACCTCGGCCTCGCGGTAGGGCTGGTTGGCCCGCACGAACCGGTTGTACGTCGCGAAGCACTCCCCGTCTGGGAGGCACTTGAGGACGGGAACCAACTCGCGGGAGGAAATAGAAAGTTGCCGAGCTGCCTCTCTATACTTGCTCGCTTGAGCGCTAGAGGCGTTCGCCTCGTCCAGCAAGCCGCGCGTCTGAAGGTCTCTGGCGACCGCGGTATGGGCGAAATAGAGAATCGGATCGATTCGCTCCGGCTGGGCTCCCTTGAACCGCGCTCGCCTCAGCAGATCCAATGCTTGCTTCGCAGAACCGCTGCCAAGGCTCCGAAGCGCCATCTCAGCAAGCCGCTCTGGGGTCTCGCGCCCTACCTTCCTCCTGCGCACAGCCTTGGCCATCGAACGAGAGCGAACACCAACCTCTGGATCGCCTCTTGCCGGGCGGCGTTACCATGCATGGGGAATCCAACAGGCACGCGATGCCCGCTGGCAGGCCGCCCCACGCCTCCAAGTGTGCCACAACGGGCTCAGATGACTTGAGGGATGGCGGGAACCTCCCTACAATGTGGGTGGGAATCGAATCGCAATGCGAAGCCTGCACCCAATCGCGACATTCGTTGCACCTCTGATCGCGCTCGGAGCTTCCGAGCCGGTGAGCTACTACGATCACGTCCGCCCGCTCCTCCAAGTCCAATGCTCTGGATGTCACCAGCCGGCAAACAAGATGAGCGGCCTCGATATCACGGCGTACGCAGGCATCGTCAGGGGCGGAGCAAAGTACGGAAGCTCGGTGGCCAAGGGCGCACCGGAGAACAGCCCGCTGGTGAACCTGGTCACCGGAAAGATGGAGCCGCGCATGCCCATGGGAGGCGCGGCGCTTCCGCCGGCAGCAGTGGACATCCTGACGCGCTGGGTTCGAGAGGGGGCCGAGGACGACACGCCCGCCGAGGCTAAGGCGCCGCAGGTGCCTTCCGCGCCGCCCACTTACGCGCAGGCTCCCACGGTCACCGGCTTGGCGTACTCGCCCGACGGCAGCCTTCTGGCAGTCGGGGGATTCCAGGAGATCCTGCTCCACAAGGCGGATGGGTCGGCGATAGAAGCGCGCCTGCTTGGCCGCTCCGACAAGATCCATTCGATTGATTTCTCGGCAAACGGTAAGACGCTTGTCGCCGTGGGAGGCACACCAGCACGTTTCGGGGAGGTGCAAGTTTGGGATCTGGAATCGAACGAGCAGCTGCGCTCGGTGACCGCAACCGCCGATACGCTCTTCGCTGGG
Organism: Bryobacterales bacterium; assembly: GCA_965206775.1. Classification (GTDB taxonomy): domain Bacteria; phylum Acidobacteriota; class Terriglobia; order Bryobacterales; family UBA6623; genus VXMF01. The sequence goes on along the minus strand of CBDBKU010000003.1, from coordinate 1,784,347 downwards.
GACCTGTCACCGGATGGCACCAGGGCGGTTTTCGGCGCTGCTGACAAGTCGGTCCGTATGGTGGACATCGAGAGCGGAGAGATCGTCTTCAAAGCCGGCCACCACGAGGACTGGGTGCTGCAATCGGTGTTCGGCATCGATGGCAAGCGAATTGTTTCCGTGAGCCGAGACCGGGCTGCCAAGCTTGCCGACGCAGGCACGGGGGCGTTCCTCGAGAACGTGAATTTCCTCCGGGACAAGCTCTACGCAATCGCGCGCCATCCGCGGCGCGACTATGTGCTGGTTGGCGGCGAGGACCGTGTGCCCTACCTCTACACGATGGATCGCCCGCGGGCACTGAAGATAGCCGACGACTCGACGCTGATCCGGAAGTTCGAAGAGCAAGGCGGCAAGATCTTCGCACTCGCGTTCAGTCCCGATGGCTCGCGCATCGCAGTGGGAGGCGTCGCGGGCGAAGTTCCCGTGTACGACACCGAATCCGGCGAACGGGTGGCAACCTGCAAGGGTCACGCTGGTGGCATCTTTGTCCTGACGTTCCATCCGGACGGCGGTCAGGTCGCAACCGGAGGGTTCGACGGCGTCATTCGAATCTACGACGCGCGTACCGGCGAGCAGGTGAATTCGTTCGTGCCGGTGCCTGTCGAGAAAGCGGATGCCGCCGACACCGCCGAGGATGCGGGGTAATCGAATGCGCAACACGCAAGCACGGGGCGCCTGGCTGGGAGTGAGGCGCTTTGCCTGGCTGCCGGCACTGGGGGCGGTGGCAGCACAGCTCGTCTTTTCCAGCCCAACTCTCACAAGCGTTTCGCCGCCGGGCGGGCAGCGCGGGACGGCAGTCCGACTCCTTCTGAAGGGCAACGGAATCGACGGCAAGATCCGAATTCGTTCTGAGATTCCAGGCTCGATTACCGAGCTCAGCTCGGAGGGCCCGACCCGGCAGTACCTACTCGAGATTGCTCCCGATACTGCGCCCGGAGCCTACCCGCTCGCCGTCGAGACGGGAGACGGTCTTACGAACGCCTGGCTGTTCAGTGTCTCGAGCTTTCCCGAAGCGCCCGAAACGGAATCGCTGCGCCCGCGCGCCCCGCGCAACGACTTCGAGGAAGGGGCGCAGCCCATCAAGACACCCGTTGTCATCAACGGAACGCTGGGCCAGGCCGACCGAGACTTGTACCGCGCCTCGCTGAAGGCCGGTGAGCGCGTCGTGCTCGAAGTAGAGGCTCGGAGGCTCGGCTCGGCAGTAGACCCGGTGCTGGCCATCCGGTCTCCGGGAGGCGGGATCTTGGCACGAAGCGACGATTCGCCCGGCATCGGCGGCGACGCCCGCATCGATTTCGCGGCACCGTCCGACGGCGACTACTTCATCGAGGTGCATGACGCTCGATTCAGCAAGCAGCAACGCAACTTCTACCGCCTTTTGGCAGGATCGATCGAATATGCCGATGCCATCTTTCCCCTGGGCTGGACGCAGGGGGAACCAGTCGAAGTCGAACTTTCCGGCGGCACCCTGAACTCTCCCCGACGGGTGTCAGTCGAAGGCAATGAAGTGGCGCTTCCGGGCGGGCGCTCGGGACTGCCTCTCCCGCTGCTCCGCAGCGCGGACCCCGAAACACTCGAGCCGGCAGGGACGAAAATTGGACAGCTGAAAGAAGGCACGATCGTCAACGGACGAATCTCGGAACAGGGAGAAATCGACCGCTACCGGCTCAATGTGACAGCGGGCGAAGAATGGATGATCGAAACCCAGGCAGCCATCCTGGGCACCTCGCAGCTCTACACCCTGCTGGTCATGCGAGACCAGGACGGCAAGAAGCTAGCATCGGCCGGCGACCAGCCGCCCGCGGCACTGCTTTCAAACATTTCGACGCGAGCGGAAACGTTCGGCGACCCGTCGCTGGGAATCCGAGTCCCGGAAGGTGTCTCGGAACTCGAGCTGAGCATCGAGGACCTGCTCGGCCGCGGCGGCCCCGGCTTTTCGTACCGGCTGGTCGCCCGGCGCCAGCCGGCCGATTTCATACTCCGCTTGAACGAGACGCACATCAACATACCCCGCGACGGTAGCGCGAGCGTCTCGCTGACCATGGACCGGAGAGGCTTCGACGGAGCCATTCGGATGGTGGCCGAAGGTCTGCCGGAAGGCATAGTCGCGGAAGGCGGCAACATTCCTGCGGAATTCGGCGGCATGACCACCCAGCGGACGTCTCTCACGGGCCGCATCACGCTGACCGCTTCTGCGGACGCCGAGTTGGGCAACGCCTCGATTGCCATCTACGGGGAGGGCCGGACCGAAGACGGCCGAATGATCCGCAGACCGGCGCTGACTTCCCGCCTCGTCACGGCCGTGGCTGGCACGAATCAGCGGCCTGTCCGGATCCCGGGAAACAAGGAATCCGTCGCGGCGATGGTCGTCGACGAAGGTCCAGCCAGCATCGATCTCGTTTCGCCTCGCCGGCTACGGCTGATCCAAGGACTCAAGCACAACATCGAGTGGACGTACAAGACCCGCACGACCGGAGTCCAGTCTCTCTCCGCGGTGAAGCTGATGAACGCCCCTCCGGTCGGCAACCTGCGAATTCTCGGCGACGCCAAGATCAAGCCCGGCGACAACAAGGGGGTGTTCGAAATGAACACCACCATGGGCACGCCCACCATGCAGTTCGACTTGGTCCTGCAGACCCAAGTGCGTCACGAGGGCGTCGAGCACACGATCTATTCGCCGGCAATCATCGTGGACATCGTCCCGGGTTACAGCGTGGGAGCTCCCGCCGGACCCGTCTCGGCTGGCACCGGAGCGGACTTCAAGATCGCCGGCAGCTTCTCCCGCGAGCCCGAATTCGATTCCGAAGTCGTAGTCGAAGCGATCAATCTGCCGGTCGGCGTCTCGTGCGATTCCCAGAGCATCGGTGGCAGCCCGGACAGCTACGCGCTGCGATGCCGAGCCGAAACCACTGCCGCAGCGGGAGAGTACTTCGTCGAGATTGCGCCGCGATCCGTCTTGGCAGGACGGGACAAAGAAGCGGTTCCGTACAACATTCCCCCCGTCGAAGCCGTCCTAGTCATAGCGAGCGACGATACAATAGCAGGGGTGCGCTAGCCGTCCGGAGTCGGCCGAAATGAAGAAACTGCAAGTTCTAACCACGCTTCTGGCCGCTTTGGCGGTCGCGAGCGGCCCGGTTTCCGCGGCAACTGCCGACGAGGCCCGCGTCAATTTCCTGCGCGACGTGATGCCGATCCTCAACAACACCGGCTGCACGGCCGGCAGCTGCCACGGATCCGCCAAGGGCAAGAACGGCTTCAAGCTGTCGCTGCGCGGATACGATGCGGAATTCGACTACCGGGCCCTGCTTTTCGAGGTATCCGGGCGCCGCTTCAACAGGGCCGTCCCTGCGGCCAGCCTGATGCTCGCCAAGCCGACGATGCGGGTCCCGCATGAAGGCGGGATGCGATTCGACGAAGAATCCGATGCCTTCAAGACCATTGAGAAATGGATCTCGCAAGGGGCGCCCTATGGAGACCCGATGGCAGACGGGGTGTCCAAGCTGGTCGTGAATCCCAAGGAGATTCTCCTCAAGGAACCGGGCCAGGAACAAGCTCTCGAAGTGGTCGCGCACTACGGAGACGGCTCGACGCGCGACGTCTCGAAGCTGGCGGTAGTGGAGAGCAATTCGACGAGCACCGCCAAGATCGAAGAGGGTGCCGTGGTGCTCGGGGAACGGATCGGAGAAGCCGCCATCATGGTGCGCTACGAAGGCAAGTTCACCACCGTCCCGCTGACCGTGCTGAACCCTGCTCCGGGATTCAGCTGGAATAAGCTGCCGCAACACAACTTCATCGACAAGCACATTGACACCAAGCTAAAGCGGCTGAAAATCCAGCCGTCGGACCTGGCAAGCGACGAGGTGTTCGTGCGGCGCGTCTACATCGACCTGACGGGAATTCCCGCAACACCAGCGCAGACCGTGGCGTTTCTGGACGACCCGGCCTCTTCCAAGGCGAAGCGTGCGCGACTGATTGAGGACCTGATCGGCAGCCGTCCCTACATCGACCATTGGGCGCTCAAGTGGGGCGACCTGCTGCAATCCAACCGCAAGCACCTCGGCGAAAAGGGCATGTGGGCATTCCGGCAGTGGATTCGCGACGCGATCGCCTCCAACCAGCCGTACGACGACTTCGCGCGGGAGCTGATCACTTCGGTTGGCAGCACGTTCCAGTCCCCGGCGGCCAACTACTTCCGGGTCAACGACGATCCGAAGCTGGCGATGGAGACTACGACGCAGCTGTTCCTAGGCGTGCGCATGGTCTGCGCGCAATGCCACGACCACCCGTTCGAGCGCTGGACCCAGAACCAGTACTTCCAACTCTCGGCGTTCTTCGCGGCGGTCGGCATGAAGCCCGGTTTCGACAGCGACGAGCAGATCGTCTACCTCAAGCGAGAGGACACGGACTTCCTGCACCCGAAGACCAACAAGCCCGTGGAGCCCGAATACCTGCTCGCTTCCGCCGGCATGCCGCCGATCGGATCGTTCGGCGACAGCCGCGAGGCACTCGCCCAATGGCTGACCTCGGAAAAGAACCCGTATTTTGCGAAGGCAATCGCAAACCGTGTCTGGAGCTACTTCTTCGGACGGGGCATCATCGAGCCGGTCGACGACATCCGGGGCTCCAACCCGCCGATCAATCCTGCGTTGCTGGACGCCCTCGAGAAGGACTTCATCGAGAGCGGGTTTGACCTGCAGCACCTGATTCGCACGATCGTCAGCTCCCGGACGTACCAGGCGGCCATGGAAGCAAACCCGTGGAACGCGGGCGACGATATCAATTTCTCGCACTTCACACCGCGGAGGCTGCCTGCCGAGTCGCTGCTGGACGCGATGACAATCGCCACGGGTTCCAGGCCGGATTTCCCAGAAGTGCCCAAAGACTTCAGCGCGCAGCAACTGCCGGACCCGCACGTCGACGCGGGTGGATTCCTGAACATGTTCGGACGCCCGGAACGCGAGTCTCCTTGCGAATGCGAGCGGCGAAACGATCTGAGCCTGCCGCTAGCGATGAGCCTAGTGAACGGCCCTACGCTCGCAGACGCGATAGCCAACCCCGAAGGGCGGGTTGCGAAAGCGATCCTGGCAGGTCATAGCGACCGGGATTTGATCGAAGAGCTGTACCTAGCTTCGCTCGGACGCTTTCCGACAGGCGAGGAACTGGACGAGGCCATGACTTACCTGGGCAGTTCGCCGGGCCGCGCGGCCAAAGCACAAGACCTGCTCTGGGCGCTCGTCAACTCGAACTCGTTCCTTTTCAACCGGTAGCGGCGCTTCGATCCTGTCTCGGAAGGCGCTCGGCAACCAGCTGGGCGACATCCGCGACGCGGATGTCATCGCGTCCGGACCGCCCGGCGGCGTCCCTGAGCATGATCGGGCAGTACGGGCAGGCTACGGCGACGGTATCCGCACCGGTTGCCTCGGCTTCCTCGAATCTCTTGTAGTTGACACGACCGCCGGGAAGCTCGATGGTGTCGTCAGCGATATAGAGCTGCCCTCCGCCCGCGCCGCAGCAGAACGTCCTCTCACCGTGGTGCCGCATTTCCACCAGGTCGGCACCGAGCGCACGGAGCACTTCGCGTGGCTGCTCGACAACGCCGCGGCCTCTGGAGAGGTAGCAGGGGTCGTGCAGAGTGACCTTGCCTGCAGAATCCTCCAGCGGCAAGGAATCGACGAGGCCAGCGAGGAACTCGGTATGGTGCACGACCTCGATGCCGAGCTGCTGGAATTCAGGCTGCTGCCGGTAGTCCAGGTCGAACATGCGAGCACAGTGCGGATCGCAGGTGACGATCTTCTTGACTCCCTTCGAACGGAGAGCGTCGATGACGCGATCCGAAAGTTCGAGATAGAGGTATTCGTTTCCGGCGCGACGGGCAGGCTCGCCGCAGCAGGTCTCAGAAGCCAGCACGCCCCACGAGACACCTGCCGCGTCAAGGATTTTCCGCATCGATCGGATGACATCGTGGCCATGCGCATCGTAGCTGCATCCGCAACCCAGCCAGAGCAGCCACTCGGCCTGCTTCTCGAAGACCGGCAGTTCCTCGGTCTCCAGCAACTTCCGGCGGACTTGTTGCGAAACACCCCACGCGTTATGAGGAGACCGCTCCATCGTGGTGAACATGCTGGCCAGCTTGTCGCTGCCGGTGCGCCCCTCGCTAACTAGGCCGCGACGTAAGTCGAGGATCTTGAACCCGACATGCTCGATTCCGACCGGGCAGGCCTCTTCGCAGGCTCCGCACGAGAGGCACTGGTACAGATCCTGCTCGCTCACCCACGCCTCGCCCGTTGCGACGAGCGCCTCGTCGCCGGCGATGATCTCACCACCGGCTTGAAGCCCTTCCTGCATCTGCAAGACGATCTTCTTCGGGTCGAGAGACCCGCCGATGAGATTGACCGGGCAGTTGTCGGTGCAACGGCCGCACTCGACGCAGGAGTTCACGTCGAGAATGTCCTTCTGCGACAGGTCGGCAAAGGAGAGCATTCCGAAGTCGTCGTCGTCCTCGTCGCGTAGCGCACGCATGGAACTCGTGACGCTGCCGCGGAAAAAGATCGCGGCCGGTGCGAGGACCAGATGCAGGTGCTTGGAGTTGGGAATCAGCCAGAGCATTCCAAGCAGCGCCGCCGTATGCGCCCACCAATTCGCCTTCCAAGCCGCGGTAGGAGGCTCAAGAAGCTTCCAGTCAACGAGATACGTCGCCATCAGCACGACGATAAGCAGCGCAACCAAGGCCGATGTCTTGGACACGTGATCGCCAAGCGCCTTGGGACGCAACACAAATCGCCGGAAGCTCAGCCCCACGATGCCGGCCAGCACCGCGACGGCCCAGACCGCGGCAAAATCGGCGTACCACGAATGACTGCTCTCCACCGCGTCGAGTGCCACGAACCCGGCGGCAAAATGCTCTAGGCTCACCCAAGCGAATGCGAAGAACCCCCACATCACAAGGGCGTGGAGCACACCCGATACCGGCCGCTCGCGGATAACTCGCGTCTGGACGACTACCTCGGCAAATGCCGTCCAAAGACGCCTGACGAGATCGTTGTGCGGTAGGTTGCGCTCCTTCGCGGCCAGCATCGGCGCAAGCCGCCGCCAAACAGCGCGAATGAAATAGGCAGCGCTTGAGAGAACAGCGAGAGCCAGAACGATTCGTTCGATCACAGAATAGGATCATATCGTGCCACCCCGACGGGACGTCTCGGGCATGGTTGCGGCCAGACACGAGATCTGCCTTCCGGGCGAATCGGCATTCGGTTCGGCCAGGCCAGGTTCGGATTGGGGAGCTTCGCAGCGACGGAATCCATACCGCAGGTGCGAAAAGCGAACACAACTAGCGCGGACAGCCCAAGTCTGCGGATGAAGACGTCCGTCCATGTCCGGGTCCGCGTGACGCAAGCGGAATCGGCGAGAATGGAGCGTGGTCGCACGGAGCTGTGGCTAGCAGGCCGCCGGATGGATTCACTGTCCAAGAGGCCCTCGCCCATGCTTTGGCTCGAATCCATGAATCACTCGATTCCGGGCAAGCGATGCGAAACCGCATGTCCGTCTCGCACCAGCGCCTCCGGACCCGGCGGGAGAGTTTTGCATGATTCCGGATCGCGGGTCGGGTTCAGGGGGCCACGCCGTCTCTGAATCGCTTCCAGCCATCGATTCCACGGCGCGTCGAATCGCCGCCCAAGAATACAGCCAATGAGAGTAAGCAGGCGTGGCGGGGACACGAGGAATGTATCCGTGCGCGGAAACACTTTGCCGAACTTGAGTCGACCCCGACCTTGACTTCTGTTGATACAAACTGTATATATAGTGCAGGGCGAGGCACAATGAATCGATGCCTCCGCGTTTCGAATGGAATGAGGAGAAGAACAGACTTAACCGTTCGAAACACGGCATCGGCTTCGAGGAAGCGAGCACCGTCTTCGATGGCCCGGTTCTCTTCGCTCTCGATGACCGAGAGAACTATGGAGAAGAGCGATTCATCGGTTACGGTCAGATTGGAGAGGCGGTCGTCGTCGTGGCTTATACAATCCGCAGGGAGCGAATCCGTCTAGTCTCGGCACGCAAGGCTAGCCGTAGAGAAATGCGAGAGTACTATGAACATCTCCAAGACACGGCTTGAGTCCATCCGGTCGATCCGAGACGAGGACATCGACTATTCGGAAATCCCGGAAGCGGATGAGGAATTCTGGTCGCGCGCCGAGTTGCACATGCCACAGCCGAAGAAGGGCGTGTACGTACGGTTGGACCGCGATGTCCTCGAGTGGCTGAAATCCAAGGGCAAGGGATATCAGACCCGGATGAACGCAATGCTGAGGGCGCTGATGGAAAGCGACCCATCTGCCAGATAGGCTGGCGAGCCCACGAATTCAGGACCGGATAGTCCGGCCCACTCTACCTAGCCCAAGGCTCTTCGCCCGCAGCTTGCCGGTCACCTCTTAGCCAGGCTGACCGGACTTGTTCCGCTCGGACCCTTCCGTTCGTGGCGCTGGGATGCTGCCCAAGATCGAAGTCCGTGACGACACCAATTCAATCGCAGTGAATTCTCCGAACGCTCTTCTCGAGAACAGTCCTTGTATACCGAGCCTGGCGAGAATGGCGGTCCTAGGGGGAATCATGGCAGGAGTCACCTGGGGCGGGTTCCTCGGCCTGAGCTGGCTCGCGACCCCGCTGGTCGGAGACCTTTGCCTCGCCCGCGTATTGACGAACGAGATGCTGTGGCTACTTCTTCTCGCGGTTTGCATCGCAGTGATCAGCTGCCAATACCTGACTCATCGAAGCGGCCGAAGCCTGACCATCGCCTTCTCGGGAATCCTGATCTGCCTATATTGCTTGTCTGGAGGGTGGTTCTTGGGAGCCTCCTGACCCAACGCGTACACAATTGTTGTATGCCCATGCCTCTATCGCTCTGGAAAACTGTCGTGTCAGAACGGTGTCAATTTGATTCTTGAGGCCACGCGGATGGAGATTCCATCCAAGATTCATTGGATGACGCTCCGCGGGCTGGCGCGGGCCTGTCTCGTCTTGACGGCCTGCCTCCATTCGGCCGCACCCTGCCAGGAGAGGCCGTCATCCCTTGAGGAGCTACAGACGGCGATCCAGGAGGCGTTGGATGAAGTTGGCTATGGGTCCGCAGGGGTCGCTCTCGTATCGAAAGATAGGACCATCTGGGCGGCTGGCGTTGGGATCGCCGAACCCGGAAGTCAGCGCCAGGCAGACAAAAACACCTACTGGCGCGTCGGCTCCATCAGCAAGAGTTTCGTCGGTCTCGCAGCGCTCATACTCGAAGAACGAGGCAGGCTACGGTTGACCGATACGGTTGCCGATTTGTTACCCGAAGTCGAGATTCGAAACACTTGGGAAGATGAGGTCCCTGTGCGCCTCGTACATTTGCTGGAGCACACAGCCGGACTCGATGACCTGCGTCCCAAGGACTACGCAAGCAACGACCCGACGCCGCTCTCATTGCTAGACGGGCTGAGTCTCATAAGGGGGTCACTCTATTGCCGGTGGCCACCGGGTCTTCATTTCTCGTATTCAAACGCCGGGCCAGCGATCGCAGCATACATCGTGCAGAAATCGGCCGGGCGCCAATTCGAGGAATTCATCGCTGACGAGATCTTCGAGCCCTTGCGGATGACCGGGGCCAGCCTGTTGTTGACGGACAACATCGAGGCGAGGTTGGCAGCGGGCTACGACGGCGGCGGCGAACTAGTTCCCTACCACCATATTGGTGTGCGCCCCTCGGGCGCATTGAACGCAACGCCGGTGCAGATGGCGAACTTCGTCCGAATGCTGCTCAATCGCGGCCGCCTCGACGGCCGCCAATTGGTCTCGCAAGAGTCAATCGAGCGCATGGAACGATCCGATACAACGCTGTCGGCCCCACTGCTGCCGGACCAGGGCTATGGCATTGGCAATGCTTCGTGGTCCCAGAACGGATTCGTTTTTCGCGGACACAACGGGGGTATGCCGGGGTACCAGTCGTGGTACGGGTACTTGCCCGAACACGGTCTCGGATTCTGCATGATGGTCTCCGCATCGAACCCTACGTTAGTGAGCGGCGTATTCAGGCTCGTCAGTGAGTACCTCATCCGCAACGTCGAGAAACCAAGTGCGCCAACTTTGACGGAGATGCCCCCTGACATCGTCCAATGGACCGGCTACTACCGGCCCATCACACCCCGAAACGAGTCCGCACGTTACGCACAGAGATTGATTGGTGTTTGCCGGATCTGGCGTATGGGCGAAGGCTTGATCGCCAGTCTGCCCGGAAGGGACATCGAGTTTCATCCTGCCGGCGACCAAGTTTTCAAGCGAAAGCTGCGGCCAATGACAACCTTGGCATTCGTGGAAGGCCCCGACGGGACCAGGTATGTGCAAGGCGAAATCGGAAATCTGCGGAAGGTATCCGCGGCGGTTGTCTGGTTCGAGCGGATTGTGGCGGGACTTGCGGGACTCCTGATGCTCAGCAGCCCAATTTGGGCGATCGCTTGGGCTCCGCTGAAACTAGTTGGAAAACTCGAGGGCCGCCCCGTTGCAGTCCGCATTTGGCCATTGCTTGCGGTGATGACTCTCGTCACTGCGACAGCTGTGATCGGTATGACACTTCAAGGGACAAGTAGCCGACCGCTCGTCAATGAAGTCGGGCAGCCGTCGTTGGCTGCCCTCAGCTTCGTCGTGCTGTCGTGGGTGTACGTGCTCCTTTCCGTGGTAGGCCTGACTTGCTCATTGAGAAGCGACCCGCAGCGCGTTGGCCGGTTCGCGCATCTTCACTCGATAGCGGTCTCATCAGCATGCCTGGCGGCGGCGACTTACTTCTTGTATTACCGGGCAATCGGATTCCCACCGTGGTAGTAGGGTCGATTCGCAGGTACAGAGCAATCGCAGAATCCGGATCTCGTTCAGCGACTGGCGAGACGAGGAACGATCACGCCTGGCGGGCGTGTCCCGCGCACTTCGTCGAGCACCTTCCGTCGCTTTCGTCAGACACCGGAAAGCAGCGGTTCCGGTTACGAGACCAGCGTCGACATCTTGATATCCGAGGCCGGGCCTGCTAGACGGAACTTCACGGCAGGTTCGAGCCGTATTCATTGCGCAACTTGTTGCGTTCACAGGGTTTTGCCTGCCTAGGCACGGCTCTCAACCTGTCACGGTTATGGAAACAGTCTGCGGCCGATCGACGCCGAGCAGGTCGAAGGCCTGGCGCTGCAGTTGAGTGGGCTCGGTGGCGATGGTGATGGCGGTCTTGTCCTGGGTGGGCAGGCTGACCCGGTTGAGGGCGAGATTGGCGAGGTCCCCCAGCAGGGTCGGGAAGCTGTGCACGGGAAAGCCCTCCGGCGTGATCTTTGTGCCGGCCCTGCGCTTGGCGCGTTGCGAGACCTCGGCCGGTTCGACCGGCGTGTCGCGCTGGGCCCGCGCCGCGGCCGGGTCGTCGTCCTGGACCAGCAGGGGCGCCAGCCGCCGGCGCATGTGCCATTCCACGTAATAGGCGAAAAACTGCCTTGAGCAAGGTGTAGTTGCAGGGGTTCTCTTGATTTGATTTACGGAATTCGACGATATTCTGATCTCGGAATGTGCTACAGCCCTTGTCGCTACCTCCATGACCCGCCCCGGCTGATCGACGATATTCTCTCTGCACGCCACCACGACCATCGCCTATGAGCCTTTTTGTCCTCGGTGCCTTGGTCGCCATTGGCTGGCTGTTGAGTGAAATGAGGGCGCCAAGCGCGGAAACCGCGTTGGTGCGTCTGCAGAATGATGCAGTACTGCTCCCGCATCTATGGCATCTGGAACTGAGGATTGTATTCTCGTCGTGACGCGGTGTGGACGGCTCACCGCTGATAGGCCGCAGAGCGATTGAAAGCTCTGCGCGGCGGCACCAGGGGAAAGTGGTAGGGTTTGTCGCGGCCGAATGAGCGCCGGCGCTCGCGATGCACGCAACGAACGTGGACTTGACATTCGCCGATGGCAGGCCCCGCCATTGCCCGAAACCTGCCACTCGGCGCCCGCGCACCGACCCTGATTCCCCGTCCCATCCCCCGCCCGCAAGGCTGATACTGGAAGAACCGTGCACGAAGGTAGGTTGCTGATTGACCTGACGCTGCTCGTGGGAATGGCGATCCCCATCGTGGCGCTGGCACACCGCCTGTCGGCCCCACCCCTGGTAGGATTCCTGGTGGCCGGAGTCCTGGTGGGCCCCAACGGGTTCGGGCTAATCAGTGCCACGGAGGAGGTGGAAGTCCTCTCCGAACTTGGTGTCGCCCTGTTGCTCTTCGCGGTGGGACTGGAGTTGTCGCTGTCGCACGTTCGCCAATGGGCTCGCACAGTGTTGATCGGCGGCGGGTTGCAGGTGAGCGGAACTCTCGTGTGCGTGGCGGCGCTGGCGATGGCCTTCGGCATTCCGCCCGGTCAGATGGTTTTCTACGGCATGCTCGTCGCGATGTCGTCGACCGCCATCGTCACCAAGACCTACGCCGACCGGGCTGAACTGGACTCGGCACAAGGGCGCTCCGTCATCTCCATACTCCTGTTCCAGGACCTTTGCGTGCTTCCGCTGATTCTGCTGCTGCCGGTGCTGGCTGGCCTGGAGGGTGCCAACATGGGCGCGGTTGGCATGGATTTCGTACGCGGGCTTGCAACCATCACCGCACTGGTGATCGGCGGGCGATGGATAGTCCGGACGACCCTGGACAGGATCGTGCTCTTCCGCGATCGCGACCTATTCACTCTGTGCGTGGGTTTCTTCGGAATCGGCACAGCCGTGGTTAGCGCATGGGCGGGTTTCTCCATCGCGATCGGCGCGTTTATCGCCGGCCTCGTCATCTCCGAGTCGGAATACGGATTGCAGGCGCTATCGGACGTCCTGCCCTTTCGGGCCGTGTTCAGCGGAATCTTCTTCATCTCCACCGGCATGCTGCTCGACGTTTCCGCCGTGGCGGCGCAGCTTGACGTGCTCGTTCCCGTACTGGCCGTCGTGTTCGCGCTCAAGGTCGCGCTGGTGGTGGCGGCGGTCCTCGCCGCAGGCGGGATCCTGGCAACCGCGCTGACCAGCGGCCTAAGCCTTGCGCAGATCGGCGAATTCTCCATTCTGCTGGCGGCGCAGGGGCTGCCCCTGGGACTCTTCCGCGAGGGCGACTACCAGTTGTTCCTCAGTACAGCCGTCCTGTCGATGATGGCCACGCCCTTTCTGATTCGCAGCGCAGGGTCCATCGCCGAGCGCATCGCGCCATCTGGCAGGGGATCACATGGACTCGCCCCCACGGATGCTGCCGCGGCTGACGGGATGTCCGACCACACGATCATCGTCGGCTACGGTGTCGCCGGACGGTACCTTGCAAGGGTGCTTGATGCGGCGGGCATCCCGTGCATCGTCGTCGAACACGACGCGAATCTCGTCCGTAGCGCACGCGAAGACGGGTTGCCGGTGACGTTCGGCAACGGCACCCAGCGTGCCGTCCTGAAACACGTCGGCGCGCGGCGCGCCCGCATCATCGTCTTCGCGATATCCTCGCCGACCGAGGAACGACGCGGTGTCTCGATCTCCCGCGATCTGAATCCTACCGCCCAGATCGTCGTACGCACGAGGTACACGCGCTCCATCGACGAACTGATGTCGCTCGGTGCCACGGACGTGGTAGTGGAAGAGTTCGAGGTCTCGATCGAACTGTTTGCCAAGGCGCTGGAAAGCTACCGGATCCCGATCAACCGCATCTGGCAGGAAGCCGCCGCGGTGCGCGAGGAACACTACGGGCTCTTTCGTGGCACAGCGGAGCCTGACCTGCGGCTCGACGCGCTGAAACACCTGGGTATCCACGATGCCCTGGAACTGGTGGAAATCAGGGACGGCGCCAACGTCACCGGAATGAGCGCAAAGTCCTTGCGGCTGCGACGACGTACCGGTGCCGTGCAGATCGCCGTGGTCAGGGACGGGCAACCCTTCTACCGTCGCGAACCGGATTTTCACTACCGAGCCGGCGACACGGTCGTGCTGGTGGGCGATCGTGACAGCCTAGACCGGGCCATTGCGCTCTTCGAGGAACTGCCCGGGAGTTGATCCGACGCGCCAACTGGCCGGGCTGGAGTCGGGGCGCGATGGCGATTGCAATACGGAGGCCTCCCTTGGAGCGAATGGGGAGGCTCGCGGTCCAGGCCACAACCCTCCTGCTGGCGTACAGCGGCCTCCGGGCCGACGGCCCGGCATTCCGCATGGAAGTCTTCGCGGTGCTTCCCGCGCCTGAGTGCTCCTTGTGAAGACGCGTCAGGACTTGGTCCGTCCCAGGCTTGAGATCGACTCCTGTGGCACGTCAGGAACCGACATGCCCCTCACCAGCCCCGCCATTCCATTCACGCCAGCAGAGGGTTTCGCTTGGCAGGTGCCGGAAAGCGACTGAAGTCGCGGTCCGATGTCCAGAGCTCGGAAATTCCGTGCGAAGAGCAGATGGCTGCGATCCGAGCGTCGTGCACCATGGGGCTCCTGACCTTTTCCCGAATTAGGAACCTCTTCAGCAGGGTCCAATGGTCGCTGGACTCGCAGAGCATGACCACTGAAGGCGAGTCGATCCAAGCCTCCACCTAGTTCGTCGGTCGTTGAGGGCGGGACATATATGCGCGGGTTCGTGACGATTGCCGAGAACCCGTGGATGCACGGCCACGATCGCCCAAGGCTCGCGTCCCTCGGCACGGCTCCTCATCGCCGATGCCGCGGAAGCGTGCCACTCGGAGCCCGCCCGGTGGGAAGGCACAAGAATGTTCGCATCGACTGCGATCGAAGTCCGCGGATAGCGTGAGGAGTGTCATCCACCGATGCGGGGAGTAGCGCGAATTCTATTTCGCTACGAACTGCAAGCCCAGGACATGGACGCGGACGGTAGCGGGATCTCCGCTGACGCCTTGATGCTCAACAGCGGCACGATCTCGAACCCGGGCGGTGCCAATGCGGATCTCAATCTCGGAGAGCATGCCATTGCCAACGCCGGCGGGCATGCGGTGGATGGCAGCATGCCGGCCACCCTGGTCGGCAGAGGATCAAGAGAATTCGACCTAATCGCCCCGTGCTGCTGCTAGGCGCTTGTCACGCCATTCCCCGTAGCTCAGGTTCGACCCTTCCACCTTCCAACGCTTGCGGCCGTTGAGGTTTCCTCCATACACAAACGACGCCGCGCCCGAAGGGCTACCGAACGGAACATCACGCTCAAACCGATAGAACTCTCCGCCGGCTTCCTGGGCTAGCACGCGATCCTCGACAAGCTCCCGGCGTAAAGTCCCTTAGGCCGTCGGGACACGTCTTGATTTCCTTCACGCGGGCTCTCGAGCCGGCTAGGACGACGAACTCGCCGCCAGCCTCTCTTGCGCGCGCGGAGATGCCGGCCTGAGCTAGCAAGAATGTCGGCCTCTTGCCGGATTCGACGTTTCTTGACGGTTCCGGATCAGCCCCCTCACGCAGCAAATCGAAGCCAAGCACTGGCAACAGCACCTCGATCTCAGACAGGAATCCCTCCATGTCTGCGATCTCGGGTTCCGGAAGGCCGCGGAACTGGGGTTGGATACCGTTGACTGCGCGGGCACGAGCCGCCCCCTTGATCAACACCAGGAGCCGGCTTTCCAGATAGCGGCCATGTGCCTTGGTGAGATTCTCGTCCTTGGAGACGATGACGCAAATACGGGTAAAGAACTGCTTGGATTCGTCACCGTCGTGGCTGATCAGACGCTTCTTGATGGTGTCGCTTTCCCCAACATGGACGAGAGTTCGGTTCGAGCTTGCTGGATCCGGCCCGGTCAGCAGGTAGACCCCGGTCTGGTCGGTCTCTGGTCGTCCGATCAAGTCAGGGAGCACGGAGCGCGATGCAACGAGAACCTTGCCGGACCAGTTGCCAAGCTCGGCCGAGATCACTGCCGATGGCGAGCCGTCGACCAAGTAGAGCTTCAGGGTGCGACCGCGAGAGTTCGCCGGATCAGGCATTGATTTGAAGTTCCCCTAGGTGTTTTCGCAGGTCTAGGGGCACTGGTAGTTGCTTGAAGTTTTGAGCCGAACGTTTCGAAACTAGGGGAATGGGTTTCGAAGGTGACTTTGAGTAAATCCCTCGAGATCGTTCTGCGCGTCCAGGGGCGGAGCGGATTGAAGGCTCATTGACTTTCGGGAAGCGCAACATCCATCACGACGATCGATATCTTTAGCTTTTCATCAAACGACAAGCTGCTTCGCAGCCTCTGCTCAAGCTCGCAGGCACTCTGGAGGGGGGGACCGCTCGGCGGCATCGGAACACCCTTCTTGCCAAACCAGAGAACGAGGTAGATCCCATGTCCGTTCGTGCCGGGATCGCGGACGTACTTCTTGATCAGCTGGCTCCTGACAGCTGACCAGAGCGTGCGGTTAGTGCTCCTCTTGATTTCCACCGGGACATTGAATGTTCCGAAGGAAACCCGGATGTCCGCTCGCTTGTCGTCGGCATAGCGGCCCTCAGGTTGCGCGTCCACGCCTGCCCGCTTCAAGCGGGCTCGTAGAAAGTCGAGCAAGAGATCCCTGCACAGTTCTTCGCGCTTCGGGGTCGGTATGTCGGCCCAGTTCCAGAATTGGCGCCATCCCGATGTGTCTCCATCCCGGAAGTCCCTCGCAAGCTCTCGGAGGCAGTCAACTGTAGCGGCCAGGAGATCCATCGCATTGGCGGGATCGGAGCACTCAAGCGTTCGGCCCACTTGCTTGATCGAAGGGTATGCGTAGGACGCATTTCGACGGACCTCGCGCTGCTGACGCTGCCAATACTGAATGACAAAGCGCCAGGGGTCCAGATGGGGTGCAAGCAAGAGTCGTTCGAGGGAGTCAGTCGCTTCTTCGGACGGGTCATTGCCGAGTTGCCTGACCAGACTCTCGATAAGGGCCGATGCCCTGACTGCTTGGGTGTGCTGGCTGAGCGGCCGGTGGAGTTTCCCGCCGCGCAGGACGAGCGATTCGAGGGATGCCGCGTCAAGGGACTCGAACGGAAGATGCCAGTCATCCCGATACGGGCTTCCGGCGATAAAGGCGACAAGATGGCCGATTCTCTGGTCCTCTAGTGCAACGTATCGGTCTAGCTCCTCGCGGTACTGGGACGGGTTCACGAACAGGCCGGCCGCGAGCCAGTAGACCCTTTGGCCGTCAGTCATGCTGTTGCGGCCAAGTTTCTCCTCGATCGCGGCCCGCAATGTGCTCTTCTCGCAATGCATCAAGGCAGACTTCAGAACCAGTTCAAGTCCGTCGAGCTGGGTATCGCTGCATCGAGCTGGAATCAGGCTAAGGAGAGGCAGCGACACCCGGCGCGCGATTTCGGCATGACTTTCCTCCTGCAGCAGATTCCGGAGCTCGTCGTCCAACACGAGACCCTTCTGGATTTCCGATCGAACAGACTCGATCATCATGTCCGCGACGAGTCCGGGATCGGACTCGACTAGCCTCCGGTACCATCGCGGGAACTTCGTCTCGCCGCTCTCCGGTGTTGCGGACTCGTATGGGGCCGGATGCTCCCGCCTTGTCGTAAAGTGGAAGGCCAGCGCGACCCGAAGCTGTTCATGGCCAAGGGAGTCAAGGAGAGGTGTCGCCCCGCGGTCGATTTCCTCGACACCGGCCAAGACCGGCAGTGCGAGGCGATGCCATTGGCCTTGGGAATGGAGTCTCAGGATCTCGCTGTCAGTGGGCACGTCGTCGCGTTTCACTGATTCACGGAGGCCGGTTAGCGCTGCATCCACCAAGCTCCCGGCACCCAGCAGATCGTGGAGCCTTTCCGCGGGATCGGTTCCCTCTGCGACGTAGGAGTTTCCGAAATACGCTTCAGCCAGACCTTCCAGAAACGTTGGGGCGCAGCGATTCTGCCGCAGCAACTGCTCCCTCGCTCTCGCGTGCGACCGCCATTCCAGCCTTTCGGGGCCGATCGGGTCGGTTGCCTTTCCGGTTGGCGCAATGACTGGCCGTTCGATCGGAGCGCTTCCATCCAGTAGCTCTTCCAGCGAGGGCCGGGGGCTGCGCTCGCCCTCGAGAAGCGTTGCAGAGTCCGTTCCCGACTCGCTCCTCTCGCGTAGCGTTCGCGCGCTGCTCAGGAATACGCGCGCGACGCGCTCTTCGGTCGATTGACGACCACTCTCGTCGCACCAGCTCTCGAATCTAGACGGAAACGGTACGCCAAGCATCAAGCGCCGGGCTCGATCGACACATTGCCCGAGGTCTCCTTTTCCGGCCCTCCTCTCGGCGACGACGCGAAAGATCGACTCGACCGCGCCGGGCCGGTCAGCCAGCCACTGACGAATCGTTGCCCAGTCATCCGCCCTGGTGGGGGAAACTCGGTCGTCAGAAACCAACTCCAGCCAGTCGCAAAATCGGGCCGAGTCCACTGGACCTGTCTCGGAGCACAGGTAACGGGCCAACAATCTGGATGGCAGATATCGAAAGAGGGATGCTCCCGAGCCGTACCTCTCGTCGAATTCCTTACGGATGGTCGTCAGGTTCGCTGCCATGGCGTCAAGCAGTTCCGCGATTCGCTGCAAATCGGTCTCGTCACGGACTCGAGACTGCCAGAAGCGCCTGTACGACCCGTAGAGCCGAGCATTCCTCGGCGATCTCATGTAGGAAACGACTTGGGCCGGGCCCACAACGGTGGGGTAGAGATAGGTTAGGAGTCGTCCGAGCAGTTGATCCTCCGGATCCGCTATCGTGCCGTTCCAAACTCTTTCCAGAAGGGCGCGCTGCTCGGAGTCCTCCGAATGCTCGGCATACGCCTCGAGGGCCTCGCTCCGAATTCGGGGATGAGTGCTCTTGTTCTCGAGAAGCTCCAGCGCCGCAGCACCGAGCCCGGGATTGCGCGGAGCGACCTGGATGGCTCTCAGTGCCAGAATCGTTGCTCGACGGGCAGCGCTGCCCTTGTCCGGACGATGCAGCACCGCCAGGAGCGAGTCGGCCATGTCGGGCGTCGCGAGGCCTGCCACGCCCGAATTCCTCTTGAAGAGAAGGTCGTCAATTCCCTTGTGTCTTTCCAAGTGCTCCGCGACGACCTGGATGAGCCTGGTCTTTTCCTCGCACGAGAACCCGGTGACATCTCCGTACAAGAGAGTGCCAACCGGATCCCGGTCCATGATGAGTGCCCGGCTCTCCTTACAATGAGCTGCGAGCCACGCCGAGAGTCCTTGGAACTCGGAAACGAGATACCCGTCATAGCCCGTCAAGAGTGCGAGAACCCGGCTTGGCGGCGTGCCCTTGCCAACGAGACCGGCAAGATAGCGTCCCGCGAGAAACTCGGCAACGTACCTGTGAACGGGCGCTGTGATGTCGGTGGCGATGGACTTGAAGAGGCGCGAGCGCACTGCGTATCTGGCGGTTTCGTGACCGTCTGGGATAGCGTCGTTCAAGGGAACGAATCGCCTCTCGTCTTCGACGAGCCCACGGGAGTACCCGTCTATACCGGTCATGATCAGGGTCGCGCAGAGCCTTCCCGCCGATTTCAGCAAGGCTGACGTGCCTGGTCGCTTCGGATTCCCCGAGAAGTGCTCGTCGTTCGATTCAAGGGACAAGCTCTCGCACGCGCGCTCGTAGGTCTCCCTCCTCGACTCCGGCCAGTCGTCTGATGTGGTGGCGCGAAGGAGCAGCGTTAGGCTTTGCGGGTTCTCGAGAAGGCCTTGGATTCCTCTCTGGCGCGCCTCGTTGATGAATTCCTCTGGTGTGGCGGGTCGCAGAAGGGCTCCGGCGATCTGGACAATGCCTTTTTGATCGAGGGGGTCCAAGCGGAACACGCGAACGGTGCCATCGGGTGACACTCGCTTCAGGCGCTCCCAGTCATTGGCTCCCAGCCAGTCCACATCGCGACAGGAGATGCGAAACTCGGGCCGGTCCAAATCCTCCAGCTGCGTACGAATGCGATCTAGCGGGTGTCTCGGATCAGCTCGTACAGGTCGCATCTCGTCCAAGCCGTCAATAAACAGGGTCCCCCGCTGCCATCCTGGGCCGATCCCTACGGTGACAAAGTCGCGAGCCGATACGAAGGTGCTGCCGGTTTCATTTGATTCTTTCTCGAATGACGTCGTCTTCCCGGCCCCGGGGCCGCCCAGCAGCACGTATGCTGGAATTCCGCGAAGGTCGGCCAGAGTCCGCGGAGTTCCCGGATTGCCGCTGTCGCTCTCGAGGAACTCCGTGCATGTACGATGTACGACCTGCATCACGACGCTCCAAACCAGTGTCGGGCCGGGACCCACAGAAACTCTGACAACGGTACGGCGTCCGCCCCGACGACGACAGACGAAGACCCAGGGAATCTGGCCTTGAACTCTTCCATTCCTCGCTTGCTGCGGCGGCGTCTTCCGCTCTTCACCTCAATCGCGACAAGCTTGTTCCCTCGTTGCAAGACGAAGTCGACTTCGGAATCACCGTCCCGCCAATAGTAGATTCGGGTGTTGCCAGTCTTGGAGTTGAGCAGATGAGCTCCGACCGAGCTTTCGACCAAACGGCCCCAATACGTCCGGTCCCCCCTGGCCTCTTCGAATTCGTAGTCGGCGAAAGCCGAAGCGTATGCTGTGTTTAGCACGTTCAGCTTGGGAATCGACGCCTTGCGCCGGACCGGGCTTCCCGAGTACTTCTCGATGCCGGCAAGCAACCCCGCCCTTGACAGCAGTTCCAGGTAGCGGGCTAGGGTCGTCGTGTTGCCGACGTCCTGCAGCTGCCCGAGCATTTTGGTGTAGGAATGCACTTGTCCGGAATATGCGCAACCCAATTCGAGGAGTTGCTTGAAGAGGGCCGGTTTCTGGACCCGTGCCACCCCAAGGATGTCCCGTTCGACCGCCGACTCCAGCAACGCGCTCAACACATACTCTCGCCACCGCTCAGGGTCGTGAACCAGACGCGCTGCCCCTGGGCTGCCACCGGAATAGACGTACTGATCTATGTCAAATCCAAATGCCTCCGACATTTCCTGGAATGACCAGTGCGTGAAACGTAGAGGTTCGAAGCGGCCTGCGAGGCTCTCGCTGAGGCCGGCCTGCAACACAAGGTTGGCCGATCCGAGAATCACCACGCGAAGGTGTACACCGGCGCGCCGGTCAGCGTCCCAGAGCCCCTTCACCGTCTTGGACCAGTCAGGAATCTGCTCAATTTCGTCGAGAACGAGGACGAAGCCATTCGAAGACTTGGCCGCGGCATGGCTGCTCCGCTGCCAGTTCCGGACAAGCCAATCGCGATCCATCCTAGAGGAGGGGGTGGCCTCGTCAACGGCGATTCGGGGCGTGGGGTGGAACGCGACCGGTTCGTCGGCGTCGGCGGACACGTATCGGTTGGGGCGTTCGACCTCGCTCAATGCCTGCAGGACAGCCGTCGTCTTGCCTGTCTGTCGAGGGCCGGTGACGTAAACGATACGCTCGGGTTTCTCTCGTATGCGCGTGAGGATTTCAGAGACCTGCGAACGGCGAAACTGACCCATAATTCTATATTTCTAGCCCGAGTGATTTTACTCAAGTTAGTAATTCCAGTGTGCCCAAGGGGCAAACCTGAACCTGAGCACTGCTGGTAAGTCGTTTCGCTAGAACGGACTACTGGTTTCCAATGGGCCTCGGCGGTTGTCTTCCCCTTTCCTGCAATTATCCGCTTGATCTAGTCGGCACTTCACGGCATGTTCAAGCCGTGTTCATTGCGCAACTTGTTGCGTTCACTGGGTTTTGCCTGTCCGGGCGTGGCTCTCAACCTGTGACGGTTATGGAAACACTCTGCGGCGGATCGACGCCGAGCAGGTCGAAGGCCTGGCGCTGCAGTTTGGTGGGTTCGGTGGCGATGGTGATGGCGGTCTTGTCCTGGGTGGGCAGGCTGACCCGGTTGAGAACGAGATTGGCGAGGTCCCCCAACAGGGTCGGGAAGCTGTGCACGGGAAAGCCCTCCGGCTTGATCTTGGTGCCGGCCTTGCGCTTGGCGCCTTGCGACACCTCGGCCGGTTCGACCGGCGTGTCGCGCCGGGCCCGCGCCGCAGCCGGGTCGTCGTCCTGGAACAGCAGGGGAGCCAGCCGCCGGCGCATGTGCCATTCCACGTAGTAGGCGAGCATGCACAGGAAGACATGGCCGCGGACGTGGTCCTCGCTGTAGACGTGGATCGGACGGACCCGCAGATGATCCTTGCTGGTGCGGAAGGCGCGTTCGACGCCGGAGAGGCTCTTGTAGGCCTCCTCGGCGGCTAGGTCGGGCAGGCTGGTGCGGATGGCATAGAGGCCGTCGAGGAGGGCCTCGGCCTCGATGCTGTCGTGGTTGCGCTCGAAGGCGAGGCTGTCCGCGGTGACGTCGATCGCGAAGTGCTTGCGCACCTTGTAGCGATTGGCTTGCTCGCCGAGGCGGCGCCCGATGGCGGCCTCGCCGGCGAGGCGCTTGCGGCGCACCGAGCGGGCGATGTCCGCCAGGATGCACTCGGTGGCCTGCAGCAGCTCCTCGCGCTTGCGGCGGCGCTCGCCGCGCAGGCGCGGGTTCAGGCACAGCAGGAGCCGCTCGCCGGGGAAGTGCGGGCTGGTGATCTCGGCGACGGCATCCGGGACCAGGCTGTCGGCCGCCAGCGGGGCTTGGCCTTTCCGGGCTTGCCCGGCCTGCCCGGGCGCGGCCACCAGCTTGCGCAAGTGCTTGGATGTCAAGGCGGAGATCCAGTCCAGGCCGGCCGGCTCCAGGTCCTTGCGGATGCGGGCCGTGGTGAGCATGCCGCGGTCGCCGACCAGCGCGATGCGGGCGATGCCGAAACGCTTCCGGATCCGCTCCACCTGCCGACCCACCGTAGCTGGATCGGCTGTGTTGCCGGGGAACACCTCGACGGCCAGGGGACAGCCGTCGGCCGCGCACAGCAATCCGAACACGATCTGCTGCTTGCCTTTCTTGCCGTCGCGGTTGTAGCCGAAGGCCGCCAGCGGGCAGAGCCGCCCCTCCAGGTAGCACGAGCTGACGTCGTACAGGATCAGGGTGGCGTCGTTGAGGTGGCGGTTGGCGAGGCTGGTCTCGATCCACTTCTGGCGGGCCAGCAGCCAGTCGAGCATGGCGAGCATCTCGTTGCCCGAGACGGGGCCGAGCTCGAGCAGGGCGCCGAGGCTGGAGTCGGCGGTGTCCGGGGAGAGCCGACGCGCGGTGGCGAGCTTGGAGTCGGGGGCGAGCACGCGCGCCACGACGGCGGCGAGGGCGAGGTCGCGCTCGCGGCTGCGGCTGCGGTGCAGGATGCGCTCGAGGCCGAGCTGGCGGCAGGAGCCCAGGACGGCGGCGACATGGCCGTGGGCCCAGGAGCGCTCGACGCGTAGGAGTTCGGAGGGGTCCTGGACGGCCAGGCCGCCCTTGAGGACGACGCGGAAGCCCTGCACGACCTCGGGCGGGAGCCTGGAGAGGTTGGCGAGGGTCTTCTTGCGGATACGCTTGCCTTCGCGCCAGGCCTCGCGGAGCAGGATGGCGGGCTTGCTGGCGCGGTTGGGGATGATTTCTACGTGGAAGGACACGGGCGAGTGTTATGAAGACACTACAGGCACCGTATCAGATCAGAAGCCCCAATGAAACAAGATATTAAAAAATGATTCGGCGGCCCTTGTTATGGGAACAAAATTGCAGATACAGGACCCTCGGAATGGGAAGAGACCCTTTACCTCTAACGGGTTATCGGCCAATCGGCCGTCGTGAAGTTCCGGCTAGAGGCTGAGGAGTTGCGCCAGGCTCGCGCAATCGCCTTCAGTCTGGCAGGTTGGGGCCGCTCGTCACAGAGTGGGAACTGACCGTGTGGAAACTGACTGACCAAGAAGCGAAGTCCATATTCCTCAGTACGGCGCTATGCTGTCAGCGACATGCTTTGGATCTTGGCAATCGCCCTGATTCTGCCGTTGTCCGGCTGCAGCCCAATGGGCGATTCGGCAGGGGCTCTTGAGAAGGAGTCGGTGGGACGCCTAGCGCAGATCGAGGGTTCCATCTCGGTCATCGGCCTGGAACGCCCAGTAGAGATCCTTCGGGACCGCTGGGGCGTTGCTCACATCTACGCCGAGACAGTCCACGATCTCTTTTTCGCGCAAGGCTACGTTGCAGCCCAGGACCGCCTCTACCAAATCGAGATTTGGCGACGCACCGGTACCGGAGAGCTCGCCGAGGTCTTCGGCCCGGATTACGTTTCCCGCGACCGTATCGCCCGCCTCGTGCGATATCGCGGCGACATGGAAGCTGAGTGGGCCAGCTATTCCCCTAATTCGCGGGAGATAGCGGCAGCGTTCACCTCGGGTATCAACAGCTACGTCGAGCAGAACCGCAAGAAGCTGCCGATCGAGTTCGAGCTATTGAACTTCGAACCAGGTGTCTGGGAACCGGAACATGTCCTGCTACGGATCGCAGGACTCCTGATGGTGCGCAATGTCAGCCAGGAGATTGCTCGCGCGAAACTAATCTCCCAGCTTGGGGTGGAGGCGACCCAGCGGTGGTATCCGACCGATCCCTGGCACGATCTCCGCCCCGATCCAGACATCGAGCTAGCCGGAATCGACGATCGGGTCACAGACGAGTATCGAAGGGCTGTGTCCATCCCGGTCCTGCACCGGCAGGACGGATCGAACAATTGGGCCGTGAGTTCGGAACTGAGTGCTACAGGCGCGCCATTGCTGGCTAGCGACCCGCATCGCCCGGTGATCCTACCCTCGCTGCGATACCTAGTCCACCTGAACGGTCCCGGGTGGAACGTGATCGGATCGGGCGAGCCTGCGCTCCCCGGTGTCGCAATTGGCCATAACGAGCGGGTCGGGTGGGGCTTCACGATTGTGCAGTACGACGCTGCGGATCTCTTCGTGGAACAGACGAACCCGGAGAATAGCGACCAGTACTTGCTTCGGGGCGACTGGCTCGACATGCGGATCGAGCACGAAGAACTTCGCGTCAGGGGACAAGACCAACTGGAACAGGTCGCACTCAAGTTCACGCACAACGGTCCCGTAATCTGGGACGACCCCGCCAATGATCGCGTTGTCGTGCTCCGCTGGGCCGGACAGGAACCAGGTACGGCGGGCTACCTCGGCAGCCTAGCACTTGATCAAGTCCAAGACTGGGACGAGTTCGTCCAGGCCATGCGAGCTTGGAAAATCCCGGCGGAAAACATCGTCTACGCCGATGTCGAGGGCGACATCGGGTGGATCCCCGCCGGCCTTGTGCCAGTACGAGAGGGCTGGTCAGGCCTGCTGCCGGTGCCAGCTCACACAGGCCGATACCGCTGGAGTGGTTTCAGAGAGATCGACGAGCTTCCGCAACTCAAGAATCCTGAGTCAGGGTACGTCGCGACCGCGAATCACAACATCCTTCCGGAAGGCTATCCGCACGACCTCGGGTTCGACTGGTCAGCGCCGTATCGGTTCGAGCGGATCGAAGAGGTTCTGGAAGACGGCGGGAAGTTCAGTGTCGAGCACTTCAAACGGCTACAACACGATGAGACCTCGCTGGTCGCCCGAGAACTCGTGGCGCTGCTGCGCGAATCATCACTTGCCGATTCGCAGGCCGCCGCGATCTTCGATGGGTGGGACTTTGTCTTGAATGTGGATTCGAACGCCGCCGCGCTCTTCGAGGCTTGGATGAAACGACTTCCGTCGCGATATCTCTCGTCTCAAGCTCCGCCGCAGGCTCGGGAGTTGATCGAGCGCTATCTGCAGCTTCCTCACTTGATCGCGGGGCTCCGCGAAGCTCCTCAAGAGCAGCGGCGTCGAATCATGGCCGAGTCTCTCGACGAGGCCTTCACGGAACTTGCCTCGACGCTGGGAACCTCTCCTGCCGCGTGGCGGTGGGGCAATCTGCATAAGATTGGTTTCCGTCATCCGCTTTCGGACTCTGACGTACGGAGGGAGGTCTTCGACCTAGAGCCGGTCGAACGCGGAGGCGACGCTTTCACACCCAACGCAACGCGTGGGCCGGGCTACTTGCAGTCAAACGGAGCTTCGTACCGTCACATTCTTGACCTTGCCGACTGGGACCGTTCGGTATTCACCAGCACGCCGGGGCAGTCGGGCCAGCCAGGCAGTCCGCACTACAGTGACCTCCTCCAGATGTGGACGGAAGGACGTTACGCCCCGCTTGTGTTCAGCCGCGCGGCCGTCGAAGAAAGCACAGCCCATCGGCTGGTGCTCGAGCCCGAGCAGGTCAAAGCGCCGTGAGCAATTCCTCACACTGGTCGGCACCGTGACTCGGAAACAGATGCCCTGAGATTGCCGCCGCTCCGGGTTGGGCCAAGCCTGGTCGACCTGTAGCTAGACGTCGGCGGCACACTGCGCCCCGACAGCGCGGAGGATGCTCGCCGAGGTTAGCGACGAATCCGCGTTCGCGCGCGGTCCGGCACCGCTGGGCACTGACCAGGAACGCCTTGGCGATGGAGCGACAGGCGGAAGCAATAGGCGGTCACTGCGACCGAACGCCGCTGTAACCGGTCTGCGGAGTCGGAGTGTTGGACCTAGCGGTCCCATCGAGAGCTGGAATTGCTACAACGCAACCATCAGGTCCGTCGGTTCCACAATCAGTGAATACCGAGTACACCTTGCCGGTCCGTTTGTTGTATAGGAACATGGCTCCGACTACCGCTTCCCCAGCGGATCCTGCCGCCGAGGACTGGCCTCCCCCCGCAGCGCCGCCGAAACCAGCGACATACTGGCTGAACATCTCCCATTCGTGCTCCGTAGACGTCTCGGACTCCGTTTCGGTTGTCGATTGCGCAAAAACGAAGCTGGCCAGAACGGCCCCGAGCGCGATGGCGACAAATCCCTGCAACTTCATGATTGTTTTCCTTCCTTAGGTCTTCGTTTCCAGGCACGGCAACAAGTACTGCCCGGCACAAGTGATTGAATTCTTAGACTGGTAAGCGCCGATTGCGGTTGCGTTCGACGCCGAATCTGTCGATTCTGCCCCGAAACAGGCTGCCGTCCGTGCGTTGCGAGAATCTACGACGGAGTAGGGCAGTGAATGAGACGATGCCGCTACCGGGGAATCCGGCAAGCAAATTCCAGACGTTCATCAGCTAGAGTCTCCGACACATGCGAGCACCTCGGGGCCGATCTCCATTCAAAATCAGTGTCGCCAGCCGGCTTGGGCAAACCGTGTACGTTGTGGCTCGTCCTGGCGCACAAGCCAATAAGGCATATCTCCAGGGATGTTCTGCTCCTTGACGTCTGGCTCGGGTTTTGGGCCCCAGCGCAGCACGCCTTAGACATCCCGGCTGATGTCGTCGAAATGGGCTACCGCCGCCAAGCGGGGTTAATCTGCTGGATTCACTCCGCGCTAGGCCCATGATCTCTTCTTAGCTGCTTCGGCGATTGGGCCTAGGCAACAGTCATTCCCTCCACAATGTTGCTGCTCAATCGCCCTTGCCATTGGGGGGGCTAGGGATCGTCGAGCACATCTTAGGAGAAGGCGACAAGGAGAAGGCGACCATGCGTTGCTGGCGTACAAGCCTTGATAGACTCGAAGCCTCTCATGCGTCCGTTACTAGTAGTGATCGCATTCCTACTCATTTGTTCAGCTGTCGCGCAAGAGCCGGTTCCAAACCTAGTCATCGTCTTCGCCGACGACATGGGCTACGGAGACCCGCAAGTCTACAATTCGCGCTCGCGCATCCCCACGCCCCACATCGACGCCCTTGCTCAGCGGGGCATGCGCTTCACGGACGCCCATACCGCATCTTCGGTTTGCACCCCCTCGCGGTACGGCTTGCTCACGGGACGCTATCCATGGCGCTCCCGCTTGCCCGTCGGAATAGTCAACAGTTGGGGTGGGCCGGTCATCGACGGCGACCGGCTCACGCTCGGAAAAGCGCTTCAAGCGAAGGGGTACAGGACTGCCTGCATAGGCAAGTGGCACTTGGGCTGGGATTGGCCGGTCCGAGAGGGAGGCTATCTGTCGGACGAACTTGAGGGAGTCAATGTGGGCAGGGACTACGAGCCCTACGGGAAGCGTGTCGACTTCACCCGACCGGTTCGGGAAGGGCCGACAACTCGCGGATTCGACTACTACTTCGGGGACGACGTGCCGAATTTTCCGCCATATGCGTTCATCGAGGACGACCGAGTGCTCGGAGAGCCCACCGACCGCATGCCCGTGAACAAGAGCCAGCGAGCGGGTCCGATGATGCCGCGCTGGGATTTGTGGGCGGCTCAGCCCACCATCACCGCCCGGGCGGTCGAATGGCTCGAGGAGGTGTCCGCAGATCCGGATGTACCGTTCTTCCTGTACATGCCGCTCCTAGGCCCGCACACTCCGATCGTTCCCAACGCTGAGCACCGCGGAAAGAGTCACGCGGGCCCCTACGGGGACTGGGTGCATCAGATGGACTCGATCCTTGGAAAGGTGGTCGGTGTCCTGGAAAGGGCCGGGGCAATCGACAACACAATCGTGCTCTTCACGTCCGACAACGGGTCGCCCGCGCGTAGCGGCATCGGAAGCGTCGGCGCGACAAACACGGTGACCGAATTGTACTCGCACGTGCCGAACGCGCCCTGGCGGGGCCTCAAGGCCGACGCATGGGAGGCCGGCCACCGAGTGCCGTTGGTCGTCCGATGGGACAGCAGGATCAATCCGTCAACTGTCAGCGACCGGACCGTATGTCTGACTGACATCTTCGCGACAATCAGCGAGATCGTCGGCTTCGACATGCCTAGCGAATCCGGCGAGGACAGCTTCAGCTTGGTCCCGTTGCTCTTTGGACACGGGTCTTACGAACGGACGATGACTGTCCACCAAAGCATTTCCGGCCTCTTCGCAATCCGCAAGGGGGCCTGGAAGTTGATTCTGGGCGACGGCAGCGGTGGCTTCTCTTCACCGCGAGGACGAACACTGCAACCGACGGAAGAGGGACCGATGCAGCTATACCTGCTATCCGAAGACCCACGCGAGCGCCGAAACCTTGTCGCGAACAGGCCGGGCAAACAAGCCGAACTTCTGGCCGAACTGGTGCGGATCCGCGATGCCGGGCGCTCCCGCTGAACATTCCCCGAGTGGCACTTCGGAACGACTTCACGGATTGCCGGGCACTGATTCTCGTTGGTCTAAACTGAACTGTTCCCGATGGACCCCCAATTGATAGCCCTTGGGGGCCTGTGGTACGTCGCCTTCCTGCTTTCACTCACGTGCCACGAGGCCGCCCATGCACTGGTGGCCTTGCGTGGCGGTGACGACACTGCTGCCGCCGGAGGACAAGTCTCTCTCAATCCCCTGCCTCACATCCGGCGCGAGCCGCTCGGCACGATTGCCGTTCCGCTTCTGACATTCGCCCTGAACAACTGGATGCTTGGATGGGCCTCCGCGCCGTACAGCACTCTATGGGAGCACCGACACCCTCACCGGGCTGGATGGATGGCCCTCGCCGGCCCAGGGGCCAACTTCCTCCTGGCATTGGCAGCGGCTGTGCTCATCAACGTCGGAATCGCGATGGGAGCATTCGAGATTCCCGCGTCCGTGACGTTCTTCAAGGTCGTCGAGGCTTCTGGCGACCTAGCTCCGATAGCTCAGTTTCTAAGTATTCTGTTCACCCAGAATGTGCTCTTGATGACATTCAACCTGCTACCGGTCCCGCCTCTGGACGGAAACACGGCCATCGGGTTGCTGATGCCGGAGCGGCTCGCCAGACGGTGGTTCGACCTAACTCGCGACCAAGCCTTCGGCATTCTGGGCTTGATTCTGGCGTGGTACTTCTTCGGTGACTTGTTTTGGCCTGTTCTGCGAGCCGCTGTCCGCTTCCTGTATTGGGTTTGACTGATCCAGAGTCCGGACAATCTGTGAGCCTTCGCTTCCATCCGCAATCGGTCTGGAGCGACGGACCCCGCCCGCAACCAGGCATTCAGCCGAGACCCGCCCGGCGGGTGCTCGCGGGCGTGCCGACGGCTCCACTCTAGATGAGCCCGAGGCCTTCCGCTAGCCGATTGAAAGGTCTCGGCGAAGCAGCTTCTTCCACTCCTGTGCAGTCATTCGCGAGGGTTCCCAACACAACCATCCGGAATTCTGACATCTTGCCGCACGGAATTCCCGTCCGAACATTCACAAGGGAATCTGATATAACTCGAAGTACTCTTATGCTCCTAGAAACCCTAGTCAAAGCAATTGAGGTGATCCGATCGCGTATCCAAAATCACAGGGCTAGCTTGCAGGCCAATGAAATCCGCACTCGAATGTCCTTGGTCGACCCTCTGCTCACCGCTCTCGGGTGGGACTCAGCCAACCCGGCAGATGTAACCCCAGAATACGAATTGTCCCCGAAACGCGTCGACTATGCGCTGCTCGATGCCGCCGGCAAACCGGCTGCGTTCATTGAGGCCAAGCGGTTGGGGGAATCGCTAGAGTCCCATCGCATGCAGATGGTGAATTACGCCAATCTGTCGGGCGTTCCATTCGCCGCTCTAACCGACGGGAACCGTTGGGAGCTGTACAAGGTGTTCGAAGCTGTGCCAATTGAGGACAAGAGGATCCTGACTGTGTCCATCGCAGGGAACGAGTCTCCCCACAAGTGCGCGCTGCAGTTACTGGTACTTTGGCGACCAAATCTAGGAACAGCTCTACCAATTCCGGCTAGCACGCCGGTGCTCGAATCGCTGCTATTGGCGGCTAGCCCATCAGCGCCATCAGGGAATCCAATGGTTCCGAAAGTCAACGGCAATTGGGTGCTGCTGTCCGGACTCAGCCTCCAGTCAGGGACGAGTCCGCCGTCGGCGATTCGGTTTCCGGACAATTCCACGAAAGCCATCAAAACTTGGAGGGCCGTACTCACAAGCACAGCGGACTGGCTGGGCAGCAATAATAAGCTCTCGATGAGCAATTCTCCAGTGCGGAAGACTCCGAAGAAACACTTGGTTCACTCCGAGCCTCGTCACCCAGATGGGACCGACTTCAAGGGCAGCCATGAGGTGCTTGGTACTTCCCTGGTGGTCGAATGCCACCTGAGCGCAATTAATTGCATCAAGCAAACCAAGTCTCTCCTAACGGCGTGCGGAGTCGATTCAGCCTCAATCGGGTTGCAGCTAGAGGGATGAGTAACCGGCATGGTCTCTCCCTAGTTCATTCTGGCGGATTCCTAATCTTGACAAGTCACTAGGCCAAGCATCGGTATCGCCGGCTTGGCGGCCAATCGCGCCCTTGCCGAGCACGGCTACAGCTGACGGAGGACGGTGCCAATCGCCACCGATGAGTTCGTCGGCCGCCAATAGCGAATGCCCCTGCCGTAATTGCCGCAGGGCATTCTCTCAGCTGGGCCAGATACCCAAGGGCGAGCCCGCCCGCAACCGCTTCGATCCGCGGATGCGCCCGGTCGGAAAGCGCCGGAACTCATGCGGCTCCGCAACCGCCCGCCTCGGCCGGCTACAAGATCAAACCATTCATTCAGTAATCCGGGCCGGCCTCCACCGGCTTCGGAAACTTTCGAATCGCAGAGTAGCGGATGTAGTCTTCCCAGATCGAGCCTTCGCCGGTCGCCCTCGGATCCCCCGTTTCCGCCAGGTACGTGTCAAGCTCGTCTCTCAACTCGCTCACCAGATCGGCATGTTCCGCCTTGAGCGCAAGGTTGTCGATGCACCCGGGATCCGCCTCGAGGTCGAACAGCTCTTCTGCAGGACGCTTGCCAACTGCCCACTCGAAATACTGCTTGACACCGTCCTCTTCCCTGCCCTCGACAAGCCTGGTGAGCGTTGGCGAGGAATCGATGTCGTGATAGGCCATGTGCATCGCTTCCAGTTTCCCGTCAGGCAAGTATTTCTGCGGCGCACCCGCCGGCCAGCGCTGAGGTTTGAAGTTCCGGATGTATAGGTGCTTGGGCGTTCTCATAGAACGCTGCGGATAGGTCAGATTGTTCCACCGGGACGACGAATGCCGCTCGCGACCCGAATAGGCGCGTGTCCGGCTGGTGTCTACCAGACCGTCGGAGTCGGACTCGAGAATTCCACGGATGCTTCGTCCAGCCAGAGACGACTCCCCGCCTGGATGCGACGCGCCCGCGAGATCGATGATCGTCGCTGTGAGATCGACGAACTGCACAATGTCGTCGATCGATCGCCCCGGCCGGCCGTGCCCGCTCCAGCGCACGGCCAACGGCATGTGAATGCCGTAGTCGTAGAGGTTTGCCTTTGCCCGGGGAAATGCCATCCCGTTGTCGGAGGTGAAGATGACGAGAGTGTTGTCGAGTTCGCCCTTGGCCTCCAGGTAGTCCAAGATCCGTCCGACCTGCTTGTCGAACCACTCGATTTCCACTGCATAGTCGAGCAAGTCTTCCCGGATCTCGGGAGTGTCTGGCAGGAATGACGGGACTTCGGCGTCCTCGAGGCGCTTGCCCGCCGCCTTCCAAGAGCCCTTCTCGAACCGTCGATGCGCTTCGCTGCCCCCAACCCAGAAGCTGAACGGCTCGCCGTCGGCCTTCGATTCGTAGAATTCCTCGAAATTGCCAGCGTAGTCCCAATTCCTCATGCCGCTGAAGGGAGGCTCGAGAGTCCTTTCCAGAGACGCCGGGCCGGCGGGATTCCGGGTGCGACCGGACTTCTCCCAACGCCCGGGGCCCCACGGTTTCCCGGTGTAGCCGACGGAGTAGCCCGCATCCTCGAGCAGGTCCTGGTAGGCAACGTAAGTTCGAGGGAAGGAACTCGCGTGCGTTCCCGCCTGCTCGATCATCCAGATGTGGCGTCCGGTCAGAAACGCCGCTCGAGTCGGGCTGCATCCGGGAGCTGGTGCGTAAGCGTTCCGGAACATTGCGCCTTCGGAAGCCACGCGGTCGAATGCGGGCGTCGAGACCATTGTCGAGCCCGCAGCGGAAACATGCGGATAGGACACGTCGTCCCAGATCGCGAATAGGATGTTCGGTCGGTCGCTCTCACCGACAGACGAGCAGCCGACCAGAATCAAGCCCACGGCTAGGAGGGATAGCGGTCTCCAGGTCATTGAGAGCAGTTTACCGAAGGCCCCCCTCCCGGATTGAAACGAGACGCTCTCTGTAGCGGCGATATATAGTGGGATTCAGTGGCACGGAACCGTGTGCGGCTGGCCATTGCGGCGTTGGTCCTGTTCGTCGCGATCGGAAGCGCCCAGCAGGAAGGCCCGCCGACGGAGGCGCTGGTTCGCCAGGGCCTGATCGCGCTCCAGTCACGGGATATACCGAAGGCCCAGAAGTACCTGGACCAGGCGATCGAGCAGTCTCCCGGCGAGGCTCGCGCTTGGATCGGCCTGGCGCAGATCTATCGCATGCTGAATCTGCACGCGCAGGCTTCGAGGCATGCGTCCGAAGCGGCCCGCCTGGGCGAGGACGATCCGCTCATCCAGCATGCTCTGGCAATGTTCTACACCGATTACGGCGATCTGGCGGAAGCAGCGCGCTGGGAGGAGCAGTTCGCAAGGGGGGAACGCGGGGGCCACGACGCCTACCTTCGAACAGTGACTCTCTACCTCCAAGCCGGCATGCCGTTGAGAGCGGCCGAAGTGGGGGAGGCAGCGCTGGATTCTGAGACAGGAGAATCCGCCCTGATGCATAACGCCTTGGGAAAGGCGTACACGACCGCCAACCGAACGGACGACGGACTGCGCCACCTGAAGCAGGCGGTCCAGTTGCAGCCCTACGAGGAATCGCTGCACTACGACCTGGGCTATTTCCATTTGAGACAACAGGACTTTGATGCTGCGCGCGAAGCGTTTCTCGCGGGACGAGAGTACTTCGACAAGAGCGCCGCGATCGAAATCGGACTCGGCATCGCCGCGTATGGCCAGCGCAGCTTCGAAGAGGCGATCGACCGATTTCTGCGTGCGGCGGAGCTTGCGCCGGGCATGGAACAGCCCCATGCATTCCTCGGCCGACTTCTGCAGCACGCTAGCGAGCGGATCGACGAGGTGGAGGAACGGATGCGCATCTTCCACGAAGAGCACTCGAAGAATTACTTCGGTCCGTTCCTGTACGGGCAGGTCCTGCTGGCAAACCTCGGAGGTCGACCGGACCCGGAGTCCTTGTCAAGCATCGAGGCCCTGCTCCGGGAGTCGATTGAGCGCAACGGGGACTTCTGGGAATCCCACTACGAACTCGGCGTCCTCTTAGAGAAGAAACGCGAATTCCAAGCGGCCGAGGAGCATCTGGAGCGAGCGGCGAACCTCAATCCGGAATCTTCGAAGCCGCACTATAGACTGGCAAGGGTCTACCAGAGGCTTGGAAAAGCCAAGGAAGCGAAGCGACAGCGGGAACTGCACAAGAGAATTGCCGAGCGCGAGCGAGAGGCGATGCGATCCGGCCGGCTGCCCGCGGACCTAGCCGGTCCGCTGGGACATGCCGCACCCTAGCGAGCGGCGTGGCCGGCTGTCGCGGCGGGGCGGATCGGCAACTGCTCGACGATCTGTATTCCGAATCCTTCCAACCCGGCAACGCGCTTGGGCCGATTTGTTAACAGCCGGATTCGGGTCAGGCCGAGATCCTTGAGAATCTGGGCGCCAAGTCCGATGCGGTACTGCAACCGCGATCCGGCACCGGCCGTAGATTCCGTCGCCAGTTGCGGATGCGGCCGGATGGAGCCCTTTCCTCCCGGGATGTCTTCAAGACCGAACCCCAGCGCTCCATGATGGAGGTACACCAGCACGCCGTGCCCTTCGTCAGCGATTATCCGTAGCGAATTGTGCACGTGCCGATAGCTTGGGTTCGCAATCGAACCGAAGACATCTCCAAAGAGATCGTGAGAATGCATGCGGACCAGCGCCGAGTCGACGGCCTCGACATCTCCCATCACCAAGGCAACGTGCATTTCCTGATCGAGATCCGTACGATATGCGACCACCTTGAATTCGCCGAACTCAGTTGTGATGACACCTTCGGCGGCGCGCCGAACGAAGGTTTCATGCTCGAGCCTGTAGCGGATCAAGCTCGCTACCGTGAGCATCTTCAGCCCGTACATCTCGCAGAAGTCCAGTAAGTCCGGAACGCGTGCCATCGTGCCGTCGTCCTTCATGACCTCGCAGATCACGCCCGCAGGGACAAGTCCGGCCAGCCGGGCGAGATCCACGGCAGCCTCGGTCTGCCCCGCCCTTACCAGCACGCCTCCCCTTCGAGCGCGAAGTGTCTGGACGTGCCCGGGGCGGGCAAGATCCGCAGCCCGCGTGGCAGGATCGATCGCCACTCGGATGGTATGCGACCGGTCTGCGGCGGAAATCCCTGTCGTCACGCCGTGAGCCGCGTCGATCGGCTCGCTGAAGGCGGTACCGAACATCGACGTGTTCCGTTGCGAAACGAGGGGAATAGCGAGGTGGTCAAGGCACTGCTCGGTCATCGCGAGGCAGATCAATCCGCGGCCGTGCTTGGCCATGAAGTTGATCGCTTCGGGGGTAGCGTGCTCGGCACCGAGCGTCAGGTCGCCCTCGTTCTCGCGATCAGCGTCGTCGGCGACCACAATCATGCGGCCTCGACGAAGCTCATCCAGTGCCTCCTCGACGGGAACGAAGGCCACGCTTCGATCTTAACAACTGAATCGGCTGAGCAGAGGAACTCCCGGAAACTTGCTTTCGACCGCCCTCGAATCCAGCCAGTCTTCAAATGCTGCGGCTTGCGCTGAAGTGTGAAACCTTCGGTCCGACTGCGAGATTGACTCGCAAGCGGGAAGGGGCCGAGGTACGTGCACGACGATTGCCGATACGGTGCCTTTCGGACCACGCTCTTTGAGCGCAGCGTGCGCGCTCGTCCCGGGATCGCCGCGCAGCCAGCGGCTCCTCGCCGGAGTGATGGTTCATGAAATCGGTGATGTCGCTGCGCAACGGCACGAGATCCGCGCCGAGGGCCGAAGTGGCTGACGTCGCGGGCGCGATCCTGACAGCCTGGCTGGAAAGAAGGCCGACCTGGTCTACACGGTCGCGAGCGTCGCCATCCCTATGACCTTCCTCAAGTTCTCCAGCAGCTTCGAGAAGCAAGCGGACTTCCTAGGCGTCCAATTCCTCTACGCAACCGGCTATGACCCGTTCGAGATGGTGCAGTTCTTCGAACGAATCGCCTCGGCCCAGGCCAGGAACAACAGCTCCCTGCCAGCCGTTTTCGGTTTGCACCCTCTCACCACGAAGCGAATCCGGCTCGTTCAGAAGACCACTAGCGAACTGCTTCCGGAACAACCCGCGTACGAGCTGTCAGGCAACGAATTCGAAACGGTCAAGGCACGCTTGGAGCCTCTTCGCGAACAGGCCCGGCTAGCCGCGGCGCGCCGAACTGGCGTGGTAACCTTTGGCTTACGGCGCGGCGGGCAGAGCAGCCCGCGAACGTCGATCTCGAGGCCGCGACCGCGGCCATATCCTTTCCGTTCGAGGGAATAGATGTCCGCTATAACCAATCTGCATGCTCTGGAAATCCTGGATTCACGCGGGAATCCCACGCTGCAGGCTTACGTCGAGCTGGCTTCCGGCGCCAGGGGTTCCGCCCGCGTGCCCTCCGGGGCGTCCACCGGAATCAATGAAGCGGTTGAGTTGCGGGACGGCGACAAGAGCCGGTACCTCGGCAAGGGCGTCCGGAACGCAGTTGCCAACGTCAACAGCGAGATCCTGACGACGTTGCAGGGCTTCGATGCCGCGGACCAGCGCGTTATCGACGAAACGCTGATCCACTTGGACGGCACTGACAACAAGGGTCGGCTCGGCGCGAACGCCATTCTGGGCGTATCCATGGCCGTGGCTCACGCCATGGCGTCTGAACAGGGCATCCCGCTCTACCGCCAGCTCGCTCGCAGGGACAGCTACGTGCTTCCGGTACCGATGTTCAACATCATGAATGGCGGCCAGCACGCCGACAACAACGTGGACATCCAGGAATTCATGATCCTGCCACTGGGTCTGCGGACTTTCTCGGAAGGCCTTCGGGCGGCCACCGAAACGTTCCACGGACTGAAGTCGATCCTGAAGTCCAAGGGCTACGGCACGGCTGTGGGGGACGAAGGTGGCTTCGCACCCGAGCTGAAATCCAACGAGGAGCCGATGGAACTCCTCGTGGACGCCATCGGAAAGGCGGGTTACAAGCCGGGCGAAGAGATCTTTATCGGGCTGGACGCGGCCGCCAGTGAGTTCTGCAAGGACGGCGAGTACGTCTTCGACCAGTCGGACGGAAGCCGTCGCACTGCGGACGGCATGGCCGCGATGTGGAGAGACTGGGCTGACAAATATCCGCTCATCTCGCTCGAAGACGGGTTCTCCGAAGTGGACCACTCTGGCTGGAAGTCCGGCACGGCTCAACTGGGCGACAAGCTCCAGCTGGTCGGCGACGACCTCTTCGTGACGAATCCGAAGATCTTCCAGGCAGGCATCGGGGACGGTCTCGCCAACTCCATCTTGATCAAGCTCAACCAGATCGGAACGGTATCCGAAACGCTCGACTGCATCCAGATGGCGCGCGAGAACGGCTACACGTTCATCATTTCGCACCGTTCGGGAGAAACCTCGGACACGACGATCGCTGATCTGGCCGTGGCTTGCG
The DNA here is from genome assembly GCA_965206775.1 of Bryobacterales bacterium. Taxonomy (GTDB): domain Bacteria; phylum Acidobacteriota; class Terriglobia; order Bryobacterales; family UBA6623; genus VXMF01. The sequence continues at coordinate 1,746,914 of CBDBKU010000003.1, read as the reverse complement.
GGGGCGGCCAGATCAAGACTGGATCCACCTGCCGCAGCGACCGCGTTGCGAAGTACAACAGATTGCTGGAGATTGAATCGGAGCTGGGTACCCAAGCTTGGTACGCCGGCTCCAACGCATTCCGCGCGTGGCTGTAGGTCGGTGCCAAGGAGTCGGGCGCCAGCATTGTCTCCAGCGCGGCCCCAGCCCTGACGGCTAAGCGCCTTCGGGAGTGGTTTTTCGTAGAAGCAGTGCCCCTCCCGTGACGAAATGGCTACGGATCGCCACGGCCAGACCACCGAAGCGCACCCGTCCCACACCGGAAACGGAGACCATGCGCGCTTGTGGAACAATACAAGGTAAGGTTCTTGGAGAAGAGAGTGAATTCGGAAGTCCCAGAGTTGCCTAGCGGGCCGCCGGTCGAGGAGACCGGGCCCGCAACCGAGCAACTGTCCGCCCAGCACGGGGAAACATCATCCTCGTCAGCGGCACCCGACAGCGTTGGACCGCCTGAGGACCCAGCGCCGCAGGTTGCGTTTCCAGGGGTGCCGGCACCAGCGTCCCTCCCAGGATTGCCGGGCGCACCCGGGATGCCGGCACTGCCCGGCGAAGCAATGGGGGACGGACTGGACGAAGACGACGACTACGAGATTCCGGAAGAAGTCGGGTACGAGCAAATCGTCAAGACAGAATCCGTAGCCGGGCATCATGTTGCGGAGCGAGCTTCGGACTCGCTGAAGGGCATGATCGTCGGCAAGCGCGGAGACGGAGTCTTCGTCGACATCGGGCAGAAATCTGAAGCCTTCCTGCCACTCGATCCGAACAGCGACGACGAGGAACCGCTAGAAGTCGGCCAGACCATCGAAGTCGTCATTGTCGGACAGTCCCGCGAGGGCTATCCGCTGCTGAACAGCTTCAAGAACCAGAGACCGAAGGGTTGGGCGCAGCTCGAAGCTGCGTTCAACTCGGGCGGTAGCATTCTCGGGAAGGTGTCGGGGACGATCAAGGGCGGCTTGTCCGTGGACGTGGGCGTCCGGGCCTTCATGCCGGCTTCCAGATCCGGTGAGCGGACCGAGGAAGGGCTGCAGGGGCTGGTCGGACAGCAAATTCGCGCCCGGATCGTGCAATTCGACGAGGCTGACCGGAATGTCGTGCTCGACCGGCGCGCCATTCTCGACGAGGAACGGGCCCAGCAGCGCGAGGAGGCACTGGCGAACCTCAGTCGCGGCGACCGAGTGCACGGTACAGTGCGGACGCTTCGGAAGTTCGGGGCTTTCGTCGACCTAGGAGGAATCGACGGCCTGCTGCATGTCAGCGATATTGCGTGGCAGCGAGTCAACGATCCTGCGGACGTGCTCCGGGTCGGTCAGGAACTCGAGGTCGAGATCCTGAAAGTCGATCACAAGGCGCAGCGCATCGGCGTCGGCCTGAAGCAGCTCCAGCCGGAGCCGTGGAGCGTGGTCGGCGAGCAGTTCAAGCCGAACGACCGCGTTCGGGGCAAGGTTGCACGAATCAAGGAATACGGCGCGTTCGTCGAAGTGCTTCCGGGAATCGAAGGCTTGGTTCACATCTCGGACATGTCATACGGACGCCGGGTGCGGCACCCGAGCGAAATCGTGAAGACAGGCGACGTCGTCGAAGTCATGGTCCTCGATGTAAAGCCGCAGCAGAAACGCATCGCGCTCGGCCTCAAGCAGGCCCTCGGCGACCCGTGGCTGCGGGTCGGCGAGGCTCATCCTGTGGGTTCCACTGTGACGGGCACCGTCCGCAAGATTACGAGCTTTGGGGCGTTCGTAGAGATTATCGAGGGAGTGGACGGCTTGCTTCATATCTCGGACATCACCTCGGAGAGGCGTCTGAACAGCCCGGCCGAGGTGTTACGGGAGGGCCAGCAGGTACGCGTTAAGATCCTAGAAATTGATACGGGACGCAAGCGATTGAAAGTCGGGATGAAGCAACTCGAGCCGACAGAGCTCGACACATTCCTCTCGCAGGTTGAGATCGGCGAGACAGTCACCGGGAGAGTTGTCGAGACGCAGGGTACCGACGCGATCGTCGAGATCGGCAGCGGAATTCGCGGCGTGTGCTCGCTGAAGAAGAAGACTCGCAACAATGCGAAAAAGGGCACGCAACTCGGGCAGACGTCGGACCTGTCGTCCTTGAAGACGATGCTCGAATCCGCCTGGAGAGGAGACCCAGACGCCGAGCGAGATTCCGAGGACACTCCGCTGACCCCGGGATCCGTGCATTCGTTTCGCATCACTAAGATAGATGCTCAACAGGGCGTGATCGAACTCGCCCGGGGATAGGCTTCGTTGGAACGGACTGATCGAGGCACCTATGCCTCGGCTGCGGGTTCGCCTTTGGCTTGAGAACTGACTAGAGAGCCAGCTCGCCCTTGTAAACCATGTCCTTCAGGCGGAACTTCCGCTTGATTTCCTTTCCGAACAGCATCATCGCCGTGCGTGCGGCTTGGCCGCCCCCAGCCCTCTGGCCGCCAGGCTGGCCTTGGCCCCCTTGGGCGCCGCGCTGGCGTTGGCCGCCCTGGCCCCCGGGCTGGCCTTGGGCTCCGCGCTGGCGATTGCCACCTCCCTGCCCGGCTTGGCCTCCCTGACCACGGCCCGCGGCACCGCGGCCCTGCATTCCTTGGGGCCTTTCGAGCTTCATGAAGAACTCGACTTCCTTGTCAGACACGTCGATCGGATCGTTTCGCACAAAGTAGTACCTGAATACGACGGACGGGCCCGGGATGACTTCAACCTTCGCGGGGTAGATATCGTCGTGCCCCTTGCGACGCAGTCGGGCGGTCGTAGCGAGCTGTTCCGGCTCATCCTCGAACCGAGTCAGCAATTGAGGAAGGTTCTCCACGTTGACCACGTAGTAATCCAGTTGGTTGTCGAGATACTGCTGCATCTCCGGCGTCAACTCGGTGCTCTCACCCAGCCGGTACTTCACCTTGGCGAGCTTGACAGGCATCGCCTCGTCGAACCGAACCAGCAATTTGAGAGACGGTGCCATCGGCATTGCCCCGCCGCCACCGCCGCCAAAGCCGCCGCCGCCGCCGCGACCTCCAGCCCCGCCACCGCCGCCAGGCGGGCCGCCACCGGGAATCCCTCCGCCGCCGCCACCGCCGCCGCGGCGACCTCGACCGCCGACGCCGCCGCCGCTCAAGGCAGCCGTCGGGGCCGACCCCGTTATCGTCACCGTTTTCGCCCACGGCGAATCGGTGAAGGTCCTCTCGATTTCCTTTGGACTCCAGGTGGAGTAGTCCTTCTTATCCCAAAAGCCCGCGCCCCACAGCGTCGCCGTCAGCACGGCGAGCCCTAGTGCGAGCCTCCAAGCAACTCGGGTCATGGAAATGAAGTCGGTAGGCATGGCTTCCCCCTAAGCGATAAAGACGAATCGAGCCGACTCCGAGGTTACCACCTCCGGCGAGTTGGTAGTGCTCGCCGCAAGGAGCACGCTGCAAATGTATGCGCGATCGGAATGCGGGAGCTTGCCTGGCCGCCTTTCACCCCCACAGGCTGCAAAAGCCCATGATATCGTTGAATTTCCGGGATCATGAGCATCAAACCCCGCCTCTCGCGCGGCCTTCGCGACTTGCTGCCCGAGACGATGATCGCGCGTCAGCGCTTGATCGACACGGTTCGGGGGGTCTACGAGAACTACGGGTTTTCTCCGCTCGATACGCCTGCGATCGAGTATCTCGACGTACTCTCCGGCTCTGCGGGACAGGAAGCGCAGCAGTCGATCTTCCGCGTTACGAACCCCGAGCAAGAGGACCTCGGGCTTCGATTCGACCTGACCGTTCCGCTCTCGCGAGTTGTGAGCCAGTACCCGGGACTTTCGCTGCCGTTCCGGCGCTACCAAGTGGCGCAGGTGTGGCGGGCGGACAAGCCCGATCCCGGGCGCTACCGGCAGTTCACTCAGTTCGACCTGGACGCTATCGGCGCCCCCTGCGGGAGAGCCGACATCGAAATCCTAGCGGCAATCTGCGATTCGCTGTCCGCAATCGAGGTCGGCCCATACCTTGTCCGGTTTTCGAGCAGGGAGATTCTCAACCTGCTGTTGCGACGCGCCGGAATCGGCGCGGAACTGGCGACCGACGTATTCCGAGTGCTCGACAAGCTGGACAAGATCGGCCTGAAGAGAGTCAAGCTCGAGCTAACCACGGGCTACACCGACGCGTCAGGCGATCCGATCCAAGGCGTGGGCCTGACCGAAACCCAAGTCGAAGTCGTCGAGGAATTCCTTTCCATCAAGGGCGCGACCCGGTCCGAGGTGCTGAAGCAACTCGACACGCTCTTTTCGGGCGTTGGAGGCAGCGCCGAGCAGCTCGAAGTGATTGACGGGATCTCGTCAGGCCTCGAAGCGCTCGGGTATCAAAGCGATCGCATCGCCCTCGACGTGAGCGTCGCCAGAGGGCTGGCCTACTACACAGGACCGGTGTTCGAGGCCGTGCTGCTGGACGCGCCCCGGTTCGGCTCGGTGTTCGGCGGCGGCCGCTACGACAACCTTGTGGCACGTTTCGGCGGCCCCCCGATTCCGGCAACCGGCGCCTCTATGGGCGTCGACCGGTTGCTTGCCGCCATGGAACATGCCGGAATGGTCCGGCAGGCCAAGACAGCTGCCCAGGTCCTGGTGACTGTCATGGACGAGTCACTGTCGCAGGAATGCATGTCGCTGGCGTTCGACTTGCGAAGAGCTGGAATCCGGACCGAAATCCAAGTCGCTCCCGGGAAACTAGGCAAGCAGCTCAAGCGGGCGAACAAGCTCGGCATTCCCTACGTGGTCCTGATGGGCAGCGACGAGGCGGCCCGCGGCGTTGTCACCGTCAAGCAGATGGCGGTGGCGCGCGAGCAGGGCGCTGGGATCGAAGGGCACGGCGAATGGAAGCAGGCTCGGTTCGGCCAGCAAGAGGTTGCGCGTACGGTGGCGCCCGAGACGCTCCGCAATCTGCTAGGGATCGCCCCGTAGGCCTTTCGCCGACCCCGCAAGCACGCTGGCAGGCCGCGAGCGCCCTCGATTCGTGCGAGCTTTGATTTCACACGACCCCGGCCGATCGCAAGGCCTCGATATCGTCGTCACCGTATCCGAGTTCGCACAGGATCCCGGTCGTATGCTCTCCGAGCTGCGGCGCGCGCTGGCGGATCCCGCCTGGGGTGCCAAGCAGCCGAACCGGTGTCGTGACGAGAGGAGCGGCACACGGCGAACCGGGATAGTCAACATGTTCCAGGAATCCTGCCTCCCGAACTTGGGGATCATCGAGCGCTTCCTGCGGCGTGTAGACCGGTCCCGCCGGAACCCGCGCGGATTCGAGCTCGGCCAGTGCCTGCTCTGTGGAGCGCGCTGCGCACCACTCGGCCATGCGGGCACTGAAGATCTCCGCATGCTCGCCACGCGAGTCGTCGGTCTGGAAACGCTCGTCCTCGAGCCAGCGGTCCCCGCCGACCAGCCGCGCCCAGCGGGCATACATCGGCGCTCCGCTCACCAGCACCATGATCTTCCCGTCGAGGGTTGCGAACACGTCGGCGGGAGCGTTGAGCTGCCCCCGGTTCCCGGTTGCGATTCGATTCGGGATATTCACGGCTTGCTCTATGAGCGACGGGCTCGCCGTCGTTAGCGCGGTGCCCAGCAGGGTGCCCTGCACCTCCTGGCCCTGACCGGTCTGCTGCCTGGCCATCAATGCAACAACTGCGCCGAACGCGCAAAGGGCGGCCGTGCCGAAGTCGACCCAGGGCGAGTACGACTTCATCGGCATGATGGAATCGCCGGTAAGATGCATGTTCCCGCACATCGCCTGGGCAAGCCCGTCGAATCCCAGCTTGCGCGAGTAGGGACCTGCCACGCCGAAGCAGGTGTTCGACACAAGAATCACATCCGGACGGATCTTCTTCAGCGCGGCGTAGTCGAGCCTGAGCTTCTCGAGGGCTCGCTGGGGCATGTTCGCGACTACGATGTCGGCTGTCGCGACGAGCCTGCGCTGGACTTCCCTGCCCCGTTCGGTCGTTGGATCGAGTGTCAGGCACCTCTTGTTGCGATTGACTTGGAGGAACATCGCTCCACTGCCGTCGTCGCGGCTGATCCGGCTGATGAACCGATCCTCCCCGCCGTCCACTTTCTCCACGCGGATCACCTCCGCGCCGAAGTCGCCGAGCAGCGCTGCGCACCAAGGACCTGCGATGTATCGGCCGAAATCGACGACGCGAACACCTTCGAGGACTCCGGACATTTTCACTCGCTCCTTGCTCGCAACCGGCGTGTCAGGACCGCTTGCGAGCCGCGATTGCGCGCCAGGACCTCGCCCCGAACCGCCATGACAGGCACCGGGGCATCAAGAGCGGCCTGTCGCAAGCTGCCGCATCAAGTATCGTAGCGACGTCATGGCTTGCGCCTGACGGCCCGATGATCGCACCACCATGATCTGCGGAACACTCGACGGAGACCGGCGCTGCGTGCACCACCGGAGCATGAGAGACGGCGAGCCTTCCAAGACCCTCACTCATTGGGATAGCATGTTGGTGGGCGGCAACCCGGAGGTGGCTCGCCCGCGCAGTGGCCTTGCCTTGCTGATCGACCTTCAGTCGGCATGGCTGCCAGCCGCCTTCCGCAGCCGGGCCGATCTATGACAGTCCAAAGCCTCAACCTGAATCGTATTTCACGGTCGGCCGGAGGCCTATTCGGTGCGCTGGTCCTGTGCGTGCAGGCCTTCGGCGACGCCCGCGCAGACCGACCAGCTGATTGGGTCGACGACCTGCGACCTGTCGGATCGGAAGACTGGACCTACGATCGGGCCGCTCACCTGGTCGAGCGCGCCGGATTCGGGGCGACTCCTGACGAGATTGTCGGGCTTGCAGAACTGTCCCCGGAAAAAGCGGTGGACCGGATTGTCGACTACGAGAGCATCGACGCGTCGGGCCTCGCGGATTTCGACGAGTCGGAAATGTGGGATTCCGGTATGGATCCCTTTCCTCCAAGCCGGGCCGAAGCCGTTCGCATCGCACGGGCTCGCGGCAAGGCGCTCGGCGTGGATGTCCTGCCAGTCGGCGAGTCCAGGCGCCTGCAACCGGTGGTCGACAAGTTCTTCTACGGCTTGCGCGCGGATGTCCTGGAGACGCGCAGGCTGGCACTGTGGTGGGCCAACCGGATGCTCACTACGACCAGGCCACTTGAGGAAAAAATGACGCTCTTCTGGCATGGCCACTTTGCCACGTCGGAGACCAAGGTGCGGGACTACCGGATGCTGCTAGTTCAGAACCGCATGCTGCGCGAGATGGCCACGGGCAACTTCCGCAAGCTCCTGCTCGGCATCATGCGAGACCCTTCGATGCTTGTGTATCTCGACAACGGCAAGAACGTGAAGGACCACCCGAACGAGAACTTTGGCCGCGAGCTTCTCGAGCTGTTCACGATGGGCGTCGGCAACTACTCCGAGCGCGACATCCGCGCGGCCTCGCGAGCTTTCACGGGCTGGACGAACGACGTTCTCGAATTCCGATTCGACAAGGCCAGTCACGACGTTGGCGAGAAGGAATTCCTAGGACAGCGCGGGAACTTCGGAGGAGAGGAGATCGTCGACATCATTCTCGACCAGCCCGTCACGGCGGAATTCCTGACTTCCAAGATCTACCGGTACTTCGTCCGGCAACACCCATCGGATTCAACGCGGCGGCAACTGGCCAACGTGTTCCGCGACGCCGGCTACGACCTGAAGCCGCTGCTGCGGACGATCTTTCTCTCAAGGGATTTTTACAGTTCTGCATCGGTCGCGACGCAGGTGAAGAGCCCCGTACAGCTAGTCGTGTCGACGTACAGAAAGCTCGGCCTCAAGCGCGCTCCTACGATTCCGGACTTCAATGTTCTGACCGGTCGCCTGGGGCAGGCCCTGTTCTACCCTCCGAACGTAGCCGGCTGGTCGGGAGGACGAACCTGGATCACGCCAGCGACGCTCCTCGACAGAGGCAACGCGATCCACAGCATCCTGTTCCCGCCCGCGGCGGACGCCTACGGCCATCCCGACCGCCGCTTGCCCGGAATCTATCGAAGCGTCGCCGATCGACTCGCTGAGGGGATGAATATCACCAGCGCGACTCAGGCTGGCGACTCCGGGTCAAGCATGCTGGCCGACGCGGACGAAGACTACAATACGCGCTACGGGGGTTACCGAGGCTACGTCCTTGCTTTCGAGAGGATCAAGCTCGTGCCTCGGCACCCGGCGGAATTCGACCTCGCGTCGATCGTGCGCGCGGCAGGAGCGGAAACGGTTTCCGAGGCCGTCGATCACTTGCTCGCTCGGTTCCTGCGCACTCCGCTCTCGGACGGAGATCGGAAGGAGCTCGTCGAGTTTCTCGAGAAGCGAATCGGATCGCCGAGCCTCGGGGGCGACCCCGATGTTGTCGGCGATGCGCTGCGGAGCGCACTGTACATCGTACTTTGCTCTCCCGAATACCAACTGGGATGACACCATGAACACTTTCCGTGCTGCCAGCATTCGTTCGCGTCGGGACTTCCTCCGTAAGGGATTCTACGGGCTTGGCGTGCCTTTCGGGATGCCCCTGGTGCTGGGACGCACGGCGAGCGCGCTGGCGGCCGAAGCCCTGGACGGAAGCAAGGAAGAGAACCCCGAGCGGATTCTTGTCGTGGTGGAACTCACCGGAGGAAACGACGGCTTGAACACGGTGGTTCCGTATCGGAATGACGCATACTACAACGCGCGTCCGACGCTTGGGATCCGAAAGCGCGACGCGATCGCCATCACCGACGAGGCGGGCTTCCATCCTTCCCTAGTAGGCTTCGAGCGCCTGTACAAGGACGGGCTGCTGGCGGTCGTGGAAGGGTGCGGGTATCCGAACCCGAGCCTCTCTCACTTCTCGTCAATGGGATTCTGGCACACAGGCGTGCCCAACGGCGGGGAAACGCTCGGGTGGATCGGGCGGTTCCAAGACGCCCACACTCCCGCCGGAATCCCCAACGCGACCGTCAACGTGGCGAGTTCGCAATCTCTGGCGGTGCGAGGCGAGGTTCATTCACCCCTAGTGTTCGACGATCCGTTCCAGCTTCGGCGCGAGGGAACTGAAGCGGAGAAGCGGTCGCTAGGGAGATTCGACCTGGAGACGGAATCCGAGAACCCGATGCTCGCTTTCCTGCGGTCGACGGCCAGGAACGCTGCGGAAAGCGGTGCGCTGGTCCGCGATGCATGGGCATCGTACCGCACGCCTGTTGACTACGGAATCGGGGGCGGCCTCGCGTCGGATCTGCAAAAGGTCGCAGCGCTGATCTCCGCCGGACTTCCGACACGTGTGTATTACGTGGCGTACCGAGGCAACGCTTTCGACACTCACGTGCATCAAGCCGACCTTCACAGCCGCATCCTCATGTACGCCGCCGATGCGGTCCGCGGCTTTGTCGAGGATGTCGCCCGAATCGGACGATCAGAGGACGTGGCGATGATGGTCTTCACGGAATTCGGCCGCCGCATCGAGGAGAACGGCAGCCAAGGCACGGATCACGGCACGGCGGGGCCGATGTTCGTCGTCGGCCCGTCCTTGCGGGGTGGATTCCACGGCAAGACACCGAGCCTCACGGACACAGACAACGGCAATCTGAGGATGACAACAGACTTCCGTCGCGTCTACGCGACGATGATCGCAGAGTGGATGGGCTATAGGAAGACGAGCGCGATCCTCAAGGGCAGCTTCGAGTCTCTTGGAGTGTTTTCGTAGCGACTGCCGGAGAACTTCGCCAACAGCCTGCCGCTGCGGGGTCCTATCAGTTCGCCGCGAGTTCCAGCACGTCGAGATCTCCAACAAAAGGCGGCCCTCGTGTCACGAGCAATGCCGCATTTAGGGTCTTCTCGCGTTCGAGGAAGCACGAGGCACCGCCAGCATCGATCGCCGGACCGCTGCAATTCCGACAGCCGCGATCACAGCCGATCAATCGTTCCGAGGCGTTCGCTAAGATGGATCTGACCGTCCGCGACGCCTCCCGAGGTAGCTGGCTATCCGCCCCGCGGGCCCATCCGAAATGCAAATCGAGAAGTACACCTTCGGAGTCGGCGACCGATTCGCCCACCAGGCAAAACCCCAACTGCGCGCTTGCATGATGGCCGCCGAGCGTGGCGTTGAAGTGATTCCTACCTGGAACAAGTCGCACCGCGAGCATCTGACCGTGGGCACTCAGCCTCCTAGCGTCCGCGATGCCGCGGACGAGGCCGTAGTTGACCTCGCTTGGTCCAAGCCGTACTACGTTGACGCCGATCACATCAACCTTGACACTGTCGACGGCTATCTCGACACGAGCGACTTCTTCACTCTCGACGTGGCTTACACGATCGGCCAGCCAGCCGAACCGTCAGCTATTGACGCGCTGATCCGTTCCCATTCCGAGCTGATCGGAACGATCGAAATTGACGGCATCGATGAGCCCTTCGCAAGCACGCGCGAAAGCGTCGAGCGATGCGCCGCTCAGTTCCTGTTTGCCGTACAGGAGGCGGGCCGGATTTACAGGCACATCGAGTCCGCCAAGGGTCGCGGCAGCTTCATCACGGAGGTCTCGATGGACGAGACCGACAACCCGCAAACGCCTGCGGAGTTGCTCGTCATCCTTGCGGCGATCGCCGACGAAGGCATTCCCATCCAAACCATCGCGCCCAAGTTCACCGGCCGGTTCAACAAGGGTGTCGACTATGTCGGCGACCAAGCCCAGTTCAGCAAGGAATTCGCCGACGACATCGCCGTGATCCGGCACGCCATCGGTAGCTACGGATTGCCCGAAGGCCTCAAGCTGAGCGTCCATTCGGGCTCCGACAAGTTCTCGATATACGAGGCCATCCGGGAGGGAACGCGGCGATTTGGAGCCGGCGTGCATGTCAAGACGGCCGGCACGAACTGGCTGGAGGAGCTCATTGGGTTGGCCGAGGCCGGAGGAGCGGGGCTGGTCCTAGCCAAGGACGTCTACTCCGCGGCTTACGCCGCGCGAGAGTCGCTGTGCGCGCCATACGCCGCTGTGATTGACATCGACCCTCAACTCCTTCCAGCGCCGGCGGAAGTGGCCGGCTGGGAGTCAGCCCAGTACACAGCCGCACTACGACACGACCAGAGCTGCCCGGAGTACAACGCGCACTTCCGCCAGCTGCTGCACGTCGGATACAAGATTGCTGCCAAGATGGGCGACCGCTACCTCGGCATGCTAGGCGAGTGCGAGGAGTCGATTTCGAGAAACGTGACGGAGAACCTGTTCGCGAGGCACATCGAGCCCCTATTCCTGGCATCCTAACCGGAATCCCCCCCCGGCCTCGGGCACGCACTGCACGATCGATGGACCAACGCAGATGAATTGGAATGTCGAGCGAACGAACGGTCACTCGAGTCAGAGAGCGAAGCTACTGGCCAGGGACGAGCCATCGCCTTACCGCATTGAGAACGCCGATGGCGGCGTGCCCTTGGTGTTCACGTGCGACCACGCCTCGCACGCCGTACCGAAATGCCTTGGCAACCTCGGTCTGGGTCCGAGGGACCTGCGACGGCACATCGGCTGGGATATCGGCGCAGCGGAGGTAACGCTGAGGCTCGGTAGGCGGTTCGACTCGCCGGCCGTGCTCTCCGGCTACTCGCGCCTCGTCATCGATTGCAACCGGGCGCCCGAGTCCGAATCATCCATCGTGGAAACGAGCGACGGGACCGCGGTTCCGGGTAATATCGGCATCGGATCGGCCGACGCGTCCCGACGGAGGGAAGAGCTGTTCCGGCCGTATCACGAAGCAATCTCGGGCGTCCTAGAGGGCTTCCGTCGGACAGGCGTAACGCCGGTCTACGTGGCCGTACACAGCTTCACGGCCAAGATAGAGGGGGGGCCGCCGCGTCCTTGGCACTACGGAGTGCTCTGGGACGAAGACCCTCGTGTCGCGGTACCGCTGATCGAGGCCCTGCGGAACAACGGGGGGATCTACGTGGGAGACAATCAACCCTACTCCGGCCGCGATCATTTCGATTTCTCCCAAGAGTTTCACGCATCGTCCAAGGGACTCCCGAGCGCGCTGGTTGAAATACGGGAGGACCTGATCCGGCACGAGAGCGGTGTTGCGAAATACGCCGATATGCTCGGCGATGCACTCGAGTGCGCCTTGGCGAATTTCCAGCCCATGGCCGAGGATCGTTGATGCCGGTCCCGGAGCCGAGTTTCACGATCGGGATCGAAGAGGAGTACCTGCTCGTCGACCGCCAATCGAGAAACTTGGTGAGCGAACCTCCGCCATCGCTCATCGACGCGTACGAGACCCGGCTCGGCGGCCACTTCAGCCGGGAGTTCCTGCGCACCCAGATCGAGGTCGGTACGTCGGTTTGCAATTCGATAGCCGAGGTGCGGGCCAACCTGAGCCACTTGCGGCGCACTGTCGCGGAAATCGCCGGGAACCATGGCTTGGCTCCGATCGCTTCCTCGACACACCCGTTCGCGGAATGGAAGGACCAGAAGCACACCGAAAAGGAACGGTACGAAGTCCTGCAACGGGACATGCAGGTCGTGGCGAACCGGCTGCTGATCGGCGGCATGCACGTCCACGTCGGCATCGACGACAACGACCTCCGGATCGACATCCTGAATCAGGTCACCTACTTCCTGCCCCACCTTCTGGCACTGAGCACCTCTTCGCCGTTCTGGGAAGGGACCAACACCGGCCTCAAGTCGTACCGCTTGTGCGTTTTTGACGAATTGCCGCGCACGGGCCTGCCGGAACGCTTCGAAAGCTACGGAGAATACCAGCGTGCGGTCGACTTGATGATCGGATCTCGCGTTCTCGAGGATGCCACGAAGATCTGGTGGGACATCCGTCCAAGCGCTCGGTTCCCCACCCTGGAGATGCGGATCACCGACGTTTGCACACGGCTGGAGGACGCGATATGCTGCGCATCTCTGTTTCGTTGCCTGTGCCGCATGCTATACCGGCTGCGCCGTGACAACCAGCGCTGGCGCGTCTACGTTCGAATGCTCGTCGACGAGAATCGATGGCGAGCGCAGCGATACGGGATCGACGAGGGATTGGTGGACTTCGGACGTGGAGAGATCGTCCCATGCGCCGACCTTTTTGAAGAGCTGCTGGGCCTGCTGCGGCAGGACGCGGAGTTCTTCGACTGCTGGAACGAGATCGCGCACGCTAGAGAAATAACCCGGAACGGCACGAGCGCCCACGCGCAGCTTGAGACGTACGATGAAGCTAGACGCTCGGGTTCGACGAACGAGGAAGCCCTAAGGCAGGTGGTCGACACGCTGATCGACTTGACGGTTGCGGACTTGTGAGGGAAACAGGCTGCTCCTCCGCACGCGCTGGGATCCGGCGCACCTCGATCTATCCCGGTCCGAGTCCAGCCTATGCTGGCAAAGGTCTTCGGGATGACGATTCCGGTTAACCTTTCCGGATCTCGGACGTAATGGAAGAGGGTCCGGGAGTGAGCCGGACGCACTTGCATACAGGTGAGTAGGAGGAAAAGATGCTCGCAGGAACATTGGCATTGCTGGTACCAATCCTAGTGCCGCTCGGCACCATGGCAATGGTCGTGCTTCTGGTTTGGTTCAGCCATGCCACTCGGAGGAAAGAGAAGGAGCGACAGGCAGAAATCGTCCGTCAGATGATCGACAAGTTCTCGACCGGCGAAGCCTTCGCCCAGGCCATCCAAGGCCCCGAGGGATCGAGGCTTGCCCAAGCGCTTGCCCTGGAGAACGACGAACCGCCGAAGAAGATGTGGAGAGGATTATTGATCCCGGCATCCATTCTGACTTCCATGGGGGTTGGCTTCTTCATTCTCGGCTGGGTGGAGGACGATGACTTTCTTGTTCCCGCGCTTGTCTTGGGGTCGGTGGGCCTTGGCCTGTCGCTGGCCACCTACGTGATGTGGCGCGTCGAGGAGCGAGGCGGCGATGGAGTGAGCGATGGCGAAAGAGAGAAGACCAGCAGCATGCGTGCTTCCGCAGGCGCAGACACGGACGGCCTCTAGCCCCGCCGCAACGCGCCAGGCCGGGACTCATGGAGAAGCTTGTCTCAAGGGAGGATGCGCTCGGACGGTTCTACGAGGCCACTGCGGCTCCTATCCGTGGCTACATCCTCCGCCATTGCAGCGATCGGGACTCCGCCGACGACCTCTTCCAGAACACCTATGTCAAGTTCCTAGGAAGCCGGATGGCGAGCACTCCAGAAGCGCCGGAAGCTCGAGCATATCTATACAGGATCGCGTCGAATGTCATCGCGGACCACGGTCGCGGGCTGCAAAGGCGCAACAGATTCGAGAGGCCGGAATCAGATCCTGCGGCGGCCGAGCCGGAAACTCCGGTGGCCGAGAATCTCGGCCTACGAGATGCGCTTCAAACTCTGTCAAAGCGCGAGCAGCAACTGCTGTGGCTGCTGTACGCAGAAGGCTTTTCTCACAGGGAGGTTGCTAGAATCATGAATCTCAACGCGGCCAGCGTTCGGGTTCTGGCGTTTCGGGCTAGGAAGAAGCTATCGGATCGCCTAACCCGGCCAGGCCAGGGTCCCAAAGAGGCGAGCGCGTGACGATGCTTCGAGATTTGCAGCTTCAACCCGCCGACGGGGACGAAGGCTTGGAAGCTCTCATGCAGGCGGACTTCGCGTGCGAGATCGAAGCGCAGCGCGACCAGCTCCCTGACCTGACCTTCCTTCTGCTGATGGCCAGAATCGATGCGCGGAACCGGAGACAGGCGAAGGTCGCCGCAATTGAATCGTGGTCCGAGATCCTCGTGCTCTGGACCATCGCGACACTGGCGGCATTCTGGTGGAATGACGCGGCAACCAGCCTGGACGCACTGTTCCCGCTAGCGGGCGCTGGCGTGTCGTGGACTACCGGTCTCGGTCTCGCAGCGGGCCTTCTCACCGTTCTGCTGTTCTGGTCGAAGACGCTGACCCCGCTACGCTGACCGGTCGCGGCCAGCGGCGCGTATCATGGGAATTGCGCCGGAGCGACCGGATGTCATTTATCCACGAAGACTTTCTCCTCAGTACAGAACAGGCCAAGCGGCTGTACCACACCTACGCGAAGGACCAGCCGATTCTTGACTACCACTGCCATCTGCCGCCGGAGGACCTCGCTTCGAATCGCCAGTTCCGAAACCTATTTGAGATCTGGCTCGAGGGCGACCACTACAAGTGGCGGGCGATGCGCGCTAACGGCGTCGGCGAAGCCTACTGCACGGGCGATGCGGATCCTTACCGGAAGTTCCTGGCGTGGGCCCGGACCACGCCAGGCACGCTCCGCAACCCGCTCTACCACTGGAGCCATCTGGAGCTCAAACGGTATTTCGGCTTCGACGGATTGCTCGACGAGTCCAACGCCGCAGCCGTCTGGAATCTTGCAAACGAACAACTTGCAACCAGCGATCTGAGGGTGTTCGGAATCCTGCGCAAGTTCGACGTGCGGGCCGTTTGCACCACAGACGATCCGACTGACGATCTCGCCCATCACGAAGCGATCGCCAACTCCGACCTGGAGACCAAGGTCTACCCGGCGTTCCGTCCGGACAAGGCGCTCGCTGTGGACCGGCCGGAACTGTTCAATCCGTGGGTTGCTGCGCTAGAGGCGTCGGCGAATCGGGAGATCCGGTCGCTTCAGGACTTTCTGGGTGCGCTGGAGCAGAGGCACGACTTCTTCCACTTGATGGGCTGCCGGCTGTCGGATCACGGGCTCGACTACGTGTACAGCGACTTCCCTGCGGAGTCGACCGCCGAGGCCATTTTCGAGTCGGCTCGCGACGGAAACCCCGCCTCGGCCCCGGAGCATGTCCAGTTTGCCTCCTTCATGATGCTTTATTTCGGCCAGCTCGACGCTGCGAAGGGCTGGACGAAGCAGATGCACCTCGGCGCGCGGCGCAATAACAACACCCGCGGCTTCCAGGCGGCCGGGGCAGACTCCGGATTCGACTCGATCGGGGACTGGCCACAGGTCCAGTCTCTCGGAAGGTACATGGACCGCCTCGACCGCGAGGATGCGCTGCCGCGCATGATCCTCTACAACAACAACCCGAATGACAACTACACGTTCGCGACGATGCTGGGCAACTTCCAGGACGGCGTGATCGCGGGCAAGATGCAGTTCGGGTCGGGATGGTGGTACCTAGACCAAAAGGAGGCCATGGAATGGCAGTTGAACTGCCTCTCCAATGTCGGCCTGCTGTCTCGCTTCGTGGGCATGCTGACCGATTCGAGGTCCTTCATGTCGTATCCGCGCCACGAGTACTTCCGTCGCGTGCTGTGCAACCTGCTCGGCCGGGACATGGCAAATGGCGAGATTCCCAACGACGAAAACCTCGTCGGCGGGCTGGTCCAGAGGCTGTGCTTCAGCAACGCCCGAGAATTCCTGCGACTCGAGGGCGTCTAGGCGCGATCGTGCGGCAGCCCCACGCCCCTGAGTTGGAAGCCTGCGGACAATGATCACGCGTCGCAGGTTCGCAGGCTCCCTGGCGGCAGGCGCTTGCGGCATGCCGATAGCCTGCGGAGGCGGTCCCCAGGTGACGGGAACCGGCAAGCGGGTTGTCGTGCTCGGCTTGGACGGGCTTGACCCCAAGATCGTCAAGGCTCTGATGGACCAGGGACGGGCACCGAATTTCCGCAAGCTCGCCGAGATGGGATCGTTCCGCGCACTCGGCACGACAATGCCCGCATTGAGCCCCGTCGCATGGAGCACGTTCATTACGGGCACTGATCCGGGCAGTCACACGATCGCTGACTTCGTCATGCGCGATCCTCTGAGCTATCAACCGTACTTTTCGATTTGGGAGACACAGCCGCCCGCTCGCACCTTCAGCCTGGGCGATTACCAGATCGCAATCGGCGGACCGGGAGTCGTCAACAAGCGGGTCGGAGTTCCATTCTGGACATACCTGGCGGACGAGGGCATTCCGTCCACGGTCATCAAGATCCCGACGAACTTCCCGGTCGACGACACTGCGACGCGAGCGCTCAGCGGCATGGGAACACCCGACCTGACGGACTCGCTCGGCCGTTTCAACTACTACACTTCGGACCCAGACGAGGACTATCCGGGCCTAACGGGCGGGGTCGTGCATCGTATCGAGGTGCAAGGCGGCCGTGTCGAGGCCGAGCTCTCCGGGCCCGGGAACTCTCTTCGCAAGGATGGCGCGGAGACCCGCGTACCGTTCACCGTCGACATAGACAACAGCAACGACGCGGTTCTGCTCGAAGTCCAAGGCCAGCGAATGCTCCTCGAGCAAGGAGAATTCAGCGAGTGGGTCACGGTGCGATTCGACCTCGCGTCGTGGCTTGTCGGAGTGTCCGGCATCTGCCGCTTCTACCTGAGCCAGGCTCATCCGCACCTGAAGCTGTACGTGACACCGATCAACATCGATCCGTCGGCACAGGCGATGCCGGTGTCTTATCCAGAGGAAGTCGGTGGCGAGATCGCGAGTCACATCGGCCCGTTCTGGACGAAAGGACTGCCGTCCGACACGAGGGCGCTCGACTACCGCATCCTCGACGATGAAGGCTACGTCAAGCAGGCGGAACTGATCCTCGCGGATCGACTCCGCTTGTTCGAGCACGAATGGGACCGGTTCAGCGAGGGCCTGTTCTTCTTCTATGTCTCGAGCACCGACCAGGACACGCACATGCTCTGGCGGAACATGGACGAGACGCATCCCATGCACAAGGCTAGCGACGTGCGGTTCTCGGGCTATATCCACCATCTGTACGAAGAGATGGACAAGCTGATCGGCCGCATACTGCCCGCGGCAGACGATCAAACCCTCCTGCTAGTCTGCTCGGATCATGGATTCGCCCAGTTCGGCAGGCAGTTCCATCTCAATTCGTGGCTGCGCCGGGAGGGCTACCTTGTCGTGAAGGACGAAGCAGCCAGCAAGCAAAGGGCAGGCGTGGAGGACATTGACTGGTCGAAGACGGCCGCCTACGGGATCGGATTCAACGGCCTGTACATGAACCGCGTCGGTCGCGAGGGCCAAGGAATCCTGAGCGATGACGAAGCGAATCGGGTTTCGGAGAGAATCGCGGGGGAATTGGAAGCGATCCACGATTCCGAGACCGGCAAGAGACCCGTGCACCGCGTCTACCGACGAGACGAGGTGTATTCAGGAGAGTTCACGCCCGATATGCCGGAACTCCTTGTCGGTTACACGCCCGGCTACAGAACGTCTTCCGAATCCGTGATGGGCGAGAGTGGCGAGGAGATTCTCAACATCAATCCGTGGGCCTGGGCGGGCGATCATTCGATGGCGCGCGACCTCGTGCCAGGGTGCCTGTTCAGCAGCCGGCCGGTGAGCGACAAGAATCCAAATATCAAGGACTTGCCGGCCACCATCCTGGAGTTCTTCGGAATTCCGAGGCCCTTCGACATGAAGGGGAAGGTCCTGTTGTAGACAGGCGGGCCTCGGGTTCGCTACGCGAGAGCGTCAACCTTCGGCCAGTTCCTCGGACCGTTCGCTGGCGGCCTCGACTGCGGCGAGCAAGGCACCTCGCACCGCGTGCAGTTCCAATTCCTTTAAGCCCGCAATCGTCGTGCCCGCCGGCGTCGTGACCTGATCCTTGAGTTCGGCCGGATGCCAGCCCTTCTCTTGCAAGAGCTTGGCCGTTCCGAACAGCAGCTGGCAGGCCAGTGTCCGGGCCAGGGCTGGCTGCAGGCCCTTGCTCACCGCGCCGGCCGCCAGGCCCTCGACCAGCAAGCTGACGTAGGCGGGTCCGCTACCCGTAAGGCCGGTCACCGCGTGCATCTGCGACTCCTCGACCCGAACGATGGTGCCAACAGATTGAAAGACAGATTCTACGGTTCGCATCTGCTCCTGCGAGACATATCGATTCGCGCAGAATGCTGTCGCGCTTTCCCGCACAAGCAGTGCCAGGTTCGGCATGGCTCGCACGACAGGCCGCTCGGCCGGAAGGCCGCGCTCGATCCGAGCGATCGGCACGCCAGCCGCCACGGAAACAAAGACGCAATCCGGGCGGATGGCGTCATTCACGTCCTCTAGCACCGCAGGAAGCACATGCGGCTTTACAGCCGCGACAACGATGTCGGACATGGAGGCCGTCGCTGACGCGCCGGCAATGGAGAACGCGTCCCCGATGCTATCCGAAAGCTCGGCGAGTCGCTGGCGCGAGATGTCGGCCGCGACGACCTGCGAAACAGAGCCCGCAGCTAGCGCCCCTTCGGCCAGTGCCCCGCCGAGATTGCCGACACCAATGATGCCGAGAGTCAGTCCGTCCGCCATTGGAACAAGTGTACGACGCCTTGCCGATCCCGGGGCCGGGATGAACGAGAGCCAGTCCGAGGGAGCGTCGACAACTTCGGCGGTCACCTGGAAGTGAGGTCCGCTGCAGCACAAGGAATGTCAAGTCGCCGGGTCCAGGTAGTCGAATTCCCAGCCGGCATGGTCGTACTGACTGCGAATCCGCCACGCTAGCAGCGCGTCCAGCAGCTCCCTCTTCCTGTCCTGGCTCCCAGGGTCGTTCCACAAGTTGCAGACCTCGTCCGGGTCGCGGGCCAAGTCGAAAAGCTGGCCGTCCTCGGCGTCAAGGAAATGCACGAGCTTCCAGTCGCGGCTGCGGATCATAGTCTGGAAGTCATTTGTGGTGAAGTTGACGTCGCGGGCCGATTCGCAAAAGACGTGCTGCCGTCCGTTCCATGGCTCGCCCTGGAGAGATCCCAGCAAGGATTCCGCTTCCATCTTCTTCGGCGGCTCTAGGCCGGCCATCTCTAGAATGGTGGGCCCGATATCCAATAGCGAGCACAGCCCGTCGAGTTGCCTGCCTCCGGGAAACCGCTTCGGAGCCCACACGATCAACGGCATGCGGGTGACTGTGTCGTACATGGTCCACTTCTGGCTGTGGCCGTGATCCGTCAGGCAGTCGCCATGGTCAGACGTGAAGATCACGATCGAATTCTCGAGATAGCCCGACGATTCGAGCGTCGACATGATGTTGCCGATCTGCTCGTCAATCAGAGTCACGTTGCCGTGATAGTGCGCGCGCTGTCGATGCCGCGCCTCGCTGGTCGGTCGCCACTGATGGACTACCGAGTCGTGGTCGACTTCGCAGTTGTGCTGGATCATTCCGCGATACGCAGCGGGCTGGCCGTCGAGTTCTTTCTGCGTGACTTCAAGCAACGGCAAATCTTTCTGCATGTAGGGATCGGAGTACCTCGTCGGCGGGTCGTATGGCGGGTGTGGCCCGGGAAACCCAATTTCCAAGAACAAGGGCTCGGTTTTCGGATAGGTCTCCAGCCACCAAGTCGCGAGACCTCCAACGAACGTGTCGGGATGCATGTCTTCGTCGATCGGCCACTCGAAAGCTCCGAGCCGCTCGCGGTAGTCGGGCATGCTGCGATACGAGAGCCGGCCAGGTTTCTTCAATCCCCGGGCACGTAAGGCCTTGTCCCACTCGTCGAAGTAATAGCGACCCTCCAAGTGGCGATCCTTGTTCTCGACGGTGTAGCGCTGCCGGAACCCGAACAGTTCGTTGTACGGGAACGTGTGCATCTTGCCGATGTTGATCGTGTTGTAGCCCGATCGCTTGAGATTCTCGACCCAGCTGTGCCGCCACCGGTCGCCGTTCCGCAGCACTCCATGCGAGTGTGGATACTGCCCGGTGAACAGGCTGGCGCGACAAGGAGCGCAGGACGCCGCGGGGACGTGGCAGTTTGTGAAAGTGACGCCCTCGTGCACGAGGCGATCGAGGTTCGGCGTATCCATGTGCGGGTAGCCAAGTGCTTGGATCGTGTCGAAGCGCTGCTGGTCGGTGATGATGAAGATAATATTGGGTCGGGTTTCGGACATTAGCCCAGTATTCTAGCCGCCGGGCGGGTTCCGGCAAGAGCGGAGACGAATGAGAGTCGGCATCACCTGTTACCCGACCTACGGCGGCAGCGGCGTCGTAGCCACCGAAATCGGAATGGAACTGGCCCAGCGAGGCCACGAGGTTCATTTCATCACCTACGCGAATCCGATCCGTCTCGCGGACGAAACACCGGGCATCGTCTATCACGAGGTCGAGGTGAGCAGCTACCCGCTATTCCAGTACCCTCCATACAGCCTTGCGCTAGCGTCGCGCATGGCAGGTGTCGCGCAGCACGCCAAGCTCGACTTGCTGCATGTGCATTACGCCATTCCGCACTCTGTGAGCGCCATGCTGGCCTCCCAGATGCTGGGTGGTCGTCTGCCCTTCATCACCACGCTGCATGGCACTGACGTGACCCTCGTCGGCGCTGACCCGTCCTACCTGCCGATCACCCGATTCGCGATCGACAGCAGCCCGGCAGTCACCTGCATCAGCAACCATTTGCGCGACGAGGTGTTCCGTGTGTTCGGGACAGACCGGGAAATCGAAGTCATTCCGAATTTCGTGAACGGCGCGATCTACCGACCGCTCGCCGACCCGGCAATGCGTGCCCGCTACGCGGACCCGGAAGAGAAACTGATAGCGCACCTGTCAAACTTCCGGCCGGTCAAGCGGGTGCTCGACTGCATCGAAGCGTTCGCGCGACTTGTCCCGAAGGTGCCGTCCAGACTGCTGATGATCGGGGACGGGCCCGACCGGCAGCCAGCGGAGAGACTCGCAACGGAACTAGGAGTTCGCAATCGCGTGCAGTTTCTAGGCAAGTGGAAAGGCGTGGCGCCTCTCCTGGGAATCACCGACCTGCTCCTGCTTCCAAGCGAGATGGAATCGTTCGGCCTCGCCGCACTGGAGGCCATGGCGTGCGGAGCTGTCCCGGTTGCGACACGCGTCGGTGGCGTGCCCGAAGTCGTCACGGACGGACACGACGGCTTCCTGGTACCGGTCGGGGATACCGAGGCTATGGCTGAAGCCGCTGAATCAGTTCTCCGCTCGCCGGACAGAACGCGGCGCATGAGCGCGGCCGCCCGCAACACCTCACTCTCGCGGTTCGGCAGCGAGTCCGTGATCCAAATGTACATCTCGTTGTACGAAACGATTCTCGGCGGGCAGCAGCGGGTGTAGCGGACACGACGGGCGCGCACCAGCGCGCCACAGGCAGACGTCGACTTGGTGGCCGCAGGCTCGCGAAGACCAGGCCCGGCTCCAACGTTCCGCGGATCCGAGGGCTAGCAGCATCCGCCCAAGGGCCGAATAGAACTGAAGCCAACCGAGGCAATCGCCCTCAAGTGGGTAGTACAGGAATAGTGGCCGGACAAATGCAGCACGAATCCTAGGGCCACGGGGCATTGGAACTAGCCTTGACGGTCTTTGCGACAGGCGGTATCCTTTACGAGACGCATATATCGGGTACTTAGGGGATGGTCGTAAGCTACCGCGGAAAGAGCATCAAGGCATTTTCCGCCATCGTACAGGCCGCCCAGTTGAAACTAGACCGACTCCAAGCGGCCGTCGCTTTGCAGGACCTCGCCGCTTTGCCGGGTAACCGGCTCGAGGAACTCGAGGGTGACCGGAAAGGCCAGTACAGTATCCGCATCAACGACCAATGGCGGATCTGCTTCGACTGGCCGGCGGGATCCCGGGGACCCGGGAGTGTAGAGATCGTCGATCAAGAATAGGGGACCTGCCGTGCCTCCAATACATCCTGGCGAACATCTCGCGGAAGAACTGAAAGAGCTCAACATGAGCGCGGCCGCGCTCGCGCTCAAACTCCAAGTGCCCGCGAAACGCATTGCTGGGATTCTGAACGGCCAGGAGGCGATTACCGCGGATTCGGCCCTACGCCTAGCTCACTTCTACGGCACCAGCGCGGAATTCTGGCTCACCCTCCAAATGCGCTACGATCTGCGCATCGCCGAGCAGGACGCGAGCGAGAAGATCAAGATCCTACCGACGCTTGGGAGCGAACCCGCTCAACCGTAAGTCCGCCCCAACGCAACGTCAGGAAACCCAAGCCAGCCTTCCAGCAAACCGTTGCAACCGAGAATGGCGCAAGCCTCGGAGAAGAGGCTGCGCCTGTCGCATACGGGCTGAAGCGGCGCTCCATCCAAAGGGGGCCGCTCACCGGGCTTCCTCCAGCGACAGCATCTGCGAGCGCTGGGACGCGATCAGAACATCCAGATTCAGCGCCAAGGCGAGTCGCCGCAGGGTGGGAGCCGGTTCGTCGATTCCGGATTACGCCAAGCCCTCTAACGGCCCGGTGCTGTCTCCGAAAGACACGGGATCCGGCACCCCCATGTGATGCATCATCGCCAGATACAAGTTGCAGAGAGGGGTATCGGGCGGGGTCCGTACCCTGCGTCCTGGCCGCAGGGCCCCTTTGGCCCGCCCCGCGAGAATCAACGGTAGGTTTGATGGATCGTGAATGTTCCCGTCCCTCAGCGAGGAGCCGAACAGGATCATGGAATTGTCAAGGAGGGAAGAGCCGCCTTCGTCAAGCCGTCGCATCCGTTCCAGGAAATACGCGGTTTGACTGGTATGCCAGTTGATGATCGTCTCGTACATCGCACGGCGTTCCGGCTCGTTGCGATGGTGCGATATCCCGTGGAAGCTGCCGTTCACTCCGTCCAGGAAGGAAAAGTCGCGACCGGTCTGAGCGTCCCCGTACATGAAGGTCGCCACCCGAGTCGTGTCGGTCCAGAATGCGAGAAGCAGGATATCGAGCATCAGCCGCACGTGCTCCTCGTGACTGTCCGGAATTCCCGGCGCAGGCCGGGACACGCCTAGATCGCCCTCATTGATCCACCGTGGCTGCGGAGACATCGCAGCCTGAATGCGCAATTCGACCGACCGTACCGACTCGAAGTACTCGTCCAGTTTCGCCTGATCCCTTCGGCTCCCGCGGCTGCGGACCGAGGTGACCTTCTCAAGCACTGCGTCCAGGATGCTGGCCTCGTCCTGATGGCTTGACGAGACCGCCGAGGGCACCGAGCCGGGAGCTCCCATGCGGAAGAGACGATCGAAAGCCAGCCGGGGCACGATCTCCTTCGCCGCCGGAGTGTGAGGGTCTCGCCATGAAACGTACGATCCAACGATTCGGGCGAAGCCACCTCCGATGTTGTCGACGCCGGTTCTCGGCGCGTCCACACCGAAGTGAATCGCCGGCAGGGGCGTGCGATACCCGATTTTGGCGGCGATCGCTTGGTCGACCGACGTACCGCCGGTATCGATGTCTCTGCCGGTCGAGCGCTCGACATAGCCTCCCGACAGCCATGCAGGCACCTTAGCCCAGTGACCGTTGCGTCCGACCGCGTTCTTGTTCCAAAGGTTTTCGAGAAGCAGGTACTCGCTCTTGAGCGATTCGAACGCCTTGAGATGAGGAGTGATTTGGTAATCCTCACCGTCCCCGGGCGGGAACCAGTGGTCCGGCCGCACCCCGCACGGCATGAACAGGAAGGCTAGGCGTAGCGGCGGCTCGGCGAGCTTTCGCGAACCGCTTGTTGCGGCAGGCGAGAAAGATTCCAGCCACGGAAGAGCCAAACTTACGCCGGCCCCGCGGAGAACAGTCCTTCGAGACACTGGCTGTCGCATCGAACCTATCTCGGAATCGGCCCTAGCCTAACACATCGGTGTTGCCCCTACCTCGGATCTCAGATGATCGGATCGTTTGCGGCTCGATTGCGACACGAATGTGCTCTCCGGACGGTTTCGCATTCTCACGGCTCATGGACTGGCACCACCGTTCACGGGGGCATCAGGGCGCCCGCTCTTCGCCACGCTCCAAGGCCGAGCGCAACGCCAGGAATTCGCAGGGTCGGACGGCAAGGCAGCGCGACTGAGTGCTGACCCGCATCGTGGGGAAACACCTTCAAGGCTACGCTGGCTTCGCGCCTATTCAAGCGAGGATCTTCTGGATGACTTCGCCCTCTACGTCAGTGAGCCGGTAGCGTCGGCCATTGTAGGTGTAGGTCAGGCGCTCATGATCCATCCCGAGCAGGTGGAGGATCGTCGCATGGAAGTCATGCACAGAAACCTTGTCAACCGCTGCCTTGAATCCGAGTTCATCGGATTCCCCATAGGAGACCCCGCCCTTGATGCCGCCGCCGGCCATCCAGGCGGTGAAGCAGTGCGGATTGTGGTCGCGTCCAGGCTTCGACGTGCCGATCTGCGCGACCGGAAGACGGCCGAACTCGCCACCCCATATCACTAGCGTGTCGTCCAGCAATCCGCGTTGCTCCAAGTCGGTAAGCAGCGCAGCGAAGGGCTGGTCGGTTTCTCCGGCAAATTGCGAATGGTTGCCGAAAATGTCGATGTGGCCGTCCCAGGCTCGTTGGTTCTCCATCCCACCCGAGTAGATCTGGACAAACCGCACCCCGCGCTCCAGAAGTCTCCGCGCCATGATGCACTGGCGGGCCATATGCCCGCACCGCTCGCTGTGCAGGCCATAGAGTTCCTGGATGTGCGCAGGCTCGCTGTCCACATCCAAGGCCTCAGGCGCTGCCGACTGCATTCGATAGGCAAGCTCGAAGCTCTCGATGCGCGCTGCGAGTTCCTGTTCGTGCGAATTGCGTTCCAGGTCGTGCTCATTCAACCGTGCGATCAGATCAAGCTGCGATCGCTGATGAGATCCCGACATTTCGGGTGGAGGAGACAGGTTGTGAATTGGGACGCCCTTCGGGCGCAGCCACGTCCCCTGGTAGGCCCCGGGGAGGAAGCCAGCGCTCCAGTTGGAAGCGCTTCCCTTCGGCAAGCCGCGATCCTTGGGATCCGACATCACCAAGAAGCCCGGTAGGTCGTTGCTTTCGCTCCCCAGTCCGTAGGTCACCCACGATCCCAGGCTCGGAAAGCCCATTCGAGTCTGCCCGCTGTTCATCATGAACAGAGCCGGAGAGTGATTGTTCGAGCCCGGCATTCCGGAATGGATAAATGCCATCCGGTCAACATGCTCTCCCAAGTGCGGGAAGATCTCGGACACGAGCTTGCCGCTCTGACCTCGACGCGTGAACTCGAAAGGCGACTTCAGCAGAGCGCCGACCTCTTGCGAGAAGAATCCGGTGAACTTGTCAAAGCCCGCGAGCTCCTGCCCATGACGCTTGGCGAGTTCTGGCTTGTAGTCCCAGGTGTCCACATGGCTGGGACCGCCATTGATGAAGAGCCAAATCACGCGCTTCGCTTTGGGAGCGAAGTGCGGCAGGCGGGGCGCCATCGGATTGAGCGCGCGGTCCCCGACGGGAGAAGCTCCAAGCAGCCCCTCGTCAGCGAGGATGCCCGCAAGGCCGAGCATTCCAAAGCCCATTCCGCAACTGCCGAGCAACGAGCGGCGCGAAATCATCGGCTGGCTGCTAGGTACTTGTTTCTTCATACTTCTCACCGGATGTAAAGGAATTCGTTCAGGCTCATCAGGGACTGGCAATAATCGGCAAGCGCGAGCCGGCTTGGTTCGGGCTTGCCATCCTTGCCGTAGAGTTCCCCTTGACGCTCGAGGAAGGCCACCCCTTGAGCTTTCTCGGTCGGTCCCGGCGGGCGCGCGAATGCGATCCGATAGGCCATGTCGACCGCCGCCTCCCGGTCCAAGCCAGCCAGCCGACCGGAGAAGCCTTCCGCGTACCGACGGGTGTGCGGGCTGTTGAGGAAGAGCAGCGCTTGCGGCGCGATGGTGGTGGAGGGTCGCCGCCCGATGCCGACCAGATGCTCGGGCCAGTCGAATAGCATCATCGAGGGAATCAGTTCGCTGCGCTTGACGAAGAAGTAGACGCTCCGTCTCGGCATGCTCTCGTTCTGCGCTCCGGGACCGTACATGGTGGGATCGAGGGTTTCGGACACGGTCAGCATTGAGTCGCGAACTGCCTCGGCTTCGAGCCGTCGCGGCGTCCAGCGCCACCGAAGGCGACTGGCCGAGTCGGCGGCCGCCTTCGCGATGTCGCCCGAGGAAGCTACCTTGTAGCTGCTGCTGGTCATGATCAACCGGTGCAGGCGCTTCAGTCGCCAGCCGCTCCGGACAAGATCCCGTGCCAGCCAGTCGAGCAGTTCGGGATGGCTAGGACGTGCGCCCATCTTTCCGAAATTGCTGGGCGTGGCCACGATTCCTGTACCGAAATGGTGGTGCCAGACTCGATTCACGATCACTCGAGCGAGCAGTGCGCCCGCTCCGTGTTCGGGGTCTGTCAGCCAGTTAGCCAGGGAGGCTCGATGGAATCCGCTGCGTTTCCATCCTGGGGGTGGCTTCGCCGGCCATCGCGCCGTTCCTGCGCCGTGCCGGACGAGTATCGGCAATACCTCTGGTTCCGCAGGCTCCAGCTTGAGGCTCGCGTCGCCGCGCTGAAGGACGTGAGTCTGCTCGTAGTAGTGCGGATAGCCTTTTCCGTTCGCATTGTGCCGCGGATTGGCGAATCCTTCGGCCGTCGCTTGTATCTTCGTGAAAGACGTCACAGGCACCCGGGACTCGTGGTCGCGGATTGCCGCAGTTGCCGCTAGCCACTTGTCATCCTTGCGAGCGAATTCCCCGAGCAGCGCAGACTTCTGGGCGTCCGACAGAGCGTCCGCGCCCTTCGCGCGAAGCCTGGCCAGAGCTTCGGCCAGCCTTTGCGGAATGCCCTCACCGACCAAGAAGTCAGGTTCGCTCGAGCCTGTCGCGGACAAGCGAAGGCGTCCGAGGCTGAGGTGCGAGTTGTAGCCGAATTGCAACTTGATCACCAGCCGGGAGCCGCCATCGAACCGGGCGGGTTCCTTGAAGTCAAAGATCGCGGCATGGTCCGATCCGATCTCTCGGGGCGGCAGCGCCCAGCCGCTCCTTTTGCTGTTGTCGCCGATGGCCGCTGCCACCGAGGAGTAGTCAGCATCCAGCTGGTCCGTCGCGCGGGCGCTCCCGAAATCGAGCTTCGCCGGTTCGGCCTCGAGGTCGGAGACCGGTCGAGCCTCCGCGGTAACGACGCCGAGCAAGAACTCCCCGTCGTGCGAGCGACCCGGGCCGTTGAACGGCAATGTGGGGTGCGTCAGCGCTTCGACCCGCAGTGCCCGGATTGCCGGGGCGGCAATGTCCGCGGTGAGGTGGTAGGTGTCGAAGTCGACATTGTCGCCGCTGAAGAGAATCGAGCCATCGTCCAGCATGTCCGTCCGTGCCTGGCTTGTGGACTTGATGTCTACGATGTCCAGGACTTGCCAGTCGACAGCACCAGAGCCAGGCGCGCCATCTCGGAGCCACTGCTCGAATTCCTCGCCGCCCAGCTTGCGCTCGATTTCCTTTCGTTCCTCACGCAGCTGGCTTCGCCGGACTTCCCATTTGCTCTTTTCCCTCCTGAACTGCCCGGGGTTTGGATCGTGTTCGATGGTGGTTCGGGTCGTGCGACCGAAGATCGCTGCCATCCGGTAGTAGTCGCGAGCTGATATTGGATCGTGCTTGTGGTCGTGGCAGCGGGCGCAGCCTACCGTCAGCCCAAGCATCGCGGTCCCGAGCGTGCCGATCATGTCGTCGAGTTCGTCGTAGCGCGACGTCTCGAATTCCGCCTCTGTGATCTCCGTCGGAAACGGTCCGTGTCCCATGAATCCGGTTGCCACAAGCGCGAGCGGATTCTCCGGCTCCAATTCGTCACCTGCCACCTGGAGCCTGACGAACCGGTCGTAAGGCATGTCACGATTGAATGCCTTGATCACGAAATCCCGGTAGTGGTACGCGAACGGACGGTCGTAGTCCTCCTCGAAGCCGTAACTCTCGGCGAAGCGCGCGATGTCCATCCAGTGACGCGCCCATCGCTCGCCGAAGTGCGGCGACTCCAGAAGGTCGTCAATCAGGCGCTCATACGAACGGGGCTCCGAGTCGTGGGCGAATTCCTCGACGCGCTCCGGGCTCGGCGGCAGCCCCAGCAAGTCGAGCGAGGCACGTCGAATCATCGTGCGGCGGCTCGCGGGCGAATTCGGCGCGATTCCGGCGCCTTCGAGCTTTGCCAGAATGAACCGGTCGACTGGCGTCCTAACCCACGCCTCGTCAGCAACCGCCGGGGGATCGGGATCCGCGAGCGGCCGGAATGACCAGAACTGGGAGTCTTCACCCGCTTGCGTGTCTTCTGGGCCGGAGCCACCACCTAGGGGCTGGTCGTACGGAGCGCCGAGGTCAATCCAGCGAGCGACCGCGTCGATTTTCGCATCGGGCAGCTTGTCCTGGCCGAAGGGCATGAAGGGTTTTCGCTCGTGTCGCAAGACGGCGACAAGCGCGCTCGACTCGGCTGACATGCCGACCTTCCCGCTAGCGACGAAGGAGCCGCGCGAGGTCAGGTCGAGGCCTCCCATAACCTGTCCGTCTCCGTGGCACGCAAGGCAGGTGCTGACCAACAGGGGACGGACGTCGTTCCGGAAGACCTCAAGGCCACGAGCCATGCGCTCCGCATGCTGATCGCCGACTTGCTGAGCCTGCGCGGACGCCCCGACCAGGAGAATTGAGAGGACGATCCAAAGAGCAAACAGGCGATTCCGCTCGTTCGGCGGGACTGCCCATCGAGACGGATGGCGGTTGCCGTCAGGCGGACCGACTCGCTCGTGGGTGGTCGTTGATTTCTTGTCGAGCAGGTTTTGCTCGGTGTCCTTAGCAGCGCCAACGTGCAGCATGGGCGCTCCTAGTATAGGAATGCATCACGGCATCCGAACACCATGAAACCAGTGGTGAACGCACTTATTCATGGAGCACGCGCGTAGGGCGACGATTCAGCTGCACGATGCCCGGCGTGGTCCTCAGTCCTTGCCATTTGCGGGTTGTGTCGTGCACGATACATAGCCACCGGGCTCGCAGGTTTGGAATGGGCCGGGAACCGGGAGGACTGTTCCTGCGCGCGCAGCACTGCCCGTCGAGAATGCGGGTGCCACCTGCCCGTGGCCTATTGGACGTGGAATTCGATTCCCGTCACGCTGCCCTAGTCTTCGCGGGCAGAGCGGAGGCCTCGTCCGCCTGGCCACCCGCTAGCCGTGCCGCGCAGACGGACCAGCACGTAGCCCTCCGCAACGCTGTCGCCGTCTCGCTTCCCGAAGGAGCACTCAAGAGGTTCGCTCGCCCGAAACGCTTCGAGCAGCTCCTGCTGCCTTTCTATCTCGTCGATGACAACGAAGCCGGCGAGCGATGACAATGCCTGTTCGCTGGCCTCCAACCCGTGCCGCTCGGCTGCCCGTCCCAAGTCGAAGAACGCCTCCTCGCAGTCCGCTGCAGCGATCACTCGCACTAGGGTGGTCTTGCCTGACTGCCGCGGGCCGACCAGCCCCGGGGCGTGATGAATTTCGAGCAACGCTCTCCCGGACACACCGCTCCGGCGACAGTGACGCAGAGCGATTCCCTCGATCCTTCCTGCCGACGACGGCGGAAGTGCGGCTTCGAACGGTTACTTCGGTTTCTCGCGACCTAGGTCCGTGCGGTCGTCCGGCGACTGAAAGGCCGGATAGAGGAAGTGCTTGCCACAATCGACCGACACATGGTTTCGAGTCGACCCGCCAACCAGAAGAATAAGAATGCAATGCCATCGAAAGACGGATCATCCGATGAATCCAGCTGGATGCCCGCGTCGAGCCGCATCCCTCGCGCGGACTCGCCCCGTCAAGCCCCTGGCTCTTCAGCTGACTCCACGTTCGTGAATCTGAAAGGCTTGCTAAGCACGATCTTGCGGACCAGCGAGCGAGTACCGAAATTCGAAGGCTGCAGTTCCCGTACAATCCGCTCGATCACGCAATGATCCAGATCCCAAATAGTCCTTCCGAGAGCGTATCCGAGCAGTTTGCGGGTAACGTGCCGGAGCAACTCGTCCTTCCGTTCCAGCAACAGCCTGCGAAGTTCCGCCGGTCCGTCGAACGCTTCGCCGGAAGGCAGCACGCCCGACGCGTCAACCGGACGACCGTCATCGCCGACCTCGCGCCAGCGGCCCAGCCAGTCATAGTTCTCGAGACCGAGGCCGATGGGATCGATCACGTCGTGGCAGGCCGCGCAAGTCGGGCTCGCGCGGTGCTCGTTCAGCATTTCGCGGACCGTGAGATTGCGCTTTTTCGTCTCCTCGCTCTCCAAGGCCGGTATCTCTGGTGGAGGCGACGGAATCTTCGTTCCCAGCAGAGTCTCGAGCGTCCAGACACCCCTCAGGACAGGGCTGGTGCGCTTGTAGGCTGCGTTCATCGCCTGCACGGCGCCGAGACCGAGCAGGCCGCCGCGACGACCTCCGGGGGTCGCCACTAACTGAAAGTCGTTCCCCCGCACCGCGTCGGACATGCCGTAGTGCCGCGCAAGGCGCTCGGTCAGGTAAGTGTAGTCTGCATTGACGAACTCCAGCAGGCTTCGATCCTCGTCAAGCATGCGCTGGAACAGCAGCACGGGCTCCTCGCGCATGTCGGCCGCGATCAAGGGCGTGTAGAAGTGCTGGATTTCGTTCAGAGTAGGCGCGACACGCCCGCCAACATCCTTCGTCCCCAGCCACTGACCGATGAACGTCCTAGCGAAGTAGCGAGAGCGAGGGTGGTCGAGGAGCCGGTCCACCTGAGCTGCTAGAACGCCGTCATCGGCAAGCCGCCCAGAGTCGGCCAAGTACCTCAACTCTGGATCTGGCATCGATCCCCAAAGGAAGTACGACAGACGCGTCGCCAGCTCATGGCTGGAAAGCGGATGCAGCCCGGGCGCCTCCGGCACGGACTCTATGCGGAACAGGAAATCGGAAGACACCAAGACTGCCTTGAGCGCGAGCTTGACGGCAGCCTCGTAAGGATCGCCCCGACCGCGTGCGCGGTCGAACAAAGCCAGGAACTGCGCCTCCTCGCCATCTTCGACCGGTCGGCGAAACGCACGCGCCATGAATCGGCGGAGCAGCCGCGCCGCCGTGATCCGGGGTGCGAGGACCGTTTGTCCAGGCTGACTACCGAACAGCCGGAAATGCGCGGCGAGCCGGGCGGGCTCAGGGGCGGTTCGCTCCTGATCGATATCAAGCGACACCAGGCGCAACGGCGGGCTGTCGTCCCTCACCACGAAGGAAAGCTCGTGCTCGCCGCTGCTGACAGTGATCGTCTTCTTGCGCGCGGTCGCTTCGGCAGCGGACCAGCCGAATTGGACCTGACCCACTACCGTTCCGTCCACTCGGATTTCGGCCACGGGATTCGCGTCTGCAGACGGGGATCGAATCCAAGCGCTTACGACGTAGTCGCCGTCCTCGTAGAAAGAAACAGTGCGGCTGACCGAGTCTCCTCGGACCATCCGCACGGAGTCGTGCTCGTCCGCTTGGCGGCCCGGAAGCAGGTCCCTCGCCACGAACGCGCGGCCCAGCGGAGGCGTCACGATCACCTGGTCCAGCATGTGCTCGGCAACCTCGAGATAGCGCTCTGCCAGCAGAGGGGAAAAGAAAAGGGTCTCGCCGTTGTTGTCGAAGCCTTCGCCTCCTGACCCGTCGACCGGGAACAATTCCGCGACTTCGATCCGCAACCCGAACAGGTCCTGCACGGTGTTTTGGTACTCCGAGCGATTCAGCCGCCTCACTACCACGGGTCCCGCGTACTCGCCGAGGTCGCAAGCTGTGGCCCGCAGGGTCTCGTCGATCCAAGACGCAACACGGAACCGATCCTTCTCCGGCGGGGGCTGTCCGGCCGGCGGCATCGTCCGGTTTCGCAACTGCATCGCAACGTTTCGCCAAAGGCTCCTGTCACTAGAGATATCAGCGACCGATTCCGCTTCCAAGAAGCGGATCCTGTTCTCCGAATCCTGGGAATGGCACGCCTGGCAGTGCTCCACCAAGACCGGGCGGATCTCGGATTGAAATTCGTCGGCCTGCAGTAGCCCAGAAGCCAGCCAGCAACAAAGAACCAAGCATGATGCGTGTCCAGACACGATGTCGGCCTCCCGTTACTCTACGCCAATTCCGCAAGCGGTACAACAGATCGAAAATGCCGAAGGTGGGAATCGCTTCCCGCCTCGCAGAACCCGGAACGCGGCTTCGATGCGTCGAACCGGTGCCTAACCGGCCCCGCAGAGGCGAAAACGGCCGCTTCCGGCACGAATTTCGGAGGTTTCGGCGGGGCGCATCAACCTGAGTCCGCGCTCGAACCGAAGGCAAGTTGACAGTGTACGGAGCGGGTGTTAACTTTAACGATTCGTTCCCTCCGGCCGCCTTCGAGAGCGGCGGTGGCTCGGCGTCATGGCTGATTCCGGTGGCCAAATAGCTCTTCGGCAAACCCCGTTGAATCGCGTCCACCGCGAGTCAAAGGCGCGCATGGTCGATTTCGGCGGATGGGACATGCCCGTCGAATACGACGGCATCGTGGCCGAGCACAAGGCGGTGCGATCAGGAGTCGGTCTCTTCGATGTGAGCCACATGGGCGAGATCGAGGTCCGCGGTCCGCAAAGCGTGGAGCTGATCGACTCGCTCTGCTCGAATCGGGCTGCGAGCCTTCGCGATGGCCAAGCCCAGTACAGCGGACTGCTCAACCCTCGAGGCGGGTTCGTC
The DNA here is from genome assembly GCA_965206775.1 of Bryobacterales bacterium. Lineage (GTDB taxonomy): Bacteria > Acidobacteriota > Terriglobia > Bryobacterales > UBA6623 > VXMF01. Next base: position 1,713,635 of record CBDBKU010000003.1, on the reverse strand, counting down.
GACGATCTACTCGTCCACCGGGTCGCCTCCGACCGCTACCTCCTCTGCGTCAACGCCTCGAACCAAGCTGCAGACTTCGCCTGGCTCCGCGACAACAACGGATTCGACGCGGAAGTCGACTTCGCGAGCGAGCGATACGCGCAGCTAGCGATCCAAGGCCCGAAGGCCCTCGCTGTCGCAAGCCGGCTCACTGACCTCGACCTTGCAGGGATGCGATACTACTGGTTCGCGCACGGCGACTTTGCCGGCATTCCAGCAATGGTTGCCCGGACCGGCTACACCGGAGAGGATGGCTTCGAAGTGTATCTCCCTCCTGCGGCGGCAGAGCATGCGTGGCAGGCCATCCTGCAAGCAGGGAGGGGCGAATCGATCCGGCCTTGCGGGCTAGGCGCCCGCAACACGCTTCGGCTCGAGGCGGCGATGTCCTTGTACGGCCACGAGATCGACGCCGAAACCACGCCCTACGAGGCGGGTCTCGGCTGGATCGTCAAGCTCGGAAAGCCGGCCTTCTGCGGTCGAGAGGTGCTCGCCCGCCAGAAAGCCGGAGGCATCGGCCGAAAGATAGCGGGATTCGAAATGAGAGGGCGCGGGATCGCGCGCGACGGCTACCCCGTGCTGGTTGATGGCGAGGACGCCGGTCGCGTTACCAGTGCCTCGCCAGCCCCTCACCTAGGCACGAACATCGGCCTGTGCATGCTGCCGGTCAAATACTGTCGGGACGGCCAGCCGATTCACATCGAGATCCGCGGACGGGCGGTCGGCGCGGAAATCGTCCCGCTACCGTTCTATCAGCGTAAGAGGCACTGAGACCTATGGAATACCCGGCGGAATACCGCTACACCCGCGAGCACGAGTGGGTGAAGATCGATGGAGACGTGGCGACGGTCGGCATCACGCATCACGCTCAGGACCAGCTCGGCGACGTGGTCTTCGTCGAACTCCCCGCCGTCGGCGCCAAGCTGCAATCGGAGGGGCTGCTAGGCGCGGTCGAATCGGTGAAGGCGGTCTCTGACATCTATGCGCCGATCAGCGGCGACGTCACGGACGTCAACGCGGAACTGATGGACGCTCCGGAGAGAATCAACGAGGACGCCCACGGCGCAGGGTGGCTGGTGAAGATGACGCTCTACGATCGCAACGAGGTTCAGTCCCTGCTGACGGCCGAGCAGTACGCGGAGTATGTCGCGGCCGAAACCGCCGGATAGCCGAGGGATCCCGGCTTGCGTTACCTTCCCAAATCCCCAGCGGAACGCGGGGAAATGCTCGCCGAGCTGGGCATGGACTCGCCCGACGACCTATTCGCCAGCATTCCGGCCGCACTGAGGCAGAAGGAAGCTCTGGCAATTCCGAATGGCCAGTCGGAGTACGAGATCCACGACTATTTCGAGGCCCGTGCCAGCGAGAGCTCGAGAGGATACGCGTGTTTCCTGGGTGCCGGCGCCTATCACCACTACAGACCGGTAGTCGTCGACGCCATCGCCACGAGAGGAGAATTCCTGACGGCTTACACGCCGTACCAAGCGGAGATTTCTCAAGGGATCCTGACCACGATCTTCGAGTTCCAGACGATGGTCGCCCAACTCACCGGCATGGACGTGGCAAACGCATCGATGTACGACGGCTCAACAGCGGTGCCGGAAGCCGGGATGATGGCGGTGCGGATTACCCGGCGAGAGCGATTGCTCGTGGCGCGGACCGTTCACCCCGAGTACCGCCAAGTGCTCGATACCTACTACAAGCACCAGAACCTGCCAGCGGAGACAGTCGCATGCGACCCGCGCACTGGCCAGCTGGACCTCTTGGATCTGAACGCCAAGCTCTCCGCGGACGTGGCAGCGGTGATCGTTCAGTCCCCGAACTTCTTCGGGATCGTGGAGCAGGTCCGCGAGGTGGCTGAACTAGTCCACCGGCACGGTGCTCTCCTCGTGGTGGTGGTCTCGGAAGCGGCTTCTCTAGGGCTGCTCGCCCCTCCGAAGGAGGCAGATATCGTGGCCGGTGAATTGCAATCGTTCGCGCATCCGCCCAGCTACGGCGGGCCCTACGTGGGCATACTTGCGACCAAGACAAGGCATATTCGCCAGATGCCTGGCCGACTCGTCGGGGAGACGCTGGACTCGCAAGGCCGGCGCGCATACTGTCTGACGCTGGCGACCAGAGAGCAGCACATCCGGCGGGCGCGCGCGACTTCAAACATCTGCACGAATCAAGCCTTGGTCGCATTGATGGCGACGGTCTACATGACACTGCTTGGGAGGCAGGGGCTGCGCGAGCTCGCTGAGCAAAACCTAGCCAAGGCACACTTTCTGTCAGACGCTCTCCGGTCCGCCGGTGCCGAATTGCCTTTCTCGGGCCCGTTCTTCAACGAGTTCGTCGTGCGTCCTCGCGGAAAGTCAGGGAGCGAGGTCAACCAACTCGCTCTCGAGTCGAAGATCGTCGGAGGTCTCGACTTGGGCCGGTTCTATCCGGAACTCGAGGGAGCCTTGCTGGTCTGCGCTACGGAGACGGTATCGCGAGTGGCGATGGATCTCTACACGAACTGCTTCCGGGAGGCAGCCGATGAGTAGGGTGCGCCCCCACCCAACGCTGGAGGAGCCGCTGATCTTCGAGCGCTCGTCTCCGGGGAAGATTGGCTACCAATTGCCCGGTCTTGACGTGCCGGCCATCGACCCTAGGAAAGTTCTCGGTAGCGAAAATCTTCGAGCCGACATCGAGGGCTTCCCCGAGGTGAGCGAAGTGGAGGTCATCCGACATTTCACTCGACTCTCGACATGGAACTACGCGATTGATCTCGGGCTGTACCCGCTGGGGTCCTGCACGATGAAGTACAACCCCCGCCTCAACGAGGCGGTCGCTCGCATCGAGGGGATCATCGACGCGCACCCGTATCAGCCCGAATCCCTTGCGCAGGGCATGCTGCACATCCAGAGGACGCTAGAGCAGTACCTGGTTGAAATCACCGGGATGGACGCGGTCACGCTGCAGCCCGCCGCAGGCGCACATGGCGAGCTGACCGGCCTGCTGCTGGTGCGGGCGTACCTGGAATCCCTCGGAGACGCCCGTCGGGTCGTGTTGATCCCCGACTCGGCGCACGGCACGAATCCAGCGACGGCGGCCATCGCTGGGTACGACGTTTTGGAGATCGCGTCTAACGCACGCGGCATGATCGATGTCGGAGCGCTTGAGGCGGCCGTTGACGGGTCCGTCGCGGCGCTCATGGTCACGAATCCCAACACGTTAGGCATCTTCGAGCAGGACATCGCGCCAGTCGCGGAAATCCTTCACCGCCGCGGAGCTCAACTGTACATGGATGGCGCGAATATGAACGCGCTGGTCGGAGTCGCTCGCCCGGGCGAATTTGGTGTCGACGTCATGCACTTGAACCTCCACAAGACGTTCTCCACGCCGCACGGGGGCGGCGGCCCCGGCGCCGGACCGGTCGCCGTCAGGGCTCACCTCGAGCCGTTCCTGCCCGTTCCTCGCATCCGTGAAAGATCAGTGGGGCTGCGTTACGACTGGGACTGCCCGCAGTCGATCGGCAAAGTCCGGGCATTCTACGGGAATTTCGGTGTGCTGGTGAGAGCTCTGGCGTACATCCTGGCCCATGGCGGCGAAGGTCTCCGCAATGCCACCGTAGACGCAGTTCTGAATGCAAACTACATCCGAAAGGGCTTGGAGGGGCACTACGATTTGCCGTTCGGAGCCCCTTCGATGCACGAATGCATCTTCAGCGACGCAAGGCAAGCGAAGCATGGAGTGAAGACAGGGGATATCGCGAAACGCCTGATCGACTACGGTTTCCACCCATATACCGTGAGCTTCCCACTCATCGTCCGCGGCGCCTTGATGATCGAACCGACCGAAACGGAGGGCAAGCACGAGCTAGACGAGTTCGTTTCGGCCATGCAGGCCATAGCTGAAGAAGTAGAAACGGATCCCGCCTTGGTTCTCGAGGCTCCGGTCACCACGCGTACAAGCAAGGTGGACGAAACACGGGCGGCCCGCAAGCCGGTCGTGATCTGGCAGGGCCGCTCGGATTTGTAGCGAACAGCGCTAGAGCCGGTGTGCAACGTGCCAAGGCCCGGCGGCGGCGAAGGCTGGCTGGGAGTCGGTTGAAATTGCCCACCAATCGAAGCTTCCGACCGCTCGAATGACCGATTCCGCGAGATGTCCGGCTTTGTTCAACGTGACCACGTATGAGACCGCACCCATCTTTGGAGTTTTTTGCAATTCACACGGATTTTCATTTCCGATTAGACCCTAATTCTGGTGTGCGCAGACTGGCCTGAGATCGATCGCCGATCGCACAACATCCCTGAATTGAGTGATTTACGGATTTCTCGAGTTCGGCGAAGGTTAGGTGCACGCCAAGCGATTCTTGGCTCAGGCGACATCCCGGTTGGGCCTAAAACATGCCCCCGCAGCCGACAGCGCGACATGAAATGGCTGCAAGTGCCGGATCCCGCATGCTTTCTGTGCTGATGGCCCGGAACCCGATTTGTGTTTAGTTAACTTGCTATAGTTGTTTCATATTCGATATGATAACCTAAATCAGGCACCCGCCATGTCCTCCCAGTCCGACGCCTCATTCTTTGCCCAGCCTGCCAACCCGCTCCAACGGCGGTACGAAGTCCTGCGCGCCTTCTGCTTCGAGGGCCTCTCCGCCGAGGCCGTCGCCCGGCGCTTCGGCTATGCCATCGGCTCGGTTTATGCGATGACCCGCGACTTCCGCCGTCTGGACGACCAGGCCGCGTTCTTCTTCCGACCACCCGAGGCCCCCGGTCGCGTTCCTGTCCTGCCGCTGCCGGACGTGCGCCAGCGCGTGATCGAATTGCGCAAGGCGAACCTGTCCCTGCCCGACATCAAGGCCCGCCTCGACGCCGAACTGCGCGACGCTCCCAGCCTGCGCGCGATCGGGCATGTCTTGCGCGAGGAGGGCTTCCAGCGCCTGCCCCGCCGCACCCGCGCCCCGCCTGCGCGCTCCCGCGAGCGTCTTGCTCGACCCGCGCGCGGAGGAGACTTTCCAGTCCGAGCGCGCCGCCGGCACGCTCTGCCTGCTGCCCTGGATCCGCCGCTACGGCCTCGACACCGCGATCGCCGAGGCCGGCTACCCCGGCACCCGCACCCTGCCGGCCCTGCAGTCGGTGCTCGCCTTCGTCGCCCTCAAGCTCTCCGATGCCCGCCGCTACAGCGCCGACGACCTGTGGTGCATGGATCGCGGCCTCGGCCTCTTCGCCGGCCTCAACGTCCTGCCCAAGACCGCCTCGCTTTCCTCGTATTCCGATCGCACCACGCGCGCCATGAACCAGCGCCTGCTCGGTGCCCTCGCCTCCATCTGGACCGCCAAGGGCCTCGCCGGCGACTCCGCCAACCTCGATTTCACCACCTTGCCCCACTGGGGCGATGACGCCACCCTGCAAAGGCATTGGTCCGGCACTCGCGGCCGCTCCCTCGTCAGCATCTCCGCCGCCCTCGCCCAGGACCCCGACTCCGGCCTGCTCCTGCAGGCCGACGCCAGCAGCGTCCGCAATGAGACCAGCGCCGGCACCGCCCTCGAGTTCCTCGACTTCTCCCGCCGCCACGGCCCGCCCATCCGCTACCTCGTCTTCGACAGCCGTTTCACCACCTACGCCAGCCTCGCCCGCCTCGACCAGGAAGGCATCCTGTTCGTCACCGTCCGCCGCCGCGGCAAGCGCCTGCTCGCCAACGCGCGCGCTCTCGACAAGTCCTCCTTGCGCAGCATCCGTGTCCCCGCTGCCTCGGGCACGCGCCTGGTCACCGCCCACGACGCAACTGTCGCGCTGCGCGACTTCGGCGGCGAATTGCGCCAGATCACCATCCTGCGCGGCGAACACCGGCGCCCCTCCCTGCTGCTCACCAACGATTTCGACTCCAGCCTTGCCGCCATCCTGCGCCGCTACGCCCGCCGCTGGCTCGTCGAGCAATCCATTGCCGAGCAGCTCGCCTTCTTCCACCTCCTCTCCTCCTCCATGGTCATCAAGGTCGATTTCGACCTTGCCATGACCGTCCTCGCTTACAATCTCCTGCGCCTGCTCGCCCTCGATCTTCCGCCCGGCTACCGCCAGCTCACCGCCCGCTCGCTCTACGAGAAGCTCCTCTGCACCGCCGCCGACATCTCCCTCACACCGGACCTGTGCACCGTCTCGCTGAAGAAGAAACGGGACCTGCCCGCCCTGCTGGAGGCCCTCCAGACCGTCGGCACCACGCGCATCCCCTGGCTGGGCAACCGCCAACTCGTCTTTAACGGAGCTTCCCGATCATGAATCCCATGGGGCGTCGCTCGTGCTTGGCTTTATCGCCAAAATTAGGTCTCTATATTGGAAATGAAAATCGGTGATTCACATTTGTAAGTCATTGATTCTATTGACCAAGAATTCCGCCAAGTGGATTTGAAGGCACTACACTTTGTTGCTGGGACTTGCCTCGCTTTCTCGGTCCGTTTGGATCTTGCCTTGATCCACGGGCACGGTGCGGGGGTGGCGTCGGAAGCTCAGCCCCGCAGCGGCGGCGATGCGTGCCTGCTCCGGATTCGGGTCCACGTCCTGGCGCTGGCTCCAAACCTTCCCCTGAGCCGTCCGCATCGTGGTGGTCAGCCGCATCCAGGTGCGCATCCGATTCCGGATCGACTTCCAGCTCCAGCTGATCCCTCGCGCACGCAGGCGATAGCGCAAGGCGTGCACCAGGTGGTACGCCAGCACGGTCAGGAACAGGTGTCCCGCGACCCGCTCGCCTAGACTGTGGTAGATCGGGCGCAGGCCCAGCTCGTCCTTGAACGAGCGGAAGGTCGCCTCGATGTCGGCCAGGCGGCAGTATTCCCGCACGATCCGCTGGTCGTCCCAATCCACCCGGCTCGTGCGCAGCAGGCTCGTGCCTTGGACCCGGTCGCGCTCCCGGTACCGCTGGTTCGGCTCCCATTGCACCGCCGCGGCCTTGCCTTTCTCCCCGGCTTGCACCGTCACCGTGTACTGGCACGCCACCAGCTTGTGCGTCTCCTCGATCCGCCCGACTTTGCGCGTCACCTTGTCGAAGGCCTTCAGCCGGCCCTTCACGCTCAGCCCTGCGTGCAGCGAGCGCAGTGCCGCCTCGAAGCGCTCCCGCTTGCGATCCAGCAGCGACTGCTCGTCCTTGTCCCGGGCCGGACTCCACACGCACAGGCGCGCCTCCCCGCCCGCCGCTGCCTGTGCGGAGGCCTCCGCCTCGCCGGCCTCCGTCGCTGCCAGCCGCCAGATCTTCAGCTCGTGACCGCCAGCGCTCTCCCACTCCGTGTCGGGCTCGCGTTCCGGGGCCGGCTTGCGCCGCCGCTCGAGCGTGATCCAGTGCAGGCCCTGCTCCCGCAGCCAGGCTAGGTTTGCCGCACTCGTGATCCCGCCATCGAACACCACCGTCGGGCGCTCGCCCGCGACCCTGTCCAGCCGCGCGATCGCCGCCTGCAGCGTGCCCGCCTCGCCCACATTGCCGGCCAGCACCTCCGAGCGGCGCGGGAAGCCCTGCCCGTCCAGCAGCAGCCCCAAGCTGACCAGCGGGCAGTCGTGGCGCTTCTGCTGGGAGCGTCCATGGGCGGCGTAGCGATGCCGGGGCCGTCCGGTGTGGAAGGTGTTGGAGAGGTCGTAGAAGACGATGCGCGGCTGCAGGCCGAACAAGTCGCGCTCGCGGTCGAACAAGGCCCGCTCGATGGAGTCGCGGTGCTTCCAAAGGGCGTCGGCGGCGACATACAGGGAGTTGGAGGAGAGATCGGCGGGCTCGAGGCCGAGCAGTTCGCCGAGCGCGGAGTCCTCGCGCAGCCAGCGCAGGGTCTCGCGCTCGCTGCCCGGATGCAGGGCGCGGGCCAGGATCTGGGCGAGGCCCAGGCGGACGTGGCGGGGGCGCAGGCCGCACTGGAGGAGGCACTCGCGCAGGCCGAGCTCGCGGGCCAGCAGGTCGAGCAGGCGGGCGGCACCGGCCTCGCGCGTGTTGGTGTGGCGCAGGGTGGAGGGCAGCAGGGCGAGCGGGGATTCGGTCGGCGGCTGGGGCGGAGTGTCGTCGGCGATGCGGAAGCCGAGGTCGTAACCGGCGTCGCGGAGGCGGCTGCGCACGAGGGGGGCGATGACGGCGGCCTCGGTGGCGATGCGCTGGGCGAGAGCGAGAGTTTCAGGGTCGGCTGCGGGCGCGGATGGCAGGCGGGCCTGTCCGGTGAGAGAGTCCTTGATGGCGGCGGCGAGCTGCTTCCAGTGGCTTTGGGGGACGCGTTGCTCGAGGCCGCTACGGAAATGGGCGAGGATCAGCTGGCGGACCTTGGGGCCCTGGCGCTGGGAGTGGACCAAGCGGTAAGCGACACCGCTGGCGGAGCCTTTGGAGCGAGTTTCGACGCGCCGGACGAACACAGCCCGATGATATCGCATGCGAGGCAATCTGTCAACACTAGTGGACAGCACGTGGTCAGCACATTCAGGGCGGGGCTCGAAATCAGGCCAAACAAGAACATAAAGAGATTGCACGGCGTTGTCATCGGCATTGTCTTGGATACAATCGCCGATTCAGGCGGTTAACGCGGAGCGAATCGGCTACGGCATAGCCCTAGACTGGGCCGAAACTCCAAAGATGGGCGCAGCCGTGGCTACAGTCTCTCCCGTTCCGATCAGCACTGTTGTTGATGTCTCATCTTCTTGTTCGGACCGACGATGCCCGCAAGCGGGCCGTACTTGGCACGGTGCCCCACGCTCCGTCCTATCTTGCGCGAACGGCCCCGCTTGCCATCCGCCGGAGCGTCGCTCACGGCGTAGCGGCCAGCCGCCAGATCTTGCAGCAAGGATTCCGTGGCTGCGTTTCGGAACGTGCCAATCTGATTCTCATGGCGGTGATAGCAGACCTGTGTCGGCTCTCCGGATTGACGCGAGACTGTCCGGGCGGCGGACGACCCGCCGCCCGGTAATGCCGCTTACGCGCCGATCCGGTACGGGGCCTGCATCCGCGTGACCGCCACGACGGTCGGCCGATTGACTACCGGTCCGCCGAAGGTCGAGACTCGCTCCTCGCGGGTTCCGCCCTCGCCAGGGTGCTGGATCGATACCAGCATCAGATCCTGCGCGGAGTTCATGATCACCGACGCACACTCGGCTCCCACGACTCCGCTGAAGATCTGGCGGTTGTAGCCCCGCTCGGGACCTTCCGTTGGCACGAAGAAGATGCCGTCGTTGATGCCGACCCTCCTCGGCTGCCCGTCGGTGGCGATCAAGAGGTTGCCGTGCTGGTCAAAGGCCAAGTTGTCCGGGTTCGCGACCTTGCGCACGCGGCTGGTGTCAAAGCCCGCGAAATAGGCTCCCTGAGCCTCGTCAGCGGGATCGCCGCACAGCATGAAGATCTCCCAAGTGAATGTCGTCGCTCCGTTGTCGTTGCCGGGCTCGCGCCGTGTGTTGTTAGTTAGTGCCTGCGACAAAACCCCCGAAATCTGGGCGGGGTGTCATCCTTGGAGCGAATCGATCATACAGCATCTTGTATTCATGCTTCGGTGACTCCTGATCTCCAAAATGCGAAGATCTGCACGAATCCATTCGAATCGGTGGGATTTCCGGCGAATCCTGACCTCCCGGCAGAATCTTCACCCGCCGGAAATCGCCAAAACCCATTGGATATCAACGAAATACGGACTTCCGCCGCAGGCACTAGTTAGAGCGACGTAGACCTTGCCGGTGATCGGATTGATGTCAATGTCCTCGGGGCGGTCCATCTTGGTCGCTCCCAGCAAGTCTCCCGCCTGCCGCGCGAAGAGCAGAACATCCGCCTGGCTCGTGAATCCGTTGCTGGCATTGAGCGAGCCGTTCTCGTAGACGAGCGGCAGCCACTCGCCGGACCCGTCATCGTTGAACTTCGCGACATAGAGCGTCCCGCTGTCGAGCAGTTGCTTGGCGCTCTCGCGGTCCGCTTCGTTGTAGACACCGTCCGAGACGAACTTGTACACGTACTCGAAGCGAGCGTCGTCGCCGGAATACACCACCGCATTCCTGTTTGCGGAGAGAGTTGTAGCCGCGGCCTCGTGCTTGAACCCGCCAATCGCCGTGCGCTTCCGCGGAGTCCACTTCGGCCTGTAGGGGTCGATTTCGACGACCCAGCCGAAATTGTTGATCTCATTCGGCTCGTAGTTCAGGTCAAACCGCCGATGGAAGCGCCACCAAGGGCGCCTGCCGCCTTCCTCTCCCACGCCGAAGCGATCGTTCGCGGTCTTGGCCATCTCGTGCGAAACGGCCTTGTTGTTTGCGAAGTACTGGTCGAACTTCTCTTCGGCGGTCAGATAGGTGCCCCAGGGCGTGACGCCGCCGCCGCAGTTGTTGAACGTTCCGTTTACCGTCTGGCCGGTCTGGTCAGAGGCCGTCACCAGAAGCGGGTTGCCCGCCACTGGTCCAGAGATCGTAATCGGGGTTTCTCCGTGAATGCGCCGGTTGAAGGCGCTGCCGCCGTAGAGCCCGTAGCTGGGCCCGTCGGAAGCCGCCTTGCGGGAGGCGAGAAACATCGACACGCCGTGCGCGGCGATCTCGTAGTCTACTTGGGCCTGCGTTGTGTTCTCTGCCGAGTAGTTGCGAAACATCAGGTCAGGATTCGTGTATTCGTGGTTTACACAGACAATGCCGGAGTTGCGGATGTAGTCGAACCACGCGACGAAGTCGCAGTTGTATCCCACTTGCTGTCGCTGAGCGGCGGCATCCAGGTTGTCCGGATCGAAGTCCGGAGCGTCGAATGTCAAGGGCTGGCCCCATGCGGCCAAGGGCGCCCACTTGTACCCATCGGGCACTGCGATCTCGTCGTCCAGGCTGCCCTGGATAGGAGAGAACGAAAGGCCTTCGTCAGCATGGTGTCCCTTGAGGTTCGCGACCGCGCCCAGGCAGAAGAGCGGGGCCATTGCGCCGCCCTTCAGGAGCGAGCGACGCAGGATGCGCCTGGAAATCACCTCGTCGAGAGTGTCGCTGCAAGAGCGTCGCAGTTCGCCTCCCTCGAAGCCGACATCGCCGGACAGGAAGAGTCGTTGTTTCGGCATCAATCTCCTTTGGATGGACACTGCCCCGAGGGGAGCGTCGTACCGAGGCTATCGATCCGATGTGACAGGTGATTTACGTTCTGGCTACTACCGCGTTACGGTATTGTGACTATCGCGTGACCGTGCCGGCTCGGATCGCTGACCAGATGTTTGACGAGGCCTCGACCTCCCGGAGAGTCAAGTCTGGCAGGGACATGACGGTAACTGGCGAGGCCCCGGAGGCTTCCGAGCCGTCCGCGCTGCTCTAACGAGGACTGATGAAGGCAAGAGTGCTTCTCGATGGCGGCGCGTTCCTCGAGGGGCCGCGCTGGCACGAGGGAAAGCTGTGGTTTTCCGACATGCACGGCCGTGCTGTCATGACCGTGGGCGCGGACGGAGTCTCCGAAGTAGTCGCGACTGTTCCTAACCGGCCCTCGGGCCTCGGGTGGCTTCCGAACGGACGGATGCTGGTCGTTTCCATGACAGACCGCCGGCTCTTGCGCCTGGAGCCTGACGGCTTCGCCGAGCATGCCGACTTGAGCGGTCTCGCTGCCCACGAGTGCAATGACATGGTGGTGGATACAATTGGACGCGCGTATATAGGCCATTTCGGGTTCGATCACTTCGCTCACGCCAGCTTCCGACCGGCTAGTCTCATCGCCGTAGACCCCGACGGAACCGCACGGGTCGTGGCCGAGGACCTGATGTTCCCGAACGGCACGGTGATAGCGGACGACGGTCGTACGCTAGTCGTAGGCGAGAGCTACGGCCGTCGGCTCACAGCATTCGATATCGAGAGAGACGGTTCGCTTTCCCGGCGTCGCGTCTGGGCGGAGATCGGCATGGCTCCGGACGGCATCTGCTTGGACGCGCAGGGCTGCATTTGGGTGGCGTCTCCCACGGAACGGGCTGCAGTGCGAGTACGCGAAGGCGGCGAGATCACCGATCGGGTCTGTGTCGGACGGAAGGCGATTGCATGCATGCTAGGCGGTTCCGATCGACGCACTCTGTTCGTGCTGACATCGGAAACCACGCAGCCTGCCAAGGCCGTCGCTCTGCGCAGCGCCCGCGTCGAGACCGTTCGGGTGGGCGTCCCAGGAGCCGGCTTGCCCTAACTGTCGATTGCAGCGGGTTCGTTCCTGCGCTGGGATTGGGAGCGATCGTCCCAGACCTGCAAGCCTTAGTGAAAGCGCCATGGAAATCGAAGGCACCTACCGTCTTGTCAGCTGCGAAGTCCGATGGTCGGACGGCGAGGTCGACTTTCCCTACGGGGAAACCCCGGAGGGCTTGCTCGTCTACACGGCAACCGGCTACGTCACCGGTCACTTGATGCGACCGGACATCCCGCGACTCCGCACTAGTGCGCGGCGCGCACCGGCCGAGGAAACACGAGCGGCTTTTCTTGGGTACCTCGGGTATTACGGGACCTACATTGTCGACGAGCGTGCCCGCACGGTCACGCATCGAGTTCTCGGCAGCTGGCATCCGAACTGGGTCGGCACGGACCAGGTCCGGCATCTTCGGTTCGAGGGGGGCATGCTGGTCATCGAGACGCCTCCGATCCCTTCCGGATGCCGTTCGTACCGCACGCGCCTCGTCTGGAACAGAACCACGTCGGCGGGACCTGACCCGACCGGCGAAACCGTATACTGATTGGGCAACTAGGATCCCGTCCGGTTCGCCGAAATCGGCGGAAACGGATGCGGCGCGATCACGGCGCCGCGAGCTTGGGGGAACAGCGTGGCGTCATGAAAATCTCGTCCTATCGCACACAATTCGCCTGTCCAGCAATGCTGGCCGATCCGACAGAGGAATCGATCGCGACCAAGATCGCCAACTTCGTCACGCTCGAGCTGCGAACCGACGACGGAGTGGAAGGCATCGGCTATTCCGGCTTCGTCAATGCCTCGATGCTGAAGCCCTTGCGCGAGACCGTCGACGCCTTGGCGGAGTGGACGGTGGGCGAGGATCCGTCCGCGGTCGAATCTGTGAGCGCGAACTTGCTGGACCTCGGCGGCTTCGGTGCCCCGGCGGGCCTGGTGACATCGGCCGCCGCCGCGATCGACGTCGCCCTTTGGGATATCAAGGGCAAGGCCGCAGGACTGCCTCTGTACCGGCTCCTGGGTGGCGAGTCGAATCGAGTTCCCGCCTACGCCAGCGGATACCTGTGGCGAGACTACGACGCCGCCATGCTGGCATCCAAGGGGGAGGAACTGGCCGCCAGCGGTTTCCGGGCGATGAAGTTCCGCATGGGTGCGGAGAAATCCCCGGCTGCGGAAATCCGGCGAATGCGATCGCTGCGCAAGGCGGTCGGCGACGAAGTCGACTTGATGGTCGACATCAACCAAGGCTGGGGTGTCGATCGATCAATCCGAGTGGGGCGTGCGATGGAGGAGAGCGGACTGTTCTGGCTCGAGGATCCGGTGCATCATCAGGACTACGACGGACTAGCGCGGATCGCGGACGCTCTGGACACCCCGATCGCTACCGGCGAGTACCACTACGGGATCGCGCCATTCGCTCACATGCTCGAGCGAGGCAGCGTCGACGTCGTCATGGTTGATCTGCTCCGAGTTGGCGGCATCACCCATTGGATGAAGGCGGCGCACCTAGCCGAAGCCTTCAACAAGCCGGTCGTCAGCCACCTGGCACCGGAGATTCTGGCGCATTGCGTCGCGGCGGCTCCGAACGGGCTCATCGTCGAACACATGCCTTGGGCCCTGCCGCTGTTCACGGATACGTTCTCGATGGCCGGCGGGGAAATCGTCCTATCCCAGGAGCCCGGCCTAGGGCTGGAATTCGATTACGACGCGATCAGGCGGCTACAGCCCGACGCCTGATACTCGCGGACCTGCCACCAACTGGTCCTGGGACGAGAGGATTTCCTGCGTCAGGCGAGTTCCGGTGGCCGGCTAGTGCATGACCATCCCGCCGCAAACGTTGTAAGCCTGGCCGGTGATCATGCGCGCGTCATCCGATGCGAGATAGACGGCCATCGGTGCGATGTCCTCCGGCACCAGGATCTTCCCCATCGGCGTCATCTGTCGCACGTGCTCCTCGGCTGACCGGCCGAGCCGATGGGAGTCGTATTGAATTCTCTTCTCCAGCATGGCGGTCTCTACTGGTCCCGGACAGATGCAGTTCGCAGTAATCCCTACCGGGGCAACCTCCAGCGCGAGGCTCCGCATGAAGCCCATCACTCCGTGCTTGCTGGCAGCATAGGCGCAGCCGTGATAGGAAGCCCGCTTGGAGTTGATCGAGGCGACAGTGATGACCCGCCCCCTTCCCTGCTCCAGCATGGACGGCAACACCGCCTTGGTCAGAAGATAGGGTGCCGTGAGGTTCACCGCGAGCGTCAGGTGCCAATGATCGTCGTCGAAATCGGACACGGGCCTGAACTTCGTCCCTCCTCCAACGCCCGCATTGTTGACCAGAATCTCCACCGGCCCGAGACGGTCGGCTACTTCGCAAGCCAGCCGCTTGGGAGTGGCTCGGTCGGCCAAGTCGGCTTCGATCGAAATTGCCTCGGCCCCTGCCGACCGGACAGCGGCCTCGACTTCGTCGAGCTCGGCCCGAGTTCGCGCCGCGAGCGCGACTCTCGCGCCCTCGGTTCCGAACGCGATCGCGATCGCTCGCCCGATACCCCGTCCTGCCCCGGTGACGAGAGCCACGCGGTTCAACAGTTTGTCCATTAGACCTCCTTGTCCAAGGCCCCGCAAGGATGCATCCCCCTGTTGGCCCGGCGACTGGCGCCAGAATCATACACGCCCGAGGGCGCGAGCCGCAATCGCAGCCTCGCCACTCTCGGGACCTGAACCCGGTACGGCGGACGATTCCGGGCCGGTATGCGAGAATCCCGAAGAATGAGGGGAATCATCGCAACCTGGACGATGGCGCTGGTGGCGGCGGCGGCTATGCCGGCCCAACAGCCTTCGCAAGCGGTGGAGCCCGAGACTGAGCGTCCTCCGCCGGCGTCAGAATCCTCGGCAGAGGGCGACGTCGACCGAACTGATCTCAATTTGCTGGGCGAGGTCGACTCGGAAGAAGGAGAGGGACGGCGGAACGAGAACGTGCGAATTACGTTGATCGACAACAACGTGCTGCGCGAGCTGACGACCCGCATGGGAACCACGGCCACGGTTCCCATAGATTTCCGAATCGAGAACCGGTACTTCGCCGCCGAATTCGGGCAGCCGCCGAGGCGCTTCAAGCAGGCATCTGCCACTCCGGTTGCAAACGCGCACGGGGAACTCCGCTGGACCCATCAGAACAGCGTGAGCAGCGCACGTTCGTTCTTCCAAGCCGGCGGCGTGCGCCCAGCGCACGACAACGACTTTGGCTTCACGGTCGGCACGACGGCGTGGCGCGGCGCGGCGCTGACGTTCGAAGGGAACCAGCTGAGATCGCGTGGCAACGTCAACGGCAACGTCCTTGTGCCCGCGCCCGACGAGCGCACGCCTCTCGCGACGGACCCGGACAGGCGAGCCTACGTGCAGCGGCTCTTGGACGCCTACCCGGACGAGCTTCCGAATCGTACGGACATCAACCCAAGGGCCTTGAACACCAACGACATCCAGAGCATCGACAACGACCGCGGCTCGATCCGGCTCCGACAGGCGGCGGGCAGTCGGGACCACATCGCCATGCAGTACGGCTTCACAGGGCAGAAGGTCGATGCCTTCCAGCTAGTGGGGGGCCAGAATCCCGACACCACCACCAAGAACCACCTTGCCATGGCAGGGTGGAATCGAAGTTGGTCTTCGTCGACGACGACAGATGTTACGGTTGGTTACGAGCGGGTGGGTAGCCTCTTGGTCGGCGAAGAGTCGTCAGTGGGCCCGCTGGTCCTGACTGGATTCGTCGTCGAGTTCCTAGGCCCAAGCTCCAACATCCCGATTGACCGCGCGCTCAACCGATTCACATACGCGGCGCGTGCCGAGCACCTGCGCGGCGACCACACGTGGACATTCGGGACGGAATTGACCCGAAGGCAGGTGAACAGTTGGGAGGCTGAAAGCCATCGCGGACTATTCTTTTTTCGCAACGACTTTGGTCGAGACGCAATCACCAACATTCGGCTCGGCACTCCCAGCGTCTACCGCGTGGCGATCGGCAACGTCCACCGAGGGTTCCGCAACTGGGCCATGCAGTACTACATAGGCGACAAGTGGAAGGTCTCGAACGCCATGACCCTGGACATTGGGCTCCGCTACGAGCCAGTGACTTCCCCGAACGAGGTTCAGGGACTCACATCGATTCCTTACGACTGCGACTGCAACAACCTAGCGCCTAGATTTGGCTTCGCCTACCGACTGGGCAACGGGCTGGGCGTCTGGCGCGGCTCCTACGGAATCCACCACGGACAGATCTTCGACGTGACCTACGGGCAGGCGCGGTTCAGCCCTCCGCAGAACATCAACATCGCCGTGCAGGCCCCCGATTTGGTTCGCCCGCTCGGGAGGCTGGACCCGGCCGGCCTGGACCGGACCGGGCGATCCACCGTCTTCTCGCTGGATCCGGAACTCGCCACTCCCTATTCCCATCAGTACGGGCTGGACTGGCAGCTGGGCCTGGGTGGTGACTGGACGATCGATCTCGGCTATGTAGGAAGCCGCACGCACAAGCTCCTAACGCTGTGGTACACGAACCGCGCCCAGCCAATACCGGGCGTGCCGCAGACCACTCGCACCGTGAACCAGCGACGACCGAATTCCCGATTCTTCGACAACCGCTTGGTGCTGAACGGCTCCAGAGGATACTTCGACGCGGCGAAGGTCGTTCTGACTGTTCCGAACTGGAAGAGCCTGAGCATGGAGGCGTCGTACTGGTGGAGCAAGGCGATCGATCTGGGCAACGATTTCTCGAACACCGCTTCGGGCCGCTCGGGCCGGCTCGGACGAAGCCAGTCGGAATTCAATTCGCACGCGGAGATGAGGGCTGTCAGCTCGTTCGACCAGCCGCATGCCCTGCTGCTCAAGACGACCTGGACCGTGCCTTCCCATCAAGGGCCAATTAGAGCGATCGCGGGCGGCTGGAGCGTGAGTTCGGTCGTCCTGGCGAAGTCCGGCACTCCCTTTGATGTCATAGCGGGCTCGGACGGACAGGGTTTCGGGAACGTGGACGGCTCGCCCGGAGACCGGCCGAACTTGCTCGATGCGACATTGCTCGGCCGGTCCGTGGACGACCCAGACACATCGGCGGGACTCTTGCCCGTCTCAGCGTTCGCATTCATCCGACCCACTGACTCGTCCGGCAACCTCGGGCGCAATACGTTTCGCAAGGACGGAATCTTCAATGTCAACGTCGCGCTGTCCCGAAAGTGGACGCTGCCTGGGGACACGGGAGTGCGATTCCGAGCGGAAGGCCTGAATCTGTTCAATCACCCACAATTCGCCGAACCGGGCCGCGAGTTGACGTCCCCGAACTTCGGGCAGATCACAAACACTCTCAACGATGGCCGGGCGTTCAAGTTTAGCCTGGCACTAGCGTTCTAATCGCTCGCTAGATCGGGTGACACCTCGGCCAGGCCGGACGCTGCGTTGCTCGAGTCCCGTCTTCGCTGCCTGAGCAACAGCAATTCTGATGCTCGGGGGCTCCTGCATCGAGCGAAACGAGCGATTCCGAGACGGCCCTTGAATCGGGCTACGATGAGATTTCGATGAAACTCTGCACTTTTGAACATGCCGGGGCATGCGAGGCGGGGATCCTGCGCGACGACAAGATCCTGCCTGTGAGCCAAGTCAACGCCAAGCGCGGGGCGGACTTCCCGGTCGAGATGCTCGCGCTGATCAAGTCCGAATCGGGGCAGGCGCTGGCAGCGCTCGCGCAAGGCCTCGAAGCCGAGATCCCGCTTGAAGAGACTCGGTTGCGCATTCCTTACTCGACACCGGGGAAGGTTTGGTGCATCGGCCTCAACTACAAGTCCCATGCGGAGGATCTGAGCGAAGTCCAGCCAGAAGAGCCAGGGAGCTTCATGAAACCCTCGTCGTCGTTCTTCGAGCCGGAGGGCGCCATCGAGCTGCCTTCCGAGGATCTCTCGCGGGACGTGGACGCTGAGGGCGAACTGGCGCTCGTATTCGGCAAGCGCTGCCGGGACGTGCCGCTAGAAGAGGTGAGGGAGGCTCTGTTTGGCTACACGACAGCGCTCGACATGACGGCGCTGGACATACTGGCGCGCAACACGCGCTACCTGCAGCGATCCAAGAGCTTCGACACGTTCTTCTCGTTCGGGCCGGTCATCGTGACGGCCGACGAGATCGAGGACGTGGGCGCACTCGAGGTCCAGACGCTGCACAATTCTCGGGTCTTCTCGCGTGACTTCGTCTCGAACATGAAGCACAGCCCGTGGCACCTCGCGGCGTTTCACACTCGAGTAATGACGTTCGAGCCCGGAGACATCCTCTCGACCGGGTGTCCGAAAGGCGCCAGAATCCAACCGGGAGACACTGTCGAGGCGCGTATCGAGGGCGTCGGCCAGCTGCGGGCGTCGGTGACCCGACGGAAATCGGCGGCCTGAGGCCCGCTCTTGCTCCCCCTCCGGGAGGCGGATCGCTAGTTGGCGATGGGCCGGACGCTGACTTCTCGGAAATGCACGATCGACTTCTCGTCATGGTTCTGCAGGCCGATATAGCCCGCATCGGGACGCGGGCCGCGCTGCGGCTCGAACCATTTCTGCCGCTCGGGCACGTCCTGCCCGCCCTCGAACTCGTTCACTAGCGTTCCGTTGACCTCGATTCGCGTGGTCTGGCCGACGATGGAGATCTCCATGGTGTTCCAGCCGTCGTCGCTCGGAGGGAACTCCTTTGACGGTGCCAGCGAGTAGATCGAGCCGGTGCGGTGAAACTCGTCTCCCGAGTCCTGGATCTGCACTTCGTATCCTCGATGGACCGCGTACCAGGGATCGTGAGGAGCCTCGGGAACGCGAATGAACACTCCGGCGTTCGAATCCGGAGACTCCGGCTTGTACAAGACGCGCAGGACTGAATCGCCGATCGGCTTCCCGTCGTACACGAGCAAGCCCATCCCGCCGGAGGTCTTCAGCGCCCCGTCCTCCACTGAGAACTCTCCCCGTCCCACGTGACGCCAGCCGGTCATGTCGGTTCCGTTGAACAACTGCTCCGGCGGCGGGCCGGAGGGTCCGCAGCCTAGGCATGCCAAGCCAACGAAGAAGGCGAAGATCATTCTCATGGCGCCTATTAGCATACCGTGCCAATGGGGCAATCCATACGGCCCGGGACGCTCCCATTCAGTACAAGGCGGTGACTTGGAGCGGCGTTCGGTGGCTCCGGGAAGGACCAGGCTATCCCGCTGCTAATTTGAGGGGATGTCAGAAATCACCGCCCTCGGCGCGGCAGCGCTGGGCCGACTCATCTTCCGAGGCGAGCTGTCCTCTACCGAGGTCGTCGAAGCGCACCTCAAGCGCGCCGAGGAGATCAACCCGGCAATCAACGCCATTACGGATCTGCAAGCCGATCGCGCGCGGGATCTGGCTGCGGAGGCTGACAGAGTGTGGCGTCGCAGTCGTCCGGCGGCACCGCTTCACGGCGTGCCGCTGACGGTCAAGAGCTCGATCTCTGCCAAGGGTTTCCGGCACGAGTGCGGGACACCCCTGCGGCTCGGGGAAGTAGCTACTCGGGATGCCACGCTCGTCGCCCGTCTGAAGATGAACGGAGCGATCGTCATCGGTTCGACGAACGTGCCGGAATTTCTGATGGCATACGAGACCGACAACGCGATCTACGGCCGGACGAACTCGCCTCTTGACGTAGCATTCACGCCAGGCGGGTCGAGCGGCGGTTGCTCGGCGGCGGTAGCCGCAGGCTGTTCAGCCGGCAGTTTCGGCAGCGATGGCGGCGGCTCGGTGCGAGTGCCCGCGCACTTCTGCGGCCTCTACGGGCTCAAGCCCACTCCTGGAGCGATTCCGAGAACAGGCCACTGGCCATCCGTCGCCGGGCCTTCAACAATCCTCGCGGGCGTCGGACCAATCACCCGAACTGCCGAGGACCTGGACCTGTTTCTGGCCATCACCTCGGGATACGATCCCGGAGACATCTCGTCATCGCCGGAAATGCTACTCGAAATGCCGGGCAAGAACGTCATGCGAGAGGTGAGGATTGGCTGGTTCGACCATGCATGGGACACACCAGCCACACGCGAAACGCGCGCGGCCGTGCAAGATGCCGCGGCGGCGCTGCGAACAAAGGGGCACCACGTCAGTCGGGTTGAGCTCCAAGGCTTGGAGCAGGCCCCCCGAGTGTGGTGGCAGCAGTTCGGGATCTGCCTGAAGACGCTCATCGAGTCTTCGGTACCCAATGGCTACCGCCTGCACGCTCTCTCGTACGACGCGATGGCGGCCGACGACGAAGAAGCGGCCACAGGCTACCGGGATCTGTTGATGGGGTGGGTCCTTCAGGACCAGATGCGGCTCAAACTGCTGGAGCAGATGCAAGACTGCCCGATCCTGCTCTGTCCGGTCGCGGCGGTCCCGGCCTTCCGTCACGGACAGCGGTCGTGGTCAATCGACGGGGAACGGGTCGGCTACCCAGGAGCGTTCGTCTATAGCCAGGTCTTCAACCTTCTCGGCGCACCGGCCGCTAGCGTTCCTGTCGGAAAGTCGCCAGACGGGCTCCCCATTGGCGTGCAAATAGTCGGCAGGCCTAACGAGGACTTGGTAGTAACCGCGATCGCGAGAGAACTTGAATCGGCTCTTCGCGACGGCTGAAGGGAGAGAGCGATGCCGCTCAGGCCCTGCCGAGGTAGCTGCCGTCCCCCGTGTTCACGCGGATGGACTCGCCCTGCTTGATGAACTGAGGCACCTGTACCACCAAGCCAGTCTCTGTCTTCGCGGGCTTGTTGACGTTCGTCACGGTCGCGCCCTTGATCGCGGGCTCGGTCTCCACGACCTGCAAGTCGACGGACGAGGGCAGGTCGATATTGAACGGAATGCCGTCGAGGAACTGCACCCTCACGACGGTGTCGACAATCATGTAGTTCACCTGGTCGCCGAGCTGGTCGCCAGTCAGCTCGATCTGTTCGTACGTCTCGGTGTTCATCAGGTGGTGCGACCCGCCGTCCGCATACAGGTATTGCATTTCCTGCGATTCCAGCATGACCTTGGGGACGAAGTCCTCCGATGAGAACCGCTCCTCGACCATCGCTCCCGAGCGATGGTTCCGCATCTTGGCTTGTACGAATCCGCGCTTGTTGCCCGGCGTCCGATGCTCCGTCTTATGCACCGTGCAGATGTCGCCGTGATACCGGATCACCATGCCAGGCCGAAGCTGGGTTGCCTGTACGTTCAATTCCTAACCCCCGTCTACCCGATCGCAGCGACGCAAGCCACCGCGCCGCACTTGGGGCATTATATCGCCCGGGACAGATTCCGATTTCCCTCGGCGCAAGGAACGCCGCGGGCGGGATGCTAATCGACGCTCAGCGTGTATGGCGCCATGTACATCGGACCTCCGCGAAGCCGCCGGGCCCAGCCCAGGGCTTGGGTCCAAGTCCTGTAGGCCTCACCGAGCAGCGGAGTCTCCAGCACCTCCCGCAGGGCGACTTGACGGCCTCCCGAGAACAGCGTTTCGAACAGCGTTCGCCGCGGAGGGTAATGCACGACCTGCACGGCCTCGTCCTCTCCGATCTCGGCTGCTTCCTTCACCAACTCGATGGCCTTGTCGTAGCCGCCAAGTTCGTCGACCAGCCCGTTGGCCAAAGCTTGGTTGCCGACCCAAACGCGCCCCTGAGCCAGTTCGTGGATCGAATTGGCATCGACTCCCCGGCCTTCGGAAACCCGCGCCAGGAACGCTTCGTAGATAGCCGTCACGTAGCGGGAGAGCTTCTCTCTCTCTGCAGGAGTCATCGACTTGTAGTCGGAATCGACGGCCGCGAAACGGCCTCTCGTCAAAATGTCCTTGCTGATTCCAAGCTTGTCATACAGCTTCCGCAAGTTGAAGTGGATCGTGAACACCCCGATCGATCCCGTGTAGGTTCCCGGATACGCGACGATCGGCACGTCCGGGACAGACGCGATGTAGTACCCGCCGGATGCGGCCAGCGTGGACATCGAGACGACGAGCGGCTTTTCCTCGCTAAGCCGGCGAACGGCGTGCAGCATCTGGTCCGAGGCAATCGCGTCACCGCCGGGCGAGTCGATGCGCAGGATCACGCCCTCGACATCGTCGTCTTCGCGCAGTCGCTCGAGTTGCGACTCAAAGGTCTCCGCGCCCAGGGTCTCGTGCTGCCCGCTGAACGGATCGGTCCAGCTGGACCCGCTCGTGATCCTGCCGATCGCGTGCAGCATCGCAATCTTCTTCCGGCCGCCGCTGCGCGTGCTATCCGCTTTTCCGGCATACCGGGCCACGCCGATTCTGTGAACGTCCTCGACGTCGACGGCCTCGCTCAATTGCTCGTAGAACACGTCTTCGTACATGACGTCGTCCACTAGGCCGTGGGTCTCAGCTTCGGCTACCGTGTAGGGCCCTTCGTCCAGGATCGCTCTCCAGTGTTCGGCATCACGCCCGCGGCCCTTGGCAATTCCATCAAGGAGCTGGCCGTAGAACTCGTCGAGCGTCACGTTCATTGCCTCGCGGAAATCTGGCGACATCTCATCGCGCGTAAACGGCTCTCCGGCGCTCTTGTACTTGCCGCTTCGAATCAGGTCGGCCTGGACGCCGAGCTTGTCGAGCGCACCCTTGAAGAACATGACTTCGGCGCGCAGACCGCTCAGGTTGAGGAAGCTCTCGGGCTGGATCGCAACGCGGTCTGCCAGGGAGGAGATGTAGTATCCTTCCCTGCCCGCGAGCGCCAGATACGCCCAAACTGGCTTGCCGGACTCCTTGAAAGCCTGAATCGCCCAGCGGACCTCCTGAGCCTTGGCCCAGCCCGCTCCCGATCCGTTGCAGCGCAGGACGAGGGCCTTCACGTTCTCGTCTTCGGCTGCCCTGCGAATTGCCTGCGTCAGGCCGTACAGTGTTGTGCCAGAGTCATCGCTCCGTCCCGAGAAGAATCCAGGCAGCTCCGCATCGATGTGTTCTGGAATGCCGCCTTCGAGTCGGACGACCAGAGCGGAATCCGAAGGTATGTCGGGCTCGCTCCGGCCTGCGAGGACGACGACAGCGCCAAGGAGTCCCGTAACAACGAACACGAGCAGGACGCCCGCGAGGAGACCCTTTACGAATGAACTCATAGAATTTTCCAAGACCCTAATTATAGGTTGGCCCTCGAAGCCTGGCTCCTCGCGAAATCACCATTCGTTGTACGGCGTGCCAGCGAGCGATGTTTCGTCTGAACCGCTGCGCACGTCGAACAAGCCGGACTCCCCTGTCGGACCGGTCTCCACGATCAGGTCCCACGAATCGCGCGAGTTAGTGATGGGGTCGATCGGCACTTCCCGAAGGTACCCCTCGTTAACCAGGTCCTCGAGCGACTGCGGGGGGATCTCCTTGTCGTAGGTGTACTGGTCGATCACGGATCGTATCGTCAAGAGGTTCGACCGCAAGACGCTCTCGCGCGCCCGAACGATCGCGGAAGAGTAGAAAGGAACCGCGATCGACACGATCGTCACGATGATGGTCATCACGACCATCATTTCCAACAGCGTGAAGCCCGCGTTTCGAGCCTTGCGACGGGATCGCTCTGCCACTACCATTCGCCGTACCGCGTGCCGTCGAGCGCGATTCCGCCGCTGAGAGAGTATACGTCGAACACGTTGCGTCCACTCCAGCTGCGTGCGAGCGGATCGTCGGAGATCGACAGCATGCCCCATTCCTTCTGGCCGGTCATGGGGTCGACCGGAATCGACCGGAGGAAGCGGATCGTCTCCGGCCCTTCGTCATCCCGGTCGAACGGATCTCCATCTCTGCCGAAGCGATCGCCTTGGCCGCCGAATGCCCCGTCCCGGGACCGGTCGCGACCGGAACCGAACGCGGCCGGAGAGTCACGACTCGATCCGAAGGCCCCCGGACGGTTCCGACTCGTGTCCAAGCCTCGCGTCTGGCCCCCTCCCAAGCCGGAGCCCATGCCGGCGGCACCAGGCGCCAGATTCCCGGCCTGAGGATCCATCCGCACGCCCTCGACCATCGTCTCGAGGCTTTCCGGATAGCCGTGATTGTCGGGATCCAGCATGCCGAGCTTGCCCTCGTCGGCCATGTCCTTGTGGCGGTCGATCGCCTTGCGGATCTCGTGCAGCGCGTAGCGCAGGCGCCGTTCCTTCTCCCGCTGAATCTTGACGCGGGCGACGGGCAGCGCCATTACAGACAGAATCAGCATCAGGCTGAAGGCCACGATCAATTCAATTAGCGTCAGACCGGCCTCGCCCGAGCCCGGAGCGAGTTGCCTCGCAATTCGACGCGTCCCGCGAAAGACTCTCGTCGGTTCCGCCATCGCCTCTTACTCGACCGCGATCTCCGCTTCCAAGGGATCGACCCGCAAAGCCGAGCCGGACCCGTCTCGCGGCCCGGTTGCGAACACTCGGAGCTGCGCGGGCCCCGCAGCAAGGCCTTCAAACGTCATGGTGACGAGCTCCCCTTGCCCGTCTGCGCCGCCGGTCCCGCGAAAACGCGAAATCGTGACAGCGGCCAGTCCGTTCGCATGCCGAATGCTTCGCGAGAAGATAATGTCGCTGGCATCCGCTCCGGCGAGGAAGGGACCCTTCTCGATTCCGGTCAGTCGCAGTTTCTCCCGATCGTACTGGATGCGCAACGGCATTTCCGCGAGCGCGACCGCGCCGCCGACCATCAATGACAACGTGACTTCCTGGCCGACACTGACTTCGGCAGCCGGCGGATCAAGGAACATGCGCGGACCCCGCGGCACCTGCGACACTTCGGGCTCGGCGGTTGCGGGCGCTTCCGCCGGCCGAGCGTCAGGCTCTGCAGCCGACGCTTCCGCACGGCCAGGGCCCGGCTGGGGCGCCGGCGCGTCCTCGGGCGCTTCGGGGACTTCGGGTGCGGACAGGGCTGCAGGCTCGGCAGGAGCCGGGGATTCCTTCTCCAGCGGAGGGAATGCGGGCTTGCCATTGCCCGCCTGCTCGTACCGCAACTCGAATTTCTGTTCGGTTCCTGTCGCGATGGTCCGCAGGTTGCTTTCCTCGATTCCGGGCATCCTCACGATGTGCGGCACGAGCACCAGCAGCACCTCGCTCTCCAATCGCTGGACATCCTCCTCGCTGAACAGCCTCCCGACAATCGGAAGCTCGCCGAGAAACGGCACGCCGGCCCTCGTCTTGAAGATCTGGGACTGGTTCAGCCCTCCGATGACGCTGGCCTCGCCTTCACGGACGCGAATGTCATGCTGAATCGTTCGCTGGCCGATGATCGGCTGGGAGATTCCGCCCAAATCGACGACGTCCTTGACGTTGGAAATCTCGATCTCAACGTGCATCGAGACATCCCGGTTGGCGTGGATCTTGGGAGTCAGCGAAATGTTGACACCGACATCCTTGAATTGGAACTGCGTATTGACCAATGGGCTGATCCCCACGCCTCCAACACCAGGCTGGAAACTGCCGCTCGCGATCGGCACCTGGTCGCCGATGCGGAGATCGGCCTGGTGGTTGTCCGCCGTGCGAATGCGCGGGGACTGCAGCAGTTCCGTGTCCGAGTTGCTGAAGATTGCCGAGAGCATGAACCCCGGCAGGGACGTCGACCAGCTTCCGACCCCCACGTCGCCAAGCCGGTTGAGCGGCAGCCCCACGGACCCGCTCGCAGCCGCCTCGGCCGCGCCGGTAAACGTCAGCGGGAACTGCAGGCCCTTAGTGCCTCCGGACAGCGGGGTCAGGCCGAGCGTCTTTTTCCTGGTCTTGCTGGTCTCGAGCACCAGCACGTCGATGATCACCTCCGCGCGCGGTTTGTCCATGTCGTGGACGATCTTCTCGGCAATCGCAATCTTAGGGCGGCTCCCGCGCATCACGATGGCGTTCATCGAGTTCACGGTGAACATCCGCCGAATGTCCGTCAGGCCGCGTATCGCGGTCGACACTTCCGAAAGGTCCTGCGGTGTCGAGAGGTTGGTGAGGTATATCGTCTTGACGACCTCGTCCTCGTATTCGCGCCTCTTGTTCGGGTTGTCGTTGGTCACCAGCACCGCGTTGTGCGTGAGGGGCTTCCAAAAGGCCTTCGCGAGCAGGCTGACGTAGTCCAGAGCCTCGGGCAGGGTCGCGTTGCGGATTTCGATCTCGATCTCTTGGTCCGAGTAGTCCGGATCGAACAGCATGTTGATCCCGGCGAGCTTGCCGATCGTCTCGAATATCACCTTTGACTGCTCGTTGAGCATCAGGTTGATCGGCTGGTTCGATAGCGCCTCCAAGTCGGGCGGAGGCGTGATGGTGCCCACCCGCACGCCTCGCTCGTGGCGCTCGGCTTCAAGGGCACTCTCGAGCGCCTCGGGCGGCCTTCCCGCCGCCCCACCTGCCGCCTGGTCGCGCTCCTCGATCATGCCGAGAGTCCTGCGCCGCTCCTGCACCGCAACGCTGGAGGCCGGATCGATCGTCACCGCCCGTTCGAACTCTGCCAGGGCTTCCTCGTACAGCCCTTCCCCGCGCAGGCGCACCCCGGTTTCGACGTGCGCCTGCGCGGCAACGAACCGCATGCGGCGCTCGGCCAGGGTGTATCGGTGGACGTTCGGCGCCTCGCTTGTCGCGAGGCTGTACTTCTCGTACGCCTCGTCAAAACGGCCCGAATGCTCCGCAGCCTGACCCTGGCGGTAGAGGCTCTTGGCGTTCCGCGGGCCTGCCAGCGCGGCTTCAGTCACGACCATCGGCAAGACCAGCAGAACGGCCGCGCAACGCAGGCCACGCCCCGATACTGGCATGCTGAGAGAGGGAGTCCGAATCCGCATCGTAGGGACGGCCTAAAGATGCAAGACGAAGGAACGCTCCCGACCGTGGAACGGACATGGCCAAGCGCAAGGGAAGCAGCGACTTCGCCGACAACCGCAGGGCGAGGCGGATCTTCGAGATCCTGGAGCGGTTCGAAGCCGGCATAGTCCTCAGCGGAGCCGAGGTGAAGTCCTGCCGCAACGGCAAGATCCAATTGTCGGACGCGTATGCGGCGGTCAAGAACGGAGAGATCTGGCTGCACAACGCTCACATCTCCCCCTACGACCACGCCACGATCGGCAATGCCGAGCCAGTGCGCCCTCGCAAGCTGCTCATGCACCGCAAGGAGATCGACCGCGTGCAAGGCAAGACCCGCCAGAAAGGCCTGACCCTGATACCGACTCGGGTCTACGCCTCAAACGGAAGGATCAAGTGCGAGATCGCCCTAGCCAAGGGAAAGCAGCTCCACGACAAGCGCGACGCCAAGCGCAAGGCGATCGAGGAATCCGAGGCCCGCGAAGCAGTGGAGCGGCGCCGGACGCGCAAGTAGAGCCCTATCAGGCCTCGAAGCGCTCGGCGAACACGTAGAACCTGAACTTTGGCGTCAGGGAGCCAACGCCCCAGCGCGCCACCTTGTAGCCGACCTTCAGAAAGCGGACTTCGGAGCAGCCGTCCAAGTCGCACAGGACTTGCCACACGCCGGTGTAGAACTTCTGAGGAAAGGTTCGAATCGGCTGCTCCAGCCATTCCTCGCCGTCGACCGAACCCAGGACATCGATGTCCAGGCTCTGCTGCTCGACGATCTCGGTGATGCCCAGGGAGAGCAGCGCGGTGCCGCCACCAGAACCAATCTCGAACGGCTCGCCTGAGCCACTTGCATTTACGGTCGTTTCGGGTAAGAGGAAGCCAGGGAGCATTGCGGCGTTTCCGCTGAAAACGCCATTCTACCACCCACGGCCGTTGCGGCACGACCCCGGTCAGTTGTCGCTGACCTCGACGATCGTGACCCCGGCGCCGCCGTCTTGCTGCTCGGCTTGGTAGTACTTCGCGACATGCACGTGGCTCGCGAACATCTGCCATAGCTCCCGCCTCAGGACGTTCTTGCCGAAACCATGGACAACCCGCAGGCGCGACCGGTTCGCCAGCACCGCGCGGTCCAGAAACTTGTCCACGTCCAGCAGCGCCTCGTCAGCGGTCATTCCGATGACATTGATTTCGGAGGGTAGGTCGCCGTGATCGGATGAGGTTTCCAGCCGGATTCCAGCTGGAAGCCGCACCGGCCCCTCGCTCTGGTCGTCCGCCAAGGAAATCTCGCTGTCCGAAACCTGGAAGCGCATCGTGCCGGCCTGAACCTCCCAGCGGCCGGCGTCCAGCTTGCTCACGATCTCGCCCGAAGCGCCCATGGAATGCAGGCGGACCCTGTCGCCGACGGAGAACTGGTCGCCGACATCGCCTAGATTCCCGGCAACGCTATCCCCGAGCGTGGATGACACGTCTCCGCGCACGGCCCTGCGGAATCCACCGAGCGACTGGGCAGCCTTTCGGTTCAACGAGCGGTCCACTTTGCCGGAGGTCGACTGAATCTTCTTGACAGCCGCATCTACGGCCAGCTGGAATCGTTTTTCGAGCTTCCGGACCAGCTTCTCGATCCGAGCATCGGCTTCCTCGCGGAGCGCGCGGGCTCGATCAGAGGACTGCTGCTCGAGCTCCTGCTTGCGCGCTTCGAGTTCCCGGTTGCGCGCGCGCGCCTCTCTCGCAAGACCCTCGTACTCCGCAGCCTGCTTTCGGAGATCCGCGAGGAATTGCGCGGCTTGGTCGCCAGCGCGACCTCTGAGGCTGCGAGCCCGTCGGATCACCTCCGCCGGCATGCCGAACCGCTCGGCCATCTCGAGGCCGGCGGACCGCCCGGGAATTCCGCTTTGCAACCGGTATGTGACGCTGAGAGTCGCGTCGTCGAATCCCATCGATGCGCTGACCACGCCAGGCGCCCCCGACGCGAACATCTTGAGTTCCGGCAGGTGCGTCGAGACAATCGCAAAGCCGCCGGCTTCCTGCAATCGCTCCACGACCGCGACGGCAAGTGCCCCGCCCTCCTCCGGATCCGTCGCGGTGCCGAGCTCGTCAAGAACCACCAAGCTCTCGCTCGACGCTCGTTCCAGGATCGCGGTGAGCTTGGATACGTGAGCGGAGAACGTGCTCAGGCTCTCGCTGATCGACTGTGCGTCGCCGATGTCGGCCAGGATTCCGTCAAACCAGGGGAAGTTGGCGCTTTCGGCGGGGACCGGGATCCCTCCCTGCGCCATGGCGGCCAGCACGCCGACCGTTTTGAGCACGACAGTCTTGCCCCCCGCGTTCGGGCCGCTCACGATCATCGTCCGACAGTCACCGTCCAATCGGATGCTCATCGGCACGGGGCGGCGGCTACGTTCCTCCAGCAGGGCCTGCAACAGGGGATGCCGAGCCTCCTCGATCGCGACCCACCCCTCGGCGGGGGCCCGGAAACGGGGCCGGCAGCAGTCGAACGCCCGCCAGAAGCGCGCCCGGGCGAATACGTATTCGAGCTCGCCTACCGCCCGGACCGTTACCGATATCGCGTGTCGCTCCGAGCGGAGGCGTGCACTCATCTCGCGCAGGATGCGCAGAATCTCGGCCTGCTCGTCCTCGCGAAGCCGCACGAGCCGGTTGTTCTGCACGATGGTGTCGAGGGGCTCGACGAAGACCGTCTGGCCGCTCGCGCTCGCGCCGTGCACGATGCCGTCGACTCGGGCCTTCCATTGCGCCTTGACTGGCACAACCGTGCGCCCGTTGCGCATCGTGACGTACTTGTCCTGCAAGGCGCCAGAGTCTGAGTGCTTCCTGACGAACCTTTCCAGCGAGGTCTCGACCACCTGCCGTTGCTTCTCGATATGGCGCCGGATCTTCGACAGGGCGGTGCTGGCCAAGTTCGAAATCTCGTCGTTCGGCAGGATCTTGCCTGCCAGTTCCGATGACAGCAGGCGCAGGTCGGGGATTCCCTCGCCGCGCGCATGCAGGCCGGGCATTCCGGCTCGGTCCTTGAGCAGTGCGATTCGATAGCCCTGGGCAGCGTGCAGCAGCTCGAGGATGCCACGGACTTCCGGAGCGTCGAGCACAATCCCTTCCATCGAAAGCCGCCGCACCGCTTCGCGGACGTCCTCGATTCCGTCGAACCTCGGCACGGCGGGCATGTCGCGCCGGTCCTGGCGGTCGGCCGCCTGCAGCCACCCAACAGCCTCCTCGACCGCCGAAAGCTCGTCGTCAGCGACGCGTGGAGAAGCCAGACGAGGCTCGGCAACCAGACGGTCGATGCGGGCCGAGCCTAGCGGACTGACCGTGTAGCGGCGCAGCAGGGCCGCCACTTTGTCGAATTCCAGCGCCTCGTACGGATTCGAGAGCATTTCGCCTTCGTGGTGTTCTACTGCCTGCTCTTGACGCGGAGCCCCTTGCGAACAACCCCAGCCGCCCCCGCCGTCAGATGCAAGCCCTCCAGGGCCTCAACGGAGAACCATCGCGCCTCGTCTGCATCGTCTCCCGCACGCAGCAAGCCGCCGGTCGCCTCGCAGAGATAGTCCAGCACGACGAAGTGAGCGTCGTCCCCGCCCGCTCCCGGGCGCGGCAGCCGCTCGTACACTTCCACGAGCGCACCGACCTGCACTCGAAGGCCAGTCTCTTCGAACAATTCCCTCTCGACTGCTTCCGCCAGTGTCTCACCGCCTCGGAGCTTGCCTCCCGGTATCGACCAGTACCCTTTTGCCGGGTGCGCGCCGCGCTTGACGAGCAGCACGCGGCCCCGGTCGAACACCAAGCCTCCTACTCCCAGTATTGGCCGGCTGCCGGCTGCCCCCTGCCCGTGCGCGGAAGTCATGTCGGGCAGCCGGTCGCCGACTTCGGTACTGCCAACACCGGACTCCTAGCGGACGTAGAGGAATTCCTTGAGGTTGAACATCGCATGAGCGAGATCTGACCACGCGTCGGCTCCGGGCTTCTCTGCAAGATAGCCCAAGCTGCGATCGAGCTCCAGCGGGGCCGGAGGACGCCCCAAAGCGGAGAGAAACATCGACTTGACCGTGTCGGAGGCGGGCTCTGCCCTCTCTGCGAGGCGCTGCCCCCACAGGTCCGCCTGAGCGCGAACCATTGGGCTGTTGAGCATTGTCAGGGATTGAGCCGGAACGTTCGTCGTGTCCCTCTGCCCTCGTGTTGAAGACGGCTTGGGCTGGTCGAACACCTCGAGGAACGGATTTTGCGCGTTGCGCCGGATCTCTTGGTAGACACTGCGCCGGCCGTCCCCGTCGAGCGGTCCCTTCACCCGGTCGCCCTTGGTCTTGCCCTTGGCGAAGGCGTAGTAAACGTTCACGGAAGGCCCAAGCAGCTTCGAGTCCAGCCTGCCCGAAATCGCGAGCAGGCTGTCCCTGATGGCCTCGCCTTCCAATCGCTGGACTGGCATATGCTGCAGAAGCACGTTCCCCGGATCCACTTGCGAGGACGGGGCGGAGGGGTCGCTGTCGAGTTGGTAGGTCGAGGTCAGGACAAGGCGGCGGATCAGCTTCTTGAGTGACCAGCCGTCCTGCACGAACCGATCGGCCAGGTAGTCCAGGAGTTCGGGATGAGACGGTGCATTGCCGACGCGCCCGAAGTTATCGACCGTCGCGACGAGGCCCCGGCCGAACAGGTGCTTCCACACTCGGTTGACCATGACCCGCGCGGTCAGGGGATTCCGCGGGTCGGTCATCTCCTCGGCAAGCCGCAACCGCGTCGTCGCAGGATCGGCGTAGAGCTTGCCGCCGAAAGCCGTCAGGTAGCGGCGAGGAACCGGCTCGCCACGATCCTTGTGGCTGCCCCGCACCAGCAGTGGCTGGTCCGGCCCGGCTTCGTCGAGCACGCTCGGCGCGCGCCGGTAGATCGGCACCTCCTCTTCCAATGCGCGATACGCCGAAACCAAGCCATCTAAGCGGTCCGACGTCCCCGAGGACACCGGAAGGAGGCCATTTCGGACAAAGAAGTCGAGATACGCCGCCTGGCGTGGTGGCAGCGGTCCGTCGCGCCACGCGTCAACGGCATCCCGCAGGCGCTCAGCGTAACGCTGGGCCAGCTCGTCCGCGCTCTTCGGCGGATCTCCTTCGAGCAGATATGCAATCGCCGTCTCGGAATCCCTAGGTGATTCGGAGCCGTCGTGGAACGCCACGGCCAGCGCGCCGAAATGCGAACGCCCGTCCGTCGGGGGCTTGGGCGCCGGCTTCTTCCTCGCATCCTCCCTATCCAGCAGGAAGTTGGTGGCGTCTTGCATCGTGGCGAACTCCAGGTATGCGCTGAACCCCTTCCAATAGGTGGTGTCCCAGCCGGCCCAAACCGGAGCGTCCGACTTCGGCGAGTAGCGCTGCCAGTAAATTCCGGCACGCGGAACGGCATAGTTCTCCACGATCAGGCGGACGACGCTGAAACCGGACCCCTGCACGAGGAAGCTGATGTAGTTGGTGTCGATCGTGAAGCGTGGGGTCTGCAGCACACCGTTGTGCCGTCGCGAGAGCAGGCCGCTGTGGACGCCGGACCCGTAAATACCCTCGACGACGCGGTCCCCGTCGGGCAGGATCGAGAACTCGCCTGCCTCCGACGCGCCTTGCTCGATGCCTGTTCCGAGGAGCTTCCACCCCGAAAGCCCCTCGTCGAGCCGCCAGATTGCGTTGAACTTCTCGTCGTTGAACGCTTCCCGCAGAGCATGCTGCCGGTTCCAGTCGTCCCTAAGGCGCTTCCAGCCGACCTCGATTTCCTCCCCGGACAGATCGCCCAAGTCGAACCATGGGTACAACGGGCTATCCGGGTCGCAGGCAGCGGCTTCGAGAGCACGGGCAATCACCTCATCGCCCTTCCGCAGCCTCGAGGGAATTCCGTCGACAGCTTCTGTCCAAACCGCCGCAAGGGCGGGCCGAATCCCAGCTTTCGCTTGCCGCAACGCGTCTTGATGCCTGCGCAGCAAGTCCGGACTGTCCACCGCCCGCTGGACAGGACGCGCGCTGCCCAAGACGCCGAACAGGGCATAGTAGTCGCTCTGGCTGATCGCGTCGAACTTGTGATCGTGGCACCGAGCGCAGGTGACGGTCAGGCCTTGGAACGCTTTCGAAACGACGTCGATCTGGTTGTCGGTCCACTTGACCCTGTCTTCCCATGGGTCGACTGGCTGGAAGCCATGCTCGATCATCCGGTATTGCGCCGTACCAAGCAGCGACTCATTCAGTCCCAGCGCTTCGTTGTAGCGCGGTTCCGGCAGAAGATCGCCGGCGAGGTGCTCCCGCACGAGCTGGTCGTACGGCACGTCGTCATTGAACGCGCGGATGAGGTAGTCCCTGTAGCGCCACGCCTCTGGGATGTCGGGGTCTCCTTCGCTGCCGTGCGACTCGGTGTAGCGGAACAGATCCATCCAGTGGCGGGCCCAGCGCTCGCCGAAATGAGGCGATGACAGAAGGCGCTCCACGACGGTTTCCTCGGCCCGGGAAGAATCGTCCTGGAGAAAGTCGGCGATTTCCTTGGGGGTCGGCGGCAAGCCGGTCAACGCAAACGAGAGCCGGCGCAGGAGCGTGTGGCGATCTGCAGAAGGGGCTGGTTCCAGTCCCTTCTCCTCGAGCCGGGCCAAAACGAATCGGTCGACAGTCGATTGCGACCAGTCCTCGTTCCGGACAGTGGGCGGTGATGTCGGGCGGACCGGTTGCCATGCCCAGTGCTCCCGCCGTCTCCGCTCGAGGTCGAATGCCTCGCTCGGATCGGGCAGGCCCAGGGCCTGCTCGTCGGGCCAGGGCGAGCCAGCCGCCACCCATGCGGCAAGGTCGGCGATCTGGTCAGCATCAAGCCGGCCGGTGGGGGGCATGAGGGACTTCGCCTCGCCCCGCACGGCCCGGAGGAGGAGGCTGGCGGCCGGGTCGCCAGGCACGACAGCTGGTCCCGAGTCGCCTCCACGCAGGAGCCCGGCTCGGCTGTCGAGGCGCAGGTTTGCGAAGACACTGGGAGCGTCCGCGCCGTGGCACGCGTAGCAATTCTCCGCAAGGAGAGGCCGGATTTTCTTCTCGAAGTGCTCCAAGCCAGCTTCACTCGCCACCGCCGTGAGCGAAAGCAGCAACGCCAACGCGGGAGCGAACAGTGCCCGACCAAGGCGCGGATACCGATACATGTGGTTCTCGCCTTCCCGTCCGTATTGTAGTGCGAAGTGCCTGATCCGGACGGTCGCGCACGGCGGAATGCTCGAGATTCGATAGACTCTAGATTCGGAATGGACGACGCGCTCGCGCATTTTTTCTCGCAGGTCCATTGGTCGATTCTCCTAGCCAGCATTGCGGCATCGCTGCTGGTTCTCGGCAAGGCCGCCGACGTGCTCGTGGACGAAGCGGTCGAGCTTTCTGCGAGCCTGCGCATCCCGCCGATGGTCGTCGGGGCGACGATTGTCAGCCTCGGCACCACGGCACCAGAAGCGGCGGTCTCGGTCCTGGCAGCGATCGAGGGGTCTCCCGGCCTGGCACTGGGCAACGCGGTCGGGTCGGTCATTGCTGACACCGGCCTGATCTTGGGCGTCGCATGCCTGATCGCGCCGCTGAGACTCGATCCCAAGATCGTAAACCGCCAAGGCTGGATCCAAATTAGCGCAGGCCTGCTTCTGGTACTGCTGAGCGTGCCTTGGACCCGTCCGGACCAACTGTTCACCTCGGGTGGTACGCTGGCCCAGGAGAGCGGTTTCGTCCTTCTAGCGCTTCTCGCAGCCTACCTCTACGTCTCGGTGCGCTGGGCGGGCCAGCAGCGGTCCGGGACGGAAAAGTCGGACAGCCCGCAGCAAAGCCCAGCCTGGCTGACGCTGCTGAAACTGATCGCGGCGATTGCCTTCGTCGTCGTGTCGGCACACTTCGTCATACCCGGCGTGACCGAGGCGGCCATGCGCGTTTCCGTGCCAGAGAGCGTGATAGCCGCAACGCTGGTCGCCTTCGGCACGTCCCTGCCTGAACTCGTTACGGCGGTGACTGCTGCCCGTCGCGGGCAAGGCGAGCTGGCCGTGGGCAATGTGATCGGGGCCGATATCCTGAACGTACTCTTCGTGGCAGGCGCCGCAGCGGCGGTCACTCCAGCCGGCCTTCATGCCGGCGGGAACTTCTTCTCGGTACTCTTCCCAGCGATGCTCTTCATTCTGATCATTTTCCGGATGGGGGTGTTGGTATCCAAGGACGTCTTGCGGCGCGGCTTCGGATACGTCCTTCTTGCGGGCTACTGCCTCTACATCGTCGCCGTTTACCGCTTTCTGCCAGAGGGGCTGCCGGGGACATAGGCTGCGTGGTTGGTTCGCAGCGATAATCGAAACGCCGCGAACCTGCATTCATTGCCAATCAACTTATTGCGCGGTTGGGAAGCGCGCGCCTGGAACTGGGTGGCCGAGAAAGCGGCCAGCCGGTTGCCGCACGAGCTCAGCACTCTTGACTCGGTGCGAGCCAGCCAGGGGCTCTGAAGTGCTCGCTCGCTTATTCTTGTACCGGGTCGATGGGGTCTAAGCTTCTCCGGTCCGCCGACGGTACACTGCGTCCGCTGCCCTTCCTTAGACCCCGCACCCGTTCGCCGGTCCACGTGGTCGTCACTCTGCCTGTTGCCAAGCCGGCCGTGCCACGGCCAATCGATGTGACCGGGCAGGACAGATTGCGGCGCGGCGCAAGACCGGCAGCAACGCGCTGACCCCTCGCCAGAGGGGAACTGCGGGTTCGCTAGGGCTGGACCACTCCGGCCTCGACGAGGTAGTCCCAAACGGCATTCGCCGACTCGTCAGGGGTCTGGGTGCTCGAATCGGTGCGAACCTCCGGGTTCTCGGGAACCTCGTAGGGATCCGACACCCCTGTGAAGTTCTTGATCTCGCCTGCCAGCGCCTTCTTGTAGAGCCCCTTCACATCCCGTTTGACGAGCGTTTCAAGAGGACAGTCGGTGAAGACTTCCACGAAGTTCGCAGTGGTCGCACGCACTTCGTTGCGCACGCGGCTGTAGGGCGAGATCGCCGCTGCAATCGCGATGACTCCGTTGCGCGAAAGGAGCCCGCAAACAAATCCGATGCGTCGGATGTTCGTGTCACGATCCTCCTTGCTGAAGCCGAGGCCCTTCGAGAGGTTGGTCCGCACGACGTCGCCATCGAGAATCTCGACCTTGCCTCCCGCGGCTCGCAGGCGCTTCGCGAGAAGGTTCGCGACAGTGGATTTCCCGGCACCCGAGAGTCCGGTCAGCCAGATCGTGGCTCCTTGGTGTTTCATATGAGTTCCGCTAGCCCGTCAGGGCTTGATATTTCCGCGCCGTTCTTCGCGGCGCTATTTCACAAAATAGGGTCGTCGCGCGGGCAGGACCTCGTCCAACAGAAGATCGAATTCCCGACGACTCCTACCCGCGGCCGAGAAATGCATGCCGCACTCCTTGTCGATGTCGTCTTCCCACCACCAGCGACCCGAGCGATCGCTCTCGCCTCGCCTCACCGGTCTGGTGCATGGCTGGCAGCCAATGCTGGAATAGCCCTTTGCATAGAGCGGATGCAATGGCACGTCGTGCCGCTTGGCGTAGTCAAAGACCTGCTCCCTACTCCAGTCTGCCAGAGGACAGAGCTTGACGATGCCGCCGTGCTCCTCGTCTACCGCCACTCTCTCGATCCGCTCGCGTCTGCCATTCTGATCACGCCTCAGGCCCGTGACCCACGCATCGAGCGTTGCAAGCCTGCGCTTCAACGGACGAACCTTCCGAATTTCGCAGCAGAGTTTCCGCTTGGCAGAGTTCTCGTAGAACAGGTTGGGGCCGTACATCGTGAGCATCGAGCCCAGCTCCTCCGCGTCCGGGGCGATCAACTTAACGGAAATCCCGTAGCGACGACGATACTCCCCGATCAGCTCGTACGTTTCCTCGTGCAGCCTTCCGGTGTCGATGCTAAAGACGTTGACGTCTCCGCCAACGAGTTTCGCCGCCATATCCAGGATCACCGAGCCGGAAGCCTGGAAGCTCGTGCAGACAGCCAGGCTCTGACCGAACTCCTCTATTCCCCAGCGCAAGACTTCCTCGGCTGTCGCGCTGCGCGACGGCCAGGTGAACCTGGGCCGGGGAAGGCTCACTCCTCCTCCCGGGCTGCGGCGATGAGAATCCCGGCAACCTCCGGGCGCGTGAACTCGCTCGGAGGCACCTTGCCTTCTCGCAGCATCTTGCGCACCTCCCGACCCGCCAAGTGAACGTGATGCTCGGGCGAGTGCGGACACGTTTTCTTGGAGGCCATTCCTCCGCAGGCATTGCAGTAGTGCACGAAATCGAAAAAGATCGGTTCGATGCCCAACTCGCCACTCTCAAACTCAGAAAAGATCTTCTGGGCGTCAAACGGACCGTAGTAGTCCCCGACGCCGGCATGATCCCTTCCGACGATAAAGTGCGTAATTCCGTAGTTCTTGCGCACCTGGGCGTGGAATATGGCCTCGCGGGGCCCCGCGTAGCGCATCCACGCAGGAAACCCCGCGAGCAGCGCATGATCAGGCGGATAGTACTTGCGGAGCAGGACCTCGTAGCAGGCGAGGCGCACCTCCGCAGGCGTGTCGTCGTCCTTGGTTTCCCCTAGCAGCGGGTGAATCACCAACCCGTCGGCCGTCTCAAGCGCGATCTTGGTGCAGAACTCGTGAGCTCTGTGGATCGGGTTCCGCGTCTGGAAACCGACAACCGTGTTCCATCCCTTCGCAGCCACCAAGGCCGCAGTCTCACGCGGAGAAATCGGCAGCGATCCGGGAATGTCGATGTTCCATTCCTGGAACGCCTCGACGGTCCCGGCAATCGAATAGTCCCCCGCTCCGCCCAGCCAAGCGACTCCCGGATGAGCGTGGTCAAGGGTCCGGAAGACGTTCTTGGCGTATAGCTCCTTGTCGATCGGAAAGATGTCCTCGACACGGAGGATGCCGGCTGGGACGCGCCCGTCCATCAGGACGACCTGATCCGCGGAGCCCAAGCGAGCCCTGGTCTGCGCGTCGATCGGGAACAGCAACGGGATGCTCCACGGCTCCCCAGTCGTGAGGTGCATCGTCCTGCAGACCGAGCGGGTCTCGGCGCCATTCAAGAAGCCCCGAAGCGGGGCGTACCCGCCCTCAGCCAGAAGGTACAGGTCGCTCAGCTGCCGAAAAGACGCCTCGTAGGCCGGACCTGACGGGACACGCAGGTCATCCACCTGCCCTCCTTGTTCGGACATGCAGCTTCATTATACCCAATTCCTATCGGAATAGTAGGGATTGAACCTTGGAGAGTGCTCCTGGCGCGGGAGCGTGCGAGCCGCAGATTCAACGAAGTGACCGGGCCTTGACCGAATTGCTGAAGAAAGGATCAACGGCTCCGATCCGCTCACCGCGACATCCAATTCCGATTGTTGTGCTTGAAGACTTGCTCCGCAACTGTTCGCGATCGAGTATGTTCGAGTTCCCGAGCCAAGTTGGATCGTGGTATCCGCATTGCGCGCGCCGCGATGGCGGGAATGCGGCGCGCGAGCTCGACAGGCGCCGGGCGCCGGTCTTCACCGGCAGGAACTGCCAATTCCGTACCGGAGGGAGGTCGGCGAGGTGACTGGACCGCGATTCGTGCGGTCACTGGACTAGTCCGGACACTTTAGCGGCCTACTGGCAGTCCTTCGCTCGAGTGCAATCGACGCCTCGCCCAGCTACGGATTGGCGCACGGCGTATTTCGCGGCCAGCAGTCATCATTTGGGGACGGCTGCTGCATTCTCGGAACGATCAGGAATCCGGTGGCGAATGGCACGCAGCGCACTGGCACCGGCAATCCGCTTGGCGGGCGTATCCCGCCGTCAGCGCGGAGGACGCTCCCGCTTTCTCAGGAGCATATAATCGCGCAACGACTCGTCAATCCCAGGCATCCGTTCGATGCCAGCTGCTTCGATCCTCGAGTTGGAGAGCGCAGCGAAGACCGGCCGGCTTGCCGGCGGCTTGTAGTCATGTCGATCGGTTGCGCCGATCTCTGCCGTGCTGCGGGCCGCAATCGCGATCTTTCTTGCGAAATCGAACCAAGAGATAGCCTCCCCGCCGGCTAAGTGGTAGAGGCCGAATGGAATTCGGTGCTCCAAGACGTCTAGAGAGCGGTCAGCCAGCGCCGTACCGAACGTCGGCGTCGCAATATGATCATCCACGACCCGAAGCGGGGCGCCTTCGGCGCATCTCCGCAAGACGAACTCCGGGAAGTTGCCGCCGTCGGTGTAGCGCCCTGGCGGTCCGTAGACGCCTGAGACGCGCAGTACGTAATGCGCCACGCAGCAGGAGCGCGCGAACTGTTCGCCCGCGAGCTTGGAGACGCCGTAGACTGACTGCGGTCCGGGAACGTCCTCCTCTACGTACGGAGAATCCTTGTCTCCCGCGAAGACGTAGTCGGTTGAATAGTGAAGAAATGTCGCGCCGAATTCCTCACAGGCGATGGCGATGGCGCGAACGGCTAGCGCGTTGACACGCATTGCCGTCTCCGGGTCGCTCTCGGCGCGGTCGACCCTGTTGTACGCAGCGGCGTTGATCACGCAATCGGGCCGCTGCCGGGCAATCCTCTGGCGGACCGCCTCAACGTCGGCAATATCGCACTGGCTTCGGCGCAGAGCCAGCACGCTGTGGCCCCGCTTGCGGCACTCGCGCGCCAAGTCGACCCCAAGCTGTCCCCCAGCACCGAACAGAATCGCCCGCAAGGCGGCAGTGTATCAGTCGGAATCGGCGACGACGCGCATTGCCGACTCGAGTTCATCTCTCGCTCGTCGGGCGTCGGCGGAGGCTTGGCTGATCGGGACGGGCGAGACCTCGTCACGGCTCTGGGTCATGTCGAAGAGCCTGCCGTCGTCGTAGAGCTTCCAACGCTGCGTCCGAACCCAGCGATTGCCTTGGCGCGAGGCGTACGCCCACTTGCGCGGCGACGCGTCCCCTCCTCGCAAGCGACTCGCGAGACTCGTTCCGTCCAATCCGGACGGTGCCGTGCCTCCAGCCAACTCGACGAACGTCGGCAGCCAGTCGCTAAAGTCCACCAAGTCGTCCACGATCTGCCCGCTCGGGAGAGTTCCGGGCCAATTCGCCACCAGAGGCACTCGCGTGCCGGCGTCGGTCAACTCGCCCTTCCCTCCTCGGGTCTTGGTTCCATCCCACGAGAATTCGATCGGCTGCTTCAGCATGTCGCTGCCCTGCGCAGTGTAGTAGTACGCCGTCGGAGTGCCGTTGTCAGCGGTGAAAAGGAACAAGGTCCTTTCTCGAATGCCTAGCTCGTCCGCCGCGTCCACCAGCCGGCCAACGCGCTCGTCCATGTTCTCGACCATCCGCTTGTAGCTGTCGTAATGCCCTTGAGGCCCCACCGGAGGCGGAGTGCCGATGTCATCGGTCACGTCGTGCGCGAGGGCCATCGAGTAGAAAGCGAAAAACGGCTTGTCCCGGTTGGCGCGCATGAATTCGACCAGCAGGTCCACATACACGTCTGGGCCGTAGCGATCGTTCACGTCTGAGCGGACCTTGCCGTCCTCGTAGATCAGCGGACGGTAGTAGCGCGGCCCCTCGTGCCACCCGAATACCGACCAGCGGTCGAATCCGAGTTGCCTCGGATGGTCCGGGTCGTCCCTAAGCAACGTAAGCTGCCATTTCCCGGCAACCGCCGTTGCATAGCCCAGCTCGCGCAACCGGTTCGCGACAGTTGCCGCCTCCAGGTTTCGAGGAAATGTTCCCCAGGGCGGATGGCCGGCGCGGAACGGATAC
The DNA here is from genome assembly GCA_965206775.1 of Bryobacterales bacterium. GTDB lineage: Bacteria > Acidobacteriota > Terriglobia > Bryobacterales > UBA6623 > VXMF01. Next base: position 1,673,064 of record CBDBKU010000003.1, on the reverse strand, counting down.
TGCCCCGTCATGAGTGTGAACCGCGTCGGGTGGCACACCGGCATCGAATAGCAGTGGCGAAATCGCACGCCTTCGGCCGCCAGGGCGTCGATTCGGGGCGTGGCGTAAGAAATCCCTCCGTAGCAGCCAATCGCTTGGTCTCCAACATCGTCGGCAAGAATGAAAACGATGTTGGGCTTGTCCGCTCCGAGAGAAAGCGTCGCAATCCCAAAGAACATCGCGAATCGAACATAAGTGAGCATTGGATCGGCGCCCATGATACTGCACACCAAGGGAGGCCCCGGCTCGTTCCCCAGTGCGTCGTCGCAAACCCTCTAACAAGGTGATCCGGGCGGACATGTAAAGCAGTCTGTGATAATGTGTATACAAATCTCTATGCACAAGCCGCTCGTCACAGGTGCCACTGGGTTCATTGGCAAGCACTTATGCGCGTCGTTGCATGTTCCGAACATCCTGACTCGCAGTCCGGAGACTGCCCCGCTTGAACTCTCAAACACCGCATGCTTCCGCTGGATTCCGGATGAGGGGATGCCGCCGCCGGAATCGCTCGATCGCTGCGACGCGGTGTTTCACCTAGCGGGAGAGCCTGTGGCGGAAGGCCGCTGGAACGAGGCCAAGAAAGCGCGGATCCGCAACAGCCGGGTCCTAGGTACTAGGAATCTGGTCGCTGCCTTGCGGGCCCTTGACAGCCCTCCTCCGGTGCTTGTCTCGGCGTCGGCCGTGGGCATATACGGGTCCCGTGGCGACGAAATCGTCAACGAGCAGTCGTCTCCAGCGACCGGCTTTCTCGCGGAAGTCTGCCGCGAATGGGAACTCGAGGCCTTGCGGGCCGAGGAGTTTGGAATGCGAGTGGTCACGATCCGGATTGGATTGGTGCTCGGCAGGGACGGCGGCGCCCTAGCCAGAATGCTGCCGTTGTTCAAGGCGGGCGCGGGCGGGCGGCTCGGCACTGGGCGCCAGTGGATGCCGTGGATTCACGTGGACGATCTCACCCGCTTGTTTGTCTTCGCGGCGGAGAATGACGGGCTGAGCGGTCCCGTGAACGGCAGCGCTCCAAATCCTGTCAGCAACCGGGGCTTCACACGAGCGTTGGGGCAAGCGATTGGACGCCGGACATTGTTCCCGGCTCCCGCGTTCGGACTGCGCCTCGCCCTAGGTGAGTTTGCAGAGGTATTGCTCGCCTCGCAGCGCGTCGTGCCGAAGGCGGCCCTGGATGCTGGATTCAAGTTCCGCCACGCCACTATCGACTCGGCGCTTTCGAATCTCTGAGCAGGGCTCCTGCGAAGACTCCGGCGGGATACCGGCGCCACCTTGAAGTGGATCGGCAGGCATCGAGGATTCCGGCGCGCGGGAGGGACTAGAAGCGCACTCCGCGCCGATGCAGGCAAGAGCCGGTGGTACGGCCTCGCCGGCCGCAAGCTTGATAGACTGCGATGCGATTCGCCATGGACCTCTCGGGTAAGGCTGCGCTCGTAACAGGGGCAAGCAAAGGCATAGGGCGAGGAATCGCGACAAGGCTGGCCGCTCTTGGCTGCGACCTCGCCGTTCACTACAACTCGGATTCGCGCGGAGCGGAGGAGGTTGCGGAGAGCATTCGCTCTGACGATCGAAAGGCATTCGTTGTCCAGGCAGCCGTTGGTGAATCAGACCAGGTCCGGCGGATGTTCGACGAGGTCGTCTCCCAGTTCTCCCGACTGGACATCCTCGTCAACAATGCAGGGACGCAAGTTTGGGCACCGTTGCTGGAACTCGCCGAGGACGACTGGGATCGCGTCATCGACACGAACCTCAAGGGCTGCTTCCTCTGCACGCAGCTCGCGGGCCGGCATATGAAAGAACGAGGAGGCGGCCGCATCGTCAACATCGGCTCTGGCTGCAACAAGGTCGCGTTTCCGAACCTTGTCAGCTATACGGCCAGCAAGGGTGGAATGGAGCAATTGACAAAGGTGGCCGCCGCTGAACTAGGGCAATACGGCATCACCGTCAATTGCGTCGCTCCGGGCGCCATCCTCATCGAGCGAACCGAACGTGAGGCGGACGACTACGCGGGTCAATGGTCCAAGCTCACGCCTATGGGACGTGTGGGCTACCCGAGCGACGTGGCCGAAGCCGTCGCGTTCCTATGCACGGACGCGGCCGAGTTCGTGTCCGGTCAGACGCTGATGGTTGACGGAGGGATTTTCACTCGCGGGCCCTGGGCATACTGATCGGACACGACAAGAGGGCTTGGGGCTCTCAAGAGTAGTCGGCACCGGTGAGGCTTTCCAGGACAGAATGCTGCCAGTCTCGTAGATTGCGTTCCAGCCGGTCCACAGTCTCGGGCTCGGATTCCGCAAGGTTGCGGCTCTCGGCCGGATCCTCTCTTATATCGAAGAGTTCCTGCACCGCTGAATCAGCGGCCCCGTCGCCGTCGACCACCAGCTTGTACTGCGTATCGAGAATCGCCCTGGGACCAGCGAGGTCTCCGTCTGACGCGGACGGGTAGCGGAAGTTGCGGAAATTCCGCGTCAGCAGGCCATTCATGGACTTGACGAGCGGAGTTGTTCCTTCCTGCAGCTCCAAGTCGATGTACGGCTGTCCTTCCCCTTCCCTGTTGCCGCCGAAACTCCAGAAGCATACCGGCACCGAACGCCGGTCCATCGAGCCGTCGAGCAACGGAACGAGGCTGATCCCGTCCAACGGCCGGTCGGGCAAAGGCTGGCCTGTCAAGTCACAGAGCGTTGGCAGGATGTCGCTCGTCACGGCGTTCACGGCGCTTTGCATGGGGTGCTCAATCCGCCCGGGCCATTCGATAACTGACGGTACTCGAACTCCACCCTCGTAGACGCGGCCCTTGCTTGCCCTCAACGGCGACTCGAATCGACTCTCCGAGGGAGCCCCGTTATCGCTGCAGTACCAAAGCATTGTGTCCTGTCGAAGCCCCTCGCTCCGCAAATGGTCCCGCAGCTCGCCAATCGCCCGGTCCATTGCGGTGATCTCGGCGAATCGGGCCTGCAATACCTTGTCTAGACGGACGTCTGCGGGAAGGCCCGTTTCCATGGACGTGATCCGCGCCGAGGAATCCTGAAGGCCTTCCGGCAAGTCGGCGTAGGACTCAATGTCGGCATCCAATCCGCTGTACGGTTCGTGTGGCGACCCGAACCAGACAACGACGAAGAACGGGCGCCCGGAATCCTTCGCGGTGTCGATGAAGCGAGCAGCCGCATCGACCACGATCCTGGAGCTTTCGCCCTCGTGCTTCTCGGGCGGACCTCCGTTGCGAGATAGGAAAGGATCCATCTCGAAGAAGTTGTCATGGGAAAGCCATTCCTCGAAACCGAACGCGCCGGGATTGGTTGGGGAGCCGGCCTTGACAGGCCCGAGGTGCCACTTGCCGAAATGACCGCATGCGTACCCGGCCTGGCTCAGGATTTGCGCGATGCCGATCTCCTCGGGTCGGATCGACCAATTGGCGCTGAATGTGCCGTACCGGTTCGGATGCCGCCCGGTCATGACACTTCCGCGCGTCGGCGAGCAGACCGGAGCAGCGGAGTAAAACCTGTCCAGGCGCAGCCCGGACGCAGCGATCTCGTCCAGAATCGGTGTCGCTACGTGGGGATGGCCGTTGTAGCCGGTCTCGTGCCAGCCGTGATCATCGCCCATGAGAAGCACGATATTGGGGGGATTCGGCTCGGCTCGCGACTCCGAGTCGCACGACAAGGCCCCCGTAGCGGTGGCCGCGGCGGAGAGGAACGCTCGTCTTGATATCGGCTCTTGCATAGGATGACGTGCATCATCGTCGCACAACGAGAGTTGCGACGAACCAGCGTCAAGAAGCATTGCGCCGATGGCAGATGTGACAGCTGGAACGGAGGAGCACAGTGCTGGAAATGGACTTCGCGACTACGTCTCAGACCTAGGCGGGGCCACGATCAAGTCTTGGACCGGGCAGCTGCATCGGGCCGAGACAGGCCCGGCCATCGCTCAATTGGATGAACGAAGCACGCCGTCAGCGCCAACTGAACGCTCCCTGTCGCGGCATCGGCGAGTTTTCGAGAATCGGCCCGAATCTGAGGCGTTCACGAGCCGTTCAACGAGTCGGCGAAGGGAAGGATCGGCCTGGGACGCTGGCCCGAAGATCGACAGCAAGGACAGAGGACCGCTGCCGCTATCCGGGAGCAGAAAGGTGGAGAATACGCTATCGCCCGACCGCGAGCGCCAAACGAGTATCTGGAGTCCGCCGTTAGACACAAGTACGAATTGAGATATTTCGTATTGGATACCAGCCAGGTCAATGCCGATTTGAGACAAGGCGGGTACTACGAAGCACTTGAGCTAGGCAAGGGTAAGAGGCGTGCCGGCAGGGATATCGTCAATTCACTAGAGAAGGTGGACCTCCTTCACCTGCAGCGCCTCTTCTCTGGCACAGCAAGCGGCACCCGATCCGATGATCTGTCACGACATGTGAGTCGCCATTGTGATCGCAACTTCGCAAGACTGGGTTGTGGCCCGGCGCTGGTGCGGCGGACACCGTATACCAGCGAGATTCGGTAACCTGTCACAGCAGCGAACTTAGCGCGACGCCCGGTGTCTGCCTATGAAGACGAATTGGTTCAGAGTGATAGCTCCCGGCTTGATGATGGCCGCCACTGGCGTCGGAGCCGGGGATCTAGTAACGGGCACCCTGGCGGGGACAGAACTGGGCACCACCGTGCTCTGGGCGGTAGTCGCCGGAGCGTTTCTCAAGTTCGTTCTCAGCGAAGGCGTGGCCCGCTGGCAGCTCGCCACTGGCACGACCCTGCTCGAAGGCTGGAACGACAAGCTCGGATCGTGGATTCGCTGGATATTCCTTGCATACCTGACGCTCTTCACCGTGATCGTTGGCCGTGCCTTGGCGAACGCATGCGGCATCGCGGGCACGGCCCTCCTGCCGATCGGCGAGACGGAAAGCTCAGTCGTCATCTGGGCGGTCATCCACTCCCTCTTCGGGGTCGGAGTCGTGCTGCGCGGGAGCTTCAAGGCTTTCGAGTCAATCATGTCCGCGCTGATCGGATTGATGTTCGTCACAGTGGTCACCACAACCGCAATGATCGCTCCTCCGCCCGGGGAGATCGCGGCCGGGCTGGTACCGTCGATGCCGGAGAGCGGCGGCTCATGGATCCTGGCGGTGCTCGGAGGCGTAGGGGGCACAGTGACGCTGCTGTCCTACGGTTACTGGATCCAGGAGCAGGACCGTCGCGGTCCGGGCATGCTCAGGACATGCCGGATCGATCTAGGCGTTGGCAACGGCGTCACGGCCATTTTCGGCTTCTGCGTCGTCATCATCGGCTCCCAGATCGACGTGGCGGGGAGTGGCGCGGCGCTTGCCACGCAGATGGCGGATCGCCTCGCCGAGGCGGTTGGCCCGATCGGCAAGTGGGTTTTCCTTGTGGGATTCTGGGGCGCTGTCTTTTCCAGCCTTCTCGGAGTTTGGCAGAGCATCCCGTACATGTTCGCCGACTTCGTGCGACTCGGGAAGCCTTCGGCCGGCGATCTCAGGAAATCGACGCCGTACCGTCTATGGGTGCTGCTGGTCGCTATCGTGCCGCTGTTCCTGCTGAATGCTCCTGTCCGCCAGATCCAGTTGACGTACGGCATACTAGGGGCCTTGTTCCTGCCCTTGCTGGCGCTAACGCTGCTGTTGCTGAACAACCGAATAGCGTGGATCGGCAAGGCAAGCCGCAATCCCGTCTGGATCAATCTCGCCCTCGGCGCCAGCTTGGTCTTCTTTCTGGCGCTTCCGATGATCGGGGACTAGTCAGTCCGGAGCAGGACGCCTACTGATCGCCCCACCTCATCTTGCTGCGCAGGACGTCGAAGTACGGCATGCTCTTGGTCTGGACGATGTCGACGGAATGGCCCGCCTTGCAAGCTCGGATCGTGTCCTCCGGCTCGAGATGCCGACCGACCTGGCCATCGATGCTCAGGTAATTGTCATCGTCTCCTGCGGAGACTCGGATCTCGACCTTCGCCGTCGCCGGCAGCACGACGGAGCGATTCGACAGGGTGTGCGGACAGATGGGCGTCAGGCTGAGCGCAGCCACGTCGGGGGCCATGACGGGCCCGCCGGCTGACAGGGAGTACGCCGTGGAGCCAGTCGGAGTCGAAAGGATCAGGCCGTCAGACCTGTAGCCGCAAACGTATTCTCCATCTGCGTACGCCTCGAGGTGCAGCAGACGAGCCACATCGCCGTTCGCCACGACGATATCGTTGAGGGCGAAGAACCGGTCCAGATCGACCCCCCTGCGTACGAGCCGGGCTTCTAGGACCATCCTCGAGTCAAGCCGGAACGCGGAACTCGCGACACTCTCGAGCGCTGCAGGCAACTCGTCCGGACCTGTCGTCATCATGAATCCGAGACCGCCGAGATTCACGGCAAGGAGCGGCGTCTGGCGCTCGCCAACCGCCCGTGCGGCGGAAAGCAGGGTGCCGTCGCCCCCTAGCACAACGATCACGTCGCAACTGTCCGGCAGTTCCTCCCGAGACTTCCCATCCCCTCTGCGCAAGTAGTCTGCCGACGACGGATCAACCGTGATTTCGATTCCCTTCTGCGCGCACCAATTCGCGAGAAAGTGCAGCAGGTCGGGAATGTCGTCTCGACCCGGCTTGCTGACAACGCCGATGCGACGGATCACGATGTCGCCTCGCCGCCGGCCTGCCGCCAGTCCGCGCCATGCAGCAGGAACTCTCGATTGCCCGACGCGCCGAGTACAGGGCTCTCGATCGAATCCACGGATCCGAAGCCGCAATCGGCCATTGCTGCGCTGACCTCTTGAACGACTCTGCGGTGCTTTTCGGTGTCGCGCACGATGCCGCCCTTTCCGACTTCTCCCTTCCCTACTTCAAACTGCGGCTTCGCGAGAATAACCGCCTGGCCGCCGGGCCGAAGAACCAGCCTAATTTGCGGAAGGATCTTCGTCACAGAAATGAAGCTCACGTCGCATGACACGAAATCCACCATCTCGCCAATGTCATCCAGCGAAAGATGCCTAGCGTTCAGTTTCTCGCGAACGATCACGCGCTTCTCGCGCCGGACGCGCCAATGTAGCTGGCCCACTCCGACATCCACTGCATGAACCCGCGCTGCTCCGTGCTGAATCAGGCAGTCCGTGAACCCTCCGGTCGAAGCGCCGATATCGAGGCAGACCGCACCCATGACGTCGATTTCGAACCCGCGCAGGGCAGCTTCCAGCTTGAGGCCGGCCCGGCTGACGAACCGGGGCTTCTGGCGAACGAGCCGAATCGCGACGTCGGAAGGGACTTGCCGTCCGGGCTTGTCGGCCTTCTGCTCGTCGATCAGCACCTCGCCGGCCATGACCATAGCCTGCGCCTGGTGCCGGGATTCAACGAAGCCCCGCTCGACAAGCAACTGATCCACTCGCGTGCGCGCCAAAGCGGTTTAGCCTGCATTGTCTCACGACAGCGGACGCAGCACCGGCATTGCCGCGACCGACCGCTCAGGGCAGGCACAGCAGGGAAACAGCAATGCCGCCCCCGAAGCACGTTTCCACGTCGCGGCCGGCTTGGCGGCCGCGCCCGCCGTACACGCCCGTATAGCGGTAGCTTCCGTCCCCGACTGCATAGGACAGCTGCAGGGGACTGGTGTCCACGTCGCATTCAACGACGGGCGGGTCCGCCGAACCTGGCGGAAGGCTGGGCAAGTTCACGTTCCAGTACTGGCCTGCGGCCAGGGGCTGTCCTAGCAGCCTCGGCAGGATGTCCCGGACCCAACCTGTCGCTCGCTGCCAGTCCCCGTCACTCAAGACGCGATCCCGGTAGTGGGAAACTGCGATCGCCGGCAGCCCAAGCAAGGCGGCTTCCCGGACGGCGGCCACTGTACCCGAATAGTAGACATCCGCTCCAAGATTGGCACCGTGATTGATACCCGCGAGTACCCAGTCGAAGCGATTGCGCAGGTCATGCACGGCGAGCCGGACGCAGTCCGCCGGCCACGAATCCACGGCAAGCCTCCGCTCGTCGATGCGCATAGCGCGAATCGGCTGGGACGTGGTGACTTGATGGCTGCATGCCGACCGCTCCTCGGATGGAGCGACTACGATCGAGTCGGCTCCCTCCGGAAGGGCCGCCTCCAACGCGGCGAGGCCCGGCGCGTCGAGTCCGTCGTCATTCGTCAGCAAGAACCGCAATGGCTTGCTTGGAGACATCGAGAGACTATTCTGGCAAAGGCGTCAGGGGCAACCGGATCGGTGGTCAGAGACTTGCCTCGCGAAACCAATCCAGGGTCAGCCGCAGCCCGTCTTCCATGGACACGCTCGGTTCCCAGTCCAGCAGCCGTTTCGCTTTGCCTATGTCGGGTTGTCTCCGTCTAGGATCGTCCTGCGGCAGCGGAAGCCGGCGGATCCCGCAAGCCGCCCCGGCCAGGTCCTGCACCATTCGGGCAAGGTCCAGAACCGTGATCTCTCTCGAACTGCCGAGGTTGACTGGGGTCGGCTCGGCACTGCCCGAGAGGCGCACCAGGCCCTCGACGATGTCGGAAACGTAGCAGAAGCTCCGAGTCTGCAAGCCGTCCCCGAATACAGTGAGAGGCTCGCCATGCAGCACCTGCTCGAGGAACGCAGGCAGCACGCGTCCGTCACCGCGCTTCATTCGCGGGCCGTAGGTGTTGAAGAGCCGCGCCAACCGCGTCTCGACACCGTGCTCGCGGTGGTATGCCATTGTCAGGGCTTCGGAAAACCGCTTGGCCTCGTCGTAAACCGCCCGGGGGCCGACTGGGTTGACATTGCCCCAATACGTCTCGGGCTGGGGATGCACGAGCGGGTCCCCGTAGGACTCCGAAGTCGACGCTTGCAAGAATATCGCCGAATCCCTGCGGGCAACGTCCAGCATGTTGCGGGTGCCGAGGGAACCAGCCAGGAGCGTCTCGATAGGCGCGGCGAGATAGTCTCTGGGACTGGCCGGCGACGCAAGGTTATACACGGCGTCAAACCGCCCGGTTCCGTTGAAGGGTTCGCAAACGTCATGCCGGACCAGGCGGAACGATGGGCAGGCTCGCAGGTGGGCTAGATTCTCGGCACGGCCGGTACTGAAGTTGTCGAGCGCGACGACATCGTGCCCATCCGCCACGAGACGATCGCATAGATGGGATCCAATGAAGCCGGCACCTCCTGAAACTAGAACGCGCAATTCGACTGATCCCTAGCTTCAATCGTAGACGGGCTCGGCCTGAAGAATGAATTCCAGGTTTATCCCAGGCTCGTGCGAGAGGCCCCCAGAGGGAATACAGATGACCGCGAGCGAGGCGCTTGATGTGCCGAGCCGCCTGTAAAGCAGTCGAGTTGAAGGCCGGCTCCGCGGTAACGTCGGTCCGCAGCGGCACGCGACCAGATACGTATTCCGGCCCGAAATTCCCTGCGAACACCCGTGCCGATGAATACAATGGGCGCCATGAAACGACGAATAGCTCTGAAACGGCTGGCCGGGGCGGGCATTGCTTCCCTGCCGGCAGTTGCCGCGCCGGCCGCGTCCGCGCAGGAACAGCGCGCGACGCGGGGCCTTCCGGAAATCAGGATCACGGACATCAAGGCGATCCTGACCGCACCACCGGGCTTGCCGCGGACGGTAATCGTGAAGGTCGAGACGAGCGAGCCCGGCTTGTACGGATACGGCTGCGCGACGTTCACGCAGCGCGCAAAGGCCGTAGTCACGGCCGTCGACGAATTCCTGCGGCCGTTTCTGAAGGGCAAGAACCCAGACCATATCGAAGACATCTGGCAGACGATGTACGTCAGCTCGTACTGGCGCAATGGCCCGGTGCTCTACAACGCGATGAGCGGAGTAGACCAGGCGCTCTGGGACATCAAGGGCAAGCGGGCCAATATGCCGGTCTATGCGCTCCTCGGAGGAAAGGCTCGCAACGGAGCCGACGTGTACCGCCATGCGTCCGGAGCCAGCATGGAGGAAGTGGAAGAGGCCGCTCGCTCGTACATTGAAGAGGGGGTCCGTCACATTAGGATTCAGGTGGGCATCCAGGGAAACGCGAACTACGGCGCTCGCAGTGGAGGGGGCAACCCTGGCGGTTTCCTGGGCGCGCCGTCGGGCGGCCCGCATGAGGAGCGGATGTACGAACCGACGCCGTACCTGCTGAGCGTCCCCAAGCTCTTCGCGCACATGCGCGAGCAACTCGGCGATCAGATCGAACTCCTGCATGACGTGCACGAGCGCATTACCAACGCCCAAGCGATGTGGCTGCTCAAACGGGTCGAGGAATACCGGCCGTTCTTCATCGAAGATCCCGTGTCGCCGGAGCAGATCGGCTATTTCCGCCACATGCGGTCGCAAACCACGACGGCCATCGCCATGGGCGAGCTGTTCAATTCGCCCCACGAGTTCACCGGGCTCATCGCGGAGCGGCTGATCGACTTCATTCGCGTCCATATCTCGCAGATCGGCGGCCTGACGCCTGCTCGCAAGCTAGCCGCGCTCTGCGAATGGTTCGGTGTGCGCACCGCATGGCACGGCCCCGGGGACACATCGCCGGTGGGCCACCTCGCCAACATCGCGCTGGACGTCAGCTGTTACAACTTCGGAATCCAGGAAGCGCGAACCTGGCCCGATTCCGTCCACGAAGTGTTCCAGGGCTGCCCCCGCCTCGAGAACGGCTTCTTCTTCCCGAACGAATCCCCCGGATGGGGGATGGAGATCAACGAGACGCTCGCGGCGAGATACGACGTCGATTCCCGTTACGACACTCCCTTCGACTACCAGTGGGGGACGACCCGCCGGCGAGACGGATCCATCATCCGACCGTAGCGATGCGGGCCGCCGGCTCAGGCGGCGCCGTACCGCGAGCGAGAGCCGCGACTATTGCGTCAACATCGTAAACGCAACCATTCCAGGTGCCTCCGCTGCAAGCTTGCATCGCCGCCCAGAGACGTGTGTCATCGGGGATTTTGGGGTGCGGCGACAGGTCTCCTCGCATCTCCCGTGCTGCAAGCAAGCGCTCTCCTTCGCTGGAGCTAAACGTGCGGGACCCGTGGCCCACTAGGTCGATCGCTCCTCGTAGCCTCCCGCAGTCGATCTCGATCCGCACGATGTCGCCATCGACCAGCTTGCCAATCGGCCCGCCGGCCAAGGCTTCGGGACCGACATGCCCGATGCACGCACCGGTCGATACACCCGAGAACCGGGCGTCCGTGATGACCGCTATCTCCTTTCCGTGCGAGATGTGCGTGAGGGTCGAGGTGATCTGATAGATCTCCTCCATGCCCGACCCCAGCGGGCCGCAGCAGATCAGCGCCATGATGTCTCCGCGACGAACGGTACCGTTCTTCAGCGCCTCAATCGCGTCGGCTTCCCGAATGAAGACCCTGGCCGGTCCTTCCTTGCGATAGACGCCGTCGGCATCGATCACCGATGGATCAATCGCGGTGCTCTTCACGACCGAGCCTTCGGGGGCGAGGTTCCCGCGACAGAAAGTGATGGTGCTGGTGAGACCATTTCGGGCAGCCTGCCCGGGAGTGTGGATTACCGCCTCGGGATCGACTCCGTCCGTCTCCATCAGAAGCTTGCGAAAGACCCTTCGGCGCTCGCTGGATTTCCACGAATCGAGCGCCTGGCCGAGGGGCATGCCGGTAGCCGTGAGGGCATCCAGGTCGAGCAAGTCCAGATCTCGCAAGTGAAGCATCACCTCGGGCACTCCGCCCGCCAGGAAGACGCGCACAGTCGGGTGGCCCGTCGGCCCGTTCGGCAGCACGTCGACAAGCCGGACGACCCGGCAGTTGACTTCGGCCCAGTCGTCCACGCTAGGACGCTTCAGGCCGGCGCAATAGGCAACTGCGGGCAGGTGCAGCAGCAGGTTCGTGGAGCCGCCGAAGGCGGCGTGAACGACCATCGCGTTCCGAAGTGCGCCCTCGGTAAGCACGTCGCGCACCGAGATTCCAGCCTTCGCCTGGGCCATGGCGGCCTTCGCCGACCTGCGGGCGGCCTGTTTCCACACTGGCTGGCCGGACGGGGCCAGTGCGGAATGCGGAAGCGCCAGCCCGAGAGCCTCGGCAACCACCTGGGCCGTCGCTGCAGTGCCTAGAAACTGGCATCCGCCGCCAGGAGACCCGCAAGCCTTGCAACCGAAGTCCCGTGCCTGGTCCAGGCTCAGCTCGCCGTGCGCGAACCGAGCACCGATGGTCTGCACCTTGCCCGCGTCCTCGCCGTCCCGAGCCGGAAGGGTCACGCCACCCGGCACCAGGACGCACGGCAGGTCGTGCATCGAGGCAAGAGCCATCATCATTGCCGGCAAGCCCTTGTCGCAGGTTGCCACGCCGATCACTCCGCGACGGGTGGGCAGCGACCGAATCAGACGGCGAAACACTTGGGCCGCGTCGTTCCGGTACGGCAGCGAGTCCATCATGCCCGGTGTTCCCTGCGTGCGTCCGTCGCACGGGTCGCTGCAGAACCCGGCGAACGGTATCGACCCGCGGTCACGAAGTTCCAATGCCGCTTCGCGCATGAGAAGGCCGACCTCGAAGTGCCCGGTGTGATAGCCGAGCGCCACAGGCGATCCGTCCTCGGCGCGAATGCCGCCTTGGGTGCTCAGGATGAGGTATTCGTCCCGACCGAGATGGGCGGGATTCCAGCCCATCCCCGCGTCCTGTGTCCACCCGAAGATATCCCCGCTCGGCAGGGTCCGGAGCATTGCAGGCGTCAGAGGCAGCTGCCCCGAAGGGCCGGGGGCATCGGTCTGGATCTTGTAGATCGATGGATCGTCCGATGAGAACAGTCTGTCCATGGTCTTCCAGTTTGGCCCATTCGAGGCCACGCAAATTGCGAAATCTAGATCCGTCTCCCGAGGCGAACCGCTTTCGTACGGTCCCGCCCCGGGCAGCTGTATTTTCGCACCAGCAGGCGAGACGGGCTGCCCGCCGGCCAATTCCTCTGCGGGACAAGCAACCGTCCGAGCCTCGCGGCACTCCGGAGGCCTACATGGCCGGAAGAGATCGATACCCTAGCGACCGAGCAGGGCGGCGCCCCTCGTCGCCAAGAGCAACGGCTGACGTGCTGCGCTCCGCAGGCGGGCTGTTAGAAGCGGTAGACCAACAGGAGTTGGGGGAGAACCTCGTCGGCGTCCTCGAAACCGAATTTGTTGATCCAGACGTGGAATTCTATTCCAGCGAGGAATCGCCCCGAGTGCTTGCCAAGCGCCTTGCCGATGTCGAAGCGCAGTTGCGGCTGCAGCAGGATCCAGTAGGGCAAGGAAATCCCGAGCTCGTTCCGACGAGGGCTGTTCCATTCGCCGTGCCCTTCGAGCGAGAACGCACCGCCCCCTATTTCGAACGGCAGCGCCCAGTTGAAGTCAATCAGGTGGCTGTTACTCTCCTTGGGCGCTCCGCCCGCCGTCACGCCCTGATTGCGGTCCACCATGTACAGATAGTCAAGATTCGCGAATGAGAACGCGGGGAGGTCGAGTTGGAATCGAAAGCCGGGAGTGATCTTCAAGACCTTGGACTGCGCACCCCAGTTCAGCCCGCCCAGCGGGCCAACGCCCTTGATCAACCCCCATGCAATGTCCTGCCCCGTAACCGCACCCAAACTCAGGTACGGATACCATTCCAGGTACATGTCGCGATTTGCATCGGATCCGGCGCAGCACTTCATGTCCAAGAAAAAGAAGTTCTCTCCGTATTCCCAGCCGCTTGCGTGCTGGAGCGTCAGGATGTGCTGGAAGCCAGCAGGGCTCAGCGGATGCTTGCTCAGAGAACGGCCCCCTTGGTACTGCAGTTCGGTAGCGCTCCAACCCTGAGGCTGAGCTATGCCGCTCGATACGAGCAGACAAACGGCGACGAGCGGGACCCTGGTCAGGTCTCGGAACAACCCTCCGTGCAGTGCGCGGTATATCCCTGGCATCGAGCCGAATACCGTATCCTTCTCCGTGCATATCCTAGCCCGTCCTGACAACAGGGACGGCCACCATCGCGGGTAGAATACTATCCGAACGCTAGGACGCCGATGGCCAGGCCAGCGCGACATTCAGCCGATTCGCACGCGTGCCCGCTCGCCTCGCCAGACGCGCGTACTACCCTATCGGTATCGTGTTGAGTCTTGCGCGCCTCGCCCTCTTCCTTCTGGCTGCCTCGGCCTGGTCAGCGCCTCCGAATCTTGTCCTGATCATGGTGGACGACCTCGGGCCGGAATGGATCTCGAGCTATGGCGGCGAGGGCATTGAGACTCCCAACATCGACAAGCTAGCCGCCGGCGGGATGCTCTTCCAAAACGCCTACTCGATGCCTCAGTGCACGCCAACCCGTGTCACGCTGCTGACCGGTCAGTACCCGTTCCGGCACGGCTGGACGAACCACTGGGATGTCCCGCGATGGGGCGCGGGATGCCATTTCGACCCGGAGAAGAACATTTCGTTCGCTCGGCTGCTCCGCGATGCGGGCTACGCCACGGCTATCGCAGGCAAGTGGCAGATCAACGATTTCCGGGTACAGCCCCGAATCCTCTCGCGGCACGGATTCGACGAGTGGTCCGTATGGACGGGCGGCGAAGGCGGCAATCCTGTCAGCAACGAGCGTTACTGGAACCCATACGTTCTTACCAACGACAAAAGCAGCCGCACCTACCAGGGAGAGTTCGGTCCGGACATCTACAACGACTTCCTTGTCGATTTCGTCCGGAGAAACCGCGAACGGCCCATGCTGCTCTACTACCCAATGGCACTTACGCACGGCCCCCTCGTGCACACGCCGCACGAGCCGTTCGCTCAATCATCAATCGAAAAGCACAAGGCCATGGTTCGCTACACGGACTATCTCGTGGGCCAGCTCGTCCAGGCGATTGACGATGCCGGCGTCCGCGACAACACGATCGTGTTCTTCACTACCGACAACGGCACTTCGCGCAGAATCCGAGGACGCGTCAACGGTCGGCTGGTCGCCGGAGGCAAGGCCAGTCTCACTGAGAACGGCCCGCGACAGCCCTTCATCGTCAACGGTCCTGGACTGGTTCCGCCAGGTGTCGTGACGAACGAGCTGACGGACTTCTCCGACTTGCTACCCACATTCTGCGAACTGTCCGGAGCGAAGTTGCCGGAGGACGTGCACTTGGACGGAAAGTCAATTGCCAAGGTCGTGCTCGGAAGGGAGCGGACCGGCCCGAGAGAGTGGATCGCGGCCATGGGATTCGGCGCGGCGATCCTGGACGAGCAGGGCGTACGGGGAGTCGACGACTACGCTCCTCGCGTGATTCGCGACAAGCGCTACAAGATCCATGTCCACGAAGCCGAAGTGCGCGAACTCTACGACCTAGCCCGCGATCCCGGCGAGACGCGCAATCTCGTGCAGAGCGATCTCCCGGAACACGTCGCTGCCCTCAACAAGCTGCGCGGCGTCGCGCAGGCCATGCCCCGCAAGGACGCCCGACCAAGATACAACCGCCTGCCGCCGCAGCCATGGGACGTGACCATCGAGAAGATGGAGCGCAAGCCATGAAATCGCCCCCACTGCTTCGACTGGTGGCCGACTCCGGAGCTTTGCCTTGTTGCGCGTGATGGCGTTGGATTGGGGGCTGCGCCGGATAGGAGTCGCCGTCAGCGACGAACTGGGCATTGCTGCGCACGGGCTGCCGACGTTGACGCGCAAGAACATCCGCTGCGATCTCGACACGCTGGCCGCGCTGATCCGGGACCGCGGAATCGTCACGGTGGTCGTCGGCCTGCCCCTGCACATGGATGGCACTGAGAGCCGATCCTCGAACCAGGCAACCCGGTTCGCACGCCGCTTGGCGAAGCATGCGGATGTCAGGGTCGAGATGCGCGACGAGCGGCTGACGAGTTGGGAGGCAGAAGCCTTGGTTGGCGGCTCGTCAACGGATCAAGGCGCCACGGATCGCGCCTCCGCCATCATCCTCTTGGAGAGCTACCTTGCCGAGACCCGCTCGTAGTCGGGCAGGAATCCTCGCGTCCTTGGTCGTGGCTGGATGCGCCGGAAGCTCCGAGCCGGCCGAGCCGTTCGCCGAGCCCGTGATATTGCAGATCGACCGCGGCACAACTTCGCGACAGATCGCCGATGAGTTGGAATCGCGCGGAGTAATCAGATCCAAGTGGGGCTTCCTGTGGGTGAGGGCTTGGGATCGCGACGCGACGCTCTTGTCGGGAGAGTACTTGTTCGAGGGCCCCGTCGCAGCCGCCGAGGCATTCGAAATGATCGCGGGCGGCCAGGTGCGCCTGTACCCGATTACGATCCCGGAAGGACTGAACCGCTTTGAGGTCGCCGACCTCGTGGCTGAGTCCGGAATGGTGGATCGCGAAGAATTCCTAGCGCTCAGCGCCGATCCCGCGCCGGTCAAGGATATGATGCCGCAGGCCGAGACGCTCGAAGGCTTCCTCTTCCCCGAGACATACAGCTTGGTCCAGACCTCAACCACGAAGGACTTCCTTGACGCGATGATCGCCCGATTCCGCGAGGCGCTTTCTGACGCAGAAGGCAGGCGTACTGCGGAAATCGAGGACTGGGACGCTCTGATCCTCGCTTCTATGATCGAAGAAGAGGCCGCGGACCGCGCTGAACTGGGGCTCGTATCATCGGTGTTTCACAACCGCATTCGCCGCGGCATGCTGATGCAATGCGATCCGACGATCGTCTACGGCCTGATCCTCGAAAGCCGGTACCGGGGCCGTATCTACCAATCGGACATCTCGGACCCGCATCCGTACAACACCTACGTCCACGGCGGCCTTCCCCCTGGACCTATCACCAACCCGGGCCGTCACGCCCTTAGGGCGGCATTCGCTCCCGACAGCAGCGATTTCCTGTTTTTCGTGGCCAAGCCCGGGATTCAGCTCGGTCACGTCTTCTCGACGACGCTCGGGGCGCACAATCGGGCAGTACGCGAGTTGCGAAGGTATGAGCAGACCTTTCGATGACTTTGCGCAATCGCCAGCGGGCGCTCTGCTGGCGATCCGTTGGGCTGAACGGACCTCGCTGCAAGGATCAATTGCTCGAATCGGCCGGTCGCGAGTCGTCTGATCTCGTCCGGAGATCCACCACGGGAGCGGCGAGTCGCCACTCCCGCCCGGATGGCTCTGGTTCGGGCAGCCGCTCGAAGAGTGGATCTCAATGCGCGGTTTCCGGCGGGACGCACACGCAGGGCTGTCGTAGTCCTCGATTATCGAGGCCCGGCTGGCGACGGCCGATCGGAAGTGCTCCAACTCAACTATTCAAGAGCAGCTGAAATGCAGGAAAAACCGATTCGGCTACAGGAAGTCGATCGGATCGACATCCACTAGCAGCGCTGTAGCGGGCCACTGCCGGTCTTCCGCATAACGCCGCGCTCGGGCCAAGACCTGGGCAACAGCTCCACGGCTGAGAGACTTGATCAGAAACTGAAAGCGATAGTCCGTGCGCAGCTTGACCATCGGCGCGGACGCCGGACCCATCAGCCGCAGACCCTCGGGCGGAGGCTGCAGGTGCTTGGCAAGCTCGCCACTCAACGCGATGGCCTCCGCGAGGGTGGCGCTTCGAACAATGATCGAGGCCATCGACGTGAAAGGTGGATACCAGAGCGCGTTGCGGAATCCCGACTCGCGTCGATAGAAGGCATCGTAGTCTTGGCTGGCCGCCAGGTCGATCGCGTAGTGGTCCGGATTCATTGTCTGGACGAGCACCCGGCCGGGCTTCTCGCCACGGCCGGCCCGGCCTGCTACCTGCGTGAGCAGCTGGAAGGTCCGCTCCGCCGCTCGGAAATCAGGCCGGCCCAGGCCAACATCGGCATCCACGACGCACACCAGGGTGACGTTCGGTATATCGTGTCCCTTCGCAATCATCTGCGTGCCGACCAGCAGGTTCGAGTCGCCGTTCCGAAACCCGCTGAGAATCGTTTCGTAGTAGTCGCGGCCCCTGACCGTGTCGCGGTCCAGCCTCGCGATCCTGGCATCGGGGAAATGCCGCGCGAGCTCGTCTTCGACCTTTTCCGATCCGCTCCCGTGAAAATGCAGGTACTGGCTTCCGCAAGCTCCGCAGTGGCCCGGCACAGGCTCGGAGTGATCGCAGTAGTGACACAGCAGGTGGTTGTCTCGCTTGTGGTAGGTCAGGGTTACGGAGCAGTTCGGGCACTCGATCCGCTGGCCGCACGATCGGCAGAGCACGTAGGTCGAGAACCCCCGCCGATTCAGCAGGATCATCGCCTGCTCGCCTCTCGCCAGGCAGGACTGGACCCCTCCAATCAATGCGCGGGAAAACAGCAGGTTGTGGCCCGTCTCCGTGAATTCCCGGCGCATGTCGACCTTTCGCACGGCGGGGAGAGGCCGCTCCATAATCCGGGTCGGCATGCTCAGCAGGGTGTACTTGCCTGTCTCGGCGTTGTACCGGGTTTCGATCCCCGGCGTGGCTGAGCCGACAACCACGGGGGCGCCCGCGGAACGTGCCCGGACGATCGCCACGTCGCGTCCGTTGTAGCGCGGCGCGTCGGCCTGCTTGTAACTGCCGTCGTGCTCCTCGTCGACCACAGCAAGTCCGAGGTCGCTTATCGGGGCGAAGACCGCGCTGCGCGTGCCAAGGACGACGCGCGCTCTGCCCTCTTGGATCCGGTGCCATTGATCGGACCGCTGGGAGTCGCTCAAGGCGCTGTGAAGCACCGCCATCCGCTCCCCGAATCGCGTTAGGAATTGCGATGCAAGAACCGGCGTCAGCGCAATTTCAGGCACCAGCAGAAGAGCAGATCGGCCCAACGCAAGCGCTGCCTCGATAGCCCGAAGGTACACTTCGGTCTTGCCGGATCCGGTAACGCCGTGCAACAGGAAAGTCTCGAACCGGGATTCCGCGATCGCGGACGTGATTGCGTCCAGACACTCCTGCTGGGAACGATTCAGGTCGAGCCGCGGCGCGGCTTCGCCCGCCTTGCTCCGGGGGCGTGTAGCCTGCAGGAGCACCCCGCCCGCCTTTGACAGCTTGCGCGCAACCGGCACGGCATCGCGCCGTTCAACGGAGAGTGCCCGAAGATCGTGGCGGCCGGGATTCCGCCGGAGGAACTCGAGCAGCCAGCGTTCGCCAGCGCTCGGCTTGGCCGGCACCAGTCCCATGTCACCAAGCTCGACTGTCAGCACCGCGTCACGGGCCATCGTGGGATCTCGCTTCTCAACGACGCTTTCCACCGCGACCATGCCTCGCTGGCGCAGCCGACGAACCGCGTCGCCCGCGCCCCGGTGCTTGCGCGACAAGTGCTGGAGCGAGAGCGGCCTCTTTCTCAGCGATGCAAGCACTTCCGAATCGATGTCGACCGCGACTACGGTGGCCGCGAGTGCGGCCGCTCCCTTCGGTGTCAGAGACACCACCTTCTTGGAGCGCGTCTCTCCCCGCAAGGGCAGCATGGACTTGAGAACCTCGCCGAGTGGCGTGCAGTAGTACCGAGCGACCCACCGGCCCAGATCAAGCAAGTCAGGGCTTATCGACGGTTCCTCGTCCAAGAGCTTCTGAATGGACCGCACTGCGAATTTGGGCTTGTTCCGGTGAACCTTGATCACGACGCCAGCGACGGTCCTCGGCCCGAACGGAACCAGCACGCGGCAGCCAGCGCGCACCCGGCCCCGCACCGCGGCAGGCACCGAGTATGTGAAAAGCTTCTCGAGCGGAACCGGGAGCGCGGCCTCGCAGTATTGCGGCAACTCGTCGCGCGGCGGTGCCTCTTCCATCAATCGAGGTGCGGCGCTACCAATTCAGCCCAGATCGCGTACCCAGCATCGTTGAGATGCAATTCGTCGTCCACGAACAGGTCCCGTCGGGGCTCTCCGTCGGGGCCGAGCAAGGGCCCGTCGACGTCGATATATTCCACTCGGGAATTCTCCTCGGCGATCGCACGAACTCGGGCGTTGGCGTCGCGAACCTGTTCAATCAGGTGCCATCGCCGCATGCTGGGCTTGACGCTGACGAAGACGATCTTCGTGCCTGGCAGTTTCGCGTGGACCCGCGCGACAAGTTCGCTGAACTCGCTCTCGACAGTCTCGGGGCTCTTGCCCCCTCCAATGTCGTTGTCACCCTCGTAAATGAGGAGGGTCCTCGGTTCGAGCGGCAGAACGATGCGATCGAGGTACCGCAATGCGTCAGCCATCTGAGATCCGCCGAAACCGCGATTGATCAGGCCCTTGCCGGGAAATGACTTCTCGAGATCCCAGCGGCGGAAGCTAGAGCTCCCGACAAACACGATTCCTCCCTTGGGCGGCGGATTCGCGCGATCGCTCTCCTCGAACGCCTGCATCGCCTTTTCCCACCGATCCGGGTCGGGCTGGGCGGACGCCGGCGACAGAAGGATACACAGGGCGGCAAGGACCGCCATCGCGATTGGATGGCGGGCAACGTACTTGAGTCTCATCTGAACTACACTTCAGCATAATTTGACCATTGCGGTCGTGTGGTTCTGCGGCAAGCCAGCGTCCCGAAGGAGAGCGCGTCGGACGGACGACGGGGGCGTAGCACCCTGGGGAACATCGCGGCCGGCGGCCCGCGGCATCGTCCCGAAATCCGGCCCGCTTTCTGCACTACACTGAATCGGCGACATGGAATCCGGTTCGTCAAGCAAGATCTGGCTCGCCCTGGGGGCTTCCCTAGCGGTGTCCGGGGGCTTCGCAATCATCGTCTCCCTGCCGGACGGGGGGTTGGTCATGTGGGGCGGCGTCGGACTGGTTTCGGCCGGCTCGCTCGCACTCCGGATCGGCCTTGGCAAGTCGCGCGAATTCGGCACGGGGGCGCCCCTGGAGTCGTCGAAAACCGCCGCACCCATTGCGCAGTCCAGCGTCGAGCCCGAGTTGCTGCGGCCGACCCCGCGGACTGTCGAAATGACCTCCCGCGGCAAGACAGTGATTGCGACATGGATGCTCGCACTCGCGGCCTTCGGCACGGTTGCTAATCAGCACTTCGGCCGCCTTCCGCCTCCGAAGTCCGAGAGCTTGCTCGAACAAGAGGGCGCCACCTCCACCGCTACAGTTCACGCTCGCGAGGCTCGGCAGCTGGAGGACGACCGAACGCTCTATTTCGTGGGATACAACTTCGTGACGGCAACGGGCTCTCCAGTGCGAATCAGCAGAAGCGTGCCGGAGCGGATGTACAACCGGTTCGCGGAGGGCAGCACCACTAGGGTGGTGTATTTTCCAGGCAACCCTGACAACCACTACCTGCCGGAAATCACGTCGCCGGTGTCGACGAGATTCGTCTTCTTCGCGGGCGGCATCCTCCTTGCGGCGGCCGGCTTCGCCGAAGCGCAGCGACGGCTACACCGGCGCCTCGTCGCAACCGGCACGGCGGTTTCGGGCTTTACGGCAGACGTGCGACGCAGGGGCGGAGTGCGCTCGTTCCACGTCAACTACGATGTTGCCGGCGAGCGCCGCTCCATCAGGGCGCGGGAGCGCAATCCGTCCTTGCGGAGCGGGCAGTCCGCTACGGTACTATTCGATCCGGCAATCTCGAGCAGGGCGGTTATTTACCGGCTCGCCCTCTACCGGGTGCGTGGGTAGCAGCCAGCGCCCGACTTGGTCGGCGACTCGCCGCTCAGGGATCGGTTTCCAGTACCCCTGAGAAGACAACCGTCACGTCCACCAGCCCTCTAGTCTCGTCGATGTCGATGTTCCAGGAGGTGCGCTTGAGGTTCTCGAACATTGCGTCGGCCTTGATTCGATCCAAGAAATAGGCCGGATACCGCACATCGAAGGGATCCCCGGGCTGCATGCCCCAGCGCTTCCGCACAGCGGGCTCCGAGAGGATGTCGAGTCCGTCGACGATCAGCCGCGAGAACTTGTACAGCGTGCCGACCGCGATGTCGATGTCGATGTGAACCCGTCGCTCCTCGTGATCGATCCGCTCGTCGAATGTAGCCTGGGCCTTCATGTAGCCTTGCCGCTTCATGCCTTCGCTGACGCGGGCCATGGTCTCGTAGGCCGCCTTCATGTTGGCCACCTGGCCGGGACCGATGGCATCCACCTTGCGAAGGCTGTCCTCGTCAATCGGCATGGGATCCGGCCAGACCACCTCCCCGAACAGGTAGACCTCCCCTTGCTCGACATGAACATCGACCAGCAGACCCTCTGAATCCGGGTCCGGACTTGCCTCGCACGGACAGAACCTCACGCTCATGTAGCCCCTCTCGGTATACAAGGGCCGCGCATTGTAGTGCAGCAACTCGTTCAGGCGGTCCTCGGAATACGGCTCGCCGATTGCTGACTGGTTGAAAATCCGCTGCAGCTCGAGCGAGTCGACATCCCCGGTGTTTCTGAACCGAGTGAACGCTATGTTGGTGGTCTCACGCTCGCGACCGATCACCATTTCGAAACGGCCTTCGCCGGATGGGACTAGGTTGGCGACTACCTCTTCGGTACCGCCCCGCTCGCGCCACCAACCCTGCAAGGTGTTTACGATCATGCGCACCATCGGCCCGCCTCCCGGAACGAGACCGACAAAGAGGGGAAGTTTCTCTCGAAGCAGCGCCTCGACGGCCCCCTCGGGAGCGTCGAATCCGTCAAGCCGCACCGGGAACAGCTCCGACACCTCCTGGACGGCGATGGTCAGGAGGTATCCGTCTCCTTGCGGCCCGAACCAGTAGCGCAGGCTCTCGAAGACGCCAGTTTCATTAAGCTTCCGAAGGGCGATGTCAAAGTCCCGCTTTCGCACGGGCTGACCGAGTTCCAAGCCGGTAACGGAGGTAAGGTCCTCGACGGCGAAGCTGCGGTTCCCTTCGAAGGCGATGCCACGCAGCGGAAAGGCATCCTCCGCCTGCAACACGAAGGCGCACAGCATCGCTAGCGCAACGGGCCACGGCCCGGCGGCGCGGCGCGGCGAGAAGAATTTCATACGGGCGCTCTTGGTATCAGACAGGCCGTACCCGCCCCGCGTTACGTGTAGATCCCCTCTATTTGACGGGCGTACTTCTCGTTCACCTGGCGACGCCGGACCTTCATCGTCGGCGTCAGTTCGCCGCCATCGATGGAGAATTCACTGGCGATGAGGGCGACCTTCTTGATCTTCTCGTAGTTCGCCAGTCCGTCGCAAAGCGACGAGACATCCTCCATGACGCGATCCCGAACCATCGCATTCGCGCAAAGCTCCTCGCCGCCTTCGAAATGGATGCCTTCTGATTCCGCCCACGCGCCGAGTGCCGCGAAGTCGGGCACGAT
The DNA here is from genome assembly GCA_965206775.1 of Bryobacterales bacterium. Taxonomy (GTDB): domain Bacteria; phylum Acidobacteriota; class Terriglobia; order Bryobacterales; family UBA6623; genus VXMF01. Next base: position 1,649,939 of record CBDBKU010000003.1, on the reverse strand, counting down.
CAGAGCGCTCGGGAAGTTGCGCCGCTCGGCGATGACGACGGCCGTCTCGATCAAGGGGCTGCGCTTGAGCTGGTTTTCAATCGGCGCGGGAACGATGTACTTTCCGCCGGAAGTCTTGAAGAGGTCTTTCTTGCGGTCGGTGATCGACAGGTACCCTTCGTCATCAAGCTTGCCGATGTCGCCGGTGTGGAACCACTCGCCGTCCATGACATCGGCGGTCTGGTCCTCCATCTTGAAGTAGCCCTGCATGATGTTCGGACCTCGCACCAGGATTTCCCCGTCATCGGCGATGCGGACATCCACGTTGGGAATGAGCTTCCCGACCGTGCCGAACTTGAGGTGCTCCGTCGTGTTAATCGAGACCAGCGGCGAGGTCTCGGTCAAGCCGTAGCCTTCGTAAATCGGCAGGCCGAGCGCGTAGAAGAACTCGGCAAGGTGCCTCGCGAGCGGTGCCGCCCCGGAAACGAAAAAGCGGATGCGGCCCCCAAGCCTTCCGCGGAGCTTGTGAAAGACCAGCTTTTCGGCCAGGCCATGCTTGATTCCGAGCAGAACTGGAAGGGGCTTGCCTGCGACTCGGTACGGCGAGGCGGCCTTGCCCACTCCAACCGCCCAATGGAAGATCTTCTGACGAATGGCGGGCGCTTGCGCTATCGCCGCCATGACCCTGCCGTATACCTTTTCGAAGAAGCGCGGGACGCCGACGGCTACCGTTGGCTGGACCTCGTTCATGTTGATCGGCACGGCCTCGATCGACTCTGCATACGCAACCGTCGCTCCGGAATTGAAGTATGCGTAATCCGCCAAGCGCTCAGCGACATGGCATAGCGGCAGGAACGACAGCGCCACGTCCTCCACACCCACCTCGAGCGTGGAATCCCGGACGTTCGTGGCCAAGTTGGCATGGGACAGCAGCACTCCCTTGGGCACTCCGGTCGTGCCCGAGGTGTAGATGATGCTCGCCAGGTCGCCTGGCTCGACAGACTCCACGGCTTCGTCGAAACTCTGCCGCCCGACGGAGTCGGGGTCAACGTCGCCAATCAGCGAGTCGAGACCGGTGACGCCATCGAGATCGATCCCGTCGAATGCAATGACAATCCCGACGTTCGGCAAGCGGTCCCGAACCTCGAGAACTTTTTCCGCCTGCTCGCGAGTCGAGCAGAAGATGGCTTTGGACTCGGAGTGGTCGAGTAGGTAGCGGACTTGCTCTGGGGGCAGGGTGGGGTAGATCGGCACGCTGACGATGCCAGCCGTCATCATGGCGAAGTCCGCAACAGCCCACTCCCACCGGTTTTCCGAAAGCAGCGCGCACTTGTCGCCGGGCCCGATTCCGGCTGTGCGGAGGGCCAGATGCAGGTTGATGACCCGCCGCTCCAACTCGCTGGAGGAGATCGGAGCGTACGAGCCAGACTCCTTCGTGAGCATCGCGGCGGGCTTGCCGTGAGCTACTGTGACCTTGTAGAGATTTGCTAGTGTATCCGCCATTTCAGGGCACCCGAAACTGCCCGATATTACCATGATGCGGCAGGTGCTGTTGTGACCTAGCGATCGCCTTGGTGCGGCGTTCATTCATCGCCACGCGTCTCGCTCGGCGGACGCCGCGCGATGCACGGCCAGATGCCAGTCGCCGCGTTCCCGCCCGCGCTCGCATAGCCAGGGCTCGACTTGCGGCAACGCCATCTGCCCTGCACATGGCACTCGCGGCGCACTTGTCGAGTCCGGGCCGAGACTCCGCGCCTCGGCAAGCCGCAACCCCCAGGCCCGAACCGTTGATCCGGACCCAGTCCGAGCGCTAGACTGGCCGAACGCACGCCTCTATGCCCACGGTCAAGAAGCCCGAACAGGCAACAGATCTCCAAGCTGTTTCGAGGGCTCGCGGATTCGCGGTCCCCGACGACGAGATAGCGGGGGTCGCCCGGGCTCTCTTGCCGCTGCTGACGGAATGCCGGGCCTCTTTCGACGAGCAGCTGTGCTTGGTGGAACCAGTCGGAACATTCCATCCCGAGGAGTCCTGATTCTCGGGCGGCCGGCAATACCCCAAGTCAGTCTTCGGACCCGTCGAGCCGCAGCAACACATCCGACGCTCCCTCCGGGGTTACCCGCAACGGGAGGATCCTCACTACGCGTCGGTACAGGCAGGTGCCGCTCCTCTGGATGTCGCAGTAGTAGACCATCGCCTCGACCCGAAGCATCTCGTCCCTGTCGATATCGATGGGCGCCTCGGCTTGCCCTTCTCGGAAAACGGCCGGGAACGCTCGGTCGCCAAGTCGGAACGTCAGGCCTGACGAGACCCCTGGTGTGAAGGCGTGTCCCTCCGGCAGGTCGAACACGACTCGCAATGAAAGCTTGCCCTGACGCACATCCCGCACGGGGAGCATGTCGACACTCTCTGCGGGAGGGATGAGCCGGGCCATGTCTCGCAGCGCCCATGTGGATACGCTTCCTGTCGCCAGATCGATCTTTCGAATCGCATGGTTGTTCGTATCGGCTACATACAGGCTGCCATCGGCATGCGTGACACCCGCGGGTTCGTCGAACATAGCCTCGGCCCCGACACCGTCGCGGAGGCCAGCCTCTCCGGTCCCCGCGATCGTCCGGACGCTCAGCGTTGGTAGCGCGATTGACTTGAGCTTGTTGTTGTAGGTGTCTGCGACATAGAGATTGCCGCCAGCAAAGGCCACGCCCATCGGGTGTTGCAGTCGGACATCCTGCCCGACGCCGTCAACGTCACCGAAATCGAACAGGCCCTTGCCGACGACCGTGCGGACATGGCCGCCGCGTGGGTCAAGAGATATGGAGCGGATCGAGCTAATCTCGCTGTCGGCAACGAACAAGCTCTCGCCATCGCTGGTCAGGCCACTCGGCTGTGCCAGAGCGGCAGCCATCAGCGGGCCGTCAACGTGATCCTCGCGACCGCTACCCGCATGCCCGGCGATGTACCCGCCCTCGATGTCGATGCCGAACACCTGGTGGTTTCCCGCCATGGCCGCGAACAGCACTCCGTGGGCCATTTCCAAGTCCCACGGAGAATTAAGCCGCCGGCCCGCAAGCGGCGCGGGCGCGCTGTTCCAGTCCATGTCTTGATGCCCGTCGCCAACAACGGTGGAGACCGTCCGCTCGGACAGGTCGGCCTCGCGGACCGAGTGGTTCCCCGTATCGGCGATGTATAGGCTGTCGCCCGCGAGGGTCATTCCCTGCGGCTGCGCGAATCGAGCCTCCGACGCCGGTCCGTCGGCCAATCCCCGTTCGCCGCTTCCGATCACGTCCAGCACCTCGCCATCCGCAAGGGAGGCGACAACTATTCTGTGGTGGTTCGTGTCAGCGACGAAGAGCCTGCCTCCTTCCGTGTCGGCCAGCACCTTTCCGGGAAAGGACAGGACGGACGCCGGCGCGCGACCGGCTTCCGGACGCAATTCCAGAGCATCTCGACGAATCCCATCTTGAGCGTCGTAATATTCGATCATTTGCGAGATGACTCGATCGAAGAGATCGAAGACCCGCTCGCCAGAATGCGTGCCGAACACCTTCCCGCGCGGGTCGACCAGCATGAAGCTTGGCCAATCGCGCACCGCGTATTCCTTCCACACCTGCATTTCGGAATCGTTGACGACCGGGTGCTCGATGCCATAGCGAATCACGGCTTGGCGGATGTTGTCCGAGCTCTTTTCGGCGTCGAACTTCGCGGAGTGGACGCCGATGACGACCAGCTCGCCCGGATACTTGCGCTCGAGGCGCTTCACGTCCTCCAGAGCGTGCATGCAGTTGATGCAGCAGTACGTCCAGAAGTCGAGAAGGACGATCTTGCCCCGCAATTGCCGGATCGTTAGCGGGCCCTCGGTGTTAAGCCAGTGCAAGCCGTCCGGGAACTCCGGCGCATTCACCGTACCGGGCTTGATGACGTTCAAAGAGGACCCGCCAGCCGATTGAGGCATACGCCCATCATGGCAAAGCCTCCGCCGCTACACTCGCCCCCCACTCGGAGCATGCCGCGCTGGCGAATGACGGAACCGTGGCTCAAGGGTCCGATGCCGGCCAGACACCACCACCGGGCGGCGGCGCATGAACGTGCCAGAATATACGGCTGCACCCATGTCCCGCCGGGACCGCCCCGCCGCTGTCCTTTTCCGGCGGCTCTCGCTGCGATCACGACTCGGTACAAGAACCTGTCGACACGAGCATGACCGGTGACACCAAGCGAATCTGTCTCTGGTCTGGTCCGCGGAACGTCTCGACTGCATTGATGTACTCGTTCGCGCAGCGCCGCGACACGGAGGTCGTCGACGAGCCGTTGTACGCGCACTTCCTGCGCGTGTCGGGTGCGCGGCACCCGCTCCGCGAAACCTGCATCGCCGCCCAGAACTCAGACGGCGCGGAAGTCGTGAAGGATCTGATCCTAGGGCCCAGCGAGAGTCCGGTCCTGTTTTTCAAGCAGATGGCGCATCATCTCCTCAACCTCGACCTGTCCTTCATGAAGCAGACGGTGAACGTTTTTCTTACCCGCGATCCAAAACAGATGCTGCCATCGCTGCAGCAGCAAATCGGAAATCCGACCCTGCGAGACACGGGTTACGCGCGCCAATGCGAAGTGCTCTCGAGATTGGAGGCTTGGGGGCAGTCTCCGGCGGTCGTTGACTCCCGCGAGTTGCTGTTCGACCCGTCGGCCACGCTGCGGGCGCTGTGCAGCCATCTGAGCATTCAGTTCGACCAAGAAATGCTCCGATGGCCGGCAGGCCCGAAGAACTTCGACGGCGTTTGGGCCCCGCATTGGTACGGCAGCGTGCACAGATCGACTGGATTTCAGCCTTACCGACCGAAGGCGGGACCGATTCCGGACGAGTTGGCGCCCCTGCTGGAGGAATGCCGACCCTACTACGCAACCCTCATGAGCCGGGCCCTCTGCGACTCTCAGACCGGCGTCGAGGCATGACGCAGGAACATGCCGTCCCTCAGTCTGGTGCTCCCGGCGTACAACGAAGCGAAGCGTTTGCCGTCCACTCTTCGCAGCGTGGGACTCTACATCTCGAGCGGACCGTGCGAGCAGGTCGAGGTAATTTTGATCGATGATGGCTCGACCGATGGCACGGCGGAATGCGCGTGGGCTGCAAGGGACGCGCTGGAGCCAGTGGGTGCAACGCTTCGCGTAATGAGCAACGCGCGCAACCGAGGGAAGGGCTATAGCGTGCGACGGGGCATGCGCGAGGCACAGAACGACTGGATCTTGTTCTCCGATGCCGATCTGTCGACGCCGCTCGCCGAACTCGAGAAACTGATGAGCGCGGTTAGGGAAGGCGGCCACGACATCGCGATCGGCTCCCGTGGAGTGGACCGGTCCTTGATCGGCGTTCGGCAGCCGCTATACAGGGAATTCGCTGGCCGGGTATTCAACTTCAACATGCGCGCGCTGACGGGCTTGGAGATTGCGGACACCCAGTGCGGTTTCAAGCTATTCAGCCGGAATGCAGCATGGCAGATCGCGGGGAAACAACGCATCGAGCGGTTCGGGTTCGACGTGGAGCAACTGTATCTAGCGAGAAAGCTCGGCTTCACGATTGCCGAGGTTCCAGTGCAGTGGAATGACGCAGCCGGATCGTCCGTAGGGGTGGTCGACGGGCTGAAGGCATTCGCCGATATCTGGACTGTGAAATGGAACGACTTGACGGGTCGCTATTCGTGACAATTCCCCGCCCGGGCGGGAAGAGCCGGTGTCAAGCGAGAGAACCCGAGGAATCGATTCGTTCGGCGCCCAAATAGGGACGCAGGGCCTCGGGGATGGCGACTGTTCCGTCGGATTGCTGGTAGTTCTCCACGATAGCGAGCCAAGTACGTCCGATCGCCAAACCGCTGCCGTTGAGAGTATGAGCGAAATCCGTCCTGCCCTTGCGGCCGACGGAACTCTTGAAGCGGATACTGGCCCTGCGCGCCTGGAACGCCTCGAAGTTGCTGCACGAGGAAATCTCCTTGTACTCGCCCAAACCGGGCAGCCAGACCTCGAGATCATAGGTTTTCGCAGCGCTGAAGCCCATGTCCCCGCTCGAGAGAAGCATCTTTCGATACGGCAGGCGTAACCGCCGGAGAATGTCCTCTGCGTCCGCAGTCAACCGTTCCAGTTCATCGTCACTCGCTTCAGGTCTCACGATCTTGACGAGTTCGACCTTTTGGAACTGATGCTGGCGTATCAGGCCACGCACGTCGCGTCCGTAGGAACCGGCCTCGCTGCGAAAGCACGCAGTGAAAGCGGTGAGCGAAATCGGCAAGTCGCCCTCCGAAACGGTCTCGCGCGCGTAAAGGTTCGTCAGAGGAACCTCGGCCGTCGGCACCATCCAGTAGTCGGTACCCTCGAGCTTGAACAGGTCGTGCGCAAACTTTGGAAGCTGGCCAGTGCCGTAAAGGCTTCGCGAATTGGCGACGAAAGGAGGCAGGATTTCGCAATAGCCATGGTCGCCCGTATGCACGTCCAGCATGAAATTCATGAGCGCGCGCTCGAGTTTTGCCCCTGCATTCTTATAGACGGCAAACCGCGAACCCGCCAGCTTGGCAGCCCGCTCGAAGTCCACGATTCCAAGTTCCACACCGAGATCCCAATGAGCCTTCGGAGCGAAGGGGAATTCCGGCCTCTCGCCCCAGCTGCTGATCTCGACATTCGCCGCCTCGTCCTTGCCCTGCGGGACACTGTCGTGCGGAATGTTGGGAATGCGGTTCAATACGCTGTCCAGGGCTTCGTCCAGCACATGGACCATAGCCTCCCGATCCCGAATCTCGCCGTGGACGTGACGCGATTCCTTGACAAGGTCAAGAGCGTCGTCGCCAGCTCGCCGCGTCTTGGCGACACGGCTGCTCAGCTCGTTCCGCCTTTCCTGCAGAGCTTGGATCTCCGTGACAGCCGAACGACGCTTCGAATCAGTGTCCGCGAATTCGTCGAGAACTACGGTGTCGATCCGGTCCGCTAAGCGAGCCTTGATCTCTTCGAAGTGTTGGCGCAAGTATCCGCGATCGAGCATGGGTACGGCGAAAGAATCCCGGCCGGATAAGTACGGCCGGAATACGGCAGCAGCCCGGGCATACCGCGACAACTCGCGGTATGCCTCCGCGGCGCACAACTCTAGTATGCCACGGCCGTTGCCAGAGATCTGGACGGTCGGCAGTTCCCCGCCGCCCGTGTTCCCGCGTATCGGACAGTCGGGCTCCGCTTACATCAGCGTCGTGCGAGCCCCAGCCTGACACCCCGGCTCGAACGAGTGGTTGATACGATGGGCGGGTGCAAACGAAGAGCCTTTCGGGGCGCGGCAGGCCCGTGCCGGGCCTGTCCCTTCTAGCCATCGCCATCGCGATCGTACCGGCTCTGTCCGCAGAGTGGCCGGGAGCGGACAAGCTTGATGCCGCGATCAACGCTGCGATCAGCAAGGGATTGACACCAGGGGCCGTGGCATGGATCGAGTCGCGCGGGGAGCGTCTCCACTTTGCCAGCTACGGGTCACGGAGCGTCGTGCCTGTCCACGAGGGGATGACGTCCGACACGATCTTCGACTGCGCGTCTCTGACGAAGGTGATGGCCACTGCTCCCGCGATCATGGTGCTCGTCGAAGAGGGAAAGGTTCGGCTCAACGATTCGATCAAGGCATACCTGCCGGATTTCCGGGGTCCGACGCAGATCAGCGTTCTGCAATTGCTAACGCACTATTCGGGCCTCCGTCCCAGCCTCACCCTTGACCCGCCGTGGAGCGGCTACGACACTGGTGTGCGACTCGCGTTGCAAGAAACGCCCGTCCAGCCGCCGGGATCGAAGTTTATCTATAGCGATATCAACTACATACTCCTTGCCGAGATCGTCCGCGAGGCGAGTGGGATGCCCATCGACCGGTTCGCAAAGGAGCGGATATTCGAGCCGCTAGGCATGACTGACACGACGTTCCTTCCGCCTGAGCGCCTGCGCAAGAGAATCGCGCCAACCGAAAGGATCGAGGACGGTTCAGTGCTGAGAGGGATCGTCCACGATCCCACTACTCGCATGATGGGTGGGGTTTCGGGCCAGGCCGGACTGTTCTCGACGGCAGCGGACCTAGCCAAGTTCGCCCGCATGATGGTGAACGGGGGCACCCTCGACGGAGTGCGGGTCCTTAGTCCCCTTAGCGTATTGCGCATGCGCACACCGCAAAGCCCGAGAGGCAAGGCGGCGCGGGGCATCGGGTGGGACATCGACACTCGGTACTCGTCGCCTCGAGGCGACTTATTCGGGACATCATCGTACGGGCACACCGGATACACAGGCCCTTCGCTCTGGATCGATCCCGTCAGCCATTCGTTCGTCACCCTAATGACAAATCGGGTTCATCCGAAGGCCCAGACGTCCGTGGTTCAGTTGCGGAGCTTCGTGGCATCAATCGTGGCTGCAAACCTGGACCCTGTCGAATCGCGAGCCGTGCAAAGGACGCAGCAGGACGCGGAACCGCGCGACCCTCCGGTCTTCGCGGAGGTAAGAACTGGCCTGGACATGCTGGCCGAAGAGGACTTCGAGCGGTTTCGGGGGAAGAAGATCGGCCTCTTGACAAATCACACGGGGATCGACCGGCACGGCCGCCGCAACATCGACCTGCTCGCGGAGTCGAGGCACCTGAGCCTGGAAATGATCTTCACGCCCGAACACGGACTTGACGGCACTCTTGACGAGCCGGAGATCGCGGATGGCAGGGACTCCCGCACCGGTATCAAGGTCTTCAGCCTATACCAAAGCGAGCGACGCAAGCCGCCTATTGAACTATTGAGAGGGATCGACGCTCTGGTCTTCGATGTCCAGGATATCGGCGCGCGCTTCTACACATACATCACCACGATGGGCTACGCCATGGAGGCTGCGAGAGAGGCCGGCATCGACTTTTACGTCCTTGACAGGCCGAATCCGATCAACGGAGTGAGCGTGGAAGGGCCGCTGCTTGACACAACCCTGGAATCGTTCGTCGGATATCACAGCCTTCCGGTTCGCCACGGAATGACGGTCGGAGAACTTGCCGGCATGTTCAACGAGGAACGTGGTATCAATGCGAACCTCACGGTCATAAGAATGGAAGGATGGAACCGCGAACGCTGGTTCGACGAGACCGGGCTACCTTGGGTCAATCCCTCGCCGAACATCCGAACCTTGGATCAAGCGACGCTCTACCCGGGAATTGCGATGCTCGAGTGGTTGGACAGCTTTTCTGTCGGCAGGGGGACCGACACTCCGTTTCAATTCGTGGGAGCGGATTGGATTGAAGGCGTGTCGCTTGCGAATGCGATTCGCCGAGAATCGGTGCCCGGAATCCGCGTGTACGCCAGGAAAGTGCGCCCTCGCGCGTCCGTGTTTAACGGAACAGTCATTGATGGCGTTCAATTCACGATCACGGACCGGGATTCGCTTCAGCCAACCAAATTGGGGCTGGCTCTTGCTGTCGCACTGCGAAACCTTTATTCGGACAAGGTCAACCTTCGCCTGTCCGAGAAGCTGATCGGGAATGGAACGGTCGCGGACGCCTTGGAGCAAGCCGAGACATCCACGACGGTTGCCGCTGGACTCTCCGCAGCCGTGGACGCGTTTCGCTCGAGAAGGCGGCAGTTTTTGCTGTACTAGATGTGCGTTTGGAATCGGCCTGTTGCTTTGCGCGAAACTGTACCCAACAGATCGAATCTGAACTGACTAATCCTAGTTGGCTTCCCTGATCTCGTCGATCCAACCCGGACGCCGGCCGCGCCGCTTTCCGCTCGCGAGATTGTCCATGGCTACGACTGCTGCATCGATGTTGTTGCGCTTCTGGATGTAGCCTTCTAGGAACTTCTGCGTTCCCCGGCTGTCTCCCTCCGCTTCCAAAGCACTGATGACGTTCGAGGCCTTCTCGCGCTCCTGGCGCAGCTCCTCGAGTATTTCGGCGATGTTCATTCTGATTGTTCCCCTTGACTGATGATCCGTCAATAACCCTGATAGTTGACAGTCCCTTGATTATTGACGGTTAGAACTGTGCAACTCATCCAAATGCCAATGGCTGGATAGGCACTAGCTATGAACCTAGCAAAGCGCGCAAACCCTTGTCAATTCCCGTTAGGAGGATCCTTCATACGGAAAAGAGGTCGCTTCGCCGGATGCGCATGACAGACGCCAAGCGGCAAGTTTTGCGGATTAGCAAGCGTCGCGTTCGACAAGGATCGACTGATTGCAAGAGATCATGTGACCTTGGACTGGGACAATCATGTGCCGAAGTTACGGCAGCATTGCTGTTGGCCACAGTGAAGCGTTCGCGGAAAACACAGCGTTGGCTTGGGCTCATGTGCCTGTCGCGGGCATGGCAGGTTACCCGCGACAGGCACTGAAATTGCGGGCAGCTAAGTCGAGAGACTAGCGGTGCAGGTGTTTGGGGATGCCTCTGCAATTGCTACGTTTTCTCACACGTCGGCCACCGAATGACGCCGCTAGGGGATTTCGCTGCTCTGGTGCAGCGCTGGGATCTTGCGCCAGTCCAAGATCAAGAATAGCCATAGCGTGGCCGACACCGACCAGTGTTTCGATCCCTTTAGCAGTGCGGCCTTAGGAGCGAGTGCGCCGGGCTCGATGAGGAAGATCGGTTCGTCCTGCTCCGTCCTGAGGCCCTCACGGCTACAGTGCGAGCTTGACGGGGACTGAGACCAGCTTGCGGGCAATGTCAGGCACACCACGGCTCCTCGGTGCGCAGTTGGGCGCGCGTCCAATGGACATTCTCGGCGCGACAATTCGCGCAACTGCAAGCGGACGGATGGGGGCAACTGCGGTTCACGAAGCCCGGTCGTGGGCAGCCAGAGGACCCGCCGATACGACCCGCTCGGTGACCGGCTCCCCCTCCGCAATCGTCGGAGCCAGACGGTAGTTCGCAGACGGCAAGTAGGCGGCCAGCCGGGAGCAAGCTCGCGTGCCGAACGGACTTGACAAGAGAGTGCGCACGCTCGCCCCGGGGCCTTAGACATCAAGGAATCACGACTGGTCGTCTAGGCCAGCCGCCGCGACGGAGGCGTCAATTCAACCGTTGAGGCTGCCTTTGACAGACGCGATTTCGGTTTGGCCGGGCAAGTTTCACAAGGGGGCCGGAGCTACGGGGCGTGGCCCTACGGAGCTATGTCGCGGGGCCTACGTGGAGGCAAGTTCCAGCAGGCGCAAATTCCGGTCCGCTCGTGGCATAGCGTTCTGGCGATCAGCTCCGAGGCGAGGGCCGCCACGGCTCAACTCCGCGAAAGCGCTCGGACCAGCGCGCTCTCGCGCTCCCATCGCAAAAACGGACAGTGGAGGAAGGCCTTGGCTCGCGCGAAGCGTGCATCGCCGCTACCCAAGGCGGGGCCCGAGAGTGTTGCAGGCAAGTCCTGAGCCCCCGCCGAAGAAGGGGTCGAGCAGTGGCCGACGAGTACCTTGATCCGTTGCGAGGCCAGCCGGACCCCAATCAAGAGAGGGAGGCATTCGACAAATGGACACTGGCTGCGGCACAGCGGTTCGGCGATCAACCGTCCGATGGCCGAGTCCGACTGATGGAAGCGAACTCGGAGAACCTTCACCGACTCGTCCGCAATCATGCAGCCCTGCTCCGGTGGGACGGCGCGCGGGCGCCCTCTTGCAACCCTAGAAAGGGCACTGCTCGAATCCCGGGCCATCATCGCGGGCGAGTTGGGTTGCGCCCCCGCGGTGCTGGAACTGCTGGCAGTGGGCTCGCATCAGGCGCGGCTTGCAGTCGGTGGCCTTGGTAGGGCTAACCTAAGTTCTCGTCGCCTCAGCGATAGTGATTCCCGAGAAACAGGCCGGCCGGATCACAGTGCTCGAGAGGCTGATCGTCACCTCAGTTTCTGCGGTTGCCCACCTGGTGCCGGGCGCAAATCGGCGGTGGCGTTTGCCGGACATCCGACAGGCGCTCCGTGGTGTCGGGACGTTGGCGGCCAGGCCACGGCATCGAAACTTCGCATTCACAGCGCTGAGCCGCACCGCGGCGCCGAGGTGGGTTGCACCGGCGCGCCGATTGTCATATACTCGCTGGGAAGTAAGCACATCACCGTTTTCGCTCGTCGGGGACGTTGCGATCCGTGTAATTTTGTGCCATGATCCTTCAATCGCGTCGACGGACGTTCCCGGAGATCAGAATGAATCTGAGAAAAGCTACGCAATTCGCTCTCACTGTGTGTCTGCTTCTGATGGTGGCTGCGGTCGCCATTCCCAATCCGCAGCAGAAGGAGTACAAGGATAGGGCGGAATACGACATCATCAGCAAGGTCTACGGCGAGGCCGACCCAGCCAAGAAGCTAGCCCTGCTGGACGAATGGAAGGAAAAGTATGCCGAGACCGACTACCATCTAGAACGGTCCCGGTTCTACCTCGACAGCTACCAGAAGACAGGCCAGACGGCGGAAGCGGTCGACGCGGCCAAGGTCCTGCTGGGCAAATTGCCCGGTGACTTCACCGCGAACTACGTCATCACTCTATTCAGCCCCAATCTGGGCAGGGCAGATGACGAGATCATCGCGGACAGCACCAAAGCCGCGATGGAGCTGATCGCGGCGCTGCCGCAGCAGTTCGGCAACAAGCCAGAAACCGTCGCCCAGGCAGATTGGGACACCGCACGCACGCAGGCGGAAGCGGCCGCGCACCAGACGATTGGCTGGGCACGAATGCAGAAGAAGGACAATGCCAGGGCCGAGGAATCGTTCCGCAAGGTGCTGGAAATCGATCCCTCGCGCGGCCAGGTTTCGTATTGGCTCGGTCAGGTGGTGCTTGCCCAGTCCGACGCCTCGAAGTACGACATCGCATTCTTCTCCTTCGCCCGAGCGGCGTTGTACGACGGGCCGAACGCCATGGCTGCGGAAGGCCGTACGCAGGTCCTTGACTACGTCCAAAACATGCTGAAGAAAAATTACGGAGACCAGAGCTTCGACCTGTACTGGCCGAAATTCGAGGAGATGGCCAAGGCGTCTGCCTTGCCCACCGAGAGGATAGAGCTCAAGTCGACCCAGCAGCTGAAGTTCGAAGCCGAACAGAAGTCTCGCAAGGAAAACCCGCTGCTGTGGAGATTCAAGGATCTCAGAACTGCGCTGACCGGGTCCAGCGGCGACTCGACATGGAGCAATCTCAACGGTGCCCTCACTCCAGAGATGCGCCTCTATGTCGTCTCGGCGTCGCCGCCCGAGCGTCCGGCAACAATCAACCTCAGCGGCGAGCCGGGCGGTTCGGTCGAAGTCGTACTGAATCTGGAAAACCGGCGCCGGACTGGAGTGCGCTCGGGTACGATGCTGACGATAGAGGGCGTCGCGGCGGGCATGCAGAAAGAGCCCTTCCGCCTAACCCTCAGGGATGGCAGGACGATCCCTTAGCGACCGCGAATCCTCGTGCCGGGCAGGGGTTCGACCGAAAGATCGGACACGTTTTTCGCGAGCGTGCTAGGCTGAACTGGGCAAATTAGCGACCGTGGTGCTTCCGGCCTGCGAGAAAATCATGACGCGACAATTCTGTAACCATTGGACGGCGATCCTGCCGTGCTTGCTGGCGGGGGCTGTCCTGTCCACGCAATCTCAAGCCCAAGAGGTCGCCACCGACCCTCCTGCCGAGACCGTCGAACTCTCGTACGCGCCCGAGGAAGGCTCCTTGTTCGACGTCACGGAGACGTTTACACGGGTGACTACGACCGGCGACCAGGATCCGGTGACGGACGAAATGGAGCGCAAGAGCCGCGTTCTCGTCACCTGCACCGACGACGGATTCGCCAACACCGTCATGTTGGTTTCCCAGACCCTGAAGCGAAACGACAACCTAGTGGCAAGCCCCGTGCTCGCCGCAACGAAGAACCTGAACCTCACCTACAACCTCTCCAAGGACGGGGAAATGATTAGCATCGCCGGGTATGACCAGCTGCCCCAAAAGATGACGGATCTATTCGCCGAGCAGATGGCTTCGACCATGATCCGCCTGCTCAATACAGAATCCCTGAAGCTACGCGACGAGGAAGCCTACAAGCACGTTTACGGAGATCTAATCGGCAAGAGCGTCACGGTTGGCGAAGAGACCGGGTCGGCGGTGGCGCAACCGATGCCCTACGGCGGTTCGAAGACCCTGTACTCGGTCGATGAGTCTGAGAAGGACACGGGCGGAACGCTCACGCTCACGCGGACCTACAACAGCGACTCCACAGCGCTCTCGGGAGACTTCGACAGCATCGAAGCTACGACCCTGGAGACGGCCGCTACCAACGCTGGCGTGACTGACATGATTCCGGACAGCCACGCCAGCGCAAGTATCACAGGGGAAGCGAGTACCGAGATTAGTTCCAGTGAACTGTTGATCAAGAGCCAGGCCGTGACCATGACGTACACTTTGTCAATCAACGATCCGGACGGCGGGGAGCCAGTGTCGGTCACGATCGAGGACAAGAGCGAGTACGAAGTCGCCGCGGTCGAGACTGAGATGATGGCGGCAGCCTCGGAGCAGTAGCGCCCCCTCAGTAACGCGCTCCATCTTGGCTCGCTAGAGTTAAGACTGGGTGCAATGAAGCTAGCGATTGCCCAAGTCAATCCCACGGTCGGGGATCTGGATGCGAACACTGACCGGATCCGGGGGTTCACCGAACGCGCGGATACAGCCGGAGCGGAATTGGTCGTGTTTCCGGAACTCGCGATTAGTGGGTATCCCCCGCTTGACCTGGTCGAGACGGCGGGCTACTGCCAGGCAAACGAAAGGTGTCTCTGCGAACTTGCGGAGTCGACGTCCCGGCTCGGCACGGCCATAGCAGTCGGCTACTGCGGGGTAGACGCCGACACGGGCAGAGCGGCGAACAGCCTTGCCTGCATCCACCGAGGCCGGATCGAATTCCGAGCGCGGAAGCTATTGCTGCCAACCTACGACGTCTTCGACGAGGCGCGCTACTTCGTACCCGGACGACATCCAGGAGTTTGGAACCTCGGTTCCGCAAGGATCGGCATGAGCATCTGCGAGGACGCTTGGAATGACAAGCAGTTCTGGGAGCGCTCGCGATACTCGCGCGATCCGGTCGAGGAACTGGCAGAGCAAGACATCGACTTGCTCGTGAACATTTCGGCTTCTCCGTACCACATGGGCAAGCGGAAGTTCCGACTCGACCTGCTGGGGGCCTCGGCGGTTCGCCACCGAGTGCCCGCCGTCCTAGTCAATCAGGTCGGCGGGAACGACCAGCTGGTCTTCGACGGCTCTAGCTTCGCGGTAGACCAGAGGGGGGTGGTTCGCGCGCGCGCCAGTTCCTTCAAGGAGGACCTAGTCTGCTGGGAGACGGGCGGCGAAGGCGAAAAGCACGGCCCGGACTGGGCAAGTCCGGAAATCGATGAGGTCGAAGCCGTCTACGACGCTTTGGTCATCGGGACTCGCGACTACGTATGGAAGTGCGGCTTCCGCAAGGCGATCGTGGGTCTAAGCGGCGGCATCGACTCTTCTCTCACGGTGGTTATGGCTGCGGACGCGCTCGGGCCCGGAAACATCACGGGTGTCGCCATGCCCGGTCCGTACTCGTCCGCAGGGAGCCTTACCGACGCGAGGCATACAGCGAATGCGCTCGGAATTCAATTCGAGACGATCACGATCGGGCCGGCATTCGAGGCGTTCGGAAGGCAGCTGGCCCCCGCCTTCGCGGGAACTGCACCGAACATCGCCGAGGAAAACCTGCAGGCTCGGCTTCGGGGGAATATCCTCATGGCGCTTTCGAACAAGTTCGACGGATTGGTGCTGACGACAGGCAACAAGAGCGAGCTGGCAGTGGGCTATTGCACAATCTACGGCGACATGTGCGGCGGTCTCGCCGTCATCAGCGACGTGCCGAAGACGCTGGCATACAAGCTGGCCGCCGTCGCGAACCGCAGACATCCCGACGCGATTCCGGAGTCGGTTCTGACCAAGCCGCCGTCGGCCGAGCTTCGCCCCGACCAGAAGGACTCCGATTCCCTGCCGAGCTACGAGACCCTGGACCCGATCCTGCGGCTCTACGTCGAGGAGAATCTATCGGTATCCAAGATCGCGTCCGAGCTGAGGCAGCCGCCCGGCCTGGTCCGCGAAATCGCCGGCAAGGTCGACCGCAACGAGTACAAGCGCCAGCAAGCTGCTCCCGGCCTGCGCGTGACATCGAAGGCCTTCGGCATGGGACGCAGGTATCCGATCGCGCAGAAGTATGTTCGCTAGGCTAGGAAGGAGCCTCCCCTCCGGCCCTCGAAGAAGTTGAAATCCCCATGACGTTCGTGAAGCGAGCATTGCGAGCAGGCATCTATGGCTCGTGCGCGATCGCGCTTGCGGCTGGCGGGGGCGGGCTGTACTTGTATCTGACGGGCGCGACTGTCGGTCTTGGCGGATCTGGCATGCGCCTGGTCGTGGAGCACGTCGATTCGGAAAGCCGGATGCGCCAGATCGAAGAGGATCGCGCACATGAAGCAGTCGCCGGCGCGCACCCCACGAGGCAGGACATCGGTTCTGCCGCCGCGGTGATCGCGAAGCCGGCCGAATCGCCAGGCAACGCACCGACGGGCAGCGAGAACTACTGGACCGACTATCGCGGGCCGCGCAGGGACGGAACCTACACTCAGACCCCGCTGAACCTGGACTGGCCGTCGGATGGTCCGCCGGAACTTTGGCGCCAGCAGATCGGCGGCGGCTACGCCTCGATGGTCGTGGCGGATTCCCTGGTGTTCACGATCGAGCAGAGGCGGAACCGCGAAGTTGTGGCCGCTTACGGCCAGCACGACGGGCGGCAGGTCTGGGAATATGCCTGGGATGCACGGTTCAGCGAGTCGATGGGAGGAGACGGCCCCCGGGCGACGCCAACTTGGTCCGACGGCCGGCTCTATGCGCTGGGAGCGAACGGCGACTTGGCTTGCCTCTCGGCGGATAACGGCACGCTAGTGTGGCGACGCAACATCCTGCGCGATGCCGGCGTCCAAAACCTGACCTGGGGAATGGCCGGGGCTCCGCTTGTGGTCGATGGCATGGTGGTGGTGGTCGCCGGCGGCCGCAACGGCAAGTCGATCTTCGCCTACGACAGGTTGACGGGCGATGTGCGGTGGTCGGCGCTCGACGACAAGGCCGGGTACGTGTCTCCGCAGGTCGCGACGCTGGCGGGTCGCAGGCAGCTGCTGGTGGTGAGCGGAACCCGCGTGCTCGGTGCGTCGCTCGAAGACGGGTCCGAGTTGTGGGGCCACAGCTGGAAGACCAGCTACGACGCCAACTGCTCGCAGCCGCTCGTCGTTGACGAGAACCATGTCTTTATTTCGTCCGGCTACGGCCACGGCGCCGCACTGCTGCAGATTACCGCGACCGACAGAGGGTTCTCGGTCGAGGAGGTCTGGTTCAACCTCAACATGAAAAACAAGTTCAATCCGTCGGTGCTCGTCGACGAGGTCGTTTACGGGCTCGACGAGGGCATATTGGCAGCGATCGACGTCCGCAGCGGGGAGCGGATCTGGAAGAAGGGCCGCTACCGCTTCGGCCAGCTTCTCTACGCGGACGGGCACCTGATCGTGATCAGCGAGGACGGCGACCTCGCGCTGGTCGAGGCAACGCCGGAAGAGCACCGCGAGCTCGTGCGCTTCGAGTCGATTCCCGGCAAGACGTGGAATGTCCCGGCGATCGCGGACGGATTGCTACTGGTCCGCAACCAGACGGAAATGGTGGCATACGACCTGCGCTGAGAGCGGACGTCGCGCAGGCCCTTCTTGCAAAGTGAGCAACACCGAGCCTATACCGGTCGCCGTGGTCGGGGCAGGAAAATTCGGCCGGCAGCACGCCCGTGTCTACGCGTCCATGGCGGAGGCGGACCTAGTGGCGGTCGTCGACCGCGACGCCACACGCGCGAATCAGGTCGCCGCCGAGTTCGGCTGCGAGGCGCGAACCGCCAAGGAGAAATTGCCGGGAGCCGTGCGGGCTGTGAGCGTTGCCGTACCGACATCGCGCCACGCAACCGTCGGAATTCCGCTGCTAGAGGGCGGTGTCGACATCTTGGTGGAGAAGCCCATTGCGTCCGACCTGGAATCCGCCAGAGATCTCGTTTCGGCAGCAGAGCGGAGCGGACGCATCCTCCAGGTCGGACACTTGGAGCGATTCAATCCGATAGTCGAGGCGGCCACCGCGGCAGTCACGCTGCCTTTGTTCTTCGAGGTTCACCGGATGAGCCCCTTCAGCCCCCGGAGCCTCGACATCGACGTTGTCTTGGACTTAATGATTCACGACCTGGACATAGTGCAGGCCCTGGTCGATTCCAAGATCGCTCAAGTCGACGCGAGCGGCCTCTCGGTCATTTCGAAGCAAACAGATATCGCCAACGCCCGCATTCAATTCGAGAACGGCTGCGTCGCGAATCTCGCCGCGAGCCGCGTATCCACGGAAAAGATCCGGAAGCTGCGATTCTTCCAGCCTCGCGAGTACGTCTCGCTTGACTACGTCAGCCGCCAAGGCGTGCGAATCGGGCTAGACCAAGCGAATCAGCTCCAGGTCCGGCCGCTTGCCCGGGACGAGGGAGAGCCGTTACAGCGACAATTGCGGTCCTTTCTGGGCTGCGTGCGAGATCGCTCGGAACCTCGCGTGAACGGCCGGGACGGACTCGAGGCGTTGCGATTGGCACTTAGAATAAGGAAGGCAATCGACGAGCACTCGCGCTTGGTCTCGAGGACCTTGGCTGCCCGAGCATAACTTGGCTAACCCGGACATCGAGGATCTCCTTCTCCTGCTCGAGGACTACGGCAGAAGCTTGGACCGGCGCGTCTCTGTGGCTCGCTCCGTCGAACTTCCGCCTAGCGACCGGCCGATCTGGCTCCAGGTTGGAGACTTCGGCGCCAGGCTGAACTGGCAGCGGTCGCAAGGTCCGCCGAACACGATCCTCCCGTGGAAGGAGGGGCCGCCACCAGAGTTCGAAGCAGCGCGTTTCGATCCGGTCCGGCGCTACATGAGTGCCCCTAGGTCCGGAGCCTGGCCCGCCGACCCGGAAACCCGGCTGAATCTCGAGACCGACTGGGAAGCGCAGCGCTTCCATCCATGGACCTCCCAAGCGCGCGGTGTGTCCCTAGTGCTCCACGCATTGGTGTTCGGTCTGATTCTGACCCCAGGTGTCATGGAACTTGATATGTCGGAACCGGCTGACTGGAATTCGATGCGCATCACGCTCGTGGCTCCGTCCTTGGTCGACTTGCCGCCTCTCCACGGCCAGTCGAAAGTGCCTGGCGACGGCGAAGGCGGGTTCCGCGGATTGCCGCGTCCTCCAACCGAACCCGCTCCAGGACCCGCCCCTCTTCCGGAAGCACCGCCGGAGCCCGAACCTGCGGAGAGCGTGGGGATAGCTCAACCGGTCGAGGCCGAGGAACCGGAATTGGCGGAGGAGCCCCCCGCACTGGAGGAATCGGAGGAGCCGGAGAAGATAGAGCCGGCGGCGGCTCAGAGCCCGGCTCCTGGTGAGTTCCGGCGGGGCACGGAACTCGCTCAGGCGCGAGACCCGCGCCTCCTTCCAATGCCCAGGGCGCCCGCTCGCAATCGGGCGGCATTGCAGCTGGAGAACCCTAAGGCCACAATGCCGAGCCGCCAGGGCAGCGCTCAGTTGGGCACGCTGGAATTGACAGCCCGCCCGGATCAGGTGATCGAGGGCGCGATCCAGCAGATGATTCGAGGCGGGGCACCCAGGCAGTCCGTCGGAGACGGGATCGGCGGCATAACCTCCCGCGGGGTGCTGCCGCCAGGACCGTCCGATTCAGGAAGCTTGGTCGAACTGCTCAGCGATCCCCGGGGAGTCGACTTCCGTCCGTACCTGACCCAGGTCCTGGCGGCGGTTCGACGCAATTGGCTTGCCATCGTACCCGAAAGCGCACGTCTTGGAATGAGCCGCGGGAGGACGCTGATTCAATTCTCCGTCGCCCGGAACGGGAGTGTTCCCAAGCTGGTGATTGCGAGAAGTTCCGGCACGGCTCCTCTCGACCGTGCCGCAGTGGCGGGAATCAGCGCGTCCAATCCGTTCCCGCCCCTTCCGAACGAGTACCTCGGCAGGGACATCCGGCTGCAGTTCACGTTCCTGTACAACATCCGTCCTACGCCTTGAAATGCCCGTATGTCGGCCTAGTCGGCTGTACTTGTGGCAGTAGTGGCAGTGCCTCCAGTCAAAGCAGGTAAAGCGGGGATATAGCGAGTCACCTTGCCAACACTTGGGCTTGTCTTGGTAGCCCGGGTCGCCACCGTGCTGCCTAACCGACTCGTCCATTTACGGGACTGAGGCCATACCCTTATCGCAGTTGCCCGCTCGAACGCCCAGCCCTCCCAACGCATTGCCCCTGCTAGACTGGCCCTGTGTCCAAGTCCCGCCTGTATGTGAGTCTCGCGGTTGTCTCTGTAATAGCGCTTGCAACGCTCTCCGTCGCACTGTCGTTGTTAGCGTTCCTGTTCAAAGCTGCACTCTTGCTGGCTTCGGCAGTCATTGCGTATCTCAGCGTTGTGCACGCAGTGGATAACTTTAAAACAGACAGTCCACCAAGCGCGCTTTTCATTTTGGCGCTCGGGGCATTTATTGCATTTCTCGTTAATTCTTTTCTCGGTTCCTATTTCGACTTTATCGTGGAATCGGCGCTGGTGGTCTCCGGAGGTAGCCTGTTAGCTGTGCTGGCTTATCGCGCATGCTTTCGATAGGTTCATTACGCCTGCTCGCCATTGCGGCTTGTAGGCTCTCGAATGCTCCCAGTCCATCTCCCCTGCTAAGCTAGCCGCTGTGTCTGGATTCCGCCTGTTCGCCCTCGTTACCCTTGCCGAGACCCCTAACGCGAGCGCAGCGTACGCGATGTTCGGCTGCCGCCCGAGCCCGCGGGCACCCGCAGTTGGCAGGGCTTGATCGCCTCGATCGGCATCGAGGGAACTATGAAGACCACCCGCAGGAAATTCCTAGGTACCATCGCCGCAAGCAGCGGAGGGATCGGGCTGTCGGCCTGCGCCGACGCCGGTTCAAAGCCTTGGAACGTGGTTTGGATCATCGCCGACGACCTGTCGCCGGACTTGTCCTGCTACGGGAACTCCGACGTCAGCACTCCGAACATCGATCGCCTTGCGGCTGAAGGCGCTCGATTCACGAACGCCTACGTGACCTGCCCGGTCTGCTCGCCTTCGCGGTCGGCCATGATCACCGGGATGTACCAGACAAGCATCGGTGCGCACGCGCATCGAAGCCACCGGGGCGACGGCTACGAACTGCCGGCTCCGGTTCGTCTATTCACCGAGTATTTCCGCGAGGCCGGCTACTTCACCGTGAACGACCACCAGAGCGGCCTCGGTGGACGCAACAAGACCGATTTCAATTTCCAGCACGCCAAGCCGTTCGACGGATCGGACTGGCGGGACCGGGAAGCAGGCCAGCCCTTCTATGCGCAGGTCAACATCTTCGAACCGCATCGCGGGCGTCCTCCCGATCCTTGGGCGTTCACCGAAGGAAAGCTCACTCCTACCGATCCCGCAGGCGTGACCCCGCCGCAATACTATCCGCAGGACGAGGTCTCGCTCGCCGACTGGGCAGGCTACCTGGATGCAATCAGGCTGCTTGACGAGAAGGTCGGGCGCGTTCTCGACCGCCTCGAGGAGGACGGGCTGGCCGACAGGACGGTCGTGGCGTTCTTCGGGGATCACGGGCGCCCGATGCCGCGGGACAAGCAATTCCTATACGACGGCGGCATGCGTGTTCCGCTCGTCATTCGCTGGCCCGGACATCTGGAACCTGGCAGCGTGCGAGACGAACTCATCAGCACGATCGACCTGTCGGCCACCTCGCTGGCAATTGCTGGGATCGCGGTGCCGGATCACATGGAGGGACGAGTCTTCCTTGGCGACGGCAAGATGCCCGACCGGGAGTACGTCTTTGCCGCCAGGGACCGCTGTGACGAAACAGTGGACCGCATCCGGGCAGTTCGCGATAAGCGCTACAAATACATCAGGAACTACCATCCCGACCGACCATACATGCAGTTGAACCGCTACAAGGAGGTTTCCTATCCGATCTGGCGGCAAATGCAGCGACTGGAAATAGCCGGAAGGATTACCGTTGCGGAATACCCGTTCCTCGCCCGCACGCGGCCCGAGGAGGAATTGTACGACACCGTCGAGGACCCGGATGAGATGCGCAACCTAGCGAACTCGCCGGAGCACCAGCAGATCCTGACCAAGATGGCGTCGGCTCTTGACCTCTGGATCCAGCACACGGGCGACAAGGGCGAGGAGCCCGAGGATCCCGCTATTGCCGCGGCTTGGGAGGAACGCATGGCCGGAACGTACACCGACGCATATGCCGTTCTCGCGGAGCGGGAGTCGCCTTGGCAATGAACAACTCGCCGCTGGCAGCATTGTGCGCCGCTGTTTGCGTAGCGGCGCTGTGCGCAGGCCTCGCCGGCCAAGCCGCCCTACTAGGCATGTCTGCCGTGGCGCTGATAGTGGTGCTCGCGGCCATGGGCCTGCGCGCGCCCGGGAGGCCTTCCCGTCGCGTTCTTGCGGTGCTGGTGACATGGGGAGCGCTATTCTGCGGACTCCTCGCCCTCGGCTTCCGCTTGCACGACCCGACTGGGTCGCTTGCCATGATCGGCGGGTTCCCGGCGGGTACGGCGATGCTGGTCTATGGGACAACGCCGCTGGGAATCACGATGGGCGTCCTCTACGGCCTCACATTCGACCGGGAGATTCTGCCTCTTGAGAAGCAGCGCGAGTTCCTAGATCGCTTCGCAAGCGAATAGCGACCCTGCCCTCCATGCCGACTGCCGATTCCCAGCTGATTCTCGCGTGCGTCGTCGTCTACCTGACAAGCTGCGCCGCCGTGGGGATGTGGGCCATGCGACGCACGTCCACGTCGGCCGATTTCTTCCTCGCCGGCAAGTCGCTCGGACCGCTGGTGGTGGTCATGGCGACGATCTCCAGCGTCATGAGCGGATTCGGGTTCGTGGGCGGACCTGGCCTCGTTTACGAGTCGGGAATCAGTTCGCTATGGATGGTCTTTGTTTCGACGTTCAGCCTTCCGGTGGTATTCATGCTGACCGGCAAGCGATTGCGGCTACTGGTCGAGGTGCGTCCAATCCTGACGTTGCCGGAGGCGATCTCGGCGCGCTACGGCGGATGTTGGCCCGCCATCGCGATGAGCGCCGCAATCATCCTAGGAGTGCTTGGATACCTAGGCACGCAAGTGCTAGCGATAGGCACCGTGCTTCAAGCCGTGCTGGGAATCGACCTGCTGGCGGCACTCGCAATCGGACTGGGCGTCCTCGCGTTCTACGCAATCGCGGGAGGGATCGTTGCGGGGGTCTACACCGACCTCTTCCAAGGACTTCTGATGCTTGGCGCGTCCCTCGCTGTGCTGTTCCAGTGCCTCAAGGTCGGCGGCGGGATGTCGGCGATTACTGAGACTCTGTGGGCGATGGACCCCGAATACATCGGCCCGTGGGGAACGCGCGGCGACATGGCGGCGATGAGTTGGATGCTGCTCTTTGGAATCGGAGCCGCCGGTCAACCGCATGCAGTGACGAAACTGATGATGCTGAAAGACATCCGCCAGCTGAAGTGGAGCGCCCTCGCAACCGGGCTGAGCTACATGGTTCTGGCGATGCTCTGGATGGGCATCGGCCTGGCAATGCGGACCGTGGTCGCTCGAGGCGACCATCCGGCGCTCGAGAACCCTGATCTCGCCGCGCCGACGTTCTTGCTTCACTACACGCCCGAATTGCTCGCAGGTATTGTCTTCGCGGGCTTGCTGGCTGCAATCATGTCCACGGCCGACTCCTTCTTGAACCTCGGGGCGGCAGCCGTCGTTCGGGACATTCCAATTGCGGTCCGCGGGAAGCCTCTCGACCGTGAGTTGTTCTGGTCCCGCGTGGCAACTGGCACTCTGCTGCTACTGTCGGCGGTGTTCGCGCTCTATATGGAGAACCTGATCGCCCTGCTAGGGACGTTTGGCTGGGGCACCTTCGCCGCAGCAATCGTACCCAGCGTCTGCATCGGCATGAACTGGAAGCGGGCGACTGGGCAAGCGTGCGTCGCTTCCATCGCGACAAGCATTGTGCTGAACTTCGTCCTGGAAGTCTCGGCCCGTCACGGCAGCCCATTGCTGCCGCCGGGGCTAGCTGTCGGGGCAGTGGCGCTGCTCGCTTCGACCGCGGTCTTCGTATGGGTCTCGCTCGCGACCAAGCGACCCGAATTGGCACCAGATATCGACGCGCTCTTGGACGTATAGCGGACCGAACGGTCTAGAAATGCGAGAAGCCGTCCGCGCGGATGGGGACACGGCCGTTGCCCGAGTCGAGCCAAGCACCAGTTCCGGCCTCTACACGCCCGATCTGCGTAGTTTCCAAACCGGCCGGAACGCTAGCCCCTGGCCGGATCGTGAATAGCAATTCGTACTCCTCCCCCGAACAAATCGCGCTCTCAGTCCGGGTTCCGGGAAACAGCGGCACAGATCCAGGATCGATGACGACAGCAATTCCGCTCGCAGCGGCCAAGCGGTTCGCGTCGATCGCAAGGCCATCGCTCAGGTCTATCGCGGCAGTGGCGGGAATCTCGCGTAGTGCCCGCCCAAGCGCAAGGCGAGGGCTCGGCTCGCAATGCCGCCGCACGGCGGGATCGTCCGAAGCGAGGCTTCCATCACGGAGCAAGATGTCTAGCCCCAGAGCAGCCCCCCCGAGCGATCCCGAAACATGCAGGGAATCGCCGGGACGCGCACCGTCACGCCTCAGGGCCGTGCCCTTCTCTACCCGCCCGACGACAGTCGTCGTCGCCACGAAGAGGTCGCCCGCGGCGACGTCGCCTCCTACCAGAGCTAGTTGCTCCACCTCGGCCGAGTCCGCCGCCCGGCGCATCCCGCGTTGGAATTCGTCGTGCCAAGAACCGACCGCCCATCTAGGCAGGCAGACCGTTTGCAGGAAGCAGGCCGGGCGCCCTCCCATTGCGGCGATATCGCTCAGGGACCGCACGAGCGCCTTGCGACCCAATGCTGCGGGCGGGTGCCTGTTGCGCACGAAGTGCTGGTTCTCGACGATCTGGTCCGACGTGAGCAGCAGGTCCTCGCCAGCGCCCGCTAGACGGAGCACAGCGGCGTCGTCCCCGCCAGCCAGGGCAACGCACGAATTGTCCCGACCTCGCCACAAGGCCTCAATTGCAGCGATCACACAGTCTTCGGTCGCGGACCCGGTTGACAGCACGCTCACAGGCTTCCCGTCCTCAGGGCGCGTCCTCTCGCTTGTAATTGGTGGTTGACAAGGCAGCGCCAATTCGATACGATTTTAAGATTACTCGGGTAGATTGCGCGAGTGTCTCCGGCACCCGCGACAGGTCCGGTCGAACGCGATCAGCACCGTGTAATGAATTGACCATGCGAGGCAACCGATTCCTCGTCATCATCGCGCATCCGGTCTACGGGCGGATCAAGCGCATTAACGTGCCGCACCTAGTTCTGCACGCCGCAGTTGGCCTTGCAGTGGTGGGGATGGTCGTGGCGATTGGCTTAGGCGGGAACTACTTCCGACATGTGTCCGAGCACGAGCGGCTGATCACCGAGAACAATGCCCTCCGCAAGGAGTACGACAGCCTGCAACTGACCGTCGAGGAGCGCGACAAGCAGCTAGAGTCCCTGAGCAACCTCGCCTACCAGGTGTCAATTGCCTACGGTATCCGTCGCAACGACTCGGACGCTGAGACCGCCTACGGAAACGACCTGCAGCCCGCCTACTACGCATCACTCAATCAGTTTGACCTGATTCAAGAAGCCCTTGCCGAGTCCCGTCTCGGACTTCCGATGCAGTCAGTCCTGACAAACACCACACCTTCCATATGGCCCGTCAAGGGCCATATCACCAGCAGCTACGGAACGCGTCAGGATCCGTTCAACGGCAAGGGATCGTTTCATCCGGGCATCGACATCAGCGCACCCTATAGCACGCCAGTGATGGCGTCCGCAGACGGCCACGTAGTTTCAGCGGAATGGGAAGGCGCACTAGGCCACTGCGTAAAGATCCAGCACGGACGCAGCGGATTCAAGACGATATACGGTCACCTGAAGGAGTACTTCGTTCGGCCAGGCCAGTCGGTTCGCCGCGGGGAGGTCCTAGGCCTAGTGGGGAGATCCGGACGCACAACCGGCAAGCACCTCCACTACGAAGTTCACTACAACCTCATGAACGTCAATCCGTATAGATACCTTAGGAACAAAGCTCGTACCTACGAGACCTCGCTCGCAGACTAGTTCGAGCTTTCCGACCAATCTGGCCCATTTCTGCGAAGGATCACTTGCGCTCCGGCGTGCGTTCGGGTCGCTTCCGCAGCCGAGCCTTGGTTCAGCGAGACCTCGATGTAGCCGGAGCTGCCAACGATCAGGAAGAGTCGGTTCGAAGGCGCCGAGGCATAGGACTCAGCGCTACCGCAAACGATGCTGCCTCCTATTGAGAGACTTGCACCGGCGGGCAGATCGGATTCCCGGAAGCTTGTAACGACATTGCCGAACGCATCAACGTGAAGGACTCGCCCCACGCCGTTCTCTACGGCTACGGGCGCCATCAGAGCGAGATCGGATACCAGCGGGCCAGTGTCTTCGAACGGCAGCCCGCTCGCAAGCTTCGCGCTGGCAGGAGCGAAGAGATCCCTCCCATGAAACGTGCGGCTGACCGAGGCGAGGCCATGCCGCTCGTCAAGACATCGCGCCTCGAATCGAACTGCAGCTTCGAGCACCTGCGATAGGACGCCATTGTCCGGCGCTACGAAGTAGTGCCCGGAGACCTCCACGACAAGAGGCCGACGCGAAGACCCGACACCCGGGTCGACCACCACTACGTGCACTGTCCCTTTCGGGTAGTAACGGTAGGCCTGGGCAATCACGAACGAGCCTTCGGCCACATCGAAGCTCGGGATCTCGTGACTGATATCGAAGACCGTCACTTTCGGAGCGACCGCAGCGATGACTCCCTTCATAGAGCCGACGTAGTGGTCGCGAGCACCAAAGTCCGTCGTGAGCGTGACAACGCCTGCCCGTCCGATGGACCGGCGATTCATCCCAATGTCTCCGCGCCGCTATCTTCTGCGCTTCCGCTGGCACGGGAAACTCCGGCCGCGGCTCGACGCTCGATCACGTGATGAATCCACATCACAGCGCCTGGAATCGCCATTGATGCCACGAATGCGAACAAGAACGCGCTCGATTCAAGCGCATGGGTTCCGACCGAGGCGTAGACCAGCGCAATCGCTGCATTCGAGACGCCGGTGAGCCAGGCAAACTGCCCCAGCGGCATCCGAACCGCGCCTGCGAGCACCACCGAACTCTCCGCGAGCACTGGCACTGCGCGAGCAGCGATCAATGAAAATGCACCCCAGCGACGATGTAGACGCGAGGCTCGCTCGATCTCAGCCTCTCCCACGAACCTCGTCGTAGCGCGAACGCCCGCTGAGCGGCCCAGGCCATAGCCTACGAGCGCCCCGGCCTGCATTCCCACCCAAGTGACAATCGCTCCTTGAGCCACTCCCAAGAGCATGCCTGACGCTGTCGCGACGACACTCGATGGAACTGGCAGAATGACATCGGACGCTAGCAGGATCGAGACTCCGGCGATGACGACCAATCGACTGCTGTCTGCGTGCAGCAAGCGTTCAACGGTCTCGAGGAACCTTGCCTCGAATAGAACGAACGGCACAAGGATGAGGGCCAAGAGGATCAACCCGAGCAGCAACCAGCGGAGCGAGGCGCCACGCATCCTTCGAGTGTACTGCTCTCTCTCGACGCCAGGCTTGAGTTGAGAAGCGCTTGAAACCGACGGCACAATGAGAGGCTCGGAAATATCCCTTGTGGGAAAACAGAGAGCCACAGGCGATCCTTGGAACGATCGCTGGTGGACTAGACGGCCCTGCGACTCAATGGCCCAGAACTGGCATAGGGATGCACGCGAGGCGGAGCTGCCGGAGAGCACTCTGGCGATCGCCTCGAATCGGCAGTCTTGAGCGTCCCGCCGTCGCCGTACCAGACGTAGTTCTCGCTTGGCCTGGAGCAGCGGCGCTAGGATCCGGCGGGCCAGCCAGAGAGAGTCAGGTCGTCTCACTCCCTCGATGTGAGGCGATGATCGCAACCATTCACCCAAGGAGAACATTACTTTTCCCTACAGCGAGCTGCTTCCGCAAGACCGGTCTGAGACATCGTCTGGCAAGACTCTCTTATGTTTCTGGCATGAAACGAGCTCTTGGGCTGCGGAGGATCGATTCCCGTACGTTCTTTGCGACGCCAATTTCGCTTCATCGCGCTCAGCCACAGACTGACAGCGCATATGCGCGCGAAGTTCGACCTTGAGCAGCTCTTCCGTTTCGTTGTCTACCAGCGGGCAGAAGTTCCCGTCCACGCAAGCGAATCACTTCGCCGCCTGTTCCAGATATCGCGAGATTCCATCGGCCCCTTCGGGGAGGTCGGCAGCCTTTGGAACCTCCGTTCCGCCAGGAGCCGGAAAAGTCGCCACTGACCCGCACACGTTCCGAGCCTATACTACTGCTAGAAGGGAAAACACATCTAACCCACAGATCTTGTGGTTGAGGCAGCGATCGGGACGTGCTATTCGGTAACATGGGTGGGGCCGATGATCGGATTCGATTCGGTCGTAAGGGCACGAGGCAGGAGTCGTTCTTGGAATCTCAACGTTCACCTCGAGGGCCTGGGAGGTAGGGCAACTGGCACAAGCCCTTCTACTGCTCGCGGCTGTCTTCCTGCTAGGCATACCCGCCCCTGTCGTTGCGCAGCAACAGGTCGGTGGACTCCGGGTCATCGTGACCGACCAGACGGGTAGCGCCGTGCCGGGAGCCGAGGTCGAGTTCAATAGCGCGGTTTTGATCCGGCCGTTGGTCGGTGTCTCGGATGCTCAAGGGCTGGTCATCAACAGCACTCTTCCACCAGGAAGCTACACGGTGATCGTCCGTTTTCCCGACTTTCAGACTGCTGTGAATGAAGACGTCATCGTTCAGGTTGGACGGAGTTTTTCCGTTGAAATGGCTCTGGAGGTCGGTCGAATCGACAGCACGATTGTCGTCGAATCCGGTACGGCCGCAATCGATACGTTCAAGAGCGAGTCGGCATCGGTTTATTCAGGTGACCGCCTTACGGACGCCGCTGGTGGTCGAGACTTCACCGACTACGCGCGCTTCACTCCAAGCGTCAACATCGAAGCCCTAGCGGGGAATGCGACTCACAGAGGACAATCGGTCCGTGGAATAACTGTCGACGGTTCGTCCGGTGCAGAGAACGTCTACTACGTCGACGGTGTTGATACGACGAGCATGTACAACGGATTGAACAATCAGGGTCTGCGCGTCGAGACGGTGCAGGAGTTCCAGTTGAAGACGGCTGGATACGAGGCGGAATTCGGCGGCGCAATGGGTGGCGTGCTTAGCGTGCAGACCAAGAGCGGATCAAACGAATTTCACGGAAGTGTTCTGTGGTACGGCAGTGGAAGCGTCCTGGCGGGTGCACCGAGCAAGCGTCTGCGCCTTGATCCCACCCAGTCTGTCGACGTGTCCGAGTACGTGTTTGATGCGGAAGACGACGAGATCACGAATGAATTTGGATTCATTGCGGGCGGCCCGGTATGGCGTGATCGCGCTTGGTTCTTCGGGGCACTCCTCCCGCAAGTCCGAAATCGGACACGCTCTGTCCGGTTCACATCCGGAGAGGCAGGGGATTTCAAACGCAAGGACCAGTTGCACAGCACGACTAGCAAGATTGATTTTCAGCCCGCGCGCAAAGTCAGGCTAATGGCATCATTCGTGTCGGAATGGTCGAAATGGAAGGGGGGACTGCCTGATCGCGACGGCACATCCAACCCGACCTTCGAATGGACGAAGGAAGGATTCGTACACCCCGGCCACACGGTCACGGGAGCGGCGATCATCACTCCAACCCCAGTCCTTGTAGTGGATGTCCGATGGGGTTTGAACACCATCCAGGCCGAGCAACTCCTAGGCCCCGACCAAGTTCGTCACGGCTTCAACCAATCGTCTGGACTGATCGGGTACTCGCCGGACGACCCCCTATACCGGCCCCGTGGTTTCTTCTCTATCGGACACTCTGCAAGTTTCAACACTTCGCAGGACTTCCAGAAAAAGAGCACGCTATCTCTGAGCGGGAGCTATCTGACGAGCACAGTCGGTCAACAGCACAACCTGCGCTTCGGCTGGCAGTTCAACGGGCTCGCCCACGACATAAACGAAGCCTACAAATTCGACTACATCCGGTACAACTACGCTCGTCCCTACAACCTGGTAGACGGGACTGTCAACACTAGCACCTGTACCGGTCCGGACGGTGCTCTGTACGATCCGTGCGGATACTACGAGGTCCGCTCGCCGTTTGGCGTCGTCGCAAACGTCGGCACGAACCGGCATGCCCTCTTCATCCAGGATGCCTGGACGATCAAAGGCGCACTGACCCTGAATGTCGGACTTCGCATGGAGCGAGAAGAGATTCCATCATTCAGCGATCTTCAGGGATTCTCCGGAGCGGCATTCAAATGGAACTTCGCCGACAAGGTGGCCCCTCGCGTGGGCTTCGCCTATGACGTCCTTGGCAACGCGAAGCTCAAGCTCGTCGGCAGTTGGGGCCAGTTCTACGACTCAATGAAGCTTGAGATGGCTCAGGGATCGTTCGGCGGGTTCAAGTGGCTAAGCCACTACTACCTAATGGACGACACCACGCTCGACTGGACCAAGATCGGAGGGCTGTCAGGACAAGGGGACTATCCAGGCACATTCCTTGAAACAAGGAACTGGCGTATTCCATCGTTCGAGGACCTAGACCCCGACCTGAAGCCCATGCGAATGACGGGAGCCGTGGCAGGGCTCGAGTACGAGGCTGCGCAGGACTATGTCGTTTCGATCCGGTACACGCGAAAGAACCTTGACGAAGCCATCGAGGATGTCGGCCGCCAGACCCCGGCCGGTGAAGCGTACTACATTACCAATCCGGGGCGCGGACTCTCGGTCGACAGGTTCCTGGAAGCGGGTCTACCGACCACGCCCAAACCGAAGCGGACGTATAACGCTTTCGAACTCCGGTTGCGGAAGTCCTTCCGCGACAATTGGCTAGCGGACGTCGCCTACGTGTATTCGAAGCTTCACGGCCTGTATTCCGGTCTCGGAAGCTCTGACGAGAACGGGCGACTCAGTCCGAATGTTGATCGCGACTTCGATCTCTGGTTCCTCAACTACGACTCGAGTGGCAACTTGATCGATGGGCCGCTGGGCACGGACAGGACGAACCAGCTCAAGGTGAATTGGGCGTACATCACGCCGTGGGGTACGGAAGTCGGCGGCTTCTTCCGCGCCATGAGCGGAACGCCTATCACCCGGACGGTCGACCTGGAGCACGTGGACGTTCTAGTGGACAACCGTGGCAGTGACGGGAGAAACCCGGCCTGGACCCAGACGGACCTCTCCCTAGTGCAGCGTTTCCGCCCTTTTTCGGATGAAACGAAATCGCTGGAGATAAACTTCAACGTCATCAACGTCTTCAACCAAAAGACAGGCTTGCGGACGTTCCGGAGCCTGTTCCGCCAGACCCTGCCCTTGTGGCAACCTGGTGATCCCGTCTCGCAGGTCCTGAACGGCTACGACTATCAGGCCATCGCGAACTCCCAGGGCGCGACCCAAGATCCACGCTTCCTGCTGCAGGACCGTTTCTTGGACCCGATCTCGGCGCGCATCGGAATTCGCTTCGTCTTCTAAGGCGAATTGATTCTCCGGAAAGGACGGGACGGAGATTCGACGCCACGCCATCCATGCGCACGCGAAGGGTTCGGAATGCAGGAACCAATTCCGCATCGTGCGCCGACAGGAGACGTTCGGAATGGCGACAACAAACGGGGAATAGGAGGGAAGCGCTGAGATTCCGGAGATCCCCAGGCGCTATCCTCGGGGCGCGCTCTGCAGTTCATGCGCGGATGCCATTGGTTTGGAAGATCGGACATCGGAGGCTCGAGGCATCAGGCGTCGAACACGAGCAATGCAGCACAGGGGGCCCGGTGCCTTGGCGACCTCAATCGAATCAACGCTTGCCGGATGCGCCTACCTGTCCGGCTGCATAGCGGCTGGATGCCCCACGGAGATCTCTGATTGTCGCGAGATTGCTTTCTGGATGTCCAACAGTGCGGGGTTCCGGTAGGTTTCGTCCTCTTCGGACAACGCGACGTGATGCACGGTGGTCCAGCTGTCGCTGATCGCACTCGCTTCCATCACTCCGATTCGAAGCTCACCGAGTTGCTCTCTACATCGTCAACCGCGATCTTGACCTGGTGCATGCCTAGCGCTAGATCTTCGGGCAGTTCCATGACCACCACGTAAACGCCGGCCTCGAACAAGGCCAGCTTGCTGGACCTAACCTCGACCTCTTGATCGTCCACCCAGGCCGTCGTTTCGCCCGCTACTTCCTGCGGAGGCAGCGAGAGGCCCGGCAATCCCGTCCTGCCGGGGGGGCTGACGGTACCAAGGCCAGTACCGTAAACTTCAAGAAGTCCGCCGGCTGTCGGCGCCCCCCCGCCGCCGGGCTTGGCCCCAACGACCGCAGCGCTAAACCCGCCCCCTACTCGGTCCGGGAAGAGCCCAGGCTGCAGGGAGCTCAAAGGGATCGTCAATGATTGGCTGCGCCCGTACGGAGTGGCGACCAGCACTTCGACCGTCTCCGCTCCGATCTCGAACGGAATCTGGAACGTCACCTCCGTGGGAGTCACCCGGACTAGCGGGGCCTCAACCCCACCGACATGCACCCGGGTGCCGTCGAGGTTTGTTGGAAGCGAAGGATTGCCGAACGCTAGCAGTGTGCTGGCCTCGGTCGTCTTCAATGCCAGGCCAGCCCCATGAAGTGTTACCAGGCTGCCCGGCGCGAACCCCCGTCCGGAAGAGGCGAGTTCTCCGCTAGCTGCGTTCACCGTGGCTGAAGCTGCGAAAGCCGGGAGTAGAGCCGCTGCATTGACTCGAGTCAAGGCGAATATCCCGGGAGCACCCTTGAGATTCGCCTTCAGCAATTGCGGGCCTGACTGCATGGCCAGCGGCCACTCGATCGACACCCTCCCGTCAGAATCCGTGACGGCATTCGGAATGCCCTCCCCATCAGAAAGGCTAGGTACGAACTCCAGTTCGATCCCGCTGTACGCCACACGGTTCTCGTCCCTGACCCTATACGCAAGCGGCCGCAGCAAGCTGCTTCCTGCAACGCCGTACACCTCCTCGGGATGCAGCGGCTGCAGTTCCAATCCGTCCAATCCCTCCCCCACGTAGAGCCTCGTCACGGCTCTGTCGTAGCCTGCGTCCGCGGAATCCGCGGTGAGCGTTGTCGGACCCGCTTCCAATCCCTGTATCTCAAAATCCGCGGAGACCTCTCCGGACGGAATCGTCACGGACGCCGGCACCGACGCGATGGCTTCCTGCAATTGCAGCGAGACAGTCAGATCGGTGTCGCGAGGTTTGGAGATCGTGACTCGGCCCTTGCCCGTTCCATCCAGGATCACGCCGCCCGCCGGCCAGGTTGACAGGTGCAGCATCTTCACGAGATCCGTAGCCAAAGTAGCCCGGCCGCCAACTTGCGCGTTGAAGAAAGCGCCCCAATTGGCCCGGAGGCGCTGGAGCTTGCTGATCGAATCGGGGTCCGGAGCTTGCGCGTCCTCTACGAGCACCGCGAATCCGTACCGGAAGTGTCGCTGGGAAACTGACGCATCCGGCCTTCGGGGGCCCTCGGCGGCAATGATGTCTTCTACGCGGATCTCCTTGCGAATTCCGTCGAACGTCACCCCAACTTCCGGTGACCTCGCAGCCGTTCCGAGCCGGGGAGCCCCAACTGGGCTTTCAACGAGGAAAGTCGCCGGCACTTCGCTTGGGTCGATCAAGCCCATGAGGTATTGATCCAGCGCGCTGTAGGCCTGCGTCGCTGCGATGGTCTCGAATCGTGGACTGGCCTCGGCACCGTAATCCTTGATCGCGTTGCCCTCGAGCACCGATGCGTCCGAATTGAAGAAGAAGCTCCAATGCGCGAACTGCCGCCCGAGAATAGCCAGGGACCGCTCATCCGTCTCGGGATCTACCAATGCCGGGTATGCCAGGAAACGATGACCTGTCTCGTGCGCGAGGATCGTCAGCAAGGACGCGTGCGGAAGGCCCGGAATCGGGGCAAGCGGACTCACCGGGTAGTCCGAGACAGCCCCCATGTTGACGAAACTTGAAAGCCTCCTGGACGAACCGAAGAACTGGCCGTAGTCGCCGATTGACTCCCCGATTCCCTCGATGTCGTTGCGCACGGGGTAGGCGTGGGCGAGGGAAGCCCGACTGGCGCTCATGTCCAGATCGTTGAACAAGATCAATGTGTCGTAGGCATCTTCATGTGCGCGGAAGAACTCATGGACGACGCCAAACTCGTCCAGTTCCGTCTCTTCAGCAAAGACCTCGGCCAGAATCGGCTCCCCCTGTATCGAATCCGACGGCGCGGCGCTCCAGTCCACCGCCACTGCTTCCCGTTCCGGCACACCGGGAAAGGTACCCACCACGGCATCAGGCAGTTCGATTTGGCCGTAGCGGAACTCAATCGTCCCATCTGCGTCCAGCACCAGTTGCACCGTCTGCCGCGGGCCGATGCCGAATTCACTCCACAACGGCACTTGGTACCAAGTCAGGACGGCCCGAGTTCCCTGGGCAGACAGTCGGACACGTCCGCCCTGGCTCGGGTCCAGGTCGCGAAATAGGGGCGCGATTCGGGGAGGTCCCCCAGCCGCGCGGGAATAGTTTCGGGGATTCGAGCTTGGCTCCGGAAAGACAAACGTGAAGTTGCCATCGGAATGCACGAACCCGCGGGTGTAGTGGTTCCCGTAGTAGGGAAACGAGAAGGGCAGCTCGATCAAGGCGAAGTCGTCATCTTCCAGCTCGATCGGAATACCGACGTCCTCGATCGAGGCCGTCATGCTCGCCTCGACTGAAGTAACCTTGAATCCGGAGAGGTCGGTAGTGATCACGACGTGCCGGTCGGACAGGTCGAACGGATTGGGTGGCGCGAGAACCTTGGACGAGGCCTCGATCAATGCGATTTCGCCGGATTGCGATTGCTGCGCCGCTGACCCCGCCAGGGCTTGCGCCAGCTCGGGTTCGTGAAGCAGCCGTTGCTGACGCAGGAAGAGCGACTGCTGTACGCTGTGCGGCGACCCGCACACGACCTTGTGGTCGTATGCCGGACCGCCGGGTAGCAACGCCGGCGCGATTGCCACCAGAAGAATGGCCGCCAGCCGTCCTACCGCATTCAGTCGCAACGACATGCCCGTCCGTGTTAATTCTCGCACCTAGGTTCCTGAGAGTGCGACGCGCCCCGTTCCCAAGCGGTTACGTCTACGCCGAAACCCAGGGAAGTGCGGTCGTATACCCGTTGGCGTGAACCGCTTCCAAGCACGCCGCGACAACAGGCCGCGTTCGTTCCGGTGCGATGATCGCGTCCACGTGGCCGCGCGCCGCACACCACTTGGCATCGAGGGTGAGTTCGTACTCCTGGCGTGTTCGATCGATGTGCTGGCGGAGTTCTTCCGACACCTCGTCTCCGGAGTCCGACAGGCGTTGCAACTCCGCTGCGAACAGAGCCTGAACGGCGGACTCGCCTTCCATCACTCCGACGCGAGCAGACGGCCAGCTGAATATGAAGTCCGGTTCGAAGCCCTGTCCCGCCATCGCATAGTACCCTGCTCCGCTGGCATGCCGCAGCGTAACGACTATCTTCGGCACGCGCGCGGTTGACATGGACTCGACCATCTCCGCCCCGGCGCGGATGATGCCGCTCCGTTCCGCCTCCAGGCCTACCATGAATCCAGTCACGTCCTGCAAATAGACCAGCGGATGCCCCTGCCGGTCGCATTTGTTGACGAACTCGGCTGCCTTCCGGGCGGTCTCGGCGTATAGGATCGCGCCGATTCGTGTCTTCCCTTCCCTTCTGAACAGCCCTCGCCGGTTGGCGATCAGCCCGACCGGCCAGCCTTCGATCCTTACGTTCGCGCAAAGGAGTTCCGGCGCGTAGTCAGCCATGAATTCGACGCAGCCCTCCCGATCGACAACCCGCCGAACCACGGCGTGGATGTCGTACGGCAACCGCCGGTCGCGTGGCAGGATCTCGTCGATCCCTCCGACAGCTTCGGGCTGCGACGGTTCGTTCCGATTCTCGGCAGGCCTTGGCAGGTCGACCAGGAGTTCCCGGATCCGTTCCAAGCACTCGCCGTCCGTGGAGACTCGATAGTGCGCCACGCCGCTGCGCCCGGTGTGCAGCGCAGCTCCACCCAAGTCCTCGGCCGCGACGCTCTGCCCGATAGCGCCCTTCACGAGGTTGGGGCCGCCGAGGCCCATGAAGCTAGTTCCCTCGACCATGAAGATCACGTCGCTGAGTGCGGGCAGGTACGCTCCTCCAGCGATGCACTGTCCCATGACGGCGGAGAATTGCGGGATCTTCAAGAGCCGGCGCATACGAGAGCAGTTGTGAAAAATCCGAGCTCCGCCGTACTTGCCGGGGAATGTTCCGTGCTGCATCGGCAGGAAGACGCCGGCAGAATCGACCAGGTATACGATCGGTATTCGGCAGCGCATCGCAGCTTCCTGGATGCGCAGGATCTTGCCTACGGTCTCCGGGAACCAGCTGCCTGCCTTGACGGTTGCGTCATTCGCCATGACGGCAACCGGGCGGCCTCCTACGCGGCCGATTCCCGTGACGGCGCCGGCGCTCGGAGCGATCCCATCGTAGGCATCGTGCGCCACGAGAAGGCCGATTTCCAAGAACTCCTCGCCATCATCGAGCAGTGCGGCGACCCGCTCGCGCGCTAGCATCTTGCCGGAAGCGCGCTGGCGCTCGATGCGATGCGGACCTCCTCCCAGCTCCAGGGTGCGCTCGAGACCTTCAAGCTCCCGAGCTAGTGCCTGCATGTACGTCCGCCGGAGCTTCCGCTCCTCCTCGTCCGGAGGGGTCAGGCCTTGCTGCGGTGCCAACGGGAACGGCATCGCCTTACCGTATCAACCCGCAGGACGGTTCACTTGGATCTGGATTCCTCGGTGTCGGACGCCAGCCGCCATGCCTCCCAGACTCCGAGAAACCGCAAGTGCTTGACCAAGCCCACGCTCCGCATCCAGTCCATGACCTGCCGGTCTGACAAGCGACTGCCGAATCGCAGGTCTAACTTCGAAATGCCCAGCATGGAGGCTGCAGCGACGGTCGCCGATTCCGTCACGCCCGCAATCCGCACCTTGTCGTACGTATCGGCTTCCGAGTGGTAGGTCTGGAAGAAACCCGCAGTGTCCTGGACTGCAAACAGAGACGGCACTCCTTGCAGCACGAACGTGAAGTTGTCGCTAACGAAATAGGCGTCGGTCGTGTGGCTGAGTTCGCGTGCACCGGTCATGGGTTCCAGGATTGCGTCGAGCTTAGGGAGCAAGTCCTCGCGCCCGCCGACGGAATACCCGACGAGCGGTCCGTTCCCCATGTCGTGGACAATCGCCGCGACATGCCCGTCCAGTTCGTCCCCGTGCCGGTCGACGTATGCCCGCGAGCCGAAGAGGCCAAGCTCCTCGCCCCCGAACAGGACGAACCGCAATGTACGGCGCGACCGGATCCCGGAGGCGCGAATCGACCGCGCAACGTTCACTACAAGGGCGACGTTGGCGGCGTTGTCCAGGCAACCCGTGCCCAGGTCCCAGGAATCGAGGTGAGCACCGAGAAGAACGATCTCTTCAGGCAGTTGGTCCCCGGGGATGTCTCCGACGACGTTCGCAGTCTCGTACGCACTCCCGATTCGATTCGGCATCGCGATGCGAACCCGGACCTGAGCGCCGGCACGCAACGTTCGGAGCATCCGCAAGCCGTCCTCGCGCGCGACGAGCGCGGAAGGGATCTCGTCGAGCTTTCCCGCGATATTGTTGACGTGGCGGTATAGGAGATGGTTGGGCCTGGTCGAAATGAACAGGACCGCGAGCGCTCCGGCCTCGAAGGCCTCGCGGAATGCGATCATCGCGTCACGCTGCTCGACTGCGAGATCGTCGAAGGAGCCGACTTCGTCCAAGCTCACCAGCAGCACCTTGTCCCGAAATCGGCCGCCGTTGCGGGCGATGAATCCTGGCCTCCCCCGTCCGCCGTACACGAGGTCCGCTTCCACGCCCGGCCGAATCGCAGGGGAGAGTGCCGACGACACGGCCCGCACCCGATACGCCGACGGTTCGATCACCTCGACACGGGTCTCGCCCTCCTGCCACAGCAACGGAATCGGCACGGCCTCGCGCCGAACATTAATAAGCCCCGCCTTGGCAAGCGACTGGCTGGCCCAGTTCAACGCGTCACGCATGCCTTGGGTGCCCGCCATCCTGGACCCGATCCCGTCGCATAGCGTCCGGAGGTCGGCCTCGACGCGCGACGCATTTCGGAGCTCTTCCGCGACCCGGGCGAACTCTGCCGCGTCCGTGGCCCCTGCCGCGACACCAAGCGCCAGACCAGAACCGACAGCGAGACGAGCGAACAGCAAGGAACCGAACGTACCACACACAAAGCGACGCCCGGCCTGTAGTAGGCTGAACGCCATGGAGAGTCCAAGTCGCAGGCGCATCCTGCAAGGAGCGGCGGCGGTCGTCGCGACCCGTGCATTCCCGGTACTCGGAGCCAACGATACTGTCAACCTAGCCGTGATCGGGGCCGGAGGGAGAGGCCGCGGCCACCTGCGCTACTTCGCAGGCGTCCCCGGCACTCGTCTCGCGGCAGTCTGCGACGTGAACCAAGAGGCGCGGGAACGAGCCGCCGCCATCATCCGCCAGTCCCAGGGGCACGCCCCGAAGGAGTTCGCGGACATGCGCGAGCTATTCGAGGACCGTGAAATCCAGGCGGTCTCGGTAGCGACACCCAACCACTGGCATGCGCTCGCGACGATCTGGGCATGCCAGGCAGGCAAGGACGTGTACGTAGAAAAGCCAGCCAGCCAC
Source organism: Bryobacterales bacterium (assembly GCA_965206775.1). Classification (GTDB taxonomy): domain Bacteria; phylum Acidobacteriota; class Terriglobia; order Bryobacterales; family UBA6623; genus VXMF01. Next base: position 1,610,995 of record CBDBKU010000003.1, on the reverse strand, counting down.
AACCCGTTCGAAGGCGAGCAGATGGTCAAGGCGGCCCGCAAGTACCGGCGCATGGTCCAAGTCGGTTCGCAGAGCCGGACGATCGGCCACAAGCGCGTGGCAATGCAAATGCTCCGCGAAGGCGCCATAGGCGAGGTCTATATGGCGAGGGGACTCTGCTTCCGGCGACGGAAGTCGATCGGTCGCACCGCGCAAGAACCGGTCCCGCCGGGCCTGGACTGGGACATTTTCCTAGGACCCGCGCCAATGCGCCCCTACTCGAAGAACCGGTTCGCATACAACTGGCACTGGTTCTGGGACACGGGGAACGGAGACATCGGCAACCAGGGGGTCCATGAGATGGATATTTGCCGGTGGGGCCTGGGCGAGTACGGCAGGCCCAGGTCCATCTCGTCGAGCGGCGGAAAATTTGTTTGGCAGGACGATCAGGAGACGCCCAACACGCAGCAGGCCCACTTCCGGTTCGAACGTTCCGAAATCGTCTTCGATGTCCGAAACTTGTCCAGCCCGAACGAGGGTGGAGCCCCGATCCAAGGCGGCAGCTATGTGGGGAACATTTTCTTCGGCGATCAAGGCTATATGGTCGTCAACCCGCTCGGATTCCAGATTTACATGGGCGACGAACGAGAGAAGACCCACGACGAGAAACACCACGAGGACCAGGTCTGGGATCCGACCCCTCATATGGCAAACTTCGTGGCCGCCGTGCGGTCGCGCAACCACTCCTCATTGAACGCTGACATCCAGATCGGCGTGTCGGCGGCCGAGCTATGCCACCTGGCGAATATCAGCTACCGCTGCCGCCAGCAACTCCACGTGGATCACCGATCAGGTCTGTTCGTCGGCAATGGAATAGCGAACGAAATGCTGACGCGGCGCTACCGGATTCCGTACGTGGTTCCGGAAAGCGTCTAGCCGAGGCGATGGCCTACGGAAGCCTATCCCCAGTATCCCGTGGCGAGGCCCGCAGCCAAGCCGGCCACGCCCCCAACTAGAGGGAAGGCGAGAAACAGCGCAAGAACCCGCCACTTGCCGAAAGTGCCGGGCCATAGCGTAATGCCGGCCTGGGCCGCGAAGATTCCCCACATTGACAAGTAGCCGTAGGACCCTTCACTGAGGCACCAAGGGCAGTGCGGTGGCGCGGGCGCGTGGATATTGCACGTGGCCGACCCGCCTGCCCACAGGGCTTGGCAGCCGCACTCGAAGATCAGGTGGCAGTACTGGATAAAGAAGACGGACGTGACTCCCAACGCCAAGCCGAGACACACTAGCCTCGGTAACAGCCATCGCAACATGATCGGCCCCCGCGCCTAGGATAAGACACGGGCCTCGTGCGATGCGGAGTGCAGGGCTCGCCGTCAATCCCGGTTCATCGCCTCGCGCAAATAGGCGGGCCGGTCGGTGGTGATGCCGGTCACTCCGAGCTCGCGGAGTCGCAGACCCTGTTCCGGATCGTTGACGGTGTAGACGTACATGCCCTTGCCAGCCCCACGGAGGGATTCTGTCAGTTCCGCTACCCAAACGCCGTCGTGGCGGACATCCAAACCGTCGAGGCCTGCCCGCTGCACCCGCACCAGCAAATCCTCGGGAGTGTTGACTTGGTAGCGTTCCGCCTCGCGGTCCGAGAATCCGTAGAGCCAGTAGGAGCGCAGGTACGGCATGCGTCGCTTCGCCTCGGCGATAGTCTCGTAGTCAAATGCAATCAGCATCACCTGGTCGCCCTTAGGCGAAGCTCTCAGGACACTCTCCAGTTCCGGAATCACAGTTCTCGAACATTTGATTTCAACGACTAGGGTCTTTGCGCGCGGCACTGTCGCCAGAACCTCCTCGAGCGTGGGGATCCTCGTGCCCTCCCAACGACGGCCTTTCCAAACGCCCGCGTCGAGTTGCCGCAGACGAGAGAGCGTTGCTTCCGCGACTAGGCCTGGACGACCGGTAACTCGCAATGTGTCCTTGTCGTGGATTGCGACGATCCTACCGTCACTTGTCTGGTGGATGTCGATCTCAACTGCGTCCGCCCCTCGTTCCCAGCCGAGCAGCACTGCCGGAAGGGTATTTTCGGGCGCGTCGTGAGAAGCTCCCCGGTGCGCGACGATTTCCACAGCCGACGTCATCCAAGGCACCAGCACGCCGAACGCCACCACGCGAAGTATCCTGTCGCACCCGTAACGGCGTTGCATTGTGAAACATCCCACGGGAAGAATGGTACCGTAGCCGCCGATGGCGGGGCATCTGCGCCAGGCCACTACGTGCGGCGGAGCGCCACCGCAACCAAGACCCGCCGTCGGGGCCGCGGCAGGCGGATGTCGTCAGATCGTCGCGGTTGGGCAGCCAGGTACTTCTTCGCAAGCCACGACGGCCTATTGCTCTTGAATTCGGATGTTCCGGAAGCGCGCCTCCAACGGCGGCCCGGAATGAACTTGCAGGCCGATGAGTCCCGTTTGCTCTATCGAGTCGTCCTCTTCGGTGTAATCCACGGTCACAATGCCGTTGAGCTTGAGCACCAATCGCTTACCGACGGCGCTGACCTCGTAGTCATTCCAGGTGTCGGGCTTGAGCGCCCGGCCCACCGTCGCCTCGGTCGGCTGAGCGAGCGTCACCGCGCGTCGACTCTCGTCGTACAGGCTGCCCCACCAGGTCGGTCCGACATCGGCTTGGTAGCCCACCATCTCCATTGACCCGGGGGCGCGGCGACTGCGAATCTGCACGCCGCTGTTACCGACATTGTCAAGCAGGTGAATTTCGAAGCGCAGGACGAAGTCGGAGTATTCCTTGGCCGTGGTCAGGAAATCGTTGTAGGCAATTCCGGGTGACCGGCCGACTAGAATGCCATCCTCGACCTTCCAAAGAAACGGATCGCCCTCCCATCCGGCCAAGTCCGTGCCGTTGAAGAGAGACACGAACCCGTCCTCGGCACCCACCGCTTTCGGTGCCGCTACCGCAGCCGACATGGTGGCGAGAAATCCCCTTCGGTCGATCAATCGAGTCTTGTGTGGCATTCGTTGCTCCCCGTCCGAACGCTCGCGACGTTCCGCCAAGGTATACCACAGACCGCGCCGCTTGGGCCTCTCGATCTCGCTCTCAGAGTCTTGGTTCCGCGGTAGCCTCGACGACCCGTTCCTTGAGCAGCTGCTTCATCCTGGCGACCGTCTTCTGCTCGCCGGGAGCCAACGCAAGGTTCACGAACTCCTTCGGATCGTTCCAGTGGTCGTAGAGCTCGGCACCCTGCTTCCCGTCCGGGCCCCATTCGGTGTACCGCCAGCGATCGGTCCGCACCGTGTACCCGATCGCTCGGGGGCGCAACGGGCGACGCCGATTGACCCGGTCGTGCGTGTCGAACGTCGTCAGCGCGGAATCCCGCACAGACCGCAGCGGATTCCCGAGGATCGGCACCAAGCTTCTGCCGGCGAGGTGCTCGGGAGGGTCCAACTCGCAAAGATCTGCCAAGGTCGGGTAAACGTCCACGAGCTCCGCAAGCGAGCGGGTGCTCAGCCCGGCGGTCTCGCGGTGCTTGGGCGACGCAATCAGGAACGGCACCCGCGCCGAGTTCTCGAACAGCGTGGTCTTCTGCCAGAGCTTGTGCTCGCCCATGTGGTATCCGTGATCCGACCAAAAGACGATCAGCGTCTTGTCAGAGAGTGCCAGCCGCTCCAGCGCGTCAAGCAGCCGTCCGAGCTGGGTGTCGACGAAACTGATGGAAGCGTAGTAGGCCTGGATAGCCTGGCGCTGCTCTTGCCTGGAGAGATTGAGCTGGTACGGTCTATCCACCCAAGCCGCTGGCGGGATGTCTACCAAATCATCTAGCGGCTCCGCAGGCAAGCGGATCAACCGCAGCGGGTACTGAAAGAAGTACTTTCTCGGCGCGACGTACGGCGTATGGGGCCTGTAAAAACCCATGGCGAGGAAGAACGGCCTGTCTCGCGACTCTTCGAGAAGCTCGATCGCCGCCGTCACGCCGAGGCCGTCCGTCTGCTCCTCGTCGGTTCCGTCCTGAGCCATCCAGCTGAGCGTCCCGCCGAGGTTCCCCGTGACTGGGTCGATGGAGTAAATGCTACCCTCCTCCCACTTGTCGCGTCCGCGAGGATTGACCGTTTCTTCCCAGGAAGCCGGATCGTCGAGGCCAGCCTCGCCGATCTGGGTTGGAACGCCGAAGTGGTAGATCTTGCCGACCCTCGCGACAAAGTAGCCGTTGTCACGAAACATCTGCGGGAGCGTCTTCACGCTCGGAATCGTGTCGCGGAAATAGACGGCGTTGTTGCGAACCTTTGTCTGGTCGGGATACAGGCCAGTCATCAGCGACGCCCTGCTCGGATTGCACACCGGATAGTTGCAGTAAGCCTGGTCGAAGCGAATGCCTAGTCGGGCGAGGCGGTCGAAGTTAGGAGTCTTGACAATGGGATGGCCGTAAGTCCCCAGGTCGTTGTTCATGTCATCCGACGCTATGAACAGGACGTTGAGCTTGTCTTCGGCAGAGGCGCCGGCCCAGAGCAGGCAAAGCGCCACTATGCAGCGGAGGGGCATGCAGAAACGGTAACAGAATCAAGGCCGGTCATCGCGGGCCGCGATTCGCGCACGGTCAAGTCGGCGGCTCAGCCGTTGCCAGCAGTCCGTGGCGGCCTCCGCGGAGGCTCCTCGACGTTCTTGCCGGAGCCCTCGTAGGCTGGACGCGGTTCGGGTGCGGGCAGGACGCGTTGCCCATGTGGATCGTAGGCGATCATCCGTCCGGTGCGGTAGGAGTCCACGCCGAGCCGGATGGCGGTCATGACCTGGTAGCCGAAGTGCGCGTCGAATGCCGGCTTGGCGCCCGTGCGCATGCAATCGAGGAAGTCCGCGACGTGGTCGGCGCTGACGTTCTCCTGCTCCGCCTCAATGCGCAACGACTCGTGGCCGGTCGCTTCCCGGAACTTCGCGGCAAACTGGTACTCGGGCTTGACCTCGATCGCGCCACGGACGAAGGAAATGGCTCCCTCGTGACCGTAGACCATCGCGGGCATGCCGGCGTTGCCGGCCGACGACGCCATGGATGCCGAAATGTTCACAAAATGGCTGCCGAACTCGACAACGGTCGCGTAGGTATCAGGAACCTCGCGCTCGCGATGCACGTAGATCCCGCCGTGACCGCTGACCCGTTGCGGGAACTCCTTGCCCATCATCAGCATGAGCGGCGCGAGACGGTGGTAGAACAGGTCGGTGGCGATGCCCCCGGAGTAGTCCCAGTACTTGCGCCAGCGGAAGAACCGCTCGGCGCTGAACGGACGCGCGGGGGCGGTGCCGAGGAATCGATCCCACTCGATATTCTCCGGCGTACCCTCGGCATCGATGGTATAGTTCCACTCCCCGTAAAGCGAGTTGCGGCAGTAAGAGTTCTGAGCCCAGACAACTGGCCCGATCCAGCCTCTGTCAATGACCTTTCGCGCTTCGTGGTAGCGCTTGTCCGAGACGTGCTGGCTGCCGACCTGCAGGACCCGCCCGGTGCGCTCGACGGCCGCGGCTACGCGCCGGGCTTCGTCGATCGTGTAGGTCATGGGCTTCTCGAGGTACACGTCCTTGCCTGCCTCGATCGCATCGAGCGCCATCGTGGCGTGCCAGTGGTCGGGGGTGGCGATCCACACGGCGTCAATGTCGGGGCGCGCCAGCACCTCGCGGTAGTCAACGTAGCCGTGAGTTGCCTCGAGTTCGGCTTGCGACAGCGCCTCCTCCCGTCGCTTGCGGTATATGTCGCTGATCGCAGCGACGCGGACATCGCCTCGGTCCCGGGAGCGACCCAGCAGCAGGCGCAAGTGCCCGCGTCCCTTGGACCCAACGCCGATCATGCCAACGTTGATTCGATCATTGGCACCGATCACACGAGATGCGGCAGGGGCGGCCGCCAAGGCCGGCACGGCTGCGGCACCGCCGAGGAACACCCGCCTAGAAGAACTTGCTGAACCCATGATTGGCCTCCAGCGGCAGCCGTCCCGGCCTGAACGGGCGGAAAAATTCGCCGCAACTCTACGCACTATACCGCTACCACAGCCGAATGAACGCCGGTCCACAAGCGGGCGCGCCAGTTCGGAGGATCCGGAGCCGGCCGCCAAGACAGGCACGGGATTCGACGCGGTCCCCTTGAAGCACCGTGGTTTGCGATCGCATTCTGATACTCCGCACGTGACAGCGAATGAACGCGACCATAACGGAATTCGCGGGACAGATCCGGGCTAGCTACGAGAGGTCCGAGGAATCGCAGCCGCGAACCAAACGGAACAGTGCGAGGGCAATTAGTCGGCAGGCGGCGAATAAGGTGATGCAGGCGGTCATGCTCATTGGTTTGGTCTGCAGCAGCCCGTATTGAGCCAAGGAAGCGGGCAGGCAGCTATGGCCGCAAGCGCGAGTAGGTCGCGACTGCCGGCGACGTGAAAGATGGGGCTGCCCGTCAAGATTCCGCTGGCGAGCGCTCAGTCGTCATCTTTGGTTCCGCACTTCCCCTCGAATGAGCGGGCGATGGCGATATGGCCGCAATGCTTGGCTTTGACGAAGTAGTCCTCCACGCCATATTTGCGTTCGCGATCGGAATTCAGACACTCAGCAAGCAAGGCCTGGCAACGAGGCGGAAACTTCTGTTGCATAGTTTCAAGGTCAGGGCGATCTCCGAAGCGCCTGAATCGAGAGGAGAGCAAGTAGGAGGAGCAGCCTGACAGGTGGCGGGTAAGATCGTCCGCGAGAATCCAGCTGCCGCGCTCGACGAGCTCTAGTACCTTGCGAATGCCCCTGGCCGGGGCGTCTTTCCAGATCGAATCCACAGGTACCGCGTCCGGAGCAATATCGCAGCCCGAGACTCGGCGGAGGACGGTATTGGCTTGGTCGAAGCGTCCAGATTCGGCTAGGGACAGCGCTTCCTGCAAGCCTGTCTTGAGGCCTTCCCGATGGGCTGCAGCCATTGGAACGGCCAGCGTGGCCATGGAGACAAGAAACCAGAGTGCGCGTTGCATGATTCGTGCTCCTTTTACACCGTAGACACCGGAGGCACCGCCGTTTCTCCAACGGTCCGTGACTTGTGCATTGAGGCAAGCGCGGCGTGGTGGCGAGCCTGGCGATGCGTGGTTCGTCGCACAGCAATTCCCTGTGTGTCGGCGCTGGGGACGGGACACGTTGATGCAGGGCGGCTGTCCAAACTGCTAGAGGACGCTCCCTAGTGCGCATCTGAACCGTTCGTACCTGCACGTGAGTGATGTCGTCTCGGCGTTCGGGAGTCCACCGGAGGCGGGGACATAATGGACAGCAACGGACGATGGCCCGCGCTGGCCCGTCAGAATTCGCTCGCCATGCGGGGCGAGGCTCTGACGATTCGCATAGATTGATGGCACCCTCACCAACGGCCGTGCTCGGCATCCACCCCGCGACAGGACAGTCAGTCCGAATTCAACTCCGGGACGGCTTGATCGAGCGCGTAGAGGAGTCCGACCAGCCCGCGGGCACCCTCGTCTCCGCCGGCTGGATCGACCTGCAAGTGAACGGCTTCGCGGGCGTCGACTACAACGACCCGAACTCACAGTCTGACGAAATCGGGCGATCCATCGATGTGCAGAGGACGACGGGTGTCGCACGGTTCTATCCCACTGTTATCACGGGATCGCACGAGGCCATGGCCGGATCGCTGCGCAATCTGGCCAGGGCCAAGCGAGTCCTTCCTAACGGTGACGCAATGCTCGGATACCATGTCGAAGGACCGTGGATCTCCCCTCATGACGGCCCCAGAGGCGCGCATCCGAAGGCCCATGTCCGCCCGCCCAGCGTGGCGGAATTCGAAAGGTTCCAGGAAGCTGCCGGGGGCGGCATCCGCTTGGTCACTCTGAGTCCCGAGCATGACCAGGCACCCTGGGTCATCGAGCACATGGCTGCGGCCGGCATCGTGGTTTCGATCGGACACACGGACGCTACAAGCGCGCAGATCGCCGACGCCGTCAGCGCCGGAGCCACGATGAGCACTCACCTCGGCAACGGCGCCCACGCCCGAGTGCCTCGGCACGACAACTACATCGTGCATCAGATGGCCGACGACCGCCTGTACGCGGGACTGATCGTGGACGGCATCCACCTGCCGCCACCGTTCGCGAGGATCGCTCTTCGCGCCAAGGGGCCGGACCGGTCGATCCTGGTGACCGATGCGGTGGCTCCGGCTCATTGCACTCCCGGCATCTACAAGCTGGGAGAGCAAGAGGTCGAGCTACTGCCCGAGCGAAGAGTCGAGCTACTGAGCAGCCGGCGCCTCGCCGGATCCGCGCTCAGCATGGATCGCGGAGTTGAGAACGCGATGCGATTCGCCGGGCTCTCGGTCTTGCAGGCCACCCGCCTCGCTACGGCGAACGCAGGCCGGGCCATGGGACTCGCCGACCGATCCGGATACTTGGAAGCGGGGCAGGCCGCAGATTTCACGCTGTTCAAGGTCTCGGAGGAGGGCAGCGTGGAGGTGACGCGAACGATCGCGGCAGCAGTCTGACGGGCGAGGGAGCAGACGCGATATATACTCTCAATTTGGCGGAGCAAGGACTCTTCGTCAGCTTCGAGGGCATCGACGGCTGCGGCAAGACCACTCAGATCAGCCTGCTCGAAGCTCGGCTGCGCGAGATGGGAATCCAGCCCATTCTCGCTCAGGAGCCCGGCGGGACGCGCGTGGGCCGTCTGATCCGCAGCGTCCTGCTCGACTCGGCCAACGCCAGTATCGACCCAAGGTCCGAGTTGCTGCTCTACTTCGCGTCGCGCGCTCAAAACCTAGCCGAGGTCATCCGGCCGGGCATCGAAGCGGGAAGGGTCGTGGTATGCGATCGGTTCACAGACGCCACGGTTGCGTATCAAGGCTACGGCCGAGACCTCGGAGAGGACCTAGTGCTGCGATTGAGCGAGATCGCCTGCGACGGGATGGAGCCTGACCTGACGCTTTGGCTCGATCTCGAGCCCGGGACTGCGCGCTCGCGCGCCAAGTCTCGGACCGATAGCCAGCTTGTCGATGAGGACCGCATGGAAGCGCAATCCACGCAGTTCTTCTCGCGGGTCCGGCAAGGCTACGCAGCGATCCAAGCGGCCCATCCCGAGCGGATGCTCCGCATCGACGCCGACGGGCCGCCAAGCATCGTCGCGGAGAGGATTCTCGACGTGGTCCGGCCGGCTATCGAAGGGCGTGGTCTAGACCGCAGCTAACGGCCATGCCCGCCCCGCGCCTGATCGGACACGAACGCATCACCGCATCGCTGTGGCGCATGGTGAAGGAAGACCGCCTGCCCCAGACACTCCTGTTCGCGGGGCCGGAAGGGGTCGGCAAGGCCACGCTCGCGCGTCACCTTGCAGCCGGGATCAACTGCGAGATCCGGCCAGGTCCACCTTGTGGGGAGTGCTCCTCGTGCGAACGCATCCTGGCTGCCGACTTGTCCACCGCAACCTACAGCCAGCTAATCCAGGAACGCAGGAAGCTCCCGGCTGCGAAACGATCCGAATCGCCGCTGGTCGTCTCAACCCATCCTGACGTCCTGATTTTCCCGCCGGACGGACCGATGCGGATTATCGGGATCGACCAAGCCCGGATGCTTCGCAATGCGGCCCGTCTCACGCCTTCCGAAGGACGGCGCAGGATCTTCGTCCTGGACCACGCCGAGCGAGCGAACGCGGAGGCAGCGAACGCCCTGCTGAAGACGCTTGAGGAACCGGGGCCGGGCCTGACGATTGTCCTGACGACGGAAAATCCCTATCTTCTGCCCGCCACGATTCGATCCCGGTCCATCCCGTTCTATTTCGCATCGCTCTCGCCGACGGAGATGGAGACGTTCCTGCGCTCGCGAAATGATGTGGAAGATGCGATCCGGGAGCAGATTGGCACCTGGTCGAAGGGCAGCCCCGGGGTCGCGCTGTCGCTCGATGTCGAGCAATTCGTGCGTCGTCGCAATGCCATGCTCTCCCTAGTCAGAGCCGCGCTGTCCAAGGGAGAGTTCGCGCGCTTCACAGCGGAAGTGGAAGCGGTCGCCCGCAAGCAGTCGGAAGGAATCGACGAGCTTGCCGCAATGCTCGTGTCATTGCTTCGAGACATGCTTCGCCTCAGCCTGAACGTCAAGGAGGGTCTCACCCACCTCGACATTTCAGCCGACTTGGCGAAGCTCGCTTCGCAAGTCAGTTTCGAGTGGACAGAGCGCGCCCTATGCGCCCTCGACGAGCTCCAGCAGCTCCAGCAGTCGAACATCCAGAAGCAAATCGCGCTTGAAGCGTACGCCCTGTCTCTGCGAACGTGACGGCGCGTGCGGTGCGTCCCGGACGGTCGCGCTCGGTTCCCTGGAAAGACGGGCTAGACTTGAGGCAAAGGAGATGTCCATGCCCGACACCGCCCTTGCCGATCCGCCGAAGATCACCGCCCCTTCCGGCGGTAGCTTCCTGATGCGTGACTCCGAGGCCTCGGATGTCTTCACACCTGAGGACTTCAGTGAGACGCAACGCCAAGTGCGGTCCACGACGGACCGGTTCATGGGAGAGGAAGTGATGCCTCGCGTCGCGGAACTCGAGCGGAAGGAGCCGGGTCTCGCGCGACGGCTGATCCAGCAGTCCGCCGAACTTGGTCTTCTCGGAGTGCTCGTGCCCGAGCGTCACGACGGTCTCGCCATGGACATTACGACCCAGATGCTCGTCAGCGAGCGGCTGGGGACCTACGCCTCGTTCTCGACCACCTACGGCGCCCACGCGGGAATCGGCACGTTGCCGATCGTCTTCTTCGGCACGGAAGAGCAGAAAAACCGGTACTTGCCGCGACTGGTGACGGCCGAGATGCTCGCGGCGTACTGCCTGACCGAGCCCCAGGCAGGCAGCGACTCTCTAGCGTCCCTGACGCGCGCGGAGCTGGCGCCGGACGGCCGGCACTACGTGCTGAACGGCCAGAAGATGTGGATTTCCAACGGCGGATGGGCAGACCTCTATACCGTCTTCGCGAAGGTGGACGGCAAGAAGTTCACTGCCTTCCTCGTTGAGCGGTCCTGGGAGGGCGTGAGAACGGGAGCTGAGGAGCACAAGATGGGCCTGCGGGGCAGTTCGACGACCGCGCTGTACCTCGACAACGTACAAGTGCCCGTCGAGAACGTCCTCGGCCAAATCGGGCGGGGCCACGTAATCGCCTTCAACGTGCTCAACATCGGACGGCTCGAACTTGCCGCCGCCTGCGTGGGCGGAGCCAAGGACTTGATGGCGGAATCCGCGAAGTACGCCTCGCAGAGGAAGGCATTCGGCCAGCCGATCGGGAACTTCGGCGCGATCCGGCGGAAGCTCGCCGAAATGGCGGTGAAGACGTTCGCGGGCGAGGCCCTGATGTACCGCACGGCCGGGATGATCGACGCCCGGTTGGCCGGCTTCTCGTGGGACGCGCCGGACGCGCCCAAGGTGGCACTCAAGGCGGTAGAGGAGTACGCCATCGAGTGCTCCATCGCTAAGGTCTATCTTTCCGAGGCGCTGGACTACATTGCCGACGAGGCTGTCCAGATCCACGGCGGCTACGGCTACCACGAAGACTACGCAGTGGAGCGCGGCTACCGTGACTCGCGCATCAACCGCATCTTCGAGGGCACGAACGAAATCAACCGGCTGCTGACTGCGGGCATGCTCTTCAAGAGAGCAGCGCAAGGGAGGCTGGACCTGATGGCGGTAGCAGACGCCTCGAAACCGCATCCGGCAGTGTCGCCTCGGGCTGACGAGGACGACACATTCGCGCGCCATCGCGCCCTCGTTGGCCGAGCGAAGCGAGGCACCCTTGCAGTTGTGCGCCTTGCCGGGCGTCGCTTGGGATCAGCCCTTGAACGGAACCAAGAGGTCTCCGCCGCTCTGGGCGACATGATGATGTTCGTGTACGCCGCCGAATCGGCCTTGCTGCGGGCGGAGCGGTTGCGACAGCATGGCGGGGGTAGCTCGGTCGACGACATTTTGAAAGTGCTCGTGCAGCAGTCGATGACGACGCTTCGAGACCTCGGAGGCCTCGTGATCGGCGCTTGCTGCTCGGGCTCCGAACTCGATAGCGGATTCAAGGCTTTCGAGAGCTTGATCGGGACTAAGCCCGTCGACCTGCCGGCAGCGCGAGATCGAATCGCCGGCCGGGTGCTGCAACGGGGCGGGTACGTCTTCTAGGGCGGCCCAGAGTCGGCACGAGTTCCGATCCGCAGTGCTCGATCCAAGGCACGGCAGTGCGCGTCCGACCGCTCTCTGAAGAGGTGTTCTAGTTCCTAGCGCGTGGGGCACGGTTCCGCAACATGCGAGCCGGTGAAGCGCGTGGAAGACCTTGGAACTACAAGGATTCCAGATGGAAGCGGCGAGTCCTGGTCGCTCCCCACCGACTTGGTAGCCACACGCAGGCAGTCCGGCATGTCGCGACCATGTGCAGCAGAACAGGGCCGGCGTTTCACCAGCATGGTCCGAAGGCGCCCGCGACCGCCTTCTCACCAATGCCCGTTGCGGTCGAGTATCCGCAGTCTGCAGGTCGGGAGCCGCCTACAGGGCTCGACCGTCGACCGCAAACGGTGTGAGACAACCAGAGCACTCCGCCGGCATCATCTCCCGGCGCTCGCGAAACACCGCCGGGAGATGCGCCTAGACCACTGCGCGCAGCCTAACCCCAGCGCCGCCTCCGGAAAGTACCGGCCGTGAGACGGTTCATATGTTCCGATGTCGATGTGACTGACGGAATCTCGATGCCACACCGCGCGCGCTACGCATGTTCGGGGCGTGACTGACGGAATCTCGCCTCCCTCTCGTATGCCACACCGCGCGCGCTACGCACATGTTCCACCTTGAATGCTCCGCGCTCGCGCGGAGGCCGCGCCAGCAAGGTGAAAGAAATGAAGCCTGCACCGGTTAAGCCCGCCATCACCCTCGATACCGTCAATCAAGTTGACGCCCACGTCGGCACGATCGAGCGCGTCAGTGAGGTCGACGGGTCGAACAAATTTGTTCGAGTCTCGGTCGATTTCGGCGACCACACGCGGACGATCTTCGCGGGAATGAAACAGGAGCGCGAGGATCCGACCGAAATCGAAGGTTGACAGGTGTTGTTCATCGTCAACCTGGGGCCGAGGAAGATGATGGGGGAAATCTCGAAAGGCATGCTCTTCGACGTCGGGTATGAGGACGGCCTTCAGCCGGCATGCCTGACCCCAAAGCACCCGGTCCCGAACGGCACCCGCGCGGGGTGAGAGATCGGGGAGGGAGAAGGAATTCCAAGGGCTGCTCACTCGAACATGGGCGGCTCAGCGCCCACCACGACTTGATCTGTTCCTGACCCGGCCCCGCGACGGGGCGCTCTCTGACCTATGAGTGGACAGACGAGTGGGTTTCAGTGATCAAATGGAGGTGGTCTCCCGAAGCTTGCCCTAAGGCCCGCCACTTCTGTCACGCTCCCATTCGGCGGTCCCGCCATGAGCGACACTTCGATCGCGACCCCCCCGGGCCCGTCGCGCACTTTGGCCCACCCCACCCGCCGGGTGGCTTCGCACGGTCCGCAAGCCAGAGCGGTGCCACCAAGAGTCTTTGGACTTGGGCCGTCGGAAGCTGCAAGAATTTCCGGAATTTCACCCGCCAGAATTATCAGAACGGGCAGCAGTGAGCAGAGGATGTCTCATACGCTTCCCCCGTGTTGGGAATTCAGGCCAGTGCGGCCGCCGTACCGGCGGGGAGCATGCAAGCTGAAAAGCCAGGCCGGACTTTCTCGCCCGAATTGTTCCGTTCGGTTTTCCGTCGCGTGCTGGGATCTATCTGTAGCGAAATATATGGATTTTCAGGCCAGCCTCATGCAAACATCGCTTGGACGTGGTACCATGGTTTACGGTTGATCGCATCCACGGCTCTCAAAGCCGTGGATTATTTGAAAGGTAAACCATGAAAAATAGTGTCGAAACCCGCTTGAGGCTGGCCGGGCTAGCCCCTGTAGGACGCCTAGTCACTCGCGCGTGGCTCCTGTCGCACGGTGTAACCCACCACACAGCCGACAACTTGGTTAAGAGAGGCCAGTTGGTGGTCCTTCGGCCGGGCGTCTATGCAAACCCCGGCCCGCCCTTGTCTTGGGAAAGCGTAGTCTGTTCGCTCCAGCGGATGGGAAGCGACCTTATAGTCGGAGGCATCACGGCTCTCGAACTGCGGGGGAGAAACCATTTCGCACCGCTCAACCGCGATTATACAGTCAATCTCTACGGCTGGAACCAGTTACCTCGCTGGATCAATGGACTGGGTCTGCCCGTTCGGTTTCGACGTCATGGCACAACATGGCTGCAGCGGGAAGAACTCCCGCCTATAACCGAGGACAGTTACGGATTGCGATATCCGTTCGCAATTAATCATGCCTGGGGCGAAGGCGGTGGGCGGCTGCGCGTATCCACGGCCGAACGAGCGTTCTTGGAGGTGCTAAGCGGGGTTCCGGGGGAGACATCCTTCGAGCACGCCGAACTACTGCTGGACGGCATGCCGGACCTCCTTCCTCGTCGGCTCAACGGGCTTCTCACTCGGACGCGCAGCGTCAAGATCACGCGACTCTTCTTCTGGCTGGCGAAGAGACAGGGACACCGTTGGCTGGGGGATGTCCCAGAGGCCAACATCAATTTCGGAAGCGGCAAGCGGCACCTAACACCACATGGCCGTCTCAACAGGGAATATCAGATTACCGTGCCTGCCTCTATGAGTGGAGAGACGCGTGAGTTTCATTGACCGAATGGAGTTGGCTTCCCGAATCTTGCCGTATATCAGAAGACGGCCTGATTTCGCATTGAAGGGCGGCACCGCTATCAACTTGTTCTTTCGTCGCGATCTTCCTCGCTTGTCAGTCGACATCGACCTCGTGTATCTACCAATCACCTCATACGATAAGGCTCGGAACTCGATACACCAACAACTGAAAATGATCGCTCAAGACATTCGATCCGACACCACTCCGCAAAGGAGAATCAATGTTCCCGGAAAACCTTCCGAGAAACACCTGCGTATCTTGTTTCGGCATCACGGCCATCAGGTCAAGGTTGAGGTGGCGCCAGTGGCAAGAGGTACGGTATGGCCTCCGGAGGTGCAGTGTGTCGAGTCACCACGGTTCGGCTACTTGGAGAGTAATGTCGCTTCCTTTGAAGACGTCTATGCGGGTAATCACGGGTGTTCACCAGTCCTCTTGCCCGACTTGGAATCACGAGAAAAACGGCAACTCTCCCGTGTTGTGGAATGGGAATCGCAGACTATGTCGTACACCCGAAAAAAACGAGAAACTGCTTGACAGAATCAAGGAAGTTTGCTTCTCTGGGCACGGTTAAGATTCCGTTAAGATCGCACAGGTTGTTCGATCGCAGGGAACACGCCGAAGGAGTCACGTCATGAACAGAACATCGGGAACACTCAGAGCTCGTCTGTGGCTCGGCTTCCTAGCTGTGGTGATACTCAGCAGCGGATCCGCTTGGGCCCAGGTGGCTCCAACTGCATCACTGGCCGGCACTGTTACCGACAGCTCGGGTGCCGTCGTGCCAGCTGCCTCGGTAACTGTCACGAATCGCGGCACGCAGTTCACAAGGACCTCTACGACCGGCGCAAACGGGAGGTTCCTCCTTACCCTCCTGCCCATAGGGAGTTACAGTCTAGAGGCCAGCGCGCCCGGCTTTGCAACCTATCAACAGACGGGTATCACTCTAAACGTCGATACCACACACAGCCTCAACGTGGAGCTTTCGGTTGGCGAGATTCTTGAGGTAGTCACCGTGACCTCCGAAGCCCCCATGACAGCAACGGAATCTGGCACTCTGAGCCAGGTCGTCAATACGCGGGCAGTGGAAGACCTTCCACTCAATGGCCGCAATGTTGCCTCGATGGTTTACCTAGTTCCTGGCATTGTCTACGGGACAAGGACCAGCAGAGCGGGCTACGCCAATACCGAGGAGGCGCTGGCGATCTCGGCGAATGGAGCGCGAGGGAGCGAGGTGGGCTACAAGCTCGATGGCGGCACTCACTCGGATGTCATCTGGCGCAACAGCGCGATCTTCCCCAACCCGGACGCCATCCAGGAGTTCAGTGTTCAGACAAGCAACTACAATGCCGAATACGGCAACTCCGCTGGAGCCATCGTCAACGTCGTCACCAAGTCTGGAACCAACGAATTCCACGGAGCGGCGTTCGAGTTCCTGCGCAACGGAAGCATGAATGCGCGCAACTTCTTCGCTCCAGCACACGACAATCTGAAGCGCAACCAGTTTGGAGCCACTTTCGGAGGACCCGTACTCGCTAACAAGTTGTTCTTCTTCGGCAGCTACCAGGGATATCGGATCAAGAACACCTCCTTGGCAAACACGGCATTTGTGCCCTCGCTGGAGAAGCGCCAAGGAGACTTTTCGGCACTAAAGAAACAACTGAAAAACCCGTTCACCGGAGAATTGTTCCCTAACAACCGGATACCGGAGGAACTCTTTACGCCCGCCAGTGTGGATCTCCTTGGATTCTTACCGCCGCCTCAGACCCCGGATGGGAAAGTTTTGTTTGCTCGTCCAGATGACCGTAGCAATAACCAGTACCTGGGCAAACTGGACTACAATCGTGGGCCCCATATGATCTCGGGAAGCTTTTTCTATGTCCGGCACACGGAAGATGGCTGGGACGGGGAAAATACGCTTCTCAACTCGAGAATGGCTCAGCTGCAGACGACCAAGAGCTTCACTGGTCGATGGACCTTGACTGCATCCCCTAACCTTGTCAATACATTTATTGCCAAGACACTCTTCCTCGACTCATTCAACATTCGGACGACACCATTCGACCTTACGGATTTTGGCGTCAAGGTCGCGCCGACTGCACCTGAGCGCCGCGCACTCTTGCTCAGGATCACCGGATATGGCGGTTGGGGCAGCGGCTCCGGACCTCCAGGCAGCAACTGGATCCGGCAGAATCACGAATTCTCGAACACGGTCAGCTACATCAAGGGAAAGCACTCGATACAGTTCGGGGCAGAGTTTGTTCCCCGGATCAAGTTCGAGTCGAACACGGGTTTCCGCCAAGCCCCCAGTCTTGATTTCAGCGGTCGTGCAACCGGCGATGGTTTCGCAGATTTCCTGACCGGTAGAGTGGCGCGCTTCCGGCAGAGCGGTGGCAAAGCCAAGGACATGCGAGGTTTCGAGATGAGCTTGTACGTCCAGGACAAGTTTAATGTCGCCCGTGACTTTAGCCTTAACGTCGGACTGCGTTGGGACCCCTGGTGGCCCTACACCGACGAACTCGGCCAGGTCACCGGTTTTCGTCCGGGACTTCAGTCGGAGCGATTTGGGCATGCTCCGCCCGGCCTTGTTTTTGCCGGTGATCGCAACTTCCCGGAGGCTGGTACGAACAGCAATCTACTGAATTTAGCTCCACGGTTTGGATTTGCTTGGAACGTCGGCGGGAAGAATCGGACTAGCGTTCGGGGAGGTTATGGTGTCTTCTTTTCGCGGCTTCCTGGCGTCATGTACAATAACTTCGTCGAAGCAGCGCCGTTCTCTCCGTCGTTTGAACTTCGGGACGTGGATTTCATGGATCCGTATGGATCCAAAGGTGTACCAGATCCCTTCCCGGAGGCCTTTGCTCCCTACACTCCGCCATCCGACGTAACCTTTGCAGCCGCCGGGAACAATTTCACGATTCGTCCAGACTTCAAGACCGGCTACATCCAGCAGTGGAATCTTACGATTGAGCGACAGCTAGTAACAGATCTCCTGTTGCGAACGGCCTACGTGGGCTCTAAGGGCACGCGACTGGTCAGCACTGACCAGCTTAACCCGGCCATCTTTGGGGCTGGAGCGACCCTCGGAAACACGAACAGACGACGCCCGCTGTATCCCGATTTCGCCTCTCTGGTCCAGCTTGGAAGTGACTACTTCTCGACGTACCACTCGTTGCAGATAAGCTTGGAGAAGCGATATCGGGACAATCTGTCGTTCCTGACGTTCTACACCTTTTCCAAGTCCATCGATCAGGACTCCCGGGATCCTCAATTTAATCAGCCTCACAATCCGTTTGACCGAAGCGCGAACCGAGGATTGTCCGCCTACAATGTGCCACACAACTTCCGACAGTCGTTCATATGGGACCTACCGAGGCTCGCGGGTCAAAACGCGTTGATGAGGCACGTGGCGGGTGGCTGGAGCTTCGCCGGCATCTGGACCTGGCAAAGTGGGAACCCGATTAGAATCCGAACCGGGAGAGATCGATCACTTGCAGGCACCAACGACGATCGGCCGGATTTGCTCGCCGGTATCAGTCCTTTCTTGCCATCTAATCGAACTCGAGCCGAGGTTATTCAAGAGTACTTCAACACCGATGCCTTCACTCTGAATCCACTCGGTACGTTCGGCACCACCCCGCGGAACCTCATTCACGCCCCCGGGGATTTCAAAGTGGACGTGAGTCTGCAGAAACAAATTCATCTTTCAGAAGGACACAGGCTTCAGTTTCGCGCTGAGTTTTTCAACATGTTCAACAACGTTAATCTGGGTAGCCCACAGCGGACCATGGTGAACAGGCGGTTCGGCAGGATCACGAGCGCAGGGAGCCCGAGAATCGTCCAGCTCGGGTTGAAGTACGTGTTCTGATCACGTCCGGACAGTCAGTACACGCAACCAGTTGGCCTTGGGCCGAGCCGGATTTTCGGTTCGGTCCAACGCCAGCGGAAGCAGGTCGGTACCAAGATCCTTGAGGTAGGGAAGCCGGTTACCCAGATTTGTGCTGCTCTGAGCCGACAACATCCTCGTGACCTGTTCGATATCAAGGAACTCCTCGCTAACGAAGGAATTTCTCGGAAGCTGTTCATTACGTTTCTGGTTTACTTGCTGACAAGTGATCGTCCGATGTCGGAGCTCCTAATGCCGGAACACAAGGATCAGACTTCCGAACATGCGACCGGTTTTGCGTGTCACTAATTGGACCCGATTCAGTCCAGTGGCCTAGCTGGCGGCAGGTCCGTCCGCTTCGTCAGGATCGGTCGGGAGGATCTCGTACACGAGGCGCAGGTTGGTGCCCGGATATACCGTTCGGGTCTGATTGAGTTCCTTCAGGAGAGGGGCCAGAGCGATGTCCCGGCCCCGGCTCGCCTGATGCATCAGCCGGACCGTCAGCGTGCCGGCGTCCGGATCCGGGAGCAGGCTCGCGTCGCTGCGGAACAGCGCCTTGACCAGCAGGCGGGCGGTCTCCGGCCGGCTCAGGCCCGGCGCGACCGCCCCCGCCAAGCGCGTCTCCGCCCGGTAGGCGATCATGCGCACCGCGTCGAGCAGCCCCCGCATCGGCTCGGCCAGCGCCTTGAGGCGATCCTCCTCGGGCAGGTCGCCCGCTCGCACCCAGTGGTCGACCTCCCGGCGTGCGGTCCGCAGCCCCTCCAGGTAGCGGCTTGTCGTCGCGACCTGCTCCTTCAGATCCTGCGCTTCCTGCGACCCGCGCGGGGCTTCCGCCAGGCGCCGGTGCAGGGTCCCCAGCTGCGCCTGCCGCCGCTCCACGGCGTTGTCGAGGTAGCGCCATTGCGGGTTGACCACCCGCTCGTCGGCGTCGACGTCCTCCAGCGTGCGGTCCGCCAGGGTGTCGAGCCCGAACTCCTCGCGCATGTACTTGAAGAAGTTCTCCTGCGTCCAGCGCGCGCGCAGCAGGCCCGCCACCTGCTCCAGCGGCAGGCCCGGATGCGTCGTGATCGCCGCCGGCTGGCGCCGCCCCGCTCGCGGCTCGCCCGACCGTTCCTGCGGCTTGCGCGGCTGGCCGTTGCGACCTGCCAGCGGCAGGCGCCGGTCAATCCAGAAGCGGATCTCGCGCACCGTGCCGTGCGCGCCCAGCACGACCTCCCGCTCGGCCGCGTGGCCCTCCAGCCGGACCACCCCCAGCGGCCCCGGCAGGCGCAGGGTCGTCGGCCGGAACTCCGGCCTCGGCCAGCGCCCCTCCTGCTGGCCCTTGCGCCAACTGATGACCGCGATCCCCTGCTGCCGCAACTCCGCGAACAGGGCCGGGCTCCAGCCCTCCCGGTCGAATACCAGCGTCAGCCGCGGCCGTTGCGGGTCCACCTCCCCGGCCAGCACCCCCAGCTCCTTCAGACGCGGCACGATCCCGTCCCGGATCTCCGCCACTAGCGAGCTGTCGACCGCCTTGTGCACGCATAGCAGCGGTGCCCCGCCCAGCGCGTTCACCCAGTAGCTGGTCGACCCCGGCAGGCACAGCTTCTGGCGCGGCACGAACTGCTTCGGCAACTTGCCCCGGCCCGTGTAGACCTTCACGTGCCCATCCACGTACAGCGTGGCGACCGCATCCTCATCCTGCGCGCACCAGTCCTGCGCCAGCGCCCCGCGCCATCTCGCCAGCGCCTCCGGGGCCGCCACCAGCTGGCGCAGCCGCCGCCGCAGCGTGCGCGGACAGGGACAGCGGTCCAGGCCCAGCAGCTGTCCCCATTCCCCGGGCTGCTCGTAACCGAGCCGCTCGGCGCGCCGCACACGCAGCAGCAGCAGGAAGGCCAGCGTGAGCAGAATCGATTGCACGCCGTAGAAGCCCGGCGGCAGCCGCAGCAGGCCGCGCTGTGCCAGCAGGCCCTCGGCCAGCAGCGCGGGCAGGGCCGCCAGCACGCCGCCGCCGGCCACGGCCGAGACAGGGGCCTCGAAGCGCGGCTCGCGCTCGGTGAGCAGCCCCGGACTGGCCTCGACGCGTCCCTGCGTGTCGTGGGTCGCCCTCCCTTGCGGGGCCTGCGCGTCGCGCCGGTTGCGCTGCTCGCGGTCCAGCCCGGACGGGGGCGGGAGCTGCTCGGCGGACCCCGTCGGCGTGTCGGTCCCGGGCGGCGGCGGTGCGGGGGGCGCGGCTTGCGAGGCGGGCGGCGGAGTCGCTTCGACGGCCGGCAGCAGGCCCCGCCGGCGATAGGTGCGCAAGGTCTCGAAGCACAGATCGAGCGCGCGGGCGGTCTGGCGCAGGCTGGAGCCGGAGGCCAGCATGCGCGCGGCGCGCAGAAGGATGTCCGGATCCACGATGCCGTGGCGGCGGCGGGCCTTGTGCCGCGGGGCGAAGCCGGCTTCGCCCTCGCGCTCGAGGAGCTGGCGGGCGCGCAGGACAGTGCGGGAGCTGATGTGGAAGGCACGGGCGAGCTCGGCGAGGGTGGCCAGGTTGTGCAGGGCACAGTGGGCGAGCCAGCGATTGCGGGCGTGGGTGTCGTCGGCGGGGTGGGAAGCGAAGGGGACGGTGAAGAGGAAGTAGACGACGAGGTTGCCGTCGAAGACCAGGCTGAGGCGGGAATTGACAGGGACGGCCGCCGGGGGCTGGAGATCCAGGGAGGAAGGCAGGCCGGAGGGCTGGGGGATCGGGCCATTCATGCTGACATTATAAACTAGTCATACGCGGGAGGTCAAGCCCGTTCGAACCGGCGCTGCAATTGCGGAAGTCCCTGTCGGCTAGTGACTTATCCCGGAACTCCTATCGGCAGGAAGGTTCACCATGTTCGGTGCGGGCTCCGGAAATTATGGCGGGCAAAATTCCGGAAAATATGGCGGGTTCAGCTGACCTGAATTCTCCCCTCCCAAGAGTATTTTCTCCTTGTCAGGGGCCGCGTTCGCGGCTTCCTGGAGAGGAGGAGACTGTGTACGACGAGAGGAAACGGCGAGACGTGTGTCTGCTGCTGGAAGCTGGGGTGCCCCAGGAGCGGGTTGCGCAGCAATTCGGTGTTTCGTTGCGAACGGTACAGCGGATCGTGCGGGAGATGCGCACGGAGTCCGGCGAGGTGCTGGTTGCGGAAGCGGTGCCCCCAGCGCCAGCGACGCCGCCAGCGAGCGCCCCGCGTCCGAGACGCAGGAGGGCGCCGAGCCGGACGGGATCAACCCGGATGTCGGTCGGCCCGGCATGGACCTGTGGCAGGTGCTCGTGCTCGGCTTGCTCAAGCAGGGCATCCGCTGCGACTACGATCGGCTGCATGATCTGGCGAACCAGCACGCCAGCGTGCGCCGCATGCTGGGCATCAGCGATGTGTTCGGCGGCGTCAGGTTCAGCTACCGCACGCTGGCGCGCAACGTCGCGCTGCTCACGCCGGCACTGCTGGCAGAGGTGAACCGCTTGGCGGTGGGGGCGGGCCACGAGTTGGCCGGGTGCCGCCCGGGCGAGCCGCTGCAAGCCCGCTGCGATAGTTTCGCGGTAGTGAAGGCATCAGACTGCTCCTTCTGTTGAATCACGTTTCGCCAATACCCGTCCATTCCATGCAACTCATTGATGTAGAGGATGTTACGAGCGTTTGAACGGTAATGCGGCCGATGTCGCCGGATGGGCCGACATCGTGCGAAACACCATCCAGGTCCGTTTCCGGGACACTTCGGCTTTCTCCCGCCTGAGCCCCCTGTCATCGCTCCACTCTCGTCGCGGAACGGGCCAGGCTGGAAGCGTTGCAGGAAGCGGTCCGGACTGCGGAGCGAGACATCGCGTCGCTGGAAGCGCTGTCGGCCAGGTCGGAGCAACGCGTCAGCCCTGACCGGTCCGGAGCGCCAGGCCTGCGGACAGGCAACGCCATTCGATGGGTCATCGCAACCCGTCTCCTGGCATGGCGTTACCCGGCCTCGCCCGGGCGCCGGCGCGCCTGTCCGGCCCGGTAGCGGGCGATGTCCGGTTCCGGGATCACAGAGTGGCGCACCATCCGAACGACCGCATTCCAAGGCCTTGCGCTTGCGCGTCGAACTTCGCCGCTTCGTCTCTCCTCGTGTTGACGCCGCGTGACTCCAGCCGCCGACTCCCCGATCTGTTCCGAGCCGGTTCACGTTCCCGCCCCCCAGTCCAGCAAGCGCTGCCGATCCCAATCCCGCTTCACGTACAGGCCCTTGTGCGTGCCGCGCACGATGCGCTTGGCATCCAAGGCCCCCTCGCGAATGCGTTGCCACAGGGCCTGTCGCGACAGGCCCAGCTCGCGCCGCGCTTGCTTCGCCCGCACATACCCCTCCGGCGGCGACTCGCAGAACCGCGCCCGCACTGCCGGGCTCAGACGCACCTGCAGGGCGGCGCCCTCCACCGCTGCCTCCGCAGGCACGAAGCCCTGCTGGATCCAGCGATAGAGCGTGCTCGCCGTCGTGCCCAGTTCCCGCGCCGCCTCGCTGACGCTCTGCGGCGGCGCCTCTGCCTGCCGCTTCCCGCCCCGCACGAGCTTGATGCCGTGACGCTGCCGCAGGCTTGCCACGATCCCCCGGCTGAATTCCATCCCGCGCGCCGACCGCAGCCCCTGCCGGTTCAGCGTCTCCGCGATCCGCTCGTCCGCGTGCAGCAGCGCCAGCCCCCGCACGATCTCCACCGTGGCGGGGTCGTCTTGTATCGGCGGCGGCGTCACGCGCGCAGGCAAGGGCAGGTCGGTCTCGTCGATCCAGCCGCCGCGCCAGCGCAGCAGCACATGCAAATGGCCCGCCGCCCGCTCCACCTTCAGCACGACCTCTTCCACCAGCGCCGCCAGCAGCCGCTTGCGATCCCGCGCACTGACTCGAGGCGATTCCCACAGACTGCGCACCCGCGCCCCCAACTGCGCGAACACCTCCCCGGACACTTCCGGGTCACGCCGCGGCTCGCGCTCCGCGGCCTGTTCCAGCTCCCGCTGCGCCCGCTCGACCTCGCGCAACGCCGCTTCCCAGTCCCGCGATAGCGTCCGCGTGACCAAGCGGTTCTCCGGATCCTCCGCCTTGTACCTCCTCTCGGCCAGCTGCGCTGCGTACGCGCAGCGCTCCAACTCCAGCTCGTAGTTGCGCAATCGCCTCGCTTCCCGCTCCTCCGCCTGCCGCTCCGCTCGCAGCGCCGCCTCGACGCCGCCCATGCCCGCCGCTTCCAGAAACCGCTCCGAGACCCACCGTTCCAGCTGCGCTCCGCCGACCGACTGGCACCCGCGCTTCCCCGTCCCGGACTGACTTGCCAGACACACGTATCTCACCCCGCTGCCGTACAGCACCTGCATCCTCCGACCGCACACCCCGCACGCCACCAGCCGTTGCAGCAGCGCCCTCCCCTCGCGCGGCGCTCCGCTCCCCACGCGCAACGAATTCTCCGCCATGCGCTCCTGGATCTCCAGCCATTCATGCCACTCGACATAGCCCTCGTGATGCTTCTCCAGCACCACCGTCCACTCCTGCCTCGGCAACCTCAGCACCTTCTTGCTCACCTCCCCCCGCCCGTCCACCCGCAACTCCGTCCGCTGCCGCTGGTACACGTACGCCCCTCCCATCAGCGGGTTCGTCAGCACTTGGTACACCCGCGTGTAGGTCGCCTCGCTCCACTCCGTCTCCCTGTTTCCGCGCTTCCCCGGCAGCTTCGTCCCCGCCTCCCGCAGCTTGCGCACCGTCTGCCGCGCCGAACCCGTCTCATGGAATTTCGCGAACACCTCCGCGATCGCCTGCCGCACCTGCTCGTCGGGGTCCTTGCGCAACTCCGTGCCGACCACCACGTACCCGCTCGCCACGCTCCGATACAACTCGCCACGCTCCGCCTTGCTCCGCAGGCCCTCGTCCATGCGCGCCTTGATCCGGAACCGCTCCTCCTCCGACAACGTCCCCTCGATCCCCAGCACCACCCGGTGGTCGCCCTCCCTCAAGTCGTACACCTTGCCCGCCTTGACGAACAGCGTGTCGGTCAGCCGCAGCCAGCGCAACAAGCCGAACCATTCCGCCGTGTCGCGCGCCAAGCGCGACGAATCCAGGCCCAGCACCACCCCCACCCGTCCCCGCGCCACCAGCCGCGTCAGCTTCGCGAAGCCCGTCCGCTCCGTATCCCCCGCCGCCGAAACCCCCAGGTCGTCGTCGATCACCTCGACCCGCTCCGCCGGCCAGCCCAGATTCCGCGCCACTTCCCGCAATCCATACTGCAGCCGCGTCGATTCCCGGTTCGTCAGCACCTGCTGCGGCGTCGATTGGCGCACATAGACCACCGCCAGCCGCTCAAGATGCCGTTCGCGGATCGTCGTCTCCCGCTTCATTCCGGGCCTCCTTCTCCGCGATCCGCAGCATCAGCCGCGCCAGCTCTTCCAGCAGTTCCTCGTGCGCCGCCTCCGGAAAGCTGTTCCACAGCGCCAGACGCTCCTCGTGTTCCAGCAGCCCCGGCAGAGACGCCTGCCAGTTCGCCGCTCCCTCCTTCTCCGCCATGCGCGTCCTCCAGCACCTGCACCAGTTGCTGCAAGGCATGATAGTCCGCCATGCGGCCCTGCGTGCGCGGCGCATCGTCCGCAGGAGCCTCCCAGCTGGTCCACGCCGCAGGGATGCTCTTGCGCTTGCCATCGGGCAGTTCGACCCACAACGCCAGACTACCGTCCGAGCGCCGTTTCCGAGCCAGCACCGCCAGCTCCTGACCGTCGAGGGGGTGTCCGAGGCGCTTGATCAGAACCCGCTCAGGCCCGCGATCGCGGAATGGATTAGTTTGATCTGCTCTTGGTCGAGACGGACGTGCATTACCCGACGGACGTGAGCCTGCTGTGGGACGCGCTGCGCTGCCTGATCCGGGTCACGGCGCTGGCCTGCGAGCAGCACGGCCTGGGCGGCTGGCGCCAGAGCGCGCATCTGATCCGGACAGTGCGCGGCCTGTTCCAGCGGGTGCGCTCGTCGAAGCGAAGGCAGCAGCAGCCGCGGCGGGTGCAGGACTACGTGCGGCAGGCGCGCTGCATAGCGGAGCGCGCGAAGGAGTCTCTGGAGCGCTTGGAGGCGGCGCGAGCGGGAGCGGGTATCGTCAACGAAATCAAGGGCTTCCTGGAACACGCGGAGCGGCAGATCGACCAGGTGGAGCGGCGCGTGCTGCGAGGCGAGACGATTCCGCAAGAGGAGAAGGTGTTCTCGATTTTCGAGCCGCACACGCGCTGGTGCGCGAAGGGCAAGGCGGGCCGGCCGGTGGAGCTGGGAGTGCCGGTGGGGATCGTGGAGAGCGAGCACGGGTTCGTGCTGCATTCCAAGATCATGTGGACGGAGCAGGACGTGGACGTGGCGCAGCCGCTGGTGAAGGAGACGCAGGCGATGTATCCGGACCTGGCGGGCTGCAGTTTCGACAAGGGCTTCCACAGTCCAGCGAATCGGAAGGAGTTAGACAAGGTGCTGGTGTTGAACGCGCTGCCGCAGAAGGGGAAGCTGTCGAAGGCGGCGCGGGAACGGGAGTCGGAGCCGGGATTCGCGGCGGCGCGGAAGGCGCATCCGGCGGTGGAATCGGCGATTCACAACCTGGAATGCCGGGGCTTGGACCGGGTGCGGGCGAAAGGGGCGGCGGGCTTCGAGCGAGCGGTGGGGCTGGCGGTGCTGGCGGGGAACCTGCACCGGATCGGACTGCTCCTGCAGAGGCGGGAGCGGAAGCGGCTGAAGCGGGCACGCAAGCGGGCGCTCCCGCTACGGCTGGCCGCGTAGCAGCGAGGGAACGCCCCGGGAACGAGCAGCGACAGCCTGCTGGCAGGCAGGAGTGCGGGAAGGGTACGCAAGGACTCGGAATCCGGCCTGGAAAGCCGCCATTCGACGGCAAGCCGGGGCGGATTGCGCCCCGAAACGGCGCCCGCAACCAGAACAGTAACTAGACCCTCGTGTGTGTCTGCGCGAAACTCAGGGGTTTTGTCGCAGACACTAACTAGGTCAGGTGTTCGATCCGCGGAACCGCACGCCTGACTCGAGGCCGAGAGGGTTGTCCAGGTCTGCTCGCTTCGGCGATTCCAGTAGGTGAAATTGAGATCGCTGCATTCGTTTGGGCTCTCCTAGGACGGCCGACGAGGCGCGCCGGGACCCGGGCAGGTAGCGTGGCAACAGTGCGCCCGTCCGACGGGCGAGGACGAGTGACCGACTGCAATTCAGCATCAACTTCCAAGGCCAGAATGCCAGTCCGAGCATTCGCATCCATTCGTTGACCGACATGCACAAGAGGAAGTGTTGGGTACGATGAGGATGCAAGGGATTCCGCTCGACGACAAGTGTGCCGAGAGAATGCCTTCTAGTGGCGAAGCAGTGCTGGGGACATCGACTTCAATCTGCGATTCGCTCAAACGCCGATGAAGGTCCTCGCGACGGTCATCACTTCCAATTGCGCGATGAATCTCAAGAAGCGGTTCCTGAGTCCCCATCCGCGTGGCTGCTAGGGCGTTCCAGCCTGCTGCCGCAGCATGCTACCTTGCGAGTTCGAAGTGCGTTTTGGCCGACACTTCTCACGCTGCCTAGTCGGGCTTTTCTGCTGGCTTCCTGTCGCGGTGGGCGAGTCGGCTGACGGATTGCACTCTGCCCCGGGTCCGGCGCAGGCTCCCCCGATACGGTCAGCGGTCGAAATCCGCGCCAATTCGCAACTTCGCGAAGGACCTGTGCGACAAGCCGTCGGTGACGTCGAACTGCTCTACAAGAGCATCGTCCTGACATCGAATGAATTGCGATACGACGAGGGAAGCGGCGAGATCGAGGCGCTAGGAAACGTCCACTACCGGACGCTGGACGGGCAGCAAGACTTGCGTGCCGAGAAAATGTCGTACAACATCCTCTCGGAACTCGGCACGTTCTACGACGCCCGCGGTCGCGCATCCTCCGCGAGCCAGGGCGGGCCCCGATTGCTCACCACCGACAATCCTTTCCAATTCGAGGCGCGTCTCGTGCACAAGGCAGGCGAGCACTACACGATTCACGACGGCAAGGTCACCAACTGCGAACCATCGAGCCCTTGGTGGACACTCCGCTCCTCGCGGGCCGAGATCGTTCCAGGCCGCGCAGCCGTCGTGCGAAATGGCGTCCTGCGCTTGCGCGGGGTTCCTCTGCTCTATGTCCCGTACTTCCGGAAGTCTCTCAAGCGGATGCCTCGGCAGAGTGGTTTCCTGACACCAACCATCGGCAACAGTTCGCGCTTCGGGCGAATCCTAGGCCAGTCCTACTACTGGGCGATCAACCGGAGCTTCGACGCGACCTTCGGAGGCACGCTCTACACCTCGCGCGGATTCGCAACCAACGCCAGCCTGCGGGGCAGGCCGACAAGGAACTCGAACTTCGACGCCGTCTTCTTTGACGTACGGGACCGCGGGCGTGAACTTGAAGATGGCGGCCGGCTCAAGCAGGGCGGCAATTCCTTCTCGATGAAGGGCCAGACGATCTTCGGAAACGGGTGGCGCGGTGTGGCCGACCTGCACTACCTGAGCTCGCTCGAATTTCGCCAGGCATTCACGCAGACATACGAGGAAGCCGTTTTCTCGCAGATCCGGTCGATCGGATTCGTCTCCAAGAACTTCTCGACGTTCTCGTTCAACACCTCGCTACTGCGCAGCGAGCATTTCCAGAGCGTGGCCCGGGATGACAACGTCGTCATTCGAAAGCTGCCTGGAATCGAGTTCAACAGCCGCGAACGGCAGATCGGGTCGAAACGCATCCCGCTCTGGTTCAGCTTCGACTCGTCGCTGGACCTGGTCAGCCGTACCCAGCGCAGCTTCCAGACGCGCCGATTCGTGCAGCGAGCCATGTTCTTCCCGCGCGTCTCGAGCAGGCTCTCGCTGAAGGGCTTCACCGTGACGCCGACGTTGGGAGCTCGCGGCATAGCGTACGGCCAGCGGCGTACCGAAGACGGGCTGGCCGGAGAGAATCTCTACCGCAGGACGGGCGAGATCGCGGTCGACGTCGCGGCACCTGCGGTGGAGCGCGTCTTTCGAGGTCCTAAGTGGTTGGCCGACCGGGTCAAGCATGTGATCGAGCCTCGCTTTCGCTACCGCTACACGCGAGGCGTCGAGGATTTCGATAGCGCGATCCGATTCGATGCCCGAGACCTCGTCCACAATACCAACGAAGCCGAGATATCGGTCATGAATCGGCTGTACGCGAAGAACGACTCGACGGGTCGCGTGCGCGAAGTGGCCAGCCTCGAGGTCTGGCAACGCCGCTACTTCGAACCGGAATTCGGGGGCGCGATCGTGCCGGGCCGCCGCAACGTGCTGCAGTCGACCCTGGACTTCTCCTCGTTCGCATTCCTGTCGGAGGCCCGCAACTACTCCCCTGTCGCAACGTCGCTGAAACTGTACCCGGGCTGGCGATGGAGCCTGCGCTGGCGCAACGACTACGACCCGCTGCGAGGCCAGCTCGTGAACACCACAGCAGACGCAAGCGTGCAGGCTAGCCCCAAGATCCATGTCATGGCGGGTCATCGCGCCGTCCGCGTGCCGGGCACGATTACACCTCCGAGCAATCAGCTCCTGACCGGAGTCCGCTACGGCGACTACAACCGCCGGGGCTGGAATGCCTCCTTGCACAACGTCTACGACTACCGGCAGGGAGTCATCCTCTACTCCGTTTCTCAACTGACCTACAACACAGACTGCTGCGGATTCAGCGTCGAGCTGCGCAGACTCTCGATCGGCAATGCCCGCAGCGACAACCAGCTCCGGATCAGCCTGGCGATCGCGAACGTAGGCTCGTTCGGCACGTTGCGACCTGCCGAGCGGATGTTCTGACTCCGGGGCATGCCTGAAACAGGGGCGGAATGCCGAGACGAGCGCCAACCTGGCCGGAATCCCGAACGAACACGAAGGCTGCGCTGGCGCCTCGGGTTACCCTCCGTAAGGGAGCAAGGCAAGGGTATCCGGGGCACCCCTGCCTTGCACACGCTTCGGCGCATTGGCTTCTATGCTGCACCGGCAAGGATGCCACTGCCCCCCTTCCCGCAATAAGACGGTCCCATTTCGGACGAATTAGGTAGACGTCGAATTGGCGTCGATTCGAGATCTCAGAACATTGGACGGGGCCCAGCCGGACCTGCGCGAGGCCGCGGAGTCCCGCCATCGGCCGCAACATCAGCGGACCCCTCGCTTGATGGTGAATGCCGGAAGCTGAACGTGCCGGGACCGGAGGAACCTGAGTGCGAAGGCCGGGAAGTCTCCGCGTCGCGCTCGCTTGCGACGAAGCAGCAGGAACGAGGTTCGGCTGGCCTCTTGCGGGTTTCCCTGTCATCGACCTCGAGCCGCCACCCGTCGCGCTGTTGCTTCTCGGAAGTTCACGACGCGCTTTCCTCGACGACCCCTTGATACCGCCGACTCGCGGCCCGTCAGTGCGACCCACGCCGGATGAGGACTCCTCGACTGGTTGATCGGAGAGGCGTCCGGCTTCCTGGATAGCGCGTCTGCTCATGCCAAGCGGTCGTGCCTTACTAATCGCGGCCCAGTGACTGCACACGCCGTGCCTTGCAATCCCCGTCGGGGAGTCGCAATACTGGATTCCTCCATTGCTCTAGCGGCTGATTAGGCCATTCTTGGACGGGCTCGCACCGCAGGAGGCGGTTCATGCATTCGTTTCGTTTCGTTCACGCCGCCGATATCCATCTCGACAGTCCGCTGAAAGGCCTCGCTGGTCAGGAGGGCAACGCCGTCGGTCTGATTCGGTCGGCGACGCGGGAGGCGTTTGACACACTAATCGGGCGGACCATCGACGAGGAAGCCGCATTCCTGATCATCGCAGGCGATCTCTACGACGGCAACTGGCGAGACTACCAGACGGGCCTCTTCTTCGTTCGCCAGATGGGCCGGCTCAGGGAAGCAGGCATCCCTGCGTACCTGATCTACGGCAACCACGACGCCGAGAGCCAAATCACGCGCCGCCTCGCACTTCCCGACAATGTCCGGGTCTTCTCTGCCCGAAGGCCCGAAACGATCGAGATCACAGAACTCGGGGTTGCCCTGCACGGACAGAGCTTCCGTCACCGTGACGTCACGGAAAACCTCGCAAGCTCCTACCCTCCTCCGAAGCAGGGCACGCTGAACATAGGCGTATTGCACACCGCTCTCGCCGGGGCAGAGGGCCACGCGAACTACGCGCCGTGCTCGCTCGATGAACTGATCCAGAAGGGATATGACTACTGGGCGCTCGGTCATGTCCACGAACCCGATATTCGCCACGAGCGGCCCTACGTCGTGTACTCGGGCGTGCTGCAGGGTCGCCACATCCGCGAGACGGGCCCGAAAGGGGCCTGCCTCGTCTCGGTCGAGGACGGTGTCATTTCGGATGTCGCACGGTTCCAAGTCGACTTGGTCCGGTGGCACGTTGTCGATGTCCGCGCGGAGAGCTGTACCTCATTCCAAGACCTCTGCGACGCCATCCGCGATAGCATTGAGCGAGCGGTTTTCGAACGGGCAGACGGACGGCTGCTGGCCTGCCGGATAGTTGTTTCGGGACGCACGGAAGTCCACGGCGCGGCACTGGGTTCCGAAGAGAAACTGCTAGCAGAGGCCCGGGCCGCCGCCGAAGGTCTCGGTGAGGAGCGGGCTTGGATCGAGCGCCTGGTGGTCGCAACCGAGCCCTTGCCGGACGCAAGCCGAAGCAGCGCCATGCAGGATGCATTCGGCGACATCAACCAAGCCCAGGACGACGAGACGCTACAGACCCAGTTGCGAGAGGATATCGGGGCCCTGCTCGGCAAGCTTCCTCACGAAATCCGCACCGAGGCAGACGACGAGTTGCTGCGGGCAGCGGCGGACGGCGACTACGAGCATCTGATCAGGCTGGCGGGGCCCTACGCAATGGCGCGGCTGATGGAAAGGGAGGGCTGAGCCGTGCGAGTCCGACGCCTCGACCTGATCCGATACGGCTGCTTCACAAACGAGAAGGTGAACCTGCCGCAAGGCGATCCAGACCTACACATCGTCGTCGGCCCGAACGAGGCCGGCAAGTCGACTGTCATGTCGGCGCTGGAAGACCTCCTATTCGGGATTCCCAGCCGTTCGACTCTGGACTTCATTCACGGCTATAGGGACATGCGGCTCGGCGCGGCGTTGGAATCAGACGGCCGCAGTCTCGAGGTGCAACGTCGCAAAGGGACGAAGAACACGCTGCTAGCGGCAGACGGCGCGCCGTTGCCGAACGGAGAGCGGGCCCTGTCGCCATTTCTCGGCGACTCGACCCGGGATCGATTGGAGCGCATGTTCAGTCTCGATCACGAACGCCTGCGCCGGGGAGGCCGGGAGATTCTCGAGGCGAAAGGGGACGTTGGCGAAGCGCTGTTCTCCGCTGGGTCCGGGTTCCAGGATCTTCGCAAGCACAGGCGCGCGCTCGACGACGAAGCCGACCAGCTTTGGAGCAAGCGGCGATCCGGGAGGCGCAAGTATTACCAGGCCGAGGACCGGCTAAAGATGGCCGAGAGCGATCTGCGCTCGCAAACGGTGAGCGCCCACGCCTGGCGGGAGCTGCAAGGCAAGTACGAGGCCTGCAACAAAGCGCACGAGGAACTTCGCACGAAGCTAGAGGCCAAGGATGCCGAGTTGCGCAAGCTCAACCGCATTCGAAGACAGGCCCGGTACGTGAATGACAAGAGCCGCCTCGAAGACGACATCCAAAAGCTCGGCGATGTCTCGGCGATCCCGCAAGACTCGAGGGAGACGCTGCAGCGAGCCGAGCGCGACGTCCAGGTCGCGGCCCGAATAGTCAAAGACCAGGAAGTTGCACTGCGCCGCGCCAAGAGCGAGCGGGCCGCTCTCGGCTGGGATGAATCGCTGCTGCTGCGGGCCAAGGATGTCGACCGGCTCTACGAGCGATGGATCCAGGTCCGAGCCGAAAAGGCCGACCTGCCGAAGCGGGAGGCGGAACTGGCCGCCGAGGAAGGAAAGTTGCGGGCATTTGCCAGCGAGCTCGGATGGACTGGCGAGAGCATTGCAGACATCATTGAGCAGATCCCGTCGAGGTCGAAAGTCGCTGAAGCCCGGGCATTTCTCAAGCGGCTAGCCGAGCGGCTAGCCGAGATCAAATCGACGCAATCTGCCCTGAAGGAGGCCGAGGTGCGGCTTGCGGACACGAAGGACCGCTTGGGCGAGATCGACGTTCCCGCGGATGTTTCTGGATTGACGGCCCTAATCACCGCGACAAAGCGAGACTTCGGCGAGGTGGGCTCGCGAATCCGGTCCGCTGAGAGCGATGTCGCCGAGGCGGAGACAAACGCGCGAGTCTTGTTCGGTGATCTCCGTCCAAGGCCCGAGTCCATTGCAATCGCAAACTCGCTTCCGGCCCCTTCCAAGGAAGAGGTGCAGCTTCATCGGGATGCACGCCTGGCTCTGGACCATAAACTTGACGACTGCAACGAGCGCATTCGCTCGACCGAGAACGACCTGGCCACTAGGGAAATGGCTCGGGATCGCATCGAAGCCGACGAGCAACCGGTCAGCCGCAGGCAAGTGATCGAGCTTCGCGAAACTCGAGACTCGGGCTGGGATCTCGTTCGCCGCAAGTATGTCGATCGCGAGCCTGTTCTGACGAATGCAGTGCGAGACTTCGAAACTGACCACGGGAGCCTGGCTGAGGCATACGAGAGCGCCGTACAGGCTGCCGACCAGGCAGCGGACCGCAGCGTCGAGACGGCGAATGCGGTTGCTAGACTCGAGGAGGCCGGCCGTTCGATCGAGAGTGCTCGCAACAATCTCAACGCCATGCAGCGCGAATTGCGCCATTTGTCGGAGCGTTCGCAGGCGATGGACTCCCGTTGGCGACAGATGTGGGACGCAGCTCCGTTTGACGCGCTCGGCCCTGACGGAATGCTCTCTTGGCTGGAAGCCCGCACCAGTCTTCGCCAAGCGGTTGCCAGGCAAGCCAGTAGCGAACAGCGGCTAGCAACTCTACGAGGGCACGAGGCGGGTGCAGCTGACGCGCTCGTCGCCGAGTTGCAGTCTCTCGGCGTCGACCCAGCCTCTAGGCGCAACCAAGGGCTGCCGGTCCTCCTCGACCGCGCAGAGGTCGAGCAACGGCGCCATCTTGAAGCATCAACACGGAGGGCCGAGCTTGAAGTCGGATCGCGGAGGGCGGCAGCCGAGGTCGAGGCGAAGCGCATGGAATCGGACCGCGCCTTGTCGGCCGAGAGGGCATGGCAAAGGGACTGGTCGCCCGTGGTGAAGGCGTTGGGACTGGCACCGCATGCGAAGCCGGAGTCGGTCGAAGCGCAAGTCGACGTGATCGACGATATGCGATTGGTCCTGGCCGAGATCGCTAACTTGCGCGACAGGCGCGTCGTGCTGATCCAGCGCGATATTGCTGACTTCGAAGAGGATTTGCACAAGGTCGTGGTGGCCATCGCGCCAGGTCTTCTAGGCAAGGTTTCGGACGATGCGGCGATCGAACTCCGGCGACTGCTTGACGAGGGCCGACAAGCACGCAAGGACGCGCTGGCGAAGGCGAAAGAAATCGAAGAGCTCGAGGGTAGGATCCGTAACCACGCGGAGGCGAAACGCAAGGCGGAAGGGGAGATTCTCGCTCTGCAGGCCGCAGCTGGAGTCGAGACGATCGAAGCCCTGAAAGGCGAAATCGACAAGGCCGAACGGGCCGAGCGATGCCGTGACGAGCGGTCCGAGGTGATCGACAAGCTCCTAAGGGACGGAGACGGCCTGTCTGTCGAGGAGATGCAAGACGAGTGCCGAGACGTGGACCTGGACAAGGCAGCGTCCCGCGAGGAGGCCCTCCGCAACGAGATCAGGGATCTCCGCGAGCAGCAGCTCGATGCGCGAGACAGCCTGCGCGAAGCCGAGGCCGCATACGAGGCTGTAGGCGGGAGCGATGCAGCCGCGGTGGCCGAAGGTGCCCGGCAGAATGCGCTCGCCGAAATCGGAGAGATTGCCGGGCAGTATGTCCGAACCCGCTCCGCTGCTCTTCTGCTGCAGTGGGCTATCGACCGGAACCGGCGCGAGAAGCAAGCTCCGATGATGGAGCGGGCCGGGAAGCTCTTCGCTGGATTGACTCTGGGATCGTTCGAGGCCCTGGAACTGGATTTCGACGAGAGAGATCAGGCCAGGCTCGTGGGCCGCCGCCCGTCGGGCGACCGGGTCGAAGTGGACGGGATGAGCTCGGGTTCGGCGGACCAGCTCTATCTCGCGCTGCGAGTTGCCGCACTGGAGGACTACATCGGAGGTGCCCAGCCCCTGCCATTCGTGGCGGACGATCTCTTCATCAACTTCGACGACCAGCGGTCGGCCGCGGGATTCCGGGTGCTCAGACGCCTCGCGCGGAAGTGCCAGGTCATTTTCTTCACGCACCACGAGCACCTCGCGGAAGTCGCGAATTTGGCAATCCCAGAGGCTGTCCACGTCTGGCGGATGGCGGACTGAGCACGGTCCCGCGATTCGCGCCGGACATTGCGACCGGACGTATAATCCGGCCATGGAACCGCTCGCTCTGCTCGCCCAATCGATGGGCGGCGCTTGGACAAGCGGCGTGAACGCGTACGCAACGTGTGCTGCGCTCGGCCTCTTGGGCCGGTACGGCGGCATCGAACTCGGGGGCAGTCTGACCGTGCTCGAGAGTTGGTGGGTCATCGTTCCCGCCGTAGTGATGTACGTGGCGGAGTTCTTCGCGGACAAGGTTCCTTGGCTCGATTCAACGTGGGATGCCGCCCACACGTTCGTGCGGGTACCGGCTGGAGCGCTGCTCGCGGCGAGCGTCTATTCGGAGAGTGGCGCAGCGGTGCAAGTTGCAGCATTGCTGGTTGGCGGCGCCCTAGCCGGAGAGGCTCATGCGCTCAAGGCGGGCACGCGGGCGCTGATCAATGCATCGCCGGAGCCGCTCACGAACTGGACCGCATCGATCGCAGAGGATTCCGCAGTGATCGGCGGAATCCTGTTCGCCGTAAACCATCCCGTCTATTTCGTCGGCCTTCTCGCTGTGATCGTGGTCGTCGGAGCGACAGCACTTCACCGCATGTGGCGAAGCGTGCGTCCGCTATTCCGGCGGACTGCGGATCTGGTCCGCAGAAAGCGGCATGACAGGGTGCTGCCGCACACGGGTGCTCAACCCGCGGCCTGAAGCGACCGGCGGATAGACTTACACCAAGGTTTTGCGGTCACTCTTGTGCACCGTAGTTGACCGCCCGCCTCCCTGGGCCGGAGTGCCTGATCGACGAGGCCAAGGAGGCTCGGACTACAGCTGACCACGCCTCCGGAAGCGCCAGCGGAGCCGGTCGCCTCGAAGAGGCCGACTCGCGTCTCGCCCATGCAGACGGCCCGCAGCCAACCCGAGAGCACCAAGTTGCGCTAGGTTGCCTATCCTGAAGGAAGGCTGGACTCTCCCACGCGATGGCTAAGCGCTACACCTGCCAGATTTGCCGCAACGAGATCGCTCATCCCGGCGCGGAGTGCCCGTACTGCCGGGGACGGTCCGTAATTGCCGAAGGTGCGTCGCCTCGGATCCTAGGCATCGTGTTTGGCGTAATGATCGGGATTTTCGCCCTGACCGGGTTCTATGCCCAGTCGTTCAAGTACGAAAGGCAAGATCGTGGACGCTTGCATTTCAAGGCCGGCCAGGAGGAAATGGCCGAGGAGCGGTACGGTGAAGCAGTCAGCCACTACAGGGACGCACTGCTGTATTCCCGGGACGAACCGGCCTACCGCCTCGAGCTCTCGCGCGCGCTGTTCGCTGCCGGGCAGTACCCCGAAACCGAGAACCACCTTGTCGCGCTCAGGATCGAAGATCCGACCTCCGGGATCGTGAACCATCTCCTCGCTCGACTAGCCGCTCGGGAAGGCCGGATCGACGAGGCCGTGACGTATTACCGGACCGCGATTTATGGACGCTGGGACAACGACCCGGAGGAAACCCGGCTCGAAATGCGGCTCGCCCTGGTGAACTTGCTTGACCAAGCAGGTCGCGAACTCCAGCTAACCTCCGAACTGCTGGAACTGGCGGAGATCGTGCCGGACGATGTCGAGATTCGCAGCCGGCTGGCCAAGTTGCTTCTAGAGAGCGGAGTGTACGACCGGGCGTCTTCGCTGTTCCGATCACTGATCGAGTCCGACCCCGAGAACCGGGAAGCCCTGCTGGGCCGCGCCGATGCGGAATTCCAGCTCGGCAACTACCTGACGGCACGAACGCACTACAATCTGGCCCAACTGCGAGGCGACGATGAATCCACAAGGGAGAGAATCAAACTCTGCAACCGCATTATCGAGCTGGACCCGACCCGCCGCGGAATCGGCCTGAACGAACGTTTCCGACGTAGCCAAGTGCTGATCGAGCGAGCCCGGACCGCGCTCGGAACCTGCCGCAATCCTGCAGGAAGCGAGTTCATTGGGCCAATCCCGTTGCTTCCTGAGGAACAGTCGTCCGTGTTGGACCGGGCGGAATCAGCGGTCGGTGCCAGGCGCCAGAGGGCGAGCGATGCGGCGGCCGAGGCCAACATCCTCATTGCCGAAGAAGTCTGGAACATCGCTGTGCCGCTGTGCGAGGCGACTGATCCCCCGGACATGCCCCTTCTGCACGTGATGGCCAAGTTATCGCGATGAGACAGCTACGAGACATTCTGGCCAAGCTCAGCGCCGTCAGCCGGATGAGCCCAGTGCTGGAGGAACCTCAGAGGTTCCTGCTGCTGTCGATCGTGATCGGCATCTTCTCCGGACTGGTAGTGGTGTGCTTCCACATCTCGATCGAGTATCTCAACTGGAACACCATTCACTCCCTAGCTCCGAGATCGAAGTATTTCCTCGTGGCATGGCCAGCGCTCGGCGGCCTCGTGGCGTACGCCATCGTCCACTACCTGGTGCCAACCGCCCGCGGCACCGGCGTGAATTACACGAAGGCCGCCGTGTACGCGTCCGACGGCTACATCCCCTTCCGCAGCGTCCTAGGCAAATTCGTGACCTGCACTCTGTCAATCGGAACCGGCAACCCGATGGGACCAGAGGACCCCTCTCTTCAGATGGGTGCAGGAATCGCTTCCCTCCTAGGCCGGATCTTCCATCTGACCCGTGATCACATGCGCCTGATCGCTCCGATCGGCGCTGCGGCCGGCATCGGCGCAGCCTTCAACACGCCCATCACGGCGGTGCTGTTCGTCATGGAGGAAGTCGTCGCAGCATGGAACGCCGGGGTGCTCGGCTCCATCGTGCTCTCGTCGGTGTCAGCCGTGGTCGTGAGCCGCTGGTTCCTCGGAGACGACCCGCTCTATCGCGTGCCGGATTTCGAGCTCGTAGGTTACTCCGAACTGTTCATCTACGCCGCCATAGGCGTCGCTGGCGGCTACCTCTCGGCGCTGTTCACGCGTTACGCGATCAAGCTCCGCGGACGCACGGTCGGCATGGCGGATCGACGCAAGGTGTGGCTGCCCGCCGCAGCAGGGCTCGTCGTTGGAATCATGGGCTCGATCGTTCCCGAGACGCTCGGCGCTGGATACGAAGTTATCGATGGCGCACTTCATGACCGGTTTCCGTGGGACATGCTGCTCGTGTTCGGAATCGTCAAGCTTGTCACCATGGCGCTCTGCTTCAGTTGCGGGACGCCCGGCGGGCTGTTCGCCCCCACGCTATTCGTCGGAGCCATGCTGGGCGGCGGGCTGGGTGGCTTGGCGCATCTGATCTGGCCGGTCTCCACCAGTTCGACCGGAGCCTACGTGCTGGTTGGGATCGGAACGTTCTTCGCGGGCATTTTTCGGGCGCCGATGACGTCGGTGTTCATGGTGTTCGAGCTCAGCGCAAGCTACGAGATCATCCTGCCGGTAATGGTTGCAAACACGATCGGGATCCTGGTGTCGCGCCAGTTGCAGCAGGAATCCGTATTCCAACTGGCAGGCTACCAGGACGGCCTAGACCTCC
This sequence comes from Bryobacterales bacterium, assembly GCA_965206775.1. Taxonomy (GTDB): domain Bacteria; phylum Acidobacteriota; class Terriglobia; order Bryobacterales; family UBA6623; genus VXMF01. The sequence continues at coordinate 1,572,531 of CBDBKU010000003.1, read as the reverse complement.
CGTCGGCTGACCAGCGCAGGGAGACTCCGGTGATGAATGTCGAGGATGCCATGCGCAGGGACCGGAGCCGGCTTGTCTCAAACCGAATCACCGTCCATGATGCGCTCGAAGCTGCTGACCGAACCGGCGAGAATGCCCTGCTCGTCGAGATTCGGTACGGGCAATGGGGATGGCTCAGCCGACGAGACTTGGAGCGAGCGATCAAGCGAGGCAAGGGCGAGGAAACCATTCACGAAGCCCTGAGGACGCGGTCGGTAATACGGACTCATCCGGATCTGCCGATCGACCACGCGATGCGCAACCTGGCCGTCTATCCGCTGCTGCCGGTGGCGAGCCGCGTCAATCCTAGCTTCCTAGTAGGGACGCTGACGCTCGAAGACGTGCATCACTCCTACGGAATATCGGACCACAGCCGGAAAAGCGATGCCGCATCCGTCAGGACGAACCCTCCGGATCAGTTGTGAGCGTCGTGCTCGCAGGCGAATGTCGCAGGGACCCCGTTCTTGTTGAGCTCGGCGATTCCGATTCGCGAAGTATAGTATCCTTCGACCGTCAGACGCTTCAGCTTGGCGAAGAACATGGCGCCTGCAGCTAGGTCAGGCTCGTCGGCTTGATCCAGCGCTTCCAGGATCGCGACCTGATCCTTCTCTTCGAGAGCCACGAAGGGAGAGCCGTGCAAGCGGATCGCGTAGCCGTCCAACCAGCCCAGCCCCTTGAGAAAGCCGTGGCCCTTGTCCGGGTCCACGTCGTGCAGCATTAGGTCGATGTACTCGTTGACGTTGGCGGCCTTCGCTCCAGGCGTGTCGGTTTCCGGGATGATCAGCTCGGTCAGCGTGACGACGGTCTCGTTCTGATGCGAATCGAGCAGCAGCGGCGCCCACGCCACATCGGCAGCGGCCTGCGCGGCGGCGGCGGGTGCCGGGGCTATCTGCGTAACCACCGGAGCGGCCGCTACCGCTCCAGTGCCAGCTAAGGCAGTTTTGATCCAGTCTCGACGCTGCAAGTTCGCTCCTCCCAAGAGCCTGTACTATTGTACAAGCAAGAGCCGCGCCCCGAGGCTTGGCGGCCTCGCGACGCGGCTCGGGGTGGCGCCCGCGCAGGTGGGCAGGCGGGCGCCGTGGCAGGAGGAAACCTGTTACTTCGGGCCGAAGACCCACATCATGCCCAAGGTGATGGTGTTCTGGTTGAACGCATAGCCGTCGCTGTTGCAACCGGGGCAACTGAAGAACGCCACGTCCGACCAGTCGCGGCGGTACTCGAACCGGGTCAGGAAGCGCGGGTCGTCCTTGACCGGCTGAACCTCGAACGTGATGGTGTTCTCCCGAAGGTTCTGCTCCACACCGGTGGATCTCGCCTGCGAGTCGTCCAGGAACTCCATGCGGTAGGCCAGCCGAACCTTGTCCGAGAGGTGCACTCGCGCGTAGCCGCCCATGCCCCACGAGGTCGCCGCAGTGCCGTCCGGGTCAGCGGCCGAGATGTAGTCGAGATTGGCCATCACCTCGAACCGGTCGTGCAGCCCTGCGTAGAAGTTCCAGCTGAAGTCCTTGAGCCATCCCTGGTTCGTGCCGGCGTTCTCGGGCCCGTTGATCCAGGTGGCGGTGGTGTTGAACCTGTCGCTCGGAGCCAGCGAGATTTGCGCGCCGTACGACTTGCCGCTGTTCTGGTCCCAAGCGTTGTCAAATCCGTTGACCAGCATGAAGGTCGCCGTAACGGTGTCGGTGACCGGAGTGCTGAACTTCGCGCCGACGTGGGAGAACGGCTCGTTCCAAGCCCAGAGAATGCCGCGGGTGTAGTTCCAGTTCAAGTGGGATTCCGCAACCTCCAGTCCGGCAATCGTGCCGAACGCGCCGACATTGAATTCCGCCCCGTTCTTGAACTGGTAGTAGCCGTACGCCTGCTGGATGTACAGCACGTCCGCTAGCGGGCCGGGTTCCAGCCCATCGCGGAACAGGCGAGCGCCCGAACCGAACCAGATGTCGGACCGGAATCCGATCGGTCCGTCACCGCTGGCGTCGATCTCCAGTTTCGCCTGGTTCAGGCCGAATCCGCGGGAGTTCGGATTGGTGTAGTACAGGGTGTTGGTGCCGTCCTCGGGTGCGTTCGTGTTGTGGGTGTAGTAGGTATCGAGCAAGCCGGTGAAGGAGATCGCCTGACCGCCGCTGCTTGCCACGCCTACCGGCGTCTCCTCGCTTGGCTCGGTGTCGCTGATCGCCTTCGGGCCCGCCCACACGGGCTCCTGCTGGCTGGCAGCGGCAACGGCGGGCTTCGAATCGACCGGCACCGGCAAGGCAGTTGTCGGCTCGGGTGTATCGGCGGTGGCGTCAGCCGTCGGAACCTCCGCCGTTTCACTTCCATCCTGAAGCGAGTCGAGCATTGCCTCCAGTTTCAGCAGCCGCGAGCGGAGCGAGGACAACTCCTCGCGGAGTTCGGCTTCCAGATCGGCTGCATTCGAGTTCGCCGCTTCTGCCGCGGGGGCAGCGGCGAGCGGCATAGCGCACAGCGCCAGCACAAGCAATTTCAACATGCCAGTCTTCATGGTGTCCTCCAGATCCTGAGTCCGTTCCCCAATCGGCCAAATCGTCCGCAACAGGCGACTGAACTCGTGCTATCGGGCCGGAAACTGTGCCTCGCCCGAAACCCCACTCTAGGGAACACCGCGTAAAGGAGCAATTAGATAATTTTTATGGGCTGCATTCAGATTCCTTACCCTAGAGCGAATATTCGTAAGTGAAATATTATCAGTTATTTACAAACACAAGCGGACTGGAAACGAAGCGCTCGCAGTGCTCAGGAAGAACCGATGACGAAAGAAAATTCCGGGCACTGTGCAGCAAGTGGCTTGTGGCGGCGCGAGTGTGGCCGCAACGGCAGAGCAAGTGCGCGAACTCGTGCGCCAGAGCCGAGTAGCGGTCATCCCGGCGGGGGAGCCAGTGGGCCCGGTATCCGATCCATGCGGTGTTGAAGTGCGGCGATCCGGGCCCGGCTTCGTCGAGCGCGCGATACGAAATCGCGAGCGACTCGGTTCCCGTGACACCGGCAATCAGGAACGCGGCCGGATACGGAGTCCCGGACGGGAGCATGGCGCTCAGCTCGGCAACGGCAGCGGGCACGCCCAGGTCCGGATCGGTGACGGAGGCATCGATGCGCCGCTGGTCCGGAGCCAGCGACAGCCGGGCAAGCCGGATGCGGCCGAGCTCTATGCCGCATGCTTCGAAAATAGCGGCTGTCCGGCGAATCTGACGGACGGCCCTCGCCTGGGTCCACGACGTTCCGCGGGCGTACATCACGGTCGCGTCGAGTCGGTACGGCAATCGGGGAGCCCCTCGAGGGTAGACCTCCCTTGGTCGGAGCCAGCGGTGCTCGGCACGCGGAAATCCGGAATCCCGCCACGACGAGAATTCTTCAGCGGCGGCGCCGGCGAGCGCGACGGCGGCGAGAAGAAGGAGCTGCGCAGGTCGCCTTGAACCCCTCATCCGAGCCCATGATAGACTGCTGCAACGCTTCAACAGGAGTCGCTGCAAACGCCCAGGGAGAGGGCGGCCTTCCACGGGAACATGACCATCTGGGATCTAGACACGCCGGCCCTGCTGATCGACATGGACCGGATGGAAGCAAACCTGGATCGAGCCGCGAATTACGCCAGGTCGCACGGCTTGCGGATGCGACCGCACACCAAGACGCACAAGTCCCCTCTCATAGGTCGGATGCAGCTCGACCGGGGAGCCAGCGGACTGACCGTCGCGAAGGTCGGCGAGGCCGAGGTCATGGCCCGCGACTTTGTGCCGGGCCTGCTCGTGGCCTACCCGGTTTGGGGCGACGAGAAGTGGGGGCGGCTAGTGGATGTCGCGAAGAAATTGCCGGTCACCGTCGCGCTCGACAGCGCAACCGTTGCGGAGGGCCTTCGGCGGCATGCCAGCCGCGCCGGGGTGACGATGGGGATCCTGGTCGAGGCGGATCTAGGCATGCGGCGTTGCGGCCTCCCGCCAGGCCCAGACCTGCTCGACCTAGCGAGGGCAGTTGCGCAGCTGCAGCCTCTGAGGCTGGAAGGGCTGATGTTTTACCCCGGCCACATCAATCTAGCAACCGGGGGAGGCGAGCAGGCCTTGGACCGCGTGGCGACCGACCTGGCGGGAATCCTGGACGAATTCCGCCGTGGCGGACTGCCAACGGACACGGTTAGCGGAGGCTCGACTCCCACGCTGTACCATTCCCACCGCGTGCCTGGGCTGACGGAGGTGCGTCCAGGCACCTATGTATTCAATGATCGAAGTCAGGTGGCGGCTGGGGCGTGCAGGTGGGAGGATTGCGCGGCCACCATCATGACGACGGTCGTTTCGACGCCTCGACCGGATTCGGCGGTCATCGACGGCGGTTCGAAGACATTCACGTCCGATTCGATGAGGCCATTCGGAGAAGACGGTTTCGGGCGGGTTCTCGGAATGCCGGGGATTCGGTTCCACAAAATGAGCGAGGAGCACGGGGTGCTTGACCTAAGCGGGCACACCGGACCTTCGCCACGGATCGGGGAGCGTCTCCGCATCGTGCCCAATCACGTGTGTGTCGCGGTCAACATGCACGAGACGGCGCATGGATTCCGCGGGGAGACGATCGAGCGGTCCTGGGCTGTCGAAGGCCGCGGAAAGCTCCGCTGAGGCCCGGCGGAGCCAAGGTGATTTCTAGGATTGAACGGGATAGAAAGGATTCAGAGTGAGCGAAGGCAACCAGAAGTCGATCGAGCGCGTCACTGCATCGAATGCGCCCAACCCGCAAGGGCCTTATTCCCATGCCGTCAGGGCGGGCGGATTCGTATACGTGTCCGGACAGGCGGCGCTGGATCCAGCGACGAGCAAGCCGATTAACGGCACAGTGGCAGAGGAAACCCACCGTACGATCCGTAACATCCAGGCCATACTGGAGGCGGCCGGGTCAAGCCTGGACGATGTCGTGAAGTGTTCCGTCTTTCTCTCGGACATCCGGGATTTCGCACCTATGAACGCCGTCTACGCCGAGTACTTCGGCGGAGCCAAGCCGGCCCGGACCACAGTCCAAGCGGTGCTGCCGGCAGCCGGCCTCAAGGTCGAGATCGACTGCATCGCGTATGTCGGATTCTGACGCAGCTGGAACTCGGCTGCAAAGAAGGCCATCGGCGCTTGCAGGCGTAGCAGCCGACGACCTATGATAGGTGTGGATTAAATTGGCGGGAGACTGTCTCCGACGCTTCGCCGCGATTGCGAGCCAATGGTTCGCGATGTAACGGCAAGGGCGGTTCTTGCGTCAAATCTTGGCAGTTGGCCATGCCGGATCCCTATCACCCGGAAACGACATCCGAGCATCCGGACCGTCTTCCGAATTTGGACTCGCTCGTTATCGAGTCAATCCACGAACCGTGGTGGCGCCACTTCGTGCGCGAAGTGGGAGACATGCTCAATCCGCCGAAATTCGGGCCGCTGCCAGAATACCCGCCGGCCCGGGCGGGCGAGCCCGACTACCGGGACCCTAACGTCTACTCGCTGGGCCGCCCTTGGTGGCTCGGCATTCCAGAAACGCTCCGCATCGTAAGCGCGGCGAGGAACCTCCCTCCCCTGCCTTCGTACCCGCCGGCGCAGCCCGGACAGGCCAGTTTGCCGGAGCTCAATATCGGGACGCTGGCCCTGCCGTGGTGGTCCGGACTGATCGAGAGCTACCGGCTGGAGCAGGAGTTCAGGAACGCTCCTCCCCTGAAGCTGACGTCAAAGCCGGTGCAGGTCAGGGAGATCTGGGGCGCCTTCAGCTACAGGCGCCAAGGCATGGTCGTGACTGCCGCAGCGCACCTGCTGTTCGTGCTCGTCATGTTCGGCTTCCAGGACAACGACCTGAACGATTCGACCGGCGGCACGGTCACGCTGATCATTCCCGTGGACATCTCGCCGTACCTGGCAGAGCTCCAGATGCCGGCGAAAGCGAATCCGGGCGACAGCGGCGGCGGGGGCGGCGGGGGGGCCAACTCGCCTCTTCCGGCAAGCCGGGGCAAGCTGCCGCGATTTTCGCTCGAGCCGCAACTGGCTCCTCCATCACCAGTGATCCGAAATCCGGATCCGCAGCTCTCGGTGGAGCCGACCGTCCGGGTGCCTCCGGAAATCAGCCTGCCTCAGGTCGATCTCTCGGTGTTCGGCGATCCTTTCGGGGCGGACGGGCCGCCGTCGGCCGGACCTGGAACCGGGGGCGGAATCGGGTCGGGACGCGGAACCGGCGTGGGCTCCGGTCGCGGATCGGGCGTTGGCCCGGGATCAGGCGGGGGAATCGGAGGCGGGGTCTTCCGCATTGGAGGCGGGGTCACCAGCCCGAGGCTCCTTTACAAGGTCGAGCCCGAGTATTCCGAAGAGGCTCGGAAGGCGAAATACCAGGGAACAGTGATGCTGACAGTCGAAGTCTGGGAAGACGGGGCGGCTCACAATATTCGCATCCTGCGCAGCTTGGGCCTGGGATTGGATGAGAAGGCGGTCGAGGCCGTCAAGCAATGGAAGTTCTCGCCGGGCAAGAAGGACGGCAAGCCCGTGAGAGTAGCCGCGCAGATCCAAGTGAGCTTCCGCCTGCTGTAACTGCCGGTCCGACAGCAAGCGGGCTACTGCCCAAGTCATTACCAGCGACCGCTGGAACTTCGCTTGCGACTCGCTTTCGGCGTGATCTGGGATCCGAGACAGTCCGCAAGGCCGAGGGAATCACGTCTCTTCGTCACGAATCGCTCGCGAATCGTTGATGCAGGCACTCCTCCAGCCTGCCCGCAAGTCGGGAGGCTCCCTGCTCTCCGCACAATCGCCCGGCATGAAGTCACTCTCAGAAGCGTCCCGTTATCGGACACTGAGTTTCCCCTTCCATGGCCGGGGCTTCAGTGAGCTATGAACGTCAACCCCGCAGAGGGAAACACGGACGCCGAACCCGATTGTATTCAGCACAAGCAGCCATGACGCGGATTCCATTCGGGCACGAATAGGACTCGGCTCCAATCTACGAGTCATTTCGGCATATTCGGCCATTCACTCGTACGAAAACAGTCGGATTCAACGTTGGCAAGTCGCTCTGCTAGAGTGTCAAAGAAATGGAGAAGCCCGCACCGACCCGCAGGGCGTTCGTGGCTGCTGTTGCAGGGGCTGTGGCCGTTCCGGTCCACGGCATAGCACAGCGCGACTGGACGAACGTTACGCCGACCCGCTATCCGGACCCGGACATCGTGTCGCTCGACAAGCGATTCGACAAGTACAAGCTCGGGAACACGCCGATCCAGCGGCTGCACGTCGGCACGCTCTGGGCAGAAGGCCCGGCTTGGAACGCCGTCGGTCGCTACCTGGTCTACTCTGACATCCCGAACAACGTGCAGCTACGCTGGCTCAACGAGGACGGCCATGTCAGCGTCTTCCGGAACCCGTCCGGCAATTCCAACGGCAACACGTTCGACTGGGAAGGCAGGCAGCTCTCCTGCGAGCACGGGAATCGGCGGCTGGTGCGGTACGAACACGACGGAACAGTCACGGTGATGGCCGACACCTGGCAGGGCCGGCGCCTGAACGCCCCGAACGACGTGGTCGTCGATCCAGACGGCAACATTTGGTTTACTGACCCCGGCTACGGAAGCCTGATGCACTACGAAGGCAACAAGGGCCCGCTCGAGATCAAGGAAGCGATCTATCGCATCGATGGCGGCAACGGCCAGATGGAAATGGTCGCTGACGACATCTTCAAGCCCAACGGCCTTTGCTTCTCTCCCGACTACAAGATGCTCTACGTGGCCGACACCGGTGCATCGCACTACCCGGAGGCGGAACGCGAGATCAAGGTCTGGGACGTGGACAACGGGCGCGCACTCCGCAATGGCCGGAGATTCGTTTCAATGCGGATGGACGGCTTCGACCAAGCTGGCAACGCCGACGGAATCCGTTGCGACACGGACGGCAACATCTGGTCGTCGGCCGGCTGGGTAGGCGACGGGTACGACGGCGTCCATGTCTTCGCGCCGGACGGCGATCGCATCGGCCTGATCAAGCTGCCTGAAATCTGCTCGAATGTCTGCTTCGGCGGCGTCAAGCGCAATCGGCTCTTCATGACGGCCAGCCAGAGCCTCTACTCCGTCTACGTCGAGGCGCAAGGCGCTCACATCACTTGATCGAATCGGGCGATTGCTAGAATCGAGCAACGGAAGCTAATCCCGGCCGGTGTCGGGCCCGGTCTTCAAAACCGTTGTTTGGCGCCCAGCGTCAAGGGTGGGTTCGACTCCCACTAGCTTCCGCCATCAATCGCTCGGCTCGCGGTTACAGGCGGCAGCCCGGTGCCTCGGATCCCGACGCGACCAACACCGACATGGCCGACCGTCCCAACGTACTCCTGGTTTCAACCGACCACTGGCCCGCCGAACTGCTCGGCGAGGCCGGCCATCCGGACATCCTGACGCCGACTCTGGACGAGCTAGCGAGAAGCGGCGTGAGGTTTCGCAACGCCTACGGCGAGTGCCCTGTTTGCATTCCGGCACGGCGAACCTTGATGACCGGAGTGAGCCCTCGAACGCACGGAGACCGCGATTTCGGCGAGACGAAGCCGATGCCGAATCTGCCAACGCTGGCGCAGACGTTCCGCGACGCCGGCTACCAGGCCTATGCCGTCGGAAAACTGCACGTGTACCCGCAGCGGAATCGCATCGGCTTCGACGATGTGATCCTGGACGAGGAAGGCCGGACACAATACGGGATCGTTGACGACTACGAAGCGTTTCTTGCCGACCAGGGCTACGGGGGCCGACAGTTCGACCATGGCATGAGCAACAACGACTACGGCACCCGGCCGTGGCACCTGCCAGAGGAACTCCATGCGACCAACTGGGCTTCGCAACAAATTGTGCGCACGATCAAGAGGCGCGATCCCGGCAAGCCGGCCTTCTGGTTTCTCTCGTACCGGCACCCTCATCCTCCAATCGTGCCCCTAAGCGCGTACCTAGCCATGTACGAGGACGTGGACCTGAGGTGGCCCACGCAAGGTTCCTGGTGCCGGCAGACCCTGCCCTACCTGCTGCAGGCGGTTCGAGCGCGCAGCGCCCACATGGCTGTCCGACAGATCCGTGACGTCCTGCGGGCGTTCTACGCGCTCTGCACGCACATCGACCACCAACTGCGGGTCGTTGTCGGCACCCTCCGAGAGGAGGGACTGCTGGATGGCACCGTGATTTGCTTCACCTCGGATCACGGAGACATGCTCGGACGTCACGGCATGTGGGCGAAGAGGCTGTTCTACGAAGCATCCGCGAACGTTCCGATGATCCTGGTGGGCACAGCCGGGGATCGCCGGGTCGGACACCACCGAGTGGACGACCGCCTCGTAGGCTGGCAGGACGTGATGCCGACCTTGCTCGATCTCGCCGGAATTGATCCGCCCGACAGCGTCGAAGGCCTCTCGATGGTGCGAGACCGCAAGCGAGACTGGCTCTACGGCGAAGTGGGCGAGGGCGACCATGCCACTCGGATGATCCGAAAGGACCGATTCAAGCTGATCTACTATCCCGCAGGCAACGTCCGGCAGCTGTTCGACCTGGAATCCGACCCGCTGGAGATTCGAGATCTGGCCTGCCACGAGGACTACCAAGCCGTCGCCGACGACCTGAGCGCGATCCTGGTTGGCCAGCTCTACGGAGGCGACGAGGACTGGGCCAGAGACGGTCAGCTGGTAGGGCGGCCCTCGCGGGAGTTCCTCCCCGGCCCGAACCGGGGGCTATCGAGCCAGCGAGGCCACCATTGGCCTCCGCCACCAAAGACGAACATGCAGCAGATCCAGTGGCACAACGAGGAGTAAGAGCGGTGCCATCGACACGGCAATCGCCCCCGCCCAGTTCGGCACGTTGCGCGCTCGGTTGACAACCGGTCCACGTGTGCCGAGATCTTGGCTTGAGAGCGAGTTGCATGGAAGTGGCATTCCCAGCGCAAAGCCGATCACAGGCATGTTCCTAGCGCTTGGAAACAAGTGCACAACTGGCGCATCCCCAGGCGGCACGTGCCTTGCGACAATGTGACCTAGCTTGGCCTCAGTATGTCGTTTCGGAAACTCCACCCATTGCTTCGCAGCATCCCGGCAGCGTCCGGGATGCTGGCAGCAAGCCTCGTCGCGCAGCCGATCACCACCTCGGACTTGGAACACGCTTCATCGAACACGAGCGACTGGCTGATGTACGGTCGGGACTACTACGCTCACCGGTACGTAGACCTCGACCAAATCAATCCCGCCAACGTGAACCGGCTGCATCCCGCGTGGGTGTTCGCGACGGGCGGGGACAATCGCGGCCTGGAAGCCACTCCGCTTCTCCGAGACGGAGTGCTGTACGTTTCGGCTGACGGCTCCCGCGTCTTCGCGATCGATGCCCGCACCGGCGCGAAGAAATGGAGCTACGACCCGCAAATCTCGGACGAGGCAGAACGCGTTTACTGCTGCGGCTCGATCAACCGAGGGGTCGCGATGTACGGGGAGTTGGTCTTCGTTGGCACGATGGACGCCCGCCTTGTCGCCATCGACAAAGATACCGGAGCAGTCGAGTGGGAAACTCAGGTGATCGACTGGCAGCAGGGATATAGCATCACTGGAGCGCCGCTTGTCGTGAAGGACATGGTCCTGACCGGCGTTGCCGGGGGCGAGTTCGGCATCCGGGGATTCGTCAAGGCATTCGACGTCCGTTCCGGGGACCTGCGCTGGACCGCCTACACGATACCCGGTCCGGGAGAACCCGGCAACGAAACCTGGCCGGGAGATACGTGGCAGCACGGAGGCGGACCGACTTGGACTACCGGCGTTTACGACCCGACTCTGGAGCTTGTTTACTGGAACACCGGCAACGCCGCGCCTTGGAATTGCCAAGTCCGCAAGGGAGACAACAAGTGGACGGCGGCTACGATCGCGATAGACGCCGATTCGGGCGAGATCGAATGGGGCTTCCAGTACACGCCATGGGACTGCTGGGACTACGACGCCGTCAGCACCCCGGTCCTCGCCGACGTGGAACTCGGGGAGCACGGTCCGGTCAAGGCACTCTTCCATCACGACAAGAACGGGTTTTTCTACGCGCTCGACCGGACGAACGGCAAGTTCCTCTACGGCGAGCCCATCGTTCCGGGCATCACCTGGGCAAAGGGCCTCGACCCTGAAACCGGCCGTCCGATCGTCAATCTGGACATGGTGGCGGAATCCGGGGGCCCGGAAGTCGGGCCAATCATTCCGAGCCTGGAGGGAGCGATCGACTGGCAACCCTTGGCTTACAACCCGGAACTCAAAACTCTCTATTTCATGTCAAATCAATGGGCGATGGGGTACAAGTTCTGGGAGGAGAGCACTTTGGAGCCGCCCACGAACGGGGACGGGGCCGACTATCAGCTCGGCCAACGGGGAGTTTGGAGCAGTACCTGACGAGCGACAGCCCCGGCAACTTCATCGCGTTCGACGTCGTGGAGCGCAAGATTCTATGGCGTCAGACGAGCCCCGCTCCGTTCTGGGCTGGTTCGGTGGCCACGTCGAGCGGGCTGATCTTCACAGGAGACATGCGGGGCTACTTCATGGCGCTCGATGCCCGCACAGGGACTCTGCTTTGGCAGTTCCAAACCGGGTCCGGAATCATCGGCAGCCCGATCACCTACGAACTGGACGGCACGCAGTACGTTGCTGTCCCGTCGGGAGGCATTGGCGGTGACATGACCTTCTACTACACGGAGCCGAAGGCCGGGAACATTTGGGTCTTCGCGCTTGGCGGAGGCGGTCCCGCACGCGTCGCGCCCGGCACGAATCTGACAACTCTGGAGGGCGCGCTGCCTCGCGTCGGCAAGCCGGGCCACACTCTCGGCGGCCGGGTCCTGGCCGGATACGGGTTCGAACCGACCGAGGGCGGCGAGCCCGTTCGGACATCGACTCCGGCGCAGCCGACCTTCGGAAGCGCGGGCACGGAAGCGGATGAATCGGAGTTGGCGAACCCATTCCTCGGCGATTCCGGAGTAATCGGAGAGGCGCAGGCGCTCTATCGAACCCGCTGTATCGGATGTCACAAGTCTGGCGGCGGCAGCGGCCCCAAACTCTTCCGAACGCCCCTCTCCGCGAGGCGGTTCACTGACGCGGTGCTCCAAGGGGCCAACGGGATGCCGTCGTTCCGCGAACTGCTTGACGACGAGCAGATTCTCAAGCTGCACGCACTTGTCGTCTCCCGGGACGGACTCTGAAGACGGGCGATGTACGACGCAATCGTCATCGGCGCCGGTGGCATGGGCAGTGCCACCCTCTACCACCTTGCCTGCAGCGGCTGTAAGGTCCTGGGCCTCGAGCAGTTCGGCGTCCCTCACGCATTCGGCTCCTCGCACGGCTCGACTCGAATCATCCGGCTGGCCTACTCGGAAGGCAACGAGTACGTTCCCCTGCTACGCGCGGCGTATCAGTACTGGCGCGAACTCGAGGGGGCCTCCGGGGAATCGATCCTGCACGTCACGGGCGGCCTGGACGTCGGAACTGAGAGCAGCTGGACGATCAACGGTTCGCGGACATCGTGCCTCTCTCATGGCCTCGATTTCGAATGTCTCGACGGCGCGGAAGTCAGTCGAAGGTTTCCGGGCTATCGGCTGCCAGATTCGATGCGGGCGATCTACCAGCCTGACGGGGGGTACCTACTCTCGGAGGTGGCTATCGCAGCCTACGTCGCGGGCGCGCGCGACCGCGGCGCTGACGTTCGCACGGACACAAAGGTCCTCCGCTGGGAGCCCCGGGCCTCAGGCATTAGGGTCGAAACATCGCAGGGCACTGTCGAGGCGACGCGGCTGGTGATTGCGGCCGGGGCGTGGATCGGCGATCTCGGTCGCTCCTTGCGTGACTTCTGCAAACCCGAACGACAGGTCATGCTCTGGACAGAGCCGCTGGACTCAACGGCGTTCGAAGCAGAGCGGTTCCCGGTGTTCAACATGGAAGCGCCGTTCGGGCGTTTCTACGGATGCCCCGACCACGCCTCGGAGGGGTTCAAGATCGGTAAGTACCATCACCTGCAGCAGGAAGTGCAGGATCCCGGCGAGCTGGATCGCACTTGCCACCCAGAAGACGAAGCTGCCTTGCGGGAAGCGATTGATGAGTACTTTCCGCAAGCAAGCGGCCCGACACGCAGGACTGCGGCCTGCATGTTCACAAACAGTCCGGACAGTGATTTCATCTTGGATCGCTACCCAGGCGAGGACAATGTGTTCGTCGCCGGGGGCTTCTCGGGGCACGGCTTCAAATTCTGCAGCGTCGTTGGAAAGGTGATGGCTGAGCTATGCATCGACGCTGCACCGTCCTGGGACATTCGTCGTTTCACGCTGACCAGCGAGCGGCTGGAAAGATGGCGCTGCGCTCAGGGGCCTTGATTCGAGGCTCTGGAATCCACCGACAGTCAGTTCTTGAGAGCTCGGCGACTTTCCTGCGATCGAGCCCGAATGTGCGGCACGCCGATTCAGGCTTGCGGAGATGCGGACAGGGCTCTTGCGGCTTTTTGTGCTGTTGGCGTTCCGGTACGTCAACGGGCTCGAGAGACCGCGGGTCACCGGCGAGTTCCAGACCCATGCACCCGCCCGGGAGTCCCGGAATACCCTCAATGGCACCGGCGAAAGTGGTCGGCACGCGCAAGCCATCAGCTATAGTGTTTGTGGTTCGGTAGCGATGGTCGACCCGCTCCTTCATCCGCGTCCTCGTAAACCAGTTTCCCGCAGGGAGATGCTGCGAACCACGTCCACGGGATTCGGGATGCTCGCCCTGTCCGGACTGATGGCGGACCCCGCCTACGGCGCGGTCGCTGCGGACGGTGCTCCTCCTGGGCCGCATTTCGAGCCCAAGGTCAAGAACGTCATCTTCTGCTACATGTCGGGGGGCCTGTCGCACATCGATTCGTTTGACCCGAAGCCTCGCCTCGCCAAGGAAGCAGGGCGGCCGATGCCCTTCGAGACGGCCCGCACGATGTTCAACCAGGACGGGAACATCATGCCGTCCCCTTGGGACTTCCACCCCAATGGCGACTCCGGGACTCCGGTCAGCGACCTATTTCCGCACATAGCAACATGCGTGGACGACATCGCCGTGGTTCGTTCCATGACTGCAAGATTCATGGAGCACGCCCAGGGGAACTTCTACTTCCATTGCGGTCAGCCCTTCACCGGGTTCCCGTCCATGGGCGCTTGGGTGAACTACGGGCTGGGGAGCGAGTCCAAGGATCTCCCCGGCTTCGTCGTTGTGGGCACCGGGGGCATTCCCTTGGGCGGCATCAACATGTTCAGCAGCGGATTCCTCCCGGCCGAGCACCAAGGGTCATTCCTGTATCCCGGCGAGGATGAGCCGCTCGCTAACATCCGTCCCAAGGAAGAGGATTCCAAGCAGCGTCGCCGCCTGGAGTTCATCCGCTCGCTCGACTCCATGTACCTGGATCGCACCGCGCACCATCCCCAGGTCGAAGCGGCGATCAAGAACTACGAGACGGCCTACCACATGCAGTCGGCCGTGCCGGAATTGGTCGACATCCGGAGCGAAACACCAGCCACGCGCAAGCTCTACGGCCTCGATTCGACCTTCCCTCCCAAGCGTGACTACGCCCTGCAGTGCCTCACCGCCCGTCGCCTGATCGAGCGCGGCGTCCGTTTCGTCGAACTGACGATGGTCGACGGCCGCAACCGCGGCCGGGGCAACTCGTCCAACCCGTGGGACCAGCACCAGGACCTGATCGTAGGCCACGGCCGCAACGCGTTCGCCGTGGACCAGCCTGTGGCCGGCCTGCTGCAAGACCTGAAGGCACGGGGCCTTTTCGACGACACGCTGGTCATTTTCTCGGGGGAGTTCGGGCGCACGCCGTTCGTGCAGGGCACCAACGGCCGTGACCACAATCCATTCGGCTTCAGCCTGTGGCTGGCCGGCGGCGGAATCAAGCCGGGCACGATCTACGGCGCCACGGACGAATACGGGTACCACGCAATCGAGGGAATCCGCACCGTCCACGATCTGCACGCAACGGTGCTTCACCTGCTCGGCATCGACCACACCAAGCTGTCCTTCCGTTTCGGCGGGCGGGACTTCCGTCTCACCGACGTGCACGGGCATGTCATCGAGGAAGTGCTGGCCTGAGGATGACCTTGCGCACAAGGGCCGTCGGACCCGTGGCACCTGATCGGCTATAGTCTCGATAAGTGAGCGGAAACATCAATTCAACCGCCCTGAAGTCGAGGAGGACCTTCGTCTCCACGGCCGCGGCAGCAATGCCAGTGCTCGGGGCTCCGGCCGTGGCGGCGAGCAGGATCAGCCCGAACGACCGCGTCAGAGCGGCAGTCGTGGGTCTCAGGGGCCGCGGCCGTTCGCACATCAAGGCGGTCGAGGCACTTGCGTCGAAGAATGTCGAGCTGGCCGCGATGTGCGATATCGACGAGACCGTGCTGGCCGACCGAGTCAAGGACCATACCGAGCGAACGGGCAACAAGCCTGCGGTGTTCCATGACATCCGCAAGCTGCTCGAGGACACGTCGAT
This sequence comes from Bryobacterales bacterium, assembly GCA_965206775.1. Classification (GTDB taxonomy): domain Bacteria; phylum Acidobacteriota; class Terriglobia; order Bryobacterales; family UBA6623; genus VXMF01. The sequence continues at coordinate 1,557,020 of CBDBKU010000003.1, read as the reverse complement.
CGACGCGGTCTTCTACGCGACGCCGAACCACTGGCACTCGCTCGGCACGATCTGGGCCTGCCAGGCAGGAAAGCACGTATACGTCGAAAAGCCGCTCTCGCACAACGCCTTCGAAGGGCGACAGGCGGTGACGGCCGCACGCCGGTACGGCCGGGTGGTTCAGCACGGCACCCAGAACCGGTCGAGCCCAGAGATTATCGAGGGCGTGCGAAGGCTGAAGGAAGGCGTCATTGGCAAGGTCTATCTTGCCCGAGGCCTTGCGTACAAGTGGCGCCGGTCCATCGGCAAGCATGTCGAAGGCCCTGCCCCGAACGGCATTCACTACGACCTCTGGAAGGGTCCCGGCCCCGACCGGCCGTTCAGCAACCTGCGTCTCCATAACAGATGGCACTGGCAGTGGGACTACGGAAACGGCGAGCTCGGCAACCAAGGCGTTCACCAACTCGATATCATGCGCTGGGCCCTCGATCTCGACGAGCACCCGAGCCGAGTCCAGTCCATGGGCGGGATGTTCGTTCACGAGGACGCGCAGGAGACGCCAAACGCCCAGAGCGTATGCTACGAGTACGAAGGCAAGGATCTCTATCTGAATTTCGAGATCCGCCCCTGGATCTCGAACGTCGAGGCCGGGATCGGCGAGAAGTGGCCGACTCACGGCGTTTGCACCGGGCTGATGTTTTACGGTTCGGACGGCTACATGGTGATGCCGCACTACGGAGCGTACTACACGTTTCTCGGCCAAAAGAAGGAGCCTGGACCGTTCGCAGAGCATCCCACGGACAAGATCCGCGACCAGCCGCACTTCGACAACTTCATCGCCGCCGTGCGGAACGGCAATGCCTCCGACCTGACGGCTGATGTCGAGGAGGGCCACAAGTCGTCAGTGATGGCTCATCTCGGCAACATCTCCTATCGCCTCAAGCGCCAGGTCGAATTCGATGGCGATGCCGAGAAGGTCGTCGGCGACGACGAGGCGAATGAGCTCCTGACCCGGACGTACCGAGAGCCCTACGTGGTGCGCGAGGACGTCTAGTGCACCTCGGACAATGGTCTGCCAGGGGCGGCGGACCGGGAACCCGTCAATAGGAGGCGAATCAGAATCCAATTGAGCAAGGCAACCATTACCGTTAACCAAGGCATCCAATCGCTGGTCGGCACTCGGGATGCGAACCTCCTGATCCTCGAACGATCCCTGGGCGTAACTGCCCACCTCTCTGCGGACAGCCTTGAGATCGAGGGGGACGAACAGCAGGTACGCCGTGCCGACGACATCATCGCTGACTACCTGACGCTGCTGAGCGAGGGCCATCGATTCAGCAACGGGGATGTGAGAGACTTCCTGCGCGTCGCAACAGCCGATCCCGATATCAGCTTCAAGGCGCTGGTGGAAAGCAGCCGCAACCGCATATGCGGGCACAAGTCCGTTACTCCTCGCAGCCTCAACCAGTTGCGATACTTCGACGCCATGGACCGGTCGGACATGGTCTTCGGCATCGGGCCGGCAGGAACAGGCAAGACCTACCTAGCCGTGGCTTTCGCGATCTCGGCCCTGCTGACGAAGCAAGTCCGTCGCATCGTGCTGGCGCGCCCCGCCGTCGAGGCGGGGGAACGGCTGGGCTTCTTGCCCGGAACTCTGCAGCAGAAGGTAGACCCGTTCTTGCGCCCGCTCTACGACGCGCTGCAAGACTTGCTCGACGCCGAGCGGGTAGAGCGCAGCCTGGCAAACGGCTCGATCGAGGTCGCCCCGCTCGCCTTCATGCGAGGCCGCTCGTTGAACGAGAGTTTCATAATCCTGGACGAAGCCCAGAACGCCACGGCGGAGCAGATGAAGATGTTCATCACGAGACTGGGCTTCGGATCCAAGGCGGCAATCACGGGTGACATCACCCAGATCGACCTTCCGTCGGGCAAGCGTAGCGGACTGATCGAAGCAATCGACGTGCTGGCCGGCGTGCAAGGGGTGCGATTCGTCCATTTCGACGAGAATGACGTCGTGCGGCACGGCCTCGTCCAGCGCATCATCCGGGCTTACGACCGGTACAACACGCGAAAGCTAGGCTCGATGGAAGCACTCGCCGGAAGGTCTCGTCCCGTAGCGGATGCCTGATCCAGGCCTATGAGCGATGGAAGCCACGGCGGGCTCTGGCATTTCGAAAACCGTCAGCGCAAGGTGCCCTTCGACGAGGGCAGAATACTAGCGTTCCTGGGCGCCTTGTCCCGGGACCTGGCGCAGGGGCAGGAGTTCTCCGTGGTGGTCAGCTCGGACGAAGCGGTTCGACAAGCAAACCGCCGCTTTCGAGACTTGTCGCGGACGACGGACGTGCTCTCGTTTCCGGACGGAGAGGACGGATACTTGGGAGACGTGCTCATCTCGGCGCCAAGGGCAGCCAGGCAAGCGTCCGAGCACGGCCATTCGATCGAGGAGGAGATCCAGGCGCTCGCGCTGCACGGGATGCTGCACCTGAACGGGTACGATCATGAAGTCGACGATGGCGAGATGCGGGACACCGAAGAGCGGCTGCGCCGAACCTACGGCCTTCCGTCCGGCCTGGTCGCCCGAGGATCCGAATGAGGTGGAGAAGAACCGAATCGTCAAGCAGCCACGCAGCGGGCGGGGACGCGAGGAAGTGGCGGCCAGGCAGCCTGGCAAGACGGAGAGAAGCGCGATGAAGGCCGGATTCGTCACTATCCTAGGCAAGCCGAACGTGGGCAAGTCCACGCTGCTCAACGCCTTGGTGGGCAACAAGGTCTCGATCGTGAGCCGTCGCGCACAGACGACCCGCGACGCGATCCAGGGGGTATTGAGCGAGCGGCGCGGGCAGATCGTGTTCATCGACAGTCCAGGCGTGCACGAGCCGTCAAAGCAGCTGGGGCAGCACATGATGCGCGAAGTCGAGCGCGCCACGCAGGGCTGCCATGCCGTCCTCCTGATGGTTGACGCGAGCGCCTCGCTGGGCGATGCCGACGAGCGTGCGATATCGGTCGCCAGGAGACTCGACACTCCGGCCTTGCTCTTAGCGAACAAGGTGGACAAGCTGGCACGCAAGGAAGATCTGCTGCCCTTCCTGGACCGATGCCGCCACTTGCACGAATTCGACGGGTTCGTTCCGATTTCAGCAACGAAAGGCATCAACCTGGACAGACTGCTGGCGGAGATATTCGAACGGCTGCCCGAGTCGCCGCAGTACTACCCGGAAGGGTACTTGACGGACCAGCCCGAACGGTTCCTGGCGTCGGAGCTGATCCGGGAGCGAATCCTGCGCGAAACGCACGATGAGCTGCCCTATGCGGTTGCGGTGCAGATCGAGCGGTGGGAGGAATCGCGGAACAAACTCCGGATCTCCGCAGCGGTCGTGGTCGAACGCGACGGCCAGAAAGCAATACTGATCGGCAAGAATGGCGACAAGATGAAGCAGCTCGCCAGCAAGGCGCGCCAGACGCTTGAAGCTCGATTCGGGCGGAGCGTGCATCTCGAGGTGTTCGTCAAAGTGCGCCGGAACTGGCGCAACAAGCGGGAATTCGTCCACGACCTTGACTTCCACCGTATCCTTGGCAATGGCTGAAAGGACGTAGTAGAGTTTGTAAGCGCATGAACCGCACTCGACGCAGCATCGTCGTCGCATTGCCGCTTGCGGTCGCAAGCATGCAAGCGGACGTCGTCGATGACGGCCTCTTGCACGATCGCGTGAATCGCAAGCTCAATAACAAACCGACGTTACGGATCAGGGACTTGAAGGTCGACGTAAAGAACGGCACCGTCACAATCGAGGGCGTCGTTCGGTCGGAGAAAGTCAAGGCGCGGGCGGCGAAGGTCGCCTCGGTCAAGGGCGTGGATAAAGTTGTGAACCGGCTGGTAGTTGGAAATTGACGCGCCCTTGGCGTCGTCCGTTTCCTTCGAACGCCAAGCGCCGTGCCCGCGAGGCCCCGGGCTAGAAGCGCGGAACGACTCCTAGCGGACTAAAAGGGACGGGTTCCGACTTCGCAGCTCACGCGGCGATTTCAAACGGCTCGCCTCGATCTCCCAGTCGTCCCGCCACGGCAGCCCGCAGACCGGGCCAGGGAATTCGAGACGGTAGCCGGATGTCTCGGGCATCGAAGGAACTGGTTTTGGGATGGAGTCACTCCGCAGGTCCGGCTCGGCCGGCACAAGCGCGGCGAGTCTGCAGGACCATTTCAAGGTTAGCGACTGACTCCGAGAATCAACCGGCGGGAACCGGTGCACTCGAAGGAGGTTCGGCGTCGACTCCAAGTCCGTCCGCGATTCGGTTGATGTAGTTGAAGTACGAAACGACCTGCGCAGCGTCGTGGATGGCGCGGTCGTTCCAACCGGCATCGCGCAGCCGCTCGACGTCGGCAGCGCCCACGGAATCGGCGGAACTCGTCAGCTTTTCGCCATACTCGAGCAGGGCGGTCGTTGACCGGTCAAGCCCGGCGCTCCGCCAGTCCTCCCTGACGCTGTCCGCAACTTCATGATCGACCTCTGCACGCGGAGGTCGTGCCAATGCGCATCCACTCAATAGTGGCAGTCGTTCGCCTTGGAAACCACCACTGCCAGCATCTCCCGCTGGCCTCGGGAGAGCGGTGACGGCCCATGCATGACTTCCGTGTAGAGAGCCATCGAAGCGGAGAGGACCTGCGGATTGGGACTCATAATCCGCAAGATGTTCCGAACCTTCCCTGCCCTGCGGACAGCCATCGAATACTGGTCGCGGAGCGCGCCCTCGGCCGCTGCCGGGGCAACAGTCTTGATATAAGCCACGGTTCACTATACGCGGATCGCAAATTCGACATGCGAGAGGAAGTCGAACGGTCGACAGCCATCGGGGCTTGGTCGGGACACGCGGTCAGCACGGCACGCGTCCGCCGCGCTTGCTGCCATGGTGCTGGCGGGCTGAATCCAAGATGCGGGAACCATGGCGAGGCTCAAATTCTGCCGAAATCAGGTCCGAATAAGCGGCGTCGGACCAGATGCCGCGAACTGGAACCCCACGGTGGGTGGCGATGAAGAGCCCGTCGGGGAACGCTGGAACCGTCCGGGGCGGCGCGGCAGCGGCGAAGGGACACCTCTTCCCCGCCCTAGGAACCAGCTTCCTGGAATCCAGCGGTCGCCGGGAGCAGCCGCGATCGTCGATTCCAAGAGGGCCGGCGATAATGCAGGTTGTGAATAATTCGCTTCTCTCTCGTGATCTCGAACACCTAATCCACCCACTTCACAGTTCCCGGGTCCACCGCGAGGGCCATGTCTGGGTGAGCGGCCATGGCGCCCTCTTGGTCGATGCAGACGGGCGGGAATACATCGACGGGCTTTCCGGACTCTGGAATGTGGTAATTGGCCATGGCCGCGAGGAACTTGCCCAATCCGCCAAGCGGCAAATGGAAAGGCTCGCGTACTGCTCGGGCTACGCCGGCAGCTCGAATCCCCGTGCCATCGAGTTGGCCGAGAAGCTGGCGGAGCTGACCTACCCGTCGATCAATCGATTCTTCTTCACGTCCGGAGGCGGCGAGGCGAGCGAGACGAGTTTCAAGGTGGCGCGTTCGTACTGGAAGATCCGAGGCTATCCAAAGAAGACGAAAGTCATCTCCCGTCAGTGGGGATACCACGGCGTGACGCTCGCCGCGATGAGCGCTACGGGAATCCCCAGCTATTGGCCTCTGTTCGAGCCTAGAGTCCCGGGCTTCCTGCAAATCCCTTCTCCTTACCCGTATCGCTACAAAGCACCTCCCGGAACAAGTCCAGGTGTCGCCGCGGCCGACGAGCTTGAGGCCGCCATCCTGAGGGAAGGGCCGGAAACAGTCGCTATGTTTCTCGCCGAACCGATCCAAGGGGCAGGTGGCGTGATTGTTCCCCCGGACGATTACTTTCAACGCATCAGGGAGATTTGCGACCGGCACGAGGTCTTGTTCGTCGCCGACGAGGTCATCACCGGATTCGGACGCACCGGGAAATGGTTCGCCTTGGAGCATTGGGGCGTGGAACCCGATGTCGTGCAGTTTGCCAAGGCGATCACCTCAGGCTACATTCCGCTTGGAGGCGTCGGTGTCACAGACGCGATAGCGGGAGTGCTCGACCAAAGCAGCTCGCCCTGGATGCATGCCTACACCTACAGTGCCCATCCTGTCGGCTGCGCTGTCGCCTTGAGCAACCTGAGAATTCTGGAAAGCGAGGGCCTGGTCGGCCAGGCAGCCGCAAAGGGGACTTACCTGCTGGGTGGACTAAAGGCGGCGCTGGCAGACCATCCCCATGTGGGCGAGGTCCGAGGCAAGGGACTGATGTGCGCGGTCGAATTTGTCCACGACAGGTCGACCAAGGCGGAGTTCGCACCTGAAGAGCGAGTCGGCGAAAGGCTTAGCGCCGAGGCGCGGAAGCACGGGCTGTTCAGCCGCATGCGCGGGGATGTCTTCTGCCTCGCGCCGCCGTTTGTCACGACTCGCGAGCAGCTCGACAGCATCATTCAGATCGTGTCGGAGGCGACGCAGACGGTCTTGGGTTAGGTCCCGGCACTTCGTTCCAGCGGTGGGAAGCGCGAGAGGGACGGGCACATCGGCGAAGGATAGTTGCAAGGGGCGTCGCACGCTGAAACAAGTAGAGCGGCCTCGGGATCCGGTACACGCAGCACTCGAACCGCAACTACGATTGAGCAGGTGCATCCGGCCGCAGCGAATATTGCCCTCACATCGAAGGACCCAGAAAACGTAGAGCACAGGCCTGAAACACATCAGGTTTCGCTCGGGGCAGAGAGCGGTTGGTTGCGGAGCGAACATCTGAGCAGCTTCATCCCGCCAGCCTGATTCTGTGTAACAAGGTCTCGACGAGTTGGTAGCCGAGCGACTTGGCTGCGGCCTTGAGACTGCCCGGGCGCTGGAATCTGTTCCCGCGGCTATCCGCGCGTCCGTCGCATGCCGGATCGCTGAGGTAGCTGCACAGTCCCGAGCTGTTCGAACGGCTCGATGCGCTCGCACGGCGCTTCGATGAGAAAATGCAGTGAGACAAGCGTCGTCCGGTGCATCTAGACAGTCAGTAGCGGATCCTATCATCCATGCCGCAACCCGCGACCAGCACCCGCAGAATCTTCGACGCTCTGGTTGTCGGCTCTGGAGCGACGGGAGGCTGGGCGGCGAAGGAATTGACTGAAGCCGGGCTCGATGTCGCGATGCTCGAAGCCGGCCCGCCGACGACGCCAGAACAGTTCGGAGAGCACGTTCCGCCGTACGAGCTGAAGTACCGCGACACGCGTCCGAACGGGGTTGCATCCCCTGAGATCACCCGGCTCCGGCCAATGCACGCGAAGCAGGGAGCGTGCTCTGAGGTCAACTACAGGTGGTTTGCGAATGACATCGAGAACCCGTTCACGACTCCCGATGACAAGCCTTTCGTTTGGGTTCGAGTCCGCGCCCTAGGCGGTCGAACACTGGCTTGGGGACGACAAAGCTACCGGCTCAGCGATCTCGACTTCAAGGCTGCGAGCCGTGACGGAGTCGGAGTCGATTGGCCGTTCTCGTACAAGGATCTCGCGCCGTACTACTCCAAGGTCGAACGCTTCATAGGGATCAGCGGGCGCAACGAGGGCCTTGCGCATTTCCCGGACGGAGAATTCCTGCCTCCCATGGGATTCACTTGCGGCGAGCGGGTGCTCAAGGAGGCCGTCGAGAACCGATTTAGGCGCCTAGTAACCATCGGCCGTACCGCCGTTCTCACGACCGACCATGGCGGACGTGCCGCTTGCCACTATTGCGGTCCCTGCAACAAAGGATGCGTCACGCACTCCTATTTCTCGACTCCGTTCACGACTCTCGCCTCCGCGCTACGGACCGGACGCCTGACGGTCATGACCGACTGCGTCGCGTCGCATGTCACGATCGATCGTGCGACGGGTCTGGCTTCCGGAGTGGGCTACATCGCACGAGCCACTCGCACGCCGCGGGAAATCCGTGCGAAGGTTGTTCTGCTGTGCGCGTCAACGCTCGAGTCCACTCGCATCCTCCTCAACTCTTCCCCCGGTGGCCTCGCCAATTCCAGCGGAACGCTAGGCCACTACCTGACGGATCACATGTACGGCGCGACGATCAACGGCCGACTGCCCGCTCTCGGGCGGGCGGAGCCTTGGCACGGCCCGCCCCGCCGACCGAACGGCATTTTCATTCCGCGCTTCCGCAACGTGACAAAGGTTCATACGAACGGCGTGATCCGAGGCTTCAGCTACCAGGGCGGCGCAACGCCGCGCTTTGCGATGGAATCTCCGGGACTTGGCGGAGGCTTCAAGCGGGCGGTGCGTGAAGGCGCGTACTGGCAGGCGGGCCTCCACGGCTTCAGCGAGAGCCTTGCGGACTTTAACAACTACGTCGAGCTCGACCCGCACGCCGTCGATGCTTGGGGGATCCCGGTCCTGCGGATTCACATGCAGTGGGGCGATAACGAGATGGCCCTCTTCCGCGACAGCCTAAATCAAGGGGCTGCGATGCTCGAAGCGGCGGGAGCCGTGGACATCAACACGTCGGCAAAGCCGAAGACTCCGGGCGACGGCATCCATGAAGTCGGCACCGCCCGCATGGGCCAGGACCCGAAGTCCTCGGTGCTCAACGAATACTGCCAGTCGCACGACATCAAGAACCTATTTGTCACCGACGGAGCTGCCTTCCCCAGTCTCGGCTCGGTCAACCCGACTCTGACGATGATGGCCAACACCGTCCGCGCCTGCGAGTTTCTAGTCGGCGCCGCGCGGAAGGGGCAACTTGGATAGAGCACCGTCGATATAGCCGTATGGATCCGGCGGGGTCGGCGCGACGGATGTCACCTACGGGAGTCCTCTGGCCGATTGCGATTGCAAAGCCGTGGGTCTGGCAACCCAGTCTCTTGAGGAACCAGCGACTTGCCCGCGCGGAAATCCAGAACTCCGCGGCACCTATAGCTAAGCGCGACTGAAGATCGAACCGCTCAGCGTGCTGGTGCTGTCGGCGAAACCTTCCTGTTCGATGCCGAGGGACCGTAGGATGCTCAGGTACATGTTGGACATCCGCGTCTCACCATCACGCCAGTAGGTTCCGTGCCGCAATCCCATATTGGCCCCGCCGGCGACCAGCGTCGGCAGGTTCCGGGGGGTGTGTGTTGTGCTGGCACCGCTTCCAAACAGCACGATTGTGTTGTCAAGCACTGTGCCGTTACGGTCCCGGTAACCGGACATCCGATCAAAGAAGTGTGCCAATTGGTGGCTCAGGAACAGGTCGTACTTAGCGAATTGCCGCTGCCCGTCCTTGTCTGTCGCATGCGAGAGCTTGTGGTGAGTCCTCGACAGGCCGAGCTTGAGCGGGAACGTGTCGCTGATTCCCATGCCATCCTCGCGGTTGAGCATGAACGCCACGGAGCGAGTGATGTCCGCGTCGAACGCCAGCGCGATCAGGTCGAACATGGTCTGGTAGTAGTCGGCGGGTTCCCCCTCCGGCGTGGCATCGAGATTCAGATGCGAATAGTCCTGCTTCTTGAGCGGGATGTCGATCCAGCGTTCCGACGCGATCAGCCTCGACTCGACTTCATTGAGCGAGGTCAGGTACTGATCCATCCGGTGCCTGTCAGACTTGCCCAGCTGCCGGTCGAGCGAGCGAGCGCTCTCCGCCACCGCGTCAACCAGCTTGATTCGACGCTTCAGCTTGTCACGTTCCGACTCGAGCGACGCGCGGTCGCCGCGGAACAGGCGATTGAAGACGCGACGAGGGTTGTTTTCAGCCGGGATCGGCCTGCCTTCCAAGCTGTAGGAAATCGTGCCCGTCCGAGAGAGGAAGCCGGTCCCGGCGTCGATCGACAGCACGAGCGACGGCTGCCGGCAGTGCTGCTTGGTGTGCAAGGCAACGACCTGGTCGAGCCCGACGGTGTTGTAAGTTCCCGGCTTCGGATTGTGCAGAGGGGCTCCGGTTAGCCACATGTCGGAGCAAGTGTGGGGGTCTGCCTTCGGACCGCTGGGGTGATAAAGCCCGCCCACGAAGCTAAGCTGCTTGCGGAAGGGACTAAGCGGCTCGGTGGACCGCCCGAAAACGAACTGCCCTTCGCGCTCGGCGGCGGGAAACCAGCTCCATTCATCGAGGCCGTTCTCCGCTCTCGGGAGCGACATGCCGTTCGCGGTGTACAGCGCGCAGAATCGGCGCGGAGGCTCGGCGATCGCCTCGGCGCCCATGGCGTCGAGAACCGGCAGAGCCAGCGAGGCACCTCCCGCACCCTGCAGGAACGCCCGTCGGTCAATCTTCAATGCGGTGCTCATAGGCTTCTCGGCAGGCTGCGTTTCCCGGCCTCTACTTCTCCAGGAAAAGGTTGCTGGTGGCAACATACCGGATCATGTCCTGCATCCGGTAGCCGTCCGCTCCCAGCTTCGCTCCGTCCTGTCTGAGATAGTTTAGCTCATTGTAGGAAAGGCTTCGCCCGTTCGCGTAGGTCGCGAGATGCTTCAGAAGGCTGAATGCCACTTGGTCGATCCGGTCCCGGCTGAGATACCGTTTCAGATCGTTCACGCCTGACACCTCCGTGCTGTCGGGCAGCGTTGAGCGCGCGTCGACCGTGGTCGCCTTCAGCCGGCCGGCCGCGTCAATCTCTTCGAACGGCACCCCCCACGGATCGATCTTGGAATGGCACTGGGCGCAACCCGGCTGGTTTCTATGCCTGGCGAGCCTCTCGCGCAGCGGCAATCCCTCGGTATCCTCGGTTAGGTCCGGAACATTGGGAGGCGGGGGGTCGGGCGGCTCGGCGATGATTTTCCGTGCCAGCCACGCCCCGCGCTTCACGGGGTTCGATTCGCGGCCGTCCGACAGTCCCGCCATGATCGCCGCTTGTGTCAGAAAGCCGCCGAGGTCGGGGCGACTGTGGCGGATGGGGACGAACTCGAACCCGCTGTCGACCTTACTGCCCAGGCCGTAGTAGCTGGCGACAACCTCGTTCGCCATCACGATGTCGGAATCGATCAGGTGGCGCGCGGGCAAGTTGTTCCGGACGAGATACTGAAGGAATTCGGCCGGCTCCCTTCGCAACTGGGCGCGCGTGTCGCGGGTTAGCGTGGGGAACATCTCGCGATCCGGCTCGAGCACGTCGAACTTGTCCAAGCTGAGCCACTGGTACACGAACTCTCGGACAAATCCGGAGAATCGCGAATCCCGTGTCATCCGCGCGACCTCGCCATCCAGTCGGCTCCGGAGCTCGCCGCGCGCGGCGAGTTCCAGGGTCGTGTGATCCGGCGGGCCGTTCCACAGGAAATAGGCGAGCTTCGAGGCCAGCTCGAGGTCGTCGATCGGCTCCGCTTCGGGCGTGGCGCTACGCTCCACCAGGAACAGGAATTGCGGAGATGTCAGCGCCACCTGCAACGAGTCCGTGATGCTCCCGCGGAAGCCGCGCCCGCCGTCGAGCGATTGCCTGAACACCGCCATGAGCGTCTCTTCTTCGGAGTCCGTTACGGGACGGCGGTAGGCGCGCGTGGCGAAGGCGCGGACAATTTTCCGGGCGTAGCTCAGGGAGTCGGCCTTGCGATCCGAGTCGATGAAGATGCTCCGATGGGATCGGGGCGGCCAGCTTTCGTAGAGCGGGCCCTCGAACTCCACCGACCGGACAAGAAGGCGTGGCATGTCGCGGCCATCGGTGTATTCGCTGCGAACCGCAATCTCGCGAATTCCAGCCAGGTAGTTGACATTGTCCTTCTCGACGTCGGGACTGGGGAAATCGCGGATGGCCCCCTCGAACACATAGCTCGCGACCCCGTCGCTGGACACCGTTTGGGGGGCGCCAACCGGAGCGAAGGTGCTGCCGCAGTCTCGACGCAGCCCCAGATGCACGCCGATTCTCGGCAAGCGCTTCTCGAACTCCAGAAATCGTTGCGAGAGCTCGAGATCGTCGGAGAGCCGAGTGAGCACAACCCGTCTCAGGTCCTTGACACCTGCGTGCGATGATTCGACGTGCAGCGGTCCCGCGTCCAGCCTCACTGCTAGGAATGCAGGTTGCTCGAGATTTGCGGAGAATTGACGGTCACCGAGGTTCAGCGTCACCTCTTGAGGTTTCTCGGGGGGCGGCAGGGCGAACTCCCGCCCGGGTTCCACCAGCGCTTGCAACTCGGATTCATCCAGAGCCCAACGATACACACGCACTTCGTCAAGCTCGCCGCGGAACTGCGGTCCGTCCGGGACTTGCCCGACATGGAGATCCAGGCTCGGGTTGTCCAGCTTCGCAGGCCCGACCGTTCCTCTGGCAACCGAGTAGCCGTTGACGTAGAGCCGCGCTTGACTTTCCCCACGCTTCACGACGGCCGCAACATGCTGCCAGGCACGATTGCGAATCACGCCCTGCGGCGAGATCACGCCGCCGTTGGACTCCCTGTCGGGGCCGGTCGTCTCGAGCCGCAGTATCCCCTTGTTGCCAAGCGTTTCCAAGTACCAGCCCTGGGTCCACTCGTGGGCTCCGAGCGCGACAATTCCGGCCGTCCGGAGCTCCCTCGGGCGGATCCAAGCCGAGACTGTGAAGTCGCTGTCGCCCACGTCCATCGCACTGGTGCGAGGGATCACCACCGAGTCCCCTTCACCATCGAGCGACACGGCCTTTCCGAACGGGGAATCGACGTGTCTTGCGTCGCCTTCCAAGCGGCTGGGTTCGCCGCCATCAAGCGGCCACGATCCCGCCAGCCCCTCCGCGATTCGCCATGGGGCGGCGGGGCGTGGCAGATTGTGCCGCTCCGCTTCGTAGATGTCAACTTGGAAGACGCCGCCCTTTTCGATCGTCACGGTTCGCGGCGCATTGGGGTCGCGAATCACGAGGGCTACGGAGGCGTCGGGATCCCGGGCTGGCTGGCCGGGATCCAGAACAAGCCCGTCGTCGTACTTGGCAGCCGTGACGGTCACCCGGAAGCGTCCGTAGTCGGGAAGCTCACGCAGGGAGATCTTGAAATTCGCTTTCGGCCCGTAGGTGCCGTCACTTTGGAATATCTCGTCGGTAGGTATCGCCGGCCTCAACAGCAGGCCTTCGGCCACGGTGCTGTACGGAGCTCCCTTTGGATATCCGCGACTGCCGCGCATGGAGGCGAAGACCGCGTGATAGATACTGTCGAAGTCCCTCCAGCCGCGAACCGTAGCGTTCCCCTTGTAGCCTTCGATGAAGCGGTACTTGGTCCGCATGCGATACGGCTCGAAGGCGAACGGCTTGCTCGGCGTGGGCTGGGTCACAACGTAGTCTTCATTGCTCAGCAGCAAGCTGTTCGCCCCGAGAATCAGCTTCTCCGGAAGAGGGTCGGGATTGATCGACCGGCCTAGGTCGACGCGGAAGTTCTGGATCGAAGGTTTCGAGTCCGGGTCTACGATCGACCGGCTCAACGCATCTGCGGCGATCTCGAGGTAGGCCTCCATCTGCAGCGGAGAAAAATCCAGCGTCTCCGCGCTGTTCACGAATCCATCCTCGGAGACGGCGTCGGGGGGAAGCGTGTCCGTCAGGTCATCGTCTAGCAGCAGCAATTCCCGCAACGTGCTGCGGTACTGCGACACGGTAAGGCGGCGTACGTTTCCGTTCTTCGGCGTTGGACGCGAGCGCGCGACATCCAGCGCCTCCGTGATCCAGTCCAGCGCCGCCTGGCGCTCGGGGCCGTCTGGTTGCGGAGCACCCTCGGGTGGCATGGCCTTGTCGCCGATCTGCTTTCGGACCGCCTCCCACAACCGGAGGTGCCTCTCCTCGACGGCCCCGTCTAGCTGGTCGAGCCGGATCCCCGACATAGCCGTGTCCGCGTTGTGGCACAGGATGCAGTTCTGCTTCAGGAACAGCTTCATGCGCTGTTCGAACGACGTCTCGAGCGCGATCGGAGTTGAGTCGGCCGCCCTGGCCGGCGCGATGCGAAACGCCCACGCGATCACCCATACAAGCGCGACTGCGAAAGCGCAACTGACCCGGGGTCGAGTCCACCAGTTCCTCGGGATCATGTCGAGTCCGCGCACGGCAGAAGCGCCGCCGACCGCCACCCGGCCTTCCACGATGCGCTAACGCTATGTTACCCCTTGATTGCTCATCTCTGAGGCTCGCTCGAATTGGGCGCCCATGGCAAAGCACGTGCCGAGAGTTCCTGCAACAGCAGACAATTCCGAAAGAGCATTCAAGCGAAACCCCGAAATGAACCGAACGTCCCCACCACGGGCGGTCGGCGCGAGATCCAAGAGACCGCCGTGGAGGCAACACGGAGACCGAGGCAACACGGCGAGACCGGTCAATGGCGTGAACGGTCAATACAAAGAGCCGGTGAACTCCATGCGCGGAAATATCAGCCATCGCGGACGGTGGACGAATCTTAGCTCGGAACATCCAAAGATGCCCGGAATACAATGACTTGGCGAACTCTGAAGCTGTGCGAGTTGTCACACCCGGCCCTCGGAATTGAATTGATACGCTAGGTGTTACCAGTGCTTGGTTCGACGCCGCAGGAGAGGGCTCGCCTCCATAGTGGCGGACACAAGGAACCCCTCGAACAGAACCAGCACCATCGGGATCGACACCAACTCTCGACGTCCCTAAGCGTCACTTTCCGCCATTCGACCATCGGGCAGTTCATCACTCCAAGCAATCGTCGGTTTCTTGCAGTGGCGGGCAAACTCTAGGCGTCTCGCCTACACGTGTGCTGCAATGAATGCCTACAGACTGGTCGCGCATTTTCTTGCGATTCGAGGCTCGCGCGGATCTTTATTCCATTTCGTCATCGGTATTGGTTCATGCTCTGCGGGACTTGACTTGCTGATCGCTAGGGCGGGCCACGCCCTCAGTTCAACTCGCGGCTACCCTGAGATCCAGAGGATGATCGACGTTCGTGCAATACCCCGAGCGACGAGCCTGGGATCGCCATGCGATTGCGCAAGCCGATGCGGGCGTCCCGACGCCCGGTTCTCCCTTCGCGAATCGAGGCCCAAGTGAGTGCGGTGACGGGAACGACGCTGGAGATCATCCTCAACGGAGAACTTGCGGCATTGCTTCGACGAAAGGGGCTGGAAGCTGAAGCCGAGCAATCCCTGCGATCCGATACTCGTCTGCACCGTGTAGACGTGCTCGTGGAACTCGGCGACTACGCGATCGCGATCGAAGCGGAATTCGCTCCGGCACGCACGGTAAGAGATGACGCGGAGAATCGATTGCCATCCACGCCACTTCTGTGGCGTGGGCTCACAGTCGACTTCGTGCTGGCATTGGTTTATCCAGAAAGCCTGAGCAAAATACCCGAGAGCCAAGCCAAGGAGGAGCTCGCCCTCTCCGACGACCTACAGTTCACTAGCGTAGCTCGGCGCAATTCGGAGGAAGAGCGAGGCTACGTTCTGGGAACGCGGCAGCGTGGCTCTGTCGCGATGCTGGCCGAGTACCTGCTTGACTTCTGGATTCGTACATCGAAGGGCGGCTCTGTCGAGGAAACGGTCGAGCAGGCGTCCACCGCGATTGCGCGTGCGAGCGAGATTCTCGGGAGAACGCCCGGCCCCCATCCACTAGCGGCTGTCGACGGGGACCCAGAATCGACCACCGCTCTGATCTGGCTGAACGCCTTACTTTTCCAAGAGCTACTGGCTCAGGACCTGGATCTCGAACAACTGCCGCCAAGGTTCCGCGAGGATGGAATTCCACGGCCAGATCGGCGCGGACATCCGGAAGCACTGCTCAAGCAATGGGAGTTGATTCTCGAGATCAACTGGTGGCCGATCTTCCATGTAGCGTGCGAAGCACTGAAGTCAGCCCCCGCGCGGCAGGCGACACTCGCATTGAAGGGGCTGGTTGAGGCAGCTACTGACATCGCTAGCAAGGGTGTCATCCGGAGGCACGACATCGCAGGGAGGATTTTCCATCGCCTGCTGGCGACAAGGAAGTTTCTCGCGACGAACTACACCACGATTCCCGCTGCCGTGATGTTGGCCGGCCTCGCATTCGACCGCGAACACCCACTGTGGCATGGCACTGACTGGAAATCACCGAAGCAAATCGAAAAGCTGCGGGTGGTCGACCCTGCGTGTGGAAGCGGCACCTTACTGATGGCTAGTCTTCAGGAGTTACTCAAGCTCTACCGGAGAGCGGGTGGAGATCCCAAGCGTCAGGGTACTGCCATTCGGTTGCTACTTCAGGAGGTAATCCACGGGTATGACGTGGTGCCTGCGGCCGTCCACCTGACAGCGGCGACTCTGTCAATGGCGGAGATGCGGCAGGTTATCTACAACATGCCGCTCTATTGGATGCCTCACGACGTAAACAACGGCAAGCCGAGGATGGGTAGCTTGGACTTCTTGAAGAAGGCTCCCAGCCGGGGTGCTGCGCAATACCTCCCGTTGTTTATCGAGGAAGGCCAAGACCCCGGGCGCGTAACGGGAAAGGGAGAGCGAACTTACGACGCTTACATGCCGAGCAACTGCGAGCTTGTGATCGCAAATCCGCCATACACGCGGGCGGGAGGGCCCGGCACTTCTGAGAACAGCGACTGGAATCCGATATTCGGCTCGGCGCTTTCGAAAGCAGACGCGAGCGCCATGAAGGAAGCACTGCGCCGCACATTGAGCGGAACGCCGGGGAACCTCTACGCCGGCCTGGGATCAGCATTCGTGGTGCTCGCCTGCGAGAGGGTAAGGCAAGGAGGCCGGGTTGCCTTCGTACTGCCTGCAACTTCCTTGACCGGAAGCCGATGGGCGCAGATAAGGCAGCTGCTGCTGGACGAGTTCGACGTCGACTGGGTCATTGTGAGCCACGACGACAGGAACCGGCACGCAAAGGGAAATCTTCCTGGCAGGCGTTTTGTGGCGTTCTCGGAATCCACGCGGATCGCAGAGACACTGATCGTTGCAACGAAGAGGCACTGCGCGGCCGGCAAGAGGGAGGGATTCACTCGATTCGTAAACCTCCGGCGCAACCCAGACGACCCGATCGATGCGATGGCGATTACGCGGGCGCTGCTTGCCGTCCCGTCTCCGCCCGATTCCAGACGGCAAGCCGAAATCGCGTTTGGCGACGTATCTTGGGGCGAGGTGATCTTCGTCGATCAGTCCGAACTAAGCGGAGGTCCTTGGAACTACGCGACCTTCTGCCAAGGTCGGCTAGCGGAAATTGCGTCTTCGCTATCGAGACGGGGCGTGTGGCAAGTCAGCAAATTCAAGTTCAACATACCCATCGGAGAGCTTTCCTCCGTCTGCGAACTGGGGCCGTATCACATGCAAATAAAGAATTCGGCGCAGGGGCTCTTCAGCATCGTCGCCACGGACGACCCCACCCGGAGCGGCCATCCAGCCCTCTGGCATCACAGCGCTAAGAGGATCATTTCACTGGAAGCGGTGGCAAATGCGAGGCTCAAAGAGCAAGCAAGTTGCGATTGCGACGATCAGTCCGCGATGCTCGCACGTGCAGGTCGACTGCAGATCGCGTGTGAACTAGGCCATGCCCCGCAGCGGCTGGCTGCTGTCCTCACGGACGAGCCAATGCTGGGCGTCAGATCTTGGATCACGTTGTTGCCGAGGAAGGCGGCACATGGAAAGGAAGAAGCCCTCTGCCTCTGGCTGAATACCACACCGGGCCTCCTATTGCGAATCCATCACGCCAACCGTCCTTACCTTGGGCGGAGCGGCCTGCCGCACGAAGGGGCAAGGACCTTACCGGTCCTCAATATCGACGCCTTGGGCAAAGCCCAACTAGAAGCTGCCCGATGTCTGTTCGCTGACCTGAAGCACAAGCACCTGCAGGGTTTCGCGCACTTGTCAGACGACGCGGTGCGACGCGAATTGGACAGCCGGTTCTTCGAGGATGTCCTTGGTTACGATGCTAAGGACGAATTGGATCGTCTGGCGAGAGCGTTGAATCTAGAGCCGACGATCACCGCCCGACACTGAAGCCTGCCTCGCCCTGCGCCCGGGTCGGCGCCGACGTTTCAAGCGCGAGAAGATTCCAGTCCCGCAACGCTCTTGCACTCGGGTCGTGTGCAAGTCACTGCGCCTTGCCTGCGGTCCTTCAGCATGGAGTGTAATCCAAATTCGCATGGTATGCGTTATCGTTGCTAGGGTATCGTTCGCGCATTGCCTTTTGTGACACCACATGGTCATCACCGCTTGGCCATACCTGCAGACGCAAGGTGCCCCTTGGACAGCGCCAAACCCAAATTGGAGGCCCACCCCATGCTGCGTTCCGCCCTCGCCTGCACCTTCGTCCTACTCTTGCTTGGGTGCGACTCGACTCTGGATCGCCCAGACGCGGCTGCGCAGCCAGAGACAGCCATTCCGGACCTCGGAGCAATGGCGGGAGGGTCCCGAATCGTTGACTTGACGGTTCTCGTTTCCGAGACCTTGCCGGCCCATTGGGGCTCGAACCCACCGTTCGCGAGATGGACCAATAACTGGTTCGAGGTGTTGAGGAATGAATACGGCACGCCTTTCACGCCGAGTGCCGCGCCGTACTACTCCCAGAGGTTCGTCATCGACGAGCACACGGGTACGCAGACAGACTTCCCGGCCCACTTCGTTCCGCCGCCGGACAGCGGCTTGCCCCACGCGGGGCCCATGGGAGCTCTGACGGGCGACAGGTACCCGCTGGACCGCATGATGGGACCCGCTGCGGTGATCGACGTGACCGACATCCGTGACGCTGCGGAGCCAGGTCTCTCGGCGCCGATCTCGGTCGAACGCATTCAAGCCTGGGAAGCCGAGCACGGCGAGATCGAAGCGGGAGAGGTCGTCCTGTTTCACAGCGGCTATTCGGACACTTACTACAAGCCGTTGCCGGACGGAACGCGATTCACGTTCGAGCCGCTGATCCTGAAGTCCGCCCCAGGCTGGCCCGCACCGACGCCTGACGCAGTCGAATACCTTCAAGGCAAGGGCGTCTGGCACCTCGGCACGGACGGCGCTTCGATGGGCCCCGTGGAAGACGGGCAGCCCACGCACGTGGCAGGATTGCAGCACGGGATGAGCTGGGAGGAGCTGCTAACCAATTTGGGCGAGCTCCCAACTCGCGGCGCTTACTACATCGCGCTGCCTCTGAAGATCATCGACCAATCCGGCAGTCCGTCACGAGCGGTGGCATTCATGCCGAACGGAGGACAGGAGTGACTTCGACGAGGGACCGACTCGGACTCGACGGCGAACAGGTCCGTTCGAGGTCACATCCGGACGCGCCGTTTTATCGGGCCCAGGATAGAGAACAATGAAATCGAGATCTCTCGCGATCATGCCGCGAACCTTGGTTGCCGCAATGCTGGCAGCCGCGTTCCTTCCGGCTGCCGAAGTGGACTCGGAGCGCCTCAACAGGGCGCACGAAGAGCCCGCCAACTGGCTGACCTACTACGGCGCGTACCGGAGCTGGCGCTACAGTCCCCTGGATCGCATCAACCGGTCCAACATCAAGGATCTCCGGGCCGTATGGGCGTTCGAGAGCGGTATCTCCGATGGCGGCATGCAGTCGGCTCCCATCGTGGTCGATGGCGTGATGTATGTCGCAACCGCTTGGAACCACGTCTTCGCTCTGGACGCAGCGACCGGCGAGCAGGTCTGGCGGTACGACTATCCGATGCCCGAGGAATTCCCGGTTCTTTACGGTCCCTGGAGCCGTGGCGTCGCCGTAGCCTACGGGCTCGTCTTCATCGGGACACTGGACAATCACGTCGTCGCACTCGACCGGGCAACCGGCGAAGAGGTCTGGCGCGTCGAGGTGGAGAACGCGAAGCAGTGCGGCTGCAACATCACTTCCGCACCGCTGGTCGTCAAGGACCTGGTGATCACGGGCGTCACCGGCGGAGATTCGGCGCATCGAGGCTACCTGAATGCGTTCGATGCGAAGACAGGCCGCCATCGCTGGCGCTTCTGGACGATTCCGGGACCCGGCGAGCCAGGCCACGAGACATGGGAGGGCGATTCGTGGAAGTACGGAGGAGGCTCGACCTGGGTCACCGGAACCTACGATCCCGACCTCGACCTTCTCTACTGGGCCGTCGGCAATCCTGCGGCCGATTTCTACGGAGGGGATCGCGAGGGCGACAACCTCTACACCGACTCGGTCGTCGCGCTGGATCCGGACACCGGCGAGTTGCAATGGCACTACCAGCAGATTCCGCATGACGTCTGGGACTACGACACGGCATACGAGATCGTCCTGCTGGACCTCGAGGTGAAGGGCGAGAAGCGAAAGGCGATTCTAAACCCCTCGAAATCGGGCTACGTCTGGCTGCTCGACCGCGAGAATGGCGAGTTTCTCGGCGCATGGCCTCTGGTGGAGAACTCCAACTGGATCGAAGGCATCGGCCCGAAGGGCGAGCTGATCGGGCGCAACGAACCCCGTATCGGTGAAGAGAGCTTCATTTGCCCGGCAATCGGCGGCGGACGGAGCTGGAACCATGGGGCGTATTCGCCAGATACAGGCTGGTTCTACTCGACCGGCCTGGAGTGGTGCCAGACCGTCATCGCGCGGAAGGAGGAGCCGCAGGAGGGCATGGCATTCTTCGGCGGCGAGTTCAAGATGGCGCACCCGAAGGATGGCAAGGCGCGGTCGCACCTGTCGGCGTACGACCCGGTCACCGGGGATCGCAAGTGGCGGTACGAGCACAAGTACCCTCTGCTGGCGTCGCAGCTGGCCACAGCCGGGGGTCTAGTCTTCACGGGGGACGCGACTGGGCGGTTCTTCGCGTTGGACGACAAAGACGGCCGCGAACTTTGGAGCTTCCGGACAGGTTCGGGTCACAGGGGATCGGCTGTCACGTACTCCGTCGACGGACGTCAGTACATCGCGACGCCGAGCGGCTGGGGCTCGGCGGTCGCCGGTCTGGCGACGCAGTTCTGGCCGGAGGCTGAGGACTTCCCCACGGGATCGAGCATTTTCGTATTCGCGATTCCGGAGGACGGCGAATGACACGCCTCGCAGCCGCGTTGCTGCTCGCGATTCCCCTGCCCGCAGCCGAGTCACTGAACCTTTCGTCGCCGGAGTTGATCGCCGAGGGATCGGCACTGTTCGCCAAAAGCTGTGCCGTAGGCTACTGCCACGGGTCCGAGGGACGGTCGGCCCGCGGACCTGGGTTGCGCGAGCGGGTCTGGGATCCGCACGAGCTGTACCGCATCACTGCCGACGGATTGCCCGGCACGAGCATGCCGGGATGGAAGGACGTGATTGCTGACTCGGCGGTGTGGGCGATAACCGCCTACGTCTTGAGCCTTTCGACCGAGCCCCCTTCGGGTGCCGCGGCAATCGTGGAGCCGGGACTCTCCGATGGCCGCCCCGAGCAGGCGGAATTCTCCGAAAACGCTGTGCGGGGCAAGGAACTCTTTTTCGATCTGACGCGCGAGCGACGGTGCGGCGTTTGCCACGAGCTGAACGGAATGGGAACGGCAGTCGGGCCGAATCTCACGCTCGCGGCCCGCGCGAAGACTGCCCGGCAGCTGACTCGCGACATCCTTAGCCCGCAGGCCGCGATCGCCTTCGGCTTCGAGCAGCTCCAACTAGTGCTTCACTCCGGGGAACGAATCGACGGGGTGTTGGCTGAAGAAACGGAATCGAGAATCCGGATTTTCGACGCCGCGTCCGTACCGCATTCCCTGCGTTCGGTGTCGAAGCGCGACATCCGTCGGCAAAAATCGCGCAAGCGATCTTCGATGCCCCGCGACCTCGGCCAGGTGTACTCGGCAAGCGAGATCGCATCCATCGTGACCTATCTGAAGGAATTGGGTCACTAGCCCGACGACCTGCAGCCGATCCAGGAATCCGCTTCCAGCAGCCAAGACGCGCCGCTCGGAGATTCGTCGCCTCTCTGCGAGAGCTGCCAGAACCGCTGGCGGCGGAGCATCCAGCGCGCTAGGAGAACCAGTCGCGAACGATGGTGCCGTGGATGTCCGTCAACCGAAAGTCCCGGCCGCTGTACCGATGGGTCAGCTTTGTGTGGTCCAAGCCGAGGAGGTGGAGCGCGGTCGCGTGCAAGTCATGCGGCGTGACCGGGTGCTCGGCCGCCTTGTAACCGAAGTCGTCTGTGGAGCCATAGGCCTGGCCGCCGCCGATCCCACCACCAGCGAGCAGGATCGAATAGCCGGGAGGATTGTGGTCGCGCCCGCGCCCCACCTTTTCCGTGCCGGAGTTCTGAATCATCGGCGTCCGTCCGAACTCGCTACCGACAATCACCAGCGTCTCGTCGAGCATGCCACGCTCCTTCAAGTCCTCGATCAAGGCGGCGATCGGGCCGTCGGCACGCTGCGCGTGAACTTTCTGGGTCATGATGTCGTCGTGGCTGTCCCACGGCTGGCCGTCGCCGTAGTAGACCTGCACGACACGGATGCCAGCTTCCGCCAAGCGGAGAGCCATCAGGCATCCTCGTCCGAATTCGCCGTCCCCGTAGCGCGAGCGCACGTGATCAGGTTCCTTGGCAAGGTCGAAGATCTCCGGCGCTTCCGCTTGCATGCGAAATGCCGTCTCCATCGATTGGATGTTGGATTCGAGCCTCGGGTCGAAGCCTACGCGCTCGACGAATGACGAATCGATCCGGTCGAGCAGGTCGAGCTGCCGGCGCTGCTGATCGAGGGTGTAGGTCGAGTTCGCGATGTTCCTGATGACCTCGTCCGGCGTCTCGGCATTGTTCCGGAGCAATGCGCCTTGAAACGCGGTGGGAAGAAACGAAGACGACCAGTTCCGGGCAGCGCCGACCGGAGTCCCGGGACATAGCACCACAAATCCCGGCAGATTCCGGTTTTCCGTGCCCAGGCCGTACACGACCCACGACCCGAACGAGGGCCGCGAGCCGCCGCGAAGCGCGTGTCCCGTGTTCATCATCAGCATCGAGGGCAAATGGTTTACACTCTCGGACCACATCGAGCGGACGACAAGGACGTCGTCGATACACGAGCCCACTCTCGGGAAGATGTCGCTGACCTCCACGCCGCTTTCGCCGCACGGCCGAAACTCGAACGGCGACTTCATCAGGCCGCCCGAAGCCCGGTCGGTCTTGATCTTCGGCCCCGGCATCGGCTGTCCGTCGAACTTGGCCAGCGCCGGCTTCGGATCGAACGAGTCCACGTGGGACAGGCCGCCGTTGAGGAACAGGAAAATGACGCGCTTGGCCCGCGCCTCGAAGTGAGGGGGCGTGCCCGCCGCGGCACGCAGGCTGTCGGCCAAGCCGACGGAGCCGAATCCAGCACCTAGAATTCCGAGAGTGGCTCGACGTGTCAGCAGCAACAGAATCACCTCATTGTCAGGAACTCGCTGGATGCGAGCAGGGCATGGCAGTAACGCTCCCAAGTGTCCGATGCGAGGTACTCGCGCGCGACGGCGAGTTCCGAACTGTCCGGCGGACGGCTGAACAGGAGGTCATAGGCGCGCTTGACCCGTGCGTCGGAACCGTAGCCGGCCTCCCCGGCCAGGCGATCTGCCAGTGCCGCGGCCTGCTCGAGGACGAACGGATTGTTCATGTGATAGAGCCGCTGCAACGGCCCGACCGTCACATCGCGCACGGCAGCATGGCTTTTCGAGTCGGGAAAATCGAACAGCGCCAGCCCGGGATCGGGGTTTGTGCGGTCCACGCTGCCGTACAGCGTGCGGCGCGCATTCCCGGCCGAGAGCGGCTCGGGCGGGCCGCCGGGCCTGAGATCGAGACGCCCCGCAACGGCGAGCATGGAGTCCCTTAGCGTCTCCGCATCGAGGGAGTGTACGGGATTGAATCGCCACAACAGCCTGTTGTCGGCGTCGGCCTCGTGGTTGACCGACACGATTCTGGAACTGCGGCGGTAGGCGTCCGACAGCAGAATTGCCCTGTCGAGCTTCTTGACTGACCAGCCGGAGTCGACGAATTCGGCGGCCAGCCAGTCCAGGAGCTCGGGGTGAGTCGGACGCTCCCCCAGCTGGCCGAAATTGCTCGGCGTCGACACGAGCCCTTGCCCGAAACGCCATTGCCAGAGCCGATTGACAAACACGCGGGCGGTCAGGGGATTCCGAGGCGACGCGATTGCGCGGGCCAGTTCCAGCCGCCCGCTTCCGCTCTCGAACCGCTCGGGCAGGCCGTCGCTCAGGACCAACAGGAAACGCCGCGGCACCGCTGGGCCGAGATTCTTCTTGTCGCCGCGAATCGCAAGGCGGGCGTCCTTGGGCGAGTCGGAGTCGCGGTAGGCATGCAGGAACGGATACGGCGGCGGGACTCGCTGCTTGAGCCGCTTGAGTTCGGCCTTCTGCGAGTCGAGGTGCTGCCGCCACACGCCACCGAGAAACCGCTCGATCTCTTCGGGGCCGTAGTAGTAAACGCCTCCGACAAACGGCAGGCCTCGCTTCTTCGAGGGCGGCGTTGACATGTCGCGCCAGAGGTAATAGCGAAGCGGCTCGAGGAATTCCAGGTTCGTGTTGAGCAGGGCCCCCTGGGTCCGCGCACCTTCAGCGCCGCCCAGCTTGACGTAATTCCGGTCGTCTATCGCCCGTTTGTCACGGTGGATGCCAGCCAGGACTCGCTGGAAGTCTGTAGCGGCTCGCCGGACCTCCTCGGGCGTGCCGCCCCGGTCCAAGACCGCATGCCAGTCGTCAAGGTACGGATGCTCGTGCTGGCGAGCCTCCAAGTAGGCCAGCCACCGCTCAAGCGTCTGGCGATCCAAACCCGCGTCAGATGCAACGGTCGAGGGATCAGCAAGCTGCGAGACAACGCGATAGCTTGCGACGAGGAAGTCGGCCGTTTGCTCTATCAGAATATCGATCAATTGGTCGCGTTCCCTCTGCAAGAAGAGATCGATCGAGAGCTGCTGCTCACGAACCCTCTCCCTGGCGGAGTTGTGTGCCTCGACTGCTTCCGCGGGAGCGAGCGGATGGTTGTGGGCAACGGTACTGCTGAAGACGCCCTGCAGTGCGTAGAAATCGGCCTGCGGAATCGGGTCGAACTTGTGGTCGTGGCACTGCGCGCAGCCGACCGTCAGACCGAGCAGGGCGCGTCCGGTCACGTCGACGCGGTCGTCGTCGCGATCGCGCAAGGAATGAAACCCCAATGCGGCGAGATTCTCCTCCCGCTCCAGATCAGGCAAGAGGTCAGCCGCGAGTTGGAACACGACGAAGCGGTCGTAGGGCAGATCGCGGTTGAAGGCGCCGACAACCCAGTCCCGATAGCGCCAAGCGTTCTTCAGCGGAGTGTCGGCGTACGCGGCGGACTGGCCGTCTGCATACCGTGCGAGGTCGAGCCACCGCCGGGCCATGCGCTCGCCGTAGTGCGGAGAGCCGAGCAGGCGGTCGACCAACCGCCGATATGCGCCGACCGACTCGTCCTCAAGAAACGCAGCGGTCTCTTCCGGTGTCGGCGGCAGCCCCGTCAGGGCGAGGGTCAATCGCCGAACCAGCGTGCGCTTGTCGGCCGGCGGAGCCGGTTCCAGGCCCGCTTTCCCGAGCCTGTCGTTGACGAATTGGTCAATTTCTCTGGCCGAGCCCCCACCGGGAATCTTGGGTCTCCGGACCTCTCTGAAGGCCCAGAACCCACGGGCCTCGGGGGTGATCACGGCAGTGCCGGCAACGGTTGCCTCGGCCTCCGGCCAGTTCGCTCCGGCGGCGATCCACTCTTCTAGAATGGCGACTTCGTCCGCCGAAAGCGGCTCGGCAGGCGGCATTCTCAGGTCCGGGCGCGTGCGCCTGACCGCAGTGAGCAACAGGCTGCTGGCTGGGTCCCCAGGCACGACCGCCGAGCCTCGCGAGCCGCCCTGCAAGACCCGCGCGGCGGAGTCCAAGCGAAGGCCGCCCATCTCTGAATTCGCATGGCAGGCGAAGCATTTCACCGCCAGCAGCGGGCGGACCTTTGACTCGAAGAAGTGCAAGTCCGCGGCGGGTGCGGACCAGACCGTCATGAGCAGAGCTACGGACAGACGTTTCAGGGCACACTCTCTACGGCAGGCATTTCTAGCCTACACCGGTCGAGGAATCCAAGGTGCAATATATACAGCGTAATCCGAAAATCCAGACCGGACTATCATCTTGGAAGGCCGCTTGGCGAAATCGGCATGGCTGTAACGCGACGACAATTCCTGAACTCGGCCAGCGCCCTTTGCGCAAGCGCGGGCCGCGGAGGGTCCGCAGTCCGAACGACGCAGGTCGAGGCCGAGGGCTTCTTCACTCTGGGGCGGCGTTCCGATCACTGGTGGTTCATCACTCCGGACGAGGTGCCTTTCTTCTCGCTCGGACTGAATCATATCGACCCCGCGAGCCTTCGATATCCGGAGAACATCCATTTCTGGCGCGAGAAATACGGTGCCAGCACGACGAGATGGATCCGGGAGTCGGTGGCTCCCAACATCAAGCGATGGGGCTTCAATACCGTCGGATGGGTGCAGGAAATCACGGTTCGCAAGTGGCGGCATTCGCGACCGTTCACCAATGACGAGTACCGAGCCCTCGGCATGCCGTACTGCCACCTGCTGCCGTTCACGGAATCCCATCAGTGGGAGCAGCACACACGCCATTTCGATTTCCGAAGTGCGGAATGGGCCGAATGGGCGGACTATGTGGCGCGGTCGCATTGCGCCGAGCTGAGCGAGGACCCTAACTTAGTCGGGTACTTCTACAGCGACTGCCCGACGTGGGTCCACAATTTGGCGCGAAACAAATGGCGAGGGCCGATCTTCGACCCCGAGCGACTCAAGACTGAATCCGGGCGCAGGGAACTCACTGACATCGCAGGCCGCTACTACAAAACAACGCACGACGCAATCCGCCGATACGACCCGCATCACCTGATTCTCGGAGACCGCTACGAAGCGAACGCGGCGCTCGCAATGGAGATCGTGGATGCGGCGATGCCGTACGTGGACGTGCTGTCATTCCAAGACTTCCGTGAGCCGGTCTCCCATCTCGACGAGTGGCACAAGCGAACGGGCAAGCCAGTGCTGCTGGCCGACGCGGCCAGGGTGCGGGACCGCGGCCCGGGCGACTTCGTACCGAACAACGGCGCTTGGTACGGCGAGGTGCTGCAAGCACTCTTCGAAAATCCCGGCTGCATTGGATTCCACCTCTGCGGTGCGTACCAGCGAAACAAAGCCCGTCGCCGAGGGCTGCTCGACGAAATGGAGCGGCCGGATCGGGAGAACATCGAATTGATCAAGGCTGCGAACGAGCAGGTGACCCGCTCGATGGACGAGCGGTTCTGATCAGTTCCCGCCGGCAGCGGAGTAGACGAGCTTGCCGCCGAGATAGGTTCGCTCCACACTGATGTCCTTCACCCGGTCAACCGGGCACTCGAGAATGTCTCGGTCCAAGACAATCAAGTCGGCCAGCTTCCCGACCTCGAGAGAACCCTTCTCGTCCTCGGCGAAAGTGATGTACGCGTTGTCAATCGTGTAGAGCCGGATAGCTTGTTCCCTTGTGAGCCGCTGTTCGGGCTGCATCACCGAATCTGTCCAGCGGGGCTGCCGTGTCAACGTGATCCACATCCCGAAGAACGGGTTGTAAGGATTGATCGAACGCATGCTTCCGATCTTCTGCATGTGATCCGAGCCGCCCCCGACGGTCACGCCCGCATCCCGCAGGCTTCGATACGGCTGGAAGTACCTCAGGCGCGCCTCGCCGAACTGCTTGAGCAGGGTCGCGCCATCTCTTTCGAGCCAGGCCGGCTGCAAGTCGGCGACAATGCCAATTTCGGCCATTTGCTCGATAGCCTCGGGACTCATGAAGTTCGAGTGCGTTATGGACGGCCGCATTTCGCGCACCCTGAATTCATCGTTGATTTCCGAATAGGCATCGATCAGCGCGTGCACTGCTCCATCGCCGACAGAGTGGGCGGTCGGCTGCAGACCGTTCACCAGGGCCAAGCGGGTGATCGCGTAGGCCTTTCCGGGCGGAACGAATCGCAGCCCGCGATAGTTCGGATCGGTAATCGAATAAACCTCGCTGGTTCCCCAAGGCTCCCGCATGTAGGCGCTTCCGGTCAGCATGCCGCCATCCATGAAGAACTTGATTCCTCGTAGCCACAGCATCGATCCGTAGCGGTGCCGAGGGTGCCGCGCAAGCTTGGAAATCGTTGCTTCAATGTCTTCGAGCGAATCCTGCGCGTTGATGGCGTAGCTCAAGAACACCCTCGCTGTGAGCTCGCCGCGTCTCAGAAGGTCTTCGTAGAGTTCGACGGCCTGGGGACTCGCGTTGCGATCGGCAATGCTTGTCAGCCCGACCTTGTTGTAGGCGCCGATCAGCTCGGCCAGACGACGGAGTTCGTCATCGGGCGAGGGTCTGCTCTGGCTTTCGCGGAATCTAATAAGGCGAGCGCCGCTACGGACGATTCCGGTCGGCTCGCCGTCCTTGTCGCGCTCGACCTTGCCCAGCACCCCCTGCGGGATCCGGAAGCCCTTGTCGATTCCGCTGAGTTGGAGCGCCAGGGAATTGAGCGAAGCGTCAGGCCCGGTGCGAAAGTACGCCGCATGGTTGGGCGCAGCTTCGTCGAGTTCGGCCCGGGTCGGATAGCGCTGCTCCCTCAGTCGCGTAATGAAAACCTGCTGAAGTCGAATCCAGCCTCCCTCGGGTACGACCTGAGCCCGCCGACGGAAATAGTCGAGGACATCGGCGATCGTTTCCATTTCCGGGACGGGATGGTCGAACTCGTACATCGCCGCACCGAGGGGATGCGTGTGAGTGTCGATGAGTCCGGGGAGAACGGTCTTGCCTTGAAGGTCGATCGATCGCGATTCCGGACCGGCCAGCGCACGCACGGCGGCATTGCTGCCTGCGGCGACGATCCGGCCCCTCTCGATCGCGAGCGCTTCGGCAATTGAGAATTGCTCGTCGACGGTGACGATCTTGCCGTTGTGAAGTATCAGCTCGGGCGGTGCCGCTCGGCCCGGAACGACCAAGCAGGCCGACAGCAGCCCAAATAGAGCAATGGATCCGTGACAGGCAACGGCAACGATTGCGCCGCACGCTGAACTGTGACTATGCTTCCGCACTCGAGGCCTGTCTGGGTCCGGTAGTTGTCTCAAGGAAGAGCGTCTCGGACCGTATCGTCGCACACGGACCAGAGCGCGGGAGAGGAATGCATTTGCTGGCATGCGAGGACGCACGTGCGAGGCCACCACGGGTGGGAAACACGGCCGGCGACGCCACAAGGCAACCCACGGCTCTCAACGAGACCGCGCAACGACTGGCAGCTCTGAGATCAGGGCAGACTTCCAACCCAAGCGTCCGAATCAGCGCGATCGATCCCAATTGCTAAAAGTGCTTCCCTGCCCAGCCAAAGCCTTCAGCAGAGGAGCGGGCCGCCACCAGTGGCCCTGCTGCTCGTGGAATTCCTCGATGCGTTCCAGAACATTGCTGAGGCCGACGCTGTCCGCGTAGAACATGGGGCCGCCCCGGTGCGCCGGGAACCCGTAGCCGTATAGGTAAATGATGTCGATGTCGGACGACCGGAGCGCGTATCCCTCTTCGAGGATCCTCGCTCCTTCGTTGACAAGGGCGTAGACGACGCGGTCGAGGATCTCGCTCTCGGAAATCTCACGCTGCTCGATTCCGGCGTCGGCCGCGACGCGCTTGAGGAGCGCATCGACCTCAGGATCCTCGTGGCGGCTGCGGTCTGCTCCGTACCGATACCATCCGGCCCCTGTCTTCTGGCCGTAGCGGCCCAGCTCGCACAGTGCATCTTCGGCGAGCGGTCGGCGCGTGCCCGACGGGTAAATTTGGGGTGCTTCCTTGCGCACCCTCATACCGACGTCGAGCCCGGCCAGATCCCCCACGGCCATCGGACCCATCGCAGCTCCGAACTCGTAGAGCACACGGTCGACTTCCGATGGCTTCGCGCCCTCCTCGGCGAGGAACTGGGCTTCGCGGCGGTACGGGTGAAACATCCGGTTGCCAACGAATCCGTGACAGTTGCCGACGAGCACTCCGACCTTCCTGAGCCTCCGGGCCAGGCCCATCGACGTAGCGACGACGTCCTTGCTGGTCTTAGCGCCACGTACGATCTCCAGCAAGCGCATGACGTTCGCAGGGCTGAAGAAATGGTGGCCGATGACGTCCTCGGGACGTGATGTCACCGCTGCGATCTCGTCCACGTTCAGCGTCGACGTGTTCGTGGCAAGCACGGCGCCCGGACGAGCGACTGCATCGATCTGCTGGAAGACATCCTTCTTCAGGGCCATGTTCTCGAACACGGCCTCGACCACAATGTCCGCGTCACCGAATCCTTCCCAATCGATCTGAGGAGTGATCATCGTCATTCGCCGCTCTGCGAATTCCGGCGTGAAGCGCCCGCGGGAGACTGACCTCTCGTAGTTCTTGCGGATGATCGCCACGCCCTTGTCGAGCGCCTCTTGAGTGACTTCCTTCAGCCGGACGGGGATACCCGCATTCACGTACGACATTGCGATCCCGCCGCCCATCGTCCCGGCACCGATCACGGCGGCGGAACGGATTTCGCGCGTCGGCGTTTCCCTCGGCACGTCGGGAATCTTTCGCACCTGCCGCTCCGAGAAGAACGCGTGGATGAGGGCTTTCGATTGAGTCGAGAACAGGCATTCCCGGAAGATCGCGGCCTCGCGCTTGATGCCCTCGGAAAACGGGAGCGAGACCGCAGCCTCTACTGCGTCGATCGCTTTGAGGGGCGCCATGTGGCCGCGGCGCTTCTTGCGCGCCAGGGCCCGTGCGGCCTCGCATAGCGGAGCGGCCTCTTCCGGGGTGCCGAGTTTGTCGTCCTTCTCGCTCGCCTTCGGATGGGGGCCACCGCTGGCCGCCATCTCGGCGGCAAACGCCACCGCCCCTGCCAGCAAATCGTCGTACCCACTACCGTCGATCACACGGTCGACGATTCCGAACCGGTACGCTTCATCGGCGGAAATCGGATCGCCCAAGGCGCACATTTCCAATGCCTTCTGCACGCCCGCGAGGCGTGGCAGGCGCTGGGTGCCGTGCGCGCCTGGGATGATACCCAGCTTCACTTCGGGCTGGCCGACCTGGGCGGACCGCAGGGCGACTCGGTACTGGCACCCTTGCGCGGTCTCCAGACCGCCGCCGAACGCCGTTCCGTGGATGGCGGCCACGGTCGGCTTGTCCGAATTCTCCAAGCCGTCGATGACGTTGGTCAGGCCCGGCCCGCGCTTCTTCTGCCCCGAGGTGATCTTGCCGAATTCCTTGATGTCGGCTCCTGCGATGAAAGTCCGTCCGCCGCCGATCAGTATGATCGCGCTCACGTTCTCGTCGGCTGCGAAGCTCCGCACTCCCTGTAAGATGCCTTCCGGCACGCCAGGGCTGAGGGCGTTGACCGGCGGGTTCTGCACTGTGATCACGCCGACTCCGTTCTCGACGCTTAGTTGGACAAGATCGCCCATGGGTTCCTCCTAGGGGCCATCGCGGGACGCTTCGTCGGCGCGGCCAAGCTCTACAGCATAACGAAAGGGGACTGGATACTTGAAAGGGGGGGCATCGCAATCGACGGCGAGACGCTGCCCGGGTCCTGCGACCGGGATCTCGCAAGCAACGGCGGGCTGCGGGACGACTATCGCTGGTCCGCGCGGCAACTCGCGGTCGTGAGTTCCGGGCAGGGGCGCATCGAGCAGCGCACGATCCAGGTCTCAGAGGAGATCTCCAACTGCCCCGAATGGCTCGACTTCCCCGGTGTGCCACGCGTGTTCCGAATCCTGCGCGAGACCAAGTACGAGAAGGCCGGTCGGCAGCGCCGGCCGGTGAGCGTCTGTTTCGTGCCCGTCCTGCCGGATCTAGTACGTGGCGATTGGAGAGCGGCGGAAAAAGGGGATTCACTATGTTCGTGATCAAGGTTCTGTAGCTAGCAGCAGGGCTAGTTCGAAGTTCTCGCCTACGCTAGAGGTACGGTTCAGATGAGTTGCGTCCGTCCCGTGAGAACGTTGAGAGTGGCAGGCTTCGAGTCCTTCCGTCAAAGTACGGAGGAACATGACTTGGCCCGAGAACCCTAGGATGAAGAAAATCGACTCGACGACAATGAATCTCGACGCTTCCAAGGAAAGTTCCGATTGGCCCGAGACACTCTTGAAAAAAAGTTTAGGCATGTTGCAATCAGCGACGCGTGGCGATCGTAGACCCTAGGCGAATGCTCGCCTGATCGGGAAGTGTGCCAGACTAGCCAGCATGATCGAGAGTCGCAGAGCCTTCCTTCGGTCGAGTCTCGGAGTAGCGGCGGCCGCACGCACTGCATCAAGTGCAAGCCCGGCGTACCGCATGGGGATCGGAACGGCAGCGTTCATGCAGCGCGGCCGGGCGGATCGAGACACCGACCCATCGCAGCGATTCTCGGAGACGGTGAGATTCCTAGACCACTGCAGGGGCATGGGAGCCGGAGGCGTCCAGGCGCCTCTGGCTTCGCTGGACCAAGGCTACGCCGCTAGGGTGCGCGAGAAGGCTGAAGAGTATGGGATGTACGTCGAGGTATCGGCGCGCTTGCCGAAGGACGACGGTGCGAGCCTGGACCTGTTCGAGAAGACCGTCCGCGCGACTCGCGCCACAGGCGGTTCCGTAATCCGCACCGTGATGCTGGGCGGTCGCCGCTACGAGACATTCAAAACGCTCGAAGCCTGGAAGGAGTTCTCGCGGCAGAGTTGGAATTCCCTGACGCGGGCGGAGCCGATCCTGCGCAAGCACGGTGTGCGGCTCGCGATTGAGAACCACAAGGACTGGCGCATCGACGAGATGCTGCAGATGCTGAAGCGCATCGACAGCGAATCGGTTGGCGTAACGATTGATACGGGCAACAGCATGTCTCTGCTCGAGGACCCTCTCGAGACGGTGCGGGCCTTTGCACCGTATGCAAACTCAGTGCATCTGAAGGATATGGGACTTGAGGCCTACGAGGACGGTTTCTTGCTTGCCGAGGTTCCGTTCGGGGAGGGATGCCTGGACATGAAGGCCGTGGTGGACTCGATCCGAGCAGCACGCCCTGAAGTGAGATTCACCCTCGAGATGATTACGCGCGACCCGCTGAACGTGCCATGTCTGCGTCAGGAGTACTGGGTCACGATGGGACGGGTACCGGGCATGGATCTGGCGGCGTCGCTCCGATCTGTCCGGAACAACGGCAAGCCGCTTCCGTCCATCGACCGCCTCCCGGCAGGGGAACGATTTCAAATCGAGGAAGACAACAATCGTGCTTGCTTGGAGTTCGGGAAGGCGCAACTGAACCTCTAGGCGAGCATTTTGAATGCCAAGGATAGAGACCCAAGCCAGCTAGGAATCCAGGGGATCGACTTGTGAATTCGAATTCTCTGGTGCTTCTGACCGTGTACTCCGTGGTCATTGTCGCCGCCGCACTCCTCGGCGTTTGGGTGCAAAACACTATTCGCCTCACGCACACCCGCATGCAGGTGACAATGAGTTTCGTCGCGGGCGTCACTCTTGGCGTGGCACTGTACCATCTGATTCCCCATAGCTTAATGCAGATCTCGGGGCCTCAAGCGATAGAGATCGCAGTATGGTGGATGATCATCGGCATGATACTGATGGTATTTCTGTTACGAGTCTTTCAATTTCATCAACACGATATTGCTGGAATAGAAGACAGGAACCACGGCCATCACGATGATCGAGGAAGCCAAATCAGTTCGCTAAGCTGGCTCGGCATTAGTGTAGGCATGGGAATACACACTCTAATGGAGGGTATTGCCCTTGGAGCTAGCGTGCAGAGCATCTCACACGGCAATCTTGACTCTGGCCTAGTCAGTTTCGGAATGTTCCTAGCGATTGTATTACACAAGCCCCTAGATGCTTTCTCAATTCTTGGCTTGATGCGAATTGCGGGCATCGGTCACCGCACTGCGGTGTCAGTCAACGTCTCTATTGCCTTGTTGTGTCCGCTCGCCGCATTCTTGACGTGCTGGGGAATAAGTCTTCTAGGACCGGCGGAAGGAGGTGCAATAGGTCGCGCCTTGGCATTCGGAGCAGGTGCTCTGCTGTGTATCTCGTTAAGCGACTTGTTACCAGAAGTCCATTTCCACGGTCATGATCGCTTCTTGCTTACGGGATCATTCTTGACTGGAATCGCTTTGGCTTATACCCTGCACTATCTCGAGCATTTTCCCGTCATTGATCTAATCCGCTAAGAGCAGGCCATCCAGACTAGAAATCAGGGCTGATAGCACGACACGATTCATCCCGCTTCCCAATGCTCCGGGGTCTTTCGAATGAATTGGCCGACTCTGTCGAGCTGATCATTGATTGCTCACAATCGAAGTCCAAAGAGGGTCAATGCAGCACTGTAATAGTCACAAGACCGTTAGTCTTCGGGGGCCCAATACTCGACTTCAAACGTGGCACCGGCGAATCCGAATGCGTTGTTGCTCTGATGGCGAGGGCCACGCCAATGATCGCCCTGTCCTATCCCTTGGCTCCGGCCCCAAGTTTCGGCAGTGTGTCGTGAGCAACCCAGCCTCTACTCCGACATCGAGCGCGAGCGCCGGCCCCTGTTCTGCGGACCGCGCAGCAGCGCTAGGTCGTTCCGCTGCGGGAGCGGCTCGGCCTGTCCATGCCGCAACTCTGCGGCGAACGTTCCATCGTCAACTGCATGGGCGCACGGCATCCGAGCGAACATACGGATCCTTGATTGGAGACCTGAATTGGCGCGCCGATCACTTGCAGATCTTGCAGGCCGACCACGGTCCCACGTAGTGGAGCCCCGGCGACGCTCTCTTCAGCTCAGCTCCCGGACAGGCGACGATTGGGCACTGAAGTTGGCCTAACCTAAGTCGAGCCAGTTGAAGGGAAATCAATGGTCGGCGGGTCACCCGCCACAGGCTTCATAAACTCGAGAGTCGGAATCGCCGATCAGCGGAAGGCGGCGCCAAGCGCCCCCTTCAAGCGGCCGACTGCGGGCGCGAAGTTGGGAACGAGCTCTCGTGACCGCCCTTAAGCATCCGTGCCCTGAGACGCCAAAAAATCAACGCGATGAGGACAACAGCGCCGGTCCATTCCACGAACTGAACGGCCGGCAAGTCCGGGAGTGTCAGGCCCCAGGCAGAGGCCGACAGGTTAACCGGGAGTGTCAGGCCCCAGGCAATGACCATTGTCGATCGCGATACCGAGAACGGTCGTCACTGCGATCACGCCAGCGACGTAAACGAATCCAAAACGGGCTCCAAACTGGCGGACTATAATCGCGATGGTCCCGGAGTTGGTAGATGGCCCGGTCATCAAGAATATCAGGGCGGCCCCCGGGCTAAGTCCCTTGGCGACCAGTGCGGCTGCAATCGGCGTGCTTGCCGACGCGCAGATGTGAAGAGGAATTCCGACTAGCACCATGACCGGGTAAGAGAGCCCGCGCGCGTATTCACTCGACATCAGGTCGTCCGGAATTGCCAAGTAGAGCAATCCTCCAATAGCGACACCGACAATCAGAGCAAAGAGAATGTCGTCAGCTACTTCGACGAATCCGTATCGGAAGACATGCTTGATGACCTTGCCCAGGCTGGGCGCGTCGGCTTCGGTACCGCCCGTCGCGTCGACCGCTATAGGATCGGAAGACTCGCCTCGGATCGTTTCGGAGTAAACCCTGAGCAGGCTTGACCAACGATGGGGCCTCGGTCCCATCCGCTCTCAGGACATTCCTCCCGGTGAAGTTCCCAGCCCAGGCAAGTAGCATCGCCTTGAGTTGTGGTGGGCTCACGTAGCAGTCTTCGGAAGCGGTCATGAGTGGCCGGTGCACCCCGTGGCCGTGCCCGGAACTACAGTGACCCTCCTCGCTGTTGCGGTGCTCATGCCCGCAATCGTCCTCGCCATGGGCGAGATTCTGAGGTTCGCCTAGCTTCAGATCATGGCTGTCCTCTCGGATCAGGCCGATGCAACAAATACCCGTAATCACAGCCGTGATGAAGCTGACGAGTGGCCTGACGACTGCCGCGACGAACCCGAAGAACGCATGCGTGACCAGAATCGAATCCGCTCCTGTTTAAGGAGCGGTGATGAGAAACGAAATGCAGGCCGAGCGGGACGCTCCTTTCTTCCGCATTTCGGCTACTACAGGCACAACTGAACAGCTGCACAGCGGAACGCGCACACCGACCGCCGCGCTCGTGCATACCGATTTCAGGCTGTCGTCGCTAAGCCACTTGAGAATCGCAGTTCGGGAGATCAGTACATGGATGAGGCCGGCAAGAAACAGGCCGAGGAGCAGCATAGGTGACAACAGCAGGAATGATGCCCAGAGAACGTCGAATAACCGAAGTGCGGCGTCAAACATCCCTGAAATGGCCTCGCAGCTGCGTTCTCTCGCGGTGCTAGGGCCAATCATGATACATCCTGATTCAGGGCCGGACAGCGCTCGTGCGATTCGTCGCGGATCTGGGGGGCGCAGAGGAGAGCCTGCAGGCATCGCGGATGAGGCGGGGAACACGAGCACCGAGGCTCGAGGCAGCATCAAGAAGCGGACACAATTGACCGTGCGGGTTAGATTGCGCTCGCGGTTTGCGCGAGCTGGCCGAGCGAGGAGGCAGGCTGCTAGGCTTGCTGCCTCGCCGGTCCCTGGTCGAGCCTGGATCGCATGCGGTCAAGCACTCCGTTGTGCTCGGGGTCCAACGCCAGGTTCGTGAACTCCCGCGGGTCACTCGAGTGGTCGTAGAGTTCCTCGCCACCGCCGTCGCCTTCCCAGCGGATATAGCGATACTGATCAGTTCGCACGGTGCGGCCGTAGATGCGGTCCTCCCACTGGACCTGCGAGAATGCCGCATCCTTGATTGATCCTGCCGGATCGTCCAAGAGCGGCGCCAAGCTCACTCCTTCCAGGTTCTCGGGCGGTTCCACGCCGCACAGATCTGCCAAGGTGGGGTAGAAGTCTACGAACTCGACGAGCGCCTTCGAAGAGCGACCCGCGCCAGCCGAGCCGGGAGCCGAAATGATCAACGGCGCTCTGACGGACTCCTCCATCAAGCTCATCTTCTGCCAGTGCGTGTGCTCGCCAAGGTGCCAGCCGTGGTCGCCGAAGAAGACAACGACTGTGCGATCGGCGACGCCTAGCCGCTCAAGTTCGTCGAGAACCCGTCCGACTTGCTGGTCCATGAATGAGACAGACGCATAGTAGCCCCGCAAGGAAATGCGCTGGTTCTCTTCGCTCATGCCCATCTGGTGCCAGAGGAACGGCCTGAGGTTCTTGGCCGGCGCAGGGATGTCGTCGAGGTCGTCGGGCGGGTTCGAGACCAGTTCGATTTCCTCCAGCGGATACATGTCAAAGAAGCTCGAGGGCGCCACGAATGGCGTGTGGGGCCGGACGAAACCGAGACCGAGGAAGAATGGCCCTTCCGCAGCCGAGCGGAGCAATTCGATCGCAGTGTCTGCCGCTGCGCTATCCGCTTGGCCCGTCGCGTCAGCAGTTTGGACCCATTGCATCTTGAGGCCGTGACGCAAGTTGGGGTTGGGATCGCCTCCAAGCCCGACGCTCTCGTGCTCGTCTCCCGGCGGGCTTATCGACACATCCCAGGACGGAGGGTCCTGATGAGTCATCGTTCCAACACCTCCTGGAACGCCCATGTGAAACATCTTGCCGACACGCATCGAGCGCCAGCCGTTGTTCTTGAACATCTGCGGCAGCGTGACTGCATCAGGGTACGACTCGCGGAAATCGACATTTGCGTTTGTCACCACCCCGGTCGTGTCGGGGCGCAAACCAGTCATCAACGAAGCACGGCTGGGCCCGCAGAACGGGAACTGGCAGTATGCATTGTTGAAGCGGACGCCGCGGGCGGCTAGGCGATCGATGTTCGGGGACTTGACGGCCGGGTGGCCGTAGCAGCCAAGCGTCGACGTAAGATCGTCGGACGCGATGAACAAGACATTGAGAGGCGGTTCGGAACGGCTGCACGCAACCGTGCTGGCGGCCAGCAAGGTCGCGAACTCGCGTCGCGAGGTCAAGGTGCGCATGCCTCCATTATCCAGAGAGCCACGCAGTCGGACCAGTCTTCGTGCGACAAAGTGCTCGGAGCAAGCGACCTCGATCTCGCTGCGAGAAGCGGACGACTGGGGGATTGGCGAGCGGCTGGCCAAGATCCCTATTTGGCGTGTCGACTACATGCCGAGCCACGGCGACCGCTTGGCGTGCCCCTGCATTGGGCACGAGGGACGAGGACCATCGGAACCAAGTCAATGCGAACCTCGACGGCATAGCCTCGATGCTCCGATCGGATTCCAGACGGACTGCTAGCCACCGCGTGCACTGAGCACTTCCAAGTCAACTCGCATCTCGTTCCATCGCGGAAGGCTCTGCAAGCTGCCCATCGCCCGCAACCTCACGTCGACCTCCTTCCCTGCGTTCGGCGGCAGTGGGTCGCTGATGACCACTTCGAATGTCGCCAGGGGCGGCGCCTGCTGGCTGGCCTCCCGGACCCGCAGAAGCACGGCAAATGCTACCGATTGCTCTTGCTTGGAGTGGTTTGCGACGAATGCCCGTACGTGGGTCTGGTACTCGTCGTCGTAGTACGGTCGGATTCCCGACACCTCGATCGGCCCGAGCACGCCGATCGCGAATGTCTCGACCGGAGGCATCTCGGCTTCCTCAGGTTCCTCGAACCGCAACGCAGACATCCCCCCCGAGAGAAGGACAGCGCCGAGAATCGCCGCGACGAGCACTCCACCGAAGGTAATGTAGTGCCAGGCTTGGAGCTGGACGCCACGTCGCGGGGGAGCCTCATCCGCTGAGGGCGTGGCGCGACTGGGTCTGGACGGTCTGCTCCGTTCCGACAGTGAACTCGTGCCGCGCTCGAGACCGGCTCCCGCTGGCCTGCCAGGTGAACCAAGCGCGGCAATTTCCGCGGTCTCGTCAGCGTCCATGCTTTCTTGGGCTGCGCAGTGCGGGCACTCGTCATCGGCCACGTCAACGGTCGCACCGCATCTAGGACAGATGTAATTGAACATACATCGACTATTTTGCAGGACGACAGCCAAACTGCAACCCATGGATCCGGCCAATTCGCAGGCCAACCGCGAATCTCGTCCAAGCGGAAGCCCAAGACGCGGCGCCCGAAAAGCCCATTGCAGGGATTCAGGGCATCCTGATCCAAGTGGGCCTCGCTCTACCCAGCGGGAAGCGAGTGAGGCGAGAGAAAACGGTCGTTGATAAGATGGGATTTCGGCCTAGTCCGAACCCTTCTGCCAATGCCCGCCTTGGATGTAGGCCTAGCCGACCCCTCAACCATCGCAAAATACGAGCCGGTGATCGGGCTGGAGGTCCACGTCCAGCTCAAGACGAAGACGAAAATCTTCTCCCACTCCACCCATCAGTTCGGCAAGTCGCCGAACTCCCAAACCGACCCGGTCGTTCTGGGGCTGCCCGGCGCGCTGCCCGTGCTCAATCAAGAGGCCGTGTCCCTGGCCATTCGCGCGTCGCTGGCGATTAACTGCCACGTCAACGGCTTCTCGCGGTTCGCCCGCAAGAACTACTTCTACCCGGACCTGCCCAAGGGCTACCAGATCTCTCAATATGACGAGCCGCTCGCGGAGCACGGCTGGCTCGACATCCGGTGGGAGGGAGGGTCCAAGCGGGTCGGAATCACACGCCTGCACATGGAAGAAGACGCCGGCAAGACCGTGCATGACGGCTTCAGCGATTCCAACCGATACAGCTACGTGGATCTGAATCGCGCAGGCGCTCCGCTTTGCGAGATCGTGAGCGAGCCCGACTTACGCAGTGCCGACGAGGCGGTCGCGTACCTCAACGAGATCAAGCAGGTGATCCAGTTCGCGGGAGCTTCGGACTGCGACATGGAAAAGGGGCAGCTGCGTTGCGACGCGAACATTTCCGTGCGTCCGGTGGGAGCCGAGAAGTTCGGCACGCGCTGCGAGATCAAGAACCTCAACTCCTTCCGGTTCGTGAAGCAGGCGATCCAGTATGAAATCGCACGCCAAGCGGCGGTTGTCGAGAGCGGCGGCACGGTTCATCAGGAGTCGCGGCTGTTCAGCACGGCGACCGGCACCACATCCAGCATGCGAGGCAAGGAGGATTCGCACGACTACCGCTATTTCCCGGAACCCGATCTTCCGCCGCTGATCGTTTCTGAGGACCGCCTCAGTTCGATTCGCGACGCCATGCCCGAACTCCCGCCCGCCATGCGGGCGCGGTTCGTCCACGAATATGGCCTCTCGGACTACGATGCGCAGGTGCTGACCTTGACGGCCGCTACGGCTCGATATTTCGAGCGGGCCGCCAAGGCCACCGGCAATCCCAAGGCCGCAGCGAACTGGGTCCAGGGCGAACTCATGGGCGCGCTGAACGCTTCAAGCAACCACATCGAGGCGTCTCCGATCAGCGCGGAGCAGCTCGGCGGGCTGGTGGCTCTCGTCGACAAGGGCACGCTGTCGGGCAAGCTGGCAAAGGAAGTCTTCGCGAAGATGTTCGCCAGCGGCAAGGGAGCGGAGGAGATCGTCGAAGCGGAGGGTCTGCGGCAGATCAGCGACACCAGTGAGTTAGACGGGATTATCGGCAACATCCTCGAATCCTCCCCGAAGCAGGTCGCGCAATACCAGGGTGGCAAGAAGGGAGTGATCGGGTTCTTCGTTGGACAGGTGATGAAGGCTACCCGCGGCCAGGCCAATCCGAAGGTCGTCAACCAGATGCTCCGCAAGGCACTTGACGGATAGGACTGCGCCTCTTATCGAGGCGGAACCAGCAAGACGTCCTGATCGCCCACACCGTAGTCCGGGGGCAATTCCCGATAGTCCGTGGCGGTGACGGAATTCCAGTCCCAGACGACCTCCCCGTCTTTGAATGTGAGGACCGCCGCCAGGCGCTGCGTTCCGGACACGGCGCCGCCATGGACATCGCGGAATCGGTAGTCGCCCGAGTCCAGTCGCAGCACGGAAATGTCAGCGACCGCTCCGACCTTGAGCGTGCCGAGATCGGGACGGCCGATCTGCCTGGCCGGAGCCGACGTGCACGCGCGCACGATTTCCTCCAGTGGCATGCCCAGCGCTAGGAACTTCGACATGAGCGTAGGCATGTCCATCATCGCCGAGTTCATGCTGCCGGCGTGCAAGTCCGTGGAAATCGAGTCCGGATAGAACCCCTGGCCGATCGCGGGAGCCGCGTTGCGGAAGGCGAAGCTGCCCCCGCCGTGTCCGACGTCAAAGCTGATGCCCCGCCGGCGCGCGCGGCCCAAGTAGGCGTAGAGCTTCCCGTCGGCATCCACCCACGGCACTTGCGCGCGGAAGCAGTGCGTGGCCATGTCGCCGGGACGCAAGTGCTCGCCCACGAGCTCCCAGAACGGCCGTCCCCGAAGGAACCGCCCGAAATCGACCATGACGGGGATCCCCGCTTCCTTGCCCGCCTCCACGGCGTTGTCGACAGCGGTCCACTCGGGCGATTGGAAGTGCGCGGACTTCACACCGACGACGACGTCTCGGTGCCTGACCGCGAGGCGAGCGACCTCCGCGGGGTCGAAATCGCCTTGCTCGGCCTCTTGGGACTCCATGCCGCGACCCGCGATGTTGATCAGCGCGAGGACGCGCGTCGATGCCCGGTCGATCACGGCCTCCCGGAACAATTCGAAATTGCGCCATCCGGAACTGCCCGCGTCCACCATTGTCGTGACGCCGGAGCGAAAGCTGAAGCTGTCGGGCCGGACGCTGGAGTCGCCCGCCCAAGCCCCCGCTATCCCAGTCGTGGAGAAGAGGTGGGTGTGGATATCCACGAGGCCGGGCGTCACGAACAGGCCAGAGACATCGACCGATCGCACCTCACCACCTGGATCGATGCTGGCCTCGACGGCGGCAACGCGGCCCTGGGCGACCGCCACGTCGAAGTTCCCGCTGATGCCGGAGCCCGGGTCGATGACGTATCCCCCGCGCAGGACCAGGTCGTACGGCTGCGCGTGCGATTGGAGCGAGCACAGAACCAGAAGCGACGTCGCGGCCGCGAAACCCCGCAGGGAAAGCATGCGAAGATAAACCATAGCAAGCTATGAAACTGCCGCAATCCACGGCCGCGCTGGCGCTAGCGCTGGCGGCCCCGCTCGCGGCCGATGTCGTGATTCTCGAAGAGATCATCGTCAAGGTCAACGGCGGCATCATCCTCCGATCCGAATACGATCGCGCACTGGACCAGAGCCGTCGCGAAGTGCTCGCAGACGCAGCGCTCTCCGACGCCGAGCGCGAGCAGCAGCTCGGCGAGCGAGAGAAGGTCGTGCTGCGCGACATGATCGACCAGCGCCTGCTGGTGCAGAAGGGAGATGAACTCGGCGTCAACGTCGAGGCGCAGATCCTTCGCCAGCGCGACGAGATCATGAGGCGCAACAACATCGACACGACCGACGACTTCGAGGCGTGGGTGCTCGAGCGCACGGGAGAGCCGGCCGAAGACCTCATGGACCGCATGCGCGAGAACTTCCTCTCCCAGGCAGTGCTCGGTCAGGAGGTTTCGAGCCGGGTGGTCGTCACCCGGGCGGAGATCGAGGAGTACTACGAGGAGCACAAGGAAGAGTACGTGCGGTCGGAAGGCGTGCGGCTCAGCCAGATCCTATTCACGCTTGACGGAGAAGATGACGCCAAGCGCAAGCAAGCCGACGAGGTATTCGACCGGGTGCAGCGCGGCGAGCCGTTCGCCGAAATGGCGCGACGGTTCTCAGACGACGAGGCCACGAAGGAGCTTGGCGGCGATATTGGCATCTACCGCAAGGGTATGCTGCGGGAGGAAATCGAGGCGGCCGTCTTCGGGCAGCGTCAGGGGCACATCACGGAACTCCTGGAGGTGCCGAACGGACTCCTGATCCTGAGGGTCAACCAGAATTTCCGCGAGGGGCTGGCAGAACTCGAGGAAGTCCAGGACGAGGTTCGCGCCATGATCAGCGGTCCGCGGTTCCAGCCCGAAATCCGGA
Source organism: Bryobacterales bacterium (assembly GCA_965206775.1). Classification (GTDB taxonomy): domain Bacteria; phylum Acidobacteriota; class Terriglobia; order Bryobacterales; family UBA6623; genus VXMF01. The sequence goes on along the minus strand of CBDBKU010000003.1, from coordinate 1,514,309 downwards.
AGTACCTTAGCGAACTGCGCGCCGAGTCGTACATCGAGATTCGGCCGGGCTACGCCGACGAGGGAAGCCTCGAAGGCATGAATACTGCCTGGAGCGACCCGTCGCGGCTGGCGCCAGTCACAACGACTCGCGAGGAGGTCATCAAGGCGAGACCGCGCAAGCGCGTGCTTTGGATGATTCCTCTGCCGCGCAAGGACGTGGACGTCGACGAGGAAGACGAGGCCGGAGCCCCCGCCGAGGAAGCCGAATCGGGGGCCGCGGCATCGTGAACAAGACGCAATTCATCACGGACCTGAAGAACTTTAAGCCGAACGACCGGTTCGAGACCATATTTCTGGTCAGGTCAAAGGACATTCGCGAAAAGAAGAACGGTGTTCCATTCCTGTCACTCACGTTGGCGGACAGGACCGGCGCGATCGATTCCAAGATCTGGGACAACGTTACAGAGCTAGCGAAGACGTTCGAAGCGAATGACTTCATCCACGCGCGCGGAAAGGTTCAGACGTTCAACAACCAGCACCAAGCCATCGTTACCTGGCTCCGCGCGGTTCCCGAAGACCAGGTGCACCTAGGCGACTACATCCCGCATACGGAGTTCGACATCGATTCGATGTACCACGAAGTGCTCGGAACGATCGACAGCTTCTCGAATCCGGACCTGAAGCGCCTGCTTGGTTCGATCTTCCGGGATCCGGAATTCGCGAGGCGCTACAAGCGCTCCCCTGCTGCGAGGGTGAACCACCACGCCAAGATCGGGGGCTTACTGGAGCATGTATTGAGCCTCCTCAGACTTAGCAAGCTCATGGCCTCCCACTACGACGACCTCGACAGTGACTTACTGGCCTGCGGTGTGCTGCTGCACGATGCGGGCAAGATTTTCGAACTGAGTTCGGAGAGGTCTTTCGAGTACACGGATAACGGAAAGCTGCTCGGCCACATCTCGATGGGAAGCGCGTGGCTCGACCGCCGATGCGACGAGATCGGCGGCTTTCCGCCACGGCTCAAGACCCTGCTGCTACACCTTGTGCTGAGTCACCACGGGAAGCTGGAATTCGGGTCCCCGCAGTTGCCGGTGTTTCCCGAAGCTCTCGCGCTTCACTTCATTGACGACCTCGACGCAAAGCTCGAAATGATGCGCCAGGCTAGGGCGGGAATCGTAGAAGGCTCGGCCTGGAGCGGTTTCCATCACGCGCTTGGACGGTCGATTCTCGACACGGCCGCCTATCTCGGAAGCGACGGATCTCACGAACCCGACGCGGTGGATGCTCCGCAGCCTCCTCAGGAGGCTCCACCGGAAAGCCACTCGCCTGCAGAACAGCTTCGAACGGAAGACAGACGCTTGCCTGATGCGGCACCGGTGGCGCCGCTGGAGGAATTACAGGAGCCCGTCGCGGTCTTCGAGCCCCCGCCCACTGTCGAAACTGCGGAGTCTTCCACTCCAGAAGCGGCAGAAGCCCCGGAAGAGGAGACACCGGTACCGCCGGAGGTGGTCTCGGCTGAATCGGAGTCCGTCGCAGAGACGGAACCGGAGCCAGCAGAGATGGTCGAACTGGAGCCTGCTGAGACGGCTGCGCCGGAGCTCGCAGAGAAGACCGAAGACCAGAGAGCCAAAGCTGCAGAACAGGCCCAAGAGAAACCGCCCGAGAAGGCACCAAGGCAACTACCGGCAATACGACCCAAACCCGTCCCTGCTCTCCATACCGTGCCGCCCTCCAACGTGGCGCAGCCGGCCCCGAGCCCGCCGCTGCCGATGCAGCCGACTTTGGAAGGCCTGGAATCGAGTCTGGACGATTTCTCCGGATAAGGCGCGCAGAGGGCATCCACATCAGCCGCTCAACGGACGCCGGGAGCATCGAAGACTGAACACCGCCATGACCGCTGGTTCGTTGCAAGGAAAAGTCATCGCGGTCACAGGGTCCACTCAAGGCCTCGGAGAGGAGATCGTTCGTCTGGCCGTAGACCGCGGAACGGCGGGCGTTGTCATCACCGGCCGGTCCCGGGAGCGGGGGGAGGCTGTCGCGGCGAGGCATGCCACCGAGCGATGCCGGACTGCGTTCGTCCCCGGCGAACTCGAGGACCCGGCGACGTGTCGAAGAATCATCGCGCGGGCCGACGAGGAATTCGGCCGGTTGGACGGCCTGGTGAACGCTGCCGCCTGCACCGAGCGCGGAACGCTCGAAGGGACATCCGTGGATCACTGGGACAAGTTCATGGCGGTGAACCTCCGGGCACCGTTCCTACTCATGCAGGGCGCTGTCAAGATCATGCAAAGGGAGAAGCGAGGCGGGAGCATCGTCAACGTCCTGAGCATGTCAGCGCACGGAGGAACACCTAATTTGACGCCCTACAGCGTCTCCAAGGGGGCGCTCGCGACCTTGACCAAGAACGCGGCCCATTCTCAGAAGCAGCACCGCATCCGCGTCAACGCGCTAAACATCGGCTGGATGGCGACGCCGGCGGAACACGCAGTGCAAACTCTCGAAGACCAGCCTGAGGACTGGCTCGAGACTGCGGATCAAGGCTCGCCATTCGGGAGGATCCTGCGCCCCAGGGACGTGGCAGGCATGGTCGCATACTTGCTGAGCGACGAGTCGTGCATGATGACCGGAGCGCTCATCGATTTCGACCAGCACGTACTGGGCATCTATAACCCCTGAGCGGGCGACCGCCAGTGGAGCCGGTCCATCACACGCTCGGCATGAAGTCGTTGAGCTCTCGGATCCGGTGGACTCGAGCCATGCCAACCAGCTGAAACGGCTCAACGTGGTATTCTGAATCGGCGGAGTCGGTTAGCCTCTCCCGGCGGGCTAGGCTTCGTACTAGATAGTCCGGCTGTGGGCGCGTAGCTCAATTGGTAGAGCAAGTGACTCTTAATCACTAGGTTCGGGGTTCGAGTCCCTGCGCGCTCACCACGCGGACATTTTTCCATGCAGAGTCCGGCGATACATCTGACGGTCCGGCCCAGTGTCGTCTCGCGGACGGACTGGAAACAAGCTCTGCTCTCGTAGCAAGGCTGCCCACCGGCGAACAAACCGCCCCCTCAGCCCCATAAGCGCTAACTTATAGGTTGACATCACAGATTCTGCCGGGTATGATTTTGGAAGGGTGGTATAGGCACCCGGCGAAAGAAGTGAACCCGGAGACAAGTGAACCACTGAACGAGGACTGGGGGCTGCTGGTCTCCTTCCTGCCGCCGAACTGGGAGGACCTGGCGCGCCAGACCGGAGCGCTGAGGAAACTGCGTAAGCACAAGTCGCCCGGGAACCTGCTGCGCACACTACTGCTGCATCTGGGCTGTGGCCACTCGCTGCGCGAGACGGTGGTGCGAGCGCGCCGGGCGGATCTGGCGGACCTGTCGGACGTCGCCTTGCTGAAACGGCTGCGGAAATCACGGGACTGGCTGCAGGCGCTGTGCGTGGAGCTGTTCCGGGAGCAAGGGCTGGCCGCCACCACGGCGGCGGACAGTGGCGAGGTCCGGGCCTTCGATGCGACGACGGTGAGCGAGCCGGGGCGGACGGGTTCGCTGTGGCGGATTCATTACAGCGTGCGGCTGCCGTCGCTGACCTGCGACTTCTTCAAGCTGACGCGGACGGAAGGAGCGGGCACGGGCGAGTCGCTGAAGCAGTTCCCGATCGCGGCGGGGGACTGCATTCTGGCGGATCGCGGGTATTCGACGGGTCGGGGGATTCAGTACGTGGCCGAGGCAGGGGGCCAGGTGACCGTGCGGGTAAACAGCGGATCGTTGTTGCTGGAAAAGGAAGACGGCACGGCGCTGGACCTGGTGGATTGCCTGCGGCCCCTGCACAGTCCCGGGATCATCGGGTCCGTCGCGGCCCGTGCGCTGGCGAGCGAGGGTGCGCCGGTGGCGGGCCGGGTCTGCGGCCTGCGCAAGAGCGAAGAGGCCGTCCGCCTGGCCCAGGCGAAGATCCGCAAGGAGGCCTCCCGGAAGGGGCGCACGGTCCAGCCGGCCACGCTGGAACTGGCCAAGTACGTCATTCTGTTCACCACCGTGCCGGCAAGCGAGTGGTCGGCCGCCGACGTGCTGGGGTGGTATCGCACGCGCTGGCAGGTGGAATTGACGTTCAAGCGATTCAAGTCGCTGGCCCAGCTGGGCTGCCTGCCGAAGTACGACGACGACAGCGCGAAGGCGTGGCTGTACGGCAAGCTGCTGGCTGCGCTGCTGGTCGAGAAACTGATCCACCACGCGAGCGCCATTTCCCCCTGGGGGTACGAAGTGGGACCGGGATCGCCCACGCAGCGCCTGGCGTGACTTCAAATTCGTTTGGAACCAGGTGCAACGAGCGATCGAGCCGCCGATTCCGCTGTCGCAGACACTCGCTGACTGGCAGGCGATTTCGGCGGAACTAGCGGAGACTCCTCGGAAGCGCCGATCACAGATGGCGGATTTCTTTGGTGGCGATCAATAAGTTAGCGCATATGCCCCTCAGCCCCCTGAAGTGATTCCGCAAGGTCAGCGCGCGAACGGGGCGCGCGCCGGAAGCAGCGGATCCGGATTGCCCGCCCGGCTTGCCGTCGGTCCCGGTCATTCGAGATTGGCGCCCGCTTGCGGAGAAAGCCTCGGGAGTCGCTCGAGGCGCGTCTAGTCTGAGGCTAGTTCGGGTTGATGCCACACCTACGCCCTCGCCGCCGCCAGTTCCTTGCAATTCTCGCAATTGCGGCGGTCCCCGTGACAGCTCAACCGACCGGGCGGCTGGGCGGGACGATTTCAATGAAGGAGACGGGCAGCCCACTGCACGGGGCCAACGTCCTGATCGTCGAACTCGGCCGCAACACCCTCTCGGACGACGATGGCTCGTACCGATTCGACAACGTTCCGCCGGGGAAATATCATGTCGTTTCCCATCTCGACCAGTTGTTCAACGAAGCCGCGAAGACCGTAAACATTGCGGCCGGAAGCGAGGCATCGCTCGATTTCCTCCTGTCGATAGCCGCCGAACGGTACGAAATTACGGTGACCGCATCGGAGCGCCACGAGACAACCTTTGAGTCGTTCCAGGATGTGGAATCCTTGAACGCTTACGACCTGGCCGAAGTGCCGGCCTCCTCGCTTGGTGAAGCGCTGGATCAACGAGTCGGCGCTGGAATCGCTAAACGCAGTTTCGGCCCCGGTAGCTCGCGGCCGATCATTCGCGGTTTTGACGGCGACCGTGTGCTGATCATGGAAGACGGAATCAGCACGGGCACGCTCTCGTCCCAGTCAGGCGATCACGGGGAGGTCGTCAATGTCGGGCAATTGGCGAGACTCGAGATTGTCAAGGGACCCGCCACGCTGCTCTACAGCGGCAACGCAATGGGCGGGACAGTCAACGCCGTCAGTCGCCACCACGAGCACCACCGGCACCCGCATCAAGGATTGCGTGGATTCATGTCCGGCTCGGGCGGGACCGCGAATGCGCTCGGCGGCGGCAACGCCGGCTTCGAGGTGGGGGTAGGAAAGGCGATGGTCTGGGGCCAGGGCGGAGGGGTTCGGACCGGAGACTATGTTGCCTCTGGGGTAGGCCAGATCTTTAATTCGCGCTCGGAACTACTGAATGGCGGTGGGGGGTTCGGTTGGTATGGCGAGACGATATTCTTCAGCGCCGAGGCAAAGGTCGATCGCGGAGACTTCGGAGTTCCGTTTGTTCAGGAGTTCCATGGAGAACACGGCCACGAGGACGAGCATGGCGACGAGGACGGCGATCGAACAGGCGAAGAGGAGCACGACGAGGGGGAGATCGAGCGGATCGCCCTCCAGGGCCGCCGTGAGAGTTACCGCATGAATTGGGGTCTACGCACTCCGGGGAAGGCAATCGAAAGCTTCGAACTGAAGCTGAGCTACGTCAACTGGGTGCACGACGAAATCGAGCACTTCGAAGATGGGGAGTCCGCCATCGGCACGACGTTCAAGAACAATCGCTTCACCTATCGCGGCGTTTTCGAACAAGGCAGGCGAGGACCGCTCAGCGGCCGATTCGGGGTGTGGGGAGTCGGTCGTGACTACATAGCCGCGGGCGAAGAGGCACTCAGTCCTCCGATCGACCAGAAGGGCCTTGCTTTCTTCGCTCTCGAGGAACTGGAATTCGAGCAGTTCAAGATCCAGTTCGGCGCGCGTGTCGAAACGCAGCGATACAAGCCTGCGTACGCAGAACGCGAGGGCCGGCACACGGAGGAAGACGAGCATGCCGACGGTGAAGGCGACGATGAAGGTGCGCACCATGAGGGCGAACCGCCTGACGCGATCGATCGAGCTTTCACAGGAGCCTCGGCGGCTTTCGGCCTCCACGCTGATGTCTGGCGGGGCGGCGCGGTCGTCGCCAATTTCACTCGCAGTTTTCGCGCACCAGCGCTTGAGGAGCTGTACAACTTCGGACCGCATGCCGGAAACAGGGCATTCGAGATCGGCGATCCCAGCCTGGCCTCCGAGACCGGGAACGGCATGGATATCTCGCTGCGGCACGGAGAGGGCCGCATGCGCGGGGAATTCAATTTCTTCTACTACGACTTCAAGAACTTTATCTTCCCCTTCGCCAGTGGCGAGGAGGTCGACGAGCTCCTCAAAATCGAATACACGCAACGAAACGCGCGCTACACCGGAGCCGAAGCGAGTCTCGGCATCGAACTCCACAGCGCTCTGCGGCTAAACCTCGGCATGGACTATGTTGACGCGAAGGATACGGACACGGGCACGTTCTTGCCTCGGATCCCGCCGTTGCGGGGAAGAATCGGCCTGGACTTTCGCAAGAGCGGGTTCAGACTAGCTCCGGAACTGGTGCTGGCAAGCGAGCAGGACCGGACATTCACCAACGAAACGACGACTCCGGAGTACGCCGTCATGAACCTTAAGGCGTCCTACACGTACCCCCAGCAGCACCTGGCGCACCAGTTTTCCGTGAACGTGTTCAACGTCGGAGATCAGCTCTATCGCAACCATTCGTCATTCATCAAGGATCTAGCGCCGGAGATCGGTCGCGGGGTGCGATTCACCTACTCGCTGCGGTTCTTTTGATCCATCAACCCGGAACACGCCGAGACCGAAGATACCCGAGATCTCGAACAGCAGCATACCGACTTCTTCGCGGACGGCCGGCCCGAGGTCTGCAACGGAGAAGTGCTCGATCGGCTCGAAACCTTCCCGTGTCATCAGCGAATTGATTCCGCTGATGAACCAAGCGGTCCAGCAGATCGGTGCGACGAAACGCGAACGAATCCATTCCCGCACCGATGATCACGTATTGGGAAACCCCGTCCTCTCGAATCGCCCTCTCGAGCGCTTGTATCGCGCCCGCGCGTCGACGACCATGCTGGCGGGCACGACATCGATCAGCAAAGCCCTTGTCACGAGCCACTCGAATGGGCAAGTGCGAAGCGCGAAGCCGAGAACCGGGCCGAACGGGTGCCGCGCGTACGGGTCTTCAAGTACAGGGGGACTAGCGCGCTGGTTCCAGGCTCGCTCGAAAGCAGCGATATCGGCCGTGAAGAGATTCAACATTTCGAACACCTAGGTGGCGATCATTGAATTGGTTCTTGCTGGGCTGGCAACCAGGTGTCAGACCGCAACGACTTTGATGAACTGGTTCACCTAGCTGGCGATATTCCGATGCTTGGCGTCCTTTGCGCCCGGGAACAGAGTTCCCATCAGCAGTGTCAGTCCTTGGCGGTCCTGCAGGCCCGAAAGATCCCAGTCGATCCCGTGGCTGGGGCCGAGCAGCCCTTGGTAAACCACCTCTCCCTAGACTCTGCCGTTCTTGCCGAAGCGGACTGGCCCAAGAGACTTCATGGATCATCTCCTCCTTCAATGCAAAGAATCGCTCGTCTTGCATGGTTTGCACAGGCATGGACAGCAACGTCCAACTGGCGAGCGATTCGATGTCTTGTCCCATGATCCGCAGGCCCGAAGCCACTGAATCACGACCGCCATAGCTTGGTAGGGGCCCTGTGCCCGGAGCGCCACGATCTTGCCTAGACCACCTCGAAGTTGCCGAATGCGAACAGGTCGGGGGGATCGAAAGGGACAGTTCCGAGATCCTTGGTATAGGCCTCGGTGAGATCCGTCATCCTGAAGTTCTCCAAGGTTCTGAAGCCTGAATCTGCCATCAGGGCATTCATGGCATCCAAGGAATACGAACTTCGCATCGGCTCGCCGCGCTTCTTGACGAAGTCGAGCATCTTTTGCCGGAGTGTGTGGGTTCCCGGGTCGGATGACTCGATGTCGAGCAGATAGTCGACGACAATGCGCGTGCCCGGACGCATCCCTTCGGCAACGCCGCGCAAGGTCGCAGCCATCGCTGCGGGAGTCAGGTAGTAGCTGACCCCGAGCAAGGACACGAATGCGGGCTCAGATGCGTCGAAGGGAGTTGCAGCAAGTGCGTGGGCTGGTGACATCGTGGAGAGGTCGGCTGCGACGAAGTGATGGTTCGGAGGAATCTCGAACCCATTCCGCCCAATTCGCTGCAGTTTCTTGCCTTGGGTCACCGGATGGTCAACCTCGAAGGCCTTGATCCGCTCAAGGAGATCCGCTCTCCTGAACGCGAAAGAGTCCATTCCCGCACCTAGGATTACGTATTGTCGGATGCCCTGCTCGATCGCATGCTCGAGGCACTCCTCCGCGTATCGAGCTCGCATCAGCACGCACATGCTTGACGGCAGGATGGGATTCAACACGATTCTGATCAGCAGCCATTCCACCGGCCTGATCCACCGCAACAGTCTCAGGGCGGGCCCGGACAGCACCTCCGCATACGGGTCCTCGAACAATGCTGCGGTGTTGCGGAGATGCCAGGCTCGTGCGCCCGCTACCCAGTCGGCTGTCGAGATGCTGTACTTCGGCAGGGACATCCGGCTCACCTCGACTGTCACCTATCGTTGCACTCGGATCGTCGCGGTCTCAAGAGCTGAGCTCGAACACGACTGACTGCCTGGAACCGATACAGTCCCGGCGACTCGCGGTTGCAGCCTGGCGACGAGGTATGTATCCTATGGAACGCTTACAGGTTGTGAATGGCCGGGCAGGAATCAGCGCTGTCCGCCGATTTGGCATAGGAGGAACAACATGGCATCAAATCGAGGAGTTGCTTACATTCGACCAGGCGTTGTCGAAGTGCAATCCATCGACTTTCCCGAACTGGCGCTCGGCAACAGGAAGTGCGAGCACGGCGTCATCCTGAAGATCGTTTCCACCAACATTTGCGGAAGCGACCAGCACATGGTCCGGGGGCGGACCACCGCTCCGGCGGGCCTCGTGCTCGGGCACGAGATCACCGGCGAGGTAATCGAAGCCGGCCGCGACGTGGAATTCATCGATGTCGGTGACATCGTCTCGGTCCCGTTCAACATCGCTTGCGGGCGCTGCAGGAATTGCAAGCAAGGCAAGACCGGGATTTGTCTGGAGGTGAATCCCGCACGGCCAGGAGCGGCTTACGGCTACGTCGATATGGGCGGATGGGTTGGCGGCCAAGCAGAGTACGTCATGGTGCCATACGCGGACTTCAACCTTCTGAAGTTCCCTGACAAGGATCAAGCCATGGAGAAGATCACGGACCTGACCTTGCTGTCCGACATCTTCCCAACCGGGTTCCACGGAGCAGTCACGGCCGGAGTCGGACCCGGAAGCATCGTGTACGTCGCCGGCGCCGGCCCGGTCGGCCTCGCCTCCGCCCATGGCTGCCAGCTTCTCGGAGCGGCATGCGTCATCGTCGGCGACATGATCCCCGAGCGGCTTGAGCAAGCCGCGAGTTTCGGATGCGAAACAGTCGACCTGCGGAACGACGCCTCTCTGGGAGACCAGATCGAGCAGATCGTGGGAGTGCCCGAAGTGGACTGCGGCGTCGACTGCGTGGGCTTTGAGGCCAGAGGGCACGGCAAGGACACGGTCGTGGAGCAGCCCGCAACCGTGCTCAACGCCCTCATGGAAGTAACCCGCGCGGGCGGCGGCATCGGAATCCCCGGCCTGTACGTAACTGGCGATCCGGGCGGCGTCGACGAAAATGCCAAGGTCGGCAACCTTGGAATCCGGATCGGTCTCGGATGGGCCAAGTCTCACCACTTTATGACGGGGCAGTGCCCGGTCATGACGTACCACCACCAACTGATGCAGGCGATCCTGTACGGCAAGGCCAGTCCGGCGAAAGCTTGCAATGCAACCTGCATCTCGCTTGACGATGCCCCGCAAGGCTATAGGGACTTCGACAAGGGAGCCGCAAGGAAGTACGTGATTGATCCGCACGCGATGATCGCGGCCTGACACCTCGACCGCTTCCAAGAGCGACTGGCACGGCGACGGGCATCGCCCGTCGCCGTGCCATGTACGATAAGAGCCATGCAATGGCAGCCTACGCGACGCAGCCTGCTACACGCGGGCGGCGTCGCAGCTTTGGGCGCGTCCTGTGCCTCCCCCAGTCCAGAAGCCGAGCCGGCTCCGCCCGGGAAGCGCATCCGGCTGGGCGTCTCGTCGTACTCCTACTGGCACTTCTCCGCAGAGAAATACCCGATCGAGAAGGTCATCGACCACGCTGCGGAACTTGGCTTTGACGGGGTCGAGATCCTGCATCGGCAGATGCAGGAAGAATCGACGACGTATATGAACAGCCTGAAGCGCCGTGCTTGGGAATCCGGATTGGACCTGATCATGCTTTCGATTCATCAGGACTTCGTGGATCCGAGCGAAGCCAAGCGACAGGAAGCTGTCGACCACACGAAGCACTGCATCGACCTGGCGCACCAGATGGGAATTCCGGCGATCCGGCTCAACACCGGACGGTGGGGCACGATCCGGTCCTTCGACGACCTCATGGCGGCCAACGGCCAAGAGCCCGCGCTTGACGGCTACGCCGACGAGGACGCCATCGGCTGGTGTGTCGATTCGATTAGGGAGTGCCTGCCGCACGCCGCAGAGGCGGGCGTCGTGATGGCGCTAGAGAACCACTGGGGGCTTTCAACCAAGGTCGACGTGCTGCTCCGCATTCATCGCGAGGTCGGCGATCCTTGGCTCGGAATCAACATGGACACCGGCAACTATGTCGGGGATCCATACCCGCAGATCGAGCAGCTCGCGCCGCACGCCACGATCATTCAGGCGAAGACCTACCCAGGGGGCGGAGTCTGGTACACGTTGGACTTGGACTATCCGCGCATCGCGGGAATCGTCCGCGACGCCGGATTCCAGGGCTACATCTCGCTCGAGATGGAGGGCGAGGCTCCCGCCGAGCAGGCGGTTGCCGAGAGCTATCGCGTGCTGCGAGACGCGTTCGGATAGCGTCCGTCTCGATGAATCTCGCCGGAGTTTCCGTCTTGCCGCCTTCGAAGGAAACCTCCGTTTAAGCGGAGGGTGAAGATTCCGTCATTCGCAAGCACGATGGGACTAGGAAACTTGGCGAGATTCGCTTGCAGGGCGGGTGGACGGCAGAGCGCTGCAGCTGTAGCCCGGATTTCCCAAGAGCAGCACGGCATAAGGCCGTCTCCTACAATATAATTGCTTTACTTCCAACAACTTACCGGGAAAGAGGGGGTGGGCCCTAAAGCTACAGAATGAACCACAAGACACTTGGAGTCTGAACGCTCGCACGGGCAGCGAGTACTCGGTCAGTTTGACGGCGGGGAACTCGGGTCGGATGGCGGCCGGTTGCTGCTGCGGAAACTGGCGCTGCGGACGGGGGTGTTCCGACGGCTGAGCGCCTGTTTCCGGGATCACCGCGGGCCGCGGTGGAGAGGGCATCCGGTGGAGGTGCTAGTGGCTGCACACGTGCAGGGCCTCATCGACGAAACAACGCCGGTACCTACCTTGCCATGCTGTCCTTCGTGACCGATTCCCTTGCTGCGTCGCTCGTAGGCCATGTTCGTGTTTCTACAGGGCGGACTGACCCGCTCGCTGGGGGTAGACCTCGCGACAAAGGAGAGCCGAGGGACTCGAATGATATCCTCGGTGCCGACAACGACGGAGCGGCCCATTGACAAGAGGAGACAACGTGAGAGGAATCAGCGGCTGGCTCTTGGTCTACGCTATCGGGTCCGTCCCTCCGATGGCTGTCTATTCGATGGGGCTGTCAGGATGGTTCCTTGACGGACAGCCGCCTCTGGGAGGAGAGCAACTTCAGGTCGCAATTCTGACTCTTGCGGGGATCGTGTCGTTCTCCCTGATCTGGGCAGCAGTCTGGACGAAGTACTTCAGGGAATCGGAAAGAGTCAGGAATACCTTCCCCATGCGGTTCAGGCCGACGCGCTAAGAGCTATCTGCGGAAGCTGTGTGTGACCTGAGGGGACGTGGCGTGTCTCAGCGACGATAGTCGTTGTACTTGTTTCCGCAAAAAGAAGGAGACATGCACCATGAAAAAGAGTACAAGGGACAAGGAGTGCCGCCGGCGGGAGGTGAGGCCCTCGAGATGCCCGCGGGCGTCTCGAGGGCCTGGGACGCCGTCCAGCGAGCCTATTTGGTCAGGCGCTGCCGCGCCTGCAGAACCTGCCGCTGCGCTGGTAGCCAATCGCGCTCCCGAAATCTTGTCGCGCCCCTTCAGCAGGCGCCAGGACCCCTACGTCCCCAAACCGGGTGGCGCGGCAAAATAAGCGGAATCAACCGGGAATCGGGCGGCCCTCAACAAGCGCCTGCTCGGATCCGTTACTCCACGCTACATTGCGATGCTACCCAGCCATCCCAAACGGACCAATCGCCTCAGAATCTAGCTCATGAGCAGGTCGGGCTAGTACCGTCGCGCTGAGGTCGTCGATCCAGAGGCCCCGTCGAAGATCACAATGGCGCCCGTGCGGCCGGTCGCGGCACGGCACTTGAGCGAGGGCGCCGGCCGGAGCGAGAGCGATCCGGTCAATCTAAGGCGCGAGGCGTGGACGATGTTGATCCCAAGCAGCCAACTGAACGGAACAAAGGAGCCCACAGCCCCCGCATCAGAAGATCTGGTCAGCCTGCACGCTCCTAGCCGCCAGGTCCCATGCCTCCGAGGGAGTCATCCGGATGAAGCGCGCCTATGGTCTGCGCAAGCGAGCGAATCCAGCCGGACTTGCGTGATCGCGGCAGAGCGCGGCTGCCCCTAATCCTGCCGTTCTGCGCCGGACGCTCCTGTCTCAGCGCGGTCGTTGTCGTGACCGAGGTCTGCTCCGGACTACATGGCCTGCGTCGGCACTGTTGACGATTGCAGGTTTCCCTGGCACATGCGGGTCAATGAACGGATCCGAGAATTTCTCTTCGGACAGAAGCGTGGCGTCGGTCAGGGTGTGCAAGAAGGCGACCAGCGCTGCCTTTTCTTGTGTCGAGAAGTTGTACCCTTCCGGTGTTCTATTGTTCTCGCGCAATGCGGCGGACACATTGGGGTGAGCCTTGATACCGGTGCTGTAGTGATCAATCACTTCTTCCAATGTGGCGAAGCGGCCGTCGTGCATGTACGGAGCGCCCACACCCACATTGCGCAGAGACGGAGACTTGAACTTGCCCGTGTCCCGGCGATTGTTCGTTGTCTCAGCAATGCCGCGGTCCGCAACCGAAATGGCATCCAGCCCGTTGTTGGACGCCCCTGTGAGGCGATTCCGATTGCCACGGGGAGCCACTAAGGAAAACGATTCGCTGCTGTGGCAGACCGTGCAAGGTGTCCGCCCGATTCCTCCGTTCGTCATAAAGATTCGCTTCCCCTGATTCTCCTGATCGCTGAAGTTCGGGAAGTCTGCGACCGGACTGCCGACCAGGACTCTCCCTTGGTCGTACCTGGAATTGAAGCTCACGATGCTGCGCACGAACTGGGCTAGAGCTCGCGATATTCGATGCGAATCGATCCTCGGCGATCCAAATGCAGCCTCGAACAGAGTTGTGTAGTAGGGTTGCGCCCGCACTAGGTTCTCGAGCTGTGCCAGCGTCAGTCTCATTTCCAGCGGGTCTTGGAACGGCATCAGCACTTGATCTTCCAGTGTTGCTGCGCGTTCGTCCCAGAAGAACTTTCCCGCCCCATAGAAGCGAGCGTTGATTAGGCTCATCGAGTGCCGTCTTGTGAGACCGCCCTCGAAGCCTTTGCTCAATTTCTTAGGATCAGTAAATCCATGCCTTTGGATGTGGCACGACGAGCACGCAATCGTACCGTTGGCGCTGAGCTTCCTGTCGTAGAACAAGACGCGGCCCAACGTGGCACCATCGTTAGTAACTGCGTTGTTGGCCGGCGTGTTGTCGTAGTCGATGGCCGCGGCGCGATTCCGCCTTCCACCGGGAAAGTTGTTGGACCAATAGTGATCCGGCAGAACGATGCCTGCATAGTCGAACGGAACGTCGGGCAAGTCCGGACCAGCTTGCAGATCAGCCCCAAGAAGCGCCCCGCTCGCTAAGAGCAAGAGGACAGTCGAGCAGCCGAATCGTTCCAGAAACTTGTCGCAAATCGACGGTTCGTTGGCAGCAGAATTCCTAGAGCAGCGCATACCGGTACTGGCGCTAGAGCGGCTTTCCCGTAACGGCTCCGTGGTCGCAGTTAGCAAATATTTTGCATCCAACACGGCTTCCCGCGCGATAGGGAGTGCAGAGCCTTACGCCCAGAGCTTCGAGCAGTGAACGGGAGCAGATCCCCGACTAGGGTGGCCGCGGCAAGAAAGTCTCGGACGGCTGTTGCGGTCGGTTCAGCAACGGGTCTTATGAGCCTTCCGAAACGGTCGAGCTTGAGCAGGGACCAACCCGATTCGACCGGTTTCTCGTGCGAACAATAGGCTAAGCAGTGCCTTGGTGTAGCTGCTTCGACTGACTGGTGCTCCTGGATCGCCATAGCCCCCTGCCTGCGGCGCCGCTACCGGTAGTTTCTTACTTCGTACCGTGGAACGCATAGCTACGAAGTAGCGTTCCTCCGGTGCTAGAGCGAACGGGCGATCCGGCTCGCAATGGGCCCAAGCTGCAAGTGGGCTTGGACGGCCCCTGCCTCGCCATCGCCTGTTCAACTCGACCTGTCGAGGTTCGCGTCGAGAGTTACCGTCAGCCAGTTCAAGTGGTTCAATCTGCTAGAGTTATTTGGTACTGCCTATGCGGCATCTGCGGTATTTCGCCCTGCTCTTCGGTCTCCCGCTCATCTTGTCGGCGGCGCGTACGCACGAGACGAACCCTATGAGTTCCGCCGAGGACTTCGAGGAAGGCAAACGCCTCTATCGGATCAACTGCGGCGTCTGTCACGGAATGGAAGGCACGACCGGGCGCGGTGCGCGCCTAGCGCGCAGGACGTATGTGCGTGGCAATTCCGATGCCGAACTGTTCGATCTCATCGAGGCGGGCATTCCCGGCACCGACATGCCTGGCCTCTGGCTTGATGAGGACGACATATGGAAGATCCTCCTCTTCGTGCGAGCCTTCGCCGCGACAGCCAGCGAATCGTGCGAGGCAGGATCGGGCGACGCCGCAGCCGGCAAGCAGGTCTTCGATGCCAAGGGATCCTGTCTCGCCTGCCACACGGTTGGAAACAAGGGCGGCAGGCTCGGGCCTGACATGACCTATGCCGGCGTGACATTCTCGAATGACCAACTGCGCAGGGCTCTGGTCGAACCGGCAAGCAATATCGCGGAGCGATATCGTACGGTACGCATCGTCACTGCCGACGGCGAACAGGTCGAGGGCGCTTGGATGAACGAGAACGCCTACCACATATTCGTCATGGATCGGTCAGAAGACATGCGCTCCTTCCGCAAGGCGGATCTCAAGTCACTCGAGCACCCGGAGGAATCGCTCATGCCCGCTTACGGCGATCTACTCAGCGAGGTCGACATGGACAATCTGATCGCCTATCTCTGCACCTTGAGCGGCACAGCCAAGGAGAACGCGCGGTGAGATACATATTCGCTCGAGGGATGCTTTCCGGTACGATTCTGTGCGCCTGTCTCGCAGCCGGCGAAGTGACGAACGAGGACCTGCTCCAGGACGAGCGGGTCGCTTCCGACTGGCTGAACTACCACGGCGGTTACTCGGGCCACCGGCACAGCCTGCTTGACCAGATCGATCGTTCGAACGTCCGGTCCCTGCGACTGGACTGGGCCTTCCAAGAGAAGATCTCGGAGAAGTTCGAAGTCACCCCGCTCGTGCATGACGGCATCATGTACATCACGGTTCCTCCCGGGGATGTCTACGCATTGGATGCCGAAACCGGCGCACGGCTCTGGCGGTACTCCCGCCGCTTGCCTAGCAAGCTGATCGCTTGCTGCGGGCTCGTCAATCGCGGCCTCGCAGTGCTGGGCGATCAACTGTTCATGGCAACTCTAGACGCCTACACCATCGCACTTGATCGCAAGACGGGACGGCTCCTTTGGGAAACCGAGATGATCGACTACTCGCTCGGCTATTCGGGTACTCATGCGCCGCTCGTCGTGAAGGACAAGGTGATGGTCGGAACCGCAGGTGGCGAGTACGGCATCCGCGGGTTCATCGACGCTTTCGACGTCGAGACTGGCGAGCGTCGCTGGCGCTTCTACACGGTGCCGGGCCCGGGCGAGTACGGTCACGAGACATGGGCCGACGATTCCTGGAAGACGGGCGGGGCGTCGATCTGGATCACCCCGAGCTACGACCCCGAACTCGGTCTCGTCTACTGGGGAGTGGGCAATCCCGGACCGGACTGGAACGGCGACGTGCGCATGGGCGACAACCTCTTCTCGGACTCGGTAGTCGCGCTTGACGCCGACACCGGCAAGCGCAAGTGGCACTTCCAGTTCACTCCCCACGACGTTCACGACTGGGACGCTACCCAGGTCATGGTGCTGCTCGACAAGGAATACCGCGGCGCGCGGCGCAAGCTGCTCGTCACTGCGAACCGCAACGGCTTCATCTACTTGCTGGATCGCGAGACCGGCGAATTCCTCAAGGCAACGCAGTTTGTGAAGCAAACCTGGGCGGTCGGCATCTCCGAGGAAGGGCGGCCGATCCGGCGACCAGGCATGGAGCCGTCGGCGGAAGGCATCGAGGTCTTCCCGACCGTGGCGGGTGGAACCAACTGGATGTCGCCCGCGTACAGCCCGGACACCGGCTTGCTCTACGTTTCCTGCCGCGAGGGCAGCAGCACGTACTACAAGGGCGAAACGGAATACACGCCCGGCACGCGCTACTGGGGCAGCATGTTCGTGAACGAGCCCACCATGCACAACTGGTACGGCGCGGTGAGGGCGTTCGATCCGGTGACGGCGGAGGTCAAGTGGGAACACCGCTTGTTCAAGCCGGCCTGGGCCGGCCTGGTCTCAACCGCTGGGCAGCTCGTTTTCGCGGGCACCTCGGACGGCTTCTTCAAGGCTCTGGATTCCGAATCAGGCAATGAGCTTTGGCGCATCAACCTAGGCGCGACAGTGCAGGCGAGCCCCATCGCTTACGAGGCCAATCGCAGGCAGATGATAGCCGTTGCCGCTGGGGGCGGACTATTCGTGTTCAGCTTGCCGCAACCCGCAACTGACTAGGGCTGGACCCGCACCGTTTGGCTCTGTCAGCCTTGGATCAGATCGATCACCAGATCGCGCGGCTGCGGCGGCTGGGACGAGATGCGGAAAGCATCTTCAACCAGTTGCTGCGCTTCCTCGAGATTCGTCTCGTCGTTGTAGTACAGAGCGCACAGGCCCGAGTTGTTGAACACCTGCTGCCCGACTTTCGCCTCTAGCACGACGCCCACGGCCGGATCAAGCTTGCCGTCCTCACCTGGGCCCTGCCTTCCGGCGCCGAGGAGCACGGCAGCCCTGCCGATGTCTTCCGCATTGATTCGGCTCACGAATCCGTCACGCGGGGACGCAACGGCGAGGGCTCCCTGCGGATTGGGCAGTTGTTCGAAGTCGGTTAGCACGTTCGGGTCGCCGCCCTGCGCGGCGATGACGTTGCCTAGAACCTGAAGGGCCGATCCGTCCTGGATGGCGGACATCGCCTTCTCGCGAGCGCCCTCAATCGAGATCGTAGTGTCGGAGATGAAAATCATGCGAGCGGCAATCTCAACCGCCAGCCCAGCCAGATCGGGAGGGCCCTGGCCCTGAAGCGTCTGGGAGATTTCCATGATCTCCAAGGCATTGCCGACGGTATATCCAAGCGGCTGCTCCATGTCGGTCAGCAGCACCTGGACCTTGACGTCGAGCTTGCGGCCAATACTGATCAGCTGCTGGGCAAGCCGGCGGGCCTCGGTCCGCCCAGAGAGCAGCGAGCCCTGACTCACCTTGACATCAACGATCAATCCGTTTAAGTCCTCCGCGAGCTTCTTCGACATGGCCGACGCTGCGATAAGCTCGAGGGACTCGACCGTCGCAGTCTCGTCGCGCAGTTCATAGAGCCGCTTGTCGGCAGGAGCCAGCGCGTTGCTCTGCTCGGCGAACGCAAGGCCGTATTCCGTGACGAGGTCAGCGAAGTCGGCTACTTCCAGCTGGGTTCGGAAGCCGGGGATCGCTTGCAGCTTCTCCAGGGAACCGATCACATGCCCGGTACCCCGCTCGACGATCATGGGCACAGCCACTCCCGCAGCCGCGGCGACCGGCGCCGCGATGAGCGTGGTCTTGTCGCCAACCCCGCCCGTGGAGTAGCAGTCGACCTTCATCTTGTCGAGGCCCCCAAGGTCGAGCTTCTCGCCGCAACGCAGCATTGCGGAGGTGAGAAAGGCCGACTCGCTGGCACTGAATCCGTTGCAGACCCCGGCCATCAGGAAAGCACCCATCTGAGAGTCTGGTATTTCGTTCAACGTAAATCCGTTGATCAGCCTTTCGAAGTCCTCGAGGGCAATTTCCTCGCCGTACCGCTTGCTTCGAATTAAATCTACGATGCGATCCATATTGACTTACAGCGCTCTTCCGCACAAGTCGAGGAACCGGCCCTAGGAGGGGCCTCGTCCGATCGACGATGCACGAATCCCGCACGAAATTGTTACAATACCATAGCTCGGCCTTCCACGGGCAACGAATTCAGTCGTTTATGTTTTGAACAGCTCGCTTGGAACGTAGATCGCGAGACCGTATTCAGGGAGTAGAGACCCTTGGAATCGGCACGCGGCACTCGCCGCGAGACACCTCGGCCAAGAGCTCGAGCAGCGGCTTCGTCACCTTGCCGTTGGTGGCAACCATCCGCCCCGCGCCGGGCCGATAGCGGCCGCCTTCGAAATTGCGATACTCGCCGCCGGCTTCGGAGAGGACAACCAACCCGGCGCCCACATCCCACGACTTGAGCCCGATCTCCCAGAAGCCTTCAAAGTGGCCTTGGGCGACCGAGCACAGGTCTAGCGCCGCCGAGCCGGTACGACGCACTCCGTGGGTGGACATGGCAACTTGGTGGAAGTAGTGAAGGTTAGGATTGGTATCTCGAATCGAACTGGGGAAGCCAGTCGCGAACAGCCCGTGCGCCAGGGCCGACACGTCGGACACGCGAATGCGCCGTCGGTTCAGATACGCCCCGGACCCTCGCTCCGCGGTGAACACGTCATCGCGGACCGGATCGTACACAACACCCGCCAAGCCCTCTTCCCTGCCCCAAAGGCCGATGCTGACGCAAAACCGAGGCAACCCGTGAGCGAAGTTGGTCGTGCCGTCCAGCGGATCGATATACCAAACAAACTCACGGTCCCCATCAAAGCTCCCGCCTTCCTCGGCAATGATCGAATGCGACGGAAATCGCGAACGGATGCGCTCAACAACCCACCGCTCGGATGCCCGGTCGGCGGCCGTGACGGTATCGAACCGCCCCTTGTACTCGACCTGCACGTTGGCGTAGTGCTGCATGAGTATCGCGCCCGCTCCGCGGGCAAGTTCGGTTGCGAAAGGGATATAGTCGGTTGCGTTTAGCGGCACACCACAGGCTAGCAACCCGGCGTGACAACTGACTCACCGAACTGGCCCGGCTACGGACCGGGCCTGACGATCCGGGGCCTCGGCTTTCCGTCTGGCGGCCCGCGCTGCGGATCTTCCGCCGGTGCTTCCGGTTCTGGGCCACTATCGCCCGAAGCCTTGACTTGCGGCAACGTGCGCAACGTTGTCGGCGCGCCTCGCTTCTTGCGAGGCGCCACCGTCTGGGCGGACGGATCTGCGTAGTACCCCGACCGCGCGAATACCGCAGCTCCGTCCCGAGCGACGCGAATCTCGATATTGCGGAACACTTCCTTCCGAAACACGCCTTCCAGAAGGGGGTAGAAACCGAGCAAGTACTGGGTGCGGAGGTTGCGGAGGATCTCGCCGAATGCCGCGTCGAGATTCGTGGTTCCGTGCTGGACGAAAGTCTCCCCTCCGGTCTTGTCCGCAAGGGTGATCAGGGCGTGCTCCCCGCCCCTGTTCCGGCCAGCGTCGCTTTGGATTGGCAACACGATTAGCGGGTAGATCGCCGCCTCGGCGTCGTGCGCCGCCCTCAGCGCGTCCGCGAACTTCCAACGGCTCGTCGTGTCACCGCCATCGGTGATGATGACGATGACTCGGCGCCCGTCCCGGCGAGCGAGTTCTCTCGAGGCCAGCCGAACGGCGTCGTAGACCGACGTCCCGGACTCGGGTCGCACGCGACTCAGGGCCTTTTCGAGCACCTTGTGGTTTCGCGAGAAGTGCTGGAGGACTTCGACGTCGGCGGAGAACGAGTAGATCGCGGCGCTGTCGCCAGGCTGGGAGGCGGGGCCGAGCAAGTTCGCAAGGAAGCGGCTCGCGGATTGCCGCTCGTAACGCAGTTCGATCGCAGTGCTGAGGCTCGTATCCACCATGAGCACTACAGAAACGGGACGGTTAGTTCGCCTCTCGAAGACGGTCAGCTCGCGGGGGACGCTTTCTTCGAGAATCTCGAAGTCCCCGCGGTTGAGATCGCCGAGGGGGGCTCCGCGGGAATCCTTGACAGTGACCGGCAAGGTAACGAGGCGCACGTCGGCCGTGAACACGACGGGCTCCGACTGCTGCGCCGCCAGAGAGGCAGCGACCAGCAGCAGAGCGGCGGCTAGCCGTGTACTTCCGCCGCTGTGACGGGCACGGACTCGTCCCACTGGCCTTCCACCCAGACCTCGCCGTCGGCGAAGTACTCCTTCTTCCAGACTGGCACTTTTCGCTTCACTTCGTTGATCGCCTCGAGGCTCGCCTCGTAGGCAGGTCGCCGGTGAGCCGCGGCGATCACGATTGATACGCTGGCTTCACGGATCCGCAAGCGCCCGATCCGGTGCACCAAGGCAATGCCGTGGACCGGATGCCGCTCCAGCAAGCCGCGGCCAATCTCCTCGAGCTGCTGCAGGGCAAGCGGGACATAGCACTCGTAATCCAGATAGAGCGTCCGGCGGCCGCCGGAATTGTCGCGCACTACCCCCTCGAAGACGATTACGGCACCATCGCCGTTCCCTTGCGTCCGCTCCGCAAGCGCCCTGCTGTCGATCGGGTCACGGGTCACGGCCGCGAACACGCCGCGCGCAGCGGAACTGGCTAGCCAGCCGCTGCCGCCGCTCACTGGGGGCATGAGTGCCACTTCGTCTCCGTCTTCGACCGCTTCGCTCGGATGGGCGAAACGCTGGTTCCGCGCCATCGCGACGCTGCCCGCCATGCGAGCGAGCCTCGGCTCTTGAGACGAGTAGTGCTGGAAGACCGTTTCAAGGGATGCGCCAGCCGGCAGTTCAATCTCGTCGCTCGAACAACCGATGAAGTCCTTCAACTGCCCGAAGAAGAGAACCGTGACCCGCATGCGCGTCCTCATTCTCGCAAGTGGAGGGATTCGATATCAGCGCGGCACGATCAGCCCGCCGAGACGTTCCCTTGCGGTTGCTTGCGGCTCGAAGCGGGTTTCCCAAGCCTCGAGGTACTTCAAGCCGGATCCGGTGTTATAGATGACCAGCTCGTCGTCGCGGGCCAGGAAGCCATCGTGCAGCAGACGGCGGGCCGCGGCGACGCAGGCTGCGCCTTCGGGAGCGACGAACAGGCCTTCGGATTCGGCTAGCAGCTGTCCCGCTTCAAGGGTCTCCTGGTCATCGATCGCTATTGCCATGCCCGCGCTCTCGCGTAGCGCCTCCAGGACGAGAAAATCGCCCAGTGCCTTGGGCACGCGCAAGCCGCTGGCAACGGTGGAGGCGTTCTCCCAGTATTCCGATTCCCGCTTGCCGGCATCCCAAGCTCGGACGATGGGCGCGCAGCCGGAAGCCTGTACGGCGATCATCCTTGGCCGCTTGGGCCCGATCCAGCCCAGTGCCTCGAGCTCGGCGAATGCCTTCCACATGCCGATGAGGCCGACACCGCCGCCCGTCGGGTAGAAGATCGCATCGGGGACGCGCCAACCAAGCTGCTCAGCGAGTTCCAGGCCCATGGTTTTCTTGCCCTCGATCCGATACGGCTCCTTGAGCGTCGATACTTCGAACCAGCCCTCCACCCCTCGACGCTCGGCAACGATGCGACCGCAATCGCTGATCAGGCCGTCGACGAGAGTGACGCATGCCCCCATGGCCTCGCATTCGATGGCGTTCGCGCGCGGCACGTCTCGAGGCATGAAAAGGTGGGCTTCGAGGCCGGCCCTAGCCGCGTACGCGGCAAGAGCGCTCGCGGCATTTCCTGCGGACGGGGCGGCAAGCTTCCGAACACCCAGTTCGTTGGCCATGGATACCGCAACTGCCATGCCGCGAGCCTTGAAAGTGCCGGTCGGATTCGCGCTCTCGTCCTTGACGAGCAACCTCGCACTGCCAATTCGCTCAGCCAGTCGAGGCGTTCCAAGGAGCGGCGTCATGCCTTCGCCGAGCGTGACTAGATTCGCTAGATCGCACAGCGGGAGCAGCGGGGCATACCGCCAGAGGCTCCGCGGCCCATGCTCTACGGCGTCCCGGTCAAGGCTTCGGCGCGCGCAGTCGAGGTCATAGCGAACCAGCAGGGGCGCACCTTGGGGGGAGAGGTTGTGGAGGGTGCCTGGCGGCAATCTCTCGCCAGTCCGACTGCACTCCAAGTGGGATACGAACGTCTTATGATTCAAGAACGCAAGTATGCTACACAGCCGTCCCCAGCGTCTACTAGCCTGCCTGCTGCTTGCATCGGCGTTGGCAGGGGCCGAGACTGTGATCCTGCGCAACGGTTTCCGCTTGGAGGCGGACCGGTACGAATACGGGCCGGACACAGCGCGGCTGCTGCACTCGAACGGGGGCTGGATCGAAGTGCCCGTGGAGGACGTGATGCGGGTGGAGTCTGACTTGGCGCCTCCCGCAGCGGTCGAATCGACTGAGGATGAGAGGCCGGATACTGAGAAGCGGGTAGCGCTCGCGGAAGAGATTGACCGGTTCGCCGACCTCGCTGGCCTGCCTCGAGACTTGGTGCGGGCAGTCGTGTGGGCGGAATCGGGCGCCCGGCAGGATGCGGTGTCCCACAAGGGCGCAGTCGGACTGATGCAGCTCATGCCAGAAACGGCAGCTGAACTGGACGTCGATCCCAATGACCTGTCAGGGAATCTGGAAGGAGGAACCCGGTACCTCAGGCAGATGCTGGAACGCTACGACGGCGACCGCGATCAACTTGTGAAGGCGCTGGCCGCGTACAATGCCGGACCGGGAAGCGTAGCGGAGCACCAAGGGCTGCCGCCGTACTCGGAGACAATCGCATATGTGGCGAAGGTCGTGCGGAGGTTCTTGAACACCACGCCAACAGGCGGGCCTACCCCCTAGAGGCAGGTGCAACTGGGGCCGGATCAACGATCCGGGACGCTACCAGGTCGTGGGCAGGCAGTTTCCCAACAGCGCCGCTGCCGCAGCTCAGCTGGCGCCATCCCGCCGGATGGATGCACACCGAAGCGGGTGCGACGGCGCAGGCCGTACCCTGGTGGGCGTTCCCGCAGGGATCCTGCACAGGAACGGGGCTGGGACCGTTCGGTGCATACCCCGCTGTAAGACCTGTTTTCAGCAAAGTCCGAGGAGGAATCCGTCCCGGGTGCCCGCCAGGGGCTCGATGCATTCACCCGGCGATTCCCTGGCGCTCGCACGAGACCGTTCTGGCGCAGCAAAGGGAGAGCGGTGACCGATCATGCGGACGAAGCACTAGGACAGAGTCAAGCTACAGTCGGCGCTAGGTCGGGCGGGCCCGAACCACCCGGAAACGGCGCTTGCCAAGAACGCTGGCGGGCAGGTCCGGTCGAACGCATCGCGCTCTATCGTTTCGCGGGGTGCGAGCTAGCGTGCATCGAAAACATCGCCCACGGGGCTGCGAGTACGATCCTGACCAATAGACACTCCGTAAGCTGGCTGCGCGTGATGCCCCGCACGGCTAGCTCGCTGGGGAAGCAGCTAGCAAGCAGCATTCCAACGGAGAGGGAGCAACGCGCGTCACAGCGGTCTCGCTATAGGATTGTTAGTCGCTCGGGGCCGCGTGCCAGCGCACGGCGAGGAACACCGGCATTTGCGCGGCAATCACATGAAACACACATGAAACACACGCAAGCTCCTAGCTCTGGCATACTCGATGCTGTCGTAGTGACAGGATTGCGTCAGCATATGTCGCTGTGTTGCGCAAGGCCTGTTCAATCCGCTCGGAAAGCGTCCCGGAGCCTTTCCGGCAGCTGCCAGTCCGATTCCAAATCGAAATTCGGCCGGGTGCCCGGAAACGTCGGGCGAAGGGATCCAATGGGGGAATAAGCCCGGAAAAACCTACGGCACGTGCTGATTCGCGAACGAGGAGGGTGCCTAGTTGCTACAGTTTTGTCTAGATTCCTCACGCCGTGAATCGCAAGATCAGTGCGTGACGGCGAGCTTGTTTGCGAACCGGGTTCCTTTCCTTCGTGTTAGAGGTTTCTTAGACTAATGCTCCATCGCGTGCTCTTGGTTGAAGATGAGATTGGCATCAGAGTTGGATTGGAGGACAGCCTCTGCGTGGCGGGATACGACGTAGACACTGCCGATGACGGTGAAGCGGCCCTGCAACTCGCCTCTCAAGGCGGATTCGACGTGATCGTCCTAGACTTGATTCTGCCTGTGAAGGACGGAATAGAAGTTTGCCGGGAATTGCGCAATCAAGGCATCGACACGCCTGTCCTGATGCTGACCGCGAAGACGCAACTGCAAGACAGATTGCGAGGCTTTGCTGTGGGTGCAGACGACTATCTAGCCAAGCCCTTCGAGGTTCTGGAACTGCTCGCTCGAATCAGGGCTCTCTTGCGTCGAAGCATGCCGTCGACCGACGAGACGGCTTCCCATGTTCATGCATTCGGAGACCTGCGTGTGGATTCGAAGCATGCGACTGTATGGCGTGCCAACGAACGCCTTCGGCTCTCCGTGAAGGAGTACAAGCTGTTGCACTATTTCGTGACTCATCCGGCTGAAACACTGGCCCGCCGCCGTCTTCTCAACGAGGTTTGGAAGTACCAACCGAAGACCCCAACACGGACAGTCGATGTGCATGTTGGCTGGCTGCGCAGGAAAATCGAAGACGATCCGGGGAATCCTCGCTGGATCCGAACCGTTTACGGCAAGGGCTATGAGTTCGTGCCCGACTAGCCCTGCACTTCAGGTTTTTTGCAGCTTCGCTCGTGCCGTTGGGTAAGTCAGCCGTATCTTTGCTTTCGCAACCTCCCCGCGTTCGTTCGCCCGAATTTTCCGGGGAGCGCTCGAACTGCTCCTTGGAGCGCGGAGTGTTCCCAGCTTCGAAGACCCGACATCGGAATTCGCTGTCTCCAGATTCAGAGCTGGGAGGAGAGTGCGGCATCTTTTCTTTCCGTCTGCATTTGCTTACGGAATCCGAGACGGATCGCTCGGACCTAGCAAGAGGCAGGGATGCATCTCTAGCCGGAGCGTTGCGCAACTCCTCGGTCTCGTCGGGATTCGACTGGGTGCTACCTCCTACTGTGCCTGCAAGGATGTGCCGCCAGCCGCTCAGGTCGGGACACTCCGGCTCACCACTCGGGCCGTATGTTCCCGCCAGTTCGCGCAGAGCGCAGCCTTCGAATAGCGGGAGCGCCGCAACGTCCTCACAGCACCGCCCGGGCGAGACGCGATTTGCGTTGCAGCCGTTCGGTTGATCAAGGCAGCTCGGTCACCCACATCCTTGCCTGCACGCTAGAGCCGTCCTTGGAACCGCCGGCGACGTAGAGCTTGTCGCCTGCAATGCCCGCGGCCGGCGAAGACAGCGGCATCGGCAGCCTGCCGAGCAGTTCCCAGTCACCGCCTGGCTTTAGAACCAGAATGTCCGGATCGACGGACTTGCTTCCACCAGCCGGTGTCGTATGGCCGCCCACCATGTAAATCCGACCCTCGTGGACAAAGGTCCCGGCTTCGGCGTGCGAATGTCCCTTTGGCAAGTCCGGACCGCGGCTCCAGGAATCGGTTGCGGTGTCGTAAATGTCGACCCGTGGCTGATCGAGTTGCATGCTGTCGTGGTGGTATTGGCCGCCGATGGCGTAGATCCTGTTCCCGACGTTAGCCGTCGAGAACTGGTTGCGAGGATCGGGCAGCGGCGCTGCGTCCTGCCAGTTGGCCGCCCCAGCGGCCCAATGGTCGAGGTCCAGGACCCAATGTTCCCCGGCGTTGGTATCGCGGTCCGCCTTCAATCCGCCCAGATAGTGCAGCTTGCGGCCCACGCGCGCCAATCCCCCGCCCGCCCGAGGCTCGGGTAGCAAGGGCGCCGCGGTATAGCGGTCCTTGTCGATGTCGTAGTTCCACACTTCGGCAATGGCGTGACCCTTGTAGCCATCCTTGAAGCCGCCGGCGAACCAGACCGTGCGGTCATCGAGGACGGCGTTGATATGGGTAACCGCGCTCGGCATGTCCTGAATACGGGTCCAGGTCCCATCCTTCGGATCGAAGATGTCCGAACGCTTGCTCGATCGGACACCGCTCGTATATCCGGCGAAGAGATATAGCTTGCCGTCGACCGACACAGTTGCGGTTTCCCATTTGCCGACCGGCATATCTGGTAGCTCCCGCCACGCCAGTTCCCCAGCGTCAACGCTGGAAGCGGCGAGCGTGGCGGCTGCCGTCACCAAGAGTCTCGCTAGATTGCGCCGGTAGCGCCAGAAACGGTTGTTGCAACACATGGGTAGTCCTCGACCAACGGGTCGGGCCGTCGGACGCCGCCCCATAATACGGCAACTTCGCCATGCTCGGCGGTGCGTGTCTGGCCGTGGAAACCTCTAGGACGCCGAGTATGGGCGCAAATGTTTCAACTGCATCTCGATCGGCGAGGTGTCGTCGGAGCGATCAGTCGCCGCCGCGATGCGATCGGACGCGCACAGCTTCGTCCTTCGACTGCCAACCCATAAGACCCATAAGAGCTAACTTATAGGTTGACATCACAGATTCTGCCGGGTATGATTTTGGAAGGGTGGTATAGGCACCCGGCGAAAGAAGTGAACCCGGAGACAAGTGAACCACTGAACGAGGACTGGGGGCTGCTGGTCTCCTTCCTGCCGCCGAACTGGGAGGATCTGGCGCGCCAGACCGGAGCGCTGAGGAAACTGCGTAAGCACAAGTCGCCCGGGAACCTGCTGCGCACACTACTGCTGCATCTGGGCTGTGGCCACTCGCTGCGCGAGACGGTGGTGCGAGCGCGCCGGGCGGATCTGGCGGACCTGTCGGACGTCGCCTTGCTGAAACGGCTGCGGAAATCACGGGACTGGCTGCAGGCGCTGTGCGTGGAGCTGTTCCGGGAGCAAGGGCTGGCCGCCACCACGGCGGCGGACAGTGGCGAGGTCCGGGCCTTCGATGCGACGACGGTGAGCGAGCCGGGGCGGACGGGTTCGCTGTGGCGGATTCATTACAGCGTGCGGCTGCCGTCGCTGACCTGCGACTTCTTCAAGCTGACGCGGACGGAAGGAGCGGGCACGGGCGAGTCGCTGAAGCAGTTCCCGATCGCGGCGGGGGACTGCATTCTGGCGGATCGCGGGTATTCGACGGGTCGGGGGATTCAGTACGTGGCCGAGGCAGGGGGCCAGGTGACCGTGCGGGTAAACAGCGGATCGTTGTTGCTGGAAAAGGAAGACGGCACGGCGCTGGACCTGGTGGATTGCCTGCGGCCCCTGCACAGTCCCGGGATCATCGGGTCCGTCGCGGCCCGTGCGCTGGCGAGCGAGGGTGCGCCGGTGGCGGGCCGGGTCTGCGGCCTGCGCAAGAGCGAAGAGGCCGTCCGCCTGGCCCAGGCGAAGATCCGCAAGGAGGCCTCCCGGAAGGGGCGCACGGTCCAGCCCCACGCTGGAACTGGCCAAGTACGTCATTCTGTTCACCACCGTGCCGGCAAGCGAGTGGTCGGCCGCCGACGTGCTGGGGTGGTATCGCACGCGCTGGCAGGTGGAATTGACGTTCAAGCGATTCAAGTCGCTGGCCCAGCTGGGCTGCCTGCCGAAGTACGACGACGACAGCGCGAAGGCGTGGCTGTACGGCAAGCTGCTGGCTGCGCTGCTGGTCGAGAAACTGATCCACCACGCGAGCGCCATTTCCCCCTGGGGGTACGAAGTGGGACCGGGATCGCCCACGCAGCGCCTGGCGTGACTTCAAATTCGTTTGGAACCAGGTGCAACGAGCGATCGAGCCGCCGATTCCGCTGTCGCAGACACTCGCTGACTGGCAGGCGATTTCGGCGGAACTAGCGGAGACTCCTCGGAAGCGCCGATCACAGATGGCGGATTTCTTTGCCTCTTCCGCAGGATCTGTGGGTTAGGAACTAGTCTCTCTCTTGCAGCAGCGAGCTGTTGCGCCTGTGGTTGAGGGAGCCAGTGCTGCCGGGCTTGTAGGAACATGGGGGTGGGAGGCTCCAGCCTCCACGAGAAAGGGGGTGCGTCGATGGAGTTGCGCACCATCTTGAACAGGGTCTACAAGCTGCCCGGTTTCGTGTACGGGAAGATCCAGCTGATCGAGAGCGAGGGCGAGGGTGCGCGGCTGGAAGTCGAGGTGCGCGCCCGGTCCAACGGTCGCGCCCGCTGCTCGGGCTGCGGGCAGCCGGCCCCGGGCTACGACCGGCTGCAGCCGCGGCGCTTCCAGTTCGCGCCCGTGCTGGGCCTGCCGACGTTCTTCGTCTATGCGATGCGGCGGGTGAGCTGCCCGCGCTGCGGCAAGGTGAAGGTCGAGAAGGTGCCGTGGGCGGAGGGCAAGCACCAGGCGACCGAGGCTTTCGCCTGGTTGCTGGCCAGCTGGGCGAAGCGGTTGTCGTGGAAGGAGACGGCGACGATCTTCCGCACTTCCTGGGACCGGGTCTACCGCTCGGTGGAGATGGCGGTGGAGTGGGGCCGGGCGCGGGTGCGGCTCGACGGGGTGGCGACGATCGGCGTGGACGAGATCGCGTGGCAGCGCGGGCATCGCTACCTAACCCTTGTGTATCAGTTGGATGCAGGCAGCCGACGGCTGCTGTGGGTGGGGCAGGAGCGCAGGATCGAGACGCTGGGGTTCTTCGAGTGGTTCGGCAAGGAACGCTCCCAGCGGTTGCAGGTGGTGTGCTCGGACATGTGGAAGGCGTACCTGCGCGTGGTGGCGGAGCAGGCGCGGAACGCAGTGCACGTGCTGGACCGCTTTCACATCATGCAGAAGCTGGGCAAGGCGATCGACCAGGTGCGGGCAGCGGAAGCGAAGCAGTTGCAGGCGCAGGGCCGGGACCCGGTGCTGAAGGGTTCGCGGTGGCTGCTGCTGAAACGGCCCGAGCACCTGACGGAGAAGCAGGAGCCGAAACTGGCGGAGCTGGTGAAGCTGAACTTGCGGACAGTGCGGGCGTACCTGCTCAAGGAGGACTTCCAGCAATTGTGGGAGTGTCGCTCCCCGACCCGGGCGCGGAGGTTTCTCAAGCGCTGGTGCGCGCGCGCGATGCGCTCGAGACTGGCACCGATGCAGCGGGTCGCGAAGATGCTGGGCAAGCACAGGCCGCTGGTGCTGAACTGGTTCCGCACTGGCCGGGCCCATTCGTCCGGGGCGGTGGAAGGCCTGAACAACAAAGCGAAACTGGCTATGAGAAAAGCGTACGGGTTCCGATCCTACAAGACCTACGAACTTACGCTGTATCATGCACTTGGAAATCTACCGGAACACGATCTTGCCCACAGATTTTGCTGAAGAACCATTTCTTTGGTGGCGATCAATAAGTTAGCGCATATGCCCATAAGACCCCTGGCCTTGATCGACCCCGAATCGGGATCCCAACGTCGGATAGCGAAAATGGTGCTCCATTCCCGCGTTGCGGCGACGACTGGATTCTACGCAGTCGGAATCCGGAAACTGTCGCTCGTCTGAGTAATCCAACCGGCCAATAGCTTGCGGTGACGATCAAGTTCCATCTCAGCCGCCGGGGAGCCGACGAGGTTGTCGACCTCGCCCGGGTCGAGGTCGAGGTCAAAGAGCTGCTCGGGGCGCTCGCCTCCGTTGAAGACCACGTACTTGTAGCGGTCCGTCCGGAGCATGCGCCCTTGCCGGTCCGGAAAACCCAAGTCCGCCAGTTCCGAGACGACAAAATGACGGTCCCAGCCATCACCCCGAATAGCGGCACGCAGGCTCCGCCCGGTTACTCGGCTCGGCGCCTGGATGCCTGCGTAGTCGCATAGGGTCGGCACGATGTCGATGCCGGACACCAAAGAATCGCTGTCGACCGCGCCCCGTCGCTCGACACCCTTGCCCGATACGATCAGGGGAACCTTGGCGGTCTCTTCCCAGAAGGCTGCTTTCTGGGTCCATCGGTGGGCACCAAGTCCCTCGCCGTGGTCGGAGGTCAGCACGAGGACTGTGTTCTCCGCCAGCCCCCGGAAACGAAGAGCCGAGAGCACGCGGCCGATCTGGCGATCTACGTCCTCGCACATGCGGTAGTAGTCATAGATGTAGTGCCGGAAGTCGTCAGCCCGCCACTCCTTCGAGATATGGAGAGAGTTCGACATGCGGTTGAAGTTGCCATAGCGATGGTGCTGGATGTACTCAGGCTCGTTCGGATCACGCCACATGTTGCCTGGCGCAGGCGGATACTGTGCGACCGAATCGTAATCGCGGCTGCCTTCGTGGCCGCGAATCCAGTGGCAAACATCGTGGGGGTTCATGAACGAAGCCACGAGCAGAAAAGGTTCGTCAGGCCCTTGGTGCATGAACTCGACGCACTTGGTGGCGAGCGGCTCGTCCATGTGCGCGCCAAGCGTATGACCGCCAATCAGGGTCTCGAACCCCGGCGGTTCACCGAAGCCTCCCGGCAGATGCCACTTGCCTGCGTAGAAGGTCTTGTATCGGTGCGCGCGAAAGTGCTCGCCAAGATTCGGAATTCCGTCGCCGATCGCCTGGCCGTTCTTCATCACGCCCGTCTCGTGGGGCATCAACCCAGTCATCACGCTGCTGCGCGCCGGCGAGCAAACGGGGTAGGTGCAGTAGGACTCGGTGAAGCTGACACCGTCTGCAACAATGCTGTCCATCGCAGGTGTCTCGAGATATGGATTCCCGTTGGCGGCGAGGGCCGACATCGACTGCTGGTCTGTCATGATCAGCACAACGTTGGGGTGCTTCGATTGGGCGTTCCCGGCTTGGGCCAAGGGAAGGGCCGACGACGCGGCCAGAAACGAGCGGCGGCTGAGAGTGTCTAGCATTACGGCTGTTCCACTACGTTAGAACATTGGACAAAGTGCGAGCTGCACGCGGCGCGGGGCTCGCAGCCCGACCGATTTGCGGTTGCTCGGCAAACTAACAGACCTAGCGAAGATGATCAAGGCGCCCCGAACGGCATCGACGCATTCGGGCGGCGGCACGTGCGAGTCGCTGCGGTCGCGTCCGCCGTCGGAGAAGCTGGGCGTTGGCTTGGAAGGACGACCGTGACCGGACGCAATGGCCTTCGCCGCATGCACGCACTCAGCAGCTCCGACCCGAATGCGCGGGCCGCTCGGTCGTGATTCCCACGGTACCGATAGGACCACCCGTGGCTATACTCAAGGTTCCGCTTGAAGTCCGAATGAAGCCACAAACGACCCTCGTCCACGCCGGCGACCGCCAGAAACTCGGCGGCTACGTCCCTGTATCGACGCCCGTCTACGCCTCCTCAAGCTTCTTCTATGACACGATGGAAGAGCTTGCGGACGTGTTCGCCGACCGGCAGCCGGGCGAAACATACGCCCGAATGGGCAACCCCAGCTCAAGCGCGCTGGAACAGCAGGTCGCGACCCTCGAGGAGACGGACGGAGCGTTCGCCACTGCATCCGGCATGGCGGCGGTCCACCTCGCGGTCATGGCGGGCCTTCTCGACCGCCGGCAGTCCATCGTGGCCGCCAACGTGCTCTACGGAGGCAGCCTCGAGTTGCTGCGGACCGTTCTGCCTTCCTCTGGCATCGATGTGCGATTCTGCGACTTCTGCGATCTAGACGCGCTGGAAACGGCCGTTCGCGAAGCCCGCCCAGCGCTGCTGATCACCGAAACGGTCAGCAATCCCTGCTTGCGCGTGGCCGACCTCGACCGGGTCAGCGAGATTGCGAAGGCATCCGACGCCCTGCTGCTGGTTGACAACACTTTCACGCCGCTCCTCATCAAGCCGTTCGAGCATGGTGCCGACATGGTTATCCACAGCGCCACGAAATACTTGGGAGGGCACGGCGATGTCCTTGCTGGCCTGGTGGCCGCGCCGGAAGCCCATCACGAAGCACTCCAGCAAACGCACCGGTGCCTCGGCGGCAACCTTGGTCCTTTCGAAGCGTTTCTCGTCATGCGGGGAATCAAGACCCTGCCGATTCGAATGCGTCACCACTGCGCCAACGCCCAACTAGTCTTCAAGGCGCTGAGGGACCACCGAGCGCTCGAGCGCGTCCTGTTTCCAGGAGACCCGAGCCATCCCGACGCGGAAACTATCGCCCGGCTCATGCCGGCGGGCCAAGCAGGAGGTGCCGTTGGGGTGGACGTGAGAGGGGGCGAGGACGGCGCTCTCGAATTCTCCGATCGCTTGCGGCTCGTCGCTACTTCAGCCAGCATCGGGGACCTGACGACGCTCGTGCTCCACCCGGCCAGCACGACGCACCGAACTCTGTCCGTTGAAACCAGAGCGGAAATGGGCATCACGGACGGACTCGTCCGCCTTTCCATCGGAGGCGAGCACATTGACGATATTCTTGCCGACCTGACGCAGGCTCTGGAGGCCGCATGAAGCCGCAAACCCTAGCCATTCATGCCTGCATGGAAGATGCGGAAGGCAAGGCATTTGTCCCATCGGCGCCTCCGCTTGAAACAGCGGCAAGCTTCCACTATCGCAACGCGCGCGACATGGGGGCTGTCGCCAACGGCGAGCTTGAGGGCTTCGTATACCAGCGCTACGGGAATCCGACCGCAATGGCGCTCCAAAGGCAGATCGCGGCTCTCGAAGGAGGAGGAAGCGCACTGGCCTGCAGTTCCGGCATGGCAGCTATCCATATCGGGCTGCTCACGGTGCTGCCCGACCGGCCACAGAGCGTCCTCACCGGCAACGTAATGTTTGGCCAGACATTCCAGCTGCTGCAGCTGATGGAGCAGCAAGGCGTCATAACGAGGTTTGTCGACCCGTGCGCCCTCGAGGCTTTCGAAGGCGCGCTGGACAAGGCCGAGACAGGATGCGTCCTCATCGAGACCGTCTCGAACCCCTTACTGCGAGTGCCCCCGCTAGACGCGATCTGCGAAATGGCGCACCGTCGAGGCGTGCCAGTCGTTGTCGACGCGACATTCACCACCCCCGCGTTGAGCCAGCCGCTGGACCAAGGTGCCGATATTGTGATCCACAGCGCGACGAAATACATGGCAGGACATGCGGATGTGCTCGGCGGTGTCAGCGTTTGCCGCGAGCCTAACTCCGAGTACATGCAGGAGCTCGGACGTCACCTCGGCGCCACACTCGGGCCCTTCCAGTGCTTCCTCACCGCCCGTGGCGTCAAGACCCTCCCGATGCGTATGGAGGAGCACTGTCGCAACGCACTGCATCTGGCCCGGATTCTAGAGAGTCATCCACGTGTCGAGTCTGTCTTCTACCCCGGTCTCGACAGCCATCCGGACAAGGCCGTCGCCGACCGTCACTTCGGCCGCGATTCGCAAGGGGCCGCGATGTACGGGGGGATGGTGAGCTTCGAAATTCGCGACGCCGGCCAACGCGAGACGTTCCGGTTCATGAATGCCCTGAGGCTGGTTGTCCGGACTCTAAGCCTGGGTGACGTGCATTCGCTCATCACTCACCCGGCCACGACGACGCATAGGAATCTGGGAGAGAAGCGCAGGCAGCGACTAGGCATCCGCGACAACTTGGTGCGGTTCTCGGTGGGCATCGAGGATCCCGAAGACATCGCCGCTGACATCGTTCAAGCGCTCGAGGCCGCATAGCGCGCATCCCGCTGACCCCTCGGAGGATCACCTTCCGACTGGCTGCGCTTATTTGGCGCCAACCCGAGCCCCAACGTGCTGGGACGAAGGTCTCGGACAGGGTTTCGATCGGCGGTCGCGTCGCCGCTGCGAGGGCAAGAGGCTCCCGGATGAACAGGCTGTCGGACGGCGACGGCGACGACGCGGGGCCCGGCGCCTGAATCCAGCTCACAATCGAGCGCAACGACAAGCGCCAGTGCACGTTCGCGAGCCTCGCGTGTGCGGCAACACAACCGGGATCCAGTGGGCTGGGCTAGGTGGGCCGATGATCGAGAATGAGGGTTCCACTGCATTGCGCGTCAAGGATACAGCATCAAGCGCAATTCCAGGCACGGTCGGGACAGTCTCGCTAACTTACGCGCGCCCCTCAAACCCTGCTCGCGTGGGCGCCGCGAGCCGTATCGGGCACGACGGGCGATGCGTGGCGGCAATGCCTGGGCCACCCGGGTCCCGGCGCAACTGGTTCGCCCGCCGCGGATCCTGACGGAGCACTTCTGCTTCCTGTGGAAGCGCGGCTCGAAGCCACCGACGGAGCGACAGCTACTAGCGGCCGTGGCGGAAGGGACCGGCGAGCATCTCGGGCAACGGCCTAGGCATTCGCTAGCACGGCCATTGTCGTCAACATGCGCCGACCGGTTGCTATCGCCTGGCGGTCCGGCTTAGCCGGGAGTCGATGGTCGCCGCTAGAACGTCGCGTCCCACTGGAATCGAATCTGATAGCGTAACAGGTCAGAGCCACTAGGTCGCGCGAGTCCGCGACGACCGATGTCGAATGTGAGTTTGTTGTTGTGTCCTTCCATGAACCAGTTCACTACGAATGTCGATTCGGTGACCCGGTCTTTTCGCTCCTCGTGATCCGGGTCGACCGAGGCGTAGCGCAGGCCAAGCTCCAATTGCCTAGGCACTTCTGGCACCACATGATGCAAGAAGTATCCTGCTTGGATGTAGGCGCCGCACATGCGAGTGGTGCGATGGTAAATCCGGTCGCGGACCTTCTTCCAGTGGAATTCGTGCTGCACGCCTAGACCACGGTATTTCACAATGAGGTCCTCGGCGGCCTGCTCGAGACCAAATTGCCCGGGAAGGCCCACCTCGTAGCCATCCAAGTGACCGCCGCCGCTCCCCGAGAACCGAGTGAAGCGGCTGCGGTTACTCAGCGCCGAAACACCGATCGCAGCCACCGGCTTCCTGTGGTATTGGAGATCAGTTTGGGACTGGCCTGGATCTTCCTTTAGGAAATTCCACTGGTAGCGAGCGATCCACATTGGAGCGCCATCGCGATTGTCCAAATTTCCAGCCCAGCTCGACCGGAATCCGCGACCGTTCCCGGAAAAGACGCCCGCGTAGTACCACGAATCCGCAAGGGATCCCTCCTTCAGCCTGCCGAGCACCATGAATCCCTTTTGGCGATCGGCCGTGAACTCCCGATTCACAATTGACCGCTCTACGAACTGTTGGCGCCTAGACGAATCGACCCGTTCCCGGCCAAAATCTGCTTTCCACTGCCCGAACCGGAACTGGAGCCAATCCCACTTCTGAACCGTAACGTATGCGTCAAGAAGTCGAGTGCCGACAAGGTCGTATTCCATTTGGTACTTGACCCAAGGTCGGAACGCTTGGCCGCCCATCGCATAGCGAGCCCTCCGAAATCGAAGATCCACGTCGTTCGCCGGAGAGGGTTCAGCGGGTTGCTGGATAGCTGGCGTAGACCTAGAGGAAAACCGGACCTGCGCACGGAGATGCATCTCCGTCGTGAATGCTCCGCCACGGGACTGAAGCCGCAGTCCATTGCGACCAATGCGAACGGCAGGGCGTGAAGCCAGCACCGCATTCGACTTGTCCCCCTGGTCTTTGCGCGGACCCTTTTCCGCCGTCGGCAGAGATGCGTCGACCCTTGCATCGACGATTTCTGCTGATGGCTCGCTAGCGCGAACTCCAGAGTCTTCTGAAGCCTTGAGCCGACTTCCCCGGCCTCCGAAGGGCAGGAAGGCTACGACCAGGAAAAGGAATGCGAAACACCTACAATGCCGACGGGGTTTCCAATTTCTCACACTGCCGCCCGTCGAACGAATCGCTTAGCGAATATTCTAGCGCGTTCGCCACGGCATCATCCGGTCCCGACCTCAACTTGGATCGACTATTTAACTGGCAAGAAATGGTCAGCGGCTGGCTGCGATAAATGCAGCCGGACTGACCGGGACTAGCACCGTAGGTTGGCTGGGTGCTGGTTCCTAGCGTCCGCTCGATGGCTGGGATCGGCCGCGCCGCGGCGACCGGGCACGAGCCGCCTGTGCCAAGCCGCTTTCGACGATATCGGCATAGTCGCTCTCGTCACAGCGGACCTGTTTCAACGGACCTGCCGTGACTGGGCTTAACTCCAGGTCAAGTCACGTCACACCAACTCGAAGGCCCAAGAATGATGGCGTCGGTAGGCGCGCCTCGTCAGCTCCGGCTGCATCCCGGAAAAGGGTCGGCGAGGAGCTCGACCTGCTCCTAGAACTCCTCGGACAAGCGAACCCAAGCCAGCGGATTCGGGAAATCCCCTTGACTCGACAGCCCGATGCAGAACGGGCTAGGGCGCGCGGCACGCGTAGCTAGATGCTTCGTCCGGATCGCCTCCTTGGTATTCGGCTCGCTCCGGATACACGCATAGCGGCCTGGACCTGGTTATCTTGCCACTCTGGACCTTCACCGCGGTGAGTTCGGCGGGCGCTTGGCCGTCTTCGACCCATCCTTCCAAGGCACCAAGCCAGTCGACCCGATCGGGGCCCGGTCCGCCCGCGCAGTGAAAGACGCCAGGCATCAGGTAGAACCGGAAGTAATCGCGGACCGAGGAATCACGCCCTTCCACTTCCTCGAAGTAGTTGATGGAGCCATAGGCGGTAAGGGCCGCGTCGGACCACCCGTGCCAGAGCAGCAGCTTGCCGCCCGACTCCTTGAAGGCGGAAAGATCGGTGTTCGTCGCGTTGAGAAAGCCAGCCAAGTGCGCCGCGTCACGGTCGTAGCTGTCGAAGTCGTAGCGAGTGTAATCGAACTCCGGATCCTGGAACACCAAGTACTTGAACCCCTGCGTAGCGAATCCGAACTGCGAACTCGGCTCGCCGTAGGCCTCCATTAGCCTAGGGCTGGGACCGGTGATCCAGCTCTGCCACGCACCGGACGCCGACTCGCCGCCGAACGGAAACCCGGGATAGATCTGCCCGTTGGCATTGCGAGGCCCGCCGTAGACAGCGGCGATCGCTTCCCTCTGGCGGATCGTCACGCAATGGTCGGCCGATTCGCTCCCCGAGCAGACCGGCAGCTTCGAGAGATTGAACCCGCAGTCTCGCGGGTCGTTCAGGAAACCGTCCTTGACGCCGTCGAGATCGTCGCATTGGCCCAGGATTTCCGCTTCGAGAAGCTGGCGGTTCTGGGCGGTGATGACCGGCTGGGTAAGATTCGCCGGATCCGGGAAGATTCTCTGCATGTTGTACGCGAACCCAGCAATCACTCCGCTAAAGTCATGCGCCGGGGCACCCGCCACGATCCCGTCAAAATCCGCTGGGAACCGCTGTGCCGACATCAATGCCTGCCGGCCGCCATTCGAACAGCCGTAGAAGTACGAGCGTTCCGCTTCACGCCCGTAATACGCTCGCACGATCGCCTTGGCGGCTTCCGTGGTTCGATGCACGCCGAGATACCCGTAGTTGACTCGACGCTCCGGATGACCGTGAGCCCACTCCGCGCGAATGCCGTCGCCCTGATGGCCAGTGTCGGTAGCGGCCGTGGCGTAGCCTCGGTTGACGGAGAAGCGCCCCTGGTAGCCGAGGCTCCCGACGAATCCGCCTCCGCCGCCCATCAGGAACTTGCCGTTCCAATCGGCGGGTAGCAGCACTTCGAATCGGATCTCGGTGCCAACGGTCCCCTCTACCTTGCAATGCGGGACAGTCGCTCTCGCGGAGCGCGAGGCGACGCTGGCAGGTAAATTCTCCTCCTCGGCTTCCTCGCCGGGAGATTCGAAGACGTTGTCAATGCGGATGTCGGGGAGTCGGACGTCTGCGAGCGCCGCGCAATCCAGCGCCTTGGCGGGGAGCGAGACAAGCAAGGCGGCTGCAAGTGCAGCAGCTGAAAGGATCCATCGGTTCATGTAGCCATTGCTCCTGTGCGGGGCGGCTAGGTGCTAAGCCGTACAGTTTCCAGAGAGTATCAGAGTCGGGGGCAGCAAGCGGCACCTCCCGAATCGCATTCTCGAGGACTGTACGGGACTCGGTCGCACGAATGCGATCCGCAATGCGTTGGGCGTCTAATTCAGGCTACTGCCGTTTGCGGCTGCACAGTAGCTCGTTTGCCCTGAGCGAGGACGCCTCCCTCGAGAGTGCCTGCAAGGCGTACTGCGTCCTTCGACGAAGCGAGCTCACCAAGACTGCCCGACTCGGCACCCGATCAGAGTCCGGGGGTTCCGCCGCCGCTTCGCGGAGAGTAGCGGCGCATAGCAGCAACGCCGGCTTGCTTCAAGTTCCGCCTGACAGCTCCGGCTAGAGTCCGTCTCTCGCCACGGGCCGAGGCGCTACGAGCGCAAGGATGTCTTCTATTTCGAACGCTTCCAGCAACCCGAAGCAAAACAGCTCCGGTGCCTGCCGCGCATCCATATCGCGCTCGATGACTTCGGCTAGGCTGCCGAAGGACTGATCCAGCCGCACGCCCGAGATCGCATCCGTCTCAAGTGCCGCCGCGATCAGTGCGGATAGAGCAGTCCGCGGCCCGACGGCATGGACCTCGACAGCATGGCCGTGACGGTCACGAGCCCAACGCGCGGCCGCAGCGATCTGTCCGGCCTGGATTCCCAACGGGCGTTCTCCCAGAGCAGCAATCAGCAGGCTCCAGAGCCAGTCCTTTGTCTTGATTTGCGATTCGCCGAAATTGAACAGGTCCAGCGAGATCACTCGGCGTCCTTGCATCAGCCGTGCCCGCGCTTTGCCGACAGCGCTCCGCCGGCCACCGTCCGCCACCTGGATCACCGTGCCGCTCGCAGTGCCCGACTCGATCTCCACCGCCGGGACGGTCCAGTCGTTGTCCATGCGCAGACGCCAGCGGGTCGCCTTGATCTCCCCCGCTTCTGACGTCCCCGTTTCGCTTGCTCGAACACTGTAGCGGGGAGTCCTCGTTACCGCTCGGAGTCCCGACGCCGTTCCTCCGTTCCGCTCGGGAGCCTCCTTCGCCAGCGCCAGCGCTAGCCTGTGGAAGTCGAGATTCCCGTCCGGGAGCGGAACGTCCAGTTCGGCCTTGGTCTTCAGCTCGGGTTCAACGTCAATCTCTCCAACCAAGAACTTCCTGCTCCCTCCGAAGAAAAAGTCCCGCAGCATACGGTGGAACGCCTCGCGATTGTCTCGGGCGTAGTTGTGACCCGGGTCTTGGTTTACGTGATGTCGCAAGTTGTCGGGCAGATCGTACAGGTCGAACACCGGCCGGGCCGCCCGTAGCAGCGGACCGAGAGCGTGTCC
This sequence comes from Bryobacterales bacterium, assembly GCA_965206775.1. Taxonomy (GTDB): domain Bacteria; phylum Acidobacteriota; class Terriglobia; order Bryobacterales; family UBA6623; genus VXMF01. The sequence goes on along the minus strand of CBDBKU010000003.1, from coordinate 1,474,657 downwards.
AGCCCTGAAGCAACAGCTATCGTGCGCGTTGAGCGTCAAGAGCGTCGGGCGCGGCGCGCGCATGGCTGTCAGGTGGGTATAGTCCGCGACTGTCGCCAAATCGCTCGGCGTCTGCTCGGAATCTCCCAGATCCGTCGAAGGGAACTGCGCACGGGTCACAAAGCTCGAATACCCTGCAACGGGATTTGCCAATGCCACCCTGTCATCAAGCGAGCCGATGAAGATCGTCTGCCACCCTCCCCCGGAAAGGCCGGTAACCGCGACCCGATCGGGGTCGGCATGCGGATGCTCGAGCATCAGATCGATCGCCCGGCTCTGAGCCAGGTAGTGCAGTGCAATTCCGCTCGTCCCGAGCAGGTCGAGCTGATTGATCTTGTAGTGGCTGAATCCAGGCGTGTTGAGCTGTCCCATCCCGACCCATTCCAGATTCAACGCCAAGAGCCCTCGCTTTGCCTGATTGATGCAGCGGATCTGCTTTCGGTCCGCCGCCTTGCCGGATTCCCGATCGTGCCCATTGACGTTGATCACCACGGGCGTCTTCCCGACAAGGTTGTCCGGCTCGTAGAGCAGCGCGGGAATCCACAACCCTGGGACAGCTTCGTACCGAAGCTTCCTAATGCGATAGCCGGGGCCGCCTGGAATGGGTTCGAGCCACTCCACGCGCGTCCGAGCATCACGCCACGCTTTCGCTTCGCCGCGAAAAACCACCTCGTCCAGCACCCGTCTGCGCGTCTCGGCCGCAATCGTTTCCCACTCATTCCTAGTGGACGGAATCCGAATCGCCGGCACACGGGAAGAGGAGAAAACCTTCGCCTCGATCTCCGGCTGGTTGGGTGCAAGAATCGGCTCCGCAAGGATCTGGTGCAGATCCGGTTCCTGCGACAATGCTCCGGGCACCGACGCGAGCGCGAAACAAGCAGCCAGCCAACCGAAGCGGAGAGGCGTGGGCACGGTTAGCAGCCTCCTCAACTAGTCGGATCCCCGCACGAACTTCTGAACGCGCCAGTTCTTGATCTCCGCGACATAGACGTTATCCCGGGAATCCACCGCGACGTGATGCGCGAAATCGACTCGGCCCGGAGTCTTGCCGCTGCTCGAAATCTGGCCCTTGACCGCGCCGTCGAGCCCGACTTTCAAAATACGGTTGTTGTGACCGTCGGCGATGAACAGCGCCTTGTCGCGGCTCAGCGCCAATCCCCACGGAGACCCTGCGACGGTCCACTGCTCGATGAACTTGCCGTGCGGGTCGAACACTTGCAGGCGGTAGTTCTCGCGATCGCCCACATACACTCTGCCATCCGGCCCGACGACGACAGAATGCGGCAAGTCGAACTGCCCGGGCGCGTTCCCCTTCGTTCCCCAAGCGGTGATGAAAGTCCCGTCGGCCGCGAACTTCGCCACCCGGGAATTCCCATAGCCGTCGGTCACATAGAACGAACCATCGGCGGCGAAGGCCACGTCGGTCGGCCGGTTGAACAGGTCCGGCCCCTCGCCGCTCTGCCCCTTGCGCCCCATCACCATCCGCACCCGCCCGGAAGAGTCCATCTTCAGAACTTGATGCGTATCGTTGTCCACGACCCAGATCGCGCCCTGCGGATCGACCCGGATCGCGTGCGGGCGTATGAACATCCCCTCGCCCCACGACCGCACCACGCTGCCCTCCGGTGTCAGCTCGATGATCGGGTGCTCTCCTCGATGGAATAGATAGACGTGATCTTTGGCGTCCACGGCGACGCCAGGTGTTTCCTGTAGATTCCAACCGTCCGGGAGATGCGGCCAACCGGGGTCAACCGTATAGGGCAATCTCTCGAACACGGCTCCTCGTGCCGCTCCCGCAGCGAGGGCACTGGCCAGGAAGGCTCGACGGGTCGGCATGGCGTCCTGATTATGCAACAGTTCGGTCCGTTTGCGTCGCCTGGCCGCCCGAGGCTCTGTCTGGTGCCTGCGCAGCAGTCACGCACGAGGCCAACAGCCGAGACGACAAGAAACCAAGCGTCGAGGAGACCGGGAACGGGGCAATTCCGGCCGAGTGGCACAAGGGCAGGCCGGCGCTAGGTGAACGCCACCGATCCGTCAGCGCGGAAGTTGGTCGTCCTCTTCGACGGGCCGGGCGGATAGTGCCTGACCGCTTCCTCATTCAGCTCGACACCCCAACCAGGCTTGTTTGGAATCTCCGCATAGCCGTCTTCTACCATCGGCTGCTCGTCCAGGACATCCCGACGCGCATCGTCGACGGGAGCCCTGTACTCGAAGATCAAGAATTGGGCGTTGGGGTCGCGAAGTGGATGCTGACCATTGTCGCGAGCGGACTCATCGGATTGTGAGGCACCGCCCGGTTGGGATCTCCGCGGACTGACTCCCCCGGACCATCAAGAGGTCTCGCTGGAGGCCTCCGCGCGGGGCCGTGTGCAAGGCGTGCCAAAACAAACGGTAAAGGCAACGGGCCGGACCTGCTCGGCGGGAGCGGATGCAACGGAGACGGTAAGGACATCGACAGGGGCTTGCCTTAGTGCATGAGGAAGAATAACGCCATCTCGGGCGGACCTAACTCAAATTCCACAGAGCCGTCGGTTTCGGAACTCCGGGGGGCATTGCGCGACGCACAACCGACCCCGGCGCGAGCACGGTGCTGCCACATCTCGAGTCTGGCCTTGAGTAGCCCGCGACAGCTCGCGACGCTCGGCGAAAGCGCTACAACCGCGATCCTGTCTTGGCCACAGTGCCGGTTCTCCAACTGTTTCGAGCGCCCTTGCCGTCAGGCATTCGGGACCCGTTTTGCATGCGCTGGCCGACGATCACCGACCCGGTCCGTGCGCGGGCCAAGAGAAGCTCATAAGGCTTCGTGCGTTGACAAGGCGGTGCAGTTTCGCCAAACTGCTGCCTGTGCAACGTCGCTCGTTCCTTAGCCGTAGCGGGCTGGCCGCCGCCGCCGCGGCCGTGCCCTTTCAAGCCCCTGCCCAGATCGGAAGCCAGCCGGCAATGAAAATCACCGACATACGGACCTTCCTCGTTGGCAGCACCCGGGGAGAGCAAGGAGGGACGGGCAACATCAGCGGCCGGAACTGGATTTACGTGAAGATCCTGACGGATCAGGGGATTCACGGAATCGGCGAGGCCTATTCGTGCGGCCCCGACGAGGCGACGGTGAAGGTCATCGAGGACTACGCGAGATGGCTCGTGGGCCAGGACCCCCGCAACATCCAATACCTCTGGGACTATATGTACAACACTACCCGGTTTCCCGGGGGCTCCGTTGTCAATTCGGCGATCAGCGGAATCGAGCATGCCCTCTGGGACATCGCCGGGAAGGCTGCGGGCCTGCCGGTTTGGGCTTTGCTGGGAGGTCGGGTTCGCGACAAGGTCAGGCTGTACCAGTCGATCGGGGGCTCCAGCGCGCAGGAAGCTGCGGACAACGCCGTCGAGTTACTTGAGCGCTTCGGCTACAACGCCTGCAAGATGTCCCCGCACAATCCCGGCGACAACCAGATGCCCTACAACGAGGTCACGCGCACGGCCGGAGAACGGGTCCGAGCAGTTCGCGAAGCCGTCGGCCCCGACCACGACATCGCCGTGGACATCCATGCCCGCTACTTCGAGGTCCAGCGCGCGATCCGGGTCGCCAAGGAAATCGAACCCTACTACCCGTTCTGGCTGGAGGAGCCGATCCGGCCGGAGAACCCCGACGCGATGAAGAAGCTGGCCGACCATGTGAACATCCCCCTGGCGTCCGGCGAATGCAACTACACGAAGTTCGAATTCCGGGACCTGATCAACATCCAGGCGCTCGATATCGTGCAGCCTGACGTGTGCGTATGCGGCGGGATCATGGAGATGAAGAAGATCGCAGCGATGGCCGAGGCGCAGTACATGGTGGTCGCGCCTCACAATCCGATGAGCCCGCTCGCGACGATGGTCAACATCCACTTCGCCGCCTCGACGCCCAACTTCCTGGTCCTCGAGTACAGGGCTCCCGTCGACGACGCCCGTCGTGACGTCCTTGACGAGCCGCCGATGGTCAAGGAGGGCTACGCCGAAATCCCGAACAAGCCGGGATGGGGCGTGGAACTGAACGAAGAGGCATTCCAGCACTACCCGCCTCGCCCTTGGAAAAGGACCACCGGCTTTCGTTCTGACGGGTCCGTGGCGTTCATCTAGCCGAGACCGGCGCATCAATTCCATCGGAGTCGCTCCCATGCTGGTCCGGCCGACGCCGAAAATCCGTTGTGCCTCCCCCCGGTGTCCCTGTCGGCAGGGCACTGCCAAATGAGCTGACAATTCCGCCGACCGCGTCCTCCGAGCCGGCGGTCCGCTCGGCGGGGCGAGCACCCAGAGAGCCGATCCCAGGCACGGCTGGGTGCGGAGTGAAGGGTTTCCAGACGGCGCAATCGCGGGTACGCCGACGACATGGCTGACACACCTGAATTCCTTGTTCAATGCGCGACGGCGGACGAGGTGGACCGGGCCCTGGGCCTCGGATTCGCCATCGAGACGACGCCGGAGGTGGCCGCCGAGTTCGGCGCTCCCCGCGTGGAGATTCCGAGCTCGAGGATCCGTTCGAGGACATCCTGGAGGCGCACCTGCGCCCGTACGGCACCTGCGAGCCGCCCGAGGTGGGCCGGGGGGCGGAACCCCGATGAACAGCAGCCGGAGGTTTGCGGCCCGCCGCGGCGCGACCGGCGGGGCGGAGAGGACCGAGGCGTACTACCGCAAGGTGGCAGACCAGCTGATCGAGCAGGTCAAGGCCGGCACGGCCCGGTGGCCGCAGGCATGGCAGCCGGGGGAGAAGTCTATGCCCTGCAACGTGGTCACCGGCAAGGCCTACCGCGGAGGCAACTCGGTCTGGCTGGCCAGCGTCGCGGACCGGCGATGGTACGGCGACGTTTACCGGGCCACGGGCACCTATCGGGCTGACAGCTACGACTGCACGACCCGGACCACGCTGTTGTGCAGGGGTGTCTCGGGATTCGACTTCTGACCGATGTCCTCCGCGGGCCGCCGGCCAGCGGCGGCCCAAAAGCAAGCCCTCAAGAACTCCAGATGGTTTCGGCGATGCAACGGATCGCGAGTTCCGATGGCGATTGCGTCTACTAGAACTCGAGACACCTGTCCCGCCCTGAGGTACTTGTCGCAGGGCCGGGAGGGGAGGACAGCGCGGCCCCACGACCCGGCGAAGCATCCCGCGACGAGTCGCATGGCCACCACGGTCCCCGCGGGACGTCGTGCAGTAGATTGTCGTTACCAGCCGGACGCGTCGGCCGCATGTGGTCACGAAAGCAACTGAGGGACGACTCCATTGCTGTCCGCGAAGCGATCGAGTTGAACGCCCATGACATGAGCCTGGGTGAGCCAGAGGTTAGCCAGGGGGGTCCCGTCCGAGCAGTGCAGATGCTGATCGGTCTTCAGGTTTCCCGCACCAGAGCCAGCGACGATGATCGGAAGGTCGGTGTACTGATGCGTTGCTCCGTCACCGAGGCCGGAACCGTAGGTAAACATCGTATTGTCGAGCAACGTTGAGCCGTCAGCCTCCTGAATGCCATCCATTTTCTCGACGAGATACGCGAATTGTTCCATGTGGAAGCGATCGACCCCCAGCAGTTGGTCCGCAAATTCTACCTGGCTGTGGGACATCAGATGATGGCTCATTGGCTTATCGAAAAGACCCTCGAACATGAACGGCGTGTTCCAACGCTCGGGGCCAATCATCAGCGTGGCAACACGAGTCAGGCCTGCCTGGAGCGCAACGACCATCAGATCCCCCATGAGGCGGATGTACGCCCCACGCGGCAAGTACGCCTCGGGAGGTTCCGGGATCGAAACTGCTCTTAGCTCGCCCTTCATTTGCTCGAACTTGTCCATCTGCTCTTCGATGGTGCGGATGGAATCGAAGTACTCCGTGAACTTGTCACGGTCGGCGTATCCAAGTTCCCGTTGCAGCGAGCGGGCGTCCTCAAGCACGAGGTCGGTAATGTTGCGAAACTCCTGAACTTCCTGTGTGCCGAACAATCGACGGTAAGCCTTCCGAGGATCGCGAATCGACGGCGCGACATGCCCGGTCCCATACCAGGAGATGTTGTCAAAGTACATTGACTCCAGATTGTCCCGGTGACTGTTGCAACTGAGTTCAAGCGTGCGGAAAGGAGTCGCATGTCCGATTTCGTCCGCGATGACGTGGTCGAGCGTGCGTTCGAGCGGCCACGCAGACGTTGTGACTGAGAATGGTGCGGCGCTGCTCAGGAAGCACGAGGCGCACTGCGCGTGGACATCGGTGCCGATCTGGAAGGTTCTGTCCAGTCCCGTGATGAGAGCGACCTTATGTTTGACCCTCTCGAGCGGCTCAAGCGTGGGCGTCAGCTCGATCGGGTGAGAGCCAACAGGGGTCCTGGTCTCCGTGATCGCGCTCAGGTCACCGTTGAAGGCTGGCAAGCCGGCATGCCGCTCGCCCGGGAAGAAGCCGCGACGCACTACGCCGATCGGCACATAGTAGAAGCCCAGACGTTGAGGCGGTTTTCGCTGGGGCGTCGTCGATGGCCGTGCTGCTATCGCCATGCTTTCGAGCCAAGGCAGGGCAAGCGCGACGCCGCCTGCGCCTCGGAGGAACGATCGTCTGGACGTGACTCGCATCAAGGTGGTCGGGCTAGGGTGCACGTTTCCCCGGCTTAGCTGGATTGTACTTGCGCAGAAACGGATCGCTGAGCACGACTTGCTTGATCATATGCTGGATCCGGTAACCAGCGCTTGAGGTTTCCCGCACGAGGCGATCGAGCGACGGTTCATCCGAAGCGTCCAATTCCCGTCCCAATGCAAACGCAAGCAAGTGCGCGGCGAAAGCGCGTGCAAAGCCGTCTTTCTCGGCTAGGATCGCATCCTTGAACTCAACGATGTTGGTGAACCGGTGCCGACCGAACAAGACGCCGCCCGCATCCACCGTACGGCCGTCGTCATACGTGTCGCGCCAGACTCCCGTCGGACCGTAGTTCTCGAGGGCAAAACCCAAGGGATCGAGCTTGGCATGACAGCCTACGCATTCCGCTTGCGTGCGATGCGCCTCGAAGCGCTCACGTAGCGTAAGGCCTGTCTCCGAGTCAGCGTCGTTCTCCTGCGGTAGTGGCGGTACGTCTGCGGGCGCCGGGGCGGGTGGGTCGTTGAAAATGACGCTCGCGATCCAAGCGCCCCGCGTGATGGGCTGTGTCCGCACCGGATTCGACGTCATGGTCAGGACGGCCGCGTTGGTGATGACGCCACCCTGCCGGCGGTCGGTCACGGGAACGCGACGAAAAGGGATGGCAGTCGCTGGGACCTTCTCGGGTCGAGTGCCGTCTCGATACCAAGACTCCAGCAATTCACTGCGATAGCTGAATTCCGAGTCCACCAGTTCAAGAATCGAGCGATTTTCGATCAGGATAGATTCGAAAAGCAGCAACGGCTCCAGCATCATGTGCATGCTCGAGCGGAATTTGGCGAAGTAGAACTCCGGGAATCGTTGCCGGTCGGGAACCGAGGACACGATACGCTCGAGCTGGAGCCATTGGGTCGGAAAGCTGTCGCAAAAGCGCTTCAGGCGAGCGTCATTCAACATTCGATCGACCTGCTGGCTTAACACAGCGGCGTCGTGAAGTTTTCTTTCCGAGGCCAGATCAAGCAGAGTCTGATCCGGAACGCTCCCCCAAAGGAAAAACGATAGACGCGATGCCAATTCGAAATCGTCGAGTCGCTCGGCTGCGTCGCTGGCGCCGGCGCGTTCATAGAGATAGAGGAAACGCGGGGAGGCCAGAGCGGCCGAGATGGCGGCTTTCATGCCGTCGGTGAAGGATCCGCCGGACTCAATTCGAGTGGTGGCGTACTCGACATATCGGTCTAGCAGATCGTCCTGCACCGGCCCGCGAAACGCCCGCGTGAGGAAGCCGCGCAATGATTCCCTGACCACGACTTGCGTATCTTCACCTCCTAGCCGCGGCGCAAAGAGCTGTGTCCAGGCTCCGCTGGTCTCTTCGTTGAAGTCCTCGCTCTCGACAATGGAACTACTCAGACGAAAGAAGGACTCCAGCAGAAGCGGCGATAGCGTGAGGTGATCTCCGCGGTTGTCATAGCCGTGCTCTGCCCGAAGATCCTGTGGGAACGGGGTGACGCCGGCCAGGCGTTTGTCGATCAGCTGCGACTTGCCCAGCGGGCGGCTGCCGGCCTTGAGATTCTCGGGCATCTTGCCGGTCTCTGGGCGGAAGTAGCCATACGCCCTCAGCATGCGCTCCGGTAGCGGGAAGACGTCGACTTGCAGCTCGAATAGGTCTTGGACGGCGTTGTTGTACTGGAACCGATTCATTCTCCGAATCGGCGTATGCGGAAACGCGGTTTGGGCGCTGACGGCATCGTGCAGCAATCCCCGTAGCTCCGCAACGATCTGATGACGCTTCTCCCGAGCCAATGGCGGCTCGGTTCCCGGCGGCATGATTCCAGAGTCGAGAACTCGGACGAGATTCCTTACCAGTTCAGGGTTGTTCGTGAGATCGGCGGCGCTTTGTAGGGCAAACAGGTTGACGTTCCCACTTGGAGTGCCCTGGTCTCCGTGGCACTTGACGCAGCTTTGTCGGAAAACCGGCTGCAGAACGCTCGTCAGGACATCTACCCCGGCTGCCTCAAGGTTCGGCGAGATGCAAATCGCCACCGCAAGAAACCAAGCCGGCCGGCGAACGGTTGCGAATGGCTGAAGCATGAACCGGATCATTTCTGCGCCCTCACAAACCCTCTGGAGTCTACCAGCAAAAGCCCCGGGCCAACCTCCACCAGACGCAGAAGATAGCCTCTCCTGTCACTCTGGAGGCATTGTGCCGTGGCGCGCTCTTGACTCTGTCCCAGAAGCTGCCTCAAGCTCTAGCCTGGCGCTCGGCTGTTCGCGACCGAGGAGTTGTCCACGCCATTTTCGCACGAGAATTGCTGGGAGCGGAACCTAAATCCACTGCGAAACGGGGTCGGCCCCGGCTGGGTGAGCTTCCAGGCAACACGCCAAACGCTTCTGTTGGCGGCTGCACCGAGCGCCGGGACAGTTCCCGCTAATGGCCGATGATCGCCGACCGTGACTCAGAGTCACAATTCGAGCCGAACACCGGCATCGCCTGCCCCAGAGCGCCCAAGTTCGGCAGTCTGCTCGCGCGTCGCTGTCGTCGTGCCGACCCGGACTGGTCAGAGTGGGCGCCAAGGCCTTTTCGGGGGAGGGCCAATGGCAGACGGCGCGGTGCTAACTGAAGAGCGCAGGGCCGAGTCGCTCGGGCTGGGCGCCTGCGTCAGAGGAGCATCCGATCAGCGCCGGCAACAACAGGCATCTGAAAGGACCAAGCGACTGTGTCCGGACTTGTGCCCTTGAATAGTCGGACACGGGTTCAACCTCCGGGCAGCAATCCACAGCCGCCCTGGCAGAGTGCTGATACGAATAGGTCCTAGCTGGGGGTCGGACCGATCACGGCGCTGCGAGTGCGCGGCTCGGAGAGCGGGAGTTGCGCACCGGCCCCGCTGTCACTTTGGATTGACGGCCTGCGACCGCGTCTACGAGCGTCGCTCGCCGGAATTCCCAGCCCTCCTATCGGGCGGCTCCTGCGCTCGGCTCCAACTGTGCAAGGTCGAAGTGGTAGAACGTGATCTCCCCGTACCTAGCGGCAGCCTCGCGCGCGGTTTCGACAGCTAGGCCTATCGTGCCATCGGCCAGCCGTTGCATTACCGAATAGGCGGCAAACCCTTGATTGAACGAAACCGGATTAGTGAATGTTCTTCCTTCGTCGTAGCTCGTCCAGACCGTGATGCGGTTGCGGTTGAGGCCGCTTGCTCCACGCGGGCCTGAGAAGAGTATTCGGTCGCGGTCATGCATGACGCGGGTGGCCGAGTAGCGGACCATTGAACCGTCTACCGGAGCGATTGGTGTGTCGCCCAGCCGATCCGGCCCCCAAGTGACCCCGCCATCCCCACTGAGATGGCGACGGCGAACATCGCCGCTGTTCTGTCGGCCGTCGAGCAGCACCGTGCCGTCGGTCAACTCGACGATCTCATCCTCGTTGGCATCTGGCCCCGGAGTAACGTTTCCGACCCGCCAGCTCTCGCCGTGGTCGTCAGAGTAGTACGCAAAAGGCCTCACCGTACCCGGCCCTGCCGGAGTCGTCGATCCGTTTCGCTTGGCGGGAATGACAAGGCGGCCGTTGGTGGCGCCATTGGGGTCTTGCCAGCGCAGCTGTATGCCGCTACCTGGCCCCGGCTCCGCTTGCCGCCAATAAAGCCCGTCACTCGTCTCGTCGGGCTCGTCTGGATATACAACCTGCTTGCGATCCGACCACGTTTCGCCGTGATCGGCGCTCGAGCGAACCCAGACAACATGATTGCCGTCACCAGAATTCGGGTCCTGGCCGTGCGCCACGGTTGTCGGCGCCAGGTCGGACCACTGACCGTAAAACAGGAACAGGATGCCGGTGATCGCATCGAGAACCGGCGTCGGGTCAGCGAAATCGAGCAGGTCACCATTCGGGCGAAATCCAGATTCGATAACGACAACCGGCCCCCAGGTTCTGCCCTGATCGCCACTCCGCCTCATGACCAAGTCGATCGGGGCCTTTTCGTCGCGGCGCGGGTCGCTGCCGTCACCTCGACGGCCCTCAGCAAACAGCAGGATCGAACCGTCCTGTGCGACGATCATGCCCGGAATGCGAAACGTGTGGTAGCGGTCCCGCTCTGTAACGTAGTCGCCCTTAGCCGAGACGAAAGGTTGCGAGACTGAGATGATCTCAGCGGAGACCTTCAAGCCCGAAGCCGAGCTCGCGAGCACGGCAAGGATGATGCCGTGACAGACGAGTCCCATTGCTCTCGACATGCGACTGGTCCCGTGGCCCAATCGTAGTGCGGCGGGCCTCGGATGACGCAGACACTCGCTAGCACCGTGACGGTTCACGAAGGCGCGCCCCCTCAGATGAGTTCGGCTTCGTACTGGACTTCGATGAGGTTGACTGGGGATCCTGACACTCGGCGGGCGGTTGGGCGAAGATCCGCAGCGTCTCCTCCGACCGAGTTGTCTTCGCCGAGGCGATCATCACCCCGATTCCGAAGCCTCTGCGTGCTGCTCGTGAGAGCACCCTGGAAATTCGTCCACCGCAGTGTTCCCTTGGTAGCCCAGATCTTCATGGATGCCGATCTGCGAGGTGTAGTAGCCGTCGATGGTCGCGCGCTTTACGAGGATGAAGAACCGTTCCGCTTCACTCCCCGGGCTCCCTTCGTTACGTGATATATCGGCGACGATCTCGTCCTGCTGTGCAGGGTCGCACTCCACGAAGCGGCGCTCGAAGCGACTTCTGGCCAGCCCTGAGACCGCGTCGAGTCCTGAGCGCCAGCTCTCCTGGGCTCTCGGCGACCCGTCGGAGACGATGACATCCATGTAGCGGGCGACTTTCGCGGCTTTCGCGCCGGGCGAGCGGTCATCGCTCGGGAGAATCAGTTCCGTCAGCGAATCCAGCAGTTCGATCTGTGAGCTCGAAAAAAACTCCGGCCTGTAGGCGTCTTGCCTGCAGGCAAGCTGCACCAAGCCGCTTGAGCCTGGCAAGACGCCGGCCGCTACAAGCTTGAGAATTGTCCTGCGTTCCATTTTCCGGTCACCCCAGCTCGTTACGGCGAAACCGCTCGACGATCCCGTCGGCGGTGCGCCAGGACAGCGCGATGTTGGTCAGCGTTGGGTTCTTCTCGGGATAAGCCGGGAAGACCGAAGCGTCTGCCACGAAGAGATTCGGCAGCTCGTGCGAACGCCCCCTGGTGTCGACAACGGACGATCGCGGATCGGTTCCCATCCTGGTCGTGCCGACCCAGTGGTTCAAATCGATCACGAGATCGTCAACGCTAACGGACCCGGGAGTTTCGATAACTTCCCCGTCCCCCGCCCGGATGATCTCCTCGCACTTCTCGACCATGTCCTGCGCCATCGCGACGTCGGAATCGTCGTAGTGAAGATGCACCCGAGGCAGCGGCATTCCGAACTCGTCCTGTCGGCCTGGGTCGAGGTCAACGAACTTGTTCGGTGAAATCAAGGTCGTGCCCTGCATGTTCATGCCCGCATGGCCGATATTCCACTCCCGTAGCTTCTTCTTGAGGGAGCTGCCGTAACCCGGCGCGTTGCGGATCACTCGGCGGTGTGCGGTGACTCCGGCACCGCATTGCACTTGGTAGGTGCCCTCGAACTTCGAACTGGGCTCGTCCCAGTAGAGTCCGGTCAGCAGCGAGTGGTAATAGCTCGTGCCGTCATCATTCGAGGCGTCGCGGCCGAGGATCTGCGGGAAGAAGCCCCGCACCGTGACGCCGAAGTGGCTGGTGAGGTTCCTGCCGACTTGCCCGCTCGAGTTGCCGACATCGGAAATCAGCAGTAGGCGGGCAGTCTCGACGGCGCTGCAGGACAGCACTACCGCCTTCGCGTCGAGTTCATGAATCTCGCCGTTCTTCGACTTGTACTCGATGCCGATCACCTGTGCGCCCTCTCCCGAGACACGTACTCGAGTGGCCATGGATTCGGTGAAGATCGTCAGGTTTCCCGTCTCTTCGGCCAGGGCAATCGGAGTGTTGACGGAGGTGTACTTCGCTTCGACCGCGCAGCCCGAACAGTGCCCGCAGTAGTGGCACTTCTGGCGATGCTTCCATTCCGGCTTGTTTGGCGGCTCGGTCAGCATCGCCTTGCGCTGGGCCACGAAAGCCATCTTTGCGCCCCGCTCTCGCAGGCGCTCCACACCGAGGCGAAGCTGCTCCTCGGCGCAGCGCATCGGGACCGGCTTGAGGAATTCGCCGTCGGGCATGTTGGACAGGCCGTCGCGGTTCCCGTAGACGCCCATCAGCTGCTCGGCGCGGCTGTAGTAAGGAGCGACTTCCTCGTAGGAAATCGGCCAGCTCTCGAAATCTCCTGGCCCGAAGCGGAGCGTGTGCCCGGCCCAGCAGACCGACCGGCCTCCGAGAGCGCGGATCTGGCCGTGCCCGGGCCGGTCGCCGACGGGAGTGAAGTGCCCTCGCAGAAAGTTATCGCGCCAGAAGTTGGGAGCTTGCCGGTCGCGATACTCGTAGGGCCAATGGTGCCCGTTGTAATCGACTCCTGCCCTTAGCCGGGGCCCGGCTTCAACCAACGCGACCTTCAATCCAGCCTTCGCGAGAGCGTAGGTCGCGATTCCGCCGCCTGGTCCGCTGCCGACAATGATCACGTCGTACTGCTCTTCGGCCACCTGAGAAACCTCCTCGAAGCGCGACTTCCTAGCGCTTGCTTGTTTTACCACGAGGGCTCATCCGCATTAGGCACGAGCGCCGACCACCCTCGGAGCAGACTTGTCCAGTGCTTCGGGGACCGGCGATGGAGATCTCCCAAATCGGATTGCGAACCGATTTCAACGCACTCTCAGGCGACTCGTGGATCGAGTCGGTCGCAATCCGCCGCTATGCGGCGTTGGCTTGGAACCACTTCGCATGCGAAGCCAGGATGGACTGGACCGGGCTCACTTGGGACACGACAGCGATGTTCCGGACGCTTCCTCGTATGGCCCTTCACTGCCCCACGCTGTACAGTCGCTCGGATCCGGCTTCTTGACATCGCGAACCGCATGCTCGAACCTACAGGGAATGCACCGTCGCGACTGGATGATGACTGCCGCCGCCGCCCTCGCGGCTCCACTGGCAGCTGAGAGCCACAAGATCGAGCGCGCTGTCATCGACAGCATGCTGCCAAAGGACCTTCCCTTGGTCGATCGATTCAAGGTTGCCGTGGAGACAGGCTTCACGTCGATGGAGGTCCGTGCCGTTACGGACCACGCTGAAGCCGAGCGAATCAACGACGCCGCGCAGGCGGCCGGGCTGCGCATCCACTCAGTGATGAACCAGACGCACTGGCGGCACCCGCTCTCAAGCCCTGATCCGGCCGAAGTCGAGGCCTGCGTTGAAGGCGTGCGCGCCTCGCTTCGCCAGGCCGAGCTCTACGGTGCCGACACCGTCCTGCTAGTGCCGGCCGTCGTGCGGTCGGACACGACTTACGAGCAAGCCTGGGAACGCTCGCAGCGCGAAATCCGCAAGCTGATCCCGCTGGCTGAGAAGCACGACGTCATGATCGCCATCGAGGAAGTCTGGAACAGGTTCCTCCTCACTGCGCGGGACTTCCGCCAGTTCATCGACGAATTCAATCATCCTATGATCCGGGCGTACTTCGACGTCGGAAACGTCGTCCACTACGCGGTGCCAGAGCACTGGATCCTCGAACTGGGCAGCCGGATCGTCAAAGTGCACCTCAAGGACTACTCTCGTCGCGAGGGTTTCGTAAATCTAGGCGACGGTGACGTGGACTGGCCCGCCGTGCGCGAGGCGTTCGCGACGATCGGGTACAATGCCGAAGCGACGGTGGAACTGCGGGGCGGAAACCGCGAGTACTTCATGGATCTGGGCCTGCGGGTGGACCGCCTGCTCGGCCTCTAGCCTGCAACTGGTCCCCGACCGGAAGGAAACACAGATGACCTGTAACTGCCCCAGGGCAACCCATGCGCTCCTGCGCATCATGACCGCGCTCCTCTTCATGCCGCACGGCTACCAGAAACTGTTCGGCCTCGGAGGCGTGGGGCCGCGGGACGGGGTCCTGCCGATGATAGCGGGCACGATTGAACTCCTCGGCGGATTCCTGATCCTAGTGGGCTTCCAGACCCGCTGGGTGGCTTTCCTGGCTTCGGGCCTCATGGCAGCTGCGTACTTCATTGGGCACGCCGCCGGAGGTGCATTCCTTCCCCTGCTGAACCGGGGCGAGCTCGCGGTGCTCTACTGCTTTGTCTTCCTGTTCTTCTGGGCCAACGGATCCGGCACCTGGTCGGTCGACGCATGCCTCGAGAAACGCCGGGAATCATGATCCCGGCAAGGGAAACCGCTTCCTGACAAGTTCCAGGGCTCGTTCCCTGCCGGCGATCTCGCCGTCGAGGTGAAGTTCCTCGACAGTCGCCAGGATCTCTCGAAAGATCGGGCCCGGCTCGTACCCCGCGTCCTTGAGATCGCGGCCCGTAAGCAGCCTCTGCACAGGCTGTTCCTCGTCGAGTTCCCTGGATTTCTCCGCGGCGAATTCGTAGTTGTCGAGCTTTCCATGGCTGGCTAGGCAGTCGACCTTATGCAGTGCGAGGTGCTCCTTGAATTCGTGCTGCTCCAGGAACCGTCGCAGCTTGGCGGGCCGCATCTGCCTGATCGCCATGAACTTCATGTGGTTTCGTACAAGCGCGATGACTTGTCCGGTCGCTGCGTTCGAAAACCGAAGCCGGGAACAGATTCCCTGTGCGAGCTCGACACCGCGCTCGACGTGGCCGTGGAAGCGTATGCGGTCGGACATCGTGAACGTGTCCGGCTTGCCGATGTCGTGCAGGAGCACGCCCCAGGCGAGCGTCAGCGACGGTGCCTTGAGGCCGTCCAGCATGAGCATCGTGTGAATCCAAACATCCCCTTCGGGGTGAAACTCGGGCGGCTGTTCGACACCTCGCAATGCCCTGACCTCGGGAAGCAGGTGCCCAAGCAGCCCGCTCTCGTCCAAGAGCTCGAATCCGCGGTGAGCCCCGCCTTCGGTCAGGATCCGGCTCAGCTCGTCACGAATGCGTTCCGGGGCGACCGACGTGATCGCAGGAGCGTATTCCTTGATGGCCGCGAGAGTTCCGGATTCGATCTCGAATTCCAGCGTCGCGGCGAACCGCACCGCTCGGAGCATCCGCAAGCGATCCTCGTGGAAGCGCACTAGCGGGTCGCCGACAGCCCGCACGAGCTTCCGGTCCAGATCACCCTTGCCGCCGACATAGTCGTTCCAGGTGTTAGACACAGGATCGTGAAGGATCGCGTTGATCGTGAAATCGCGGCGAAGGACATCCACCTTGGCGTCGGAGGTGTAGTCCACCCGGTCGGGCCTTCGACCGTCGCTGTAGCTGGCGTCGCGTCGGAACGTCGCGACCTCGGAAAGGTCAGCCCCGTCGCGCACCGCCAGGACGCCGAACCGCTGCCCGATGAGGCGGGCATCCGGAAAGATCGCCAGAACCTCGTCGGGCCGCGCGCTGGTGGCCACGTCGCGATCCTTGACCGGGCGACCTAGCAGACCGTCCCGCACGCATCCGCCGACCCAGTAGGCCTGGTGCCCTTGCCGGCGGAGCTGCTGGATGACGCGAAGCGACATGGTACCCGACTTCCATCGCGGAGCCGGGGAGGAGCAAGGGCAGCCTAGAGCTTCGGACGATAACCGGCGCGCGTCCGTACGCGGAGCCGTCGCTGCTCCAGTCCGGTCAGCTCGACCTGGATGCTCCGCCAGCCTCGGTTCGGGTTCGGTTCCGGGTAGTAGGTCACCGTGTAGGAGTTTGCCAGCTCCTCGCGAATCTCTACGAATGCCTCCGACTGGCGCTGCCATGTCTTGGCAAAATAGGCCTTGCCGCCCGTGCGCTCCGTGATGCGCCGGAAGGCGTTGCTCGAAATCGGATCGCGGTTGAGTTCCCGCGTGCTGATGACATAGATCGGCACGCCCTCGTCCTCAGCGATAGCTCCGACATCGTCAGGCGAGACCGCGCTAGCGTTGTCGGGGCCGTTGGAGAACACGATGATCACCTTGCGCCCTGACACCGTGGCCGCGTCCCGCAGAGTGAGCAGCAAGCAGTTGTACAAGGCGGTCTCGTCCCCCGCCACCGACCGTCGCAGGCCGCGCAGCGCATCGTCGTGCTCGCCGGAAAGCGACGCGTGCCGCGTCAGGTTGCGGCTGAACGAATAGACCGCGACCGAGTCCGCCTTGTCGAGCCCGCGGATGAAGTCCGCGATCGCGTCCTCGGCGTAGACCAAGCTGCGGTACATGAAGTTGCTGGTGTCGAAGAGGACGAACACGTTCGTCCCGACGAGCTGGCCTGCAATGGCATCCGGCAGCGTGAGCTGCGCGTCACGTTCCGGGGAGTCTTGGACGGGCCGGGTTCCGATCCGCGTGACTCTCGTCGGCGCCGCGCTGCCTTCGCCGAAGGAGGCGATGGACTGCTGGATGCCGTCCTCGGTGATCCGGAAGTCCTCGGGCGTCAAGTCTCGGATGTACCTCCCCCGCTGGTCGGTTACCGCGACGTTGAGCATGACGAGGTCGACCTCGACCTCGAAGAGCGCAGCCGGCTCGTCTAGCGCTCCGGGAACTTCCTGAGCGCGCACGGGAACCGCCAAGAGGCAAAGTCCGGTCGCAATGATGGCAAGCTGCGCGCCTGAGCGCTTTCGCACCGTTGGTTTCCGCTCCACTTGTCGGTTCTCCTTAAGCTCCTATGTATCAGCGTACCGCTGGCAAATCCAAGTGTCAGCCGCCGGAGGACCCGGCCGGCACCGCTCCGGCGACTTCAGGCGAATCGGACTGGTTGCGCACTTGGTCCGCGATCATGCGCAGCGACCGCCAGAGGGCCGGCCAGTCGTCCAGGTGAGTGGCGAAGATCCGCTCGAGAGTACGCTGCGTCCATTGAGGCACGAGCAGGTTCATCTGCACCGGCTCAATGTGCAATTCGTCGGAGAGTGCGGCCCAGAAGAGGTTGTTCGACTCCCAACTCTCCGCGAGGATGCGGCTCGAGTAGCCCATCAGCGTCGGGAACAGCGGGACGTGGAGCAACTCCAAGCGGTACGAGTGCGCCAGCCGCGGGTGGGGCATGCCGAACAGGCTTGAGATGCGACCCTCGCTGTAGCGCTCGGCGTCGCGGCCCTCGAGCTCCCAGATCGCCGACAGGTACGGCTCGCCGATCTCGTTCAGGCCGTCGCCACCCAGGTCGCGGAGTCTGTGGGCGAGGTCGAACAGCTCCGCCGGTGTCGGAATGTCCAGGCCCTCGCGAACTTGTCCTCGCCGGAACGCATCGTCCATCTTCCAAACACGTGCCGGCTCCATGCGTCGCAGCAGCTGCGCCCGAACCGAACTGCGCACGCCCGAATCGAGCGCGGCCTGCGCAACTACGGACCGCGCCATGCGCATGTGCAGGCCAACGTAGTGCAGATCGGCGGGCTGGATACCCCACCAGCGAGGAAGCGTCGCTCCGAGCAGCATCTGGGGCGCCAGGTCCTGCCAGATCAGCGCCTGGCGCTGGGTCGGAATCATGAAGTTCTGCTCCGCGGAGGCGAGTTCGTACGGCAGGGACATGAGCGAGCCGACAAGCCTGCCGCCTCCGCTGCTCGGCCAGCCCGTGGACTGCATCCGGGTCCGGGCCCAGCTGAAGTGGCCTTCCGGCCCGAGGAAGTCGTGGCTGCGCACGAACAATGGATTGGCGCGGATCAGTTCCGCGCCAGGGGGGGAGTAGAGCGCATAGATGATTCCCACGAGCGAATCCCGCAGCATCGGCGCCAGTTCGCCGCGGATCGCGAGAAGCCTCCTCGGATTGCCCTGCGCGCGGTCGACGGCCCGCCGTAGATTGAGCGTGCGCTGCCGCTGGATGTGGCGCTCCACCCAATGACCGCGGGCCATTGCGTTGGATTCCTCGACGGACAGCAGCGACCGGGGCAGGCGGATGTCCGAAATGCTCTCGGAGAGGCGGTTCGCCATCGCCACGTTGAAGGCCTCGCCGCGCGACACTCGCTCCAGATGGTCGGCTAGGTCGAAGAGCGTCTCGAGCGGAACGAGCCGCTGGAGCGTCAGCAGCTGATTGAGACCGTCCATGATCTCCTGGCGTGCCTTCTCTTCGCCGGGACCGGGCTCGCCGACAAGCAGGTCGAGCAGTGCCTGCTGCGGCGCTTCGCCAGGATCGCGCCCGGCGGCTTCCAGCAACGCGACGACCCCGGCGCGGCCCGCTTCGAAAACGGCCTGCTGGTCGACAGTTCCGTTCGACGCCGACAGAATCGCCTGCATCGACGAATCGGCATTCTCGTGAGGGATCGAGCCGTTGCGGCGCAGGGCCTGCCAGATTGCCAGATGCGCTTGCAGCACGCCGGTTGCATCGGCGCGCCGCAACGCGTTGCTGATCCTGTCCAGGCTCGCCATCGTATCGAGGTGGGCGGCAATGGTGGACTCGGGGATGTCCGGAGAGTCGTTGTACAGGGCGAACTGCTCGCCGTGGACGGGATAGGCTTGGATCAGGCGCTTTACCGCCTCGGGCGATAGCGGCTGTGAGCGGTGTCGCTCCATGTCAGAGACGGACAGGAAAATCCGTAGCGGCTCGTTCTCGATTGCCTTGCGGCAGAGCGCGAACATCGCCTCGATCACGTCGTCGGCATCCTTCCAGCCGACCGCTGACTCGGTGAGCTTGCCGTCGTACTTCCCGTGGGGGTGCTTGACGAAGAGATCCCTCCACGGAGCGATGCCACCCGGAATATAGGGCTGGCCGCCGGAGCTGAAGTCTAGCCGCGTCGATAGCAGCAGCAGGTCGGCGCTGGCGCGGAAGATCGGTCGCGCCGGGCCGGGACTCGTGACCTTGCCTCGCACTGCGGCGTAAAAGCGGTCGATGCGCTGCGGGTCGTGGAAATACGCCCGGGCCGCGTCGCCCTGGACTCTAGCCAGCGCGTCGTAGAACGCCGCCAGCCAGCCGTCGTCCAGTTCGATCAGCTGCTGGAAGAACCGGCCCCCCTGGGCGGTCTGGGCTCTCGTCAGCTTCTCCCACGCCGGCACGGCTCGGGCCCCGCCCGGCACGATGGCCCGACCGTCGCGAATCTCGAACATCGCTCCGTAGAAATCGAGGACTGGCGCGTAGTCCTTCAGCCGCTCGACCGGCACGGTTTCCTGCAGCGCGTTCGCCGTAGGCCGATGGAGGTTGTGCAGTGCGACGTAAAGTCTCGCCAGTCCAGGATCGTCAATGAACGTGTCGAGAAAGCTCTCCCTCGTCGCTTTAGCCGCGCTGAGCCAGTAGTCGCGTCCGAACAGGACGGGAAGGGTTGTCGGTCCGAAGCGGTAGTGGAATTCCTCGCCGCGACGGAACGCGAGTTCGAGGTCAGCCAGAGGGAACGCTGAGTCGATCGCCAGGAACGCGCGGGACGGATTGACAGTCTCGAGCACCGCCTCGGGCCCGCACTCGCCGCGCAGGCGATAGCCGATGATCTTGAGCAGCTGGGCGGTCTCAGCCGACTCGCAGACCGGCACGTCGATCGCATTGTCGTCGCCGGCGAAGACCTCGAGTTCCCTTGCCTGGGTGAGGTACTGCTTCAAGAGCTTGAGGTACTCCGTGGGTTCAAGGGCGCCGCTTCCTCGGGAGGCGTGGTACCCGCCCGTGAAGATCGTCCGCCCCAGCGACGGCAGTGTCTCGTCGACGTGCATGTCCGTCGAGAGTGCGGCCATACGGCGAAACGAGTTGAGGGTGCCAGGGACAGCCACTACGTCGGCGGCGGCGGTCGGTTGAGCCGGATCCAGGATCGATCCGGTGCCGTCCCAACCGCCATCGCCCGAATCGCGCATCGCCCCGAGCGCACTACGGGCCGCCTCGGAATCGCCGTGCATCAGCGCCGACACGGCAAGGCGGCGGCGCAGGCTCGAGGCAAGAGCGGCGTTTGAGTCACCGACCGCATTAAGTGCGGCGGCGTACGCCGCGACGGCCTCGGGATCCCCGTAGCGGTCTAGGAAAGAAGCCCGCGCTTCCAAGACCTCGACGCTATCAGGGGACGATTCGGCAAGTCCGTCGAGCACTTCGCGAGCGCCCTTGGGATCGCCGGACCGTTCCAGATCTCGGGCTTCTTCGACAGTCGCGAGGGCAGCCGGAACCATAAGGACTGCGGCCGCAATTGCGACGAAAAAAGCGGGGTGTGCCGTTCGCATGCTCATTCTGCCTTCCCGCATGGATTGTACACCTCTTATCGTCCGGCCAGCCGTTGCAAGAGGGCTCAATCCGATTCGGATTGCTGTCGAGCGTGCGTCTGCAGCAGATTCCACAGGCGTCGGACGTGATCTTCGGTGGTGCCGATGTTTCCGATTGCGACCCGAATCGCGTATCGGCCCGCGAGCACGGCGTGGGAGAGGAAGAACTCCCCGGTTTCGTTCACGGCATCGAGCAATCGCTCGCTCGCCGCGTTCGCTTCGGAGTCGCTGGCTCCGGGCGGCCGGTATCGGAGGCAAACAAGCGAGAACGGCGCGGGAGCGAGGAGCTCGAATTCAGGCGCGGCATCGACCCACTCGGCAAGCAGGCCCGCGATGCGGATGTGCTCCCGAATCGTGCCCGCGATGCGGTCCGAGCCGAACGATCGCAAGACGTACCAGAGCTTCAAGGCCCGGAACCGCCGCCCCAAGGGAATTGAGTACTCCATGTAGTTCACCGCCCTGGGATCCTGGCGGCTGCGGAGGTATTCAGGCACGAGCGATAGCGCGTTGCGGAAGTGCTCGGGCCTGGACGTGTAAAACGCCGTGAGGTCCATCGGCACGAACAGCCACTTGTGCGGGTTGACGACAAATGAGTCGGCGCGCGCGCATCCCGCGAAGTGATGCCGCTGCTCGCATAGGATCGCGGCCGCACCGGCGTACGCGGCGTCGACGTGTAGCCAGAGCGAGTGCTCGGCCGCAATGTCGGCGATCTGCTGCACCGGATCCACGGCCGTCGACGGGGTTGTGCCAACCGTCGCGACGACAGCGATCGGCGCCAAGCCGTCACGCAGATCCGCCGCGATCGCTTGACGAAGGGCGTCGGGCCGCATCGCGAACTTCCCGTCACTGGCAATCTTGCGGCAGCCGCCCGATCCTCGCCCCAAGGCCGCGACGGCCTTCTCGATCGACGAGTGGGCTTGATCGGACGCATAGATGACGATTCGATTGAGGTCGAGGCGCGAACCGGATGCACGGGCCGCCGAGCCGGCTCGCTCCCGAGCGGCGATGACCGCATGGAAACTCGCGGTCGAAGCCGTGTCGTGGATCATTCCGAACCATGAATCAGGCAGTCCGAGAAGCCGGGCCAGCCATTGCAGGGTCGTCTGCTCGAGCTCGGCCAAGGCGGGCGACGAGCGCCACAGGAGGCCAACGTTGTTCAGCGCTGCCGAGAGCGCCTCTCCGAGGATTCCGGGACTGGACCCGCCCGCCGCAAAGTACGCCATGAAGCCGGGATGATTCCAGTGAACCGCGTGCGGGAGGATGTCTCTCTCGAATTCCGACAGCAGATTGGAGGGATCCGTGCCGGTGGCCGGAGGGTCGACCGGCAGCTTGTCGAGCAAGGCGCCGGGCTGGACATCGGGCAGGACGCTCACGCGCTCGGGATGTTCCAGATAGTCCGCGATCCAATCGATCAGTTCATGGCCGGCGCGGCGGAACTCTTCCGGATCCAAATCGCCGACGGGGACGGGGGCCGAGGGGTAACCATCGTCAGGGCTCATCGCGTCTTTCTTAGGGGAGGAAGGTGGGTTTCGCACGCACCTTAGGAGAGACTGGAGGGTTCGGGCGCAAAATGCCTGGACTGTTGCCGTCCAACACACCTCTGCGGTACTGTATGCTTACCTTTACGGTAAGCGATCTGATCGAAAGGACTCCGCTGTCATGCCAAGCAAAATGATTCGCCACTGCGTCCTAGCGACGCTAGCCCTCGCCCTGCTCGCCACGAGCGCCGTTGCCCAGGTGGGATCGGTGCGGGGCAAAGTCATCGACGCCAACGGACAGGGCGTGCGCGACGCCATGATCTATATCGAGCGCGTCGGGGTACGAGGAAACTACAAGGTGAAGACCAACAAGCGCGGAAACTACTTCCACGCCGGCCTTCCCCTGGGCCAGTACGCCGTGCGGCTGGAGATCGAAGGCAAGCAGGTCTACAGCGTCAACGGCTACCAAGTGAAGCTCTCCGAAGAGAAGCCGCTCGATTTCGACCTCGGCGAGATCCAGCGGGAAAGCCAGGCCGCGCAGTCGGGTTCCGGACCGACGAAGGATCAGCTCTCCGCGATGAGCGAGGAGCAGCGCAAGAATTACGAAAAGGCCCTCAAGTCGCGCCAGCAGCAGATCAGCAAGAACAAGAAGCTGAACGACACGTTCAACGCCGGGATGGAGGCCAAGCGGCTGAAGGACTACGCGGTGGCGGTCCAGCACTTCAAGGTAGCAGCGGAGATCGACGACGAGCAGGACGTGATCTGGGGCAACATGGCCGAGGCGCTGAGCGGGCTCGTGACGACCAAGACAGGAGACGCGCGGGAGCACGCCGGCGAGGACGC
This sequence comes from Bryobacterales bacterium, assembly GCA_965206775.1. Classification (GTDB taxonomy): domain Bacteria; phylum Acidobacteriota; class Terriglobia; order Bryobacterales; family UBA6623; genus VXMF01. The sequence continues at coordinate 1,451,578 of CBDBKU010000003.1, read as the reverse complement.
GATCAATGCCTACCGGCAGGCGATCACCTTGAAGCCGGACCCGGCCTACCACAACAACCTCGGCCTTCTGTTGATCCGCCTGCAAAAGATCGACGAGGGCACGGCGGAACTCGAGAAGGCTGCGGAGATGGCCCCGGAAAACGCCGGCACGTACTACTTCAACCTGGGAGCCGTGATGGTGAACACAGGGAACACGGATGGAGCGATCAGCGCGTTCACCAAGGCCACCGAGGCTCAGCCCGACTTCGCCAATGCGTACTACCAGCTAGCGACCGTGCTCGTCGGCACGGCCCAGATGAAGGAAGACGGTTCGGTGATCCCGGCCCCCGGCACGGTCGAGGCGTACCAGAAGTACTTGGTTCTCGAACCGGCGGGACCCTATGCGGCCAGCGCGCAGGCGATGGTGCAGAGCCTAAGCGGCAAGCTCGAGACGACGTTCGAGCAGCCGAAGAAGAGGAGAAACAGGTAACTGCGAGCCTTGCGGCTCCGGCCGATGAACCGTATCAGGAAAGGCGCCTGGCCTTCAGCCAGGCGCCTTTCCTGATACATAGGAGATCGAAACGTCGTGCTGAGAAACATACTATTCCTGGTAATAGGCATAATCGGCTTGGCGATCATCCGCAACATCGTCAGGGAGGTCGGAAGGGTCATCACCCGCTCCATGGGATTCAAGGCGGCTGCCGGGCAGCAGGAAAAGGCGAACATGCCGGGCAGCAGAAAGCTCGTCCAAGACCCTCAGACCGGAACCTATATCGATCCAGCGCATGCCGTGCGAGCCAAGATCGACGGTACAATTCATTACTTCGAGTCGGAGGCCACGCGCGACGCCTACGTCAGGGCCAAAGCCTGACGCGAGACAATTCACTCGTCAGTCCTGCTGAACGCACGAGGAAGCCGGAAACGCGCAGGCGGCGCTGCCGAGTCAGCCAGTAGCCGCGGCCCAAGGCGGATTCGGGATTTCGGAGAGCGGAAATTCGTTGTGCGCGGGCGGTAGCGATCCCCACCAGATGTCCCTTGGCCGCTCCTGTGATTGGACCGTCGCCTGGCACCTGCAATCGTTCTGCCAATCCGACCCCTCCCGGGCCGGCATTCCGGCATTCATTGATGGCGAACCGCCTGTTCGGGGCGGTCGAGGCCGTTCCGGGCGCCAAGAGGAGAGGCAAGAGTCCGCCACGCTGTCTCTGCCCTTTACGCACCGCCACCGTGCCGGGCGCACTGGGCTCTAGCGCCCGACGGCCGCGCCCGCTTACAGACTCGAGTTCCTCGTATACTGCCGAATACGCCATGCGATTGCTACTCGCCACGCTAGCCTTACTAGCCCTTAGCGCGACCGCGCGCGCGAATCCCGAGTTTCTGGCGATGGCTACCCAGTTTGGAGCCAAGGATTGCCTGTATTGCCATTTGGAGCCAGGTGGCGGCCGGAGTTGGAACGATCGCGGGCACTGGCTGATCCAGGAGAAGCAGCGGCAGGGTATCGACGTCGTAGACGTTGCCTGGCTGAGCAAGTATGTGCTCGGCGACAAGAATTCCGAAAAGCCGGAAGCTGCACCGGCAACCCCGCCAGAAGGCGCGCGCAGCATCCCCGAGACCTTGCACCGCGGCCCGTTCTTCACACCTGTTCCAGACAGCGAGGCCCTTAGACGCTGGATCGAGTCGCGCGGGCGATACTCCCCGGCAAGCGGCGAGTGGCCGCAGTACTCGGGCGACCTCGCAGCGTCAAAATACTCTCCGCTTGATCAGATCGACGGTTCCAACGTATCCAGCCTTGAAGTCGCGTGGGTCTGGGACGCGTTCGACAACTCCAACTACATCGAGCCCGACGAGGAACCCGGCGAGGCTCCGACACCGGCCGAGCGCAGAAGATTCCCCGACGGATTCAAGGCCACGCCACTGATGGTCGGCGGAAAGCTGTTCATCCGCACGAATTTCAGCGGAGTCGCCGCCATCGATCCCGCTACGGGCGCAACGCTTTGGACCCACGACCCGGGAACCGCTGAGTGGGGACGACCTGGCATATTCGGGTTCGCGACGCGAGGTCTTGCCTACTGGTCCGACGGCAGGGAAGAACGCATCCTAACCTGTACCGGGGACAGCTATCTTGTCGCACTCGACCCCGAAACCGGCAATCCGATCCAGAGCTTCGGCGACAACGGACGCACCGATCTGACGCAGGGCTCCAGGCGGCCTCTGATTCGCACGTTGGTCAACTGCAGCGCGCCGCCGACGATTATCGGCGACGTGGCGGTAGTGGGGAACCAGATCGCCGACGGCCCTCCTGGCAGGTCCACTCGCAGTGGCGGTGCGAGTTGGAAAGACAACTGGCCGGTCGGGGACGTTCGCGGCTACGACGTCCGGTCGGGGAAGCGCCTCTGGGTGTTTCATACCGTGCCACAGCAAGGGGAGTTTGGTAACGACACGTGGGAGGGCGACTCGTGGAAGTGGATGGGCAACACGAACGTCTGGTCCATGATGAGCGCGGATGAGGAACTCGGCTACGTCTACCTGCCGGTTACAAGCCCGACGTTCAATTTCGCTGGCGGCTTTCGGCCGGGCGACAACTTGTTCTCGAACAGCATCGTTTGCCTGGACGCCAAGACGGGCGAGCGCGTCTGGCATTTCCAGACGATTCGACACGACGTTTGGGACTGGGACTTGCCCGCCGCTCCGAGCCTGATCGACATCAAAGTGGACGGGCGCGAAATCCCGGCGCTCGCGCAAGTGACGAAGACCGGGTACTTGTTCGTCCTGGACCGGCGCACGGGGGAACAGGTATGGCCCATCGAAGATCGGCCGGTTCCGGAAAGCGAGTTCGAAGTCGTGGCCGAAACGCAGCCCCACCCAACCAAGCCGCCGCCTTTTGAGATGCAGGGCATCAGCGAGGAGAGCCTCGTCGACTTCACGCCTGAAATCAAGGCCCTGGCGCTGGAGGCTGTCAAGCCGTATCGCCTCGGGCCGCTATTCACGCCGCCGTCAAGGCAGGGGACGATCCAGCTTCCAGGATGGGGCGGCGGCGCAAACTGGGGCGGCTCGGGCTTCGACCCTGAAACCGGCTACCTGTACGTGTCTTCCCGCCGCCAGTACATCGTGGTGGGAATGCGTCCGGTGGAAAATCCCGAGGTTCGCGGATACGACTACGAGCACAAGTTCTTCCAGGTTGGGATTGGCGGCCTGCCGGTGGTCAAGCCGCCGTATGGCACGCTGACTGCCTACGACATGAATCGCGGCGAGATCGCCTGGCAGACGCCGCACGGGAACGGTCCGCGAGAGCGCGGCAAGTTCAAAGATCTCGGCTTGCCCGCGCTCGGCAACCCGAACGCGGCGGGCGTCTTAATTACGCGCACTCTACTCTTCGTCGGCGACCGAGGCGATCCCAGCGAACCTTCGTTCGTGCGCGCGTACGACAAATCGTCTGGCAAGACGCTGTGGGAGCACGAACTGCCGGGACGCCACCACAACGCGGCCCCAATGACCTACATTGCAGACGGGCTGCAGTTCTTGGTGATCGGAGTAGGCGGGGCTGCCGAGCCAGCCCGGCTTGTCGCGTTTCGGCTAGCCTGAATTCCCAACACAGGGGAATGGTATGGGACATCCTCTGCTGGCTGGTTCGGAAAACGGCCCAAGACTGCCAGTTTCGTGCTGTTGAAGGCAGGCGAATCCCCTAGATCGACCTCTTATATCGAGGAATCAGGAATTAGTGCCACGATTCTATTTGAATCCTTCCTCCCGAGCTCCCCGTCCGGCTCGCCCAGGCCCCGTCAGTCCATAAGTGCTTGCGATATATAGCCGGATTGCCCGGATTCCTGTCCAAACCTGCCCCCTACTCCCCGCCAGGCGATCTCCGCTTGCCTCTGCTTCCCTCATTTTGATATAGTGATGGTCAGTCCATATTTCCCGGAGTCTCCATGCAACACCTCGCCCGCCACTTCCTCCTGCCCCGCAACCCCAGCCACCGCCAGTACGAAGCCTTGCGCGCTCATTGCGTCGACGGCCTCTCCCTCCCCGAGGCGGCCCTCAAGTTCGGCTACTCCCTCGGCTCCTTCCGCAACCTCTGCCGCGACTTCCGCATCCGCCCCGACCGCGACTTCTTCCTCCCCTCCCTGCCCGGCCGCAAGCCCGACCCCCCTCCCCCGGCTTCCGCCCAGCGCGACCGCCGCATCCTCGACCTGCGCCGCCAGCGCAGCCTCTCCGTCCTCGAAATCGTCGCGCAGCTCGCCCGCGAGAACCTCTCCGCCAGCAAGAGCCTCGTTGCCAGGGTCCTGCATGAGGCCGGCATCCCCAAGCTCCCCCGCCGCTCCCCCCAGCAGCTCCTCGCCGCCCGCCCCCTCCAGGCCCCCCTCGCCGACCGCCGCGAACTCGACCTCCAGCCCCGCTCCTTCCGCACCGCCTTCGGCGGCCTCTTCCTCTTCGCTCCCCTCCTCGCCCGCCTCCCCTGCGACGACATCCTCCGCCAAGCCGACATGCCCGGCAGCGCCTGCATCCCCTCCGACTGCGCCTTCCGCTCCCTGCTCGCCCTCAAACTCTACGGCATCGCCCGCAAGTCCCACGTCGGCGCCGAGTCCTGCGACCCCGGCCTCGCCCTCTTCTGCGGCTTGAACGCCGTCCCCAAACGCTCCACCCTCACCGAATACTCCTGCCGCATCGACCCTCGCTCCCACTCCCGCCTGTCCCGCCTCTGGCTCGACGCCGTCCACGCCTCCGGACTCCCCCGCGGCGACTCCTTCGACCTCGACTTCCACACCATCCCCTATCACGGCGACGACGCCCTGGTCCAGAAACACTACATCTCCAAGCGCAGCCGCCGCCAGAAAGGCATCCTCGCCTTCCTCGCCCGCGACGCCGACTCGCGCGTCTTCTGCTACTCCAACGCCAAGGTCCGCAAGCAGGACCAGAACGACGAGATCCTGCGCTTCGCCGCCGCCTGGAAGGACCAGTCCGGCAACTACCCGCGCGAACTCGTCTTCGACAGCACCCTCACCACCCACGCCTGCCTCGCCCAACTCGACCGCCTCGGCATCGGCTTCCTCACTCTCCGCCGCCGCACCAAGCACATTCTCGCCGCCGTCCGCGCCGCGCCCGACGCGGACTGGCAGCGCCTGCGCCTGGCCAACATCGGCCGCCGCTACCGCAACCCGCGCGCTCTCGACCAGACCCTCGCCCTGCCCGGCTTCCCCGGCACCCTCCGCCAGGTCGCCGTCCTCGACCTCGGCCACGACAAGCCCATCCTGCTGCTCACCAACCGCCCCAACGAACCTCTCGCCGCCCTCGTCGACCGCTACGCCCGCCGCATGCTCGTCGAGAATGCGATCGCCGACGCCATCGACTTCTTCCACATGGACGCACTCTCCTCCCAAGTTCCCATGAAGGTCGACGCCGACCTCCAGCTCACGCTGATGGCGAGCACCCTCTACCGCATGCTGGCCCGCACCATCGGCGGCGACTACGCCACCGCTCGCGCCCGCACGCTGTTCCGCAAGTTCGCCCAGGCCAGCGCGCGCGTCGACATCGGGCTCGACCGCATCGAGGTGCGCTTCGGCCGCCGCGCCCACAATCCGCTCCTCGTTGCTGCTGGATTCGCCGACGGGGCCGTTCCGATCCCATGGCTGGAAAACCGCCTGCTACGGCTCGCCTTCAAGTGAGATCGGAGAGCATCCTGATTCCTCGGAACACAGATCGCTCGGGCGATGCACATCAATTCCTTGTGTTGGGAATTCAGGCTAGGCGGCCGAGAGCCCCTGCGTTGACAAGTGTTTTCCGATGCGGGTTCCGGCATCATCCGGGGACCGGGACAGTCGCATCCGTTTCACGAGCGATTAGAGCATTGGCGCATTGCGGAGCGATCCGGTGCCAGAGACCGCGCCAATCCACACGAATGCACGGGCTACGACGCGATGCAGGCCGCTAGGATTGTGATCTTGGTAGCATCTGCTTGATGGGCAGTCGCCCGAACTTGTCCTCCTGCACCAGAGTTCGCGGGTCAGTTCGGAGGGCAGCCGATGCGATGAACGAGCACCAATGATTCGAAGGGATCGCGCGATTACTGTGATGGATGGCGGGATGGGACGAGAGCTCATCCGCCGAGGCGTTGCGTCTCGAACCGGGCTTTGGTCCGCGGGGGCGCTGCTCGAAGCGCCTCGTACCGTGGTCGAGGCGCACCGTGACTTCATCGCGGCAGGCGCCCGAATCGTCACTACGAACACCTATTCATGCGTGCCAAGCTATCTGCGCAAGGCTGGTCTGGCAGACCGCTACGTCGAACTCGCTGCACTCGCAGGCCGCCTAGCCCGCGAAGCCGCGGATGGGGCCGGAGGGGGCATTCTGGTGGCAGGCGGCCTGCCGCCATTGGAAGAGAGCTACAGGTCGGACATGGTGATCGGCGATTCCGAGGCGCGACCGATCTATGCGGCGCTGACCCAAGTCCTGGAGCCGTACGTCGATCTGTTCCTTTGCGAGACGATGTCGAGCATCCGCGAATCGCGGAACGCCGCGTTGGCGGCCCTCGCCGTTCGGGCCGCCCGCGGCATGCCTGTCTACGTATCCTGGACCCTGAACGAGCAACCCGGTACCGGTCTGCGCAGCGGAGAGAGCATCGAAGAGGCGTTCCGCGCGCTTGACGACCTGGAACTCGACGGCTTTCTGTTCAACTGCACACACCCGGACGCCATCGAGGCCGGCGTCGAGCAGATGGTCAAGCTGACGGACAAGCCCACCGGCGGGTACCCCAACCGATTCGATGTGCCTGCCGACTGGACGCTTGACAACGAAGCTACGGTCCAGGAGCGCACAGACTTCGAGGCCGAGCAATTCGTCCAAGCCGCGGTCCGTTGCGTCGAGCGAGGTGCGACCCTCGTCGGTGGCTGCTGCGGGATAGGCCCGGAAGACATCGCCGCCCTGTCAGCCAGGCTGGAGCTGGAACCGGGCGACAGCGCCTCGTAACAGACCTGAGGAAGGATATCCGATTCGATTCATGCCGCGAGGCCGCTGTTGGCCGAGGCAATGGCTGATCGCAACTCGGCCCCTGCCGCGCAGTTCACTGCAAAGTCAGCGATGGGCGAGTCGCGCAAGTCTGCTCTCGACACGAATCCCCAAGCCGCTGTACAGCGAGCTGTCCCAGCGATGACGAACAGCCGTCGCGGATTCGGCTCCCGGGCCTTCCGCGCAATCTTCGTGAAAGTGGAGTAGCGTCGCCGAGTCTGAATGCAGCTGACCGACGGGAACCTGAGAGGCGGTATCAGCGAAACGAAGCCGGTGCAGGCCCTAGTCCATTAGCATCCCGCCGTTCACTTCGATCGACTCGCCGACGATGTGGGAAGCGGCGTCACTGGCAAGAAACGCGATCACGCCTGCCACCTCTGCTGCCTCCCCCGCCCTTCCCTGAGGAATCTGCGACACCATGTCTCGCATGCGGTCGGCGCTCGAAAACCTCTCGTGCAACGGCGTTAGGATGACGCCCGGGTTGACCGCATTGACGCGAATTCCATCGGCGATGAGTTCCTTCGCCAGTCCCTTGGTCATGCCGGTCACAGCGGCCTTCGCTGTGGCGTAAAGCATGGCTCCCGAGCCGCCCCCGTTGTGTCCAGCGATCGAACCGAGATTGATGATGGCGCCAGAGCCGCGTTCCCGCATGTGGGCGGTCGCAGCCTGTGTGACCCACAGCACGCTCGCCAGGTTCAGATCCATGACCGCGTTCCAAAAGCCCTGGTCGATTTCCGCGAGGAGACGTCGGTCTACCAGCGAGCCCGCGTTGTTAACCAGGGTGTCGATTCGCGCGAAGCGACCAAGCACGCTCTCAACAAGCAGGCGGCACTGCGCGGCGTCGGAAAGATCCGCCTGGAAAGCCGCAGCGACACCGCCCTGCGATTCGATCGAGGAGACAACATCGAGTGCCTCGCGCTCGCTCGCATTGAAGTGCACACCCACCGCGGATCCGCGCCGTGCGAACTCGACGGCGGTGGCCGCGCCGATCCCGAGCGACGCTCCAGTGACCAAGGCGACATTCGAAAGCGGCGACTCGCTCATGTTCGACCAGTGTACCCAGACAGCAGGCGGAACCGCCCCCCCGGCTAGCGGCCGAAATCACCGTTAACACAGGAACTGCTCTCGATGTAGAACGGAAGCAGTGCGGGTAAGGCTCCGCATTTTGAAGCCGGAGACGGTGAAGTGGCTGCGCCGGGAGTTGCGGCGTGGGGAGCTGTCGCGGGCGGCTCTGGGACGCGGTCTGTGCGAGCGGGACGGGTGGCGCAATCCGCACGGCCTTGCCGCGACTGGTGGCAGTAGCTCCGGGAGATGGGCATCGACCCAGGTCTCGGCCTGGACGAAGGGCGGCCCCAAGGGTACCTGTCCGACGATTGCGTGCGCGCCTCGCTGAGCGTCCGGCTCGGCGACGACCCGAGACGGAGCGAAGGTCGCCTCCAGCTCTCGCATGGCCGCCTCAACCGATGGTGCGAGTACGCCCATGAGTTGTCAACGCACGGGGTGGCTTCGAAACTGCGGTCCTCGCGCAGGTTCACGCAGTCCTCGTAACCGACGACTTTCGGCTGACCGGGGCCGAGTACGAGAAAGGCGCGAAATCCGGCTCGATCGGCACGTCCTGTTCGATAGAGGCGGTCTTGATCTCGAATCCGGTGGTGCAACGCTGGCGGAACCGCACGGGTTTGCGGTTGACCTTCATCGTGATGACGCCAGGCCGAGTTTGATGACAAGTCTTGTGACGAGCTGGGGTGTCGACGTTGGTATGCGAAAGCTGGCACCTGGGAATTTGCTGTGTAGACCGGTGAGTGATAAATGGCTGAGAAGACAAAGCGATTCGATCTCGAGGGTTTCTACAGCGCGCCGGATGGGACCCGAATCGCGCGCGGCGAGACTTGGAAAGAGGTCTCTGTGGAAACGGAAGTGAGTGAAAGCACGCTCTCCAGAATGCGCACCGGGCAGCGGCCCGATGCGGGCAGCCTGGCGTAACTCGCGGCCTGGTCCGGGCTCAATCCGGCGGATTTCGTGGCCGGGTCGCGGACGATGGCGGCTGAGCGGCTCGCGCAGATTTCAGCTTTTCTGCATTCAGATCCACGGCTTTCCAATGAGGGGGCGGACATGATCGATGGGTTGATCAAATCCACCTACGAGCGGATCGCAAGTGCGCCGAGCGCATCGAGGGTTGCTTTCTTACAGGACGTTATTCACCGGAAGAGTGAATATCGCGCTGTTTCACAGATAGTGTAGAATAGTCCGTAATTCACGTTATCCGTAAGTTATGCGATTCAATTCACCACAACAAGGCTTGGCGCTTGCAAATGAGCTGATCGCGGAAGGCCGCTCGACTTTCACCTTCGAGGAAGCGGAGAAGCGTCTCGAAAAGTCGAAGACGGCCACCGCAAACCTCCTCAAGCGCATGGAGAAAGCCGGCCTGATCGATCGTGTCCGGCGCGGGCACTACGCCGTGCGTCAACTGGGCGTGCTCGGCACACCGGCCGCTGCGGAAGACATCGCCCTGTGCGTCGGCGCGGCTCTGAAAGGCCTGCCGCACCGTATCGCGTATCGAAGCGCTCTCTACGAGCACGACTTGATGGTCCACCCCGCACGGTCCATTCAGATCGCGACTGAACGCCGGTTGCGCACCAAGACGCTTTCTGGCCGTCCGCTACAGATTGTGATCGAATCGACCGAAAAGCTCGATGTAGGGCGGGTGCCGTGGGGGATGTCGTACGTCTCCGATCGGCATCGCACCGTCCTGGATGCCGCACAGCGTCCGCGGCTCGTGGGCGGGGTCGAGGTATTGGCGGAAGCCTTCGCCGCGGCCGCACCCAAACTGCACGCCGAGACTCTCATAGACTATGCACGTCGGTTGGGTTGGGCGGCGGCGCATCGGCGACTGGGGTCACTCGCCGATGCCTTGGCACTGGAGCCGCTCGCGGGAGCGCTCCGGACCATCAAACCCATCACCGCGGACCTAGATCTCGAACCCGGAACGGATGAGCCCACTGTCTGGCGGGATAGCCGGTGGCGCGTTCGCTGGCCACGAACCGTTGAGGAGTTGCAGGCCGTGATCGGCCAATGAGTAATCGGGCACAAATCACCCGGCAGGCGGCGCGTGATGGTGTACCGGCGCCGACCGTGGAGCGGGACTACGTGCTGGCACACATCATCGCGGCTCTCGGGGCGCTGGACGACGGCCATGGCCTCGTGTTCAAGGGTGGCACCGCACTAAGACTCTGCTACTTCGAGGACTATCGCTATTCCGCCGATCTGGATTTCTCGGTGGTCGAGGACGACCTCGAAGGCGCGTACGCGACGATCGAGGCGGCACTCACCGCGGTGACCGGAGCGGTCGACGGGCTGAGCCTGACCGATGACGAGCCGAAGCGCATTGCCTATCAGGGCCCGCTGGGCCGCCAGCGCTATCTGAAGCTCGATATCGCAGACGACGAGCTCGTCCTCAACGTGGACACCATGAGTCTGTTGCCGCGCTGGCCAGATCTGCCGGAGATCGATGCCGTTCGGGTTTACCCGCTTGCAGAGATAGCTGGCGAGAAGCTGCGCTGCGTAATGCAGCGCATGCAGTGTAGGGACTTTCTCGATCTTTGGCTCTTATTCGAAGACACGAATGTCGAACCGCACGACGCAGCCGAAATCTTCATACCCAAAGCGGAACACCGACATCTGGATCCGGGCCGGTTCGCAGCCAGCTATCGCGCACGATTGCGGCAGTACCGGAATCGATGGACGAACGAGCTCGAAATTCACGTGCCGGGTGAGGTGCCGCACTTTGAACTCGTCGAGCGAACCGTCTCGCGGCGACTACGCGCTGTTGGGCTGTTGTAGGTCGACGTCTGGGCTAATTCCTACGACCCTGCAGAGTTGACCGTCCGTGAACGCTTAACAGTGAACAGCCACTGTCTATAGACGGTGGATTCAATGGTTGTCGATTGGGAATCGACTGTCGTCGTGCACCGGCTCCCCCTCCTGCGCCTCGATGTACTGGGCGACCATCTCGTCCGTCGAGCTCCCCGAACTCACTGCCACGTACCACCGCGCCCAGAAGTGCCGCCCTTCAAAACTGCTTCCGCAGGTGTGGGAACTCCTAATGGAGTACTCGCGAGCTGATCCCCTTCAGCCACAGCATGATCGTGCTGATGTCCTGCGATGGCCGGCAACTCAAGAACAGGTGGACGTGATCGCGTGCCACTTTCCCTGAAATGATGTACAGTTCGTACTCCATTGCGATCTACCGCAGCAGGGCGCGCACACGAATCGCCACCCTAGGGCTACGTCACGGTTAACACTGGAGTTTCAGGGAGCGGCGGTGGCCTGCCAGAAGTGCACCATGCCCTGCATTTGCACCTAAGCCCGCAAAGCACCTCGTGCTAACTGTGATGTTGGGCGTTCCCTCCTAGGCAGGGACGCATGCGATCATGGGTACTTTCAAGAGCAGTGCCCTGAATCGCCTAGATGGCGGGGAATGGCAGCCTGAGGCAACCAGCGTGACCGAAGCGAGAACGTATCCAAACTACATCGATGGGGAGTGGGTCGAGTCCGACCGCACATTCCAAAACCTGAACCCCGCCAACACGGACGACTGTGTCGGCATTTTCTGCAAGGCGAACCAAGCCGACGTCAATGTCGCCGCCCAAGCGGCGCAAGACGCGTTCCCCGCCTGGTCAGGTCTCACGGGGCCGGCGCGAGGAGCGTACCTATACAAGGTCGCTGAGATCCTGGAGCGAAATCTCGACTCGCTCGCCCAGGAGATGACTCGCGAGGAGGGCAAGACTCTTCCCGAGGCCAAGGGCGAGACGATGCGCTCGATCAACATCTTTCGCTACTTTGGCGGCGAGGGCTCGCGGATCCCGGGCATTCAGGTACCTTCGGAGCGCGACCGGGTGTTCATGTACGCGGTGCGCAGGCCAGTGGGAGTGGTGGCCCAAATCAACCCTTGGAACTTTCCGAGCGCCATCCCGGCATGGAAACTTGCACCAGCATTGGTCGCTGGCAACACCGTGCTCGTAAAGCCGGCCACGGCCGCCCCTTTGTGCGCCTGGCGGCTCGCAGAGGCTTGCCATGAAGCCGGCATCCCGAGGGGGGTGGTGAACCTGATCTGCGGGTCCGGCGGCGAAGTCGGCGAGGCGATGGTGGATGCCGAGCCCGTCAAGGCAGTGTCGTTCACCGGCTCCGTGCCCGTCGGCCAAGGGCTGCACGCGCAGGCATCGACACGACGGATCCGGATCCAGCTCGAGATGGGCGGCAAGAACCCGACCATCGTGCTGGCTGACGCGGATCTCGACAAGGCCGTCGCCAATACGGTCAACGCGGCGATGTTCTCGACAGGCCAGAAATGCACCGCTACCAGTAGGGTGATCGTCGAGGACGCGATTCACGACGAGTTCCTGGCCCGGATCGTCGAGGCGACAAGGGCGTTGCGCGTGGGCGACGGACTGGAAGCGGGAATCCAGATCGGTCCGGCGATCGATCAAGACCAGCTCGATACGAATGACAGGTACTGCCGCGTCGCGGAGGGGGAAGGAGCGAAGCTCGAATGCGGCGGCCGCATCCTGACCGACGGAGACTACGCCAAGGGGTTCTTTTTTGAGCCCACGGTGTTCAGCGGGGTGACCGAGGACATGCGGATTGCCCGGGAAGAGGTGTTCGGGCCGGTGCTGGGCGTGATGCGGGCCGCCAATTTCGAGGACTGCATGCGGATCGCGAACAAGACGGAATTCGGCCTCTCTGCATCGATTCAAACACGCGACGTGTCGCGGATCTTCGAGTACGTCAACCGCATCGAGGCCGGTCTGATCACAGTGAACCTGCCTAGCGCCGGCGTCGAGTACCAGCTGCCGTTCGGGGGATCGAAGGAATCCAGCTTCGGCCCGAAGGAACAAGGTCCGGTTGCTCTGGACTTCTACACGGACTACAAGACGGTGTATCTCGGGTACTAACCGGGCCGCCCGCTCAGATTCCTTCGGCCAAGAATCCATACTCGAGAGAATGCAGCTGGCACGCGCCGGCAATCGTTGCACAAGCGGCAGCAGCCCCGCGGGCCGAGGGCGGAAGAACGCCGTGTGGCGCCGGCGTCAGAGACGGCCGATCGCTGGCCTGAAGAGCGCGCCAACAGCCTCAAGTGACCGCACGAGCTGCAATGAATCAGCTCGTCTCGCAGTCGCGATCTGTTCCGCCGGTCGGCGCTGAGCTGAGGGCGGAAGGAAGACGACTGAGAAAAGGGTGGAGTAGAGTTCCAAGCATGGGTGGAGCAAGTCCCGCTGACCACCGCGAAGTGTTCGGAATCCATCTCCGACGCATTGAGTGGGACTGGAAGGTCGGCCGGGACTGCGACATGGGGTGTGCGAAAACTCCGCTACTATACGGCACGCCTCTTGATCGAGACATGACCGCAATCTCGCAACCCAGATCGAGCGCCGACATTTCCGAGGGCTAGCGCGTGGCCACGGCAAGACCCGATTTCGTCACCGAGCGGCAAGGGCTCCGTCGTCGCACGGCACTGCAGGCGGGTGCCGCCATCGTGTTCGTGGGAGCCCTGATCGCGGCGTTCCCGCTCCGCGCCTCCGAGCAATGCCGCCCTTGTCACCCGAACGAGGTGAGCGAGTATCTTCGCACCGGTATGGGCCGATCAATCAGCCGTCCCAGTTCAGCCCAGCCCTCGGGAGTCTACTATCACGGCCACTCGGGCACGACGTTCCGGATCGAACTGTCAGATGGTGGGATGGTGCATCGCATCCAGCGGGGAGACATTGAGGCGAGCTACTTGATCGATTACGTAATCGGCTCAGGCAACGCCGCCCTCGGTTACCTCGTGCGCGTGGGCGATGCGATCTTCCAATCTCCGATCACGTACTACACCGAACTCGAGAGATGGGGGATGGCACCCGGTATGGAGCGCTATTCCGATCCCGACTTCACGCGGCCCGCTACTCCGGAGTGTCTCTGGTGCCACGCCGGACGGCCTCGGCCCGTGCCCGCGTCGGTGAATCGCTACCAAGACCCCGGATTCGCGGCCGAGGCGATTTCGTGCGACCGGTGCCACGGTCGTCCGGAAGCGCACCTCGCATCACCTCAGTCATGAACCATCTTCAATCCGGCGAAAGCCGCCCCGCGAGAACGAGATAGCGTTTGCGAGCAGTGCCACCTGTCCGGGTTGGTGCGGGTCTTGAATCCCGGACAGACATTCGGTTCGTTCGAGCCGGGCCGTCGGCTCGAGGAATTCTGGTCGGTCTTCGTTGGCGGCTTCGACGATGCGGGCGAGCAGAGACGGTTCCAGGTCGTCAGCCACGTCGAACAGCTGGCGCTGAGCCGGTGTGTCTAGGAAAGCGGGCAGGCACTGTGGTGCGGTACGTGCCACGACCCCCACACCGTGCCGGAGGATCCAGCTCTTGAGATCAGCCGCAGTTGCATGTCGTGCCACGCACGAACGCTTGAAGCCGCCCACGCAGCGCTCGCGGATGACTGTGTCACATGTCACATGCCCAAACGGCAGTCCCATGACAGCGGCCACAGCGCGTTTACCGACCATCGGATCGCGCGGCGGCCGGTTCCGAAGGCAAACCCAGTGCAGCCCGGGCGTCTCTGGCCGTGGAAACCGCAGGACGGCTCGCTTGGACTCCGCAACCTGGGGATCGCAACAGTCCGTCTCGTGCAGAGCGAAACGCTGGCTGGCGACATCGAGGACGGCGTCGCAATGCTGCAGAAGGCATCCTCATCTTACGAGCGGGACGCGAGCATCCTGGAGGCACTTGGAACAGGACTCGTCCTGGCGGGCGCGCCCGAAAAGGGCCTGCGCGCGCTGCAGCGCGCCGTTCGTTCAGACCCGAATCAGACTCTCTATCGCAACTCGCTCGCAGCCGCTTGGTGGGACCTAGGTGCAGGCAAGGAGTCGATTGAGGAGATCGAACGCGCCATTCTGCAGGAGCCACTTCTCGAATCCGGCTACCACATGCTCGCACGCGTGCATCTGGCTTCGGGAAACCGAGGGAATGCCCGGGGTGCTTGGATCCGCCTGCTGGAACAGAGACCGAGACTGATCTACGCGCGCCAGCAGATGAACCTGCTGTCCGTCAAATAGCACCTTCGACTCGTCGCGGTCGGTTGACGTTGCAATCGCGCGGGTTCCCTCTCTGGCCGCCCGTCCCCCTCCCAGCGGATGCGCAATACGGCGACTCACTTGCTGCGCTCGGAATTGGGTCTCAACTCGGTCCCGGGCTGGCTAGGAGCCGCCTCGTGCGACACGCTAGCCGTCTGCGTCTTGAAGGACACGAGACGAAGGCGAAGGCGAAAGCGGCCGCCTGTTGCAACTCGAACCAGCAGACATCAATGCGGCCGTGGTGCGAGGGGGACGACAGCGTTCGCAGAGGCGCCACGAGCGAAAGCCGTGATCCCCTGGAAGATATCGGCCTGCCCTTGGTCTGGCAGGGAGGGAAGTTCCGGCCGCAGAGATTGCGAGCGCCGAGATCGCGGTGAGTCGGCCGAAGCTGTACAATCGGATGAAGCAACTCGAGACTGCCGGAATCACGTCGGCAGTTCCCTTCACGCGATCGACGAGCGCAGGGCACGTAGCTCAGTTGGTTAGAGCGCCTGCTTCACACGCAGGAGGTCCCCAGTTCGAGTCTGGGCGTGCCCACCACTGAATCTTCCGGCCCAGCCTGCGGGGACCGAGCCGCGCCTGAGCCGGCCGTCGGCTAGACTGGCTTGCGAGGCAAATCGGATCCCGTTCAACCGCGCCTTGCCGCAGGCCCCTTTCCCGTCGTGGTACCAGCCGCCTGGGAATGCGGGCAGTGCAACCGGGCTCGGAAGGCTGCCATCCGGTTTCGACCGTCTGGAGGAAGCAGTTCGCACCCTATGCAGTTCCCAATCGAGCGACGACTTCGCGAGGCGCGACTCGTCCTTCTAGCGCTAGGACTCGTTGCGGCGCTGACCGCCCAAGAACCGAAGAACATCGTGCTTATCCTTGCGGACGACCTCGGCTTCGGCGATTTAAGCTCGTACGGCGCAACGGCGTACGAAACTCCTCACATTGACCGCCTGGCGAAGGAAGGGCGGCAGTTCACGGACGCGCACACCCCTCACCCTGTCTGCACGCCGACCCGATACGGACTCATGACAGGCCGCTACAGCTGGCGGACCTGGGCGGGGACGGCGAACGTGTGGTCCGACGACCCGCTACTGATCGAAGAAGGCCGATTCACCCTCCCAATGCTGCTCAAGGCCGCTGGCTACAAGACCGGCATCGTCGGCAAGTGGCATCTCGGCTACGGACGGCCGGGCGGCGAGAATTGGACCGATGCCGGCGTCGATTACAACAGCAAGATCGCACCGGGCCCGCTCGAGGTCGGATTCGACTACTACTTCGGAATCCCGCATGTCGGACAGCAACCGCACGTCTTCATCGAGAACCATAGGGTGGCAGGACTGACCCGCGAGTCTCCGCTGGAAATGCATCGCGACGATCGCTGGTTGAGCCGCATTTCGTACCTAGAGCGATTCGGCTTTCCGCCCCGCCACCACTTCACCGGAGGTGTCGGGGCTCTGTACGACCACAAGGAACTCGCACTGAAGCTCACTGAGAAGGCTGTATCCTGGATCCGAGAACAGGCCAACGAGCCGTTCTTCCTGTACTTCGCCCACCGAAACACGCACGGACCAATCATCCCCAACGAGAGGTTCCGCGGGAAGAGCGGCGTTGGAACCTATGGCGACTTCGTCCTGGAACTCGACTGGTCCGTGGGGCAGGTCTTGAACGCGCTTGACGAACTCGGCCTTGCCAATGACACGCTCGTGCTGTTCTCGAGTGACAATGGCGCGGTATACCGGGACCTGCCCGGGCACCAAGTGAACGGTCCGTTGCGCGGCCAGAAGACCGAAGCCTACGAAGGCGGACAGCGAGTGCCGCTGCTCGCGCGCTGGCCCGGGCATGTGGAACCGGGCTCAAAATCCGACACGTTGGTGGCCCTGACGGACATGTTCGCCACCTTCGCGGATCTGCTCGGCAAGACGCTCCCCGACGGTGCGGGGCCTGACAGCTTCAGCTTTCTCGGGTCGCTCGCAAACAGGGACCAGAAGCTCCCGGCACGCACGTCCCTGGTCCACAACGGCTATCGCGGCGGATTCGGAATCCGCGCGGGAGACTGGAAGCTGCTGATGTTCCAGGGCGGCGGGGGACGGAACGTGGGCGGCGGCGCGTGGAATCCGTTCGACTACGACCGGACAATCCCGTACGGGCAGCTCTACAACTTGAGGGAGGACATTGGCGAGCGACGGAACCGCTACGCCGACGAATCCGAACGAGTCGCGGGGATGATGCGACTTCTCCGAACGATCCGCAGTGCGGGCGGGAGCCACTAGGCTTCGGACTTGCATGGATCTTGCAGCTGTCGCAACGAGCTGATACCAAGATGATCTTGGAACCAACCTGAGCCTGACGGCGGCTTTCGCCCGGACTAGGGCCCTGCGAGCAGGTAACGTGCGGGAGAGCATCGAGCCTTTGCTCGGCTAGACCGGTGGGACGATGCAGGTGCCGTGACAGCGAACCGCCGTGCACGGGTGCTTCGTCAGATCCGACAGACGAATGCAACCACGCGAGATCGAGTCCCGGCTTCGACTACTCGCAGGAGAGGCGTACGGGTGACCGGAGGATTCGGCTCCGGGAGGGGCTACCAGCCTGCCGTTTCCCGAACTCTAGCGATTGCCTGAACATGCCACGCTAGGACCTTCCCAAGCTACTCCCCTATGTCGTGCTCGGTGCCCGAATCGGGACAGTTCCTGTCGACAGCGGCTTTAGCCGCGATGTTGTTCCGCTTGCGCAAGTGGAACGCTACGCCCGGCTGGCCGCTTCACCGCGACAGGCGGCCCGCAGCCCTCGGCAACGTGCGGGGGAGCCCCGCACCGTCACCGCACCTTGCCCGTGAGCCCTGTCAACAGCGGGTTGATCCGTGTGCCATGGGGTATCGTTGGCTAGGCCAGTCCGCGATGAGAGTCCGATACCGTGCATCCTTGCTTGTCTGTTGCGTGTCCGCAACCCTCTGCTGGGCTGCAGGGTGCGCACAGGCCCCGTCAGGCGCTGGCCCGAGCTGGGCTGACCGCTCTAGGGACGGAATCATGGCTTACCTTGCAGGAGAAGCTCGCAAGATCACGGATCGTGCCCTGTCGGAGTCCGAGTCCCGGGAGGCGTGGGAAGCGGTGCGGGACCGGAGGCGGTCCGAACTCAAGGAAATGCTGGGCTTGTGGGACGACCGCCCGAAGACGCCGCTGAACGTCCGCATCACTGACCAGATCAAGCGAGATGGATACGTCGTCGAGAAGATTGCGTTCGAGAGCATGCCCAAGGTCTACGTGACCGCCAACCTATACTTGCCGGCCGACCGAGACGGACCGGTGCCAGGGGTGATCTATGTCTGCGGTCACGCGTATTCCCCGCACGGGGCCAAGACGTCCTACCAGAGGCACGGCCATACCCTCGCGCGGCACGGCTACGCCGCGATGGTGATCGATCCGATTCAGATCTCGGAAACCGCCGGATTGCACCACGGCGTCCTGAATCAGGAGATGTACGAGTGGTACTCCAGGGCTTACAGTCCGGCGGGCCTTGAGGTCTGGAACATCATCCGAGCGCTCGACTACTTGGAGACTAGGCCGGAAATCGACAGCGAGCGGTTCGCCATCACAGGCCGGTCTGGCGGTGCGGCCATGAGCTGGTTCGCGGCGTCCGTCGAGCCTCGCATCAAGGCGGCTGTCCCGATCATGGGAATCGCCACGTACGCCGTGACCGTGCCGGATAACACGCAGCAACGACATTGCGATTGCATGTATCCGGTCAATTTCCGCAGCCATGACCTAATGCACCTCGGATCCCTGATTGCGCCAAGACCGCTGCTCACTGCGCACGGACGGCTGGACGCGTTGTTCCCGGTTGCGGGCTACGAAGCGTTCGACGCCGCCATGTCGAAGCTCTACGCCTCGTACGGAGTCTCCGACAAGTTCCGCAACCTTGTCGTGGAGAGCGGCCACGAAGACTCGGACCTGCTGCGTGCGGAAGCCGTGAAATGGCTAGACCGCTGGCTGATGGAGCGCGAGGAGCGCGAGATTGACACCAGTTACGAGGAGATCGAACCGGCCGACCTCGCGGTGTTCGGCGGCGAACCGCCAGCGGACGCGAGGAACTATCGTGCCCACGAATTCTTCATTCCCGGCGCCGAACCGGTCAAGTGGACCGGCGAGAGCGAATGGGACGCTCAGCGCAAGCGCCTCCTGGGGATCTTGCGAGACGCGGTACTCCACGCGATTCCAGACAATGTGTCGCCGCCCGGCGCGAGACCCGGGCGCTTGGACTCGCCGGACGGCTACGAACCCATCGCCTTCGAATACGACGGCGGCGTAGAAGTCGAGGCTCTGCTTCGCGTTACGGACGATCCGCAGGGTCCCGCTCTCCTGCATGTTGCTGCGCCCGGCGAGGATCCGCAAGCCGTGGGACGGCTCCTGCGGAACCTCTCGAGATTCGGACGCAATCCGGTCATGGTCGTGTATCCGCCGGGAACGGGGGCGGCAACCTGGTCAAAGTCCGATTGGAAGATGTTGTTGCGAAACGCGATGCACACGGGAAGGACGGTGGACACGATCCGTATCGGCAGCGTGCTCGGAGCCGTGGCAGTGCTTAGAGGCCGAGCAGGTGCCGACCGTCGCATCGCTGTCAGCGGGATCGGGCAGGCCGCTGGATGGGCCTTGTACGCAGCTGCGCTGGACGACTCGATCTCCCACGCAATACTGATCCGCGCACCCGCCTCGCATGCCGACGGCCCGGTGCTGCTCGGCGCATTGCGTCACGCCGACCTCCCCGATGTCGCCGCTCTGGTGGCGCCGCGACACTTAACGTTCTATGGCGGCATGCCGGAAGCGTTTGCCCGGACGAGGGAGATCTACGAGGGGTTGGGAGTCGGTTCGAGAGTCTCGGTCTCGATGAGCATCGGCGCGGCCCTCAACGGACGCTTCGACCACGGATTCTCGATCGGCTTGTAAGTCGGCGGTTCGGGATGCAAGCCTGGAGCGGTCTGTCACCCGACCTACGGCCGGTCGGTGACCCTAACCATCGTCGCCATCAGGGCGGCTACGACTTTCTCGCTTCCGCCGAGTACGGTCACCGCCTCGCCGGAGCATACAGTGAGATGGCGCCCCGGCTTGAGCACCTGTCCGCGCGCCAGGATCCTATCGCCTGCGGCGGGAGAGACGAAGTTGACCTTGTACTCGACCGTGAGCACCGTGGAACCCGGCGGCATCAGCGTGAGCGCCGAGTACCCGCAGGCCGTGTCTACGATCGCGGCGATGACTGCACCGTGTAGGTAGCCGTGGTGCTGGAGCAAGTCGTCCCTGAACGGCAAGGCGATCTCGACCGCCCCGGCGGAAACGCGAGACAGTTCGGCACCGATCGAGCCCATGAACGACTGGCCCGCAAAACTCTCCCTGACCTCGGCTGCGAAGAGGGGATTTTGAATGCGAAACGACGGCATGGCTGTTCGGTACATCGGCGCGATCTGTCCGTCAGGCGCCAGTCCGAACTCACATCGTATTCGGATCCGCATCGAAAAGGCATCTCGCAGGCGGCGCGGAGGCCAGCCGATGCTCGCTGGCGATGGCGACCGCAGTATTCTGGATCTGTCAGCGCACCATGAGACTCCAGCTCCCGCTCCGAATCCGAACACTCAAGCCATCGTTGGCCATTGCCGCAGGCGTCGCGGGAATTGTGTCGTATCTCGGATGTTCCGGGCCTCCGCCATCCGATCCCATCGGCACGATTGAGCGCGAGCAGATCACTTCCGGCCCGAAGAACCACTTCTTCGGCTACATCGGCCATGTCGGGACCATCCCTTGGAATGCGAGCGGCCGCTACATCGTCGCGCTGCGCACAGACTTCGTCGACCGGATGCCCGGACCGGACGATGTCGCCGACGTGATCCTGCTCGATACGCACAACGACTACGAAGTTCGCGCGGTCGACACGTCCAGGGGCTGGAATGTCCAGCAAGGCACGATGTTCTACTGGAATCCTGCCGATCCCGAGAACCAGTTCTTCTTCAACGACCGCGATCCCGAGACCGGCAAGGTTTTCTGCGTCCTGTACGACATTGCGGAAGGACGCCGCATCCGCGAGTACCGATTCGAGGACACCCCGATCGGAAACGGAGGGGTCTCCTTCGATGGCAAGCATTTCGCTGGCATCAACTACGCGAGAATGGCCCGCTTGCGCCTGGTGACAGGGTACCCGGGCGCTTGGGATTGGACCGTCGGCGTCAGCGCACCTGAGGACGACGGCGTGTTCCTGGTGAATATCGAGAGCGGGGAGAAGGATCTGCTGGTCTCGTTCCGCCAGCTAGCCGAGGCGCTCCGCAGGGCTCGGCCAGAGATCGATTCCATGCCGCTGTTCATCAACCACACCTTGTGGAGCAGGACCGGCGAGCGGCTTTTCTTCTTCGCGCGAGCGAATTTCCGCAAGCCGGGCCGCCTGAATGCTTCATTCACAGTCGCGCGCGACGGCACCGACTTGCGGCAGCAGGAAACGCATATCGGAGGCCATCCGGAATGGGACGCGGGCTCGCGGATGATCGGCTCGATCGCGAAGAGGCAAGCCGTGTTCGACGTCGATTCGCAGAAGCTGGTGGAACTCATTGGCGACAGGGACCTCTTTCCCGACCCGGAAGGCGACATCGCGCTCTCGCCGAATCTCGAGTGGCTTGCCAATGGCTACAAGCAGAACGGCAAGGTGCACTACGTAATCCACAACCGACTCTCCGGCAGGACTTACCGAGCGGGGGGATACGAACTGTTCGGACGCGTCTCAGGAGACGTGCGCTGCGACCCGGCTCCTCGCTGGAACCGGACGGGCGACAGTCTGCTCATCCCAAGCATGATGGAGGACGGGACCCGCCAGATGTTCGTCTTGCGCATGCCCGCAGCTCCGTAGGAAGGCAATCCGGTCCCTTCTCGGCCCCGCGGGGAAGCCCGGCCCTACGAATCGAGTTTCCCTCGCGGCGAGAAAGGGCCGTGTGTTTCAGGCGATGAGGCCGGAGACGGCGGCGAATCGCTCCGTTGGCCAACGACGGTGTTTGTTGCCGGAAGCCCAGTGAAGATTGCGGCGTTTCCCAACGGGTTATTCTCATGTAGGGAAGCTGCGAGGCGATTCCGCCTCGTGCCGAGCATGTCGAATTCTGGCAACTGGCCGACTGAGATTAATCTCGCCTTCGTCGAGGATCTCTACGCGGAGTTCCAGACCGATCCGAATTCCGTGTCGGTGGAGTGGCGAGAGTATTTCGATTTGATCTCAGCCGACTCCGTATCCGCTACGCAGCCGCCGTCTTGGGCCTCGCCGACACCTCGCCCCGCAGTGCCGGCCGAACCGGCGGCGGTGCGACGCGACGAGCGGCAGAGCAGTGCGAGCGCGTCGTCGGCAGCGCTGCAGCATTGCGTCGACAAGATCGTCCGTGCGTATCGGGTGCGCGCCCACATGGTTGCCCGGATCGACCCGCTGGATCTCACGAGAAAGGTCTCCAAGGAGCTCGACCCGTCGTACTACGGGATCCACCCTCAAGACATGGACGAGCCGATCTCTCCCGAGACTCTCTCGGGCTGCTCCCTGAACACGCCGAGACAGGTGATCGAGCGCCTGCGCGAAACCTACACCCGCTCGATCGGCGTGCAGTTCATGCACATCGACGACCTTGGCATCCGCGAATGGCTGCAGAAGCGCATGGAGTCGTCCGGCAACCGCGTCCAGCTCAGCCAGGCGAGGCAGCTTCGGATCCTTACGAAGCTGACTGACGCCACGATATTCGAGGAGTTCATCCAGAAGAAGTTCGTCGGCGCGAAGAGCTTCTCCCTGGAGGGCTGCGAAACGTTGATCCCGCTGCTGGACCTGCTCATCGAAAGGGCGGGCCATCACGGAGTCACGGATGTCGTGATCGGAATGGCCCATCGCGGGCGCCTCAACGTCCTTGCCAACATCATAGGCAAGAGCGCCCAGCAGATCTTCCGCGAATTCGCCGACCTGGACCATGAGCACTACGAGGGGCGCGGCGATGTCAAGTACCACCTCGGCTACAGCGGGTCGTGGCGCGGCTCCCGAGGCGACGAGCTGCGCACGTCGCTTTGCTTTAACCCGAGCCATCTGGAGTTCGTCGGCCCGGTTGCGGTCGGGCGCGTGCGAGCGCGTCAGGACCGCAAGGGAGACTCCCGTCGGACCCGCGGCCTGTGCATCCTCCTGCACGGCGACGCCGCCTTTGCCGGAGAGGGGATCGTGCAAGAGACTCTCAACATGAGCCAGCTTCCCGGGTACTCGGTGGGCGGCACGATCCACATCATCGTCAACAATCAGATCGGATTCACGACCAGGCCGACGCAGGGACGCTCCAGCATCTACGCCTCTGGTGTCGCCAAGATGCTGCACGTCCCGATCCTGCACGTCAACGGAGAGGATCCCGAAGCGGCGGCTCAGGTGATTCGGCTAGGGGTGGACTTCCGAACCGAATACAAGCGCGACGTCGTGATCGACATGTACGGCTATCGCAGGCGAGGCCACAACGAGACCGACGAGCCGCGCTTCACCCAGCCCCTGCTCTACAGCGTGATTGCCGACCGCAAGCCCGTTCGCGAAGCGTACCTCGAGCACCTGCTCAAGCAGGGCGGAGTTACCCCACAGGAATCTGACCGAATCGCGAACGAGAGGCGCGACCATCTCGAGCGCGAGCTGGCGTCGGCCCGGAGCGAGGACTACATCCACGTGGGCGACCAGGTTACAGGCGACTGGTCGGGCTACAACCGTGGAACGGACTCGCAGGTCGCAGAAGTCGATACCGGTGTGCCCAAGCCGCAGCTCGCATCCATCCTGGAGAAGCTGACGAGGGTTCCGGAAGACCTCGGGCCGGACCCCCGCATCGAGCGGCTACTAAAGCGACGGGCCGAGATGGCGCGAGGGAAGCGCCCCCTGGACTGGGCGGCGGCCGAAGCTGCGGCGCTCGGAAGCCTGCTGATCGAAGGTCACCGAGTACGCTTCACAGGGCAGGATACCGAGCGAGGGACGTTCTCGCACCGCCACGCGGCGGTGTTCGACTCGGAGACCGGATTCCCGCACATCCCGCTGCAGCACCTGTCCCCGAGGCAGGGAGTCTTCGAAGTTCACAACAGCCCGCTATCCGAAGGCGGACCGCTGGGATTCGAGTACGGGTTCAGCTTGGAATGGCCGGACGGGCTGGTCTTGTGGGAAGCTCAGTTCGGCGACTTCTTCAATGCGGGGCAAGTCATATTCGACCAGTTCATTTCAAGCGGCGAGGACAAGTGGCACCTGTGGAGCGGCTTGGTGATGCTGCTGCCCCACGGATTCGAGGGCCAGGGCCCCGAGCACTCGAGCGCTCGGCTGGAGCGGTTTCTCCAGCAGGCAGCCGAGGATAACATCCAGGTCGTCAATCCGACAACGCCGGCCCAGTACTTCCACCTCTTGCGGCGGCAGGTGGTCAGGTCATGGCGCAAGCCGTTGATCGTGATGTCTCCCAAGAGCCTGCTACGCCATCCAGAGGTGGTCTCGAGCCTGGACGAGCTAGCAGGCGGGAGGTTCCAGCGCATCCTGCCCGACACGCTACCCGATCCAAGTGCGGTTCGGAGAGTGCTGGCATGCAGCGGAAAGATCTATTACGACCTCAAGGCCGCGCGCGAATCGGCCGCTCAGCAGGACATCGCTATCGTCCGCTTCGAGCAACTGTATCCGCTCGATGCCTGGGCGGTTCGCGAGGCGCTGTCTCCGTACGGGAACACAGAAGTGGTCTGGGTCCAGGAGGAGCCTCGCAACATGGGCGCGTGGCGCTACATGAAAATGCACTTCCCCGGCAACTTCTCGCGTGCGATCAGCCGACCGGAATCAGCTAGTCCAGCGACGGGCTCGCCTGGCAGCCACAAGCACGAGCAGCGCCAGCTTATTGATGAAGCGCTGTCGGCGGAATAAGGAAAGGTCCGTGCGATGCCTGTCGAATTAAGAATCCCCCAAGCCGGCGAGTCGGTCACCGAGGTCCGGATTGGCGCATGGCGCAAGTCCGAGGGCGACTTCGTCAGGATCGACGAGGTTCTCGTCGAGATCGAAACCGACAAGGCTGCGATGGAACTTCCTGCACCGACGAGCGGGACGTTAGGCAAGATCCTCGCTCCGGACGGGGCGGATGTAGCGGTAGGCGACGTAATCGGCCTGATCGACGAAGGCGGAGAGCCCGGTCCGGTACCCGCGGAGGCCGACGTCGAAGCACCTGGACCGAAGGCAGCTCAGCCTGACGCGACGATGCCCTCGCCGACGCCTCAGGTCATGCCGTCCGCAAGTCGTGTGCTCGGAGAGGCGGGCATTCCAGCCTCGAGCGCCGAGGGCACCGGCCCGGGAGGTAGGGTGCTCAAGGAGGACGCCGTGCGGGCCGTGCAGGCGGCGAGGACCCCACGGCTGGCGCCGATGCCTCCTCCGGTTCCCGCGCCGAAACCGCCGTCCATGCCGCCTTCACCTGTCTCCATTGCAGTTCCGGGTCGCGAGGAGGAATCGGTCCCGATGACCCCGATGCGCAAGGTCATCGCGCGGAACCTTGTGGCGGCCCAGCAGAACGCCGCTCTGCTCACAACCTTCAACGAAGTCGATATGAGCGCAGTGATCGAACTCCGGCGACTCTACCGGGACTCGTTCAGGGAACGGCACGGCATCAAGCTGGGGTTCATGTCGTTCTTCGTGAAGGCTTCGGTAGACGCACTGCGGGCCGTCCCTTCGGTGAACACCAGAATCGATGGCACTCAGATCGTGTACCGCAAATACCAGGACATCGGCATCGCGGTCGGAGGCGGGCGCGGACTCGTCGTTCCGGTCCTGAGGAACGCGGAATCCATGAGTTTCGCCGAGATCGAGCGAGCAATCGCCGACTTCGGCACCCGCGCCGTGCAAAACAAAATCGAGCTCTCCGAGCTTCTTGGAGGAACGTTCACGATTTCCAACGGCGGGATCTACGGCTCCATGCTATCGACCCCGATCATCAATCCCCCGCAGAGCGGCATCCTGGGCATGCACGCTATCCAGGACAGGCCCGTGGCCATCGACGGGAAGGTGGCTGTACGTCCGATGATGTACGTAGCGCTGACGTACGATCACCGCATTGTCGACGGGCGGGAAGCAGTTACCTTCCTCAAACGCATCAAGGATCTCGTGGAAAGTCCGGAGAGGATCTGGCTCGAGGTGTGAGCGGTCCGGCCAAGCGAGCGCGCGGACCTAGAGCGAACCGAATCGGATGAAGACTCACGACCTAATCGTCATCGGCGGCGGTCCCGGCGGATACACAGCGGCGATCCGCGGCGCCCAGCTAGGCCTCGATGTCGCCTGCATCGAGAGAGAGAAGGCGCTCGGCGGAACCTGCCTGAGGATCGGCTGCATTCCCAGCAAGGCGCTGCTTGAATCCTCGGAGCTCTATGAGAAAGCAAGGAAGGACCTCGTGCGCCACGGAATCGTGGCATCGGACGTCGGCCTGGACTTGGACAGGATGCTCCGGCGCAAGGACCGAGTCGTCGCTTCGCTCACGCAAGGGGTCGCGGGCCTGATTCGGAAGAACAAGATCACTCGCTACTCGGGGCACGCGCGATTCGTCTCGCCTTTGCGGCTGACCGTCGAGGGGAATGACGGTGCTTTGGAAGTCGAAGGCAAGCACATCCTCGTCGCGACAGGCAGCAAGCCCTCCAGCCTGCCCGGGATCGAACTCGATGGAGACCGCATCGGAACGAGTACCGAGGCTCTTTCGTACAGCGCAGTTCCTGAACGTCTCGCCGTGATCGGTGCCGGGTACATCGGATTGGAGATGGGTTCGGTTTGGCGCCGCCTCGGATCGAAAGTCGTCGTGTTCGAATACCTAGGCCGTATCTTGCCGGGCATGGACTCTGAAATTGCCGAGTCGGCCCGCAAGACCTTCGCCCGTCAGGGCATGGAATTCAGGCTTGGCTCCAAAGTCACCGGCGCGCGGCTCGAAGGAGAACATTGCTTCGTCGAGTGCGAAGGCGTTGAACCGTTCGAATGCGACCGTGTCCTAGTTTCGATTGGCCGCAGGGCGAATACGGAAAATCTCGGCCTCGAGGCCGCCGGCGTGCAGCTTGATGAGCGGGGCCGGATCGACGTGGACGATCGCTTCGAGACCTCCGCAGAACGCGTGCATGCGATCGGCGACGTCGTCCGAGGTCCCATGCTCGCTCACAAGGCCGAAGAAGAAGGCGTGGCCTGTGTCGAGCGCATCGTGACGGGCTACGGACACGTCAACTACGACGCCATCCCGGGCGTCGTCTACACCCATCCGGAAATCGCATCGGTAGGGAAGACCGAGGAGCAATTGACCGAGTCCGGCGTGGCTTTCCGTAAGGGGAAGTTCCCGTTCGCGGCGAGCGGACGGGCGAAAGCGCTAGCTGACACCGACGGGTTCGTGAAGATTCTGGCCGACGAGGGCACAGATCGTGTCCTAGGGGTCCATATCATCGGACCGCGCGCCGGAGACCTGATCGCCGAGGCAGCCGTAGCGATTGAATTCGGAGCCTCGAGCGAAGACATCGCGCGGTCCAGTCACGCACATCCAACCCTCGCGGAAGTAATCAAGGAAGCAGCCCTCGCTACGGACGGGAGGGCGCTGCACATCTAGCGGCGAGCCTGCCTCCGTGGGCAGACATTGGAATCAGTCGGGCGTCCAGGGTTCCGCGCGAGCTGCGAGCATCGCGTCCGGTGGGGCTGATCCGAGGTCGAGAAATGGAGCTGGCGGGCGCTGTGGTTCCAACGAACCACGGTCATGGCCCCGGGAAAGGCGCAGGCAGTCTATGACACCAGCAGACGACGGGACGTGTTTTCTTGGCTGCAGACGAGGTGCGCCAGGAGTGCGTTGCAAATCAATCAGTAGTACGCTTGGGGACGGTGGAAGCCATATGTTGTCAGATTGAGCCCGTTCCATCGTCAGAGGTGACCTAGGGCAGAGTTACAATGCTCTTGCTCGAAGCTTGGCGAATGAATCCTTGCACTCTCTGAATCCCAGCCCAAATAGTGCGACCAGTGCGGAAGCATGCGGCCACACTTTCAACGCCACGGAGGCAGCAAATGACCATCTCCAGCGATCCTCAAGAGCGGCACTCGCATCGCCCGCTCATATCAGGGCCGGCAGCGATTTTCACGGCGGCACTATTGATCCTGGCCGCCATCCCCGCCATCGGCCAGGAATGCCTTGAAGTCAGGGTTGTCGATCCGTCGGGAGCACAGGTTCCGACAGCCATCGTCTCGATCGGGGGAAAGAGCCAGCCCACCGACGATTCCGGCATCGCCAGCTTCTGCGGACTCGGAGAGGGACCGCAAACCGTGACGGTCTCTGCCCCGGGCTTGCAGACCACTGCGCAGACCATCGACAGGAGCGTCGGACCTTTCACCGTCGCCCTGCAACTCGAGACCGTCACCTCGGAGGTGGTGGTTGTCGGCTCGCGCAGCGCAGGCCGAGAGCCGCTTGAATCTCCGGTGCCAGTCGAGCTCGTGATCGGGGAGAGGCTTCGAAATTCCGGGCATGTCGAAACTGGCAGGGCGTTGCAGATGCTGGCTCCGTCATTCAATTTCCAAAGCTCGGCGATCACAGACGGCACGGACTCGGTCCGACCGGCCACACTTCGCGGGCTTGGCCCGGACCAAGTCTTGGTGCTCGTTAACGGCAAGCGCCGTCACAACAGCGCGCTTCTGCACGTCCTCGACACGGTCGGGCGCGGGACGGCAGGGACAGACATGAATTCCATTCCGATTGGCGCGATCGAGCGCATCGAGGTGCTCCGCGACGGAGCAGCGGCGCAGTACGGATCGGACGCGATCGCAGGCGTCATCAATCTCGTTCTGAAGGAATCCCCGGGCTTCAGCTTCGACCAGACCTGGGGGCAGACCTATCGCGGGGATGGCGACGTTTCCACGACCAGCGTAAGCGGGGGATTCGGCGGTGAGGATGGCAGGTTCCTCCATCTGACGTACGAAAGGCGCGACCGGGGTCACACAAACCGGTCAGGCGCTTGGGGCTGGCCGTTCTACAATCCCGTGGCATGCGGACCAGGCGAACAGCCGAGTTCCACCGGCTTCTGCCTCGACCCCCGCGAAAGCACGGTCGACCGGCACGTCATCCAGCTGGGCGACGCCGACTCCGATCACCACACCATGTACTACAACGGGGCTATCCCGCTGGGCGACAAAGCGAACTTCTATTCCTTCGGGGGATTCTCGACTAGAGCAAACAGCAGTCCGGGCTTCTACCGCGTGCCATTCATCTTCGATGCCCGGATCGTGTATGAGCTTCATCCGGAAGGATTCCTGCCGTTCATCAACACCGACGTGGACGACATGTCCTTCGCTGCCGGCGTCGACTGGACGACGAATTCGGGATGGGCGTTCGACCTGAGCGTGAACCATGGACGAAACGCGTTCGATTTCCTGATCAACAACTCCAACAACGCATCCTACGGAGTGACCAGCCCGACCGAAGCTGACGCGGGCGGCCTGCAGTTCGACCAGACGACAGTCAACTTCGACATCTCGCGCCTTTTCGAATACACGGGGCGGACGATGAACCTCGCCTTCGGCGGCGAATTCCGCAGGGACGGATTCGGCATCCGCGCGGGCGCGCCCGTCTCCTACCTTCACTGCCTGGACGATCCGAACTCCGACAAGTCCGTCTGCAGGCCGGACGCGCCTCCGGGCATCCAAGTGTTCCCTGGCTACCGGCCGAGCGACGCGATCGACGCAAGCCGCACCAATGCGGCCGCGTACGTCGACCTGGAGTGGGTCTTCGGCGGCAAGTTTCTTGTGGGAGCCGCCGGGCGGCTCGAACGCTACAGCGACTTCGGATCCACCATCAACGGAAAGCTCGCCATTCGCTACGACATCGCCCCTTCATTCGCGATCCGGGGAGGCGTAAACACTGGATTTCGCGCGCCTTCGCTTCACCAGCTGCACTACAGCAAGATCGACACCCTGTCGATCGAATCCGATGAGGGCAACACGGTCCTCGCGGAGGTCGGGACGTTCCCCAACAGCAGCGAGATTGTGCACGCCCTCGGCGTGCCCGCGCTCAAGGAGGAGACTTCCTTGAACATAAGCGGAGGAATCGTGGCGCGGATGGGCCCGACCGCCTCGCTCACTGTAGACGCGTTTCGCGTGCAAGTGGACGACCGCATCGTATTGAGCGCGAATTTCACTGCGGGCGACGTGGAGAGCACCGCGCCGACGGTTGCGCAGGCCATGCGGGATACCCGGATCAGCGGCGCGCAGTTCTTCGCCAATGCCGCCGAGACAGTGACGAGCGGTATCGAGTTCACGTTCAACAGCGTTCACGCCACTCGCAACGGAGGGGTGTTCGACTGGGGGGTGTCGGGATCCTATTTCGACACGGTTCTCGACGCGAACCTCCGGTTCCCGGGCTCGCTGTCATCAATCCAGCACCTGCTCTTCGCGCCGGCGGATCGAGCGATCATCGAGGACTTCCAGCCGAACACGCGCCTCCAGGGCACGGGAGAGTACCGAATCGGACGCGTGCGGTTCGGCGGGGCCCTGCGCTACTTCGGCAGCTACACCCTATGGGACACGCTTGGCCTGGTCGGCAGGGGCCAGAACCAGACGTTCAGCGGCGAGTGGCTGACCGACATGCATTTCGGTGTCCGGCTGTTCCAAGGCTGCGAACTCTCGGTCGGCGCCCAGAACCTCTTCAACGTTTACCCCGACCTGAACGAGTTCAACGATCTCTTCGGCACCTTCCTGTCCGACATCGCCGGCGCTCCCTTCAGCAACATCACGGACCGGAACGGCAGCATCATCCCCGGAACGGAGTCCCACGGAATCTTTCCGTTCGCGCGAACCTCGCCCTACGGCATCAACGGAGGCTATTACTACGCAAGAGTCAGTGTCCGATTCTAGGGAATGAATCGGACACTCCGAAGCGGGCCCTCGGAGGCGAAGTCCAATGGGAAGTGGTGGCTAGGGACGGATTTGAACCGCCGACGCCTGCCTTTTCAGGGCAGCGCTCTACCAAGCTGAGCTACCTAGCCACGATTCCTATCGTAGCCCAGGATCCCAAGGCGGTCAATTTGGATGCCATTGCGCTGGGCCCGCAGTGGCGGGCTCGGCACCCCTCTCAGGCACGGCAAGACTATCTGTCCGCGCAGTAGTCCAGAACCGGCTTCGGCTCAGAAGTCGTAGCGGACGAGCAGCTCGATCCGACGCGGTCCGGTCAGAGTGCTGGTGATCCGGCCGAACTGAGTCGAGCCGATCGCTTCGCTGCCCGTGTAGAACGTCGGGTGGTTGAGGATGTTCTCGACGCGCGCTCCAACCCTGATCGAGTGGTTCTCCGTGATCCGCGTCGACTTGCTCACGGAAAAGTCGAGCGCGAGTGCGCTCGGCCCCGAGAACAGCCGGCGCTGCAGCACGCCAACCTCTCCTGGACCGGGATGGAAGAAGATCTGGCCTCTAAACGGATCGAGCCCGTCAACCGACACCCCGCTGTTGTCGCGAGGATTGATGGCCCCCGCGGCAATGCTGAACGGTCCGTCGTCCGTCATGCGGAATTGCACGATGTGATCCAACTGCGCCTTTGTCAGCGAAGTGGTCGCCGTGTTCTGGCCGGACCGTCCGGTTCGGTTCAGCGTCCCGCGCCCGGAAAGGATAGAGAACGGCGCACCGCTCTGCCACGTCAGGATCGAAGCGACTGTCCAGCCCTGCCGCAAGCGGTCCTTGGATTGAAACGGCAGGCGCCAGACCACGTTGGCCTTGAACACGTGGTTGAGGTCGAACGTCGCCCTCGCCCGCTCCAGGGACGGCTGCTGGATGTCAAGGAACGGATCGAAGCGAACCTGCGTCCCGCTCGAGTCAGTCAGGACCTTCGAGAAGGAGTAGTTCGCTTGGAATTGCAAGCCCTCCGCTGCGCGGCGCCTCACCTCCAGCTGCATTGCGTGGTAGCTGGAATTCGAGTAGTTGGTGACCATGTCAGCGACGAAGGCATTCTGATTGTGGCGAAACCTGACCTGGTCTCCAACGAGATCGTTCACGACGTAGATCTGGGCCAGGGCACCGACCTCGCCCCGCCGGATCAGCTGTTGAATGATGGGGAAGCCAAGGAACCCGCTGTTGGGCAGGAGCGGAAACACCGTCAGTTCCTGGCTCCCTTCGACCCTGGGGTCGTACGCAGGATTGAACGCTCCGGTGGCGTCGAGAGCGAGAAGGCCGTTGTCGCGCGCTCGGATCACGTCGTCCACAAACCCGTTCTCCCGGACGATGAGCTGGTTGTAGTCGAACGCCCGGACCAGCTTGGTGCCCTTGTTGCCTAAGTAGCGCGCCTCAACCACGGTCTGCCAGCCAACATCGCGCTGCAAGCCGAAGTTCCATTGCTGCACGTAGGGGGCCCGCAGGTTGGGGTCGACAGCGAAGACGGCGTTGAACGGGTCGATAAGCTGGTTCTGGCTGACCCTGCGCGGCACGGCGTATTCCGGGGCCTCAATGGGTACCGGCCCGTCCTTAAGGAACGCGTCGAGATTCTGCAGCACGGTCGAGCGCTGCAGGCCATCGTTGGCCGAGGTCGCGTTCTGGGCGGCCTGGATCACCTCGTCGTTGACGTAGTTGACGCTGTAGCCGGCCCTGAGAGAGGTCTTGCCGTCTCCGAACACGTCCCAGGCAACACCGATGTTCGGAGCGAAATTATTGCGGTCGGCCCTCCATAGAGGCCGGCCGGACGCTCCGCCGGCGAAGTCCAGCTCGGCGTCGGACAGCAAGGTTTCGATGAGGGTGCCGTGCTCCTGGATGGGATGCAGCATCAGGCCGTCCCGCTCGTCAAGCCGGCCGTAGTATTCCCATCGCAAACCGAGGTTCAGGGTGAATCGAGGATTGAGCCGGATGTTGTCCTGGAAGTAGCCCGAGACGGTGTCGAAGCGATACCGCCGCCGGTTGCCCTGCCCCGCCACGAAACCGGACGAGCTGTCTCGGACGTTGAAGGTCTGGTCAGCGCTCGAGATGATGCCCGCGAGGGTTGCCAGCAGGCTCTGCGCCGTGCCGAGAGCGCCTGGCCCGATGCCTCCGGGGAAGAAGAAGCCCGGAAGCTGGAACTGGCTCCGCGCTCCGATTCCGAGGGCCATTTCGGGCAGCACGCCGAAATCGTCGAAGGACTCTACGCGAACCTGCTGCGCGTCGAAGCCGAATCGCAGGCTGTGACGGCCGATCTGAGCGATTGCATTGTCCCGGTAGTTGTAAGTGTCTGTGAAGCGGCCCTGGTCCGCGAAATTCACTATCGGGTTGGTAAACAGCATGCCCGTCAGCTGGTACTTCTCCGGAGGCGCGCTATTCCGGAAGTCGCCCGGCGCGAGATTGAATCCGATCCGCACCTCGTTCGTCCATCGCGGGCCGGGGCTGGTTCGCCAGCCAGCGGACAGAAAGTTCGTGTGAATGAAGTCCCTGACGGGCGGTACGGCATTGAAGCCGACTCCCCCATCCGGCCGGTCATTGCCCTCTTGGCTGAA
Organism: Bryobacterales bacterium; assembly: GCA_965206775.1. Taxonomy (GTDB): domain Bacteria; phylum Acidobacteriota; class Terriglobia; order Bryobacterales; family UBA6623; genus VXMF01. The sequence goes on along the minus strand of CBDBKU010000003.1, from coordinate 1,418,047 downwards.
CTTGTAGGTGACAGTCACCGCATCGCGCGAAGTGGCGTTCCAGTCGCCTCTGGTGGTCACAGCGTCGCGCTCGGCGTTGTCGCGCGTTAGGAACCGGTAGCCTGCAGTATTGAGCAGGCGCTCGCTCGAACTGTCGCCGGTGTCGAAATTGTTGATCTCGGAAGGACCGGGAATCCGGGCCAGCACCTGCGCCATTTCCGGGTCGGCTTGCAGGCCCTGCGACTCGAGCACATTGACTTGCCGCATCGTGTCCCTCAGGTCGAGATAGCTGAAAACACCCTGGGCAGCGTCAGGCGTGAGTATCGTCGAGTTCACGAGCGACTCGCGCCGATCCCTGCGGGATTCGAAGTTGGCGTAGAAGAACGCTCGGTTCTTCACGATTGGCCCTCCGAGCGAGCCGCCGAACTGGTTAATTTTCAGCTCTGGCTTATCGAGTCCTTGCCTGTTGGAAAACCACGGCGCCGCAGCGAGCTTGTCATTGCGCGTATGCCAGTACCCATTGCCGTGGAATTCCGGCCCTCCCGAACGAGTGGTGAAGTTGACCTGCGACGATCCCCCGCCGATTGCCGGAGATCCGTTCTGGGAGGTGACGGCGAACTCCGCGACCTGATCCAGCAGAGTGCGGCTTGCTAGGTAGTCGAGGGCGTTGGATCGAATGAAGTTGTCCTGAATGTTGATGCCGTCGAGCGTCACATTCGAAAACGACGTGCGCTGCCCGTTGATCGTGGTCGCGGGCCCGCCATTGTATGCAACACCCGCCTGGAGGCTGACGAAACTCAGCGGATCCCTGCCGATCAAGGGCAGTTCGGCGATCTGTTCCGCCGTGACAATGGACGTGACTTCAGCGTTGGTCGTCTGCACCTGGCTCACGCCTCCCTCGACGACCACGACCTCCGTGGCGACGCCCAGCTCCAGCACGATCGGGGCCAGCGAAGTCTCCCGAGCGACATCGACTTTCTGATGCTCGATGGTGTGGCTGCGAAAGCCGTCCGTCGAAACTTCGACCGTGTAGAGCCCGGGGGCGAGGGAAGCTGCCGAGAATGCCCCCGCCGCGTTCGTTTGCAAGACTACGGTGGTGCCGGTGGACTCGCTGCGGACGATCACGCTTGCAGCTGGTATTGCGGCCTTGGAAGGATCCAGCACCGTACCCGCCATCCGTCCGGTCGCGGACTGGGCGGGCAGCGTACCAGGGAAATTCGCGGCGGCAAACAGGAACACGAGTACCGCTCTTGTCATAGATTTAGGGTAACTCCTACTCGAGAACACAACAGGTGGAAAGTATCGGGGCGCGGCCGACTTCCCGACGCTACCCAAATCCGAATAGTCTCGCGCCAAGCGCGTACACGGCCGCCGGGACGATGAGCAGGCCGATAAGGTCAAGCACGACACCGGCACGGAACATTTGAGGCATCTTGATCCAGCCGCTGGAGAAGATGATCGCGTTGGGCGGAGTCGCGACTGGCATCGTGAAGGCAAAGGACGACGTCACCGCCATTGGGATCAACAGCAGATAGGGATGGACGCCGACCTCGGCCGCCATCGCAGCGACAGCTGGCGACAGCATCAGCACCGTCGCGACATTCGATGTTGTCTCGGTCATGGCGGTGGTCAGGACGCAGACCGCGATCACGAGGACCCAGCCCGGTACTCCCTGCAACGTAGCCAGCCCGGATCCGATCCACGCGGCCAGTCCACTGTCTGTAATGGTCGCGGCCAGTGCGAAGCCACCGCCCAAGAGGAACACAATTCCCCACGGAATACCTCGGGCCGCCCCTTTCCAATTCAGGATCCGGCCTCTCTCGCCCGAGTGCCCGGACGGCAGCACGAACAGCAGGACCGCCATCGCCATCGCGACGGTCGAATCGTGGACGTGGCCGGGCACGGGGAACCACTGCGACCAACCAGGCAAGTAAAACGCACCGAGATCCAGCGGCGCTCGGAAGATCCACAGCAGACCGGTCGCGACACAGACGATCAGGACGCGCTTTTCCGGGGCGGAGATCGGCCCCAAGGCCGCCAGCTCCTTGCGGATCACGCTCTGGCTCCCGGAGAACCGGATCGCCGAGAGCGGGAGCGCCGCCCCATACCGACACAGGTAAGCCCAGGTCAACGGCAGGAACACGGCAGCGATCGGAATGCAGACCATCGACCATTGAGCGAAGCCGATCACAGGAAGGTCGGGAAAGGACTCCGCGGCAAACCCTAGGAACGCAACAGTGGTTGGCGAGCCGACGATCGTCCCGATTCCCCCGATGCTGGCTGCGTATGCGATTCCCAGGAGCAAGACGCATCCGAGGACGTCCCGGGCGACTCTCGAGGTCTCGGCACCGGACGGACGGCCTCGAATCTCGGCAGAACCGGCAAGCTGATTGACGACCGCCATCGCCATAGGCAGCAGCATCATTGTGGTGGCGGTGTTCGAAATCCACATCGACAGCACGGCGGACGTCACCATGAAGCCCAGCACCATCGGAGCTGGACGGGATCCGAACCGCGCGATCGTGTTCAGCGCGACGCGCCGATGAAGATTCCATGCCTCCATCGCGTGCGCGATTATGAACCCCCCGATGAAGAGGAATATGAGATGGTTCGCGTAGTGCGCGGATATGGCCCGGCTCGACGAGACACCGAGCAGCGGGAATATCACGACCGGTACGAGACCGGTCACGCCGATGTGCACGGCCTCGCTGATCCACCAGCTGATCATCAGGACAGCCACGGCGGCTGTGTTGTGGGCATCCGGGCTCATGCCCGCTGGCGCGGGCAGCAATAGGACTGCTACGAAGCCCACCAAGCCGACGGCGAGGCCGATCGCTCGGCGGCTAAAGCCGCTCGTACCGGGCATGCTTGGTTCCGTGCGACTCCCGGGTGCGTAGCGAACGCCGAGCACTGCCCTGGGAAACAGGAACGGGCGAACTGGCGTGGTAGCGCTACGGGGATTCGAACCCCGATCTGAGCCTTGAGAGGGCCCTGTCCTAACCCTTAGACGATAGCGCCTTGGAAGACTCTATTCTATCAGGTCGATCAAAAGGCCGGGGTCTACTCAGGGCTTTTCAAAGTTGGAGTTGAACGTTCGGTTGCAGACCGGGTGATTTGGGCTGTACCGGGTCTCTCAAGGTTCGAAACTTGATTCTGTCGCGGGTCTTGGTCCGGCGCCCCTATGGGTTTTGCCGCGCGGATCGTGCGTGTGTCGCGTTACTCAAGTGTCCCAAATCACGCAAGAACTCCATTGCAAGCGGTGGCTGGCCGTGATGCCGTCGTGCTATGCAGATGGGCCGACATGCTCAAGCGAACACTAGAACGTCTGGGGCAACGCCTCTGGGCTCGTCGACGAAGAATTTCGGACACAGCCAAATCCAACCTTCCGGCCGCATCACGCCACCACTCCCGAGCGTCTTGCCGGTCCGCCAAGACCTCGCCATCTCGCGCTGGCAATGCAGTCAGCTAGCTCACGACCCCGGTTTGGAAGTACAACCTCGACTTCATTCACCCACCACATCAACGCTGCTCGGCCACTGCCTCTGGCCAGGCCAGTCAAGCGGGCACCCAAGCGACGGAACGCCCGGCGACGGGATTGCTGGCGGGAATTGTATTGGTGGACCTGCGACCGTTCGGGCTGTCTCTCGCGCGCGGAAAGAGAATCAGGCCGCTCGGGCGCGGCGCGTACCGGGGCCTAGGCACACGGCTACGTGGGTCATGTTGAGGCATGCAGCAATAGCGTTCGCTTGAGCCGCTCCGTCTCGACTAGGCGGACCCCGAGGAACTGCGGACGATCAATGACCTTCCGGCCGAACTCTGGTAGCACTTGCATTCGCCGGACCGAAACGAGAGCGCGTTCACGACGATGTAGCAGCGGCCTGTGCTGCCACACTGTGGACGTATGCTCGAACCGACCGATGTCGAGGCGGTCCGCATGCACATACGCGTTGCGCTGAAGGCGCACACGTGAAAGCGCCTGTCGGGACCGACTGAGATAATGCAAGGTGCGGCCCGTTCCGCAGTCCTAGGCGTGCATCTCCTATTCCGTTACGTGTTCCGAGAAGTCGCCTTCGCGTCGCTGGTCGGAACAGTTCTGTTCACGCTCGTGCTGTTCCTGCAGCGCGTGGAGCCCGTGATGGAACTGCTGGTCGGACGAGGGGCGCCCCCGGCCGAAATGCTGAGACTGCTCCTCCTGACAGTCCCGCAGGCGTTTCCGTTCACAGTCCCCATGGGCGTTCTGACCGGCATCCTGATAGGCCTCGGGCGGCTTTCCAGCGACAACGAGATCCTAGCGATGCTCGCGTCGGGAGTGAGGGCGCGGTCCCTCCTTCGCCCGGTTGCGCTGGTGGCAACGGTAGGTCTGCTCGCGTGCGCGGCGACGACTCTATGGCTCACTCCCTGGTCCTTGCGCGAGCAAGTGCGCATCGCTGAATCCTTCCGCATCCGGCTCGCAGGCTCCGAGGTGATGCCGCGCGTTTTCATCGAGGACTACCCGGACCACGTTATCTGGGTGCAGGACGTTGTCCCGGGGGACGGCGTCCATTGGAAGGGAATCTTCATGGCCGACATGCGGGCGCCGGCAGTCCGCGGCTCGATCAGCGGATTCAACGCATCCGTCGACGGCCCCCGCATCACCCTGGCCTCGGAGGCGTACCTGCTTCCGCGGCCTGAACAGAACCGCGTGCAGGTCCGCTTCCCTCTGACCACGACCTACGAACAGTCAAGCGACCCTACTCAGTACCTCGCGTTTCGCTCGGAAAGCGCCGACCAAGTGCTCCAAGCTCGACCGAGACGATTCGATCCGCGAGCGAAGCGCTACGACTCGATGAGCACGCCCGCCCTGATACGGGAGGCATCCTCGGAGGAGAGTTTCCAAGCCGCGATCTTGCTTCACGAGCGATTCGCCCTGCCCTTCGCCTGCTGGATCCTGCCACTGGCCGGTTTTCCGCTAGCGGTCTCGATTCGTAGGTCCGGGCGTTCGTCCGGCATCGTGATCGCAATGCTGTTCTGCTTTGCCTACTGGATGATCTCGCTCGCCGGAACCGCCCTTGCCGAGCAGTCCCTCGTTCCGGCCGGGATCACCGCTTGGATTGCAAACGGGGCGTTTGCGGTCGCTGGAGCCTTGATGCTGGGCCGCGTGGACTCTCCGGTGCGACGCGACTGGCAGTCATCCGCGGCGGCATGGATTTCGCGAGCCGGCAAGGCGCTCTCGGTTGTCGGCAAAGGCCCTCGAAACGGCAGTCGGGGCACGAACGGAAACTCGATTCGAGGCCCGATCGACCTCCTCGTCCCGGTCGTCGACCGCTACGTGCTCCGCACGTTCCTGTTCTATCTCCTCGTCTTCCTCGTTGCCTTCGTGTCGATCTGGTACGTGTTCAGCTTCTTCGAACTGCTCAACGACATGCTGACTCGCGACAAGGCAGGCAGCTTCGTTCCCTACCTCTACTACCTCACGCCCTTTCTGGTCTACAATACCGTCCCGCTCGCTATTCTAGTCGCCACGCTCGTCTGTTTCGGGATCCTCGCGAGGCAGCACGAACTTGTCGCATTCCGCGCATGCGGCGTTAGCCTGTACCGATTGTCGATTCCAATCCTCGTACTCTCCGCAGCGCTCGGGAGCGGACTCTTCGCCCTGGAGGAGACCTACCTGCCGGAAGCGAATCGCCGTCAGGACGCGCTTCGGGACGAGATCAAGGGCCGCCCGCCGCGCACATACCTCCGACCCGACCGGCAATGGACGTTCGGGCTGCGAGACCGGATCTTCTTTCACCGTGCGTTCGACTCGCGCAGCAGAACATTCTCCGGGATCAGCGTTTTCGACCTGCGGCGGGAGCCGTTCGAACTGAGCCGCCAGATCCATGCCGAGCATGCCCGCTGGGACCCGTCAAGTGCCCTTTGGGTGTTCGAGAACGGCTGGGTGCGCGACCTCGACGGCATTCGAACGGAAGAGTTCGAGGAATTCGAGGCCCGTGCTTTCCCGAGCATTCTCGAGCCGCCGGACTACTTTCTCAAGCGCGACCGGCACGACCAGCAAATGGACGTTGCCCAATTGCGAGCCTATATCGTCGACCTCACGCAGAGCGGATTCGACACTGTCCGGCTCAAGGTGCGAATGCACAAGAAGCTGGCGTTTCCGTTCTTCGCGTTCTCGATGGCGCTGATCGCGATTCCGTTCGCGATGCAGACGGGTGGCCGCAGCACCATGTGGCCGGTGTGTTTCGGGCTCGGATTGACCGTTGCCTACTACGCGACAAACGCGCTCTCCGAGCAACTGGGCCTCGTCGGGCAGCTCCAGCCCTCCATAGCGGCGTGGGCACCGTGCGCGCTATTCGGGATCGCGGGAACGTACTTGATGCTGCGCGTGCGGACTTGAGCGCCGGGGCCGGAACGCGCTCAGGTTGCAGGCACGAATCTGACGCACATCGGGTTCGGAACGGAAATCGCCGCACCCGTCGGAGCGACCCGACCCGTCTCGCCGTCGACTCGGAAAACGCGGACGTTGTCCGATCGTTGATTGGCCACCAGCAGGAAGCGGCCCTCAGGCGAGAGGCGGAAGTTCCGGGGCCAGTCACCGCCTGTCGGGACTCGCTCGACAGGATCGAGCCAACCAGTCGAGGGATCGATCGCGAATACAGCAATCGTGTTGCTCCCTCGGTTCGAACCGTACAGGAATCGGCCGTTGGGATGGACCAGGACTTCGGCGGTAGTGTTGGCCGGGCCAGCGTAGTTGTCGGCAAGGGTGGAAACCGTCTGGACCGGCGAGAGCGCGCCAGTTCCCGGTTCGTATTCGAGTACCGTGACGGTCGAAGAGAGCTCGTTGATCACGTAGGCCCAAAGTCCGTTGAAGTGGAATGTCATATGCCGAGGCCCGGAGCCGGGTTCCATCATGACCTGCGGGTCAGGCGTTCTCTCGAGCCGTGCCGTCTCCGGATCGATCGAGTACGCGACCAGTTCGTCCGTGCCCAGATCGGGAACGATGACGAACCGGCCGTCGGGCGTGAAGTTCGCCGAATGGGGATGGGGCTCGGTCTGCCGTTGCTCGTGGACGCTCGATCCCTCGTGCGGCATGCTCGAAACCAAGGATCCAAGCCGCCCATCCGGCTCGAGCTGCAGCGATACCGTGTTACCGTCACCGTAATTCACCGCCGCCAAGGCTGTCGCGGTCGCGTTGACCGCCACGTGGGAGGCTCCCCGTCCCTCCGTCCCTGCGCGATTCAATTGCTGCAAGTCCCCGGTGGCACGGTTGATCGCGAATGAGGCCGCGAACCCGGCCGGGGCGGATCCTGGCTCGCCGTCACGGCCGACGGCATAGAGAATGGCGCCGCCAGGGCGAATTGCCAGGAATCCCGGCCGCCCGATCTCCGCTGCCTCCCGAGGCTCGCCAAGCTCGCCGCTTTCGGCATCGAAGGCGGACACGTAGATATTGCTCGCACCAGTGCCGAAGTACACCCATTGCTTCACGACTTCGCTCCTCTCCGAACATCCGACAGGCAAGGTGACGGCGAGAAGGGCGACCGGGATGGCCCGCAGCAGGTTACAGGGATGCATTGCGCGACGCATTGCTCCAAGATCTCGTCTACTCCGGCAAGGCGAACGTGAACACCGCGTGGCCAGCTGCAATCGTGACGTACTGCTTTCCGTTGACCTCGTACGTGATGGGCGACGCTGCAATCTGCCCTCCTAGGTAGCGCTCCCAAAGCATCTCTCCCTTGGTGGCGTCGAGCGCGTAGAAGTAACCTTCCCGGCTGCCGGAGAACAGGACGTTGCTAGCCGTTGTCAGCAGTCCGGAGTCCGTCACGTCGGTCATCGAGAACTCCCAGGCGACCTCGCCGCTGAGCGGGTCGAGCGCCCGGATCGCGCCGTAGCCGTCCTCGTCGGTATAGTTCATGAAGCGTCGCCGCGACGTGGCAGACACCGGGCTTCTAGGCGTTCCACCGAGGTAGCGCGTCCCGGGCTCGTATTCCTGGTCCCACTTGAAGTAGACCGAGTAGTATCCCTCCCAGACCGGCAGATAGAAGAGCTTCGTGAGCGGGCTGAACGAGGGCGCGTACCAATTCGTCCCGCCTTGCACGCCAGGCCACGTCTTCGTTCCCTCCCGGCTAGGACCCTGCCCCGGAATCTTGACCGGGCGTCCGTCCTCGTCCAGGCCCGCCGCCCAGGTTTGCTTCACGAACGGCTTGCCGAGCAGGAACTCGCCAGTCTCCCTGTCTAGAACATAGAAGAAACCGTTGCGGTTGCCCCACAGCATCAGCTTGCGGAGCGTCCCCTCCCATTCCATGTCGGCCAGCACCGGGATCTGCACTGCGTCCCAATCCCACTCGTCGTGCGGGGTGAACTGGAAGTGCCAGCGGAGCTTGCCGGTGTCCGGGTCGAGGGCGATGACGGCATCGGTATAGAGGTTGTCGCCGGGACGGACGTCTGGGTTCCAGTCCGGGGCCGGGTTTCCGACGCCCCAGTAGGTCAGGTTCAGGTCCGGGTCGTAGGACCCAGTGAGCCAGATCGACCCGCCGCCGGTCTTCCAGGCGTCGTTCTCCCAGGTTTCGTGCCCGGGCTCGCCGGGACCGGGGATCGTGTAGAAGCGCCATTCCTCCTCGCCGGTCGCCGCGTCATAGGCTGCAAGGTAACCGCGGATTCCAAACTCCCCGCCGGCTGTGCCCACGATCACCTTGTCTTTGATAATGAGCGGCGCGACGGTGAGCGAATAGCCCTCCTCGTAGTTCTCGACGACCGTGGTCTCCCAGATCTTGCTCCCCGTCTTGGCGTCGACGGCGATGAGCTTCGCATCGAGGGTGCCCCAGTAGAGCGTGTCCCCGAGAATAGCCGCGCCGCGATTCACGCGCCCGCAGCACGGGTAGATCTTCGTCGGCAGTTCGTGCTCGAACACCCAGAACTCGCGTCCGCTCTCCGGATCGAGCGCAACCAGCTTGTTCGGGGGTTCGGTCAGGTACATCACGCCGTCGACGACGAGAGGCGTCGTCTGGAACTTGTCGGTCGAGGCCGCTTGGTAGACCCACTCCAGTTCCAGATCCTCGACATTCGAGCGGTCGATGCCGCTCAGTCCGCTGTAGTGCTGGCTGTAGTAAGTGCCGCTATAGGTCAACCAGTTGTGCGGCTCGGAGGCCGCCTGCTCCAAGCGGCGATGGTCCACCTGAGCACCAAGGCTGAACACAGCGAGAACCGCCAGAATCCCGAAACGCATTGCACTAGCATAACCAAAGGCAGGCCAGATTCCGGCCCCTCTGCCAACTACAATGTCGCTGTCGTGCGAGCAGTGATCCAACGCGTCAGCTACGGAGAGGTGGTTATCGATGACAAGCCCGAGGCGCGGATTGGGCGCGGGTTGCTCGTGCTTGTGGCCGTCGGGAGCGCAGACACTTCCAAGGACGCGGCCTATCTGGCAGGCAAGACCGCGGGCCTGCGGATCTTCGCAGGAAGCGATGGCCGGATGACGCGCTCGGTCGGCGACGTCGGCGGCGCGGTCCTTGCCGTACCGCAATTCACGCTGTACGGAGACGTCCGGCGGGGCCTGCGACCGAGCTTCGACGGAGCGGCCGCCCCGGGCACAGCGGAATCGCTCTACGAGGAATACGTGGAGCTGTTGCGGTCGCAGGGTCTGGACGTCGCAACTGGCGTATTCCAAGCGACAATGCGTGTCGTGTCGGCGAACGAGGGCCCAGTGACGATCCTTTTGGACTCGACGAAGCTGCTCTAAGCAGAAGCTCATGCTGCCGGCACCGGTCGGGGACGATGTCGTTGATCGCAATGGTTTGCTTTCTGCCTTTAACGCCAGAGTGCTCGAGCCACCGAGCATCCATGGGGATGCGCTACGGGACAGGATCCGGGCCTGTCCGACCACCCGTGCCTCGTGGATTGAGAGATGTCTCTGGCGGAACAGTGAAGGCTGCGTCCCTGGTTGGCGGCCTGCGCGTCCTGACCGGAGCAGGTGGCATTTGGGACTTCAGCGCCAGCATCGGGTCCAACAATGCCTCGTTCTTCATTCAGGACTCGGTCAACGCGTCTCTGGGGCCGGAGACTCCGACAAGCTTCGACCTAGGCAGCTACAAGCAGCACGAGATCAATCTCAACGCCGATGCCTCGTATCCGCTGAGCGAGATCGTGAACGTTGCCGGCGGCGCGGAATGACGCCGGGAGCGGTTCGAGACGGGCCTGGGCCAGGAAGAGTCCTGGATCGTCGGCCCGTACGCGGACCCGGGGGTCAGCGCGGCGTGCAGCGGATTCCCGGGATTCGGCCCGCTCTCGGCGGGGATTTGGATACGCAGCAGCGCGGCAGCGTACGGCGACATCGAGTTGGAAGGACCTGGAAGTGCCCGGTCGCTGGGCACCGCAGTCCGAATCGAAGACTTCGAGGAATTCGGCACGACGCTCAAGGGAAAGGCCGCTGGCCGCATCCGTGTGAGCGATCCGATGGCCGTCCGAGCCGGCGTGAGTACCGGTTATCGGGCACCGACAGCTGCCCAGCAGAATGCCTTCGATGTACAGACGAACTGGGATCAGAACCTGAGGGAGCTTGTAAACGATGGCACGGTGCCGCCGAACTCGAGCGCTGCGGTGTAGCGCGAGGGCGGTCCGCTCGAGCCGGAAACTTCCGTGAACTACACCGAGGGGGCGGTCATCGAACGCGGTAGCTTCTCCCTCACTGCCGACCTGTTCCGGATCGCTGTGTCTGATCGCATCGTGCTGACGGGATTCTTCAAGGACCTGTCTGCGGAACAAACGTTGACTATCAACACGCAGGGTGTCGGCCGGCTTTCGGGCTTCGTGAGCCGCTATTCGATCAGGACCGCGACAGCGCGAGTCCATCCTGCAGAAGCATCCTTGACCTTCGTCGGGAAGCAGATCACGTCGAAGCCGGTCGGCGGCAGGCAGGCGAGATTGCCCAGCTTCTCGATCTGGCAGTAGGCAATTTCCATTCCCGCCTTGTGGCCCTCCCAGATTATCGACGGATCGCCGGTCTCCTTCCAGCGTCTGGCAGTATGGGGGAACGGCGCGTCCCATGACCAAGCGTCGGTGCCCACCACCCGCACGCCACGCTCCGTCAGCCAAAGGGTGGACGCCCTCCCGAACCCGCAGCCCTTGAACAGGTAGTCGTCGCGTCCATAGCGGGCGCCGGCGGCCGTGTTCACCACCACGATGTTGAGCGGACGGAGCTCATGGCCGATCCTGGCCAGTTCCGCTTCAATGTCGCACGGTTTGACGACATACCCATCGTCGAAGTGCCGGAAGTCGAGCTTGACGCCGGGCTGGCAGCACCATTCCAGCGGAATCTCGTCGATCGTGATCGCCCTGTCGCCGCCGTCCATCGTGGGGCGATAGTGCCAGGGGGCATCCATGTGGGTGCCGTTGTGAGTCGAGATCCGCACCTGTTCGACGGCCCAGCCCATCCCGCCCGGGAGCTGGTTCGGCTGGAGTCCCGGGAAGATCGAGCAGATCTCCGAGGCAGTCTCGCTGTGAGCCCGGTACGTGATTTCGGGCAGCATCGGCTTGGGATCCGAGGCAATCCCCACTTCGAGGGGAACTGAGATGTCGATGAGTCGGCGCGGCATAGCTGCTTCAAGGCATCGCCTCTGTATTCAGCCCAACTCCTGAAGGCCCGGATTCGCCCGGCGAGCCGCTTCGACGATTGCATCGAGCTTTTCCACAATCTCTGGATCCGTGTCCTCGGCTGGAACATGCTTGGCAAGCCTGTGGTAGGTGGTCGTGGCCATTGGTTTGACAATACAAGCCTTTCGTAGAACTGCTTGAACAGTGGGGCGAGAAGATCATCGCTGGCATTGATGTCCGGCCCCTTGGTGATGGCCCGCCCAGCGTTCGAGCAGCCCCTTCCGTGCTATCGGCGCTTTCCTGCATCGCCTTGTGGCACACGGAACTGAACGGATCACTTGCTTCGCGGCGCCTCACGCGCACTGGTACATTCGCGGTAGCCGAGACTTCGATCAAGCACTGGCGATCCGCGGGGCTTCCACTCGGCCGCACCAGTAACTCGCCTACTCTCCCGGCCTGGCATAACCGACCGCGTGCTTGCCGCGATCCTTCGACGCGAGACGCTCGGCATCGCTGAGCGTTTGATTGAAAGTAGCTCCGAACCCGTCGACTTGTCGGTAGGCGTAGCCTTGCCACGGGTCACGACCCTCGATGCGGGGGTCGCCGCTCTCGCGTAGCGCCGACTCGAGCCTTGCCCAGAGCTTCTCTCGCACAGCGTCATGCTCGGGATCCCCCGCAAGGTTATGCATCTGATGGGGGTCAGCCTCGCAATCGTACAGTTCCTCCAAGGGTCTCTTGCCGAAGCTGAGCTCGAATTCCCTCGGGAAGTCGCGACGGGTCTCAGGACGCAGCATATAGTCCTTGAACGGGCCGTCGTCGATGTCCCCGTGAGGAGCCTTGTTGGACGAGATGAACTCCGGCCCGCCGGTCGGCCATCGATCGGGCTCGAAATTGCGGACATAGAGGTAGTCGTGCGTCCGGATCGCGCGCATTGGGTAGGTGCCGCCTTCCGGGCGGCACCACGTGTGCCGCTCCATAGCCGTCAGCACGTGATCCCGCTCGGGGTCCAGGCGCCCCTCGCCGGAGCTTTCCAGCAGCGGCCTCAGGCTGCGTCCGTCGTGCATCTCGCTCGGCGGCAGGCCGGCTGCGTCCAGGAACGTGGGAGCGAAATCGATATGGCTGACAAAGTCGTCGACGCGACGCCCGCCCGGCACGCGGGCACCCCAGCGCATGGCCGTCGGCATGCGCGTGCCGCCATCGTAGAGCGTCGCCTTCGTGCGGCTGAACGGCATCCCGTTGTCCGAGGTCACCACCACAAGCGTGTTGTCGAGTTCGCCGGCCTTTTCCAGCGCGTCCAGCATTCGACCGAGGTGACGGTCGAAGTGCTCTATCTCGTAGTAGTAGTCCAGCAGTTCCGAACGCACTTCGGGAGCGTCCGGCAAGTACGGAGGCACGTCAACCTTGTCGGGATCCAATCCACTGCTGCGACCGATCCCGGATTCGTAATCACGGTGCGGTTCCGTTGCACCGAAGAAAAAGAAGAAGGGAGCACCAGGTGGCCGTGCCGCAAGGAAATCCTCGAAGTTGGCCGCGTAGTCGCGGATGTCGATCCCACTGGGCGGCTCCTTCTCAAGCCGGTCCCCGTATTCCGTTCCGAGCGGGTGCCTTGCCAAGCCACCGGCCTTCCAATCCCCCGGGGCCCAGGGCTTGCCCACGAATCCCGTGTGGTAGCCCGCGTCCTCGAGGATATGCGTGAAGAGGGGATATTCGGGAAGTGTCCCGTAGAGCACTCCTGCTTCGCCAATCTGCCAGATTGGCCTCCCGATCAGCAGCGAGGACCGGGACGGCGTGCAGGAAGGGCAGGCTGTGTACGAGTGGGCAAACACGACGCCTTCGCTAGCAACGCGGTCGAACGCGGGCGTTCTGACAACGGGATCGCCCAACGCGGACGCGTGGGGAAAGGACTGGTCGTCGGAATACGCAAGCAGGATGTTGGGCGGGCGCTGGGACACCTTTGTACCGCAACGAGTCCCATGAAGCGCGAGCGAACCGGCAAGCAACTCCCGTCGACTGATCCAGATCATTGCGCTACCCCCTCCCGCCTTCGGCTGCCCCTTGCGACAGAATCGGCTCCTTGCTTCGAACGCCTTCCGAGCTGCGCCCCGGCAGCGCGTCCATGACGGCCGGGTACGGGTAGTGTAGCCCGAGGAGATCTTGCACGCTCTTGCGGTAGCCAAGAGCCTCCTCCCTGTCGATGCACCGGCTCCAATCCTCAATCGGCTTGACCGACTTGATGGTGTACGACCCCAGCAGGGCGGCCCTGGATGCATTGGACCGATTCGTCTGGCCCGCGTGCCAGAGGAGTGCGGGAAACAGCAGTAGCGCGCCAGGTCGCATCGTCACCCGGATATGCCGTGCTTCGAATTCGCTCGATACCGGCCAGCAGGCAAGCTTCTGACTGCCGGGCACGATCGCCGTGGCCCCGTTCTCAAGAGTAAACTCGTCGAGCGGGACGACTGCCTCCACGGCAAGGTGATAGCTGGCATTGAGGGCCCTCGGCCAGCGGCTTCGGGCGTGAAGGTCCCAGTACGGATAGTCGACATGGGGCTCTTGCGCCTTAGCCCCGGGATGCAGCACGTTGGCGGCGAACGAGCTGAGCATGAGGTCCTCGCCAAGCATCGGGCGCATCATGGCGAGAAGCCTCTCGTCAGCGCAGATATCGCGGAAGATCTCGCCCTTGGCCGGGAGGTTCCAAACACGCGATTGCCCGGCATTCACCTCGTCGCCGTAGAAGTGCGAAGTGCGATCCGGCTCCTCATCAATGAGGCGGTAGATCTGCTCGCGAGCAGCCGTGACCAGGTGCGAAGGATAGAAGCCTTCAAGCAGCGCATAGCCCTGCCCGTTGCAGAGATCGTCGACAGCGGTCTCGACACTTGGAACGCCGACAGGCATGCAGCTAGGATAGGGGATCTCTTGCCTGACGGCCGGTCGGTGGAAGGCTTTACAGAAGGCGAAGGGAACGGACCGGCCTTCACGCCGACCGTGCAGAGCGGGCGATCTTGGCTTTCATCGCGGGGGCGAATTGCTGCGTGCGGGCTCCTTTTTCTCAGCCGTCCGGACGTCGGCGCCCCTAGCGAGCCGGGCGTCGCAGAGTTGGTCGCTGACCTCGATCGGTGGGGCGGCCAATCGCCGGAAGCGCCGGCACTCGCCGGCCTATGCTTGAATCGCGGCGTCCGCCGCCGGGGGCACGGTGCGCGAGATGCGCTTCCCGCGGGCCTGGCGGACGGGGACGAAGTAGGGGCTGTGCCCTCGCTCGCCGGACTGGCGGCAGCTACAGGAGGGATTGCCGCATTTCATGTAGCAGTGAACCAAGGCGCCAGGACGCACGTTGCCGATATTGGCCACCTGGCGCAGGATCCTCACGGGTCGTTGCTCCAGTGCAGGAATGTTGTAGGAAGCGGCCATTGCGTCCTCTCCTGGCACTAGCATATAGAGTGAAAGACCCGAGCCAGAAGACCAATGCAAACAAAGGCACTCGGGGCCACTGCCAACGAAATCAGGCGGATCTCAAAATCGCACATTACACGCCTATCAGGCTTGACTTCCGATAGTGATGATCGTACTCTAGGCGGGAACTTGTAGCCTCGATAAGGGGGTTAAGCTATGTTTCGCTTGGACGCCGATAAAACCGTTGAATTTTGCGATGGGTCGCGCCGTCGCGACTTCCTTCATGCCGGCTCGTTGAGCCTGCTGGGACTCGGCATGCCCGAGTTCCTCCAAATGCAGGCGCAGGGCTCCGTCAAAGACACCGGCAAAGACATTGACGTCATCATGCTGATGCTGGTGGGCGGACCCTCTCAGCTCGATACGTTCGACATGAAACCGGAGGCCCCCATTGAGATTCGCGGGCCTCACAAACCGATAAAGACGAACGTTCCCGGCATCGAGATCAGCGAAATCTTCCCGCGCATGGCGCGACACGCCGACAAGTACGCCCTGCTGCGGGGTTGCTATCACAACGCCGCTGCTGTGCATGCCATGGGGCACCAGCTATTCCAGACGGGCCGTCTTTCATTGGGTGGCATGGAGCATCCGCACATCGGCTCGGTTCTGGGATACATCAAGGGTCCCAAGGGCGATGTGCCGCCGCATGTCTTACTTCCGAAGGTCATCGGGCCAACCGGCGGAAACTTCAAGCCGGGGCAGACCGGGGGGTATCTGGGCAAACGCCATGACCCGTTCGTGCTCAACGCCGATCCTTCCGAGGAGGGTTTCAAAGTACCCGACATGCTGCCTCCGGACTACTTGTCGCCGTTTCGAGTCGACCGGCGCAGGAACTGGCGGGCAATGGTCGACAAGACAGTCAGCAAGTTCGAGACCTCCCAGGACGCGCGCCTGCTGGATTCGACATTCCATCAGGCCTACACCCTGATGACATCGGAAAAGGCGCGCGAGGCCTTTGAGCTCCACCGCGAGGACGATGACACGCGCAACAAGTACGGCCGCAATCGTTTCGGGCAGAGTTGCTTGCTCGCCCGCCGACTCGTGGAATCCGGGGTGCGTTTCGTCACCGTCAACATGTTTGAGACGGTGTTCGACGAGATCACCTGGGATATCCACGGTTCGCCGCCTTTCAGCCCGATCAGCGGGTACCGTGATTTGGTGGGACCGATGTTCGACAACGCGTTCACGTCGTTGATCGAGGACTTGAGCGACCGGGGCATGCTCGACACAACGATGATCCTGGCTCTAGGCGAATTCGGCCGGACGCCGAAGGTAAACCCGGCCGGGGGTCGCGATCATTGGCCGCAAGCATGGACGGTAGTCGGTGCGGGCGGCGGGATCCAAGGCGGGCAGGTGATCGGTTCGACCGACAAGATCGGCGGCGCGCCGCGGGATCGCCCGGTGCACCCTTCGGAGATCGTGGCGACAATCTACCATCAACTGGGGATCGGCTTGGAAACCGAATTGCCGTCGGCGAACGGCAGACCCCTACCAGTGGTGGATCGCGGCGTGGAACCGGTCTACGAGTTGTTCTCGTAGGCTGTCGGCTGGGTTGGCTGCCGCCGAATGTGAGAGCGATGACCGGTTTCCTTAGTGAGAGTGAGGTCGATTCTTTCCGATGAAGATTTCCCGATTGTTGCTGGCCTCCGCGGCCGCTTGCTGGCCGGTTCTTGGCCAATCCGCGGCCGAATTCGAGATCCTTCCCGCATCGGTCGAGCTACATGGCCACCAGGCGCGTCAACAATTGCTGGCGCAGATGACAACTGCAGGCGTGCAGAGGGATTGGACCTCGAATGCTGCCTGGACTTCGGAGGACCCCGAGATTGCCGCGGTCGATGCTGGCGGGTTGGTGCAGCCGGTCTCCGACGGCACGGTCGTGATCCGCGCGAAAGCCGACGGACGGGAAGCGAGTTTGACGCTTCGTGTTACTGGCACAGGGGACGCTTTCTCGTGGGGTTTTCGGCAGCATGTGATCCCGCTGCTGACAAAGAAGAGCTGTAACTCCGGCGCGTGTCATGGCTCGGCCGGAGGGAAAAACGGCCTGAAGCTGACGTTGCGTGGTTACGACCCCTCGGCCGACTACGATGTGCTGACGCGCGAGGCAACCGCCCGGCGGGTTTCGTTGGCAGACCCGGCTTCGAGCCTGTTCTTGCTGAAGCCGACCATGACGATTCCCCACGGGGGCGGCAAGAGGATCGCCGTCGATTCGCTCGAATATCAAGTGCTTGCCGAGTGGATCGCGGCCGGTGCACCGGGTCCGAGAGACGATGATCCCGCAGTCGTCGGGTTGGAGATTTACCCCCGCGCGGCTACGCTCGAGCCGGGCTCGAAGCAGAGGCTCGTGGTTCGCGCAGAGTACTCTAACGGCCGCGTGGCTGATGTGAGCCGCTGGGCGAGATACAGCTCGACGGATGCCGCGGTGGCGGAAGTCGGTGACGACGGTGTCGTGACGATGGTGGGGCGCGGAGAAGCGGCGATTACAGTGGCGTATGCAACGAGCGTGCTCTATGCACGGCTCACCGTTCCCCACGACAACGAGATCAGCGAGGAAGATTTCGGCCGGCTGACACTTAACAATTACATCGACGAGCTGGTGGTTGAAAAGCTGCGCAAGCTGCGCATCTCGCCCTCGGAGCGGGCCAATGATTCGGCATTCCTGCGGCGGGCCTACCTCGACGCCGCCGGCATCCTGCCTACCACCGAGGAAGTCGAGGACTTTCTCGCCGATACTGCGCCCGACAAGCGTCCCCGGCTGATCGACCGTTTGCTTGAGCGTCCGGAATATGCCGATTACTGGGCCTACAAGTGGTCGGATTTGCTTCTGGTCTCCACGAATCGCGACCATCTAAACCGCACGGCGCTGTGGGATTTCTACAACTGGATTCGAGACAGCGTCGCTGAGAACAAGCCGTGGGATCGGTTCGCGCAAGATATTTTCGCCTCTAGCGGCAGCAGCCGCGACAACGGAGCGCTGAACTACTTCGTCCTCCACAAAGACACGATCGAGCTGGCGGAAAACACGACACAGGCCTTCATGGGGCAGACGCTAACGTGTGCACGCTGTCACAACCATCCGCTCGAGAAGTGGACTCAGGTGCAGTACTACCGCTTCGCGAATCTGTTCACTCGCATCGGCATCAAGAGTGGGGACGAACCGGGCGATTCGATCATTTTCGCGAAGGATTTTGGTGATATTTCTCACCCGCGCATGGGGCATCCGCTGCCGCCGACTCCGCTCGAAGGCAAGGAGCTGGCGCTGGATTCCCAAGACGACCGCAAGCTGCACTTGGCCGAATGGTTGACGAGTGAAGCCAATCCTTACTTCGCGCGCAATGTTGTCAGCCGCGTCTGGGCCAACTTCTTTGCGCGCGGTTTGGTGGATCCTCCGGACGACCTGCGCGCCACGAATCCGTCGTCGAACGAGAAATTGTTTGATGCGCTGGCAAAGGACTTGGTCGATAACGGCTACGACGTGAAGCACTTGATCCGGCGAATCATGAATTCGGGGACCTATCAACTTTCCTCGACGCCGAACGCCTCGAATCAACGCGACGAAAAGTACTATTCGAAATACCAGGTCAAGCGATTGCCAGCGGAGGTGATTCTGGACGCCATGTCGTCGATTACGGGGCAGGACTCGCGATTCGAAGGCTATCCGGCCGGCATGCGGGCGGTCCAACTGCCCGACGTGCAGGTGGAATCGCAATTCTTGGAATCGTTCGGGAGGCCGTTGCGGTTGGTGTGCGACGTCGAAGAGCGTTCGGGCGACCCCAGTGTCGCGCAGGCTTTGCACGTGATCAACGGCGAGACGCTCAACGGGAAGCTAGGGGCTGAACAGAACAACATCGCTTCATTCTTGAAGCTCGGTTTGTCCGATCGCAAGATTTTCGAACATCTGTTTCTCTGGGCATTCAGCCGGTATCCGACGGAGTCGGAGAAGCATACGATCTTGGGGAAGCTCGAGGAGGCGCGAGCCGGTCACGGTTCCGAGCGAGGCCGAGAGCGCGCGAGGCGCGAGTCAATCGAAGATCTGATATGGGCGATGCTGACAACGAGGGAATTCTTGTTCAACCACTAGGAAGCAGATTCACAGACCCGAGGCAAGAAGGAGTCGACAGCGGGCGATGGCGAGACGAGAGGGACAGGCGGTGCTGCGACGTGGCAATCCTTGGAAGGGCTTGCACGGGCGGGCGGGCAGACGAGCCTCACTGTGCAGTCGCGCCCTTCCCGCGCTGGCTGTGACAGTACTGGTGACGTTAGCGTCGCTGTCGACGCCGGCCCATGCCGCGGAGCGGAACGCCCCTTCGTATACATCCGACATTGCGCCGATTCTCGCTCGCAATTGCATCGGCTGCCATTCCGTGAACACAAAGATGGGCGGGCTGGTGCTCGAAACCTTTGACGGTCTCGAAGAAGGGGGGCAGCGCGGCCCCTCAATTGTCCCCGGGAATAGCGCGCAGAGCCCGCTCTACCTGATGGTCACGGGAAAAATGGAACCGAGGATGCCGTTTTCGGCTGATCCGCTGGGACCCGCCGACGTCGAGCTGCTTGAGCGCTGGATCGAGGCGGGTGCGCCCGGTCCCAAGCCGGGTGAGACGCCGCTTGGAGTCGAGCGCGGGCGCTTGCCGAATATCGAGCCTGCCGTCGCAGTCCAATCGCAGATCTTTTCTGTTGCTTACCACCCTGACGGGCGGCTGCTTGCCGCCGGACGCCACGGCGGCGTCGCCCTCACCGATGCCGTTACGGGACGGACGGTCGCATTCTTGGACGGACTCGCCGATATCGCGCGGGCGGTCGCGTTCTCGTCCGACGGTCGCTTGCTGGCAGCCGGCGGCGGGCATGCGCAACAAGGCGGCGAGATCAAGATCTGGGGAGTAGCCGATCGCCGCGAAGTGATTACGATCGAAGGGCACAGTGACACGATCCAAGCGCTGGCATTCTCGCCCGAAGGCAAGATGTTGGCGACGGCGAGTTACGACAAGACCATCAAGTTGTGGGACGTTGCCTCCGGCCGCGAGCTGCGCACCCTGCGTGACCACATCGACGCCGTCTACGCACTTGCCTTCACGCCGGACGGCAATCGGCTGCTGTCAGGGTCGGGTGATCGTTCGGTCAAGATTTGGAACCCGGCGACCGGCGAACGCCTTTACACCTTGGGTGACCCGATCGACGGCATCAACTCGATCGCCATCCACCCCTCCGGCACGCGGGTCACGGCGGGCGGCTACGATCGAACAATTCGCGTCTGGGAGCTAGGCGAGGACGGCGGCGAGCTGCTCAACGTCCTCATCGCCCACCCATCGACCATTTTGCGTATCGCCTATTCTCCAGACGGGAAGAAGATCGTCACCGCCGCAGCGGACCGAACGATGAAGGTTTTCGATGCCGAAACCTTGGATGAGCTGGCGAGCCTGGACAGCCAGTCCGATTGGGTGATGTCGCTGGCCTTTTCCCCCGATGGGAGTCGCTTGGCGGCGGGCCGTTTCGACGGGTCACTCAGCATTTACGACAGCGAGAACTACCGCGATCAATTGAACGTCATCGCAATCGGGAGGAAATCGCCATGAATCGAAAGTCTACGACCGCTTCGATGTTTTTCTTAGTCTCCGGCTTAGCCGTAGCCGAGCCGGTGGCGGACTATCCCACTGGCAGTCGCACGACGCCACCGACGATAGAGTCGCTTGCGCCGCGGGGTGTCTCGCAGGGTGCAACGCAGACGTTGACGGTGGAAGGCTACAACCTGCGCGGCGCCTCCGCGGTGCACTTCAGCGACCCAACAATCCGCGGCCGCGTGGTGGAAGTCGCGAATATGCCCGATGTCCCGGAGCCTCCGAGGCTCGGCGCGGCGGGATTGATTTCAACGGTCGACTTGGGGCCGCAGCCACGCCGGTATCAGGTGCAGATCGCAGTGACGGTTGATGCGGAAACCGATGTCGGGCCGGTGCGTTTTCGTTTGGCAACGGAGTTCGGCACCAGCCCGGCGGGCAAGATCCTGATCGAGCCCGAATACCGTGTCCATTCGGAGGGCGGACCGGTTCACGAGAACGACAGCACTGCCGACCATCCTCTGAAAGCTTCACTGCCGGCGATTCTGGCAGGCGTGATTTCCGAACCGAGCGACGCGGATTATTTCTCCATCACGGTCGAGGCCGGCCAAGAACTGGTGTTTGAAGAAGGGGGCACGAAGATCGGCTCGAAGATCAAGCCGATCATCGATCTGCTTGCCGCTGATCAGACTCCTGTCCGACTTGGCGGACAGAGGCGAGATCGAGCGGGCCAGGCCTTTGCGCATCGATTCGAGAAGGCAGGGAAATATTTCGTCCGCGTAAGCGATTACGAAAAGAACGGCGGCAAGGATCATTTCTACCGCGTGAAGGTAGGTGATTACCCGGTGGTCGAGTCGGCCTATCCTCTCGGCTTGCAGCGCGGAGAGACGGCGAGGGTCGCCCTCAAGGGATTCAACCTGGGCGACGGAAAGTTCGCGGTCCGGGGCGAGGCTTCTTCGATGGATGATCGCAGGGCGCTGGTTCGTCCCGAAACGGAAAAGGGCCGCGCCTTCAACGCCGTGAAATTGGCGTTGGGCGATCACCCGGAAGTGGAAGCGGCCGGCAAGAACGCAACGGTTGCGACGGCTCAGCAAGTCACTGCCCCCGTGACAATTAACGGGCGGCTGACGGCCGGCTCGCACTATTTTCGCTTCAATGCGAAGAAGGATCAGCTGATTCTCGTAGACGTAACAGCCGCTCAGGTGGGCTCAAGACTCGACTCGGTGATCGATGTGCTGACGGCCGATGGCAAGCGGATCGAGTCGGGCACACTCCGCGCCGTGGCGGTTTCCTATACCGACGTGTTCGACCATACCTCCAAGCAAGCCGAAATACGCCTTCAGGTCTCGAATGATTTTGACGCGGGAGACTACTTGATGCTCGGTAGCGAGGTGATGCTCGTGACCCGGATGCCGCGCCAGCCGGACGAAGGCGTCGCGCTCGAATCATTCCCGCCAGTCATTCCCGGGCGGCTGACCGGAGACGCTGTGCGCCTGTCCTCGTTCGGTACCAGTCCGCAAGCGCATGCCTTAGGCGCACCGATGTACAAGGTCCAAGTTCATCCACCTGGGAAACAGTTTCCGCCAAACGGCTTGCCGGTGGTTCGCCTCTATCACCACAACGACGATGGGCGGGTGCCGCATGGCAAGGATTCCTTCTTGGAATTCAAAGCGCCGGCGGACGGGGAATACCTGGTGCGTATTCGCGACACCCACGGGCGTAGCGGAGAAGACTTCGCCTACCGACTGGCGCTGCGTCCGCCGCGGGCGGATTTCGACTTGGCGGCCGATCCTAGCACTCCGAATGTGCCCCAAGGCGAACGCGTCCCTCTGCGCGTGACGGCCTTTCGTAACGAAGGGTTTGACGGGAACATTCACGTTTCAGTGGAAGATTTGCCCTCCGGGATTCACGCCGACGATACGGTTATCCCCTCGGGGCAGATGGTCGCAACCGTGATGCTCCATGCCGATGCCGACGCCGTGATCGGCGAAGCTTTCCCCCTGAAGATTCGGGGCACAGCGGAGATCGGCGGAAAGACTGTTTCCAAGCATGCCAACCCTGCAGACACACTGCAATTTGTTTCTGTCACCGCGCCCGCAGACATCCTCATCACGACCGACAAACGCGAGGTCGTGCTCGAACCAGGCCAGGATGCCAGGATCACCGTCTCGGTGACGCGCAAGAACGGCTTCGGGGGGCGCGTTCCCGTCGAAGTGCTCAATCTGCCGCCCCACACTGATACACCAGAGGTCGGGCTGAACCGCATTCTGATCACGGAAGAGAAAGATTCGCGGACATTCTCGATTCGGGCGCTGCCGGGCGCGAAACCGCTCGAGCAGTTGATCTACGTTTCGGGCATTGTCGAGACCCGTTCCCCGCAACCGACCGCTTTTACGGCCGAGCCGATTGTTCTGAAAATCGTCGAGAGGCCTGGCGGCGGAGCGGGCGGCGAATAACCTAGGGCGTAGCACGCGGTTGTCGACGGCCCGCCTGGATAATGATGGGCCCGATGCATTGAAGAAAACCCAGCAGGTTTCTTCGAGTCCTGCGCTACGCGTCCGTGGCGAGAGGAATGGCAGGATGGTCGAAGACAAGGCAAGATCGTTCCTGATTCCCTAGGGCATCCAGTGTCTCGGGGGCGGCAAACCGAGTGGCTTGGCGCGATGGCGCCAAGGCGGACGAAGGCAGGCATCGTGCACCGGACCGGCCAGCTGCTTCGTGGCCGACCGACCTGAACGGTCACCCAAGGGAATCGCGTCGAGACCGCATCGGTCGCGGCTCTCGGACGCCCCGATGTGTCTGGATTGCGCCGTCTTCCCTCACGGGCCTCCTCTCCCCTTCCAACTGCACCCCTTCTAGAGGGGGGACGGGCAAGCCTCTTCTCCCTGCTACCCCCTCCCCAAGAGGACTTCATTTCTGGACGACTACGACACCCAAGCATGCAGTTCCCGTAGGATAGACGTCTCCATGAGGAAGTCGAATTGAGCCAGCTCCGCATCGCAGTCTTGCCGGGAGACGGAATAGGTCCCGAAGTGATCGAAGCCGCCGTCCGCGTCTTGCTAGCCGTCGAGGCCCGGTCAGACGACCTTGTTTTCGAATTCGAGAATTACTCGGTCGGAGCTGGCGAGTACTTGCGGTCTGGCAACCCCCTGCCTACGGAAACGCTCGCCAGGATGCGGGATTGCGACGCCATCCTGCTGGGCGCAATGGGGCTCCCGCATGTCCGGTGGCCGAACGGCACGGAAATGGCGCCCCAGATCGACATCAGGGAGGAACTGGACCTTTATCAAGGCATCCGTCCCGTCCGCCTGTATCAGGAATCGCTGACCCCGCTGAAGGGCAAGGGCCCCGACGCAATTGATTTCGTACTGTTTCGCGAAAATACCGAGGGCCTTTTCTGGGAGCGCAAGGCACGTCACGATCCAGAGGCCGAAGCTGTCGAGAACGCGATGCGAGTCACGCGTCGCGGAACCGAGCGGATCGTGAGCGCGGCCTTCGAGGCCGCCGTTCGGAGGCGGCAGAAGGTCACTCTGGTCGACAAGGCCAACGTCCTGCCCGCGATGGCGTTCTTCCGCGAGATATTCGGCGGCGTTGCGGACCGCTACCCGCAGATCGAAACCGAGCGGCTGTACGTCGACGCGACCGCCCTGTACCTGGTGCAACAGCCGGAGCGGTTCGACGTGCTGGTTACGGAAAACATGTTCGGCGACATCCTCTCCGATCTGGCGGCGGGGATCGTGGGGGGCATGGGCATGGCTCCCTCCGCAGACATCGGCGACACCTATGCTGTGTTCCAGCCAGCGCACGGCAGCGCGCCGGACATTGCCGGCCAAGGCCTTGCGAATCCGCTGGCTACGATTCTGTCTGCAGCGATGATGCTCGACTGGCTGGACTACGAGGCGTACGGGAATGCGATCCGGGATGGGGTGGAGGGCGCCCTCCGAGATCCGACCTGCCGGACCAGGGATCTCGGCGGCCCGATGACCTGCAAGGAGATGGGCGAAGCGGTTGTCGCGCAGTTGTAGGGCTTCGCAAGGCGCGCCAAGCAAGCAGTGCAGGCCGTGGACCCGCACTAGGTCAGGACGCTCAGTCGGGCCAATGCGAGGGCGGCGCCATCGGTTCCGGGAGCACTGTCGCGCCGTCGCCCCGGGTATGCCCGAGCTGCTCCTGCGTCAGATCCTCGGCGGTCCTGATGTCTGCACCGCGTAGATCGGTGTCCGCTATGTCGACTCCGATCATTCGCGCGCCAACCAGATTCGCATTCCGCAAGTCCGCGCCGCGCAAGTCGGCCCCGCAGAGGTTGGCCATGATGAAACTGACCTCCCTTAGGTCCGCTTCCCTCAAGTTTGCAAGTCGCAAGTCAGCATGGGACAGATCCGCGCCGCGCAAGTCCACTCGCACGGCCGGATTCTGCTGGCGCCAGAGATTCCAGGCGTCGATGTCACGCCTCAGGTTCCGCAACTGGAGTGGATCCGCCATGGCCTCTCCCGCTAACTCGCCGCAATCGACATCGCGAGCACGCGGGCTGCATCCTTGCTGTTCATTAGAACAAATGCGGCCGGAGGCGGGCTTTGAGAACGCCAGATGCAGACCGGCTACAATGCGTTCAGCCGCAGGGGGGAAACAACATGGTTCGTGCAGTCGCCCTGATCGCCCTAGCCGCCGCCGCTAGCTGCGGCAGCCCGGAGCAAGGGGCCGCCCCTGAATCCGAGCAGGCGGTCGCGCCAGTCGAGGAGATTCGCGACCAGACGCACCGCTTCCACAAGGAAGGCTTGGTCGAATCCATGGTCGTCGAGGACAACCTTGCAGGCAAGGACTTCATGCCAGGGGGCAACTTCGCCGCGTACGAAAAGGACGGCAAGACCTACCAGGTGTTCTTCACTCTCCGCCGCAACGCCGATGTAGCCATGTTCCTGTCCATGGACTACAAGGAGATCCTATCGGAGGCGAAGTTCATCCCCCACTTCGGGGGCTACTTCGGGATGGACGGCGAGACTCCGACATTCATCTTCCAAAAGGGAAAGTACCTCATTGGCATTACAGGCCTGGAACTCGAAGACGCCGACCAAGCTGGCCGGCTGATCGCCGGATACCTGAACTAGCGCGGGCCTGGCCGAGCCCGCAGCCTGCAGTCGAGCCCTCCGAGCGACTGGAACTGCCCCGATGCGCGCAGGATTCGGGCGTCGCCATAGTATATTGTCAGCAATGGCCGGAAGACTCGCATTGCTAGGCGCCCTCCTCGCCGCTCCGGGCCTGTGGGCGCAGAGCGATTCGGTCCGCTTCTTTGAGGAGAAGATCCGGCCGGTCCTCGCGACTCGCTGCCTGAGTTGCCACAGCGAGCAGGTCAAGACCAGCGGCCTTTCGCTTGCTTCGAGAGGGGCGGCCCTTCACGGCGGCACTCGCGGCGCCGCAGTCGTGCCGGGAAGCCCGGCCGAGAGTACGCTGCTCGCGGCTATCGAACAGTCGGGCGACCTGAAAATGCCTCCCATGGGCCCCCTCGCGGCCGAGGAAATCGAATCGTTCCGGGCATGGATTCGGGATGGAGCTGCATGGGGAACGGAGGCTGGCGAACCGGTTGCGGCGCATTCGCTGTGGTCACTTCGGCCTGTCCAGCGCGTCGAGCCGCCCCCCGTTGGAAACCCGAAGCTCGTTCGCAATGCCATAGACCGGTTCGTGATCGCCAAGCTCGAAGACGAGGGCCTGGAGCCCTCTCCCAAGGCTTCCCGCCCCACTTTGATCCGAAGAGCGAGCCTGGACCTGACGGGCCTCCTGCCGACGCCCGAAGAGGTAAAGGCATTCGTGGACGACGATGCGCCTGACGCCTATGACCGGCTGGTGGACCGGCTGCTCGAATCGCCGCACTACGGCGAGCGTTGGGGGCGGCACTGGCTCGACATCGCCCGTTACGCCGACACGAACGGGTACTCGATCGACGGACCGCGGTCAATCTGGCGCTACCGCGACTGGGTGATCAAGGCGCTCAACGAAAATGTGCCGTTCGATCGGTTCGTGATTGACCAGGTTGCGGGCGATCTCCTGCCGAGCCCAAGTCAAGAGCAGCTGGTCGCGACCGGGTTCCACCGCAATACGATGATCAATCAGGAAGGCGGCATCGACTTCGAGCAGTATAGGGTCGAGGCAGTCGTAGACCGGGTTCGAACGACCGGCGCGGCGTTCCTCGGACTCACCCTCGCGTGCGCACGCTGCCACGACCACAAATTCGACCCCATCTCTCAGCGAGAGTTCTTCCAGATGTTCGCGTTCTTCAACAACGTGGACGAACTCGGAGGCAATCTCGACGAGAGGGTAGGCCGTTCCAGGATGATGGAGCCCATCCTCGAGTTCGCGGATTCGAAAGTGCTTGCGACGCGTGACTCGCTCAAGCAGAAGATCGAGGCTCTCGAGAGCGAATTCGCGAACTTCGGGAAGCTGCTGGAGTCGGAGTGGGACGAACGCTTCCCGCCCGGAGCGGACCCGAGCATCGAGAGGGCTCGAGAGATCATCGCAATCCCTTCGGCCGAGCGCTCGTCCGTCCAGGACGCCGTGCTGAGCCGCGTCTTCTCCCAGCACGTGCCCGACTTCAAGGACACGGAAGACAAGATCAACGAAGTCCGC
Source organism: Bryobacterales bacterium (assembly GCA_965206775.1). Taxonomy (GTDB): domain Bacteria; phylum Acidobacteriota; class Terriglobia; order Bryobacterales; family UBA6623; genus VXMF01. The sequence goes on along the minus strand of CBDBKU010000003.1, from coordinate 1,390,901 downwards.
GAGGAACTTCCGAAGATCGAGTGGACGATGATCATGCGCGATTTGACCGAGCCGCGCGATTCCTACATCCACGTCCAGGGCGATTTCACGCGACACGGCAATCCTGTCGGCCCTGGCACGCCAGGCGTGCTCCCGCCCATGCCAGCCGGCACGCCGCGCAACCGGCTCGGTTTGGCACGTTGGCTAGTCGCCGACAACAACCCGCTCACGCCGCGCGTCACGATGAACCGCCTGTGGCAGCGCTACTTCGGGCTGGGCATCGTCGAGACCGAGAACGATTTCGGCTCTCAGGGGAGCGAGCCGAGCCATCCAGAACTGCTTGACTGGCTCGCGTCGGAGTTCGTCCGACAGAACTGGAACCTGAAGGACATGCACCGGCTGATTCTCAACTCGGCCACGTACCGGCAGGCGTCCGACTATCGAGCGGACGCCGCGGCCGCCGATCCAGGCAACCGCCTGCTGGCCAGGCAGAACCGTGTCCGTCTCGAAGCCGAAGTCATTCGAGACGCTGCACTGTCGGCGTCGGGCCTGCTCGCCCCGGCAGTCGGAGGGCCCAGCGTATTCCCGCCCCAGCCGGCCGGTGCGGGCCAGTTCACACAGGTCGATCGCAAATGGAAGGCGGACGAGGGTCCCAGCCGCTTCCGCCGGGGCATGTACACCTATTTCATCCGCTCAGCTGCTCATCCGGCCTTGGTGCTGTTCGACGCCCCCATCGCGCAGGAAAGCGTGACGCGCCGCAATCGTTCGAACACTCCGCTCCAGGCTCTGACTCTCCTCAATGACGAGTCCCAGACAGAATTCGCCGCCGGGCTCGCAACCCGCATTCGCGATCACGCGGCGGACCGGGACGCTCGGATCGAGTACGCGTTCGAGGTGTGCCTGGCCCGGCAGCCCCGGCAGCCCGAACGGGATCGGCTGGCCCGATTCCTGGGAACGATGGCCGATGCCTTTGCAACCGATTCGGCCGCAACAGAGCAGGCAGGCGCGGACTCTGCCAATGCCGCCGCCTGGACCGCTGCCGCGCGAGTCATGATCAACCTGGACGAATTCGTAACCCGGCAGTAGCCCGGAAGGAAGACACCAGTGAACCTCAACCGCACACTCCTCGCCCGCCGCACGAGGCGCCAGCTCTTCGAGGACTGCGGCGTCGGCGTCGGCAAGCTGGCCCTGACATCCCTGTTCGTTGGGGACTCCCTCTACGGACAGGCGTCCGGCGAGGCTCGCGGCACCCATCACGAACCGCGTGCCAAGAGCATCATCTACTTGTTCATGGCGGGCGCCCCCAGCCAGTTCGAGCTGTTCGAGCCGAAGAAGGAACTGCAGAAGCTCAACGGCCAGACCTTGCCGCCATCGATGCTCGAGGGCAAGCGTTTCGCGTTCATGGAGTCGTTCGTCAGGAAGCCTCCGAAGCTGCTGGGAACGCAGCGGGAGTTCGCCCAGCACGGCGAGTCCGGCCAGTGGGTATCCGAATGCCTGCCCCACACGGCGCAGATCGTGGACGACGTGACGTTCGTCCGCACGGTCCACACCGAGAACTTCAATCACGCTCCAGCCAAGATCGTCATGAACACAGGCACGCCATTCTTCGGGCGGCCGAGCATGGGCTCGTGGGTCAGTTATGGCATCGGCAGCGAGGCCAAGGACATGCCGAGCTTCGTGGTCCTGCAGTCAGGGCCGCGCGGGCCGCGCGGCGGTGCGATGAACTGGACAAGCGGATTTCTTCCGACGGCCCACCAGGGGGTGCCCTTTCTGAGCGGCGGGGCTCCGATCCTGAACATGACCAGTCCGGACGGCTACGACAGCAAGCGCCAGGCCGCGACTGTGGACGCGATTCTCGACCTGAACCGCATGAACATGGAAAAAGCGGGAGATCCGGAAATTGCCACCCGCATAGCGGCCTACGAGATGGCGCACCGCATGCAGACGAGCGGGCCCGAACTGATCGACTTCTCGACCGAGAGCCAGTCCACTCTCGACCTCTACGGCGCAAAGCCGGGCGAGAAGTCATTCGCCAACAACTGCTTGCTCGCACGTCGCTTGGTGGAGCGCGGGGTCCGGTTCGTGCAGCTGTACCACTCGAGCTGGGACCACCACGGCGGCCCCGGCGAGAGTCTGGACAAGGATCTGGACGAGGTTTGCCTCTCGGCCGACCAGGCCTGCAAGGCACTCGTCACGGACCTCAAGCAGCGGGGGATGCTGGAGGACACGCTCGTGGTCTGGGGCGGCGAGTTCGGCAGGACGCCCATGGGTGAAGTCCGCGACACGGTTGGCCGGAACCACCATATCGACGCGTTCACGATGTGGTTCGCCGGGGGCGGCACCAAGCCAGGACAGAACATCGGCGAGACCGACGAGATCGGATTCTCGGCCGTCAAGGATCCAGTTCACGTCCATGACATCCAAGCCACGATCCTGCACTTGCTTGGCATAGACCATAAGGAGCTGACCTTCCGTTTCCGAGGTCGGGACTTCCGGCTGACCGACGTCGGAGGAAACGTCATCCAAAAGCTCCTCGCCTAGCTCACGGGGCCTTGCCGCACGGAGCGATGCTGGCGCCCTGTGCGCGTATCCGGCTCGCGCCTCCAAGCACCGACACATCATCCATGAGCACCCTCGTACTCGTTCGCCACGGGCAGGCACGGGCCTTCTCGGAATCCCCCGACCGACTGAGCCTGCTCGGGAGGGAGCAAGTCCGGCTGCTCGGCCGCTATTGGATCGAATTCGATGTGCGGTTCGATGCTGCATACCGCGGAACGCTCCGTCGACAGCGCGAATCGTACGAGACTGTGGCCGCAGAATTCCGGCAGGCCGGAATCCCGTTTCCGAATCCGACGACCGTGCCGGGACTGAACGAATACGGCACGCAGGATCTGGTCTCGACAATCGCGCCCCGGCTGGCCAGGAGAGATCCGGAATTCGCGCCGCTCTGGGACGACTGGCATGGCAACTCCGAGAGCACGGGTCGCAACCGGCGGTTCCAGCTCATGTTCGAGGCGCTCGTGACGCGCTGGGTCGATGGACAGCTCGACGAACCCAGTCTTGAACCCTGGGAGGCATTCCGATCGCGCGTGGTGGAAGCGCTCCGGACGATCAGGGAGAGTCAAGGGAGCGGAAAGCGCGTGGTGACATTCACGTCCGGGGGGCCAATCGGCGTCGCCGTGCAGTCCTGCCTGGGCGCTCCGGCACACGCCGCGCTCGAACTCAATTGGCGGGTCCGCAACGCCTCGCTGACAAGCTTCCTGTTCAGCCGTTCGCGGTTTTCTCTCGATCGCTTCAACGAAACGCCTCACCTGTCGAGGGCACCCAATTCCGTCACTTTCCGATAGGTGGAGACCGAGAGGCGCCACTATGCGGCGCGGGCCCGGCCGTCAAGAATCCACAGCAAACCTCCAATTCGCTTCCTAAGGCCCGAAAGTGTTCCGCATTCAGGGCCGAAGCGCCTGATTAGCCCGCGATTCGCTCTTGCGAGACTCACCGCGTCTCGTTAGACTGCGAGTGGCCCGGCGACCGGTCACGCAATCGCTCGCCCCGGGTGCAGTCGCTCAGCGCGACCAGAAGGAGGAAGAGACCTATGGAGGATCGACGCGGCAGAGTCGATCGGCGCACCCTGCTGAAGGCGATAAGCGCGGCGGGCGCAACCGCAACAGTGATTTCAGCCTGCGGCGACAGTGCGGCGAGCCCGCCCGGAATCACGGGCGGGGCATTCGACAAGACCGTCCGCCTGGGAACCGCCGGTCCAGGAGGCAACAAGCAATGGAAGCCGGGCTACGCCCTGGAATTCCTTCCGCCAGAGGACATGCCGACCGGCGGCGCGGCGTCCGCGACGCTCGCAAGCGAGCCGACGGAGAAGCTGCTGGATCTCTACCGCCTGATGAGCACGAGCCGGAAGTGGGAGACCACGATGAAGGATCTCTTTCTCGCGGGCGAGGACGGGCTCTACGGTGCATTCCACACGTACGTCGGCGAGGAGGCGGTCGCGGTCGGCGTGATCGGCGCTCTGACCGAGGACGACTATATCGCCAGCACGCATCGAGGGCACGGGCACCTGATCGCCAAGGGCGGTGACCTGAACCGGATGTCCGCGGAGATCTTCTTCAAGGAAACCGGCTACAACAAGGGGTACGGCGGGTCGATGCACATCACGGACATGTCGAAGGGCATCATGGGCATGAACGGGATCGTCGGGGCCAGCTTCTACATGGCCGCCGGCGCCGCGCTGCGCGGGATGATCCGCGGGACCAAGCAGGTCGCCGTCGCGTTCTTCGGCGATGGCGCCGCAGCCTCGCCGTACTATTTCAGCGCGGTCCGCAGCTGCAAGAACCTCAACATCCCGGTCATCTTCGTCAACGAGAACAACTTCCAGTACATGGCCATCCCGGTCGCCGACACGGTGCCGACCAAGTACATCTCCGACTACACCAAGGGTCTCGACCTGCCGCACCACCTGGTCGACGGCAACGACGTCGCCGCGGTCTACGACGCGACGAAGCAAGCGGTCGACTGGGCGCGGGCCGGCAACGGCCCGAGCGTGATCGAGGGCCTGACCTACCGCTGGTACGACCACAGCGGCTTCGCAGGAGCGCGCGCCGGCGAGGAAGGCGCGGCCGGCCTGCCGTACCGAACCGACGCGGAGGTCCAGGCGTGGATGACGCGCGATCCGATTCCGCGGTACAAGCGCTGGCTGCTCGCGAAAGGCTTGGTAGCCGAGGACGAACTAGCGCGGATCGAAGCCCAGGCACAGGCCGCTGTCGACGAATCGGTGCAGTTCGCTCGCGAAGGCAACGATCCGGACCCCGCGGCCGGCGTGCTCAACACCCACGCCGAAGGAGCGGTCCTGGCGAGCCAGTTCTACAACCGCAAGGGCACCGTCGCGACCTAGCGCAGGAGGATTCATCATGGCCAACAAGTCCTATTACTACGCACAGCTCGAGGCCGTCGCCCAGGAGATGCGGGCCGATCCGGAGATGGTCTACTACTACGAGTACCAGAAGCCCACCACCATCAGTCCGAGCGGCGAGGTGTTCGACCTCGTTGGCGAATTCGGTAACTTGCGCACTTCGGGCCGAGGCTGGCCGATTGACGAGTCGTGGATCGCCGGCGCTGCCATCGGCGTTGCGGCTGCGGGTTCCAAGGCGATCGCGCGACTGCCTTCGATGGCACAGATCTTCGCGATCGAGTTTGTCTACAACCAAGCTGGCAAGCTGCGTTCGATGACCGGAGGCCAGGCTAGCATGCCGTTCGTGCTCTGGGTGGACGGCGCGGGACGTCGACGAGGGAGCGCGGGCCAGCATACCGACGTGGGGGCGGAGTGCCTCTTCGCGAACCTGCCCGGCATCAAGGTGGTGGCGCCCAGCAACGCATATGACGCCAAGGGCCTGCTGGTCTCGGCCATCCGCGATCCGGACCCCGTCGTCTACATCGACTATCCGGAAGTCAAGTCTGGCCGTCAGCCCGACGTGCCTGACGAGGCCTACGAGGTCCCGCTTGGAAAGGCATCGGTCCGCCGGAAAGGAAGCCAAGTCACGCTCGTGGCCTGGGCTCCGGCGACAGTCGACGCTTCGAGAGCCGTAGCGGAGCTTACAAAGGCGGGTATCAGCGTCGAATTCATCGACCCGCGATCACTGAAGCCTCTTGACACGGACACCATCGTGACTTCGGCGCGGAAGACGCGACGGCTGCTAGTTGTCGAGCACGGCCACTACACGGCCGGCTTCGGCGCCCACGTCGTAGCCGAGGTGGCGCAGCTCGTCCCCGGGGTCAAGACGCGCCGACTCGCTTTCCCAGACGTGCCGGGGCCGGGGGCAGCGGGGATGATGACTTGGCTGCGTCCGGACGCGCCGAAGATCGTGGACGCCGCAATTCAGCTGATGAGAGCCTGATAGCGAAGCTTGCTCGGGGCGCCCGCGAGCCGCGACGCCTTGAGGTCGCCGCCCCTACGATCGGGTGTCGAAGCAGCGGCACGGGGTGTTGTCCGAGCCTGAGCAATCTGATGCCGCTCGCATGGCTGCCCTGCCTCCAGCGCAGGACTGCGAACAGCGTCCGCGCGACTTGCGGGAAGGTCAATATTCAGAGGGCCCGCCAAGAGAGTCCAGCGATTTTCGCTGCCCGGAAACGACGGCCGTCGAGGATGTCGTCGAGGGAGACTCGCCATCTGACGGCCGCTAGACGCAGTGCAATTCGAAAGCTCTTCATCGTTCAGCCAACGAGATGTCGGGGCCCTGGACGGACATTGCAATGAGCAATCGAAAGCGTCAGCGAAGGGCAAGCGGAACCCTTGGTCTCAATTGCGGCTGGGCCCAAATCAACCTTGGTATTCTCCTAGTCGCAAATGAGACTTTTGCCGCTCGCGTTTCTCCTCGTTCTTCCTCTGAGTTCCGAGCCTCTGCTCTGGTATGACCGCCCGGCTGCCGAGTGGGTCGAGGCACTCCCAGTCGGCAACGGACGGCTCGGAGGCATGGTCTTCGGCCGGATCGGAGACGAACGGATTCAACTCAACGAAGACACGGTATGGGCTGGCGCGCCGCAGGAGCGCGACATCCCGGGGGCATTCCGGCACCTCCCCGAGATCCGCGAAATGCTCTTCGACGGCCGCTACGTCGACGCCGAGCGAAAGATCGAAGAAACGATCATGGGAGAACGGGTTTTTCCGAAGGGATATCAGACTCTCGGGGATCTGTGGCTTGATACGGCTCCGCCGCAAAGTCCGACCGCCTATCGGCGCGAACTCGACCTCGAGACGGGTGTCGCGCGAAGCGCGTGGACCGACGACGGCGTCAAGTTCAGCCGCGAAGTTTTTTCAAGCGCGCCGCACGATGTCCTGGTCGTTCGCATCGAGGCCGACCGCTCTGGGGCGATCTCCACGAGAGTGCGCCTCGACCGCATGGCTGGCGCCGTAGCAACAGCGGCCGGCAACGAACTGCTGCTCAAGGGCCGCGCAAGCCACGACAAAGAACAGCTCGGAGTACACTTCGAAGCTCGGCTCCAAGCCCAAACCCGCGGCGGATCCATACGCGCCGAAGGCAGCTCGCTCCAAATCGACGACGCCGATGCCGTCACCCTGATTCTCGCGGCAGCGACAGACTATGGCGGCCGTCAGCCGAGCGACGAGACCACCCGGCGGCTCTCGGCGGCAGCGGGCCTCGGCTATGCCGAACTTCGCGAGTCGCACCTCGCCGATCATCGTGCGATCTTCAACCGCGTCTCGCTCGATCTGGGCGGGGAGGACAAGCGCCGCAATACCGTGGACGCGCGTCTGCGGTCGATGAAGGCGGGCGCACGCGATCCGGATCTCTTTGCGACCTACTTTCAGTTCGGCCGCTACCTGCTGATGGCATCGTCGCGGCCGGGCTCGATGCCGGCAAACCTTCAAGGCATCTGGAACGACAAGATCGACCCCCCTTGGAATTCCGACTACCACATCAATATCAACGTCCAGATGAACTACTGGCCAGCCGACGTGGCGAATCTCTCCGAGATGCAAGAGCCGCTGTGGGAATTGCTCGACAACCTTCGACTGCGCGGCCGGAAGACCGCCCGCGACCACTACGGCGCTCGCGGTTTCGTCGCACATCATACGACCGATGCCTGGTGGTGGACCAGCCCATCCGGCCGCGCCCAGTACGGTATGTGGCCGAGCGGCGCGGCCTGGACGTCGCGGCATCTCTGGGAGTCCTACCTCTTCAACCAAGATGAAACCTTCCTGCGTGTCAGAGCCTACCCGGTGCTGAAGGAAGCAGCGGAGTTCTTCCTGGACTGGCTCGTTGAAGATCCTCGGACGGGCAAGCTTGTCAGCGGGCCCTCGACGTCGCCGGAAAACGTCTTTCTCACCAAGGACATGGAACAAGCCAGAATCACGATGGGTCCGGCTATGGACCAGCAAATCATCTGGGATCTGTTCACTAACGTCTTAACCGCGGCAGATGAACTGGAGATCTCTGACGATTTCACAGCTGAGATCCGCGAGAAGCTGGCCAACCTGGCCGGACCGCAGGTCGGTAGCGACGGCCGCTTGATGGAATGGCGGGATGAATTCGAGGAGGCGAACCCGGGCCATCGTCACATCTCGCACGCGTTCGGACTTCACCCCGGAGAGCAGTTCACGCTACGAGGCACGCCGGCACTATCAAAAGCAATCCGCAAGTCAATCGAGCATCGTCTTGCCAACGGTGGCGGCCATACCGGATGGAGCCGCGCATGGCTGATCAACCTCTGGGCGCGCCTGGAGGACGCTGAAAAGGCGCACGAGAATCTCAATGCTCTGCTCGCGAAATCGACGCTGAACAACCTGTTCGACACCCACCCGCCGTTTCAGATCGACGGCAACTTCGGCGGCACTGCCGCCATCGCCGAAATGCTCCTGCAATCTCACGGAGGAGAGCTCCATCTGCTGCCCGCTCTGCCGGCAGCGTGGAGCCGGGGCTCCGTCGCGGGCCTGAAGGCCCGCGGCGGGTTTGAGGTTTCGATGTCATGGGCGGACGGCAAGCTGATAAGAGCGGCGATCTTGTCGCGATTCGGCAATGAATGCCAGGTTCGCATCGCAGGGGCAGACGAGGTTCGAAAGCTCGCAACCGCCCGTGGAAAGACCTACTCACTGGACGACATTTCTTCAGCTGGGACGATCTAGGCCGATTGGACGGCGGAAACTGGCTAGGTCGGGGCGGGCGGCCTTGATGATGAGCACCGGCGGCGAACCCGCCTGACGCTCGCACCATCGCAATTGTCAACGGACTCGGCCCAGCCCGACCCGAACGGTTCAGGCTCGGGCGCAGTCGCCAACACTCTCCTAGGGCTGTGGAGCCGAGCCAAGAATTCGAGTACGCGCTACGTGGGCAACCCGATCACAAATAATGCTCCTCCAATCTGACGAGCAACTCCCTCGATTCGACACAGGTGGGTTGACGGGCTGTTGTTTCGCCCCCAACTTGTAGCACTGGAATCTGTAGCCCTCTGGCACATGGGGATTTACACGACTAAGCGCAACCGAGTCCAATTCCAGGCACGCCTCGGTCTGGAGGCCTTTCTACGCCGCTACGGGAGCGAACTACGTTGCGTCGAAGCTATCCATCAGATGTGCTAGGCGAGCTGATTGATACTACGAGCATCTGCTCGGAGATCGGAGAAGAATGCGAACTACAGACTTGAGTGCCGAAACCGCACATTTGGGCGAACCGGACAGGTCGTACACAACATACAGCAGTTGAGCGTGTAGCGCTAGCGGAGGCGTACTCCCAGACCGGAAGTCTCGGGACGGACCGGAATCGCAGCTCGGCGGCATGGTTTCGGCCGTGGGAATCTCTCGCTGCCGACTTGCTGGGGAGTGTCTGCGCCCCACACGCAACGAGGAGGAATCGGTATCCGCCCGCGGGCTGTCCGCCTCGCGTCCCGCTCAGGCTGACGCCGGGCAGCCCGACCGGCTCGAAGTCGACGGGATCCTGTGCTTGCCTTTGGACGAGCTACTGCATGGAATCGTTCCGGGAAGCCCGTTGCCCTGACGGTCGGCTGAGCCGAATCAGGCCTTCGCCAGCAGCTTTCGACAAACGGTGTGGGAACCGAGGCACTGGCAGCAAGAGCCCGGAGATGCTCGAGAGACTATATTCGAATCCCACCGTGGTCGGGAACCGAGAGCCACCAGCCCAGTGAGTGGCGATGCCCTCCGGATCTGTCGACCACGACCAGCATCGCCAACTGTAGTCCCTGGCGTCCGTTGCCACCATGAAGCAGCTCCTCCGGAGACTCCTGGGTGACAACCGGGTCACGGATGCCTCCCCGTTCGCCGTCATCGCAACCCACCGGGCAGTCTTGCTGACACTCGACCGTCGCATTTCCGCTCTCGCCGTGTTGCGCGCGCACTTCGAAGTCATCTCCGCGGGCCGGTCATGATCTCGCAGCAAGGCATCTTCCGGCGTGTGGCCCGGCCCCAACCAGTTCCCCGTTCCCCGGTACCGGACAGGCCAGCGGCATCAAACGCAATGGGTGCACGTCAGGTTTTTGAGGCGGGCGCGGTTTGTGCAGACCGATAGGCCCAGTAGTCCTCGTAGCGACCACTGAGGATACAGCAGCGCAAGGCAAGGATGGCGTTGGCCCCGTCGACGGTCCAGTGCATCCCGGCGCGTTTCAGGCGCGTTCCGCAGGCCGACTTGCAGCCGGCCTCGACTACGCCGGAGCCCAGACACAGGCCCTGGGCGCGGAATGCCGCGTAGCGCATGCGGTCGCGGTTGCGTGCGATGTACTCGGCACATAGCCGCGCAGGTTCGCAGCCGGGGACGGAGCGCAGGACGGTGAGCACGGCGTCGAGGCGTCCGGCTTCCAGTTCGGCGCAGCGCGTTTCGGCCCAGGCCTCGATGCGCGCGGGGTCGTCTTGGTGGAGTGCCTTGGACACGGCCCAGAGGTGCTGCTTGGCGTGGAAGAGGTCGACGATCTGGATGGCACCGGGGAACATCTCTGCGCTCAGGCCCCAAATCCAAGCCGCGCCGTCGCCCAGCACGACACGCCGCCGGGCGCCGTCGAAGCCGCGCCGCTCGGCCTCGCGCCGCACGCGCCGGGCGAAGGCGGAGGAGTCTAGGTCGCCGCTCGGCCTCGCGCCGCACGCGCCGGGCGAAGGCGGAGGAGTCTAGGTCGGTGTCGCGGCGCGGCGCTCTCGATGGCGGCCGAGTAGCTCGATGGCGGCCGAGTAGCTCCGAGCCGGGATCGCGCTGGGGGCGGCCGGTCTTGGGGTGGCGGGACTCGGCCGTCCAGACGGTGGCCAGCTTGACCTCGCGCGTGCGGGCCGAGCCGTCTGGCTGCTTGCCGGCCCGTCCGGCCGTCTCGTGCTTGCGCACCGGCACGCCGGTGCCGTCCAGGCCGAGGTACATGGTCGGGGACGGAGGCGGCAGGGGCTCGACGCGGTCGCGCTCGTCAGCGGCGATCTCGCGACCGAGAGCCTCGGCGGCGCGTTCGACGAGCTTGGCCGAGATGCGCAGGCCGGCCAGGTCGTCGAGCAGGTCGGAGGCCTCGGCGAAGCTGACGCGGGCCGCGGCCGAGCCGACCATGCGGGTGGTGGCGGGCGAGAGCGAGGTGCCTGCCAAGCCCAGGGCCCGGTCGCGCGGGAAGAATCCCGCCGCGCAGGTCGAGCAATGGTAGTAGGCCCGGCTGAGCTCGACCGGGCCGAGCGCGGTGAGGAACGTCTTGGGGCGGCGGCCGGAATAGCGGGCGGGCCGGCCGCAGGCGCAGGGCAGGCTGGGTCCCTGCCAGTCGGAACCGTCGGCGTTGAGGCGCTCCTGCACGGCGAGCGCCGCCAGCTGCAGGGCGCAGCGTCGCGCGGCAGTCTCGAGGGCCTCCAGGTCGAGCGCACCGTCCGGGCAGCGGCTCAGCAGCGCTTCGATCTCAGCCTGGATGGCGGCGCCGAACGCGGCGCCGAGAGTTTTTTTTAACCGTGTCCGCCGACTCGCTGCGCGCCTCGCGCAGACGGGTTTCGCAGAGCTGCTCGCTGACCTGGACCAGCTCGCTGGTCAGCCGGCGCAGGCGCTGGCATTCCTCGACCTGGGCGCGCGTCTCGGGGACGCGTGCGGAGGGGATGGAGCGGGTGGTCTTGCGGCCACCGACGGCGCAGTCGAGGACAAAGTAGGGCCCATGCCCGGGATCGTCCTCGCGCTGGCAGCGGCAGGTCGGCTTGCCGCAGCGCATGAACTTCTCGCGTAACGGACCGGGGCGCAACTCGCCGATGGCGGCGAGCTCGCCACGGATCTGATCCCGGCGCTGCTGCAGGGCGGCTGGGTGGGCTGAGTCTGGCATGGGGCCTCCTGTCTTTACGATATCATCCGTAAAGATTACCTCGCACCCACAGCATTGCGTAAAACGAGATACCTGCCGCCTTTCGCTAAATCACATCAATCTCAAAACCGTGACGTGCACCCAAACGCAATGCGCGATTTGACTCACGAGCCCGTTGCTCCGTACGCTCATTCAATGACTCGAACAGCCCGCTCCCTGCCCTTGCTCGTTCTTGCGCTGTCCTGGACGGCCTCCGCCTCCGACAGCGAAACGACCACCTGCTCCGACCACTCGATCGCCGCAAGCGCAGTGCGAACGCCTGACGACGTCCAGGCGTTCGTTCGGTGCGCGGCAGAATACCTGATGGAGCATGGAACGGCGGAGGCCCGCCGGGCTTTCAACGAGGACGAGCGCTGGAACCACGGCCCCATGTACGTCTTCGTGGATGGAATCGCGCAATCCGGCGAGGAGTCGATCGCCTACGTGTTCCCGCCGGACCCTTCCCGGGAAGGCACGCCATGGGGAACCACGGTCGACAATTTCGGAAATGACCTGTTCTACGAGTTGTACCGGATGATGTCGATTGTTGATTCCGGATGGATCTACAACTCCTTCCGGAACCCGGAAACCGGCAGGGACGAGCCGAAGAGCTCGTACGTGATCAAGGTCGACTGGGACGTCCAGCGCGCGGCCGTCGGGGCCGGCATCTACGCGCCCGACCTGCCCGGCACGTGCAACGCCGACGAAGTGAAAGCGGCCGGCCTGGCGGCTGCTCCGAGCGAGGCGAAGCTGCAGGCGTTCGTGCGTTGCGCCGCGATGCTGGTGGCAGAGAAGGGCTACTTCGCCCGCAGCGAGTTCGAGAGTGGCTCGCGTTGGCGCCATGGATCGAGCTACGTGTTCGTGATGGATCTCGCGGGCAACCAGCTCCTGACCGGCAACAGCGTGCGGGTCAACGGCAAGGCGCTACATGAATGGGGTGGGAAGAGCAGGCCCCTGGATCAGTTCGGCGGTCGGGACATGGTCGCCGTGGGGGATGCTTTCGGCGAGGCGTTCATCTACTACCGGGGCTTCAATCCGGTGACCGGGTCGAGCCGCCCGAAGGTCGGCCTGCTCAAGCGCGTTTTGGCGCACGGCTTGCCCGTGATTGTGGGCGCGGGCCACGACGCCACCGACGGCCAGACCTGGACGAACAGCACGAACTGGAAGACGGACGCCCCCTTGGGCGAGTGGCACGGGATGACGACCGACGCCGCCGGCCGGGAAACGTGGCTGGACCTAGACGCGAACGAGTTGACCGGGTCGATCCCCACCGACCTGGGCAGCCTGTACAGCCTGGAAGTGCTGTGGCTCTCTGAGAACGCCCTCACCGGGCCAATTCCTGCCGCCCTGGTAAGCCTGCCGAACCTCGATTTCCTGTATCTCAGCGGGAACGAGTTGACCGGCTCGATCCCGGCCGCCCTGGGGCAGCCTGGCTAGTCTCGAGCTTCTATCCCTCTCTGGGAACGCCTTGACCGGGCCGATTCCCGTCGCCCTGGGTCGCTTGTCCAGCCTGGAATCGCTGTCGCTGATCGTCCGCATGCGGTTGGTGCGGAATCCGATGGCTCCCGCAGCTGCCGTGACGCCGGCAGAGATCAGCAGCCTCACTTCTAGCTCGCCCTCGTCGAGCGACCCGCCCGATGCCGACGAAATGAAGATGCCCATGAGAGCACCGGCGGTTCCTGTGACGGCCCAGCCCAGCGAACGCTCGTTGTAGGGCTTGCGGACGCGGAACTGCCTGACGTTCGCTGCAGGGAAGCTCTTGATAACTCCCTTTCGCTGGAGCGCGCTAGAGTCAGCGGTGACCGACTCCACCACGCCCTTGACGGTTTTGCTGCTGCTCAACTTCACGGCGACTCGCATCCCTGCGGGCACAGCCCGGACGACAGACCAATCGCTTGAAGGCTTGGGCTTTTCCTTCGCAGCTCCGGAGTGCGGAACTAGGAGAGACAGCGTGACGAGCACAGACCCGAGTCGCTTCATGGCGCTTCCAACGGCAGACGACCCCAAGTTCATCGTGATCAAAGCAGCGTCACACCTTCGAGCCGCGAAGTTTTCCGATCGAAGGTGTAAAGGGGATCCGCTCCAGATCGCCGAGCCGCAGCAACGATCATCAGGTCGGAGAAACACGTGCCCCCCGCCCGGTAGCGAGACGCGGCTCGAGCTACGTCGGCGGCGGACTCAATCACCAGTTCCTCGGTCGCCACAAGCTCTTCCAATACGGTTGCAATGCGTTGTCGGGAAAACCGATAGGACCGTTCCAGTACCCAGACCAGCTCGACCATAACTTCACGGCACACATAGCCCGGACGTTCGGGCGTGAGCGACTCCAGCAGGACCCGGGCCACCTCTGCCTGCTGCAAGTCGTCGCGTACCAAGTAGCGGACAACGACGTTGGTGTCGAGTGCGATCATTCCTCAGCCGCACCGCCGGCTATAGCATGCTCCATTTGCTCCAGAGTGACAGGGGGGCCGTCATGCCGTAGCACTCCGAACAGCCGGCTCACGGGGCGCACGGGCAGGATTCGCACCTCGCCGTCAGAAACGACGTAACGAACCCGGGCCCCGGTCTGCACGCCAAGCGCGTCTCTCACTCGCTTGGGGAGCGTAGTTTGGCCCTTCTTCGAAATCGTAGATTCGATCATGGCGATTTCTCCTCTTGCCTTGGATTTTTTGATTTTCCTTGCCAATTGTAGCAAAGTAAGGACTCTCTCCTGCAGACTGAGGCGGATTGCGCCGCAGCCAAGCGCCATAGGAGACTCGTCCACCTTTGTCGTTCGCGATTCGCACCTTGGTGGTGGTCAATCAAATCGACGTCGAACAAGCGGCGCCCTTCACTGGGAAGACAATTCGTCGGTCGATGATTCCGGAGCCGCCCGCAGGCCTTTCTTTGAGCGCTCCAGCACCTTGGCCAAGATGATCAGGCGGGGGGGCAAGATTCTCGCGGTCGTGCCTCGCCCGCGTTGCGGAGACCCTCCGCGAAGCTCAGCCGCAGCACGACGGCTTCCCGGGTGTTCCGGTCAATGGGCCCACCGTCGCCAATGGTGTCGGGTTCTCCGAGTTTCAGAAGCTGGGCGAGACGCAGTCGGGACAGTCGAAGCTGGCGCGCTGACGGATGCGGAACAGCGCCGCATCCAACCGCGCTTCGAGGTTCCAACAGTCGAGGAAGACATGGGGGCTGCGTCCCTTCTGGAACTGGTCCTTGTCCTTGATTCCGAGCCTGCCGGGCTCCGTTCCAGCCACCGAATCGATTGGGCGAGCCTGCGAGCGGTCATTGGTTTCGGCGGCGCGCGTTTCCAGCGAACCAGGCCGCAGGGCGGGAGTTCTGCGCCACCAGATGCAAGCGTCGCTGCTGCTGATCCAGGGTCCAGCCGATCCAGCGGTCGCGGGCCGTGACCTTGAGCGCGGCCGCCTGCCAGCCAACCAGCGCGACCCACGGCGAGCCCACTGTCACCACCCTGGCCAGCTTCCGCGACCTGCCGACCCCCCGCGTGACCGAGTCAGCGAATGCGCAGACGCCAGCACCGTGCCTCCGTAACCGGGTTTCCCGGAGCCGCAGGGGGCCGATTCCAGACACTGCGGGGCCGGTCTCCGGAGGACAGGCACGCTTGCATTCCTTTCGGCCCGGCCGGCGGGACAGGCTGCGGGGACGAGCGATTCTGGTTCGCCCCCGCTCCGGCAACGAGTGCGGTCGACTCCGTCAGAACACGAATCTCAGCCCGAACTGGACGAGGCGCTGCGTGCGTTGGAACCGGTTCTCGCTGCCGGCCCTGGTGATCCGTCCCCTGGCCGGCGATGCGATGTTGGCAACCGGGTTGTTGAAGTGAGGCGTGTTCGTCACGTTGAAGAACTCCGCCCTGAACTGGAGTCGCTTTCCCTCGCTAACGCTGAAGTTCTTTCGGAGCGAAACGTTCGCCAGCTTCGTCCCCGGGCCAAAGAGCACGTTGCGTCCCGAGTTGCCCCATTGCCGGAACCCGGGAGCCACGAATGCGTCCGTATCGAACCATCTCTGGATCGTCTGCTGGCCGTCGGGCAGGTTGCCGTCAGCAACCCGGTCCGGCCGGGTTCCCTCTCCGATGTTCAGCGTACTCGGTCCTGAGGGGCTGAACGGATAACCGTCTGTGAACGTTAGCATCGCACTGATCTTCCATCCGCCGAGGATCTGGTCGACAGCGGCAGGGACGTCGCCGAGCAGCGCCTTGCCGCGCCCGACCGGCAAGTCATATCCAACGGTCGCGTTCGCCGAGTGGCGAATGTCCGCACCATTGTTGCCCCGATTCCCGGAGAAGTCCGTGATCGGCGCCCCGCCGGTTACTTCGCCGATGTTGTGCGCCCACGTATGGTTGAACTGGTACTGCAAACCTCTGGAAAAGTGCTTGCGGAGAGTGGTTTGGAGGCTGTGATAGTTGGAATTGCCCCGGGTCTGCACGATGCTGACACGAGCGTGATTCGGCCAGCGCCGCCGGAGCGCGACGGGTCCGGATCCCGGTGTTGCTTGGTTGAAGTTGATCCCCTGACGCAGTGCAGTTGCCTTCGATCCCACGTACGCCACCGTCAGCTGCTGCTGGCCCGGAAGTTGCTGCTGGATCGTAAAGTTCCATTGCTGCGTGTACGGAATGGCATAGCTGTCAGGATCGTAGCCACGGCGACTCTGCCCGGGAGAGAGCAATTCCCTGACCCGGAGCGGGCCGTCGGCCAAGCCTCGGGCACCCTCGAAATTCCCCTGGGAGTTGATCACTCGCGTGTTGACGAAGAATGGCGCTTGCGCGAGGAGGCCAGCGTTGAGGTGAATCGGCTGGCCGTTGTAGTAGATGCCGTAAGCGGAGCGCACCACAGTGCCGTCCCCGATCCGGTAGGCCAGCCCGAGGCGTGGCGCCCAGTTGTTCAGGTCATTCGCGATGCCGCTTCGCCATGGGAAACGGCCTTCTGTAACCGGCGCCGGGTTCCCCGTTTCGACATCGAACTGAATCAATCGGTCGCCGACTTCGGTCTGCGGGTAGTCGGCCAGGAGATCGTAGCGGACCCCGAGGTTCAGCGTGAGCCTCGGAGTCACCTTCCAGTCATCCTGGAAGAAGCCGGCGTAGTCGGTCCTGCGCATTCCGCGAGTTCCTTGCATGTACACGAGCTGGACGTTGCCGGGTTTCCCAAGCAGTAGCTCAGCAGGGCTGAATCCCGTGTTTCTGGCGTTGGCAGGATTGTTCGTGTATCTGAGACCGAAACTGAACTGTCCACGAGGCCTCGAGGTCTGGAAGCCGTTCGTGTGGCGACGCACCGCATCGAACCCGAACCGGAAGCTGTGGTTTCCTCGAGTCATCTCGAGGTTGTCGCTGAACTGAATGTTGTTCATTGGCAGGATGGCCGGGTTCCAGAAGTTGTCTCCTAGGTTGCGGTACCCGGCGAGGGAGATGGCGGACAGCCCGGTAGTGTACTCATCCACGTTTACGTTGGGAATGCCGAACTCCTCGGCGGTGTTGCGGCCGCCATTCAGCGAAATGGCCGTCAAGTTCTGGCGCGTGAATCCGACCCGGACTTGATTGATGGTCTTGGCATTGATGATTTGCGTGTAACTGACCACGATCTGTGTTGCGGGTGCCTGGACTTGGACGAAGGGTGTTGCTACCGGGCCCATGAGATTGGCAAAGCCGTTGACGAAATCGGCCCGGCCTTTCGTCAGGCGGAAGAATCCGCGCGATCCTCCGCTGAAGTCTCGATCGATCTTGACAGTGCCTTGGTCGGCATCCTCGGTGTTGCCGGCCCCCGTAGTGAAGTTGGCCACGAGCCCAGATCCCGTCGCTTCCGGATAGTGTCGCAGGACCGCAATCCCCTGGGGGCTGAAGCGCGAATCCGGTATGGTGTTGTTCGCGAACGGTTCCCGGACGAGCCTGCCCGCCTCGTTCCGACTCGCTGTGAGCGGGTCGAAGATTCGGCTCCTGTCGGTCACCTCGCTGAAGTCTCCGTTCCTCATCAGGTTGGATGGGACGCTTGCGATGTTCGTAGTGCTCTGGCGTGTCCGTGTCGCCTCATAGGACACGAAGAAGAATGTCGAGCCGTCCTTGCCGCCGAGTGGCCCGCCGAGCGTGCCACCCAACATGTTCCTCCGCAGCGGTGTCTTGTCGCCGGTATTGAAGAAATTCCTTGCGTCGAGGGCATCGTTTCGCAGGAACCAGAAGGCTGATCCGTGGAATTCGTTGGTGCCGGACTTGTAGCCCATGTTCAGCGTCCCGCCCGTCCTTCCATGACGTGCGTCGGGGGCGGATGTCTCCACGCGGTATTGCTCCAGCGCTTCGATCTCCGGGAACACCATCACGCCCTGGCCTTGATGGTTGCTGTTGTTCTGGACGCCGTCGATCACGAAGTTGTTGTCCGTTATACTGCCGCCGTTTACGTTCGAGACCGTGCTGCCGCGAATCTGGGACAGCGGCAGGCCTGTGTTATGCGGTTGGGCCAAAACAACTCCTGCGCTGTAGCGCATCAGCTCCACGAAGTTTCGGGAGATGTTCGGGAGTTCCTTGACCTCCTGCTCGGAGCGCAACGTACTCAATGTGGCGGTCTCGGTCTGCAGGACCGCGCCGATGGCTTCCACATCAATCGATTCGGTCACGGCGCCGACTTCGAGTTCGAAGTCAACCGCGATTCTCTCGGCCAGGTTCAAGGCGACCTCTTTCGCCGCTGCCCGAAAGCCCTCGCTGGAAACCGTGATTCGGTAGGGTCCTGGTGGCAACGGCGGGGAAACATACAATCCGGAGGCGTTTGTTTCCCGAGTCAGCTGGTAGTTCGTGGCAGTGTTCAGGACTTCCACGTTCGCGCCCGGGATGACCGCTCCCGTGCCGTCGGACACCGTGCCGCTCAGTACGCCCGTGTCCACTTGCGCAATCAGCGCGGCGTTGCAGGCGAGTAGCGCAATAAAGATCCGATTCAGCCTCGTCTGGTGTTGCATTTCGTTCCTCCCTGCGGGATCTCCAATCCCGCCCCCGGCGAGGCCCGAACTCATGCAGCCCAGACGTTCGCCCGGTGATGTTCTTGGCAGTGGGCCCTTCCGCCAGTTCGGTGATCAGCCCTGTCGTGCACCAGAACGATAGCTCCCTAGGGGCTCTTGTTCAAGGCTATTTCCGGCTATTTCCGGCTATTTCCGGCTCGGATAATCAAATATTGGAAAACGCCCATGATCGCCTGCGCGCTCACCCCCTCCGCCGAACCTGTCTCCGGCTTCCAATGCCCATAGCCAAGGGATCAGCCAGCGGCTCAGTTCAATCCGCTTTTTAGCCACCGGCGCGGCCACGGCTTTCTTCTCCCAATTCGCACCCTTCTGCCGCACCGCTGGCCAAAAACCGCTCTTCATTCCACGCATTTCAGCGTCAGCGCAATGCGAGAAAAAACCACCGCCTACTGCCGGAATAATGTGGGAGTCAACACCCCCCCAGCAGGGCTCCGCTCTCCAGGTCCACCGCGTGCTCCGCCTTGTGCGCCATGTCGGTGCCGCCGTCCTTCATCTTCGCCACCTTCGCACCCGGGTCCGTCTGCGATTCCCAGTCCGTGTTCGACAGCGACTTGCCCGGCCTCCCGCGGTCGTACTCGATCAACTCCCCCGCTGTCGCGATCGACTCGCCCGCCTCCTCCGCCAGCCGCGCGACGAACTCCCGGTAGCTCTCCCCCGTGTCCTTGCGCCGCAGCGCCTCCAGCGCCGCGTTCGCTTCCAGTGTGGTCGAGTCCACCGCCACGGCTTGCCCGCGCGCCAGACCCGCCGCGCGCAGCCGCCCCAGCACCCACCCGAACACCTGCTCGTGCGTCTCGACCGGGATCCGCCGCCGCGTGCGCGAGAGCGTGGAATGGTCCGGCGTGGCCTCCGTCAGCGCGTAGCCCAGGAAGCGCCGCAGACTCAGGCTGTCGCAGGCCTGCAACGCGATGCGGCGCTCCGAATCGAGGCCCAGCAGGAAGCCCAGCAGCAACAGCCGGAAGTACACCCCCGGGGCCAGCGACGGCCGTCCCAGCCGATCGTCATAGAAGCTCCGGCACAGGCCCTCGACGTAGTCGTCGAAGCCCGCCTCGTCGAGCACTTCGTTCAGCTTCTCGAAGAACGGCAGCGTGGGCGCTTCCGGCAGGTCCTCCGCAGTCTGGAACAACGCTGTCTGTTCAACCTTGCGGGTGCCCATCGCCATGTTCTAATTCTATCGGTTTGTCATTGTGATTTGTTTGCTGAAACTTCACTAGCCGACTTTTGCCACAGGCCTAGGGACACGGGAAAGAGCACTTGGTTGGAGAGCGCTTATCCCCGCGCCATCTGGATCGATCTGCTCTCGCCGGCTGAGCAACGACGCTATGCCGGCCGTCCGGAGCGCCTGCGAGACCTGATTCAAGCTGCGCCAGGCCGTGCCGATGTCCTGATTGACGGGAAGCGCGCTGCCCTGACGGGTGCCTGAGTCGAATCAGGTCTTCACCAGCGCCTTTCGACAGTCGGTTTGGGAACCGGGCCCTGGCAGCAAGAACCCGGAGATGATCGGGAGAGGTTCTTCAAATCCCGCCGTGGTCTGGATCGAGAGCAAACAGTCCAAACACAGGCAACGCCATCCCGGTCTGTCGACAACGACCAGCGCCGCTACCTGTATTCCCTGCCGTTCGTCCCCACGATCGAGCAACTCTTCCGGCTGCTGGGTCGCAACCAGGTCACGCATGCCTGCCTGCTCGCCGTCACCCCAACCCACCAAACAGTCTTGCTGCCACTCGGCTGTTGCATTACCCCTCTCGCCGTGTTGCGCGCGCATTTCGAAGTCATCTCGGCGGGCCGGGCATGATCCCGCAGCAAGGCATCTTCCGATACGTGGCCCGGCCTCGACCAGTTCCCCACGCTCTAACCCCCGAGAGGTCAGCATCATAAGACGCGATGCCGGATTTGACTCACCAGCCCGTTGCTTCGTAGGCTCGTTGAATGACTCGAACAGCCTGCTCCCTGCCCTTGTTTGTTCTTGCGCTGTCCTGGACGGCCTCAGCCTCCGACGGCGAACCGGTCACCTGCTCCGACCATTCGATCGCCGCAAATGCCGTGCGCACGCCTGGCGACGTTCAGGCGTTCGTTCAGTGCGCGGCGGAATACCTGGTGGAGCATGGAACGGCGGAGGCCCGCCGGGCTTTCAACGAGGACGAGCGCTGGAACCACGGCCCCATGTACGTCTTCGTGGATGGAATCGCGCAATCCGGCGAGGAGTCGATCGCCTACGTGTTCCCGCCGGACCCTTCCCGGGAAGGCACGCCATGGGGAACCACGGTCGACAATTTCGGAAATGACCTGTTCTACGAGTTGTACCGGATGATGTCGATTGTTGATTCCGGATGGATCTACAACTCCTTCCGGAACCCGGAAACCGGCAGGGACGAGCCGAAGAGCTCGTACGTGATCGAGGTCGACTGGGACGGCCAGCGCGCGGCCGTCGGGGCCGGCATCTACGCGCCCGACCTGCCCGGCACGTGCAACGCCGACGAAGTGAACGCGGCCGGCCTGGGGGCTGCTCCGAGCGAGGCGAAGCTGCAGGCGTTCGTGCGTTGCGCCGCGATGCTAGTGGCAGAGAAGGGCTATTTCGCCCGCAGCGAGTTCGAGAGTGGCTCGCGTTGGCGCCATGGATCGAGCTACGTATTCGTGATGGATCTCGCGGGCAACCAGCTCCTGACCGGCAACAGCGTGCGGGTCAACGGCAAGGCCCTGCATGAATGGGGTGGGAAGAGCAGGCCCATGGATCAGTTTGGCGGTCGGGACATGGTCGCCGTGGGGGATGCTTTCGGCGAGGCGCTCGTCTACTACCGGGGCTTCAATCCGATGACCGGGTCGAGTCACCCGAAGGTCGGCCTGCTCAAGCGCGTCTTGGCGCACGGCGTGCCCGTGATCGTGGGCGCGGGCTACGACCTGGCATCCGAATCGGCTGTCTCGGAGACTGCCTGCGACGACAACAACGTCACGGCTCTCGGGATCCGCACGCGGCGGGATGTCCAGGCGTTCGTCAGGTGCGCTGCGGAGTACGTGGAGGTGCACGGCCCCGAGGAGGCTCGCCGGGCGTTCCACGACGACGCCCGCTGGCGGCACGGCCCGTACTACGTCTTCGTTGACCTGCTCGCGCAGCCCCACGAACAGCCGCTCTCGCACATCGCCGTGTTCCCTCCGAATTCCTCGTGGGAAGGCACCTCGCAATCGCTCGTGGACAATTTCGGGACCGACTACTACCACGAGTTGCACCGCGTCATGACGTTCGCCGATTCCGGATGGCTCCACTACGCCTTCACGAACTTCGTGACCGGCAGATCCGAACCGAAGAGCTCGTACGTCGTAGAGGTCGACTGGGAAGGCCACCGAGCGGTGGTTGGAACGGGGATCTACCGGCGGGACCTGCCTGGCACCTGCGAGAGCGCTGAAGTGAGCGCGGCCGGGCTGGAGGCTGATCCGAGCGACGAGAGGCTGCAGGAACTTGTCCGTTGCGCCGCTCTGGAAATGGAATCGCAGGGGCATTTCGCCAAGGCAACGCTGGCATCCGATCCGCGCTGGAAGAGCGGCTCGATCTACGTCTTCGGCCTTGACACGCACGGCAGCGCGCTGTTCAGCGGCGACGCTGGCGGCGGGCAGCCGGGCATTGGCGCGTCCGAGCTCAGCCCCGCTGCTAACGGAACGTTCGGCGGCCGGGATATCGTGAGCGCCTGCGACGCCTTCGGCGAAACATTCCTGTACTATTCGGCGCGAAACCCTTCCACGAACATGGCGGAACGCAAGGTGACCCTCGTTAAGAGGGTCATGGTCCAGGGCCTCCCGATCCTGGTCGGTACCGGCTACTACCCAGACCACAGGGCCGTCACGGGGCCGCCAGGAGGAGGGACAGGCGGCGGGACGGGCCCCGGCGGCGACTCCGGCAGCGCGGCGGGACAAGGCGGTACCGCAACACTGCTCTACTGGCAGGCACCCACGATTCTCAACCCCTACCTGTCCAGGGGCACCAAGGATGCCGAGGCTGCATCTCTCGTGCTCGAGCCGCTGGCCGAGTACAACCCGGACGGAGTCCTGGTCGCCGTCCTGGCGACTCGCATCCCTACCATCGCGAACGGCGGGATCCCGGAGGACCGTACCCGGATCACCTGGAATCTGCGCGAGGGAGCGGCCTGGTCGGACGGCACGCCGCTCACTGCGAACGATGTCGTTTTCACTTGGAAGTACTGCACCGCGCCCGGGGGCGGCTGCGCCCAGGCGACGCGCTTCGAGAACGTCGCTGCAGTCGAGGCGGTCGACGAGCGAACGGTCACCGTCGTGTTCAACGGACCGGTCTCGTTCCCCTATTCCCCGTTCGTGTCCTACGTGAGCCCCATTCTTCCGGCATCGCAGTTTGGCGAGTGCCTGGGCGCGGCGGCTACCGCATGCACTGATGCGAACCTCGCGCCGGTCGGCACCGGTCCGTACGTCGTGGCCGAGTTCCGCAGCAACGACTCCGTCCTCTACCAGTTCAATCCTTATTACCGCGGGGTCGGGTCCGGCCAGCCGCATTTCCGCGAAGTCGTGCTGCAAGCAGGAGGCGACGCGGTCGGCGCGGCAAGGTCGATTCTCCAGCTCAACGAGGCTGACTACGCCTGGAATCTCCAGATCGATCCCGAGACCCTGGCCTCGCTCGAGGCCGGAGGCGGCGGAACCGTCGTGTCGGCCTTCGCTACCTCGGTCGAGCGGCTCATGCTCAATCAAACCAATCCGGATGCCAGTCTGGGCGATCTGCGATCCGAGTACGCGAACGGCACCAACCCCCACCCATTCCTGGCCGATCCGGTCGTCGGCCGGGCCCTCTCGCTGGCAATCGATCGCAGCGCGCTGGTCCGGATTGGCTACGGCGATCGCGCCGGACGCCCGACGTGCAACGTCTGGCCGGCCCCGCCTGACCAGGTATCAACCAACAACGACGAGTGCCTCGTCCAGAACATCGAACTCGCCAGGGAGATCCTCGACAACGCTGGATTCGTGGACTCCGACGGCGACGGAGTGAGGGAACGCGATGGCGCCTCCCTCAGAGTGCTCTTTCAGACCTCGACGAACTCGGTCCGCCAGACGACCCAGGAGCATATCAAGCGATGGTGGGCGGAACTCGGCGTGGAGACAGAGCTGAAGCACATCAACTCCTCGGTCTTCTTTGGCGGCGGCCCGAACAGCCCGGACACCGCCGGCCGGTTCTACGCCGACATCCAGATGTACACCAGCGGCAGTAGCGGCGTGGACCCGGAGAGCTACCTGGGATCCTGGATCACTGCCGAGATTCCGGGAGCAGCCAACTCGTTCCTCGGCCGCAACGTGCAGCGTTTCCAGTCCGACGAATTCGACCGGCTCCATGACGAGCTGCACGACACTGTCGACATGCAGAAACGCAACCAGCTCACGATCGCGCTCAACGACCTGCTGGTCGGGAGCTACTCGGTCATCCCTTTGATCTACCGCGGATTGGTGTCGGCCCACGCCAATGACATCCAAGGTGTCTGGATGAACGCCTGGGATTCGGAATTGTGGAACTTCGAAACCTGGACGCGCCGAGAATAGCCACTCAGAAGCTCCCTCGCCCGCGATGGTGTCGACATACCAGGCTTGACTCATCTCCGAAGCTGGGATTCTAGAAGTGCTTATAGGAGAGCAGGTTACGAGACCGGAGCGAGCGTTTTTCACAACACTGCCAGGGTTTGGCCGGGCAGGTGGCGGTCGCAGCTACAGAGACCTTCAAGCGAGTTGCGTGGGTTCCCGACCGGGCTCGCCGCTACCCATCGGCCCGGTCAAACACTCGCTCCTCACTCACCCGTCGCACAGTCGCCGGCAAGCGCGCTCCCAAGCACCAAGGGCCGAGAGTGCCGGTGTCATGCATCGCTGCCTCCGGGAGAGCCCGCATAGGCCTCAAAGCGCTGCGAGGCCGCATTCAGCAGTTGCGCGGTCATGGTAAGACAGACCTGCGTCGAGGCGAGGCTGGCGTCTCCCATGTAGGTGCACAGAAGCAGCAGCAAGCCCTGGACATCCTTCCCTTGGCGGTACCAAGCCGTCAGCCGATGCACCGCGAATCCGTGCTAATGATTCCAGCCCCTGGATTATTCCGAGTCATCCTCAGGTGGCTACTTGAAATCCTCGTAGGTTCAATGTCTTACCTGATCACCCACCAGTGCCAGCCATGGTTGGGAGGCGCTTAGCGAGCGACGGCGTGCGCGCCGCGACATAGGCGAGCCGCGGGACGAGATCGGCCAGTCGGCAACGCCGGTTGAAGCGGTAGGCGAAGTCGGCGAGGTAGCGTCCCGCGTAGCGCGAGTCGCGGGCATGATAGGTGCCGTCGACCGCCCGGTTGACGTTGCCGAGCAGCGTGTTCACCTAGGTCAGCCCGGGCGCAGCGCAGCTGCCTGCTGATTCCGAAGTGAAAAAAATCGCACCATCGGAGAGAGTCAGAAGTGGGCGATTGAACGACATTCGGTACTCTGAGCAGACTCTCTGGTCAGTGAATCACGACTTCACTTGAAGAACGATCTGCACGAAACCACCGTACTTGCAGCGATACAAGATCGTCCTGTAAAGTCACAGGTTCGTGATGATCATGCAGCCGCAGCGCGTGAAGATGGAGTTGCTGTTTTCATCCGCAACATGGGCAAGGAGGCAAGGAATCTATGAGAGCAAAAGGCAACAGCCTCACTCGTAGAGACTTTACGAGCGCCACGGGCGCCGCTACTCTTGGGGTCTTGTCATCGGCTCCCGCAGCCCACGGGCAGGGTCCAGACAGGAAGTCAACCGCCACTTCTTCGCCATCGAAGCTGGATCGGGAGAAGAGTCGGATCAGTATCCCCAATTCCGCGGAGGACCCACGTGTCCGCCGTTTCGTGTCCCCCAACCGCATCGTTTGGCAGAGCGAAGGCGAAAACGCACCGGAAAACAGCCAGGACCTTCTGAAGCTGGGAAGGGGAGAAGCATCGCTTGAGGGAAAGCCGCAAGTGAGGATGAAGTACGGTTCAAGCGTACTGCTCGACTTTGGACGGGAATTGTATGGAGGTATTCAGATCTGCGGCGGAAGAGGGCCTGGCAACAAACCGTTTCGGGTCCGCGTCCGGTTCGGTGAATCCGTCAGTGAGGCGATGACTCAACCGAATCAGGACCACGCAATTCATGACTCGATCGTACTCGTTCCGTTTCTGGGCGTTACTGAGATTGGAAACACGGGTTTTCGATTTGTCCGGATCGACATGGTTGATGAGGGTGCCACCGCTAACATCCAACAAGTCCGAGCTGTCTTCCTGTATCGCGACCTGGAATACAAGGGCAGCTTCGAAAGTGACGACGCTCGCTTGAATGAGATTTGGAATTTAGGCGCATATACCGTTCACCTGAACATGCAGGAGCAGCTATGGGACGGAATCAAGAGGGATAGGTTGGCCTGGATCGGCGATATGCATCCGGAGATGGCTGTCATCAACTCTGTTTTCGGACATGTGGATGTGCTGCCCGACACCCTGGATGCCGTACGGGACGTGACTCCGCTCCCGAAGTTCATGAATAACATGGGTTCGTGGTCCCTGTGGTGGGTTGTCATTCAGAGAGATTGGTACAGATACCATGGGGACATTACCTATTTGCGAGCACAGAAAGAATATCTCGTCGAACTTCTGGAAGTTCTTGCAAGCCATGTAGACAACACGAACAAGCAGAGACTGCCCGGCGGTTTCGTGGACTGGCCGACTCGATCTCTCGAGGAAGCCGTCGAGTCGGGCGTTCAAGCGCACATGATCCAAGTCTTCGAGGCAGGGGCGGAATTGTGCGGGGCCCTGGGCGAAACCGAGGCGAAGGAGAAGAGCCTGAAGGTTGCCAATCAATTGCGCCGATATGATTTCGCGAGGATCAATCGTAAGTCTGCAGTCGCATTCATGGTCCTCGCTGGAGTACGCGACGCACGAAAGGCGAACCGCGAGGTCTTTTCCGTAAAGCCGCTTCACGATGTTTCGACGTTCAACGGATACTACGTCTTGGAAGCCCGAGCCAAGGCAGGAGACTATCAAGGCTGCATCGACCTAGTGCGCAACTACCGGGGAAAGATGATCGAGTTGGGCGCGACCACGTTCTGGGAGAACTTTGACATTACCTGGGTGGAGAACTCCGCACCGATTGACGAGCTCGTCCCCGCGGGAAAGAAGTGCACCCACGCGGACTATGGGGACTGGTGCTATGTTGGCCTGCGACACAGTCTTTGCCACGGCTGGGGCGCGGGCCCGACAGCTTGGCTCAGCGAGCACGTGCTGGGATTCCGCCCGCTGGCACCAGGGTGCACCAAGCTGCTCGTCGACCCGCATCTAGGCGATCTCCGAAAGGCCACTGGCACTTTCCCGACTCCTCACGGCGTTGTGCGTGTATCCCATTCTCGGACCCGCAATGGGTCAGTTCAGACGGAGATCGATGCGCCAAGAGGAATAGAGATCGTCAGGGCATGAGACCGGATCTACGCCCAATCCAACACATCTTCACCTTGTCTGCACGGAGTTGGTTGGCGGGGTTTCGGTAGATTGCGCCGAGGACACGGGCGGAGCTTCGCGGTTGGTTCGGCGTCACGTCACCGGCCGCCGGGTCGGCACATGGCACGGCGACATCGAAATCGAGAATCGGGCCTCGCTTCCGGCTTCAGGAATTGGTGGCAGGCCTTTGGGGGGGCTTCCGCCCTTGACAGGCCTCTATTCACGATTAAGAATGGAATCGATGAAGATGGCTGTAGGCAGTGACTCCGTTTCCAATCTGACCCATGAGATCACGACTCATTTGGAAGAGAAAGGCATCGAACTGCTCCGTTGCGGCAGCTTAGCAGGAGAGAAGGCGGACTATGTGGATGCTGCCCATGAGGTGGCCGCAGCGGTTGGGGCCGGGAGATGCGAACAGGGCCTCATTTTTTGCAACACGGGGACTGGAGTCACAATTGTCGCGAACAAGGTTCCCGGGGTGCGAGCAACACTCTGCCCGGACAGCTTTACCGCCAGCATCGCCCGGCTGGCCAACAATGCCAACGTGATCGTGCTGGGGATGCGGTTGACCGGGGAGATCCATGCCAAGGAAATCGTAGACACCTGGCTGGCGACGGGTCCTTCCACCGAACAGCGCCGCGTCAACTTCCACCGCAAGACAGACGAGTTGGATCAGCGGTATCGCAAGGCCTAGTCCCCGGCGACCCAACGAGTTGCGACCTCATCGGTGCGAGGTCAAATCGCGCTTGGAACTTGGTCCCTTTCATCTAGCAGTCGGTGCCAGCAACACTCCAGCTAACCACTACAGCAGCGCCAGTGGGGCGTACCGGAGGGCTCTGTGCGTTAGATTCAGGCCAGTGGCGGTGGAAACGGACAGATGCGACAGCGACCCTCCGATCCACAGCCGAGGATTCGAGGTCCGGAAGTTTCGCCAAGTGAACGCTCCGGACCGAGGTGATAGCTAACCCGAGTTCGTCAACCTCCCTCGTGAACAGCCGAATTCCGGACTTTTTCTGGCCGAATCGCAAGAACCCTTGAATGCTCCGGGCCGATAAGTCCTTCCTTATCAGTGACTTTACATTTCTTTATGTTTTGATCGCCCGATTGTAGTGACATAAAATCTTTTTGTTGGTCTCTTATTGTTCCTATGTTCGCTTCCGCCTCCGGCATGCTGGTAGCACCGTGTTCATCCGCCGCGTTGACACCCGCCCCCGCCCCGGCTCCGAGCCCTACGCCTCCTTCCGCCTCGTCCGCAGCGTCCGCTCCGGCGGCTCCGTCCGCCAGCTCACCCTCCTCAATCTCGGCGCCCACTTCTCCGTGCCCCCCGCCCACTGGCCCGCTCTCTGCGAGCTGATCGAATCCGTCCGCTCCGGACAGACCCCCCTGCTCGCTCCCGATCCCAGCCTCCTCCAGTCCGCCCAGCAGATCGCCGAGCGCCTCAGCCTCTCCGCCCTGCCCGACCCTTCCGACAACGACCTCGCCCTCGTCCACCTCGACTCCCTCGACCACCGCTCCGTCCGCTCCGTCGGCGCCGAGCGCCTCGCCCTCCACGCCCTCGACTCCCTCCGCTTCGCCGACACCCTCCAAGCCCTCGGCGCCTCCTCCCGCGACGCCCGCATCGCCTCCGCCCTGGTCCTCGCCCGCATGCTCCACCCCTCCTCCGAACGCGAGGCCCACGCCTGGCTCACCCAGCGCAGCGCCGCCCTCGAACTGCTCGGCCTCGCATCCGGCCTGCCCCTGTCCCTGTCCAAGCTCTACCGCGTCGGCGACCTGCTCTGGCTCCACCGCGAGGCCCTCGAAACCGCCCTCTTCCGCCGCGAGCGCGAAGTGCTCGGCCTGCCCGAGACGATCGTCTTCTACGATCTGACCAACACCCACTACCACGGACGGCCCCGCGACGACCTGCGCCACGGCCGCTCCAAGCAAAATGCTCCTTCTGCCGTTATGCGCCCTCCAATGTGCAACCTTCGCAACAGCAAGGGCCGGGCTGGATTCGGGGGCGCATAACGGTTCGCTGTTACAGGGATCTCAGGAAGGACATCGGTCTGCGTCCTCACGCCACGGCTTGGTCATTGCCGGGACGGATGGTTCGCAAGTGGCGATCGCCTTTGCTTTCGTCTCACAGTCGATCTCGGTATAGACGTTTGTCGTTTCCAGCCGGACGTGAGCCTAACCATGCCCGGATGGTGTTGATGTCCACTCCCGCACGCAGCAGGTGGGTGGCGGTTGTATGCCTCATGACGTGAGGGCTCACGCTCTTGGCTGATAGTGATGGCACCCGTTCCGCAGCTTTCTCCGCGCAACGCTTGACCAGCTTGAGAATTCCGGAACGGGTGAGAGCCTGTCCGCGCTGGTTGCGAAAGACCGGCTCGTCAGCCGCCCGACCGGCAACCAACGTCGTCAGCAGTTCCGCCGTACGCTTCCACAGCGGGCACTGCCGCTGCTTGCCCGACTTGCCGCGCAACCTCACCAGCGCGTGCAGGGTGCCGCTCGCATCCAACTGTAGCGAGCCGACTGTCAAGTGCGCAGCTTCCGATACCCGTGCTCCGGTGTTGTAGAGGAAGAGCAAGAGGATGTGCTCGAGACAGCCTTGCGGCGTGGCGCAGTCGGGCGCGGCGAGCAGAGCGTCAAGCTCCGGCTTTTCGAGGTACGCGACCAGTTTAGGTGCGGCCCTCTTGAGCGGAATGGAGCGGATTTGGGCGCACCACTCGATGTGCTCGGGGCAGCGGCTAGCCACGAAGCGGGCCAAGGCCCGGATCGCAGCGAGGCGCTGATTGCGGGTCTGCGGGGAGCAGCCGCGGTCCTGTTCGAGATGCAGGAGGAAGCTGCGAACGCGCTCGGCCCTGAGGTCGCGGACGGCCAGTCGATCAACGGGACGACCTGCCTGAGTGGCAATGAACGGCAACAGCAGGACGAGCGTGTCGCGGTAGCTGAGCTGTGTGTTGCGGGCCAGGTTGCGCTCGCTCGTGAGGTGCTCTTCCAAGAAGCGGCGCAGCCAGGGACCGAGGATCTGGGGGTCAGTCACGGTCGTCTCCATGCGCGGCCCGCGCGTAGCGTTCGAAGCGCAGCGAGGCCTCCTCCAGCAGGGCCGGAGTCATGCGGAGATAGACTTGGGTGGCGGCGATGCTGGAATGGCCGAGGTAGGTGGACAACTGCGGTAGCAGTGCCTGCACGTCCTTGCCCAGGCGGTACCAAGCCGTCAGCCTGTCGACCGCGAACGAATGACGAAAATCGTGCAGGCGCGGCTGGCACGGCGCACCGTCGTCGCGCCCCACCCCGGCGGCCCGGCGCAGGTCGGCGAACGCTTGCGAGACGGTGCTTCGCTTCAGCGGCGTGCCGTCGCGGTTGACAAGAAACGGAGCCTCAGGGGCCCGGGAAACGCCGCCCGCAAGGCGGCGTGCGGCGTAGTCCTCAAGGCCGCGGGCGACCCGCTGTGCCAGCGGCACCACCCGGGTCTTAAAGAACTTGGTTTCCCGGATGGTGAGCAATGCGCCCTCGCAATCGACGTCAGCCAGCGTGAGCCGGAGTGCCTCGCCGCGACGCAAGCCAGCACCGCGGAGCAAGATCAGCAGCGTGCGCAGCGTGTGCGCCTCCAACTGCGTGGCGCGTCGACGGGACTCCTCGGTGGCGGCGAGCAGGCGGCGCACTTCGTCGTCCGAATAGATGTAGGAAGGGAATGGCTGCGAGCGTTGCGGCGGTTGTGCCGGCAGTGGCGAGCGGGTCGCGATACCGCGGGCCGCGGCATAACGGTAGAAACCAGCCAAGGCATAGTACTCAAAGGCCAGCGAGGACGCACGGAGGGCGCCTCGGCTCAAGTAGGCCGCCGTCTGGCCGTGACTAACCGTGTCGCAGCCGGCCTCGTCGCCGACGGTGCGGGCGAATCGGCGCAGCGTCTCGGCACTCCGGACGAACCGGGCACCGTGCGATCGCATCCAGTCGATGTATTGCTCAATTGCGTCGCGGAGTCTTCTCATGCCAGCCACTCCGGCTCGAAGTCCGCCACCTGCCGCAACGCGGCATAATCGACCTTGGCGTAGACCGCTGTCGAGTCGGGGCTGCGGTGTCCCAAGCAGTCCCCGATCTCCTTCATGGAGAAGCCTTCTGCCAGCAAGTGCTGGGCGAACGCATGGCGAAGCGCGTGGGCTCCGTAGCGCCGACTGTCGATGCCGAGTCGCCGCATGCGACTGCGCACGACTCCCGAAACAGTGCCAGGGCTGAGCGGCCCCACCGGTGCTATCAGAGTTAGGAAGACCTCGCGACGGTCACAGCGGGGCCGCGCTTCGCGCAAGTAGCGCAGAATGGCATCCCCAGTGCTGCGGGCCAGCGGGTAGCTGTCCGTGCGTCCCGGCTTGGGCCGGCGGACGCTCAAGCTCTCCGCCTCCCAACCGATGTCGTCCAACCGCAGCCCGCAAATCTCGCCGGCTCGCAAGCCGTACTGGGCGAGCAGCAGCAGGATGGCCCGGTTGCGCACACTCGCGGCCCCGTCTCCCCAAGGCGTCGAGAGCAACTTCCGGACATCGTCCCAAGCCGGTCCCGCGGGCAGGCCCTCGCCCGCAAAGACCCGGGGCGAGGTGACGGTCGAAGCCAGCCCTCGTGCGCACCAGCCCTGCTCTTCGGCGTAACCCAAGAACCCTCGCAGAGCACCGACGTAAGTCCGTTGCGAACTGCGCGACCAACCGTCCGTGCTGCCTTTCGCGGCTACGGCTTGGTCTATGTCGTGCAGCGAGACGCTCTCCAAGGCGAGGCCTGCGTCAAAGCAGCGGCGCAGGAACTCATCCGCCGTGGCACGACGCATCCGGATTGTGCTCTCGGACCAGCCTCGTTCCTGGCGCATGTGATCGGTGAAGGCCTCGAGCCGGCTGTCCGTCGGATGGGCCGTAGCGACAGGTCGTTCCAGACGCCCGGCGAACTCCAGCCAGCCAGCCGCATGCCAGACGAATCGACGGCGCGCCACCTTCTCGTTCCCGTTGTGGCGCCCAGGCTCGTGTGCAAGCCAGCGGTCCGCAGCCTCCTCGACTCGGGACAGCGGGACCGCGCCCGTCTCTGCCAAGTCGGCATAGCGGAGAAGCGCAAGTTGCGTGACCGCAATGGTCCGTAGAGTGGAGGGCTTGGCCCCCAGCGCGGCACAGTGATGAAGATGCTCACTGCGGGAGCGTGCGAGCGGGGCGGCAAGGTACCGCTGGACCGTGGCGTCCCGCTTGACGAGTTGTTCGAACATACCCAGTTCTCCTTTCCAGAGGAATCAGAACCGAGCGTCGTTCGACGTGCAGCAGCGAACCGTTATGCGCCCCCGAATCCAGCCCGGCCCTTGCTGTTGCGAAGGTTGCACATTGGAGGGCGCATAACGGCAGAAGGAGCATTTTGCTTGTTATGCGCCGCGGCGCATAACAAGCAGAAACGCCACGACTGCCCCCTGGTCACGCTCGGGCTGACCCTCGACGCCGCCGGCTTCCCCTGCCGCAGCGAGATCCTGCCCGGCAACGTCTCCGAGCCCGCCACCCTGGCCAGCGCCATCACCCGCCTCGGCCGCTTGCTCGGCGACGGGCCGCGCCCGACGGTGATCATGGACGCCGGGCTGTCGACCCGCGAGACGATCGCCTGGCTGCGCACGCACGGCTACGACTGGATCACCGTGCGCCGGGGCGGCCAGGACCCGCCCGAGGGCGGTCCCGATCTGGAGTTCCTCACCCGCCACGGGACCATGGCCCGGGCCTGGCGGCTGCGCACCAAGGACGGGGAGAGCGAGCTGTGCATCTGGAGCGAGGAGCGCCAGGCCAAGGACGACGCGATCCTGGCCAGGCAGCGGGAGCGTTTCGAGAGCGAGCTGCAGTCCCTGCACGAGGGGCTCGCGAAGAAGGGCTGCACGAAGCGCTTCGACAAGGTCGTCGAGCGGCTGGGCCGGCTCAAGGAGCGCTACAAGCGGGTTTCGGGTCAGTATGCAATCCGCGTCGAGAAAGCCGCGGCCGCGAGCCCGCCGGACCCGGCGGGTGCGGAAAGCGCGCCCGGAAACACTCCCGGGGCGGCGGACGGGAGCGGGCCGGCAACCGCCGGCCAGGGCCACGGCGCGCGCACGAAGCAGCCCGGCAAGCAGCCGGTCCTGGCGGCCGCCGTGCTCTGGGAGCGCAATCGCCAGCACGCCAGCAAGGACGCCCGGGCCGGCACCTACGTGCTGCGCACGAGCCACGCGGACTGGGACCTGGAGCGCGTCGTGCGGACGTATTGGCAGCTGACCGAGATCGAAGCCACGTTCCGCAGCCTGAAGTCGGAAATCGGCTTGCGGCCGATCTGGCACGAGAAGCAGGACCGCATCCGCGCGCATCTGTTCATCGCCGTGCTCGCCTACCACGCGGTGCATCTGCTGCGTCGCCGTCTGGGCGCGCACGGCTGTCGCGACAGCTGGGCGACGATCCGCCGCAAGCTGGACGGCTGGGTCCGCCTGACGACCACGCTGGAAACGGCCGGCGGGGAACGCATCGAGTGCCGCCAGGACTCCCGCCCCGACCTGGAGGCTGCCGCACTGGCCCGGGCCGCTGGCGTCCCGCCGGCACTTCACCGCGTCAGGACTCGTACTCCGATCGCCTGAAACCGACGCCTGATGAAAAATCCTGTAGTGACATACTGGAATTGCGTCAATCCATATGTCATTGATATATCAGGGCTTACGCATCGACGAAGACTGCAACTGACGAACTCGGGCTAAGGCCTGCAAGAATCCAGCTATACCGCGGACCGCCCGACGGCCGATGGACCAATGAGTCTTCGTTCCAAACCAGGATAGAGCGGAACTTGAAGCGTGAGGAGAGCACGATTATTCACTGTGATAGGATGTTTTGCAGGCTGTTTGCATGATGGGGTTCATCTCGAACAGCAAGGAAAGGACAAGTCGGATGCCTAACCGCAAGATTGCAGAGGTCGACACTTATGATCGAAAGAGCGTCCAAGTATTGGATAGCAAGATTTCTTATATTGATGTTGGAAGCGGTGACTCTGTAGTGTTCTTGCATGGAAACGGCACGTTTTCCTATGTATGGCGCAACATTATTCCATATGTCAACCCGCTAGGACGCTGCCTCGCACCGGATCTTATGGGATGTGGTGATTCGGGAAACATCCCTGGAGGATCATACCGCATCGCTGACCAGTCTAGATATATGGATGCTTGGTTTGAGGCGATGAACTTCGGCGAAAAAATCACCCTTGTCTTGCACGATTGGGGCGGGCCAATTGGGTTTGATTGGGCCTACCGGCATCAAAACCAGATCAAGGGTATCGCCTACATGGAAACACTAGTCTTGCCGTTGCAATGGGACGACTGGCCTGAAATAAGAAGAGACCTATTTAAGTCATTTCGTTCTCCCATGGGTGAAGACATGGTTCTTAGGGACAACTTCTTTATTGAGACCATTCAGACTCGGATGGTGCGGAATCTCACTGAGAGAGAGATGGACACGTATCGCAAGCCATATCTCGAGCCTGGCGAATCTCGGCGACCCACCTTAACTTTTGCCCGGGAGTGCCCTATAGCTGGTGAGCCTAAGGATATTATTGCGATGGTCAACCGCTTTGGAAAGTGGATGTCGAATGCCGGATTTCCAAAGCTATTCATCAACGCCTATCCAGGTTCGATCTTGACAGGACGACAGCGGAATTATTGCCGTACGTGGCCCAATCAACAAGAGAAGACAGTGCTAGGAATCCACTACATCCAGGAAGATTCGCCGCATCAGATTGGCGAGTCGATCGCCGAATTTGTCAAATCGATTGGTTGAATATCTCCCAGTTCTTTCATGCCCGCTGAATCGCTTACTTGTGCTGGCACGAGCATGGTCTTCCGAAGATGGCTGAGGGTACATCGTCAATGGCGTGGCGCTCGCTGTTCTGGTAGTGTCGATTGGATGTGGAGGATGAATGAATCCAATTGAAGTGCGCAATCTGGGTCGCACGCAGGTGGAATTGACGCAGTTCGGGTTCGGCGCGGCAAGGCTCGGGGAACTCTTCGTTAGGGTGAGCGAGGAGGAATCGCTTGCGACACTGCAAGCACTTTGGGAGCATGGCGTTCGCTACATCGATACAGCGCCCTGGTACGGACTCGGTCTCAGCGAGCACAGGGTAGGCAGCTTTCTCTTTCAGAAACCACGCCACGAGTTTGTGCTTTCCACGAAAGTGGGACGCGTTCTCAGAGCACCTGCGGTCAAAGCCAATTTCAAAGCCCCTCTCTTCCTTGGCGGACTTCCCTTCGATCACTACTTCGACTACACCTACGACGGGATCATGCGCTCGTACGAAGACAGTCTGCAACGGTTGCGGCTAAACAGCATCGATCTGCTGGTTGTTCACGACTTGGAACTGTGTCATCACGGAGCGGAATTGCAGACGTACATGGACCAGCTCACCGACAGTGGCTGGCGGGCTCTCGAGGAGCTTCGCTCGACGGGCGAGATCCGTGCTGTCGGCGCCGGTATCAATGAGCGGGGCGGGATTCCTCGGTTCCTAGAACGATTCGACCTCGATTTCTTCGTCTTGGCGTGGCCCTACACACTGCTGGAGCAGGACGCCCTGGACGAACTGCCTCTATGCCAAGAGCGAGGCGTGGGGATCATTCTGGCAAGCGTGTTCAGCTCGGGAATCCTGGTCACGGGGGCCGTCGAGGGCGCTAAGCATAACTATCAGGACGCGCAGCGCGAGATTCTCGTCAGGGTCTCGCATATCGAGCAGGTTTGCCGTCGCCACAACGTATCGATGGCGGCTGCGGCACTTCAGTTCCCGCTGGCCCATCCCTGCGTGGCCAGCGTTATACCGGGAGCGCAGGAGCGGCATCAAGTGGATGAGAATCTATCCTATTTTCGAGAGGAGATTCCCTCAGCGCTATGGGAGGAGCTCAAAGCCGAAGGATTCATTCGACTAGACGCTCCGACCCCATAAAACGCGCAAACCAGCTGACGGTCGCCCGTGCATCGAAGTCAGCCGTTGCGAGTCGAGTGAACGGCTGCTCCTCGATTGTCATGCATCCGCGCTCTTGCAAACCGCTTCAAGGTCCGCCAATGACGGCAGCGCTCCGCCATTTCGCTTCGTGAAGAAGGCCCGCGGGGTCCGTAGAGGCTAAGTTCGACGCACGCCGCGCAGCTGACGCTGTTCTCAAGTCGCTATGCTTAGGAACCGACGGCACCTGCCTAGCAGGATCGTCGAGCTGAGACAAGGTGTCGGCCGACCAACTGCATTCGGATTCAATTCGCTGCCCTCGATGCGGAGAGGCTATGGTCCCCATGAACATGAGGACGGCGATCTGGCAAGGCGAGCGGGTGGCGATCGTCGAGGAAATCCCCGCGCATGTCTGCGAGGCTTGCAGCGAGCAGTGCTACGACGGACCCGTCAGCGATGCTTTGCGACGGCTGGCCGAGGACGGATTCCCGACGGAGGCTGCTAAAGCGCATATTACGGTGCCGGTGTTTTCTCTCGACGGTCGTGTCAAGAGGCCGAGAGCGATTCCGGAGGACGTATATGTGGACTAGCCTGAAACCCGTCTCGCTTTCCACCTCCCTTGCCCTACTGCTGCTGGCAGGCTGCGGAGGCGGAGGTGAACCAGAGACAGAAGCGCCTGAACCGCCCCCCACGGCGACAGCTGCCCCGGTGCCCGAACCGACGACGCTTGCCGATATTTTCCCCGAGGGCCTCGGCCGGAACTTGGTGATCAATTCGTGTGGAAGCTGCCATGCCGTAGCGTGCTCCGCGATCGGGCAGCGAACCTCAGCGCGCTGGCAAGCACTCGAAGCCGATCACAGGGATCGAGTGGCAGACATGAGCGACGCAGATTACATGGCGCTCTTCGAGTACCTCAGCGAGAATTTCAGCGACGCCAAGCCCGAGCCCAAGATCCCTCCGCAGTTTCTGGAGGGAGGCTGCACTCCTTTCTGACAAGCGGCATGATTCGGCCCCAGTCACACCGAAGTCTCGCCGGACGCACCCTGCCCCGCCTCTGCACGAGTCTTGCGGCACTGGCGGTTGCGGGCGGAGCCGTCTTGACCTCGTGCAGCGCGACAGCGCCAACCGAGGCGACGGAAGCGGGTTCGCCTTCGGCCGAATCTAGCGAACCGAAGCCGTTCAACATTCGCGACGTATTTCCGGAAGGACCGGGGCGCGAACTGGTACTGGGCAACTGCCAGAGCTGTCACGTCGTGGTACCCATCCTCGTCCTGCGGATGGACGAGGCTGCTTGGTACCGGAACAGCATCGAACACCGTGAACGAGTCGAGGGATTGAACGACGAGGATTTCGAAGTACTTTACGACTACCTGACATCGACATTCACGCCCGACCGTCCGATTCCCAAGCTGCCTGCCGCCCTTCTGGATACTTGGACAACTTACTAGGCAATCTAGTCGCGAGGTGTACGAGCCGCGCACCGAGACCATTCCACGCGCTTCGAGCATCGACTAGCGGAAGACCATGTCTGAGTAGTTCCCCGGCGGGATCGGCGCGTCTCTCGGGACCAGGTGGCGCGCCACGACGTCCTCGTCCAATTCGATTCCCAGACCGGGCTTTCTCGGTAGCTTGACGGCCCCGTTTCGGATCTCGAAGGGCTCGGTCAAAAGCTCGTCGATGAATGGATTGCCGGTCCGGTCGATTTCGACTGTCAGCGAATTGGGCTCCGAGGCGACGAGGTGCATGTTGGCCGTCAGAGCCACGGCGTCGCTCCATGTGTGGGGAGCGAACCGCAGGCCGAGGTCGCCAGCCCGACCGGCGATCCGCCGGGCCTCGGTAAGTCCGCCGCAGCGGCAGCAGTCTGGCTGCACGACCTGGACGGCCCCCGAATCCATCAGTTCCCGGAAGCCCTGCATGCCGAATTCGTTCTCTCCGGCAGCCACGGGGATATTGCCGCGTCCCGGCTGCAGCGCGAGGAACGAATCGAGATCCTCGGGTGCGAACGGCTCCTCTAGCCAGAACACGCCGGCCTCTTCGAAACGCGGAATCATGAGGCGCGCGTCGTCCAGGGAATACCGGGCGTTGCCATCGACCATGAGGCGACTCTCGGACCCGATCGCCTCTCGAACCGCAACCAGCGCCTCGCAGTCATATTTGCGGCTGCGGCCCAATCGCATCTTCATCGCCCTATATCCGTCCGAAGCGTGACGCCGGGCCTCGTCGGCAAGCTCCCGTGCGCTGTCCTTCCACAACAGGCCGCTGGCATACGCCGGCACGTCGTCGCAAGTCGATCCCGCCAGTTCGGAAACGGGCTTGCCAGCGGCCTTTCCCCGCAGGTCCCAAAGCGCGATGTCGATGCCCCCCAAGGCGGAAAGCGCGACGCCCTTGCGCCCGTACCAGCGAGTCAGGTTGTAGCAGTGCTTCCAGATCCGGTCGATCTCGAGCGGATCCTCCCCCACTAGCGCCGGTCGAAGATGGCCCTCCACAACTGCCCGGGTTAGGTCGGGATGCGAATAGACGGAGCCCAATCCGACCAGGTCCTCGTCCGTATAG
The DNA here is from genome assembly GCA_965206775.1 of Bryobacterales bacterium. Taxonomy (GTDB): domain Bacteria; phylum Acidobacteriota; class Terriglobia; order Bryobacterales; family UBA6623; genus VXMF01. The sequence goes on along the minus strand of CBDBKU010000003.1, from coordinate 1,352,178 downwards.
ACCTTGACCAGGCTCGTCAGACGACCCGTGCAAACGCCTCCGGCATAGCGGAAGCGCCGGTCAGCCGGGTACTCGAATTGCAGGTTGATGACCTCGATGTCGCGGATTCGCATGGACGTGGGCCGACGGTCAGGGACGAGCCCCATTCGCGCCGCAACCCCGCAGCCTACCAAAAGACCACGAAGCTCAGGATCGTTCCGATCAGGAACTTAGCCGTTCCCAAGGCAGCCGGGAGCCGAGCGACGCTCAGTGGCGCAGGCCGGTCTGCCCTTGTCGCGACCCGGCCCTGTCCAAGCCAGCCGGCTTTGCCTGAGACTCGTGGCTCGCAGGGCGCTTCCCTGCCCCGAACCACTGTCACGGCAACCATCACGCCGGCGGTCAGCAGCGAGCTGACTACGGTGCTCACGTAGTTGTTGGAGAGCGGTGGCGACGATGCCAAGCACGAGCGTGCGATAGAGCGCTTGGACAAGCCCGGAAACCACTTGCGCCGCAAGGCCGAACAGGACCTCGAGATACTCTGCGCTGGTATACATGCCCGCCCGGTACATCGGTATGGCGATCCGGTTGGCCAGCAATGCCGAGCCGCCGGTAACGCCGACCCAAATGGTCACCAGACAGTTCAAGCCCAACGCATAAGTACCGCTGGAATCCGCAACGAGATCGCTGGAATCGATAGCCGTGGCGCAGAGGGAGAGACCGATCATCAACCACGGCAGCGTTCTGCCGGCTAGAAACCAGTCGACCTCGTGTTGGTGTCGCGGCCACGCAGGATTCCGTAGAGGATGATCCCCCCGTTGAGGGCGATGACGATGATCCAATTGGCGGGATCCATGCTAGGCTTGACCTGAAATCATGGCGTTGCGAGCGGCACTGGGGCTTGCGGCGGCCTTGCCGCTAGTCCTCCCGATTCTGGATGCCGCGCAAGACTCCGATTTCTTCGAAAAGCGGGTTCGGCCGATCCTAGCGAACCGCTGCTTCGCCTGTCACGGCCCCGACGCAGGCGAAGGCCAAGCGGGCTTGCGGCTGGACTCTCTCGACGGGATGCTTCGAGGCGGACGCTCCGGACCGGCGATCGTACCGGGACAGGCGAGCCGGAGCCTGCTCATTCACGCCGTCAACCACGACACCTTGCTGCAGATGCCGCCTAAGGCGAAGCTTTCGATCGACGAGGTGGCAGCGCTAACGCGGTGGGTCGACGGAGGCGCGCACTGGCCGCATGCCGCGCCGTCTGCGACTCGCGCCGCTCGGGCGATGCCGACGGGGAGGGAGTTCACGGAAGCGGAAAGGTCGCACTGGGCATTCCGCCCAATGGGCGATCCGAAGGCGCCTGTCGGCGGGGAGACCGTCATCGACGCCTTCATTCGCCCGCAGCTCGACGCCAAGGGCTTGGAGCCGGCGCCCCGAGCGGACAAGCGAACTCTGATCCGTCGCGCAACGATGGACCTGCACGGCCTGCTCCCAACTCCCGCCGAGCTCCGGGATTTCGTCCAGGACAAGTCCGACAGGGCATTCGAGCGCGTCGTCGACCGACTACTGGCGTCGCCGCGCTACGGGGAGCGCTGGGGACGGCACTGGCTGGATGTCGCCCGCTACGCGGACAGCAACGGCATGGACGACAACATCGTCCACGGCGACGCGTGGCGCTACCGGGACTACGTGATTCGGGCGTTCAACCGAGACAAGCCCTACGATCAGTTCGTCCGGGAGCAGCTGGCAGGCGACGTGATCACGGACTGGGGCGACGAGAACCGTGCCGAGGGCCTGATCGCGACGGGCTTTCTCATGCTCGGCCCCAAGATGGTCGGAGAGGACGACCCGGTCAAGCAGAAGCTAGACTTCGCCGACGAGCAGCTCGCGACGACCTCCCGGGCGTTCCTGGCATTGACGGTTGACTGCGCGCGCTGCCACGACCACAAGTTCGACCCGATCCGTTCCGCCGATTACTACTCGATGCTGGGAATGTTCACCAGCACGAAGACCGTGCTGACCTACCGCGTGACGTCGAAGCTCAACGCCACGGCCCTCGGAGGCCCCGGGGATGACCGGCGGCTGTCCGAGATCGAGAAGCGGTTCGACTACCACAGCGACTTCGTCACGAACTACAACCGCGCGACGACGCCCGAGCGAGTCTTGGAGGCGCAGCAAGAGGCCTTGGGCGACGCGCTGGAAGACTACTTCGAAATCCCCAAGGCCATGGCAGCCGCCGAAGGCGACGTCGAGGACCTGCCCGTTATGATCCGTGGCAGCCACTTGACGCCGGGCGCGCTCGCGCCGCGTCGGTTTCCGGCGATTCTTGCGGGCGAGACGCAGCCGCCGATCGGGCAGCAAAGCAGCGGCCGCCGCGAGCTGGCAGGCTGGCTGACGCGACCCGGTCACCCGCTGACCGCGCGGGTCATGGTCAACCGCGTCTGGAAATGGCACTTCGGCGAAGGCATCGTGCGGACGACGGACAACTTCGGCACGCTGGGCGACCGTCCAGACCATCCCGAACTGCTCGACTGGCTGGCCAGCCGCTTCGTGGAGGACGAATGGTCGGTGAAGTCGTTGCACCGCAGAATCATGCTGTCGAGCGCTTACCAGCGCTCGTACTCGTCGAATGCGGCAGCGTCCGAGATGGACCCTGAGAACCGGCTCCTGTGGCGGGCGAACCGGCGTCGCATGGAAGCGGAAGCAATTCGCGACACCCTCCTGGCCGTTTCGGATCGGCTCGGCTCGGCCATGGGCGGCAAGACCATGCCGCACAGGAACTTCACCAATCTCAACGCCAATGCGCTTTCGCGCGATCCAAGCCTCTACGAAACGCAGCGCCGCAGCGTCTACTTGCCCGTCTTGCGCAGCGCGCTGTACGAAGTCCTAGCCGCGTTCGACTTCGCGAGTCCGTCCACGTCCAACGGCAGCCGCGGCTCAACGATGGTGGCTCCGCAGGCGCTTTTCATGATGAACTCGAGCCTCGTGGAAGAGGCTTCCCGGCACTTTTCGGAGCGCCTCGCGAGAGAGGCATCCGACGACGACTCCGAGCGAATCCGGCTGGCTTACGAGATCGTCTACTCGCGTCCGGCCGCCATGGAAGAGGTCGGTTCGTGGGATGCATTTCTGGACCGCTACGAGTCCGCAGCGGGGGATCGGGCGGCCGCGTGGCGGGGGCTGTGCCGGGTCCTGCTGTCTTCCAACGAGTTTCTGTACGTACAATGAGGCCGAGGATGCGCTCGATCCAGCAGATCCGTCACCGCTACTCGCGCCGCGAGGCGTTGCAAGGGATGGGAGCGGGATTCGGCAGCCTCGCCCTGTCCGCCCTGCTCGCCGACGAGGCAGCGGCTGGCGGGCCGCTGGCTGTCCGCCAGCCGCACTTTGCGCCGAAGGCGAAGCGCGTGATCATGCTGTTCATGTTCGGCGGCCCCTCGCATATCGACACGTTCGATCCGAAGCCGATCCTGAATCGCGACAGCGGCAAGCCGCTGCCTTTCGCCAAGCCGCGGATCATCTCGTTCCCGCGCCGAGGCGGGGACCTGATCGGGTCGCCGTTCGAGTTCAGTCGGCACGGCGAGAGCGGAGCGGAAGTTAGCGAGCTGTTCCCGCAAGTGGCGGGAATCGTCGACGAACTCGCCATCGTGCGCTCGATGCACTGCACCAACCCCCGGCACGGCGGGGCGGTGCTCGAATGGCACACTGGCAGCGACACGTTCATCCGCCCTGCAATGGGCTCGTGGCTGACATACGGACTGGGGTCGGAAAACCAGAACGTGCCCGGCTACATCACCATCTGCCAGGCGCTGGCGGAAGGCGGAGCCAACAACTTCGGCTCGGCATTCCTTCCTGCCGCATACCAAGGCACGCCGCTGGGTTACGGCAACGTAGAGTCCGCGGATGCGGAGTTTCCGTTCATCGGCGACGCTAGCAGGACGAGCCTCCAGCGACTGGAACTGGACATGCTATCCGACATTTCGCGACGGCAGCTGGACAGGTCGGGTCCCGACAGCGAGCTCGAGAGCCGGATTGCAACCTTCGAACTCGCGTACCGCATGCAAACGGAAGCGCCCGAGATTCAGCAGATCGACGGCGAGAGCGACGCGACGAAGCGGCTGTACGGCCTAGACAGCCCGTTGACCGAGGATTTCGGGCGGCAATGCCTGATGGCCAGGAGGTTCAGCGAACGCGGCGTCCGATTCGTGCAGTGCAACAGCAACGGGTGGGACCACCACTTCAACTTGAAGAGCCTACTGACGAAGATGTGCGCGCAGGTCGACAAGCCGATCGCAGGCCTGATCAAGGACCTTCGCGCGCGGGGCCTGCTGGACGAGACGCTCGTGATCTGGGGCGGGGAGTTCGGACGGACGCCGACGGCCGAGAATGCAGACGGCCGGGACCACAACCCGCACGGCTTCACGATGTGGCTGGCCGGCGGCGGCGTGAAGCCCGGGATCACTTACGGCCAGACCGACGAGTACGGCTACTACAGCATCGAGAACAAGGTCCACTTCCACGACCTGCACGCGACGATCCTGCACCTGCTGGGCTTGGACCACACCAAGCTCACATTCCGACACGCGGGCCGGGACTTCCGGCTGACCGATGTTCACGGCGATGTCGTGCGCGGCTTAATTGCCTAGGCTGCTGTCAGTTCAGACACTGAACCCGCCACGCTTGAGGTTTTCCAAGCGCGCAACCTGGCCAGTCCGGAAGGCGAGATTCGCCAAGTGGGCGCTGACGCATGCCCGAACCCCTTGCTCCGCCGGAGTGTTCGGCTTGTTGCGGTTGCGTACCGCGTCAATCCAGTTCTGGAGATGGGGCGTCTCGCCATCGACGTCGAAGTCCGCCCCTCGCTCCCCGGTTCCGGGCGAGAAGACTTCGGCCTCCAATCCGCCGCCTGGTTCCGGATGGATCTCGAAGCGACCGCGATCTAGGTACATGGTGCCCCGGGTGCCCATGATCTCGACCATCGCCTTGTTTCGCTGGTTGACGAAAGTGCCTTCGAAATAGACTTGAATCTCTCTATCGGGATAGCGCAGCAGAGTCTGGATCGTGTCGGGAGTTTCCCATTGGTCCATCGCGAACCTGTCGCCGATGGATGTCGCCATCGCAGGATCCGGCAGGTCGAGCAGCCAGTTGACCGCGTCGATCCAGTGCACCATCAAGTCAGTCAGGATTCCTCCGCCGAAGTCCCAGAACCAGCGCCAATTGCGAAATCGGTACGAGTCGAAGGGCTGGCTCGGCGCGTTGCCCAGGAACTTCTCCCAGTCGAGGGACAACGGATCGATGTCGTACGAGCGCGGCCTAGCGGAGCCGCGGTTGCGATTCCACGTGAGATGCACTTTGTGAATCGTGCCGAGCCGGCCCGCATTCAGGAGTTCACGCGCCTTCTCGAACTGCGGCATGCTGCGCTGCTGTGTGCCAACCTGCACGACGCGGTCGTTCTCGTCCTGGGCGCGAATGACGGCTTCGCCTTCGTTGAGGTCGTGGGTCAGAGGCTTTTCCACATAGACGTCCTTGCGGCTCTCGCAAGCATCAACGGTCATCGGCACGTGCCAATGGTCCGGCGAACCGATGAGAACCGCGTCAATATCGCTTCGAGCGAGCAGTTCGTGGTAGTCCTTCGTCACGAACGCGCCCGGATCAGCGAGTTCCCTGGCTTTCGCAAGAGCGTCGTCCCAGATGTCGCAAACGGCCGCTATGCGGGTTCCCGGGACACCGGACAGGCTGCTCATCAGGCGGCGGCAACGGCCGCCCGTGCCGATGCAGCCAATACTCACAGTCTCGTTCGCGGGATAGCCAAATGCGCTGCTCGTTCCGACGGCCGCCGTGGCAGCTGCAAGAAAATCGCGGCGACGAGTGACCGTGTTCATGATTGACCTCCTAACGCGGCCGCAAACGGACAACGTCCAGCGAGCATTCTACATCCTGCCACCAGGCCAATCCCGAGACCATTGCAAGCACTGGAAGAAAAAGGACGAACTGTAGCGCATTGGCGTCTTGGCGCAGCCATCGCAAATCAACTGCATGAAGCTCCGTCTAGGGCCTACCCGACGCGTCGACGGCATCGACGTTCCGCGCTAGCGATTCACGACCACAGTTCGGCCAGCATCATGGCGAAAGAGATCGCGATGGAGAGACAAATGGGGCGGCTACGTCGGTGGCTAGGTAGGCTGCGCGGCTAGGTAACCTGTTGATCTGAGCCGATGGCTATTGAAATCTAAGAGGTCACAGGTGGCTTATGTCCAAACACTGCCCCAGATCGTTGAACATTGGCATGTTCTCCACGCCGAGCATGCAGGAGGTCTGGGCAAACGAGGCCCTCCCCTCGAGCGTGCTCACAACCAACGCCCGGGCGAAGCGCTTGCTAACGCGGAGCCCCATTGTCAGATAGAAGTCTCCGCCGCTCGCCGTTGGCAGTGCACGCAATCGGGCGAGTTCCGCTTCGTAGCCACCCCAATCCGCGAGCACTTCGACATCGCCCCAATCACGTCAAGCTGGTGTTCGAGCGGCGCGTGCTCAAGCTCACGCCCTCACGATTCCGCACCGGCCGATAGCCGATCTGTGCCAGCTTCACGACCTGCTCCCGGAATTCCTTCGGATACGCCTTCACATAGGCATGCTTCCTCATCGATTGGGACCTCGTTGCTCCCTGCCCTCTCAGGACAGCAGCCCCTGCCTACACAATGAAGAGCATTTTATAGGTCGGCGGCGCGGCAGTTGGGTGAGCGGATAAGGAGAAGGGAGCCGTGCGCCGCGCCGGTGGGCTAAAAATGTATTGGGCTGAACCGCCGAACCGGACCTGGACGCGAAGTTACTGGATGGGTCGGGTGGTAGGGGACAGGCACCGAAGAGACGGCGAGGAGCGGGGGGCGGATTGGCGGAGGGCACGCAACATATATATCTTGGGCGTTCAATCGAGTTTGGCGATTGGAAACTGGACGCGGCGAGATTCTGTACGAGTCGGGACCGCTCTGACGAGGATGGCCGGCACGGTTGGCAGGCCTCGTGTAGGCGCGGCCGTCAATGTCGGAGGCGTTCACCATCGCGCCCATGTAATGACGCAATCACCGCAGTGGCGGTTTCGTCCAGGCGAACGCCATGCGCTGCCATCAGGCGCCGCTCCATGCATCCGCCAGGCGAGTCTCCGGGTCAGCCGACGAATTCCAGGGAGTTGCCCTTGCAGACCGACCTAGCGAAGACTGGGTACACGCGCTATCGATCGACCACCAATACCGCGTAGCGGTTTAGTCCAAGCTATCTTATGTGTCGACGGGCATACGAGCTGCAGTTCGAGGTGGGCAAGGCCCACCACCCTCTGAGTGAGAATCCCGCAGGCCGAAGAAGACTCCTATCCCATTTGACTGCAACGACGTTTGTCCACTCCGCTCCTCCCTCCTATCCGGTCTTGATGAAGCCAGCGGAAATTGAGAATACGGGAATTTGAGATATCCACCCGGGTCCGTTGACATGTTGTGTGCAAGTCTTGGTAGTCTTCATACATGTTGTTGCTTGCGACTTGACAACCTCATTGCGCCTATGCGCTGAGCGCGAGCTGTGCCAGCCGCTGGAGCGATGCCGCCGCAAGGCACCTAGATCGAGACCCATCTCCCGACCCACCCTATCTGCACCGGGCGCCGCTACCGCTATGACTACACGAAAAGACCACCCGCAAGAACAGCCGCAACTCCAGCATCCCGCCCTCGCAGGTGGAGCTCGTCTTGATGAAGCCAGCGGAAATCTTGAGCGCTTTGCAATCCCCACGCAGACCAAACCACGAGGAGACAACGATGAAGATTCTAAGGCACATGATTCTGGAGCTGCCTATCCTGGCGCTTGTGGGTCTATTCCCCACCGTGCCGGCCGCCTTCGCGCAGGAGTGTCCGCTCCCGAGCGGCGCTACGCCACGCCAGCTCCCCAGCGTGACCGCCGCCAATGTGGAGGCGGATCCAAGCAGACTGGGTGAATTCGCGCTCGGGGTGAAAGAGTACACTTCAGCTAGCCCCGGAAGCGCCGAAGAAGCGGCCTACGCCGGATGTCTAACACGGCTCGAAGGGGGCCCTTTCTATTCCGGCTCCACCTACCTCATGTCCCTGCAGCTCGACGGCAGGGTGTTTTTTAACGCGAAAGATATGTCGACGGGAGGAAGGAAACTCAACCTCCCGGTTTATGGGGCGATTCTTTCCGCACTGGGATTCGATGCAACAGACCAAGCCGGCTTGCCTGCGGCCCTAGCGGCTGCGGCCGCAACAGGAATCTTCCCGAACCGGGACGGCGGCCTTCTGCCGGCGCAACTCGGCGGCTACGCCTTCGGATTCATTCAGCGCGCTTCCCAAACTCCGCTCATCACGGTCATTGGTCTCGATCTTCAGGACGCGCACCTCGATTATTCGGAAACCATCGACTACAGCATGCCCTCGATAACCGCCGCTGAGGTGGTGGACCGCGCAACCCTCAGGCAGTTCGTCACAGAAGCGGCGGACTTCGTGACCGAAAGCTACGAAACGGGAGGAATCGCAGCTAGCTCGCAACTAAGAATTGCATTCCGGAATCCAGACGGACCTTGGAGGGCCGGTCCGGTCTACCTCTTCGTCATGGATCCGACGGGCTACACAACCTTTCACGGAGCGTTTCCGAACAAGTACGAACTTACTGCCCCCACCAATACTCTCAGGGACATCGTCACTGACGAACTCATTCTGCCGAAGATCATCAAGGCAGCGCTAAGCGACCCAGAGCATGGCGCCTTCGTCACGTATTATTTTGACAATCCCGATGATGACACCGACAGCGCCGACGTGCCGAAGGTGACCTTCGCACGCGTAGTCACCGCCACAGTCAACGTCCCCGGAGTGGGCCCGATAACCGCCACATCGATCATCGGAGCGGGCATATACCGGGATCAGCCAGCTGAGAGCGGCACGGTATGGACCGAGGGCTGCCCCGATCACAGCATCGTCGCCAGCGTTGTCAGCACGCTGGGCGAGACCCGGGATTTCGCCGAGTGCGCGGCGGCGTACCTGGCCGACCATGGCACGGCAGAGGCGCGCCGGGCGTTCAACGAGGACGCGCGCTGGAAGCACGGCCCGACGTATGTCTTCGTCGACGGGATCGCGCAGTCCGGGGAGAACTCCCGGACGCACGTGTACCCGCCGAACCCGGCCCGCGAGGGCCAGCTCTGGGGCGAGGCGATCGACGATTTCGGCACCGACCTCTTCTACGAGGTCTATCGCATGATGCAGTTGGTCGACGAGGGCTGGATCTACTACTCGTTCCCGAACCCGGCGACGGGGCGGAGCGTGCCGAAGGCGTCGTACGTGATCGAGGTCGACTGGGACGGGGACCCGGCGGTGATTGGCGCCGGGATCTACGAGCCGGATCTGCCGGCCACGTGCAACGAGGACGAGGTCTCCGCGGCGGCGTTGCAGGCAGATCCGAACCCGGAAGCGCTGCGGGCGTTCGTGCGCTGTGCAGCGCTGGAGGTCGAGTCGGGGGGCTACCTGGCCAAGCAGGAACTGGAAGGCGACCGGCGATGGAGCAGCGGGGCGAGCTACGCGTTCGTGCTGGACAGCCATGGCCACCAGGTCATCTCGGGGCGTGGCGTGAAGGTCAACGGGCGGGCACTGCACGAATTCGGGGGCCTGAGCAGTCCCGCGGACCAGTTCGGGGGCCGCGACATGGTCGGCATGGGAGAGGCGTTCGGGGAGGCCTATGTGTACTACCGGTGGTTCGACCCGATGGCGGGGTCGCAGCAGCCCAAGGCCGGGTTGCTGAAGCGCGTGGTGTCGCAGGGGGTGCCTTTGCTGGTGGGCGCCGGCTACTCGGTGGCCGGGGGCGAGACCGGCGGGAGCGGGAGTTGCTCGGAGCACTACGTGACGGCCGGGGCGATCCGCTCGCGGGACGAGATGCAGGCGTTCGTGCAGTGCGCGGCGGAGTACGCGCGGGAGCACGGCACGGCCGAGGCGCGGCGGGCGTTCAACGAGGACGCGCGCTGGAAGCACGGGCAGGTGTACGTGTTCGTGGATGCGGTGGAGCCGTCCGGGGAGGACTCCACGACCTACGTGTTCCCGCCGGAGCCGTCGCGGGAAGGCTCGCTGTGGGGGACGTCGCTCGACGGGTTCGGGACGGACTACTATTTCGAGCTGCACCGGATACTGTCGCTGGTGGACGAGGGCTGGATCTACTACGCGTTCACGAACCCGGCGACGGGGCTGTGGCAGCCGAAGGCGTCGTACGTGAAAGAGATCGACTGGGACGGGGACCGGGCGGCGATCGGGGCGGGGTACTACTCGCCGGACCTGCCGGGCGCGTGCAGCCCGGGAGAGGTGAACGCGGCGGCGCTGGAGGCGGCTCCGAGCGACGCGAAGCTGCAGGAGTTCGTGCATTGCGCGGCGCTGATGGTGGAGCGGTCGGGGTACTTCGCGGGCCCGGTGCTGTCGAGCGACCCGCGCTGGAAGCACGGTTCGATCTATGTACTCGGCATCAACGCCGAGACGGGCGCCATTGAATTCAGCGGCAGCCAGAGCACCTTCGCCGTTTCGGGACGGATCCCGGAGCTGTTGTTCGACGGGCGGGACATGATCGAGGCCGCCGCGAATTTCGGGAAAGGCTTCTGGTACTACAACTCCACCAACCCGGCGACTGGCGAGGTCGAGTCCAAGGTTTCGTACGCCAAGCTGGTGCGGGCGCAGGGAGTTCCGCTGCTGGTTGTGTCGGGGTACAATCCGAGCCCTCAGAGCTCGGCTGCCCATGCAAACGAGTGATCTGGATCGGAGGTTCTCGGCCTGGTAGCGAACCGGAATCGGGCTTCCGGTTCGCTACCATGACCCGTCCGTGGGAACGGGCGAGATTCGACAACACTGGCCCTGCACGCGTAAATCCTGACCGGCCCCGGCCAGTTGGCTGTAGTTGCCCAGCCATCGCCGCCCCGCTCAGACCCGCCGATGGCCCCGGTCCGTTGCGACGTCAGGAAGTGCAACCGATGTCGCCGTCCACGACCGCGGCTACTACTCCTGGCGCCTGCTGCACCCCTATGCCGAGCGCGGCCTGCACGCCGTCTTCCGCCTGCGGTCCGACGCCAGCCGATCCCCGGCACCTGGGTGCCGAGACCGGATTCCTCGCCGTCCTGCAAACCAGGGGGGCGAACCTCAGCTACCACCCTCACCTGCACTGCGTCGTTCCCGGCGGCCGCCCTTCCCCGGCCGGCAGTGCCTGCCCGCTTCTCCCGCCCCGCAAGACGCACCTGGAACTACTCCGCAAACCCAACCCCGTACAAGCAATCCCCATGGCGAAGATCTTAGCCCGCGGTCTAGTCCAACCGATCTCTTGCCCACCGGCGCGCCCTCGAGCCTCTCGCTCCCCTCCTGCACCAGACAGCCACGTCGCCGCGCAAGAAATCCTCTGCAATTTCTCTTGAGCCTTCTTCAGGGCTTGAGACCGACACTGGCTAGTTTCAAGCCTTGGGACGGGCGCCAGGGAGCGGCGCAAACTCACGGTTCGCAGTTTCAATCTCACCGCTGACCGAGGCTCCCTCGTGGAACCAAAGCCGTCCGCGCAACCGCACGGTCTCGCCCGGGCTGCAGTCCGGAAAAACTGGATCGGAGTGGAGACACGGGCAACGGGTGTTGCCCCAGCATCGGCCGGAGCGCTCCCACGCAGTCAAGATCCATCGGCTCCCGTCATTTGAACGAACAGCTGCAACAGGTGGCTCGAACACCTTGTTTTCTGTGGTCTGCGCATTGAATCCGCCCGCTCCCTTAAGCATCACGCAGAGCTGAGTTCGTAATCCGCTCAGCTTCCGATCGAGTCCGTTGCGCAGCCAAAGACTTAGGTCGACGGAGTCGCTGTTCGGCCTTAGCGAGGATCCGAAAACGACCCCGTTCGGCAGCACCCATTCCAGGTCCAGGCGTCCGCCAGGCCCCGGCCGCATATCGACGTTGTCGAGCCACACGTTGCGAACGTTCCAGATCGTCGGCACGTGGGTGTGAGCTAGGAACAGATGGCCCATGTCGGACGTGATCAGTTCCGGAAGGTCAACAACCACGTAGCTGTTGGGATCCCAAGGCAGAAATACGCTCGCCTTCGTACCGCGGAGAGGGTTGATCGCCCCATCCAGGAATCCAATGCGGGGATGGCGACCTCCTGGATAGGCGCGGACCTGCAGGTTTTCTGCCACGGAGCCCAAGTCGGAAGCAAGGGTCCGTTCGTAGTCCGAGACTTCCTCGTCGGACAGTCTCGCGACCGCGACCGCCTCGCCAATGGTGTAGCGGTGCCTAGCCATGGTCCGGGTCCAACGCGGGAGATCCGCGCGAGTCTGAACGAGTTCTACTGGGTACTCAAGGTCGTTCTCCGGAATCGGGGGGTTCCTGAGGCTCGCATTCGGATCCGCCACTTCTCCCGTCGGCAACCGGTCACTAAGATCCCGGAGAGCGAGAACCTCGAATCGCTGATGCTTCAGCTCCGCCATGCATTCTCGAAAGAATTCCGGGGGCGTGTGGACCCACTCGTGGGCTAGATCAGGCACTCCGTGGAACTGAAGGACGACGATCCCATCGCTGGCGCTATCAAGCACCCGGCGGAAGATATCGAGCGACCATCCGGGAACGGAGTTGCCCGTTGACGGGATAAGCAAGGGATCATGCCGCTCCAGATCGTAAGCCGGACCCGCTTCGAGCGCTCGGTTGTCAAGCTCCGGGGACAACCCGCGGCGGGCGAACCGATAGCCGAGGCTGCGGAGCTTCCCCAGCGCCTCCGGGCCGAAGTGATTGCCGCACCAGGCAAAGCTGGTCGGCCTTGCGACTCCGACCTTGGCAAGCTCGTTGTCTACAAGTGCCAGCTCGCCATCAAGGCGCGCGGCATTCTTGGGAACAGCGAAGTTAGAGTGGGACCAGGAATGATTTCCGATCTCGAATCCCATTTCAGAGATTTCCGCGATGTCCTCCCACGACATGAAGTTGTCCTGATCATCCATCCAACGATGGGTCACGAAGAACGTTGCCGAGAATCCCAGGTCTGCTAGAAAAGGCGCAACGAAGTCCCGGTGGGACTGGACGGCGTCGTCGAAGGTCAGCACTGCGGTTGGGCGCGAAGCAGCGCAATTGAGGATTGCCGAAGCGCCCACGGCAGTAGCAATCTTCAGCAAATCGCGGCGGGAGCGTTCCTCGGTCGTCACACCGCTGATTGTAAGATGCGACCGTGCTCTGCTCGACCGCATTCATCCTGAAAACGGTCGAGGGCGAGGCCGAGCACCGATCCCGAATGCAGTGCCATCACGACTCTATACCGAAGTCTGGTCGGGAGGAGTCCCTGTTCGTCGGGCAGGCCGGCATCGCATCGAGATTCGGATGCCCAACCGTGCGTCCGTAGGTCAGATCCTTGGCAGCGATTGGCCGTTGCGGTTTCGCTTCCGGCGAGGTCGTAGTTTGCTTGCAGCAACATCGACGCTCGGACCGTGGACCAACCCTGCGTTTCCAGCTCTAGGGCCAGCGAAGGCTAGATGCCGGAACGCCCGATCTATACCCGGGAGAGCGTGACCCGAGCCACTCCCAGCTTGTGAGCAGCCTCGCCCACGAGGCGGCCGCCGGGGGCGCGGGCTGCCCATGCCCCACAAATAGGACTTAACAAAGGTGTGGCTGTTGTGGCATTCCTTAGCCATGGTGAATCAACACTGCATCACTGCGACGCTTGCCTCTGGGGCGGCGGTCACCGCCGTGCAACTGCTGCTGGCCGAGTGTCATGACTTGAGCCGCACAGAGATCGCACGTCGCGTGTGCCGACAGTTCGGGTTCCTCAACAGCCGGCGGGAACTGCAGATGGCAAGTTGCCAGAAGGCCTTGCGCGGCCTGCACGAGACAGGCCGCATCCAGTTGCCCGCAGCGCGCCATGGCGGGGGCCGACAGTGTCAGCCACGGCGGCTGGGTCAGGCCGTGGAGCCGCCGACCGCCGTCCCGGCCACGGCCGGAGCGGTGCAGGGACTGCGGCTGACCGAGGTCACCACGGCGCAGCAGCGCCAGCGCTGGAACGAGCTCGTCGCCAGCGAGCACCCGCAGGGTGCCGTGCTGCATGTGGGTGCGCAGCTACGCTATCTGATCGAGTCCGAACACGGCCTGCTGGGGGCGCTCGGCTTCGCCGCCTCCGCCCTGGCCCTCGCCGCCCGTGACGAGTGGATCGGCTGGGACCCTGCGCTGCGCCGCAAGCGGCTGCACCGCGTGCTCGGCCTGAGCCGCTTCCTGATCCGTCCCGCAGTGCAGTGCCACTGTCTCGCCTCCCGCGTCCTCGGCATGGCCCGGCGCCAACTGCCCGCCGACTTCCAGCGCCGCTACGGCTACCGGCCCGTCCTGATCGAATCGTTTGTGGACCCGCAGCAGCATGCCGGAACCTGTTTCCGAGCTGCCAGCTGGACCCTGATCGGCACCACCGCTGGCCGCGGCCGCTTCGCCCCCCACGGCCAGCGCGTGCCCGTGAAGTCCATCTACGTCTATCCCTTGCAGCGCAATTGGCGCGCTGTGCTCGGGGCCGGGCCCGCTCCCGCTGACGGCCCCCTGGGACCGGCCGAAGGCCTCGCCCTCGCCCAGTTCGCGCACAACGAACTGGGCGCGGCCCCACTCGGTGACGTACGCTTGTCGAAGCGGCTGGTGCACACCGCGCAGCTGCAGGCCGCTGCTCCCATGGCGTCGTTCCCCACAGCCGCCGAAGGCAACCGTGCCGCGGTCAAGGGCCACTATCGCTTGCTCGACCAGCCGGCCGACTCGGCGGTGAACCCGCGGAACATCCTGGCCCCGCATCGGGAGCGTACGCTGCGGCGCATGCAGGGCGAGCCGGTGGTGCTGTGCGTGCAGGACGGGAGCGATCTGAACTTCGCCGAGCATCCCGGCTGCAAGGGCCTGGGCCTGATCGGCAAGAACACCAATTCGCAAGGCACGCTGGGCCTGCACATGCACTCGACGCTGGCGCTGAACGCCGCCGGCATTCCGCTGGGCGTGCCCCTGATCCAGTACGACGCCCCGGACGGCAAGGCACAGCAGGGCCGACCGCTGGAGGAGCGCAAGACATTCCGCTGGATCCGGGGCTTGCGCGACTGCGCGGAGATGGCCAGGGGGCTGGGCGGGACGCGCGTGGTGTCGGTGCTGGACCGCGAAGCGGACGTGTTCGCGCTATTCGCCGAGCAGCGGCGGCTGGGGAAGGTGGGCCTGCTGGTGCGGGCCAAGTGCAACCGTACCCAGGGAGTGGGCCAGCCGAAGCTGTTCGAGGCGATCAAGGCGCAGCCGGCGCAGGCTGAGCTGAAGATCGAGGTGGAGCGGAGTTCGGCGCGACGGGGCACCGGCAAGCAGTCGGCGCGCCCGCTACGGGAGGCGCGCACGGCGCAGGCGCAGTTGCGCTGGAAGACGGTGCAGCTACGGGACCCGTCGGGTGCGGAGGCCCCCGTCGAGGTGCAGCTGGTGCATGTCGGGGAGGAGTCGGCGCCGCCGGGGGTTGAGCCGCTGGAGTGGTTCCTGCTAACGACCCTGGAGGTGGCTGCGGTGGCCGACGCGTGTTGTATCCAACATTATTTCGCTTGACGGATCCCAGATTGTTTCTGCAGGAGTGAGCCGCAAATCTCACTTAAATTCGCTCCCGCAGAGAGCAATCAATGGACGTGGCGACCTGCACTAGCGGGCAAGTGCGCAGTCCGTCAAGGCTTCCGGTACGCGTACCACGGCGCCAACGAGCTCACCTCTCCCGAACTATTCCGATTTCCCACCCAATACGTAACGGGATAATCTGGTCCAAAAACCTGACGATCCCACGAACTAATGTGGGATTCAACAACGCGGAGCGGATGCTGCACTGGTACCGACTGCGCTGGCGCATCGAGGACTGGCACCGGATTCTGAAGTCGGGCTGCAAGGTGGAGTACCTGGGGCACCGGACGGGGGAGCGGATCGAGCGGGCGGTGACGATCAAGGCGGTGATTGCCTGGCGGCTGGCGGCGATGACGCTGCTGGGGCGCGAGACGCCCGAACGGGTGTGTCAGGTTAAGTGTGTAAGTGGTTTCTACGCCATTCCGTCGTTCAACTCACTCTTCTTAGCCTGTCTCCGAATAGGATGTCAAGCTGATTCAGCGCCTGACGCCACTGCGTGGGGGCTGCCTTCCACTTCCTCTCGATGTTCCGGATGGCCAGGTACAGCAGCTTGGCGGCGGCCTGGTCGTTGGGGAAATGCCGCCTTGCGCAGGCCCCGGTTCAGGCTCTCGATGGCGTTGGTCGTGTACAGCAGCCGCCGCACCTCCGGGGCGAAGCCGAACATGGGGATGATCTCCTCCCAGTTCGCCCGCCAGCTGCGGACCACCGAGGGGTGGCTGCCGCCCCAGTTCCGCTCGAACTCGTCCAGCCGGTCGGCGGCCTCCTCGACGCTGCCGGCCCGGTAGATCGCTTTCATGTCGCTGGCCATGCGACGACGGTCCTTCCAGGAGCACAGGTTGAGACCATGCCGCATCATGTGCACGTAATGGAGATATCTCCATTACGTGCATAATGGAATGCAGTCTGTAATGGAGACTCAGTTCCGCATCTGATTGGAAACAAAGCGGTTCAACTTCATTCTGCTTACCATTACTGTACAGTTCTCCTCCAGTGCTTCAGCACTGGAGGAGAACTGAAATGTCGCTGACAACAACAAGGGGAAACGCAGTTTCGGGAGCGGTCCCGGGGACTTCCCGGGAATGTCTTTCCGAGTTTCTGGCCCGGCTGCAGCAGTCGGCTATCCCGGCAATACGGACCCGGTCGATTTACGGCGCGGGACGGCACTTCCTGACTTGGCTGCAAGCCGATGGCATTGCACTCGACGGGATCGATGACAACGTCTTGAGACGTTTCCGGCGGCACGACTGCCGGTGCGTGCACCCGCAAGGGAAGCACTACAAGCGGTCCGCGAGGCGTTCGCGGCAGTACATGGCAGAGGTTTCCGAACTCGTGCGGTTTCTGGAACAGACAGGCCGCACGGCGCATCCGGGAGAACTCGAGCAGGGCTTCCGCCTCGCCGATGACTTCATGGACCGCTGCACGAGGGACGGTTTCGCGGACAAAACGCTGCGCTGGTACCGGAGTGCCTGCCGTCACTTCCTCACCTGGCTCCACGGGGCGCGTCTGCCGATGCGAGAGATGGCAGCGGCACCGGTGCTGTCTTCGTTCCTTGAGCACGAGTGCCTCTGCCCGGGAGGCTATCGCACCCTGTCCCCACCCCGCCCGGGCGCTACTCGATACACCGTCCCCATCGAGCAATTCACGCGGTTTCTGGCCCAGCGGGGCGTGGTTCCGGACCGGCTGGCCCCGCCCGAGGACGACTCCTCCCGACCGCTCGAGGGGTTTCGCCAATGGCTTCGCCAGACCCGGGGCATTCGCGAAACCAGTATCCAGGAATATCTCCGGACCGTGTCCAACTTCCTGCCCGAATTCGGCAACGACCCAGGCCACTACGACGCGGCTCTGGTGCGGGATGTCCTGTTGAGTCGCTGCGCCGGAGTTAAGCCCAGGCAGGCTCAGCGCATCGCCACCTGCATACGCATGTATCTGCGGTACCTCATCTCGCAAGGAGCGTGCTCTGCGGGGCTCGTCGGAGCGATTCCACCGATTCCGGAGCGGAGGCTTGCCAGCCTGCCTCGCTACCTTCCCGCGGTCGATGTCGAGCGCGCGGTCGCAACCTGTGACGTTATGACACCGCTGGGATTGCGCAACCGGGCTATCCTGCTGCTGCTGGCGCGGCTCGCTCTTCGCGCCGGCGACATTGTCAGCCTCCGGCTGGATGACATTGACTGGGGCAACGCGCTCATCCGCGTTTGCGGGAAGTCGAAGCGTCCGGCGTGCCTGCCGCTGCCCCAGGATGTCGGCGACGCCTTGCTGGACTACATCGAGCGCGCTCGCCCGGCGGTGGCCACGGACAGGGTGTTCCTGCGCTCGCCGGCACCCCATCGCCCCTTCGCCGCTTCCTCAGCGATCAGTCACATAGCCAGCACAGCCTTGGAACAGGCTGCCGTGGACGCGCCCGGCCCGCGAGGCGCCCATCTGTTCCGGCACTCGCTCGCCACCAATCTGCTGCGCTCCGGCGCGACGCTGGATGCCATTGGCACCTTGCTCCGGCACCGTTCGCCGGATACCAGCGCCATCTATGCCAAGGTCGATAATGCCGCTTTCCAGACTATGCCGCGCTGGTGCCCGAAACGTTTGGAAACACTGACAGTCTGCCCCAGAATGTCGGCATAATCCGAGGCCTGTGGGGTGTCGGAATTCGCTGCCGACCCTGGTTCTGGCATTTCGCCTTTACCGTTCCGCTGATGGGGTTACTGGCTTCGATTCCAGTTGCTTCGAGCAGGTTCTTTGGCTGGTGATCGTTCCGTTCACTCCGCAGAGGAAGGAACGAACTATGTCTTCGAACGAACATCGACAGCAAACTGCGGTGGGCATTGCGGGTTGGCTCGCGCCCCATCGCGACGTGTTCCTGGACGGGCTTGGCAAGCATGGCTATGCGCCGAGCACGATCCGCTACTACAGGCGGGTGACCGGCTTTTTCTGTAGAGAGATTGCACGGCGCGGGCTGGGCGCCGAGACCCTTGAGGAGTCTGTGCTCGCCGAACTGAGGACCGCAGTTCCAGGCGAGATGACGGCCAGGGAACACAGCCGTTGGGTGTCCTGCGTGGAACGGTTCATCGATCATCTCGTCGATGCCGGTGTGCTTGCTCCCCCTCGGCCCGCGGCACCCCCGACACCGGGCTCCCTGGATCATCTGAGCATGGAATATGCCGACTGGCTGCGGCATCAGCGAGGATTGAGCGAGGCGACGATTGCAGGGCATCAGGCTTTCCTGAAGCGCTTCATGAGCTTCCGTTTCGGCGCGATTCCGGGCAACTTCAATGACATCGCCCCGGATGACATTTTCGCCTTTCTGGCTCAACCGGCTCCGACCCATACCTGCCGGGTCGCTTCCTGGCCCACGCAACTGCGCTGCCTGTGCAAGTTCCTGTTCTGGAGTGGCAAGACCCGGCGCAATCTGGCACTCGGCATTCCACGCTCCGCGCGCTTGGACTCCACTAACCTGCCCTGCCATCTGACGCCGGACGAGATCCAGCAATTGGTTGGATCGGTGCATACCGATGATGCGCAGGGTCGCCGCAACCACGCGATGCTGCTGCTGATGGCGCGGCTGGGCCTGCGCGCACCGGAGGTGATTGCCATCCGGCTGGAGGACATTGATTGGCGGGCCGGCCAGATCCTGATTCGTGGAAAGGGCAAGCGGCACGATCGCATGCCGCTTCCCGTGGACGTCGGCGAGGCGATCGTCGCCTACCTTCGCGACGGCCGAGCGAGCAGTTCCCGTCACCTGTTCGTCTCCAGACAACCCCCGCACCGGCCGTTCACGTCATCCGCCGTCGTCAACCGCGTGCTCCGCAAGGCCTTCGACAAGACCGGCTTGCAGCCACCCCAGCACCAGGTTCGGACCCACCTGCTGAGGCACAGCCTGGCGGTCGACATGCTCGCCCGGGGAGCGTCACTGGACGAAATCGGCGATGTCCTGCGCCATCGGTCCCGCATGACGACCACCATCTACGCGCGCTATGACATTGACGCGTTGCGTTCGGTGGCACGGAACTGGCCGGTACCGGGAGCAGTGCAATGATCTCGCTCTCGAACCGCCTGCAACAGTACCTCGTCATTCGACGCCGTTGCGGTCATGACCTGACCGCCAGTGCCCGCGAACTCCGACCGTTCGTCACCTTTGCGGATGCCGAGGGGGCCGCATGGATTACCGTCGATCTGTTCCTGCGGTGGAAGGAACGCTTCGGCTCGGCCAGCACGCTGACCTGGTTCTACCGACTGTGCCACGTGCGCAGCTTTGCGACGTGGCTGCAAGGTGTGGACCCACGCACCGAAGTGCCTCCAGCGGGACTGATCCCAGGCAGGCAGCAGCGACCGCGACCGTACATTTACACCGACAGCGAGATCTCCCGGATCGTGACCGAAGCCGCGCGCCTTCCCTCCGACTACGGGCTGCGTGGTCTGAACTGCTCGACGCTGTTCGGACTGCTGGCGGTCACGGGCCTGCGGGTCGGCGAAGCCGTCGGACTCGACGACCGGGATGTCGATCTGGATGTGGCCGTGTTGCACGTCCGGCACGCCAAGAACCGCAAGAGCCGCCTCATTCCGATCACGGCCTGCACCGCCGCACGCCTTGCTGCATGCCGGGCCGCACGGAACCGGATCCTTGGCAGCGGGATCACACCATTCTTTGTCAGCGACAGCGGCCGGCGCCTGACCACTCACACCGCCCGCTACAACTTTGCACGGATCTGTCAGCAAATCGGCCTGCGGGAGCCCCAGGCTTTCCGCCGCAACGGCCGCGGTCCCCGTCTACATGACATGCGGCATTCGATGGCCGTCAACACCATGCTGGACTGGTATCGCAAGGGGCTCGACCCCGATCGGGAAATGCACAAGCTCAGCACCTATCTGGGGCATGTGCATCCCAAGCATACCTACTGGTATATGGAGGCCGTGCCGGAGCTTCTGCGACTGGCCAGCGAACGCGCCGAACGGTCCCTCGGCGAAGGAGCAGGGGCATGAAGACACATCCGCTTCCCGTCTACCTGCAGCGCTTCTTCACCGAGCGCCTCGCCAGCCAGCTGCAGGCCAGTTCCCACACGGTGGCCAGCTATCGCGACACGTTCCGGCTGCTGCTGACCTATGCCTCCGACCGCCTCGGACGCATGCCGACCGACCTGCAGGTCGCCGACATCGATGCCCAGCTGGTCGGGCACTTCCTGAGCTTCGTCGAAACCACGCGTGGAAACAGCGCCCGCAGCCGCAACACCCGGCTGTCGGCGATCCGCTCGTTCTTCAAATACGTGGCGATCAACGAACCGCAGCTTCTGCAGCATTGCCAGAAGATTCTCGCCATACCCTCCAAGCGGTACGAGAAGCGGACGATTGATTACCTCGACCGGGACGAAATCGAAGCGTTGCTCGCGGCACCGGATCTGGCGAGCTGGTACGGGCGGCGTGACCGTACCCTGCTGCTGCTCGCCCTGCAGACCGGTCTCCGGGTGTCGGAATTGATCAGTCTGGATTGTCGTGACGTGGTGTTGGGAACCGGTGCCCATGTGCGCTGCAAGGGCAAGGGGCGCAAGGAGCGTGCAACCCCGCTCCGCAAGGATAGTATCCGCGTTCTCCGCGCCTGGCTCGGGGAAGGCCCTGGACACGACGATCAGCCCCTCTTCGTGAGCAACCGCGGCGATCGTCTCAGCCGCGACGCCGTCGAGCGGATCGTTCGCAAGTACGTCCAGCTGGCATCCGCTCGGTGTCCGACACTGAAGAGCAAGCGCATCAGTCCCCATGTCCTGAGGCACAGCGCCGCAATGGACCTGCTCCACCACGGAGTGGACTGTACGGTCATCGCACTATGGCTTGGGCACGAACACGTCGAAACGACCCAGATGTATCTCCACGCGGATCTGAAGTTGAAGGAGCGAGCGATGGACCAGACCAAGCCCGTCGAGGTGCCAGCCGGTCGTTACAAGCCCACTGCCGACGTGATGGCTTTCCTCGAAGGCCTCTGATTATGCCGACATTCTGGGGCAGACCGTCAGTGTTTCCAAACGTTTCGGGCACCAGCGCGGCATAGTCTGGAAAGCGGCATTATCAACCCAATGCCGATATCGGCATTGGGTCGACTCCCGCATGCTCCAAGAGGTGGCGCAAGCCTGGATCGGAGACGTTCGATGACCATGCAGGATCACGTTGCGCGCTATGTTGCCCTGCGACGGCGTCTGGGCACCAAGCTGGTCGCTCTCGAGCGGATTCTGCTGGACTACGCCGGTTACGCCGCCGGGTGCGGCGACGCTTTCGTCCGGGTCTCCGGGATGCTCGCATGGGCCTCCGCAGCCAGTACCCCCGGGCAGAAGCGCATGCGGCTGGGTGCGGTTCGCGGTTTCGCACTCTGGCTGCACGCCGAGGACGGGCGCCACGAGATTCCGCCCCGGGATGCCTTCGGCAAGATGGCGTCCCACAGGCCCGCCCCGCATCTGCTGACACTCGAGCAGATCCGGCAGCTGATGGAAGCCGCGCTGGAACTGCCGCCCGTCGGCTCGATCTCGCCGCAGACTTATCGCTGCCTGTTCGGCCTCATGGCCGCGACGGGCCTGCGACGCTCGGAGGCGGTCGCCTTGCGGCTGGACGACTTCACTCCGGATGGGCTGGTGGTTCGTGACAGCAAGTTTGGCAAATCGAGGCTCGTTCCCCTGCATCCGAGCACCCAGGACGCCCTGGGTGAGTATCTCGCGCTGCGTGCGAGCCACGGCGGCAAGGACGACCATCTGTTCGTTCTCTCGACCGGCCGGCCACCGACCCCGACCGCGCTGACCAAGGCTTTCATCAAGGTCGCCCGGCAGATCGGGCTCCGGGGCGGACCCGGCGAGCCCGGCCCGCGGCTGCACGATCTGCGGCACTCGTTCGCCTGCCGCTCCCTCGAGAACGCGGTCGCGACCAACCTGGACAGCGTGAACCGGCACATGCTGGCGCTGAGCACCTACCTTGGCCATGCCAGAGTGTCGAACACGTACTGGTATTTGGAGGCCACACCCGCACTGCTTGGGCAGATCGCCCGGGACACGGAGGCCGCACACGAGCGGAGGACTCTGCCATGACCGACTTCGCTCACCACATCCGTGCGTTCCTATGCGAGTACCTGCCGCGGGACCGGGGTGCCAGTCGCCATACGATCGACAGCTACGCGACCAGCTTCCAGCTGCTGGCGTGTTTCGTCAGCGAGCGGCTGGCCATCCGCCCCTGCCACATCCAGATCGAGCACCTCGGTACCGCATTGATCCTCGACTTCCTCGACAGCCTCGAGTCCAAACGCGGCAACACGGTCGGTACGCGCAACGTGCGGCTCGCGGCGTTCAAGTCCTTCTTCCGCTACTTGGAGCATCGCGTTCCGGCCTGTCTCGAACTGGCCCGGCAAGTGCATGCGATCCCGGCGAAACGCGGCGACGAGCCGCTCGTTGACTACCTCGGCGGGGATGAGATCCAGGCTCTGCTGAACGCACCCAACGCCCATACGGCCTCCGGCGCGAGGGATCGGGCCATGCTGCATCTCGCCTATGCTGCCGGGCTGAGGGTCTCCGAGCTGATCGGTCTCAGGACGGGGGATCTCAGGCAGCCGGACCTGGGCACGGTCCGGGTGACCGGGAAGGGCCGGCGCGAACGCGAGTTGCCGCTATGGAAGCAGACCCGATCGGTCCTGCGGGACTGGCTGGCGGTCCGTCCGGACCAAACCGACTGGCTGTTCCTCAACGCCCGTGGCCACGCCATGAGTCGGCACGGCTTCGCGCAACGCCTGCAAGTGCATGCGGACACGGCTCGCCAGAAGGTGCCGTCGCTGGTCGTGAAACGGGTTTCGCCTCACGTGCTGCGCCACAGCTGCGCGATGCACACGCTCGAAGCCACAGGCGACATCCGCAAGGTGTCGCTCTGGCTCGGTCACCAGAGCATCCAGAGCACGGAGATCTATCTGCGCGCCGACGAGGGGGCAAAGCTCGAAATGCTGGCGAAGCGATCCGCTCCGGTGATCGAGAAGGGATCTTTCCGCGATGCGCCGGACAGGTTGCTGGCAATCCTGAAGAGTTCCAAGGGCCAACGGTAATGGTAAGCACGATGGAGTCGAACCGATTTGTTTCCAGTCAGATGCGGAACTGAGTCTCCATTACCAACCGCATTCCATTATGCACGATGCACGTCTGGACCTGGGTCTCCGGGAACACGCTACGGATCGCCTCCGGAAACCCCTTCAGGCCATCGACCACCGTGATCAGGATGTCGCGCAGGCCGCGGCTGCGGAGCTCGTTCATCACCCGCAGCCAGAACTTGGCGCCTTCGTTCTGCTCGATCCACAGCCCCAGCACCTCCTTGCTGCCGTCGTGGCGGATGCCCAGGGCCAGGTGCACGGCCTTGTTGCGCACCATGCCCTCGTCGCGGATCCGCACCCGGATGGCATCCAGGAAGACCACCGGGTAGACCGCATCCAGGGGCCGCTTCTGCCAGTCCTGGAGTTCCTCGATGACCGCGTCGGTGACCCGGCTGATCAGTTCCGGCGACACCGAGACGCCGTACAGCTCCTCCAGGTGGGCGCGGACGTCGCGCTGGCTCAGGCCCCTCGCGTACAGGGCGATCACTTGCTCGTCGAAGCCCGGCAGCCGGGTCTGGCGCTTCTTGACCAGCTGCGGTTCGAAGCTGCCGTTGCGGTCCCGCGGCACGTTCAGTTCCACCTCGCTGCGGTCGGTAAGGACCGTCTTGCTGCCATGGCCGTTGCGGCTGTTGCCGCTGCCCCGGCCGGCCGGGTCGTGCCGGGCATAGCCCAGATGGGCCGCCAGTTCCGCCTCCAGGGCGCGTTCCATGACGGCCTTCTGCAGGCTCGCCAGCAGGCCCTCGCTGCCCAGCAGGTCCTCGGGCTTCTCGTAGTCCTCGAGCAACTGCTCGAGCAGCTCTTCGGGTATCTGTTTCACGGGTGTGCCTCCTTGTTGCAATTGAAACATTTCCCCACTTACACGGTTTATCTGACACTCCCCTTGTACCTCCTCTCGGCCAGCTGCGCTGCGTACGCGCAGCGCTCCAACTCCAGCTCGTAGCTGCGCAATCGCCCCGCTTCCCGCTCCTCCGCCTGCCGCTCCGCTCGCAGCGTGTAGGGGCTCGGATTATTCCGGCGTCAAATTCTCAAATTCCTCCGGCGGCAGGAAGGCAGGTTTTCTCACTCTGATACGCTCCTGCCGGAAGGGAACTAGGCGCACGGCTGGCTGAAACAGACTGTAGGTGAGGGGCTTAGCAGGATCTCTAGGCAGCAGCCATTCTCGGATTATTTCGATTTCCATCCTTTCTGGCGCCAAGCTAATTCGAGGAAAAATGGCCGTTTCTGGCCGGGATAAATAGAGAACCAACACAGCGCCGCCTCGAC
The DNA here is from genome assembly GCA_965206775.1 of Bryobacterales bacterium. Taxonomy (GTDB): domain Bacteria; phylum Acidobacteriota; class Terriglobia; order Bryobacterales; family UBA6623; genus VXMF01. Next base: position 1,327,239 of record CBDBKU010000003.1, on the reverse strand, counting down.
GCCGCCCACGCCCGCCGCTTCCAGAAACCGCTCCGAGACCCACTGTTCCAGCTGCGCTCCGCCGACCGACTGGCACCCGCGCTTCCCCGTCCCGGACTCACTTGCCAGACACACGTATCTCACCCCGCTGCCGTACAGCACCTGCATCCTCCGACCGCACACCCCGCACGCCACCAGCCGTTGCAGCAGCGCCCTCCCCTCGCGCGGCGCTCCGCTCCCCACACGCAACGAATTCTCCGCCATGCGCTCCTGGATTCCCAGCCATTCATGCCACTCGACATAGCCCTCGTGATGCTTCTCCAGCACCACCGTCCACTCCTGCCTCGGCAACCTCAGCACCTTCTTGCTCACCTCCCCCCGCCCGTCCACCCGCAACTCCGTCCGCTGCCGCTGGTACACGTACGCCCCTCCCATCAGCGGGTTCGTCAGCACTTGGTACACCCGCGTGTAGGTCGCCTCGCTCCACTCCGTCTCCCTGTTTCCGCGCTTCCCCGGCAGCTTCGTCCCCGCCTCCCGCAGCTTGCGCACCGTCTGCCGCGCCGAACCCGTCTCATGGAATTTCGCGAACACCTCCGCGATCGCCTGCCGCACCTGCTCGTCGGGGTCCTTGCGCAACTCCGTGCCGACCACCACGTACCCGCTCGCCACGCTCCGATACAACTCGCCACGCTCCGCCTTGCTCCGCAGGCCCTCGTCCATGCGCGCCTTGATCCGGAACCGCTCCTCCTCCGACAACGTCCCCTCGATCCCCAGCACCACCCGGTGGTCGCCCTCCCTCAAGTCGTACACCTTGCCCGCCTTGACGAACAGCGTGTCGGTCAGCCGCAGCCAGCGCAACAAGCCGAACCATTCCGCCGTGTCGCGCGCCAAGCGCGACGAATCCAAGCCCAGCACCACCCCCACCCGTCCCCGCGCCACCAGCCGCGTCAGCTTCGCGAAGCCCGCCCGCTCCGTATCCCCCGCCGCCGAAACCCCCAGGTCGTCGTCGATCACCTCGACCCGCTCCGCCGGCCAGCCCAGATTCCGCGCCACTTCCCGCAATCCATACTGCAGCCGCGTCGATTCCCGGTTCGTCAGCACCTGCTGCGGCGTCGATTGGCGCACATAGACCACCGCCAGCCGCTCAAGATGCCGTTCGCGGATCGTCGTCTCCCGCTTCATTCCGGGCCTCCTTCTCCGCGATCCGCAGCATCAGCCGCGCCATCAGCCGCGCCAGCTCTTCCAGCAGTTCCTCGTGCGCCGCCTCCGGAAAGCTGTTCCACAGCGCCAGACGCTCCTCGTGTTCCAGCAGCCCCGGCAGAGACGCCTGCCAGTTCGCCGCTCCCTCCTTCTCCGCCATGCGCGTCCTCCAGCACCTGCACCAGTTTCTGCAAGGCATGATAGTCCGCCATGCGGCCCTGCGTGCGCGGCGCATCGTCCGCAGGAGCCTCCCAGCTGGTCCACGCCGCAGGGATGCTCTTGCGCTTGCCATCGGGCAGTTCGACCCACAACGCCAGACTACCGTCCGAGCGCCGTTTCCGAGCCAGCACCGCCAGCTCCTGACCGTCGAGGGGGTGTCCGAGGCGCTTGATCAGAACCCGCTCAGGCCCGCAATCGCGGAATGGATTAGTTTGATCTGCTCTTGGTCGAGACGGACGTGCATTACCCGACGGACGTGAGCCTGCTGTGGGACGCGCTGCGCTGCCTGATCCGGGTCACGGCGCTGGCCTGCGAGCAGCACGGCCTGGGCGGCTGGCGCCAGAGCGCGCATCTGATCCGGACAGTGCGCAGCCTGTTCCACCGGGTGCGCTCGTCGAAGCGAAGGAAGCAGCAGCCGCGGCGGGTGCAGGACTACGTGCGGCAGGCGCGCTGCATAGCGGAGCGCGCGAAGGCGTCTCTGGAGCGCTTGGAGGCGGCGCGAGCGGGAGCGGATATCGTCAGCGAAATCAAGTGCTTCCTGGAACACGCGGAGCGGCAGGTCGACCAGGTGGAACGGCGCGTGCTGCGAGGCGAGACGATTCCGCAAGAGGAGAAGGTGTTCTCGATTTTCGAGCCGCACACGCGCTGGTGCGCGAAGGGCAAGGCAGGGCGGCCGGTGGAGCTGGGAGTGCCGGTGGGGATCGTGGAGAGCGAGCACGGGTTCGTGCTGCATGCCAGGATCATGTGGACGGAGCAGGACGTGGACGTGGCACAGCCGCTGGTGAAGGAGACGCAGGCGATGTATCCGGACTTGGCGGGCTGCAGTTTCGACAAGGGCTTCCACAGTGCGGGGAACCGGGAGGAGTTGGACAAGGTGCTGGCGTTGAACGCGCTGCCGCAGAAGGGGAAACTGTCGAAGGCGGCGCGGGAACGGGAATCGGAGCCGGGATTCGCGGCGGCGCGGAAGGCGCATCCGGCGGTGGAATCGGCGATTCACAACCTGGAATGCCGGGGCTTGGACCGGGTACGGTCGAAAGGGGCGGCGGGCTTCGAGCGAGCGGTGGGGCTGGCGGTGCTGGCGGGGAACCTGCACCGGATCGGACTGCTCCTGCAGAGGCGGGAGCAGAAGCGGCTGAAGCGGGCACGCAAGCGGGCGCTCCCGCTACGGCTGGCCGCGTAGCGGCGAGGGAGCGCCCCGGGAACTTGCAGCGGCAGCCTGCTGCAGCGGGAGGGGTGCGCAGCTCGGAATCCGCCTGCCGGGCAGGAGTGCGGGAGGGGTGCGCAAGGACTCGGAATCCGGCCTGGAAAGCAGCCATTCGACGCAAGCCGGGGCGGATTGCACCCCGAAACGGCGCCCGCAACCAGAACAGTAACTAGACCCTCGTGTGTGTCTGCGCGAAATTCAAGGGTTTTGACGCAGACACTAACTAGTGCCTGCGGCGGAAATCCGTATTTCGTTGATATCCAATGGATTTTGGCGATTTCCGGCGGGTGAAGATGAGGCGGATCGGGCGCGTATGGCGAGATTCGTCTCAATTTGCGATTATCTTCGGTGGTAAACCGTCTTGCGAACTGTTTTTAATCCCTCGATGACGCTCGGCCAGATCGCCATCGAGGACATTCCACTCGACGCCCGCTGCCGCGACGACATCCCGGCCGTGCTGAAGGGCATCCAGCACATCTACTGCGACCCGTCCTTGCGGGAGAGCCTCTTCGCCTTGCTGCGAGAGAGCGTCTTCGCCGCTGGCGAGTCCGCCTCCGACCGCCCCGCGTCCGAGACGCAGGAGAGCGCCGAGCCGGACGGGATCAACCCGGATGTCGGTCGGCCCGGCATGGACCTGTGGCAGGTGCTCGTGCTCGGCTTGCTCAAGCAGGGCATCCGCTGCGACTACGATCGGCTGCATGATCTGGCGAACCAGCACGCCAGCGTGCGCCGCATGCTCGGCATCAGCGATGTGTTCGGCGGCGTCAGGTTCAGCTACCGCACGCTGGCGCGCAACATCGCGCTGCTCACGCCGGCACTGCTGGCGGAGGTGAACCGCTTGGTGGTGGGGGCGGGCCACGAATTGGCCGGGTGCCGCCCGGGCGAGCCGCTGCAAGCCCGCTGCGATAGTTTCGCGGTAGTGAAGGCATCAGACTGCTCCTTCTATTGAATCACGTTTCTCCAATACCCGTCCATCCCATGCAACTCATTGATGTAGAGGATGTTACGAGCGTTTGAACGGTAATGCGGCCGATGTCGCCGGATGGGCCGACATCGTGCGAAACACCATCCAGGTCCGTTTCCGGGACACTTCGGCTTTCTCCCGCCTGAGCCCCCTGTCATCGCTCCACTCTCGTCGCGGAACGGGCCAGGCTGGAAGCGTTGCAGGAAGCGGTCCGGACTGCGGAGCGAGACATCGCGTCGCTGGAAGCGCTGTCGGCCAGGTCGGAGCAACGCGTCAGCCCGGACCGGTCCGGAGCGCCAGGCCTGCGGACAGGCAACGCCATTCGATGGGTCATCGCAACCCGTCTCCTGGCATGGCGTTACCCGGCCTCGCCCGGGCGCCGGCGCGCCTGTCCGGCCCGGTAGCGGGCGATGTCCGGTTCCGGGATCACAGAGTGGCGCACCATCCGAACGACCGCATTCCAAGGCCTTGCGCTTGCGCGTCGAACTTCGCCGCCTCGTCTCTCCTCGTGTTGACGCCGCGTGACTCCAGCCGCCGACTCCCCGATCTGTTCCGAGCCGGTTCACGTTCCCGCCCCCCAGTCCAGCAAGCGCTGCCGATCCCAATCCCGCTTCACGTACAGGCCCTTGTGCGTGCCGCGCACGATGCGCTTGGCATCCAAGGCCCCCTCGCGAATGCGTTGCCACAGGGCCTGTCGCGACAGGCCCAGCTCGCGCCGCGCTTGCTTCGCCCGCACATACCCCTCCGGCGGCGACTCGCAGAACCGCGCCCGCACTGCCGGGCTCAGACGCACCTGCAGGGCGGCGCCCTCCACCGCTGCCTCCGCAGGCACGAAGCCCTGCTGGATCCAGCGATAGAGCGTGCTCGCCGTCGTGCCCAGCTCCCGCGCCGCCTCGCTGACGCTCTGCGGCGGCGCCTCTGCCTGCCGCTTCCCGCCCCGCAAGAGCTTGATGCCGTGACGCTGCCGCAGGCTTGCCACGATCCCCCGGCTGAATTCCATCCCGCGCGCCGACCGCAGCCCCTGCCGGTTCAGCGTCTCCGCGATCCGCTCGTCCGCGTGCAGCAGCGCCAGCCCCCGCACGATCTCCACCGTGGCGGGGTCGTCTTGTATCGGCGGCGGCGTCACGCGCGCAGGCAAGGGCAGGTCGGTCTCGTCGATCCAGCCGCCGCGCCAGCGCAGCAGCACATGCAAATGGCCCGCTGCCCGCTCCACCTTCAGCACGACCTCTTCCACCAGCGCCGCCAGCAGCCGCTTGCGATCCCGCGCACTGACTCGAGGCGATTCCCACAGACTGCGCACCCGCGCCCCCAACTGCGCGAACACCTCCCCGGACACTTCCGGGTCACGCCGCGGCTCGCGCTCCGCGGCCTGTTCCAACTCCCGCTGCGCCCGCTCGACCTCGCGCAACGCCGCTTCCCAGTCCCGCGCTAGCGTCCGCGTGACCAAGCGGTTCTCCGGATCCTCCGCCTTGTACCTCCTCTCGGCCAGCTGCGCTGCGTACGCGCAGCGCTCCAATTCCAGCTCGTAGCTGCGCAATCGCCTCGCTTCCCGCTCCTCCGCCTGCCGCTCCGCTCGCAGCGCCGCCTCGACGCCGCCCATGCCCGCCGCTTCCAGAAACCGCTCCGAGACCCACCGTTCCAGCTGCGCTCCGCCGACCGACTGGCACCCGCGCTTCCCCGTCCCGGACTGACTTGCCAGACACACGTATCTCACCCCGCTGCCGTACAGCACCTGCATCCTCCGACCGCACACCCCGCACGCCACCAGCCGTTGCAGCAGCGCCCTCCCCTCGCGCGGCGCTCCGCTCCCCACGCGCAACGAATTCTCCGCCATGCGCTCCTGGATCTCCAGCCATTCATGCCACTCGACATAGCCCTCGTGATGCTTCTCCAGCACCACCGTCCACTCCTGCCTCGGCAACCTCAGCACCTTCTTGCTCACCTCCCCCCGCCCGTCCACCCGCAACTCCGTCCGCTGCCGCTGGTACACGTACGCCCCTCCCATCAGCGGGTTCGTCAGCACTTGGTACACCCGCGCGTAGGTCGCCTCGCTCCACTCCATCTCCCTGTTTCCGCGCTTCCCCGGCAGCTTCGTCCCCGCCTCCCGCAGCTTGCGCACCGTCTGCCGCGCCGAACCCGTCTCATGGAATTTCGCGAACACCTCCGCGATCGCCTGCCGCACCTGCTCGTCGGGGTCCTTGCGCAACTCCGTGCCGACCACCACGTACCCGCTCGCCACGCTCCGATACAACTCGCCACGCTCCGCCTTGCTCCGCAGGCCCTCGTCCATGCGCGCCTTGATCCGGAACCGCTCCTCCTCCGACAACGTCCCCTCGATCCCCAGCACCACCCGGTGGTCGCCCTCCCTCAAGTCGTACACCTTGCCCGCCTTCACGAACAGCGTGTCGGTCAGCCGCAGCCAGCGCAACAAGCCGAACCATTCCGCCGTGTCGCGCGCCAAGCGCGACGAATCCAGGCCCAGCACCACCCCCACCCGTCCCCGCGCCACCAGCCGCGTCAGCTTCGCGAAGCCCGTCCGCTCCGTATCCCCCGCCGCCGAAACCCCCAGGTCGTCGTCGATCACCTCGACCCGCTCCGCCGGCCAGCCCAGATTCCGCGCCACTTCCCGCAATCCATACTGCAGCCGCGTCGATTCCCGGTTCGTCAGCACCTGCTGCGGCGTCGATTGGCGCACATAGACCACCGCCAGCCGCTCAAGATGCCGTTCGCGGATCGTCGTCTCCCGCTTCATTCCGGGCCTCCTTCTCCGCGATCCGCAGCATCAGCCGCGCCAGCTCTTCCAGCAGTTCCTCGTGCGCCGCCTCCGGAAAGCTGTTCCACAGCGCCAGACGCTCCTCGTGTTCCAGCAGCCCCGGCAGAGACGCCTGCCAGTTCGCCGCTCCCTCCTTCTCCGCCATGCGCGTCCTCCAGCACCTGCACCAGTTTCTGCAAGGCATGATAGTCCGCCATGCGGCCCTGCGTGCGCGGCGCATCGTCCGCAGGAGCCTCCCAGCTGGTCCACGCCGCAGGGATGCTCTTGCGCTTGCCATCGGGCAGTTCGACCCACAACGCCAGACTACCGTCCGAGCGCCGTTTCCGAGCCAGCACCGCCAGCTCCTGACCGTCGAGGGGGTGTCCGAGGCGCTTGATCAGAACCCGCTCAGGCCCGCAATCGCGGAATGGATTAGTTTGATCTGCTCTTGGTCGAGACCGACGTGCATTACCCGACGGACGTGAGCCTGCTGTGGGACGCGCTGCGCTGCCTGATCCGGGTCACGGCGCTGGCTTGCGAGCAGCACGGCCTGGGCGGCTGGCGCCAGAGCGCGCATCTGATCCGGACAGTGCGCGGCCTGTTCCAGCGGGTGCGCTCGTCGAAGCGAAGGAAGCAGCAGCCGCGGCGGGTGCAGGACTACTTGCGGCAGGCGCGCTGCATAGCGGAGCGCGCGAAGGCGTCTCTGGAGCGCTTGGAGGCGGCGCGTGCTGCGAGGCGAGACGATTCCGCAAGAGGAGAAGGTGTTCTCGATTTTCGAGCCGCACACGCGCTGGTGCGCGAAGGGCAAGGCAGGGCGGCCGGTGGAGCTGGGAGTGCCGGTGGGGATCGTGGAGAGCGAGCACGGGTTCGTGCTGCATGCCAGGATCATGTGGACGGAGCAGGACGTGGACGTGGCGCAGCCGCTGGTGAAGGAGACGCAGGCGATGTATCCGGACTTGGCGGGCTGCAGTTTCGACAAGGGCTTCCACAGTCCAGCGAACCGGGAGGAGTTGGACAAGGTGCTGGTGTTGAACGCGCTGCCGCAGAAGGGGAAGCTGTCGAAGGCGGCGCGGGAACGGGAGTCGGAGCCGGGATTCGCGGCGGCGCGGAAGGCGCATCCGGCGGTGGAATCGGCGATCCACAACCTGGAATGCCGGGGCTTGGACCGGGTGCGGTCGAAAGGGGCGGCGGGCTTCGAGCGAGCGGTGGGGCTGGCGGTGCTGGCGGGGAACCTGCACCGGATCGGACTGCTCCTGCAGAGGCGGGAGCGGAAGCGGCTGAAGCGGGCACGCAAGCGGGCGCTCCCGCTACGGCTGGCCGCGTAGCGGCGAGGGAGCGCCCCGGGAACGAGCAGCGCCAGCCTGCTGGCAGGCAGGAGTGTGGGAAGGGTGCGCAAGGACTCGGAATCCGGCTTGGAAAGCCGCCATGCGACGGCAAGCCGGGGCGGATTGCGCCCCGAAACGGCGCCCGCAACCAGAACAGTAACTAGACCCTCGTGTGTGTCTGCGCGAAATTCAAGGGTTTTGTCGCAGGCACTAACTACATCCGCTCCACCACGACCAACACTGGCCTCTCTGTCGCGTCCCATCTGCTCCGACACGACTACCCCACTGGCGTCACCATAACCCCTCAGCAAATGGACGCCCTCAACCTCACCCGCAGCCAACACCTACCCAGCTGGAACTACACCATCTCTCCCCTTCCAAACTAGGAAGTTGTTTTTTCGCGAACCCTAAGTGGCAGACTCCGGTCCCCGTTATGAAACCGGTCATGCGGCTGCCATTGACCCAATTGATTGGAGCTTCCCGAACCTCATAACCACGACGGGGGGCCGGCGGTTTCCGCTTTTTCGGACAAGGCAAGCGCCTTGCGGATTCCGGCGAATGCGAACGCTCACTCCGAAGGATCGTGAACGCTAGTTCCGATTCAACCTGAATAATCTGATGCGACGTGAACACGTTGGAGCGAAGCGATGCTGGCTCTCTCAGGATGACCTTCCGCTAGGGCCTCTGCCGTAAGCGCTTCTCCGTCCGCTCTGGCACTGTCAGGGCCGACTCCAAGCTCGGCTACCAGATCTTGGCCGCTGCCGGACGGAGCTTGGCCGCCGTGCGCGGGCCGTGCACTACGATCGCCCGGCAGCCGGGGTGGAGAGGGCAGGCGTTCACGCCCCTGGGCGTCTTGGCCGGCGCCACTCCGGTCCAAGCCACCGTGATTGAAGTCCTCAGGTCTTGCGATGGAGTGCAGGTCATGCCTGTCGGTCCAGACAGTTCCTTCGGCTAGCCATCTGGACCGGTTCGGAATGGGCCCGGCAATGCCCGCGGCCCATCAAGCGCCCAATTATGGGGTCTGCCCCGCGGGCGGAGCCCATCGCTCGGTCTGGGTTATGTCGTAGCGCACGTCGGCGTCGTTAAGCGACTCGATCCCGGGTCGGCTCGCTCCACGCGCTATAACCTCGTCGAACCGTCCGCGTAGCTCGTCGACCATATCCGGTCGCTCGCTCGCGAGGTCGTGCTGCTCGGCAAGGTCGGACCCGAGATTATAGAGTTCAGCAATCGTGGCCTTGCCTCGCGAGTCTTCCAGGCTCGGGTCGCTCCTTCGAAACACCAGCTTCCAGGGACCGTCTCGATAGGCGAACTCTCCCTGGTTCGAATGGCTGACCAGTGAAGTCCGAGCCGCCGTCGCTTCCTGGCCCAAGGTTGCGTCCAGAAAGCTCATGCTGTCCTCAGCCCCGTCGGCCGGAAGATTGGCACCGATGGCTTCCAAGCTGGTAGCGAATACATCCGTCAGGCTTACGAGTTGGTCGTTGCTCGAATTCGGTGTGACACGTCCGGACCAACGCACAACCAGAGGCACCCGGTGGCCTCCTTCCCAGATGTCGCCCTTGTGACCGCGAAGCGGCCCGCTCGGCATATGTCCGGCTTCCACGAGCTCGTCCCAGCCCGTATAGTGCGAATGCCCGTTGTCCGCAGTGAAGATCACGATCGTGTTGCCAGCGATCCCCGCCTCGTCAACAGCCTGAATAACCTGGCCAGCCGACCAGTCGGTTTCCATCACGAAATCGGCAATCGGAGCGATGCCGCTCTTTTCCATGAACGGGGCCGACGGGGAAACCGGCTCGTGAGGGGAGGTCATCGAGAAGAACAGGAAGAACGGCTTCTCTCCGTTCGCCCTGTCGTGAACCTGCTGCACGGCGCGCTTCGTGAGTTCGGGGAGGATCTCCCGGAACCGCCAGCCAGGCGCAATCGGGCTTCCTTGGAACCCCCTAGGCATCACGACTCCCTCGGTGCTGTCATAGACGTAGCGGTCGGTCGGCAGCGGGTCAACAGTCTCGTTCTCGATATAAGAGAACGGCGGCATGTTGGGGAGGTCCACACCGAAGTAGTAGTCGAAGCCCCGCGCCGTAGGGCCATCTTGCACCGGCTTGGTAAAGTCCCACTCCAAGGTCTTCTGCCCGTTGCGAACCTTGGTCATCCGGCTCGGCTGCGGACCAGCCCACTCCCAACCGAGGTGCCACTTTCCAATTAGGGCAGTTTCGTATCCGTAGTCGCGCAACACCCTCGGCAGCGTCGGTCGATTCGCAGAAATCAGGGGTGGCTCGTGCGCCGCGAGCACCCATTCCTGGAGTCGCGTACGCCAGGAGTACCGGCCCGTGAGCAGTCCGTACCGCGTCGGCGTGCAAACCGCTGATGGGCTGTGGGCATCCGTGAAGCTCATGCCATCAAGGACGAACTGGTCCAAGTACGGCGTCGCGATTTTGTTGTCCGGGTAGTGGGCTTGGATGTCGCCAACGCCGAAGTCGTCGGCAAGGATGACAACGATGTTCGGATGCTTCTCGGGCACGTCCGACGAGCACGAGCAAATGGCTATGGCAGCTAGTGGGGCCAGAAGTTGGTGTCGATTCATCGTGGATCCTGGTAGCACAGTCGCTATGTCCCAGCGGCGCCCGGACAGATTCGAACCCCGCGGCCGGGTGTCAATGAGCTACCGGCATAGAAATTGCTTCGGGGCACTGCCAATCTAGCACGAGCGCTACCGGGAATCGAGTGTCCGGGCGGGCGGCGCACGGTTCGAAGGCTGTTCACCCGCCAGGTAGGGCTTAGGGCTACTTTGTGCGGAAAGCCTCGCTGGCAACCAAGCTGGCTATCAGGTCTCGGAGTCCGTAGCCCCCTTCAGGCTCGGCAGCGACAATCACGTCCAGCGCCAGCCGGTCAGCCCGGGTGGGTTCCCGTCCCGCCCCATACTCGAGCAGGAGACCCGCGAGGGCCCTCGTGAAGCGCTGCGGATTGCTGAGCAGATAGTCCTTGACGTCCTGCGCGCCTTCGAGCGTCGTTCCGTCTTCCATGCGGCTCTTCGCTTGGACAGGCCGCTCAGCATGCCCGGATTCCTCGTCCTGGTAGTAGGATGTTCTCCAGCCCCCGACAGCGTCGTAATTCTCGAGAGCCAGCCCGATCGGATCGATCTTCACGTGGCACACCGCGCAGGTTGAAACCTTCTGGTGCGCAGACAGGACCTCCTGGATGGTCCGCGCTTGCGAAATGTCCGCGACCAACGCGGGCACGTCGGCCGGAGGAGGGGGAGGCGGCGTCCCGAACAGGTTCTCCAGTACCCACACGCCACGCAGGATCGGCGAGGACTCCACGCCATCTCCGGTCGCGGCAAGCACCGTGGATAGACCGAGGACTCCACCTCTGCCGGCAACGTGCCCCGGAACCTCAGGTCCGAGCGTTGAGAGGTCCAAGCGCTCGGGCTCGGGCCAGAGAAGACTCTGCCGCTGGTCGGCTTCGAGCCGCAGCAGGTCCACCTCGTTGCCGGGGATCCCCCACGCGATCCGCATCGGCTCGTTGGCGTAAGTGAAGTCCGAGTCGATGAACGTGCGGATGGATCGGTTCTCTTGCAGGGTCTCGTCAATGAACATTTCCGTCGAGCGAACGATCCCGTGCCGGATCAGCTCGCTCCAGACGTGCCGCACGTCGCAGACCATCACTGACGAGGCCGAGCGTCCGCCGAGCCACTGGCCGGAGAAGTGCTTGACGAACTGCTGCGCCTTCGGGTCGCGAACCATGCGGTCCACCTGGCCGCGCAAGGTGACGGGCTCTGACAACCGCTTTGTCCCGGCCAACCGCACCAGCTCGGGATCCGGCATCGTGCTCCAGAGGAAATAGCTCAGTCGGCTGGCGAGTCCGAAATCGTCCAGCCTGCCATCGCCGAACTCCCGGAACAGGAACTGAGGGGACAGCAGTACCCGGCGAACGCCGTAGTGGACGGCATACTTGGGACCCGGAGCGGCCGCCCCGTGCTCCAGGACGCCTTCGATCAGGTCCTTCCCCTCGAGCTCCGACAGCGGTCGCCTGAATGCCCGCTCTGCGAGAGGCAGCAGCACGGGCTCCAGATACGCGCGATCCAGTGCCTGGGACGCCCCGCCAAGGAACGCCTCTTGCCTCGGCAGGGGCCGAACCGGGCCCCGGATTTCCATCCGCTCGAACCGAATGGTCGGTTCGGGTGATTCCTGTGCTTCCGTCAGGTACGTCGCCAGCAGCCGGCGCAGGTCCTGGGTGTTGCCCGGAGTCCGGATCAAGGCTGTCGGGTACTGCTTCTCGAGACGGTTCTCGCAGTAGAGATGAAACGTCTCGCCCTTCTCGAGCCGCACGTCGACCTCGACGTACTCGTGTTCTGAATTCGTGACCTCAGCGCCGCCGACCCTAGGCAGATCGACGCGCAAGGCGCGCTTAGGTAGATCGTAATCGGCGGGATTGAAGGCGTAGAAGCCCAGGCGCAGCGGCTTTCCGTCAGCCCCCCTGGACGCTTCGGCACTGACCTTCAGCCGAACGCGGTAGACGCCAGATGCGTGCGCGATGAAGGCCTTGTCCCAGAGCGCCCCCGACCAGCCCGCGATGTTGATTCCGGTGAAGTAGAGGCCGGTGCCGTCATCGTCGCGCGTCCAGAACTTGGTGCGCGCCGGATCCTGTCCCACGCTGCCCCTCTCCGAGACCGAGACTCTCTCCTCGACAGTCGGCAGCGGGACCATGCGGTCGGCTATGTCCGTCGCCACATCGTGGAAGGCATCGAGATGGCCGGGGCTGAGATGGGTCCCTTCCGCCATCGTGTCGAACCTGAGATCCGGGTTGTCATCCGGGAACGTCACCGGCAAACGGATCTGGCGAATCCGAAACAGGTCACGCAAGGTATTGAGGTACTCGATTCGATTCAGTCGCCTGACAGGAGTGCCCGAGCCACGCGCACTGGCATCCAGCTCCCCTAGTTCAGCCAGGACGCTTCCGGCGAACCGCTCTCGTTCGTCATGAGAGGGCTGCCGAGCGCCGAATGGAGGCATGACGCCCTGAGCAACGTACTCGCTCGCCCGCAGCCATCGCTCACGCGATTCGGCGCCGGACGAACCGAGGTCGGCTTCGCCGGTCCCGAATCCTGCCTTGGGCTCGTCGCCGCTATGGCAGCCAGCGCAATACGTGGCGGTGAAGCGCTGGCGGAACGCTGGCTCGGGATTCGCCTCCAGCAACGGAGCAAAGGAAACCAGAACCGCTGCGAGGGCAACGCGACCCATCAATTTCATGTCAAAGTGCCGTTGAGGTCAGACTGGCTGGTCCCGAACTGCTCGACTTCAAAGCCGAGCCGCTGGAGCGCGGTTACATAGAGGTCGCAGGCCATCGTGTTTGGCACAGACCCGGTCCCGCACGACAGGTGCCGCTTGTGCTTGAGGCCCCCGCCCGCCACGAAGAGCGGGTAGTTCGTTCGCCGATGGGCGGCTGCGTCGCCCATGGCGCTGCCGATCAGGATGATGGTGGAGTCCAGCAGGGTCCCGCCATCAACGTCCGGTGCGTCCTTGAGAGCCTTGAGGAATCGGGCCGCGCCCTGCATGTGGCGCTCCTCGACCGTCAAGAGCCCTTCGATTTTCTCCTGTTTCTTGCCGTGATGGGAGAGGCGGTGGTAGCCCTCGCTCATGAAGTTGCCGTCAACGATCAGGACACGATCAGTGATCGGGATGGTCATGGAGATCACCCTAGTGGAATCGTTCTTGATCGCAAGGGCCATCAAGTCCCACATCAAGTCCTCGTTGTCCAGCAGGAAGGACCCGTCGACATTCTCTTCCACGGGCAACTCGAGGCCTTCGGGCGGTCCCGGATACGGTTTGTCCAGCCAGTCCCGGCGCCGCTGCAGCTTCCCTTCCACGGCCCGGACCGACGTGAGGTACTCGTCGAGCCTCTGCCGGTCCTCGGGACTGGCCCTCCCGCTGACCAACCTGGCATCTCCGGTCAGTTCGTCGAGAAGGCTCCGGCCGGATTCGAAGAGATAGGCCTGCCGCTTGAGCTCGAGCGCACCGGCTCCGAAGATTCGCGCATACAACGCGCTCGGACGGAGAGTTACCGGAAGCGGAACGCCGGACTTGGTAAACGCGAGGGATGCCTTCTGCTGGGCTTCGCCACAGCACAGCTGCAGCGACTCGTACCGCGTGTCCCTGCCGAGGGTGGGTGCTGCGAATTGGTCGAGAGAGATGCTGGGCAGGACATGACCCGTGTAGAGCGTGTAGACGAGTTGGTGGCCGTTGCCGGTGGGGCCCTTGTGATCGAGGCCGGAGATGGTCGTGAACGAGTGGCCAAGGCCCTCGTCTTCGAGCGGCTTCATGAGCCGGGGCGTCCCGCCGTCCGCGAAGAACTCGGGCTTGTAGAACCCGAGCTGGGTGCCAACGCAGACCAAGCGCTTGACCGGTGACTTGCCCGCAGGCTCGGGCGGGGGCGCCGCCCCTCGCAGCGACGGCAGCAGTGGAACCGCGAGCGCGCAGGTGGACCCCTTCAGGAACTGACGTCTGTCATGGAAAAGTTTCTGAGCCATTCCAGCCTCCGCTAGGCGGAAACTGAATCGTATCCGAACGGGCCTGTCGAATCAAGCCACTGCCAACCCCGTAGCGAACTCAAAGCGTCCTGACACGCTCATCAGCGCCTAATACACCGAACAAGACCGACGGGGTGGGACTGGGCTGCAGCGGCAAGGTTCCAGTCCTGGCGGCTAGCGGGTCAGTAAGTGCCGCTAGAGGAAGACCTAGCTCATAGTGAGTTCGTTTAGATCAACTCCTACTCACTGCGGCTTCGTTCAACTCGATCCCGAGGCCCGGCCTCTCGGTCAGCTCCATGGTTCCGTTCTTGGGCAGCACGTGTTCGCCGTAGAGTTCGGCGATGTCGTCGAGCGGACCGGAAAACTCCGCTGAGAACTCGTGCGGCCGGGTGGCGTTCTCGAGCGTCGAGTAGACGTGGAGCGAGGCCAACGAGTTGATCCCCGCGTGGGGGCTATGGGGCATAACGGGTTTGTCGAGCGTCGTCGCCATGTCGCAGATCCGCTTCACCTCCGAGACGCCGCCCGCGTTGAGAATATCCGGCTGCAGGATGTCGGGGTCGCCGAGCAGAACCAGTTGGTGGAACCACCAGCGGTAGGCGTCCTGCTCGCCGGCGGAGACGGCGACGTCGAGAGCGTCGGCGACTTGCTTGAGCCCCGGCAAGTCGTAGTTGGGAATCGGCTCTTCGAAGTGATTGATGCCGAGCGCCTCGAAGCGCCGCCCTTGCTGGATGGCCGTCGAGACCGAGTAACCGTTGTTGGCATCGAAAGCAAGGTAGATTTCGGGCGCGAGGAAATCGCGCACCAGCCGGAACAGTTCGAAGTCCTTGTCCGGGTTGATGTCTTGACGCCAGCCGCGCCAATCCATCCGAATCTTGAAGGCGCGAAAACCCAAATCCCAGCCGGCCCTTACTTGAGCGAGCATCTCGGACGGCTCCATCCGCCAGCCGGAACCGGTGCTCCAATAGAGCGGAACGGTGGTGCGCGCCGCGCCGCCGAGCAGCCTGAAGACCGGCAGGCCGGTCTCCTTGCCCATAAGGTCCCACAGAGCGACGTCGATGATTCCGACAACCCAGCCGGGCATTCTGTGGAAGACATCGCCGCGGCCAAGCGCGAGGGTATTCCAGTGGCGGTCGATCTCGAGCGGGTTCTCGCCGACGAGGGTGGGCTTGATGACTTGTTCTAGGTAGGCTCTAAAGACTGCTTCTCGTTCCGGAATCATGCGACTGGGACCCGGCGCTTCGGCCCAGCCTTCGACGCCGGCGTCGGTCTGGATGCGCAGCAGGTTCTTGCGCATCCTGAGCGGGGTGCACGTGATGTCGGTAATCTTCATGGCTGGGTGTGGGCCATTAGCGGTTTCGCCCCAGATCTGAGACGACTCAGGCTGAGCCCCGTCACAAGCGTAATCTCTTAACGTCAGCGTAGTACGCCCCTCGGGTCGTGGCATCGGCACGATCGAACCAAGTCCACGGCTCGGTCAAGCCCCCTTTTGACTCGGTCTCGAAGCGCACCGCGTTGGCATGGACGAGGCCCATGTTCGGCGTGTTGATGACGGAATTGCCGTGGCAGCCGAGGTCGCTGTAGCCCTGGTCGCCGGTGATCACCAGGACGATGCCGGGCTTCTGGTCAGGCATGGGCCGAGAGCAGGTGGCGACCATCGATGCCGTTCCCAGGAAGCTGCGACGAGTGACGGGCTTCGGGGTCACGGCGTAGCCATCCTAGCCCGGCTGCACCCGCAAAATGCCTGCTCTGACAGATGCCTCTATAGCGGGTCCCCAGGCCGCTCGACTACGCCCAGAGCCGGCGACTGGCGCATCTCGCCTAAACACCTGGAGGCGCAGGAGTTCGCCACATCCTGAAGGGTGAGCGGGCGTCTCAGACTTCTTCGAGACGTTGATCGGTCTTGCCGAAGCCGTCGAGCCGCAGGCCATCGTCTCAAGACGATCCATCGTCGACTCGTTCGGGAGCAGGCCTTCACCACCTGGAAGGCCGTGACGGGTGTTCGCTGAGCGAAGATCCACGCGTCGAAGCTCGTTTCAGAACCGCTTCGGCGAAAATGACTTGACAATGCCCCTCGAGCCACTGCAGCGGCCGGATCTCGAGATTCCTCAGGTCTGCTTGGCCCGCTGCCACAACGCTTCCAGTTCGCAGGGATCACAGTCCTCGATGGCCCGCCCGCCGCAAGGTCGCGCTCCATCGTTCCCATGCGGGCCCTGAATTTTGCGTTCGCCCGCTTGAGCGCGATCTCCGGACCCACGCTGTTGAAGCCGCAGGCGGCGCAGTCGAGGGCGTGCAGCTCGATGGTCCGAGCGCGCAGGCGGGGGTTGCGTTCGGGCGTGGCCGAGGCGATGACGCGCAGTCCGCGCTCGCTACGCTGGCCGCGGGCTTCGGGGTCGCCGCGAGGAGCGGAAGGCTGGGCTGGCAGCAGGGAGAGCACGTGGGCCTCGAGCTCGGCGTCGGAGCGGTCCTTCCATTCGGAGCGGACCTGGAGGAAGCGGGAGGTCGGCTGGCCGCCGCGGCGGGGGAGAGCGAGCAGGGCGTCGAAGGCGGCGCGGGCACCTTGCATGCTGTGGCGGAAGCGGACCGGGGAATAGCCGTGGCCGAGGGGGTTCTGGAAGCGATCGTTGGCCTGCTGCCAGGTCTGCGCACAGCGGGCGAGATAGCAGGCGGCGACCAGCATGGGGAGCCGCGCCGTTTCATGGGGGCGGCTAGGGGCCTCCCTCAGCGTCGCGCGTTTCGTAGTCGGATTCGGGGCCGAAGACGGTCCATTCCTCGAGCCAGTTCTCGTCCTCGCCGAAAGCCCCGACGAAGCGGGCGCGGTCGAGCCTCTCCGGCTCGCCGGCCAGGGTGTCCCAGAGCCGTCTCAGGGCCGGGGACTCGCTTTCCGGGCGCGGATCCGGGTTGGCCTCGTCCAGCGTGTTACGCAGCGGCCTGACCCAGCCCCGGCCAATCCAAATAGCAATTCAACGGAGCCGATCGGTTGCGAACACCATCCAACTGCGGAATCTAGGATCGTGCGCTGTGCGGTCGTTTTGCGACACGGACGCCGCCAATCTGGCGATTCGCTACTGGCTGACGATCTGAACCAGCCCGGCGGACTTTTCCCCCGTCATCGTCGTTCCGACGTGCGACGCGCCAGCTCGTCAATCATCCACTCTTCAGCGCCTTTCACGTCACTGCGAAAGGTGTTCGCGATGGGCTCGGTCCACTTCTCGGCGATCGCTTCCGGCCCGAGGATGATCCCCATCACCGGCCCGACGTCCGCAGCATTCGTGTCGGTGTCCCAGCCTGCCATGACAGAGATCGCGATCGTCTTTTCGAAGTCGCCTTCGCCGTAGAGCAGCGCCAGGGCAATGACCGCGTTGTTCGGGTACACGCGGCGGTTCTTGGCGCCCTCGGGCGCCCACTTGGCGTCGATCTGCTCATGAGCCTTTTCCCAGTCGTCGGGCCACTGCTCGTGCCACATCATGACGTCCCGGATGCAACGGGTGTAGTCGCAGTCCGCCGGGATCTCGGCAAGTCCCGCCTCCAGCAGCTTCACCGGGTCCGACTCGAAGAATGCTTCGGCTGTCAACGCCGCCATGAACATCTCGCCGTAGATGCCGTCGGTGTGGAAAGCAACCTCGGCGTCAATGCGCCCGTACTCCGCAGCTGCTTCGGGGTTCCCGGGCAGCACGTAGCCCCAGAACTCCCCTTTCATCTGGCCCCCCATGAACTCGCCCATTTCATGCTGGCCGGACTCGGGAGGCATGATTCCCTGCTTCAGGCGCTTCTCCGCTACTCTCACCGCGCGCCCGGCGCCCTGGGCCTCGAAGACGGAGAACGACGCGAGCCACTTGTCAGCAATGTCCTGGCTCGTGATCTCGGAGCCCTTCTCCTCGAGCAGCAGGAGATTCGCGACTTGAAAAAGCGAGTCGTCGTCCGGGCCGAACCCGACCGGACCCCAGTCATTCGCCGTGTACGGTTGACTGCGATTCGGATCCCGGTGCGGCGGAAGCGCCTTGACGTAGTCGGTCAGCGGCCACTGCCCCAATTCGGTAAGGAAGGGCTTGAGGTCGTCCTTGTGCATCCCTTGCACGCCCATCCCCAAGGCACCCGCAACCGCAGACCCCAGCCACGCGCCGTGGACCTTCTCGTAGTACTCGCCGGCGGGAAGCGTGCGGGTTGACTGGCTCTCCTCGCCGGGCTGAGCCGCCTGCTCGCCGCCTGCGCACGAGGCGAGCATGGCGATTATCAAGAACGTGGCCGAAATTGCAGCAATTGGTCTCATGGCTTTGGTACCTCCATGCAATCGTACACAAGGTCGTCAATAACCACCAGCGCATGGCCGCCTTCCAGTCGGTAACCGCTGCCGGAAAGATGGCGTCGCTACTCCGGGGGTACTTGGCGGAGGGGACGATGCAGCCGCCATACAGATGCGCGATCTTCCCTGACCAGCTACGCGTGAATGCTCCCCCTTACGCAACAAACGGAGCGCTACTACGACCGGTCTTCCGAGCTGACTCTCTTTTTTCCCACAGTGATTAGGCGGCCTTGCAGTTGCGGCCACCTAGTAGGCCCGCACTCTCAGGATTACGGGATTCGTTCCTGGCGCTCCATGACTGCACGCCAGAGTCGATTCGATGCCTCGGCACACCACAGCTTGGAATAAGGGGACATTTCAAGTAGGTCGCAAGCATCCAATCACGGATTGAATGTCTTGGCGACTCGGTTCAGGCACATCAGCCGGGAATAGGCTCCGGAAGAAACGCCGGCCGCTCAGGCCGGCGTACTGTTCGCGCTCGCTGCAAAGATCGTCTTCGAGTGGATTCTTTGTGGCGTCATCCATTGTTTGCCGTGCATAAACACGTCCCACACACTACGACTGCGCCCCACTGGTCCATCAGCCGCCGACGCTTCGCCAGCAGGTCCGATCTTGTGTAGGCTTGCTCGACGCTATTTCCGACATTGTGAGCGAGGCTCAATTCCATGACGGCGTGAGGAGAGTCCGTGCATTCCGCAGCCCAGTCTCGGAAACTTCTGCGGAATCCGTGCACGGTCGCGCGACCGGCGAGTCCGGTCGTCCTTAGCAGTTTCGTCAGCGTCATGTCTGACATTTCCCTGCCCTTCCGCAACGACGAAGGAAAGACGAGGCCGGAATCATCGCCGGAATCATCGTCGAGCTCACGCGCCCGGGCGAGTACGGCGAGTGCCGGATCGGACATCGGAACGCGATGCTCGGCGCCCGCCTTCATGCGCCTGGCGGGGATGCGCCATTCCTTCGCCTTGAAGTCGATCTCGCTCCAAGTCGCGCCCCGTGCCTCACAGCTTCGCGCGGCCGTCAGAATCAGGAACCGGAAGCACAGCTTCGCGGCCATCGACGCCCCGGTCGCTTCCATTGTTTCGAGTGCCGCCGTCACCGTAGCGACCCGGATTCGAGGCGGCTTTCACGGCCGCCGCAGTGAGCTTTCCCGTTCTTTCCCCACGCAGTTTCCCACGCTCAATTTGGGATCATACGGGAATCGAACCGAACTTGCGAGCCCTTAAGGGAACTATAAATACTTGAGTTTCAACAGTTTATGAGAACTCTGAGGAAATCGCGGAAAAACCCGAGACAAAAAATGGTGGACCTGGAGGGATTCGAACCCTCGACCTCCTCCATGCCATGGAGGCGCGCTCCCAACTGCGCCACAGGCCCACGCGGCCAAGTCTTTTCAATTCTACCACGCTCCGGCTCTGACGCGCTTCAGGCCAGCAATTCTCAGGATGGGGGAGCTGGCTGGTGTGGGTTGGGATCGGCGAGCGTTTGGGCGTGCCGTAGAGAGGCAGTTGCGGGGTGATCAGGGCGGTTGGGAACGCAGGCCGGGGGGGCCGGGCTGCATGGCACGGGCAGTGGCGTGCTCGCGGGCCTTGCCAGGCGCACCCCCGCCGCTGGGTTCGGGGCGAGCCCGTCGCTGGCCGGATGGCTGGCCGGTTGCGTCATGACGGGGCGAGCGCAGCCACCCGGGGACTGGCCGGTGGCGGGCGCTTTCTTAACAGGGTCTCGAACAGGGCGGTCCAGCTGCGGAAGCAGAACCACTCCGTGAGGAAGCCCAGGGTCGCGAAGAAGTTGCGCCGGGTGCCGGCCCGAGCCCGGCATTGCCGCCACAAGTCGGAGACGCAATCCTGGACCGCATGCAGCGCGAAGGCGAACAGGTTCAGCGTCGCGAGCAGGTTGGCGAGACCGTTGCGGCCGTGCCCGAAATTCCGCTTGATGTTGTAACCGTGGCGCGCCAGGCAGTTGAATCCCTCGTTCTCGATAAATGTGAATTTCAGGATTATGTGAATTCCGCTCTGTAAGCCCTTGCCAAGCCGAGGCACGGGGGCTCTGCGGGTTCACATAATCCTGATGGCCTCAGAGCGTCCGGAGGAACTCAATCAGGCCTTTGTCCTCCTTCCATGGCCGTGCCGGTTGCGTCTTGGGCGGGTCGCAGCAAGCGATCGCTTGGGCCTTGGTCTCGAGATCCACCTCGGCATAGATGTTCGTGGTATCGACGCTGACGTGGCCGAGCCAGGCACGGATCGTGTTCAGATCCACACCGGCGCGCAACAGATGAGTGGCGCAGCTGTGGCGCAGTGTGTGGGGGCTGATAACGGCCTTGGCCGTCAGGGAGGGCACCCGCTGCGCGGCAGCCTCGGCGCACCGTTTGACCAGTGCTCGGATACCAAACCGTGTGAAGGGATGACCGGTCCGGCTGTGGAACAGGAAGGCGTCCGCAGGGCGGTCGCCCGCCAGTTCGGACAGCACAGTGGCTGTACTGGGCCAGACTGGGACACGGCGAATCTTGCCACGCTTGCCATGCAGGGTCACAAGGGAATGGGACTCCGGGCGATCGGCTAGCTGCAAGTCGCCGACCGTCAGGCGGGTCAGTTCGGATACGCGGGCGCCCGTGTTGTACAAGAAAACAAGGACTGCGTACTGGCGGCGACCCTGGGCTGTGGTGCGGTCCGGCACGGCCAGCAGGGCGTCCATTTCGTGCTTCTCGAGGTAGGTCACGGGGCGCGGATCCGCCCGTTTCGCCGAGATGGCCCGGATCTGGCCGGCCCATTCGAGATGCTCGGGATCACGGCTGGCCACGAAGCGGGCGAAGGAGCGGATGGCGGCCAGGCGTTGGTTGCAGGTTTGCGGCGAGCAGCCGCGTTGTTCGGCGAGGCCGGCCAAGAAGGCCCGCACTTGCGCGGCGCCCATGTCGCGTACAGCGAGGCGCTCGGACGGCTTGCGGGCCTGTTCGGCGAGGCAGGGCACGAGCAGGGTGAACGTGTCGCGATAGCCGAGCTGGGTGTTGCGCGACAGGTTGCGTTCGCTCACCAGATGCTCCGCCAAGAAGCGGCGCAGCCAGAAACCGAGAGTGGATCTGTCACGCATGGCAGCCTCCGCGAGGTTCGGCATACCGCGCGAAGCGCGCCGAGGCGGCGCCCAGCAGTTCGGGGGTCATGCTCAGGTAGAGCTGCGTCGAGGCCAGGCTGACGTGCCCCAGGTAGGTCGACAGAACCGGCAGCAGGCGCTGGACGTCCTGTCCCTGGCGGTACCAGCTGACCAGCCGATGCTGGGCAGCGGCGTGCCGCAGGTCGTGCAGACACGGCTGACGGCGGGCTCCCTCCAGAAGCGGGATGCCAGCAGCTTCGCGCACGACCCGGAAGCGGCCGCGGACCGTCGCTTGGCGTAGCGGCGTGCCGTCTCGGTTGGCGAAGAAGGGGTGCCCGGCCGCCCCGGCGGGATCCGCCGGCAGGGTGCGGGCCGCATGGGCTGCCAGGGCTTTTCCCAGGGTCGGATCCAACGGGACGAGACGGGTCTTGTAGTAATGTTGCGCGCAACATCACGGCAAGAATGTTGACCAAACAGAAATGTTGAGCTGGGCTCGTAAGCCATTGTGAAAAAAGGCCATACAGCCGGAATCGCGCAACATAACTATGGGCGTTCAGACCTTGCCGAGAAGAGCCGGCAAGCTGTCCCGTGCTCCGTTGAAGGCTCCCTTCTGGTTGACACGCCTGTCCACGGCGTCGATCGCGGTCCCGATACTGTCCAGCCAAGTCAGAAAGCGTCGTGCCGGGCCCGACAAGCAGCAATACTGCTGCCGGATAGGCCCGCATGTTCCAGCTACGCAACGTACGCAGAAATGATTGGTTGGAACGGATCCCGGGTCG
This sequence comes from Bryobacterales bacterium, assembly GCA_965206775.1. Classification (GTDB taxonomy): domain Bacteria; phylum Acidobacteriota; class Terriglobia; order Bryobacterales; family UBA6623; genus VXMF01. The sequence goes on along the minus strand of CBDBKU010000003.1, from coordinate 1,304,916 downwards.
GTTCCCCGGGAGTTCCGGTCGGTTGGTGAGGTCACGGTGGTTCTCTCCCGATACACGGAGACGGTGCTGAGAGGGAAAAAGTTATGTTGCGATTCGGGCTCTATGGCCTTTGTTCACAGGCTCTTGCGAGCCCAGCTCAACATTTCTGTTTGGTCAACATTCTTGCCGAACTTCGATTTGCGGACAGTCAGCAGCAGGTTGGCCAGATCGACATCAGCATGGGTGAGTTGCAGGGCCTCCCCGAGACGCAAGCCTGCGCCATACAGCAGTAGCAGCAAGGCGCGGAACGTCTGCGGCCCGAGTTGCCGCACACGCTTGAGAGGGGCTTGCGCGGCCTCCAGCAGGCGGCCCACCTCGTCCCGGCTATACAGATACGGAGGGGCCGAAGGGGGGCGTGGCGGCTCCAGCGCGGGCAGCGGCGAGCGGCTGGCCAGCTCGCGCCCCAGCGCGTAGCGGTAGAAGCCATCCAGAATCGAACGTTTGACGCTTCGCGTGGGGGTCAAGGGTCCGGAGCCGGTCAGAAAGGCGGCGGCTTCGTGCTCCCCGACTTCGTCGAGGTCGGTCTCGCTACCCACGAGGCAAGCGTAATGGTTGAGTGCGTTCGCGCCAGCTTGGAAGCGCGCTCCCGAGGAGCGCTTCCAGGCGACGTAACGCTCAATGGCGTCCCGGACTGTCACAGCACGCCCTCCCAATCGAAGGCGGCCACTTCCCGTAACGCGCCGAGCCCGGTCTTGGCGTAGACCGCGGTCGAGTCCGGGTGCCGGTGTCCCAGACAATCCCCGATCTGCTTCAGGGAGAAGCCTGTATCCAACAGGTGCTGAGCACAGGCATGCCGCAATGCGTGGGGCCCGCTGCGCTGCGAATCGATGCCTAACCGTCGCAGGCGGGGTCCGACGACGCGCCAGAGCCCGGTCGTGCTCAGCGGTCGGGCCGGGGCTTGCAGGGACAGGAAGACCTCGCGGTGCAGGGAGGCTGGACGCACGCCCCGCACATAGCGCAGGATGGCGTCACCGACCGTCCGCGACAACGGATACAGGTGAGTACGCCCCGGCTTGGGGCAGCGGACGCACATCGTTTCCGCCACCCAGTCGAGGTCGTCCAGGCGCAGTCCGCGGACTTCCCCCGAACGCAGGCCGTAGACAGCGAGCAGCAGGAGGATGGCCTGGTCCCGGACATCCGCTGGCCGGTCCCCTTCGGTGGCGGCCAGCAGCCGCTGCACGTCCTCCCAGGCTGGGCCCGCTGGCAGGGTCTCCAAGGAGTACTGACGGGGCAACGGGATCGCTGCGGCCAAGCCCGGACGGCACCGGCCGCAGTCCTCGGCGTACCGAAAGAACGCTCGCAAGGCGCTGGCATAGGCAGCCAATGTCTTCCGCGCCACATCCTGCGACGCTTTGTCCGCCAAGGCCCGGTCCACATCGGCGACCGTGATGTCTGCCAGCGACGGCTTGTCGCCACAGTGCCGGCGCAGGAACTCCCGCGCTCGGGAGCAGTAGTTGCGGACCGATTCCGCAGACAGTCCGCGCTCGCGGAGCAAGCTGTCGGCAAACGCCGCCAGCCGCTCGGCGTGGGGCGTCGGCTCGGGATCTGTCGCATCCAGGCGTCCGCTGAAGCGAAGCCACCTCAGCGTGCCTGTTACGAAGGCCCGCTGACGCTTCCCGCCTTGCTCGACTTTGCGGCCGGCCGCCCACCGCTGCCCGGCCGCTTCGACCTCGGCGACCGGGATCGGGCCCGGCTCCTGCAAGGGCAGCAACTGCACCGCCTGCAGCTGGTGTCTGGCGACATCGCGGATCGTTCTGTCTGCGAGCCCTCGTGCCGCGCAGTGATCTAGGTAGCAGAGGCGCAACCGGAGCAGCGGGGCGGCTAGGTGCCGCTGCACCGTTCGCGCCTCCTTGAAGAGTGTTTCGAACATGTTCAGACCTCCTTTCGAAACGAAAGACGATCCGACAATCCTGCCACCGCCGTATTTTTATGTGAACTGGCAGAGCCCCCGTGCCTCGGCTTGGCAAGGGCTTACAGAGCGGAATTCACATAATCCTGAAATTCACATTTATCGAGAAATGTGCAATTGCACATTTCTCGATCTTCCACCGGGCGCGGCCGGCCCGCGCGATGTCCGCCACGTTGTCGGCGGTGACTTCCAAACTGGTGAAGAACGTGTTGGTGTAGGTGCGCTTGCCGTTGCGCTCGATGGCGAACTCGACCCAGGCACCCTGCACGGCGTCGGCGCTGTCGCGGACCGGCAGCCCGTGCATCCAGCGGAAGCGCTGCAACTCGACCTGCTTGCGGCTGTTGCGGGTCTTGATCCAGCCGCTGGAGTGGGTGAAGTCGTCGTGGAGCAGTTCGTACAAACGCTTGTGGGAGCTGGGCTTGCAGACGAAAATGAAGTCCGCCCCGAGGTCGCCGACGAGGCGGCACAGGGACTGGCAGCAGTACAGGTCGTCGCCGAGGAAGACCGGCCGGTAGGGGCGCAGCTCGGCGCTGTGGGCGGGCAGCCAGCGCTTGGCGGCGTTGCGCTCGCAGTCCTGCTTGCGCTGCTCCTCGGACAGATCCGGCTGGTCCGCCGCCGGGTCCTGCTGGGGCTGGACGAACTCCGGCATGAGCGGCAGGACGCGGTTGTGGCCGTCGGCGACGACCGTCGCCGCGAGCATCGTATGGAAGTACTGCTCGGTCTTGTGAGCCCCGACATGGCGGGTCGAGCACTGCGGGCAGCGGATCGAGTCGGAGCAGTGGATTTGGATCCCGTCCAGAGCGACGAGCAGGCGGCCGCCGAGGCGCTCGAAGGGGGCGAGGGCGCCCTGCTCGCGGACGCTGTCGAGGCAGAGGGGGAACAGGTCGGCGAACAGAGCGGGGTCGGCACCGTCGAGCAGGTCGCGAATGCGGTTGTCGCAGGGGATGGCCTGCACGCCGAAGAGGGTGTGGCAGTTGGAGCGGGAGGTGTCCTCCTGCATGCGGCGCTGGAACTCGAGGAAGGAGGGAGCCTGGAAGAAGAAGGTGGCGAGGGCGCAGGAGGCGGCGTCGGCGAGGGCGTAGCGCTTGTTGGAGCCGCGGCGGGCATCGGGCAGGCCCGAGGCGGCTTGGCGGAAGCTGTGCAGGAGGGAATCGAGAACGGAGGCCACATTGTATCGTCGAAAGCGGCACCCGCAAAGTCAAGCCCACAGAAACTAGTCCCTCGCTCCCGGCTCCTACACGGCCCGTAAGCATCCAAAAAACCCAAACTGAGAACTGCTGGCTTCAGGCAATGCCCGAAAGACGAAACGGGATGTCGAACTGCCAAGGCAGATCGCAGACTACTGATATACTCACGGGCCATGGCCGAGGGAAAGCTCTTAGGCGTCACCGTCCTGCCCGAATACATCCAGAGCGAGGGAATCGACGGACTGCTTGACAATCTTTCGAGGATTGGAGCCAACGCCGTCGCCACGTCGCCGTATTTGATGGAAGAGGCGGATCCCGAGACTGGCCAGCGGGAGCCGCCAGCAGATGCCAACGCCGGGAATGTCCGTCTGCTCGACCGTCCTCTGTTCGGCAAGCGGGAGGTCTGGGTCAAGACGGCACCAAGCTTCGAACCGGACCCGTCCTTGTACTCGGGCTTGCGCTACCAGCCTTCCCAGCCGACCGATCTAACCCGGCGCCAGGGCCACTTGCTCAGCGACTTTATCCGGGCGGCCAAGGAACGCGGTATCCGTGTTTACTTCCAAGTGCAAGCGGCAATCCCTCCCGGCTACCGCGTGCAATTCGGAGGTCCCGTCGAAGAGGATCGGGCACGGCTGCCCGACGGCACGATTCCAGAACGTCGCCTCGCCAAAAACGGCAGCCTCGCGAGCCCGCAGATACTCGGATACGAGCACGCGCTAATCCGGGACCTGATTCGCAACTATCCCGATCTTGACGGCCTGCGTATCGACTGGCCGGAATACCCCCCGTACTTCCTGGACTCTGTGTTCCTCGATTTCTCATACCATGCCGAGAGGGCAGCGGAACGCATGGGATTCCCGTTCGACAGGATGCGCCGGGATGTCGGGGCGCTCTACAACAAGCTGCACGGGGGCCTGACCGATTCCGATCTCGAGCCTTGGGCGCAGGATGCTGACGGAGGCCGGTTCCATCTCCTGCGGCTTGTCTCCGACTATCCCGGCGTCTCGGCATGGCTGAGATTCAAGGCCGCCTTGGTCGAGGAAATGATCGCGGGCTTCCGCCAGACGATGAACGAGGGCGGCGGCGAGAAGATGGAGCTGCTACCGAATGCGTTCCCGCCGCCATGGACGATCGTGTCGGGTATGGACTTCGGACGCGTCGCCCAGCACTCTTCGGCGATCAGCTGCAAGCTGTACACCATGCACTGGCCTATGATGCTGCGCTTCTACGGCGACCAGATCCTGAACGCGAACCCCGGCCTCTCGAGCCAGCTGCTCGCACGGGCTCTCGTACGCTGGCTGGACATCGCGGACGACGAGGGACTCGCTTCTGTCGAGGATTACTCGTACCCGCCGCCCGACGTGCCTCACCCTGTCGGCCCGATGGCCCAGAAACGCAAGATTCGTCAGGCACAGAGGCAGGCCGGGGACACTCCGGTCTACGTGCTTGCACATGGCTACGGTCCGCTCGACGACTTTCGCAAGCGACTTGAAGTGGCCCGCGAAGCGGGTGACCACGGCTACTGGGTTAACCGCTATGCCTACCTGAGCGACGACAAGCTGGATGTGATCCGCGAAGTTGGGTTATGAACCGAGACGTGAACACAGGCCCGGCACCGGGATCGCCGCGCGATTCGACGTCCGGTGATGCGCCGGATCCGCCGCGCGATGGCCGACAGGCTGGCAGCGGCGCCTTGGCGATGCATTATTGCCCGAATTGCTCGCAACGGCTCGAAGAGCGCGGATGCAAGCTCCGCTGCGGTCGATGCGGCTACTTCATGGACTGTTCGGACTACTACTGAACCTAGCTCGCCGGGCGTACCTACAATGAAGACTCCGGCCTCGCCGGGAACGGAGCCGGCCCCATGTCTCCCGAAGACCTCATCTTCCAGCAGCGATTCGACAAGATCGCCCGCATCTCGAAGTTGGGATTCGAGCGCTACCCGCGCAAGTACAACGCAACCCACACGGTCCCCGAACTCCGGGCGGCCTTCGACCCTTCCGACGGCGAGAGCCTCGAGGAGAGCCAGCCGACGGCTCGAATCTGCGGACGGCTGAGCACGAAGAGGCGTCAGGGCAGGGCCGGATTCGCAAACCTCAAGCAGGGAGGCGGGCAGATCCAGATCTATGTCCGCAAGGACGAGGTCTCGGAGCGCGATTTCGAACTCTACAAGCTACTGGACGCCGGCGACCTCATCGGAGTCGCCGGACGCGTATTCCGTACGCGGACGGGCGAACTCACCGTCCGCGCGTCCAGACTCTCATTCCTCTCCAAGAGCGTCCTGCCTCCTCCCGAGAAGTTCCACGGCCTGCAGGACGTCGAAATCCGCTATCGCCAGCGCTCGCTGGACCTGATCAGCAACGACTCGGTCCGGCAGACGTTCGTCAACCGGGACAGGATTGTCCGCACCTTGCGGAACTGCTTCGAGAGCCGGGGCTACATCGAGGTCGAGACGCCGATGATGCAGCCGGTCTACGGTGGCGCGCTGGCGCGCCCGTTCCAGACGCACCACAACGCTCTCGACGTGGACCTCTACCTTCGGATCGCTCCCGAGCTGTACTTGAAACGCCTGACGGTCGGCGGACTGGACCGGGTTTACGAGATCAATCGCAATTTCCGCAACGAGGGCCTCTCCAAGCATCACAACCCCGAGTTCACGATGCTCGAGTTCTACGAAGCCTACAGCGACTACCGAGCGTTGATGGCGTTCAGCTCCGACCTGCTGCGAGCATCAGCGGAAGCCGTTCTGGACGGCGGCACCGTGGCAGATTTTGGCGAGCACACGATCAACTTCGGCTCGTTGAACTGCCTGACATTGCCCGAGACGGTCTCGGAGTATTGGCCCGACGCGGCAACACGGCCCGAACCGGCGGACCTGGTCGACGTGGGCAAGGTCCGCGAACTCGCGGCAGTCCACGAACAGCAGAGCGGATCAGCGGTCGCGATGCCCGAGAACATCTCGGCAGGCGCGGCTCTGCTGAGGTTGTTCGAGGCCGCATGCGAGCACAGGCTCATCCAGCCGACGGCGGTCTACGACTACCCGGTCGAGGCGTCTCCCCTGTCGAAGCAAAAGCCAGACGATCCGGAGTGGGTCGAGCGATTCGAGATCTTCTGCGGTGGCATGGAAATCGCGAACGGCTACTCCGAACTGAATGATCCCTTAGAGCAGTTGCTTCGGTTCGAGGACCAGGCCGCGGCGCGAGCCGCAGGCGACCACGAGGCCCACGGCATCGACGAGGACTATGTCAGGGCGCTTTGCTATGGACTCCCGCCGACCGCCGGCGAAGGCATTGGGATCGACCGGCTGACGATGCTGCTGACGAACTCTCCCACGATCCGCGACGTGATCCTGTTCCCGCTGCTGCGGCCCGAGGGCGAGATCGGAATCGCGGACCGTCTCCGACGGGCGGCGGGCAGAGCGTCGACCTGAGCCGGGCTAGCAGTGCGGTTTTCGGAAACCCTCGCACTGGGGCCACGGATTTGATGTGAGACACTGGCCATTCCTTGGTGGCCGTTTCGATTGAATTCTTGCAGTCGTCGCGGAGCCAGTCCGCTTCGGAGGGCGCAGATTGAGGCTATTCAATTGGTCGTGGCCAGACGAGTCGGACGACCGCGCCGGCCGGGGGACCGGCATAGCGCGTGTGCTGAACGTGCCCGAAGCCCTCGGGCTCGCGTTGGCGAGCCGCGGCATGGACGAATCCGCAGCGACTGCAGTCGCCGACAGATCGCTGAAGGAATGCACGAAAGCGATCGGGGAGCCGGACGGCATTGAGGAAGCCGCAGGGAAGCTCCTTGAGCTGGGCCGCAAGGGACGGGTCGGCATCGTTTGCGACTACGACGTCGACGGTGCGACGGCCCAGGCAATTCTGGTCGAGACGCTTCGCGCCGTCCTGCCGCCCGGCACCAAGGATCCCGTCGTCACGGTTCCCGACCGAAACACCGAAGGCTTCGGCCCCAACGCCCGCTGCCTGAACTTCCTTTCCGAACAAGGCGTCTCCTGCGTTGCCGTTCTGGACTGCGGAACCGCAGCCGGGAAGCTGCTGGATCGCTTTCACGAGTCCTTTCGGATCGTGCCAGTCGTAGTCGATCACCATCCTCCGCATCACGAGTCTCCACCAACGGCCGGGAGCCTCGTCAATCCGTGGGTTACCAGTCCGTCGGACCCGGGGGAGCACGGAACCCTCTGCGCGGCCGGCCTGGCTTGGTTTCTGGCACTGGCCATGCTGCGACAGGCGGGCTTGACGCCGACGAGCACGGTGCAGCTTCGCAAGCGCATCACGCTCCTCGCAGCCCTCGGAACGTCGTGCGACGTGATGCGGATCGATGTGCCATTCAACCGGGCCCTGATTCGTAGCGGCATCCGCATCTTGGCCCAGCGCACAGCCGTTTCCCCCGGCCTGGCCGCGATCCGCGAGGCCGCCGGCGTCACGGGGAGTCCAACATCCCAGGACTTGGGCTGGAGGATTGGCCCGCGGATAAACGCAGGGTCGCGCATGGGCAAGTCGGACCTGGCGGCCCGCTGCCTTCGCGAGAGCAGGTCTCGCGCAGCATGGGAATTGGCGAAGCAACTGCACGAGCTGAACAGCGAGCGAGTCGCGCTCGGGCGCAAGGCTGCAAGGGAGTTGGATTCCTCTGTAGGGCTGGAGGCCCTTGCCGACGGTCCGGTAAACATTCACCTGGTGAGTGCAGCGACACCCGGAACAGTCGGCCTCGTGGCCTCGTCGCTAGTAATGCGCTTCGGGTGGCCGGCAATCGCCGTTGCGGAACGCGAGGATGGCCTGCTCGCGGGATCTGGCAGGTCAGCGCTCGGATTCGACTTGGGCTCGGCGGTCAGTGAAGCGTTCCAAGAAGGCATCCTGCTCTCCGGAGGGGGACACGCGGCCGCCTGCGGCCTGACCCTCAAGCCTAGCCGCCTGAAGGACCTGAGGGATTTCCTGCGGACCCGGTTCGGGCGACTGGAAACAGCGACCGGGCACTCCCCCGAACCGACGCACCGGATCGACACCGTCCTGGAGAACGGCGACCTTTCGCACCAAGCGCTGCTCGCCATCGCCGAGTCACAGCAGCGCCTCGAGCCTTGGGGCCAAGGCATGGAAACTCCGTTGTTCGGTGTCCGGAACTGCACGCTCGCTTCAAGCAAGATGACACCGAAGGGGCACCTCTTCCTGACGTTGGCATCAGGGAGCGCGGAGATCACCGCCGTATGGTGGAACGCTCCGCAGAACTGGTTTCATCGGGTCGGTCTGAACGGATCGGGCTCCCAGCAATCCGCTTCGGACTCACCGATCCACGTCGACTTCGCAGGTCGGGTCGAACTCGACGAATGGAATGGCAGGCGCCGTGGCCGACTCGTAGTTCGCGACCTCAGAGCGTCGAAGGGCTAGCGCAAGCGCGGCTTGGACAGACAGATCGGGTCGAAGCTCTTCCCTTCAGCGGATCTCGACACGGGCGCAGCGTCCGAGGCGGAAAACGGCCCCAGCGGTCACTGCGCGATCGCCCTAAACGCCTGCCCCGCGCTCTCGACCGCACGATCAATCTCCGCGACGTGATGGCACGAGGAAACGAAGAGCGCCTCGTACTGCGAACAGGGCAGGTAGACTCCGCGAGACAGCATCTCCCGGAAGTAGCGCCCGAATGATTCCGTGTCGCACGTGGCAGCATCGTCCCAGTCCCGGACCGTCCGATCCGTAAAGAAGAAGGTCAGCATGGACCCGACCCGGTTGCTCGTCAAGCTCAGGCCGGCGTCCTCGGCAGCCGCCACCACTCCCGCTTGGAGGCGCGCGCCCGCCGCCTCGACCCTCTCATATACCTCAGGGTGGTCACTGAGGTGCTTCAGCATTGCAAGACCACCCGCCACGGCCAGAGGGTTTCCCGAGAGAGTGCCTGCTTGGTAGACAGCGCCTTGCGGAGCCACGCACTCCATGATCTCCCTGCGCCCCCCGAATGCGCCGATCGGCAAGCCGCCCCCGATCACCTTGCCAAGCGTCGTCAGGTCCGGCGTCACTCCATAGAGCGCCTGAGCACCGCCGAGCGCGACCCGAAATCCGGTCATGACCTCGTCAAAGATCAGAACTGCGCCGTTGTCGCGGCAGAGATCGCGGAGACGCCGCAGGAATCCCTCCCGAGGAGGCACGCACCCCATGTTGCCTACGACCGGCTCGAGAATTACGGCGGCGAGCTGGTCGCCATGATCGGCGAATGCCTGTTCCAGCGCTTCGATGTCGTTGTACGGAAGAGGCAATGTGGTCTCGGCAAAGCCCGCGGGCACGCCCGCCGAATCCGAAATCCCCAGCGTCGCCAGTCCCGACCCCGCCTTGACGAGCAGGGAATCCACGTGCCCGTGATAGTTGCCGACGAACTTCACCGCCAGGTCGCGGCCGGTATAGCCGCGAGCGACGCGCAGGGCGCTCATGGTGGCTTCCGTACCCGAGTTCACGAGCCTCACCATCTCGATGGACGGGACAACTTTGGCGATCAGCTCCGCAAGCTCGACCTCCGCCTCGGTTGGCGCGCCGAAGCTCGTTCCCAGCTCGAGAACATCCCGCAGCGCGGCCACCACCGACGGATGACGATGGCCCAGCAGGAGTGGTCCCCACGATCCAACAAAGTCGATGTACTCGTTGCCGTCGACATCCCATATCCGGCAGCCGTCGCCCCGGGTGATGAAGACTGGCTCTCGGCCGACAGCGCGAAAAGCCCGGGCCGGCGAGTTGACCCCGCCAGGGATGACTTGCTGTGCCTTGGCAAACAAGGCGCTGGATCGTAGATTCGTCATGAATTCACTCGCGGGCAAGAATCCGCGCCCGGTGCCGCCTGGAACGGAAGCCCCTTGCTCGCAGCATTGGAGCAAGAGCTTTCAAGAATCGCGACCTAGGCCAGCATGAATGAAACCGCCGCGTGCCGGATCCAGGCGGCCGTAGCAGCGCTGGCATCCTCGACGGAAGACAAAGTATACCAGCGCTACTCGCCGCCAATGGGCGGATGTCCTGGCGGAAGCGCCCCGCCTGGAGGAGTCGTGGGCGGGTGACCGGGAGGCAGGACTGTCGAGGGCGGACTTATCGGAGGATGCCCCTGGGGAAGGCCCGGTGACGCGCCTTGGCCTTCAGATGACGTCCCGGTTTGCAGGCCGGAGGACTCCGGCGGCACGACTCTCCAGCCGCTCGACTCGTGGACCAATTCGTAGACCATCTTCATGGCAGCCTTCGGATCGTCCGAGGCCATGATCGAAACCGACGCGAGCGCGCGGTCACCCTCGTACCGGATGCGATCCGCCCGCACTTGCATCTGGGCGACTCGAAGGTCGGTCCGTCCCAAAAGGTACGCTTCGACTGCGGCCTCGATTTCTGCTGCGGATCTCGGCTGGTTGTGGCCGCACCCCAACAACAACAGTAGAGCCCATACTGTGAGGCCTGATGCTCGCACGGTTTCCTCGCGTTCGTCGCGCCAACCCCAGTGTATCGAGAGGCTAGCGAGCAACTTCCCAAGCCAGATGGGCGATTTCCGGCTCCACTAGCTTTTCCCACGCCAGGCGCACTGCCGCCGGCGATCCAGGCGTCGAGACGATTACCTTGCCCCGGTACACGCCTGCGGTGGCCCGCGATAGCATCGCGGCCGCTCCAACCTGCTCGTAGCTCAGCATCCGGAACAGCTCGCCGAAGCCCGTCAGTTCCTTCTCGATCTCACGGCTCAGCACGTCGTAAGTTCTGTCGCGACGCGAAATGCCCGTCCCGCCATTGAAGAAGATGACCTGCACGCCCTCCTCGCCAGCAAGCTCGTGAAGGGCTTCTCTGACTCGGTCGGGCTCGTCGGGGACGATTCGGATCGAGTGAAGGATGTTGCCTGAGTTCTCGACCGCATCCCGCAGGTAGGCCGCATTCGCATCGGTCTTTCGAGTGCGAGTGTCGCTCACCGTGACCACCGCCAAAGTGACGGAACCGCGCTTCGCCGCGCGCTTGCGATGCTCGTCGCTGCTTTGCGAGGCCATTCCGTGCTCCAGTGCTCGACGCTCGATCAGACGTTCAGCAGGCCAGCCGTCTAGCGAGGACGCAACTCGCGCCCGATCTTCTTGAGGCCCGAAACCACAGAGCGAGTGCCGGTTTCCACACCGCGTCCTACAGCCTTCGCACCCTCGCCCGCTCCTTCTGCGACTTCTTGAGCCCCCTCGCCGACCGCCTCCGCGCCGGCCAGGCCGACCTGGCCCGCAACAACCGCTCCTTCTGCTGTCTGCTCGACGGCGACTTCCCCGCCCTCAGCCACCTTCTCGGCACCGGCCGCAGTGCCCTCGCCAACGGCTTCGGCACCGTCTGCGGTTGCTTCGGCAACCACTTTGGTGCCTTCGGCGACGGCCTTCGCTCCCTTCTTGATACCGCTCGCAGCCTTGCCGATCACGCCATTTCCGTCTCGCTCCGAAGCACCTGCATGCAGCTGGCAAGTCAGTAGCGATGCCAGGGCAAGCACGAAGGCGGTCATCGCCCAAGAGGCTCCGAATCCATGAAATCGAATCGCTGGCATGGCATTCCTCCTTGCCTCGGGCCGGCTTGAGCTGCCGGAACCCGGCGACGCTTCAGCACGAGTCCAGGAAGACCTCGGTCTCGACGGCCCGATCATACTCGACGCCGTGCACATCGAATCCAAACAGGTTGCTGAAATCGAGCTTGAATCCATCGTAGTCGGAAAACGCGGCAAGCGTCTCCGTGTTGACGCTCGGCCAGACGTCTGCGACGGCGTCCTGCACATCGGCGCGCATCTCGAGGTCGTCAAGGCGGATCAGGCGGTCCGAGTCGACAACCGGGCCATCGCTACGGCAGAGGTGGTCATTCGCAAGCCGGGCGATCTGCTCGATGCAGCCCTCGTGGATCCCTTTCTCCTTCATGACCCGGAACAGCAAGCTCATGTACAGTGGCACGACCGGTATGGCAGCGGAAGCTTGCGTGACGACGGCCTTGTTCACGGAAAGCCAAGCCGCCCCGCCGACGCTTCCTCGCAGTTCTTCGTCCAAGGCGTCCGCAGTTTCCTTCAGATGGCGCTTCGCGGCTCCGATGGTGCCGTCCCTGTAGACCGGCCAAGTCAGGCTCGGACCGTAGTAGGTGTACGCGATTGTCCGGGCTCCCTCCGCGAGGAGTCCGTCAGCGAGCAGGCGTTCGATCCACCACTGCCAGTCCTCGCCTCCCATGACCGCGACTGTGTCGTCGATCTCGTTCTGGCTGGCCGGCCCGATCGTCGCCGCGGCGACCTGGGACTTGGCCAGATCGATCGTCTTGCCCGTGTACGACGAGCCGATCGCCTTCAGGCTTGAAGAGTGCTGGGTGCCGGTTCTCGGGTTGGTTCTCTTGGGCGAAGCGAGACTGTAGACAACCAGGTCGATCTTCCCCATCGATTCGGCCGCGATGCGGGCGACTTCGTCCTTGGCCTCGTCAGAGTACGCGTCGCCGTTGATGCTTCGCGCCCACAGGCCGTCTCGCTCGGCCGCACGGTGGAACGCAACGCAGTTGTAATAGCCGGCAGTTGCAGTCCGGCGTCCCGCCGGGGGCCTTTCGAGGAACAAGCCCAGCGTGCGGCAACCCATGCCCCACGCGGCCGCGATTCGCGAAGAGAGCCCGTATCCCGTGGAACTGCCCAAGACCAAGACGTTGCGGACGCCCGCAGCCGGATCGGGCTGCATGTGCTCTCGGACGTACGCAATCTGCTTTTCGACGTTCGCAGCACAGCCGACGGGGTGCGCGTTGACGCAGATAAACCCCTTCGACCGCTGCTTTACAACCTGTTCCGGCATTAAGTCACTCGTCCCGTGCAAAGGCTCGCCAAGCACCGGAACGCGCTCAGCCTGACCGCCCGGCAGCTAGGCCGCCTACGCGCAGTATAGCCGTAACAGGCGCAGCCAGTGGCAACCTCACCGACCGCCTGGACGTCGCGCCAACCCGAAGGAGACTGCCGGGCATGTGGTATTGTCGGAAGGAGTTAGCCCCGCATCAGGCAACGCCCCAGCGGCCAGTCTCGCCTTGATTCTATCTCTCGCAGGGGTTTCGCGGACAGCCATGATTCGAAGCTTTCGAGGCGCTCGGCCCGCCGTTGCGTCCAGCGCCTACATCGACCCCAGCGCCGTCCTGATTGGCGATGTGACAGTAGGACCGCGTTCCAGCGTGTGGTGCAACGTCTCCGTCCGAGCTGACACCTCGAGCGTCACGATCGGGGAAGACACCAGCATTCAAGACAACAGCTGCCTTCACGAGGACGCGGACGCGCCGCTGCGAATCGGCGATCGTGTGGTCGTGGGGCACTCCTGCACCGTCCATGGATGCGACGTGGAAGACGACTGCCTGATCGGCATGGGTTCGACCATTCTCAGCAAGGCACGCATCGGCGCCGGATCGATCGTAGCCGCAGGAGCGGTGGTTCTCGGAGGCACCAACGTGCCGCCACGCAGCTTGGTCGCTGGCGTGCCGGCCAAGGTCAAGCGCGCCGTGAGCGACGCAGAAGTCGAGCGCACCCGAATCAATGCGGCACACTACGTCGAGCTCACCGAGCAGCACTTGGAAGAAGCCTGATGCCGGAGAGCAATCCAGACGGCAGCGCCCCGGACCCACTGGGCGACCTGCAGCGGACTCACTACTGCGGGGAGATCGGCGACGGAGACATAGGGGAGGCCGCGGTCCTGATGGGATGGGTCCATCGGAAGCGCGACTTGGGCGGTCTGCTGTTCCTGCACCTGCGGGACCGCAGCGGAATCTCTCAGATCGTCTTCAACGCCGAGACGCACCCCGAGGCGCACGCAAAGGCCGAGATGCTGCGAAGCGAGTACGTGATCGCAGTGGAAGGGCCTATCATCCGGCGCTCAGAGGACACTTACAACCCCAGCCTCGGAACCGGCACCGTCGAACTCGTCGCCCATACTCTCACCGTGCTCAACACGGCAGAGACGCCGCCGTTTCAACTGGATGAGGATGAGCAAGCTCCCGTCGGCGAGGAAATCCGTCTCAAGTACCGCTACATAGACCTGCGACGACCGCAGATGCAGCGAAACATCCAGCTCCGGCACACGGTCAACCGGGCGATTCGCAAGGCGTTCCATTCGCAGGGATTCCTGGAGATCGAAACACCGTTCATGACTCGGTCGACGCCCGAGGGGGCGCGCGACTTCCTTGTGCCGAGCCGCATCCAGGCGGGCACGATGTATGCCCTGCCGCAATCGCCGCAGCTGTTCAAGCAGCTGCTGATGGTGGGCGGGTACGACCGGTACTTCCAGATCGTGCGCTGCTTCCGCGACGAGGACCTGCGCGCCGACCGGCAGCCGGAATTCACGCAGATCGACGTCGAGATGTCATTCGTGAAGGAAGACGGAGTGCTGGCGGTTGTCGAGCAGCTCATGGCGAAGGTGTGCGAGGCAGCTGGCGTGGCTCCGCCATCGCTGCCCATGCCGCGACTTACCTACGCCCAGTCAATGGAACGCTACGGAAGCGACAAGCCCGACCTGCGCTTGCCCCCGATGGCGGTTGTGACCGATCTCCTGGAGCCCGGGGACTTGCCGATGGTCGGCCCGCTGGTCGCGCTCCGGGCACCGTCCGTCGGAAGCCTCTCCCGGCGCGAGCGGGAGCAATTCCGCGACTACGGCAAGGAACTCAACCTCCGGATCTTCGACGACTTCCGGGGGTTGACGAAGAAAATGCCAGACCAGATGGAGTCCGTTCGCCAGCGGCTCCGGGCGGAAGAGGGCGATTTCCTGGTGCTGGCGACCGGGCTGCAGCCAGCGGAAGGACCCCGTCCAGACGAGTCGGTGCTATCGGCCGCGGGCAGCCTGCGCGCGCGTATCGGCGCGACGTTCTCGGACCGCCATGGCCTGCTGCGCGACGACGACCTCCGGTTCCTCTGGGTCACGGATTTTCCTATGTTCGAGTGGGACTCCAACGAGAGCAGCTGGACTCCAGCCCACCATCCCTTCACGTCGCCGCACGAGGAGGACATCGACAAGCTGACATCCGATCCGGCCGCATGCCGTTCCAAGGCATACGATCTGGTGCTCAACGGCGTGGAACTCGGTTCCGGATCGATTCGTATTCACCGGCAGGACTTGCAATCGAGGGTCTTCGAAGCGCTCGGATTCACGCCGGACGAGGCGCGCCATCGATTCGGGTTCTTTCTCGATGCGCTCCGGTACGGCACTCCGCCGCACGGGGGAATCGCTTTGGGTCTCGACAGGCTCGTCATGCTGCTGGCGGGCGAGTCGACCATACGCGACGTGATTCCCTTCCCGAAGACAGCCAAGGGCACCGACTTGATGTGCGAGGCGCCCAACACCGTGCCGGTTCGGAGCCTGACCGAGCTCGGCATCGCGCTCCGTGTCAGGCCCAAGGCCTGACGGGCCTCGAAGGCATCTCATCCGGGATCGAACGATGTCCCGAGTCCTCGTAATCGGCGGCACCTTGTTCATCGGCCGCGAGCTGGTGCGCAGGCTCCTCGACCGGGGTGACGACGTCACTATCCTGCATCGCGGAAGCCGAAACCCGTTCGCGGGACTGACCCGCGAGATCCGGTGCGACCGTAACGATACCGACGCCCTGGCCGGGGCTCTGAGGGGAGCCGGTTTCGAATACGTGTTCGACAACGTGTACGACTGGCAGCGAGGCACGACTGGCGAGCAGGTGCGTGCCGCGGCCGAAGCGTGCGACTCAACATTGAAGCGATACGTTTTCGTATCGAGCTGCGCGGCGTACGGGGACGGATTGGACCGAAGCGAGGACTCCCCGTTGGCTGGTCCCGAGCATCCCGATGCGTACTGCCGGAACAAGGCTGCGTCGGAACGGGCTCTGCTCGCGCTCCATAAGGAGCGCGGCGTCCCCACGGCGACCTTGCGGCCGCCGTTCATCTACGGCCGGCACAACCCGTTCTACCGTGAAGCCTTCTTCTGGAACCGGCTGGTAGCTGCCAGGCCGATCCTTGTGCCCGACGATGGGAGCCGCCTGATGCAGTTCGTGGCTGTCACCGATCTTGCGGAGGCTGCGCTCCGCGCGGCCGAAGCTCCGGCTGCGGCGGGATGCGCCTATAACATCGCGCATCCGGAAGCTGTCCGGCAGGACGAGCTCGTGCGCCTGCTCGGCGACGCCGCGGGTATCAAGCCTGACCTGCGCTATGTTTCACGTGAAACAGTCCATAAACTGGGCGGTCAAGTATTCAGGCCCCCGTTCTACTTCGGCCAGTACTTCGACATGCCGCCGATCACAATGGACACGTCGCGGGCCCGGACGGAACTCGGCTTGCAGACCGGGACGATGGCAGAAGGCTTGCGCGAGGCCTGGACGTGGTACAGCGGACTTGCCCCGGAAGAACTGGTTCAGCCCGATTTCTCGTTCGATGAGAAAGTGCTGTCCGCAGCATCGTCGAATCCGGGCAGCTGAGAGCAACGTTTGCAACACGCGCAGCCGGTGGACCACCACCTCGCATGAGAACCGCGACGGCGGCATGCCGCGCGGACTTGCGAGCCGAGAAGCAAGGTTCTACCACTTCCAGTTGAGCGCCTCGACAGGCTGGCCTTGCCAATTGCCCTGCTTGCCGAAGGACTTGAACGGCGCCGTGCCGCAACCAGCTGCTCAAATCCGGTGAGACGACGTAGCGATTGCCTTGATGGGCACAGCGGTTACGCCCGCAGCCAGGGGACATGCGTTGGGAGTGCGACAAGCCAAGGGAATCTGGCTCGCGCTTCGCCGCCAGTCGGCTAGCGCGTTAGGTTTTCGAAGAGGAACACGCCTCCCTTGCCCGCGACAACAATGTCCAGGTCGCTGTCGCCATCGATGTCAACGACCGGAATCTGCATCCCGCCCCCGACTCGACCTCCGTAATGGATCATGTGACGCACCCATTCCCACTGCCTCTCGGTTTCGACATACTCGTACCAGTACAGTCCAAGGGGCTCCCGGCCGCCCTCGTCCTTGCCGTTATGGGCGTAGAGTCGCTTGCCCGTGACCAGTTCCGGACGTCCGTCTCCGGTCAGGTCAGCGAGTGTCGAGGCATGCGCCTGAGACCAAGCTTCGTCGATTAGCTTGCGGGCCCAGGCTCGCTTCCCGTCAGTTCCTCGGCTTTGCTTCAGCCAGAAGATGCCGTAGCTGTGGGCGTTCGTCGTGACGATGTCGTTCATGCCGTCGCCGTCGACATCGTGTACGTGCAGGAAGCCGACGTGCTGGTCGAATGAGAACTCGGCATGCATCGCCCATGCTTTCCCGCTAGGATCGGACGGCGCTTCCAGCCACCCTTTCGGAGTCAAGATGTCCGTTCGGCCATCGCCATTGACGTCGCCCGCACCGATTCCGTGCCCGTCCGCGGCCTCCTGCGCGACCATCTCAGACCATTTTCCACCCTTGCCTGTTGCCTCGAACCACGAGGTCTTGGCGGCGTCGCGCCCACCGAATTGAGGCAGGACCTCCCTCGCCTCGCCATCGCCGTTCAAGTCAACGAGCAGCGCGAACTCCACGGGGAGTCCCTCATGGACAAGACTCTCGGTCCACTCTCCGATCGCCCTGCCGGGATTCCGCCACCAAGCGATCCTGCGTGTGCCCCAGCCGACGCTGACGACATCCACATGGCCGTCATCGTCCACATCGAACGGCAGGTCGCTGAAGTCGTCGATGTAGTTGTTCCACGTCAGAATCGAGCGGAACTTCGCGCGCTTGAAATCCGGGCCGCGGAACCAGTTCTCTCCGGACACGATGTCGAGAAATCCATCGCCGTTGATGTCGGCAACGGCACAGCTCTCGCTTCGCCCCAAGTCGATCACCTGCTTCTCGAACGGAATCTCCTCGGACGGGCCGCCAGCCAGGCACGTCGCGACGGCGAGCACGAATACCACTGGCTGGAACACTCGCTGCGAATTCATGGTGGCACTATGATCCCACAGGGACCGCCTCGCCACTGGTGGCAGGACGAAGGTACGGCCGAACGAACCGGGAGCGAGGCAAGGCGAAGACGGCGTCCGCCATAGGGAAGGCAGTCAGTGCTCGGTGGAGATCGCCACTCTGGCCTCGGAGATTCGTGTCTCGCGGCAACTTGACCGGATTGCAGCCCCGACTCGGCGGTCGGCGCGGCCTTATGGCAACAAGCACCAAGCCCGGCTGGACCGGCAGCCTTCATCAGGCGCCAGTCATGCAGTCAAGTACGGTCGCACGAACTCGAGGGTCGTCTCGAGATTGCTCCTGGCGTGCTCGTCCAAGGGCCTCGCGTTCGGGTTGCGCACCTTCCAGTTCGGGAAGACTCCGCGCAGGTGCAGCACGTAGGCAAGCGCGGGCAAGCCGTGCGCGCTGGCCCTGGTGATGAGAAGCAGCGCCTTCGAGAACATGTCGATCGCTTCGTTGCGATGGCCGGCGTGCCAGAGGTCCCAGACTCGCACATAGAGATCCACCCACGATGCCGCAGGCATGGTTCCAGCGGACCCTCGCGACATCTCCTCGATCAGGGTCCTGCCGTGACCACCGGTGAACGCCACCGGACGATCTCCAGACGGCAGATTCCCGAACTCGGTGATCCGGCTGAGCGTGTGACCCGCCTCGTCCTTCACGAACCGGAGGTCAGGGATTTCACGCACCATGCGCGCGACGAAGTTGACACTCATATTGCCGATTGCCTGCATGAACATCGGCAGGCTGCCGGCCTCCGCAACGGCGGCATAGTATTTCGCAACGGCGGCAAGATCGAATTCCGTCTGTCCTGCCTCGCGTGGGGGAAGGGCGATGATCGCGTCCGGCCCGATGGATCGGGCGTGCTCGGCGTAGCGCACGGCGGTTTCGGTATCCGCGGCCTGCACGCCGATTACAACCTTCGGCCGGAGCCCTTGGGAGGCCTTGACGATAGCGTCCGCACCCGAGATGCGTTCCTCGTAGGTGAGCAGGGCGTACTCGCTCGCCAGTTGCGGCCAGACAATGCCATGCACCCCGGCCCGGTGGAGGAATTTCACCTCTTCGGCGAGTGTCGCGAGGTCCACCGAACCGTCGTCGCGATATGGAGTCGCGACGATCGGATAGATGCCGCCGAATTCGTCTCCGCTGTCGCCGAAAGCAGATGGAAGCGCAATTCCGGCAACCGAGGCGAACAGGGCGCGCCTAGACAGCATCCCAGGGTCTGCCTCGCGCCTAGAGAGCGCTGCTTCCCGCATGGTCATGGACCATCTTCTCCGTGATCTCTGTGCCGAAGCCCGGCTTGTCGGTCGCAAAGTAGTACCCGTTCTCGAACGGAGAAGACATCGCAAGCATTAGGTCGGTCGCTTGATCACCAGTGCCGAAGCTCTCGGCGAGCGGCGCGTTGGCCGTGAGGACGATTGCCATGCCGTACAGGCTGCTGCCACGGTGAGGGATGATCGGCAACCCGCGCTCAGCCCCCATCACGGCGATCTTGCGCAGGGCGGTCAGCCCACCGCACCAACTGATGTCGGGCTGCAGGATCTCGGTGCCGCCATGATGCAGCAGCATCTGATACCCGTACTGCGTGTACTCGTGCTCGCCGCTCACGATGAGCGTGCTGTCGATCTCCTCGACAAGTCGCTGGTATCCAAGAATGTTGTCCGGCGACAGCGGCTCTTCAATGAAATACAGACCGGCTGATTCCAACCGCTCCGCCATCTCCAGCGTGTAGCCCATGTCGTTCCAGCGGCAGCCGCAGTCGATCATTAGGCTGCGGTCCGGGCCAATCGCTTCGCGCGCTCTCCCAAGCATTGCCTCGGTGCGCTGCATTCCTTCCTCGCCTTCCAGAACACCATCGCGCACGCCCATCTTGAAGTGCTGGAATCCAAGCCCGAGGCCCACGCTAGGGTCGGAGTTGGTGATGTAACCGGGAACCTTTTCTCGTGTCGGGCCCCCGATCAGGCGGTGCACAGGGGTTTCGGCATACTTCCCGACGATGTCCCAAAGCGCGTTGTCGATGCCGCTGAGAGCCATGACGAAGACGCCGCGTCGTCCGTAGTAAAGGCCCGACGAGTACATCTGATCCCAGAGCAGCTCGACGTTGAGCGGGTCGGTACCGACCAGCAAGTGCTTCAGATGTCCGTGGATGATTTCGACCGCAGCACCGCCGCCCGCACCGAACCCGTACCCCGTGATGCCTCGGTCCGTCTTGATGACCACAACGGTGGCGCTCGCGAGTTGCGAGTATGGTCCGCTGAATCGCCACCGGGCAGGGTCGAACGGCCCGTCGAACTCGGGCAAGCGCCCTTGGGAGGATCGAGACCACAACCGGACGGGGACCGCCTCGACCGAGACGATCTTGAGCGCTCCCTTGGTCCGCGGAATAGCGATGACGGGCGCGAGGGCGGCACCGCCGAGCGCGCTGAGAAACGACCTGCGAGACCGCATTGCGGGCATCAGTCTACCATCCCGGCCCAAGTCCCCTCCGACCCGGTCCCGAACGAATGGCGCGGAGTTGGGAAAGTGACCCGGGACGGACAAACTCGTGCTCTCCGAGAACTGTCGTCCCCCCAACCAACGACCCTTGCAATCGACCTGTCGGTTACCGGCCCGAAGTGCCCCCCGAGCAATGGACCATATTCCACCCCATTCATGACAGCCAGGAAGCGGTCGGAAGGCTGTGTTCTGCGGTTCTGGAACAGCAGCCAAGCGGCCGTCCTCGCACATGCGCGGGCCAGATCACGGCGGGATCTCTCCGGCTGACGTTCGGCTGTCCGAGAGTGGCCGAGGACCTGCTGACGGAGTTCGCCTATAGATCCTTGGCGGCCTTCTCGACCCTGCAGCAGGTCGCGGCGCGCGAACTCCCCGAGATGAGACCAACGGAATCGCCGGAGCAGGATGCTTCTTTGAGAGGCCGACGTGCCTAGTCCGCGAAGTATCCCGGGCGAGCGCGGACTTGAGCGCCCGGTAGCCGGACTTTAATCCGCACGCGCCTCCAATTCCCGTCGAAGGCCTGATTGGCGGGATAGTACGCGATCTCGTACACGCTTCGCATTTCTCGGGCCAGCGCGGGCAGCACCGGTTCGATGTCACCGACCGACCGGGCGGTGAAGAGCCTTCCTCCGGTCTTTTGGGCGAGGGACTCCATGCGAGTGCGGGCCTTGGCGGACCAGTTGCGACCAAAGCGTTCGCCCGAGAGCAGGAAGATCGGATAGATGCGCGCGTCCATCTCGCCCGCGGCCTGGGCTAGGCGGGCGGCTCGCAGCCTGGAGGGCACCGAATGGCCGCTGATGCGATTGTCTATTCCGTCGCTAATTACGACAATTGCGTTGCGATCCCCCGGGTGCTGGGCGAGTTCGTCGTCATAGACCAGCGCAATCACGTCCCAGATGGGAGACCCGCCTGCGGGATACGGAAGCCTCTCGCAACGCTCCACGAGCGCCTCGCGGTCCGAAGTGAGCGAGGCGAGCCGATGGAACAAGCTTCCCGACATTGCGTAGAGCGCCACGCGATCGTTCGGCCCCGCCATCTCGATCAGCCGCAGCGTCGCCTGCCGCATGTGCTCCAAGTCCACAGCGGTGCTTCCGCTGAGATCGAGCAGGATAGCCAGGTTGAATGGGGACTCTTCCGGATCTACGACTCGAATGTCCTGGCCCTTGCCGTCCTCTTCGACGACGAAGTCGCCCTTCCCGAGCCCGGTCAGCGGACGCCCACCACTGTCGGCTACGGCAACGCTCATGCTTACCATGCGGACTTCGGATGTGAAAAGGGCGTCGCTCCCCGGAGCCTCCGCGTGCTGCTCGACGACCGGCGCGACGCGGCGGGGGGTCGCCACTCTGTTCCTTCGGCGCTCCGCGTTTGCGGCCAGCCTCTCGACAGCCTGCGTGGAAAGCGTGTGCGGCTTGAGCGGCCAATTGCGCGGAATTTCCCAGTCGCGCACTGTGACGGCAGGAGGCGAATGCAATTGGCCTTCGATCAGTCCGTAGCGCAAGTCCCTGGATCTCAGCTCGTTCGACAGCTTCCAGATCCGCAGGCGTGGATGGATATTGACCGGTACGAACGGCAGCCTCCGGCCAGCGGCGAGGTCAAGGACGGGCGGGCGATTCGTTGTCTCGAGATGCATCTGGGTGACATCGAGCGGCACGGCGATCGTGAGCGCGCCCCGCAGGGACTCCACCCTGACCCGCCGCAGCATCCCCGTCAGCCCGATCGGGCCGTCCGTGGTTCGCACGGAGAACCCCACGCCCAGGGGAATGCGCAGCTCTATGCCGGGTAGATCCCCGTGTTCGGGCGGTAGCGCTTCGATGAGCAGCCGCGCAGGAGACCGGCTGATCGCGAGGCCCTCCGTCGACCCCGGAGAGCCTCCAGCCCGCCATGCCTGCATGCGATTCTCGGGCACGACCTCCACGCTCACGCCGCCGTGTTCGTTGACAATCTCCACGGGCTGCGCTACAGCGGTTGCCGTGAGCAGCAGGGCATAGATCAGCCTGGACATGTCGCGAGGGGCTGCATTCATTCTGCACGTAGTACCCAACCTGCCACAATGCCCCCTCGGGCTCGGGGATCGCTAAAGGGCTTGCCGAGCCGTTGGCGGAGGCTGTGCCAGCAGGCGGTTGCGCCGGGAAAGGGCCCCAGGGGCGTAGTAGCGGTCCGTGGTGCGGATGGTGCCGTGGCTCAGCAGCACCGAAACGTCCTCCATCGCGACGCGGGCGGCGAGGAGTCCGAGGGCGAACCTGTCGCGGAGCCCGCGGGTCCTGAATCCGTCGACGCTCGCGAGATCGGCGACGGGGGTCAGCCGCGCCCTCCAGAAATTCGCGATGGTCGGGGGCCGAGACTCGCCCGTCAAGAAGTAGTGCTCGTGGCCGGGCCTGGCGATGCGGCCAAGCGCCTCGGTCACCGGCTCGGGCAGGCAGCAAAGGACGCGGGTGCCGCTCTTCGCTTTCCGCAGGGTCAGGCAGTCGCCTTCGAGGGCCGACTCGGCGAGGGCCGCCGCATCCTGGATCGCAAGGCCGGAATAGCGCATCAGCAGCAGGGCGCGTTCCTTGGTCTTTCGCTCGGCCGCGACGAGAAGAACGCCTTGGTCTGGGCGATCCGGGTCCGGCTGGTCCCCGCCTTGATTCTCCACGACTCCCTCCACTTCCTGAGAAGTCTGGAGCCCAGCTGCTCGAGATCCCCCGCGTCTCCGCCGGCTGCGAAATCTCGCAGCTGCTGCAGAAGGAATTCGTATCCGCTTGGCGTCGCGCTCGTCTGCCCGCGGGATTGCAGGTCCCGCAAGGAGCCTTGGCACGCGTCGGACAGCCTCACGGGGCGTCGCTCCTTCTCGATCGCCCGGTAAAGGCGTCCGCGTCTCACTTCGGAAACCAGCTGCCTAGCGTGCTGCTCGCCACACCGAGCCGCCGCGCGATGCCGGACTTCGGGATGGCAAAGTCCGCCGGCAGCTCCTGGGCAGTGCCAACTCGCTCTCGGTCACGGAACGCTGGGCGCCGGCCCCACGGCTTTCCCGCGGCCTTGCGGGCCCGGCGGGACTCCCGCGCACGCTCGCCCTTGAGGTCAACCTCGAGCTGCGCGGGGCGCTCCTCACGGCGCCTGGCTTGACAGCGCCTCATTCCCAAAAACCTCCACGGCTTCCAAGGTCTCGCGCACATCATCCCAGGCTGTGGTGTGGTTGACGATGCATATCCTGAGCGCGAATGTCCCGCGCAGCAGCGTCGATGACATGAACGTGCGGTTGTCCCAGAACATGCGGGCAAGCACAATCCTATTGACCTCCTCCACCGCCTCCTCGTCGAGGCCGCCGCCTGGCGGATTGACCCGGAAGCACACGATCCCAAGTGACACGGCGGTCAAGGCCTCCAGTACCGTACTCGCATGGATATAGTCCTCCGCTCGCGTAGACAGCTCCATTCCCTTCGCCACCGCGCGCCGGAAGGCGGCCATCCCGAAGGTCTGGATCGACATCCATACCTTCAAGGAGCGGACCGAACGGCTAAGCTGCAGGCCGCAATCCGAAAAATTGGGGTGGTGCTTGCCCCATATGGTGTCCTGGAGGATGTCGGGCCGGACCGCGAAGGCGTCCTTGAGCCTGTTCCCGTCTTTCACCAGGAGACAGCCGGTCTCGTAGGGCTGGAAGAACCACTTGTGCGCGTCAAGTCCAATGGAATCGGCGCGCTCGATCCCGCGCATCAGCCGTTTGCCCTGCTCGGTCACAACCGCGAAGCCGCCATAGGCGGCGTCGACATGCATCCAAAGCCCTTCCGCCGCACAGAAGTCGGCTATCTCATCCAGCGGGTCGATGGCCCCTGTGCTGGCCGTTCCGGCGTTGGCGGCGGCCACAAGGGGAGTGAACCCGTTGTCTCGGTCGTCGGCCACGGCATGTGCAAGCGCGTCCATGTCCATGCGGAACCGTGCGTCGCTGGGGATCATACGGATGCGGTCTCGCCGGATGCCGGTGATGTGTGCCGCGCGGGACAGTGCGGTGTGGCTCTGGTCGCTCATGTAGACGGTGGCACGTTCGGGGTGGCCCGCCGCCTCACGCGCAGCGACGAATGCATCGACGCTGGCCGCCGAGCCGCCGCTCGTGAAGAGCCCGCCCGCGCCCTCCGGGTAACCGAGCCAGCGCCGAAACCAGTCAATCACGCCCAGTTCCAACTGGCTCGGGCCGCTTGCGACGAGCCAAGTGCACTGGTTGACGTGGTACCCGGCGGCCATGAAGTCAGCCAGCACCCCGGGCCACGTGGGGGATGACGGGATGAAGCCGAAGCAACGGGGGTGGTCGAGACGCGCCGCGAGCGGAAGGATCTCTCGCGCAGCCCTCTCCATTACCGCCTCAGCTGGCAACCCAGCCTCGGGCGGGTCCTCCATCAGCTGGCCCTCCAGAACGTGCCGGAAGTCGCCATCCCAGGCATCCTCGCCAGGCAGGTTCTCGATCCGCTCTACGACGAACTCGGCCGCCTTGCGCGCGAGGTCAAGCATCTGCGCACTTGACATGCTGAGATCGCCGTCCGCCTCGGCGCTTGTGAACCGTTCGTCGTCAGTCGATCCGCTGTACGGAGGTTTGCTGGCCATGGCCTAGGCTCTCGATTTGAACTAGCCTGAATTCCCATCGCATTTTTCGTGGTGACAGATCGGTGGGCCGTCTACGGCCCAAAACGCGGGAATACAAGGAGTTGCCCGCCATCTGATATCACTCCTTCCTGATGTAGTACATATATGTCCAAGATATTATAATTGTTTGCCCCGAAATTCCCAGCACCCCCGGAAGGCACCCGCGGTATTTACGTAAGTGATTGTTGTGTAACTTCTTAACGCCGAATCCAAGTGCCGGTCCGCTCCTCTTCCCACCCCACTGCCACTTCAGCCGTTGACTTATCAATACATTTATGATAGAGTGTGTATTAGTGCAGGTCTAGATTTCTCCATGACATCTCCCCTCGACGTCTTCCTCCAGCCCGCCACGCCCACCATGCGCCGCTATGAAGCCCTGCGCGCCCGCTTCGTCGAGGGTTGCTCCACCTCCGAGGCCGCCCGCCGCTTCGGCTACGCCCCCGGCTCCTTCCGCAACCTCTGCTCCGACTTCCTGGCCCATCCCGACTGGAGCTTCTTCCAACCGCAACCGCCCCAGCCCCCCGCGCCTGCCCCGACCAAGCCCCGCAACTCCGCACGCGACCGTCGCATCCTCGCCCTCCGCGACCAGCGCCAGCTCTCGATCCACCGCATCGCCCGCTCCCTCGACGCCGCCGGCTTCCCCGTCAGCCCCTCCACCGTCGCCAATGTCCTGCGCCGCGCCGGCCGGCCCCGCCTCCCCCGCCGGCCCGCCCACCTGCTCGCCGACATCGTCCGCCCCGACACCGCCGAGGTCGCCGACGCCAGGCAACTCGACCTCGCCCCCCGCCGCCTCCACACCCCCTTCGGCGGCCTCTTCCTGTTCCTGCCCTGGCTCGAGCAAATCGGCCTCGACCCGCTGCTCGCTCAGCACTCCCTGCCGGGCTCGGCGATGCTCCCCGCACCCTGCGCCTTCCGTGCCCTGCTCGCCCTCAAGCTGTGGGGCATCGGCCGCCCCTCCCGCGCCATGGCCGAGGTCTTCGATGACGGCCTCGCCCTCTTCGCCGGCCTCAACGCCTTCCCCAAGCGCGCCACCCTCACCGAGTACAGCTGCCGCGTCGACCCCCGCTCCGTGCCCGACCTGATGCGCGCCTGGGCCGACGCCGCCCACCAAGCCGGCCTCCCCCGCGGCACCAGCTTCGACCTCGACTTCCACACCATCCCCTACCACGGCGACGACGCCCTGACTGAAAAGCATTACGTGGCCAAGCGCTCACGCCGCCAGAAGGGCATCCTCGCCTTCCTCGCCCGCGATGCCGAGGCGCGCCTGTTCTGCTACGCCAACGGCACCCTCCGCAAGCACGCCCAGAACGACGAGATCCTGCGCTTCGCCGAGGACTGGAAGCAACGCACCGGTGCCTGGCCCGGCGAACTGGTCTTCGATTCCAAGCTGACCACCTACGCCAACCTCGCGCGCCTCGACCAGCTCGGCATCCACTTCATCACGCTCCGTCGGCGCGGCCCCAAGCTGCTCGCCGCCATCGCCGCCGAACCCCCCGCCGCCTGGCAGCGGATCACCCTCCACAACGTCGGCCGCGCCTACAGGAACCCTCGCATCCTCGACCAGCAAGCCACCCTCAAGCACTATCCCCACCCCATCCGCCAGATCGCCATCACCGATCTCGGCCACGACAAGCCCACCCTGCTGCTCACCAATCAGATGCACGAAACGCCGACCCGGCTGGTCGACCGCTATGCCCGGCGCATGCTGATCGAGAACGCCATCGCCCAGGCCATCGACCTCTTCCACATGGATGCGCTGTCCGCCGCGGTGCCGCTCAAGATCGACATCGATCTCCAGCTCACCGTCATGGCTGCCACCCTGTACCGCCTGCTCGCCGACCGGATTGGCCATGGCCATCAGCACCAGGCCCCGCGGACGCTGTTCCGCAAGTTCATCCACGCCAGAGCCGACCTCACCATCGACGAGCACGCGATCACCGTCCAGTTCGGACGGCGCGCCAACAATCCGTTCCTCGTCAAGCAGGGATTCGCCGAGCAGCAATGCCGTATCCCATGGCTCGGCAACCGCCTGCTCCGCTTCGCTTTCGACACGAACGGCAAGCAAAATGTCACATCATGAACTGCCGTGGGAATTCAGGCTAGCTGCAAGATCCAGGCGGCCGGGCGCGAGCGAGCCGGCGACGCGGCACCCACCATCAGCTCAAGGGCTTTGTGGGCCGGAACCTGTATGCAATCGCCCGAATTCCCTTGATCGGCAGGATATATCGTTGCACAGTCTTTAGACTATGCACCGTAGGCTGCGGCCCCGATGTCCCCCTCGTAGTCATCGTGCCGGCAGTCTTGCACCATCTCCCACACGTCTCCTCGCATGTCGCGAAGACTCCAAGGGTTAGCCTCGAACGAGACCACTGGTGACGGCATCTCATCGTCCCATGGACTGCCGCGGCCACTACAGCTGACCCGGCTCCGGCCGATCTCATTCCCCCAGCCGTACGCCGTCTCCGTCCCCGCCGCGGGTCAGTCCCGTGGCGGTGCGTGCGCTGTCCGCATCCACGTGCGAGTCGAACAAGAGTCCTACGCCGCCCTCCGGGTTGAGGGCGATCGGCTTCTGCCGCCAGAGCCTGGCCAGAGATCTCGAATCGCCGCTCGCCGCGTCCCTATCCGCGGCCGCAAGAACTGCCTCGGAAGGGCGGCCGTAGGCGATCTGGACCATTCTGCGGACGTCTGCATTCTCGGTGTTGCTCGGCGGTACCGGGGCGGCCTCATGGCCATCCACCAAGCCCTTCGAGGCGAAGACTGAATTGTGCCTCTCGCATTGGAACTCATTGTATGTACCTGCACAGTTAACTACAACATGTAGTGTGGTTGTTTCGTACTACCGCACCGATGAGATCCGCTCGGAATGCATGCGGGGTACAGTTGGAGCAGGCGCTCCCATGACAGAGGCCTCACACAACGTCATCGTCGGCACGAGCGGGCACATCGACCACGGCAAGACATCGCTTGTCCGCGCCCTGACGGGCACGGATACCGACCGCTGGGAGGAGGAGAAGCGCAGGGGCATCACTATCGACCTCGGATTCGCAAGCCTGGAGGTCGAGGCAGGGCTGCAACTCGGCTTCGTGGACGTGCCGGGGCACGAGCGGTTCGTCAAGAACATGCTGGCCGGCGCAGGAGGCATCGACGTAGTGTTGCTGGTCATAGCCGCGGACGAATCAGTGATGCCCCAGACGCGCGAGCATTTCGAGATCTGTCGGCTGCTGGGCATCCGCCACGGCATCATAGCGCTGACGAAATCCGACCTGGTGGACGAGGAAATCCTGGAACTGGTCAAGCTCGAAGTCGAGGAGTTCGTGACGGATTCATTCCTGGCGAGAGCGCCTATGATCCCCGTCAGCAGCGCCACGGGAGATGGCCTGCCCGCACTGCGGCGCGCGCTCGCTACGGCCTCCCGGGCCGTCAAGCCACGGAGCAGCTCCGGGCTGCTTCGGCTTCCCGTCGACCGCGTCTTCACCATGAAGGGCTTCGGCACCGTGGCAACAGGTACGCTGACGAGCGGTCGCCTTCGCGTCGAGGATCCGGTAGAAATCCTGCCCGGACGCCGGCAGGCCCGGGTCCGCAGCGTACAGGTCCACGGGGAATCCGTACCCGCGGCGTTCGCCGGCCAGCGGACCGCGGTCAACCTCGGTGGAGTTTCGAAGTCCGAATTGGAGCGCGGCACGTGCGTCGCGACACCTGGGCAATTCGCCTCTACCCGGCAGTTCGACGCGAGGATCGAACTGCTCCGCTCCGCGAAACCGCTCAAGCACGGCGCACCGGTCCACGTGCATCTGGCGACATCGGAAACCGTTGGCCGCGCTTACATTCTCGGTGCCGAAGGCCGGCAGACCGTTTTGGCGCCTGGGAGCCAAGGGTTCGTGCAGCTTCGCTTGGACAATCCGCTAGTCGCCGTTTCGGGCGATCCCTTCATCCTGCGGCAGTTCTCGCCGCTCACAACCATCGCCGGAGGCACTGTCCTTCATCCGCAGGCACCGAGGCACAAGCACAAGGACGACTGGCTTCCCGCGCTAGAGGCGCTGGAAGCAGGTGAACCGGCCGGGATCCTCGGATCGCTGTGCGAGAGCCGTCCTTACGGGATAGCGGCCAGCGAGCTGACCGCCATCACTGGCAGGAGGGAATCGGAATGGCTTGCGGCCGCTCGGGTGTCCAGTGGCGTTCAAGTACTCCGCGAGCAGCCCTTATGGGTCTGTTCTCTGGATCGCACGGCGGATGCCGAGGATCGCGTGATCAAGGCGCTCGCGAAATTCCACAACGCCAATCCCCTGAAGGCGGGAGCGCCCGTCGAGGCGATTCGCAGCAGCGAATTCGGAAATGCTCCCGAATTCTTCGCCGACGGACTCCTGCGGCGCCTGTCGGCTTCAGGGAAGCTGGTGCTGGATGGCGAGCTGGTCCGGGCAGCCAGCCACCGGATCCGTATGCAAGCGGACGAGCGAGAAGCGCGCGACCGCCTGGTCTCGGCATTCGAGGAGGCAGGTCTTCGGGTGCCGGCGCTCAAGGAATTCCTGCCCACCCTTCCGATCGACGCGGCCCGCGCCCAGCGGATTCTGGCGGTGCTATTGCGGGAGGGCGTCTTGGTCCGGGTCAGTCACGAACTCGTCTTCCATGGCAGCGCGATCGGAGCGCTGCGCGACAGGCTGGTCGCACTGCGTGGGCAGCGGATTAACGTGGGCGAGTTCAAGGGCCTCGCCGACGTGAGCCGGAAGTACGCGATCCCTTTGCTGGAGCATTTCGACCGCCAGAAGGTCACGTTGCGGGACGGGGACATGCGGAGGGTGCTGTAGCGCGAATCGCAGGCCCTGGATTTTCTGGGGGTCCCGCCGTCCGATCTATAACGCCAGCAGCCCGGGCGAAGTCTCTTGCTAAGATCGCAATTCACCGCCGGAAGCGATTGCCACGGCCTGCGGATTCACTGAATGCCTGACCCGTTCTGCAGCTTGCCCGCATGGGGCGATGGCAGCAGCGACGATCGGTTGCAGCCCGGCCTGTCTGCCGGGCCGCAGCAGCGCCTAGCCATCCTGCGAAGGTATCGCCGCGTCGCAATAGTCGGCCTCTCCGCGAACCCGATGCGACCGAGCCATTTCGTGGCGATTTACCTCGCCAATCGCGGATACGACATTATTCCGGTCAACCCGCGCGAGGACGACATTCTCGGGCGCCGGTGCTACCCCTCTCTCCGAGCGATTGATGGGCCAGTGGAGGTCGTCGATATCTTTCGCGCGCCGAAATACGTTCCAAGCATCGTCGAAGAGGCTATCGAGGTCGGAGCGAAGGTGATCTGGATGCAGTTCGGAGTCATTCACGAGGAAGCTGCACGGCGAGCGATTGGGGCGGGCCTGGAAGTCGTCATGGACAGGTGCATGAAAGTCGAGCACGCCCGCTTCGATGGAGGGCTCACCTCCATGGGCCTGCACACCGGGGTCGTCTCGGCCAGCAGCTGGGGGAAGCCCGATGGCAAGCCCGGTCTGTAATAATGACGGCTTCGAGTTCGGGAGGCCCTAGGCGCAATGCAATTCGGAGTCAACACGCTGATCTGGTCCGGGGCGTTCGAGCCGGACATGTACCCGTTCGCGGATCTCAAGGAGGCCGGCGTCGACGGCATTGAGATCCCGGTGTTCGTGCCAGCGGACCTCGACACGGGGGAGGTCAGGAGGACATGCGAGGCGCATGCGCTGAACGTGCACTTCTGCTCGGTCAACCCGGACGGCATGAATCCGATTAGCGACGATCCGTCGGTTCGCGCGAAAACGGTCGAGCACTGGAAAACCGTGATCCGAACCGCAGCAGAGGCGGGCGCAGACCAGATCGCCGGGCCGACGCACTCACCAGTTGGCTACCTTCCCGGCCGTCGCCGGACCGATGACGAGTGGAAATGGGGCGTCGAATTCCACCAAGCGATCGACGAGGATCTCAAGGACGCCGGCGTGACGATGGCAGTGGAGCCGCTCAACCGGTTCGAGACCTATTTCCTGAACACGGCTGCGGACGCTGTGCGGTTCGTGCAGGAGATTGGTAGCGAGCGGATCGGAATCCTGCTCGATACCTTTCACCAGAACATCGAGGACAAGGACGTCGCCGATGCATACCGGACCTGCGGCAAGCACCTGATGCACGTCCACACTTGCGAGAACGACCGCGGCACTCCCGGCAGCGGCCACATCGACTGGACCGGGGTCATGGCCGCGATCAAGGAGATCGGCTACGACCGCTGGATGACGATCGAGTCGTTCAACGCGCATATTCCGGAGCTATCGGCCGCGACAGCTATCTGGAGGGACCTGGCAGACTCGATGGACGACATCGCGGTCGACGGAACGAAGTTCCTGCGAGATCTCTGGTCTCGCGCCTAAGCTACTGTTCCGGGAAGCGCCTCCGGCTGGCGCTTGTGGCTAACGCGGCCTCCCGCCGTGAGCGAACGGGCGGACGCGTCCGAGCCGGAGGAACCTAGAGGCCATGTCCGCGAAGCCCGCCAAGATCTCGCAGCCGCTGGGGCTCGTCTCGATTCTGGTCTGCCTGCTCATCGCGTCCGTGCGAGGCGGGAACCCCGTCGCCATCAAGTTGGTGCTGCAATCCCTCTCGCCGATGCGGGGAGCATTCACCCGTGTTGCGATCGGTTGCGCGAGCGTCGGCCTGTTCTCGCTGGCACGCGGGGACGATCTGCGCCCGAGAAGGAACGAACTGGGTCCGCTCGCGCTGCTAAGCGTCATCTTCGCGGTGCAAATCAGCCTGAACCAGACCGGTTCCGACTACACATCCCCCGTCTTCGTCGCCATCCTTTTCAACACGTATCCGATCATTGCCAACCTGGTCTCGTCTTTCTTCGTGCCCGAAGATCGCCTGACGCCCCGGCGGGCCCTCGGACTGGCCGTCGCGTTCGCAGGCGTGACCTGGGTCTTCCTAGCCCGTACGCAGAGCTCCCTAGCCCCCAATCCTCAGCTGGGGAATTCCCTGATCGTCGGTGCCGCGACCCTGCTGGCCTTCCGCATGGTGTACCTGCGCCAGGTCGTGCTGCGCGTCAGCTACGTCAGGGCCGTGTTCTGGCCCCTGCTCGGATCTCTACCGCTTTTCTTGCTGGGAGAATTCGCGATCACGGACGGGATGCCGCGATCCGAGGTGAGCGGGGTGATCTGGACCGCCCTGATATTCCAAGGCGTGGTGGTGGGCGGAGCCGGCCAGCTGGCTTGGGTCTACTTGCTGCGCAAGCACACCCCTGGCTCGGTGATCGCATTCTCGTTCCTAACGCCTATCAGCGGGGTGGCCGCTAGCGCAGGGTATTTCAGCGAGCCCGTGTCGGCACGCCTCGTTGTCGGACTGGGGGCGGTGCTCGTGGGAATCGGGCTGGCCGCCCGGCGAGCCGAGCCGGCCAGCCCGCTCGACGGCTCGGGTCCGGCTCGCATCTTCGGCGGAACCGCGTGAAGCCTCGCCCTCAGTTCGTCCCGGCCTCGCGGACCATCGGCACGAATCGAACGGCCAGTCGATTCTCTTGCCGGATGTTGCCGGCACCGTCTTTCGTCACCAGCACGAGCCGCTGCGTTTCGGAGGTCCGCCCGACTGGCGCGACGAGTCTCCCGCCGTCCGCTAGCTGGTCGATCAGGGCCCCGGGTATCTCCGGCGGGGCGGCCGTGACGATGATTCGATCGTAGGGCGAGTGCTCGGGCCAGCCGAGATATCCGTCGCCTTGCCTCACGTTGGCTCGGCCGTATCCGAGCTCGTGAAGTATCTCGGCGGCGCGAGCTGCCAGTTCCGGAACAATTTCCAGACTGAACACTCGATCCGATAGCGCCGACAGGACCGCCGTCTGGTAGCCCGATCCGGTTCCCACCTCGAGCACCCTGTGGTCTCTCTCTACCTGCAGCAGCTCCGTCATGAAAGCCACGATGTAGGGCTGCGAAATGGTTTGGTCGTAGCCGATCGGCAGCGCGCTGTCGGCAGAGGCGTGGGCGCGTACGTCCTCCGGAACGAACCGCTCGCGCCGGACGGCGCGCATCGCATCCAAAACGTCGGGGTCGCTAACTCCTCGGGCCTCGATCTGTTCCCGGACCATGCGCACGCGCTTCCTATCCCATTGATCCTCTCGCAGTTGGGCGGATCCGACCAGGACCGCCAGCGCCAGCGCCGCGGCCCATCCTATTGCGACGCATCGGCTCATCCGACTCGCCCATCCTAGCATCCGCAGCAAGCCGGATCAGCGATCTTGCGTCCCGCCCCGGACTGCGAAGCAACAGGCCGTTTCCATCGCCCGGCCGGAGCGCGGATGATTCACGCCGAATGCCGTCACAAGGACCGGCTGGAGGTCAGATGCGCAGGGCGCCGGATTCAGCTCAGCAGATCCTTCACCCGCCCCAGTGCCACCTCGACGCGGTCGAGCGCCGTGGCATAGCTGAAGCGCAGGTAGCCTTCCCCGTATGTGCCGAACGATGTACCGGTGAGGCACGCGACACCGGCCTCTTGGAGAATCCGCTCGGCAAGTTCGTCTGACTTGATCCCGGTTTCCGAGATGTTCGGGAATGCGTAGAATGCCCCTCCGGGCTTCGCGCACCGTACGCCGGGAATGGAATTGAGCCTGGAGACGATGACGTCTCGACGGCGACGGAACTCGTCGACCATCGTGTTGACGCTGTCTTGCGGCCCGCGCAGCGCCTCGATCGCCGCTCTTTGCGTGAAGCTCGCGGTGTGCGAGGAGCAGTTCACCTGCAGCATGCAGATCGCATTGACCATCCAGTTCGGAAACACGCCGTAGCCGATGCGCCATCCGGTCATCGAGTAGGCCTTGGAGAAGCCGTCGAGAATGATTGTCTTGTCAGCCATGCCGTCCATTGACGCGATCGACGTCGGCTTCTCGTCGAACGCGATGAGATTGTAGATCTCGTCCGACAGGACGACCAGATCCTTGTCGACGACAAGTTCCGCGATCGCACGCAGGTCCTCGGGCGGTATCGTGCCCCCGGTCGGATTCTGCGGAGTGTTGAGGATGATCAATCGAGTTCGGTCCGTCAGCGATTCCTCGAAGCGATCCAGGTCGATCGAGAAGCCGCGGTCCTCGAGCAGCGGGACGGCAATCGGTTTCGCCCCGCACGCGCCGATCACCGACTCGTACATCGGGAAGCCCGGATTGGGATAGAGCACCTCGTCGCCGGGCTCGAGCAGCGCGAGCATCGAGTAGAACAGGATCGGTTTCGCGCCGGGCGTGACCACGATCCGAGATTCGTCGACCGGAATGCCCCGCGTCGAGGAGATGTAGTCCGCCACGGCCTCCCGGAGTTCCGGGTCCCCCTGCGTCGGACCGTACTTGGTATATCCGTCCGCGAGGGCCTTCCGGCCGGCGGCCACGATGTTGGGCGGCGTCGGAAAATCGGGCTCGCCGATCTCCATGTGGACGACGTCCCGGCCCTGCGCCTCGAGGGCGCGGGCGCGGACCAGAACTTCGAACGCTCCTTCGCCGATCATTCGGTCGATACGCGAGGCTACCTGCATGCTTAGAATTCGAGTGTATCAACCAGGCCATTCCGATCATGCTTGCGCTTACAGGCCGGCCTGCCGCGCACTGCGACACTGAAGGGCCCGTGCATTCGGGTCCTGAAGGGTCGATAATCCGAATCGAGCTTGCACGCATGCGCGGCATTCTTCGTCTAGACATGTGGGGAGACCGGTACACGCATGGACTCAATCGCCGTGCCATGCTTCAGGCCGCCGCCGATGGCGCTTGATCGGCAAGACAGCCCGTCGGCCGACGGGCGAGCGGGCGAGCCGCCGGACGGCGGCACGCTCGACTCCCATATGCGTCGGATGTTCCGGCTCGTCTACCGCATCGTCGGCAACGTGCCCGACGCGCAAGACCTGACCCAAGAAGCGCTCGTCAAGGCGCTGAGCCGCAAGGCTCAGCTGAAGGATGACCGCAAGGCCGTCCAGTGGCTGAATCGGATTGCGGTGAACACGGCCTTGGATTTCGTCAGGAAGCGGGGCCGCGTGACGTTCGGAGAACTCGACGAAGCACCGCCAGCCAAGGCGGAGAGCCCGGAACAGCGGGTCTTGCGCGGCGAAACGCGCTCGTGGATCGAGGATGGCCTGCAGTTGCTATCGGCGCGCGAGCGGACGGCTCTTGTGCTGCGCGATGTCGAGGACATGCCGGCATCCGAGGTGGCCGAGGCGATGGGCTGCTCTACCGCGACCGTGCGCTCGCATATCGCAAACGCCCGGATCAAGTTCAGGAAATACCGGGATGGTCGAGAGCTATGAGTACATCGAACCGGCATCCGGACGAGCGCAAGCTGAGCCTCTTCGCGGCTGAGGACCTGGCGGCCTGGGAGCGGTGGCTGATTGGCCGGCACGTCGCGAAGTGCCCGGAATGCATTGCCATCGTCTCGGCCCACTCTCGCGTCAGGGCCCAACTGCTGGCGGAGTCCCCGGTACCGGAAGCGGACTTCAAAGCCCTCGCCCATCGCATTCGGGTCGAGGCCGCGCATGCGACCGGTCCCGCCACGAGAGAACGCGACTGGCGCTGGACGGCAACGGCAGGCTTGGCCGCAGCCGCGATCGCCGTCGTCCTGGTCCTGCCAGACGGCAGCCCCGAGGCCCCGCCATCCCGGCAGGCCGAAGCGGAACCGAGCCAATCACCTATGCAGGTGCCGGTCTTCTATGAGGGGATGGAAGCGCAGGTAACCGCAGAAGGCACGTTGAGCGTCCGATCGTTCCATCCGGGGTCCGGCGTCATGACCGTTACGGACTACTACATGCCATGAAACGCTCTTCTTGCAGCTGTCTTGGTCTCGCGCTCGCGGCAACGCTCGCGTGTGTGGCGGCAACGGCGCAGTCCGGGTCGGAAGCCGATCCGAAGATCGCGGTCGAGATTCCCGACGGCGTGCCGCTTCGGGTGGTGGCCACCGACTTCGACCAAAGCGAGTTCGAGCCGCGAGGTGGCGCCCTTGTGATCGAGCTTGCGGGATCGATCCGATTCCGTCACGAAGGCGGCAACGCGGTGCGCGCGATGACGTTGGCCGTCAATGCCCACGAGCGGATGATGGGCGGCCGGGCGGCTGTCTCGATACCGAGCCTTCATGCGCCGCGGGGTGAGGAGTTCCAGGTCCACGTCAATCTGCGGATGTTGAGACCGCTACCACTTCCGCCAGGACCGGTGGTGCGGATCGCGGCAGACGCAGTGCTGTTCGACACGCTCGCCGCGGCTGGACCCGACCGGCTGGACTCGGCGCGCAAGATGAGGGTCCGCGAAATGGAGGCGCGTCGCGACCGGGAGTTCTTCCTGACCCGGTGGCGGGCCGGCGGGAGGGACGAACTGGCTTCGGCGATGCAGGCGAGCCTCCGCAGGCAGGCCGGGCGGCCCAGGCTCGATGTCCGTCTTGGAGGAGAGGGACCGGCCACGGCCGGTGCCTTCGGGTCGCCCCGAGAAATTCAATTTGCATTTGTGCAGGACTCGGAAGCTCCGTTGATCCTGGAACGGGGGACGGCGCTGGTGACCGGGACCGTCTCGGACGCTCCGCGCATCCTGCTCCGCAATCGCGCCGGACGCGGCGTCCGCCGGTTCGAACTCGGCTGGCTCGTCCATGACCGCGCAGGCAAGGCCTATTCGGTCGGATCGGCTCCTGTCGAAGGCGAGACGCGCCTGGCGGCCGGCCAACGCTTCGAGACCGGAGCGGGCGGGCGATTCGAGATCCGACCCTCCGGAGCATCCGGGAGCATGGAAATCGAGGCGATGAGCGCCTACGTCCGAAGCGTCCAGTTGGACGACGAGAGCGTGTGGGTGCCGAGCCGCGCTGCCTTGGAGGAGTCCCTTCTGCTCGATTCAGTGCCGGTCTCCGTCGAGGAGCAGCGCCTCTCGCAACTGTATCGCCAGCGTGGCCCAGCCGCAGTCGTCGAGGAGCTGCGCAGATTCACCTCCGACGAAGACGGCGCACCTGGCCCCTAGCCGGCCGCCAAGGCAGGCCGGAGCGGCGCCTTTCAAGCCAGTGCGGGAAGGACCGGAGCAAGAAGCGCCGCCGCAGGTTGATTCGCGAGCACTGGAGGCGACGCGGCGACCTGGGCGGTCCGCAGTTGCCGGGCAACCCGGACTCCCGAATCCGGATCGCTGGAATTGCTACACTGGGTTTCTCAGGGACGGCCCTGAGATGTTCGAGGGGCACGCGGAGATCTAATATCCCGCGAATTTCCGCATACGAGGTCTGAGCCTTCCATGGGTCTACTGCTAGCAATCGTTGTCTGGGCCATCACGCTCGCGTTGTCGATCCCGTTCGTTACCCAGACTTGGTGGATGCCGGAGCCGATCACGGCCCTAGGCCGCGAGATCGACAGCACGTTCATGATCACCCTGGTCTTTACCGGCGTCATCTTCCTGCTGGCGCAGGTAGCCCTAGGGTACGCGGTCTGGCGATACGGCCGCAAATCCGACGAGCCGGCTTCCGACACACATGGAAGCGACAAGCTCGAGATCCTCTGGACGGTCGCCGCAGCAGTGATCTTCGTGGGTCTGGCGCTGTACGGCTACACGGTCTGGGCGGAGACTCGATTCATCGAACAGAAGGCGGTGCAGCAGTCGGAAGACCGTCTGGTCGTGGAAGTCACGGGCCAGCAATTCGTCTGGAACATGCGGTACACGGGGCCCGACAACGAGTTCGGACCGACCGACATCAGCCTGATCGACGACGCGGCGGGCAATCCGGTCGGACTGGACCGCAGCGGTTCCGGGGGCGCCGATGACATCATGGTCCCGGAGATGCGGGTTCCTGTGAACAAGGACGTCGAGGTCTTGCTCAAGTCCAAGGACGTGCTGCACAACTTTTTCGTCCCCGAGCTCCGCATCAAGCTGGATACCGTGCCCGGCCTGGTCGGCAAGCTGGCATTCAATGCGGAGAAGGAAGGGATCTTCGAAATCGTCTGCTCCGAACTGTGCGGTCTGGGGCACTACAAGATGCGCAGCTTCCTGCACGTGGTGAGCCAGGAGGAGTACGACGCTTGGATCGAAGAGCAGGCATCCTACCTGTTCTGATCGGGACGCGGCGTTGAGGATTTGATGACATGACGGAAGTTCAGGTTTCCCCGGAAGTCGCCGACTACACCGAGGTGCACCGCCACCCGGAGCCGAAGAGCTTCATCTGGAAGTACATCTTCTCGGTCGACCACAAGGTGATCGGGATCCAGTACATCCTGCTGGCCATTGTCGCGGTCTTCGTCGGCATGTTCCTGAGCCTGCTGGTGCGGCTGCGGCTGGTCTGGCCGAGCGAGTCCATCCCGCTGCTGGGAACACTCTTCCCTGTCGGGGCGCCGGAAGGCGTGATGACGCCTGAATTCTACCTGGCGATGCTCACGATGCACGGCACGGTCATGGTTTTCATGGTGCTGACCACCGCGCCCCAGGGAGGTTTCGGCAACTACTTCCTGCCGATTCAGATCGGTGCGGCGGACATGGCGTTCCCTCGGTTGAACATGCTGTCCTTCTGGTCCACGTTCGTATCGTTCCTGCTGCTGATGGCCGCCTTCTTCGTCCAAGGCGGGGCGCCGATGTCCGGATGGACAGCCTACCCGCCGCTGAGCGCGCTGCCGGAAGCGACCGTCCAAGGCATCGGTCAGGATCTTTGGATCGCGTCGATCGCGGTCTTCTGCATCGCCTCGTTGCTCGGCGCGCTCAACTTCATCGTGACGACGCTCGACCTCCGCGCCAAGGGCCTGACGATGATGCGGCTTCCGCTGACCTGCTGGACATGGTTCGTGACGGCCATCCTGGGCCTGCTGGCGTTCGGCGTGTTGCTGGCGGCTGGAGTGCTCCTGCTGATGGACCGCAACGTTGGCACGAGCTTCTTCGTTCCCGCCGGGCTCGTCGTCAGCGACAAGGTAATTGATCACGCGGGCGGCTCCCCGATCCTCTGGCAGCACCTGTTCTGGTTCTTCGGACACCCGGAGGTCTACATCGCGATCCTCCCGGGCATGGGGGTGACCTCGCACGTCCTCGCGACGTTCGCCCGCCGGACGGTATTCGGCTACAAGGCGATGGTCCTCGCGATCGGGGCGATCGGCTTGCTGGGCTTCGTGGTTTGGGGCCACCACATGTTCGTCAGCGGCATGAGTCCATACTCGGCCTTCGTTTTCTCGATCCTGACGATGTGCATCGGGGTGCCGTCGGCCATCAAGACGTTCAACTGGATCGGAACCCTGTGGGGCGGGAAGATCCGATTCACCTCCCCGATGCTGTACGCCATTGGATTCGTCTCGCTGTTCGTTACCGGCGGTCTGTCGGGCATCTTCCTGGGACAGCCGACCATCGACCTGTACTTCCACGACACGTACTTCGTGGTAGCGCACTTCCACCTGATCATGGGAGTCGCCGCCATCTTCGGCATGTTCTCCGGGTTCACATTCTGGTTCCCGAAGATGTTCGGCCGGTTGATGGATGAGCGGCTGAACAAGATTCACTTCTGGATCACATTCGTCGGCGTGTACGCGATCTTCGGGCCGATGCACTACCTGGGCATGCTGCCGCACCCGCGCCGTTACGCGGAGATCACGGGCGTCGACTTCCTCGGCACGACCGGCGCAGCAGAGTTGCAGTACTTCATCACGGTGGCGGCTATCCTGACAATTCTGGGGCAATTCCTCTTCCTCTACAACTTCCTGCGCAGCCTCCTCAAGGGGGCGGTCTGTAAAGAGGACAACCCGTGGGAGGCCACGACTCTCGAATGGGCGATCCCGACACCTCCACCGCATGACAACTTCGGCGGCAAAGTGCCCCACGTCTACCGCGGCGCGTATGATTTCAGCCTGCCGGGCGCCAAGCGCGACTTTGCCATGCAGTGCAACGACGACAAGGCGGTCTACAACGCGCAGCCGGCAGCCGGAGACTAGCGCCATGGCCGCAACACTCGCACCCGTCGAAGCGCCCGTCCGAGCCAGGCCGGCCGGCGGCAACTTCGTCACCCTGCCGCCCGAGCCCAAAGGCGGGTGGGACGGCCCGGATCGCAACGAGCGCGTCGTCCAGCGCTACAAGCTAGCCGTTTGGGTTGGGATGGGCGGAATACTCATGTTCTTTGCCGCTCTGACCAGCGCGATGATCGTGCGGCAGGGCCTGTCAGGCGACTGGCAGCCGTTCGCGCTGCCGCCTGTACTGTACGCCAGCACGATGATCCTGCTGGCGTCGAGCCTGACGATGGAGCGCGCTCGCAGGCATCTGCTCGAAGGCAGCCCGGACGGGCTCCGTCTGTGGGTGAACATCTCCGCGCTGCTGGGCGTGAGCTTCCTGGCCTGCCAGCTTCTCGGCTGGCAAGCACTCGTCGCCCGAGGCATCTACCTGGCGTCGAACCCGGCGAACTCGTTCTACTACCTGCTCACGGCAGGGCACGGAGCGCATCTGATCGGCGGCGTCTGCGCGCTCGGCTACATCTGGGCGCGCGTGCGGGGCGGACGGGCCTGGCCGACGCGGGAGGCAGCCGTCGAAGCGGCTGCACTGTACTGGCATTTCATGGATATCCTGTGGATTTACATCCTGGGACTACTGTTGTTCTGGAGGTAACCGGATGTCGGAAGGGCACGCGGCCGCAATGGCCGAACCGACATGGCAGGGCGGCGGCACGCCGCTCGCAGTCGGCCAAAAGAAACTCGGGATGTGGCTGTTCATCGTCTCGGACACGCTGACTTTCTCGGCGCTGCTCGTGGCGTACAGCTTCGTCCGTGCGTCCAACGACTGGCCGACGCCGTTCCACTTCTTCCCGTCGATCGTCTTCTCGACGGTCATGACCCTTGTGCTGCTGTCCAGCAGCCTGACGATGGTCTACGCTGTCTCCGCCGCCCATCACGGAGCGCGGCGCAAGGCAGTGAAGTGGATCCTGGCCACGGCCGTCCTGGGGATGACGTTCGTGGTCCTCCACGGGTACGAATGGCTGCATCTGATGCACGACGAGGGAATGTACCCTTGGTCCAATCCGTACGGCACGCCGCTGTTCGGGGCGACCTTTTTCGGGATCACGGGCCTTCATATGTTCCACGTCCTCTCGGGCGTGGTCTACCTAGGGGTAGTCGCGCTCGGCTACCGGCGAGGCAAGTGGCTCCCCGAAGACATCGAGGTCGCCGGCCTGTACTGGCACTTCGTCGACCTCGTCTGGATGTTCGTCTTCCCGATGATCTACCTCTTGTCCACAGCAGTCGACTAAGCGAGAGAAAGCCATGCTGCTATCCCTGATCGGTTACCTGTTTTGCCTGGCACTGGGCGCGTGGGGCTTCTACGTCGCCGGCGTCCAACTCGCCCACGGCTCGCTGACCGCGACACTTGACAACCTCTTTCTGGCAATGTTCGCGGCCCTGATGGGCGTGACTTGCTTCGGGTACCTCGCTTGGCGATTCTATCCGGCCCTGGCAGCGGGCCCCAGCGCGGCGGCGGGATCTGCCGAAGCCGCGGGGGCCGCTCCGTACGTGCTCCCAGCGGATCCGGTTTACGAGGACAGCCATGTCCCGCTGTTCAACAAGATCTGGGTCGGGCTGCTGGCATTCACTGCCTTGGAAGTCGTGCTGGCCTACGTGCAGATGGCCGGACCCATGACCATGCTGGCGATCCTGATGGTGCTGTCGCTGATCAAGGCCGCCATGATCATGGCGTGCTTCATGCACCTGAAGTTTGACCACCCGGGGCTGTCGTGGATCGTGGTTACTCCTGCGGTCGCCTGCATCATGATCATGTGCGGGTACTTTTTCCCCGACAGCTTCCGGCTGCTGGATCTGCGACCGTGACACGCCGGGCACCGCGGGACATACGCTCCAGGCACCCGTTTCTCGCCCTGCTCGCGCTAGGCCTTCTGCTCGCCATGCCCGCGGTGTCCCCCGGGCAAGGATGCCCCATGTGCCGCGAGACGGCCGCGTTTCAAAAGGGACGCGCAATCGACTCGCTGAAGCGAGGCATCCTCGTGCTCGCCATTCCGCCGGCGGGCATCGCGCTCGGCCTAGCTTGGGTGACTTGGAAGCGATCGAACCGATTCGCGTCCGACTAGCGCACCTGCACTTCCCATTGCTTCCGGCCCGCCGTCACGGCGGACCCTACATTGCCGTTCATTCCTTGACCGTTGCCAATTGTTGCACTATGATTAACCAGATTAAGGAATGGTTAAGATCGTCGCAGGTCTGCTCCTCGTACTGGCGACCCCCAGCGTCGCCGGAGTTAGGTGGCAGATTTGCATGGACGACAGCGCTTCCCTCCTCACGACGCCCGTCCGGGCAGCCGTGCTGAGAGAGTTCCAGTCCCTGATGGGAGGCCAGGTAGCGCGCATCGAATTCCAAAGGTGCGCATCCGACGTCCCTCGCATGCGGCTTGCGATCAAGCGCGAACCGCCCGAGGGCCTCGAAGAAGTGCTGGGTCTGGCCTACCGTCGGAGAGGCCGCATCGAGCCGCGGCTGGAGGTATTCCACGGTGCCTTGATCAGGTATCTCGGCGAACCGAACAACGCGAACGCCATCGGGCGGGCGCTGGCTCGGGTCGCAGCCCACGAGGCAAAGCACTTTCTCGAGCAGCAGGGCGATCATTGCGAGCTCGGCTTGATGCGGGCCGTGCTCCCGGCCTACGAGCTAGCCGCCAGGAACCGCTGGCCGTTCCGCCGGACATCGCGATGCCGCACTGACAAGGCATCCATTGCGCAACACGGATCGATCTCCGAGCCGCGGGCCCCTGTGCGCCAGCAACTGCGCGATCAACGGCTGGCTTCGGAGTCGGAGGAATCTCCCATCCGGTAGTCCCAGTGCCTGGCAGCGTTGTGGACTATGGCGGGCAGGTCCCGCTCGAGAACCAGCCCCTCCCCGATCAAGGCGAGCCCCGCTTCGGCGACGCGACCCAGGTACTCGGCCCTGCTTGTGTAGCGCTCCTCGATCGAAGGACGCGGATCCTTGGTGGCTTCCCGCTCGGCCCGCGTGCGAGGGAAGGGTATGTACGAACCAACCATGCTCGAAATCTCGTGGGTCGGCCCGGAGCGGGCGTTAAACAGGTTCCAACCCGTGTATGTCGCCAGCGGCGCCTGCAGTTCGGGCATCCGCACGCCGGGCACGTCGTTTCCGTCGCTATCGATCGACGGCACCAGCATGGGGAACGGCTTTCCGACTGCGGGAGGCTCGCGCGTCACGACTCCTTCCGCAACGAACCGCGGACCGTAGTCCACCCGATATGCCCTGTGGACCCGGGTCGAAGTGCTGACTCCGGGGATTTCGGGAAAGCCGAGCTTCTCCGGATGCACGAGGGTGGAATCAGCGATCCGGGGATGGCGGCTGCCGGGAGGCTCC
Organism: Bryobacterales bacterium; assembly: GCA_965206775.1. Lineage (GTDB taxonomy): Bacteria > Acidobacteriota > Terriglobia > Bryobacterales > UBA6623 > VXMF01. The sequence continues at coordinate 1,261,528 of CBDBKU010000003.1, read as the reverse complement.
GTACCGTCTGCCGTCCAGCGGCTCATGGCATGCAGCAGCGCACGCATCGCCCACCGAAAATCGAGCGGATTGGCCTTCTGCTGCCCGAGAGTGATTCCGGGCGGAAAGGAACTCGGTCCATGCTGCGTGCTGGAAAACAGAAAAGCGCGGACATTGTCGAAGTGCTCGATGTCCCGCGAACCATCGATATCGGTGTGGATGAGCGAAGCGGCGCGTCCCCAGTACTCGTAGGACGAGTTGGTATAGAAGATCTTCGGCCAGAACTTCCGGTCGAGCTTGTGCGTCAGGATGCCGTCCGTCCGCCCCGTTTCCGGATCGCGCTGCGCTTTGTCGGTAAACGGGAAGATGTCCGTCGGATGGAGGAAGTTCATGTAGGGATGGGCGTCGCGGGACGGTTGGGCGAACCGGTGGTTGAAGCTGCCCCGCCCTCCTCCGGCGACATGCGACATGACGCCGTCGAACGCGATCCGTCCCTTCTCGTCCTCGTTGAAGCCGTAGTAGAGAAACGTTCTTAGGAACCGCCCGCTCTGCGAGATCCCGAACGAGATCGCGCGATCGATCGCGTCGTTCGGAATGCCGAGGGATTCCGACCCGTCGTACTTGAGGTGGGAGACGGCATCCCTCACAGCGGTCGGACCGAGGCCGACGAGGGGCGGGTTCTCCGAGACGTACACGACCTCGTAGATCCTGTTGGCCTCGAAGCCCCCGTCGAGCCAGACTGTCCCCATGTCGGGTACCGGCCTGCCGTTCTCCATGCGAGCGAACTTCCATCGATCGCGCGGGATGGCCTGTCGCTGCCCGTCGGCAGCGTCGCGCACAGTAAGGACATTCTCGGCGGCTGCAGGATCGGCGGCAAGGTACGGGACATGGCTGCGATCTGCGAGCGAATGCGTGGACGTTCGATCCGAAACCACGAAATCGCTCCGGACGAGACCGCGAATCGACTTCCCGTCCCGAGTCGCAATAGGCGTTTCGAGCCGGAGCAGGTCCGGATTGAGCGGCGGATCGAACTGCCATCCAAGCCAGAGGAGAGTGTAGCCCTCGTCCATCAGGAACCCGTCGCCGAAGTGCTTCTCCTCGCGGGGATCGACGCTCCCCGCCGCGAGATTGAAGAAGCTCAGCATGCTCTTGCGTCCGCGATTCGACACCTCGTAGAGCACAGCCCCGTTCGCTCGCCCCATATCGGCCGGCTTCAGCATGAAGAAGGGCGCGGAGAATTCGACCTCGCCGTCACTGTTGCGAGGGGCCAGGGCGATGTCGGTGATGATTCGGTTCGCGGGGTTGTCCGGATCGACCGCGTAGCGGATGGTGCCGGCGATCCTCTCGTACGAGCCAGCCAAGCCGAACGGCTTTCCGTTCAAGACGGTGTCGCGTCCAGAGACCTCCACTGTCATCACTCGCGCTTGCGAGAGGGGGACTAGAAGGACGATCCAACAGATCGAGACGAGCGTTCGACGCATGCGTACATTAGATATCGATGCACCGAGGAAGGCAAGCCCGCGCTCCGGAGAATCTCTAGGTTGCGGATTGCGATGACGACGCACACCGGGACCCGCTCGCCTTACCTGCGGTGTCACTCCGATCTCTCCCGTTCTGCGGTCCTGATTCGCGGGAGAATTCCTCCGGACGCTTCGTCTCTGCTCCGAACGAGGGACTTAGGAGCGGCTCCTCCTACTCGCCGGTTCCGCAGCCAAACCGTCTCAGTTTCAGAATGTTCGCTTGAGAGTCGCGAGCTCTTGCGGTGCACAACTGCAGCCTCCTCCGAGGACTGGAGAGTTGCTCGCGCTCCCGATCGAACACATGCGACCTCCGCAATTCGCACCAAGGGCCTCGAATCCGCTCCGCTCAGGTTGCAGGAGCGACCCTGAGCGGCCGACTCAGGCTAGCGACGACAAGATTCCCCGTCTAGGCCGCCTTCGGGACTGTCTTCCCCGTCTTCTCGTAAACCAGGAAGGCATGCATGAAGCGATCCAAGTCGCCATCGAGCACCCGGTCCACGTCGCCGAACTCGAGTTGGCTGCGCAGGTCCTTCACGAGGCGGTATGGAGCCAGGACGTAGTTGCGGATCTGGCTGCCGAAATCGATCCCGAGCTTGGATGATTCGATCTTGTCCGTTTCCGATCGCTTCTTCCGCAACTCGAGATCGTACAGCCGCGCGCGCAGCAATTTCATCGCGGTCGCCTTGTTCTTGTGCTGAGAACGCTCGTTCTGGCACTGCGCGACGATATTGGTCGGAAGGTGCGTGATGCGAACTGCGGAGTCTGTCATGTTGACGTGCTGCCCGCCGGCACCGCTCGCTCGGTACGTGTCGATGCGCAGGTCGTCAGGTCGAATGTCGATCTCGATCTCGTCCTCGATCTCCGGGTATACGAAGACCGACGCAAACGAGGTGTGCCGCCTCGCGTTGGAATCGAATGGCGAGATTCTCACCAGGCGGTGGACGCCGACCTCCGAGCGCATCATGCCGTAGGCGCTCTCGCCCTTGAGAATCAGGGACGCCGACTTGATGCCCGCCTCTTCCCCGACCTGCATGTCAGAGACCTCGCTCTTGAAGCCCCGCCGCTCGGCCCAGCGCATGTACATCCGCTGCAGCATCTGCGCCCAGTCCTGCGCCTCGGTGCCGCCAGCGCCGGCGTTGAGCGTCACGATGGCGTTGGAGTGATCATGCTCGCCGCCTAGCAGGGATTCGGTCTCGATCTGGTCCAAGCGATCCGTGAGAGACTTCAGCGCAGACTCGCACTCGTCTTCGACCGGCTCGCCTTCTCCGGCGAGTTCCAGGTACGCCTCGATATCGGAGACGGCGCCTTCAATTTCCTCGTCCGTCTCGATGATCCGGGCCAGTCGCTTTCGCTCTCGCAAGACCGACTGGCTCTGGGCGGAGTCGTGCCAGAATGACGGGTCCGAGATGCGCTTCTCTATTTCCGCGAGGTGGTTCCTGCCGACGGGAACGTCAAAGATACCCCCGGACTACGTGGGCGCGGGCACGCGTCAATTCGAACTCACGCTGCAGTTCGTCAAGAATCATTTCTCGGAGCGTTCTGTTCGCATTATCGCAGACCATGGCAGTGGGCTGGCCGCGCCTCGGAGACAGCCTATTCCCGGCCCGCCGACCGAGTAGCAAGGCATCGCTGCTCGGTGGATTGAGCGGCCGCATGGACACTCTGCAGCCGAGACTTGGCACCTCCTCCGTGCGTTGCGGTCTGGTTCGCGAGTCCCGTCACGTACGGAAGGTACCGAACCGCGTGGCGATCCCGCCCTCGCTTCGCCTCTGGACGGGCCGCGCCCAAACGAGCGATCCCGCAGCTGCTACTAGGCACAGCCACCAAAGCCATTCGCCGAACCGCACGAAGGCCGTTCGGTCGGACCGGTAGTCGAATGGGGCGTCCAGCGTGCCTTGCTCGTAGGACGGCAACGCAGCTTCGACCCGGCCCGAAGGGCCGATCGCTGACGTCACGCCGTCGTTCGTCGCTCGCAAGATCCACCGGGCGTTCTCCACTGCGCGCATGCGCACGACCGAGAGGTGCTGCTCGCGAGCGGCGCTCCGTCCGTACCAGCTGTCGTTCGAGATGTTGACCAGCAACTCGGCACCGGCCGCGCTGAACTTGCGAATCGAACGGGCGAACACGGACTCGTAGCAGATGAATGTTCCCATGCCCCTCCCCTCGACGCTCGCAACCGAGATTCGCGTTCCCGGACGGAACATCCCGGCCTGAAGCGTGATTTTCTCTACGAAGTAGTGAAACGGCCACGGAACGAACTCTCCGAACGGAACCAGATGGATCTTCGAGTAGTCGGATTGGCGCTTGCCCGTGCGGTCGAGGGTCACGGCGGAGTTCTGCGGGCGCCCCCGGTCCCCGTCCTCGAACGAGATGGTGTTGAAGATGAAGCTCGCTCCGGACTCGCGCGCGACGCGCTCGTGGAAGGCGCGCGATCCGGGGTCGTCGAAGTAGTATGCGGGAACCGGATACTCCGGCCACACGACGAGGGACGGCCGGTCGCCGTCCGCCGGCGCCCGAGACATCTCGAGCATCTTGGCAAGATGTCCGGTTCCGTTCTCGGCCAGCCAGTTCGTCTTGAGGAGATCCGGGTGGACGTTCGGCTGCACGAGCCTTGCCGTCTCGGACCCGCCACCGGACCGGGGGAGCGGAGGCAGCAGGAAAATCCCCAGCAACGGAGCAAGAGCGACGAGAGGGCGAAGCGACCGTTGCAGGATCGCCAGGGCGATCGCGGCGTTGGCCAGAGCGAACACGAGGGACGGCCCGTAGATTCCCGTCCATGGAGCGAGCCGCAGCACATGCGGCACCCAGAAATCGAGCGAGGCGTTTCCAATCTGCGTCCAAGTGAAGAAGATGTACTGGTGGCTGCCCTCGATCCCCACCCACAGGACAGCGATGGCTGGCAGAGCCCAAGGGCGTTGCAAAACGCGACCGGCAGCCAGCGCGAATGCGCCCGCGTGGAAAGCCTTCACCGTGAAGAAGGCGACAAAAAGCAGTCCGGCAATCGCGGGCGCGATCGAGGCGTAGTCGCGCATCACAGGATAGATCCAGTAGCAGGTGCCGCCCCAGAACACTGCACCCGACAGCCATCCGAGCGCGAAGCGCAACTTGGGAGGCTGGTCGTGCAAGACCAGCAGCAATGGCACGAGGCAAACCGGCGCGAGCCAGTCCCAAGAGAACCGCGGAAAGACCAGGACTTGCGCCAGGCCGCACACCAAGGCGGCCACGATGGCCGAAGCCGTCTTCGCGCTCATCGACAGGCCCCGGCTCATTCCCGGCTCAGCGCTTGCGCCTCGACAGACTCGGCCATGTACGAACTCCGTACAAGAGGGCCGCTGAAGACCGCGCGAAATCCGATCGACTCGCCGTACTCCCGATAGTCGTCGAATGTCTCGGGAGTGACATACTCCTCGACTTGAAGCCGCCGTCTCCTCGGCTGGAGATACTGGCCGATCGTGGCGACATCTGTTTCCGCTGCACGCAGGTCCCGGAGCAAGCCACGGACTTCATCGATAGATTCGCCGAGACCCACCATCAAGCCGGACTTGGTCAGCGTCCCAGGAGCCCGGCGTCGCGCGAATCGCAGCACATCGAGTGACCGCCGGTAGACCGCCTGCGGACGCACCTTGGAATAGAGCCGACGGACGGTCTCCATGTTGTGGTTGAACACGTCGCAGCCGGAGTCGAGAACGCGCGCCACGGCCTCGAGGTCGCCCAGGAAGTCCGGCACGAGCACCTCGACTCGAGCTGCCGGGACCGCGCGCTTGACCGCGCGGACCGTTGCTGCGAAGTGTGCCGATCCTCCGTCGCGCAGGTCGTCGCGATTAACGCTCGTGATCACCACGTGCCGAAGATCCATGCGTTGCGCCATCTCGGCGACATGGTCCGGCTCGCTTCTCATGAGCGCGTCGGGTACGCCCTGCGGCACGGCGCAGAACCCGCAAGTGCGGGTGCAGGTATTGCCCAGGATCATGAACGTCGCGGCCTTGCGGGAGAAGCACTCGTGGATGTTGGGGCAGCGGGCCGATTCGCAAACCGTGTGCAGGCCTCGACTGCGCAGTTCGACCTTGAGGTCATGCAAGGCGCGGAAGTCCGTGTCCGGCTTGCGAAGCCACTGCGGAAGCCGCGCCCGAGGCCGCCGTGACGATTCGATCTGGACGAGGCCCATCGCTGGACTCACATTAGAGCACTGACGGCGTCAGCTGATCCCGTTGAACAGCGGACTGCTCAGGTACCGTTCGCCCGCGTCGGGAAGGATCGTGACAATTGTCTTTCCCTCGAACTCCGGGTCGCGCGCCAAACGGCAGGCCGCGGCAACGGCTGCGCCACAGGAAATGCCGCTCAATAGACCCTCCTCGCGAGCGAGACGCTGGGCGTACTCGATGGCCTCTTCGTCGGAGACGCCCTCGACTCTATCCACGACGTCCATGTCCAGGGTGTCTGGAATGAATCCGGCTCCGATGCCTTGGATCGCCGTGATGCCGGGCTGGAGGTCTTCGCCCGCCAGGTGCTGGCGAATCACGGGGCTGCACTCGGGTTCCACGCCGACGCTGAGAATCTGCTTGTTCCGTCTTTTCTTGAAGTACTTGGAAATCCCGCTGATGGTTCCGCCCGTGCCGATTCCCGAAACAAGCACGTCGACGTCTCCATCCGTGTCGTCCCAGATTTCAGGGCCGGTCGTCTCGTAGTGGATACGCGGGTTGGCCGGGTTCTGGAACTGCTGCAGCATCACGAACCGCCCCGGGTTCTCCCTCGCAAGTTCCTCGGCCCGCTCCACGGCGCCGTACATGCCGTCTTCCTCGGGCGTTAGCTCCAATTTGGCTCCGAGCAGCTTGAGAACTCTCCGCCGCTCCAGGCTGTAGTTGGAGGGCATGGCGATCATCAGCTTGTAGCCGCGCGCGGCCGCAACGAAGGCCAGCGCGATGCCGGTGTTGCCGCTCGTCGCCTCGACAAGTTCCATGCCGGGCTTGAGCACCCCGCGCTGTTCCGCATCCCAGACCATGGAAGCGCCGATGCGGCACTTCACCGAATAGGCCGGATTCCGTGCCTCGATCTTCGCCAGCACGGTTGCCTTGGCACCGTCGGTGACGCGGCCCAGCCGCACCAGCGGGGTGCCGCCGATTGCCAGCGAGTTGTCGTTGTAAATGCGCGCCATGGCTAGATCTGCCAGTTTAGAACGCGCTTGGACCGCTTCTGCTTCCAGCGTTCGACCAAGTCCGCGAATGTGGTGCGGTCGACGACGCAGGAAAGCGCCCGCTCCACGCGGTCCCACATCTCGGGAAGCGGCGAATCCGCGGGCTCGTCCTCGAACGGTCGCTTGGACGGCTGGAAAGGACCATCGACCTGTCGCAGGATGTCCCCGACCGTAATCTGGTCTGCAGGCCTAGCCAGGAAGTAACCGCCCTCAGCGCCTCGCCTGGACCCGAGGTAGCCCCCCTGCTTGAGCTGGGCCAGGATCAGTTCCAGGAACTTCTGAGGGATCTTCTGGCTTTCGGCGATTCGCGCAATCTTGATAGGCTCGGGCGCGCCGTGACGGGACAGTTCGAAGACTGCCCGAAGAGCGTACTCCCCTTTGACGGATACATCCATCCTCAATCCCTACCATTCTACTAGAGATAGGGGACAATGCCGGGGGAACGGAGCTTCAGGCGATTCCGGCACCGCATTTTCTGCAATGGCTCCGGCGCTTCGCGTTCATGCTCCCGCACTCTTCGCAGCTGTTGTAAGCGAACTTGCAGTAGATGTTCGTAGCAACCACCCCGCTGCCAAGAATGAGCAGGAAGAATCCGGCCAGTATGACAAGGTCGAGCACGGTTTCCCAGAAGCTCATACGGGCGGGCAGTGCAGAGCAGACGGTGCCAGCGCTACCGACAGGCTAGTAGCTCCAGCGCCAGAGAGACACGCCCGACGTGAACCCCGCTCCCACGGCCGCCATCAGCACCAAGTCGCCCTTCTTGAGCCGTCCGGCCCGAATCGCGTCCCTGGTCGCCAAAGGGATCGTGCCTCCCGTCGTGTTGCCGTACCGATCGATGTTGATCATGGCTCTCTCCAACGGCAGGCCCAGGCGCTGGCAAGCGGAGACGATGATGCGCCGGTTCGCTTGGTGTGGAATCAGCAGGTCGACGTCGTCGACGGTGTACCCGTTCCGCTCAAGCACGGCATGGCACTGTTCGTACATCTTGTTGACCGCGTAACGGTAAACCTGGGGCCCGTCCTGATGCACGTAGTGCAGGCGGGCTTCCACCGTCTCGTGCGTTGCCGGCTTGGCGCTGCCACCGGCCGGCATCGAGAGATGCTTTCCTCCCGAGCCGTCCACCTCGTTGATGAAGTCAATCAGCCCGCCATCCCCGTCTGTAGCAGGTTCAAGCAGGAAGGCGCCCGCGCCATCACCAAACAGCACGCAGGTCGACCGGTCCTGGTAGTCGACGATCCGCGACATCGTGTCCGCGCCAATGACAAGAACCCGCTTGTGGCTGCTGGAGGCGACCAAGTGCGAGGCCGTGGTCAAGCCGTACAGCAGGCCCGAGCAGGCCGCAACCAAGTCGAAGCCCCATGCGCCCTTGGCACCAAGCTTGTCCTGGACCAGGCAAGCCGTGGCCGGGAACAGCATGTCCGGCGTAACGGTGCAGACCACGATCGCCTCGACATCCGCCGCGTCGACGCCGCACCTGGCCAGGACTTGGCGCGCGGCTTCGGTGGCCAAGTCGGACGTGGTGACGCCGTCGGAAGCGATGTGGCGCTGCTCGATGCCGGTCCGGCTTACGATCCATTCGCGGTTCGTATTGACGATGCCCTCGAGATCCTCGTTGCTTAGAGTGTCCGGAGGCACATAGCAACCGACGCCGGATATCTTGGCGCGGACAGGGATACGAGGCAAAATGGATACTCCAGTCGCGGGCAAGCCGCGAACTTGCCGAAACTACTATGATACTGGCACCGGACGCCTCTTCCTTGCCGAGGCGACAACCGAGCAACTCGGAAGAGTGGCACAACTCCCGTGTGGGTTCCCAAGTGGCAGCGTGACCGCGCGAAGGGCGTGGATTCTCCCGTCCCCACCCAGGTCGTGTCGAACGAGGAAATCTGGCCTCGGCCGCAGAACTGCATCCAAGCCGCATGGGAGCATCGGATAGGCGAGCTCGCAGCCGAAAACGCGAAGCTGGTAGACCTCGACCGCCGGGCGTTCATGCGCACAAGCATGGGACTTGCAACTGCGTTCTGGGCCTCGAATGAAGTCTATGGCCAGCGCTACTGGGACGTCGACAGAGAGGAGATGTTCGAACCCGTTGCGTACGAAGAGAAGTGGCCTGCGGGCGAGTACTTCATCTTCGATGTGCAGGCCCACTTCACGAACGGCTACGCGCTGAACTTCCGCGCATCGCAGTTCATGCGGGACCTGGGCCTCGACCTAGCGGACGATGCGGACGCCTACAGCTTCGACACGTTCTTCAAGGAGATGTACCTGGACTCGGAAACCGACATGCTCGTCATCTCCGGAATTCCCGGACGCGAGAAAAGCCCGACCGAGGAGAGGGCCGCTCTCGCCTCGAACGCTGCCAGCGGAGAGTGGGTGGATCCGAAGGTCGTGCGAGGAGGCGGCATCCTCCCGAGCTGGCTGATGGCTTCCCGGCGAGATGACATCAATGGAATCGCAGGAGGCCAGCGAGCTCTTTCGCAAAGCAACTGCGCGCCGAACCACTACTGGGATCCCCTGGCTGACCGGCAGGATCGAGCGCTGCTCAAGGAGCAGATGACCCGCGAAGTGCAGGAGTACAAGAATTCATCGTGGAAGCTCTACTGCCACTTCGATCCAGCGCGTACCGGGCGTGGGTTCCAGCTTGACGACGACGTCACGGCGTATTTCTACGAGGTGGCCCGCGAACTGGGCCAGACGACCGTCAGCGTGCACAAGGGATATTCTTCGCAGTCGCGGCGCTTCGGCCACCTGGCGAACCCGAAGGACGTCGAAGCGGCCGCGCTCCGGAACCCCGACTTCACGTTCATCGTCTACCATTCGGCCCTGAAGCACGGCCCGACCGAGCCGGCGTTCGAGGACCCGGCGTACTTCGATCCGGGTACGGGGGATTTCGCCTGGCACGAGATCCTGATGGACATCAAGAAGCGGAACCCGGCCATGGACAACGTGTACTGCGAAATCGGAAGCGCGTTCGCGACGCTCGCTATCGCGCATCCGGTGATGTGCATGCACTTGATGGGCAAGAACGTCAAGCACTACGGAGCCGACAAGGTGCTGTGGGGCACGGACTGCCTGTGGTGGGGCTCGCCGCAATGGTGCATCGACGCGTTCAAGCGGTTCCAGATCAGCGACGAGATCTGCGAAAAGTTCGGATACGCGAAGATTACCGACGCCGACAAGGCGAAGATATTCGGGCTCAACGCAGCCGAGGTCTACGGCGTGAATCCTGCGGAGGTGCGGGAATCGATCCTAGGCGACGGAATCAGCCATATCAAGGCGGCGTACCAGCACAGCGGCGTTGAACGTGACAACGCGGCTCACGGCTGGGTCCGCGCAGAGGGCTGAACGAGCACTTCCTCGCGACGCCCCGACCTGCTGAAACCGCGCTGGCGCAGGGGCTACGGAGCCGTTGCAGCTTGGCCCTGGTCCTTTTGGATCACGCCGAGCATTTCCCACTCGTGCAGCTTGCGCTTGACATGCTGGACATTGTCGGATCCCGGCTCGGCCGTCACCCTGACGAACGAGCGGTACTGGTCGGCCGCCTTCTCGAACTCCGCCCGCTTCTCGTGAATCAAGCCCATGATCTGGTAGCTCTGCGGAAACCGTTCGGAATTCTCTCCGGCCCGCATCGCGAGCACCATCTCCTCTGCCTTCTCCGTGTGGCCCGCATTCAGTGCGGCCACGGCGGTGTAGAAGCGGACACTGCCGGCGTTCGGATTCAACTCCAGATACGCGCTGCCAAGCGACTCCAAGCCTTGCCAATCGTTCTGAGCCACGGCCATTTGGATCAGCGGCTCGTACGGCTTCAGGTATTTCGGATCGTGCTCCACTGCCTTCCCGAATGCCGTCTTCGCGCCCTCGTCGTCTTTCATGGCTAGCTTGGCGTCGCCCATCGAAGCCCAAGCGGCAGCGAATTTCGGATATACCTTGACTGCCTTTTGGAACTGCGCGATTCCCTTCTGATAGTTCGGCTTCTTCTTGCGCATTTCGCGGAGCCCGCTCTGGTAGGCCTTCTGCGCGCCCTTGGGCGCAGCCAACGTGAGCGCGCTCACTACGTCGCCGACGAGGCCATCCAGACGGTGCAGGACGATGACGCCGACATCGTTGTTCCCCATCGAGCTGTACATGCCCAGTTGAACGTCGTCGGAGCGGTAGCCGGACAGCTCGGCACGCAGCGTGGAGGCACTGAGGTCGAAGCGCCCGAGGCCGATCTGTCGGACACAGTCGCTGTTATAACCGCCGCCACCAATTCCCCCGCCTTGTCCGAGCCCAGCCCCGGAAACGCTGGCATCGGTCGTGAGCATGGACAGGTCGCCACCCACTTGGAAGCTGAACCGTCCCTTGGTATCGGTGTACCCCTCGGGATAGTTGTTGCCATTGCAAACCCGCTTCACAACGACCGGTTCGGAGGGTGGAATCCCGTCGTTCGTGACGACTCGACCGTGCAGGTACAGCGGCCGCGCCTGATTGGCAAACGGATCCTGCCGCTGGGTGCCGAACGGATCGTTCTGGCGGTTGGTGTTCCCGCGGTTGCCCTGTTGTTGCTGGGTCTGCCCGCCCTGCTGGCCGCCAGGACTACCGCCAGTGGTGCCGCCCGTGGTTCCGCCGCCGGTGCCGCCCGTGGTTCCGCCGCCACGACCTTGCCCCCAAAGCGCGACGGTCGCCACCAGCAGGCATGCCAATAGAAAGCCGAATCGAGACTTGTGCATCAGACTACCCCCAATAGCTCAAGATGAAGTGCGCTGCACGCAGACTACCACACGGATTCCAATCCGCAAGGGGACGGGCGCTCGAATTCCGCAATTCCGGGAAAGACCGTTTCTCGTTCGCAGGTTCCGCCCACGAGACAGTGGCTCCGACGAGGCGAGCCCGCCGCCAGCGCGCAGTTTGTAGAATGGGCGTTCGGCCCTCATGCGTTTCCGCGGCATCTACGCACCGCTGACAACTCCGTTCGATCATCGCGGGAACATCTATTGGTCGAAGTTCGACCACAACCTCTCGCAACTGCTCAGGACGAAGCTGTCTGGCTTCCTCGTCGCCGACAGGTGGGGCGAGGGACCGCTGCTTTCGTCGGACGAGAAGGCTAGCCTCTGGAAGCGCGCCGCGGACCAAGTCGGCGATGCGGCCGGCGTCGTGGCGACGGTGTCCGGTTGCGGGGTGTCCGAGGCAAGAGACCTCGTCGCGGCCGCAGCCGCGGCCGGATGCTCGGCTGCAGTCCTGGAGGCGCCGGACCTCGCGGCACTCGCCCCGGGATCGCGTAGCGCCGAGCTTTTCATCCGGGCAGTCGCCGACTCCGCGGACCTTCCGCTGCTCGCCGGCATAGGGTCTGGCGGAGCCAACGGAGCGACTCCCGACCAATTGGCGTCCCTGGGGGGCCATCCATCAATCGCAGGTGCATTGATCGAGGGGTACACGGAGGAAGCGCTGCGAGCAGCGTCAATCACGTGCCAGCCCGACTTCGCCATCGTCGTGCGCGATTTCCCGAGCGCGGCGACCAGCCTTGCAGGTGGTGCAGCGGCAGCAGTGCTCGCTATCGCGACCGCGGTGCCGTTTCATGCGCTGTCGATCGAGGAGGCAGTGCGGACCCGCGAAGTCGCGGCAGCGGCAGACTTGACTCGAAGGGCGCTTGACCTCGACAGGCTTCTCGCGGCGCACGGCGTGCCGGCGCTCAAGCATGCCCTGGACCAACGCGGCTACTACGGCGGCGCCCCCCGCCTGCCGCTCCTAGGCGCGCCGCCCGCCGCCAAGGGGGCGGTTTCGCTCTCGCTGTACGAGCTCGCGAGCTAGAGTGCGCGTTCCGACCGCGCAGCGCCCCGGGGGTGCCTACAGGTGAATCACCGTGTGATCGGCTGACCCGGGATTGATCGCTTCCTGCACCCGCTCCACGAAAGCAGGCCCGAACTTCGCCAAGAAAGGAAGCACTGAGTAGACGCGTTCTTGGAGATTGCTGTTGGGAAAGACGGAGTCGGCAAGGGAAGCCGCGTGACGCCGCGCCGTGCCCGTTCGGCGGAGCGCCTCGCGTGCCACTTTCGAGTCGATCTTGTCGAGCTGATACTCGATTTTGCGCCGGGAAACGGCAGAGCTCGCGACCAGCGTGGGATCAAATTCCCGGAGAGCCGCTTCGATGTCCTCCAGGGAGCCACGGATCCGGGACCGTTGCGCCGCCAGCGTCTCCTGGAGCGGCGGCGGCACGAGGGCAGACGCGATCGCAGACTCCAGCTCGGACCGAGGCACCAGGCAGTCGGCGAGCGTCAGTCGATACTTCCGAAGCAGCTTGCGGGAAGCGCTGTCGAGAACGGTGAAGCTCGCCCGGGGAAGCACTGCGGGCATGCGCCCGAGAAGCTTGTCGTACAGCACCGACGACTGGGCCAGGTAGGCAGCCTCGGACGGGCCTGCCACCAGCGCCGCTGTCGGAAGCAGGAAGTCCTGCATGACGGGTCGAAGCAGGGCGCTGGGAGACACGTCGAGAGGAGAGCGATCCAGTCTTGCGAGCAGGTCATCGCGGCTGTACGCCCGGGAGTTGGCCCAGTAGAATCCGTTCTTGCGCCTCAGCGCCACACGGGCTGCTTCCTCGAAGAGCAGCACGAGCGAGGTGGAGTCCTGGAAGTGAACCTGCTGGTGATATCCGGCAGCCTGTAGCCCGCCGCCCCGACGAAGGAGCGACTCGGACAGTTCCGGAGCACGCTCGATTGCCTGTCTCACGACCGGGGCGGCCATGGCTCGGACGCGCTCGCTCATCGGACAGAGGAAAACGATTCCCGTGTCCGAGAGCAAGCTTCGATAGAACGAGCGGAAGCCGTCTCCGAAGCAGGGCGCGGCGCCGTATGCGTCGCGCGCGAGCCTGACGGCGTCCGCCTCGTAGGGGAAGCCGCGGCAAATCGCCTCGAGGGCATCGATCTTCGCATCCTTCACCCGGATCGTTCCGACCGCCGCGCCTCGCTCACCGTCCGTCTGCGCGGTGATCCTCTGCGGGGCGTTCGACGGGCCGAACGCCCACGCGTGATTGACTTCCTCGAGGTCGTGATCCTCAGTGGCGAGCCAGAAGACGGGTACCGCCGGGGTGCCTCTACGCGTCAGTTCCTGAGCGCATCGGACCGCAGTGAGCGCCTTGTACAAGGTGAAGACCGGGCCGCCGAGCAAGCCGACTTGCTGGCCGGTCGCAACAACCACTGTTCCCGGTCGAGACAGCCTGTCTAGGCTGTCGAGCGTGTCATCTCCTCCCCCGTCGTTCTGGCGACTCAGCTCGTCGACCAAGCGCTGCCGATGGGCGGCGTCCATTCGGATATCGGACGCCGCCGCACACGCGGCGTCCATCGATGGCGGGCGCGCGTAGAACGAACTAACGTCCTGGAAATTGCAGAGGAGGTCCGCGTACAGCGGTCGAGTCCCCGGCAGCTCGGTCTGGCGGAACGATAGGACGCTCATCTTGGCTTAGATGTGTCCCCGCGCGTCGATCTTCCAAACCTGTTGTACGTGGTCGCCACGCACGCAGTACATGCGGTCGTAGAGGTTGACGTTCGGGTCGCAGTGCGGCACCACGAGTTCGATCTTGTCTCCCAGCTCGATCTCCTGCTCGGCGTCGGCAAGCGTCAGCGAACCGTGCTCGTCGCCGCGAAAGGCATAGGTCAGTCCGCCGGGCCGGGCCACATCGGGGCCGAAGTTTCGGTCCGTTGCGAACGCCTTCAACCCGGCATCCACGGTTGCTATGTCGTCGTGGTTCTTGCTGATGACCGTCGCGAGCACGTGCAGGGCGTGGCTGAAGTCGTCGTAGACCTCGCCGCCGCGCCCGCCAATGATGCGGTAGTCGACATCCATGAGTGCGTAGGAACCGACCTGCAGCTCGGTCATCCCGTCCAAGGCGGAATCGATATTGTAGGTCCCCGTACTGGCACCAGACATGATTTCGGCCGGCAGCCCCTTCCTGCGCATCGAGGAAAACGTGTCCAGAACGGGCCCCATGTACTTTTCGGAATGCGCCTTGCGCTCCTCGAAGCCCTTCACATGGGACGAGGCGCCGCAGTATCCATGCACGCCACGCAGCCGGAGATTGGGAAGCTGGTCGATCGTCTCGGCAAGAGCAACCGCGGCGGGGCCGGGAGGAATGCCGGTCCGGCGTCCGAGCGGATCGACATCCACCAAGACCTCGACCTTCACTCCGGCAGCGCCAGCAGCTTCGTCCAGGCGGCCGGCGTTGTGACCGTGGTCCACGACCGCCATCGTGTCCGGTTTTCGCTGGCACAGGCGGACGAGCCGGTGGATCTTGTTCGGACCGACGGATTCGGATGTCAGAAGCAAGCCGCCGATACCTGCTGCCGCCATGGCCTCGGCTTCCCGAATAGTCGCCACGCAGACTCCGAGCGCACCGGCCCCGACCTGCCTCTTGGCAATCTCGGAGCACTTGTGGGTCTTGGCGTGGGGCCGCATGCCCAGACCGGCGCTGGCCGCATGCTCGGCCATGTGCCTGACGTTGGCCTCGAAAGCATCGAGATCGAGCAATAGCGAGGGCGTCGGCAGGTCATCCTTCGTGACGCCCGCGATGCCGGCGCCGGCCGCCAGCTTCGTTTCGATCTCGTGGATGTCGTAGGCGCGCGCTTGCGGAATCATGATCGTTGGGGCCACGGCGGCGTGCAAGCCGGCGCGTAGCCATTCTCTGCGGCTCGGTTTCATAGGGGAGCGGCTTCGGAACCTTGATTCTAACGTGATCCGATAGAATCTCTGTGCATGTCGTCCGAATTCCCAGGCTTGATGGCAGCCTTGCTGACACCTCGATCACCTGAAGGCCAAGTTGACTTCGATGCTCTGGAGCGCAACGCCGACTTCGTCTTGTCGCGAGGCGTCCGCGGGATCGTGCCCTGCGGCGGCACGGGCGAGTACTTCGACATTTCCCTCAGTCAACGGGAAGAGATCGTGGAGCGATTGCTCCCGGTCGCTCGAGGGCGCGGCACGCTGATCGCCGGAGTCGGCGCCGCAAAGATCTCGGATGCGGTGCGACTTGCGCGGCACGCGCTGGATGCCGGCGCGGAAGCGGTGCTACTACCGGGACCGCATTTCTACCACTACGGAGACGCGGAACTGCTGCAGTTCTTCCGCGAAGCCGCCCGGGCAATCGGCGGTCCAGTCCTGCTTTACAACCTCTCGGGATTCGTCAGCCCGATCCGCGAGGGCATCGCCTCCGAGTTGGTGCAGTCGGAGCCGCACATTGCCGGCATCAAGGATTCCAGCGGCACTCTGGACATTCTCCGGAGGCTAACCCGCGAGGGATTGCCCTGCACCCGAATCCAAGGGCACGACGCGCGACTGGCAGAGTCCTTCCGGGAGGGCCTGCTGGACGGGGCGATTTCCGGGCCGGCAAGCGTCGTGCCGGAAATGAGCGCGGGCTTGTTCGAAACGTTCGGAGACGAGCCCGCCTTCGCAAGGGCGATCCGATTCAACGACGAGTTTCTCGAGCAGCTCATGCGCCTCCCATATCCATGGGCGCTCAAGTGGATCGCAGACTGGAGGGGCTTGTGCCGGCCTTCGCTGCCCTTCGCCCTGGGTCCGGAGCAAGAGCGCGCCAAGGAGGCTTTTCACGGGTGGTTCGACGAGTGGCTGGCACGCCTGAAAGCGGGGCAGGACTGATCAAGCCCGGCGTCCGGCGTAGCGGGCCACCCGCCAATAGCGGGCTGCGGGGAAATGGGGAGTGTCCTGGCGGGGGGGTACCCTGGCGGGGAAGCAGGCCCAGCGCACCGGGCCGGCCCGGTCCGGCCGGCTCGGCGGCGCTGCTTGGAATTGACTCTCGCGACGGTCGCCAACGCC
The DNA here is from genome assembly GCA_965206775.1 of Bryobacterales bacterium. Classification (GTDB taxonomy): domain Bacteria; phylum Acidobacteriota; class Terriglobia; order Bryobacterales; family UBA6623; genus VXMF01. The sequence goes on along the minus strand of CBDBKU010000003.1, from coordinate 1,245,043 downwards.
GCGCCCCGCATCAGAAGGCCGGAGACAGATCCAACGGAAATCCCGTTTCGGGAACGGGTTGCCCCTACCGTCCTTGCAACGTTGAGAGAGTATTTGCCTTGCGATACGATTGACTTTGGGCCAAGAGGCACAGCCTCCGCACGCCGCGCTGGAAGAGGTGGCAGCTAGGGATGCTACGGTCCCCTCGATCGTCCGGGACGCTGCCGCGGCCTACGGAGACAAGCGGTTCATCGTCGATGTAGAGGGGCGGGTCCTGACCTTCGCCGAAAATTGCCGGCGCGCCAATCGCTTCGCCAACGCCTTGCTCGCCCAAGGCATCGGCAGGGGTTCCGTGGTCGGGGTCTTCAGCCCCAATTCGTTCGACTTCGTCACGGCCGGGTACGGAATCCTCTCGAGCGGTGCCGTCTTCACGCCCTTCAACTCGAGCTACAAGCAGAGGGAACTCGTCCATCAGATATCGAACTCGGGCGCTTCGGTGGTCTTCGCAGAACGCAGCCTGATGCCCCGACTGCTGGAATGCCGCGACAGAATCCAGGACTGCCGCTTGATCGAACTCGAGCCCGGATTCTGGAAATCGGCGCCTGACTCCGATCCTGGAGTGGAATTCGACCGAGAGCGCGACATCGTCTTCCTGCCGTACTCGAGCGGCACGACGGGCTTCTCGAAGGGAATCGAGCTCACCCAGGCGAATCTCGTCTCAGCCATCCGGCAACTGCTGTTTTCCAAGCACTCGATGTACGAGACCGATGGACAGTGCTACGTTTTCCTGCCGCTGTATCACATTTACGGATTCAACGTGGTCATGAACGTCCTGCTGGCCGCAGGCAGCACGATGCACATGCGCACGCGTTTCGACATGGACGACTGCCTGGACACAATCGAACGCGAGAGGATTACGAGCCTCCCGCTCGTCCCTCCGGTCTTGCTCGGGATGCTGTCCAGGAACGATCTGGGGCAGCGAGACTTTTCCTCGATGCAGTGGGTCAACATCGGTGCCGCCCCGGTTCCGGTGCCAGCCGTGCGTCGCTTTGTTGAAACGACCGGAGTCACGGTACGGCAAGGCTACGGAATGACGGAGACTTCGGGGATTGCAACAACCAATCCGACGGACGCTCCATGGGACGTCGCCGAAACCGCCGGCGTGCCCGTCCAAGGCATGAAGGCGGCCATATTCGATCTGGAGGCCGGAAACCAGAGGCTTCCAGCCGGGGAGACTGGGGAACTGGCGCTGCGCGGGCCCAACATCATGCAGGGCTACCACGACGCGCCCGACGAGAATGCCAAGGCGCTACGGAACGGATGGTTCTATACCGGCGACATCGGCCATTTCGACGACATGGGCCGGGTGCATCTTGTGGACCGCAAGCGCGAGATGATCAAGTACAAGGGCTTCCAAGTGCTTCCGGCGGAGCTGGAGTCCGTGATCCTCGAACTGCCGGAAGTGCGCGACGTCGCGGTCGTCGGGGTGCGAGACTCCCACGGGGCCGAAAGCCCGAAGGCTTTCGTCATGCTGCACCCGAACCGGTCGCTCGAAGCTGACACTATCCAAGCGCACGTCAAGTCCCAGGTGGCAGGGTACAAGCAGGTCCGCGAGGTGGAATTCGTCGATTCGATCCCCCGGTCGCCAGCGGGCAAGATCCTGAGGCGATTGCTGTAGGTCGGCTCCCGCCCGCGCTACGCGCGCCTTTCGGCCGGCACGATCAATTCGTCCGGGGCAGTCTGCCGAATGAAGTTCTTCGCCGCATCGACGGTGGCGCCAATCTCGTCCCGGCCGGGCGCGAACTTTGCGAATTTGACCATATCCGCCTGCTCCAGGAAGCCCCGCAAGAGCCTCTGGTGATCGTTGCCGATCACAGGGGCTGCAGCCATTGCGGCGAGAAACTCCTCCGTCGTCTGTTCTGGAGCGCGAAGACCGAACCGCTCCTCCACGTACCGCCTTACGATGTCCGACAGTTGGAGGTAGAAGGGCTTGACCTGGCCGGCTTCTGGCAGGCCATCGGATAGGAGCTCATCCAGAGCGGCGAGCGCCGCTTCGTGAGGCGCCACCACCTTCGGGGCTAGCCGGGCCGCCCTGCGGCGCCTCAACCACCAGGCCGCAGCCGCGAGAATCGCAGCGAGCCCAGCCCCAGCCAGCACCCACCACCACCATGGGACCGGAATGTCCACGGGTTCGGCGATGTCCCGCAATTCCGCTGCCTCCGTATCCTCCAGCACGCTCTCCACGGCGATCGCTATAGGGTCTGTGGCGAGTTGCGAGGTTCCATTGATGACCACATTCAAGGAAGGGATTTCGTACTCGCCCGGCAAGAAGGGCTGCAGGACATACTCGCGGCCACGCACTACTCGGCCGTCGTCTGAGAGACGATCACCCAAGGGCTCGTCTCCGATCGCTGCGAACCCTCCGAAACCGTCCTCCGGGTCCGGGAATTCAACCGAGTCCGTTTCCGCGCTCTCGACCTCGAGCCTGAGGATTGCATTCTCGGCGGTGGTCAGAACGTCCCGATCCAGCGACAGGTCAAGACGGGCACCATCGCCCCCCAATTGCTGGACGATCGCCGGAGCAGGGTTCGTCGAGCCCGCATCCCCTGCACCGCAGGCGCAGAGTGCCACACAAGCAGCCAGCCCGAGCGAATTGAGGCTTTCCGCTCGGAATCGATGCGTCCAAGACTGATTCGGGGGCCTCACCGGCGGCCCCCGCGCTTTCGGAACAGCTTGCGCAGGTCGCGAACGTAGTCCTGTCCGGTCACGACCTCCACTTCGTCAATGCCTGTGGAGCGAAAGAGGTCTTGGCGGCCCTTGCGGCGCAGCTGGGCGAGAGCCGCGTATTCTCGGCGCACACGCTCGCTCGCAGTGTCTATCAATACGCATTCCCCGGTCTCCGCGTCTTGCAGTTCGATTAAACCGACATCGGGCAGCTCGCGCTCGCGCCGGTCGCCAATTGCTACCGCGATGAGATCGTGACGCCGCGCCAGGATACGAAGCTGCTTGCCGCTCTCCTCCGCAAGCGAACCTGACGTGAGGAAGTCCGAAACAAGAAACACCACTCCGCGTTTGTGGGTTACACGGCCGAGGTATTCGAGCGCCGCGGCAAGATCCGTCCCGCGCCCCCGGGGAGCGAATCGCAGCAGCTCCCTGATGAGCCGCAGGACGTGGGTGCGTCCCTTGCTCGGGGCGATGGCGAGCTCGACACGATCGGTGAACACGATCAGCCCTACCTTGTCGTTGTTGCGGATCGCCGCGAACGCCAGCAAGGCGCAGAACTCCGCCGCCGCCTCGTTCTTGAGCTGGCTCTGACTGCCGAAGGCACCAGATGCCGAAAGGTCGACAAGCAGCCAGACGGTCAGTTCGCGCTCCTCTACGTAGCGCTTGACAAAGGGCTTGCCCATGCGGGCCGTGACATTCCAGTCAATGCTGCGGATCTCGTCGCCGGGCGCGTATTCGCGAACTTCCTGGAATTCCATCCCGGTGCCCTTGAATACGCTGCTGTACTCGCCGGCCAGCACGTCATCGACGGCCTTGTTGGTCTGGATTTCGATCAGGCGGATCTTCTTAGCTACGCTGCGGGTGAACTCCTTGACATCCATACGTATGCACTCATCAACGGGGCCTGGCGGCTAGGGTGCCAAGCGGAATCCCCAAGCAGCACTTCGCCGGCGGCTGGGGGCATTGTCATTTCGCTGTCAGGCCGAATCCTCGAGTTGGCCGCCACCGCTACGGTACTTCGACACCATCCAGAACCTGTTGCACGATGTCCTCGGAAGTGAGATCCTCGGCTTCGGCCTCGTATGTCACCATGACGCGATGACGGAGCACGTCCTGCGCTACCGACTTGACATCCTGAGGCACCACATATCCCCTGCCCTGCATCATTGCGCGGGCTCGCGAAGCCATTGCGAGGTAAATCGTGGCGCGAGGCGACGCACCATGACGTATCCACTCCTGGATGTCCAGCTTGTAGGCATCGGGGTGCCGGGTCGCTTCGATCAGGTCGACGATGTACTCCTCGATCTTGGCATCCATGTATACCGAGTCGGCCAGCTCACGCAATCTCACGATATCGGTCGGCGCGAGCACCGGGACGACCTCGTACTCGACGCGCGACCGGGCCATTCGCCGGAGGATCTCGAGCTCCTGCTCTCTTGACGGGTAGCCAACCCGGAGCTTGAACATGAACCGGTCCACCTGCGCCTCGGGCAGCGGGTAGGTGCCTTCCTGCTCGATGGGATTCTGGGTCGCCAACACCAGAAACGGATCCTCGAGCGGATATGTCGACTCGCCGATCGTCACTTGCCGCTCCTGCATCGCCTCCAGCAATGCGCTTTGGACCTTCGCGGGAGCCCGGTTGATCTCGTCGGCAAGCACGATGTTGGCGAAGACCGGGCCCTTCTTCGTGCTGAATCGCCCATCTCTCGGGGAGTAGATCATGGTGCCGATCAAGTCGGCAGGGAGGAGGTCGGGGGTGAACTGAATCCGGCGGAACGACGCTTGGATCGCCCGCGCGAGAGTCGTGACCGAAAGAGTCTTGGCGAGCCCGGGCACGCCCTCGATCAGGACGTGATTGTTGCAGAGGAGAGCTAGGACCAGGCCGTCAACCAGCGCTTGCTGTCCCACGATGACGCGGCCGATCTCTCGCCTGACAGCGGCGAGAATCGCCGCTTCCGCCTCAACGCGACGCCCTATTTCCCGGACATCCGCCGCTTGCGGCGGGCCGTCCTGAACACGAATATCCGATGCTGTGCTGTCCATCGTTCTGACCAATTTACCAATTGGCTGCATTGCCTAGGGAGGGCCTGCAGCTGGACCGATCTCACCCGCCCCGCGGACAATTTGCGCAAGGTAGCCTTGAGCCAGGACTGCCGTTCCGTTGAGCTGCTCCGTTACGAACGCAAAACCGTGGCCGTGCTGGAATCCGCACTCCGCGACAAGATAGCCCTGAAAGTCGGTCAGCGGCACCAGTCCCTGGGCCGGACTGCCGCTCGAGAGCGTGAAAGCTAGCTGCCGGCCTGCCTCTATCTCCGCGGATCGCTGGATCGATGGCTCGACCTGACCCTCGACTCCGGACCCCTGGTATCGCATGATGCACTGACCGGACTGGTGCCGTGTTCCGAGCGGGTCCGCAGAGGTGTTGGCGATCACGATGGCGGTGTCGAAGTTGCCCCGGTTTGTGACGAACGGGAAGAAGAGCGCTGTCCCGCAACCGGTCAGACTGAAACTGGGTCTCGGATTGAATCCCACATCGATGAAACGCGACTCATCGCTGGTCAGGCCGCCGGTCGGAGCCGTTCGGAATGGCGCGAGATTCGCCGACACCTCGACGCGCCCCCCCTTGAACAGCGGACCGGAGGCACCGGATCGAGAGAGACGGAATGGTATCCGGCAATCCTCGCGAACGAGCGGATCGGCGCTGGTAACTTCGTACACTGCCGAAGCGACGTACTCCGAGCTCACTTCCAACATCCGCTCCCCAGCCTGTTCGGGCGCCACCGTGCCGCCAAGCCCGCCCGGGAAGGCGCCGTCCACGAATCCAAGCCGCAACTCGCCGCTCGCTCCGTCGGCGGAGCAGGCGAGACTTGCGGGCGCATGCACGGACACTCTTTCCGGAAGTCCCGAGAGCGCGATGCGGAGCCTCGTTCCGACCAGCCCGTAACCGGGGGTGGAATCGTCGCCGGAGTGCGGGTAGAAGCTCTCTTCCCATCCCGGATCACCCGGACGGAACGAAGGCTTCCCTTCTGTCTTGAACGCTGCTGCAAACCCTTCGGAAATCATAACCTCGGCAACTGCTTCGTTGTGCGAGCAAATGCGGCCCGAGTTAAGGGAACCTGCTTCCGCCGTCAAGCCTGCGGCAGCCTCTGCGACTTCCAGCGAACTGTCGTCCAGCCGGACGGAACCGCCGGCCGCTCGCACCGTCAGTGAAGCCTCGACGGAGACCGCCACCCCGGTCGCCTCTCCGCTGGCGCCAAGCTGGGCAGCGTTCGCGCGGATGTTCGTCAAGCGAACCGTGGTCGACTGCGGATGGCATGTACCGGGAACTCCGGATCGACCGGCGCAATCCGCAACCGGACTTCCACCGCCGTTCTCGCTGCCAATCGCGGCGCCGGGAATCGGGAACACGATCCCGTTCCAATGCAGCGTGCGATCTTCTGATGGGTCTAGACGGGCCAGCATCGGACCCTGCACCGTCGGGCTCTCAGGCTCGCAAGTCCTGAATGCTGTTGGAGCACTCGTTGCCGCGCAATTGTTTTCGTTCACCACCAGCACGGCGTCGGACACGTCTGCCCCGAGGCCGAAATCCGTGCGGTTACTGACGCCCACATTCAGCGAGAGGGTTATGTCCGCATCCAGGAACTCCCTCGGGGCGGCACTGGCTGCGGAACCCGAGCTGTGACAAGTAAGCAGAATGTCCCCGACCAGTTCGCTGGTGCCTTCGATCCGTACGATGGGGACGGCGGCGGTCGCGGAACAGCGAATCACTCCAGACTGGGCGCCCGGGTCCGCCGGTGAATCCTGCGCGGATACCGAGAAAAACGCAACGAGCGTCCCGGCCAGGCAGCGCGCCAGTTGCCCGAGCGCGCAGGAGAGTCGCCGCTGCATCACGTTGCTCCGGCCATGCGGTCGGACTGACGTCGGGTCATTGCGGGCCCTCGTCAAGCACTAAGCGCTTCCCGTCAGGGCCGAGCGGAACCACGGGAGCGAGGTACCCCATCGCGAGATCCGCGATGTCGCCAAACCCGTCGGCAATGAAGGCGTACCCACGAGCGTTGGGGTAGCCGCAAACCGCCATCATATAGCCTTGGAACTGCTCGGTTCCCAGAATGTTGCGGGCCGGATTCCCTCCCGACAGGGTGAAGATTAGCTGCTCGCCAGGTTCGATTACTGTCGAGTGCTGCACAAGGAGGATTTCTTCACCCTCTGACTTCGCGCCGTAGTAATGCAGGTCGCACGATCCAGGCTGCCCTCCGAGTGACCCGGTAAGAGCAGGCCGGGATCCGTGTGTAATCACCAAGCCCGTTGTGAAGCCGGCTTGATTCGTTACGAACGGGAATAAGAGGGTAGTGCTGCACGCGGCGAAGTCAATGCCCGCCTGAGCGGTGCGTGGAGGGGTCGCAAATCGCGGCCTCGGCGCCTCGGCACTTGCGACGAGCAACGTGCTCCGAGGTGCCAGCCCGGCCGAAATATTGGCCCGGGCTTGGGTCGCCCCATCAGACCCGGCGTCCAAGCTAACTGGGATGTGGCAGTCTTCCAGCCGGGCGGGATCCTGCGATTGCACTTCGTAGACCGCTCGGCCGCCCCCTGACGAAACGTCTACGGGCACGCTCGGCTCGGAGCCGACAGGGCCTAGACTTGCAGTCCCTCCGCTTCCATTGGCATCGTGACCGCTCACCAAGCCGAGCGTCAGGGCATCCTGGGTCTCGGAATCGCCGCCGTCGAATCGCGGCTGGTGACAGCCGACAGCGACCGGAAGACTGATGCCAACCCCCTCGGGAACATCGTCGAATTCAAGCATCACCCGCGTGGCCGCGGACGTGCCGGCGCCTGCGATCCCGCTCCGGAAAGCGCTCGCGAACCCCTCGCGGATCTGAATCGACGCAAGGCCTCGGCCATCACCCGAGCAAGCAGACGACGATTCCTCCCCGACTACCGCAACGCCAAGGGCGGGCGTGGGATAGGCAAGACGCACCGTGCCGTTCCGCACAGCGATCACGGAGTTGGAGCGGACTCTCACGGTCGCGATGACAGGCAGGCTTGTCTGGCTGGCACTGCCTGCAAGTCGGAGCTGCGCCGCATTGGCGCGAATGCCGCGAATCCGGAGCGTGGAAACCCCACCTTCAAGACTCCCGGGGTCGCCTGCCGGAATAGCGCCTGGATAGGGAATCGCAACGTTGGACCACTCGAGCGTCCCGACCGATGTCAGCCGCCCGAACTGGGGATCCTGGACGATGGCGGACGGCGCCCCACAGGATCCGAACGTCGATCCGCGCGGGTGCGGAGCCGGACAATCGTTCCCGTTAACCACCAAAACCGCGTCGGACACATCGGTGCCGCTGTCCAATCCGATGGCGTTCGTCACGCTCGCGTTGAGCGAAACAGAAACCGAAAGGCTAACTTCCGAAGGAGGCGACGCGAGTGCAGGTCCCTCTCGTTCGCACGTGAGCAGGATGTCCGCAAGAGGTTCCGCTATGCCGTTCGCGTACACCGGGGCCGGTGCGGCGACCGCCGTGCATAGCATTGCCGGCCCCTGCTGGGCTATGACTGACCCGCACGAGAAGCCGGAAACCAGTCCGCCGAGAACCCATGCACGGAACTGACCCAATTCAACCCCTACGGTACTCATCTTGGCATACCTGCGCTGCGCCTTGAGGCTGCCAGGCTCTGTTCCCGGCGTCCTCCTCGCAGTTGCGGTGGAAGGGGAAGCTCTGCCCCGATGGCCGCAAGCACCCGGATCAGAGGTTGAAGCGGTACGGTAGCACTGGGAAACCGCGCCTGAGCCGTGACCGCCAGCGTCGGCAGCCACGGGAGGTCCGGCAACCTCGAAGAACCCGCAGCGATCGGCGTCCAGGCAAGCCGGCGGCTGAGCGACTCTGCCCACCACCGGTGCTGTGGATACGTCCGAACGCAATTCGCATCCAAACCATAAATTCTCATGCATGTTTGGAACGGGAGTCCGGAATCCTGTATCATGGAGTCGGGTGACGGATACAACTTTCATCAGGCGACACGAGGATCTTCACGCGCAGGCTGGCGCTCGCCCGAAGCGAATATCGCCCTGGGCGGTGTGGCTCTATGGCCTGCCCGCGGCAGCCCTGCTGGGAGGCGTGCTTCACGTCAACGGGCTAGGGCCGTTCCAGCCGCTGGCGGAGACGCTCCAGAGAGAATCGCAACTCGAGGAGAAGATCATCCAGCTCAAGGGCGAGAACGGCACCCTGAAGGAAGAAGTCGACGAACTCAAGCCCGGTCACTTCGGTATCGAGAAGCGGGCCCGGGAGCAACTCGGCTGGTCCAAGCCGGGCGAGATCGTAATCCATATTCCGGACAAGCGTTAATACCCCCTGCTGACCAGCCGACATCCTTCATTCGGGACCCCGATTGAATCGGGCGAGGGAAATACGGAATTCGGCGCGGTTGCGCCCTTCCTGTTCGGATAGAATGAAACCGCTTCGAGTCCCGTCCGGACCGAGCTGGCCAACATGTTCCGTTGCCGTGCCTTCCGCGCGTACCTACGCGCGACGGCTATTGCCCCATGCGTGGCAATGGCGGTTGCGCAATCGGTGGCCGAGCCTGTCGATTTCTCGGAAACGGTCCAGCCGCTGCTCGAGACGAAATGCCTGGCGTGCCATCCCGAGGCAGGCGGCCAGGCGGGCCTGTCCCTTGCCAGCCGAGACGCGATCCTGCGCGGCGGCACGAGCGGACCGGCGGTTGTCCCCGGAAATCCGCAGGCGAGCCTGCTGATAAGCAAGGTTTCCGGGGAGGAGCCAGCCATGCCTCTCGCTGGAGACCCCCTGGAGGAGTCCCAGATCGACCTGCTCCGGCGCTGGATTGCCGAGGGCGCGAGGGCCGGCGACTACGAAGGCAAGGCTCGGGCCTGGTGGTCCTTCCAACCGCTTTCCCGGCCGACCGTACCTGACGGAAACGATGAATGGGCGCGGAACGAGATCGACCGGTTCGTCTGGGCCAACCTGTCGGAAAAAGGCCTCCACCCATCCAAGCAAGCCGACCGGATCACGCTGATCCGCCGGCTGACCTACAACCTCCACGGCCTCCCGCCTCACCCTGACGCGGTGGACGAGTTCGCGACGGACCCGTCCCCTCGCGCCTACGAACGCTTGGTAGACCGGCTGCTCGCGTCGCCTCGCTATGGCGAGCGCTGGGGCCGTCACTGGCTCGATATCGCGCACTACGGAGAATCTCACGGCTACGACAAGGACAAGGCACGCCGGCACTCGTGGCCGTACCGCGACTACGTGATCCGGAGCTTCAACGAGGACAAGCCGTACGGTCGGTTCATCCGCGAGCAGCTGGCCGGAGACGTGCTCTGGCCGAACGACCCGAACGGGCTCATCGCGACCGGATTCATCGCCGCCGGCCCGTGGGACTACGTAGGCCACGCCGAGCTGCGCGAAGGAACCAAGGACAAGAAACTGGCACGATTGCTGGATCGCGACGACATGGTGGCCGCCACCATGTCGACTTTCACCAGCCTCACCGTCCATTGCGCCCGGTGTCACGACCACAAGTTCGACCCGATCCAGCAAGCGGACTATTACGCGCTGCAGGCCGTCTTCGCGGGCGTGGACCGGGCTGAGCAGCCGTACTTCGAGGACCCGGAACTGCATGTTCGAGGCCGCAACCTTTGGTCCCGCATCGGCAGGGCCGAGGCCGCCCTGCGACCGTTCACTCGAAAGATCGACGAGACGAAGAGCCCCGAGATCGAGCGCATCAGCAAGGAGATTCTCGACCTCTCGGAAGAGAGCACGATTCTGCTGCCCAAGGTTGGCGAGGTCGACACCCCCGAGACGATCAGGCGGCGGGCGGAGATCGGGAAACTCATCACAGAACTCGGCGCGAAGCGCAAGGAACTGGCCATCTCGCTGATGGAGGCGCGCGTCAGGGCCGAATACGATAGCCATGTCGAGCAGCTCGCCACGTTGCGAGCCGAATTCGAAGCCTTGGGAGAACCTGGATACGTCTACAGCGCCGCGAGCTATTTCAAGACTCACGGCAAGTTCACGCCCGCTTGGGAGCCGCGCCCGGTTCACGTTCTCGGCAAGGGAAGCGTCGAAGCTCCCGGAGCGCTTGCCACACCTGGCGCTGTCACCGCAGTCCCAGGCGTTGCCGGGCGCTTTGTCCTGGAGCCGTCGGAGCGCGAGGGCGCGGCCAGGGCGGCGCTCGCAGATTGGCTGGCCGATCGCCGCAACGCGCTGACCTGGCGGTCGATCGCCAACCGGGTCTGGCACTATCACTTCGGGCGCGGGCTCGTTGAGTCGCCGAGCGATTTCGGCCGCATGGGAGCGGAACCGACACATCCGGAGCTTCTAGACTGGCTGGCAGCGGAAATCCGAGATGGTGGCGGCTCGCTGAAGAGCCTGCACCGCGCAATCCTGCTGAGCGCAACCTATCGCCAGGCATCGTCTCCGAATCCGGAGCATGCCAAGATCGATACGGGCAACAGGTTCCTGTGGCGCATGAACCGGGTTCGCCTCGACGCCGAAGCGGTGCGCGATTCCGTGCTCTGGGTCGGCGGACACCTCGACTTGAAGATGGGCGGCCCCTCGGCCGAGCATTTCTTCTTCAAGGACGACCATTCGCCGATCTACGACTACGCCCGGTTCGACTTCGAGAGCCCGGCGGCCCGCCGCCGGAGCGTCTACCGGTTCCTCGTGCGCAGCGTCCAGGATCCATTCATGGAGAGTCTCGACTGCGCCGATCCCTCGCTGCTCGTACCGAAGCGCGCCAGCACCCTCACCGCCATCCAGGCCCTGGCGCTGCTGAACGACCCGCTGATCGTACGCCAAGCACGGCATTTCGCCGAGCACATGCGCGGTCGCGGGAACGATCTCGGGCAACAGATCGACTTCGGATTCCGACTGGCGTTCGGGCGCGGAGCCTCCGGGGAGGAGGTGCGGGCTCTGTCGGCGCACGCCATCGATCACGGGCTCGAGAACACGGCCCGCCTGCTGCTCAACAGCAACGAGTTTCTCTTCGTAGACTGAGCCATGACACTGCCACGCGCATCAGGACGGGCAAGCCGACGGCAATTTCTCGAAGTCTGGGGAGGCGGCTTGGGCTGGGTCGCTCTAGCTCACATGCTCGGGCGCGAGGCTCGCGCCGCTGGCGAGGATCTCAACGGGGGGCTGCATCACCGCGCCAAGGCCAAGCGGGTTGTCCAGCTTTTCATGTCGGGCGCAGCCAGCCAGTGCGACACGTTCGACTACAAGCCGCTACTGATCGAGCGCAACGGTGAGAAGTTCGATCCGGGAGGCAAGGTCGAGCTCTTCCAGAGCAGTCCAGGGCCGGTCATGCAGAGCCCGTGGACATGGAAGCAGCACGGCGAGTCCGGGAAGATGATGAGCAGCCTCGTACCGCACCTCGCAGAGTGCGCGGACGAAATGGCCTTCTTTCCGTCGATGATTTCGAAGTCCAACGTACACGGCCCGGCGACTTTCATGCAGAACAGCGGCTTCGTGCTGCCCGGCTTCCCAAGCATGGGAGCCTGGATGTCGTACGGCCTCGGCAGCCTGACGGACGATCTTCCGTCCTTCGTGGTCCTTCCGGATGCGCGCGGATTCGCGCCGAATGGACCGGGGAACCACTCGGCGGGCTTCCTGCCGGCCCAGCACCAAGGGACGATGATCCGGGCCGGCCGAGACAACCCGATCCACGACCTTTTCCCGCCTGCCTCCGCGGATTTCATCACGCCCGAGAGCGAGGGGGACGGGCTGCGACTTCTCGAGAAGCTGAACCGAGAGCACATGGCAGATCGCGAGGGCGATTCGCGCCTGGAGGCCCGCATCCAAGCGTACGAAATGGCAGCGAGGCTGCAAGTGACCGCACCGCAGGTGATGGATCTTTCCGGAGAGACCGAGGCCACGAAGAAGCTCTACGGCCTCGACGACCCGATAACCGAGGACTTCGGGCTGCGGTGCCTGACCGCGCGCCGGCTGCTGGAGCGGGGGGTGCGGTTCGTGCAGGTCTGGAGTGGTGCCGACAACGGATTCCCCCGGCGGAACTGGGACAGCCACGAGGATCTCGACAAGGACCATGGCGCGATGGGAAAGTCGATGGACCGGCCCTCGGCCGCACTAATTCGCGATTTGGAGTCCCGCGGGCTGCTGGAAGACACAATCGTCTACTGGACCACCGAGTTCGGCAGGATGCCTTGCAGCCAGGGGACCATGGGTCGCGATCACAACCCGTTCACGTTCACTTCGTGGCTGGCCGGGGGCGGGGTCCGCGGCGGAACGACCTACGGGGCGAGCGACGAGTGGTCGTACAAGGCCTTGGAGAACCCGATCTACTGCTACGACCTGCACGCCACGGTCCTGCACCTGCTGGGCATCGACCACACGCGCCTGACGTTCCGACACAATGGAATCGACCGGCGCTTGACAGACGTGCACGGGCACGTGATAGATGACGTGGTTGCATAGCGCGGCTCCCGGGGGCAGGCGGATCCAATCAATTGGGCCAGTCGCCCGGCCAAGTCCCGGACAACCGTTGGGGATAGCCCGATCAAGCGCTGCAGCCGCACCTGGCGGTTTGACTATGTGTTAGTTGACTGGACCAGGTTCCGGTTCATGGAGTCCATCGCAATCTCGAAGTTCAAGGCGGCCAGTCTCGCGGTTTTGGAGCGGGTACGCACGACCGGAAGGCCAGCCCGCATCGCCCGACTCGGCTAGCCGATTGCGGATGTCGGCCCGCCCGAAATACCTGGGCAGGGCCTTGCGATCAGACATCACGACACGGATCACAACGCCGGATTAGCGGCGCTCCGCCGCGAGCCGCGCCGACTGTTCGATCCTTGCGATCTAGGGGCGTGGCAAGCAAACTTAAGATGTGCACTCGATCCTATCTCCGTCGAAGGTCGCAGATCGGCTGGGCTTGGTACGCGACCGCATAGCAGCGGCTGCCAGGATGTCAGGTCGCGATCCAGACGCGATCACGCTGGTCGCTGTCTCGAAGCGCAAGCCTCCCGAAGATATCGTCGCCGCATACGAAGCGGGGCAGAGGGACTTCGGGGAGAACTATGTCCAGGAATTCGAAGCGAAGTCTTCCGTGCTCCCGCCGCTGCCGGGCGCCCGATTCCACCTGATCGGCAAGCTCCAGAGCAACAAGGCGAAACGAGCGGCGAGCCTGTTTTCGACGATTCACACGCTCGACAGCGTCAAGCTGGCGCAGCGATTGGATCGCTACGATTCGGACCTGGAGGTCTTTCTCGAAGTCAAGCTGAGCCACGAGGAAGCAAAGTCGGGAATGGATCCGGCAGTGCTGGAAGCTGTCCGAGGCACCGCAGCCTCGGCGCAGCACCTGAGACTCGCAGGGCTGATGACGATGCCACCATGGGACGCGGATCCGGAGCGCTCGCGGCCGTATTTCCGTCGGCTGCGCGAGCTTGGCGAAGAGAATGAAATCGCCGGTCTGTCGATGGGCATGAGCCATGACCTCGAAGTGGCGATCGAGGAGGGTGCCACGCATGTGCGCGTGGGCACGGCGATATTCGGGAAGCGAGAGCCGCCCCCGGCTTGACCGCAGCGATCAAGAGGCTGATGCACTGCCTCCAGTGCCGGAAGTCCGGGGTCTGGAGCACGGATTCGCGAAGCGGCGACGCATTGACTGCGACACTTCCCCTCGGTACCATGCCGGATGTTCGGCGAAGCGCGGTGACGATCGCGTCGAGGGCGGTTTCGTGAACAGTGCACAGATTCCGCGCCGGTTGGCGCGTGCTTGCCCGTGTCGCGGGGTGGTTCCGCTGAGGGCAGCGTGCATCGCTCTCATCGGCTTCGCCGCATGGACCGCTTCGACATCCGGTCCGATTGCATCCTCCCAAGAGCCGCCCGTCGTTTCGCCGACCGTGGAGGGACTCATCGACCAGGGAATGCTGGCGGAGGCCTCGATGGCATTGCGGGAGCGCATCGAGTCGGAGGGAGAGACAGCGCCCAACCTGCTGCTTCGCGGGCTGATCCTGTACCGGCAGGAGCGCTACGACACGGCACTGGCCGCCCTGCAGCGGAGCTTCGGCCTGGACGAGGGGAACCCAGACACGAGCAAGGCCCTCGGACTCTGCCTCGTTAAGATGGGTCGGGAGGACCTAGCCGAAACATTCTTCGAGATCGTGGTCGGCCTTGCCCCGGCGGATCCAGCGGCTCACTATTATCTTGGGCTGAATGCCTACACCACGAGGCGCTTCGACCTAGCCGCCGAACGGTTCGAGAGATCGGTTTCCCTAGATCCTGACTCCGTTGACGGTCGCAGCTTCCTCGGCCGCAGCTACGAAGCGATCGGCGAGATCGACCGCGCTGCAAGGCACTACTCGAGGGCCAACGAACTCAATCGCGCGAGCCAGCGGCAGTCCGCCGGACCGGCGCTGCTGCTTGGATCCCTGCTCTTCAGGCAGGCCCGACTGGACCAAGCCGAGCAACACCTTAGGGAAGCCCTGCAATACGACGAGAAGTCGGCGCTCGCCCACTACTGGCTCGGCCTTGTGCTGGAGAAACGGTCAGAGGACGGCGGGGCGATCGACGAGCTGGAACGGGCAGCCTCCCTGGCGCCGGACGACCATCGCCCTCACTACGCGCTGGCACGAATCCACCGCAAGACCGGCAACACGCACCTTGCTGACGCATCGCTGCGAAAATTCCGCGAACTGCGCGTCCGTTCGGAGGTCGAGACGTTCTGATCGTCTACCTGTGCGCCTGCAGCATCACTACTCGTCCTTCAGGCCGAAGCAGTAGAGCGTGGACGAGTAGTCGACAACGTAGACCTGGCCGTCCGCAACTGCGATCCCAGTGAAGTGGCTCCACGTGTCGATGGCGTCCGGTCCCGAATCGAACAGCAGCTTGCCAGTCTGAGCATCCAACGCTCGAAGCCGGGCAGATTCGTCGTGCTCGATCCTCTGGGTGTCCTTCAGCAGTTCCTCGGAATTGAACTCTCCGAACGGGAACGCGCCCGCATTGACCGTCTGCCGGGCGTTCTCCCCGTTGGAGAGCGCGAAAACCACGTCGTTCGCGATTGCCACGGGCTCTGGCACAGCGAAGTCGCCGCTAACCCACTCGGCCTTGAGATACGGCTTGCCGGTATCTGCATGGTCCGCCACCGTAAAGGCCATGACCGAGCCGTTTGGATTCGGCCCGTTGGTTATCGGGAACTTGGGAGCCTGCACCGACACCGGACCCCAGGCGGGCACGTAAATCCAGACCCGTCCCCGGTCGTCCACGTAGCTCGAGAAGCCGCCCCAGAGGCCCTTGGCCTCGAACCACTCCTCGTCGTTGGAGAGCAGGGGCGTCGTGTACAGGTTGTCGTGATGCGTCAGGCCGCCCATGTTCTCGGCGTCCATCAGGTAGAGCAGCCCCTCCTTGCCGCCGATTACGACAAGTTCCATGTCCTTGTATTCCAGCGCTAGGGCCGAAGCCGTGATGTCGAAGTCTCGCTTCCAGACGTACTCCCAATTTCCCGGGGTGTAGTAGTCGACAAGTTCCAGCGTCTCAGGGTCCAAGCGGAACATCGTATTGCCGAATATCCGCCGGCCAGGGTTGTACGGAGCGTCACCGGTACCGGCGTAGATCCCTCCGTCCTTGCCAACGGCTACGCCGGCGCGACCCCATACGCCCGCACCGTACTCGGGCGTGGATCGCCAGACCCGGATAACGATGTTCTCGGGGTTCGAGACATCGATCGACGTCACGCCCGAGACCGCGTCTCCGCATTGCTGGGAGATTGGGGTGTACAGCACATCGCCGATGCGGTTCAAGCTCCATGCCTTGGCAAACGCCGGAACCCACTGCTGCGCTCGGTACTTCTCCTTGCCCGTGCCGAGATCGAGCGCATAGAGGCGCCCGTCTGTCGAGATCGCGTAAATCGTGTTCTTCGAAACATCGACGGTGGGCGTGGCGTTGAGACCTTTTGGGCAAAGCCACATGCCGGGCACCTTGTTCGCAACGTCAGTTCTGAACTGCTTCTGCCAGACAATCTCTCCGTTCGATGCATCGATCGCGTAGAACACGTCCCCTGTGCCAGCGATGTAGACGAGATCTTTCTTGGCGTTGCGCCCTTCGCCGGTCCGAACGTCGGTCACGACGATCGGTGCCGTCAGGGCCGCAAGGGACTTCGGCTCGTTCTCGACCTTGGTCTTCCATTTGAGGACCATGTCGCCGACGTTCTCGCGGTTCAGAGTGACTTCGGACCGTGCCCAGCCGCTTCGCCTTGCGTCGTAGCTGAATGTCAGCCAGTCGCCGGCCAAGCAGGGAACGGTCGCAGCGAGCAGGGCAAGCGGGAGGATTCTTCGATGTTTCATGAGCAGTGCCCCATTATGGCGAGGTCGGGGATTGCGTGCTCAGTGGCTCCGGCGGCCCGGGCGGCACACCCAGCAGAATTCGCTGATCCTGCTGTCGGCGCTCAGCCTGCAGCCGGCGGTACTCGGACAGCTGTTCCTTCTGGGCGTCGGTATTTCCGGCTTCTCGGTAGGCGCGGGCAAGCTGATAGCGTGACGTTGGGTCCGCCGGGTTCAATTCCACGGCCTTCTCGAGATGCCGGGTCGCTTCGCCGACTCGCTCCATCTCAAGAAGCGCCCGTCCAATGGCTAGGCGCGCCTCTGCGAAGTCGGGACGGAGGCGGACAGCGCGATCCAAGTAGCCGAGCGCCTTATCGTGCCCGGACTTGGCCTGGTGGATCTGCCCCGCCCGAAGGGCAGCGGAGGAGTGGCTCGGGTTGGCAGCCAGCTCCAACTCGAATTGCTCCAGCGCCTCGTCTGCATGTCCCGGATCTGCCGCCTTGGCCAGCATGGCCTCCCCGAGCCGGTAGCGCAGTCCCGGGCGCATGGGCTCCTTCTCGAGAGCCTTGCGGTATTCCATGATGGCCAGGTCGTAGAACTGGCGGCTTTCGTAGGCCTCTCCCATGGCCTGATGGCCCCAAACGGATTCCGGGGCCACCCGGGCAATATCGAATGCCGCCTGGACGGCCACTTCACGGTAGGTCCGATTGGCATGGAACAGGATTTCCGGATCGTCGGGATGCTCGATCTGGAGCTCGGCCGTCACCTTCGCGGCCTCGGCGTGACGGCGCAGGCCAAGGTAGCTCCGGACGAGTTCCAGCCCGGCGAGCCTCTTGACCCCCTCGTAGCTGGGCGGGTTCTCGTAACCCTCCTCCAAGCCAGGAAGTGCCTTGCGATAGCGGCCCAGTTCGGAAAGGCAAATCGCTAGCAGTACACGGGCTGCCTTCAGGTCCGGGCGCAACTCCAGTGCCCGCTCGAACGCCGGTGCGGAACGGTCGCACTTCCGGTCGAGAAAATGGCTCAGGCCCAGCTTGGCGTGGACTTCCGCTGCATTGGGTAGCGACGCGGCCAGTCCCGCGTATCCCGTTGAAGCCTCCGCATAGCGTTCCGCGGCGAAAGCAGCCTCCGCTGCGCGGAATTCGCGTGCTTGCGACTCGTCGAGCGTATCCTGCCCGAACGCCGTGCAAGCGACGGCGGCGACAATCATAAAGCCCCGGGCTCCTAGCGGGAGCCCGGGGCGCTTTGGCCGGTCGAATGATCGGCCAGGGTCGGTCAAAACTCGAACCGAAGCGAGGCTTGCATCACGCGCGGACCACGAGCTGAAGTCACGCGTCCGAAGTTACCGTTGATCTGAGCACCGGAAGCGTCAAAGCGGGCGCCATTGTCGACGCCGTTGTATTGCGTGTGGTTAAACATGTTGTAGGCTTCCAAGGCGAACCGGAAGCGCGCATTCTCCGAGATCGGGAAGTACTTGTACACGGTGATGTCCCAGCTGTTCAGGCCGGGGCTCCGGAAGACATCCCGCGGAGCGTTGCCAAAGTCGCCGAACCCCGGACCGGCGACGGACTCGGTGTTGAACCAGCGGTCGAAGCTCTTGTTCGAGATGATCGGATTCGCGACCATGTTCGCCCGAGGCGAATCGCCTCCGCCCCAGCGGTCCACGCCATCCGTATAGCTGAACCCTATGCCACGGGGAAACCCACTAGCCATCGTAATGATCCCGGCAACCTCCCAGTTGTGGAAGACGGCCTTGGCGGCGGTGTTGCCAGCGAAGACCGTGGCGTTGGGAACGCTCCACAGATAGTTCACTACGAACATGTGAGTCTGGTCGAATTCCAACTTGCCGTAGAGGTACTCGCGCGCCCCCCGGAACTGCGGCAAGCTATCTCTGTCGTGGTCGCCAAGGCCCATCGATTTGGACCAGGTGTAGGCAATTCCGTACTGGAAATTGCCCGTGTACCGACGGTTCAGGCTCACCTGCAAGGCGTTGTAATTCGAATAGCTGGAGTTCTCCTGGTAGTTGATGCTCTGGTACCCGCGGTACGGCCTCAGAAAGGCGATCGGCAGCACTCCGCCGGTTGTCGAATCCTTGCTGGAGTCGAGGAACCGTGTCCCCGGCGGAAGCTGGTTGAGTTCCCTCACTGCATAGAGTCGCCTGCCGCTGTTACCGACATAGCTCACGTCCAGGACGGTTCCAGCGCCGATGTCCTGCTGCACACCGAAGCTCCACTGGTAAATCCGCGGCGGATTGAACTCGGGTTGGAACGACTTGACGCCGGGCGGAAACAGAGCCTGCCCCGCGTTCAGGAAAGTGTCCATGTTACCGAAGTAGATGTTCGGGGATTCCAAGATCGGCGGCGATGTCGTCACGGTCCACATCGAACCCTGGGCTCCCATGATCGCCTGGGACTGCAGGGCGAAGGAACCACGGATCGCTGTCTTGCCTTTGCCGAATGGATCGTAGGCGAACCCGAGGCGCGGTTGGGGCTGGATCGCCGGGCGCTCGCGGTAACCATGGAGGTAGTCCGTCGAGCCGTCTCCAACGATCAGCCCGTTGAGGCGTTCTCCCTGCCCTGGGATCGTCGCGCCGATGTACGGTGTCGGGAAGACCGTTTTCGTGAAGGGATCGATCGCCACACGGCTTCCGCCCCGGTCCCGGTACGGGAGATAGAGGAACGGCGAGTTGGCGGCCTCATGGCGGCTGACGGAGAACGCTGACCCCTCGTTTTGGCGGAGCCTCCATGGCGTGAAGGACGAGAACCGGATCCCAACGTCGAGCGTGAGCTTGGGCGTCACCTTCCAAGTGTCTTGGAAGAACCACTCGACCGTGTAGGACGCTGCCAACCCCTCGGTCTGACCGCTCGATTCCGAATACGAGTAGAAGTCGCCCAGAATCGCGGTCGCGAACGGATGATTCGAATCGAAGGGGTTCAGGTTGCTACGCCGGAAGTCGTAGTAGCCCATGTGGCTGGGATCGCTGGAGCGCGGCCCCTCGCTGGCGTTGTTCAGCTCCCAGTAGAACCCGGCCTTGATCGTGTGATCCCCCTTGAACCAGCTCATGTTGTTCGACAGGACGACCCGTTCGTCATGAGCGGCGATTGGGGTGCGGCGGTCGTAGTCCACGACCGGTCCGTTCGGAATGCCGCCGAATCTCATGCGCGGGACGAGGTTCAGGGGATTCGCCGAAGGGAAGAGCTGGCCAAGGTCGGCCAGGCCCGGATAGTTGTCCTTGCGGAGGTCCTCGAGCTGGAAGTCGTCGTTCAGCGCGCCCGACTCGCGGCTCAGGCCGAGCCCTAGGCGGAATTCGTTGACCAATGTCGGCGACAAGGTCTTGTTGTAGATTCCCTGCAGGTTCTTGTTGATGTACTCGTAGTGATGCGCCTGCTTGAAAATGCTGTCGTTGAACGCGTTGAATGCAACGGACTCCCGCTGGGCTTGGATGTCGGCGTTCCAGAATCTCGGCCGGAACGTGATCCGGTCGTTCGGGGTCGGCACGTAGTCGACCTTGAACTGCCACTGCCCCTTCGGATGCGATGACGGGGAGAGTTCCGTATAGTTGATGCCTTGCGCAGCATACAGGCCCTGATCCGTCGGATCGGGCATGAAGTTCAGGATCCCCTGCCCTGCCGGATGGATCCGTTGCGCCGGAACCATGTTGTTGGGGAACTGACTTCCGGTCATGTGGTCTCTGACAGGAATCAATGTCCCGTCCTGCTCGACGGAGTTCGAGAAATCCCCCCTCCTCTCCATCGCGGTCGGGACTGTAGCGCGATGCCGCCTGCTCGGCTTCTGGATTCTCCAGTCCTCGCGGCTGACGAAGAAGAACGCCTTGTCCGTCTTGATCGGGCCTCCAATCACGCCGCCGAACGTGTCGAAACGGTACGGAGGCTTGGAGGAGCCGAACCGGTTGTTGTCGAACGAGTTCGCGTTCAACACCTCGTTGCGCTTGAACCAATACCCGGAGCCGTGGAACTCGTTTGTCCCGGACTTCGAGATGATGTTGACTTGCGCTCCCGGGACTCGTCCGTACTCGGCCTGATAGGCGGTCGACTTGACGCTAACCTCCTGGATGGCATCCATGCTGACAGACACGTGGAATGTCGTCGTGTCGTCGATGTCGTTGCCCGGCATGCCGTCAAGCATGAAGTTGTTCCAACCGTTCTTCGCCCCTGAGAAGTTCGGCGTCCGCGAACCCCAGTTCCCGCCCAGCGCGTCGCTGTTCGCGACTTGGGCAACGCCGGGGAGGACCGTGAGCAACGCGACGATGTCACGCCCGCGCTGCATCAAGCCGTCCATCTGGTTGCTGGTGAGCAGAGCGTTGACGCCTGCGGTGTCCGTTTCGACGGCGGCGCCCTCCGCTTCGACCGTGACCGTTTCGGTCACAGCACCGATGGCGAGCTGGACGCTGCCGAGGGCCAGCGCCTGGTTGGCGCTGATGATGATGCCGGTCTGCTCGTAGGACTGGAATCCCTCGGACTGGATGTTAAGCGAGTAGGCGGCCGGCGGCAGAGCCGCTACGACAAAGTTGCCGGCTTCGTTCGACTGGACCACCCGCTGTTCGGATGTGCCACTGTTCGTTACCGTGACCTCAGCGGCCACTATGACTTGACCGGACTGGTCTGTAACCGTGCCCGAGAGCCGGCCGGACACCTGGGCCAAGCTCGCACTCGCGCCTAAGAGCAAGCAGAGCAAAGCCAGGACTGGATTTCGCAGAGTCATTGTTCCTCCCATGGGGACGTTCCGCATGGTGACGGCGCATTGGTTGCGTCCGCCTGCCCAGCCCTAGGGAGATTCGGACGAAACCCGCGTCCCGGGGAGCAGTGCAGCTGTTGCTGCGCGTACCACCCGAAGCGCTCGCAGGTACTGCCCATCACCTGAGCCTCCGCCGCGACACGTCGGAACTTCAGAGGAGGCTATGTAGACCATACACGTACCCGGTACGGGCGTCAATAGGAAATCGGGCGGAAACTAGCTCACGACCGGAGTTTCTCTTCTCCAAAGCAATCGAGGCGGAAGTTCGCTGCCTTCCGGCGTGGACTCCTTCGATACGACAAGGCAGGCCTCGGGCTGCCCGACGTGACGCCTACCGCAAGAGTTGGATGTCCCTGTCCGGAAGCCAGCACCGGCGTCCGTCAGGCAATTCCACCCTGTGCCAGCCAGGGCGCTCTTCCAGCACTCGGAACTCCACGCCGGCATGCAAGGGATCCTCGAACGCCGGATCGTAGCTCTGGCCGTCCCCTTGGCGCGCGATGGTTTCGGAAGCGACGACAACACCCGAAGCTGTCCGGCTGTCCGAGACGATGTCGTAGGAAAACGAAGCGAGGAGCAACGCTGCCGCCACGCCGAAGCCGAACGCAATCTCGCGAGGCACCCACTCCTTGCCCGCCTGTCTCAGTAGCAGGAAGCCCCAGAAGACGAGCCAGGCCGCAGCGAAAAGCCGCAGGCGCGTTGCGATCGAGAATTCGTAGTGCCAGAACAGGAGTGTCTCGAGCACGGGCCTGCCAGCCGTGGGATCTAGCTTGTCCGTACGCGTCGACCGAGCGAAGTCAAGGTTCCGGGTGACGTTGGCGTCACCGGGATCGAGCCTCTGCGCAATGAGATAGTGCAGGATCGCTCGTCCGATGTCGTCAACCTGGAAGTAGGCGTTGCCGAGGTTGTAGTGCAGCTTGCTGCTGCGGATGCCGAGCTCTCCGACGAGATTCTCGTATCGAAGAACGGCCCTCCGATACAGCTCGTCGGCTTGCTGCGGATCGGTCGCGCGGATCTCGTTCGCCTGTCGGAAGTACTCGTTCGCCTCGGAGAACACGTTATCGGCGCCTTGCTGAGCCAGTGCTGCCGAGCCTCCGAGGCAGAGGCCCGTCATCAGGATCCAAAGAGCGAGTTTCAACGCCAACCTTCCTCGATGCGGTCCACGACCGCTGTCGCGGCTTCGACCAGCCGCCGCTTTCCGTCAAGATCCATGGGTTCCCCGCCCGCGTAGCTCCCTGCCTCGCAACGTTCGAAGACATCACGGACAGCTGCGAGCGTCTCTGGGAATGCAAGCCCGCGTTTGCGGTACCCAGCTGCCTCGCCCAGCAGTTTCTCGACGTCTCCGTACGTCCACGCCGCGGCTTCGGACCCGGCGATCCCGAGCCTCGAACCGAGATAGTCGCGCAGGCCCGCAAGCACCGCTTCGGCGACCTTCGTTCCGCTGCTCCCGTCGAGATCGATCGCGGCCGCGGCTCGCTTCCAGCGGCTGCGATGCGTTCGGACGAGCAGCATTGAGGGAAGGCCGAGCGTCATCTCCGAACGGACTGCCTGCGAGACCAGGAGCAGCAGCGGCGGCAACAGCAGAATGGACAGCGCCACAGGGAGCGGCCCCAAAGGGCGCAGCCGTGCGGTCCACCCCGCCGGCATCGATTCGAGCGCCGAAGCATCGACGTAGTTGTGAGCGATTCCCCGCTCGGTGGACTCGACATCGAGCTGGCGCGGCTCGGCCGCGCTGCGGCCTTCCGCGTCCTCGGCTGTCACGATTCGCGACGGCTGGACCTCGAGTGCGATCGGCTCGCTGCGCGCGATCCGGTACGAGCCGGCCCTCGGATCAAAGTAGGGGAGCTCGATGGCAGGGATCTCGCTGACACCGTCGTGCCTCGCCCTCAGCGTCTGAATAAAGAACTTCTCGTCCCCGCGGCTCTCTCCCGCTCCGATCTCGCTCGGGACATTGAAGTCCCGGGTCAGCTCGGGCAGCTCGTCGAGCGCGGGGAACTGGGCTGTCGCAAGCAAGCCGGATCCCGATACCGTCAAGCCGAGCGTAACCGGCTCGCCAACCGCGACGGATGTGGGCTTCGCATCCGTTCGGAGCTGGAACTCGCCAATCCAGCCGCTGAACCTTTCTGGCCGCCCTTCTGAGGGAAGGTCCAGCACCTCGATCTGGGGGCGGTTGGAGGGAATCGCAAGCGTTTCCAATTCTCTCCGGCCTCCGAATACCCCGGAAAACAGGCTCCCGCCGAAGAAGTCGTCAAACGGGTCGGTCCGTCGCGACGGACTCGGCTTCGGGGTCACGAACGTCACTGTCGCCTCAGGAATGGACACGCTCCCGGAAACGCGCGGGATGAGGAGCTTTTCGAACCGCAGCACCGTGTACTGGCGGCCATCCAGCTCGCCGACTCCCTTGCGAGCGATCGCTCTCCTGTCGCCGAGTCTGATCTCCAATGCGTCGGCCTGCCCCTGGCCGGGAGCTACGCTGGACGGCGCATCGACAATCTCGAAGCGCCGGTCCTCGAGCAGGGGCATGGTGAAGGAGAATTCCTGCACCTCGCGACCGATGTACCAAGCAGCGCTCAAGGTGACTGGCTGGCCGACATAGGCGCGCCTCTCGGACAACGACAGCCTGAGCCTGAAGTCGTCGTTCTCCTCGGGAGGCAGAACCTGCATGCGGACGGGCTGGGTGTTCGCGGAACGGCCCGCCGCGGTCACGACGAGCGCCGGAATCACCGCCTCGCCGGCGCTTCGAGGCGCCAGCCGGTAGTTGAAGTTGTAGCCTCGCAGCACCTGACGCGTCATTTGACCGTTCACGATGCTCACGGACGTGCTGTTGCTGGCACCGCCTCCGGCTTCGGTCACAACGAAGTCGCGCTCCAGAGGCCTGACATCGATGGGATCCGGCTGATCAGTGCCCTGGACCTGGACCTGCAGCAGGAACTGCTGGCCGACATAGACACGCTGACTCTGGACTGCGGCGCGAACCTTGAGAGGATCGTCTTGGGCGATCCCAGATGGCGGGAAGGAACACAGGCCCGTGGCGAGGACGACGGCGAGCAGGCGAGCGGGCATCTACCAATCCTTCTCGACCGCGACGGCACCGACACGCTGGAGCAGCTGCAGGCGTCGGCGGTCCTGCTGCTCCTTCTCCAGTATCTGATCCGTCGTCATCTCAAGCTCCTGCTGCGAAGCCTGCGCAGGACTGCCCTCCGAATCTGGGTCCTCCTGGACTTGCGCGTCCCGGGTCTCTCCTTCCTGGTCCGTCTCGCCCTGCGCCGCCTGCTGAAGCGCCTCGGCCGCCTGGCGCTGCGATTGCTCGGCATCCCCGGGCCGATCGCGCTCGAGCTCTTGCCGGGCCTGCTCCTGATTCTGTTGGGCCTGCTCGATCTGCTCACGGGTCTTGGGGTCTGCGCCCTTGCCGAGCTGCGCGGTGCGCTCGCGAAGATCCTCCTGGCGATCCGCCAGGTCCTGCGCCCTTTGGCGCTGTTCCTCCCGCGAATCGGAGCCGCGCTGGTCCTGCCTGTCTCTCTCTAGCTCCTCGCTCTCGTCGGCGAGCTGCCGCTGCTCCTCTGCTGCGCGCTGCAACGCTTCCCCGGAATTCTCGCTCTCGCTCTGCGAGGCATCTTCGCCCTCGTCGTCCTGCCCTCCTGATTGCTGCTGGCTCGCTTGTTCGCGAAGTTGCTGAATCAGCCGGCGGGTCACTTCGAGGTTGTGAGCCGAATCGATCCGTCGAGCGTCGGCCCGCAGCGCGTCGAGATAAGAGCGGGCCGCAGGAACTAGGAAGTCAATTGCCGCCCTCGGATTGGCCGTAGCGGCTTCCTCGGCTTGCCGGTACAGGGCATTGCCCAGGTTGTGGAGCCCGGCGGCCTCCAACTGAGGGAGCCCTTGCTCCAGGCTCTGTCGTACAGCCTGCGAATACCCCTCGGCGGCTTCGGCGAATTCGCCGCTCTTGTAGAGTGCGTTCGCCCTGTTCAAGGACGCGTGCGGAGAATTCGGATCCTGCTCGAGCGCTTGCTCGTACGAGAGCAGTGCATCCTCGTAGGCCTCGGACCGGAACGCCTCGTTGCCTTCGTTAACTAGACCCCGCACGGAAGCGGCATGGGCCGCCGCCGGGGCCGCAGCCGCAACGAGCAGCCAGGCCCCGACTCGGCGGACGTCGCGCCGACGCTCCCGCAGGGCCGTCTCGAGCGCGAGCAGCAGGATGCAGATGGCGAGGAAAACCTGGAACTTCTCCTCGAGCCTGTCCAGCGTGCGCACCCCGACTTCGCGCCCAGCCGCGGAGGCAATCAGGCGGCGATATACCTCGCCGAGATCGATCGCTCCGGTCGAGACGTTCAAGTAAAGGCCGCCCGGCGTGGCGTCGGCCATCAGCCGCAGCGTCGCGGCGTCAAGCCTGGACCAGACTTCCTGCCCCTCGTGGATCAGAAAGCTCCTGCCGGCGCCAGAAGTGTCGCCCGCTTCGGTCGCCGAGACCGGGATGCGCTGCCCGACTCGCTCGTCCCCCAATCCGATCGCGATCAGGCGGACGCCGAGATCACCCGCCTCCGCTGCGGCCTCAACAGGAAAGCTCTCGTGATCCTCGCCATCGGTGATCAAGACGATATCGCGGTGATTGCTGCGCTTCCCATCGAACACGTCGCGCAGGACGGTGCGCAAGCCATCGCCCATCAGACTGCCTCCCCGCGACACGCTGAGCGGCGAGACATCGTTGAGGGCCATGCGGAAGAAGCCGTAGTCGAGAGTGAGCGGGCACTTGACCACGGTCGCCCCGGCGAACACGGCAAGCGCCACGCGATCGCCTTCCAGCCGGTCGACGGCGTCGAGGATTGCCAGCTTCGCGCGTTCCAAGCGACTCGGCGGCAAGTCCTCGGCCAGCATGCTGCGGGACACGTCGAGCAGGAAGACCACGTCGCGGCCCCTTTGCGTGACCTCTTCCCGAACGGCGTCCCAGGCGGGCCGGGCCAAGGCGACCACGAGGAAGCCGGCTGCCGCGAGCACCAGGGCCGCCTTGAGAACCCGCCGCGCAGGATCTGGAGTCGACGAGCTTCCGAGGCGGGCGAGCAAGCCTGACTCCACGAAACGCGCGAGAGCTTGGAGCCGGCGTCGCGACGCGTAGGCCATCAGCGCGAGCATCGCGGGCAGGAGCCAGAGCAGGTAGAGCATTTCCACTGCGCCGAACTGGAAGTCGCTCACGGGACGGTCCTCAACAGGGTTTGACGCAGCAGAAGCTCGAGGGATAGCAGTGCCAGCGCCGAAAGCGCCCAAGGCGCGAACGCCTCCCTGTAGTCGAGGTAGCGCACGACCTCGAACTCGCTCTTTTCGAGCTGGTCGATCTCCTCGTGCACCGACCGCAGCGTGTCGGCATCAGTGGCCAGCCAGTACTTCCCGCCGGTGACGTCAGCCAGGTCCCGCAAGGCGCGGTCGTCGAAGCCCGGGCGGAGCGGCGCGCTCAGGCGACCGAACGGCGTTTGCAGTCCGCGCTGGTCGCCCACGCCGATGGCGTAGACCTTGATGCCCCACTGCTTGCAAAGCTCGGCAGCATCGCGGACGCTGCGGTCACCGGCGTTGTTCTCGCCATCGGTCAGCAGGATCACGATCTTGCTCTTGATCTCGTAAGGGGGCCGCTCTCCTCCTCCGCCCGGCAGAGACTCGTCTGCCTTGCCGAGCCGCGCCGCGGCCAGGGCAACAGCATCGCCAATGGCAGTGCCATCCTCGCGCCGGTCCTCGACGAGGCGCACCGTGTCGAGCAGCTCCATCAGGGTCGCGTGCGAGAGAGTGAGAGGGCATACCGAGTCCGCGTACTGCGCGAACGCGGTCATTCCGATCAGGTCGTTCGGACGGCCGTGCATGTCCCCCTCGGCCGGGTCGACGAATTCGCGAAAGACCCGCTTGACCGCTTCGAGGCGCGTCACCGTCCGGCCGCCGAAGCGCATGCGCTCGCCCATGCTAGACGAGCGGTCGACAACCATTCCGATCGCGACGCCCTGGGAGATGTCGCGCGCCCGCTCGGTGCCGTGCTGCGGCCGGGCGAGGGCGAGGACGAGAGCCGCGAGCGCGAGCGCCCGCAACAGCAGCGGCAAGCGAACAAGCTTGGACCGCCAGGAGCCGGCCAGCCGGCTCGCTGCGACCGTCGAGGAGAAGCGAAGCCGTATCCGGTCACTGCGCCGCCAGACAACCAGCGCCGCCAAGGGCACCAGCAGAAGGATCATCCATGGCGACTCGAACCGGAACATGGCTCGGTATTGCTTTCATTCTGCCACTTCTACGCGAAAGGGCGCACGACGTCCCCGAAACTTGTGACGAAATCCGGTTGACAGCCGTTGACAGCACCTGTACACTAGAGGTAATTAGAACTTGATAGCAACTGCATCAAGTTTCATGAGCAGCCACGTGACTGATCGTGCTGCTCGCCCTACTTCCAACAATCCGATTCCTAGGAGGACCCAATCACAATGAGTCTGCGACCATTGCACGACCGCATCCTCGTCGAGCGGCTCGACGAGGCTGATCAGCAGTCGAGCGGCGGGATCATTATCCCTGACTCGGCAAAGGAGAAGCCGCAGCAAGGCCAGGTCATCGCCGTCGGCAACGGCAAGAAAAAGGACGACGGCACCGTCGTATCCCTGGACGTCAAGGTTGGCGACAAGATCCTGTTCGGCAAGTACTCCGGCAGCGAAGTCTCTGTCGACGACAACGAGTATCTGATCATGCGCGAGGACGAGGCCCTCGCGATCATCAGCCAATAGAGAACGCAGAAGGAGCAAACCACAAGATGGCAGGAAAGAGAATCGTCTACGGAGAGGATTGCAGGCAGGCAATCCTGAACGGCGTGAACAAGCTCGCCGACACCGTACGCGTGACCTTGGGCCCCAAGGGGCGCAACGTCGTCCTGGAGAAGAAGTTCGGCGGACCGACCGTCACCAAGGACGGAGTCACCGTGGCCAAGGAGATCGAGCTTAAGGACAGGCTGGAGAACCTAGGCGCCCAGATGGTGCGCGAAGTCGCATCAAAGACATCCGACGTCGCCGGCGACGGCACTACAACCGCCACGATCCTAGCCCAGGCGATCTATCGCGACGGGCTGAAGAGCGTGGCCGCAGGCGCCAACCCGATGGCGATCAAGCGCGGCATCGAGCAGGCCACCACGGCGCTTTCCGACAAACTGCATGACATGGCGAAGCCCGTCGAGGGCGACGCGGTCGCGCAGGTTGCCGCGATCTCCGCCAACAACGACCCCGCGATCGGCAGCATCATCGCCGAAGCGATGCAGAAGGTCGGCAAGGACGGCGTGATTACGGTCGAGGAAGGCAAGACGATCGACACCGAACTCGAGGTTGTCGAGGGCATGCAGTTCGACCGGGGCTACGCCTCGCCGTACTTCGTCACCGACCAGGACTCGATGGAGTGCGTGCTCGAGAATGCGCTGATCCTGATCCACGAGAAGAAGATCAGCAGCATGAAGGACCTGCTGCCGGTACTAGAGACCGTGTCAAGGCAAAGCCGCCCGCTCCTGATCATCTCCGAGGAAACCGAGGGCGAGGCACTGGCGACGCTAGTCGTTAACAAGCTGCGCGGCACCCTCAACGTCGCAGCCGTGAAGGCACCGGGCTTCGGCGACCGCCGCAAGGCCATGCTCGAGGACATCGCGATCCTGACCGGTGGCCGGGCCATCATGGAAGAGACCGGCATCAAGCTGGAAGGCGTGCAGGTCGACGATCTGGGCCAGGCCAGCCGCATCGTGATCGACAAGGACAACACGACCATCGTCGAGGGCGCGGGCGGCTCGGATGCGATCCAGGGCCGCGTCAAGCAGCTGCGTGCGCAGGTCGAGGAGACCACCTCCGACTACGACCGCGAGAAGCTGCAGGAGCGGCTGGCGAAGCTCGTCGGCGGCGTCGCGGTGATCAAGGTCGGCGCGGCAACCGAAACCGAGATGAAGGAGAAGAAGGCACGCGTGGAGGATGCGATGCACGCGACCCGCGCGGCCGTCGAAGAGGGCATCGTCCCCGGCGGCGGCGTCGCTCTCCTCCGGGCAGCTTCGGTGCTCGGCGGCATCAAGGGTGCGGACGAGGACGAGCAGATCGGCGTCAACATCGTCGGTCGCGCCATCGAGTCGCCGCTGCGCTGGATTGCGCAGAACGCCGGCCAGGAGGGCGCCATCGTCGCTGAGCGAGTCCGCAGCGGCGACGATGACAACTTCGGCTACAACGCTTCCTCCGACACCTACGGCGACCTGGTCGCCGCGGGCGTGATCGACCCGGCCAAGGTGACGCGGACCGCTCTGCAGAACGCGGCCTCGATCTCCAGCCTGATGCTCACGACCGAAGCGACGGTCCACGAGATCCCGGAGAAGACCCCTCCGCCTCCGCCCGATCCGCACGGCGGCGGCGAATTCTAATCCCAGGAAGGCCGTCGGCCCCCTGAACGCCAGCCCCGTCCGCGCCACGCGGACGGGGCTTTCTCGCTATTGCGGGCCGGGCGCGCCCATCCGTTACGCTGGAACCTTGCCGAACCTGAACGAATGGCGGCTGTCCGTCAAGCTGGCGTGGCGCGACCTAGGCGCGGGCAAGGTCAAGTTTCTATTCGCCATCCTAGCCGTGAGCGTGGGCGTTGCGGCGCTCAGCGGCGTGCGCGGCTATTGCGCCGCGTTCCAAGAGATGCTGCTGCGCGACGCGCGCACGCTGCTCGCCGGGGACCTTAGCGCGTCGATCAACCACGAACCGGACGAAGACGAGCAGGCTGTCCTCGCCAGTCTCGTCGGCCGCGGCGCGACCGTGACCAGGGTGACGGAGCTGATGACGATGATGGGCGGGCACTCGCTTCCCCGCCCTCTCGCGGTTAATCTCAAGGCGGTCGATCCGTCGGCGTACCCGTTCTACGGCGAGGTGGAACTCGCGCCCTCAGGCTCCCTGCAGAACACCCTCGCGGACGATGTAGTCCTGGCGTCTCAGGACCTGCTTGTTCGCTTGCAAGCCGAGGTTGGGGACCAAGTGAGACTCGGCGAGGCCGACTTCCGCATTGCCGCCATCGTCCTGGTCGAGCCGGACCGCATGACGGGAGCGGTGAATTTCGGGCCCCGCGCAATGCTGTCGCGGGATGCATTGGAACGCACTGGCCTGGTGCAGTTCGGGAGCCGCGTGTCGAGGCGATTCCTGGTCAAGCTCCCTAGCGAAGGCATGACCGTGGACGAGGCGAGGCAGCAAATCGATGCAGGGATCGAAGGCAGCAGGATCACCGACTACCGCGAGTCAAGTCCCCGGATCCGCCGCGGGCTCGACAGAACCACCAGCTTCCTCAGCCTTGTCAGCTTGCTGGCGATGGCGGTCGGAGGCTTGGGCGTGGCGATGGTCGTGTACTCGCACCTGCAGCAGCGGCTCGACACGATCGCGATCATGAAATGCTACGGCGCGACTTCGGGGCTGATCATCCGAGTGTTCCTGCTGCAGACTGTCGCGCTGGGCCTCCTCGGCAGCATCCTTGGCGTAGGAATCGGGTTCCTGGCGCAGGGGGTGGCGCCGACGTTCGTCGCAGACTACTTCCCCCAGGCGCCCTCGTTCGACTGGCAGCTGTGGCCTGCCGTACAGGCTACCGGGGTCGGGCTCCTGACCGTGCTGATGTTCTCGCTGCCGACTCTCCTCGGTATCCGCAAGGTCGCTCCGGCGCTGATATTCCGGCGCGAGATGGCTACTCGGTTCGAACGAACGGGCGGGGAGCGACGGAGAGAGCTCCTCCGCCAACTTTCGCAGGCAGCGATCGTGATGGGGGGCATCGGGCTCGTCGCGGCCTGGCTCGGCGACTCGACACGGCTGGGCGCGTGGTTCGCGGGAGGCCTGGCGATCAGCTTGGCAGCGCTTGCTCTGACAGCCGGTGCGTTGCTTCGAACGCTCAAAGCTGCCCCGGCGCTCTTGCCTTTCAGGCTTCCGGTGGGCCTGCGCCACGGCATCGCCAACCTGCACAGGCCAGGCATGCATACCGAAGTCATCTTGATCGCTCTCGGCATCGGCGTGACATTCACGCTCACGGTTTACCTGCTCCAGACCACGGTGCTGGCGCAACTCATCCGAAACGCCCCGCCGGACATGCCGAACGTGTACCTGAGCAACATTACTGCGAACGAGCGCGGACCGCTCGAGAGTTTCCTGCGGCAGCAGGCCGGGATCGAGGGAGACGTCACCTTGCTTCCCGTGGTGTCTGCACGTCTCGAGTCGTTCGGGGGCGGGGCTCGGAACCCTGGCCGGCGAGGGGAACGGGGCTCACGGATGCGACGCACTCGGGACATCACCTGGGCGGACGAGCCGCCGAAAGGGCTCGAGGTCTTGCAGGGTCGTTGGTGGGATCCCGCCCAGCCCGAGCCCGTTGTCTCGGTAAGGGATCGTCTCGCCGAATACATGGATATCCGGCTTGGATCGGACATCACCTGGCAGGTCGGCGGCCGTGATGTCACGGCACAGGTCGTCGCGATCCACAGCTTCGAGGGAATGCCCGACTGGATCTATGACTTCGTGCTGAACGAGGGCGCGCTCCAGGGATCTCCGGCGACCTACATAGGCGGGATTCGGGCCCTGCCCGAATACAACTTCGAGCTGTCGCGGAAGGCGTTCGAGGCATTCCCGTCGGTGCTGTACGTCAGCGCGGTCGACTTCTTCGAAACCGTGCAGGAGGTAGTCGACCAAATCGCGTTCGTCATCCGGTTCGTGTCGGCCTTCGCGATCGCTGCAGGCGTGATCATCTTGGTCTCAAGCGTTGCGGCGACTCGATTCCGCCGGATGCGGGAGGTCGCAATCCTCAAGACGCTGGGGGCGACCAGGAACCGCCTGACAGAGATCTTCTCGATCGAGTTCCTGATCGTCGGCGGCGTAGCAGGAGCAGCCGGCAGCCTGCTGGCAGTATCCTACTCGGCGCTCCTAACTCGAGACATCCTGGACCTGGACGCTGTTATCGAGTTGCCGGCAATTGCAATCACAGTCATTGCAACCGCGCTAATCGCCACGTGCGCCGGGTGGGGAGCGAGCTTCCGGATCCTCGGGAACAAGCCGCTGGAAATACTGAGAGACGAGTGAATCCGGGGCCTACCGCGCATTCCCGAGAATCTTGACAGGGGTCGCTATGACCTGCAATACTGCACAAATAGAGGAGTTGGTCCTCAGTAGCTCAATGGTAGAGCATCCGGCTGTTAACCGGAGGGTTGTAGGTTCGAGTCCTACCTGAGGAGCCATCCCCCCCCTTTCATAACTCGTTGGATATAAAGGACTCAGAGAACCGAGACGCTTGGCGTTACCACTTTGGGCACCACTTCGGAGTCTACAACAAAGGGGAAATTGACGGAACAATGAACATCCGCATAAGGTAACTGCCCAGGTACACGGCTTCGGTTGAGTTGCGACGACGAGGGCGGCGGGCAGTGGGGCATAGGTAGCGGAACAGAACAGGCGGACAGGGGCCGGGGATGGCGGCGATTGGCAAGCGATAGTGGAAGAGTCCGGCGGCGAGCATGATTGTGGGCAGACCGATCGTGTCGGCACGCAGTTTACACAGACAGACAAAACATGTATATATAAGAATGTTGCAAGCGCACAGGCGCTGGCGAGAGCATGCCGGGACAGTCCGAGGCAGAGCGGCGACAGGCGGGCGGGGACGTGCGCCTGGAGGACTTGCAAGCCGAGAACGAGCAGCTGCGGGCCACCCTCGAGCGCAAGGAGGCGGAGATTGCCGGCTTGCGGCAGCGCCTGGAGGAACTGGAGCGCCGAGTGGGGCTGAACAGCAGCAACAGCGGCAAGCCGCCATCGAGCGACGGGCCAGCCAAGCCGCCGGCGCAGCAGCGCACGAAGAGCCAGCGGGGCCGCTCCGGCAAGCGCTCGGGCGGGCAGCGGGGGCACAAGGGCTCGACCTTGCGCCAGACAGACAGCCCGGATCGGACCAGACCCACCTGCCGCCGAGTTGCGGGGCGTGCTCGGCGCCGCTGGCGGCGGCCGACACGCAGGGCGAGCCCCTGCGGCGGCAGGTGTTCGACCTGCCCGCGCCCCAGCCTCCGGTGGTGACCGAGCATCAGGCGTTTGCCTGCCGCTGCGGATCCTGTGGCCGTGTGACGCGGGCGGCGTTCCCGGAAGGGGTGGGTGCGCCCGTGCAGTACGGCCCGCGGATCGCCGCCGTCGCGGTCTACCTGCAAAACGGGCACTTCCTGCCCGAAGAGCGCTTGGCAGAGGTCTTCCAGGACCTGTTCGGGGTCGCGGTTTGCTCCGCGACACTGGCGGGGATGACGCGCAAGGCGGCGGAGCGCTGGCGGAGCTGCAGCGAGCGCGTACGCGACATGATCGTGAGCCTGGACGGGGCGAAGCATCTGGACGAGACGGGCTTCCGGATCGGGGGGAAGACGCAGTGGCTGCATGTGATCAGCACGCGCTGGCTGACGTTCTACCGCACAAGCCCGCGGCGGGGCAGCCTGCTGGAGGGCCTGCGGGGCATTCTGGTGCACGATCACTGGAAGCCGTACTGCACCGTCCGGGACGTGCTGCACAGCCTGTGCAATGCGCATCATTTGCGAGAACTGCAAGCGCTAGTCGAGATCGACAGGGAGGACTGGGCGCGACGGATGCAGCTGTTGCTCAGACGGGCGAACCGGGCGGTGAGGATGGCTCTCGAGCGGGGTATTCCGCTGCCGCGGGCGCTGGTGGAGCAGATTCAGCGCCGCTACGACCAGTGGGTCGGGGAAGCGCTGGCTTATCACGAGGCGCAGCCGCCGCTGCGACCGCCGCAGAAAGGTCGGCGGGGGCGCAAGAAGCGTCGGCCGGGACACAATCTCGCGTTGCGGCTGCGGGACCGCAAGCAAGACGTGCTGCGCTTCGTCAGCGATCCCGGTGTCCCCTTCACCAACAACCAGGCGGAGCAGGACCTGCGGATGATGAAGCTGCGCATGAAGATCTCCGGCGGGTTCCGGTCCGAGCAGGGAGCGCAGGATTTCGCCACGTTGCGCAGCCTGCTCTCGACCGCGCGGAAGCAAGGCCGCAACCGCGTCGAGGCCCTCTTGCAAGGGCCGGAGGTCCTGCTCGCAGGACTGAAATTCTAGCTGCCGCCCCGAGTCCCGATCGTCCGCTCCGGACTGCACCTTGTCAAGGCCGACGCACGCTCCACTCATCTAGTACTTGCGCAGGTCATCGGACCTACCTGGGCAGTTACCGCATAAGAATTCAAGAGGCTGACTTGTGCCCGGACCCGCGTCGGTACGTTTCATTCGCCTCGTTCGACGGGGCCCGCAATCCCCACGGCGTGGAGGCCTTCAGCCGAAAGGAGGCGTTCAAGGGGATGTCGGCGTTGCTCAAGCAGAAGGGATATCTGGAGCCCTACTTGAGAGTCGACCTCTAGTGTTGTAGAGCGCTTGGGCAGGGCCTCGTCGGTCGCTCTCCGTCCGGGAGCATCAGTCCGAGCATCGCTGCCCTGTTAGCGTCCACTCCGCCTGCCACGACCTTCTGGAACGCCTGTGGCCTCCCGGCCCCTGGCCCGGCCGCGGTGACCGCGTACGCCGGTTTCGGGCCACCGGGACTTCCTGGATTCCAGAAGACGCCGGGGGGACGCCCCATAAGCGCTAACTTGCTTGTCGGACCGCTATCTTGTATAGTGTTGGCATGAACGGCACGGCCACGAAGGCGGATTCGAATGAAGACTGGGACTTGCTGCTGTCGTTTTTTCCCGACAACTGGCAGGATCTGGCGGCCGAGACAGGCGCGTTGAAGGGGCTGCGCAAGGACAAGTCGCCGGAAAACCTGCTGCGCACCCTGCTAATCCATCTCGGCTGCGGGCATTCCTTGCGCGAGACCGTCGTGCGGGCGCGCCAGGCGCGCCTGGCGGATCTGTCGGACGTGGCCCTGCTCAAGCGGCTGCGGAAGTCGCGCGACTGGCTGTACGCGCTGTGCGTGGAGCTGTTCCGGGAGCACGGCATAGCGGTGTCCACGGCGGGGGGCTTTCAGGTGCGGGCGTTCGATGGCACGACCGTGCAGGAGCCGGGCCGGACCGGCTCGCTGTGGCGGCTGCACTACAGCGTCAATCTGCCCTCGCTGGGCTGCGATTTCTTCCAGCTGACGCCGACGAAAGGGGGCGGTACTGGCGAGTCGCTCACGCAGTTCCCGATCTGTCCGGGCGACTACGTGCTGGCCGACCGCGGCTACTCGACGGCTGTCGGGATCCAGCACGTCGTGGCGGCGGGCGGTCACGTGACGGTGCGCGTGAACACGGGGTCGCTGGTCTTGGAGACGGCCGCTGGCCGCCCGGTCGACTTGCTGGCGCGCGTGGAATCCTTGCGGCAGCCCGGGCTCGTCGGCGAGTGGCCGGTGTGCGCGGTGGCCCGGACCGGACCGGCCGCCGCGGGGCGAATCTGCGCGCTGCGCAAGACCGACGAGGCGATCGCGGTCGCCCACAAGAAGCTGCGGCGCAGGGCCTCCAAGCAGGGCCAGCAGTTGCAGCCGGAAACTCTGCGCTTCGCCTGCTACGTCATTGTGTTCACCACCTACCCTCCGGAGCGGTTTCCGGCCGCCGAGGTGCTGGAGTGGTACCGCCTGCGGTGGCAGGTCGAGTTGGTCTTCAAGCGCTTCAAATCCCTGGCCCAGCTCGGGCACCTGCCGAAATACGATCAGGAAAGCGCCCAGGCCTGGCTGTACGGCAAACTGCTGGTGGCGTTGCTGGTCGAGAAGCTCGTCCGCCATGCGCTGACCATTTCCCCCTGGGGATACGACATGGCGAAAGGACCGCACTCGCAGCCCTTGGCGTGACTTCAAGTTCGCTCTCAACCAAGTCACGCGAGCCATCGAACCGGCATTCTCCCTGAGACGAATGATCGAGCAGTGGAACGAGATCTCGGCGTCGCTCTCCGAACCGCCGAGGAAACGCGCCAATCAAGTCGACAGTCATTTCCCGATCGATTAATCAAGTTAGCGCTTATGGGGGGACGCCCTGCGGGTGAACGCGTCGCAGCTAGTCCCACCGTTTCCTCAAGTAGCTGACGAGGTCGGGGCCTTGCAATTCGCGCGTCGAGTTGCTGGTCCGGACATAGAACATCCTTCGTTTGCCCGACTTCTCTGCCTTCAACAGCCACACAGGATCGGGCGATGAATCTACCTCGACGACGCAGATTTCCAGTCCCTTTTCCGTTTCGATGCTGATGTGAGTGCAGGTCGCCGCGGCCGAACCGAACTCCTCGCCGATCCGGTCCGTGAGATGCCTCACGTATCGCTCTGTAGTCCAGCTTTTCATGTCAAGGTCTGGCTGAATTCCGAGCGGGGTGGCGTTGTCGTCCACCCCGATGAACAAGAAGCCTCCTCTCGCATTCAGAAACCCGGCGACCGGCTTGAGGACGGATGCCTCGAAGATTACCTTTTGCGGGATGTTGGGATCTGCGTAGCTGTAGAAGGCCGAGGACTTGAATTCTTGCCGCTCAGTCTCCTCCCCGGCGAGAAGCGCTTCGCGGGCCTTCTTTGCCGCGAGCACCTCTGACGTGATTACGCCGACCGGGATCGCTACGACCGCATAGCCCAGAATCACGAGAACGGACGTCAGGAACTGGCCAAGGACTGTCGCTGGGACCAGGCTTCCATGCCCGACTGTTGTCATCGTGATGATTGCCCAGTAGGTACTTGCTGGAATGCTGGTGAATCCGTTCTCGGGTCCCTCTACGAGAAACATGAGCGATCCCGCGACTACGGAAATCAGAACCACACCGATCACAAAGGCCCCGATCTTGTAGCGAGTGGCCTCCAGAGCATTGCCTATCGTCATCGCCGCTCGCGAGAAACGCCCCAATGACAAGATGCGGAAGATTCGAAACATCCGCAGCACACGCAGTACCGCGAAGGTGTCCCAGCCCGGGAACACGAATTCAAGCCAGGTGGGCGCAATCGAGACGAAGTCCACCAAGCCGAAGAATCCAAATGCGTAGCGGGACGGCCTCGGATGGCAGAAGAGCCGCAGCAGGTACTCCACACTGAAGATCACCGCGAAGGCAATCTCCGCCATCCGTAGTTGATCGAACCAGGCGGACCCGATGTCGGCCACGGAATCCAGCATGACGACAGTGACACTGGCCAAAATGGCGGCAAGCAGCCACAGGTCAAGACTCTTCGCAACGCGACCGCCGCCAAAGAGGACATCGAACAGTCGTTTCCGAATGGTCTTCAATTCAACTCCTCTACAACGAGCGTCATGGCACCGACCGGTGATGTTCGCCAACGCCTCTGACCTGAAGGTCCCGAGTGGGAATCTCCCTTAACTCCCTGATATCTGATCTGTCTAATAGGGTAACCGGAGTCAATCGACCCTCCTTCTCTCCATGGACGGTTTTGCGGGCCACGATTCCCAACATACTCGCCCGAGATGACAGACGGGGATAAGCCCAAGAAACCAAGGGCCTCCGAAGAGACCCTGCGCCCTGCGATCGAAACCGCAAGAGGTGTAACTCAAGATATAGCCCAACTTGGCGACGGAGTTGAAGAATCGTCAGCAATTTTCGATTTGCAGGCTTCTGTACGGGGGGCGCTAGGGAAGCGGACAAGACTCCAGAGCAAGAAGTCGTGGAACGTAATCTCGTGTTGTGACGCAGGAGCGTCGATCGGTTCGCGGGTAGGGCAAATTACGACATCACTATGATAATGTGACGAATAGTACTACTTTGCTGGATCCATGTCTGCATCTACCGCACCACGAGCCCGCAACGTCATCGCGGGGCTGCCCACCAGGGGACGGTATCACTTTAGCTCGTCCGAGCTCCGCTCGGCGCTCGGGGTTTCTGAGCAGGCGGCACGCCAAGCGCTGAGCCGTTGTGCAGTCAAGGGGGAGATCGCAAGTCCGGCACGTGGGTTCTACGTGATCGTGCCACCCGAGTACAGGCGGCTTGGCTGCCTGCCGGCGGACCAGTTCGTCCCGGCACTCATGAATCACCGGAACACCCCGTACTATGTCGGTTTGCTCTCGGCCGCGCAGTACTACGGCGCGGCCCATCATCGCCCACAGGAATTTCAGGTGATGTTGGGGAAGAACCGGCCAGCGATCTCGTGCGGTTCCGTAAGGGTTGCCTTCGTCGCGCGCAAAGGACTCGCCGGCGTGCCAGTGGAGAGCTTCAACAATCCGCGGGGAACGGTTCTGGTCTCAACGGTGGAAGCGACGGCGGTCGATCTGGTCGGATACATGCAACGCGCTGGCGGAGTGGACCGGGTGGCGGGCGTGCTTTCCGAACTCGGCGAAGATATGGACCCGGAGCGCCTCGTCCAGGCTTCTGGGTCTGCATCGATCCTCTGGGCGCAGCGTCTAGGCTACCTTCTCGAGTATGTCGGCGCTGGGGATAAAGCCGTGCTCCTCAAGGAGCATGTGCGGCGACGCGCGAGGAACTACACGAAGCTCCTGCCGAGCTCGAGTGCCGAAGGTTCGCCGCGCTCGAAGGAATGGCGGCTGTTTGTGAACGCAGACATCGAGACGGACGCGTGATCCCTAGGGACTACATCACTCAATGGCGGGACCGCGCGCCGTGGAGCGAAGACTTCCAGGTCGAGCAGGACCTGATCATCAGCCGCGCCCTGATCGAGATGTTCTCAGATCCAGTGCTGGCCGGGGCGCTCGCCTTTCGGGGAGGTACGGCGTTGTACAAGCTCTACCTGACGCCGCCAGCGCGCTATTCCGAAGACTGGGCTGGGCACTTAACTCCAGTACATCAATATGTTGTGGTTTCGATGTATGTACTTCAGTCCAGTAATCCCTGGTTCGGAGCGATGTCCCCGGCGTGAGCTGTCGCGATGATCGTGTGGCGGGGAGCTGGGGAAGTGTCGACGGCCTGTTGGACCAATCGGTAGAACAGCTTGCCGCGGGATCGGGAGGTCCTCCGGTTGAATCGGAACGTGAATTCGTCGAGGTAGTAGTCGAGGTAGGCGTGCTCGACGGCGCCTTGGTGCGTACCGAGCAGCCATCGCTTCAGGAGGGCGGCAACACGATGTACACGCGGGAACGCACGGTCCAGCGTGGCCGCATCTTTTCCCGTCACGATGGCTTCATGGCGGTAGCCCCTGGCGCGGAGCTTGGAATAACTGGGCCAGCCGTCTGTTCGCACTCCGCTTCCGGGCTCGACGGCTGCGAGGATGAACCCTTCCAAGCTCGCTGCCGAAGCGTCCGGCAGACGTTTCAGGCGAATGCGCCCGATTCGGTCTCCGTCCTCCTCCGCGGCGATCGCAACGATGGCCTTGCGGCCGAGGCTGCGCCCGAACGCCCCTTCGTCCTTCCCTCCCACGTAGGTCTCGTCCACTTCCACGATCCCGCCCAAGCGGTCGCGACCCGGACGGACCATGGCGCAGCGCAGCTTGTGCAGCCAGGTCCACGCGGTCCGGTACTGGCCCAGGCCGAGCACCCTCTGTAACCCGAGCGCACTGGCACCATTCTTCTGCGCCGTCACCCACCACATCGCCTGGAACCAAGTCCGCAGGGGCTTGCGAGTGCCTTCGAAGATGGTTCCGGCTGTCAGCGACGCTTGGTACCCGCAACCGCTGCAGACGAGACGCTTCCGCTTGGCAGGCCAAGCCGGCCCGCCGCTACAGCGCGGGCAAACGAAACCGTCCGGCCACCGGATCCGGGCTACGTAGTCGCGGCACGCCTCCTCGGAGTCGAACCAAGCCTCGAATTCCGCCTGTGTTCGCGGATAATCCTCCTGCACGACCTAGACCACAACATATTGATTTACTGGAGTCAAGTGCCCAGCCCGGTCCGAAGATATCGATCTGGTTCAGGTCGCTCCAGGGCCGGCCGGTCCCTTGATGGACGGATTGCGAGGCGTCCTCGATCCCTGGCTGGGCAAAGCACGGTGGAAGCAGTCGCAAGGCCGGGTGACACTCGGCTACCGGTTTGAGTCCGAGGACGTCCCGGCGATGAGGCTACGTCTCAAGGTCGAGATCAATACTCGAGAACACTTTGCGGTGTTGGGCTTCACGAAACGCGCGTTCTCGGTTGACTCGCGTTGGTACTCAGGAATGGCGGACATCGCAACCTTCGACCTCGACGAGCTGCTGGCAACAAAGCTAAGGGCGCTCTATCAGCGCCGCAAGGGTCGGGACCTTTTCGACCTAGCGATGGGGCTCGCCGACGAGCGAAGCGA
This sequence comes from Bryobacterales bacterium, assembly GCA_965206775.1. Classification (GTDB taxonomy): domain Bacteria; phylum Acidobacteriota; class Terriglobia; order Bryobacterales; family UBA6623; genus VXMF01. The sequence continues at coordinate 1,204,208 of CBDBKU010000003.1, read as the reverse complement.
TGCCCAACGGATCGTGGCTGGATTCGGTGAGTACATGGAGCGCGAGGGCGGTTGGGTGACCCGCGCGATCTTCGAACGGAATTTGGCGGGCAAGATCGGCGATGCGCAGTTCAATGCCGACATGAGCGCGCTACTAAGGCCGGGCTTCGAGTGGCGACCTGTGGAAGCGGCGCAGACGGTATCCGAGCGGCTGATCCCTCTTCTCCCGGGCGAGCCGTGGAAGGGGGAGACGGGGGCGCGGTCGTAGTGTGTGGGACGTGTGTATAAGCTCTACCGGCGCGTGCTGGTCCCGACCAAGGTGAACGGTGCAGCGCGCTCGCCTGGGTCTACGCGGTCGAGGTGACCCGCGTCAAACGACGCAGGATTGTCTCTGGCTGCTGGTCGGAGTAACCGCACACCTGGCCGCACTCGGCCTTCCCACAGGACCGGCGCAGGGCCGGGCCTCCACACGCCACCTGAATGACAATCGCCAGCTCGCGTCAGGTGGGTATATCTGTCTCCTGTGTCGCGTTGACCCTCTTGCTCCACCCCCGAAAACCGGAACTTTATTGACAAGAATTGCCGAGTCTCGTATCTTCTTATACGTTTAGCTTTGAGGCTCTTCCGCAAAACCTGTGGGTGACGTCGTCTGGTGGAAGTCTTCTAAGTTCTTGATAAACAATTGGTTGTTAATCTGTCGAGGATTGGTTCTGGTACGTTCTTTCCAAGGTCGATTCCGGTTCATCGCTTTCAGACACCGACTGGCACCCCGTGCGTGGGCCTTGCGCGACCTCGAGCATGTCTTCCCTCTCGCTCTCCGCCAACAGGCGGATATCCCCTTCCACGCAGCGTAAGCATTCAGGTCTCGGGGCGCTACAGTTCAGCGCTGTCGCAGAACCAGGAGAGTAGCGCAGGGACAGGCGAACTGGATTTCTGGGGCAACCTCAACGCTGCGGCAAGGAGTTCCGGTGTGGCCGGAGGAGCAACCGGTCGGCGTCGGTGGAGCGGGTGGATGGGCAAGCAAGCATAGAACGGCTGAGCACTTGACTTTGCCTGGGCAACCTTGCCATCGTAGGATTGGGCGGTCAGCCCAGTCGTTGTGGGCAGGACGAAGTCCAGCAAGAACGGACAGCCAGTCGGGGGGCGGACCGCGTGCGCTCGCTGCGAGCAACTCCAACGCGAACTCGACGCTGCACAGTCCGACTTGCAGGCTGCGCAGGAACGGGAGGCTGGGCTGCAAGCCCGGCTGGCGAACCTGCAACGGTCGCTGTTCGGACGCAAGAGCGAGGCCACGCCAGCGGGCGAGGACGACCCGTCCGCCACGGCGAGAGTCGCTGCCGACCCGTCGGCCGACGAGACACCGTCGGCCGAAACGCCCGCGCCGGGTCCGTCCGAGAGCGAGGATCCGGCGGTCCGGCCGCGCAGGAAGCGCGGGCGGGAACCGGGTTCGCCGACCCCGCCGCGCGAGCAGCGGCCCGGCCTGCCCGTGGTGCTGGAGTGGCTGGACGTGCCCGAGCAGGAGCGCCGCTGTCCGGACTGCGGGACCGCCTACGTGCGGTGCGGGCACAAGACCAGCTGGTTGTACGAGATGGTCTGGAACGCACTGGTGCGCAAGGTGGTGCGCCAGCGCTATGGTCCGGACTGCGAGTGTTCCGCAGCCCGGGCGGTGATCGCCCCGCCGGCACCCCGGCTGGGCACCAGCCAGTTGGGCACCAGTGTGTGGGCCTGGTGTCTGATCCAGGTCTACGCGCTGTTCCGTCCGCAGGCGGCGGTCGCCCGGGATCTGGCGGCACTGGGGCTGCGCGTGCCGCACTCGACGCTGTCGACGGGATTGCGGCGGCTCGCGCATCTGTTCGAGCCGCTGGACGCGGCGATCGGGGCGTATCAGCAGCAGCAGCCGGTGGCCCAGGCCGACGAGACCTCCTGGCCGGTGCAGTGGCTGGCCAGGAGCGAGGACGGCAACAAGGATCCGCCTCCCCGCGGGCGGCAGAAGCCGAAGTTCTGGCTGTGGGCCTGTCTGGCCGGCCACACGGTCCGCATGCGGATCCTGCCGACCCGGGGCCTGGACTCCGCCCGGCAATTGCTCGACTCGTTGGTCGGCAAGAACGGGTTGACGGTGCTGGTGTGTGACTGCTACAGCACGTACAAGGCCTTTGCCAAGCGGTTTCCGGACTTGGTGGTGCTGTCCCATTGCTGGGCGCATATCCGCCGCAATTTTGTCCGGGTCGGCACCGGTCACCCGGAACTCAAGGCGTGGGCGCAGGAGTGGGTCGAGCGGGTTGGCGGGTTGTTCCGGCTGCACCGACAGCGGCTCCAGCAGTGGGATCCGCAGCAACCGCTGGAGCGGCAGAGCGGGGAGTTTGCGGCGCTCCAGCAGGAGTTGCAAGCGCGGGTGGAGGAGTTGTTCGAGCGCGCCCGGGAAGAGGGCGGGGAGCGCAGGATCGACTGGATTCTGCTCGACCAAGCGGGCCAGGGCCGCAGCCGGCACGGTGCCGAGCTGGCCCGTGTGGAGGCGCAAGGGCGGGCCTTGGGGGCCTTGCTGAGTCACCGGGAATCGCTGAGCCGCTTCGTGGGGGACCCACGGATCCCGCTCGACAACAACGCATCGGAGCGGGTTTTGCGGGGGCCGGTCATCGCCCGCTACACCAGCTTCGGTTCCGGCGGGCCGGACGGTGCGCGAGCGGCGGGTCTGCTGTTCGGCGTGCTCGCGACCGTGCGCCTGGCGGGCCTGAATCCGTATACCTGGACGCTGGACTGGCTGGCGGCCTGCGCCCGCCATGGAGACAAGGCCCCGCAACAGCTCGATCCCTGGCTGCCGTGGCGCATGAGCGAGCCGCGTCGCGAACAACTCCGCAAGGCCCCGGTGGACTGGATCGGGTCCGTCGCCCCCGGCGGGGACAGCGAGCTGGGCAAGGCGGCCTGAATGGCCCGTTCCGCCGCCGAGCTGGACCCGCGCATCGTGCGGCTGGCCTCGACCACCTTCTGCGGCCACCGCCTGCGACGCAGCCAGATCGCGGACATCCAGGAGATCGTCACCAGCTTGCCCCTGCTGAGCCGCACCGAACTGGGCCACACCGTCTGCGAGTACCTGCGCTGGCAGACCCCTCGCGGCAGCAACCGCATCCAACTGGCGATGCGCCTGCTGGAGGAACTCGAACGGCTCTCGATCCTCGCCCTGCCCGCCCGCCAAGGCCTCGGACGCGGTCGCCAAGGGCCCCTCTCGCCGGGCGACCGCAGTGCGCCCCAGGCCCCGGTCGATGGCCCCCTGCAACAGCTCGAGCCGCTGAGGTTGCGGCTCGTCAACGGCCGCGATGAGGCCGCCCTGTGGAACGAATTCCTCGCCCGCTACCATCCACTGGGCTATCGCCAGCCGATCGGCTCCCACCTGCGCTACTTCCTCCAAGACCGTCAAGGGCGCCTGCTGGGCTGCCTGCTGTACGACTTCGCCGCCCGCTACCTGGCGGTGCGGGACCGCTGGATCGGCTGGCAGGACCAGCCCCGCCGGCCGCTGGAGCGGGTGCTGCGGCAAGCCCGTTTCCTGCTGTTTCCCTGGGTGCGCGTGAAATGCCTGGCGTCGAAGGTCCTGGGACTGAGCTTGCGCCAGCTGGCCGCGGACTGGCAGCGGGTCCATGGAGTAGAGTCGAGGAGAGACGCGCGCACCTTAGCAAGGAAGCAGTAGCTGTTTTGGGGTGTTCCTACGGCTTTCGCCATCTGTAGGTGCCTCACTGGCCTTCCTGCCTAGCCACGTTTCCTCTCCCCGCTCGTCAAACCGGACGTGCGGTTTCCCCGCATCCGGCTTTCAGTGGAGATCATGCCTTCGCCCACGGAAGGCTTGTAGTCGTTGGCGCGAGGCGAACGAGGCCGTACTCTTCGCGCAGCCTCTTGTCCGGGAAGCGCACGTACTTCCCGGCCTTCACCTTGTGCTTCCGACACAGCCACTGGCGCAGCCGCCGGACCGCATGCTGGTCGATCGCGTTGTAGGCCGGGCTCACTTGCCCGAGGTGGAAGTAGTTCGCCCATCCGGTCATGGACCGGTTCAGGTGTTCTATCATCTCTTCCCGGGACATTTGCCCATGCCTTGGCGCCGTCCATTCGCTGATCTTGCGGCAGATGCCTTGGACGCTCGCCTGGCTGGGGCGGGTGCCAATGTAGGCTCCCTTCCCGTTCGGGCGGTAGTTGCGTCCGATCCGGTAGCCCAGGAACTCGAACGGCTCCTCCGGGCACCGCAGGCAGCGGGTCTTCCGTGCGTTGACCGGCAGCTTCAGAACTCCCATGATCCGTTGGACCGCCGCCAGCATCCCTGCCGCCGGGGCCTTGCCGATCACACAGAAGTCGTCCGCGTAATTCACGATCTCCGCGCGGAAGCGCCGGGCATAGCCCAGCGTCTTCCAGCCCAGCATGAAGCGCCGCATGTAGAGGTTGCTGAGCAAGGGCGAGATCGGAGCCCCTTGCGGAGTCCCTTTCCGTTCCCTGCGCGCCCGGTTCGTGCGGCGTGTGCCGCCCTGTCCGTCGTCCTCCTCGACCGGCATCTCCAGCCATCCCTTGACGAGTCCGAGCATCCGCCCGTCGCTCACGCGCCGCGCTATGCTCCGCATCAGTTCCGCGTGCGGAATTTCGCCAAAGTAGTTGGCTAGATCGCCATCGACAACCTCGTTGCACCCCCTGTTCAGGAGGCTGTGGACGTGGTTGACCGCGTCGTTCGCGCTCCGCCCCGGCCGGTAGGCGTACTGCTCCGGTTGCAGGTCGGCTTCGACAATCGGCGCCAGCACTAGCAGGGCCGCTGTCTGCGCCACCCGGTCCCGTATGCAGGGGATCCCCAGGGGCCGGAACTTGCCGGGCTGCTTCTTCGGGATCAGCACCTGCCGCACCGCTTGCGGCGCGTAGGTCCCGTCCTTCAGCTCCCTTGCCAGTTCCCCAAGCCATCGCTCCACGCCTCGCTCCTCAATGTCTTGGAAACTCTCCCGGTCCACCCCGGCAGCCCCGCCGTTCCGGCGGACCTGCCTCCAGGCTTCCCCGAGAAAGTCCTCCCGCCACATCTTGTCGCTCAGCGCATGGAACCGCAGCTTCGGTTCTTCCTTCGCTTTCGCCTGTAGCACGGTCTGGAGTTTCCGAACCTTTTCTGACCCTGTTAGACCTTCGTCAGTGGTCATGCCTTGTCTCCTTCCCGTCCTGCTCTCCACTCAAGGCCCCTTTCCTCCGCGGGCGTTACCCCGCCTCTGCGGTACTACGGGCCTATCCGCCACCCTGCCGGCCCGGCCTGCCCCTCGCGGGGTTCCAGTTGATGCGTGCCGCATCTCCGACAGGGCTTCCCGTGTTGCTGCTTCCTTCCTCTTCCATGCGTGCCAGCGCCATTACCCCGGCGGGAACGGATCGGTGCATCTGCCGCTCTCTTCCCGATCCGCCAGCGGCCTTCCCCTTAACCACGAAAGGGTCGGCTCCCGCATTAAATGTTTCGAGGTCTGCTCGGCGTTCACTCGCGTTCCGGCCCGCATGTTCGCTGAGCCGCCCTAGGCGGCCCTTTGTCACCAGAGTGCTTCAGCCCACTTCGTTACCTCCGTGAACCGCCCTGGCTGCTACCAGCCGGAGCGTCAGTTGCTGGACGGGATTCGCACCCGCCAGAGGGAAGCGCCTTTCCACGGCGCACGTGGTCCCCGTTCTGGTCGAAACCTACGTCAGCGACCAGCACAAGGGAACCTGCTACCGAGCCTCGAACTGGCACTATCTGGGACAGACTCAGGCACGCGGTGCATGGGGCACGGCGCCCGCGAAGACGCCCAAGGCTGTTTTCGTGTATCCGCTGCGGCGGGACTGGCAGACGGTCCTGCTCGGACAAACACGCCCTGCGCGCTCCCGCTAGATGCCCGCCTCCTCGGGCATCCTCAACATCGGCTCAGCCGACCTCTCGCGCCCCCGCTTCTGAATGCTTACCACGCAGCCGAACTACTCTTACAGCCGGTTCAGAATATCGCGAGCTTCCATCGGCTCACTTCGTAGATGCCGACAACTCCCGGAATTTCCCTGCCGCAAGAGATCGGAGAGGCCGCCACTGCCCCTTACAAGCGTCGAGCCTACACTACCGCAAGAAAGAAACAAGCATCTAGCCCACAGATCTTGCGGAAGAGGCAGCTTTGATTGTTCCTTGAAGAGAGGTCAGTCGAAAATGGCTACTGAAGAAGGCTGGGTCGGTATCGCAGAAGTAGCTGCCCACCTGCGGGTAGCCAGAGATACTGTCTACCGTTGAGTCGACACGAAGGGCTTGCCAGCGCACCGCGTGCGACGGTTGCTGCGCTTCAAGCTCTCGGAAGTGGACGAGTGGGTGAAGGCCGGAGGAGATGATTCCGAAAGTAGCTCATCGGGCAATACGGCAAGAATTGCGGCCAACAAGAATGGCTGACAACCTAGAGTCCCCGGTTGACTGAGGCAAAGACCAATACTGCTGGCGTACAATCGCCCAATGAGGGTGCGAAGCTGGTTCGACGACTGGCTCGACCCGACATTGCTGGTGCCAGGTCTCCTCTGCCTGGTGCGTGAACCTTATGTCGGCCCCTACTAGACTGAACTTCATTCGCGAATTACTGGCTAACGTCAAAAAACGGAAGCAGTTACGCAAATTCAAACTGCCAATTTACTGGAAACAAATCCGGTCGTGATCCACGTCCAGCAGGGCAAACGCTCTGGCCTGTAACGGAGTGGGCCTGGCCAGCAGCCGGAATTCGTGCTGATTGTCCGGGGAGAGGTTGGCGATGGTCTTGCGGCGGATGCGCTTGCCCTCGCGCCAGGCCCAGCGGAGGAGGACGGCCAGGGGGGCGGTTGGGTGCGGGACTCGACGTAGAAGGCCATGGCGGATACATGGAAACAGAGATATCCAAGAATGATTTCAAGAATGATTTTAAAACAACGGATTCCAATCTGTCAAGCGGATAAATACATGGAAACACGAATACAGGTACTGAGACACGCTAGAAGTCAGCAAGTCGTTCTAGGAAAAAGACTTAAGCACATGGAAAACCCTCTCCATACTCGTGAAGCTCAGACTAGACGCGCCAGTTCGGAGCCGAAGTTGGCGAGCCCGGTACCAGGGAAAACGGGACCTTCTCACCTTAGTTGCCTCTCGCTGGACCTCGAGGTCGGCAAGCGGGACGGCCGTATCCGCGCCATTGCCGGCGTGCGCGCGGATACCGGCCGGCGCTTCGTGTTTTCCGGTGGCAACTTGGCGGCGGCATTGGCGAAACTGGACGACCTCGCCAATGGGGCGTCCTTCGTTCTGGGACACAATCTGATCGCCTTCGACCTGCCGCACCTGACGGCGGCGAAGCCCGATTTGCGGCTGCTGAAATTCCCGACTATCGATACGTTGCGTCTCAGTCCCCTCGCTTTCCCCCGCAATCCCTATCACCGCCTCGTCAAGCACTACCAGGACGGCAGGCTCAAGCGCGGGCAGCTGAACAACCCAGAGCTCGACGCCCGCCTCGCGCTGGAGGTCTTCGGCGATCAACGGCAAGCCCTGCGGAAAGCCGCGCCGGACCTGCTGGCGGTGTGGCATTGGCTGAGCACCCCGGAACCGGAGGGCAAGGACCGCGCCCTAGACGATTTCTTCTCAGGGCTTCGGGGCTCGCGCCGCCCCTCGGGCATCGAGGCACTGGCCGCGATCGACAAGCGGCTGGCCGGCATCGCCTGCGCCACGCACAGCCGCCAGGTCACGGCGAAGGCGGAGACCTCCGGTTGGGCGCTGGCCTATGCACTGGCATGGATGTCAGTGGCGGGCGGGAATTCGGTCATGCCGCCCTGGGTACGCCACCAGTTCCCGGAGGCGGGCCGCCTGGTGCGCCGGCTCAGCCCACCTTTAACATCCCTCGACCTTTCCGCGGGGCGGCCAACCCCCCAATTGGCCCCTGCATTGCGGTATTTCTTGCGCTAGACTCACGAAATTGCGTGCCTTGTTCTCATTTTTCTGCTGATGACCCTCTTGTTTGTTCATGGCTCGGTCGATCCCCGTATTCGTAGTGGTCGAATGTGTAGTGGTCGAATCGTACTTTATGGACGGATTTCGCTGGATTCCCCCCCCCCTCCACTGCTAGCCTGTCTCTCGTGTTCATCCGTCGCTCGCTCTACCGCCGTGCTCCCGGCGGCCCCTCCTACGCCAACTTCCGCTTGGTCCGCTCCACCCGCGTCGGCGGCCGTGTCAAGCAGATTACTCTCGCCAACCTCGGCTCCGGCTTCGACCTCCAGCGGCAGGACTGGCCCGCCCTCTGCCAGCTCGTCGAATCCCTCGCCGCCGGCCAGCCCCTGCCTCCTCGCGCCGCATCCCCTGCACTCCTCCAGCGCGCCCGCGCCATCGCCCGCCAGATCGTCGACTTCCACGGCCTCGATCCCGATCCCGACTCTCCCGTGCTGGTCGCGGTCGACACCGATTCGCTCCAGAACCTGCGGCCACGCTCGGTCGGGGTCGAGCACGCCGCCCTGTGGGCCCTCCGCCAGCTTGGCCTGCCTGCCTTGCTGGACGCCCTCGGCCTCTCCAAGCAACTCCGGGCCTGCGCTCTCGGCTCCATCGTCGGGCGCCTCGCCGGCCGCTGCTCGGAACGCTCCGCCAATCACTGGCTGCGCTCCGAGAGCGCCCTCGGCGAACTGCTCGGCACGCCCTTCGAATCGATCTGCGAAATGCAGCTCTACCGCGCTTCCGACGCCCTGGTCAAGCATCGCCGCAGCATCGAGAAACACCTCTTCCAAGAGGCACTCTCGCTGTTCGACCTGCAGCCGACCGTCACCCTCTACGATCTGACCAACACCTACTTCGAGGGCCGCGCCTCTGCCCAGCCCGACGCCCGGCGCGGCCATTCCAAGGAGCGCCGGTCGGACTGTCCCCTGCTGACCCTCGCCCTCGTGCTCGACGCCAGCGGTTTCGTGCGCCGCTCGCAGGTCTTCGCCGGCAACGCGTGCGAAGCCAAGACCCTGCAGAAGGTGCTGGAGGGGCTCGCCGTGCCGCAGGGCTCGCACGTGGTGCTGGATCGCGGCATCGCCACCGAGGAGACCCTGGCCTGGCTGCGCGAGCAGGGCTACTTCTACCTGGCGGTCAGCCGCGAGGCCAAGCGCCAGTTCGACCGAGCCGAGGCGCAGGCCCTGCAGACAGCCTCCGGCGAGGAGGTGCTGGTGCACAAGCTGACCAGCGAGGACGGCAAGGAAGCGCGCCTGCACTGCTACTCGCGGCAGCGCCACAACAAGGAGCAGGCGATCGAGGAGCGTCGCGCGCAGAGACTGGAGCAGGAGCTGGAGAAGCTGCACGCGGGGCTGTCCCGGCCCCGCGCACGGCGCAAGCTGGAGGCGGTGCAGCAGCGCGTGGGCCGGATTTGCGAGCGCAGCCAGGGCGCCTCCCAGCACTACCGGATCACGGTCGAGGCCGACGAGGCAGGCCAGCTGGCAGCCGCGGTGCGCTGGCAGCGCGAGCCCAAGCCGGACTCGCGGGCGACCCATCCCGGCGTGTACTGCCTGCGCAGCAACGACACCAGCTGGGAGGCCGCAGCGATGTGGCGGGCTTACATTGGCCTCACCGATGTGGAAGCGGTCTTCCGCTGCCTCAAATCCGAACTGGGCCTGCGGCCGATCTACCACAGCAAGCCGGAGCGCTCCGAGGGACACCTCTTCATCACGGTGCTGGCCTACCAGGCGGTGCAGGTGATCCGGCGCAAGCTCAAGCAGCACGGCGAGCACGCCAGCTGGACCACCCTGCGCGCGATCCTGGGCACCCAGCGCCGGGTGACCACCACGATCCAGTGCGCCAACGGCCAGACGCTGCACTTGCGCCGGACCACGCCTCCGGAAGACGAACTCCAGCCCCTGTATCAGTCTCTCGGCATTGCGGAACTGCCCGGCAAGACCAGCAAAATCGTGCTCTGATTCCAGGTCGATCGACTTTAGCGCGCACTTTGTAGTGCAACCACGCTTCCATTGCCCCCCTTAACTCCTGTCTGGTCAGTAATTTACTTAAATCGCATGTTAAACATGGGTCAGGAACACCGCCTGCGGCGATCCCGCCTGCGGCTGGTGTCGGGAAGGCCACGATGCCGGCAAGGAGCTCACGCGTTGGTTTGGCTTCAGCGATTTCCGCCCGGAGCCGGTGGGCGACGACGGGCGCCCGATGCAACGGTCCATTGTAGAGGCGGCAATGGCGGGAGAGCACGTGCTCGGGATTCTGCCGACGGGCACGGGCAAGTCCCTCTGCTATCAGATCCCGGCCCTGTCGCGTTACGACAAGACGGGCGCGCTGACGGTGGTGATCTCGCCCCTGGTCGCGCTGATGGCCGATCAGGTGGCGGGATTGGAAGCACGCGGGATCGGCTCGTGCGTGACGATCAACGGGCTGTTGTCGATGCCCGAGCGGGCTGACGCGCTGGACCGGGTCCGGTTGGTCGACGCGGGCATTCTCATCATCTCTCCGGAGCAGCTCCGCGCCCGTTCCCTGCGCCGGGCGCTCGCGCAGCGCGAGATCGGCGGCTGGGTCGTGGACGAAGCGCACTGCCTGTCGAGATGGGGGCACGATTTCCGACCCGATTACCGCTACGTGGGTCGCTTCATTCGGGAGAAGGCGGGTGCCGGACCGGTGCCGCCGGTGATGTGCCTGACCGCGACCGCGAAGCCGGACGTGGCGGAGGACATCGCGCGACACTTCCGGGACAAGCTCGGCATCGGGCTGATGGTCTTCGACGGCGGCGCCGAGCGTCCCAATCTGACGTTCGAGGTGATCCCGACTTCGGCTGGCGAGAAGTTCGCCCACATCCACCAGATCTTGACGTCGTACCTGCCGCCGGACTTGCCGGGCGGCGCAATCGTCTATTGCGCGACACGCCGGCAAAGCGAGGAGGTGGCGGAGTTCCTGCAGTTGAAAGGCGTCACGGCGGAGCATTTTCACGCAGGCCTGCCGCCGGAGACCAAGAAGGAAGTGCAGCGGCGCTTCATCGGCGGCGAGCTCCGCGCGATCGCGGCTACCAACGCGTTCGGCATGGGCATCGACAAGCCGGACGTGCGGCTGGTCGTCCACGCCGACATCCCGAGCTCGCTGGAAAACTATCTGCAGGAGGCGGGCCGCGCCGGACGAGACCGCGCATCGGCGCGCTGCGTGCTGCTGTACGTGGCGGACGACGTGGAGCATCAGTTCGGCATGTCGGCCCGCTCACGCCTCACGAGGGCGGAAATTCACGGCATCCTGCGGGCGTTACGGAACCTTGACCGGAAGAAGCGCCTGGACGGCGAGGTTGTGGCCACTACGGGCGAGATCCTTGGCGAGGACGAGGACAAGGCCTTCGAACAGGACTCCGCCACCGACGATACCCGCGTGAGGACTGCCGTCGCGTGGTTGGAGGAGACGGAGCTACTGACCAGGGAGGAGAACGTGGTCAAGGTCTTGCCGTCATCGCTCCGGGTCAGCTCGGTCGAAGAGGCCTCCGCGAAGCTGGAAGGGAAATCCCTCGTGGGGAGCTATCGCCGGCAGTTGCTGCGGATTGTGGAGGCGCTGATCGAGGCTGGTGCCGACGAGAGCGTCACTACCGATCAGATGATGGGCGTATCGGGCCTGAGCCCCGAGGGCGTGCGAAACGCATTGTACGATCTCGAGAGGCTGGGTATCGCCAGCAACGACACGGCATTGACCGCGTTCGTCCACGTTGGCCGGGAGCACGCCTCCCGCAAGCGCCTGGAGGCTGCGGCGGAGTTGGAGACCGCCCTGATCGCGCACATGCGCGAAGCTGCGCCGGACCAGGGCAAGGGAGACACGAAGCCGCTGCACCTGCGCATCGCCTCGCAGGTTCTGCGGGACGAGGGCCTGGCCGATCCTCTGCCGGAGAGGCTTTGGCGCATCGTCCGCAGCATCGCCCACGACGGGCGCGGCGAGGACGGCGCCGCGGGCAGTTTGACAGTGCGAAAGCAGGACGCGGAGACGGCGCGAGTGACGCTCCAGCGCGAATGGCGGGCCTTGGAGGAGACCGCTCGGATCCGGCGCGAGGCGGCGGGGCGCCTGCTGGATCATCTCCTCGCCTGCCTACCGCCAGGAAGCCGGGGCACGGACTTGCTGGCCGAAACCACGCTCGGCAAGCTGACCCAGGCGATTGAGTCCGACTTGGCTCTGAAGAACAAGGTCAGGAATCCCGCCAAGCTGCTGAACCGTGCCCTGCTGTGGCTGCACGAGCAGGAAGTCATCCGTCTCAACAAAGGCCTTGCGGTGTTCCGTCCGGCCATGACCATCCGCTTGGAGCAGCGGGAACGACGCGGCTTCGCCAAGGCCGACTTCGAGCCCCTCGCCCTTCATTACAAGGGACAGGTCCTGCAGATCCACGTGATGGTAGAGTTCGCCGAACGCGGCCTTGCCGCTGTGAGCGAGGCGCTGCGGCTGGCGATGGATTACTTCACTCTAAAGGAAGAGGAGTTCCTCCTCCGCTGGCTGCCCGGCCGAGACAGGCAGATCGGCCGGGAGACCACGCCCGAGTCCTGGCGGGCTATCGTCGAAAGCCTGAAGAGTCCGATCCAACAGCGCATCGTCGCGGACGACCGGGAGCAGACGAACGTGCTGGTGCTCGCCGGACCGGGCTCGGGCAAGACGCGGGTGCTGGTGCATCGGATCGCCTATCTGCTGCGCGCAAGAAGGGAGAATGCCCGCGGTATCCTGGCCCTGGCCTACAACCGGCACGCGGCGGTCGACATCCGCCGCCGTCTCAATGACCTCATCGGCCACGACGCGCGGGGTGTGGCCGTGCTCACCTGCCATGCCTTGGCCATGCGACTGGCCGGCGTCAGTTTCACGGGACGCGAGGACCGTCCCGACGACGAGCTGTTCCGGGAGGTGCTCCGCCGTGCGGTGGAGCTGCTGCGCGGCGAGGGTCTTCCGCCCGAGGAGGCGGATGAACGGCGAGAGCAGCTGCTGGCGGGGTTCCGCTGGATCCTGGTTGATGAATATCAGGACATAGGCCGGGACCAGTACGAGTTGATATCGGCGCTGGCGGGGCGAACCCTTGATGACGATGCCGGGAAGCTCACCCTGTTTGCGGTCGGCGATGATGACCAGAACATCTATGCCTTCAATGGCGCCTCGGTGGAGTTCATCCGCCAATACGAGGCGGATTACGGACCCAAGCCCCTCTACCTCACCGACAACTACCGTTCCACCGGCCACATCATCGCCGCAGCCAACGCGATGATAGAGCCGGCGCGGGAGCGGATGAAGGTCGGGCATCCCATCCACATCAACCGGGCGCGCGCGAAGGACCCGCCGGGTGGAGCATGGCAGGATCTAGACCCGGTCTCGCGCGGGCGGATACAGATCCTGCCGGCAGGTTGCGCCCCGGTCTCGCAAGCACGAACCGCCATGTCGGAGCTGCTGCGCCTCGCCGCCCTGTCGCCGAAGTGGGACTGGTCACGCTGTGCAGTGATCGCGCGCGAGTGGGAGTATCTGGTTCCGGTACGCGCGGTCTGCGTGATACACGGTATTCCAGCACAGATGGGGAACGAGGGATTTCTCGGCTTCTGGCGCCTGCGCGAGACCCGCGCGTTCATCGAATGGCTTCGCAGCCGGAAGACCGGCGGCGTCGACAGCGCAGCCCTGCACGGATGGGCGGACGCAGGCGCGTCCAACCCTTGGAACGAGCTGGTCCGGCAAGCCATCGAGGAGCATGCCCTGGAGACAGGTGGTACGGAAACCCCTGTGAACCACTTCATCGAATGGCTCGCCGAATGGGGCCGGGAAGTCCGCCGGCGTCAGCGCGGGCTTCTGCTGCTGACCGCACACCGCGCCAAGGGTCTGGAATTCGACCACGTGGTCGTGCTGGATGGCGGCTGGAACCGCGTCGGACACGGCGAGGACCCGGACGAGGCTCGGAGACTGTACTACGTGGCCATGACGCGCGCCCAGGAGACCCTCACGCTCGCGCGCTTCGAGGGGCCCCACCGGCTGCAGGAAGCGTTGCTCGATAAACCCTGTGTCTTGCATCGCGAACCGAGTGAGCTCCCGCCCGCGGGCGCCGCGCTGGAATACCGCTTTATCCAGCCGAGCCTTGAAGACGTGGATCTCGGTTTCGCGGGACGACAGGCCAGCCATCAACCGGTGCATCGTGCCATCGCCGCGCTGTCTCCCGGCGATCCCCTGAAAACGCGAGTTGTGAACGCCGGGCGCTGGGAACTGCTGAACCGGGAAGGCATGGTGGTGGGGCGTCTGGCCAACAGCTTCAGGCCACCAGCCGGAACACGGTGCCGGTCAGCCACGGTTCTGGCCGTCGTGGGATGGAGCCGCGAGGCGTCGAAGCCACAGTATCGCGACGGCATGAAGTGTGATGCCTGGGAAGTGATCGTGCCGGAGCTGACCTTCGAGCCGGACTGTTAGCTGGCTTTGCAAGCTGGCCTTGAAGCCGATCGGTGTAAGCACGGGGACGCGCCACGGCGTCCAGATGCTACGCGGCGGGCCTGCGATTTCGACAGGGCGTTCTCCGGCGATGCGATCGGCTATCGTGACGCCGTCGTCGTCAATGCGTCGTGTCGGAACGACGCCGAGCTTGCCCGTCCGGCGAGCATCTATCCAGATCGATTCGACGACTGGCTCGATCCGACGTCGCCGGTGCCGCGGCCTGCCGTTGCCCCATAACGAGGACTTGACTTTTGTACTTGCTCTGTGGCATTCCTTGGACATGCACGAGCAAAATCAAATTGCTGCCACGCTCGCCAGCGCCGACGGCACGCAACGGCTGCAGGACCTGCTGGCTCAAGCCGGCTCCGCCAGCCGGACCGAGATGGGCCGGCGCGTCTGCGAGGCGTTCGGCTTCCATGACGTCCGCGGCCGGCCCCAGCTGGCCGGCTGCATGAAGGCGCTGCGCACCCTCGATGCGCACGGCCGCATCCAGCTGCCGGCCCCCCGTCACGAGCGCCGCCGCTGCCGGCCGCGCGGTCTGGGACGGCCGGTCCCGGAGCCGCAAGGCGTGCCGGCGCGGGTCGATCAAGTGCAGGGGCTGGAACTGGTCGAGGTGACCGGCGACGACCAGCGGCGCCTCTGGACCGAGCTGATGCAACGCGAGCATCCGCGCGGTGCGGCGCGGCACGTGGGGGCGCAGTTGCGCTACCTGCTGGTCTGCGAGCAGGGGGTCCTCGGCGCGCTGGGCTTCGCCGCCTCGGCGCTGGCGCTGGCGGCGCGCGACACCTTCATCGGCTGGGACGCCGACCTGCGCTCCCGCCAGTTGCATCGCGTGATCGCTCTGAGCCGCTTCTTGATCCGTCCTGCCGTGCGCTGCCAGAACCTCGCCTCCAAGGCCCTCGGGCTGTGCCTGCGCCGTCTGCCCGACGACTTCCAGCGCCGCTACGGCTACCGCCCCTTGCTGGTGGAAACCTTTGTCGAGAAAGACCGTCATGCGGGCACCTCGCTGGCCGCCGCCAATTGGCTGCGCGTCGGCGAGACCGCCGGGCGCGGCCGCTTCGCGGCCCCCGCCACACGCGTGCCGGTGAAGGCGGTCTACCTCTACCCGCTGGCCCGCGACTGGCGCACGCAGCTGGGCGTGGCGGAGCCGTCGGCACCGCCGGCGCTGGGTCCCGGCGAGGGCTTGGCGCGCGACCAGTGGGCCGCGCACGAGTTCGGCTCCGCGCCGCTGGGCGATGTACGCTGGAGCAAGCGGCTCGTAACCAGTGCGCAGATTCAGTCCGAGGCGCCGACGAAGTCCTTCCTGGGGGCGGCGCAGCAGGATCGGGCGGCGGTGAAGGGCCACTACCGGCTGATCGACCAGCCGGCGGACTCTGAGGTGACGCCGGAGAACATCCTGGCGCCGCACCGGCAGCGCACGCTGCGGCGCATGCAGGGCCAGCCGGCGGTGCTGTGTATTCAGGACGGCACCGATCTCAACTTTGCCGAGCACGGCGGCTGCGTGGGGCTGGGCTATATCGGCAAGAACAAGGGCTCGGCGGGCACGCTGGGCCTGCACATGCACTCGACGCTGGTGGTCAACGGGGAGGGCATTCCGCTGGGCGTGCCGCACATCCAGTACGAGGCGCCGGACGGGCAGGCCGAGCAAGGCAAGCCGCTGGAGGAGCGCAAGACCTGGCGCTGGATCCGTGGTCTGCGGGCCTGCGCGGAGCTGGCGGGCGAACTGGACGGCGTGCGCCCGGTGTCGGTGATGGACCGGGAGGCGGACGTGTTCGCGCTGTTCGCCGAGCAGCGCCGGCTGGGGAGCATCGACCTGCTGGTGCGGGCCAAGCACAACCGCGCGCTGGGCAAGGACGTGCCGAAGCTGTTCGACGCGGTGCGGGCGGAGGCGGCGCAGGCCCGCTTGGAGATCCATGTGGGGCGCCTGTCGGCGCGGCGGGGCAGCCGCGGGCAGCAAGGGCGCGAGGCGCGCCAGGAACGGGTCGCGCAGGTGGAGCTGCGCTGGCAAGCGGTGCAGTTGCCGGACCCGGACAACAGGGGCGCAGAGGCCGCGCGGCTGAACCTGGTGCACGTGCGGGAGCAGACCGAGCCGGACGGGGCGGAGCGGCTGGAATGGTTCTTGCTGACGACCCTGGCGGTGCAGTCGCGGCAGGACGCGGAGCGGGTGCTGGAATGGTACCGGCTGCGGTGGCGCATCGAGGACTGGCACCGGGTGCTGAAGTCGGGCTGCAAGGTGGAGTACCTGGCGCATCGGACGGGGGAGCGGATCGAGCGGGCGGTGACGATCAACGCGGTGATCGCCTGGCGCCTGGCGGCGATGACGCTGCTGGGCCGCGACACGCCGGAACTGCCGGCCGGGACGCTGTTTTCCGACATCGAGATCGCCGCCCTGGAGGATTTCGCGCAGGATCGCAAGCTGCCGCCGCCGGACAATGTCGGGCGGGCGGTGCTGACGGCGGCCATGCTGGGCGGGTATTTGAACTTCAAGCGCAAGCGCTATGCGGGCCCGGGCCACCAGGTCCTGTGGGAAGGCTACACCCGGCTGGCCACGATCGTGCAAGCCTGCGAACGCAGCCTCCGCCTGAACCAAGACAGCAAACTCTATCAGAGGCTGCGCCGGAACAAGACTTATGGGTAAACGGCAGGCCGCGGCTCCTCGAGCTGGGGCGTGAACCCTATGCCGGCCCCTAC
The DNA here is from genome assembly GCA_965206775.1 of Bryobacterales bacterium. Classification (GTDB taxonomy): domain Bacteria; phylum Acidobacteriota; class Terriglobia; order Bryobacterales; family UBA6623; genus VXMF01. The sequence goes on along the minus strand of CBDBKU010000003.1, from coordinate 1,187,158 downwards.
GAGCGGCGCGCCGTCAGTACCAGGGCGAATAGCATCCGGAACGACGACCCGGAAATCCTGGTCACCAAGTCGACCGGACGGAGTTCTTGGGCAACTGGCAGTTCCACGACAACGCCTTCACGCTCCTCGCGAGTGCGGAACGCTTTCTACGCGAGACCCTGCCTATTGCCGGACGAATCGAAGCAGATCGCATCAAACGGATCGACGAACCGCTCTACTCGCCGCTGGCGAGACGGGAGTCCCTGGCAAACGTCCTTTGCCATCGCGATTACTCGATTGGCGGTGGCTCCGTGGGGGTGGGGGTCTACGACGACGGTCTGGAGGTCACCTCGTGCGGCACACTGCATTTCGGGCTGACCCCGGAGAAGCTGTTCGCCCCGCACGAGTCCTTGCCGCGGAACCCGCTGATTGCTCGCACGTTCTATCGCCGCGGTGTCTTCGAAGAATGGGGGCGCGGGACACTCAGGATGGCGGCAACGAATATACCGGCGTACTTGCCGCATTGTTGGATGCCGGGGCGGACATCAGCATGCCAGACGAGGAGGGCCACACGGCACTGCATTTTGCTACCCGATCTCAGGAGAAGCCCGCGGCGATTGCGAAGCTTCTGGATGCCGGAGCTGATCCCAATGCGCGGAAGCGGGACGGCGATACCCCATTGCATGAGGCGGCTACGTCCAACCGCAGCCTTTCCGTTATTGCGGCACTCCTGGATGCTGGCGCGGAATCCAACGCGCGAGGGCAATTCGGAAATACTCCTCTGCATCAGGCGGCGCAGCCGATGGCTGAGGATCATGGCGGCGTTTCTCGATCCAAATCTTGCAATCCTCACTGCATTGCTGGACGTTGGTGCGGTTCTGAGTGCGCGCGATGCGTCCGGAGCATCGCCGCTGCATACTGCGTCTGAGTACAACAGGAATCCAGCGGTCATTCTCTTGGTGCTGGATGCCGGCGCGGACCTCGAGATGACCGATAACTTTGGAAGCACGCCCTTGCATGCTGCGGCGGTCAATACCGAGAATCCTGCGGTCCTGGCCGCGCGCTTGGATGCTGGCGCGGATCCCAACGTGCGGGACAGCTATGGCGAGACGCCCTGGGACTACGCCAAGGACCGAGTGATCCTCGCTCTCATGTATGCGCAGGGCGGGGGTGTGCCGGAGGACTATGTCCGCGCCTATGCCTGGTACAACCTTGCCGCCGCGCAAGGGAACAAGTCGGCCGCGAGAACAAAGACCAGCTCCGAAAGCGAACGACCGCCGAGCAGATTGCCGAGGCGCAGAAGCTCAGCGCCACCTTATTCGAGCGCATCAACCAGTCGGAATGAGGGCTGACTGAGGCCGACGAGGCCGCTCGGTTAGCCTAAACAGGGAGATCCATGAGAGTCCCAATCATCGCATTGTGTTTGCCGGCCATTCTGCCAAGCGCGACCTGGCGAGGCTTGGTCATCGCCGAGGAAAACCGCTGCTCGGACTACGCCGCGGGCGACTACCGCTATTCGCCGGCCATCGAAAACGCCGTGGTTGATTCGCTCGGCGGCGTCTACAGCCCCGATTCAGGCGTGTGGTATGCCTCGTAGACCGAGACCGACATCGAGCACATGGTGGCCCGCTCCGAGGCGCACGACAGCGGCCTGTGCACTGCGACACCAGAGAGGAACAAGGAATTTGCCAACGACACACTGAACCTGACGCTGGCCGATCCAGACCTCAACTGGCGCGTCAAGTCGGACAAGGACGCGGCAGAATGGCTGCCGACGAGCAATCGCAGCTGGTTCGCTGATACCGTCGTCGAAGTCAAGGTCAAGTACCGTCTTACCGTGGATGTTCTGGAAGCTGCAGCCTCGGAGCGTGTCTTGCGGGCCTGCCCCTCGGTCGCACTGCAGTTATCGAAGCGCTGAATGACACTAGGTTAGGCACACTAGTTCCCCTCAAGTCTGTAAATTACGAAGAATAATCGTCATAGGGATTGACACATGTACCGGTACACGGTACACTATGTTTAGTGGCAATCAACCACTTCAAGCACAGAGGCCTCAAACGGTTCTTTCTGCGCGGAGACAGTCAGCAGGTGCCACCCAGCTTTGCGGACAGAATCGAAAAGAGGCTCAATGCCCTGAACAGGGCGGCGTCACCCCAGGATATGAATGTTCCCGGCTACCGACTCCATGAGTTGACCGGCAATCGCAAGGGTGAGTGGTCGGTGCAGGTTTCCGGAAACTGGCGAATCGTCTTCCGGTTCGTGGACGGTCACGCCGTGGACGTGGACCTGGTTGATTACCACTAGGGAGAACATCACATGAATGACAACGATCCGATTCTTGATGAGCCGGTCACGGAGAATGCATGGATGGAGCGCAATCCGTCTCATCCGGGAGCTATCCTTCGAGACGGCTGCCTCGTTGACGGGATGACCGTCAGCAAAGCTGCGGTCAAGCTCGGTGTAGCGCGGCACACGCTGTCTCGGGTGCTCAACGGCAGGTCGGGAATCTCACCGGAAATGGCCTTGAAGCTCGAGGCCGTGGGTTGGTCCAAGGCAGCGTTCTGGATGCGCTTGCAGAGCCACTACGACCTTCAGCGGGCGCGGAAACGTCTGGAAGCGAATACCAAGGCGGCGTAGCCACCGACGAACGAATTTTGACAGGCCGTTCTCCGGCGATGCGATCGGCTATCGTGACGCCATCGTCGTCAGTGCGTCGCGTCGGGATGACGGCGGCCATGCCCGTCAGGCGAGCATTGATCCAGATCGATTCGACAACTGGCTCGATCCGATGTCGCTGGTGCCGCGGCTCCTCGAGCTGGGGTGTGAACCCTATGCCGGCCCCGACAAGCGGTGCCGTCAGCACCAGGGTGAATAGCATCAGATTTCCTTACATCGGTTGTTTTAGGTTGGCATGATTGCGGGAGGAGATGCCGGTTCTGGGAGCGTTGGGGCAACGGTTGACGGGAGGGGATTGTGGGGGAGAATTTCGTAGACCAGGCGCAGGTCGGTTCCGGGAAACAGCGTCGCGGTTTCGTTCAGTTCCTTGAGCAGTGCAGCCAGGGCGGCGTCCAGGCCGCGGCTGGCTTGGTGCAGCAGCCGCACGGTCAGAGTCCCGGCGGCAGGGTCGGGAAGAAGGCTGGCGTCGCTGCGGAACAGCGCCTTCAGCAGGGGGCGCACAGTTTCGGGCCTGCTCAGTTCCGGCGCGACCGCGCCGGCCATCGCGGTCTCGGCGCGGTAGGCGATCAGGCGCAAGGTGTCGAGCAGATTCCGCAGCGGGGCGGGCAGGGCCTGGAGCCGCTCCCTGCTGGCCCGCGATCCCCGGCAGCAGGCCTTTCCGCAGGTACGCCCGCAACGTCGAATAGCACAGCCCCAGCTCCCCTGCCGTCCCGCGCAAGCTCGCTCCCGGCGCGAGCTTCTCCGCCGCTCGCCCCAGCAGCTCCCCATCCTCGATCCCATGCAGGCGCCGCCGCTTGCGCGGCTTGGCGAAGTCCTGCTCGCCGCGCGCTTCCATCTGTCGCCGCGCACGGGCCACCGTGCGCGCGCTGATCCCGTGCGCCCGTGCCAGTTCGGCGTGCGTGGCCAGTCCGAGCAGCGCGAAGCGGCCGAGGCAGCGCGCGCGGCCTGGCCGGTCGTCGACGCCGCAGCTGTCGATCGGGTCCGTGTGCAGGAAATAGACCCAGCGGCCGGCGTCCAGCAGCATGCTCAGGCGAGCGTTAACGGGGATCGCCTCACCGGGCCGCAGGCCGAGCGAAGCGGGGAGTGGGGAGGGTTCGGGGTGCGCCGGGCCGCCTTTCATGTGGACATGTTAAAAAAACCGAACCGGCCATATCAAGCCCGCGACACCAATTACAAGAAAAACGTAATCCCCTGCGCTAGAACGGCTTATATCGATTCACTTGATTTTGCCAAATTGTCGATGTAAGGAAGTCTGAGCATCCGGAACGACGACCCGGAAATCCTGGTCTCACCATGCCTCGACAGGCACTTTCTTGACCTGGAGAGCGGAAATGTGCCTGACAACGCTTCCGCCTCTGATTTGCTTGATAGGAAAAAAGAAAATTAACCTCAACCGCGCTTCCGCTTCTTCGACACATGTAAGATCCCCTAAGTCTTTCAACTATATGGGCTTATTCTCTAGGACCGAACGGTGAGTGGTTATGAAGAGGGTTGTGCAAGGGGAGCCAGCCTCTTTCTGTATCTGATCGAAATTCGAATAGTTCCGGGGGATCAGGCGTCTTGGTTGTCACCAACGTTACTATCTATTGGCAGGCTGGCGCTTCGTGTCAGTTGCGGGGATGGATCCCATCGAGCAATAGCGGTTATGCCACCGGCATGACGAGTAGCGGGTGCAGCTGATCGCATTCATCGCTAGGTGGAAACGGTCCGAGTTCAAGGAACGCCCGGCATCGTAAGAGCACTTTTTCGACCCTTACGGCATGATCGACGACCCTGCGCTGGCAGAGGCCCTTCCGCGCGGCACCAGCCACCGCTCCTTCTTGATGTGAAACCCGCCCTGTGCACGGATGCACAGGTAGTGTTGACGCACGGTCGGTCCGGGCAGCGCTGATGCATGTCCCTAGTGCCGACCGTGCTCGCCAAGGCGCCCGGATCAGGCGCCTTGGGAGGGTCGTGGTAGTAGCCGAATTTCCTAGGCTTGGTGAGCGAGCTGGGTGTGTCGCGATCCTTATGGTGACATCATCGTCTAGGCCTACCGACATGCCATCAGCGCGCTCAACCGGTTCTTTGGGCTTGCTACCCGTTGAAACCGGTTGACGGCAGCACGCGAACGATACGCAAGGACGGCGACATGTCCAATCACGTGACATTCGCGGCGAGTATCCCGGACGGATCCCAGCGCCGCTCGTCACCGTAATAGCGGCGCTGGCGACAACTCAATCAGGTCTCCAGCTCCGGGCGCGATGAGAGCTACATTCCTTTATCTGATGGTAAGAGCTTGCGATGGTGGGAACGACACCCGTAGCTGTGATCGGTCAAGGCTGGACTTGACGTTGCTTTGAGTGACGGGCAGACGGTCGGGACGAACTCGTTGCTCGCGTAACAGAGGCCATTCGCCGATTTCGTTCTGAAGCTCAAAGTCCGCTCCTCATCGCGTGAGCCACGAGCGGCAATGCAGGCCCTTGCGCCGCTTCAGTCGTCGGTGTCAATGGCAACCGAAAACTGCACACTTCTGACAATTGAAGATTGCACACATTCGCGGGGAGGCCCCCAGCGTGGCGAGTTGCCCGTGGCTGATCCGGACGCTCGACGGGGAGACCTTTAACATCCCTCGACCTTTCCGCGGGGCGGCCAACCCCCCAATTGGCCCCTGCATTGCGGTATTTCTTGCGCTAGACTCACGAAATTGCGTGCCTTGTTCTCATTTTTCTGCTGATGACCCTCTTGTTTGTTCATGGCTCGGTCGATCCCCGTATTTGTAGTGGTCGAATGTGTAGTGGTCGAATCGTACTTTATGGACGGATTTCGCTGGATTTCTCCCCCCCTCCACTGCTAGCCTGTCTCTCGTGTTCATCCGTCGCTCGCTCTACCGCCGTGCTCCCGGCGGCCCCTCCTACGCCAACTTCCGCTTGGTCCGCTCCACCCGCGTCGGCGGCCGTGTCAAGCAGATTACTCTCGCCAACCTCGGCTCCGGCTTCGACCTCCAGCGGCAGGACTGGCCCGCCCTCTGCCAGCTCGTCGAATCCCTCGCCGCCGGCCAGCCCCTGCCTCCTCGCGCCGCATCCCCTGCACTCCTCCAGCGCGCCCGCGCCATCGCCCGCCAGATCGTCGACTTCCACGGCCTCGATCCCGATCCCGACTCTCCCGTGCTGGTCGCGGTCGACACCGATTCGCTCCAGAACCTGCGGCCACGCTCGGTCGGGGTCGAGCACGCCGCCCTGTGGGCCCTCCGCCAGCTTGGCCTGCCTGCCTTGCTGGACGCCCTCGGCCTCTCCAAGCAACTCCGGGCCTGCGCTCTCGGCTCCATCGTCGGGCGCCTCGCCGGCCGCTGCTCGGAACGCTCCGCCAATCACTGGCTGCGCTCCGAGAGCGCCCTCGGCGAACTGCTCGGCACGCCCTTCGAATCGATCTGCGAAATGCAGCTCTACCGCGCTTCCGACGCCCTGGTCAAGCATCGCCGCAGCATCGAGAAACACCTCTTCCAAGAGGCACTCTCGCTGTTCGACCTGCAGCCGACCGTCACCCTCTACGATCTGACCAACACCTACTTCGAGGGCCGCGCCTCTGCCCAGCCCGACGCCCGGCGCGGCCATTCCAAGGAGCGCCGGTCGGACTGTCCCCTGCTGACCCTCGCCCTCGTGCTCGACGCCAGCGGTTTCGTGCGCCGCTCGCAGGTCTTCGCCGGCAACGCGTGCGAAGCCAAGACCCTGCAGAAGGTGCTGGAGGGGCTCGCCGTGCCGCAGGGCTCGCACGTGGTGCTGGATCGCGGCATCGCCACCGAGGAGACCCTGGCCTGGCTGCGCGAGCAGGGCTACTTCTACCTGGCGGTCAGCCGCGAGGCCAAGCGCCAGTTCGACCGAGCCGAGGCGCAGGCCCTGCAGACAGCCTCCGGCGAGGAGGTGCTGGTGCACAAGCTGACCAGCGAGGACGGCAAGGAAGCGCGCCTGCACTGCTACTCGCGGCAGCGCCACAACAAGGAGCAGGCGATCGAGGAGCGTCGCGCGCAGAGACTGGAGCAGGAGCTGGAGAAGCTGCACGCGGGGCTGTCCCGGCCCCGCGCACGGCGCAAGCTGGAGGCGGTGCAGCAGCGCGTGGGCCGGATTTGCGAGCGCAGCCAGGGCGCCTCCCAGCACTACCGGATCACGGTCGAGGCCGACGAGGCAGGCCAGCTGGCAGCCGCGGTGCGCTGGCAGCGCGAGCCCAAGCCGGACTCGCGGGCGACCCATCCCGGCGTGTACTGCCTGCGCAGCAACGACACCAGCTGGGAGGCCGCAGCGATGTGGCGGGCTTACATTGGCCTCACCGATGTGGAAGCGGTCTTCCGCTGCCTCAAATCCGAACTGGGCCTGCGGCCGATCTACCACAGCAAGCCGGAGCGCTCCGAGGGACACCTCTTCATCACGGTGCTGGCCTACCAGGCGGTGCAGGTGATCCGGCGCAAGCTCAAGCAGCACGGCGAGCACGCCAGCTGGACCACCCTGCGCGCGATCCTGGGCACCCAGCGCCGGGTGACCACCACGATCCAGTGCGCCAACGGCCAGACGCTGCACTTGCGCCGGACCACGCCTCCGGAAGACGAACTCCAGCCCCTGTATCAGTCTCTCGGCATTGCGGAACTGCCCGGCAAGACCAGCAAAATCGTGCTCTGATTCCAGGTCGATCGACTTTAGCGCGCACTTTGTAGTGCAACCACGCTTCCATTGCCCCCCTTAACCCCTGTCTGGTCAGTAATTTACTTAAATCGCATGTTAAACATGGGCTCGGCAGCGCGGTCCGGCTCCGTTCCCGAGCCGCCGCCCTCAAGCCGCTGAACACGGCCCGATCGAACAGCTACCCCTGTCGTGCTTGATCCAGCCCTCGAAATCGAGATCCTGAGGAGAGGCGATTTCCTGCTTCATGGCCTCGATCCAATCGGCATTCCAGCGGAACGGCGAGGCATCCGCGTATTCGCCATTCACCGATCCGACCGTCAAACCGCGGCGTCTCTCCCTTCCAGCAGGTCGTGCGTCGATCCATATATTCACCATGGCCCGGGCAGCGGCGCTTTGCACGTCAGGTGAATCGAGCATGCGCCCTGGCGGTTCAGGGTCGTGGACCGTGCACGCAAGCGCAATGCCGCCTAACACCGCCGCCAAGCCTCCAGTCAGATTCTTCGTGTCGAACTTGATGCCTGCCACAATTCCCATTCTGGTGCCGAATCGTCTCCTTACCGGCCAATCCAGCCAGTTGGCGGGCAGCCGCTTCATGTCAAGCAGCCGTTGCGGGGCGTATGCAGCCTGTCAACGATGCCATATCCGCGCCGCGACGTGGCTCGCGCAGGGCCAAAATCCGCAGCTCCCTGAAAGGGTATTTCGATCCACGATCGGCTCCCAGCGACTTTCCGACCTGTACGTCTATCGATTCGCTGCCTGAATTGGTCGATCTCCATCCCGCACCGCAATAGCCGAAAGCAGCCTTCTCAGGCCGCTACCTCGGCTATTGTGGGATAGGTCGAGCGAGGGGGATGCAAGCATGAATAGAAGACAGCTCTTGAAACTGGGCGGTGCCGCCGCCCTGGCGAGTTCCGCTCGAGCATCGGAGCGCCGGATCGGGCCGGTCATTACCTTCGGCAAGCACCTTCAATGGCTCTCATACGACGAAGTCGCCGTATTCCTCGAGGAGAACGACTTCGATGGGATCGAGGCGACCGTCCGCAGGGGCGGTCAAGTCGAGCCGGAGAACGTCGAGAAGGACCTACCCCGGCTTGTCGAAGCATTGGAGAAGCGGGGGCGGAAGGCCGTGCTGATTACCACCGATATCAACGATGCCGAGGACCCGCTCGCCAGGCGTGTGATCCGCACCGCCGATGGCCTCGGCATCCCTTTCTTCCGCATGGCTTACTACCGCTATGACTTGGATAGGCCAGTTCTCGAGCAGCTTGAAGCTCACCGCAAGACCGTGTTGCGCCTGGGCGAATACCTCAAGGACTTCCAGATCACGGGGCTGTATCAGAACCATGCAGGAAAGAATCTCGTTGGCGCGTCGATCTGGGATCAGCACCGCCTAGTGGAAGGAGTTCCCGATGGGCGAGTCGCGGCAGTCTTCGACGTCCGTCACGCCACGGTCGAAGGCGGGCAGTCCTGGCCGTTGCTCTGGCGGCTGATCCGCGACCAAGTTCGGTTCGTGTACGTAAAGGACTTTGCCTGGGACGGGCGCAAGGCCGTCAACGTGCCGCTGGGAAGGGGCCAAGTCGATCCCGAGTTGCTGCAAATGGTGAGTGCCGAGATTGCTCCGGGGACACCACTCTCGCTGCACATGGAATACGTCGACCACAGGGATTCCGCGAAAAAGGCCGAGAACATGAAGGCCATCGCAAACGATAGAGTGACGCTCAGGCAAATGGTAGGGGTCTGATCTGGAATGGGGGTATTGCATGCCTTGCCCCTGTCCGGGTCCGAGATGTCCGAGTGTCCGCTGGGTAAGGACCGGGGCCCAAGTCCGGGGGGGCGTCAATGACTGCGATCTGGTCGCGGGTGCGCACGGTACGAGTATTGCAGCAACGCGACCCCAACCCGTCCGGATCGGCAGCGATTCTCAAAACCTGAGATGCAGGTGGGCTGTTGGCGTCTCGCCGGGCGTTCGGGGGTGTTGCAGAGAAGTTGGGAGGGCACCAGTGGCGGCTCGGCAGTAGCGAGTGGCACACCTGTGGACGGCTCCGAGCGCCTCACCGGCAGTTCCGGCACCCTCGGGGCAGACGTCTGCTGCGGGCCCCCTGCGGGTCCGGCGGTCGCCGGGGAATTCGGTCGCAATCTCATGGGAGCGTGAGCCCGGGGCCGGCCCGCGGGGCGTGGTCAGCCAGCATCTCGGTGAGCAAGCTCGTCCAGTTCGGGAACCAGTACCGCTGCGACAGACAGCGCAGATCATTGAAGAAGTTGCGGCGTGTGCCGGCATCGTCGCGGCATTGCCGCCACAAGCCCCGCATGCCGTCCAGCAGCGTGTGCAGCGCGAAGGCGAGCAGGTTGAGAGTGGCGAGCAGATTGGCCAGGCCCCGGCTGCCGTGCCCGAAATTGTGCTTGAGATTGTAGCCCTGGCAGGACAGGCAATGGAAGGCCTCGTTCTCGATCTTCCAGCGGGCTCTTCCGAGGCGGGCAATCCCGGCCACGTTCTCGGCGGTGACCTCCAAGCTGGTGAAGAAGGTGTTGTAGTAGGTGGGCTTGCCCTGGCGCTGGATCTCGAACTCGATCCAGGTTCCTTGCACGGCATCGTCGGAGTCGCGGACCGGCAGGCCGTGCATCCAGCGATAGCGGTGCAACTCGACCTGGCGTTTGTGGTTGCGGGTGCGGATCCAGCCGGTCGAGTGGGTGAAGTCGTCATGGATCAGTTCGTATAACCGCTTGTGATTACCGGGCTTGCAGACGAAAAGGAAGTCCGCCCGGAGGTCGAGGACCAGTCGGCACAGGGACTGGCAGCAGTACAGGTCGTCGCCGAGGAAGACCGGCCGGTAGGGGCGCAGCTCGTCGCTGTGGGCGGGCAGCCAGCGCTTGGCGGCGTTGCGCTCGCAGTCCTGCTTGCGCTGCTCCTCGGACAGACCCGGCTGGTCCGCGGCCGGGTCCTGCTGGGGCTGGACGAACTCCGGCATGAGCGGCAGGACGCGGTTGTGGCCGTCGGCGACGACCGTCGCCGCGAGCATCGTATGGAAGTACTGCTCGGTCTTGTGGGCCCCGACATGGCGGATCGAGCACTGCGGGCAGCGGATCGAGTCGGAGCAGTGGATTTGGATTCCGTCGAGCGCGACCGCAATGCGGCCGTCGAGGCGGAGGAAGGGCTCGAGGGCCCCGTGGTCGCGGGCGGTTCGGAGGCAATCGGCAAACAGGGGGGCGAAGCGGTCGGGGTCGTGTCCGTCGAGGAGATTCCGAATGGAGTTGTCACAAGGGATGTCCTCGACACCGAACAGGGACTGGCAATTGGAGCGAGCGGCCTGTTTCTGCATGCGGCGTTGGAAGTCGAGAAAGGAGGGTGCTTGGAGGAAGAACGTCGCCAAGGCGCAGGAGGCGGCGTCGGCGATGCTGTAGCGCTTGTTCGCGCCGGTTCGGGGATCGGGCAAGGCGGAGGCGATCTGGCGGAATCTGTTGAGGAGGGACTCAAGGACGGAAACGGGGGCCACATCTTATGTTTCAAAGCGGTGACCGCAAAGTCAAGAGCCCAGAAACTGGCCCCTCATTCGGGCATCTGCAGCGGCAAGAACCCCAACGCAGCCTAAATTTAGAACTGCTGCCGGATCGGGGCCTGGTTGAGGTCAATGGCCTGCCGGCCGGCGCGCCGTGCGAAATTCGACCTGGACTCCGCAGAATTGATGCTGCCATGACGGCGACCGAAGTGCGCGAACCTCCGCGGTCATTTGGCGGAGCGTTGCGGAGCATCGGGCCCTCGATGATCCTCACAGCCAACATCGTTGGCTCCGGGGAATTGATCATGACGACGACCTTGGGCGCGTCGGCGGGGTTCGTCGCACTGTGGGTGATTCTGGTCAGCTGCGCCGTCAAAGTGGTGGTTCAGCTTGAATTCGGCAAGCACGCGATTGCGTCCGGCGAGACCACTCTCTTCGCATTCAACCGCCTGCCGGGGCCGCGATGGCGAGGGGCGTCCGGGTTCCTGATCATCTGGTTGGCGGTAAAGCTGATCCAGCTGATCCAGTACGGTGGCATCGTTGGAGCTGTCGCGCTCGCCCTGAACATCGCCTTCCCTTGGGCAACGACTACTTCCTGGGCTTGCGTCTGCGGACTGGCGGCGTCGCTGCTCGTATGGCGGGGCCGCTACCGATTCATCGAACGGACCGCGATCGCCCTGACCGCAACGTTCTCGTTCATCACCTTGGCCTGCGCCGCTTTGCTGCAGTGGACGCCGTATCGGATCGACGGGCCGATGATCGCCGAAGGGCTGGCGTTCGATCTCCCCGCCTCGGCGGTTGGAGTCGCGCTGGCGGCGTTCGGACTGACCGGCGTCAGTGCCGACGAGATCATCTCCTATCCGTACTGGTGCATTGAGAAAGGCTACGGTACCTACGTCGGGGCACGAGACAAGTCAGAGGAATGGACCAGGCGGGCTCGCGGCTGGATCCGCGTAATGTACGTCGATGCGATCGCGTCGATGCTGATCTACACCACGACAACGGCAGCCTTCTATCTCCTCGGTGCGGCGGTGCTTCATCGTCGCGGGGATGTTCCAGAAGGGTCTCAGATCATCACCGTCCTCTCGGGCATCTACACCGAGACGCTCGGTCCGGGTGCTACAGGGCTCTTTCTGACGGGTGCCGTCACCGTGCTTTTCTCTACCCTGTTCGTGGCCTGCGCGTCGAGCACGCGGATGTTCACGGACGCTTTCGCTCAACTCGGGTTTCTTCGGTATGACGACGAGCCGACACGCACGCGCTGGTTCGCGGCGCTCGCGTGGCTTCTTCCAGCGGTCTGGACCCTGTTGTACCTCTTTTTCCAAGCGCCGTTGTTTATGGTCACAGTCGGGGGAGTGGCGCTTGCGGCGTTGCTCCTGGTCGTTGCCTTCGCCGCGCAGCATTTCCGTTACCGTCGGCTGCCTGCTGAACTGCAACCGTCACGGATCTACGATGTCCTGCTTTGGGCCAGCATCTTGGCGATCGCGGGCGTTGGAATAAGGGCGATTCTTGCGTAGTGCGTGGTCTTGGACACGACGCGGGCGGATCAGCACTCCAGCTGCACTTTATGTAGCATTTTTTTCATGGGATGCATGCACCCATTGCGATATTCTGTCGTAGCATCGCGGAGGTCGAGCGACAGAATGTGCGAGCGGAGCCCTGATGAGGCTAGGCGCTCATGAGGTCGCGGGACGCTTGCCTCGGGCGATCAGAAAGGAATTCGGCCGATCTCATTTCGCATGGCAATCGCGGCCCTGCACTCGAGCGCGATCCGTCGTGTGGCTCGGCTCCGCCATGCTTGGATTCCAGCTCTCGGAAACCTAGGCTGAGCTTCACGAGTACGGAAAAGGTTTTCCCTGTTCTTAAGTCTTTTTCTTAGAACCACTTACTGCCTGCCGAGCGGGACAAGCTCTATCAGAGCTGCCGGGTCGGCGTCAGCCGATGCATCAGAACCGGATCACATTCGTCGACTATGCCTTTTGCATCCAAGCCTGATCTGTAAGCAAGGGCCTTGAAGGGCCGACGAGTGAGTTGTATGATGCATGTTGCATTCTCGGCGGGACACATCTAGGCGCTCGAGCCGGACAGCCGCAACGCCGGAAAACTCGTTGAGATCCTGGAGAACGCTCGGGAGTGCTCTGGTATTGGCCCGTATTCCGTAAGGCGCCATTTGGTGGAGGAGACCGATGCACCGGAACAGCATGAGGCCCTCAAATCCGCACCTGCCAACCGAGGACAAGTCTGAACGGAGTACCACGGCTACCTGCCACTGGAATGCCCGCAACAGGCGATGCAACAAGGAGGCCGGGCAGCGTATCCGGCGTGAGAGGGGCCGGGGATGCCCACGAGCAATGAAGGAGTAGGTGACCGGCATGCAGCGTGACTGGCAATCGATGAAGGTCGGAATCGACAGCTACTGCTACCACCGTTTTTTCGGAGAGATCTATCCGCAGCAGACCACACCATCGCACGCAATGACGCTCGAGGACTTCCTTGATCGCGCCCACGCGCTAGACGTGGACGGTGTTTCCCTGGAGTCTTGTTTCATTCCAAACAAGGATCCGGGCTATTTGAGCAGCGTAAGGGACCGTCTTGACGACTACGGCATGGACCGGGTGTATGCCTGGGGTCATCCCGACGGGCTCGAAGGGGGAAGGAACACTGAGGCGTTTGAAGAGATGATCGAGAGCTTCGAACAGGCACGCAACATTGGCGCCCAAGTGATGCGCGTGGTTGGCAGCAGCCTCATGTTCCGGAATGAGCCCCACGGCCCCCAGATCCAACGACTGACAGCGATGTTCCGTAAGGCGGTCCCGGTCGCCGAAGACTACGGGATCAAGATGGCATTGGAGAATCATATCGACTTCACGTCGGACGAGATCCTTCAGATCCTGAATGCAGTTGACTCGCCCTATCTGGGCCTCAACTTCGACACGGGGAACTTCCTGCGGCTGCTGGATGACCCCGTAAAGGGCATGAAGAAGTTGGCCCGACACGTCTACGCTACTCACATCAAAGACCTGAAAGCGCAGAAGGGGGTACCGGCGGACGAGTGGTATTTTTTCTCCTGCACTCCCGTGGGAGATGGAGTGGTTGACAACGTGGAGTTGGCTCGTCTCCTCAGCGAAGTTGGTTACGAGGGGTTTCTGGCGGTAGAGATCGATTTTCTCCACCCCGATTACCCGGGGGACGAAGATGTCGCCGTTGAAGCCAGCGTAAAGGAACTAAAGAGAATTGCGGCCGCAGTGTCGGATAATCCCGCGCCGGCAGAGGGGATTGGGGCACCGTGAAGCCCTTGAACGTCGCACTGATCGGAAGCCGTTTCATGGGCAAGGCACATAGCAATGCCTGAGCAAAGGTGGCGCAGTTCTTTGATGTCCCGTTCACCCCCGTGCTCAAGGTCGCTTGTGCCGTTCAAGAGGAACCGCTCCAAACCTTTGCCGAGACCTGGGGGTGGGAATCGATCACGACCGATTGGCGCGACGTGGTCACGCACGAAGACGTGGACATCGTGGATATTGCTGTGCCTACGCATCTGCACCGCGATATTGCGGTAGCAGCGGCGAGAGCTGGTAAGCATCTGTTTTGCGAGAAACCTGCGGCCCTTGATTCCCGCCAAGCCACCGAGATGTGCGAGGCCGCGGCCAAGGCAGGGATCGTGCATTATCTCAACCACAATTACCGTCGATGTCCCGCAGTCACACTGGCAAAGCAACTCATCGACGAGGGTGAACTCGGACGCATATTCCATTGGCGGGGGGCCTATCTGCAGTCGTGGATCACCGACGAAACCTTTCCGCTTACTTGGCAGCTGCGCAAGGAGTACGCGGGCTCCGGAGCCCACTCCGATCTAAACTCTCACCTGGTTGACCTGGCCCGCTACTTGGTGGGCGAGATCACGAGCGTGACCGCCATGACGGCGCGATTTATCAGCGAACGGCCCTTGCCTGTCGAGGGGACCAGTGGCGCGTTCCAAGCCGGGTCCAGGTCTCGGTCCATGGGAGAGGTTACGGTGGACGATGCGGCGTTTGTGCTAGCGGAATTCGACAATGGAGCCCTGGGGTCCTTCGAATCGTCGCGGTTTGCACCTGGACGCAAGAACCACAATTGCTTCGAAATCTACGGTAGCGGCGGCAGCTTGGCGTTCAACCTGGAGCGCATGAATGAACTCCAGCTCTTCTCCACAAGAGACGCGGCACATACCCAAGGATTCCGTACGATCCTAGCCACTGAGGAACTGCATCCCTACGTGGGACACTGGTGGCCTCCGGGTCACATCATTGGGTATGAACACACCTTTGTCCATGCGATGGCGGACTTCTTGACTGCCATTCACCAAGGTCAGGAGATCAGGCCGAACTTTCACGACGCAGTTCGCGAAACGCAGGTTCTGGACGCTGCGCTGGAATCGGCGGATGAGGGTCGCCGGGTGCAGGTGGCGGTCACCTAGTTTCTGAGGGGAGCAAGATACATGCACGTCTGGTGCCGGTGCACCTCGACAAGACTCCCAGTGGCACGGGCACTGGCAAGTGCCCGCGGCAAGGCCCATATCCGGACCGAGGGAGCCCCACACAGACCCGTATTTGGATGGTCACGGTGCCGGGTCAGGGCTGATCCTGACCCCTCGCTCGCCGGAGCACCATGACCTCGGCCCCTCGCGGGGCGCTTTCGCCGAGCGGGCGCACCGCTGGCTGGCCTCGCCCCTGCGAGGTCGCTTTCCGGTCTCCCGAGCAGCGGCTACGCGGCCGGTCCGAGCGCCGCCTGCTTCCGCTTCGCCCGCTGAAGCACTAGGCTTCTATGTTGGTCGGGGTGCGCAGTGGCCCCACTCTTCAAGTACTGTGGATTGGGCGACCAAGCCTGGCATCCGGCTCTGTCGGATGGCCCGGGAGGCGCCTGCAGGCTCCAAGGCCGGGCGGCGGGTCGGATCGTTCCAGGGTGGATTCGAGGAATCGAAGATGAGCTTGGTCGGCCCGCCGCAACCATCCCCCGAGGCCTGGACGAAAGGTTGGGCGCGAGGCCCGGATTGACGAGAAGCCAAGGCCGGGGGATGACTCGCATTCACTTTACTGGATTCCGGAGGGACAAATCATGAAGGGCATGGAACTCGCTGCGACGGACCCCGTCGCTGGCGTGGATGTCAGCAAGGCCCGGCTCGACGTGCAGGTCGAGCCGGGCGCTGCTGCGCGCAGCTTTGCTAACGATGCTGGCGGCTGCCGCGCGACGCGGCACTGGCTGTGCGGACTCGCCGTTGGCCGCGTGGTGCTCGAGCCGACAGGCCGCTACCAGCGGGCCCTGCACCGCTGCCTCGCCGAGGCTGGCCTCGAGGTCGTCCTGGCCGACCCGCTCCAAGCCCGGCAGTTCGCGCGCAGCCTGGGCCAGCTAGCCAAGACTGCTCGCATCGATGCCGCCATGCCGGCCCTCTTCGGGCGTCTGCCAGATCGGCGTCCGGCGCTTCCCTTGGAGCGCAACATCCAGCAGCTGAAGGACTTGGTGTCGGCCCGGGCAGCCTGTGTCCAGGACCGGGTGAACCGTCGCAAGCGCATCGCCGAACTCGAGCCCGGGCCCGCGGTCGCCGCGCTGGGCCGCCTCAACCAGGCTACCGACCGCGAGATTGGCGTGCTCGACCGAGCCATTGCCGAGGCCCTCGAGGCGGACCCAGTCCTGGCTCGTCGCGCCGCGATCCTGCGGTCCGTCCAGGGCATCGGCCCCGTCGCTACGGCGGTGCTCTGCGCCGACATGCCCGAACTCGGCAGTCTCGGCGCCAAGCAAGCCGCGGCCCTCGCCGGCACGGCTCCGTTTGCCAGCGACAGCGGCGCATCCCGCGGCTCCCGCCATATCTACGGCGGACGGCCCCGGCCGCGCAAGGTGCTCTACATGGCGGGCGTTGCGGCCAGCCGCACCAGGTCGCAGTCACCGCTGTCATCCGCAAGCTAGTTGTTCTCGCCAACGCCTTGCTCCGCGACGATCGCCTCTGGCAGCCGCAGGTCCCGACCAAGACCTGACTGTTGGAACGTCCCGGCCGCGTCTTCCCCTCAGCGGCCCGCGACACAACCCAGCGGCGGGCGTCTGCGCTATGCGGACAACCCAACATTCCAGATCTCTTCTGACTATCGCCCAGTAATCGCTTGACATCCGACACGAAAGCTCTTCTCTCATCACTACCTGCTGTTGACCGGGCACAACCGCGTGGACACGCAAACGAATCGGGAACGTCTTCGGCTTTGAGATCAACGCAACCTAGGGTGTCGACTTCCAAATGCAATGAATTAGTCACTGGCCTTCTCCATGGCTTGACCAGTTCCTGCTTCTCCTCCAGGGCACGGCAGAAAAAGTCGACGAGTTGGAGATTCGCCGACGCTACGGAGAGGTAAGAATCCTTGGAACCTAGCGGAGAATCAGACTCTGGCCCCGGAAGAAGGAGCTCCGCAGCGCCGGGATGGGATGCGCGGACCGGCAGCGATCCCTAGGTTCGGAGAGCTCAGCGCTCACCCGCCCCGATTGGCCGTACCTTGTAAGCTAATATTGTTCTGCTGTTTCCGGTTCGGTCCGTTTCCATGGATTGCCCTTGCGGAGCGGCCCGCTCGTTGTGAGTCTCGCTCGTTTCTTGGTACGCCTGCCGCTAGTCGATCCGCACTCGCCCCGCAACCACTCCCAGCGACTGAGAGGCAACCGCAAGGGAAGCCTTCGGCGTGAGATGAGAACATTCGGGAGAGCATCGTCTCCACTACCACACGGGCGTCTTCTCCATCGCGCGCGGGCGGATGGGCACCTTCGATTAGATCGGCGTCGGCCGAGATCGCTCGGATTCCTTTTGAGAACGCATCACCTCTGGGACAAGAATCCTGCGCCCGTCAAGCGAACTCGCCGACGTATTGCAGCCATAGGTCGGAAAGGGAAGGAGCCGTCCGCAGAGAGCGTGGCGTAAGTCTTCCCCGATACCCAATAGGAGGTACGAACATGAAACAAAGAACGTGTATTTCTCCTGCGCCCGTACTGGCCCTGCTCGTTGCCGCCACAGCGTTGCCAGTCTTAGGTGCGGACAGATCGTCCATCTTCGCCAAGGACAACCTAGTGGCGTGGTGCATTGTGCCGTTCGATGCTGCGAACCGCGGCCCGGAAGAGCGAGCGCAAATGTTGGATCGGCTCGGCATCAAGAGATTGGCCTACGATTTCCGAGACCAGCATATCCGCACCTTTGACCTGGAGATTGACGCGCTCCAGAAGCACAGCATCGAACTCACGGCTTTTTGGATGGCGACCGGCATGGAGCCGGAGAAAGACACAGTGATCCACACGATCTTCGATCTGATCAAGCGTCGCGGGCTCAAAACCCAACTGTGGACGCTGCTCAGCGGCTCCAAGGAATTTGACGAACTCAGGCAGGAAGAGAAGATTGCACGGGCGACCAAGGTTGTCTCCTATATCGCAAAGAGGGCGAAAGAACTGGAGTGCTCGGTGGGGCTGTATAACCATGGCGGCTGGTTCGGAGAGCCAAAGAACCAGCTCGCGATCATGAGGCGGATAGGGATGGACAACGTGGGCATTGTGTACAACTTCCATCATGGGCATGAGCAGATCGACCGGTTTCCGGCACTACTGAAGATGATGAAAGGCCACCTGCTCTGCCTGAATTTGAATGGCATGCGGAAAGGAGGCCCAAAGATCCTGCCGCTGGGTGAAGGCGACCACGAACTCAAGATGTTAAAGGTAGTTCGGGACAGTGGGTACGACGGTCCTGTGGGCATACTTGATCATCGCGACGAGCTGGATGCGGAATTGAGTCTTAAGCAGAACATTGATGGCCTCGAGAAGCTTGTAAACACGCTTGGCGATGAGACAGCGTTGAAATCTTATTAGTGTCGCTTCCGGGGATGGTGGACCCCCCCTCTCCTTCAGGCGAATCAAGGGGCGTCGTAGCGTAGTCGCCTGCGGAAATATCGGGTAAAGCGCGCACGAAGTTCGATCTGAACCCTGATTCGACAGCCCCCATCCTCCACCTTGATGGGAGCTATCGCCTCCTTGGTGAAGATGATGCCGAGAGACGGGCCGAGTGATGTGATCTTGAGGGCTAGCACGACAACTTCACTTGACATTGTCTTCATCCAACGGTGGGTCCCTCTGCCGAGGCCCGCCACACTACTTGACCTGCGCCGTACTGGCCTGTGTGCCTAGACAAAGAACAGTTCAGCCCCGTACCAATCCCTGACCTCGGCCACCGACCGAATAGTGGTACGAACATGCGAGGATTCCGGCGTTCACTGATCCGATGCTTGCTGATTGCCTGCTCGTTGTCATCCGCCGTGGGCGCGGACCAGCCGAACATTCTGTTCCTCATGTCCGACGATCACGCGGCACACGCATTGGGCGCCCACGGAGGCCGGCTGGCTCGGCTGGACCCAACGCCTGCCCTTGACAAGCTCGCCTCAGCGGGCATGCTCTTCGAGAACGCGTTCTGCACGAACTCGATCTGCACCCCCAGCCGTGCGACGCTCCTGACCGGTCAGTACAGCCCTGTCAATCGCGTGACGACCCTTAATGGACACCTCGAGGGGGACCGACAGTACGTGGCCAACCTCATCCGGGCTTGATATCGCGCACTCCGAGAGCGACCGGCAAGGACTGAAGAACCGCTTGAACAACCTCGGAGCGCTCTACTTGCTGCAGGGCCGCACGGCGGAGGCCGGGGAGGCCTTCCATCAGGCCCTCGAACTGGCCCGTGCGCTGGACGACTGGCGCGTCGAAGCCAAAGCGTTGAATAACCTCGGCGAAGTCCGCCTGCGGGTGGACGAGCCGCTTGAATCTATCGAGTTGTTCCGGGAGTCCCTGGCCCTCGCTGAATCGCACGAAGACCGCAGCCTGCAGGTCAATGTATTGAGCAACATTGGATTGGCGTTCGGGATCGCCGGGCACTTCGCTCAGGGCTTGGGCAACTATCGCTTAGCACTGTCGATTCTCGACCTCGGAGTGCATCATTGGCGCAAGGACAGCGCCGTGAAGGCGCGAATCCTTGACCGGATGGGATTGCTGGTGCGAGATGCCGGGGACCCTATGGCGGCGATCGCAATGCACCAGAACGCTGTAGCATTGGCCGAACAGCACGGTGATTCCGCCGTCGAAGCAAGCAGCCGAGCGAATCTCGCAACGGCCGCCGCGCAGATCGACGGAAACAGGGAAACGCCAGTGAGCCTGAGACTTGCCGGGCTGAGGCGCATGGAGGGCCGACTTCGTTCGCACGGGCTAGACAAGCTGGCTGACGAGGTGGAAGGCAGCATCGCGGAGGTCGAGCGACAGAACGTGCGAGCGGAGCCCTGATGAGGTTAGGTGCTCATGAGGTCGCGGGACGCTTGCCTCGGGCGATCAGCAAGAAACTCGGCCGATCTCATTTCGCATGGCAATCGCGGCCCTGCACTCGAGCGCGATCCGTCGTGTGGCTCGGCTCCGCCATGCTTGGATTCCAGTTCTCGGAAACCTACGAGAATGACATCGAATTTCAGGAATGAGGGGTCCGCGGAAATCCCAAGGCCAATCGACAGGACTTCGGTACGGAGCGGACATTATCTTGAACTACACCTGCTTGCAACCGCTGAGGCCAGCGAAGCGGCTCAAGTGAGAAGAAAAAGACGGCCGAGGCTTAGCCGGCAACCAACAACGAGTAGCTCTTGGATTTCGGCAGAGTCCTGAGTTTCTCGAAGAACTCCGTATCGGTAGTGGTACTTGGCCAGTCGAGATTTACATAGATCAATATGCTGTCTCGCGCATTCTTGGTCTCGAGCCATATTCTGATGGCACCGAGTGCAGCCAACGTTTTGACGTCTCGAACCATTGACGCGACTGGATTCTTCCGGGAATCGTAGTGCTCCCGCACTTCCGAGACGAACAGCGGCCACTCGACGGGGCATCTCTTTCGAGCAGGTGCTTCAGCAATAAGAGCTGACGCCTGACGATCACTCGCTACCGAGTACTCTCGAGCGTCACGAAATGCTCATTCAGGATCTACGGAGATCAGCTCTTGGCGCAAAAAATCTTGCCGTGCGACATCTTGTGCTTCTCCACTACATTGCGCTGCGCCTCTCCTCGGCGACCATTGCAATATCCAAACTGCCAGAGCCTCATCGCCGCGCCACTTCAGAACTGGGAGTTTGATCGATACAGGCACCTGAGCGGAAGCAGCGCAGGGAATGCGGGTCGGAAGATATTGCTTGTGGTCAACAGTTTGCACTCGGCGAGCGACTGACATTCGAGGCCACGGAAGGGTTTGCCGGGGGGCGGCCAAGTCCCGCTCCGGTCACAAGGCTTGCGCCTTGCCAACGGTACTGCAACTCCTGAGGCTTGCTCGCAAGCCGGTTGCGGAATCGGCATCTGGCAACAAGTTGTCGCGCCAC
This sequence comes from Bryobacterales bacterium, assembly GCA_965206775.1. GTDB lineage: Bacteria > Acidobacteriota > Terriglobia > Bryobacterales > UBA6623 > VXMF01. The sequence continues at coordinate 1,165,975 of CBDBKU010000003.1, read as the reverse complement.
GCCATTTCACCGGCGAAATCCGACACCTATGAAGGCTCGGAAATAGTAATGATCTGGTCGGCCTCCGCAGCCTGGGCCTCTTGCCGGGCACCGCTGGGCCAGTCAATCTCGATTTGCTCGACTGCATCGTCGGCACCCAGCCCGAAACGCACTGTGGATTCGCTGGCCGAGCCGTAGCCAACAGCTGTCGTCGCATGATTGTGGATGATCTCGCCACTCGACAGCACGACCCGCACCTTGCTCCCCAATCCGTCGCGGTTGGACACGACTCCCTCCAAGCGGATTCCGAGCCAGTGGTTGTCCGAATTCGAGAGGTTTCGGAGGTACCGAGCCGCGCCGTTGAGCGCCGTTACCATGACATCGACCCGGCCGTCGCCGTCAAAGTCCCCGAAGGCGGCACCGTGATGATATCCGTCTTGGACCAAGCCCGAAACCCTGCTCACATCCTCGAACCTTCCCTCGCCGACGTTGCGCAGTAGCGCGTTCGATTGCGGCGAAGGCGTGTTCAGATACCTCCCCAGCTGGGGAAAGTGGGAGTTGGCAGTGAAGAGATCCTTTCTGCCGTCGTTGTCGAAGTCGTAGATGCCGACGCCCCATCCGGTTCTCTGCCGCGTGTGAACGGCCACTTGCGAGCGCATCGTCTCGTCATCGAAAGGAAGGCCCGCTCCTGCATTGCGGAAGAGCAGAAAAGTATCGTTGATCATCCCCGACACAAAAATGTCCGGACGACCGTCCTCGTCGTAGTCACGGAAGTCCACGCCCATCCCGGCAATCGCCGCCCCGTCCTCCCGAAGGCCGACCGCTAGCTCGAGCCCTCGTTCGTTGAATGTTTCATCGCCGGCGTTCACGAACAGGAAGCCGCGCACGGAATCGTTGGCAACATAGATGTCGGTGAATCCGTCCGTGTCGAAGTCGGCGAATGCCGAGCCCATCCCCTTGCCGATGTGGGCAAAGATACCGGATTCGCGGGATACGTCCTCGAAGGTTCCGTCCCCATTGTTGCGAAACAGCTGATTGGGCTGGCCACGGTAGTTGTCCGGGTGGCAGTAGAGCGGATGCTCGGGCGTTCCGCACGAACCCTCGGTACGTGGATCCCAGAAGACGTAGTTCGTGACGAAGAGATCGAGGTGCCCGTCGTTGTCAAAGTCCAGCCAACCTGAGGACACTGACCAGAGCTTGCCCAGCAGGTGATCAATGCCCCCCACACCAGCAGGTTCCGTGACATCGACGAAGGTCCCGTCTCCCTCGTTGCGATAGAGAATGTTGCGATTGACGCCCGCGACGAATAGGTCGGTATCGGCGTCGTTGTCGTAATCAGCTGTGGCGACTGCCATGGAATAGCCTTCCCCTGCGACGCCCGCATCCCCTGTCACATCCTCGAACGTTCCCGTGCAGTCGTTGCGGAACAGGCGGTTCGAGAACTTCGGTTCGGCCTTTCGTAGGGATGGCAGCGAGGCGCCGTTGGCGAAATAGACATCGAGGCAGCCATCGCTGTCGTAATCAATGGCTGCCACGCCGCCTGGCATCAGCTCTACCTGGCGGAAGCGCCCGGAGGCTCCATTCTCCAAGCGGAAATCCAGGCCCGAAACCTGCGCGCGATCTTCGAATCGGACCTGCCCGGGTGCAAGCAGGGCGGCCGCGAGACCTAGGATGGCCAGCTTCATCGCGGCGACCCGCGAGCGACGCGATTCTCGTGATTTCGAAGCCACTCGGACTGCTAAGCGACCTTCTCGGCCAATCCAGCCCTGCCATACAGCCGAATCAGGAGCGCCCGAGCGCCCGGAGCGCCCGGGTCCAGGGAAACTGACCTCTCTGCAGCGGACACAGCCTCGTCCGAGCGGCCCAAATAGGCAAGAATTCTTGCGCGCCAGTAGAGCAGCTTTGCGGACCCCCCGTCCAACTTGATCGCGTCATCGATCTTCTGGAGCGCCTCAGCGAACCTCTCGGTGCGAAACAGGAGCTGGGCGTAGCCGAGCAGGTAGTCGGTCGAACCTGTCGCCGCAGGCTCCCGTTCCAATGAGCGGAACGCAGCCGCAGCCTCCTCGTGGCGTCCGAGCTGCGCCAGAGCGCCGGCCCGGTAGATCCTAGCCCCGGTATTGGAAGGTCGCAACTCGAGGTGTTTCTCGAGCGATTCCAGCGCAGCTTGGTTGTAATTGTGCTGGAAGAGCAGCGTGCCAAGGTAGAGCCATGCCTCGTCGTCGTGCGGGTTCTCCTCAGCAAGGCGACGCAGGAGCGCTTCGCCCTTAACCAGATCATTCTGCAGCGAGTAAGCATGACCGAGCGCACGCCTTGCCATCGGGTCGGGGGCGAGATTGACAGCCTTCTCCAGGATCGGGACTGCTTCGCCTGGACGATCCAGCATCACGAGCGCAGTGCCAAGTCCGACCAGAGCCGGCTGCATTTCCGGGACCGACTTCAGTGCGTCTCGGAAGCGGGCAACCGCCTCGGAATACCGCCTGAGTTCGTATTCGGTGACCCCCACTCGCAACAGGAGGCCCGGATCCCCTGGATTCCGCGCAAGCAAGAGGCTGTAGGCGCTATGCGCCTCCTCGAACTCGCCTGAACGATACAGCTGGTCGGCTTGCGGAAGCCCCGCAACCTGCGCCACAAGCAGCATGACGGTCGCGAGCATGAAGTCGTAGTGTATCCCAGCGCCCTCTCGAGTCGGGACTAGCAGCGCCAGATGTCGGCATCGAGCCAGGCCCGCTACATCCGAGGAATGGATTCGCCCTGCGACGTGGCTGAAACAGCCCGTCGATTGCCAGTCACGATGGCGGGCCAGCCCTTGCTAGAATGCGGCCCGACCTGGGAGACAGGTAACCTGAATTCACATCCATGGCAACCACACGTAGGAACTTCGTAACGAACGCCGCGCTCGGCGCGGGCTTGGCGGCCGCCGCTCCTCGGAAAGCTACGGGGCAGGCCAGCCCGAGCGACACAGTGAATGTCGGCGTGGTCGGCATTCGGGGTCGAGGCAGGACGCACCTGCGGGAATTCGCCGAGATGCCAGGGGTACGTGTCAGCTACCTCTGCGATGTCGACGAGCGGCTGTTTGGGGAAGCGGTTTCCGCGGTCGAGCGAATTGACGGGTACAAACCGCAGACTGAGACCGACATTCGCCGACTCCTGGAACACGACGAGCTCGATGCGATCTCAGTCGCGACACCGGACCACTGGCATGCGCTGATGACGATCTGGGCATGCCAGGCGGGCAAGGACGTCTACTGCGAGAAGCCCTGCTCCTACACCCTCCGGGAGGGGCGGAAAATGACCGAGGCGGCCCGCAAGTACGGACGCATCGTCCAAATCGGACTCCAGCGCCGGAGCGACCGAGGAGTCCGGTCGGTGACGCGATTCGTGCGCGATGGGGGTTTCGGTAAGGCCTACCGCGCGAAGGCGGTCGTCTACCGGGGCCGGGTCAGCATCGGCAAGGTCCCGGAGGCGTCCATTCCCGAAGGGGTGAACTGGGACCTGTACCTCGGGCCCGCACCCTACCGGGCATTCGACCTCAATCGCTTTCACTACGGCTGGCATTTCTTCTGGGACACTTCGACCGCCGAGGTCGGCAACAACGGTGCGCATCACCTGGACGTGCTCCGGTGGGGCTTGGACAAGCAAGAACACCCCGTCAAGGTCCACTGCACTGGCGGCCAGTTCGTGGAGGATTCGGACTCGGAGGTCCCCAATGTCCAAGTGGGCACCTTCGAGTACGGCGACGGCACGCTCGTCGAAATCGAATCGACCACGCTCTACAGCCCGTCGTTCGGAGGAGTTCGGGTGGGAGGATTCTTCTTCACGGACCGCGGCTACATCGGCTCCTCAGACGGCTGGACCGCAACGCGAGGCGAATTCAAGCCGCGAGACCAGCCCGACTCGCCATCGGGAGTCTCGTACCGGACGAACAACCTGAGCTTCCCTGACATCTCTTACCACCCGGGTCCGGAGATCCCGGACCTCGACGAGCCCGAGGTCAACCATTTCCAGAACTTCATCGATTGCGTCCGGTCTCGCAAGCGCGAGGATCTGAGCTGCGAAGTCGAGCAAGGTCACCTGTCGACCTCGCTCTGCCACTTGGCAAACATCTCCTACCGGGTCGGCCGCAAGCTCGAGTTTGACCCGGAGACGGAAACGTTTCCGGGCGACGACGAAGCGAACCGCTGGCTGACACGGGAATACCGCGAGCCGTACGTCGTGCCGGATCAGGTCTGAAGCAACTTCGCTTCTGAGAATCGCTGCTCGCCTTCTGTCGCAGCGACCACACTCGCACACCTACCAGTTCCAAACACTATCCGTGCGCCGAGAGTGGCGGTCAGCATGGAAATCCCACCCTTCTCCTGCGTATCGAGCCCGTCCCAGGGCCCTGGCGGATTGCCGGGTCAAATGCCGACCTCGCTCGGGAGCCGCCTGGACCAGCAGGGAGGAGCGGTCAGAGCCTTCGTACGGCGCTGCCAAGGCCGACCCTATTCGACCCAGATCGGCGAGCTCCATGCTACCTGCCCGTCGTTCTGGACGACGCGGACGTAGTAGTAGTTTGATCCGGCCTCAAAGTTCCTGTCCGTGTACTCGGCCGTGTACTCTTCTTCGTTCGGGTGGCTCGTGTAGATGATCTCCTGATTCTTCACGATCACGAACTGCTTGATCCGGTCCGTTCCGACCGCCCGGACGTAGAGCCGCGGAGCTCGTTCCGAGTTCATGATGTCACCCATGATGTAGCGACTGCCGTCCGCATCCTCTGCTTGGAAATCGAGCACGATGTTGTCCGTCGCGCCGTACGCATGACGGGCCTTGAGCGCGGCGAACATCGAATCCCGCGTGAATTCCTCCGCCACGATCATGGCGTACGACATGTGGGTCGACCAGTGGTCGGACGAGGCCTGAACGCCAATCTTGTACCCCTTCCGCAACGCGTCCCACCAATATCCGATCGGATTGAAGCCAGACCGCTGCTCCCGGAGTCTTTGCGGGGAAGCCGCCAAGGGTGCTCCCATGTACTCGTAGCTGGCCCGGTAGCCTTGGAAGATCTCCATTAGCGGCTCGACCTCGGGATCGTTGTTCAACCAGTCCGTGCCCTGGGCGGTCCCTGAACTGTGAGGCATCGAAATGCCATCGTTCTCGTGCAGGTACGCGTAGAGCCTCTCGGCTCGCTGCTCGCCTCGCTGCTCCTCGGGCGGAATCGGCAGGGTCCTTGTACCGCGCTTCGCAAAAATGACGTTGCGGTGCCCGTTAGGAAAAGTGAGCGAGCGCTCGTAGCCGAACATCGGGACGAATGTGCCCGGCACGTGAAACAGGTCGGCAAGCTTCTCGTCCTGCCACCACGTGAACTCCTGGTCGTAGCCCAGCTGGTGATCCGTCGGGACGATATAGTCGAACGCCGCGGCGTCGAGCGCATACCGATAGACCTCGATCAGCGACCCGTCGTACTTGAAGTCCGGCGAGACGTCGGTGTGACGGTGCATGTCGCCGCGGAAGATCTTGAACTGCCTGTCCCCGGCGTCGATGGTGTAGCCGCGAATCGTCTCGACGTTGCGTTCCTCGTAGGGGTGGACCGGAATCTCTTCGGTGAACGGCTCGACGTATTGAATGAAATTCCCCTCGGAATAGTCGGGCGGCGCTCCAGCGGAGCCGAGGTCGGCGACATAGATTTCCGCGTTCTGCGGCAGAGCCTCCGAAAATGTCCGGTTGTCAGTCATCCAGGCCGCGATCAACGAGCCGCCCACCGAAGCCACCGACGGACGCTTCTCGATCGAGCCCTGGCTGTGGGCGAGCGGCACTGGAATTGTCCATTCCTTTCCGTCGAAGCGCGTCAGGAACGTTTCCCACATCATCCTGGCGCCGATGGAGTGCGCCCGCTGCCTCGTCCAATGGCGGAACAGCATCGTAAGTGTCCCGTACCGGTCGAAAGCGAGTTGGGGATTCTCGAAGTTCGGGTACAGCCTGTAGACGTAGAACGGCTCCAGTTTCGATTTCGGCTCGGACCACGAACCGCCGGTCCGCTTCACGACCTGGATCGACCGCCCCTGGTGCAAAGGCACTCCCGGCGGGGGCGTGGCCAAGTAGCCCTGGTCCTTGCCCCAGTTGGCGCCGGACTCGTCCCAAGCGAGCCAGGGGGTTCCGTCGGGAGCCACGGCGACGTTCGCATGGGCCTGGAACTGGGGGCTGCTAGTGACCTGCTCGATATCCCCGAGGGCGCCATCGGCATACGAGCGATAGAAAATGTCGTAATTGCCATCGTGGTAGCTGTCCCAGACGATATGCGCCTGGCCTTCCGCGCCGCCCGCGACCTGCGGCTCCCAGTCGTTGGCCGGCGACTCGCTGACGCGCATCTGGTCACCCCAGGTGGACCCGTCCCAAACGCGCATCCAGATGTCCGTCTGCGCGCGGCCAGGGTCCCCTTGAGCGCTCTGCCAAACTACGACGACCTTCCCGTCGCTCGTCGAGGCAGCGCGATGGAAAGTATTCCACCCGTCCGCACTGAGCTTCTGGGGCTCGTCCCAAGAGCCCCCGCTCCGCATTCGCCCCCAGATGTCCCAATTCGTTCCGTTGCGCTGGCTCCAGAAAACCCACAGGCGGCCCTGTCCGTCCGAGGCGGCCGACGCTCGCCAAACGTCTGACGGGCCGGGCGTGACCTCCTGCGCATCTTCCCAAGTGCCGTCCCGGCGGATCCTGACCATCACCGTGTCGCCGCTTTCCTTGTAAGCCACCCAGGCCACGGCGGGAACGCCCTCCTGCACCTGCGCCACCGCCGGTTCGTCGTCCTCGTACTCCGCGCTCGAGAGCTTCTCGACCGACGGGGTCAGGCCGACGAGCGCGCGTCCGTTCAGAAACGGCTTCGGTCCTCCAGCAAGTTCGGAAGTGCGGAACGTGATTGCGCCTTGCTTGGTCCTCACCCTGAAACTCGAGGACTCGCTGCCGCTCGCCACGGCGAAGACGCCGACTGGCGAGAACTGCGTGGGAGGCAGCTCGGCAGGGCTCATCTCGTTGTAATTGACCCTGGGAAAACCTGTAATTTGCTCCTGTCTCGTCGAAGCCCTCCACCCGCTCGTACCTTGGAGGCGGTCCGAATTCATGAAGTGGCGCTCTTCCAAGCGGACGAGATTGCCGCCAGTGACCCTTACCGAGCCGTCCCAGGACTCGACCGCCTTTGCGTTTTCTCCCAAGCTGATATAGACCGTAGTGGGCGTCGACTGCGCGGCGATCACTGCCGAGCACAGAACAAAGAGAACGAGAACCCGTCGCATCTTGCCGCGATTGTATCCTAACGACCTCCTGATTTCTTCTCCGGTTCAGGCGAACGTTGCCGCCGTAGGGCGATTGATCCGGGATCTTGCGGATTCCCGTTCGAACCGGCTTCGCCGCACGACAGCACGAAGCCCCTTCGACAGAGAGGATTCCGGTGCCCCGGCCTTCGCGGCGCGCAATCACCGGAAAGCATTGCGCATCGTCAACGCCAGGTTGAGTCGCCACCGTTGATGTTGCCGTACAATTCTCCGAGTGACGGGCCTCGCCTGTCAGCCCTTCAGGTCCAGCAATGCAACTTCCAGATGACCGAAACGCCAGCATCCTCGTCCATGTCGGCGGCCAGCTTAGACCGCGACACGAAGCCAAGGTGTCCGTGTTCGATAGCGTCGTGCAAGGAGGCGACGCCGTGTGGGAGGGGCTCCGGGTCTACAGAGGCCGCGTGGCAGACTTGGACCTCCATCTGGACCGCCTGTTCGCCTCTGCCCACGCGATGGCATTTGCTGCGATCCCGTCCCGGGACCATGTCCGCAGCGCCCTGTTCGAGACACTGCGCGCAAACGGCATGACCGATGGCGCGCACGTCCGGCTGACCCTGACGAGAGGCGAGAAAGTTACCTCCGGGATGAGTCCGCATTGGAACCAATCGGGCTGCACGCTGATCGTGCTGGCCGAGTGGAAAGGACTCGTTTATGACCAAGAGGGCATCCGCCTGATCACCTCGTCGATACGACGAAACACCCCGCAATGCCTTGACTCCAAGATTCACCACAACAACCTGATCAACAACATCCTGGCCAAGATCGAGGCGAACCTCGCTGACGTGGACGACGCCCTGATGCTGGATGTCCACGGATTCGTCTCCGAGACGAACGCGACCAACGTGTTCCTGGTCCGGGATGAGGTCCTTCTCGCGCCACATGCCGACAGCTGCCTCCCGGGCATAACCCGAGCCACAGTCATCAGCGCAGCACGTTCGAGCGGGATCGAGGTTGTCCAGAGGAACATTTCGCTGACCGAGGTCTACACGGCCGACGAGGCGTTCACCACGGGCACCATGGGCGCCTTGGCTCCAGTCCTGGATGTTGACGGGCGTAAGATCGGAACCGGCTCGCGAGGGCCGGTGACGCAGCGGCTTCAGCGACTGCACGCCGAGCGCGCCTTCGAGCACGGCGTGCCAATCCCGTGAGGGGTGGCGGCGATTCCGCAAATCAGTTGCCGGACGACTATAAACTGGACTAGAATAGAAAAAGTTCACTCATTGCCTGTGACGAGACGCTATTCACGAGTGCCCTTCTTCGCATTCCGGGACGAGGTTCCGACGTCGGGCGCGGGCCGCTTCATGCGGGGAGGGCCATATCGCATCCAGAAAGTATTACGCTAGCCCGCCCAAACAGCCGCTGCAATTTCTACTTGTACCCGACGCAAGTGCGGCGCGTTTCGTCCGCCGGTCCCTAGCTACGACCAAGGCGCGAACCGGCATTCTCGTCGGAACGCTCCGCGAACTGCTTCATCGGGGGCTTGAGGCGTATCTCGTCAGCGACGACGGCGAGGTACGGGAGCAGCGCTTTCATGACGAGGTTGCCCGGATCGACGATGCGTTCTGGAGCAAGAGCTTCGAGGTCGCGCCAGACGAAACGGCATCCGAGATCCGCGGGGCGCTGATCAACCTGGTTTCGGCGACCGATCCCCTCCAACATCTCGAACCGGCATGCGCAGTGCACCTTCCGGCCCGCCCTCAGCGCGTCGTCCGCGACTTGACCCGACTAGCACAAGCGCTGGACGGGAGCCTGCCCGGGAGCCTGGGCGTTATCCAGAGTCTTCTGCGCGCCGACTCCGCCTCGTCCCTGCACGCGATCCGCGTCTACGCCTCCGAAACCGTCATGAATTTGACCCGGTGGCAGCTTGATCTCGTCGAGAAGCTGAACCGTGATGCGAGCCTAGCCGGAACGCCGGTCGATCCCGAACTCTGGGCCGAACTCGAAGAAATCCTTGCGAGGCGGAGTCGTGCTGAGGGTGGCTCTGCGCTTGAAGCGCTGCAGTGCCAGCTCTTCGCGCCGTCCGGGTCCGAGTCGGCGGTCGACCACTCCGTGCAGTGTGTGGGAGTCCGGGACTTTTACCAGGAAGCAGAGATAACCGCCGGGATGGCTCAGTCGTTGCTGGCCAGTGACCGGGATCTGGCGCCAGCTGACATCGGGATCCTGCTGCCGGACGAATTCTCATACGCCATTGCGTTGGAGGATGCGTTCGAACTCGCCGGTCTCGCCTTGTCAGGGCTTCGGGGAGAGAGGTGGCGGAGGGATCTCGGGGCTGAGGCGGTGTTCCATTTCCTTTTCTGCCGGCAGAAACCGGCACCTGCGATGGCTCTGTCAGCCTGCCTGTCGTCGCCGCTCATGCCTTGGACCATCGAGGACGGCGCCGACATGGCACGAAGGGTCATGGAGGGCCGCTACGACCTGGCCGCTCCGTCCGGCGCGGGGCGCGAAGCCCAGGCCATGCTCGAGGTGATACGCCAGGACGACAACGATCCGAGCAGGCTCCAGGCAGCCCTGGATCGCTTCGCCTCGCTACTCTCGGGCGGCGAGGAGTTTTCCATGCATCGGGCGCGGGCGCGGGACGCAGCCAAGCGGGCCCGCGAGACGCTTGAGGGCGCCCCGCAGATCGACTGGGTCGCTGCGCGACGAGCCGCCAGCCCGAGGCACATCACCAACGGGGAACCGGCGTTTTTCAGCCTTGAAGGAGTCACTGTCCTCCGCGAGCGGCACGAGCCGTGGAGAGACGTCCGCCATCTCTTCGTGCTCGGATTCCATCAGGGGAGATACCCCAGAGAGCCGCGATCATCTGCTGTGTTCCCGTCCGACGATCTGCTCGAGATTCGCCGGGCGCTAGCGATCCCAATAGGAGACCCGGCGGAGGAACTGGGACGCCGGCGGCAGCGGTTCAGGCGGCAGCTTTCCGCGGCATCCGACTCGGTCACCCTCCTGATACCTCGGCGCCAAGAAACGGGCACTCCGCAATCGCCGTCGGAGAGTCTCGTATTCGTCGAGCGTCTGCTCTCGGGATCCCGTGCGGGAAAGAGCCTCGTTGCCGAACTGGACTCGGCCGACGACCGCGCGCGCATACGGTACCTAGCGCTTGCACCCTCGAGCAAGGCCGCCCCGCCTCGACAGTACCGCTGCGGAGGTCTCAACCTCGACCGGGATCTGATCGCGCTCCGTTCGGACAGCGATGGCCGTACGAGACCCGAATCGCCGAGCAGCCTGGAAACGCTTCTGGTCTCCCCGCTGGCATGGCTGCTGCGCCGGATCGACGCCGAACCGCTCGCGTGGGCCCCGGAGACGGCCGGCCCGAGCGTCTTAGGATCGCTGGCTCACGGCATGTTCGAGCGGCTATTCCGTCCCGGAGCGGTTTTGCCGAAACGATCCGGCATGTCCCCGCGTGCCAGGAAGGTGCTCGACGAGGTCGCCCTGCAGCAAGCTCCTTTCATCCGCAACCCGCAATGGAGGGTGGAGCGGCTGCATCTCGCCGAGCAGGCAGCGAAAGCGGCCGTGATGTGGCGTGACGCGCTCGAGAAACTCGGTGCCAAAGTCCTTGCCAGCGAGCAGTGGCTGCAGGGCGATTGGTCACGGATCAGCGTCCACGGCCAAGCCGACCTGATCCTCGCAGTGGATGGCGACAGGCTGCTGATCGTGGACTACAAGTGGTCCCGTTCGGGCGGGCGCAGCAAGCGCATGGAGACAGGGTTTGACACCCAGGCGACCCTCTACAGGGCCATGGTGCAAAGCGGGGGGCCGAAACCGCGGCGAGGAGTTCGATCGCGTCCCGAGGACGAAGAGCTTGCAGGAAGGCTGGGTCGGGCCAACGAGATCGGAATCGTGTACTTCATGATGAAGGACCGCGTCTGCCTCGGGGATAGCGAGCTGCCCGGCGGCGTGGCGATTCCGGGATGGCACACGGTTTCCGAAGACGTCGCGCGACAGGCGACGGTCGACATAGGAGCGCGACTTGACGATGTTCGCAAGGGGGTCGTGCGCCTCAACCTGGATACCGACAGGAAATCCTTAGCCGACCTTGGGGTCTCGACCTTCGCCCTGGATGCCAGCCCGCTGATTGCCCTGTTCACGCTGCCGACAGACGAGAGGAGCGCGTCGAAGTGACGGAACCTCTCCGCATCGTTCCCGCTGGCGCCGGTTCCGGGAAGACCCACACGATCCAGACGCAACTCGGACGATGGATCGCGGACGGGATGGTAGCTCCGGAACGGATCGTCGCTGTCACCTATACCGAAGCCGCGGCCGCGGAGCTGCGTGAACGCATCAGCGCCGGCCTGCTTGCGATGGGGAGAGTCGAGGATGCGCTGCGCCTTTCCCACGCGTACATCTCCACGATCCACTCGCTCGGCCTGCGCTTGCTGACGGAATTCGCGTTCGAAGCAGGAACGTCCCCCAGACCGCGTCTGCTGAACGATGACGAGCAGAATGCCTTGATCCGCAGGGCGCTGGCTCGCACGGACAAGGCCGATCGAGTCGTGGCCGATCTGCGAGCCTACGGCTATTCGTATGTTGCCGCCACGCAGTCGAGCGCCGAGGAAGCATTTCGGGACACGCTGCTGGACGTGGTGCAACTCCTCCGGTCCATCGGAATCGGGACTCCAGGCAACATCCTTCGGCACTCCAAGGACGCAGCGAGGAGAATCGCGGGGAGGTACGGCAGGGCGCATCCGGAGAGCGGGCAGACCCGGACGCTGGAGCGATGCGTCGCGGAACTGCTCGATGCGTTCAACTCCAGTCTTGACAGGGAGTACGGCGGGAGCCAGAAGGCAATCGACGATTTCAAGGGCGACTTCAGATCGCTGAGCCAGGCATCGAGGCCGGGCGCCCTCGACACCGACTGGTTGCTCTGGGCGAGGCTGCGCAGGCTCCGGGTATCCAACCGCGACCTTCCGTTGCCCGCCGAGTATGTGACGCTCGCCAAACAGGTCGTCCTCGCAGCCGACGCGCTGAAGGACCATCGCGGCCCGCTCGAACATGCCCAGTTCCATCTATCCGCCCTCCTGCAAGCCGGGCAGGACGTGGTCGAGCACTACGACCGGGCCAAGCGAGAGGCCGGCTTGGTGGACTACACCGACATGATCGCGGCTGCCGGGCAGCTGCTCACGGACCGCCCCGACGCCCTGGACACACTTGCCAGCCGGATCGACTGCCTCGTCGTGGACGAGTTCCAGGACACGAACCCGCTGCAGTTCGCTCTGCTTTGGAAGATTAAGGAAGCCGGGATCCCCACCTTGGTTGTCGGCGATCTCAAGCAGGCCATCATGGGATTCCAGGGCGCCGATCCGCGGCTCTTCGAGGCGCTTGAGCGGAACCACAAGAACGTCTCTCGCCCCCTGACCCGCAATTGGCGATCCCAGCCCGCACTGATGGAGTTCGTGAACGCGATCGGACCGGGGCTCTTCGGCGAGAGCTACGTCGCCCTGGAGGCGCAGCGGCAGCCGTGCCCGATGGCACCCCTCGAGGTCGTGGCATTCGAGAAGAACCCCAAGACGCCAAGACACACTGTTCGAGCGTATTCGGTGGGCAAGCGGCTGAAGGGCCTACTGGCCGACCCGTCGCAGACGGTGGTCGACCGCCGGACCAACTCCGTCCGACGGCTGCGCGGCGGCGACATGGCAGTGCTGTGTCCGACCAACGCGGTGCTCGCGGAGTACGCTGACGTCCTCCGGAGCCTGGGCCTTCGCGTGAATCATCAGTCGGAGGGCTGGCTGATGTCGAGACCGGTCCAACTCGCTTGGCACGCCCTCGCCTACCTGGCGAACCCCTCGGACCGCCATGCGGCACTCTACCTGGCCGTGACCGAACTCGGCTCCCTCAGCCTGGAGGAAGGCCTGCAGCAACTGATCGATTCGGGGCGCATCAAGGACCCCTTGCTCCGCAAACTCGACTCGCTTTCCGAAGGCGTGGCTGACCGAACGATCTACGCCCTCGTAGCCGATACCCTGTCCGCGATGGAACTGCTCGACGCGGTCGGGTCGTGGCCGGACGGCGAGCAGGCCCGGGCGAACCTCCTGCGGCTTCTCGGAGAAGCCGCCGAATTCATGGACTCGAATCGCGAGGCGCTGGCGCATGGCGGCTACCACGGCCACGGGATCCAGACATTTCTGAGCTGGCTGGCCACGAGGCAGGACGAAGACGAGGAGCCCGACAAGACGGTCCTTGAGGAGGATGCGATCACGCTACGAACGTGGCACGGTGCGAAGGGGCTTGAATGGCCGGTGGTGGCGGTCTGCAATCTCGACCGGCAGGTGAAGCCGCGCCTTCCGAACCTCAATCTCGAATACCGTTCTTTCGACGATCTCTCGAAGATTCTCGAGCATGCCCGGATCGACTACTGGCCGCACTACGCGGCATGGGAACAGAACGAAAAGCAGACGGCCTCCCTGCAAGAAGGCGTCGTCACGGAGTCGAAGCGGCTTCTTTACGTAGCACTCACGCGTGCGCGCGAAAAACTGCTGCTCGAATGGCCCGAATTCCAAGCGCGCCAGCGAAGCAGCTCAACCGTCTCGTACTGGAAACTCCTGAAAGGACGATGGTCGCTCGACGACAATGCCGGAAAACTTGTCGTGGCAGACCTCGCGTTCCCCTGCAACGTGCTCCAAGGCGAAACCCAACTGCCGGGGGACTTCGAGTTCCATCCGGGCAACGACGAAGCCTCGCTTCCTGTCGCGGGACGGCGGGCGATTCGACGGGCAACGCCGCCCACGGAGCTGACTCCGGAGGGCGTGGCGGCGTCGAGCCTTGCCGGCAGCGACAACGCGGCAACTACAGCACGGCTGGAGGTCTCCCGTTACGGGGAAGGACTGAATGTCGACACCGGACTGTCCGGCGCCGAACTGGGGACGTATCTCCATCGGTGCTTCGAGATCCTCGGCGGCCGCCCCGATCTCGCGGAGCGCATGACGCAAGTCGCGGTAGTGGAAGCGGATCCCACCGCGCGGACGCAAATAGCTTCCGCAATTGCTCAATTCGAGGACTGGCTAGAAAAGCGCTTCGAGGTAGAGTCCGTGATGCGGGAGTGGCCGGTACTGGCACTGGACAAGAACGGCTCAGTGATGTCCGGCGAGGCAGACCTGGTCATCCAGACTCCGAAGGGCGTCTGGGTGCTGGACCACAAGTCCGATCGGATCGAGGACCCGGTCGATGCCTTCCAAAGGTACAGGCCTCAGCTCGAGGCCTACGCCCGAGCGCTAGCTGCAGAAGGCCGGACAGTTCTGGGAACCGGGCTCAACCTGATTCGAACCGGAAGAGTGGTGTTGCAGCGGCCCGGCCCGTCCACTATCGAGTTGCGCCGGTGAGGCGTCACAGCACTGGCTCGAAGCGGCGCATCAGAGCCTCGAGTTCCTTGACCTCCTCGGGGCGGATTTCCGGCAAGGGAGGGCGCACCGGGCCCGCAGGCTTGCCGAGGATTTCCATCGCCTTCTTCATGACGCTGACCTCGTAGCCTTTCCGGCGCGCCCGCATGGCGTAGAGAGGAAGGACATAGTTCCGCATCAGGCGTCCCAAGCTGGGGTTGTCTAGCATCGAGGCCCGCTCATGCAGCTGGAGCGACAGCCGGGGCGCGATCGTCGCGATGCTTGAAGTGTAGGTGCGGACCCCTATCGAGTAGTAGCCGGGCACCATGTCGTCGCCGATGCCTCCGATCCAGTGCAACTTGTTCCCGCAGCGCTCCATGACGCGCTGGTAGTTGCGGATATCCCCCTGCCCTTCCTTCAACGCGATGAGATTCGGAATCTCCTGAGACAGGCGGAACACCTGGGACGGGTTTAGATTGACCGTGTCCCGCGAGTAGAGGAAGAGCCCGAGGTCAACTGCGCTACCAATGGCCTTGTAGTAGCGGACGAGGCCCTCGAAGTCGGCATTAGGGTAATACGGCGGGAACATCAGGATCCCGTCCGCTCCCGCGGCCTGGGCCTGCCGGGCAAGCTCCACGGAGAGCCCGCCGCCAAATCCCACGCCCGCGATCACCGCGGTCTTCCCGCCGGCCTCGGCGACGGTGGCCTCGACCAGTTGCCGGTGCTCGTCCGGGGTTATCGAGTACATCTCCCCGGTGCCGCCGGCAGCGACCACCGCGCAAAGCGGAAATCGCACCATTTCCGCAACATTGGTTCGATAGGCGTCGATGTCGAGGGAGTAGTCGGCCTTGAAGTTGGTGACGGGAAAGGCGATCACCCCTTCAAGCTTGCCCCGGAGTTCGGAAGGCGTCATCTGACCCATTGTCGCACCGGCGATGCGGGTCCCGGTCCGTGGGACAGTTTGCTTGGCGGCGCATGCGTTGATGCCGTCCCGTCGTTCAGGGTCCCGCGAGACTGGCTTCGGAGGCGTGGCTCGCGGCATTCTCCGCAATTCGTCCCAGCGCTCGGAAAGTCCCGTTATTAGAAGGGAAAACGCCTAGAAAGGTCCGTTCTCCTGCTGTACGATACAGGGGGTGGGGTGTCTGCCGACTTGAGGTCGCACAGCCAGTGGCGGGGAATCTTCGGGCGTCCAGCCGGACGCCAGGCATCGCGTGCGGCCGGAGGAGGTTGGCTTTCGATTGCCGCGCTAGTGGTCTTGCTGCTGGCGCTTCCCTCCCTGCTGACGGCTACCGCGCTGGGTCGCGAGACCTTCCTCCAGCAGTACTGCGTGGGGTGCCACTCCGGGGATTCCCCACCCCGCGACCTATCCCTCGAAGGCATCGATTCGCACGACCCGCCGGCTCGGCCGGACGTGTGGGAGAGGGTCATCCGCAAGCTAGGTGCCGGGGAGATGCCCCCAGCCGGGGCGCCACGTCCCCCGGAAGCCGCGATCAAAGCATTCCGGACCGGATTGATTGACGAGCTGGATGCTGCCGCGACGCGGGCGCCCTATGCCGGACGCACGGTCATTCGGCGGCTGAACCGGACGGAATACGGCAATGCGGTCCGCGACATCCTGGCTATCCAAGCTCCCGTTGCGAGCGGGCTGCCGCCAGACGGGCAGGCTGCCGGCTTCGACAACATCGGCGACGCCCTTTCAATGTCGACCCTCCTGCTCGAGGCGTATCTGAAGGCAGCCCGGCAAGTAAGCGAACTCGCCGTGGGGGTCAGCGATCCTTCGCGCGTGGTCGAGACCTTCCGGAGAAACAAGACGCAAGCTCGCTGGCAGGGAAAGGGAATGCCGTTTGGAACGCGTGGCGGGCTACGGGTCGGTCACCACTTTCCCTACGACGGCGAGTACGAGTTGCGGGCGTTCCTCGAGAAGCAGAGCCTGACGCCAACCGAGGGGGTACGGTTCTTCCGCACGAAGGTCCGGCTGAAGGCAGGCCCTCACGCGATCGTCGTCACCTTCCCCGATGAATGGGCCGCCCGCGAGGGCCCGGTTTCGGACGTCAGCGGGATGGGAGGCCGAGCCCTGGGCGGACCGCTGGACCTGCTGGGAACCGCGATTCGGCCGCTCATCGACTTCCGTGTCGACGGCAAGCTCGTGAAGCGCTTCGAAATCGGTGGCATGACCTTCGGGGAATCGGCCTTCGACGGCCTGCCGGGCCCGCCTGTCCTCGGCAGGATCGAAATCGCCGGCCCCGACAACCCCGGCGGTGTCGGAGAGACCCCCAGTCGCAAGCGAATCTTCGTCTGCAGGCCCGAGCAGCCAGAGGACGAACCGGATTGCGCATCCAGGATCCTTGCCTCGGTTGCCCGACGAGCATATCGGCGGAACGTCTCGGAGGCGGACCTTCGGCCACTACTTGGCACCTACAGGAATGCCCGCCGGGAATCCAACTTCGACCAGTCCATCGCCGCCGCCATGCGGGACATCCTGCTGGCACCCGATTTCCTGTTCCGCCTGGAGTTCGAGGCGCCCGAAGCCACCGCGGAGGCGCCGCACACCGTGTCCGATTTCGAACTCGCGTCGCGCATCTCGTTCTTCCTGTGGAGCAGCATTCCCGACGACATGTTGCTCAATACAGCCGCCGCGGGCAAGCTCAGGGAACCGGAGATCCTGAACCGCCAAATTCGCCGCATGCTGGCGGACCCAAAGGCCTCCACGCTGGTCAACAATTTCGCGAGGCAGTGGCTCGGACTAGGGAAGCTCGGGAGGATCCAGCCGGACCGCAAAGCCTACCCCGAATTCGACCCGGCTCTAGTTTCGGCGTTCCGAGAGGAAACACTCCTTTTCATCCGCAGCGTGATCCGCGAGAACCGCAGTGTCCTGGATCTGCTCGACGCAGATTACACCTATCTGAACGAGAGACTGGCACGGAACTACGGCGTAGAGGGAGTGGAGGGCCCGGGATTCAGGCGCGTCTCCCTGAATGAGGAGTCCGAGAGGGGCGGGCTGCTCGGCCAGGGCAGCATCCTCATGCTGACGTCGCATGCCGCCAGGACGTCTCCCGTGCTGCGCGGGACGTGGATCCTCGACAACTTGCTGAACTCGCCGCCACCGCCGCCGCCGGCAAACATCCCGTCGCTCAAGGAAAGCACGGATGACGGCCGCAAGCTGAGTGCGAAGGAACAGCTGGACCGGCACAGGGCCGATGCCGCCTGCGCATCGTGCCACGCCCTGATCGACCCGCTGGGATTCGCCCTGGAACACTTCGATGTCATCGGCCGTTGGAGAGCCGAGGATCATGGCGAGGCGATCGATGCAACCGGATCGCTGGCCAACGGAGAGACCATCGAGGGCCTGGAAGGCCTGAAGGACCTGCTGCTGAGCCGGCCAGCGCGATTCGCGCATGCCACGGTTGAACGCCTGCTGACATACGCACTTGGGCGGGAGCTGAGCGCCAGGGACCAGCCGACCGTCCGCAAGATCCTCGCCGGTGCCGAAGCGGATGGCTACCGCTTCGCGGACCTGGTGCGTGGCGTGATCTCAAGCGTGCCGTTCCAGATGCGGCAGACCCCCGACAGCTAGAGGAGCCAATCGTGTTCGTAACCAGAAAGCACCTTCCCCGCCGGACGTTCCTCCGTGGCGCCGGAACAGCGCTCGCGCTTCCGCTCCTGGACGCGATGGTTCCCGCGCTGACCGCGGAGAGGCTGACCGACGCGGCGCCCGTCCGGCGCCTGGGATTCATCTACTTCCCCCTCGGCGTGGACCGGGATCGCTGGCGGCCTGATGGAGAGGGTTCCGACTACTTGGCGAGCGAGGCGCTGGCCCCGCTGGCCCCGCATCGGGACAAATTCATCGTGCTGACCGGCCTTTCCTCCGATCCCGACCGCTCGAAGGCGGGATTCCACGACAGGGCCATGGCGTCATTCATGACCGGATGCGAGCCGACCAAGGGCAAGGTCCACGTGGGGGTCTCGGTGGACCAGTTGGCGGCCCGGACACTAGGTAAAGAGACCCAGTTCGCTTCCCTGGAACTTACGACGGAGGAAACAGGGAACCTGTCCGGGCCCGTCTTCAAGACCGCGACGAACTCCTTGCCTTTCGAAAAGAACCCGCGCTTCGTTTTCGAGAGGCTCTTCGGAGAAGGCGGCCGCATCGACCCTGAAGCCACCAAGCGGAGGGACGCCGCAGACCAGAGCGCGCTAGATGCCGTTGCCGACCGGATCGCGGAACTCAAGGCGGAAGTCGGGACCGACGACAGGCGCAAGCTGGACCAGTACTTCGAGTCGATTCGCGATGTCGAGCGGCGTATCGACGTCGCAATGAAGAGGCCTCCCGTCGACCTTCCTCCCACGGAGCGGCCTCCCGGCATACCGGACACGTGGCCGGAGCACGTCAAGCTCATGTTCGACCTGCAGACGCTGGCGCTCCAGGCGGACCTGACCCGGGTCTGGACGTTTCTCTACGGGCGCGAGGCCACCTCGATGAACTTCCCGCACCTGGACATCTCGATGGGACATCACGAGATCTCGCATCACAACTTCGAGAAGGAAAAGCTCGACGCACTGGCAAAGATCAACGTGGACCAGACCGAGCTGCTCGCCTACTTCCTGACCAAGCTGGATGCGATCAAGGAAGGAGCTTCGACGCTGCTGGATCACTCGATGATCATGTACGGCAGCAGCCTCAGCGTGCCAACGAGCCATAGCCAGCGGGACCTGCCGATACTCCTGGCAGGAGGGGCCGCCGGGCGCGTCGCCGGCGGGCGGCACGTGGTGTTCCCGGGCGACACGACGCCGCTGACAAACCTCTACCTGACGATGCTCGACAAGGTGGGGGTGCCCACCGAGAAACTCGGGGACAGCACGGGCAGGCTTAACCGGGTGGAGGTCTAGGCCGATGCTCCGAGTCCAAGCCGTCTCACGCATCTTCCTGACCGGGCTTCTAGCCATTGGGTGCGCCTCGGCAGCAAACATCGGGGGGCTACTTGTCGACGCCGCGCACGGCGACGACAAGTCGACGGTGGAAGCCCTGCTTAAGCGAGGGGCGGACGCCAACGCCGTATCGGCGGACGGCTCGACGGCGCTGGCATGGGCAGCTATTCGGGGCAACTCGGCAGTCGCGGAGCTGCTGCTGGCTGCCGGGGCCAATCCCGACATAGCCAGCGCGTACGGCGTCGGCCCGGTATCGCTTGCGATAGAGAACGGGGCAGCGGACTTGGCGAGATTACTGCTGGAACACGGTGCCGATCCCAACCTCGAGCGAGACAACGGCGAGACACCCCTGATGACCGCCCTCCGCCTGGGCCAGATCGACATGGTGAAGCAGTTGCTCAAACACGGTGCCGACCCGAATGCTCGCGAGAGGAGATTCGGCCAGACCGCATTGATGTGGGCCGCAGGGAATCCCGATGTCGTTCGCCTGCTCCTGGAGAGCGGCGCGGATGTTCACGCGGTCACGAGAAGCTGGAACGTGAAGTACACGGTCTACATCCCGACCAGCTTCACGCTCGGCAAGACGGGAATTCCCTGGAATTCGGACGGCGAATACACGAGCAAGAGAGGCGGCCAGACCGCCCTCTTCTTCGCAGTCAGGAAACGCGACCTGGAATCGGCACGCAAGCTGCTGGACGCCGGTCTCGATGTCAAGGACAGGGCGGCCGACGGGACCTCCCCGCTGCTCGCGGCACTGTACAACTGGGTCCCGCTCGACAGCAACTTCCGGCCGGGCCAAGGCGCCCCGGCACGCGCGGGCAGTTCGCAGCGCTTTGCACCGAACGTTGACATGGCGCATATCCTGCTCGATCGAGGAGCGTCGGCGACCGCCGCCGACACGGCAGGATACACTCCGCTGCATGCGGCAGCCCTCGCTGCCGCGTGGGTCTCGCGCGCCCAAGACAGCAGGTCGGACGGGGTGTACCGTACCCTGCCCGCCCTACTGACGCTCGACAGGCCCCCGAAACCGCCGCCTTTCGATCGGGTGGATGCGCTGGGAATGGTGAGGCGTCTCCTCGATGCGGGAGCCGACCCGAACCGCCAAACCGAGTACCCGACGCCAGGGCCTGACGGTGACGTGAGAATCAACCCGTCTCCCCCGGGTTCATCGGCTCTCCATATCGCCGCGAGTTCCGGCAGTCTCGATCTGGTCGAGATGCTGTTGGACGCCGGAGCCGACACGAACCTGGTGCGCATCGACGGCCACACGCCGTTTTCGGTCGCCGTGGTCGCGAGGGACATGCCCGTGATAGAGGAACTGATCGCGCGCGGGGCCGACCTAGAGGCGCGGTACGATCCGCACGACATGTATCCGGATCCCATCAAGGCGGTCAGTCTGCCGCGACAGGGCCAGAGCATCGTACACATCGCGGCTGGCATCCGGTCTCCCAAGGTCGTCGCGTATCTCCACTCCGAGGGCGCGCCGATCGACTGGAAGAACGAGCAGGGGGAGACGCCGCTCGACCTCGCGGATCACCAAGAACGGTTCCAGGAATCGCTTAACCGGCAAAACACGGACGGCGATCCGGAACGCCTGAAAAAGGTTGTTCGGCCGACCGAAACAACCGATGCGATCAAGAAGCTCATGAACGCACGCGATGAGGTGACGGGGACCGACGGGCCTTGATCCACAGAGCCGCGACGTCCAGGAGGCACCACCTCAAGCCTCGCTGCCTCTTTGGCGGCAGGACGATTCGGCACTGCACGTGATCCAGTGGGGGACTCAGAATCAAAGGGGCTCCCGCCATGGCAGGTCGTAACAAGCGAACCTCGACGATGGCTTCCCAGGACGCCTCGCGAGGCCGCCATTCGCGCGGGAGGTAGTCCCGGTCGCTTCCGACGACCTATGCGCCGACGATCTCCGAGATATCGATCAGGTGAAGCTGCCGGCCGCTTTCCCCATGGGGGGAATCGATCACAACCTTCTTGCCGTCCGGGCTGAAGCGCGGGTGGTTATCGCAGCGCCATTCACCCGCGTACTCGGGCGGCGAGTGGAAATGGCCCAGGGGCACGCGCCGGCCGCTAGCCACCTCGTAAAGGTAAGGGTGCTGCACGCGGTTCTCGTCGGGATACGTGTCATTGAGGACCCACTCGTTTCCCGGCAGGTAGGTGCAATGGCCGTTCAGCGGCATGACTTCCGGAGCGACGACCTCCGTTTCCTCGCTCTGATCCCGGAAGAGGTAGAACTTGTCCCCGTGGGACGGATGCCAGGCCCACGCGAGGACGTGCTCCGGGTCTCGCCAGATGAAGTGCGAGGTCTTCCCGTATGGGTCGAGAACGTAGGGGTCCGAACCGTCGCCACCAATCGTGAACATGCGGGTTCCGAAACCTCCCGAACCGTGCGGGTTTCGCCAGCGATGGAGGAAAATCAGGCGCGAGCCATCTGGAGAGACAAGGAGATGGTTGAAGTAGTGCTTCATCCCCTCGGTCTCGCTGTGCGGGTTCGGGATCGCCGCGGCCTGGGCCACGGAAATCAGCAGATCGCGCTCGCCGGTGGCTAGATCGACCTTCCAGATGCCGACATCCTCTGGTGCGAGAACATCCGAGTTCGGGTCGGGGATGCCCACGTATCCATATCCTGGGCGAGTGTCGTTCAACCGACGGAAATCGGTGGATACCGCCCAGGATCCGTCCGGACCCAGGGCGTACACCGGCAACGGGATCGTGGCCATCGCGCCGCTATCGACATTGAGAATACGGCTGACGTACGCGCCGTTTTCCCGGTCATTCCAGATCACCTCCGAATCGGACCCGGGGACCCACTGCAACATGCAGCCCTGCTGCCAGCACCACGCCGTGCTGCTTCCGAGATCGGTCCACTTGTCGCCGTCTTCGATGTCAACCATGCCGATACGGATCTCGTCATCGGGCTCGGGAGACCGGTGCTCGAAATCGACTTGCATGCCGAGGACCCGGCGGCTGGCCGGGTCGAACTCGAGCTTGTCGTAGTAGCCGAACCAGTGATGCTTCGGCCCGTTGGTGATCGCCCGGACAGGAGGACGAGCCTCGGAGGTCTCGCGCTGAGCGCAGGCGAATGCGGACCCCGCCCCGCACGCTCCAAGGAAGCGGCGCCTGTCGATGCGATTCATGCCTCGGTCACTCTACCACCGAAATGGCGCACTGGCACAGTTGGCCCGACTTGTTGATTAGAGGCGGAAGGCGACTTGGGTGGCGGGCGTTGGCCGCCGTGCGAAACAGGATCTGACTGCACTTGATCAACAGTGAGCCTGTAGCAAGGCGGGGATAGACTTCTACCACGTTTCCGCGTCGAGTCCGTCCGGTTCAGACAGTGTCCTAAACGTGGAACTATTCGACGACGTCTGAGGGAATTCGTGATTGATTCCCGCGTGCTGGCGGCGCCAATTTTGGGGGCGTGACGCCGATATATGGTTCCGCTCGGCTCGCTGTCGCCGACCATCGACAACTTTGAACCATCCCTATGGGCCGACGGTCCACCCGGATGACGGATCAGGATCTCATCCGCTCTTTCCGGATCGTGGCTTTCCTGCGGTCTTGGGGCGGATGAAGACAGATTTGCCCGGTTCCTTCCTGACTTCGAATCCTCCAGATTTCGTGACCAGTGTGCTGAGGTTGGAACAGCCGTAGGTTCTGGGATCGAAGTCGGGCGCGGCGCCTTGGATGCGGCTGCCAACAATCGCAAGGTTCACCCAGTCGTCCTCATCCGATTCCCCGATCGCCTTGGCGATGATCTCAATGGCCCTTCGGGGCGGCTCCTTCTTCTCCGCCTCGCCGTGAGTTGAGGACCCTCCCCCTTTCTTCTTTTCCGACCCGGCCTCGAGAACGTTCTCAACGTATATGAAGCGCGTGCAGGCATTGCGGAACGCCTCCGGGGTCTTGCGCTCGCCGAAGCCGTACACCACGAGCCCGTCTTCGCGCAGCCGTTGCGCCAGCCGGGTAAAGTCGCTGTCGGAACTAACGAGGCAGAAGCCATCGAGCCTCAGACTTCCGAACATGCGACCGGTTTTGCGTGTCACTAATTGGACCCGATTCAGTCCAGTGGCCTAGCTGGCGGCAGGTCCGTCCGCTTCGTCAGGATCGGTCGGGAGGATCTCGTACACGAGGCGCAGGTTGGTGCCCGGATATACCGTTCGGGTCTGATTGAGTTCCTTCAGGAGAGGGGCCAGAGCGATGTCCCGGCCCCGGCTCGCCTGATGCATCAGCCGGACCGTCAGCGTGCCGGCGTCCGGATCCGGGAGCAGGCTCGCGTCGCTGCGGAACAGCGCCTTGACCAGCAGGCGGGCGGTCTCCGGCCGGCTCAGGCCCGGCGCGACCGCCCCCGCCAAGCGCGTCTCCGCCCGGTAGGCGATCATGCGCACCGCGTCGAGCAGCCCCCGCATCGGCTCGGCCAGCGCCTTGAGGCGATCCTCCTCGGGCAGGTCGCCCGCTCGCACCCAGTGGTCGACCTCCCGGCGTGCGGTCCGCAGCCCCTCCAGGTAGCGGCTTGTCGTCGCGACCTGCTCCTTCAGATCCTGCGCTTCCTGCGACCCGCGCGGGGCTTCCGCCAGGCGCCGGTGCAGGGTCCCCAGCTGCGCCTGCCGCCGCTCCACGGCGTTGTCGAGGTAGCGCCATTGCGGGTTGACCACCCGCTCGTCGGCGTCGACGTCCTCCAGCGTGCGGTCCGCCAGGGTGTCGAGCCCGAACTCCTCGCGCATGTACTTGAAGAAGTTCTCCTGCGTCCAGCGCGCGCGCAGCAGGCCCGCCACCTGCTCCAGCGGCAGGCCCGGATGCGTCGTGATCGCCGCCGGCTGGCGCCGCCCCGCTCGCGGCTCGCCCGACCGTTCCTGCGGCTTGCGCGGCTGGCCGTTGCGACCTGCCAGCGGCAGGCGCCGGTCAATCCAGAAGCGGATCTCGCGCACCGTGCCGTGCGCGCCCAGCACGACCTCCCGCTCGGCCGCGTGGCCCTCCAGCCGGACCACCCCCAGCGGCCCCGGCAGGCGCAGGGTCGTCGGCCGGAACTCCGGCCTCGGCCAGCGCCCCTCCTGCTGGCCCTTGCGCCAACTGATGACCGCGATCCCCTGCTGCCGCAACTCCGCGAACAGGGCCGGGCTCCAGCCCTCCCGGTCGAATACCAGCGTCAGCCGCGGCCGTTGCGGGTCCACCTCCCCGGCCAGCACCCCCAGCTCCTTCAGACGCGGCACGATCCCGTCCCGGATCTCCGCCACTAGCGAGCTGTCGACCGCCTTGTGCACGCATAGCAGCGGTGCCCCGCCCAGCGCGTTCACCCAGTAGCTGGTCGACCCCGGCAGGCACAGCTTCTGGCGCGGCACGAACTGCTTCGGCAACTTGCCCCGGCCCGTGTAGACCTTCACGTGCCCATCCACGTACAGCGTGGCGACCGCATCCTCATCCTGCGCGCACCAGTCCTGCGCCAGCGCCCCGCGCCATCTCGCCAGCGCCTCCGGGGCCGCCACCAGCTGGCGCAGCCGCCGCCGCAGCGTGCGCGGACAGGGACAGCGGTCCAGGCCCAGCAGCTGTCCCCATTCCCCGGGCTGCTCGTAACCGAGCCGCTCGGCGCGCCGCACACGCAGCAGCAGCAGGAAGGCCAGCGTGAGCAGAATCGATTGCACGCCGTAGAAGCCCGGCGGCAGCCGCAGCAGGCCGCGCTGTGCCAGCAGGCCCTCGGCCAGCAGCGCGGGCAGGGCCGCCAGCACGCCGCCGCCGGCCACGGCCGAGACAGGGGCCTCGAAGCGCGGCTCGCGCTCGGTGAGCAGCCCCGGACTGGCCTCGACGCGTCCCTGCGTGTCGTGGGTCGCCCTCCCTTGCGGGGCCTGCGCGTCGCGCCGGTTGCGCTGCTCGCGGTCCAGCCCGGACGGGGGCGGGAGCTGCTCGGCGGACCCCGTCGGCGTGTCGGTCCCGGGCGGCGGCGGTGCGGGGGGCGCGGCTTGCGAGGCGGGCGGCGGAGTCGCTTCGACGGCCGGCAGCAGGCCCCGCCGGCGATAGGTGCGCAAGGTCTCGAAGCACAGATCGAGCGCGCGGGCGGTCTGGCGCAGGCTGGAGCCGGAGGCCAGCATGCGCGCGGCGCGCAGAAGGATGTCCGGATCCACGATGCCGTGGCGGCGGCGGGCCTTGTGCCGCGGGGCGAAGCCGGCTTCGCCCTCGCGCTCGAGGAGCTGGCGGGCGCGCAGGACAGTGCGGGAGCTGATGTGGAAGGCACGGGCGAGCTCGGCGAGGGTGGCCAGGTTGTGCAGGGCACAGTGGGCGAGCCAGCGATTGCGGGCGTGGGTGTCGTCGGCGGGGTGGGAAGCGAAGGGGACGGTGAAGAGGAAGTAGACGACGAGGTTGCCGTCGAAGACCAGGCTGAGGCGGGAATTGACAGGGACGGCCGCCGGGGGCTGGAGATCCAGGGAGGAAGGCAGGCCGGAGGGCTGGGGGATCGGGCCATTCATGCTGACATTATAAACTAGTCATGCGCGGGAGGTCAAGCCCGTTCGAACCGGCGCTGCAATTGCGGAAGTCCCTGTCGGCTAGTGACTTATCCCGGAGCTCCTATCGGCAGGAAGGTTCACCATGTTCGGAAGTCTGAGACTGGGCCGCCCAAAGGATGACATCCCGGAATCAGATTCGATATGGGTATCGCTTCAGCGGTACGTTGAACACCCAGAGGAAGTAACGCAGTTCGAGAACATTGTCTCACGCCAGGTGAGTGTGGGCGACAGAAGTAGAGCACTTCGGCTCTCAGCAAGGATCACAAAGGCCCTACGGGGCTATTGGAACGATCTTTCCGAAGAACTGAGGGCCAGTGATGACTTGGAGCGGATCGCACGGATCGAATGTCAGCTACAAGGGCTCTTCGCGTATCGCCAGTTCATGGGAATTCGTATTTCTACTTCCACAGCGGAGGAATTGCTACATCGGATTCGCAAGGAGAGGTACCTAGCATTTATTCAGGTCGCCCGATCCCTGAATAGGAACCCCTCCGGGTTCACGTTTTGGAATATCCATCCGCATAGAAGTGCCTGTGGGGAGTAGGCTCCAAGATGCTTTCGAATTTGCGACCTCACATTCAAATTTTGCGCGTGCCTTTTTGTCTCTTGTGAAGGCGGGTCAAGACGAATCTATAATCAAGCGAGCTTTGTCTGAGTCTGGTCGGGTACACCCCGTGTTTCGTGTGGTTGCTACAGTTACTAGTCGTATTTCAGTTGCCGACCCAAATCTACAGCAGCTTCGAAGGTCCTACCGCTCACTCGTATCGGCAGATCCAGGGTTGCGGCTGGCCTATTTGGACTATGCTCAGTTTGAGCCTGGCGTCTTGGCGGGATTAGTGTCTGACGAGTCGTTATTGTCTGCGTACAACACCGGGGATGTCTACTTGTCACTCGCAAATCGCTTGTTTCGAGATAGCAGCCGTCGACAACTTGCGAAGCGAGTCTACCTTTCATTTTCGTATGGGATGTCACCAGAACGGATTGCGAAGTTTCTGCTAGGCGATCTAAGTTCAGTCACAGAGCGTTCCGAATATGTGGATGCGATTCGTTCGTTTTTTGGGAATTATGCCGGCATCAAGGATTATCAAGAGGACCAGCAAAGACAACTTCTGAATGATGGATTTGTATCAAGCGTGTGGGGAAATAGGCGATACCGAGATCATCACGGTGCGTTAACAGATAGGGAGCGAAGATGGTCACTTAACCACAGTGTTCAATCAACAGCTTCGGTGATTGTTAAGGAGGCGCTAGTTGATCTGTATGATGAATTTGGTCCGGATTCGATTATTCTTCCTATACATGATGCGGTTCTGTTACAATTTAGGGACGATTCTTCGTTTCGTGAGAATGTTGAGCGAGGGGCTGAAATCATGGAAAATTCGTTTTCTCGTAGGTTTCCAGAAGTCAATGTGAATGTTACTGCGAGAAGATTTGATTCCGATGACTCATTATTCGGCTCGTGCTAATGCCATTTGGATAGTTCAATTCAGGGTTTGTGCTAGCTACCGCGAAGGTTGTGGATGCTATTGGAACCAACTACGTCTTGCTCGTCAGTTTTGCGGTCCCGTCTGTCGTTCGTCCTTTTCCGGGAGACTTGGTCATCATCGGCCACCGTCAAGGCGAATGCCGCAAAGGCTTCTGCTCAGGCATACTCAGGCATGGGACCGACCGGTGAGACGTGCTTCGCCGAGGCAGGTACGCTCTCGTTCCCCTTACCGGTAGGAGATTGGGAGGTCGGACTGGCTTGCGGGAGTCGTTGCGTCAGTTTCCCGAATTGCAGATTCCCGCAGTCCCTTATGGAATTTCGGTTCCGATTCGTCATGGTCAAGAATGTGCAGTTGCCCCCCCGGCGTCAGCAGGTTCCTGGAATGTTCGACCAGAAACGCGGTAGGTGCTTTCAGCGGAAAATGCAAGACCGGAACGTGCTTGCAGGGAATTCCCAGGAAGGATTCAGTTCCTCTGGCCACGCAATGCGCTAATCAGCGAACTAGCGTGCTCTCCCCGGCCTTCGGCTTTGCGGCCAGCAATGTCAGTCCGTCAGTAGGAAGCAAGCCTCGCTTACGATTCAAATTCCGTTTCAGGCCGTACGTACAGTTCCGCAAGACCTCCCAGCTTCAGCCGTGGTCAGTTCGGCTTTTTCCTTGGAACCGTATACCGAAAACGAATCCGGCGGCGGTACGACCGGGAGTCACGGTTTTCGGGTCGAGGATCGTGATCGCGCAGTTCAAGGCAGGCGGCACACAATCCGCTGCCGTCTACGTCCGCCCAATACTTGCCACATTGGTCGCAGATTGCTGGCGTCCCATTCGTCTCGTCGTCAGACACAACGTCCCTCTGGGCGATTTTTCGGATCGGCCACTACAGCATCACTTCATGTTCGGCTACCAGAGCGAAAGCGACATATTTTCTGGTTCCGGTTCAGGTGACCCTGGACGCCAAGAAATTGGCCCAAGAGCACATAAGGCGCCGTCGTCTCTCCAGCAGGTCCGATCGTGCGTAGGCCTGTTCGACCCGACTTCCGACCGTATGGTCCAGAGCCAGTTCCATGACCGTGTGTGGCGCGTCCGTCTGTTCTGCTGCCCAATCCCGAAAACTGCTTCGAAATCCGTGGACGGTCGCGCGATCTGCGAGGCCGCAGTCTCGCAGCGCTTTTGTGAGTGTCATGTCTGATAGTGGTTTACCCTGGCGTGACGGCGACGGGAAGACCAGATCCGCTTCACCACGTAAGGGTCGGACTCGCTCCAGCACGGCCAATGCCGAATCAGACAGCGGAACGCGATGTTCGACCTTCGCCTTCATGCGACTCGGCGGGATTCGCCACTCCTTCGAAACCGAGTCGATTTCCGACCACGTAGCCAGGCGCGCCTCGCCCGATCGAGTCGCGGTCAAGACCACGAATCGGAAACACGCCTTCACCGTCAGCGACGCCTTGGACGCTTCCACTGTTTGGAGGGCGGCAGCGACTTCCCGATAGGGCAGGGCTCGAAGGTGGGACTTGACGGCTGGCATTGCCGGGAGTGCGCCGTCGATCGCTTCGCCCGCGACGTTTTCAGTGACATATCCGTGTGCCCATGACCAGCGCAGGACGGCTCGGATCCGCTGGCGTACGCGCCGGGCCGTTCCGGTCGCGTTCCCCATATCGGCGTCAGGACGGCCAGCACATCCGCTCGAGTGATGAGATCGACGGCCATGTCGCCGAGGATGGGGAAAGCGTGGCGCTCTAGCGTCTGCATCCACGAGGCCGCGTGCTTGCGGTTCCTCCAGCGCGGCCTGAGCATCGCCTGAGTCCGGACGGAAGCCACTGCGAAGGTTGGAATGCTGGATCGGCGTTTCTCGGCAAGCGGGTTGCGCCCGGCCGCTATCGCGGTGCGGTTGTCCAACGCCTTCTGGCGCGCCAGCGCGAGGCCGACATACGGATACCCTCCGAGGCCGATGTCGCGGCGCTTGCCGTCGATGGTGACTCGCTGGACCCAGCTCTTCGAGCCGGCTTTGGCGACGGCCAGGTACAGCGTTCCGCCGTCTCCGGGCAGGCCCGGTTTCGTGATGGATTTGACTGTAGCGGCTGTTAGTTTTCCCACGTTTACCCAACGATCTATTTTGGATTATGGGGGAATCGAACGGAACACGCAAGCACTTGATTGACACATAATCACTTGATTCACAAAAACTTAAGAGTATTTCACGGAGGAAAAAGGAATGCACGGGAAGTGTGGAGTGGTGGATGTGTCGGGAATCGAACCCGCGAATAGAGGTTTTGCAGCCCTCGCCGCATGTTCGCGGGCACGAGGTGCCTCAAACCCGCCACCTCGGCGGCCTTCTTGGTCTTGAATCCGCCGGCCCTCAAGTCTCCGTCAGACCGGTCGTCTTCGTTTCCCACAGTGACGAGCATTGCTGAATTGATCGTGCCCTCCCGCCGAAACTACGCAAATCGTGGGGTATCTCCGTCTTTGCTCGAGTCTGCTACGTTGTGGCCGTGAAACACCCTACAGCAGCCCTCGCCGCCTTGGTGGCCAGTCTTGCCTGCTCGCCAGCCACATACGAATCCTCATCCAGCACTTCCGCGACTCCGTCTGCTCGCCAAGTCTTCCAGGATCTGGACGGTAACACGGTCGCGGTTCTGGCTGGGAAGACGCTCTACCTGAGCGCTATCGCCCCGACTGACACCCAGGTCGAAGTCGAAGATCAGACTCGCTCGGCGATGCAGCAACTTGGCGAGTCGCTTCAGCTCGCAAGCCTCGACTACTCCCAAGTGGTGAGCTGCCACGTCCACCTGTCGGACATGGAGAACTACGCGGGTATGAATTCTGTATACGGCAGCCTCTTCCAAGAAGGAAGCTATCCGGCCAGGACGACCGTAGAAATGCCCGGTCTGCCGAATGGAGCCGGAGTCCTTCTGATGTGCGTCGCGTACTCGGACCCAGCCGAGATCTCGGTGATCCGACCTAGCGAAGACGAGATTCCACCGGCGATGGGTCCGTACTCTCCAGCCGTGAAAGCGGGGAGCAGGGTCTATCTTTCAGGGCAGGGCGGCCGAGACCCCGCGTCCGGCGAAATCGCCGAGTCCGCTCATGGGCAGGCCCAGCAGACGTTACGAACGGTAGGCGTGATTCTTGCCGCAGCGGGCCTCGGCTACGACAACACGGTCCAGGCGAGCTCGTATTTCCCACCCTCTTCGGACCCTGCGTCTGTCAACGGAGCGTTCGAGGCGGTCTTCAGTCCGGGTGGTGCGCCGAGCCACTCGAACGTGCCTCTTTCTCGCCTTCCCGGCGATATCGCCGTGGAAATCACGGTCGTGGCTGCCGAGGACAGCTACATCACACGCCTGTTCATGCACGACCAAGCGCCTACAGGGGCATCGAGTCCGGTCTCTTTGACCGGCGGCGTGGCCTACACCTCGGCGATGCGTGGTGTAGGTGACACGTTCCAAGAGCAGTTCCTCAACGCGGTTGAGATCCAAGGCACGGCCCTGCGTCTAGCCTCGCTTGACTTGCCCAACGTGGTTCGCGTGGTTGCCTACTTGAGCGATTTGGACAATTTGCCCGAGCTTCGCACGTTGCTAGCAGAAACTTTCCCCGACAACACGCCGGCACTTGCAGCTGTCCAGGCACGCAACCCGTCCGGTTCGATGGTCTCTCTCGAGATGATTGCTGTCCAATAAACTCGATTCCAGGCAGGGGTTGTCGAAAATGCCGGATTGCTAGCATGGGATTCCCATGCACGACCGTGCGCATAAGGAAGAATTCCTAGAAAGGCCTACGAATCCATTCCATGTCGAGTCGTCGAATTCGGCAACCTCGTTGCTCGAGAAGATGGCCGCTACGGCCTTCCAGGGTCGCCAGCTCGGGGAAGCATTCGATGTCTGGAAGGCAATGCTTGCCGACCCCGAGTGCACCATCCTCATGGGCCTCTCCGGCGCGATGGTGCCGGCTGGCATGCGCCGGGTCGTGCGGTTCATGATCGAGAACCGACTTGTCGACATCCTGACCTCAACCGGAGCGAATTTTTTCCACGACATTCACGAAACCAAGGGATTTCACCACTACCAGGGATCTCCAGACATGGACGACGAGGCCCTCGGCGACCTCATGGTGGACCGGATGTACGACGTTCTCGCCGACGAGGTGCGGTTTCGCGAGCACGATCTCTGGATCGGCAGCTTTGCGGCGCGGCTGGACCAGGCGAGGCCCTACACGACGCGCGAGTTTCTCTACCGGCTAGGACTCGAGGTAGGCGAGGACTGCCCCGAAGACGGGATCGTCACGGCAGCGGCCAAGCACGGCGTGCCGCTGTTCTGCCCAGCGATCGGCGACAGCTCCATCGGGATTGGGGTCGCGGAGAGCCGCCATCGTGGGGAGAACCGGCTGATGTTCGACATGATGGCCGACGTCCTCGAGATCACCAACGCGGTAGCGGACTCGAAGGCAACGGGCGTGATCTACTTTGGCGGCGGCACTCCCAAGAACTACACCCAGCAGTCGGAGGTCGTCGCAATCCTTATGGACCGGGGCAAGAGCGGCCATCGATACGGACTCCAGGTCGTGACGGACGCGCCTCACTGGGGAGGGCTCTCAGGCTGTACGCTCGCTGAGTCCCAGAGCTGGGGCAAGATCGCGAAGGGCGCCAGGATGGTCGACTGCCACTGCGATTCCACGATCGCGATGCCTCTGTTGGTCTCAGCCCTTGCTGAACAGCGGGACCTGCTGGGCAACCGGCGTCCGCCATCGTTCGACATGGGCCCGGTCCTGAAGATCCGCCTCCCCTGACCCCGGGTCTCGCTATCGCAGCTGACTCAGGTACTCCACCAGATCGACCAGGTCGTCGACGCTCATCTGCTCCTGCAAGTCGTCCGGCATTGCAGACACCGTGGATTGCCGACGGTCGAGGATTTCGTCCTTGGGGAATTCAGAGACAATTCCGCCTTCCATGCGCAGCGTCACGGATGCGCCAGACTCGTCAATCACAAAGCCCGAAACCTCTTCCTGACTCGCCAGCGAGAAGTGGACCAACTCGAAGTCCGGAGAGACACCGGCAGTCGGATCGAGTATCGACTCGTAGAGTCCGGCTTTCGAGAGTTTGTCCCCGATCTTGGACAGCTCTGGCCCGAAGTTCGTGCCGGTACCCTTGATGACATGGCAATCGCTGCAGGTTGCGCTGTCGAACACCCCGGCACCCTTTTCCGGGTTGCCTACGTAAACCAGCAGCTCGGTCATTTGCGGTACCGTCTCGCTGTTCTTCAAAGGGGGCATGGGGAAGTGCTTCGCAGCCTCGTCGCGTAACCGGACGTGCATGGAGCGCGTGATCGACGCACCCGCAACTTCAGCCAGATCAGAAGGAAACTCGCCGTTGCGAGCCAGATCTACCATGGCTTCCGCTCCTTGGGTGAATCCGGCCATCGATCGCACTGCGCGGTCGCGAATTGGTGGCGCCAGGCCCGTGTCGAGCAGGACGCTTCTGAGGACAGGAACCGCAGAGTCTGTCCTCGTGTTGCCGACCGCCTCGACTGCAGCTTCGGCCAAGTCGGAACCCGACTGGACGAACTCCAAGATCGCGTCATCTATTCCCGCATCCAGCACGGTGCGGATGGACGCTATGCCCACAGGGTTGTCCTTGTTCTGCGCCGCGACTTCGATCAGCGATGGATAGTGCTCGGCCAGCTCATATCTCTGGACCAACCGGGCGAATTGCGCGGTCGACACCCCGCGCCGCAGTAGCTCGTCCGCGGATCTGCGCGCTGAGGTGTCAGCCTCGAAGTCGAGCTTGGGGAGGCGGAGCAGCGCCTCGGAAGCGATGAAGAACTCCCGGGGCTCACCGTCCCTGGAACGACCGAACGCCAGTTGCCTCAGATTCCGGCTCTTGGCGCCGCTGTCGGGCTGAAAATCGAAAGCGCGAAGGTAGCGAGCCACCGCATCCCCGCCTGCCTCGGGACTGCTCAGAATCCGCGCGAGGTAATCCGGCGTTGCCGACGCGCGCGACCGCCAGATGATGTCCCTCCCAGCGGGAGTGTTCCAGTTTGTCCCCGAAATGGCCAGCCACCTCCGTAGACAGGAGTCCCACTTGCCGTCCGCGCCGATACCCAGAGCCTCGAGGTACCAGCGGTCGCCGGCGACGTGCTGGCTGGCGAGTCGGGCCCATAGTGTCGCGGCCCTCTGGGAGGACTCGTTGCGCAGGGCAATCGCGCATTCGCGCCGCACTTGCGGGGATGGATCCGAGGAAACGGCTTCGAGGATCGGAATCATGTCCATCGTGCGCCGGCGTGCGGCGCGAATCGCGACGATCCGGATGTCCTCGTCGGAATCCTCGAGACCCTCGGCAAGATAGCCCGGACCAGTCTCCTTGTTGCGAGCGAGCAGCCAGAGAGCTCTGGCGCGATGACGGGTCTCGGTCCCGTCACGAAACAGCGTGGCGAGTGCGGCCTCGGCATCCGCGCGCGCGCCGTCCAGCATTTTCCAGGCCAAGTGCCGCACATCGTAGTTCGGGCTCTTCAGCGCCTCTACAGCCGCGTCCACCGTGTCGTACTTGTGGGTCGGAGGCTGGTATCGATGCCCTGCGGGAGCGATTCTAAATATGCGGCCGTGCTCGAGGTCTTCCTGACGGTTCCAGCCGATGACTGGGTCGTACCAGTCGCTTACGAACACTGATCCGTCAGGCGCAACAGCGGCATCCACGGGCCGTACCCACTTGTCGCGCTCGCCCTTGAGGATGTCGACCATGCGGGTCGAGTAGCCGGCTCCGTCCTTCTCGGCCAAAATCCCTCGGAGCACGCCCGGACCGGCATCCGTCGCGAGGATCTGGTCCCAGAATTCGCTGGGCAGCAGCCTGCCCTCGTAAGACGTGACCCCGGTAGGCGAGCCCGCCCCTGTGACAATGAGATTCGGCACGACTCCAGGGTCATTCTGGTGCCAGTGGCGATGGGGAACTTCTTCGTGCTGGCCGGTTCGCTCCACCTGGTTCCCCGCCCCGGTCAACTCGTCGCGGTAGCCGTAGTTCCCGTATTCGAGGATGTAGTTCAGGCGGCAGGCGTAGCTGCCGTCGTTGTCGTTATCGGACTGCCAGACTCCGCCCAGAGAATCGACCGCCGCCTCGTAGTTGTTGCGGAAGTTGTGGCCGAGCACCTCCATTCCGGTTCCGTCCAGGTTGCAGCGGAATACCATTCCGCCCTGATACGGACTCGAAAGGTCGACTAGTGCAGTTGCGAACGCGGGTCGCGGCTCCTCCGGGTTGTCGCGCAGGCGCTCCACGTAGTTCCGGTCAAGGACCGGATGGCCTGCATCGTCGACCGCCAGCCGACCGGCCTTGTCATGGATGTACCGGCCGCCGTTGCCCATGTTCCAGTAGAAGCTCCCATCGGGCCCGAAGGAGAGCGAATGGGTCGAGTGGTCGTTCTGGGGCGCGCCCGAATTTGTGAACAGGTACTCCTTGCTGTCCGGGACGTCGTCGCCATCCTCGTCGGTGAACACGATCACGTTGGGAGCGGCGGTTACGATCACCTTGTTTCCTAGCACCGCGATTCCCAAGGCGGCGTCCACGTCCCTGCCCTGGTAGTAGACCTTCGAGGAGTCAGCCACTCCGTCGCCATCAGAGTCTTCGAGGATCAGAATGCGGTCGCCTTTGGGGCGCACGTCGTTGCGTGCGTGCTCGCGGTAGTTCACGACATCGCAGACCCAAACCCGGCCCCGCTCGTCGAGGTCGATATTGGTGGGGTTGGACAGCATCGGCTCCGAAGCGAAAAGAGTTGCCTCGAGTCCGGGGTAGACGTCGAGATTCGCAACAGCGACACCGGAGCCGCGCTTGTCCGGGGGACCGGACGAACACGAGCCGGCAGCGATCAGGGCCGCAACCGCCAGCAGCGAGACGAAACTTCGGCAAGCAGCGTACAGGGTCATTGAGGATCTCTCTTGCCGGGGCGCGGGAGGCCGCATTCGCCCGCCGTGCCGTGGCTCACAAAGACGTTACCGCAGCCACGGGTCAAGAGTCTCGTGGACGAAGTCGCCGTCAGTGAGATGCGGATAGGCTTGACAGACCTGATCTATAGCCTCCTTCTGGTCCGGCGACAGGCCATCCGCCTCGTCGCGACACCAGGTTCCCTTTGATCAAGCCCTGCCTCCGCAGCACCTCGTGGATCCCCGCGACACAACCCGAGAAACCGTTTCGAGCATCGAACACGGCTGGATCGGCATCAGTCACTTCGGCATCCAGGCGGAGTGGCGATGCAGGCGAGTCTCCCCGCGAGCCGTTCATGGCCTCCTGCAGAACCGCCAGAACTTGCGCGCCGATTGAGTCCGGATCGCCCGGTCCCCGAGCAACCCGCCGACTAACCGGGACTCGGAATCGCTGATCGAAAGCCTTTTCAACAAGTCCGGCACGATGTTGTCGTCTTTTCCCCAAAATGGAGGGCAATCCGGAGCCTGGCTTCGCCTCCGCGTGTCGGAACCGGTATGCCACGACAGACAACCGCGTTGATTCGCGGCCACGGGGGGATTCTGGTACAGTTCGGTTTCGCCGGAGCGACTTCCCGGGAAGAACAACCTCCAACCCCGCAGTGGCGGTTGCTGCCCTGCATGAAAATCAACGCCATTGAAACCATCCGATTGGGCGAATTCCCCAACTTGATCTGGGTTCGTGTCCGGACCGATCAGGGTCTCGTCGGTCTGGGTGAGAGCTTTACTGGCGCATCGGTAATCGAGACCTACCTGCACGACGTCGCGGCGCCCCAACTCTTGGGCGAGAACCCACTTGAAGTTGAGCGGCTCGCACGCAAGCTGATCGGATATCTCGGGTTTCGTTCGACTGGCGCGGAGATGAGAGGAAACTCCGCGGTCGACATCGCCTTGTGGGACTTATGGGGTAAGGCGACGAACCAGCCGATTTACCAGTTGCTTGGGGGTGCCCATCGTCCCAGCGTTCGAATCTACAACACGTGCGCAGGCTACCGTTACATCCGCGCGCCCGGTCAGGCCGTGGCGAATTGGGGACTTTCCGATGCTCCTGAGGGTCCGTATGAAGACCTTGACGCGTTCTTGCACCGAGCAGGCGACCTAGCCCTGAGTCTTCTGGAGCAAGGCGTGACGGGAATGAAAATCTGGCCTTTCGACCCCTATGCGGAGGCCTCCGGGGGACTCTACATCTCGGCGCCCGACCTGAAGAAAGCGCTTGGTCCGTTCGAAATGATTCGAAAAGCCGTCGGCGACAAGATGGACATCATGGTCGAATTCCATTCGCTATGGAACCTACCTACGGCAATTCGCATCGCGCAAGCGCTCGAACCGTACCAGACGTTTTGGCACGAAGACCCGATCAAGATGGACAGCCTCACGAGCTTGCAGCTTTATGCCGCTCGAAGCAAGCCTCCTGTCTGCGCGTCGGAGACTCTCGGCAGCCGGTGGGCTTTCCGTGACCTGCTTGAGACAGGAGCCGCCGGCGTCGTGATGCTGGATCTCTCCTGGTGTGGCGGCCTCACAGAGGCGCGGGCCGTCGCGTCGATGGCCGAAGCCTGGA
This sequence comes from Bryobacterales bacterium, assembly GCA_965206775.1. Taxonomy (GTDB): domain Bacteria; phylum Acidobacteriota; class Terriglobia; order Bryobacterales; family UBA6623; genus VXMF01. Next base: position 1,128,967 of record CBDBKU010000003.1, on the reverse strand, counting down.
AGCTACCCATCGCGCCGCACGACTGCACGGGCCCCATCGTGCTAGCAGCCTCGACCCATTTGTCGATGCACGCGCCGAACGCGTTGATCCAGGAAACGGTGCGCGCTTTCTACTACGGCTGGTACCGAGACCTCGTGACCGAATTGCCGCCGATCGATCGGGGGACAATCCGCGCTTCTCCAGCGCCCGGCCTGGGAACCGATCTGCAGCCCGGCATAGAGCAGCGACCCGATGCGATCGTCCGAAGAACCCAGGCCTGAGTCCTCGAGCCTATCTGTCCGGGCGACCTGCGAAACGGAGTCGCTATACAAGGGGATTTGATTCGAGAACAGGTGGCGTCTGCAGTGCCCCCGCTCAGGTCGGCGTGGCAGTCGTGCCCAGCCGAATGGGCGGGGTAACCGTTAGGACCAAGGCCAAACCCCGTGAGAGCAAGAACTCGAGGCGGTCACGGCTTGGGTTCCATGCGTCACTTCGACCGTGACGGATTCCGGGGCTCCGAGGGGAAGGCGCGCTCTAGCGCATCCAGTCATCGAGATTCCGGGCGACGAAATCGTCGTCGATGAGGTGCGGATAGGCCACCGATACCCGATCAATCTCTTCCTTCTGCCCGGGTGAAAGTCCTTCGGTCTCGTCCAGGCACCAAGTGCCCTCCATGAGGCCTTGCCTCCGCAACACCTCGTGGATTCCGGCAATGCAACCCGCAAAACCGTTGCGAGCGTCGAACAGGGCCGCGTTCGCGTCGGTCACCTCGGCATTCAGGCGGAAAAGGGATGCGGGCAGGCTGGCGGGAGAATCGTTCATGCAGTCGAGGCAGCTTCGCCAGTAGGCGCAGGCCGGACGAGTCCAGACCGACCAGTGCCCCAGAAGGCCCCCGACGAAGCCGGTCTCGGATCTCCCGGTTGAGAACCGCGTTAGCAGGTCGGCGACGATGTTGTCGTCGTTGCCGGTGTATAGAGCGATTTCCCCTGCCCTTCCCGAGTCGCGCACGGCGCGGAGCACATCGAGTGTCCGGTAGCGATCGAAGGGCGCCACCTTGATTGCACTGACGTTCTCGATTTCGCAGAACTCCCGCCAGAACTCGTAGGACAGCGGGATGCCGCCGACAGCGGGCTGCAGGTAGAACCCCATGAGTGGGATGGCTTCCGCGACAGCCCTGGCATGGTCGACAAGCTGGGCCAGGCTGCAGTCCCGGATACCGTTGTAGCTGAGCAGCCCGAGGTGGTAGCCGAGGTCGGCAGCCACCCGCGCCTCGGTCACCGCCTGCTTTGTCGGCCCGACGAGTCCGGCAACCCGAATTGTCGGAAGCCCGCCGCCATCCTGCTGCTCGTTTAGCGTGTCGGCCACAAGTGCCAGGACAGGCTCATATAGGCCAACGTCCGGATCCCGGATCGCGAACTGCGTGGTATGGACGCCAACCGCAACTCCACCTGCGCCGGCAGCCCGGTAGTAGCGGGTGAGCGCGCGCTGCCTCCGCTCGTCGAGGAGCCTCCGGGCATCCAGAGCCAGCGGATGCGCCGGAATCACGGCGCCGGAAAGCAGATGGCGTCGGACTGCTGGGTCCAACCTCGGGAGCGGAGCCATCTGCGCGGAGGGATCTCGGAGAATCCCCTCCTGATTACGCCGCCCGGGATTCGGGCTGCGCGCTGACTGTCAGCCGGCCGACAATCTCCGGAACAGCTGTGCCCGCACGCTCCTCGATTTCCGAAGGGAGCTGGTCCTGAATGGGATGCGGCACGTATACAGCATCGAAGTCGGATCTGCCCAATGCCGAGGCCTGTGCGCGGGCAGCGGAGCGGAACACGTCAGTGGCGACGGAAACCGCGGGAATGCCAGCATTCTCAATGCGAACCGAATCGTGCAAACTGCACGTCGTGCAAGACCCTCAATCAGCCAGGGCCTCGATGACGGCGTGCGGCTGAGCCTTTCGAATGTCGGCGAGCACCGCTTCAGGCGCAGGCTTGGCAAACGTGGGCTTGGCGTAACGGAGCACCTCGGAGACGCCGTACCGGTCCTTCAGCAATGCTTCGAGACGATCCAGGAAGATCGAGCCCCCGGGCTTGCTGATGTCGAGCAGCGCGATGCGCGTGCTGTCGAGCGACCCGAGACGCGGCGGGGCCGAGCCCGCTGGGGGAACGCGTTCGTCAAGGGGATTCACAAGCGTGGTAGCCAAAGTTCACATACCTCCTGTCGACGAGAGACATGCATAGAGTACCAGCGCCATATCCCTGAAGTACCGTCAGTCGATCTCGTGGCACACCATCTGGCTTCCTCGCGGTCCGGTCGCCCAAGATCCCAGCACCGCAGAAAACTTGCCTGCCGGGCCACCCGCCACCATGACGCGAATCGATTCCGCTCTTCGGAACTTCCGGTAGCAGCGCACGCCCCGGATCACGCATTCCTCGTAGAATCTTGCCTCGTGCGTTCCCTCGCCGCCGTCTCCGTCGTACTCGCTCACCGGTACCCCGGTGTTCTCGAACAGATAGTCGACCACGTCGCGCTTCGCGAAACCGTTCCGGCCGAGCGTAGCTGCGTGTTCCGGACCGATCACCACCAGCGCTTCCGAACGCCGGCAAACGCGATGGCTCCACAGATTAGCCAGCACCGGGCAGATCGACCGCAGCAACACCTCGGCCGTACGGGCCTTGTGCTCGCTTGCCGGTCGCGGGGGCTCGGCGCAGTAGAACGTCACGGCGTTGCGGCCCTGAGCGACGCCGAAGTCCTCCGATAAGGGTCCCCAGGGGCTTGCTTCCTCGTTCTCGCCGATGACGTAGCTGAACCGGCCGGGGTTTCCCATCGTGGACATGTCAATCCGCCCCGGCGCGGCTCCGCCGAGGTTGCGCAGGATCAGCTGGAGTGCCCGGCCGATCGTGGAGTTCGCGCGCGCCGCGTTCGAGAAGACGTTGCTGCCGCAGGCAAAGCCCAGTTCCAAACGGATAGGGCCATTGATCACAGCCAGGGGAGCGGCGAAGTGAGTCGTTCCCTGGACGCCGTGAATGTCGAGCTTCTCTTCGCATAAGGCACGGACTGCAGGCACCAGTACCCGCATGTATTCCGGAAGGCAGCCGGCCATCACGGCATTGGCCGCGACTTTTTCCACGCTGGCAGGGGCGTAGTTCGGCGGCACGTGCGCCACGACCTCGTCCGGCGCGAGGGACGTGCCGGCCAGCATTCGCTCGACTCGCTCCACCGTCGGTGGAATCACGGGGAGCGGGTCCGCGAATCCCTGCTCGTAGCAGAATTCCTCAGGTCCGATCTTGTCCGGGACCTCGACTCGGGAAGCCCTGAGCCCCCGTCGCGCGTATAGATCGACGGCCGGTGCGGACTCGTCGTCAGAGGGAGGCTCGAGGTGGCGCGAGACGCAGCCCGGCTGGAAATCTGGATTGCCGTCGCCAGCCTTGATCGGCGCGGGTGTCGGAGCGCCGGACAGTTCCGAGAGGGCAGCGGCGAATCGGTTCAGGTCGGCTTTGTCGAATCCTTGCGAGCTTGCATCGATCCGCCCATCCCCGTTTAGAAGGAAGAGGGCCGGTACCGCCTCCAAGTTGCAGGCGGCGCTTGCGAACAATCCCCGGTCGAACCGGATGGGAAGTTCCAAGCCAAGTGATCTGGCCAAGCTCTCGGTCTCGGATGCCTCGTCCTGGGAAACCGCGACAACGGTGGCGCGCCCACCGTAGTGGCGATCCAAGTCGTCCAAGTAGCGCAAGGCAAGGTGGCAAGCCGGGCAGTCAGTCTTGAAGAAGGCGAGCAGGGCAGGGCCGCCTGGGACCTGGCCGTCGATTTCAGGCGCGATCTCTCCGTTGCTGAGCATCCATCCTCCAGTCCCTATCGAGCGATCGGGACGTTCCGGTACGATTCGCTGAACACCGGCCCCGACCCGCGCCCATCCTACACGACGCAAAGCCTGCTCGCCCTGCATCGATCCCCGGTCCAGCCGCTCGCTTGGGACGGCAAGCGTCCTTCTAGCGAGGCTCCGCCTCAGACCAACGAGGCCTGCCGTTGAGCCCCCCCAACCTAACTCAATGGTCAACCTGCCAAGACAAGGCGTCTGGTCGGATACGCGACTGTCGGGTCTGGATGGAAAGTCAAGGGAATGAGCCGAGGCTCATCCAGGTGCCAATGCCCGGCTCGGCCTCTCGGCGGACGGACGACTTTGCCATGCAAAGGGGGACTTGTCCCTAGGAATCGCGCCCCGGCGGAGGGGTGCGAGCCGTGAGGTTCCGGAGTCTCTCCTCCAATGCCCGCACTCTCTCTTCCGCGGCACTCGCCCGGTTCTCCGCGGTGCCTGCGCGCTTCTCCGCTGCCCGCCGCTCACGCTCCGCGCCCAGCCTCCGCCGCTCGGCCTCCTCCAGAGCGCCGTCGAACTCCTCCCCCGTCCGCGGGTCGCCGAACACCACCACCGTCGCCCCGTCCTGCCGCTGGCAGCGCAGGTCCAGCCCCAGCACCCGGCTCCGCAGCTGCCTGCCCCTGCCCCTGCCCTCGACCGGCTCCACCGGGTCATACCCTCCCCCGCTGGCCACATAGCCCGGGCGTCCCCATCAAAGAGCCTTCCGGGTCGAGCCGCCAATACTCGCCCACCCCGATCCTGGCGTACTCCCTCGCCTTGTGGCGGGCGTCGTTGCCCGCCGTCGACGGCGACGCCACCTCCAGCACGAAGTCCGGCGCCTTGCCTTCCTCCCAGACCTTGTACGAGCTGCGGTTCCCCCCGCGACCCACGCCGAACACCACCTGCACGTCCGGCTGCAGGCAGGCCGTGCGGTCGCCGCGCTCGTAGTACACCACCAGCTCCATGGCCACGAGCACGTCCTCGCGGTCCCGGAAGTGGTGATGCAACGCCGCCGTGGCCAGCCTGACAGCGTCCCCGTGCCACACGCTCTGCGCGATCCAATGCCCTTCCGGGTACTCGACGGCGTCGGGCTCGCGCGACGCCCCTTCAGCGGCCGTTGAGGCGCCAGCGGGAAGTACCGTCGTTGTGCTGGCCGTGACCGACATGTCGAACCCGAATGCGCGTGAACGCCCTTCCTTCGTATCATACAGTCGCCATAGCTGGAGTCGCCTGGCGAAACGGCGACGCGATCGTGACTCCCAGTAAGGCTCCGCCTCGAGCCGACGAGGGCAGCGCCTCGGCACTGAGACTTGACTCAATCGTCAACCTTGCGCCGAGACAAGGAGTCTAGTTGCGCTCCGGGCTGATTGCCGAACCGTGGAAGAACCGCCACGGGGGCCCGCCTTGCCGACGGTGGAACTCTCCCCACTTCGCGCAACGGGAATCACGAGCGCAAAACTATACTGAAATGTGGCAGAACTACCGCCCCTCACGCTACCCGAAGGCGAAATGCGAAAACTGGGCTATCAAGTGATTGATATGCTCGTCAAACACGTTTGCGAAATCCCGCAGAAATCTCCAACTCAGGTCAAAGATCGGGCAACCCTTTCCGCACTTTTCCGGGAACCACCTCCTCAAGGTAGTCAAGGTTTCGAATCGCTGTTGCGAGCAGCTAGAGAAGATATTTTCGGCAACGTGATGTATATAGATCATCCACGGTTTTTCGCCTTCGCTCCGAGCCCAAGTAATTTCGTCAGCGTCATGGCCGACGCATTGACTAGCGGTTTCAATTCCTTCGCCGGGGTTGCACTGGAAGGTTCCGCCGCAGCGGAGATTGAGGTTACCGTGCTAGATTGGCTACGCCAGATTTGTGGCTTCCCTGAATCTGCTGGGGGCGTGCTTGTCAGCGGTGGTTCGATGGCGAACCTAACTGCTTTGGCAACAGGCAGAAAGATTACCCTCGGCGACGAATGGCAAGATGCTACAGTATATTGCTCTGATCAAACGCATTCCTCTGTCGGTCGGGCCTTGAGAATCCTTGGATTCCGTGCAAATCAAATTCGACAAATCCCCTCCAATGACGAATTCTGCATCGAGTTAGGTGCCTTGCAAAAGACGATTCTTCGGGACCGACAAAATGGCTTAACTCCTTTTTGCGTTGTTGCGAACGCTGGAACAATTAACACTGGCGCCGTTGATTCGCTCTCGGATATCGCAGACATTTGCAAAAACGAACACTTGTGGTTTCATGTGGACGGATCGTATGGAGCACCTGCAGTGTTGACAAACGAGGGAAAAGAGATACTTCGGGGACTCGAATATGCGGATTCCTTGACTCTTGATCCTCACAAATGGCTTTTCCAGCCATATGACATAGGATGTGTTCTTGTGCGAAATCAACACTGGCTAGAGGAAACCTTTCAGGTTCTGCCTGAGTACTTGAAGGCCGTCATTAGCTGGGGAGACGGAGTCAACTTCTGCGATCGTGGTCCGGAGCTGACCCGAAGATTCCGTGCATTCAAGTTGTGGATGTCGATTAAGGCGTTCGGTCTAGCTGCATTTCGCAAAGCCGTTGAAGTCGGCTTGGACAATGCACGATTTGCAGAGAAACAGCTACGTTGCGATTCGCAGTGGGAAGTTCTCACGCCAGCACGTTTAGGTGTGGTGACATTTCGCTACCGGCCGAACGGTGTTTCGGACTCGGATCTGGACCGAATCAATCTCTCTATCAGTCAGCATTGCCTCTCCAACGGCTTCGCGATGGTAATGACAACTGAGCTTCGAACTAAGACAGTCTTGCGTATTTGCACAATTAATCCACGTACGACCCAGGATGATATTTTGGGGACGATCCGCCACCTCGAGAACGCCGGTGTCTCGGCCGCGCAATCGCTCAGCCGCGGCTGATGGTCCGCACCAGGAGCAATTGTCTCCCTTGGGTACTGTCCTACCCGGCGAAGACAATGGATTGCGGCGCCCGGACGGCAAGTTGGGGGCGACCGACCCGCTTACTCTTCCTGAAGCCGATGAAGGAATTCAACTTCACTGTGCGGTTCGGGCTACGCCGCCTGCTGCTCAGATCCCGCCTCTGCCCGGTTGGTTGATCCCGTTGTCGTGGCCGCCTTAGGTAGACTCGGCCGTCAGCGATGCGTCTGGACCGGCGGCCTGGAAGCGGAGGGAAGGAGGGGCGACGTGCTCGCCCGAACCGACTCGACCGGTGCTGCTAGACGCTCGAACACGAGTACTGGGTAGGCTGACCAACCCAGATACCGCGCCGATTGGCCGGCCTCGGAGCGGTGTCTTCGCGATGATAGAATATGAGTCTCAGCGAGGCGCTCTATCCTCCCGCCCGCGATGAAGTTTGGCGTCGTAATCTTTCCAGGCTCGAATTGCGATCATGACGCGCTGTACGCGCTGTCACGCAACCTCGGGCAGCACGTGACCGAGATCTGGCACGAGTCGGAGGATCTGGGTGACGTGGATGCTGTCTTTCTGCCGGGCGGCTTTTCCTACGGAGACTACCTTCGCTGCGGGGCTATCGCGCGTTTCTCCCCGGTCATCCGGTCGGTGCGGAACTTCGCCCGGTCGGGAGGGATGGTGATCGGGGTCTGCAACGGTTTCCAGATCCTATGCGAAACGGGCCTGCTGGAAGGCACCCTCATCCGGAATCAAGGGCTGAGGTTCGTCTGCCGGACGGTTGACGTGGTTCCCGCGACATCGAATTCGGCGTTCACCGCCGCATGCAGGGCCGACCGACCCCTGAGAATTCCCGTCGCGCACGGCGAGGGGTGCTACATCGCGGACGACGCGACGCTGGACCGCCTCGAGGCGGAGGATCGAATCGCTTTCCGCTACCACGGGGAGAATCCGAATGGCTCCTACCGTGACATTGCGGGAGTGCTTAACGAGGGACGGAACGTTCTAGGCATGATGCCCCATCCAGAGAGGGCTTGCGACGAGGCCGTGGGTTCGACCGATGGCGAGTCCGTCTTTCGTTCCATGATCGCCGCAGTGGAGGCCGCAAGCGCAGGCCATGCAGGCTGAAGTAGACGAGCGCGTCGCCGCAGAGCACGGGCTCACTTCGGAAGAGTACCTGCGCGTCACCGAACGACTAGGTCGGGTTCCGACTCTGACGGAACTGGGGATCGTCGGAGTGATGTGGAGCGAGCACTGCTCGTACAAGAGCTCCCGCCTGCACCTGAAGAAGCTTCCGACGCGCGGGGACCGCATCCTCGTCGGACCTGGCGAGAACGCGGGAATCGTCGATATTGGCGGCGGCTGGGCAGCGGCATTCAAAATCGAGTCGCACAACCATCCGAGCTACATCGAGCCGTTCCAAGGCGCCGCCACGGGCGTCGGAGGCATCTTGCGCGACATCTTCACGATGGGAGCAAGACCGGTCGCGGTCCTCGACGCTCTGCGCTTCGGACCGCCGGACGATCCGGAGGCCGGTGCCATGAACCGCCGAGTGATTCGAGGCGTGGTAGAAGGCATCGCGCACTACGGCAACTGCATCGGCGTGCCTACCGTCGGCGGCGAGTGCACCTTCGATCCGTGCTTCAGCGCGAACCCGCTCGTTAACGTCTTCGCGCTAGGAGTGTTTCGACAGGATTCGATCTTTCTCGGCGCTGCCAAGGGCGTCGGGAACCCCGTGATCTACGTCGGAGCCAAGACAGGGCGCGACGGCATTCAGGGCGCCTCGATGGCGTCCGCGGAGTTCGACGAGGACTCGGAAGCCAAGCGGCCGAACGTGCAGGTGGGGGATCCGTTCCTGGAGAAGCTGCTCCTGGAAGCGTGCCTGGAGGCGATGCAGACCGGCGCGATCCTAGGCATCCAAGACATGGGAGCCGCAGGCCTGACTTGCTCGACAGCCGAGATGGGGGGCCGCGGGGGGGTCGGAATCGAGATCGAACTCGACCGCGTCCCGCAACGCGAGCACGGCATGACCCCGTACGAAATCATGCTGTCGGAGTCACAGGAGCGCATGTTGCTGGTAGCCGAGCGGGGACGCGAGCGCGAGGTGCTCGATGTGTTCGCCAAGTGGGGCCTCGATGCCGTCGATATCGGAACGGTCACAGGCGACGGCCTGCTTCGCGTCAGGCATCACGGAGCGGTTGTCGCGGAGCTGGACAACAGCTTCCTGAGCGACGACGCTCCGCTGTACGATCGCCCCCGCACCACTCCCCGGCGAACGGCGTCTCTAGACGGCCCGGTTCTGCCCGACGCCGACGGAGCCGAGTTGCTCGGCGGTCTCGAAACGCTGCTCGCCTCGCCTGACCTGAGCTCCAAGCGCTGGATCTGGGAGCAGTACGACTATCAGGTCCGGACCAACACCACGGCTGGACCGGGCAGCGACGCCTCAGTGATCCGCATCAAGGAGGCGGGGGTTTCCCTGGCGATGTCGCTCGACGGCAATTCGCGCTATTGCGCGCTCGACCCTCGGCTGGGAACGTGGTTGATGGTCGCCGAGTGCTGCAGGAACCTGTCCACCGTCGGTGCCGAGCCGATCGGGGCGACCAACAATCTCAATTTCGGCAATCCTGAAAAGCCGGAAATTATGGCGCAGCTGGTGGAATCGATCGAGGGGCTGGGCGACGCCTGCCGGCACTTCGGCACGCCGATTACCGGCGGCAACGTGAGCCTGTATAACGAGACTCTGGGTCAGGGCATCGATCCGGCACCCGTCCTCGGCATCGTCGGGATCCTGGAGCATGTCGCGGCTCCAACCGGGCCCTCCTTCGCGCGGACCGGAGACACGGTCGTCCTGCTGGGTGGCTTGCTTCCGGGCTCGGCCGACCGGCTTTCGCAACGATTTGGCTCCAGCCAGTACGCGAAAGCAGTAATGGGGCAGACCTGGGGACTGCCACCCGCGCTGGACGCGGACTGCGAGTCGGCCGTGCAGGAAGCGACACGCAGGATCGTCAATCGAGGGCTGGCGATCTCGGCTCACGATATCGGCACTGGCGGGCTGGCGGTAGCCCTGGCGGAATGCTGCTTCGGCCCGGAACGGGTTGGCGTCGAGGTCAACCTCCAGACCGACCTGCCCGCACGTGAGACACTGTTTCACGAAGCCCCCTCGCGAGTGCTTCTCTCGGTGGCCCCGGCCGACATGGAAGAAACGGCCCGCATCGCATCAAGTCTCGGTGTCGAGGCGATAGCGATCGGCGAAACTAAAGGGGCGGCATTGTCCGTCCGAATGAACGGGACTTCGTGCTTCGAGATCCCGGTCGAAAGACTGCACGAGACTTGGGACACGGCGTTCGAGAGGCTGGTGGAAGCCTAATGAGCATCAAGCCGATCCGCGGTGACGGAGGGTCGGTCGAGGTCGATCCGGAAGACCGCTTCCGCGAGGAATGCGGCGTCTTCGCGATATTCGGCCATCCCGAGGCCGCGAATCTGGCGTACCTAGGGCTATACGCCTTGCAGCACCGCGGCCAGGAAAGCGCAGGAATCTGCTCGAGCGACGGCACTGCGATTCACACGCGCAAGGGCATGGGGCTCGTCAACGAGGTCTTCGGAGAGGCGGAACTGCGGCAGCTCAAGGGCCATATGGCGATCGGCCATACCCGTTACTCGACTGCCGGCCAGGCGACTTCCCTTAACGCCCAGCCATTCTACGTGGAATGCAACAAGGGCGCGCTCGCCGTGGCCCACAACGGAAACCTTACGAACGGGCACCAGCTGCGGGACGAGATCGAGATGTCGGGGTCGATCTTCCAAGCCACCAGCGATACCGAGGTGATTCCCCATCTCATGGCTCGCTCGCGGGAGCCAAGCTTGCGCCACGCCCTTCGCGAGTCGCTCCTGCGTCTCGAGGGCGCCTATTCCCTCGCGCTGCTGGGCAGGGACCAAATCATCGTGGCTCGCGACCAGCGCGGGTTCCGGCCCCTGTCCTACGGAAAGATGCGCCATAAGGGACGCGATGTCCACGTGTTCGCCTCGGAGACCTGCGCGTTCGACCTGATTGGAGCGCAGTATCAGGACGAGGTCATGCCCGGAGAAATGGTGGTCGTGAACAACGACGGGGTGATCAGACAGCAGTTCGCCCCTCCGCTCGCGCGCTCGCAGTGCGTGTTCGAGCACGTGTACTTCTCCCGTCCGGACTCGCTTGTCTTCGGTCGCCCGGTGCAGGAATCGAGGGAGGCTCTGGGGCGGCGCCTCGCTCGCGAAAGCCCCGTCGAGGCGGATTGCGTGGTGCCCGTTCCCGATTCGGGCAACGCTGCCGCGATCGGCTTCTCGAACGAGTCGGGCATCCCCTTCAGCATCGGTCTGATCCGCAACCACTACGTCGGCCGCACGTTTATCGAACCGAAGCAATCGATCCGGAACTTCGGGGTCAAGCTCAAGCTCAACCCCGTGCGGCAGATCGTGGCAGGCAAGCGGGTCGTCCTGGTGGACGACTCCTTGGTACGAGGAACCACTAGCCGAAAGATCGTCGGGATCATGCGGGACGCGGGAGCGCTCGAAGTCCACTTGCGCATCTCCTGCCCGCCCACGATCGCATCCTGCTATTACGGAGTCGACACGCCCGACGCAAGCGAGTTGATTGCCAATCGCATGTCCGTGGAGGAGATTCGACGCCACACTGGCGCCGATTCTCTCGCCTACCTGTCGTTAGAGGGCCTGACGCGGGCAGTGGCGGACAACCAGGGCGAGTACTGCTACTCCTGCTACACGGGCAAGTATCCGACGAAGCTCGTGCAAATCGACCAGTTCGTGAACGACTACAGGATGAAGAACACCCAGGAAGATCGGTTCGCCTGGCGCTCGCGTCAAGCGGAGTAGCGAAACGCAGGCAATTCCGGCAACCGCGCCGTGTTTTCCTGACGATCGGGTCTATCACTGCAACGCAATCCGGTGTAACCTCGTTTCTGGCGGGCCGGGACGGTCTCTCCTCGGCAGCCAGGAATGGACGAAAGGACTGTGATGATGCGACGGACAGCGATAGGAACGGCGTTTTGCCTGCTAGCGGGGCTCGCTTGCCTCGAGACATCCGAGGACAAACAGGGCAGCAGCGAGAGCGAGCCGTCATACCAAGTGGTTCATGGCTGGCCAGCGCTGCCTGACGGCTACGCGCTCGGCCAGGCCACGGGGGTCGATGTCGATTCCCAGAATCGCGTGTGGGTGTTCCACCGCGCCGCCCGGCCTGTGCTCTGCATCGATGGCGACACTGGCGAGATCATCTCGTCCTTCGGAGACGACCTCTTCGACAACGAGCACGGGCTTGCCGTGGACGCCGACGACAACGTCTGGGTGACGGACGCCAATACCCATGTCGTGGAGCAGTACAGCCCCGCTGGCGAGCTGATGAAATCTCTCGGCGTCAAGGGGGATCCGGGCGAGGACGAGGAGCGCTTCAACAAGCCGACCGACGTCGACTTCGGACCGGACGGTTCTATCTACGTCACCGACGGGTACGGCAACAACCGCGTCGTCAAGCTCGACAGCGACGGCAATTTCGTCAAGGCCTGGGGAAGCAAGGGAGCAGGCCCCGGGGAATTCGAAACCCCGCACGGCGTGGCGGTCGATGGCGAAGGACGGGTGTACGTCGCCGACCGCACCAACTCACGGGTGCAGATCTTCGACGCCGACGGCGAGTTCCTGTCCGAATGGAAGAGCGACGAGATCGGCCGCCCCTGGGGCGTGGACGTTACCTCGGACGGGAACGTGGTCGTGGCTGACGGCGGCGATCTCACGGGCACCGCGTACGACCGCAATGGAGCGCTGCTCATGACACCGCAGGGCGAGATTGTCGAGCGGTGGGGATCGTACGGCAGTCAAGACGGTCAGTTCTACTGGGCGCACGACATCGCGGTCGGAGCCGATGGCGCGGTGTACGTCGTTGATGTCAACGCTGGCATGCGGGTTCAGAAGTTCGTTCGGCGTTAGCTGCATCTCAGTTCAACTGAAGACGCGACCGGCAGGCTGCCTGTCAAGCCGACACCCGCAGCGATCGGTAGTGATAGGAAGAACCAAGAACGGGAGCCCTGGCGTTACGTCAGCTCAATCCATTCAAGAGCGGGTCAGAGTTTGCGGGGGTGTCGGGATGGTCCGGTGGCGTTGCGAGCTTCCAGCCTACGAGCCGCATCGCTGCAAGCAGCGGATTTGGGTGCGACCGTTGCTGCACGCAAACCGCGGAATCCGGGCGGCCCAATTCGGCGCGAGTCTGCGCCGCCAGCCGTCCAACTCGCGCAGCAAGGCCCCGATGTCTGCGCGACCGCACGACAGGCACTGCGTTTCGTCATTCGGAACTCCGCGGACCGGTGTATACTGTTGCCGGTCGCCAACGAGAATTCCGCGCGACAAACACGGAGCCACCATGCAATACAGCCATCTCATCCGCTGCAGCCTCCTGCCCCTGGCGCTGCTCGCAGCAGATCTCTCTCCAGGACAGGAGACCCGGATGTTCAATACCGTCAAGCAGAAGCTCGCCGAGGGCAAGCAAGTCGTTGGCGGAACTATCAACACGTCGGATCCCGGAGTCTACTGCTCGATGGCCAACGCAGGCTTCGACTTTCTCTGGATAGAGATGCAGCACAGCCCGCTGAACTACGACCAAGTCGCGAAGATGATCTGGGCCTGCCGCGACGCACCCGCGATCCCGTTCATCCGGGTTCCGACCGCGACCGAGGGCGATATCCAGAAGGCCACCGACATCGGCGCCTTGGGAATCGTCGTGCCGATGGTCGACAGCGTCAAGGAAGCCGAAGACGGCGTGACATACGCGAAATTTCCGCCGCGCGGGAAGCGAAGCCAGGGGGGAGGACAGTACGGCCGCCTCTGGGGCTCGGACTATCGTGCGTTAGCGAACGACAACATCATGGTCGTGGTAATGATTGAGTCGCCGGCCGGCATCGATATCATCGACAAGGTCGCGGCGGTTGACGGTGTCGACGTCGTCTTCGCCGCGAGCGGGGACATCGGCAGCTTCACGGGGTGGAAACGGGACGACCCCCGCTACATGGCGCTGATCGAGAAGATCAAGGTCGAGACACTGAAGGCGGGCAAGATTCTAGCCGGCCCAATGGCTTGGCGTGACCGAGAAGGATTCATGTTCTTCCAGGGTCCGTCGGAAGGCAGCCTCATTCGGGACGGAGCCAAGGCCGCGCTGCAGCAGCCAGCGGAAGCGATGGAGGATGTAGCTACGGGAGACGAGGCGAACTAGTCGGTGCCTGTTCTAGGCATTTGCTCGTGTTTCCGTGCAAAGTACACGAGTGATTCTTGTCTGGGCCGAGGAGGATGCAGTGTTCGTTTCGCGGCTGAATGTTGGCAGTGTGGCGCACGGAGAGCCACGGCGGGGGAACGAGGGATGGCCAAGGTCACCCAGCCTTCCCGGTAGAGCAACTCCTTAGCAACACCCGTCGTGCTGTCACGCAGATTCCGGGCGCGATCTTGTGTCGACGCGGCCCGGCCGGCCCGTGAGACCGGGGCGAGAAGCAGCTACGGCGCCAGCACGTCTGCGATCGAGGCACCCTCCGCCGGTGGCGAGGTGTTGCCGTGCGTTTCCATGCTGATCACGGAACCGCCGCGCTACCGGTAGGTCTCGCGCGTGATCCGCCACGCCTGCTTCCCGTGCCCGAACGGAAGCGGATCCAGAGGCGGCGTGACAAAACCCGTTGAGCACTGAAATCTCATTCGGCCAAGGCCCACCACGATTGATCCGGCGATGGCCAGCTGGAACCCTCTGGCGCACTTGCTGCCACCCGTGAATCCCTGGCGGCTCAACTCTCTCAGTCAGATCTATGGAACCGGCAGCATCTGAGGATGCGCCGGAGATTTGCACGGCATGCGACGGAGCCACGGTTGACATATGTCACTTAGCGGTTTAAGTTGACATACATGACGAAGGCGCAAGTCTATTTTCCGGATGAGGACCTGGAGGAACTTCGTTTGACGGCGAAGCGGACTGGGCGGAGCGTAGCGGACTTGGTGCGAGAGGCGGTTCGTCGCGTCTGGCTCCGTCGGGATTCGGACGGTCCGGTAGCCCTTTGGGACGGAATGCCGACGAAGACATCTGTCGATCACGATGCAATCTACGATGAGGTCTGATGCGGGCACGCTCAGTGGTATTTGTCGATACGGGCGCGTGGATTGCACTGGCGCTCAGGCGCGACCCCTTGCATGCCCGGGCATTGACGGCATGGCAGGAGATGTCAGAAAGTCACGCTCGTGTCGTAACGTCCGTGCCTGTGATTTTGGAGGCTGTTACGTTCTTCGAGCGACACGTGACTCGCGATGTCGCCCTCAAGTGGAAGGACTCCCTGGATTCGATCACAGACTTCCGGGTGCTGACGTGTACCGAAGCTGACTTGCGCGATGCTTGGCACTACTTCACTCGTCGCGACCTACACAAGCTCTCGGCCGTTGATGCAACCAGCTTCGTCTTGATGTCAAATCACGGCATTGGACGGGCGTTCTCGTTCGATCATCACTTTGCTTCAGTGGGGTTCTCCATGGTCGGCTGATTGCCGGGTGGCGGAAACGGATTCGCTTCATGGTCTTGCGATGCTGCGTAATCCCTCGTGCTGCTTCGGATTCTCCTGGCGTTGAAGCCAGCGGCAAATGCCTGCCCGGTGACAGTTCCGACGGCGACTGCACCGTTGGGTAGAGCAACCCACATCAGAGGGTATCCTCCGGAAGTGGACTTGGATCGACTGGATGCTATTGCGTCCAAGGCCGTCGATGTGCGATTGCGAGCAGAAGGACTAGTTGCAGTTGCACGGGGAGCGCTTGCCCGAGCATTCAACACAAAGACGGAATAGTCACCAGGCGATGAACCCGCATAGTCCCTTGGTTCTTCCGTGGATGCCAATGAGTGGGTGATCCGAAACCGGCCAGCAATACATGGAAGACTTGATACGAATTCTAGGGCTTTGCAATCAACAACAGAAGATATAGCAGGGGCAGATACAAGACCGAAGCCTTGAGAAGCTCCTTCGCTCTTGCAGTGGTGCCTTCTCTCGCGAGCCTGACTCCGGATGCCAGGTAGGCCACCCCCAGCAGGAAAGCGGGAATCGCGTACCACGATTCCACCATCCCCAGCCACGCCGGAGCCATTGCCAGCGGAACCAGCAGGGCGGCGGTGGCGACGATCTGGCGACCGGTGGACTCACCGGACGGTTCGATCACTGGGAGCATGCGGATCCCAGCGCGGCCATAGTCCTCGCGATACATCCAAGCAATCGCGTAGAAGTGGGGGAACTGCCAAAGGAAGAGGATCCCGTACAGCACCCACGCCTCGAGCCCCACGCTTCCACGGACCGCGGCCCACCCGAGCAGGGGCGGCACTGCACCGGGAAACGCCCCGATCGCCGTGGACCACCACGTCCTGGTCTTGAGCGGCGTGTAAACGAAGTTGTAGGTGACTACCGTGCCGACGCCGAGGGCGAAGCTGAGCGCGTTCACGGCAAGCAGCAGGTAGATCAGTCCCGCCAGTGTCAGGCCTGCGGAATACAGCAGCGCCGTGCGAGGATGGATCCGGCCGGCCGGAAGCGGTCTCGCTCCGGTCCGTCGCATGCGGGTGTCCGTGTCGCGTTCCCACCACTGGTTCAACGCGCCGGTCCCTGCCGCAAGCAGGGCCGTGGCAAGAACGGCGTGCAGGACCTGCGCCGAAAGCAGGGAGCCATCGACCGCGAGGTAGCAGCCCATGACCGTCGACATCAGAATCAGCCAGACAATCGAGGGCTTCGCCAGCTCGTAGTAGTCCGAGAGCACCGCAGCCGTGCCCGCAAAGTGGGACACCCGCGCTGTCGTCTGCGGATTGCCGTTCATGGACTTGTGGAATGCCGGGAATTCGGCGGCGGAGCCTTATCCCGCAAACGCGAAGTCGACCTGCTTGCTCTCGCTGGTTCCGACCGTGAACTCAATCTCCTGCTCGCCGATCCGCGCGTGAACGGCTTGTAGAGTGTACGTTCCCGGAGGCAAGTTCCCGATCTCGAAGGCGCCGTTGGAATCCGTCACGGCGAAATACGGGTGCTCTAGCACGTGAATGTAAGCCTGCATCCAAGGGTGGATGTTGCATTTGACCGCGATCTTCATCTCCGCCCGCGGGAACTTGTAGTCGATCGCCGGCGCGCCCGACGTCTGCGACTTGTTCCATTCCCTGTTCTCCTTCGGCAACGGGTGGACGTTGTGCGTCGTCGGATCCGAATTGGTGATGTTGATCGCCTGGCCCGCCTGCACCGCCACGACGTGCGGTTTGTAGAGGCAGCCGTCCTGGTCGAGATTCACGACGCCCGTGCGGACGGGGAACCGCTTTCCCTCCAGCCCCTTCGAAACCCACACCAGCGTGTCCTTCAGCATGCCGTCGCTGACCAGCACGCGGTCGGAGGGAACCCTGCCGCCGTGAAGCTTGATGCAATCGGGTTCCGCGCTCATGTTGACAGGCGGGAAGCGCGGCACCTCTCCGGAGAACGAAACCATGCCGGTCACCGTGGCGGCGGTCGCGGCATCGACGCTGGTCATCGCTGCGGCCGGCGCTGCGGCCTCTCCGCCGCCGGACTTGGCGTCGTACTCCTCGAAGTAGTTGTCGCCGCCGCAAGCGATGGCTATTGCCAGTGCCGAAGCCAGTAGGATGGCAAGAAAATTACGGTTGAACATACAAATTACCTCCGAAAAAGCGGTGTTTCTCTCATTGTAGGGCTTGCAGTCGGCGCAGTTCCGCGTTGTCCATCTGGAACATGTACCGCGTGAGCAGGTCGGCGTGGTCACCGTCGTAGTTGCGGGCCGCGGCCGGGATTTCGCCATCGAAAACCCACCGATCCGCGTCCCTGCGGAACAGCTCCGAGGGCATCGCCGTGCCGGGTGCGATCGACGCCGGCTCGAGAAGCCAGCGGTACGTCCAGTTGGGCTTGAGCCGCTCCGCCGCGATCAAGAAGTTCGGGGCGGTCGCGTCGACGTCCTGCGAGGGGATGCCGGTCATGTGGCACTTCAGGCAGGGCGCGGCGTCGCTGGTGAACAGCTGGCGCCCGACGGCTCGCTCGGCCTGGGTCAGCGGCGCCATCCCCTCCGGCATGTACGGAACCGGCTGCGAGTCGCGGGCCATGAAGAACCTGGTGATTTTCGAGAGCTGCCGATCGGAGAAGTAGAACGTCGGCATCCGGGTGTGCAGGTAACTGCGCACGCCGTTTCGGTTAACGTCCGTCTCGCTTAGTGCCGGGTTGCGCAGGAACTGCGTCAGCCAGTCGGGCTGCACGCGCGCTCCCTCCGTGTACAGCTGCGGCGGCAGCTGCTCAGCCCAGTCCGGGTCGTCGGTGTAGCGCGGAATCGACATGAATGACGACACGTTGCCCGGGCGGATCTGGTGGCAGCCGGTGCAGTTGTGCCTCGTCAGGATCCACCAGCCCTCCTGGACGTCCGCGCGCGCGTCCTCCGGCTCGTAGCGGTACTGCTCGGGGAAGGTGGTCTCGACTGCGCCCAGCAGGAATGTTGTCAGCGCGTTGATCTCCGATGCGCTCAGGTTGAAGTTGGGCATCCGCAGCCGCTCGAGGTGCTCGCGCTCCTTGCCCTCGTCGAACACCGCGGGGTTCTCGAGCTTGTGTTCGAAGAATCCCTTGTGGCTGTGCCAGCCCTCCCGTTCCGCCTCGTGGGTCTTGAGGGCGAAGTCGAGGCGATCCAAGGGCTTGCTGCCCTCGACCGTCAGGTCGGTGCCGATGCGGCCCTCCTCTTCCAGGCCGGAAATCTCGTGGCACCCGGCGCAGCCGTAGTGTCGGATCGTCTCCAAGCCGGCCGCGGCCATGTCCGGATCGTCCATGTAGTCAGCGGCCGGAAATTCCTCGCCCGTTCCCTGCCCGCTCAGATAGGTGGCGATGTCGCGCGACTCAGGAACCGTCAGGCGCAAGCTCGGCATGATCGGCCGGGGGCGCATCGCGTCGGGCACGTCCGGGTCCGGCGTGACCTCGGACGGATCGCGGATCCAGCGCACCATGTAGTCGTAGTTCATCTTGTCGCCGACACGGCTCAGGTTGGCGGCGAACGATCCCCCCATGGTGGCGTCGCCCTCGCCGATGGAGTGGCAGCCCATGCAGCCGCGCGTCTCGAACAGCTCCTTGCCCAGGTCCGCGTTGCCGCGCGGGTGCTGGACGAGCTCGCCGTCCAAGGCGTTCTGCCACAGGTAGGCCGAGATCTGCTGCACCTCTTCGTCCAGCAGGCGGAAGACCGGCATCTTGGAGCCAGGGCGGAACTCGTGCGGATTCTTGATCCAGGCCGGGATCCACTCCTTGCGGTCCTTGAGCTTGATCTCCTTCAGGCTCGGACCGAACTTTTTCACCTCGCGGGCCAGGTTCGTCTGTTCGACGCCGAGATTATGGATCTCCGCGTCGATGCGGGTATTCGTCAGCCGCAGTTCCTCGGCTCGCGCGTAGTGCATCTGCGCCGTCGCGCCGTCCGCCGAGGTGTCGCCCAGCTCGAGGCTCACGCGCATCTCCTTGGCGTTCGAGTCGCGAGTCGCCGCGAGGTTGCGCCCCTCTTGCCGGACCTGGGTGAGCTCGTCCGACTCGGCATCGAAACCCTCGAAGCGGTGGCATCCCCAGCAGCCCTTGTTCATGTACAGCTCGCGTCCCTTGTTCAGGGTCTCGCCGCCGGGCGTCACGATCTCCTTGGCGTGGCACTGCTGGCAGCCCGCCTCCACGTTTTCCGGGAAGTACATCGGCCATAGCCAGAACTTGTGGCGGCCGTGCCCCTTGGTCACGCTACGCGTGGCCCGTCCGTTGCCGTTGTGGCACGAGGAGCACCCGAACGCCTCCGGATCGTGAATGGCCAGCAAATCGGGGCGCGGATGGCTCTGGAAGACTGGGTAGATCAGGTCGGTTGGGCCGATCTCGGCAGGCTCGCGAATGCCGAGGTGGCAGGATTCGCAGCGATCCACCAGGTCGATGTCCATCAGGTGGATCTGCTTGATGCCGATATCGAAATTGCGCATCTTGGAAATCAGGCCGTCGATCTGCGTCGAGCCCAGTCCGACCAGCCGGTCGGCCATGAGGGCGTCACGCTCGGCGCGGAGGCGGTTCGCCTCCCCCAAGGCTTCGAGGCGCTCCCGCTGCAAGCTGGCGCGGGCGTTCTGGAGGCCGAGGAACTCCGCCTCGAGCTGCTCGAATCGCAGCTCGAGCTCCTCGGTGCCGCCCGAGCCGTCGGCCATCGGCAGATCCACCTCGACAACTCTCGCGCGGATCACCTCGATGTCCTCGCGGATACTCTCCTTCTCGCTCTCGTCGTGCGAGACCTCGATCTGGTACCGCAAGGCGTCGATCTCGCTGCGCAGGACCTGGAAGGCGTTGCGGGCGGCCGTCATCCGGGGGATGACGCCGCGCCCCACCTGGCGGTCGATCTCGGCGATCCGATCCATTACGGTGCCCTCCGCCGCATCGAGCTCGGCGCTGACATCCTGGTACTCGGGGGAATTGCGGATCTCGGCTTCAGCATCAGCTTGCTCGGGTCGGAGATTCATGAGGAATCCGTAGTAATAGCCCTGGAAGCGTGCCTGGTATTCCTTGTACGGGCGCATCACCTCGACCTCGTCGTAGACGGCCCACACGAGTGAGGCCATCAGCAAGAGCATCGAAACCAGCAGATGGACGCTGTACGACTTCGTAGTGATCGGATCCGGCTGAACCTTGTTGTCTTCTGCCATGAAAATTCCCAGCTTCTAGAAACCCGTCGCGTAGGATGCGGCTATACGTTGAACCAGGGCGTGACCCAGACGTACTTGATACGGAACAGCAGGCGCGCCGCGATCTTGACCGGCAGCGCGAGCATGATGATCAGCAGCGCCTGCAGGATCGTGTACTGGAGCAGCGACATCCGATTAAGAATCTTGCGCGAGAACTCGGTCGCCACAACGATGCGGTGGCAAACGTAGCCCGAAACGACCACGAAGCCGCCGACCACCAGCCCGCCGAAGATGCCGATCCAAGGCTGCGAGGAGATGCCGACGATCTCGTGGAGGTCGCGGTTGATCTCGAAGATCAGCCGGTTGTGATCCCAGGTCATGCCGGGCCAGAACCACATCCATCCGGGACCGCGGATCAGCGTGCCGATGACGATCATCGAGCACCACAGGATGATGAAGCCGAAGATGAACGTCCAGATTGCGAACCGCCTCTGCTTGTAGGTGTAGTAGCCGTTGCCTAGCGGGTTCTCGTCGATGTAGGGGATAACGATCAGGCCGACGATGATCAGCGTGGGCATCACCACGCCGGCGATCCACGGATCGAAGTAGACCAGCATCTCCTGCAGGCCGAGGAAGTACCACGGCGCCTTGGACGGGTTCATCGTCAGCGACGGGTTGGCGGGCTCCTCCAGCGGGGCATCCAGCGAGATCGACCAGACCATCAGGATGAACGTGACGATGATTGCCGCGAGGAATTCCATGCGCAGCAGGTACGGCCACACGCTGACTTCCCGCACCCAGCCCTTCCGGAACGGCTCCACCTTGCGGTGGTGCGTCTTCGCCATGCTCGGGTCGCTCTCGAGCTCTTTGGCCAGGCGGTCGTTGGCCAGGGCCTGCCGCAGCCCGTACCACGTGAAGAACGGAATGATGAAGATCAACCCCACGATGGGAATGTTGTCGGGGAGCGAAACGATCGTCCAGAGTTGGTGCCAATCCATGATGCTGATTCCTGCCGTCCGGCGCGCCTACCTGCGCACCGGCTTGATCTCGCTTTCCAACATGATCCGGGCGGGGCCCGAGATGCCGCCGTCCTTCCGGACGCGCCAGAAGTGGACGATCATGAACGTGGCCGCGAAGCCCGGTATCGCGATGCAATGCCAGATGTACGCTCGCAGCAGTGCGTTCGCGTCGACGATCGAGCCGCCCAGCAGGGCGAAGCGGACGTCGTTGAAGGGCGTCATTCCCAGTTGCGGCCCGAACGGTCCCTCGTGGCCGAGCATGGGCGTGGCCCGGGCCATGTTCGTGCCCACCGTGACCGCCCAGAACCCGAGCTGGTCGTCCGGCAGCAGATAGCCGGTGAACGACAGCAGCAGGGTCAGCACCAGCAGGATCACGCCCACTGACCAGTTGAACTGGCGCGGCTTCTTGTACGAGCCGGTGAGAAACACCCTGAACATGTGCAGCTGCACCGTCAGCACCATCGCGTGGGCAGCCCATCGGTGCATGTTGCGAAGCAGCTTGCCGAACGGCACGTCGTGCTCGAGGTAGAGGACGTCGCGGAACGCCTGGACCTTGCTCGGGTGGTAGTAGAACATCAGCAGCACGCCGGTCCATGTGAGCACCCAGAACAGGTAGAAGCTGATGCCGCCCATGCCCCACGTGAAGGAGTAGCGAACCGCGTCGCGGTTCACCTTGGCGGGATGCAGGTGCAGGAAGACGTTGCTCAGCACGCCAAGCGTTCGGCTTCGCGCCGTCTGGTCGTGCTTGACCCGGAAGATGGACTTGTAGACTTCGGTCTTGGTCGGCTCCTGGATGGCCTTCAGGTCCATCTGGGCCTTCTTCTTGATCTCGGCCGGGTCGACCTTGACCCCCAGCAGAGTGCGCGCGCCATTGCCGCCGCCATTGGCCGGCGGCGCGGCCGCCTTCGCCTTGACGTCGGTGTCGTTGGTATCAGCCATGCTCTCTCTTACCTCCGGACCTCACACCTGGATGTAGCTGCCCTCGTTGTCGAACTGGGTGGGCTGGCCCTTCTCCTCGCGGTAGAGCACGCTCGTGTCGACGACAATGCGCCCCTGGGCGTCGAGCTCCACGTACGCGCGGTCCATCGGACGGGGCGCCGGCCCCTCGTAGTTGCGGCCCTCCGGGTCGTAGCCGCTGCCGTGGCAAGGGCACTTGAACTTCGACTCGCTCAGCTTCCAGTCCGGCGTGCAGCCCAGATGGGTGCAGCTGGCGTAAATCACGAACAGCCGGTCCGTGGTGCGGATCACCCAGATGCGCTTGCTCTTCTGGAACTTCGTGTCCACGCCGATCCCGTAATCGGCAGGCAGGCCGATTCGGAACTGCGTCCGCGGTTCGAAGATCGTCCGCGGGAAGAAGAACCGCAGGAACATCAGGAAGTTCGCTGTCAGAAACCCGCCCGTCAGCAGGCCGATCATGCGACGGCGCGACTGGATGCGAGCTTCCTCGTCGGAGCCTTCCGATTTGATGCTTGCCTTGATGCGGTCGATGAGCGAAGCGCGGGCCGTTCCCCCAGCCTGGTGTTCCGACATTCCTACCCCCGAAAAATGCGAGCGCTCCGGGGACTCGGAACGCCGCGACCTACTTCCTATTGTAGAAGAAGCCGAGGGGGAAACCACAATACGCGCGGGCGCGCCCCGTCAGCCATTCCTATTCTCGCGCAACACGCGCCGGGCGTGCTCAAGATCCTCCGGCGTGTCGACACTCACCCCGACATGATCCTCCGTCGGGACGACTGCGATCCGGTGCCCGTGCTCCAAGGCCCGCAACTGCTCGAGCCCCTCGATGGCCTCGAGCTCGGTCGGTTCCATGCGGCTGAACGCTAGCAGGAATTCCCGCCGGTATGCGTATATGCCGATGTGCTCCCACGCTGCGTACAGCCCTCCCCGCCCCGGAAACGGGATCGGGCTCCGCGAGAAGTAGAGGGCATCACCACCCCGGCCAACGACAACCTTGACGACGTTGGGATCGCGCAGCAGGGCCGGGCCCTCGAGTCTCTTGCATAGAGTCGACATCGGCGGCCCGTCGGCGGCCAGCAGAGGTCGAACCACTTGCGCAAGCACGCTAGCATTCACGAACGGCTCGTCGCCCTGGACGTTGACGATGATGGCCGAATCGTCGCTGGCTGCGACTTCAGCGACCCGGTCCGTGCCGGACAGATGATTTGACGAGGTCATCACCGAACGGCCGCCGAACTCCTCGACAGCCGATTGGATCCGACCGTCGTCGGTCGCGACGACAACGCGCTCAAAGAGCGCGCACTCCGAGGCGCGCTCGTACACGTGCTGGACTAGAGGCTTGCCGCCGAGCGAGGCGAGGGGCTTGCCTTCGAAGCGACGGGAAGCGAAGCGGGCGGGGATCACCCCGAGTACGGATTCAGACAACTCTTCCCATTCTGACTCAAAGCTCTGGAATCGGGTCGTTCTCTCCGACGTCCGCTCCTTCCCAGACCACGCGGCCCTCGTCGTAGGTCAGTACCCGGGCCCGGCTCCCGGGGGCGGGCGGCAGGTCGGACCCGGGAAGGAACTTCCGGTGCTCGGCGATGACCTCCGCGTACTGGGCGTCCCCTGCCAGGTTGTCGAACTCCTGCGGGTCGCTCTCCATGTCGTACAGCTCCTCGCTGCCGTCCGCGTAGACGATGTAGCGCCACCGCTCGGAGCGTACGCCGTGGTTCCCGGCGTTGTGAGTCGTGATCGCGGGCCATTCGCGCGGAGCGCTGGCGTCGTGCAGCTGCGGCAGGAGGCTGTGCCCCTCGAGACCCTCCTGCGATGGCAGGCCCGCTAGGTCAACAAGAGTCGGATAGATGTCAAGCAGCTCGGCCGGGCTTGTGACCCGGGCCCCTTGCGACACCCCCGGACCAGCGAAAATCAGCGGCACGCGCGCGGAGCGGTCCCAGAGGGTGTTCTTGCCAGTGATGAGCTTCTCGCCGAGATGCCACCCGTGGTCCGACCAGAGCACGACGACCGTGTTGTCGGCGTGGCCGCTGGCCTCGAGAGCGTCGAGGAGCCGCCCGACCTGACTGTCAACGAAGGTGATCGAGGCGAGATACGACGCGACGAGGTTGTGCCACTCGTCCGCCTCCTCGAGGAACTTCAGCCGCGGCTCGGGAAGCTTCCAATGCAGGTACCAGCTGAACCGGGGCGTGTCCTCCCGGTCGTCGCGGCGGATTTCCGGGATCTGCACGGAATCCTTGGGGTACATGTCGTACCACTCCTGGGTGACGTAGCACGGGACGTGCGGCAGGAAGAACCCGGAGGCTAGGAAGAACGGCTGCTCCTGGGGGCCGCTGAGCGGGCCTTCGAGCTGCTCGACGGCCCAGCTAGCGACCGCCCAGTCGCCCTTGTCCTCGTCCTTGTGGGGGAACGTACCCCAATCCATGAGGGCATGATTTTGAGGAGTCTGGACCATTTTCTCGTCAGGCCGGGCACCGACGCCGGACGGCGGCCCTAGAACCTGGAACTCAGTGTCGTCATCTCCCCGCCCGTACCGGCCGTGGTAGATCTTGCCGGTCGAGTGCGTGGTGTACCCGTGCCGCGCGAAGAACTGGGGGAGAGACTCGATGTCCTTCAAGGCCTCAACCTCGCGAAACCAGGGCGCCAGGCCGTAGATGCCCGTGCTCGACGGCCGGCGACCTAGCATGAGGCTGGTCCTCGCCGGATTGCAGAGAGGGGCTTGGGTGTGAGCGTTGTAGAAGGTCGTGCCCCGGGCAGCGAGCCTATCCATGTGGGGCGTCTGCACTTGGGGATGCCCGTCCAAAGGCCCGACCCAGTCGTTGAGGTCGTCGATGGCGATGAACAGGATGTTCGGCTTGGCCTTAGGTGCCTCGGCCGAGCAAGCCCCGAATAGAACCGCCGTCACGACCGCCGTGAAAAGCCCTCGAATGGTGTAAGTCATGGTCGGATCGAGCAATAAGGTAGCACAGGGACTCGTGGCCGACCACCCTTTGTCTTTCGATGCCAGAGTGGACCGCGAGCGCCTCGGCAGCGATGCGGCGAATGCCACTTCGAGCAGCCGGCAGCGCTCGGCGCACCCGAATGGAACGGAGGGTCCGTGCGGGGCCCGCCCGGTACCATGGGAGTCTCGGCGATGACCGTGGCTGCGCAGGAATTCTCGAAGCTCTTAGGGATCATGCGCAAGCTGCGTTCGCCGGACGGCTGCCCTTGGGACCGGGAGCAGACCCTGGCGAGCTTGCGAAGGTACGTCGTCGAAGAAACCTACGAGGTGCTTGATGCGATCGACCGGGAGGATTGGGACGGACTGGCGGAAGAGCTCGGCGATCTCCAGCTCCAGGTCGTCTTTCAGGCAGAGATAGCCAGCAGTCAGGGGCTATTCGATATCGAGCGAGTCCTTCGCTGCATCAACGACAAGCTCGTCCGCAGGCACCCACACGTGTTCGAGTCGGAATCGCTGGCGACCGCGGAAGATGTCAAGCTGCGCTGGGACGAAATCAAGGCGCAGGAGAAGCCCGGCCGCTCCGATTCCGGGCTGCTGGACACCGTTGCTCGCAACCAGCCAGCAATGCTCGAAGCCAGCCAGGTGGGCAAGAAGGCGGCCAAAGCGGGTTTCGACTGGCAGCAATTCGAGGACATGGGCGCCAAAATCGAAGAGGAGTTCCGCGAAGTCGGCGAGGCTCGGCGGTCCGGGGATCTGGATCTGATCGAGGACGAGGTCGGAGACCTGCTGTTCATGGCGGTGAACGTGGCCCGCTTCGCAGGCGTGGACCCGGAGCTCGCGCTAAGACGGGCGAACGCAAAGTTCAGAGGCCGGGTTGGAGCGATGGAGCAAGAGCTTGCCGGGCGCGGGCGGACCCTCGGGGACTGCGATCCCGACGAGCTGGAAGCGTTATGGCAGAGAGCCAAGCAGACCTGAGGAATCTCGAGATCCGGCCGCTCGAATCGCTTGAAGAGTTCCACGCGACGCTAAGGCTGCAGAATCTGATCTGGGGCTTCGACGAAACCGACACCGTCGCATCGCGGCTGTTCGGAGTGTTCCAGCACATCGGCGGGTCGTCGCTAGGGGCGTTCCTAGGGAACGACCTTGTGGGCTACACTCTGGCGTTCGCGGCGTTCAAGCCGAATCGGAAGGCATACTGGCACAGCCACATGGCGGGCGTGGACCCGTCCATCCACAACCTCGGCATCGGGCGCAAACTGAAGCTGCGGCAGCGAGAGGAAGCGCTCGCCGCAGGGCTCGACCTCATCGAGTGGACGTTCGACCCGTTGCAGGCGCGCAACGCCTACTTCAACATCGAGAAGCTCGGCACCTCGATCGAGGCGTACCTTCCGAACTTCTATGGCGTCACCTCGAGCGAGCTGCACGGCTCGCTCCCCACCGACCGCTTGGTCGCGGCATGGCACCTGAGCCGCCCTTCGGTCATCGAATGCCTAGCCGGAAGGCGGCCCGACCGCGGGCAGGGCGCGATGCGCATCGAGATCCCGGCACGGATATCACAACTGCCCCGCCCGGAAGCTGCGGTGATCCAAGACCGGGTTCGCAAGCAGTTCGAGACCGCCTTCGGAGACAACCTGCGGGTTGTCGGGTTCGAGAGAGAGCCATCTCAAGGGGCCTACATCCTGGACCGATAGGCAGGGATGCGCTCGTCGGCGACGGCAGGGAGCCTGCGATAGGATGGACTGTCATGGCTGAATTCCCGGTTGGCATCATCACGGACGAGTTGTCCCAGGACTTCGGGAGAGTCTGCGAAACGGCTGTCGAGCTCGGGATCCCCGAGCTCGAGATCCGGACCGCCTGGGGCAAGAACGTGATTGCGATGTCGGACGACGAGATTCGCTCGCTGAAAGCCATCGCCAACCGCCACGGCAGGCGTTTCATTTCCGTGGCGTCGCTTGTATATAGTGCCTGCGCCGAAAATCCGTATTTCATTGATATCCTGCGCCGAAAATCGGATATCCAACGGGTTTTGGCGATTTCCGGCGGGTGAAGATGGGGCGGATCGGGCGCATATGGCAAGTGTCGCAGACACTGGTTAGTTGACATCTACCCAACACTGACCGAACTCGCCGGTCTGGCACAACCGGCCTACGTCGATGGCGCCAGCCTAGTCCCGCTGATGGAAGACCCTACCCTCGCGAGGGCCGAGCCTGCCATCACGACTTGGGGCAGGGGCAACTACGCGATCCGTACCCGCAAGTGGCGCTACATCCACTACTTTGATGGCAGCGAGGAGCTCTATCGCCACTCGGTCGATCCCCAGGAATGGGAGAACCTGTCGGCCGATCCGTCGCTGCTGGCGCATAAGAATGAGCTGGCCGCCTGGCTTCCAGAAGAGGAAGCACCGCTCGTTCTGAGCGGCAAGGCCCTCCATAGCTCGATCGACGCCGATCAGCCGGATGTGAGTGCGTTCCGCAAGCAGTGGACTCAAATCAATGCGAGAATCGTTCCCCCGCTCGAATGAATCGATCGGGAATTTGGCTCGTGGGCATCCGCTACCAGCCGAACCCCGGACTGTGGCAAGCGGGCTCGCGGAGGCAAGGAGCTGACTCCGGCAGGGTTCGAGGCAAAGCGCCCATTAACTGGCGGACATTCGGACCATTTCGCCGAAGGCTTGGGCTTCGGGCGCGCCTAGGCGGAGCCTTGATTGGAATCAGCGTCGGAGGGGGCAAGCGGCCCTTGTGCCTGAAAACTCGCCGGGATGGCCCCGTTAGGCGATCTACGTTTTTTCGCATCCGCCCGGCACGTCCGACGGGAGATGTGAAACTGAAGGCCTATGCGATTTGCCAGGGCCGTCCGTTCCGCCGTCCTGCTCCTGCTGTCGCTTGCGACATGGGTCCATGCGGAAATCCAACAGGTCACGATCCTGCACGTCAACGACCTCCACGCACGCCTCCTGCCTGACGAGCGGGGCTTGGGTGGCTTCGCGCATGTGGCGACCGCCATCCAGCGCGAGAAGAGCGCCTCTGCCCACTCGATCGTCCTGCATGCCGGCGACATGGTGCAAGGATCGCCGGTCTCGACCATCTTCAAGGGGACCCCTGTTTACGAGGTCGCGAACAGCCTGGGTTTCGACGCGCACTGCCTCGGCAATCACGAGTTCGACTACGGCTGGGCGAGGATCGCCAGCTTCCGGGAGACAGCCAACGCACCGATTCTGTCCGCCAACGTCCGAAACGCTCAGGGCGACACGCTGGTCCAGCCAGCGACTGTACTCCGCGCAGGGGCCGTGCGGATCGCCGTGATCGGGGCTCTCACTCCGCAACTCCCCTCCCTGATCAAGCCGGAGCAGTCCGGTCCGTGGCGGGCCGATCCCCTGATCGGGTCCCTGGCCCCGGTCGTGGCCGCGATGCGCGAGCAGGCCGACATGGTTGTCGTCCTAGGCCACCTGTTCGACGACGAGGATGAGCTCGTCTTGCGCAAGCTCGAAGATGTCGACGTGCTTGTCAGCGGTCACGACCACGGCGGATTGGAAAAGGAGCTCGTCGTCGATGGAAGAATCGTGGTGAAGCTGCGCCCGTACGGACGCGAGCTTGGACGCCTGGATGTTTGGTTCGACACGGAGCAAGGCCGGATTGTCCGGCACGAGTGGGAGCGCATCCCGGTCTGGAAGAACCGCTACCCCGCAAACGAGAAGGCACAGGCCCTGGTCGAAGCGTGGGAGGCCAAGGTGTCGGAGCGGGTCGACGTGGATATTGCGCAGTGCGCACGAGACCTAGGCCGCTCCGAGGTGCAAGCGCTCGTCGAGCGCGCGATTCGCGAGACGACGGGAGCAGATCTCGCCTACATGAATCGCGGCGGCGTGCGAGACTCGCTCAGCCGGGGTACGGTACGGGCCCGGCATGTATGGAACATTCTTCCGTTCGACAACGAGCTGGTCGAAGCGACCGTACGAGGGCAGGATCTGCCGGACGAATTCAAGCAAGGCAGGGAGGTCGATCCCAACCGAGCATACCGGTTCGTTACCAACGATTATGTGTCCGGGCAGTGGCGACGCTTCGGGTTCGAGTTCCGGCCAACCGGACGGGTATTGCGCGACACATTCCTGGAATGGGTCGAGTCAGAGAAATATTTGCCCTGAGCCGCCAATGGCGCGGGTCCCGGCACGCCGTGGCCGGGAATCCGCATCCCTCCGCGCTCGGCCAGCGCGACCCTTACTGCCCCCGCCGCTCCTTGTCGTAAGGAGCGCCCGTCCCGGACGAGCCCAGGAAGAACTTGCGGCCGTCCTCGAAGGTCACATCCCGGCCGTTGGCGCGGTTAGAGCGATCCTTGGCCTGGTAGCCGTCAACAACTACAACCTGGCCGATCTTGATTGTGTCTCGCTTGAGACCGCGGCGAAGCAGGCTGTTGGGCGTTCCACCCTCCACCATCCAGACTTCCTTGTTGCCGTCCTCGGTTGTCACCTCGACATGGATCCAAGTGTGAGGGTTCACCCACTCGACCCGTACCACGGGCCCCTTGAGGATCAGCGGCCGGTTGGGGTCGAATTCGGCCCCGAAGGCGTGGTGGGCGTAGACCGGCACGACAGCGGCCAGCAGGAGGGCCGCGCCCGCAATAGCGGCAATGACGGGGGAAAGGCTCTTCGGTGTCGATTCTCTGGTCATGGGATGTTGTTCCTCGTATCGCATGGGCTCTGGCTAGTCGTCATCGGACTTCCCGAGCACGTCGGACTCTAGGATCCGCGCGCCGCGAAGAATGCCTCCGAACGAATAGTTCGCCTCGTGGCAGGCGTACTCGTAGACCCTGCTTCGGGTCGCGGGCCAGATGTACTCGCCGCTCCACGGCGCGGTCCAGACGGTCGGGTCCTCGACTGTGAAGCTGTACAGCAGCGTGCCCGCGTCGATGCGCTTGAAGCGCTCGACCACGTGCAGGTTGCGCGTGGCTCCCGACAGGGCGGGCCGGTCGCTGAAGTTTGTCGTGTCGACGACCAGCGTGTCGCCTTCCCAGCGACCGACGGAATCACCCAGCCAGCTGCGCACGTCCGAAGGCGCGTGCTCGGCGTTCATGCGGATAATGCGCGCGTCGTGGACCATCTCGACGAGGATCATGACGTGATCCTCGGTCTGGACGATCCGCTTGAGATTGTTGTAGAGCACCGGGAGCATCGGCGGCCCGCCCGTCGAGCCGAACCCGAGCAGGCAGCGTTCCGCCAGCGGCCTCAGCTCCGGATCGTCATAGGGCCCTGGATCGATCCCTTCCTTGATCCACCAGGCTTCGCCGGTGTTCTCGCGGTACAGCTTGGCCCGCGCCGCCGCCCGCTTCTTCGCGGCGGGCGTCATCTCCGGCCGGCGTCCGTTCTTCGGGTCCGTGATGATCGACGTGCGCCACTTTCCGTCGATCTTGTAGGCCCCGCTTCCGCGATCGATCCAGAAGGCGTTGTAGCCCCCCACGTTGCCGGCAGCGCCGGTCGAGCCGTCGCCGCCTTCAGGAGGCGCATCCCTCTCGGGATCCGTGGCGGCGTTCCGCCTGGCAATGTACTCCGCTTCCGTACGAGCGATCTCGGCGGCTTCCTCGTCGGTTAGCGTCAGCTTATCGCCGTATTTCGCGGGCCGCTGCAATGGAGTGAGCGTCGCGATGTCGTAGGTGCCCGAAAGATCGGGCTGCCCGGAAGGCGTCCCTGCGGTCTCCGCTGCCCCTGCAGGCGAGATGGCGACCGCGAGAACGCAGCAAGCGATCAGGATTCGATTCAACATGACAGGTGCTCCGTCTTGCTCAGCTGTACAGCTGGTTGGGGGGGCGATCGATCCACGGGGCGGCCGGCCGGCGCGCGCAGCGGCAGCGCTGGAATCCCCGCACGCGGGGAGGCGCTTGCAGAGGAACGCGATTCCTTGCCCACTTCGATGCCCTGTTCTACCTCTCGAGCGGCTTGCGCCGGTACTCGCCGAAGATCATTTCCTCGACGAACTCGACGCACTTGAAGTCCATGATCCGCGCGTCCTTTTCCATCCGACGGTACAACGGCAGGGAAATCTTCCATGGACCCGTGAATACTTCCGGATCCTCGATCTCGGCTTCGTACTGGATGTGATTCGGCGAGCTCAGCGTGTACCGCTCGACCACGCGGAGCTTGCTGCTGTGGTGCGTCCCGGAGCGGTCGAACCACGTCTGGTCGTTGAACCCGCTGACCTCCACGACCAGCGTGTCCCCTTCCCACCGTCCGACCGACTGGCCCATCCAGGAATCGGTCTCGGCCGGCCCGACATCCTGCATGTAAATGTCTCGAACCGCACCGGCGAACTCGTACGCGATGAATACCGACGCCTCGTTCTGCAAGATCTGGAACGGAAACGGCATGTACGTTGCGCGCGGCACGCCCGGGAGATAGCACTTGACTTCGGGGTCGCGCTCGATCCAGTGCGCGCGGTTCTCTTCCCGCTTCGCCGCGGCTTCCGGCGTGTATGGGATCTTGCCGCCTTCGACAACGCCCATGCCGCCCGGCACGGAGCCGACGGCCCCGAGCGCGAGCACGGGCACCGCGGGGAGGGGCCCGTGCGGGCCTTCCCTCAGCATCAACGAGGGCCGGGCCACGTGGCGCTCCACCTCGTAGTGGGCAGAGCCTATCCCAACTTCTACACTTTCGCGGTTTTCGGGCTGAGATCGTGTCTGTTCTTCTGGGGGTTCGGGTACGTTTCGGCGCAGAATCGAATGTATAAACTCACAATATTCGCTATTTGTTGCTTTAGATTTCCTAACTTGATTATTACTAGTCAATGTAGTGCCAAGTTCTTCTTGAATGGCTTGACTTCCCCCTCCGCCCTGTGCCACCCTCGGTCCAGCAGCCCCCCACCGTGTTCATCCGTGCCACCCGTACCCACTCCTCCGGCGGCAAGCCCGCCTTCAGCTTCCGCCTCGTCCACTCCCAGCGCGTCGGCTCCTCGGTCCAGCAGAAAACCCTCCTCAACCTCGGCGCCCGCTACGATGTGCCCAAGCCTCTCTGGCCCGCCGTCACCTCCCTCGCCCAAGACCTCCTCCGCGGGCAGGCCCCCTTGCTCGCTGCCGACCCCGCAGTCCTTGCTGCCGCCGAGAACCTGGTCCGGCAACTGCGCGCTCGCGGCTTCGCCAGCCCCGCTTCCGACTCCCTGGACCCGCTCGCCACCGTTCGCCTCGACTCCCTCGCCCATGAACACAGCCGCTCGGCCGGTGCCGAGCGGCTCTGCCTGCACGCCCTCGACGAACTCGGCTTCGCTCCCCTGCTGCAGCAGGCTGGCGTCTCCTCGCGCGACGCCCGCATTGCCTCCGCCCTGGTCCTGGCGCGCATGCTGCACCCTTCCAGCGAGCGCGAGGCCCAGCGCTGGCTGGAGCAGGCCAGTGCCACGCTCGAGCTGCTCGGCCTCGACCACGGCTCCGGCGTCTCGCTCGCTAAGCTCTACCGCACCAACGACTTGCTGTGGAAACATCGCGAGCTGCTGCAGGAGGGCCTCTTCGCGCGCGAGAGGGAACTGCTGGAGCTGCCTGCGACGGTGGTCTTCTACGACCTGACCAATTGTCACTACACCGGGCGCGAGAACAAGACGCTGCGGCGCTTCGGGCGCTCGAAACAGAAGCGTTCCGACTGTCCGCTGGTGACGCTGGCGCTGGCACTGGACGGGGCCGGGTTCCCGCGTCGCTGCGAGGTGCTGGCCGGCAACGTGTCGGAACCGGGCACGCTGCAGGACGCGCTGACGCGGCTGGCCGGCCCGCAGGCCGGGGAGGGGTGCCGGCCGACGGTGGTCCTGGATGCGGGCATCGCCAGCGAGGCCAACCTGACCTGGCTGCGCGAGCAGGGCTGGGACTGGATCGCGGTCAGCCGCGAGGCCAGGCCGGAGCCTCCGGAGGGCGATCCGGCGGCGGTGGTGCGCACCCGGGGCGGTTACGAGGTGCGGGCCTGGCCGCTGGCCAGCGACCCGTGCGGGGAAGCCGCGGGGGACGCGGGCGGGGCAGACCGCGTCCAGCAGGGTCCGCGCGAGTTGCGGGTGTATGCGGTCAGCGAGGCACGCCGGCTCACGGCCGAAGCGATCCTGGCAGGCAAGCGGGAGAAGTACGAGCAGGACCTGACGAATCTGCACAAGGGGTTGTCAATCCAAGGGCGCCTGAAGAATCTCGAGAAGGTGCAGCGCAAGCTCGGGCGGCTCGCCGAGCGCTACTCCAAGGTCGCCGGCCACTACGAGGTGCAGGTCAGCCCGGGGGAGGCCGGCAAGGCCGCTGCCGTCACCTTCACGCGCAAGCCCAGCCACGCGCTGGCCGCTGAGACGGCCGGGGCGTATGTGCTGCGAACCAGCCATGCGGACTGGGATGCGGAACGCGTGCTGCGTGCCTACTGGGAGCTCACCGAAGTCGAGTCGACCTTTCGCAGCCTGAAATCGGAACTGGGCCTGAGGCCCGTCTTTCATCGGCTGGACCGGCGCGTATCCGCCCATCTGTTCGTCGCGGTGCTGGCCTACCACGGGGTGCACCTGATCCGCACCCGGTTGCAGGCTCATGGGCTGCACCTGAGCTGGAAGTCGATCCGGGACCGCCTGCAGAACTGGGTGCGACTCACGACAACACTCCAGGAGCAGGGTGGCAGGCTGCTCGCAATCCGGCAAGACGTGCGACCGGAGCCGGAGGCCTGGCAGATCGCGCGAGCGGCGGGCCTCACACCGCGGATTCATCGTCGGCAGATTCAATACGCCAAGTAGCAGAATCCGCAAAATGTAGTGCCAAGTGACCTCTGGACTGTCTCACAACACCTGATCTGTCAATGACTTGCAGAATTTCCAAGTCGCAATCTGGCGAACTTGGGCTATGGCTTGCCAGATGCCGTTGAGATCCGGCTTGCCACTGGCAAGCCTGCTCGGCTCGAAGTCGGAGAATTGCGCGACGGCCGGAGCAATCCCGGCGGCCATCGCGAGCGCTATCGCGAAGATTCGGGTCACGTCACTAGGTAACATACCATCACGCCTCGGGCACTCGCAGAATGGCCGGACAACATACATCGCCGTCCGGCGCGAAGGGTCTCGAACAAACCTTGTCGGCCCCGGACGCTCGGCACGGCAGCGTGCCGGACCCGCCGGTCAGGGTGCCGGCACGAACTTCTGGATCCGCTGGTTGACCGTCTCGGCAGCGTAGATCGCCCCACTGGAATCGATGGCGATGCTGTGCACCTGATGCAGCTGGCCCGGTGCCTGCCCGTCCGATCCGAACCATCCGAGGACAGTGCCGTCGAGCGAGAGCTTCGTGATCCGGCCGACATCCCCGTCGCACATCCAGAGGACATTCGCGGCACGGTCGACGGCAACGTTCCAAGGGGTGCCAAGCCCGTTCCAAGTGGCGAGGTGCTTGCCGTCGGAATCGAACACCTGAATGCGCTTGTTGCCCCGGTCGGCCGCGTACACCCGCCCTGCGTCATCCAATACGACGCCGTGAACCAAATCGAACTGGCCGGCCGCATCGCCGGGCCCGCCCCAATGGGAAATGTATTCGCCTTCCGGACTGTATTTCGCGATGCGGGTGCTGCGATAGCCATCGGCCACGTAGACCCGGCCCGAGCTGTCGTGCGAGACGCCGGCTGGGAAATTGAATGCATACCGGGCTTCGTTGTCTCCCTGCCGGGCGGCGAAGCTGCCGATCGTCAGCAGCGCCCTGCCCGCCTGGGAATACTTGAACAGCGTGTTCGCCTCGCGATCCACGAGCCAGACGCCGCCGTCCGGCCCGATGGCCATCCCGTGCGCCGCTGTCTGGTGAAGAGACCGCTCCTTGTCCTCCTTCCACGCTTGCACGAGGCTCCCGTCGCTGGAGAACTGGACGACCGGATGTGACCCGCGGTTGTAGAACCAGACGCCTCCCTGGAGGTCGACCGCGACGGCCATCCCAGCGCCAGGCTCGTAGTCGGCGGGAAACTGCCCCCAGCCCTCGACAGCCCGGTACGCGAGTTCGCCCTGCGCCGTGGCAGGCAGTGCAGCGACCGCCAGCAGGCCGAGCAGGCAGGCGGCGCGGAACACCTGGGCGCGCCCATTGGCAGCGGACTCTGAGCGGGCGCATCTCATGGGCGGGAGAATAGCAAACTACCGCCGCAAGATGCCGCCGAGCGCACGCGCTGGTTCCGGTTACCGGGCGGAATGAGGGCACGGGCGGGGAGTGCGCGGCTCCTGCGACTCGTCCTCGCCCAGCAGAGTGGCCAGCAAGGCGGCGCCGGCCCGCTGCATGGCCGAGCGGCTGGTCTGCTCCAGCGCTTCCAGGTCGAAGGCCCCAGTATTGCGCCGGGCGGCGGAGATCACGTTCAGGAAGCGTCCGACTTCGAGCGCGACTTCGTTCTGGATCGCGCGGGCCGTTTTTTCAGCGGCTCACGGCTGGCCTCGCCCGCAACGGCGGGGCACTGGCGGCAGATGGCGAGATCGGCGTCGAGGAGCTGGTGGGAGAGTTGCTGGAACTCGCGGCAGGCGGCGATTTCGCGCTCGGCCTTGCGCTGGGCAGCCTCGTTGGGGAGGCTCTCGGAGACGGACTTGCCATGGCGCTTGTAGGTGAGGCGCCAATGGGGGCCATGGCCAGGCTGGTGGCAGGGGCAGGCGGGCTTGCCGCAACGGCCCCTGGTGGCGGAGATGGAGCCGGGGCGGAAGTCACCGAGGGAGAGGAGTCGCTGGAGCAGGGCGTCGCGCTGGGATTGGAAATCGTGGAGGGAGTCGGGCACGGGAGTATCATTCCCGAAATCCTCCACATTCATGTCGCGCACTCACGGCCCCACGCCAGCTATCAGGCCCGATGGGCGACGTGTTAGGCTGCCTCCGACACATCCTCTCTTGTGGGATCCGGCGGCCACTGGCCGATGCGATTGCGCTCCTGCACGAGGTCGTAGTGAGCTTGCATGCTGTTCCACATATCCGCCTTGCCCCACCCGACCGCTTCCAGCTTCAGGGCCAGCGCGGTCGAGATGCTGGCGCGCCCATTCAGCACACGGGACAGGGCGGGTTGCGAGATGCCCAGGCGAGCGGCAGCCGCGATGACTGTCATGCGGGTTCCGTCCGCAGCCTCCATCCAATCGCCGATGTAGCCGCCCGGGTGGGGCGGGTTCCGCCGCAGCCAAGCGTCATAGCGTACGTTGCCGTCGCTCTCAGTCATGTTGTCCTCCTAGCGGTAGTCCGTCAGGTCCACGTCGAACACTTGCCCGTCCTCGAAACGGAAGACAATGCCCCAATTGTCAAACACCCGCACGGACCAGAGGCCCCTGCGGTCGCCCTTGAGCGGGTGTAGCCGGAAGGTCACAGCCGAGAGCACCTCCAGAGCGTCGTCTCGGTCGAGGGCAGTAAGGATACGCCCGATACGTGCGACGTGCGCTGGGTGCAGCCGCCGTGCATCACCCCGTTCAAAGAACCGCCTGATGCCACCGTGCCGAACATGACTGATCGCCACTAAGCATATCATAGCGCCTCACGCATAGCAGGTGGGGCCCCTCCAAATGCCCGGCAAAGAGCAGGGCGTGGCCGCAGACGACTTGGGCCGCCGTGCAGCCCTGCCGCGAGCCGCAAAACCCGTCCATGAGGTCCTGAGAACGCCCCTTCCGTGCGGATCCGGGCCGAAACAGCTCGGATTGGCGTTTGGGGCCGGATCGGGAAATACTCGAGGATCCGGTCGGGAACGCGAGAATGCTCTGTTTCCGCCCCGTCGCGGGCATTCCGGCGGCGCCCCCGCCGGCCTTGGCGGACCGGAGCGGTCGGTGGCGGCTTGCCACGCGTCAGCAGGCGGGGCGAGAGCATGACGTAGCGGTCCTTGGCGCCCTTGCCCTGCTCGACGCGGATGACCATGCGCTCGCTGTCGATGTCGGCCGGGCGCAGGCTGATGGCTTCGGAGATGCGCAGGCCGGCCGCGTAGCAGGCGGTCAGGATGGCGCGATGGGAGCGGTCTCGCACGCTGGCGAGGAAGCGCCGGACCTCGTCGGGGCTGGGGACGACCGGCAGCTGCTGCGGCTGCCTGGGGGCGGGGAAGGCCTGCTCGACGTCCCAGTCCTTTTCCAGGGTGACGCGATAGAGGAAGCGCAGGGCGGCAACCGCGCCGGCGATCGAGCCGGGGGCGAGCTTCTTCTCGGTCGCGCGGAACACTTGGTAGGCCCGGATCTGCTCCGGGCCCAGCTGCTCGGGCGAGCGGCCGAAATGGCGGGCGAACCGGGACACCTGGCCGATGTAGGGCGTCTGGGTGTGCGGGGACAGGTTCCGGACCTGCATAGGCGGCGTTCTCGACGTTCGCGCCGGTATGCACAGTGCCATTCTCGTCCCTTATCGCCGCGCCCACCTTGAATCTGGAATACGGAGCATAGACCCGCTTTCGCGCGGATGAGGCCCCTCGGATCAGCGATTCAACGGCTTGTCTGCTCATGGCTTTTCCCGATTATGAAACGCTCTGCACCGACCCGACGGAAGAGACTCGGGAAGCCGCGCCAGTTCGACTCTAACTCTGAGGTGCGCGAGGTGCTCGCCTGCGAAGTCCCGCCTGGCTCGAGCGAACGCCGGCTGTGAGATCCAAGTGTTTGCGGCCGTTTCGACTACAGCGGAGTCGGAGGGTCGACGCAGGAACGCTGGCAAGAGGGGATTCGCCCTGGCTTCGGGAATCTTCGGGTCCAGCCGCCCGGCTGTTCGCTAGGTGATGCGAAGGGCCCGCGCTACGGGATCCTGTAGTCCTGCTCGGGCCCGAAGTGCGTCCACTCCTCGAGCCAGTTCTTGTAACCGAATGCGCCGATGTACTGCGCCGACCTGGACTGCATGCCATTCCACGGAGGTACCGCCGCGACGCCGAATTCGAGAGCTGCGGAACCAAAATCAGGGCTCGGGTAGGGGTTTGCTTCGTACCGGGCGATGAAGAGCATCGGGTCCACGACTCTGAACTCGATGTTCTGGCCGGCATCGCCCTCAATGTCGACGGGGCCGTCGGAACCTCCGGATTCGAAAGCGATAGCGTTCTTGATGCTGCTCTCGCCGCTGATGAAGGGGGCGGCCGTGCCTTCGCCGACCACCTGCAGAGCTCCGCCGCTGAAACCCGTGACGAGCACGTTCCGGGCAAAAAGCTCCCCGCTGTCGCGAACCACGATCCCGACTGACGTCGAGGTTTCCATTTCAATCGGCCGATACCCGACTAAGGTAGCGTTGTAGACCTTCGGGCTTATCCCCTGCTGCGTACTCGAGCTCCCGCCGGCGCCGCTCGCATGGATTGCGTGCTCGCCCTGAGCGTCCTGATGGATGTACACGTGCTGGACTGAGCCGCTCCAGCCTTGCGCCCAGTCCAGCGCATTGCCGCCCGCACCGCTCGATACGCACGACAGGCACCACGCCGTGCCCCCTCGGAACGCAATCCCGTCGCCCGCCGCTTCGTGCACCTGGACATGCTCGATCACGGTGCCGGAGCCTGCACCGTACAGCCCGACTGCCGGAGGCCGCTTTGCGGCGCCCTCGGCCGCCGCTCCGGCAAACTCCACGCGAAGGAACCGAAGGACCCCGCTCGAGTCGTTCGGATCGTTGCCTCCATACGCAGGCTCCGCATCAGCCATGGAATCGGAGTCGCTAACTGAAGCCGTACCGACAGGCGCGATTCCGCGAATGATCAGGCCACCCCAGCACCCGGGCGCTCGGTACCCGACGTGCTCGTCGCATGTCATGACCACAGGCGATTCCCGGCGGCCGTTCGCCACGATTCGACCGCCTTTCTCGACGATGATGGACGCGTCAGTCCCTGACGCACGGATCAAGGTCCCCGCTTCGATCGTGAGTGTTGCCCCGGACTCGACCGTCACCGAATTCTGGATCCGATAAAGCGTGTCGGTGCTCCATGTCGTGCTCTCCGTGATCGATGTCTGGGCGCCTGACGGGTTTACTTTCACGGGAGGACGCTCTGAGATGACGAATTTGGCGTAAGCTCTGCGAAGGAGTTGTGTCGTATCAGAATTGCGTGCTTCGGCGACGAACTGCCATCGACCGGGTTCGGACGCCGTGCCGTGCCAAATCAATTGCCTCTGGGCCGATTCGAGCGGGCCGACCTGGAAATCCGGGCCTCGATTCCCGTAGAAGTCTGTCACGGCCTCTCTGAACACCGGGGACGTGCCTATGCCTGAGAGATACTGGCGCTCGCCCGTCTCGATGTTCTCCATGTAGACGAAGAACGTGACTGCCGCCTCTTCCTCCAATTGGTCGCTGGTCCGGTAGAGCAGGATCTGCTGCCCGTTGAAGTACCCGGGCTTGTGGGTCCAGATCGCCAGCCGCACGTTCACCCGACGAAGGTAACCCATCTGTTTGGCGATCCCCGGCTCGACATAGTCATCCAACCCGCCCCCGAAGGGGATGAAGGTCACGCCGTCCTCCTCTCTAGTCACAGGCGGGCGAGGTGTACTGGGCCGGGACGGCCGCCCCCCCCCGGTTGGCCCCTGTCCCGGCGCGCCGCCGTCGTCATCGTTCAGGACCAGCGTCGCATCAACGACGTTCAATCCGGGAACGGCCGTGCTTCCTCTCAGCGTTACGGTCTCGCTGCTTTCTCGAGTCTCATCCTCCAGCGGGGTCAGGTTGAACGTGTTCGTCCCTTCCGTGCTCTCCGCTGGTATCTGAACCGAGAAAGACGCGGGAACTGCGTTGAAACCCACGACGTTTGCTCTCCCGCTGGCCGCCACCTGCACACTTACCGCAGTCGTCTCGGTCCGCGTGCTCCCGTTCAGCGTCGCGGTCACCTTAATTTCGGTGATTCCATCCCCTTCGGAAACGACGTCTTGATCCACGCTCAGGGTGACCCGTGTCGACGGGCTGTCGTTGTCTTCCACCGTCAGAGTTGCATCGCTGATTTCGCCCGGAAGCATCGTCGTCGAAGTGCCCGATATCGTCGCGACGGCGTTCGGTCCGTCGACGTCGTCGTCGGTCGGCGTCAGGGTGAACGTCGCCTGGCCGCTCGAGCTGTTTTGCGGAATCGTGATGCTGGGTGGGTCCGGCAACGCCGTGGTGAAATCCGGCTCGCCCGTGGCACCGGTTCGCGACACCGAAATGGAGACCACTGTGTCCGAGGTCTGCGCGCTACCGTCCAGCCGGGCAGTGACGGTTACCGTCCTCATTCCCGCGCCCTCGGAGATTGTCGTTGGCTGCACCGACAATGTGATCCCCTGCAGCGGGCCATCGTTATCTGTCAGCGTGATGATCGCGGAAGTCACCGGGATGTCCGCAGCGCCGCTGACGTCGACCGTCTCATTGGTCTCGTCGACGTCGTTGTTGGTCGGAGTCAACGTGAAGCTAGCCGTCCCGCTGCTTTGGCCCGCCAGGATCTGGATTGGGAACGAATCGTCGTTTACCGAATAGCCCACGCTACCCGAGACCCCGCTTGCCGAGACTGTCACATTGACTGTCGTGGTTGTGGCCCGAACGCTGCCGACCAAGGTGGCCGTCACATCCACGGTCTGCGAGCCGGCGCCCTCCGAAATCGTTTCGCGGTTGACAGTCAGTCGGATTTCACTCGCGTCGGAATCGTCGTCGGTGATGGTCCCTGTGGCACTTCCCTGCTGCCCGTTGAGGTTGGCGTTCGAGGCTCCGCTCAGGGTCAATGTGAAGGTTTCGCCGGGATCGGTCGGACCGCCCTCGAAGACGTCGTCATCCTTGAGCAGCACCGAAACGGTCTTTTGGGTCGCCCGACCCGGTTCGAACAGCAGATTGCCCGACCTGGCCGTATAGTCCTCGCCGGCCGTGGCTGTTCCGTTGCTGGTTTGGTACCGAACCGTCACTGGCCGACCGCTGGCATTGTCGAGCTCAACCTCGAAGTCGATGCTGCCGTCGGCCTCGCTCGCCGTGACCGTGTCGTTCGTGAACAGCAGGGCCGGCAACGGGTCGTCGTTCTGAATCGTCCCCGTTGCGGACCGGGTCCCGGACGATCCGAGAGTAGCGTTCACCGCGTTGCTCAACGTGACCGTGAAGGTCTCGTTCACTTCGTTGAGCTCATCGTTGCTGATCGGCACTGAAATGATCTTCTCGGTCTCGAGGGGATCTGCCGCCGGATAGAACGTGAGAGTGCCCGCCGCACTCGTGTAGTCCGAGCCCTCCGTGGCCGTCCCACCGTCCGGGGCTCCGCTGGTCTCGTATTCCACCGTCACGATCTTGCCGCTCGGTCGGTTCAAGCGAACCGTGAAATCGATTGTCGTGGGGGGATCGCCCGGGTCGCCCTCTGTCGCCGAGACATTCGAAATGGATAGGGAGGGCTCCCCATCGTTGTCCTCGATGGTCCCCGTGGCGGTCGCGGACGCAGCCAGTTCCGCATTCACGGGGACGCTCAGTTCAACCTCGAACGTCTCGTCGTCCTCGTCCAGGGTGTCGTTCGTGACGATGACGTTGATCGTCCTCGAGGTTTGCCCGGCGGAGAATGTAAGCGCACCGTCTTCAACGCCGACATAGTCCTCTCCGGCTGCTGCCGTCACGTCACGCGTGTTGTACGTCACCGAGACGGCTTGCGCGCTCTGCGGGATCAGATTCACGGTAAAACCGACGCGTCCCGAGCCCTCGCTGGCCTGCGAGTCCGCGATAACAAGGGATGGAAATCCGTCCTCGTCAACGATCGTCCCGGTAGCTCTGAAAGCGTCTTGGGAGAGCGTCGCGTTCTGCGGATTGCTCAACTGGACAGTGAAAGTCTCCAGGAGTTCCTCATCCACATCGTCATTGGTCACCGCCACCTCGATCGTCTTCGACGTCTGGCGGGCAGAAAACGTCAACGTGCCGCTGTCACCCACGTAGTCATCCCCCTGCGTGGCTGTCCCGTTACGTGTCGCCCAGTTCACCGTGACTTCCGATCCGCTCTGCGGCGCCAATGTCACGGTGAAGCTCACTGTCGCTCCGTCACCCTCCTCGGCCCGACCGTCCTCGATAGAAAGGACTGGCAGCACGTCGTTGCCGCCGTCGCCAGGGCTCACCCTCACGGTACCCACGTTGTGGACCGGGCAATTGGCCGTGTGATCCCACACGTCGTGGTCGAAGATTATCGGCGCGGAGCCGTCATATTCATTCGTCGCGCTGATCCTAATCGTTCGCCACTCGTCCCAGTTGTCCGGGTCGAACTCCCAGCCGACCGACGGCACCCAACTGATGTCTGTTTCTCCGTCGCCGTCCTGGTCGTAGTTGCCGTCAATGCGCACCGCTCCGTCGACATGCACGCGGACCCACCATCCGGTATCGGTCGGTTGCTCGGTCAACCTCAACCTGTAGCTGGTGGTTTCTCCCTTGCTGATGTTCAGCGAACTCGGATCCACTTCGACCGTCCCGTCTACCCAGCCAGGGGTCGGGTTCTGGGCGCTGAGTCGCGGGGGCGCGACAACGGACACCAGCAGTGACACCAAGATGGCGACGGGGAGTGGGCATCGGCGGCAGGATGGGCAGGCCGGAGTCTCTTCCGCCCCGGCAACGAGCCCCGCGCGGTCGAGCGCTGTGCCCATGTCAGGCGACCCGGCCGTCGTCATTGCTCGCATTCGAGTCCGCTATCCACCTGATGTCATCGTCGGACCAGATGCCGCTCGTCAGCGGGTTCCCCTCGAGATTCTCGAAGTCCTTGTCCGACGTTCGGAT
Source organism: Bryobacterales bacterium (assembly GCA_965206775.1). Classification (GTDB taxonomy): domain Bacteria; phylum Acidobacteriota; class Terriglobia; order Bryobacterales; family UBA6623; genus VXMF01. The sequence continues at coordinate 1,086,057 of CBDBKU010000003.1, read as the reverse complement.
GTCCGCGACCTGAGCGATGTTCGTCCCGGGCCAGGCAAGAACCCCAAATTCGGCCTGCGCGAATGAACAGGCCAAGCTGATTACGGAGTGCCGTGCCGCAGTCTGTCCGGGATACGGACGAGACGCTTCGTTGCGTGTGATTGGCTCGGAGAAAGGAGAACGTTCGGGTGTTGTCAGCATCCGGAATCTACAGGTAATTGTATTGCGCCAGGGCAAGCCCCGGCAAGGAGGATGCGAATGAGTTGAAACCTTGCATCGTGAGCCAGCAGGTTCGACACCTGCCCGGCAAAGGCGCAGGCCCCCCCCGCCAGCCGGAAGTGAGTGTTGTGGCGTCAGGACAAGTCCTGGATTGGAGGAGAGTGATGAGCTAGAAACCATTCATCGCGAGCCAGCGGGTTCGACTCCCGTCCGGTAGAGGTGGCATCCCACCAGCCGGAAGTGCGTGTTGCTCGGGGCTCGATAGCGGCGCTTCACCGCCCGCTGTGTACGCTGCATGTTCCGCCCCTAGTGTACGAACCCGAGGCCGGATACGTCGAAGGCGGCAGCCGAATGATGGCCTTCTGCCCGACGAGGCCCCCCCTGGAACACCACAGGGACTACGTCACGGCTCAGTTCGGCATCGAAGTCCTGGGCCGGGAGCATGACAAGCCGTTCTTCCTAGCCGTCGGCTTTCACAAGCCTCACTTGCCCTTCGTCGCCCCGAAGCGCTTCTTCGACCTCTACAAGGACGGCATCGAAGCGCCGCCCGTCAAGGCTGATGACTTGACGGACGTCTCATGGCCGGGACGGCGCGTGGGAGGACGTCAGGCGAGCCTACCTGGCGTCAGTTTCCTGGACCGACTGGAACGTCGGCCGTGTTCTGGAAGCGCTGGAATCGAGCCGCTACAGGGACAGCACGATCATAGTGCTGTGATCTGATCACGGATACCACCTCGGCGAGAAACGGAGCTTTCGGAAGTTCTCCCTGTGGGAGGAGTCGACCCGGGTTCCGCTCATCATTTGGGATGCGCGCAAGGCCGCCGCCGAATGTCGCCACGGCGACGAGGCTGTGTCCCTGATTGACATCTACCCGACACTGACTGAACTCGCCGGTCTGGCGAAACCGGCCTACGTCGATGGCGTCAGCCTAGTCCCGTTGATCGAAGACCCTACCCTCGCGAGGGCCGAGCCTGCCATCACGGTTTGGGGCAGGGGCAACTACGCAATCCGTACGCGCGAATGGCGCTACATCCGCTATTTTGACGGCAGCGAGGAGCTCTATCGCCACTCGGTCGATCCCCAGGAATGGGAGAACCTGTCGGCCAATCCGTCGCTGCTGGCGCGCAAGAATGAGCTGGCAGCCTGGATTCCAGAAGAGGAAGCACCGCTCGTTCTGGCCGGCAAGGCCCTCCATAGCTCGATCGACGCCGATCAGCCGGATGTGAGTGCGTTCCGCAAGCAGTGGACTCAATTCAACGCGAGAATCGTTCCCCCGCTGGAATGAATCGGGCGGGAATTTGGCTCGTGGGAGTCCGCTACCGGCCGAACCGCGGACTGTGGCAAGCGGGCGCGCGCAGGCAAGGAGCTGACTCCGGCAGAGTTCGAGGCAAAGCGCCCATTGACCGGCGGACATTCGGACCATTTCGCCGAAGGCTAGGGCTTCGGGCGCGCCTTGGTTGGAATCAGCCTCGGAGGGGGCAAGCGGCCCTTGTGCCTGAGAACTCGCCGGAGTGGCCGCTTTTGGTGATCGAGGTCCTTTCGAGTGCGCCCGGCACCTCCGACGAGAGATGTGACACTGAAGGGCTATGCGATTTGCCAGGGCCGTCCGTTCCGCCGTCCTGCTCCTGCTCTCGCTTGCGACGTGGGTCCATGCGGAAATCCAACAGGTCACGATCCTGCACGTCAACGACCTCCATGCCCGCCTGCTACCTGACGAGCGGGGCTTGGGTGGCTTCGCGCACGTGGCCACCGCCATCCAGCGGGAGAAGACCGCCTCCGCCAACGCGCTCGTCCTGCATGCCGGCGATATGGTGCAAGGATCGCCGGTGTCGACCATCTTCAAGGGGACCCCTGTCTACGAAGTTGCGAACAGCCTGGGTTTCGACGCGCACTGCCTCGGCAATCACGAGTTCGACTACGGCTGGGCGAGGATCGCCAGCTTCCGCAAGGCATCCGACGCGCCGATTCTGTCAGCCAACGTCCGAAACGCTCAGGGCCAAACGCTGGTCCAGCCAGCGACTGTACTCCGCGCGGGGACCGTACGGATCGCCGTGATCGGGGCTCTGACTGCGCGACTCCCCTCCCTCATCAAGCCGGAGCAGGCGGGCCCATGGCGAGCCGATTCCCTCGTCGACTCGCTGGCGCCCGTCGTGGCCGAGATGCGCGAGCAGGCCGACATGATCGTCGTGCTCGGCCATCTGTTCGACGACGAGGACGAACTGCTGCTGCGGGAACTCGACGATGTTGACGTGCTCGTTAGCGGGCACGACCACGGGGGGTTGCAAGAGGAATTGGTCGTCGAGGGAAGGATCGGCGTGAAACTGCGCCCGTACGGACGCGAGCTTGGACGCCTAGATGTTTGGTTCGACACGGAGCAAAGCCGGATTGTCCGACACGAGTGGGAGCGCATCCCGGTCTGGACGAGCCGCTACCCCGCAAACGAGGAGACGCAGGCCCTGGTCGAAGCGTGGGAGTCCAAGGTGTCGGAGCGGGTCGACATGGATATTGCGCAGTGCGCACGAGACCTAGGCCGCTCCGAGGTGCAAGCGCTCGTCGAGCGCGCGATTCGCGAGACGACGGGAGCAGATCTCGCCTACATGAATCGCGGCGGCGTGCGAGACTCGCTCAGCCGGGGTACGGTACGGGCCCGGCATGTATGGAATATTCTGCCGTTCGACAACGAGCTGGTCGAAGTGACCGTACGAGGGCAGGATCTGCCGGACGAATTCAAGCAAAGCAGGGAGGTCGATCCCAACCGAGTCTACCGGTTCGTTACCAACGACTATGTGTCCGGGCAGTGGCGACGATTCGGGTTCAAGTTCCGGCCAATAGGGCGGGTATTGCGCGACACATTCCTGGAATGGGTCGAGTCGAAGAAAAATTTGCCCTGAGCCGCCAATGGCGCGGATCCCGGCACGCCGTCGCCGGGAATCCGCATCCCTCCGCGCGCGGCCGGCGAGACACCTACTGCCCCCGCCGCTCCTTGTCGTAAGGAGCGCCCGTCCCGGACGAGCCCAGGAAGAACTTGCGGCCGTCCTCGAATGTCACGTCCCGGCCGTTGGCGCGGTTAGAGCGATCCTTGGCCTGGTAGCCGTCAACGACCACAACCTGGCCGATCTTGATCGTGTCCCGCTTGAGACCGCGACGAAGCAGGCTGTTGGGCGTTCCGCCCTCGACCATCCAGATTTCCTTGTTGCCGTCCTCGGTGGTCACCTCGACATGGATCCAAGTGTGGGGGTTTACCCACTCGACCCGTACCACGGGCCCCTTGAGGATCAGCGGCCGGTTGGGGTCGAATTCGGCCCCGAAGGCGTGGTGGGCGTAGACCGGCGCGACAGCTGCCAGCAGGAGGGCCGCACCCGCAATGGCGGCAATGACGGGGGAAAGGCTCTTCGGTGTCGATTCTCTGGTCATGAGACATTGCTCCTCGTATCGCATGGGCTCTGGCTAGTCGTCATCGGACTTCCCGAGCACGTCGGACTCTAGAATCCGCGCACCGCGGAGAATCCCACCGAACGAATAGTTCGCCTCGTGGCAGGCGTACTCGTAGACCCTGCTTTGGGTCGCGGGCCAGATGAACTCGCCGCTCCACGGCGCGGTCCAGACGGTCGGGTCCTCGACGGTGAAGCCGTACAGCAGCGTGCTTTCGTCCATGCGCTGGAAGCGCTCGACCACGTGCAGGTTGCGCGTGGCTCCCGACAGGGCGGGCCGGTCGCTGAAGTTCGTCGTGTCGACGACCAGCGTGTCGCCTTCCCATCGACCGACGGAATCACCCAGCCAGCTGCGCACGTCCGAAGGCGCGTGCTCGGCGTTCATGCGGATAATGCGTGCGTCGTGGACCATCTCGACGAGGATCATGACGTGATCTTCGGTCTGGACGATCCGCTTGAGGTTGTTGTAGAGCACCGGGAGCATCGGCGGCCCGCCCGTCGAGCCGAACCCGAGCAGGCAGCGTTCCGCCAGCGGCCTCAGTTCCGGGTCGTCGTAGGGCCCTGGATCGATCCCTTCCTTGATCCACCAGGCTTCGCCGGTGTTCTCGCGGTACAACTTGGCCCGTGCCGCCGCCTTCTTCTTCGCGGCGGGCGTCATCTCCGGCCGGCGGCCGTTCTTCGGGTCCGTGATGATCGACGTGCGCCACGTCCCGTCGATCTTGAAGGCCCCGCTTCCGCGATCGATCCAGAAGGCGTTATAGCCCCCCACGTTGCCGGCCGCGCCCGTCGAGCCGTCGCCGCCTTCCGGAGGCGCTTCCCTCTCGGGATCGGTGGCGGCGTTCCGCTTGGCGATGTACTCCGCTTCCGTACGAGCGATTTCGGCGGCTTCCTCGTCGGTTAGCGTCAGCTTGTCGCCGTATTTCGCGGGCCGCTGCAATGGAGTGAGCGTCGCGATGTCGTAAGTACCCGAAAGATCGGGGTGCCCGGAAGGCGTCCTCGGGATCTCCGCCGCCACGACAGGCGAGATGGCGACAGCGAGAACGCCGCAAGCGATCAGAATTCGATTCAACATGACAGGTGCTCCGTCTTGCTCAGCTGTACAGCTGGTCGGGGGGCGATCGATCCACGGGGGCGGGCGGCAGGCGCGCGCAACGGCAGCGCTGGAGTCCCCTCGTGCGGGGAGGCGCTTGCAGCGGAACGCGATTCCTTGCCCACTTCGATGCCCTGTTCTACCTCTCGAGCGGCTTGCGCCGGTACTCGCCGAAGATCAGTTCCTCGACGAACTCGACGCACTTGAAGTCCATGACGCGCGCGTCCTTTTCCATCCGACGGTACAGCGGCAGGGAAATCTTCCATGGACCCGTGAATACTTCCGGGTCCTCGATCTCGGCTTCGTACTGGATGTGATTCGGCGAGCTCAGCGTGTACCGCTCGACCACGCGGAGCTTGCTGCTGTGGTGCGTCCCGGACCGGTCGAACCACGTCTGGTCGTTGAACCCGCTGACCTCCACGACCAGCGTGTCCCCTTCCCATCGCCCGACGGACTGGCCCATCCAGGAATCGGTCTCGGCCGGCCCGACATCCTGCATGTAGATGTCTCGAACCGCACCGGCGAACTCGTACGCGATGAATACCGACGCCTCGTTCTGGAGGATCTGGAACGGGAACGGCATGTACGTTGCGCGCGGCACGCCCGGGAGATAGCACTTGACCTCGGGATCACGCTCGACCCAGTGCGCGCGGTTCTCTTCGCGCTTCGCCGCGGCTTCGGGCGTGTACGGGATCTTGCCGCCTTCGACGACGCCCATGCCGCCCGGCACGGAGCCGACGGCCCCGAGCGCGAGAACAGGCACCGCGGGGAGGGGCCCGTGCGGGCCTTCCCTCAGCATCAACGAGGGCCGGGCCACGTGGCGTTCCACGTCGTAGTGGGCAGATCCTATGGCTTGCCAGATGCCGTTGAGATCCGGGTTGCCGTTGGCAAGCCTGCTCGGCTCGAAGTCGGAGGATTGCGCGACGGCCGGAGCAATTCCGGCAGCCATCGCGAGCGCTATCGCAAAGATTCGGGTCACGTCACTAGGTAAGATACCACCACGGCTCGGGCACTCGCAGACCTGCCGGACAACGGGCATCTCCGATCGGTGCGAACGGCCTCGAGCAAACCTTGTCGGCTCCGGGCCGCTCGGCGCGCCAGAGTGCCGGACCCGCCGGTCAGGGTGCAAGCACGAACTTCTGGATCCGCTGGTTGACCGTCTCGGCGGCATAGATCGCCCCGCCGGAATCAATGGCGATGCTGTGCACCTGATGCAGCTGACCCGGTGCCTGGCCGTCCGATCCGAACCATCCCAGGGCCGTGCCGTCGAGCGAGAGCTTCGTGATCCGGCCGACATCCCCGTCGCACATCCAGAGCACATTCGCGGCACGGTCGAAGGCAACGTTCCACGGGGTGCCGAGCCCGTTCCAAGTGGCGAGGTGCTTGCCGTCGGCATCGAATACCTGAATGCGCTTGTTGCCCCGGTCGGCCGCGTACACGCGCCCTGCACCATCCAATACGACGCCGTGGACCAAATTGAACTGTCCGTCCGCATCGCCGGGCCCGCCCCAATGGGAAATGTATTCGCCTTCCGGACTGTACTTCGCGATGCGGGTGCTGCGATAGCCATCCGCCACGTAGACCCGGCCCGCGCTGTCGTGCGAGACGCCGGCTGGGAAATTGAACGCGTACCGAGCCTCGTTGTCTCCCTGCCGGGCGGCGAAGCTGCCGATCGTCAGCAGCGCCCTGCCCGCCGGGGAGTACTTGAACAGCGTGTTTGCCTCGCGGTCCACGAGCCAGACGCCGCCGTCCGGCCCGATCGCCATCCCGTGCGCCGCGGTCTGGTGAAGAGACAGCGCCTTGTCCTCCTTCCACGCTTGCACCAGGCTCCCGTCGCTGGAGAACTGGATGACCGGATGGGACCCGCGATTGTAGAACCAGACGCCGTCCTGGAGATCGACCGCTACGGCCATTCCAGCGCCAGGCTCGTAGTCGGCGGGAAACTGCCCCCAGCCCTCGACAGCTCGGTACGCGAGTTCTCCCTGCGCCGTGGCAGGCAGCGCAGCGACCGCCAGCAGGCCGAGCAGGCGGGCGGCGCGGAACACCGGGGCGAGCCCGTTGGCAGCGGATTCGAAGCGGGCGCAACTCATGGGCGGGAGAATAGCAAACTATCCGCGCAAGACGCCGCCGGGCGCGCGCGCCGGTTCCGCTTACCGGGCGCAAGGGCGGACGGTCAGCCTGCTGCCCGACTGCCTGGCCGCGCACCTGCCCGGCACGCTGGAATTGATCAGGCCATGCACCCGCGAAACTCGCGGCGGCCAACGCGCGAAAACATGACAGCACTATGCGGGCGCGACGCGACGATCATCCGCACACACCATGTCCCTCGGTATCGGCGCCATCCGCAAAGCGATGTACGCCGCCAGCGCGCAACCGATCTCCGGAGGCTTTCCCCTCAGGTATCCGCCCAGACATCTAGCGTCAGATATCTCGCTCATCAAAGCCGCTTCATCTCACCTTGCCACACCACCGAAAACCGTCAGCTGGGGTTCGTCATGACCGCCTCCCCAACACGCCTCGCGTCGACCTGGAGCGTGACCCGCAGACCGCCGTCAAGGGCGGCGAGCATCTTCATCAGCCGATCCAGCGTAAAACGCCCTAGGTCGGCGTTGCGAATGCGCGAGAAGTCCGCTGCGGCGAAGCGGGTCAGCGCAGCGGCCTTTCTCACCGAAAGCCCGCGGTCGTCCAGCACGGCGATGATCCGGGCCGCGAGAATCGCCTTGGCCTGTTTCAGGTCTGCATGCGGATCGTCGAGATCGCGAAACACATTGCCGCTTCCCTCGATCAGTCCAGAGTCACTTTCGTTCATGGCAACAACTCCCTTTTCAGACGACCCAGCCGGTCTCTGACCAAATCGATCTCGGCCTTCGGCGTCTTGGTTCCCGTTTTCGATTTCTTTCGGAACGCGTGGATCACCCATAGCCGTCCGGCCACTTCCATCACGTAAACGACGCGCCAGGCATCGGTCCGGTACCGCACTGCGATCTCCATGACACCCGGCCCCAAACCTTTCAGAGGCTTCACGATATCCGCCTTGCCGCCTTCAGCGGCAATCGTCAGCGCCGTGTTGATGCGGTCACGCACAATCACAGGAAACGTCTCGAAGACCTTTCGCGCCGCCCGGATCCAGCCGATCGGCCTCGTATCATGGTTCATGCCGTATGTTGTCATTATTGACTACACTTGGCAAGAAAGCCCTCCGAGGGAATACAACACATCCAATTCTCGGTCAGGATACGGCTATCGCCCTTCGCACGGAACCAGCTGTATCGTTCGCCGCCCAGCACGGCCCCACGGCACATTGCCCGTGACATAGCGTCTGGATGTCGTCAGACGTGCGGCAGTTCGGGGCGGACCGTAGCGGAGTCCAATTGCAGAGCCCGCAGATGCAGTCCGAGCAGCCCATGGCTCCGTTCCTGGCGGCGCAAGCCGACCTGGCGGCGGTGCGGCGCCACTACCGCATGATCGGCAGCAACGGTGGCGGGATCTGCCCTCCCCCCGCCTCTTGCGGGCCCTCGGCAACCGGCGGTTGCAGAAAGGGCACGTCTAGCGCGTCTCTGTAGATGGTGGCCCGCTCGCTTGTCCCCAAGCGGCGTTTGCTGGCATTCCGCGCCGCTAGCCCGAGAGCGTTCTCCGGTCTTGGCCGGGCGTGCGGCATGTCGTCGCCCACCCCGACGACGAGGACGGCGCGGAGTTCCCGCCGCGACCGAGAAGAACCGGGCACTGGCGACCATTTTGCTGAGCCGGCCCGCTACCGATCGCCTTGCGGATCTGATCCGAACAGGGGTCGAGTCGGCACGTCGGGTCGCTGGGTGTGTCTCGCCCTCGAACTGCCTGTCTGGCGCGAGCGCGCCGACTCCGGTCGCGACAAGCTGCAGACTCGCGAATCCCGCAGCCTGTCTTGGGACCCCCGGCGGCCTCGCCGGCGGTGAATTCCGGTCGCACGAGGATTGCGGATGATCCCTCTCCGCGCTAAGCTTGCGGCAGCGAGGCACGAGCGGGAGGGCCGAAGCCGACCGGCGGTTCCGGAGCTGCCCGATCCAGACGGGCCTCGAGCGGAGCCTTGGCTTGCGTCACGCACTAGCGCTCTCGGCAATTCTCGGCGGCATCGCTCTCCCGGCGGCCGCCCCGGGCGAAGCCCCACTCGGAAACGAAGTCCTCCAGCGTCGATGCCTGCAGTGCCATGGCGGGGCTCAGAAGATGGGCGGCTTGGACCTCTCGTCCCGGGCGTCCGCGCTCTCGGGAGGGACGCGAGGACCGGCGCTTGCGCCCTCCGATCCATCCGGCAGCCTGCTGCTCGCGCGCGTCACGGCCGACGAAATGCCGCCGGCGTCGCCCCTTCCGGAAGCCGACAAGGAGGCGCTCCGGGCGTGGATCGCAGCCGGCGCCGCCTGGCCGGAAGCCCTCGCCGAACACCGGGCGGGCTTGGACTGGTGGTCGCTCCAGCCGCTGGGCCGGGCAGCGCCGCCCGTCGACGGGTCAGCGCCTTCGGAGTGGCTCGGGTCCCCGATCGACCGGTGGGTCTTCGGGGCGCTCGACGACGCCGGACTGCGGCCCGCGCCCGAGGCCGGCCGTCGCGACCTGATCCGGCGCCTTGCCTTTTCCCTGACCGGCCTTCCTCCCGAACCGGAGGCTGTGGAGACGTTCCTGGCGGACAGTTCGCCTGACGCGTACGAGAAGCTAGTGGACCGGCTCCTGGCATCCCCTCACTACGGAGAGCGGTGGGCCCGGCACTGGCTGGACGTCGTGCGCTTCGCCGAAAGCGAGGGCTTCGAGCGGGACCTTCCGCGGGATCACGCCTGGCCGTACCGCGACTACGTCATCCGCAGCTTCAACGACGACAAGCCCTACCTGCGGTTCGCTCGCGAGCAAATCGCCGGGGATGTGATCGAGCCCTCCACGCGCGACGGCGCCGTCGCAACCACAATGCTGACGCTGGGACCGGTCGACGCCGTAGGCCTGACATCGGCAATTCCGGAGGAGCGCAGTCTGATCCGCGAGGACCAGCTCGAGGAGATGCTCGGCACCGTCACCCAGACGTTCCTCGGGCTGACGGTTAACTGCGCCCGCTGCCACGATCACAAGTTCGACCCGATCGCGCAGGAGGAGTACTACCGGATGAAAGCCGCGTTCGAGGCCGTGTGGCCGCCGACGCGTCCGGTCCCGGAAGCAGGCCTCGACGCACTCTTCCCCCACGGCCGGCCCCTGCTTTCGCCCGAGGAGGAACGTGACCGGGAGGCTCGGATCGCGAGAATCGAACAACGCATCGAAGAGATCGAAACGGAACTCGGCGAACTCTACCGCAGCGGGCGGCCTTCGGATCCGAAGGGCAGAACCCGGCGCCCGTTCGCGCGCTGGACCTTTGATGCGGACGGTCGCGCGGATTACTCGCCAATGCACCTACGCCTCTTGCATCCGGCGAAGATCAGCGGCGGCAGGTTCGGACTCGACCCCGCCGAGGACGCCGGTGCAGGGGAGGATCTTGGAGGACAGGACGCTCCCGACAGCAAGAGGGGCTTCGGAGTCAGCCGCAAGCTGGCTGTCGATGTCCGGGCAAAGACGCTCGAGGTCTGGCTGGACGTTCGTTCGGTGCCCGAGAAGTCGGCAACCGTGATGGAGCTCCGGGGCCTGAGCGGCTATCGCGGCGCCTCGGTCGACGGCATCCAGTACGTGGCAGGAGACGGCCCGCGCTGGGAAAACCCCTCCGTCGGGAGATTCCGCTCGAAGGATACCGGCGGGAACGCAGCGGATCTCGCGGCGGACCAGCGGGTGCATGTCGCCGTGTCGTATGCCGATGACGGAACAATCGCCGTCTTCCACAATGGCGCGCCTTACGGCAAGCCCTATATGCCGGATGCGGGGATTCCCGCGGGGCGGCTGCAGACGTACCGGGCAGGCGACGCGCTGGTCCGGTTCCCGGCCAGCAAGCACCTGCACGTCGCGGAGGCGCGACTCTACGACGCGGCTCTCTCAGCGGACGAAATCGCAGCGTCCTACACGACCGGCATCCTAGACCTCGCTCCGCCAGCCCTTCGGAACCGGATGGCGCCGGCACAACGGGACCGGATCGCGACGCTCGAGCAAGAGCGACGCGAGCTGCGCGACGAGGTCGAGGCAATCCCGGAGCCTCAGCTAGTGCACAGCGCGACCATTCGGGCGAGCGGGCCGACCCACGTCCTGATTCGCGGTGCCGTGGACCAGCCTGGCAAGGTCGTCTCTCCGGGCGGCCTGGCATGCGTTGCCGGGTTGCCTGCCGAATTCGGGCTGGGAGAGGGAGCGCCCGAGGGCGACCGTCGACGGGCGATGGCGGAATGGATCGCGAACGATGCCAATCCGCTATTCTCGCGAGTCATCGCCAACCGTCTGTGGCAGGGGCATTTCGGACGGGGATTCGTCTCGAACCCGAGCGACTTCGGCTACAACGGAGGCCAGCCCAGCCACCCGGAGCTGCTCGATTGGCTCGCCTCGGAACTCGTGCGCAGCGGCTGGAGCCTCAAGGCATTGCACAAGCGCATCCTGATGTCGCGAACCTATCGCCAGGCCTCGCGGTTCGACGGCACCGCCGCTTCGCGGGACGCGGACAATCGCCTCCTCTGGAGGTTCCCGCCGCGACGTCTCGACGGCGAGGCGGTGCGCGACGCCATGCTGGCCGTCAGCAGCGATCTCAATCGCGCGGTCCACGGCCCGAGCTTCCGGCCGTTCGAATTCGGGGAGGCGCGGGGCAGCCTGAGAAGCTACGTGCTCACCAGCGACGACTCGCCCGCCAAGCGCCGGCGCACGGTCTACCGAATGAACGTCATCACCGGCGGCGACCCGATGCTGGAGGCTCTCGACTGCCCGCTGCCTTCCACAAAGACCCCGCAGCGGCGCTCGACGACCACCGCCCTGCAGGCGCTCAGCCTGATGAACAACGCGTTCGTCCAGCAGAGAGCCAGCGGCTTTGCCGCGCGGCTGCGGCGGGAGGCTCCCGACCTCGACAGCCAAGTCCGGCGAGCCTTCGAACTGGGCCTGGGCCGCTCGCCCCGGCAGGGCGAGATGGCGGCTAGCCGCGAACTGGCAGAGGGAGGCGGCCTCGAGACCCTGTGCTGGGGGCTCTTCAACACAAGCGAGTTCCTGTATGTCCGCTAGCACCTCGCGCAGGCGGTTGCTCCTCGACGCCGCGGGCGGCTTCGGGTGGCTGGCCCTTGCTTCGATGCTGCCTCGCGAAGCCCTCGGCGCGCCCGGACGGGACGGTGCGCCGCAAATCCCGCCCCGCGCCAAGCGCGTGATCCAGATTTTTGCAGTGGGGGGCATGAGCCACGTCGACACGTTCGACTTCAAGCCCGACCTGCTGAGGCGAGACGGCACGCCCTACTCCATGCCGACATTCTTCGGGCAGGGCGGGAACCTGCGTGGTCCGGCGTGGCCGTTCCGGCAGCACGGCGAGAGCGGGCTGTGGGTGAGCGGGCTCCTTCCCGCCATGGCGGAGCAGGCCGACAAGCTCACCGTTATCCGGAGCATGGTCTCGAAAAGCGCCAACCACATGCCTGCGGTGGCGCAGATGAACACGGGATTCATCCTGACGGGCTTCCCGGCGATGGGGGCCTGGGTGACCTATGCCCTGGGATCGGAAAACGAGGACCTGCCGTCGTTCGTGGTCCTGCCGGACCCGAACAGCCATCCGTGGGGAGGGTCCGCGCAGTGGACGAACGGCTTCCTGCCTGCAACCGTGCAAGGAACGGCGTTCCGGACGCACTCCGACGGGGATCCGGTTCCGGACCTGGCCCCGCCGGGCGGAATTGAACCCGAGGCTCGCGCGGAGGCCGCTTCCTGGCTGCGCGACATGAACCGAGAGTACGCCCTGGCCCATCCGGGGGACTCGAGCCTGGAGGCGAGAGTCCGGAGCTACGAGGTCGCCGCCAGGATGCAAGTCAGCGTCCCCGAAATCGCCGACCTGAACCGCGAATCGGAAGCGACGCGCAAGCTCTACGGCCATGGCGAGGAAGAGACAGCCGACCTGGCGAAGAATTGCCTGCTGGCGCGGCGCCTGGTCGAACGGGGCGTGCGGTTCGTGCAGATCTACCACGGCGGCTCTGGAAAGAGCTGGGACGCTCACTCGAGCCTGGTGAAGAATCACGAGGAGATGGCCAGGGAGTACGACAGGCCTGTCGCAGGCTTGCTGGAAGACCTGCGGAGCCGCGGCCTGCTGGAAGACACCCTGGTGATGGGTGTCACGGAGTTCGGGCGGACCCCGGTATCCCAGGGCACGGGCGATGGCGCGGGGCGCGACCACCATCCGAACTGCTTCACGTGCTGGATGGCGGGCGGCGGATTGGTTCCGGGCCTCTCCTACGGTTCGTCTGACGAACTGGGCTACAAGCCGGCCGAGAATCCGGTGACCATCTACGACTTGCACGCGACGGCGCTGCATTTGCTGGGCTTGGATCACGAAAGGCTGACGTTCTACCACAACGGCATCGACCGACGGCTGACCGACGTTCACGGACGAGTCATCCAGGCACTGCTCGCTTAGGTGCTCTGCCGGAGGGGAATTGCAGGGCCGGGCACGGTCTGGCGGGAAGCCGGCCGGAGCCTTGGGACGCCTGCAAGCATCGAAGCTACTCTCGTTTCTGGCAGAGCCTTGCATTCGCAATCACATCGCTAGCGAGCAAGCCGCGGACCGAGACGGACCGCGCCGGTTGCCGCCCCGAACGGGGAACCGCTACGCTAGGAGTTCGGCATGGTCAAGACCGAGCGCGAGTACGCCGCCGACATAGTCAAGGTCGGCAAGCTGGTTTTCAACAAGGGCTGGGTCGCCGCGAACGACGGCAACATCTCGATCCGCCTGGACGACGAGCGAATCATGTGCACGCCGACCGGCGTGTCAAAGGGCATGATGGATGTCGACGACATCATCATCGTCGACTACGCCGGCGACAAGATCTCCGGGCGCCTCGAGCGCACGTCGGAGATCAAGATGCACCTGAAGATCTACGAGCTCCGGGACGACATCAACTCGGTCGTGCATGCCCATCCGCCGACATCCACCGGCTTTGCAGCGGCGGGCCGGGCGCTCAACACCGCGCTGCTGCCCGAGGTGGTGATCGGCCTCGGGTGCGTCCCCCTGGCTGCCTACGGCCTGCCAGGAACGGACGCCCTGACGGATCCGCTGGTGCCTCTGATCCCGCAGTACGACGCGCTTCTGCTTGGCAACCACGGGGTCGTCAGCTATGGCAAGGAACTCATGCAGGCGTACTTCCGCATGGAAACGGTCGAGCTCTTTGCCCACATCAACTTCATCGCCGAAATGCTGGGCGGCGCCCGCGCGCTGCCGCGGGTCGAAGTGGACAAGCTGTTCGAATCGCGCGGGCGCTACGGCGTCGCGTCGAATGCCACGCAGCAACCGGGCTGCCCGGTTGTGGCCGAAGATGTCGGAGTTGCCGCACAAGGCACCCAAATGGGCGACAATGGTGGTTTCTACGTCACCCGGGACGAGTTGATCCAGTTGCTGGACGAAGCGATCCGGGCCAGAGGAGGATGATCGATCCATGGGCGAGGCCCTCGGTTTAATTGAAACGCGCGGATTCGTCTCGCTTGTCGAGTCCGCCGATGCTGCCGTCAAGGCGGCCAACGTTACGCTGGTCGGCTGGGAGAAGATCGGTTCCGGTTACGTCACCGTGCTGATGCGCGGGGATGTCGCTGCCGTCAAGGCCGCGACTGACGCCGGCGCCGCCGCGGCCCGGCGTGTGGGCGAGTTGATCTCGGTACACGTGATTCCGCGCCCGCACAGCAATCTCGACCAGATCTTCGCCATCTCGCCCTCCGAGTAGGGCGAGTTGTCCGAACGGCGAAAGCGGAGAGACTGGGCTCCATGATCCTCGCCAGAGTCGTGGGCAACGTTGTCGCAACGCGCAAGGATCCCCGCTTGGAAGGCAAGAAGCTGCTTGTCCTGCAGCACATCGCTCCGGACGGCAAGCCGCGCGACAACTACGTGGTCGCGCTGGACACGGTCGGCGCGGGCGCTCGCGAAACGGTGATCTGCGTCGCCGGCAGCTCGGCCCGCATGGCGTCCGGCATGAAGGACACTCCCGTTGACACGGCCATTGTCGGCATCGTGGACGGCGTGAGCCTCCTCCCCGGAGACAGCTGATGCGCCTGGCGCGCGTGATGGGCAGCGTCACCGCGACGCTCAAGGATCCTCAGCTCGTGGGCATCAAGCTGCTGCTCATCCAGCCTCTGGGCGCCGACGGATCCGACGCCGGGGCGCCAATCGTGGCGCTCGACGCCGTCGGAGCAGGCGCGGGAGAGACCGTGTATTGGTCAGGGCGGCGCGAAGCGTGCCTGGCGTTCGATCCGCAGGTCCCCTCCGACGCAAGCGTCACGGGGATCGTCGACTCTGTTTCCGGGGCGCCGGTGTGATTCTCAGCAAGGTGATCGGTGACGTCGTAGCGACGACCAAGCATCCCTCCCACGACGCCATCAAGCTGCTGCTGGTTCGTCAGATCGGCCCGGAGGGCGAGGAACGCGGCACTCCGTTTGTAGCCGTGGACGTGCTCGACGCGGGCATCGGCGACACGGTGCTCCTCACCCTGGACGGCTGGGCCGCGATGACCGCGGTCAAGCGCCGCAAGGCGCCGATCGATGCAGCTGTGATCGCGGTCGTCGACGAGGTGGATTGGGACCGGCCGGAATCGTGACCCGCCCCGGGAATCGCGCGTCCTGCTGGTACCATGACCTTTGATGCGGCGCGTCAGCCGTCGTTGGTTCCTGGCCGCGACGACCTCGTCGGCGGCGCATGCGAGGACTAGCAGGGGCACGCGCCTGGGCGCTCCGCGCGAGGAGTTGCGGGACGCGCTCACGGAGCGCGAGATCTTCCGCCTGACCGACCTCGACGTGCTGCACCACCTTCCGGGTCACAACCACCGGTTCATCGCGCGCAACAACTCGTTCCTGCTGCTGGCGGCAGAGCACGGCGGAACCCGGCAGATCCACCGCCTCGACCTCAAGCGCAAGCGCCTCACGCAGGTCACCGAGGGCGAGGCCCTTCACCCGTATGCGGCGCACCTTCGAGGCAACGACCGGGGATTCTACTACCTGCAAGGCAAGGAACTGGTCCAGGCCGACCTCGGCGGAGGCAGCCGGCGATCGCACTACCGCTGCCCCGACGGCTGGATCCTCACGGGCGAAATGGATATCTCGCGGGCGGAACGGTACGCCGCGCTCATCGAAATGCGGGAGGACGACTGGCGGCCCGACCCGGAATCGCAATTCGAGAGCGAGCCGCAATGCCGGTTGCGAATCGTGGAGATCCCCCGGCAATCGTCATCAAGGGGCCGCAACTGGATCGCAGCGGAGGAGCGCCGCTGGCTTTCGGCGCCAAGATTCCGCCCCTGGCGGTCTCAGCTCCTTTACGCGCGCGAAGGCCCCTGGCAGCGGGTCCGGCGACGGCTCCAGCTGGTGGGCCTGGACGGTTCCGGCAAGGTCAGCGTGCGACCGACCCGAGGAAAGGAGCGGCTGGGGAGAGCCTACTGGCTTTCGGACGGATCGACCCTGCGGTACGCGTACTTCCCCGATGGCGACGGCTGGAAGGCCAGCATCAGCAGCTTCGTTCCCGAAACCAGGCAGGAGGCGGTGGAGGCGCCCTGCTCTGCCTTCGGGTGGTTCGAGGAAAATTCGGACGGGTCCGCGATCGCGGGAGCCAGCATGCGCCCGTCGGGACCGAACCTTTACGTTCTCTTTCCCAGGATGCGCCGGGAAATCACGCTTTGCGAGCACGTCAGCAGCTTGAAGCCCTACCCCGTTGCGGGCACCGATCGCATGGACCCGCTTGCGGCAGCGCCGGATCCGGCCTTTTCGGAAGACAGCTCCTGGCTCTACTTCGTGACCGACCGCGAGGGAATGCCCGCTCTGTACGCGCTGCCGGTCGACGACTTGGTCGAGAGCACTTCCGGGAAATGACTGCCGCCGTCGGCACCTGGCAGCGGCCTTCGCTTGACATGCCGAGCTGTCGTCGATAGCTTGGACATTCGGGCCTTGGCTGACCTCGCCCCCATTTTCCGCGACAACGAGATTCTTCTAACCGGGGCCAACGGGTTCCTCGGCAAGGTGATTCTCGCCATGCTGCTGGACAAGTTCCCGCAGGCGGCGCGTCTTAGCGTGCTGGTGCGGCCGCGCCCCGGCTTGTCCGCCGAGGAGCGCTTCGCGAAGGAAGTGCTCGATTCCCCTCCCCTGCGCCCGCTAGTCGAGAAGGAGGGCAGGAGCCGCGTCGCAAGCCGCGTGAATATCCTCTCCGGGGACGCCTCCCGGCCGATGGCCGGCCTCTCCTCCGAGCAGGTCCGGGAACTCTCCGGGCGGGTCGGCCTCGTCCTCAATTGCGCCGGCCTCGTCGAGTTCTTCCCGCCTGTCGACCTTTCGCTGCGGGCGAACGTCGATTCCGTGGAGCGCCTTTTGGAACTTTGCGGCGAGCTGAATGCCAGGCTGGTGCATGTCTCGACCTGCTACGTGGCCGGCGAGGCAGACGGACTCGTCGAGGAGACGGAGCCGATCCCGGGCTTCTACCCGCGACGCTCCGGGCCGGAGGATCGCAAGTTCCTGCCGAGCGAGGAACTGGCTGAATGCCGCGCCGCCGCCACCGCTGCGGCCCGGGGCCTCGAGGGCGCCGAGCGCTCTGAGGCGCTGACCGAACTCGGCCGCGTGCGGGCCGCCCGCTGGGGATGGGTCAATACCTATACCTACGCCAAGAGCCTAGGCGAGCAGGTGCTGGCGGCGCAGGACTCCGTGCCCTGCGCGATCGTCCGGCCCGCGATCGTCGAGAGCTCGCTAAGATTCCCGTTCCCCGGCTGGATCGAGGGCGGCCGCACCGCGGCGCCGCTCGTGCTGATGGCCATGGGAGGCCTTCTCGACTGGCCGGCGCGTCGCGACCTCTCGCTGGAGATCGTCCCTGTCGATCTGGTCGCGGGAGCGACTCTGGCAGTGGCCGGCGAACTGCTGGCGGGCCGGGCCCGGCAGGTCTACCAGCTTGCCGGATCCGACGTGAACCCCTACCCGCTAGAAGACCTGATCCGGCTGCTTTGCGCCGAGGCGCGGTCCAATGGCAGCAGCGTCTCCTCCCCGCCGCTCTGGCTCGACCCGCTCCCACGCCTGCGGTTCCTCGACGCCAAGGGAGCGGACCAGCGCCGTCGGATCCAGCGGCGCAGGATCGCCCGGGCTCGAAGCGTGCTGGAACGACTGGGTCGCCGCGCCGAGATCGCCAGGCTCAGGGTTCTCGAACTCCAGCTGGGCTTTCACGAGGAGACGTTTCGGCAGTACACCCCCTTCATCCTCGACAACCGCTATGTCTTCGAAGCCGTGAACATCCGGGACGCCTACGCCGGCATGGGCGCGGACGACAGGGACGCGCTGCCCTGGGACCCCGAGGCCATCGACTGGCCCGCCTACTGGCGAAACTGCCAGATCCCGGGCATCCGCAAGTGGGTCCAGCCGGGGGCGGTGCGAGAATGGACGTTCCAGCTGTAGGCGCGCCGGTCGCGCCGCGAGAGACGGCATGAAGCGAGTCGACCTGCGCAGCGACACCGTGACCCGGCCGACCCCGGCAATGCGTCGGGCGATGTACCAGGCCGAGGTCGGCGACGACGTCTTCGGCGAGGACCCCACGGTCAACGCGCTCGAGGAGCGGGCCGCCGAGATCGTCGGCAAGGAAGCGGCGATTCTGATCCCTTCCGGGACGATGGGCAACCAGGTCGCGATCGCCGTCCACACCTCGCCCGGGCATGAGGTGGTTTGCGAGGAGCACTCGCACGTGGTGCTCTACGAAATGGGCATGCTGGCCCGGCTTTCCGGCTGCGTCACGCGCTCCATCCCGTCGCCTGACGGCATCCTCACGTGGGATAGCATCAAGCTCCGGACGCGCGGCTCGTCAGACCACTTCCGGGGAACGGGCCTGATCGAGATCGAGAACACCCACAACTACGCGGGCGGACGCGTGTACCCGCTGGAAACCCTCGAGGACATCGCCGCGCACGCTCGCGCGGCCGGAATTCCGGTGCACATGGACGGGGCGCGGGTGTTCCATGCCGCCGCGGCGCTCGGCACGTCCGTGGCGCGAGTCGCGGCCAGCGCGGATTCTCTGACATTCTGCCTTTCCAAGGGGCTCGGCGCCCCGGTCGGCTCGCTGCTGACCGGCAGCCGCGCCTTCATCGGCGAGGCGAGGCTGGCCCGCAAGGCGCTGGGCGGAAGCATGCGCCAGGCCGGCATCCTCGCGGCGGCCGGCCTGGTGGCCCTGGACCAGAGCCCCGCCAACATCCCGGCGGTCCACGCCGATGCCAGGTTCCTCGCCGAGTCGCTCGCGGCGATGCCGGGCATCGCCATCGATCCGGCCGCCGTCGAGACCAATATCGTATTCTTTGACATCTCCGGCACCGGCCTTTCCAACGCGGAGTTCCTCGGATCGCTGCGCGCGGCTGGCGTGCTGGCGCTCGGACTGGCCCACGGTCGCATCCGCATGGTGACTCACCAGGATCTGGGCCGCTCCGACTGCCAGGCCGCGGTCGCCGCAATCGAGCGGGCGTGCGCCCGCGAGGCCGTCACGCAATGAGGTCTCCATGAAGGGCCGCCACCTCGTCGCGATCGTTGCCCCGCTCCTGGCCTGGAACGCACCAGCGCAGGATCTCTTCGATTCCCGGCCCGGCAGCCGGCTGCGATTCCAGGCGAGCGACAGCGCCATCCTCTCGGCGGACGACAACCGGGCGGATCTCGGCTGCCGGGTCGAGCCGCAGAGGCCGCAACTCGGATTCGATCTCAAGTACACGGCCGGATACGTTGTCCACGTGCCGGCGGACGCGGTCTCTCCCAGCGGCGAGCGCTTGCGCGTGCTGTTCCGAATCCGGCCGCTCGACGACGAGAAGGCCGATCCCGTCTACTTTCGGCAGAGCTTCGACCTGGCGGCAAACGTCGCCGATGGCGGCGGAACGGCGGTCTTCCCGGGCCGATACGTGCTGGGCCCGGGTCGCTACAAGATCGACTGGCTCATGCGCAACCTCCAGGGCCGCGTCTGCTCGGCTCACTGGCGGACGCGGGCCCCGACGCCGGGCTACACCGGGCGGCTGGCGGCAGCTGCCACGGCGAATCTGATCGCCCCGTTCCGCGAGGACACGTTCGACGAGGAGCCCCCCGTTCTCCGTCGCAGCGGAGTGGAAAGCGGCCTGCACGTCTCTCTGCTCGTCAACCTTGCTCCGCTGGACCGGAATCGATTCAAGCTCAACGACTACGAGATCGACAGCATCATGGGCATGCTGCGGTCTCTGCACCGGGAACCGAGCCTCGGGCTGTTCAGCCTGACCGCCTTCAACGCCTACGACCGGCAGATCGTCTACTCGACGGCCCGGCAGACCCGCCTCGACTTCGTAGCGATCGGGAAGTCCATCAGGACGATGCCCGCCGGAGTCGTGGAGGTCGACGCCCTGACAGACGAGGAAGGCGACGAGCGATTCCTTGCCGAAGTGCTCAACGACGCGCTCGGCCCGGATCTGGGCCGGCGGGACGCACTGATCGTGCTGGGCCCGAAAGTGGATCGCGAGGCGCGCCTCCAGGCAGGCATGATCGGGCTCTCCGCGGCTCCGCCGCCGCTGTTCCAGTTCGCGTTCAATCGAAACCCCCGGAGCTACCCGTGGCCGGGGGCCATCGAGGATGCGCTGCGCCCGCACGGCCTGACCCAGTACTCCGTGACGGGACCGCAGGACTTCAGCCGGGCCCTGGAGAGCCTGCTGTCGGCTGTCGCCGGGCCGGATGGGTCCAGCCCGTCCGAGAAGCCGCATTGAGCGAGGCGGGCTCGCGCTTTCCCCGCTGGCCTGCGCACCGCTCGCGCGGGAAGCTCGGCACCTTCGGTATGATGCCCGTTAGCTGTGATTTCCATGCTACGCCCGGTCTGCCTGCTCGCGGTCTTCGCCGCCCTTCCCTCCTGCGCCCAGCCAACGCCTGACCCGCCCAACATCGTCTGGATCTTCTCCGAGGACCAGTCGGACCACTACGGGCCCTACGGCGAGAAACTCGCCAAGACGCCGAACGTCGACAGGCTGGCGGCGGAGGGAGCCATGTTCACCCGCGCCTTCGTCACGGCGCCGGTATGCTCGCCATCGCGCTCCGCGCTCGTCACCGGGATGTACCAGACCACGATCGGAGCGCACAACCACCGCAGCGGACGCGGCGAGCGCAAGATCCGCCTGCCCGGAGATGTCGAACCCGCGCCGGCAATCCTTCGCCGTGCGGGCTACTACGTGACCAACGCCGGCCTCCGGGACAGCGACGACCTGGCCAGGGGCAAGACCGACTACAACTTCGAGTACGACGAGAATCTCTACGACGGCTCCGACTGGGCCGGGCGCGCTCCCGGAGAGCCGTTCTTCGCTCAGATCCAGCTGCGGGGCGGGAAGCGTCGCGACCAGCGCACGCTGAAGAAGATCAACGGAGTCCATACCGACGGCATCTCGCCCGACAAGGTGAAGCTGCCGCCCTACTACCCCGATCATCCCAAGCTGCGCGAGGACTGGGCCCAGTACCTCGAGTCGATCGAGAACGCCGACTGGGAAGTCGGCCGGATCCTGGAGAGGCTCGAGACCGAGGGTGTCGCCGACAATACCGTGGTGTTTTTCCTGACCGATCACGGCGTGAGCCACGCTCGCGGCAAGCAGTTCCTTAGCGAGGAAGGCATCAAGGTTCCGCTAATCGTGCGGGCTCCCGGCCGCATCGAGGCGGGCATGGTGCGGGAGGATCTCGTAGCCCATATCGACGTCACGGCTTCGACGCTCGCGTTCGCCGGCATCGAGATCCCGGGCTGGATGGAGGGGCGCCCCCTGTTCGGGCCCGGCGCCGAGCCGCGCGAGTACGTGGTCTCGGCGCGCGACCGCTGCGACGAGACCGTGGACCGCATCCGCAGCGTGCGCACCGACCGCTACAAATACATCCGCAACTTCGTGCCGGAGCGCCCGCACCTCCAGCCCAACCGCTACAAGGACAACAAGGAGATCATCCGGGCGATGCGCCAGCTCCGCGCCGACGGAGGCCTGACGCCCGAAACGGAGGCGATGTTCTTCGAGCCGCGCCCCGAGGAAGAGCTTTACGACCTGGAGGCGGATCCCTGGGAGATGCGCAACCTCGCCGGCGAGGAAGAGCACGGCGCGACGCTCGCGACAATGCGGTCGACGCTGGAGAGCTGGATCGAGGAAACCGGGGATCACGGGCAGGCGTTCGAGACCGCCAAGGAGTACGGCTCCGACATGGCGGCGTACCTGCGGGGCCAGGACGGGCCGCAGAAGGATATCCTGCAACGCAACATCGCCGACGTGGAAGCGTGGCGGAAGGCCCGGACCGGAGACCGGTAGCGAACTCGGGACCCGTGCCGATACAATGTGCGCATGGGAGACGTGATCCACACCTCGAAGATCCGCATCTATCAGGACCAGCCGCCGGAGCGGCGGGCCTACGTGGAAGGGTTTGACCAGCCTCTGGAGTTCGGAGTCCACGGCGGCATCAAGCACTTCTACGGCATGGAGCCGAGACGGGATCTCCCGGCCACCCTTGACCACATGATCGCGGCGGTCGGCGGTTGACTGACCGGCACTCTGTCAGGGGCCCTGGCAGTTCGCAAGATCCCGAATCACCCCGACCGCGTCTCGAGCGACGTCGAAGGCGACATCGAGAATGTCGGCGGCATTATCCGCATCACGCGCATCCGCGTGCACTACCGCCTGCAAATCCCCGCCGGCACGCGCGACCGCGCCCAGCGAGCGCTGGACACGCATCAGTCCAAGTGCCCGGCGGCGGTCAGCGTCAAGGACTCGATCGACATCGCGATCACCGCCGACATCGAAGAGGTCTGAGCCGCTAGCCGGCTCAGTGGTCCTTGTCGATGTCCCTGTGCTGGACGCGGACGAACCGGCCAGCCCGCTCGATCCGGGCGGCAACGGCATCCGCCATGTAGACGGACCGGTGCCGGCCGCCGGTGCAGCCGAAGTAGATCGACAGGTAGCTCTTGCCTTCGGCGGCGTAGCGCGGCACGACGAAGTCCAGCAAGCCCATCGCGCGGTCCAGGAACTCGCCTGTCTGCGAGTAGCTCTCGAGGAAGGCGCGGACCGGGCCGTCCTTGCCCGTCAGGTTGCGGCAGCGCGGCTCGTAGTTCGGGTTCGGCAGGAAACGAACGTCAAGCACAAGGTCCCCGTCCAGCGGAGGGCCGTACTTGAACCCGAAGCTGCCGACAGTGAGGCGAAGCTCGGTCGCGTCGGCCGACCCTTGGAAAACGCTCAGCATCTTGCGCCGCAGGTCGTGGACGTTGAACGGACTTGTGTCGAGTTCCACGTCCGACAGCTCGCGGATCGGCTCGAGGAGCAGCCGCTCGGCCGCGATGCTGGCGGCAACCGTGGCGGCCCGCGCCGGATGCGGCCGGCGCGTCTCGCTGAAGCGGCGCTGGATGGCCTCGTCGGACGCTTCCAGGTAGACGAGGAATGCCGGCACGCTGCGCCGGATCTCACGGTAGACCTCCGGGAACCGCCCGAGGGCCTCGCCCTCGCGAATGTCGACTACCAGCGCTGCCCTGTTGGCCGGATCGGCGAGGCGCCCGGACTGCAGGAACGGATCGATCAGATCGACCGGCAGGTTGTCGACAGTATCGAATCCGACATCCTCGAGCGCCCGCAGCACGGTGCCCTTGCCCGAGCCGCTCAGCCCGGTCAGGACAACCAGCCGGGCACTTGCGGCCCGTTCGAAGCCCGTGGGCGCTGCGGCCATGACTAGCCGCCTTCGACCAGTTCAGCCGCCCCGTCCCGGCGACGGACGAGGACATTGATCAGTCCCGTGTCCGCGTCGCGGTAGGAGACGTAGTCGCGCTCGGCGACATCGAGTTCCAGCAGTGCCTCCTCCGCCGTCATCGGCTTCGCCTCCACGCCGGGGGAGCGCACGATGCGAGGCTTCGCAGGCGGCTCTTCCGGGATGGCCGATGCGGGTGGGGCGGCCCGCTGGATGGAATCCTCGACAACGACAGAGGGACGGTCGCGCTGCCGTCCGGGTCGGTGCGTGTCGATGATCTTGTGCTTGTTTCGGACGGCTTGCTTCTCGAGCTTGTCAAGGGCGGAATGCATCGCGGCGAACGTGGTCAGGCCGCTGCCGGAGACGACCAGGGTGTGGCGGAGCGCGCGCAAGGTCACCTCGGCCTCGGACAGGTGCCGCTGCCTCGAAAGGGTCACGTGCGCCTCGAGACCGCCGCGCCGCGTCAGAATGCGCTGGATCTTGTCCAGCTTGCGATGGAGCTTGGCGCGCTCCCGCTCGGACAGATCGGCATTGCGCCCGGTGTAGACGACCTTCATGTTGGGCTTCCCTTCAATCGTCGCGGGTGGCGGGCGCTACCGGGCGATCCCGGAACCTTGCCTCGCGACGTCGCGACATCGTGTTACCTGCTCGGAGCGGGCCGTGGCGGAGCACCCGCCGATTCGAGCGCTTCGCTGCCAGCCCCACGGCATAGAGTATACCAGCGGACTAACATCCCTGTTCGGAACGAGTTGCGGCCAATGAGTCGGGACACTTCCGGTCGGCGGAGGGCCTTGGTGCTAGGATGCCCTTTCACGCAATGCTGCGCTCGTACCTGCTCACGTACCCATTCCTGGCGGTCTACGTGGCGTTCGTGGTGCCGGTGTTCGTGCCGATTGCCTGGCTTACCGGGTGCATCGGCCCGATTTACTGGATGGCACGGCAGGGATGCCGCATCGGGCTCCGGCTCGCGGGAGTTCGGCTGCGGCTGGTGCACGGGGAGCGCGCCCGCGCCTACCCGTGCTGCGTGTTCGTGGCCAATCACGTCAGCAACATCGAAGCCCCGGCTCTGTTCCAGGTCCTGCCGCGCATATCGGTCGTCATGAAGGAATCGCTGGGCCGGATTCCGCTTCTCGGGTACGCGATGCGGATGGGCGGATTCATTTGCGTGGATCGCAAGGCGAAGGACTCGCGCAAGCACGCGCTCGAGCTGGCCGTGCAGACATTGCGATCCGGAATCTCGATGCTCATCTTCCCCGAGGGCACCCGCAACCCCACCGGCAAGCTCTTGCCGTTCCGTCCGGGTCCGTTCCAGATTGCTATCGAAGCCGGGGTGCCGGTCGTGCCGGTCACCGTCCACGGGGCGGCGGCACTGATGCCGAGGCACGCTACCTACATGCGTCCCGGCGAGCTGGCGCTCTGCTTCCACCCCCCGATCCCGACGGACGGCTTCGCGAGCCAGGACAGGCTCGAGCTGATGAAGCGCGTGAGGGCGACCATGCAGGCCGCGCTGGACGATCCAGCCATCTAGGATTCTGGCCGCCGCGGGACCGCGGCAGGCCCGAAAAACTCCGTGCGAGATAGAACAAGTCCCCGGCGGATTGGTACTCTGGAATTGGGCGCAGGCCACTCGCCCGCTGCCGGAAGGCTCCGGGCCGAGCAGGGCGGGACGCGAGTGCGCCGGGAAGGGAGCTGTCCAATATGTCGCGGTATTTCACATTGCAGGAAGCTGAGAGCCTCATCCCGATGGTCAAGGAGTGCCTGGAGGCGGCCATCAGCGCCAAGGCCATGGTCGGCGAGATCGACTCCGAAATGCAGGAACTCTCCGCGCGCATCTGCATGCTCGGCGGCATCGAGGTCGACCCGGACGGGATCGCGCGCCGGAAGCTGGAGCGCATTTCGCTGGTCCATTCGATCGAGGAATCGGTCAACGACATCCAGAGCAGCGGCTGCCTGGTCAAGGACCTGGACATGGGCCTGCTGGACTTCCCCGCCCTGCTCGACGGCGTGGAGGTGTACCTGTGCTGGAAGCTTGGCGAGGCCAAGATCGAGTGGTGGCACTCCACGCAGGAAGGCTTCTCGGGCCGGCGCAAGATCATCGACGAGTTCGGATACACCCCCCCGAACCTGCGGCCGAACTGAGGGTCCGGGCAGGCCGGGTCACCGGTAGGGCAAGTCCGCCCGCTCTCTCCAGTCGTCGCCCGTCCGTTCGAACCACTCCATGGTGAGCCCGTCCAGGCGGGCCTGCAACTCGGCGTGCTCTTCCTTGCCGACCAGGTTCTCGAGCTGAAACGGATCCGTTTCGTTGTCGTAGAGCAGCCAGGGCCCGCTCTCGTGGCGCGCGTACGTGTGCCTCTCGGTTCGCACGCCCCGCCACGCCGGGAACTCGGACCGCTCGGTGGGCGTGTAGCTCTGGGCGTACACCGATTCCGGAGTTTCGGCATCGGGCCGGCCGCCGTGCTCCGGCGAGAGCAGATGAGCGGAAAGATCCAGGCCTGACACGCCTTCCGGCGAATCGATCCCCGCCAGCCCCAGCAAGGTGGGGACGATATCGACATGCGAAAACGGCAGCGACAGTTCCTGGCCGCCCGGGACTGCCGCCGGGTAGTGCACGATGCCCGGCACTTGCAGCGACTCCGCCCAAGGCTTCCGCTTCAGGAAGGTCCCCTGCGAGCCCAGCATGTCGCCGTGGTCGGACGTGATCAGGATGACCGTGTTGTCGAACTGGCCGGTCTCCTTGAGCGCCTCGACGATGCGCCCCACCTCGTCGTCGATGTACGTGATCGCAGCGTAGTAGCCCGCAATGTCCTGACGCCCGCCGTTCTGCAGTCCGGGCCGGATCTCGATCGAGCCCTTCCAGTTCTCGCGCATGGTCAGTAGGTTGGGGTCGTACATGTTCATGTACTCGGGCGGCGCGACGTACGGATTGTGCGGAGGGCCCCACTCGACGCATGCCAGGAACGGCGTCTGCGGATCCTGGCGAATGAACTCGATAGCCGCGTCGGTGAAGGCCGTGGCAGAGTAGCCTTCGATCTGGATCGGGTCCGGGGAGTCCCGGAAATACTGCATGTTCCAGTAGTTGTGAGTGGCGATGTTCGCGGCCCAGAAATCGAAGCCCTGCCTGCGCTCCGGCCGGACGTAGCCCGGCGTCCGCTTGCCGCCCTCCAAGTGCCACTTTCCGACGAATCCGGTCCGGTAACCGCCATCTCGGACCGTCTCGGCGATGGTGACCTCCTCGTCCGGCAGCGACGCGTCGTTCACGTCGACGCCGTGCTCGTGACCGAACCGGCCGGTAAGCAGCGTGCCGCGGGCCGGGCAGCAAACAGGGCAGTTGGCGGTCACGTTGCGGAGCAGCGCGCCCCCGGCCGCGAGGGCGTCCATGTTCGGGGTCTTGACCTCGGCATTGCCCATGGCGCCGAGATCCATGGCTCGCCACTGGTCCGGCATCAAGACGAGAATGTTCGGCTTCGGAAGCTTGGGCCTCCCGCACGAACCTCCGGCCGCCACGCCGGCGGCAGCCGCCAGGAAAGTCCTTCGATCGAGCACTCGGCTAGAATCCCACCGCGAATCGGAGTGTGTCAACCGCCTGCGGGCGCGCAGTCAGTCCGTGTAGTGCCAGTCTGTGCCCTGCGCCGTGTCACGCAACGCCACGCCCCGCTCCAGCAATCCGTTCCGGATCGCGTCGGCGCGGGCGAAGTCCCGCGCCTTTCGCGCGGCGGCGCGCTCCCGGATCGACTCCTCGACCTGCACGGCAGGCACGCGGGCCGCCTCGGCCGGCTGCAGCACGTCGAACACGGCGTCGAAAGCCCCCAGCAAATCGCGCCCCTCGGCGGCGTTGCCCGGCCCGAATCCCCCTCCGTCCATGGCTGAATTCGCGGACCGGATGTATTCGAACACGGCTCCGAGAGCGCCTGCTGTATTCAAGTCGTCGTCCAATGCGGCCCGGAATTGCACCCGGGCTTCCTCGAACGCCTGCGTCGCGCCCGGATCGTCCGGGCCGGCGAAGCTTCCGTCCAGCCGGCGGCCGAAGTTGCGGAGCCTCTCGATCGCAGCAGCCGCGCCGCGCAATCCGTCGAAGGTGAAGTTCAGCTGCTTCCGATACGGGGTGGCGACCAGCAGGTAGCGGATCGAGTCGGGCGACCAGCCTTGCTCGGTCAGGTCGCGCAGCGTGTGGAAATTGCCCAGCGACTTCGCCATCTTCTTGCCGTCGACCAGCAGGTGCTCGGCGTGGACCCAGAAACGGGCGAAGGGCTTTCCGGTGGCGCTCTCTGACTGGGCGATCTCGTTCTCGTGGTGCGGGAACTGCAGGTCCACCCCGCCCGTGTGAATGTCGAAGGTCTCGCCGAGGTAAGCCATCGCCATGGCCGAGCATTCCAGGTGCCAGCCCGGCCGGCCGGGGCCGAACGGACTCTCCCAGCACGGCTCGCCGTCGCGGGATCCCTTCCAAAGCACGAAGTCGCGGGCGTCATCCTTGTCGTACTCGTCAGCGTCGACCCGCGCGCCCGCCTTGATGCCGCTGGCGTCCAGCCGCGAGAGCTTGCCGTACTCGTTCCAGCTGGCGATGCGGAAGTAGGTCGAGCCCCCGTTCTGGTACGTGTGGCCCGCCCGCTCGATGCGCTCGACGAGCTCGATCATCGCGGCGATGTGGTCGGTGGCGGCCGGCACCCGCTCGGGACGCTCGAGCCGCAGCAGGCGGGAGTCCTCGAAGAAAGCGTCGACGTACCGCTTGGTGTACTCGCCAATCGACACGCCTTCCCGGGAGGAGGCGGCGATGATCTTGTCTTCCACGTCCGTGACATTCATCACGTGCTGGAGCTTCCAGCCGGACTGCCGGAGGTGCCGCCGCAATATGTCCTGGAACGCGAAGGTGCGGAGGTTCCCGATATGGACGTAGTTGTAGACCGTAGGCCCGCAGGAATACATCCTGACGGTCTCGCCGTCAGCCGGCTCGAACGCCTCGGCGCGGCGGCTCAGGCTGTTGTATAGCTTGAATGCCACGGGCGCCCGACGTGCCTCTCATTCTAGCGCCCCTTCCGGATCCAGGCCGTAGGCCTCGATCGCGGTGCCCCCGAGAATCCGGCGGCGCTCGCCGTCGCCGAGCCTGGACGCAAACGCCTTAACCAAGTCGAGCCAGCGCCCGTACCGGATCGCCGGCAGGCAGACGGGCCAGTCGGAACCGAACATCAGGCGGCGCGGCCCGAACGCCTCGAGCACGGTGTCGAGGTACGGCAGGAACTGCTCCTCGGTCCAGCCGCCCCAGTCCGCTTCGTTAGCCAGGCCGGAGATCTTGCAGCACACGTTCGGCCGGCGGGCCAGGTCGCGGATGCGCCGGTTCCATGCGGAGAAGGACCCGTCGCGGATCCGGGGCTTGCCGATATGGTCCAGCACGAAGGCCTGGTTGGGATGGCGGTCGACGAATTCGAGCGCCTGCGGCAGGTGCCTCTCGAAGATGAGGATGTCGTAGACCAGGCCGGCGGCAGTCACGGCGCGGATCCCGTCGTTGAAGCTCGCGCCGAGCATGTAGTCGTCGTCCGGCTCCTCCTGCAGCACGTGTCGGCAGGCCTTGAGTTCGGGCTCCGCGGAGAGCTCTTCCAGAATCCCCGCAACGGCCGGGTCGACCAAAGGCGCCCAGCCGACAACGCCCAGGATGAAGCTGTTGCGCCGGGCCATCCCCAGCAGGGCGTGCGTCTCTTCCAGGGTCTGCCGCGCCTGCACGGAGACCACCCCGCTCACGCCGGCGCTCTCGATCTCGTGCTGCAAGTGCTGCGGCAGGAAATCGCGCCGCAGCATCTTCATCTCGTCGGGGATCCAGCCGTACTCGGACGGGCTGTAGCGCCAGAAGTGGTGGTGCGAGTCGATCGTCACGACCGGAGCTCCGCTACCGTGGATCCTGGTTTTCCGGAAGGCCGGACGCCCAGACCTGGTTGCGCACCGGCTCGACGACCTCGCGTATCTCCTCGAGCAGGCCTTCGCGTTCCTCGAAGTCGAATGCCTTCAAGTTCCGCTCGACATGGCGGCTCTTGGACATTCCCACCAGCACGCTGGCCGTGTGGGGGTAGTCGTAGCAGAACTTGAGCGCCGCTTCGGACACGTCGACGCCGCGAGCGCGGCAGAGCAGCGCGATCCGGATGCCGGTCTCCTTGACCGCGTCCGAAGCGTGGTGCCACGGCGGCGCGCCCCGCTCGGTGAGGATGCGCAGGTGCAGCGGCGACGCATTGATCAGCCCGATGCCGCGCTCCTCGCAGAAGGGTCGCAGGGTTGTGTCGAGGTCGTCCACCATCAGGTTGTACCGCGCGTACGATAGGATGCTGTCCACCGGCGCTCTCTCCGCCACGTCCTGGAGGATCCCGAGCGGCAGCCCGGTGATTCCGACGTAGCGGCACTTTCCGGCTCGCTGCAGCTCGCGCGCCACCGGCAGGGCCTCGTTCAGGACCTGATCCCGGTCGACGAACTCGATGTCGTGCATCTGGTAGATGTCGATGTAGTCCGTGCGCAGGCGGCGCAGCGACTCGTCGATGCTGGCTCGCACGCGGTCGGCAGAGAAATCGAACTTGTCGACATCGTAGCGACCGCACTTGGTGGCGAGCACGATATCCTTCCGCCGCGTTCCGAGCGCCTTGCCGAGCCGCTCTTCCGAAAGCGTGCGTCCGTAGTACGGCGACGTGTCGAAGAAGTTGACGCCATGGTCGATGGCCATGTGCACGGCGCGCTCGCCCTCTCTCACGTCGATTTCCTCGAACTCGTTCCCGAGCGGCGAGGCGCCGTATCCCAAAACGGAGACCTCCAAGTCGGTCTGGCCCAGCTTGCGGTATTCCATGGAGCGGATCGGGTACCCTTCTAGGTTCGAAGGGATAGCCAGCTTACCAGTTCCGCGGGCCGATCCGCTCAGGCCCCGGACAGCCCCTCACGACCCGATGCCAGAACCGCTGCCGCTGACGGAAACGCGGAATCCGCGCTCGCTCTCGATCGACAGCGCGTCCACCGAGGAAATGCTTGCCGTCCTCAACGCCGAGGACAGGCTGGTGGCGGAGGCGGTGCGCAAGGAGATCCCCCGGATCGCGAAAGCCCTCGACGCTGTCGTGGAGCGCTGGGACCGGGGCGGCCGGCTCTTCTACGCCGGCGCCGGCACCAGCGGCAGGCTGGGCGTGCTGGACGCCGCCGAGTGCCCTCCAACATTCGGCACGCCGCCGGAACGGGTCCAGGCTCTCATCGCGGGCGGCACCGACGCGCTGCTGCGAGCGGTCGAGGGAGCGGAAGACAGTCGCGAAGCCGGGCGGCAGGACCTGGCGGGCGGCGGTTTCGGCGGGGGCGACGCGCTCGTGGGGATCGCGGCAAGCGGGCGCACGCCGTACGTGCTGGGCGCCGTCGAGCTCGCCTCCTCCGTAGGCGCGGTCACGATCGGGGTGAGCTGCAGTCCCGGATCGGCGTTGGAGCGCGCGGTCTCGTATCCGATCACGCCCGCGGTGGGACCGGAAGTCGTGACCGGCTCCACCCGCATGAAAGCCGGCACCGCGCAGAAACTGGTGCTTAACATGCTGTCGACGGGCCTGATGATCCGCACCGGCTGCGTCCTCGGGAACCTGATGGTCAACGTGCAGGTCAGGAACGAGAAGCTGGCGCGGAGGGCCGAGCGCATCGTGCAGGAAGTGGCAGCGTGCGGTCTGGCGGAGGCCCGGAACGCGCTGGCCGAATCGGGCCAGAACGTGCGGGTCGCTATTCTAATGCGGAAGCGACGGTTGGGTCGCGCTGACGCGGTGGACCTGCTCGCGCGTTGCGGGGACAACCTTCGGAAAGCGCTGGAGGGAAGCCTTGCCTGAACCGATCGACCGACGAATCCAAGCCCTGGGGCTGGCCGTTCTTGTCGCGGCGTGCGGCGCCGCCGTCCTGGCCGCCCAGGATCGCGGCCCGACGATCGACTCGCCCGCGGTCCACGACGACGGGCGGATCACGTTCCGCGTGCTGGCGCCCCAGGCGCAGGCCATTCTCCTCAACGCTCCCTGGGCGGGCGAGCGCCAGCCTCTCTCGAAGGGCGAGGACGGCATCTGGTCGCTGACGGTCGGGCCGGTTCCTCCTGCAATCTACAGCTACACGTTCCAGCTGGACGGCGTCCGCGTTCTAGACCCCCACAACACCGCCGTCAAGCCCTGGAGCGGGGGCAACGCCAGCCTGGTCGAAGTCAAGCCGGCCGAGCCGCTTCCGTACGAGTTGCGGGACGTGCCTCACGGCGCGCTCCACACGCACTACTACGCATCGGAGAGCGGAGGTCCCAACCGGAGGCTTGTCGTCTACACGCCGCCTGGCTACGAGCGGGAGCCCGGCCGGGCCTACCCCGTGCTTTACCTGCTGCACGGCTCAGGGGACAACGAATCGACTTGGAGCGATGTCGGCAAGGCGAACCTCATCCTCGACAACCTGATTGCCGACGGCACGGCGGAGCCCATGCTGGTCGTCATGCCGAACGGACATCCGGTGCCATGGAGCCGGCGGCGTAGGGGCCTGCGCTCGGGCAATACCGAGGCTTTCCGGCAGGACTTGCTCGAAGCGGCGATCCCGCTGGTGGAATCCCTGTACCGGGCGAGGCCCGCCCGCGAGCAACGAGCGATCGCGGGGCTCTCGATGGGCGGCGGGCAGGCACTCCACTGCGGAGCGGGAAACCTCGACGTCTTCGCCTGGGTCGGCGCATTCTCGTCGGCCGCGCCGAGCGCGGAAGAGGATCCGGCGATGCGAGAGTTCCTGGCGAACCCGGACCGGGCCAACGAGCGGCTCGACTTGCTGTGGATCGCGATCGGGCGGGACGACTTCCTCCTTGAGCGCAACACGGACATGAAGGCGAGCCTGGACGCGGCAGGTATCGAGCACGATTACTTGCTCACGGACGGCGGTCACAGCTGGCCTGTCTGGCGCGACTACCTCGCCCGGCTGGCGGCGCTGCTGTTCAGGGAATGACCGCGCCCTCCCCCGGCGTCGCGGGGAATAACCTACAGGCGCTAAATCGCGTCATTAACGGTAGCTGCGGTCGTGGCTGCAGCAGCTTAGATTCTGGACTATGACCATCTCGAGATTCCCTTGGTTGCGTTCAGGCCTCCTCGTGGCCGGGGCCGCGGGGCTTACGGCCGCCGCGATGATGCTCTACGGGCCCGCGCCGCCAGAACTGCCTACCGCAGAGGTCGAGCGCCGCGACTTCCTGCGGACGGTGACCAGCCGGGGCGAGCTCAAGAGCGCTGAGTCCGTGCAAATCGTGGCTCCCCAGACTCCCGACCTGAAGATCGTCCGGGTAGCCGAGAACGGCAAGCCGATCGAAGCGGGCGAGATCGTGGTGCAGTTCGACGAGTCAGCGCAGGAAGACACGCTGATCGAACGAGAAACCCAGGTGAGGCTGGTCGACAGTGAAATAGAGCAGGCCGAAGCTCAGCATGCCATCACCGACGAGCGCAACGAAATGCTCGTGATGCAGGCGACCTACAACTTGGAGCGGGCCGAGCTGGAGGCCAGCAAGCAGGAGATCCTTGCT
This sequence comes from Bryobacterales bacterium, assembly GCA_965206775.1. Lineage (GTDB taxonomy): Bacteria > Acidobacteriota > Terriglobia > Bryobacterales > UBA6623 > VXMF01. The sequence goes on along the minus strand of CBDBKU010000003.1, from coordinate 1,053,056 downwards.
GAGATCGAAGCCGAAAAGGCCAAGATCGACGTCGTGATCGCCCAGGGCGAGCTCAGGAAGTCCGAAACCAATGCCGATGCGAGCGATATGTCACAGGAAGCGGACATCGAGCGCCTGATGGAGCGCAAGGGCAAGGCGATCCGCGATCTCGACCTCTCGAGAACGTACCTGGGCAGCATGGTGCTGCGCGCTCCGCGAAGCGGCATCGTTCATGTCCTTTCCAACAACCGCGCCCAGGGCTCGTTCGGCACTGCCCGGCCGCCGTTCCAGGAAGGCGACACGGTGTGGACTGGCGCCGCGATCGCCGAGATTCCGGACCTCGAGTCGTTGCGGGTCGAATTCCGCGTCGACGAAGTGGACCGCGGCCGCGTAGCCGAGGGCCAGGAGACGCGCATTCGCATCGACGCGGTGCCCGATGCCTCGCTGGGCGGGACGGTGAGCTGGCTGAGCCCCATCGCGACGCTGGTCTTCAACCGTCTGCCCCCGGAAAAGAACTTCCCGGCCTACTCGGAAATCAACGACATCGACGACCGGTTGCGACCGGGCATGAGCGCGACTGTGGAAATCGTCGTCCAGCGGATCTCGGACGTGCTCGTGATCCCCAGCAAGGCCTCGACCCAGATCGACGGCAAGCCGACCGTTTTCGTGAGGGACGGCCCGGGCTTCCGGCGGGTGCCCATCGAAGTGTCGGCGACGAACGGAACCGAGATCGTCGTGGTGTCCGGCCTCGAGGAAGGGGACGTGATCGCGCTCGAGAATCCGGAACTGGCCGCGCGCGGCCGAAACCTTTGAGAGCCACGGAGTCCTAGCCATGACAAAGCTGTTGATTCGAATCGCAATCGTGCTGGTTGTCGGGGCGCTTGCCGCAGGCGGCTACTACGCCTGGCAGCAGATGCCCGAGGAAGAGCTCGGGCTTGCCCTCGCGGAAGTCAAGCGCGGAGACCTAGTCGTGAAGACGCACTTGCGGGGCGAGCTTCGCGCGGTGCGCTCGCTCAGCTTGACGGCTCCGAACATTGGATCGATGTCGCAGGTCACCCAGCTCTCCCCGACCGGCGCGCTCGCCCATCGCGGCGACTTGATCTTCGAACTCGACGACTCCGAGCGCGTGGCGGCCCTCGAGGACAGCCTCCTGTCCGTGGAGCAGATCAAGGAGAACCTCAAGAAGGCGGAGGCGGAACTCGAAATCCGCAAGAGCCAGGACGAGGTCGAGCTCGTCCAGGCAAGCTTCCAGGTGCGCCGGGCGGAACTGGAAGTCCGTCGCAACGAGCTGCTGTCCACGATCGACGCGCGCAAGAACGAGCTGACGCTCGAGGAAGCCAACCGCCGCAAGGCGAAGCTCGAGGAGGATATCAAGAACCGGCTGCAGCAGCGCGAAGCCGAACTGGCGGTATTGCGGGAGCAGCTGAAGAAGGCCGAGTTGGACGTGGCGCGGGACCGCCGCCGGATCGCGGACTCGCGCAAGCTCTCGCCGCTGACCGGGCTTGTCTCTGTCCTGCAGAACCGGTCCGGGGGCCGTGGAGGCTTCGGACAGTCGCTCCCCGAAATCCGCGAGGGCGACCAGATCTCCCCCGGCATGGCGGTAGCACAGCTGCTTGACCTTTCCGAGATGGAGCTGCTGACCCGCGTGGAGGAGTCGGAACGCGCGAACCTGCAAGTCGGGCAGGACGTGGTCATACGCCTCGACGCAATCTCCGACAAGACGGTGTCGGGGACTATCAAGCGACTGGGGAACACGGCGTCGGCCAATATCTTCTCTGGAGAGGCGACCAAGAAATTCGAGTGCATCATCTCCATTGACATGCGACAGCTGCTGGAAAACATGGGGGCCGAGCCGGATCGCATCGAGAGGATCATGGCCACTGCGAGACAGAACGCGGAAGTCGGGTACGGCGGGCAGCAGCAAGCAAGGGCCCAGCGCGCCAATCGCGGGGAAGGCGGAGCGCCGCCGGAGGGCGGCCAAGGCCGCGGACAGCGTGCCGGAGGGCAGCAAGGCGGACAACAGCGCCAGCAAGGGGCCGAGGGCCAGCAGGGCGGTCAAAGAGCAGCCGGCGGACAGCAAGGCGGGCGACAGCGCCAGCAAGGGGCCCAGCGCGGCAATCGCGGGGAAGGCGGAGCGCCGCCAGAGGGCGGCCAAGGCCGCGGACAGCGTGCCGGAGGGCAGCAAGGCGGACAGCAGCGCCAGCAAGGGGCCGGCGACGACCAGGCCGGACAGGGCCAGCGCCAGCGAGGAGGCCAGGGCGGGCGGGATTCGTCAGCGATCTTGGCCAGGCTGCCTGAAGATGCAAGGAAAAAGGCGGAAGCCCTGCTCAAGGGCCGAGGGCCACAGGATCTCAGCAACGAGGAGCGGCAGCAGTTCCGCCAGATCATGCAGTCTGCATTCGGCGGAGGCCAGGGCGGTCGCGGTGGCGGACAAGCCGGACCCGGCGGCTTCGGCGGAGGTGCCGGCGCAGGCCAGGGTGGCTTCGGCGGAGGCCGGGGTGGTTTCGGCGGTGGCCAGGCAGGCGGTGCAGCCGGTTCGTTCGCCCCCCCGCAGACCGAGTCCACGTCCGAGTTCTCGGAGGCCGAGCGCTTGGCCGCGCAGTTGCCGGAGCCGCCCGAACAAGGGTCGGATGTCGATGTGCTGCTCAGGCCGGGGCTCCTGGCGGACGCCGAAGTGACCGTCGAGAGAATCACAGACGCTCTCTACATCCCGTACCAAGCCGTATTTGAAGAGGGCGCCCAGACGATCGTATTCGTCCTGGAAGGCAGGAGGCTGCAGGCGCGGCGAGTCCAGCTCGGCAGGCGGTCCGAGTCCCAAGTTGCCGTGGCCGAAGGGCTGGAAGAAGGCGACCAGGTTTCCTTGTACCGCCCTGACTCTGGTCCGGCTTCCGGTTCAAAGACTTCCGAGCCATCGTCCGGGCCTTCCTTCCCAGGCGGGTAAGCGGCCGGAGCAAACCGACTGATGCAGATTCCCAACGTACTGCCCGAACTCCAAATGGGGATCGGGAGCCTGCTGGCGCACAAGCTCCGCACGCTGCTGACGATGCTCGGCATGATCTTCGGCGTCGGCGCCGTGGTCGCCATGCTGTCGATCACCGAAGGCGCGCGCCAGGAGATGATTCGCTACATCGACTTGCTCGGTGTCAACAACATCGTGGTCGAGGCGAGCGAGGCGCCGGATCGCGACACCCTGATCGAAGTCCGGCAGGTCTCGCCAGGGCTGACTTTCCGCGACGCGCGCGCGATCGCCGCGAACACCCCGAACATCGCCAATCTCTCCGAGCGCAAGACCTTCCGCCCGACCAGCATGCTGCCCAGCACGGTTGGCGACCTGCCCGCCCTGATCGGCGTGCAGCCCAACTACACGGAAATCTACAGCATGTCGCTCATCGAGGGCCGATTCTTCAGTGAGGAGGAGCACGCGCGGTCCGCACCGGTCTGCGTGCTTGGGGAGAGCGCCAAGATCAGCATTCTCGGGTACGGCAGCGCCGTAGGCAAGTACATCAAGGTGAACGAGGTCTGGCTCCACGTGATCGGCGTCACGGCCCCGCAGGCAACGGTCGAATCGGATGTCGAGGGGCTGGAAGCCGACGATCGCAGCAATGTGGTCCTCGCGCCGCTGAACTCGGTCATGCGCCGCTTCGAGGACAACAACAGCTACCTCAAGGATGAGATCGACGGAATCTACCTGCGGGTCGAGCCAGACGCCGACCCGATCGAGACATCCCAGATCGTTCGCGCCATCCTGAACACCACCCACAATGGCGCCAGCGACTTTTCGGTGCTCGTTCCCGCCGACCTGCTCGCGCAACGCGAGCAGCAGCAGCTCGTCTTCCAGATCGTCATGATCTGCATAGCCGGCATCTCGCTGCTGGTCGGCGGGATCGGAATCATGAACATCATGCTGGCAACGGTGCTGGAGCGGACCCGCGAGATCGGCATCCGCCGGGCGGTCGGCGCCCGCCAGCGGGACATCGTGCGCCAGTTCCTCATCGAGGCCGTGATGATCTCGATCCTCGGCGGACTGATCGGAATCGCCGCGGGATTTGGCGGCTCGAAAGTCATCGCGGCCATCGCCGGCTGGGCCACGGTCGTCACCGCAATCTCAATCATCGTGTCGTTCGGCGTCTCGGTTTTCATCGGGCTGCTGTTCGGCATCTACCCCGCCATGCAGGCGGCCAAACTCGATCCCATTGAGGCCATCCGCTATGAGTAGTGCTCCCAAGGCATCCGCTTTCCGGGCAAACCGGCTCGCGCCATTCGCGGCGCTGCTACTGGTCGCCGCTCCCGCCGCGGCGCAGTTCGCGACGTTTCCGGACGGCGCGTACTTCCGCGAGCAATGGCAGTCCATACCCTACGGTGTCGAGATCGACACGGTAGGGGACTTGGAAGACTTCGTCGTCGACGGCAAGATGGAACTCTCGCTGCGCGCTTACCTGGAACTGGTGATGGCCAACCATGCGGACGTTCAGATCCAGGTGCTCAACGTGCTCGAGACGGAGAATTCAATCCAGAGCGCGTTCAGCCCGTTCGACCCGAATCTCTCGCTGGACTTCAACGCCAATCGCGGCACGAACCCGTCACAGGACGTTCTCCAGGGCGGCGACGTGATCAGCACGCTGCGCCAGACCGGCGGATTCACCTACAGGCAGACGATCGACACGGGCCTCAACTACCAAGTCGGCTTCACGGGCCTGAAGAACGCCAGCAGCAGCGCCTTCCGCACGTTCAACCCGTCGATCCAGGACACGTTGCAGTTCCGTATTTCGCAGCCCTTGCTGCGCAACCGCGGCCGGGGCATCCAGCGCATTCCCATCCTGATCGCGCGGTCGCGGTTCGACATCAGCCAGTCGCAGGCGCTCAACCGCATCATCACGCTGATCGCCCAGGCGGAGAATACGTACTGGCAGGTAGTATCGAATCGCGAGTCGCTCACGGTGCAGGAGAACAACCTGGAACTGCGCCGGAAATTCCTGGAGCGCTCGGAACGGGAGCTGGAACTCGGCGCGATCTCGCCTCTTGACATCTATCAGCCCCAGCAGAACTTCGCCAACGCGCAGGTCGGGGTGACGCGGGCACGCTACCGGCTTCAGCAGGCCGAGGATCGCGTGCGGCGCCAGATCGGGGCGGACCTGCACATCGATATCCGCAATCTGCCGCTGGTGCTGACCGAATCCGCCGACCCCCCGATCTACATGCCGAGCTTCGAGCCGGAGGAGACGATCCGGCAGGCGATGTCCTTCCGCCCCGACGTCCGCCTGCGAAGGAAGAACCTGGAGATCGACGACTACAACATCAAGCGCTACACCAATGCGCAGCGCCCCGACCTGTCGGTGAACGCGGCGTATAGCGCCACGGGCCTGGGAGGCAACCTGTACGAGAACTCGCTGCTGGGCGGCTCCTCGCGGCTGCTGGAGGCCGGCGGCTTTCCCGCCGCGATGAACCAGTTGTTCCAGTTCGCGTTCCCGACTTACACCGTGGGCATCACGCTGGACCTCCCTCTGCGCAACCGGCGGGCAGCCGTGGACCTCGCAAACTCGGTCTTGCAGAAGAAGCGCAACATGTACGAGCTGCGGTCACTCGAGCAGGACATCCGCCTGGACGTCCTCAACGCGATCACGGGAGTCGAGCTGAGCAAGGCGGCAATACAGCAGGCCGCCGTGGCGCTGGACTTCTCGCAGAAGCGCCTCGACGCCGAGCAGAAGAAATACGACCTCGGCGTCAGCACGGCGTTCATCGTGCTGGACGCCCAGGACGACCTGGTGCAGAGCCAGGCCGACCTGCTGCTCGAATCGATCGGCTACCGCCAGGCAATGGTCACGCTTCTCGAAGCGACCGGCGAGTTGCTCGCAGAGCGGGGCGTCCGAGTCGAATTCCGGTAACGGACCGCCCGGGGCGAGCTTAGAATGAAATCAGCGGGGCGTGGCGCAGCCTGGTAGCGCGCCTGCTTTGGGAGCAGGAAGTCGGGGGTTCGAATCCCTCCGCCCCGACCATTTCGAGCGCTGGGTCTGAGTCCGGCGGATCTCGATCCGTCCCTTTCGTCGGGCGGCTGGCCTGCGGCTCAGCCTTTCCGCGCCGGCTTGGGATCCAGGTTCTGCTCGATTTCCTCGTCCCGGACCGTCGACGAGCCGATCCCGTAGCGCGGCACATCGAGCCCCGCCAGCCAGCAGATCGCGTTCATCACGACCTTGCGGTACTCGTCGTTCTGCCAGTTCCGGTGGAAGTGGCCGCCCGTGAACCCGAATCCGCGACCGCCACCGTCGTGCTCGATGGTCCAGAGCATCGCTTCGTCGCGTCCCTTGGCCGCCTGGATGTGGGGGAAGGGGCCCTTGGGATACACGTAAGGCCCGTCGCGTGTCTCGTCGCTCGGCGCGGCAACGAGAATCGGGGTGAACATGGCACCGTCGACCTGCTTCGGCGCGGAGGCGTCGAACCCGTCCCGGAAGCGCATGTTGAAGTACCACTCGTCCTCCACCGCGAACGGCCGGACGCCGTTCGTGACGGGATGGTCGGGGAAGCTCTCGAACGACGGGGTCCAGATCGGATTGCAGGACCACTCGTGCTCGTAGTAGCCGCCAAGCCAGTCCTTGAACTCCTCGCCCGCGTCCTCCTTGAGCACTTCCACGCCGTAGTGCATGCAGCCCAAGCCGACGCCTCGACGAATGTGCTCGCTCATGGCTGCGAGCCGGGACGGGTCGGCCAGAGGGTGCTTCCGGCCTCCGTCGGAGTAGATCACGACGGCGTCCGCGTCGCTCAACGTGGCCTCGTCGTCGACCCATCCCATGTCGTGCCTCTCGACCGTCAGCCCCGGAAGCTGGGACAGGCGCTTCTCAAGCAGCAGAGTGCCGGCGCGGAACTCGTGCATCCCCGGCGGATGGCTCGGGCTGCCTGCGATCAGGACGAGCTTGCGAGATTCCTTGTCAGCCGAGCGCGCGAGCGGCGCGAAGGCCGCCGCACCGGGGCCAGCGAGGAGCAGGCGGAGGAACTCCGAACGGTTCATACAGCGAATCTTACTGCATTTCTCTCCGCGCGGTCGAAGAGCGACGTCCGCCCGAACCCCAGTCCGCAGGGCACATGTCCCGCCTCGAGTGGCTCGGTCCTCGCAGGCATGGAACCAGCCCTCCAGCTGCGCCAAGCCCGGCTGCAGCACGGAGGCTTGGAGAGCGGATCGCCGGCACCTTTCGCATGGCGGCGGACACGCCGTGCTGAGAGATCGAAGCATCCGCGCGCTGCTGCCAGCGCGATCTCCGCCCGGCGCGCCTGTTTCGAGTTCAGCTTCGACACCGTCGCGAGTTCGCACATGAAGCTGAATTGCGCCCCGTCCGATACCGGCAGGAAGCGGGCAAGCCGACGGAAACCCGCCACGCAGCGCGCCCGCGCACTGGCCGCCGGCCAATTCGGGACCACGGTAGACTGAGGGCTTGTCCGAACAGTCCAACCCCCGCATCCTGTCCCTGATCGCGAGCGCTACCGAAATCGTCTGCGCACTCGGATTTCGCGACCAGCTGGTCGGTCGCTCGCACGAATGCGACTTCCCGCTGGACGTGCTATCCCTGCCTCAAGCCACACTTCCTCGATTGGATGTCGACGCATCGAGCGGCGAGATTGACAGGCAAGTCAAGCAGTTGGCAAGCGAGGCTGCCGCGCTGGATGCGCTGGGCGTCTACGAGGTCCGCACGGACGTTCTGCGTGACTTGCGGCCGACCCACATCGTCACCCAGGCGCAATGCGATGTCTGCGCCGTCAGCGAGCGGGACGTGAAGCTCGCTGTCGCCCGCACCGCAGGCTGCGAGTCGGACATCGTTTCGCTGCAGCCGTTCGCGCTGGCGGACGTCTGGGAAGACATCATGCGCGTCGCCTCCGCGCTGGGATCGACGGTCGAAGGCATCCGCCTGGTCGCATCGCTGCAGGACCGAATGAGCGTGATCGCCGAGGCGACGAGGAGCCTGCCGCAAGCGCCGGGCGTCGCCGTGATCGAATGGATCGACCCGTTGATGGCCGGGGGCAACTGGATGCCCGAACTCGTGCAAATGGCCGGGGGGCGCTGCCTTTTCGGAAAGGCTGGCCAGCACTCGCCTTGGATGACATTCGACGCCCTGGCGGCGGCCGACCCCGATGCAATCCTGCTCAGCCCGTGCGGATTCGGCATCGAGAGAACGCTCGAGGACTTGCCGGTTCTAGAGGCCCACGCCGGCTGGGCATCGCTGAAGGCTGTCCGCTCCGGCCACGTCTTCGCGGCCGACGGCAACCAGTTCTTCAACCGGCCCGGCCCCCGACTGGTGGAATCGCTCGAGATCCTGGCGGAAATCCTGCATCCCGAACGATTCGACTTCGGCCACCGCGGTACGGGATGGGTTCCGGTGGCGGGTCCAGCTAGAGCCTGACGCCCAACCCGCGGCCTCGCAGCGTCACCTCCACCCGGATCTCCTCGCCTCCCCTGATCAGCCTCAGCGTCACGGTGTCGCCTGCGAGCTTCAGCGCCAAGGCCTCTCCCATTTTGTCTCTGTCCGTGACTTCGACTCCGTCGACGGCGACGATCAAGTCGCCGCCCCACGGGATCCGATAGTTGCCGAGGACCACATCGCGGCTCGCGCCGCGCAAGCCGGCTGCGTCAGCCACCGACCCATCTTCAACCTCGGTCACCAGGTAACCGGCGGTCGGCAGGCGCAGCGCCCGCGACCAGCGCTGCGTGAGGAAGAAACCCTCGATGCCCAGGTCCTGGGGCGGTTCGGCGCCGCCCTTGACGAATCGCAGCAGCGCCTTGGCGCGACTGACCGGCATCGCGAACCCGATGCCGATGTTGCCGCCCGGCCCGTAGATCGCGGTATTGACGCCGATCACGTTCCCGCTCGAATCGAGGAGCGGGCCGCCGCTGTTGCCGGGATTGATTGCGGCGTCGGTCTGGATCAGGTCCTTGAGCACTCCGCTCCGGTTCTGGATCGACCGGCCGGTCGAGCTGACAACGCCCGTGGTGAGCGTCCCGTGGAGGCCGAACGGGTTGCCGATGGCGAGCACCTTCTGGCCGACCTGCACGGCCTCGGAATCGCCCAGGGTCAGGAAAGGCACGGGGCTGGCGGGCCGGATCTGAAGCAGGGCCAGGTCGTTCGCTGGATCGGTCGCGAGCACCTCGGCCGCGTGGCGGTTCCCGCTGTCCTCGTCCGCGAGCAGCGTCACCTCGAGCTCGGCGCTGCCCTGAATGACGTGGAAATTCGTGAGGATGCGCCCTGCGGCGTCGATCAGGAAGCCTGAGCCCGTCGACTCGCTGGGATAGATCTCCAGGAACCAGTTCCGGTGCAGCACGGTGCTGGTGATGTGGACCGTAGCCGGGCTCGCGCGGTTGTAGATGTCGATGTTCGACAGCTCCTCGTTGGTGAGCGTCGAATCCGCCTCGGTCCAGAACGGCTCGTCGAAGACCTCCGGAGCCACGCGGCCCAGCCGCTCCGGCCAGGCGCTCCAATAGACGAACCCGCCCAGCAGCAGCAGAGCTGCCGCGATGGGGCCCCAAATAGCGGAGTTCGCAGTGCGCATCGCGTTCAAGCAACCTCTTTCGTTACCGGCCCGACGGCCTCGGCGCTGAGTTCCCGGTAGACTTCGGCCACCTGGCAGAGTGTTTCCACTTTCGTACCCGAGGTGTCGATGACGAAGTGCACGTGCCGCCGCTTCTCCTCCAGCGGGAGCTGGCGGTCGATGCGCGACTCGGCTTCTTCCCTGCTTGCGCCCTCCCGCCTGACGAACCGCTCGATCTGCATCTCGCGAGGACAAGCCGCCAGCACCAGCCGCTGGTAACGCTTGTAGCTCCCGCTCTCGACCATGATGGCTGCCTCGACCATTGCCACGGCATCCGGGTCACTGGACTCGACATCGAGGAAGAAGCGTTCCAGTCGCTCGAATACCCGCGGGTGCACGATGGCGTTCAGTCGCTCGAGCTTGCTCGTGTCGGAGAACACCGTCGCGCCCAAGGCCTTCCGGTCGATCGCGCCGCTCTCGTCCAGCACCCCCGGACCGAACGCGCGCGCTACCTCGTGCAGCGCTCCAGGATCGTCCGCCAGGATCCGATGACCGAGCTTGTCGGCCTGGAGCACCGCGCATCCCAAGCGCTCGAACTCTCGCGCGGCAAAGCTCTTTCCGCTCGCCAAGCCACCGGTCAGACCGACTCTCAGCATCGGCTTGAGGGGGCGGGTCGGCGAGGTGGCTGGCCGGGGAGGACTCGAACCTCCACAGCGGGCTCCAAAGGCCCGTGTCCTACCATTAGACGACCGGCCATCGGTTCGTACTGCTAGGATAGCACGCGGTTTCGGCGTGCCGAACTCCCTACTGGAAGCTGTCTGATTCCGTCGGCAAGCCGCTCAGCAGGATCTCCTCGCCCGCTTGCACGCCCGAGGCGATCAGCGCTTCCGTGTCGCTTACGTCCTGCACCAGGACACGCTGGTGCCGGTAGGTCTCGCCGTCCCTCACGTACACGAAGTCGGCATCGCCGCTGGGCTCGGTCCTTACCGCTTCGCGGGGCACCAGCACGCCGCTCGCACTACCGGAGAAGAATACGTCCGCGCTCGCTGAGAGATCCGGGAGGATCCGATCGTCTTTGCCCTCGATCAGGATCCGTACTTGGATGTGCTTGATGAATGCGCCGGTCCTGCCGCGACTGTACCTCGAGGCGCCGCCCGAGCTCGCCACTGCACCCATTTCCGCCACATGCCCCTTGAACTGCTCGCCCGGATAGGCGTCCAGCTCGATCAAGGCCTCGTCGCCGATGCGGATCGCCTGGGCATCGACCTGGTTGACGACGGCGTTGACCACCATCTCTGACACGTCGACAACTCGCATGATGAGGGCGCCGGGATAGATTTGGTCGCCTGGCTTTGTCTGGGCGAACTGGCCGCTCTTGTTAAAGATCGACTCGCGGACGATCATGCCGTCGATCGGAGTCCTGACGTGCAAGCGGTCATAATCGCGCTCGTGACGCTCGACGTGCAGAGTCTCCTCGTCGACCTCCAGGGCCGTGGTACGCAGGTCGGCCGTGTGAACGCGTTCCAATAGGTCGCCTTCCTCCTCGAGCTGCTTCCAGGTGACATGCGCCTCTTGCGACACGTTCTTCAGGATCTCGGCTTCGATTTCCGAGCGAACCTCGGCGGTGCGGACGTCAAGCCGCGCCTTGTCGAATTCCGACTTGGCGTTGAGACGCGCCTGCCGTTCGGTCTCCTTGAGGATGAGGACCTCGGACTCCCGCTTGCGGTAGTTCGCCTGGGCCGCGATCTGGGCAGACTTCCGGTCCGCGATGTGGTCTTCAAGCCATCTCAGTTCGAATTCGGCGACGATGGTGCCCGCAGGCACGACAGTTCCCGGTTCCACCAGCGTGGCCAAGGTGAGATCGGCCCGGCCGGAATCCCGCGGACCGCGCAGCCTCGGAGCCCGGACCGAAGCGTAGTTCATGGTCTCGATCGTGCCGCCGACGCGCAGCGACTTCGACAGCTCGCCCGTGGCGGCCACGGCCGTCCGCACCTGGGTCGGCAAGCTGGCGCTCATCGAATCCACCGACCTGTTGGACATCGCCCAAAGGGCGAGCGCCGTCACGGCCGAAGCGGCCAGGCAAAGGCCCAGTGTCAGGGCGAATCCAGGCTTGGACGGCAGCTTCGGCGAGGGAGGCGGCGGCGCGGGGGCGAGGGATGGACGCTCCTCCTGTGGCTCGGACGGTAGCGGTAGAGGCAAGTGACTAGGCATGGCAGCGAGCGTCCCGCAAAGCGACCCGGGGAACTAGGACACCCGGTTGTATTATACGTCCGGTCACTCGGGTTTGTTACAGGAGGACGGAAAAACCCGGCGAATCCTCGCGCCGGCGCGACCCTTCCCCGGGGGCAGCCGGCGGTAGCCGTTCAGGACTGCTCGCGCCGGTCCCAGGCCGGCAGGTCGGGATCGACCGAGTCGCGGTTCCGGAGCACGATGTGCTGGGTCGCGGGGTCTTCGGCGGCGGCATCCCTGTCCAGGCCCAGGCGCTTCAGCACGTAGAGCAGGAAAGCCCTCCGAACGGGCAGGACGACCCGACCGTCCTGCATGCCGTAGTCGAGGGCGACCACCTGCTGCTGGGACTCCGACAGCCCGGGATGGGGTCCGATCTCCAGGTCCACGTACTCGTGCCAGTCACGGTCAGATGTCGGGTCGCATTCGCTCGGCCGCCGTTCCGACCTCGATGATGCGCGCCAACAGGAAGTCCTTGAAGGTCTGGTCCTCCTCGCAGTACGCCCTGACGTGCCAGCGGAACCCGGCGAAGCCGATGGCGTGCGGCGCGATCCAGCGCCAGCGGGGCGCGGGGCGCGAAAGCGACTGGTAGCGGATCTCGAGCGCTTGCGACTCGCGCAAGGCTTCCAGCACGACGCGCAGCGTCTCCGGGTTCACAATCCGCGACAGCGGCTGCGGCTCGTCGTATTCCGGATAGGTGAAAAGCCAGGCATTCTCCTTGGTCAGCATGCCGGACTTGACCGAGCGCAACTCGGCGAGGTAGCGGTCGGAATCGAGTTTCAAGAACAGGGGCGAGAACACGGAACTGCGGATATAGGTCCGAGCGCTCTTGTCGTAGACCATGTTCTCGGGCGCCAGGGTGAGGTAGCGGTTGAGGTCGGTGGACGCCTGGTTGATCGAGACGCCGAACGTCCTCATCAGGTCGCCCCGGTTCATCCGGCCTTCCCAATACAGGCGGAACTCGATAAACTCGAGCCGCCGCTCAACGCCCCACCGAAAATTGGATCGCCCCCTGGTCATGGTTCCTGTCGCTCTCGAGTGCGTTTCGGTCGCGCCAAACCCAGCTGGACCCGACAGCTGCGCTCGCATCCATGACGGTAGCCGCGTTGCAGCTATCGGATACAAGTATATACGGCGGTTTGCCGCCCGCCAGCGACCGTGCGGAGAGTGCTTGACTCGCGATACCGGCTGTTACAATAACCCCGTGCGGCAGCCAGTTGGAATCTGGATCTGCTGCCTCTTGACGGCAGCATCGGCCATCGCGGAGCCGCGGGTGCGCGAGCGCGTCGACTACAACGACGACGTGCGGCCAATACTCTCGGACCGCTGCTACAGCTGCCACGGGCCGGACGCAGGCCAGCGCCAGGCGGGATTGCGCCTGGATCGAGAGGAAGGAGCGCTCGCTGAGCTGGGCGGCGGAGGGCACGCCGTGGTGCGCGGCAAGCCGGACGAAAGCGAACTCCTGCGCCGTGTCGAGAGCGACAACGCGGCGCTGCGGATGCCGCCCGCCTACATGGGTCACGACCCTCTCGGCCCACACGAGACCGACATCCTTCGCCGCTGGATCGAGCAGGGCGCGGAATGGGAGGGGCACTGGTCCTTCAGCCCCCCGGTCCGACCCGCGATGCCGGCTGTTCGGGACAGCAGCCGGGTCCGCAACGCCATCGACGCCCTCGTCCTCGGGAGGCTGGAGCAGGAAGGCCTCTCGCTCGCCCCGCCGGCGAACCGGCGTACGATCGCCCGCCGGGCGGCGCTCGACCTGACCGGCCTGCCGGCTTCCTCCGACGCGGTCGAGGCGTTCGCGGCCGACGCCGCACCGGGCGCCTACGCGAGATTCCTGGACCGGGTCCTTGCGTCGCCGCGCTTTGGCGAGCACATGGCGGCGATGTGGCTGGACGCGGCCCGCTATGCGGACACGAACGGCTACCAGACCGACGGCACCCGCTCGATGTGGCGCTGGCGGGACTGGGTCATCGACGCCTTCAATACCAACCTCCCGTTCGATCGCTTCACGCTCGAGCAACTGGCGGGAGACATGTTGCCCGGGGCGACGCGCGACCAGATCATCGCATCCGGATTCAACCGCAACCACCGCACTACGGCCGAGGGCGGCTCGGTGAACGAGGAGTTCCGCGTGGAGTACGTCGCGGACAGGGCGGAAACGACAGCGACGGTCTGGCTGGGCCTGACGCTCGCATGCGCCCGCTGCCACGACCACAAGTTCGACCCCCTTTCGCAGAAGGAGTACTACCAGTTCTTCGCGTACTTCAACAACGTGCCCGAAAAGGGCATGGTCTGGAACTTCGGCAACGAGGACCCGCTGATCCGAGCGCCGCTGCCCCGGCAGGAGGAACGGCTCGCGAGACTCGAGGACGAGCTGGCCGGAGCGGAGCATCGCTGGGAGGCGATGGAATCCCGGATTGCGCGGGAGCAGTCGGTGTGGGAGGCCGGGCTGGCCGGCACGCCGGAGGCGGACTGGGCTCCGCGCGGCGGGCTCGCGGCGCATGCCTCGTTCGACGGTCGGATGCGCGTCGATTTCAGAACCGGCGGCTCGATCGACGGCAACAGCAAGCCCGAGCCAGCGCGGACGCAGCTCGCTGGGGGAAGGCGCGGATCGGCAGGCGTGTTCGACGGGACCAACTATGCCGATCTGGGCAAGGTGGGCATCTACGACTACTTGGATCCCTTCAGCGTCTCGGCATGGATCTATCCGGAGAGCGGCGAGGACGCGGCCATCGTCGCCTCGATGGGCGAGAATCCCATCGGCAGCGGCTGGGGGCTGTTCGTGCGGGGTGGCAAGCTCTGGTGGCACATGTCGCAGCGCTGGACCGACCTCAGCGTCCGCCTCGAAACGGAGCGGGACATCGAGCGCGGGCGGTGGCAGCACGTGCTCCTAACCTACGACGGCAATCGCAAGGCCAAGGGCATCCGCATGTATATCGACGGCGAGGAGCAGGAAGTCCGCGTGCTGTTCGACAACCTGGACTGGCCGTGCAAGAGCAACGCGACGCTCAAGGTGGGCGGGGGCGGGGGCCTCGACCACCGCTTCGACGGCCGCATCGACGAGGTGCGCGTCTACGGACGCGAGCTGTCCCCGCCGGAAGCGCGATCGCTTGCGTCGTCCGAGACGCTGGCCGAGCTGGCGACCATTCCTCAAGAAGACCGGACCCCTGTCCAGAGGGATAAGCTGCGCACGGCCTTCCTCGACACCGGAGCGTCGGCGGCCGTGCGCGAAGCGCGGCGCGGCGCCCAGGAAGCCCGGCGTCGGCATCGGCGGGTCCTGGACGAGATTCCCACCGTCATGGTCATGCAGGAAGGCCCGGGCCGCCAGGCCTACGTGCTCGAGAGAGGGCGCTACGACGCTCACGGCGAGCCGGTCGGCGCCGGCATTCCCGAAGCCGTTTCGAAAGCGGTGCCGGCACCCGTCAGCAACCGGCTCGACCTGGCCCGGTGGGTCGCCAGCCGCTCGAATCCGCTGACCGCTCGCGTCATGGCCAACCGCTTGTGGCAGACGCTGTTCGGAACCGGCCTTGTCAAGACCGTCGAAGACTTCGGCTCCCAGGGCGAGGCGCCATCCAACCAAGAGCTGCTCGACTGGCTCGCAGTGGAATTCATGGACTCGGGCTGGGATGTCAAGCACCTGCTGAAGACCATCCTGCTAAGCGCGACCTACCGGCAGTCCTCCGGAGTGGATCCGGAACTGCAGGAACGCGACCCGGAGAACAGGCTGCTCGCGCGCGGCCCGCGCTTCCGGCTCGCCGCCGCCTCGATTCGCGACCAGGCGCTGGCTGCCTCCGGCCTGCTGCACGAACGGATCGGCGGGCCGTCGGTCATGCCGTACCAGCCACCCGGTCTGTGGGAGGAACTCTCTGGCATCGTCTACGAGGCCGGCACGGGAACCGACCTGTACCGTCGCAGCCTCTACACCTACTGGAAGCGCACCGTGGCGCCGCCCTCGATGATGAACTTTGACGCGTCCGACCGCGAAGTCTGCACCGTCAACGTCAAGCGCACCAACACGCCGCTGCAGGCGCTCAACATGATGAACGACCCGACGTTCGTCGAAGCCGCCCGCAATGTTGCCGCGCTGGTTTTGCGCGGGGGCCCGCGCAACGCCGCCCGGCGCATCGGGGAAGTCTTCCGGAGGGTGCTCGGAAGACCGCCGACCTCCGGCGAGACGGAAGTGCTCGAGACGCTGCTGGCCTCGTACGTAGACTTGTACGAGGCGAATCTAGATGCCGCCGAGTCACTCCTCAGCGTGGGCGATTCCGAATGGGCGGCGCAGGCCGACGCGCGCGAGCTGGCCGCCTTCGCGGGCATCGCCAGCGTCGTGCTGAACCTCGACGAGGCAATTACCAAGCAATGACACCCGAGGCACGCGCACCCCGCATCGAGACGCGGCGACATTTCTTCGGCAAGGCCGCGACCGGAGTCGGCTCGATCGCGCTGGCGCACATGCTCGGCCGCGACCTCGGCGGCGCGGCGGCGGAAGCGCCGAGCGGCGGCCTCCCGGGCATGCCGCACTTCGCGCCCAAGGCCAAGCGGGTGATCTGGCTGTTTCAGTCGGGCGGCCCCTCCCAGCTCGAGACCTTCGACCCGAAGCCGGGGCTGGCAAAGCTGAGGGGGCAGGACCTGCCGGAGTCCGTCCGCAAGGGACAGCGCTTGACCACCATGACGGCGTCGCAGAGCAGCTTCCCGCTGGTCGAGTCAGCCTTCGAATTCCAGCAGCACGGCGATTCCGGGGCATGGCTGAGCGAACTGCTGCCGCATACGGCGAAGATTGCGGACGACATCTGCTTCGTGCGCTCGATGCACACCGACGCCATCAACCACGACCCGGCGGTGACGTTCCTGCAGACCGGCGCGCAGATCGCGGGCCGCCCCAGCGTCGGAGCGTGGCTCAGCTATGGCTTGGGGAGCGAGTCCAGCAACCTGCCGAGCTTCGTCGTGATGGTCACCCAAGGCACTGGCGGCCAGCCGCTCTATGACCGCCTCTGGGGATCCGGGTTCCTTCCGACGCGCTATCAAGGCGTCAAGTTCCGTTCCGTCGGGGATCCGGTCCTGTACCTGTCGGATCCGGCGGGTTTCTCGCGCGGGCAGCGCCGCAGCTTCCTCGACGCGCTTGGCAAGCTCAACCGGATGCAGTACGAGGAGTACGGCGACCCGGAGATCGTGACGCGCATCGCGCAATACGAAATGGCATTCCGGATGCAGCGGTCCGTGCCGGACCTGACGGATCTAACCGACGAGCCGGAGCCGGTGTTCGATCTCTACGGCGCCGAGGCCCGCCGACCCGGCACGTACGCCTACAACTGCCTGCTGGCCCGCCGGCTGGCCGAGCGGGGGGTACGGTTCATCCAGCTCTACCATCGCGGCTGGGACCAGCACGGCAGCCTGGTCACGGGCATCCGGCAGCAGGCGAAGGCGACGGACCAAGCCTCGGCGGCGTTGGTGAAGGATCTCAAGCAGCGAGGCCTGCTCGACGACACCCTCGTGGTCTGGGGCGGTGAGTTCGGACGAACGGTGTACTGCCAGGGCACGCTCACCGAATCGGCGTACGGGCGCGATCACCATCCGCGCTGCTTTTCGATCTGGATGGCAGGCGGAGGGATCCGCGGCGGGCAGACCTACGGAGCCACGGACGAATTCAGCTACAACATCACAGAGAACCCTGTCGATGTCCATGACCTGCACGCGACTATGCTGCACCTGCTGGGCGTCGATCACAACAAGCTGACGTTCAAGTTCCAAGGCCGGCGGTTCCGCCTCACCGACGTCCACGGCAACGTCGTGAAACCCCTGCTGGCTTGAGCGCTGCCGCGCGCTCAGCCGGCGTTCGGATCGAAGCCCCGAAACTCCCGGCGCAATCCATCGAGCTCGTCGACGGCGGTCAGCGCGAAGTGGAGCGGCGTGACGGAGACCTGCCCATCGCGGACCGCGGCGTAGTCGCTACCGTCCTCGGCTTCGTGCACCGGCACATCCTCGTGCATCCAGTAGTAAGGCCTGTCCCATGGGTCGCGGGTCTCGACCATGAGGTTGCGCGAGATCTTGCTGCACTGCCGCGTCACGGAGATTCCCGCGATCTCCCCGGCCGGGACGTTCACGTTCAGGACGATGCCGGGAGCGAGACCGTTCGCGAGCACTCGGGACGCCACGCCGGCAGCGATGCGGGCCGAGGGCTCGTAGTCGATATCGACGCGCTGGTCGACGGATACCGCGATGGCCGGAATTCCGTACTTGGCCCCCTCGGCTGCGGCAGCTACCGTGCCCGAATAGTAGATGTTCTCACCGAGGTTCGGCCCGTTGTTGATGCCGGACACGACCAGCGCGGGCCTCTCCTCGACCAGTAGGGTAATGGCCATCATGACGCAATCGCTAGGGGTTCCGTCGATCCCGAACCGGCCGTCGCCCCTGCGAGCGTAGCGGATCGGCCGTCGGAGGGTTATGCGCCGGCTGGAAGCGCTCTGCTCGACCAGCGGAGCGGCCGTGCGAATGGAACCGAGAGGGGCCAGGCTGCGTTCGAGCGCCTGGATTCCGGGCGCGTCGATGCCATCGTCATTGGTAATCAGGATGAGCGGAGCGGGCACTTGATTCCAGCGTAGCCAATCGCGATTCCGGATGGGCTCGGGCCGCGCTTGGACCCATGCGGTGATAGTCTGGACTAAGAGATGGCGAGCGCCGAGAAAGACTTCGAAGCCCATGCGGTTGTTGCGCGGGATCACGAGTTCGTAGTGCGTAACTACGGACGGTACCCGCTGGTCGTCCGCCGCGCCAGCGGCGTGTACCTGCATGGCCACGACGGCAGCCGGTACCTCGACTTCCTGTCGGGCATCGGCGTCATGGCGCTGGGCCATTCCCACCCGCGGATCGTGGCCGCGCTGAACGACCAGCTGGGCATCCTGACGCACTGCTCGAACCTCTACTACCACGGCGGCCAGGGAGCCGTGGCGGAGCGGCTGGCCTCGCTCAGCGGACTGCAGCGCACCTTTTTTTGCAACAGCGGTGCGGAGGCTGTGGAAGCGGCCCTCAAGATTGCGAAGGGGTACGGTCGCGCCCGCAACCCGGACAAGCACCGGATCGTCGCCCTGCACGACTCCTTCGGAGGACGCACTCTCGGCGCGATTTCCGTCACCGGGCAGCCCAAGTACAGCGAGCCCTTCGCCCCGCTGATTCCCGGCATCACCTTCATTTCGGCCAACGACACGTCCGCGCTCGAGGAAGCGGTGGACGAGACCACCGCAGCGATCATCTTCGAGCCGGTCCTGGGCGAGGGCGGGATCGTGACGATCTCTCAGGAGTTTGCGCGGCTGGCCCGGCGGCTAGCGTCCAAGCACGATGCCCTGCTGGTTCTCGACGAGATCCAATGCGGGCTGGGCCGCACCGGGAACGTGTTCGCGTACGAGGCGTGGGAGGATGTGCGCCCCGACGTGATCACCCTGGCCAAGCCGCTCGCCGCGGGCCTGCCGATCGGGGCCGTGGTCTGCACGGATGCCGCCGCCTCGGTGCTCGGGCCGGGCATGCACGGCTCGACCTTCGGCGGCGGGGCGCTGTCCTGCCGCGCCGCGATGGAATTCCTGGACATGCTGCCCGACCTCCTGCCCCAAGTCCGCCGGGTTGGAAAGTACTTCCAGGAGAGTCTCCAGGCGATCATCGATCGCGGAGAGTACGCGACCGGGTTGCGAGGCAGGGGCTTGATGCTAGGGCTCGAACTCAACGTTCCCGGCGCGGAGTTCGTCACCCGCGCGCAGGATCGAGGGCTGCTGATCAACTGCACCGCGGGGAACGTCCTGCGGTTCCTGCCCCCCTACGTCATCGAGCGGAGACACGTCGACATCGCGATCAGCACCCTCGAGGAAGTGTTCCGGCAAGGCCCGCCGGCCGGCGCGTAGCCGCCTCCCGACCCTTACGCGAAAGACCGTCCGGATCTCTCGGCAGAGGACGGCATCCCTCGATCCGAATCGGCCCCCCGGGACTGCCGGTGAGACTGGGCCCCTGGGCCAGGCCGGGGCCGCATCCCATCGATTCCCGCCCGACAGGCGGGCACCAGGAAGGAAGACATGCAAGCAGCAAGCCACGCAAACCACGCGGAAGCCGTCGTCGCACGGGACCGACAGTTCGTCGTGCGCAACTACCGTCGCTCCGAGCTGGTCGTTCGCAGGGCAGAGGGAGTCCACGTGTTCGGGGAGGACGGGCGGCGATATCTCGATTTCGCATCGGGCATCGGCGTCATGGCGCTCGGTCACGCCCATCCGCGGATCGTCTCGGTGATCGGGGACCAGCTGCGTACCCTGGGGCACTGCTCGAACATGTACTACCATCCGCTCCAAGGGCAGGTGGCGGAGAGGCTCGCGGCGCTCAGCGGCCTGCAGCGCACGTTTTTCTGCAACAGCGGCTCCGAAGCAGTCGAAACCGCCCTCAAGATTGCGAAGGGATACGGTCGGCGCTCGACGAAGGGAAGCACGAGATCGTTGCACTGAAGGGATCCCTTGGGGCCGCACTCTCGGCGCGACCTCCGTGACAGGCCAGGCCAGGTACACGGACGCCTTCGCGCCGCTCCTGCCGGGTGTCAGGTTCGTCGAACCGAACGACCTCGCCGCGCTCGAAAAGGCGGTGAGCAAGCGCACGGCGGCGATCCTCTTCGAACCAGTGCTCGGCGAGGGGGGCATCGTGGAAATCGCGCCGGAATTCGCCTGGCTCGCCCGGCATCTGGCAACGTCGTTCGACGCCCTCCTGATCTGCGACGAAATCCAGAGCGGCCTGGGCCGCACCGGAAAGGCGTTCGCCTTCCAGCGCTGGGACGCCGGCTTCAAGCCCGATATCGTCACGGTGGCCAAGCCCCTGGCCGCCGGCCTGCCGATCGGAGCGGCGATCTGCTCGAGGAGAGCTGCGGCCGTGCTGCGACCTGGCCTGCACGCTTCGACCTTCGGCGGCGGGGCTCTCGCCTGCCGTGCGGCGCTCGAATTCCTGGACATGCTGCCGGGGCTCCTCCCTCATGTCCGGGCAGTCGGAGACCACCTTGCAGCAAGGCTGGCGGACCTGGCCGGCCGCCACGAATTCGTGCGAGGCGTGCGGGGCCGGGGCCTGATGGCCGGCTTGGAACTCGCCGTGCCGGGCAGCGGGTACGTCTCGCGGGATCAGGAGCGCGGGCTCCTGATCAACTGCACCGCCGGCACCGTCCTGCGGTTCCTGCCGCCGTACGTGATCAGTCGGGACCATGTCGACGAGGCCGCCGCGATTCTCGACGACGCTCTGTCTATCAGCCCTGTTGCTACGATGGACGCCCGATGAGGATCGAATCCGTCCAAACCCGTCACTGCGACGCCGGCTGGCGCGACTACAACTTCGTGAAGCTGACGACGTCCGACGGCGTGACGGGCTGGAGCGAGTACGACGAGGACTTCGGCTCGCCCGGCGTCACGTCAGCGGTCGAGCACCTCGCCCCACGTCTCGAAGGGCGCGACGCAAGCGACCACGAGCGCATATACGCCGATCTGTTCTGCGCGACCCGCCCGGCGGCGGGCGGGGTGATCGGGCAGGCGCTCGGCGCGATCGAGAACGCCCTCCTCGACGCCAAGGCCAAGACATTGGGCGTGCCGTGCTACGCGCTGCTCGGCGGCAAGGTGCGCGACCGCATCCGACTGTACTGGTCCCACTGCGCGACGTGGCGCATCAATCACCCGGAATACTACAAGCCGGCCATCACGGGCCTGGAGGGCGTCCGCACGATCGGGGCAGAGGTCCGGGAGACCGGGCTCACCGCCCTCAAGACCAACATCTTCGAGTACGGCGACGGGACCGCCAGGGGATGGAGGCCGGGCTTCGGCACGCCGTTCGAGCCGGCAAGAAACGTGGAGCGCCCGATCCTGAGGCAGTTGCGGTCGCATCTGGAAGCGCTGCGCGAGGGCGCGGGGTCCGACATCGACATCCTGCTCGACCTCAACTTCAACTGCGCCACGGAAGGCTACCTGAAGATCCTGAGGGAATTGAGCGACTTCGACCTGTTCTGGGTCGAGATCGACACGCGCAATCCGCGCGCGCTAGCGCACGTCCGCCAACAGGGCCGCAAGCCGATCAGCTCCTGCGAGACGCTGATCGGCTTGCGCAGCTTCCTGCCCTACTTCGATGCCGAGGCCGTCGACGTCGCGATCATCGACGCCATCTGGAACGGTGTCTGGCAGAGCCTCAAGATCGCCGCCTGCGCCGAGGCTTACGAAGTGAACGTCGCCCCGCACAACTTCTACGGGCATCTGGCCACGATGATGAACGCGCACTTCGCCGCGGCGGTTCCGAACCTCCGCATCATGGAGATCGATATCGACCGGATTGCCTGGGACAGGGAGGTTTTCACCCGGGAGCCCCGGATCGAGAACGGCCATCTGGTCATTCCCGACACGCCAGGGTGGGGCACCGAACCCGACGAGGAGGCGCTGAACGCGCACCCGCCGAGGCGCGATCACTCGGCCACGCGCTTCGGCTGAGCCGCTTCAGGCCGGCCGGCCGCGAGCGCCTTCTCGATCCCGTCGGCGGAATCCGGGAGCCCGCCGCTCATCATGCGGCAGCCCTCGTCGGTGATCTCGACCATGTCCTCGACCCGGATGCCAAGGCCCCGTTCGGGGACGTAGACGCCGGGCTCGATTGCCACGACCATGCCCCTCTGGAGCGGTGAGCGGAGCGGGGCCGGATCGTGCACGTCCAAGCCCACGTGGTGCCCGATGGCGTGCGGCAGGCGAGTGTCCACCCCAGTCGGGGCTCGGTCGCGCATGTAGCGCTCGGCCACGGACGTCAGGCTGTCCGGGCCGGACCCGCCCAGCGTCGCTCCCGGCCTCGCAGCGGCGACCGCCGCGCGCCGGGCGCCAAGCGCCAGATCGTACAAGCGCCGCTGTTCCGCGCTGAACGTGCCGCTGACCGGTATCGTGCGGGCGATGTCGGCGGCGTAGCGCGTGCACTCGACGCCCGCGTCCATCAGCAGCAGCTGGCCGTCCTGCATCACGGAATCGTTGCGCTGGTAGTGCAGGATCGCGGCGTTCGGCCCGGTTCCCGCCATCGGAGGGAAGGCCAGCCGCTCGCAGCCTGCCCGGAAGGCCGCGCCGACGAATTCGGCTATGACGGCGCGCTCGGGCAAGCCCGCCTCAACGGCCGTCCAAGCCGCGCGAAAAGCGGACTCGGTCGCGTCGACGGCGCCTTGCAGCAGGGCGATCTCCCCCGGGGACTTGACGCTGCGCATCCGGGCCAACTCGGCGCGAACGTCCCGGATGTCGCGCGTCCCCGCGATGTCTTCCAGCCGTTCCAGCGACTCGCTCCCTGTTTCGGGGTATCCGCGCGGGCGCAGACCGTAGAGCCTCTTGCGGTCCCGGATCAGCTTGCGCAACTCGCCCGGAAAGCTCTCCTCCGCGAGAGCCTCTTCGAATCCGAGGCTGCCGGCCCCGTCCAGCGAGAGCAGCGGACCGGACCATTTCGCGGCGAATCCGCCCCGCTGAGGCAGGAACAGCGCCTCGCGATAGGGATCCTTCCCCCGGGCAGGAGCGACCAAGAGCGCGGCTCCGGGTTCGTCGTGCCCGGTGAGGTAGTAGAAGTTGCTTTCCTGGCGGAAGCCGGTGAAGCCGGACTGCCCCTCGGACTCGCCGTGCCCGAGCAGCGCGATAAGGCCCCGACCGACGGCGCTGGCAAGCCTGCGACGTCGTTCGGCGAATACTCCTGGGCTCTCCCGCTGGCTGCCTCGCAGGGCGTGCAGGGCGAGGGAGGCGGCCAGGAAGGACCTACGGGACCGCGACAACCCAACCAGAGTACCGGAAGCTGGCCCCCGGAGGTGTGCCGGGGGGCCGTCGCGGCATGGGCTAAAATCGACGATTCGGCGCATGAAGAGCGTGAAGCTCATTACGGACGGCTCGTGTATCGGAAACCCCGGCCGTGGCGGCTGGGCGGCGATCCTCCGCTACGGCGATCACCTGAAGGAGATGAGCGGTGGCGAAGCCAGGACTACGAACAACCGCATGGAGATGACAGCAGTCCTGGAAGGACTCAAGGCGCTCCGCGAGCCGTGCGAGGTCACGGTCGAGCTGGATTCGGAGTATGTCAGGAAAGGTGTCACGAGCTGGATTCACAACTGGAGCCGCCGGGGATGGAAGACAGCAGCCGGGGATCCGGTGAAGAACCAGGATCTCTGGCAGGAACTCCAATCGGCGATCGCCGCGCACAAGGTGCGCTGGGTGTGGGTGAAAGGGCACGCCGATCACGAGGACAACAACCGCTGCGATCAACTCGCCAAGGCGGCTGCCGGGCTCAATTCCGCAAGAAAGCGGAACGCAAAACCTGGGAAGCGCGGGAATTGAGCGCCTTTTCGGAAATCTCGCCCGCGCGAGCAGGCAAGCTCGGACCGGAGCCGTGAACGATCGCTTGATGTCGTACTATGAAGTCGAACGGTCTTGTCGAATCGGTCCGCATCCCTGCTGGTTTCTCTCGCGAACGGGCTGAGCCTGATCCGGCTCTTTGCCGCGCCCGTCATCGTGGTCCTGATCTGGCGCACGCCGGAGGTCGACTCGTCCCGGCACGCGGCCTTCTGGCTCATCGCCTGCCTCCACGTCGGGGACATGATCGATGGCTACCTCGCCCGGATGGGAAGCCAGAAGCTGGCCGTTCGGAACTACTTCGGCGAGATGGTCGATCCGATCGCCGACAAGATGTACATCGGCGCGGCTTACGTCACGCTGGCCCTGACCGATCAGTTCCCCGCCTGGTTCGCGGCCCTGGTCATTGCACGCGACGCTGGCATCATCCTCGGCTGGACCACGGTTTTCAGGCGGTTCGGCGTGAGGCTGCTGCCCAATAACCTCGGCAAGGTGACGGACGCAGGCCTGGCCGTGCTGCTGTGTGCCTTGCTGCTGCGCATCGACGCCGCCTCGCTCGGATTCATGACGCAAGCCGCGGCGGGCCTGGTGCTGTGCTCGGGCTACTCGTACGCCCGGATGGCGATGCGCGCCGCCTCGTCGGCTTCCTTCCGCCGGATGCGGTCGGCGGCGGCCGCGACGCGCCGGAACCGGGCAACGGGGAACCGCATCGGCTCGGCGTCCTAGCTTCCCTGTCCCAGGCCGGGCTTTCCGTCCGTGCCAGGATCCCGCCGCAGCCGAATTGAGCCGGAATTGCCGCGATCGCTCCAGGCCCGGCGCAGTCAGTCAATCGGAGGGGGCGGAGGATCGGGAGTTTCAATGCGCAACTGCTGCACGTTCGAGCCGTGCGGCGCCGCGACGATCGAATCCGGGGCGAAGCGGCCCGCCAGCCGCCGCGCGCTGGCGACCAGCACGCCGCCCAGCACCATGAGCGAAGCAAGCAGCCCGCACAGAATGAACGTGTCGAGGATGATATTCCTCAGGTTGTCGTAGCGCTCCGGCTGCCCGACGTGCTGCGTGACCTCCGCCCGGTATCGAACCCGGGCGAGCAATCGCTGCGCCTCGTCCGGGGACGCGGGATCCAGGATGGCCACGATCAGCGGTCCGTCCTGCTTGGCGACGATCCCGGCCTGGCCGTGAAACTCCTCGACCTGCCCGCGAGCGATCGGATTGGACGGGTAGGTCCAGATGATCATCTGGACCTCGCCGTCCGGCGTCGAATAGCGACCGTAGTACCCCTCGGTTCCGAAGTGGAATCCCACGACCGAAGGCGGAAGTTCCGGCGCGAGCCGTTCCAGCGAGACCGGGCCGAGGATATGGCGCCCCGTGTCGGGCACGAGGTCGCCCGCCGGCACGTACTGGAGCACGGGCGGATCGGCGGAGGGCTTGGGTCGGGGCAGATAGGCCAGCGCGATCTCGATGTCCTCTTCGTCCGGCGTGTCGCCCTGCAGCGACAGGACGTAGTTGGCGAAGTGGATCAGGATGTAGTCGCCCTTCTCGACGGCCCGCTCGCCCCGCTCGACCTCCGTCGCGCCCGGGGGACGCAGCCAGGAGTACGCCGCCACGGCGCCGGTATCGTCGTAGAACTGCAGCGCCCGCACCGTGACGGACCGACCGTCCGACGTCCGGTACTCGGCCTCCTCGGCTTCCTCGAGTCCGAACTCGCCGAAGACTTCCGGCTCGGTCGGCACGTACGGTCGCGGTTCGAGCCGCTCGAAGGGGCCGAGGGCCTCGTGCAGCACCGCCGCGCCGGCCGGCATGCAGGCCAGGAGCGCGGCAAATGCGAGCCGGCGCACCATGCGAGACGCCGTCGGCCGATCAGGCGACGCCGCCATGGCACCTCTTGTACTTCTTTCCGCTTCCGCACGGGCAGGGATCGTTGCGTCCCACCTTCTTGCCCCGCACGATCTGCTTGACGGCTGTTCCGCCGCCGTCTCCGGCCCCGGCCGCGTGGGCGTGCTGCACGCGCTCGCGGTTCTTCCGACGGGCGTCGCTCATGTAGTCGTCGATCGAATCCGAGGCACCGTTCCCGGATGCTGCCGCCGCGGGCCTGCCGTTCGCCGGCGGCTTCTCGTCCTCGGCCGGCGGCTTGCCCGGCTCGGCCGGCGCGGCATCGTCGGCCCTCTCGGTCGGCCGGGCGATGCTGAGATGGAAGAGGATCTTGAGCGCCTCCTCCTCGAACGTAGCCATCATCTGCTGGAAGATTTGGAACGATTCCTTCTTGTACTCGACCAGCGGGTCCTTCTGGCCGTAGCCTCGCAGGCCGATGCCCTCTTTCAAATGGTCCATCGACAGCAGGTGGTCCTTCCACTGCTGGTCGATGAGGTGCAGCATGATCATGCGCTCGCTGTAGCGCATGCGCTCCGCGCCGACCGTCTCCGCCTTGGCCTCGTAGCCCTTGCAAAGTTCCTCAGTGAACGCGTCCGCGATTCCTTGCCGGTCCAGGCCGGCGAGGTCCACGTCCTCGCATTTCATGCCAAACAGCGCAACGATGTCCGCGCGCACTCCCGCGATGTCGTAGGTGTCCGGATGCGCCCTCTCGGGGCAGCGCTCCTCGACGAAGCCGCCGACCGCGTCGCCGACGAGCCCGAGAATCCGGCTCCGCTGGTCCTCGCCCTGCAGCATCTTCCTGCGCAGGCCGTACACCGCCTCGCGCTGCTTGTTCATCACGTCGTCGTACTCGAGGACATGCTTGCGCGACTCGAAGTGCTGGGTCTCGACTGCCTTCTGCGCCGCCTCAATGCGCTTGGTGATGAGTCGCGACTCGATGGGCACGTCCTCTTCCATGCCGAGCTTCAGCATGAGCGCCTGCATGCGGTGGCCGCCGAAGATCCGCATCAGGTCGTCCTCGAGGGACAGGTAGAAGCGCGAGGCGCCCGGGTCGCCCTGGCGTCCCGCCCGGCCTCGCAGCTGGTTGTCGATGCGGCGCGATTCGTGGCGCTCGGTGCCGAGCACGTACAGGCCGCCCACGCCCACGACTTCGTCGTGCTCGGCGTCGGTCTCTGCCTTGTGCTCCGCGAGCGCCTTCGCCCAGCCGGCCGCGTTGTCGGGATGGTCCGGGTCGATGCCTTTCCGGCGCAGCGACTCGCGAGCCAGGAACTCGGGATTGCCGCCGAGCAGAATGTCCGTGCCGCGGCCGGCCATGTTGGTCGACACCGTGACCGCGCCCTTGCGTCCTGCCTGGGCGATGATCCGGGCCTCGCGCTCGTGGTGCTTGGCGTTCAGCACCTCGTGCGGAACGCCAAGCTTCTTGAGCCTGCTGGACAGGAGTTCGGATTTCTCGATCGAGACCGTGCCGACCAGCACGGGCTGGCCCTGTTCCTGGCATTCCTTGATGTCCAAGGCGGCGTTGCGCCACTTCTCCTCGATGGTGCGGTAGACGATGTCCTCGTGCTCGGCGCGCACCATGGCGCGATTGGTCGGAATCACGACCACTTCGAGGTTGTAGATCTTGCTGAACTCGGGCGCTTCCGTGTCGGCCGTGCCCGTCATCCCCGCCAGCTTCGAGTACATCCGGAAGTAGTTCTGGAACGTGACGGTCGCCAGCGTCTGGTTCTCCCGCTCGATGCGGACGCCTTCCTTCGCCTCGACGGCCTGGTGCAGGCCGTCGGACCACCGGCGGCCCGGCATCAGCCTTCCGGTGAACTCGTCAACGATCACGACCTTGCCGTCCTTGACGACGTAGTCCTTGTCCCGCTGGAACACGACGTGCGCCTTGAGCCCCTGCTCGATGGCGTGCTTCGTGTCGTAATGCACGAGCTCGTTGATGTTGTCAATGCCGAGGGCCTTTTCGACCTTGACCTCGCCCTCCTCGGTCAGCCACGCCGAGCGGTGCTTCTCCTCGAGAATGTAGTCCCCGGTGTAGGTGCGCTGGCCCGGCTCGTCGCCCTCGATGGTCTCGCCCTGCACGAGCTTCGGGATGACCCGGTTCGACTTGTAGTACTTGTCGGTCGAGATCTCCGACGGGCCGGAAATGATCAGCGGCGTCCGCGCCTCGTCGACCAGGATCGAATCGACCTCGTCGACGATCGCAAAGTCGTGCCCGCGCTGGACATGCTCGCGGGCCTCGAATTTCATGTTGTCGCGCAGGTAGTCGAAGCCGAACTCGTTGTTCGTTCCGTAGGTGATGTCCGAGCCGTAGGCTTCCCGGCGCTGCTGGTCGGTCAGGCCGTGGACGATCATTCCCACGGTCAAGCCGAGCCAGCGGTAAATCCGCCCCATCCACTCGGCGTCGCGCTCGGCCAAATAGTCGTTCACCGTGACGACGTGGGCCCCGCGGCCCGCGATTGCGTTGAGGTACACCGCGAGCGTCGCGGTAAGCGTCTTCCCCTCGCCGGTCTTCATCTCGGCGATCTTGCCCTCGTGGAGGACGATGCCGCCGATCACCTGCACGTCGAAGTGGCGCATTCCCAGCACGCGCCAGGACGCTTCGCGGCAGACCGCGAAGGCTTCGGGCAGCAGGTCGTCGAGGGACTCTCCGTCGGCGAACCGGCGCTTGAACTCGCCGGTCTTGGCCTTCAGTTCCTCGTCCGATAGCGCTTCGGTCTCCGGACCTCGGTCGTTGACCTTCTTGACGACCGGAAGCAGGCGCTTGACTTCGCGCTCGTGCTTGGTCCCGAATACCTTGGCTAGGAGGGTGTCGAGCATCGATCAGAGGAGTCCCGGGCGCCCGTATTCATTGTAGACCGCAGGGGCTCTTCCAATGCCTCTCTGTCGGAGGCCGGCAGGCCCGTCACGGGGTGTGTGAAGTTCCGGAGCCTGCGGCGCCCTTCTTTAGGTAGCCGTAGAATCCCAGGTCCCTGCCCGTGACGTGCTTCGTCGCCCAAATGATCTGGCCGGTGTGTCCGGCGAAATGCGTGAGCACGTGAGTGACCGCGTGGAGGACCGTCAGCTCGTACACCTGGATGCGACGGCTCTCGAGAAGGCACCCGCCAGGAAGGCCGGCCAGCACGTCGTCAGCCGACTTGACTGCATCCTCCAGGCGCGCGCGCAATTCGCCGGCAGAAAGTGCCTCGCGCGTCGCGAACTCCCGGTCGCGCTCGCGGGTGTCCTCGGCTCCGCCGATCCCGCTGACGATCCATTGGCGAACGTTGCCGCCCAGATGCAGGACCAGATTGCCAACAGAGTTCTCGATCGCGTGGTCACGGTGCCAGATCTGCTCGGGGGAGAGCCTGTCCAGGCAGGCTCCCACGCGGTCGCAGCCTTGCCGCAGCTCCTTGCGGGCTACGCGGATGAATTCCGATTCGACTTCCATGCGAGGATGCCGCTTGCGGCCGATGGCCGGCTACTTGATCGGCGAGAAATCAGTGGCCTTCAGCCACTGATTCTTGACCCCCGCCACCAGCTTGCCGTCCTTGCGGGACTCGGCGGCGGCGGCTTTCCACGCAGGGTCGGCACCGAACGCGGCCCAGGACTTCTTGGCCGCTTCGCGGCTGTCGTGAGCGAGGAGGTACACGAGCGTGTTGCCGGCCTCGTCGCCCTCGGTCGGCGTCCAATATCCGATCAGATCCATGCCGTGCTTCACGAACAGGTAGTTCGTGTGGTTGCGGAAGCGCGCCATCAGGTCGGGCAGCTTGCCTTCCGGCGTGGTGTAAATGCGCATTTCAAACACGCGTTCATCGCCCTCGTGGGTTTCGGCGATCGCCGCGAGCGGCAGCAGGAATAGGACGGGCAGCAATGCCGCTAGGAGCTTGGTCATGTGTCTCACCTCGATGTACAGGCAGGCACGTCAAGCGTCGGAGAGCTTCACGACCTGCTTACCCATGTTAGCGCCGCCCAGCATGCCGATGAACGCGGCGGCCGCGTTCTCGATGCCCTGAGCGACGGTTTCCGTGTATCTGAGCTTGCCGTCGCGCAGCCAGGAGGCCATCTCGGCAAGCGATTCGGCGTCATGCTCCCTGAAGTCGAATACCAGGAAGCCCTGGGCCCGGATGCGCTTGACGATGAAGTGCCACAGCAGGCGGGGGCCCACCGGGGCATCCACGGCGTTGTATTGCGAAATCTGGCCGCAGATTGCGACGCGGGACCTCTCGTTCAGGTGCGGGAACACGGCGTCCGTGATCGGGCCGCCCACGTTGTCGAAGTACACGTCGACCCCGTCGGGACACGCGACTCGGAGCGCCTTGCCCACGTCCTCGCCCTTGTAGTCGATGGCGGCCTCGAAGCCCAGCTCGCCCGTCACCCAGCCGCACTTGCGGGCGCCGCCGGCGATTCCCACGGCCCTGCAGCCCTTCAGCCGGGCGATCTGGCCGACGGCGGAGCCGACAGCTCCGGCGGCGCCCGAGACGCAGACCGTCTCTCCGGGATTCACGCCGGCCACCTTGAGCAGGCCGTAGTAGGCCGTCAAGCCCGGCATGCCCAGCACGCCGATGTACGCAGAAAGCGGGGCCGCCGACGGGTCGACCCGCCGCAACGCGTCGCCCGAGGCCGTCGCGTACTCCTGCCAGCCGAGGTTGCCGGTCACGTACTCGCCGACAGCGATCGAATCGGACTTTGAAGCGATCACGCGGCCCACTGCGGCGCCAACGATGGTCTGTCCGATCTGGACCGCCGCAGCGTATGACTTCCTGCCGCTGATGCGGCCGCGCATGTAGGGATCGACGGACAGGTACGAGATCTGGATCCGGCATTCCCCCTCCCGCAGCTCGGGAAGGGGCGCCTCCTCGAGGCGGAAGTCGGACAGAGCCGGCACTCCAACCGGGCGAGCGGCGAGCACGACTCTCCTGTTAATCAGCACTCGGAAAGTGTACCAAGCGCGGGCTCTCGGCCGGCTGGGGCCCCGGTCTCGCTCAGAATCTCCGCACGTCCAGCCGGCGGACGTCGAATGCCGCGGTGTGCGCCACCGCCATGACCGCCATGACCCCGGCCTGCACCGGATCCGTCACGACCAGGTCGGCAGCATCCGGCACGGAACCCGCCATGTTGAGCGATATCACCAGCAGGCCCCTGGCCTGCACCTCGCGCACTGCAGCCTCGATCTCCCCGCCCATCAGCGCCCCTGCCAGGACCACCACCTCCACGCGTGGCAGGCGCGCCGTCGCCCTAACCGCCTGCGCCAGCTCCATCTCGCCGACCAGCGGGATCGTGTCAATGGAGATTCGCTCGCCTCGCAAGTTGTGGCGGTCTGCTTCCGACACGGCGCCGAGCGCGACCTGACCGACCTGGGACCCGCCGCCGATGATGATAATCCGCTTGCCGAAGATGTGCTGAAACGGGTGCTTCTCGGTCAC
This sequence comes from Bryobacterales bacterium, assembly GCA_965206775.1. Classification (GTDB taxonomy): domain Bacteria; phylum Acidobacteriota; class Terriglobia; order Bryobacterales; family UBA6623; genus VXMF01. Next base: position 1,021,732 of record CBDBKU010000003.1, on the reverse strand, counting down.
CGAGCGCACGCAGGGGACCGCTTCCAGCGACCGGACCAGGCTCGGGCGGTCCTCGGCGCCGACTAGCTCGACCATGATCGTCTCGACGGACTTCTGAGCGTCGAGGATGGATATCCAGGTAATCCGGGCACCGGCTGCAGCCACGGCTTCGGCTATCGAATGCAGCGCTAGCCCGTCGCCATGGACCTCAATGGCCAGCGCAAATTTCCCGTCTGATTCCTTCCCGTCCATGAGTGCGACGCTAGTTCCAGAATTGCACAATCGCCCGTCGCAAGGCTTCCCACCCAAGGTCCGAGCGATTTGGAGGACCGCCGGGTTCGGAACGGTGCCCGCAATCCAGCGAGCCTCGGGCGGCCATCGGGCTCCGCCCCGGCAGCACTCGCCTGGCTACGGTCGCGAGGGAGAATGCCGAGCCGGTCCCGTGGTCTGTCACATCCCTCTCACGTAAGGACCTCCCACGCTATCTCGAAGTTCATCGCACCGAGCCCGCAGCGCGGCGAGAGAGACTGCGTGCGAGGGGTCTCCCGCGAGATTGGTCACCTCGTTCGGATCCGCCTTCAAGTCGAAGAGCTGCTCGTAGACCGGGTTGCGTTCGAAATAGCGCACGTACTTGAGGTTCTCGGTGCGCACGCCTTCGCTCTTCGGGATCGTCTCGCGCTCGAATAGGTGTTCGTAGAAGAAGTCCGTGCGCCAGTCGACAGCCTCCCCTCGCAGCAGGGGAGCCAGGCTTCGGCCGCGCATCTGCCCTGGAACCTCGACTCCGGCTAGATCGAGCATGGTGACGGGGCAATCGAAGCTGAGCGTCATCTCGTCAACGGTCACGCCCCGCCGGGAACTCTCCAGCCGGGGGTCGGCAATGATCAGCGGCTTGCGGATCGAACCCTCGTACATGAGCCAGATCCCGGTCAGGCCGTGCTCTCCGATCATGATTCCGTTGTCCCCGGTGAATATCACGACCGTGTTGTCGTCGAGCCCCCGGCTAGCCAGCTCGGCGACGATGCGGCCCACCTGTTCGTCCACCCCGGTGATAAGCCGGTACATGCCCTTCATCATCCGCTGGTACTTCGCCGGCGTGTCGAAGCGCCGGAACCAGCGCTGCCTGCACATCGAGACCTGGATGAAACCCGGCAGCTGGTGGAAGTAGTCGTCTCCTGGAATCGGCGGGAGAGGAATGACGTCGTTCTCGTAGAGGGCTTCGTAGCGCCTGTCGAACACGTATTGCTCGAGGTTGTCGTCCTCGGGATGCGGCGCGCTGAAGCTGACAGACAAGCAGAAGGGCTGGTCCGACGGATTCGTCCGAATGAAGTCGACGGCATCGTCTCCGTTGATTGTCGTGAGGTGCTTGACGTTGCCGTCCCCGTCCTCCCGGTAGTAGGGATTCCGCGTGGAACTGGCGATGCGGCGCCTGTAGACGTCGAACATTCGCTCCGGAGCGCGCGGGTCGACCTCAACGCCGAGCTTCCCGACGAATCCGGTGCGGTAGCCGGCCTGCTTCAGCAGAGCCGGGTAGCTGCGATCCATGCGCTGAACGCTCATAGGCGGCATGGTGAACGTGTAGCCGTGCTCCCTTCGGAACTCGCCCGTCAGCATGCTCGCCCGCGTCGCGGCGCAGATGGATGTCGTGCAGAACGAGTTGGCGAATCGCGCGCCGCGCGCGGCGAGCCCGTCGATATGGGGAGTCCGAATGATGTCGTTCCCCGCGCAACCGAGCAGGTCCCATCGATGGTTGTCGGTCATTAGGAAAACGATGTTGGGCAGCCTGCCATCGGCCTCAGCCGCCGAGAGGGCTGATGCGGCCAGGCCTCCGCTCGAAGTTCCGAGAAATCGGCGTCGGCTGATGGGATGGTGCGTCATGGACAGAAAGACCCTTTCGGAGGCAATGATAAGGGAATTGCATGGCAAGAGACGGCCTAGAGCACATTTCGGGGGTTGTTACAGACGAGTCGCAAGCGCCGGAACTGCACCGCCTTGCGCCAGCCCGGCCGCTCGTCGCACGATCGGCACTGGAACACGCCAGCCTGCCAGCCGATGAGAGCCAGCCGGCGGCCTTCCACTCCGCAACTTCGCGCAGACCGCTTCTGGCATACAGCTTGAAGCCCGAGTAGTGGTGTTCGTCCATCAACGCATCCCGGCGGAGCCGCTCGTCGGGTCAGCGCCGGGCACAGCACCGCCCCGCTCGAGACCGGGATCTCCGCCGCGGGGCTCGCACCGCCGAGCCCCGCGAGTGCGCGGTTTCCGTAGCAAAGCCAGTCGATCCCCTAGCTTCTGTTGCGAGGAGTTGCACCGAGAAGAGAATCAACCGTGCCCTATTGGGCGGGCCCTACGAGAGCGCTGCGCGATATCATCAGTCATGAATTTGCACGGGTTTAGATCGCGGACCATTTGTTCTTTGCCGCTTCTGCTCGTCCTTCTCCTGGCGATCCTGCCCTCGCTTGCAGGAGAGGTCCTCGTTGACGGCCGCCGTTCGATTGTGCTGGAAGGTCGCCAGGCTCGGCTCGTTGTCGACATCCTTGGCGGGTCGATCGTCGACTTTCGTCTCGCCGGCCACGAGTTGAATCCGCTTCGTTGGCGGAACGATGGCCCCACTGACGAGCCTCGCTCGATGAGTCATTTCCTCTGCTTGGACCGCTGGGGGCAGCCTTCGGTGGCCGAAGAAGCGAACGGCATGCCCTACCACGGTGAAGCGACTACGGTGGGCTGGGAGGTCCTCGATCAACAGCCGACCAGCGTACGGATGCTCGCCGATCTTCCGATGGCCGGCCTACGAGCCGAGCGTCAACTCCGTTTGGCCGCAAACGGCCCTTGGTTTTACGTCGTAGAGACTGTCACGAACCGCAACAAGCTAGGCCGAGCCTACAACATGGTGCAGCATCCCACCGTAGGGCCGCCCTTCCTAGATGAGAACGTGGTCGTCGACTCGAATGCGACAAGAGGATTCATGCAGGGCGGCTCGATGCCGAATCCGGAAGAGCCGTCGGTGATCTGGCCGACTGCGCTCAAGGACGGCGAACCGGTCAACCTCCGCTATCTCTCGGACGACCACGATCCGAACGTTGTCTCCTACGTGATTGACGACGAGATCGGCTGGGTCACGGCGGCGAACCCCGGAAAAGGGTTGCTGATCGGCTATGTCTGGCGGAGTGCCGAGTACCCATGGCTGAACATCTGGCGTCGGGCGGAACAGGGCAAGCCTCTGGCAAGAGGGCTGGAGTTCGGCACGACCGGCCTGCATCAGCCGTTTCCCGTGCTCGTCCGGAAGGGCAACATCTTCGGCCGTCCGCTGCTGGACTTCCTAGACGCATCGGAAAGCAAGGCGCGAGCCTACGTAGGGTTCCTGACGGCGATCCCTGGCGGCTATCGGGGAGTTGCGGAGGCCAAGCTCTCCCGAGCAACGCTCACCTTGGTCGAGCGTGGTACCGGGACCAGCCTCGAAGTTCCAATGCCCGTGGAATTCAGTGCGGAGTCTGAACGGTGATGTGAGCCGCAGGTTGTGGTGCCGGCCCATGTGCGCATGCCCACAAGCGGCTCTCTCGGTTCACCGCCGGCGCTCTGCTCGGTGGCTGCCAGCGAGGAGCCGGTCAAGCCGTTCAAGTCACAACTCCAGCAGCTCTGAAGTTTGTCGTCTCTGTCAGTAGGCTCGAAGGGGCCGTGTCCGCGAAAGAGCCAGGGACCGGCAGGGACAACATCAGGATGGGCGACGTAGGCCATTCCCCCGCTTCCGCTGCCCTTCTTCCTGACGAAGTCGAGCTTGCTCACGCCTGCGGAGTCGCTGTACTCGATTCGCTCGGCGGTCAAGGCAAGCCCTTTCCCGTGTTCCGGACAACGGTTCGGGTCTTGGACGGACCTGCCATCACGCCCGAGCAGGATCAGGCCGGCAGGGGACCTAGCGGCGCGCCTTCCCGAACATCGCATCGGGGTTGTCATGGAGAATCATTTGCGCCAACTCCAGGCTTTCGGACTCCGTACAAAACCTCTCCTCTACCTTCTCAGCAAGAACCTGCGTCAGGTTGCGCCGCGCAATCCTTGCATGCGCGTAGCTGAGTTCCGGATAGCGATAGTCCCCGCCATAGCCGAAGATCTTGTTGGCCGGCACCGTTTCCAACATCTCGTGAAGAGCGCGTCGCGTCGCGCGAGGCGAGATGATGTGGGCCCAGCAGAGGTCGATGTGAACATTCGGGAAAACCTTCGCAATCGCGGCTGCTTCTCCCTGGTAGGGATAGCTCATGTGGAACAAGTCGAACTTCACCTGCGGGTACAGAAAGAACAGGTTGGTCAAGTGAGTGGGCTTTGAGTTCTCGATGAAGTTGCCATTGCCGGCGTGGAGTCCGGTGTGGATCTGAACCGGTACGTCATGGGCCTCGGCCAAGCGCATCAAGTGGTGGAACATATGGTCTTCCATCTGACGATACAGGCGTTCGACTCGGGAGCGGAAGCCCGCCGGTACCGCACGCCTCGAGTCGAGCAGCGACTGCAGGTTGGCCTCCGCGGCCTGCGCCGATGCCTCGGTGTAGTGGATTTCACGGTTGTACGCCAGCGTCGACTTGACCGTCACCATCCCGGCTTCGAGGCTTTGCTCGAAGCTTGTCTCCATTGCACGCTCGAGGTCGGCCAGGCCAGTGATGGACACGTCGGTGAGCTGCTCGAGCTCCTGGACTTCACCAGCCGACTGAGGCGCGACGAATCGATCGAACTTGCGCGCGTAGACGAAGAATCTCGGATCGGGGCGAACCGGCGCCGCGTTCCAATAGTCATCGAGCACCGAATAGGCGATGTTCGAGCGCCGGATCAGGAGATCTTCGTACAGCCCAGCCGTGTTGCGCTCCGCGATACGGCGATTGATTTCCGGTAGAGTCGTCGCCGAAATCCGCTCGACTTCGTAGATGTCACGGATCGCGATGCGTAGGGCTTGGCCATAGCCGGTCAGGCGGGCTGCCTGCCAAAAGGGCTCGAAGGCCTGCCAACGCCGCAGAGGGGGGGCTTCGGGATCGCGGACAAGCGCCAATTCCTTGGCTGCAAGCCCGGCGGAGATTACGTCATTGATCGCGTAGTGTCCGGCGAGAGTGAAGAAATCGATCCGGGAAGACGTTCGCTCCTGTTCCGGAATGATGTGTTCGTGGGTGTTGACGAGCGGGATCTTCTCGATCGCCTCAAGCAAATCGCCTTCGAGCGATCCCCGTGGCGGTGTGGCCGCTTGCGGAGCGGCGAGGGCCGAGACGGATCCGAAAAACGTACGACGAGCGATGGACATGGTGCCCATCATCTTCGCGCGTCGCCAAGCTCAGCACGCGGGAGGCGTTCCCGGACGAAGAGACCTTCGCAGACTCGCCCCCGAATATCGCTTCGATCGGCCTTCGGTGGAAGCTTCAAGTCGAATCGCTATTCACACCCAATCCGGTACAACGCATGGCTTGCGGTACTCTCGCCTCAGAAATCCGATCGCTTCCGCATCTCCAGGAAACGTCTCCGTCTTCTAGTCGAACACCAGCTTTCGACCCGGGCGGAACGAAATATTCGCCAAGTGGTGCCGGATATCAGTTTCGGTCTGAGGCGTGTAGCCTCGGATCTGTTCGACCTCAGCCACGGCGTCAGGGAAAAGGCGCTCGTCGACGTCGCACAGATAGGCTTCGCGCACGCCCGACATTCGTGCGAATTGACGTATGTGAGTTCTACCGCGACTCCGGAACCCGACCACCCCGAGATTGAGGGTGTCGCTCGGGCTCGTTTGCGCCTGCCACGGGCGCGGGGCTGAGGCCGCCACCAAGCCGGCACCCAGAACTGTGCTCCCTACGAAGCTTCCCCGGCTTGTTGCCAAAACGAGGCTCTCCTTCGGTGGTGCTACCGTGGGGCGGCTCTGGCAGGCAGACTAATCTCGTTCTCCGAAACAGTACAACGTTTCGCGCGTGCGGAAGTAGATCCGGCCGGGTTCGATCGCGGGGGTTGCAAACACCTCGGCGCCAAGATCGTTCGTCGACAAGATTTCCCAATCGCCGGACGCCTCCAGCACGGTCACCGTTCCTTCTTCGCTCGCCACGAACACCTTTCCGTCGGCCGCGACCGGCGAAGCCCAATAGCGTCCCATCGCTCCTGGCAGGCGGCCCTGCTTGTACACCGCTCCGGTTTGTGGATTCAGACTGGTCAGTATGCCGCCATCTTTCACGAGGTACAGCACGTTCCGGTAAAGCAGCGGCGACGGGACATTGGGGAGGGCCCTGCTGTACCGCCACGCGATGTTGGATGCCGTCAGGTCGCCCCGGCCACCCAGTCGTATTGCCAGCAAGGCGTTGCGGGCAGCGAGCCGTGCCTGCGTATTGTTCCAATCTCCTTCATCGACAAACCCGTCACGATCGAAGTCAAAGTAGCTATTGAATCGTGCACGCATCAATGGCAGGAAAGCTTCTTCCTCGGAAAACCGACCGTCCGCGTCGGCGTCATGCTCCGCCAGGGCCTCGGCATAGGGCGGCAGGGATTCATTGCTGCTGTCGCCGGTCGACGACCAGCCGTGCACATAGAGCATCGCGCCGTCGGTAACCGCCAGCGACTTCACTTCGAACGCGATCCCTCGGACCCGCCAGAGCTCTTGGCCGTCGTCGAGCGAGTATCCGGCCACCTGATAGGCCCCAGGCACGATCAGTTCCGGCGGACCGTCGGGCGGCCGGTGTACAGTCGGCGTCGAGAATCCACGGGTGTACCCGGGGCGCTCGGTTCTCCACACCCCGTCGCCGCTGTTTCGATCGACTGCGATCATGAACGAATCGCTGTCTTGGTCGCACACGAGGACCACCTTGTCGTCGACCACGATCGGCGACGACGCCATACCCATCGAATTGTCGAAGGGCCCTAGAGGCACCCTCCAACGCTCATTGCCGTCCAGACCGTAGGAGAGCAGCCCGTAGTCGCTAAAGAAGACGTAGACGTTCTCTCCGTCGGCGGCCGGGCTGGGCGAGGCCGCGTGATTGAATCGATTGAGTTCCGATGTCCGGCTTCTCGGAGCTTCCCGCCGCCAAAGAACTCGCCCGTCCTTGCGTCTGAGGCAAATGGTCAGGAGCTTTCCCTCATCGGCGGCTGTGACGAAGACGCGCTCGCCCGCTAGCACCGGGGAGGAGTGGCCCGGCGGCAGATTCGCCATCCAGAGGACGTTCTTGCCGGCGCCGAACTCGACCGGTACGCCTGCGGCCTCGATGGCTCCGGATCCGTTGGGACCGCGGAACTGCGGCCAGTCAGCGGCCAAGGCTGGAGAGACCACCCCGGTTAGGGCTAGGACTGCAAGCGCGTAAACCATCTCAGCGGGAGGAACCAACCGCCCGAATGCGAATGTTGCGGAACATGATGAAATTGAACTGGTCGTGGAGCTGGAGGCCAATCGGCCCCGTCCTGGGCCGTTCCGGATCGCCGGCATGCTCGGCGACGATCTCGCCATTGACACTGACTCGGATCCGATCGTTTCGCGATTCGATGTCAAACGAATTCCACTGCCCGTCCTTCTGGGGTCCGTCTTTCGCGGGGACGAACGTGTAGAGGCTGCCGCTGGGGTTTCGAGAACCGCTCCTGCCATTGATCTGGACCTCATAGCCGTTGTGGGCCGGAGTCCTCTCGTAGTCGGCAGGTTGCGTCAGGGCGAACTTCGCGCGCGTGGGGTCGCGGATCGAGATTCCGCTATTGCCGGGCACGCGGGCCCAGTACTCGACATGCAGGTCAAACTCGCCATACTCCTCCCTGGTATAGAGCCAGGACTGCACTCCTAACCAGTCCTCGAAATCCTGTCTCGAAATCGTTTCCGAAGCGCCGAACAAGGCGTCGATCGCCGGCCGACGGTATCCGATCAGGATGCCGTCTTCGGTGACCCTCCAGATCCCGTCGCCAAGAGTCTCCCAGGCCTCCAGCCTCGGCGAGATGAGGTCTGTCCAGTCGGCGGCGACGACAATTGAGGGGCCCGAAACCAGACAGAAGAGCAAGGCTGGCAGGAGACGTGACGGCATGGTTAAGCGCAGGCGGAAGTTTGTCGAAACACTAGTCCGGATTTGCATGTGATGTTCTCGCATCCACAGCGGGCATTCTTCGTCGCCGGACTCAGTTGCGGCGGGGTGGAGGACCCGCCGAAGTTGCGCACATTCCAAGCCGGGGAACTGACACCGATGATCCTCTGCCCGTACGGCGCAACGCGCCGATGACAATGCTCAGCCCGACCCGCTGATGTCTCGCAAGACTCACCCAAACTCCCGCACGGAACTCGCCGACCGCCTTCGACGCTCGTAGCGGCCCGTCGTAGACGCCGACCGGCTCGTTTCGTCGCCTGAGAGTGGAAGCGGCGCGAAGGCTTGGTGTGCCGTTCGCATCGTAGACGCTCGAGGTGAATGCGCTCAAGTCGGACTGACGGCGATTATGGCCGTCTGGGCTACCTTCCCTCACCAATGTCTCGACAGCTAATCTATCAAAGTCGTTGCGACCTCAATGGCAACACAAGCCAATGCAAGACCAACAAGCGTTACGTGCTCACCTTATTCGGCTCCTGGACTGGGAGGATGCGCACGCAAGCTTCAGTACCGTTCTTTCGGGCTGGCCGCCGGAGCTTCGAGGCATCAGGCCCGCTTCGTACCCTCACACAGCGTGGCAACTGGTCGAGCACCTGCGGATCTGTCAGTGGGATATTCTCAACTTCTGCCGCGACGCGGGCCACGTCTCCCCGGATTTTCCCAGCGGCTACTGGCCGACCGAGGAAGCCCCTCCTGGCGATACGGCTTGGGACGGCTGCGTCGCACAGTTTCGAAGCGAGCTTGACGGGATGAAGCAATTGCTGGCAGACCCGGCAGCGGACTTGTTCGCTCCGATCGCGCCCGGTCCGGGCCAAACGATTCTTCGCGAGGCATTGCTGGTTGCCGATCACAACTCCTATCACTTGGGCCAGTTGCTCATGCTGAGGCGGCTCCTAGGGAACTGGCCCCGCTCTGACTAGTCGTCAGCCTCAATCAGACAAACGATCGTGCCCAATCGGTCGGCGTTCAAGCCCGCCATCTTGAGTCGGGGGCGGGTTTTGGCCCACTTCGACTGAGACTTGATGGGGGTGCTGGTGGTCTTCCGGATTGTTGTCTACGGAAGCGCCGATCAGTTCACCCAGACCGGGCTGGAAATCGCCTTCTCTCCATCGGCTTGAACAAGATCGAGGTAGTAGTAGGCTCCTTCGGGCGCACCCTCCGGGTCGACAAACTCGAACGCTGCCTCGTCGGCCATCGGATCGACGACGTAGAGGACCTTGCCGTTCTTGACGACCCGGACCACGCGGATCCGGTCAGTGCCAACAACCTCGGCGGACATCGCAACTGGGCCTCTCACGCGAGCCTCTCCTCCCATCGGCTCCCCGGCGACATCGAACCGCACAGCAATCCGCTCGCCGGTGGTCGCGTAGGTCCGGCGATGATAGATGCCCTGGAATATCGACTCGCGCGTCAGTCCCTCGGCATGGACAGCCAGCAGGGCCGTGCCTCGCTCGGCCGGGCTGAACTTCGAAAAGAGGGTTCCGTCGCGACCTCTCGTAACGTCCGTTCGCCTCACGCCGTAGCCCGCGTTGCCCGAGTGGTTGTCCGTCGAAGCCACAACTCCGACGCGGTGGCCTCGTTCGAGAAAGGTCGCGACCCAATCCTCCGAACGGCGGTGGTCGGAGAATATCTCGATGCCGCGCTGCAGCTTGTCGTTGTGCCATTCCGGGTTTCCCGGCCGCCCGCCGTAATGGGGAATGGTCAGCAAGTTTTCGTCGCGGAAGTTCTCCGCAAGCGCCCGGAACAGGTCCTCCACGTGTCCGGCCTGGCGTTCTGGGCCGTGGTACTGCCGGAGATTGCCGTAGTTGTATTGGAGGAAGCTGCGGAAGAGAGGCATGTCGTCGGCGGTCGTGTAGACGTTGTGATCGCCGCCGACCTCGCGAGGGCCGCTCCACTCGTAGCCCAGGAATGTCACGTATTCCCCGGGCCGGTGGTATCGCTTGGTCGTCTCCTTGATGTCTTCCCACATCTCCTCAGTGGTGATGAATGCGTGGTCGCTGATCGCGCAGAAGTCTAGAGCGGCGTAGCGGAGACCGAACTCGAACATCTCGGCCGGCGTCCCTCGACCGTCGGAGTAACGGGTGTGCGTGTGTAGGTCACCCCACAGGACCCTGCGCTCGGGAGCTCGCTCGTGAACGACGATCGGATTGCTCCGACCTTCCCTGCCCTCGCTGTCCCGTGCAAGGATCCGGTACCGGCCGGGACGGCTGAACGAAACGCCCTCGAAACGGTGCGCGCCGCGATCCCCTTCCCGGAACGCGCGCGGCCGCGGCACCTTCGCAGAGTCGGCATCGACGGTCAGCGCGACCGTCGCCCGATAGCCCGTAGCGGGATTTCCCAGCCCGTCGTCAAGCCAGACATTGACCCAGCGCGTCTCTCCCACCTCCCAGTCGGTCGGGGCGAGGACGATCAGGTCCCGCGCATCGGCTCCTAGAAATGCCAGGCGAGGCGTTTCCGCAAGGGGCAGGAACTCGCCATTGCCGAAAGCGTCTGCGAATACTCGCTGCTCGAAGGCGGATTCGTCCATCGGCTGAATCTCGACGCCCGGGGAGCCTGAGCCGCGGTCTCCGAAGACAATCTCGATCCAGTCGCCGGGCCGCAAGGCACTGCCCTCCAGAACGAACTCGTTGACCCGCTGCCATGGGAAATATTCGAAATTCAGATTCAAGGACCGCCATCGCAATGGCGCCCCGGTCGACGTCCCGTAGGTCAGAAAGTTGGCCTGTCTCGAATCCTGTTCCTGGAGGCGGACCCCGCCCCACATGTCCCACTCGAAATCGTGCTGGGTGGCGATCCGGAGGCCTCCGCCCATCGCCATCCCGGCCTCGCCGACCGTGAAGCGGAGCCGAAACTCCCCAAACCCGCCGACCGTTGCCGTGTCTGGGCCTACAAACTCGGCCCTGCCGAGGTCGAGTTCCGCAGCGCGAGCCTCGGCGTCTTGCTCGGTCTCGTACGCGGCATTGCTCTCGTAGGCAACTTGGCCAAGCGCCAATCCCGCCGACAATGGCAGGCAGGCGATGGCGGAACGAAATCTCGGCATGTCCCCAACATTGTACGGACGCCGGCCTTGCCCGAGAGAACGCCCGGCCCTTGTGCCATCATGGGCAGCAGCGATGGCATCGCACCGGCATGACCGCGCCGCGAGCACGCTGCAGCGGGAGCTGAGCCGAATCGTTTCTCAGGAAGTCCGAGACCCGGACGTGGCGGCAGTGCGGATTAGCAAGGTCTCGCTTTCGGCGGACAAGCGCTCGGCACGCGTTTTCATCGCGCTGTGGGAGCCCAAGCCCGGTGAAGATCCCGATCCGGCACCCCTGCAGGCACTTGCCCGAGCAACTCCGTTCATCCGAAAGACGCTGGCGCGCAGCTTGCGAATGCGGCATGTCCCGGACCTGCAATTCGAGCACGATCTGAGCGAGCAACACGCGCAGCGGATCGACTCCCTGCTCGAGCGGATCCACAAGCGCAGTCGCAAGGGCATGACGGCAATAGTTGCCGCAACTGCCCTGCAGTTCGCCGTTCCGGTTGCCGCATCCAGCCTAGAACGCCTCGAGTCCTCGGCAGCCGTCATGGGCAGCGAGTTCCGCATCGCTTGCTACGCACCAACCAAAAAGCTTGCGGCAGGCGCCGTGACAGCGGCGTTCGACGAAGTCCGTCGCGTGGACCGCTTGCTGAGCCACTACAAGCCGGAAAGCGAGCTGAGCCGCGTCAACCGGGAGGCGGGGCGCGGTCCGGTTCGCGTCTCGCGCGAAATGGCGGACCTGCTCGCGAGCTGCCTGCGCTACTCGACCGCCAGCGAAGGGGCATTCGACATCACGGTAGGAGCGCTCGTCAAGGCATGGGGCTTCTACACGGGCGACGGCGCCATGCCGAATGCGTGGACACTGTGGTGGGCGAAACGGAACAGCGGATACCGGCACCTAGAGGTGGATCCGGCGGAGAGCACGGTGCGGTTCCTGCGCTCGGGAATGGTCTTGGATCCCGGCGGAATCGGCAAGGGATACGCGGTGGACCGGGCGGTAAAGATTCTCCGCGAGTACGGGATCGATTCAGCCTTGGTGAGTTCGGGCAGCAGCAGCATCTACGCCCTTGGCGAGCCCCCGGAGGGCAACGGCGGGTGGAGCCTGGACCTCCGCGGGCCGGAGGCAGTCGGCGAGGCCGCAGCCACGGTCACGCTTGCGGACGAAGCGCTGTCGACATCAGGCTCCTACGAGCGGTTCTTCGAGGACGGCGGGACGCGCTACGGGCACATTCTCGATCCCCGCACGGGCCGTCCGGCTATGGAGCTGACGGCGGTATCTGTGATAGCGCCGCGAACCATCGACACCGAGGCATGGTCGACGGCTCTGTTCGTGAACGGCGAGGCCTGGGCGCGAGACCATCCGGTTCCGGAGAGCCGGGTCTTCCTGTGCTCGGAAATCGGGGCCTGCGATTGGCTGGAGCGGGACTGATCGGCCCTGCTTCGGCGAAGGTCACGCCGGAACGGCAGTCCGAGACTTAGGTTGCGAGTCCGCGGGCGGGCGCTGGGGATCGCGCCAGAAGTCCACGGCGGAAGCCTTGTGCACGCAAGAGACCGTGCATGCCGGAGCGCAGGACTTGGGCGTTCGGTAGGAGTGCCGAATGTGCTCCACGGTGTAGTCCTGGAGAGGAATGCCCGGCGTGCCGCGCTGCTGGGAGCAGTAGTGGACCAAGCCGTCCTCGCAAATGTACACGTAGCGGGCACCGGCACGGCAGGCCCACTTGTTCGTGCGGCCTTCCACAAGATTGTCCTGGAAATAGGTAAGGCGGCTGTATCCCCGCTTGGAAAGGGCCTTAACCTGGTCGTAAACCCTCCGCTCAGTCTTCCCAAGGGGCTTGAGCTGACCGTCGCCGTCATGGATCACGCCGATCGTGCTGGTAAATCCCAGATCCATCGACCGCCGGGCCACGGTGAAGGCGTCCCCGGGGTTGGGAATGCCCGAGCCGACCACTGAATTGATGTTCACGTCGAAGTCGGCATGCTCGGCGAGCATGGCGAGCTTTCGATCGAGCACGCGCAAGCTCTTCATCGAAGTCTCGTCGGGCTCGACGTTGTCGATGCTGATCTGCAGGTATTCCAAGCCGGCTTCGTTCAGCTGCTCGATGCGTCTGGGGCCGAGAAGATAGCCATTCGTGATTAGGCCGGCGATCATCCCGCGCTTCCGGATGTGCCGGATCAGGTCGTCGAGCTGCGGGTGCAGCATCGGCTCGCCGCCGCTCATCGTGATAATGCTGACGCCGAGGTCGGCTAGCAGATCAGTTCGCCGGTACAGCTCGTCGATCGGCACCGGGCGAGAGAAGTCGTCATATTCGTTGCAATATGCGCAGGCGATGTTGCAGCGGCGCGTTGGGATCACGTGCGCCAGGACCGGATGGTCCGTATCGACGAGCGCCTTGAGGATCATCCGGGCCTCGCGGGTGCGGCGGTGCAGGCTCAGCAGCTTGCGGCGCATTTTGGTGCGGAATGCTACTCGGGGCATCGCGAACGCCTGAAAGGACCTAGCGCGGGCGCGAGCTCACGCCCATGGACCCAGTCCTAGAAGCACTAAGTATAGCGATGTTGCGGGCTTAGCCGAGCCCGCCGCACGTCGGAGATTCGGGTTTCGGCTCGCGGGCCACAGTGCGCCCCACCCCACCCCTCTTTCGGCTTGATGGACGGGGGAGAATGCTATACTGATTGCCTAGCGGCGGGAGTAACTCAGTTGGTAGAGTGCGACCTTGCCAAGGTCGATGTCGCGGGTTCGAGTCCCGTCTCCCGCTCCAGGCTACCGGAGGTCCTGACGGGCCCCCATCCAGGCGGCGCGGTAGCCAAGTGGTAAGGCAGAGGTCTGCAAAACCTTTATTCGTGGGTTCGATTCCCACCCGCGCCTCCATCCCGTAACCCTTGATTCGGCACTGTTTACCTTTGTTTCAATCACTCTTGGGCGCTGTGCCTTGGCTGTGGAGCGGATCAATTCGGGGCAAATCGGATCAGGACGGGGCAGTTCGGAACGTGGGGTGGGTCCCCAGGTGGGTCCTGCTCGCGTGTCGTGTCGCTCAGCGGGCTAAGCTCGGCTGAGAAAACCCGCTGCTGCTTCTACGCAATCATTCCAGGGTAGGCCCGGATCAGCTTCTCACGGACTTGATCGTGGGATTCCTGGATGACCAAGAGTTGCTTTGGTTGGCCATCGCCGTCGATGTGCACAGGGTGCTCCGGCTTGACCTTGCAGTCGCTCTGTCCGGGCTCAGGGCTCACTCTGATCACGTCTTTGGCATTGAGCAGCAGTTCACCGTGGGCGGCGAAGGATCGCTCCAGTGCGAGGATGGCGCGAGCCTGAACGGACCAAAACCGCGATTCTCCGAGCGGCGGAAGTTGCTTCAGTTGCGCGCGTAACTGCACTGGCCGGGCCATCAGATCGGCCAGTGACTCGGACCGCGGGAAGTTGAACACCCGCCAGCCGCGCGGTGCCAGATCCAGCCCGTTGGTGAAGAAAATCACCGTGCCGTTGGATTCGAACAGGAACGGGTGAGATCGGCGCGGCGCGGGCAGATTGTCGGGCAAGCCGACGGCGTACTTGGCCGTTTGCGGTTCGACGCCGGTGAGCGTACTTCCGGCCTTGGCATCGATCGCTCCAACGACCTAATAGTCGAGAGAGAGTACGTAATCCGCCGATCCGAACCGGGGTCTCATGGGGAACTCGCGCACTCCAATGCCTCGCCCCGCCAACAGATCTAGTTCGTAAAGGTACTGCACGAGCCAGCCAGCGGCTTCTAGGTTCGCGTCGATTGCGAGGCGGGCGCGTTGTTCGGGCGTTTCCGTCATATCATCGGGTTTCCGGCGCGAAGAACTTCTCCAGTTGGGCGATGGCCGGAACTGCTAGACGCAATCTTCGGCGCCTTGGCGGTTCAATACGTTGTATCCGGCCTGGGTGCTGGAGCGCCAGCAAGTTGATTGGTTCACACATTGTTGGCCCGCGCCTCGATCGCGGCGCATCGTTCCATCAGCGCCTCGAACGACTCATCCTCGTCGAGCAGCATGCCGTCCGCCAGCATCCTCGCATAGTCGTTGGCGAGCACCCCATGCGCGGCACCGGCGGGTACGAGTTGCAGGCTGCCCGAAACTGCTGCCTCATAGTCGATCCGCTTGCCGTTCGCGTCGTTCTCGGTGAAGAACATAGCTTTGTGGCGGGCAACCGAAAGTGCGAGCGCGCGGTCGGCCAGAGCGCTCTGCACAATTCCGGCCTCGTCGAGGCGCGCGAGATCGTGCCAGTGCCTCGACAATCGCTCGCCCCGGCGCCGCTCCTGGCGGCAGAAGACATGGATCGCAGTCGCCTTCTCCCAGAATGTCCGCTCCGCCAGCATGACGGTCGGACGGGCCTGCGGAAAGGCGAGACCGGGGAGATGCGCCGCCGCGTCGCACACGACCGGCAGGGCTCTGCGCGGCTCGCCCGTGGATCGCGCGCCAAACTCGACCATGACCTCGGGCCGCACAAGACCGGTCTCCTCAAACAGCGGTTCGTAGTCGATGTAGAGCCGCTCCGCCTCGGCACGAACCCGTGACGCGAAACCGGCACGCGCGAGTTCTTCGTCTACGATCGGGCAGGCTCGAACCCGGACCCATTCGGCAAGACGGGCACGAATGGCTCGCGTCCAGCGTTTCTCCTGACTGCGCGTGGCCGGAAGCACCTCGTCGCCGGCGGGGGCAACCAGGTCGGGCGCGAAGGCGCGAATGTCGTAAGTGATGTCGATGTCTTCCGAGAATCGGCGGATCGCGCGCCACACTTTCGACAGCGACGTGCCGCCCTTGAAGGTCAGGTGCGCGGCAAATGTGGCGTCGAAAAGGACTTGGAGTGTCGCGACGACCCAGACATCCTTCTCCAGAAGATGCGCCTTGTGGCTGCTGCTCCGTTCCGCCACCTCCAACGCGTCACGCCTGTCGTCGGCCGAGAGAGCCTGGTACCGCTTCTCAGCCATGCGAAAGGCGTGCGCTCACCGGTTCCGCCATCCAAAAAGGCATGACGGCCCGCGCCGCCGCAAGCTCGTTCCTGTCCTCCTCGGAGAGCGTAGGCAGAACCGCTTCGAGGCTATCCTCGACCTCCTCGGGACCGAGCCACGCCAGGGCGCGGATGACATCCCCCGCCTTGCGGTGCGGGGCCGCCAGTTGCCAGCGCGGCGCATGCCGCAGCTCGACGGTGAGCTCGCCGAAGTGCAGTCGCCGGCTGGGACCGGAGGTGAGATAGACCGCGCGAACCGGAATCTGCGTGGTCAGACCGAGGCAGTTGGCCGCCGCGCCGCCACATGGCACGATCGTTTCGCCCCACAACGCCGACAGAGCGGCAAGCGCCTTGCCGACGCGAGGCGTCCGAGGGCCGAAGCGAGTCTCGATCGGGCGCATGTAGACGCCTTGGCAGATCCGCATCAGACCGCCCGACCGCGCAAGCCGCGCCAACGCCTGGTCGACGGCCGCGCGATTGCCAAGGTGAAGCAGGGCAGCTGGACACAGCGGCGTAGCCTCCGGAAGCGAGGCGGCATGCTCCATGATGTGATGGGGAATGCTGCGCATGTTCCTGTCTCCGATTCGATTTGTCAGAAATCTATTGGCCAGACTACCACATTTCAACCACTGAACAGGACTTTCCGGGCGGAACACGCAGCTGGCGAGATGGAGTTTGCGACGTTGCGATGATAGCCAGCGTCTCTAAGCGCGGTATCTCGGTTCTACGCTACGAGTCGCGTGACGATCGGCAACGGGAGTTTAGGATCGCTCGACCGCACCTCGGCCTCGATCTCTCGAACCTTGGCGGCCTGCAGTGTTGATCGGGACAAATGGTTGCAGTGGGTCCCAAGTCGGGTCCCACACTCCGGTCATTCGGTGCTAAATCTCTTACTTACAATCACTTCGTTATTATTCGTGGGTTCGAGTCCACCCGCGCCTCCAATCAGTCTCTATAGGTTATTGAAAAACTTAGACCTATATGGAAAATAAAAAAATCGTTACTGCTGTAATTACCACTTCGAGACTTGAGCGAATGCCCATCTCCACAGTTTAGGCGTAACCATTCAGAAGCGGGGGCGCGAGAGGTTGGCTGAGCCGATGTAGGGGATGCCCGAGGAGGCGGGTATCTAGCGGAAGCGCACAGGGCGTTTTGGTCCGAGCAGGACCGTCTGCCAGTCCCGCTGCAGCGGATACACGAAGACAGCCTTGGGCGTCTTCGCGGGCGCCGTGCCCCAGGCACCGCGCGCCTGGGTCTGTCCCAGATAGTGCCAGTTCGAGGCCCGGTAGCAGGTTCCCTTGTGCTGGTCGCTGACATACGTTTCGACCAGCACGGGGACCACTCCATGGACCCGCTGCCAGTCCGCAGCCAGCTGCCGCAAGCTCAGCCCCAGGACCTTCGACGCCAGGCATTGCACGCGCACCCAGGGGTAGATACCCACACAAACCCCACATTGCGGGTGGAGATGTCACGGTTCACTACCGGTTCCATCCGCTGGGCGGCCAGCGCGTCACGCAGGTGGAACGCCGGTCCTGGCGCGGCCACTCGATCCTGGTGGTTGCGGATGCGCACGGTAGGCGCTATCACATCCCTGAGTGGATGACGGCTCCGCAAGCGGCCCAGTGGGCCGTGCGGGAGGTCCCGCGCCTGTCCTTGGCGGCGCTGGCCGACCTGCGCGATCTCGTGTCGACGTTCCTGCGCGAGGCGCCGTCCGCGAAGAAAGGAACACAGCATGAACCAGCGCAAGAGCGGGAGACGGCAGCAGGACCTGTTCGATCCGCACGCCCCGGTGCAACTGAACCCGGAACTGCGGCAAGCGGTCCTGCCGGCCCTGGCGGCACTGATCGCGGCCGCGTTGCGGCGACCCGCCGCACCCCCTCCCCAGGGAGGCCCGCATGAGGACGTCTGACAGGGAACGGATCACTCCGGAGCAGCTCCGGCGCAAGGCTTGCGTCTACGTGCGCCAGTCGTCCGATCACCAGGTGCGCAACCATGTCGAGCGCCAGAAGCTGCAGTACGGCCTGGCCGAGTATGCGCGGGAGCTGGGATTCAACGTGGTGGAAACGATCGACGACGACCAGGGCATCACCGGCAGCGGCGTGGCGCGGCCGGGGTTCGAGCGCCTGGTCGGGGCGGTGTGCCGGGGCGAGGTCGGGCTGGTGCTCTCGATCGAAGCCTCGCGGCTGGCCCGCAACGGGCGCGACTGGCACACGCTGCTGGACTTCTGTGCGATCGTGGGCTGTCTGGTCGGGGACCGCCAGCGGCTGTACGATCCGGGACTGGCGGATGATCGGCTCTGGTTGGGCATGTTATGTAGGGTCCGACATAAGATGCCTTATGTAGGGCACGTTGTTATGTCTGGCAGCATGCGGAAACTGCTGGCAACAAGCCTTCTTTCCCGAAACTGCATGACATAATATTCTCGGTTGGGATTGTCTGACATGCTTTCATCTCCATGCCTTCAGGAGATGAAACATGTTCGAGGATCTATACAAGGACCCTGCAACGATCGCGAAATATCAACTTGCGCCCCTGTTGGAGGATCGGGAGCGATATTTGCGCTCCGTGGTTGCCTCAGGCGTGGTCGGCGACATCGCACGCCGCGTCGCGCGCGCCCAGCTTGTTCTCATGGAGCTGCTGAACCTGCCTGATGCGGACATTCCGATCCGCTTGGCGACGGTGGAGAGGGCTGTTCAGAAGTGGTGCCGGAATGTTCCCGAGGTTTCCGCGGCGGATTTTCGACGCTATGGCTTGCGCTGGCTGCGTTTCCTCGGCTGGCTGGATGAACCTCTTCGCGACGCTCATCCGCACGCCCGGCAGGTGGAGGCTTTCGCGGCCTGGATGCGGGACGATCGGGGGCTGTCCGAAGCGACCGTCAGCAACTGCTGTTCCGAGAGCGACCGTCTCTTTGCCTGGGCAGCACGCCGGAACCTGGTGCTGGCCGACATCACGATCGGTGATGTCGACGCATACCTTGCCGAGAGGATTGCCGCCGGAGGCCTGCGCCGCACCTCCGCACGCACCGCGGCCGGGTGTCTGCGGAGCTTTTTCCGTTTCGCCGCAACGCGGCACTGGTGCCGGCCGGGCATCGCCGGGTGCATCATGCCGCCACTGGCCTATCCCGACCGACCGGTTCCCAAGGGCTTCGATCGGGACGAAGTCGGGAAGCTGCTCGCCACGACCGAAGGTTCGACTCCGGCAGACTGTCGCGACCGTGCGGTGCTGATGATCCTTGCAACCTGCGGGCTCAGGGCTGGCGAGGTTGGCGCTCTGCGCGTCGACGACATCGACTGGGAGCGGGACTTGCTGCGCGTCTTCCGTCCCAAGACCGGCCGCACCGACACCTTCCCGCTGACCCCCTCCATCGGCAACGCGTTGCTGGACTATCTGCTCAAGGTGCGCCCGGATGCGGGACGGGAGCGGGCTTTGTTCCTGACGCTGCAGGCCCCGTTCCGACCACTGCAGAGCTGCGCGATCGGGATGATCGTCCGCAGCCGCGCGAACCGCCTCGGCATTACCGGCAAGCGCCTGGGGGCCCATGCACTGCGTCATGCGGCCGCCCAGCGGCTGGTCGACGAGGGCTGCAGCCTGAAGACCGTTGGCGATTTCCTCGGCCATGCCAGCCCGAGCGCGACAGCCGCCTACGCAACCATCGATCTCGCCTCGCTTCGCCCGGTCGCTGACATCGGCCTGAAGGAGCTGCTCCATGACACTGCGTGAATCCGTCGACCGCTATGTTGCGTGGCAGCGCCAGCACGGCGCGAAGTTCCGCTCAAGCGCGCAAGCCCTCGACACGTTTTGCCGTCAGGTCGGAGAGGACAGGGGCTGTGACACGGTGGGCGAGCATGAAGTCCGCTGCTTCCTTGCCGGCAAGGGGACGCTCACGAGAACCCGTTCCGTGAAATATGGGACGCTGGCCGGGTTCTACAGCTTCGCACTGAGCCGGAGCCATGTGAGCCGCATTCCCATGCCGCCGCGCGAGGCGGAGCCGCGGCCACCGGAAGTCGCGCCGTCCTTCATCTTCACCCGCGAGGAATTGCGGTGTCTTTTCAAGGCGGCAGGCGGCGGGCGCAGGCGTTGCCCCAAGCTCGATGCCGAGACCTTCCGGACCTTCCTGCTCCTCCTCTACGGTGCCGGGCTGCGCTCCGGGGAAGCGCGGCGACTGACCATGGCGGACGTGGACCTGGACTCCGCGGTGCTCGCGGTGAACGATTCCAAATTCTACAAGAGCCGACTCGTGCCGGTGGGCGCTGACCTTGCCGGCGTGCTTCGCCGTTACGCCGCCACCCGGGCACAGCGCCCCTTCCGCGAGGGAACGGCATCCGTCTTCCTCGCCTGCCGCGACGGGTCGCCGCTGAAGAAGGCCATCGTACGGCACGCCTTTCAGGCGACGCTTCGGGCAGCCGGGATCAGCCACCGCAAGCCAGGCTGCCGGGCGCCTTGCCTGCATTCGCTGAGGCACTCCTTCGCCACCCACCGCCTGACCTTGTGGCATCGCGAGGGAGCCGACGTGCAAACGCTCCTGCCGGCGCTTTCGACCTATCTCGGCCACGGCAGCGTGGCGGCGACGCAGGTCTATATCTCGATGACCCCGGAACTGCTCGACGAGGCCAGCCGCCGGTTCGAGCGCTACAGCGAGCGCAACCGAAGCCCGGATGCCGGGCAGCAAGAGAAAGGGAGTCCAAACCATGCCTGAACGCAGCTCTGTGCTCGGCTCGTGGATCAAGCGTTTCCTCATCGAGTATCTTCCGACCGAGCGCAATCTGGCCGTCAATACGCTGAAGAGTTATCGCGACTGCCTGACGCTGCTGCTGCCCTTTGCGGCCAGCCGCCGCGGCAAGCCAGTGGAACGCCTCAAGGTCGAAGATCTGTCCGCCGACCGCGTGACAGCCTTTCTCGGCCATTTGGAAACAGAGCGGGGCTGTTCAGTGCAGACCCGGAACCAGCGCCTTGCGGCCATCCGGTCCTTCGCCCGCTATGTCTCGGTGCGCGACGCCGCACTGGTCGAATGGGCGGGCAGCATCCGCGCCATTCCACTCAAGAAAACCGTGCGGCCCCGGATCGCCTGGCTGTCGACGGAAGATATGGAAGCCATGATCGCGGGGTCGGACAGGCGATCCGTGACCGGGCGGGTGGAGCATGCCCTCTTGCTTTTTCTCTACAACGCGGGAGCAAGAGCCAGCGAGGCGGCAGGCCTGCAGGTAGAGGATCTGCATCTCCCGGAACGCACGGGCGAAAGCGCACGGACAACGATCCATGGCAAGGGAGGAAAGATTCGCATCACGCCGCTTTGGACGAGAACCGCGAAGGCGCTCGCCGCTCTCTCCGGGGACCGCCCGCCCGGCTGCCGGAGCGTCTTTTGGAGCCGACATCGCAAGCCCTATACCCGGCATGGCCTCATCGACCTGGTGGAGCGTGCCGCAGCCCGAGTGCCGACACTCGAAGGGCAGAAGATCACGCCGCATGTACTGCGGCACAGCTGCGCCTGCCACTTGCTTCGCTCCGGCGTCGATATCAATACCATTCGGGCCTGGCTCGGCCACGTGTCGCTCGTCACCACCAACATGTACGCCGAAGTCGATCTTGAAGCGAAGGAAGAGGCGATGAAATCCACCAGTCCTGGCGATGCTGGAGACGAACCGCGATGGAAGACGAAAGGTGGCCTGCTTGAGCAGCTGAAGGCAATATGAAGGACAAATATTATGTCAGGCAATTTCGAAAAAGAAGGCTTTCTAACAGCAGTTTCCGCATGCTGCCAGACATAACAACGTGCCCTACATAAGGCATGAAGGGGAATTTCGCCGAAGCGGAGCTGGCGGTCTTCCGCCAGCGCTCGCTGGAGAGCCGCCAGGCGCTGGCCAGGCGCGGCGAGCTGTTCGCGACGCTGCCGGCCGGCTACGAGAAGACGGATCGCTGGCACATCGAGCAGAGCCCGGACCAGCGCCAGCGGGACGCGCTGGGACTGGTGTTCGCCAAGTTCGCCGAGCTGCGCAGCGTGCGGCAGGTCTACCTGTGGTGTCGGCGGGAGCAGGTCGAGCTGCCGGTGCGGCATCATGGCGAGGGCATAGTCTGGAAGCTGCCGACCGACAGCGGCCTGTACTCGATGCTGTCGAATCCGCTCTACGCGGGGGCCTACGCGTTCGGGCGGCGGCGGCAGGAGACGGTGATCGAGAACGGCCGCAAGCGCGTGCGCAGCGGGATCCGCAAGTCCGGCCCGGAGGCATGGACGGTGCTGCTGCGGGACCGGCACGAGGGGTATATTACGTGGGCGGAGTACGAGAGGAACCAGGGGTTATGCTCTGGAGAGCATAACCCCTGAAATGCGCTCTAGCCCGTTATGCTCTGCGGGCAGCGTAACCTGTTGTGACAGAAGGGGCAATCCGAGGGCGGGCAGAGCATAACGGTTTGCGGTCACAAGGATCTGAGGAATGTCATCAGGCCCTTGTCCTTGCTCCAAGGCTTGCTCGTTCCCGCTTCTGCGGAATCGCAACTGGCGACCGCCTTCGCCTTGGTTTCGAGGTCGATTTCGGCGTAGACGGCTGTCGTGTCGATTTTGGCATGTCCAAGCCAAGCACGGATCGTGTTGAGATCCACTCCTGCCCGCAGCATATGAGTTGCTGCCGTGTGTCTCACCAGATGAGCGCCGACGCGCTTGCCGGCCAGCGAGGGTACTCGGTCGGCAGCGCGTCGTGCGCAACGCGCAACCAGTTGGCGCATACCGGAACGCGTCAGGGGACGCCCGTGACGGTTCAGGAAGACATGCTCCTCGGCGCCCCGTCCCGCGACCAGCGGGGCGAGCGCGAGCGTCGTCCGCGACCACAGCGGGCAGCGGCGTGTCTTGCCGCCCTTGCCCCTTAGCGTGGCGAGCGCCGGGCTCGGGTGCGGCGCGGACTCGGCCGCTTGCAGGTCCCTGACCCGCAGTCCCGCCGTTTCGGATGCCCGGGCGCCCGAGTTGTACAAGAACAGCAGGACTGCGAATTCGCGCTGCCCTTGCGGCGTGGCACGGTCGGGAGCCGCGAGCAGGGCGTCGATCTCGGACTTCTCCAAATAGCCCACCGGAGGCGGCGCGGCTTTCTTCAGCGGGATGGCGCGGATCTGTCCGCACCATTCGACGTGTTCGGGACTGCCGCTGGCCACGTAGCGGGCGAAGGAGCGCACGGCTGCGAGGCGCTGGTTGCGGGTCTGCGGGGAGCAACCGCGCTCCTGCTCGACGTGGGCCAGGAAGGCGCGCACGAGGCCGGGGCCCAGGTCGCGGACGGCTAGTCGGTCGACCGGCTTGCGGGCCTGGGCGCTGGCGAACGGCAGCAACAGTGCGAACGTGTCGCGGTAGCTCAGTTGCGTGTTGCGGGCCAAGTTGCGCTCGCTCCTCAGATGCTCTTCGAGGAAGCGGCGCACCCACGGGCCGAGAGTGCGGGTGTCAGTCATGGCCGCCTCCTGTTCCGCTGTCGGCGTAGCGCTCGAAGCATCGGGACGCCTCGCCCAGCAGTTCCAGTGTCATGCTGAGGTAGGCTTGCGTGCCGGCGAGGCTGGCGTGGCCCAGATAGGTCGACAGCAGCGGAAGCAGGCGCTGCACGTCGGCTCCCTCGCGGTACCAGGCTGCTAGTCGGCGAGTGGCGAAGCTGTGCCGCAGGTCCTGCAGGCGGGGCTGGTACCGCGCACCCTGCGCGCGGCGCACGCCCGCCGCCTGTCGCAGGCGGGCGAAGGCGCAGTTGACCGTGCGATGGACCAAGGGCGTACCGTCGTGGTTCGCGAGGAACGGGGCATCGCCGTCCGGACGGTCGCCGCGCGCCGCGCGCCACGCCGCGTATTGCCGCAGGACCTGAGCCAGCTGCGACCCGACCGGCACGAGCCGCGTCTTGTAGCACTTTGTTTCGCGCACCGTCAGCAGGGCATCGGGCAGGTTCGCGTCGGACTGCGTGAGCCGGAACGCCTCCCCGGGCCGCAACCCGGTGCCGTACAGCATCAGCAGCAGGACGCGGAACGTCTGCGGTTCCAACTGGTTCACGCGCTGCTGGTAGGTCTGCGTGGCGGCTAGCAGGCGGCACAGCTCGTCGTGCGAATAGATGTGCGGCGATGCGGCGGGAGCCAGTTTCGGCCGCTCGGTCGGCAAAGGCGAGCGAGTCGCCAGGCCGCGAGCGAGTGCGTAGCGGTAGAAGCCGGCCAGGACGGAGTGCTTCCAAGCGCGGTAGTTCGAGGCGGGTCGGCCGCCCCGTTCGAGGAAGGCGCCGGCTTGGTCGCTGGTCGCCGTGTCGCAGCCGATCTCGTCGCCGACACTCCGCGAGTACTGGCGCAACGCGCACGCCATGCTGGTGAAGGCCGCTCCCTGCGCCTGCCGGAAGGCGATGTATTGGTCGATTGCAGCGCGCAGGGTCATGCCAGTCCCTCCAAGTCGAAATCGGCCACCGTGCGCAGGCCGACGAGTCTGACCTTGGCGTAGATCGCGGTGGAGTCGAGGCTGCGATGACCGAGAAAGTTGGCGATTTCGTGCATCGAGAAGCCGCTGTCGAGCAAGCGTTGCGCGCAGGCGTGCCGGAGCGAATGCGCCCCGCGGCACCTGCTGTCCACGCCGATGCGCCGCATGCGCCGCAATACCAGATTCGAAACCGCCGTGCGGCCGAGAGGGCGGATGGGGGCGTTTAGGGTGAGGAAGATCGCGCGGTCGGCACAGTGCGGCCGGGCTTCGCGCAGGTAGCGGATGATCGCGTCCCCGACGCCGCGAGCCAAGGGGTACCGATCAACGGACCCCGTCTTGGAGTGGCGGACACGGAGCGTCTCCGCCTCCCAGTCCATGTCGTCCAGCCGCAGGCCGCTCACTTCGCCGGCACGCAGTCCGTAGACGGTGAGCAGCAGCAGCACGGGGCGGTCCCGCACGTCGGCGGGGCGGTTGCCGTCGGTCGTCTCGAGCAAACGCCGAACCTCTTCCGGGGAGGGCCCGGACGGCAGCCGTTCATCCCGATAGATGCGCGGCGCCGCGATCGACTCGGCCAGGCCCGGACCGTACCAGCCGCGCTGTGCAGCGAACCGGAAGAACGCGCGCAGAGCGTGCGCGTAGCTCCGTTGAGTGACGCGGGAGAGCCCGCCCCCGTCGCCTTGCCAGGCCAGGGTCCGGTCGATATCCGCCACCGTCACCTCGTCCGTAGCACGCTTCCCGCCCTGCAGCCGACGGAAGAACAGGTCCACCCGTCCGCTGTAGAGCCGGATCGTGGCCGCGGACCAGCCGAGTTCCTGGCGCATGTGGTTCGCGAATTCCGCGACTCGCCCGGCATGCGCCTCGACCGGAGCCTCCGGCAGTTGCAAGCGGTTGGCGAACCGCAGCCACCGAACTGCGCCCGCGACGAATCGCCGCCGGGCCTCGCTGCCGTTCTTGCTGCGCCGGCCGGGGTCGAGCGAGGCCCATTGCTCGGCGGCGTCTTCGACTTGGCGCAGGGAAGCCTTGCCGGCCTCCCCAAGCGCCACGTGACGGACGACCGCTAGCTGGGCCGTGGCAATTCGCCGGAGCGTGTCCGGACTGGCGCCCAGCTCCGCGCAGTCGGCGAGGTAGGCGAAGCGGGACTCGGCGAGTGGAGCGGCAAGATGCTGCTGAACCGTCTCGTCCCGTTTGAAGAGTTGTTCGATCAAAGTTGGATCTCCTTTCAGAAGGGAATGATCCAACCATGATCGGCCAGTTCAACTAAGCCGTTATGCGCTGTTCAATTGCCTGAACCCCTAGTATCCGACAGAGATACGCTGCCCGCAGAGCATAACGGGCTAGAGCGCATTTCAGGCGTTGATCGCAGCCAACAACACGAAAGTGCGCGGTGCGGTGCGGCCGGGTCGGGCGTTGCTGGCGGGGTTGCTGCGGTGCGGGCGTTGCACGCGGCGGATGCAGGTGCAGGACAACGGCCAGAGGGCCGGCTACCACTGCCGGGGAGACAGTAGCGGCAACGGCGGGGCCTGCCAGGGTTTCGGGGCGGTGTGGGCGGACGCCGCGGTGGAAGCGGCGTTGCTGGAGGCGCTGCAGCCGCTGGGAGTGGAAGC
Source organism: Bryobacterales bacterium (assembly GCA_965206775.1). Classification (GTDB taxonomy): domain Bacteria; phylum Acidobacteriota; class Terriglobia; order Bryobacterales; family UBA6623; genus VXMF01. The sequence continues at coordinate 995,697 of CBDBKU010000003.1, read as the reverse complement.
GGCGCTGGCAGCATGGGAGGGAGCCGCGGAGGAGGGAGCCGCGGAGGAGCGGCTGGCGCGGTCGGCGCTGGCGGAGGCGAGCTACCGGGCGGAGCGGGCCCAGGCGCAGTTCGAGGCGGTCGAGCCAGCGAACCGCAACGTGTTCCACAATCTGGTGCGCAAGTGGGAGCAATGCCTGGTGGATGTGCGGGCCTGCGAGGAGCGGCTGGCGGCGCTGGAGGGGCCGCGGCAGCAGACGGCGCTGGCGGGGCCGGAGCGGGCGGCGTACCTGGCGCTGGGGGCGGATCTGGAGCAGGCCTGGGAGCACGAGCGGGCGACGCCGGAACTGCGCAAGGCGGTCCTGCGCGCCGCGCTGGTGGAGATCGTTGCGACGGTCGAGAAGGAGCGGGTCCGCTTGCTGCTGCACTGGAAGGGCGGCGACCACAGCGAACTGGAGGTGGCGCGTCGGCGCACGGGGCAGCATCGCTGGACAACGGACGCGGAGACGGTCGAACTGGTCGGGGAACTGGCGCGGAGCCTGTCCGACGCGTCGATCGCGGGGTTGCTGAACCGTCTGGGGAGACGGACCGCCAAGGGCAACAGCTGGACGCAAGGCCGGGTGCGCACGTTCCGGAACAGCCGCGGGATCGCGCCGTACCGGGAGGGAGAGCGTCGCGAGCGAGGCGAGCTGGTGCTGGCGGAAGCCGCGGAGCGGCTGGAGGCGGACCCCAGCGTGGTGCGGCGGCTGATTCGCAGCGGAGTCCTGCCGGCCCGGCAGGCCTGCAAGGGCGCGCCGTGGCTGATCGCAGAGCAGGGCTTGGAGACGGCGGCGGTGCGCGAGGCGCTGGCGGGCCGGAGCGCGTTGCCGTCAGACCCGGACCAGCAGGTCCTGGATCTCGCATGAGACGGGGAAGCGGGGACCATGGCGCGATCCGTGGCCGCTTGCAGCGGGGCCCGCACCGGACCTGGCGTGCAGGCCGGCCCGGTCGCGGTGCTCCAGCCGTCCCAGCAGCGCTTCCAGCTCGCATGGGAGGATTGCAGATCCGGGAGTTGGCGGGGCCGGGCTGGGTGTCGCATTCTCCGCTATGCTGTCAGGCGAGCAGCGAGCAGGCGACCCGGTGGCCGTGCCAGCCTGCCAATTCCGGGGTCCAGCCGGGAATTCCGTATGGCCGGGGATGGAAAACCGGCGGAAAGGCGTCCGTTGACACGAGGATGGAATCAGGAAGTCCTTGTTTTTCAACGATGTAGCGAGGGTGGGATTATGCAGCAATCTACGGAAACAGCAGGAAACGGGCTTGCCGCAGCACCCGCTCCAGCGGCCGGCGGGGCTGGTCCTGCCAGCCGATCCAGCGGTCCCGCACCGCCAGGTAGCGGGCGGCGAAGTCGTACAGCAGGCAGCCCAGCAGGCGCCCTTGACGGTCTTGGAGGAAGTAGCGCAGGTGGGAGCCGATCGGCTGGCGATAGCCCAGTGGATGGTAGCGGGCGAGGAATTCGTTCCACAGGGCGGCCTCGTCGCGGCCGTTGACGAGCCGCAACCGGAGTGGCTCGAGCTGTTGCAGGGGGCCGTCGACCGGGGCCTGGGGCGCACTCCGGTCGCCCGGCGAGAGGGGCCCTTGGCGACCGCGCCCGAGGCCTTGGCGGGCGGGCAGGGCGAGGATCGAGAGCCGTTCGAGTTCCTCCAGCAGGCGCATCGCCAGTTGGATGCGGTTGCTGCCGCGAGGGGTCTGCCAGCGCAGGTACTCGCAGACGGTGTGGCCCAGTTCGGTGCGGCTCAGCAGGGGCAAGCTGGTGACGATCTCCTGGATGTCCGCGATCTGGCTGCGTCGCAGGCGGTGGCCGCAGAAGGTGGTCGAGGCCAGCCGCACGATGCGCGGGTCCAGCTCGGCGGCGGAACGGGCCATTCAGGCCGCCTTGCCCAGCTCGGTGTCCCCGCTGGGGGCGACGGACCCGATCCAGTCCGCCGGGGCCTTGCGGAGTTGTTCCCGACGCGGCTCGCTCATGCGCCACGGCAGCCAGGGATCGAGCTGTTGCGGGGCTTGGTTGCCCTGGCGGGCACAGGCCGCCAGCCAGTCCAGCATCCAGGCATACGGGTTCAGGCCCGCCAGGCGCACGGTCGCGAGCACGCCGAACAGCAGACCCGCCGCCCGCGCACCGTCCGGCCCGCCGGAACCGAAGCTGGTGTAGCGGGCGATGACCGGCCCCCGCAACACCCGCTCCGACAAATTGCTGTCGCGCGGGATCCGTGGGTCCCCCACGAAGCGGCTCAGCGATTCCCGGTGACTCGGCAAGGCCCCCAAGGCCCGCCCTTGCGCCTCCACACGGGCCAGCTCGGCACCGTGCCGGCTGCGGCCCTGGCCCGCCTGATCGAGCAGAATCCAGTCGATCCTGCGCTCCACGCCCTCGTCCCGGGCGCGCTCGAACAACTCCTCCACCCGCGCTTGCAACTCCTGCTGCAGCGCCGCGAACTCCCCGCTCTGCCGCTCCAGCGGTTGCTGCCGATCCCACTGCTGGAGCCGCTGCCGGTGCAGCCGGAACAACGCGCCGATGCGCTCGACCCACTCCTGCGCCCACGCCTGCAGTTCCGGGTGACCGGTGCCGACCCGGACAAAATTGCGGCGGATATGCGCCCAGCAGTGGGAGAGCGCCACCCCGTTCGGAAACTGCTTGGCAAAGGCCTTGCACGTGCTGTAGCAGTCGCGCACCAGCACCGTCAACCCGTTCTTGCCGACCACCGGGTCGAGCACTTGCCGGGCGGAGTCCAGGCCCCGGGTCGGCAGGATCCGCATGCGGACCGTGTGGCCGGCCAGACAGGCCCACAGCCAGAACTTCGGCTTCTGCCGCCCGCGGGGAGGCGGATCCTTGTTGCCGTCCTCGCTCGTGGCCAGCCACTGCACCGGCCAGGAGGTCTCGTCGGCCCGGGCCACCGGCTGCTGCTGCTGATACGCCCCGATCGCCGCGTCCAGCGGCTCGAACAGATGCGCGAGCCGCCGCAATCCCGTCGACAGCGTCGAGTGCGGCACGCGCAGCCCCAGTGCCGCCAGATCCCGGGCGACCGCCGCCTGCGGACGGAACAGCGCGCAGACCTGGATCAGACACCAGGCCCACACGCTGGTGCCCAACTGGCTGCTGCCCAGCCGGGGAGCCGGCGGGGCGATCACCGGCCGGGCTGCGGAACAGTCGCAGTCCGGACCATAGCGCTGGCGCACCACCTTGCGCACCAGCGCGTTCCAGGCCATCTCGTACAGCCAGCTGGTCTTGTGCCCGCACCGCACGCAGGCGGTCCCGCAGTCCGCACAGCGGCGCTCCGGCTCGGGCACGTCCAGCCACTCCAGCACCACGGGCAGGCCGGGCCGCTTCTCGCGCGGCGGGGTCGGCGAACCCGGCTCCCGCCCGCGCTTCCTGCGCGGCCGGACCGCCGGATCCTCGCTCGCGGACGGATCCGGCGCGGGCGTTGCGGCGGACGCTGTCTCGTCGGCCGACGGGTCGGCAGCGACTCCCGCCGTGGCGGACGGGTCGTCCTCGCCCGCTGGCGTGGCCTCGCTCTTGCGTCCGAACAGCGACTGTTGCAGGTTCGCCAGCCGGGCTTGCAGCCCGGCCTCCCGTTCCTGCGCAGCCTGCAAGTCGGACTGGGCCGCCTCGAGTGCGCGTTGGAGTTGCTCGCAGCGAGCGCACGCGGGCCGCCCCCCGACTGGCTGTCCTTGCTTGCTGGACTTCGTCGTGCCCACAACGACCGGGCTGACCGCCCGATCCTACGATGGCAAGGTGGCCCAGGCAAAGTCAAGTGCTCAGCCGAGCTTTCCTTGCTTGCCCATCGAGCCCTGCCCGCCGCCGACCGGTTGCTCCTTCGGCCGCCCCGGAACTCCTTGCCTCAGCGTTGAGGTTGCCCCAGAAATCCAGTTCGCCTGTCCCTGCGCTACTCTCCTAGTTCTGCGACAGAGCCGAACTGTAGCGCCCCGAGACCTGAATGCTTACGTTTAGGCCGCCTTGGACTTCTTGATTCCGTGCCGCAGATCGCAAGCGCGACCGACGTAAACAGAGCACGTCCGCCTCCAGCGCGACCCCGGCTCGATCAGCTACTCCGGCGCGGTCGAGAGCGCCGCCAGCCTCGACACCAACCCGCACCCGTCCGCATTCGCTCAACGCGCGCGGCGCGAGGCAGGGCGGCGCGGGTTCCTCCAAGCCACTCGGCGCGTCGTGCTCAGCGACGGAGCCCTCTGGATTTGGGGATTATGCCAGGAGCAGTTCCCGGGCGCGATGCAGATCGTCGACATCTACCACACCAAGCAGCACCTGTTATGCGCTGGAGCGCATCTCACCTCTGGGACGTCGCCAGGGATCTGCAGTGGGGCGAGCCGGCCCGCATCGAGGCCTGGGCCGAGGCCCGCTGCGACGAACTGGAGGCCGGTCGGCTGGAAGCTGTGCTGGCGGCCCTGCACGCCGCCAGTGGCTGCGAGAAGGCTCGCAAGTGCGCCCAGTACGTGCAACACAATCGCGAACGGATGCGCTATGCCGACTTCCGTGCCGAGGGTCTGTGCGTGGGGTCTGGCGTGGTCGAAAGCGGCTGCAAAACCATTGTCGGCACAAGATTCAAAGGATCCGAGATGCACTGGACTGTCGATGGTGCCAGCGCCATCCTGGCCTTGCGGCGCTGTATCAGCAGCGGTCGATTCGAGGACTATTGGGCCTATCGGCCGGCCTGCACTGAGGCGATCTCAGAAGACTGACGTACACCTTAAAGTCGGGTGTACGACTCGGTTCTGATATCGACATAGAAGCGGGCTAATTGTTTGCGTTCGGTACGGATACTGCTTTGGAACTCAAGAGGATCGCGGAATCCGGTTCTGGAAGTGTATCGTTTTTTCAGATTTGGAGGCCCTCGCCGCCCGCCGCGAGGAGCTCCTGCAGCGAATCGCCACCCTCGGCAACTTGCGCCCCGGCTCCCGCGTGCGATCCTGTCGCAAGTGCGGCAAGCCCTACTGCCACTGCGCCCACCCCGAACACCATGGGTCGACGAGTGCAGCCGCTTCCACCCGCCGCGCGGCAAGCCGGACCGGGAGGCCTCCCGCACCACCTGCTCGACCTCGGCCAAGGCCGTGCACCTTGGCTGCGAGCATGTGACGCACCTCGGCCCGGTGCAGCCCTTCGTCGACGTTCCCTTCCGCATCGAAAGGCGTAGTCATCGGAGGGACAATTCCGGCGATGTCGTGATTTGTCATAGCTCTCTCACCAACCGGGTCGCTACGGAGGCCTCACATCGGTCGTGGTGACTCGGAGATGGCATGGGCGGTCTCGAGGACTTGGACCCCATGCTCCGCAATACTTTGCTCGGCTATCCGCACGCTGGGCTCCGAAATACTGAGGGCCCCCAAGCGCACGTCGCAGGGTGTCCGTAACGCTGGCTGCGGCACGGCGAACCCCGGCTCGTTGGCTTCCCAGTCGCTGAATGAACCCTCTTGCGAATCTGTGCCGACATCTGCCGCAATGCCGGTTCCATCGTAATCGTTCGTACGGTGCAGCGACCCAGACCCCGCTCCAAGTCGATGTTGTGGACCTCCGGGTCCGGCAGCGCCGCGAGGACCGCCCTGCCCATGCTGCATGAGTGTAGGGGCCATCGGCGGCCGATGTCTTCTCTGGTATGGAGTTAAAGCGGTGATTCCTATGCAGCGACAACGAGCACTTGCGATGTCGATAGAATCCCAAACTTGATCGTTTCTCTCGTGCGCTCGGCCAACTTTCTCATGTGTGGCATGGCTCTAGCAACCAGCTGAGTACTTATGCGCACTCGACCGGCAGCAATTGGCTCAACTGGAAGTGCGGTTACTAGCGACATCCCGCTCCCTCGAAATTGGCGGCGGACTCGGCCGCCCGAGCATGACGCCGCGGGCCGTCGCGCAGATTCGGAGCTCGGTTCCAAGAAGTTCGGATGCCGCTTCCTCGTGGTCTTCAAGAATCATGTGGAACAGCACCGTCCGAATGGGCGTTTCTGGCTGCGAGCGCTCAAAATGTCCAGGACATCGCTTTCCGACTCAACCGTGCTTCCAAGCCAAGGGCGTTCGCCATAGATCAAGGCAAGCGGCTCGTCCGCATGCCGGATACCGCCGAGTCGACCCGCGCGCGGGGCAAAACACCGGTGGTCGCCGGCTTGAACTTCCAGCAGTCCCTTCGAGTAGCCGCGTAGGATACGGTTGTGCCACGCTTGGCAAGAAGGTCCTCGACAGTGCGGAGGCTCAGCGTGAATCGATAGTCCAGCTAGGCTGCGTAGCCGAAGATTTCAGGTGGAATGAGGTGGCACTGATTGGTCCGTTGGCGACATTCTCGGGTCAATTGACGACGCCCTTGAGGGCCGGGGCCAGCTTGCGGGTGTCTATCCACGGTTGAGCCGAAGGGATTTCAATGGAGGGCTCAAAGCTTCTCAACGCGGTCTGCAGACAGTTGCGACTATTAGCCGGAACACTGGCGATGCTTGCCTGCCCGGTAATCTCCTTGATGGGCCAGGTGGTGGTAACCGGCACTGTAACGGATCGGAACGACAACCCCGTAGCAGAAGCTAGAGTAGTTATCGAGAACCGAGAGAGCCCCGGCGCGAAGACAGCGACCCACGCCGATGAGCAGGGCGCATTCGGGTTCAATCTGGGCCAGCCCGGCAGCTATCTCCTCAGGGTGGCCCACGCCGACTATTTCCCAATCGAGGGCAAGCCGGTTGACCTGATCAACGGTGTCAACATCGTCAACATTGAACTGATCCGTTCAGAGGACGCTGGAACCACGCTCGATGTCCACGCCGACCAACTGCTCGCGACCGAAGAGCTCGCCATGTCCCAGACACTCGGGGAGCAAGAAATCGACTCCATTCCCACGACGCGCTCGACCAAGCAGCGCATCCAGGGCGTAGCGGCCGTCCTTCCAGGAGTTCTCAGAAGCCCCATGGGGGATCTGCACTTCCACGGAAGCTCCGCGCAAGAGACAAATTGGACCTTGGACGGGTTTAGCCTGTCGGATCCGTCTTCGGGAAGACTCGAAATGACCCTTGGGGCCGAGTCGGTCAAGTCCCTGGGCCTTGCCTCAGGGAGATACTCCGCCGAGCTAGGGAAAGGAACCGGTGGCGCCATGGTCCTCGATACCCGGATGGGAGAGGATCAATTCAAGCAGAGGTTCACGAATTTCGTCCCCGGAGTCGAATTCAATCGGGGACTCCGGTTCAGGGATTGGAGGCCTCGCCACAATTTCTCCGGCCCCATCCTCAAGAACCGGGCTTGGTTCTTCAATGGCTTGGACCTGCTCTACGAGGAAAACTTCATCCCCGAATTGCCCGCCGGGCAAGACCGCAACATGTCGTGGTCCATAAACAACAGTCTTCGCCTACAGGCTAGGCTGACCCCACGCCAGACGCTCAGTTCCGGTTTCGTCGTGGACTACCTGAATGCCCCGCAGTCCGGTCTTTCCCCGCTGGATCCGATGGAGACCACTTTAGACAGGCGCGCTCGAAGGTACTTCTTCAACCTGAGGGACCAGGTCGTGCTGTCTCCCGAAAGCGTCCTTGACTTCGGATACGCCGCTTATCGCTCGCACTATCGGGGGGTGCCCCAAGGCAGCGCTCCCTTCAAGATCACCGCATTCGGGCGAGCGGGAAACTACCCCATCGATACCCTCCGCATCAGCAGTCGAGACGAGTTGCGAGCCAATCTCTTCACTCCAGTGGACTGGCTGGGCGAACACCAATTGAAAGCCGGCGTGAACCTCAGCCACGCCCGGTACTGGCAGGACGTTCGTCGCAGCCCGATCGAATACTTCCGCGTGGACGGAACGCAATCGAGCGAGCTCTCGTTTGCGGGAAGCGGTGAATTCGAGGAATCCAACCTCGAAGCCGGGGCCTACCTGCAGGACCGTTGGGCCATCCGATCACGGCTGGTGGCTGAGATGGGCCTGCGCTTGGATCGCGACAAGATCGTGTCCCGGGGAGTCGTGACACCCCGGTTCAGCCTGGCCTTCATGCCCCCAGGGCTCGAGGGCGCCAAGCTCTCGGCCGGTCTGGGCTGGATCCCGGCCGCCACCTACTTGCGGATCTTCACCCGACATCGGGACCAGCACTCGATCTACACGAACTTCGCACCGGACGGCGAGACTCCGCTGGCGCGTCCCGAGATTCGATTCTTCAGACTGGACAAGACTTCGCTGACCATTCCGAGCACCCGGAATCTGAGCGCTAGCTGGCACCAGAGGATTTCGGGAGAGACGGACATCACTGTCAATTACTTGCGCAAACGGCTGCGGAACGGCTACGCCCAGGTCCCGATCTGGACCGGTGCGGTGCAAGACAGTTCCCTGCCCCCCGGGAGTCGGGCCGTTCACTATCAACTGCGGAACTTCAAGCGTGACAACTACGACTCGGCCGAGTTCTCCTTGAGCAGACCGCTGCCAGGATCCCACCGCTGGTTCGTGAGCTACACCTATTCGCGTTCTTGGTCGAATGCCGCCTTGGAGGTCGACACGAACGATCCCATCCTCTTCTCCGAAACGTCGGGCCGCCTCTCGTGGGACATTCCCCACCGCCTGGTTTCCTGGGCGTCGTTCCAGATTGGGAAAAGGACTTCCATCGCTTACTTCGCTGAATTGCGAGATGGCTTTCCCTTCAGCGTGCATGACGACAATGGCAAGCAAGTCGGTCAGGTCAATGGCTGGAGACTGCCAAGGCATTTCAGCCTCAACATTCATATCCAAAGAAAGCTGTCCTTCCTCGGACACGTGTGGTCATTGCGCCCCGGCATCGACAATGTGACAAACCGGCCCAACTACAGCTTCGTCAACAGCAACATTGACTCGCCTCAATTTCTCAATCTATTCGGCCGGTCGCCCATAAAGCTCGTCGTGCGAGTGCGCTGGCTTGGGAAAGCACGAGACTGAGGGACCCATGGGGCGCGGTCAATTTGGGGTTCCTCCCGCTCGCACCTTCGTGGAGTACGCGAACCGTCTGTTGACAGAACCGGACAGCGCTAGCCGTCTTGGAGAACGAGGCCGGCCGCACGACAGACCAACAGATGGTCTTGACCGGGAACGCATGACGGCCGTGGATTCGCAAATTGCGGGAAGCATGGTGAAGAGCGGGCTTCACGTGGGAAACGAAGTAGGCTAGAGTCCACCGGCCGGGCACGCATTCTCAACACGTATGGGACGCACACCGAAACAGCGGACAAGACGGAAGCAGCGTTCCGCGCCAAGCAATCGCCCCCCCCCTCGGCCGTCACGTCACAAGACAGCCTCGGCCGTGATGGCCGGGTTCGCCATCGCGGTTCTCCTCGGGTCTGTCCTGTGGCTCTGGAACAGGAACGAAGGCTCTCGCAATGCGCAAACGGAGGTAGCCCGAGCACAGCCCGCCGCCGCGGCACAATACGTCGATCCTGCCGTCTGCACAGGCTGCCACAACGAGATCTGGCAGACCTATCGCGAAACCGGGATGGCCCGTTCGTTCTACCGCCCGGTGGCAGACAACACGGTAGAAGACTACGACGTTGGCGAGCCGTTCCACCACGAAGCATCGGACCGCTACTACGAGATGACACGGCGCGAAGGCCGGTACTTTCAGCGCCGCTATCAGAAGGACTCTCTTGGGAGCGAAACGAATGTCCTCGAGAAAGAGATCCATTTCGTAATGGGCTCCGGCAATCACGCCCGCAGCTATCTCCATCTGTCCCCGCTCGGGAAGCTGACCCAGCTCCCTCTCGGCTGGTATGCGGAGGACGGCGGACGCTGGGGCATGAGTCCGGGATACGACCGGCCGAACCACGACGGCTTCCAGCGAGTGGTCTCGTTCGATTGCATGTTTTGCCACAACAGCTATCCCGCCGTGGAGGCTGGCGCGGACCGGCTCGGGAAGCGCCAGGTCTACCGAGGATCAATTCCCGAGGGCATCGATTGCCAGCGATGCCACGGACCCGGATCGGCTCACGTCGAGGCTGCCGTAAGTAAGGCGGCACAGCCCGGGGCACTGGAAGCGTCCATTGTGAATCCAGCTAGATTGCCGGCCGATCGCCGGATGGAAGTGTGTCTCCAGTGCCACCTGCAATCAACGAGCCGCCCTCTCCCCAACGTCATCCGCAAGTACGGGAGGGGATATTTCTCCTTCCGCCCAGGCCAGCCCCTAGCCGACTACGCGCTGCACTTCGACCATGCTCCGAACACGGGCTGGAACCGCAAGTTCGAGATCAATCACTCCGCTTACCGGCTCAGGCAGTCCAGATGCTTTGTCGAGAGCGGCGAAGCGATGACATGTACGACATGTCACGATCCGCATCGGAACCAGCGTGGCGAGGAAGCTTCCCGAATGTACGACGAGGCGTGCTTGCGATGTCATGAAACGCGCCTGGTGGCACTTGCGGCCGAGGGACAGCACCCAGACGCTTCACGGTGCGCGACGTGCCACATGCCGACACGCCGAACGGACGACGTTGTGCATGCCATCATGACGGATCACCTAATCCAAGCAGTGCCGCCTTCCGGCCTGCTGGATCCGAAACGAGAACGGAGCACTCTCGCGGAAACCGCATACCGAGGTGAGGTCACGCTCTACTATCCCGAGTCGCCCCCGGACCCTTTGGACGAGCTCTACCTGGCCATTGCGCAGGTCGCCCAGGAGTCGAATCTCGAGCACGGCATCGCCCGCCTTGAGTCCGCAATTGCCCGTCACACGCCCTCCGCGGCGGGCTTCTATTTCGACTTGGCGGTGGCACTGGAGGAGTCGGGTCGACTCGATGAATCAGCGCTTTGGCATGAGCAAGCACTCGATCGCGACCCGTCCTTCGGGCTCGCCAGAATCCGCCTGGGCTCGGTGCTTTCGCGTGTAGGCAAGCACAGGCGAGCCCAAGAGGTCCTGGGGCGGGCCAATCGGCTTGAACCGGACGACCCGAGAAACCCCAAGGAGATGGGACTGGACTTTGCTCGGCAAGGGATGTTCGCGGAAGCCGCAGAGTCGGCCCGGGCTGCCATCAGGCTGGACCCAGACCTCCCCGAACTCCACAACAACCTCGGGGGCGCGCTCGCCGAGCTCGGACGCACGGAGGACGCTGAAGTATCCATTCGCGAGGCAATCCGCCTCCAGCCCGACCTGGCAGCAGCCCGATTCAACTTCGGCGCAATTCTGGCAAGCCGTGGAAACGTAGACGGCGCAGTGAACCAATGGCGCGCGGCGATCCGCAGCAAGGCGAACTACGCCGCTGCGCGCTACAACTTGGCTGTGATCCTTGCATCCCGTGGAGATCGCGATGCCGCCTTGGCTCAACTCGATGCCGCGCTAGAGGCGGAACCGCGGTTTGAGCGAGCACGAGCCATGAGGGATCGGCTACGCGAATCTCGATCGCGGTAGGCCCGGGAAATGGCCGACCGAAGAATTCGGTCGCAAGTGGCCGTCCCACATCCCCAGGACAGCACCGATTTACTTCCCGAGAACTGCCTCAATGAAGGGATCAACGTCTCGACTGCGAATCTCCATGGGAATCCGGTGCCCAAGATCCGGATAGATGATCGTGCGCGCGTCGCCGCCATGCCTGTTGATCTCCTCAGCGAGCCGTCGGGCCTGGTCCGGATCTGTGCGATCGTCCGTTCCGCCGTTCAAGATCAGTGTTGCTGCCTTGATGTCCCTCGCGAATGACATCACAGAGCGCTCTCGGAGGGCGTCATCACCTCCTCCAGTTTCGGCAACCAAGGCATTCAAGATGGCCCGTTTCGTCTCGCTATCACTCGAGGCTGCTCGGAGACCAAACAGATCGAACAAACCGGAAATTAGGACGACGCCTGAGACTGAGCTGTTTTTCGCCGCAATCAGCCCTGCGACCAATGCTCCCCGGCTTGTGCCGACAATCACAAGCTTGTTGGGAGAAACGTATCGTTCCGCACGGAGCTTGGCGATTACCGCCATGACCGCCCCCTGCGTATAGGGCCCGCAGAAATCCGCCTGTCCAGTCGATCTTCCGTAGCCCGGTTGCGAGACCGCCACAGCGAGATATCCACGCTTGGCGATCTGATCCAGGACGCCCCATTGAAGAAGACCCGTCCGCCTGTACGAGGATCCTCTTGATGCCCATGTAGGAAGATCAGGGTTGGCCACGGACCCTTCCCAGGGGGCATTCCCATGAAGTACTCCACTTGCTTGGCCGCATCCTCGGGGTGCGGAATGAGCAGGCCCTGCGGTTGTGCCCTCGAAGAGCCGGCTTGCGTCAGAAAGCTCAGCGCCAGGAGCAGCAAAAGTCTCGGCATTGGGACAGTTGATGCTCTGTTTGCCACGGCCACCTCTTCACATGACGTTCGGCCACTCACGATAGTTTACTGTTCACCGACAGCCGCAATTCCCGACGCTTGGGTGAGTCCTTGCATCCGTCCGCGACCTTGTGACGGGCCTCGACAGTCCAGAGAGCAGTGGTGCATTCAGGTACTGGTGGACACCACCGCCCAGTACTGTCCATTGTCGGGCGGGACATGGCGTTGTACGACCCAAATAAGCGTTACTGTCATACGGATTTAGAACTGAGCCCTGTTTGATGGATTGGAAATGAGTCCAGGTGCGTGCCGCGCGAATCGCATTTTCGTCAGGTCCTCTCCCGCCGTCCAATCTGGTTTCTCAGCAGCCGTGCCAACGGATTGGCAAGCCAGTTGCTCTGCCGCCAGCAGTGGTTGCACGGGCCGTGAGCGGCAAATGCCGGGTACGGGCGTCTCCGGGCGGGCGTGTGCTAGTGCTTGCGAACCGAAGCAGCATTAGACTACCTTCAGGAAACACCGCCTTCGAGTTCGTCAACTTGACAGTGCTCTCGCAGGGGTGTCGAAATCTGAATGTGGCTCACTGTGTGAATGGAGTTCGCAAATGCGAGGTGACGGAGATGACTGACTGGGAGACCTGCACTGCGGTCGAACGCATGCCGGGGAGAGTTAGCGGCGCCTGGGTGTTTGCGGGCACGCGGATTCCACTCTTGGCGCTCTATGAAAATCTGGCCCGTGGTGCCACGATCAACGAGTTTGTCGAATGGTTCCCCGGCGTGGATGAGCAACAGGTCCGCGCCGTCCTCGAGCACGAGGCGAAGGCCCTGCGGGCCCCGGCGGCGCATTGAAGATCTTGTTCGACCAGGGGACTCCGGCGCCATTGCGGGCTACCTTCCGGAACACACCGCTGACACGCTTGCAGAGAAAGGTTGGTCGGACAAGGACAACGGGGCATTGCTCGACTTGGCGGAACGCGAGGGCTACGAGGTGTTCGTCACGACCGATCAAAACCTTCGCCACCAACAGAACCTTGCGGGGCGACAGATCGGAATCGTGCTGTTACTCGCCACCGCTTGGCCGGACGTCCGCCTCCGCGCCCGGGAGATTGATGAGGCCATCTCCTTAGTCCGCCCGGGCGAGGTCAGGGAAGTCTCCATTCGAGTTCCGAGAGATGGCGACCGACACCTCAGCAAGGGGCCTTGAAGGCCTGACCTGCACTGCTCTGGCGGCCCATTCTTGCGAGCCACCACACCGCTGACTGATTGGCCGGGACGCAACGTGCCCATGGCGACATTGGCAGGAGTAGCGGACGCTGGAGCGGCTGCAACGGCGATTGTCGTTGCCTTGATGTTCGCCAGCTGGCCACCGTACTGCGAACGGCGCGGACGGAGCGACCGAATCACTTGCTCCCTGCGAAGACGACCCGTGCGGCACGGGTTTCTGGCCCGTCTTCAGGGCAACCGTTGCGCTGGCCGGCCGGCCTCCCTGAAAGGCCCGTTTGCGCATGCGAGGGCCGATGGGGGGGCGCTCCCGCCCCGCCGGCCGTTCGCTCAAGGGGTCCCACTCGTCCCGGCCATCTGAATAACTTCCTGCCGTGCAATCAGTTAGCTCGATCTCATTCGTTGCACTCGGGCCTCCCTAGCCGCCCCGGAGGCCGTGCGCCGGGGCACTTTCCCCGCACGAGCGCACGACATGGGCCAGGCTGGCCCGACCACAGCCCCATTCTGGGGAAAAGGCCAACGTGAAGGCCCTGCAGGCTGACGGGGTGCCGGCGTTCAATCACGCCTTGGTCAGAGATCAAACACTCGAGCCTCGGAGCAGTGTTCGAGTGCGGATTCGATCCCGAAAATCGCGGCCTGAGTCGATACGCACGTTCAGGCATCGGCGGAGAGATAGTCCGCCCAAGCCTGCATCAGGATCCGACGTCGGTCGAGGAGGTCCGATCGCGCATAGGCCGCCTCGCACTTGCTCTTGACCTCATGCGCCAAACACGCCTCGGCAACGTCGCGCGGCTGGCCCGTCTCCCCGCACCAATCGCGGAATGACGACCGGAATCCATGCGGGACCGCTCGGATGCCTTGTTCCCGGAGCAGCTTCGAAAGCGTCGCGCCCGAAAGCGGCTTGCGGGTAACGGACGGAAAGATCAGCCCCGCGCCGTGCGAGAGTCGTCGCGCCTCGTCCAGCACGGCAAGCGCTCGCGGAGCCAGCGGGACCTTGTGCTCGCGCCGTGTCTTGGATCGATCCGCCGGGATGGTCCAGATACCGGAATCCAGGTCGACTTCCCGCCACCCGCGCCTCCAATGATTCCATATAACTAATTGATATGATTAGGCTTATGTAGAATATTAGGATTTCGTTGCCGCTTGCAATACCACTTTGGGACTTGAGCGAGTGCCCGCTCTCGCGGGCGAGACCGCGCTGGACTTCCAGATTCCGTTCAGCAGATGCCGGGTGAGAGCAGCGACCGATTCATTGTCTCGAGAGCCTGATCCTTTACACAAAGCGAAGCTTCCACGCCCACGAGAGTGGGGCTTGTTGTCTGATCACGGCCGTAGCTCAGTGGATGATGCAGTTCCATTGGTCACGGCAACCGGTCATCAGGCCACGCCGTTTCTCATCTGCATTGACACCTGCTTGGTGGGCCCGAATCGCCTCAAATAGGGCCCCAGAGGTTTCTGGCGGTGCGCTTAACGGCTTCGCGCACGGTCGCTCCACGGTACGCTTGATTGCGACAGCTATCTGGCAAGACAGACCTAAGCGCTAGAATCGAGCCGTCGTGCAGCGAGACCTCGCCCAATCTCGTCCACAACAATGGACGTCGAGATAAGTACTCCATGGCAATCTCCCGAAACATCCAACCGAATACCACGCCCCACCGGCTGCTCGCGCTAGTGGGCTTCTGCCTCACGTTCGCCACCTTCTGCTTCCCCGCTGCCGAGCAATCCAAGCCAAACGCCCTATTCATCGCCGTAGACGATCTCAACCATTGGGTCGGCCACCTCGGCGGTCAACCCAATTCGCTCACCCCAAACATCGACCGCCTTGCCGCGCGAGGCGTCTCGTTCACACGCGCCTACTGTTCCGCACCACTCTGCAATCCCTCACGCGTCAGCTTGATGACCGGCATCACCCCCGCACGCTCCGGCGTCTACGGCAACATGGAAACCCTTCGCACCCATTTGCCCGATGCCGTCACCCTCCCCCAATACTTTCGCGACCACGGCTACATCGCCAAAGGCGGCGGCAAGATCTATCACAGCAGAGGCGCCTACGATGAGGCGTCCTGGGATCAGTACTTCTCCGCAAGCTCCGCTAAACGACCCACCACGCCACGCCCCAAGAACGCCCCCCAAGATATGTGGGTCAACTGGGGCCCCACGCCGCTCGAAGATACAGACATGTTCGACGCGCAAATCGCCGATCAGGTCATCGCCGAACTCGGTAAGACGCACGACAAACCGTTTTTCATCGCCTACGGCCTCACCAAACCCCACATGCCCTGGGTCGTCCCGGAAAAGTACTTCGACCTCCACCCCCTCAATTCCATCTCTCTGCCATCTGTGATCGAAAGCGATCTAGCCGACATCCCACCCTTCGGTCGCAAACTCGCCGCTGAAGTCTACGATCCCTCCGGCGCCAGAAACTTCGCCCACCCCGGCGGCGACCACGCCTCCATCCTCAAGCACAACCAGTGGAAGCACGCCGTACAAGCCTACCTCGCCACCATCAGTTTTGCCGACGCACAGATCGGCCGCGTACTCGATGCGCTCGATCGCTCTCCCCACGCTCGCAACACCATCGTCGTCCTCTGGGGCGATCACGGCTGGCACCTCGGCCAAAAACAACACTGGCGAAAACACGCACTCTGGGAAGCTAGCACACGCACCACACTCGTCATCGCCCTCCCCAAAAACTCACCAATCGCCACACAACGCGGAGTCCAATGCGAACGCATCGTCAGCCTCATCGATCTCTACCCCACTCTGCTCGAACTGGCTGGCTTGCCGCCGCGCCGCGGCCTCGATGGGCAATCCATCTCTCCGCTCTTAAGTGATCCATCTCTCCCCTGGACACGCCCCGCACTCACCACCTACGGCCAAAACAACCACTCGCTGAGATCCAGCCGCTACCGCTACATCCGCTACCACGATGGAACCGAAGAACTCTACGATCACCTTTCCGATCCCAACGAATGGAACAACCTCGCCCACCAATCCGTAACCGCCCAACACCGCGCCGTGATCGACGCGTTGGCCGAACACCTGCCCTCAGAAAATAAACCGCAAGCGGTCTATGAATAGCTGTGTAGCGATCGAAGAAATCATTCGCCGTACTTCTGCTCGCCTCACTCCTCGCATCGGCCGCGCTTGCAGCCTATGCCGCGCCCCGCCCGAACATCCTCCTCGCCATCTCAGGTGACCAGTCCTGGTGACGTTACCCCGACAACTGTTGAAATTTCAAACTTCGTCAACCGATCGGCCCGCTGCGCTCGACCTGTCACTTTTAACCATTTGAAATCAGCAAGATAGACCTATTCGCAAAAAGGTCTGCAAGACCTTTATTCGTGGGTTCGATTCCCACCCGCGCCTCCAACCCGTAACCCTTGATTCGGCACTGTTTACCTTTGTTTCGATCACTTATGGACGCTGTGCCTCGGCTGTGGAGCGGATCAGTTCGGGGCAAATCGGATCAGCACGGGGCAGTTCGGAGCGTGGGGTGGGTCCCCAGGTGGGTCCTGCTCGCGTGTCGTGTCGCTCAGCGGGCTAAGCTCGGCTGAGAAAACCCGCTGGTTCTTCTACGCAATCATTCCTGGGTACGCCCGGATCAGCTTCTCACGGACTTGATCATGGGATTCCTGGACGACCAAGAGCTGCTTTGGTTGGCCATCGCCGTTGATGTGCACAGGGTGCTCCAGCTTGACCTTGCAGTCGCTCTGTCCGGGCTCAGAGGTCACTCTGACCACGTCTTTGGCATTGAGCAGCAGTTCACCGTGGGCGGCGAAGGATCGCTCCAGTGCGAGGATGGCGCGAGCCTGAACGGACCAAAGCCGCGATTCTCCAAGCGGCGGAAGTTGCTTCAGTTACGCGCATGACTGCACTGGCCGGGCCATCAGATCGGCCAGTGACTCGGACCGCGGGAAGTTGAACACCCGCCTGCCGCGCGGCGCCGGCAGATTGTCGGGCAAGCCGGCGGCGTACTTGGCCGTTTGCGGTTCGACGCCGGTGAGCGTACTTCCGCCTTGACATCGATCGCTCCAACGACCTAGTAGTCGAGATAGAGTTCGCAATCCGCCGATCCGAACCGGGGTTTCATGGGAACTCGCGCACTGCAATGCCTCGCCCCGCCGACAGATCTAGTTCGTAAAGGTAATGCACGAGCCAGCCAGCGGCTTCTAGGTTCGCGTCGATTGCGCGGCGGGCGCGTTGTTCGGGCGTTTCCGGCGCTTCATCGGGTTTCCGGCGCGAAGAACTTCTCCAATTGGGCGATGGCCGGAACCGCTTGACGCAATCTTCGTCGCGTTGGCGGTTCAATACGTTGCATCCAGCCTGGGTACTGGAGCGCCAGCAAGTTGATTGGTTCACACATTGTTGGCCCGCGCCTCGATCGCCGCGCATCGTTCCATCAGCGCGTCGAACGACTCATCCTCGTCGAGCAGCATACCGTCCGCCAGCATCCTCGCATAGTCGTTGGCGAGCACCCCATGCGCGGCACCGGCGGGTACGAGTTGCAGGCTGCCCGAAACTGCTGCCTCATAGTCGATCCGCTTGCCGTTCGCGTCGTTCTCGGTGAAGAACATAGCTTTGTGGCGGGCAACCGAAAGTGCGAGCGCGCGGTCGGCCAGAGCGCTCTGCACAATTCCGGCCTCGTCGAGGCGCGCGAGATCGTGCCAGTGTCTCGACAATCGCCCGCCCCGGCACCGCTCCTGACGGCAGAAGACATGGATCGCAGTCGCCTTCTCCCAGAATGTCCGCTCCGCCAGCAGGACGGTCGGACGGGCCTGCGGAAAGGCGAGACCGGGGAGATACGCCGCCGCGTCGCACACGACCGGCAGGGCTCTGCGCGGCTCGCCCGTGGATCGCGCGCCAAACTCGACCATGACCTCGGGCCGCACAAGACCGGTCTCCTCAAACAGCGGTTCGTAGTCAATGTAGAGCCGCTCCGCCTCGGCACGAACCCGTGACGCGAAACCGGCACGCGCGAGTTCTTCGTCTACGATCGGGCAGGCTCGAGCCCGGACCCATTCGGCAAGACGGGCACGAATGGCCCGCGTCCAGCGTTTCTCCTGACTGCGCGTGGCCGGAAGCACCTCGTCGCCGGCGGGGCCAACCAAGTCGGGCGCGAAGGCGCGAATGTCGTAAGTGATGTCGATGTCTTCCGAGAATCGGCGGATCGCGCGCCAGACCTTCGACAGCGACGTGCCGCCGTTGAAGGTCAGGTGCGCGGCAAATGTGGCGTCGAAAAGGACTTGGAGTGTCGCGACGACCCAGACATCCTTCTCCAGAAGATGCGCCTTGTGGCTGCTGCTCCGTTCCGCCACCTCCAACGCGTCACGCCTGTCGGCGGCCGAGAGAGCCTGGTACCGCGTCTCAGCCATGAGAAACGCGTGCGCTCACCGGTTCCGCCATCCAAAATGGCATGACGGCCCGCGCCGCCGCAAGCTCGTTCCAATCCTCCTCGGAGAGCGTTGGTACGACCGCTTCGAGGCTATCCTCGACCTCCTCGGGACCGAGCCACGCCAAGGCGCGGATGACATCCCCGGCCTTGCGGTGCGGGGCCGCCAGTTGCCAGCGCGGCGCATGTCGCAGCTCGACGGTGAGCCCGCCAAAGTGCAGTCGCCGGCTGGGACCAGAGGTTAGATAGACCGCGCGAACCGGAATCTGCGTGGTCAGACCGAGGCAGTTGGCCGCCGCGCCGCCACATGGCACGATCGTTTCGCCCCACAACGCCGACAGAGCGGCAAGCGCCTTGCCGACGCGGGGCGCCCGAGGACCGAAGCGAGTCTCGATCGGGCGCATGTAGACGCCTTGGCAGATCCTCATCAGATCGCCCGACCGCGCAAGTCGCGCCAACGCCTGGTCGACGGCCGCGCGATTGCCAAAGTGAAGCAGGGCAGCTGGACACAGCGGCGTTGCCTCCGGAAGCGAGGCGGCATGCTCCATGATGTGACGGGGAAGGCCACGCATGTTCCTGTTTCCAATTCGATTTGTCAGAAATCTATTGGCAAGACTACCACATTTCAACCACTGGACAGGACTTTCCAGCGGGAACACGCCGCTGACGAGATGGGTTTTGCGACGTTGCCATGATAGCCAGCGTGTTTAAGCGCGGTATCTCGGCTCTACGTAGGAGTCGCGTGACGATCGGCAACGGGAGTGCAAGATCGCTCGACCGCACCTCGGACTCGATCTCTCGAACCTTGGCGGCCTGCAGTGTTGATCGGGACAAATGGTTGCAGTGGGTCCCAAGCCGGGTCCCACACTCCGGTCATTCGGTGCGAAATCTCTTATTTGCAATTGCTGCGACAGGGCTATGCGCTTCACTCCGCACGGTACTATATATTGTGGTCGGGACTGTGCGCTTCACTCCACAAGATCTCCGCTTGCAGTGGCGCCGGTGGCCGTGTCAAGCGACATCATCGTCGGGCGTGGGGCCGGGGCGGTTGCGACCGCCTGCTGGAGCAGCCTGTAAAAGAGCATGCCGCGTGAACGCGACGTCCTTCGGTTGAATCGGAAGGTGAATTCGTCCAGGTAATAGTCCAAGTACTTGTGTTCGACAGCGCCTTGGTGGGTGCCCAGCAGCCAGCGCTTCAGCAGAGAAGCAACGCGATGCACCCGCGGAAAATACTTGTCCGTCTTGCTCGGGTCCCCTCCGGTCACGGAAGCTTCGTGCCGGTAGCCCAGGTCGTGCAACTTGGAATAGCTGGGCCAACCGTCCGTGCGGATGACGCTGCCGGGCTCGACCGACTCAAGGATGAACGCTTCCAGGCTGGCCGCCGACGCGTCGGGCACGCGCTGCAAGCGGATCCGCCCGATTCCGGCCCCGTCCTCTTCCGCCGCAATCGCGACCAAGGCCTGCTTCCCCAGCTTGCGTCCCGGCGCTCCTTTCTGCTTGCCGCCGACGTACGCCTCGTCCACCTCGACCCAACCGGCCAGCCGCTCACGTCCCGGGCGCACCATCGCGCGCCGCAGCTTGTGGAGCCATGTCCAGGCGGTTCCGTAATGTCCCAATCCGAGAATCCGCTGCAGCCCGAGCGCGCTGGCACCGTTCTTCTGCGCCGTCACCCACCAAACGGCCCGGAACCACAGGGTCAGAGGCTTGCGCGAGCCTTGGAAGATCGTACCGGCCGTCAGCGACGCCTGATAGCGGCAGGACGCGCAGACCAAGCGATTCCGGGAGGTGTTGCGGGCGGGCCCACCGCCGCAGCGCGGGCAAGCGAAACCGCCTGGCCAGCGCAATTGAACCAGATACTCGCGACACGCCTGCTCAGTTGCGAACCGCGCTTCAAACTCGGCGAGCGTTCGCGGGTAATCGCCGCCCACGACCTCAACCACAACATATTGTGCGCTGTGGAGTCAAGCGCATAGCCCTGTGCTGCGAAACACCGGGACAAAGCAAGCGGCCCGCGTATACTCCCCCCGCAATCCGCAGGTTCCTCGTAGGGTCGTGTCGTGATGCCCATCGCGAGCGTCCCGAATCCAACCGAGGTCAAGGCAGCCCCGATCTATGGCCCAAGGCTCCGGATCTGGGATTCCTCAACGCTTGACGATGCAGGCGCTGTCGGTCTCTCGAACGACGCTTCAAGTATAGGAGTGTTTCGTGCCGTCGGGGTGAGCGGAAAACCGCTCATGTGAGTATCGACACATGACCTGCAAAACCTCTATGCGTGGGTTCGATTCCCACCAGGCCCCGACTGCGCCATTGCCAGTGCAATGCAGCCCGTACCCCGCTCCGCGTTCCCAGCCACCCCGGTTGCCCCACAACGACCTCCCTACGGCGCGCAGAAACCCTCCCTGGTTCCACCCCACACAAGCCAGCCCCCCATTCTGAGAATTGCTGCTTCCTTGACACACACGCGTTGCTTCCTTACATCCGCTAGTCTAGAATCGAGAGCGAGAAAGATGACGACTTTCGACACGCTGACAGCAGCTCGCAACTTGCAGGCCGCGGGACTCGACCCCAAGCACGCCGACGCCATTGTCGACGCCATGCGATCCGCCGTCAGCGAACACGTAGCCACGAAGGCCGACCTTCGCGAACTGGAACAGCGCCTCCTCGAAGTGGAACAACGCCTCATGATTCGCCTAGGCGCCCTGCTGTTCGCCGGTCTTGGCTTGCTGTTCGCTGCACTCAAGCTCACATCGTAAGCCGATGCTCCGCAGGCCGTGAGCGACCTTACTGCAATCCCGCTGTTCAGGCAACGGAGAGCTTTGAAGGAGCGTTCGTGTGAGGTCGTCGCGAGAACTGGGGGGCTCAATCTCCTCGCAACCACAACGCAATCCGCACCGTAGTTGCGGGTGCTCATCAATTTCACTGCAGTGGTCCCAATATGGTCCCGAGCCCGCTTCGTTTTCAATATAACCACTTTATATTCAACGACATAGAATCTTTCGAAATAGGTCTGAAGAACCTTTGTTCGTGGGTTCGATTCGCACCCGAGCCTCCAATGATTCCACATAAAATATTGATATGTATAGACTTATATAGGATTTAAGGATTTCGTTACCGCTTGAAGTACCACTTCGGGATTTGAGCAAGTGCCCGCTCTCGCAGGCGAGACCGCGTCGGACTTCTTGATTCCGCGCGGCAGATCGCGTGCGTGAACAGCGCCCGATTCGCTCTTCCAAGTGCCTGATCGCTTTCCCGAAACAAAGGTCTCAGGCTTATGAGAGTGGGCCTTGTCCGAACACGGCTGTAGCTCATTGGAAGAGCAGTTTCGTAACGTGGGTTCAGGTCACAGGTTCAATTCGTGCCAACTGCTCCTAGACCCGGTGCCGAGGATACTCTGGGAGATTATGACTAGGTGGAAGTCCCTTAGGACGCCACCGCTCGCATCACATCAAGCACCATCTTGCAGTCTGAGAGTGCCCTATGTTCTTGTGTGGTGTGCTCGCACTCATGTCTGTGCGCTACCTCTAGCTTGTGCCACCGATAGTCTCCATAGCGACCAGGAACTGCACGATACTCAGCGTATTCCAACATGGCGCATCCACGAGAGACATATCCGAGTGGGTGGCGTAAACCGTATTTTCCGCAAGTCTGGCGGATGATTCGCTCATCGTATTCCAGGTTATAGACTCGAAGCACTTTGGCCGCTCGAATTGCCTCCTTCACGGCGTCATGGTGCCATTTCCATTGCTTTGCTCCGGCCTTGCGAAGAACTGAATCAGTAATACCGTGGATCCTCGCGGCATCCTCAGGCACCGAATCCATAGGCTTGATCAATTCATCAATGATCACCCTGCCTGTCGTATCAATGATGGACAGTTCGACAACCTCTGCGTCACGATTAAGACCTGTGGTTTCCGTATCGAGGATGAGAACGTCTCGCCTGTCCAGAAGTGTTCTCCAAGTCTTGGGAATGCTCATTCTCGGAGGATTTCACACATGCATACGAGAGCGCAAGTCAATGCATCGATGGCAAATCTGACAGTCAAGTCGTTTCCTCCTTGGAAAAGGCGTAGCGAGTGACGCAGTTCAGTGTCGTCTAGCTCGCTATGTCGGCGGGTGAGGTCGCGCCCGGCGATTGATTGGGTTTGCTCTGCAAGGAGCTGGGGAGCGAATACCGGGTCGCATCGCTCAGCGCTCCGGGCGTTGAGGATCGTCCGGTAGCACCACAGCGCTCCCTTGGCCAACAAATGCGAATTCAATTCGTCAGCGAGCCTTACTAGGCACTAACTGGGTCGATTGCGTGGCCAGTTTCAGCCATGTAGTCAGAACGATACTGGAAAGCCTTCTGGAGCTTTGACGAGTAGCAGTCCGGATCGAAGCGGGGCTTAGCCTCGCGAACCAGATTGCAGACGAAGAGGTCACCATTGCGTGCATTGCGCTCTAGGGTATGCCACGGATAAAGGAATCGTGAGAGACGGCCAACGGAGGTGCAACGGGTTGCGTTTTCGAGGTTGATCATTAACAAATCAGGGTCGGACGTTCTAACTGATCGGCGCGGACTAGACTCCCGAAGAGCAGGATCGCAGCTATCGGCATGGGTGTAGGAGATGCGAATTGGGCCGTAAGGTGGCGGGCCGCCTACGATCGATCCTCGATCACATCTGGGGCTTGCGCTCGTGTGAGCGCTTGGACGGACATCTCGCGAACCAGAGTGCGGGCTTGGGTGACCGCTTCCCGGTTCTGCAGAACGATTTGCTGCTTTTCTGGCTTCAGAACGCCGGGCTCTACGTCCAGATTGTACTGGCTCATCAAGTAATAGGTGAGGCTTAGCCGACACGAGCGAACAAGGCTTCCATCGGTCATACCATGCTCACTGGCAACTGCGGCCCTTCGTTCACTTGGGAGATCTGGGTTCGGCACGATCACAAGATTGATCTCGTGGGCCCATTCGAAGTCCGAAGCGGGATCGATTGAGGACGGCCGTGAATCACCGACTGCGGTAATACGGTTGAGATTATAGTCCCGGAAGTCGTTGTGATCCCGCGACCACGACCGGACGTACCAGCGTCTAGCGGCATGAGCTAGCGCATGGGGTGCGATGGTCCGCGATGGCTGAGTAGAACCGGTCAGCGAACCGTACTCGATGTCGATCTCCAGCCTGTTGCGCACTGCCTCGAGAACGCGGAGCAACACGGCCCAATCGGTCGGTCGGCCACCAAGTGTGACGACCTCGACGGCGGGGAAGGCGCCGAACCAAGAATCTTCCCGGCGCATCCACTGGTTCTCAAAGGCGACCAACTGCATTAGATACCGATCGATGGTCTTGCCGATGAAGGCCGGCTTGAAGCGTTCGGTGCGTCTGTAGGCCTTCTCGGCTCGATCATAGGCGAGGTTGTTCGGCGCGACCCTCTCGTACTGCGCGATGTCGACCGAGGCCTGCTGCGCCGAGATGCCAAACGCTTCGGCCATGTCCCTGCGATTGAAGCGTCCATCCCAGAACAGGCGGAAGTCGATGAACTCCAACCGTCGGCGGACCCCCCAGCGCAGTCGTTCATCGTCTCTGTCCATGTCTTCCTCCCAGAAATCCGATGTATTTACAAGAAATACATCTAGTTACTTGACTTCATACCGAGATGGCGCTATAACATTATGGATGGACAGAGAAGCCAAGGCAACCCCCTCTCGGTTGCGGCGGGGTCGCGCGAATGGGAAATCCTGCTGAAGATCAGGAAGTTGAGCGAGCCTATCGCGTGCTCAGTCTCGATGGCGGTGGCATGCGCGGCGTCTACTCGGCGGCCTTTCTTGCTCGGCTGACTGATCAATATTGCCGGATTCGTGGCGAATCCGCGCTTGATCTCGGACGCGGTTTCGACCTGATCACGGGAAGCAGTACTGGTGCGATCGTCGGCTGCGCCCTCGCCATCGGCCGGCCGATGGCGGAGATAGTTGGGCTCTATCGCGACCATGGCCCGAAGATCTTTCCTCGGCGGATCGCCGGTAAGACTAGTGCCATCTATCGAGCTACACAGGGGGGCCGGTACGTGCGCGCCGGAGACAAGGCACTCCGAGGGGCGCTGGATGAGGTGTTCGGCGACACAACCATGCTCGATGTATACCGCGGGCGCGGAATCTCGCTGTCTATACCGGCTGTCCTAATGAGCGAGCATCGTGCGTGGGTATTCAAGAAGACACCGTGCAGCGGTGTGCGCGACGACAACTATCCGTTGGTCGATGTCTGCATGGCGACTAGTGCGGCGCCAATCTACCGCTCGCTCGCGGCGATTAACGATCCCAACGATCCGAATGGACCCCAGCAGGTCTTCGCGGACGGCGGCCTCTGGGCCAACAACCCAATCCTGGTCGGCCTGGTCGACGCGCTTACGATCGCCGGGTCTGACCGGCCGATTGAGATCTTTTCACTTGGGACCTGTCCGCGCCACGAAGGCGATCACCTCGACGCGAAGTCGGCGCACCGGTCAATGTTGGACTGGTCGCTTGGCGCCGACGTCGCGCCTCTGAGCATTTCGGCCCAGGAGTTCGCCTTCGACCACATGGCGCGGCTCTTGACCAATGCCATCAGTAGCTGCGGGCGTCCGATCCGGCGGGTGCGTTTCCCCAACAAGCCTGTGCCGGCCAGCATGATCCCGTATCTGGCTCTCGACGATACCCGGCAGGAAGCGATGGATCGCTTGATGACACAGGCCCACACGGACGCCGACCTGACCAAGAGTGTCTGCGATGACCCCAACAGCAAGGACGGCGAGATGATCCGCCGCCTCATGATCGATCTACCGGCTATGAAAGGGTCCGGCGCGGTCTGGGACCGCGTCTCCCTCGGCAAAAGGAAGGAAAAGTAATGTTCGACTGTTCCAAGGACGTCCGAGCGTATCACAACCAGAATGTCACCCTGCCCAAGACCGAGCAGGACAGGATGCGAGATCGGCGCAACACCAACCGGGACCGGCTGCGCAAGGGACTGGCTATGGCGGGCAAACCTGCGCCGATCGAGTTCGTCGCGCAGGGCAGCTACGCCATGAAGACCATGGTCCGCGACCCAGACAACGATTACGACATTGACGATGGCATCTATTTCCGCAAGGAAGACTTGGTCGGTCCACGCGGTGCCGATATGACGTCGCGCCAGGCTCGCCAAATGGTTCGTGATGCCGTCGACAACGGCCGGTTCAAGGAAGCGCCGGAGGTTCGCTCGAACTGCGTGCGGGTGTATTACGAGGCCGGATACCATGTCGACCTGCCGGTTTACCGTCGAGTGGTGACCTCGACTGTTTTCGGCGAAGAGGTCCACTACGAGTTGGCGGCGAGCAGTGGCTGGAAGCGGTCTGACGCGCGCGATGTGACACGCTGGTACGAGAACGAGCGCGCAAGATCAGCCGACGGCCAGCAGTTGCGTCGCATCAACAGGGATCTAAAGAAATTCGCCCGTAGTCGCTATAGCTGGCGCTCGGGTATGCTCAGCGGCTTCGGCATTTCCGTGCTGGTAATCGAATGCTACCGGCAGAACGACCGTGAGGATCGCGCTCTGCACGACACCATGGTCGCGATACGCGATCGGCTCACTTGGGATCTCGAAATTGCGCATCCGGTCACGCCGGATGATTACATCACCATCGGGCCTGCCGACGCCCGGGCGCGATCGTTCCGCGACAAGCTGACCGCCGCAATCAACACGCTGCAGCCGCTGTTCAGGACCGACTGTACGCGCGAGCAGGCGCTCAAGTGCTGGGACAAGATCTTCGCAACTACTTTCTTTAGCGAGCGATTCGAGAATGAGCAGCGCGCTGCGGTGACGGCGCCGGCGATCATCCGCTCGGGTGCGCTCCTGTCGTCGACCTCGGCCGCCGCGGGCGCCGTCAATAGTGCCGGAGGCGGCCCAGCAATTCTCAGGATGGGGGAGCTGGCTGGTGTGGGTTGGGATCGGCGAGCGTTTGGGCGTGCCGTAGAGAGGCAGTTGCGGGGTGATCAGGGCGGTTGGGAACGCAGGCCGGGGGGGCCGGGCTGCATGGCACGGGCAGTGGCGTGCTCGCGGGCCTTGCCAGGCGCACCCCCGCCGCTGGGTTCGGGGCGAGCCCGTCGCTGGCCGGATGGCTGGCCGGTTGCGTCATGACGGGGCGAGCGCAGCCACCCGGGGACTGGCCGGTGGCGGGCGCTTTCTTAACAGGGTCTCGAACAGGGCGGTCCAGCTGCGGAAGCAGAACCACTCCGTGAGGAAGCCCAGGGTCGCGAAGAAGTTGCGCCGGGTGCCGGCCCGAGCCCGGCATTGCCGCCACAAGTCGGAGACGCAATCCTGGACCGCATGCAGCGCGAAGGCGAACAGGTTCAGCGTCGCGAGCAGGTTGGCGAGACCGTTGCGGCCGTGCCCGAAATTCCGCTTGATGTTGTAACCGTGGCGCGCCAGGCAGTTGAATCCCTCGTTCTCGATAAATGTGAATTTCAGGATTATGTGAATTCCGCTCTGTAAGCCCTTGCCAAGCCGAGGCACGGGGGCTCTGCCAGTTCACATAAAAATACGGCGGTGGCAGGATTGTCGGATCGTCTTTCGTTTCGAAAGGAGGTCTGAACATGTTCGAAACACTCTTCAAGGAGGCGCGAACGGTGCAGCGGCACCTAGCCGCCCCGCTGCTCCGGTTGCGCCTCTGCTACCTAGATCACTGCGCGGCACGAGGGCTCGCAGACAGAACGATCCGCGATGTCGCCAGACACCAGCTGCAGGCGGTGCAGTTGCTGCCCTTGCAGGAGCCGGGCCCGATCCCGGTCGCCGAGGTCGAAGCGGCCGGGCAGCGGTGGGCGGCCGGCCGCAAAGTCGAGCAAGGCGGGAAGCGTCAGCGGGCCTTCGTAACAGGCACGCTGAGGTGGCTTCGCTTCAGCGGACGCCTGGATGCGACAGATCCCGAGCCGACGCCCCACGCCGAGCGGCTGGCGGCGTTTGCCGACAGCTTGCTCCGCGAGCGCGGACTGTCTGCGGAATCGGTCCGCAACTACTGCTCCCGAGCGCGGGAGTTCCTGCGCCGGCACTGTGGCGACAAGCCGTCGCTGGCAGACATCACGGTCGCCGATGTGGACCGGGCCTTGGCGGACAAAGCGTCGCAGGATGTGGCGCGGAAGACATTGGCTGCCTATGCCAGCGCCTTGCGAGCGTTCTTTCGGTACGCCGAGGACTGCGGCCGGTGCCGTCCGGGCTTGGCCGCAGCGATCCCGTTGCCCCGTCAGTACTCCTTGGAGACCCTGCCAGCGGGCCCAGCCTGGGAGGACGTGCAGCGGCTGCTGGCCGCCACCGAAGGGGACCGGCCAGCGGATGTCCGGGACCAGGCCATCCTCCTGCTGCTCGCTGTCTACGGCCTGCGTTCGGGGGAAGTCCGCGGACTGCGCCTGGACGACCTCGACTGGGTGGCGGAAACGATGTGCGTCCGCTGCCCCAAGCCGGGGCGTACTCACCTGTATCCGTTGTCGCGGACGGTCGGTGACGCCATCCTGCGCTATGTGCGGGGCGTGCGTCCAGCCTCCCTGCACCGCGAGGTCTTCCTGTCCCTGCAAGCCCCGGCCCGACCGCTGAGCACGACCGGGCTCTGGCGCGTCGTCGGACCCCGCCTGCGACGGTTAGGCATCGATTCGCAGCGCAGCGGGCCCCACGCATTGCGGCATGCCTGTGCTCAGCACCTGTTGGATACAGGCTTCTCCCTGAAGCAGATCGGGGATTGTCTGGGACACCGGCACCCGGACTCGACCGCGGTCTACGCCAAGACCGGGCTCGGCGCGTTACGGGAAGTGGCCGCCTTCGATTGGGAGGGCGTGCTGTGACAGTCCGGGACGCCATTGAGCGTTACGTCGCCTGGAAGCGCTCCTCGGGAGCGCGCTTCCAAGCTGGCGCGAACGCACTCAACCATTACGCTTGCCTCGTGGGTAGCGAGACCGACCTCGACGAAGTCGGGGAGCACGAAGCCGCCGCCTTTCTGACCGGCTCCGGACCCTTGACCCCCACGCGAAGCGTCAAACGTTCGATTCTGGATGGCTTCTACCGCTACGCGCTGGGGCGCGAGCTGGCCAGCCGCTCGCCGCTGCCCGCGCTGGAGCCGCCACGCCCCCCTTCGGCCCCTCCGTATCTGTATAGCCGGGACGAGGTGGGCCGCCTGCTGGAGGCCGCGCAAGCCCCTCTCAAGCGTGTGCGGCAACTCGGGCCGCAGACGTTCCGCGCCTTGCTGCTACTGCTGTATGGCGCAGGCTTGCGTCTCGGGGAGGCCCTGCAACTCACCCATGCTGATGTCGATCTGGCCAACCTGCTGCTGACTGTCCGCAAATCGAAGTTCGGCAAGACCCGTCTCGTCCCGTTGGATCCGACCCTGGGAAAAGCCCTGGCAGCCCATGCGGCCCGCACCCTGCCGGCGGATCCCGCCGGGGCGGCCGGGCACCCCTTCTTCGCCAACCGAGACGGCACGCCGCTACGCCAAGCGACGGTCCGCGGCCGCTTCCGGGTCGTGCGCGAAGCTGCTGGCATCCCGCTTCTGGAGGGAGCCCGTCGTCAGCCGTGTCTGCACGACCTGCGGCACGCCGCTGCCCAGCATCGGCTGGTCAGCTGGTACCGCCAGGGACAGGACGTCCAGCGCCTGCTGCCGGTTCTGTCGACCTACCTGGGGCACGTCAGCCTGGCCTCGACGCAGCTCTACCTGAGCATGACCCCCGAACTGCTGGGCGCCGCCTCGGCGCGCTTCGCGCGGTATGCCGAACCTCGCGGAGGCTGCCATGCGTGACAGATCCACTCTCGGTTTCTGGCTGCGCCGCTTCTTGGCGGAGCATCTGGTGAGCGAACGCAACCTGTCGCGCAACACCCAGCTCGGCTATCGCGACACGTTCACCCTGCTCGTGCCCTGCCTCGCCGAACAGGCCCGCAAGCCGTCCGAGCGCCTCGCTGTACGCGACATGGGCGCCGCGCAAGTGCGGGCCTTCTTGGCCGGCCTCGCCGAACAACGCGGCTGCTCGCCGCAAACCTGCAACCAACGCCTGGCCGCCATCCGCTCCTTCGCCCGCTTCGTGGCCAGCCGTGATCCCGAGCATCTCGAATGGGCCGGCCAGATCCGGGCCATCTCGGCGAAACGGGCGGATCCGCGCCCCGTGACCTACCTCGAGAAGCACGAAATGGACGCCCTGCTGGCCGTGCCGGACCGCACCACAGCCCAGGGTCGCCGCCAGTACGCAGTCCTTGTTTTCTTGTACAACACGGGCGCCCGCGTATCCGAACTGACCCGCCTGACGGTCGGCGACTTGCAGCTAGCCGATCGCCCGGAGTCCCATTCCCTTGTGACCCTGCATGGCAAGCGTGGCAAGATTCGCCGTGTCCCAGTCTGGCCCAGTACAGCCACTGTGCTGTCCGAACTGGCGGGCGACCGCCCTGCGGACGCCTTCCTGTTCCACAGCCGGACCGGTCATCCCTTCACACGGTTTGGTATCCGAGCACTGGTCAAACGGTGCGCCGAGGCTGCCGCGCAGCGGGTGCCCTCCCTGACGGCCAAGGCCGTTATCAGCCCCCACACACTGCGCCACAGCTGCGCCACTCATCTGTTGCGCGCCGGTGTGGATCTGAACACGATCCGTGCCTGGCTCGGCCACGTCAGCGTCGATACCACGAACATCTATGCCGAGGTGGATCTCGAGACCAAGGCCCAAGCGATCGCTTGCTGCGACCCGCCCAAGACGCAACCGGCACGGCCATGGAAGGAGGACAAAGGCCTGATTGAGTTCCTCCGGACGCTCTGAGGCCATCAGGATTATGTGAACCCGCAGAGCCCCCGTGCCTCGGCTTGGCAAGGGCTTACAGAGCGGAATTCACATAATCCTGAAATTCACATTTATCGAGAAATGTGCAATTGCACATTTCTCGATCTTCCAGCGGGCTCTTCCGAGGCGGGCAATCCCGGCCACGTTCTCGGCGGTGACCTCCAAGCTGGTGAAGAAGGTGTTGTAGTAGGTGGGCTTGCCCTGGCGCTGGATCTCGAACTCGATCCAGGTTCCTTGCACGGCATCGTCGGAGTCGCGGACCGGCAGGCCGTGCATCCAGCGATAGCGCTGCAACTCGACCTGGCGTTTGTGGTTGCGGGTGCGGATCCAGCCGGTCGAGTGGGTGAAGTCGTCATGGATCAGTTCGTATAACCGCTTGTGATTACCGGGCTTGCAGACGAAAAGGAAGTCCGCCCGGAGGTCGAGGACCAGTCGGCACAGGGACTGGCAGCAGTACAGGTCGTCGCCGAGGAAGACCGGCCGGTAGGGGCGCAGCTCGTCGCTGTGGGCGGGCAGCCAGCGCTTGGCGGCGTTGCGCTCGCAGTCCTGCTTGCGCTGCTCCTCGGACAGACCCGGCTGGTCCGCGGCCGGGTCCTGCTGGGGCTGGACGAACTCCGGCATGAGCGGCAGGACGCGGTTGTGGCCGTCGGCGACGACCGTCGCCGCGAGCATCGTATGGAAGTACTGCTCGGTCTTGTGGGCCCCGACATGGCGGATCGAGCACTGCGGGCAGCGGATCGAGTCGGAGCAGTGGATTTGGATTCCGTCGAGCGCGACCGCAATGCGGCCGTCGAGGCGGAGGAAGGGCTCGAGGGCCCCGTGGTCGCGGGCGGTTCGGAGGCAATCGGCAAACAGGGGGGCGAAGCGGTCGGGGTCGTGTCCGTCGAGGAGATTCCGAATGGAGTTGTCACAAGGGATGTCCTCGACACCGAACAGGGACTGGCAATTGGAGCGAGCGGCCTGTTTCTGCATGCGGCGTTGGAAGTCGAGAAAGGAGGGTGCTTGGAGGAAGAACGTCGCCAAGGCGCAGGAGGCGGCGTCGGCGATGCTGTAGCGCTTGTTCGCGCCGGTTCGGGGATCGGGCAAGGCGGAGGCGATCTGGCGGAATCTGTTGAGGAGGGACTCAAGGACGGAAACGGGGGCCACATCTTATGTTTCAAAGCGGTGACCGCAAAGTCAAGAGCCCAGAAACTGGCCCCTCATTCGGGCATCTGCAGCGGCAAGAACCCCAACGCAGCCTAAATTTAGAACTGCGTGCGCCGTGGAAAGGCGTTTCCCTCTGGCGGGTGCGAATCCCGTCCAGCAACTGACGCTCCGGCTGGTAGCAGCCAGGGCGGTTCACGGAGGTAACGAAGTGGGCTGAAGCACTCTGGTGACAAAGGGCCGCCTAGGGCGGCTCAGCAACCATGCGGGCCGGAACGCGAGTGAACGCCGAGCAGGCCTCGCAACATTTAATGCGGGAGCCGACTCTTTCGTGGTTAAGGGGAAGGCCGTTGGCGGATCGGGAAGAGAGCGACAGATGCACCGATCCGTTCCCGCCGGGGTAAGGGCGCTGGCACGCATGGAAGAGGAAGGAAGCAGCAACACGGGAAGCCCTGTCGGAGATGCGGCACGCATCAACTGGAACCCCGCGAGGGGCAGGCCGGGCCGGCAGGGTGGCGGATAGGCCCGTAGTACCGCAGAGGCGGGGTAACGCCCGCGGAGGAAAGGGGCCTTGAGTGGAGAGCAGGACGGAAAGGAGACAAGGCATGACCACTGACGAAGGTCTAACAGGGTCAGAAAAGGTTCGGAAACTCCAGACCGTGCTACAGGCGAAAGCGAAGGAAGAACCGAAGCTGCGGTTCCATGCGCTGAGCGACAAGATGTGGCGGGAGGACTTTCTCAGGGAAGCCTGGAGGCAGGTCCGCCGGAACGGCGGGGCTGCCGGGGTGGACCGGGAGAGCTTCCAGGACATCGAGGAGCGAGGCGTGGAGCCATGGCTTGGGGAACTGGCAAGGGAGCTGAAGGACGGGACCTACGCGCCGCAAGCGGTGCGGCAGGTGCTGATCCCGAAGAAGCAGCCCGGCAAGTTCCGGCCCCTGGGGATCCCCTGCATACGGGACCGGGTGGCGCAGACGGCGGCCCTGCTAGTGCTGGCGCCGATTGTCGAAGCCGACCTGCAACCGGAGCAGTACGCCTACCGGCCGGGGCGGAGCGCGAACGACGCGGTCAACCACGTCCACAGCCTCCTGAACAGGGGGTGCAACGAGGTTGTCGATGGCGATCTAGCCAACTACTTTGGCGAAATTCCGCACGCGGAACTGATGCGGAGCATAGCGCGGCGCGTGAGCGACGGGCGGATGCTCGGACTCGTCAAGGGATGGCTGGAGATGCCGGTCGAGGAGGACGACGGACAGGGCGGCACACGCCGCACGAACCGTGCGCGCAGGGAACGGAAAGGGACTCCGCAAGGGGCTCCGATCTCGCCCTTGCTCAGCAACCTCTACATGCGGCGCTTCATACTGGGCTGGAAGACGCTGGGCTATGCCCGGCGCTTCCGCGCGGAGATCGTGAATTACGCGGACGACTTCTGTGTGATCGGCAAGGCCCCGGCGGCAGGGATGCTGGCGGCGGTCCAACGGATCATGGGAGTTCTGAAGCTGCCGGTCAACGCACGGAAGACCCGCTGCCTGCGGTGCCCGGAGGAGCCGTTCGAGTTCCTGGGCTACCGCATCGGACGCAACTACCGCCCGAACGGGAAGGGAGCCTACATTGGCACCCGCCCCAGCAAGGCAAGCGTCCAAGGCATCTGCCGCAAGATCAGCGAATGGACGGCGCCAAGGTACGGGCAAATGTCCCGGGAAGAGATGATAGAACACCTGAACCGGTCCATGACCGGATGGGCGAACTACTTCCATCTCGGGCAAGTGAGTCCGGCCTACAACGCGATCGACCAGCATGCGGTCCGGCGGCTGCGCCAGTGGCTCTGTCGGAAGCACAAGGTGAAGGCCGGGAAGTACGTGCGCTTCCCGGACAAGAGGCTGCGCGAAGAGTACGGCCTCGTCCGCCTCGCGCCAACGACTGCGAGCCTTCCGTGGGCGAAGGCATGATTTCCACTGAAAGCCGGATGCGGGGAAACTGCACGTCCGGTTTGACGAGCGGGGAGAGGAACCGTGGCTATGCGGGAAGGCCAGTGAGGCACCTACAGATGGCGAAAGCCGTAGGAACACCCCAAAACAGCTACTGCTTCCTTGCTAAGGTGCGCGCGTCTCTCCTCGACTCTACTGCGTGGCGGGCCAGCCAGTGGTCGCCGAGCACGGCGACGTGCCGGAGGCGACGGCCGTAGAAATTGCGGACGCCGAGACAGTGGTGAGCCCGGACGAGATCGTTCCAGCGTGCCTCCTCGTCGGGCCACACCGGGCGCACGCGCACCTCGCGCAATGGGATCGCGCCTTCGCTCACGTTCCGACTTGTCGCACAAACGACCCGCTGTTAACCAGCCCCCCACTCAGCGGGTGTATAGCCGAACCTTCAGCTCCAACTTTGAAACGATCTGGCACCTATCCCAGTCGGCACAATATTGCAGAGAAAAAATGGCATTCTTGGCCGGAATAAACAGAGAACCAACACCCCCGGTGGCGCCAGGAGTCGACCACGCCGCGCACGATGGTGTCGAAGTCGGAGATACCGCGGTTTCCAACGCCTACCGCAATGCGAATCCCTGCCGGCACTTTCGCCGCCCAGCCTGCCGCTTCCATCTCATTGCGAACGGAGAGGGAGCGGTCGGGAAAGTGCTGGCGAATCTCGACCAGTCGTGGCACACTCATGGCAGAGAATTAGACAGGCACGGCCCGGAGACTATGTTGGCGATGCGTCGGCCCGCTTGTTGCGACATGGTATCGAGGCGTCGCATCTAGAGCTGGGCCCGGGCGTCGCGGCCGCCGGCCGGGCCGCACCTTAAGGAATCTCCGTGAATTCCACCTTGACAGCGGTCCCGAATCTGCGGGTCGGCCACTGGACGCACCGGTCTGGCTCCACGGGGTGCACGGTTGTCCTTGCGAATGGTGGAGCTGTCGCGGGCGTCGATATCAGGGGCGGCGCACCGGGAACCCGCGAAACCGACCTGCTGCGCCCCGAAATGAGCATGGATTCCGTACACGCCGTCGTCTTGTCGGGGGGCAGCGCCTACGGTCTGGCAACTGCTGATGGCGTGATGAGATACCTTGAGCGAAAGCACGTCGGATTCGCTGTTCGGGATCAAGTGGTTCCGATCGTCCCCGCTGCCATCCTCTTCGATCTGGCGGTGGGCGATCCGACCGTGAGACCGGGGGCCCGGGCCGGCTTCCGTGCCGCGGAGGCCGCGTCTCGGCAGCCGGTCGCGATGGGAAGCGTGGGAGCAGGCGCGGGCGCGACGGTGGGGAAGATGCGCGGCAGGAGCAAGCGAATGCGCGGAGGTCTCGGCTCGGCGGCAGTCTCGCTTGAGAGCGGCCTGGTTGTGGGCGCGCTCGTTGCGGTTAACTGCCTGGGCGATGTCGTGGATCCGGAAACCGGCCGCATCGTGGCCGGTGCGCGTCGCGACGACGGGATCGGATTCGCGAACGTGATGGCGTCACTGCGGTCCGGCTGGAGGCTTGCCACGACGGAGGACCTGGACAACACCACCATTGGGGTCGTCGCGACGAACCTGAACTGGACCAAAGGACAGGCGACCAAGGTGGCTCAGATGGCGCACAACGGCTTGGCCATGGCGATTCGCCCGGCGCACATGCCATTCGACGGAGACACGATATTCGCGGTTGGCACGGGAGGGCAACAAGCGGACGAGTACGTTCTCGGGGCCGTCGGCGCGCTGGCCGCCGACGTCATGGCACGCGCGGTCGTCGCCGCGGTTCGGGAGGCCCGGGGCGGTTTCGGAGTGCCGGCGGCGCGCGATCTGTAGACGCTTGGCGAGGCGTGCTCATCGCGCCCCTGCGGTCCTCGCTTCGCGAATCCATCGGTCAAGCCGTCAAGACGCGACATGCGCTCGCCGAGATTGGCAGCGTCCGCACGCGGCGAAGGTGAACCGCAACGCCCTCGGGCAGTTACTTCACGCGCCATCGAGGAAGCGACGACGCAGACATCAACGCACCCATATGCGGAGCGCTCCTCGGTGCCGTACGGTCGCGAGGAGATTCCCGCGCGACGGGCCGAGCCCGGGTGATGGGATGCCCGGCGGCGGTAGAATGGCCACAGATGGCGCGACTGGTCCTGCTCGCAGCGCTGGCCGCCGCGCAGGCCACCGCCCGGCCGAACGTCGACCTCATTATGGTCGACGACATGGAGCGCTACAAGTTCTGCGGCGACGGTCGATTCTACGACGTGCCGCATGACTGGAAGGAGCGCAGGCCGCTCGGAATTGAGGAGGCGACGCCCGAAGCGCCGAAAATTCGGGCCGAGCTTCAGCGCGTGCTGCACTCGATGCCTGCCTGGAAACCGCGAGGCGGTGGGAGCGCGGGCCCATAGCCCAAGAGGTGGTAGGGTCGCGCCGCGCCGAACTGCAGCATGGCACCGAAAGACCCAGTGTGCAGCATGGAAGAATCTTGCTCATTCGCCAGGTGTCCGGGTGGGCCGTAACCAGGTCCCGTCCGACGGCCGCGTTCCGATTTGACTATCCTGCTATGAAGGAATCCGAATGAAGAAGGCTCAGCAGCGGCTGCTCGGCCAATATGAGTCGCTTCCGCCGGCGCTTCAGAGCGCGATGGAGGTGCTCTCTGTCGTCTACCGCCCGGTCTCGCGCACCAGAAGCCTGGAATTCGTGCAGAAGGCCGGGATCCGGGACATCGCCTCCGGCGGGATCACCCCGGCGCGCTGGAAGATCCTCGTCCGCCATCTGCTGGACAAGGGGCTGCTGCATGAGGACGAGCGGAAGATAGCGTGCAATTCCGAGATCGCTGAGGTCATACTGCGCACCGCAGACCGCAAGGGCACCCTGTCCCGCTGGGTGGCTGCCGTGGACCAATTGACCCCGCGGCGGCAGAGGCGCGGCCAAGGACACTATCCCTACTACCTTTACTACTACGACTCCGAGCACCTGCTTGACGACTTCCGGTTGGCCGTCCACCTCAATCGGGCGGACGAATTTACCAATCTGCTCAGCACGATGGAACACAGCTTCGGCACTACCGTGTCCGTCTGCGATGTGTTCCAGCGCCTGTTTAACAGCCCGTTCGACAAGGAATGGCTGGCCTCGCGATCCGCCATGATCCGGAACACGGCAATCCGCGAAGTCGTTACTTCCGCGCACGAAAATCTCGCGCCGGCCGACGAGCCTGTCAGCGTGCTGGAGCGATTCGTCGCAGAAGAGGCAGGTGCTGGCGACTGGAGACGCAACTTGATTGTCCGGCACCATCTGCTCAAGGGCGATCTCAGGGCGCTGGGGGAATGGCTTCCGCGGGGCGAAGCGGCGACCGAAGGAACCCTTCTGGGATGGGAGCTGTGTATTCGCGGCGAATACGAGAAGGCGGTCGAGGGGTTCGAAGCCGCCATTAGGCTGATCAAGGAGGAGACGCGCAAGCGGGACGTCTTGCTCGATCCCGACCACGCCGCGTTCTACGTCATCGCTCAGCTGGGGACAGGGGACGTCAAGCGAATTCGCCAGGCTCACAAGTACATTGACTTGGCCATCCGAAAGCAGATGGCGCCGTGGAGCCTGTACCAATCCCTGAAGTGGGCGGCAGACGTGGCGGGCGGCAAGTCGGAGCCGAGGAGCGCCATGGCCGTGATCGAGAGTCTGAAGCACCTTCCGGCACTGCAACGGCTGCTGATCTACGCTGCGCTGTACTGGGTAAGCAAGGCCGCGGCTCGGAAGGCCCTGACAGGAATCAAGACTTTGCGGCGAAACGCCGTCTCAGGTGGCTATCCCTGGGTCGCCGCCGAGTGCGCGCAGTTGGAGGCTCGCCTGCTCTCCGACGGCCAGGGATCAAGTCGTTCGCCGAACGGTCACGAGCGACTCGGAACAGTATCCGTTCTGGAAGCGATGCAAGAGGAGCAGCCTTGGCAGAGAGGCCTGCGGGGGCTCGCGCAGATGGTCGAGATGGTCGGCAACCGATCCTCCGCTTCCGGATCGGCGTCGAGGCTGACATGGAGGATCGCCAGTGAAGGCAAGGCGCGGTCGGTGCAGGCCTACGAGCAGAAGGTCAGTCCGGCGGGCAGGTGGTCCAAGGGCAAGGCCGTGACGCTCAAGAGGCTGCATTCCAGGACAGACCTCGCGTTCATGACATTGCAGGACGAGCGTGTTTGTCAGGCGATCGAGGCCGAACCGACGGGGCAATCCGGGCGCTTCACTTACAGTCTGGACGTCGACGGTGGGCTCGCGCAACTCGCTGGGCATCCTCTGGTGTTCCGGGCCGATTCACCCGGCACCCGCGTGGAAGTGGTGCGAGCCGAGCCCGAGCTGCGCGTGACCACGAGCGGAGCAAGGGTGAAGATTGCACTGGTTCCGGAGTTTCCCGTCGAGGGCTGGGTCGCTACAAATGCCGAGTCCCCGACGCGCCTCACCGTGACCGCGTTCGGTCCGACCCACCGGGAGATTCTGGCCGTGATCGGCATGAAGGGCCTAGTCGCCCCTGCCGGCGCGAGGGACGAAATTGTACATGCCGTGTCGTCCGTGAGCGCCCTGGTCACGGTTCACTCCGACATCGACGGCGGCGAGGCGGAAGCGGAGGACGTCGTCGCTGATTCCACTCCGCTATTCCAGCTGATGCCCTATGAGGACGGCTTGCGGACGGAGCCGCTGGTCCGTCCGTTCATCGGAGACGGGCCCACGTACTCACCGGGAATAGGGGGCGAAGTGGTCTTCGCGACGGTAGGGGGCCGGAGAACGCGGGCGCGCCGGAATCCCGCCGAGGAGATGCGGCGGCATCGCGAGGCAGTGGCTTCATGCCCGTCGCTCCAAAGAGCGGACTGGGACGGAGCCGGGTGGATCCTGCCCGATCCTGGACTGTGTCTCGAGCTGCT
The DNA here is from genome assembly GCA_965206775.1 of Bryobacterales bacterium. Classification (GTDB taxonomy): domain Bacteria; phylum Acidobacteriota; class Terriglobia; order Bryobacterales; family UBA6623; genus VXMF01. Next base: position 957,105 of record CBDBKU010000003.1, on the reverse strand, counting down.
CGACGAACTGCATGCCCTCGGAGACCAAGTCTCCGTGGCCTGGCCCAAGGGCGAAACAATGCGAATCCAGCATCGCGCAGGGGCAAGCAACCTTTCGCTGAAGCTTCGCAAGAAGCAGGACTGGTTCGGCGTCGAGGGGGAGCTGCGGCTGGATTCAGGCCTCGTCATGCAGCTCGGCGAGCTGCTGGAGCTCATCGCGCAGTCGGAGGGGCGCTTCCTGCCGCTAAGAGACAAGGGCTTTCTCGCCCTCTCAGGCCGGTTCCGCCAGCGTGTCGAGGAACTCGCCGCGTACCTCGACCGCGACAGCAAGGGCCTTCGCTTCCATCACTCGAGGGCACCCGCAATCGAGCCTCTGATCGAGGAGGCCGGCACGGTTGACGCCGACCGCAGTTGGGAGAAGCGCCTGCGCGGATTCCGCGAAGCGCAGGCACTCGACCCGGCACTGCCGTCTACCTTGCAGGCAGAGCTACGGGACTATCAGGCGAGAGGCTTCCAGTGGGCCACGCGGCTCGCGGCCTGGGGGGCCGGCGCGTGCCTGGCGGACGACATGGGACTCGGAAAGACCGTGCAGGCGCTGACCGTCGCGCTGGCACGCGCTCCCGCCGGGCCGACGCTCGTGGTGGCGCCCACGTCGGTCTGTTCGAACTGGATCGACGAGGCGCGACGGTTCACGCCCACGCTCAGGCCGGCCCAGTTCGGCCATGGCGATCGGGACAAGGCGCTCAAGGCCGCCGGCCCCTTCGACGTGGTCATTTGCAGCTACGGCCTGCTGCATCAGGAGGCCGACCGGCTGGCCGCAGTCCGGTGGGAGATGATCGTGCTCGACGAGGCCCAGGCCATCAAGAACCGGGAAACGATGCGCTCCCGAGCCGCGATGAGGCTGACAGGATCCTTCCGGATGATCACCACCGGAACGCCTATCGAGAATCACCTGGGTGAGCTCTGGAACCTGTTCAACTTCATCAATCCGGGCCTTCTCGGCTCTTCCCAGTCCTTCGGCAAGAAGTTCGCCTCCCCCATCCAGCAGCGGTCCAGCGAAGACGCCCGTAGGCGGCTGAAGCGATTGATCCAGCCGTTCATCCTGCGACGGACCAAGACGGCGGTCCTGGACGAGCTGCCCGCGCGAACCGAGATTACCGTACGGGTCGAGATGTCGGAGCCGGAGAGGACCTTCTACGAGGCCGTGCGCCAGCGTGCCATCGGCTCGCTCGGCGGGCTGGGTGCAGGGGACGGGAAGAGCCATCTGCAAATCCTTGCCGAGATCATGAGGCTCCGCAGGGCGTGCTGTCATCCCCGGCTGCTCGCGCCGGACATTGAGATCCCTGGATCGAAGCTGGAGGCATTCTCCGAGACCGTCGCGGAACTGATAGACAACAGTCACAAGGCGCTAGTGTTCAGCCAGTTCGTGGGCCACCTCAGAATCGTGCGGGAGCATCTTGACCGGCGGGGCATTTCGTACCGCTACCTCGACGGAAGCACTCCGGCTCGCGACCGCAAGCGCGAAGTGGATGCTTTCCAGGCCGGCAACGGGGACCTGTTCCTGATCAGCCTGAGGGCGGGAGGGCAGGGACTCAACCTCACCGCGGCCGACTACGTGCTCCACCTAGACCCGTGGTGGAACCCAGCCGTGGAAGACCAAGCCTCGGACCGGGCGCATCGCATCGGCCAGACACGTCCCGTGACCGTCTACCGGTTTGTGATGAAGGACACGATCGAGGAAAAGATTGTGGATCTGCATGCTGCAAAGCGTGATCTCGCGGACAATCTCCTTGAAGGGGCCGACATGAGCGGGAAAATGTCCGCGGACGAGCTGCTCGCGCTACTACGGGAGTCCTGATCGCCGCCCGCAGTCTGCCACAGCGCAGCTCGCGAACAGGCGGGCTTGAGCGGGCATTGGATTCGGTCTAAACCCATGCGGGGGTCCGCACCGCAGTGCCCTCATTCATGCCGGGAGGCGGACCATGGCAGGCTGCAGCGCGAGCGTGCGGCGACGGCGAGGACGCCCTGGGGAGATTTCACAAGACGGCGATACTCGCCTCCGCATGCCGGTTTCCGGGCAACGAGCAGATCCGGCTGGACCGTTCGCGGAACTGCGACTCCGCAGGCTCGCCGAAATTGCCCCCGGCGCCCTCGCAACAGCACCGTTGCAGAGGAGGCCCGCTGGGGCCGGTCCCCAATGTCCCTGACATAGGCAAGACGGTAGCCGGGTTTCCTGGTAGACATCCAAGACGTGGATTCAGAAGCACTTACAGCGTTTTCTGACCGGCCTCAAAAAAGCCCTTGACATCCTGGGCCGGATTTGCGATGGTAGCTAGGAACCGGTTTCCTGGGCGCTGCCATGGACCCCCGCATCGAGAATCTCCAGTCCACCACCTTCTTCGGCAGGCGCTTCACGCGTCGGCAGATCGCCCAGGTCCAGGAGACGGTGGCGACGTTCCCGGCGCTGGCCCGCAAGGAACTGGCGCAGACGATCTGCGAGCACCTGCGCTGGCGGACCCCCGCAGGCAAGAACAGCGTCGCAGCCGCCCTGGGCCTGCTCGAGGCGCTGGACAAGGAGGGCATCCTGACGCTGCCGCCGAAGCGCGAGGAGAAAAGGCACGCGAGGCGCAAGCCGATTGCGCGGACCTCGCGCACGGACCCGCAGCCGCGCATCGAGGCCGACCTGCGGGACCTGGCTCCGCTGCGCCTGCAACAGGCGGAGGGCCCGGAGCAGGCCGGGCTGTTCAACGAATACGTCGACCGGCATCACTACCTGGGCTACCGCCAGCCGCTCGGCCCGCACCTGCGCTATTTCCTGCTCGACCGGCACGAGCGCCCGCTGGGCTGCCTGCTGTTCAGCCAGGCGACCCGCTCGCTGGCCTGCCGGGACGCGTGGGTCGGCTGGCGCGAGGGCGAGTACAAGCAGCACTTGCAGCTGGCGGTCGGGCAGCCTCGCTTCCTGCTGTTCCCCTGGGTCCAGGTCAAGAACCTGGCCAGTCATGCGCTGTCGCTGGCCGTCCAGCAGCTCCCGCAGGACTGGCACAGCCGCTACGGCTGCCGGCCGGTCCTGATCGAGACGTTCGTCGATCCGGAGCGTTTCGGCGGCGTCTGCTATCGCGCCGCCAACTGGCTGCGCCTGGGCCAGACCCGGGGCCGCCCCGACGAGGGGCGGACCCGCAAGGACGTCTACGTGTATCCCTTGTCGCAGCACTGCCGCGAGATCCTGCTGCACGGGCCGCGCCCCCGCAAGCCCAGGCCGCCACGCCCGCCCGCACCGCAGGCTGCGGCCCCCGACGAGGCCTTCGTGCGCCTGTGGCAGGACCTGATCGGCGCGCTCGGCGCCGTCGCCACCGCCCACGACCAGCTCTGGCAAGTGCGCCGGCGCGTGCTCAACACCCTGCTGGTGATGCTGTTCGTGTTCCGCCTGGTGTTCGCGCCCCGCCGCCAGGGCTACACCGCCACGCTGGCCGAACTGTGGGACCACTGCCGCGCCCTCGCGGTGCCCCTGCCGCAGGCGCTGCCGGTCTCCGACGCGGCCATGGTCCGCGCCAGGCGCAAGGTCCAGCCCGGCGTCTTCCTGCAGTTCCACGCCGAGATCCTCCTCCGCGCCGACCAGCCCGGCCCCCTCTGGCAGGGCCACCGCGTCTTCGCCGTCGACGGCTCGAAGCTGAACCTGCCCCGCCCGCTGCTGGCGGCCGGCTACGCCCTGCCCAGCGAGCAGGCGCACTACCCGCAAGGCCTGCTCAGCTGCCTGTACCGCCTGCACTCGAAGCTGCCCGTCGATTTCGACCTGCTCGCCCACGGCAACGAGCGCGCCGCCGCGCTCGCCCATCTGCAGGCCCTGGCACCGCCTGACGTCGTCGTCTACGACCGCGGCTATTACGGCTTCGAACTGCTCTGCGCCCATCGCCAGCGCGGCCTGCAGGCCGTCTTCCGCATCCGCCGCAAGGCCGGCCAGGCCCTCGACCGCTTCATCGCCAGCGACCAAACCGATACCGTGGCCGAGATCTTCCCCGGCCCCGATGCCCTGCGCGAGTTGCGCCGCAAGCAGCCCCGCACCCACTGGCGACCCGTCCCGCTGCGCCTGGTCAAGTACACGCACGGCGGGACCGAGTACATCCTCGGCACCACCCTGCTCGACCCCCGGCGCTACAGCGTCGCCGCACTGGCCGATCTCTACCATGCGAGGTGGGGAATCGAAGAACTGTATAAAATCAGCAAGCAGTTCCTGGAGGTCGACCAGTTCCACGGCCGCACCGAGGACCTGGTCAAGCAGGAACTGTTCGCGCACTTCAATCTCATCGCGATGACGCGCTGCTTCACCAACCGCGACGCCGCCCTGTGCCAGGCGGCCGGCCCGGCCGACGGCAAGCCGCCCCCGCAGGCCAACTTCAAGCACAGCCTGGCCGTCCTGTCCCGGCATCTGGAAGCCTTGCTGCTGCGCCACACCGAGTTCGTCCGCGACACCGTCACGCGCATCGCCGAGTGCGTCGGGATCGGCCGGCGCAAGCCCCGCCCGAACCGCTCGTACCCGAGGCGCTCCAAGCAACCGGCCCCCAAATGGTCCAGGCGCAAACCCACCCCAGCCTAGCCGCCTGGGACCCGCAAGGCTGCCGCAGGCTCCGTCGAAGCCTAAATCCTTAAGTCAGTAGGCAAAATCCTAAAGTTAGTGCCATTGGGCCGGTCCCGGGGGGCCATGCCAGCCGGGAATACGGATTCCCCGCATGCGACGCACGAGATCCCGCTCTCTGGCGCGCGAGGCACAAACAGGGCTTCGCGAGAATGTTGTCGCATTCCTAACTGGATCGGTGCGCCCGGCTGCGCCATCGAAGAAGCGAAGTGTGTTCCTGTCGGCCCGGACAAGGTATAGTCCACGATGAGCGAATGGAAACGACGGCTCCTCGAAGACAACCCGACCCGCTGTAGCAAGCAGCCGTCCTGGACGCCGAGTTCGGATCGCTGCATGCGTTCCTAGATGGCAACGGCCGCTAGGGAGGCATGCCCGTGCTCTGGGGTGGCTAAGGAATAGTGGACGGGTAGAGGTGCGATAGGTCCGACTTCCATGCCGTTCTTCCAGGCATACCGGCCGGTAAGCGGGATGCGCGAGTCGGTGAACAGATCGGCTGAACGTAGAACTGGGTGAGCTTGACTCCCTCCTCAGCGATGCGGTCAATATTGGGCGTCCGAACCTCCTTCCCACCGTTGAAGCCGACCTGCTCCCAGCCCATATCGTCAGAGAGAAAGACCACGATATTGGGGCGTGATGCCGTCTGGGCGTGAAGCGCCACCGAGACTAGGGCGAGCAGCCAACCACGAGAAAGCATTGCCAGGAATTATCGCAGGCGGGAGCGACGGACCCTCACGGCCTCAAGAGGCTGTCCTGCACCAGATGATCACGGATGAGTTGAACCCGGCGGGGGCGAGTATCCTAGGAGAACGATGCCTCCCCGACAACTGCGCTTCCTACTCGTGGCGTTCGCCCTCGTCCTCCTCTTCGGTAGCGCCCGAGGAATTGCGGATTTTGCCGTCGAGTATTTCTGGTGGTCGGAGGTCGGCCAGGTTCCTACTTGGTTCAGCATCCTTCTGTACAAGATCGTGCCCACCGTGCTCGCGACGCTTCTCGCGTGGGCGGCACTGCTGTGGGCGCACCGCCGGGGCACGGCGTTCGGCGGCGCGAACACGGCCTCCTATTCGCTGTACCGAAAGATTGTTCCCGTAGCTCTTCTGGTAGCGGCTATGGTCTTCATCGGCTCGCAGGTCGAGGCCTGGGTGGTGATGGCCTATGTCGGCTCGCGCGGCATCGCAGCAGGCACTGGGCACTGGGTCGATCCGATCTTTGGCCAGAACCTGGCGTTCTATCTCTTCGATCTACCGTTCCTCAAACTGCTGGTCAAGTATCTTTTCACGCTCGCGTTCGTCGGCATTGCCGTCTTCTGGGCTTCGGGTCGAGGCTGGCAGATATTCCAGCAATTCAAGCGATTCCGGGCCGACGGAGGGAGCCTCGAGGAATTCGATCTTGGGCCGCAGCCACTGCTGCTGCCGGGCGCCACGAAGACTAACTTTGCCAAGATCATTGCTTGCCTCGGGCTGGCCGGTTTGGCCGCCTGGTTCTATCTGGGCCAGTACAGCCTCCTGCTGACCGACCACTCCTTCATGGTGGGCATGGACTATCTCGACGAGGCATGGCGGCTGCCGCTGCGCTGGCTGGTCGTCATTGCCTTGCTCCTTGCCATTCCGCTCGTCGCCACCGCGCGGCTCAAGGCCACGGCCTACATTGTGGGAGGCGCTTTCGTCCTCCACCTCGCCCTGCCGCTGGCTGTCCAGGTGCTCTACGTGAGCCCTAACGAACTCACGCTGGAGCGCGACTACATCGATCGCCACATCCAAGCGACCCGGCAGGCCTACGCCCTCAATACGGGCAAGGAAGAATTCCTCTCGCTAAGCGAGAATCCCACGCTCGACGTCGAGGCGAATGCCACTCTGGTCGACAACATCCGCCTTTGGGACGAGAAAGCTTACACCGACACCATCACCCAGATTCAGGCGCTGCGCCTGTACTACCGCTTCGCGGACATGGACATTGACCGGTACCAGATCGATGGCAAGGTCAAGCAACTGCTGCTCTCTCCGCGCGAAATCGACGTCGACGCTCTTTCGGCCGAGGCGCACACTTGGATTAACCGTCACTGGGTATACACGCACGGTTACGGAGTCGTCACCTCCGAGGTCAACCGCACGACTCCCGACGGCCTCCCGGTGCTGCTCATCCAAGACGCGCCGCCGGTCATCAAGATTCCTGACATCAAGATCGAGCAGCCCGAGCTCTACTACGGCGAGCTAACTCACGATCCGGTGTTCGTCGGCACGGATCAGGAAGAATTCGACTACCCCCAGGAAAACCAGAACGTCACCTCGCACTACGCGGGCAAGGGCGGATTCCCGATCCACTCTGTCCCGGCTCGCCTCGCCGCCGCAGTTCGGGAAGGGGAGTACAACATCCTCTTCACCGGACTGACGAATGAGAACAGCCGAATGATGATCTACCGCAACGTCAGCGAGCGGCTCGAGCATCTGGCGAGTTTCATCGACTGGGAGCCGGATCCGTACCTGATGATTGCGGACGACGGACGGCTGGTGTGGATCCTCGACGGGTATACCACCTCCGACGTGCATCCCTACTCGCAGCCGATCCGCGTCGGCCAGTTTGATTCCGAGGTCAACTATATCCGCAACGCAGTGAAGGCGACCGTGGACGCCTACCACGGCACCACGAAGATCTACCTGTTCGACGACTCGGATCCAATCATCCAGGCCTATGCAAACCTGTTTCCTGGCCTGTTCCATCCGATGGAGGCTATGCCAGCCTCGATTCGCGCCCATCTCCGCTATCCGGATCTCATCTTCAACATCCAGGCAGAGCTCTACCGGAACTTCCACATGAACGATCCCACCGTCTTCTACAACAAGGAGGACATCTGGGACGTCGGAAAAAGCCTGGCCGGAGACACGGATCTCGCCGAACGCATGCAGCCGACCTATATCGTCGCCACGCTACCCGGCATGACCGAGCCGGAGTTCCTCCTGATCCTGCCGTTCACACCAAGCAACAAGGACAACCTCATCGGATGGATGGCCGCGCGCTGCGACGGCGAGAACTTGGGAGAGCTGGTCTTCTACCAGCTCTCGAAGCAGGAGCTGGTCTACGGGCCGAATCAAATCGAGGCCCAGATCAACCAGGAGCAGCAGATTGCGCGTGACCTGACGTTATGGAACCAGCAGGGATCCCGTGTCCTGCGCGGCGAGATGATCGCCCTGCCCGTCGGCAACAACTTCTTGTACGTCGAGTCAATCTACATCCAAGCGGAATCGGCTCGCATGCCGCAGCTCCGCAAGGTCGTTCTCGCGATGGGGGATCGTCTGGTCTACGAGGACACGTTCGAACTTGCGCTGGCCAAGCTGGGAGACCTTGAGCTGGAAAGTGCCACAGCTGCCCTCGCTGCCGCTGCCGAAGCGGCTGGCGAGCAGCCTGCTCCGCCGACGATTGCCGAGCGGCTGGCGATCTTGCGTGACCAGGCCCGGCAGCTTGCGGAGAATCTGGCTGCCCTCGAACGCGAAGTCGAGAACTGACCTGGATTTCCCGGCTCAGGGCAGTCGGCCGGGACCGTCCCAGTCCGCCACGAAGATGTTGAACTCGTAGCGGGATTGCGCATCTCTGTCGGATGAGAACACCAGCTGCGATCCGTCGGGCGAGAATTCGGCGAACGAGGTGAACCCTCCGAAGTCGGTCACCTGGCGCAGGTCGGAGCCGTCCGCGCGCATCAGGAACAGGTCGAACTCGCGACTGTCGCAGTTGTTCTTGTTCGACGAGAAGATGATGTGCGAGCCATCCGGAGTGAACTGCGGCGCGAAGCTGGCGCATCCGAATTCGGTAAGCCGGGCCATGCCGGTGCCATCTGCATTGCCGGCGAAGATCTCCATCTTCATCGGCGCCGTCAGGTTCTGCGCGAGCAGCTCGGCATAGCGGTCCGAATCTGCGCCTTCCGCCGGGTGGTTCGCGCGCATCACGAGCCTCGCACCGTCGTGTGAGAAGAACGCTCCGCCGTCATAGCCGAACGAGGTCGACAGGCGGGTCTTCGCGGATCCGTCGAGACCCATCGACCACAGGTCGAGATCTCCGGACGCCATCGACGTGTAGACGATCTTGCCGGTCGCCCAGTTCACTGTCGCCTCGGCATCATAGCCGTGCGCTTCGGTGAGCCTGCGAGGCGCAGAGCCCTCGAGATCCGTCAGGAACAGGTCGTAGCCGGCATGGACGGGCCAGACATAGCCTTTGCTTCGGTCGGGACGGGGCGGACAAGCATCGCCCGCTAGGTGTGTCGATGCATACACGATCGTCCGGTTATCTGGAAGGAAGTAGCCGCAAGTCGTGACGCCGCGGCCCGTGGATACCATCTTCTGGTCGGTGCCGTCCGCGTTCATGACGTAGATCTGGTCGCAGGATGCGTCGCCCCGCGTAGACTGGAACACGAGCTTGGCGCCGTCCGGAGACCAGTATGCCTCGGCATTCTGCCCTCCGAACGTCAGCTGACGGATGCCAGAAAGATAGGCTGCGGTTGCCGGATCGGCCTCGGCTCCGACGGGATCGGGACCACGCCCGCAACCGATCAATAGAAGAAGGATCGAGCAAGTAAGCCCCCAAAAGCGCATCGGACGTTCCACGCAATCGATTCTACCGATTGGTGACGACGTCTCGCACTGTGACGAGCGGGACAATTCCCGGACGCTTCCAAGATCCCCCGCACGGAATCCCGGAAAGCGACCGGACGTCCGGCCTGGAGATGCATCGAGCCTCGGTCGCCAAGCCCGGCCCCCCGAAAAACGGCTTCGAATAGGGTGATTCGTACATTTTCAGTAACTGGCACCGAATATATAGGCCCAGAATTGGCTCGGTACCCTCCTCCTTGTTGCGCTGTTGCCCGTCTTTCGGTTAGGCTAAGCCAACAGTGGTGCTTAACAGGGAAACCGGGGCCGTCTGTCCCGCTATCGCTTGCCAGCGTCGGCCGCGACCCTGCCCGACGCGACCGACCGAGGTGCCGGCACAGTGCTGAGGCTCAAGCAGATCGACCTCTACGGCTTCAAGTCATTCTGCAACCGCGAACGGTTGAAGTTCTCCGGCAGCGGCATCGCCGCGGTGGTAGGGCCGAACGGCTGCGGCAAGTCCAACATCTGCGACGCCGTCAACTGGGTGCTGGGCGAGCAGTCGGCCAAGTCAATGCGCGGCTCACGGATGCACGACGTCATATTCAGCGGGACGAGGAACCGCGCACCCGCGGGCCTGGCGACAGTCACGCTGACCCTGCACGATCCGGACTCGGCTCTCGAGCGACTGTACGAGGGAAACGGCCGGCCTCGCTCGACGAAGGTGCCGGCCAGCAGGACTCCCGGGGAAATCGCCGTCACGCGCAAGCTCTTCGGCAACGGGGAGAGCCAGTACATTCTCAATGGGAAAGTCGTGCGTCTGCGTGACGTGCAAGACCTGTTTCTCGGCACCGGCCTCGGCCCCAACCACTACGCGATCATCGAGCAGGGCCGGATCGGGCAGCTCCTCGGCGCGCGCGCCTTGGATCGAAGAGCATTCGTAGAAGAAGCCGCCGGCGTGACGCGGTTCAAGTCCCGTCGGAAGCTGGCTGAGCTCAAGCTCGCGCATGCGGAGCTCAATCTGGAGCGCGTGCACGACATTCTCCAGGAAGTGCAGCGGCAGGCCAATTCTCTGAAGCGGCAGGCTGAGCGAGCCGGGCGGTACGAGCGGTACCGAAGCGAGCTTCGCGACGCGCTGGGCGTGCTCTTTGCCAGCCGGTTCCGTCACTCGGAGTCGGAGCGGATGCGGCTCCGGTCCGAGGTCGAGACCGCCCGAGGCGACCTGGCTTCCGCCAGCGCGGAGACCGATCGCCTGGAGTCCGAGTTCTCCGAGAAGCGTGAGCGCGAGCAGGAGTGGGAAGAGCGGCTCGAAACCGAGCGCGACGAGCTCTCCGGCCTCCGCATCGACGAGGAGCGCATGCTCGAGAGGGTTGCGCAGCAATCGAGGACCGTTTCCGAAAATGCCGGCCGAGTGGAGCAGGCGCGCAAGGACTTGGAGGATATCGCGGTGCGTGCCCTGCGGATCCAGGAGGGCGCGCTGGAGGAACGACGGGGGATCGCGGAAATCGCGAGCGAAATGGAGGGGCTGCAGCAGCAGCTAGCTGACAAGGAATCGGAATGCGCGACCCACGAATCGGCGATGTCGGGCAAGTGGGCGGCGCGGGAGGCATGTCGGGCGAGGCTGCTAAGGGCCTTGCGGGAGATCTCCGATTCGAGAGTTCGACTCGGCCAACTCGAGGAAACGCTGGCGGGTCTCGATCGTCGATTGGAACGGCTGCGCAAGCAGAGGGACGACGCGGCCGCCCGGCTTGACGATGCCAGGTCTCGACAGGAGCGCCAATCGGGACAGGCGACCGAGCTGAGGTGCGCAGTTCAGGACCAGGCTGCTAGGCGCGAGACCTTGCGCCAAGCCGTTGCGGAGCAGGGCAGTGAACTCGAATTGTTGCGCGAGACGGCCCAGGAGCGGCGCGCGGAGGTTTCGCACCTCACCGCGCGCCGGGATTCCCTGCGCGAGATGCTCGACCACCGGGCCTATACCACAGAGGCGGTCAAGGACATCTTCGACGCGCTTGAGCACAGCTCTCGTCCGGACTTCCGACCTCTAGGGATCCTGGCGGACTTCCTTGAAGTGGACGAAGGGTACGAGAAAGCAGTCGAGCAATTTCTTGGAGATGACCTCGAGCATGTCGTAGTCGCCGACTGGGTAGCGGCTGGTCACGGCGTCAGCCTCGTTCGCGAGGAAATCGGCGCTCGGGCAGCATTCCTCGTGCGTTCGCATCCGAATCCCGTCGCCGGGGAGTCGGTCGCCGTGATCGACGGAGCCGTGCCACTTGCGGACCATGTGCGCTTTGTGCCTCGCGACGAGGGCTGGGGCCCGGGTGTGCTGCCGAAGCTCCGCGACGGTTACTTGGTTGAGGATGCCGCGACCGCGGAACGGCTTTTGACCCTGCATTCGCATCTCTACTTCCTGCTTCCCGACGGTACTTGGTACCAGGGCAATCTGATCCAGGCCGGGCGCAAGTCCTCCGGCGGACCGCTCGTTCTGAAACAACAGATGAGGGAGCTGGTTCCGCAACTAGCGGATGCCGAACGGGAGTTGGAGTCCGTTGAGCAGGACATCGAAGCTGCGGAGCAAGTGTGGCAACGCGATAGCGAGGAATTGGAGGCAGTCCGCGGTAGCCTCCAGGAATCCGAAAAGGAGCTGCTCGCGGTCGAGCACGATCTGCGCCAAGCCGAGCGGCTCGCGGAAGAACTGGAGGCCAATCGGGCTTCAGCGTGCGAAGAGCTTGGCCGGACGGGGGCCGAGCGGGCGAAGTCGGAGAGCCGCCGCAACGATCTGCTTTCCGAGCGTGCCAGCCTCGAAGCCGCGTGCCGACAGGAGGAATCGCTCTCGTCCGAACTGGAGACCGCTGCCCACGCCGGTCAGTCCACTCTTGCGCAATTGCAAGAGGATCGTGCGGCCCTGCGGACCGAAGTCGCCACGTTGGACGAGAGGTGCCGTGCTCGCGAGGTGTCGCTCCGTCGAGCCGAAGCACTTCTAGCCGACCAGCGCAAGCGATTGGAGGACTCGGAGCGCCAGGTCGAGCAGTGGGGCGAAGAGAACGAGACACTCCTCGAGAGCAACGCTGACTTGCAGAGCCGCATCGAGTCGGCTACCGACATGCAGCATGATCTTCGCCTGCGTATCGACGGAACCTCCGCGAATCTCAAGGAATCGCGTGCCCGGACCGCCGCCTTGATCGAGGCGGTGCGTGACAAGAGAGAGCTGGTCGAACGAGCAAACCGGCAGTACTCTGCCAAGGAGGTTGAACTCGCGCGGGTCGAGTCCGACCTTGAGCATCTAGCCAGCAATTGCGCCGCCGAGCTGGGGGAGCCGATCGACGACGTTGCCGGGCGCGCTCCGTCCGACTTGACGACTGAGGCATTGCGGGAAGCCGAGGGGCGGCACCAGAGTGTCAAGGAGAAGATAGAGCGGCTCGGCCCGGTCAACGTCCTGGCCCGCGAGGAGTTCGAGCAGGTCACTCAGCGACACGAGTTTCTGGAAACGCAGCAGCAGGATCTGCTGGACTCGATCCGTAACACGCGACAGGCAATCCGGGAAATCGACGTGGCGAGTCGCGAGAAGTTCGAGGCTGCGTTCGAAGGGATCAACGAGAACTTCCGCCGCGTGTTTGGAACGCTCTTCGGAGGCGGCGTCGGCGAGATGCGGCTCTCCGATCCCGACAACAAGGGCGAGTCCGGTATCGATATCGTTGCCCAGCCGCCCGGGAAGCGATTGCAGAACGTCGCACTGCTTTCCGGCGGCGAGAAATCACTGACGGTAATGGCGCTTCTGATGGCGACGTTCCGCTACAAGCCAAGTCCATTCTGCGTCCTCGACGAGGTCGACTCACAACTTGACGAGTCCAACACGGTCCGCATGCGGAAGCTCCTTCAAGAGATGGCCCCGGAGACTCAGTTCATCGTCATCACCCACTCGAAGACCACGATGGAAGTTGCTGAGACGCTGTACGGCGTGACAATGGGCGAGGCCGGTGTGTCGAAGCTGGTGTCCGTCCGCATAGGGGATTCCGGCGCCGAGGTCGAACAGGCTGGCCGCGAGGAGGAATCGGCTCTGGCTGTGAGCGCCTAACAGGACGGAATCGTCTCGCTTCGGCACTCATGCGACCTGAATGGCTTCCAGAGTCCTGTAGTCTAGGCTGGAAGGCGGGACCCGGAGAGTCGGCAGTGTCTTCCGGCCGTGTTCGCTTGACACGCCTATGCCTAGGACGAGAGTAGCTTTCCAGGGTGCGCGCGGGGCGTTCAGCGAGCAGGCGTGCAAGCGGATCCTCGCCGGGCACGATCTTCAGTTCGCGCCGTATGAAAAGTTCTTCGACGCTTTCGCCGCGTTGCGGGAAGGGGACGTGGACTGCGCGGTCATACCGATCGAGAACACGCTTCACGGATCGGTTCACGAAAACTATGACCACCTACTTCAGTTCAAGCCGTCCATTCTGGCCGAGACGCACGTTCGCATCGTCCACAACCTGATCGGGCGTCCAGGCGCCACTGTGGAGGGGATCAAGCAGGCGATCTCGCATCCGGTCGCCTTGGCGCAGTGCCTCGAGTTCTTCCGTCGCATCCCGAGCATCCGAGTGGAGAGCCACTATGACACCGGTGGCAGCGTCAAGACGGTTATGGAAGGGAACGACGACAGTTTGGGAGCGGTCGCTTCATCGGCCGCGGCCGAGTACTACGGCGCGAGAATCCTCCAAGCGTCAATCGAGGACGATCCCGAAAACTATACGCGCTTCTTCCTGCTTGGGCCGCACGGTACAAGTGGTTCGAACGCCGAAGGCCCTCGCAAGACGTCGATCGTCTTCGTGACGCGGAACGAGCCAGGCGCGCTTTTCAAGTGCATGAGCGCATTCGCGTTGCGCGACATCAGCCTCACCAAGATCGAATCGAGACCGCTGAAGGGCCGGCCCTTCGAGTACCTCTTTTACGTGGACGTTCTGGCGTCGCCGGACGAGATCAATTGTGCAAATGCCATGCGCCACTTGGAGGAGATGACCGAATTCCTAGCTGTTCTGGGCACGTACGAACTGGCAGCTGTCGGCGCGTCGGATCGCTCGGACTAGATGCTCGGCTGGGTCGCAGCGTCTCTAGTCACGGCAGGTTTCCGGCTCGGACTTGACGTAGTAGCTCTTGTAGTTCGACGCGTCCGGATTCATGCATCCAGCTAGGTTCAGCAGTTCGACCTTGCGGAACTCCACGGGGTGGCTCTCGCTTTGCAGCGAAATGTAGCCGGTCCCGAGCAACTCACCGTCCCGCTTGAACGCCGGATCGTGCCCCTCGACGTTCCCGCCACCGATCTGCGGCATTTCGTATTCCAGCACGACCTCACCCTCCGCAATGTGCCGGATCACGGAACTTCCCAGCACCATCGCTTCCGCACGGACCCATTGGTCCCCGTGATATGTCTTCGACTTGGAGGTCGTGCAATGCCGTGTCACGAGCTTTCCGTTGAACACGACGTTGGTTCCGGGAGTGCAGAGGTTCATCGTGGTGCGCTCCCGTTCCCCGTCTCCTCCTAGCAGCTGGACTTCGATCGAGATCGGGAAGGTCTGGTCGCGGCCCATGCTCTGCGGGGGCGGCGAGTGCAGCATGATGCCACTATTGCGCACGGCCCATCCCGGGCCGCCTTCGGCCTGCTCTCCGACGAACCGATATTCCACCGCGAGCATGTAGTAGGAGTACGGACGCTCGTAGAAGATGTGGCCGAACCGCGCGTTGAACGGGCCTTCGTAAGCCTCGTAGCCAGTTTGCATCGCACCGTTCACGACGCGGAACGTATTCCCGAAGTTGTCACCGGGCTCGTGGCCGCGAACCTTGGGAATCCAGCCGTCTAGATTCTTGCCGTTGAAGAGCTGAATCCACTCTTCCTGATCCGGCGATTGCGCGCCGGCCGCCAATACCGCCAACAAGAAAAAGCCGCCCAGCCGCCATCGCATCCTACCGGGAAGTATAGCTATAGCGGCAGCCGCGGGACGGAGCTGGAGGAACGTCGATCCCGTCTTCGCCCGGCATGCGCTCGCCCGCTCGCGCACCCGTCCCATGCCGCCGGGGCTGATATCCTGCATGGGTTCAGCCCCGCATGGGGGAGTTCGCCATGACCGACCAAGACAATCACCGACTGTTCGAACTAGTCAAATCGAAGGGAGACCCTGAGAAGCGGGCCGCAGGAGTGCGCGCCCACTTCGAGGGGGACGCACTGAGGGACGGCTCGGCCGTCGCCGCCTACGGTGGCGAGTTCGTGTGGGCGCTGGAATCCGAATCGCGTCCGCACCTGTACGTCGACGACGAACCGGCTTCCCCGATGACTCGGCTGTCTGGCAATCTCTGGGCCCATTCCGAGCGACTTAGGACAGGCACCTCCCACGCACACTACTACCGCGTGGACACGAGCATTCTCGGCGGCAAGCGAATTGACACTGCCGCCTACGGCGAGGATTCGTACCCGCAAGACGGAGTTCCCAAGGGGGACCTCTCCGAAGAGCAATACCACGAGAGCGACACTTACCGAGGCTGGAATGTCTCCTACTGGGTCTATGCCTCGCCCGGAGTCGACCCGGCAAGGCCCTCGGCTGTGATGGTGTGGCAGGACGGGCACCGCTTTCTGGAGCGCGAGCAGCGATCCCGGATCATGACCGTCGTGGAGAACCTCGAGCAGAAGAGGAAGCTTCCCCCGATGGTGCTCGTACTGATCGCTCCCGGATATATCGGCACGCACGACAACGAGCGGTCGTACGCCCCCGGCGCGATCGGCCACATGAGAAGTCTCCTCTACGACACGTTCAACGACGACTACAACAAGATGGTCGTCGACGAGATTTTCCCCAAGGTCGACAAGACGTATCGCCTGCGGAGCGACGGCTACAGCAGGGCGATCGGCGGGCAGTCATCCGGAGGGATCTGCTCTCTCAACGCAGCATGGTTCCGGCCCCATGCGTTCAGCCGCGTGCTCTCCAGGATCGGGAGCTATGCCAGCATCCAGTGGCGGTGGGGTCAGGAGAATCCCTTCGGGGAGTACCCCCTGGGCCGTTTCGGGGACCGCGACCCGTCCGAGGTTCTCGACGGCGGCAACATCTGGCCGTTCCTGATCCGGAAGCGCGACCGGACGAACATCCGGATCTGGCTCGAGGACGGCAGCTACGACCTGGAGAACGCGCACGGAAGCTGGCCGCTGCAGAACATCCAGCTGGCGAATTCGCTGAAGATGAAGGAGTACGACTTCTACTTCAGCTTCGGCAACGCACAGCACAGCACGACTTACGGAGACGCGGAACTGCCTGAAGCGATGACCTGGCTCTGGCGCGATTACGACCCAATGATGACCCACCAGGACTATGTGATGGATCCCGATGAGAAGGGCAAGCCGTACTATCGGGTGAAAATCTTCAACCGTTGACGCCTCCTTCGAATTGACTATGACCGGAGGTCCGGGTTGTGAATTTAGCCCGAGCCAAGCGCCTGCGACGCATTCCTCAGATGCTCCGACTGGGCTTCGAGTTTCCGGTATCCGAGATCCGTGCCGGTGGCAAAGCGCGGCGGCGGTCCGACCGCGGACGGCTTCGCTCGGCACGGGCCCGTACGATTGCGGGCTCGGAATCTCAAATGGTTTGTGGCCCGACGTAAGGGCTGCGAAGTGGAGCCAGTTGGCAAATAGCAGGGACGGCTCGTCTAGAGGCTGGGTGGGTAGTGTGTTGTTTTTCACTCACGGGCGTGGGTGAAACAACGCGCTATTCTGTGCGGACGCAGGCCGATTGTTTCAGGTAGATCCGCTACCGCAGGAGGATCGAGGGTAGTGCTCGAAGGGCCTGCAGCGGCTAGATAGTGGTTCAGGCAAGCACCTAGCCCAGAAACGGTCTAATCCGGTCCAGCGGGGACCTTGCGAAACCTAGTCAGAGACGGCGGTGAAATAGGGGTGGCCCACGCGAGAGCAACTAGCCGGGCCGTGGACGGCGCCATCCAGATTCGCTACGACACGGACCTCGCCGTCGAGGACTCCCTTAGCCGCCAGGCCTGGTGGGATGCAAGCCCGCCGGAGTGCCCCGCTCCGCGACCCGGACCGGAGTGGACAGCTGAGGGTGCGGTAGGCTCGGCTACTCCGAACAGGGAGGCACCATGGAGGAAGGGAGGGTGCAGAACCTAAGGGGTTGCGAGAGGAGTGTCACGCGGGTGTTAGACCTTCGGCACCGCTCGTTCGCGGTGTCGCCCCCTAGCACTGTGTGTTCCCAAGCTACCGCGGCAGTTGGACGCGTTTCCATGGGCTGGAGAAGGGGAGATGCCATGGAGCGCAAGAGTTGCCCACCGAGTCCAACGATCCGGGTCTACTTCAGCAGTAAACGCGAGTGCTTGCCGATATATAGCAGGGTTCCCTCAAGCGAGCCCCTCTCCGGACAGACCGATCCAAGCCAGATCGTCGTGATCATCGTCTGACGGCAGGGTGCGCACAGGGCTCGCCCAAGAAAGCAGCTGGTCGGTGCCCGTAGCTGGACTGTAATCATGAGCGCTGAACTGATCGGCATACCGGGCGTGGGTCTTAGTGGCTTTTGACGCTATTAGTGCGATGCGCCATGATTAAGAGGTGATCCGGAGCTTCAGGAACGCGGAGACCGAAGCGGTCGCAAACCGCGTACGATGCAGAACGCTTCCCTCGGACATCCAGCGCCGGGCCCAGGCCAAACTAATGATCTTGAACAACGCCAAGGACTTGAACGATCTGCGGGTGCCTCCCGGGAACCGTCTGGAGGCGCTCTCCGGAGACCGGAATGGTCAGCACAGCATCCGCATCAATGACCAGTGGCGGGTCTGCTTTTCCTGGCAGCAAGGGAATGCCTGTCAGGTGGAGATCGTGGATTACCATTGAGAGCGCAAGGATCTGAAGACAAGAAGGAGTCAAAGACATGACAAGGTCAGTGATGCGCAGCCGCAGGAAACTATCCCCCATTCACCCCGGTGAGATTCTCAATGAGGAGTTTCTCGGCCCCCTGAAGATCACGCAATACCGACTAGCCCAGGTAATTGGTGTGGACGCTCGCCGAATCCATGCAATCGTCCACGGTCAGCGGTCCATCACAGCCGAGACAGCTCTATTGTTCTCGCGCTTTTTCGGCAACTCTCCAGAGTTCTGGATGGGACTACAGAGCCAGTACGACCTGGAAAGGGAACAGGATCGCCTAGCCGACAGGCTTGATCGCGTGACGACGCATAGCGTCCAAGTCACAGCCTGATCCGTCCTCACCCCAGGGCAATATTCAATTCCCGGACCGGGCAAGGTGCTTTACTCCACATCGCCTTCCTGAGCAACTCGGCGAGCTGACGAGCCTCAGAGAATCGTCTTGCGCGGGACTGGGTCGGTAGCGACCCCTTGCTGCGGCAAGCGGTAGAACAGCAGGCCGCGGGAACGGGATGTCCGGCCGTTGAACCGGAAGGTGAATTCATCGAGGTAGTAGTCCAGGTGCTGTTCCTCCGCCGCGCCTTGGTGAGTTCCCAGCAGCCATCGCTTGAGCAGGGCGGCGACTCGGTGAACTCGCGTGAAGTCCCGCTCGATGCGGCCCGGAGCCCCTCCCGTGACCGCCTTCTCATGCCTGTAGCCCAGTTCTCGCAGCCGCGCATAGCTCGGCCAACCGTCTGTTCGGATCGCGCTGCCCTCCTCGACGGCCTCCACCCTCGCCGCCCAAGCGTCGGGAATTCGTAGCGGAGCGGCCAGGAATCGAAGACAGCGGCACCAACCGCTATGCGCCCGTTCGAGCAAGAGCCGTCTGCCCGCATGGACGGCAAGGACCTCGGCGCGGGAATGCCGGAAAACTGATTGCTGGGCCTGTGCCAGGTCCCGGCGTGTATCGCTAGCACCACTTGCTATTCTTGCGCCCGTGGTTCCTCTCGCAATCATCCTCGCCCTGCTCGCAGCGAAGCCCTTGCAGGCGCAGCAGGCGCTGGCCGGGAGCAAGCCGAATATCATCGTCATCCTAGCCGATGACCTCAGCTATCGAGATTTGAGCATCTGGGGACAGATGCGGTTTTCGACTCCCGCTCTCGACCGACTCGCCGCCGAAGGCTTGCGTTTCACGCAAGCGTACGCCGGGGCACCCGAGTGCGCTCCGTCTCGAGCGACGCTTATGACGGGCCTGCATACAGGGCACGCGCCCGTCCGAGACAATCGCAGCGCCCGCGGTCAAGATCACTTGGCCCATTCAGACATCACCATCGCCGAGATCTTGAAACAGTCCGGCTATGCGACCGGCTTCTTCGGAAAGTGGGGTATCGGCCTTCCCGGCACTCCGGGGACACCGGACAAGCAGGGCTTCGACGAGGCGTTCGGGTTCTACGACCAGCGTCGCGCCCACACCTTCTTCCCCCGCTATCTCTACCGGAACGGGCGCAAGGTCGACTATCCGGGGAACTTCGGCTTCGACATGGCGCACATGTACGAGGACAACCGCACATCGGCTGCATCCAGGGACTCGTCGAGTCACTACGACAGCGAGGGCGACTTGATCCCTCCCGGCATCTCTGACCGTTCGAAGGCGGTCTATTCGGAGGCTGTGCTCGAGGATGCCGCGATCGCCTTCGTGCGTAGCAATCGAGACCGACCGTTCTTCCTGTACTTCGCAACGCAATTGCCCCACGGTCCGGTCGTGACCGACAGCCTCGGCCCGCTTCTGGATCGCTCGGACTTCCCAACGACAGCCCATAAAGAGTGGGCCTCGATGGTGCTTCGGATCGACTCGTTCGCGGGCGAGCTTGTTGACTTGGTCGGAGACCTCGGAATCCGGGACCGAACGCTTATCGTTTTCGCCTCGGATAACGGCTACTCGATGTGCGGGTACTTTGCACGCGGGAATCAGGAGGCGAACTGGCCAGACGATCCGTTCTTTCGAAACAAGGGACCCTTCCGGGGCGGGAAGTTCTCCTTGCTGGAAGGAGGAATTCGCGTTCCGTTCTTCGTGAACTGGCCCGCAGCCATCCAGGCCGGCGTTTCTAGCGCACCCGTTTGGCTCGTTGACCTGCTGCCGACATTCGCGGAGCTGGCAGGGACGGCGTCCGTGCCAACGAACGACGGGACCAGCCTGGTCCCGATCTTGAGCGGCAATCCAGGCACCTTCCCGTCGGCCAGACCCCTGTACTGGGAGAATGCAAGGGAACAGGCAGTGCGCAAGGGTCCTTGGAAGGCCTATCGTGCAACTCCCGACGAGCCGACGGAGCTGTTTCTAGTCGAAGAAGACGTCCACTGTGAGCGCGACCTGGCCAATACCTACCCAGAGGTTGTTGCCGAGATAGAGCGGATCATGCGCCGCGAGCATGTCGACCACCCCTGGTACTGGAATCCTAGCGAGACGACGGAGGAATTCCGACGAAAGGAATCGCTCGCACGAGAGCTGGGCCAGTTGCAGATGGCACGGCAGGGCAACTCCGATCCATAGCTCGCGACTCGGCTAGAGCGCAGTGCTTGGGCACCGGCGCTAAGCCGCTGGCTTCCTGGGCATGGCTTGGAGCCCGGCAAAGACGAGAGGTCGACATCGGTCGAAGCCGCACCGCCGATGGTCTCGGCCTGTTCCTTTGGTGTGCGCCGGCCGATTTCGTGCTGCTCGCCCCAGGGCGCTTGGGTGTCCATCCCTCACCGTCTGCGAGCCGTGCCTACGCAAACCGTGAGATCTCTTGTTCTTGTGACGTGATGAACTCCAGCAGCGTCGGCACGCCCTCCTCTGTCTTGGCGATCCCGCGCCTGATCGCGGGGACAATTTCAGATGGCGCCGTGATGCGTTCCCCGTAACCGCCGAGTGCGTTGGCGAATTCCGCGTAGTTGCCGGAGATGTCTGTGCTGCGGTACTTCTTCGTCGCCGTTCTCATGATCGGCAGTTCAATCGCCATGGAGAAGTTGTTGGACAGGACCGACAGGATCGGGATTCGCTCCCTCACTGCCGTCTCGAAGTCCATTCCCGTAAAGCCGATCGCCGCATCGCCCCACCAGTTGATGCAGAGCTTCTCGGGATGCTCCAGCTTCGCCCCCATCGTGAGTCCGAGCCCGTACCCGAGCTGCGTTGTCTTCCCCCAGCCGATATAGCTCAGCGGCACTTCGGTTTCCCAGAACGGCGTGAGCTGGTCCCTAGGGCTGCCTGCGTCGTGCGTGATGATCGTGTTGTCGCGATCCACCGTTTGCATGAGATCACGGATGACACGATACGGGTTGATGGGAGTTCCAGAAGAGTCCAGCTTCTTGTTCCATTCCGCGCGCCATTTCGCGTGCTGCGCCGCGATCTCGGCCGCGATCTGAGGGGCCCGGCCTCGGGGCCTTGAGATCAAGCGGCGAACTTCTTCGACAAGCGCGGCTAGCGTGAACCGAGCGTCGCCGACCAAGCCGAGGTCTATCGGGACATCCTTGTGAAGGTCCGCGGTGTCGACAGTCGCTTGGATCACGGTTGTGTCCGCGACGTATCTTCCCCAAGGGATGCCGAACGCTGTCTGAGTGAAGCTGGCGCCGATGCCGAACACGACGTCGGCGCGACGGAGGAACTCGTCCATTTCCTGCGAGTACGCCCGTCCACCAGACTGCAGCGACAGAGCGTGCGTCTCCGGAAACGCGCTCTTGCCTTCGATGCTAGTGGTGACCGGTGCCTCGAGAAGGTCGGCCAGATCGCGCAATTCGCCCCAGGCCATGGCGTAGTGGACACCCTGGCCGGCGTAGATCACGGGCAGGTCCGCTTCGACGAGTATCTTCGCGGCCTCCCGCACGGCAGCGGGGTCCGGGGCGCTCAGAGTCCGGATCGACGGGCGGTAGTCAGGTTCGCCGGGGTATTCCTCGCTGAAGAGATCCCACGGAATTTCCACCATGCAGGGGCCTGGCCGCCCGTTCTTCGCCTGAGTGAAGGCGCGGCGAAGCGCGTTGGGCACTTCGGTTGCGAGCGTGACCTGCTCGACTGACTTGGTAACGCTTTGGAAGTTCACCAAGGAGCTAAAGTTCGGCTGCACGTTTGTCCGGCCGCGAGGGTAGCCGGCTGGCAGGACAACCATCGGGACGGATTCGCTGAATGCCTGCGCGACGCCGCCGAACGAATTCTCCACGCCAGGGCCGTGCTGCATCGCGAAGACTCCGACCTTCCGTCCGGAACTGATCCTGCCCACGGCGTCCGCCATGTGCAGGCCAGTGCGCTCCTGGCGCACGATGACGGTGCGGATGTCCTCTTCGGCGCAGCTCTCGATGACCGGATTGACAGGATAGGCGAAGAGGCGGTCGACCCCTTCCTGCTTAAGCATCTTCGCGATAGCGCGCGATACATTCACTGGACTTGCCCCGGTGCTGTCGGGTCAGGGGTGGGTAGGCGAAACGCTTCCATCAAGTGGATTACAGCACCGCCAAGCGACACTTCGCAATGCGGAAGGCAATCGCACCTGCCAGTTCCGTCGACAGGGTGTGCGCCACAGGTGAAGGGTGGAGGGCGCGGATCTGAAGACCGCCGCGACTCCAAGTGCAGGCGGCTGTTGGAAACTCCGCACCAATGTCGCGCAGACATATTCAAGTCCGCCCTCGCGTCGAAGCCTGCGTTTGACAGAACGCCGTGGACTTGGAGAACCGGATCAAGGAAATGAAGCGGCGCGTGCAGATGGACCTCACGATCTGCACGAGCTTCGCGGCGAACCAGGTGCGACTAGCGTTCGTGAATAGTGTGCGCCGGCAGCTGTAAGTGCCATGTTGCAGGCCATTCTCGGTCCCCGCCCCGGCATTCCAAGGAATCGCGGAATTGGTGCCGACCGCACCAGCTGAGGCCCACGACTCCCCGACGTATCGGAGTTGCCCACCGGTCTGTCAAGAAAGCGGCGAAACCTTGACACGTCATCGCCGACATGGCAAGAAAGGTGACAGGTCATGCCCGATGTGTCAGGAAAGCGGCGAAACCTTGACACGTCATCGCCGACATGGCAAGAAGGCTGACAGGTCATGCCCGATGTGTTAGGAAAACGGCGAAACCTTGACGCGTCATCGCCGACATGGTAAGTTGTGTCTCTAGTCCTCGCCCTCGCGAACCGGCATGTTGCAGCCAACCTACCGCCTTCCGACGCTGCCACCACCGGTCGAGATTGAAACTCCTTCTGTCCTTAGGGCGTCTGCACTCGCCCACAGGCATCTGGCGGAGCTGAAGGGACGGGCGATTTCCGTTCCAAACCCAACGATCCTCCTTGACACCCTGACACTCCAAGAGGCTCGGGCGAGCTGCGAAATCGAGAACATCGTCACCACTCAAGACCACTTGTTCCAAGTAGATCTATTCCCGGACACGTTCAGGGACCCGGCTGCCAAGGAAGTCGCCCGCTACCGCAGTGCGGTCAAGAGAGGTTTCGATCAGCTTCGGCTGGGCGACAGCCGCCTGACCAACGACCTCTTGATCGACATCTACCGAGTGGTGAAATCTCGTGACGATGGCTTTCGCGTTGAGGAAGGGACGGTGATCGCGAACGCTTACACCGGCGAGATCATATACGTTCCGCCCCAAGATGCGAGCGAGATTATGGAAAAGATGGGTGAGCTCGAGCGATTCATCAATGACGACAGCTTGTCTTCGCTGGACCCGCTGGTGAAAATGGCGGTCATTCACCATCAATTCGAGAGCATCCATCCGTTCTCGGACGGAAACGGGAGGGTCGGACGTATCCTCAACGTGCTGTACCTTGTCCGTTGCGGGCTGCTCGAAATCCCAATTCTCTACCTAAGCAGAGTTATCACCCGATCAAAGGTCCAATACTACCGACACATCCAGGCTGTGCGCGACGACGGGAACTGGGAAAGCTGGTTGATCTACATGCTGGATGCAATCGCAGCCACGTCCCGCCAGACATTGACGCTTGTTGAACGAATCCGTGCTCTTATGGCGGAGTACAAGCACGCAATCCGAAATAGACTGCCTAGGATATACTCCCAAGAGCTGCTGAACAATCTCTTCCGTCACCCGTACACGAAGATCGATTTCGTTCGGCACGATTTGCAGGTGGCTCGCCAGACAGCGGCGCGATATCTGGACATACTTGCGGAGGAGGGCTTTGTCAGCAAGAGATCTGCGGGCAGGGCAAACTACTACGTAAACACTCCATTGGTCGATCTATTTGGTGACTCCGAAGACGATTTCAGCGACTGACCGGGTCGTGGCCGCGCGGTCCGAGAGTTGAGTCTGTGAAATCGCACAGCCGCAGCGATTCGGCCTTGATATTGGACGCCCTGCCGCGGGTGGCGCAGGACTGGTCCGGGCTTAAACAAGCTCGGTTGTCTCGCACGTCACGAGCGCCCCGAGCAGGCGCACGCTCTGCGGCAAGTCGCAAACCGGCCTGGCGACCGGGTGCTATCTCTCCCCGTCGGGCTCGCCCAGTGCCTTCCGGAACCACGACACTGGCCATTGTCGTGGCTCCCATGACGGGAGGCCTGCCCTCGTCGCGAATAGCTGCCATATGTCCTCGAGGTGCTGTTCGATGGCTCTGCGCACTACCTACGCGCTCGAATCCTTCTTCCTCTTTGCGATGTCTTCGAGAGTTGGTTAGGCATCCGGCGGGAAACTGATCATCGCGCGCGCCTTACTCGTGGGCCCCATCTGCCACCCCATCTCTCGCTTCCATGCCTGAGACTGCGACAGATTCGGCCACATCCTTGTAATGAACGCAAGTCCCGCCAGATGACCCGGATGCTTCCCGGCGAGGCTCGATTCGTGCGGCATGCTAAGCCATTTCTCGATGCCGCGTGCTGCAAATCCTGTACGATAAGGCATCTACTTGCCCGGCACAGGAGGGATCAGTATGCCGCTCGACGCAACTCGCCGCTCGTTTTTCCAAGGGATGTTCGGAAGCGCCGCCGCTGTCGCTATGGCCCAGCAGGCGCTCGCGCAGCAGGACAGCCCGAACGGACTGCCAACCCGTCGGCTCGGCCGAACCGACGAGCAGGTCTCGATCCTTTGCCTCGGAGGCTGGCACATCGGTGCGGTCGAGGACAAGAACGAGGCGGTCCGTATCATGCATGCCGCGATCGACGAAGGGATGACCTTCTTCGACAACGCGTGGGATTACCACGACGGCGGATCCGAGGAGCTCATGGGCCGTGCGCTGGCCGAGGGGGGTAAGCGGGACAAGGTTTTCCTGATGACCAAGAACTGCGAGCGCGACTACAAGGGCTCTATGAGCAATCTCGATGACAGCCTGCGGCGCCTGAAGACGGATCGGATCGACCTCTGGCAGTTCCACGAGATGGTCTACGATTCCGATCCTGACTGGGTCTTCGAGAAAGGCGGCCTCAAGGCGGCCCTGGAAGCCCAGAAGGCAGGCAAGGTGCGGCACATCGGCTTCACCGGGCACAAGGATCCCAGCATCCACGTAAAGATGCTCAACAAGCCGTACGACTGGGCCACCGCGCAGATGCCGATCAACGTGCTGGATGCGCACTACCGCAGCTTCCAGAAGGAAGCTCTCCCCGTGTGTCTTGCCCGCGACGTGGGCGTGGTGGGCATGAAGAGCCTCGGCGGTGGCGGGCCCAGAGGCGAGATTCCCACCCATACCGCAGCAACGCATCAGGAGTGCCGGCGCTACTCCCTAAGCCTTCCGGTTTCCACGCTAGTCGTCGGCATCGTCTCTATGGAGGAATTGCTGGCGGAAATCGAGATCGGTCGGGATTTCAAGCCAATGAGCGACGAGTCGAAGGCGGTCTTGCTGGCCAAGGTGGCCGATGTTGCCGGTGACGGCAGGCACGAGAAGTTCAAATCTACCCAGAACTTCGACGGCGCCCACCATCGCAAGCAGCACGGATTCGCTGTCTAGCGCGAAGAGCCGGCAGTTCTCTTGCAACGTGCCGCAGGGGCGGACTCGGTTCGGGTCGCGCCCTGGCGCAGCTGCGGTGCGTCATTTGGCTGTCACCCAGATGGGTGAGCTCCACGCAACTTGCTTGTCGCGGTCGGATTGCCGAACTCGCACGTAGTAGAAGTCCGCTTCCTCGCCTGGCGCGTCGCTGTCCCGGTACTCGAAGTCAACGGCCTGCGTTCCGGGCGTCTGCCGATAGACGGCGCCGTTATTCTTGACGATCTCCACTTCGCCCACCTTGTCCGTACCTTCGATATGCACCTGGAACGTCGGCGTTCCTGCGATCGCGGCTTCCTCCCCCATGAGGTACTCCCGACCGCCGTCGACCAGCCGGAAGTCCACGATGATGTTGTCCGTAGCGCCGTAGGTGCGTCGCGCACGGATCGCGCTGACCAGGCCGTTGCGCGAGTTGTCCTCGGCTAGGAGCATCGAGTACGAAGTATGCGTGGCGAGGTGGTCCGAACTGGCTTGGACGCCGAGACGGTAGCCCTTGGCCCATGCGGCCGAGACCATGCCGTCGGGCCGGTATCCGCCGAACTGCTTCCGGATCTCGTCGACCGGCGCGGAACGCCAGCACCCCTCGCATTCGTAACTGTTGCGGTCGCTCTGGTAGATCTCCACGATCGGCTCGACCTCCGGGTCGTAGTCGGCCCAGTCCGTGCCCATGTCCGTTCCCGACGTGTGCGCCATGGCAATCCCCTTGTACTTGCGCAGGTAGGCGAAGAATCGCTCCGCGCCTTGGCGCGCGTAGCTAGGGCTTGACGACCATTCGTAGTGCTGGTAGTCGAGAATCGGCGCGCCCCGGTAGGGGAAGACGACATTGCGGTGGCCGTTCGGGTATTTGATCGAGCGCTCGTACGCGTAGAGCGGCACGAAGGTCGACCCCACGCGGAAGATGTCCACGTATTTCTGGCTGCGGAACCAGTCGTACTCGTCCGCGACCCCGAAGTTATGCTCGGTGATGGCTAGGAAATCAAGCGCTCCCGGGTCAATCGCGTATCGGTACGTATCCTCTGTCGAGCCGTCGTTGTAGCCGTCCCAGGAGATCTCCGTGTGACGGTGCATGTCGCCTCGGTAGATCTTGTAGCGCCTCCCGCCTACGTCGTAGACGTAGCTCCGGATGCGGGCCACGTCCTGCTCGTCGTTCGGGTGGACCGGTTCGCTGGCGGCCATTTCTCGCGAGGGTCGGTTCGGGGGCTGCCGGGCGGCCTCCGCCGGCGGGGGGCGGAAGGCTCCCAATTGGTGGGAGGCCACCGTTCCGTCCGGGGCGGGCAGGCGCACGGCGAAAACATCGAGCATGGCGTTGACAAAGTCGCGAAAGCTGCGCCGGTCGGTGGGATATGCGGCGACAAGCCGCCCAGCGGAATCGGGCTCGGCCTCGACTCTCATGTCGGTTCGGCCGGTCGAGTAGGGCAGCAGAACCATCGGCGACCACTTGCCCCCGTCGTAGAAGCTGGCGTAGATTTCCCACAGTGCGTGGTGCGAGGGCGTCCGCCAGTAGACGTTGTGCTGCATCGGCCGCCTGTGGCGGAACAGCGCCCAGACTCGATTGGCTCCGTCGACAGCCAGCTGCGGGTACTCGTAGAAATTGTTGCCGGGCCCTGGGTCGGGAAGGGAAGACTCCAGGCTCTTGGCCGGCGCTCGCAACTGGCCTCGGTCGTACACCGCCATACGGATACTGCGCGAGTTGTACAATCCGGTTGCGTTCGCTTGGATGTCAAACGGGTAGCCCCAGTCCTTCCCCCAGTTAATGCCGGATTCGTGCCAGGCCATCCAGACCCGGTCCTGCATGTCCGCTGCCAGCGTGACGTAGGCTTCGAACCGTCCGGTGCGAGCGACGGGGCGCGGGGCGTCCCAGGACGGGCCGGCCATCCTTGCCAGGAAGATGTCGTAGCCCGTAGCCTCGCTGTACTGGTCCCACGCCACGTATACTGTGCCGTTGCTGTCGGTGACGACCGAAGGCTCCCAGCAGTTGCCGGCGTTCGAAGAACTCACGCGAGTCGACTCGCTCCATCCCGAGCCGACGTCGTAGCTCATGTGGAAGATCCCGAACCGGTTTCCGCGAGCTCCCTGCCAGACCAGGTGGATCCTCCCGGACTCATCCCGCACGGCCCGGTGGTGGATGTCGGGCTGGGAGGCCGAGGTGAGCCGGTTGATCGAGCCCCATCCCTCGCCGTCAAACGCGCGGGCACGTAGGTCCCAGTTGCCATCGACCTGTTCCGACCAGACCACCCAGATCTTGCCCTCCGCGTCTTCCGCGACAGCCGTCCGGTAGACGTCGCCGCCGGCCCGGCTCACGGCGTGCGGCCCCCCGCCTGCCCCCGCGGCCTGGCCGGGCAGGATGCGGTCGGCGTAGACCCGGTCGGTTCCCCCGGAGAACCCGCTGTAGGCCACCCAGATCGTGTCGTCCGAAGCGACTTCCATCGAGGCGAAGTCGTTGTCCGTCAGCCTCTCGTCCGGCGGGCCCTCCTCCCCCCGTCCGAGCAGCATCGCCATCGGAGCTCGCTTGACGCTTGCCCGGCCGTCCAGGAACGCGACGCTGCCCGCTTGGGGCACGTCCCCGATACGCACGGCGAAGTCCCCTTGCTCGGTTGCGAACGCGATCTCCGTGGCAGACGAACCCTTCAGGTACACGTAGAATCGCGGCGTTAGGTACGTGTCGGCAGGGAGATCCACTAGGATGTCCTCGTCGTGGTTACGGCGGTTGAACGGAAATGCGGCACGCGTGGTCATCTCCCACCGTCTCGGAGGGTGAATGATGTCGCCGAGCCCCATCTCGTAGCCGATCAATTCGACCAGCTCGCCGTCGCGGACCGCGAGGCTACCGTCCCATCCGGTCTCGGACTTGTCTCCGATGCCGAACGTCACGAGAAGGGCGTGACTAGCCCCAGAAGGCGGGTTGCGGAGGGTCGTTTGCGTCGACGATTGGCCCCAGAGAAGCGCTGCGGCAAATAGCAATGTGGCGAGGAATCGTAAGGCGGTGACGTGCATTGCGGTACCCGTGAAGCGCCTACGAGCATAGCAAGGCGCCTTGGATCCCGAGCCCGGCAGCGCCTGCCGGATTGGAGGACCCCGGGCGGGATCAGTTCGCGTCCCTCCCGGCCAGCACGACCGGCACGGTGAAGGTCAGGATCTTCAGGTCAAGCAGCAGGGACCAGTTGTCGATGTACTCCAGATCCATTTGCATCCAGCTGTCGAAATCGAGCCGGTCGCGTCCGCGGATCGCCCACAGGCAAGTCAGGCCGGGCCGCATGCGCAGCCTGCGGCGCTGCCAGATCTCGTACTGGCTGACTTCCGACGGCACCGCCGGGCGAGGTCCGACAAACGACATGTCCCCGCGCAGGACGTTCCAGAACTGCGGCCACTCGTCGATCGAGAATCGACGAAGGAACCCGCCGATCGGAGTGAGCCTGGGATCGTTCCGAATCTTGAACGCCGGCCCGTTCTTCTCATTGAGATGCTCGAGTTCCTGGCGACGCGATTCTGCCCCTTCGACCATCGAGCGGAACTTGTAGCACGTGAACAGCCTTCCGTTTAGGCCGCAGCGCTGCTGCCTGAACAGCACTGGACCATCCGACGTCAGTTTGACGAGCAAGCTGACCACGGCTAGTGGAACGCTCAGCACCGCGAGGCTGCCGGCTGCGAGGAGCGTGTCGAGGCAGCGCTTGGCTAGAAGCTGGAGATCGTCGGCCGGCGCGATCGAGAACGTCAGCAGCGGGCGCTCTCCAAGCCGGTCGAAATGAACGCGGCTGTGCACGTGGGGAAAGAAGTCAGCGGCCACGCGCGTCTTGATGCCGTGCTCGTCGCATAGCACGAAGATCCCTTCCAGGGACCGGAGCCGCTGGCTCGAGACCACGAAGAGCACCTCGTCGATCGCCTGCGACGACAGCATTGCGGGCAGTTCGTCGAGTGTGCGCACATGGTAGGCACGGGTCAGCTTGACAACAGATCCCAGTCGCTCGTCGCAATCCACGATTGCCAGCAGTCGAAGGCCGTGCCGCTCCGAAGCTTCGAGTTCCCGGGCCACGTCCAGGGCCTTGTCGCCGTCCCCGACGACCACGACGGAAGTCACGGCGCCCAGCGCCCGGCGTACGCTCCCGCGGAACCGTTCCGCGAGAACGCGCTGCACGAGTTGCAGCGTCGTCAGGTAACCGAAGTACAGCAATAGGAAGAGGCGGCTGACGGGTACGTCGAGATTGAGCAGGTAGAGGAACGCGAGGAGCGCCGGAGCCGCGATCAGAGCCTGCTTGAGCGTGACGCCGATCGTTCCCGAGCGGCGAGCCGCGTAGAGCCGGGTGTACGTGCCGACGGCCCGTCCAGTCGCTACGACCGCGACGGCCGAGGCGATCAGCACAAGTATCTTGGCGGACGGCTCCAGGTGGAACTCCCGCATCGGCAGGGCCGAGCGAGTCCAGAATGCGCCTGCGAACGCGATTGTCGCGAGGATCGTGTCGGCGGCGGCGAAGAGCAGGATCGAGCGCTGCTGGTTGCGTTGGAACACGCGGGCCCTTCAACTTACCAAAGGCGAGGCAGGGGACGGTCGGCGTTGCATAATACGGAAATGGATAAGAAGCCCGCAGCCGGAACCGCACCGGAGCGACTCCAGCCCGACAAGGTTCGCGTGGTGCGACAGGAGGACTATCGCGAGGAATACGCCAATAGCGTCCAGGTCAACGTCAGCATTTGGGATTTCTTCCTGCAATTCGGTCGGCTCAAGCTCGGCGGCGCCAACGATGTGACGTTCTCCTCGTTTCAAGGCGTCTACATGAGTCCGCAGCAGGCCAAGGCGCTGCATCTCGTTCTCGCGCAGAACATCGCTCAGTACGAGTCGACCTTCGGCGAGATCCGCATCGACAATCCCAAGGACATGCCGGTCAACCGGGCCGACCTGGTGCAATGAGGGGGTAGCGTATCCCGCGTCCGGGTCAGACGGACCCGCCCAGGACCTCGATAGCCTTGTCGAGGAACGGATCGCCGGCTTCTTCCGCGGCCTTCTGCTGGGCTTCGGGCGAATCGAATACCCGACGCTGGGCATCCCGGTATCGGCGCAGTGCGCGCGGCGTCACAATGCGGTCGGGTTCTACCCCTTCGTTATGGATTGCCTCGCCGCCCGGACCGTGGTAGTTCGCCACGGAAAGGATCAGGGCAGCGCCGTCGTCCAGGCTGATTGTCTCCTGCAGGGCCGCGAGGCCCGACGTTCCCTCTCCGACCACCTCGCCGCGCTTGCTCTGCTGGATCGCTGCCGCGGCAATCTCGGCCCCTCCCGCTGTCGGTCGGTCGACGATGACCGCAATCGGAAGCGAGGTTACCGTGGTGTCAGGGCTGGCGTTGAAAGCCTTTTCCGAGAAGTTCTGCCCCTTCAGCGTCGTGATCGGGCCTTCGTCGATTAGCAGGTTAGCGAGCGCAATCCCTTCTTCCGGCGTTCCCAGAGCGTTTCCTCGCAGGTCGAGAATCAGCTTGGTGGCTCCCTGGGATTCGAGGCTCTTGATTGCGGCGGCGACTTGGTCCACTTGCTCCGCGCCGAGGACGTCGGCGTCCACATAGCCGATGCCGTCATCGCGCAGGCTGGACTGCACGGCTGGCAGGACGGGCGGGGATCGCACGAGGGTGTGCTCGACCGGCGAATCGTAGTCCGACGAGGATCGAACCATTACGGTGACGCTGGTGCCCGGCTCGCCGCTCAGCCTTGACAGCAGGTAGGCAGGCGGCATGACGCGCGTGCTGATGTTGTCGATTGCGTCGAGGAGGTCGTCTGCTCGGATGCCCGCCTTGGCCGCCGGCGACTCCGGCAGCACCGCTAGGACGCTTGTGTACGCCCCTTGCTTCCGGACGATCATGCCCGTGGAAAGCCCGCTGCCGCCATCGATGGAATCCCGGGCGGCTTGGTACTCGGCGAACTGCTCCGGAACAAGGTAGCTCGAAACCGGATCGAGGTATTCCACCAGTCCTTGGAGCGCTCCCTGAGTGACCTTGAGGATGTCGGGCTCCTCTACGTAGTCGCTCTTGATCCTCGCCAGGATCTCGGTGTAGACAGCGAGAGGCCGGTACGCGCCCTCCTGCTCCTCGCTTTTGCCGAGAACGGCTCCTAAGACGAGCAGGATCGTGATCAGAAAGGAACTGCAGATAACGCTGAACTTGAAGCGCGAACCCATGGGACGCCTCTAATCATACAACGCGACCTCGGATCCCGAATCGGCCCGCCCGTACCGTGCGAGGGGCATCCGGCCATTCCTGCCCCAATCGAATCCGTGCTAGAGCGGAGCGACGGGCCAGATCAATCGGACCAGCACGATGGTTATAGCGATGCCTGCCGCAGGCGGATCGACGTGGGTGTCGCCGTGCTGGTGGAAGACGCGCGAGAAGCCCTCTCCCGCGAACGCTCCCACGATTCCGAACGCGGTTCCGACCAGGAGATCCCCCGATGCGAGCGCCCCTGCGGCTGCTGGCAGTGCCATGTGATGGGTTACCGGCGTCTTGAGTCCGAACTGCGAGAACACCAAGGTCGAGGCGGCGATTCCGAAACCGAGAACGTCCCCTCCTCGGTCCGGGCCGAAGGTGAGGGCGAGGAATGCCGACAGCAGGCCAACACCCAGCCCGATGGTGATGAATTGAGCCGGCCGTTCCTGGTGCCGCACCCAGTTCGACTTGTCGTCCGGATTGAACTGCTTGCTCGCTAGGCCGCTGCGACCGAACGCGACCCGAGCGATCATCGCGGAAACCACTACAGTCATTGCGATCGTGTCCGTCCTAGGCCCCAAACCGGCGAGTTGCCATCCGGCATTGAGCACGTAGCCCAAGGCGCCGAAGCAGCCTCCGACGATCAGCACGTCGGGCCGGTCGAGACCCATCAAGGGCCGCGTGATCTCCCTCCCGCTCGGAATCAAGCCGCGACGGCATGCGTACGCTGTCGCCGCCACGCCCCCGCCGAATGCGATGTGGGGCCCGAAGACTGGTCCGAAAGCGACCTGCGTCAGCATTTCCGTTCCTCCCCCTGAGGCTGCTACCGCTGCGCCCGCGAGAACGAGGAGGCCGGTGAACACGAACGAAGGCAGGGTGCCGATGGCGGCGGCGAACAGGCCGCCGCCGAAGGCAGCAAAGAGGGTAGTCCAGTCGAACAGCATGGCGGTGAAGTGTGGATTGCTTAGCCCTGCCGGCTGCGCGGGATCGCGCGACGGACTGCTTGCCTACGATCCCAGCGGCAGGAAGAACTGGGTTCCAGTGACGGGCTTGCTCAATTCCGCGAGCAGGTTCTCGAGATCGTCAGGGTTGTTAAGGATGTCGGTTTGGTCGGCGTCGACGACAAGCACGTCGGCGGACTTGTACCGGCTGAAGAAGTGGTCGTAGGCCTGCACTGCGCCTTCCAGGTACGCGTCTGAGATTCTCGCCTCTAGCCCGGCCTTCCCGACTGCCAGCCGGGTGCGGAGAAGCTCCGGCGTTGTCTTCAGGTAGACCGTCAGGTCGGGAACCGGAAGCTGGCTCTTAAAGAGCTTGTAGTAGGGGTTGTAGATTGAGATCTCGTCGTCGTCAAGATTGAGGTACGCAAACAGCTTGTCCTTCTCGAACAGGTAGTCCGTGACGACAGGGATGTGCGATCGCTCGATGTCGGCCTCCGAGAGCTGGTGGTACCGGCCGATCAGAAAGTGCATCTGGGCCCGGAACGCTGCGCCCGCTCGGCCCCGGTAGAAGCCTTCCAGGTGCGGGTTGGCCTCGGAGTCGAGGATTTCGCGCCCGCGGATGTCTTTCGCCAGCGCAACCGCAAGCTTGGTCTTGCCGACTCGGAGCGGCCCTTCGATCGCGATGTAATGCGGTGCCTTCCTCACGAGCGGACCTCTAGAATCCCAGCGTAGGTTGCCGGCCTGGGGGCGGTTGAAAGTTGAAATGCTCGAACGCACCCAGAGTTCCAACCCGGCCACGGTGCGTCCGGTCGAGGAATCCGAGCTGCATGAGGTACGGCTCGTAGACTTCTTCGATGGTACTCGCGTCCTCGCCGACCGAAGCTGAGATCGTGTTCAGACCGACTGGGCCGCCGGCGTATTTGCCTAGAATCGTTTCCATAATCTTGCGATCGATCTCGTCGAGTCCCAGCGGATCTACTTCCAGCATATCGAGGGCGGTCGAGGCGATCTCCTGATCGACACGTCCATCCGCCCGCACCTCGGAATAGTCCCGGACCCGCCGCAGCAATCGGTTTGCAATGCGGGGCGTGCCGCGGGATCTCCGCGCAATCTCTTCCGCGGCTTCGTCCGCGACTTCCACGCCGAGCAGCCCGGCCGACCGGAACACGATCCGGGTCAAGTCCACGGTGTCATACGGATTGATGCGCAGCGTGATGCCGAAACGCGCCCGCAAGGGAGCGCTGATGAGGCCCTGCCTGGTCGTGGCTCCGATCGCAGTGAAGGGAGACACGGGAAGCGAGTGCATGCGCGCGCCCGGGCCCGTGCCCACGATCAGGTCGACCCGGAAGTCCTCCAGCGCCGAATAGAGCATCTCCTCAACGTCTGGGAGCAGTCGGTGGATCTCGTCGATGAAGAATACCTGCCGTTCCTTCATCGTAGTCAGCATTCCCGTCAGATCGAGCTTCTTTTGCAGGACCGGGCCCGAGGTGTAGTCCGGGTGCACTCCCATCTCGTTGGCAATGATCGTTGCCAGGGTGGTCTTGCCGAGTCCTGGCGGGCCGTACAGAAGGACGTGATCGAGCGCGTCTTTCCGCTTGCGGGCGGCTTCGATCGCGATGCTTAGATTCTCCTTGAGCGTGCTCTGGCCGATGAACTCGTCGAGATGCTGCGGTCGCAACGCCAGATCGGACAGCCGATCCTCGTCCGACCGGTCCGGGCTGACGATGCGCTTTCTGGCCATGGGGGCTGCTAGCGCTTCATCGATTCCATTGCCAGGCGGAACAGTATCTCGAACTCGGCGGGAGCTCCCTTCTTCCTGGCGGCACGCACGCCCCGGACCGCCGAGTCCTGACTGCAGCCGAGATTGACCAGAACGGAGATAACGTCTTCCTCCACCGCAACGGTGCCATCGCCGGCACCGTCCTCGCCAGTGTCGATAGCCCCGAGCTTGTCCTTCAATTCTAGGACAATCCGCTCGCCGGTCTTCTTGCCCACGCCCGGAATCCGGACGAGTCTCTTCGAGTCGCCGGAACGGATCGCGCCTAGCAGTTCGGGCGTGGACAGGCCCGAGAGCAGAGTCAGGGCCAGGCGCGGGCCCACGCCGCTGACATCGAGGAATCTCTCGAACAGTTCCTTGTCACCGCGGTTGTGAAAGCCGAACAGCGACAGAACGTTCTCGCGCACGTGCGTGTGGATATGAAGGTAGACGTCCTCGCCCTGCTCGCCGAGGCGGCTGTAGGTCTCGACAGGGATGGCGATCTCGTACCCGACCCCGCCGACATCCAATACGATCTTGCCGGCCTGCTTCTCGGCCACCTTGCCGCGCAACGCTGCGATCATGGCTTGTTGGGAATTATACCGATACAGGAACCGGCCATTTTCGGATGCTCGCCGGCCCATCGAGCCGAATGAGCCGCGTATCCTCGCCGTCGTACTCCATGCGCACTTCGAGCCTCTCGCCGGGAAGTTGCCGGTCGAACTTCTCCCCCCATTCGATGATTACGATGGCGCGCTCTTCCCAGAGGTCCTCCAAGCCCAGCGTCTCGATCTCGGGCACCGTGTCGAGCCGGAAGAGATCGAGGTGATAGACCTTCGGGTCCCCTGCGTATTCGTGGACGAGCGAGAACGTCGGGCTGAGCACCTCCTCGGCAGGTGCGACGCCGAGTGCGGCCACGATTCCCTTCGCCATCGTGGTCTTGCCCACTCCGAGATCGCCGATCAGCATGACGACCGCCGGCGGCTTCAGGCGGGCTGCAATTTCCGCTCCGACCGCGGTGGTCTCGTCTGCTGACGCTGTCCTGAAGGTCACGTGCCCACGGCCCTCCGGGCATCCGCGAGGTACCGGCCGATGTCGGTAGCGACCACGCCCTGCTCGCAAAGCGCGTCGCTCGCCACCTCGCCCGCCAGTCCGTGCAGGTAGACCGCGGCGGCCACGGTCCGGAAGACCGGCAGATCCGGATATTGAGCGAGCAACCCGGCGATCATCCCGGTGAGGATGTCGCCCGCGCCCGCCGTGGCCATGCCCGGCGTGCCGGTTGGGTTGACGGCCACGTCGCCGTCCGGCGAAGCGATCAGCGAGCGCTGGCCCTTCAGCACCACGCACGCCCCGGTCTGCGCCGCAACCTGCCGCACCGTGCGCAGCCGGTTGGCCTGGACATCCGCCGTGTCGGTCCCGACCAAGCGGGCCATTTCGCCGGGATGGGGCGTCAGCACGGTCGGAGCGGATCGGGGAGCGGCACTGGCCGGGCGGATCGCTGCGAGGCCGTCCGCATCGACCACCAGGGGGAGCGGACACTCCTCGTAGACTTTCCGCGCCAGCGCGCGGTTCGAATCCGAGTTGCCGAGGCCGGGTCCGAGGGCAGCGACCGTCTTTCCTCGGAAGATCCCCTCGTCGAACGAATTCGGCCCCAGCGAGCCGTCACCGAGTTCCCGGCCCAGCTCCAGCATGAGCTCCGGCGTCGCGGCGATGACGGCTTCCGAAGCTCCTGTGGCCGTCGCGACGGTCACGAGGCCAGCCCCGGCCCGCAGCGCAGCCGTCCCCGCCATCAGAATCGCGCCGGGCTTCGATCGCGATCCTCCGATGGCGATCACGTGGCCGTAGCTTCCCTTGTGTCCCGCCCGGATCCTGGGACGCGCGTACTCTGCGGAGTCGGCGGCCTCGCTCAGCATGATCCGAGGGCCGGGCAGCGCCTCTAGCACGGATTCGGCCGTGCCGATTCGGGCAACTTTCAGGTTTCCGACTCGTTCGCACGAGGGCGGCATCACCTGGCTCGCCTTTGGAGCGGTGAAGGTGACAGTGCAGGCGGCCCGCATGCAGTCGCCGAGCAGATCGCCCGAATCGCTGCCTAGGCCGGACGGCATGTCCACGGCGACGACCGTCGCGCGGCGAAAGCCGGCATTGACGTCTGCGATCACCCGTTTCGGCATCCCGCGCGCGGGTCCTGCCAGTCCCGTTCCGAGAACGGCGTCCACTATGACTGTCGAGTCCGCTATTTCGGGGAGCAGGTCGCGCCATGCATTGCCGGTGGGGGCGGCGCGCGGTGCGTAGTCCTGGGCTGCCAGCATTCTCCAGTTGGCCTGCGCATCCGGCGAGAGGCGGTCCGGTTCGGCGATCAGGACTGCGGTCAAGTCCAGACGAGGGTACTGCAGCATCAGCTGACGGGCCACCGCCAGACCGTCTCCCCCGTTGTTGCCCTTGCCGCAGAGCACCAGCACCTTTTCGCGCGATAGATCCGGGAACATCGAGACCACCTGCTGGGTGACCGCGAATGCCGCGTTCTCCATCAGCACGAGGCTCGGAACCTGGCGGTCGACAATCGTAACGCGATCCGCCTCGCGCATCTCGGCCGCTGTCAGGACACGCAGCATCAGCCGCCCATTTCGTGCTTCATCCGGTCCAGCGTCGCCCGCCGGCCCATCACGATCAGCACGTCCTTCAAGTCGACGAAAGTGTCCGCCGGAGGGTTGAACCGGAGCGACCCACCCGACTTGGTGATTGCCAGCACGACTACGTCCAGCGCGTCAGTCAATCCGGATGCGCCGATTGTCTTCCCTTTGCATCGGCTGCGCGCGGTGACGTGGTATTCCTCGATATCGAGATCCATTTCCGAATGCTCGACCGCGGACGCGATGTCCAGGAAGTTCGAGACCTCGGGGCGAAGCAGGGCCTGGGCGATCCGGTAGCCGGTGAAGGAATACGGGGTGAACACTGTGTTCGCCCCGGCCTGCTTGAGCTTCTTGCTCGATTCCTCGTCGCTCGCTCGCGCGCCGATCCGCAAGTCCGGATTGATCACGCGTGCCGAAAGGGTGATATAGACATTCACGGCGTCACTGCTAGTGGCCGCGACCAAGCCGTTGGCGCGTTTCGCGCCAGCCTTCTTCAGCACGATGTCGAGCGTCGCGTCCTCGACCAGCAGCGGCACATCGTTCTCGAGCGCCCAGCTCTGGTGCGAGATATCGTTGTCGATCGCTACTAACTTCACTCCGCTCCGCTGAAGCCGCTGGATTACGCCCCTTCCCACGCGGCCCAATCCGCAAACGATGTAGTGGCCGGACATCTTGTCGATCATGCGTTTTGTCCTTCTCTGGTCGAAAAAATTGTGCAACTCAAGTTGCAGCAGCGTGTCCGCCATCATGCCAAGGGCGATGAACACGATGCCAAATCCGGACATGATGAGGACCGCATTGAAGTAGCGGCCTTCCTGGCTTAGATCGATGATCTCCTCATAGCCGACGGTCGTCAGGGTGATCAGCGTCATGTAGAAGCTGTCGAACAGGCCCTCTCCCTCGATGAAGTGGAATCCCAGCGTGCCTGCTGCCAGCACGCTTGCCGTGAGCACGGCCAGCGCGACACTTCGCTGCAAGGGCACGCGCATGGGCCCGCGAGTCTTCATTGCTTCCTCACCACCAGCATCGTCATGTCGTCCTGCAGCGTCGATTCACCGGTCCAGGCGATCACCTCGTTCATCACGCCTTGGATGAACTCGCGCGGCGGCATGCCCGCGCTCTTGCTCAACGCCTCGCGCAAGCGCTCCTCGCCGAACTCCTCGCCAGCTCCGTTCTCAGGTTCCGTAATTCCGTCCGTGTAAGCAACGAGGATATCGCCCCGTTCCAGCGACAGGGTTGTCGCGGTGTACTCGGCGAAAGGGAAGGCTCCCACGATCATCCCGTTGACTTCGAGCGGCTCCATTGTGCCGTTCCGAAGCAGTAGCGGAGGCAGGTGGCCCGCGTTCGAGTAGGCCAGCGTGCCGCTTGGCGCGTCGTAGGCCCCAAAAAACAGAGTAGAGAACTTCTCGGGCGCGGTGCTCTCGCAGAGTTGCAGGTTGGCCCGTTCGACGAGCCTGGCTGCGGAGCGCTTGAGCGGCTGCGAGCTGTCTCCGTGGAGCAGCGCGAGCTGGGCGCGGACGATCGAATGCAGCGAGGCCATCACGAGCGCCGCCGAGATGCCCTTGCCCGACACGTCGCCGAAACTGATAGCCAAGCGGCGGTTGTCGAGATCCACGTAGTCGAAGAAATCCCCGGAAACCGAACTGGCCGGCCGACAGATGCCCAGTACTTCGAGGCCGTCGAGCCTTGGCGGCTTTGCGGGGAAAAGCCTCGACTGCACCTCGCGCGCAATCTCGAGTTCCGCCTCGAGCTGCTGTCGGCGCTTCGATTCCTCGATCAGTTCCTCGATCGACTGGGTCATCGCGTTGAACGAGCGCGAGAGGTCGCTGACCTGATCGCTCCCTGAGACCGGAATCCTGTAGCTGAAGTCCCCTTCGTTGACGTGCTTCGTCCCGAGGTAAAGGTCGTTTACAGCGCGCGTCAGCGTCCGTGTCAGCGAGGTGGCGATCACCAAGGACACGAGCACGCTTGCTCCGAATGCCGCCATGAGCAAATAGCCGAAGAGCGTGAACAGGCCGAACGTAGCTTCGGACTGGTTTGCGAAGATTGTGCCCCACAGGGCGGATAGCCGAGTCTGCAGGACATAGGTGGCGGTGTCGACCTGGTCCGTCTCCCAGTCAAGGATTGGCGATTCAATGGGCCAATAGACTCCCCAGTCCAGAGGATGCCGCTGGGGGAGGCACACCGGCCTCCGCGATCTGGGGTCCTGCTTCGACGACGGGACTCAGGACCACCGGCCACCTGGAGCGGCATCCTCGGAGCTCTCCAGACTGACAGCAAGGACACCGAGCCCAGGCATCATTCTCCGCATCAGTTCCTGTGTCACTGGGACGACGATGACGACCTTGCCGCCCGCCTGGTCTTCCTCCGCGAAGGCCGCGAGATACAGTCCGTCCTCCCCGCGCACCAGTGTCCGTTCTGTCCGCAGCTTGGACGGCATTTCCCCCGGCAGGGACTCTTCCGGAAAAGAGATCCGCGCTGCTGGAAAGTCGGCTTGGATCGCCATGCCCGGGAATGTTTCCTCGGCTTGTGCGTGGAAGCGCTCGAGTATTGCAAGCCGGCCGGCTTGCGGTTCGTCCCGGAGCTGCCAGAGCAATGGCTGGGCCGTTGCTTGGATTCGCTCGACCTGCCTCTGGAACTGCGTCGCGACCATGTAGGCGGTCAAGGGACCTAGCAGCAGGAGCACCCCCCAGATCGCCAGCAGCGCGCCAATCGAGATCGGCAGCGCACCGACGAAGAAGAACACCGCGACCATCCGGTGCCGGACCCTCCAGAGGAACTTGCGGACGAGCCACTGCCCGACCGCCGTCAGGCGGATCATCGAGATCAGGCCGCCGAGGATCAGCAGGAGAGCGAGAGCGAACTGTCGGTACGGCTGGAGGAACGAAAACGTCGGCTGTAGGAGCCAGAGGACTAGAGTGGCAGCCGCGAGCGCCGCGAGCACCTTCTCGGACTTGCTGAAACTAAGTCCGAGAGACTTCATAGGAATTAACCATTTTACGTGCAAGCGACTCACCCTGTCGGCTCCAATGCCCAGTCGTGCGTGCCAGAGCCGCCGGGGCCTCCAGCACCGCTTGCCATACCGCAGTGGCGGGAGTGCTGCCATCCGCCCGGATGGCTGCCTGCACTACACTGAGTGTGAAATGCAGGCCTCCTGGGAATCGAATCGCTCCTCTCGCCCTGCTTTCTGGGTGGTGCTGGCTACGCTTGCGCTGCTCGGAATCTCGGCTGCCGAGCCGGGGGCGCGTGTCTTGGTTCTCGACTTGGACACCGCCGTCCACCCGTTGACACGCGAGATCGTGATCGAGGGACTCAGCCAGGCCGAGGAAGCCGGGGCGGCTGCGGTCGTGCTGCGAATCAACACGCCGGGCGGACTGCTCCAGGCGACCAACGAAATTGTCCAAGCGATTCTGGCATCGCCGGTTCCTGTGATCACCTATGTCACGCCTAGCGGCGGGCATGCGGCGTCTGCCGGATTTATCATCTTGGTCGCTGCCGATATCGCCGCAATGGCTCCCGGCACCAACACTGGTGCCGCTCACCCGGTTCTCGCAATGGGCGGCGAGATCGAAGGCACGATGAAGCAGAAAATCGAGAACGACACGGCGGCTTCGCTACGGGCTGTCACGGACAAGCGCGGCAGGAACAGCGAACTGGCCGTCGAAGCGGTCCTGGAGAGCAAGTCGTTTACCGAGGAGGACGCTCTCGAGGCGAATCTGATCGAGGTGATCGCAAAGGATGTCGATGACTTGCTGGCCCAGCTCGACGGTCGCAGCATCGTTCGATTCGACGGGACCGAGGAGACCTTGAACCTGGCTGGCGCGGAGACTTACGGCTATGCCCCCAACTTGCGCCAGCGCGTCCTGCTTCCGCTTGTCAACCCCAGCATCGCTCTGCTGGTCCTGGTGGTCGGCCTCGCCGGTGTCTATATCGAATTCACGAACCCCGGGCTTATCGTTCCGGGCGTGCTCGGCGGGATCCTTCTCATCGTGGGCCTGATGGCGCTCTCCCTCCTGCCGATCAATCTGGCCGGAGTTGCGCTGATGCTGCTCGCGGTCGCGTTCTTCGTCATCGAGGCGATGACGCCGGTGAACGGGATCCTAGCAACCGGCGGGGTGATCGCGATGATCCTCGGCATCGTCATCCTCGTCGATACCGACGTTCCCGAACTCCAGATCGGCTGGGTGCCCGCGGCGGCGATCACGCTCCCGTTCGCCGCGATCAGTGTATTCCTCCTGCAACTGGCGATCCGCTCATTCCGGTACAAGGTCACCACCGGTTCCGAGGCGATGGTCGGCGAGTTCGGCGACGCCCGATCCGAGCTCAACCCCGATGGCACGGTCTTCGTCCACGGGGAACTGTGGAACGCCCGATCGGATTCCGCCGTGGCAGCAGGCCAGAGAGTCCGCATCGTGTCCGTGAACGGAATGACTCTTGAAGTAGAGCCTCGCCAGAGCGTCGACTAGCTTGGATTGTCTTGGCAAGAGTCCAAAGCGGCTTCCGAGAGACGAGCCCGAACATGAACGGAAATGATCGGTTCGGCGCCGACCTAAGTGCAGGCAACTATAGGACGATCACGGGTGCCTCGCCCGCAACCTCGACACGTGACCTCGCTGACTTGGTTGCCAAGGGTGCGCTGGCCCGAGCCGGGGAACGTCGCCATGCGCGCGACGTTGTCGCCATGCCCCTCCGCCCGACAGGAACCGTCACGGTTGGCGAAAACGGTGAGTTGGAGTAGCCGAGTGCTCCGGATGACGGATGGCTGTGCTGCACCGAAACTCCGGTGATGCAGTTCATCCCGGTGCTTACGGGCGTCCCGCCTCGCGGGATGGCTGCCATGCGGCAGGACGGAGTGGAATTGCGCGTCGTCGGGTAAGTCGCCGCCAGGTCCGACCGGCGACCTGCGGGCGAGATCATCCACCGGGCACGCCGGTCGAGGCTCGTCCCCTGATCGAATCCGGGGCCTCGAATCCCCGGCCGATCTGCGCTGCACTGCGGGGTCCCGTACGATCGGCTAGAATTCTAAACAGCATCCGGCGTCTTGGCCGGACCGTCGCGCGGGTCGATCCGGGATGACCTTGTCGGGCGGGCTTGACGGATGGGCGCAGCTGCCTCGAAGGAGCCTCAAATGAACTTCACACTTGTGATCATCGGCATCATCGGCCTCTACTTGATCAACAGCATCAAGATCCTGACCGAGTACGAACGGGGCGTGATCTTCCGCCTCGGTCGCCTCCTGCCACATGTCAAGGGCCCGGGCATCATCCTTGTGTTCCGTCCCATCGACCGTATCGTGCGCATCCCGCTGCGCGTCGAGACTCTCGAAGTGCCTTCGCAGGACGTCGTGACCCGCGACAACGTCACCGTCAAGGTCAGCGCCGTCGTCTTCTTCCGAGTGCTCGATCCGGCCAAGTCAGTCGTCGAGGTGAAGCATTACGTCCATGCCACTTCGCAGCTGGCGCAAACGCGCCTCCGTTCGGTGCTGGGAGAAGCCGACCTGGACGAACTGCTGAGCCAGCGAGAGAAGCTGAATGCCAGGTTGCAGGCGACGCTCGACGAACAGACGGGAACGTGGGGCATCAAGGTCCAGATCGTCGAAGTCAAGCATGTCGACCTTCCCGAGCAAATGATCCGCGCGATCGCCCGGCAGGCGGAAGCCGAGCGGGAACGGCGCGCGAAGGTCATCCATGCCGAGGGCGAGATGCAGGCGGCCGCCAAGCTGACGGAAGCTGCCGAGACGCTGAGCAGCCAGCCGGCCTCGATTACGCTGCGCTAC
The DNA here is from genome assembly GCA_965206775.1 of Bryobacterales bacterium. Lineage (GTDB taxonomy): Bacteria > Acidobacteriota > Terriglobia > Bryobacterales > UBA6623 > VXMF01. Next base: position 913,839 of record CBDBKU010000003.1, on the reverse strand, counting down.
CTGCAGACGCTGACAGAGATTGGAGCCGAGAAGAACACCACGATCGTTCTGCCTCTCCCAATCGACCTGTTCCGCGGGCTTTCCAAGTGGGCGGATCAAGGAAATCCACCAAACAAAGCCTAGGAGCTTTGTTTTCTCAATGTAGAATTGATGCATGCCTAGAAAGGCGAAGTCCAAGGACGAGATCGAGGTCGTATTCGGTCTGAAGCAGGTTCTGGGACTTGCGATCCTAGTCGGTCTTGTTCTCGGAGGAACCTATTTCTGGGGCTTCGAAACAGGGCACAAGCGGGCGCTCCTCGGGCAGCCGAGCCTGCTGGCATTTCTGGCGAGCGGCGCGAGAATTCCTCCCGAGACCGTTGCCATTCCGGATGTATTGCTGGAACCGATCGAAGAGAGTCGCCGGATTCTGGAAGAGCCCGCTAGGCCGTCAAGCGAGCCAGTCTCGACGGCAACCGAAACCGAGTCCGCGACTGGCCGTCCGGCGGCAAGCCAGCTTCAGGAGCGAGTAAAGCCCAAGCCCAGCGTCCAGGCGAAGCCCGAAGGGCCGGAGGCGGTCGCTCCGAAGCCCGAAGCGGCGCCGGTTCCGGATCCGAACGTTCCCGCCCCAGCCAAGAAACGAGAGCGGCCTACGTCGGATTCCAATGGCAGGCTGCACTACCAAATAGCAGCGCTCAGCGAGCGCACGAACGCAAAGCAGCTGGTCGACTGGTTGCGAAGCGAGGGGTTTCAAGCGAAGATCCAGCCCGCCAACGATGACGGCCTTTTCCGGGTGTATGTGGGGCCTTTCCGCAATGACGCGGACGCCGTTTCCGCCAAGGATCGGCTAACGAAGGGCGGATTCACACTCATGGCTCGCAAGTTCTGAACTGGCTTCAAGTGCCCGCGCGCGGGCTCACGTCCGCGACTCTTCGATGCTGCGTGCCAGAGATTCCTGTTCCCGGCGAAGTTCCAGATAGCTCTCGAGTCGCTCGCCCTCGATGCGACCATCCTCGACGGCCCCCCGAATGGAGCACCCGGGCTCGTTGCCGTGGCTGCAGTCCCGGAAGTAGCAGTCTCCGCCAAGCCCCGAGATTTCGGGGAACACGGCATCCACGGTCGCGGGACTGCTCCACGGATAGAGTTCCCTGATGCCGGGTATGTCCATGAACAGCCGCCCACTAGGGTGCTCAATCAGCTCTCGCCTTGTCGTCGTATGCTTCCCGCGACGGTCACTGCTCCGCACGGCTCCCACGCGAAGGTGATCGGATTGCATTAGCGCATTGACCAGCGAGGACTTCCCGGCACCTGACGGCCCGGCCAGAGCGATGGTTCCCTGCGGGGGCAGGCGGCGCTCGAGATCGGTCAGACCGGCACCGGTTACTGCGCTCGTTGCGACGACGGGATGGCCCCGATTCCCTCGCTCGCACGACGCGACGATGTCAGCGGCATTCGGGCAAACGTCCGATTTGTTGAGCACGATCACGGAGTGCGCCCCGCTCTCTGCTACGCACACCAAGTAGCGCTCGATCTGCCGCGCGTTGAACTCGCGATCCAGCCCCGTGACAACCAGCACCGCGTCGACGTTGGATGCGAGGATCTGCTGTTTGGCGGCCTGCCCGGGCCGGTTGCGGGCGACAACGTTACGCCGATCGAGCACGCGCACGGCCGTTCGCTCGGCTGAATCGAACAGAAGCCAGTCGCCGACAGCTGCCGGACCGATGTTGCGGGGCAGACTGACGTTGGCAATGGACTCGGCAGCGTAGACCTGCGCTCTTCTTGCCGTGGCGAGTCGGACGCGCCCCGGTTCCGTGCCGGCAGGTCCGGGTAGCTGGCGCTGGAAGAATTGATCCCAGCCGTAGCGTGAAAGGCTCATGCCGTCTTAGGACTGTCGACGGGCAAGCGGCTGTTCGCGGCTTCCAGGGTGTTGGACATGAGCATCGCGATCGTCAGCGGACCGACACCGCCTGGCACCGGGGTATAGGCTGAAGCAACTTCCTGCACATCTCCAGGATGGACATCGCCGACGAGCGCGCTTCCGGTCTTGTGGAATCTTCGGAGCCGTTCGGGAGCGTGAGCCAGCAGCCTTTCGACCTCCGCCCCGTCGACCAAGCGGTTGATGCCTACGTCCAGGACTACAGCTCCCTCGCGGATGTGCTCGCGCGTGAGCATTGCGGGGCGGCCTGCCGCAGCCACCAAGATGTCCGCTTCCCTGCAGACAGCCGGAAGGTCCGGGGTCCTCGAATGGCAGATGGTGACTGTGGCGTGCTCGGCAAGCAGCAGCAAGGCCGCCGGCTTGCCCACGATGTTGCTTCGTCCGACCACTACAGCGCGACGCCCCGCAATCGGAATCGCGCTTCGCTTGAGGATCTCGATTAGACCGCGCGGGGTGCAGGGCGTCATGCAGGGCTGCCCGCTCGCCAGCTTGCCGACGTTGACGGGATGGAATCCGTCAACATCCTTTTCCGGTGAGACCGCGGCGAGGACGAGCTTGGAGTCGATATGCCTGGGAAGCGGTAGCTGGACCAAGATCCCGTCAATGTCGTCCCGCTCGTTGAGTCCGCGTACGACCGAGAGGAGGCCGTCCGTTGACGTCTCGTCCGGCAGGCGGACAGTTTCCGAGAACGCTCCGATCCTGTCGCAAGCCCGGATCTTGTTTCGGACATAGATTTTCGAAGCCGCGTCTTCGCCCACGAGAACAGCTGCCAAGCCCGGCCGGACGCCTCGTTGGACGGCACGGTCGACTCCGACTGTTAGCTCGGCAAGCACGCTATCACGGATTGCTTTGCCGTCAAGTACGCGTGCAGACATCCGAGGAAGTGAGTCGCAGCGAGCCAGCCCGGTTGCCTGGAGTGCCCGCTTGTGCCCGGGCACCGATCAGGTGCCCGCAGAACCGTTCAATGAACTGATATCGTACTACGGCGCGTCAGCGGGGTCCAATCGTGAGTCCGACGGGTCCGGAATGATCGGATTCGACGTGATGAACGCCGATGTCACCTCGGTGCGGTGTCTGCGGCTCGGCATCTTCCTCGGGTATGAGGATCGCTGTCCTGACCGTCGTTGGCCTCGGGGATTTGGTAGTTCCGTGCATCGACGGCCTCGGAAGGGTGGATTCCTTTGACTGTGCGACGTTCGTGGGCGGTGTCAGCATCTCTCGCAAGAATCGCCGAAACGGGAATTCCGATGTCCGGTCTGCAAGTGTCGTGGCTACGCGCACCCAATCGCTGCAAAGAAACGACTTCGTGCCGATCCGCACTCGGCACTTCGGCTGCTCATCTTGAATGTTCTTTGCAAGCCTCCATATAATCAGTGGGTCCACATTGATAGATCTTCGCGAAGCCCTGGTCCAGGAACTCGAAATGGTCAACGCCCTAGTGGTTCTATGCCTCTGTGTTGCGCCAGGAATTGGCTTGGCGCAGCTCGTTGGGAGGGGCGAGAGCGCCCCTCTGCGGGTTGATTCAGCAACAGCGGGCGGCACTCCGGTTCAGCAAGTATTGGCCAGGGTCGACCCAGACGCTGCAGGCTCACTTTCGGAGCTGCAAGCTGGCGAGATCGAGAAATTCTTGGATGAGTTCGCCGGTGATCTAGTAGCTCGTAGCTTGCGTTTGGAGGAGAGGATTGCACCAGAGTTTCAAGGAACTCCGTTCAATCCTGCAACCGAAGTACTTTCTCATTCAAAGGGAGGGTTGGATACATTCCATGGTACGCCGCAAACCGATAGAAGCGTCACTTCCGATTCCCTCAACAACGAGTTCGAGGCACTTCTTTCCGACTATCGATCCGTCAACTGGGCCAAATTCAAGGTCGTGAGCATCGAGCCTCAGGGGCCGGATGCCACCCGGACGACCGTGCGGTTGCAGTTGGCGGGCGTGACCAACGGCGGCTATCGCCAGCAATTCCGCGTCGAGTGGCAGTGCGAATGGACAAAGTCGCTCCAGGGCCGGTGGTTGTTGGCCGGAATCGAGGCAGGCGCCAGCGAGCGAAGCCGTGCCAAGGTTGCAGTATTCGAAGATATCTCGGAGGCCGCATTCGGGCGCAATGCCTCCTTCCACCAGCAATTGAAGTTCGGCACAGAAGTCTGGCGGACACGAATGGACGCCGCCTCCGGAATGGATGTCTACGGGCAGCAGGGACTTGCTATTGGCGACTACGATCAGGATGGCCTCGAGGACTTTTATCTGACGCAACCGGGAGGGTTGCCAAACCGGTTGTTCCGCAACCTAGGAGGTGGTGAGTTCGCTGATGTGAGTGCGGACGCTGGTCTCAACGCACTCGATGGCTCCTCTGCCGCGTTCTTCGCGGATATCGAAAATAACGGAACTCAAGATCTGATCATTATCCTCTCAACAGGCCAGCCCCTCCTGTTCCTGAATGGTGGGCGCGGCAATTTTCGACTCTCCCGCGACGGCTTTCCCATGGGCGTCAAGCCGGGTGCGGTCGGAGGGTGCCTCGGAGACTACGACCGTGACGGCTTCCTGGACCTTTACGTGACCGCTTACCTTTGGCCGAACGCGGCCTCTCAACTCCCTCGGCCCTACTACGATGCAACGAACGGGCCGCCCAACGTTCTCTATCGCAATCTGGGGAACGGTACCTTCGAGGATGTGACGGCAGGGGCTGGTCTGAACGAAAACAACAATCGATTCAGCCACGCCTGCACCTGGGGCGACTACGATCAGGACGGCTTGCCCGACCTTTTCGTGGCGAACGATTTCGGCCGCAAGAACCTGTATCGCAACCAAGGAGACGGCGTTTTTCGTGACGTCACGGCAGCAGCCGGCGTCGAAGATGCCGGTGCCGGTATGAGCGTGGCCCTGGGCGACTACGACGGGGATGGCTGGGAAGACGTCTACTTCGGCAACATGTGGTCCTCGGCGGGCCGGCGCGTCACGACGCAAAGCGACTTCAAGCGAGACAGCCCCCAGGCCCCGAAGGAAATCTACCGTCGGCACGCACGCGGGAATTCGCTGTTTCGGAGCAATCGCGCCCGATTCGAGGACGTCACCATTCCTTCGGGAGTGGAAATGGGGCGATGGGCCTGGTGCTCTGACTTCGTTGACTTCGACAATGACGGGCATCTAGACCTCTATGTGGTCAACGGCTTTGTCACCGGGACCGAGGGAGAAGCGCCAGATCTTTGAAGCTTCTTCTGGCGGCAGGTCGTGTCGTCTTCCCCCGAAAACCAAGCCCGCTCATCACAGTACGAGCGTGGCTGGGCCTTGCTCTACCGACTCATCCGACTCAACGGCAGCCTTAGCGGGCACGAGCGGAATGTCCTTTACTGGAATCAAGGAGATGGTACGTTCGCGGACCTGTCCGCAGTCGCCGGGCTGGATTTCCCCCAGGACGGTCGTGCATTCGTCACCTTCGACTTTGACCGTGACGGAGATGTCGACATCCTGCTTAACAACCGCAACTCGCCTCAGCTTCGTTTGCTTCGAAACGACCTGCCGACGTCCCATCACTCCGTGGCGTTCCGGCTTGAGGGCACCGAGAGCAACCGCGACGCCATCGGCGCGAGGCTCGTGGTCGAGACGGCTTCGGGCCGACGCCTGACGAGGTCTGTACGTAGCGGCTCGGGATTTCGGTCGCAGCCGTCGCGGACCGTGCATTTCGGCCTGGGCGAAGAAGAAGGAATCCGCGAACTCACGGTCTTCTGGCCATCTGGGAGAGTGGAGAGCCACCGTGGAATCCCGGCCGAACACCTCGTTTTGCTGAAGGAAGGAATACAGGAGGTCACCTCTCTCCGGTTCGAAACCACTCCAACACCACAGCCCCGACCGCAAGCGGAGCAGCCCGAATCCGAATCGAGGCAGACGGAATTCTGGTTGACCGAAGCGACTCCGGCTCCACAGTTGCGAGGCCGATCCTTGAACGGCGAGGAGTTGCTGCCGCAGCAATACCGCGGAAGACGGATTCTGCTCAATTTCTGGGCCACTTGGTGTGTCCCCTGCCAAGTCGAACTAGCGGATCTCTCGGAACACAGGGAAGCTCTGGAGGGGGCCGAATTGCTGCCCCTGCTGGTATCTGTCGACGAGCCAAGCGAGCACGAGACTGTTCGTCGCTATGTCCGGGAGAAGCAGTTGCCTTTTCCCGTCCTTTTTCCCGACAAGGACACAGTGACCGCGTTCGATCTGCTGGTCCGTCACGTCCTCGATCAATCGGCCGAATTGGCAATTCCAACTTCGTTTCTGATCGACGAGTCGGGTAGCATCCTGAAGCTCTACCTGGGCCGCACTTCGGCTGACCAGATTCTCAGTGACGTGGAGAGCTGGCCGGGTAGCGAAGTTGAACTATTGGAGCGGGCGCTGCCGTTTCCCGGCCGTGCCTATGTAACACGCTTCGAAAGGAATTGGGTCCAGCTTGGCGATGCCTATGCGGCCGCCGGCCTGAGCCGCGAAGCGACGGCGGCACTGGAGTACGCGGCCAATGCTCACCCCAAGCACGCGGCTATCCTCGACCGCCTTGGAAGCCTGTATGCGGAGCAGGGCCGGTGGCAGGACGCTCTCGCAGCACATCAAGCCGCTGTCGACTTGGGCTTGCCCGGAATCGCGGCGCAAGTTCACTTGGCAACCGCGTTGGCTGAACTTGGGAGGCTCTCCGAGGCTCGGGCCGCCGCCACGGCAGCGCTCTCGCACGTGCCCGATGACACAGAAGCGCTGCGTGTGTGGGGAGCAGTTGCATCGCGGCAACGGAATTTCAAGGATGCCCTGCCTGCGTTGCTCTCGGCGCGCGAGATCGATCCCGACAACCCTGAGATCCATTACAATCTCGGCTGGCTATACCTGCAAACAGGACAAGCACAAGACGCGGCGGCTTCCCTGGGGCGGGCAGTTGAACTCGAGCCGGGCCACGTCAAGGCGCTGCACGACCTCGGCATCCTTCACGCTCAGGCAGGATCATGGGACCAAGCCTCAAGCTACCTCGGCAAGGCAATCGAAGTGAACCCGGACTTCCCGGAAGCGCACTACAGCTTAGGCCTGATCTATGCCCAGCAGGGAGATTTCAAGCATGCCGAAGGGTCCTTGCAAACTGCCTTGACGCTTCGCGAGGACTACGCCGAAGCGCTCACTGATCTGGGGTCTGTCTACATTCAGACGCGCCGTTTCCGACAAGCCTTGCCTTTGCTAGCACGGGCCCAGAAGGCGAACCCCAGCCTTGGTCAGCCTTACTTGAACGCCGCCAAGGCCCACTTGGCTCTAGGTGATCAGCAGAGCGCCCTCGCAAGCCTGGAGGCGCTGCTTAAAGTCCATCCCAACGATCCGACTGCGATTGCATTGAGAGACCGCTTGCTTAAGTGACAACTGAGCGCTGGACAGCTTGAGAATCTTCCTATGAGCGCGTTTACGCAACGGACCTAGCGCGAGGGTGGGACGCAGGGCACGCTCGCCCAGACGGAACGTCATCCTCCCTCAAGCCATAGTCCGCCCACCAACCTATCGAAATGTCCTTGGCCTCTGCCGCCAGCGCGACCTCGCTCCGCGCGCCATCTTCGCCCGCCTGCCGCAGCTTGGCTCCAAGTTCGCCACCGCCCGCGGCCTGTACGCAACTCGCCCGTCCCACTCCTTTGTCGGACTCGAGGCGGACAAAGTGCTCTGGATATACTTCAGATGATGCCAAGGCGTCATCACGCGCTGCTGGTCCTTTGCCTGATCGCGCCGGCGCAGAGTTTTCAGCAAGTCCCGACCCTCTCCGCCCCGTCACCATCCTCGTACGCTGCCACGGGCGTCACGTTCAAGGATGTCACCGAACCTTCCGCACTCGGCTCGTTTGAACACCGTGCCGGATCTCCCGAGAAACCGTACCTTCCCGAAACGATCGGTTCCGGTGTTGCACTGTTCGACTACAACAACGACGGTTGGCTCGACATCTACCTTGTGAATGCTCTCTCCGAGGAGGCGCGGGAAGGCAAGGCTCCACCGAACTCGGCTGCGTTATTCCGCAACAATCTTGACGGCACTTTCACGGACGTGACTGCGCAGGCTGGCGTGGAGAACCACCGCTGGGGCGTAGGTGTCTGCGCAGGAGACATCAATAACGATGGTTGGGGGGACCTGTACGTCACAAATTTCGGGAAAAGCCGCCTGTACGTCAACGATGGTCGCGGCACCTTCACGGACATCGCGGAACAAGCCGGGGTCCAGGTTAACGCGTGGGCAACCGGATGTGCGTTCGGCGACTACGACGGAGACGGCTCGCTCGATCTTTACGTGGCAGGGTACGTCGATTTCCATTGGAACGACCCTCCTCCTCCGGGCGGCTCAACCTCCAGGCTCGTCATGGAAGCCTCCGGGAGAACAGAACCAACCATCACCACTCCAGCGACCGGGGTGGCCTACAGTCCCGATCTGCCGGCCTGCGTCTACTACGGGACGTCGGTTGCCTGCGGACCGAAGGGTCTGGCACCCGCTCCGGATTTTCTTTTCCGCAATGAAGGCGGCGGACGATTCCGCGACGTCACACGGGAGTCGCGCCTGCGAGAAGCAAGGGACAGCTACGGCTTGGCGGTTGCGTGGGTCGATGTCGACGACGACGGACGGCTGGATGTCGTTGTGGCTAACGACTCGATGCCGAACTTCTTACTCCACAATCTGGGGGACGGCAGCTTCGAGGAGATTGGAGTGCTGAGTGGCTTGGGGACGAATGGCGACGGCCATGAGCAGGCGTACATGGGAATCGCCGTGGGGGACTACACCCACGACGGCAGAAACGACTTCTTCTTCACCACATTCGCCGGCGACAACTACACCTTGCACCGCAATAACGGCAATCTGGACTTTAGCGATGTCACGTTGAAATCCGGCCTCTTGGCAGCGACGCTCCCATTCCTTGGTTGGGGAACAGCGTTTATCGATCACGACAACGATGGATGGCTAGACATTCTTGCGACGAACGGTCACATCTTCCCCCAGGCCGATCCCGGGAGTTGGGGAACGTCGTACATGCAGCGGACCCTTCTGTTCCGGAATCTCCGCGACGGGAGGTTCGTCGACGTTTCCGGCAGTTTGGGGTCCGGGTTCACACGTCCCAAGAGTTCACGCGGAGCTGCAGTCGGAGACTTGTTCAACGACGGCGACCTGGATATTGTCTTGAACAATCTGGATGGCGGTCCCACGGTTCTGAGAAACAAGGGCGCGAGCGGCGCGGGCCACTGGATCACCCTAAGGCTCGTTGGAGACACAGCGCAAGAGACACCGCGTGACGCGATTGGCACTGTCGTGTTTTGCCGTGCGGGCGGGTTTCGACAGAGGGGCGAGGTGGCTTCCGGAAGAGGGTATCTGTCCCAGAGCGACCTACGAGTACACTTCGGCTTGGGGGCTGTGCAACAGGTCGATCAGCTCGATGTCATCTGGTCGAACGGGCAACGCGAGAGCTATGCGCCCTCGTCCGTCGATCGACTACTAGTCATCGAGCAAGGAAAGGGGATTCGGGATCCATGAAGGTTGCTGCAACGGGTCTGGCTCTCTTCTTGGGCGTCGTCCTTGCTGGAGCGGGCCAGTCTCCTGATTTCTCCCGGTACGCTGAGGATCTGCGCGCAGCCGATGCGCTGCTCTCGCAGGGTGACTTCAACGGCGTCATCGAGAAGCTTCGGCATTGGACCGAGAGATCGCCGGACCGCCCGGAAGCCCAACACTTCCTAGGCTTGGCCCACTATCGATTGCGGAACTTTGAAGGGGCGATTCGGCACCTGTCAGCCGCTTTGGATCGGGAGGAACAGGGATCGGCGGCGTGGAAGCAGACGGTAGAGATCCTTGGTGTCGCCTACTACTTCGAGGGCCGATGGCGGAACGCCGAACCGTTGCTCGAAATGGCTGCTCGCTGGAGACCAGACGACTCCGAGCTCTTGTATACCCTGGCCATGACCTTCGTGCATTCAGGCCGAGGAGATCAAGCACGGATCACATTCTCGAAGATATTCGGAGTCGATCCCGCCGCCCCGCAAGCCTTCGCGCTAACCGCCCAGTTGATGTTGCAGGAAAACCGGGTCAAGGAAGCCGAGGTATTGATCCTCGAGGCTCTCGAGGCCGAGCCTGGCTTCCCCGGTGCGGCCTACGAGCTTGGGGTCATCGCGCTCCGCCGAGGCAACTATGGCAGAGCCTCGGAACTGCTCGGACAAGAGTTGGCGCGGAATCCCAAGCACGCCGCCGCCTGGCATTCCCTGGGCGAGACTTTGTCAGGCTTGGGCAAGCAGGAGGAAGCGGTCGAGGCATTGAAGCGGGCCATCTGGCTCGACACGCAATCGTCTGGATCCTACATTCTCCTCGCCAAGATCTACGTCGATCAACACCGGCTGGGGCTGGCGGAGGACACTGTTCAGCGCGCGATTCAAGTCCATCCGCAAAGCTATGAGGCCCACTTCCTGCAAAGTCGCATTTACTACAAGACGGGCCGCACAGACCGCGCGAAGAGGCAGCTGGCCGTTGCTGAGCAGGTGCGGCGCTCTGCCAGGCAGTTGAGGCCCTAGCCCGACGGGCTGAGACGGCTGTCCCATCGTCATCCCGCGGCTCGAGACCTCGGCGAGAGCGCGGGCTCGAGGACAGAACCGAAGCCCCTCCCCGCCTGCACTCTGTTGTGGAGTATATTGTTTCAGTTCAAGCGGACACACCAATGACTTCCTTCGTCTCATCGTTCTCCGTCATGGTTGCGATTGCCATCGCTCTAAGCACCTGTACGACCGCCCCAGACACTGGGGAGCAGCAAATTCCTCTGTCGCAGCTGCGAGACAAGATCGCAGGAGGCTGGGCGGGCCAAATGATCGGTGTCAGTTACGGCGGGCCGACGGAGTTCCGGCACCGAGAGTCGATCATCCCCGAAGACGAGCTGCCGGAATGGGATCCCGACAAGGTTTCCGATTCAATTGATCAGGACGACCTTTACGTGGACATGACCTTTGCACAGGTGCTTGACGACAAGGGACTTGACGCGACTACGGAAGACTTCGGCGCCATGTTCAAGGATGCGGAGTACCGTCTCTGGCATGCCAACTTGGCTGCTCGCCGGGCACTGAAGCGCGGGGTTCCCGCCTCACTCAGCGGCACGCCAGAGTACAACGCCCATGCCAATGACATTGACTTCCAGATCGAGTCGGACTTCGTGGGACTGATGACACCCGGGCTGCCCCAGGCATCGAATGACCTTTGCTATCGGGCCGGTCGAGTCATGAACCATGGAGACGGCATCTACGGCGGCATGTTCGTGAGCTGCATGTACGCGGCGGCTTTCTTTGAGAGCGAGCCTCGGAAGCTGGTGGAGGCCGGGCTGGCCTGCCTTCCTCCGCAAAGCCCTTACGCAATGCTGATCTCCGACGTAATCGAGTGGTCCGAGCAGCATCCCGAGGATTGGATCAAGGTCTGGAATCTGATCGAGGAGAAGTGGAACAAGCGCGAGCCCTGTCCCGAGGGCGCCGCGAATGGATTCAACATCGACGCTAAGGTCAACGGCGCCTACATCGCGTTGGGAATGCTCTACGGGGAAGGGGACTTCGGCAAGACGATGACGATTTCCACCCGTTGTGGGCAAGACTCCGACTGCAATCCCTCGAGTGCGGTAGGTATTCTCGGAGTGGTCCTTGGATTGGAGGGCATCCCTGACAAGTACAAGAGCGGCATAGAGAAAATGGCGGACGAAAAGTTCAGCTATACGAACTACTCGTTTCGAACCATCGTGGAAAGTACCGAGAAGCGTGCCATCGCGATGGTCGAGCGAAACGGGGGACGGGTCGATGGCGACCAGCTGCTCGTCAAGACCCAGGATGCGGTCCCCGCCAAGCTTGAGATTTGGGATGACTACGGATCCCCGGTCGAGCGAGTTCCGGTAACGGATCAGAGGTGGTCATGGAAGGGGGACTGGGAGGACACTACCTCGAATTGGGGCCCCCGTCACACAATCAGGACCAGCGACCGCAAGGGAGCCGAGGCCACGATCGATTTTGAGGGAACCGGGGCGGTCATTTCGGGCTTTTATCTGCCCAGCGGAGGCACAGCCGACATTTACCTCGATGGTGAGTTGAATCGCACCGTGGACGTCTATCCGGACGAAAACAGCCCCAAGGGCTGGGAATCTGTGTGGCACAATTACCGACTTGAGGAAGGCAAGCACTCGCTACGTGTGGTCGTGCGGGGTGAACCGTACCCGGGATCGAAGGGCAGTGACATTGCACTCACGCATCTGGTCGTGTTTCGATAGCTGCATCGTTGAAGCGGCAAGGTCGTCGGGCTCGATCAACCGCTGCAGGTACGAGACGACAACACCTTCTCGGACGTGAAAGGGCATGAGCGAACATCCTGAAATCGTTGTGATCGGCAGCCTGAATGCGGATCTTGTTCAAAATGTCGACCGCTTGCCGAAGCCGGGCGAAACCATCGTCGGCGGCAATCTCGAGACGTTCAGCGGAGGCAAGGGGGCCAACCAAGCGTATGCCGCAGGCCGGATGGGATCTCGAGTGAGCATGATCGGCCAGTTGGGCAGCGACGGCCTCGCGTCCCTCTTGCTGGAGAGTTTGGAGTCCGCAGAGGTCAACACCGAGTCAGTAGGCGTATCGGATCTGCCGACCGGTGCGGCCGTGATCCTCGTTCTCCCTGACGGGGAGAACTTGATTGTCATCGCACCAGGAGCGAATGCCGCCGTCACACCCGAACTGGCTGCCGAGAGACTGAGCGTTCTCAAAGCGGGTAGCTACGTGCTGTCGCAGTTGGAGATTCCTATCGAATCAGTTGAGACATCGCTGGCAGTCGCCAAAGCACGGAGAGCGACCACGATCCTCGATCCGGCGCCGGCCCGCCCGCTCCCTCCCGAACTTCTGCGCAACGTGGATTTCCTGACTCCGAATGAGACGGAAACACTAACCCTCTTGGGAGAGTCTGGATTCACGATGGACGACGATTCCGACTTCGAACTAGCCGCCAGGAAGATCCTCGCTCTTGGGCCGAAAGCTGTAGTACTCAAGCTAGGAGCTCGAGGTTGTATGATCGCCACCGAGCAAGGCAGCGATCGAGTGCCTGGATTCAAAGTGGCCGCTGTTGACACGACCGCCGCCGGAGATGTATTCAACGGGGCCTTTGCCACGGCACTGGCCGAGGGTCAAACGGTTCCGCTCGCAGCTAGATTTGCAAACGCTGCGGCTGCCCTATCGGTTACGCGGCCGGGCGCGCAGAATTCGGTCCCTACGCGCCGGGAAGTGGATCAGTTTCTGAGTGAAGTCGCTGCTTGAGTTCGAGGACCGGAACTTCGGGAGGTTGGAATGTTTGTTGTCGAAAGCTTGGGGCTGGCTATCGTTCTGTGCATAGTCACCATGATGGGCTGGGGTTCGTGGGCCAACACTCAGAAGCTGGCCGGCAAGGAGGACTGGCCCTTCGAACTCTACTACTGGGACTACGCGATCGGGGTCTTCCTGACGGGCATCGTATTCGCGTTGACACTGGGCAGCTTCGGTCCGGCCGGCATGAGCGCGGCGGCCAATCTCGGGCAAGCCGAGGGTGGGCCAATCGCAGATGCGCTGTTGAGCGGGGCGCTGTTCAACCTCTCTAACATTCTCCTAGTCGTGGCGATCGATGCTGCTGGGATGTCGCTGGCATTCCCGGTCGGAGTTGGTCTGGCCCTAGTGATTGGCACGGTGCGCAGCTACATTCAGGCGCCCAAGGGAGACCCGACGCTCCTATTCGGCGGTGTCGCCCTGATCGTCGTCGCCATGATCATGTCGGCGCTCGCATACAGCAAGTTGCCACCCGTGGCAGGTCGACGCCTTGGGAAGGGTCTGCTATTCGCTGTCATCGCTGGCTGCCTCATGGGGTCGTTCTATCCGATGCTGGTTCAATCTGTCTCGCCGGAATTTCGTGCGGCGGCGATCCAGACCGGCTACCTCACCCCCTACACGGCGTTATTCTACTTCGGCATCGGCCTTCTGCTGAGCAATTTCATCGTGAACACGGCTTTCATGAAGGCAGGTGGCAAGACCTATTCGCGGTATTTTGGCGGAGGCCCGAGACTTCATTCCCTGGGAATCCTTGGGGGCCTCATCTGGATGATTGCTCTCGGCCTGAATGTAATCGCCTCGGGAGTAGCCGGACCGGCGGTTTCCTACGCCCTGGGCCAGGGTGCTACTTTAGTGGCGGCGATTTGGGGTGTCTTCATCTGGAGAGAATTCAAGGGCGCTCCGAAGAGTGCCACGCCCTTCATCGTGCTGATGTTCCTCGGCTACACTTGCGGCCTGACCTTGATCGGTGTCGCTACTCTTTGAGCATCCGGGTTCACGAAAGGGACTGCAAGGAGCGGAACGATGAGAAACAGTCTATTGGCCGGTGTCGGCCTGTTGTCGGCTTTGGTGCTGACCCAGTGCGGGATGCCGCCAGCCCCCAACGAGCTAGCGATCTCGCTGGAGGAGCTGCAGGACCGGATCGAGGGGGGCTGGGCAGGACAGATGGTTGGCGTGGCTTACGGCTATCCCACGGAATTCGTATTCAACCAGCAGATCATTCCCGAAGAAAAGATGCCGGAGTGGACCCCCGATATGGTGGCCAACGCCCTCGACCAGGACGACCTTTACGTCGAGATGACCTTTGCGACCGTGCTCGACGACAAGGGGCTTGACGCCACGACACAAGACTTCGGCGACCTGCTGAAGAACGCGCAATACCGTCTCTGGCACGCCAACCTGGGCGCCCGGCGCGCTCTGAAGCGCGGAGTTCCCGCCATGCTGACCGGAACGCCGCAGCACAATGCCCATGCCAATGACATCGACTTTCAGATCGAAGCGGATTTCGTGGGACTCATGACGCCGGGCATGCCCGTCGCTGCGAATGACCTCTGCCTGCGGGCCGGACGTGTGATGAACTACGGAGACGGGATCTACGGCGGGATGTTCGTTTCCTGCATGTACTCGGCGGCGTTCTTCGAGGACGACCCTCGCAAGATCGTCGAGGCCGGCGTCGCGTGCCTGCCTCCCCAGAGCCCTTACACCCTGCTGATCAACGATGTACTGGCATGGTCCAGCGAACATCCTGACGATTGGATGAAGACCTGGCAGCTGATCGCCGAGAAATGGGACAAGCGCGAGCCGTGCCCGAACGGTGCCCTTCGAGCATTCAACATTGACGCCAAGTTGAACGGCGCCTACATCGCGCTAGGCCTGCTGTACGGCGAGAAGGACTTCGAGAAAACTCTTCGGGTTTCCACTCGCGCCGGGCAGGACTCCGACTGTAATCCGTCCAACGCTTGTGGCATTCTCGGTGTCATGCTCGGCTACAAAGGGATTCCGGATCAGTGGACGAGTGGAATCCCCGCCATCCTTGACAGGAAATTCAGCTTCACGGACTTCACGTTTCCTGGGATTGTCGAGAGCACCAAGAAGCGGGCGATCGCAATGGCCGAGAAACATGGCGGGCGCGTCGAAGGAGATCGCCTGATCATACAGAAACAGCAAGCACAGCCCGCCGAGCTGCAGATTTGGGACGACTACGGTTCGCCTCAAGAGCGCATCCCCGCTGCAGACTCTAGGTGGAAGTGGCAAGGCCCATGGGAACAGCACCTCGTCACCGACCGGCGAGGCACGGACTGGCACGGGAGGATGGCCTCGAAGAAAGGGGCGGAAGCCACGATCTCGTTCGAGGGCACCGGCGCCATCATGAGCGGCCCCTATCTTCCTACCGGTGGGTCGGCAGAGGTTTATTTGGACGGAGAGCTACACAAGAGGGTGGACGTCTATCCGGACGAAGACAATCGGAAGTACGGCGACTCCGTGTGGCATGCCTTCGGCCTTGAGGACACGACGCACACGGTTCGAGTGGTTGTGCTGGGAGAACCGTACGAGGGCTCGAAAGGGAGCGACGTGGTCTTGGAGAACCTCGTCGTCTTTCGCTAGTCCAATTCGGGTCGGAGAAGACTGGCCTGCATTGCAGGCGGAACACACGGATCAGAGAAAGGGAATCAGCATGAAACGAGCGAGTCACTGGGCGATGATTGCGGCGCTGGCACTGTCTTCGGCGACGTTTGTCGATGGCGCGAATGCAAAGGAACGGGTCATGAGCCACGACGACCTAATAGACCGGCTGTCGGGATTCTGGATCGGACAGCTGCTGGGCAACTACATCGGCTTTCCGTTCGAAAACAATTACGTCGAGGAGGCGATCCCGATCCTGGTCGACCGGGTATATACCGCCGACTACGACGGCGAGCCAGAGCTCAAGATCAATGCGAAGGACCGGCGGGGTCACATACCGATCATGGTGAACGCCTTGCGTGGCGCTTTCAGCGACGACGACACGGACATCGAGTTCGTCACATTGCATGCGGTCGAGAAGTACGGTCTGGACATCACCTATGCCGAGATCACCCAGATGTGGAAGACCCACATCAATGACTACATCTGGGTCGCGAACCGGGAAGCCCGCAACCTGATGGACCGTGGCCTGGTTGCTCCCGACACCGGCCGCAAGCAGAACAACAGGCACTGGTTCCAGATCGATCCGCAACTGGTCAACGAGATTTGGAGCGCCTTCTATCCCGGTATGACAGAACAAGCGGCAAGACGCGCGCTGTGGGGGGCGCGCATTACCAATGACGACTGGGGCACGCACCCGACGATTGCATACGGGGCGATGATCAGCGCGGCATTCTTCGAGAAGGACGTGCGCAAGCTAGTCGATATCGCGATTCATGCCGTTCCGAGCGAGGGGCCGTTCGCAGAGGGCATTCGCGATGTCGTCAAATGGCATGCCGAAAACGAGGACTGGCGCGACACGCGGGACAAGATCCACGGCAAGTACTACGCCTACAAGAAGGGGTCTTACGAAGCGCCGGTAAGCGTAGTTTCCTCCCTGGCGAACGGGTTGACCGGGATCATGGCCGTTCTTTATGGGGAGGGGGACTACATGAAAACGGTCGGTATCGCAACGTCCGCCGGGTACGACTGCGACAACCAGGCGGCAACCACCGGAGGGCTGATCGGTGTTCTCAACGGCTTGAGCAGCATGGGCGAAGCCGCCGTCGAGCTAACCATGAACCTTCCGGCTTGGGGCAAATGGGACAAGCCTTTCAACGACCAGTACGTCAACATCTCACGCGACGAGATCAAGCTCCGCACCCCTATCAGCGAGATTGTCCAGCGGATCGCGGCTGTCGCCAAGACTGCCATTCTCGAGAACGGCGGCCGCATGGAGGTGCGCGACGGGAAAACGGTCTACCTCGTCAATTCCGATTTCTGAACGGAGGTGGAACCGGCAGCGGCCGGCATTGGAGGCCGTCCCCGAAATTGAGGCGACATTGTGGCCGGGATACGCCACCTCCTTCCTAATCGTCACCAACATTCGAGCATTCCCCCCTCTAGGGTTGCCCCGTTTATCCTACCCGCCCGTGCTGAGAACAAATCCCTAACGCCAGACGGCTTTTCACATCGACATTGAAGCATGATCAGGCGCCTAGAACACACCAATCGCGGTCTTTCGAGAAGACCTCAGCGCGTGCTTCCCGGGTCATTACCCGTTGAACGCTTCAGGTCGTCAGGTGCGCACTTCTCGGAACGACTCCAGCTGCCAGTTGTCGTCGGACAAAGCTACTGGATGACTCAGGATGTAAACGTTCCCATCGTCCGCCCGGACCTTGAAGAAGGAATCTGAGGGGCCGTACCAGCGATCGATGATCTCTTCAACGAAGTGATCGCGGCCGCCCAGTTCGAAACGTGCCGGCCTCTCGTCCGCCTTGTGGCCCGCGTAGCAGTGGACACGCAGTGTCGCGCTCACCACCCCATCGTAACGGCCAAGCGCTGATACAGGAGGCTGGATCACCAGGTGCCGACTAGCGAGGGTCTATTCCCGTGCAACCTCAACTACGCTGGTTTGGAACTAGGAGCCCTCCGCTACTCCGGCCTTCCGACACGCTGCCGTCCAGCCCGCACTTTCACTGGACAACTTCGCCTGCGGATAGCCACGGCAGACCGGCTATCCGGTTCGTGGTAGTCGTCAGCGGTCTTCGATCCGTAACACACTCCAACAACGCCACTTAGCTCCAATTTTCCCGACTTGGCCCTAGAGCGCTGATCTCTAGATCCGCCCTAACGGCCAAGTACTGATCCGGGTGATCCAGGTGGCTGGGATGCCCTCAAGCGGCGGTGGCGCATCCCCGCCACCTTCAGCTCTCGGGCACAGCCTCCATGAGCAGCGTCAGGGCGTTCTTCAAGCCCTCGTCACCGGGGCTTGAGCCTTTGTAGTGTCCCAGCCGCACGACGACCAGGTCGTGGGAGGCAATGACAAAGGTCTTCTGGTTTCCGGCGCCCGCCATGTAGTACGCGTCTTTCGGAATCGGGTAGGCGTCCGTACTGTTGATCCAAAAAAAGCCGCCATAGATGGGACGGCCGTCGGCCTCCCACGCGGGAGCCGGCGTGCTGACGAACTCCACGAAGCCTTCTGGAAGGATCCGCTCGCCTCGCCAAACACCGTCTTGCAGGTACAGGTTGCCGAGACGCGCCCAGTCCCGACCCGTTCCGAACTCATAGCCTTGGATCAGAAAGTTCCCGTACGGGTCAGTCTCCATCACCATGTCACGAATGCCGATCTTGTCGAAGAGTTCCCGCTGGGGAAAGGAGTGGTACTCTTCCCCGCGTCCTTCGACGCCGAGCCGCACCAGGTAGTTCGTCAGAACGGGATCACAGTTCCGGTAGCGCCCGATCGTATTCGGCGGCCACTGCTGCGGCCTCGTCGCGGCCCATTTGAACGAGTCCATCCCGCCTGTGTAGAGATAGAGGTGGTCGGGGTAGCCCATGGCAGAATCATATTCCGGATCGCCGCGGTTTACGCAGCGGACCCCGCTAGACATCCGCAGGATATCGGCAATTCGGATCTCTGCCCTTCGATCCCCTTCCCGTTGCCATTCCGGGACAGGTGCTGGCTCCCAGAGGTCGTAGACCCCTTGCTGAATCAGAACGCCCATCAGCGTCGCGGTCAAGCTCTTGCCCATCGACCAGCTTTCAAGTGGCGTGTGAAGGTCTAGCCCTTCGCGGTAGTGTTCAGCGATAAGACGCCCCTTCCAGGTGACGACGAAGGCGGCGGTCATGCCATCGACCGGCTCGAAGGCGGCGTGGACGGCGGCCCGGACCTTCGCTTCATCGAGCTCAGCCGGAAACGGTTCGTCGGGTAGCACGTTGCCCATCGGCCACGGCTGCGTGTCGGGATCGGGAAGCGAGCTCGTCACGTCGAGGGGCTCGAAAAGGAGCCCATCCTCCCCGAGAGGGAACGTGACGCAGCCTTGATCGCCGAGGTATTTTGCTGTACGCACCACGCCGTCCGGGAGCGTCAGGTGCACCAACTTCTTCTCCATGTCGACTTCGCGCTTCGTTATTTTCGAGCGCTGGTCGTAGTCGCTCGTGAAGTAGCCGATGTTCTCGGCGGCAAAATCGGCGTCGAGGCCTGTGATGAACACAGCCGAGCACAGGATCTTCGCGAAACCTGCGGTGTGGTGATGAAGAGGGTCGCCTGGAGGGCCTACCCACTCCGTGGGCAGTTCGAAGGACTTGGCACGGGCCACGAGCGCATCGACTTCTGAAACCCTCTTGTAGGACGCGGACGCCGTTTCCTCGTTTCCACCCTCGTTCACGCAGGCGAGTAGGGCGAGCGAGAGGAGCAAGACTGCGACAAGGCTCAATCGGCTCATGAATAGTACTCCTCATCTCGCTGAAAGCACGGCTGATCCCGTCGACATGCGTTCTGCTTCGTGACTCGCACGATAGACCTCCAACTGTAGGGTGTGCCGAATGAAGTGGATACCCAAGTTCTCACTTGCGGTAACCCGGCAATCTCACCGTCGCGCGACGGACGGTTTAGAGTACCTCTTACGGTGTTCCGCTGTCACCGGAAAGTGCTATCGAGGGTTGGGGCGCGGTGCGATGCCGCCGCGCGGGCGGCAGCCGAACGGAACACACTGCACGAGACATAGCCCGTTCGGGGTAGTGTGTAACCGAGCAGCCTCGGCTGGCCGATCCTATAAGTGCCCATCAAATCCTTAACGTGTTGGCCAAGGCAAACGATGAGGTGGCGGCCGGCCCGCGGTTTCAGAGGTTGTACCAGCAGCGTGCGAGTCTTCCATCCGAGAACGGTCAGTCAAGCGAGGTGCTGATGACGGTGTGTCATCATATTTGCTCGTCCGGCGAAGAAACGACCCCTATCGGGGCCCGAATTCGCGAGGTCGGTATCTCTATGTATCGCGATCGTGCGCGGGCACGTCACCGAGACAAGCCGCGAACACTGAACGGATGACCGATACCGAGGTACATGCGGGCGGTTTGCCCGAGTCCGGCCAGCTGGTCCATGTGAGGTCCAGACGGTGGCTCGTCGAAAAGGTGGCGCGGCGCAACGCCTGCGATTCGCCGCTCGTGCGGCTGGCCTGTGCGGATGACGATGCGCAAGGCCAGATCCTCGATGTCTACTGGGACTACGAGATTGACCGCAAGATCCTTGCCGAGGAGGGCTGGGCGAACCTCGCGGCCAGAGGCTTCGATCCGCCCCGGGATTTCTCCGCTTTCCTCCACACCCTTCGCTGGAACTGCGTGACTTCCACCGACGCGAATCTGGTCCAGTCACCGTTCCGGGCCGGGACCAAGCTCGATGCATACCAGATCGAGCCGCTCCGGAAAGCCTTGCGGCTACCGCGCGTCAATCTCTTCATCGCTGACGACACTGGCCTCGGAAAGACGATCGAGGCCGGCCTCATCGCAAGGGAACTGCTCCTCCGCAAGAAGGTCGAGACCATTGTGGTTTCGGCCCCTCCGTCTGTGCTGGACCAATGGAAGGCAGAGTTCGAGGAGCGATTCGGACTGGTCTTCGAGATTCTCGACAGGCAGTATCTTGCCCGGATGCGGCGTGATCGCGGGTTCGGCGTCAATCCCTGGCGGACCCACAGCCGGTTCCTCGTTTCGCACAAGCTGCTGACCGACCCGACCTATGCAGACCCCTTGCGGGAGCGGCTGGGAGACCGGCTTCACGGGAACCTGCTGATTCTCGACGAGGCCCACCACGCCGCACCGTCGAGCGGCGGCCGCTACGGGATCGAGACGAAGTTCACGCGAGCCATCAGGGACCTCTCTGGCCGCTTCGAGCACCGGCTGTTCCTGTCGGCTACTCCGCACAACGGCCACTCGAGCAGCTTCTCGACCCTGCTCGAGATCCTGGACCCGCACCGGTTCACGCGTGGCGTGAAGGTTCGTCCGAAGGCGCTCAAGGAAGTGATGGTCCGGCGGCTGAAGGAGGATATCCGGCAGCTCTAGGGAGGGTTCCCGGAGCGACGCGTCGATCCGGTCAAGATCAAGGACCTTCCGTCCGACGCGCCCGAACTGGTCCTTTCGGAGTTGCTTGACGAGTACCGTGCGGCTCGCGACCGGCGTTTCGCAGGACGCTCGGAAAGGGCCCGGGCGAGCGCGGCTCTATTGGTGATCGGCCTGCAGCAGCGACTCCTGTCGTCGATCGAAGCCTTCGCACGCAGCCTCGCCGTTCACAGAAGGACTGCCGAGCGGCAGTGGAGGGAGGCAACACACCGTGCAGAGGAGAGCGTCAGGCCCAGTCGCGCCGAGCATTCGCTGCTCATCAAAACCCAGGGTCCGGACGACGAGGGCGAGACGGAGAGCGATGACACTCTGCAAGCCCATGAGGACAGCCAGTTCGAGTCTGTCACCGTCGAAAGCGAGGCAGGTGCGACAGCCTCGGCAGAGGAGGCATCCCAGTGGGAGCGGGAACTGCAATTGCTCGACAAGATGCAGGAGATCGCCGCGCAGGCAAGAGGCCTTCCTGACGCCAAGATCCAGTGGCTTCTGGACTGGATTCGAGACAACATGTGCCGGATCAGCCCTACCGGAAGAGGCCGTGGCGGCGCGTCTGCGAAATGGAATGACCGGCGAATCCTGATCTTCACCGAGAACAGACAGGGGACGAAGCGCTATGTACGGGAAACGATCGAGCGGGCAATCGAAGGCACGAATCAATGCTACGACCGCATCGAGGTGATCGACGGATTGACAAGCAGGGCACGTCGCAGGGAAATCCAGAGACGGTTCAACTCCCCCCCGTCGCAGGATCCCTTGCGGATCCTGCTCGCCACGGATGCCGCGCGGGAGGGGCTGAACTTCCAGGCCTACTGCGCTGACCTTTTTCATTACGACCTACCGTGGAACCCTGGCCGGATCGAGCAACGCAACGGGCGCATCGACCGGAAACTGCAACCCGCCCCTGTCGTTCGCTGCCGCTACTTCGTTCTGCCGCAACGCAAGGAGGATCGGGTTCTGCAGGTGCTCGTTCGGAAGACCGAGACGATCAGGATGGAACTGGGAAGCCTGTCGACCGTGCTGGACGATGCGATCGAGCGCGCGATGCTACGAGACGGCATCCGACACGCAGACGTGGAAACCCTTGCCAAGGAATTGGAAGGGAAGGATGTCGGGAAGGCAGCGAGGAATCGATCCAAGGAAGAGCTGAACCCGGCGAGAGAACGCCACGAGAACATTCGAAGGCAAATCGACGGCTGTCGCACAGTCCTTCAACGATCCAGGAGGCATGTAAGGTTCGACCCGGCGCAGTTTCGCAAGGCGTTGTCGTGCTCGCTCGAATTACTGGGGGCGGGACCGCTCAAGGAGTCCGTGGATGGCAGCGGGGGGCGGACCTGGACACTGCCGCCCCTCGACCGGAAATCGGCCACCGATCCGAGCTGGACGACCACCTTGGATTCGTTGCGGGCCCCGAGGAAACGAGACCAGAAGATCACAGATTGGAGAAGGGAGGCCCCGATTCGTCCGGTGGTTTTCGAGGACGAAGGGATCCTCAGCGACAGGACCGTCCATCTGCACCTCGAGCAGCGCCTGGCGCAGCGCCTGCTGGCCCGGTTCCGGTCGCAGGGTTTCGTGCACCATGACCTGTCGAGGGCGTGCCTCGCGCAAACGGCCGACTCGGTACCGCGCGTCGTATTGCTCGGGCGATTGCTGTTGTTCGGGCGCAGGGCCGAGAGACTGCACGAGGAAATCGTGCCGGTAGCCGCTCGTTGGATAGAGCCGTACCGCCGCAAGGGCCCGCTCGCAATGTTGGGGAAGACCGCGGAAGCCAGGACGCTTGCATTGCTCGACCAGTCGCTCGAACGCCCGAGGCCCGCCATGCCGGACGACACGATCAAGAGGATGCTGCTGGAATCAGCCCCGCGAGACATCGAAGAGTTGCTATCGCAACTCCAGCCGAGAGCGGACCAGGCGGCCGGTGCCGCGGAGGGACTGCTTGCCGAGCGAGGCGAAACCGAGATGCGCATGCTGGCAGCCACATTGGAGGAACAGCGAGAGCGGGTGCTTGCCGAACTTAACAAGCGAACGCAGGCTGGGCTGCAGCTCAGCCTGGAGTTCAGCGACGAGGAACGGAAGCAGGTCGAAGCCAACGTCCGTGCGTGGCATCGTCGGATCGAATCCTTTGACCAGGACATCGAATCGGAGCCCGGGCGGGTCAAGGAACTCTTCGAGGTCGCTACGCGTCGAGTGGAGCCGCTGGGCCTCGTCTACCTCTGGCCGGATACGAACTGATGCCGCGAGTGGATTCCGACACGCAAGCCCATCTCGACTGGATGGGGTTCGTGCAGCCGCGCGGACTCGTAGTATCGGCACCCGCGCTGGTCCGGGCAGGGGCGATCCTGAACCGCAACGACGCAGAGGGGCAGCAACTGCTGAGGGACTGCGTCGAAGAGCAAATCTTCCGTACCGACGGGGAGGCCGAGCCGTACCTTCCGGACTTCGAATCCTTCGCACGAAGCGTGCTTGGGTGGGGATTCTCGCCAAAAGCCTTCTCCCGAGTGTCCGACTCCGAGGACGCCATCGCTTCGCTCGTCGTGCCTCTTGTCGAACACGAAGAGATCCTGCGGCCCGACTTCGCTGTGCGGCACCGGCCTCCTCCGATGAACGGAGGGCCTCAGTGGCAACTCCTGGTCCGGGTCGCGGAACCGCATCAGGGCTTTGATGCTCCGGAGCGGGGCGGCGGAACGCTGGAGGCAACGACTCACGGGAGGATGGAGCGCCTACTTCGGTCGACCGGCATACCCGCGGGGCTGATTTTCAACGGAAGGGCACTCCGCCTGATTTCGGCACCCCGCGGCGAGAGCTCGGGATGGCTGGACTTCAGGGTGGCAGACATGGTGCTGACAGCGGGCAGGCCGATGGTGGCGGCAATGCGCATGCTGCTGAATCAGAGCCGGCTGCTCACCGTGCCGAAGGAAAGCCGACTGCCGGCGTTGCTCAAGGAGAGCAGGGACTACCAGAACGTGGTCAGCGAGCGCCTGGCCGAGCAGGTGCTGCACGCCCTGTACGAGCTGGTGCGCGGCTTCCAGGCCGCCCACGGCATGTCCCCAAGGGGACTTTGCTCCAGGGGCCGCTGGAACAGTCACCGGACACCGTGTACCGCGCATTGCTCACCGTCATCTTACGCCTGGTGTTCCTGCTCTACGCCGAGCAACGCGACCTCCTCCCCAGCGACGAGACGTTCGTCCGGTACTACTCCCTCGCCGGGCTGCATGACCGTCTCCGGGAAGACGTCGCGCAGTACCCGGACACGATGGACCAGCGCTACGGGGCATGGGCGCAGCTCGTTGTCCTATTCCGCATGATCCACGACGGGGCCAAGTCAGGGGAGATGTTCCTTCCGTCGCGCCAGGGAGCGCTGTTCGATCCGGCTCGTTTCCCGTTCCTCGAGAAGCTGCCCGTCCCGGAAGGGAAGGAACTCCACGGGCGCGCGGACGCGCCGCTCGTTCCGGACGGAACCGTGCACAGGGTGCTGGAGAAGCTGCTTGTCCTTGATGGCGAGAGGATCTCGTACCGAGCGCTGGATGTTGAGCAGATCGGCTCGGTCTACGAGACGATGATGGGCTTCCGGCTCGAGGCAGCCGCCGGAGTGTCGATTTCGATCAAGGCGGCCAAGAAGAACGGCGCTCCGTCGACAGTCGACCTCGAGCAACTTCTCGATCAGAGCCCGGACAAGCGCAGGAAGTGGATCCAGGACAGAACCGACCGAAAGATTACCGACCGGGTCAATCACGCGGTGCGAGCAGCCGCAACGACTGACGGCCTGTGCGCGGCACTCGAGCCGGTGATAGACAAGAACGCGACGCCCGATCTCGTGCCGAGCGGGTCCATGATCCTCCAGCCGAGCGAGGAGCGGAGACGATCCGGGTCGCATTACACCCCGAGGTCGCTGACAGAGCCGATTGTCCGGAAGACGCTTGGGCCGGTGCTGGACGACATGCGGGCGTCGTCCGGCGGCCCGCTGACACCCGACCAGATCCTGGAGATCAAGGTATGCGACCCGGCGATGGGGTCGGGGGCTTTCCTCGTGGAGGCATGCCGACAGCTGGGCGACGCGCTAGTCGATGCCTGGAAGACCAGCAACACCCGCTTGGGGGATCTGTTAGGGGAAGACGAAGTTGTCGCGGCAAGGCGCATCGTCGCCCAGCGATGCCTGTACGGGGTGGACCGGAATCCCGTTGCGGTCGATCTAGCCAAGATGTCCCTGTGGCTGATAACGCTGGCTCGAGACCAACCACTTACCTTCGTCGATCATGCGCTGCGGCACGGGGATTCGCTGCTCGGCATGACACGCGGTCAGATCATGTGGTTCCACTGGCGCAGCAGCGAGGGAATATACCAGTCCACGATCGAATTCAAGGAAGTGATGCAGTGCGTGGAGCGGGTGTCCCATCTGCGGAAGAGAATCCAGGAATCCGACTTCTCTGCCAAAACGATGGACCTGTGGGGCTTGTGGCGTACCGCAGAAGACGAGCTCACCAGAGTGCGGCTGCTCGGAGATCTCCTTCTGGCCGCGTTCTTCAAGGGTCGGAGCGTAAGGGCAAGAGAGATTGCCAGATTGAATTACTCCAATTCGATCCTGGATCCGGACTCTGCCACGCCGGCTAATCCGCTCGACGATGTCCGATACGGGGCGAAACCGCTGGCGTCCTTCCACTGGGAGATTGAGTTTCCCGAGGTGTTCGAGCGGAAACGTCCAGGGTTTGACGGAATCGTGGGAAACCCTCCGTTCGCAGGCAAGAACTCGGTGATCGGGGCGAATGCCGACGGGTACACGGACTGGCTGCGAGCGATGCACCCGGAAAGCCACGGCAATGCCGATCTGGCCGCGCATTTCTTCCGCAGGAGCTTCTCGCTGTTACGCGAAGGGGGCAACCTCGGCCTTGTCGCGACGAACACGATCGCGCAGGGAGACACGCGCTCGACCGGACTGCGATGGATCTGCACGAACAGGGGAGAGATCTACGACGCGACCCGGCGACTTCCGTGGCCGGGAATGGCCGCGGTAATCGTGAGCGTGGTTCACGTCCATCGCGGGCCTTGGTCGAGACCGAGGATGCTGGATGGGTCCGAAACCGATTCGATCTCCGCCTATCTCGCCACCGGCACGACGCACGAGGATCCGGCACGGCTTGCCGAGAACGAGAACCAGAGCTTTGTGGGTAGCTACGTACTTGGAATGGGCTTCACGTTCGACGACACGGACAAGAAGGGCGTCACATCGTCACTGCCAGAGATGCGGAGGCTCATCGAGCAGAACCCCAAGAACAAGAAAGTGATCTTCCCCTACATCGGTGGCGAGGAACTGAATTCGAGCCCCACGCATTCGCACCATCGGTACGTCATCAATTTCTGGGACTACCCTCTTCGCCGGGATCCCAATCCGCGTAGGTCCTGGTTCAAGGCGTCGGAGAAGCGCCAACAGAAATGGTTACGAGAGGGAGTTGTGCCTCATGACTATCCGTATCCGGTGGCCGCGGATTGGCCTGATCTCCTGGAAATTGTCGGAGACAAGGTTAAACCCGACCGCAGTGGTCTGAGAGATCGGATCCTTCAGGCAAGGTGGTGGCGGTTTGCAAGAACTCGTCCCGAATTGCATTTGGCCATCAAGCGGCTGGACCGAGTGCTGGTGATCTCAAGATACGGCCAACATGCCGCATTCTGCTTCTTGCCAAGTGGAATGGTCTATTCGGACTCGTTGATCATCTTCCCGTTCGAAACCTATTCGGCCTTCTGCGTACTGCAGTCCCGACTGCATGAGGTCTGGGTGCGCTACTTCGGATCGTCGATGAAAGATGACCTCCGTTACACGCCGTCGGACTGCTTCGAGACATATCCTTTCCCGAACGAATGGTCGAGCAATCCAAGGCTGGAGGAAGCTGGGAAGGCGTACTACGAGTTCCGCGCCATGCTCATGAGGCGGAGAGCCGAAGGCCTCACCAAGACATACAACCGATTCCACGACCGCTACGAGAATGATCCCGACATCCTCCGTCTCCGGGAGCTCCACGCAGAAATGGACAGGGCTGTGCTCAGAGAATATGGATGGGATGACATTCCCACGAAGTGCGAGTTTCTTTCGGACCACGAATCGGAAGAGCGCTCGTCATCAAGGCGATTCTGGCGCTACCGCTGGCCGGATGATGTCCAGGACAGAGTGCTGGGGCGCGTGATCGACCTTAACGCCCAGCGTGCAAGGGAAGAGCGAGAGGCAGAGGAATCGGAAGCTTCTGAATTCAGACCGCTGCCGCAAGCGCCACGGATGTCGGATGCAGAGGAGGAACCGGACGAATCCTCGTACCTTTTCCCGCCGCCTCTCTTTGCCGGCCAAGACGATTGAGCCGGACCGTGGGGGCAGGAAATATTCGGAGTCTCAACCGAGGCGAGTTCGGCTACCCCGTTTCAGAAGGTTCTGTGATTCCAATCGAATCGCAACGCTCGCGGACGGAGGCGTGGCACCTGCGGACCCCTCATGCTCTCGGAACTCGTTGAGGCCATCCTGCACCGGAACTTCCTGCCCGATCCAGGAAGACTTGCGATAGGCCTCCCGCCGGTGAAGCACACGGTGGACATGAATAACTCCTGCCTCGTGCCGGAACATCACACGCCACTCGCCAACCCTCAGCCTGAACCGAGGCGGGTCCAAGCCACCCAGCCTCCGGACGTTTCCATGCTCTGTATCGGCGAATAGCTGGACTGCATCCCGGATCCGGAACTTATCGCGCTTACCGAGCTTCGAAAGGTCAGAGCGCCCTTTCCTCGTCCATTCGACACGAAGCCGGGAGTGCACGTCACCTGAGTCCGTGCCGCCGAAAGACCTCTTCATGAGGAATACCCCTGCCGCCGTTTTCCCGAAGCCATTTATCTGCCTCGGCCCAGGCGCGCTCGTCCTCCTCGGTCCATGGCTCATCGTCCCATGGCGCGTTGCGCAAAATCGCGCCCAGCCGGTCGGGATACGTAGCAAGGAACTTCTTCAGTCCAAGAACCTCGCCCTCGGTCATGCGTTCGACCTCTTTGTGAACTTGCTTTCGAATGTCAGTCAATGCCATCCCTCCTATTAACCCATCATGAGCACGCTCGGCGCTCCCCTCGACTGCAATGATCTACGCCTCGATGCCTCGCTGCGCAGTCATCGAGGCACTCGCGAGCAGGGTCCGTGCCCGGTCATCCAAGGACGGGCGAGCGCCGCTAACTCTCACAGGCTGGCCGGTGTTCTGCACTCGAGTCTCGTCTTGGTTCCGGGCCTCATCATCCAGCCTGACTCCCGTGACTGCTTCCCTGAGACTTCTGCCGGCTTCGGACGGACGAAGTAGTGTAACAGGGACATCGACTGCAAGATGCGACGCACGTTGCTGTGTTGCGCTACTAGGGGGAATTGCAACGCTACGACGATCAGATGCCCGACTTCATTGCTTCCCTCTCAAGCCTCTTCATCCCGCGAAGATCGACGCGCCTGAGCCGCGCGAGGCCGGATGGAAGTCCCGCGAGAGTTGGCTGTCACCTGACTCGGCTTCGCCGAAGCACCGTGCGCTGCACTCGATTCGACCGGTATCGTGGTTTGGCTCCGAGAATTCGCTGACCGATTGCAGTCCCCACTCAACGCGGGCCGTCGCATGCGAGTCACCAGAGGCCGTGATCTCGTGCACCCCCCCCCGAGAGGACTGCCCTTGATGGCGTTCCGCTTCACCCTCGGTCGTTGGTTTCCCTCGGTGGGACCCTCTCTTCCTCGGCCACCACTTCGCCATCAAGCGCGGCGGCGCGGCGCGCGGCGGCACTAGGCGTAGGATACTTGGTCAGGAACTCCTCGAAACCAAGGAGTTCCTCCTTGCACATACGCTCGATTTCTTCGTGGACTTCCTCGCGAACGTTCGTCATCTCCATGCCTCCTTTGAACCGATTCTAGAGTGTCCTCCGTGGCCCCCGGGCCTGAATATCGGCCAGCCAACACGCTGGCAGCCGCCAATCGGCTCTTGCAGCTATCATCTCGAAATGTCTGCGTTGCTCCGCCCTCCTGCCTGAATCATTCCCTGCCTCCCGCGGCCTTGCGCCACGCCTTCTCGAGTCCCGGCCCGTCAGCACCGCAAGGACAAGAACTGTCTTGGCACCCGGATCCTTGAACGCCCGTTGGCTTTCGCCAGGCGGCGGACCCTGCTTCGCTCGGACGATCAATCGTTCGATCAACGAATCGCCGGTTGGCTGGCATCAAGCCTCTCCCTGGCGCTTCCGCCAGCCTGGGTCTTGGCGCTCCAGCCCGGCGCGTTCCTGCCAGTCGCCTCCCGCTCAGGATCGCACAACGGAGTCCGCCGCTCGCAGGCCGTTCCGGGCGAACCCTTGACGCCATCCAGGACCGGCCTTCCGCGGGTTCGCCCTGCACCGGGCCAGCGGTCCGGCATGTGCGTACCATATGGAAGCAAGACCCGCAAATGAACGCATCGCCCCACGCAGCCGGGTCTTCCCGGCCCGCCTCGTCTGTCGAGGTTCGAGAGCAACTGGTTGAGGCGCTGAGACTCGACCTTGTCGGACCGTGGGCTGGCCACCCCCTGGAAACAGAGCGGCTGCCGAACTACGCGAGGTACGTCCGCCCCTCGAATTGGTATCTCACAGGATTCCTGGTCCCTCCTGACATCACAGTGCCTGCGGGCGCGGAAGCCGAAGCGAGCGACGACCTGGATGAAACGCCCGCGGATGCGGGAACAACGGAAGAGGCCAGCGATGACGGAAGGCCGGCTCGCAGGGGCTACTTTCCGTCTTCGATGGGCCTCAGCTTCCTGATCGACGGCGACACCAGCGAACTGGCTGTCACGGTCCGCTGGGGCGATTACGCACCAGAAGGGATCGACGAGAAGCTCGTTTGGAGCAGGATTCCTCGCGAGGAGTCCACTGTTGCGAGAGTCCCCGGAACCAGGAAGCCGAAAGACTGGGAAATTCCGCGCTCCAACGGACTGCTCCTGCGAACGGTCGCGCGATCGATTCAATCCGGAACGCTGGGGCGAGACGATCAGGGCGTGCGCTCGGTCTCGATCTTCCTTGTGAACCGGCGCAAGCAAGACCCAGACGAGCCGGTTGTGGAAGATCGGCTCTACGTCTTCCAGCCCGAAATCGAAGTCCGATCCGAGCGGCCGTTTCCATTCAAGCCGATGGCGCGGTCAGCCAGGTCCGCCGACTGGGACGACGATGTTGCAGAGCTCCATTACGCGGACACACCCGAATACGCGACAGGTCACGGGGTCTCGGCTGACTGGGATTCCGTGGACGGCGCATGCCGCGTCGTCCACACCACCTGGATCGGCCAGGCGCAGGTCGAAGTCACCTCCACTTCCTCCGTGACTGGGGCGGACCTGTCGATGCAGGCCCTCGGCACACTTCGGAGCGGCGCGGACGCCAGGGCCGGCATTGGACCCGCTCGTTGGGCTCTACCGGGAGTGGATCGAGGCAGAAAAGAACCGCACGGCGCACCTTCAAGGCCGCCACAAGGAAACCGCTGAAGAGCTCCTTCGACTGGCCGCTGTGGCTGCGGACCGCATCGAGAGCGGAATCGCGGTCCTCGCGACAGATGCCGACGTGCTCGACGCGTTCAGGGTCGCGAACCATGCGGTCGCCCAGGCCCTAGCGCGTCGGCTTGCAATCACCGAGCCCGCTTGGCGTGCGTTCCAGCTTGCGTTCATCTTGCTGAACCTCCCCGGCATCGCCGATCCCGCGGACAGCCACCGGAAGACAGTCGACCTCCTCTTCTTCCCGACAGGCGGAGGGAAGACCGAAGCGTACCTAGGCCTCGCGGCCATCGCCATGGTGCTGCGCAGACTGCGGAACCCGGCCGCACGCGGACATGCCGCGGGCGGAGTCTGCGTCGTGATGCGCTACACGCTGCGCCTCCTCACACTCGACCAGCTCGCCCGGGCGAGCGGACTCGTCTGCGCCCTTGAACTCGAGCGCGAGACGGACACGCAACGGTACGGAGTCTGGCCGTTCGAGATCGGACTATGGGTCGGCACCGCTGCCACGCCGAACCGGATGGGAGCCAAGGCCGACGGAAGGCAGGGAACGGCCCGGAGCAAGGTCAACCAGTTCAAGAGCGACCCGGCCCGCAACCCTTCCCCGATCCCTCTCGAGGAATGCCCGTGGTGCGGCGAGAAGTTCGAGCCCGACTCGTTCGTGCTCGAACCGGACTCCGACCGGCCCTCCAACCTCAGAGTTGTCTGCGTGAACTTCGATTGCGATTTCGCCGGGGACCGCCCTCTCCCCATCGTCGCGGTCGACGAGCCACTCTACCGGCGCCTGCCGGCGTTCCTTGTCGCTACTGTCGACAAGTTTGCCTCGCTCCCGTGGGCCGGAGAGTCCGGAACGCTGCTCGGCGGTGCGGACCGCTATGACGGGAACGGCTTCTACGGCGCCTGCAGCCCCGGCAAGGGAACGCGACTAGAGACCCCGCTCTCGCCTCCGGACCTGATTATCCAGGACGAGCTGCACCTGATCTCCGGCCCGCTCGGGACGATGGCGGGGCTATACGAGACCGTGATCGAGGCGCTGTGCGCACTCAAGTCCGGCGACCCGGCGGTTCGCCCCAAGATCGTCGCCTCGACGGCTACCGTCCGAAGGGCGCAAAACCAGATCCAAGCGCTCTTCGCACGTCCGCAGACGCAGATCTTCCCGCCTCCCGGACCGGACCGCCGGGACTCCTTCTTCGCTCGGACGGTCCCCGATGCGGAGCAGCCGGCCCGCCTGTATCTGGGAATCTCGGCTCAGGGACGAAGCGCGAAGGTGGTGACCCGGCGGGTGCTGGTAGCGCTCATGGGAGCCGCGATTCGTGCCTATCTCGACGCTGGAGGAGACAGCAACGAAAGCAATCCCGCCGATCCCTACATGACTGTTCTCGGCTACTTCAACGCGCTTCGAGAGCTCGGCGGTGGCCGACGCATCCTCGAGGAGGAAGTGCAGAACACGATCAAGCAAATCGGCAGGAAGAAGCGCCACGGCGAGTCCAGGGACCTCTTCCGGGACCGCTTCCGGTTCGCGGAAGTCGTCGAGCTGACGTCGAGGGTTCCGACAGACAAGGTCGCGGAGGCGCGCCGCATGCTCGGAAATCCTTTCCGGATCAAGGCTCCCAGCGACCGCAAGGCAGTCGACTGCGCCATCGCGACGAACATGATCTCGGTGGGCCTCGATATCCCCAGGCTCGGGCTGATGACCGTGGTCGGGCAGCCGAAGACCGCCGCCAAGTACATCCAGGCAACCAGCCGGGTCGGACGGGACCCCGCACGGCCCGGATTGGTCGTGACGCTCCTCAACATGCACAAGCCGAGGGATCGCTCGCACTTCGAGCGATTCAAGCAGTTCCACGAGACTTTCTATCGCGCTGTGGAAGTGGCGAGCGTCACGCCTTTTGCCGCGCGCGCTCTGGACCGGGGGTTTGCCGGGGCTCTCGTTGCCTTGGCTCGCCAGGCCACTGCGCTGATGACACCGCCTCGAGGCGCCAGCGCGATCAAGGAAAGGCGAGCGGAGATCGAGCGCCTGCTGAAAGAGGTGTTCTCCGAGCGCATTCAAGACCAGCCGGGCGCACTGGACAACGAGGAGGAACGGAGCGAGCAGCTGCAAAGCGTCCGCAATCGAGTCGATGACCTGCTGGACGCGTGGTGCGCCATCTGGGCCGATACGGCGGACACCGGACAGCCACTCCTTTACCAGAAGCACGAAAGCGGCAGTTCCGGCAGGCCGCTCCTGAGGGACATGACGGACGAGCATATCGAAGACGAGCTTCACAGGAGGTTCAGGGCGAACCGGTCCCTTCGGGACGTCGAGCCCGAGGTTCGTCTTGTCCTCGTCGATTCGTCGTCCAATCCGGGGCATTCCCCCGGCAAAGGCGATTCAGCATGAGCAGCTCCCGGATCGGAACAGTTCGCTCGAGCCAGGTCATTACCACCTACGGGCCGGGCTCGCTAGTCGACCTACCCAAGCACTCGGTCATCGTCGCCGGGCTGGACACGTGGAACCCGAAGCCGCTACGCCAAATCGTCGAGCCGCGCCTCACCGACAGGATCCACCGCATGACGGGAGTCTCCTCGCCGACTCTGAGCGCGCCTCCGCCCGACAGGGGCGTTCCGTGGTTCGGGACGAACTCCAAGCCGAGCCATATCGGCGTCCGCCGGTTCCCGGAGTGGTTCGTAGTTCAGAAGGCGGATCAGGGCGGCGCTACCGATGCCCGTGACTCGACCGGAGTCTCCCGGCGCCTCGTCCATTTGAGGCAACTCGAGGGCGAGCGATTCGAGAGGCAGCCGGTTGTCGCGACGCGATTCGTGCGAGCCTGCCCGAACGGCCATGTCGACGACCTGGACTGGCGGCATTTTGTCCATTCCGGGAAGACGGGCTGCAGGGAGCTCCTTTGGCTCGACGAACGCGGCCAGAGCGGAGATCTGGGAGACCTGACCGTGCGCTGCGAATGCGGCAAGAAGCGAGTTCTTTCGGATGCAGTGGAGTGGGCCGAGACTCCACTCGGTACGTGCAGCGGACAGCGGCCCTGGCTCGGCAAGTATGCCCGAGAGAAATGCGAGGAGCCGAGCCGGCTCTTGATCCGGACGGCCAGCAACGCATACTTCTCGCAGGTTGTCCGGGTACTCTCGATTCCAGACGGCGACACGAAGGTCCACGAGGCCGTCGAGGAGCACTGGGAAGTCTTCAAGGACATCGAGAAAGCGGAGCAACTCCAATCCGTAGGATTCGTCAGCTTTGTCAAGGCCATCAGAACAACGTTCGACGACAACAGGATTCTCCAGGCGATCCAGGCCAAGCGATTGGGAGGAACAGACGAGCGACCGGCGAAGCAGGTCGAGATCGAAGCGTTTCTTGCCGCGCCCGAAGGCTTCGGCGACGACGTGCCGGTGAATCCTGATTACCACGCTCGCAGGCTGCCGGCTGCGCACTGGAAGGGCAGCCGCGTGTCGGATGGCATCGATGCAGTAGTCCAGCTGCACCGACTTCGGGAGGTTTCCGCCCTCGTCGGCTTCACGCGCCTCGAAGCGGCCGTGCCGGATATCGACGGCGAGTACGACACGGACGTGACCCGTGCTGACCTCGACGAGGACCCTCACTGGTTCCCTGCGGTCGAGAACCGCGGCGAGGGCGTGTTCCTGGCGCTCCGGCCGGACGCCGTGAACAACTGGATGGAACGGCCCGGGGTGCAGGAAAGGGTTCGGAGCCTTCGAACCGGACATTCCAGATGGCTGCAGCGCCGCAAGCGGCAGGATCCGGAGTTCCCCGGCGGACCCTATGTGCTTCTCCACACGCTCGCGCATCTTCTAATGCAGGCGCTGGCCCTCCGCTGCGGCTACCCGGCGACATCGATTCGTGAGCGGATCTATCTCGATGGCTCCTTGCACCGGTACGGTCTCCTCCTCTACACGGCCAGCACGGACGCTGACGGAACTCTCGGCGGCCTGGTCCAGCAGGCGCGCCATATCGAGGACCACCTCGTGATGGCATTGAGAATGGCCGAACTTTGCTCAAGCGATCCCATCTGCGCGCAGCATTCACCCGGCGAGAGCCTGGAAGACCGCTGGCTGCACGGGGCTGCCTGCCACAGTTGCTCGCTGGTCGCCGAGACCTCGTGCGAAATGCGGAACGAATACCTGGACCGCGCGCTGGTGATTCCGACGGTGGACGTGGTTGATGCAGCCTTCTTCGAGAGCTCCGAATGATAGACACCCTGGCCCGGCTGCCGTCGCACCTGCGCCGGAGGCTGGCCCAGGCGCTTGAATCGGGCCTGCTCGCCCCGCCGTTCACAGCGGCGAGCCTTCGCTCAACGGTGGGCGTCCAAGGGCACGAGGTCGTAGAGGCACTACGCCAATGGGAGCGCCTCGGCGTCTCCGGACCGGCCGGAGCGGCTTGGCTGCGGAGCCTCGAACGGGCGAGTTCCGCGGTCGCGCCGGCGAGCTTGGTCTGGACAGGCCCTGAAGCCGCTGGGCTGCACTCGCGCGACACCCGCCAGGTCTACGAGGAGATGATCGCGACAGCCCGGAGATCGATACTCATCAGCACATTCGCATTCTTCGACGGTCCCGAACGGTTCGGCAACCTCGCGAGACGAATGGATTGCGATCCCGAGTTGCAAGTGACGCTGCTCCTGAACATCGAACGAGGCAGGCATTCCACCACGAAAGCCAGCGATCTCGTGCGAAAGTTCGCGAGTCGCTTCTGGAGCAGCGATTGGCCCGGAGAGACCCGCCCAAATGTCTATTACGACCCGCGCTCCTTGGATCTCGAGGGTCCGAAAGGGGTGCTTCACGCGAAGGCCGTAGTGGCCGACGAGGAATCTCTGTTCGTGACTTCGGCAAATCTGACCGAGGCCGCGCTGGACCGCAACATTGAGGCAGGAGTCCTCCTCAGGGACCGAACGATCGCCCTTACGGCGCTGGCGCATTTCAGGGGCTTGATTGACCGAGGCCTATTGCGAGCCCTGCCTGACTTGTAAGTCGGACCTGAGCCTGCACGGAACTGGAACCAGCCTGGACTCAACCATTTCGATGTGATGTTGCCCAAGTCTCGGGCCGACGTCTCGACAACAGGCGAGGCTGGAACCGAGCGGGAGCACGGAGTTCGATTCCACGATACGCCGGGTAGCCGGTACGGGCACGGGGCGATTGCTCGATACGGAACTTGGGTCCGGCCCGGTTCCTGCGCGATCCGCCCGGCGGCCGTACTCCGGCCCGCGCCGCCCCGGACGGCGAGCGGTTCCTCCGTTCGAACCCCCGCCTGGTCAGTTTCGCGACCGGCGCTCACGCTCTACGAGGCGGCTCTCCGTGCCAGACTGACTCGATTTCCCACCCAATCCGACACGAGACAATCCGATTCAAGATCGTGACGATTTAGCGAATCTCTGTGGGAAACAACACTACTTGCTCAAGGAAGACTTCCAGCTGTTCCGGGAATACCACTCGCCGACGCAAGGCAAGAAGTTCCTGGATCGCTGGTGCCGGCGCGGCGGCCGCTCAAGGCTGGAGGCGATGAGGAAAGTGGCCAAGATGCTGCGTAAGTACCGGCCGCTGCTGCTGAACTGGTTCCGGGCGGGCCGCGCCCTCTCGTTGGGCGCCGTGGAGGGTTTCAACAACAAGTCGAAAGTCACGATGAGGAAAGCCTACGGCGATCGATCCTACCGAGTGCATGGAACTCGCGTTATATCCAGGACTTGGCGAACTGCCAGAGCCCAAGTTCACCCACAATTTCTGTTGACGATCCTAAAGTCACTGATAGAGAACGACTTATCAGTTCGGAACGTTCAAGGATTCGTGCGATTCGGCCCGAAAGAGTCCGAAATTCGGCTGTTCACGAGGGAGGTTGACGAACTCGGGCTAGGGAGGATCTACGTGCGGAGCTTTCGCGGAACTGCATCTATCTTCGATCAGAGATTTGTACAAGCGGCCGAGACTGCTCGCGCAGCGGGCTGGCTTCCGGGATGCGCGACGGCGAGATTGGCGACCGACGAACGACGGATTAGTTATCGCGTCCCGCGAAGCGATTCGCCGCGTCCTGCTCCCACCGCGCCTTTCCGAACGAGGGCAGAAAGAATAATGAATTCAATTGCAGGATAATCGACCCAGTCCAGCGACTTCGGCACTCAGGTAGGCAAGTCTTTAATTAAGCGATCAGTTCTTCGATCACGCGCGCTGGGAACTGATCGGTCAGGCGTTCATCCAGTCCGTGGCGACGGTAGACCAGGTCGCGGAAGTTCATGCCCAGCAGACTCAGCACCGTGGCATGGAAGTCATGCACGCTGACAGGGTTTTCCACGGCATGGTTACCCAACTCGTCGGTGGCGCCGTAAACGGTACCGCCCTTCACTCCGCCACCCGCCATCCACAGGGTGAAGCCGTTGGGGCCGTGATCCCGCCCGAGACTGTTCGTGTTGTTCGGATCCCCCTGGCCCAGCGGCAGCCGACCGAATTCCCCGCCCCAGATGAGCAAGGTGTCCTTGAGCAACCCACGTCGCTTGAGGTCCTTCAAGAGCGCAGCAGAGGGCCTGTCAGTCTTGCCGCAGCTGTAGCGTAGACCTTCGTCAAGCTTGGTGTGGGTGTCCCAGATTTGCTGCTCGATGTAGATCTGAACGAAGCGAACGCCGCGCTCGACGAGACGGCGGGCCATCAGGCAGCGCCTTCCATACGATTCGGTAAGCCCGTCGTTGAGCCCGTACATCTCCTTCGTCGCTTCGTCTTCTTGGTCCAGATCCAAGGCATCGCTTGCAGCCAGCTGCATCCGGGCGGCCAGTTCGTAGCTCGAGATTCGCGCCGCCAGATTGGACTCGTGCGGACGTTTCGCCAGATGAGCCTGGTCGAGCCGACGCAATAGACGCCGCTCGACGTCGAGGACCCCATCGGGCCACTCCGGACGCGGGTTCAGGTTGAGGAC
The DNA here is from genome assembly GCA_965206775.1 of Bryobacterales bacterium. Lineage (GTDB taxonomy): Bacteria > Acidobacteriota > Terriglobia > Bryobacterales > UBA6623 > VXMF01. The sequence goes on along the minus strand of CBDBKU010000003.1, from coordinate 876,173 downwards.
TGGAGACCCTTGAGCGCGAAATCGCGTTCCTTGGCAGATCGGCGGCAGCCAAGCCGCCTGCCAGTTATCGATTCCCCCGATGGGCAATCCCTTGGGATCGTCAAGCACAACATAGGCCGGCAGGTTTTGGTTTTCGGTGCCCAGTCCGTACGCGACCCAGGAACCGATGGTCGGTCGACTGCCGAGAAGTCGGCCGGAATGAATCATGTTGAGAGCAGTCTCGTGGTTCTGGGTCCCGGTGAACATCGAGCGAATCACCGCGATGTCGTCCGCGCATCCACCAATGTGGGGGAGCAACTCCGAGAATTCGAGGCCCGACTTGCCGTGTCTCGAGAACTGGTAAGGCGACGGCAGGATGCCCGCGTTCTGCTGCGGGCTGACCGCGACGGCCGTCAGGTCCCTGCTCGGCGTCTTCCCGACGTACTTCGCTAAATTCGGCTTCGGGTCGAAGAGATCGACCTGGCTTGGACCTCCATGCATGAAGAGCTGGATCACTGCTTTGGCCTTGGGCTCGAAATGCGGAGGCTTGGCGGCGAGGTCGAATGCCTGGGGAGGTCCGGAGGCAGCGAGCGCGGGATTCGGCGAGAGCAGGTCCGTGCCCAGCAAGTAGGCGAGTCCGGCACCGTGCAAGCCATCACTTATGCGAGAGAAGAAATCGCGGCGAGACACGGCCGTTGGCTTGGGCTCGCGATTGAACTCGAATGGGACTCTTGCTATCGACATCGGACTATCTCAATCAATGAAGGCGAACTCCGCTGAATTCAGGAAGGTGTGACACAGATTCGCCAGCGCCAACCACCGGGCGGTTGACTCGATCGGCGTTTCACGCCGGTCACGGATCAGCCGCTCGGGCCAATGGCTGCGCAGTTCGTCCAGGGCCGCCAGGGACTCGGCCATCTCGGTCTCCGACGGGGAGCGCGACAACGCTCGCAAGAATACCGCTCTCACGTGCTTTTCGTGGTCGATCCCAACTTCGTCGATGATCCTTCCCGCCATGTAGCGTGACAATTCCCATGTCCATTCGCTATTCATCAGCTGCAATGCTTGCGTCGGGACGTTGGATTGGCTCCGGACAATACAGTTCGGCGTCATCTGCGGAAGGTCGAATGCTTCCAGCAACGAAATTGGCGTGCGCGGCCGCTGCAGCGTGTAGATGCTGCGGCGATACCCCTGGGTCGACCCAGCGGCTCGCGACTCTCCGTTATCACTCTGCTTGAGGTCCACGGGCGGGCCGAAGCGCGTGGGATCCAGGCGGCCGGCAGCTCTCAGAATGGAATCATAGAGCTGCTCGGCATCCATCCGTCTCATCGTCATTCGCGAAAGCAGGGCATTGCCGGGGTCCGCGGCCAGCACCTCGTCATTCTTTCGCGAAGCCTGACGATACGCGGTGGACGTCACTATCAGGCGGTGCATATGCTTGACGCTCCAGTCGCTCCGCACGAACTCGGTGGCCAGCCAGTCAAGCAGTTCCGGATGCGAAGGCGGCTCGCCCGTTCGTCCGAAATTGTCCGGCGTTGCGACGATCCCCTGCCCGAAATGCCGCATCCAAATCCGGTTGACCATGACCCTCGCCGTCAGCGGGTGATTGGGCTGCGTGAGCCAGCGGGCCAGCGCCAGGCGTCTGCCGCTCGAGTCCGCGCCGGGCCATGGAGAAACAACCTCGTAGGGTTCAACGTGAGTCGCGAGGACTGCGGGAACCGCCGGCTCCACCGGCTGTCCAGGAGTCAAAGCGTCGCCTCGCAGCAGCAAGTAGCTAGTCGAGGGTTCGCCGCCCATGTCCACAAGCGCGTGGATGCCGGGTTCCGGCTTCAGACGGGACTTGATTTCCTTGATCTCCTTCTGAATCGGGTCGGCCTTTAACCTGAAGGACTCGAATCTCTGCTTGATGGCAGTGGCGGAGACCTCAAGGGTTTGTTTGAACTCATTGGCCAAGTACTTCTGCACTTCGGTTCGTTCGCCCTCGGCCGTCTCCGATAGGTCGCGCAAGTCCTCGCGGACGGCTTCTGGCAATCCCTCCAGCCGTTCCTCCAGCAGTCTCGCCTTGTAGGGGGCCGCTTCCTCTTCCAGCGAGTCCTCGAGCCGCTTGATCTTGGCCTCCAAAGGAGCGTTGAACTCCGCGGCTTCCTTTCCCTCACCCTCCAGTCCGATGGACAGCTCGCGCTTCTTCGGCTGGACCCAGTCATACGGGTCATACGCCGACTGCAGAATCGCGCCGAGCGAATAATAGTCGCGGTGGGTGATCGGGTCGAACTTGTGATCGTGGCACCGGGCGCAGCCCACAGTCAGCCCGAGAACACCCGATCCAAGGATATGCACCTCGTCGGCGATGACGTTCATTCGCTCGGCAAGGAAGGCAAATTCGATTTCCCATGTAGGATCGGGCGCCGTGCGCATGAAACCCGTGGCAGCCAGGCGCTCTACGAGTTCGGGTGTCACTTCCTGATCCTTCCAAGGCGCAAGCTCGTCACCGGCAATCTGCTCGGTTAGGAACTCGTTGAACGGTTTGTCCCGGTCGAAGGCCCGAATCACGTAGTCCCGGAAACGCCAGGCGTTCTGGCGTCGAGGCGCGTACTCGCCGAAGCCCTCGGTGTCGATGTAGCCGGCGACGTCCAGCCAGTGACGGGCCCACCGCTCGCCATACTCCGGCGTATCGAGCAAACGGTCGATCAATAGCGGGTATCGGTTCTGACGATCGTCTGCCAGATAGCGCTCGACCTCCTGCGGTGACGGCGGCATCCCCGTCAGATCGAGGTAGGCCCGGCGCAACAGAGTCCAAGGGTGTGCCGCCTCGGAATAGGCAAGCCCTTTCTCCTCGAGCTTTGTCAGAAGGAAAGCGTCGATAGGGTTTGACACCATCGATTCGTTATTGACCTTGGGGACGGACGGCCGTTCGGAGGGAAGAAACGCCCAGTGCCGGCGGTCTGCTTCCGCCAGGTGTCGCGCTGGATCGAGAGGCGCATTCTCCTTCGGGGCGGGCTGTGCTCCGCCGGCCACCCATTTCCTGAGCGTCGCGACTTCGGCATCGGTCGGGTTGCGAACCGCGTAGTCGTATTGCAAGTCCGGAGGCGGCATTTCGCCCGCCTCGATCTTCTGGATGATCAAGCTCTCGTCCGGACTGCCCGGCACCAGCGACGGACCTGAATCACCTCCCGCCAACCGTGTTTCCCGCCTGCGAAGGTCTAGGCCTCCACGCTGCTCGCGCTTGCCGTGGCAAACGACACAGCGGGCCTGAAAGATCGGAAGCACGTCACGGTCGGTGACGAGCGCGGTGCCAAGCTCGCCAGCTTCGCGCGCAGCACTTTCGTCAATCCAGCGCCGGATCACCGAGATTTCGCTCTCGGCGAGCTTCGAGTCACCAGGCGGCATGGTGCCAGCAACAATCCGTTCAACTAAGAGGCTCTTTGCAGACGCGCCGATCTCGATGACGGGTCCAGAACTCCCCCCTCGCAGGACAGCGGGGACGGTGCGCAGGTCAAGGCCTTGCAGAGGAGCGTCACCGCCATGACAGGGGAGGCAATTGGCTTCGAGAATCGGTCGAATGTTCTGGGCGAAGGTGGGCAGCGTGCTGGCGGCGGCAACGGAGCCGGCCCCCAAGGCGCAGAAAAGAAACGCAACCAAAGCAATCATCTTGATCGCAGGCCCAAGAATCCACAAGAATGACGCATTCGAAGGGATCAGGAAACTCCTTGCATCGTACCATCGACGCCGAGAGGCCAGTCTATGCGCAGGGTAGCGGTTCCAGGGGCAAGTTCAGGCGGTTCCAGCTCGATTCGAAGCGAACGCGAGGCGATCATCGCAGGCAGCCCGACAAACGGTCCGCTCCTATTCCGAAGTCTAGATCAAGCCAGGCTATGGCCCTTTCCAAACCGAATATCGTGCCTCAGTAAGCGATAGCTTGGAGCAGAGAACCGGGTTGGACTTCCGCTCAGCATGGTTCGCTAGAACCGGATGAAACCTCATTTCGTCGGACTACATTAGGAGCGCTTCTTCCCTTACAGGATATGAAATGTAGATTCGAATGGAGGTGGTGTAATGGGCGCGAACATGCGCATCAGCAAGTGGGGCAGCAGCCTGGCTGTTCGCATCCCCAAAGCCATTGCCGAGCAATGGGGCGTTTCGGAAGGTTCTGCCATAGAGATGGAATCAGCAGGCGGTGAGGTCGTCTTGCGGAGGCAAACCTACAACTTGGCCGACATGCTGAGCCGAGTCACGGTGGAGGATCTTCATCCTGAACAAGATATTGGCGAGAGCCAGGGCAAGGAGCAGTGGTAGAGGTGGGATACGAGAGCCAGGGCTTGAATTCTCACCTCAAGCCGGACACGAGCAGGCTGGACACCGCCCGGCCTTAACTCTGAGCCCGCGGAACTATAACGAAAAGACGAGCTTGGCACTGTTTTGCCCCATTATGTCGAGGGTCAAGGATTACCCCTTCGAGGTCTTGCTTCCCCCTGCCGGCACAGTCGCGCGGGTAGTCCTCGCCGACCAAGTCAGAAGCCTCGATTGGCGCCCCCGGCGCGCCCGATTCGAGGTCCAAGCCCCGTTGCCGGTGGTATGCGAGGTTAGGGACAAGCTCGTGGTTCTATTGAGGTGAATCCTTTCAGGAAAATGCTCTGAAGGGAGCCGGCCCGGCCGGAATTAAGACGGTCGGCTGCTCTTGGGACAAGCTCGTGGTTCTATTGAGGTGAATCCTTTCAGGAAAATGCTCTGAAGGGACCCGGCCCGGCCGGAATCCAAATTGGAAGACGTTCAACCACACCAGTCGGCTGCTCTTGGGAAACGCACATCGTAGCGGTGACTCACCCGGTGCCCGATTCCGGTCGAGAACAGCCCTGAATCTCGGAGATTCCCGTAGACGGACCACCATCGACCAAGCCCCGCGCCTGAGGCCTGGCGCGAAGGCAAGGCATCCGCAAGAAAACCCTCGCCAACCTCGCCCCCCCCGAAACCGTCCTCAGGGCGGCCGCCGGCTAGACCCGCTACTCGGGGCGGATTGCGAGCCGGCCTGTGACGAGGTTTTTTGATTCGGCAGCATTGCAGACGTGCCAAGTCGTCATACAGCAACCTCGCTTTCGCTTCTCCGTGCATGTCCGCGAAACGCACGGTCGAAGTCCGTTGAAGGGTCGCATCCTATCGGGCGTGCCTCAAGACGGACTACCGCCTCTGCATTCAATCGTCGGGCCGGTCCGCGCAAGTCAGACAAGCACCGGCGGCCGGGTAGCGGGACTGATCCTAGATTCGGCGAACGCTGACCTATGCCAGGATGTCACGAACGACTGTCCCGTGGACATCCGTTAGCCGGAAGTCACGACCATCGAAGCGATACGTCAGCCTTTCGTGATCGAAGCCGAGAAGGTGAAGGACAGTCGCATGCAAGTCATGGAGGTGCATTCGGTTCTCGACAGCGTGATAGCCGAATTCGTCGGTGGCACCGTGGATCATCCCGCCCTTGACGCCGCCTCCCGAGAGCCACATCGTGTAGCCGTACGGATTGTGATCGCGGCCGTCGCTTTCCGCGAATGGAGTGCGACCGAATTCGCCACCCCACATCACCAGCGTCTCATCGAGCAGGCCGCGAGTCTTGAGGTCCTTGATCAACCCGGCAATTGGCTTGTCAATCTCCCTCGCGGAAGCGTGGTGACGCCGAGCAACCTGGCGGTGGTGGTCCCACTTCTCCTCGTGTCCGCTGTGGGTGCACTGGACGAAACGCACGCCTCTCTCCACAAGCCTCCGAGCCATCAGGCATTGCCAGCCGAAGTCGCTCGTCATGGGATCGTCGATGCCGTAGAGCTGCTTGGTGGCGTCGGATTCATCATTCGTCGAGAGAGCCTCAGGAGCTTCCATCTGCATGCGGAATGCCAGTTCCAGCGACTGCATCCGAGCCTCTAACTCGGGATCGTGCGTCTTGTCATCCGCGTGCCGCCGGTTGATCTTCTGCAGCATGTCCAGCTCGTAGCGCTGCTGGTCGGAGGTCAGATTCTTGTTGATCAAATGCTCGATCGGCTCTTTCTTGACGTCATCCACTTTCATCGGGGAATAGCCGATCGGGGTGCCTTGGTAGGCCGACGGCAAGAACGCCGAACTCCAGTTTTTCCCTCCACCGTGCCATAGGGTCGGCTTGATTGTGATAAACCCTGGTAGGTTCTGATTCTCGGAACCCAGGCCATACAGCACCCAAGACCCCAAGCTCGGGCGGGTGAAGTTAAATGCACCGGTGTGCAGCTGCAGCATTGCGCCGCCGTGGTCCACGGCGTCGCCGACCATCGAGCGAACCACGCAGAGGTCGTCGACGCAGCCTCCCAGGTTGGGGAAGAGACTGCTGACGGGGGTACCGCACTCTCCGTACTGCCTGAACTCGAAGGGAGATGGCATCAGCCCGCCGACTTTGTCCAGCGGGGTGAACGACACCTCTTTCTTGATGGGCATCGGCTTGCCCGCGTCTGCCTTCAATCGCGGTTTAGGGTCAAACGTGTCGAGGTGGGAAGGCCCGCCGTGCATGAATAGGAAAATGACATTCTTCGCCTTGGGGGCGAAGTGCGGCTTCTTGGGCTCGTTGGGGTTCTCGAGCGGCGTGGCCCCACGGAGCCCGGCTTGCTCCGCCAGCAAGACCTCCAACCCTAGTGCAGCGAAACCCAAGCCCGTCTGGCGTAGCAGGTTTCGCCTCGAAATCGTTTGGAGCCTGCTGTTGCTGTTCACCGTTCCTCCTCAGTTGACGTAGTTGTATTCGTTCGATCCCAGGAGCAGGCGGCAGAGACTCTGCCAGCGTTCGAGGCGACCATCAGTGGCATTCGCGCGCACAGGGTACTCGGCCATGTAATCGAGCATTTCATCCACTTCTTGCGATTCCGGCTTTCGCGTGAGCGCGATCCAATAGGCCTTCTCTATTCGGGCGGAATCGCCGATTTCGTCCAGCTGCAGCAAGTGGCTCGCCAGCGCCCGAGCTCGCCCCTGAATGAAGTCACTGTTCATGAAGTACAGTCCCTGAGGGGCGATGCTGGTCCTCGGCCGGACGGCAATGCTCGCCGACGGATCGGCAAAGTCGAACAGCGTGAGCAGAGTTGGCATTTTGTTGCGGTAGATCGGCAAGTAGACCGTGCGCCTTCGGGTCGCGTCAGGATGCACGTAGGCTTCTTCAAAACCGTACGAGTCGAGACTTTCCGTGAGGGCTCCCCCCATGGTCAGATCAAGCGAGCCGTCGATCGCCAGCAACGAGTCGCGCATCTCCTCGACGGTTAGGCGCCGACGATTGAACCGCGACCACAGACGGTTTGCGGAATCCTTCGTCCACGCTTCCTCCGAGATCTGACTCTGCATCTGGTAAGTGCTCGAGAGCATGATCAACCGATGCATGGCCTTCAATGACCAGCCATCATCCACGAACCGTCTTGCTAGGTAGTCCAGCAATTCAGGATGCGTGGGTCGCTCTCCCATAACCCCGAAATTGTTCGGTGTCCGGACCAGACCCTGCCCGAAGTGCCACTGCCAGAGCCGATTCACGATGACCCGGCTCGTCAGAGGGTGGTCCGGGCTTGCCAGCCATTGCGCCAGCTCCAATCTGCCGCTGCTGCTGGCGATTGGCTGCTGTTCGTTCCCGGCCAGGATGACAGGGAATTCCTTGCGCACTGGGGAACCGAGGTTGTGGTGGCTCCCGCGAACAAAGACGTGCTGCTCGACGCTGTCGCCTTGCGTCACGGCGTAAGCCATAGGGGGCTCGGGCGGTGCTGACTCTTTCAATCTCTCCAGTTCCTTGCGCAGGCCATCAACGCGTGCCCGGGAATCGGCCGGCAGGATGGAGTCCAGCGACCGCTCGGGTACCGCGAACGGACCGTCCACCCGCGTGGCTCCTTCGTCCATGGCGGCCGCCGCTAGTGTCACCTCGGAGAAGAAACGGTCCGAGCCCGGGGCGAGATCGGGCTTCTCGGGAAACTCGCCGGCGCCGTTCCAAGCCTCAATCTCGCGCCGCCACTGGTCTAGCCGTTCGATCCACTCGAGACCCCTGCTTCGGAAGCGCTGCTGGTATTCCTCCGCCACTGCGCCCCGAGCTGCCTTCTCCGCCTCCTGCCACTGGCGCAGGTGCAGGCGGAGTTCGTCACCCGGCTCCAGATACTTGGCCCACAGTCTCAGCACCTCGCAGTCGAGGCGCTCTCTCGCGGCAACGATCTCGGCATCCGCCCCATCGTTGTAAACCTCGTATGCCGCAACCATGTATCGAGCCAGTTCCGGGCTGCGACGTTCGATCACATGCCGGTACATTTCGAGGTTCACGAATGACTCGATTCGCCGTTTCGTGTTGCCGATGCTGTCTTGGTGGTCCTTGTATCGCCGGTACGTCTTTTCAGGAACCAGAGGCTCGAGATGCACCTTCGATACGGTCATCGATGGATCCAGGCTCGCGAAGTTCTTGAGGCTCGCGAAGATCGAAGCCATGGAGTAGTAGTCTTTGGCCGAGATAGGATCGAATTTGTGATCGTGGCAGCGAGCGCAGCCCATCGTGAGCCCCATGAAGACCTTCGCCGTCGTGTCGATCTGCTCATCAATCACGTCGTACTTCATCTTGATCTTGTCCTGTTGGACCAGAGGCTTTGTTCCCACTGCCAGGAAACCGGTTGCAATCACGCCCCGCTCGTTGACCCCATCCGACCCCTCGGGCGGCAGCAGATCACCGGCCAGTTGCTCGACGATAAACCGATCGAACGGCGTGTCCCGGTTCAAAGCCTCGATGACGTAGTCGCGATAGCGCCAGGTGTAGGGCACCTTGATGTCATCGTCCAGACCGGTCGAGTCCGCATAGCGGGCGATATCGAGCCAGTGGCGACCCCACTTTTCGCCGTACCGCGGGGAGTCCAGGAGTCGGTCGACCAGCCCCCGAAACGCGCCGGGAACTTGGTCTGCCAGGAATTCCTGGATTTCAGCTTCCGTGGGAGCCAGGCCGTGAAGGTCGTACTTGGCCCGTCGCAATAGCGTCAGCCTGTCAGCTCGGGGGGGCGGAGCTAGCCCTTGCCCTTCCAGATTCGCCAGGATGAAATGGTCGATCGGCGTTTCGGTCCAGTCCTCGTCGCTCACGAGGGGAAGCTCCCGCGCCCGAATGGGCTGGAACCCCCAGTGGCTCCTCTGTTTGTCGGTCCATTGCGGTCCCGAGCCATGGTCCGGGGTGACTGCCTTGAATCCTGCATCGGGCCACGGGGCGCCTTGCCTGATCCATCTCGTCAGCGCTTCGATTTCCTCTTCGGGCAGTTTCGCCGTCGGGGGCATCTTGACTTGGCCTTCGTAGCGAACAGCGGAAAGCAGCCCGCTCCTTTCCGGATCGTCCTTGAGAAATACCGGCCCCGACTCGCCCCCGCTGTAGAAGCCTTCGGCCGTCGTCAGCTTCAAGCCGGCTGTCTGCAATTGCTCGCCGTGGCAGACGGAGCACCTTTCGACGAAGATCGGACGGACGTTTTTTTCGAAGAACTCGATTTCACCCTGCGTCGCAGCGGTGGTCGTAGCTGCAACCGCAAGTACTGCCGCTACCACAAGTCCGAAATAACGCGGATTCGCCATCGTCTCTCCAATCTTCCCTGCCGGACCCTAGTGTGGAGTGCGTCAGCAGGAAATGCAAGTTCGCGGCTCCTCTGGATCAAGCCCTGAGACAGGAAATAGAAGAGCCCGCCCCTTGCCATCCGCCGACGCGTTGGCACGGTCCATTGGCCTCCAGAATGCCTGGTCAGAACGTCAAGCGGAGACCGAACTGCATGAACCTACCGTCGTGCGCCCCGCTGATCCAGCCGAAAGTGGTGCCAGTGAACGTCGAGAAGCTGGTGTTGATTTCCTTGAACTGGGTGTGATTGAACAGGTTGTACATCTCGGCCCGGAACTCGACGTTGAGCTTCTCGGTGATGTTGAAGGTCTTCGCCAAGTTGAGGTTCCAGTTGTTCTGACCGGGGCCGCGAACCGTTCCCGGCCCGGAATTGCCTTTGACGTCGATACCAGGATCCGTGAAGGCGCCGGTGTCGAAGAAGCGATTCGATGCCCGCGCGCCGCGCGACAAATTCGGATTGCCAACTCGATTCGGCATCTCAGGCTCGAAGTCACGAGCCGAGGTTTGGTCATTGAAGACGGTCCAGGCATTGCCGGACTCGAACGTGGTGATCACGCTCGTTGTCCAGCCGTGAAGAAGGGCCTTGGGAACGGCAGGCAGGCCCTGCCCCCATTCCGGCTGCCAAAGAACAGCGGAGATCCAGCGATGCGGATGAGAATACTCCGCCTCGCCGCGACCCAAGTGGCGATTATTATCCCATTGCAGGGACGACCCTGCAGTTCTCCACATTTCCAAGTACTCGGCCGCAAACAGGATCGGGTCGGTGACTGTCTTCGACCACGTGTAGTGCGTGGTGAACTGCAAGCCTTGATTGAACCGTCTCTCGAGCTTGATTGTGGCTGCGTTGTAGAAGGAGTTGTTTCCATGCCGGATCACTCGTATGTCGCGGAACCGTCCACTCGGATTCGGACGGAATTGATCGACGAATTCTGCGTCGTCCGGCCATCCAGTGCGGTAGGGCGGTGCATTCACGGGTTCACGATACGGAAGCTTGGTGCCACGTGCGCCTTGGTATGCCAGGGACAAGACCACGTCCTGCCCGATGCTCTTCTGGATATCGACCATCCACCGCTGGTAGTAGGGGTCAACCTGGGACTGCTGGTCAACCATGTGGCACTCTCCGGTGCAACTCCACGGGAACTCGTAGTAACCAGTGCCAGTGCCAGTGCTCACCGGGAAGTTGCCTAGGACAAGGTCACGCCCTGCTGGGAAGATGTCGGAGAAGGATAGGACCGGTTGATCGTCAGGGACACCGAGCGCGGCGTTGTTCAGGGTCTCACCGCCCGTTGAAGGCACATTGGAGGTGGTCCGCGCGCGTATCTCGCTGATACCGCCTTGATAGAACATCCCATAGCTGGCCCGCACTACCAAGTCGGGACTGATGCGGTAGGCCAAGCCAAGCCTAGGGCCGAAATTATTCTTGTCCGCTGAAAGTGCCTTTGTCGGGTAACCATCCGCCCGGCCGGGCACGACCAGCTGCCAGTCAGGATAGCTCTTGTCCAAGAGGGCGCAACAGTAGTCGCTCGGCGAGTAGGTGGGAATGATTACGTCATAGCGCATTCCCAAGTTGAGCGTAAGCTTGGGAGTGACCTGCCACTTGTCTTCGAAATAGAATCCCCAGACGTCGTTCCAAGCTGTGCGCCAAGGCTCCTCGCCGCCAAAGCTGTTCGGCCTTCTCATGTTGCTTGGCAAGCCCAGCATCCAGGAGGCCATTCCATCGCCTCCCAATGAACTATCCACGCTCCCGGACCTCGTGAATTGCTGGTCGAATCTAACCGAGCGACCGCCGGCACTGACAACTCGTTCGCCTTTGTTGACATAGTTGAAGCCGAACTTTGTCGAGTGACTTCCCCGCACCCAGCTAGCGTTGCTTCCGAACTGAAGCCCTGGATTGTCGAAGATCGTAGCCCCGCCGATGCCGTGGCCGGGATACCCGCCGCCAACGCTGATCGAATGCATGCCGAACCCGATGAAATTGGGGTCACCTAGATTCTGGAAGTGTCGATTGCGGGGTGTGTCAGTCTGCGCCAGTTTGTCCTGGGTGCCTTGGTCGACACTATTGAGATGGGGTCGAGTGAAGCCAAAGGTGAAATCGTTCGTCAGAGTCGGCGTGAATACGCGGGCGTAGCTGACCCCGATGACGTACGACGAGTCCTCCACGTTCCGGTCAAGTTCCGGGAACAGGCCACCTCGATTGTCGTCCAATCCGAGTGATTCGGAATACGAGACATAGACGTTATCGTTATCCGTGATCCTGTAGTCGAAGCGAGTGTCGATTCGCCAGTTGAAATTCGTCCTCTTCGATACAACTCTGTGATTGCGCAGATCGTCCGGGTTGTTTGGATTGACGAATCCGTTCGATACCGGATAGATATCGTTGATCTGCTGGAGAGCGGTCTGGTTGACCATGCCCGTCGTGCGGAGGTCGTTGTTCACGACACGATCCCTAATGCTGTTACCATCCGCGTCAAACCGGGTGGTGAACGGGTTGTAGAGGAGCACGTTCGGATCATTCGGAAAGCGGCTCACCAACCCGCTGTAGTCTCCCTGCCGCTCTTCAGTCGTCGGGACGCGGAATAGATTGCTGCCGCCGAACGAGCCTGTGGCCACGCTTCCGCTGTTGTTGTCAAAGCCTTCGTATCCGAAAAAGAAAAACGCCTTGTTGCGGCCGCTGAAGACTCCTGGAACCACCACCGGGCCCCCAATGTTGCCGCCGAACTGGTTGCGCTGGAGCTTGTCCTGTCTCTGACCCGGTTCCGACTCGGACTTGACAAAAGGATGCCAGGCATTCAGGGCCTCGTTCTCGAGGTAGTTGAACAGGCCGCCATGGAATTCATTGGTGCCGGCCTTCGTCACGACACTCGTAGTCGAAATGTCACGTCCGCTGGCCGCGGAAAAGTTGGCGGTGTCGACCTTGACCTCTTGCACGTTCTCCATTGAAGGAGAGTACTGGGTCCCTCCCAGCCAGGAGTCGTTAATATTGACGCCGTTCATGTAGAGGCCGTTGTCACCGCCCCCGCCTACTTGGACCGCGACTCCCCCGACGGTGTGGTGCGACCCCACGGACCACGTGGCGTTGGCTGTGCCGCTTCTAGGAAAGGAACTCACGTTCGGGGCCAAGGTCGAGAACGCCAAGAAATTTCGCCCTAGGGCAGGGAGGGCCTCGACAAGAGCTTCGTCGACGACCTGCCCCACCACGGTCTGTTCGGTCTGTATCAGCGGAGCGGCAGTTGTTACCTCGACCGTTTCGGTGACGTCGCCTATCTGCAACGCGATATCGACTCGGACGTTGTCGTTGGTAGTGATGACCACGATATCCGACACCCCCGCCTTGAAGCCGTCCTGTTCGACCAAGACCTGGTAGTTGCCCGATACCAGGTTGGGAAACGAGAACAGGCCGCCTTCATTTGTCGCGGCGACCGAGGCTTGGTTACGATCCAAGTCCGTCAACGTAACGGTTGCGCCGACGATCACAGCGCCAGTTTCGTCAGTTACTAGGCCACCGATTGTTCCGCGCAACAAGAACTGCGCTGCAGCGCTTGATACGAAGAGCAGTGACAGAACCACCAAGGATGCAAGCCGTGTAATGTTCATGGGATCGAATTTCCTCCTGCTGCCCGATCGTGCGACTTGCGACTGTAGGATCTCCCGTCACGCCTGAACGCCAATTGTCGTCGGCGGACGAGGCAGGCCTACTGCCAGAAACCACATTTGCGAGCAACATAACGCATGGTAGGGGGAAAGTCAACTCTCGTTTCTCGGCTTCCTTCCGGCGCCGTTCGACTCCATTTACAGGGCGGCACCCACGGATGGTCCTTCCTGTGAGGGCCGCTGGTCAGCTGGGTTTCCTCACATAGTTTCCCGGGTAATCGTTACGGCGCACCGTGTGATCCGCGACATCGCGTGCGCCGCGAACCCGTATGAACTGGGTTTGCATCGCAAAGTCACCAAGGGGACCGTATTGCCTCAGTCCGGAAGTGACTTGTTCCAGGAACGCGAGGAGCAGGCAGGCTAGCAGCGCCTGCAGCAGTTGGCAATGCGTCGAACGCGCATCGCAAGACGTCACGAAGACGCTGCCTGCTTTCCGATGTGCTCTCCGTTTCTTGGTGGCGCGGCAATCGCGACCCTCTGCGCGTATCTCGCGTGACTCACACGCGCCGACACGAGCCGAGACCGACACATGCGGTAGTGTTCAATTAGTGTGACGATCTCCGGCGACAGGCTGGGATCCGGCCTTAACCAGACGGTCTAGTGACCCAGCAAGCCACGTCTCCTGATCGCGAAGTGCTGTCCGGACTGATCGAGCGGGTGGTGTTCCACAACGCCGAGAACGGATTCTGCGTCCTGAGGGTCCAAGCGCGCGGGCACCGGGAGATCCAGGCTGTTGTCGGCCGCGCGCCATCCGTGAACCCGGGCGAGTGGATCACCGCGTCCGGACAGTGGGTGAACGACCGGGCGCACGGGTTACAGTTCGAGGCCGCCTATATCAAGACCTCCGAGCCGAAATCCCAGGACGGCATCGAGAAGTATCTCGCTTCAGGGGCGATTCCTGGCATCGGCCCGGTCTACGCCAAGAAGCTGGTTGCCGAGTTCGCCGACAAGGTGTTCGATGTCATCGAGAGCGAGCCGGAGCGATTGCGCGATGTGCCGGGGATCGGTCCCGTGCGCGCCAGTCGAATAACGGCCGCTTGGGACGAGCAGAAGGTCGTCCGGGAAATCATGGTCTTTCTCCACAGCCATGGGGTGGGATCTGCGCGAGCGGCGCGTATCTATAAGGTCTATGGCGCGGACGCATTCGAAGTCATGTCGAAGAATCCCTATCGGCTGGCCCGAGACATCCGGGGCATCGGTTTCGCAGCGGCAGATGCGATCGCCTCGAAACTCGGCATCCACAAGGAGGCCGATGTGCGGGTCCGAGCCGGAATCAGTTACGCCCTTGGCGAGGCTACCAGCGACGGGCACTGCGGATTTCCCCGGGAGGACCTCTTAGCGCTCGCGCACGAGCTTCTGGACGTCCCGTCGGAACTAGCCGAGCACGCCCTTCGGTCGGAGGTCATCGAAGGGAGCGTCGTGGAAGACACGATCGGTACGAAGGCTTGTGTCTTCCTCAAGCATCTGCATCGAGCCGAGCAAGGTATTGCGAGGGCGCTTGGAAAGCTCGTACGCGGTGCGCCGCCATGGACTTTGATCGACGCGAACAGGGCCATTCCTTGGGTAGAGCGGCAGCTCGGGCTGACCTTGGCCAGCAGCCAGGCAGAAGCGGTGCGCACCGCGCTCCGTTCGAAGGTGACCGTGATCACCGGCGGCCCTGGAGTGGGGAAGACCACCATCGTGAACGCGATCTTGAAGATCCTCTTGGCCAAGGGGGTCGAGATCAGCCTCTGCGCTCCGACCGGGAGGGCTGCCAGGCGCTTGAGCGAAACGGCTAGCCGTGAGGCAAAGACTGTTCATCGCCTTCTCGAATTCGATCCGGGCCGCGGAGGATTCCGGCGAAACTCCGAGAATCCGCTGGAATGCAACTTGCTTGTGATCGACGAGACGTCCATGGTCGACGTGCCGCTCATGCACTCTCTCGTGAATGCGCTACCCGAGGACGCGGCACTGCTCGCCGTCGGCGACGTCGATCAGTTGCCGTCCGTCGGCCCTGGCCAGGTGCTTGCCGATCTGATCGAGAGCGGTGTTGTTCCTGTAGCTCGGCTCGTCGAGGTCTTCCGTCAAGCGGCGAAGAGTCGCATTGTCGTAAACGCGCACCGAATCAACCGGGGCGAGATGCCGGAAATGGGGAAGCCGGAGGGGGAGACTGATTTCTACTTCGTCCCCGCCGACACACCGGAGGCTGCCGTGCGAAGGATTGTCGAGCTAGTCCGAACTCGTATTCCGCAGCGGTTCGGCTTTGACCCCGTCCGCGAAATCCAGGTCCTATGTCCGATGAATCGCGGCGGCATTGGTTCGAAGGCGCTCAACCTCGAACTTCAATCCGTGCTCAACCCGGAAGGGGCTGACAGGGTGGAGCGGTTTGGCTGGGCGTTCTCGAAGGGTGACAAGGTCATGCAGGTCGAGAACGACTACGACAAGGAAGTCTACAACGGGGATATCGGCTTTATTGACAGCCTGGACCTTGAACACGAAGAGCTTCAAGTCGTCTTCTACGGTCGCAAAGTGGAATACTCTCTCAAGGAAATCGACACCTTGGTCCCGGCCTACGCCACGACCATTCACAAGAGCCAGGGGTCCGAGTATCCGGCCGTCGTCCTTCCGATCATGAACAATCACTACGTGATGTTGCAGAGGAACCTGATTTATACGGGTATCACGAGAGGCAGGCAGCTCGTTGTCGTTGTGGGCCAGCCCAGCGCGATTCGGCGAGCCGTTGTTACAGCCTCGAAAGCCCGTCGTTGGTCGAAGTTGCGCGAGCGGATCCGAAGCTCATGCGAAGTCGACGCGCATCCGATCCCCTTGCTCCCTGGCACAGGCTGAAAAGCCCGCGCTACGGGCCGGATTGACGCAGCCGCCCGTGCTCGAACCGGAAAACCCTGTCGCAAAGCGCGGCGAATGCCGGGTTGTGCGTCGCGAGCAGGACTGCCAGGTTCTCTTCGCGAACTAGCTGGAGCAGCATTCGCATGACAGCTCCGCCGGTCCGTTCGTCGAGGTTTCCTGTCGGCTCGTCCGCTAGGAGGAGTTTCGGCCCTGGGACCAAGGCGCGCGCGATCGCGACGCGCTGCTGCTCGCCGCCGGACAGTTCTCCCGACTGGTGGTCCGTGCGGTCCGCGAGTCCCACACGCTTGAGGAGCCGTTCCGCCGCAGCGTGGCTAGGTCCCTCGAGATCGCCGTGGATCCTCAGCGGGAGCGCGACGTTCTCGAGAGCCGTGAACTCAGGCAATAGGTGGCAGTTTTGCCACACGTAGCCGATGTCTCTGTTGCGATAGTTTGCGAGCTGGGCTTCGTCTAGGGTCCCTAGCGCGGTGCCGAGGAAGAATATGTTGCCCGCCGTCGGCTTCTCGAGAGCGCCGAGAATATGCAATAGTGTGGACTTTCCGGCTCCTGATTCACCCACCAGCGCTACGCATTCGCCTGGGCCGATCTGGAACGTGAGGCCCGAGAAAATGGTCAGCGTCTGCTCTCCGCTGCGAAAGGTCTTTCCGAGCCCTTCGGCGCGGATGACGGGCTCAGGCATCGGTCAGGAGATCCTGCATCCATCGTAGCCCGAGAATCCTGCACGCCACTTGGTCCGGCTCGCCCGAGGCATCGATGCGAAAGTCCGCTTTGGAATACGAATCCCGGCGGGCCACCTGGAGTCGAGCGAACGCATCGCGATCGCGAGCGAGCGGGCGATGGGATTCGTGCCGGACTCGCTTCCAGAGAGTCTCGGGATCTGCGTCGAGCCAGATCGTAGGCCCCACGCGCCGCAGCAGGTCACGGTTCCGGGAGTATGCGTATGTCCCTCCTCCCAGGGCCAGGACGAGACGGGAACCCGCGAGGCCCCGATCCGCCTGCTCGCGCAACGCCTCGTGCTCGAAATCCCGGAAGCCGTCCTCGCCGTGCTCCTCGAAGATGTCCGGAATGCCCTGGCCGGCTAGCCGCTCGATCTCTTCGTCCAGGTCGACGAACGGCCAGCCGAGTCGATCCGCGATCGCCTGTCCGACCGTCGACTTTCCGGACCCCATGAAGCCCGCGACGAATATCGCGCTCGGCAAGTCCCTTGCCCCGTCCGGCAGTGCACCGTCAATCGTCACTTCTTGCCACCGCTGGACAGTTGGCGTGCCACCAGGCTATGTGTCAACGACGGGAAGAGCCGCTCGGCGGCGACAAGCAGCCAGCCGATTCGCGGAACGACCACGGTCCGCTTGCGCTTCAGTATTCCCTGGTGAACCGCCTCCGCGCATTGCTCTGCCGTGATTCCGAAGCTGCCCCGGCCTGGCAGTGCGGTGGGAGACGCGCCCTGCACCATGTTCCGCACGAACGGCGTCGAGACGTAGCCGGGGCAAACGCTCAGCACGTGAATTCCCCGGTCTTTCGTTTCCATCCTAAGGATGTCGGCGTATGCGTTCAGAGCGTGCTTCGAAGCCGAGTAGACGGCCATTCCCGGCAGCGAGACCTTACCGACGATCGAGCTGATCGCCACAATCGCCCCGCCGGACGGCACCAAGGGCAGGAGCCTGCGGGTGATATCGACTGGCGCCAGGAAGTTCAGGGCCATCAACTCGAGTGCCCGTTCGGGGTCGGTGGCGTACGACGGGGCATAGATGCCGACCCCTGCGTTATGGACGAGTACGTCGATAGCCGGAACCTGCTCGAGGATGCGGTTGCAGAACCGCGCCAGGCCCTTGGGAGTTGCCAAGTCCGCTTCGACAATCAAACCGCCGCCAGCCGCGGCTGCGGTCTCGTCCAGCGCCGGCCGACTGCGGCCGGTCAGGATAAGTCGCGCGCCGTCTCGAGCGAACCGCACCGCGCACGCGCGTCCAATCCCGGAGGATGCTCCCGTCACGAGCACGGTTTTGCCGTGAAGCTGCAAGTCGCTGCCTGCCCGAGGAGCCCTCGCCGGGAATGCATACTGTAGCATGGCCGAGAAAGCACTGCTGCCCTTGTTCCCGCTCGACCTGGTCCTCGTTCCCGGTGAGGTGTTGCCGCTACACATTTTCGAGCCGCGCTACCGCACGATGATCTCCAGGGCCTATGCAGACCGGAGCGAATTCGGCATTCTGCGGCAGAGAGAGGACAAGTTGGAGAGTGTCGGCTGCGCGGCGAAGGTGCAGGACGTGACCGACCGGCTCGAGGACGGACGGTTCAATATCCACGCCGTGGGATCGAGGCGGTTCGTGGTCCGTTCGTACGACTCGTCAGAGGAGTGCTTGCAGGCGGTCATCGAGTTCTTCGGCGACGACACGCCCGCCCAGGCAGACGCCTCCAAGGTCCAGGCGATGCTTGGTGCCGCGGTGAAGGTGAAGCGACTGACCGGCGCCAGTTCGGCAAGATGGGATCCGAACCACCCTTGGCTCAGCTTTCGCATTGCAGCGGACCTGCCGCTAGCCGCGGGGCCGAAACAGAAACTGCTGGAAACTCGCACTGAGATCGAGCGTGTGGAGTTGCTGACAGGATACCTGCAAGGGGTGATCGCCAAAAGCGAACGGCGCAAGAAGAGGGAGCAGCTAGTCCGAGGAAACGGCCGATTGCGCCACTGATCCGACGGCTAGACACATGCTCGAGGATCCTGCGGAGGTGGAGAGTTGATCCGAATAGCCAATGGTCAAGGGTTCTGGGGCGACTGGTTGGAAGCGCCACGCCGATTGGTCGAGGACGGTCCGATCGACTATCTCGTCCTCGATTACTTGTCCGAGGTCACGATGTCGATCTTGGAGAAACAGCGAAGGCGGGATCCAGCCAGAGGCTATGCCGCCGATTTCGTGGACCTGGCGGTCGCTCTACTGCCCCGGCTGGCTTCCGATGACATCAAGGTTGTTACCAACGCGGGCGGGGTGAACCCCACCGCATGCGCGCAGGCGATCCTCGAGCGGGCAAGGTCGGCCGGCTCGATTGGCGTCAAGGTGGCGGTCGTCCTCGGGGACGATATCGGCGGAAGGATCGACGAAATGGTGTCTCGGGGCGTCCGCTTCGACGACATCGACACCGGTCGCCGTATCGAAGCGATTCGGAAGGACCTGCTGAGCGCCCATGTCTACATTGGCGGATTCCCTCTCGCCGAGGCTCTGGCTAGTGGAGCGCAGATCGTCATCGCCGGCCGCGCAACCGACACGGCCCTGACCCTCGCTCCGATGATCCACGAGTTTGGCTGGACGGACGGAGACTGGAACCGGCTTGCTGCCGGCACGGTTGCCGGCCACATCGTAGAATGCGGCGCTCAGTGCACAGGGGGTAACTGCTCGCTCGATTGGCAGTCAATTCCGGACATGGCGAACATAGGATTTCCGGTCATCGAGGCGGATTCCAGCGGAGATTTCGTGGTGACCAAGCATCCTGGTACCGGAGGACGGGTCACCGTGGCTTCAGTCAAGGAGCAGCTGCTCTACGAACTCGGCGACCCGGCTGCCTACCTGACCCCTGACTGCACGGCCGACTTCACGAGCCTGCGCCTCCGGCAGGACGGCCTGGACCGCGTTGCTGTCGAGAGGGTGCGCGGAGGGCCTCGCCCACCCACGCTGAAGACTTCGCTGACCTACGTGGCCGGTTACCAGGCTGTCGGAACTCTGGTCTACAGCTGGCCGAACGCTGCCGAGAAAGCCCACGCTGCCGAGGCGATCGTAAGGACTAGGCTCAGCGACCTAGGCTTGGAGTTCCAGGAAGTACACGGCGAAGTCTTGGGGGCCGGCGCGTGCCACGGGCCGGCCGCCGAACCAAATCCGGATCCGCCCGAGGTCGTGCTCCGCATGGGCGTCCGCGCCGCTGAACGTGACCCTGTCGAACGATTCAGCCGCGAAATGATCCCGTTGGTACTGAACGGACCGCCAACTGCCACTGGATTCGGGGAGGGGCGTCCCAGAGTACGGCAAATGGTAGCGCACCATGCTTCGCTGTTGCCCCGCGATGAGATTCGGACCAGCGTGACGATCTTAGAGGCAAACTGACCTAGCAGCTTGACACGTGGACGTTGGTGGGAGCAGTAGCGGCATGAGCGCCCGGAAGTCTCGGGTTCATCAGTTCTTTGAAGCCTTCTGGAATGCTCCCGACCGAGACGCCATGCCCGCCGTCCTTCATAAGAAGTCGCCTTCCGCCGATCGTTGGACGACGAGAAGCGCAGTCACCAAGATTAAGAATTTGCCGACTATGTCCATATGGTGCACTCTGCGCTGGGCGACTACCGCTGCGTTATCGAAGGGGGATTATATCGATGAGTGGCGAAGCCCCAATATCTAGGGACTGGGGTCGAACGCAGCGAGGTTTGGTCGAGCATCGCGGAAAGACCCCATAAGTCTATAGATAACAGCAATTTAGCCCAATTCGTGACTGGACATTATCGCCACCCTCGTGTAGAATAGGAGAGTGGCAGGAACGAAGAAGGCCCTAGGCAAGGCGCACCGCAAGGGACTCAGTCTCAAGGCGATTATGCGGCAGTTCCCGGACGACGCGGCAGCCGAAACCTGGTTCATCCAACAGCGCTGGCCGCAGGGAATCTGCTGCCCCTATTGCGGCTCCGTGAATGTCCAGACCGGCTGCAAGCACAAGACGATGCCGTTCCGCTGCCGTGAGAAGGCTTGTGCCAGCAAGTTCAGTGTCCGGACGCATTCTGTCATGGAACGCTCGAAGATCGGCTATCAGGACTGGCTGGTGGCCATGTTCTTGGTGACCACGCATCTGAAGGGCGTTTCCTCGATGAAGCTGCACCGGGACTTGGGGATCACCCAGAAGTCAGCTTGGTTCCTGGCCCAGCGGTTGCGCAAGGCCCTCGCGGAGGACGGCAAGCTGTTCCGGGGTCCGCTGGTGGACGAGACCTACTTCGGCGGGAAGCGCAAGAACATGAGCAACGCGAAGCGCGAGGAACTGGCCGCCACGGGCCGGGGCGCAGTCGGGAAGACGGCCGTGGTCGGAGCGAAGGATCGCGCGACCAATCAGGTGGTTGCGAAGGTGGTTCCGGCCACCGACAAAGGGACCTTGCAGGGATTCGTGCAGGACAACGCCGACCCCGACGCGACTGTGTACACGGACGATGCGGCCGCGTACGAAACGCTGGCGTTCAAGCACGACACGGTCAAGCACTCGTTGCAGGAGTACGTCCAGGGCGAGGTGCACACCAACGGCATCGAGAGCCTGTGGAACGGGTTGTCACAATGCACCTCCGGTGTGGAAGCAGGGTTCTCTCCTGTGGTGATTCCCGTAAAATGCAGCACAATAGAGACTTACGCGATTTCCGAATGGCATTGGAACTCGCCGGGCGTCGGCGTTTACGTCATGAGAGGCCCACCTTGGGACGGCACCATGCCGCGATTTGGCGCGAGGCTCTTCTCCAGACGCCCTGGACATTGGCGGTTCCTGCCGTCTGGCCGCGTCGAATCGCGGGAAAGGGCCCTTGCGGTCTCCGCAGGCGCTTGCGGTGCGGGTCGTCGTCGCAAGATGCGCACGACGGGCGGCCTCAAGCGGCGTTGTACATGGTGAGAATGCGCTGGGCTCGGCGTGAGCACCGGGGAGTGCGTCCCGCAAGGCACTGCTTGCAGGCCACGCCTGGCCGCGTCCAGGGCCAGCCCTAGCCGGCCCGGCAAGACCCACGCATGCTCTGTCCGACATCAGTCTTCCTCCGCCTCGTCCAAGCCTGGCAGGCCCGGCTGCTCCGACGTGTCCAGCAGGACGTACAGGCCCCGGCTGGGACCGCGCACCACGCGCAGGGCCTGCAGCGATCCTGTCCGGATGCGCGACCACAGCGTCTGGCGGGACACGCCCAGCTCCCGCCGTGCCTCCGCAGCCGGCACGTAGCCGTCCGGGACTGTCTCGCGAAACTTCGCCCGCACGCTCGCATCCAGCCGCACCCGGAGCGGAGATCCTGCCCCGGCCTGCTCGGCCGCGATCAGGCCCTGATCGATCCAGCGGTACAGAGACGCCGCCGACACGCCCAGCTCCCCCGCCGCGACCGCCACCGACACGGTCGGCGCGTCAGCGTCCTTCCGCTGGCCGCGGGCCGGGATGCCGTACCGCTCCCGCAAGCTCGCCACGCGTCTGGCCGTGAAGGTCAGACCCGTGGCCTGCCCATGCCCCAGATCTGGCAGTTGACAAATGCAGGGTCGTTGTGGCATTCCTGAAGCATGCTCGACCAACATTGCATTGCGCAGACCCTCTCGCATTCCGAGGCCGTGGCGACCCTGCAGGTGCTGCTGGCGCAGGCTGGCAACACCAGCCGGACCGCGTTCGCCCGCCTCGTGTGCCGGGAGTTCGGCTTCCTCGACTCTCGCGGCCAGCTGCAGCTGGCGAGCTGCCAGAAGGCCTTGCGCAGCCTGCACCGCGACAGGCGCATCGCTTTGCCGCCCCCGCGCCATGGCGGCCGCGTCGGCGACTGCCGTCCGCGTCGGCTCGGCCAGCCGATCCCGCTACCGCAAGCGGTTCCCCCTGCGGCCGGCGCGGTCGCCGGGCTGGCGCTGACCCCGGTGACGACCCCGCTCCAGCGGCGGACCTGGAACGAGCTGGTCGCCAGCGAGCACCCGCAGGGCGCCGTGCTCCATGTCGGCGCCCAGTTGCGCTACCTGATTGAGTCCGAGCACGGCGTGCTGGGGGCGATCGGCTTCGCCGCCTCGGCCCTGGCTCTCGCGGCCCGCGACGAGTGGATCGGCTGGGATGCGCAGCTGCGCCGCAAGCGGCTGCACCGCGTGCTGGGTCTGAGCCGCTTCCTGATCCGTCCCTCCGTCCGCTGTCACCTGCTCGCTTCCAAGGTGCTCGGCATGGTCCTGCGACGGCTGCCCGAGGATTTCCAGCAGCGCTATGGCTACCGGCCTGCCCTGGTGGAAACCTATTGCGATCCGCAGCACCACGCCGGCACCTGCTTCCGCGCCGCCAACTGGACCTGCGTCGGCGAGACCGCCGGCCGCGGCCGCTTCGCCCTCCCCGGCCAGCGCGTGCCGGTCAAGGCCGTCTTCCTCTACCCGCTGCAGCGCGACTGGCGCCGCCTGCTCGGCGCCGACGCAGCGCCGCCCTGCGAGCCGCTGGGGCCGGCCGAGGGCCTCGCCCTGGACGAGTTCGCGACCAACGAACTGGGTCCGGCGCCGCTGGGTGATCTACGCTTGTCGAAGCGGCTGGTGCAGACCGCGCAGATGCAGGCCGCCGCTCCCATGGCATCGATCCCAGCCGCCGCGCAGGGCCGCAGGGCCGCCGTCAAGGGCCACTACCGCCTGATCGACCAGCCGGACGACTCGGCGGTGACCCCGCAGAACATCCTCGCGCCGCACCGGCAGCGCACGCTGCGGCGCCTGCAGGCCGAGAGCGTGGTGCTGTGCGTGCAGGACGGCACCGATCTCAACTTCGCCGAGCATCCCGGCTGCGCGGGGCTGGGGCTGATCGGCAAGAACACGAACGCGCAGGGCACGCTGGGACTGCACATGCACTCGACGCTGGCGCTGAGCCCGGACGGCATCCCGCTGGGGGTGCTCCAGATCCAGTACGAGGCACCGGACGGGCAGGCGCAGCGCGGCCGGCCGCTGGCAGAGCGCAAGACCTACCGCTGGATCCGCGGGTTGCGGGACTGCGCGGAGGTGGCGGGCCAGTTGGCGGGCACGCGCGTGGTGTCGGTGATGGACCGCGAGGCCGACGTGCAGGCGCTGTTCGCCGAGCAGCGCCGGCTGGAGGGAGTCGAGCTGCTGGTGCGGGCCAAGCACAACCGCGCGCTGGGCCCGCACCGGCCGAAGCTGTTCGAGCACATGCGGGAGCAGGCGGTCCAGGGGCAGTTGCAGATCGAGGTGCAGCGGAGTTCGGCGCGGCGGGGCACGCGCCAGCAGAAAGCCCAGCCGCTGCGCGCGGCGCGCGCGGCGCAGGCCGAGCTGCGCTGGCAGACGGTCGAGTTGCCGGCCCCGACGCGGGGGGAGGAACCGCTGCGTCTGCAGCTGGTGCACGTGTGGGAGCGGACGGTGCCGGAGGGGGTGGAAGCGTTGGAGTGGTTCCTGCTGACGACGCTGCCGGTGGCGTCGCTGGCGGATGCGGAGCAGGTGCTGGAGTGGTACCGGCTGCGCTGGCGCATCGAGGACTGGCACCGGATTCTGAAGTCGGGCTGCAAGGTGGAGTACCTGGGGCACCGGACGGGGGAGCGGATCGAGCGGGCGGTGACGATCAAGGCGGTGATCGCCTGGCGGCTGGCGGCGCTGACGCTGCTGGGGCGGGAGACCCCCGAATTGCCGACCGCGGTGTTCTTCACGGAGGTCCAGATGCGGGTGCTGCGGCACTTCGCGTCCCAGCGCGGGCTGGCTGCGCCGGGCAACCTGGGGCTGGCGGTGCGGACCATGGCAATTCTGGGCGGCTACCTGTACCGCAAGAACGCTCCGCCGCCGGGCCATCAAAAGATCTGGGAGGGCTGGACCCGATTGACCATCATGAGCGAAGCGTATGAGCTCAGAGACTACTTCGAGCCGCCTCTAATCGCCTCTCAGGAGAAGCTCTGATCGTGACTTGTGGGGCAACGGCAGCCCGTGGCCGTCTGCAATCCTCTGCGGTTCAGCTCCCCGGCCAGTGCGGAATCGGTATGCCATTGCGCCAGCCGCCGGATCAGCGCCAGCGTCGCAGCCTCCGTGCGCACCGCTTGCAGCGGAGGCCGCAGCGGCAGCTCCCGCTCGTCGATCCACCCTCCGCGCCAGCGCAGCAGCACATGCAGCCTGTGCACCTCCCGGTCCGCCGTCAGCACCACTTCCTCCAGCACCGTCGCCAGCAGCCTCTTGCGGTCCCTCCAGCTCGTCGCCTGATCCTCCCACACCGCCCGCAGGCACCCTGCCAGCCCTTCGAAGGTCCCCTCCGGCACTTGCCTCGACCGCGCCGGCAGGCATGCCCGCTCCGTATCCCCCGCTGCCGAAACCCCCAGGTCGTCGTCGATCACCTCGACCCGCTCCGCCGGCCAGCCCAGATTCCGCGCCAGTTCCCGCAATCCATACTGCAGCCGCGTCGATTCCCGGTTCGTCAGCACCTGCTGCGGCGTCGATTGGCGCACATAGACCACCGCCAGCCGCTCAAGATGCCGTTCGCGGATCGTCGTCTCCCGCTTCATTTCGGGCCTCCTTCTCCGCGATCCGCAGCATCAGCCGCGCCAGCTCTTCCAGCAGTTCCTCGTGCGCCGCCTCCGGAAAGCTGTTCCACAGCGCCAGCCGCTCCTCGTGTTCCAGCAGCCCCGGCAGAGACGCCTGCCAGTTCGCCGCTCCCTCCTTCTCCGCCATGCGCGTCCTCCAGCACCTGCACCAGTTTCTGCAAGGCATGATAGTCCGCCATGCGGCCCTGCGTGCGCGGCGCATCGTCCGCAGGAGCCTCCCAGCTGGTCCACGCCGCAGGGATGCACTTGCGCTTGCCATCGGGCAGTTCGACCCACAACGCCAGACTACCGTCCGAGCGCCGTTTCCGAGCCAGCACCGCCAGCTCCTGACCGTCGAGGGGGTGTCCGAGGCGCTTGATCAGAACCCGCTCAGGCCCGCAATCGCGGAATGGATTAGTTTGATCTGCTCTTGGTCGAGACGGACGTGCATTACCCGACGGACGTGAGCCTGCTGTGGGACGCGCTGCGCTGCCTGATCCGGGTCACGGCGCTGGCCTGCGAGCAGCACGGCCTGGGCGGGTGGCGCCAGAGCGCGCATCTGATCCGGAAAGTGCGCGGCCTGTTCCAGCGGGTGCGCTCGTCGAAGCGAAGGAAGCAGCAGCCGCGGCGGGTGCAGGACTACTTGCGGCAGGCGCGCTGCATAGCGGAGCGCGCGAAGGCGTCTCTGGAGCGCTTGGAGGCGGCGCGAGCGGGAGCGGATATCGTCAGCGAAATCAAGGGCTTCCTGGAACACGCGGAGCGGCAGGTCGACCAGGTGTGAGCGGCGCGTGCTGCGAGGCGAGACGATTCCGCAAGAGGAGAAGGTCTTCTCGATTTTCGAGCCGCACGCGCGCTGGTGCGCGAAGGGCCTGGCAGGGCGGCCGGTGGAGCTGGGAGTGCCGGTGGGGATCGTGGAGAGCGAGCACGGGTTCGTGCTGCATGCCAGGATCATGTGGACGGAGCAGGACGTGGACGTGGCGCAGCCGCTGGTGAAGGAGACGCAGGCGATGTATCCGGACTTGGCGGGCTGCAGTTTCGACAAGGGCTTCCACAGTCCAGCGAACCGGGAGGAATTGGACAAGGTGCTGGTGTTGAACGCGCTGCCGCAGAAGGGGAAGCTGTCGAAGGCGGGGCGGGAACGGGAGTCGGAGCCGGGATTCGCGGCGGCGCGGAAGGCGCATCCGGCGGTGGAATCGGCGATCCACAACCTGGAATGCCGGGGCTTGGACCGGGTGCGGTCGAAAGGGGCGGCGGGCTTCGAGCGAGCGGTGGGGCTGGCGGTGCTGGCGGGGAACCTGCACCGGATCGGACTGCTCCTGCAGAGGCGGGAGCGGCTGAAGCGGGCGCTCCCGCTACGGCTGGCCGCGTAGCGGCGAGGGAGCGCCCCGGGAACGAGCAGCGCCAGCCTGCTGGCAGGCAGGAGTGTGGGAAGGGTGCGCAAGGACTCGGAATCCGGCCTGGAAAGCCGCCATGCGACGGCAAGCCGGGGCGGATTGCGCCCCGAAACGGCGCCCGCCACCAGCACAGTAACTGAACCCTCGTGTGTGTCTGCGCAAAATTCAGGGGTTTTGTCGCAGGCACTAAGTTAGTAGGCAAAAACCTAAAGTTAGTGCCATTGCGTCCCGCCGCGGGCAATCCCGGTAAGATAGGTGAGCAGACCCGCGAAAAGGAGGTGCCCCACCCATGACGACAGTGACAAAACCAAGTGTTCTCGTGCTCGTCGGCGCGCTGTTTCTCGGCGCGCCATTTGTTCTTGGACAGGTAGAAACGGCGCGTATTACAGGTACCGTGAGCGACGCGACCGGCGCCGTAGTTCCTGGCGTCGATGTCCTGGTGACCCATCTCCAGACGAACCGCCAATTTGCAACCCAGACCAACCCCTCGGGGTCGTACGTGGCTCCGAACCTCCCGCTCGGCGACTTCGAAGTCGCCGTGGAATCCGAGGGGTTCAAGCGAACCGTCCGGACGGGCATCAACCTGGAGGTCCGTGAAGCGGCCGTCGTTGACATCACGCTTGAAGTCGGCCAGGTCACCGAGAGCGTCTCGGTCCTCGCGGACGCGCCCCTGCTCACGACCTTCGAGGCGGCGCAAGGGGAGGTCATCAGCAACAAGCAGATCGTGGACTTCCCGCTCAACGGCCGCAGCTACATCAAGCTCGCCCTACTTTCCACCGGAGCGATGATGACGGACACGGGCCGGAGAGACTCCTTCAGCGCCTCCGGCATGCGGCCCAGCCAGAACAACGTGATGCTGGACGGTATCGACAACAACAACCTGCAAAGCGCGACCCACGCCCGGAGATCGGACGCCACGGCGATTTCGATTGACGCCGTACAGGAGTTCAAGGTCGAGACGAACGCCTTCTCGGCGGAGTACGGCAAGTCGGCCGGTGGCGTGGTCAACGTGGTCATGAAGTCCGGCACCAACGAAGTCCATGGAACCGTTTTCGCATTCCTGCGGAACGAGGTCTTCGACGCCAAGAACTTCTTCGACGCTCCCGACAACCCGCGGCCGCCGTACAAGAGGAGCCAGTTCGGCTTCTCGGCCGGAGGCCCCATCGTCAGAAACAAGACCTTCATCTTCGGGGACTACGAGGCGACCAGGGTCCGCGAGTCGCGCACGGTGAACAACACCATCCCCACGATCCTGATGCGCCAAGGGGACTTCACCGAGATCGGAAACGCGATTTACGATCCGAACACCCTTCGCGAGGTGGACGGCAAGTTCTTCCGTGACCCCTACCCAGGCAAGATCATTCCCCTCAGCCAGATGGATCCGATTTCCGCGCAAGCCAAGGATTGGTATCCCGACCCGAAGAACGACCGGCTGACGCAGAACTTTCTCTACAACCCTCCCCGGGAGGAGGACCGGAACCGCGGGGACGTTCGCGTCGATCACGTTTTTTCCGGGGCGGACAACATCTTCTTCCGGTACAGTCAGGACACGCGGCACATCCCGGCCTCCCCCAGCCTGCCGGTTCCGGCAATCGGGGGCGCCGGCAACACCGGGGGGAGCTTCACGCACGCAGGGCAGAACACGGGCTTCGCCTGGAACCACATATTCACGCCCACCATCCTCACCTCGACGCGGCTGGGCTGGAACAACACGGACACGAAGCTCGCCCCCCTCGTCGACTACAACGCCAACGCCCAGCTTGGAATCTTCGGCGTGGACCAGTCCCAACCGGGCGCGCCGCGCTTCAACATTGACGGCGTGACAGCACTAGGGATCGGCTCGAACGTTCCGAACGATGCGAACGCCCAGACCCGCCAGCTCAAGAACGACACGACGTTCATCCGAGGCCGCCACACGATCAAGGTCGGAGCCGATCTGATGTGGCTGCAGAACTACCTCAAGAACCCGAAGGAAAGGCTCGGCCTGTTCTTCTTCAACGGGAATTACACACGGAACCCCGACGGCAACCAGGGCGGCGATCCGTTCGCTCAATTCCTCACCGGGATCCCGCATCAGAGCCGTGTCTCCCGCGGGGTGTACATGGCATTGAGAGGCCAGTTCCACCAATTCTATTTCCAGGACGAATGGAAGGCGACCGACAAGCTGACATTGAACATGGGGGTCCGCTATCAGGTCTTCCTGCCCTGGGTCGAGAAGTCTAGGGACGGCTGGGTCAACTTCGACATCGAAGCGAATCCCGACGCCCCCCCGCTCGTGCTTGCAGTTCCCGGCGGCAGCCGGCTGCAGCGGTCCCACGTCCAGACCGATCGCGACAACTTCGGGCCACGCTTCGGATTGGCCTATCAAGTCCGTCGCGGCACCGTCATCCGGGTCGGCTACGGCATATTTCACGGCACATGGGATCCCCCGGGCGGAGGCAAGCTGATGCAGAGCAATCCGCCCTTCGAGGTGCGGAACTGGACCAGCACCGACAACATCCATCCCGACATTCGCTTGAGGACCGGGATCGCCAACTCGCCCGTCAGCGACAGTTTCAACCCGAGCACCGCATCAAACATGTCGGTCACCAACTATCAGAGGGACCGGTCCTGGCCGTATTCCCAGCAGTGGAACTTCAACATCCAGCAGAGCCTAGGAGGGAACTGGATGCTCGAGGTCGGCTACTTCGCTTCGAAAACGGCGCACGCAATTCGGAAGTACGACATGAACTTCTCGCCGCCCGGTCCGGGCAACCGCAACAAGAAGCGTCGGTGGAAGTCGATCGTGTGGCCGGGGTCGGACATTGTCATCTCGCCGCTGGCCCAGGTGTTCCGTCACCAGTTTGACGGGAACGCGAATTTTCATTCGGGCCAGCTGAAGATCAAGAAGCGCCTGTCCGGCGGTCTGAACGTGCTGGGGTCCTATGCTTTCTCCAAGAACATCGACGATTTCTGTGCCGAGGGCGGCGGCGGCACGACCGGAGGCTGCGGGGAGCCCCAGGACACGAACAACTTCCGCTTGAACAAGGCGCTGAGCAGCCTGCACATCCAGCACCAGTTCGTTGGTAGCGTCATCTACGACCTGCCCTTCGGCCGGGGACGGCAATGGGGCTCCTCCTGGAGCCGCATTCAGGACGGGATTCTCGGCGGGTGGACGCTGGCCACGATCACCACCCTCAGAAGCGGCCAGCCGTTCAGCCCCACCGTCCGGGGCAACCCGGCCAACACGAACACCACTAACCGACCGAACGTTCTCGGCGACCCGAACCTGAGATCAGGCCAGCGGACGCTGGACCGCTGGTTCGCGACGGACATGCTGGAAAAGAACGGGCGGTTTCAATTCGGCAACGCGGGGCGTAACATCCTGTTCTCGCCGGATCGGAGGAACTGGGACTTTGCTGTCTACAAGCGGTTCGAACTGACCGAGTCCAAGGCGCTGCAATTCCGCTTCGAGGCTTTCAACTTCACGAATACCCCTCCGTTCGGCAATCCGAACGCTCAGGTCGGCAACCGCAACATCGGCCGCATAACCGGCGCCGGCGGTCCGAGGAACATCCAGTTCGGCCTGAAATTCATTTTCTGACGCCGCGCACGGTCGCAGTCCCGGTCCCCCTCGTCCCGGTCGCCACTACGGAGCACGCCGGCGTCCGAACGGCGACCGGGACGTCCGGGGAGAATACTGACCCGCGCGGCTTGACCCCTTGAGGTGACGGCCCAAGTCCCCAGGGAAGCGGTTTCGGAATCGGAACCCGACGCCGGCCGGCGGACGGGCGGACGCTCTCCCAGCGTTAGTGACGGTGCCGGCCGGACATGATGTGGGGTATCCGGTTTTTCCTTGCGGCCGACCGGAATCGCAGACAGCTAGAGCCTAGGAGGATCGTCGCGCCGGCTACCAGCAGTGCGTGATCGCCAAACGCCTCGATACCGTCAAACCGATAGGTGCCTCGGAAAACAGCCGCCACGAGCACCGCGAGCAATCCCAGCGACCACATCACCAGCGGGAACCTCGCCCAGCCCCGGGGGCGGAAGGCGAGCCCGGAGGCCAGGACGGCGAAGATCCCTGCAATCGCCAGCGCGGTCGCCGCGCTCTTGGCGGGACCGGGGCCAACGGCACGGTCCTGTCCCCTCCATGAATCCATCCGAGAGCCGCTAGGGCTAGCGACAAGAGACCCAGTCCCAGGTTCGCCAGGATTCCAAGCCACTCGACGAACGTCCGCATTTGCGAGCGAGTGCGCCTGCCCTGAGACGCGGCAGGTTCGCCGACCCGGGCCATGGCTACATACCGGAGGCTTTCGCCGAGGTCTCGCGAGACCGCCTGAATTCCGCAATGGCGATCAACCGGAAACGCCACGTGCCCCGATTTACCTGCTGTTCCGGGCGCGAAAGGGGCACCGCTGATTCTTTATTGGTTTTTGGGGGGGATGGCCCAGATAGGGCGTTGGAGCACGGGAAGTGGGGCGGTCTGCGGAGTGAAAGCGGGTCTTGTTGCGGTGCTGGGGACGCTGAACCGGCCGGGAATCGCCGTGTGGGCCGCCGGCGGCCGCCACGAGGGCGCAGAGGGGCCGTCCGCCAGGCCGCGATGGACCTCGCTCCGCGGCTGCCGAGCGGACTCCTCGCTAGCCAGGAGCCAGCAGCAGTTGCAGCGCCTCGTCCCGGTTGCCGGCGTAGTACGTTTGCGCGTCCGGCACCGTGTCCTGTGGCCGCTGCGACAGCAGCAGCGCCAGCGCCAAGTTGTTCAGCGCCGCGGCGTTGGACGGACCGTGACCCGTGCGGATGCGGCTGCTGTCCTCCCCGAACGAGACGTCGCGGCGATAGTGGTTGGCGCTCTCCACCTTCCAGTGACCCCGCTGCAACGCCAGTAGGTCCCGAGCCGCCGCGGCCTTCTCCGACAGCGAGCTGATGCCGTAGCTGCAGCTGACCTCAACCGGGCCGCCCAGCCGCTTGCAGGGCTCGTGCGTGATGCGGTACGCCTGCCGGGCATGCGGGTACGGCAGCAGTTTCGGATGGGGCGTGAACACATCGATCGAGCGCCGCTCCCAGCTCTTGTTGCGCGAGCGCTGCCAGCGCCCTTCCTGCCAGCTCCGCTCCGCGCCCTGCTCCCAGTTCAGGCCCGTCAGCGTCTCGTAGGTGAGCGGGCAGTTGCCCTTGATGCGCACCAGCACCTCCCCGCCGTGCTGCTCGATGACCAGGTCGCGTGCGGCGCAGGAAGATGTCTCGACGCCTAAGACCTCCGTTGAACCATCCTCCTCCAACCCGAGTACGAGTCGACGGCCTCAAAACCCCGCCTCGGCGAGCTTTCTGATCGTTTCACAGGAGGAGGACGGCATGTTCTACATGCTCAACCTCATGAAGTACCGGGACAAAGCCGAGTATTCCGACGGCCGCAAGACCAGCATGAGCGGACGGGAAGCCGGCAAGCTCTACAATCCGATGCCACACATTCAGAAAATAGGCGGTGGGCTAGTCTATGCCGGTAGCGTCGAAGCGCAATTCGCGGGAAAAGACCCCACGTGGGACTCCGTCGCTATCGTCATGTATCCAAGCCGCGCGAAGATGATGGAAATGTCCTCGAGTGCGGGATTCAAGAATACGGTCCAACACATTGGTGCCAGCCTCGGCGTGTCCCAAATCATGGTCACCGTGCCCGAAGCGTCGGAGCTCTCGCAAAAGCCGCCCCATGCCGCGGGAGACATCCCCTATCCGGCGACTGCACAGGACCAACCCTTCACGTTTTTCCATCTCGTCAAGTACCGCGACGCGGCCCAGTACCCTGCGGGCAGCAGCGAACCGGAACGCACGGGTCGCGAAGCGATGGAATTGTTCGAAGAGTCCGTTTCCGAAATCCGTCACGCGGCAGGCGTCACGCCCCTGCTGAAGGCGGATGTCGATGGCGTCCTCGTCGGCGATGGCCGTAAGTGGAGCGACTATCGCATGCTTCGATTCCCCAGTCATCGTGCCTATGAAGATGTGCTCAAGAAGATCGGAGAGAGCGGATTCGGACATCACCGCGCCGCTGCCCTCGAAGACGAGTACACCTTGCAACTCAAGACCCAGTTCGACCGAACGGCCAATCCCCCGACGCCCGGCAAGGCCGCGCAGGAAAGCCCGCAACAACTCTTCGCCACCAGTCAAGCGCCATTGATCCTCAGTTCGCTCGACGCCGATTCGGACGGCAAGATCAGCAAGAGCGAAGCAGTTGACGAAATGAAGGAGAACTTCTCATTTGTCGACAGCAATGGCGACGGCGGGATCGATCTCCCAGAACTCGTGGCTGTTCTAAAGGCGAATGGTGCAAGACAGCGTTCGGCCCGGTCCGGTGAAGTACGCAAGCCCGTGTCCAAGGGAACGGAGGCAGGCGGGGATGTGTTCGATCGCGTCGAGCATCATGAGACGGATAACGACGGGGTGCCGATCCACTACGTCACCTTGGGCGAAGGCCCTGTTGTTCTCTTTGTCCATGGCTTTCCAGATTTTTGGTACACCTGGCGCGAACAGATGGCCGCTCTTTCCGACAGCTATAAGACCGTTGCCATGGACACACGCGCCAACAACAAGAGCGGCAAGCCCGAGGGTGTGGAGCACTACACCATGTCCCATCTCATGTCGGATGTCGAAGCTGTGATCAAGGACTTGGATGTCGACTCGGTCACCCTAGTTGGTCACGATTGGGGTGGCGCCATTTCGTGGCGATTCGCCATGCACTATCCGCGGCTCGTTAACAAGCTGGTAATTTGCAACCTGACTCACCCGAAAGGCTACGGCACCGTGCGGCGTAACGCGACGGCGGAGCAAGAGGCAAACACTCAGTACATTGCTGACTTTCAAACGCCTGGATACGAAAATCGACTGTCGCCCGAGGTGCTGACACGTATTTCGGCGGACAACGTCTCAGACAAAGTGCGGCAGCGCTACTTCAATGCGTTCTCCCAATCCTCGGTCAAGGGCATGCTTAACTACTACCGGTCAGCCTTTGGCGAGTTTGTTGCAGAGTCGGGCGCGAGCCCCGAGATGCCCAATCTCACCATGCCTGTACTGCAATTCCACGGGTTGAAAGACAAGGCTGTCGACAAGGACGGGTTGCGCGATACGTGGAATTGGATCAACGAAGACTACACACTCGTCACCATACCCAGCAGCGGCCATTTCGTTCAACGAGAAGCAGCGGATATGGTCAGTACTACGATGCGCTCATGGCTGGAGAGTCGTCCCTAGCCTGCATGTCTCACCGGATATCCGCAAACAGGAGTTTTGACCGTTCTCATCCTTTCCGGGCTCTAGCCCATGGAGGGCCGAACTCATGTGGACAGGGCCGGGCGAGAGACGAATTGACATGGATGGCCCTCAGGCACCGGTGAATTCTCCTGTGAAGAACGGTGCCCGTATCTATAGAGTCTGCGGCGAGTCTTCGGCTTCCAGCTCTCGAGAGGGGGACCGCGTTCGGGGGCCGCGGGCTGAGACTGGCGAGAAAGGGGGCAATTCGTGCGAAATGTGGTGCCCCCTGGCGGCCGCTACTCAATGAGCCATGACCGGGGGGCTGGCCCTAGTTTGCATGACGCCCCCCGGGTGGCCTGCGTGATTGCCCGCGCGGTACCTCCCGGGTCCGCGAAGGTCGTGCCGGATCTGAACTCGATGGCACTGGCGAAGAGCAACGCAACGTTACGGCGATTCCAGTTTCCGTGTTCTCAGGCTGGATTTCTCTTCGGTCTAGTAGCGGCGGCGGGGTTAGAATGGAGCCGCCGGCCCGGAGGAAGAACATGACTCGTCGACAAGCAATGCTGGCAGCAGCCGGCGGCGTAGCCGCAATCGCTGCCGCCCAAAGACTCGTTCGCGGTCCTTCCGAACGAACGCCAGCCATTCGCCTCAATGCCCGGTCGCGCGTGGTGCAGGGAGGCAACGTCGAGCCTGTGGAGCGATCGGTTCTCTGGAAGGCGTCCGAGACGGCTGTGATCATCTGCGACATGTGGGATGACCATCACTGCTCAAGTTCCGTGGGTCGTCTCGAAGCCATGATTCCCGAGATGAATCGCGTAGTCGGGGGAGCTCGAGAACTCGGTGTAACGATCGTCCACGCGCCCAGCGGAACCATGGACTATTACGCCGGCACTTCCCAGCGCGCCCGCATGCAGGCGGCACCGCGCGTCGAGCCGCCCGTGCCGATCGCAAAGTGGTGCCACCTCGATCTGCAATCCGAGGGTCCGTTGCCGATCGACGACAAAGACCCCTGCGACGACGACTTCCCTAGCGAGAGCAAGCGCGTTTGGAGCCGCCAGCACGCCGACCTCCAGATCGCTGATGAGGATGGCATCAGCGACGATGGCCAGGAGATCTTTAACTACTTCTCGCAGAAGGGAATCGTGAATGTTGCCTTGATGGGCGTTCACACGAACATTTGCGTTCTCGGCCGCCCTTTCGGCATTCGCCAGCAGGTCCGGCTCGGCAAGAATGTTGTTCTGGCGAGGGACCTGACAGATTCGATGTACGACCCTCGAGACGAGCCCTATGTGAGTCACGAACGGGGGACCGAACTCGTTGTCGAGCACATCGAGCGCTACTGGTGTCCGTCGATTGTTGGCGCCGATCTCACAGTTTCCGCCGGGATTACCTAAGGCGTGGGACCCGCCGCCCTTGGCATCGACGGGACTCGAAATGCACGAGGAACGCGATCTCTGCCACCGTCTCGGAGTCCGGCGGGTGCTGAACGCCATGGGGATGCCCACCATCCTCGGTGCGAACACGGTTCCTGAGGGAGTTCGCTCCGCTGTTGACAGCATCTTGCAGGTCAGCGTAGAAATTGACGAGTTGCAGGCCGTGGCCTGTCAGCTCATAAGCCGGCGTACCGGGGCGGAGGCGGGTTGCGTGACCTCGTCGTGCTCGGCGGCCTTGTCGATCTGCGCTGCCGCAGCGATGACCGGACCCGACCTCGCCAAGATCGCCCGGCTGCCTGATACCGGCGAGATGCCGAATCAAATCGTCCTGCCTCTCGCTCACGACGTTAATTTCGGTGTCCCCGTCTCGCAGATGATCCGCCTGAGCGGTGCCGAAGTAGTGCGCATCGGCACGGCGAGCCATTTCGACCGGTTTCATCTTCGAGGCGTTCTGAGCGAGAAGACCGCGGCAATCTTCTATGTCGACTCAGGAGACGTGAATCCCGCAGGTGCTTTCCTGTCCGTCGACGAATGCGTCGAGATCGCGGGATCAAAGAATCTGCCCGTCGTGGTCGACACCGCAGCCGGGTGCGACGTTCGACCCTTTCTCAAGGCAGGGGCCGATTTGGTCGTGACCAGCGCCCATAAGCAGATGGGGGCGCCGACATCCGGGATGATCTGCGGCAGGCTGGACTTGATTCGAGCCTGCTACCTTCAGAACTACGGAATCGGACGAGCCATGAAAGTCGGCAAGGAAGGCATAGTCGGCTGCATGGTCGCGCTGCAATCTTGGTACACGGAACCGACCGCCATCCGGGAGGGCCGCTGGAAGGTTCTCGCAAAGATCCTGGCTCAGGCTTTGCCGGTTCGCCCTGGGAGGACGCCATATACCGTCGTCTGCCCGATTCCCGCGGAATCGCGGCAATCGGCACAAGCCCTCGCCAACAGCCTCCGAGAGGGCGACCCGCCTGTTTGGGTGAACCGCGCCGACAACGACAATCGAGAGCTATGGCTCGACCTTCGTGTCATGACCGAGGACGATGCCGTGGCTATTGCAGAGCGGATCACCGATGCGTTTCAGAACCCCGAGTCACCCAGCGAAGACGTTCCGTACCACGATCTCTACTGGTCCGAGCGTCGCCTTCTCGAGTGGCCCGATTGGCGATAGCCAACCCCCTAGTCCTTCGGACACTCGACAGTGCCCCATTGGCGCTTTCGGGCCGTCGCCGCTAACCCTCTCGGATCCTTCTCCTCCTGGCGTCGTACGCGACCCGCCTTCCTCGCACGAAGCTCTCGTCCGCAAGAATGGCGGCGATCGAATGGTTGAACCCAGCTTCGATTGGAGCGCTTGGCGTAGCCCTGGTGCGCATGCATTCCAGGAAGTTCAGCATGTGCGGAACGCTCTTGGCTTCGGGGATGGTCGCTCCCGCTTGTATGCGGTCGTCGCCTTCCACACTGTCCCCGGCGATGACAAACGTGTCGCCCCACCGCGTTGCGTCCATCTGGCCGCGCGACCCGAAGAACTTCAGGTAGCTGTGCCCGCTCACTCCGAACGTTGAGCAGTACCGGACCAAGAATCCTTCGGCCGCGTACTCTAACGTCGTTTCTACCGAGTCAGGCACGTCGAATCCGTCTTGGTTCCAACGGTATCCGCCTGCCATCGTTACCGCCCGCGAGGGCGGGCCCGCTCCGGTGATGTAGTGGACCAGGTCAAAGAAATGCACGCCGAGATTACTATGCGGTCCAAGCGAGAAGTCCCGGTATCCAAACCAGCCGGCGAATTGCTGTGCGTCCCAAAGCCGCGGTTTCCGATGCATGAGAAAGCGCTTCCAGTCGGTGTCTCGCTCCTCCAAGCGCCGCTCCGCATAGCGGTACCAGTAGGGCTTGTAGGAATTGCGTGACTGCTCGATCTTGAAGATCCTGCCGAGACCGCCACCCTGCACGAACTCTCGAGCCGCGACGGCCGATGGGAAGCTGCGTACCTGCGTACCCATCTGGACAACTCGATCGGACGCCTTGACCTCGTCATAGGCTTTCCTCAGTTCCTTGAGGTCCATGGCGAGCGGTTTCTCGACGTACACGTCCTTCTCCGCCCGTACCGCGTCGATCAGTTGCGTGCAGTGCTGGTGATCGGGCGTCCCCACGATCACGGCGTCGATGTCGTCGCGAGCCAGCATCTCTTCATAGGCGTGAATCTGATCGGGCGCCTCGCCTGTTGCTTCCCGCACTCGCGCAGCTGCCGTTTCCCTCTGCTGCCGCCAGATGTCGCAGACCGCACGCACCTCGGCGTTGGCCTGCTCTCCGAATGTCAGCACCTCCCGGAGGAGGTTTCTCCGTCCGCATCCGAGGATCCCGATTCCGATCCTATCGTTGGACCCACGGATTCGGGAGGCGGAGAGTGCGGCTATTCCCGAGCCGCCGACAAAGTTCCTGCGAGTCACAGGCCAAGTCTATCGGTTCCTCGGCCTTCGCGACGGCCTGTCATTGCGCGTTCGACTGCGATCCCGGAGATAGTGGCATTGTCCGAAGACCGCTGGCGCCGGGATTGTACGATGCCGAACTCACGTTCAATCGGGCGATGCTGGCTTCTGCCGCGCAGTCAGGCCAATGCGGCCCGCGCCACGCGCAGCACGTTACCGCCGAGGATCTTGCGTATCGACTCGTCCGAGTATCCCCGCTGCACCATTCCTACCGTGAACATTGGCCAGTTCGTCCAAGCCAGGCTCTGGGTCATCTGGGGCGTTGTCACGAAGTTGTCCTCCGGCCAGAGTGCCGCGAAGCGCGTCCGGCTCGGGCCGCGAGGAGGGACCTTTCGCGATTCCGCTTCCGAGAACTTGGAACGGTAGGCGATGTCCGTTCCGATCGCGACGTGGTCGGGGCCAATCGTCTTGACGGCGTAGTCGATGTGATCCAGCAAGGCGCGGATGTCACCAGTGCCTCGAAGGAAGCGCGAAATGCAGCAGATCCCGACGTAACCGCCCGTGTCCGCGATCGCTCGAATCACATCATCGGGCTTGGAACGGATATGCGGATAGATCTGCCCGCAAGTAGTGTGGCTGGCGACCATCGGCTTTGAAGATGCGCGAGCTGCTTCGATGCTCGTTTGCCACCCCGAGTGGGCAACATCGACGATGACGCCTACCTCGTTCATTTCCGCAACCGCCGCCCTCCCGAAGTCGCTGAGGCCTCCGTTGGCGGTTTCGGCGCAGCCATCGCCGAGCCGGTTGCGCCGGTTGTACGTTACGTGCATCATACGGATGCCGAGCTGGAAGAATATCCGTACGTAGCGCAACTCGTCCTGGACGGAGTTCCACTCCTGCGTCAACGGTACGCCGTTGCCGGTGAAGTAAAGGCAGCCGACCCCATCGGCGTGCGCGCGCTCGACGTCTTCGGGCAGGACGCTGCGGCGCAACACACCTCGAAGGTGATCGGTCAGGTAGGTGAAGTGGGCGAGGCGCTTGATCAAGCGCAACGGATCACTGCTTTCCTCGCCGCAATTCTGGAAGATGCAGGTAACGCCCGCCGCGTTCCACGCGCGTATGAACTCGGCCCGCTCCTCCTCTGCGATGGCCGCGCGCGTCATGGTCATGTCCTCGCGCTGATCCTGCAGCTCCATCTCTGAGGCCCCTGCCTCCGCCAGCGTGCGCACGGCGTCACCGTCCACGGCTGCCCTCGGAGAAAAACCGTAGGCGTCGAACACCAGAGCCTCTCGATGCAGTCTCAATCCGTGCTCGAGGTCCCTTGCGCTGGGCTTGAGGATGTCGAGGGTGGTCTGCCTGTCGCGATCGATCCGATCGTTTGTCTGGGAGCGAAGTTGCGCAGCGGCTGCAATCGAGCCTCCCGTGCCGATGAACTGACGACGATTCATGAGTACATCATCGTCTGTCGGAGCGGAAAGTCCGATATGCAGGATGTCCCTTTAGCCCCCAACCAATCGCCAAATCCGGAAGGGAGGAACACGTCCATAGGACTGCTCGCTAGGCCAGGTCGAAAGTTGAGCGGGCATTCTCGCGCAAGCGGTTGGTCTTTAGGGGGTATAGAACAGGGAGTCAAGTCGCCC
The DNA here is from genome assembly GCA_965206775.1 of Bryobacterales bacterium. Classification (GTDB taxonomy): domain Bacteria; phylum Acidobacteriota; class Terriglobia; order Bryobacterales; family UBA6623; genus VXMF01. Next base: position 836,803 of record CBDBKU010000003.1, on the reverse strand, counting down.
TGTGTGGCGCAGTAGTGGCAATCATTGAGGGGGGCGTGCGACTGCAAGCCCAGTGTTGTCGGGAGCGTCCGCCGTTACCCGGGGCCCGGTCGCGGTTCTCGTCAGCAATCTGAAATTGCCCACCGAACTCGCCCTCAAGCCTTCAGGCGAAGTCCGATCTCCATACCTGCAGTGCTCTGGCTGCAAGGAGCCGTTGTCTCTCTTCGACTAGCTCTTCCGTCCATTGCTCAGGTGCGATCTTCCCGATACCGCGGGCGAGCGCATAGGTGCTCCTGCTGTACGCTGAGAGTTTGTCGCAATACGATCCGTTGCCGATGTCCCTGTTCAAGCTTGCTTCAATGAGCGTCAGGTTCCCTAGGCGATAGACCCCTCGCTCCCACCTGTCGCTAGGGTAGGTGCCGTCCCAGACCTGCGTGGGATTCTCCGGGAGAATATGTTCGATGGTGCCAGGGTCGGTATCCGGGTCGCAGGTGCGGCTACTGAAGCTTTCCTCCAGCCTGGCAAGAATGTACTTCGCGAGCTTCTTTTTCTGGCCCTTGGTTTCGATTTCAAGCAGCGCGAAGTCTTGGCGCATCTTTTGATCCTCTACGTAGATTGGCTTGAGGCACTCGAAGATCTCACGCAAGGTCGTGATGTTTCCATCGGTCAATGCCTTGGCGCCTCGATGGTAAACAGGTTCTAACGTATTCGTGTTGAGTCCGCTGACAACCGAAAAGCGGAATGAAACAGCGCTGACCAACTTCAACACCCGGACGAAGTCCTGCTTCGAGAAGGCCTCCCAAGCTGCAAATAGCAACGGCATTGGCTGTCGCACTCGAAATAGGTTGAGTTCTGCAATATACCGTTTGGCATCGGGCAGGTCCATCCAATAGCTATGGTTGCGGTCAAGAATTGCGGCGTACAACTCGGCTCTGCGCTCGAGGGCATCCAACAGATCGAAAACATCCAGCGGTGTCCGAGTGCGGTTTCGCACGATCTTGAAGAGCCGTTGACTGCGAATCTTTGGCTGCTCGCATAGCAAGTGGTAGCGGAGAAACTCTGGAAACCTCTCTTGGCCTACGGTCTGAACAAGCGATCGCCACCGGCGCTGGAGGACTTCTAGGTCTGTCCTGACACGGACCTTCGAGAAAAGGTAGTTCTTGAGCAAGTCTGTGGTCGTCAATTCCAGGCCACGTGCGTTCAGTGTTTCGAAAACGGTATAGGCATTCAAGTCATCGTCGACGCTGATCAGGATGAAGAGCAATTGCCGCGCGACCGTCTCTGACAGGAGACTTGCCACAGCCATTCCGTCATTCCGGACTTCGTCCAAGCCTTTCAGCTGTTTGACGAAGTACCCGTAGCATTGCAAGAGAAGCTGGTTCGATTTGGGTAGCTTACGCGGATTGAGGGGATCCTTGAGCTGAATGAGATAGACCTGATAAAAGTCATTGTCTGTGTCATTGAGATTAAGACGGCTGCTCTCGACGAGCGAAGCGGGATCCCTCTCGCCGAGAAACCGGTTACGAAGTTCGCGGCAACGTTCCCTGTTCCTTGCTGGGTCGCAACCGGACGCAGCCATGGATTCCAGCACAGCGATCACGGAAAGCGCGAGCAGACTCAAAGTTGCAAGGCGCTGCTGACCGTCAATGATCAGGAATTCTCGGTCGTTCTTGCCTTCAACGACCAACGCTCCCAAGTAGTGGCGTTGTTCCCCATCCGTGCGCAACTCGAGGATATCGTTCCACAGATCTTCCCATTGCTCTTCCCTCCAAGAGTAGTCACGCTGATACGGGGGAACCTGGTACTGCTTTCCGTTGCCGATCAACTCCAGATAGTTGATCGTGCGTGTGTTCAAGATGTTCGATTTCGCCATTCGATGTACCCTTGCGATGCTATGCCTACGGGCACTGGCAGTTCCGAATCAAGTGCATTTCCAGTCACGGTGCCCCATGATGTCACGAAGGTCGGCGCCGACCAGACTATCAGCTACTTGATTCCTTCGACCGTTCCGTTGGCCGGTGTCCCCGCGGGGTTTACTTGGCGACGGCCTATGGTTCCAGATGGATTGCGGTATTCGGCCGAACGAGAACGTGCCTGTGACCCCGGTCGTCGAATCTGCGCATAGGAGGTCGAGGGCGTCATTGGCCGAGTCCGGCAAGATGCTCGGTATCATCCTACAAGACAGATGCAGATCCTACCAGTGCCTTCGCTGGCACGGACCCCAATTCCGTGGCGGGGACTCACTCAGAGGCTTGCTGTCTTCAACGTGCGGGAAGCATGTTTCGGATCGCAGCGATTCGCCATCCTTCGCCGGTTCGAGTGCAAACGAATGTGCTCCACATCCTGCGATCCTTAGCGCCTCCGCGGCCTTCGATGAGGTAGCGGGCATCGGCCACAGCCAGATCCTCGCTGGGGAAGCGAACCGTCTCGACCGTTAGCGTACGAGTGCCGGGGTTGCGACGGGAACTGCCGAGCATCCCCTCGACGAGCTCCTCCCGGCCCCTGCGCCACGTGCCGGACGACACGAGCTGATCGGCATCCTCGGTGAATAGCATTCGGATTGCATCGGGATTCTTGGATTCGCGCGCCGCTGCGTAGCGGCCCACCAAGTCCTTGATCGCATTTGCGTCCTCTTCGCTCGCAGCCGAGGCACCGGGCGCGAATGCAAGGACGCTCAGGAGAAGAGCTGCCCAAAGGGTGAGTGGTGGAACTTGCATCTTGGCCGACCGAAACCCAGCTTAGTAGACGCCGACCGTGACGGTGCCGCTCTTGGAGTCCTGGAACGGCCGCACGTTCCGCACCCCGTCCCACGGATACATATCGATCGGCGGCTCGCGGTCGCAGCTGTCCCGCTCCGGGAAGCGCGGCACGAAAAACTCCTTCGTCAGCGTGGTGAGCACCGCCCGGCCCGTCTCGCCGTAGGCGACCGTCTCGTCGAGCTTGTCAGGGTTGCAAACCTCAAGCACGGCCCGCGGCTGCGGGGGGTAGTAGATGATGGCGTAGTTGTCCGCCGGGTCGAAGGGCTTGTGACAGGCCAAGCCCATCAGCGTGTTGCCGTAGGTTGCTGCGAAGTACGCGCCGTCCAGCAATTCTTCGCGGGCGAACCGATGGAACTCGGGTGTCATTTCGGTCCCGCCGCAAAAGACCCCGGTGATTCCGTACTTTCGCAGGGATGTGCGCTCGCAAAGCCCTTCGAGCAGCTTCGGTGTTGCGAAGATGCATTGTACGCCCGGATGAGCTTTCAAGATCGTCAGCGCCTGGTCCAGGCAATGCTGCTTATAGCGCTCGGCCTCCTCGTAGTGGCCTCGCTTGAGCAGCTTGATCACCCAGCGCGGGTCCAAGTCCACTGAGAAGCAGATTCCCCCGCGCACTTGCGCGAGGTACTCGACCGCCAGGCGCAGACGTCGCGGACCGCTCGGGCCTAGGTGGAGCCAGTCGGCGCCTGGCGGGAAGAACTCGTCAGGCAGGGTCTTCGAGAATTCCGCGTAGTCAGTCCGAAAGTCCTCCACGTTGATGCGGGACTTCGGCACGCCTGTGGTCCCTCCGGTCTCGAACACGTAGACCGGCTTGTCTGCGAGCCCCTTCGGCACCCAACGCCGGACGGGACCTCCCCGCAGCCATTCGTCCTCGAACGCGGGCAGCAGGCTCAGATCCTTGAATCCCGCGATCCGGTCCCTGGGATCCCACCCCAGGCGGTCCCTGGCGAATTCGAGCCAGAACGGGCAGCCGGTCGCCGGGTCGAAGTGCCAGGCGATGGTTTCCCGCACTTGCGCGTCCAGGGCGGTTCGCGCGGAATCGATCTTTCCTTGAAGGTTCGGCACCGCCACTCCCTCACTCGGCCGCGATCGCGTAGAGATGCGATCTAGTCATGATGAAAAGTTTGCCATTCGCTGCAACCGGCGTGGAGTAGACGACGTTCCCGAAATTCGTCTCGGAGAGCACTTCCATCTCCGGGCCCGTCTTGAGCACGGTCAGGTCGCCGTCCTCGTCGCCGAGCAGAACCTTCCCGTCCACCACGTACGGCGATCCCCAGACCGCCGCGAGCATGTCGAATTCCCACAGCAACTTGCCGGTTTCGCGGTCCAGCGCGTGGAAAAAGCCGGAAAAGTTCGGCGCGTACACGATGCCTTCATGGATAGCAACGGTCGAAATCGTGCGCCGGAAGGGATGGTGCCAGACCACATTGCTTTCCGTCACGTCGCCTTCGCCAGACGCCTCGACGGCCCAGAGGTGCCCTACGCCTTCTCCGTGCTCCGGGTCTTGCCCGACCGCGATGTAGACGATCCCGTCGAGCAGGACCGGCGTCGCGATAATGTTGTTCCGGTCGCCGCGTCCCTGCTTCCATTCGGATTCCTTGGGGTTTGCGTCGAATTTCCAGATCAGGTCGCCTGTCTCCGGCACGAAGCTGTAGATCCAGCCGTCGCCGCCGGCAAAGACCACTTGCCTCCTTCCGCCGGCCTCGCCGAAGGCGGGCGAGGACCACTGGCCGTGCAGGATGTTGCGTCCCGGCGAGCGGTCCTCCCACAGGATCTCGCCCGTGTTCCGGTTCAGCGCCAGGAAGCTGGGACTGCGCGGCGACGGGAGGTTGATATGGCTCTCGTCGACGCCGTTCGAGGTGTTGACGAAGAGCATGTCGCCCACGACCAGCGGGGACGTTGCCGCCATGTTGTGCGGGAAGACTCCAAGGTCGTTGTACATGTCGACTACCCAGATCACGTCGCCGTCGGTTTCGGAGCTGTGCTGCTCGTCCTTGAACGGGCCGTCGTTCTCACCGTCCCGGAAGCCCTCCGCGTCAAGCGCCAGGACCTCGGCCCGGTTGGACACGTAGTAGACCATGCCGTCCACCACGGCGGGCGACGAGCAGACGCCCTGCTCCGGCCAGTCGTTCACGCGGCCCGCGGCGAGCTTCTCGTGGGTCATCTGCCACAGGTACTCGCCGGTCTCCTCGTCGAACGCCATCAGCACGCCGCGGTCGCTGCCCTGGTTCGGGTCGCGCATGAGTTCGTTGTTGGTCCCGACGAAGACCTTGCCCCCGGCAACGACCGGATTGCCGTACGACTGGGAACCGATTTCGGCGACCCACTTGATCTTTTCCTTTGTCTTGATATCCCAGCTGCGCGGAATGCCGGTCTCCGACGACACCATGTTCCGGGACGCGTTGCCTCCCCACATTGGCCAGTCGGCGCCCGTTGCGGGCGGTGCAGCCGCCGCCGCGACGGCAAGGGCGAGCCAGAAGCTCGGGATCGGGCGAGCAAGCATGTCGTTCTCCGGTGTGTTCGGGGTCAGCCGCCGAACGGCGTAACCCTCAGATTGTCGTAGTAGATGTCTGCGGATGAGTACCCGTAGATTCCGGGCGACCCGTGTTCGTGTCCGATCGCGTCGACCGCCTCGATGCTCCATTCGCTCGGCTCGTCCTCGTCCTTCGGCCAGACCTTGCTGCGGATCGAGGTGCTGCCGTCGCCTTCCGCCTCCACGCGAAGCTTCACCCGGTACCAGACTTCCGGATCCCACTCGAACGGGATCTCCTTCGAAAACCTCTCCAGTTCCGAATGCCAGGTTCGGATCATGAGCGTTTGCGCGTTTCCCATCAGCGCGAACGTGTAGCGGTGAGAGACCAATCCCATGTCCGCCATGCGCCTGCGTTGCTCCATGGACATCATCTCGGCCTCTATTTCGTAGCCGCTCTGGCTGGGAGTGCCGACAAAGACTGTCGTGCGCCAGGTGCGCGGATTGCCGGATGGCTTCTGGAGCATCTTCCCGCCATCGCCGTCCACGATCTTGAATCGTCCGCGGGCGGCCGACCAGCCATCCGGAACCGAATCGGGGGCGTATCGCTCGAAGTCCTCTAGGAAGCCTCCGGACGGCCGCACGGCAACCCGGGCCTTGCCCGAGAGCCCACGCGCCGTCCCGACGACCTGGCCGCCCTGCGGGAACTGCTCGCCCGCAGTGAGTTCGCCGTCCGCGGTCAGCTGCCCCTGCAAAGCTCCCTCTAGCGACCACTCGGCGTCGGTCTCCCCGACCAGCCGTCCCTTGTCGTCGAATAGGCGCGCTCTGAACTTCGCCTTCCCGCCCGGAACGAGGTTGATCTCTCCCGGAACTACTTGCAAGTGCGCCGGCGTTGCTCCAGACGGGGCCATGGCCGCCGTGCCAAGCTTCGCAGAGACCGCGCCGGGCGCTCCCTGCGAGGTGCCGATGCAGTAGAGCATGTTGTTGGTAATGAAGTAGATGCGGCCGTTGGCAATTGCAGGGGAGCCGTTGACCTGCGTCGCGCTGCCGTCGTCGTTCTTGAACTCGTCGAGGTCCGTCTTCTCCGGAATTTCGCGCCCGGCCAGCTTCAGGATGTGGAGCTTGCCGTCGACGTCCGAGACGTAGAGCTTGCCGTCGCCGATGACCGGAGACGACCGCTGGGCGATGCCTATGTTCTCCTTCCACAGCTCCGTTCCATCGGCTCCGTCGAACGCGACGAGATTTGCCGAATTGTCCACTGCGTAGAGGATGCCCTCATGGATTGCCGGCGAAGCGTAGCCGGCAGCGAAGCCGTCAACCGCCCATTCCAGCTTGGGCTTGCCATCGGCGACCTGGCTCGCGTCGAGCGCCACGAGCCTGCCCATCGACGTGCTCTCGTCAACGTTCTCCTCGCTGTGCGAGGCATAGACCATCGCGCCGTCCACCACCACCGACGAGTTGATCCCTCGCTTCGAAATCGGGAACTCCCACACCTTGAGGCCTGTCGCGACCTGCATCGCGTAAATGCCCCCGTCCCCGTTGCCGGTGAGAAGCAGCCGCTGCCCGGCGATCTCGCGAACCACGGGGACCGTGTAGGTCGTGTCGTACGGAGCCTTGCCGGGAGTCGAGAGCCAGACCGTCTCGCCAGTCCGCTTGTCCAGCGCGTAGAAGCGGTGGCGCGGGATGAACGTCGAGCCCCAGCCCGCCGACAGGAAGCTCACGACCAGCAGCTCGCCGTCCAGGATGGGAGTCGCCGTCCTGCCCCCGAAGCCGGAGATCCGGCCGATCTCCTCCGGCGTGGACCGCGACCAGAGGATGCCTCCCTTCGGGTCGAAGGCGATCACCATGCCTTCGACCCCGTGAGCGAAGACATTGCCAGTGCCAGGGTCGCCTGCGAGGCTGGCCCATCCGACGCGGTGGTGGGGTATGTCCGTCTGAAAGACGTTGTAGCGGTGCTCCCAGACCAGTTCGCCGGTATCTGCGTCGAGGCAGGCGATCTGCTCTTGCCAGCGTTGGACGGTCTCGGGCTCCGCGAGCCGGATCATGCACACCCGTCCGCCAACGACAACCGGAGCCGACCGGCCTCCGTAGGGAGCTTTCCAGACAAGGTTCTCCCCTTCAGGGGACCAGGACTCCGGGAGGCCGGTGTCGGCCGAGGCACCGTCCGAATTGACTCCTCGCCACGACGCCCAAGCGTCCGAGGCGGCTTGCTGGGGTGCCAGCGCCAGGGCTAGCAGCAAGGAGAGGGCTGGAAATGGAGGAAGGAACTTTAGCGCTCTCATCTCGTTGACTTCGAATACGTCGCCCTACCGGGCCTATTGTATCAACAGGTATGGTGCATCTAGTCGGACAATGGTTTCCCACCGGCGTTTGAACTGCCGTGCCGAATCTGCTGGAGGTGCCTGCGCGACGATGGACGGGGCGCTGCTAAGATTGGGCGAATCATGGACTTAGGCTCGCAAGCGACGCCGATTCGAGTGCTGGTTGCCAAGCCAGGCCTTGACGGCCATGATCGCGGCGCGAAAGTCATTGCACGGGCGCTGCGGGACGCCGGCATGGAAGTCGTCTACACGGGCCTGCGGCAGACGCCGGAGCAGATCGTCAACGCTGCGCTGCAGGAAGACGTGGAATTCATCGGCCTGTCGATCCTCTCGGGAGCGCACATGGCGATCGTGCCGCGCATTCTAGACTTGCTCGAGAAGGCGGACGCCACGGACATTCGAGTCGTTGTCGGCGGCATCATCCCCGATGCCGACGTGCCGGTGCTCGAAGACAAGGGTGTAGCCGCGGTCTTCCAACCAGGTGCTTCTCTGGAGTCGATAGCCAGGTTCCTTCGCGAGAACAGGCCCGAGCGTTCGTTCTCTTGAGCGTCCCGCAGGCCGCAGCCTTGCGGCGCGGTCAACCCTCTGTCGGCCCCGCGGGTCTGTCCCGCCGGCCTCAACACGCCATAATGGCCCCGAGTGGGCCGGTCGGAGACTCTCGGAATTGTCGGTGCAGGCAGCGTCGGTCAGGCGTTCGGCCAGCTGCTTGCGCCGGAATTCGCCGTCCTCATGGCTTCCCGCAGCGGAGCAAGCGAGGCAGCCAAGTTCGCCGGCGGCGGCGCGAGGGCCGTGACGATTGAGGATCTGGCGACAGCGAGCGACTGCATCGTAGTCGCGGTCCCCGACCGGGCCGTTCCAGAGGTTGCAGCTCGCATTTCCGGGCGCGGCCCCGGGGTCGTTCTTCAGACTTGCGGGAGCCTTGGGCCGTCCGACCTCGGCCCCGTCCTTGGTCGCCGAACGTCGTGCGCCACGTTCCATCCATTGCAGACGTTTCCCGATCCAGCTGCTGGGGCTGCTGCGCTTCGCGGATCCGTCTTTGGCGTGTGCGGGACCGGCGCGGCCGCGGCTTGGTGCGACCGGTTGGCCGGCTTGCTTGGAGGTTCAGTCGTTGCCGTGCCCGAGGATCGGCTGCCCGTCTACCACGCTGCTGCCGTGATTGCGAGCAATTGCGCAGTCGTGCTGGCGGACGCGGCTTTGGAACTGATGGAACTTGCGGGGGTGGACCGCGACGCTGCCGCCCGGGCGGTGCGTCCCCTGATGGAATCGAGCGTTGGGAATGCACTTACAATGAATGCGGGGCAGGCGTTGACCGGACCTGTCGCGAGAGGGGACGCGGATACGGTTCGACGCCACCTCGATGCGATGAAGGGCCTTCCCGCGCCGCTCAGGGAGTTGTACCGGAAGTTCGGGCAGCACCTGTTGCCGCTGGCGGTCCGACGCGGGTTGTCGCCGGCCGATGCAGATGCAGTGCGACTCGCGCTAGCCGAGGATTGATGGGATGCGGAGTTCCGACCGGGCAGTGAGAGCCCCGGATCTCGCGCGCATGAAGCGCGGCGGGGAGCGGATCGCCATGCTCACCGCGTACGACTTCACGATGGCGCGGCTGCTCGATCGAGCCGGGGTGGATGTCCTTCTTGTGGGGGACTCCCTCGGCATGGTAGTGCTCGGCTACGAAAACACCCTGGCGGTAACCTTGGACGCAGTGGTCCACCACACCGCCGCGGTCTCGCGCGGAGCGTCCCGAGCGCTTGTGGTTGCCGACATGCCGTTCCTCAGCTGCCACACGGGCGTACCCGATGCGGTCCGAGGTGCGGGGCGCCTCGTCAGGGAAGGTGGCGCGCAAGCCGTCAAGATCGAGGGCGGCCATACCGTGCTCGAAGTCGTCCAGCGACTAGTGGAGGCCGGCATCCCCGTGATGGGCCACCTCGGCCTGACTCCGCAATCCGTTCACCAGATGGGCGGCTTTCGGAAGCAGGCGCGGAGCCCGAGCGAAGCGAGGAAGCTGCTCGAGAGCGCGCGGGCACTGCAGGCCGCAGGCGCGTTCGCAATCGTCCTGGAGTCGATTCCTCACGAGGTAGCGGCCGACGTCACTGCGACAGTCGAGATTCCGACGATCGGGATTGGCGCCGGGCCCCACTGCGATGGGCAGGTGCTCGTCAGCCACGACGCTCTCGGTCTCTATGACGAGTTCGTGCCGAGCTTTGTCAAGCAGTACGCGAATCTAGGGCGCCAAATGACAGCCGCTGCCGAGGAGTACGTTCAGGAAGTTCGCGACGGTGTCTTCCCGCCCGAGCGGAAACGGGCACTGAGTGGTGGCATTCCCGACTAGCCTCTCATGGGCACGGAGCATGTCGGGTCCGTTTCGACCCTTCGCGAGAGGGTTGCCCGCGCTAGGAGAGTTGGCCTGCGGGTGGGGTGCGTGCCCACGATGGGCTCGCTGCATGCCGGGCACACGGCGCTGTTCGATCGCGCGAGGGCCGACTGCGACCTGCTTGTCGCGACGCTGTTTGTCAATCCCCTCCAGTTCGACAGGCGGGACGACCTGGCGCGATACCCTCGCGACATCGAGACCGATCTGCGCATTTGCGGGAGGCACGGGGTGGACATCCTGTTCGCTCCGTCGATCGACGAAATGTATCCTCGGCCGCCCGCCACCTCCGTGGACGTCGCGGATCTGGCTTCGACCCTGTGCGGCGCTAGCAGGCCCGGGCATTTTCGCGGAGTCGCCACCGTCGTGCTGAAGCTGCTCAACATCGTGCAGCCGGACTTCGCGTGCTTCGGCGAGAAGGACTACCAGCAGCTCGCGATCATCCGACGTTTGGTGGAGGACTCGAACCTGCCGGTCGAGGTCATCGGCGTGGAGACTGTGCGAGAGGCGGACGGACTCGCTCTGAGTTCGCGGAACGCACTCCTCACCGCTGCGGAAAGGGCCGCTGCTACGGTGCTCGTTCGATCTCTCCGAACCGTTCGGGACGCAATCGAAGCAGGCGAGTCCGACGGCGGAATGCTGCGCGAGCGGGCCAGGGAATCGCTGCAGCGCGAGCCGCTCTTGCGACTCGACTACATCGAGATCGTCGATCCGGAAACGCTCCAGCCCGTTAAGGAGATCGGCCGGCCGGTGCGAATCGCCGCCGCGGCGTACTTCGGCTCGACCCGCCTGATCGACAACTTGGCCGCGAGTCCCCCACAGGCGCGATAATGGCGCCAATGCCTCGGATCGCTCTGCTCCTGCCCTGTCTCGCACTGCTGGCTTCGCCCGTTTGCGCGGGCGCGCCAAACATCGTGCTCCTGTTCGCGGACGACCTCGGGTACGGGGATCTGGGCGTGTTCGGGAATCCAACCATTCGCACTCCGAATCTTGACCGTCTCGCGTCCGAGGGCCTGCGGATGACGTCTTTCTACTCGGCGCCGTCCTGCGTGCCGGCCCGCGTGCAGCTCCTGCTGGGCCGCTATCCGAGCCGAGCCATAGTCAGCCGGACAAGCGTCGGTGGCGACGGGGGCATACCGTCCGAATTCACGACGCTGCCCCAAGCCTTGCGCGCCGCAGGCTATCGGACCGCGATGGCCGGCAAGTGGCACCTCGGCTACGCCCGCGACGAGTACCTGCCGGTCGGCAAGGGATTCGACCGGTGGTTCGGCCTTCCGTACTCCAATGACATGATCAAGCCCTGGGTCCAGACCGACGAGCCGCTCTGGCTGTACCGCAATGCCGAGAGGGTCGAGCATCCGGTCGATCAGGACCAACTCACCTTGCGCTACACGGCAGAGATCGTGGATGTGATCCGAGAGAAATCCGACAAGCCATTCTTTGCCTATCTGGCCTACAACATGCCCCATTTACCGCTCCGAACCGCAGGCCGATTCCGCGGAAAGTCCAGGAGCGGCCTCTATGGCGACGTGATCGAAGCCATCGACTGGTCGGCGGGCGAGATCCTGCAGACGCTTGACGAGACCGGCCAGCGCGACGAGACGATCGTGGTCTTCACCAGCGACAACGGTCCGTGGCTGAACCTGCCCAATCGAATGCTCTCCGGGGGCGTCGTTCCTTGGCACGCCGGGTCGCCCGGCCCCTTGCGGGGCGCCAAGCACACGACTTACGAGGGCGGCGTGCGCGTACCCTTCATCGTCCGCTGGCCAGGCACCGTGCCGCCCGGCACGGTGACAGCGGAGATGGGCGCGACGCTCGATCTCTACGCAACGCTGATTGCGGCGGGCGGCGGCGACCTGCCGAACGGATCCGACGGACACGACCTCACGGCCTTGTGGGCGGGGCGGACGGGACAGTCCCCCCGTTTGGAATTCATGTATCACCGCGGTTCCCGGGTGCAGGGCATCCGCGCGGGACCGTGGAAGCTTCGGACGATCGAGGGCAACGAGCTGTTCCACCTCGACGTCGACCCGTCGGAACGATTCAACGTGGCGAGCGAGCAGCCGGAGATCGTGGCCGAACTCAGGGAGCGGCTGAGCAGGTATGAGTCGCTCGTCGGGAGCACGGCTGGCGAACGGTCGCCCTAGCGCGACGAGCCGAGGCGCCGTCGATCCGAGCTGCATTCTCGAAGTCGTCACGGAAGCGCGACGTCTTTCAACATGGGCGGCTGCCTCGACTGCGCCCCCCGAAGCGAAACCTACTGCGGTTTCCCTCTCTCGAGCGGCAGCGGCACAGACCGTAGCGTACGAGCTGATCGCTTGGCCGCTTCTAGGATCTGGACCGCGTCGACGTTGATGTCCAGGGCTACGATGTGTTCCAAAGGCTTGCCAGCGGACACGCGATCGATCATATAGCGGATAGGGTGGCTGTCGGCTGGGCCCAGAGGCGCCGCTTCGATGTCGACTGCCTTCTCGCGCCCGTCCCTGTATGCAAGAGAGTCCCGGTCCAATGAGAGGCTGCCGGTTCGACCGAACAGTTCCAGCTGCTGGAATCCGCGAGGCAGATCCCAGCTGCCCTCGAAGATGCCCACGCCATGCGGATAGGAAAGCACCATCACGGCGTTGTCCTCGACCCTGGGAAAGCGGTCAGGCTGCAGGCTATTCACGGTCGCGTAGACATTGCTCGGCAGGCCGAGGTGCCACACAGCCCACGTCGCGCTGTAGATGCCGAAGTCGACGAGTGCGCCCGCACCGTTCGCCTTGGGATCAGTGAGCCAATCGAAGAACACCCTCCGACGCAGGTCCCTGGGCGCGGGGCCACCGTTGCCGACGACGCCATGGAGCCGCCATACCTTGCCGATCTTCCCTTCAGCAGCCTGCCGGCGCATCTCGTGGTTCGACGGCCACCAAGCCATCTGGTAGTTCGTCATGACTTGGATCCCGTGCTCGCGGGCGAGCTCGCGTATACGCACGGCATCCGCATAGGACCCTGCCAGCGGTTTCTCGAAAATGACATGGATGCCGAGCGGCGCGAGGAACTCGACGATCTCGAGATGGCGGTTGTTCTCGACGAATGCCCAGACGATTTCCGGTTTCCTCGAACGCACGAACTCGCGGTAGTCGGAAGCGTAGTGGGCTTCGGGCTGGACCTTTCTTGCCTCGTCAACGAGGCCCGGAATCGATTCCGCCACGCCCACGAATTCCGCCTCGTCGATTCCTGATATGTCGCTAAGCTGCCGCCAGCTATGGCCGTGCCGCAATCCGATGAAGCCGACCTTGACCGATTCTGCTAGCAATGCGCCTGCGGCAAGGAGCGTGAACGCCAGAAGACTGCTGCGGCAACCGATGGAACGGATGGGAATTTCAAGCACGAGATCAATTGTGGCAAATGGCCGATTCCCACGTGTCTCGTGCGAGTTTCGGACGATATGGCGCGTTGACTCGAAATCTCCTGCTTCCTCTTGGCCCGGAAGCAGTCCCGGCAGGATCGAGGCTGTCCCTGGCCACCTCGACGATCTGCGATGCGCGAAGCGAATTGCAATTCCGCTAGTGGTGGACCGGCCTGAAGCGCGGGATGCGGGCCAGAGCACTAAGGACCCTGTCCGGAGGTGCCTGCGCTAGTGCTCGACGAATCGAGAAACGAGCACTGTGGGTCCCTGCATTAGGAGTGTCGGCAGGTCAGGTCCATCGCGCGTCACCCAATTCGTGAGACTGCCGGATGCGGGTTGTTTGGGACGCGAGTCGGACCACTTCACGATGCGGGGATGGCTGGGCAGCAAACTCCAGTTCTCTCCGCTTGGCCCGAACCGCCGGCCGGTCCATCGGCGCAGATTGCATCCCGCGATTGACTAAAATGGGTCCTGATCGGCCCTTGCCAGGTCGTATTTCCTATTGACCGGGCAAGGCGAGACGGAACTTGGTGGCCGTTACGTGGGCCGCTCCGCTTCGCCACTGGAGTCAGCAGAGTATTTAGCTTGGACCACTACTCACAAAGGAGCGTGGCATGCAGATCGAGTACAACCATCACCTTCCTGAGTTCGAGAGGCTGCTGGAATCGATCGATCGGCCGGGGGACTATTGCGACTACTGCAGATTGCCAGCTATGATGCCGCGTTTGGAAGTCGAGTCGGTAGGGACAATCGCCTTTCCGGTTCAAGAAGCTCAGATCAAATCTCTGATCCGCGCGGCGGAGCGCGCTCCATATGGCAAGGGGCCCGATACTGTGCTGGACAGATCGGTCCGCGATTGCTGGCAAATCGACGCGGACAAGCTGAGCCTAGGTGGACGCGGATGGGAAGATTCCAGCGAGGTGGTCCTGAGGCATGTGGCGGACGGGATCGGATGCCCATTCGACCGGCTTGTCGCCCGGCCCTACAAGCTTCTGATTTATGAACCCGACGGATTCTTCACTCCGCACCGCGACACCGAGAAGGCTGCTGGGATGATCGCGACTCTGGTGATCTCCCTGCCGACCGATGGCGTGGGCGGCGAGCTTGTCGTTCGCCATAAGGGCCGGGAGATGGTCATCGACATGTGTGTGAGCGACCCTTCCGAGTTGGTGTACGCGGCGTTCTACGCCGACTGCACCCACGAGACGCGGCCCGTGCGAGAAGGCCACCGGGTTGCGCTCGTCTACAACTTGATCCTGGACGGGAGCCGGTCGAGCGCGCTGCAACGCGCTCCAGACTTTGACACGCAAGCGACGGCGATTGCAGAAGAGCTCGTCGATTGGGCCCGTGGCACGCAACCAGGGGACAAGATCGTTTGGATCCTCGACCACGACTACAGCGAGGCAGGAATCTCATTTGCGGCGTTCAAGGGTATCGACGCGGTCGTTGGGCGTACCCTGTCGGAGGCGGCAAAAAGAGCGGAGTGCGCTTTGCATGCCGCTGTTGTCGAAATCACTGAAGTTGGCTCTGGGGAATATGGTGGGTACTACGACGACCTCGACGACGTGGATATAGGCGAGGTGCAGGACTCGACAGCATCACTCTACGGGTGGGTCGCCCCGGACGATGAACGGCCCGAGTTCGGGCGGATTCCGATGCTAGACGAAGAACTTCTTCCACAAGGCGTTTTCGACGACGTCGAACCCGACGAGAAGGACGTCGAAGAGGCGTCCGGGAACGCTGGAGTCAGTGTGGAGCACACCTATCGGCGTTCTGCGCTGGTGGCATGGCCACTGGCCGGCACGGTTGCGGTCCTGTCGCAGGGCGATCTCGGTAGCGCGATCAAGTATGTGACGGCGGAAATCGCGCAGAGCAGTCAAGAGAGGGATCCGCGATCCCGTCAAATGGGGCTCCTGTCGCAATTGATCGACGCTTGGATTCCTACTACCCCCTATTTACCCCCGGTGGAGCACCCCGCCCTGCGCAGCATGTTCGAACTGCTGACGGACGCTTCCGAAGCTGACCTTACAGCCCGGTTCATGCGAACTGTCCTGGTGCGCCGTTATGCCGGGACCGAAAACGATGGGCTGGTGAAGATGTCGACCAAAGCAGGGCCGGCCGCCATGGACGGCTTCCTGCCAAAACTCGTCGAGGCGAAGTTGCTGCCGCACCCAGCGGGCGTCCTGGGTCTGGTCTGGCGCTTGACGGAAAGGCATTGGGCAGGCGGGAATGCCGGCTGGCCTCAGGTCCTTGAGCCGGCTGCGGTCGCAGTCTTCGAGACGCTTCCTCGTGCGTTGGAGCCACCAGCGGATAAGATTACGCCCTCGTGGAACCGCCCAAATCCCGCTGTGCTCAGTGCGGAGGCCGTTTGTGACTTGTTTTCTCTTTGTTGGTACCTCGGTTTCGAGTCCCATGGCCGCGAGGCGTGTCGATTGATCGTGGGACACCCCAAGCAAGCCACTCCTGATCGGGTGCTGCCCGAGGCTTTGCGAAAAGCTCGAGCGAGAGGTCGCGACTTCGCGGATTCAGCTTCGTACCGCACGCTCTGGCTGCGCGCTTCCAAATACCTGCTGGCCCGCAGCAATTCCCCGCCTCGGAAGAGGCAGGATTGGCTGGTTGCAGCTCGGCTCTCCTGCCCGTGCGCCGGTTGCCGTCAACTGCAAGCTTTTTGCAACGATCCGGCTTCTCAAACCGCGCGAATTACCGTAGCCCAGGGTGTGCGGCAGCATCTCCGCCAGAGCATAGATTCTCGCGGGTTGGACATTGAGTACCGGACCGAGCGCCGGGGGCGCCCGTACACGCTGATCTGCACGAAGAACCGCGCGAGCTTTCATCGGAGAGTGGCGGAATACGACGAAGACATTAGCCAGATGAGGTCGCTGATCGGCTCGGCGCCAAGCCAGATGGTTGGCGCCCAAGTGGCGCGGCTTCGAAATGCCGTCCTGGCCGGGAAGCAGATGCTAAGGACCTGAATCCGCGCGCTTGCCCGCGAGCCCTTTGCAAATGGGCTCAAAAGAGCGGCGAGTGCCTCCGCAATGCTGGTCCATGCGCGAAGGCGTGTCTGCTCGGGTGCACAGCCGGTTTCCTCGAAGCCGACCCGGTTGCGCGCTCCCCTCCCTGCCCGCCGGGACTTCCGGATTGAGGTGCCGGAGCCGCCTTAGTCCGAGCACCGGCCATTGTCGACCCGCAGAGCTTGCGCATCCGCCACGGTGCAGAACACGAACAAGGCGGACATGTGCTTGTCGCATATCTCGTCGACCCTGCGCATGCAGCGCTCTTGGAATCAGTGGTCGCCCACCGCGAGCGGCTTGCCGAACAGCAGGGCTTTTCGGGCTCCGCGTTGATCGCCACCGAGCACGCGAGCCGCACCACGACCGTCGAATTCGATACGAGCTGCGGTCGGCCGCAAGATGCCACCAGCGAGACAGAATTGCGCAACCGCTCGGCCCAGACCCATTCCGCCTCGGCCAGCTCGCCGCCCCGGACGAATGGCTCGTTCGGACGTGACGGCGTGACGCGCGAGTCGAGAGCAACGGATCGCGAAATGGATCCCGATCAACCGCGAACCGCTTCCGATCATGCGATTCCCTTGGCTGGCGAGGATGAAGCTGAGCATTTTGGCTCCGATTAGGTCGATTGCGGCCCAGAGCGTGTGCCGCTCGCACCGCAACTAGTCCTTCAGCGCGTCGACGTTCGAGTGCACGGCATCCAGCTTCCCGTTGATCTCGCCCTCTTGGGGTTCCACCGTTGCGGTGATGCCGTGGCCAGCCATGTTTCGAATCCGTTCCATTGGTCGGTGGAATCGTCGTCTGTAGCCAGCCTCCGGCAAATTCGTTCCGACTCCCGTCGCCGCTGGCAGGACAGCCGGTTGGTTGAAAACCGCAGGACGCAGCGAGTGCGCAACAGATCTGCCGTCGAACTGCTCCTGCATGGAGTGTCGCTCGAAGACGCAAGCGCGGTGCTAGACCACAGCGGCTCGCGGACCGCGAAAAAGCATGGCGTTCCGTGGGACCGGTCCTGCGGCGACCGCCTCAGACGGATCGCGCCGGACGCTCACAACTGGGATCCTTTCCTCCTCCACCATGAAAGGGGGCTGCTCAGACGAGTGGCGGTGCAGTCCATGCCAACCGCTCGGCGCTCGCATGCAAGACCAAACCGAGCGCTATGGTGCCCGTGGCATCCAGATTCCTTACAATTGTTCATGGTCACGGACCCGCTCCCACTCGCCCTCACGTTTGACGACGTCCTCTTGCTGCCGGCATACAGCGAGGTCCTGCCGTCAGAGGTCACCACCTCGACCAGGATCACGCGCGGCCTCTCGATTAACATCCCGATCTTGAGCGCCGCCATGGACACGGTGACAGAGTCCAGGCTCGCCGTAGCCCTTGCCCGGCACGGAGGCATTGGCATTGTCCACCGCAACATGTCGATCGAAAGGCAGGTGGAGGAGGTGGACCGAGTCAAGCGCAGCGAGTCTGGAATGATCGTCGATCCGATCACGATTTCTCCGGATCACAAGATTAGGGACGCGCTCGATCTGATGGCGCGCTATCGGATTTCCGGCGTCCCGGTTACGAGAGAGAGCAAGCTTGTCGGCATTCTCACGAACCGGGACCTGCGATTCGAGAATCGTCTCGATCTTTCGGTTAGCGAAGTGATGACTAAGGACAACCTTGTCACCGTACCGGTGGGCACGACGCTGGCGGAGGCCGAAAAGCTGCTGCACCGGCACAGGATCGAGAAGTTGCTGGTCGTGGATTCGGACGGATTCCTCAAGGGACTGATTACCGTCAAGGACATCCAGAAGAAGCGCAAGTACCCGAACTCATCGAAGGATGCGCAAGGACGCTTGCTGGTTGGAGCTGCTGTCGGAGCGAAGGGGGACTACCTCGAGCGAGCGCAGGAACTCTCCGCAAAGAAGGCCGATGTGATCGTGATCGACACGGCGCACGGTCATTCGAGTCGCGTTTCAGAAGCGGTGAGGAGGCTGCGGAGCGAACTCCCCGGCCTGCAACTCGTCGTCGGCAACGTCGCCACTGGCCACGCGACACGCGATCTGATCCGTCTCGGTGTCGACGCAATTAAGGTCGGAATAGGCCCGGGATCGATCTGCACGACGCGGATTGTGTCGGGTGCCGGCGTTCCCCAGATCACGGCAGTCTCCGAGTGCGTCAAGGCAGCCGAGGGTTCCGATGTCCCGATCATTTCGGATGGCGGGATCAAGTACTCCGGCGACATTTCGAAGGCAATTGCGGCGGGGGCTCATTCGGTCATGCTCGGCAGCTTGCTTGCAGGCACGGAGGAGAGTCCAGGACAGACGGTTCTCTATCAGGGCCGTACTTACAAGACCTATCGAGGAATGGGCTCGCTCGGAGCGATGCGGCAGGGCAGCGACCGGTACGATAGCGACGCCGAGGAAGGCAAGCTGGTCCCGGAAGGCATCGAGGGACGCGTTCCCCACAAGGGCCAGCTAGGCGATCTCGTCCATCAGCTTGTGGGCGGATTGCGCGCCGGGATGGGGTATTGCGGCTGCCGGGATATCGAGGCCATGAGGGCGGACACTCGCTTCACGCGAATTTCGCCGGCGGGACTGCGGGAAGCGCACGTTCACGACGTGCTCATTACGACCGAGGCACCGAACTATCAGGTCGAGAACTGACGTCGCCGGATTTCTGGCCTGCAGCCCGCGAGAATCGACCGCTCGACGCAGGATGGCTGCTTTCCGGCCCGCTCTCTCGGCTCGGGATCGACCTTGCGCCTGAAGACTCAGGTCGTGGCGAGCACGTGGCATACTTGGGATTCGAGCCGCTTTTCGACGATGACTGGCGCGTCGGCGTAGGCCTGCCTCAGCCCTCGACCGGATTGATGGTGCGGCTCGCAGTCTTCCCATGGAATTCGCAATCGATCTAAAGCTCGCATTCGCTCAAGCGCTCGCGGTCGCATGCTTCGCGGGCGTGCTCTCGGGGCCGCTCTCGGCGCAAGTCGACATCCCCTACGAGAAGTTCGTCCTCGATAACGGGCTGACACTGCTGGTTCACGAGGACCGCAAGGCGCCAATCGTCTCCGTCAACGTCTGGTACCACGTGGGCTCGAAGAACGAGAATCCGGGCAAGACAGGATTCGCCCATCTCTTCGAGCACTTGATGTTCAACGGCTCGGAGAACTTCAACGACGACTACTTTCAAGCGATGGAACGCGTCGGTGCGACGAATCTAAACGGCACGACCAATGTCGACCGCACGAACTATTTCGAAGACGTCCCGCGACCGGCACTCGACCTGGCTCTGTGGATGGAGTCTGACCGCATGGGCCACATGCTGGGCGCGGTCGACCAGGACAAGCTGGAGGAGCAGCGCGGCGTCGTGCAGAACGAGAAGCGGCAAGGCGAGAACCAGCCATATGCCGTCTCCTACGAGCTGATCACGAAGAACACCTACCCGAAGGGCCATCCCTACTCATGGACCGTGATCGGCGAGATGGAAGATCTCGACGCCGCTTCCCTGGAAGACGTCCACGAGTGGTTCCGAACCTACTACGGAGCGGCGAATGCCGTGATCTCGGTTGCGGGCGAAATCGCCCCCGAGGAAGCCCGCGACCTCGTCGAGCACTATTTCGGCAGTATTCCCGCGGGTCCTCCGGTTGCGAGGCACCGTGCTTGGATAGCACGCCGCACTGGCGAGCAACGCCAGACCGTCGAGGATCGCGTGCCTCAGGCCAGGGTGATGAAGGTCTGGAACGTTCCCCAGTGGGGGAGTCGCGAAGCAGTCCTTCTGGATCTCGCGACCGATGTGCTCGCGGCGGGAAAGAGCTCGCGGCTGTTCAAGCGGCTGGTCTACGAGGATCAGATCGCGACCAGCGCCTCCGCCTATATCAGCGCCCGCGAAATCGCCGGCCAGGTGGTCCTGCAGGGAACCGCGCAACCTGGCGGCGACCTGGCCGCCGTCGAAGCGGCGCTGGACGAGGAACTGGCGAAGTTCCTCACGGATGGGCCCACAGAGGAGGAGCTCGAGAGGGCCAAGATGGACCACAAGGCGAGGTTTATCCGGGGCGTGGAGCGGATCGGCGGTTTCGGCGGGAAGTCCGACATCCTTGCCCGGAACGAGGTCTACGCTGGCAATCCGGCGCACTACAAGAACATGCTCGACTGGGCGGAGGAATCCACCGCCGAAGACATCCGCGCCACGGCAGCGGAGTACCTTTCCGACGGTGTCTACGTCCTTGAAATACACCCTGCCGCCGAGAGAAGCGTGACCGAGAACAAGGTCGACCGTTCCGGCCTGCCTTCATCCGAGGGATTCCCCACGTTCGTGTTCCCTGAAGAGCAGGAGGTCACGCTCTCGAACGGCCTGCGGGTAGTCTACGCGTCGATGCGCTCGATCCCGACCGTCGAGATGTCCCTAGTCGTCAACGCCGGCTACGCCTCGGACAAGCGCGGTGTCCCTGGCCTCGCGAAGATGACGGCCCAGATGCTCGACGAAGGCACCGCGAACTACGATTCGCTGGAGATCAGCGACGAGGCCACGCGATTGGGGGCCAGGATCAGCGCCTCGGCCTCCCTTGACACCGCGACGGTGAGCCTGTCCTCCCTCACGGAGAGGCTGGCGGAATCTCTCGACCTGTACGCCGAGGTGATTTTGCGGCCCTCGTTTCCCCAGGCGGAGCTCGATCGTCTCAAGCGCTTGCAAGTCGCCGGGATCCGGCAGGAAATGTCCCAGCCGTTCACGGCCGGCTTGCGATTACTGCCCGGCTTGCTATTCGGATCCGAGCATGCATATTCGGCTCCGATGACGGGGAGCGGGTCCATCGAGTCCGTCACTTCGCTCACGCGGGAGGACATCGTTGGGTTTCACCGCGAGCTGTACAGGCCGGACAACGCCACCCTCGTAGTCGTCGGCGACGTGCCGCTTGAAGAGCTCCGTCGAATGCTCGAGGATCAGTTCGGGGACTGGTCCGGCGACGGCGGCCTTCCCCAGTTGGAGCTGGCCGATGTCCCGATGCCCGAACGGCGCACAGTTTATGTCGTCGACAAGCCCGGAGCGCTGCAGTCGGTCATACTTGCCGGACTTCCGGCGCCGCCGACCAACAATCCGGACGAGATCGCGATCGAGACGATGAACGCCATTCTCGGCGGCAGCTTCACATCACGCATCAACATGAACCTGCGCGAGGACAAGCACTGGAGCTACGGTGCGCGCAGCCTGCTGCTCGATGCACGCGGTTCAAGGATGTTCATGGCCTACTCCCCGGTGCAGACTGACAAGACTAAGGAGTCCATGATCGAGATCGATCGCGAGCTGCGCGACATTCTAGATTCACGCCCGCCCGAGGCGGAGGAGCTATCCAAGGCCCAGCGGAACCGGACCTTGCGCTTGCCCGGCCAGTACGAGACAAAGCGCTCCGTCCTGCGAGCCGTCCGCGACATCAAAACGTACGGCTTGCCAGACGATTATTTCGAGACGTACGCCGGCAAGGTGCGCTCGCTTGAGCTTTCCGACATTCAGCGTGCGGCCAAGGCGATCGTTCATCCGGACCGAATGGTCTGGGTTGTGGTCGGCGACCTGTCCAAGATCGAAGCCGGGGTTCGCGAACTGGGTTTCGGCGAGGTTCGCCGTCTCAGCCCGGAGGGCGAGATCCTCGACTGAGGCCTACTTTCTGGCGGCCGCGGCGTCGATCTTGTTGAGATCGGTGGAACCGAGGTTCATCACTGGCAGGCCCAAGCCGCTGCCGATCGCAGATAGCGCCTCGAAGTCGACCGGTCCCATGATCTTCAGTACCGTGACCTCGTCCGGATCGCTGGAGACCAGGGTCATGCCCGTGACCTCTTCGTCTGCGTAGTAGGAGTAGACCGAAAGCGACTCGGGCTTCTCGCGGTCTTGCGTTTCGATCATCGGCACCCATCCGTCCTCGGCCAATTGCCTGTGGACCGGCTCGACATCGTCTTCGCTCGCCGACACCCCGCGGAAGCGATAGGTGCGGCGGTAGACGGCCGTCAGGCCGTTCATGAAGCTCCTAACGGGGCCCGTCACGTTCTTGCGCAGGCCGAGGAGCTTCTTTGCTTGATCGAGAGAGCGGCCCCACAGGTTGACCTTGACGACCTCGTCCGCCTTCTCTTCGAGGCTGGCGAATTCGGGGGCGGCGTCCGTCCCCTGGTCTTGAGCCTGTAGCAACGCATGGGTGCCGACGAGCACGAAGGCCAGCAAGACCTTGGCAGGAAGTCTGTGCCATGCAGCTCTAGTCATTGTCGTTCTCCTGTATTGGCGAGAGCGCCGCCTCTCGCGCCGTGTTCCACTTGTGGCCGGCCAGCTGCAGCACTTCAGCCAACTCGATCTCGGCTGCTTCCATTGCAGCCGCTTCCTCCGCGCCTCGATCCTGCCGGATCGGCAGGGCCACCAATAGAAGGACAACGACGGCCATCGCGGTGCAAGTCGCGAATGCCCAGGTCATCCGCATCGTGAACCACGGATGGAATCGCGCGTGATCCGACCGTGCCGATCCGCGGTGAGGTTCCGCCCGGATCTCGGCCAGCACCCGTTCGCCCAGCGATGTCGGCACCGGACGCCGTGCCAAGGTCTGCCGCAGCGCGGCTTCCAGGTAGCTTCTATCTCGCTGCCGGCGCATAGCAAACCTCCGTTTTCAAGTGCTCTACCTTGGGACGCAGCCGGATGAGCGCGCGCCGCAGGAGAGTCTTCACGGTGTTGACGGGGATGTCCATTGTTTCCGCGATCTCGCCGAGCTTCAAGTCTTCTTGAAACCTCAGGACAACGACCATCTGCATCTTGGCGGGCAGCTCGGCGACTTTCCGCCGCAGCTCCCCGGCAAGAGCCGGATCCCGCGGAGCGGAATCGATCTGTGGCTCGGGCACCGAATCCAAGTTGAGGTGCGGACGGAACTTCTTCCTGCGCGAATGATCGATGCACTTCCGCGTAACCGTCTTGCGCAGCCAATTCACCACATGCATGTCGGAGTCTAGCTTGTGCAGGTTGCGAAACAGCTCCAAGTACGAGTCCTGAGCCAGATCCTCGGCAATGGCCCGGTTGCGGAAGAAGTTGTAGGCCAGACTGAATACCATCCCCTCGGTCTGGGCGATGATCGCTGAGAACGCTTCGCCATCGGCGATGGCAGCGTCCAGTAGCTTACGCGGATCTGCTTCCATGGGTTGATCCACTCGGTCCCGCGACCCGTCCGTTCCGGTCGTCCCCTTCAATCCATCCTACGCCCAGCCGGGAGGATAGGGTTCAAATCCCGGGAAGGGCGATACGGGCGATCGCATGGCCAGCCTATTCGCAAGGAGGATGGTGTTACGTGGTCTGCCCACCATGCGTCTCGCGCCCATTTCAGTCGGATTCCGGCCTCGGCGAGTTCGCGTCGGCCAAGCCCTATAGAGTCGCTCCGATGCATGCGCCCGGCCCGCCCGCTCACCAGGTCGAACATGTCTGCCTCAGTCAGTCGGCCAGACGACCCCCTGCTGCTTTTCGCTGACAGGCGCCAATCCCTTGTACATGAACCGCTGCACGCGTTGCCCGTGGTACGTCTCGGTGGTGTAGAGGTTGCCCGCGGAATCGGTCGCGATGCTATGCACTGCATAGAACTGCCCGGGCTGCCGTCCCCCGTCTCCGAAGCTCGTCAGCAGCTCGAGGGACTCGCGGTCCAAGATGTGGATCCTCTGATTCGCCCCGTCGGCGACGTAGAGGTACCTCTGTTCCGGATCTCTGGACAGCGCGACGTCGAACGTCGAGCCGTCGCCCAGCGTCTCGGGTTCCACCCAGGTCTCCTTCACATATGTCCCATCGGTCGTGAATACTTGGATCCGGTCGTTCGTTCGGTCGCAGACGTAGACCATCCCGTCTTCCGCAAGCGCCACGCCGTGTACAGGCGTGCGGAACTGCTGCGGCGGGTCCTCGCCCGGCTGGTATGCCGGCAGCTGCGTGTCGTCGGGCTCGTTGCCGTAGGCGCCCCAGTGGCGCTTGTACTCCCCCGAGTCCGCGTCGAGGACAATCACCCGGCGATTTCCGTAGCCATCGGCCACGTAGAGCTCGTTCGTCTTCGGGTCGACCAAGGTCTTGGCGGGCAGCTTGAAGTTCTTGAGGTCGTGGCTGCCCTCGCCCATGAACGGCTTTCCGAGCTGCATGAGGAACTGGCCGTCCCGCGTGAACTTCAAGACCATGCTGTCGTGGACGCGACCCTCGCTCATGGCGCTCTCGTCATGCGGAAGGGCGGCAGCCGCGCGCGACGCTCCGCGACCGTTGCCACCGATCCACACGTTGCCCTTGTGATCGACATCGACGCCGTGGTTCGATGCCGGCCAGTCGTAGCCTTCGCCCGACCCGCCCCAGTGCTCGATCAGATCGCCCGCTTGGTTGAACGCCAGGACTGGCGGAGCGGCAAAGCAGCAGTACGACGCCGGTGGATCCCAAGTCGCGTAGAGTTCCTTCGGTTCGAGCGAACTGCCCCTATGAACGATCCAGACGTTGTCTTCGTCGTCTACGTCGACGCCGATCACGGTTCCTAGCAGCCAGTGATTCGGCAGGGGCTTTGGCCAAAGCGGATCGACCTCGAATCGTGGCGCCATCAAAGCACCGGATTCCTCCGTTTGTGCTTGGTCCGCTGGTGGCGCCGTGCAGGCCGCCAGCAGGAGGATTGCCGCGAACAGGGCGGCCGATCTGCGTATTTGGGATCTCATCAGGAACTCTCGCATGCTCACGCGGAACATCATACTTGCTTAAGTTAGGGAAGGGCAAGGGTTATTATGTCTCGATTCCGTCCGCTTCTTCTCGTTCTGGCCCTCCTGTCGGCCGACTCGTTGGCCGCTCACGAGATTCCTGCCGAGGTCGTCGCACGCATCCTGGCTACGGCTGAGGGTGATACGTTCCGCGTGGTGGTTCGCGTTCCGCTCCGTTCGATACGCGACGTAGAGGTCCCGGAGTTCGGGCCAGGCTACTTGGACATCGAGCAGCTATCGCCGCAGCTGACGGACCTCGCGACGCAGTGGATCGCACCATTTGTCCAGATCCGCGAAGACGGCGTTCCGCTGCCGATGCCTAGGGTCGCGGCAACCCAGATTTCGCTCCCGTCGGACAGGTCTCTCGAGTCCTTCGAGCTGGCGCTCACCCATGTCTCCGCTCCGCGGCCCGGCAACGCGGAGAATCTGATCTGGGATCAGGTCCTGTTCGACGTGCTGCTCGAGTACCCGATCCGATCCGAAGACTCTGGCTTTTCGATTCGCCTCGGGCTAGTCCATCTCGCTAGCAGGGTGGTCACGGCCCTCAGTTACGAATTGCCCGGCGGTGCAATGCGTGCATACCAATTCACAGGTGATCCGGGAGTCGTGCCGCTCGATCCGAGCTGGTTCCAGGCTGCCTGGCGCTTCGTGCGACTTGGCTTCGGGCACATTCTTGACGGGCCGGACCACCTCTTGTTTCTTTTCTGCTTGGTCATACCGCTTCGACGCTTACGTCCGCTGGTCTTGATCGTCTCGGCATTCACCGTGGCGCACTCGGTGACTCTGATCGCGAGCGCCGCCGGCATGGCCCCGGATGCCTTGTGGTTCCCTCCGCTGATCGAGACGCTCATCGCCGTTTCCATCTTCTACATGGCGCTCGAGAACATCGTCGGAGTGACTCGGCGGCGCTGGGCGTTTGCCCTGGGATTCGGTCTCGTTCACGGATTCGGATTCTCGTTCGCCTTGCGAGAGACCCTGCAATTTGCCGGCTCGCACTTCCTCACGTCACTGCTCGCATTCAATGTCGGTGTCGAGCTTGGCCAGTTATTCGTGCTACTGCTGTTCGTCCCCGTTCTCGCCGCTGTTTTCCGACACGTAGTGGCCGAGAATCTCGGAACGATCATCCTCTCGGCACTGGCCGCCCACCAGGCATGGCATTGGTCGCTCGAGCGGGCCGAGGTGTTTGGCTTGTTCGATGTGGGTTGGAGCCAACTACCCCGAGCGTCTTGGTGGGCAGCGGGAGGGCTGGCCGCGATCGCGGCGATCGGTTACTCGAAGTGGAGGAGAGGCCGCGCCCGGGACAAGGAACGAACCTAGCCTTCGATTCGTGATCCTCGTCGCCTGGTGGTCCACCGCTGCTTGGAGACTGAATAGTGGAGCCGCATCACGTGAGACACCGATATCCATCCACGCGCGCAAGGCTGCTGCCGTGAACTGGGGGCGTCCCGAACTTCCTGGCCAGCCGAGATGCGGCCTGTGGCGTGGAATGGGCGGGCCGGCCCACGCACGTCCACGAATAGTCAGTGTTGCCGGTACAAATCGATCACGCTCGCCCAAATCCGCTCAGTGACATCCAGCATCTGATGATCCGTCTCGAGCCACTCCAATTCGACATTCGGCTTGTTACTTGCAAACTCAACGGACAATCGGGGATCAACCACGGCATCCTCGAGCCCGTGCAACACCCTTGCTCGCACCGTGACATCGGGAAACGCTTCGTAGCTCTTGGCGTCCTCGTAGAATTCGTACGCAAGCGGGACATCAGCCTGGTTCCTGTAGTGGTAGAAGGCCCGATGTCCGTCGCTTCGCCACCGATCCATGTCCGTTCCTATGCTCGCGTCCAATCGGCTGGCAAAATCAAATGCCGGGGCCATCAAAGCTACGGCGGGAACGGCTTCTGGCTCGCGCGAGGCGAATAGCGCAGCGAGGTACCCGCCGAGGCTCGAGCCGATCAGCATCGACGGCCTCAGTTCCTTTGCCAGCCGGCTCACGAGCGCGAGCTGCTTCGTCACGGTGGTGGTCCGGAAATCCCCTTCGTCAAGATCCGGCAGCGCCACCTTGACGCCGATATCCGCGAAGCGCCCTGCCAGGAAGACTCCCTTGCTCGACTTCGAGCTCGAGCAGAAGCCGTGCAGGTAGAGGACACCGGGCATACAAGGCGACCATTCTGGCACGTCCTCGCGGCGCGCTTGGCACAATGGGACTTGTCCGCGCCGCAGCTATTCGCCGCGCATCCCCATCGAACCCTGATAGCGCTCAGCGTGCCGATTCTCGGCTCGCTTGTAGCGGAGCCGCTGGCCGGCCTGGTCGATACCGCGTTCGTGGCGCGCTTGGGAGCCGAGCCGCTAGCGGCGCTGGGCGTCGGGACGATGGTTCTGTCGGCGATCTTCTGGGCATTCAGCTTTCTCGGCGTTGCCACGCAGACCCGCGTTGCGACGCTGTACGGTGCCGAATCGCGCGACGGCGGGCCGGGCCGGGGCGCTGCCGGGATGTGCCTGGTTGCAGTGACGCTGGCCCTGCTCGTCGGCATGGTGGTTTTCGTCGCGGGCTTGCCACTGGCCGGACCTGCCGCCCGGGCGATGGGGGCGGCCGGGGAGGTTGCCCGGCTTGCGGAGGACTACCTTGTCTTCCGCCTTTTCGGGGCACCCGCGATGCTGGCCAGCTTCGCAGCATTCGGTGCCTTGCGCGGGGCTCACGACATGCGCACGCCTTTATGGGTCGCTTCCGGCATGAACGCCCTCAATGTCGCGCTGGACCCGGTCATGATCTTCGGTCTTGGCGGGTTTCCGGCCATGGGAGTGGCGGGGGCGGCGATCGCCAGTTCGATCAGCCAATGGGTTGGAGCGCTTTGGGCGGTCGCTGCCGCTCTCCGGCGCCTCGGCCTGCCGGTCGGATTCGACTGGCGCCAGGCGCGCGGCTTGCTCGCTGCGGGTGTCGACCTGTTCCTGCGCGCGGCGAGCCTGAACGCGTTCCTGATTCTCGGAACGCGCAAGGCGACGCTGATCAGCGCCGGTGCCGGCGCTGTCCACCAGGTTGTGCGCAGCACCTGGTTCTTCAACGCCTTGTTCATGGACTCTTTCGCGATTTCGGCCCAGAGCCTCGTAGCCTACTTTCTTGGAACAGGCGACCGAGCGCAAGCGCGGCGCGCGGCGCGGGTCGTGACGCTTTGGTCGTTCGGTGCCGGTGCGGCACTCTGCTTGGCGATGCTCTTCGCGGAAGGCTGGGTTAGCGCGCTCTACATTCCGCCTGTCGCGATGGCGGCATTCCCGTTCCCGTGGCGCGTTGCCGCCGTCACCCAGCCCATCAGCGGAGTAACGTTCGGTACGGATGGTGTGCACTTCGGTGCCAGCGACTTCACCTATCTCCGCAACTCGGTGCTTGCCGCCCTGGTTGCCGGCGGGATCGTCGTTGTTTGGATGGACCCCGCTTCTCCGCAGGCGCTCAACGGCGTGTGGTGGTCGTTCGCGGTTTGGACCGGAGTGCGAGCCGTGATCGGAACCTTGCGAGTCTGGCCGGGCGTTGGCAACGCGCCTCTCGCGCACGAGGATTGAGGGACCCGCGGTTGGTCCGGCGAGCAGCCTAGTCCCCAGCTGGCAGCCGGAATGCCATCACCTTCGCCATGAAACTGCCCGGATTGTACTTGTTGCCGCCCCCGACCGCGATTGCGATGTACTGTTCGCCATCGACCGAGTAGGTCATGGGCGTGGCGTGTGCGCTCGCCGGCAGGCGATACTCCCAAACCTTCTCCCCCGTGTCCTTGTCGAAGGCTCGCAGGCGCTTGTCGTTGGTGGCGGCGATGAATACGAGGCCTCCCTTGGTTACGATCGGTCCACCAAGGTTGGATGCGCCCGTCGGAGGGACTCCACGTTCAGTCAGATCGTCGTACTCGCCAAGCACCGAGCGCCACCGGAATTCCCCCGTATTCAGGTCGATGGCGGTCAGATGCCCCCACGGCGGCTCCTGGCACGGGTACTGGTTGGAATCCCAGAAACGGCCTTGAGGTACCGAGCGGCTGCGCCACGGGATATCGGCGTCCTCTCCCCGGGAGACCATCGAAGCCAGGGATCCCACGTCCATCGAATTGATGTAGAACGTGTCCGTTTCGGGATCGAACGCTCCGCCGCCGTAGTTCGACCCTCCGTTTGTGCCGGGGAAGAATACCGTCCTCTCGCGCAATCGGGGACGGAACAGCGGCCCTTCGATCGAAGCGCCATCGAGCATTTCCAGGCATTCGGCGCGCGACTCGGGAGTTACCGTGGTGATTTCGTCCTTGCGCATCGACTGTCGGATAAAGGGCTTAGGCAAGACGGGCTTGGGCTGTGTGGGGTGGTAGTACTCGTCGGGGATATCACCCGCAGGGACGGCATGCTCCTCGATGTCGAAGAGAGGTTCTCCGGTGGCCCGGTCGAACACGAAAAGGAATCCGGTCTTCGTGGCGATGGTCACCGCCTTGACAGGCTTGCCACCCCGGATGACCTCGACGAGAGAGGGCTGGGAAGGCAGGTCCCAGTCCCAAATGTCGTGATGGATGCTCTGAAAGTGCCAGCGCCTGCTGCCGGTTCGGCAGTCAATCGCCACGAGGCTGTTGCCGAAGAGATTCGCTCCGGGCCGGTCGCCCCCGTAGTAGTCGTAAGATGGCGATCCCAAGGGCGCGTAGACCAACCCGAGATCCTCGTCGACGCTCGTCATCGACCAGAGGTTCGTCCCGCCGCGGAGCTTCCAGGAGCCGCCCTCCCAAGTCTCGTGACCGAATTCGCCGGGTCTTGGCACCGTGCGAAAGCGCCAGCGCAATTGTCCTGTATGGATGTCGTATCCGCGGATGTCGCCGTTAGGCCCTTCAGGCAGGCCGTCCGAGACCCGGCTGCCGACGACCAGGGTGCCAGCGCACTGCGAGATCGGCGAGGTAAGCGCGTACTGGCCCTTGACGCCCCCTTCCATCGCGGTTGGAGCGGTGTCGAGGACTCCGTTGTCTCCGAACGCTGGGTCGAGCTTGCCTGTCTTGCGCTCGATGGACAAGACGAGGCCCGTCTGGGTTCCCAGCACGAGGCGTTCCTTGTCGCCCAGCTTCCAGTACCCGATGCCGCGGTTGACGAACAGGTTGAACCGGAGCGTCTTGTCCAGCCTCGTTTCAAACTCCCATTTCAGCTCGCCCGACACGGCATCCAGAGCCAGCAGGCGATCCATGGGAGTTGGCACATAGAGCGTCCGCCCGATCATCAGAGGAGTCGCCTCGAACGCCGAACGCGTAGGAGATCCGCTCAATCCGTCCGCGAAGTCTGGAGTGTCGTATTCCCAGGCCACATCCAACTCGCCCACGTTGTCGCGGTTGATTTGCTCGAGCGGCGAATAGCGCATGCCGCCGGGATCGTTACCGTAGTGCGGCCAGTCATCCGCCGACAGCGAGGAGGCGAGAAGCACAAGGAGGATGCTAGCTGTCCGCACGTGCGGATTGTATCGCGCCTCGCAGACAGATAGACTCCGGTCCGCGCCGGACACTGGCCCGGCGCGGACCGCAGGCGCTATCGCTAGACGGCGCGCCTCACCAAGCTAGTTGGTGGCGAAGCAGTAATAGTAACCGTTGCCGCCGGTGGCAACCAAATTC
This sequence comes from Bryobacterales bacterium, assembly GCA_965206775.1. GTDB lineage: Bacteria > Acidobacteriota > Terriglobia > Bryobacterales > UBA6623 > VXMF01. Next base: position 806,200 of record CBDBKU010000003.1, on the reverse strand, counting down.
TCCTGGCTGCAGCCGCGCGATCCGTGCGCCGAGTTCCATGAGTTCGGATTCTGGCCGCCGCCTTGACGGTCGTGGTGGCCGACCTGCCCGCTGCCTTCCCCGTTGCTCATCCAGTTGCCGCATGTGTGATCGGCATCATCCGTGAATGCAGTGCCGTCCAGCTGCGAGCCGGTCAAGATGTCGTGCTGGTTCGGCGAGTCCCCGCGACCGTTCACCATCTTGCCCATCTCATTCAGGGAGTTCTCCTTGCCGAGCTTGGTGTTCTCCGAATGCAGGTCATCCACGTCGGCAGCCACTTGGACGCCCTTGGCGTTGAACCACGGGCCGCTGCCGATACGGTCGCGAGCGTTGACGGCGGCCATCCCGCCAGATGCTGCGGCGCTCAGATATGCTTTCCAGGTCTTGCTGCCCGCGCCAGCGGCTTCCGCGAGCATCTGGCAGTGGGCGTCGGCTCCGGAGAGCCCTCCAAGGTTGGCGCCGTCTCCCGACCCCTTGCTGGTGATGAAGAAGCTCATGTCCTGGGCGGCCATGGGCAGTGCGAAGCATGCGAGCGCGATGGCGCACGCGAGTGCGGCTGAAAGTCTCATAGTTGGTATCCTCTTCCTGTTGCGCATGGCTCTGCGCCGAGACGCAAGCCTACGAATTGTCTGCCTTGGGATTCTAGCAGACGGAACCGGTTTTTTCCCGACAAGTACCACTGGCGCTGTGACCGGATCTGGCGGGACCGCGCGAAGGGCTCGTTCGAGAAGTCGACGCCCCGTTGACGCAAGCCACGAGCGAAGCCGCTTCGGAGCATGGCACTCCGGTCGCACCTTGTGTCGATTGCAATGCGTCCATTGATTATTCGGGAGAATCTCGCCCGCTGAAAACGCACAGCAACCCCGGGATGTCCGGACCTGGATCCGCCGTGGAATTGAGTCCTGGGACGCCTCTCACAATCGGAAGATGCGGCTCCCGTCAGACTTGCGTCGGTTCCGGGTGCTCCCAAGGCTTGCGGTAGGGCCGGGCGAGCATCTTGTTGGCCGCCGCGTCATTGCGGACCTCTCCTCGGACAGCATCCCATTCCAGCGGGCGCCCCAGTTTCATGGACATGTTCGCCAGGATGCAAGCCGTCGTCGACATGTGGCCCTCTTCGATGTCGGCCACGGGCTTCGTACGCTCGTCGACCGCCTTGAGCCAGTCCTTCATGTGGTACCGGACGGCATGAGCGGAATGCAGTTCGAGATCGGCTTCGGTCTTGTCTTCCGGATACTGGTCGACCTCAAGCTTGTTCTTGCCCTGGAGTGCGGCTGAATTCTTCGCGACGGGAACGTAGTCCCACCCATGGACACTGCCCTTCAACGTGCCCTTGGAACCGTAGATGAAGAACGCCCAGGGGTAGGCCGGGTCGGGCGGCGTACCCCAGCTGCGGTGCGTCCAGACGACCGGGAATTTCTCGTACTCGAAAGTTGCAACCTGAGAGTCAGCGATGTTGGCCTTGCTGTCCTTCTGTATGAGGACTCCTCCTGTCGAGGAAACGCGGCTCGGCCACTTGAGCCCGAGCATCCAGCGCACGGTGTCCAACATGTGTACGCACATGTCGCCCATGATGCCGTTTCCGTACTCCATGAAGGCCCTCCACCTGCGCGGGTGGCAGAGTTCGTTGTACGGCCGCATTGGGGCCGGACCGGTCCAGAGGTCGTAGTCCAGGTGCGTTGGAGGCTCCTCGTCTGGCGGGTTCGAGTTCGCCCTCATGTGGTAGTAACAGCAGACCTCGACATGGCCGATGTCTCCCAGCAGGCCGTCCTCGACGATCCGCTTCTTGGCTTCGGCAAGATGTGGCGTTGAGCGACGTTGGAGGCCGATTTGGACGACTCGGTCGTATTTCCGCGCTGCGGCGAGCATTGATTGGCATTCCCGGATGTCGACGCCGATCGGCTTTTGGCAGTAGACGTCGGCGCCGGCTTGACATGCCTCGATCATCGGGAGAGCGTGCCAATGGTCCGGCGTAGCGACTAGCACCAGATCGAGCTCTTCCTGCTTCAGCATTTCCCGGTAGTCCCCGTAGGTGCGAGGCTTCTTCCCGGACTTCTGGCGTGTTGCCGTCAGCTCCGCCGCTGCTTCGAGCGACCTGCTATCGACGTCGCACATGCCGACCACTTCGACTGGTTCGACTTGGATTAGGCGAAACAGATCGATCTTTCCGTACCAGCCCGGACCGACGACGCCAACCTTGCGCGTCTTGGTTGCGGAACGAGCGCCCGGCACAAGCAGCAAGCTGCTCGCGGCGGCTCCGATGAAATTGCGACGGTTGGGGAGTTGATGCGACATGGCCAGTCTCCTTGCCTTGGATTCCAGTATCATACCCACCATCCAGGCAACGCGCACTGTCGCGGACGAAGGTGACGGCCCCAGTGAATTCCAGTCGACCGAATGTCATTCTGATCGTGGCGGACGACATGGGCTACGGGGACTTCGGGTGCTTCGGGGACGGTTCCGTGCGCACTCCGAACCTTGACCGTCTCGTCAGCGAAGGGGCCTGCTTCCGACAGCACTACTCGGCTTCGCCGATTTGCGCACCGGCAAGAGCGGCCCTGCTGACCGGGCGCTATCCCCACCGGACGGGGGCGATCACCCAGCACGAAGTGCACGGTTTGGATCGGATCGCCCTCCGGGAAGTGACCATCGCGGACGCTTTTCGTTCCGCGGGCTACAAGACGAGCCTTGTCGGGAAATGGCACAACGGAACGTTTGACCAGCGGTTCGAGCCCAATGCAAGGGGATTCGACGAGTTCACAGGCTTCTGCGGTGGGTGGTCGGACTACTACCGGTACCACTTGCGCCGTAACGAGACCAGCGCGCCATCCGACGGCCGCTACCTGACGGACGTGCTTACCGAGCAGGCGACAGAATTTGTCAAGCGGAACAACGGCGAACCGTTCTTCCTGTACTTGCCGTACAGCGCGCCCCATTCGCCATTCCAAGCTCGCGAAGAATGGATCGCGCCGCACAGGGACCAAGGGCTGAACCGCATCGTCGCGACAACCTACGCGATGATCGAGCGCATGGACGCCGGCATTGGGCGACTGCTTGAAACGCTCGACGAGGAAGGACTTGCGGACAACACGATCGTCGCGTTCACGAGTGACAACGGTCCCGCGTTCTTTAATCCTCCATACATGCTCGAAGAGGGCGAGCCGACATTCAACGAGAGATTCAACGCAGGCCTTCGCGGCAGCAAGGGATGGATCCACGAGGGAGGCATCCGCGTTCCGATGGTGCTGCGCTGGAGGGGCAAGGTTCCCGGGGGAAGCCTTCTGGACGAATTGGCGCATTTTACGGACTGGATGCCGACGCTGCTTTCGCTGGCGGGTGTTACGAGACCACCCGGGCCCGCGCTGGATGGTCAGGACCTCTCGCCGTTGCTATTAGGCAGACCGTTTCAAGTGGAGCCTAGACGGTTCTGGCAGTGGAACTACTACTGGCCGGACGTAGGTACGAACGCTGCGGTACGTGACGGCGAATGGAAGCTCGTCAGACCCATGATCAGGGGAACGAGGTTCTTCCGGGACGAGCTCTGCGTTTCGGACGAGGACCGCGCGCGAACGGCCGCATTCGTCGAGGCCGACATGAAGCACAAGGAGAACCCCCTGGCGGTGCGGTCCGTCCTTCCGGTGCCGCGGCTGAAGCGGCAAGAGCCGGAACCTCCTGAACTCTACAACCTTGTGGAGGATCCCGGCGAGCATAGCGATCTCGCCGTCGCGCATCCCGATCGAGTCTGGCGAATGCTGGGGCAGTTGGAGCAATGGTTCGAGAGGGTGGAAGCGGAGCGAAACACGATCGATTGGACAGACTCCGACTGACGGTCGCGCGTGAGGCGCGCGGTCGATTCTCCCGAAGATCCGATCCTGGTGCGTGCCCGGTCGCTCGGACACCTTGCAATGCGTCTCGCAGGTATTCCCCCGCGGCGTTGGGCGGTTTGCCGGTCAACAGCCGGATGTCGTCTCCCCGCGTTTAAGCAGTCCACGTGATCCGCGCGTCGGTAGATTGACGAGAGGATTGCGATGCCTGGCTCCGGCAGGACGCCCCTATAGGGAAACCCGGCGAATTCATGCTCGGTCACCTCGTCGAACCTTATGGCTCGCCCTGTCGCGTTGCTCGGCGCCGAGCCAAGATCCGGCATTGTCGAGGATCGCGTTCGTCCCGAGATGGTCAACGAAACCCACAGGATCGGACGTAGCAAATTCCCGCTGATTTGGTTTTTCTAGATCGACGCCCATGAGATGCGGGAAGGCTGCACGGCAGAGCGTCGTCTTGCCGTCCTGACGCGGTCCGGTAACGGTTGCTAACGGATATTGCGCGAAGCACTTAGTAAGAACGGCGTGATCTCGCGGTCTGCCACCGCGCTGAGCGCACGCGGACACGGGAATGATTGCAAGTACTTCTTACAATTTTGCCAGTCCGGTTCGAGGGGCTGGCCAGTGCCTCGGGTGGTCGATCACAGGTCCAGTGCCCTGCTTGGACTGACCTTGCCGATTCTCGACCCATCAAGCGGCTCAGAACCTCCCGACGCTATACACGCGCCTACTCGCAACAGGTGCTGCTCTCGCCCGCTAGACCGATTGCAGGGCTTCCCTTGGCGACACGGCACAGCCTTGCATCAGGCCGAAGGCGCTTCCGTGACAGCACGCCGAACCGTCTTGTGAATCGGACAGTTCGGCGTGCAGTGTTAAACGCCCGCGCCCCGACTAGAAGTCGTGGTCGGGCGGTCCCGCCGGAGCGGCAGGCTCGTCTTCGGGAACCTCGTAGACTGTCGCTTCAGTCGTCAGCAGCAAGCCCGCGATGGATGCGGCGTTCTGCAGCGCACTTCGAGTCACCTTCGCCGGATCGATGATCCCTGCTTCAACGAGGTCGCAGTAGCGGTCGTCCTGCGCGTCGTATCCATGGTTACCGCTTCCGCTGCGGACCCTCTCGGCCACGATCGCGCCTTCCTGTCCGGCGTTGTGCGCGATCCACCGCAGCGGTGACTCGAGCGAGTGGCGGACGATATTCACGCCGGTCTGCTCGTCGTCGTCCTCCAGCTTGCAGTCGTCCAGTGCCGTCGCGGCACGGACAAAGGCGACGCCGCCGCCGGGGACGATGCCCTCTTCGACGGCCGCGCGGGTCGCGTGCATCGCATCCTCCACGCGCGCCTTCTTCTCTTTCATCTCGGTCTCGGTTGCCGCGCCGACCTTGATCACCGCGACGCCGCCGACGAGCTTCGCCAGCCGCTCCTGCAGCTTCTCGCGGTCGTAGTCGGAGGTGGTCTCCTCGATCTGCGCACGCAGCTGCTTGACGCGGCCCTGGATCGCATCCGAGCCGCCCGCGCCCTCGATGATGGTCGTGTTGTCCTTGTCGATCACGATGCGGCTGGCTTGGCCCAGATCCTCGAGTTGAATGCCTTCGAGCTTGATGCCGGTCTCCTCCATGATGGCCCGGCCGCCCGTCAGGATCGCGATGTCCTCGAGCATGGCCTTGCGGCGGTCGCCGAATCCGGGAGCCTTCACCGCTGCCACGTTAAGCGTGCCGCGCAGCTTGTTGACAACCAGCGTGGCGAGCGCCTCGCCCTCGACGTCCTCGGCCACGATCAGCAGCGGGCGTCCTTGGCGCGAGACTGCCTCGAGCACCGGCAGCAGGTCCTTCATGCTGCTGACTTTCTTTTCGTGGATGAGCAGCAGCGCGTTCTCGAGCACGCACTCCATGGAGTCCTGGTCGGTGACGAAGTAAGGCGAGAGATAGCCGCGGTCGAACTGCATCCCCTCGACTACGTCGAGTTCCGTCGCCATGGACTTGCCTTCCTCGACGGTGATCACGCCGTCCTTGCCGACCTTCTCCATCGCTTCCGCAATGATGCCGCCGATCATCGTGTCATTGTTGGCCGAGATCGAGGCAACCTGAGACACTGCGTTCCCCTCCACGGGGCGAGCCATTGCGTGAACCGCGTCAACGACGAGGCGCGTCGCGCGATCTATGCCGCGCTTGATGGCCATCGGGTTCGCGCCCGCCGCCACGCTCTTCACGCCGGAGGCGAACAGGGCCTGCGCGAGTACGGTTGCGGTCGTCGTGCCGTCGCCCGCAACGTCCGAGGTCTTGGACGCGACCTCTCGGAGCATCTGGGCTCCCATATTCTCGATGTTGTTGGGGAGCTCGATCTCCTTGGCCACGGTGACGCCGTCCTTGGTCACTGTCGGTCCGCCGAACTTCTTCTCGAGGACGACGTTGCGCCCCTTCGGGCCCAACGTGACCTTCACCGTGTTGGCGAGCTTGTTCACTCCCGAAAGGATGGCCTTCCGCGAGTCTTCTCCGTAGACGATTTCCTTGTCTGCCATGACTGGTATTGATTCCTCCTGATTGTCAGCGTCGTGTCGGTCCGCGCGGATTTGCGCGAACCGGACTCCAGCGAGCTAGTCCTCGATCACGCCGAGAATCTCGTCCTCGGTCATGATCACGTAGTCCGTGCCGTCTACGTTGATTTCGTTCCCTGCGTACTTTCCGATCATCACCGTGTCGCCGGCCTTCACGTCCAGCGGTACGACGGTGCCGTCGTCCTTCTTGGATCCGGGGCCGACAGCGATGATCTTCGCCGTCTGGCCTTTCTCCTTCGCGGAGTCCGGAATGATGATGCCGCTCGAGACCTGCTCTTCTTGCTCGATGCGCTCCGCAACGATGCGGTTGCCTAGGGGTTGGATTGCCATAGTGTTACGATTCCTCCGTGTTCCGTGAGCTGGGCGGGCAGAGGCCACGCACCTTACCCGCTTGGACAGTGATGGGATGTCCGCCTTGATCCTTGCAAGCTGTACGCGAACGCAGCTGATAGCCTGTTCCGCGCGGCTCGATCATTCGGGGAAGGCTCCCCGAACCACTAGTATTGCGTAGCATGCGACGACATTGCAAGCACACGGCGTTTTCACGGCTCGGGCGGGCGTTCCTGCTAGGCGCTTGCTTCATGGCCGGATGCTCAGGCGACCGCCAGCGTGCTCCAGTCACGCCCAACGTAGTGCTCGTTCTCGTCGACGACCTCGGCTGGATGGACTTGGGCTGCCAGGGGTCCGCCTTCTTCGAAACGCCTCGCATCGACGAGCTCGCGGCCGAAGGCGTCCGCTTCACGCAGGCCTACTCGAACTGCCCCGTCTGCTCTCCCAGCCGCGCCGCGCTCATGACAGGGCAGAATCCCGGCCGCGTCGGCTTCACTGGGCACATCACGGCGATCGGCCGCCACCGCTATCCGGAGACCGGAGCCATCGTGCCGCCCGACGACTTCATGCACCTGCGACACGAGTTCGTCTCGCTGGCGGAGGCGATGCGAGATGCTGGATACGTCTCGGCCAGCATCGGGAAATGGCACTTGGGCGATGAGCCGTATTGGCCCACAAAGCAAGGCTTCGACGTCAACATTGCCGGCCACACCCATGGCAGCCCTGCGGGCTACTTCTTCCCGTATCGGAATCCCGGGCAGGAATGGAATCCAGACATGCCGAATCTCGACATCTCCGAGAGCGAGGAGGGAGAGTACCTGACAGACCGGCTGACCGAGGAGGCCGCGTCGTTCATGGTGGCGAACCGAGACCGGCCGTTCTTCCTCTATCTGCCGCATTACGCCGTGCATACGCCGTTGCAGGCCCCCGAAGAGCTGGTCCGGAAGTACGAGGCCAAGTTGGAATCGGGAGCCGAGGGAAAGAACGCGGTTTATGCGGCGATGGTCGAGTCGGTTGACAACAGTGTCGGGATGCTGCTGGACACCATCGCAAGCCTCGGGCTCGAGGACCGCACCGCGGTGATTGTGGCATCCGACAACGGCGGCTTGGATTCCGTGACTCATAACGCGCCGCTCCGGGCCGGAAAGGGACACCTCTACGAAGGCGGCATCCGGGTGCCGCTGATCGTGCGCTGGCCCGGACACGGCGAAGCCGGCATGGTGGTTGAAGAACCGGTGACCAACGCAGACCTGTACCCGTTTCTGGTTCAAATTGCGGGATTGGACCCCGAGCGTTTCCCTGCGCCTGACGGAAGGAGTATCGGCGCGTTGATCGACTCCGAAGCATGGGAGCCGCGTGACTTGGTTTGGTACTACCCGCACTACAGTCCTCAGGCTCGCGCGCCCGGCGCTGCGATCCTGTCGGACGGATTCAAGCTGATCGAGTTTTATGACCCGCCAGCTCTGGAACTCTACAGTCTCGACGAGGACATTGGCGAAACGCGGAATCTTGTCGAGACGAACCGGGACGCAGCTGCGTCTCTGAAGGCAAGGCTAAACACATGGATCGAGCAGAACGTGCCTATCCGGCACACTCCGAATCCACGTTACGTACCTGTTGCTCCCTAGCAGTCTCGACTGTCTTCATTCCGAAGGACGGGCGGCGATTGTCGCCTGGGATCTCAAACCGGCCGGCGATCGGCGCGAGGCGCCATCCAGCACTGGACTTCCGGTCGATTCCGACCTCCGGCGAGACTACTTCCGGTGGCCGGAAGTGCTCGCCGATCTGCGGGATGCCCTCGCTCGCAGCGACGGCGCCGGCAGGTCCGACCCCGGGTTCAAGCGCCCCTCGGACGGAGGCTACGCCCTTCCAGCCTGTCCACGGATTTCTCTTGACTCATTCCGTCCAGACCAGAGAAAGGCTCGCGCCGCAGCTCTCTGCGGGCTTTCTGCCGCGGCCAGCCCTCGACATTGTGCCGTACCTCCGTGAATTCTCTCTCTGGATCCCTCTCGATAGAGTGCCCCGCACATTCGGCCAGCTCAAGCAGGCCATGGGCAAGCCCGACGAGCGCGTGCCTCTGGTAAGTCCCGTGCAGGTTGATGACGCCTGCTTGCGTGGGCAGAGCAGTGGCGGCAAGCGCGGTCGCGTGACGGCCGGCCTCGCAAGCTGCGCATGAGGCGGGTGAAGGGCCTCCGGAGGGGTGCCCTGCGCCAGTGGGCTGGCGGCCACCTCAAGCCGGGCACGTCCGTCGAATGCCCGCGGACGTCCCACTCGTGGCGCCAGGACCAACAGCGGGCTGTCAAGCATGTTCCGCTTGCCGGAATCTCGTCTGCGACAGCGTTGCACTCGCCCAGGCGCTAGCTGGGCCCTAACGCCGGTCTCGAGCGTGGTCGGCTGCCGCCGGTTCTTCCGGCAATGCGCCGCTGAGGTGGAGTGCGACCAAGGGATAAAGGGTGCCGCTGTAGGTAATGAAATGATATTCGTCTGTATTCAGAGAGCGGGTCCACCACCGGCCGGACTGGCGCTGGTTGCGGAGCAGCCACTGGACGCCTCGACGGACTGCGGAATCCCGAGCACTGACTCCGGCTTCCCGGAGTGCGATCAGAGCCAAGCCGGTCTGGTGGCCGTCACTGGGGGGATTGGAAAACTCTTTCTCATTCCTGAGCTTTTCTGCCCGGCTGCCGTCGCCCCACTGCTCGGGCTGGGCAAAGGTTCGGATGGACCACCCCCCATCAGCCCGTTGCTTTCGCCGAATCATTTCAACAATCTCCGCTTTCTCTCCCTCCTCCAGCAAGCCTGCCAGCCGTGCCGATGCCCACAGGAGCACCACCCGCCCGTAGTCGTGGGGCGGCTCCACCATGCGGAGGTAATCCTTCAGCCGCTTCACGCCGGTCTTCAGCGTCTGGTCGGTCAGGCCCGAAAGCCATCCGGGAGCCACTCCGACCGCCAGTGCAGCTACGGTTGCCTCCTGGAAGGCACTCGATTCCAGCGGAGGCCAGCACCGGATTGCATTCCACTCGCCGGTAGGAAGCTGCCTCTCGAACAACTGCTCCAGTGCGAGGCCGGTGTCGGCGGACAACTCTCCCGAAACGTGAGCATCCCATTCCGCCAGACCGCGCGCAATATAGATCAATTGCGAGTCTCCCAGTGCCCCGTCCGCTCCCAGTTGACTAGTCCCGTCCCGGATGAGCTTCACGAAAAAGTCGCGAACTTCCTGGCTGGGTTTGCCCAATGGCCCGTTCAGGGAAGGGCGAAGAGCCATGTAGGTGCCGTTGGTGTGGCAAGTCACGCATTTTCGGTCTCGAGTCCAGGCAACAGCTCCCTGTTCAACATGTTCTGTTGCCAGCGCCACCGAGATTTGTTGGCGCATCGGTTCATCGGCCTGAGCTCTGGGGATCCTGATGGGTCCAAACTCGTACTGATACTTGAAGGCTTCTTCTCCCGCAGTGATCCAGGGCAGTCCCAAGAACAGGGTCATTCCCATGCCGGCTGAACCGAGCCACCGCTTTACTTCCCGACCCATCGTCTGCCGCCTCGTCAGAAATGATCTTGGCACACTACAGAACCGTTTCGTCCGCCCAAGTGTCGAAACAGGAGTGTGAGTTGACTAAGGACTTTCGAGACGCCCGCCGAGGAGCACACTCCTTGCTTGCTTGGGACGTCCGCCGCTTGCACACTTCGGCCCCCATTCAGGTTCGGATGGATACGGTTCTTGACTACCGCAGCCGGGTCTTCCATCAATGTCCGTAAGCTGTGCAGAGGCTATCGCCTCGCGCTTGCTTGGTGCGCGCCTTGCGCGGTGAAGCGCGTGATGGACCAGTCACGGCATGGTCGACCAGTCCCTGGCGTTCGACTCTGAGATGCGCGGCCAGGCGACCGGATGCGGTGGCTTGGGCTACACTGGAACCTTCGATCCGATACGTGCCGGACGTGGTTCCTGACCCGTTTGCGCTCCGAAACCGCGTGGAATGGAGAGAATTGCAGTTCTCGACTCCGGTGGACAATACTGCCACCTGATCGCTCGCAAGGTACGCGAACTGGGCGTTTACGCCGAAGTTTTCCCCGTAGGCATTCCGGCGGCCCAGATCCAGGACTACAAGGGAGTCATCCTTTCGGGTGGCCCGGCCAGCGTGTTTGGCGATAACAGCCCTCAGCCCGACTCGCTCCTGTTCAAGGCGGGAAAGCCGATACTCGGAATCTGTTACGGCCACCAGTTGATCGCCCGTTACCTGGGTGGCGAGGTCGAGCGCGGCCAGACGCACGAATTCGGGAGCGCCACCCTGCAGGTCCGGGCGGACGGTGGCCTCTTCGATGGCCTGGCGCGGGAGCACCGCGTCTGGATGAGCCACGGCGACCATGTGGTTCGCCTCCCGGAAGGGTTCGGAGTCCTAGGCGATACAAGGGAGTGCGAGATCGCCGCGATGGGCCATCCGGGGCGGGGCGTGTACGGCCTGCAGTTTCACCCCGAGGTTGTCCACACCCCCAACGGGTCGGACATGCTGGGCAACTTCCTCCGCAATGCCTGCGGATGCACGATGGACTGGCGTCCCAGGAACCGCATCGCAGGGTTGGTTCGGCGGATTCGGGAAGTGGCGGGCGACCGCCGCGTCCTGTTCTTCTTGAGTGGCGGCGTGGACTCCACCGTTGCCTATGCGCTTACAGTTCGGGCATTGGGGGCGCAGAATGTCGAGGCGGTCTACGTCGACACCGGCTGCATGCGCGACGGCGAGACGGTTGAAATCGAGGAGGCCTTCAGCAATCTGGACCTCGGTCACTTGCGTATCGAGGACGCTTCGAGCCGTTTCATGGATCGTCTCGGGGGCGTGGTCGATCCCGAGAGCAAGCGTGCAATTATCGGCCGGGCATTTGTTGACGTTCAGGACGAGATCCTTGGCGGCGACCGGTACGATGGCCACGACTGGATGCTCGGTCAGGGTACGATCTATCCCGACACCATCGAGTCGGGCGGCACTCACTCGTCCGACGTGATCAAGACGCACCACAACCGCGTCGAGCGCATTCAGGAACTCATCGACGAGGGGCGCGTGCTGGAACCGCTGAGCGAGTTCTACAAGGACGAGGTGCGCGAACTGGGCCGGTCACTCGGACTCCCGTCGAACCTCTTAGAGCGCCATCCCTTTCCCGGGCCCGCCCTGGCGATCCGATGTATTTGCGCCTCCGATGCAGAGGGACCTGTCATAGACGAGGGAATCGCCGCGATCGCGGAACGGTCCGGCTTCTCGGCATTCTTGCTTCCGTTACGGAGCGTAGGCGTTCAAGGAGACAGTCGCAGCTACGCCCGGTTGACAGTGCTGCACGGCGGTGAATTCGACTACAGACGCCTTCTTCCTCTGTCGACCGCCATCACCAACGAGTTCCGCCAAACCAATCGGATCGTCGCCGCTCTGTCGCCCCGCGACATCGAGCCAGGCGAATGGGCCCTGAAGCCCGCCACAATCACCCGCGAAAGAGTTCGGATTCTCCAGCGCGTCGATCGGGTCGTCAACGACTACTTACGAGGCGAGGGCCTTTATGCCCAGGTGTGGCAATGCCCGGTCGTGCTGCTTCCATGGGGCCGACAGGGCGGGGAAACGGTCGCCCTTCGCCCCATCACCTCGGTGGATGGCATGACGGCGGCAGTCGCTGAGCTTCCCGAGGATGGTCTATTCGCGCTCGCCGACCGCTTGGTGGCGGTGGACGGCGTTGATTCCGTGCTCTACGACATCTCGAACAAGCCCCCGTCAACAATCGAGTGGGAGTGAACGCCGAGAGTATCGCCGCTTCAAGACGAAATGGATCGAAGCCATTCCTCGACTAGCGAGCGAATTGCCGTGCGCCCGAGACCGGACTCGACCCGGATCGAGTCGGAAGCCTCGAGCATTTCGTAGCTGTCCAGGGTCCAGCCGATTTCGGCTCTGGCGGCATCCGATGCAACTGCCGCACCCCTCGAATCCTCCGGATTGACGATCAGCAACGGCCTGGGAGCGATGGCAGCGTACATGTCTCTGATCTCGTACGAGCCAAGGACACCGGGAAGGAAGCAGCTAATGGGGTGCGGCGAGCCCGGGTCGTCAAGGATCGCCCGGTACGACAACGGGGCCTGAATGCTGACCACTCCCGCGATGCGCGGGTCGAGCGCGGCCGCGTGGGCCGCCACCAAGCCGCCGATTCCGATGCCGACGACGATCCATTCACGTCGTTTCGTCATCTTCGGAGCGGTCGAGAGCAGATCCTTGAGTCGCTGGCCGAACAGCGGCCGGCCCAGCTCCAAGCTCCGATAGGCGAGGAAGTCGTCCCAGTCGAAGCGCACGTCGAGCGAGGGCAGGGAAGGTGCGGTTGCACCCCAGCCCCGCACGTCCACCCCGTACAGGCTGTGGTTGGCCGCTAGCACTGCGTCGATGCAGTATCGCCGGACGGCCGGGTGGTCCTTGCCCTGTTCCGCAACCACGAACACCGCCCCCTTGGCATATACTCCCGCGTCGAGGAAGCGTGTCGGCACGTCGATGCGGTACTCGGACTTGAACGCCCCGACCCGGGTCACCTCGCGGATCCGATTGGCGACTTGGCTCCGGTAGACGTTGAACTCGCTCGCATTGGACGGCATCTCGAAACGCGGGGCGATCGAGTTCGCCTTCTCCGAATAGAGTTCCGCGACGCTCTTCGATCCTAGGGAATCGGAGACCTGGCCAGAAGAAGTGCACAGCAGATCCCTCGCTGCGGGCAGCGGAGTCTCATGCTCAGGCACGATGTCGTCGCGGCCCGCGAGGACTCGCCCGAAGAAAGACGCGGCCGCTTCGCGCAGCTCGCGGTTCAGCCCGTGCGTCGAGTCGGTCTCGGTCAGCTGCAGGTTCTCGGGCTTCCCGAGCTTGCCGTATACCGCTTGCAGTTCCTCGTGCGTCCGCCTGGCGGCATCGAGCGGCACGTAATCCCTTTGGGCGGCTCCGATCGCGAGCGGCTTGGGGGCGAATGCTGCCAGCAACTCCGGATGGTCGATTCCCTCGCGGAGTGTGCCGTACAGAATCTGCTCCGGGTCAGCGATGAGCAGCGCCTCGGTCTTGGCCCGGAAGGTCGCTACCGCGCAACTGATGAAAGCGGCCTGGATCCGGTCGTCGAAGCAGGCGAACTGCAGCGCGGTCATCCCGCCGCCCGACTGGCCTGCGATGCCGATTCGCATTGAATCGATCTCCGGGCGGACCTCCAGGTAGTCCAGGGCCCGGATCGCGTCCCAAACGCGATATTGCATCAAGTTCTCGCCGACGAGATAGCAACGGTCTCCCAAGACTCTGTGCTCGCCGGTCCCTTGGCGGAATTCCGAAGCCCCCGTTTCTGCGTCAAGGAACTGGAGGCGCTCGCCCTGGCCTACTGGGTCCCACGTCAGGACTGCGAAGCCGTTACGGGCCATCAGTCCGGCGAACCGCCGGTAGGTCTCCGCTATTTTGCCGCCCTCCCCGTGGCCGCACGGAAAGATGACGGCGGGCAGTCCCTCGCCCGGAGCCTTCGGCCTGTACAGGTTGGCGGTGACGTGGAACGACGGCCGGCTCTCGAAGATGATCCGCTCGACGATATGGTCCTTGCGATCGAGCGTCCCGACTTGCTTCGCGTTGAGGGGAGTACGCTGCGGGAAGGGCCCCCACATCCGCGCCAGTTCCTCGCGCACCCTCTGGCGCAGCGCTAGGAAATCGCCCTTGGACTCGAGTGCGGCGAGACGTGCGGCCCGCCGTTCGTCCAGAAGTCGCAGGTACTCCCGGACGTAGTCCCACAGCATCGAGCCGAATTGCGTCTGGCCTGAGGCTGCGGGGATCATCCCGGCGGCCAACGCGACCGCCTCCCGCCTCGTAATCAGGCATCCCGGCACGATCAAGAATTGTAGCGCCGCTCGCGTCCGATCCAAATCGGTCGCCGTCGCAGATCGCGCCTAGACGGCGGCCTCGACGCCGTGTACGAGCGCGGCCACTGCGCCGACGGCCTCGACCGGATCGTCGTACTGCCAAATCTGGCGACCAAAGATGACTCCCGATGCGCCAGCTTCCAGGACCTCGCTCACCGTCTCGAGTGTCCCTCTAAGGCCGCCGGTTCGACGCGGGCCACCTGCAACAAGCACAGGCCGTCCGCACGCGTCGACGCTCTGGCGGAACTCGTCGACATCGCCCGAATAGCGGGTCTTGATTAGGTCAGAACCGAGCTCGACCCCGATCCTGCATGCCAGAGTGATGTCTTCGGCGATGTTGGCGGGCAGGGTCGCGTCGCCAGTTCCGGACATGTCCATATGATTCGCCATCATTCGCTCGCTAAGAATCTCGGCGACCACAGGCATGCCCCACGTGCGGCTCTCGCTCGCGATGCTTCCGACCTTCTCCAGTTCGTCCCCTTCGAACGGAGCCCCCAGCGTGGCGTTCATCACCACGGCGTCCGCTCCTAGCGCGACCGCCTGCTCGACATCGACGAAGATCCGCATGGGTCCTCCGCCCAGCGAGCTGGCGCAGCCGTCGATCCGCAGCAGGATCGCCATGTCTCCCACGTGCTCGCAGACCTGCTCGAGAATTCCCGGCGTGACGAGAATGGCATCGGCCCCGGCTGGCGCGAGCTTCTTGACCAGTTCGGCCGGGTGCTCGAGTCCGCGGACCGCTCCTGCCGCGTTCCCGTGGTCCATGGCAACGACAACGGCCCTGCCGTTGCGGAGGATGCGGCGCAGGCGCAGGCTCTTCCCGATAGATTGAATTGGCATAGTTTCCCTTGTCGCCGCCTCGGCGGCGCATTCCAGACTTCCAGTGTGCAATATCCTCCCGGCCGGGACCGGGCGCTCCTACGGGGCCGTGAGCGTTGGTTCCAGCGGCATCGCGAGTGGCTCGTCCACGAGGAAGTCCAGTCCGCGCATTGCGTCCAGCGCCGCCCCGAGCGCCTCGCGCCTCGCAGGTTCGAGGGTCGTGACGAACGGGAGGTCCTCCTTGTCGAAGTGCGGTTCCTGGAGGACAGCCTCGATGCTGACGCCCTGCTCGGCGAGAATCGCTGCGAGGCTCGCCAGGATGCCCGGCCTGTCCCGAACGCGGAAGCGGAGGTAGAACTGGCGTACCTCCGTGCCGGTATAGACCGGCACGTGGGTCTTGAGCTCCACGTGCGCGAACGGCGGAGCAAGCTCGGCACTGGACGCCTTGACGGCGCGCGCCGCCGCCATCAGGTCGCTGACCACTGCGACGCCCGTCGGGTCCGGCCCTGCTCCCTTGCCGTAGTAGAACGTGTCGCCCCCCCGGCCATGGACCCAGAGAGCGTTGTACGAGCCGGTCACGCCCGCAAGAATGGTGTTCTTCTGGACCAGCGCGGGCCGCACAGCCAGGCGCAGGCCGTCGTTGCCACGCCGCGCCGTGGCGAGCAGCCGGATTGTGTGACCGAGACGACCGGCGTAGGCGAAGTCGATCGTGCGGATGCGACGGATGCCTTCCACCGGGATGTCGCCGGGCGAGACTTGCACGCCAAACGCAAGGCCAGTCAGGATCGCGAGCTTGGAGCGGGCATCGTAGCCGTCGATGTCGGCACTGGGGTCGAGTTCCGCATAGCCGAGGTCCTGCGCTTCCTGCAGAACCTTTGCGAACGGCGCTCCCGTGCGTTCGATCTCCGTCAGGATGTAGTTCGAAGTGCCGTTGAGGATTCCGATCAGCGCATCGATGCTGTCCCCTGCGATACCCTCCCGCAGCGCGGTCAGAACAGGGATGCCCCCGGCCACGGACGCTTCCATCCCGAGGCTCGCTCCTCGCAATTGCGCCTGGTTCCAGAGTTCAGCTCCGCGCTCGGCAAGCAGTTCCTTGTTCGCGGTCACGACCGGCTTGCCCGCCGCGAATGCCGCCTCGAGAATCTCCCGTGCCACGCCAGTGCCGCCGACCAGCTCGGCCACGACATCCACGTCGGGACGCGAGACCACTTCCCGCCAATCGGTCGTCCGGAACGCCGAGGGATGAAGCGCCGCCTCGCTGTTCGGCTCCCTGAGGACCCGCCGCGAGCAAACCGCGGTTACCTCGAGCGGGAACCCGAGCTTCCGCTCGATTTGAGCGGCGTTGGCGTGCAGCAGGCGGAGAGTGCCTCCGCCCACGTTGCCGAGACCGATGATGCCGACACGGATTGATGCCACGAAGTTCCCATTCTACTTACGGTCTTCAGAACTTGATCGTTCCGGGCGCTGGCAGGGGTACGGTGCCTAGTCCACCAGTGCCGGGCGTCCGGGATCGGAGGACCTCAGCTGCGGTCCAAAGACGGTGGTTGCTGGCTCGCGGCTCGCGGCCGGTTCATCGCTGAGCTGGCAAGGCCGATTGGATCGAACAGACTTGACATTCACCGGGAATGCGACCGTCGGTTTGCAAAGACTCGATTCAGCCGCAGGCTATTCGAGATAACGGACAGGCTCGATAGCGCCATGGCGGCCGATGCAAGGATCGGCGAAAGTAGCAGGCCTGTCCATGGATAGAAGATCCCCGCTGCGATCGGCACTCCCAGGGCGTTGTATCCGAACGCCCACCAATAGTTCTGCTTGATCGTCCGCTGGGTCCGCTTGGCGAGTTCGATGGCTCTCCCCACGTCGGCCGGGTTGTTTCGCACCAGCACGATTCGAGCGGATTCGACCGCGACGTCGGTTCCAGCCCCGATCGCAATCCCTAGGTCGGCTTGCGTTAGCGCAGGAGCGTCGTTGATGCCGTCCCCTACCATGGCGACCGTCCGCCCTTCCGACTGAAGGCGCCGGACTGCCTTTGACTTGTCGATCGGCATGACTGGCGCGAGGACGCCTTGGACGCCCGCTTCGGATGCGACAGCCTTCGCGGCCTGAGCGTTGTCGCCGCTAATCATCACCGTCCTGACACCCTGGTCGTGGAGCCCGGCGGTCGCTTCGATCGCTTCAGGCCGGATGGTGTCTCGGAGGGCGATCACACCTGCAAGGTCGCCGTCCCTGGCTGCCAGCACAACGGTCTTGCCCTCCCCCCCGAAGCGCTCGAGCATTGCCCGCGCAGCTGACGTGTCGGTTCCGCCATCGGCTAGGAATTCGCGCTTGCCGAGGAGCCAAGTTGCGCCGTCGAAACACGCCGAGGCTCCCGCACCTGGCAACGCGCGGTATTCAGATACCTCTCTGCTCGATACCGGCCTCGCCGATGCGATCCCCCTGGCGATCGGATGCTCGCTGCGACGCTCGATCGCGCTGGCGGCTTCCAGCAGCTCCTCGGACGTCATCGCGCCGAACGCCTTCACGTCGGTCACCGTGAACTTCCCGAGTGTCAGTGTGCCGGTCTTGTCGAATACAACCGTGTCGACATTCCGAGCCACCTCGAGCGCCCCGCCATCCCGGATCAAGATGCCGTTCTCGGCGGCCCGGCCGATCCCGACCGCCAGCGCCGCAGGGGTTGCCAGCCCCAGCGCGCACGGGCAGGCGATGATCAGCACGCTGACAGCATTGTTCCATGCCATGCGAAGGCGCTCTTCGGGCGGTCCAGCAATCATCCACGCCGCGAACGTTGCGGCCGCGACGCCAAGGATGATCGGCACGAACACCGCGGCGATCCGGTCGGCCAGTCGCGCGGCGGGAGCCTTGGAGCCCTGTGCGCGTCGAACGAACTCGATGATCTGGGAAAGGGCGGTCTCGGCGCCGACGCTCTCGGCACGGAAGACGAGGAATCCGTCCTTGTTGAGCGAACCGCTGACAACGCGCGATCCTGGACCCTTGTCGGCGGGCACGCTTTCTCCGGTAATCGGCGACTCGTCGACGGCGCCTGTTCCCTCGAGGACCGTGCCGTCAACGGGAATCCTGTCGCCAGGATGCACCAGGACCTCGTCCCCTGCCGCGACATCGTCCAGCGCAACCTCCATCTCCGCGCCGTTCCGCCGGATGCGGACCGCTTTCGCTTGCAGCGCCATGAGCTTCCGAATCGAGTTGGAGGTTCGCTCGCGCGCCCGAGTCTCGATCACCCGGCCCAGCAGGACCAGCGTTAGGATTGCGGCCGCAGTCTCGAAGTAAACCCCGGCAGAGCGATCATTGGATACCCAGTCCGGTGCCGCAGTGGCCGCGACGCTGTACGCGAAGGCGGCTCCCGTTCCGACGGCAATCAGGGTGTTCATGTCGGTGCGGCCATGTCGGGCCGCATTCCATGCGGCGGCGTAGAACGGTCCGCCGCCGTAGAGCACGACAGGCAGTGCCAGTGCGAGTTGCACCCATCTAATGCCCGCGAAGTCGATCAGGCCGTGTGACATGGCAAGAACGAGCAGAGGGATGGTGAGCGTTGCGGATATCGCAAGTCGGCGCCCGAGGGAATCCGATGCCCAGCTGTGATTGTGCGAATCCGATACAACACTTTCGAGCCTCGCCCCGTAGCCGGATGTGCGCACGGCGCTAACGACATCCTCGACGCTGCTCCGGGTTGCATCGATGCGTACGCGCGCGCTTCCTTCCGTGAGACTCACGTCGCAAGCACTAACCCCAGGTACCGACATCGCCGCCTGTTCGACCGACCGCACGCAGCTTGCGCAAGTCATCCCTTCGATAGAAAGCCGATGGTCCTCGAGCGCGGGACCTGCGGTCGTCGCGGGAGCGGTTGCCGGCGCCGAGGTAGGTGCTGCCGGTGCGACGGGGCCAAGAGAGGCCAGTCCTCCTGCCTGACGCGGAGCGTATCCGGCGGCTGCCACCGCGCTCTCCATGGTCGCCACCTCGGCCGAGGCCGGGTCGTACTCCACAAGGGCTGACTGGGAGGCTAGGTCAACCGAGGCGCCGCGGACTCCGGCCACGCCTAGCAGAGCTTTCTCGACGGTTGCCACGCAGTGCCCGCAAGTCATTCCACCCAATGCGAGCGTTGCCTCTTCGACCGTGACCTGCCGGGCCATCAGAGCCCCTCCGTTCTGCCCGTGCCCCCGGCGCCGCGAGCGTGCTGGCCGCCGCTTCGGGCGGCGATTCTCAGACTACACCAGAGCGGGGGCCGATTCCTTGGGCGTGGCTCCCCAGTACTGCGGCAAGAGACCCGTCGAACAGCCATCTGTTCGCAGCTGCTGCCGTGGTGAAATGCGCTTGGCAGAGAGTGGACTACGGGGCTGTCGCCGTGCTAGATTGAGGCTTCGGCTCGATACCGTCACCCATCTACGTGCCACCAGTGGCAGCGGGGCGGCGAGCTTTCTCCACACAGCAGGGATTCCAGTCAGCAATCTTTCGCTGCTCGCTAGGGTGACGACAAAGGGCGCACGAGCGGGTCGGAGAATCTGGTAGGATTCCAAGTCCGAAGGTACGGTCATGATCATTTCAATGAAACTGGGCGCGACTCGCGAGCAGATAGACAGGGTCTGCGACCGGATTGCGGAGATGGACTTCGAAGTCCGCTCCATTCAAGGCAACGAGCGGGTGGTGATCGCCGCCGTCGGCCTTGGCGACGTCACCCACGCCCTCGAGGTCTTGCGATCGGTCGAAGGCGTTGAGAGCGGCGTTCCGATTAGCGCCCCCTACAAGCTCGTCAGCAAGCAGGTAAAGAGCGGTCGCACGGTCGTGTCGGCCGGGTCGGCCTCGGTCGGCGGCGGCGAGTTCGCTGTCATCGCCGGTCCCTGCTCTGTCGAGACGGAGGAGCAGATCATGTCCTGCGCCGCGGCCGTGGCCGCTTCGGGCGGGACTTTCCTGCGCGGCGGCGCCTACAAGCCCCGGACCAGTCCATACAGTTTCCAGGGCTTGGAGGAAGAGGGCCTGAAACTGCTGCGCAAGGCTGCGGACTCCTACGGGCTCAAGGCCGTCACCGAGGTGATGACAGTCACGAATGTGCAACTGGTCGCGCATTACGCCGACGTGCTCCAGATCGGAGCCCGTAATGTGCAGAATTACCCGCTCCTCAAGGAAATCGGCGCGACTACGACATGCCCTGTGATGCTCAAGCGTGGCCAGAGCGCCACTATTACGGAGTTTCTGCTGTCTGCCGAGTACATCGTCACGAACGGCAACCCTAGGGTCATCCTGTGCGAACGCGGCATCCGTACGTTCGAGTCCTCGACTCGCAACACGCTAGACATCAACGCGGTGCCCGTGCTGAATCAGCTAACGCATCTGCCGGTCATCTTGGATCCGGCTCATGCCACGGGCAAGCGCGCGCTCATTCCGCCCCTGGTCCGGGCGGCTGTGGCCGTCGGCGCTGATGGCGTCATGGTGGAGATCCATCCCGATCCCGAGCGCGCTTGGAGCGACGGTGCGCAGTCAATGACCTTCGATCAGTTCGCCCAGACGATGGCCGAGATCGAGCCGTACGTCGAGCTATGGAAGGCGGGTCGTCCGGAACTGGCCTGCGTCCCTGCCTGAAGGGGGCGCCCCGTTGGAAGGCTCGCGGAGCGAGGTTCTCAAGGAGTCGGGCGGGCTCAGGCTTCGCTTGCCGCGCTGCGGAAGAGGCGTCGGCAAGGTCATACTGCGAACGGACTCTCCCGACCTGATCGACGGCGTCCGGGTAGCGCCCGTCTCGATGTGGCCTGACGACCGGGGCTATTTTCTCGAGGTGGCCCGGCTGGGCTCGGCATTGGCTTCCGGATTTCCGGTCGAATCGACCCAGATCTCTGCGTCCTTGAGCTATCCGGCCACGATCAAAGCCTTCCACTACCATGCGGTCCAGACGGACCTGTGGATGCCTTGCCAGGGGATGCTGCAGATTGCGCTGGCCGACCTGCGCGAGGGTTCTCGCACGTTCGGGCTGCGCAACACAATCTACGCTGGAGCCTTGCGTCCCTGGCAGGTCCTGATCCCGCCGGGCATAGCGCACGGCTACAAGGTGATCGGGGAGACGCCCGCCATGCTGGTCTATCTAACCGACAGGCACTACGATCCGACCGACGAAGGTCGGCTGCCCTACGACTCCTCCGAACTGGCCTACGACTGGGAGACCCAGCACCGATGAGAGCTCTGGTCACCGGCGGTGCCGGTTTCATCGGGTCGGCGTTTGTCCGAGCAGCCTTGTCGCAGGAGCCCGGTGCGGAGGTGCTGGTCATTGACGCGCTTACGTACGCAGGCAACCTCCACAATCTCGCGCCGGTCGCGACCCTGCCAGGCTTCGAGTTCCAGCGCGCCGACATCCGCAACGCGGAAGCTGTTCTGAGCGCGTTCAAGAGCTTCCGCCCGGACACCGTCGTGCATTTTGCCGCCGAGTCCCACGTGGACCGAAGCATCCTCTCGCCCGCTGACAGCATTTCGACCAATGTGCAAGGAACTGCGGTTCTGCTTGAAGCCGCCCGGGAGTACCCGCCGAATCTGTTCGTCCATGTCTCTACGGACGAGGTCTACGGGAGTATTGACGAGCCGGGCTTCGCCGACGAGGCCTCTCCGCTACTGCCCTCGAACCCGTACTCCGCTTCCAAGGCCGGATCCGACCTTCTCGTGCTTGCTTACGGCGAGACCTTCTCACTGCCCGTGATCGTCACACGGGCATCGAACAACTACGGCCCCTATCAGTTTCCCGAGAAACTGGTCCCGTTGATCATCGCCAACTCACTCGGCAACGTGCCCCTGCCTATTTACGGGGACGGTCTGCAGGTGCGGGACTGGCTTCATGTCGATGACCACTGCCGCGCGATCAGCTCTCTGATCGAGTGCGGACGGCCAGGTCAAATCTACAATGTCAGCGGTCAGTCCGCCCTGCCGAACATCGAAGTCGTTCGTCGGATCTTGCGGCTCAGCGACCGACCGGAATCGTTGATCGAGCACGTGCCGGATCGCCCTGCTCACGACCGTCGCTACGCGATCGCGACTGCGAAGATCGAAGCGGAGACCGGCTGGATGCCCGAGGTCGCATTCGATGTCGGACTTCAGCGGACGATTCGCTGGTATGAAGAGCATCCGGACTGGGTTGCGCGAGTGCGCAATGGGGAGTACCTGCGGTATTACGAGCGCAATTACGCGCGTCGCGGAGAACTCGCCGTCGGATAGGCACACGATGACTGGGGCTGGATTTGCAATTGCGATTTGACGAATTGCTAACGACATAGCGATCCCCGGACATTCATCCCCCCTGATGCGAGAAGCTAAGCGATCATCGAACGGGCTTGCTTCAAATCCATGTGTTGAACAGCGCGTTCCGCGAGAATGTGATCGTTATTCCCGCTACGCAGGACCAGTTTCGCCAAGCCATCAATCGCTCCACAGCATCTTTAACGGCATCGCGAAGAGCTTGGAAGCTGCTTGCTGGATCCGATCGCCGTCATGAAGGACGATACCGCAAGCGAATTGAGATCCCGTCGCCTCTTTGAGACGCGCCAGCCCTCTAAAGTCCTTGGGGCTCACCGTTGCACCTGCCTTGACTTCGACACCGACAATCTCGCCCGGCGAACGCTCGAGGACTAGGTCGACCTCGACCTGATCCTTGTCTCGATAGTGACTGACAGTCGTCGTATCGCCGGTCAGGGCGATGGCCTTGGCAAGTTCCGTGTAGACAAAGCACTCTAGAATCGGCCCAAGTCGTTGGGGGTTCCTCCTGATGTCGGTGGGGGAGATCCGCCTCAGCGCCGCAAGCAAACCTGAATCCTGGAACTGTAGCTTTGGCGTCTTGACGAGCCTCTTCAGCTCGTTTCGATGCCAGGCACGGATACGGCGGATCAGGAACATCCGCTCGAGCAAGGATAGCCAGCGATCCACCGTCTTGCCGTCGACCCCGAGCCGGGATCCGAGGCTCGACATGTTACTCAGTTGGCCCGCGGAAACGGCCGCGTGATCAATCATTCGGCTGAGTGCGTCGGGCTTCTCGATCGTGGCGATCTCGAGGAGGTCTCGTTCGGCGAGCGAGCGAGCGTAGGCTCTCAGCCAGTCCTGCCGTCGCTCGGAAACTGTGCGGCGCAGGACTTCCGGATAGCCACCGGAGATCACGCGTTCGGTCAAGTCAGGGGTCCGTCCCGTCTCGGCAAGGCTTGGGAAATCGCAAGAGAAGGCCCGGTCCAGGAATTTGGGCGGGCCGGCGCTCGTGATTTCTGCTTGGGAGAACGGTAGGAGTTCGACGGTTTCGACACGGCCCGCGAGCGAATCGGAAGAGATGAAGCCTTTAAAGAGGTCGACCGAGCCCGTGATCAAGTAGCGCCCGGGGCGTGGGTCCTCGTCAACCGCTCGCTTGAGAGCGAGGATCAAGTCCGGCGCACGCTGTATCTCGTCAATCACTGCCGCTGGCTGGCGGCGCATGAATCCAACGGGGTCGTTCTTGGCAAACCACCTGAATTGACTGTCGTCCAGCGTGATGAAAGTACGGCCTTCGTCATCGGCGATGCGACGAGCGAGCGTCGTTTTTCCGGATTGGCGCGGGCCGACGATTGCCACGATGCGGGTATCTGCCAGCGCCGTGCGAATCCGCACTTCAGCGTGCCGCGCTAGAAACTCTCCGAGCCTTATCGTCTGATTCGGCATGAAGACGCGTCCAATTCGGAATATAGCACCGTCCAATTCGGAATGCCAGCTGGAGGCGAGCCTGCGTTCCAGCTTGGACCCACAGAAGCCGCCCTCTTGCCCGGGGGGTGTCGATGTCGCGGAACTCTGAATCCAGCAGGGCTTGCGGCAACCCGATCCACCCGCCCGCGGAATGACCGCCAGCGCGGGTCGGACGGGACCGGACTCCTCCGGCGTGTTGGGTGCCTTCCGGCCTACCGAGCTCCCTGCTGAAGTGTCATCCACGCCGAGTCCAGATGCCGTTGGACTTGCCAGCCACTGCGAAACAGCACTCGGCGGTCGCGCGAATAACCGAGTGAGCTCTTGGACATCTTGAATTGCAACTTGACTCCCCCTGCCAGCGGTTGGGAATGGACCGTCAGGACCAATCGCTGTCGCCGCTCCCTCAGTTCGGCAACCCGAACCCTTCGGAACTGGACCTCGGGGTCTTCGAGTAGCTGCCCCGAGCGGAATGTTGCTAGCCCGCCTTCTTGGGAGTGCACGTTTCGTCTCACCAGGGATTTGAGTTCTCCGAGCTATGGGTGCTCCAGTTCAGCGAGAATCCGTGCAAGATCGGCAATTGGCGCAACCTCCGCACTCCGAGAACCGTCCGCGGTCGCTGCGGCTCCGATCGCATCGCACGAACCTTGAATTGCGACTTCCGTACCCTGTTCTTCGAGCTAGAACCAGCGTCGCTTGTCGACGACATTGTTCAGCGGCATCCCGCGAACGAATCGGACTGCGTTGTCGAGTAGCACGCCGAGATGGCGCTCTGCGATCGCTGGCGAGTGGCCCGCAATGTGCGGCGTCAGGATGACGTTCTCGAATCCCCATACGGGATGATTCGGGGGAAGAGGCTCGATTTCGTAAACGTCGAGGGCCGCACCGGCGATTTCGCCGGCCTCCAGGGCTGCGGTCAGGTCATCCAAATCGACGATCACTCCTCGCCCGATGTTGATCAGTATCCCCGTGGATTTCATCCGCGTGAACTTCGGGGCGTTGAACAGCTTCTCGGTCTCCGGCGTGTGCGGGGCCGCAATCACCACGTAGTCGCTCTCGGCGAGGAGGTCATCCAGACAGTCGGCGCCCCAGAGTCCGTCGACCCCCTCCGGAGCCACTCGTGAGTCGCTGTCTACCGCGACCACCCGCATCCCGAAACAGACGCCCCGCCGGGCGATTTCCGAGCCGATCGAGCCCAGGCCGACTACGCCGAGCGTTGCCCCCGAGAGCGTCGTGTGCGCTAGGTCAACTCCGGTCGTCACGGCAGGACCGCTGCGAAATTCCTGTCCTTGCTTGGTGCCGCCGTATGGCTTCCACTCGGACCGCTGCTGCTGGCGAATGTAAACGTGCAGGTTGCGGGCGAAGCATAGCATGCAGCCGAACACGTGATCGGCGATGTTGTCGTGGAATAGCCCGCGCATGTTCGTCAGCTCCGCGGGGTGCTCCGTCAGCGCAGGAAAGATGTAGTGCTCCAGACTGGCCGTGGGCGACTGCACCCACCGCAGCCGCTGCGCCGCAGCTAGCATCTCGGGCGTGAGCTTGCCGAAAAAGGCGTCGGCATCGGCGATTTCCCGGACGGCGTCAGATTCGCTCCCGCAATTGGCCACCCGCATGGGTGCGCAAGCGGACTTGATCCTCTCCAGGCGATCGGGCTCCACTTCCGGATAAGCGACTAGTTTCATCGAGTCTCCTCGCTTACCACAACGCCGTCGATCACCACTCCTACGCAATGCGACGAGTACTCGAACGGATCTCCGTCGTAAAGGGCCAGGTCCCCGTCCTTGCCGGTCTCGATGGATCCCACGCGGTCGTCAATGCCTAGGACCCGTGCGGCGTTGAGCGTGATGCTGCGCAACGCGTTCTCGAAGCCAAGGCCGTGGGCGGCGGCGACGGCCGCCTCGAACAGCACCAGCCGGCTCTTGGGCACGTAGGCTTCGTAGCCGCCTTGGATGGCGGCGGGAATCCCGGCCTCGTAGAGCTTGGCCGCCGTTTCAAAGCTGAGATTCTCCGTTTCGCCGCGCGCCCGCATCATCGTCGGATGCACGATCACCTGAACACCTGCCTCTCGGACTCGGTCCAAGACCTCGTAGACCTCCGCGGCGCCATCCAGAATCACTCGGATGTTGAATTCGTCCCGGATCCGCAGCGCGGTCAGAATGTCCTGGGCTCGCTGGGCAGTTACGAGCAACGGCACTTCGCCATTGATGACCTTGCCTAGCGCATCGAGCCGCAGGTCCCGCTCAGGCTTCTCGCCTTCCTCGGAGGAACGCTTCGCAAGGTACTCCTCGGCCTTGATCAGCTCGGACCGGAGCATGGCCGCCATCTTTGCGCGAGTACCGGGCGATTTTTCCCCGCTCTCGCGGGCTCCCTCGCCAAGAGTCGCGGCGATCGTCGCCAGAGGCTTGACCAAGGCCTCCTCCACTGTGTCGCCTCTTAGCTTCACGATGGCCGTTTGTCCGCTGACGAGTGCTCGCGGCGCGTGCCCCGTATGGATCGTGGTCACGCCGTATGAGCGGGCCCAGGCTACGAGAGTCTCGCGGGGATTGTACGCGTCGATGGCGCGCAGTTCCGGCTGGACCGGCTGCGATTCCTCGGTCTGGTCCTGATCATGCGGCTGGTTGAGATAGCCGCTCAGACCGATGGTGGACCGCGCGTCGATCAGCCCGGGCGTGACGACACTGGCACTGAGCGTGCGGAACCCCTCCGGAATCTCGATTTCGGTGGCGGGACCGACCTGGCTAATCTTGCCGCCCTCGATCACCACGACCGCGTCGCGAAGAGATTCGCCCGCCGCGGTGTGAACAGTCTCACCTCGGACGGCCAGTTGCGCAGGGACCGAAACGGCCCCCGCGTGGCAAGCAAGGAAGGCCGCGATGCTCCACGTGCGATTCATTGGTGCTCTCCCGTCGCAATGCCGTGGAAGGTGGCGCTCTGGTCGTGGCTGGCGCCGAAGCCGCCTTCTGCGTAGAGCCTGTCCCGAGGATCTGATCGGTCGAAGACCTTGCTGCCGTCGACCCAGGTCTGAAGGACCTGGGTGTAGACGCTCAGCGGGTCTCCTGAAAGAACGACCAGGTCTGCGTCCTTTCCGGGCTCCAGCGAGCCGATGCGATCTTCCATCTCGAGCATTCTCGCCCCCGCCATGGTCAGGCCGTAGAGGGCTCGCTCGCGGGGCATTCCCGCGCGTACGGCCAGGGCCGCCATCCGGTTGAACAGGCGTGAATCTGTAATCGAATCGTCTGAATGGAATCCGGTCAAGACGCCGGCACGATCCAGGATCGGCGCGGTCTCGAAGCGGTTGTCCTTGGCCTCGATCTTGCCGCCCGGGCTGTCGATCAGGATCAGCGAGGCGCCGAGCACGTGAGGCGAATCGGCGATGTGATCGGCAACGAGCCATCCGTCGCTGACATGCTGCAGCACCACTTTGAAGCCGAATTCTTCCGCCAGTCGGAGAATGGTCAGGATGTCGTCGTGCCGGTGGGTGTGGAAGTGGACGACCCTCCTGCCCTCGAGTATTTCGACGAGTGTCTCGAGACCCAGGTCGCGCGGCGGCAGTTGGGCCGGGTCACCGTCCGCCCGGGCCACCTTATCGCGGTACTCGGCCGCGGCGACAAACTGCTCCCGCACGAGCGCGGCTGCCTTGGCCCGCGTGCCGGGGAACGGCGGTGTCTTGCGAGAGTTTGTACCGTTCGCCATCTTGACGCCGTACGCCAGGGAGCCGTCGGCGCGGTAGAGAAAAAGGTCCTCGATGGCCTTGGCGTCTCGATGCTTGACGTACAGCGTCTGCCCGCTGAGCAGATGGCCCGATCCGGACATGATGTTCGAGGTTGTAATACCGCCCGCTTGGGCCTTCTGGAGCCTCGCGTCGCGGACGTTGATGGAGTCGAGAGCGCGGACTTCCGGATGCAGGGGCGCACTGGCGTCCCCGCCTTCAACATTGCCAGCATGGCTATGCGTGTCGACGAACCCGGGCAGTACGACCTCGCCGCCGACTTCGTGACGCTCGGCATCCGCTGGCACTGCGGTATCCGATGCATCGCCCACAGCGACGATCTTGCCCTCGTGAATGACAACGGTTCCGTTCTCGATCACGGGTCCGATGATCGGAATCACGCGGCCTCCGACAAAGGCCTGCGGCACCTCCTGCGCGCCTAGAACGGTCGCGACCAAGGTGATTGCGAGTGGCAACCGAATCATAGGAAGATTCTAGCCGTCCGGCGAGCCTCGTCCCTCGCACAGGCTGACAGGGCAAGCCGCTAGCCCGTCTCAATGTCGGTACGCTAGGAGCAGTCCGAAATGCAGCGGCTCCTCGTACGCGCGACCAACTGGCTGGGCGATGCCGTGATGTCGATTCCGGCGTTGCGCGAAATCCGCCGCGTCCACGAGGGCTGGCACATTACGATTCTCGCCCTCCCTTGGGTTGCCGATCTCTACGCGGGAGAGGGCTTTTGCGACGAGCTAGCTCTGTACCAGCGCGATGGCGAGCACCGCGGCCTGCTGGGACGCGAACGGCTCGCCAGGGACCTTCGGGCCCGCTCGTTCGATCGCGCCCTCCTGTTGCAAAACGCGTTCGATGCCGCTTGGCTGGCATGGCGGGCCCGGATTCCGGAGCGCATCGGCTATGACCGGGACGGCCGCGGGTTGCTGCTCACCGGACGGATTCCGAGGCCGCTCCGAGGACAGATACCGTCTCACCAGCGCTTCTACTACTTGGAACTGCTTCGTCGCGCGAGCCTGATCGAGCGCATCCCCGGGGACGCCGACGCGCGACTCGACCGAGTTGCCGAACTGCGTCGCAAGGGACTGGCCCAATGGCGTCGGCGACGCCTGCCCGAAGGACCGTGGATCGGAGTGAGTCCAGGTGCCGCGTTCGGCTCGGCCAAGCGCTGGCTGCCCGGGCGCTTCGCCGACGCCGCGCGCGTCCTCGCGCGGGAATCCGGATCAAGCGTTGCCGTATTCGGCTCCGCGTCCGAGGCCCCTCTGGCCGACGAGGTGGCGCGGCGCACGGGCGGGCGATCTTGTTCTCTGGCGGGCAAGACCACGCTGGCCGAGTATCTCGAGCTGGCCTCGACTTGCTCCCTCTACTTGACCAACGACTCGGGCTCGATGCATGCCGCCACGGCGCTCGGCATTCCCACGGTGGCCGTGTTCGGAGCGACGGACGCCAATGCGACCGGACCCGCGGCGGCTTGGGCGCGGATCGTGCGAGAGCCGGTCGACTGCGCGCCTTGCCTCCTGCGCGAGTGCCCGCTGGAGGGCCATCCATGCATGACGGGGGTGAGCGCGGACCGAGTTGTCCGCGCGGCCCGGAGCCTGCTTGCGGAGGTCGCCCGCTAGCGCGCGGTCGGTCTATAGAATGAGCTAGATGGATGGTGCCGTCATCTTGGACAAGCCCGCCGGGATCACCTCATTCGCGGCCGTGCGCAACGTCCGTCGCCTGCTCGGCGGCGAGAAGGTCGGCCATGTGGGCACGCTGGACCCCCTTGGAACCGGCGTGCTGCCCTTGCTGGTCGGGCGCGCCACCCGGCTAGCGCAGTTCTATTCGGGGCATCAGCGGGCGTATCTGGCCGAGATTCGGTTCGGCTGGGCGACGACCACCTACGACAGGGAAGGCGAGCCGTTGGCAGAGCCCAGGGACCTGACCTTGGACCGGCCTTCGATCGAGGCGCTGCTTTCCCGTTACCGCGGCGTGATCAGCCAGGTTCCGCCTCCGGTCTCCGCGAAGAAGGTTGACGGCGTCCGGGCCTACAAGCTTGCGCGATCGCAGAAGCCGGTCGAGCTCGATCCTGTCGATGTGGAGATCCGCGAACTCGAACTGCTAGAAGTGAGCGGCTCGTCCGCGAGGCTGCGGTGCCTTTGCTCGACGGGCACCTATATCCGCTCGCTTGCCCACGACCTTGGCCGCGAGATGGGGTGCGGCGCGCACGTCGCCGAATTGCGTCGCACGCAGGTGGGCGAGTTCGCGATCGGCGACGCCCTTACTCTGGAGTCCCTCGAAGCGATGCGTGACGAGAGCCGTGTGGAGGAAGCAGTGCTTCCTCCACTTGCGCTCCTGCCCGACATACCGATCCATCGCGTCGATGCCGGGGAGGCCGTCCGCATCTGCCACGGTCACGATTTCCGGGTCAGTCCGTTCGGCCCATGCGAAGAATCGAGGCTCGTCAAGGCTGTCGGCCCAGACGGGCGGCTGCTCTGCCTGGGCAGGGCCGTGATGCCCCGCATGTTCCACCCGTTCGTAGTCTTCAACTAGCCGGGGGCCGAGTTGGCTTGGTCGGGCGCTCCCTGCAGAAGTCCAATGTTGCCCGCCCTGGCCCGCCGACCGGTCAGCTGAATAGCGACCGGGCAAGCTCCCCGCTCGGCGTGACGAAGAACGAACTTGCCATCACGAGGCAGGCCAGCGCGATGAGGTACGTTGCAAAGCGCTTGCGCATTGCCAAGGGCCGCGACTGCATCGTCAGACGCGGGCCGATCTGGGATCCCAGGAGTACGAATGCGCTGAGCAGCAGCGGCTCGTGCCAGACCGACACGCCGGTGGCGAGATGTCCGAGGAGCCCTCCGGCCGCTGTCAGGCTGACCATAAGGGCTGACGATCCGAAGGCGACGCTGATGGGCATGCCGAAAAGCCGTATCAGCATCGGAATCTTGAGGAATCCGCCCGCCGCTCCCGTCAGTCCGGATGCGATTCCGATGAGGAAGGAGATCGGCAGGCCCTGTCCTAGATTGATTCGATAGCGCTCGCCTCCGAGCTCTCGCATCCAGTCCAGCCGCGTCCGCTTGACGTATTCCTTGCGTGGCCCGAGTTTCAGGAGCATCGACGTGCCGGCCGCGAAGACGAGAATCGCCAGCGCGACCGTCAGCGCCTGCGGGGGAAAGATGTTGGCGAAGTAGCCGCTCAGGAAGGCCCCGGCGAAGCTGGTCGACTCGAGCGCAGCCGCAACGGCCCAGTCGACCTGCTTCGTCTTGCGGAACAGAAGGACCGCGGGCAGTGCGGTCAGGATCGTGAACCAAAGGCTCTGAAAGACTGCCGTGTGGAAGTCCACGCCGAATAGCACCTGGATGGGCGTGTAGAGCACGCCGCCCCCTTGGCCGAGCATCGAGAAGCCGATGGCTCCGGTGCCTAGGATCGTGGCTAGGATGAGCGAGCGTGGATTCACAATGGCCTGACTGTGCGACAGGACTAATCCGGCCTGGGGCCGAAAACCCGTCGCGATGCTGGCCGTCAATGTGCGTGAGCGGCGGCCGACGGCCAAGCCGCCGCTCACGGGATGGTTAGAGTTCGGACCGGAAGCAGCCGCGGGCCAGCGAGGCCGCCGGCACGTCGGCATAGGCCATGTCGCCGTCAGGCGGTCCCGTGTTCGGGGGGTACTCGCCGGTAAGGGCTTCCATGAATGCGATCAGATCGGTCCGTTCCTGGGCGCTGAGGTGGTCTAGCTCCTTGATCTCTTCGTCACGGAAGTCGTTGGAGTTGCCAGCGCCGATGTAGAAGTCGAGCACTTCCTTGAGTGTCTTGAGGTGCCCGTCATGCATGTAGGGCGATGTGTCGGTGACGTTTCGCAGGTGCGAGGTCTTGAACGCACCCTGATCTCCATCTGCCTGAGTCTGCTCGAAACGGCCGATATCGGCGAGCGAGCCATCAATTTCCGCTCCTACGCCGAGGTTGTGAAATTTGTTGTCCATGAAGAGGGCATAACCTTCCTCTTCGTTGATCGTATGACAGACCTCGCAGTTGCCTTTCTCGGGATCCCTGAAGAGCTCGAGACCGCGGATCGCCTCGGCACTCATTGCTTCCTTGTCTCCGCCGAACAGGTAGCGATCGAATGGCGAGTTCCCAACTAGCACCGTGCGCTCGAAGCTCGCGATTGACTTGGCGGCCATCTCGAATACGATGGGCCTGTCGCCCCAGGCGTCCTTGAACATTTCCACGTAGACGGGATCTTCGGCTACGCGCTGCTCCACACCCTCGTGGGTAAACGCCATTTCGACCGGATTCTCGACCGGTCCGCCAGCCTGATCCTCCAGGCTCGCCGCACGGCCGTCCCAGAACTGCGTCGTGAAGTATGCAGCGTTCATGACAGGCGGCGATTGGCGGCCGCCCTTCTCCCCTCCAACTCCCTCCGAGAACTGGTCCGGGTCCGCGAAGCCGGCATCCGGCCTGTGGCAGCTGGCGCACGCGATAGTGTTGTCGACTGAGAGCCGCTTGTCGAAGTAGAGCTTGCGGCCCAGCGCAATGGTTTCCGCTGTTGGGGGGTTGTCCTCTGGAATCGCGACCGGCGGGAGTCCGAGCGGAGGCTCGATCATGACGGCTTCGCCGATCGGCACGACGGGCTCCGCGGGGGGCTCGGTTTCGGCCGGGCCGCAGCCCAGGGCGGCGAGCATTGCGAGTACGGGCAATGCAAGCCAACAGCGGTTGTTCATGTCTTGCGTTCTCCTCGGCCCCCGGTGTCAGCGGGAACCTTGTTCAGCTGCGAGATTCGGACGGCGGGCTTCGGTTACGGACGGAATCAGCTGCGACAAGGCAAGCCTGGAATATTTTCCGACGGGTACCGACCACCTCATTCAGGATACGTGAGATCGGGTGCATTCTGCAACTCGCGTCGGTCATCCGGAACTGCAATCGCGCCCTCGCTGCCCACGAGTCCTACGCCAATGCCGGCAGACCGTGGACCGGGATCCTATCGAGCTAGAGAAGATTTCGGCAGGCCGCGAGCCGCGTTTTCGGCAGGTCAGGCGTCCCGGTCCAGCCCGGTATCGGCAATCCCAACGAGCAACGGTGGCAGAATACAACCTATGAGGTGCATCGCTTGCCCAATAGCCGTCGTGCTACTGCTCGCCACGGCCTGCAGCCCAAGTCCGCAGGAACGAGCGGACGAGTTTCTTCACACCTACGACAACCTCGTCCAGAAAATGTACGCGATCACGGCCGAGGCGTATTGGAAGTCGGCGACTGACGTGACGGAATTGCACGTTGGCGAGCGCATCGGAGCGGAAAAGGCCATGGCTGCCTTTAGCGGCAATCCCTGGGTCATCGATACGGTCAAGGCACTCCTTGCGGACAAGGACCGATTGGATGACTTGACAGAGCGCCAGCTGCGCCAGGTACTGCTGTCGGCGGCGGAATACCCGGGCACCATCCCGGATGTCGTGGCGGACCGCGTGGCCGAGGAGGCCAAGCAGGGCGCGATCCTGGATTCGTTCGAGTTCTGCGCTGACCGGTCCAGTGGCGCCTGCCTGGAAGTCGTGACGCCGAATCAGATCGACGAAGTGCTGGTGAGGTCGCGGGACGAAGCGGAACGGCGGAAGATCTGGGAAGTCGCCAAGCAGACCGGTCCCGCGCTCAAGCAAGGGATCGGGGGTCTCCGCGACCTGCGGAACCAAGTCGCGCAGGAAATGGGGTACGACTCGTTCTTCGCACTTCAGGTCGACGACTACGGGATGACCGTCGACGAGATGATGGCCATGATGGAGCGATTCAATGACGACCTCAGGCCTCTCTACGAGCAGCTCCACACTTGGACCAAGCACGAGCTGGCCGCACGCTACGGCGAGGAACCGCCCGACCTGATTCCCGCCCATTGGATCGGCAATCGCTGGGCGCAGGCGTGGCCCGGGCTCAGCAGCGGGGTCGATCTTGACAGCTTGGTGGACGAGCAGGACGCCGAGTGGATTGTGAAGCAGGCCGAGGCTTTCTACACCTCGATGGGAATGCCGCCGCTGCCGCAATCGTTCTACGAAAAGTCCGACCTGTATCCCTTAGCTCCCGGAGCCGAGCGCAAGAAGAACACTCATGCTTCCGCGTGGCACATGGACTTGGAGAACGACGTGCGGTCCCTCATGAGCGTCGAGAACAACTGGCGCTGGTTCGAGACCTCCCACCACGAGCTGGGACATATCTACTACTACCTGGCCTACACCGGGGCGGATGTGCCCTTGACGCTGCGGGGCGGGGCCAATCGAGCGTTCCACGAAGCGGTCGGCGACCTGATCGGCATCGCGGCTCGGCAGCCGGCCTACCTGAAGGAGATCGGCCTATTGGATGAGAACGCCGAGATTGACGAGATCGCCTGGCTGCTTGACGAGGCCCTGGACCAGGCCGTCGTCTTCATTCCCTTTTCGGCCGGCACGATGTCCTTCTTTGAACACGACCTGTATGAGGATGACCTCCCTGTCAACGAGTTCAACAAGCGCTGGTGGGCGCACGCAGGCCGCTTCCAGGGGATCGCGCCTCCGAGTCCCAGGGGCGAGGAGTTCTGCGACGCCTGCACCAAGACTCATATCACCGACGATCCCGCCCAGTACTACGACTACGCGATGGCGTTTGTCATCAAGTACCAGTTGCACACTTACATCGCGAAGAACATCCTCAACCAGGACCCTCGCAACTGCAACTACTACGGCAACGAGGACGTCGGCAAGTTCCTCTGGGACCTGCTGAGCCTCGGCGCCACGCGCGACTGGCGCGAGGTTCTCAAGGAGAAGACCGGCAGCGAGGTTTCGACCAAGGCAATGCTGGAGTACTTCGAGCCCCTGGTCGCCTTCTTGGAAGAGCAGAATTCCGGCAGGGAGATTGGCTGGCAGTAGCTTCGGCCAGGGAGCGTGGAGCGCCGGCGCCGCGCTACGCTGAGAGAAGTGGCCGGATCCCTCGTAGCCGTGGCTATGAGCGGCGGAGTGGATTCCTCCGTCGTAGCGGGAATGCTGCATCAGCAGGCCGGTCCGATCGTCGGAATGACGATGCAGCTGTGGAATCAGCGCCGTTTGCCGGAACTGATTCCCGAGAGTGGCTCCTCGGGCCGCTGCTGCTCGCTGGACGACGTCTATGACGCCCGCTGGGTGGCGCAGCGCCTCGGAATCCCCTACTACGTAGTGAACTACGAGGAGGACTTCGAGCGTCAGGTCGTCGAGCCGTTCGTCGCGGACTACCTGGCCGGCCGGACTCCGATACCCTGCACGCTGTGCAACAACTTCCTCAAGTTCGACCGATTCCTTGAGACCGCGAGGCAGGTCGGCGCGGAGACCATCGCAACCGGCCACTACGCGAGGATCGAATACGACGGGGAGAGCGGACGGCATCTGCTATTGCGTGGCAGGGACGAGTCGCGCGACCAGTCGTACTTCCTGTTTGGCCTGACGCAGGCGCAGCTCGCAAGGTCTCGGTTTCCCCTCGGAACAATGCGCAAGCGGGAGGTGCGCAAGATGGCCGAGGATCTTGGTCTCGGCATCGCCGACAAGCCCGAGAGCCGCGAGATCTGCTTCGTTCCTAACGGGGACTACGCGGCTTTCGTGGAGGGTTATAGCGCGCAGCGAGGGGCCGAGGTCGAAAGCGACGCCGGCGACTTGGTTTCCGAGGATGGCGAAGTGCTCGGCCGGCACCGGGGGATTCACCGCTTTACGGTCGGCCAGCGACGAGGGCTCGGCATCGCCGCCGGCAAGCCCGTCTACGTGACTGAGATCCACCCCGCTAGCAGCAAGGTTGTTGTAGGGCCGGCCGAGTCGCTCCTCCGCGGCGAATTCGAGGTCCGGGACGCGAACTGGATACGGTTCCAAGCCCTGTCCGGGCGAGTCCGCGCCCAAGTCAAGATCCGCTACCGCTCGGCTCCCGCATGGGCGGACATCAGCCCCGTGGACGGCGCACCCGACCGGGCGAGGGTCGAGTTCCACGAGCCGCAACGCGCGGTCACTCCGGGCCAGGCGGCAGTGTTCTATGACCGAGAGATCGTCTTGGGCGGCGGCTGGATCTGCTGATTGCCCCCGGCGGCGCGATTCGGCGTGACGTTTTCCACTTCTCATGCGTCAAACGAAGCAGAGGGGACCGGGCGAAGTGGAGCTTGTCAAGGCGGAATCGATCTCGTTCGGATTTGAATCGGCTCCGGCCGACGAAACCGAGCGACGGCTAGTCGAAGCTGCGCAGGGCGGGGACCAAGGGGCCTTTTCGGAGTTGGTGCGGCTCTACGACCGGAGCGTTCTGCGTATCGCGCTGCGCATCCTGCGGTCTCCCGAGGACGCGCGGGACGCCTATCAGGAGGCCTTCCTCAAGGTCTACCGGAAGCTCGACAGCTTCCGGTTCCAGTGCCGCTTTCACACTTGGCTTTACCGCATCGCCACGAACGTCTGTCTCGACCACCTTCGCAGGCGCAAGGCCCGCCCGGAATTCACCGCGCTGGAAGGCGACGACTCCCCGCGCCGTTCGCCACTGCAAACCGCAGCCGATTCGAGGCCGTCCAGTTCGCCGGACAGAGTGATGGGCAGCGGCGAGATTTCGAGCCGGATCGACGCGGCCCTCGACAGGCTTTCTGACCGGGAGCGACTCGTCTTCACTCTCCGGCACTACGAAGGTATGCGACTCCGGGAGATTGGAGAGGCCAGCTCGATGAGCGAGGACTCGGTCAAGCAGTGCTTGTTCCGGGCTACCAAGAAGCTGCGCAAGGAACTGCACGATGTCCGGGCGTGAGGATGGCGTTCCGCTGGAGAGCGAACTGCTGAGGCAGCGGATCCGGCTCTACCTCTACGGCGAGCTCGGCTTGGCCGAGCGACACGAGATCGAACGCTGCAGGGACGAGGATCCCGCGTTCCGCACCCTCTTCGTTGACGAGCAAGAGTTTCTGCTGTCGTTGGGGTGCCCCGACCTCGACGCGGAAGTGGACCCGCTGCTCGAGGAGTGCCGCAACGGCCTCGACCAAGCCATCGCGGGAGAGCCCCTCAACCGCCGCGGCACGTCTCTGGCGATCCGCGCCCGGGCCGCCGCCCGCTCCCTTGCTGCCCAGCTCTCGGCGCGTCCGCTGGCATGGCAGCCCGCTGCCGCCGGGTTGATTCTGGCGATTGGTTTTCTCGCGGGACGCGGCACGCTATCCGGTCCGACCTTCCCGGTCGCCGTCGAGCAATCGGCAGTCGCCGGCCAATTGATTTCCTCCAATGCCGACCGCACGCTGACCGGGATCGAGACCGTCCATCTCGACCCGGTCGGCGACCAGGTGCAGATCGTGGTCGAGGAACGCAGGGTCATTACCGGCGATTCATCGGATCCGATGATTCGGGGCATGCTGCTCGATACGGTGCAGCAATCCCACGCCGGAGCCCGGCTGACGTCGCTTGACGCACTGCGGAACCACGCTTCGGTGCGCGAAGTGCGCGAGGCGCTGCTACGCACCATGCTCGAGGACGACGATCTCGGCGTCCGGCTGAAGGCCTTGGAGGCAGTCCAGGACTACGCCGGGCAACCCGACGTCCGTCAGGCGCTGGTGCAGACCTTGCTGCGGGATTCCAACGCCGGCATGCGGGTCCACGCGATTCAGCTGCTTCGCGAGCACCCCGACCGCGCTTTGGCCGGGCCGTTGCAGGAACTGATCGAGCGCGAGTCGAATCCATTCGTGATCCAGGAGAGCGAGCGGATCCTGGACCTGCTCGGCGCTTCGATGGAACGGTTCTGATCCGATGCAACGGCATGGCATGATGCGTGCCCTCCGGACTTCGAGCCCTGTCCTCGTTGCGGTACTTGCCGCCAGCGCCCTCGCAGGCCAGGGGATAGCCCAGCCGCGGCCCGATCCGCCTGCAAGCAAGCGCCGCTGGTTCCAGGAGCGGAGCGCGGAACTGCCTGGCGCGAGCCGGCTCGCGGTGCGGTCTCGAGGGGATGTCACCCTCGTCGGAACTGCCAGCAAGGGGATCCGATACCATGTCAAGCTTTGGGCGCGCACAGGGGCCGATGATGCCGACTTCGTTCCTGCAATGTTCGGCGGCGCGGGCATCAAGTCGGATCGAAGACCGGACGGAACGGCGGAACTCGGCCTCCGCCTACCGGAATGCGCGGGATGCCGGGTTGTGGTCCGGCTCGAAATCGAAGTGCCCGAAGGCATCTCCGAAATTGACATTCAGACAATCGGCGGGGATATCGAAATCCGCGGCGTCGCCGGTTCCGTGAAGGCCTTGGCCGCCAACGGGTCGGTCACGATGGACGCAATCGGAGCGGATGTTTCGGTGACCGCTGGCGGGAGGGTCATGCTCGGCGCGATCGGCGGTTCGGTGACTTGCGAGACCGCTGGAGGCGGAATCGACCTGGTGAGCGCCGGAGGTCCGGCCCGGCTTTTGACGAATGTCGGGAGCGTCAGGGCGAAGAGCGTCGAAGGCGATTTAGATGCCCGAACCCGTGCAGGAAGCATTGAGATTGGACGGGTCGCCGGCACGGCACGCGTAGCGACAAGCAGCGGCTCGATCCAAGTCATCGAGGCGTTCAACGGCGTCCGCGCTCAGGTCGGGGCCGGCGATATCCGGATCGGAAGGGCATCCGGAGTCCTGAACGTCTCGAGCGGCACGGGCAATATAGCCGTCGGGCTGGACGAGCGAGCCGGGCTTCACGACTCTGTCCTGACCACAGGGGTAGGATCCGTTGTCATTTTCCTGCCGGAAACAATCGCCCTGACGGTCGAGGCGGCCGTACGGATGTTCAGGGGCCGCCAGAGCATCGTCAGCGACTTTCCCTCGATCCAGGTGCTCCGCTCGCCAGGATTGTTCGGAACGGCCGAGGCGGTAGGATCGATCAACGGAGGGGGGGGGACGCTCCGCTCCGGGACTGGAATCGGCCGAATCGAGATTCGGAGGCAGCGGTAGGGCAGTCGCCCGACAGCGAGAGGTACGAGCATGCCGAGGAACATCGCACCCGCTCTTGTCCTGATGGGATCGCTTGCGATCCTGTCGCCCGCCCCTCATCTCGACGCTCAGGTGCTGCTTGCCCCGTCCAGCTATCTCGGTGTGGGCATCATGGAGGTCGGGCCCGCTACTGCCAAGGAGATCGGCCTGCTGGATCCTCATGGCGTCGAGATCAGCAGCGTCGCGGACGGAAGCCCGGCCGCGAAGGCCGGGCTGCGGCGAGGTGACATCGTTGTGACCTACCGAGATGAACGGGTCAACGGCATCGAGCACTTCGCGCGTCTTGTCAAGGAGACTCCGGTTGGGGGCGATGTCGAACTGGGCGTTGTGAGAGGCCGGGATCGCTTGGCGATCGATGTCGAGATCGGCAAGCGCGAGATCGGCCTTTCGATACCGGAGACCATCGAGGCGGTCAAGGAGAGAATCGCGGTCGACAAGGAGCACTTGGACACCGTCCGGAAGCGACTCGATTCGGTCAAGCTGCGCCTGGAGGCCGACGGCTGGAGTCTGTGCGACGAGTGCCCGAATCCGCTTTCCGAACTTGGCATTGAAATCGACATGAGCTTTCCCTTGGTTCGCATGAGCTTGAGGAACCAGAGGCTCGGGACCGAACTCGAAGAAGTCGAGGGCCAGCTGGCAGAGTTCTTCGGAGTGGAAAACGGAGTCCTGGTCCGGCAGGTCCGGGACGGCTCCGCCGCTGGCCGGGCCGGCTTGCGCGCAGGTGACGTGATCGTGTCGGTAGGCGGGGAGGCTGTGCGCAGAACTGCCGATGTCGGCAGGGCCGTTTCCTCCTGGGAAGAAGCGGGCAAGATTCCCGTCGAAGTCGTGCGCGACCGCCAGCCTACTAGGCTGCTGCTCGATCCCGGTACCCCCGAGGAGCCGGTCTCGGCTCGGCCTGTCTCCATTCCGAACTAGCCCGTCACCCGGCCAGACGTCGATTCCGCGTCGCGCCACAAGTCGCGCAACGCATCCACTCCGCGCAAGCGGCCTTCGATCTGCGCTTGCATCCGCTGCAGCAGGTATCTCTGCAATTGGAACGCGGCAGACGCGGGCCACTCGGAGTCATCCAGCCGCTCAGGGCGGTTCTTGAGCATGAAGCCGGCTAGCGTGCGGGATTCCGGAGGGACCATCCCCGAATCGGGATCCTTGAATTCGGCGCGGAACAGCCCGTCCTTGTGCGGGCTGAAGTAGGATGGTTCGCGCTCTGAGAAGGGCTTGTCGGATTCGATACAGCGGTCGAGCGGCGGCAACCATCCGCCGAGGCGGGCGGACCAGAGCAGGAAGTACACCAGGGCGCGATGCGCCCAGGATGGAACGGCATCCGGCGACTGGTCGCCGGCGATGCCGCGGTGAAACTCCTCCACGACCAGCCTCAGCAGCCGGAAATAGGCGTCGTGGGCCTCGTTCGCCGGCAGGACTTGGTCCGATGCCTCGGCAATGACGTCGAGGATCACGCTCGCCGAATAGCCGGCCTTCCAGAGATTCGCGGGCCCGACGAGTTCCCCACGCTGCAGCGTGACGAGCTCCGCCTTCTCCTTTTGCATGTAGAACAGTCGGGAATGCGCCAATCGCTCGAGCGCCACGCCGAACTTGTTTTTTGGGCGTCGGACTCCGTTCGCGACTCCGCGCAGCTTGCCTTGGTCGCGAGTGAAGAAGCTCACGATCAGGTCCGCTTCGCGGAACGAATAGCTGCGCAGGATCAGCGCTTCGCTCTCCCTGGACGGCATGGAAGGCTCGGTATTCCGCTCGTTCGGGGCGGGGCGCGGAAGGAACGCCGATTCCGGCGGGCAGGTGGAGGCGTTGCTAGAATACCCGGGTCATGATAGCGCAGAAGCCAACTCGCAGGGAGGTGCTGTCCGGCTTGGCCGGGGTCGGCGCAGTGGCCGCAACCGCCCAGCAATCCCGCAAGCCGAACGTGCTGTTCGTTTTCAGCGACCAGCATCGCGCTTGCACAATGCCTGGGGAACCGTACAACGACGCGGCCGCTCCGGCTCTTGCCGGGCTTTCGTCGCAGGGAACTACGTTCACTCATTGCATCTCAAACTATCCGGTCTGCTCGCCGTACCGAGGAATTCTCCTCACCGGCCGCTGGCCCTACCAGTCCGGGGTTATTGACAATTCGTACCCGTTGCGTCGCAGCGACTACAGCCTTGGCGAGGCCTTCCGTGACGCTGGCTACCACACCGGATATGTCGGCAAGTGGCATCTGGACGCTCGGGGATCGGAGGGTTACGCGCTCAAGCCCGAGGGCGAAGCCCGACATGGATTCGCCGAATGGCGGGCTTGGTTCAACACGAATCCACACTACAGCCGCTCGCACACCTATGACCCGGGTACGGGCCGCCAGCAGGTTCCCGCCGGATACAACGCGACACTCATGACCGACGACGCGATCGGCTTCGTCGAGCGCAACAAGGATCGGGCTTGGATGCTGGTGCTCTCTCTGAATCCGCCGCACCCGCCGTTCGACGATGCGCCGCCCGAACTGATGCGGAACTACCCGCCCGGGGACCTCCAGCTTAGGCCAAATGCCGTCGATACGGTCACGCGAGGCGTCGGCGGTCGCGGTCGCAGCGTGCGCGAGGACCTAGCCGGATACAACGCGCACGTGGAAGGAGTTGATATCGAGATCGGCAGGTTGATGGAGTGTCTCCAAAGGAATGGGTTGTCGGACGACACGATCGTGATCTACACCTCGGACCATGGTGAGATGCTCGGCGCTCAGAACCGCACCGGAAAGAGGCTGCCCCACGACGAATCCTGCCGCGTGCCGTTTGTCGTCCGTGTCCCCGGCGCGCCGGCCGGGCACAGGCGCGATGTCATGCTTGGAGCGATTGACATTTATCCGACCGTATGCGGCTTGGCCGGAATCCGCGCGCCCGCGAGCTGCGTCGGGCGCGATCTTTCGGCGGCAGCGCGCGGCGAACCGGTGGAAGGGCCCGAGCATCAGTTTCTCATGCACATCGCCAAGTCGCATGCCAGCGGCGGAGTCAACCACACGTCTCCGCTGTTCCGCGGCATCCGGACCTCGCGCTACACGTACGCCTGCGGTGAGATCGGCCGCTGGTGCCTCTATGACAACCAGGAGGACCCGTACCAGCAGCGCAATCTTGCGGACGATCCGGCTCGAGCGGCCCTGATGAGCGAACTCGATGGCGAGGTGCTGAACTACCTGCGCCAAGCGCGAGACCGCTACCCGTATCGCGTGGAGCGCACCTAGCCGCCCGCACCGTACCTGGCTGCCCGGGACGGCTGCCGTCGACTTGCAATGCCTGCGGCTATTCGCCGACCGGGTGACGGAAGCCAGGGGTCCCACTCGCGTCCGTGGCTAAACGCGGGTCAGGTAATCCTGCCTCCCTCCGTCCGCCATAAGGTACTGCCCAGTCATGAAGCCGCTCGCCGGCGAGCAGAGAAACGCCGTTACGCTTGCAATGTCCTCGGGCTCGCCCGTCCGGCCCACCAACGACCTGCTGGCCACCTCCTCGATCAGTCGTTCGGCTTCCGCAGGGCTCTTGCCGGATAGCACCATGTCCGTCTTCGTGAAGCCCGGCAGCACGGCATTCACCGTGATGCCGCTTGGGGAGAGTTCGAACGCCATCCTTTTCGTCAACGTCAGCACCGCGCCCTTCGTCACGGCGTAGAGCGTGGTTCCGGGGAGAGCCGTGCCGATCGCCGCGTTGGACGCGAGATTTACGATTCGCCCCCATCCGCGCTCGATCATGTGCGGTGCCGCGGCCTCCGAGCAATAGAGCACTCCCTTGACGTTGGTACGCCACATGCGGTCGAATTCGTCCTCGTCGTAGTCCAGCAGTTGCCCGGTGTACAGCAGGCCCGCGTTATTGACGAGGATGTCAGGTCCGCCCAGTTCCCGCGCAACCAGCTCGACCAGGGACGTCACGTCAGACTTGCGGGAGACATCGGCCCGCGCTGTCAGCACGGAGCCACCCTTTTCCCTGATGGCCTTCGCGACGTCTTCCGCCGCTTCCGCCTGCCGCTGGTAGTTGACAGCCACACTGGCTCCCCGATTCGCCAGTTCGAGGCAGATCGCTCGGCCTATGCCGCGCGATCCACCCGTAACGAGCGCAGTCTTGCCTGCCAAGTCTTCCTGCATGACTGACTGCTAGCCCGCGGTGGTCATTCTGACTCGCGCGATGCATCCGGCTAGCGCGGCCTCCGGCTCCACCCCCCTGACGGGTAGGATCCGCCCCCTGAAGGGTAGGATTCGTTGCGTGGCTGGTAGGGCTCCGACTCGTTGCCGTAGGACGACGGCGAGTATCTCGGCCTCGGCCGATCCCGCTGCTGACGGTCAATCGGTCCTCGGCTGCGGTTCTGGGAACT
The DNA here is from genome assembly GCA_965206775.1 of Bryobacterales bacterium. Classification (GTDB taxonomy): domain Bacteria; phylum Acidobacteriota; class Terriglobia; order Bryobacterales; family UBA6623; genus VXMF01. The sequence continues at coordinate 763,135 of CBDBKU010000003.1, read as the reverse complement.
GCGCAGTTTCGATTCCGATTCCCTGACGCGGCTTTCCATTGCCTTGTTTTCCTCCGTGAGCCACTGCTGGATCTGCATCGCGAGCTTCAATTCGTCGCGCAGGATCTTCAGGTGCTGCTTCGCCGCTCCCAGTTGGTCGGACTCGCTGGCGCCCATCTCCGCCATCCTTGACGTCTCTAGGTCGACCGACGGAATGAGCACCGACGCGAAGGGAAGGATGTCGTGGTCCAGACGCATCCGCCTGAGGCTTTCACGGGCGGCCATCCACCTCAATAAGGATCCGAGCTTGCCGGCTGTTTCCGGAGTGTCCATTCGGTGCGGCATAAAGAGGTCATGGCCTCCTTCCGGATCCGCGTGGTCTGTGAAGCCTGTCAAGTAAACCCGCATGGCGCCTCGGTAGACGGACAGCCGCTTGCCGAACCGGTTGGTCAGCTTCCAAGTGAACTCTGCGGGCAGGACGATCACCTTGGCGATGCCGAGTGTGTCTGCCTGGAGCGGTATCGGATCGAGCAGCGGCTCGTTGGGATCCTCGGCTTCCTCGGGCACGGTGAGCACGAAGGCCGGCGTGCGGCGGTCAGGGTCGACAAGGAATTCGGTCAGATTCGCCGCGTCGTAGTCCGACTCGATCACCCACGGCCCTCTCTCGACTTTTGCGGCCCCTTGCTCAAGGCCGCATTCGCTAGCGACATGCTCCACAAAGTTGGGAACCGTCGGCTGGACCCGGAGCTTCAGCTCGCCCGACTTGACGAGCGTCCGGAGACTGAATTGCGGCTCCTGCCCAGTGCACTGCCGGACCGCAACCTCGGTCGTCCACTCGCGCTCGATCCCTGTCGTGTCGGGTCCGACGTAGCGCAATGCCCACGTGTCAGACCCTTCCTCCTCGGCCCTGACCGCAGTGAAAACGCGGTCACCCGCTTGATGGTGGAATGCACGGCCCTTCCATGCCTGTTCAGGCAGGTCGGTCTCGGCCTCGTTCTCAAGCCACTCGAGAATGATCTCGCGAGCTATCTGAGGCTTGTCCAAAGTTGCGGAAATCCGCAGAATCTCGCGCACGCGCGTGGGTTGGCGAGTCCTGCTTGTATCGTATGTGGGCTTATCATGAATCATTCACACTTACCTTTAGGGCATGACTAACGCCGGGCGACCGATCCTACCGCTGCCCGAGCTCACCCGGTGATGCTCGATGCGCAGAGGGCGCGTTACCCTCCCTCTATCCCATTCAGCCGCTTTAGAACCCCGTAGGGGACCCATCGACGATCGGAGGGAACCGAGAAACGGTTCGCAGCCGGAATTCCATAGAGCCTAGGCGGTTAGCTAAGGAATCTACGACCACAAGATAGCATGTCCGTCAAGGGTACCCCGGACATGCGGGCTCACCAGCCCCTTGCATGCAATGTTCCGGCGCCGATCCGTAGCGACGATTCCATGCGTGCCGGCGGCATGATGTCAGGGGTGGTGTTCCGAGTGTGCAACGATCTAGGCACGCGGCGCCGAAACGATCGCAGGCGTCCGAACTGGAATTCCGGTTCAAGAGGTTCGAGAACGGAGACTACAGGTGAGTGAATCGAAGCAAGGAGCCAAGTGGCACCAACAGCTGCACTGGCGCATAGCGATCGCGATGCTGCTGGGTGTTGTAGCCGGTTGGATCGGCGGAGAGCCGCTGGCCGATGCCGTCGGCTGGATCGGGACGCTGTTCATCAAGCTCCTGAAGATGATCATCGTTCCGCTGGTGCTAACTTCGATTGTCACGGGCGTTGCGTCGGTCGGTGCCGGTGCGGGGCTCGGACGGCTGTTCGGCAAGACCCTCGGCTACTACATGCTGACGAGCTTTCTTGCCTGCATTGTCGGCCTCGCAATGGTGAACTTGATCCAGCCGGGCGTGGGTGCGGATCTCCTCTCCGCCCAGACGGAAGAGATGCCCGACCTAAAGACCGCGCAGTCTCCGATCGAGATCATTCTCGACATCGTGCCCGAGAACTTCGTCGCTGCAGCGGCTCAGACCGACATGTTGGCGATCATCTTCTTCGCAATCCTGCTGGGCGCTACGATCAGCACACTCAAGCCGCAGCACAAGGAGCCGCTGCTGACGCTGTTTAACTCCGGATTCGAAGCCATGATGCGCCTGACGGGCGGGATCATCCACTACGTCGCGCCCGTCGGCGTCTTTGCGCTGATCGCGAGGCTCATGGGCACCACGGGCCTGGGGGCATTCAAGGCCTTGGGTCTCTACGCCCTCATGCTGGTTTGCGGCCTGTCCGTGCACTTGCTGATCACGATGCCTCTGGTGCTCCGCCTGCTTGGAGGAATCAATCCGATCAACCATTTCCGGAACATGATCGAGCCTATCGTCATGGCGTTCTCGACCAGTTCGTCGGGTGCGACGCTACCGGTCACTATCGATGCCGTCGAGAACAAGGTGGGTGCGTCGAACCGCGTGACGTCGTTCGTGCTCCCAATGGGAGCCACTATCAACATGGACGGAACCGCTCTGTACGAATGTGCCGGAGTACTGTTCATCGCGCAGGTCATGGGCGTGTCGCTCGGTGTCGAGCAGCAGATCCTGGTGGTGTTCACGGCTCTTCTAGCGTCAATCGGCGCTGCCGCAGTGCCGTCCGCCGGACTGGTGGTGATCTTTATCGTGCTCGAAGCTGTCAATCTCACGGGGCCGCAGGTCGAATTGATCGTAGGCGCGATGCTTGCGGTCGACCGCCCGCTGGACATGTACCGCACGGTGATCAATGTATTCAGCGACTCGTGCGGGGCCGCCATCATTGCCAAGTCCGAGGGCGAGACCGGAATCGACGAGATTGCCCCGGGCACTGCCACCGGATAGCCCGGGGCTCGGCAGGGCTTCCCGTGCATGCTATCTTGGGCCGTTCTGAGTCGGGATGCCAACTGCGACGCAAACGCCTAGGGCGCAATGGAAGTCTCGTACGGGATTCATTCTCGCCGCAGCCGGCTCGGCGGTCGGCTTGGGGAACATCTGGAAATTCCCCTACATCACTGGCGAAAACGGCGGCGGCGCGTTCGTTCTCGTCTACCTGTTCTGCATCCTGGTGGTCGGCGTCCCTGTGATGATCGCCGAGATCATGCTCGGACGGGCGGCCCGATCGTCGCCGGTGAACGCGCTCAGGTCGCTCAGCACACGCCGGGAGCCGTGGGTCGGCGTGGGAATCCTGCACGTTCTTACCGGCTTCTTGCTGCTGTCGTACTACTCGACGGTTGCTGCATGGGCCATGCACTTCACGTTCCTTTCAGTGACCGACAGCATCGCGGGAAGCTCCGCAGAAGCGGTCGGGGGTCTCTTCGGCGCGTTGACCGAGAACGCTTCGCTAGGCGTTGCCTGGCAGCTGGCCTTCCTTCTGCTGACCGTAGGCGTTGTCTCGGCGGGCGTCACCAAGGGAATCGAGCGGTGGGCGCGGATCATGATGCCGTCTCTTTTCGTCCTGCTGCTGATTCTCATGGTGAACTCGATGACGCTTGACGGATGGGACGAAGGCATCGACTTTCTGTTCGGCATGCGCGTCGACAGCCTGACGGCTGCCGGAGTGCTCGAGGCGCTTGGCCATGCGTTCTTCACTCTCAGCCTTGGGATGGGAACGATGATCGTCTACGGCAGCTATCTGAGCAGCAAGGACGATCTGGCGTCGGCATCCCTGGCCACAGCAGGGGCCGACACCGTCGTGGCGATTCTCGCATCGCTCGTCCTGTTCCCGATCGTGTTCACCTTCGGCTTGGAGCCCGGCGCCGGGCCGGGCCTGTTGTTCGTAACTCTTCCGACAGCGTTGGCCCAAATGACCGGCGGAGCGATCCTCTCGGTCCTATTCTTCCTGATGCTCGTCTTCGCGGCGCTGACGAGCGCGATCTCGATGTTCGAAGTGACCGCTGCATACCTGCAGGAGAACTTCGGCGTGGACCGCAAGAAGGCATGCCTCATTGGAGGCGTTGCAGTCGCCGCGCTTGGGATTCCCGCCACGGTGAGCGCGGAATGGTTCGACGTGGCTGACTACGCAGTCTCGAACTGGGCTCTGCCGCTTGGTGGCTTGGGCGTCGCTGTCTTCGTGGCGTGGAGAATGGACGACGCATTGCGCCGCGGCGAGTTCGAGGCGGGTAGCGGGTTGGCCAGGTTCTACCGAGCCTGGCTCTGGATGCTGAAGTTTCCCGTGCCGGTCTGCATCGTGCTGGTGTTCCTTCGCGCCGTCGGGCTGTTGTAGCTTCGCCCGGCGGGCGAGCGTTCGCTTCGTCCCGGCTAACTGTCGAGGATCTCCGGCTCCTCGGAGCGCTGAAATTCGACGCGGCCGCTGCCATCGGCATCGCGAGGCCTTGCCGTGAACCGTGTCTTGACCGGGATCAACGCGTTCGCGAGCGGATCCTCCTCTTCGTCCGCAGCCCAGTCCATCGAGTTGTTCACGTACTTCACGAACTCCCGCATCTGCCGCTGCATGGCATCCATCTTGCTGCGCATGTTCAGAATGATCTCCACTCCCGCGAGGTTCACGCCGAGATCCCTGGTGAGCGAAAGGATGACGTCCAGCCGGTCGATGTCCTTGTCCGTGTAGAGACGGGTGTTGCCTTCGGTGCGGGACGGCTGCAGCAGGCCTTCCTTCTCGTACAGGCGCAGCGTCTGCGGATGGACATCGAATCGCTCCGCGACCACCGAGATCGTGTAAAGGCCCTTGATCTTGCGCTGTCTCGCCATCGTCAGCAAGCTTCGAGGATCGCCTCGCGCGGATTCTCAGGATTCCGCTCGGCGTACCGTCGCATTAGATCCTTGGTCGTCTCATCCGGAATGTCCGGCACGACAATCGAGATTCTAACGAACTGGTCCCCGCGCTTTCCGCTCCGAGGGTTCTTGACGCCGCGCTCCCGCACCCGGAACGTCTTGCCGGAATTGGTGGCCGGCGGGACCCGGAGGAGTGCCGCGCCATCGATCGTCGGAACTTCGATCTTCGCTCCCAGGATCGCCTCGGCCGGCGTGACCGGCACCTGGATGTAGACGTCGAAGCCCTTGCGCTCGAAGAAAGGGTGCATTCCTACGCGCGCGACAACGTAAAGGTCGCCATGGGGGCCTCCTCGCACGCCGGCGTTGCCCTTGCCCGGAATCCTCAGGCGAGAGTTCTCACCGGTTCCGGGCGGGATCCGTGCCTCGACGGATCCCGTGCCGCTGACCCGGCCTTCGCCTCCGCACGAATGGCACGCCGTCCGGATCATGCCATCGCCGCCGCAAGCCGGGCACGGGACGTTGAACCGCATATTACCCATGCCCGCCTGCGCTTGGCCGCTGCCGCCGCACGGACCGCATGGATGTGGGGGAGAGCCCGGCGCGGAACCAGATCCTCTGCACGGCGAGCAGCGGCCTTGGCGCTCGATGTTCAGCCGCACCGTGGTGCCTTGGATGGCGTCGTCGAACCCTACGTCGAGGGAATACTCCAGATCCTCGCCGGGACGCCGTTCCGTGGAGTTCGCCTTGCGCCGGCGGCCGCCGCCGAAGACGGAGTCGAACATCGAGCCCAAGTCCGGTCCTGCGCCGGACTCGCCCGTGAAGTCGTTGAAATCGAATCCATCGAAGCCGAAGCCGCCGCGCCGTCCTCCCCCGCCCGGAGCGCCGCTGTAGGCTTGGCCGGAATAGAATCCGTGACGGTCGTAGAACTGGCGCTTCTTTTCGTCGCTCAGGATGTCGTAGGCTTCCTGGACGTCTTTGAAACGGTCTTCTGCGGCTGTGTCGCCCGGATTCACGTCAGGATGCAGGCGCCGCGCCAAGTGGCGATAGGCCTTGCGGATGGCGTCCTGCTTGGCGTCCCGCGAAACTCCGAGAGCCGCGTAGTAGTCCTTGCTGCGTCTGGCGGCCATCGTGCGCAGCCGGGAGGCGGAGGGGCGCCCTTGCCTCCCGGCGTCCTCATTCTACGACTTCGGTTTGTCGTCGGCGTCGACGAACTCCGCGTCCACGACGTCGTCCGCGCCGGTCTGCGCAGAGTCGCCGTCGCTCCCGCTGCCTGCGGGATCTCCCTGGGCGGCCTCGGACGACTGGGCCGCGTACATCGCTTCCGCGAGCTTGTGGCTCGCTTTCGTCAGATTCTCGACCGCGCTCTGGATCTGCTCCGACGTCCCGTTCTTCACAGCCTCGCGAGCGGCGCTGATGGCCTGCTCGATCGTCTTTGCCTCGGCGTCGTCGATCTTGTCGCGGTGCTCGTTCAGCGTCTTCTCCGTGGAGTAGATTACCGAATCAGCCTGGTTGCGCGATTCGACCTCCGTGCGGCGCTTGGCGTCGTCAGCAGAGTGCTCCTCCGCCTCCCTCGCCATCTTCTCGATTTCGTCCTGGGACAGGCCCGAAGAACTGGTGATGGTGATCTGTTGCTGCTTGCTTGTGGCCTTGTCCTTGGCAGACACGTTCAGGATGCCGTTCGCGTCGATGTCGAAGGTGACCTCGACCTGGGGCACTCCGCGGGGAGCGGGCGGGATTCCCACGAGTTGGAAGACTCCCAGCAGGCGGTTGTCGGCCGCCATCGAGCGCTCGCCCTGGAAGACCTTGACCTCGACCGAGGTCTGGCTGTCCGCCGCAGTCGAGAACGTCTCTGACTTACGCGTGGGGATCGTCGTGTTGCGGTCGATAAGCTTGGTGAACACCCCCCCGAGCGTCTCGATTCCCAGGGAGAGGGGCGTCACGTCCAGGAGGAGGACATCCTTGACCTCGCCGCCTAGCACGCCGCCCTGCACGGCCGCCCCGGTCGCGACGACCTCATCCGCGTTCACGCCTTTGTGGGGCTCTTTGCCAAACAGGTCCTGGACCAGTTGATGCACCTTCGGAATCCGCGTGGACCCGCCGACCAGCACGACCTCGTCGATCTGGCTGGGCGAGAGACCGGCGTCTGTCAGCGCCTTCTTGCAAGGTTCGAGCGTGCGACGGACCAGCGGCTCGATCATCTGCTCCAGATGCGCGCGCGTTAGCTTCAACTGCAGGTGCTTCGGGCCGGTCGCGTCTGCCGTGATAAAAGGCAGGTTGATCTCGCTCTCCATCAACGTCGAAAGGTCCATCTTCGTCTTTTCCGCCGCTTCGCGGAGACGCTGCAGGGCCATGGTGTCGGTCGACAGGTCAATGCCATGCTCTTTGCGGAACTCGTCGACGATCCACTCGACGAGGCGGCTGTCAATGTTGTCGCCGCCGAGGTGGGTGTCCCCGTTGGTCGCCTTGACCTCGACCACGCCGTCACCAACTTCGAGAATGGAAATGTCGAACGTGCCGCCGCCGAAGTCGTAGACGGCGATCGTCTCGTTCTCTTTCTTGTCCAGTCCGTACGCCAGTGCCGCGGCTGTCGGCTCGTTGATTATCCGGAGCACGTCGAGGCCGGCAATCTTGCCGGCGTCTTTCGTAGCTTGGCGCTGCGAGTCGTTGAAGTACGCAGGGACGGTAATCACCGCTTCCCTGACCTTCTCCCCGAGGTAGGCTTCAGCGGCTTCCTTGAGCTTGCCGAGCACCATTGCCGAGATTTCCTGCGGCGAATACTCCTTGCCACCGGCAATCACCTTGAGCAGGCCGCCCGTAGCGCTCGTCTTGTACGGCACCAGCTTCGTCTCCTCGGTGACTTCCGCCGGACGCCGCCCCATGAACCGCTTGATCGAGTAGACTGTCGCCTCAGGATTCGTGACCGACTGCCTCTTGGCGGTCTGGCCGACGAGACGCTCGTTGTTCTTTGTGAACGCGACGACCGATGGCGTCGTGCGACCGCCTTCCTGGTTCGCGATGACGCTCGGCTGGCCGGCTTGCATCACCGCCACCACGGAATTGGTGGTTCCTAGGTCGATTCCAATAACCTTGGCCATGTCTGATTCCTCCTAGTGCCAGCCCGTTCTGGCGATCCCGCTGCTGTCCGTTCGCAGACGGCAGATTCCTGAATTCTTAGTATATACTCATGATTTAACTTTAGTAAAGTGTTATCAACATTTGGCCACTTGCACCGTTTCCCGGCATCTTGGAATGCAGCGCTACTACATAACAGACCGCCGACGCTGTCCGGTCAATCTTCTGGATTGCATCGAGGCGAACGCTCGGTCCGGCGTGGAATGGGTCCAGGTTCGCGAGAAAGACCTTCCGATCCGAGACTTGGTGGCACTGGTCCGGGCTGCACTGGCGAGGGTGCGGGCCTACGGCACAAGAGTGCTGGTCAACGGTCGGCTCGACGCGGCTCTCGCTGCGGGGGCGCACGGCGTTCACCTGCCCTCGGATGCGCCACCGGTCTCGGTCATCCGGCCAATCGTGCCCCGGGGCTTCCTGATCGCCGTTTCAACGCATGAAGTGAGCGAGGTGCTGAGGGCGGAGCGAGAGGGTGCTGACTTCGCGGTGTTCGGGCCGATCTTTTCCACTGTATCCAAGCCCGGACTGGTGGGTATTCCCGGGCTGGACCGGCTGCGGGAGGCTTGCGACGCGGTTGCGATGCCTGTCGCTGCACTTGGCGGGATCACTGCAGACCGAGCTCGGGCCTGCTTCGACGCCGGTGCCGCAGCCGTCGCCGGGATCGGAATGTTCCAGTCTGTTGAGATCGTCGACGACTTCCTCGAAGCCCGGCGTATACCGGACCAAGTCGAGGCCGCGCTCGGAGACCAGGACTAGGGCGATTCAGCTAGGAGTTGAACGTGCTGGCGGCGAGAACGGCTCCTTCGATTCCCTTCGAATCGCCGGGATGACCGTGCCAGCGACGAGGAGCCTAGGTGGGAACGGCAGCAAGCGGGAATGTGTGGCATTCCTCACACCCACGAACACCCCGTTCAGCTGCTTTATGGTCGGCCGCCAGGTTGATCGAGACTTTCTGCCTGGCACCAGGGAGTTGCGGCTCGGAAGCAGCGCGAGCAGCAAGCGTCGTCCGTCCCAGCGCGGCCTTCGATGCCGGGCGTCGGTGCCTCGCAATGCCCGTCCGGATGCTTACACGAGCGGCGGCACGACCCACATGCGCTGGCGGTAGCCGATGTAGTCCTCGGCTATTCGCCGTGAAGGGCAAGGCATCCTCAGGTTCCACTTTTCTACGGCGTCTGCACCGGCCCCGCGAATTGTGGGTAACCTAGGCTGAGCAGCCGGGCGTCCACGACCGGCAGTTCGTTCCCAGAGGAGAAGTAGGGAATGCTAGTCGAAGAGCAAATCCAGGCACGTCAGCAAAGAGCGAAAGAGGCAATCAAGCGCATTCTTTCGAGGCCGAAGGACAAACCGTTCGGTGACTATCAGGTGCTTTCTACAAGCGGCGAGGAGTACCGTCTCGCCATGCGCGGTCCTGGCCTGTTCGACAACTACTGTTCGTGTCCGGATTTCGCCCGCAACACACTCGGAACCTGCAAGCACATCGAGAGCATTCTTGGGCGGCTGCGCGGACGATACCGCTCGCAGCTTGCGCGCAAGCGGTACGAACGCGATAGGGCTTCCATATCGCTCCTGTACGGCGAGAGCCTCGACGTGCAGTTGACGCTTCCTGACAATCCGGACCCGGCGCTCCAGGCGGTCGCGGCGGAGCACTTCGACAAGTCGGGACTCCTCTTGCGTGAGAAGTACACCCAGTTCGCAACTGTTCTTGGAGAGATTCGCGGTGCCGATGGCGCGGCCGTCGTCTATAGCGACGTCCTCGAGCACGTTGATCGCGTCAACGAACTCGACGAAGGGCTCGCATGGGAAAGGGAACAGCTCAAGAAGATCGACGATGGGAAGCGGATCCTTCGCAAGTTGTTGAAGGTTCCGCTGTTTCCGTACCAATTGCGCGGCGTCCTATTCGCGGTGAGCCGCGGCCGGGTCGTCCTGGCCGACGATATGGGACTTGGCAAGACCATTCAGGCAATCGCCGCAGCCGCGCTTCTGCGGCGGCGGCGCGGTATCGAGCGAGTCCTCGTGATTTCCCCGGCTTCCGTGAAGTACCAGTGGAAGGCCGAGATCGAGCGTTTCAGCGATCTTTCCGCGCAGGTTATCGATGGCGACAAGGCAAGGAGGAAAAAGAGATACGCCCGGCCGGAGTTCTTCAATCTGATCAACTACGAGCTCGTCCCTCGGGACATGGAGGAGATTCAAGCGCTCCGTCCCGACCTGATTGTTCTCGACGAGGCGCAACGCATCCGTAACTGGGCCACGAATACCGCGCGCACCGTCAAGCAGCTGAAGAGCCGTTACGCATTCGTGCTGACGGGGACACCGCTGGAGAACAAGATTGAAGAGCTGTACTCCGTGGTGGAATTCGTGGACGGCCGGGCGCTCGGGCCTGCATTTCGCTTCTTGCACGAGCACGTCCAGACCAGTGAAACCGGCAAGCTGCTCGGCTACCGCGGGCTGAGCCGAATCCACGAGCAGCTGGAACCCTTGCTGCTCCGTAGGAAGCGGGACGAGGTTCTCAAGCAGCTTCCCGCCCGCACCGACCAGACATTCCAAGTTCCGCTGACCAAGCAGCAAGCGGAACCGTATTGGGAGCAGAACGAGATCCTAGGTCGGCTGATGCACAAGTGGAAGAGGCAGGGCTGGCTCTCAGAGGTGGACTTCCGCCGGATCACTTGCTGCCTACAGAACATGCGGATGCTCTGCAACTCGACGTTCCTGTTCGACAAGGAGACGAATTACTCTCCGAAGCTCCAGGAGTTCAAGGAGATCGTCCGCGAGCTCGCGATCGAGGAACGGCGAAAGATTGTCGTCTTCAGCGAGTACGAGCGCATGACCCGCTTGGCCGGCGAGGAGCTTGGCAAACTCGGGATTGACTTTGTGTCTCTGCACGGGGGCATTCCGACGCCGAGGCGAGGCGCGCTGATGGACCGCTTCCGCGAGGATCCGGATTGCATGGTGTTTCTTTCCACCGATGCCGGTGGCGTCGGACTCAACCTCCAGGCCGCCTCGGCAGTGATCAACTTCGAGCCACCCTGGAATCCGGCTCGGCTGGAGCAACGCATCGGCCGGGTACACCGCATGGGACAGACGGATCCGGTGCAGGTGATTCACATGATTACCGAAGGCAGCATCGAAGAGCGGGTCTGGGAAACCATGCGGCTCAAGCAGGCCCTGTTCTCCGGTCTCTTCGATTCGACCGCTGACGAGGTGAGCTTCGAGAATCTCGGACGATCAACCATGCTCAACGTCGTTGAGGAGATCATGGATGACTCCTCAGCGGGACCGGGCGCGGCGGAATCGCAGCGAGGGTCCGAGACCTTGCCGAAATCCGACGCGAGCGTCGACGGCAGCGAACGCGAGAAGCCCGCTCCATCCGAGCAGGTTGCCACTGGAGGATCCCGTCCGCCATTGGGTGGGGAGTCCCCTCAGCCGCCATCCGACGTGGCGATCCCGCCGGCCGGACCAAGCGCGCTCCACCCTCCGCCAGTCAGTGACATGGAAGTTGCCGTGGCGGGGCTCTTCGAAGCTGGCGTGAAATTCTTGGAGGCGTTTGCCGGGCCGCCGATGCAACCAGCTGGCCAGGAGGCACAGCGGGTTCCAGACGAGAGGCAACCGGCTGGACAAGGACTCTTCTCGCACCTCGTCCAGACAGATCCGGAAACAAGCCGCCGGGTGATGGCTATCCCTCTGCCGGAGAACATGGACGCGGCGCGAATCGAGCAAGCAGTGGGCGGCCTTCTGCGAAAGCTCTCTGGCGGAACCTGAGCAGTGACTCAATTCCTCATCAATCTGCTGGATCTGCCGAGGGAAGCCTGCCGGCACGCGGTGTGGTTCGCTTCGCCTTGTCGCTCCACCGCAACGGGGGGACCGGGACGCCGACCGCACAGGACTCGATCAGCAGCTCGAGCCTGCCGAGCCTCGTCTTTTCCTGCCTGGCGCTTGTAACCCACGTCGCAGCTTGCTTCCGGAAGGAGGGGCGGGCGGCTTGGTAGTAGCGCCATGCCTCGGGGTTCGCCCTGACCCTGCTCTCGAGGGCAGGCGGCAGCGTCGTAGCGGCCGTCTCGTTCTCCGGGGACGCTGTGGTTCGGGACCTGAATGCCGCGAGCCCGGCCTCTTCGACCAGACCGTCGGCGACGAGCGCTTCCATTCGAGCTAGGTTGCGCGCGCTCCAGCGGCTTCGGGGCCGGCGCGGCGTGAAGCGGATCTTGTAACTCCTCTCGTCGTGGCGCTTCCTGATACCGTCGATCCAGCCGAAGCAAAGAGCGACGTCGACCGACTGCGGCCAATCGATGCTTGGAATCCCCGTGTCTTTCTTGAAGTAGCCGATCCACTGCTCGTCGAGCTTGTCGTGATGCTCGCGGAACCAATCTCTCAGGTCACGGACGCTGGCGAAGAAGCGGAGTGGCACGTTTCGGTCCAGGGTGGAGTCTCTCGCCTGGTCCGCTTCGAGGCGCGCGCCGGGCTACAGATCGATTCTAGGTTGTTGGCAACGGGTTTTCTCTTGGATCGTTGATCAATCCCTGACAGTTGCCGCGTCTGTCAAGCGCCAGACGGGCGTTGCCTGAGGACTTCCCATGACCCTCCTGCGAGCGAGAGCCGGCACGCGGCCGTTGCCTCGCCGTTGCGCACCAAGAGGACGTAGCCGACCATCGCCGGATGGTTCCAGGTCCTGCCCTCGATCCCAGGGAACCACCCAAGCTCCCTGAGACGATCGGGGGCTGCGGTGACAAGAGCGAGCTCACCCCGTTCCGACAGCACCAGCAGCATGGCCTCGCCTGCCAGCAGCAACAGTTGTCCGTGGCCATATCGTCCGCCCGTCCACTTGCGATTGCCGTCCTCGACGCCGATACATGCGAGAATGCTGCCATCGAAGCCGAAGGCATGACCGTCGAGACCGTCGAAGTCGTTGAAGGAGGGCTTCAGCCGGATGGACTTCCAGCGCTCTGCGACGGTCCATCCGCCTGGTTCGCGCGCGACGGCGACGCGACTCATGCCGAGGTCCTCGCCCGCGCCGAGGAGCAGATCGCCTTCCCCAGGGTGGGCTGGCTGAACGATGCGGTCGCCACCCGTCCACAAGTGCTTCCACAGCAGCTTTCCGACCAGCGGAGCGACGCTGGTCACGCCCGACCTGCTCGTCAGCAGGATCTGGGCTGCTCTGTCGGTTGGAAGGAGGTGTGGCGAACTGTAGCCACTCCCGCCGTCCGGGCCCAGCTAGCGCGGATCGCCGGCGGCTAGGTCGTAGGCAGCAAGGGTGCCTGCGACGGCCACGACTAGGCCCATCGCCGATCGCAAAGCGGCGAACTCGCGTATCGCCATCCCGGAACGCTCGCGTGAGTGTCGGATGCAGCGTTGCGCGACCACGCGACGGCGCCGCTACGGGCGTCGAGCGCATTCAGTATTCTCCTAGCCCCGAACATGTACACGCGACCTTCGCTGAGGGTCGGAGTCGCGCTCGAACCGGCACCGGCATGCAAGTCCCAGGACCGGGCTTCGTCGCGGTGCCTCCGCACTAGCTCCCCGGTGGCCACCCTGGACCGTCCCGGTTGGGCGGGCTTCATGTGGCGGCCAACCGCAGGAGCCAACCGACGCGAGCACCGGGGATGCTCGGCGTCGGGGGTGCCGAATCCCTAGTATGTTGACGGAGAATAGGGTGATTGTTAGCATCAAAGAGCAGGGAGATCATGTCTACGATCCTAATTCCTACGCCTTTGCGGCAGTTTGCCGCGGGCCTTGACGCCATAGACGTCGATGCCGCCACAGTCGGTGAGGCGCTCAGCCAACTGGTTGCCGAGCACCCGCAAATCAAGCGCAATCTCTTCAACGACCAAGGGCGACTGCGCAGTTTCGTCAACGTATACGTGGACGACGAGGACATCCGTTACCTCGACCGCGACGAGACCGCTCTCCAGCCAGGCAGCACGATCAGCATCGTGCCGTCGATCGCGGGCGGCGCATTGGCATCTGCGCAGATGCCAGCGGAAGCGCCCCCGTTGCCGAATCTCTCGAACCAGGAGATCCTCCGCTACAGCCGGCATCTGATCCTCCCCGAAGTGGGCCTCGAGGGCCAGCGCAAGCTGAAGGGCGCTAGGATCCTGATGGTCGGCACCGGCGGGCTAGGTGCTCCGCTTGGCCTGTACCTCGCTGCAGCGGGCATCGGTCGGATCGGCATCGTGGACTTCGACGTGGTCGACGAGACGAACCTGCAGCGACAAGTCATTCACGGGTCCAAGGACGTCGGCCGGCCGAAGATCGATTCCGCCGCCGAAACGATGCAGGACATCAATCCCCGTCTCGTCGTCGACAAGTATGAGACCGCGCTGACGAGCGCGAACGCGCTCGAAATCCTGTCGGACTACGATGTCGTCGTCGATGGCACGGACAACTTCCCGACGCGGTACCTCGTCAACGACGCGTGCGTTCTGCTAGGCAAGCCCAACGCCTACGGCTCGATCTTCCGATTCGAGGGTCAGGCCACGGTCTTCCACCATCAGGGCGGCCCGTGCTACCGGTGCCTTTACCCCGAACCGCCTCCTCCCGGCTTGGTTCCCAGTTGCGCCGAAGGCGGCGTGCTGGGCATTCTTCCGGCCGTGATTGGCAGCATTCAGGCGACCGAAGCTGTCAAGATCATCCTCGGCAAGGGCAGTTCGCTCAGCGGTCGCCTGTTGCTTTACGATGCCTTGAACATGCGCTTCCGCGAACTGCGGCTGCGCCGGAACCCGGACTGCCCGGTTTGCGGCGACAGCCCGACTGTGCGCGAACTGATTGACTACCAGCAGTTCTGCGGGATCCCCCAGCAGGCGGCGGAGGAGCTGGCACAGGAGAAGCTTCCGGAGATGACCCCGACCACGTTGAAGGGTCGCCTCGACGCCGGCGACGACGTGTTCGTGCTGGACGTGCGCGAGCCGCACGAGTTCGAGATTGCCAGGATTTCGGGCTCAACATTGATTCCGCTTGGAACGTTGCCCCAGCATGTTCACGAACTCGACTCCACGGCCGACATCGTCGTTCACTGCAAGAGCGGGGTCCGTAGCGGGAAGGCGCAGCGCCTTCTCAAGGAGATGGGCTTCAGCCGCGTGACGAACCTGACCGGCGGAATTCTGCGCTGGAGCGACGACGTCGACCCCCGCATCCCGAAGTACTGAGGCTGACGCTCGCCCGGCCTCGCGCCGCTAGTACGTTCGCTCCTTCGGCCTTGGCCGCCTGTAAGGCGAGGCCAAATACTTGCTCGCCTCGTCCTGGGCGTCTTGCGTGTTGTCCCGCGTGCGCACCGCCAGCTGGTATTCATTCACCGCACGCTCGCGCTGCCCAGTAATGTCGAAGATCTTGCCGAGGTTGATATGAGACCAGACTTCCACCCACTCGGGATCTTGGTCGCCATTGAGCGCTTCGCGGAACTCATTCGCAGCGGCTTGGTAGTTGTTCCTCAGGAACATCGCTTCCCGGTCCGGTAGTGGGCCAATGAACTGAATCGATTGATGTCCAGTGCCTGGGCGTACTCCACCAGGGCGTCGGAGTAGTACCCGAGCTCGATCAGCTGCTCGCCCTTCCTGATCGCGACCCGTACCCTCGTGTCGTCGTCCAGGCGCAGGATCCGATGGTTCGGGTCCAGCACGACTTGCCGTGGCTTGCCGAAAGTCTCAAGCGTGAAGTCGGACGCGCTGCCAGCGACCTCCACGACGTGGAATTCGGGCTCGCCCTCGGTCTCGACCTTGAGTTCGACAGGCATGCTGAATGTGTCCATGTCCTGGTTGATTTTGCCAATCACCCGGAAGCCCTCGTTTCCGCCAAGACGGTAGATCGTGTATTCCTGCTGGAATTCCGGAGTGATGTTGGTTTCAGTCCATTGCAGGAAGAAGCCGTCGAGATCCTTTCCGGTTGCCTCCTCGTACAGCTCGCGGAATGAGTCGGTTGTCAGCGTGCCCCACGTGTGCCCGCCGGTGAGGTCCTGCAGTGTCGCGAAGAAGGCCTCGTCGCCCACGCGCCAGCGCAGCATGTGCAGCACCATGGCTCCTCGAGCCGTGGTCAAGGACTCCATCTGCGGCGAGAAATCCGCTACCCTGCTGGATTGGCGCAACGGCACGTCATCGAACGTCAGCGCGTTAATGCGCGTATTGCTGAGAGCCTCCCCGAAAGCTTCCTCGCCCTCGGTCTCTTCGATCTCCAGGAGGGCGGAGTATTGGGCCAATCCGTCCACAAGCCAGAGGTGATTGCGATTGCCGGCTCCGACCAGTCCGCCCCACCACTGGTTCGCTACAAGCTTGCCCAGCAATTGCCGGTTGACGCTTTCGCGACGGCCGTAAGGACTCATCAGGACGAGGCCTGGCGCCCAGTAACCATTGGGCGCGAACTCCCCCATCTCGATGATTGCGAGCGACTTCGAGTAAGGGGCGCCGTATAGATCGGAGAAGAAATCGACCATCTCGGCGGCGGTTTCGCCGTACTCCAGTGCCAGGTCTTCGGACGCACTGGGCATATATACGGAGCTGGAGGCATTCCCCGTACCCGCTTTCACCGGCTCGCCCCGAACGATCGCGATGGTGCCAGGGAACGACGGGTAGTTGAATTCGAAGTGGTGCTCGATGCCTTCGATGGCCTCGGTGCGGAGGCCCAGGCCGCTGCCGAGCACCGTCACGTCCTCGGGAACCATCACTCGAATGTCCGAGGTGAAGCGGTCAGCCCCGTATCCGTTCACTGGAAACCACCGGCCTCCATATAGGAGGATTGCGCGCTCGGCGCTAATCTCGGCCAACGCGTAGCCCTCGGCGGGAGAATCCTCGTATCCGATCAAGCGGCCGCCGTAGCGAAACCGGACGACCTGACGCTCGCCGACCGGCAACGTCCCGGGAAAGCTGACCAGAATACTCGAATTCTCCGACCCGCGCGACGAGAAGAGACTCTGGCCGTCCTCAGTTTCGACAGAATCCACGTTCAGCGCGTTGTGCAGCTCGAACATGACTACCTCGGCGGGGTCGAGTGGCACGAAGTGGACCTCCGCAGTCGCTTCGAGCACCTGAGCGTCAAGGTTCACCCTTGCTTCGATCTTGTAGTGCTCCACGTCGAACAATGGCTGCATCCTGGAGTCCTGTGCCAGCACAGGCGCTTGGGATGCGACCGCCAGTAGCAGCAGACCGGCCGCGACCGCGACAGTCAGGACCCGATGAGTCCGGAACGGTCGGCGATTGCCTGCGCGGCTCGTTCGGAGGCGGGTATCTCCGTTTGGAGCATCGCACGCACGCGGGCCAGGTCTTCGATCATTCGGCATCTGTCGGTCTCTCCCTTGAGGAGACGTATGGTCTCGCTCGCTAGTTTCGTGCCCGTGCATTCCTCTTGGATGCACTCCGTGATGACAGGCTTCTCGGCAAGCAGGTTGACCATGCTGTAGTACGGCACGTCGACCAGCAAGCGGGCGAGATAGTAGCTCGGCCAAGCCAGCTTGTAGAAAGTCACCATGGGCGTTCCGAGGATGGCCGTCTCGATTGTCGCGCTGCCGCTGGCGACCAGCGCCACATCGGCGTGCCCGACGCAGTCCTGCGCCCGGCCGTCCACGATGCAAATCTGGGGCCCGTCCCAATGGGACTCAAAGAAGGCCTTGCCCGTAGTTGCGGATGCGGGCAGGACGAACTGCCGGACTCCCTCGCCGACCAATCGGCTCGCAGCGTCTTGCAGCGCCGGAAGGTGTCGCAAGGACTCGCCTTTCCTGCTCCCCGGAAGCAATGCGACGAGTTGTTCCGCCGGGTTGAGCGAGTGCAGCCTGAAGAACTCTTCGCGATCGCTCGAGACTTGCGCAAGTTCGCTCAGAGGGTGCCCGACAAACGATGCCTTGATCCCGTGCTTCCTGAAGAATTCCTCTTCGAACGGGAAGATCACGAGGAGGTGGTCTACCAGGCGACGAATTTTCCTGATCCTTCGGCGTCGCCAGGCCCAGACCTGCGGAGCGACGTAGTAAACGACCGGGACACCCAGGTCGCGCAACCGCGACGCCAGCCTGAGGTGGAAGTCCGGAGCATCCGTGAGGATCGCCAAGTCGGGCCTCGCATTGCTGGCCGCGAATACTAGCTTCCTATACAGGCCGTAGATGCGAGGGATGTGACGCAGCACCTCGAACAGGCCGACAACAGCGAGATCTTCGGTTCGTACGACAGCTTGCACTCCTGCCTCTCTCATGTGAGGCCCGGCGCACCCGAAGAACCGGGCGCTAGGAAACGTTCTCTTCAGCACGGACACCACGCCCGCGGCGTAGCGGTCGCCGGATGCCTCGCCTGCGGAGACTAGGATGTTCATGCGCTTTGTTCCTGCGACCCGGAGGTGCGAGTCGGCACCGGACCAAGAAGGTTTGCAGTCGACCGGGCAACCGGCTCTGCTTCCTATTACCGCACTTGCGGAATCACTCGTGGGCAGGGTGTCGATCCACAGAGTTCAGGAATTGCTGGGAGCTCGCGTTGGTCACACCCAGAATCCCAGCTAGCGATGTCTCAGCGACCGAGACCCACCTCGCCGGGATTGGCAGAGGGCGGAATCACGGCGAGGACGCCTTCGAATGCGAGCGTCGCCGACGGATATGCGGACAACTACATCCGCTGCCATTCCGGTGGGATTCTCATCATCGCCGGATTCGCGCCGCGGTAGGTGGATCTGCAGCCCCTCGGTCCCATTCGCTGTTAGCATTTCGAATGAGGTGACGGTGTATCGCCCACTCCGCGCGGGAGGGGCTCATCCAGCGAGGTTGGACGGGAGGAGGTTCGGCGGCTCTGGCGCCGCCTTGACGACTCCAAGGACCGGCGTCGATCCTAGCATCGGCTTCTGTCGTCTGAGTGCCTAACATGGCCTCAGCTGGCAAGACTAGGCCTGCCGCTCGGCTCCTCGGTGACAGTCATGTCGGGCCTCCGCAGCCGATTCAGTCTGTTGCCCCAGATCCCAGAGCATGGGCTACGATGAATCGGGACGTCCGGAAACGAGCGGCGTAGCGAAGGTCTTCGAGGAGATTCGCCGCTCTGACCGAAGGCGGCCGTGGCCGCATACAAAGTCGACTCTTGTCCGAGATCAGCCATGCCCTTGTCCGGCCAGTTTCCTCCCAAGGAATCGAAACAAGGCAGCACACGCGATATCGTCGTCTTTTGGATTCTTCGGGCTTCCTCTTGTGATGAATGCGGGGAAGAGCTCGGCAACGGGCGGTTCCTGAGGAAAGAGGGCGAACGCGCTCTCTGCCTGTCGTGCGCGGACCTAGATCATCTCGCGTTCCTCCCCAGCGGAAACGCCGCACTAACCCGCCGGGCTCGGAAGCAATCGCCTATTTCGCCCGTCGTCGTGCGCTTTAGCCGAGCTCGGAAGCGTTACGAGCGCCAAGGCGTCCTAGTCGATGAGGAAGCGCTGGCACGTGCCGAACAGGAGTGCATGGAAGATCACGAGGCGCGAGCGATGGCTCGCATGCGCGCCGAATGGCGTCGCGAGAACTGGGATGAGCAATACGCGAAGGACTTCGCCAGACACATCGGAATCGCATTCCCGGGGTGTCTTCCTGCGACGCGCACATTGATCGCGGAACGGGCGTGCGCGCGGCACTCGGGGCGAGTCGGACGTTCAGCTGCAGCGAAGCGATTCGACGAAACAGCGATCAATCTAGCCGTGGAAGCCTATCTGCGGCACAGTTCCACGGACTACGACAGGCTGCTCGCCCAAGGCATGGAGCGCGCAGACGCGCGGAGAGCAGTGCGGAAGGACGTGGATAGACTCGTCGATGACTGGCGCCGAGGGAGGAACGAACCCAAGGGCGAAGCCGTCCGGTGAACGCTTGCAAAGCGCGATTGTCGTCTTGCATTTCGCACCGGTTCGACGTGCATTGCAATTCGCATGGCTGTTGCAGACGTCCGACTCGATCTCCAGCTCCAAGCCTGCGGGCCGCCCTGCCGGTTTAGAGTCTCATTCGAATGAAGCAGGCTATGCCCGTTCTCTAAGCAAAATGTCGCGATCAGCATGTGGGCAGTCTTTCGCACAGCGAGTCCCTTGGCGCATGAATTGAGCTCCTTGGAGGGTTGATCCCGATTGCCAGCTTGTGCGCTGCGAGTGTTTGCGGCTGGACCACCCGGATGCGCACTCGAACTCAGCAGTCATCCGCGTGCTAGCCGATCAGGCGGGTGGTCCTTGCGAGTCGATCCGCCTCTATCCTTACCTTGCGCTGGATTCCCCTCGCAGTTAGCGAGACACTTGGGCAGTGCATGAGATGAAACAGTTCGTTCAACACCTGCATGTCGATACTTCAGGCAAGGGTCTGTTCGATATAACCAGCCCGATTCTCGACTGGGTGAGCGGCCTTCTAATCGAGACCGGCATGCTGACCGTCTATGTCTGCCATACCTCAGCGTCTCTGACGATTCAAGAGAATGCTGACCCCGACGTCTTGCATGATCTCGAGCGATTCTTCGCCAGGCTGGTTCCCGAGGACGACCGCCTCTATCGACACACTTCGGAAGGGCCGGATGACATGCCCGCGCATATCCGTGCGGTTCTTACACAGACGCACTTGGCCGTACCTGTGGTCGACCGGCGGCCCGCGCTCGGAACTTGGCAGGGTATCTATCTCTTTGAGCATCGCAGCCGTCCGCATCGGCGAACTGTTGTGTTGCATGCGGTCGGCCAAGAGCGGCAGATGGACTGAGAGCTGTCGGTCCTGTAGCGACATCGCCAGATGCTCTGCGACAATCCGGTCAGGTTCTGGGCGAGCCCCGACTCAGTTGATGACACTCGTCTCGTCTGCCGGATCGCACCATCGTGAACCGCGTTTGCGATCGGCAAGGATTCAGGTGCGGTCTGGCTTGCGATGAAACAGATTCTTCACTGCCTTGCCTTACTTGTCTTGTCGGTGCTGCTCGGTGACGTCCCGCAGACCGGGCAGGCGGTCGTTGCGCATCCTCTGGCGGCCGCACCTGCGCCTCAGGTCGATCTCGTGCAGCAGGCCGATCAAGCCTTCCGCACAGGAGATCAAGAGGGGGCCGCTACGTTGGCCAATCGAGCCCTGCTTCAACATGCGGACCCAGGACATGCCCGCATGATTCTTGGGCTTGCCGCAGCCCGGCGACGGGCGTTGGAACAAGCCGTTGGCAATTTTGAGGCTCTCCCCCGGCTACTCAATGCAGTTGGCTATATGCCCAAGCACCCAGACGTGCACTACCAGCTAGGGCTGACTTACGCGCGGCTCGCGCAAGCAGACAAGGAAGCGTGTCATTCGAGCTTGTTTCGTGAGCGGGACAAACAGACCAGGGATCTGGTCGCACCTGCTCCGAACGGCTCTAAGGCTTCGAGCGCGACGAAGCAGTGACCGGAGGAGAGCAAACCATGCTATGGATCCCACGCGACTACATCTGGCGGCTATGGCTTGCTGTCCTGCCAATGGCTGCAGTGTGTGGATGTCAAAGTTCTGGTCCGCCGTACGGTCCCGACGAAGCCCTTGCGACGTTCCAATTAGAGACAGGATTTCAGATCGAGCTGTTTGCCGCAGAGCCCGATATCGTCGATCCCGTGGACATGGAAATCGACGAGTACGGACGGATTTATGTTGTTGAGAACTCAGCGTATCCCCTTGAAGTCGATCGCAAACTGGGTCGTGTCAAACTGCTTCAGGATTTGGATGGAGATGGGCGTCCGGATCGCGCGACTGTGTTCGCGGACAGGCTCACGATGCCCACTGGCGTGATGCGTTGGAAGACAGGCATTTTGGTTACCGACGCCCCGGACGTCTGGTACTTCGAGGATACAGATGGAGACGACAAAGCAGATGTGCGGAGAGTGGTCCTGACCGGATTCGCTTTCTCCAACCCCCAGCATACTGTCAGCAGCCCGACCTATGGGCCGGATAATTGGATCTATCTAGCTGGTGAAAGGCCTGTTGAAACGCACATTTTCTCCGAGCAATTCGGAGATAGAGGGACGGATATTCGATTCCCCGACCGCACTGACATTTCTGCCGTATCGCAGCAGGGTCGGAGCGTTCGCTTTCGCCCTAGCTCCTATCAACTCGAAACTCTATCAAGTAACTCACAATTTGGCCACACCTTCGATGACTGGGGCCATTACTTCACAATCGGCAGCGGTGGCAATGGTAACCATGAGGTCATAGCTGCTCGCTATTTAGACCGTAACCCAGACCTTCTGTTGCGGTCAACTGAGCAGCTGTTGTCTCCAAACACAGAGGTTTTTCCCATCACTCATCGGCCCGAGCACCAAATGCTGACGGGTGTCGGACAAATCACTTCAGCCTGCGGTATTACGCTCTACCGGGGTGGAGTCTTTCCGGTGTCTCTAGGCGAGTTGGTGTTTCTGGCAGAGCCCGAACATAACCTGGTATTGGCGAATGTCATGTCGCCTTTCGGAGCGACCTATCAAGTACAGCGCCTTCATGAGAAGAGAGACTTTCTAGCATCCACAGACGGCTGGTTCCGACCTGTCAACTTTTACGTCGGCCCGGATGGAGCACTGTATGTGCTGGATTACTACAGGCGCGTCATAGAGCATTCGGAGTGGACCACCCGAGAGGTGTATGAGTCGGAAGCGGCATACGAGGGGAATGAGCGAGGGCGGATTTACCGCATCGTGCCGGATTCGCATCCACCTGTTCCGACTCGGGACGTCCGGTTGGGTGCAGCGTCGGATCAGGAGTTAGTCCAGAACTTGGAGAATCCCAATGTTTGGTGGCGGATGACGGCCCAGCGGCTCCTGATTGACCGAAACAACCCCGGCACCGTGCAGATGCTAACTCGGCTGTTTCAAGACACTGAATCCGGTGCGGCTCGCGTTCACGCTCTCTGGACGCTTGAGGGCCTACGGCAACTCGACGTCGGGTTCATCGAAGAGGCGCTCAACGATCCGGTGCCAGGAGTCAGGGAGAACGGTCTGCGACTTGCTGAGTCACGGCTCGACAGCATTCCTAGGCTTGCGCAGAGACTCGTCGAGATGTCCGATGACCCCGATCCTCAGGTACGATTTCAACTCCTCTTGACGTTGGGAGGTTTGGAATCCTCCGCGGCTCGAGCGGCACGAGAGAGATTATTGGCCCGCAACCTCGAAGATCGGTGGTTTCAAGTATCGGCCTTGACAGCGTCTTCAGAAGACGGTCCCAGAATGTTCCAGAGGGCGGTGTCTCGTCTGACTGATTCCAACGCGGAGGGCCGGCGGGAATTCTTTCGTCAGGTCAGTTCGGTAATTGGAGCACGCCGCCGGCGAAGCGAGATCCAACAAGTGATACAAACGGTGGCCAAGGCCTCAGGCTCGAAGTCAAACTGGTGGCGTGCAGCGACTTTGGATGGTCTCGCCGAAGGGATCAAGGGAAGAGGCAGTGAATTCAGTGATGGTGCGACCGGGCAAACTCAGCTGTTGAAACTATCGCAGGAAGCTGGGACGCCGGTACGCCGTGCCTCGCTATCGTTGCTCGAAATCTTGGCGCTCCCCGCTGAGGCATCGGTCACTGCTGCATTGGAGCAGTCCGCGGCAATTGCACAGAATCGCGAAGCCGATCCAGATCGCAGGGTGGACGCCATTGGTCTTCTGGCGCTCGCAGATCCAGCCATGCACGAGTCAATGCTGAAAAATCTCGTGAATCCACAGGAACCGGAGCAGGTACAGGCAGCCGCTGTCCGCGCGATTGGGAAGATCCCAGGCAATGGAATTGGAACGTATTTGGTTGACAAGTGGCGGGAGATGACATCCTCCGTGCGAAATGAAGCGGGTGATGCCATGACGCAAGACCTAAGTCGTTCTCGAATCTTGGTCAAAGCAATCGAAAGCGAACGAGTGCAGTCTTGGACACTTCGATTTCAACAAAGGCTGGCATTGCTGATGCACGAAGACGCGGAAGTTCGCGAGAACTCTCGCAATCTGCTCATGCACCAACCCGAAGAGCGAGAGAGAGTTCTCGCGGAGTACGGTCAAGCGTTGGCCCAACCGGGAGACGCCGGGCGAGGTCGGGAGGTCTTCGAGAGCGTCTGCGCAAAGTGTCACAAGTTCAACGGTGTCGGAAAACAGGTCGGGCCCGACCTTGAAGAGGTCCAGAACCGGCCACGTGACGTCCTCCTAGCCGACATTCTGATGCCCGACCAAACTATTTCTTCGGGATACGAGGCTTACGTCGTGCAGACCGCGACAAGTGGAACGATTGAAGGAGTCATGGGCCCACAGACCTCGACCACCATCACGCTCCGGCAGGAAGAAGGAAAGGAACAGGTGATTCGGCGTCAAGACATCGTGGATTTCTTCGCTGCCAATCTCTCAGCCATGCCCGGAGACCTAGAGCAGCAAGTTGACGTTGACCAGATGAGCGACTTGTTGGAGTATCTGAAATCGGCGCAATAGAGAACTCTTGGGATGAAGCGCTTGACGTGCCTGTTCCGCCCACGCGAATCGGTCGGCAGCCGAGACCTACAACGAGCTTTTCTTGGAGGTGCGGTATGCGGACCTCGTTAGCATTCGTTGTGGTTGGGTTGTTGGTAACAGGGCCAACGGTAAACTCAGAATCTCTCACGGTATCCAAAGTTAACTTTCCTGTTGACCTTGGCGACAGGGCGTTTTGCGTCGGCCTTCCAGAGGACGGCAAACTGATTGCGTTCCAGTTCGCGAGAGCCGACGGATTTGGCGAACGGGAGATCTGGCTTGCGCACTTTGAGAATTTGATAGTCTCGGGCTCCCGCCATTGGAAAAGTGGGGACAACAGTCTCAGACTTCCGAACATGCGATCAATATCGCCTGTCACGATTTTTCCTGATTTGATCGTGTGAGCTAGCCGACGGCAGGCCCGTCCGCAGCGTCGCGATCGGTCGGGAGGATCTCGTAGACCAGGCGCAGGTGCGTGCCCGGATACAGCGTCCGGGTCTGGTTGAGTTCCTCCAGCAGGGGGGCCAGCGCGACGTCCTGACCCCGGCTCGCCTGATGCATCAGGCGCACCGTCAGCGTGCCGGCGCGCGGGTCCGGCAGCAGGCTCGCGTCGCTGCGGAACAGCGCCTTGACCAGCAGGCGGGCGGTCTCCGGCCGGCTCAGGCCCGGCGCGACCGCCCCCGCCAGGCGCGTCTCGGCCCGATAGGCGATCATGCGCACCGCGTCGAGCAGCTCCCGCATGGGCTCGGCCAGCGCCTTGAGGCGCTGCTCCTCGGGCAGATCACCCGCCCGCACGTAGTGGTCGACCTCCTGGCGCGCGGTCTGCAGCCCCTCGAGGTAGCGGGTCACGGTCGCGACCTGCTCCTTCAGCCCGCTCGCTTGCTCCGACCCGCGCGGGGCTTCCGCCAGGCGCCGGTGCAGGGTCCCGAGTTGCGCCCGTCGCCGGGCCAGCGCGTTGTTGAGGAAGCGCCATGCCGGATTGACCACCCGCTCGTCGGCGTCGACATCCTCCAGCGTGCGGTCCGCCAGGGTGTCGAGCCCGAACTCCTGGCGCATGTACTTGAAGAAGTTCTCCTGCGTCCAGCGCGAGCGCAGCAGGCCCGCCACCTGCTCCAGCGGCAGGCTCGGGTGCGTCGTGATCGCCGACGGCTGGCGCTGCCCTGGTCGCGGCTCGCCCGACCGCGGCTGCGGCTTGCGCGGCGCGCCGTGGCGACCCGCTAGCGGCAGCCGCCGGTCAATCCAGAAGCGGATCTCGCGCACCCTGCCGTGCGGGCCCAGCTCGACTGCCCGCTCGGCTGCGCGGCCCTCCAGCCGGATCACCCCCAGCGGCCCCGGCAGCGGCAGGCTCGCCGGGAGGAACTCCTGCGCCGGCCAACGCTCCGTCTGCGCGCCCTTGCGCCAGCTGATCACCGCGATCCCCTGCCGGCGCAACTCGGCGAACAGGGCCGGGCTCCAGCCCTCCCGGTCGAACACCAGCGTCAGCCGCGGCCGCTGCGCATCCGCCGCCCCTCCCAGCAGCCCCAGCGCCTCCAGCCGCGGCACGATCCCGTCCCGGATCTCCGCCACCAGCGACGAGTCCACCGCCTTGTGCACGCACAGCAGCGGCGCCCCGCCCAACGCGTTCACCCAGTAGCTGGTCGCCCCCGGCA
Organism: Bryobacterales bacterium; assembly: GCA_965206775.1. GTDB lineage: Bacteria > Acidobacteriota > Terriglobia > Bryobacterales > UBA6623 > VXMF01. The sequence continues at coordinate 737,290 of CBDBKU010000003.1, read as the reverse complement.
GGCACAGCTTCTGCCGCGGCACGAACTGCTTCGGCAGCTGCCCCTGGCCCGTGTAGACCTGCACGTGCCCGTCCACGTACAGCGTGGCGACCGCGTCCGCATCCTGCTCGGACCAGCCCTGCGCCAGCGCTCCGCGCCAGGCCGCCAGCGCCTCCGGGTCCGCCACCAGCTGGCGCAGGCGCCGCCGCAGCGTGCGCGGGCAGGGACAGCGGTCCAGGCCCAGCAGCTGCCCCCACTCGCCGGGCTGCTCGTAGCCGAGCCGCTCGGCACGCTGCACGCGCAGCAGCAGCAGGAAGGCCAGCGTGAGCAGGATCGAGCGCACGCCGAAGTAGCCCGGCGGCAGGCGCAGCAGGCCGCGATGCGCCAGCAAGCCCTCGGCCAGCAGCGCGGGCAGGGCCGCCAGCACGCCGCCGCCGGCCACGGCCGAGGCGGGGGCCTCGAAGCGCGGCTCACGCTCGGCCAGCAGCCCCAGGCTGGCCTCGACGCGTCCCTGCGTGTCATGGGTCGCCCGGCCTTGCGGAGCCTGCGCGTCGCGCCGGTTGCGCTGCTCGCGGTCCAGCCCGGTTGGCGTCGCCAGCGGCTCGGCGGGTGCCGGCGGCGCATCCGCCACCGGCGTTCCGGCTGCGGGCTGGCCGGGCGTCTGCGACGCGGGCCCGGCGGCCGGCGCTGGGGCCGGCGAGGCTGGCGGCGGATCCGCCGCGACGGCGGGCAGCAGACCCTGCAAGCGATACGTGCGCAGCGTGGCGTAGCACAGGTCGAGCTCCCGCGCGGTCTGGCGCAGGCTGGTGCCGGAGGCCAGCATCTGCGCGGCGCGCTGGAGGATCTCCGGGTCCTCGATGCCGTGCCGCCGGCGGGACTTGTGCTGGGGGGCGAAGCCGGCTTCGCCCTCGCGTTCGAGGCGCTGGCGGGCGCGCAGGACGGTGCGGGTGCTGAGGCCGAAGGCGCGGGCGAGTTCGGCGAGGGTGGCGAGCTGGTGGAGGGCGCACTGGGCGAGGCAGCGATTGCGGGCGCGGGTGTCGTCGGCGGGGTGGGAGGTGAAGGGGACGGTGAAGGCGAAATAGATGACGCGATCGCCGTCGCACAGGAGGCTGAGGCAGTGATTGACGGGGACGGCCTCGGGGGGCTGGAGTTCGAGGGCGGCGGGAAGGCCGGTCGGCCGGGGCATTTCGCCATTCATACTGACATTATAAATTGACCGACCGGAGTGAGTCAAGCCCATTCTGACCGGCGCAGAAACCGCGCAAGTGCCTGTCAGTCAGTACGTTGTCCGGAAACGCCTATCGGCAGCCAAGTTCACCATGTTCGGAAGTCTGAGTCTGGTATCAGGCAAGTCACCGCGAGCACCGGACGTCGAGTAACGACGTCTCAGCGCTGATCACTAGAAACGGTCAGCAACGATGTTCAGCTCAATGTTGTGTTCGAGGTACGCCTTCGCTGCCGCAAGCACAAGCGCAAAACCGCCCGTCGAGTCGAGTGCCTGATGCACGATTTCATCACCGTTACCAATGAAGCCTTTGTTGATAACACTAAGATATGTTGTATCACCAGATCGAGGCGTAAAAATCCATTCCACAGTTGTAGGGTTCTCAGAATCCCATTCAATAAGGATTCGCTTATTCTCGTCGATCACCTTCACTCGAACTTCAGCAGAAGCGTTGCACAATTCCCAGTGCCATTGAACTGTCTTATCGCGTTCCAGCCGACCAGTGCTCTTGTCAAACCAGAATTTCGTGATGATATCAGGATCAACGAATGCCTCGAACACCTCTGCGACAGGCTTACGAATTAGCAATTCTGCTTTTGCGATCGGTTGGCTTTTTAGTTCCATAATCTCACCGGACGTGAAATTGCCCTCGGTTGTTTACGGGGGCTCGATAGTGTCGAGCCAAGGTTTCCCTTTTGGCGATCAAGGCTTCGTCAGAATAGCAATGCCACAGGTGTGATGCAACGCTCTTGCCCTACTTCCACGTCCGATCCTCCTGTCTCTACCGTTTCCGCCCCTCGGGTCGCGTGTGATCACACTCTTGCAGCCGGTCGTCTATGGAGCCCCGTTGTTTGGCCCGTACTTCGGCGAGATTGTGGAACCGACAGTTTGACCCAGAGGCCGCGTCGGCCTTGAAGGTGTTGACGCCTGGCGGCTTCCCGAACGGCCACAGCCCGCAATGCTGGCCTGCTCCGACCGCTTTCTTCTCGCCACGAGGTACTGAGGCGCCGCGGGCTTGAAAGCGATGCCCTTTGATTCGCGTCTTGACGGCCCTGTCGAAGGGTCTGTGTCTGTGCGACCGGCTCGAGAACTCCCGCAAGCAGTGACAATTCACACGTGACAAGGGTCAGGGTGTCTGAGATCCGGTTCTGGCGACATAGAGAACTGGCGGATGATGTCGCCGAAACTCGTGCCAGCCGCGTGAGGTGCAAGGAGGTGGGAGTATCGCTTCTGCTCACCGTAAGTCACGGAATTCGTCCGGGACTCTTCAGATCGTTCCTGGCTTCCTTGACACGATCTAACCCATTGCATGCTGAGCGAAGAGTTGGACTCTTTCGTTTGAGCTGCGATCACTCGATCCGGTCGCGGATCTAGGCTAGGCGACGATCTGTGGGATCAGTTCGCCGTGAACGTCGGTTAGTCTCATGTTCCGCCCGTTGAAGTAGTAGGTTAGCTTCTCATGGTCGAGGCCGAGCAGATGGAGCAGCGAAGCGTGCACGTCGTGGTTCGTGATCACCTGCTCTGCGGCTTTGTAACCAACTTCGTCGCTAGCGCCGATGTGCTGGCCGCCCTGGATGCCGCCGCCGCACATCCACATGGTCTGGGTCCCGGGGTTGTGGTCCCGGCCAAGCCCCCGTTGGGAGATCGGCATACGGCCGAATTCCGACTGCCAGATGACGATGGTGTCTTCCAAGAGGCCGCTGCGCTTCAGGTCGGTAATCAGCCCCGTGATCGGCTTGTCAACTTCGGGCGCGTGCATTCCGTGGTTTTCGACGATGTTGCTGTGAGCATCCCAGGTGTCCACGTTTTGGTTGACGATCGCGCCGCTATAGAGCTGGACGAACCGCACGCCTCGCTCCACCATGCGGCGGGCTAGCAGGCACTGCCGACCGAAGGGCTCCGAGACCCTTTCGTTCAACCCGTAGAGCTGCTTCGTCTCCTTGCTCTCCTGAGAGATGTCCACCGTTTCTGGCGCGCAGCCCTGCATGCGATAGGCCAGCTCGTAGGAGCTGATCCGCGCCGAGAGATCGGAAACACCTGGGTGCTCTTCAGCGTGGTTCTGGTTGAGCCGGGCGAGTAGGTCGAGCTTGCGGCGCTCCTCCTCGACAGAAGAGTATTCCGAAGGCGGGTTGAGGTCGAGGATCGGGTCGCCGGAGGAGCGAAACACGGTGCCTTGGTAGGCGGCCGGCAAAAAGCCCGCGTGCCAGTTGGTCGGACCGCTGAAGGGCCCGCCGCGGTGGTCGTAGAGCACGACGTAGGCCGGCAGGTTGCCGTTCTCGCTGCCCAGTCCGTAGGTCACCCACGCGCCGACACTGGGGTAGCCCATCAGGATCATGCCGGTGTTCCACTCGTAGTGCGAGAGCACGTGGTCGTTCGACTTGCCCGTGCAGGAGTGGATGAAGGACAGGTCGTCGACAATGGTCGACATGTGGGGAAATAGCTCGGAGACCCAGGCGCCGGATTGTCCGTGCTGCTTGAACGCATACGGACTCTTCATCAGAGGTCCGGGATAGCCCTGCCTCACGATCACCTGGCCATCGCCGTCGACACCTGCGATTCCGCCACCTAGCGCGAGGCCGTGGTGTTTCTCGAGTTCAGGCTTATAGTCGAAGGTATCGACGTGGCTCACTCCACCGCTCATGAAGAGATGGATCACCGACTTGGCCCGCGGCTTGAAGTGCGGGGGCTTGGGCAGATAGGGGGAGTCCGTGATCCCCTCCGACCCCAAGCAACTGGCCGCATCGCTCGAAGGCGAAGCAGCTAGCAGGCCGTCGCGGGCCAGCAGGTCAGCTAGTGCAAGGCCGCCGAGGCCCAGGCCGGCCTTGCTCCAGAAATCACGACGGCTGACGTAGCGTTGCTTCTTGCCAGCATTGTCTTTACAGAGCGGAGTCATGGTCGGCCTTCCCCTAGTTGATGTACAGAAACTCGTTTGCGTTCAGCATCACGTGCGACAGGTTCGCCAACGCTGCGCGCTCCGGGGAGGCCTTGTCGGACTGCAACTCCCGCTCGTTGCTAAGAAATTCGAGGCTGGCGGCCAGCTCTCTCGCCCCGGGGTCCCGACCCAAGGTGATGCGATAGAGCCTCTTCACCGTTGCTGGTGGGTCTGCCACCGACTCGGCGATGACGCGGTCTGCCAAGAACCCCGACTGCAGCAGCGCAAACTCGCCATTGAGCAATGTAAGAGCCTGCGTTGGCACTGTACTGACGTTACGCTTCTCGGTTGTAACGTTCTGATCGGGTTGATCGTGAACGTCAAACATCGGGAACTTCAATCCGCGCTTCCAGTAGGCGTAGACACTCCGACGCCACGTCTCGGGCCCCTCTTCGGTGAGGACCCACTTGCCACCTGTATAACCCTCGCGGACACTCTCGGCTAGGGCTGGGTAGAAAGGCTCTCCGCCAGCCTTCAGGTTTAGCTGGCCGCTGGCTGAGAGGATCACGTCGCGGATCGCTTCGCCCTCCAAGCGCCGTATCGGGAAGCGCCACATGAACTTGTCGGTCGGATCCTTGGCGATATTTGCGGCGTTGTAGAACCTCGAGGCCATCTTGTAGGTTTCGGAATTCATGATCAGCCGGTGCATCTGCTTGATGCTCCAACCCTGTCGCACGAATTCAGTCGCCAGCCAATCCACCAACTCGGGGTGGGTCGGCGGCACACCCATTTTCCCGAAGTTCCCCGGCGTCGGGACGATGCCTTGGCCGAAGTGCCAGTACCAAAGGCGATTGACGATGACACGTGCCGTTAGGGGGTTATCCGGCGAGGCGATCCACTCAGCCAAGGCGCGGCGCCGACCGCTGGTGACGTACTCTGGGCGGTTCGGCGGACGAGTCACCCTTTCATTGCCGGTTGCGAACACTGTCAGGAACCCGGGTTCTACGACTGGAGCCTTGAGGTCCTCTTCGACAACCAGACCATTTGCGCCGAAGTGAACATTCGGAACTTGGTAGTTCTCGCCCGGCTTAGGGAGATAACTCTTGTTCACCTCTCCGTACTCAGGGTCGTAGTGGCCTGAGACCAAGACATCGCCGGGACCTGGCGGGGCCAGACGGTAGTCACCGTCCCGAACTCCCTCCACCGCGGGTGGCGCTTTCGGGGTCTCTTGCTCAATTGCCGCAATCTTGTCCTTCAACACCTTGCGCGTCTGCTCGTCCTCGGGACTGAGCTTGATCGGCGCTCCGGGCCGTGGGGTGGGCGGCGTCGCGGGAACCCCGTTGGCAGCGTTGGTGGCCTTGTTCTTCAATGAAAACTTCAGTGCGCCGCCGGGGAGCGGCGATTGGCGGTAGTCGACGTTATTTGTCGCGGAGAGAACGATCGGCCCGAGGTCGTCGTTCATGTCGACAGAGCCCGCGTCATAGTTTCTTTCAAACTGCGCCGCTAGCAGCTTCTGGCCTTGAGTCCGCTCTTCCACGGGAGTCCTAACGGCGATCTGGATGTTCTCTGGCAGGCGCTCTAGCCTTTCTTCGAACTCGCGCTTTCTGTATGGAGCTTCGATCTTCGCGATAGCGCGCTTTAGCGGCGCAATAGCCCTGAGACTCCCCCTCTTCGCCCGCACCCACTCGTCGGCGTCCTTCTTTGGCGCTAGCAAGTGGTCATACCTGACGTACCCGAAGAACATACCGATGGAGCGGTAGTAGTCCTTGCGAGTGATCGGATCAAACTTGTGGTCGTGGCAGCGAGCGCAGTGGACGGACATCCCCATGAATCCCTGGAAAGTCGTCCGAACCATATCGTCGAGATAGTCGTAGCGATAGTAGGGGTTGGTCTTCTCGCGAAATCGCACGCGAGGGCCGACACGGTAGAAAGCGGTGGCGGTGAGGCTGTCGTACGTTGGTTCGTCCAGTTCGTCGCCCGCGATCTGCTCGATGATGAACTGGTCGTAGGGTTTGTCCTCGTTCAGGGCCTTGATCACGTAGTCGCGATAGCGCCACGCAGTGTCCAGTGTGCGGTCGTGCTCGAACCCGGAGCTCTCAGCAAAGCGAACAACATCGAGCCAGAACCGTCCCCAGCGCTCGCCGTAGTGGCTCGAAGCCAGGAGCTTCTCCACGAGCTCTTCGTAGGCGCCCGGCGACGTGTCGTTGACGAATTCGTCAACCGCCTCTGGCGGTGGGAGAAGGCCGATCAGGTCGAGATAGACACGCCGAATCAGCGTGATGCGATCGGCTTGCGGGGCTGGCGTGAGCCCTTGGGCATCCATCGAGGCCCGAATGAACTTGTCGACGGGATTGCCCGACCAGCGGGAGTCGTGCACCTCCGGTTCCGCATGCCTCACCGGTTTCTTGAATGCCCACCATTGGCGCATCTCGTCAGTGATGAAGCGTTCCTCGTACTTCGGGTAGCCGGTGTTCGCCTTGTCGCCGGCGGCTTGCGTGTGCGCTCGTTCGGGTCCGGCGCCGCCCCAGGCGGCCCCTTGGTCGATCCAGTTCTTGAGCACGAGCATCTCGTGCTCGCTCAGCGGAGGCAGGGGTGCCATCGGCATCTGAGGCTTCGCGTGGCCCGTCACCCGCATGTAGAGCGAGCTGGCCTCGGCTTTGCCGGGCACGAGCGAGGGGCCTCTGTCGCCGCCCTGCAACATGGTCTCGCGTGTCCGCAGGTCGAGGTTGGCCTGCTTGAGGTCTTCGCCGTGGCACTGGAAGCAATTCTTCTCGAGAATGGGCAGGACGTCTTTGTCGGTTAGCTGAGAGCCTTGCGCGACCAGCCCCGGGAGCACCCATCCGCCTTGGCAGAGCAACGCCAAGGCCCCCGTCAGCCACACCCGTCCGACATTTGATTGAGTCATCTTGGATTTCAGACCGCTTCTATAGTACTACCGCAGTCCGCCCAGAAGTCGAATTAAATTGGGGCTTTTCCAGGTTGACCAATAGGGTCTGTATAGCGAAGCAAGGAGGAGAGAGACTGAATAGACCAGCCTTGCTGGTGCGATAACTCGCGACGTAAAGCAAGGCATGAACGTGCTTCGCGAGGTGCAGGTGCGCTTGATGCGGTCCGACGAGGAGCCGCTCTGGCACCTCCCAATGCGCGAGCACCATCACCTTGCATTCAAGCGATTCGCGGGATGCGGGCAGCGCCAACTCGTCGAGTAGCAGTGCCGATGGCTGGTGATGTTCGGCTGGCCGGCAAGGGTGTTGAGGCGCCAGCTGCGGCAAGTGGAGCTGGGCCGGCACCTAGGTGTGCCCTTCACAGGGCTCCAGCTCATCGCGAGTCACCGGCTTCCGAATCCCGCTCTAGGCTGCGGGCTGAAGAACCTGGGATCGCGCTGCTTGCCACCAACCTGGCGCGGCTGAGCGAGCACCGGGACGCGAGCTGGGGCAACCGCGGTAGCGGAGACGTTCGTCGACGCTCATCGGTACTGGGGCGTGGTGTGTCGCGCTTTGGCCTAGATCTCGCTGGGGTCAGGTAGCCACATCGTGCGAGCGAATGGGCATTGCACCCATAAGCATGGGCAGAAGAAGAACCGGATATGCTCGCTGTGCGCCCACGCGCGGGGCTTGCTCCGGATTCTTACTCGGCATCGACCGTTAGAATGTCAGCGAATGCGACACGCCTGATGACGTTTGGCTCCTCGGCGGTGTCCTCGTTCTGCACGATAAAGGCCGAGCGTCCCATCCACACACCGTTGTTGGAGCCGTCCGATCGGAGGAAGGGAGGCGGCCCGTTCGCTGAGGCTTCAACTCGGTCGCCTGCTCGAACGCTTTCCCATTGCTCGCCGTCTCTCCGGTAGATGGCGAATCGCGTTGCATCCGAGTAGACAGCGTCCAGATCGCCATCGCCATCCAGATCCCAGAATCGCAGGGCCCCGTTATCCGGTTCATCGGATTGTCCGTCGCCATCGAGATCCAGTATTAGCGGCTCATCGACCACGGTCACATCTTGCCGGGCCTGCCAGGTGTGGGTGGTGGGTTCCCATATTCGCGCCGTGGTGCTCTCGCCTTGCCGGTGGACCACATCCATGTAGCCATCGCCATCAAGATCCAGCACGCGGGTGCCGGACAAGGTACCGTCGGGCTTGCGGATCGGCCGCCCGGCTAGCATCTGCTGATCGATGCGCGCTTGCACCTCAGCCATGTTGAGAAACATCAGCTTCGAGCCGTGCTTCCTTTGTGCATGGTCGATGAGTTCAATCACCTGGGTGCTCTCAATCCAGCCGTGCGGGTGGAAGACAAGAACAAACAGTCCTTGCTTGGCCACGGTGGCATCGAGGGCCGCCTTGAGATCCTCCACGGTCCTCGGATTGCTCTTGCCTTGCAAATGCTGGGCTTCCCAATCCGAAGGTACCGTGCAGGGGAACTCCCAGTGTTGTTTGCCGATGAGATATGGGTAGGGGTAGTTGGTGATGGTATTGACGAAGTCCTTGCCTGCAGGGATGTAGCGTTCGAATCGCTTCTCGTTACCGTTAGAGAAGATATCTCGCGGCAATTCCGGATCATCCCGCGTGAAGATCTGGAAGACGGACGAATCGCTCGCGAGAAAGTTCCCGTCAGGTGTTAGCGGGCCCATGATTTCGTCGTAGAATCTCGGGCTCACCGAGTTCATCGAATCGCAGCAGGGCATGCGGTAGGTGACGGGACGCATGTTCGGAATGCCCTGAAGTAGATCGATGCATCGATGAACTGTGCCGCGCGCATTCGCGAAGTCGCCATCGTGCAGCAGCGGGCATGGGTGATCAATCGTGTGGACCTCAATGCTCACTCCACGGTTCAGCCAGCGTTGGATCTGCGGCTCGTTGGGATCGATCTGATTGGTGAAAATGCTGAGGGGTGCTCGCCCATCGATCGCTTCCAATCGTTGGAGTATGGGTTCGACAAAGCTCTGATATGGCTCGATCCCGCGCATATCGTCAATGGACAGCACGGCAGCAGCCTCGACCCCGTTCTCGCCGATCCACTGTGGCGTGGTTAGCTTCGGACTGGTGATGGAGGGCCAATAAGGATTGGTGAAATGATCGCGGTACGCAACAGGCTCCGGAACCGAGACGAATGGTTCCGATTCGAATCCGAGACGGAGGAAGAGAGCTACGAGAGCGACCGTAGCGATGAGGCTCAAGGACTGGAGAACCCTGGACATCGGGCTTGGACGGAAGGCGAGTTTGCCGGGCTTTGCACTGGGAGTCGAACCGGGGACTTCCGACTTCGACCTCCGGCCATCCTGATCGTACACGACGATTCCTATGAACGCCGTGACTTTGTTGCGACGGGCTGGAAGTCCATATTCGCCTGCGACCCTGTCGAGGTTTGCGTCGTACCCGGCAGTGCCCGCAAAGTGCCGGAGGTGTAGTAGCATGCGCTGTGCGACGGATATTCGGTAGTCGCTGGACGCCGTATTGCATCTGTCAACGGGTGGTCGGCCTACGACCCGCCGTATTCCTGTTGGCAAGCTTCCGAACTGCCAACGCCGCTGCTAAGTTGGACACCTTGGGGGACTTGCATGGATCCATGCCGGGTTCCATGCCTCTGCCCGCTTTACAGCGATCAGTTCCACAATGTCGTGCGCCACGCTAAGGCACTTTGCCACAGCAGTGCGAATCCTCAGCCTTTTCGCGGAGTGCTGGCGCGATCGAGCGGTCTGCGAGCGTACCGGCCTGTTCACTTCCGATTTCACTGCTTCCGAGTAGATCGTCGCAGTGCTCCTCGGGCCTGGGTTCCGAGTTGTCGGGAATCCGTCTCGACAACGTGCGCGAGGACGTAAAGTTGGCGGTGCCAAGACAATCGAAGAGGACATAGGCCTGGTGCAGAGCCTCTGGTGCCGATGGCAAGAGTCGGACGCCATTCCGTGGAGCGGTGATCGCGTTACAATTCGAACTGGCAGGGGCTGATTCTGGCCTCGTGCCCTACAACCCAAAATGCAGAATCGATTTATTGGGAAAAATGTACTTGTAAGCGGCGCGTCGGCCGGAATCGGAGAGGCCATTGCCGTCCGCTTTGCGCAAGAGGGCGCTAGCGTCGCGATCAATTACAGCCGCAACGATGCAGGAGCTGCCAACACCGCCGACCAAGTCCGGCAGGCTCATGCCGAGGGCGGCTTCGACGATTCTCGGGTGCTGGTCCACAAGGCGGATGTCTCGGACGAGGCCTCGGTCATATCGATGTTTGATGCCCTGCTCGGGGAGTGGGGCCGCCTGGACGTGATGATCAACAACGCTGGCATCCAGAAGCCAGCGGAGAGCGACCTGAGCCTCACCGAGGATTTCGACCGGATCCTTGGCGTAAACCTGCGGGGTTGCTACATGTGCAGCCGCGAGGCGATCAAGCACTTCCTGTCACGGCCGGGCGGAGGCGTGATCGTGAACAACTCCAGTGTCCACGAGATCATACCCAAGCCGCAGTACCTGTCCTACTCGATCTCGAAAGGCGGGATGGAGAACCTGACCAAGACGCTCGGGCTCGAGTACGCCGATCGCGGCATCCGGGTCAACGCTGTAGGCCCCGGAGCGATCGTTACGCCCATCAATATGAATTGGATCAACGACCCTGTTGCGAAGAAGGTCGTGGAATCCCATATTCCGATGGGACGGGCTGGCGAATCGGCCGAGATCGCTGCTGTGTTCGCGTTCCTCGCTTCAGACGAGGCGTCCTATATTACCGGGCAAACGCTCTTCGCCTGTGGGGGACTGACACTTTTCCCGGAGTTCCGCAGCACTTGGTCCTCATAAGGGCGGCTCCTTGGTGACGCGACGTCGCCGGTTATCGCTTCGGATTGCGGGAGTTTGCCTGTCATGAACCGCCTTCCGGCCATCGCGGCGCTCCTAGTGTGCGTTCTTGCAGTCTTTTGGCGACTTGACGGTGTTCCACTGTGGCGGGACGAGGCAACCACGGCAGTTTGGGGCCGTCTCATGGCGGAAACAAGCAGTGCGCTGCCGTACGCTTTCGACCAACGGGACGGCCAGCTCCTCGTCCAGGACGATGACGGCCACGACGTCAACTCGCGGCTCCTGCCCGCCATGCAGAGCTACCTGCAGATCTACGTCTCTGCGGCGAGCCACAAGCTGCTGGGGGGCGGCACGTTCCAGGCGCGGCTTCCCTTTGCCTTGTTCGGTCTCGGGACGCTGGCCCTGCTGTGCCTGCTAGGCCGGCAGCTTGGGGGGCCTGCTTGGCTTCCGTACGCGCTGCCGCTATCGGCTAGCGTATCCATCTATTTCCTGCACGCTGCTCGCCAAGGGCGGTACTACATCCTCGTTGTCTTCGCTACCGTCCTGCTGCTGGTCCAGGTTGCTCGCTACCTGCGTGAGCCTGCCTTGGGCAGGAGCTGGTCATTCCACGCGCAGCTCTGCTTGATTGGGTGCCTTCTGTACGCCGGGAACTATCTCAGCTTCGCCGGCACTTGGCTGGCCCTTGGTGTGTTCCTCCTGCTTACGGACCGTCCTGTCCTGATGCGACTGTGCGGCGCGTCGGCCTTGCTCGCGGCTGTTCTAGGAGTGGAATTCTGGTTCCTGCATGCCGAGTACCTCACCGAATGGCATCCCGGCAGCGAGAATCCGTTTTGGGAGAACTTCCGCTACGTGGTGTCGCGTCGCGGAGCGGATTTCTGGCGCTGGGTGCCGTTCATTGTTCTCGCTCCAGCGGCAACGCTGGCTGCATGGTCGGCACGGCCTTGGACTTCCTCCAAGCGAGGGGCCGTGATCTGGCTCGCCGCCGCGGTCCCGTTGCTCGGTGTCGTGATCCCCGAGCCTTGGCTGCGAAGGATGCCGGACCCCGTGTTCGTGGCGTTCGGCCTGATGTTCCTGGCTGTGCCGGCGGCTGCCTACTACCTGTGGACTCGCATCCAGCGGCCGGGCGTTACTGCTCGGATGGCGCTGCTTGCCGGCCTGATCCTGACGGTTTGCCCTCTGTTCACGATCATCGTTGCGGGACGGGCCACGCTGCCTCGCTACTACTACCAGGCCTGTCCCGCCGCCATCGTGCTCGTCGGCCTTGCCGCCGTAGCGCTCGACAAAGCCGGTCGACGGCGCACGGCGCTAGCCTGCCTGGTCGGTGCCAGTCTCTGGCCCAACCTCGAACTCGCCGGAGGAGGTACCGAGCAGGTTGTCCTGCGCCAGTTCCTCCGCTACGACGAACCGAACGGCCCGCTGCTCGAGTTCCTCTCCGCGAACACCAAGCGAGGCGACAGCATTGCTTATTTCCGCAACGTCAAGGGCATGGTGGGGAATTACTACTTGCCGGACCGCCGATGGGTCAACTTGCTTGATGCCGATGTGGAATACAACCGGCGGTTCCGGGGGAAGGTCCCGCCCGACCAGTTCGACGACTCTCCGCACCCAGACTGGTTTGTGCTCTGGGACACCAAGGGCCGGACGCCCAAGGCGCTTGACGACCGCTACGAGCGGGTCTGGGAGCATGCCTACCCGGAGCCGCGAAGCGTCTGGAGCCTAGGGTTGGATCCGCGCGAGCGAGCGTACGAGATCTATCGGCTGCGTTGAGCGGGTTCAGGCGCGCAAGCCGATGCCAAGCTCTGATTCCAGGGAAGAGAGCAGTGCTTCGGAGAAGGCATTCACTTCGTCATCCGTCAGGCTCTGGTCCAAGCGCTGCCACGACGCCCGCAGGAGCAAGCCGTAGCATCCGTTGGGGACATTCTTTCCTCGGAATATCTCGACCGGCTGCAGGCTGGTGAGATTCGGCATCTCTCCTACCGCGTCGACGATGCTCCGGAAGCTCAAGCCGTTCGGAACAAGGAGGGAAAAGTCCCTGCTCACCGACGGCACTCGGGGCAGCGGCTGATGGCTGGGGCTGCGCAGGCCGCGACCGTAGAGCGGATCGAGGTAGATTTCGGCGACTAGCACGGGCTGGCGAATTTTCCGCTCGCGAGCGATGCGCGGATCGAGTTCGCCGAAAGTCGCGATGACGTCGCGATCCGCACGAGCTATCGCAGCGTGGCCGCGACGGAAATATGCAGGCAATTCCCCCGTATCGACGTGCAGGTCACCTGTCGCGAACGGCCGCGTCAGAGCGATGACATCCGCTTTCAGGTCATAGAAGCCGTAAGGGTGCGCCGCCTCATTCCACGAGAGCGGTCTTGCGGAGCCGCTCGCGCCGAGCGCAAGGACCCTCGGCTCTTCGTAGTCGTGGCCCGACTTCCGATAGATCCGGCCGAACTCGGCGAGGCGCACCAGCGGCTGGTTGCGCTTAAGATTCCATTCCACGGCGCGAACCATCGTCGGCACCATGCTGTTGCGCAGGACGTCCCAGAGGTTCGAAAGAGGATTGCGCAGGGCCACGCCCGGAGTGTCTCCGTATCGCCGAACGTCCTCCGACGAGACGAACGAGAATCCGATTGTCTCGTCGTATCCGAGACCCCGGACGCTTGCCCGCATCCTAGCGTCCTCGGCCGCGAAAGGAGTCGGAGCCGGCGCCACGCCTACCACCGGAAGCGTCGCAGGAATCTTCTCGAATCCATAGATGCGGGCGACTTCTTCGATAAGATCGACCTCGCGCCCGACATCCAGTCGGTGGCTGGCCGCCGGTACGGTCCAGCCCGACTCGACCGGAGACGGTCTGAACCCCAGCGACTCGAGAATGGCTTCGACGTCGTCGTCTTCCACTGCAACGCCCAGGTGCTTGAGGATACGTTCCCGGCGCAGCTCGATCACAGGAAGCGGCCGCTCATGCGGGTAGCAGTCGATCCGCCCCTCGAGCACGTTGCCCGGTCCGGTCTGGGCCAGAAGGGATGCGATGCGATCGGCTGCCCAGGCCGTGCCGTTCCAGTCGGCCCCGCGTTCGAATCGGTGGGACGCTTCCGTAAAGAGCTTGAACCGGCGCGACGCGTTGCGCACCGTCGACGGACGGAACCAAGCCGCTTCCAGGAGCACGTTGCGGGTTTCCCGGGTGATCTCCGTGGCTGCGCCACCCATGACGCCTGCCAGGGCGATCGGCCTGTGCTCGTCGCAGATCGCGAGCTGGTCCGGCGAGAGGTGCCGCTCCTGGCCGTCAAGCGTGACGAGCGTCTCCCCTGGACGGGCGCGCCGGACGACAACTCGCCGCCCGCCCAACGTGTCCAGGTCGAAGGCGTGCGTGGGCTGGCCCATTTCCAGCAGCACGTAGTTGGTCAAGTCCGCGAGATTGTTGATCGACCGCACGCCGCAGAGTTCGAGGCGACGCCGGATCCAGTCTGGCGAAGCCTGTACTCGAACGTCGGTGAAGACCCTTCCGACATAGCGCGCGCAGGAATCGGCGTCCTCGATCGCTACACTGGCGCGCTCCGAAGCTGGGAAGCCAATCTCTTCGACGGAGGCGGACGGCTGGCGCAGGGGCCTCCGGTAGATCGATGCCACCTCGCGCGCCATGCCGAAGTGGTTCATTGCATCCGGGCGGTTGCTCGTGATGTCGAATTCGAGGATCGCTTCCCCGTCTTCCTCGTCGACGGCGTCAACGGCCATGCCGGCCATCGTCAGAGCGTCGGCGAGATCGCGCGGGGATTCCTCGATCTCCACGAAGTCCCGCAGCCAGCTAAGCAGAAGGCGCATTTACCGGAATTGCCTCAGGAAGCGCGTGTCCCCCTGGTACATCAGGAGGATGTCGTCAATGCCGTACTTCAGCATCGCGAACCGGTCCAGGCCGAAGCCCGCCGCGAAGCCTTGGTACCGTTGCGGGTCGAGGCCCGCGTTGCGCAGGACGTTGGGATCGATCATGCCGCAACCCAGTACCTCGATGAACCCAGTCTGCTTGCAGATCCTGCAGCTGTTTCCCGCGCAGAACGGGCAGGTGATGTCGACTTCGGCGCTCGGTTCGGTGAACGGGAAGTAGCTCGGACGGAAGCGTGCCTTCGTCTTCGGGCCGAAGAAGCGCTGGACGAAATGCTCCAGCGTCCCCTTGAGATCCCCGAATGTGATGTTGGTGTCGACCGCGAACATCTCGAGCTGGTGGAACATCGGGCTGTGAGTCGCGTCCGGCGTGTCGTTGCGGTAAACCTTGCCGTGAACCACGTAGCGCAGAGGAGGCGACTCGGCTTCCATAATGCGAATCTGGCAAGGCGAGGTGTGTGTCCTCAGCAGCCCTTCGCCCTTGAGGAAGAGCGTGTCCATCTCGTCCACGGCCGGGTGGTCCGGCGGGAAGTTGAGCGCCTCGAAATTGTAGAAGAACGTCTCGATTTCCGGCCCCTCTGCG
Source organism: Bryobacterales bacterium (assembly GCA_965206775.1). Classification (GTDB taxonomy): domain Bacteria; phylum Acidobacteriota; class Terriglobia; order Bryobacterales; family UBA6623; genus VXMF01. The sequence goes on along the minus strand of CBDBKU010000003.1, from coordinate 721,995 downwards.
ACGCTGTATCCCAGAGGGCGGAAGATATCCAGCACCTCCTCGAGCGCCATCCGCACAGGATGGACCGCGCCGAGAACGCGTTCCTGGCCCGGCAGCGTCGGATCCAGCCCTGGGTCCGAGTGGTCCCGCGCCGAAGCCCCTCGAACGGCTTGCTTGACGGCCGCCTCCAGATTCTTGCGGAGGAGATTCTGCAGCTTGCCGACGGTCGGCTTGAGATCGCGCGGGGCCGCCTTCAGCCAGCGTTCGTTGGTTGCCGCGAGGATACCGCTCTTGCGACCCAGCCAGCGGTTCCGCAGCGCTCGTGCCTGCGGCTCGGCGGTTGCGGCACCCCGCTCGTCCTCGAAGGCGGCGAGCAATTCAGCGTAGAGGCCTGCGGGCGAGTCGCCTTCGCCAATGAGGTCGGCGATAGGCCGTCCGGTCTTCTCTACGATTGACACGTTGCCCTGCGCGGTTCGAGGACCGCCGGACTAGGCGGTCCCGGCGTCCGGCTCGGCCAGCGCTTCCTTTGCCTTGGCGACTAGCTGGCCGAAGCCCGCCGGGTCCCTGACGGCCATCTCTGCCAGCATCTTGCGGTTCAGGTCGATGCCGGCGTCCTTGATTCCCCGAATGAAGCGGCTGTAATTCAATCCATGCGATCGCGCCGCGGCGCTGATCCTGGTGATCCAGAGCGTGCGGAAGTCGCGCTTCTTGAGCTTGCGCCCGATATACGCGAACTGGTCGGCCCGGTTCACTGCCTCGCGGGCGTAGCGGTACAGCTTGCTCTTTGCGAGGTAATAGCCTTTGGCCTTCGCCAGTACGCGCTTGCGCTTCTTCAGTCGATGATTCCCTCGCTTGACTCTTGGCACGGTTTCCTCCTTCGGGGCTGCGGGCGGCGGCTAGCGTCGTGGCACGGGGCTCGGCGGGCTCGCTGCCGCTCTAACAGGAGATCATCCTGCGCACGGCCTTTGCGAAGGCCGGACTGACTTCCGCGCCCTTGCGCAGATGGCGCTTCCGCTTGCTCGTCTTCTTCGTCAGAATATGGTTCTTCAACGAGTGCCGACGCCTGACTTTTCCGGTTCCGGTCAGTTGGAAGCGCTTGGCGGCGCCTCGATGAGATTTGAGTTTCGGCACGGTTCGTTTCTCCGGAGGCGCTCCGCGTCCTGGCAGCTAGCCGGATCGATCCGGTGCTGCGACGAGGCCACGCGGTCTATTGAGCGTCCACAGACGCCATTCCTCCTATTATGCACGATCCTGCCGCCGAGGCGCTGTGCGTGCGACGCCCCGCCGGCAGGATGCCCAATTATTCCTCCAGCTCGAGGGACAGGCGGCCGTTGGCATCGCTCACAGCGTACGAGAACTCGACCAGCGGCATCGAGCCGGTGCGAATCGCCTTGCCGTGGAAGGAAGTGAGGCTGAAGTCCTGCGTGGTTTCCTGGTAATGCGCCCGCAACTGCCGCCATCCCAGCCATCCGAGATACGTGGACGCAGCCTGCGTCGGGTTGACTTCGATCGAACGCACGAGCGCTCGCGCTGCGCTGCTCTCCATGTACGCCCTTCGTGTCAGGAACTGCACGGCGTTCGCCGGGCTCAGGTCCTCGCCATGCATCCGCATGTCAACCAGCGCGGCGCCGATGGTCTGCAGCTTGTACTTTTGCCAGATGAAGTCGACGTCGCCTGTGTAGGCAGTCCCGACGGTCGTCTCCGTGATGTATATCGGCCAGCCGTGGATGAAGCTCGGCAGCGGATTCACTAGGTGCGTGAGCTTCTGCTGGACCGATTCCATGCCGGACGAGAGAGACCCGATCAGGGCGTAGCCGGGAATGCCGTACCGCAGCGCCAGCAGCTTGACCTGGTGGGTGTTGTTCGTTGTCAGCCGATCCCTCACCTCGGCGCGGGATGCGTCCGCCGGGGCCGGAGTGAGCCAGACAATCGCGGTATTGTCGGATGGCGCCGCCGTCGGTCCGAGTCCGCCGGCCAGAGGGACCGTCGGGCGCATGAATTCCGGCGTCTGCACGACGCGCAGCTGCAGTTCGTCCGGCACCGGCGCGATCTCTTCGTCGTTGCAGATCTTGCGCGCCTCGTCGGTATCCTTCGTCATCAGGTCCATCATGCCTTGGTTGCTGCGGGCGCGATTCTCGCCCTCCAGCACCTCGAGCACGTCGTTGACCAGGCGGTAGTCGTCGCGGGGCCGGCTCCCGCCGTAGATGCGCCTGTTGATCGGCTCGGCGGCGCTGACTAGCGACGAGTGCGCGGACTCGAAGTCCTCGTCTACGTCTTCGATCATGGTTCGCAGCGGCGGTTGCGCACGGCCCGTGTCGAGCTCCAGCTTGCGATGCGTGAGCGACTCACCCAAGCGCCAGTCGTCGGATGACGGCAGGTCGCCGAGCGAATTCCGGTAAGCTTCGAGCGCCGCCACGGCTCCGTCCGCAGCAGCCTCGAAGTCGGACTTCATGCTCGGCGGCATCGCTTCGGCAATATCGTTGCGAATCAGGTTGATCACGCCCTGCGTTGCTTCCCGGGCGGCCGCAATGCGGACTGCGGAGGAGGAGCGCAGGTTGGACTGTGCGGTCTGCAGAAACGCCGGAGACTTGGAAAGGCGCTGCACGATTGCGGCGAACCGGTCGTTCTCGGGAGCATAGTTGAGCTCCAGGGGCCCGTACAGAAGCAGGCCAAACTGCTCGATGTAGGCAAGCGGATTGTTCTCGTACGCCTTCTCGTCCCTTAGTCGTAGCAGGCTCCGCTCAGCGCGGTTTAGCAGGGTCCCGTGCTCGGTCCAGAGTACCGGCGGGAGCTTCGAGCTGTCGAAGCCCTCCTCGGAATCCAGCGGCGCCGTGAACGGGCCTACGAGGGAGTCGTAGAGTGCTTCCTGGCTCGCCCGAGCGTCGGAGCTGTAGTCGGGCAGGGCACTGAGCATCGGCACCTCCGTTCCACCCTCCAGCATCTCGGCCGAGAGATTGAACACCTGGCCGGTCTTGACGCTCGTGCTGCCCGCCATCAGGACTCCTAGCGGGTCCACGGCGGCACTGTCGTGTATGAACGGCTTCGCGACCTCGTTGTGCTCGTCAGGCGGGTACTTGCCGACCGTGCAGTGAGACGCCGTCAGAGACGCGATTGCGAGGACGGCCGAAGCCAACTGGGTGTTGTGCGGGATCTTCATGTCGAACCTTCTAAGTCGGTCGGGCTGCTGGGTGCTAGCCGCTCGGTGCTGAAACCGAACCTTTCCTGGTGTTCATCGCGACGCGCATCACATTCTTTCGTCAGTCGCCTGACTTGGCGGCCACCGAATCGATCAGCGCCCAGATGTCGGTGTGGGTCAGCGTCCTGGACTCCATTGTCTCCTTCGTGATACTTGTGTCGTAGTCCTGTCCGTGGACTTCCTGGAAGAGCTCTGGGTAGTGGAGCTCGTCCATGGACTGCAGGGACGGGAATTCAGTGACGGTGACGTACTGGTAGTCCTGCCCGCCGCCAGGGAAGTGGTGGCCGTACAGCCGCCACGAAGTGATGTATCCCTTGTCGACTCGTGCTTGATGGACCGGTTTCCAGAGTTCAGTTTCCAGACTGCGGTACCTGAGGCTCTGGCCCGGCGGGATACTCATGTAGTCGATTCTCAAAAAGTGCCGCTTGCCGGATTGGCTCTCTGCGGCGGGAACCAACGTACCTGCCAGAAATGCGGCTGCGAGAGCCAGCGAAAAGCCGAACGCTCTAATAATCATAAATTCGCCTCCAAACAAAGAATATAGCCCAATCGCATTCCCTCGACCAAACTGCTAGGGCTGGCCGCCACGAATGTAGTATGTAGTATGTCCGTCGACCGGCGCCATTTCATCTTTCGGGCGGCTATTCCCGTTCTCGCACTCCGGGCCGGGGCGCAGCGCCGCAAGCCCGTGTTCAAGTCCAACCCCTTCACGCTCGGAGTTGCCTCGGGCGATCCAGGCCCCGACGGATTCGTCCTCTGGACACGACTCGCTCCCGAGCCGCTCGCGGGAGGGGGTCTGGGTGCCGAGGAGATCGACGTCAGGTGGGAAATCGCGGCGGATGACCGGTTCCGGCAGGTCGTGCAGTCGGGAGTTTCGGTGGCGGATCCCCGGCTCGCGCACTCCGTGCATGTAGAGGCCTCCGGCCTTGCCCCCGACCGCTGGTACTGGTACCGCTTCGCGGCGGGAGACGACGAGAGCCCTGTCGGACGTGCGCGCACCATGCCGGCAGAGCAGTCCGAACCCGGCCGTCTCGCGTTCGCGTTCGCGTCGTGCCAGCACTACGAAACCGGGTTCTATACAGCCTACGAGCACCTGGCTAGGGAGAGTCCCGATCTGGTCTTCCACCTAGGCGACTACATCTACGAGGGCAGGTCCAACCCGCGCGTCCGCGCGCACCAAGGCGGAGAACTGTCTTCGATAGACGACTATCGCAATCGGTACTCGCTGTATCGCACGGACCGTGATCTGCAGAACGCGCACGCTGCTTGCCCATGGGTCGTCACTTGGGACGACCACGAGGTGGACAACAACTACGCAGCGGACGTGTCTGAGAAGCCAGAGGTGCGCCGGGAGGACTTCCTTGAGCGCCGAGCCTCGGCGTATCAGGCGTACTACGAGCACATGCCCTTGCGGGCAGCCCAGGTTCCTAGGGGCTCCTCGATGATGCTGTACCGCCGCTTGGCTTTCGGCCGGCTCGCGCAGTTCGCGGTGCTGGACACACGTCAGTACCGGACCGACCAAGCTTGCGGCGACCGCACGCAGCCTCCTTGCGAAGGGATGTCGGATCCGAACGCGACCCTGCTGGGAGCCCAACAGCGGGACTGGCTCTTCGACGCAATGAGAAGTTCGCGGGCCGCCTGGAACGTCCTGCCCCAGCAGATCATGATGGCCCGAGTAGATCGCGTGCCCGGCGAAGGAATCGGTTACAGCATGGACCAGTGGGCCGGTTACGACGCCTCGCGAGACCGCCTGCTGGCATTCCTGGACGAAAGCCGCACGCGCAATCCTGTCGTCCTGACTGGCGACATCCACAGTAACTGGGTCAACGATCTCGTGGCGGACTTTGACGATCCGTCCTCGCGGGTCCTGGCGACCGAGTTTGTCGGGACTTCGATCAGTTCCGGCGGCGATGGCGGCCCGAACGCGAAGTACGCCGAGGGCGTGATGCGAGACAATCCGTTCGTCAAGCTGCACAACGCCCAGCGCGGCTACGTGAGTTGCGAGTTGACGCCGCAGCTCTTCACCGCACGCTACCGGGTGCTCGACTCGGTCACGCGCCGGGGATCCCCGCGCGAAACACTGGCGGAGTTCGTCGTCGAGGATGGGCGGCCAGGAGCGCAACGCGCCTGAGCGCGGTCATTTCGGGCACCGATGACGCTGCAGGAAATACACGCGCGGCGGTTCTCCGACTACCACTCGACGACCAGGCAAGGTCTTGGCCCAGGCGGATTCCGGCTGCCCTATGTGCGGGCGAAGCCGACCGGGGTCCCGATTGCGGCGCGTCCGCTTCACCCCGGCCGAGCCGCTTGAGCGGCGGCAGCGGATCGTCGGCAGGCCAGCCTCCTAGAGCGTTCCGATTCTGTAAAACCTGTGGCAAATACCTGCTATCGCGACCTAGGAGCATTGACTGAGCGTCGCCCGAACCTGACGATCAGTGTGATGCTTGGTCATCGAAACGGTGTTCTCCCGGGCGTGGAAACCGACGTATCCGATCCAATCGCCGTGAAGCTGGGCTCGCTGGTGCCCCATGATGCTGCGGAATGTCCCTCGATCCCTTCCGCCCGCCGCCTCGCCCTCCCCCGACAGCTGTCCCGAAGCCTGACCCGTCTGCCCTGGCGGGTTCTGCGACGGGGACGGGCCGCTTGGCAGATGGCGGCATGCTGCGCTCTTGTCCTTGCTGCCTGGTCCCTCACCAACGTTGCGGCACTGTCACCGTCTCCTCAGGCGCGGTCCGCGAGCTTCCTTATGGCACAGGTCGCCCAGCGTGGCGAGCGTGCGGGAGGCCGAGGGCGTCGAGAGACATTGGACGCATTCCGTACCCAGGTGCCGCAGCGTCCGTACGACATCGTCCTCGGGAACCCAACCGACACTTCCGTCACTGCGAGCATACTCGCGTATTCGCCGCTCGAAGGCTACATCGAATACGGCACTCGCCAGGGCGAGCATGTTGGCCGGTCGGACACCGTTCGACTCGAGCAAGGAGTGCCGACTGAGATAGTTCTAGACAGCCTCGCGCCGAACTCGCAGTATTTCTACCGCTGGCACGGCAGGAACAACTCGGCGAAGGCGTTCCGCGCATCGGACGAATTCACGTTCCGGACGGGCCGCCCGCAAGGCGACACCTTCGTGTTCACCGTGCAGTCCGACTCCCACTTGGACGCGCGGACGGATCCGCGCCTCTACGAAGCGTCGCTGCGGAACGCGAGGGCAGCTGCCCCGGATTTCCACATCGACCTCGGCGACACGTTCATGACGGACAAGCGGCGTAGCGATTACAGGGCTTCGTTGCCGCAGTATCTTGCGCAACGGTACTACTTCGGCCTGATCGGCACGGTCGCGCCGGTTTTTCTCGTGTCAGGGAATCACGATGGCGAGGGCAGCAGGAGGGGCGCAATGGGAGGCTGGGCACGCGAGCAGCGCGACACCTACTTCGCCACGCCGTCAGACGGTGCCGCCCACCGTGGAAACTACTATTCGTGGGAATGGGGAGACGCGCTATTCGTCGCGTTGGATCCGTTCTGGGCGACTGCGCGCGTTCGGCCAGGCAGCAGTCTTTGGGCCCGCACGCTGGGTGAGGATCAATTCCGCTGGCTTGCCATGACCTTGCGGTCGAGCAAGGCTAGGTTCAAGTTCGTCTTCCTCCACCATCTCGTAGGCGGCATTAACCAGGCGGCCCGGGGCGGAGTCTCGGCCGCCGGCTTGTTCGAATGGGGTGGCCGAAGCCTCGAGGGCGCATATGAATTCGACGACCGTCGTCCAGGCTGGGGCCAGACGATTCACCAACTGCTGGTCGAGACCGGCGTGACGATCGTGTTCCACGGCCACGACCACGTGTTCGCGAAGGAAGATCTAGACGGCATCGTGTACCTCCTGGTTCCGCAGCCGGGGCTGGACCGATACGGGCCACCGCGGGTTGTCGACGGTCAGTACGAGCATGGGGACGTGGTCGGCGGGCCGGGGCACGTGCGTGTCACAGTGTCCCCGGAGGCAGCTCTCGTTGAACTCGTGCAGTCCCGCCGCGAAGGAGTCGAAGGAGGAAATGGGCGGACCACGTACTCGTTCGGCGCCGCGCCAAACTGCACGGGAGACTGCCAGTGATTGTTCGATTCGCCTTGATGGCGGCCGTGGCTCTATCGACTGCCGCCGCCTCCCCTCCCAATTTCGTCTTCATCCTTGCCGACGACCAAGCTTGGAACGGCCTGTCCAAGCGCATGGTCCGGAATCTGCCCGAGTCCGGCAGCGACTATCACCAGACGCCGAACATTGACCGCCTGGCCCTCGAGGGGATGGCGTTCTCGCGTGCCTATGCAGCGGCGCCGAAGTGCGAACCGTCCAGGTACGCCATCACCTTCGGCATGACTACCGCCAGCTTGAATGCCCCCGACAAGCGCACCGCCGCGCACTTGAGCGCGGATTCCCGCAACTCCCTCGCAAACGCGCTCAAGCAAGCCAACTCCGCTTACCGAACCGCGACGTACGGCAAGTGGCAGCTCACTCGAACGCAGCGCGAGCTCGGATTCGACAGCGATGACGGCAAGATTACCCAGAACCAGGACGGCGAATCTTCCGACCCCCGAGATCCGAAACGCATGTTCGAGCTGACCGAGAAGGGCAATCGCTTCATGCAGGACAGCGTTGATACCGGTCATCCGTTCTACCTGCAGCTCTGGCACTATGCGGTGCACGGCAGCAACCAATCGCTGCCGGACACCCTTGAGAGGTGGCAAGCTCGGACACCGGGGCGACGTCACCGCGACCCGACCCGGGCCGCCATGGCCGAGGACTTCGACCGGGCGGTTGGCATGACCTTGGCGAAGATTGACGAACTGGGCATTCGTGACCGCACATTCGTGGTCTACATGTCCGACAACGGCGGCCCTACGCGCTACCTGCGCGGCGGCAAGACGAATGTAACGGAGGGCGGACTGCGCGTTCCCCTCGTGGTGCGCGGGCCAGGCGTCGCAGAGGACGCGTATTGCCACACCCCGGTTGTCGCGTACGACTTGCTGCCAACGATCCTCGACTTCGCGTCCCCTGGGACAGTACCTCCATCCGGGATTGAAGGGGGGAGCTGGAAGCCTCTTCTCCTAAGCGGGTGCGAGCAACGCGTCGAACGGCCGATAGATAGGTTGGTGTTCTTCTTCGCCGAGGCTCGGGGCCGGGACGCAGGCCCTCAGGCTGCGATCATGGCCGGGAACTTCAAGTTGCTCTATTCCTGGGGAGAGGACAGTGCATCCCTGTTCGATGTGAGCACTGACACTCAAGAGACCCACGACGTTGCCTCTGAATACCCGGACTTGGCCGCCGGGCTGCAGCGCGAACTGATGGACCATCTCGCAGCCGGACTGGGAAGAGATGCGCTCGCTCGAGTCGAGGCCGGAGAGGCTGGCGCAAGACCCCGCAGGCGAGACGGCCCGCAGTCTCGAGAGAACCGGCGGCCGCGGCGGGGACAGCGTCCCCGCGAACGTGCGCGATGACCGAGGCGACGGCTGCGCTGATTTCCGAGACTCTGGCGGCTCGTGCTGCCGCGTAGGGATTTCAGACCGGTTTCGCATTCGATCGGGAAATCGTAGCGCGCTCCGTCCGTACATTCGGTGATGATTTCAATGTGCTCCGGGACGGAGACTGCTTCTACCTAGTGCGCAGTGCCGTTCCCCGCCGCCGAACGAGGGGCGATACCCGCGCCTGAGACTGCCAGATTCCGATCCCCCGGCGTTCCCTCAGAAACATCGCCCTTCGAATTCCCGCGCGCATTACCCGAAACGGCCGGTGTCAGCGAGAGATACGCTATTCCCGAGGAGATCGCTCTCTTGAACGAGGAGTACGCGGACGGCTCAATGCGCGATAATCCTTTCGTCAAGCTGCACAACGCCTACTGCGGGTGAGTGAGTTGCGAACTGGCGCTGCTACTCCGCATCGGGCGCTACCGTGTGCTCGCATCGGTCAATCGTCGCGAATCTCCGTGCATGACGTTCGCGCAGTTGTTCGCCGGGGACGCGCGGCCGGGAGCCCAACGCGCCTCAGCCCGGTTCTGTCGGGCGCAGTGCAGCCGCAGGAAACGCAGGCCATGCCGATTCGCTCTATATCGCTAGACGACAAGTACGCGCTCGAATCGGGAGCGTCCTATATGTCGGGAATTCAGGCCTTGGTCCGGTTGCCGATCGAGCAGATGCGCCGCGACAGTCGCCTAGGCTTGCGAACTGCGTGCATGATCTCGGGGTACGAGGGATCGCCTCTCGGTGGCTACGATCTCGCGTTGCAGCGCGCCGCGAACTTCTTGGGCGAGCGCTCGATTCGGTTCGTGCCCGGCATCAACGAGGAACTGGCCATGGCGGCGGTCATGGGAAGCCAGCTGTTCCAGTCATTTCCCGAGCCGCTCTACGACGGGGCCGTTGGCATCTGGTACGGCAAGGGCCCGGGCCTCGACCGGAGCGGCGACGCTCTGCGACACGCGAACTTCGCCGGCATCGGGGAGCACTGCGGCGCCCTGGCTCTCGCTGGCGACGACCATGTATCGAAGAGCTCTTCGATTCCGCACCAGAGCGAGCTTTCTCTCTATAACTGCGCCGTTCCCGTGCTGAACCCTTCCAGTACGCAGGAGGTTCTTGACTTCGGCCTCTACGGCATTGCAATGTCGCGATTCAGCGGGGCCTGGTCCGGGCTCAAGCTTTCGACGGACATCTGCGACGGCGGAGGAATCGTCGAGTTCGGGCCCGACCGCTGCCCGGTGGAACTGCCGGAAGTGCTGATCGACGGCGAGCCCTATCGCAAGACGATGGGCCTGATGCTCGTCGTTCCCTACAGCCTGAGTCTGGAAGCCGAGGTTCACGAGCACCGCTTGCAGGCCGCGCGCGAGTTCGCCCGGGCGAACGGCCTGAATCGAATTGCAGCCAGTAGCCGCTCGGACCGGCTCGGCATCGTCACGACCGGCAAGAGCTACGCAGATCTCATGTCGGCACTGCGACTGCTTCAGATCGGCGACGAGGAGCTTCGCGGGGCAGGCGTGCGGATTCTGAAGCTGGGGATGTCGTATCCGCTGGAGCCGACGATTGTCGACGAGTTCGCCCGCGGTCTTGAAACGGTCGTTGTTGTGGAGGAGAAGCGCTCGTTTGTCGAGCTGCAGCTTCGCGAGCTGCTGTACGACCGGGCCGACCGCCCGTCCGTCTTCGGGAAGAAGGACGCTGCCGGAGAGACGCTTTTCCCTTCGCCCGGCGAGCTTGACGCCGGCATGATTGCCTTGGCGCTCAGCAAGTTCTTGGGGCCGGTGGCGCGCCTGCTGCCCCAGCGTGGCACCTCGGAGGAGGATTTCGCGAAGACCCCCGGTTACCGGCCCGGGCGCGGCGCCCGCACGCCGAGCTATTGCTCCGGCTGCCCCCACAATCGATCCACGTTGCTCCTTGAAGGGCAGCTAGCGGGCGGCGGCATTGGATGCCACGGCATGGCGGGTCTGATGCGAGATGCCGGGCGAGGCATAGAATTCCTCTTCCAAATGGGTTCGGAGGGGGCGTCGTGGATCGGCGTGGCGCCATTTTCCGGGACCAAGCATCTTTTCCAGAATCTCGGCGACGGAACCTACTTCCACTCCGGGCGCCTTGCAGTCCAGGCGGCCGTAGCGGCGGGCGTCAATATCACGTTCAAGATCCTCTACAACGATGCAGTTGCAATGACGGGCGGGCAGGACCCGGCGGGCGCCCTGCCAGTGCCGGCACTGACTCGCGAGTTGGAGGCCCAGGGAATTCGCAAGATCGTCGTACTAAGCGACGATCCGGGCAAGTACCAGGGCGAGTCCAGCTTGGCTCCTTCGGCGGAGTTCCGTCCCCGCGAGGAACTGGAAGAGGTGCTGGCCGAACTGGAGAAGGTCAAGGGCGTTTCGGTCATGATTTATGACCAGCTGTGCGCGGCTGAGAAGCGGCGCCGGCGCAGCCGCGGCGTTCTGCCCCAGCCCACCCGACGAATCCTGATCAACGAGCGAGTCTGCGAGGGGTGCGGGGATTGCGTGGCCGAGGCGAATTGCGTCTCCCTGCTGCCGGTCGACACGGACTTCGGCCCAAAGACCCGGGTCCATCAGTCCTCCTGCAACACCGACTACACCTGCACGTGGGGCGACTGCCCGTCATTCGTGTCGGTCGAGACCGAGCCGGGGTCCGGCTTGCGGCGCAAGCCTCTGCCGGAATTGCCCGAGCTGAGCCTGCCGGAGCCCAAGAGCAAGGCGAAGTCCGGCGATGGCTATCACATCCTGATGCCCGGCGTGGGCGGTACGGGCGTCGTCACCGTGAACGCCCTCCTGGCGACGGCGGCTCGCATCGACGGGTTGCAGGCGATTACTCTCGACCAGACCGGCGTGGCGCAGAAGGGCGGGGCGGTGGTCGCGCACATCACGATCAGCGAATCCAGGATCGAAGCGTCCCAGCGCATCCCGCCGGGATGTGCCGACGTCCTGCTCGGATTTGACTTGGTCGGAGCGGCATTTCCGAAAAACCTCCAGTGTTGCGACCCGGACAGAACGGTTGCCCTGGTCAACTCGAAAGAGATCCTGACCGGCGAGGCGATTCGCAAGGGCCTCACCGTGCTCTCTCCGGACGGCGGCTATCTCGAGGCCATCCGCCGGGGGACGCGTCGCGAGGATTGCGAGTTCGTCAATGCGTCCGCGCTGGCCGAGACGCTATTCGGCGGGCACATTTTCAGCAACATGTTCCTCGTCGGCGTGGCGTACCAGAAGGGTCTCCTGCCGCTCTCTGCGGAAGCGATCGAGCAATCGGTTCGCTTGAACGGCGTTGCGGTGAAGCGGAACCTCGAGGTGTTTGCGTGGGGCCGGCAACATGCGTGCGACCCTGCTTTGCTGCGACCCTTTCTTCCGGTGGCTCCGACAGCTGCCGTGCCCCAGTCGCTCGAGGCGCTGCTCGAACACCGCGAGCGCGAACTGACGGCGTACCAGGATTTCGCTTACGCCTCGGAATTCCGTCGCTTTGTCGAGCGCGTGAGGGAAGCCGAGTCCCGAGTCAGGCCCGGTAGCGAGAAGCTCGCACGCACAGTGGCTTGGAACCTCCACAAGCTCATGGCCTACAAGGACGAGTACGAGGTGGCCCGACTGCTGACGGATCCGTCATTCGACGAGCAGGTTGCTGGCACCTTCGCGCAGCCCCGACGGGTCGTTTACCACCTGCATCCTCCGCTGCTGCGCCGGTTCGGGTTTCGGAACAAGATGGCGTTCGGACCTTGGGTCCGGCCGTTCCTGAGCCTGCTGGCGCGCGGAAAGGTCCTTCGCGGGACGCCGCTCGACCCCTTCGGCTGGCTGGCCTCGCGTCGGGAAGAACGTGACCTCGTCGTCTGGTATCGGGAACTTGTGGACGGGCTGATCGAAGGGCTCTCCGAGGGAACGGTCGACGCCGTCGAGGAGATTGCCGCTGCCCCTCGCGAAATCCGAGGCTACGAGGAAGTCAAGCGACGCTCTGTCGAGCGCGTTAAGACGTGGGTCCAAGAACGCCTGCACGAGGCGAATGCGCTCGAGGCGGCGTGAGGCGGTACCCAGCTAGACGGCCTCGGCTGTTGCCGTGACGCAGTGGGACGCGTAGGCCTGCTGCAATGATTCAGCGATCGCCACTGCTTCCCGGCCTTCGATCTGGTACCGGTGCATCATGTAGACCGGCTCTCCGTCACGGAACAGCGCGAATGACGGCGATGACGGCGGGAACATTGAGAGCTTCTGCCGCAAGTACGCGGTTGCTTCCAAGTCGGCACCGGCGAAGACTGTGGCGACGGCGTCCGGACGGGTTTCGCTGTTGAGCGAGAGCACGAGGCCGGGACGGGCGCATCCGGCCGCGCAGCCGCAGACCGAGTTCACGACTACGAGGACGCTGCCGCTGCCAGGAGCGAGAATCCGGTCCAAGTCTTCCGGCGTGCGTGCTTCTTCGACGCCGTGCTTGGTCAATTCTTCCCGCATCGGGTAGATCAGCGGTTCGGGGTAGCGCATGGTTCGAGTGGACTCCTAGTCCATACAGTAGCAGCCTCTAGCTCCTGGCACTGTCGGGAGGGACTTGCGCGAACCATCGACATGGGGTCGACGCTCGGCAGAAGAGGCGGCGTGAGGTCTTAATCCTTCGCGGCCGGGTCCAGGGACGACCCGCACTCCCCCCGTAGGTTGCGGCCGCCGCGACAGCCCGCCCGAAGGGTCTCGCGGTCAAGGTCCAAGATCTCGAACGTTCGAGTCCGAGTGTCGCAGCTGACTCAACGCCGAGATCAGGCGTCGCTCTCGTTCACGATCGGGAACGGACAGAGGGCCGGCTACGTGGAAGGCTTGATCCCGGCAGGTCTCGCCGCAGACCAACTGGGGCGAGCGAGCCGGGCGTCAGCTCGACTGAAAGGGATCCGAGAAGATCTGCGAGGACAAGGGCTTCGAGGGCGATTGCCAAAGGGGCGATCATTGCATCGTGGTAAGCGTTCGGGGCGGCCGTGGTGTGGGCTGGTGTCGTCGCGTAATCCGAAGCAGTCCGACCAGACACCGGCAATGCGTTTCGGAAGTGCCGAGGATGTCGAACGCCGCGACGCGGCGTTCGCCGGGAAGCTCCGCGTTCCAAGCCCGACGGGTCCAGCAAGCGTTTCAGCGGAGGTTCGACGCTACGGGTTGCCCTCCGTGCCGCTGAGGCGACCTGCCTGCAGCTCTGCGATCCGGGCCTTGAGACGAGCAATCTCGGACTCGGCGGCCTGTTTCGCCGCGCCCAGCGCCCTTTCTGCCTCGACCCGAGCCCCTTCTGCCTTGGTCCGCGCCCTCTCCGCCTCGACCCGAGCCCTCTCCGCTTCGATCCGGCCTTGTTCCGATTCCTCGAATGTCAGCAGGTCCTCGCCCGTCCCCGGGTCCCGGAACCTCAGCAGGTGCCCCAGACCCGGCCGGCTGTCGACTCGCACGTCCAGTCCCAGCACCTCGCTGCGGATCGATCCGTCCGCTCCCCGCGCCAGCGGCTCGTACCCTAGGCCCTCCAAGGCGCTCCCCTCCAACCTCTGCCCCGCTTCCGAGGCGCCCTCCAGCGCCCCGGCCGGGTTGAACCGCCAGTACTCCGCCACGCCCATCGACGCGTACAGGGCCCGCTTCACGCCCCGGTCCCGCTCCTCGCTCGAGGGCGAGGCCACCTCCAGCACGAAGCCCGGCGGGCGGCCCGCCTCCCAGACCCTGTAGGACGTCTCCGGCAGCGCCGCCAGGCCCCGCACCACGAACAGGTCCGGCACCAGCTTCTCTTCCTTGCTGCCTTCCTCGTAGTACAGGTTCATGTTCGCCCCGACCTGCACGAAGCGGGAGCCCGCGAACCGGTTGCGCAAGGTCGCGAGCGCATAGAGGATCGCGTCCACGTGCCGCGGGCTCTCGGCCATCGCCGTGCCATCCGAGTACGGGTACTCGATGGCGGCGGCGGGCCGCTTCGCGGGCAGTGTCCTGGTTGCCATGAGAGCGCGGGGACGTCCTTTCTCAGGAGCAGCATAGCAGCCAGCCCGGCCGCTCCGGGACTGTCTGCCGGCGTCGATTCCATCCGGCCCTCGGCGGCGCGGACCGGCTCCGTTCCCGAGCCACCGCCCTCGAGCCGCTAACACGGCCCGATCGAACGGCTACGCATCGCGGGCACACACGGAAGCGGCAGGCCGGTTGGCATTCCGAGGACGGGGCGTTTCAAACAACACAGGACACTGTTCTTCTCATCGACAAGACCATAGGGTTGAGCCGCGCGACGATCGAGTATCGGCTCCACGGGCGAAACAAGCAGTGCGGCCCCGGTTCGGGCCCCGATCAGCCCATGTCGGCGAATCGGATCCTTGCGTCGCGTACGCACGAACGCCGTAGGGTGCCTTGGACCGCCCTGGCGGGCCTTGAACCGTGCCCCCGCCCGCTTCACTGAATCGGCCCAACCAGCTGCGAGACTTCACTCGCGATCGGCGCCGAACGCGAGGAGGACGTTGCCGGGCATGGAGCCGAACTGGCCGTAACCCGAGTTCACGTACACCATGCCGTCGACGATCACCGGTCCGGGCCCGTTGAGCGAGCCGCCCCTGGCGGAAACGCCGTTTACCGTGTTGGGATACTCCCGAACGGTATCGTAGCTCCACAGCACGTCCCCGTCTTCGGTCGAGTACGCGCGGATGTAGCCGTCGAGGGATCCCGAAAACACCGTCCCGGGAATCACCGTGACCGCCGCTGACTGGGCCGGCGAGCACCTCTTGCGGGCGGCCGCGCAGCGAAAGCCGGGCCGGTGCCACACGACCTCGCCGTCCGAGAGACGCAAGGCTGTGATCCCTCCCACCGAGTCAGGCCTGGGGCCACGGTAATCGGAGACCGCGACGTATGCGTTGCGGGAATCCGCGGCCGGGCCGAACTGGATCCCTCCTAGCTTGCCGCCCTCGCCGGCACGTCTCTGCCATACGATCTCGCCGTTGCGATCCGGGTCCACCGCATGCACCATTCCCGACTTCTGCCCTGCAATCAAAAGGCGCTCCCCCCCATCCAGTTCCACGAGCATCGCCGAGGCGCCGAAATCGAAGTCGGGGCCATCCGCTTCAGGGCAGTTCGACCCGTCCGCGCGCGCGTTGCAGGCCATGTTGTAGGCGTCGCCCTCGGTGAACTGCCGCGACCAGATTCGTTTGCCGGTTTCGAGATCGTAGGCGATGATCGCGTCGCTGTCGTCCGTCGGCGGGTCCGAGTAGTTGTCGCCGGTCGTGACGTAGACCCGTCGCAACTTAGCGTCGATCGTGGGCGCCGACCAGATCCCCGCTCCCGATGGGCCCTGCTGCATGACGCCTCGCG
This sequence comes from Bryobacterales bacterium, assembly GCA_965206775.1. Classification (GTDB taxonomy): domain Bacteria; phylum Acidobacteriota; class Terriglobia; order Bryobacterales; family UBA6623; genus VXMF01. The sequence continues at coordinate 706,038 of CBDBKU010000003.1, read as the reverse complement.
AATTGGGCCGACGCGGCGCGGGTTCCTCGGGAATCGTGTGAGTCTTCCAAATCCTCTCGCCGTTGGAAGAGTCGATCGCGGACAGACTTCCCCGGAAGTTGCAGCAGGGGTACTTGGCGACGGATCCTGTGAATTCCTCGATCGAACTAGCCCCGGCGTACAGCCGGCCTTCGAACAGCACTGGAGAACCGGTCAGGGTTGCGGCCCTGTGGTCATCGACTTTCGTCCTCCAGATCTGCCTCCCGCTGGAAGCGTCAACCGCGTAGAGGTTGGCCTGGGTGTCCCCGAAGTACAGTGCGTTGCGTCCGTCGGGACCGGGAGGGGACAGCAGCACCGCGGTGCGCACCTCCGAAAGCGCCTCAAACTCCCAGACTGTGCAGCCCGACCCGGCGTCCAAGGCGTAGACGCGGCCGTTCCGCGCGCCTAGGAACACACGTCCGCCGGCAATCGTAGGTTGCCCTCGGGCTCGGTCTGAATCGGGCAGGCCGAAGGCCCAGCGAAGCCGCAGCTTGGGCACTGAACTGACATCGATGCGCGCGAAGTCAGCTGACTGGAATCGCGTGTTTGACATGTCAGCGCTCCATCCGATCCATCGGGGGCCGCCGAAGGGGTCAGACCAGGGAGCGTCGGGGCATGTCTGTACTGCTCGATCCGACAGAAGGCCGGTCCCTCGTCCGAGGAACGACGCTACAGATGCGGCATATCCCGCGGGCAGCGTCTCGCCGACATAGGCCATTTTCCCGTCCTGCAGGGAAGAGAGAATCGCTTCAGGGGAGAGCAGACGCAATGCATCGAGTGCTGGCGCGCGATTCTCGCCGCTCTCGTGACATGCGGCGCAGGATTCGCGGTAGACCGCCTCACCATCTGGTTCCGCCGCTTGGACGGGGACAGCCAAAAGGATTGCAGCACCGGCAACTCCAGCGAAGAGGCCGAACCCGTTGCCGCATGAAGCCTCCGAGATCCGTTTGCTCAATCCGCCCTCACTTGCCCCGGCGCGCCGGGCAGGCCACAACATTGTAATTGCGCAGTGTCGGCGGTTCTTCGGGTCCCGCAGATCTGCGAGGGAGATTCGCCGGCATATTGCTTGAGTTGCCCGCATCTGGTCCCGCTGGCTTAGAGATACTCAGCGTGTGGGCAGGAACCTTGCGAAGCGCTTGGCCCAAGAGGCCATCCAACAGGACAGGCCGTTGGAATGGTTCGAGGAACTGTACTCGCAAGCGACTGATTCGGGATCTTCGCTCATTCCCTGGGCAGACGCGAGGCCGAATCCAAATCTGGTTGAATGGCTGGACAGGGAAGGGACAGAAGCGAAAGGCAGGTCCGCTCTCGTGGTTGGTTGCGGGCTCGGAGACGACGCTGAGGAGCTCGGCCGCCGAGGCTTTGCCGTCACTGCGTTCGATATCTCGAAATCAGCGGTCGCCATGGCCTGCCGCCGATTCCCGGACAGCCCAGTCGAGTACTCGGTGGCAAACCTCCTAAGCCCGCCGCCGGGCTTTTCTGGCAAATTTGACTTTGTCCAGGAAACCTACACTCTCCAGGTCATGCCGCGGGCAATGCGGCCTGCCGCAATCGAGCGAATTGCCTCGTTCGTCGCACCTGGAGGCACCTTGCTTGTAATCGCACGCGCTAGGGACGACAGCGAGGGTTTGGGAGACATGCCTTGGCCGCTCAGCCGTGCGGAACTGTCGTACGTACTCGAATGCGGCCTCGAGCAATCGTCCTTCGAAGATTATTTCGATTCGGAGATGCCCCCGGTTCGAAGATTTCGAGCGACGTATAGGTGCCGGTACAGCTAGCTTGGGTCCGCTGGGTTCTCTGGCTGTCGGGCCGCAATCCCACCGCGCCGGCGAACCTCCTGCCGGGCCACGCCCGGAGACCCTTCCTATAATCGACAGCAATGGTGCGGGTTCGCCATTGGCTGGCTGTGTTCGCGCTTGCCGGCATGCACGGCATGGCCAGCGGCCAGCCCGCCGAGCCGGATGCCTTGGCCCAGCGGGCGAGCGCCGCGATGAAGAGTCGCGATTTCGCGACTGCCGAGCGGATCTATCGGCAACTGACGGAACTGTTCCCCGAGGAGCCGGGCTTGGCCCTCAACCTGGGCCTCGCACAGTATTCGTCCGGCAGGTTCGCGGATGCGCTTGCGCAACTGAACCGGTTCCTCCGGGCTCATCCCGATCACGGACCCGCGTGGCTGCTCGTCGGCATCTCGCACCAGAAGCTGGACCAGCCCGCGCTGGCCGTCGAGCCGCTCCAGATGGCAGTCGAACTGGACCCGGACAGCAGGATCGCACGCTTGGAACTGGCCGACTCCTTGCTGAGGAGCGGGCAGGCGGGCCGCGCCGCGTCGGATTTCCAGGAACTGGCGGCGCACGACCGCGCGAATCCCAGGGCTTGGCTGGGCCTTGGCCTGAGTTACACGGCACTTTCGAGCCAAGTGGCCGACGAATTGGAGCGCACTGCCCCAGACTCGGCGTATCACCTCTTGCTCTTGGCTCACTCAGCAGAAGCCCAGCGGCGTTTCCGAGCTGCGTTCCGATATTTCCGGGCTGCCGGGGCGCTCGATCCGAATGCTCCGGGCATTCACGAGGCGATAGCCGAGATCTACAGGGAATCGGGCCGGGCCGACTGGGCGGTCGCCGAACTGGCGAAGCGGCCCCCGGCAATCCCGTGCGAGCAGCGCCAGTTCGCCTGCTGGTTCGAAATCGGCGACTTCGACCGCGTCCTGCGCGAATCCGAAGGGGCGGCAAAAGCGGAATCGCTGTACTGGCGGGCCCGCGCTTTGAGTCGCAAGGCACGGGATGCCCACGAGCATCTCCTAGCCCTACCTCCATCGTCCGCAGCGTTCCGCTTGCTCGCATCGATCGAAGACCTTGCCGGCCGGTCGAAAGACGCGGCCGAGGCTTGGCGCAAGGCGATCGCACTTGACCCCTCCGACCCCGCCTTGCGACGCAACCTGCTGCGATCGCTCAGATCCGCCGGACTGCGCAATGACTCGATTCGCGAGGCCGAAGCCCTGCGGCGGCTCCGCCCGGAATCTGCGGCGGCCCGCTTCTACGCTGGCGACGCCATGCTAGAACTCGGCCGGGTCGACGAAGCGATTCCGCTGCTCGAAGCGGCGGCTCGCTCGAACGGAGGGGACGTTCGAACGAGGGCATCGCTGGCCACCGCTTATCTGCGGGCCGGTCGCGGACCCGACGCAATTCCTCATCTGGAAGCGGCACTGAAGGCCGGCGAGGACGAGCGGCTGCTGTTCCAGCTCTCCCGCGCCTACCAGGCTGCCGGGCGTCCGGCGGACGCCCGGTCCGCCCTCGCTCGTCGCAGTGCAGCAATCGCCGCGCGACCTACCGCCACGGTGTCGAATGAAATCACTCCTCCGTAACGGCGTCGGTCGAGTTGCGAAGCCGGCCGGCTGCGCGGCAGCGGCCGGACTCCTGGTCTGCTCGCTAGCGCAGCAATCGGTCGGACAGATCCGATTCAGGGACGTTGCTTCGGAGAGAGGCCTGGACTTCGTGCTCGAGAGCCCGCCCACGTCCGAGAAGCGGATGATCGAGGCTGTGCCGGGCGGGGTGGCTGCGTTCGACGCCGATTCGGACGGCTTGGTCGACATCTACTTCACCAATGGCGCGGACGCCACCTCCCGGCGGAAGCGCGGCGCGCGGCACTGGAACCGCCTCTACCGGAACCTGGGAGGCATGCGGTTCGCTGACGTAACTGAGCAGGCTGGCGTTGCCGGGCGCGGGTACTCGATGGGGGTTGCGGCGGCCGACTACGACAACGACGGGGACATCGATTTCTTCGTTGCCGGAGTCCGCTCGAACATTCTCTTCCGCAATGAGGGGCGCGGCAAGTTCTCGGACGTGACGGTCAAAGCCGGAATCGGAAGCGCAGATTGGTCCGTAGCGGCTGGCTGGTTCGACTACGACCGGGACGGCGAGCTGGACCTTTTCGTGGTGAACTACTTGGACTGGGATCCCGGGAGCGAGCGATTCTGCGGGGATCGCGACCGAGGTCTTCGGATCTACTGCAGCCCGACTTACTTCCAGGGGCTGCCGAATTCCCTGTACAGGAACGTCGGAGACGGGACGTTCGAGGATGTCTCGCAAGAGTCGGGCATTTCCGGTCACGTCGGCAAAGGCATGAGCGTTGCCTTCGCTGACTTCGATCTCGACGGATGGGTCGACGCCTTCGTCGCCAACGACACGGAGGCAGACTTCCTGTTCCGAAACCTTGGTGACGGAACCTTCGAGGAGACGGGCCTCCTAGCGGGGGTAGGCCTCGCCTCCGATGGCAGCCCCACTTCCAGCATGGGCGTCGATTTCCGAGACTACGACAATGACGGGCTTCCCGACATCCACGTCACGGCTCTCGACCGGCAGACCTTTCCGCTGTTCCGCAACAGCGGCGACGGGCTGTTCGAAGACGCGACGGCGCTGAGCGGCCTGCACGGCCTGACTGTCTCGCGGAGCGGCTGGGCAAACGCGTTTGTCGATTTCGACAACGACGGCCTGCGGGACCTGTTCGTGGCAACGTCGCACGTTAACGATCTAGCCGAGGAATTCGAGAACGCATCCTACCGGCAGCCCAACGCCGTCTTCAGGAATGTCGGCGACGGGTCCTTCGAGGATGTCTCCGACTCTGCCGCGAGCTTCCCGCCTGCCGCCCACCGCGGAGCGGCCTTTGCGGACTTCGATGCGGACGGGCGCGTCGACGTGGTCGTGTCGTCGATCGGAGGTCCTGCGGAGCTGTGGAGGAATGAAAGCTTGACGGACAATCGGTGGCTCGGGGTCCGGTTGATTGGCGGCGCCAGCAACGCGGGTGGAATCGGCGCTGTAGTCCGAGCGGGCAATCAGGTAGCGATGGCTACCTCGGCCATCGGATACGCATCCTCGTCGCTTGCGCCTCTCCATTTCGGCTTGGGAGAAGACCCGGACCTGCGGCAGATCCGCGTCAAATGGCTAGGCGGTGCGGAACAAACCGTCCACCTTGACGGCCTTGACCGGGTCGTCACGGTAACGGAGGACGAGACGGGAGGCCGCTAGCGCGCCTGCTTCGGTCGATTGGGCGCTATTGCCTGGACACGGCGCGAGTCGGCTCCCAGCGCATCCAGGCCTCGCTACACTTAGGGTGCGCCAGTCCATAGGCCTGTCGCCGGTTCAAGAAGTGCAGTAGATGCTTCGGGCCCTTTGGATTCGAATTGCCGTTCTCGCCGTACTCGTGCAGGCGTCGCCACTTGAGTCTGCTTCGCCGTTCGACCAGTCCGTAGCTTCGATCCTCGAAAGGCACTGCGTGGCCTGTCACGGCCCGGACGCACAGAACGCCAACGTCCGACTCGACAACTTGTCGACCGACTTCCTCAACGACCGCCGCGCGGCAGAGACCTGGCACGACGTCCGCAACGCCCTTAATCGCGGCGAGATGCCTCCCCCGGGCGCGCCGCAACTGGCTCCGGGAGACAGGACCGCTCTCCTGGGGTGGCTCTCAGCCGAATTCCACAAGGCCGACAGCTCCCGACTCGACTCGGGCGGTGTTGCGGTGATGCGCCGCCTGAACCGAGTCGAGTACCAGAACACAATGCGGGATCTTCTCGGGCTGGAGATCGACTATGTCAAGAACCTGCCGCCGGACGAGGTCAGCCGCGACGGGTTCACCAACAACGGTTCCGCCTTGCGCATGTCGGCCCTGCAACTGGAGCACTATCTGAGCGCGGCAAGAGGCGCGTTGCGCAGGGCAATCGTCGAGGGGCCCGCTCCGCCGGTGTTCGAGCATCGTGCCGGGGAAACGGTCGTCGACAAGCTGAAGAATTCCCATTGGACCAGTCGCCTCGGACGGACAGGCACGTTCGTCGCGCGACTACCGGAATTCCCGGACGAGGGGGAGTTCGTACTGCGAGTTCGGGCGCGAGCCGAGATTCCGAACGGCACGCCGTATCCGCGGATGCATGTCGCTCTCGGGTATCGAGCGGATACGCAGACGCCGTCGCGGACCGTAGCCGAGATTGACGTTTCGGACGTGACTTCCCGGGAGTTCGAGTTCCGTGGGCGCATCGAGGAATTCCCCGTCCAGAGCCGCACCCAGAGCAAGTACCCGGGCCTTCTGGTCTGGGTCCGCAACGTCTATTCTGACGGCCAGCCGCCTCCCTTAGGGAAGAAGGTCGAATTCGAGGAGAACGGGACGGTCAAAGAAAAGCTGGTGTGGCCGGTGGACCCCGGCTTCCCCGCGATCGTCGTGGAATCGGTCGATTTCAAGGCTCCCGTGTATTCTGCCTGGCCACCGTCGCACCACACCAGCCTGATCCCAGCGGTTCCGGAGGGGGAGCGCTCGGAGCGCCGAGCCGCCGAGGACATCCTGCGGCGCTTCATGCGCAGGGCCTACCGCAGGCCCGTTCGAACCGCCGACATGCGACCGATGCTGCGTTTTTTCGACAAGGTCCGGCCCTCTGTCAGGAACTTCGAGGAAGCGATTCGAGAGACGCTGGCGATGGTTCTCATCTCGCCAGACTTCCTCTATCGGATCGAGGGGGCCTCGTCCCAGGCTCGTCGATCGGACGACCACGAGCTGGCCTCTCGGTTGTCCTACTTCCTTTGGAGCACCATGCCCGACGCGCGCCTCGCGGAGCTGGCGGACCTCGGACGACTCTCCAGCGAGCGCACTCTGCAGGCCGAGACGGCCCGGATGCTTGACGATCCGAGGTCATGGGCGTTCGTCGAGCAGTTCAGCGATCAATGGCTCGATCTCGCTGGAGTGCATCGAGTCGCCGTCAACCCGAACTACTATCCGGAATTCGACCTGTCCCTGAAACAAGACATGCGACGAGAGACGCAGCATTTCTTCGCGACGCTGCTCCGCGACGACATGAGCGCGATGAACTTTCTACGGTCCGACTTTTCCGTCCTGAACGAGCGCATGGCGCGGCACTACGGGGTCAAGGGGCCGCGTGGCGGCGCTTTCGAACGGGTGTCCCTCGTCGATGCTGGTCGCCCCGGAGGCCTCATCACCCACGCGAGCGTTCTGCTTTCAAATTCGACCGGGGAGGATTCCCATCCGGTCGAACGCGGTGTCTGGATTCGCAATGCGCTTCTCGGAGATCCGCCCGCACCCCCTCCGCCCGCCGTGCCGAATCTCGATAGCAGCGGCGCGGATCTGGCGTTGCTGCCTCTAAAGCGCCAGCTCGAAATCCATCAGGACAGCGAGGCTTGCACTCATTGCCACCAAGGCATTGATCCGTGGGGCATCGCGCTCGAGGAATACGATGCGGTGGGCCTGAGGCGACAGACCGTTTCGCGCCGTCTCGGCGACCGGGAGGAGTCGCACCCGGTCGATGCCGCATCCGTTCTGCCGGACGGGCACGAGGTCGATGGAGCCGAAGCTCTCGCGACCTACCTCTTCGAGAACAAGGGGCGCCAATTCGCCCGGGCACTCACGTCGAAAATGCTGGCCTACGCGCTCGGTCGCAGCCTCGAAAGGCGAGACGACAAGGAGCTGGATGAACTGGCCTCTCGCTTCGAGAGCTCCGGCTTCCGGCTGCGGGAACTTTGTACAATCATCGTGACTAGCGAATCCTTCCGCGGTCGCTAGCCGAGAGAGAACGCGTGACCCGCAAGCCCTGGCACCTCGGTCGACGGGCGTTCCTGTACGGCAGCGGTGTGTCTCTGGCGCTGCCGTACTTGGAATGCATGGCAGCGGACTCCAAGCCTGGCGTCCGCCCCAAGAGATTCTGCGCGGTCTATTTTCCATACGGCATCGTCCAGCGGCAGGCAGGGTCCGCAGCGGCCCAATGGAATTGGTTCCCTCAAGGTTCAGGAAGAGAATTCCGCTTCAACAAGAGCCTGGCCCCGCTCGAGACCCTTCGGTCCGAACTGACGGTTCTGAGCGGCCTGTCGCATCCGAACGGGCGCAACATGGGCGGCCACGACACCGCGGACACCTGGCTCACAGCGGCGGAACTCAAGGAAGGCCACCTGGACAACACCGTCTCGGTCGACCAGCTGGTGGCGATGCGCTTCGGCGACCAGACCCGCTATCGGTCGCTCGTGCTGTCGAGCGATGGCGGCGCAGGCGAACCCACGCGCTCGAGCACGCTGTCGTTCGGTCGCAACGGCCAGCCGGTTCCCGCTGAGAACAAGCCCAGGCTCGTTTTCGACCGGCTCTTCGGGGTCGATACCAGATCCCTGCGCGTCCGCCAGCAGAGCCTGAACAGTTCAAGGAGCATGCTCGATTTGGTGCTGGACCACTCCAAGTCAGTGCGGGCCGGCCTTGGCAAGCATGATCGGATCAAGCTCGACGAGTACCTCGAGTCGGTGCGCCAGATCGAGCGGCGGGTCGACCGGTCGCAGCAGTGGCTGGAGATCCCCAAACCGCGAGTCAACGCTACAGGCCTCCATCTGGAAGCGGACGACACCACTCCGGGCGAGCTGATCAAGACGATGTACGACTTGATCTATTTGGCGTTCCAGACGGATTCGACTCGCATAGCGACGTATCAGATCGGCAACATGAACGGCGCGACTTCGATTGCCGGCAAGTTCCCGCAACTGCTCGGCTTGTCGGAAAACATGCACAGAATGGCCCACGACGCGCGCAAGAACGACGCTGGCGCCGAGCCGCTCGGTCGATGGGACTTGTTCCTGACCCAGCAGTTCGCTTACTTCCTGCGGCGGCTCAAGGACACCCCGGAAGGCGACGGCTCCCTGCTGGACCGGACGGTCGTTTATTACGGCAGCAGCAACAGCCAGACCCACGTGAACCTGAACTACCCGCTGATCCTGGCTGGCGGCAGCGGTCTCGGCCTGGCCCACGGGGAGTACCGGCAGTTCAGCGAAGCCATTCCTCTGTCGAACCTGTTTGTGACGCTGCTGAACCGGCTGGACGTGCCCACTACAAGATTCGTCGATAGTTCGGGAGAGCTGGCAGAAGTCCTGGCGTAGAGATGAGGGGGCGCGGTCGTTCCGCCCGCACCTGCCGCGACCCGTTGCCGAGCCTGAGGCGTCCGTTCCGGCAAGGGCTTGGCTTGACCCACCCCGGGGAAGCCTTGCGTGCCTCCGACAGACTGGGAACGGGCACGACACCCGACTGCGAAGTCCCCAGCCGGACCTGGCCTGCGCCGTGCCGCCGAATCTGAATACCCGGCTGGCGAGCGCGGGTTCAATCGATCGTCCGAACGAGCGCGGCGATCGCGATGGCGGCGACGAGGGCGCACGCCAAACGCGTCCAGGCCTTCCTGGTTCTCGGCAGCATGAATTCCAGGATCAGGTCGACGAGCATCACCCCACTCGATCAATCACGGGTCGGCGGACAGGACGACTTGAGGAATCCGCAGACTTTCGGCAGGCTTCCACCGAATCTGTCCACGGCCTCTCCTGAGAATCGGGCGGATTCGAATCGCTTCCCCAGTGCCGGGGACTGGTGCGAACGGGGAGACTCGAACTCCCACGGGTTGCCCCACTAGAACCTAAATCTAGCGCGTCTGCCAATTCCGCCACGTTCGCTTTCGAAGATCGCCCTCGAGACTGCGCGGGTTTTCGTTCCGGACCCTCTGACAGGTTATCGGGCCTGCGTCCCTCCATCGTAGCCTGACAGGCGCGGGGCCGTTCGCCCGCGAAGGCTCGCGCGCCGGCCTGATACCGGCTTGCTCGACCCACTCGGAAGCCACGTATCCGCTAGCGTTCCCCATGCGCGTTACGGCACCGAGCGTTCGAGTATCATATCCTGCATGTCCGAGAACACTGTTCTACTGAGGAGCGCTCTCGCCGGAGGCGAGGGCGTAGTGCGATTGGCTCCCTGCTGGGTGCCTCGCTCGTTCTTAATGCCAGGCGGCCGGCTGAAGCTCCACCCCGGCGATATCTACGCGCTGGGGGCGCATCGGGGGGGGATCGACGAGCGCTGGTTCTCGTCGACGACACAAGCTGACAACGGTCCCGGCACGCCCGAGGACGAGGGGCTGAGCTACATCGTCGCTTCCAACGGGAACGGCGAGGCGCGCAAGGTTCTGTTGAGGGAGGCAATCGAGGAACTCGGCGACAGCTTCCTCGGGCAGGACGTCATGGGCGCGCACGGCGGCTGGAACGTGCTCTGCAAGTTCTTCGACAATCTCGGCCCGATCCCGCACCACATGCACCAGACCGAGGAGGCGGCTGCAAGAGTAGGCCGGCGAGGGAAGCCGGAGGCCTACTACTTCCCTCCGCAGTACAACTACAAGGAGAACAATTTCGCGTATACGTTCATGGGCTTGGAACCGGGAACGACCCAGGACGATATCAGGCGCTGCCTCGAGCGGTGGAACGAAGGCGACAACGGGATCCTGTACCACTCGAAGGCTTACAAGCTGAAGCCTGGCACGGGCTGGCAGATCCCTGCCGGGGTCCTGCACGCGCCGGGGTCGGCGGTCACCTACGAGCCCCAGGTCAACTCCGATGTGTTCGGCATGTTCCAGTCGCTGGTCGAGGGCCGTGCCGTGCCATGGGACCTGCTTGTGAAAGACGTTCCGCCCGAGCACCACAGGGATCTTGACTACATCATCGGGATGCTTGACTGGGAGGCAAACGTCGACCCCTACTTCATGCGGAACCGGTTCTTCGAGCCGCTTCCGGTCAGGGACTCCGAAGCGATGGCTGCGGAAGGCTACAGCGAGTCCTGGGTGACGTACTCGACGTCGAAGTACTCGGCGAAGGAACTGACCGTGCTCCCAGGGCGCAGCGTCACAATTGCTGACGCGGCCGCTTACGGGTTGATCGTGACTCAGGGCCGCGGCCAGATCGGCGTGTGGGACGTCCACACGCCCGCAATGATCCGCTACGGTGAGCTGACGGCGGACGAGTATTTCGTCACGGCAGCGGCGGCGGAGGAGGGCGTTCGAATCACCAATGCCAGCCTTCAAGAGAAGCTGGTCATGCTCAAGCACTTCGGGCCCGACAACCCGGACGCCCGGATCCTCGTTCGCGAGGGCTGACAGTACGGCTTGCGCGGCCCGGTGGAGCCAGCACCGGGTTCGGAGGCCGCGGCACGGCCTGTCGACTGACAGGACGAGCTCCGGTATCCGCCCCGTCGGCGCAGGCTGCCCTGTGCCGTCCGGTCGGTTTCCGGCGAGTTGCGAACTCTGCTCATTGATACTTTTTATGGCCTGTAGAACCGCGGCTTATCGAACCGTCGCCTGTGATACGATCAGGGTTCGTAACTGAAGCGGCCCGCTGGCGCCAAGCGCGCGGGAACGCCCTTTCATTTCTCTCTGACGAGCTACTTAGGAGGAGCTAATGGGTACCAGAAGAACCCCTGTTGAAGTCTTGGCCTTTGCCAAGGAGAACGACGTCAAGATCCTAGACCTGCGGTTCGCGGACCTTCCGGGCATCTGGCAGCACGTGTCCTACCCCATCGGAATGCTGGGCGAGGACAGCTTCGAGGACGGCTTCGGCTTCGACGGTTCCTCGATTCGAGGCTGGCAGGCGATTAGCGAGTCCGACATGCTGATCATCCCGGACCCGGACACGGCCTTCATGGATCCCTTCACCGAGGTTCCCACGCTGTGCATCGTGTGCAATATCGTTGACCCGATCACCAAGCAGCACTACGAGCGCGACCCGCGCTGGATCGCCCAGAAGGCGGAGAAGTACCTTCAGTACACCGGTGTCGGCGATACCGCCTACTTCGGCGCCGAGGCCGAGTTCTTCCTATTCGACAACGTGAGCTACGACTCGTCGTACAACTTCGGCTTCTACAAAATCGACTCCGAGGAAGGCCGCTGGAATTCCGGCCGGCCCGACAACAACCTCGGCTACCGCCCGCGCTACAAGGAGGGCTACTTCCCGGTTCCGCCGACGGATCACTTGCAGGACATTCGCTCCGAGATGGTGCAGGTGATGGAGGACTCGGGCATCGACATAGAGTGCCACCACCACGAAGTTGCCACTGGCGGGCAGTGCGAGATTGACCAGCGCTTCGACACCCTCGTGGTCTCGGCGGACAACATGATGCTGTACAAGTACATCGTGCGGAACGTTGCCCACCAGAACGGAAAATCGGCAACGTTCATGCCGAAGCCGCTGTGGAACGACAATGGGTCGGGCATGCACACCCACCAGTCGATCTGGAAGGGCGGGGACCCGACGTTCGCGGGCGACGGTTACGCCGGCGTGAGCGATATGGCGCTGTACTACATCGGCGGGCTCCTGAAGCACTCCCCGGCGCTGGCCGCGATCGTTGCACCGACGACGAACAGCTACAAGAGGCTCGTGCCTGGATTCGAGGCTCCGGTGAGCCTGGCGTACTCTCGACGGAACCGCTCGGCAGCGTGCCGCATCCCGATGTACTCTCCGAACCCGAAGAGCAAGCGGGTCGAGCTGCGCTACCCGGATCCGTCCTGCAACCCGTACTTGGCGTTCTCGGCCTGCCTGATGGCCGGGCTGGACGGCATCCAGAACCAGATCCACCCGGGCGAGGCGTTGGACAAGGACATCTACGACCTCACTCCCGAGGAAGCGGCCAGCGTGCCGGCACTGCCGGAAGATCTCGCGGGCGCCCTGCAGGCGCTCGAGAGAGATCACGACTTCCTCACGCAGAACGACGTCTTCACGGAAGAGCTGATCACGAGCTACATCGAATACAAGCGCTCCGCCGAGGTCGACGAGGTTCGCCAGCGGCCCCATCCGTACGAATTCTCGCTGTACTACGACATCTAGTCCGCATACGGCTTCGCATCTGCCATGCGCGCTCGGGCGGTACTGTTGCCGCGGTGCCGCCCCCTTTTCTTCGTCCGGCCCCCGCACAGCTCCTTGAGCAGCAGGTCCCTTAGGAGAGCGTCCCGCATGACTCGCGTCAGGCGGTCGCGCCGGGACCGGTCCCACGGAGCGTAGTGCTTCTCCGTGGTTCGTACGCTGATGTGTCCCAGCAGCGTACTGACGTCCTCGATCGACACGTAGGCGATGCCGAGGAATGCCGCGGAGTCGCACAGGGACGCCAGCTCAGACCCGTAGTTGGCCATGCTGGACTGGCTGAGGCTCCTCGATTCCACGTCTCGAAAGAAGGCGTCCCGCGCCGCGGAGAGATTCATTCCGCTCTGGGGCAGATGCGTGCCGTTGTGTGGCGAGTATTCCGAGCTCGGAATACTCGCCATGCGGCGGCGAAGGGGTGTCATGGGAAGTCTCCTTTGCGGAATCGAATGGGATGCGCTGCGATGGGCAGCGGCCCCATGCTTCCGCAAAGGAAGCCTCCGGGCAAGCCGGCGAGTTCGGGGGAGTGGCGCTTCCGGACGGACCTGGCGACGCGAGAAACGCGCTATCGACAGACCACCAGTCCCGCGGAGCGGGTTTGTTCAAGGGAGATAATGTTGCGTAGCTGGTTATGTTTAGACTAGTGCCTGCGGCGGAAAGACCGCCCTTCAATAGGAGGAGCCCGGATCACCGCAACATAGTCTCTTGCACTCACAGTGAGTTCAGGAAGACCATCGGTCCCTTTTTCTCCTTCCATGCCCGGCTGGGCCTGTCCTAGAGTGCCACGTCGTTGGCCTTTGTCTCTAGTCCGAACAGGTACGGGTCCGGCCCGCGCGTCAACCTTGCCGGCACCCCGCGAGTCATGCGCTTCTCCCTGCCTGCTTTCCGACTCTTGTCCACAGCGCGGACGTCGAATTCCCACTTGCCTAGGTCAATGCCCGATCATGTAATCTTCATCTCGCCTGCTTTCCGACTCTTGTCCACAGCGCGGACGTCGAATTCCCACTTGCCTAGGTCAATGCCCGATCATGTAATCTTCATCTCGGCTCGCATCGGGACAGAGTTTGAAATGGCAGTGTCGATTCCGGCCCTCAAGAGGCCGCAGTCGAAGCGGGGCGGACTATCCCATTGCTTTCCCTCCCAGTGTCGGGGCATCCATGAAAGCGGAGCACCTCCAAATCCGCCGCACTTGCAATTGACCGCACCGCCCTTGACACCTCTTCGTTCTGCAAGGGCCACCTTAGCGACGTCCCAATCAGGTGACCGAGTCCTGCAATGCGCCGGGTAATACGCTTATTCGCGGCCTTGGTGGTCGTACTGATCGTAGCCGTCGCGGTCGGCTATGTGTGGATGCGAGGTTCGTTGCCAGATGTGAACGGCAACGTGATCGCGACCGGAATCGCGGCACCGGTCGAAATCATACGCGATCGGCACGGAGTCCCCCACGTTGTCGCGCAGTCTCGAGACGACGCGCTCTACGGCCTCGGCTACGTGCACGCCCAGGACCGGCTGTGGCAAATGGATGTCTATCGGCGGATCGGGGCAGGCCGTCTGTCGGAGGTGATGGGCAGTAGCACGCTGACGCTCGACCGCACCATGCGCGTGCTCGGGGTTTATCGTTCGGCCCAGCGGAACTACGCCAATCTCGATCCCGCGACTCGTTGCGCGCTGGAATCCTACGCGGCCGGAGTCAATGCGTTTACCGCTGGCCGCGACTTTCTGAAGCGCCCCCTGCCTCCGGAGTTCATCGGTCTGGGGGTCCAGCCAGAGCCATGGACGCCGGAGGATTCGCTTGTGTGGGGTAAGACGATGGCTTTTGACTTGAGCGTCAATATGAGCGAGGAGCTGCTGCGCGCACACATGGCGCAGATTCTCGACCCTCAGCAGCTAGCCGACATCTACCCCGTTTATCCGCACCCGGATGCGCACCAACTCGGCGCGTTGAGCGACCTCTACGCATCGGTTCCGTGGGGCGCCGCATGGCGCGCGCTCACTAGGAGAAGCGATCGGGAGAACGGTTCGAACAACTGGGTTGTCGACGGCAGTCACTCGGCTACCGGCAAACCCATCCTGGCCAACGACCCCCATCTCAGACTCTCGGCACCGTCAGTCTGGTATCTCGCCCACTTGGTTGCGCCGGGTCTGGACGTGATCGGCGCGACTATGCCGGCCATCCCCGCCGTGGTGCTCGGTCACAACGATCGCGTGGCGTGGGGCTTCACGAACACCTACGGCGATGTCCAAGACGTATTCATCGAGCGCGTGGTCGACGGCGACCCGAGGCGGTACCTGAGCCCGGATGGCCCCAGACCGTTCGAGGTCCGCGAAGAGGTCATCAGGGTCAGGGGGAAACAACCTGTCCGCGTGGCGGTACGCGCGACGCGCCATGGCCCGGTGATTTCGGACTTGATGTCGGAACAGCACCAGGCGCAGCTCGGCAAGTTTGTGCTGACGTTAGCGTGGACAGGACTCGACGACAACGACTCGACCTCCCGTGCTTTGCTCGGCACTCAGGAAGCGCGCGACTGGCGGGAATTCCGCGCAGCTCTGCGCGACTATGCGGGCCCGCAACAGAACATCGTGTATGCCGACGTCGACGGAAACGTCGCCCTGATCGCACCCGCCTGGGTTCCCCGCCGTGATCCCGCCAACACACTTCAGGGCGCGCTCCCGGCCCCTGGCTGGGACGCGCTATACGACTGGAAGGGCTTTGTTCCGTTCGACCAGCTGCCGCATCGGCTCAATCCTCCCGACGGCTTCATCGCGACCGCAAACGATCCGATTGTCGACAGCGACTACCCTCACCACATCACCTTCGATTGGGAGCACCCGTATCGAATCCGTCGTATTCGGGAGTTGATGGCGGCAGGCACCACGCATTCGATGGAAAGTTCCAGGCGCGCCCAGGGCGACGGGGTGTCGAACATGGCGCAGGATTTCCTGCCGTTTCTTGTAAAGACCGACCCGCTGAGCGTGGAAAGCGGTCGGGCGATCGCGCTGCTGTCAAGGTGGGACGGCGATATGAATGTCAACCGTCCCGAACCTTTGATATTTTCGTACTGGTACAGCCGACTTGAATTGCAGATCTATGCCGATGAGCTCGGCGCCCTGTTCGCGGAGGCCTGGCATTACCGGCCGCGGTTCATCTGGAATGTCCTGAACGGCCGGAAGGTGTGGTGCGACAACATCGCAACCGAGGTAGTCGAGAATTGCGATCAGATCGTCGCTAGCGCCCTAGAGAGGACGGTGTGCGACCTGGCCGAGGCATACGGGGAAGACATGTCCAAGTGGCGTTGGGGTGACGCTCACTACGCGCACATGAAACACCTGCCGTTCACGGCCGTCCCCCTGCTTAACCAAATCTTCGACATACGCATCGCGGCGAGCGGCGGTCCGTTTACCGTCAACCGCGGCAGATACGATATCTCGGACGAGCAAGCTCCCTTCGCACAGACTCATGGCGCGACCTTTCGCGCCATCTATGATTTGAGCGATCTCAACCGGTCTCTCTACATTCAGATTCCGGGGCAATCCGGCAATCCCCTGTCGCCCTTCTATGACAACTTCGTACAGCCGTGGCGGGACAACCAGTACATCCCGATGACGAGCGCCCGGCGCGATTACGCCTCTGGCGCGCGCGGCACACTGGTTCTGAGTCCGGCACCGTAGGCCGCTGTGGCGGAGCGCCATAGTGACCATTCCCCCCGAGCGTCTTGCGCCGGAACGCACGCTACGATCTTTCGGGAATTGGCCGTAGACTTCCAGCGCCGCCAGGGTCACAAGGGCTTCCAGCCGTTCCGCGTTCGGACCACGCAGCTGGCCCCGAAGAGTTCAGCGTGATTCGACCGGCATCCCTCGATATGGCTGAGGATGCCGGCGACATCGCAGACGATCCGCGATCGTGATTCGACCAGACCGCTCTGGTAGCAGACGAGGAACCGTCGGTCCGCCCCGATCAGGTCCGCATTCGCATCGAGCCTTGCCAGGTCGTTTCGAGTCGGGTTGGTCGTAAGCTTGGTTTCGATTGCCCACAGTTCCGTACCGACCTTCACGAGCAGGTCGATCTCGCGTTGGTCGCTGGTGCGGAGATAGTATGCTTCGAACGCTAGGTCCGTGTGCTGCAGAGCAGCGAGGACTTGCTCGACGACGTAGCCCTCCCAGCTTGCTCCGACCCACGGCTGGCGAAGCAGCTCGTCGTGGTTCGCGACCTGCTGCAGCGCGTGCAACAAGCCCGAATCGCGCCAGTACACTGTTGGGCGCTTTACCAGCCTCTTCCGAATGTTCGCGCTCCAGGCCGGCAGGCGACGCACGAGGAAAGCGCCCTCCAGGTAGTCCAGGTACAGGTTGACCGTGTGGTACGAGAGCGCCATGCTCCTGCCGATCTGGCTTACGTTCCGCGAGGACGAAGTCTTGTCGCTTTCCGGCCTCGTACCAGGCGCGGTTGCGGAGAAACGCGAGATTCGAGAACGACACTACCGAGTCTCCTGATTCCCTTCGATCTGGGCTTCAGCACCACTGGACCAAACGTGAACCGTTTCGATCTCGATGCCGACCTGGACGCCGTTGCCAGCAAACGGGGAAGAGTTGATCAGTTCGGCCTTGCCCTCCGTCTCTCCCAGCGTGGCGACCAGCCCTCGATTTGCATTCGGCCAGCAGAGATAGGCTCCCGTCGGCCAGCCTCCCGGAACTTCGCGATGCCCGGCCTAGGTATCGCCAGACGAACTGATGGGCCTTAAGGTCGGAATCATCCCGGGCAAAGCTTCAAGCACCTGATCCGGGCTATCGAAGAACGGGTCCCGATGCGATCCGCAGTAGTGTTCGCTGTCCTCGTCCTCCCATTTGAAGGTGGATTCGGGCCAGGCTTTCTCAGCGCTCATAGCTATTCATCTCCGGCCGATGAACCGGCAGCGGATCCGGCGGACCACTTGTGCTAGGTCGCGTACAGGAAAAGCAAGCTGCCAACGGCGTCCTCGACACACGCGCCCAGCGCCCGATCTACGTATTTTCTCTTGCATTGACGCTAGAAAGCGGGCAGCGTGTGCCCGCTGCTGCACATCTTCCCGGCATCCTGCTCGGAGGGGTCCGGTTCACGTGTTCGGCCGCGGTTCTCGGACGGGTTAGCGTTGCTGCGCGAGGCCTTCACTGCTTCGTCACCCAGATTGGACTGGACCAGGCCACATTGCCGTCTTCCTGCTCGACCCGTACGTAGTAGTAGTGTTCGCCAGATTCCAGGGACTGCTCGCGGAACTCGAATTCCATGCGCTCGCCATCGCCCGCTTGTGTATGGACGTAGGTGTTGTCACGCACGACAACGGCTTCCTTGATCGCGTTCGTTCCGCGGATCACCGCGCGGACGGTCGGGATCTCCGACGACGAGAACTCGTCTCCCTGGATCCAATCGCTGTCCCCGGCCTGCATCTGGTAGTCCAGGATGATGTTGCTTGTCGCGGCATAGGTATGTCGCTTGCGCATGGCATCCAGCAGCCCCTTCCTCGAGAAGTCATCCGCAATGACCATGGCGTACGAAGTGTGCGTGGACACATGGTCTGAACTCGCCTGGACGCCCAGCTTGTAGCCCTTCTCCCACGCCAGCCACACGAATCCCTTGGGCCGGTAATTTCCTGCCCAAAGGTCAGTTCTCGCCGCTGAGGAGGCAAGGGGGCCTCCCTCGTGCTCGACAGATGTTCTGGCCCCCTGGAAGATCTCTACAATCGGCTCGAGTTCGGGATCGTTGTCGCGCCAGTCGGTCCCCATAGTCGTGTGCGAGGTGTGGGACGTAGCGATGCCGCCCTGCTTTCGAAGCTCGTCGTAGAGGAACGGACCGGTGCTCGTCCGCCGCTCCTCCTGCGTAATCTGGATAGGCCTGTTGCCACGTTCGGCGTAGATGATGTTGCGGTGCCCGTTCGGGTACGAGAGACTCCGCTCGTATCCGAAGAGCGTGACGAAGCGGCCTGGCACGTGGAACATGTCTTCGGCCTTCTCGGTTCGCCACCAGCTGTACTCCGTATCCACCCTGCCCCAGTCAGAATTCGGATCGTACGTGCCTTTGTGGTCGGTCACGAGATAGAAATCCATCGCGGCGGCGTCCATCATGTATCGGAACGAATCGTACAGCGAGCCGTCGCCGGAGCCATCAAGGGAAATGTCGGTGTGGCGGTGCAAGTCGCCGCGATAGATCCTGTACCGCTTTCCGCCTGAACGGATCGTGTAGTTGCGGATCGCGGCCACTTGCTCGGCCTCCCTGGTTTCAAGCGGCAGCATTGCCGGGCCCTCGGTACCCCTCGGCCCGAGCACCGCCGGATTGATGCGCTCGTTGCGGAACTGTCCGGAGATCTCGGCGAAGTACACCTGGTTGTCCTTCGGGTAATGCCCGAATGTCGGCCCTCCCCAGAGCTTCTGGTCGGTCGTCCATGAGGCATACATCTCTCCGTTCGGGCCGGCGACGGCGTCCATCGGTCCTTCGTTGCGTCCGACGCTCTCGGGAATGCCGAATGGGTCGGCCCATCGCCCGCCGGAGTAGTAGGTCGCCATGACCGCCCACTTGCCGCCAGCCGCCCAGAGTGATTCCGGCTTGACCGAGCGGACTCGCGGGCGGAGCAGTAGCCACATCCGACCCTTGGTGTCAGCAGCCAGTTCCGGCGTCTGGATGTAGCGGCGGACGCTCGGTCGGAATCGCCGGTTGACGTCGTCGAGCGGAGCCAGCCACTCGCTGCCGTTCCAGGCGACCACCCTGCTCGTCCGAGACTGGTAGATGCCAGCCCCTCCCCGCAGGAGGAAACCGGAGTCCTTGCCCCAGTTTTCCTCGGCCTCGTCGTAAGCGATCCATACTCGATCCTCGGCATCCACTGCGATGCTTGGGGAGCCGTGGTAGCGAGGCGTGTCGGTCACCTTCATCAGGTCGCCCGCTCGCCCGGCGCTGACGGACCGCAAGCGGATGTTGTAGCTGCCGCCTTCGTAGCTGTCCCAGACGACCCAAGCAGTCCCGTTTGTGTCGGCGGCGATGTCCGGATACCATTCGTTCGCTGCTGCCCCCGGATGGCTGACTGGGACCTCGTCGGACCATGCCGAACCGTCGAACGACTTGTAGTAGATCGATGAGAAGCCCATCCTCGCGGATTGCCACGCCACGTGGAGCCCGCCGTGCCGGTCGCTAGCCAGCGCAGGGAAGATGTTGTTCCCCTGTCCCGAAGTGATCGGTCTGGGCTCGCTCCACGACGAGCCAGATCGAGAGGCATGCAGCAGGCGCCAGTCTCCGCCGACACGCTTCGCCCATACCAAGTGAAGGGCACCTTCCGGGTCGTAGGCCGCACCCAGGCCCTGCAGGTCCCCGGAAGCTTCCGGGACGCCGCCGATCTCGCCCCACGAACCGTTCGAGCGGTCGCGCACGAATACTTGGTCGTTCTCATCCTTGTACCCGATCCAGGCCAGCGAGAGGGTCCCTTCGCCAGACACGACCATGGTGGGGTAGTCGTCCTCGTACTCGGCCGTCGTTACCGTTTCGACGGGAGGCACCCTCCGCACCTCGACCTTTGTTGCCAGGATGTGCATCGCATCCGAAGCAGGCAGGTCGGACGGTTTGAAGAAGAAGTCGCCGTTGGCGGTCTTGACGGAGACCGTGGCGTCCTCGGGAGCTCGGTAGTAGAGCGTCACTCCGACTGTCTGGACCCGCGTGACGTGTGGGAACGGTAGCTCGTGGGGATGCATCCCGCCGGTCGGAGGCACCCAGGGATCCGTACGGGCAACCCACGAGTGGTCTGGGCCGATCGATTCGCCTTCCTTGAACCGGTGGCCCCTGAGATCGACGATCTCGCCCTTGTCGATGCTGAGCGAACCGTCCCATGTCTGAGGCTCGGGATCCTTGATCCCGAATTCGATGTTGAGCGCCCTCAGCGGATGCTCTTGCGCGCTCCCGGCAGGCGCGAGCAGAAGGGGCAGGAGAGCGAATGCGAGGCGCGTCATGATCGCTCCATTATCTGCAATCCGTGTCCGCCCTACTTGTGGGTTTCGGGCTCGCTTCCGAATTTGGAGTTGACCTGCGACTGCCCAAAGTCATACTCTTCATAGCGTGGGTTGGGGAATAGCGGCACTGCTGGCCGTGTCGGCGGTGATAGCTCAGGGACAGGAATTGAAGATTAGTCCCTTTCACGGAGATCCGCCTTCGATAGGCGTGGGCAAGGCCTCATTCCGCCTGCGCTGTTCGATTTGTCATGGGATCCACGCGGAGGGCGGGCGCGGCCCCGCCTTGAATCGAGGGGAGTTCGCGGCGGGAGACACGGACCTGGCGATCTACCGCGTCATTGCGGAAGGGATCCCCGGCACCGAGATGCCGGCATTCGGCGCTCGCAGCACGGAGGACAACATCTGGCGAATGGTCGCCTACCTGCGGACGTTCGAGCCGGCGGCTGGCGAGAAGCCGGACGGGAACGTCGCGCGCGGCGAGGAAGTCTTCTGGAATCAGGGAGGGTGCGGCGGCTGCCATCGCGTCGGGCAGCGCGGGGGAGCGTTCGGGCCGTCCCTTACGCGAATCGGACGCTCCCGCAGCGCCGAGTATCTCCGAGACGCCCTGGTGGATCCCGAGAAGGATCTCCCGCCGGGCTACTACGTGGTCAAGATTGTCACCGCCGACGGCCAGACGGTGCACGGGATCGGGCTCGGGTACGACGATTTCTCGGCGCAATTGATCGATGCATCGGGGAAGATCCATTCGTACCTCCGGGAAGACGCGCAATCGATCGAGAGGGAATTCGCGTCTCTCATGCCAGATAGTTACGCCGAGAGCCTGACGGACGAGCAGCAGAAGGATGTGCTTGCATACATGCAGAGCCTTCGCGGCGAGGGAGGCCGACGATGAAGTTGCGCTTGAGCATCGGGATCCTGCTAGCGGGCGGCTTGCTAGCCCAGGGGCCGGTCAGCGGCGATGGGTTGATGCGTGCCCAGCAGGACGACGAATCCTGGCTGATGTACGGTCGGAACTACTCTGCGTGGCGCCACTCGCCCCTCGACGAAATCAACACCGAGAATGTCAGTCGGATCGCACCGACCTGGATCTTCCAATCCGACATCCTCGGGAAGTTCCAAACGACGCCGCTGGTGCGCGATGGCGTCATGTATGTCTCGGGGCCGTCGAATCATGCCTGGGCCTTGGACCTGAAGACGGGGCGCGAGCTTTGGCACTACTCGGATCCTGTGCCGGCCGATCTCGCGCTCTGCTGCGGGCAGCCGAACCGCGGGCTCGCGATCCTGGGCGATCGCCTTTACAAGGTGAACGTGCACGCGACGCTGGTGGCGTTGGACACGAAGACTGGCGACGTGATCTGGGAAGTTGAATCCGCCGACTACCGCAAGGGCTATTCGAACACCGTGGCACCGCTGATAGTCGGGGACAAGGTGGTGATCGGAATTGCAGGCGCCGAATTCGGGACGCGGGACTTCATCGACGCCTATGACGCGGGGACGGGGAAACGTGTCTGGCGTTTCTGGACCGTACCCGGTCCCGGCGAGCCTGGGAACGAGACATGGGGAGGCGATTCGTGGAAGCGGGGCGGGGCATCGACCTGGATTACTGGCAGCTACGACCCGGACCTGAACCTGATCTATTGGGGTACGGGGAATCCGGGACCGGATCTGGACGGCGCGCCGCGCCCCGGCGACAACCTCTACAGCGACAGCATGGTTGCCCTAGACGCCGACACAGGGGAGCTGCGCTGGCACTTCCAGTTCACTCCTCACGATGTCCATGACTGGGATTCCGTCGCCGATCCGGTCCTCGTTGACATGCAAGTGGACGGGAAGGGGCGGAAGGCGCTCGTCCAGGCCAACCGCAACGGGCATTTCTACGCACTTGACAGGTCGAGCGGCGAGTTCCTCTTTGCTCGCGCCTATACCGATGTGAACTGGGCTGACGGCATCGGTCCGGACGGGCGTCCAATCCTGATTCCCGGGCGCGAGCCGACCGACGAGGGGACGCTGACCTGCCCCGGCATGGGCGGAGGACACAACTGGCACCCCACGAGCTATAGCCCGCAGACTGGCCTGTATTACTTCAACAGCGGCGACGGCTGCCAGATCTACCACGGGACGACGCAGGATTTCGTTGAAGGAGAGTACTACCTGGGAAGCGCCATGGAGAACGTGACCGGCGAACCCAGGGAAGGTTCGATCATTGCGGTCGATCCGTCGAATGGAGACACGCGCTGGCGTTTCCCGCTGGTCAGCCCGCCGACGAGCGGTCTACTCTCAACCGGGGGCGGATTGCTGTTCGCCGGCACGCTCGAGGGCTATCTCATGGCCCTGGACGCGGCCACCGGCAAGCCGCTCTGGAGGCTCCAAGCCGGCGGTCCGGTTCGAGCCCCCGCAATCACCTACAGATTCGAAGGGCGCCAGTACATTGCGACTGCGGCCGGCACCTCGATCTTTGTATTCTCGCTGCCGCACTGAGGGGACTCGTCAGCACGCCGCGCGCCGGACTCGAATCCGTCCGATAAGCTAGTAAGTAGAGCCATCAGCGCAAGCGCCAAAGATTTCGGCGCGCGCCCGTGCTCGTGTGGCCGTCAAACCAATCGGAGGTAATGACATGCGTGGAGATATCCAGATCGATTCATTGGGCGACTCGTTGCGGCGCATTTTCGGCGGCGGCATCGCCTCGATCGCCGGGCTCGTCGTTCTGCTGATCATCGCGTTCAACTCGTTTCAGATCATAGGAGCAGGCGAGCGCGGCGTCGTCTTCTCGAAGTTCGGAGGCGTTCAACAAGGTGTTCGCGGCGAGGGACTGCAACTCAAGATCCCGTTAATCCAGGCAATCGTCCCGATCGACGTCCGAATCCACAAAGCGGAGACGGAGGCATCGGCGTCGTCCAAGGACTTGCAGACAGTGCATTCTCGGATTGCGCTCAACTACCACATAGCCCCCGACGAGGCTGCGCAGCTTTACCAGGAGGTGGGCACGCTATACAAGGAGCGGCTCATCGACCCTTCGGTGCAGGAAGCTGTGAAGGCAGCTACCGCGCAGTTCACGGCCGAGGAATTGATCACGCGCCGGGCCGAAGTTTCCACGCTCATCAAGGAAATGCTCGCGGAACGCCTGATACCCCGCAACATCATGGTCGACGAGTTCAATATTGTCGACTTCACCTTCTCGGACGTGTTCAACCAGGCGATCGAGGCGAAGCAAACGGCCGAGCAGAACGCACTCAAGGCGCAACGCGACTTGGAGCGAATCAAGATCGAAGCCGAGCAGAAAGTTACCGAGGCGACGGCGGAAGCCGAGTCGCAGCGCCTGCAGCGAGAGACGATCACGGAGACGATTCTCCAGCTGCGCGCGATCGAGAAGTGGGACGGCGTGCTTCCCCAAGTCACGGGGGGTTCTGTCCCGTTCATCGACCTCAGGTCGACGGCCGACCGGTAGATTCCAAGGATTCTTCGGCTCGGCAACCCAGCAACCTCCGGCGTTCTGGTCCGTTGCTCGCAAAGGATCGACCGGCTCGGGTTAGGGGCCGCCCAGATTCGCGAGTGAGCGACGGCAAGGAGAAGCGGGCCATCTGCGTGCTCTCATTCGCGAGTGAGCGACGGCAAGGAGACACGCGGCCGCTCAGCTGCTCGTGGACTCAAAGCGATCCCCATGCGGTCAGCTTACCGCCGACCTAACCGGAACGAGAGTTCTGCCAACCAGTTGCCTTGGGATATGCTAACGGGAGGGAACGAAACGGCTTGAAGCCCTCTACTCGTTCCGCTCGATTCCCATCCAGCAAACAAGCTCGACCTCTTCTCTGTCAATAGGCGGTAGCACGGGGGGCGGTTCTGTCGGTTCCAGTCCGGTCTCCAGGATTCGATCAATAAGGGAACTGGCTCGCGCGACGGGCTTTGGGTCGCCAGACTCGAACCACTCTCTCAGCATCGATTCCTCGCGGCGGGGCCACGGAGACTCCAATATGTCCAGAGCCCTGTTCATGCGCTCGTCGGACGAGCCGAAGGGACGGTTTTCGCGAATGAATCTAGCAACGCGGTGGTTAAGCGGCCGCACCGGAGGTTGTACGTTTGCAGGATCCGTCTCTCGCATCCAGTCATTCCACACGTGCTCCTGAGCCAGCGCCCAGAAGTCATAGACACCCTGACGCAGTTGCTCTGGATACCAAGTCGGCATGTTTGGTCCGCACTCGAGAAGCCTCAAGCAAGTCCCGAGTTCGGCCTCGATAGCGCTCGTGCCCGAGACTGGCTTCCAGTCGCTGTCTGCGGGAACGAACCGCAGATAGGTGCGCTCGAGTTTACTTTCGGTACCGACTACCGCGCAGAAGAGTATTCCTCGCCGATCGCCCTTCCTCATGCCGGAACCGACCTTCCACGGAAGTCGAGGGACGCGTGCACCGTCCGCCTGCAGCGCCTTCCTAAGGGTTTGCCGATACTCCTCACCCGTTTGGGCTCCGGCGGGAGTGCCCCCTCGCTCGAAGAGGGAGGCATCGTCCCGAAGCAGCTTCTCGATTTCCTCCCGTGTTTCCGTGAATACTTGCATGCCCTGCGCCGCTCCTTCGATTGGAGCAGCGACGCCGACGCTTGCCGCAGCCATCGCGAGCTTGCCAAGGATACGCTCCTCGAGCTTCAAGAGCCGGTCGAGGCGATCGACCGGGAAGATTGTCCGCAGAAAGACTCGACTGTGCGGACTCCCGATTCGGTCGATGCGACCGTGTCGCTGCACCAATCGCATGGGATTCCACGGTAGGTCGAAGTTCACGATGTTCCGACACTGCTGAAGATTTACGCCCTCGGCCAGCACATCCGTGGTGATCATGAGGTCGTACAGGTCGGTGTCGTGTCCTCCGGGCGCCTCCATCGACACGGGGGCAAAGCCCTGTACTGCATGCTCACGCGGGACCGAGGATGTTTCTACAGATCCACTCACAGCTACCATCCGCTGGTGATAGCCGCGCAGATCCGATTTGTCCGAGATCTCGGCTCGCAAGTAGTCCCGAATCCACTCGACGGTATCCTTGAACAGCGAGAACACTAGGACCTTGCGTTTTTGCGATTCGTCGATCGATGATGTGGCCTCTCGTTTCGCGTTGCGGGCGATCTCCGCAAGTTCATCAGTTAGGGCCCTCAACTTTGGATCATGGTCCGGGGTGATGGATGCCGCCCGTTCTGCAAGTTCCCGCAGGCCGTCTCGATCCCGCTCCACAGCCGCTTGCAAGCGGGCCATGTCGTAAAGTCTTGCGTCCCTAGAATGTTCCGTTGCGTCTAGCAATTCCTCGAAGACGGTGTCGTCATCGCCCGCTATCTCCTTCATGAACGCCGTCGTGACGACCTGCCCGGTGCGAAGAGCATTGAGAAAAATCTGATGCTCATGCACCATCTTCCCGACGGTCTTGCAGAAGGCGTAGCCAGAGGACTCGAATCTCTTGAGGAGGCCAGAGCGCAGTAGCCCAACAAGTGCTCGCGAGTGGGCGCGCTCTTCAGCGTCACCACCGCCCAGTAGGAAGACATCGGGTGTGTAGCGTACGAAGGTCAAGGCGCTGTCAGCATCGGGATCAAGCGCTTCTTCCAGCAGATCAAAGAAACCAGGCAACAGATCTTCCAGCTTGTAGCGGACGCTAATCGCCTCAGGTTTGGGAAAGACGATTTCGCGAGGCTTACCGTCCGGACCGGGAATGGTGTCGCCCGCATAGTGCTTCTTCACGAACTGACGCGTCCGCTTGACCGTTGTAGCGTCGACGATCGGATACAGCACATCCGGACTCAAGCTGATGGGGTCCTCTCGCATGGCCCTTTCGAACCGCCCCCGGATCGAGAGGATGCCCCGATCGGCCAGGTGCGAGTCCTGGCGGAGGAAGAACCGGAGGAGGTGGTAGAGATCCCATAGGGAGTTGTTGACGGGTGTTGCTGTTAGAAGCAACAGATCGCGCCTCCGCCCAAACAGCAGGGTGCGGAGCGCAGCCGCCCGTGTCGGCGCGTCTGGATTGCGGTAGTTGTGAGCCTCGTCGACTATGACGAGTTGATACTCGTCCAATGGACGCTGAATATTCGTCGCATCAGCAGAGGGGCGCTGCTTGTCTCGTAGCTGCCTGTCGTTCGCCAACTGCTCGAAAGAGAGGCACTCGACGAAGAGCTGGTAATTGTGGATGAAGGTCTTCCAGGTGCTGTCGCGTAGTGCCGCAGGGCAGACCAGCAGCGCCCGCTGGCGCCGGTCGCTGTAGCGCTTCAGGATTTCGCCTGCGATAAAGGTCTTTCCCAGGCCCACTTCATCAGCGACGATTGCGCCTCCGGTCTCCCGTATCAGCCGAAGCGCCCGGGCTACACCGTGCTTTTGGAAGTTCGTGAGCGGAAGGTTTTGGTCGACCTTGGCGTCGTCTTCGACTTCATCGCCATAGATTTGCCAGAGCACGCGGATGAAGATGTCCCATGGCGCAAGAGGATCGAAGACCTCTTCGAACAGTTGAGCGAGGTCGTACGGCTCGGCCTCGTCCCAGAGTTCGTCAAACCATTCGCGAGCTTGGTCAATGATCGGGTCATCGAACCGACAGAGGTTGAGTTCGAGGTTGCGTACAAGGCCGGCACCCGTCAAGTTCGAAGAACCGGCGATAATCCCTTGTCTGTTGTCGCCGCCATCGGCAGGCTCTGCAATGTTGACGATATAAGCCTTAGGGGCAGCGCAAAAATAACCTGATGAAATTCCATGGTCGTAGTTGAGTAATAACTAAAATGAGGGCACCAGCGGCGGTTGCGTCAAGCGTCGAATGACAGTAAGCTGCTGATTTACAGACAGGTACGGGCCCGTGCTATTATGTCTCAATGACAATTATAGCTGTCATTGCGCCCTGTGAGACCCATTCAGTTCCATGCCCAGTCCCTGATCAGCCTGTTGCGCCGACAGTGCGTCGCATCCATGCCCGAGATGCTCGCCGCCCTCGGTACCGCCAATCGGCGCACCGTCGTCCGCAAGCTGCGCGAAGTGCCTCACATCACCAGCTATTCCCATAGCGGGGGCTTCTACGCCCTCCAATCCATGGCTCGCTTCGACGAGCGCGGCCTGTGGTCCTTGCGCGGCATCCGCTTCTCCTCGCGCGGCACCCTGCTCGCCACCGCCGAGCACTTCGTTCGCGATGCCGCTTGCGGATTCCTGGTCGAGGAACTCGATGCCCTCCTCGGCGTCGCCACGACCGATGCCTTGCGCAAGCTCGCCCGCAACCATCGCCTGACCCGCGTCAAGCTCGGCGACCGCTTCCTCTACCTCGCTCCCGAGGCTCCGCGCGCACAGCGGCAGACGCTGGCCCGACAAGCCTCCGCCCCCTCTCCGCAGACCGTCGCTGCGGCCTCCCCGACGCCACTGGCCGCGCTGCCCGGCCGGCCGGGCACCAGGCCCGCGCTTCCGACGACCCGGCCTGCCCAGGCCGCCGCACCGCCGCTGGCTCACGCCCGCCAGCTCTATCTCAGCACCCTGGACGAGCAACAGCGACGGCTCTTCGCCGGACTGTCGTCGTTGGAGCATGGCCGGGGCGGCGATACCCGCGTCGCCGTCCAGCTCGGAATCCATCCCGCCACGGTCGCTCGCGGGCGTCGCGAACTGCTCGCCGGGGACGTGCTCCACAACCGGGCCCGCCGCCCGGGCGGCGGACGCAAGCCACTGGAAAAAAAAAGCCTGCACTGACCGCCCACCTCGCGGTCCTGCTCCGCCACGACACAGCCGGCGACCCCTGCTCCGACCTGCGCTGGACCCGTCGCACCACCCGCAACCTCGCGCACTATCTGACCGAGGAACTCGACCTGCCGGTCTCCCCGCGCACCGTCGCCCGACTGCTGCGTGCCATGGGCTTCTCCCTGCGCGTGAACCGCAAGTGCATACCCTCCACCTCCCCCGCCGAACGCAACGCCCAGTTCGAGTTCATCGACCGCTTGCGCCACGACTGCGCGGACCGCAACACCCCGATTCCCAGCATCGACACCAAGAAGAAAGAGTTGGTCGGCCGCTTCCGCAATGCAGGCGTCTCCTGGGAATCCACGCCCGTCCCGGTCAACGACCACGACTTCCGCTCCCAGGCCAGCGGCCTGGCCGTCCCTCACGGCATCTACGACACCCTCGCCAACCGCGCCTTCGTCCGCGTCGGCGTCTCCAGCGACACCTCCTTCTTCGCTGTCGACAACCTCGATGCCTGGTGGTCCACCGAAGGCAGCTCCCGCTATCCCGACGCCTCCGAGCTCGTCATTCTCGCCGATTGCGGCGGCAGCAACAGCTATCGCAACCGCGCCTGGAAGTACGCCCTCCAGCACCATTTCTGCAATCCCCGCCGCCTCGCCGTCACCGTCGCCCACTATCCCGCAGGATGCTCGAAGTGGAATCCCATCGAACATCGCCTGTTCAGCCAAATCAGCCGCAACTGGTCCGGCTGCCCTCTCGAGTCCTTCGCACTCCTCCTCAACTACATCGCCTCCACATCCACCCGCACCGGTCTGGTCGTCACCTCCCAGCTCAACAGGAAGACATACCAAACCGGCACCTGCATCACCGACGAGCAGATCGCCGCGATCAACATCACTCGCAACGAGCACATCCCAAAGTGGAACTACACCATCTCCCCCTGCCCAAACTAAGAAGTTTCTGCGCTCCCCCTTAGCGTGCAGGAACTCCTTCTCGTAGCGCCTTACCTCCATGTTTCCGGCGCGGAGCGAGGCTATCAGCTTGCGGAGCGCCGCGCCGTTCACTGGTGTGAATTGAAGACGGTCGCGATCCCGCTCCAGCCCCTCATGCAACTTCTGCAGCCCAGATTCGAGTCGGCGGCTCTCGAACCTCACCGGTGTCTCGCCCAAGCGCTTGCGGTCACCAGGTGCCCCTAGAGCCATGTCAGCACCCAGCAGCAGGCGCACATGCGGTACAGATGCGAGGCGGTCCGCGATGTGCGAGAAGCCGGTCGGACTGAAGAATGCTGTTGCGATCCGCACAGCACTCGCAACTTCGCTCGAGTCCGCCGTACCGTTTTCAGAGCCGATGTTCAGCAGATGGTCAAGGGCCCGGGCAAGCGTATTGCCGTCACGATTGTCGATGAGAGCCGGCTGTTCCATCACGGCGCTTCACCTAAGACAAACCCCGCGTTCTCGCGGCGAAGCCTCTCAAACGGCGTAATGCAGTCGATTCCGAAATGGTTGCAGACATCTGGGATCTTGACCGTGTTCTTGGAGTTCGAACGTTTCTCGTGGGTCACGACCGTCAGCTGCTTGGCGAGTGCATGGGCAATCAGGATGTGATCGGGGCCGTCTGTGAACTTGTTCGTCGCAGCGGTCTTGTAGGTCTGTCCAGTCACCCACTGCCCAATCCGGCGAGCGGCAGCCAGGACCGTGGCGTCTGGCTCCAGGAAGAATCCTTTACCGCGCTGCGCGCTCCAGGCAGCAAGTTGGTCGGCACCGGCTTGAAGCTCCGCATCCACCACCGTGACGCTAGCCACAATGCCAACAGCGTTACTCATGAGCAGCCAGTCCCAACAGCCGGGGCAGAAATCCATTCCGTAGTGCTCGTTCTTTGCCTGAATGAACACGTTCGCGTCAAGCAGGTACTCCATCAAGCCACGCCCAACCGAGCCGCGAGCTTGTGAAACGTCGAGACCTTCCTGAAGCCCAATAGGTGAAATGCGTCTCGGTACAAAGTCTGGCCTTCGAGTGTGCTCGTGATCAGAGCGCGTGCGAATCGCTCTCCAACACGGGAAGTTTGGGTTGCGTAGAAGTTGCCTCCGCTTCGGCCGGGGAGTGTTCGTAGCCGACCCATCTCAGTGGTGTAGGCCCTTCGATATAGATTGGGCGTAATAGCAGCAAGGTCGTAGAGCCGTCGCAAGATCACCAGCGTGCTGACTTTGAAGCGGCGCGCTAGACGCTTGAGTTCGTCGAACAGGGGCTCTTCACTTCGGTACTCGTCCCGCAGGATCGTGATTGGCACGAGCAATTCCGCTGCGATCTGGTTGCACCAAGACTCGACATCATTCGAAGGCACAGAAATCGGCTCTATGTTCGAAAGAGCGGATTGTCCCAGGCAGAGATGCGCGACCTCGTGGGCCAGTGTGAACATCTGTGCCGCCTTCGTGTCGGCACCATTGACGAACACAACCGGCGCCAGTTCGTCTGCCAGCGCGAATCCACGGAACTCATTCGGGTCGAGCTTGCGACGGTTGTCAGTACCGACCACTCCACTCACCATGACAAGCACGCCCGACCTCTCGACATTCTTGATGAAATGCCGTAAAGCGTCGGTCCAGGTCGGCAACGCCGCTCGGTCGTCTAAGTCGAGCCGTAGTGCGGTCCTGATCGTTGCAGCGGTTGCATCAACGTCATCCGATAGCGTCGCGGATCCAACTAGCCCTAGCGGGCCTTGGCTCTGGCCTAGGACATGTTCCCGGTACCAGTCCTGGCGCAGCTGGCACAGATACACCGTGTCCCGCAAGTTCGGGCTCGGATGAACTATAGATGCCCCGCCCACGGTGCGGAAGTCTGGAATCGGGGACGGCTCGTACAAAGGTTCTTGAAGAAGCAGACTGCCGAGCGGCGTATATGTGACCTTGGCGAACTTTTGGAGCTGCTTGAAAGTGGGCTGCGCTTCGCCGCTCTCCCATTCCCGATACTTTGGAAACCGTTGAACGAGCGCTTCGGGGGCCATGCCCGCACGTTTCCTCGCCCATCGCAACAGTTGCGGCTTAACGTCTACACGCAGCGCCATTGCCTTGTTCCTAGCTTCGTCGCAGTCCAAGCGCGAACGCTTCAAGCTGAGTTCTCATGATCCCACGGGAACCTGAGAATGTCCCCCACCGCTAGCGTGGTAGTGCCGGAGAACGCTGTCGAGACGATCCTGATAGTCCCACCCGGAATGAAACGTCTCGAATACGTGGACCAGTTGGGCCTCGTCAAGACCGTAGAGACGGGCTACGACGGCGTCGAGCTCATGGATCATGTCCTCCTTCTCGTCGGCCGCAATCGCCCCGTATTCGACGCCGACTGCCTCCGCCCAAGTAACGAAACGGTTGTCGGGGCAGGCAAGGCGACCGGCGAGGGCTACGACGCGCTCCCACAATGGGCAGTTGCGGTCTGGACGTGGAATCGGAAACGGGTTGAAGACAAAATAGTTGACGTGTGTCTCGACGAAACGTCGAGCGTACCAGTCGAGGGGGATCGATGAGATAACACCTAGGAGAAATGCCTGGTCCTTTTCATCACTACGTGGCCAGAGCAAATAGGGCGCTTGGTTGCCGATCAGCACCTCAGGCGGTACGAGTGCCGCCCGAACTGTCCGCGAGTCCGTGGCCCTTGAGATGTCGCGAAAGGCAATCCGCGGATTGAAACACGGCAGGGTCTTCGGATTCCTTAGATGATCTGGCCGAAACTCCCGGTGAGCGCTGCTTCCTTTTCTCTTGGCTGCCCGCATGCGCTTCGAGTGAATCCACCTGCACGCCGGTCCCGGATCGGCCCAGGCGTAATACTTGCCGGTATCCGGATTCCACAGATCGAAGGACTCTCCCTTGTATACCGGCCAGAAACCGTCGGGCCGCTCGACGCTCTCAAGGTCCATCAGATTCTTCTGGTTGGTAGCGTGGAGTTCCGTATCCGGTCGCGCTCGCCACTGCCCCACAACGTTCAGGTCCAGTCGTGGCGCCTTCCGCAGTTGCGCGAACACACCGACCGACTTGTCGTCTGGAAGCAGAGGTAAAGAAGCGGTATCGTTCCAAGCCAAAACGTCGGATCGTTGGAATGTCGCGGGCAATTGACTTGCGCCTCGAGAGAACGCGTCCCCGGATGCGAAGGGCCCGCGCAGGTGGATCGATTCTTCTGATGGCGCCCCGTGGGTGACGCACACCAGACCGATCGAGTATTGAGGGTGAACTTCTGGAAACACCCACTGTCGGTTATTGACCACCATCGTCACATCAACCCGGCCCGCATGGTCGAATATCGTCCGGCGGAACTCTGTCGAGCCTTTGGCCGATAGTGCGCTTCGTGGCAGAACGACCCCGATTCGCCCCCCATCGACTGCAGTGAGGCGCCAGAACCGCCAGCAAAACGCCTTGTACAGATCGGGGTCTCCCGTCCCCATGCCCGGATACGCGCCGCCCACCAAGGCACGGCGCACACGTTCGGTCTCGGACCGCTCTGTTTCGTAAAGAGAACCAAGATCGGGCCTCTCCCTACGTAGGCGCGCCTTCTCGCTCTCCTGTTGGCGTTGAGACAACGAACGCAGGCCTGGGAAGTGGCGGGCCCAGAACGCGTGCTCCTCGATCGTCGCCTCCTGCCACGGGGGATTACCGAGGATCACGTCGAACCCGCCCCGCTCGCGGAGAAACACCTCTGGGAATGCGACAGGGAAATGCAGCGCTTGGATTCCCTCGAGGCTCTTGCGCGCACTCTTCGCTTCGTTGCACATTGCGAGATCACCGGAGAAGTCCTCTCGGTCCTCAAACTGGAAGCCGACTACTGTCGGATCGTCAGAAATCGGTCTTGCTGCGATCAGATCGAAGAGGGCCTCTGCTCCGGCAATCACCTCCCGTGCCTCCCGCGTGGCGCTACGGGCTTTCTCAATATCCTGCAACGTCGCGTCGTTGATGTTGGCGAGCCTCCTAACCCATGTTTAACATGCGATTTAAGTAAATTACTGACCAGACAGGGGTTAAGGGGGGCAATGGAAGCGTGGTTGCACTACAAAGTGCGCGCTAAAGTCGATCGACCTGGAATCAGAGCACGATTTTGCTGGTCTTGCCGGGCAGTTCCGCAATGCCGAGAGACTGATACAGGGGCTGGAGTTCGTCTTCCGGAGGCGTGGTCCGGCGCAAGTGCAGCGTCTGGCCGTTGGCGCACTGGATCGTGGTGGTCACCCGGCGCTGGGTGCCCAGGATCGCGCGCAGGGTGGTCCAGCTGGCGTGCTCGCCGTGCTGCTTGAGCTTGCGCCGGATCACCTGCACCGCCTGGTAGGCCAGCACCGTGATGAAGAGGTGTCCCTCGGAGCGCTCCGGCTTGCTGTGGTAGATCGGCCGCAGGCCCAGTTCGGATTTGAGGCAGCGGAAGACCGCTTCCACATCGGTGAGGCCAATGTAAGCCCGCCACATCGCTGCGGCCTCCCAGCTGGTGTCGTTGCTGCGCAGGCAGTACACGCCGGGATGGGTCGCCCGCGAGTCCGGCTTGGGCTCGCGCTGCCAGCGCACCGCGGCTGCCAGCTGGCCTGCCTCGTCGGCCTCGACCGTGATCCGGTAGTGCTGGGAGGCGCCCTGGCTGCGCTCGCAAATCCGGCCCACGCGCTGCTGCACCGCCTCCAGCTTGCGCCGTGCGCGGGGCCGGGACAGCCCCGCGTGCAGCTTCTCCAGCTCCTGCTCCAGTCTCTGCGCGCGACGCTCCTCGATCGCCTGCTCCTTGTTGTGGCGCTGCCGCGAGTAGCAGTGCAGGCGCGCTTCCTTGCCGTCCTCGCTGGTCAGCTTGTGCACCAGCACCTCCTCGCCGGAGGCTGTCTGCAGGGCCTGCGCCTCGGCTCGGTCGAACTGGCGCTTGGCCTCGCGGCTGACCGCCAGGTAGAAGTAGCCCTGCTCGCGCAGCCAGGCCAGGGTCTCCTCGGTGGCGATGCCGCGATCCAGCACCACGTGCGAGCCCTGCGGCACGGCGAGCCCCTCCAGCACCTTCTGCAGGGTCTTGGCTTCGCACGCGTTGCCGGCGAAGACCTGCGAGCGGCGCACGAAACCGCTGGCGTCGAGCACGAGGGCGAGGGTCAGCAGGGGACAGTCCGACCGGCGCTCCTTGGAATGGCCGCGCCGGGCGTCGGGCTGGGCAGAGGCGCGGCCCTCGAAGTAGGTGTTGGTCAGATCGTAGAGGGTGACGGTCGGCTGCAGGTCGAACAGCGAGAGTGCCTCTTGGAAGAGGTGTTTCTCGATGCTGCGGCGATGCTTGACCAGGGCGTCGGAAGCGCGGTAGAGCTGCATTTCGCAGATCGATTCGAAGGGCGTGCCGAGCAGTTCGCCGAGGGCGCTCTCGGAGCGCAGCCAGTGATTGGCGGAGCGTTCCGAGCAGCGGCCGGCGAGGCGCCCGACGATGGAGCCGAGAGCGCAGGCCCGGAGTTGCTTGGAGAGGCCGAGGGCGTCCAGCAAGGCAGGCAGGCCAAGCTGGCGGAGGGCCCACAGGGCGGCGTGCTCGACCCCGACCGAGCGTGGCCGCAGGTTCTGGAGCGAATCGGTGTCGACCGCGACCAGCACGGGAGAGTCGGGATCGGGATCGAGGCCGTGGAAGTCGACGATCTGGCGGGCGATGGCGCGGGCGCGCTGGAGGAGTGCAGGGGATGCGGCGCGAGGAGGCAGGGGCTGGCCGGCGGCGAGGGATTCGACGAGCTGGCAGAGGGCGGGCCAGTCCTGCCGCTGGAGGTCGAAGCCGGAGCCGAGGTTGGCGAGAGTAATCTGCTTGACACGGCCGCCGACGCGGGTGGAGCGGACCAAGCGGAAGTTGGCGTAGGAGGGGCCGCCGGGAGCACGGCGGTAGAGCGAGCGACGGATGAACACGAGAGACAGGCTAGCAGTGGAGGGGGGGAGAAATCCAGCGAAATCCGTCCATAAAGTACGATTCGACCACTACACATTCGACCACTACGAATACGGGGATCGACCGAGCCATGAACAAACAAGAGGGTCATCAGCAGAAAAATGAGAACAAGGCACGCAATTTCGTGAGTCTAGCGCAAGAAATACCGCAATGCAGGGGCCAATTGGGGGGTTGGCCGCCCCGCGGAAAGGTCGAGGGATGTTAAAGGTGGGCTAAGCGGAACAGATGCCTGCCCAAGAAGACTCTCTGCGTCGATGGGAAGCATCGGCAGGGAAAGTTCCCTGAACTTGTCCCGAACCTCGTCGATTGTGCCGACTCCAACGAGCGCGTTTCCGTTGACCAAGCTGCGATCGAGGAACGATAGCGGCAAGCCGGGAACGAACGTGTGAATCCAAACCGCGAGCCGCGCCAATTGCACGGAGAGGGCGTTGAGATCGACCCCGTAAGTGCAGCGCCGGGCGATCAAGCGTCTGATCAATTGCGTGTCCTCAATTGTCACCGCTTCCGCGAGATCACCCAACTCGCTCAAGGCCGCACTGCGCAGTGCGGCGAGTTCCTGTCGCACGCCGGCGAGATTTCGGTCGGCAAGGAAATCGGCCAAGCGCTTCTCGATGCGGTCGATAGCCGCGATCAGAAAATGCCCCGAGCCCATCGCAATATCAGCAACTCGGAAGTCGAAGAACGCTTCCGCTGCGTCCGTGTCGTCCATGCACTGGAGGCGCCGCAAATGATCGTTCAACGCAGGTTCCAAGGTGCCATCAAGCAAGTGCTCCACCGCAAACTGCTTGGTGTAGTAGCTGCCGGAGGACTTCCGCGTGCCTGATCGGTCGTGGATATAGATCTCTCCCTTCGCTACCTCCACCGAGTTGCCCTTGCTTGCCGGCAGGTAGACTCCCTTTCGATTGAGCGTAAGATCGACGCTCGCGAATGCCAGTTCGGACTCAAGTAGGCCTTCGTAAATGGTTCCGAATTCGCGAACTCCGAGCGAACGGAAATCGACCGGTCCGGGCACTCCTTCTGGAGTCTTGATCACGAGGAGGTCCCGCAGAGCCACCTCGAAGGAACTGTTTGCCAAGGAAATCGTCGCTAGCTCTGCTCCGTCGGGGGAGATCGTAGGATCACTCGAGAATAGGCCACCGTCATACGCAGGAACACTCCATTCGGTGTTACCGGAGGCTACAGCCGACCACACCAATGAGACCTCGCTCCAGTGGGAGTCGCCCTCCGCGATAGACGTACCGTGAGTGACCGCTGCGGCCAATTCCTGGGCTTTCTGCTTCAGAGACCGTCGGCGGTACGCCTCGTTGAATCGGTACGGCAGCAGGTCGCGGTCTTCGGCATATGCGATGAACAGCAGGCGAAAGAGAACCGTGAGCGCCATCTGATAGGTCCGCTTGAGGTCATCGGGACTCGGACTCTTGATGTCGCGAGCTGCGGCGATGCCACGTGCTAGTTCGGGCACTACCCGGTCGTATATGCGTTCGCGCAAGCGTTCGGCCAGGTCGCCGGCGAAGCGTTGGGAGCTGCTGAGGATCTGTCGTAGACTGCCACTCGACGCCAAGGCCTCGGCCGAATAGATCAGCCACAAGTATGGCAAGTGATGTTCAGACAGCAGGACGGGTTCGCATTCGATATAAGTTTCAGTCCGACCTCGGCGACCGACCCCCGTTTTGACATCAGTGGCATAAAGCCGAAGTCGGCTGCCTTGAACCACCACCACCCACGGAAGGTTTTCGTCATCAGCTTTTTTCAACGCGTAACTGACCGGAGAAAGCGTCTCGAAGCGCGCGGACCGGCCCTCCGGGGTCTCGCCTTGGTGCAGCATAATCGCGAGGGCGGTACGACGCGTACCGCTTCGCAAGAGGCTGGTCAGATTGTCGAGCCTCTCGATTCTAAAACCGAGTGCCGCGAGCAGTTTCTCCCTGTGCCTGCCCCGCGCAGGGGTCGCCCTGAGTCTCGCGCTGTCCCAGTCTGCTCGCTTGGGCACGCCATGCTGCAATTCGTGCATGGCGAGGAGCCCCTCGTTTCTGAGTCCCGGAAGTGCTGTCTCAAGAGATGGAAGCGAATGCGACAAGACACGCAGAGCCGCACGCCTGTCTGGCTGATCAAGTGCCTGGCGACAGAGTCCCTCGACTTGCGCTGCATCTGCCACCGCGTAAATTGGCGGCGTTGGGCCGACTGCACCGCAAAGCGAAGCACCGCCTGGATGAACCACCACGAGAAGCACAGGGGCCGCCCGTCGGCCCTTGCGAGAATTCCAGCTACCCAAGAGCGCTGCTTGGCTCGGAGCGCCGAGCGATTGCCCCACTGCTACCTCGACCGCATGTGCACCGTTGCCTACAAAGAGGCTGACCGGGTGAATTGCGTGTTTCCCATCCAGAGACCACGGCCGGGCAATGATGTCGGACAGGAATTCGGCACTGTTCATGATCCCCAGTTGTTGCTACCCGCGAAGCTTCCAATGTACCGTGATCAAACGAACGGGCGGGCACGTCGCATCTGTAGCCGCACGGCTGATTCTTGTTCGAGGGTAGTAACCTTGGTCGCAAAGAGTTAGACAAGGGACTGGCTTTTTTGGCCGGGATCGTGTATTGATGGGGCATGACGATGCCAGTGTGTGCTGCGGAGGTTCCGGTGCTGAGCGAGGTGGTGGTCCGGCCGACCCGGCCGGAGGAGCGGCTGCGCTGGGACGGGTTGATGGACGCGCACCACTATCTGGGATTCAAGCAGTTCGCGGGGCGCGGGCTGCGCTACGTGGCGGAGTGGCGGGGCGAGTGGCTGGCGCTGCTGGGCTGGCAGACGGGGGTGTTCCAGTGCCGGCCGCGCGACCGCTGGCTGGGCTGGCACAAGGCGGTGCAGTTCCGGCGCTTGCACCTGTGCGGGAATAACACGCGGTTCCTGGTGCTGCCCGCGGGGCAGGGCGTGAAGAACCTGGCCTCGCGGGTGCTGGGGTTGAACCTGCGGCGGCTGAGCGGGGACTGGGAGGCGAGTTGGGGGCATCCGCTCGAACTCGCGGAGACGTTCGTGGATCCGCGCAAGTACCGGGGCACGGCGTATCTGGCGTCGAACTGGATCAAGCTGGGGCTGAGCAAGGGCTACGCGCGGTCGAACGGGAAGTACACCGACAAGCACGGGCAGAAGAAGATGATGCTGGTGTATGAGTTGCGGGCGGGAGCGCGGGAGCGGCTGGCGGATCCGCAGGAGCGGGAGGAGTGGGATTGCGGGCCGGTGGATGTGCGCTACGGGGCGGAGGATTTGCGGTCGTTGCGGAAGCAGTTGGAGGATGTGGAGGACAGCCGGGGGCGCCGCGGGAAGCGGCATGCGCTGGGGGTGGTGTTGGCGAGGCTGGCGGGCAAGCGCGGCGGGAGGGCGGCGGAAGCGTACTCGAAGACACTGAAGGAGCACGAGTTACGGGCGCTGGAGTGCCGCTGGGACGAGCGCGAGCGGCGGTGCGTGACGCCTTCGGACACGACGTTCCAGCGAGTCATGGAGCGGACGGATCCGGCCTCGCTGGAGCGCGTGATCCAGCGCTGGACGCAGCCGCTGGTGCCGCAGCCGCAGGCGCTGGCGGCGGACGGGAAGCGCATTCGGGGGGCGAATCGGATGGCGGCGGAGGGGCAGCACTGGGAGACGGTGACGCTGGTGGGCCATGTCAAGGGCCTGCCGGTGGCGAGCCGCAGCTACCGCGAGGAAGGCGGCGAGCAAGGCGCGCTGCGGGCGTTGCTGGAAGAGGTGGATCTGCGCGGCCGGACGGTGACGATGGACGCGGGGCATGCGGGGCAGGAGATCCAGCGGGCGATCATCGAGCAGCACGGCGGGGAGGTGCTGGTGCGCATCAAGGGCAACTGCGCGCTGACCTACGAGACGCTGACGGGCCTGAACTGGGAGCGGGGCGCGGAGCGCAGTTGGCAGGAAGGGCGCTGGCAGCGCTCGCGCAACAAGCGCTGGGAGCGGCGCTCGATCGCTGTGTTCACGCCCCATCCGAAACTGCTGCCGTACCCGCATGCCCGGCAGGCGTACCGCATCACGCACGAGACCTGCAAGCGGCTGGGCGGGCCGGTGTCGAGCAGCTACAGCTACGGCATCACCTCGCTGTCGGAGCAGGCCGCCTCGGCTCAGGACCTGCTGGCGTTGCAGCGGGGTCACTGGCAGGTGGAGAGCGCCAACCACTATCGCCGCGACGTCTCCTTCGGGGAGGACAGCAGCCGCATCCGCACGGGTCACGGTCCGTCCAACGCCGCGGCGCTGAACAACCTGGCGCTGGCGCTGCTGCTGTCGCAGCGGCCGCAGGACACCGTGCCGGAGGCGCAAACGTACTACGCCGGCAACCGTGACGAGGCGCTGCAACTGCTGCTGACTCCCGGCTAGCGAGGATTCCGCTCCGCAGCCGCGGAGTCCGGTCCATCGCGGCCCAGGCGGACGGGCCCTCCACGCCCTCGTTGCGGCTGCCAGCGCCCCACTCGGCGATTCCCGGCCCGTCCTGCGTCCCCAGCACCGTAACAACACCCGATTTCACTCGGCAGACCGCCCCACTTCCCGTGCTCCAACGCCCTATCTGGGCCATCCCTCCCTCCAAGCCAACAAGGAATCAGCGGTGTCTGTAGCCGAGGGCAGGACGCACTTAGCCGGAATGCACAACGCTAGTCAATCTCCTTTTCCTGAACCGCGACATGGCTTGATTGCGGCAGCCACACGTTGGTGGGCCGGAGGCCGAGCCTGCGTTGGATGAACTGGCACACGCACTCGTCGCCTCGTTACTGACAGAGCCAGTAGGGTGGATTCGAACGTGCCTCTGAGGTCGGAGCCCACCCGTCTCGGAGTATTTCGGTTGAAGAGGAACTGCCTTGCTACGCAGTTCTCGCAGACGTCGCCAGTCGACGCACTTCAGCGTGGCTGGCGTTTGCGACCGCTTCAGCTTCTCTCATCGCACGTAACACATTGCCACCCATGATCTTGCCGACATCATCTTCGGAAAATCCGCGCCCATTCAGGGCTTCGACTAAGTTTGGAGTCTTGCCGATGTGCTCAAGGCCCTCGGGGAGCTTCAGCCCTACGCTATCGTAGTCCGACCCTAGGCCGACATGATCGATTCCGGCGACTGTAGCCGCGTGCTCGATATGGTCAACGAGACGGCTGAGAGGGGGTGCTCCGATGGTCTCGACCTCTGCCAGATTGAGTTTCCACAGCTCTTCGGAGAGCCGTTTCAGGTCGCCTGCGAATTCCTGCCGCACGCTTGCACGCTTGCTGCCGATTTCCCGGAGTTCGGGAAGCCGCGCCCTGTAGTCATCGTCCAGCATGGCGGCGTAGTAGGCGACGCCAAGCACGCCGCCGTTTTGAGCTAGCGCCTTGAGCATGTCGTCCGTCAGGTTCCTCGCGTGATTCGCAACCGCCTTGCAAGCCGCGTGCGTGTTGAGGATCGGGGCCGAAGATGTCTCGATGGTGTCGTAGAACGCCCTCTCCGACGCATGCGACAGATCCGCCATCATGCCGAGCCGGTTCATCTCGCGCACGATCTCTCGGCCTTGATCTGTCAGGCCTTCCGGGCCGTCGTCGGGATACTCCGCCGCGCCAACCCAAGGGGTATTCCCGCTGTGGGTGAGGCCTAGGTAGCGCGCGCCCAAGCGGTACAACTGCCTCAGGACCTCGATGCTCGAGTCGATCATGTGGCCGCCCTCGACTCCCAGGAACACGGCGATCTTGTCCTCGCGCTGGGCCTGTACCGCGTCCTCGGCCGTTAATCCGAGAAACAGGTCGTTCGGATGGTGATTGACGGTTTCGACGATTACGTCGGTGATTCTGAGTGCGTCCTTGACCGATTCGATCGGCTTCTTGTTCCGGGCGGAACTGAACACCGCAAAGAAACCTGCATTGAGGCCGCCTTGGCGCATCTTGGGTATGTCGACCTGGCTGTACTCTGGGCTTTCGGCCATGTTGAGGCCTTCGGATACCAGTCGTCCAGGCGTGTCGATGTGCAGGTCGAAATAGAGCGGGCCGCTTGGCTGGTCCGCTTCCGGTGCTGGTTTCGGCGACGTGGCGCACGCGCCGAGCAGCGCCGCTGCAGAAATGCCGAACTCGCGTCGATCTAGCATGTCGGAAAGATTGTACCCGATCGACCGGCTGGGCTTGCCGCGCTCGTCGGCCTGGCAGCAGCCGGAAGGCACGAGCAGGTTCGCCGGAGCGAGGAAACCGCTGGCCGGATACAA
Organism: Bryobacterales bacterium; assembly: GCA_965206775.1. GTDB lineage: Bacteria > Acidobacteriota > Terriglobia > Bryobacterales > UBA6623 > VXMF01. The sequence continues at coordinate 664,610 of CBDBKU010000003.1, read as the reverse complement.
GACAGTCGCAAGTCCGTGGCGCTGCCGTCAGGCCGGCCTGCGATCCTCCCGGCGTGCGCCGAGCGGGACCCGCGGACGCCGGCGTTCCCGCCCCACGCGACTGGCAGGTGGAGAGCAGAGGGCTCCGTGGTAAAGCGCGGCGCGCCAAGCCGGATGCCGCCGGTCGCCGCGAGCGTCGCTCCGCTACGGTTGGATCCGCCAGATCAGCAATCTTCGCACTGGGGACGGACGGGCGAGAACGCTAAGGGTTGCGGTGAGGCGAAGCCGCGCGTACCCGCTCGAGGCTAGAGCCCGCGCGGTTACGGGAAAGCGATCGAGATTCGAAACCGATCGACGCCGCGCACATCTCTGCGCAGGTAGCAATCTCACTTGGGTGCCAGGCCCAACTCCCGGCGGATCCCCGAGAAATCGAATCGCGGGCCCTCAACGCGACCCTCCATGTTCTCCATATCCTTCACGAGCAGATCGAGCTCCGCCCGCCCGGCAGCAGTCCTCGCGCATTCTCGCGGCGTCCTCTGGTTGAGCCCCGGTAAAGGCCGGTCGAGCCAATTCGCGTAGTGGTGCTCTTTGAATTCGGCCAGCGCCTGCGCTTCCACGGGCGTGAGCGGCTTCGGCGGCTTCGGCGGTCCGTCTGAACGCTCCCCGACAAACGTCGTTTGGTCCGTTTGCTCGCGCCGCAGGTGACGGATGCGCCAGCCGCAGGCCGCCTCGATCCGTTGGCGCACGGCATCCGCCCGCTCTGTCGAATTGGTGTCGATCCGGAGCTCCGCAGCTTCCAGACGCACCCGGCCGAGGAGGGTCGTCCTGCCGTCGGGGTCTGCCGGATCGCTTGGCCGAGAGAGTACGAATAGCGGCGAATCCGGGTCGGAGTAATCGTCCCACTCCCCACCTTCGAGCTCAGCGATACGGGCGTAGATTTCCTGTGCTGCCCCCGGCTGAACTTCGAAGCGGTCCACGGTGCTCACCATGAGCTCGTCGTCGGTGTTGCGGAACTCGATCCGCCTATTCTTCTGCGATTCAACAGCCCGCTCCCAATTCCGGATCAGTAGGCGGCCGAAGGCGGCATTCCGAAGGTGCTCGATCGGCACGGCACCCTTGCTACCCAGGGGGGATCGAGTGCGCTTGACGACGCGGGCAGCCTCGCGGGGCGGCAGCGGGTGGCTGTGCGCGCCGCTGAGGAGCGAGATGTCGCCAAAGTCGACAACGCGGCACAGCAGGCAATCGCGCCACACCAACGTCTCCGACCCGGCCTTTTCCTGCACGGTGCGACGCTCGTGCGAGAGGAGATCGTGCAGAGTCAAGCTTTTCCCCGAATCGACGGCTTCCACTTCCCACACGGAGAGCCATGCCGTGCTCTGTGCTTTCAGCCAGCTCCGTTCCTCGCGGGTGCAGCGGCGTTCGTGGTGGTCCAAGTAGGTTTCTGCGACCGTTCTCCCGTCCACTTCAAAGCAGTAGATCGACCAAGGCAGCGAAAGTTGGATAGCTAGGTCGGCGTCCGCAAAGTCGTTCTTGGAGCTTTCCCAGGCAGGTCCGAATTCCTGCGAGGCGAACTGGATGAGGCTGCTTACCACCCGGTCGTCGAGTGCGTGCAACTGGGCCGCCGTGTGAACACCGGCGGACCTGCCCTCGTCGGCCGCCAGATGGCATTTCTTGTACTTGCGCCCGCTGCCGCACGGACAGGGGTCGTTGCGGCCGACGCGCCGCCCGGTCAGACTCTGCGATGCGGTTCCAGGTGGCGACGGCGGCTGGGCGCTTCTCTTCGGTTCGGTCAGATCCAATCCCTCGAAGGCCTCGTAAGGTACGCTGAGCTGCACTTCCCGATCGTGGCCGTCCTCGTACGACTCGCAGACGGGCGTGATCGTGTTCGACTCGAATCTGTCACCATGCTTGACGAAAAAGGCGACGAGCGCCCGCGCGCAGGAAACCGCGATTGCGACATCCCGCTCTTCAAGGGGGGTCGGTAGGCCGTCCCTCCCAAGACGAATAACGACCGGGCAGAGGCCGTTTTCCTTCACCGGCCATCCGCAATCTGCGGCCTCGGCCTGCATTAACGGAGATAGTTCAGCGACGGGATCGAATGTGAGCGATAGGCAACCCGAGCCCACGCTGAAGGGCTCGCGCCGGGATGCGCTTGACGCAGAGGCGGCGAGGACAGCGTCGAAGGAGTCCCTCGACGGGAAGACCAGAACACCTCGGCTCACGCCCAGCTTGCCGATGATCGAGATGCAGGCGCCATCGACGCCGAGATCCGGTATGTTCACCCGAAGCAACTGGGTGTCATTGGCGGAAGTCCACGGCGCGATTGCGAGGAGAGAACTGCTGGCCGAGAACAGATCCGCTACCGCGTCTGCCGATATCCTCCCGTTGGCGAAGTAGCTCGCTTCGTTGTCGATGGAATCCGGCAGGGACTCGATCAGGTCTTTGAGGATGTCATCGAACTCTGGGGTCGGGGCGATTCTGACATCAATCGTGTCCCCGACCTCTGCGCGCACCGCGACGGCGGCGTCGGCGTCGGCGACACGGATGATGTCCGGCTTGCGCGGCGGTCCGATCAAAGGCTGCGCTAGGGCCTCGCGCAGCGTGCTCGTGACGGCACCCGCCGCTTTGTCGGGCACCACTGCATCTTGACCGACGATGAGCTTGTCCGGCAACTCAAGCCAGACCACCCAGCCCGCGCGGGTGGGCTCCGGGCCGTCGATTACGATCGGCGGCCAGAGCACGCCGCCGACCCACTCGCGGGGCGGTCGCGCACGACGCGCCCTCCGATGCCTCCGTGCTGCGCGTCGCCGAAGTCTCATGTCGGTGCCCTACAATCCACCAAGACATCTTACCTCCGGCGTTTCCCGGCCGGATCGCCGGGCGCATTTGGATGAGTTCGGCCGCGAATTCACCTCGGACCGCGTTCGCTCGCAACGCTGATGGAGCGTATCACCCACCCAGACGTCGCAGTGAATGGGCCACATCGCCCCCGTCCGGCCTGCTTCCTGCACGGTCCTGGCATCGAACTCCTGGACCCGGAAGCTACTGCCGACCGACACCGCAATCCCGCGCCCTCCAGAACAGATATACGAATAGCGCGTGCAGCCGGCCCCGCCTTGAGCAGGTCCGCGTGCGACAGGTCCGCGTAGCCTGCGTTCCGAGTGCGCGCAGCGGTCTTGCGCAAGGAATGCCCGAATCTCGGATGAAAGAGCAAGGCGCGAAGGAACCTCTCCGCTGGCTTGTCCTTGTGCAGCCATCGCGCCGCCACTCTTCGAGCAGTGAAATCCTGCCAGTTGCAGGGAAAGAGCGACAGAAGCGAGTCCCGGCCCTCGTTCGTTGCCGCCCGAGTCACCGTCGCCCATTCCGGTTCCGCGCGCCCTTCCTTGGCGACGGCCTTCACTTCAATGTCCCCGTAGCCGCGGACGGCGAGCCGCGGGGCGTCCAGTCGCCCTCCGCTTAACGGCGGGGCGATCGACCCGAGCATGTCGCGCGCGGAGTCCTCTTCGGCGAGACTTCCGCCCCAGCGGGTCCCGGATTCCGGCCCGTCCCGAACAGCGCGCTGGCATGACGGCAGCCGACCCGGTCGCGATAACAGGCAGGATGCGGGAAATAGAACGGACTCCGCGGCTGCCGGACATCCCGTCCTGCCGACGTGATACCTTGCATGGCGTGCAGCTGCCCACGATCCTTCTCGGATTTCTCTTGCCAGCGGTCTCGATGGCCGGGCCGAACATCGTCCTGATCATGGCCGACGACCTGGGGTACGGGCATCTGGGCTCCTATGGCCAGACAAAGATCAAGACGCCAAACATCGACCGCCTGGCTGCTCAGGGGATGCGATTCACGCAGGCCTACGCAGGGTCGACGGTCTGCGCGCCATCACGGAGCGTTCTAATCACGGGGCTCCACGGGGGACATACGCCGGTGCGAGGCAATCTCGGCGACGCGCACCTACGAGATTCGGACATCACTTTGGCGGAAGTCCTCAAGACCGCGGGTTACTCGACCGGTGGCTACGGCAAATGGGGACTTGGTCTCTCCGACAGTCCCGGTCATCCGCTGAGGCAAGGCTTTGACGATTTCCTAGGCTACCTGCATCAGGTGCATGCGCACTTCTTCTATCCGTTCTGGCTGACTCTCAACGACGGTCGGATGAACCTGCCCCTGAACGAGAACGGCGGCCGGGGACAGTACTCGCACGACGTGATCGTCGAGCGCGCCCTCGACTTCATCCGGGAGAATCGCGACGGACCGTTCTTGTGCTATCTCCCGGTGACCATACCCCACGTGGAATTGGCAGTTCCCTCAGACTCTCTGGCAGAGTACCTAGGCAAGTTCCCTGAAATCGGAGGGGGACAGGAGCGCCGAATCGGCTACATCGTCTCGCCGAATCCACGGGCGACCTATGCGGCCATGGTATCTCGTCTGGATCGCGACGTCGGTCGGATCGTAGAACTGCTCGAGAGCCTCGGCATTGGCGAGGACACTGTCGTGATCTTCAATTCGGACAACGGTGCGCAGTCGCGGTTCGACGTGAGTGAGGATTTCTTCGAAGCCAGTGCGGGCCTGCGCGGTTACAAGGGCTCGATGTACGAAGGCGGGCTGAGAATCCCCCAGATCGTCAGCTGGCCGGGCCGCGTGAGGGCTGGGGCCGTGAGCCAGCACGTGACCTATTTTCCCGACATGATGCCAACGTTCGCGGAGCTTGCCGGGGTCGAGCCCCCGCCCAACGATGGAATCTCGATCGTTCCCACGATCCTAGGGGAGGGGACGCAGCGAGAGCACGAGTGGCTCTACTGGGAACTCGTTTCAAGCGGCAATCAGCTACGCAGCCAAGCTGCTCGCAAGGGGCAATGGAAGTTTGTAAGGGGCGCCGTCGACAGACCAGTGGAAGTCTATGATCTCGAAGCGGACGACACCGAGACGACCGACTTGGCCGCCGAGCGTCCGGAACTGGTGGAGGAGTTTGAGAACTGGATTCGGGAGAACAGGACGAATCCCCCCGACCAGCCAACTCGCACGGCCGTCAGCTACAAGGACTACGTCCAGCTGGCGCCGGTTGAGCCAGCCGCGCTGGGTGCCCGAAATCGGCCTCGAGAATGACAGACGGCGTTCGGTCAGCCGGTGCCGTGTACGTGTTGCGCCGACCCTGTTGCGTCAACGGCCGCTCGGCCATCGCAGGAATCCGTGCATCGTGGCCAGGCGCTTGAGGCGGTAGCGAGAGCGTCGTACTGGGACCGTCAAGCGGCCCAATTGGTGAGGGAGGGCAGATGCTTGATGGGGCGCCGTTAGTTCCCGGTGGGGAGGCAAATCGAATAGCTGGCCAGCTGTTCAAAGCGCCACGGCAATGGCATTGAAGACATAGAAATGAAGGTTCTACTAAGTGAGACGCAAAGGGAAGGTCCGACCTCGGTTCGACGGCATTGTTGGCCCCGCAAAGCCACGATTGCTACGTTCCCGTGCTGCGGCCAGCGGTCCAATGCGGCTCGCTTCACCCAATCTGCAGCTTTCTTGCTGGTTCCTTTCAATTCGTTCGCCATCAGTCAGCGGACACTGCCGGTGGCCTTTCGATCTGATTGCGCATGCAAGCAAAGAACTTGTCGGCGATCATTTTCGCGGTCCCGGCAATGAGCCGCTGTCCCACGCGTGCCACGGGGCCGCCAACTCGGGCCTTGGCTTGCACAGCGACCGAGCTCCCCGCTTCGGTCTCGGAGATTTCAATGAGGGCTTCGCCCTTGGCGAAGCCGGCGTTTCCTTTCCCTTCGACCTGCAACATCAACGATTCCGGGCGGTCTTGGTTGCGCAGCGCCACAGTCCCTCGGAACCTGCCCTTGATAGCCGCGACACCTAGAGTCATCGTGGCTTGGTAGCGGTCGTCTCCAAGAGGTTCAAGCGCGTCGCAGCCGGGGAGGCAGTCCGCCACCATTTCCGGACTCGTCATGGCGTCGAACACCATTTCGGGAGTTGCCTCGAATTCGTACTTGCTCTTGAACTCCATTTGCCCGAAACCTCTCGCAAGCCTACCAAATGCCTAGGAGATCGGTAGTCTCCGTGCCTCGTGAATGCGAACGTGACTCTGTACGAAGCTTGTTCAAGTGCGCGGCCAGCCGATCGAGGCTCGCAAGATTGTGAACTGGCAGGAAGTCATCGACATACGGCAGCGCGGCCTGCAGGCCGCGTGTCAGCGGCCTGTACTCCGGCGACCCCAGCAAGGGGCTAAGCCACACCAGCCTGTGGCAGGATCGCTGGAGCCGTGACACCTCGCGGCGCATGATCTCGGGATCGCCGCGATCCCATCCGTCGGAAACGACCAGCACGACCGCTCCGTTCCCCAATACCCTACGGGACCACTTCATGTTGAACGCCCGCAGCGTTTCACCGATTCGCGTGCCGCCGGACCAGTCGGGCACGAGACGGGCGATCTCTCGCAGCGGGTCGCTTCCCCGCTGGCCGCGGAGCTTCTTCGTGATCCGCGTGAGGCGGGTCCCGAAGACGAACGATTCCACCCGGTCCAAATTCCCCGTCAGGCAGCAGGCGAACCAAAGCAGCATCCGCGTGTACCGTTCCATGGAGCCGCTGATGTCGCACAGCAGCACGAGTCGACGGGGTGCTGACTTCCTTGCCCGCGTTGGAGGCGCGACCGGGTCGGCCTCGCGCCGCGCGAACTTGGACAGCAGCTTGCGCAGGTCTGGAGAGGCCCCTGGTCCGGATATCCAGCGCTTGGTCTGTCGCGGAGCGGGGCGCCATCGAAGCTCCCGCAGCAGGCGAACCGCCTGGGCCGTCTCTTCTGCAGTGAGTTTCTTGAAGTCCTTCTCGCGGAGAACCTCGCGATCGCTATACGTCGCGATCTGGACGCGCTCCAACCGTGCCTCGCTGTCTTGCGACGCCGTACCGGACGTGCCCGCCAGGGACTCCATTTCGACGACTGGATCGCCGATTCTGCGCTCGCTGCCCAGAGGGCGCAGGTCCAGTTTCGTGCTCGTTCCTGTCGGCTTGCTCCAGAATGTTCGGAAGGCCGTGTCGAATACCTGGATGTCCTCGGCCCTCCGGACAAGCACCGTCCGGAGGGCGAACCGGAATTCGTCCTTCTTCCCGATGTTGACGTACTGGACCGCCCGGGCGGCTTCGATCGTGCTCCCGGCCGGCACTGAAAGCCCGAGCGATCGAAGAAGGCGCGCGAACTGAGTCAGGTTTTCGAGGAGGTGACCCATGCCGTGCTGGGCTCCTGGCCGGCGTAGCTCATTCGCACTCCGCGGTGCTGCGCCCTGTCCAGCATCGCTCGCACGGGATCTCCGCGCACTGTCTGGATGTCTTCCTGGTTCTTCAGCAGGATGCCGAGCGTCTCGTCGATCCGCTCCGGAGTTAGCAGATCATCGTCCAGAGCCACCAGAGCGGCCACCCAGTCGAGCGTTTCCGAAACTCCTGCCGTCTTATAGAGTTCGGCCTTTCGCAGTTCCTGGACGAACGCCGTCGCCTGCTCGCTAAGCGCAGTCGAGGCTGCTGGAACTTTGACCTGCACGATTCGAAGCTCCTTCTCGAAATCCGGATAGTCGATCCAGCAGTAGAGACAGCGCCGCTTCAAGGCATCGTGGAGTTCCCGCGTGCGGTTCGAGGTGATGAGCACGACGGGCGGCTGTGATGCCTTGACTGTGCCCAGTTCCGGAATCGTGACTTGGTAGTCCGAGAGCATTTCGAGCAAGTAGCCCTCGAACTCTTCGTCCGCCCGGTCCAGTTCGTCGATCAGCAGCACGGGAGGTGGGCCGTCGTGCTCCAGCGCCCGCAGCAAGGGCCGCTCGATCAGGAACTCGCGCCGGAACAGTTCCATGGCTGCGGATTGTCGGTCGAGCTCTCCGCCTCCTCGCATGAGCTGGATCTCAAGGATCTGCCGGGAATAGTTCCATTCGTAGACGGCCTGGTTGACGTCTAGGCCTTCGTAGCACTGCATCCGGATGAGATCCCGTCCCAGTGCCGCCGCCATCGACTTGGCGACTTCGGTCTTGCCGACGCCTGCTTCGCCTTCCAGCAGCACCGGCCGCTGAAGCCTGAGGCCGAGGTACAGGGAGGTTGCTAAGGCGCGGTCAGAGATGTACTCCTCCCGCGCCAGCATCGATTGCAATTCGCTGATCGAACTGGGAATCGGTTTCGTATCGGTCATGTGCGGACGCGCGCGGCTAGCCGCTGCGCGCGGCTGCGGCGGCTAGCGCGCGGCGAACCCAGACATGGGCGACGGCCTTGCGATACTCCGCCGAAGCGTAGACGTCTCCTAGCACCTCGTCATCGTCGAGGCAGTCGACTGCCCTCCGGGATGCATCCGCAATCGAGTCCTCGGTCAGCGGCGCGCCCACCAAGGCCTGTTCGACCGCCTCGGCCCGAACGGGAGCCGGTACCAGGCCGCCGAGAGCCACGCTGGCCGCAGTGCATCTGCCGTCAATGGCGGAGACCTTCGCAGCGACCCCGATTACGGCGTAGCGGGAGGCGGGGTGCGCGAACTTAGCGTAGGCGGATCCCTCGCCGGGCCCTGCAGCAGGCAGCTCGATAGCCGTGAGGATGTCGTGCTCGCCAACAGCCGTGGTCATCAAGCCCTCGAAGAAGCCCGATGCGGCGACCTTACGCTCCCCGCCCGGCCCGGCAATGACAAACTCGGCTCCCAGACACTCCAGCACCGCTGGCAGGTCTGAGGCGGGGTCCGCGTGCGCCACATTGCCGCCGATCGTGCCGCGGTTTCGAACTGCCGGGTCGCCGATCATGCCGGCGGCTTCAGACAGCGCCGTGGCGCTATCGCTAAGAGTCCGCGACGCGGCCAGTTCCGCGTGGGTTGTGAGCGATCCGATCCGTATAGTGCCGGCTTCGGAATCGATTCCTCGGAGGCCGTCGATCCGTCCGATGTCAATAAGCGCAGAGGGCGCCGCGAGGCGCACTTTCAGGATCGGGATCAGGCTGTGACCGCCGGCTAGGACCTTGGAGTCAGGGTGCTTGGCCAGAAGTTCCGCGGCTTCCGCCACGGAAGCTGCCCGGTAGTAGTCGAACTCGGGTGCGTACATGGCTCAATTCCTCCCTTGCGCGTCTTGGATGGACCGCCAGACGCGCTCGGGCGTCAGCGGCATGTTCACGCAATCGACGCCGAGCGGCTGGAGCGCATCAATCACGGCATTGTAGACGGCTGCGGTCGATGCAATCGTGCCAGCTTCTCCAATCCCCTTGACCCCTAGCGGGTGGTGCGGCGACGGAGTAACGGTCGAATGAACTTCGATATCCGGCAAGCGATCGGCGCGCGGCAGCGCGTAGTCGAGCATCGAGCCGGTCAACAGCTGGCCGTCGTCGTCGTACACGCCTTCCTCCCACAACGCCTGGCCGATGCCCTGCACGATACCTCCGTGGACCTGGCCTTCGACGATGACCGGATTGATCTGAGGCCCGCAGTCGTCCACGGCGACGTAGCGCTTCAGATCCACGTTTCCGGTCTCCGGATCGACCTCGACCACCGCAAGGTGAGCACCGTACGGGAAGACGAAGTTTGGCGGGTCATAGAATGACGTGGCTTCGAGCCCGGCTTCCACGCCCTCGGGCATGTTCCATGCGACATTCGCCATCAGCGCGATGTCCTGGATCGTCTTGGCGGAGTCTGGCGAGCCCTTCACGAAGAACTTCCCGTCGTCGTACTCCATATCCTCGACGGCTGCCTCGAGCAGGTGCGCGGCAATGATCATCGCCTTGTCCCGGATCTTTCGAGCCGCCAGCGCGAGCGCCGCGCCGCCGACCGCTGTGGTGCGGCTCCCGTAGGTGCCCCAGCCCATCGGCGTGTTGTCCGTGTCGCCGTGAATCACCTTGACGTCGTCCGGCGACACGCCGAGCTCGCCCGCCACGATCTGGGCGAACGTGGTCTCTTCGCCTTGGCCGTGGGGCGAGGCTCCGATCATCACGTGGACCTTTCCGCTGGGGTGGAATCGCAGGATTGCGCTCTCCCAGAGGCCGCCTTGGAAGCCGATCGCGCCAGCTACCTGGGACGGCCCTAGACCGCAGATCTCGACGTAGGTGGAGAGCCCGAGCCCGATGTACCGGCCGTTCTCGCGAGCGCCCGCCTGCTCGGCTCGCAGATCGTCGTAGCCCGCTTCGCCCAGGAGCTTCGCGAGGGCTCCGTTGTAGTCGCCGCTGTCGTACGTCAGGCCCGTGACAACGTCGTGGCCATCGTCGAACTTCGGAATGAAGTTGCGCCTGCGAACTTCGACCGGATCCATGCCGAGCTTGGTCGCAAGCAGGTCGACGAGGCGTTCGACCATGAACGTGGCTTCGGGTCGCCCGGCTCCCCTGTAGGCTTCCACGGGGGTGGTGTTGGTGTACAACCCGTACACGTCCTCGTGGATGGCCGGTATGTCATAGACGCCGGAGAGCATCAACCCGTGCAGGATCGTCGGGATGCCGGGAGCTGCTGTCGACAGATACGCGCCCATGCCGGCCCAGACCGTTGCGCGCAGGCCCGTGATCTTGCCGTCCTTCGTGGCTGCGAGCTCGATCTCCTGCACGTGGTCACGTCCGTGCGTGGTGGCTTGGTAGTTCTCGCTGCGCGACTCCACCCACTTCACCGGCACGCCGAGCTTCTTCGAGCAGAAGACGGTGATGAAGTCGGCGGGGTAGACGGCGATCTTGCTGCCGAAACCCCCACCCACCTCGGGTGCTATCACTCTGAGCTTGTCTTCGGGCACGCCGGCTACAAGCGAGCACAGGTAGCGCACGATGTGTGGATTCTGGGTGGTGTTCCAGAGCGTCAGTTCCCCCGTTGCCTTCACGTAGCTTGCGAGGGCTGCGCGGGGCTCCATGGCGTTCGGGATGAGGCGCTGCTGAATGATCGTCTCCTTGACGACCACCTCGGCATTGCTGAATGCCTCGCCGATGTCGCCGCCTCCGGTGACGGTCCAGTGAAACGCTTGGTTGCCTTCAATTTCTGCGTGCAGCTGTGGTGCGTCGTCCGCAGCGGCACCTCTTGGCGTGACCACGGCATCCAGCGGCTCGTAGTCGACCTCGATCATGTCGAGCGCGTCATAAGCCTGGCTGCACGTTTCAGCGACGACCACCGCCACGATGTCGCCCACGTAGCGAACCGTGTCCTTGGCAATGCAGTGGTAGTCAGCGATCGCGAGACCTGAATTCGGAAGTAGCCATGCGCAAGGCGCCGCCCCGATCTCGCCATCCGTGTCGGCGTTCGTGTAGACGGCGACGACTCCGCTCGCTCCAGCCGCCTCGGACGTGTCGATGCTGTTGATGCGGGCATGGGCGTACGGGCTGCGCAGCATGGCTGCGTGTAGCGTGCCCGGGAGAACGATGTCGTCGGTGTAAGTGGCACTGCCGGTGATCAGCCGCGGGTCCTCCCTGCGGCGGATTCCGGAACCGAAGGTGGAGGCGCTCATTGGGAACCTCCCGCAGCCGCGTCGCGGACGGCTCGAACGATGTTCTGGTAGCCGGTGCAGCGGCAGAGGTTGCCCTCGAGCCCGTGCCGGATCTGCTCATCTGACGGATCCGGGTTGCCGCGGAGCAGCTCGTGGGACGCCAGGATCATGCCAGGCGTGCAGAACCCGCATTGCAGGCCGTGCTTGTTCCAGAACGACTCCTGGAGCGGGTGCAGCCCGTTATCGCCGGCGAGTCCTTCGATCGTGGTGATCGAGGTGCCATCGGCCTGGACCGCAAGACAAGTGCAGGACTTGGCCGAGACTCCGTCCAGCAGGACAGTGCAAGAACCGCACTGGCTCGTATCGCACCCCACTTTCGTGCCGGTCAACCCCAGCACATCGCGAATGAAATGGACCAGCAGCAGCCGTGGTTCGACGTCCCTGTCGTAGCGGCGTCCGTTGATCGTGATGCTCACGGGAATCTTCACCGATTCGCCTCCTTTCGTGCAGTGTTGGCGCGGCGGCAAACCGCGCCGGAACATTCAGCGCGATTGTATACCAAGAGCGCTATGCCGTGAATTCCGAGGTGCGCGAATATTCGAGAATTTCCATCATCGTGGGCGTGAGTCCGGAGCGCGCGCACTTGATATGGCGAACCTGACGGCGGAGGCTGGAACCGAGTGCGCGCAGAACAGGGGAGATTCTGATTCACCGCCGGACCTTCGCTTCGGCTGCTCCGAATGCGCGGCCGGCGTTGAGTCGCTGGCTTACGACAGACGCGCGATCAACCGGGAGGATGCGATCTTCGTACCGTCTGACGATTCTCGCGATAGCAACCTCGGTCTGGCGTCTGCTACGTCCCTCGGGCAGTCGATATCCACCGAACTCAAGTTCGAGGAGTGTAATCGCAGACAGCCAGTGATCCCGAGTTTCGATCAGAATCGCCAGAGCAAGCGGTTCTGACTCGGGCTTCATCCCCTCTGACACTCCATTGCTGTCTAGGAGGAGCTCGCCACGAGTCATCTTCATCGTGGGCGAACGGAATCTCACGGTCGAGGTAGCCCTTTTCGCGAGGCGCTTCGAGCGCGCCGAGCCAGTGCATATTCTCGAATGGGATGACGACGAGCTGCTTTCGAATGCCGATGAGTTGAGGACGCTCACGCTCGACTAGTTGCAGGATCTCCGAGAGATGAACCCCTTGCGTCGGCTACGGTCCACAACTGTTCGATTCCAAGCTGCTCGCAAGCGACTCGCTGTGATCGTGATAGCCAAGCCTGTCTAGCCGCGAAGTTCCGACTTTGAGAGGTCGTGCCGGCGGTAGCCTGATGCTGTTGCTGGACTTGCAGACGGCCCTCCTGAACAGGCCGTGCTGGGACCTCGAGAATGTCCGTCTTCGTGTCCAACCTTATCCTGCGATTCGGTTCGTGCCCGGCTACAGAGCCCGGCAGTGAATTCCGTGTGTCACAATCGGCGGTGGTCGCGTCGGACGGTTTGCCGTCCGACGCGACCGATTCCAGCTAGGTCGACGCATCGGTTTATGGCACAGGCGCGATTCGGTTCTAGGTGGGCCATGATGCTCGCCATGCTCGGCATGGCCGTCGGCACCGGCAACATCTGGAGATTTCCCCGCATTGCCGCCAAGAACGGAGGCGGCGAGTTCCTCGTTGCATGGATTGTCTTCCTGTTTCTGTGGTCGGTTCCGCTCATCTTGCTCGAGTTCGGCATGGGGCGCAAGACTCGGTCGGGTCCTGTCCGGGCGTTCGTCAGCTTGGCAGGGCCGGGATGGGCTTGGACGGGGGCCTTGGTCGTCTGCGTCTGCTCCGGGATCCTGTGCTACTACTCCGTGGTGGCGGGCTGGACGGCTCGTTACGCGGTGGCGGCGTTCGGCGGCGAACTCGCCGCGCCCGTGCCAGGAGCATTCTGGGTCGACTTCACATCGTCGGCGTGGCCCGCAGTCTGCCACGCAGCCATGCTCGGGCTGGCCGTCCTGGTCGTGGCGAAAGGCGTGTCCGCAATCGAAAGGGTCGCGAAGATTCTCATGCCCGCGCTGATTGTTCTGGTGGGCGTATTGGTTGTCAGGGCGGTGACACTGCCCGGGGCCGGCGACGGGATGGCTTACCTGTTCGGAGTTGAGTGGAGCGAACTCACGAGGGCTCGCATTTGGATCGAGGCGCTCACGCAGAACGCGTGGGACACAGGCGCTGGCTGGGGCCTCGTCCTTTGTTACGCCGCGTACCAGCGCGACACCGAGGACACCGCGCTCAACAGTTTCGTGCTTCCGGCCGCGAACAACGCGATTTCGTTGCTGGCCGGAATCATGGTTTTCTGCACTGTATTTTCTGCAGTACCGGCGCTGCTTGAGCGAGCCGCGACGGATCCCAGCCAGCTGAAGGGCCTCGGTTCGCTCGAGCAGGCGGTAAGGGAAGGGCAGGCATTCTCGCCGGAACTCATGCAGAGCACAGTGTTCTCGGAAGGCAACGCCGGCATCACCTTCATCTGGATGCCCGAACTCTTCCGCTCGATGCCCGGGGGCGGATTCTTCATGACATTGTTCTTCGCGGCTCTTGCATTCGCGGCGTTCACCAGCTTGATTGCGATGGTCGAAGTCGCGACGCGAGCATTCGAGGACGCCGGATTCGACCGCCGGAAGGCGATATTCGGGATCGCGGGGGGTGCGTTCCTGATCGGCCTGCCTTCAGCGCTCAATATGAACGTCCTGGACAACCAGGACTGGGTTTGGGGCGTCGCCCTGATTCTCTCCGGCCTTTTCTTCGCCCTCGCTGTCGGCCGCTACGGAGCGCGCAAGTTCCGCGAGGAAACGCTCAATCACGCGCATTCCGACATCCGGATCGGCCGCTGGTGGGACTTTGTGATCCGCGCGGTCGTGCCGTTCGAAGCCATTGCGCTGACATTCTGGTTGCTGTACCAAGCCTGGCAGGACGATCCCGAGGGATGGCTGCTCCCGTTCGGCCAAGAGCACGTCTTCAGCGTTGGCACCGTGCTTGTCCAGGTCGGCGTCGTCGCTGTCGTCTTGCTGCTGTTCAACAAGCGGCTGGCTGCATCGGTTCGAAGGAGTGATTCGTCCGCGTGATGGTCTTGGGCCCGGCCGAGATTGCCGTCGCCTTGCCGATGGCCGAGGCCGTGGATGCCATGCGCGCGGCGTTCGCGGCCCATGCCGAAGGCTGGGTCCTTGCGCCTGCCAGATCCGTGCTGCGCACCGGCACGGAATCCGGTGCGACGCTGGTCATGCCCGCGGCCGTGGATTCGGGCGATTCTCCTCTGCTAGCAGTGAAGGTCGTATCCGTGTTCCCGGGGAACCGGCGGCGCGACATCCCTTCGATCCACGGCACGGTGCTCGCAATCGACGCGGCTACGGGCGTTCCCCAGGCCTTGCTGGACGGAGCATCTCTGACCGCTATCCGCACCGCCGCCGCTTGCGGGCTGGCGACCGACCTGCTGGCCCGACCCGGCAGCCGGGTTCTCGCGGTGTTCGGCAGCGGCGTCCACGCGCGCACCCAGGTCGAGGCCGTGCGGGCTGTCCGCCAGATCGAGGAAGTGCGAATCTTCAACCCCAACGCAGCTTCCGCCCGGTCGATGGCCGAAGAGCTTTCGGCATCCGCTCCGGTAGAAGCCGGATACCATGTTGCTGGCTCGCCCTACGAGGCCTTGAGCGGTGCCGACGTAGCTTGCGCCGCAACGACGTCCCGGGTGACGATATTCCGCGATGGCGACGTCCCGCACGGAATTCATATCAACGCGATTGGTTCGTTCAAGCCGGAGGACCGAGAGATTCCCGCCGAGACGATTGCGCGGTCGCGCGTTGTCGTAGACGACCGGGACTCTGCGCTGGAGGAAGCGGGTGACCTGCTCATCCCGATAGACGAGGGCCTCTTCGACGAGACTCACATCCATTGCGAGCTGGGCGACTTGGTCTTGGGTCGCTGCGAGGGACGGTCCTCGCAGTCCCAAGTGACATTTTTCAAATCCGTCGGGCTCGCAGCGCAGGATGTGTTTGCGGCGCACGCCGTCCTTCGGAACGCAGAGCGACTAGGGCTCGGAGGTCGAATCGACTGGTAGGCCTATTCGATGATCAGGACGGGCTCGCCGAGCACCTCCGGGCGAGGTTCGAGACCCAACCCCGGCGCCCTCGGTGCTGCCAGTCGCCCTTTCCGGCGGAGCGGCGGATTCGTCGCGGTGCTGACCGAGACATAGCTGTTGAAATCCGTTGACGTGAATAGGAACCGCGGCGGCGTGCTGTGCGCCAGGTGAGCGATCGCCGCGGTTGTGAAATCGCCTCCCCAGGTATCCTCGACTGTCATCGCGATTCCCAGAGACACGCACAGGTCCCGTACCTGCCGGGCCTTGGTCAGGCCGCCCAGCTTGCTGATCTTTAGATTGATGACGTCCATGGCGTTGTCGCTGCTTGCTCGCAGCAGGGCGCGGACGCTGTCGATCGATTCGTCGAGCACGAACGGATGAGGGGTATGGTTCCGGATGGACAGGCACTCCTCGTACGATAGGCACGGCTGTTCGATGTACACGTCGATGTCTCGAACGGCTTGAATGACCCGCATCGCCTCGTGCATGAGCCAGCCTGTGTTGGCGTCGGCGATCAGCCGGTCCTCAGGGCCCACGATCGCGGCTGCCGATCGAATCCGCTCGATGTCTTCGGCTGGATTCCCGCCGACCTTGAGCTGGAAGCGCGCGTAGCCTTCTCCGCGGTGCGTCGCGACGACTTCGGCCATCTTTTCGGGCGGCTCCTGGGAGATCGCGCGATAGAGGACGAAGTCATCTCCGTAGCGGCCGCCGAGCAGGTCGCAGAGCGGTAAGCCCGCGACCTGGCCCAACACATCCCAGCAAGCGACGTCGATGGGCGACTTGACATAGGGGTGCCCCTTGAGCGCCTCGTCCATCCTTCCGTTGAGCACGCCGAGCTGGGTCGGGTCCATGCCCAGCAGGCTCGGGCCGATCTCGGCGATTCCCGCACGTGCCCCTTCGGCGTAAGCCGGGAGATAGGCAGGCCCCAGCGGGCAGACTTCGCCGTAGCCGGTGAAGCCGTTGTCGGTATCGACGCGCACAAGAGTGCTGTCGAACACGGAGACCGTGTTGCCGCCTGACCAGTTGTACGGCCCTTCGACGAGAGGCAGATCGACCTGATAGGCGCTGATTCTCTCGATCCTCAAAGCGACAGCACTCCGCTATCCGGCCCCTTGGCCCCGTCGAGCCCGGTCCCTCAACGTGAAGAAAACGGTGCCAGCCACGAAATAGACAAGCGTGGGGATGGTCAGTTGCGAGTGAAGAGCGGCTAGTGCCGAGTCGTAGCCTCCCGGAGGCGCGTCTAGAACGCAGTACCCGAGCCAAAGGCAGGCTGCGAGGGCGAGCGCCGCCACGACACCGGAGACTCGTTCGGACCAAGTCCTGGTGGGCGCGACCGGACTTGAGGCCGGACCGCGATCAGGAATCTCGGCTTCCGATGGCGCTTCTGCTGCCGGACTGGATTCGCCAGCGCCCATGGCCTTGGCCAGCACCCAGTAGGCAATCATGGCGAACCCATAGACCGGGAGGAACAGGTAGAACAGGTGCAGGATGCCGCCGCGTTCCAGGCCCACGGCGAGTGCCACCGAAAGCCCCCAGGCTAGGAGAGCGGCCCAGTTGAGTGTCAAGCCCTTGCGCGTCGCCCAATACCTGGTCAGCCCCGTACGGGGGAATATCCAGTGCTCGGTGACCACGATGGCCCCGACCGGAGAGATCAGCAGGCCGTAGATGGCTACGTAGTCCAGCAATCCCGTGAATACGAACGGAAAGCACGCGATGATGGTGGTCGCGATTCCCGCGACAAGGGTTACCTTGGCGCGCGACCAGTTCGGAGTCACGGCCTGCAAGGCCAGGCCCACACGGTATAGCGTCGGGTTCGAGGTCGTCCAGCCGGCGATGACAACCGCCAGCGCCCCGACCCATCCAAGAGCTTGGTAACCGACTTCGCCGGCATCGAGCTCGACCAGCTGGCTTCCCATCAGCAGTGCCGCGCCCGCACCCATCAGGCCGGCGCAAATCCAAGCGAGGTAGTGTCCCAGGAACATGCCGAACGACGAGTAGAGCCCGTAGGACGCCTTCCGCGCGAACCGGAAGAGAGCCATGTCGGAGAGCGCGCCGTGCATGCCTAGATTGCAAATCCAGGCGAACGCGGCGACCTTCCAGAAGCCCATGGGTTCGCTTCCGTCTGGAGTCTGTCCCGTCCACACGGTCCGACCGGCCATGTCGGAAAAGCTCCCGCCGCCCGACGCTTCGAACAGCTCCGGCAAGACGGCGATCGCGCCCACGATGAACATCAGGAACATCCATGGCGAGCAGACGGTCGCGAACGTTGCGAGCTTTCTGAAGCCGAGCACGGCGAGCGTGACTACGACCGCGCCGACCCCCAGGACAACGAGCACGAATCGGAAGTCCGTCGGATACCAGTTCAATTGCGACGGGATGCCGAAAGGGATTCGCACGGCCGAGGCCGACACCGTGATCATGCAGCCAGCCATGATCGAGTAAAGCAGCGCGTTGACCACGTTGTAGATCGAAGTCAGGCGCGGGCCGCCGATCTTGCGCAGGTACCAGTACAGGGTGAGGCGCGTGCTCACGGCGATCGGCGCACAGACGAGCGTCCAAGTCAGGACAGCCATCAGGTTGCCGATCACGAGGCCGAGGAAGATGTCCTGGACGCTCGCGCCCCAGTTGACGAACGTGACGCCGATGACGAACTCCGTTGCGGCGACATGCTCGCCTGCATAGGCTCCGGCGAAGTAACCGGGCCCGAGCAGGCGGGATCTAGGGATCGGCTCCCGGTCGAACTCGTAGAGGAACTCTGGATCTTGGCTGGCGGCCGCCGCCTGCTCTGTGCTCATAGCTTGGTCCCTTCGTCCATTGCGGTCACTACCTCTGGCTGAGAACCGATTGCTCGTACGCCCGGATCTCGCTTATCCAAATGGACTCTTCCGGAACCCCCTGCGTAGCGCAGTAGTAGTCCCACACCGCGCCGAACGGCATCGTGAGCGACTGCTCCAGCATGGCTAGGCGACCCGTGTAGTCCCCGTCGCGCTCCAGCTGCCTGAGCGTCTTCGAAGGCTCGAGCAGGGCGAGCAGGAGCCCCTTCAGCATTGCCCGGGCTCCGATGACCCACGCGGCCACGCGATTGATGCTGGCGTCGAAGAAGTCCAGCCCGATATGTACTCTTGGCAGGTAGCCGCCCCGAATAAGTTCCTTCGCGATCTCTCGCATCTCATCGGAAAGGATCACGACGTGGTCGCTGTCCCAGCGCACTCCGCGGCTCACGTGAAGCAGCAGGCGATCCACCCAGAGCAGCACAGACGAAATCTTGTCAGAGACGACCTCGGTGGGATGGAAGTGTCCCGCGTCCAGGCAGAGCACCTTGCGGCGCGACGCGGCGTAGCCCAGGTAGAACTCGTGCGAGCCGACGACGTAGCTCTCCGATCCCAGACCGAAGAGCTTGCACTCGACCGCGTCGAGGTTGTGCTGTTCGTCGAGAGGGTCCCGGAAGACCTCGTCGAGCGATTCGACCAATCGTTCTCTCGGCCCTCGCCTGTCTGCCGGCAGATCCTTGTAGCCGTCAGGAATCCAGACGTTGGTCACGCACGGCGACGCGAGCGCCTTGCCAAACGACGCTCCGATCCGGCGGCAAGCCTTGCCGTGCTCGATCCAGAATCGGCGCGTGCTCGGGTCGGGGTGCGCGAGCGTGAATCCGTCGCTTGCCATTGGGTGGGCGAAGAAAGTGGGATTGAAGTCCAGGCCGAGTCCTCGGCCACGGGCCCAGTCCGCCCAGCCGGCGAAGTGCTGCGGATGCAATTCGTCCCGTTCGACAGCCGCTCCTCCGGTCTCGGCATAGATCGCGTGCAGGTTGAACCTGTGCCTGCCTGGAACGAGGGACAGTGCCTTCTCGAAGTCCATGCGGAGTTCCGTAGGCGACGTTGCCTGCCCGGGATGGTTCCCCGTGACGGCAAGTCCTCCGCCGACTTCCTCGTGGCCGCCCTCGAAGCCTTGAATATCGTCGCCCTGCCAGCAGTGCAGGGAGAGTTCTATCGAAGCGAGGGATCTAAGCGCGGTGTCGCAGTCAACGCCCAGACCCGCGTACTGTTCCCGCGCAAGGGCGTATGCCTGCTGCGTTGGCAAGATGCACACAAGAATAGCCGATCCACCTCATCGAGGCACGGCCATGGAAAGATCGGACCAGCACCAGAGCAGCCCGACCCCGCGCCCAGCAACCTCCCGCATGTTCGTGGACCGTGCCCCGGTTCGAGATTTCCCGCTAGGCGGCTGGGCTGGCTGCCGGAGTCTCGCAGCGGAGGTCGGGCGCGCAATTCAACGCCCGCCCAAGCCCGTGCCCAGCTGCCTTGTGGCGATGTCCCCGAACACAGAAGATAGCGAAGTCATCCAAGGTGTCCGAACATTCGAAGTGGCGGCGATCTTTGACCCGAAGCAGGCTGCAGAAGCAAGCAGGATCAATCCTCACGACCGCTTCGATCTCGCGGTTTTAGTGGAGCGCCGAAGCGACAGCCCCACAGACCCGGTTTCGACGGGCAGATGTCACAACCGAGGACTTTGACAGGCTAGAACCGCGATCCACGAATCCGTTTGACGAAGATGAGGCCCAAAAGGGCGTGTCAAAGGCAGACGAGGCCGCGCTCCGAGTTCGATGCGCGCCAGTTGACCGTCGGGCTGTCAGGTGGCCTCAGGGCGGGAGCAAGGCATCCCGATTCCGGTTGGCGCTTCCGGCAGGGCCTTTGCGATTCCAGTGATTGCTGGCCAGATCGTCGTTGGTCGAATCGGAATTATCTCGGCAAGCATCGGAAAACTGGCCCAACACTCTCTCGCCGAATGACACAGCCATGCAGAGATGGCGGCCATCGAGCGCGGGAAACCGAACAGATACAGGAATTCGAGCGTGCGCTAGAATCACCGCCATGCAGTCCTTGCGGTTCTGCCTTCTCGCGTTCTGCCTCGTAGCACCGGCTGCTGCCCAGCCGGATCATACAGAGTCTTACGAGTCGAGATCCTACGAAGACTCGTCGGGAAGCCGCCTGCAATACCGGCTATTCCAACCGGCCGACTACGATCCGTCAAAGCGATACCCGCTAGTCGTTTACCTGCATGGCGCCGGCGGTCGCGGCGATGACAACCTGAAGCAATTGACGGGCGGCAACTCATGGGGGACCAGTCTGTTCAGTGGCAACCGGGTTCAGGGAAAACACCCAAGCTTCGTCCTTGCGCCACAAACCAATCCGGCTGCCGGCGCTAACGGCTGGGGCGGTGGCAGCCGCCCGCCCAGGGATAGTTGGGATCGCAAGAAGACTAGCGTGAAGTTTTCCGCGGAGTCCGCCGGCGAACCGATCGACTTGCTGGAAAAACTGATCGACTCACTCAGTGCGGAATTCAGCGTAGACGCTGATCGGATCTACGTGACAGGGCAGTCGATGGGAGGGTATGGAACGTGGGGGATCGTGACGCGATACCCAGACCTGTTTGCGGCGGCGGTGCCCATTTGCGGGGGCGGAGATCCTGAGGCTACTACGCGAATCGAAATCCCGATCTGGGCATTCCATGGAGACGCAGACAAGACGGTACCTGTTCAGCAGTCTCGACTGATGATCGAGTCACTCACGGCCGGCGGTAAGAAACCTCGATACACCGAGTATCCAGGCGTCGGGCACAACAGTTGGGAAAAGGCC
Organism: Bryobacterales bacterium; assembly: GCA_965206775.1. Classification (GTDB taxonomy): domain Bacteria; phylum Acidobacteriota; class Terriglobia; order Bryobacterales; family UBA6623; genus VXMF01. The sequence goes on along the minus strand of CBDBKU010000003.1, from coordinate 643,519 downwards.
TACTCGGATCCTGAATTGGTCGAGTGGCTGTTCGCACAGCGTAGGCGATAGGTCCTAGCATGGCGCGCAGGGCCCGGGCGCCGGTTTTCGATCGCGGCAAGGAGATAGGTCAACAGTTAACGTCGAACGAATTCTAGAGGGCTTGTTTCGTTGGATCGAGTCCTGCTTGGTGTCTCGCAGGCCCTTGCGCAATGCATGCGCCTAGAGCTTCAGCTCCCACCCGTCGCGAAACGAGGGCTTCACATACTTGTTCGCCTCGTCGCTGTTGGTGAACCTCACCTTGGCGCTGTCCCACTCGAGCCTGCCCGGAACCCGAAACGCGATCGCGCCCAGGACGACCCATTCGGAGTACGGACCGGAGATGCGGAAGTCCGAGCAGGCCGCATCACCGCCCTTGCAGGCGCGTACCCAGTCGGTCATATGGCCCGGCGAGCGCGTCAGCAGTTGCGGCGGCAACTCGTACTCCGCCCAGCGTTCGACCGGCAGCAGGTGCACGCCCTCGCCACGCGCAACGGTCGCCATCATGCCCTTCGATCCCACAAACACAGCTCCGTTGCTCGACAGTACGCCCGGTTGCGCGGGGTCGCCCCGGCGCTCGTAACCGAACACCTCGACGCCTGGCCCTCCCGCGCCCGTCGGCGGGCCCGTCCGCGGTGCCCGCGGGCCTCGCGATCGACTGGGCGGCGGCTCAGATCCGCGCCCCTTAGCGCTGAGATTGTTTGCCCGCGGAAGGATGGTCTGCTCCTCCATGCCCGGCACGCGATAGGCCTCTTCTTCGGTCGGCCGCGCCGAGTCATGCCAATAGACAGAAACCGGGGGCATCTTCCCGCGCGCAGGAAAATCGTATTTGAGCACCGCTCGCGTCGGGAATGTCCACTCGCTCGAGTCGACCTGACGCAACAGCTCCACGCTCGTCGGCGCGCCCAGTTGCAGCGCCAAATTGACCGGGCCCAACACGTGAATGCCCCAGTTGCCGAGTTGGCCGGTTCCAAAGTCGAAGTACCCGCGCCAGTTGTAAGGCGTGAATGTTGGGTTGTAGGAGCGCATTTCCGCGCCGCCCAGCCACAGGTCCCAGTCGAGTCCCGGCGGCACGCTTTGCTCGTCCGGCATCGTGGACAGGCCCACCGGATGAGTCCCCGGCGAAGACGAGGCGTGGACCTCTCGCACATCGCCGATCTCGCCCGACCAGAGAATTTCTCCCGTGACGCGAATGCTCTCGTGCGAGTAGCCCTGGTTGCCCATTTGCGTCGCGACGCCGTATTTCTTGGCGGCGTCGGCCATCAATCGCGCCTCCCAAGGCGTGCGTGTCAGTGGCTTTTCGAGGTACACATGCTTTCCAGCCTGCATGCACGCGAGCGCGACTGTCGCATGCATGTGGTCGGGAATACCGATGGTGCAAGCGTCGATGTTCTTGCCCTCTTTCTCGAGCATCACGCGAAAGTCTGCGTACTTAGGCTGCTTCGAGTAGCGCTCGAAGTTCTGCGCCGCGCGCTGCTCATCGACATCGCACAGCGCGACAATGTTCTCGGTCTGCGCAGCTTCGTTCAAGATACGACCGCCCCGGCCGCCGCAGCCGATCGCCGCTACGTTCAGCCTGTCGTAGTAGGGCTTGTAGCCCATCGCCCGGAGCGATTTGACCGTGCCGTAGCCGCCCGAGGGTATTGCGCCGGCCAGCAGCGAGCCAAAGAAAAAGTGACGTCGGGAAAGACCGCGATTTGCCATAAGTTGCCTATATTCTCTGTGTCAGTAGCAGGGTACTCATTCCGCCCGGATGCTCAGGTTGCGGAACCAAACCGGAGTTCCGTGATGTGTCAGCACTATCGGCCCAGCACCCTTAAGACCGAAACCTGCCATCGTCCTGAACCTCGTCTTATCCACACTGTCAAGCATTTCCTGCGAGCCCATCTCGAATTCGAACAACTTCTCGCCGTTGAGCCACTGTTCACCGTGATTGCCGCTCACCACAAAGCGCGAGGCATTCAATTCCCCGCCTGGTTTGAGAGGTTTCTCATTGGCCCATTTGATGAGATCAGAGCACTGGTCGCGGATTTGGCCCAGTCGTCGTGCGAGCGGTCCCAAAGCGAGTCGTCTGAGAGCTGATACTCGAAACCGACAGCTCCACGCTTCATTCCCGCTTTTTGTCGCTGGGACATGTCCGGCCGGAATCTGTCGCTTATCCACTCTTCGTGAACATTGTACTTGACGCCCGCGTTGCCTCTCTCGGAGATCTTCCATTCGAAGCGCAGCTCGAAATCCGAGTACTCGGCAACCGTCCGCAGGTCAGTGCGAAAGCGGTCGCGGCCCGCTTGTGTGCGAATCATGCCGCCTTCGATCACCCAGTCTTGACTCGCGAGCGGGTTGGCGCGCATTCCGGTCCAGCCGTCGAAGGTCTCGATCGCGCGGAGGTTTCGTCGGCAGCGCGGTCAGTGCAGTCTTCGGGATCCCGCTCGTATATGGTGTAGGGCTGAACTCCCTTGGGGATCACTTCCCGGAGCAAGCGGCCCTCTCTTGAGTGCCTGCGCACGGTCTTCGGTGTAACCTGTCTTCCCGGTCGGAACCGACGGCACTGCGGCGTGGCTGCGAATCGCTCCTTGATCACTTCCGCATCTGCTGCGATAGATACAGCCCCAGTCCCGCATCCTGGATGATCTGCAGCTGGGACTCGAGCCAATCGATCCTGCTTTCCTCCTTGGCGAGAATGCTCTCGATCATTTCTCGCGATGCATCGTCGTTCTGTGCGACGCAGACTTCGATGCCCGCATTGGCGCAGTCCGCAGTGTTCTTGGACAGCTTGCGATCGTTCACATGCATCTTGCCAACGTCGGTTCCGATTCCGAGGGCGTAGGTGTCGCGCAAGTTTGGCATTCCCTCCAGGAACAGGATCCGATCGACAAGCTGCTCGGCGTACACCATGTTCTTGATCGAATCCTTGCGGATGTGCCGGGCGATGCCGTCGTAGCCCCAGTCCAAGCACATGCGCGCGTGAAGGAACGACTGGTTAATTGCCGTCAGCTCGTACTTGAGCAGCTGCCGGAGCGCGTCCAGCACCTTTGGATGGCCTCGCATTCCTGTCGATCCTCCCTACCCCCAGATATCTCCAACGGAGACCCACCTGCGGAGCCTTCTACGAGCAATCATAGCCTAGCCTGAGCTTCATTCGCCAATTGCTGGCTATTCCCAGCAATTGAAAGCAGTTACGCGAAATCAACCTGCCATCTTACTGGAAACAACTTTGTCGGGGTCCACTCCCAGCAGGGCGAACGCCTTCGCCTGCAAGGGAGTGGGCCGGGCCAGCAGCTGGAACTCGTGCTGGTCGTCCTGGGGCAGGGTCACCTGGTTCAGCGTCAACGATCCCAGATGCTCCAGCAAGGTCCGCAGGCTCTGCACCGGCAGCCCGTCCGGGGTCCGCTTGGTGTCCGCCTTGGCCTCGGCCGCGCGCGAAACCCGCGCCGGCTCCACCGGCGAGTCCCGTCGCGTCGCGGCCGCTTCGCGCTCGGCATCCTCGAACAGCAGCGGCGCCAGCTTGCGGCGCAGGTGCCATTCCACGTAGTAGGCCAGCATGCACAGGAACACGTGCCCTCGCACGTGCTCTTCGGCATACACATACAGCGGCCGCACTTGCAGCTGGGTCGTCTTCAGCGAGCGGAAGGCCCGCTCCACCCGCGCCAGGCTCTTGTAGGCGGCCACCGCGGCCTCCGCCCCGAGCGCGTCCGCCGGCAGGCTCGTGCGCACGATGTAGATCCCATCCAGCCGCGCTTCGGCCTCGATCCGCTCCTGCTTGCGCGCCCAGCTCAGGGCGTCCTCGCTCACCTCGATCGCGAAGTGCTTCTCCATCTTCTTGCGGTTCGCTTCGCGGCCCACGCGGCGGTTGATCGCGTCCCGCCCGCGCAAGGGCTTCCGGCCCTGTTGCACCAGGGCGGCGATCTTCTCCAGGATGCGCTCGGTCGCCTGCAGCAGCTCCTCGCGCTTGCGCGCCCGCTCGGCTCGCAGGCGCGGGTTCAGACACACCAGCAGGCGCTCGCCGGGGAAGTCCGGGCTGAGGATCTCGGCCACCTGGTCGGGGACCAGCTCGCCGGGCCGTAGCGGGGCCTTGACGGTGGCGGGATCCGCCCCGGGAGGCGGCTTGGGCCGCTTGAGCAGGGGACGGATGTCCTGGGTCTTGAGGGCCGAGATCCAGTCCATCCCGGCCGGTTCGAGGTCCTCGCGCAGGCGGGCCGTGGTGAGCATGCCGCGATCGCCGGCGAGCGCGATGCGCGTGATGCCGAAGCGTTCGCGGATGGTGCGCACCTGGGTGCTGACCGTGGTGGGATCGGCGGTGTTGCCGGCGAACACCTCGACGGCGACGGGGCAGCCGTCGGCGGCGCACAGCAGGCCGCAGACGATCTGGCGCTTGCCTTTCTTGCCGTCGCGGCTGTAGCCGAAGGCGGCCAGAGGGCAGGAGTGCCCTTCGAGGTAGGCAGAGGTGACGTCGTAGAGGAGGAGCGTGCCGTCGCGGAGGTGGCGGCGGGCGAGGCTGCGCTGGATCCAGCTCTGGCGGCGGCGCAGCCAGTCGAGCATGGCGAGCAGTTCGTTGCCGGCGACGGGCCCGAGGCCGAGCAGGGAGCCGAGGGAGGAGGAATCGGATTCGGGGGAGAGGCCGCGGGCGGTGGCGAGCTTGGAGGCGGGGTGGAGGATGCGAGCGGCGATGGCGGCGAGGGCGAGGTCGCGGGAGCGGGAGGGGGAGCGGTGCAGGATGCGGGGGAGGCCGAGCTGGAGGCAGAGGCCGAGGACGGCGGCGACATGGCCGTGGGGGAGGGAGCGGCGGATGGAGACGGCCTGGTCGAGGCGGGGGAAGGCGACACCGCCTTTGAGGAGAGTGCGGATGCCGGCGACGGTTTCGGGGGGGAGCCTGGAGAGGTTGGCGAGGGTTTTCTTGCGGATGCGCTTGCCTTCGCGCCAGGCCTGGCGGAGGAGGATGGCGGGCTTGTTGGCGCGGTTGGGGATGATTTCGACGTGGAAAGACACGGGCGAGCGTTATGGGAACACTACGGACACCGTATCAGAGCACAAGCACAATTGCAACAAGAAAGATAGAAAATGTTCCTGCAAGCCATGTTATGGGAACAAAATGCCAGATACGGGGCCCTCGAAATGGTCAGAAACCCTTTAAGCCCAAAGGGTTGTCGGCCAATCGACCCCGTGAAGTTCAGCCTAGCCTCCGGGGGTTCTGTAACCGGCACTCCATCTCGTCCCGAGAGCTGTCCTATGCACTGCGCAATAGAGAACGGGCGCCCCGAGGGGCGCCCGTAGAGAGAGGTTAAGGTCGGGACCGGCCTAGAAGATCCATTTGAGGCCGAACTGGATTCGCCGCGGCTCGGATGCGGTGATAATGCGGCCCGCCGTCGGCCTCCCGATGCGAGTGTCCGGCCTGCCGAAGACCGGCGTGTTCGTGAAGTTGAACGACTCGAACCGGAACTGAAGGTAGTCGCCTTCCCAAGGCAGCATGAATCGGCGCGACAGGGAGAAGTCCAGCGCGGTTGTGCCAGGCCCCCAGATCAGGTTCCGGCCGCCGTTGTCGAGCACGCCGGGCTGTCCAGGCCCCACGGCGCCGGTATTAAACCAGCGGTCGATCGACCTCTGCCCCTTGGGCAGGTTCAGTTCGCCAATAATGTCGCCCCGTGTGGCACCTCCTACATTGGTGGTGTCCTGGTTGAACGAATGGCTGTCGGGCGTTCCGCCGAGGAAGTTGAGAATGCCGCCGACCTGCCAGCCGCCGAGGATCCACGCTCCCGGGCCGCTGCTGAGCATGTTCTTGCCAGGTCCGAACGGGAGCTCGTAGACGATGCTCGTCACATACGCCAGCCTGCGGTCCAGCGAGGCGTTCCCGCGCTCGATCGACTGGTTGTACGTGTAGCGCTGCTGGGATGTCGTCCCGGTCGTCAGGTTCTCGTTGACGACGTCAATGTTATGAGCCCACGTGAACGAACTCAGGAAGGTAAACCCGCCGGTGAACCGCTTCTCGGCCTTGATCGTGAGCGAGTTGTAGTTCTGGTTCAGGAAGTTCACGCCCCGCAAGCCAACGGAATTGAAGAACGGCCTGATCTTGCGATTCTGCCACCGGGTCGTCGGGTGCGGTGTCAAGGGCCGGTTGATGTTGATGTTGCCGTGGATCTGCGAGGTTGACGATCCGTTGTACCCGATTGTCAGCAGCGTGCTACCCGGAAGCTCGCGCTGAATGTCGAAGAACCACTGGGCGGCGTAGAAGCTAGGCCAGACCCCGTCCGTCTTGACGTTGACATTCAGCCCGGCCCTGGGCAGCCCGGCTCTGGTCGAAGCGGGGAAGCCGTCGCGCGTGAAGAACGTGCTGAAGTTGCGAGGCTGGGCGTTGTCGAACTCGTTCGACTGCGGCGCACCGGTATTGAACCGAGCCGCCTCGCCTCCGGTATTGTCATGCTCTCCGTAGAAGATGCCCGCTCCGCCGCGGATCACAGTGCTGTCGTTCAAGCGGTAGGCAAGCCCGACCCGCGGTGCGAAATTGTTCATGTCGTTCTGGCACGCGCAGTCCGAACCGCTCGTGGGAGTCTGGAAGTGAGGCAGGTACTCGGCTTCGCCCCAGCCTCCCTGACTGACGGGAAGGCGCTCGCCCGGGTCGATCGGACGCCCGTTGGCCTCGCCTATAAAGCGAACGACCGTGCTGTTCAGCGTGTGGCTCTGCGGGTCGGGGAACGTCGGAGTGAGGAAGACCTCGTACCTGATGCCGATATTCAGCGTCAGCCTCGACGTGATCTTCCAGTCGTCCTGGACGAAGATGCCCCAGTAAGGAATGACCTGCTCCTCGCCGTTGGGCCAGCCCCACCGGCCATTGGCGTTCCAGCCTAGGAGGCCGTCGGCGAGACTGTTGCCCGTAGCGCCGCGGCTCGAGGCGCTATTCGGGATTTCAGCGGTATAGACGCCCGTGTATTGGAACCGGCCCCGGCGAAAGCGCGACGGCGATCGAGGGATCTGGGTCCGTCGATACTCCGCGCCGATCTTGATCGTGTGGCTGCCCCTGACCCAGGTGAAGTTATCGGAGAGTTGGAGGTTGTCCATCTTGTTGACGTTGGGCCAGAACGCGCGCGGGCCTACGTTCTGGAAGTCGCTCACGATCGAGAGAGCGTAGCCGTGGTCGAGGCCGTCGTCGATCGAGTCGCCCGGGGCTCCGAGAACGCCGAAGCTCGCGTTCAGCGGCTCGGTGAAGGGAATGTCGAAACGAGTCGGGAAGAACGTGTACCCGAACCTCAGCTCGTTGAACATCGTCGGGCCTAGGGTCGAATGGAGGGCGGACGCCCAGTTCTGCCCGGGCAGGTCGATCGTCTGGCCGTTGCCGCCGTTCGCAGGGAGGGGCAGGCTACCGTTTTGCAGGACGAACTCGTCGCGGATCGAGTAGCGCGCGAACCAACGATTGCTCTGATTGATGTTCCAGTCGAACTTCATGTCGTACTGGTCGTGGTCAATCGTGTCCGCCGGCGCGTAGAAGTGGTTGTTTCGCGAGTTCTCCCTGCCGGAGACGTTCGGCGCAGGGTAGTTGCCGAATAGCGCCGTCGACACAGGATCGAAGCGGCTCGCCGGAATCATGAAGTTGGGGAACGCAGAGCGAACCCCGTCTTCGGAGAGCGTTAGCGGATCGAAGATCATGCGATCAGGGTCGGGCTGGGCGGAGAAGTCCCCTCCCAGCGCGGCTCGGCTCGGAACTGACGCGGTGAAGCTCTGTCCTGCCCGGTCCTTAGTGCCCTGGAAGCTGAAGAATCCGAAAACGGTGTTGCGAACGATAGGGCCGCCGAACGTCCCTCCGTACTGGTTCCGCCTCAGAGTCGGCTTGTCCGAGCCCAAGCGATTGGCAAAGAAGTTCGTGCCGTCGAGCTTGTCGTTGCGAATGAACTCGTATAGCGAACCGTGGAATTCGTTGGTGCCGGATTTCGTGCTCACCAGCACCTTGGCTCCCATCCGGTAGCCGTACTCGGCGGACATGTTGTTGGTCACCACCTTGAATTCGCCGACCGCGTCGACCGACGGCTTGGTGGCTTGCGCCTGGAAGCCCAGCGCACCGCCCGAATTGCGCGAGGAATTGTCCGCGCCGTCGAGCAGCACGTTTGTCTGACCGGCATGCATGCCTACTGCCAGGATGCCGCCCTCTCCGCCTCGCACGCCGTCGTGGCGCGTACCCTTCCCCATCTCGCGGGAGGGCAGCACTCCCACGGAGAACTTCGCGAGTTCGAGGTAGTTGCGACCGTTCAGCGGCATCTCGAGGATACGCTTGGAGTCAATTACCTGGCCCACTTCGGTCTTCTCCGATTGAATCAGGATGGCGGCGGCGTTCACTTCGACCGTCTCGGTGATGGAGCCGACGGACATGGCGCAGTCAATGCGCATTGTCTGCTGAACCTCGAGCCGCACCTCCGGGTACTCCTTGCTGGAGAACCCCTCGGAGGAGCAAGTGACCGAATACAGGCCCTGGTTCAATCCGGGCGCCGTGAAGAATCCGACTTCGTTGGTGGAGACGGAGCTTTGGGCCCCGGTCTCGATGTTCGCGACGACCACCTCGGCGCCAGGAATGACGGCCCCTGTGTCGTCCGTGACCGTCCCTTGGATCGTGCCGCTCGTTTGCGCGAACGTCAACGACGCTAGAAGAAAGCCTGCCGCTAGTAGGCGACGCAACCTCAACATAGTAAATACCCCTTCCTGAAGACAAGATCCCGTGTTTACCCGTAGCCGATCTCGACCTTCCGCACCATAATACTTCAGTTCGCTGACCGCCGTCAAAGCCCAGCCTCTTCCAATGACAAGTGAGCATGAACGGAGGGATTGTTTCCAACGATAAATGACTCTGAATAGGGTTCGCCAAAGGGTGTGGGAATCATCGGAAGATGATCTTGCATCTGGATTTGGAGAGTCACACAACGCCGGAGAAAGTGCCATGGTTCCTGGCAGGCAATGCGGAACGGGCGGTGCTGGTGCCGGATCGGAAGGCGGCCTACGGGGATATCAAGCGGGTGTTGCGACGCTTCTGGTACTGGCGCCTAGGCAAGGTCGACAAGGGCCCTGCTGCCGCGTTACCTGATGCGCACCACGGGGCTGACACGGGTGCAGCTGGCGCGCTTGGTGGCGCGGTGCATCGGGGACGGGGAGCTGCAAGACCGGCGCCGCCGGGCGGCCAAGCCTTTCCGGCGAAAGTACGAGCGGGAGGAGGTGTTGCTGTTGGCGGAGACCGACGAGTTGCACGGGAGGCTGTCGGGCCCAGCCCCGCTGATGCTCTTGCAGCGGGGCTGGGAGGTGTACGGAGACACGTGCTGCAAGCGCCTGGCGGGGCTGCTGGAGAAGCTGCGCGTGGAACAATTCACGAAGCCGCGGGCGCGCCGCAGCAATGACAGTGGCCTCGCGGAGAGCAAGAACGGCACTGTGATCCGCAAGCAGCTCGACTATGGCCACATCGCGGGGCAGCACGCGGAGCGGCTGGACGCGTTCAACCGGGAAGTGCTGTCGCCGAACTTGAACTACCACCGCCTGTGCTTTTTCCGAGCGAGGAAACCGACGCCAAGGGCAAGGCGCGCAAGCGCTACCGGCAGCGGGACATGATGACGCCGTACGAGAAGCTGAGGTCGCTGCCGACAGCGGCGGGCTGCCTGCGGACCGGGATCAGCTTCGCTGCACTGGACGCGAAGGCGCTGGAAATGAGCGACAACGAGGCGGCGCGCCAAGTGCGCGAGGAGCGTGCGGAACTATTTGCGAAGATTTGGGCAGACGTACCGTAGGCGGCCTGAGAAGCCGGGTCATTCAGACTCATTTCGCATTGGAACCACGCTTCTTGGACGCCTCTTGACCGCTCCCCGGAAAGGCCATCGGGAACCGCCGGAGCGAGGTTCGCCGCCTCCGGCCCCCCCATTTCCTTCTCCCCAAGGAGAGGCTACAATCTCCCAGTTACCATCCCTTCGACTCGGCCTCGTTCAGGCGCACCTGTGAATCGGAAAGGACTAGCCCCCATCGCCGATCGAAGCGCGGCGTTCCGGGGACCGCAAGGCTGAGCTCTGCTGTCTTCCCCGATTGGTCGGTACGCGACGCCCGGAGGCACAGGAGTTGGCTGTCGGTCCTGATCGCGATTCTTCAGACGTGCCTGCCCTCGCGCACGGGCTATTCCTGGGGCCGCTGCGTCGAAAGTATCCGAAACCGTTTCGTCGCTGAATCGGAACGATCCGCAAAGCCCATCTGCCGGTATACGCGGGCGAGCGAGTATTGGATCATCGCGTCGGTCGGTGCGAGCTCTGCCGCGGTCTCGAGAGCCCGGGCTGCTCCCTGCAAGTTGTCTAGCTTCCGCAGCACAATTCCTAGTTCGACGTGAGCCGGGACATTCTCGGGGGCGATGCCCGTAGAGATTTCCAGCGACGTCTTCGCCAATTCGAGGCTGCCGAGATCATGCATCAGGCTTCCCAGGTGGAAATGAGGCCACGGCGACCTGACACGTCTAGACGCATCCAGTGAGATCGCCTTGCGAAACGCCTCGGCTGCTCCGTTATGCCGGCCCAGCCCCTCTAGGCACTGGCCGAGCAGGTCGTACGCTTCGACGGAGCCGCTCCCCTCGTCAATTGCCAGGTGCAGTTTCTCTGCTCCCGCCGCGAAGCGCTGCTGGTCGTAATGGACCCTGGCCAAAGCTAGGAGGTAAGAACTGTGGTTACCGTGTAGCTCGACCAGTCGCTCGAGCTCGGCTCGGCCCCAGTGCCTCCTGTCAAGGAGCAGGAAGGAACTGGCGAGCAGGAAGCGAGCCTCTAGGTCGAGCGGTGAAATCGCATCCGCCCGCTTCAGCGCCGCCGCGGCCAAGTAGTGCCGGCCTGACTGGTAGTGCGCAATCCCGAGGGCACGATGCCTGGACGCGCTTTCAGGATCCACCGCCGACGCCTCGAAAAGGATGCGCTCCGCCATGTGCCATGCTGCAGTGCCGATTGCATTGTCCAGCGCCGCCGCCTCGGGCTGCTCGAGACCGAGGCTGTAGGGGTCGAGACCTAGCTCGCTATCGGTCGCAATGACACGGGCTGGCAGCAACGCGATTGACAGCAGCATCAGCCGGACTCGGCGATTCCCGATGATTCGCAACGGATCTATCCCTTCCGACAATCAGCGGGCAGGGCCGGGTTGATTCTCAGCAAGCCCTGGCATGCCCGTCTGGCGCCGGCGGAATCGCCGGTCGCCTCCAGCAGCAGGATGAGCGGTTCGTACGGGCTCACGAACCAAGGGTCCGCACGCAGTGCTTCTCGCAACGCTCTGATGGCGGCGGTTGCCGAACCTTGGGCGAGGCGCAATCGCCCGATCTCGAACCATGCTTGCGCGTAGTCCGGATATGCCTGCACCGCCGACTGCAGGTGCTCGAGAACGGATTCCGGATTCCCCGCCGCGCCGCGCCGCATTTCCCGCACCGCTAAGTGATAGCTTCCGACTGCGGCTGCAGGCGCGGCGAGGTGCGAGACGCTCACGCTCTCGCCCTGACCCTTTCCGAGGCGGTACATCACGATGGCGGGAATTCGGGGATCCGCCGGCAACGCCGAGGCTGCAAGCGTCGCTACCCGGTAGCCGGGCGCCGACACATCCAGGAAACAGGTTGGTTCTGCGGACCTCTCCTTGAACTCGAACCAGCCCGTCTCGTCGACACCGGCCGACATAGGATCTCCTTGCGCGCAGCGAAGATCCACTGATGTCGCCTCCGGTAGAGGCATCCCATCGTCCGTCAGTACCCGGCCGCGCACGGGCTCGCCTGCGAGAGGGAGCAGCGCGAGCAGGGACGCAGCGGCTATCCGAAGGTGCACGCGCCCATCATACTGGTGAGACAATGCCGCACTTGCGGCCTTTCCTCTGCCTATGTGTTCTCGCGGCTGCCCAACTCGCGGTTGCCCAGCGATTTGAGGACATCACCACGCGTTCGGGCATCGGCTTCAGCCACTCGGCCTCCAAGACTCCGCGCAAGTACCTTCCCGAGACTATGGGGGGAGGAGTTGCGATTCTGGACGCCAACTTGGACGGACGCATGGACGTGTTTCTTGTGAACGGCGCGAGACTCGAATTCCCGCAGGCGGATGGATCCGAGCCAGACAAGTCGGAACCTCGGTTCTGGAACCGCCTCTACTTGAACGAGGGCCATCTGCGATTCAAGGACGCTACGGAGCGCTACGGACTTCCAGGCCGGGGCTACGGAATGGGAGCCGCCGCCGGCGACTACGACAACGACGGAGATCCGGACCTGCTGGTCACGAATGTGGGAACCGGCGATGTCAGATCCACAACTCTCTATCGCAATGACGGCGGCATCGCGTATTCGGACGTGACGGCAGAAGCGGGCATCGCTGTCCGCGGCTGGGCTACCAGCGCGGGATTCTTCGACGCGGACAACGACGGGGACCTCGACCTGCTGATCCTTCGGTACATGCAGTGGCGCTTCGATGTCGACAACCGTTGCGGTATGGAGGCCAGCTACGGCCGGACCTACTGCCACCCCGACCTCTTTCCCGCCGAGTCGAGCGTCTTTTACCGGAACAACGGGGACGGAACGTTCGTCGATGAGAGCGAAGCCTCCGGCATTGCTGCCCATCCGGGAAAGGGACTGGGCTTGGCATTCGCCGACTACGATCTCGACGGATGGATGGACATAGCAGTTGCCAATGACTCCTATCGCCAATTCCTCTTCCGGAACCTAGGCGACGGCACGTTCGCCGAGGAATCCCTGATCGCGGGTACTGCCTACGACGACCACGGGGCAGAGTTCGCCGGGATGGGGATTCTCTTCGAGGACCTTGACGGCGACGGCCCGCCCGACCTGCTCGTTACGACGCTCTCCCAGGAACGGTATGCCCTGTTCTACAACTTGGGCAACGGTCTGTTCGACTATTCGACCGGCCGTTCCGGCCTTGGAACCGCGACGCAGCTCTTCGCAGGCTGGGGGCTAGCCTCTTTCGACGCCGATGCCGACGGGACGCGTGAGGTCTTCTTCGCTAACGGTCATGTCATGGACAATATCGAGCATTCCCAGCCGCATGTGAGCTATCGCCAGCCGCCCCTGCTGTTCACCGTGGATGGTCGGCGGATGAACAACATCTCGAATTCGTCCGGCACCGTCTTCTCGAGTGCTTGGGCCAGCCGCGGGGCGGCTGTCGGCGACTTGGATAACGACGGACTCCCCGACCTCGTGGTGTCGAACCTAGACGGCGTTCCGTACATTGCGCGCAATACATCCGCCACGGGCAGCCACTGGGTCGGAGTGCGGCTCCGAGGATGCGAGAGCAACCGTGAGGGCATCGGGGCACGCCTTGTCCTCGAGCGGCCCTCGGGGCCGAAGCAGCACCGTAGCGTGAACCGTAGCGGGAGCTACCTGTCCTCGCGGGACCCGCGCGTGTTCTTCGGTGTTGGCAAAGACGAGGGAGGCCTTCGTCTGCATGTCCAATGGCCGAGCGGCAGACGTGACGACTTGGAAGGACTCGCGGCTGGAGCCGTCCACCAAGTGCTCGAGGGCGGCGGCTGCAATGCCGTGCCGTGATGGCGGCCGAATACGAACCGCCCCCGCGCTGATCGATCCGCGTTTCCACAGCGGGCGTCCAGGCCGGATCCGGTCATTCATCGGCAACGCGAGCGCCCGCGGGGCAACGCCTGCTGGCTGATAGACTTTGAATCGCGCCCTGTAGTGGGCACCGCGCTTCCTGCAATGCACTCCGTTACCCGCTTGGTCCCGCTCGCAATCCTCCTCGTCTCGCTGAGCCCTGCTGCAGCGCCTCCCCCCAACATCGTCGTCGTCTTAGTAGATGATCTGGGCTGGATGGATCTGGGCTGCCAGGGGTCCGATTTCTACCGCACGCCGAACATCGACCGTCTCGCGGCGTCGGGGATGCGATTCACCGACGGGTACGCCTCTTGCGCAGTCTGCTCTCCGACACGCGCCGCGCTCATGACCGGGCGCTCGCCAGCCCGGCTCGGCATTACGGATTGGATCCGGGCCGAATTTCAGCTGAGCAACCGGCAGTGGCCCAATGCCCGAAACAAATTCGGGTTCCACCTCCCGTCCGACAAGTCGCGCAGATTGCTGACGCCCGTCAACGAGCTGCAGCTTCCGCACAGCGAGATCACCATCGCCGAGATGCTCGAGCCGCTCGGATACGCGAGCGCATACATAGGGAAGTGGCACTTGGGGGGCCGAGGCCACCTTCCAGTGGACCAAGGCTTCGACGAGAACTACGGAGGCTGGGACTACGGCCAGCCGCCTTCCTACTTCGATCCCTATGTCGAACTCCCCCGGCTTCCCATGGGCATCCCGACGCTGGCGCCGAGAAGCGAGGGCGAGTACCTGACTGACCGGGAGGCCGACGAAGCGGTCGCCTTCGTCGAGCGCAATCGCGACAGTCCGTTCCTCCTCTACCTGGCCCACTACGCCGTGCACACTCCGATTCAGGCCAAGGAGGGCCTGATCGCCGATTACGAAGGCCGTCGCGATGGGGAAGGGCAGGACGATCCCGTCTATGCCGCGATGGTGCACAGCGTCGACGACGCGATGGGGAGGTTGCTGGATACGCTTGAACGGACCGGGCTTTCAGATCGCACCATGATTGTCTTCACAGGTGACAACGGCGGCTTGGATCGCAGCGGGCGACCGACCGAGAACGCGCCGCTGCGCAGCGGCAAGGGCTATGCATACGAAGGCGGCTTGCGCACGCCTTGGATCGTGAAGTGGCCCGGCGTGACGAAGCCGGGGTCGGTGTCCGGTCAGCCCATTGCAAGCATCGACCTCATGCCTACGATCGCTGCTGCCGTCGGCACGAGACCTCCCGCCGACCGTGCGATCGACGGCATGGACATTGGGCCGGTCCTGAGGGGCGGCGAACTGCCGGAGCGGACGCTGCACTGGCACTTCCCTCACTACCGACATGGGCCGGGGAATGACCCGTACTCCGTCGTCCGCAAGGGCGACTGGAAGCTCATCCGGTTCTACGATCCACCGACGACCGAGGTCTACAACCTAGCGTCCGATCTTGGCGAGCGAGAAAATCTGGCCGGCACCGACCGGGCTAAGGCGAAAGCACTGGAATCCGCTTTGGACGACGCCCTGAGGGCGGTCGGTGCCCGCATGCCGGTCTCGCCGGAATAGATCGCATCCGCTCAGGCGGCTGCCCGGCTCCCCAGCAGTTCCAGGAACCGTCCCGTCGACGCGATGCCCATATGGAAGTTGCGCAGGCTGAACTTCTCGTTCGGAGCGTGGAGCGCATCGTCCGGCAGCCCGTACCCCATGAGCAAGGTCGGGATTCCGAGGTGCTTCTGGAAGTCCCCGACGACCGGAATCGAGCCCCCCGAACGGATGAATACAGTCTCGTGCCCCCAGGTTTCCTGGAGGGCCTGCGATGCCGTCTGGATGACGGGGTGGTCTGTCGCTGCCAGCGTCGCGGGCGCAGCATGGATCAGCCGGACCGCCACCTCGATTCCCGCCGGGGCATTGGCGGCTGCGAATTGCTGCATGAGCGCTAGGATCCTGTCGGGCTCCTGGTTCGGGACGAGGCGGGCACTGACCTTCGCCGTGGCTGCTGCCGGAATCACGGTCTTCGCACCGGGGCCCATGAATCCGCCCGGAATGCCGTGTACCTCGAATGTCGGCCGCGCACCGACCCGCTCGAAGACGCTGAAGCCCGGTTCGCCCGTCAGTACCGACGCCCGCACTTCTCCTCGCCTGTATCCTTCCTCGTCGAACGATATGCGCTCCCAGCTCGATTGCTCCGCTTCGGACGGCGCTTCCACGGCATCGTAGAATCCCGGGATCAGGATGCGGCCGCTTGCATCCTTGCACTTGGCCAGCAGCTCGACAAGTCCGAACACTGCGTTCGGGGCCACGCCACCGTAGAGGCCGGAATGCAGGTCGCGCTCCGCGCCCCTCGCAATCCATTCCGTGTAGACCATGCCGCGCAGGCCCGTGCATATGGTCGGTGTCTCGGCCATGTACATCGCCGTGTCCGACACCAGGGCGGCGTCCGACGCCAGCCGCCCGGGGTTCGCAGCCACGAACTCCGCCACCGCCTCGCCGCCCACCTCTTCCTCACCCTCGATCACGAACTTGACGTTGACCGGAAGCTCGCCGTGCGCTTGGCGCAGGGCTTCGAGCGCCTTGATGTTCGCCAGAACCTGACCCTTGTCGTCAGACGCGCCGCGGGCATACACCTGCCCGCCTCGCACGGTCGGGTCGAATGGATCGGAATGCCATTCGTCAATCGGGTCCACGGGCTGGACGTCGTAGTGCCCGTAGAAAAGGATCGTGGGCTTTTCTCGAGCTCCGCACCACTCGCCGTAAACGAGGGGGTGGCCTTCGCCTTCGATGACCTCCACGGACTCCAGACCCGCTTGGATCAGCTGCTCCCTTGCGTACGCCGCTGCCCGTGCGATATCCGGTTCATGCTCTGGCAGGGTGCTGATGCTGGGGATTCGCAGGAAGTCGAACAGCTCTTCCTCGTAGCGGGCTTTGTTCCGGCCCGCGCATTCCAAAAAGGTTGGCATCTTTATAAGAATAGTCATCGTCGGGTCGAGTCACTGATTGCCGGCGATCGGCTGCAGATACCGATTCGCGCTCTATCGTCCGAATCTGCCCATCTGCCTCTCCCAAGATCGACGCGATGCGACGAACCGGGGGCAGGTCTCCCCGGTTCAAGGCACCGTGCCAAGATGGGATTCAGTCAAGCATGAGAACCGCCATCATCGGATCGCCCCAGGTTGGCAAGACGTCACTGTTCAAGATCCTGACAGGGGCGTCGTCCGAGCGCCGCATCGGCGCGACGAAGGTACAGCTCGGAATCGCGAAGGTACCGGACGAGCGCCTGGCCGCGCTGGCCGAGATTTTCAATCCCAGGAAGGTGACGCCCGCCTCGGTCGAATACGCCGACATGCCGGGCCTGTCCCGCGAAGCGCTGCGCGAGGCGAGTTACATCGGCAGCCTGCGCACGGTCGACGCATTCGCCCACGTGCTGAGGCTTTTCGAGGACGAAACAGTGATGCACATAGATGGATCGCTTGATCCGGGACGCGACTGGGCGAACATCGACCTGGAACTCATCCTGAACGACCTCCAAGTGGTGGAGAACCGCCTCTCCCGTCTAGACAAGGACCTCAAGCGCATGAAGGATCCCGGGCTCGCCTCGGAAAGGGACCTGCTGGTGGAATGTCGGTCCTGGCTGGAGCAGGAGCGTCCGCTTCGCGAACTCGACCTAGCACCGGACCGGGCCAAGCAGATTAAGGGCTTCCAGTTCCTCTCCGAGAAGCCGATGCTATTGGTGCTCAACGTCGGCGAGTACGATACCAGCGAAATCCCGCATCTCGAAGCCCGATACCGCGCCGAAATCGTCGCGGGCCGCAAGAACCTAGCCCTCACGGCAGTGTGCGGGAGCGTCGAGTCCGAGCTGGTTGAATTGGATCCCTCGGATCGGCAGGAATACCTCGAGAGCTACGGACTTTCGCAATCAGGGATCGAGCGGCTCGTTGCCGCTACCTACGAGCTGCTCGGGCTGATGTCGTTCCTCACTGCCGGGGACACGGAGTGCCGCGCGTGGACAGTCAAGCGGAACGCCTCCGCAGTTGATGCGGCCGGAGCGATCCATACCGACTTTGCCAAGAAGTTCATTCGCGCCGAAACCATCAACTGGAAGACGCTCGTCGACCGCGGAGGCTATTCCCATGCGCGGGAGCACGGCGACCTGCGCCTCGAAGGCAAGGAATACGCCGTGCAAGATGGCGACGTGCTGGTGATCCGGCACGGCTGACCGGACCGGGCCGCTTCTCGGCCCGGTCCGCGAGGCGAAGAGGATTAGCGCTTCGGCCGCGGGTCGCGGACGAATCCTTCGCGATTCGGCATTTCCACCTTGGGGAGCGAATCCCGGTCCAAGATCTCGTCTTCGGCGACGATTCCATTCAAGTAGAGGACGTAGGCTGTGACTGCATAGACCTGGTCTGGGGAGAGCGTGCCGGGCTCTTCGAACGGCATGGCGCGGCGCGTGTAGTCGAAGAGCGTCGTTGCGTAGGGCCAATAGCTGCCGACGGTCTTGATGGGCGGCGCTTCCTTCAACTGGTCGGGATTGCCGACGAGTGCGGCATGATCGCCGCCCACTCCCAGGTCCCCATGGCACTCCTTGCACCGAACCTCGTAGACCTGGGCCCCTTCGACTGCCGAGCCGCTGCCGTCCGGCAACTCGGTTCCCTCCGGGCTGATCGTGATGTTCCATGCCTTGACTGCATCTGCGGACGCCTCGCGTCCCAAGCCGTAGGTCTGTCCCGCAAGGGGCTGCGCGGCCAGGCCAAGAATGACCGCGGCAGTGATGAAACTAAGCCTCTGCATTCGACACGCTCCCGTCCGCGGCGACCCGCCATCCCTTGATCCGATTGCAGTGATACGCCGAATATCGGCCGCGCTGAGCGATGAGCTCGTCTCTCGAGGGTTGGAGGTACCCGGTTTCGTCACGGCACCGGGACAGCAAGACGCTTTCCTCGCCGCCCCACTTCCAGGGCATGCGGAAGCGAGTGAACGCTTTCGAATACACCGGCAGCTGGAGGCTCGCCTCGGACCAGGTCGCGCCGCCATCAGTGGAGACTTCGACGGATTCGATCTTGCCGCGACCCGACCATGCCAGCCCTGTGATCTCGTGAAATCCCGGGCTGCCGATTGCATGGCCGCCGGACGGAGCTGTAATGACAGACTTGGCGTCCATTTCGAACGTGAAGATCCAAGCCTTCCCGTCCTCCATGAGCTCGGTGTACTTGGACGTCTCGTCCTTCGTGTACTGCGGTCCCTCCGTGAGCTTGACACGACGGAGCCACTTGACGTTCGTGTTGCCTTCCCATCCGGGCAGGATCAGGCGCAGCGGGTATCCCTGCTCTGGGCGCAGCGCCTCGCCGTTCTGTCCATACGCGACGATACCGTCTTCAAGCGCCTTCTCCAGAGTGACGCTCCTCTGCATGTGGCATGCGTCGTCGCCTTCGGCCACGAGCCACTCCGCTTCCGGCTTGACGCCTGCCTCTTCCAAGAGGATTCGCAACGGGACGCCGGTCCACTCGCTGCAGCTTGCCAGGCCGTGGCTCAGCCGGACAGACGGGGCACCCCCAGGGCTCCACTCTCCCCCGCTGTTGCCCGAGCACTCGACGAAGTGAACGTGCGAGACGGACGGCATGCGCTTCAGTTCGTCGAGGGTGAAGATCGTCGGCCTCTCGACAAGGCCATGGATGAGGAACTTGTGCGCGGCCGGATCGATGTCGGGAACCCCGGCGTGGTGCCGCTCGAAGTGCAGGGCCGAAGGCGTGATAATCCCGTAGGTCTCGTCCAGCGGCGTTCTGGAGGATGCCGCTTCGGGCGTCTGCGAGTCGCGCACTCCGCGAGCGACAGTCTCGTGAGGGCTTCGCACGCCGTAACGACGGACGGGTGCTCCAAGGGCGCCCGTACCAGAGGATTCCTCGGGAATGTCAGCTTCCGGCGACTTGCACGCGGTCAACGCGGCACCCGCCAGTGCACCGGCTCCCAGGAACGCCCGTCGGCTTGAATGCTTCGTGTCCATTGGTGGCTACATGTTAGCGCGGCCCGCGACCGTAACCCTGATCGGAAGCGCGAGTCCCAAGTCGCCTGCGGTCCCTGTTTCGATTCCAGTCGCGTTCGGTTGCCGGGCGGATTCCGGAACACTTGGCTCCGACCGCGCCGACACTCCGACCGTGCGGCCTCCGTCTCACGATCGAGCCGCTACAATACGCTGGAGTTGCTATGCGCCGCCCAAATCCACACCGGACCGCTACATGGCTGGGCGCATCGGCGCTGATCACAGCAATGGTCATCGCAGCAGGAACCAGACCCTACGTGATGGGCACGCGAGGCGTCGTCGTCTCCGGGCATCACCAAGCTAGCGACGCCGGCCTGGACATGCTCAAGGCCGGTGGCAATGCCGTCGACGCGGGCGTGGCGACGGTGTTCGCGCAGGCCGTCACCGAATTCGACCGCTTCGGAATTGGCGGCGAGGTTCCGATCCTGATTTACAGCGCCGAGCGGGACCGCGTCGTCGCGGTCAATGGGCAGGGGCAGGCGCCGCGCAAGGCGACAACCGAATGGTTCCGCAACAACGGGCTCCATGCGATCCCGGGAGACTGCTTCCTGCCCGCGCCGGTTCCCGCGGTCGTGGGTTCGCTGATCCTTGCCCTCGAAGAGTTCGGGACGATGTCGCTCGGCCAGGTGCTCGCCCCTGCGATTCGATTGGCTGACGAGGGATACGCGGTATTCCCGACCTACCTCCAGAATCTCGGCCGGGTCGCGAATCGCATGCAGTCGGAGTGGCCGTCGTCTGCCAGAGTCTTCCTGCCCGGCGGCAGGCTCCCCAAGGTCGGGGACGTGCTCGTCCAGAAGGACCTGGCTCGCATGTTCCGGCGGCTTGTCGAATCGGAGCGAGGCGCGTTAGGCGACGGGCGCGTCGCCGGGTTGCGGGCTGCGAACGACCTCTTCTACAAAGGCGAAATTGCTGCCGAGATCGTCGAATTCCAGAAGAACTTCCGCTGTACCGACGCGAACGGGTTCACGTCAAGCGGCCTGCTGGAGGTGGGCGACTTCGCGGCGTTCCGACCGCAAGTTGAGGAGCCCGCGCACACGTCATATCGCGGGGTCGACGTGTACAAGGTCGGCTTCTGGTCGCAAGGGCCCGTGCTGCTCCAGTCACTGAACCTGATCGAGGGCTACGATGTCCAGTCGATGGGCCACAACACCGCGCCCTATCTCCACCTGCTTGCCGAGGCAATGAAACTGGCGTTCGCCGATCGCGAGTGGTACTATGCCGATCCGGAATTCGTCGGCGTCCCGGCGAGAGGGCTGCTGTCCAAGGACTACGCTGCCGAGAGGCGCCATCTGATCGACTTGGAGTCTCCGTCCCTGCAGCTCCGTCCGGGGAATCCGTATCCGTTTCACGGCGAGACGCTCGCTCACGTCCCGATTCCCGACACGGTACCGTTCCGCCCCGACCCGCCGGGGACGACCGGAACACGCGTTGCCGACGCGGACGGCAACGTTTTCTCGGCTACCCCTAGCGGCGGCTGGTTCACTGCCTCGCCGATCGTGGAAGGCCTTGGGTTTGTCCTAGGCACGAGATGCCAGAGCTTCTTTCTGGACGACGATCGATCCAACAGCCTGGAGCCCGGAAAGCGCCCGCGGACGACGCTGACGCCGACGCTGGCCATGAAGGGGGGCAAGCCGTTCATGGCTTGGGGAACTCCGGGGGGCGACGCGCAGGATCAGGTGAATCTTCAGTTCCTTCTCAACGTGGTGGAGTTCGGCATGGATATCCAAGCGGCTCTGGATGCTCCGTTGATGCAGATCCTCGATTTCCCGCCATCGTTCTTCCCGCGCGAAATCCATCCCGGCGTGATGCGTGTCGAATCGCGCATGGCACCGGAAACGATCGAAGCTCTCGAAGCGTTGGGGCACGTAGTCCGCCCCGCAGGCGACTGGGCCGTCGGCGATGCTACTGCGCTGATGATCGACAGCGAGCGAGGAGTCCTCTACGGAGCGGCTGGACCTCGGCGCGACAAGTCCTACGCATTGGCGTGGTAGTCGGCATGGCGTGGTGTGAGCCCGTCCCTGGAGGCCCAATGCCGTCTGGGTGGGCGCTGCTGACTCGAGGGGCCTGTCAGGATTTGCGCGTGCAGGGCCGATGCTGCCGAATCTTGCCCGTACCCGCGGACGAGTCATTGTAGCGAGACGAAAGCCCGATTCTGTCTTCAGATCGATGTGCGAAACCACCCTCGTTCGTGATTCCCGCATCCCTCTCAGAGCCCCATTCGGCTCCTGTCTTCTCTGAAACTGTCGAGTGAGCCCGGCCTCGGGGAGGGCTGCGGCCGAGAGGCAGAGTTGTTCCGCTCTGCATGGTCGTCGCCCTCGCCGGGGCGAGACTCGTCGGACGAGACTGCCCGAATTGTCCCGGAAATAGCGGTGCTACGATGGGATTTCGGGCTGCTGATGGCCTTCCGGCCGGATCCCCGGATCCTTCGCCATGCGCTGGAGCCGCCTCTTTATTCCGACCCTGCGGGACGACCCGGCCGAGGCCGAGGTCGTAAGCCACAAGCTCCTGCTGCGGGCCGGCTACGTTCGCCAGCTGTCCGCAGGGCTGTACTGCTACCTGTACCTGGCGAAGCGATCCCTGCACAAGATCGAGCGGATTGTCCGGGAAGAGATGGACTCGATCGGAGCGCAGGAGATTTTCACCCCCGAACTCCATCCGGCCGAGGTTTGGAAGGAAAGCGGCCGTTGGGACGCTATCGGCGGCGACATGTTCCGGCTCAAGGATCGCTGGGGCCGGGAGTACTGTCTCGGAATGACCGAGGAGGAGGTCGTCACCTTCATCGCTCGCGGCGAGTTGCGTAGCTACAAGCAGCTCCCCCAGATCTGGTACCAGATTCAGGCGAAGTTTCGTGACGAGCCGCGCCCCAAGGCGGGCTTGATGCGCGTCCGCCGGTTCACGATGAAGGACTCCTATACCTTCGACATGGACAAGGCCGGGCTCGACGTCGCATATGACAAGCACCATGACGCCTATTGCCGCATCTTTGACCGTTGCGGCTTGGAGTATCTGGCCGTCGACGCCCATTCGGGTCCCATGGGGGGCAGCGAGTCATGCGAGTTCATGGTGCCCTCGCCCGCTGGAGAAGACTGGGTCGTCGAATGCCCGGACTCGGGATACCGGGCCAACCTCGAGAAGGCAGTAACGCTTGCGCAACCTCCGGCGATTCCGGACCCCAATGTAGATGCGGACCCGGAAGAGTTCCGCACGCCCGGCAAGAAGACGATCGAAGACGTAGCGGAATTCGATGGCCTGCCCGCCTCGTCTCACATCAAGGCCCTCCTGATGGTCGCGGACGGCCGCCCGCTGATGGTCCTGCTTCGAGGCGATCACCAGCTCAGCGTGGTCAAGCTCGCCGAGCTGGCCGATGCCGCTGAGGTGCGTGCCGCGCATCCCGAGGAGATCGAGCGCTGGCTGGGAGCGGGAGCTGGCTATGTCGGTCCGGTAGGGGCTGACGGAATGAAGACTCTGGCTGACTCGGCTCTCGAGGGTCGGCGCAACATGGTCACAGGCGCGAACAAGGAAGGATTCCATCTCCGCAACGTCACGCCAGGACGCGACTTCACGGCAAGCTTTGCGGACTTGCGCGAGGCCCAGGACGGAGACATTGACATCGTTTCCGGATCGCCGGTGCGGTGCCGCAAGGCCATCGAGGTAGGCCACATATTCAAGCTCGGCTACAAATACTCGGAATCCATGGGGCTCGCTGTACTCAACGAGCACGGCAAGTCCGTCACACCTATCATGGGATCGTACGGGATCGGGATCGAGCGGGTCCTGACCGGAGCGATCGAACAGAACCACGACGATTCGGGCATGGCGCTGCCAGTTTCCATCGCGCCGTTCGAAGCGGTGGTCACGCCTGTGAACCGCAAGAACGACGCGCAGCGGGAGGCTGCCGAAGCGCTGTACGGCGAGTTGCGCGAGGCGGGAGTCGACGTCCTGCTGGACGACCGGGCCGAGCGGGCGGGCGTGAAGTTCAAGGACGCTGACCTGATCGGGATTCCGTATCGCGTCACTGTTGGCCGGACCGTAGGGGACGGGCAGGTGGAACTGACGGAACGCAAGACAAATGTGTCGGAAAATGTTATGATCGGAGGGCTATCGAGGGTGCTGCAACAGCGTATTGCCGAGGCAATGCCTGCAGCGAGATCGGCCCTTTCGTCGGACCCGGCGCGATAGGGAACCCTAGGCAGGGTTTTCTCGGCGGAGAAGGTCAGATGAGCACCGGAAAGAGGATCAAGCGCGCCGCCAACAAAGGCGGCCGGCGGGATCGCAGGGTGCGATTTCGCCTCGGATTCCTCGCTAAGGTGCTGCGCTTCGTGCAGACGCCGCCGGGCCTGGCTCTGCTCGCGCTCCTAATGATCGGTTCGGTCGCGGGCGGGGTTGTTTACAACCACTACTACTGGGAATTCAACAAGATCATAGACCTGCGTCTGGAAGGCGGGGCCTTCGACCGTACCGCGCGCTTCCTGGCTGTGCCTCGGGTGATCTCTGTGGGCGACCCGGCCGAGATGGATGCGATCGCCCGGAACCTGCGCTCTGCGGGCTACACTCGCGAGAAGGACAATCCGGTCGGCTGGTACGAGATCTCGGATGGCAGCATTCGAGTGCACCCCGGCGAACTCTCCCATTTCGCGCCGATTCCAGCCCAGATCGAGATTGCTGACGGGCGTGTAGCGCGAATTGTCGAGCTCGACTCCCATACCCTCCTGAATGCTTATAAGACCGAGCCCGAACTGATCACCAACCAGTTCGATCAGGAGCGCTCGAAGCGTCGGCTGTTCAAGTACCGGGACTATCCGCAGCATCTTATCGACGCCGTGATCGCAATCGAGGACCACCGCTTCTTCTCCCACCACGGCATCGACTTCATTCGGACTGCCCGCGCAGCGTTCGACGGCCTCCGGCAGTGGAAGAAGCCTCGAGGCACATCGACGCTCACCCAGCAGCTGGCCCGCAATTTCTTCCTGACCCGCGAGAGCACTTTCAGCCGGAAGATCGCCGAGGCGATGATTGCCCGCCAGCTCGAAGGACGCCTCAACAAGGAACAGATCTTCGAGAACTACTCAAATCAGATCTTCATGGGGCGCCTGGGCAGTTTCAATGTCCATGGTTTCGGCGAGGCGGCGCGCGGATTCTTCGACAAGGACGTCCGGGACATCACCCTGGCTGAAGCGGCCATGCTGGCCGGGCTGCCGCAGGGACCGAGCTACCTCAATCCGTATCGCTACCCGGATCGCACCAAGCAGCGCCGCAACCAGGTCCTGGCGGCCATGGTCCGCGAGGGACTCATCGATCAGGTAGCCAGCGAGGCCGCCGCCGCCGAGGACATCGTGCTTTCGCAGGGCCACATGGAGTCGCGCGACGCTCCATACTACATTGACCTTGTCAACAAGAGCCTTCAGGCGCACTTCGACACCGAAGATCTCGTCAAGAAGAACTACTGGGTCTACACGACGCTGGACAAGCAGTTGCAGGAGTTGGCGGTCGAGGCTGTGCGCGAGGGCATGAAGCTCGTCGACGAGAGGATCGCAAACCAGGGTCGATTTCGCGGGAAGGAGCCACCCAGGGCTCAGGCCGCCTTGGTGGCGATGGACCCGCGCACAGGCGAGGTCAAGGCGATTGTCGGTGGTCGCGACTACGGCGGAAGCCAGCTCAACAGGGCGTTGGCCGAGCGCCAGCCCGGATCCACGTTCAAGCCGTTCGCGTTCGCCGCCGCGGTCGACACCGCTTTGGACCGGGAGCGGGCCACGATTATCGAGCGAGGCTACGGCAATTCGCTGCCGGACTACGCCAGGGTCACCTACGATCCACCCCCGGGAATCCTGACTGTAAGCACGCTTGTGGACGACGAGCCGACGACATTCGAGTTCTCGGAGACGCAGCCACCCTACGAGCCTTCGAATCATCTGGACAAGTTTTTCGGACGCATTAGCCTCCGCTACGCCCTTATGCACTCGGTAAACGTCGCGACCGTCAAGTTCGGCAAAATGGCAGGGTATCAGCGAGTTGCCGACCTAGCGACGCGCGCCGGCATGGGCATCAACATCCTGCCTGTTCCCTCGCTATTGCTCGGCGCCTTCGAAGCTACGCCACTCGATGTTGCCGGGGCCTATACCGCGTTTGTTAACAAGGGCGTCCGAGCCGAGCCGCATTTCGTTCGCTACGTGCGCGACGACCACGGCACGACATTGTTCGAGACGGAACCGGAGATGCGCGAGGTCATGGACACTCGTGTCGCCTACATCGTGACCCACATGATGCATGACGTGATCCGGCACGGGTCCGGCATTCGCGCGCGCTTTCGCTACGGCATCACTGACGCCGCGGGGAAGACCGGCACCGACGATGACGGCTGGTTCGCCGGCTTCACCAACAACTTGGTGTGTGTGGTCTGGGTCGGATTTGACGACAACTCGAATCTCGGCCTCGAAGGAGCGCATTCGGCGCTGCCTATTTGGGCGATGTTCATGAAGAAGGCCCATGAATTGGCGATCTATGCCAACCCGGGGCGGTTCAAGCCGCCGGAGGGTGTGATTCGGCTGCCAGTGGACCCGGTTCAATTGATGCTCGCCGAGAAGTACTGCCAGGGCTGCAAGGAAGAAGTCTACATTGCGGGCACGCAGCCTAGCTCTTCGGATCTAGGCGGCTACCTGAGCGAACGCAGGCGCGAAGCCGAGGCCGCGCAGCGAGTTGCGAACGAGCCTCCGAAGCCAAGCTTCTTCAAGCGAGTGTTCGGGATCGTCAAGGACGGCGAGCGGACAGCAGCCATCGCTCCGGAGTGACCGGCGGTACCCTTGCCACCAGCGAATCGATATTCTCTGTCCGGAATAGTGCGGCTGGCAGCAATCTGGGATCGGGTCCGGCAAGCCGGCACTTACGTGCCTGCACCGAGCGATACCCGCCAACCCTGCATTTCTGATCGGAGAAAGCTTCAGGCCGCGACTGCGGTCCCAGCCCGAGCGGTCTTTTCCCCCCTTGCCGAAGTCCGACGGCATGAGCTGCCGTCGTGAACCTCGTCGCGCCGTGGCCGCCACAGGATTCCATGTCGGCGAGGCTGACGTCTAGAATTGCCGATCCATATCGGCAAAACCCTTTCGTGCCTGCGACTTGGATGCCTTCTGCTTGCTTGGCATGGATTGGTTGCTCGCGCATTCCACGCAGGAATCTCAAGCAGCTACTCGTACCGGCATGACTGGTTGCGAGTGATCCGCGCCAGGACAGTGGCAAGGCTTGCCTGAAGCACGGTGGCTTCCAGCGCTTCCTTCGCCACGGCTCTTGCGAACGGCGATTGATCAGGGGGGCGCTACCAATTGGACGGTCGCACATAGTCTGCAGGCGGGGACACCGAGACCGTCTTCGTCCGGACGGGTGGTGCGTGCGCGGCGTCTCCAGAGAGACCGTGCCTCGGGATCAGGAGCTTCGGCTCGCGGTCGATCTTGCCGATCGGCCGGGCGGTAGCAGGTAGCTCAATTCCCGGATCGATCGGCCATTGCGGGCCCGTGCCCAGTGTCTGGCGGCCTTCGTCCAGCAGCGCTGACAACCGAGCCATCACCTCCGGCTCTTCGCTTGCCCGGTCGCTGCTCTCGGCAATGTCGGCGTTCAGGTTGTAAAGCGTTCCGTCTGTGTGCAGCTTCCATTTGCCGCTGCGCACTGCGCGAAGCTCGTAGCCGCGGTAGTAGTAGAACGCTTCGTACGCGGACGCTTGACTCGTGTCGCCCTTGAGAATGGCCGAGATATCGAACCCGTCCACGCGGTCGGACTGGGACTCGGCTCCCGCAAGGGCCGCGAACGTCGGGAGGATGTCCATCGTGGTGGCGGTGTCTCCGTAGGCGGACCCGCCTGGCACTGTGCCGGGCCAGTACGCAACGGTCGGCACGCGGAGACCGCCCTCATATGTGCTGCCCTTGCGCCCCCGGAGCGGCCCGGCACTGCCGCGAGCCGGGCCGTTGTCCGACGTGAAGAACACCAGCGTGTTTTCCGCGATGCCATGTTCCTCGAGCTTCTTGCGAATCTCGCCGACGCCCCGGTCGATTTCTTCGATGCAATCCCCCAAAACCCCGTTGCTCGAGGTCTCCTTGAAGTCTTCGCCGGCCCACAGGGGAACGTGGACCATCGAGTGCGGGATGTAGAGAAAGAACGGCTGCTTTCGGTGCCGGTCGATGAATGCGAGTGCTTCCGAGGTGTAGTCCCCCGTCAGGAAGGACTGGTCCTCGGGAACTTCGCGAATGACCTCTCCGTTCCGAAGCAGGGGCAGTGGCGGGTGATTCCTCGGATTCAACGGCATGAAGGGACTCATGTCGTTGGAATAAGGAAGTCCGAAGTAGTAGTCGAACCCGTGGTTGTTAGGCAGGAACTCCGGTTGGTCGCCAAGATGCCACTTCCCGATGATTCCGGTCGCGTAGCCCCGGTTCTTGAGTACCTCGGCGACGGTGACCTCGTCCGGGTGAATGCCCTGAGGGTCGCCCGGCATCAGCACAGGATGCCAGAATCCCGTTTGCAGACCGTTGCGTATGGGATAGGAACCGGTCATCAGAGCCGCTCGCGACGGCGTGCAGACTGGGTGGGCGTAGAAGCTGGTGAGCTTCATGCCTTCATTTGCCATCGCGTCTATCTCAGGGGTTCGATTGTCGGTGGAGCCGAACGCACCGATGTCTCCGTATCCCATATCGTCGATGAAGACCAAGATGAAGTTGGGTCGGTCGGCGGCATCGCGGACGTCGGTTTGGGGTGCCGAGCAGGACATCAACGTCCAGAGCGCGAAGAGGGTGGTTACAAATCGAATCGACCGAAGCATGGCGATGACATCTTCCCATCGGCTCGTCACAGACCGCAACCGCGAGCCTTCGGCACGGCATCCAATACGAACACCGGGAGGCTCTCCTTCCAACGGCCGGCGTCGTGAGAGCTTGCTTCGTTGTGCGACGGGACCGGCAGCTACTCGTCCGCTTCGAGAGCCTTGATCAGGGCCGGCATGACTTCGAACAGGTCGCCGACGATCCCATAGTCGGCAATCTCGAAGATCGGGGCCCCAGCGTCCTTGTTCACGGCCACGATGGTCTTTGCGCCCTTCATGCCGACGACGTGCTGGATTGCGCCCGAGATTCCTAGGGCGAGGTAGAGATTCGGAGTGACCGTCTGGCCGGAACTGCCGATCTGGCGGTCGAGTGGCAGCCAGCCGTTGTCGCAGATGGGCCTGGACGCGGCCAACTCTCCGCCAAGAGCCTTCGCCAGTGCCTCGGCTTGCGGGATGTTGTCCGGATCCTGAATGCCGCGACCGACCGAGACGATGATGTCCGCTGACCCGAGGTCAACTGCGTCCTTGGCGTCCTGGTACGGTGGCTCCGGCTCGGTGCGAACGGCCGACGGGTCGAGCGAGAGATCCAGGGAGCGGATCAGAGCCGGGGCGTTCCCTTCGGCAACCGCGTCGGCCCTGTAGGCGCCCGACTGTACCGATGCGAAGTACGGCGATCCGCCTTCGACCGCAACGTCGCCGTGGAGCTTTCCCTGGAAGAGCTGCCGTACGAAAACCGGCTGGCCGCCCTCGAGCCGCATTCCAACGGCGTCGCTGACGAACGCCTTGCCTAGAGATGCGGCAAGCTTGGGTGCTAGGTCCCGGACCTGGTAGGTGTGCGGAAAGAGCACAAGCCGGGGTTTCAGCTGGCTAACCGCCTGACGCAGCGCTTCCGCGAATCCGTCCGGACTGTAGCCGGCCAGTGCGGGGTCGTCGAGCATCACGACCTCGGAGACCCTCTTGGAAGCCAGTTCCTCTGCGAGATCCGCAACGCCGGAACCGGCGACCGCGACGACGAGCGGGCAGTCCATGGCCTTCGCCGCCTCCTGGCCTGCGGCAAGCGCCTCGAACGACATGCGGTGCCACTTGTGGCCCTGCTGTTCGGTTACTACGAGAACGCTCATAGCACTCGGGCCTCGAATCGAAGCTTGGCGAGCAGTTGGCCGGCGACTTCCTGGCTGCTGCCTTCCAGGAATTCGGTTTGCTTGGACTGCTGCGGCTGGTACAGCCGTCGCACGCTTTGGCGGGCGGCAACGTCAATGCCGAGGTCTTCAGGCGAGTATCGCTGGAACGGCTTTCTCCGGGCGCGCTTGATGCCCATCAGCGTCGCGTAGCGAACCTTGTTGATCCCGCTTTGGATCGTCAGGAGCCCAGGCTGCGGCAGCGTGACGGTCTGGAACCAGCCGGCCTCGAGCTCGCGCTTGCAGCGGAGCTTTCCTTCCGAAGCGTCGATTTCCATGATGATCGTGGCATGCGGGAGCCCAAGCAACTCCGCCAGAATCACGCCTGTCTGCCCGAATCCCGCATCGTCCGACTGCAGTCCGGTCAGGATCAAGTCATGGGACTCGCGACCGATCGCGGCGGCCAAGGCCCTCGCGGTCGCGTAGGTGTCGGCTTCGACGTATCGGTCGTCCTCGATATGGATGCCCCTATCCGCGCCCTTGGCCAGCGCTTCCCGAATTGTCGATGCCGATCGCGCTGGTCCCGCAGTGACAGCAACCACCTCGCCGCCGTGCTTCTCTTTCAAGCGCAGGGCCTCCTCGAGCGCGAAAGTGTCGGGCTCGTTCATTTCGAACGAGAGGCCGTCGTCAAGGGTCCAGGTCCCGCTATCGTTCAGCCGCAGCACGGAATCTCGCGCCATGACCTGCTTGACGCAGACGAAGATATTCATGGTGAAGGGGAATGGCGCGGCAGCTAGCCGACGCCAATCACGATTCTATCAATGGCCGCTAAATCGGCGGAATATGAGGGCTCCGTTCGTGCCCCCGAAGCCGAACGAGTTGCTGAGCGAGTACTCGATCTCCATGTTCCTGGCCGTCTTCGGGATGTAATCCAGATTGCAGCCCGGTCCGGGTTGGTCTAGGTTGATTGTCGGCGGTGCCACTTGGTCGCGAATTGCGAGCGTCGCGATGCCGGCTTCCAGGCCGCCGGCTCCTCCGAGAAGATGCCCCGTCATCGACTTGGTCGAACTCACAGCCAGGCTCTTAGCGTGCTCGGCGAAAAGGCTTTCGAGTGCGCGCGATTCGATGACGTCGCCGACCGGAGTCGACGTGCCGTGCGTGTTGACGTAGTCGACGTCGGACGTCGAGATCCCGGCGTCTTCGATTGCGCTGCGCATCACCCGGACTGCGCCATCGCCGTCCTCGGCGGGCGCGGTGATGTGGAACGCATCTCCGCTCAACCCGTACCCGACCATCTCAGCGATGATGGGGGCGTCGCGGCGCAGCGCTCCTTCAAGCGATTCGAGCACGAGAATCCCGGCTCCCTCGCCGACCACGAACCCATCTCGGTCAATGTCCCACGGACGGCAGGCTTGCGCGGGATCGTCGTTGCGAGTCGAGAGCGCCTTCATGGCGCCGAAGCCAGCGATGCTCATCGGCGTGATCGCCGCTTCGGCTCCCCCGCAGATCATCGCGTCCGCGTAGCCGTTCTGGATCAGCCGGAACGAATCGCCCACCGCGTGCGCACCGCTCGTGCAAGCCGTCGCCGTGGCGGAGTTGGGACCCCTCGCGTGCCAGCGGATCGAGACGTGCCCGGAGGCCAGATTGATGATGGTCGCCGGAATGAAGAACGGGGTGACACGCCGGGGCCCTTGCCGCAGCAGCTTCTCGTGCTCGCGCTCGATGATGTCGAAGCCGCCGATACCGCTACCGACATAGACACCGACGCGCGGAGACAGCTCGGGCGTCACCGTGAGGCCCGACATTTTCATTGCGTACTCGCTGGCCGCAAGCGCGAAGAAGATGAAGCGGCCCATCTTGCGCCGATCCTTGGAGGAGACGAACTCCAGCGGATCGAAGTTGGTGATCTCCCCCGCTATCTGGCATGGGAAGTCGCTAGCGTCGAAATGCGTGATACGCCCGATGCCATTGCGCCCGTCGAGAAGCGCATTCCAGCACTCCTCCGTCCCGACCCCGACCGGTGAGACGAGGCCGACGCCAGTGACGACAACTCTTCTCGGCAACTGGGATCCTGCTATTAGCTCGACTGGGTCGCCTTGATGTAACGAATCGCGTCACCGACCGTGCGGATCTTCTCGGCATCGTCATCCGGGATCTCGATGCCGAAACCTTCCTCCAGCGCCATGATGAGCTCGACGATGTCGAGCGAATCGGCGTTCAAGGATTCCTGGAACGACGCGTCGGGAGTTACTTGAGACTCCTCGACGCTGAGTTGCTCGCAGATGATCTGGGTGACCTTCGTTTCAATATCCATACCTGCTCCTGTTGAAGCTGAACCCTGCTTCCGCGCCTAGTCGGTTGGGAATAGGATTGCGAAACATCGCCGTGACACGCTCGCTTGGAAAGCGGACGCTACAGGCTCAGCACGTAAGCGACGATGTTGACCTTTTCTTCCTCGCTGAGCATTTGCTCGAACGCAGGCATGCCGTTGCCGCCCTTGTTCAGGTTTTCCATAACGGCGTCTGACGTGGCGTCCTTGCCGCTGGGCAGCTTGCCATCCTTGATTCCCGCTAGACCCGGGCCGATTTTCTTCTCGGCGCTGTCCTCGAAATGGCAGACCATGCAGCGTTGCTGGAACGCTGCTTGACCCGCCGCTGCGTCACCCTTGTCGTGGTTGTCGGCTAACGCTCCGGCGACAACAAAGAGAGCAGCCGCGCACAGCGCGACTCGAGTGCTAAACATGATTGCCCCCTACCTCCAGTCTCAGTCTATCGCAGTTAGGGCGCGGGTGCATCGCGATTCAGTGCATCGCGATGCAGGCTCTCTGCCGGCGATGCGCGCAAGCGAGTGAACGGTGTTTATGATATAGGCTCATGCACGTTCGAACTCCCGCGCTGCTCCTTGTCCTGCTCGCAGCCCCTCTGTTCGCGGCCGGCACGCTCGACATCTACTGGATCGACGTCGAAGGGGGCGCTGCGACGCTGATCGTGACGCCCGACATGGAAACGATCCTGATGGACGCCGGCTGGCCAGGCTTTGACGACCGGGATCCGGCCCGGATCGCCGAGGTACTGGAAAAGGAGGTCGGGAGGAAGGAACTCGACTATTTCATCACCTCGCATTTCCACCGGGACCACGTCGGTGGCGTGGCCGCGCTCGCTTCGATGATCCCGATCGGCAGGTTCATGGACCACGGAGACAGCGTCGAGATCGGGTGGAACGAGCGGGCGGACGCGCTCTGGCAGAGCTATGCCGACACGGCAGGCGACCGGCGCATGCAAGTCGAGCCCGGCCAGAAGCTCCCATTGAAGAACACGGACTTCCTGTTCGTCGCCGCGCGCAGCCGATTTCTTGACCGGCCGCTCTCCGAGCAGGGCCCGAACCCCGCGTGCCGTGAGGCCGCGCAGAAGCAAATGGACAAAGGGGAGAACGGGAAAAGCGTGGGCTTCCTGATCCGGGTCGGCGAGTTCGAGTTCCTCGATCTCGGCGATCTCACCTGGAACTACGAGATCGAGACCGCGTGCCCGGCAAACATATTTGGAGAGATTGACCTCTACCAGGTCACGCATCACGGCATGCAAACGTCGGGTGCCCCGGCCCACATCCGAGGCATCCGTCCTCTCGTTGCCGTGATGAACAACGGCCCGCGCAAGGGAGGGAGTCCCGCCACTTACACGGCACTCACGTCGGCTTCGTCTCTCGCGGATCTCTGGCAGGTCCATCGCGCCGTCGAGAGCGACGAGGACCACAATACAGCCGAGGATTTCATTGCCAACCTCGGCGAGACCGAGGGGTGCGAGGCGCACTGGATCAAGGCCTCGGTGCAGCCGGACGGGCGTTTCTCGGTGACGAACTCCCGCAACGGGTTCAGCAAGGAGTACGGTCCGCGCTAGGAGACGGTGCCGCGCTTCACGCTCATCAGGTGCGCCGCCTGCACGAGCAGGGAGCGGGCGTGTAGGACCACCGGATCGTATGTCGCCTTCACCCGCATGCCCTCGTCGTAGTTGAAATAGGAGATGTGCATCTGGGTCGCGAGAGCCCGCAGCAGATACTGCCGGTCGTCCGCCGGGACCGACGACAGCGCGATCCCGCTCGCGGCCGCGAAGTCCAGGAACTCCTCGAGCGTTTCCGGCGAGGGCGTCTCGTCCTTGAGCATTGCGTGGCCGTGCGATCGCAGTCGAGCGACGAATCGTTCCACGACCCGCTGACGCTCGATCAGCCGCTGCGTCTGCGTCAAGGCAACCTCTTCGATCTCGACGTCC
The DNA here is from genome assembly GCA_965206775.1 of Bryobacterales bacterium. GTDB lineage: Bacteria > Acidobacteriota > Terriglobia > Bryobacterales > UBA6623 > VXMF01. The sequence goes on along the minus strand of CBDBKU010000003.1, from coordinate 609,750 downwards.
GGTGCGATCCCTCCGAATTCGTAGACCTTCCGCCCGATATCGGTAAGGCGGACGGTCCCTTGGCGGGGCCTGAAATGCTCGCTGCAGGGCTCGTTGAAGTACTCGCTCGCCGTGATCCGGTCATACGGCCGCTGAATGAGACGACCGCTCGGGGAATAGTACCGGGCGGTGGTCAGCACCATGCCGCTGGACTCAGGCAGGGCGAAGACTGACTGGACCAGCCCCTTGCCAAACGTGTTCGTGCCGGCAATCAGCGCCCTGTCGTGGTCCTGGAGAGCACCCGCCACGATTTCCGAAGCCGATGCCGAGGTGCAGTTCACTAGCACCACTACCGGGTAGTCGAGGTCCGGATTCTCAGCTTGGGAGTTGTACCGGCGCTCCGAAGAGGATCGCCCGCGATGGGACACCACGCTCTGGCCCTTGTCCAGGAACTGGCTTGCCACGTTGACGCCGGCGGACAGCAGCCCGCCTTTGTTGCCGCGCAGGTCGAGCAGCAGGCCTCTCATGCCCTGGCCCTCCAGGCTCCGCAAGGCTTTGTCCAACTCCTCGCTGGTTTTCTCGCCGAAGCTGGTCACCCGGAGGTATCCGGTCCCGTCCTCGAAAAGCATCTGGACTGGAACCGTCGATCGCGGGATGACGTTCCGCACAAGGACCACTTCGATCCATTGGTCCGATCCTTCGCGTGAGAGGCTCAATCGCACGCTGGTTCCGGGCGGACCCTTCACTCGATTCGCGACGGCCATGAGGTCCAGGCCGTCCACAGGCTCGCCGTCCACCATCTCGATCGCATCGCCGGGCAGGATGCCTGCTTCGAAAGCCGGAGTCCTGGGAAACGGGAAGTCGACGACTGTCTTGTTGCCGAAGCCGGCGATCTGCATCCCGACACCCGCATAGCTGCCGCGCTCCTGCTCGCGCATCTTGCGGAACTCCTCGGGGCTGAGAAACGTCGAGTGGGGATCGAGCGTCGCGAGCATGGCTGGAATCGCGCCTTGGTACATCGCGTCGTTCCAATCGACAGGTTCCGCGAACCGCTGCTCAATCAGGCGAGTGATCTGGAACGCCTCTCGGACATGTCCGCTCAGGGGCGCGATCTGAATGAGATTGCCGTTCGTGCCGATGCGCAGTCCGTAGATACCGCCGATCAGAGTCGAAGCCCCGATTAGCCCGGCGCACAGGACCAGCATCCGAAGGTGCCGCACGCCTCTCCCCGTCTTGCGCAACGGCCGGCGGGCCTCGTGAACAGAGCGAGCGGCGGGGCTAGGACGCATGCAAGCGGTCAATCTTTGCGGCTAGGACGAAGTCGGACTCCGTCAGTCCATCGATCTTGTGGGTCCAGATCTTGATGCCCACTTTGCCCCACGCGAGATAGATGTCGGGATGGTGGCCTTCGCTCTCGGCCAATGCGCCGACTTGGTTCGTGAAATCAAGGGCTTGCTGGAAGTTCTGGAAAGCGAACTCGCGCTCGATGTGATGGGCGTCAGCGACAGTCCAATCCGAAACTTGAGCGGCGAGATTCGCCAGCTCTTCCCCTTCCAGCGGAGGCACCCCGCCGCGACAGGGGACGCACGATTTCTGAGCAAGCTCGGACATCTGAGACGCCTTAGTGCACATGCTAGCACGGAGTCGAGCGACTTCGAGGCCGGATCTCGGAAGTGCTCTGCTTCGGGGACCTTGCGGAAGACCGGAGCCTGAATCCTGCCACATGCTCGAGGCTCGTCACGTCGGGCCTGACGACGCCTCCCCGGGCATCTGGCTTCCTGCCATCATGTAGACTGACTTCAAGGGAGTGCCCGGCCAGTCGATGAGGATCGCATATCGAGCCGCGAGGCAATCCGGCAAGCGCGGCTCTTGGCTTGCCCTAAGCGCTCGGGTGCTGGTGCCCTTCGCGCTGCTTGTGGTTTTGATCGACTGGATCACAAAGCGGGCTGTGGCCGAGTCGATGGCTCACGGTTCGACCGAGGTTGTCGTGGCGGGCTTCTTCAACTTGGTGCATGTCCGCAACACCGGCATCGCGTTCAGCCTGTTCGCCGATTCCTCGCCGTGGGTCCGAAACATCCTGCTGCCGGTGGTGTCCTTCGTGGCGATCGCAATCATCCTCGCCATGTTCCGCAAGCTGGGCGAGATGCCGGGAAGTAGCAGGATCGCGCTCGCGCTGGTCCTTGCCGGTGCTATCGGGAACCTGTCGGAGCGCCTTCTGCACGGATATGTCACCGACTTCCTGGACCTTTACGTCGGGTCCTACCACTGGCCTGCTTTCAACGTCGCCGACAGTGCGATCACGATCGGAGCCGTCCTGCTGGTCCTGGATTCGCTGCTCGGTCGCCATCCCGCTCAAGAGCCTGCAAGGGCGGCGTAGCACCCGGCTCGGTCCATGTTTCCCAAGATTTTCGAGATCGGTTCGTTCTCCCTCCCGACCTACGGCGTTCTGATCGCATTGGGATTCCTGGCGGGGATTGCCCTGTCGGCCCGGCTGGCGCGTCGCGTGGGCCTGGATCCGGAGCGGGTCACCAGCCTGGGCGTAGTGCTCTTGCTCTCGGCAATCGGCGGGGCGAAGCTCTTCATGATCGCCGACAACTGGAGTTACTACGCAGCCGATCCGGGCAGGCTCTTTACCCTTTCGGCCCTGCGCTCCGGGGGCGTCTTCTACGGAGGGCTGCTAACCGCAATTGCGGTGGCGTATTACTACACCCGGCGCCACAGGATGCCGTGGCTGGCGACTGCGGACGCAATGGTGCCCGGCCTCGCGTTCGGGCACGCAATCGGCCGCATGGGATGCTTCGCGGCAGGCTGCTGCTGGGGCCGGGAAGCGCACGTCGCCTGGGCCGTGACGTTCACCGATCCAAACGCCCACAGCTTCACGGGTGTGCCCCTGAACATACCGCTCCATCCCACCCAACTCTACGAGGCGCTGGGAGCCGCGTCGATCGGCCTCGTCCTCCTCTGGCGCTTCCTCCACCCGCATTCCCCGGGCGTCATTCTGGGTAGCTACCTGGTTCTCTATTCGGGATTCCGCTTCGTGATCGAGTTCTTCAGGGACGAAGGCGCCCGAACCCTGCTGATCGGCGGCACCATCAGCACCACCCAATGCGTGGCGGCCGGGCTGGCGGTTGCCGGCGTGTGGATCGTGCGCAGCGCCCCGCGCTGGTCGTCGCGGGAACCGCAGCGGGCGCGGCGGCGGAAGCCCTAGGTGAGGGTGTTGAGCGCGTTGGACGACGCGGCCTCGTATTCCCGGATAGCGTTCAGCCGCTGCTGGATGTAGCTGAGCTGGTCGCCGCCCTCGAGCAGGCACTGCCGCGAGAAGTCGTCCACGGGAAAGGAAGCTTTGCGGCCGCTCGGCAGTTCTAGCGTCTGGCCTTCCAGATCGACCGTCACGCCTAGGTCCTCGTCGGAACGCGCGCCATCGAACAGCTCCTGGAGCGTCCCTTCGTCCACGATAATCGGCAGCAGTCCGTTCTTCAGGCTGTTGTTGCGGAAGATGTCGGCGAACGACGTGCTGATGACCGCCTTAAAGCCGTAGCCCAGCAGGGCCCAGGGCGCGTGCTCCCGGGAGCTTCCGCAGCCGAAGTTGTCGCCAGCCAGCAGAATGCTGCCATTGCGGGCCCGCGACTGGTTGAGCACGAAGCCCGGATTAGGACTGCCATCCGCCAGGTATCTCCAGTCGTTGAAGAGATTGTCGCCCAGCCCGAGCTTCTCGATGGTCTTCAAGAAGCGCGCCGGGATGATCTGGTCGGTGTCGACATCGTTGACCGGCAACGGGACGACCTTGCCGCTGAATGCTTTGATGGGCTCCATGGCTTCGTGCCCCTCCTTCACTTACAGGTAGATACGCGGGTCGGTGACCTTGCCCTCTACGGCCGCGGCGGCCGCTGTGAGCGGGCTCGCAAGGAAAGTCCTGCCGCCCTTGCCTTGGCGGCCCTCGAAATTGCGGTTGCTGGTCGAGACGCAGTACTGGCCGCTCGCGAGTTGGTCGCCATTCATGGCGATGCACATGCTACAGCCGGCATCGCGCCAGTCGGCTCCGGCCTCGCAAAAGATGTCCGAGAGCCCCTCGGCCACGGCCTGCGCCCTGACTTGCTCGGACCCCGGCACCACCAGCATCCGGACCTTGGGACTGACCTTGCGGCCCTTCAGCAACCGAGCCGCCTGACGGAGGTCGGTGATTCGTGAATTCGTGCAGCTTCCGATGAACACGACATCGACAGGCTGGCCGATGAGCGGCTTGCCCGGTTCGAGTTTCATGTACTCAAGGGCCTTGCGCACGCCGGCGTTTCCGTTCGGCTCCGGCACGGGCTGGTTGACGCGGACGCCCATCCCGGGGTTCGTGCCCCAAGTGATCATCGGCTCGAGATCCGCTGCGTCAATCGTGACGGTGCGGTCGTAGGCCGCGCCTTCGTCGGTCGGAAGGCTGCGCCAGCGTTCAACCGCCGCATCCCACGCAGTGCCTGTCGGCGATGTCGGCTTGCCTGCTAGGTACTCGTAGGTCGTGTCGTCGGGAGCGATCATGCCGGCGCGGGCACCCCCTTCGATTGACATGTTGCAGACCGTCATGCGGCCTTCCATGGAGAGCGAGCGGATCGCTTCGCCCGTGTACTCGAGGACGTGGCCGGTGCCGCCGCCCACGCCGATATCCGCGATCAGTGCGAGGATCAGGTCCTTGGCCAGAATGCCTTCCGGCGGTTGGCCGCTAAAGCGCACCTCGCATGTCCGGGACTTGTTCTGGAGCAGGCACTGCGTCGCCAGGACGTGCTCCACCTCGGTCGTTCCGATGCCAAAGGCGAGTGCGCCGAACGCGCCGTGCGTCGACGTGTGGCTGTCCCCGCATACCACCGTGATGCCGGGTCTCGTCAGGCCGAGTTCCGGTCCGATCACGTGCACGATGCCTTGCGAAGGGTCGCCTACGTCCTTCAGCGGCACCCCGAACTCCCGGCAGTTAACGCGCAGCTGCTGGACTTGCTTGGCTGCGATCGGATCGACGATCGGAAGCAGCTGGTCACGCGTGGGGATGCTGTGATCCATGGTTGCGACTGTCCGGTCCGGGCGCCTGACGCCGATTCCTCGGTCCCGCAGACCTTGGAATGCCTGCGGGGAGGTCACCTCGTGGACCAGGTGCAAGTCGATGTAGAGCACCGCCGGAGCGTTGTTCTCGTGCACCACGACGTGCGAATCCCAGACCTTTTCGAATAGCGTGCGGGGCTGCTTCACGTCTTGAGTTTATCGCACGCCCGGGTGTAGCCGTGTGCCGGAGAGGCCCGGCTCCGGGCCGCTTGTCGCGCCCGCGCCTCCGGTGGCGGCGTCCAGTCCCTCGGGTTGCCACAGATGTTGTCCCGCCAGAGCCAGTCCCGGCCGGATATTGACACCTGCGCTCGCAGTGCCTAGAATTACCGGACGCAATTCACGTTCCGGCATCCGGAGAAATCGGGATGAGCCGGTACAAGATGACCATGGATCGAAAGCGTCTAGCCACGTTCCGGCGTAGGCTCGAAAAGGAGCACGCCGAATTGAGCGCCCTGCTCGAGAAGACCGAGAGCGAGCGCCGCGGGCTGGGTGGCAAGAAGAGAGGGGACGAGGGCGAGGAGGCCGCTCTCTCGTACCACAGGGATATCCTGCATTCGCAAAGTCACACCGAAAGCTCGCAACTCCGGCTTGTTGTTGACGCCCTCGTTCGGCTCGATCACGAGGAATTTGGTATATGTGAAGAGTGCGGGGAGTCGATCAGCCTCAAGAGGCTCGAAGCGGTTCCCTGGACGCCGTACTGTAGGGACTGCCAGGAAGAGGTCGAGAGCGAGACAGGGATGCCTGGCGAGAGGTGAGCCTTCCCGAGCCAATGGAGTAGCCGATCGAATCAACAGCTCTTCACCGTGTTCTGCGGGCGCGGGAATTGCACGCCCTCCCTTGCCCGGCGCAGGGCCGGGCGAGGAAGACCACCTAGCTTTGTTCACGAATCTGTCCTCGGCCAGCGAGGTGCGCAGTGATTGGAGGCCGGCCGCAGTCCAACGCCCTGCGCAGGCCGGTTCTCGTCCTCAACGCCAGCTACGAGCCGATCCACGTCTGCGCGGTCCGCCGCGCACTGGTCCTGGTGGTCAAGGGCGTTGCGTCGACCGAGGAGTCCGGTGACGGCAGGGTGCATTCGCCGTCCCAGAGCCTCGCCATACCGTCGGTGATCCGGTTGCTCGAATACCGTCGCATACCGCGCCAGATGCGGGCCATTTCACGCAAGAACATCCTGATCCGTGACCAGCACACCTGCCAGTACTGTGACAAGCAGTTCGGTGCGGGCGAGTTGACGCTGGACCACGTGTTGCCGCGCTCTAGGGGCGGGAACAATACATGGGAGAATCTCGTCGCCTGCTGCCTGCGCTGCAACAACCGCAAGGGCGACAGGTTGCCGAGCGAGGCATCGATGAGGCTCAGGCGGCCTCCGAAGCCGTTCAACCTGCACACCAGCCGCAGTCTGATGCGGCAATTGGGCAACCACCAGGAGAACTGGCGCAAGTATCTGTTCTTCTGACCGTCTGGAGTCCTCGGGGATCTGGGAGACGGCTTGGGCTTCCGCAGCGGTGGGTGTCGCGCTGTTGGCTGTCGGGCGGGGCTCCCTTCCACCAAGCCGGTTGTCCTCTGCGAAATGCACCGGACTAGGCCCTAGTGCAAGCGGGCCCTGGACCGAGCCAGCGCCGGAACCCGGCTGGCTCGCACACGTTTGGTTCCCGCCCGTCCGAGTGGCGACGCATATCTTCCATACTGGGTTCGATGGATACCGCCGACTGGCTCCTGTGCGACGCCGACGACACCCTGTGGGAGAACAATGTCTACTTTGAGGAGGCAATCCACGAATTCATCGCGTACGTCGACCATCCAGTGCTCAGTGCCGTCGAGATGCGAGAGAACTTGGATGGGGTCGAGGCCCGCAATACCAAGCTGCATGGCTATGGCTCGGCGAACTTCGCCCGCAACTTGGTGGAGTGCTACGAAGGCGTTCGCGGGCGCCCAGCGAGCGCCGTCGAGCGCAGTCGAATGGTCGGTATGACCGACAGGATCGTCAACGCTCCCGCACGGCCCATACCCGGCGTGCCCGAGACGCTTGCGGAACTCGGCCGGCGCTACCGGCTCGGACTGGTGACGAAAGGGGACTACGCGGAGCAGCGCTCGAAGCTGGACCGGTCCGGTCTCGGAGGGTGCTTCGAGTACGTTGCGAACGTGCCCGAGAAGGATGTGGATTGCTACCGCAGCGTGATCCGGCAGATCGATGCGGACGCAAGCCGCACCTGGATGATCGGCAACAGCCCCAAGTCCGACATCAATCCCGCGCTTGAGGCTGGTCTCGGGGCCGTGCTAGTGCGCAACGAGAACACATGGAGCCTTGAAATGGAGACCTTTCCCTCGAGCCACGAACGCTTTCGACTCATTGATCGCTTCAGCGACCTGACATCCATTTTCTGATCGGTCAGACCGCCGGGCCAGAGCCGGCGACGGAGTCAGGGGGCGATGCGCCGGTACAGTTCCAGCGTCTCCAGCGCCATGCGGTCGGAATGGAATTCCGCGAGGACTGCATTCCTTCCCTGGCTCCCCAGGCGCGCGGCCTGCTCCGGGGCGGTCATGAGTTCGCCGAGCTTGGCCGCCAAGTCCCGGCTTTCGTTCGGCTCGCAGGTGATGCCTCCTCCCGTCGCCGACAGGAGTTCGGGAAACACGCCGATTCTCGGCTGCACGGCCGGGACGCCGGACGCGAGCGCCTCGAGCACGTACATTCCCTTGGCAGCAGGGTAGGTCGTCGGAACGGAGAACGCGTCGATGCCGCTGAGAAATTCAATCTTCTCCTCGCGAGACAGGTACCCAAGATCCTCGAATCCGAACCGCTCCCGCAGGCGATCGATGAAACTCTGCGAGCTCTTGGCGCGCCAGCCGGCCACGCGCAGCTTCACATCACGGCCGGGATGCGCCTGACGCAGCTGTTCCACAGCTTCGGCCAGAAGGCGGAGGCCCTTCCCCTCCGCGACCCGGGCCAGGAACCCGACTACAAAGCTGTCGTCCGCCCTCGGGGAACGCATCCTGTAGCCGTCGATCGAAATTCCAGGAAGCACGGTCTCGGCGCGGTCGAGCGCGTTGCCAAGAATCGGCACCAGTGACTTGGTCTGGTCGTCGCACGAGGCTACGAATTGGTCAATGTGGGTTGCGTTGCTTCGCAGCAATTCGTAGCACTCGGACCGGTAGGGCTCGGCGAGGCCGGCCAGGAAGTCCGCCTCGCCTTGCAACGAGCACACGACCCGCACGTCAAGGTGTTGCTTGATCGGCTCGGCCATGCAGGCCAGCATCGAGTTGGTCAGGTGGACAATCTCCGGGCGGATTCCCTTCAGCATGTCCACGAGCTTTCTCATCTCGCGGCGGTAGGGGCCGCTCGCGCCTCGGAACGTGTCCCGGGTCATGGCCCCCAGATTGGCTGGGTCCGTGTCGACCGCGAAAGTCGACGCCCAGTTCAGCAGCCGCGGGTGGTCGAGGAGACGGTCGAGCACTCCGCTGCGGCGGAAGAAACGGTACTTGCCCTGGAGATAGAGGTTGATTCCGCCGAACACGACGCGCTTGTCGCTGACATCCTCCTCGTCCGTCAGCAACGGCGTGTATGCGGGCAGCAGGACCACGTCGTGTCCCTGTCGACTGAGCGCCGCAGCGAGAGCGTTGTCCTTCAGGCAGTTGGCGCAAATTGTCCCTGCTGCCCCGGCACCAATGTAAGCGATCCTCAAGGTGTCCCCTGCCGGTCAATGCGCGGTCCCGCCACGGGATGCCGCAGCCCCAATGGTATGACCCGGATCTCCCTGGGCGGGGAAGAACTTCTCGATTGTTCGGTCCGAAGGAGGCTTGGTCGCGAGCGATACGACGACGAGCGCGATGCTGGAAGCCATGACCATCGTGGCCACCGGCAGCATGCCCGCGAACAAGTAAGACGAAGCGCTGCCGTAGCCGCTGTCCCGGAAGAATAGTAGCCCCAAAACGACGGTGACAACAACGGAGGCGATCGCGCCCTGCGCGGTTGCCCTTCGCCAGTAGATCGCAGCGACCGCGACGGGAAACAGCGACGAGTATCCGCTGAAGCACCACACGCCCAAGGTGAAGACGCTCCGCGGCTCGCTGAGGGAGAACAGATACGCCGTCGCGGCCACAGCCATCACGACCAGTCGGCCTAGACGCACCTGTTGCGCGTCGCTCAGATTCTTTCCGAAAACAGGCACTGCCACGTCGTTGGTGAACATCGAGCCGATCGCTAGGAACTGCGAATCGAGCGACGACATGATGGCAGCCAGGATGCCCGCCCCGAGGATTCCTCCGAGGAAGGGGGAAGTTAGCCGATGCACCATGACGGCCAGTTCGCTGTTCACTGGGGACCCCGGTGCCACGACCGCCGAGCCGTCCGGCATTACGGCGGAACTCGCCCACACGCCGATCAGCACGCACGGAAGCCAGACAAGGAGCATGCAAATCGGATGCAGCACCAGCATCGGCTTGAACGAAGCTGCCGACCGCGCCGTCAGCCAGTGCTGGTATACGTGAGGGAACATGCCGATCGAGAGCGGAATGAAGCAATAGCTGAAGAAGTGCAGCTGGCCGAACGCCTCGCCGCGCACCAGCTTTTCCGGATGGGCGCTCATCACCGCCTGCGTTGCTGCCTGGGGTCCTCCGAGCTTCGCGGAGATCACTAGGAACGTCGCGATACCTGTCACGATGAAGATCCCCGCCTGCAGGGCGTTCGCCCATGCGGCAGCCCGGAGGCCTCCGGCAAAAACGTACAGCAGCACAACTGCCGTGACCCCGAGCCCTGTCAGCCAAGGCGGGATCCCGCCTCCGCTCGAGGCGAAAGCTTCGGGAAACGCGCCAGCCGTCAGGGCCTGCACCACGCTTCCCGCTCCGAGCAGGCCGATGAGAACGTACGGGACGACCAAGCCAGCCAGAACAGGGAAGAGCATGAGGCCCAGCGTCCTGCTTTCGTAGCGGTCGCGGAAGAACTGGATTTGCGTGGTGTAGCCGTGCTGCTTGCCGAGCGCCCACAGGCGAATGCCGGCGAAGTAGAACACCGCCGAATGCACGAGGCCGGACCATGATGCCATCAGGCCGTAGACGCCGATCCCGCTTCGGTACGACTCGCCCGTGCTGCCGACTAGCGAGAACGCGGTCATGGCGGTGCCGAACACCGACAGCAGGAGAAGGAGCGGACCGATAGACCGGCTGGCCAGGAAGAAATCCTGCGCCGTCTTGCGGAACGCGCGATTGCTCAGGATCCCAAGGGCGACCAGGATGCTGAGGTAGACGCAGATAATTACGAACTGGGTCACTGCGGGCGACCCTCGCCGCTATCTGGCGCGGCTTCCGGGACAGCAAGACCCTCCGGCCACCATCGCCAGATCACCGCTGCCCAGAGCACGGCGGTGGCGATCGAGTACCCCGCGTGGTAAGCCAGGCCGGATGGCATGAATCCGAATACCAGCCCGGCGTCGTTCCAAAGCCAGGCATCCTGATGCAGCAGCACGAACGCCGCTAGCGCGGCGAATGGAATCATCGCCTTCATCGGTGGGTCTGGGAAACCAGGGGTAAGAATGCGCCGTCAGAACGCTATGCGAGCGCCTTACTGACCAGTTTGCCATGGACGTCCGTCAGGCGGAAATGGCGGCCCTGGTACTTGAATGTGAGCTTCTCGTGGTTGATCCCCATCAAGTGCAGCACCGTCGCGTGCAGGTCGTGGACGTGCACGGGATCCTCCGTGATGTTGTAGCTGAAGTCGTCCGTTTCGCCGATCACGACGCCAGGCTTGATTCCGGCGCCCGCCATCCACATGGTGAAGCAGCGCGGATGGTGGTCGCGGCCGTAGTTGTCGGCGACCAGCTTGCCTTGGCTGTAAACGGTCCGGCCGAACTCGCCGCCCCACACGACCAAGGTGTCTTCGAGCATTCCCCGTTGCGCGAGGTCCCGAACCAGCGCCGCTGACGCCTGGTCGGTGTCGGCGCACTGCTTGCGGATTTGCGCTGGCAGGTTGGTGTGCTGGTCCCACCCTCGGTGGAAGAGCTGCACGTACCGAACGTCGCGCTCCAGCAGCCGCCTTGCGAGCAGGCAGTTCGCCGCGTACGTCCCGGGCTTGCGGGATTCCGGTCCGTAGAGCTCGAACGTCGACTCCGGCTCCTTCGAGAGATCAGTCAATTCGGGAACCGACGATTGCATTCGGAAGGCCATCTCGTATTGCGAGATTCGCGTCAGGATCTCAGGATCACCGAAATCCTTGTACTTCATTTCGTTGAGCTGCCCGAGATCGTCGAGAAAGCGCCGCCGAGCTGACCGGTCGATGCCGTCAGGGTCGGACAGGTAGAGCACCGGATCGCCGATGGACCGGAATTTCACGCCCTGGTAGCGGGTCGGCAGGAAGCCGCTCCCCCAGAGCCGGTCGTACAGCGGCTGACCGTTCCGACCGCTTCCTGACGAAACCATGACGACGAATCCAGGCAGGTCGCGGTTCTCGCTGCCGAGACCGTATGAAATCCAAGCGCCGATAGAAGGTCTTCCCGCTAGCTGCGCGCCTGTTTGGAAGAAGGTCACTGCGGGATCGTGGTTGATGGCCTCGGTGTGCATTGATTTGACAATGCACAGCCGGTCGGCGATCTCGGCAGTGTGGGGAAGCAGTTCGCTGATCCAAGCTCCTGAAGCGCCGTGCTGCCGGAACTGGAACATGGACGGCGCGATCGGGAACGTCGTCTGCGTAGCCGTCATCGCGGTCAGCCGCTGGCCCTGCCGCACCGAGTCCGGCAGGTTCTGGCCCCGCAATCGCTCGAGCTGCGGCTTGTGATCGAACATGTCGATCTGGGACGGGGCGCCGGACTGGAAGAGGTAGACGACCCGCTTTGCCTTTGGGGCGAAGTGGGGCATTCCCGGCAGGCCGCCGGAGGGAAGCTCCTCGCCCATGAGATTCGCGAGCGCAGCGATACCCAGTCCGTGGGCGCCCTTGCCGAAGAAATGCCGGCGCGTGCTGCGTTCGGACCAAAGGTTCGCAAGTGCCATCGGAATCGATCCCGCGTCCATTATACGAGGCCGTGGCTGTCGGCAGGGCATTGACACGCAGCGTTTCTTGGACGGAATTGGCGACATTCCATCGCGCTGCGGCCAGCTGGGTGCCGCGGCCTATTCCCTGGTGATCGTCTCGTCCAAGTTCAGGATGAGGCTTGCCATCATCGAGTAGGCTGCCATTTCCGGTTCCGAGACCCTTGGAGTCGCGGCCAGACGCGTCTCTCCCAGCATCGCGCTTGCGGCGTCCGGATCGCTGCGGAAGCGATCCAGATGATATCCGAAGCCTGAAAAGAGAACCTCCTCCTCGGCTTCGGTGGGTCGCCGCGCGGTCGCCAAGCGGAAGATGTAGCCAAGTCGGTCGTCTCGCCCGCCGCCCGCTTCGCGCAGCGCCCTGGCAGCGAGGGCCTGCGACGTTTCCATGTAGGCCGCGTCGTTCATGCGGTTGAGCGCTTGCAGCGGCGTATTGGTTCGCTCGCTGCGCACCGTGCATGCCTCCCGTCCTGCCGAGTCGAACAGCATCATCGATGGCGGCGGGACCGCTCGCTTCCAGAATGTATAGAGGCTCCTCCGATAGACTTCGCCGCCGTCCCCGACCGCGTAGTCCTCGCCGCCGGCCAATTCGGTCCACAAGCCTGCGGGCTGGTACGGCCTGACCGACGGTCCTCCCACTGTTTCGACCAGCAGGCCCGAAACGGTCAGGCTGAGGTCGCGCACTGCCTCGGCCGGCAGCCGCAAGCGCGGGCCGCGCGCGAACAGCCGGTTGTCCGGATCGCGTTCGAAGACATCGGGCCGAATTCGCGACGATTGCCTGTATGCGGCGCTCATGATGATTGACTTGACAAGCGCCTTGAGGTCCCATCCGGAATCCATGAACTCGACTGCCAGCCAGTCGAGCAGTGCCGGATGAGTAGGCCACTCGCCCTGCGAGCCGAAATCCTCTACGGTATCGACAATTCCAGTACCCCAGAGCATTTGCCAGATGCGATTCACGGTGACACGCGCAGTGAGAGGGTTGTCCCGGGAAACCAGCCAGCGAGCGAAGTCGAGCCTGCTGCCGGGATCGATTCGCGACAGTGCGGCCGGCAAGCCGGGCAGCACCTCCTCCGTCGGAGCGTCATAGGCGCCCCTGTCGAGGCGGAACGTCTGCCGTCTCGGGGCCATCTCCTGCATGACCATCACCGTCGGGATCGAATCGACATATTCTTGGCGGTCGCGCTCGAGCTGGAGAATCTCTCCAGTCAGCTCCGTCAGCTCGTTCGGGCCGAAAGCGTTGGCGTACGCAGCTGCCAGCTTGCGCGATTCGGGCGCAGTGCGATTGCCTTTGGCAAGGCCCGCGATGGCGTTAAGATTCCGTCCGACCGCGGCAACTTCGATTTCCTCTCGACTTAGAGCCCGGCCATACACCAGAAGCCGCCGCATCCGGCCCTGGTAGTCGAACCCCAGTCCCCTGCCGACCCGCAGGGGCTCCTTCGACTTGAACTCTTGGTTCATCTCGTCGCGGATGACGTTGAGTTCGACCGGCCGGCCGTTCAAGTAGATCCGCAGGCCGGATGCCAGCCGGGTTCCGTCGTACGTGAACGCAACGTGCTGCCACTCGCCCATTTCGACCGGATCCTTGCTCTCCAGCCGCAGGCAGTCGTCGAGCCACCGGGCCACGAGGTTGACCTGCAGCTTGCCGTCCTTCAGGTAGAACCCCCATCCAGGGTTCTCTTGGGTGTCGTCCTCCGGGAGCACGTTACGGGTCTTCGCGATGATGGCGCCGTCCGGTCGATCAGGACGGATCCACGCTGCGACGCTGAACCGGCTGTAGAATCCGAAGTTCGCTTGATCGCCCAACTCGACGAAATCGCCCCCCTCGAAGGTGTGTTCCGCCGGTTCCGGCTCCTCGTGGTCGTCAGGAAAGGCGACCGCGAGACTGCGCGAGTCGATCCAGTCGGCGGGCTCCTCGGCCAGGCTTCCTTCCCATCGCAGCTTGGCTTCCTCGCTGCGTCGCACCAAGCGCTCCTGGCGGTCTCGCAACGCAGCCAGTTCGGCGTCCAGCCCCGCCAGCCCCTCTGCCTGCTCGGAAGTGGGCGCCTTGACGAAGGGCGGGGAATTGCCGTACTTGAAGGCCTTGCCTTTCTCGGGGACGTTATTGAAGTATGCGAAGAGCTCGTAGTACTCCTTCTGGGTCACGGGGTCGTACTTGTGGTCGTGGCATCGTGCGCAGCCCAGCGTCAGGCCGAGCCACACCGTTGAGGTTGTGTCCACGCGATCCACCACGTATTCCACCGCGTACTCCGCATCGACGATCCCTCCCTCTCCGTTCCCGCGGTGGTTGCGGTTGAAACCGGTCGCGATCACTTGGTCGAGCCTTGCACCCGGCAGCATGTCGCCGGCCAGCTGCTCGACCGTGAACTCGTCGAAGGGCTTGTTTGTGGCGAAGGCTTCGATGACCCAGTCGCGCCATCTCCACATGTCTCGCTCGGCGTCGGTCTGGTAGCCGTTAGTGTCCGCGTAGCGGGCGGCGTCCAGCCAGCGGATCGCCATCTTCTCTCCGTAGCGCGGGGAGGAAAGCAGCCTGTCGACCACCGTTTCGTACGCTTCCTCGGACTGGTCTGCAAGGAACGCATCCACATCCGCAAGTTCGGGCGGCGATCCCGTGAGGTCGAGGCTGACCCTTCGGATGAGAGTCTCCCGCGAGGCCTGGGGGGAAGGCGCAAGGCCATCGCGGGTCAAGCGGCTGAGCACGAAGCTGTCGATCGGATTCACAGGCCAGCCCGGATGTCGGTCCGCCGGGATACCCGGTGTCCGGGGCGGAGTGAACGCCCAATGCCCTTGCCACTTCGCTCCCTGCTCGATCCAGCGCCGGATCAGGCCGACGTCGCGATCCGCCAGCCGGTCGTGCCCGAGCGCCGCAGGAGGCATGCGCCGCGCTACGTCCGCAGTGGAGATGCGAAGGTACAGCTCGCTGCTGTCCGGGTTGCCGGGATCGATCGCCTTGCGCCTCCCGGCAAGCGCCGCCGTCGCTCCTTCCTCGGTGTCCAAGCGAAGGGCCGTCATCCTCGTCGCTTCGTCGGGGCCGTGGCAGGAGTAGCAGTTCTCCGAAAAGATCGGGCGGATGTCGCGGTTGAACTGAACCGCCGTTTCCCCAGCCGCCATGGCAGCCGGACCGAGGATCAGGGCCAGGGTAGAAGCGCAGGCGGAAAGTCGCATGTCCGCTTGGATTATACGTTTTCGAGGCGAGCTCGTGCCGGCCACGGAGCCGGTTTCGGGGCTCCGGAGGGTCGAATCGACGCAGCGGTTGCGGCTATGTCAATTCACATCAGCTTCGGCGCGCCACTGCGCGCGATCAGGATTGCAGCGTGGGCCTCGGCCAGTTCGCCCGCCCCGACGGGACCCGTGCCTTCGCCGGTCTTCGCCTTCAGGCCGAATGCTCCCGGCTCGATCCCGAGCAACGCGGAGACGTTCTCGCGGATTTGGTCGCGAAAAGGCTGGATCTTCGGCCGCTCGAGCACGACGACGGCATCCACGTTGACGACGCTCCAGCCGTAGCTTTCGAGGAGTTCGACCGCATGCCGCACAAACACGCTGCTATCGGCGTCCTGCCATTGCGGGTCCGATGGCGGGAATAGCTCGCCGATATCGCCCTGGCCCGAGGCCCCGAGCATTGCGTCCGTGATCGCATGGAGGAGGATGTCGGCGTCCGAGTGTCCCTCGAGGCCTTTCTCGGCCGGGATTTCCACGCCTCCCAGCACGAGCCGCCGGCCCTCCGCCATGCGGTGGGAGTCGTATCCGATGCCCACCCGAATTTCGGGACGGTCAAAGCCAACGATCGGAGGCGGATTCACGATTCTCCTGTTCGAAGTACAGCTGCGCGAGGGCCATGTGATGCGGTCGAGTGATCTTGATGTTGCGCTCGCTGCCGCGCATCACATAGACGTCTTCGTTGAGATGCTCCACCAAACTCGCCTCGTCGGTGCCCACGAAGTCGTCGCGCCGGGCCTTCTCGAAGGCGCGCTTTAGCAGGTCAATGGCAAAGACCTGGGGTGTCTGGACCAGCATGATCCGCTCGCGCGGCAGCGTTGCCTGAACGACCTTGCGGCTGACTTGCTTGACGGTCTCCTCGGCTGGCATGCCCAGGATGACGGCGCCCTGGGCCGACGCCTCCTTGATCGCATCCTCGATCAGCTGGACCGGGACAAACGGGCGAACTCCGTCATGCACCGCGATCAGATCGATTCCTTCCGACACGGCATCGAGGCAGTGCCCGACCGATTCCTGGCGGTTCCGCCCCCCGGAGAGCAGCCGCACCCGCGTCGCAACGCTCGTGTCCGCGAGCATCGCGCGAACCGCATCCTCGCTGCCCTCGGGCACAGCGACCAAGACTTCCCGGACGGTCTCCACTGCTAGGAACTTGCGGATCGTCAGCGCCAGGATCGGGACTCCGCCCAGCTTCATGAACTGCTTCCGGGCGCTGCCATAGCGCTCGGTGACCGCTTTCCCCATGCGGGTGCCGTGTCCGGCCGCGGGAAGGATCGCCGCAACGTTCATGCTTCAGAATTATCGCCCACCTGCGTCGCGCAGACGCGGTCTAGCGCGTTTGGGCGGGCGACTTCCTGTCCTCTACGATTCGAGCGCTTGCTTGCAATAAGCGAAGCACTTGCCCACTTCTGCAACAGTGTCGTCGCCCTTGTACTCGTACTCAATGTTGGCCGGGATGCCGTAGTGCTTGTCGCGGAGAAGCGCCAAGACCTCGCGAATGGGCGTGTCGCCCTCGCCAAACACGACGTTCTCGCCTTGGTTCGACTTCCGATCCTTGATATGGAGCGTGATGATCCTGTCGTGATGCTTCTCGATGTAGTCGATCGGGTCGAAGCCTGCAGCGACGAAGTGCCCGATGTCGAGGTTGACCGCGATATGGTCGTTGCCCATGGACGCAGTGGCGAAGTTCTCCGGCGTAGCGAATTCGTTCTCGCGGATACGAGAGTGGTTGTGCATGCCGACAAGCATGCCGTAGCGCTGGGCCACGGGATTGACGCGTTTTACCACGCTGACGGTGCCGGACGCGGTGATTGCCTTCGCTCCCATCGCCTTCGCCATCTCGAAGCCTCGCGCGATCTCCTCGTCGGTGAAGTCGTCACGGAAGCTGTAGTTCAGCGAGTTGAGCTCGATGCCGGCCTCGTGGAACTTCGTGCCGATCTCCTCGAACTTGCTGATCGGCGTCTCGAGACGGAATGCCCGCAGCTTCTCGCGCCCGTCCTTACCTCCCCGCAATTTGCGCAAGGGCTCCGTATGGCCGCTCCAAAGCTCGCACGACCCGATGCCGATCGACTTCATGCCTTCAATCGCGTCGTCAAGCGGGCGGTCGCGGAAGCTGTAGCTCTGCGCTCCGAGGGTGACTCCTCCGAACGTGGAGTTGATCCGGTCGTGCCCGAGCGCGCGTCTGGCGAATGCGCCTCCGGCACCCGCCGCCAGAACGGTCCGGGCGAATTCCCGGCGCGTTGTTTCTTGGTCCATCAGACCCCCTAACCCAATAGTGTGCCACAGTCTTCGGTTAGGTCGCCGGCCCGGCCCGGGCCCACCTGCCTCGGACGCCTCCCTGCTGCTGTAGAGTAGTCGAATGGCCAGTGGGCAACCATTCAAGCTTTCGGTTTGCAACGAATTGTACGGGGAGACGGATTTTGCGAGCTCATGCCGCTCGATCAAGCGCGCGGGCTGGGACGGGATCGAAATCGCGCCGTTCACGTTGATGCAGGACGCGACTCGCCTGCCCGCGAGCCAGCGCCGCGAAGTGCGCGACATCATCCAATCAGAAGGCCTGGACTTCGTCGGGCTGCACTGGCTGACGGTCGGCCCGGAAGGACTTCAAGTCACCACACCGGACGAAGCGGTGAGGCGGAGGAGCTGGGACTACGTTCGCGGCTTGGTCGAGCTGTGCGCGGACCTGCGGCCGCGCGGTGCTTCTGGCGGGGTCATGGTATTCGGGTCGCCGATGCAGCGGCGCGCTGTCGGCGGGCTGACACGGGAGCAAGCAGAGGCAAACTACATCGACGGCGTCCGCTCCATCGTCCCGGAACTCGAGAGCGCGGGCGTCGTCCTCTGTGTCGAAGCCCTCCCGCTGGACCAATGCGACGTGATCGTGACACTTGACCGAGCGGCCGAGATCGTCGGCGAGATCGGCTGTCCGATGGTGCACACGATGTTTGATTCCCACAACGCGATTGACGAGACAGAACCTCACGCCGAGCTGGTCGCTCGCCACTGGGCAAAAATCCGCCACATTCACGTCAACGAACTCGACGGGAGCTATCCGCGGCCGTCGGGAGGCTACGACTTCAAGCCGGTGCTGCAGGCCGCGAAGGATCGCAAGTTCGGCGGATGGGTGTCCATGGAAGTGTTCGATTTCTCGCCCGGGGCCGAGAAAATCGTCAACGAATCCATCGCATACCTGCGAGAGGAGATTGGACGGCTGAGCTAGCAGCCGGCGCGGCGCGACAGTTCTCGCGTGCCGCGGCGCTCAGAAGACCGCGAAGGTGAAGACGACGCTGCGACCTTCGGGGGTCAGGCCGTACTCGCCGGGAGCCAGGCTGCCGCTGATGCGGATCCGCACCACCCTGGCTTCAACGCCGTCGAGCTGGAGGAAATAGGGCTGGGCCACTACCTTCTTCTTCTTGCGGTAGAGGACCTCGCGCCTGCCCTTAACGACATCGAAACCGTAGAGTCGCAAGTCGCGCGGGTCGATGTCTTTCGAGTCGATCAGGAATTCCGGGGCCGCCAGCGGCGTCTTCACTGAAGCCGCCGAGCCCGGGATCCAGTACAGCAGCTGATTCTTGGTCTCCTCCTCCTCCGCCTCGGCTTGCTCGAGTTCCCGGATCTCGCTCCCGTGAATCAGGAACGGAACGTCCTGCCTGGGCGGATCCGGCAATCCGAGACGGTTGCGATCCCCAGCTTCCTGGGCAGGCAGCGCCAGAGCGCACAGCATGAGGAGCGTCCCGAATCGCAGCATACGGCTACGAGTGTAGCCGAAGGGCCCTTGCTCTATCCTTTGGTAATGACGATCCGTCGCGCGAGCCTGTCTGACATCGAGACAGTCGTCGAATTCAATGCACTCTTGGCCGAAGAATCGGAAGGCCTGGCGTTGGACAAGAACCGCCTTCGCGCCGGAGTCGGAGCCGTATTGCGCGACCAGGCGCTCGGCTTCTACCTAATAGCGGAATCGGGTTCCGGTCCGGCCGGGCAACTCGCACTGACGTACGAATGGAGCGACTGGCGCAACGGCATGTTCTGGTGGCTTCAGAGTGTCTACGTGCGGCCGGAATTCCGGCGCCAGGGCGTCCTGCGCCGTCTCTACAGCCACGTGCTGGAGCTGGCGAAGGACCGCGGCGTGTGCGGCGTACGGCTGTACGTGGAGAAGGAGAACCGGGCGGCTCAAGAGGCGTACCGTCAACTGGGGCTGGATCGAGCGGTGTTCCACATGTACGAGGACGACTTCGTGCTAGTTCGCGAGCACTAACAGCCCGGCCTGCCGGCGCTGGCGGCTGCCATTCGTTTTATGATGGCTAGACCATGAGCTTGCTCAGCGGCAAGACCGCAATCGTGACTGGATCAGGCCGGAGCATCGGAAAGGCCGTCGCCAAGCTCTTCGCGCAGAACGGTGCAAGAGTCGTCGTCAACGATCTGGACGCAGAACCGGCCGAGGAAACCGCTGCGGAGATCCGCAATGCGGGCGGCGAGGCTGCCGTGTGCGCGGGGAGCGTGACCGATCCGGACATTCCCGCCAGGGTCGTCCAGACCGCGCTCACCTCATTCGGCTCGGTCGACGTGCTCGTCAACAACGCAGGCTACACATGGGACGGCGTGATTCACAAGATGAGCGACGAGCAGTTTGAAGCGATGCTCGACGTCCACCTCAAGGCTCCCTTCCGGATGGTCCGCGCCGCCGCGCCGTTCCTGCGTGACTCGGCCAAGGCCGACATCGCCGCCGGGCGGCAGCCTCCGTGCCGCAAAATCGTCAACGTAAGTTCGACCTCCGGAGTTGCCGGGAACGCAGGCCAGATCAACTATGCGGCGGGCAAGATGGGAATCGTGGGCATGACGAAGACGATTGCCAAGGAGTGGGGCCGCTTCAACATCTGCTGCAACGCTGTCGCCTATGGCTTCATCGAGTCGCGCCTGACACAGGCAAAGGAAAAGGGCGACACCACGTCGACAGGCGTGGCGCTAGGGATCCCGCGGAGCCAGCGGGAAGCCGCCATCCGTCACATACCGCTGCACAGGTACGGCACCCCGGAGGACGCGGCGGGCCCGGTTCTTTTCCTGGCCTCGCCCCTTTCCGACTATGTGACGGGTTCGGTCGTGCTAGTCACTGGCGGGAGCGTCGTCTGACCGGCGGCAACGCTGTCCGCTTTGTCGCTGCGCGGACACGCTCCGCAGCGCAGTGACTCGCCCTGCGCGTCCAGTACCTCCGAGCCGCCGCAAGAACCGCGCAAGCAGCGGTTCTTCGACAGCAGTCCGACCGACATGATGCCCACCGCCACCACGATCAATCCGAACGCAAGCAAGAAAGTAGTGAGCATCGCCGATCAGTGATTTATTCTTGCACGAAAACGGCTTGACGGCACTTCTCTCAAGCCGCCCTCTCCATCGCGGACAATCAGCAGCGCGGCCAGGTCCTCCCGCTCTGCCAGATCGAGACTCTTCGCCTCTCCCAGTACGATCATCGCCGTTGCGAATGCATCGGCTCGCATGGCGCTTGAGTCGAGCACGGTTGCGGATGCGACCCGGCTGGTCGCTGGATGCCCGTTTCGTGGGTCCAGCACATGGCTGAATCGCCTTCCTCCCGCTTCGCGAAAGTTTCGGTAGTCCCCGGATGTCGCGACGCCTGTTCCGCTTACTTGCAGGATGCGTTGCACCAACCGCCCGGATTCGTCGGGACGCTCGACACCGAGGCGCCACCGACCGCCGTCCGCATTCGCCCCCCCGGCGCGAACCTCTCCGCCGACCTCCACCAGGTAGTCAGCGAATCCAAGCACTTCCAAGGCGGCGGCGACGCGGTCGACGGCATATCCCTTGGCAATTGCCGAGAGGTCGCACTGCAGCCCCGGGACCTCTTTGCTCGCGCTTGTGTCCCCCTCGTTCAGCGTGAGCTTGCGCCAGCCGGTATTGCCGCGCAACCGATCCAGTTCGGCGTCGGAGGGCGGGTCGGTCTGGCCCCCGGGGCCGAACCCCCACGCGTCGACCAGAGGTCCCACCGTGACGTCGAAAGCCCCGTCTGTCGATTCGCTGGCAGCCATCGCGGCGGCGAGCACTGCATACGTCTCTTCCGAGAGAGGGAACGGATCGGATGATTCGTGCCGGTTGAATCGCGAGAGTTCGGAATCCGCTCGGTAGGTCGACATCAGCGCGTCCACACGCTCGAGTTCGTCGCGCACAGTGACCGAGATTGCAGGCTCGTCGCGCTTGCCGGCCCCGGGGACCGTCACGCTGTAGGCGGTTCCCATCGTGGAACCTCCGAGGCGCAGCGCTACGGAAAGCGGCTTCTCGCCGCCGCAGGACGAGAGCGACGCGAGCGCAAGGGCGCCTCCGCTCAGTGCGGAGAAGGCAGTTTGTAGCGAAACGCTAGCCACCGAAGTCGTCGAACAGGATGTTCTCCGGCTCCACCCCGAGGCTGTCGAGCATGCCGAAGCAGGCCGTCATCATCGGCGGCGGCCCGCAAATGTAGTACTCGCAGTCTTCCGGCGCGGGATGGTTTTTCAGGTAGTTGTCATACAGCACCTGATGGATAAACCCGGTGTAGCCGGTCCAGTTGTCTTCCTCGAGCGGGTCCGAGAGAGCGAGATGCCACGTGAAGTTGGGGTTCTCGCGCTGGATCATGTCGAAGTCGTCCAGGTAGAACGCTTCGCGAAGGCTGCGAGCCCCGTACCAGAACGTCACATTCCGCTCGGTGCAGATCCTGCGGAACTGGTCGAAGATGTGCGACCGCATCGGAGCCATGCCGGCGCCGCCCCCGACGAACACCATCTCCGTGTCCGTTGCCTTGGCGAAGAACTCCCCGAACGGACCCGCGATCTCGACGTCGTCGCCTGCCTTGAGGTTGAAGATGTAAGACGACATGATTCCCGGAGGCGTCCCTTCCGGGGCGCGCGGCGGCGGCGACGCGACGCGCACGTTCAGCATGATGACGCCAAGTTCCTCCGGATAGTTCGCCATCGAGTACGCGCGTTCTACCGGCGACTCGACCGTCGATACGTAGCGCCATAGATTGAAGCGATCCCAGTCCGGCCTGTATTCGTCGTCGACTTCGAAGTCCTTGTAGTGCACGGTGTGCGGCGGGCAGCTGATCTGGATGTAGCCGCCGGCCCGGAACGGCACGGACTCGCCTTGGGGGAGTTCCAGCACCAGTTCCTTGATGAACGTCGCGACATTGTCGTTCGACCGAACCTTGCAGTTCCAGCGGCGAACCGAGAAGACTTCGTCCGGCACCCGGATTTCCATGTCCTGCTTGACCTTGACCTGGCAGGAGAGGCGGACTCCCTCGCGAGCCTCGCCACGGCTGATGTGGCTGGCCTCCGTGGGCAGCATGGCACCGCCTCCGTCGCACACCGTGACCAGGCAGACGCCGCAACTGCCCTTGCCGCCGCATGCGGACGCGATGAAGATCTTCTGCTCGGCGAGGGTGTTCAGCAAGGTCCCGCCGGACTCGACCGTCAACGCGTTGTCCGGGTTGCCGTTGATGCCGATCCGGACGTTGCCGCCGGCGACCAGCTTGTTCTTGGCCACCATCAGGAGGGCGACCAGTGACACAATGACAGCGGTGAACATCGCGACGCCGAGTAGAACGGTGATCATGTTGTCCCTCAGGTTCCCTTCGTGAACGCTCTAGAGCTGGATCCCGCCGAAGGCCATGAATCCGATCGCCATCAGGCCCGAGAGCACGAAGGTCATGCCCAGGCCTCGCAGGCTCATCGGGATGTTGCTGTACTGCAGGCGCTCCCGGATGGAAGCCAGGGCGACGATGGCCATCGCCCAGCCGATGCCCGAGCCAAGGCCAAACACGACGCTCTCACTGAAGGTGTAGGACCGCTCCACCATGAATAGCGACCCGCCGAGGATCGCGCAGTTCACCGCGATCAGCGGAAGGAAGACACCCAGCGCGGCGTAAAGGGCGGGGAAGAATCGGTCTAGCGTCATCTCGACGATCTGCACCATTGCGGCGATCGTTCCGATATAGCAGAGGAATCCTAGGAACGAGAGATCGTATCCTGCCAGCTGCGGGGAAACCCATGACAGCGCGCCCTCGGTCAGCAGGCGGTTGAAGATCAGGTTGTTGATGGGCAAGGTGACAGACTGGACGAAAATTACCGCGGCGCCCAGCCCGAGCGCGGTGTTGACTTTCTTCGAGCAGGCGAGGAACGAGCACATCCCCAGGAAGAAGGCAAGCGCCAGGTTTTCCACGAAGATCGCCCTGATCGCGAGATTCAGGTAGTGTTCCACGGCCCTAGCCCTCCGCCTCGATCTGATCGGTCTTCCAGACGCGCAGCGCCCAGATGAAGAAGCCGATCAGGAAGAATGCCCCTGCAGAGAGCCCTAGGATGCCGTTGGGCTGGTACCATCCGCCGTCGCTGACCTTGGGAAGAACGACCGTTCCGAACACAGTACCTTGGGCGAGCAACTCCCGCAGGAACGCGGTCGCCATCAGGACGGCGCTGTATCCGAGGCCGTTGCCGAGCCCGTCAAACAAGCTGTCCAGCGGGCCGTTCTGCATAGCGTATGCCTCGGCGCGGCCCATGATGATGCAGTTCGTGATTATCAGCCCCACGAACACCGACAGCTGCTTGCTGATCTCGTAGACGTAGGCTTTCAGCACTTGGTCCGTCACGATCACCAGGGAAGCGATGATCGTGAGCTGCACGATGATCCGGACGTTGCCGGGAATGAAGTTGCGCAGCAGGCTGATCGACACGTTCGACAGCGCGAGCACGCAGATCACGGCGATGCACATGACCAGGGCGGTCTCCATCTTCGACGTGACGGCCAGCGCCGAACAGATGCCCAGCACCTGAAGGGCGATCGGATTGCTCTCGAAAAGCGGGTCGAGCAGCGTCTTCTTATATGCCGCGCTCATTGGGATTGCCCCTCCTTGAATTTCTGCAGGTAGCTCTGGAATCCGTGCTCTCCGAGCCAGAAATCGAGCATTGAGGTCACCCCGTTACTCGTGATCGTGGCGCCCGTCAGGCCGTCCACCTCGTAGGGAGCCTGGTCGGCGGGAGGTGCTGGTCCCTTGATGACGCGCAATGCCGGAGCGCCGGATTCGTCGAATATCTTCCGGCCCGGCCAGACCGCCTTCCACTTGGGATTGTCGACCTCTCCGCCTAGGCCCGGCGTCTCCTTGTGCTGGTAGTACGTGATGCCCCGGACGGTATTGCCGTCGCTTCCTACCGCCAGGAATCCATACAGGGTGCCCCAGAGGCCGTAGCCCTCGATGGGCACGACCGCCATGGAGGGCTCGCCGTCCTCCAGCACCTCGTAGACCAAGGCGTGAATCGGCAGGCGCTGCACGGACGCGCGGTTCGCGGGCGCCTCGCGGCTCGTGTCGGGGTCCTTCGCAGCCTTGGCCTGGTCGAATGCCGTCGGATCCATGTCCGTCTCTTGGCCGGTTTCCAAGTCGATCACGACGGGCCGGATAGCATCGAAGATGCGCTGGACCTCTTCAGCATCCAGCCTGTCGGCCGGATCCGCGAGGCCCGCGGCGAACAGCACGTTGCGCTGCTTGTCCAGGGCTGCATTGCGGAGCTGGTGCTCCTTCAGGGAAACGGCTGCCGACGACACGAGTACCGCGCAGATTACGCATACCGCGCCCGAGAACAGGATCGTGTACGGTGCGTTATGCCGCATAGCGGGCCCTCCTCCGCTTGACGTTGGCCTGGACCACGAAGTGGTCGATGAGCGAGGCGAACATGTTCATGAACAGGATCGCGAGCATCATGCCCTCGGGGAAGGCGGGGTTGATCACGCGGATCAGGATCGCCAGCACGCCGATCAGGAAGCCATAGACATAGCGGCCCTTGTTGGTGTGCGCCGACGAAACCGGGTCGGTTGCCATGAACACCAGCCCGAAGGCCCAGCCCCCGAGCACGAGGTGCCACTCGAACGGCACGTTCAGCAGCGGATTCGTCGTCGATCCGACCGCGTTGAGAAGCTGTACCATCGAGAACGAGCCTGCAAGGCCCGCGAGCATGATGCGCCACGAGCCAATCCCTGTCCCTATAAGGATTATCGCTCCTAGGAGGCAGGCCAGCGTCGACGTTTCCCCCATCGATCCCGGCACGAGGCCGAGGAACGCCTGGGTCCAGGTCAAGCCTCCCGCAAGGGCCTCGGGACCCTCCACGGCCGCCTCGGCCAGCCAGGTCGCGCCGCTGCTGCCGTCCACTGTAGTGTCGGCGGCGATCCAGACCTGGTCGCCCGAGATCTGTGCGGGATAGGCAAAGAACAGGAACGCGCGCGACATCAAGGCCGGGTTGAAGATGTTCATGCCCGTGCCGCCGAAGATCTCCTTGCCGACGATCACGCCGAACGCTATGCCGAGGGCGACCTGCCAGAGCGGGATGGTCGGGGGGAGCACCAGCGGGAAGAGCATCCCCGTCACCAGGAACCCCTCGTTGATCTCGTGCTTGCGAACGATCGAGAACAATGCCTCGCAGTTGCCGCCGACAGCGAAGGTCACCGCAACGACAGGCAGGTAGTACAGCGCTCCGTGAATCACGCAGCCCAGGATGTCGGCCGGGTCGAACGACCCGAAACCGAGGTAGCCCAGCAGCGCGGTCTGCCATGTGCCCAGCGGCTGGGCACCCATCGAGATGGCGAGATTAGCCTGGTATCCGGTGTTGTAGAGCGCCATCGCCACGCAGGGCAGCAGCGAGATCACCACGGTGACCATCATTCGCTTCACGTCGATGCCGTCGCGGACGTGCGAGGCGCCTTTGGTCGACGATCCAGGCGTGTAGAGGAACGTGTCTGCGGCCTCATAGAGCGGGTACAGCCGCTCCAAGCGCCCGCCGGGCTTGAAGTGCGTTTCCAGTGAATCGAGAATCGCGCGCATCGTCTTTCGGTGTTGCCGTTCGGTGTCCCCGGAGCGGCTAGCCTTCCTTCTCGATCGTAGTCAGCACGTCTCGCAGAAGGGCGCCGAACTCGGCCTTTTCAGGGGACACGAACGAGCAGAGCGCCAGATCTTCCTCGATGAGTTCCAAGGCACCGAGTTGCTCGGCCCGCTCCGGGTTGGCGATAAGTAGCGAGCGGAGCAGCGGTGCTGGCAGGATGTCCATCGGCATGACCTTCTCGTAGACCCCGACCGGCACCATGGCCCGTACCGAACCGTTCATCGTGGTCGTGAACCTGTACTTGCTGCGCCACGGCAGCCACTTCCCCAGGAACACGCGCAGCACGGAATAGGTGCTGGCACCGGGCAGCATCCAACCCAAGAGGTGGCGCTGGGTGTCCTCCCTCAGGACGCTCACCTGGGAATGGAACCGGCCCAGATAGCCGAATATGTCCCCTTCCGCTCGCCGACCCGAAATCACGGAGCCCGAAATCGTGCGGCCTCCGCCGTCTTCGATCTCGCGATTGGTCAAGGATTCCGTGGAGGCGCCGGCGCGGCTGCGGAGGAGGCGCGGGCGGCGCACGGCCGGGCCCGCGAGCGAGATCACCCGTTCGACGCGCAGCTTGCCGGTCCGGAACAGTGCGCCAATCGCAATCACGTCCTGGTAGCCCACGTGCCAGACCTGCTTGTTCCGGTCGACCGGGTCCAGGATGTGAATGTGGAGGCCGGCCGTGCCGCTCGGGTGAGGGCCGTCGAATTCCTCAAGGCTGACCCCGCTGGCCTGCGGGGCCTCGACGTTCGAGCCCTTCGAGCGACAGACGTAGACCCGCGCTTCGCCCGCTATGCTCCTCAAGGCGAGCACTCCGCGAGCGAAATGCTCCTCGTTGCCGCGCATCACGACGTCGACCGACGGGGCGAGCGGGTCGGTGTCCGAGGCTGTGACGAAGACCGAATGCGGCTTGGCATCGATTGCGGGCACGCCTCCGAACGGCCTGGCGCGCAGCGCAGTCCAGAGTCCGGATTCGACAAGCAGCTCGCGGGCCTTCTCGGCGGTCAGCTCGGACGGATGCCTTCCCGAGTACGAATCGAACGCGATGCAATCGTCGCCGCCCGCCAGCTCGGTCGAGTCCAGTTGCAGGACCACGGACTGCAGCGCGCGACGGTCCCCGCGATTGACCGCCGTCACGGTGCCCCCGCCCGGAGCGGTGTAGCGCACGCCGGGCGTCTTCTTGTCCTCGAACAGGGATTGCCCGCGCCTGACCGAGTCACCGGCCGAGACGAACATGGTCGGCTTCATGCCGACGTAGTCTTCGGCGAGGATCGCGACGCGCCTCGGGGCTTGCGCCTGATCGATCTCCTGCGCAGGACTGCCTTGGATGGGCAAGTCCAACCCCTTGCGAATCCTATGAACCCCCATTTGCCTCTCGTTCTCCGGCGATCAGCAGTTTCAGTCCAGAGCTTGTCGCCACCAATCCCGCCCTCAGTCGACGTCTTGCCTCATTGCTGCCCCAGCCCGATCCTCGAGCCTGCTACGATCTGCAGGCCATTGCCACCCCTATACCCCAATATGGGCGCAGGGTCGACTGACGAGCGGATTGCGGAGAACTCAAATCTCTTCGCTGGAAGGAGGTATGCGCCTAAGCGATGAGGTGTGTCGAAAGCTTCGTCTGCGACGACCACCATTGTACCGCCTTTGCTCGACTACGGGCTTGCGACCGAACCAATCCAAACCGGCCGTCCAGTCGGGAGCCAACGAACTTGGCAGGTTGCTTGCGCGCCGGTTCGGTTCGGCTATAATGCCATGATGCTCGGCGGGCACGGCCAAGCGGGCATGACCGACGCGGTGTTGATCACACTCAATGGAGAGCGGCGTGCGTTGGTGTCGCCGATCACGGTGAGAGAGCTCATCGAGCAGCTCGGTCTCGATCAGGATGCGGTCGCCATCGAGCGCAATCGGGAGATCGTCGGTCGCCTTCAATGGCCCGGCACCCAGCTGCGCGACGGCGATCGGGTCGAACTGGTGCATTTTGTCGGTGGCGGGTAGATGCGAAATTTGGGAAATTGTGTCGGCACTAGCGACGCCTGCGCGCTAGGCTTGGTGTGACGCAAGCGCTTGCAGGTTGGGAGGGTGTGATCGAAGTGAATGACCGTAATGAAATCTCCATGCCGGAACCGGCCTATAGCAGCTTGGACGTGACGACGCTTACGGGCGCGAGTCTTCGCCAGCTCCAGTGGTGGGACGAGCAAGGCGTTGTCACCCCGATGCAGATAGGCCATCGACGCTTGTACAACGCCGTCGAGGTCTTGCAAGTCTCGCTGATCATGGGCCTGCGCAGGAAGGGAATGTCCCTTCAAAAGATCCGCCGCGTGCTTGGGCATCTGAGCGAGGAGAAGGGCGGGCATTTCATTGATCTGCATCGGGAGGGGGAGGACGTGATTCTCCTGACCGACGGCGAGTTGGTTCACGTGGAGACTTCGGCGCAGCAGATTGTCGAAATTCTCAAGGAATCGGACCTGCCGATCATCGCCCTTTGCATCTCCGATCTCATACGGCAGCTGGAGCCTCGCCGGACGCGCCGGAAGCCCGTACAGAGCGAGACGACGAGCATGGGGCGTCGCCGAGTCTCGAAAGCGTCCTGAAGCACCTTTGCCGGTACCCGGTCAATGCAACGAGCCGGGCTCAAGCCCGTCAGTGGCGTCGGCGGGCCCGGGATCGCACTACGATGGGCGTGCCCTCGAATCTGAAGCTAGCTCGGAGCTGGTTGATGAGGTAGCGTTCCAAGCCGAAGTGGAACGGAGCCTTGTGGCTGCTGAAGAATAGGAACGTCGGCGGACGGGTGCTGACCTGTGTCACGTACGAAAGCTTCGGCTTGCGAGGGCCGGGCACGGTGACGCGTTCCATGTCGAGTTCCCCGAGGAACCGGTTGAGTTCCGCCGTGGGAATGCGGCGCCTCGCGGCGCTGTCAGCCTTCTTGACGAGCGGGAAGAGGCTCGCCACGCGCAACCCAGTCTGAGCGGACACGAACGCGACGGGAGCGTACTTGAGCATCTTAAGCTGCTCTCGGACATGGCGTCGGAATTCGGACTGACCCTGCTCGGCCAGGTCCCACTTGTTCGCTACAACGATGCATGCCTTGCCCGCCTCGTGCGCGTAGCCTGCGATGTGAGTGTCCTGAGCCGTCACGCCCTCCCGCGGGTCCACGAGGAGCAGGGCGACGTCGGTCATGCGCAGGTGACGCTGCGCCATGACAACGCTCAGCTTCTCGGCCATTTCGCGTGTCTTGCCCTTGCGACGGATGCCTGCCGTGTCGACGAAGACGAATTTCTGGCCGCGATGCTCGACGATCGCGTCGACCGCGTCGCGTGTTGTGCCGGGCACGGACGACACGATGGAGAATTGCTCGCCCGTGATGCGGTTCAGCAGCGTCGACTTGCCAACGTTGGGACGGCCGAGGATCGCGACGCGGATCGGCCGCCGCTCGCCGCTCTCTTCCGATTCGCTGTCAGCGGCGAAGCTTCGAGTGGCTTCGTTCAGCAGCTTGTCGATTCCGCGCCCGTGCTCGGCCGAGACGGCGAAGACAGATCCGAAGCCCAGCTCTCCGAACGAATCAGTCAAGGAATCCAGGGTGGGCGTGTCGCACTTGTTGACGGCCAGGCTGACCTCCCGGCCACTACGGTGCAGGAGCCCTGCCATCTCGCGATCGGTCGGCGTGAGTTCGCTCCGGCCGTCGACGACGAATATCACATGGTCCGCCAACTCGATAGCAGAGATGACTTGCTCCCCCACCAAGGCAGAAATGCCTTCTTTGACGAAGAAAGTCATGCCTCCCGTGTCGGTTACCTCGAACGGCTTGCCCTGCCACGTGGCGGGCAGCCGGATGCGGTCGCGGGTCATTCCCGGCAAATCGCCGACGATTGACCGACGCGATGCGGTAATTCGATTGAAGAGGGTGGACTTGCCTACGTTCTGGCGTCCGACGATAACGAGTTGCGGAGGCCCGGCGGTCTCCATAATCGGAATATAGCAGCCTGCCCGAGAAGCGAAACCGGGCGCGACGTGCGGACCGGCTGCTGACGCGAGCCGCTCGACGATCGCTCTTCCCGAAGAACCTCGGGCGTTGCTTCATCCGCCTCTCGCTATGCGAGCGGCGATTCGACGGGCTCCTCGCTACCAGGAGGTGGAGCCCAGGCCGGGAATCGCTCGGCCCGGGCTGGCCTGTGTCCCGATCCGGCCGGTTGTTTCGAAATCGGACCAATGCACGAGGACGGGGTGGAGGAGCCGTCTCGATGCGCTAGGACTGGGCGTGCATTCCCAGCTACCAAGTTGGATGGGATTGCTTGGGCTCGTCGAGGCCGATGATCAGGCGCATCATGCTTGTTGACGAGTCACGGAACAGCCGGCCGGTCCAGGTCGCATCCCGCGGGAGACAGCAACCGGCTGCAGGGGAGACGGACCGCAGCAGCAAAGCAACGCTGTCGTCACCGATCGGGATCCGGTCGCCCTGGACTCAATGCTTCCAATGGCACAAATGACTGCTAGCTATGGGCGGCGTTGAGAACTTGGCCGATATCGCGCTGCACAGCCCTTGGGAACTCTTTGAGGTCCCGCAGCCTTTAGCCTACCCAGCGACGGGCCGTGCATTTCTTTGCGGTCCTTGAAATATACGGATTCCTGGATGCGTGCTGGCTGTTTCGCTCGCGCACTCCAGTTCGCGCTGCCGCCCGACCAAAGGATCTAGAAACTCCCACGTTGCCGTGGCCTCCCATAGCTTAGGGATCGGGCATGAATAACGTTCCCAGTACGTCCCCGCCTTGCATCAGAAAATTACCTTGAGTCCGAATTGCAGGTTTCTCGGACGCCCGGCGCCACTGATCAAGCCGAAGTTGTTGTTTCCGACCTGAACGTTCGGAACCCCGAAGGCTGGCGTATTGAAGAAGTTGAACGCCTCGAACCGGAACTGGATCCGCACGCGTTCGCTAATCGGAAAGTTCTTGTATACCGAAAAATCAAAGTTAACCTGTCC
This sequence comes from Bryobacterales bacterium, assembly GCA_965206775.1. Classification (GTDB taxonomy): domain Bacteria; phylum Acidobacteriota; class Terriglobia; order Bryobacterales; family UBA6623; genus VXMF01. The sequence continues at coordinate 578,616 of CBDBKU010000003.1, read as the reverse complement.
GGGCCCCAAGATCAAATTCCGGGCGGCATTGCCGTATGCAAATCGAGCGTTCGGTTCAAAGGCCTCGGTGTCGAACCACCCGTCGAGTGTCCGCTGGCTTCCATCAAGGCGCCAATCACGCAAGACGTTCGGGCGATTCGGGTCACCGGAGTTCGAGGGATTGCCCCTCACCGTCAGATTCACCACTCTGCCGCTAGATACGGTTGTGATACCGGCAACTACCCAGCCGCCAAGGACTCCGTTGATGGCCGAAGGCGCATCCGCCATGAATTTCTTGCCGCGGCCGAATGGTAGCTCGTAGACATAGCTGCCAACGAAACGGTGGGCGATGTGCTCGTCCGCCAGGCCCCGCTCGGCCCGCAGGTTGCGTGGATTCTGAGGTTCAAGCCTACCGTTCCCACCCGAGTCGGCTGCTCCGCGTCCATCATTGATGGCCTTGGACCAGATATAGGACGTCAAGAAGCTCAGTCCATGCGACAAGCGCTTCTCGACCTTCGTTTGGAAGGAGTGATAGTTCGCGTTGGCACTGCGTTCCAGAACGCCCCATCCTGCTAACGGTCCGATGACGACGTCATCACCGGGAACGAAGATCGACGTGTAGCGCCGTCGCCGATTCACGTTTCCGGGTCCCGGCAACGCCCAGTTTCCCTGAGTTCGACGCGCTTCCTTGTGCAGAGTGTTCGCAAAGTACCCCACTTCCCACAGCATGTCGCCCGGTAGCTGATTCTGAATGTTGAAGTTCCATTGCTGAGCATAGGGCAGATGGCCACCAAATTCCTGCGAGGAGATTGCGATGTTGCGTGCATTTGCGGGAGTTGCGAGACCCGGCTCCAGCCCATCTACGAGTCGAATGGTGGGGTTGATTCGATCCGTGGAAATATTCGCCCGATAGTGAAACGGCGGGTTCAGGGCGAGCACTCCTTGAAAGATGATGTTGCCGTAGTACACGCCGTAGCCGCCCCGCAAGACCGTCCTTTCGGTGGCCCGATACGCCAAGCCGAAGCGTGGGCCGAAATTGTTCCCATCGGTATGGACCAACGCCCGCTCAAAGCGCGAGCCTGTTGCCTGGGCCAAAATCAGCTTGGGATTTGCAATGTCGGCGAAATCCACGTTGAGCTTGTGTTGATTAATGTCCTCCCAGGGCATATGCAGTTCGTACCGCAGCCCTAGATTCAGGGTCAGCTTGTTCGTTACGCGCCATTGGTCCTGGATATAGAGGTCGTAGTAGGGCGCACGCTCGTCCATCGTCGCTGTGTTCGAGATTTGCGCTGCCGAGGCGGTACCGAGTAGCAAATCGGCTGCGGAATTTCCTTCCCGGACAGTCTCGGTGTTGCGCGTGAAGCCTCCGTCGAAGGTGAAAACGCCGATTGATTGGCGCGGGTTGAACAGAAAGCGCCACAAGCGCTGAAAATTGAACCCGAACTTCACACTGTGCTTGTCATGGATCCAGGTGATGTCACTGTTCACTTGCCAATTCCTGGAACCGATGTGGTTGGGGTTGAAAGGGCCGATACCGAGATTGCTGAAGCCCGCCATGCTGAACTGCGCCATCCCGGGGATGACCGTATTGACTCCCTTCAGGCCCAGGTCTGCATTCACGTTTCTGTCATCAGTAAGGGCTGGTTCGCGACGCGTGAAGATCTTGTTCCAACCGGCTTTCGTCGACAGGATCAACGTGGGCGAGATAATATGATTCCACCCCAAGGCAATGTTGCGGCCGTTGTGGCCGAAGTCGCTGGCGTTTGCCCCGCCGCCGAATGCGGGTGCCGGCAGGTTGGGCGATGCGGGTGCAAATAGACGCTGCCAGCTGTATCTGGCAAAAAGTGTGTCGCTGGGTCCGAGGTTGTGGTCGATTCTGGTATCCCAGCGGTTCAGGTCTTCCGAATCGGCGGGATTGTACAGGAAGTTCCTCCTCAAGCCGGGCAGGTTCGTCGCCGGATAGAATGTCGCCAGCTCAGCGCCAATGGGATCAAATCGAGAGGCTGGAACGACGTTGCCCGGAAACTGCTGTCGCTGGCCGGTGGTTTCATCGTAGGTAGCGGGGTCATAAACCCTCGTGCCCGGCAGCAGGGAGGAAAAGTCGCCTCCAAGCAAATCGGGCGTGGGGATTGTGCTCGTCACCGTGCGAGACTCGCGAACCCTGCCTCCCTCGTAGTCCCCGAAAGCAAACGTCTTGCTCTTGACGATCGGGCCACCCAGTGAAAAGCCGTACTGGTTTCGCTTGAAGGGCGGTCTCGGAGCCGTAGGCGAATCAAAGAAGTTCTTCGCGTCCAGCTTCTCGTTGCGCAGGAATTCGTAGGCGGTGCCGTGCAGTTCGTTTGTCCCCGATTTGATGCTCACATTCACCACGGCTCCTGCCGCCCGCCCGTATTCGGCGGAAAAGCCGTTGGTGGACACCTTGAACTCTTGAATTGCGTCGATGGACGGCTTCACAGTTTCTGCCTGCCGGCCCTGTGCCGCGTTCTGCATGTTGTTGTTGTCGATGCCGTCAAGGATGTAGTTGTTTTGCCCGGCGCGCACGCCGCCGGAGCTGAAACCCCCGAAACGGGCGCCGGGGTGCGGTTGGACCGCCCCCGCCGAGAGCAGCGCCAGCTGGATGTAGTCTCGGCCGTTCAGCGGCAGGTCCACGATCTTCTGGTTGTCAATCACTTGTCCCTGCGCGGCTTCCGTCGTCACCAGCAGAGGCGCGTCGGCGGTGACGGAGACCGCTTCGGCGACGACTCCGACCTCCAGGACGAGATTGATCTCCGCGCTTTCCTGGATCTGCAGAATAATCCCGTCACGGACCACCCGCCTGAAGCCGGACTGCTCGGCGGATACCCGATAGGGGCCGATGCGCAGGGGAACGGACTCATACCGACCTGCGGCGTTCGTTTCGGTCTGGTAGCTGAGGTTGGTATCGACGTTCGTGATTGTGACCGCTACCCCCGGTATAATCGCCCCGGACTGGTCGGTCACATTGCCGATGATTCGCGCGGACTCTATTTGGCCGAAGAGACCGCCCTGCAAGCACACCAATACGGTGGCGAATCGGAGTTGCAACATGATCGCTCGTAGCATCTTCGTTCTCCCTGGCCCCTTGCGAGAATGAGGCCCCCTTGTTGCCAAATCGGACACAAGCACTGTCTTGACTCGTGCTTGGTATAGACCATACGTCTTCGTTTGTCAACGCAGTTGCCAGAGAAATGGCCACTCCCAGGTTCACAGCGGGCCCCAACGGTCCGGCACCTAGCACCAATTGCTCGCGTGGAGGTAGTCCCATTTGCCCGGAGCCTCGGCAGGTAGTTCGTGCCGGATCGCCGCGCACTCGATGGCTATCATTCCGCTGTGCGCCGCATGCTTGCCCGTGTAGAGCGTCATGACCGGCGCAATGTGATCCTTGCCGAATCCTTGCCGCGTCCTGTTTCCCGCCGGTCGAAAGGCGGAATCGCTGACCGAATTCTGCTTCCCGTCAACGATCCTCGAGCCACTGGCGACGGCTGCCATCGAACTGTGGCTATTTGCCAAAGTGCGCCCGCGCCTCTTGTTGCCTACGAGGTCGCTTGAGTCTGAATCGGCTGCCCCGCGGACCTGCCGCCAACAGCCGGCTTCGGAGCGCTTCGTGCGCTCCATCCAGAACCCGGCCTACGGCTGGATGTTCGCCTGCCAGCGTCGGACCGAAGCGTTCGCGGGTTCGTCCGAGTCGTGCTTGCTTGGTGTTGGCCGCCTGATGCAATTCCCGTTGGAGCGATGGAATCGGATTGTCGATGCCGCCAGCGATTGCCGTTCCGGGGCTGCCGCGCCCGGCTAATATGGGGCTATGAGCCACCGAGCGGCTGTTTCGACGCTCTTGATCGGGGTGGCGCTCCTCCACGGTTGCGGCCCCGGAAGCACCGTGGAAATGCCGGCTGTTCCGTCCGTAAAGCCAAGAGAATTTCCCGTTGCGTCCCGAGCCCTCGCTAGCCAGATCCTACAAGATCTGGAGCGGAATCCCGAAGATGCGTCCGCAAACGGGCGGTTGGGCATGCTGCTTCAGTCCCATAGGCTCTACGACAGTGCGGAGGCTTGCTTTCTTCGCGCTCAAATCCTCGATGCAGATGAGTTCAGGTGGCCATACTTTCTCGGGATTGGTCAAGCAGAGTCCGGGGATCCGGAAGCGGCCGTTGACGCTCTCCAGCGAGCGCTTACGCTGAAGCAGTACCCTGCTGCTTCCATCCGGCTCGGGGAAGTGTTGCTGTCCCTCGACCGTCTGGACGAGAGCCGTCTATCGTTCGAAGCCGCACTGCGGCTTTCGCCCGGTGCTCCCGCAGCCTACTACGGGCTCGGCCAAGTCCTTTCGAGGCAAAACGAGGCGCGGGAGGCCATTCGCGCCCTTCAAATGGCCTGCAAGTTGGCGCCGCTATCCAGTGCGCCGCACTATGCGCTGGCGCTAGCTTACCGGGACGCGGGCGATCCAGAGTCATCGCAAAGGCATTTGGCCCTGTCAAGAAACCACGAAGGTCCCCTGCCGCCGATCGACGACCCAGCGTTTCGGGCGGTCGAGAGCATGAGGGCTGACCAATACTGGCATCAGAGCGAAGGCCTGCGGCTTGAGTCCGACGGCCGTGCGAATGAAGCCATTGAGTCGTACGAGAAGGCGATCGAGTTGGATGCGGAGTTCGTGCAGCCGCACGTCAACCTAGTCGCTGTGTTGGGCCGTCTAGCCCGATTCGAGCAGGCTGAATCGCACTACCGACGGGCGTTGGAACTCAACTCGGAGATCGAGGAACTGCACAACAATTGGGGCATGATTCAGGCCTTGAGGAAACGACCACGAGAGGCGGCCGAGAGTTTTCGGCGCGCACTCGAGATAAATCCCTTCTCGGCCGATGGGCATTTCAACTTCGGCTCGACGCTCAGCCAGATGGGGCGCACGAGGGAAGCCGTGGAGCACTTCCTGCGGGCCCTCGAATACGAGCCGAATCACCGCTTGGCGAATTTCCAGATGGGGCGGCATCTAGTTGTCAATGGGGATATTGACGAAGCAATCGCCCATTTCGGGCGGACCTTGGAAGGCGAGGACGACAAGACGCCTGGGTTCCTGTACGCTTTGGCCGACGCTCACCTTCGCGCCGGGCAAACAGGTTTGGCGGTCCAGCACGCCACGCGAGCCCTAGAGATGGCCGAAGCGATGGGACAAGTGGAAATGGCCGCCGCAATTCGAGAAGACCTACAAGCGCTGGCAACAGCAAGATAGGTGCCGGGCAAGGCCACCCCATTTCGCTCGCTAGCAAGTACCCCTACGCGCGGGCCTGCCGCCTGTCCCATCGGGCTCGGCGGAGCGCGCGAGCGACTGAGTTGGACGACAGGGAACGGCTCGGCGCCTCCCTGTCCGCAGGGGCTGGGGCCAGGCCGTAAAGGCCGGGAAGCCGGCGTGATAGGCTGAGCGCGTGAGGCGGATTGCGATTGCGGCTGTTGTCTCGGCCGTTCATTGGACGGGCATGGGGAACTATGCGTCAGCCCAGGAAGTGGAGCCCGCTATCGCGATCGTCACGGTCACCAATCTGACAAAAGGCCAGATCCTCACACCCGCAGTGGTCATCACTCACAGCGCCGATGCTCCGCCCCTGTTCGTTCCCGGCGAAGCCGCTAGCACAGAATTGGCCGCGCTTGCCGAACTCGGCAGCACGAGCGGCCTGACCAACAAGTTCACTGCGGAGACCGAGGTGCTGGATGTGACGAGGCTGAGCACGTTTATCCAGCCGACGAATACCGCCACGGTGAATGTCAAGTTCGATGCCGGACATCGGCTGATTTCGTCTGCTTCAATGCTGGAGATGACGAATGACGGGTTCGTTTCGCTTCTCGGTGCCGAAGTGCCGTGTGAGGGCACGAACACCTACCTTGTCGGCGGCTGGGACGCCGGCTCGGAAGCGAACACGGAGCTTTGCTCGGACGTGCCGGCACCGTGCCCTGTACCGGCTCGTTCCGGATCCTGCTCGGTAGGAACCGAGGAAGGAGCGGTGCATGTTCATAGCGGGATTCATGGATGCGGCGGCTTCCCGCCCGAAATTTACGATTGGGGACACCCGGTTGCCAGGATCACAATTCGGCCGGCCCCGGATCTGTCGCCGGCTGGGTCATTTGCAGCGGCATGTCCTGACACGTCCGCAGGCGAATCGGACGGCAGCGAAGGGAGCTGACAAGCTTGAGAGCGGCCCGCGCGCCTGGAACAATCGGGGGCGTCGACAACGTCGAGGCGTCCGCCCGCGCTCAAGATCTAATTGATCGATTCACATTGACTGTCGGGGCTTCTCGGCAGCCACGCCTTCAGGTGTCTGGAACTTCGGAGGCACTCAAGATCTCGCAAGACGCGCCCGTTTAGATCCCAATGTGACTGCGATAGCCGAGGCAGTGCGCCTCTAGGTTTCAGGCTGCTGGGGATCGAAGCACTTCAACCCTGGCGCGAGCTCCCGGCACACTGGCGAGAGCCGCGTCGCACGTCAAGAGCGTCGCCGGCAAGGCCTCGGCAAGGGCCAGATATGCGCCATCGTAGGCTGTTGCATTGTCGCGCAAGTCCCAGATGCGATGAGCCAGCGGTCGATGGGCATAACGTTCGATTCTGAGATCTGCGAAGTCCGCTAAGACCTCGACTGCACGGGCGGGCGCCAGATGGCTGGAGCGGACAAAGCGGCGCACTGCCTGCAAGACCTCGAGGTCGATCAGGTGCGGAGCGTGGAGTGTCTCTTCTCCGGGTTCAATGACGTGGGCGATCCTCCGGCCAAGCGGAGTGAGCAGCACGAGTTCGAGCGCAGCCGACGCGTCGAGAACGATCACCTCTGCTCGCGATCTTGGCGAATCACGTCGGCAGGACTCGGATGCACCGCGACTGGAACCCGCGACCGCAGCCGCTGCATCAATTCGTCGGTCGTGGGTCGTTCCAGTCCGCGTTGCAGTTCGGCAAGGGCATACGCGGAAAGCGACATTCCCGCTAGTGCAGCCCTAGCCTTCAGCCTTCGATGCGCCTCGTCGGGAACGTTCCGAACTTGAATCATAGTGGCCATGCTTCCAGTATGATCCCATCACAATCACATGTCCATTCCGGTCGATAGAATATTTGGAGCAGTACTCGAGGCTAGTGCGCCCCCGCGCAGACGCGGAGCATTTGAAGTGAAAAGCCAAGCCGCATCCCCTCGCCGAATCTGCTTCGTGCTCTTGCAGCGTGTGCGTCGGGCTCTATCCGTACCGAAAGTTATGGGTTTTCAGGCCAGCCTTGAGTCCAAGACTTCGGCAGTTTCGAGGTCACGCCGGTTGGACACACTGCAAGTATCCCTTGCTTGCCTCGCAGAAGTGCTTCTCGCGAGTCCTGCGCGAATTCGCACGGCCAGCCAGATTCCGCTGCAGCTCGATCCGCACCTCCGATCTCCTTACGCCTCTGCGGGAATGCCGCCCGAGCCGGCGCGCAAGGCGACTATTCCATTTACGGCGGGCGACCGCCTCTCTCCTGTAAGAACAAGGGTAAGCCGCCGCAGGCCGCCGGATGTCACCAATCACGAACAGGGCGTGTAGGGTCGGTTCGGGAGGCAATTCCCTTCGACAGTCTTGGTTCGCTGCGTAGGGGACTTGGGAAGGTCTAAGCCGTCCTAGCTCAACCCGCGGGAATCTGCACGCCGAGATCCTTGCCATCCATGTGGTCCGGAGGCTCGTATCCGAACAAGCGCATCGCCGTCGGAGCCATGTCCTCGATTCCGGGCCCGTCGGCGCCAAAATCGCGATTGCAGAAAACAACGCCCGGAATCAGCGGAGGGTCGACGCAGTGATCGCCGCTCCACGCCTTGGTGTTGTCCTCGAAGACCGGCCCGCCGACCCTGCCGATCGCGACGCCCCACGAACTGCGATAGCCCGGGTTGTAGCCCACGATGACATCCGGTGCCGCAGCCACGTACGGCCCGCTGTACACGGCACTCTTCGAGTAACCGCGATTGACGGCCACTGCATCGCGATCCGGGTCCGGCAGCCCCGTGATCTTCTCAGCGATCTCCTCGGAGAGCTGCTCGGCATTCCCTCGCGGGACGATGCCGCCGCTCTCGCGACCCTCCAGATTCAGGTAGATCCCGGCCAGGCCGAAGCTGTAAGCCTTTGTCCTGGTCCAGTCAACTCCCCGCAGATATCCTTCGCCGCGAGCCCCTTCCTTGACTGCAAGGTAGCCCTCGCGCTCGAGCCAGGCGTTCAAGTTGACCCCGCGCTGGAACGACTTGAACCCATGGTCGGACAGCACGAAAAGGACCGTTCTGTCGTCCAAGTGGCGCATCGTCTTGCCCACGATTCGATCCATCCGGGCATAGAGTTCCTCGACCGTGCCTGCGTAGCGCTGGAAGGAGTTGCCGTTCGCCTCGTGCGCCGGGTGGGACGGCTCGAGGTAGCGGTAGAACATGTGCTGGACGCGGTCGGGCGTATCGAACACGCAAGCCACCACTCCCTTCTTCGTGCGTTCCAGCGCCGACTCGAACATTGCCTCGCGCTCCTGGCATATCTGGTTCGCTTGATCGAGAAATGAATCCTCGTCGATAACCCGCTCGTTCAAGGCCCAGGTGTCTTCTGCCAGTCCCAACGTCGAGAAGTCCCCCAAGAGCTTCGCTAGGTACGGCGCGTAGAACGACGGGTGCGAGATCGGCAGTGCCGGCTTCTCGGGGTCTATCGCTATGGGTGACAGGTACAGGCGGACATGCGGCTGGACATCCGTCAGGCGGAATTGGCCGATTCCGGTCACCTTGATGCCGAGGCCCGCCCGGAATGTGAGCCGAATCCAGGGAGTGAATTGATCCGCGGCCAGTTCGTAGGTCTTGCCGCCGATCTCGAGTCGGCCGCTCTTCGATGCGCGGCTCACTTTTAGCCGGAAAGGGATCTTCAAGTCGCCGGAGCCGTCCCGGATCGTGTTGTCAGGACCGTGGATTTCACCAGTCCAGGCATCGCCTTCGCCGTACAGGGGATAACAAGCGCCCGCTTCCTCGAACTCCGTGCCGACCGGCGCGTCCGTGAACATCTGGAAGCTCCCTTGCGTCCCGAGGAGGTCGGGCGTGCACATGGCGGACAGCAGCCTGCCTTCGAATGGTTCCGGCGGAAACGTGATCGGAACCCGCAAGATTGTCGAGCTGACGTGATTGTCGCCGAGCAGGGACCAGAACGGCCGGCTCTTCCGGCGCATCTCCACGGTCGGCTTGGAGAGCGGTATCCTCCACCGGCCAACCTTCCAGACCCGTGACGGCTGGCGGACGCGCGACGAGGACAGTTCGGGCAGGTAGGAGCGGAGGTTGCGGTTCAGGAAGTCGAACAGGTTGTGCTTGCCTGGGTTGGAACCGGTGGCGAAGGTTGCCCAAGCCACTGGCGACAGGGGAGGGAAGGTCGTCCGCAAGCGGCTGTACCTGCCTTGCTCGCGCAGCGCCGCAAGGTTAGGCAGCTTGCCTTGTGCGAGATATTTCTCGACCAGATCGGGCTCGAGGCCGTCGAGGCCCAGGAAGATCAGCTTGCGGATTTTCGCCTTGCGGTATCCCTGTGCGCCGCGCAAGGCTCGCCATGCCATTCGAAAGGGAAGAACAAGAAAGGCGAGAGCTCCAGCCACGAAGGCTGCCAGTAAGCTGAACAGGGATCCTACGAACGCGAACCCTGCACCTGGACCGACATACGCTTCCAGCGGAACGGCCACCAGGAGCATGGCTGCAATGAAGGCAGGTCGGCATGCGCGCATACAAGTCATCGTAGGGGGCCTTCCGGCCCTAGCGGGAAACGTCCGGCCGGCCAGTGAATCGCGTCGCGCGGATCAACCGAACGAAATGAACCTTGGCCGCGAATGCCACGAGCACCGTGAGTCCTATCGGCAGGAACGCCACGTTCGCTGCCTTCCGGAGGAATCCGGGGTTGCGTACTCCGCTGCGCGAGATTACTAGCTCCAACGCCTTGCGCCAGTGCGCTCGGTCCAGCCAGATCAGTCCGTCGCCTTCGGCGACAAGCAGTATCTTGGCAGGCAGCAACGCCGCCAGGGCAAGTTTCCACATCGCAAGCAGGGGGCTGTCCCCGCACAGAATCGCGGCGGCCGCGTGTCGTTCGCGTCGCAGCCCGAGCAACATCCGCCAGCGCTCGGAATGATTCCTCGCTTCGTAGGAACGCCAGGCACGCGTGCCAGCGCCCAGTCCTGCCGGCTCGTCCGGCAGGCACGTGAAGAGGTCGATCGGAGCGTTGCCGCAAACCGATTCGCGCAGGAGCGGAACCAGACGCTGAGCCTCAGCGCGCGATCCACTCTCGACCAGAAGGATCCGGTCGATGGGCGGCACACTCTTGCGAAGGAACCACTTCACGCCCTGATAGCATACCGCGATAAAATTGCTCAATGCCCACGGTCCGCTTCTATCACAAGCCCAGTTGAACAAGCTGTCGCAAGGCCAGGAGTTACCTGGCGGATCAAGGCGCGGACCTCGAGCTTGTCAATCTCGACAAGGGGTTGAGCGTGGAAGACTTGGACGCGCTCATCGGGTCGCGAGACTACCGGACGTTTCTGAATACGAGGAACGCCAAGTACCGTGAAATGGGAATGAAAGCGAATCCCCCGTCGCGCGACGAGGCGTTGCGTCTCATGTCGGAGCATCCCAACCTGATCAAGCGGCCGGTCTCTGTCCAAGGGGAGGCTATCGTCCTAGGCTTCGCCCCGGACCAGCTCTCGGCGCTCTGCGAAGAGTAGCGGCCGACTGGAGCCGACGACGGGATTCGAACCCGTGACCTCGTCCTTACCAAGGACGCGCTCTACCAACTGAGCTACGTCGGCCCGCTGCAGCGGTGAAACCTTCAGTGGCGGGCGGTGGAGCGGGAGACGGGGATCGAACCCGCAACCAACAGCTTGGAAGGCTGTGACTCTACCATTGAGTTACTCCCGCGAACCTGCGAAACGCCCCGTCTCTGTTGGACTCGGCCGGTACTGGTCTCCGAGCCGAAACCAAACTCATGGAGCCGGCGAGAGGATTCGAACCCCCGACCGTCTGATTACAAATCAGATGCTCTGCCAACTGAGCTACGCCGGCCTGAAGAAGCCTACGGCCCATGATAGCACTCGCTCTCGAAGGGGCTTTCGCCATTCCCCGATTCGGGAGAAATTCGCGCTGGACCCTCACTCCGGCTCCGCTGGAACCGCAGGCCTCGCGATTGGCTGGGAGGCAGGGATTCGAACCCCGATAAACAGATCCAGAGTCTGCCGTGTTACCGTTACACCACCTCCCAGCAAGGGCAGACAGTGCTTTCTCGCATTATAGCGTCTCGCTTCCTCGGAGGGCCGACAGGCTGACTCCTGGCAGGCGCAGCACTTCCAGCTTTCAGGAAAGTGGGTGATTCGGTCGCTGGCGACCTTTACGATTGGCGGTCATCGAGTCCGACCGAGACCCGAATATCCCGAGACTTCGCGACAGTCCTTTACGCTTCGATCGCACTAACCTTGAACCGTGCGAAGCTGGTTTTGCGCGATCGAGCGTGGCTCGAGGCTTCCTCGGAAAGGGCTCTCCGCTCTGCGCCGGAGGACATTCTATGAGAATCGTGTTCGTGGGAGCAGGTGGCGTTGGCGGGTATTTCGGGGGGCGGATCGCCCAGGCTGGCTTGGACGTCTCCTTCTTCCTCCGCCCGGAGAGCGCGACAGCACTCCGGTCAAGAGGCCTGCGCTTGCTTAGCCCGAGTGGCGGTTTCACGTGGAGGGTGCCGAACGTCATCGAGGCTGGGGCGACCGTGCCTGCAGCCGACGTCCTTTTCCTCGCGTGCAAGGCCGAGCACGTGCGACCGGCGGCTGAACTCGCCGCCCCCCTCGTCGGAGAGTCCACCGTCGTGATCCCGCTGCAAAACGGAGTGGACGCTCCCGCTACGCTTTGCGAAGTCTTGGAGCCGGGGCGCGTTGTCGGAGGATTAAGTCGAATATTCGCCGAGCGAGACGCCCCGGGCGAGATCCATCACATGGGATTGGCCATGCCGTCGATCACTTGCGGCGAGCGCCATGGTGGCCTGTCGGATAGGGTCGGCGAGATCGTCGAACACCTCTCGGTCGTTGAAGGAATGGCGATCGACGAGTCCCCGGATATTTGGTCCGAAATGTGGAAGAAGCTCCTCATGGTGTGCTCGCTTGGCGTGGTCGGAGCTGCCGCCCGCGCCCCCCTAGGAGTGTTGCTCGGCGTGCCCGAGACACGAGCCCTCCTCGAGGCGTGCGCCACTGAGATTGAGGTGGTCGCCCGGGCGCACGGCGCCGCGATACCGGAGAGATTTGCTGTGCAGCAAATCGTCCGTTATCAGAACCTCCCATTCGCCACGACTGCGTCGATGCACCGTGATTTGGAACGCGGACATACCTCCGAATTTGACGACCAGCTCGGTGCCGTCCGGCGGTACGGGCTAGCAGCAGGTATTTCGATGCCAGTGCTGAACACGCTCTATGCCGCCCTGATTCCCGGGGAGCAGCGCGCTCGCGGGAACCTGTCCTACGAAAGCATCCGGACCTGAGCGGGCATCTGAACCAGTCAGTCTTTCAGCCGCCGAGCGACCTCGACCAGCCTCGCACCGAGGTTGCGGGCCTCGTCCAGCTCGTGCTCGCCGACGCCCTTCTCATGCTCCGGGGTGCCCGTGGTGGCGGAAGCGCCCAGCCCGCCGTACGGCGTCACCAGCACCATGCCGTACTGCAACATGCCGAGCGCCATGCTGAGCATCGTGAATTCCTTGCCGTTCGATGGCGCGCCTCCGGTCGCGAACACCGCGCACGCCTTGTTCTCCAGCCCCCTACTGCGCCAGAAGCCCTTCCCGTAGGCCCAGTCGACGAGCGCCGTCCTGACCTCGACCGCGACGTCTCCCATATGAACCGGCGAACCGAGAGCGATGCCATCCGCCGATTCCAGGTCCTCTTGCGTCACGTCGCCGATTCGCTTGACGACTGCTTCCGCTCCGTCGCCGCGAGCCCCCTCGGCGAGCGCCTCTGCCATGCTCTCGGTGTTTCCTGACTGCGAGTGGTAGGCGACGAGGACGGTCACGTCCTGGCCCGATGCGGATACGGCCAAAGCGCCGAGCGCTGCCGCCTGAAGGACTGCCTTGAATGTCATGATCGGTTTCTCGCGCGGGCCGGGCCCGGCGGCCCGGCCCAGTTTAGCCCGCATACAAGCATCGCGGACCTGGTGTAGCGTCCTCCAGGCCGGCAAAAGCTGCGTTCATTCGGGGCGGTATTCGACCCAGATCGGCGAAGCCCAAGCCATCTGCCCGTCCTCCTGCTGCACGCGGACATAGTAGTAGCTCTCGCCTGGAGTTGCGTCTGCGTCTCGGAATGCGAACGACACTTCCCGGACGCCGGGACTCGCCGAGTACACGTAGGTGTTGTCCTTGATGATCTGGATCTTGTGAATCGGGCCCGTGCCTCGCACCTCAACGTGGACTTGGGGCTTGTCACCGGTCCTTGTCGCATCGCCCATGATGGCGTCGCCGATTCGCACGTCGACCACGATGTTATCGGTAGCGGCGTAGGCGTGGCGCTGCTGCAACGCCCTGAAAATCCCCTCACGCGTCGGCTCCTCGGCGTAGACCGCCGCGTAGGAGATGTGTGTGGAGCGGTGATCGGAGGAAGCGATGAAGCCGATCTTGTATCCCTTGTCGAGCGCGCCCTGGGCGAACCCGTCGGCGAAGCGCTTTGCCGAGTTAACCCGCGGAGCGCCCTCGGCCTCGTAGCTCATCCGGCATCCTTGGTAGATTTCCAGTAGCGGCTCCATGGCCGGATCGTTGTAGGCGAAATTCGTGCCGCCGCCTGCGGCAATCGTGTGAGGAATGCTGATTGCTTCCTGGCCCCGCAGTCGCTCCCAGAGCCGCAGTTCTTCGGGCTCTCGCGGGAACTCATCGCTCTCACGATCCCGGTCGATCATCCGGTTCAACGCCGCCGTGCCTCGTTCTAGATTGATGACGTTGCGATGTCCGTACGGCCATCGGAGCGATCGTTCGTATCCGAATAAAGGGGAGAACCTCCCCCGCACGTGAAATGCGTCGGCAAGCTTCTGGGTCCTCCACCAGTCGTAGCCGCGGCCCTCGGGGCGGCCCTTGGCACCGCTGGCCCCGTAGTAGTGATCCGTGGAAGCTATGAAGTCCAGTTCGGCCGCATCGAGCGCATAGCGGTACATGTCCCACAACGTGCCGTCGAAGCCACCGTCGCCGCTGATCTCGGTGTGGCGGTGCAAGTCTCCCCAGTAGAGTTGGTAGCGCTTCTCGCCTGAAGCGATCGCCTGCCGGCGGTCCGTCCAAGCCGTTCTCTCGTACGGCCGGGCAGCTTCCCTCGGAGCGACCGGATTCAGTTCGGGACGGGCTGGTTCGGCCGCAGCCACCCGATCTACTCGAATCTTCCCGATCGGCCGCTCGTCGTGTTGGACTACGGGCCCGCCCGGCATCCATCGGTCGTCCGACGGGTACGCGATCCACATCCTTCCATTCAGATCGATGGCGGTCGATAGGCGCTGGTCGTTGCTGCCAGCGCTGCCTTCTACCGGTTGGGGTGATGACCACCGGTCCCCTGAGTAGGTCATCGAGTGGATATTCCATGCAGCAGGGCGCTCTTTCATGGTTCCTCCGTCATTGCGAGGAACCCAGCGGCGTAGGAAGAGGCGAGGTGACCCGCTTGGGTCGATCGTCATCTGGGGTATTTCGTACGACAGGGCGAATTCGTCGGTCATTGCACCCTCGAGGGAGCCCTGCGGAGTCCATCGCTGACCGCCGGAGAATACCGCCACGCCAATTTTCTGCGAGTGGCGCAGGCTGACCATTTGCCCGACCGACCGTTCCACGCTCCACGGCGGAGGGGTTCCCCAGTCGCCCCTTTCGCTCTCGCGGTCCCAGAAGGGCATGTCGAGCGCCCAGTTCGGCCCCTGATCGTCCCAAGCGACCCACGCCCGGCCTTCGCCATCGACTGCAACGGTTGCGCGGGCCTCGAAGTTAGGCGAATCGGCGATCGGGAATTCCGGGGATAGCTTCCCGTCCTCGAACACGCGCAGATTGACGTCGTAGTCTCCGTGGCGATAGGTGTCGTACACGATAAACAGGCGTCCCTGCCTATCCAGCGCGGCGTCCGGTTCCCAGTCGTTCGCCTCGTGCGAGGTTACGGGCGTGGCTGCCGACCAGCGGCTCCCGTCATAGGTTTTCAGATAGATATTGGCGTCGCCGGTACGGAACGATTGCCAGACAAGGTAGAGACGGCCCTCTCCGTCGGCCAGCAGACGGTGATGGAGATCCGGCTGCCAATCGGATGTCAGGCGCTCGACCGGGTCCCATCGTCCGTTGTGCCAGCTTCGGGAGTACAGGTCGAAGTTGCCGCCGACCTGCCCGGCCCAGGCGACCCATACGCGACCGTCGGGCTGGATCGCGAGCGCCGTCTTGAGATAGTCGCCGGCTCGCGGGCTCGCGGTGATCGATTCCTGCCAGCCTTCGTCTGATCGCTGCCGGATCCTTATCTCGTCGGCGCCTCGGCCATCGTATTCGGCCCAGGCGACCCAAAGGTCCCCGTTCGGGGCGATTGCTGCAGACGGCCAGTCCGCGTGTCGGTCCGTGCTCGAGATTTCGCTGACCTGCGCCTGTGATGCAGCGACCAATAGCCCGCAGACCGCGATGATTGCCAGGCCGCGGCCAGACTTGGACGAGTGATCGGATGACATGGACGTTTCTTTCTGGCTCCTGTCCAAGCATCGTAGCCTGTCATGGCATCAGCGGTTCGTGCGCCGGAACATGTGCAGCTCCGGAAACGGATTTGGCTTGCGGACGCTTGCCTTCTCGCGATCGCGACACGTGCGAGGAGTGCCACCTATTGGAGCGGCATTGACAGGCATAGGGAGTCCTTGTTCCTGAGGGCAAAAAATTGATCCGCGAGATGAATTCAAGAGCCGATTGCAGGGCGAATATCCTTGCAAGACAGATGTGCTCCATCGCGGAACCGCTGCTGATCGGGGACCTACAACGACGGGCTGTTCGGCGGTTCGCTGATAGACTATGGACGCCGATGCGCGGAAGACTGTTGGCCGGATTGCTGCTGGTGGCAACCACTGTCTCCGCGCAGTCGTCCGTCCCGCTGGACGAAGACCCCGGCTTGATCATCACGACCGAATCGAGCCTCGTGGTCGTGCCGCTGCATGTGTACAAGAAGAAGACATCCATCGGCGGGCTTGGAGACCAAGCATTCGAGTTGCTCGAGGACGGCAAGATACAGGAAATCGCGTTTGTCGAGGGCCCGTCCGGCCCGGGTGAAGACTCTGCCAGCAGTCGATCGGTGCCCGTTGAGATCATCTTCCTCATTGATATCAGCCACAGTGTGATGCGCCGGGGACTGCTGGACATACGGACCATCCGCGAAGGCATCCTCAAGGAAGTCAACGAGCACGTCTCGATCTCCATATACGGCTTCGCGCGCAAGCTCACGCGATTCACCGGGCCCACCAACAATGTCGACAAGCTCGAGCGCGCGCTTGACCTCGCATACGCCGCCGAAGACAGCCACACGCGCATCTACGAGTCGATCTTGGAGACGGCGCGAGACGTGTCGAAGCGTGGCGGGAGCGCGACGAGGATGATGGTCGTGTTCTCGGACGGGTTCAGCACCTCGGATTTCGAATCGGAATGGGCGCTCCGCGCCGCAAACCACTTCGGAATTCCCATCTATCCCGTTGTGCTGGGCCATCAGCAGATTGTCGAGCGGACTCGTAGGCGGAACGCAAGCACCGCCCGGCGCGCTGCGAGGGGGCGGCCCACGTTCCGCTCGGCTTCCCCGAGCCAGTCCAGGTCGAACGAGCAAGAACTCCGCCAGAAGGAGTTGGCGGATCTCGGTAGGCTCACGGGCGGTCGCAGCTACGATCTCAAGAACCAGAGCAGTGCGGCGATTCGCAGCATCCTCAACTCCCTTGCGGCCTTGGCCCAAACCGAGTACGTCGTGGGCTACTACCCGAGCCGATCAGGCGACGAACCGACCCCGCGTCAGGTCGAGGTCCGACTGAAGGACACGAGTATCGGAAAGCTCTATGGCGGTCGGCGCGTCATCGTTCACTGACTCCCCGGGGATGCCGGCACTCTCGGACGCCAGGCTCGGCGGTATCCTTTATTGCGAGCGAATCGATGGGGGTTCCATGCATCGATTGGATCATTGCGGTGGCGCTTCGACACCGAGCCGGTTCACAGCCCCGCAATCGGGGGTCTTGTTGGTGCGACGTAGGGCCGAGATGCTGGTATTGACCAGTGAATATACTGCTGGACCCGCATCGCGAATTGGGCGAGGGCGTGGTCTCGTCCCCGGATGGCTGGATCATGAGTGAGGGCCTTTTCATGCGGACGATCTTGATTCTCGTTTTCTGTGCGTCGGCCCTTGCCCAGCAGCGAGCGCCGAATCCATACGACGCGGGAGAGCAATGGGGATCGCTCCCCGTAGGGAGAGCATGGGGCTCCACAAGCGCGATCTATCCCCACCGCGATTCGGATGGCAAGTTCACCGGCAAGGTCTGGGTGGCCGAGCGCTGCGCAGGGAGCAATTGCAAGGGAAGCGACTTGGATGCCGTCCTGCTATTCGATGCCGACGGAGGTCTGATCCGGAGCTTCGGGTCAGGCCTCTTCATTTGGCCCCACGGGATCCATGCCGACCACGAAGGCAACGTATGGGTCACCGACGCGGTGCATTCGTATTGCGAGACTGGCAATGAAGGTGGCAAGGGCCATCAGGTGCATAAGTTCAGCCCGACAGGCGAACTTCTCATGAGCTTGGGGACTGCGGGCGTGGCTGGCGAGGGAGAGAACACGTTCCGCTGTCCATCGGACGTCGTGGTGTCGAGGGATGGCGACATCTTCGTCGGAGACGGCCATAACCATGGGGATGGAGGGAACAACCGTATCGTCAGGTTCAGGGAGGACGGGACGTTTGTTGGCGCTTGGGGAACCCGCGGTACGGGCCCTGGTGAGTTTCGGGGAATCCATGCGCTGGCCATCGATTCGCAAGGCCGCCTGTTCGTGGGGGATCGAGCCAACCAAAGAATCCAAGTCCTCCAAACCGACGGAAGCCACCTCGCCACGTGGACTCAGTTCGGATCTCCAAGCGGGATCTACATCGACGAGAGCGACAGAATCTATGTCGCCGACTCGGATTCCGGCTTCGACCCCGATGCAACCGGCAGCCCCCGGAATCCTGGCTTCGACAGAGGGATTTACATTGGCGACGCCCGGACCGGGAAGGTGCGGGCGTTCATCCCCGACCCCAAGCCAGATCTCAGCAGGGTCACGAGCGGGGCCGAAGGTGTTGCTGCTTATGGGAATCGGGTTCTCGGTGCCCAGGTGGGTGGATCGAGGGGAGTGCTGCGGTACGCGAAGAAACCGTAGGGCGATTGACCATCAACTCCAGAATCCCCTCAGCGCGACCCGATTCCCCAACTCAGTGCCGGGACGGCGCTCCGAGAAAGCAAGTTCCTCTGTATCGAGAGGGCTCCAGGTGGAGGCACAGGTGGAATCGAACCCACCAATAGAGGTCCTGCAGTGCTCTACTTCAACCAGACAGGCGAGCTCCAAGCGTACTTGCCTATAGCCTGCTGCAAGTAATTCGACTCTTCGGAACGGCCTTTCAGCCAGACCCGGACATAGTAGTAAGTGCCTGGCTCGGGTTCGCCGGTGTCGCTATACGTGAATTCCGAGCTAGCTGTCTCTTCGTCCGGGACGTGGGTATAGATGTAATCGCCGTTGCTCACGATCTCGACTTTCTCGACCGGTGATTCTGCATTGACCTTTACCGACAGGCTCGGCACGGATCCGCCTGATTCGACTTCGCCTCCTTGGAAGACCCCGTTGACACGGAAGTCGAGTAGAATCGGCTCGCCACCTCGCACTGCGTAGGTCCGTCGCGCGCGAAGCGCTTCGAGCACCGATTCGCGACTCAGTTCCTTCGCGAAGACAGCGAGCATGCCGGTGTTGTAGCCGCTGATGCCGTCGTGCCGGTCGCTAGAGCCGACGAAGCCGAATTTCTTGCCGGCCGCCAAGCCGTCTTGAATCGATGTCTTGCCAACGGGCGGACGGCGCAGCCAGTCCGTGACGGCTCGCGGCTTGTCGTACGTTTCGTAGACTCCGTGCCCTGACGTGATCTCGACCACCGGCTCGGCCGTCTCGTCGTGCTTCGACCAGTCCACCGCACCCCAGGGAGCACCGACATGATGCACCCAAGGAATGGCGTTCTCACCCGCAAGCATCTGGCGCAATTCCTCAATCGAGTTGCTCGCTGGGTCGGTGATCCGATAAATCGTGGAGAAGGGTCTCGTGAAGACTATCGTGCGGTCGCCGTAGCGGCGGCGGCCCGCCGCGTCCCCGCTCCACTCGTAACTGGCAAAGCCCTCGAAGCGTCCCTCCTCGGAGAGCACGTTGGAATAGGCCTGCTCCACGCGGTACTTGGAATTTGTCATGGACGGCCAGTCGTGGTCCGAGGCCGCTCCGAAGTCGAGCACGCCGCTCTCCATGGCGTTCATGTAGTACCGGTCGATCCACATCTCGATGGTCCGGTCTCCGGGATACTCTCCTAGGTGGGTGTGCATCTCGCCGTAGTAGAGCGTGTAGGTCTCGCCGTCCAGCTCGAGCGTTTCGTGCGGCACGTGGTCCGGGCGAGATTTCGCGGCCTTTGTCTCGCCAACCGGGCCGACTACCGCGTCGCCCCTCACAGCTGCGGTGACCGGCTCGATCACCTTGCGGTAGACCATCATGTCGGTGGCGTGCCAGTATCCGCCCTGGTCGAAGGCCGGTGCGCGGTACCCGATCGCAACTTCGAGGGTGAACCTCTGGAGCGTCTCGCCGTCAAACCAAGCGCCCTCGGACGCCGGAGACCGTCCGGCTCGGTAGCCGGGGTTGCCTGGGTGGAAGGAGGTGACCTGACGCAAGAACCAGAATCGTCCTGACGCATCGATCTGGAATTCGTCCAAGCTCCCCATCGAGGCCACGTAGTCGCGAGCCTCCGCAGGCAGTTCGAATCGCTGCTCGCCTCGGACCCCGGACACTCGCTTCGACGCGTGAATCCAAGCGGTTCCGTCCGCCGCGAAGCGAATCATCGGGCGCTGCTCGTCCTCCTCCGAGGCAAAGAATGCGGTCTCCTCGGACCAATTGCCGCCACTCAATGTGCGAAGCATGACGTCGTAGTCGCCGTCCACCCACCGGTCGAATGCCAGCCAGACCGTGCCGTCCCCGGCGGTCGCGAGATTGGGCCGGAAGTTGAACCCCTCGTCCTGCGTAACGAGGCGAGCGGTCCAGTCACTGTCCGATATCGTGGCCACGGCGATCCGTACCGCGCCCTTGCGGGCGGATTCCCAGGCCACCACCGGGGAGCCATCGGCTTGCAAGGCGATCGATGGCCGCAGGTCAGGTCCGCGCCCTGCGCTGAGTCGAGCAACGCTCCCGAATCCGCGGCCGTCCCAGTGGCGGGCGTAAACATCGAAATCTTGCTCGATCTCGTTGAACTCGGACCAGGCAATCCAGATTCCGCCTTCCTCATCGGCGACTGCCGCCGGGCTGTAGACGTATCCGTCGCGCTCGTTCACTTTGGCGATCGATGTCCAGTGGTCGCCTTCCCACCGGCCGAGCGAGATGAACTGGCGGGTCGCGTTCAGCAAGTCCGTTGCGTTCGACTGCACCCCGATTGTGTGCACTCTTCCCGTGCTGTCGAACAGAACGCTGCGGCATTCTTCGCGGACAGTAGGATGGAAGCGGTGACCGCCCTGTCCGGAGTAGATGCCTTGGTAGTCGTATACGACCGGTTCGCGGACCGGCTGTTGGGTGCAGTGCGTTGCAGCGACGAGGACAAGCAGGACTCCAGCGATCTTCATTTCGGCTTGATTTTATCCCGTCCCGTCCTGGTTTCACCACATGAACCGAAGCCGCCGGGCCTTCACTCGGCGGTGTTGCGAAGCGCGTTGTACCCAGATCGTCAAGATTCCCTGGATTTTGGGGCATGATGCACCTCGGGACGAGAGCCCGCCCGATTGGATCTGACGCCCATTGACGGCACTAGCGCCGGGGTGGCGCAGAACGCCCCGACCGAGTGCGGGCTCGACCCGTCGGCCGACCTATCGGAAAAGCACTTGGTCAGCTGGCCCGCGGCTGTCGCCGCGCACGGCTATCTCGGGAGGAGGGCTCCTGCGAGGGGAGAAACGTGACGGCACGGATGCCAATCATTTGGCGGCTGTGCTGCGCATGGCGGCGGCTGCACGCCGCCCTAGCGACCGCCTCGTCAAGCGGCCTGAGCAGAAGCGAGCGACCGATCTATTAAACATTCCCTGAAATTCCGCTCTATTCTATCCCGTCTTTCCGTGGATGAGCCTGAAGTTCGTCTTCTAAGAGCCCCGCGATCTTCGGATACTGGAACATCGATGCCCAAGGATGGATACATGCTCTTTGCCAGCAGGCGGTCGATACTCCGTGCGGGGCTGCTTGTGGGGATCCTGTGGTCCGTATCCTGCGGAGCCAGGTCGCCGCTCGAGAATGGCCTCGAACGCCGCAAGCCGCTTTCCCCGGTCGAGGCACTGCAGTCGTTTCAACTCGCCGACGGCTTTCGTCTCGAGCTGGCGGCGTCAGAACCTCATGTGGCGGACCCGATAGCCATTGACTTCGATGAGAATGGGAGGCTGTACGTAGCCGAGATGCGAGGCTACCCGTTCGACCCGCCTCCGAGTGGAGGGGCTGCAGGGCGAATTCGACTCCTGGAGGACTTAGACGCTGACGGTGTCTTCGAGACGGACCAGGTGTTTGCTGACCGCCTGCATTGGCCGAGCGGGATTGCCTGCTGGAACGGGGGAATCTTCGTCACGGCAGCGCCGGACATCGTATACCTGAAGGACACGACCCGCGATGGCGTGGCGGATGTGCGCCGGACCGTGTTCACGGGATTCGGGACGGACAAGTCTGAAGACATCGTGAATAACCTCAAGTGGGGCATGGATCACTGGATCTACGGCACCACCTCGTACAATGGCGGCACGGTACGGCATGCCGAGCGCCCAGGGGACAGCGAAGTTCCGCTAAGCTCTAACGATTTCCGCTTCCACCCGGTCACCGAAGTCCTCGAGGCGGTCGAAGGGACAGGGGGTGACTTCGGCAACGCCTTCGACGAGTGGGGCAATCGTTTCGGCTCGAACTCCGGCAATCCGGTCATCCATGCGGTATTCCCGTTGCGACACGTGGTCGACGGCATGGAGCCACCGCAATTGGCGGCCTCAATCCTCGAGTCTGACCGGCTAGTATTTCCAATCAGCGACCCTGAGCCCTGGCGCGTGGCCCGCAAGACGCACTGGAGCCGCTGGGTCAACACCACCCAAGAAATGAGGGCCCAGCGATTTCCGCCGCGGGAACTTGCCTCGCAAGGCTACTTCACGGGTGGCGCAGGCCTCGGAATTTACCGGGGGGCGGCGTATCCTCCGGAATTCCAGGGCAACGCCTTCACCCCGGAGCCAGCCGGCAACCTCGTCCTGCGCACGATTGTGGAGAGGTCGGGCGTTACCTTCCGGGCTCGCCGCGCGACGGCCGGCAAGGAATTCCTGGCTTCGGCCGACAGCTGGTTCCGGCCAGTGAACTTCTCCAACGGGCCGGATGGCTGCCTGTACTTGGTAGACATGTATCGAGAGGTAATCGAGGATCCAAGTGCAATTCCTGACGAAATCCTCGAGCACATCGACTACTACACCGGCCAGGACATGGGGCGCATATACCGCATCGCTCCGGCCGACTTCACGCGGGGATCCTCGCCGCAACTCGCGGAAGCATCGGTCTCCGAACTTGTCGCCCTCCTCGACCATGAAGACGGCTGGTGGCGAGCGACTGCCCATCGACTGTTGTTCGAGCGTCGCGCTGTGGGGGCAGCTGCCGCTCTCAAAGCCTCGGCCAGGCGATCTCTGTCCCCCCAAGGCCGACTCCATGCCCTGTGGTCACTCGAGGGACTCGGTCAACTTGATGAAGGCACGCTCTTAGCGGCGCTGGCAGACCGTCACCCGGCTCTGCGCCAGAATGCCGTCCGCCTCTCCGAGGCGCGGTTCGCGAGTTCAAGCGCACTGCGCGCCCAGGTCGCATCGATGGCATCGGACGACGATGCTGCCGTTCGTTTTCGGGTTGCGCTCGCAGTCCCGGCGATCGACCGTGGCCACGCGTCTCCGATTCTGGCGAGTATCTTGCGTCGTGACCCCGGTGACGAGTGGATCCAGGCCGCCGTATTTGCAGGAGCGCGGCAGGACTCCCTTGCCCTGCTTGACCTCCTGCTCCGCAATGATTCGTTCATGGCCAACCCGGATAGCCCTGGCGCTGTCAAGCAGCTAGCGGGCAACGTGGCGGCAAAGGAGTCACCGGAAGCCATTCTCGCTTTGTTGAGTGCGACCCGCAAGCCAAGCGGGCCCTACAGCAGGAGGATCCGCATGGCGGCTGCCTCCGGCATTGCCCAAGGTCTCGAGCACACGGGAACCTCATTGCCCGCAATGCGGGACAACCCTGAGAGTCCCGCACTCCGGGCTGCAATTGCTCAAGTACTGGCAGAGGCTCCAGCCGTAGCCGTCGACAGGGATGGCGCGAATGTATCGGATCGGACTGAAGCAATCCGCCTGCTCTCCTGGGCACCCCAGGAGGCCGCCCTCGGCACCCTCAGCGCATTGCTGTCCCCGGACGAGCCCGCAGGCATCCAGCTAGCTGCGGTGCGCTCGCTCGCCGCCCACGGCGGGCAACAGGTAGGGCAGATCCTTGTTGGTAGCTGGCGGGCCTATAGTCCGGCGGTGCGCCGAGAGGCTGTGGAAGTCCTGTTCAGTCGCGAGGAACGTTTGCAGCCGTTTCTCGACGCCTTGGCAAGCGGAGCAGTGCTCGCGGCCCACCTAGACCCGGCGCGGCGGACAGCATTGCTGGTTGATCCACGGCCAGACATCCGCAGGCGAGCGCGGCAGGTCCTTGCCAGCTCTGAAGCGTCCAGCCCCGAGGATGTGATCCGAGAGTATCGGTCCGCCGTCGCAGCAGAGGGGGATTCCGGCCGCGGGGCGGAGGTCTTCGAGCGAGAGTGCGCAACTTGCCATCGACTCGGCGGCACGGGGAACGAAGTGGGACCCGATTTAGCCGAAAGGGCCTCCTCCTCCCGAGAGGAACTGCTCGTTGACATCCTCGATCCGAACAGGTCTGTACAATCGAACTTCGTCAACTACAGGCTTGATGCCTTGGATGGCAGCGTACTCACGGGTATCCTGGCGCGCGAGTCGGCACGGAGTGTGACCCTGCGTCGCGGCGAAGGTATCGAGGACATCGTGGCGCGTTCAGACATCAGCTCGCTGACATCGATGGGCCTCTCGCTGATGCCGGAGGGCTTGGAGGACGAGATTGAACCGGCCGAGATGGCTGACCTGCTCAGTTTCGTGCGGTCGTATTCACGCCAGTGACGGAAACCCTCTCCGGGCTGCGCTGGCAGAGTCGCTTGGCCCGAGGCGAGCAGAGTCAACGGCCGGCAGTTCGTTCCTATTGTTGCGGGCGGCGCCAAATGGGGAAGCCGCTCCGGGGGCACGTATCTCGCGCTCCCCGTTTCCGTGACCGCTAGGTCATGCATGAACCCAGATTCGGCAGTTGGTTTGGGTGCCTTGGGTCGGAAAGTCCCGTATACAAGGGACATGGCGAACGATTTGACGATCTCGGGCTCGCACCCTTTGGGTGAGCGCTCTGCGGCCCTTGCGGCGCACATCGAGGAGGCGCTTGCGGTGGACAGTGTTGCCGGCAAGATTGAGGTCCGCTGGGCTCCCGACGAGGCCGTGACTCCGCCGGGGCAGCCGCCGTTCTTCGTCGACTGCCTGAAGGGGGCGAACTTGTTCGATCCCTTCGTCGCGGAGGCTCCGCTGGTCTATGCCGGCCCGAACAAGCCGCAGGTACTCGGGGACCGTGGCGCCGTCCGCGAGAAGCGCATGCAGACTGGCGCCGGGTCACAAGGACCCGCCACCGCTCCCTAAGGGACTACCACGCTCCACTGCCGAGTGGATGACACCGAGGGCTTTCAGCGCCTCCGGGTCGTCCGGCCTGAGCTCGAGAGCGGCACGGAGATGCTTGGCGGCGTTGTCCAGGTCCCCGGAGCGTGCGTAGATGAGGCCGAGATTCTCGTGGATCTGCGCCTTGGAGCGACACTCCTCACACACGGCCAGCGCTTCCTGAAGTTGAGAGATAGCGCGAGGCCAATCACGCGCGGCGCGCGCAGCCAAGGCGAAATTCGCGAGCGTCTCGGCGCGGTCGGTAATCCGGCGCTGCCGTTCGAGCATCGCAAACCGCTCCTGGTAGGTCTGCGCCTCGGATGGCTTGGAGGTGCGCAGCGCTCGCGCCAGGTTGTAGAGGGCCTCGGCATGCTCGGGGTTGATCTCCACCGCGCGCTTCCAGTGCTCTATGGCCGCACTCATCTGATCCGCCGCCGCCAAGCTCTGGCCCAATTGGTAGCGTCCATCGGCGTCATTGGGCTCCAGCGCGACGAACTCGCGCAGCAGCGCCAAGGCTCGGGTGCGGCTGCCCTGCTGTTCTTCGATCAGCGCCAATAGGTAAAGGGCCGCCGGCAGGTTCGTGGCGGTTTCCAGTTCTCGCCTGGCCTCGTCGCCGCGCCCGAGATCGTAAAGCGCGCGACCCTTGTTGTAGTGAGCCACCGCCGAACTGGGTGCGAGATCCACAGCCTTGGAGAACGCCTCGAGCGCCCCTTCCAGGTCATACTGGTCTGCCAGCACGATGCCAAGGTTGAGCCGGGCCTCCGCCGAATCCGGCTGCAGCTCGATCACTTTCTGGAAGTGGGGAACAGCCTCTTGGGCGCGCCCGAGACGCGTCAGCACCATTCCCAGGGATGTATGGGCGGCCGGGTTGTGGGGCTCGATCGCCAACGATTTCTCAATCTGCTTCGCCGCCTCGGAGAACTTCTCCTGCTCGGCCAGCACGAGCCCCAAATTCTTGTGCGCCTCGGCATAGCTCGGGGCTATGTCGATGGCCTGACGGAGCGCTTCCTCAGCCTTGGTTTGATTGCCCTGGCCTGAGTAGGCGAACCCCAAGTTGTTGCGGGCCTCGACGAACGAGGGCTTGGCGGCGATCGCGGCCAGAAACTCTGCCTGGGCCTCCTCGAAGCGGCCCTCGCCTGTATAAATGAGACCTAGGTCGTTACGGGCCTCAGCGAGATCGGGGTCCGCGGCGACAGCCTGTTCCAATGCATCCCGTCGCTCGGCCTGACGCCCTAACCTACCCTGCGCTACCGACAAGTTATAGAATGCCTTGGCGTTGAGGGGGGCCTGCTCGAGCGACTGCCTGTAGAGCTCCACGGCCGCGGCTGCGTCGCCCTCCGACAGTTTCTGGTTGGCGCGGTTCGCGATAATCGCAGCCTCGTTCTCCCGCTGCACCTCTAGCTTGCTGCTTCGGAACGCGTCAAACTCCTCGCGAGCCGTCTCTTCTTCGTCGAGACGCCGCAGTACGGTTGCGAGCTGGAATCGAATGTCCGGAGATTCAGGGTTCAGAGCCTTGGCCTGCTGTAGGTGGCGGCGGGCTTCCTCCAGCCTGCGTTGGCGGGCTAGGACGAACCCCAGTTGGTATTGCGCGTCCGAGTGCTTACCGTTCAATTCGACCGCACGGCGCAGCTCACCCTCGGCCTCCTCGAGACGGCCCAGCTGGCGCAGCGCCACGCCGCGCACGTACGTAGCGTCAAACTCAGCAAAGTCCGCCGGCTGCAGGGCGATATAGGCACCCACCCGGGTGAGCGCCTCTGGGTAGTAGTGAGAACGGACGAGTACCTTGGCGAGGGAAAGCGTCGCAACCGGGTTGTCCGGCTCGAGCTTCAGAACCTCTCGCAAAGCTGTGGCTGCCTCCTCGGTGCGGTCCAGCCGGGCGTACATAGTGCCTAGGCTGAGATGCGCCAACGGCGAGCTCGGGTGAGCCTCAACGGCCCTTCGGAACACCGAGACCGCCTCCTCCAGGGAACTGTTCTCCGCGTAGGCAACTCCCAGGGCAAGCTGAAAATCGAGATTCTGGGGTTCAAGCTCTACCGCGCGGCGCCGAGCTGCGATCGCCCTTGGGAAGTCTCCCTGGGCAATCAAGGCATGCGCTAGGTGATCGAGCGCTTGCGTTGACCGCGGGTCGATCTCAAGCGCTGCTTCGAGGGGTTTGACGGCTTCGGAGTTCCGGCCTAGATTGAGCAGAATCATCCCCAGAGCTAGACGCGCGTTGAGCATGTCTGGCTGCAGTTGGGTCGCCTGCCGGAACTCCTCCGCCGCTGGCTCCAGCTTGCCAACCTGCATCAAGACCAAGCCGAGGTTGAAATGGGTTGCCGGGTCCTCCGGGTCCATTCCCAAAGCCTCTTTGAAAGCTCCTATGGAACAATCCGGGCGGTTGTTTTGTGCAAAGAAAGCGCCTAGCGCGTTGTAGACGTCCGATGAAGGCGCTTCGGCCACCGCCTGCTCGAGCTGAGGCGGCGGTTTACAGCCCGGCGGCGTCTGTGCGGTTGCTGATACGAGAGCCCACCCGACAGACCAGAGGCCCCCAAGCCCAACTATCCGGCGCCTCATGGGCCTAAGTGTACCCCGGCACCCGAGAGGACGCCGGGGTGGGCTTCATGGCTCAGAATATGAATTTCAGGCTCAACTGGAATTGCCGCTCCGTGTGCGCTGTCGAGGTGCTCAGGACGCGGCCGAAGTTGCTGTTACTCAAGTTGCTAACCGGAATGTTGAAGTCCGCGTGGTTGAAGGCGTTAAAGGCCTCCGCCCGAAACTGCACCTTCATCCCTTCCCTGAAGGGCAGCGGGAAGTCACGGAACACGGACAGGTCAAAGTTCGTTGTTCCGTCAGATCTGAGGATATTGCGTCCGGCGTTCCCGTAGGTGAAGCGGCCGGGCGCGGCGAAGGCGTCCGTGTTGAACCAGCGCTGAACGGTCGGGTTGGAGAGCTCCGGGGCGCCGACAACATTTGGTCGCATGTAGCCGTTCCGGTTGCCGGTGTTGGCCACATCCCCGTTGAGGTTGACGCCGTGAGGCTGCCCGGAATTGAACGTGGCGATCCCGTTGATCTGCCAGTTCCCGATGATGTGATCCAGCGCCTTGCTCCCGGTTGCATTCCTGCCGCTCCCGAACGGCAATTGATACACCCAGTTGATATTGAACAAGTGGGTCAGGCTTTGTCCTGCCACGCTCCTGTCAAGGTTGTGATTGTAGGGGTTTTGAGTCTGGCATCCCTCGACCCCGTACCAGCCGTCGCAGCCGAGATTGATGGCCTTGGAGTAGGTGTAGTTGACCACGTAGGTCAAATCCGAAGCTCTCTTGCGGAGCTGGAACTGAAAGGCGTGATAGTTTGCGCGCCCGTCGCTCTGGTGCCAGAAAGTGGGCGAGATGAACGGGAACGGCCGGCGGTCCGCCGAGTTTCCAGGACCGGGCGTGACAGCCGTGTTGTAGAAGTGATCCAACGGCGCTCTCCGGTTCCCGGATCCAACGTAGTTGGCGCTCAACACCGTGTCGTCCGCCAGTTGGTGCTCCAGTCCGACGTTCCACTGCATCGAGTATTGGTTCTTGATTTTTGGGTCGCCGTACCAAGCGGTGCGGCCGAAGGGGGTGGGTTCGGGAATCGCCCCGCCTGGGAACGGGTCGGTCCCCAAGACGTTCGGACCTGGCTGGGCCGGGGTCGGGACGTTGAGATTCCCGGTCTGTCTCTGGCCAACGTCCGGCCAGGTGTGGCCGAACGCCTGGGTCATCTGGACAAGCCCCGCCATGCTGTCATAGAAGATTCCGAAAGACGAGCGAATCGCGGTCTTGTTGGACACGCGATAGGCCAACCCGAAGCGCGGCTGCCAGTTGTCGGTCCAGTCGTTCAACAGCCTCCCGGTGGACGAGACCCTCACTCCCTCCGGCAGGCTTCCATCGGGAGTCGGAATGCAGGGCGCCGATCCCAATTCAGCGCAAGACCCTGGGGCCGCCTGCAGAATGTGAAGACCACCCTGTGAGCTTTCGAAGTCGGGAGTGCCGGTGAAGATCACGCGGTCTTCAAGGGAGCCGACTATGGGGGTCTTGGTGTGGTCATAGCGTAGACCGAAATTGACCGTCAGCTTAGGGGTGGCCTTCCAAGAGTCCTGAATAAAGAAGCCGGTGACCGATGTGCGGTGAAGGGTCTTGAAGAAGTCCCGGCGGCTGGCATTGTTGGGTACGTTCAGCAAGTAGGAAGCGAGCGGGCTGCCCGTGCCTGGCGGTCCCGCCGTCTGCGTGGTGATGAACCGGGCTTGGTGGTCATTGGTGATCCCGCCGCCGCTGTTCCCTAGGTCATTGTATTCAACGCCAAATTTGAGGTGGTGGCCGCCGAAGATCTTAGAGTAGTCGCCTTTGAACGAGTACACCTGTGAGGAGAAGTTCTTGAACAAAGCTTCGCCTCCGGCAAAAAACTGATCGACGCTCATGTTCGGCATCAACGCGGAGCCACTGCGGAAGCTGCAACAGAAACCCGGGCTGAAACCGAAGGTCGCTGGATCCAGCGACCCGGCGAACGTCCTGCCGCCCTCTCGGGTAACCCAAGTGCGGGCAAAGCTGACCTGCATGATGCTCGTGGGGTCGATGGTGTGCACCCAGCTGGAGCCGATGTTGCTCGATGTCCAATCGTTGGCGCTGGCGAGCGTCTGCCGGCCCCCCGAGCCGGCCGTCGTGTTCAGGGTTCCGCTCACACGAACCCATAACGTGTTGTTCTCGTTGAAGTTGTGATCGGCCCGGGCGTTGTACTCTTCCTGGTTGGTGGCGGTGTTCGTCGAGTCGAGCGCGTTGCGGTCTGCGACGCCGGTCGCGATCGGCGCTGGCAGGGTGGCGTTCGCAAAGGCCACCAGCCCAGGGTCCACTCGGCTTTGCGGAATGATGTTGTTCGGAAAAATATCCCGGACAAAAGTGCCGGTCCCGTCATCCCGGGTGGTGACCGGATCGTAGATATCGCGGGGCCAATCACTCAGATCGCCCTGCAGATTGGCGCCGGTGGGCACGCGGAAGAGCCGATTCGCCGGTGTGCGCCGCTTGTAGCCTTGGTAGGCCAGGAAGTAGAAGGTCTTGTTGCGGACGACCTTGCCGCCCACCGTCGCGCCATACATGTTCTGCGCCAGGGGAGTGACGAAGGGCCGGAAGAAGTTTCGGGCGTCGAGATTGTCGTTGCGGAGAAACCACCAGGCGCTGCCGTGGGTTTGGTTCGTGCCCGACCTGGTCACCACGTTGACAATTCCGCCGTTGCCTTGGCCGAACTCGGCCAGGTCGTTGTGCGACTGGACCTTGAACTCCTGGATGGCGTCGATGATCGGCGGGACCGCGTAGGTGCTGACAAGCATGCCCTGATTGCTGACGCCGTCCGTGAGGAAGAGATTGCTCCGGTTCGTCTGGCCGTTGATCGAGGGATAGCTAAAGGAGCCGGTTGCCGAGGAGCCAAAGCCGCCGCGGTTCTGAGCAGTGCTAACCGGAGATGCCCCCGGCGTGAGGGTCAGTAGCTGCGTGAAGTTTCTGCCGTTCAGCGGGAGATCAACGACTTGCTGCTGGCCGACGACGGTTCCGAGCTCAGAAGTCGAGCTCTGGACCTGCGCGCCGATCGCTTCTACGGTCACGGTTTCCGTGACCGCGCCGACTTCCAGCGTCAAGTCAAAGGTGGCGGTTTGGTTCACCGCCAACGTGAACGGCTCGGCGGCGCCTGTGTTGAATCCTTCTTTGCTGACTTGCAGGGTGTAAATCCCGGGCGTCAAGTTAAGGAAGGCATAGTTGCCCACTGCGTTGGAAACGGCGCGCCGGGAGACACCAGTCTCGACGTTGTCGAGCGTGAGTTCGGCCGTCGGAATCACCGCGCCGGTGACATCGCGTACGACGCCGTTAATCGACGCGGTTGAGAGTTGGGCGATGGCGGGAATGCCGGTCACGAGCGTAAGCACAGTGACCAGCGCGATGAAGACTATGGAACCGCCTGCACGGTGTCTTCGAACTGGATGAAGTCGCACCAGATCCTCCTTCTGGAACTAGCGGTTGGCGTTCTCGGGAGCCCGCGGGGCAGACGCGGGTGTCCTTCGAACGTCCGCCGGATCCGCCACGCCCGCGACATCGGCATGCCGCCCGCGGCAGAAGTGGTCGGCGTTTGGGTGAAACGTACCGTGATTCCTGCCCGGTGAAATTATACTCTTGCCGTTTGCCTGACGCAAGTGCGCGTGATTTGCCTTTGCCTGATCGGCCTTACCAGAGGACAACCTGCACCGCGGTGGAGAAGGGGGATGATGAGGCGTCCCGGAGTTCGAATTGGGAATTCCCAAGATGTATTCGCGGACCCGCACTAGTGTGATGTTGAAGTAACGCACACTTCCGCCGTGCGTTACTGCGCTCCCCAAGGGTCCTATATTCCTTGAGCCGAGTCGTGATACTGACCGTATTCACTTGGGTCGCGCTCA
The DNA here is from genome assembly GCA_965206775.1 of Bryobacterales bacterium. GTDB lineage: Bacteria > Acidobacteriota > Terriglobia > Bryobacterales > UBA6623 > VXMF01. The sequence goes on along the minus strand of CBDBKU010000003.1, from coordinate 547,230 downwards.
TCTCCGCAGTAGCTCCCGTTAAGGGTAAAGATGTGGACGTTGTTCTCTATGCCGGAGCGGTCTTCGGAAGCACAATCCTGGAGCAAATCAGGAACCCCTCCGAGCGCAAGGCGTTCCTGGCGGCGTATGACTAGCGAGAGCCGGCTGCTAGGCGAGCGCCACCGGAAGGGATTCTAAAGCGCTATTCGCACCCATTTTTTGGGGTTTCGGCCCAGTCAAGGGCTATGCCGTAGCCGATTCGCTCCGCGTTGACCGCCTGAATCGGCGATTGCATCCAATAAAATGCTGGCACGAACGCTTTCCAGTCTCTTCGTATTCTCGATTTGCCAAGTTCGGGGCCCCGCTTTGAATGTGCTGACCAAGTGCTGTCCACTGTGGCCGACAGCGGATCTCATGTGCGAAATAATCGGGCTGTGTTCGCGCGGTGCGCCAGGTACAACGCCTTCCAGTTCCCGCTGACGAAGCGAGCGCGGGGGTTCACTTAGGGGATTATATACATAAGTGCCCAAATCGCGCTTGACAGGCATGGCTAGCGCCGCCGTCTGGGCCACACGTGTTCGACCTTCACCGTCCGCGTGAGGGCCTCCGCCATCTCCTCCATCGTGGCGTCGGTACGGATCGGTTCCTCCAGCTCCTCCCGCGTGGGCTGGTAGTTCGGATGGATCAGCTTGACGGTCGGCGGTTCGGGCCGTTCCCCCGACTTGCCGGATGTTTCTCTACTCATGCAGTGACTCCTGTCTTCACTCCCGGATTCCCCGCGCTCTCAGCTTGGCGACGAAAGCGGCCTGGTCGATCGTTCCCTTGGTCGAGTTGCAGGCTCCGCACAGCAGCTGGAGGTTGTCTGGATGGTCGGTGCCTCCTATGCCGGTGCGTCTTGTACGGCGGCAGCTTGCCGACATCTGTCCGCTGCGGGATATCGGTGCGGTGGTACAGGTTCGGCAAGCGCTCGCCCCCGATGGAGTTAAATGGCGGGTCTAGGTAGATCAGGTCCACGGACTCGGAGTTCATGCCCCGCAGTACGTCGAGGTTGTCCCCGGTAAAGAGCGTTCGATTCTTCCAGTTCGCTATCGCCACGTCGTGGCCGGAAGTATAGCGAAGGCGCAGGGAGGCTGCCGCTCCGGCCGCCGCGCTCTTGACCAGTCCGAAGCTCACGCCCGCGCTCCCGACGCCAGCCCGTTGTCCGCGATCAGCGCCTTGTACGTCAGCCGCTTGCCGTTCATCCCGCCGCTGATTGACTTCAACTGTTCGACGGTGTCCAGCTCGCGGATACCGTGGCGCCCAGTGAACTCGCCGACGTACCTGTTCAAATGCTTCGGACTCAGCTTGTGGAAGGTTCCCTTGTGCGCCCGCTTGAGCATGGACCACAGCGACTCGATCCCGTTAGTATGAACGTCGCCCTTGACGTACTCGGACAGCGAGTGCCGGACTGAATCGTGATCGAACGGGAGGGAGTCGTAGGCTGACGCATCGTCCGTGTAGACCGTGGCATCGCTGGCTGCGTGATCCTTGACGAAGCCTTGCAGCGTTTCCTTGTCCGTGGACGTGACGACCTTGGCCGCGACCTGGTTGGTTGCCCGATCCTTCGCACCCACGACCGCCGTCTTGCCTGCCGGACCACGTCCGGTATCGGCCAGCGCCTTGCGCCGGGAGTTGCTCATGTTGCCACGCTTCCCGCCCATGTAGGTTTCGTCCACTTCGACCGGACCCGCGAACAGCTCGCCGTCTTGAGACAGCGCCTCCCGGATGCGATGGGCGAGGAACCACGCGGTCTTCTGCGTGACTCCGATATCCCTGTGCAGCTTCATGCTGGATTCGCCCTTCAGGCTGGTGTTCACGAGGAACATGGCAATGATCCAGTCCTGGTAGCCGACCTTCGAGCACTCCATCACGCTGCGGGTCTTGACGCTGAACCGCTTCCGTCCGCAAGCCTTCTCGCGGCAGCGGAACGGCATGCTCTTGTGCTTGCATCCGGTCTGTACATTCAACGAGCCGCAATACGGGCAGCAGACGCCTTCCGGCCAGCGCTGCTTGACGAACCACGCTTCAGCTGTTGTGTCGTCGGGGAACATCCGCATAATCTGCTTGAACGTGATGCCCTTCCTGTAATTCTTTCCTGGTGCCTTGGTCATGTCGTAACTCCTTGATCTATTAGTATCTTACCTCAAAGTGCCCCTGTCTGTCAAGCGTAATTTGGGCACTTATGTATATAATCCCCTTCACTTACAGGGGTCAACTACACGTAGTCCAAGACAATCAACCTAGCGTGCGACGGCTCCTTAGACGTGGAAGGGTGTTCCACACGGCCGCCGTACGACCACGTGCGTGCCAGAGGGGTTGCCGGACATGGCTTGACGCACCTTTTCAAGTTCAACTGGGTCTACCGGATTCCGATTGGGCTTGGAATAAAGTCAACCGGCAGGCGCGCTGACTATGTGATCGAAACTGGCAGATCAATGGGACCGCGAATCTCTATTCGGGTCGACCGTACCACATCAACGTCAGCGGCGATATCGCCAACTCCCGCAACCGCAATGGATGCATGCGGGCGGATCAGGGCGGGGAATTTCATTTGAGCAACCCCACTCCTTCGCGCTGGCTTAACACATACGCGTTCAAAGCCCCGCTCCATTCACGTTCGCCAGCTCGGGCAGTCACGCCTTGCTTTCGGGCGGGGTGACGAACTTTGGCCCGTCCCTGTTCCGAGACTTTCCTTTGTCGGGACGGGAAAAGATGGAGCTGCAGTTCCGCGCCGAGGCCTTCAACGCCTTCAATCACGCGGACTTCCCAATTCCGGTGCAGAATCCGAGCCGAAGTAACTTCGGCGTCGTGGCGGCAACGCAGCGACGGGCCCGACAATTCCAGTTGGGCTTGAAGTCAATCTTCTAGTCCGGCAGCCGGCTCCCACTCTTGCACGCCGGGCAGCACCTGCTGCCCGGCGGGGGTTTCCGATCCGGAGCGAACTGCATTCGAGGTTCCCATGTCCGGAACCGCCAGGTTCATTGCCGGCGATCTTGGAGTCGCCAAGCATTTCCAGTTGCGGAGCTAGCACCTGGATTGTGGGGATTGCCTCATGCTCACGCTGCACCCCGTCATAGTCCCTAGCAGGCATTGCATCCGAATCAGCTTGGCCGGTACTCTTGCTGTGGGTGCCGAAACGCCCGGCCATCCTGGCTCCAAGTGCGAATCGAGTTCCCGAACAGAAATCATGCTGAACCGACGATCCTTCCTCCGCACGGCCGCAGGAGCAGCCTTCGGTATGGCTGGGGGCTTCGAACCCTTGCACGCCGCCGAGTCCAAGATCGGTGTGCCGCTGCAAATCACGGAAGTCGAGGCTCTGATCCTGCGAGACCCGCCCGAAAGGAAGCCCGAAGACCAGTTCGTCTCCATGACGCCGCTCGGGGCGACGACGGGCGGTGTTGGGCTTTGGAACAGGCTGGAACGAGCGGAGACCGTTCGGCAGGGCGGGTACCGGCAGACTCTGCTCGTGAAAGTCACGACCGATCAGGGAATTGTTGGCTGGGGAGAATCGCACGCAGTGATGACACCGCGGGTCGTGAAGACCGTGCTTATGGATATGTTCCGGCCGATCCTGCTCGGCCAGGACGCTCGCCGCATCGAGGCGATCTGGGAAAAGATGTACTCGACGCAGCGCCTACGCGGATACGGAACCGGGTACTTCATGCGTGCGATGGCGGGTGTGGACATCGCGTTGTGGGACATCGTCGGGCGCGCGGCCGGAATGCCGGTTTACCAGTTGCTTGGCGGCAAGTTCCGTGACAGCATCCCGACCTACCAAGGTGTGGGAGGAGGCCTACCGGAGGAAGTGCGTGAGAACTCCATGGCCCTGCTCGAACGCGGGTTCCCGAATCAGAAGATGAGCTTGGCGAAGGGACGCGGGGAGCAGGCTCGCGATGTGAATCGCGTGCTCGCCGCCGCTGAGGTGCTCGTAGGCGAGGGCCAGATCCTCGTTGACTCGCTAGCGGGCTACACTCTCGCCGAGGCGACAAGGGTGGGGCGCACGCTCGACGAGATCGAGAATCTCGGCTGGTGGGAAGATGTGCTGATGCCCGAGGACTACGGCGCGTACGCGATCCTGGCGGATCGCATGGACACGCCGATCTGCGCGGGAGAGCAGTATTCCAACCGATTCCAGTTCCGGGACCTGTTCGAGCGACGGGCCTGCGATATCGTCAACCCGGACACGTCGAGGGTCGGAATCACCGAGGCAAAGCGCATTGCGATCATGGCGGACGCCTACAACATCCTCTTCGCGCCACATTCCTCGATGGGTTCGGCTCCGTACCGGGCTTCCGCGATCCACTTATGCGCGGCAACGCCGAATGCTGTGATCCTGGAGGGTGGCGAGTCGTACACGCGGGCGTTCGGCAACGCCATCCTCAAAGTTCCGTTGCCGTACAAGCCCGGGAGCGTCGATGTTCCCGACGGGCCTGGCCTCGGGTTTGAATTCGATGAGAATGAACTCTCGCGGCTTGTGGTCGGGTGAGCGGTTCCGTCCGCCGGCAAGGACGCCGCAAGGGTCGCTCCGATAGAGACGAACCGGAACAGTCGCGCTAGGTCGGTGGCCGATCCTACCCGCCCGAGAATGCTGTTCCGAATTTCAGCCAAGCTCGATCTTCAGGGCGTGGGCATGACCGTCAGCCAGCGGCCCTCCGAGTTTCGCGGTGAGCTTCCCGCCATCGTAGGAGACCTCGGGAGTTCCCGTCTCGCCAAGCACGGCAACCTCGGCCTTCTCAGCGGATACCCCTATGTCGAGAGTCACTTCGTTGGACTTCGGCTGGCCAAGCAGGATCGCGTAGATCGCACTGTCCTTTGAAGTGAACCGAACCGGGATTCCGTCCGCGGTCTCTCCGGTTGCGCGTTCCCAGGGTCTCGTGCCGAAGATGGCCTCGCCGTTCTTGCCGAGCCAGGCTCCGAGTGCTCGTAATCTGCCGGCTTGGATCTCTGGTATCGTCCCGTCGGCCATTGGACCTACGTTGAGCAGCAGGTTGCCGTTCTTACTTGCGATGTCAGCCAGCAAGTGAATCAGCTCGGCCTCGCCGATAGTGTGCTCGTCCGTCTCGACCCGGTTGAAGCCGAAAGAGTAGCCCAGGCCTCGGCAGGTCTCCCACTTGTAGTCCGTGATCTCGTCCATCCTGGCGTACTCGGGCGTAGTGAAGTCGTGGTGCCTCGGCGGTGCGCCCTCCTTGCCGATCTCGAAGCGATTGTTGATGAGGCCGTCAGGATGGGTGTTGTAGAAGTCCGCCACGATCCTGGCTAGGTCAGCCTGCTCGGGATAGCCGATGTCGTTCCACAGAATCGTCGGATCGTACCGGCGGACCAGTTCCCGCCAGTGCGCGTCCGCGTAGTCCGCGAACTCCTGCGTGTGGATGATCGTGCCCAGGACGTCATCAACATCGTCAACATCGTCGACGGGTTCTGGATTGAAGCTCCAGTCGAGGCCTCCCGAGTAGTAGAAGCCCATGCGCATCCGGGCCGCCTTGACCGCGGCTGTCAACTCGCCCACGATGTCGCGCGAACTCGAGCGCCGCCCGGGAGGCAGGTTCGGATTCTCGATATCGCTGGGCCATAGAGTGAATCCGTCGTGATGCTTTGATGTGAGCACGACATACCGTGCGCCAGCCTCGGCGAACAGGGATGCCATCGCACTCGGATTCCACTGCTCCACGGCCTGATTGAACTGCGGCACGAAGTCCATGTATTCGAAATCCGCGCCGTAGGTGTTGCGATGGTGCTCTTGGGTCGGCGAGCCGTCGATTCGCAAGGAATTCAGGTGCCATTCCGAATACGGGTTGTTCTTGAACCACTTGGCCAAGTCAATCAAGCCCAGCTCTCCTACGGGTGTCGCCCATGCCGGCACGGAGTACAGTCCCCAATGCACGAATATCCCGAGCTTGGCGTCGTGGAACCAGTTCGGCACTTGGTGAGCGCGGATCGAGTCCCAGTTCGCCTCGAACATTCCAGTTCCAGCTGGCCCTGCATCGCGGCTGCCGCATCCCGGCAGGCCTGAAGCGGCCGTAGCGGCCAGAAAGGCCCGGCGACTGAATGCGTTTTGCATGGGTGCCCTCCACTTTCGAGCTATCGGGGGAGCGGTCGGTCAATGGTCCGCCAGGCGCAAGCCCGGAGACTGCCGAGAATGGCACCCACCCGCACGGCACGCAGACAGGCACGCCGACAGTTCAGACAACTACCGTCGCAAGCAACCGAGTCGGATCGCCGAGGCCGGCTGCATGAGCAGGCCGATTGAAGGCTGTTGTCGGCCCGGCCTGACCGGTCCTTGCACGCCTATGCCAGCAGCGGCGCGACGACTTCGCCGTGCACGTCCGTCAGCCGGAAGTGCCTGCCTTGATACTTGAACGTCAATCGCTTGTGATCGATGCCCATGCAGCGCAGCGCAGTCGCTTGCAAATCGTACACGTGGACCGGATTCTCGACCACGTTGTAGCAGTAGTCGTCAGTCTGCCCGTGAGTGATCCCGGGCTTGATGCCTCCGCCCGCCATCCATATCGTGTAGCACCGAGGATGGTGATCGCGACCGTAATTCGTCTCGCTCAGCTTCCCTTGGCAGTAGACGGTGCGCCCGAACTCTCCGCCCCAAATCACCAGCGTTTCGTCCAGCATGTCCCGGTCCTTGAGATCCTGGATAAGCGCCGCAGACCCTTGATCGGTGTCCCGCGCCTGAAGTCGGATATCGCGTGGCAGGTCTTGGTGCTGGTCCCATCCCCGGTGGAACAGCTGCACGAATCGAACGTCCCGTTCGGCGAGCCGACGGGCCAGCAGGCAGTTTGCGGCATAGGTGCCTGGCCGTCGCGAGTCCGGGCCGTAGCGCTCGAACACGTGCTCCGGCTCGCTCGAAAGGTCCATCAGTTCGGGCACGGATGCTTGCATCCGGTACGCCATCTCGTACTGGGCGATGCGTGTCTCGATCTCCGGGTCGCCGAACTCTTGTGATCGCAGGCGGTTGATCTCCGCGACTGCGTCCAGCATGCTCCGGCGGGTCGACGAGTCGATGCCCCTTGGGTTGGAGAGGTAGAGAACAGGGTCGTCGCTCGAGCGGAACTTGACGCCTTGGTATCGCGACGGCAGGAACCCCGAACCCCACAGGCGCGAGAACAAAGGCTGGGACTGGTTGAGGTTGCTGCCCTGCGAGATCAGCACGACAAAGCCAGGCAGGTCGCGGTTGGTGCTCCCTAGCCCGTAGCTCACCCAGGAGCCCATGGACGGACGGCCCGGCTGCTGGAATCCGCTCTGGATGAAGGTGATCGCCGGATCGTGGTTGATCGCGTCCGTCTGCACCGTCTTGACTAGCGCGATGTCATCGGCCACTTTGGCGGTATGCGGCAGGAGTTCGCTGAGTTCGGTGCCGGATTGGCCATGCTGCCGGAATTCGAAGGCCGATGCGGCCACTGGAAGGCGATCCTGCCCGGAGGTCATACCCGTGATCCGCTGCCCCTTGCGGACGGTATCCGGGAGGTCCTGACCGTGGAACTTGCGGAGCAAGGGCTTGTGATCGAACAAGTCGATCTGCGATGGCGCTCCGGACTGGAACATGTAGATGACACGCTTGGCCTTGGGCGCGAAATGCGGTAGACCAGGCAGCCCACCCGTGCCCGTCGCCTCGCCCTGCGTGGCAGAGTAGCCCTCTCCCGAGAGCAGGCAGGACAAGGCCGCCGGGCCGATGCCGGTCGCCGCGCGACCAAAGAACTGTCGCCGTGTGGCGAGCAGGCCCCGTTCAAGCTTCGGATTCATTGCGAGATCACTCCTTGCTGATTGTCTCGTCGAGGTTCAGGATGCTGCTCGCCACGACGGTCCAAGCGGCCAGTTCCGCGGCGGGTATGTCGCCATCGGTCGGGGACTCGCCGATCCGCAGCAGTTCGCGCGCAAGCTCGGGTGCGGCTTCGAACTTGTCCGCCTGCTCGCGCGCCAAGTCCTCGAGCAGGCGGGATTCGGCCTGGCTCGGTGGCCGCGCCAGCGCTCTCTCGTAAGCGAACCGGACTCGGTCCGCTCCACTCGACCCGCCCTCCTGCACCATCCGCTGCGCGAGTGCGCGGGAAGCCTCGACATAGGTCGGATCGTTCATCAGCACCAGAGCCTGCAACGGCGTGTTGGTCCGCGATCGGCGCGCGATGCACTTCTCCCGGTCCGGCGCGTCAAACACTCCGAGAGAGGGCGGGGGAATGGTGCGCTTCCAGAATGTGTACATGCTCCGCCGGTAGAGATCGGCGCCCGATCCTTGCCGGTAGACCTGGGCGGTGAACATGTCGCCGTATGCCATTTCCTTCCACAGCCCTTCCGGCTGGTAGGGGAAGACGCTCGGTCCGCCAATTGAAACGTCAAGCAGGCCGGATGCTGCTAGAGCGTTGTCCCGGACGGACTCGGCTTGCAGCCGGTAGCGAGGGCCGCGGGCCAGCAGCCTGTTTTCCGGATCCTTGGCGAGCAGTGCGGGAGTCACGTGCGATCGCTGCCGGTAGGTTGCCGACATGACGATCTTCTTCTGCAGCGCCTTGATATCCCACCCGCTTTCGACAAAGTCCCTCGCGAGCCAGTCGAGCAGCGCGGGATGCGTGGGGAGCTGTCCCTGCAAGCCGAAGTCCTCCGCTGTCTTGACGAGGCCGTTACCGAAATAAGACTGCCAGTAGTGGTTGACCGCCACTCGCGACGTGAGCGGATGTTCCGGGCTCACCATCCACCGGGCGAGTCCGAGGCGGTTCCGCGGGGCCCCGGCCGGGAACGAGGAGAGCCAGTCCGGGGTTGCTGGCGATACTTTCTCGGCGCGATTGCGGTAGTCGCCCCGCGCCAGCATGAAGGTTTCGCGAGGCTGCGGAAGCTCTCGCATCACCATCACGTTCGGCACTGCCTTCTGCAGGGCGGACCGTTCGCGCCGAAGTGCTTGCAGCCTCGCGTAGAGGTGGCGGTCGGTCTCGGGCGCAGCGTAAGACAGGTAGTAGTCCTTCAGACGGCTCGTGCGGCTCCGGCACCTCGTGACATCAGTGTCCGGCTTCGGCGCATAGATATCGTCGGCAGGCTTTGCCGGGGTGCCGGCCAGGACCTCCTGGCAATCGATGTATGGATCGCCGAGCATCGATCGAATGGGTTCGTGCGTGTACAGCATGCCGATTTCAGACGCTTCCAGCACGCGCGAGTACACGCGGAGATCGTCCAATGTTCCTGTGTAGCGTCCGCCGAAGCGGCCTGCGCCGATTTCAAACGGCAGGTCGTTCTTGGGACTGCCGGCGAGCGAGTCCGACAGGACCGCGGATTCGACGTGCTTGCCGTTCAGGTGCAACCGCAGGCCCTCCGCGCGACCGGACCCGTCGTAGGAAATGGCAATGTGGTAAGCACTGTCCTCGCCTCGCTGGTTGCGCAGCGGCGCCTTCGTCTTCGCGACGATCGCCTCGCTCGCGGACGAGGAGAGCTGCACCGTGAGGTCGTACTCCCGTCGCAGCGTGTCGGGGATCGACACCGGACGGCTCAGCGTCATCGCTAGACCTCGCTGCGAGTCCGGCCCGTCCATCTTGTGCAGCACGCTTTTCTCGACCAGGCCCGCATGCTGTATCCAGAACGCCACGGTGAACGGCCGCGACAGGTCGATGTCGCTGGTCCCCGGAAACGCGATGTGCGTGTCCACGTCGAATCCTGCGCCCTGCCCGGCCTTGGCGGTAGCAAACAGCGGCTCGCCTCGCATGATCCTTCCGTGACGATAATTCCCGGATGAGTCGGCGAAGCCACCCTCCATCTCGTAGTGCGCCTCGAGTCCCTCCCCGCCTGACCTTGGGATTGTCGAGCGGGCCGTCTGTTCCCAGCCGGCGAGCTCGCTCTGGATGCGTGATTCGGGCAGGTCCGCCTGCACGGAACGAATCGCTTCGTCGAGCTGGCCGAGCTTGTCTTCCTGGGACGTGTCGGGCAGCTGCAACATGGGCACGGCGTTGCCGTTGACCCCATCGAGCCCGAGCTCGTCCACCGAATTGAAGAAGGCGTAGAACTCGTAGAACTCCTTCTGCGTGATCGGGTCGTACTTGTGGTCATGACACCGTGCGCAACCCATCGTCATGGCCATCCAGACTGTCGAGACCGTTTCTACGCGATCCACCACGTACTCGGTGTGATATTCCGCGGGGATGGCTCCTCCCTCGTGGTTGATCATATGGTTGCGGTTGAACCCCGTGGCGATCTTCTGATCCAGCGTCGGCTGGGGAAGGAGGTCGCCGGCCAGCTGCTCGATCGTGAATTCATCGAACGGCTTGTTGTCATTGAAGGCCGAGATCACCCAGTCGCGCCATTGCCACATGTCGCGGCGGCCATCGATATGGAACCCGTGCGTGTCGGCATATCGCGCCAGATCCAGCCACTGCATCGCCATGCGCTCGCCGTAGTGCGGGGATTCGAGCAGACGGTCCACCTGCTTCTCGTACGCGTCCGGGCTAGCGTCGCCTAGGAAGTCCGCGACATCGGCGGGATCCGGCGGTAGGCCCGTCAGGTCGAAGCTCAGCCTCCGCAGCAGGGTCCTGCCGTCCGCTTCCGGCGCAAGGCCGAGACCCTCCTCCTGTAGTCGCGCCAGCACGAATGCATCGACTTCGTTGATTGCCCGCGTTGTTTCCGCTGTCTCGGGAATCGCCGGTCGCAATGGGGGCTCATATGCCCAGTGAGCACTCCACTCGGCGCCTTGGTCGATCCAGCGCCTCACCGTCTCTACCTGTTCCGGCGAGGGGTAGCGCTCCGCCGACGGCGGAGGCATGCGCGCGATCTCCTGTGGATGGCTCATCCGCACGAAGAGCTTGCTCCCCGCTGCGTCGCCCGGCACGATGAGCCGGTATCCGCCGCGGTCGGCGAATGCGCCCTCGCGCGTGTCGAGCCGGAGGTCCGCCTGCCGGGCGTTGCTGTCCGGGCCGTGGCAGGCGAAGCAGTTGTCCGCGAGGACCGGCCTCACGTCCCTTTGAAAGTCCACCGGCGTTGGCCCGTTGATCGTTGGCTCGGCGGATAGCAAGGAAACCGAGACTAGAAAGGCCGACAAAAGCGCTGCGCGAGTCATGTTCTTCAGCGACTAGTGTACTTTCCCTATAGCACCTCGAAACAGGGGTTGGCTTGGGTGCTGCCCAGGAAGTGCGGTTTCCAAGTGCTTCTAGGCCGGTATCGAGGCGTTGGGTCCGCGGCAAGGCCCGCCCGGGGTCGCGGGCCGGCCGACCGATGGCCCGGGCGCCGCTTGGTATTCGCCGCTGGAGCGCAATGCTCTCACGGTTTGCTCGAACCGGAAGTTATGAGACGATGCAACTGGCAGCGGCACGGGACCGGACAGAGCCGTTCGGGGCCGTGCGGAGAGGGCCAGCGCGAAGAAGGTGCGACGTTCCCTTCGAATCCCGATCCCTACGGGGACGTTGGCGGGCAATGCCTTCAGGCGTAAGCCGGTGCGTCTCTACCAGTTGATCGGGCTGGTTCTCCTGATGGGATGGACGCATTCCGCTCCTTGCCAGGAATTAGGGGCCGGTTCCCAGGCCGTGCAGTCGGACGGGTACGTCGGGTCGAAAGCCTGTGCGGGGTGCCACCAAGACCTCTACGAAAGCTTCATGTCCTCCGCGATGGGCGCTTCCATGGCGCCGGTTGATGGTGCGATCCGACAGCTCGTCGCAGCTGCCGAGCCGGTGGTCAGCGAAAGGCTGAATCGTCGCTTTGTCGTCGAGGAACGGCACGATGGCATCTATCAGAGGGAGTCGGAGGCCAGCCCTTCGGACAAGCCGCCGTTCGACAGTGCGCACAAGCTTGCCTATGTCATCGGGTCTGGCGTGAACGGGTTCAGTTATTTGGTGCGTCGAGGGAATCACCTTGTCCAGGCCCCGCTCTCCTTCTACATGCGCGAGAACTCGTGGGGGCTTTCGCCAGGGTACGAATTTGCGAAGCCCGGCGAGGATTACGGGTTCAACCGCACCATTCACGCGGCTTGCCTGCAATGCCATGCTGGACGGCCCCTCGCTGCGGGCAGCAGCGAGGGGCAATATGAGGACCCGCCCTTCGCGGAGCTCGCCATCGGTTGCGAGAACTGCCATGGACCGGGCCGACTGCACGCCGACGCTCGGCTTGCGGACCTGAGCGCCGCAGACGGCGAGATCGTTAACCCGTTGAAATTGACGACTAGGCTCGCCGAGAACATTTGCATGAACTGCCACCAAGGCGGCGACGCCAGAGTATTGCAGCCGGGGCGCGGCCACTTCGACTTTCGCCCCGGCGAATGGCTGAACGACACCGTCGCGATCCTCAAGCTTCCGATGGACCGCCACAACCCCCGGGAATCCGACTTGCTGGAGCACAACGCCTCGATGGCGCTCAGCAAGTGCTTTCTCGCGAGCGAAGGAAGCCTGAGCTGCTTCTCGTGCCACGAGATCCACAACCAGCCTTCCGCGGAGAACAAGCTGCAGCATTACCGGGAGAAATGCCTGCAGTGCCACCAGGATTCTTCGTGCGGCCTCGTTCCAGCCGCCCGCCCCGCAAACAACTGCGCCGGCTGCCACATGCCCAAGCGGGACGTTGTTCAGATCTCGCACTCCTCGCTCACGAACCACCGGATCGTGCAGTCTCCGGGCCAGCCCTTCCCGCCCGAAGCGTTCGCCCGGACAACCCCGGACTTGGAGGAACTCGTCCACGTCAATCGCCCGCCAGGAGCGGGCGAGGAATCGCTGCCGCTGCGGGTACGGTTCCAGGCGTTCGGCGAACTACTCGCCAAGCGTCCCGACTTCTCGGGTCGCTACCTGAGCCTGCTGGCCCAAGTAGCCGAGAAGAACGGGGACGACCCCTTGGTGCTTGCCTCGCTGGGCCGCAAGGCAAAGCTCGAGGGCCTTACGCCGGAGGCGATCGAATACCTGACGGAGGCGGTCGAGGCTGGCTCGCAACCGCCTTCGACTTACGAAGATCTAGCCGAGCTATTGGTCCAATCTGGCCGCGAAGAGGAATCGGCCGCCGTTCTCCTTCGGGGCGCTGCCGCTTGGCCGTTCAATTCGCGCCTTAGGAAGACGCTTGCCCTGCGGTACGTCAACTTGAAGCGCTACCGCGACGCATCCGAGACGATTCACCGGTTCGTCGAATTGTTCCCGGAAGATGATTTCATGCGGGGGCTGCTGCGCCAGATTCAAGGGCTGCCCACCACGCAGTGAGCGACTGCGGCCCTAGCGGAGCACCCCGTCCTGGCGGTCTCGACCCTGAATTGCCCGCGATTGCCGAGCTTCGAATCGCCGGCCGGGTCCTGACCGCGCCTGGGCCGTTGACAAGCTCGAATAGCGTTCTCACGCACCGTCCTCGTCCGGCTGCCATTCCCCGAGCCCGTGACGGCAACGATTCACGGCTAGAACGCAACGACCTCGACGAGACCTTCTCCGGGGCGGATCATCACGCGGCTGTTAGCCTGCACGGCCTCGACGGAGTCTTCGGAACCGTCGGGCCAGGTCACCTTCACCGAAGCCACACTTGCTTGCCCGAGCCCGAAATGCACCCGAGTGTCGCTCTGAGAGATGTGATAGCCGCCGCTACGAACGTCATCGACCTGCGTTCGCCCACCGGCTTCGACTCGAACTCGCGATCCGATGGCTGCGCGTCCCGACTTGAGCCTCGCATCCACGATCAGGGCGTTCCCTGTCGGAGCGAACTGCTTGAGCAGCGACGGTCCCTCGTGCATGTTGACGGTCACGATTTCCAGCGTCCCGTCATTATCGAGGTCCGCGACCGCCAGTCCGCGCGAGGAATGCTTGTCCGTCGCGCCCGGGCCCGCCATGCCGCTCATGTCGTGGAACCGGCCGCGCCCGTAGTTCCAGTAGACGAGCCGGCGCTGCCGGAATGTCTCGCCTATACCAGCCTTGTCGACCCCTGGATAAACGTGCCCGTTGACGACGAAAATATCCTTCAGCCCGTCCTGATCGATGTCCAGGAAGGCCGTTCCCCAGCCCAGATACTGCGTGTTGACCGCGAGTCCGGTCGTGACAGTCTCGTCGATGAACATCTGCATGCCTTCGTTCAGGTATAGCGTGTGGGTGTCGTTCGAGAAGTTGGTCTTGAAGATGTCCAGGTCACCGTCGAGGTCGAAGTCTCCCGCGGTCGCCCCCATGCCGGCTTGCTCCTGACCATCCATGTTGTAGGCTGTGCCCGAGATCACACCCATCTCCTCGAATGTTCCGTCTCCCTTGTTGTGAAAGAACAGGCTGGCAGTCGAATCGCAAGAGACGTAGATGTCTGTCCAGCCATCGTTGTCGAAATCGCCGGTAAGCGGCGTGAACCCGTAGTAGGCCTTGTCGGTCTCGATGCCCGCTTTGGCGGAAATGTCCGCGAACAGGCCGTGGCCGTCGTTCTCGTACAGCGACATGGACTCGCCAGGAAGCCCGCGCGGCCCGCACAGGACCGGCATGCCCTTCCAGCGGCACTCCGCCCCCTCACCTGGCTTCGGAGTCTTGGCAGGGTCGAATCGCAGATAGTTCGCGATGAACAGGTCCAGGTCGCCGTCCCGGTCGAAATCGAGAAACGCGCAGCCGGTGCCCCATCGCCGGGTTGCTTCCGTTAGGCCGCGGTCCGCCGTCTCGTCCTTGAAGGTTGCGTCTCCTTGATTCCGGTAGAGCCGATTCTGTCCCCAGTGGGGGATCGCGATGTCGTCGAAACCGTCATCGTCGATGTCACCTACGCAGGCGCCTTGCGCCCATCCGGTATGCTTGATCCCCGATTTCTCGGTGACATCCGTGAACTTCAGTCCTCCGAGGTTCCGGTAGAGGTAGTGCCGCGGGGTATCACCCTCGTCTTCGAAGCGGTCCGCACTGACCAGCAGGATATCCAGCAGACCGTCCTGATCGAAGTCGATGATGGCGACGCCGGTGCCGGTCGATTCGACGATATAGCTCTTCTCTGTCGACGATCCGGAGACGGCAACGCCTCGCAGCCCAGCCTCCTCAGCGATATCTCGGTAGTCGATGAGCGGGGCCTCGATTCCTTCTGGAAGCGGCCTCTTGGGCTGAGCCGACGCCCCGCTCGAAGCGGCGCCTTGACCGAGCGGCGTCGCGCTTGAGAGCAATGCTCCCGCCAAGAACAGAGGCAGCACTCCTGCGAATCCGAATCTGCTCCCTTTCACGGCCCTATAAGGATATCGAGTCCGGCGGACCGTTGACGGGCCAAGCCGAGCGTGTCGGCGAATCGACTGCTTGCCCGACGCAGAAAAACCCCGATTCGCTTCGATTCCTCCGTTCTCGGATGATCGGCCGATGCCAGGAACGCGGGAGGGGCAGATCGAGTGCCGACTCAGTGGGATGTCCCGCGCGCCCATCGGTGATCACGAGCGAGCCATGAAGTCTCGCGCCGCCACGCGACAGCGCTGCTGTGCCTGTCTGCCCCAACGCTGGGAATCAACGGCACTCAATCGCTGGAAGCGGGTGTCCGACTCTAGCGCGCCTGCCGTCTGTCCGATCCGTCCGCCTTGCAGCCCACACGTTGGTAGTGGTATGGCTCACGCTGCCGCGAATAATTTGCCATGCATCAATCAACGACTCTTGACGTGACACTAGTGAGGTGTGATGAATTGGTTTTGACAAGTTTTCTGGATAAGTCCCAAGAATTGCTGGTGTATCCGATCTGCGAAGTGATACGATCTGTCTCGATCAGACTAGGTCTCAGGAGGACTCCCATGTCAAGCCAATGGCTCCGACTTTTCCCAGCGCTAGCAACTGTGTTGCTCCTTCTCTCAGTGCCTGCCAGCACGGACGCCCAAATCTCAACAGCGTCGATAAACGGAACCGTGCGCGACGCTACTGGAGCTGTCATCGTAGACGCTGAGCTTGTGCTTGGAAACGTTGGCACCGGCATTGAGGTCGGCACCCTCAGCAACTCCGTGGGCCTCTACCGGTTCGCCAATCTGCAACCCGGGATGTACACGCTTTCCGCCAGCAGCCCAGGTTTCCCAACTAAGATTGTTGAGCCGTTCACGCTGGTGGTCAACCAAGCCGCAACATTCGATTTCTCAATGGAGGTCGGTGCGGTGACGGAATCGATCAGTGTGGCAGCCACGGGAGTCGCACTGCAGGCTTCTTCAGCCGAGCTAGGCGCAGCCGTTACGGAGAGGCAAGTGGTTGACCTGCCACTCAACGGCAGGAACTTCACGCAGCTCTTGGCGCTCACACCCGGAGTCGCCCCCGTCAGCGTCGCGCAGAACGCCGGGGGGTTCAGTGCTCGTCCCATCGGCCAGTTCCAGTTTCCGTCCGTCAACGGCCAAAACAATCGGAGTAACTTGTTCTTGCTCGACGGTGTGATTAACTTTTCCGATTTTGTGAGCACATACTCCGTACCGCCTATCATTGACACCGTTCAGGAATTCAAGGTGAACTCCCACCACGACGACGCTGAATTTGGCGGCGCTGTAGGCGGAATTGTCAACGTTGTGAGCAAGGGAGGTACCAACGAATATCACGGTAGTAGCTGGTGGTTTCTACGGAATGACAACCTGGACGCTCGCAACTTCTTCCGACCCACAGTCACGGAACAGAAACGAAATCAGTTTGGCGGCTCTGTCGGGGGGCCGATTATTCGGAACAAGACCTTCTTTATGCTCGGCTATGAGGGATTCCGCCTGCGCACGCCGGCGGACAGGCTTTACCGAGTACCAACAGCGGCCAACGTGCAAGGTGATCTGAGCGACATTCCAGAACAGATCTTTAATCCTTTTACGACAATGGAGGATCCTAGCAACCCGGGAACTTTCATCCGGGCGGCATTTCCAAACAATCTGATTCCGCAGAGCCTGATCGATCCAGGAATGGCGGCCTATGCACAAGCAACGCTACCGGCGCCAATCGTAACGGGTGTGGCGGATCGCAACGGTGCTGATCTGACTCCATTTAGGCAGAATCAAGAATCCTACACGGCTCGAGTCGATCACATGCTCACTGACCGCGATACTACCTGGTTCCGATGGAGTGGCACGCTTCAGGACAACGAAGGTTCGGGCGGGCGGCAATCGTTAGCGAGTATCACCGAATACCGGGCCCTGAACATCGCCGGCAGTTGGGTCCATACTTTCAACCCAACAACTGTCATGCAGCTACAGGTAGCTCGAGCGCGTACGGAAGATAACGGGATCAACCGGTTCCGAGACAGAGGATTTCTCGACCAGCTCGGTTGTAGCACCACTTTCTGCGGCAGTTTTGCCAGTGGCGAAGACCTGATTCCCAACTACAACGTCATAGGCTTCTTCAGCGGTGGGGAGTCCAATACTTTGAATGTGCCGATCAGTGGGATCACTCAATTCAAGGGCGGCGCCACCAAGATCATCGGAAACCATACCATCAAGTTCGGCGGCGAAGGCAATAACTGGAGTTTTGAATCGTTTTATGAAAACCTCAACTCGGCCTTTCGGGTGCAAACAACGAACAATCCCCAAAATCCCAGCGGTACCGGCAGCAGCTTGGGGTCATACCTTCTCGGTCTAAACGACTCCGCAGGACGCCGAAATGTGAATGAGACGCTGCGGCCAGGGGGCGAGATGGGGTTCTATCTTCACGACTCTTGGAAGGTCACACCGAAACTGACCGTGAATCTCGGACTCCGATACGACCGAACTTTCATCCCGCCTTATGGGAAGGAAGAGACGGTCGGGAAACAAGGGGGTATTGAGACCGGTAATCTCGACATGCTGACCGGTATCTATTTCATTCAAGTGTTATCGCCCTCCTGTGCTGAGCGGGGACATGCTCCATGCATCCCTACTCCGGATGGAAGTCTGCCTGAGAACGTCGCTCTGGAGCCCCGGGGCAAGATCTTCACTGACACGACGAAGAATTTCCAGCCGCGGGTGGGAATCGCGTATCGTCTTTCAGACGAAACAGTAATCCGAACCGGCTTCGGCGTCTTCTTCGATAACTGGGCTGGCATCAGTCAGATGGCACAAGCCTACCAAGGAGCCTGGCCCGATGTGGGACAGGGACTCGACAATAACGCGAATCTCCCTAGCATCCGGAATCCGACTCCCACGAAAAAGGCCTCCAATCCTTTTCCGGAAGGTTTAATCCCAAAACCGACGCCTTTTGATTTTGTGTCTTGGTTCACCGATCCGCGTTTCGAAAATGCCTACTCGCTGCAGTGGAACTTTGGACTTCAGCATCAGATCAACCCTACAACCCTAGTTGACGTGAACTACGTGGGATCTGGAGGGCGGCGTTTGACCGTGGGCGGATACTACAATACGGCGCTGGAGCCAGGGCCCGGCGATGTTCGACCGCGAACGCCATTTCCTCACGCCCAGCAGAGCTTTTTTGACAAGAGCTGGGGCCGTAGCAGTTACAACGGATTCCAATTCCAACTGAGCAAGAAGTACTCAGCAGGTTTAGCCTATCAAGTCTCCTACACTTGGTCGAAATCGATCGACATTGGCTCCTCCGGCTGGTACGGTGTCGAAGGCTTTGCCGTGCAGGATCCCTACGACATCGCCGCATCCAGAGGTCTTTCCGGCTTTGATATCCCTCACGTTCTTGCGATGAATTGGGTCTATGAGATACCGATCGGGTCCGGAAAGTCTCTTGACGCAGGAAGCCGCGTTCTGAATTACATTATCGGCGGCTGGCAATTCAACGGGATAGCCAATTTTCGGTCTGGAATTCCGTATACTCCCGTCATTAGCGGTGACTTTGCCAATGTTGGAAACACCGGGAACTACCTGCGTCCGGACTTCGTTGGCGACCCGGTGCTTTCTAATCCACAGCCCTCGAAATGGATTAACACGTCCGCGTTCGCGCTGCCGCCAGACGTGCAGGGGGCTCCCGGCATCAAGCAGTACGGCAATGCCGGACGTCACACGCTCCGCAACGATGGTGGCCAGAACTTCGACTTGTCTCTCTTTAGGAAGTTTCCGTTTGGCGAGGGGAAATGGATCGAATTTCGCACTGAATGGTTCAACGCCTTCAACCACCCAACCTTCGGCACACCTGGCCGGGTCATGAACAACCCCAACTTTGGCGTGGTCACCAGCACTGCACTTCCCGAGCGCAACATCCAGTTCGGGCTAAAAATAGTATTCTAGTTTCGGATGATTCACGGCTCGTGCCGCGGGCGTCGCAAGGAACTCGGGCGTCGCAATGAGATGGTCTGCTTGTGCAGTTCTTCGACGCTAGGCTTTGTTGGCCTCGGCGAATGCCGGCATGGCCTTTGAGAGTAGCCGACCCTGCTGCACGACCAGGGCTATTCTCAGACTTCCGAACATGCGACCGGTTTTGCGTGTCACTAATTGGACCCGATTCAGTCCAGTGGGCTAGCTGGCGGCAGGTCCGTCCGCTTCGTCAGGATCGGTCGGGAGGATCTCGTACACGAGGCGCAGGTTGGTGCCCGGATATACCGTTCGGGTCTGATTGAGTTCCTTCAGGAGAGGGGCCAGAGCGATGTCCCGGCCCCGGCTCGCCTGATGCATCAGCCGGACCGTCAGCGTGCCGGCGTCCGGATCCGGGAGCAGGCTCGCGTCGCTGCGGAACAGCGCCTTGACCAGCAGGCGGGCGGTCTCCGGCCGGCTCAGGCCCGGCGCGACCGCCCCCGCCAAGCGCGTCTCCGCCCGGTAGGCGATCATGCGCACCGCGTCGAGCAGCCCCCGCATCGGCTCGGCCAGCGCCTTGAGGCGATCCTCCTCGGGCAGGTCGCCCGCTCGCACCCAGTGGTCGACCTCCCGGCGTGCGGTCCGCAGCCCCTCCAGGTAGCGGCTTGTCGTCGCGACCTGCTCCTTCAGATCCTGCGCTTCCTGCGACCCGCGCGGGGCTTCCGCCAGGCGCCGGTGCAGGGTCCCCAGCTGCGCCTGCCGCCGCTCCACGGCGTTGTCGAGGTAGCGCCATTGCGGGTTGACCACCCGCTCGTCGGCGTCGACGTCCTCCAGCGTGCGGTCCGCCAGGGTGTCGAGCCCGAACTCCTCGCGCATGTACTTGAAGAAGTTCTCCTGCGTCCAGCGCGCGCGCAGCAGGCCCGCCACCTGCTCCAGCGGCAGGCCCGGATGCGTCGTGATCGCCGCCGGCTGGCGCCGCCCCGCTCGCGGCTCGCCCGACCGTTCCTGCGGCTTGCGCGGCTGGCCGTTGCGACCTGCCAGCGGCAGGCGCCGGTCAATCCAGAAGCGGATCTCGCGCACCGTGCCGTGCGCGCCCAGCACGACCTCCCGCTCGGCCGCGTGGCCCTCCAGCCGGACCACCCCCAGCGGCCCCGGCAGGCGCAGGGTCGTCGGCCGGAACTCCGGCCTCGGCCAGCGCCCCTCCTGCCGGCCCTTGCGCCAACTGATGACCGCGATCCCCTGCTGCCGCAACTCCGCGAACAGGGCCGGGCTCCAGCCCTCCCGGTCGAATACCAGCGTCAGCCGCGGCCGTTGCGGGTCCACCTCCCCGGCCAGCACCCCCAGCTCCTTCAGACGCGGCACGATCCCGTCCCGGATCTCCGCCACTAGCGAGCTGTCGACCGCCTTGTGCACGCATAGCAGCGGTGCCCCGCCCAGCGCGTTCACCCAGTAGCTGGTCGACCCCGGCAGGCACAGCTTCTGGCGCGGCACGAACTGCTTCGGCAACTTGCCCCGGCCCGTGTAGACCTTCACGTGCCCATCCACGTACAGCGTGGCGACCGCATCCTCATCCTGCGCGCACCAGTCCTGCGCCAGCGCCCCGCGCCATCTCGCCAGCGCCTCCGGGGCCGCCACCAGCTGGCGCAGCCGCCGCCGCAGCGTGCGCGGACAGGGACAGCGGTCCAGGCCCAGCAGCTGTCCCCATTCCCCGGGCTGCTCGTAACCGAGCCGCTCGGCGCGCCGCACACGCAGCAGCAGCAGGAAGGCCAGCGTGAGCAGAATCGATTGCACGCCGTAGAAGCCCGGCGGCAGCCGCAGCAGGCCGCGCTGTGCCAGCAGGCCCTCGGCCAGCAGCGCGGGCAGGGCCGCCAGCACGCCGCCGCCGGCCACGGCCGAGACAGGGGCCTCGAAGCGCGGCTCGCGCTCGGTGAGCAGCCCCGGACTGGCCTCGACGCGTCCCTGCGTGTCGTGGGTCGCCCTCCCTTGCGGGGCCTGCGCGTCGCGCCGGTTGCGCTGCTCGCGGTCCAGCCCGGACGGGGGCGGGAGCTGCTCGGCGGACCCCGTCGGCGTGTCGGTCCCGGGCGGCGGCGGTGCGGGGGGCGCGGCTTGCGAGGCGGGCGGCGGAGTCGCTTCGACGGCCGGCAGCAGGCCCCGCCGGCGATAGGTGCGCAAGGTCTCGAAGCACAGATCGAGCGCGCGGGCGGTCTGGCGCAGGCTGGAGCCGGAGGCCAGCATGCGCGCGGCGCGCAGAAGGATGTCCGGATCCACGATGCCGTGGCGGCGGCGGGCCTTGTGCCGCGGGGCGAAGCCGGCTTCGCCCTCGCGCTCGAGGAGCTGGCGGGCGCGCAGGACAGTGCGGGAGCTGATGTGGAAGGCACGGGCGAGCTCGGCGAGGGTGGCCAGATTGTGCAGGGCACAGTGGGCGAGCCAGCGATTGCGGGCGTGGGTGTCGTCGGCGGGGTGGGAAGCGAAGGGGACGGTGAAGAGGAAGTAGACGACGAGGTTGCCGTCGAAGACCAGGCTGAGGCGGGAATTGACAGGGACGGCCGCCGGGGGCTGGAGATCCAGGGAGGCAGGCAGGCCGGAGGGCTGGGGGATCGGGCCATTCATGCTGACATTATAAACTAGTCATGCGCGGGAGGTCAAGCCCGTTCGAACCGGCGCTGCAATTGCGGAAGTCCCTGTCGGCTAGTGACTTATCCCGGAGCTCCTATCGGCAGGAAGGTTCACCATGTTCGGAAGTCTGATTCTGAGCACCTGAGCGCGAGGGTCGCCCAGCAAGGCATCAGCCTGAAAGCCGGGCGACATGGCGGCATTGGCCTTGGATGGCTGGGCGGGGAACGTCTGGATGCCCCGCACACCCTATGATCGGCGCATCGGCCGCTTGGAAGCCCCTTACGTGGGTTGCCGAATCTGGGCCTGGAAAGGCTACGGCGGCAAGGATTAGGAAAAATAGCGTGAAATGGTTCTGCGAGAGATCGCGGTCCGGCAATTCCGCGAAGTGCGCGTGCCGCAACGGATCGCGGCCAATCCGTCGACGGCAGCCGTGAGCATCGAATTCATCTCCGCCTGCAGTTTCTCCTGTGCGTAGTCCGGCGATTCGCGACCGACCTAGCGCCCTTCTTCGGGGTCTCACGATCGATCCGGTCCGGATGTCCGCTTCAGTACCCGGCTTCCTGCAAGGTCGTCCAGTTGTAGCTCTCGCCGTTCAAAGACCGCGCCTTTTACGGTAGGACTGGAAGCTGGGCCGGATCGCTCTACGCTGGTTCCGGCCGGTCACGGAGATCGGCATCGGGTCCGGCTTGCAGGCCAGCTTGCAAATCTACACCGCGGACCGGAATCTCTCCGCGACCGTCTGTCAATGACAAACGAAAAGTGCACAATTTTGGGGGAGATCCACCGCTGGTTTCGCGGACTTCCCCCCACCGTTGCGATCCTGCGTGGGGCGTTGGGCGGAGGGAGCGGAGCGACAGGAGCCCGACGCCCGGAACGGAACGGCTGTCCTAGGCTTTCTCATGTGCCCTTCCCACGTAGGGGCCCTTTTCGCTGCCGGCCCCCGGCATGGAGCGCCACAACTCCTGGTCGGTCCACCCCACCGCCAGGTTGCGCAGCAGATAGGGGTAGATCCGGTGTCCCGGATGCGGCTCGCTGCAGCGCGGCCGGCAGTAGAGCGCCGCCAGCCCCATCGTGCGCATCAGCCGCCGCACCCGTCGCCGCCCGGCTCGCCAGCCCTCCCGCTCCAGGTGCCGGCTCATCTGCCGGCTTCCGTTAAACGGATGCGCCGTGTACAGCTCGTCCAATCAGCGCATCAGCTCCAGCTCCGCCGCGCTCAGCCCCAAGAGCCAGCACTGCAGGCTGAGGCTCGCCTGCGGATGGCTCCGCTGCACCAGACGCTTGCGCGTGGCCCGGCTCAGCGTTCCCACGCGCGCTTCAAAAAATCCCGCTCCGCCACCAGCTGCCCGATCTTCTCGTGCAGCTCCTTAATCTCCGCCTCCAGCTCCTGCCGCTCGCCCCGAGGACCCCTTTCGAACAGCTCGACCAGTCCTTCACTCGTCTTGCGCTTCCACTGGCTCACCTGGTTCGGATGCACGTCGTGCCTGGCCGCGATCTGCTGAACCGTCTTGTCCCCCCGCAACGCTTCCTTCGCTACCCGTGCCTTGAATCCCGCCGTGAACTTCCGTCTCTTCGCCACCGTTGACTCCTTTCAACCCTGGCGAAATCCACCTCTTACTCACTGTCCGAAATTCCGGCACCACCTCAGTCCGCGTTACTCGAGACCCTGACTTGGTAGGTTCGCCGGAGGGTTGGAACTTCGAGGGGGAGAAGACTCAAGAGGAGATGGAAATGTTCGCGAATTTTCGATTCGTTCCACTCGTAGCGCTGGCGATGCTCTTGGCCTTGCTGACCGGCATGGCGCCGTCGTCCCACGCGCAGATTCCCACGGCGATCGCCAACGGCACCGTTCGTGACTCAACTGGGGCCGTCGTCCCAGGTGAAGAGGCCTCGATATCCAATGTCGAGACCGGCCTCGAGCAGCAGTCAGCGTCGAACAACGCAGGCGTGTACCGCTTCAGCAATCTCCAGCCGGGCGTGTACACTCTGTCCTGCGTCTCCAACTGCTTTCAGACCTCAGTGGTCAACCCGTTCTCACTGGTCGTCAACCAGACAGCGACCTTCGATTTCTCACTTGAAGTCGGAGCCGTTACCGAGACAGTCACCGTCGAAGCATAGGGAGCGCAACTGTAGGCATCCTCTGCGGAACTCGGATCGGCGATGAGGGAGCAGCAGGTCGTCGACCTGTCGCTGAACGGACGGAACTTCACCAAGCAGTTGGAACTGACGCCTGGCGTCACGTCCGTCAGCGTGTCGCAGAACCCGGGAGGGTTCACGGCTCGGCCGATCGGGGAATTACAGTTCCCCGCCGCAAACGGCCAGAGGAACCGCTCGAACCTCTTCATGCTCGACGGCGTCTTCAATCAGGCCGCGTTCGTGAGCACTTACGCGGAGCTTCTGATCATCGACATCACCCAGTAGTTCAAGGTCAACGCCCATAACGACGATCCCGAATTCGGCGGAGCGCTCGGCGGCATTGTCAACGGGGACATCACGAACACACGGGCAATACCGGTTGCTATGCAAGACCGGTCGTCATAGGAGACGTAGAAATCTCGAATCCGACAACGGCTCGATGGATCAACACGGGGAACTTGGACGGGCCGGACTTCGTCCCCGGCACGAGCATCCGACAGTTCGTCAACTCGGGTCGACACAACGTCCGGACGGCGTGTCGAACTTCGACCTGTCACTGTTGAAGCAGTTCCCATTCTCGGAGGTGAAATACGGTAACTGCCCAGGTAGGTCCGATGACCTGCGCAAGTACTAGATGAGTGGAGCGTGCGTCGGCCTTGACAAGGTGCAGTCCGGGGCGGACGATCGGGACTCGGGGCGGCAGCTAGAATTTCAGTCCTGCGAGCAGGACCTCCGGCCCTTGCAAGAGGGCCTCGACGCGGTTGCGGCCTTGCTTCCGCGCGGTCGAGAGCACGCTGCGCAACGTGGCGAAATCCTGCGCTCCCTGCTCGGACCGGAACCCGCCGGAGATCTTCATGCGCAGCTTCATCATCCGCAGGTCCTGCTCCGCCTGGTTGTTGGTGAAGGGGACACCGGGATCGCTGACGAAGCGCAGCACGTCTTGCTTGCGGTCCCGCAGCCGCAACGCGAGATTGTGTCCCGGCCGACGCTTCTTGCGCCCCCGCCGACCTTTCTGCGGCGGTCGCAGCGGCGGCTGCGCCTCGTGATAAGCCAGCGCTTCCCCGACCCACTGGTCGTAGCGGCGCTGAATCTGCTCCACCAGCGCCCGCGGCAGCGGAACACCCCGCTCGAGAGCCATCCTCACCGCCCGGTTCGCCCGTCTGAGCAACAGCTGCATCCGTCGCGCCCAGTCCTCCCTGTCGATCTCGACTAGCGCTTGCAGTTCTCGCCAATGATGCGCATTGCACAGGCTGTGCAGCACGTCCCGGACGGTGAAGTACGGCTTCCAGTGATCGTGCACCAGAATGCCCCGCAGGCCCTCCAGCAGGCTGCCCCGCCGCGGGCTTGTGCGGTAGAACGTCAGCCAGCGCGTGCTGATCACATGCAGCCACTGCGTCTTCCCCCCGATCCGGAAGCCCGTCTCGTCCAGATGCTTCGCCCCGTCCAGGCTCACGATCATGTCGCGTACGCGCTCGCTGCAGCTCCGCCAGCGCTCCGCCGCCTTGCGCGTCATCCCCGCCAGTGTCGCGGAGCAAACCGCGACCCCGAACAGGTCCTGGAAGACCTCTGCCAAGCGCTCTTCGGGCAGGAAGTGCCCGTTTTGCAGGTAGACCGCGACGGCGGCGATCCGCGGGCCGTACTGCACGGGCGCACCCACCCCTTCCGGGAACGCCGCCCGCGTCACACGGCCACAGGATCCGCAGCGGCAGGCAAACGCCTGATGCTCGGTCACCACCGGAGGCTGGGGCGCGGGCAGGTCGAACACCTGCCGCCGCAGGGGCTCGCCCTGCGTGTCGGCCGCCGCCAGCGGCGCCGAGCACGCCCCGCAACTCGGCGGCAGGTGGGTCTGGATCCGATCCGGGCTGTCTGTCTGGCGCAAGGTCGAGCCCTTGTGCCCCCGCTGCCCGCCCGAGCGCTTGCCGGAGCGGCCCCGCTGGCTCTTCGTGCGCTGCTGCGCCGGCGGCTTGGCTGGCCCGTCGCTCGACGGCGGCTTGCCGCTGTTGCTGCTGTTCAGCCCCACTCGGCGCTCCAGTTCCTCCAGGCGCTGCCGCAAGCCGGCAATCTCCGCCTCCTTGCGCTCGAGGGTGGCCCGCAGCTGCTCGTTCTCGGCTTGCAAGTCCTCCAGGCGCACGTCCCCGCCCGCCTGTCGCCGCTCTGCCTCGGACTGTCCCGGCATGCTCTCGCCAGCGCCTGTGCGCTTGCAACATTCTTATATATACATGTTTTGTCTGTCTGTGTAAACTGCGTGCCGACACGATCGGTCTGCCCACAATCATGCTCGCCGCCGGACTCTTCCACTAGCGCTTGCCAATCGCCGCCATCCCCGGCCCCTGTCCGCCTGTTCTGTTCCGCTACCTATGCCCCACTGCCCGCCGCCCTCGTCGTCGCAACTCAACCGAAGCCGTGTACCTGGGCAGTTACGAAATACGTCGAATTTCGCCTCGAGTTGTTCAATGCGTTCAACACGCCGACTTTCGGAACGCCCTCGAGGGCTGTTTGTCGTTGAGCGGCATCGTCGCGTAGAATCTTCAAGTAGCTATGTTCGGCTTCTTGCTCAAGTGGCGGACGCCCGTGTCCCCTGTCGGGTTGCTGTTCGTGTATTCCGCAGGTCTGTTCGCGCAGCCGCAGTGCGACCCGCCCGCCGAACTGCAGGCGGCTCTTGCGGCTGATCCGTCGGCTGGCCTCTTCAACGCGCTCGGTGGCTCGTACGCCGGGCGTGGACTCACCGAGTGCGCAGTCGACGCCTTCCTGAGATCTGTCGAGCTGGACGCCACCTACTGGGAGCCGCAATTCAACCTCGGGTTGCTGCTGGCGAAATCCGGCAAGCCGCGAGATGCATCCAAGCACCTCGCTGCTGCGGCTAGGCTGAATCCGGACTCATTCGAGGCCAAGCTCGCCTGGGGATTCGTCCTTCTCGAGATTGAGGACCCAACAGCTGCGGAACCCGCGATCGAGGATGCGCTGCGTCTTCGCCCGGATTCCGTCCAGGCGCTGTTCGGCATGGCTCGCGTGCGGATGCAGCAGCGCCGCTCCTCGGCAGCCCTGGGCTACCTCGAAAGAGCCCGGGATGTCGACCCGCAAAGCGCCGAGATTCCCATGATGATGGGCGCGGCGCTTGCCGCCGATGGAAAATTCCAGGAAGCGATCTCGGTCCTCTCCGAGGTGGTCGGGGCGCATCCAAGCTTGCCCAGCGCGCATTTCAACCTGGCGACTGCGTACGCCCGAACTGAGAACTTCCCCGCGGCCGCCGACCACTATCGCCGGGTGCTCGAGTTGGACCCGGCTAACGACATGGCGCGCATAGCGGCTGCGAAGGCGCTCGCAAACTTCCACAAGCACCAGGAGGTTCTCGAATTGGTCGCCCGGTATTCATCGACGAGGCCAGCCTCCGTGGACGAGTTCGAGCTCCGTCACTTGCGGGGAGTCGCGCTTCGAGGAATCGGCAAGTATGCCGAGGCGGAGGGCAGTCTTCGCCGCGCAGCTGAGGTGCGCCCGGAGCACTCTGACACCCGCTACAACCTTGGGTTCGTGCTCGCGCGGCAGGAGAAGTGGAGTGAAGCGAGGTTGCACCTCGAGACGGCCAAGGAACTCGATCCCGCATCCGCGGACATCCGCTTCCAGCTCGGACGCGTCCTGCGAGCGCAGAGCGAGGAGGCAGAGGCGCGGGAGGAATTGCGTGCGTTCCAGGATCGGAAGCAGGCCGATTTGAAGAACAGCCAGGCCGAGAGCGCCGCGTCCCGGGGAAATGCCGCTCTCGATTCGGGCGATCCCGCCCAGGCGGTTGCCGAGTACGAGGAAGCGATTCGCCTGAGTCCCTCAGATGCCAGGTACCACTACGACATCTCGCTAGCCCACTCCGCGCTTGGCAACAAGGGGAGCCAGCTCGACGCCCTCAAGAAGGCGTTGGAGCTGGATCCCAGCATGGAGAGGGCTCACAACGATCTAGGGGTGCTCTATCTGAACATCGCTTGGTTCCCGCAAGCCGAGCAAGCCCTGCGCGAAGCGGTGCGAATCGAGCCGCAATACGCGGAAGCGCACAACAATCTCGGCGTGCTCTACGGTCGCCAGGGACGAACCGATGAAGCCGCGCGCCACTTCCGGCGAGCGATCGAGGATGACGGCGACTACGTCCAGGCCCGCGTCAATCTTGGCCTGCTGCTTGCCGGACAGGAGATGTTCGAAGAAGCGGAGACTCACGTCCTGGAGTCGGTCCGGCTCGATCCCCGTAGTGCCAAGGCACTCACTGCGCTGGGAATGATCCAGGCCCGTCTCGGCCGAGCCGAGGAATCGGCGGCCACCTTGCGCAAGGTGGTTGCCATCGATCCGGATTCTGCCGAGGCGCGGCTGAATCTCGGAATCGCCCTCGCCGATGCCCACAAGACCGACGACGCCCTCGAGGTCTTCACCCAAGCCGCGGATCTCGCTCCGGAATCGCCTGCAGCGCGCTTCAACCGCGGCCGAATGCTAGTCCAATTGGGCAGGGCCGAGGAAGCGCGAAAGGATTTGAAAGCGGCTGTCGGGCTTGACGCGAACCATGCGGATGCTATCTATTTCCTAGCCTTGGCCGAGCAGCGCCTTGGGAATGCGACCGAGGTGGCGGAACTCTGGCGACGTTACATCGACCTCAAGCCGGAGGACGGCCGCGGGCACTACGAGCTTGGCCAGGCGGAACTGGCTCTGGGGAACCGACTCTCCGCGATCAGTCGCTGGAAGCGAGCCGTGGAACTGGATCCGGACCATAGGGAAGCGCTCTACAATCTGTTCCGCGAATTGCGGAGGGACGATTCCGAGGCCGCGCGACGCTACCAGGAGCGGTTCCAGGAATCGCAGTCGCAGCGTCGCATCGTGGATCGTGCCGATACCCTCGGGAACTTCGCCCTGGCATCGCTCCAAGCTGGGGATGTCGCCAAGGCGATCGAACAGCTGAAAGAGGCGATCGAGACGTGCAAGGGATGCCGGACGGAATTCCTGCTGCACAAGAATCTCGGCTTGATCTACGCTCGTTCCGGCGATTTGGAGCGAGCGGAGCCCGAACTCAGGCGAGCGTCGGAAATCCGGCCCGACGATCCCGAGGTAATCCAGTCACTGGCGACTATCGAGGGGCTCCGAGGAGGCGCTCCGGGCTCTCGCTAGCGGTGACAATCGAAAGCGCTCGGAGACGTGCGACGTTCCCTAAATTGGTGGCGCGGAGGTGTCGGCCCGGCCAGGCCCTACTACTATGCGCCGGCGTAGGCGTTCATCATGTACTGCGATACCATCCGCTGCGTGTTGAAGTACGAACCGTTCAGCGCGATCGCCGACCGCATCACTTCGGCGTATGCCTTCGGACGCTCGTAGAAGAGCGGAATGACAACGCGCTCCAGCTTGTCGTATAGGGCGTATGCAACGCTCGCCTCGTCGTCGGGAGCTCCGCGGTAATTCGCGGCCGACCATCCGGTCACGTCTTCGACATGGCCCTCTAGCCACCAGCCGTCGAGCACGCTCAGGCTGGGCACCCCGTTCAGGGCAGCTTTCATGCCACTCGTTCCCGAGGCTTCGCGCGTCTTCTCCGGAGAGTTCAGCCAGAGGTCGGTTCCGCTCGTCAGGACCCGCCCCAGGTCCATTTCGTAGTTCTCGATGTAGACGATCTTGACCGCGCCTGCCAGTGCCTCCGCGGCTTCGTGCACGACGCGAATCATGCGCTTGCCGCCTTCGTCCCGCGGATGCGCCTTGCCGCCGAACACCAGCTGGAAGGGCCCTGCCCGCCGAGCGATCCATCGCAGCCGATCAAGGTTCTGGAACAGAAGGTCACCTCGCTTGTACGGCGTGGCCCGCCGCGCGAAGCCTATCGTGAAGACCGATTCGTCAAGCGCGTCTCCGGTCGTCACTTTCACGAGGTCGAGCAGCTTCCGCTTGGCTTCGTGATGGGCTGCGACGAGATCCTCCAGCGGGATGTCGCATGCATGGCGAAGATAGGCGTTATCGCCACGCCATTCGGGAATGTGCCTGTCGAACAGGTCCTGCAGGGCGGGCGCTGACCACGTGACGGCGTGGACTCCGTTGGTCACTCCGCGAATCCGGTACTTCGGAAACATCTCCTGCGAGACGAACTGGTGGATCCTGGCCACGCCGTTGACGTAGCGAGAGCACTCGAGCGCTAGCTTCGTCATGTTCAGCATGTCGCCGTCCAGGATGTGGGCTCCCGCCATCAGGTCCGTCCGGGCCTTGCCCAGGACCTGATCCACGATGGATCGATGAAAGCGGTCGTGGCCGGCCGGCACCGGCGTATGCGTGGTGAAGACGCACTGTTTGCGCACCGCTGCCATGTCTCTCTTCGTGACGCGCCGCGCACCCCTGGCCTTCAGCTGGCGCTCCAGAAGTGAGAGGCCGAGCAGCGACGAGTGGCCCTCGTTCATGTGGAAGACGTCGACATTGCTGTGGCCCAGTTCCGCAAGGATCTTCTGTCCCCCGATGCCAAGGATTGTCTCTTGGCACAGGCGGTAGCGTTCGTCGCCGCCGTAGAGGTAGTACGTCAGTTCCCGGTCGGCCTCGGCATTCTCGTCTAGGTCGCTGTCGAGCAAGTAGACGGGAACCACGTGTCCGCCAACTCCTTCGATGCAATAGCGCCAGCAGCCGATGGCGACTTCGCGGCCCTCGATAGTCACCGAGGCCTTGGCAGCCATGCGGTCGAGTGCTTGACTCGGTGACCACTCGACCGGGACTTCCACCTGCTCGCCCTCGACACTGATCCGCTGCCGGAAGTATCCCCTTCTGTACAAGAGCGTGACGCCGACCACGCCGAGTCCGAGATCCGCCGCGGAGCGCAGGGTGTCTCCTGCAAGCACGCCCAGTCCGCCCGAGTAGGTCGGAATCGAAGACTCCAATCCGACCTCCATGGAAAAATACGCGATTCGAGCGGGCCGTCCACGGCGCTCAGGACTCCCCGGACTGCTCAGGCCGGGGCCAGGTGCATGCTCGGCGGACTTTCGGGTCGATTTTCGGGGGCGCGCTTCCGCGAGCACCATGTCAGATTCGTGTGTCATATGGGGCTAGACGGGCTATGCTGCGACGGCAGCGCGAACCGTGGCCGGCCGGGGTATTCGCTTGGGCGCCTTCGCCTGGATGCCGTAAAGCGGTGCGTACCTAGCCAGTACGGACTTCCAATCATAGTTTTCGCGGACTTCCCGATTCGCGTCGAACTGCATACGGGCGTACCGCTTCGAGTCGGCGAACACGTCGAGTGCGCGATGCATCGAACGCACCAAGCCGCGCAGATTCTGCCGGTCGTTGGTCGCGAAATAGCCGATTCCGGTCGTGCCGTCGATCACTTTGGACAGGCCGCCGACTTGGTTAGCGATCGGGATGTTCCCGTTCAGCTGGGCGATCATGTCGATCAATCCGCACGGCTCGAACCGCGACGGCACGAGAAAGAAGTCGCCCGCCGCGTATATGCTGGCGGCGAGCTGCCCGCTGAATCCCTTGATAACGACGACCCGGCCCGGAAACTCCTCGACGAGACGAAGCAGACTCGCAAAGACGAACGGCTGGTTTCCTTCGCCGAGGACGCACAGGCCGGCTTCGGGTTGGGAACCCAGCACCTCCTGCGCGGCCCGAACGATGATGTCGACGCCTTTCTGGCTGGTCCAGCGGCCGACGAATGAGAAAAGGCATCCTTCTCTAGGCAGCCGTTTGAGGTGGCCGTGGCGGTCATCCGGGAGGATGCCCCAACTAGGATCGACATCCCTGCGGGAGATTCGCTGAATGAAGCGCTTGCGGAATGCGGGCTTCCAAGCGAAGCCCTCGATGTTCTGGACCCTCCTTCCCAGTTCGTTGCGGATCGCCTCCGGCCCCTTGAGCTCCGCAGCGACGCCGTTCACGATCCCTTTGATTGGGACCGAGTTCTGCGCGAGGAACTCCGAGAACCCCCGTACCTCGGGGTCACCGCCCGAACTTTCGAGGCGGGCGCCTTGGACCTCCCACGCGTAGCCGTCGCTGACGGTCGTCAGGTGGTCTGCGTATAGGGCCGCAGCCCCGAACGGGTCGAACTCCCCGTCGATCACGCACTGCGTGACGGCCGGCCTAGGCAGGCCGCTGACGGCGGTGACGTAGTCGATGTCCCAGCT
The DNA here is from genome assembly GCA_965206775.1 of Bryobacterales bacterium. Lineage (GTDB taxonomy): Bacteria > Acidobacteriota > Terriglobia > Bryobacterales > UBA6623 > VXMF01. Next base: position 515,334 of record CBDBKU010000003.1, on the reverse strand, counting down.
GCGCTGGCGGTAGGCCACCCCGCAGTTGTGGGCTGTCACTACGTATTGGTGCTCTGCGCACAGGGAAGGCGGCTCCGCATGCTTGGCCATCATTGGCAGCATCGCCGTGTGCGCGTCGTGGCAGTGGACTGCCACACGGGGCCCGGCTTTCCGTTCCATCCACATCAGCGCCGCCTTTTGCAGCAGCACGTTCATCGCGAAGTAATCGAAATGGCCGCTGCCTTCCTCGATGCCGAAGTCCCTTGGAGGCAGTTCGGCTCCGCACGCCGCATTTGCGTGGGGTGGAGCGTGCAGGATGGCCTTCGCCTCGGCCGACGTGTAGGTATAGGGCTTCTCCTTGCCGACGAACCGGTCTGCCACTACGAAGGCGATCGTAAGCGTCACGGATCCGCAAAACTCGATCGTTTCCACTGCCGTCGGTTCGGTCCGATTCGGCTCGTCAGAGTACGCCATCGGCACGTCAAGTGCTAAGGGTCCGGGAAACCGCACCTCGCTTTCGTACCAAGGAAGCATCGACGCGACACGGTCCGCGATCGCTTCCTGCCGTTCCCGGCTGAAGCGCCCGTAGTGAGGGAGAATGATCGTGGTCTGATGCCCCTCGCGCACGCATTCGAGAGCGAGTTGCAGGACGACGTCCCCGACGCCTCCCGCGGACGCGATCCCAGAGCACTCCCGGGCGACGTGGACGATGTGGGATGATGCAGTTTGGCAGCTGTTCTTGTGTTGCGGCATGGTTTCAAACCGTCCGAGACTCTCGGTGCTTGCGCGAATACCGAAGGACACCTTCGGCTGGAAAGCCAGCCTCCCACGCGAAAGGCATCTCGAAGCACCGGAACCTAATGGCTAGCGCTCGCTAGGAAGGCATCGGAATTCGGAGATACAATACCCCCACCCGAGCCGCTGCGGACTGAGCAGCCTCTTTGATCATGATATACGCGCCGTCAAGCGCGGTCAAGCTAGGTTCGTCCCGACCGGCCGGGCACACTTGGTGTAGGGGATCCAGGTCGTCGCGGATGTGTTCATGAGCAGAGCGGCATCGCAAGGATCGCCCTACCCTCTCGGCGCCAGGGCCAGTCCAGAAGGCACCAACTTCGCACTGTTTTCGGCGCATGCCGAGGCCGTCGAAGTGTGTCTGTTCGATTCGGCCGAGGCCGCTGTGCCCTCCGAGGTGCTGCCCCTTGGCGGGCGTACGAACGAGGTGTTCCACGGGTTCTTCGAAGAGGTCGGTCCCGGACAGATTTACGGCTACCGCGTCGACGGGCCGTGGGCGCCCGAACGCGGGCATCGGTTCGACTCGAGCAAGGTCGTTCTAGATCCGTACGCGCGTGCGATCGCTCGACGGCCGCGTTGGACCCCGTCCCTGTATTCCTACGACGCTGCAGCCTGCCCTGATCCGTCCAGTCTCTCGGCGGCCCCGAATCGGATGGCTAGCGGCGCTGATTCGCCGCTCGGCATTGTCGTGCGCAGTCCGTCGTCTGGCTTGGAAACGAATCGTCCGCGCACGAGCTGGAGGAACACGGTGATTTACGAGCTGCACGTCAGCGGGTTCACCAAGCTCAATCCGGCCGTGGCGCCGAGCCAGCGCGGGACCTACGCCGGTCTTGCCTCCGAGCCAGTTCTCGAATACCTGTGCAGCCTGGGCGTGACTGCCGTGGAACTGCTGCCGGTGCTGCATCACGTGGACGACCACTGGCTGGAGAAGGCGGGCCTTACGAACTACTGGGGCTACCAGCCACTGGCGTACTTCGCTCCTGAACCGAGCTATTCGTCCGTACCGGGGGAGGGCGCGGTGGACGAGTTCCGAGACATGGTGCGCCGATTCCACGAGAGCGGTATCGAGATCATCCTTGACGTCGTCTACAATCACACCGCCGAGCTTGGCCACGAGGGGCCCACGCTTTCGTTCCGCGGCATCGACAATTCTTCGTACTACCGCCTGGACCCCAGCGACCAGCGCAAGTACCTCGATTTCTCAGGTTGCGGCAACACGCTGAACACATTCCATCCAGCTGTCGTCCGACTTGTGCTCGACAGCTTGCGCTACTGGGTCGAGGAGATGGGGGTGGACGGGTTCCGATTCGATCTAGCGGCTTCGCTGGGACGCACCGGGCCTGCCTTCGATCGCAGCGCGCCGCTGCTGTCGGCGATCAGCCAGGACCCCGCTCTTCAGGGCATCAAGCTCATTGCCGAGCCTTGGGATGTGAACGCTCCGGATAGCGACCAGCTCGGAAACTTCCCATTCAGATGGTCGGAGTGGAATCGCTGTTTCCGCGACGACACTAGGCGGTACTGGCTTGTGGGCTCGGGCTCAGCCCCGGCGCTTGCTACCCGCGTTGCGGGGAGCAGCGACATTTTCGGCCCGCGCATGCGGCTGCCACAATCCGCCATTAATTTCGTGACCTCCCACGATGGCTTCACCCTCATGGATCTGGTGAGCTACAGCCGCAAGCGCAACGAAGCCAACATGGAGGGCGATCGCGACGGCGAACGCTGCAACTACGCTTCGAATTGCGGGGTCGAGGGTCCCTCGTCGTCCCCTGCGATCAAAGCGCTCAGGGACCGGCAGCGACGCAACCTTCTCGCTACCCTGATGCTCTCGCAAGGCATTCCGATGCTCGTGGCAGGCGACGAGTTCGGCCGCACTCAGCGGGGGAATAACAATGCGTACTGCCAGGACAACGAAACCAACTGGGTGGACTGGAGCCTTGCTGAGAGGCACTCGCTTGTGGACTTCGTGCGGTCGCTGATTCGCTTGCGCAGCTCGGAGCCCGCCTTTCGACGTGAGAAGTTCTTCGACGGAATGCCTCACCCGGCCACCGGATGCAAGGACGTGACTTGGTTGCGGCAGGATGGCATGGAGATGTCGGAGCCGGATTGGCGAGGCCCCAGGCTGAAGTGTTTCGGATCGCTGATCGCGGCGGATCGAAGCTGGTACCTGCTTCTGTTCAACGGTTCGTCGCGGCCTCAGCGCTTCTCGATCCCGGCGGAGCCATGGACTGTGATACTCGACACCACGAACTCGCGATTCGGCGGGGACGAGACCGTCGGCGAGACCTACGCGATGCTGGATCGGAGCATGGCGGTCCTGAAAGCCGTATCGAGCCATGACGAGTCCGGCCCGGACGGCGCCGGTATTGGAAGCCGATTGATTGCCAGACCCGAATGCGGTTGAATCGACAAGAGCGGCTCGAATGCAGGTAGGAAGCTTGCAGCGGCTGGCTCGGCTCTACGGTGTGCTGCCGGTGCATAGAGACGGCTTCCGGCATGACCGGCAACCCAGCTGCGAAGCCTTGCGCGCCGTTCTGGCCGAACTGGGGGCGGAGATCGGGCGGACCGATAGACTCGACGAGGCAACACGCTTCGCGCGGCTCGGGACTTGGACACGATTGGCCGGGCCGGTCACTGCCTCGTGGACCGATCGCGAACCGGCCTGCGTGATCCGCCTGCCCGAAGATGCTGCCGGCGGTCGGGTCGAAGCGACGCTTCGCACGGAAGAAGGGGACCTATGCGAATGGTCAGCTTCAATCGGTTCGCTGAAGCTCCGGAGATTGGTGACGATCGAAGGGAGGCGCTTCGCCGCCCTCCGACTGCCAATACCCGGGCGGCTGCCCACCGGATACCACAAGCTCTCGCTGCGAGTCGCCCGTCGCGAATCAGAAACGTTGATCATTCGGGCGCCCGGGCGATGCGCCGAGCTGCGGCGGACTTGGGGCGTCTTCGCCCCGCTGTACGCACTGCACTCTCGATCGTCGCCGATCGCCGGGACCTTCTCCGACTTGGGCCGCCTGACCGACTGGATCCAGGACTCAGGAGGGGGACTTGTGAGCACGCTGCCTCTCCTCGCTGCGTTTCTGGACAAGCCGTTCGCGCCGAGTCCGTACACGCCGGTGAGCAGGTGCTTCTGGAACGAGTTCTACGTCGACCTCGAGGAGGTGCCGGAGTGGTCGCCTGAACTCGGCGGCATCGGCAAACCAACCTCCGCGCCGCACGTCGACTACCGCGGATTGATGCGTTGCAAGCGGGCCGCCTTGGAACGAGCTGCCGCGCGGCTCGGCGGAGACCGCCAAGACCGATTCGCCAAGCATGTCGAAGGAAACGCGGAGTTGCAGGCCTATTCGGCGTTCCGGGCTGGCTTCGAGCGCGGTCGGCCCGGATCGGCACCCTTCGACACCGCGGATCCTGCCTGTCTCTACCACGCTTACGCGCAATGGCTTGCCGATGGCCAGCTTGCCGCCCTGGCTGAAAGGGCGTCGATGCGCGGGCCCGGGCTGTACCTCGATCTCCCGCTTGGCACGCATCCGCTCGGATTCGATTGCTTCCGGTATCCAGAGGCGTTCGTGCTGAATGCCGCCGGCGGAGCCCCACCCGACCGGTTCTTCAGCAAGGGGCAGAACTGGGGATTCGCGCCGCTGAACCCTCGAACTGCGAGGGAGGGCGGCCACGAGTACTTCATCGCGTCGATCCGCCACCACCTGCGACACGCAGGCGTGCTGCGGATCGACCACATGATGGGCCTGCATCGGATGTACTGGATCCCCAAGGGCTTCGACGGTGACCAGGGCGTCTATGTGCAGTACCCTGCCGACGAGCTCTATGCCATCGTGTGTCTTGAGTCTCGTCGCCACGGTGCATCGGTCGTCGGCGAGGACCTCGGCACTGTTCCCTCCTACGTGCGCCAGCGCATGGCGAGTCACGGCCTGCGACGGACCTACGTTGCGCAGTTCGAGTTCCGCGGGGATCGCGAGCCGCCGGTAAACGCGCCGCCTAGCGAATCCGTCGCATCCTTGAACACGCACGACACTGCCATGTTCGCGACGTTCTGGTCGGGCGGGGACATTGACGATCAAGAAAACCTCGGCCTGCTGGACGCCACGCACGCCATGGAAGCCCGCACGCGACGGGACCAGCTAAGGAAGTCGCTGCTGGAGCACTTCCGGGCACAAGGCGGTGTCAATGCAAAGGACTCGCCCCCGAATGCCGTCCTGACGGCGTGCCTCGAGAGCTTGGCCAGGTCCGATGCTGAATGTGTCATCTTGACCTTAGAAGACCTTTGGGGCGAGCTCGAGCCGCAGAACACTCCGGGCACGGATCGGGAACGTCCCAACTGGAAGCGCCGGTCGCGACACAGCTTGGAGAGGATTCTGTCCGACCCGGCCATAGCGGGCTTCTTGGGGAAGCTGAACCGGCTCCGGCTAGTTTCCGGAAAGGAGTCTGGATGGGCCAAATGAGGGAGGCCGTGTTCCTGAGCGCATGGGACTTGGATCGCATTTCCCAAGGTGCGCATTCCCAAAGCTACGAGAGTCTCGGCGCGCATCGCGCAGCACTGGACGGCCGAGTCGGTGTCCGCTTCGCGGTATGGGCACCGAATGCGGATCGAGTCTCGGTAATCGGCGACTTCAATGGCTGGAACCCGGATCGGCACCCGATGCGCAATCGCGGCGATTCGGGAGTCTGGGAAGGATTTGTCGAGGGCGCGGGCGATGGCGACCTGTACAAGTACAAGGTTGAATCCAGCGAACTCGGCTACTACGCGGAAAAAGCGGATCCCTACGCGTTTGCCGCCGAACTCGCTCCCCGAACGGCCTCTAAGGTGTGCCACCTGGATTCATACCAGTGGGGCGATGAAGACTGGATGGCTTCCAGGGCAGCTAAGCACACGCCTGCCGCGCCGCTCGCAGTATACGAAGTGCATCTCGGCTCCTGGATGCGCGTCCCCGAAGAGCATGATCGCTGGCTGACCTACGGAGAGCTCGCCGAACGACTGTCCGACTACATCCGCACGATGGGCTTCACGCATGTCGAACTGATGCCCGTCACCGAGCATCCCTTCGGCGGTTCTTGGGGCTATCAGACGACCGGTTACTTCGCCCCGACCAGCAGGTTCGGTTCTCCGCTCGACTTCATGGCATTCGTCGATGCGTTGCACCGTCGCGGGATCGGCGTGATCGTCGACTGGGTTCCGGCGCATTTTCCGGACGATGCGCACGGGCTGGCTCGCTTCGACGGCACTCACTTGTACGAGCACATGGATCCAAAGCTAGGGCGTCATCCGGATTGGGATACCCTCGTCTTCAACTTCGGAAGGAACGAAGTCGCGAATTTCCTGCTCTCGAGCGCCCTGTTCTGGCTGGACAAGTACCATGTCGACGGCATTCGAGTGGACGCAGTCAGTTCGATGCTGTACCGAGACTATGGCCGCGAAGAGGGCGAGTGGGTGCCGAACCAGTACGGCGGCAAGGAGAACATCGAGGCGATCGAACTCCTGCGACACGTCAACGCGGCGGTCTACGCTCAGTTCCCCGACGTCATGACGATTGCGGAAGAATCCACGGCGTGGCCGCTCGTCTCTCGGCCCGTTTCTCAAGGGGGCCTAGGATTCGGATTCAAGTGGAATATGGGCTGGATGCACGACATGCTCGAATACATGAGCCACGACTCGGTCTATCGCAAGCATCACCACGACAGGCTCACATTCAGCATGCTCTACGCCTTCAGCGAGAACTACGTCCTGCCCCTATCGCACGACGAAGTCGTCCACATGAAGGGTTCGTTGCTCGATAAGATGCCCGGCGACGACTGGCAGAAGTTCGCCAACCTCAGGCTCCTCTACGGCTATATGTATGCCCATCCCGGGAAGAAGCTCCTGTTCATGGGAAGCGAGATCGGCCAGCGAGCCGAGTGGAATCACGACCGGAGCATCGACTGGCATCTGTTGGACGAGGATTCGCACCGCGGCGTGCAGCGCCTTGTCGGCGACCTGAATCGTCTCTATCGCCAGAGGACTGCACTCTATCTGACCGAGTCCGAGGATCGCGGCTTCTCCTGGATCGACTGCGCAGACCACGACGCGAGTGTCGTGAGTTTCCTGAGAACCGGGCGCGATCCAAGCGAGTCGCTACTGGTCGTCTGTCATTTCACCCCTGTCCCGCGCAGGGAGTACCGACTCGGAGTGCCCCGCCTCGGTGCCTGGAAGGAGCTTCTGAACACCGATTCGACCTACTACGGAGGCTCGGACATCGGGAACAGGGGTTGCGTCGAAGCCGAGGAAGTTCCGTTTCACAGGCAGCCCTATTCGATTCGTCTGACACTGCCTCCCCTGGCGACGGTCGTGTTCGAGCCGGTCGATTCGAGGTGAACGAGCGCATCTGTGTTTGTCGTCTCCGGCGTCCAGTGCCATCGCGCCTCGCCTTGCGAGCCTGCGAGCTGTTGGGCTCGCACCCTGGGTTCCAGTCCTGTAGCAGCAATGGCTTCAGCCACCTTCTCCGACGATAGGTACTCGAGCAGGGATCGGGCATCCTCGAGATTGCGGGCGCGGGTGGTCAAACCCGCCGAGAAGGTCGACACCTTCTGGAATTCCTCTGGAATCGGCCCGACGTAGTCCACGCCCTCGATCGGCAGAATCTCACTGATCTGCTGGAAGCCGATCTCCACCTCGCCGCGGGCTACGACGTTACCGACGCGGTCGCTCACGATACGCTTGGACTTCGGTTCGAGTCGCTCCCAAATCCCGAGACGCGGGAAGAGCTCGGTGGAGAGGTAGGTTCCGCTTACGCTTGCTGAGTAGCCGATCGACCGCGCCGCCAGCAGCGTGGCGACAAAGGCATCAGGGTTCTCGATATCCGGTCTTGGTCCGCCGCTCATAACCGCCATGCCGATCCTCGAGTCTGCAAGATCGATCCGGCTCGTTCCGACCACATCCCCGCGCTCCGTCAGGGCGTCGAGCGCCGGCCTAGACAGAATGATCAGGTCCGGCGTCTCGCCCCGCGCAAGCCGTTCCGGTATGGAATCCGGGGCCCCGCCCGAGGATGCACCGTATGCCGAGATCAGGCGAATCCCCGTCTCCTGTTCGAATTGAGGGCCAAGCACGTTGTAAGCCGCGGCGAAGCCGCCCGACGTAATGACGGCTACGGACCGAGCGTCCGGTTTACCTGACTCCACCGAGCTGGGCCCGCAGCTGCCAGTGAGGAGTAGCAATCCTAAAGCGACGTGGATCCAATGGGGGCACTTCATGCGAAACTCAGCCTTTCATGACGGCATGGGGAACTGGACTGAAGATCTGGCCAAGGCGTCCTGGGGGGATTACCGTGCGCGGAAGCGGGTATTGCCGGGTGGGGCTAGGGTGTTCCGTCGACTCGCAAGCCTGTTGATCACTCCGGGTCAGGCGTTGCTAGCCCGTGCATACCGCGAGCGATCTAGACCGCGTCATCCTGGCGAACAGCAAGCGGCATCCCCTTGCGTGCGCCCTTCACGTTAGCAGGGCGCCGCGCTGTCCTCTAGGCAATGCTCGCGAGGCAATACCGCCAAGTCCCTGGGCTGCTCATCGGCATCCGGAGGTGACGCGAGGTCCCGGCCCGTGCTTGCCCATCCATGCATAGCGGCAGACCGACAGGGTCCGAGCCGTCAGGACCCGATAGTCCCGTTCGACTTGCTGATCCAGATTTACGAACTCGCTCGCGGAGAGGCCCCGTCACATCTAGTGTCGCGATTCGGCTCTAGAGGACAGCGCCAAGTAGTGCCCGAACAGTCCCTTTCGGGGTAACCGTGCCATGCACTGGGGCGGATTCTGTGCCACAATGTCGCACGGACGAAGGGCTAAACGGCGCGGGTGAGCATTGCAGCCAACGGCTGCTGCCGGTTTCGCAGCCCGAAGCAAGCCTTCGAGCACGAAGGCGCAAGGAGGATTCCCATGCCGAAGGTACTGATCACGATCGGCGATGCCGCCGAAGCGATGGACACGCTCTACCCCGTGTACCGCGTCCAGGAGGACGGCTACCAAGCCGTAATCTCGGGGCCGGAGGCCCGTGTCTATCCCTTGGTGATGCACGAGATCCCTCCGGGATGGGACATCACTCGAGAGCAGCCAAGCTATCACCTCGAGGCCACCGTGGCGTTCCGGGACCTTGATGCGGACGACTACGACGGGCTGTTCCTAACCGGTGGTCGCGCGCCAGAGTACATCCGGTACGACAAGGACCTGATCCGCATCGTGCGCCATTTCTTCGAGCAAGACAAGCCCGTCGCAGTCGTCTGCCACGGAGCCGAGATCGTTGCCACCGCCAACGTGATCGCCGGCAAGCGCATGGCGACGATACCCAAGTGCCAGTTCGATATTGAAGTGTGCGGCGCCACCTTCGTCGACGAGGGCTGTGTCCGTTCCGGCAACATGGTCAGCGGCCGGGGCTGGTTTGATCAGCACTTGTACATGCCTGAGTTCATGCGGATGCTGAAGGCCTACGCAGCCCAACGGGAATCCGGGGCGGATCTCTCTGCGTCCGAGCCGGCCGTCACCGTCGGCGGCTTGGCATAGAGCTGCGCAATGAGCCCCACCGGCGCGGCTCTAGGATCCTGCGGGCTCCATGCGGCGGATCTTGGCACTGAATCCGATTCTCGCGTGGGATAGACTCGGACCGCACCATGCAGGACCGCCCCTATTACGGCTGGCTCATAGCAGCCTCTTGCTTTTTCATCCTCGCGATGACTGTAGGCATGCCGATGTATGCCATGCCCTTCTTCTACGATCACTACATCGAAGAGTTTGGCTGGGACAGAGCCGAGACGACGTCCGGCTTCTTCGTCTCGACGTTGCTGATCCTCCCGCTCGGCGGACTGCTCGTGCATCGCTTCAGCCCGCGCAAGCTGATCGTTTTCGGAGCTGTGTCATTCGCCGTGGCGCTCAATTGCCTCGGTTTGATGCAGGGCTCCCTCGCCTTCTACCGATTTACTTGGTGCCTGGTGATGGTGGGATTCGTGTACTCGGGGCCCGTGCCGAGCCAGGTGCTGCTCGCGAACTGGTTCAATCGCAACCGCGGCAAGGCCATGGGCCTCGCGTACCTCGGACTCGGCATCGGAGGCGCGATGTCCCAGAAGTTCGTGGCCGGGCCGTTGATCGAGGCGTATGGCTGGCGTGTCGCCCTGCAGGTCATGGGAGCCGTGATCCTTCTGGTTGTTCCTGTTGCCCTATTCGTCCTGCGAGACAGGCCATCGGACATGGGGCTGGCACCGGAAGCCGCCTCGGAAGTGTCGCGCGAGGCGACCTCCTCGACCCTGACTTTCGGCCAGCTCTTGAAGCTTTGGCCGTTCTGGCTAATCACGGTGGGCTCGTTCCTCAGTATCGCGGCGATCGGCTCTGTCAACCAGCACATGAAGCTGCTGTTCTTGGACGCTGACCTTGCAGCGACGCTGGTTGCCGACACCACTTTCGTGATTCTGGCATCGAGCTTGGCCGGCCGCCTCATCACGGGATGGCTGGCCGACCGTCTCAGTAAGAAGCGGGTCATGGTTGCTGCCTACCTACTGGTCTCTCTTCCTGTGCCGCTCCTGTTTGTGATCGACCAGCCCTCGATGACGTATTTGTTCGGCATGGCATTCGGGTTCGGACTGGGCGCGAACTACATGCTGATTCCGTTGATGGCGGCCGAGCTGTTCGGAACGGGTACGTTGGCCCGGGTCATGGGCATTGTCTGGCCGTTCGGGCAGGTGGGCCAGGCTACCCTGCCGTTCTTTGTCGGCGCCATGCACGACAGCGCTGGAACCTACGATGTCGCTCTCGGCGCAATATTCGTGATTGGGATGGCCGGAGCCGGTTGCATCGCTCTGCTCCCACGAAAGGGACAGGTCCGCTTCGCCGAGCAGTCATCGGCGTAAGTTGCCGGCGCCTCGCGGGTTGGGATCCCCGCATCCCCAGCGAGGGGAGGCCGTTCGGTGCCGAGTCGATCCGAGCGCAACGGCGTGGAAGGCGCTAGCCACGGCAACCGGGCCAGGTCTCGGGCCTGGAAGCTTGCGATCACTGCTCCGGGTAACGGGGCGATCCTCCGAGGTAAGCCTGCGCGTCGAACAGGTCTCCGCGTCCCTCGATCCTCGGATCGCCCGCCGCCGCCAGGCCCTGCGCCAAGCGGGCCGCGAGAGTCTTCCGGAGTCGCAAGTAGCCCGGATCGCCAGCGACGTTGACCACCTGTCCGGGATCCTTCTTCAGGTCGTAGAGTTCCTCGGCCGGTCGCTTGGCGAACGAGAGGTCGTAGTACTTCTTGAACGCTGGATTGTTGCGGTTCTCCCACAGGAACCACTTGGTCGGGCCGTTGTCGCAATCCGCGAGCCAAGCGTTGGGCGATTGCGCAGTCTCGTAGTCCGGCGTGCCGGCCGGCCAGCGATCCGGCTTGTAGTTGCGGATGTAGAGATGCTCGTCCGTGCGGATCCCTCGCGCCGGGTAGCCGCCAAGTTCCGGCGCGGCCTGAGCGACCACGTGTCGCTCCCTTCCGAAGAGGATGTGGTCCCGGTCTGCCGAGATCCGGCCCGATTTGGCGGAAGTCAGGATCGCGAGCAACGAGCGTCCCGTCATCTCGGACGGAACATCCAAGCCAGCCGCGTCGAGGAACGTGGGAGCGATGTCCGTCGTGGACACGAAGTCCGTTACCGTCCGACCTCCCGGGATCCGATCCTTCCAGCGGACCGCCATCGGCACTCGGGCACCCGAATCGTATAAGTTCCCCTTGGCTCGAGGGAACGGCATCCCATGGTCTCCGGTCATTACGATGAGCGTGTTGTCGAGTTCGCCGGTTCGTTCCAGGAGGTCGATCAGCTGACCGACCTCGCGGTCGAAACGCTGCACTTCGAAGTAGTAGTCGGCCACGTCGCTGCGGATTTCATCCACGTCAGGAAAATGGTCGAAAAGATGCACCTCCTCCAACTGCACCCCGCTCTCCACGCCCGCACCCTTCCTGTACGGGCGGTGCGGATCACTTGCGCCGAACCAGAAGCAGAACGGCATGTCCTTGGGACGGGCTTCGAAGAACGCGTCAACGCTCTCGTAAATCCTTCCGGCCGGACTGACCGCTGTGCCGGGGTGGATGCCCGGCCCCCAGCCCTTGCGATAGCTGCCGACGAAGTAGCCCTCGGTCGCCATCAGCTTCGGGTACTCCGGAAACGTGGAAGGCCATACGCTCCAAAGGTTTCCTGCCGGGCCGAGTCGCCAGAATTGCTGTCCGGTGATGATCGCCCCTCGGCTCGGCGTGCAGGACGGCGAGGAGATGTAGGCGTTCTCAACGAGCACGCCTTCCCGCGCGAGCCGGTCGAAGGTTGGAGTCTTGACTCCCTGGTCTCCGTAGGCTCCGGCATGCGGCCATCCCCAGTCGTCAGCGATGGCGAAGACGACGTTCGGCCTGTCCGACGCGGCAGTCATCGCTGCGGCGCACAAGAGAGCCAGAATCGGGATCGTTGCGAGTCGAGGTTTCATAGCCGAACAAAATACCACGGGTGGCCGGGCAATGACACGTGGCGCTACTGCCAGCCCTGTCTGGCGTAGTTGTGCGGTCGCAGCGATCTCCAACGCTCCGTGCCCGCGGCGCAAGGTATCCGTGTGATGCGGAGACCAAGTCCTCCCGGAGCGCAATCGCTCGAGCGATCGTCGCGCCGCGACTCAAGTCCCGCTCGAATGCCTCCCGTATCTCAGCGAGCATTCGAATTCGAACTGAAGCGGAGGAACGCTTGCAGTCCTTCGACGTTGATCCGGGACTCCGTGCGGCCTTGGCTGCGGCATGGCGCTCCGGTCTTGAATCGGGCGGTTCCAGCGAGAAACATCCCGCGACCGGCTCTTTCGCGAATCCTGCGCCGCTGGTCGCGTGGTAGTCTTGTGTCGCCTCGCAAGATGGCAGCTGTGTTCGGATTCCGAGCCTTGGAATCCTCAGGAGGAATTGGCGATGAATCGTCGGAATCTACTCAGCATGGCGTCAGCCGCCGCGGTCCCACTGGCCTTCCCGGCCATGGGCCGCGTCGAGGACGACCTGCAAATCACGGGCGTCCGATTGGTCAGGATGCGCCCCAAGCGCCCGGTCCCCAGCTACGAGCCCGAGCCTGGGTCCTGGTCCACGGGCGGCGTCGAGGTGGCCAACCCGGTCTCCGTCTACCCGAAGTACAAGCCGATGCGGAGCCTGTTCCGCTCGGTCGGGCCGCGAGCGGGGAGCTTTTGGGTCGAGATTTCCACTAACAAGGGTGTCAAGGGCTACGGTCCCGGGGGCCCTGCGGGAGGAGTCATCGTCGAAGACCATCTCCGGCGACTCGTGATGGGCGAGAACGCACTCGACATCGAGCGCCTGTGGGACATCATGTGGCGAGCCACGATGTCCTATGGTCGCAAGGGCGTTGTAGTCAACGCTATTTCCGGTGTAGACATAGCGCTATGGGACATCGCTGGCAAGGTGTGGGACGCGCCGGTGTGGCGTCTCCTAGGGGGACGGATCCATCCGCGTATCCCGTGCTACTGCACAGGCAACGACATCGAGCAGCACGTCGAGTTCGGATACAAGCGCCTCAAACTGGCCTTGCCGTACGGTCCCGCCGACGGCAGGGAGGGCATCCGCAAGAACGTCGAGTTGGTCAAGCGCGCCAGGGCCGCAGTCGGCGCTGACGGCGACGTGATGATGGACTGCTGGATGGCCCTGACCGAGCGCTACACGCTCGAGCTGGCGGAAGCTTTCGAGCCGTACGGCGTGTATTGGATCGAGGAGGCCCTGCCTCCGGACGACTTCGAGGGGTTCGGTCGGCTCCGCCGTCAGATTACATCCACGCGGATCGTCACTGGCGAGCATGTCTACACCCGTTACGGCTTCAGGCAGTTGCTGCGCGTCAACGGGGCCGAAATCTGGCAGCCCGACATCCACTGGTGCGGTGGGATGAGCGAGCTGGTCAAGATTTCTCACATGGCTGCGGCGCACGACATCCCCGTGATTCCCCATGGCGGCGGCCAGCGCGACGCCGTTCATTTCATCTACGCCACGCCCAACGCGCCCTGGGCCGAGATGTTCATGCCGGCTCCCGGCGGCCCGGACGTCGTGTATCAGAGGTACGAGGAAGACAACAACCTGACCCGTGGCCCGGAGGGCATCTACACGCGGCCGTCCGACGGTCCGGGCTTCGGCTGGGAGGTCGAACCGGAGAATTAGGGCTCGGCGGCGAACTGAGTATCCGCCAGTTGTCGTTCGATTCTGGCGGCGAAGCTGTAGGCATTCCGCTTTTCCCGGGGGCGGGGGCCGCGTCGCGGCCCCCGCCCCCGGCTCATGCCAGCTTCAGAAAATCACCTTGAGCGCTAGCTGGGTCTGGCGAGGCAGGTTGGCTTGCGAAGAGACTATGCCGAAGCCGCCCCTGCCGACTTGGGTGCGGGGATTGTTGAAGACCGGGTGGTTGAATGCATTGAACCACTCGGCGCGGAATTGCGTCGTCACCCTCTCACCGATCTTGAAGCTCTTGAAGATGGAGAAGTCGAACGACTCTACGAAGTCCGACCGAATTGTTGAGTGGACGCGCCCGAGGTTGCCGAATGTGTATGGCGCAGGAATCGAGAACTGATCCGTGTCGAACCACTTCGCGATGGTTGGGTTGTCTAGCCTTCCATCGACGCCGGTCGAGTCCGGGTACTGACGCCCACCGAACGAGTGGCTGGTGTTGCCGGGCACGCTGAACCGGAGCGGCAGCCCGCTGTTCAGCGTGGCGATTCCGTTGATCTGCCATTGGCCGAGCACCGTGTTCAGCGCTCCGCTCCAGCCGCTGCCGAGAGCCTTCCCTCTTCCGAACGGGAGTTCGTACGTGTAGCTTCCGATGAGGCGACTTCGCTGGTCGTACGGGGACAGCGACCGCTCGCAGCGCCTGCAGTAGTAGTTGCGCCAAAGGGCCGAGGTCCACGCATTGTCGCTGCCATCCGAAATCAGCTTCGAGAGGGTGTAGGCGATGACCGCGTTACCCCCTCCCTCGAAACGCTTCGTGAACTTGGCCTGCAGGGAGTGGTAGGTGGTGTTGCCCCAGCCTGGGGCGGAGTGGACTACGCCAGGGTATTGGGGATACGGGGTCAGCAGCTGGCCGCGTTGCACCCGGGGCCGAGACAGCACTCCGGACGGGACCACGCCGTGCAGGGGATTGTCCACCAGGTCCAGGATTCCAGCTTCCGGATTTATATGGGTGGGATGCAGCTGATCCATCTGCCACCCGTGGCGGAAGGGAACATGGGTGCCCTTGTTGCCCGCGTAGGCCACTTCCAGAGCTGCTCGCGGACCGAATTGCTGTGCGATCGTGAAGTTCCACTGCTGGTTGTACGGCGTGCGCATGACCGAAGGCACCGGTCCGTTCCCATTCAAGCCGTTACCGGCGGTCAATCCGCCGCTGGAGCCCGGCGGGAGGATCACTCCATCCGGCATCGGGTCGCTGAGTCGGTTGTAGGGGTTCACGCCATCCAGCGAGGTCAGCCAGGGCGTCGTCGTTGCAAACGGCGAGGTGGGGTAGTAGTTGGCGCCCCAGGGAGCCATGGCAAAGAACATGCCGTAGCCGACCCGGATCACGGTGCCCGTCCGCGCTTCGTACGCCAAGCCCAAGCGGGGCGCGAAGTTCATCCACTCGGGGTCGCGCAGCTTCCGTCCGCTCTCTAGATCGGCTCCGGGGAAGCGCCAGCCTCCGCGAAGGTCGAGCCCCGAAGCGTCGCTGAGAGGGCTGCGCACATCGGGGTCGAAGACGGAGAACCGGTCGTACCGTTCCGTCAATCCCGTCTCGGCGTCCCAGCGCACGCCCAGGTTGAGAGTGAGCTTGCGGGAAATCTTCCAGTCGTCCTGGACATAGCCGCCGAAGGACTTGCTGGAGAAAGCCGGCCGGATCCGGTTGTTGATCCTGCCGCTATTGCCGGTTCCCAGCAGGAACGAGGCGTAGCCGAAGCCGGCATTTGCAGAAACCTTTCTCGGATCCGGTCCCTGCGTCATACCTGCGGTGAACTGGTAGAACATTTGCCACGATGCCTGCATGTGGTTGATCAAGTTAACGCGCCACTCGCCGCCAGCCTTGATGCTGTGGCTGCCGACAACCTTGGAGTAGGTGGCGTTGATTGTGTGAGACATGTTGGCGGACCGGAAGTTCCAGTGATGCCGCAGGCCCGGCGCCGTCATCTCCGCTATGCTGAACTCCGGAAACACCAGCAGGTCCGCTCCGTTCTGGAGGTGCTTCGGCAGCCCGAGCTCGGCAGGCTCGAAACCTTGGAACCAGGAGCCGCGGTCAAGGATCGAGCGCGCGAAGCCATACCGCACGCTGAGAAGCGAGGTGGGCGTGAGAGTGTTGCTGTAGTTGAAGGCCCCGTTGTTCAGCGCCTCGTTGTTGGTATAGCATCCGCCGTCGGGGCAGCCGGGCCCCTCCCAAATCTCCGGTGCCTGGCTCACGACATCTAAGACCGTGTGGCGGACGAAGATCCGCTGGCTCTGGCTGATCTGGTGGTCGACCTTGAATATGTTGCGGTTCGAGTCGTTCGGCCGTCCGCCAGCGAACTGGAAGTTGTTGCGGCCAGTGAACGGCTGACCAGGCACGTTCGGCTCCGCACCGTAGTAGCTCGCGGTCGCGAGCGCCACCGGATCCATCGCCGAGGCAGGTATCTTGTTGCCCGGGAACGGATCCCGGAGGAACGATCCATCCTGGCTGGGATCTGGATGCGTCGAGAGGGGATCGTAGACGGTCCGCAAGGCGCCGGCCGAGTTGAATGTCTCCGAGAAGTCGCCGGCCTTTTGGAGTGTCGTCGGCAGGGTCATGAGCCTTACAGCCTGGGTGCGCTGGCGACGGCCTTCATAGGCCTCGAAGAAGAATGTCCGGTTCTTGACAACTGGGCCGCCGACGCTGAATCCGAATTCGTTGCGCTGGAAGCTTCCCAGTTCGTTCCCCGCCCGGTTGGCGAACCAGTTGTTCGAGTCCATCTTGTTGTTGCGCAGGAAGTCGAATGCCGTGCCGTGCAACTCATTGGTCCCCGACTTGGTTGTCATTGTGAGCACGCCGCCACCGCTGCGGCCGTATTCAGCCGAGTAGGAATTCGTCTGAATCCGGAACTCCTCGACGCCCTCAATCGTCGGGAGCGCGCTGTTGGCGTTCATGTTGTTGGTGTTCGAGTTCATCGTGACCGGAACTCCGTCCATCATGATCATGTTGCTGGAATCACGACCTCCGTTGACCTGGAAGATGCCGATCGAATGGAACCCTTCTCGGAACTTGCCGCGGGCCGGGTTCCGAGTGAACACGCCCGGAGTGAGCACGGCGAGCGAGTACACGTTGCGTCCGTTCAGCGGCAGGTCCATGATCTTCTCGGAACTTGCCGCGGGCCGGGTTCCGAGTGAACACGCCCGGAGTGAGCACGGCGAGCGAGTACACGTTGCGTCCGTTCAGCGGCAGGTCCATGATCTCCTTGTTCTGGACGACTCCGCTGAGCGTCGAGTTGGTGGACTCGATCAACTGCGCGGTACCTGCGACAGTGATCGATTCCGTCACCTGGCCGAGTTCGAGTTCGATATCGAGGCCCGCCTTCTGCTGCGTGGTGATCGGGAACGGCTCCAGCACGAATCCCCGGAACCCCTCGCTTTCGGCAGTGATGCGGTACCTGCCCGGAGGAAGCGGCGTCGCAAGGTAGAAGCCGGCTTCGTTCGTTGCAGTTTCGAAGGCGATGTTGCGGTCGATATCCGTGACCTCGATTGACACGCCGGGAACGACCGCGCCCGACGAGTCCGTGACAAGGCCGGAAATGGACCCTGCCGATGTCTGGGCATTTGCCCCAGCTACGAACAGTACGCTTGCGACCAAAGCCTGCAAGGCGCGGAAAACTCGCTTCATGCGACCCCCTTTGGGACCCAAGCCGCCCGTCCGGATCCACCACCTGCCGCGGCACGCACTCGATTGTTGCCGCAGTTACCGAAGCCGACCCCAGAGCCGCCACTCGAACCCAACAGCCGAATCATAGCCGCTGATCTCCCTTCCGTCAAGGGCCACAGTCGTGAAGTCGTAAGTTTGCAAGAGTTTTCCGGACTTGAGGGGGTATAGAGCCACCGACGAAGCGGATCAGCCTTCCAGAACGGAGAGGCAAGGTCTATAGTTGGAACGGTTCCGGTGCATTCTTACTGCTCTGGAGCGCCATGAATGCAGACCGATTTGGCTGAATCGAACGGGCCGCCGCGAGACTTCCGGCGAAGACAAAATGCAGCGCTGAGCACAGCCTTGCTGTGCATACTTGCGTCCGCGAACGTAGCGCCCGGAACCACGTTCGAAGACGATGTGGCTCCAATCCTGAAGCGATCGTGCGCGCAGTGCCATAGCGGTGCGGAGCGTGCCAGCGGCTTCTCCGTGGAATCCCTCCGGTCCTTGCTAAACGGAGGGGCGCGCCGGGGACCGGCCGTGATCGCCGGAGATCCGGAGGGGAGTCCGCTGATCCAGGTCTTGACAGGAACTGCCGAGCCGCGGATGCCCCTGGGCGGGACGTTGCCGAGGGAACAGGTCGATACTCTCGCGGATTGGATTCAAGGTCTCGATTCCGAGGTTGTTGCCGAACTTGCTGGCTCACGCTCGGCCATTTTCCTCAGCCCGCCAAGGGCCCCTGTACCGCCCGAGGTCAGCGACCAAACCTGGCCTGCGACTCCGATCGACGCTTTCGTGCTGGCCCGCCTTGACGCAGAGGGTCTGTCCCCCGCTCCCTCAGCCGACGCCCGGACTCTCGCCCGCCGCATCCACTTCGATTTGATCGGAATGCAGCCTGCCCCCGAGGAACTTCGCAGGTTCATCCGTGACGAGTCACCCGACGCTTACGAGAGGCTCGTCGAACGGTTGCTCGCGGATCCGCGCTATGGCGAGCGTTGGGGACGTCACTGGCTGGATCTCGTTCGTTACGGGGAAACAAGCGGGCTGGAGGGCGACGGCGCCATCGGCAATGCTTGGCGCTACCGCGACTGGGTGATCAGGACTCTGAACGAGGACATGCCTTACGACCGTTTTGCATTGCTGCAGATCGCGGGTGCCGACGAGCACAGCAAGACGCGCAATAACTACGTTCCCGATCCTCAGGGCTACATTCCTGCCGGTTTCCTTCGCCTGGCCCCGTGGGATCGCTCGAATCTCGTCGCTGCCGAGGTCCGGCAGAACTATCTCAACGAAGTGACGACCACCACGGCATCCGTTTTCCTGGGTTTGACGCTCGGTTGCGCGCGATGCCACGACCACAAGTACGACCCGATTCCGACACGGGACTTCTACCGGTTCCAGGCCTTCTTTAGCGCTGTGCAGACGGAGGATCGCCAGGGTGCGGTGGCGCGTCCAGAAGTGCCCTACGACGATCCGGCTCTCGGCGCAGTCTCGGCCTCGAAGATTGCCGACTACAAGCAGCGGATCGAGCATGGCCCGGAAAAACGCGAACTGGACGAACTCGAGGAAGAGCTGCGGCGACGTCTGATCGAGGTGCGGTGCAGCGAGGCGCGGGGAAGGGAACTTGACGAGAAGGATCTGCGACTCGAGTTGCGCCGTATCGACGGAGTCATCTTCAGCGAGTCGGAGCGGCGGTTGCATGAAAAACTGCTGGCCGCGGCGAACCGGACACGCGACCCGGAAGAGCAGGAATCGCTCCAAGCGTACGAGGGTCGCCTGCTCAAGCGACTCGAAGATGCTCGCGTTGCGGGCAAGGGCGATCTAGAAGCGCGCTTCGAGTCTATTACGGTTGCCGATGTGCGAGCTGCCGTGCGGGAGCCGTATTCCGCCGACAAGCCCTTCACGCGGGACGAGATCGACCGCCATTCCTTGCTGTTGGGAACGCTCGACATCTATCGACGCCGGCTGGCCCGATGGGAACCTGCTGTCCTGACTGTCCGCAACGCCCCGGGGCCGCCAAGCGGCCCGCCGCTTCCTCCGGTGCGCGTGTTGCTGCAGGGGGACTACCGCCAACCGGGTGAACCGGTCATGGCTGGATTTCCAAGCGCGATTGCCGGTCACTCCGAGCCCGCCGAGATCGTCACCGACCGTTACCGCCAATTTCCCACTCGGGGCAGGCGTTTCACGCTGGGAAAGTGGATCACAAGCGCCGACAACCCTCTCACGGCTCGCGTGATGGTCAATCGGATCTGGCAGCACCATTTCGGCGTGGGAATCGTGGAGACGGCCAGCAACTTCGGAAAGAACGGTTCCGGAGCGACGGACCCCGACCTGCTGGACTGGCTCGCCACGGCATTCGTGGAGCGCGGCTGGAGCGTCAAGGCGATGCATCGGATGATCGTGCTCTCGAGCACTTACCGCCAGTCGGCTGAGAATCCGGCTGTGAGCGGCGGCGCCAAGGACCCCGCCAGCCGGTCGCTGTGGAAGTTCAAGCGGCGACGACTGGAAGCGGAAGCGATCCGCGACG
The DNA here is from genome assembly GCA_965206775.1 of Bryobacterales bacterium. Taxonomy (GTDB): domain Bacteria; phylum Acidobacteriota; class Terriglobia; order Bryobacterales; family UBA6623; genus VXMF01. The sequence goes on along the minus strand of CBDBKU010000003.1, from coordinate 495,179 downwards.
CTATCCTGCAAGCCAGCGGCGGTTTGAACCCTTCGATGGGAGGGCCGAGCGTCTTTCCACCGCTGCCGGACGATTTGGCAGATTTCGCCCGCTACGGACGGACGGGCGGGCTGATGTGGGAGCCCAACGAGCGAGTGGAAGACGCCCGTCGCCGATCGATCTACATATTCCAGCGCCGATCCCTGCCGCTACCGATGATGGCCGCATTCGATGCACCTGTGTTCAGCGAGTCGTGCGAGCGGCGCAGCCTAACCACCACGCCGCTGCAGGCGCTGTCCATGATGAACGGCTACCTGGTTCACGAGGAGGCCGATCGGCTTGCGGAACGGGTCCGTTCATTGGCCGGAACCGATCCCGCGCGCCAAGTCGAGACGGCGTTCGAGATCGTTCTGGGAAGGCTTCCTGATGCCGAGGAGGCGCGCCGGCTGGCACGGCTTGAGGGATCACTCGAGGCCCTCTGCCGCGTATTGTTCAACTCGAACGAGTTTTTGCATGTCGAATGACAGGGAGGCAGCCATGCTCGGTTTTCAGATGAAAGGAATCACTCGTCGCGAGTTTCTGGGGAGCGCCTATCTCGGACTGGGCGGCCTGGCCTTGCTTGACTTGGTGGCGGCCGAGTCGGTCCCGAGCGACCCGCTCACTGCTCGGGAGCAGCAGCTGCCGGCGAAGGCCAAGAGTTGCATCTTCCTCTTCATGGAAGGCGGAGTCAGCCAGATGGACACCTTCGAGTACAAGCCTGCGCTCGAAAAGTACGCCGGTCAGCGCATGCCGCAGGCCCCGAACACGGTGGGCGAGATCGCCACGTTTTCCGCTGCTCCGAACCGCGTTATCCCGTCCTATTGGAAGTTCGCCCGCCACGGCGATTCGGGGCGCTGGGTGTCGGAACTGCTGCCGAACCTGGCTCGCCAAGTGGACAGCCTCGCCTTTGTCCATGGCGTCAAAGTCGACAACAACAACCACGGTCCCGCGGTCTACCATGCTCTTACCGGCAACCAATTGCCGGGCAGCGCGTCCGTCGGGGCATGGGTTACGTACGGTCTGGGCAGTGAGAACAACGATCTGCCTGGCTATGTCGTTCTCGGGGACCACCGCGGGTCTACGATTGGCGGCGCCGGGGTGTGGGGCGCCGGATATCTGCCCGCCGCCTATCAGGGGACCCTCTTCCGATCCGGCAACACGCCAATCGTCGACCTGCGCAGGCGATCGGGTATCACTGACGGGCAGCAGCAAGCCGAGATGGATGCTTTGCGGTGGTTCAACCGGCGCCACGCCGCCCGTCGCTCCGACACCTCCGAGTTGGAAGCGAGGATCGCTTCGTACGAACTGGCTTTCCGGATGCAGTCCGAAGCTCCGGAACTAGTCGACCTCGGCGCGGAGACGGAGGTCACGAAGAAGCTCTACGGTCTCGACGATCCCGTCACAGAGCCGTTCGGTCGCCGCTGCCTGCTCGCCCGTCGCATGGTCGAGCGCGGCGTTCGATTTGTCAAGGTCCTCCACGGGGCAGGGCCGGATCGGTGGGACGATCACGGGAGCATCGAATCGCGCCTGCCAAAGCACTGCCGCGAGGTCGACCGGCCGGTGGCGGCGTTGCTCGCCGATCTCAAGTCTCGCGGCCTTCTCGACGAGACCTTGGTTGTGTGGGCCTCCGAAATGGGCCGCACACCATTCGACAACAACCTCGTTACACCGACTCCGGGTCGGGATCACAACCAATACGGACTGGTCGTTTGGATGGCCGGGGGAGATGTGAAGGGTGGTGCGGCCTTCGGAGAGACCGACGAGTTCTCGGTCCGAGCGGCAGGCGAAGAGATTCCCTTGCGTGACGTCCATGCGACGATCCTGCGGTTGATGGGCCTCGACCAGAAGCGGCTCACTTACCTCCATGAGGGGCGCTACAAGCGCTTGACGGATATCGGAGGCCGGGTGATCGGCGAGATTCTCGCCTGATCTGCGGCGCGTCCCGTCAACACGAACTCGGCGAATGCTCCGGTCTGGCCGCTGGATGCCCTGAGGCAGCGAATCCCGTGGGTGCCCTCGCCTGCATTTCTCACCACGGGCAGGTGATTGGGCTGTATATCATTGTATAAGTGTTTTGTTATCAACAACGTAACATGAGAGTAGACGATGGGCTCATCACACGACGAAATTGTTTTGGCAAGTGTTCTTAGCCTACGGACTCCCGGAGCCTTCTTCGCGAAGCGAAGAGGCCGGACGCTGCAGTCATTGGAGGACCGCGAAGCCCTCCTGAACCGCAACGGTCGAGAGCCGAACGTCACTGCAGACCAAGTCGAGTGTCAGCGGGTCTTCCCCCGAAGCGATGAGAGCGGCGGCCAATTGCAGCGCGTCCGCGCTGCGCAACGGATGGACCCGCAGCACGCGAAGCGCACGATCCCGTACTCGCTGCAAAGGCCGGATCTCCAGCCAGGTCGCCGCGAGGATTCGTAACTGCTCGAGCGACTGACCTAGTCCCGCAGCGTCAATCGCTCCCTCTCGATGCAGGCGATTCAAGGCGGAAGCACACTCCACCTGACTTCCCCACCACGTGACGATGGCGGGATCTCGGCGAAGGAGAGCCCTTCTCCTCGCGCTTTCTGATTCCTCGACGAGCAGCGAGACCAGAGCCGAGGAGTCCCAGTATTTCATCGGCTCTCGTCCCTTTCCGCGACAACTAGGCGGCTCACGCCCCAGCCTTCAGGAATACGGGGAACGGGCGCGGCGAGGAAGCTGGCGATGTCCAGCGAAGCCTGCGGCGGATCGGCCACCTCCTGTTTCGCCAATTTGGCTGCGTCGTCGGTCAACTCGGCCGCCTCGTAGGGCTTGATCTGGGCGACTGGCTTCCCGCGATGCGTGATGAGCACTGTTTCCCCGTTGCGCACCTCGGAAAGGACAGCACTGAACCCATTTTTGGCTTCGCTGACACTGGCTCTTTTCATCTGTCTATTGTAGCCAGATACGATTAGTCCGTCCACTGCCTGCCATCCGGCGCGGACCCACGTGCAAATGACCAGATAGGGTGGGTGCCGATGACCAAGGCCGAACCTATGGCGAGGAGCAGTCCACGTCTTCGCGACGAACGTTGTGTCTCGGCCCGAACGCAGCGCTAGCCAGCGCACTATCAGGGATTGGGTCGCCGCTCGCGGCCGGATTCCGGCGGTCGAGTCCGTTCGAGCGACTGCTCCTTTCGCAGCGTTCCCTGCCACGAGAACAGACGGGAGCGTCCCAACTGGCCCGCGGCCTACTGGAGGCCAGTCCGGGGTTCAAGCAGTTCTTGGCCCGCTCGTGATCCTTCGCGGACCTGGCATTCTCCCGGAACCGGAAAGTTGCTGCCGAGGCGCCACGGATGATTTTCGACGACATCGTGCAACGATCGACCGACCGATTCGAGCCCGACCTATGCGATGTCCATGCCTCCTTTGTTAGAGAGGTGCCGGAGAGCAGGAACCCAGACAGGATCCGGGGACCTGCAGAAATACCAGACTGAGGAGTTCGTCATGCTTCGGGCCGCGGAAAATGGACGGGCCCTCGCAATACGAATGGGTTCTCGCAAGGTACTCGCCGGCCTAAGCTTCGGGGTGGAAAGCCGCAAGTCCCAGAGCTTGGGTGGCAAGTTCGAGGACACCCCACTGAAGTTGATCCGGAACCACGGGCAGAGCGGGCGGACCTGATGACTTGGAAAGGCAGCCTTTCGGCTTTCGGCGGTTGGATTCATTGTTTCCGCCCCTTCATCGGCTACGCTTATCCGGCAGCGCACGGCCTTCGGGCGATTGTGGTGTTCGCGGGATCGCCGAACGAATTGTTCCGAGCAAGATGGACGCCGACCTCAGAGGAGGCAGTCACTGTGATCCCGGAGGATGGCCCGGTCGTTCTTCAGCGAATCGCGCAAGCGCTGGAAGAGATCGAGAAGAACACCGGCTTCGACTACGAGGAGTCACCGTAGTCCCATCAGTGGATCGGCGCGACCGAATGACAATCGCTGGTCGTGAACTCCTGCTGCAAGTCCTCCAGCAAGCCTGAGTCATCTTCGATCCAGTGTCCTCGCCGGCCTGCGGCATCATTGCCGGTAGCACGTCGCCGGCTTCCGATCGAATGCCCAGGAGACCGCTCCTCAGGAACTGGACAGGTGCCGCTCGGATCGCCTCAGTCGCCCGCGACCACCAATTCAGCGCCAGCCACGAGCGTCCGCATGATCTGCATGCCTTGTTCGGCTGGCCGGCCGTTGGCGAAGTCGACTCCGTCGAACATCGTGGAAAGGGACCGGCGCACGGTCAGATCGATTCCTCCCACGATGACGCGCCGGTCGAGTGGGGTGCCCGTAGCGGTCGAGAGTCCAAGTAGCTGGCCGTAGGCTGCGGCAGACTGAACTCGGAATTCCGCGGCCTCGCTGTGCTTGAAGCGAGTCCAGGTACCGGAAATGTCCACTGCGAAGGCGCCGGGCGGCGATCCGGTCGCCCGCGCGACGAGGTAATGCGCCTGGCAGTATTCGGGGTCCGTGACGACCCGGGCCTCTAGGAACGTCCTTCCAGGATCGGCAAGGTCCTCCTCGTAGGACCTGGAAATCTTCGATTCGTTCGGAATCAGGCTGCTGTGGCCAGCCCAAGCCGGCAAAGCGCCAAACCACCGCAGCAGCGATGCCTGAGGCGAAGGTCCGTTTAACGCGTGGCACGGAACCAGTTCGAGGTTCCGGGTGACGAGTCTTCCAGCTCTTACGCGAACCAAGTAGCCCAGATCGTTGTGCGCTTCCCACCCCCCGGAAGAGAGCCTCTTCGCGCCCTCCCAGTCCCAGTCGAGCGTGTAGCGCACTTCCTCCCGGACGATCGGATCTCCGTCCTCGTCACGAGTGTTGATCAGCACGTCTGCACCGATCGGCTCGCCGGCCGCGCCCCAAACCGAATGGTCATTCGCGCTGAACTCGACTTCGAGCCGGTTGATCCCCTCGCGGAGCAGCTTGCTGGGCACGTGGTGCCACGGGGAGTACATGCGCGCTACCTTCTCCCCGTTGACATACAAGTGCGCGTGGCCTTCGTTTGCGACGACGGTCGTCCCGACGTTCTGCGGCGTGAATCGATAGTTCGCGGTTTCCAGGAAAATGTTGAAGCCGTCCATCATGTCCGGCAGTAAGCGGATCTGCAATGTCGGAACCGGTCGGCCTTCGGGGACCTCGATGATCGGGTGCTGGGAATGATCCACTGGCGGGATGGCAAGGTCTTGCGGCCAGGCAGCAATTCCCGCCGCGATCGCGACGAACGCGAGGACGGCGCGCACTAGCCGCATTTGTTGTCGTCGCAAGGGCGGAAGCAGATCACCTTGTAGTCGGGCGTCAGCGTGCATCCAACCGCGTCTTCCTCGCTTTGTCCGCAGCGGAAGAAGCACTCCGGCTCGCCCGGGGGAGCTTGGTTCTGGCGGCGGCGCGGAGGGGCCTGCGTGCGTCCCATTGCTTCGATCAACTCGCCAGTCTCCAGGCCGAGAGTCCGTGCAGAGGCAGCTAGGTTCACCGGCTTTACGCTGCCCGGCTCCACCCGGAGCGCTTTGGCCACTGCCTCGTCGTCCTTTTCAAGCGCTCGTGCAGCGGCTTGCACCTCAGTGTTGCTCGGCCGGCCTGGTCCCGGCCCACCCGGCGGCCGACCGGCCCTGCGACCACCCTCGGCCCTGGGCCTTGGCTGCCCGCCGGGTCCGGCGCCGCTCACAGTGGGCGGCCGCCGTCCACGGCCTGCCCTCCCTACTGGCGTGCCTGCATAGCAGCCGAGGATGTAGGGCCATGTCTCTGTCACGTGGTAGTGGTAGTCCCCGTCGGGGCCGGTGTGGCCGTTACATGCGTCAAGGTATTCGGGGCCGTCCTTCTCGACGTACGCGTACGCATCCCACGCGTCTTGGTGTGGTTCGCGCACACCCTCCCAGCTGCTGCGGTAGCGAATGATGGCCGTGCATTCGGCATCCGCGCAGCCCCAAGGGCCGCGAATCGGAAAGCCGTCGAAGCCGAATCCCAGCACAGGGGACGGGTCGCCGTCCCTGACGCCGACGCTCAAGCACCTTTGAACCATCGCGTGGTAGTGATACTCGAGAGCCGTGTGCCCCATGCATGCGTCCATGATCGCGTTGAAGATCGGATCGCCGAACTGCTCTTCCGCCGGCACGGGCCCTTCGTTCGGGCCGAAGATCACGATGCCATTGACAGCGAATCCGATGCTTCCGAGCAGCGGAATCGGCGTTGGAGCGTCCGCTTGTCTGGCCTTGGCGGGCACTCGGAACTCGTAGTCCTGCTCCTTGAGCGGGTTCGGCGTGACTTGCACGAATTCGTAGTGCGGGATGCCGTTGGACCGCACCACCAGCTGGTTTCCTTCGCAGGTCGCCTCGACTCTGGGCTGCGGATAGGCCGGTCCCGCACCGGCCGACTCGGACAGGTCTAGGAAGGCGTCGGCCAGGCACGGCGGCGACTGCGCCTGGCTAGCGAACGCGCTCAAGATCAAGAGGAGAGAGATTCTCGTCATTTCGTTCGTTCCAGAGTGCATCATAGCCATTCGGAAGCCGGATCGGCTGCAGCGAATCGCAGCCATCGCGCCAGCCGCAGCCGACAGGGCCTAGTTCTCTAGGTGCTCGCGGAAGAAGGAAACGGTTTCGGACCAAGCCTGCTGGGTGGCCGCTAGATTCGCCCCCTCGCGGCCGGACTGCTGCCGCAGGAACCCGTGCCCGGCACCCTCGAACTGGTGCGGCTCGTAGAACTTGCCGAGGCGCCGCATTCCGCGGACAGCGTCCGGGATCGTCGCGTTGACGCGGGCGTCATCTCCTCCGTAAAGCCCCAGAACCGGTGCTTCGATTCGGCCTAGCATCTCGCGGGACGGAGAGCTGCCGTAGTAGACAATCGCGGCGCCCAAGCCATTCTCGTTGGCCGCGAAGTTGAAGCTCGTGCTGCCCCCCCAGCAGAATCCGACTGCGCCGACCCGTCCGTTCGCCGCTGGCAGCGAGAGACCGTAGCGAGCAACCGCAGACAGTCGACGAGTCGTGTCTTCGACGCGGAGCGAGCGCACCAGCGCGACAGCCTGCTGACGGTCCGCCGGCGTGCCGCCGCCGTCCGGACCGACGCCGGACAGCAGGTCGGGCGCAATCGCGATGAAGCCCTCGGCGGCCAACTGGTCGGCGACCGCCCGGATCCAATCGGTCAGGCCGAAGATCTCGTGAATGACCACGACAACCGGCGCTCGAGTCGCGCGCTCCGGATAGGTGACCCAGGCGCGGACGGCGTCGCCCCAGCGGGCGGAGTCGGAGCGGCCTTCCTTGATGTCGACCCATTCCCCGTGCCGAGGCGAGCTGTCAAGGGCCTCGACAGCGCCTTCAGCATCGGCCGGGATCGAAGCAGCGCTTGCGAACCCCGCGGACGAGAGCAGGAGCGGAATCAGGAGGAGCACAGTGGGCCCGGATGAGTGAATCGGTCGAATCTTCATTGGATGGGGCTCGGTTTCAGTCCCGCCTTGTAGAGGCGGGCAGCTGTTCCACCATACAACGAGTTGGAACTGCGAATTGAGATGTCGCGCGAATCCAGCGAAGCTGCGTGAGAGCTCCTGTCGCCAAGCCCTATGCTATGATCCGGAAAAGGCGAGTGCGGCGAGAGGATCAGCCGCCAGTTCCAGCCCTTGGACGGCTTGGCGAGCCCGTAGCCGGCCGCGATACAGGCCCGTAGCTCAGCTTTGGTTAGAGCGCTACCTTGACACGGTAGAGGTCAGCGGTTCGAGTCCGCTCGGGCCTACCACTTTCCACGGCGGCCCCGGATCGCCATCAAGGCGCCGCTCCGCATGGTGCGCCCCAGAAACAGACTTTGATTGCCCCGGCCCAGAGTCCGGTCCCTCAGATGACGGTACTCAGGTAGTCCGAGACGGCCCCTAGGCAGGACTTGGAGGTTCGGTAAGCGTCCTCCGTGCCCCAACTGTCCATCTGGAACCAGCCCCGGAACCCGCCCTCGTAGAGGATCGAGCAGAGCTTGGGGATGTCGTACACGCCTTCGCCGCAAGGAAGATGCCTGGACGTACCTGCTCCTCCGCTGGGGAAGGGCCTCAGCGTCGAATCTCCGTCGCAGAACTGTACGTAGCCGATTCGGCTGACGCCTAGCTCCAGCAAGAGGTCCTCGGGGCGTCCTTGCGCTCCATTCAGCACGTCGAAGTGCGACGGGTCGAAGATCGCCTTGAACTCGTCCATGGCGACCGCAGCGAATAGCTTGCGATAGCGGTTCACGGAGTTGATCAGGAGGGGCGGCTCGCCCTCGATGGCAAGAACAATCCCGTTTTCGACCGCGTATCTGGCAACAGGGCGCACGATATCCGCGAATCGATCGATCAGGCCGTCTTCGGAGAGGTTCTCTGGCTCCCGCCCCGCAGACCAGAGCCCCATCGCGTCGCATCCGTAGCGAACGGCGAGGTCTACTTGCGCCTTCAGCTGAGCGATGTACTCTGCCCGCTCCGCTTCGTCGTCCGAGACTGGGTTCACTCCGCGCACTCCCGCTTGGATCGAGAAGACCCGCAGGCCGTACGATTCGATTTTCTGACGAGCCCTCTGGATAGATTCGCTGTCATCCGGGTCGGGATAGCCCTCCCGCCAGTTCCGCCAGAGTTCGATGCCCTCGAAGCCCTCGTCCCGGGCGAATTCCAGGATCTCTTCATAGACGTACTGCTTGTCGTGATGAGTCTCGGACGAACCAAATCCGTTAAGGCCGATCGCGAACTTCCAGGGGGAATCCGGATGGCTGCGCGCGTCCGGTCCCTCTGGAACTGCCGCGCACCCGAGGCAGGCGAGTTGGGTGAGAATGGCGCGCCGGGTCAGTGCTGGCATGGCCTATCGTTGCACTGGACGGCCACGTTCCGCACGCCCTCGCGAGGTCTTGCATCTGACGAGTATTCTGCGAAGGGTTCCGGCGGGAGCGACGAATTTCCTCCTCAATCAGTCCAGTCTCAAGTCCTTGACAGAGGTTGATCGTTCGTGTACCATTACATTGCCGTAGCAGAAGCCCCCCTTCTGCTACGGTCCCGCCCATCGCGGCCAATGGCCGCGAAAGGTCCCGTCCCTCCGCCGGGGCGGGACCCCATTCCTTCAAATGGCTGTGCGATCTTTCTGCGCGTCGCTATGGTGGGCAGCTTGCCTGCGGGCGTGCAACGAAGCGGTCCAGTTCTTAGCCCTCGTGGAGTCCAATGCAGCGCGGGCAGCATCGCCGCCCTGCCGACAATGCGTGACCCGATGAGGCGAGCCAGCGACTCCCGGGATCCCGCCGCGGTCTCGGTTTTCCGCTAGCGGCCTTGCGCCGAATAGCGGTGGTGAAGTGTGCACTGCTTGCTGTGGCCAGCTGAGGCGCGACATGCGGTGGCTTGGTCCCCTGTCCGGCCTCGACGTGGCACTATCGGTATTTGACCCATATCGGACTCCCCCAGGCCAGCGAGCCATCGGACTGCTCGGCACGGACATAGTAGTAGCTCTCGCCAGGGACGGCAGAGTCGTCGCGGTAGTCGAAACGAACTTCCTTCGTGGCTGGCGATACCGTGTAGACAATCTTGTTGTTCTTGATCAGCACGACCCGTGCGATCGGAACCGTGCCGATCACCCTGGCTTGCACGACTGGCTGTTTGGACGTTGCCAAAGCATCGCCCATCAGCCGGTCCTCGATCCGCATGTCGAGGATGATGTTGTCGGTCGCCGCGTAGGTATGCCGCTGCTTCATCGCATCGATCAGATCCTGCCTTGTCGGCGATCCGTCCGCCGGCACTAGCACGCAAGCGTAAGCGTCGTGCGTCCCGACGTGGTCGGAACTGGCCTGCACGCCGATCTTGATGCCCTTTGCCCAAGCCTCCTGCACGAACCCTGCCGGCCTCCACGCCTCGCCGTGGTGGAAGTAGCGCTTGTCCGGAGTCTCGGCGCGGGGCGCGCCCGGATATTCGTACGACGCATGGAGGCTCTGGTAGATTTCTACGATCGGTTCGACCTCGGGATCGCTCTCCCGCCAGTCCGTGCCTTGGTCTGATCCTGACGTGTGCGGTGTTGAGATGCCGCCGTTGCGGCGCAGGTACGGAAACAGGATCTCGCCCGAATTGATGGACCCGTTGCTCTCGCCAGCATGGATCGGCATCCAGCGGACACCTCTCTGTGCGAACACTGTATTCCGGTGGCCGTTGGGGTAGGGAAGGCTGCGTTCGGTGCCGTACAGAGGCCAGAACCGGTCCGGCACGTGAAAAATGTCCTCCGACTTCTCAGTCCTCCACCAGTTGTATTCGACGCCCGGAACCGTGTCGCCCCCGTATTGGTGATCACCCACCATCATGAAGTCGAATTGTCCTGCCGTCAGAGCGTAGCGATAGAAGTCGATCAGGCCGCCTTCGCCGATCCCGTCGGCTGAGATATCGGTGTGACGATGCAGGTCGCCCCGAAGAATTCGATAGGATTTCCCTTCGGATTCGTAGCGGTAGGCGCGGATCGCGGCAGTGTCCTCGATCTCGTTCGGATGGACCGGGATGACCCGAACGGGCTCCTCCACGAATGCCGACAGGACCGGCTCGCCCGATCCCTTCCAGGCCGGATGACCGGGCTCGACCACCGCGTACGAGACTTGAGTCGTGCCCGCCGCCGGCGAGGTTCGATTGCGTGCCCGTGCCGGCGATCCGAAGGGGCGCGCGTCCCGCGACCAAGCGAACCACAGCTTGCCACCCGAGTCTCTGGCGGTCGAGGTCCACACGTCGTTCCGTCCATTGGTTGCGTGCAATCTCGTCGCTGGCAGCCAGCCGCCGCCGTCGAGCCGCGTCAGGAGCATTTCCCAGATTCCGCCGGCCCCCCAGTTGTTGTTGACCCGGGAGGTCACGCTCGTCAGCGACCTGGCCATCGCCCAAACGTATCCGCGAGAGTCCACCGTCAGGCGCGCCTGCTGAACGTAGTCCTTGTAACCATCCGGTATAGCCGTCATGAGGTCCGGGGCCTGTCGCAACCGGTTGCCCTCAAGCGTGGCAACCCTCACGGATCGCACCCGATAGAGGCCAGCCCCGCCGCCCGGCTTGAACCGTTGGCTGCTCCAGTCCTTGCCCCAGTTAGCTTCGCCGTGATCCCACGCGATCCACAGCCTGTCAGAAGCGTCGCAAGCGAGGGACACGTTGGCGTCGAAGCCTGCGGACCGGGTAATCTGGCGGGATTCGTCCCAGCGGCCGTTCGAGCGCAGGCGGCGCACGAAGACATTGAAGTCGCCCGCACCGTATGCGTCCCAGCCGATCCAAATGCTGCCCTTCGAGTCCGCCGCCAGAGCGGGTGCCCAGCTATCGGCGGCCGCATCGGAGACAGCCGCTTCGCCTGACCAGGACGAGCCGTCCCAGCGCGCATGGAGGATCCTGGATACCCCCTCCCGGAACCCTTGCCAAGCCACGTGGACGTTGCCGCCGCCGTCGGATTCGGCTTGGTGGTAGAGGTTCTGGCCCCCGCTTGCGATGGTTTCGATCTGACCTAGCTCGCCCCCTCGGAGCGCCCGGGAGAATAGCCCCCAGACGCCGTCCGGAGATTTCCCCGACCAGACGACAACCGCACCGCCCGACCTGTCTGCGATCACCGCAGTGCGGAAATTATCGGCATACTCGGCAGGTGAAATTTGAATGGGTTCGCCCCACGCTTGACCGCTGTGCCGTGCCAGCCAGACCGAGTCCTTTTCGCTCTTGTACGAGATCCACGAGACCAAGAGGCCGCCGTTGGGATCAGCGGCGAGGACCGGATAGTCGTTGTAGGTGTCTCCCGAGGTTAGGTCAAGTGTCGTCGGGATCCGTTCCGCGCTCGCCACCTCGTCAAGAAAGTCCAGCGGCCGTCCGAAGTCCAGCTCTCGCAACGGGAACGAGAACGAGCCCTGCTCCGTCGTGACTTCGACGACCGCATTCTCCGGAGCGTGAAGCGTACCTGCAACGCCGTTCGGGATCATGGCGAACTGCCGGGTATTGACCGGGTCGAAGCCGCGCTGAGTGGTGGAATCGGCATAGCGGGTGACCCGGTTGGACAGCAGCCAGCGGTTGCCATCGGAAATTCGGTCACGGCCTTCGAAGTGAACGCCGCTCAGTCCCAAAACCGATCCGGACGTGACCCTGATCGAACCATCCCATCGCTGGGGCGTGAATCGGTCCAAGCCGAACATCAAGCGGACCGAGACAGGAGAAGCGACGTGCGGAGCGTCAGCGAGGCGGGGAGGCTGGGCAAGTGCCGAAGCAACTAACAAGACGAGGATCGCGGGTGAGTGCGCCAGGAATCGGCAGCGTGAATGCATTGCAGTGCCTCGCACCATTCTGGCCAATTCCCCGCACGACAGCGCTGCGAACTGGCCGAATCGCGAGGGTTGGCCTCGGTTTGACAGGAGATGCGGGTCCAATCGGTTGCGGACCTGCTGGTTGGCAACGGGCCGATTCTGAAATCGCCTCAGTCTTCGTGCGCACGGACTGCCCGTCGCAGCAGTTCGGGACGCTGGAGCGGGAGGTGGTGATCAGTGAGATGAGCGGCCGCTTGCCTTCAGCGCTCCGGACCGCAGCCTCCGAGAAAAGCGGGAGACTGAAGCCGCAATAGGGATTATCGGAGACGGGCGACGGCTTCCATTTCGGACCCGCAATGGTTGGCGTCGATCACGGCGTGACGTCCTGCAGCCATTCCTGATGAAGCTCGCGCAGCCTCCCGACGATCTCGGGCCGGTCCGCCGCGTGGTTGACCGACTCCGGAGTCTCGTCAGCGAGACTGGCAAGATACAGGTCTCCCATGTCCTTGCGCGGGGCGTGCCTCGACTGCAGCCCTGTCGTGTCGCGTCCGTTCCCGATCAGTTTCCAATCGCCTTCACGCACAGCCCACTGGGTCTGCCACATCCAATGGAATACCTTGTGCTGGGATGGAGCGTCCGCCGACCGCAAGACCGGACCCAGGTGCTTGCCGTCGATATCGTAGGCAGGAGGCTCGATGCCGCATAGTTCCAGAATGGTCGGAAAGAAATCCATGTTCGAGACCGCTTGGTCACGAGTCTCGCCTTCCGGGACCCGGCCGGGCAAGCTCAGGATGGACGGCACCCGAATGCCGCCCTCGAACAGGCTGCCCTTGGCTCCCCGCCATTCGCCGGTGTTGCCTCCGCCGCCATGCGCGCCGTAGTTGCGATCCCAGTTGCTGAAGTCCTCGGTCGAGTGTCCGTTATCGCTCATGAAGAGCACGATAGTGTCGTCCCGCAGGCCCCAGAGATCCAGAGTCCTCAGCACTTGCCCGATGCGGTCGTCAGTCGTCGTGATCATCGAGGCGTACGACCGCCGTGGCATCGCCATGCTGTCGTACATCTTGTCGAACTTGGGGTCGGACTGTTCCGGATAGTGCGGGACGTTGAAAGCGCAGTAGAGGAAGAACGGCCGGTCCTTGTTTTCGACGATGAAGCGCGTCGCTTCTCGGACCACGAGGTCCGGGAAGTACCGGCCGGTCTCGTCAACCTGCTCGCCGTTCCTGTACAGGTCGTGGAACGGGGGTCGCTTCGGACTCGAATGCAGGAACTTGTGCTCGAAATTATCGATGAAGCCGCCCAGGTGCCCGTAGGCCTCGTCGAAGCCTTGGTCCAGAGGTTGGTGCCCTGGCTTGGCGCCGAGGTGCCACTTGCCCGCAAGACCTGTGCGGTAGCCGCTCTTCTGAAGCACTTCCGCTAGCGTGATCTCGCTGACGAGCATGTTGCGCCCGTTCTCATCCAGGGGATTGTTCGACAGCCAGTTCGTCACGCCGGATCGCTGCGGGACGCGACCGGTGAGAAGCTGTGACCGGGAAGGGCAGCAGACAGTGTGAGCGTAGGCTTGAGTGAAGCGGACGCCGCGCTTCGCGAGCGCGTCGATGTTGGGTGTGTGGATGTCTTCCGAGCCGTAGCAGCCCGCGTCCAGGGTGCCTTGGTCGTCGGTGTAGATGATGACGACGTTCGGCTTCCTGGATTGCGCTGCAGCTCTGCCCGCCGCGCCAATCGATCCGCTCACTGCTCCCAGAAATCCGCGTCTCGTCACGTGAGGCATCGCACTATGCTACCCGAACCGAGGGATTGGCAAGCGGGTCCTGCGAAGCAGCCGCGGCGGGCTCCCAACCTCAAGGCTGGCGCGGCCCCGATTCACGGATTGTGACCTGCTCGTTCGCCGAGACTTGCCGTGTCGAGTGAGCGGCTCCCGAAGGCCATTTGACCTCGACTTTCGCTGATTGGGCAGCACCCAGCCCGAAATGCAGCCGGAAGTCGCCCTGCGAGAGGTAGCTGCCCCCGCTCCGTACCTCGCTGACGGACGCCCGGCCGTTCGCAGTGACTGCCACCTTCGCTCCTATGGCGTCGCTCCCGGTACGCGATACGACCCGAATGGAGAGCCAGTTGCCCTCCGGATCGACCTGGTTCTGCAGTAGGGATGGCCCCTGCCCCAAGTTGACCACCACGATCTCCAAGTCTCCGTCGTTGTCGAGATCGCCCGTCGCGGAGCCACGCGAGGCATGGCTCTGGACAATGCCTGAGCCGGCCTCACCCGACACAGAGTGGAAAATACCGTCGCCCCGGTTCCAGAACAGCAGTCGCGGCTGCGCGAACGTCTCGTTAGTCTCCGCCTCGTCCACGCTCGGGGCGACATGGCCGTTGGCGGCAAAGAGATCGGGCCATCCGTCTCGATCGAAATCCAGGAATTCCGCGCCCCACCCCACGTAGCGCGTAGCCGTCGCCAGTCCAGAGGGCACCGTCCAGTCCTTGAAGAAACCGCTCCCTTCGTTCCGGTAGATCGTATTGGTATCGGCGGCGAAATTCGTCTGGAACAGGTCGAGCAAGCCATCGCCGTTGTAGTCCGCGGCTGCTACTCCCATGCCTGCCTGCTCGTGACCGTCCTCGTTGTACGCCGTCCCGGACACCAAGCCGATTTCCTCGAACGTCCCGTCTTGCAGGTTTCGGAACAACAGGTTCGCGGTCGAGTCGCATGCGACAAAGATGTCCGGCCAGCCGTCGCTGTCGAAGTCGGCGGCCACAACTCCCAGGCCGTGGTACCGCTTGCCTGTCCTCACTCCAGTCTGGTCGGTGACCTCCTGGAACTCGCCTTCGCCGACGTTCGCGAATAGGGACATCGACTCTGCTGGCAGTCCGCGCGGACCGCACGGAATCGGCGCGCCCTCCCACTCACATTGAGGGGCTTCGCCCGGAAGCGGAGTCGTGTCCACATCGAAGTCCACGTAGTGCGCTACGAACAGGTCGAGATCGCCGTCTCTGTCGAAGTCCAGGAAGCTGCAGCCGGTGCTCCAGCGAGGGACGGAACGTGAGAGGCCACGGTCGGAGGTCTCGTCTCGGAATCCGGAACCGGCCAGATTCCGGAAAAGGATGTCATGGCCCCAATGGGTAACGAACAGATCCGTGTGTCCGTCGCGGTCGAAGTCGCCCGCGCAGGCTCCCTGGCCCCATCCGGTGCTTCCGAGGCCAGCTTGTTCGCCCACCGACTCGAATCGGAGATTCCCGAGATTTCGGAACAGGGCGTGGGGCTCCGCCTCGCTATCGCTCCCGGATCTCCCGCGTCCGACGAGGAAGATGTCGAGCCAACCGTCGCTGTCGAAGTCCAAGAGCGCGACTCCCGTGCCCGTAGTCTCGGTCAAGTACGTCATCTTGCCAATCGAACCCGGGTCCGCTGAACCTGTCAGGCCGGCATGCCTCGCGATGTCCACGAAGTTTGCCCGAGGCGCAACGACACCCTCGGGTAGCGGGACGGGCGGCAGGTCCCGCTTGCTGGCCGCAGCCATCCCCTGCGCACATAGCGTGGCCGAGAGTCCCACCCAGCCCGTCAGGGCCACAATCACGAGGATGCCGATCTTCAGGGGCGGTCTCGTTGATCCTGTAGAAAGCAACCTCGTATGCCCCCCGATGGACGCTCCGCGAAGGCGCGCGGGCGTTGACGTGGACCGGCCCTTTGGTCTACACTTCATGCGGGGTTGGATAGCTTTTGGGCGCCATGCATGGGGTAGGCGTGTCCATGATCCCAGCCGGTTTAATGGAGTCAATAGTATGAGTAATCATCCATCGATGTGCCAATCAGGCATCGTGCGCGTGTTTCACGCAGCGTTCGCGTTCGCACTCGCACTCTCGGTTTCAGCGGGACTCGCCTTTGGCCAAGCTTCCAGTTCCGCCGTGAACGGCACCGTCACAGACCAGCAGGGCGCGGTGGTTCCCAGAACCGCGGTGGTCCTTTCTAGCGTCGAGACAGGTATCGAGCGCCGAGCCGAATCCAACGCTGTCGGCCGCTACGTCTTTGTCAACATCCCTCCCGGGTATTACACCATCGAGGCGAGCGCGCAAGGGTTCCGCACTTCGGCGATCGAGCCGTTCGTGCTGGTGGTCAATCAGACAGCCACTTTCGACGTCGTACTCGAGGTGGGGGCGGTGACGGAATCGGTAACCGTCGAGGCGATCGGTGCCCAAGTGCAGGCCTCGTCGTCCGAACTCGGCACCGCCATGACCGAGCAGCAGGTTGTCGACCTGCCGCTCAACGGCCGGAACTTCACCCAGTTGCTTATGCTCACCCCCGGCGCATCACCTGTCAACGTCGCGCAGAATCGCGGAGGCTTCGGCAGCACTTCGGTCGGCACGTTCAGCTTTCCTTCGATCAACGGCCAGAATAACCGCAGCAATCTCTTCCTGACTGACGGCGTGAACAACCAGGGAACGATGACCAGCACCTATGCCGTGCCGCCGATCATCGACGCGATCCAGGAATTCAAGGTGCAGTCGCACAATGACCTGGCCGAATTCGGCGGTGTCACCGGCGGAGTCGTCAATGTCGTCACCAAATCTGGAACGAACAGTACCCACGGCAGCGGTTGGTGGTTCCTCCGCAACGACAACCTGGACGCCCGCGACACATTCCTACAGGACAAGGCGGCGCTCGCGCAGAACATGTTCGGCGCGACCATCGGCGGGCCGATTGTCAACAACAAAACCTTCTACTACGGCGCGTTCCAGGGGTTCACGAACCGCACTCCGGCAAACCGAAACTACCGCGTCCCGACCGCGGCGAACCGGCAGGGCGACCTTAGCGACTCGGCTCGGCAGATCTTCGACCCGTACTCGACGCACACCGGTCCCGACGGCAACGCCGTTCGTGATCCGTTCGTAGGGAACATGATTCCCCAGAGCCGCCTCGACACCGGATTCCTTTACTACTTGGAGCAGACGGTGCCGATGCCTGTCGATCTCGGAACCGACCTCGGCAACCTTAACCAGCGCGACACAACCGGCACGGCCTTGGACCAATACGAGTATTCGGGCCGTGTCGACCACCGCTTCAGTGACGCCGATTCCGCCTATGTCCGCTGGAGCGGGCAATACAACAACAGGATCGGATCAGCCGGACGGCAGAACTTTTCGAGTTTCGTTGACATCGAGAACCTCAATGTCGCGGCGAACTGGGTGCACACGTTCGACCCCACCAGCATCATGCAGGTCTCGTTCGCTCGAACTGACGTTAAGCGGGACACGGGAAATTCATTCGCCAGCGTGCCGGACGGGTTCATTTCTACGGTCGGGTGGAACCCCGACTTCGCCGGAGGCTTCCGCGGCGGCACTGCGTACGTTCCAAACGTCGGGGTCGCTCAGTACTTTAGGGGTGGCGAGCGCATCGGATTCACTCGAACCAGCGATACGTGGCAGTACAAGGGAACGTACACGAAGATCATCGGCTCCCACACGCTCAAGTTCGGCGCCGAGTACAACATCATCGGCCACTTCGGCAGGACCAACGACCACAGCAACAACTTCAGCACCGTTGGCACCGCCAGCCCGGACAACCCCGGCGGTACCGGGCACCCTTTGGCATCGTTTCTGCTAAACGTCCCGAACGCTTGGTCGCGGCGCGACTTCCACAAGCGCGCTCGCGGCGGCGCGCTCTACTCGTACTTCGCGCAGGACTCCTGGAAGGTTACGCCGAAGCTGACGATCAACTTCGGACTGCGCTTGGATAAGACCGTCCTGCCGCAGTTCGGCAACACGGAAGAAAACACGGTCGAATTCGGGAACATCGACTACAACGAAGGCATTTACTGGCTCACTGCGGCCCCCCCGACATGCGCGGTCAAGGCCGTCGCCCCGTGCTTGCCGGACTCGGATGGAACGCTTCCCGACAGGGTCCAGGTGGCCTCCAACGGCTATATCCAGGATCCATGGCCCGTGAGCTGGCAGCCCCGTTTCGGATTCGCGTACCGGCTGAATGATCGCACTGCCCTGCGCGCTTCTGCGGGCGTCTTCTTCGACAACTTCGCGGGAGTCACCCAGAACACCCAGAATCTCGGTCACACCTGGCCGGACGTGGGGCGAAAGCTGCAGAACGGCACCAACCCGGCCGATTCCATTCCGAACGTCTCGGCGAAGAATCCCGCGCCCACCGGCATCCTGCCCACCGCGACGCCCTACAACCAAGGCGCGTGGTACTCCGACCCGCGCATGGACAACGCCTACTCGATGCAGTGGAATTTCGGCATCCAGCGGCAGCTCGACGACGCCACGCTGCTGGCGGTCAACTACGTCGGCTCGGGCAATCGCCGGCTTCCCCTCGGCACCTACTACAATGTGGCGCTCACGCCTGGACGGCGGTCCGAGGCGCGCCAGCGCGCCCCGTTCCCTCTCTTTCGCGCCAACAACTACCTCACGTCTTGGGGCCGCAGCAGCTACCACTCGCTCCAGACGCAGTACAACCGCCGGTTCTCCAAGGGCCTGTCGTTCATGGTCAACTACACTTGGGCCAAGGCGATCGACATCGGGTGTTCGGGCTGGTTTGTCGAGAATTGTTCCCAGCAGAATCCATACAACTTCAACTTGGATCGGAGCGTGTCCGGCATCGACCTGACGCACAACCTCAACTTCAACTGGGTGTACGAGCTGCCGTTCAAGTTCTCGAGCCCGGGGCTTAGGGCGATTCTCGGAGGCTGGAAGTTCAACGGCCTCGCACTGTTCACTTCCGGCCAGCCCTACACGCCGAATGTGAATGGCGACATCGCCGGAACCGGTCTCCCGAACGGGCGCTACCGTCCCGACTACGTGGGGGATCCGAATCTTTCCAATCCGACGCCCTCCGCCTGGCTGAACACGAGCGCGTTCGCTGTTCCGCAGGCGGGAACGTTCGGCAACGCGGGTCGCAACAGCTTGCGGGCCGACGGCATCAATAACATCGACTTCTCGTTCTTCAAGATCTTCACGATCCGGGAACTGCTGGAGATCGAGTACCGGGTGGAGTTCTTCAACGGCTTCAACTCCCCGCAGTACCGGGCGCCTTCCGCGAATATCAGTCGCGGGAACTTCGGCCGGGTCCTTGGCACGGCGAACCGAGCGCGCCAGATCCAGATGGGCCTCAAGCTGTACTTCTAGTCGGGACTCGCCCCTAGCGGGCGATTCTCGGGGAGCCTGACGACGTCGTCGGCCGTCTCCCCAGCTGGCACTTGTGGCGGCGGCCCGGCGGCTCCTTTAAGCTACAGAGCGGGGGTCGCCCCCCCGTGCGAAGCGGACCGACACGTTGACAGGCACGCACGCAGCACAAACGGTCGGGAAAGCGAGCGATTGGAAGCCCGCTCCGGTTCGGCTTCTGGCTGCTGTCGCGCTCCTAGCCGGGGCGCTGGCCGCCCAATCACCCGAGGAAGCGCTCGCCGAGGCGGAGCGTCACCGCCGGAACGGAGACCCTGCAGCGGCGCTATCCATTCTCGACCGGGCGGCCGAGGGCTTCCCTGACGAACCTCTAGTCAATTTCAACCGCGGGGCCGTGCTCGGAGAACAGAACCGATACGAAGAGGCTGCGGAAGCGTTGCGAGCCGGGCTCGCCTTGGATCCTACCAACTCGGATGCTCGACTCACGCTGGCCAAGGTCCTTGTGCGAAGCCTCCGGTTCGAGGAGGCGCTGGTCCAAGTGGATCGGTACGCATCTCTCGTCGGCGAATTGCTCCAAGGATTCGATGGCCACTACGTGCGCGGGCTGGCGCTGCGGCGGCTGGACCGACCCCGCGAGGCCGAGCGGGAGCTTCGTCGCGCCGTCGACATCGATCCGGGGCACGCTGACGCGCTGTTCAATCTCGGAGCTGTGCTCGACCAGCTGGGATCTGACGAGGATGCGGAGGACTATCTGCGAAAGGCAGCGGCGCTGCAGCCGGCGAATCCTGACATTCGCTACCGGCTGGCGAAGGTGCTGGTGAAGGTCGGCAATTCGGAAGCCGGCAATGCCGAGCTCGCAATGTTTCAGGAACTGAGACAGCGAACCCAGCAGGAGTCCCGCTTGGCCGTGCTGATGCGGCAGGCTGAGCAGAGCCTGCGCTCAGGGAATCCCGGGCAGGCAAGGGACCTCTATCAGCAGGTCATCCGCCAAGACGCTCGCCACGCCGACGCGCACGCCAATCTCGGAGTCGCCTACGAGCAGCTTGGCCGAGGGGACTTGGCAGAGGCAATGTTCCGCAAGGCTCTCGACCTGCGGCCGGACTACGCGGATGCGCACCTCAACCTCGGCCTCAAGCTGGCAGAGAAAGGGCAGTTCTCGGGCGCGCTGAGAAGCATCGCCGAAGCGGTGCGCCTCGCACCCGACCATATGGGGGCTCGCAAAGGACTTGCCATGGTGCTGACCCGCCTGAACAGGCCGCTAGAAGCCGTTCCGCACTTCGAGAGGATCGTACAGCAAGATCCGTCGTCGGCCGAGGCGCGCCTGGACCTTGGTATCGCGCTTGCCGAGGGCGGCAAGCCCGAGGCGGCTCTCGATGCGTTCGACAGGGCCGCCCAGCTCGCGCCGGAGTCGTTCCGGCCCCACTACAATCGCGGTCGAGCCCTGAATGACCTCGGTCGGACGCTGGAAGCTCGTGAAGCGCTCGAGCAGTCGATTCGACGGAGCGGACGCCATGCGCCAGCACTGCAACTGCTCGGGACCATCGAGCGGACAGCCGGGAACGACGAGCGCGCGATCGAACTCTTGCGGCTCGCGGCCGAGCTGGACCCCCGCAACCCGCTCGCCCACTACGACCTGGGCTTGGCGATCAGCCAGGCCGGACGGACCGAAGATGCGGTTCGCCACTGGGAAATGGCACTCTCGCTTGACCCGCGACACAACGAGACGATCTACAACTTGGCGCAGGCGCTGCACTCTGTCGACCCGGAAAGGGCACAGGAGTATCGAGAGCGGTTTGCCGCGTTGAAGGCCGAGCAGCAGGACACCGACCGCGCGGGGACACTGTGGAACTTCGCGCTCGCCGAGGCGAATCGCGAGAGATGGGACAAGGCATTCGAGCTTTTTCGCAAGGCTCTCGAAGCGTGCGGTGGCTGTCCCGCGAAGGGAGAGATTCACAAGAACTTCGGCCTTGTCTACGGGCATTCCGGAGACTACGCAAGCGCTGCCAGAGAGTTGCTGGAGGCGCTGGAGTTACTTCCTGACGACGAGGAGATCAAGCAGGCGCTCAAGGTCGTCCAATCCTCGGCCGGTCCGTGACCCGCCTCCGATGGCCGAGTTGGGTGAGCTTCCGGACGGGATTTGTCCAGCCAGCACCTTGGTTAGCCAGGTGCGCTGGCGGCCCGACCCAAAGTTCCGACCTTGCTGGCCGTCAGCCACTGGATGCCGCGCGAATGCCGCGGACGCACCCTGCCGTCCCGATCCTGGCCATCCGCCTGGACTCGACCTGGCCTGGCTGATTCCGTCGTGGCCTTAAACTCCGGTGGGTGACGGACACTGGACGCCCGCGTGTCAGTAGCCGACAGACTTGTCGACGACGTGCGTCAGCGGCTCGCCTCGGGCGAACCGTCCGACGTTGCCTGCGATTACTCCTAGCCGCCGAACGTCGGATCCCTTGGCATGGGATGCAACGTGCGGCGTGATCACGATATTGTCGAACTGCCAGAGCGGATCGTCTGCGGGAAGCGGCTCGGGGTCCGTGACATCTAGACCAGCCCCGGCGAGCTTCTGGCTGTCGATGGCTTTGATGAGCGCTCCCTTGTCGTAAAGGCGCCCGCGCGACACCACCACGAAATAGGCGCCCCGCTTCATCAAGTCGAATTGCTTCGCCGCGATCATGTGCTCGCTCTCGGGTGTCAGGGGAGCGGACACGAACACCACGTCGCCCTTCGGGAGCACCTCGTCAAGCCGGTCCGGAGGGACGATTGTCGGTGCGAAGATGCTGACCGGGATGTTCTTCGGATCGACGCCGATGACACTCATCCCGAAGCCGTGCGCCCGTTGCGCGATCTGCATCCCGATACCGCCCATGCCGATGATGACGGCCGTCATGCCGGGCAACTCGGTCATGCCCTTGGGCGCGTCGTTCCGTGACTTCCACTGTCGGCGGTTGGGGAGGTAGTCGTAAATTCCCCTCGTCATCGACAGGAGCAAGGCGAATGCGTGATCGCCGATCGTTGGCCCTTGGACCACCTTGCAGTTCGTCAGCTCGACATCGCTGGCCATGAATTCGGGCCAGAAGCTGTAGGCTTCCACGCCAGCGCTCGTCGATTGCACCCATTTCAGCTTCTTCGCTTTCGCGAACAGGTCCTTGCTAATGCCACCGACGATGCCGTCCGCATCGGCGATTTCTTTCTCGAATTCCTCCATCGAGCGTGCCGCGACGATGTCGGCGTTCGTGCCGGCCTCATTCTTGTAGGATTCGATCGCGGCGTCGTCGAAGGCGAAGCCCCCGGAGAGGGCGCGGACGACGATCTTCTTGTCGGCGGCGAAGCCAAGGGCAGCAAACGCGAGCAGCAGAATACAAATTCGTTTCATTGAATTCCTCCTAACGCCGCCGAGTCTAGCACTCTCGGGGCGTATGTTTCGATCCGGATCAGGCCTGATTGGAACGAGCGGACCTGCCCCCGACAGCCTGTGGCATGGGCCCAATACGTCCAAAACCGAAGCTACCAATACTTGGTGAGCCATTCGGGCTGGTGTGCCACCGTCTCGGCTTGGACGGAGTTGCTACGCTTCACAACAATGCAACGCTTCCGTGTCGTCATCTCCGTGGTGGTTGTCGGCCTGGTCGCGGCATTCTGGACCGCGACCGGCATTGAAACTCCCACAACCGTCATCGACCACCCTGCAGCGAACCGCGTCGTCAAGCTCGAATTCGGCTTGCGGTCGACCGAACCGTTGCGCTGGACCGGGAAGGCAGCCGTCTCGCCGGGCGAGATCCATTCCGCATGGGGCTGGCATTTCAATCGGCCCGACCGAATCGTCGGAGCGAGCGGATGGGATTTCGAGGCGCGCGCATTCAACCCACGGGACGGGGCGTACCGGCTGCGCACGGAGCTGCCTGATGGCATAGAGATCCTGCCCAACGGCGTCTACTTGAGCGTCGACGCCCCGGCTGCCGCTGTTCTGTCGGTCGAGACCAACAGGGGCGAATTCGAGTTCAACCTGGCTGATCTTGATGCTACGGGCCGCTTGCAGTTCCTCGAGGGCGAAGTTGCCGCGATTTCCGCCCCGGCTGTCCGGGCCCTCACCAGGGGGGAGGCCAGCCAGCACGACTTTCCGGCGGCCGTGTCAACCGACGACGGCCTGTTCGTCGCTTGGACGACGTTCCACAACGAGGCAAACGCCCTGTATCTGGCATGGCGAAGAGGCGACGAGTGGCAGACCCGTCGCGTGACACCCGCTTGGGGAGACTACTCGGGAACGGCCCTGGCAAGCGACGCCGGCGGCCGGGTCCACGTCATCTGGAGCGAGTACGCGGGAGGACGATGGCGTCTCGTCGATCGGGCCTTCGATCCGAAGGCCGATGCCTGGGCCGACGAAGTCTACGTGGCGCCCACAGGACGCAGGCAGTTCTTTCCGGTGGCAGTCACCTCCTCCGATGGGGAGCCATGGGTCGCATGGCAGGAGTTTCGCGGCGATGACCTCGACGTCATGGCAGCGCGGTATGACGGAGGCTGGCGGGATCCGGTTCTTGTTAGCAATTCCGAGGCGAACGATTGGGCTCCGGATATCGCGGCTGCGCCCGATGGTTCGGTCTGGGTCGCGTGGGACAGCTACCAGCGGGGAAGCTACGGCATTCTCGTCCGGCGCCTGTTGCCGGACAGATCGGATCCTGTGATGGAATTGCCGGCAGACCCGAACCGCGCGATCGAGGCATCTATCGCAGTCGATTCCGGGAACCGCGTGTGGCTCGCTTGGGCCGAGAGCGGGCCGAACTGGGGCAAGGACTGGGGAGTGCTTGGCCGACCCGGAACGCAGATCCGGGCGACGAGCGAGGTGCGTCTTGCGCGCTACTCGAATGGCCGCTGGTCGGAACCGGCGTCGTCGCTGAAGGACTCGGTGCCCTCATGGATGTCCGATATGCACGAGTACCCGACCCTGTTCATTGCAGAGACCGGCGTACCGTATGTCTTTTTCCGCAAGATGATGCTGCGCCTGCCGGTTGCCGAGCACGAGCTGCAAGTGAAGTTCGGCGCAGCAGAGCGGCGATTGCAGCCGTGGTATGACACCATTCGCGGGATGTCGGAGATTCGGGTCTCTGGGTTCGACGGAGCGCGCTGGCTCCCGACAAGGGACATGCCCTTGAGCACGGGAGGCGCCTACGCGCAACTGGCCCTCGCCCGAGTGGGCGGCGGTGCCGAGGCCGTATGGCCGACCGACGGCCGGAGCTTCGAGGACCCGCACGTGCGAAGCGCCCAGCTCCGCTACGCCCGCTTCGACCTGGATGCCGAGTATGCCGCTGAGGAGCGGCTTCGTCCGCTCTCGGCGACTCTCGACGGCTTCGTTGACGCGGCGCCGACAGAGGCCGCCGATCTGGAGCGAGTCCGTGCGGCCAGGTGGGAGGACAAGGAGCCGCTGAGACTATTTCGAGGCGACCTGCATCGGCACACCGACTTGTCGGCAGACAGCCAGAACGATGGTGATCTGCTGTTCCAATACCGCTACGCCCTTGACGCCGGAGCTCTGGACTTCCTGGCAGTGACGGATCACTCGGGGGCGGAACGGCTGCACTTCTACCAATACCAGTGGTGGAGGAACCGTCAAGTGGCGACAATGTTCAACCAGCCAGGACGTTTCGCCACGTTCTTCGGCTACGAACGCACGATCACGTTTCCCGGAGGGCACCGCAACGTGATCTCGACCAGGCGGGACATGCAGCCCGTCCCGATTTCGGACGAGGAGTTTACGGGCAATGAGAGCTGGGCGGAACGACTGTACCCGGCTCTGCTGAAGCACGGCGACATCGCGATCGCCCATACCACAGCTGGAGGAGGGGGCACGGACTGGCGGGACAACGACCCGCGCGCGGAACCCGTGGTGGAGGTCTTCCAGGCGCTGAGAGGATCCTACGAGGAAGAGAACTCGCCGGGCAAGGCCAACGGAAATCAGCCGGCTGGATTTGTCTGGAGCGCTTGGAAGAAGGGCTGGAGAATAGGCCTGCTATCAAATTCTGACCACGAATCGACCCACCAGTCTTATGCATGCGTCTGGGCGCCGGAACTGACCAGCACAGCCGTCCTCGATGCGATCAAGCAGCGGCGAACCTACGCTGCGACGGACAACATCGTGCTTCGGTTCGAGGCTCGATTCGATGGCACGTCGCCGCTGAAGATGGGAGGGGAAGCGGAGGCGAGCCGGTCTCCCGAACTTGTTTTCAGGGTCACCGGAACTGCGCCGGTAGCGTCTTTGGAGATCATTCGGAGCGGGGAAGTGGTGTACAGCGCTCAACCGCAGACGGCCGAGGTGTCGGTCTCGTTCCGCGACGAGAGCGCGCCACGACAAGCTTCCGCCCACTACCACGTGCGATTGGTTCAAGACGACGGGCAAATTGCGTGGTCGACTCCGATCTGGGTCGACTACCGGTCCTCCCAATAGAGCCGGATGCCTTGCGCCGGACGTGAGAAGATTTCGTTTCGCGTTCGGACAAGACCCCCGGCTGATCGGCCGGAATTCGCGAACGTCCGGTCTGTCGTCCTGCTCGTCGAAACCGCGGGCTGCGAAGGCTTTTTCCGGTGCCCGAATCGCAACCCTGGCGAAGTTTGGTCCCATTCCATTGCGGGCCCCCGTTTCTTGCGCGTAGCCGCGAGGACCGGCTAGGCACTCGCCCTGGATCACCGCGCGACTCGGCGTGACGGAACCGGTGCCTTCAGCCCTCAGTGGCGCATGTTTCCGAAGGCGAGCAGTCCCGCTAGAAAGGTGTCTGCTTGAATTGTTTTTCGCACGTATTTCCAATTCAATACGGCTTGCTCCGCCCGTTCCACTGAATCGAGAACCTCCTTGCGTGTGAAACGGCGCATCATGTCGTAGTCGGCTTCGTGGCGGAGTTGCTGAAGTTCCACGAAGGCCGTGGCAATGCGAACGATTTCCGGTTGCAGGGCCTGGCCGTTTAGTCCTGGACTGAGCTTCGGCGAGATCCCGCTGCTCGAGAACTGCTGCGCCACTTGTCTCATGTTGAGGTGCCCGAACGCGCGTACCACACAGCTACGAAGATGCGCTCGCTCGCTGCCAGGGAACATACGCCTCGTCGCTTCGTCGACCAGCAAATGAAAGAGAGCGTAGTATGACGCCGAAACGGCCCTCCTAAGGCTCGCTTGCAAAGGCCGTCTCGGTTCCTTGGCCGCAAGCTGTCCCGCTTGCCGCAACAGATCTGCGTGCAAGCTCATAGTGCCTACTCGGTCTCCGTCGCCCCGCGAAACATAACATAGACCCAGCGATCCGCATCGATCTCGCTTCGAATCAAGTCGCGCACCATCTCTCGCAAGTCTGACCGCTTTCCGAAATCGACATCCTCGTCCTCTAGCATGGCCCACACCCACACGGCGGGGTCGTCAGTCCAGTCCAGTCCAGTCTTGACTCGCCATGAGCTTACCGGGGTCGGAAGATCCTGGAGCTTTCCGAGCGTGGATTCTATATCGGCTGCGGTGATCTCCATGTCAACCATCCAACGGACCGTCCCGATGGCGGAACACCAAGCATGATTATAGTCAGACAGGGCTTTCGCTCTCTCTGACTCGCGCTATATACTCGCTGCGTGCGGGCTGTCGCCTAGAAAGCTAGATTCACGATCGTCACGCAGATATTCGGCGACGGCTGCTCCTCCGCGGCATCAGAGGAATGAGGCCCTCGCCGCTCGGCGTTCCGTTCAGAGCCTTGCTCGTTAGGTTGGCGATAATTGTCTATCCCTCCTGTCGCAGGACCGTGAGGCGGCATTTGGCCGTGGCCGTTACGCACCCAATGAACAGGGCCGCGTCTACCGAAAGCGTCGGGCAAGGATCACGTCTCAGGGGACCCGGGTGGCGAGAGAGAAGCCAGAAGCCGGGCCATGCTCCACCTTGCCGGGGGTGGCCTGCAGGGCAGTGGCATAGGAGAACCGAATGAATGTATCGGGCAAGGTAGTTGTAGTCACTGGAGCTGCGCGAGGAATCGGCCGCGCTCTGGCCGAGCGTTTCGTCAGCGAGGGTGCGAGACATGTCGTTGCGTCGGACTTGGACGGAGAGGCCGTTTCCGAGGCAGCCGATTCCGTGGGCGCCCTAGCTCACGTCGCGGACGTGACGTCCGAGAGAGAGATCAATGACCTCATCGCGGCGAGCGAAGCGCGATGCGGCCCGATCGACCTCTTCTGCTCGAACGCGGGAATTTCGCATCCCGGCGGACCGGAGGTTCCCGATGCCGATCTAGAGCACGTGTTCGATGTGAACTACCGGTCCCACCTTTATGCGGCACGGAACTTGGTGCCGAAGATGACCGCTCGGGGCGACGGATACCTGCTGAATACCGCCTCTGCCGCTGGAGTTCTAACTCAGATCGGATCGCTTGCCTACGCCGTGACCAAGCACGCCGCCGTGGCCCTAGCCGAGTGGCTCTCGGTCACCTACGGAGCCAAGGGCCTGAAGGTATCCGTCCTGTGCCCCCAGGGGGTTCGGACCCGACTGCTTCTTGGCGAGGACGGGGAGCGGGACAACTTCCTGACGCCAGGAGCGATCGAGCCATCCGACGTCGCCGACGCGGTGGTTGAAGGGCTGGCGGAAGAGCGCTTCCTGATCCTTCCCCATCCGGAGGTCGCAGAGTACATGCGTCGCAAGACCTCTGACTACGACCGTTGGCTGCGAGGAATGCGGAGACTCCAGGCCCGCGTGCGCGAAGATCCCCGAACTGCCATGAAGGAATAGGTGCCCGATGGGCTGGCTTGGCGAGGGCCACGGCGGCGTGCTTGGTCGCCGCCCAGGCAGGAAAGGACGGAGTTTTCCCGGTTCGCAGCCTCAGCTGCCGGTGGCGGCCGCCAATCCCCCCAGCAAGGTAAGGGAAGCCGAACGAGAATTCGTTCAAGCGGCCTTGGCGGCTGACCCCGGGATCGCTGGCAGACCCTGCGCGAAGATCGGGCGGGAGGACCGGCTGCTGCTGGCGTTTTCAACCGGCTCCGGAAAACGGCCGAAGAATCGTGGGGACGGTTCTGCTAGGATCGTCCCGGACTGTTCCGGGCTTCCGGAATTCGGGCCTCGGAACGGCCGGGATTCCGTGATCCCCCGAGTGATTCGATTCCTGTCGCTGCTCGCCGGACTGCTGCTCTTCGGCAGCGTCTCCGAACTCGGCGCCCAACCCGCTCCCCAGCCGCCCAGGCTGCCGGGAGATCGCTTCGGTCAGGACCCTTTCGGCAACCGTATCGCTGACCCGGACGACGACATCGCTGCGACGGTGCGCACCGCGTTCTTCGCACGGAGCGAGGGACAACGGAACCGCGCGCTGCGTTTCCTAGTCGATCGGGGTCAAAAGGACGTGATCCCGGCTTTCATCGCGGTGCTACGTCTGCTGCCCGACGAGGACGACCGGCTCCTCGACGCGCTCCAACGGCTCGCCCGAGCCAAGATCCCGCGCGACTGGAAGGCATGGACCGAATGGCAGGAGGAGCACACCGAGATCCGTCCATACCGGGGGTTCATCTCCTTCAAGGCGGACATCCTCGCCGGGATCGACCCCAACTTCCGCGACTTTCTCTACCGGGGGGTGCGGCACAAGATCCGGATCGAGGAGATAGTCTGGGGTGGGGTCAAGAGGGATGGGATTCCCGCCCTGGTGAACGCCAAACAGATCCCTGCAGCTGAAGCGACCTACCTGACCGACCGGGAACTGGTTTTCGGGGTCAGCATCAACGGCGACTCGCGCGCCTATCCGCTCCGCATTCTCGACTGGCACGAGATGTTCAACGACCTGGTGGGCGGCGTCCCTGTGTCCCTCGCCTACTGCACGCTCTGCGGGTCGGGCATCCTCTTCGACACCCGGGTCCCCGGCCGCCGAAAGCCTTTCGTCTTCGGCTCTTCGGGTCTTCTCTACCGGTCGAACAAGCTCATGTACGACACCGAGACGGAGTCGCTCTGGAATCAATTCACCGGGCGGCCGGTGGTGGGGAAGCTCACCAGATCTGGCATCGAACTCAAGATCCTGCCGGTGGTGATTACGAGCTGGCAGGACTGGCTCGTCGCGCATCCGGACACCACCGTGCTCTCCCTCGACACGGGATTCCAACGAGACTACCGGCCCGGACGACCCTATGGCGAGTACTTCGCGAGCCCCGAGCTCATGTTCCCGGCGGTTGTCCGGGACCGCCGTCTAGCGCCGAAGGACCGCATCTTCGCTCTGCGGGACGGCGACAACGAAATGGTATGGGCGCTCTCGCTCTTCGGGGGCGGCGCCGTCATCCACGATCGAGTGGGACCGCTTGATGTCGTCCTCATCGGAAACGCCGAGACGGAGACGGTGCGCGCCTACGAATCCGGCGGACGGACGTTTGCCGCCGTGGAGGGGGATCCGTCTCGGGTGGAGAGCGACCGGGCGCTCTGGACCGTCACCGAGGACGCCCTCTCCGGACCCAGCGGCGAGAGCCTCGCCCGGCTCCCCGGGCATGTCGCCTACTGGTTCGCCTGGCAGAGCTACAAGGACGGACGGCCGCTGCGGGTGGAGTAGCAGCCCATCATGGCCGAGCGGGATGGATCGCTACCCCCTAGATTCCCGGCACCCACGCGCCGACGACTGCCCACACAATTCCCATCCTGCCCGGCCGCCGCACTGCTGTTGCCGCTATGCCTCGGCGGGAGTCTGCACACCTGGTACCCAGCGACGTGCCTACTCACTGAATCGAAGAACGGCATCTCGGCGACCTATCTGAAGCGCCGGCTGAGTGTACGCTACCACACGGCCTGGTCGGTCAAGCAAGAGCTGATGCGGGCCATGCAGGAGCGCGACGAAAGCCAGCCGCTGCGCGGTTCGACCGGGCTGTCGGTCCGGATTGTCGGGATTCGCGAAGCTAGGCTGGTTCGGGCACTGGCTCGGGCTGGCCCTTTGCCAGCCGAGAGGCGGTTTCCCTTGCCACCGCCCTCTCGTCCGCTTCGGAGAATCGCACCGCGAACGTGAGAAACGAGGTCAGCGTGACGGCCGCTCCGAGGATCAGCAGAGCTTGAGGCCAGCTCACGGTTGCAGACTTGAACAGGAAGCCCGCTGCCACCGCGCCGGCATTCCCCCCGGCACCGACGATACCGGCCACGGCTCCGAGGGCCTTCTTGTTGATGAACGGCACGACCGAGTAGGTTGCGCCCTCCGACATCTGCACGCAGAGGCTGAACAGGATCAGCGTCGCGATCGCGATGGGCAGCACCGTCTGCTGCGAGAACAGCATGAGCGCGAGACCTTCGAGGAACACGATTCCGGCTAGGAACCATACCCGGCCGCGGAGGCCCCATTTCAGGCCCCACTTGTCGCCGAGCGCCCCGCCGAGGGTGCGGGCGAAGATGTTCATCAGGCCAAAGAGTCCGGCCACCATGCCGGCGGACGCCAGGCCGAGATTGAAGTAGTCGTGGAAGTAGAGCGCGGCAATGTTGTTAATCGTGAGCTCGACTCCGAAGCAGGCGCCGTAGATCAGGAAGAGCGCCCAGACCCTCGTGTCCGAGCAGGCCTTCAGGAACGCGCCCTCGACGGTCTTCGCGCTCGCTAGCGCTCCCGAGCGGCGCAGGTCCTCGTAGCTGCCGTCGGGCGAATCCTCGGTGAGTTTCCAGTAGAGGGCCGAGGTCGCCAGCAGGGCGAGTCCCGGCATGACCATCGCGAGACGCCATCCCATGGTTTGGTCCGCCACCAACGTCACCATCGCGGCGAAGATCAGGGGCATCGCCATCTGCGTGACGCCGCCGCCTAGATTGCCCCAGCCGGCGGTCGTCGCGTTCGCCGTCCCGACCGTGTTCGGAGCGAACATCACCGACGTGTGGTACTGCGTGATGACAAATGAGGCTCCGATGGCCCCGATTGTCAGGCGGAACAGCAGGAATGACTCGTAGCTGTCGGCGAGCCCGATCGTCATGACGGGGATCGATCCCAGGGCGAGCAGCCACGTATAGGCATTGCGGGGCCCGATCTTGTCGCAGAGCCAGCCAATCGCTAGCCGCGCGATGACCGTGATCGCCACCGAGGCGATGATTGTGTTCCCGACCTGCTCCTTCGTCAGACCGAGGTCCTCTCGGACTACCGCCATGAGCGGCGCGATGCCGAACCATCCGAAGAAGCACAAGAAGAATGCGAACCACGTCAGGTGAAAGGTCCGCATCGGGATCGTCCTGAAGCTGAACAGCTGGATCCGAGTCGCTTTGTTTTTGAATTCCATCTTTTTCTCTCCTCGTTGCCGAACACACTGGTCCGGCGTCGACCGCGGCACGGACCGCGCTCGACGGGTATCCCTTCGATTGCTGGAATGCCGGACATCCGGGTCCGGCTTGCGCCCTAGGCGGACTAGGCTGGGCAGCTTGCTTAGGGTCCGCGAATTAGTAAGTATGTGCGATAGGGCGTAATTGGGACACATGGACCCAGTTCAGTCCGGTTCCTAGATATCGATTCTTGGTATCTTACTGGAAAATCGGTGTTTGTGCAGATCCATCCATTCGCGCTAACATGTCTCATATACGGTTATAGTCCGTAATTGAGCCACATGCCTCCCACCCTCTATCCCACCTCCTCACTCGCCGGTCTGCTGCGCCGCGAGACCGTCGCCAGCATGCCCCGGATCATGGCCGCTCTCGGCACCTCCACCCGCCGTACCGTCGTCCGCAAGCTTGCCGCACTGGACCACCTCACCAGCTACTCCCACGCCGGCCGCTTCTACGCCCTGCCCGAGTCGGCTCGCTTCGACGAGCACGGCCTGTGGTCCTTCCGCTGCATCCGCTTCTCCTCCCATGGCACCCTGCGCGCCACCGCCGAGGCGCTCGTTCGCTCGGCCCCGGCCGGCCTGTTCGTCCCCGAACTTGACGCCCTCCTGCAGGTCGGCTCCGGCGACGCCCTGCGCTACCTCGCCAGCCAGCAACGCCTCGCCCGCGAGAAGTTCGACGGCCGCTTCCTCTACTGCGCACCCGCCACCGACCGCCGCCGCCGCCAGATCCTGGCGCGCCGCGCCGCCGCCGCCCCCGTCGCGGACTTGCCCGCACCCCCTGCGATCTCGTCCCGACCCGATCTCCGCGACGCCCGCAGCCTCTTCCTCGACCTGCTCGACGAGCGCCAGCGCCGCCTCTTCGCCGGCCTCGCCTCCTTGGAGCGCGGCCACGGCGGCGACCGACGGGCCGCCGCCCTGACCGGCCTCAATCCCTCCACAGTCGCCCGCGGACGCCGCGAACTGCTCTCCGGCAATGTGCCGCGCCATCGCGTCCGGCGTCCCGGCGGCGGCCGCCATCGCGTCGAAAAAAAAACTGTGCCCTGAGCGCCGCCCTCGCCGACCTGCTCCAGCACGACACCGCCGGCGACCCTTGCGGCGGCCTGCGCTGGGTCCGCCGGACCACCTCCCGTCTCGCCGAATCCCTTGCCAAGCAAGGCTTTCCTGTTTGTGACCGGACCGTCGCCCGCCTACTCGCCTCCGCCGGCTTCGCCCTGCGCGTCAACCGCAAGCAGATCCCCTCTGTCTCCCCCCAGCACCGCAATGCGCAGTTCGAGTTCATTGCCGACCTCAAGCGCCTGTGCGCCCAAAGCGGCCGCCCCCTAGTCAGTGTCGACACCAAGAACAAAGAGTTGGTCGGCAACTTCAAGAACCCCGGCTCCGCCTGGGAATCGCGCCCGCTCCCAGTCCATGATCACGACTTCCGCTCCCTTGCCGACGGCCTCGCCGTCCCCTACGGCATCTATGACCTGCTCGCCAATGCCGGGACCGTCGTCGTCGGCGACTCCCATGACACACCCTTCTTTGCCGTCGACTGCCTCGACTACTGGTGGCGCTCCGCTGGCCAGACCCGCTACCCCAACGCCACCCGCCTCACAGTCCTCGCCGACTGCGGCGGCAGCAACGGCCACCGACCGCGCGCCTGGAAGTACGCCCTCCAGCATCGCTTCTGCAATCCACACCGCCTCGCCGTGACCGTCGCCCACTACCCCCCAGGGCAATCCAAGTACAATCCCATCGAGCACCGCCTCTTCAGCGAAATCAGCAAGAACTGGGCCGGCCGCCCGCTGCTCAACTGGGAGCTGATCCTCAACTACATCCGCTCCACCACGACCAACACCGGCCTCTCTGTCGCGTCCCATCTGCTCCGACACGACTACCCCACTGGCGTCACCATAACCCCTCAGCAAATGGACGCTCTCAACCTCACCCGCAGCCAACACCTACCCAGCTGGAACTACACCATCTCTCCCCTTCCAAACTAGGAAGTTGTTTTTTCGCGAACCCTTAGTGGGCGGAGCTCCTGGGGCCGCTGCGCTCGACTCGGACCGCCGCTTGCTTGTAGTTCGGTTCCCGTAACTGCCCAGGTACACGGCTTCGGTTGAGTTGCGACGACGAGGGCGGCGGGCAGTGGGGCATAGGTAGCGGAACAGAACAGGCGGACAGGGGCCGGGGATGGCGGCGATTGGCAAGCGCTAGTGGAAGAGTCCGGCGGCGAGCATGATTGTGGGCAGACCGATCGTGTCGGCACGCAGTTTACACAGACAGACAAAACATGTATATATAAGAATGTTGCAAGCGCACAGGCGCTGGCGAGAGCATGCCGGGACAGTCCGAGGCAGAGCGGCGACAGGCGGGCGGGGACGTGCGCCTGGAGGACTTGCAAGCCGAGAACGAGCAGCTGCGGGCCACCCTCGAGCGCAAGGAGGCGGAGATTGCCGGCTTGCGGCAGCGCCTGGAGGAACTGGAGCGCCGAGTGGGGCTGAACAGCAGCAACAGCGGCAAGCCGCCGTCGAGCGACGGGCCAGCCAAGCCGCCGGCGCAGCAGCGCACGAAGAGCCAGCGGGGCCGCTCCGGCAAGCGCTCGGGCGGGCAGCGGGGGCACAAGGGCTCGACCTTGCGCCAGACAGACAGCCCGGATCGGATCCAGACCCACCTGCCGCCGAGTTGTGACGCGTGCTCGGCGCCGCTGGCGGCGGCCGACACGCAGGGCGAGCCCCTGCGGCGGCAGGTGTTCGACCTGCCCGCGCCCCAGCCTCCGGTGGTGACCGAGCATCAGGCGTTTGCCTGCCGCTGCGGATCCTGTGGCCGTGTGACGCGGGCGGCGTTCCCGGAAGGGGTGGGTGCGCCCGTGCAGTACGGCCCGCGGATCGCCGCCGTCGCGGTCTACCTGCAAAACGGGCACTTCCTGCCCGAAGAGCGCTTGGCAGAGGTCTTCCAGGACCTGTTCGGGGTCGCGGTTTGCTCCGCGACACTGGCGGGGATGACGCGCAAGGCGGCGGAGCGCTGGCGGAGCTGCAGCGAGCGCGTACGCGACATGATCGTGAGCCTGGACGGGGCGAAGCATCTGGACGAGACGGGCTTCCGGATCGGGGGGAAGACGCAGTGGCTGCATGTGATCAGCACGCGCTGGCTGACGTTCTACCGCACAAGCCCGCGGCGGGGCAGCCTGCTGGAGGGCCTGCGGGGCATTCTGGTGCACGATCACTGGAAGCCGTACTGCACCGTCCGGGACGTGCTGCACAGCCTGTGCAATGCGCATCATTTGCGAGAACTGCAAGCGCTAGTCGAGATCGACAGGGAGGACTGGGCGCGACGGATGCAGCTGTTGCTCAGACGGGCGAACCGGGCGGTGAGGATGGCTCTCGAGCGGGGTGTTCCGCTGCCGCGGGCGCTGGTGGAGCAGATTCAGCGCCGCTACGACCAGTGGGTCGGGGAAGCGCTGGCTTATCACGAGGCGCAGCCGCCGCTGCGACCGCCGCAGAAAGGTCGGCGGGGGCGCAAGAAGCGTCGGCCGGGACACAATCTCGCGTTGCGGCTGCGGGACCGCAAGCAAGACGTGCTGCGCTTCGTCAGCGATCCCGGTGTCCCCTTCACCAACAACCAGGCGGAGCAGGACCTGCGGATGATGAAGCTGCGCATGAAGATCTCCGGCGGGTTCCGGTCCGAGCAGGGAGCGCAGGATTTCGCCACGTTGCGCAGCCTGCTCTCGACCGCGCGGAAGCAAGGCCGCAACCGCATCGAGGCCCTCTTGCAAGGGCCGGAGGTCCTGCTCGCAGGACTGAAATTCTAGCTGCCGCCCCGAGTCCCGATCGTCCGCCCCGGACTGCACCTTGTCAAGGCCGACGCACGCTCCACTCATCTAGTACTTGCGCAGGTCATCGGACCTACCTGGGCAGTTACCGGTTCCCTTGAAATCGGGTCGAACGCGCTCTGCGTCAGCCGGTTCGAATTCTTCTCCTCGTAGTGGAACGGCATGAAGACTTGGCCCGGAGCTACGATCTCCGTGATGCGCAGCTCGAGATGGTCGATCCGGCTCCGGGGCGACACGACCGTCACGAGGTCATGCGGTCTCAGACCGAGCCGCTGGGCGTCGCGGGGATTCATCTCCAGCCACGCCGCCGGCGACATGCGTTCCAGGATCTTGACTTCCTTGGTCTTGGTCCGCGTATGCCAGTGCTCGACCGTGCGGCCGGTGTTGAACACGAACGGGAAGGCCTTGCTGGGCTGTTCTGGAAAAGGCTCCCATTCGACCGCGAACAGCGTCGCCCTGCGATCCGGGGTCTCGAAGCGTCCGTCTGCATATAGCCGCGTCGTCGCCGGTCGTTGCCCTCTTGCCCTGCCTGCGTCGTCCGACGCGAATGGCCACTGGATGGCTTGGTGCTCGTCGAGCAGCTTGTAGCTGAGGCCCGAATAGTCGCAGAGCCGCCCCTTCGAGATCGCACGCCATTCCTCGAAGGCGTCTTCCGGGCCGGTCCAGCCAGGGTAGAGCGTCTCGCGTATGCCGAGTTCCTCGGCGACGGACAGGAAGATGTCGAAGTCCGACCGGGCCTCGCCAGGTGGGTCCACCGCCTTGTTGACCTTGCTCACCCGGCGCTCGGAGTTGGTGTAGGTGCCTGTCTTCTCGGCCCAGATTGCAGCAGGCAGGACCATGTCGGCGATCTCGGTCGTGGGTGTCGGATGAAAGCCGTCCTGCACAACGAGGAAACCGAGGTTGTCAAAGCCCTGCTGCAGCACCTCGACATTGGGGAACGAGACCATCGGGTTGGTGGCGACGATCCATAAGGCCTTGATATCGCCCTTGACGCACGCCTCGACGATGTCGGGATAGGCGAGGCCGCGCGCGCGCGGCAGGTCGTCCGGATCGATGTCCCACAAGCGAGCCAGTTCGAGCCGGTCGGCCTCGTCGGCGAAGTTCCGGTAGCCAGGCATCGAGGCGGTGAACCCGGTCTCGCGGGTACCCATGGCGTTGCACTGCCCCGTGATCGAGAATGGCGACGAACCGGGCTTGCCGACGTTGCCCGTCAGCAGCGCGAGATTGTTGATGACATTGACGGTCTCGGTTCCCTTCGTCGAGTGATTGACCCCCATCGTCCAGGCGAGGAAAGGCCTTTCGGCACGCCCGTAGAGCAGTGCTGCGCGGTAGATCTGTTCCTCGCTCAGGCCCGTCACGGACGCAACGCGGTCCGGCGTGTACTTCTCCAGGTGTCGCTCGAGCTCTTCGAAGCCGGACGTGTGAGCCTCGACGTAGTCCTTGTCGATCAGTCCAGTTCGGATCAGGATGTGCGCCATGCCGTTGAGCAGGGCGATATCCGAGCGAGGCTTGAGCGGCAGGTATAGGTCCGCCATGCGGGCGGTCTTGCTGACGCGGGGGTCTGCGACGACAACCGTCTTGCTGGGATTCCGCTCGAGGCGGTAGCAGAGGATCGGGTGGTTGTCGGCGATGTTCGCTCCGATCAGGAAGACCGCGTCGGACTGCTCGAGATCGTCGTATGCCCCGGGCGGCCCGTCGCTGCCGAACGAGCGCTTGTAGCCCGAGACCGCGCTGGCCATGCAAAGGGTTGTGTTGCCGTCGTAGTTATTGGTGCCGAAGCCCAGTTGCACCAGCTTGCCGAGTGCGTAGAACTCCTCTGTCACCAGCTGTCCGGTGCTCACCACGCCCAGCGCGCGAGGCCCGTGATTCGATTGCGCCTGGCGGAACTCCCGGACCAGTGTGTCGATGGCGTCGTCCCACCCGATTCGCTCGAAACGGCCCTTCCGATTCCTCAGCAGCGGGTATCGCGCCCGGCTTGCGGCCGCTACCGTCTCGTGCTCGGCGAGACCCTTTGGGCATAGCTTGCCGAGATTCACTGGATGGTCCTCATTGCCGCGGACAGCGACAGCTTTGCCTCCTCGCACGCCGATATCCATCCCACAGCCGACCGAGCAGTAGCCGCACGTTGTCGGCACCCAGTGCTCCGGGATCTTCGCGGCCGAGGTGAAGCCGTAGACCGGGTCTCGCCCGTAGGCATACTCCTCCTCACGGATGTCGAAGCCCAGCAGTCGCTTTAGGCTCATGCTGCAGCTCTCCTCTCAAGGAACGGCATCGCCATGTTCTTGGGAACCACGCTGACAAAGAACAGGTAGCGCCCGATGAGCGCGCCGGCCGCGGCGAGCGCGAATCCGGCTCCCAAGAAACCGAGCGCTGGAAGGCCGATGGCACCGGTTGCGACAAGTCCGAGCCGGAGCAGGAAGATTCGCGCGAGCGGACCGGAAAGCAGCCTCGCCGTCGCCTGCTTCTCGTATTCCTCCGTGCGGACGAATCCCAGAAATCGCCAGATTTCCAGCAAGACATGGGTCACAGCCGAGACGGCCGCGAAGGTGAGCAGGACTTGGTCGTACCGAGTTCCCATCATCGCGACCAGCAGCGGGCCGAGCGTTGCGCCCGTTAGGAAGAAGTCTGTGATCGTCAGGGGGCTGTTCCAGGCCGGTCGGCCCGGCACGAGGTAGATGCGCGACGTCGCGTACATTGCGAACAGCCCGGTCGCGGAGGCGGCGCCGCCCACCAGCGCCGCCCCCGGCGCCTCCACTAGCAGCATGCCGGCGTAAGCCGACGCGGCAAGGCCGAACGCGCTCAGTCCCAGGATCTCGCGGCTGAGCCACGAGGTTCTGACGTTGCGGATTGCCAGCGGCGCGAAGGCGGGCCGGCCCAGGTGGAGCGGCGACGCGGCGAAGGATGCCAGCCCCAGCGCGAGGGAGACCAGCGCTGCGGTCTCCAGGGCTGCGGAGCCTCCGAGCAGGCTCAGCAGCCAGGTAGTGGCGAAGCCTGCAACGGACAGCTGGGTCAGCACCGTCATCAGGACCAGCGAGTAGTGGGGCTTCGCCGGCTTGATGCGGTAAAAGTCGGTCTTCCCGGCATCGAGCGGCAGATCCTCGGGCAGCGTGACGCGGGTTGTCGATATCGTGTCGTCCGCGCTGGGCAGGCCCGGGGCGTTGGCCTCGTCGCGGTACTTCCTGCGCCATTCGCCGATGTCGACAATCTCTATCGCTAGCGCTTGCGAAGGGCAGGCATCGACGCAAGCCGGAGCGTCGCCATCGGCCAGGCGTCCGTGGCACATGTCGCACTTGCCGACCACTCCGCGAGCGTCGTTGAATGTCGGGACACTGTAGGGGCAGTTCCAGATGCAGTACTCGCAGCCGATGCAAGCATCCGCGTCGTGCAGGACGATGCCCGTCCTCGGATCCTTGGAATACGCTTGGGTTGGGCAGCCCGTCATGCAGGATGGGTCCAGGCAGTGGTTACAGCCCATCGAGATGTTCATGCGCTGAGTGTTCGGGAAAACGCCGCCTTCGACCTCGCCGACCCGCCTCCACGACACCTCCGCCGGATTGTTGTTTTGCTCGGCGCAAGCCACCTCGCAGCACTTGCAGCCGACGCACTTGGACATGTCGAAGTGGAATCGGTACTGCTGGCCGTCTTCTAGCGGAATGTCCGGAATCAGCGGCGACGTGCCGGAGAGCCCCCGCGCGGCGCGGGAGTGTTCCGTCGTCGCGCCCAGGATCGTGAACGGGTTCTCTGCGTGTCGCTCGGCTGTGGTCGCGGTCTGCATTGAGGCTGCGCAATTCCTTTCTGGTTGCGATGCGGATGCACCGGATCCGTCGCGACCCTCCCTCGGGGGGATGCCGTCGCGAATCGCGGGTCGAATTCGGGGAACGGGGGAGCGCCGCGCCCGGCTCTTCCTTGAGCCGGTCAGTGCGGCGTTTTTGAATCTACGAGGATCGGACCTCGAGGACGGCCGGGGTCCCGAGGTGTGCCGGCCGGACGTGGCAATACGCTGCCCGCCGGTCTGTTACGAAGCTAGCATGCCCGAATTGCGAATTGAAGCAAAAAATTCTTATCGTCTGAATAACCCCAAGGCAAGGCGCGGGAGCATTCCTAAACTGGGCAGGTAGTTCGAGATTCGCTCCCCGCCGAGCGGATTAAATGCCCTTCCAGAACACCGTCCATCGCGGCGGCGTGCCTGCGATCCAGCCTAGTAGCGATTCCGCAGCAAGGGGCTCGTTGTATTCCGAGGAGGTATTTTCTATGGCGGGGAGTAGGAAGACGGCGGTCGTGATCGGCAACGGTCCGGTCGGGCACCGGTTCTGTGAGAGGCTCGTCGAGTTCGACGCCGGCCGAGACTTCCGGATCGTCACCTTCTGCGAAGAGCCTAGGCCTGCCTATGACCGAGTGCATCTCACTTCCTACTTCGGCCACCGGGACCCGGCCAAGCTAGCCGTCGCGCGCATCGACTGGTACCGTGCGAACGGCATTCAGCTTCATGTGGGTGACCGCGCTCGGGAGATTGATCGCGCCCGGCGCGTCGTCGTCTCCGAGGCAGGTGTGGAGGTGTCCTACGACCGCGTCGTGCTCGCCACGGGTTCCCGGCCGTTCGTGCCTCCGATCGAGGGCATTGACAAACGGGGAGTGTTCGTCTATCGAACGATCGAAGATCTGGACGCAATTATCGAGTACTCAAAGCGGGCCCGCAGCTGCGCGGTCATCGGGGGCGGTCTCCTGGGACTCGAGGCAGCCAAGGCCGCCTACGATCTGGGTCTAGAGACCCACGTCGTCGAATTTGCCCCGCGCCTCATGCCGCGCCAGATTGACGACGCCGGCTCGCACCTTCTGGTCCGCAAGATCGAGGACCTCGGCGTGAGCGTGCACCTGCAGAAGGCCACGCAGAGGGTGCTGGGCAACGGCAGGGTCAATGGGATGGCCTTCGCGGACGGAGGCAGCCTGGCCGTCGACATGATCATCGTGTCTGCTGGCATCCGTCCGCGTGACGAACTGGCGCGGGCTTGCGGCCTCGATGTCGGCCGACGGGGCGGCATCGCCGTCGATGACGAGCTGCGGACCTCAGATCCCGCCATTTTCGCGATCGGCGAGGCCGCCGTGCACCGGGGCATGGTCTACGGCTTGATCGCGCCGGGATGGGGCATGGCCGACGTCGCGGCGGGTCGGTTCGTGGGCAGGGACGTTCGCTTCCAGGGAGCGAATCTCTCGACCAAGCTGAAGCTGATGGGAGTCGATGTGGCCAGCTTCGGCGACTACGAGGCAGAAGCCGCGGTGCCGCTCGTCGTGGATGACCCGTTCACCGGCGTTTACAAGAAGCTTCTCTTCAGCGCCGACGGCAAGAGGCTGGTCGGGGGGGGTGCTGGTCGGCGACGCCTCGGACTACTCCGCACTGTCAATCCTGGCCGAGTCCGGCGAGGAGCTGAAGTCCGAGCCGGCTCGGCTCGCCGGCGTCGGCGGCGAGGAAGCGCCGGACATCTCCGATGGCATCGGCGACGATGCCCAGGTCTGCTTCTGCAACAACGTCACCAAAGCCGCGATCTGCTCGTCGATTCGCGAGGACGGACTGTCGACGGTCGCCGAGCTCAAGGAGCGTACCTCGGCCGGAACCGGCTGCGGCGGCTGTCTCCCGACAGTGACGGGCCTGCTGAATGCCGAGCTCGATGCCGCGGGCAAGGCCGTGCAAAGAAACCTGTGCGAGCACTTCCAGTACACGCGCCAGGATCTGTTCGACATCGTCAAGGTCAAGGGAATCCGGACGTTCGAAGAACTGATCCGCGATCACGGCAGCGGGTTCGGCTGCGAGATCTGCAAGCCCGCCGCGACTTCCATCTTCGCCTCGCTCTGGAACGAGAGCATCACCGATCCTTCGCATCACACGCTCCAGGACACGAACGACCGGTTTCTCGCGAACATGCAGCGAGGCGGGCTGTATAGCATCGTGCCACGGGTGCCCGGGGGCGAGATCACCCCGGACAAGCTGATTGCCCTCGGCGCGGTGGCCAAGAAGTACGGCCTCTACACCAAGATCACCGGCGGCCAGCGGGTCGACTTGTTCGGGGCGCAGGTGCATCAGCTGCCGTCCATCTGGGGCGAACTGATCCAGGCGGGCTTCGAGAGCGGGCACGCCTACGGCAAGGCACTCCGCACGATCAAGAGCTGCGTCGGCACCACTTGGTGCCGCTACGGCGTCCAGGATTCCGTCGGCTTCGCCGTCCGTATCGAGCAGCGCTACCGGGGCATCCGCGCCCCGCACAAGGTCAAGGGGGCGGTGTCGGGCTGCGCCCGCGAATGCGCGGAGGCCCAGTCGAAGGACATCGGCTTGGTCGCTACCGAGACTGGCTACAACCTCTTCGTGGGCGGAAACGGAGGCGCTAAGCCCCGCCACGGCGACTTGCTCGCGTCCTCGCTCGACGAGGAAACGGCGATCCGCTACATCGACCGCTTCTTCATGTACTACATCACCATTGCCGACAAGCTGACCCGCACGTCGGTCTGGATCGAGCAGCTCGAGGGTGGCATCAAGCGCATCCAGGACGTCGTTATCCGTGACAGGCTCGGCATCTGCGACGAACTCGAGCGGCGCATGCAGTTCCTAGTGGACAGCTACCGCTGCGAATGGAAGGAAGTGGTGAATGATCCCGAGCGAAGGAAGCTGTTTCGGCAGTTTGTCAATACGGACCAAGTCGACTCCGGCATCGAGATCGTCGGCGAGCGGGGCCAGGCCCGGCCCGCGGATTGGCCGAAGGATGGCGTGAGGCTCGAGCAGATCAAGCTTCCTAACGGGCAGACCCTCGGCGAGGCCGCCAGCATCGACCGCGCTCGGCCCGCCCGGAAGCTGCAATGGGTGCGAGTCGGCAGGGTCTTCGATTTCCCGCGAAACGGCGGCGCGGCCGTGAAGTACGGAGAAACACAGATCGCTGTCTTCAATCTATCCGACAGGGGACAGTGGCGCGCCTGCCAAAACATGTGCCCTCACAAGAATGCCTTCGTGCTGGCCAGGGGGATCGCCGGCAGCACGGGGCTGGCGCCCAAGATCACCTGCCCGCTGCACAAGAAGCCCTTCTCGCTCGAAACGGGCGAGTGCCTGTCAGGCGATCCCTTTGCCCTGAAGGTGTTCCCCGTCCGGGTCGCGGGCGACGGGGTGTACCTGCTGCTGCCGCCCGAGAGGCAGCTCGATGCGCTGCTCGCGACCCAGTTGCACAAGATTCAGGCTGGCGATGCGGTGGCGGCGCAAGCTTGCTCGGCCTGCGCGTGAACTCAGCGACGCGGAACAATGCCGTGTCCACATTGATGGAATTGCAGTGAGAATCGAAGCGACGGAAAGGCTCGTTAGAATGGATCCGACACTCAAGGTGGGCGGCGCTCGCCAATCGACAATCGGCGGGAACGGCTCAGATGGAGACGCGCATCTCGAGTTCCTGCACCGGATCACTGGGCGCCTCGCCGTGGCGGACCCGCTGCACGAAGTGCTCGGCCAGATCGTCGAGTTCCTCAACGATGTAATCGGCGCGGATTCGTGCTTCGTCTACGTGCTGGAAGACGACCGGCTCGTCTTGCGTGCCTCCAAGAACCCGCACCCGGAATCGGTCGGCAACATTCGCATACCTCTCGGGGAAGGCATCACCGGCTGGGTCGCCGAGCATCGCGAAACCGTTGCGATCACCGGGGGGGCGATGCGCGACAAGCGATTTCGCCCGTTCAGCCAGCTCCCGGAAGATGGATTCGAGGCGTTCCTGTCCGTGCCGATTCTGGCCGGTGGCCGCCTGATCGGCGTGCTCAACCTGCAGCACCGGCAGTGTCACGAGCACTCGCAGCACGAGACCAAGCTAGTGTCGACTATCGGCCATCTCGTCGGAGCGGAGGTTGAGCGCGCGCGCCTGGACTCCGAGGTCGCCAAGCTCACAGGCCAGCTGGAGACGCGCAAGCTCATCGAGCGAGCCAAGGGGATTCTGCAACGGGATCTCGGCTTGACCGAAGAGCGGTCGTACCTGAAGCTGCAGCAGGAGAGCCGGAGGCGGCGCATGCCGATGAAGCAGGTCGCGGAAGCGGTCGTGCTCTCCGACGACCTCCGCCGCGCGCAACCCGAGCAGTAGCGAGTGGATCGCCTGGGAGACGCGGTCCGCCGCCCAAATATCTTGCGCCTTGGTCCCTGTTCTCGTGCTGTCACCATCCTGCCGAGCTAGCTGGACGGCTTGACGAACGTTCGGGACGGAGGCTTCCGCTCTCAGGCTCCCTCTCGGCGTGTGGCGCCGGAACGGTCGCTCCAAGCCGAGGCGACGCCGGCTCGCATGGCAAGCCACCGTGCGGGCTTGGGCGTCCGCCGCTGGTCAGCTGCTCTGCCTCTCCTGCGGTTCCCGGTTGACGCGCACAGTGAGAATGTCCGTGTTGTGATACTGCTGGTGGCGGACCGAACTCGCGTAGTGCCGGAGCAGTCGCAACGAGAACTCGTGCTCGATGGATTGCTCCGCCCAGTGTTCCAGCAAAGCGAGCCGGTCCTCGAGGTTGCGTTCCAGGTCTGACGCGATAAACTCCAGCTCAGCCTCCCCTCTGTCCACGCTGGCCACGACGAGCAGGTGCCATGGTTCCGTCCCGTTCTCGGCGTTCTCGCCAGGCATCAGGCTGAGGATCGACTCCTCGGCTGCAGCGCACAGTCGCATGGTCGCTTCCGGGCTCCAGCCCCTGTCCCTGGCAAAGCGCCGCAGGAACTGGTCGATCGTTTTCAGCGAGGCGCTGTCGAGCATTGCTTTCATCTTGCGCCTCCTGGGCTTGGCCAGTTCCATCACGAGAGTCAGCAGGATCGCGACGGTTGCCCCGGCCGTCATCCCGTTCTCGA
Organism: Bryobacterales bacterium; assembly: GCA_965206775.1. GTDB lineage: Bacteria > Acidobacteriota > Terriglobia > Bryobacterales > UBA6623 > VXMF01. The sequence continues at coordinate 450,945 of CBDBKU010000003.1, read as the reverse complement.
GAATCGTCCCGCTCGACCCTGCTAGCAAATCCGAGAAGATCTGCTTGTTCTGGAACCCGACCCCGAGCCAGAACGCGAGTCCGACCACAACGCTCTTGCGGTAATCGATGCCGTCCTGAACAACAATCCGCATCCCGAGAGCGAACAGGATCCCGATCAGTACCGTCACATTGGCGGCGACCACTGGGTCTGGCACTGCCAGGATTAGTGCGGTGGCCTTGGGACAGAACGCTGCGATCGCGAGAAGCAAGCCCGCGCAGACACCAACCGACCGTGAGGCCACGCCCGTGAGTTCGGTAACCGCCACGCTGGATGAGTAGGTGGTATTCGGTACGGTGCCCGCTAGGCCGGACAGGAGATTGCCCATGCCGTCCGCCGCGACCGCCCCTTGTACCGCGCGGAAATCCGTCGCTTGCGAACGCCGCCACGAGACCTGCTGGATGGCGATCGAGTCGCCGATGGTCTCGACTGCGCCGACAACGGTGACGAGGACGAACACCGGCAGCAGCGACCAGAATGAGAATCCGAGCTCGAGGTCAAGACCTGGCCAGGCACCGGTCGGCAGGCCGATCCATGCCGCGTCCGCGATCCGGCCGGTGTCGTACATGCCGTAGAACGACGCCACGATGCAGCCGGCAGTGACACCCATGACAGGGGCCCACAGCCGCCACGCGCCCTTCGCCAGGAGCGCGAGAGCGGTCGTGCAAACGAGCGCCGCGATTGCGCTCGCAGGGGCGCCTGCGGGCGGCCCCCCTGCTGGAACGTTCGCCAGCATGTCGAAGCAGATCGGCATGACCGAGACCGCGATCAGCATGATCACGGTGCCGGCGACCATCGGCGTGATCACCCGCCGCAGCAGCGAGAGGCGCGATGCGAGCACGAACTGAAACAACGCAGAGGCGGCGACCAGCGTCGCCAGCAGGCTGGGCCCGCCCTCCACAAGGGCAGTCACTGACACGGCGATGAACGCGGCGGAGGTGCCCATCAGCAGGACGTATCCCGATCCCAGCCTCCCGACGCGGACGGCTTGGAGGATCGTCGAGACGCCGCTTACGCAAAGCACCGCGAACACGGCCCACGACAGGTACTCCTCGCCAGTTCCCGCCGCGCGAACAATGATGGCCGGCGTGAGCACGATTCCGGCGATATTCAGCAGGACGAATTGCATCCCCAGTCCGAGCGTGAGCAGGTGCGGAGGCTGCTCGTTGGGCTGGTAGCGGATGTCCCTTGTGCCGGACCGAGAAGAGTCAGCCATGTCCCAGCTATCATCCAACATCAAGGCGTTGCGAGCAACTCCTGCCCTAGGTATCGTGTGTCTGTGATCCCAATGGCTCTCGTGCCGAGGATCTTCCCGGGTGTCGAGCTGCCAGGTTCGCATGCTGCCAGGCGAATGACTGGCCGGGTGCCGCGATGCCTCGCTCGTTGCGGAGCCCTTCCCGTGCCAGAATAGATGTTTCGGATCGGTTGCTTAGCCGCTTGAGTTAGGAAACCGACTCATTCGCATGCTCTTGATCGTTGCGGCCGCCCCGCACGAGTTCGCAGGCTTTTCCGGGCTCGTCCGGCGCTCGTCCCCGGGAGTGCGGTGGCTGGCGTCCACTGCAATCCGGGACTCTGAAGCGATGCTCGTGGCGAACGGCGCGGGCCGGACCGCCGCTGTCAGCGGTGCTCGCAGGATGCTTGCGACGCGGCGCTTTCGCGCGTTGATTTCAACCGGATTCGCGGGCGCTCTGGACCCGTCTCTCGAAGTGGGCGAAATTCTAGTTGCCGATCCGGTTCTCGACGGCTGCCGCAAGTACCGCGGGCAGATGCCATCGGCATGCCCGCAAGGCGTCCGGCGCGGCGCTTTGCTGACCGTAGACGAGGTTGTCCAGTCGGCCCGTGCCAAGCTCGAGCTGGCGGGCCGAGGAGCCCTTGCGGTCGACATGGAGGCCGCCGCCGTTGCCGACCTAGCCGCGGAGCGCGGGCTCGCGTTCTACTGCGTCCGTTCCATCAGCGACCGGGCGACGGAGGATTTTCCGGTCGACTTCAACAGGGCGCTGCGCTGCGACGGCACGTTCTCTGCTTGGAGCGTGGCGAGGCAGGCGGGCTGTCGGGTCGGCACGTGGCGCCGTTTGCTGCGATTGTCACGCGACGCCCGGACCGCAGCGCGGTCGCTTGCCCGATGCCTTTCTCAGTGCGAGTTCGCTTCGTAGCATCATGGAGAGAATCATCCCGCCGCATATGCGAGCCGCCGTCTATCGCGCCTCACGCACGGTGATTGCTGAAACCGTCGCCGTGCCCAGCATCGGTCCAGGCGAGCTCCTAGTCCGGGTGGAGTGCTGCGGCATATGTCACACGGACCTCAAGAAGATCGAGCACGACATGCTGCCGGCGCCGCGCATTTACGGCCACGAGACAGCGGGCTCGGTCGCGGCAGTTGGACGCGGCGCGGACGGCTTCGCCGTTGGCGACAGGGTCTGCCTCTTTCACCACATTCCGTGCTTCGACTGCTACTACTGCCGATTTCGCGACTACGCCCAGTGCGCGACCTACAAGAGAGTGGGCGTGACGGCCGGCTTCGAGCCGGCGGGCGGCGGTTTTGCGCAGTACGTGCGGGTGATGGACTGGATCGTCCGTCGCGGCGTCGAGAGGATACCTGACGGCGCGAGCTTCAAGCGCGCAACGTTCGTCGAACCCACCAATACCTGCCTCAAGGGCCTTGCCAAGTGCGCGATTCGTTCCGAGGAGAGCGTCCTAGTTATGGGACAAGGGCCCATCGGACTCCTGTTCACCGCGCTGCTTCGGCGCCGGGGCTTGACTCGTGTGTACGCGACCGACCCGATCGAGGACCGGCTTGGCCTGGCGAGGCGCCTCGGAGCCGCCGAGGCCTGGCAACCGGGCGAGGAGGCCGAGCGGGGCCTGAGCAAGTCTACCGGGGGGCGTGGTGCGGACGCCGTGATCATTGCAGCATCTGCACCCGGAATCGTCGAGCAGGCCGTGTCCCTGACCCGCCGTGGCGGGCGCATCATGCTATTCGCCCAGACCTCGGCGGCCGAGCGATTCTCTCTTGACGGCAAGAGCATCTGCGCGGAGGATCGGTCCGTGTTCGGATCCTACAGCGCGTGTGCGGACTTGCAGCGGGAGGCTGCCGAAACCGTGTGGGATCCCGCGTTTCCGGTTGAAGCCTTGGTGTCGCACAGCTTTGGACTCGAGGAATTCGGACAAGGGATGGAACTAGCTAGACACCCGCAGGCGGGCGCCCTCAAGCTGGTCGTCCGGCCGCAGGATTGAGGTGCGATTGCAGGGCAAGATGCTGGCGGGTGTCCTCCACAGCAAGGAGGACTTGCGGCTGGAGCGGATCGCAATTCCCGCGATCGGTCCGTCCGACATTCTGGTCCGCGTGAAGGCCGCGCTGACTTGTGGGACGGACTTGAAAGTCTACCGTCGCGGCCATCACGCCAAGATGATCACCCTGCCCGCTCCGCTCGGCCACGAGGCGGCGGGCGACGTCGTCCAGGTGGGCGGCGCAGTGACGCAATTCGAGGTCGGCGAGCGGATTGTCGCAGGCAACTCCGCGCCGTGCCATAAGTGCTTCTTTTGCCTGCGGGACGAGAAGAACCTCTGCGAGAACCTGCTCTTCGTCAATGGAGCGTATGCGGAGTTCATTAGGATTCCCGGCCCAGTCGTGGATTGCAATACCTACCGCTTGCCCGATCACGTGGACTATCGCGAGGCCGCGCTCTCGGAGCCGCTGGCCTGCGTTCTCAAGGGCCTGGACGATACCCGCGTGAAGCCCGGCGACACCGTGACGGTGATCGGCTTGGGACCGATCGGGCTAATGTTCGTGCGAGTTGCGAAGATCGCAGGCGCCCGCGTGATCGCTATCGGCCGCAGGCAGGAGCAGCTCGATCGCGCCGAGCACGTCGGGGCGGAGGTCATGATCGAGTCGAGGCGGGGAAGCAATCCGACTGACGAGGTGCGCCGCCACACCGAGGGGGGGCGCGGTTCGGATATCGTGATTGAGGCGGTCGGCTCTCCCCACGCGTGGCGGCAGGCAGTCTCCATCTGCCGGTCCGGCGGCACCGTGAACTTCTTTGGAGGCTGCCCCAAGGACACGGTGGTTTGTCTGGACACGAGCCGGCTCCACTATTCGTCCCTGACGCTGCAGGCGACGTTCCATCACACGCCGAACCATATTCGCGAAGCGCTGGAGCTAGTCTCGCGCGGCGACCTGCATCCGTCAGATTTCATTGGAGGCGAGGCTCCGCTGCGGGAAATCGCAGCGGTCTTTCGAAGCATGACGACTCGGTCGGGCCGCCTCAAGACAGCGATCCTGCCCGGGGAGGATTAGTCGCCCGCCCAGGCCCGCGCAGAAGCCGTCCTCCGCCTGCCCGAATGTACCGACGTCAAATTCAGAGCGATTCCGTTGATCGGCGCATCCGGCAATCCCGGAATCGGGATGCGGTCCGTTCGCCTGACCGCACCCGCGATGCCAGAGAATCCCTCCGGAAGTTCGCGGAACCCAGCTGACCTCTGCCTCGGCGGGCTCCATCGGATGCACGCCAGGCAGCCCCTCGAACGCCGAGAAGCCGGCCTTCAGTGCTTGCCGGATCACGGGCACAAGAATGCTAGCATCATCCTTAAGCTGGCAAGCGAGCGTGGGTCTTCTGCTAGAGGGCTAGGCAAGCATCGCCGATTCCCCTTGCTCTATGGGTCAGGCGCCCCCGGTCGTCGCGGCGGATCCGTGAGGCATCGGCTCGATGTCGGGAAAAGCTGGCAAGCGAAAGACGTCTTGCAGACTGGGCGTCGCGGCTTGTGGAAGATGGAAGTGATTGTGTCGTTGCAAAACAGTATCGAAGGCCCGCACAGGATCCTCGTAGTGGACGACGAGCCGGACTTGGAACGGCTCGTTCGGCAGCGAATGCGCCGGGACGTCCGCTCCGGCCGTTTCGAACTCGAGTTCGCCCAAAATGGGGTGGAGGCGCTCGAAATCCTCAGTCGGGACGTCCGATTCGACATGGTCCTGTCCGACATCAACATGCCCCAGATGGACGGCCTCACGCTGCTTCAGCAGATTCCGAGCGTCGATCCCGACGTGAGGGCCGTCATCGTGTCCGCGTACGGTGACATGAGGAACATCCGCACAGCCATGAATCGCGGGGCGTTCGATTTCGTCACCAAGCCGATCGACTTCGACGACCTGCGCGTCACGATCGACCGCACACTCAAGAACCTCGCTGAATGGCGCGCAGCTCTCGCTTCGCGCGATCAGCTGGTGGCGCTGGAGAATGAGCTCTCTGTGGCCCGAACGATGCAGAGCTCGATCTTGCCGACGGTATTCGCGAAGCGCGAGGGCTGCGGTGTCTTCGCGAACATGGAGCCAGCACGCGCGGTCGGCGGAGACTTCTACGACGTCGTGACACTCGAAGACAATCGGGTCGGAGTCGCAATAGCCGACGTTTCAGGGAAGGGGGTTCCCGCCGCTCTCTTTATGATGTCCAGCCGAGCCTTGCTCAAGGGAGCGGCCATCGGCTCCACCGACCCTGGCATGGTCCTGACCGAGACTAACAACGTGCTCAACGACGACAACGTCTCCCTGATGTTTGTCACGGTGCTCTACTCGATACTCGAGCCGTCGACCGGCAGGTTCTCGTACTCTAGCGGGGGCCACGATTCCCCGCTCGTCGTGCACCCCGATGGCAGTTCGACATTGCTTCCGCGAACGAACGGCATCGCGCTTGGAGTTCTGCCCGAATTCGAATATGCGTCCAACACGGTGGTCCTGCAGCCGGGCGATACGGTGATGCTCTACACCGACGGCGTCACGGAGGCACAGAACGAGAACGGCGAGCAGTTCGGGCTCGCCCGGCTTTCCAGTCTGTTCGATGGCGCACCCCCTGCCGGGGAGGAGGAGGCCACGGCGAGGGTGTTCGAACGCGTCAAGGCCTTTGCGGGAAGCGCCCAGCAGTTTGACGACATCACATGCGTGGCAATTCGGATGACTGGTGCCTAGCCGTGAGCGAACGACTGAGCCTCAGATTGGAAAGTCGGCTCTCCTCGCTGGAGGAACTCGAGGAGTCGGTCGAGCAGTTCGGTACCCAGCAGGACTGGCCGGCGCATCTATTGTTTCAGCTGCAGCTGGCGCTGGAGGAGCTGGCCTGCAACGTCATCAACCACGGCTTTGGCGAGGAAGGGCACCAATTCGAAATCTCAATCTCGTCGTCCCCTGATTCGGTCGCCGTCGAGGTCGTTGACGGGGCGAGGCCCTACAATCCGCTGGCTCAGACGCCGCAGCCGGATCTGGATGCCGACTTGGAGGACCGACGGGTGGGAGGGCTCGGCGTTTACCTAGTTCGCGAGATGTCCGACGAGATCCACTATAGGCGGGAGGACGGCAAGAATCGCCTGACCTTCGTCAAACGGAGGACCTGATGAGTCGCTCGCTCTGGATTCGCTCCGCCTTGGCGATAGGTTCCCTTATCGCTACCCCCGACTCGGCGCAAGCTCAGCAGGAGGGCGTTTCTGAGAACCGCATCCTGTTCGGGCAGTCAGCTGCGTTCAGCGGGCCGACCGGACAACTGGGCGCGGAATTCCGGGCGGGAGTGCTGGCTGCCTTCGGGGAAGCGAACGACGCCGGAGGAGTCCACGGCCGGACGCTCGAGCTGCTTTCGATTGACGATTCCTACGAGCCCGAAGCGGCAATTGTCAACACGCGAAGGCTGATCGAGGAGGAGCGTGTCTTCGCGCTGATCGGAGCCGTGGGCACGCCGACTTCCCGGGCGGCCGCTCCAATCGCCGCCGAAGCCGGCGTGCCGTACATTGCGCCCTATACGGGGGCCGGATTCCTGCGCGACAAGGAATGGAAAAATGTCGTGAACTTGCGTGCCTCGTACTCCCAGGAAACCGCGGAGATCGTGGAGCACCTCATTGGCGACTTGAACATCAGGCGGATCGCGGTGCTTTACCAGGACGATTCGTACGGCCTGGCGGGATTGAGCGGGGTTCAGGGGGCGCTCAACGAGCGCGGCCTGGCGGTAGCTGGCGTCAGCACCTACGCGCGAAACACCACAGCTGTGAAGACCGCAGTGCTCGACCTGCGAGTGTCGCAGCCGGGAGCTGTGATTCTTGTCGGAGCCTACAAGCCGGTGGCAGCAGCTATCACTTGGGCCCGGCACATCGGGTTGAATCCGGTCTTCGTAACCATTTCCTTCTCCGGCGGGAATGCGCTGGCCGCCGAGCTGAACGAATACGGCCAGGGAGACGTTTATGTCACGCAAGTCGTGCCGTTTCCGACCTCGCAAATGAGGATCGCCAGGTCGTACCGGCGTGCCATGACCGCGCACGCGCGGAATGTCTCCCCGGGATTCGTGTCTTTCGAGGGCTACCTTGCAGGACGCGTGGCCATTGTGGGCTTGGAGCGAAGCGGAGAGGCACTCGACAGGATCCGTTTTTTGGACGGCCTCCTGCGGGGAGAACAGATTGATCTGGGAGGATTCAGGCTTCGCTTCGGAGAGGGCGACAACCAAGGGTCCAACCAGATATTCCTGACCGTGATCGGGGAGGACGGCCGGTACAGGGCGATTTCAAGGCTGGGGGGCGAGTTCTAGGAAGGCAGTGCGGGCGAGAGGAGTCAATTCATGATCGGTTCGTTCAAAGGACTCGATCTCCTGAAGCGCTTGGCCTCGCTGAAGGGACTTGGCTTCGTCAATCGCATCGCATCGCTTGCGAATGCCAGATCTCTGACGGGGCTGATGCGGTTCCAGAAGAGCGTGGCGGTGCAGCTGTACGTCGGCCTGGGTGGCGCCGTCGCCCTCACTCTGGGAGCGAGCGCGGTCGGCTGGATGACATTCAACCGGGTCGGCGACGAGCAGAACCGAGTCAACGACAGCAACGTGCCGGACATGGCGGCCGCCTTTGCTGTTGCGCAGCAGATCGGCGCCTTGGTTGACACGGCCCCACGGCTTACGGTGGCCAGCTCTGACGACGAGTTCGAAACGGTGCGTGAGGAAATCGCCCGCGAGCGCAACGCGTTCGAGGATCGCCTCGAGGAGCTAGCCAAGCGTCGCGGTCAAAGCGAAGGCGTGCGCCGGGTCCGCGTCTGGGGACGCGAAATGACCACCAATATCGAGGCCATCGAAAATTCCATGGCCGAGCTGTTGAAGTTGTCCAAGGTCCGCACAGAGCTCCAAGGCAATCTCCGCGCGGTGGATGGCGCACTCTCGAACCTGCTGATTACGACGATCGATGACCAATTCTTCTACGCGATGACGGGCTACCGCGACCTCGGTTCCCAGCCCGAGCAGCGCACCGTGCCCTTCATCGAGACTGAGTTCAACCGCTATCGCCAGCTTGCGGCCCTTAAGGAAGGCGCTGCCATCGGAAGCCAAGTACTGGCGAACGCGTTCAGCGTTTCCGATCCGGACTTGCTCGTTCCGTTGCGCGAGCGGTACGATGCTGCCTCGAGCCTCATCGGCCGGAACATGCCAGCGCTCGGATGGGGCAGCCTCGGTCCGGAAATCGTTGGTCATTTCGAAACTCTGTTCGAACTCAGCGTCGGCGAAGGCGGAGTTTTTGACATTCGTGGGCGCGAGCTCGAAATCACCGGCCGGCAGGTCAACTTGCTCACACGGAACCGGGAGATCGCGACGGACCTGATCTCCGAGGTCGAGGGCCTGGTAAGCGGACTGAGCACCAGCACCCTTGTCGCGACCCGCTCGACCTCCGATGCCGTGCGGACTGGACGAACCCTCCTGCTGGTGATGAACGTCATCAGCATTACAGGAGCTGCCCTGATCGGCTGGCTGTTCATCGGACGCCACTTGGTGCGGCGACTCGAGCGCCTGTCGTCGCGCATGCGGAGGATGGCCGGCGGCGACCTCGAGTCGAAGGTTGAGATCCAGGGGAGCGACGAGGTCTCGGACATGGCTGCAGCGCTGGAGGTGTTCCGCAAGCACGCCTTGGAAGTCCAGCGCCTCAATCTGGTCGAGAAGCTGGCCGAGGATCTTCGAGGCAAGAATGCCGAGTTGGAGACTGTCCTGAAGGATCTGCGCAAGGCCCAGGATCAGATTGTCATGCGGGAGAAGCTAGCCGCCCTCGGCGAGCTCACGGCCGGCGTGGCTCACGAAATCAAGAATCCGCTGAACTTCGTGAAGAACTTCTCGGAGGTCTCGACGGAACTGCTCGAGGAATTGAAGGAAGTCCTGCCTGAACCGAACGTCACGTTCACCGAAGACCGGCAGGAGGAAGTCGATGAAATCTGCGAGGACCTTACGGGGAACTTGGAGCGCATCCGGCAGCATGGCGAGCGCGCGGACCGGATCGTCCGCGACATGCTCATGATGGGGCGCGGGTCCAGCGAGAGACGGCCGACGCAGATCAACAGCTTGGTCAAGGAGCACGCGAACCTGGCTTACCACAGCGCGAGGGCGGTCGATCCAGACTTCCAGCTGCACATCGAGGACAGCTTCGACGCGGAACTGGCCGAGCGTGAGATCGAGGTCGTGCCTCAGGATCTTGGGCGCGTCGTCCTGAACATGGTGACCAACGGCTGCCATGCGACCGACGAGAAGCGACGGACCGGCGTCAAGCCTTACATGCCAACGCTCTGGTTAGGGACGAAGATCATCGGAGACCGACTCGAGATCAGCGTCAGAGACAACGGGGAAGGGATTCCCGATCACGTGATTGACAAGATCTTCAATCCCTTCTTCACCACGAAGCCCACGGACAAGGGCACCGGTCTCGGGCTGGCACTGTCCAATGACATCGTGCGCGAGCACGGCGGCCGGATCCGGGTCGATACCGAAATGACAGTGGAACTGCCGCTGGCCGCCGCTCCGCTGGCGGCCGTTGGAAAAGCGTAGAGTCGCGCAGGCGCGGAGTCTGCGCCGGAGGCCGGCGCTCAGCCGCCGATCGCGGCGAGGGCGTCCGCCCTAGAGCTGTAGATCGCGATGATCTTGTCGAAACCGCTGATCTCGAAGACCTCTCGGATCGGATCCACCAGGAAACAGATCGCGAACTGCATCTTCTGCCTTTTGAGCGTCTTCGCTGTCAGCAGTATCGCCCGAAGCCCCGCACTGCTGATGTAGGAAAGATGCTCGCAGTCGACGATCATTCCCTGGTCGCCGTCATTGATTGCTTTTTTTAGCGCATCCTCGAAGTCGCGCGCATTGGTACCGTCTACGCGATTCCACGCCTCTGCGACCAAGACACCATTCAATCGATCAGTGACCAAATCCATCGTCCAAGACTCCGTTGCCTCCGCGGGCTCTGCTGGCCCGCTCATTCCCTTCCGGCCAGCCAGTCTTGGGAGGGACCAAGTCGAACTGCACGCAGTATAGCAGCATCATGCCGGTCGGATTCAGCAGGAACAGGGCCGACCACTAGAACTTATACCAGATGAAAAGGTACGAGAACGTGTGCCCAGATCCAGCAGAGTTGGCCTTCAGGAAGGGGCCGGAAAACAAGTGCCCCACGCCGCCGCCCAGGCTGAGCAGTTCCGAAACGGGTACCGTGAAGATGGCGTCGACTTCGTCTCCGATTTTCGCGTCCAACGCGCCCTCCGGAGGCGCGGCCACGGTCGGCCGCCCGCCGACGTTGTAGAGGCCGTCCCGCTTGCTGGCGAGCCAGAAGGAGTGGAAGTCGAATTGCAGCCGGAGCTTCTTGGAGGGTGCAAGCTCGGTGCCGAGGCGGATGTTCTTCACGTTGCGCCAGCCGACTTGGTCGACGTATCCGTACCACAGATGCGCGGTCGGGTAAAGATCAACGAACCCTCCCACTCGTCCGTCAGACGGGTCGTCGTCGCCCGAGCCGAAATTGTAGTGGGCGTACAGTCTCGGATCCCATCTTGCGCCGAGCGAGTAGCCTAGTTCTGCGTAGTACCCCAGGGCTTGGATCTCGGCTCCGGCCGAGTTGCCTCTCTGCCCAACGACGGCTGCGTTGTAGTCCCACGGTCCCAGTCCCTTCGCCCACACCCTTACGCCCGTGGTATACCGGTCGAGGTCTCCTCGCACGCCAAGTTCGTTGACGACCAACGGCTGCGTCTGCCACAGAACGTAGGGTTCGATCGTGGACCGAGGGATCACCTTCTCGAGGGACGCGTAGATACCGTGCAAATTGTTCCCTTCGGCCGACTGATTGATGCGTCTCAATGGATCGTTCTGCACCACAGAGGCGGAAAAGACGGTCACCTTCGCACTGGGCCCGCGCAGGTCGAGCTTGACGGCGTCGAATACCCGTGAAGTATTGGACCAATCCAGTGCGCCGACAAGCCGCTGATCGCCTAGAGCAAGGATTTGCCTCCCCGCTGTCACCGATGCCGGGGACTTGTCGCCGCCGATCACGGCGTACGCTTGCCTCACATCGAAGCCGTCTCGGAATGCGCCGGGGCTGGCTACCTCGCGAATGGCCGGTGCTCGCGAGTCCTGTCCCTGGAATCCGAACCGTAGCCACGCTGTGGGCTCGATGCCGATATTGAGCCGCGTCCGGATCAGGGGGTATCCGTCGCTCTGCCCGCTGGTGAAGCCCAAAGACTGGCGGTTCTCGAAGCGGACGCGGAATTCTCCACTCAGGGAAAGCCACGATGGCATCGCGTCTCCGATACCGTCCGCTAGCGTGGCCCGCCGGCCGCCGGCCGCCGCGTCCTGAGCTTCGACGATCGCTGGCGAAGACGCCAGCAGAACGGCTGAGGCTAGGATTGCAAATCGCACGGCAAGATCCCTCGCGCCGGCCGCCCACGCACGTATAGCTCCGATTGGCGCCGATCGAGCCCGATTCTCCGCCGTCGCAGGGGCTCGCTCTGCGCCCTTCGCGGGCGGGATGGTGCTGGAGGAGGGGGTCGAACCCTCATGCCCGGTAAAGGGCGCTGGATTTTGAGTCCAGTGCGTCTGCCAATTCCGCCACTCCAGCTTGCCGCAGGGGATCGTCTGGGTGTGCTCGATTCGGCCCCGTGCCCAGCCACCGGCATAGTGTCCTATCAACTGTGCCGCGAAGCCGTCCGCTGCTTCGAGAACCGAACTGACTCCCGCACCCATTGTAGCTGTCGCGGTTGGCGAATGATCCGGCACAAGGCGAGCTTGCCACCGGCACGTGGCCGCGAGCGACGCCCTCCCGACACCTTGAATCGGATAGCATAGCGTAAGTGGCTTGGAATCAGCGAGAATAGGCGATCGCGGCGGGAGCGCAGATGAGAACGATCGGTGTAATTGGCCTAGGCGATATGGGGATCGGCATCGCCCGGAATCTGTTGGCGGGTGGATTCCCGACCGTGGGATTCGACCTGCGATCCGAGTGCCTCTCACTCCTTGCCGAGGCGGGCGGGGTTCCGGCGAGAGACTGCGCCGAGGTTGGTGCTAGGTCCGACGCTCTCTTCGTCATGGTTCTGAACGGGCATCAGGCTCGGGAGGTCCTGCTCGGACCAAGCGGCGCGTTGGAGGGCCTGTCGCGGGGCAGCACCGTGATCGTGACGGCGACCATTCTGCCGGAGGAGGTGCGATGCCTAGAGGCGCCGCTCGCCCGGGGAGGCGTCAGTCTGGTCGACTCGCCGGTCAGCGGCGGCAAGACCGGCGCAGAGAGCGGCACCCTGACCCTGATGACCGCCGCAAGGCCCGAGGTGCTGGATGCGAACCGAGACGCGCTTGACGCGATTTCCAAGAGCGTATTCCACGTGGGCGAGGAGATTGGCCAGGGGCAGACTGTGAAGGCGGCGTTGCAGGCTCTGATTGGCTGCACCTTCGCCGCGACCTTCGAGTCCTTGGTCCTAGCCCGAGTTTACCGAGTTCGCAATAGCGGAGCATCTACCCAGCACATCGGCGTCCTCAGTCTACTTCGCGTAACTCACTGACATAGAGGGGGTTGTCCTCCGAGCGTCCGCTTGGAGTGTCCGTGAAGTCGCCGCGGATTTTGTATGACCTAACATATTCGACGCACTGTCCGGATCCATGCGATCACTGATGTCGTTGATATAATTGATGTTATATTCTGCATTCCCTTGACTTCCTGCCTCGATCAAAGCTATTGTATGACTTAACATTTTGGCCAGCCTCTTCAAGAAGATCATCCGCGGGAACGCCTACTACTACGCCCGCGTCTCCCAGCGCGTCGACGGCAAGCCCAAGATCGTCTCCCAGACCTACCTGGGCCGCGCCGACCGCATCATCGAGAAACTCCAGGCTCCCGACTCCGGCGCCCAACCCCGGGAGGCCGTCGTGCGGGAGTTCGGCGCCTGCGCCGCCCTGCTCGCCCTCGCCCGCCGCCTCCGGCTTGCCGAGCACATCGGCCGCCACGTCCCCAAGCGCGGCCCCGGCCCCTCCGTCGGCACCTATCTGCTCGCGGCGGTCCTCAACCGCTGCCTCGCCCCCGGCTCCAAGGCCGCCCTCGCCCCCTGGTTCGACTCCACCGTCCTGCAGCGACTGCTCCCGGTCCGCTCCTCCCAACTTTCCAGCCAGCGCTTCTGGGACCACATGGACCGCGTCTCCTCCGACTCGATCCAGGCCGTCGAACGCGACCTCGTCGCCGCCATGACCCGCGAGTTCGACGTCGACTTGCGCCAGGTGCTGTTCGACGCCACCAACTTCTTCACCTACATCGACTCCTTCAACCAGCGCTCCTCGCTGGCCCAGCGCGGCCACAGCAAGGAGGGCCGCAAGTCGCTGCGCATCGTGGGCGTCGCGCTGCTCGTCTCGGCCGACTTCCGCCTGCCCTTGCTGCATCGCACCTATCCCGGCAACCGCCCCGACCCGCCCATGTTCGAAAGCCTCGCCGCCGACCTCGCCCGGCGCTGCCGCGAGATCGCCGGTGCCGCCGAGAGCGTCACGCTGGTCTTCGACAAGGGCAACAACTCCCGGGAGAACCTCGAGCAGGTCGAGCGCGGCCCGTTCCATTTCATCGGATCGCTCGTGCCCACCCAGCATCCCGACCTGCTGGCCGTCCCCGCCGAGCAACTGCGCTCGCTGGAGGCCGACGGGCTGGCCGGTGTCAGCGCCTGGCGCACCCAGCGCGAGGTCTTCGGAACCGAGCGCACGGTGCTGGTGACCTGGAACCAGGCGCTGTTCGACGCCCAGTGCCGCACCCTGCTGCGCGAGACCGCCCAGCGCAAGCAGCGCCTGCGGGGCCTGCAGCGGCAGCTGCGCCGCTGGCGCGACGGCAAGCTGCGCGGCGGTCGCAAGCCCAGTGTCGCCTCCACCCGCAAGAAGGTCGACCGCTGGCTGCAGGCGCGCCACATGCGGGACCTGTTCGCGGTCGAGGTCGGCGAGGCGGACGGCCTGCCGACGGTGCGCTACCGCTTCCGGCGCAAGGCCTGGGAGGAGTTGCAGAGCACACTGCTGGGCAAGACCCTGCTGTTCACCGACAACGCCGGCTGGAGCGACGCGGAACTGGTGCGCGGCTACCGTGCGCAGCACCATGTCGAGAGCGCCTTCCGGCAGCTGAAGGATACCGACTGCATCGCGATCCGCCCGCAGTACCACTGGACGGACCAGAAGATCGAGGTGCATGTGTTCTGCTGCGTGCTGGCGCTGACGCTGTGCGCCCTGCTGCAGCGGGAATTGAGCCGCCACGGCGTGCAGCGCTCGATCCCGGCGCTGCTCGACGAACTCGGCGGGATCCGGGAAGTCGACGTGCTATATCCGGCCCGGCAGGAGGGCGGCGAGCCTGTACTCAAGACAACGCTCTCCAAGATGACCGCCGAGCAGCAGAAACTCCACGCAATCCTAGGCCTCAAGGAATACGAAATCTGATCCACGGCCCACTGTTAGGTCATACAACGGGTTGCCTCTATCTTCTTGGAATCAATGTCCTTGCCGGAATCCTACGGCCCAACTCGGTAAACTCGGGCTAGGCGTCAAGTCGGGCGTGAGCGGCGAGACGCTCTTCGAGGTGTTCCGGGCGAGTGCCGTCGGGAGCCCGCTCTTCGAGAACTGCGCGCGGCACGTGCTCGACCGGCGGTTCAAGGGCACTGGCAGCGACATCGGCACAATGTACAAGGACTTGGGTATCTCCATGAGCCTCGCACGCGAAGCCGGCACGCTGATGCTGGCCACGAGTGCGGCGTACGAAATGTTCCAGGCCGGAATCTCGCGTTACCCCGAGGAGGACAACTGGGCCGTGGCGAAGTGGCTGGAAGAGATCGCAGGCACGGAAGTCTCGTGGTGAGAGGGGTGCGGCATTGGCTAGGCTTGGCGTAATCACGGACGGAATCAGTCGTGAGTTCGAGCACGCGCTGGAGCTTCCGTGATGAATGTCAAGCGTTTTTCCCGGTAATGGCCGGAATGACGGATGAATTCTGCGCATGTCCGACCAGGTTGCGGCGGCGTGCCTGCTCTGCGGCAAGGTCGAGGTCGCGCGCCAGCTGATCGAGGGCGGCCAGCTCGGCACGCGCGCGGCGGATCGCGGTGCGCAGGAGTTCGGCGCGGGCCGCCAGCCGCCGTCGCGGGACGGGCGAGCGGGGATCGAGGGCGGGGCCGGAGCGGGCGCGGAGGTTCTGGAGGCGCTTGGCGCAACGGCGGCAGTAGACGGGCATCGGGCCCCGGCGGCCGACCGGCACGGCAGACCAGGCAGCGGTAGCCGTAGTCGGCGGAAGTTTCTCCCCCGGCCGACGGCAGCGGGGCGGTTCGATCGAGATGTCCGTGAAGCATGGAAATGCTAACTCCCGCTCAACTTGGCTCAGCCTGGCGAGTTGGCGGCGGGCGCCTCGGGCGACCACAGCCGGTCGTCGCGGAGCAGGGCGCCGAGCAGGGCGAGCAGCTTGCGCATGACGGCGACGAGCGCGACCTTGTGCGGCTTGCCCTTGCCCGCCAGCCGCTCGTAGAAGGCTTGCAGGTCCGGATTGCAGCGGATCGCGGAGAGGGCGGCCATGTACAGCAGGTTGCGGGGATGCTGGCGGCCGCCGCGGATGCTGCGGCGGCCGTGGTGGACGCCGGAATCGGAGTCGTAGGGCGCAAGGCCGGCGAGGGCCGCGGCCTCGCCGGGGCGGGCGGATCCGAGCTCGGGGAGGTCGGCGCACAGGCTGGCGGCATTGAGCGGGCCGCAGCCCGGGACGGAGCGGAGGATCTCGCAGCGTCGGCGCAGGGCGGGGTCGGCCTGGATGCAGGCCTGCAAGGCGGCGTCGGCCTCCCGGATCTTGCCGGCAAAGGCTTGCAGCAGGGGAGCGAGCAGCTTGGCGGCCTCGCCGGCGAGCTCGGCGGCGTGCTTGCGCAAGGCGTCACGCTGCCCGACGAGCTTGCGCCGGAGAGCGAGCCAGTCGGCCAGGACCTGCAGGTTGGCGGGCTTGGGCGGCGTGCCGGCGAGCCCGTCGAGGCGAGCGTAGCGGGCGAGCATGGCGGCGTCGATGCGGTCGTTCTTGGCGCGCTGGCCGAGCGAGCGGGCGAAGTTGCGAGCGCGCAGGGGGTCGGCAAGGATGACCGTCACGCCATCGTCGTGGAGGCACTGGTGGAGCTGGCGGTGGTAGCGCCCGGTGGGTTCCAGAGCGAGGTGCCGGACGCCGAGCTTGCGGAGCCAGTTGCGCAGGGAGCGGCGGCCGGGCTTGGTGTTCTCGAAGCGGCGGGAGAGCTCGGCGGGATCGGCGAAGACGTCAAGCCAGTGCTTGCCGACATCGATGCCGACGACGGGCTCGGGAGCGGAGGGAATGAGAGATGTCACGAGTTGCTTGGTATCCTTTCCAGTGGCCAGCGGGATTCCTGCGAACCTTTCCTTTTGCAATGCGGGCCAGTGCCCGTTCTTCCGTTCAGGTCTCTCAGGAATGGCTGCGGCGGGCGATCCAGCTCCAGCACGGTGCCAGGCACCCAGGTGGAAAAACGATCCGACCCGCCGCCCGCCGCCGGGCCTGACCAGGCCCGGCGGCGGACTCCCCGCCATGAGGCAAGGAGATCCTTGCAGAGCCAGTCGCCAAGGGTGGCGACCAGCTCAAACCCTACACTTGCACAAGAACAGAAGCAGGCCGGCAGGGACGGACCCGAGCTGTCCGGGGAGCCCGTCGGGGGCCAGTGAGGCCTTGCTGCGGTCGCTCCGCTCCCTTCGCAAGGCCTCACTGGCCCCCGCTCTCCAAACACCCTGCCACTCTCCGGCCTCACTCTCCCCAACATAAAAGGTGATGACGGAGCACGGCCTCGTCCACGCGGAACTCCAGTACGTCTGGGACAAGGAAGTCGGAGACCTGGACGATTCGGACCTGGCGCGCGTTCAGGACCTTGTGGTCCAGTACGGAGTCGAGGTGTGCTGCGTCTCGAGGCACAACTTCGCCGGAATGTCCGTCGGCCGCACCGAAGTGGGCGACGCGATGCACTCGGTCCACATGGACGCCATCCGCCGGTGCATCGCCACGGCGAAGGCAGTGCGTTGCAGCTTGGTCCGGATCATGAGCTTTCGCAAGGAGATGATCCTGTTCGGATCGGGTGGCGCCGAGACCTGGAACGTGGCCACGGGAGCGTGGGAGAAGCTCAAGCTCCTATTGGAACCTGCCGTTCAGCTAGCCGAGGACGAGGGAGTGACTCTCGTTGTCGAAACCGGCAACAACGCGATGGTCACCTCCGCGTATCTGGCCCGCAAGCTCGTCGGCGAATTGGGTTCCGACCGCCTGCGGGTCCTGTGGGATCCGGGTAACAGCCTCTACTGCGCCGAGCCGGCCTATCCCGACGGATACGAGGCGCTCGGTGACTGCCTGGCGCATCTCCACGTTAAGGACCTACGCGTCAACATTCCCAAGGCGACTGTCGAGCAGTGCAGGTTCGGCGAAGGGCAGATGGCCGCGCATTTCGGCGACATCGTCTCGGCGCTAGGGCGCGACGGTTTCCAAGGTGTCGTGTCGCTGGAGAGCGTGTACCGGCCGCCAGACGGTTCGTTCGAAGACGGCTTCCGCGCTTCGTTCCCTTCGTTCGAAGCCACCTTCGGATAGCCTTTGGCGCGCCGGGAACCCGCGACGGGCCGGGCGCGCCGCAGCGGCTCAGTTGGACTCGGCCGGCGACGCCTCCGCTTCCGCCTCGCCGGTTTCGGACACCGGGAGTCCCATGGCCTCGCGAACCGCGCGCTCCAGCTTGGTGCGCACGTCGGTGTTCTCCTTCAGGAAGGTTTTGGCCTTCTCCCGGCCTTGGCCGACCCTGTCTCCGTCGTACGAGAACCATGCCCCGCTCTTTTGGACGATTCGATTGGCCACGCCTAGGTCCAGGAGGTCGCCCTCGAGAGACACGCCTTCCCCGTACATGATGTCGAACTCGGCCAGCTTGAACGGCGGGGCCATCTTGTTCTTCACGACCTTGACCTTGGTGCGGTTCCCGATGACCGCGTCCCCGTCCTTGATCGCGCTGATCCGGCGGATGTCGATCCGGACGGACGAGTAGAACTTCAGCGCCCTTCCGCCCGTCGTCGTCTCGGGGCTGCCGAACATCACTCCGATCTTCTCGCGAATCTGGTTGATGAAAAGAATGCAGCAGTTGGACTTGGACAGCGGGCCGGTGAGCTTGCGGAGGGCCTGGGACATCAGCCGCGCGTGCAGACCGACATGGCTGTCGCCCATCTCTCCTTGCAACTCCGCGCGCGGTACCAAGGCTGCCACCGAGTCGACCACGACAACGTCGATCGCGCCGGAGCGAACCAGCACGTCCACGATCTGCAGCGCTTGCTCGCCGTAATCGGGCTGCGACACCAACAGGTTGTCGATATCGACACCTAGCCGGCTGGCGTAGATCGGGTCCATAGCGTGCTCGGCGTCGATGAATGCCGCCATGCCTCCGGCCTTCTGCGCTTGTGCGACCGCCTGCAACGCAAGCGTGGTCTTACCGGACGATTCGGGGCCGTAGATCTCAACTACCCTTCCCTTGGGGAATCCGCCGATCCCCAGTGCCGCGTCAATCGACACCGATCCCGTCGAGATCACGTCCGCGCCGATTCCGGCGTCACGCTCTCCCATGCGCAGGATCGATCCCTTGCCATGGTCCTTCTCGATCTGACGGATCGCGTCGTCAAGGTTGCGCTGCCGTGCTTGTTCCATCTGGAATCTCCTTTCGTGGGTGCTTCAGCACATTAACTGTACTATGATAGCGAACAAATAGCAAATATCAAGCAAGGAACTCTATTTCTCCCGTCTCGCGCGAAAGAATACCGCCTGTCGCATCAGAAACGACGGATTCGGTTAGTCGGACTCGTCGGGCAGCGGCGCGTAGTAGCCGCTACGAACCCGCACCGCGGCGTTGCGATGCCGCGTGCGGACCTCCACCGAGTGGAAGGATCCGTCGTTCACAAATTGGCTCGGAGAGTAGAGGATGAAGTACTGGTGACGCAGTTCGTTGGCGATGTTCGCGAACGACTGCTGGAGATCGCGGGCTTGGAACGGATGAAAGGAAACCCCCCCGGTTTCCTTGGCGAACCGGCGTAGCGTTTTGTCCCCGCCCCCGGGGATGCCGCTACGGTTGGTGGAGATCGTGTAGACCACCGCCTCGGCCTTGTGTGCCATCTCCAAGGCGTCTTCCCTCGTGACGGTGCTGCGATTGTCCTCGCCGTCGCCGATCACCACGAGCGCCCTCCGGAACTGCTCTTTCGGCTGGTCCTCCGGCAGCTTGTCCCGGCAGGCGTAGTAGATCGCGTCGTAAAGCGCGGTCCCACCGCCCGCGCGCAGGCGGCGGACGCCTCCGGCCAGTTCCTCGATGTCGTTGGTGTAGTCGACGATCAGTTCCGCTCTCGTGTCGAAGCTCACGAGGAAAGCGCGGTCTTGCTCCTCGGCGAGCACCCCCTGCAGGAACTCGACCGCCGCCTCCTGCTCGAACTTGAAGCGGGCGCGGATGGAGTTGCTGGTATCCAGCACGACCCCTATCCGCAACGGCAGGTCGCTCTCGCGGTCGAACTCGCGGATCTCCTGCTGCCAGCCGTCGTCGAAGACTTGGAAGTCGTCGCGGCCCAGATCGGTGATGAATCGGTTCCTCCTGTCGGTAACCGTGAACAGGAGCGGAACGCGCGCGACATCGACCTTGATGATGTCGGAATCCGAGTCGGAATAGACCGGCTCGTACTCTTGCTCACCGCTTTCCTGCGCCCACGCCGCCCCGACGAGCACGGCGACCGCCAGCAAGGCCGCGAATCGCTTGAACATAGTTGCATTATAGTCCGAGCTTTGCGAGCCCGGCCTCAAAATCGGGCGGAAGCGGTGCCTCGAACCGCATTGCCCTGCCGCTCTCCGGGTGGTCGAACCCCAGTGCGCGGGCGTGCAGCAGGTATTGTCCCGGCGAAAAAGCTCCGGCAAGGTCGCGCCGGGCTCCGTAGAGGGTGTCCCCCACAACGGGATGGCCGGCGCTCGACAGGTGGACGCGAACCTGGTGCGTGCGTCCGGTGTGGATGCTCACTTCAACGAATGCACATCGCGGGCCAGCCCGCAAGAGTCGGACATCGCTGACCGCCTCCCTGCCGTTGAGGGCCGCGGCCATCTTCACCCGGTTGCGCTTGTCGCGCCGGATCGGCATCTCGATGCGCAGCCACCAGTTGCCGTTGCGCATGACGGGACGACCGTGCCGCAAGAGCCTGGCGTCGTCGTGCGGGTCCGACGGCATGGATCCCTCGACCGCGGCCCAGTACAGCTTGGACACGGATCGTTGCTGGAACTGGTTCTGCAATCGGCGATGGGCGCGGTCCCTCTTGGCCACGACCATCACTCCTGTCGTGAAGCGGTCAAGGCGATGCACGATGCCCGGGCGGAGCTCGCCCGACGCTCCCGAGAGGCTGCCCAAGTGGTGCAGCAGCGCGTTGACCAGCGTTCCGGATGCGATCCCGGCGCCGGCATGCACGCTCATGCCAGCCGGCTTTTCGACCACCGCCAGGTGATCGTCCTCGTAGAGGATGTCGAGAGCGATGGCCTCGGGCTCGGCTTTCAGGGGAACGGGCTCGGCTGGCTCCACGTCCACGGATTCGCCGAGTCGCAGCTTGCGGGACGCCTTCCGCTCAGGGGTTCCGTCGACATGCACCCGACCGTCTCGGACCCATGCAAGGATCCGAGAGCGGCTCACATCCTCGAGCCGACCCACAAGAAATCGGTCGAGACGCTCCCCGGAATCCCTCTTTCCGGCGTCAAAGCGCATCGCATCGGGAATTATATTGCGCCAGGGCAAGCCCTGGCAAGGAGGATGCGATGAGTTGAAACCTTGCACCGCGAGCCAGCAGGTTCGACACCTGCCCGGTAAAGGCGCAGTCCGCCAGCCGGGAGCGAGTGTTGCATGGCGTGCGGCAACGTACTGTCATGAAGCGTACACAGCGGGTGGTGAAGCGACGCTATTGAGCCTCGAAATCCTCAATGTCGACGCCTTCGTTTTTATAATTGCGGGGGCAGCACCGGAAGCGCCGTTACAGGCGAGGCGCTGGCGGGTCGTCCGGGGTCAGAGAACGTTTGCATAGCCACAGGATGGCTCGCCGGGGAACCTGGGAGGCCCCGTATCTGTCCACGCACGAAGGCCGGAACACGGACCACTGGCCAAAACAAAGGGTCCGGGCCCGCCCCTGCCTGCGGGGGACCGGGAGCGAAGCAGCAGGCAAAGCGTGGTACCGGCTGGCGAATCAATAAGCCGAAGGGAAGCAGTGCGGGGAGTCGTAACGCCTGCATAGTACTGAGGACGGCGGGGAACCGGGGCCGCCGGGACCCGTCCGAGGAAAGGGGGGCGTCTCGTGAACAGAGCCATGGGAGGGAAACGCGCCGGAAACGATGAGTTCCGATACCGCGTGCACGCAACGAGCATGGATAGCCGCCAAGGCGCGGGAGCGTTATGCTCCGTGCGCGAATCTGTCACGGGAAGAACCGAGTGCGTTAGACGCGCACGCTCGGGTCTGTGGGAAATGTCAGCTGAACATTTCCCACATAATGTGGAGTTTCCAGTAATGTGCAGTTGCTTCTGTAAGCCCATGCAATAGTTCGTTGTCCTCGATTTTTACTACACATTACTGAGATCGTGACACGGGTGCCTCGGCGGCACCGTTTCCCGACCAAGGAGGTCACGATGTTCATTGACTTGTTTCCGCGGGCCCATGCCCGCTTCCTGAATCTGCCGCTGCTCGGCGGTTTCCTCGAGGATCTGGCCCAGTGGCTGGCAGCCAAGGGGTTTGCTCCCGCAGCGATCCGCCGGCGTATCTGGAAGGCACCCGTGCTCGAACAGATGCTGGCCTCGCTCGCAATCCGCAATCTCGGTGAGCTTTCGCAAGAGCAGTTCCTCTCGCTGGCTCCCCGCCCGGCACGCAACCAGCCCGACCTGTCTGCGCTCGTGCGGTCCATGGCCGCCTTCCTCGCTGGCAGCAGCCTGTGGCGGGTTGTGGATCCAACCCCCAGCGAACTCCTCGTCCGTGCCTATCTCGAGTTCCTCCGGCAGGTGCGCGGCCTCGCCGACTCGACAACCCGCCATCATCGGCGCACGGCCCTCGGACTACTCACCTTCCTCGGCTTCGACGACCGCCCCCAGCTGCTCAAGACGCTCTCCGCGCAGCCCATCGAAGCGTTCGCCCTGCACCATGCTGCGACCCTCGGGCGCGGCAGCCTGCAGCACCTTGTCGCCCAACTCCGCTGCTTCCTGCGCTTCCTCGCCGGCCGCGGCGACGTGCCGACTGGCCTCGACGCCTGGCTCGACACTCCGCCGACGTATCGCGACGAGCAACTCCCGCGAGCCCTGCCCTGGGCATCCGTGCAGGCGTTGCTGGCGGAGATCGATCGCAGCACCCCGCTCGGACGGCGCGACTATGCCATGTTCCTGCTGCTGGCCACCTACGGCCTGCGCGCGAGCGAAGTCGCCGCCCTGCAGTTGGACTCCATCCTCTGGCGGAGCGGTCAGATTCGTCCCAGTCGGCCCAAGGCCCGTCAGCCCCTGGTGCTGCCTCTGACCGACGAGGTGGGGGCCGCCTTGCTGGACTACCTGCGGTTGGGACGCCCTCGCTGCCAGCATCGCAGGGTGTTCCTCAGTTCCCGTCAGCCGGTGCTGCCCCTGCACTCATCCGCTGTGCGGGCAGCGTTCAGACGCCGGGTGCAGCGCAGTGGGATCGAGTTTCCCGCAGCCGGGACCCACGGCGTGCGACATGCCCTCGCCCTGCACCTACTGCGCGGCAACGAGTCCATCGAATCGATTGGCGGTCTGCTCGGCCATCGCAGCCTGGCCACCACTGGCCAGTACCTGCGGGTCCACGACGACGATCTCCGGGCCGCCGCGCTGGACCTGCCTCGGCACGACGCGGAGAGTCGTCCATGAGCGCCCCCGCACAGCCCTCCCCGCTCGGCACGGCGATCACCGCCTACATCGACCGCCAGCGTTCGCTCGGTTTCAAATACGACAACGAGGCCCGGATTCTCCGCGAGCTTGACATCTTCCTCGCCGAGCGCGGCCACGGCGAACTGACCAGCGAGGGCTTTCAAGGCTGGGCCCTGACGCTGGAGCCGCTCACGCCCCAAGGCCGACTCAAGAAGATGCGGATCGTCCGCAACTTCACCCTGCACCATGGCCGCACGGCACCGGATTGCTTCGTCCCGGACCCGTCCCAGTTCCCGTCACCGGCCCCTCCCCCAGCGCCGTGGATCTTCACCGAGCAACAGGTGCTGGCCCTGTTGGAGCAGACCGGACGACTGCCGTCTCCTGCCCAGTCCCCCTTGTGCCCCCATGTGTACCGCCTGGCGGTCGTCCTGCTGTACACCGCGGGCCTGCGGCGCGGCGAACTCCTGCGGCTCTGTGTCGGCGACTATGACCCCTGCCGCCACACTCTGCTCGTGCGCGTCTCGAAGTTCCACAAGTCGCGCCTGGTCGCGCTCTCCGGCACTGCCTGGCGGGAACTGGACAGCTACCTGCAACGAAGGCAGTGCTTCCCCTGTACCGCAAGCTCCCCCTTGCTCGCCCATGGCCCGCAGGCCGACCAGGCCTACTCCGGATCGCGCTTCGGCAAGGCCTTCCGACAGCTTTGTCGGGAGGCCTCCGTCCTGACCGACAGCGGCAGGCCGCCCCGCGTCCATGACCTGCGTCACAGCTATGCCGTTGCCGTGCTGCTGCGCGGCTATCGGAGCAGCGGCAACCCGCAGGCCGTGCTACCGGTCCTGTCCAGGGCCATGGGGCATGTCTCGCTGGCCTCGACCGCTTACTACCTGTCCCTGATCGATCCCATTCTTGAGCAGGCCGCCCAACGGGTCGCCGACCACGTTGGCTCCGTCTTGACGGGCCATGCGGGAGGCCGGCATGACTGACCCCCTCCCCAACGCCCTGGGCCAGGCCCTGCGCGGCTTCCTCGCGGAAGAACTCCCCCACGTCCGCAGTCTCAGCCGCCACACGATCCGCTCCTTCCGCGACACGCTCAAACTCCTGCTCGTGTTCCTCGCAGGCCATCTGCAGCGATCCGCCGCGACCCTCGATTTCCCCGATCTTTCCCGGGAGCACCTGCTCGCCTTTCTCCTGCACCTCGAGCGCGACCGGGGCAACTCGGCGGCCACGCGCAATGTCCGGCTAGCGGCCCTGCACTCCTTCGCCCGCTACGCCGCACCCCTGTTCCCGCTGCACTGCGGGGTCTGCCAAGTCATCTTGGCGATCCCCTTCAAACGCTGCGACCAGCGCACCGTCGAGTATCTCGAACACAACGAGATGCAAGCCCTGCTGGCCACCCCAGACCGCTCTACGCCAGCCGGATTGCGCGACCATGTCCTGCTACTGACGATGTACAACACGGGTGCGCGGGTCCAGGAGATCCTGGACCTGCGCCCCTGTGATCTGCAACTGGAGCGTCCCCGCCAAGCTCTGCTCCACGGCAAGGGCGGCAAACAACGTTATTGCCCTTTGTGGCAAGAAACCGCTGCCCTGCTGCGCGAGCTGATCGGAACCCTCGACTGTCCGGCCGACACGCAGCCGCTGTTCCGCAATCTTCGCGGTCAGCCCCTGACCCGCTTCGGGGTGCGGCACATGCTGGCCAAACATACGGCTGCCGCTGCGCATTCCGTGCCGACACTGGCGCGCAAACGCGTCCATCCCCACGTGCTGCGCCACACCGCTGCCTCACATTTCTTGCAGGCCGGTGTCGATCTGGTCACGATCGGGCGTTGGCTGGGTCACGCCAGCATCTCGGCGACCAGCGTCTATGCCGAAGTCGACCTGGAATCGAAACGCCAAGCCGTGAGCAAGGCCAAACCGCTCCTGAACACCGAACCTGCCTCTGGAAACTGGCGCAGCAATGCCGACCTCCTGAGCTGGCTGGAAAGCCTGTAGGCTCGGGGCGATCATCCAGTAATGTGGAGTTGCGAGCCACTCAAGTTACGAATGGCCAGTGACTTACGGAAGCAACTGCACATTACTGGAAACTCCACATTATGTGGGGGGAGGGGCGCGGTAACGCCCCCTCCTACCCGGCTGCCAAAGTAACGCGAGTCACTCTGGCTGTTTTCCGACACTCTCAATCGTGCTTCGTCACGTCAATCGCAGGGACCTGGGCTAAGCCCAGGCTGGCCAGGAAAGGCCCGTCATCCAATTCCTGAGGCCATCTCAGAGCCGGTCCTGCACCCGGTCATCACACGGCAGTTGACCTCAGCCCTGAATTGTGTAATCATGCGAATATATGCATATTCATGCGCCTCCGCTCGGAGCCTGCCGAGCCGTCAAGACGCCTCACTTCCTGCGGGATAGCGACCTGTCGCCTGCCGAGCTGCGCAGTCTGCTGGACCTTGCCCAGCACGTCAAGATCGAGCCCGAACCGTACCGCGAGGCGCTCAAGCATAGATCCGTCGTCCTTCTGTTCGAGAAGCCGTCCCTGCGCACGCGGATGACCTTCGAGCTTGCCGCCCTGCAGCTTGGCGGGTTCGCGGTGTTCCAGGATCACCGCGAAGGACGCATCGGCGAGCGCGAACCGGCGCGGGACATCGCCCGGAACCTGGACCGCTGGTTCGACGCCATCGTTGCGAGAACTTATTCGCACAAGACGCTCGAATCGCTCTCTGCGTGGTCCAGAGTGCCTGTAATCAACGCATTGAGCGAGGCTTACCACCCGTGCCAGGCGCTAGCTGACTGCCTCACTGTGCTGGATCACTTCAAGTCGTTCGACGGATTGAAGATCGCTTACATCGGCGATGGAAACAACGTGGCTCACTCGCTGCTGCACTGCGCGGTGCAGCTCGGCGTTTCGATGTCCCTCTGCGCGCCGCCCGGATACGGACCGCGCGAAGACGATCTCGCCGCGGCGCGCGCCGCGGCCGCTAGGAGCGGGTGCACGGTCGAGGTCGTCTCGGACATCCGCGACGCCGTCCGCGACGCCGCGGCGGTCTATACGGACGTGTGGACCAGCATGGGCTGGGAGGACGAGACGCAGCAGCGCAGGATCGCGTTCGCGGAGTACCAAGTCACGGACGCGGTGATGGCTGCGGCACGGAGCGACGCGGTATTCATGCATTGCCTGCCCGCGCTTCGGGGCGAGGAGGTGACCGATTCCGTGATCGAGTCACCGAGATCGCTCGTGTTCGAGCAGGCCGAGAATCGATTGCACGCTCACAAGGCACTGCTGCTGATGATGTTGGGAGGCACCTAGCAACGACATGGCTCTGAATCCGAAGAAAGTCGCCCTGGCCTACTCGGGCGGACTGGACACGTCAATCATCATCCCGTGGCTCCGGGAGAACTACGGCGCAGAAGTCGTCGCGGTCTGCGGCGACGTCGGCCAGGGAGCGGCCGAACTCGACGGTCTCGAAGAGAAGGCCCTTGCGAGCGGCGCCCGGGAGGTGCACGTGGAGGACCTGCGCGAGGAGTTCGTCCGCGAATATGTCTGGCCCTTGGTCCGGTCCGGAGCGGTCTACGAGCACAAGTACCTGCTCGGGACTTCGATCGCCCGGCCGCTCCTCGCCAAGCTCCAAGTCGATGTTGCGCTCCGTACCGGCTGCGACGCGCTCGCCCACGGTGCTACCGGCAAGGGCAACGACCAAGTCCGCTTCGAACTGGCCTACAAGGCCCTGGCTCCCCACCTGCCCGTCATCGCTCCGTGGCGCGAATGGGAGATCGTTTCGCGGGAGGACGCGATTGATTATGCCGGCCGCCACGGCATTCCCATCCAGCAAAGCAAGGAGAAGATTTACAGCCGCGACGCCAACCTCTGGCACATATCGCACGAAGGGGCCGAGCTGGAGGATCCGGCAAACGCCCCGTCGGACAGGGTTTGGACACTTTCCGTCGATCCTGCGGATGCTCCTGCGGCTGGTGCGGAAGTCGAGATCGCATTCGAGGCTGGCACTCCGGTGGCAATCGGAGGCGAGCGGGCGTCTCCCGCCAGCATCGTCGAAGCCCTCAACCGGACCGGCTGCGAGCACGGCATCGGTCGCATTGACTTGGTTGAGAACCGATTCGTTGGCATGAAGTCGCGCGGGTGCTACGAGACGCCGGGAGGTACGATCCTGACAGCCGCGCATCGCGAACTGGAGGCCCTGGCGCTCGATCGGGCGACTCAGCACTACAAACAGAAGGTCGCGCTCGACTATGCCGAGCTCGTCTACGACGGCAAGTGGTTCACCCCGCTCCGAGAAGCTCTGGACGGCTTCGTTGCGAAGACCCAGCGTCACGTCACGGGAGACGTCACGCTCCGCTTGTGCCAAGGACGCATCGACGTGGTGAGCCGCACCTCACCGTACTCGCTGTACGCCCCCGAAATCGCTAGTTTCACGATGGGCGAGGAATATGACCAGCGGGACGCCGAGGGCTTCATCAATCTGACGGGGCTGCCTGTCCGAGTGCATGCGTCCGTGCAGGGCGGCCTCGCCCGAGCGATGGGCGGCGGCCAATGAAACTCTGGGGAGGGCGATTCGAGTCCGGCCCGTCCAAGCTGTTCGAGCGCTACTCGGGCTCCTTGAGATTCGACTGCAGGCTGTTTGAGGCCGACATCATCGGCTCTAAGGCGTTCGCGAACGCCTTAGAGCGAGTCGGGATCCTGAGATCCGATGAGAGAGACAGGATCCTCGAGTCCTTCGACACGATGCTGGCCGAGTCGAAGGCGCCAGGGTACTTCGACGCTGACGACGAGGACATTCATACTTTCGTCATTCGCAAGCTTGGCGAGTCGGTCGGCGAACTCGCCGAGAAGATCCACACCGGCCGGAGCCGTAACGAGCAGGTCGCCACCGACTTCCGTCTCTGGACGAAAGTCACGATCCGAGGCATACAGGCTCGCTTGGAAGCGCTGATGGGATCGCTGCTCGCACTTGCCGAGCGTGAGTCGGATGCACTGCTGCCTGGTTACACGCACTTGCGTCGAGCGCAGGCCGTCCTGTTCTCTCACTACCTGCTGGCGTACTTCGAGATGTTCTACAGGGACTGGCTGCGATTCCAGCAGGCTTTCGAGCGTACGGACGTCTCGCCCCTGGGATGCGGAGCGCTCGCCGGCAGCGGGTTTCCGTTCGACCGCGGCGAGATGGCGGCCGAAATGGGATTCTCGGGAATCGCGGCAAACAGCCTCGATGCGGTGTCCGACCGCGACTTCGCCCTGGACTTCCTCTACGGGTCATCCGTGGCAATGGTGCACGCCAGCCGTCTGGCGGAGGACTGGATCCTCTACAGCAGCGAGGAATTCGGCTTTCTGGAGATGGGAGACGAGGTTACCAGCGGCTCGAGCCTGATGCCCCAGAAACGGAATCCCGACGCGCTCGAACTCCTGCGCGGCAAGGCCGGCAGGGTCTGCGGGAGCCTGCAGTCATTGATGATGACGCTCAAGGGTTTGCCGCTTGCATACAACCGGGACTTGCAGGAGGACAAGGAAGGCGTGTTCGACACGGCCGGCCAATTGACCGAGTCGCTCGAAGTTCTAGCCCTCTGCGTGGATACCGCCAGGATCAAGCCGCTGGCGATGGAGCGGGCTGCCGAGGACGGCTGGGTTTCCGCAACGGCCCTGGCGGAGATCCTCGCGCGCAAGGGCGTACCGTTCCACCGCGGGCACCAGATCGTCGGCGGCATCGTCCTCGAGAGCGTGAAGCGAGGGAAGCGGCCCGGCGACTGGACACTAGAGGAGCTTCGTGGCTTCGCGCCTGAACTCGATGTTCAGGCGATGGACGCGCTGTCGCCGCGCAAGGCTCTGGAAAACCACTGCATCCCCGGAGGCACGGCAACAGCCAGGGTTCGGGATGCGATGCGCGCCGCGAGAATTCGCTTGGCGCGAGCCGCCGAGCGATCGGGCAGCGCGGGAGAGCGGGATCGGTGAAAGCTCGCAGGCAGCGCGAGATCCTTGGCCTGATTAAGTCCCTGCGCCTGCGCACACAGGACGAACTCTCAGCTGCGCTAGCGGATCGCGAAATCGAAGTGAGCCAGGGAACGCTCTCGAGAGACTTGCGAGAGCTGGGGATCGTGAAGACGGCGGACGGATACACCGAGTCGGCAGTGTCCGGAGACGGGTCCATGACTCGTCAGAATCTGGCGGCAGTTCTCGCCCAGTTCCTCGTCGGCTTGCAAACCGCTCAGAATCTCGTTGTGCTTCGCACTGTTCCCGGCGGAGCGAACGCGCTGGCGCAGCATCTGGACGCCATGGCCTGGCCCGATGTCGTGGGAACGATCGCGGGAGACGACACCATATTTGTCGCGACCCTTGACGCACAGACAGCGGCGCGAGTGAGGGATATGCTCGAGGCCTTGTAGCCAGGCCCTGTCCTGTGCTCTCGACCGGATGATCGCGAGGGCACGCACGGGGCAGCGGAGCGGCAGGCCAATCCGTCCTCTGGAGGTGCACACGATTGCTGATCTGGCGCCTTGGGCCGAGAGCAATTCGATAGCCTGACTGGAAGCAGCAGATGCGGCCGTTTCCGCTACCGTCCCGTCACACCCGCGCCAAGCCCGGTGCAACGACTCGGAATCCCGCCCGGCTACTCCCCCAGCCTCTTCTGAACCCTCTTCCGCTCATCCCCAGCTGCCGTCTATCGGGACCGCGCAGTCGCCGCGAACGGACCGCTGCCATGCGACCGGCCTCGGCCCGGCGAGGGGAACCCGGCTTGGGTCCCGGAGCTAAGGCCCCTTCGGGTTGGCTGCGACCCGGGCGCTGCGAATCTCAAAAGAGCTGCCGGGCGGCTGTTATCCTAGCAGTTGCGGCACGCGGACAGCCCCGGTTCAGAGAAGAATACAGCATGAGCAGCATATCGCTGGACGGTCGAATTGCGGTAATCACCGGCGCGAGCAAAGGCCTTGGTCGTGAAATGGCCGAATCCCTTGCGTCAGCCGGTGCGCAGGTCACCCTGGTGGCTCGAAACGAAGAGCTTCTCAGCGAGGTCGTTCGCGGTATTCAGAGTCGCGGAGGAGCAGCGGATTACGTCGTTGCGGACGTAACGGACGAAACCGCAGCGTCGGAGGTCGAGCAGGCCGTCAGGGAGAGATTCGGCGTTTGCGACATCCTGATCAACAACGCCGGCATAAATAACAGGAAGCCCATCGAGGAGATGTCCCTGGACGAATGGCACGAGATCCTGGAGGTCAACCTGACGGGCCCGTTCATGATGTCGCGCGCGATCGTGCCAGGCATGAAGGAGAAGAACTGGGGGCGGATCATCAACATGACTTCGATCATGTCCCACGTCTCCCTTCCGAACCGGACAGGCTACTCGACGACCAAGGCTGGCCTGCTGGGATTCACGAGGGCGCTCGCCCTCGAGCTCGCATCTCACAACATCACGGTCAACGGCATTAGCCCCGGCCCGTTCGCGACGGAAATGAATCGGTCGCTCATAGAGGATCCGGAAAAGAACCGGCAGTTCCTGTCGCGCCTGCCGATAGGTCGCTGGGGGAGGGTCGAGGAGATTGGGCAGCTGGCTGTGTATCTCTGTTCCGAGGGCGCAGGCTACATGACGGGCACGGACTTGGTGATCGACGGGGGCTGGACAGCGCAGTAGGGCGGGCGGTCCGACGGCTTAGCCGTCGGCAGCTTCTATGCGCCGTCGAAGTCCCTCAGCGTAACGAAACGGTACCCGCGGTCTCTCAGTCTCGGGACGATTTCGCGCAACGCTTCTAGGGTACACGCGCGGTCGGCAACCGGGCTGGTTCGGTGGCCGTCGTGCAGGCAGACGATCGTGCCGGCGCCAGCCCGCCTCAAAACCCGATTCGCGATGCGAGGTGCGTCCCACTTCCAGTCGTTGCCGATCACTGACCAATGAATGCCGGTCAAGCCGAATTCGGGGAGCGCGCGCCGGAGGGCGGGGGAGCGTAACCCGTACGGAGGGCGGAATAGGGTTGGCTGCACGCCCGTGGCTTCGCGAATCATGTCCTGCGTTCTGCTCAGTTCGTCGCGAACTTGCGAGAACGAACAGAGGGTGAGTCTCGGATGCGAGTACGTGTGATTGCCGATGGCGTGACCGGCTGCCACGACGGACCGGGCCACTTCCGGTCTCCGCTCGACGTTCTTGCCGCAAACGAAGAATGTTGCGCTGACCTCAAGTTCCTCCAGTGCGTCGAGGAACCGCGGCGTCTCGTTGCTCGGGCCGTCGTCGAAGGTGAGCGCGATTTCGCTTGCGCTGCCGGGCAACCGATGCAGGCTGGATCCCCATTGCTGGGACGAGGGCCAAGCGGACGCATAAGCCGTGTAGCCTAGCGCTGCGACGGAAAGTGCTGCCGGCACCCACACAGCACGGATTTTAGCGACTCCGGGACGGAGTTGCTCTGCAGGCATGATCGCAGTTCGCTTGCGGTCGAGGCGATTGCCGGCAAGCCGCTTCCCCGGCAGGGGGAATCGTCCCGCGGAACTCCAGACGGCCGCAATTTTCTCGAGAGCCCCCGGGTCGGGCCCAAGCGGAAATATCCGGTTTCGCCGATGCGCGCGATCCCATCAATGGATGCCCGGGACTAGCGGGCTTCATGGTAGTGATGGCCTCCTAGTGGAGGTCCAACTCTACGAAGGTTCGGTTGAGTTCGGCCCAGCCTCGCACTCGGCCGTTCCACGGCCGCACCAAGGGCACGATCCTAACCTGCGAACTGCGGCTGCACATCCGTCCCGATGGGCCTTGGAAACCGGCGCCGTCCGCTTTTCCCACCTCGCCGCGAGTCAGGAGCACTCCTATGACCGCGCCATCGTTGTAGTTCGCGGAATCCTCGGTCATGCCTAGGAGCGGAACACGACCATGCAATCCGTGCTGCTTTCGCCTCCCAACGAACTCGGGCTCGTGCAGTAGTAGCGGGCGATCCGGAAAGTGCCTGGCACCTCTCCCGAGCCGTCAGTGGCCGGCGGCTGCTGCCGCTCTGGACTCGGCGTTTGAACCTGGTTGTTGCCGATGACCCGCGGCGCATATACTGATACGTTCAGACTTTCACCGTATCTGGGATGCATCGACGTGGCGACCGCGAGAGAGCAAGAATTCCATTCCCCGCAGACCGAGGCCGCACTGTTCTTCGGACTGTTCTTGCGAGGGCATTCAGCGGACGCCCTGAGGGCGGAGATCGACATTCCGCCGAAGCTGTTCAAGAAGTGGATGCGGGCACGGGAGTACGATCAGGACTTTCGCGAGCAGCTACAGCGGATGTACCTCTACCGTAAGCAGGTTCTCGCCATCTTCGACTCGCTGGTGATGAGTTCCCAGGCCCAGACCGCGTGGCAGTGACGACTTCTCGTCTCGCGACGGCCCGGGCATGGCTCGAGCAGGACCGAACCTAGCACCTATTTCCGACCGAGAGGAAACTCCATGGCCATTTACCATCCTTCTGATGAATTCGTCGCGCGTTCCAACGTTCCGCAAGGTGGCGCCTATCGGGATCTCGTCGCTAAGGCGGAGACCGACCCGAAAGGTTTCTGGAGCGGCCTGGCCGAGACAGAGCTGCATTGGTTCCGGAAGTGGGACACCGTTCTGGACGATTCCGGCGCCCCATTCTTCAAGTGGTTTGTTGGCGCACGGACCAATATGTCGTACAACTGCCTCGACCGGCATTGCGCGACTTGGCGCAAGAACCGGGCAGCGATCGTGTGGGAAGGCGAGCCCGGCGACCAGCGCACCTTGACCTACCAAGAGCTATTGCGGGCCGTCAAGCGGTTCGCCAGCGTGCTGAAGGGCCAGGGCTTCCGGGCCGGGGATCGCGCGATCCTGTACATGCCGATGGTGCCGGAACTGCCAGTGGCGATGCTTGCCTGCGCCCGCCTGGGCATCGCTCACAGCGTCGTCTTCGCGGGCTTCTCCGCGGAGGCGTTGAAGACCCGGATCCTCGATCTCGATGCGGGCCTGGTGATCACCGC
The DNA here is from genome assembly GCA_965206775.1 of Bryobacterales bacterium. Classification (GTDB taxonomy): domain Bacteria; phylum Acidobacteriota; class Terriglobia; order Bryobacterales; family UBA6623; genus VXMF01. Next base: position 417,828 of record CBDBKU010000003.1, on the reverse strand, counting down.
CGACGGGGGCTGGAGACGAGGGAAGGTTGTCCCGTTGAAGCAGGCGGTTGATGAAGCGCTCGAGGATTGTCCCGGTGTGCGCAGCGTGATTGTTTATCAGAGAACGGGTAACGCAATCGCAATGCAAGCGGGCCGGGACGCTTGGTGGCACGACCTCGATGCGGATGCGAGCGAGGACTGCCCGGCGGAGGAACTCGACTCCGAACATCCGTTGTACGTTCTCTACACGTCAGGAACAACTGGAAAACCGAAGGGCATCGTCCACTCGACAGGGGGTTACCAGCTTCAGGTCTCGATGGCTATGCGATGGGTGTTCGACATCAAGGACGACGACACCTACTGGTGCGCGGCCGACGTCGGCTGGGTGACAGGCCACAGCTTCATCGTGTACGGCCCGCTGCTTGTCGGCACCACCACAGTCATGTACGAAGGCGCGCCCGACTTCCCCGGACCGGATCGCTTCTGGCGCATCGTCGACAAGTACAAGGTCAATGTGTTCTACACATCGCCGACGGCTATCCGCGCTTTTATAAAGTTCGGCGACGATCACCCCGGCCGGCACGACCTTTCGAGCCTGCGCTTGCTGGGCTCGGTCGGCGAGCCGATCAATCCGTCCGCCTGGGAGTGGTATCACCGCGTCATAGGCGCGAACCGCTGTCCGATTGTCGACACTTGGTGGCAGACGGAAACCGGTTCGATCATGATCTCGCCGCTGCCGGGTGCGACCCCGTTGAAGCCCGGTTCCGGGACTTTTCCGCTGCCGGGAATCGCCGCCGACGTGGTCGACATGCAAGGGAATTCCGTCGAGCCGGGAGGGGAGGGCTACCTAGTCGTTCGCAAGCCTTGGCCTTCCATGTTCCGGACCCTTTGGGGGGATCCCGACCGCTTCCGGCAGACCTACTGGAGCCAGATCCCCGGCATGTACTTCGTAGGGGATGCCGCCAGGAGGGACGAGGACGGCTACTTCTGGGTCCTCGGCCGGGTCGACGACGTAATGAACGTGAGCGGTCATCGCATGTCGACTGCCGAACTCGAGTCGATGCTCGTTCGTCACGATGCCGTAGCGGAAGCCGCAGTGGTCGGCGTGCCCGACGAACTGACCGGCCAGGCGGTGATCGCGTTCGTCACTCCGATCCAAGGCCACGAGCCGACCGACGAGCTGGCGGCGGAACTGCGCGAATGGATTGCCCAGCAGATCGGCAAGTTCGCGAGGCCGAAGCAGATCCGGTTCAGCGACGCGCTGCCGAAGACAAGATCCGGGAAGATCATGCGCCGGCTGCTTCGAGAGATCGTGACGACCCACACCGTTAGCGGAGACATTACCACCCTCGAGGATCTTTCGGTGATCAGCCGCCTGGCTGCGCAGCAGGACGAGGACTGAGACGTCGACGGCGCGGGGCTTGCCGGGTGGAGAGGAGGTGTGACGGGTTACACGGATAAACATGCCGCGTCGGGGATCCAGGACAAACTGCCGGGGATCGCGACGTCGACCAATCAATCCAAGGGCAGGGGATTCGGCATCGAGATCGAGTGCCCGGAGCTTACCTCGGTCTGCCCAGAGACCGGCCTGCCCTACTTCGGAACCTTGGTTCCGAAGTATCAGCCCTCCGACCTGTGGGTCGAACTAGAGTCCTTCAATCTGTACCTTCTCGCGTCCAGCAACTTGGGTGTTTTCCAAGAGAGCGTTGTGAACAGAGTCCTCGACGACGTGGTTGCGGTAAGCAGTTCGGTCAGTCCCACAGTGAAGGGGCACTTCGAGGCAGGAGGCGGTCTCACGTCAAGGATCACTGCCACTCATCGAGAGTGCGCCTTCCCGTGATGGGGTCCATCCCGGTGCCACGGACCGATCCGCAGTGGGGGGCGAGTTCCGCTGCCCGTCGGGCGGGACACCTGCTGGCGGCCTTCGGTGATTCCTTGACGTCTGCGGCCACGCCGAACATAGGGTTCTGCCCCACATCCGAAGTGTCCGGTTCGAGCACTGCTGAGAATGTTTCCTCTTCGTTAGGTGCCGGTCATGGGCTGCGGCGAACACGAAGGCCTCATCGAGCCCGGGAGCACCGGACTGTCCGGATATCGTAGAGGCGGACATCGCAGCGCTTGGATAGCCGCATCAGGCAGCGCGACACAGGAACCGGAGGCGCAATCCGCGCAACTTCCAGGAAAGCGGACGCAGGCAGGCGCAATGCAGAGGCCCTACCGCTCCGCTCGCTACCAAGCGGCCTCGATCCTATATCGCGACCTTAAGGGCGCTAGGTTCGAGACCGCAAAGCGGGCGCCGGAATTCCGGCGCCCGGTCGACAGCGGCTGCTGAAAACAGCAGTCAGTACCGTTCGCGCCGCTCGAAATTTGCGGCCGCGCGGCGCGGCTACCGTCCGACTGCCTTCGTCGCTCCGTGTCGGCTAAACTACCAGCGGTGACGTCCGCCCCCGTGTCCGCCGCCTCCCCGGTCGTCTCTCCTCTGCTGAGGCTTGGCGACATTCACCGTCAGTTTCCGACCGTCTACGTTCGCGCCATCAAGGTTGCTGATCGCATCCTGTGCTTCGGTGTCCGAACTCATCTCCACGAAACCGAAGCCCCGTGAACGCCCTGTCATTCGATCTGTGATGACCCGGGCTGATTCCACAGCGCCATGGGCCGAAAAGATTTCCCGAAGCCGGTCGTCCGCTACGTCGTAGGGCAAACCGCCCACGTATAATCTGCTCTCACTCATACTCTTCTCCTTGAGAATCGATGTTCTCGTCAAACCCAAAATAGTGATCACGCAGGGATACGAACCCAGTAGCTTTCGAATGGGCCTCTACGGGACCGGTCGATCGGCACCGCCAGGGAATCCTTACCAGGGGGATGACTGCTTGAAGCCCTCCATCCTTCTCATGCTGCTCCGGGAGGGCACCGACGGAACAACACTACTGCCAGACCGACACTTCTGCCGACTGATGTAAGTAAGTATAGCAAGACCAGTCGGGTAGTTTGCGCGATCACCGTCCTGTTTACGAGATTGGAGGGGGAATTGGACTCGTCTGCCTTTGGTCAGCCCCCGGGGGCACGTTGCCGTCGTCGGCACCGCAGATGCTTTGGCCGGCGACGCGTGAGCTACGACACCGGGAATGATCCATACTGCGGGGCGATGCGAGAACCGTCCTTCGGACCGCTGCCCGCCCTGCACGGTGGCCCACGGGAGATCTCCCGCATTGCGTCCACGGAGTGACCGCTGCTTTCCCGCCGGTGCCTAGGAATTCCGCAGTCCGCTCGGGGCTCGGGTGCCCGACTGCCTCAGCCTGCAACCGGACACCGCCCGCCGCAAGGGGGGAGTGGACTGCCATCGATCCGAAGGCGGCATGTCTCCCGCCTGCTCGGCTTTGTCTGATCCTGGGCCATACCATAGCCCGAGAGGGCGTCAGTGCCGACTGCATGCACCTCAAGCACAGCCTTGCGTTCAAGGGGCGCACGCGTTCTTGGACTGGCGACGCATCTTTCGACGCACAGCGGCCGAAGTCCCGCCTGACCAGCCCGTCGGTCGCGGTATAGCGGAACGCCGTTCGAAGCTCACTGCCAAGCCTTGCCCGGCACGAGCACTTCGGACCGCATGGGGCATCGCTCCTGCAGGTCACCCGCGCGGTTCGCTCCCCGGGGGGCCCAGACCACCGGAATCTGCGAGCCCGCCGTCCGTGGGTATCGATCTCGCCGGACGTCGAGGCGGGCCGTGCTACAGTCTTCCCGTCGAAACATGAAACACGTAGCATTGCTCGTTTGCGTCGCATCCGCCGCGTTCGCCGGGCCGCCGGGCTCGGCTCTGCAAATGATCCAAGTTGATGCCGCCGAACTGCAGGAAGCGGTGGACAGTGCGATGCCCTATGCCGTGCTCGTGGCGGACCGCAATCGCCCGGTCGAGGTCACCGAGACGGTCCGAATCGAAAAGCCGCTGACCCTAGTTGGCCTCCATATGCGCCTTGAACCCGGTCTGGCGAAGACTCCCATCTTGGAAATCCGTTCGGAGAACGTTCGCATTCGAGACTTCACCTTGGTGGGAAACGGCGACTCGGTTCCGCAGTCGGATCGGGCACCCCTCATCTTGGTGAGGAGGGGGCGATTCGTGATTGAGGACGGCCGGACCGATAACAGCGCCAAGGACGGGGTCATGATCACCCCGATTCCCGAGTTCGGGGACATCGAGCACGGCGTGCTTCGCAACCTCACGGCCCGGAACACGATTCGGGACATTGTGTCGATCGGCGGCCGGGGCCACGAAGGCCTGTACGTCCGGCACTTGGTCGTCGAGAACATTCGAAGCTACGGGTCGAAACTTCGGGGCCCGGTCGAGGTTTCGGATGGAAGCGAGCACATCACGGTCCGCGACATCTACGCCGAATCCAGCTTCTACGGCGTCGACGTGCAGGATCACGGCAAGGAAGGCATGATCAATCGCCAGATCCTGATCGATGGCGTGCAGGTCAGGGACTGCGTGACCGCGATTCGCACGGCGAATCGGGACTTTGGGCACGATGGCCTGACGATTCGCAACGTGACGGGGGAGGATTTCCGCAAGAGCGATCGCTGGAGGCCAATGCATGTCCGCAACACTAGGAACCTGCTGATCGAGAATGTCAGAATCAGCGGCGGTCCCAACGACGCCCCGTGGCTTGTGGTGGAGAACAGCGACAACGTCACCCTGCGAAACATCACCCTCGTCGACGCCGACCAAGAGGGCCCGGCTGTCGTCGTCGAGGACGCCGACAACGCGCTCCTTGACAACATCGTATTCGCAGGCAAGCTTCGGCCGGAGCTGGGAGTTGAGTACCGGATTCGTGCTAACGAGCGATTTGGGGGGTTGCGCATACGCAATGTCGTGGCGTTGGGGTCCAAGTCCGCCGGCATAGCGCTTTCCAACCTGAGCAAGTCCGGCGGCTTGGATTCCTATGCCATCACGGACAACATGGCGACAGTGCGCGCCGACTTGGAATCACCCGTTCGGCTGGTCCGGGGCAATCTCTGAACCCTTCGTTCCTCACGCCAGGCCATGCCGAGTTTCATACCCGCACCGATGCGGACCCCGATCTGCCGGGCGATCGACATTGACTACCCGGTCTTGCAGGCTGGCATGGGCATGATCGCGCAGGCCCCGTTGGCCGCAGCCGTTTCGGAAGCGGGCGGGCTCGGTGTGATCGGCACTGGGCTCAGCATGCGTCCCGGCGACTTGCGCGAACAAATCCGGCTTGTCCGGACGACGACGAGTAGGCCGTTCGGGGTGGACATCTTGTTCGCGACAATTCGCACGGCAGGCAGTTCGGTCACCACGTACACCGAGAACGTCCAAGGACTGGTCGAGGTGACTCTTGAGGAGCGCGTGCCCGTGCTCATTTCCGGCCTCGGCAGCCCCAAGGGCGCTGTGCCCGACGCCCACGAGAGAGGAATCTACGTGATGGCAGTGATCGGCGCGGAGCGGCACGCCCGCAAGGCGGTGTCCGACGGTGTCGATGCCGTGATTGCCTCGGGCAGGGACGGAGGCGGGCATGTCGGTGAAGTCGGCACTGCGGCGTTAGTGCCAGCGACGGTCGCCGCAGTAGACGTGCCGGTAATCGCCGCGGGCGGTCTGGCAGACGGGGCCAGCTTGGCGGCGGCACTGGCTTGGGGCGCGCAAGGCATTTGGCTCGGGACGCGCTTTATTGCTACCGAGGAAGCCGGGGCGCACCAGAACTACAAGGCGAAGATCGTAGACACCGGTTCTTCCGGTACTGTCGTGACTCGAGCGCATAGCGGGAAGCCATGCCGGCTGATCCGGAATTCGTTCACGGACTACTGGACCGACCACGAAGACGAAGTCAAGCCGTATCCGAAACAGGCATTGGAGGTCGGGAACCCGGCATCCACGCGCGGCCGTCTCGAAGGGGATGCCGAAGGCGGGGTGCTGCCGGCGGGCCAGAGCGTCGGCGTGATACGGAACGTGGCTCCCGCCGGCGAGGTGGTTCGCGAGATCGTGCGACAAGCCCGGTCAGCGATCGCAGCTGCGGCAGTCCTCTAGTCGTTGGCCGACTGGAGGTGACGATACGATTGCACCCCGAAATGCGCGGCTGGCGTTCAGGCCGGCCGACCTGAGCGCCGGCTCAATGTCTGGTAGCGATGATCGACTCTCGGGGGCACCGTAGGCGCCGCAGTCGGTTCTGGCCCTCGCGTCGAGGCCGATCACAGCCTTCGGCGAAGTAGGCGGGTAGCGGTTGTGCCCGTCGCCTCGAACCGGGGTTGCGCAAGACCAAAGGCCTTGTCGGCGGAAACCGCTGCTGCTCCCGGTAGCATTCGCGGCCCGCGCGCTGCCCATGCCCCAGATCTGGCACTTGACAACGGTATGGTCGTTGTGGCATGCCTGAAGCATGCTCGACCAACATTGCATTGCGCAGACCCTCTCGCATTCAGAGGCCGTGGCGACCCTGCAGGTGCTGCTGGCGCAGGCTGGCAACACCAGCCGGACCGCGTTCGCCCGCCTCGTGTGCCGGGAGTTCGGCTTCCTCGACTCTCGCGGCCAGCTGCAGCTGGCGAGCTGCCAGAAGGCCTTGCGCAGCCTGCACCGCGACAGGCGCATCGCTTTGCCTCTCCCGCGCCATGGCGGCCGCGACGGCGTCTGCCGTCCGCGTCGGCTCGGCCAGCCGGTCCCGCAACCGCAAGCGGTGCCCCCTGCCGCCGGCGCGGTCGCCTGGCTCGAGCTGACCCCGGTCACGACCCCGCTCCAGCGGCAGACCTGGAACGAGCTGGTCGCCAGCGAGCACCCGCAGGGTGCCGTGATCCACGTCGGCGCCCAGTTGCGCTACCTGATTGAGTCCGAGCACGGCGTGCTGGGGGCGATCGGCTTCGCCGCCTCGGCCCTGGCTCTCGCGGCCCGCGACGAGTGGATCGGCTGGGATGCGGAACTGCGCCGCAAGCGGCTGCACCGCGTCCTGGGCCTGAGCCGGTTCCTGATCCGTCCCTCCGTCCGCTGTCATTTGCTCGCTTCCAAGGTGCTCGGCATGGTCCTGCGGCGGCTGCCCGAGGACTTCCGGCAGCGCTATGGCTACCGGCCCGCCCTGGTGGAAACCTATTGCGATCCGCAGCACCACGCCGGCACCTGCTTCCGCGCCGCCAATTGGACCTGCGTCGGCGAGACCGCCGGCCGCGGCCGCTTCGCCCTCCCCGGCCAGCGCGTGCCGGTCAAGGCCGTCTTCCTCTACCCGCTGCAGCGCGACTGGCGCCGCCTGCTCGGTGCCGACGCAGCGCGGCCCTGCGCGCCGCTGGGGCCGGCCGACGGCCTCGCCCTCGACCAGTTCGCCGACAACGAACTGGGCCGGGCGCCGCTGGGTGATCTACGCTTGTCGAAGCGGCTGGTGCAGACCGCGCAGATGCAGGCCGCCGCTCCCATGGCATCGATCCCAGCCGCCGCGCAGGGCCTGCGGGCCGCCATCAAGGGCCACTACCGCCTGATCGACCAGCCGGACGAGTCGGCGGTGACCCCGGAGAACATCCTCGCGCCGCACCGCCAGCGCACGCTGCGGCGCCTGCAGGCCGAGAGCGTGGTGCTGTGCGTGCAGGACGGCACCGATCTCAACTTCGCCGAGCATCCCGGCTGCGCGGGGCTGGGCCTGATCGGCAAGAACACGAACGCGCAGGGCACGCTGGGGCTGCACATGCACTCGACGCTGGCGCTGAGCCCGGAGGGCATCCCGCTGGGGGTGCTCCAGATCCAGTACGAGGCGCCGGACGGGCAGGCGCAGCGCGGCCGGCCGCTGGCAGAGCGCAAGACCTACCGCTGGGTCCGCGGGTTGCGGGACTGCGCGGCGGTGGCGGGCCAGTTGGAGGGCACGCGGGTGGTGTCGGTGATGGACCGCGAGGCCGACGTGCAGGCGCTGTTCGCCGAGCAGCGCCGGCTGCAGGGAGTCGAGCTGCTGGTGCGGGCCAAGCACAACCGCGCGCTGGGCCCGGACCGGCCGAAGCTGTTCGAGCACATGCGGGAGCAGGCGCTCCAGGGGCAGTTGCAGATCGAGGTGCAGCGGAGTTCGGCGCGACGGGGCACGCGCCAGCAGAAAGCCAAGCCGTTGCGCGCGGCGCGCGCGGCGCAGGCCGAGCTGCGCTGGCAGACGGTCGAGTTGCCGGCCCCGACGCGGGGGGAGGAACCGCTGCGGTTGCAGCTGGTGCACGTGTGGGAGCGGACGGTGCCGGAGGGGGTGGAAGCGCTGGAGTGGTTCCTGCTGACGACGGTGCCGGTGGCGTCGCTGGCGGATGCGGAGCAGGTGCTGGAGTGGTACCGGCTGCGCTGGCGCATCGAGGACTGGCACCGGATTCTGAAGTCGGGCTGCAAGGTGGAGTACCTGGGGCACCGGACGGGGGAGCGGATCGAGCGGGCGGTGACGATCAAGGCGGTGATCGCCTGGCGGCTGGCGGCGCTGACGCTGCTGGGGCGGGAGACCCCCGAATTGCCGGCCGCGGTGTTCTTCACGGAGGTCCAGATGCGGGTGCTGCGGCACTTCGCGTCCCAGCGCGGGCTGGCCGCGCCGGGCAACCTGGGGCTGGCGGTGCGGACCATGGCAATTCTGGGCGGCTACCTGTACCGCAAGAACGCTCCGCCGCCGGGCCATCAAAAGATCTGGGAGGGCTGGACCCGCTTGACCATCATGAGCGAAGCCTATGAGCTCAGAGACTACTTCGAGCCGCCTCCAATCGCCTCTCAGGAGGAGCCCCGAGCGTGACTTGTGGGGCAACGGCAGCGCGCGGGCTCGATCCGGATCCTACGGCTTAGGGAAAGAGGTGCTCCGAACAAGCGATGAAGGGACTCGGCCGCCGCTCTGACGTCATCATGTGTCTCTCCGGCACCACCTTCTTTGAGGTGAAGTTCGCAACCAGCGGCCGTGATTTGTACGGCAGACTCTCATGATTTGTTGGGGCAGGGTCCGAGCATTCGCTGGACCCGCCTCAGGCTGGAACCGAGACATTCTTCCTGGCGGCAGCTCGGTAGATCGCCGAGAGCGCGCCGCGGACGGACCGGGAAGCGCGCGAAAGATTGACATCGGCGGGCTGCGAAGGTACTTGCCCTGGCGGACGAAGTGCACAGGCTAGTCGGGAACCCTCGGCTAGGATTCGCGCTTTGCCGTTCCAGGCGAGGTGGAGCGGTCAACATGCTCGGCTCGACTTCCGGGGCATCGGGAAGCGAACTCGCAAGGGCGACGGCACTCAACCGCAGACAGGCGCAAACAGGACGGAGTCGAGGTCCTTGCTTCAGCGGAGTTCGCCCGCCGGCCTGAGGTCATAGCCTATAGGGCCAACTCCTTGGAATCGCGTTCCCAGAACGCCGGTGCAAACAGCGCATAGCGGCGGCTGACCGAAATGGTGGCAGCGGCGGGCTCGCCAGAACCTTCACGAATTCTTGAGCCGGTCCGTCAGGCGATCTGTGATCCGGTCGATGATCGCAGGCATCGACGCCATGACAACTGCTTCGATCTGCTCGCGGATCGCCTCGCGAGACGGGCTCGAATTCGCATGGCGGAGCGCTTCGTTGACCAGCGTGTCGACTACCAGCTGCTGGGTCCCCGCGTCGCTTGCTTCGTCGGGTCCGCGCTCTGCAGCAGGCAGGTCTCGTACGAGGTCAAGCAAGGACGTGGCATCAAGAGGTTTCTGCACAATCGAGTGAACACCGGGTGGCAGTGGCTCTCCTTCGTCTATCGCTTCGAGAGGTCCTGCCAGCACGACAATCCGAATGTGGTCTAGGTCATGCTGCGCGACGATTGCCGCGCATATGTCGGATGCGTCGGCTCCCGGCAGCGTCGCGTCTAGCAGCGCAACGTCGGGCTTGACACTGGTCAGCTGCTCCAGCGCCTCCGAACCGTCCACGACCCCCGTAACAGCGTGCCCTTCCACCCCGAGTATCTCCTCCACCATGCGATGCACGTGAGGATTGTCGTCTGCGACGAAAACCTTAGCCACTGGACGCTATTCCGGCTCTTCCACTTCTTCGGGCTCAGGTTGCGGTTGGTTCCGGCGGGCGTCCGGTTCCGTGTCCAGCGCGCTCGGGCCCGAGATCGTTTCCACTGTCACGTCCGCGCTCGGAGTGATGGCCGCGGCCGCCGCCGCGGCGGCCTGGAGACCGGGCGGCGTCCTAGGCATGAGCGTCGTCATGGCTGGATCCCCAGCCTTGGCTGCCAGCCCCAGGTTTGGCTTGCCCCGGAACAGCCCCCAGAACTTGCCCATCTTTCCGGGCTCGACTCGATTCTCCACGTTGTACTTGTGCAGTTCGAACCGTACTGGATCGGCCTCGGGAGTGTCGCTCTCCATGGCGCCGAGCTTCTCCTTGGCCCCGTCCACGTAGGGGCTCATCGGATAGTCCGAAACGATCTTTCGATACGCCGCGACCTGCTGCTCCTCGAAGTTGTCCCCGAGCTCCTCGTAGTTCTCGCCGAGCTGCCACAGCGCCTGATCGGCCTTGCTGAAGAGCGGATAGTGGTCCGTCACCGACTGCAGCCGGTTCACGCCTGCACGGAAGCTCCCCTTCTTGACGTAGAACATCCCTACGCGGTACTCGCCTTCGGCAATGACTTCCTGGACGTTGCGCAGCAGCTGCTCGGTCTCCCCGCGGAACACCGTGTTCGGGTACCGCAGCAGGAGCTGGCGGCATTCCTGGTCGGCTCGCACGGCGTGGATGCTGTCGCGGTCCGGCTTCTGCAGCTGGTTGTAGTGGATCTCGCAGATCTTGAGCTGCGACTCAGCCGCTTCCTCCATGTTGGGAAAGAACGTGATGAAGTCCTTGTACTCGGCCTCGGCCTGTGCCATGCCGGACGATGTTCCCTCGCGATACCAGCTGTCCGCGATGGCGAGCTTGGCCTTCGCGATGTACTCGCTATCCGGATAGGTGTTGACCAGCGTTTGCAGCGTGATCCGAGCGAGTTCATAACGGTGGCGCTCGATGTTCTCGATGGACTTGTCGAACAGGATCTTGTCCGGCTGCTGCGAGTCGTTCGCGATGGGGTTGTCGTAGGGGCTGCGGCCGCAGCCCAGCGCTCCGAGAAGCAGGGCCCCGCAGGCGGCTAAGCGCAAAAGCCGATGGTCGAGCATTGACTTAATGATAATCCGAAACGGGCACGTCATTCAGGGATACTCCTCTTTTCCTGACCTACGCGGTAGTGGTAGCGGGCAGGTTCGCGCAATTCGACAGTGCGCGGACAGCCGCGGCCACATCCCCGCTTCCGAACACGCTCGAGCCGGCCACCAGGATGTCGCAGCCGGCCTCGCCGAGTTGCTGCGCGTTTCTGGCGTTCACGCCGCCGTCCACTTGGATCCGGAATCCCAGTTCCCGGACCGACCGTAACGCGTTGAGGCGCTTGACCCTTCCGAATGTGGAATCCATGAATTCCTGCCCCCCGAATCCCGGATTCACGCTCATGATCAGGACGAGATCCACCCAAGGCAGGATCTCCTCCAGCGTGCTCAGCGGCGTGGCCGGATTCAGCGCAACCCCGGCCGCAGCACCGAGATCCCTGATCGCGTCCACGGTGCGCGCCAGGTGCGGGCAGGCTTCTTGGTGCACGGTAATCATCTGCGCTCCGGCCTCGCGGAAAGGCAGGATGTATGTGTCTGGGCTCTCGACCATCAGATGGCAGTCAAGCACCAAGTTGGTGTGTCGGCTCAGCGACTCGACGACGGGCACTCCGATTGAAATGTTCGGCACGAAGCGCCCGTCCATCACATCCACGTGGAGCATGCGCGCGCCTCCGCGGGCGGCGTCGTCGACCTGATCGCCCAGCCGGGCAAAGTCGGCCGCGAGAATAGAGGGGGAGATTTCGACCATCGCGGACGAGTCGTAGATTCCCAGTCTAACAGCGTGCCAGAAGGCCGGCAGCCGCGGATCCAATCGCCCGCCCCGGTTCCGGTTGCGTGCCTTCGGCCGGCTGCGTTCGCCGACAGCCCCACCCGGCGCCGGGCGTGCTATCGTGACCAGCGAGAGCGGTTCGAATGCAGGGGTCGAGATACAACAGCCCGATCGGCGAGATTCGCATGCTGGCCAGCGAGAGGGGGCTAGCGGCGATATACTTCCCGGCCCAAGTCGAGAGCATCGAATCGCGGCTGGCGCCCGAGGGGCGGCACAGAGGCCATGGCAACGTCTACCTGCTCCAGGCCGAGGCCTACCTGGCTTGCTACTTCGTGGGCGACATGCAGTATTCCCCCGAAATTCCGCTGGATCGGCGCGGCACGCCGTTCCAGGCCGAGGTCTGGAACGCTCTCGCCGAGATCCCTCCGGGCCGGCGTTGGAGTTACCGGGACTTGGCGTCGCGAGTGGGCCGGCCGAATGCCGTGCGGGCCGTCGCAGGTGCCGTTGCCCGCAATCCCTTGTCGATTCTCGTTCCTTGCCACCGTGTCGTCGGGTCGGACGGCAGTCTCACGGGCTACGCCGGCGGCCTTCGCCTCAAGCAATTGCTGCTCGAGCACGAGGGTCGCCACTCGGCCTGGCCAGCCGCGGAGGCTGCTTGACGTGGCGCGCTAGCGCGCCCGCGGAGATCAACCAAGCGTCTATCATTTAGCTGCGATGCGCCTGACGGCCCTCTTGTTGAGTGTACTGCCCGCATTCGGTGCGTTGCCCACGCCAGAGGCCCACTTCGGCCACGCCATGGGCGAGGATCGCAAGTTGGTCCTCTGGGCGGACGTGGTGAGCTACTTCCGCAGCTTGGAAGCTTCCAGCGACTCGGTGCGCGTCGAGGACTTGGGCGAAACCACCGAGGGGCGGCCGATGATCGTTGCTGCGATCGCCGATCCCGCGACGATCACTGCCCTGGACCGGTACAAGGACATTCTCTCCGAGCTGGCAGACCCGCGCGGGACGCCTGCGGAAGCGGCGGTGGAACTGGCCTCTGAGGGCAAGCCGGCCGTGGTGATCACGTGCTCGATCCATTCCTCCGAAGTGGCCTCGACGATGACAGCCGTCCAGTTCGCCTACGACCTGCTGGCCGAGGACACGCCGCGGCACCGCGCGATCCTCTCGAATACGATTCTCCTGCTGGTGCCGTCGCTGAATCCGGACGGTGTCGACAAGGTGAGGGCTTGGTACAGCCGCTGGCTCGGGACCCCCTACGAGGCGGCTCCGATGACGGAGCTCTATCACAAGTATGTCGGCCACGACAACAATCGTGACTGGTACATTTTCAGCCAGCAGGAGACGAGGCTGATGGTCGAACAGGTGCATAACGCCTGGCACCCCCAGATCGTCTACGACGTGCATCAGATGAGATCCGACGGAGCGCGGATCTTCGTGCCGCCATGGGTCGATCCTGTCGATCCCAACATCGATCCGCTGATCACCCAGCAGGTGAACGCATTCGGCACGGCCATGGCCGTGGACCTCACGGCGGCCGGAAAGAAAGGCGTGCTCATTCATGGCATCTACGACTACTTCTCCCCGTCCAGGCACTACCAGAGCTACCACGGAGCGCTGCGCCTCCTGAGCGAGTCCGCTAGCGCTCGGTTCGCATCGCCCGTCACCGTGCTACCCGAAAAGCTCGACCGCACGGGGCGCGGCTACGATTCCCGCACGAGCAGCTGGAACTTTCTCGAGCCCTGGGAAGGCGGTGAGTGGCGCGTGGGCGATATCGTCGAGAACCAGCTAATCACGTTCGAGTCGGTCCTGTACTCTGCTGCCTTGCGCCGGGACGACTTGCTGCGCAACTTTTATGAGATCGGCCGTCGCGTGATCGAGCGCGGCAAGGATCGCGCCTACGTGATCCCCGCCGAGCAGCATGATCCGAACGCCGCAGCCCGGCTCCTGGAGACCTTGCGGTTCGGAGGCGTCGAGATCGAGCGCGTTTCGGAGAAGGTGCCCGCGAATGTCGGCACGTTGCGTCCGGGGGACTATGTCGTACGGCTTGCGCAGCCTTACGGTTCGTTCGCCAAGACCCTGCTCGAGCGCCAGGACTACCCGGACCTGCGGGCATTTCCCGGCGGCCCGCCGCAGCAGCCCTACGACGTGACCGCGCATTCGCTTCCGCTGCTGATGGGCGTGGACGCGTACCCGGCGGATGGCGCATTGGCGGTTCCGACCGAGCCGGTGGATGAATTCGGGTTCCAGGGCGGGCGTGTCGATGAAGCGGACGAGCTGATGCTCGCGGCCTCGTTCGGGTCCAGCTGGATTGCAGTGAACCGCCTGCTGGCGGCCGGGGCGGCGGTGCATCGCAGACTGTCGGACGGCGCGTTTCTGCTGGAGGCGAGTGCGGCCACTCGGATTCGCATCGAGGAACTCGCCCACGAGCTGGGAATCGATTTCGTTACCAGCGACACCGCAGCCTCCAGCCACCCGCGGATGAGCATGCCCCGGGTCGCGATCTATACGGGGCACGTGCCCGTGATGGACGAGGGCTGGACCCGCTGGCTGCTGGACCGCTACGAGATGCCCCACGAGACGGTCGGCAATGCCGAGGTCGCGGCGGGGTTGGAGGGCCTTGTCGACGTGCTGATCCTTCCGGACGCGCGTCCCGAGGTGCTCGACAAGGGATTCGATCACGAGCATGGCGAAGGAGACTCAATCGTGCCGCCCGAGCACCGTGGCGGTCTCGGCGACGAGGGCGTGGCCGCGATTGCGAATTTCGCGAGGTCCGGAGGGATTGTTCTCGCGTTCAACCGAGCGGCCGCATTCGCCGCCGATCGGCTCGACCTGCCAGTCGAGAACGCCACAGGGGGACTCGGCAAGCGCCGCTTCTTCGGTCCGGGCACGCTGGTCAACGTCGAGGCGGACCTTTACCATCCTCTCTGCTTCGGAATGCGGGAGAAGGAGTCCGCGTGGTTCGAGTCCGGCCCGGCGTTCCGCGTTCGTCGAACGGCGATTTCCAGGGTCCGGCAGGTTCTGCGCTACCCGCAAAGCAAGGTGCTTGCTTCGGGATGGCTCTTGGGCGAGGGCTTTCTGGCGAACAGGGCCGCGGTCGTCGACGTCTCCGTCGGTGATGGTCGCGTGGTCCTGTTCGGAATCCGGCCGCAGTACCGAGGCCAGTCGAACGCAACGTTCAAGATGGTCTTCAACGGCCTCTACCTCTAGCGGATGGCGCGGTCGAGCAAGCCGTGAACTACTACAACTACTTCACGGAAATCGAGGAGCACTTCCGGCATGCGCGGAACAGCGGCATGTTCATGATGTCGCCACTCGACTGGGCCCTCGTGGAAGCGTGGAAGGACGGCGGCATCCCCCTGGAAGCCGTGCTCAAGGGCATCGACCGGGCGTTCGAGAAGTTTCACGCGCGGAAGAGGCGCTACACGGCCGTCAATTCGGTCGCGTATTGCGCGCAGGAGGTGATGGGAGCCGCCAAGGAGGCAGCCGGCGCCAGAACCTTCGCGGCCCAGCGGGCGCGCCCGGGCTTCGAATCGTCTCAGCTGACGGCGTTCTTCCTCCAGCGCGCCGGACAGCTGCGCCGGCTGGCCGCAGAAGGCCGGGCGGGCTGCGAGGTGTTCGAGCAAACCGCGATCGCGCTCGAAAGCATGGCCGAGAAGGCCGAATCGGGCGAGCTGGGCGATCTCGAAGATGTTGAGCGACGACTTACCGTGCTCGAGGACCGAGTGTTCGGCGTGGCGACGAGCGCAATCAGCGAGGAGCAGCTGCTGTCGGCGCGGCGCGACATGGACGCGCGGCTCAGGCCATACCGCCGAAAGATGGCCGCCGAGCAGATCGCAATGCTGGAGCAGCACTACCTGCGACGGAGAAGCCTGGAAGATCTCGGCCTCTCCCGATTGAGCCTGTTCTATGTCGAATAGCCGGCCTTTGGGCCGGCCCATTCCGGGCGCATAATGAAGAAGTGCTGCACGATCTCGTGCTCTATAACGATCGCTTCGTGTCGAGCCAGGAGCCGGTCCTGCCGCTCGGGAAAGTCGGCCTGTTCACCGGTCGTGGCGTCTTTACGACGCTGCGGGTCTACCGCGGAATCCCGTTCGCATTCGAGCGGCACTGGGACCGCCTGGAACGCGATGCCAAGCTGCTGGCGGTGGACATGCCGCCGGACAGGCACGAGCTGCGAGCCCGCCTGATCGACTTGGCGCGGCGCAACGGCTGCCCGGAGAGCAAGATCCGCCTCAACATCGTTCGCTGCAGCGTGCGCCTGTGGGAGAGCCGTTCCACAGCCCGGGGGTCGGACGTGGTTGCGTATTCGGCGAACTTCGTGCCCGGGCCCGAGACCGCGGCCCTGTGCGTGCATCCCGACGGCCGGCACGCGAAATCGCGCTTCGCGGGAACCAAGACCCTCTCCTGGGCTCACAACCTCACAATCTTCGAGAGCGCCGTCCGCTCGGGATACTCCGACGCGCTTCTCCTCAACGAGTTCGGAGACGTCTCCGAGTGCACGTCCGCGAACATCTTCGCAGTCCGGGACGGCGTGACCGTCACGCCGCCCCTGTCGAGCGGAGCGCTCCCTGGCGTGACCCGCGACGTGATGCTGCGGGAGCTGGATGAGCCTGTCGAGGAAGGGACGCTGCGCGAATCCGACCTCTACGAAGCCGACGAGGTCTTCATTACCTCCTCGACGCGCGAACTTCTGCCGGTTGACCGGATCGGCGAGCGGGCCCTCCCCGGACCCTGGCCGGTCATGGAGGGCCTGAGGGCTAAGCTGAGGGATTACATCGCCGAGTACGTGCGCTCGGCACGCGGCTAGTCCGGCATGAGGCCGTGCTTTCCGAGGAAGGCGCGGATCGTCTCGTCGATTTTCGTGACCTCGGCCTTGGAGAAGCCCCCGTGCCCGCCGCCCGGAATCGTGAGCAGTTGGTTCTCGACGCCGGCCGTTTCGAGCCGCTTGTGCAAGTCGATCGCGTGCGAGTACGGCACTATCCCATCCGCATCGCCGTGGATCGTAAGGATCGGAGGCAGGTCCTTCCGGACATGGTGGATCGGCGACACCAAATCCGCGATCTCCTTGCGGTCCCGCTGGCTTCCCAGCCAGGAGACGGTGTAGGATTTCTCGTTCGGCTTGCCCGCCATCAGGTCGGCAACGTCCGTGATTCCGTAGTAGTTGATCACCGCAGCGACCTGCGGGTCCACGTCAGAAATGCACTCCGCATCGAAGCCTGCGGAGACTGGGAGGATCCCAGTCGTTAGAGAGAGATGACCCCCGGCCGACTGGCCCGTCACGACGAGCTTCGCAGTGTCGATTCCGTAGGTTTCGGCGTTGCGAATCGCCCAGCGCAGGGCGCAGCGGCAGTCTTCGACGGCCGCGGGGGCGCGTGCGATCCGCCCGAGCCGGTATGCGACGTTGACCACATTGAAACCCATCTCGAGGAATGGCGCGATCTGGAGTATGCTGGCTTCCTTGGAACCGCCGACCCAGCCCCCGCCGTGGATGTAGATCACGGTCGGTCTCGGCGCCGACTTGTCGCGCTTGTGGTAGACATCGAGCTTCTGGTCCGCGTTGCTGGCGACCTTGTAGGTGACGTTGGGGCTCACTTGGTACTCGCTCCCGACCCAAGCGGCGAAGTCGCCCGATTCGCCCGCGTAGGAGGGGACGGCGACCAGCAGGGCAATGGCGAGAATGACGGTGTTCCGCATGGAAAGGCTCCTTTGAAAAGCTGAGGCGCCGGGTGCTACGGTGTGGGCTTGAAGCCGGGCGACCTCATCAGACAGTTAAGGAAAGGTGGCAGGCCCGCGCCAGGCTACCTTTTCCTAGGTGCCGAGCCATTCTATCGCGGTCGCTGCCGCGAGGCCGTGCAACAGGCGGCAATTGGCAAGATGCCCGACGATACTGCGATCGAGGAGATCGACTTGGGCGAGCGCCCGCTGACGGCGCTGATCGAGGAAGCTCGCACGATGTCGCTGTTCAGCAGCGACCGCCTGGTGATCGGGCGCAACGCGGAACAGGCCATCCCTAAGACAACCTCGAGTGCGAGCCAGTTCGGCAAGCAAGCTCTGGCGGACTACTTCTCGGACCCCGCCCCAGGCACCGTCGTGCTGGTCGAGGCAGTCAAGTTCGACTCCCAGGAGCGCGACGAAAAGGACAAGCTCGCGCGAGTCGGTAAGTTTTACGCGTCCGTTCCGATCCGGGTCGAGCTCGACGCCCTGTCCACCACGGACGCGCGGTACGTCGGCAAGATCCTAGCGGGACGGATGCAGCTCAAGATCGGGCCGCCGATTCTCGACGAACTCGTCGACATGCTCGGGGCGGACGCGTTTCGCATTGAGAATGAGCTCCAGAAACTGGCGCTGTACATCGGCAGCGACCGCGAAGTGACCCAACAGGACATCGACATACTCGTGCCTGAGGCGCGCCAGAGTGGCGTGTTCGAGTTCTCCCAGGCACTCGCAGAACGGGATCGCTCTCGTGCGCTGGGTCTGCTCGACACAATGTCGAAGTCGGGCATGTACTGGCCGATGCAGCTGAATCTCATCGCGGGCCTGTTCCGGCAGGCTCTGGCTGCGAAGGAACTGGGCCTGCGAAGGGCCGGGGAGATTGGCTCGAAGCTGGGCTCGTTCGGCCTCCGCATGTGGCCCGCTAGGACGCGACAGATCGAAGGGATCGTGTCACGCTTCCGAGAGGAGGAGCTGCGAAGGGCGTTGATTGCCCTGTTCGAAGCGGACCGAGGCTTGCGCGGTGCCCGGCCGGACGACCGGCTCGTCGTGGAGATGCTTGTGATGAAGCTGACGAGTGGAGAGCGGCGCGAGCCTACGATGTAGCGGTCGCCTTGTTGGCCGACTTCGCTAGAGACGACTTGATCCGGTCAGCCTTGTTGCGGTGCAGGATGCCTTTCTGCACGGCCTTGTCGACCAAGCTGACCGCCGGATTGAGGAGGCTCCCGACCTCGCTGCTGTCGGTCGTTGCGGCCGCAGCGCGGAACGTCTTCAGAGTGGTGCGCAAGCGGCTCGTCGACGCCTTGTTGCGCTCGGAACGCCGGGCGGTCTGGCGGATGCGCTTCATCGCGGACTTATGATTTGCCATGTGGTGCTATTCCGAGGATAGCGAGGGGAGGGAGAACCTGTCAATTTGATCAGCAATTCTAATTTTGGGCGAACTGGCCAGTGTATGGCGGAACCACCGAGCGTTTGTGCTCGTCGGAGTGAGGCCGTTCCAGAGGCGCTGGGGCGGCTGGGAATGCGAGCCGGGGGCTCCGGGCCGCAGCGCAGCGGCCAAGCGGCGCTGGCAGGCCGGGCGAGGCACACTCCCGCTGGGCTCCCGAGGGAGCCCAGCGGTGGTTGGGTGGCTGGCTCGCTGTGTCATGACAGTGCGGGCGCGGCCGCGCGGGGGTTGGCCGTGGGGGGGGCTTCCTCCAGCAGGGCCGCGAACAGCACGGTCCAGTTGGGGAAGCACTCCCGCTTGGTGAGGTAGCGCAGCTCCTCGAAGAACTCGCGCCGCGTGCCGGCCCGCTGGCGGCATCGCCGCCACAGCTGGCAGGCACAGTCCTGGACCTCGTGTAGCGCAAAGGCGAACAGGTTCAGCGTCGCGAGCAGGTTGGCCAGGCCCTTGTGCCCGTGCCCGAAATTGCGCTGGATGTTGTAGCCGTGGCGCGCCAGGCAGTTGAAGCTCTCCTCGATTTTCCATCGGGCCCGGCCTGCGCGCGCGATCTCGGCCACGTTGGCGGCCGTCACCTCCAGGCTGGTGAAGAACGTGTTGAGGTAGGTGCGCTGGCCGTTGCGCTCGATCACGAACTCGACCCAGCTGCCCATGACGGCGTCGTCGCTGTCGCGGACCGGCACTCCGTGCATCCAGCGGTAGCGGTGCCGCTCGACCTGCTGGTTGCGGTTGCGGGCCTTGATCCAGCCGGTGGAGTGGATGAAATCGTCATGGAGCACTTCTTGCAAGCGCTTGTGGGAACTGGGCTTACAGACGAAGAGGAAGTCCGCTCCGAGGTTGCGGACCAGTCGGCACAGGGACTGGCAGCAGTACAGGTCGTCGCCGAGGAAGACGGGCCGGTAGGGCTGCAGCTCGTCGATGTGGGCCGGCAGCCAGCGCTTGGCGGCGTTGCGCTCGCAGTCCTGCTTGCGGCGTTTCTCGGTCAGTTCGGGCCGCTTGGCGGAGGGGTCCTGCTGGGGCTGGACGAACTCCGGCATGAGCGGGATGACACGGTTGTGGCCGTCGGCGACGACGGTCGCCGAGAGCATCGTATGGAAGTACTGCTCGGTCTTGTGCTTGCCGACATGGCGGGTGGAGCACTGCTCGCAACGGATAGAGTCGGAGCAGTGGATCTGGATGCCGTCGAGGGCGACGAGCAGGCGGCCGCCGAGGCGCTCGAAGGGGGCGAGGGCACCCTGCTCTTGCAGGGTGTCGAGGCAGCGGGGGAACAGGTCGGCGAAACGGTCGGGGTCGAGGCCGTCCAGCAGATTGCGGATCTGGGCATCGCAGGGGATCGCCTGCACGCCGAAGAGGGTGTGACAGTTGGAACGGGCCGACTGTGTCTGCATGCGGCGCTGGAAGCTGAGGAAGGAGGGGGCTTGGAAGAAGAAGGTAGAAAGGGCGCAGGCGGCGGCATCGGCGACGGCATAGCGCTTGTTGGAGCCGCGGCGGGCATCGGGGAGCGCGGCGGCGGCCTGGCGGAAGCTGTGTAGGAGGGGATCCAGGAGGGAATCGGAAACAAAGGCCACATTTTATGGTTGGAAACGCCACCGGAAAAGTCAAGCCCCCAGCAAATAGCCCCTTGTTTCCGGTTCCTACGATGACCGCTAACCCCTAAGAAACCCCAAATTTAGAATAGCTGCAATTTGATGCGAGACTGCGGTTGAAGGCTGTATCGCGGAAGTCGCGGCGAATGGGTCTCGAGACCAAGCCCGGAGTGCCATTGCTCGAGGGCGGTTGAGCAGGGGCCTGCCCGACCACGCTGATCTCGCCATGTTTTCCCGATTGCGATCAACGCCCCTGCCACGGGTTGAAATTCGCTTTCGATCATCATCGGGTTGCTCGGTTGTCGGCCCTTGACACGAGGCTGGACTGGGACCCTGAAGGGATTCCAAGTCCTCGCGGGGCCGCGAGCGATTCGATGGCTGTCTATCGGACCGGATCTGTCTCACGCTTCGTCGATCGACTTCGGGCGTGACTGGGCATTCTGCTGCGAGGTATGCCTTCCCTTGCCCGGTACCCTCGCGCCGGGTACTCTGAAACGCGAATACCGTATGGCCACTCTCTCTTCCCGCCGCAAGCAACAGATCGGCGACATCTTGCTGGCCAACTGCTGCCTCGTGTCGACGCTGCTGGCCGGACTCGCCGGAGCCATGCTGCTTTCGTCCTTCACTAGCAACGCGATTGCCATTAGCACGATGTCTCTGCTGCTTGGTGCGCTGAGCGTCACCATCGTCGCCGTGGCCCTGCACCCTGAAGTGACTTGGGTCCGCCTGGGTCTAGGACGCGCATCGCTCTCAGGAGCGGCCTGGGGCGTGGCGGCCGGCGGTGCTGCGGTTGCCCTGCTGGTCTTATCGGCAGTGTGGCTCCAATGGGCCGCCTGGGTGCCGTGGGATCCTGCCGGGATTCGTTTCGACTGGAGGGACGCGCCTGTCTTGGGCCTGTGCCTGCTCGCTGTCGGAGCTGCGGGCGAGGAACTGTTCGTGCGGGGACCGCTCCTGCAGTTCCTCGCCCGCGCGGTCGGCCCGGCCGGAGCGGTTGCGGCGACCTCGCTCGCATTCGCCCTTCTGCACGGGTCGAATCCCGGCGTGACGAATCTGGCGCAACTCAACACGGCGCTCTTCGGGGCGGTCTTTGGGCTTGCAGTGTTGCGGAAGCGCTCCCTCTGGCTGGCAGTGGGACTGCATTTCGGATGGAATGCGGCGCAGGTAGGGCTAGGCGCGAACAACTCAGGCATTACAATAAGGCTGACCGAGTTGAATTTGGAACTTCGCGGATCTGAATGGCTAACTGGGGGAGGCTATGGCTTGGAAGGCGGAGCGCTGGCTACGGGCATGGCGCTGCTGCTTGGCGCGGTTGTATGGCTCGCGCCGATTCCGGGAAGCCCCGCACGATCGCTCTGGGAGACAGGAGTGCCGCATGAAACCGGTCCAGCTGATCCGCGATCTCAGCCTCCTCTTGATGTGTCTGCTGGCAGCGTCGATGACGGTAGTCGAGGCCAGGACCGAGAAGCTGACCGCGGCGCAACGCGCTGATCTTATCCGGAACCTCAACGCCGAGTACGGCACGGCCAGGGTTCAGATCCCTCGATCCAAGAAGCCTCTGGAACTCAGGCCGTCGGGCCAGTACGACCGGGAGCAGTGGTCCGAGGCCATGATGAAGTTCGGTCCTGCGGCGAGGGTCGGCGACTTGGTCCAGATCACTGCGATCACCTTCGATGGCAAGAAGCTGGTGGTCGAGATCAACTACGGCATCAGCGGCGGCCGCCGGTGGTGGCATCGGATTCAAGTCTCCGGTGCATCGAGCCAAGGGACGACCCTCGGGGCGGGCCAGAACACCCACGCTCCGGGCGGGACCAAGCTTGCCTTGGTGTTTTCGGATGCCGTTCCCGCGAAGACGGCCGCGGAATTCAAGGACATGCTCAAGCCTGTCCTGGACTTCGAACTGCATAGCGCGACGGAACTCTACCTTGACACCATCGAACCCAAGTACCGCGAGGCGATCGAGAACGAACAAGTCATCGAGGGCATGGACAAAGAGATGGTGCTCCTTGCCAAGGGAAAGCCCTCGAAGAAAGTACGCGACTTCAAGGACGGTGTCGAGACCGAGGACTGGATCTACGGCCGGCCCCCGGGCGAGATCGTATTCGTGACCTTCCTCGATGGCGATGTGATCCGCATCAAGGAGAGCTTCGCGGAGATGGGAGGCTGGGTCAAGGAGACAGAGCAGATCGAGCGCTAGGCCCTCGCCGCGGGGGAGCCCTTCCAGCGCTGTCCGATCGCGTCCGCTGCCCGGATCGCGTCCTGGACCATTTCCGGACACACCGCGAAGGGCTCGTTATGGATGGTCTCTCCCGGCGCAACCGACCGCCTCGCGACCTTGGCCAGTACCTCGTCCCCGCATGACTCGAGACCGACGTCTGCGAGGGTGATCGGCAATCCGACGCCTTGGGAGAAGGCGAGCACCTCTTCGATCAGGGCCGCGGGCTTTCCTTCCAGCACCAACTGCACCAGCGTGCCGAATGCCACCTTCTCGCCGTGAAAGTACGAATGAGTGCCGGGAGCGACTGTCAGGCCGTTGTGTACAGAGTGTGCCGCCGCGAGTCCTGAGGACTCGAACCCCAGACCGGACAGCAATGTGTTGGCTTCGACCAATCGCTCCAGGGCTGGCGTGACGGATTGATGCATGACGGCATCGAGAGCGTCGAGGCCGTCCTCGATCAGCGTGCGATAGCAGAGTTCCGCCAAGGCCAGGGCACTGCGAGTCGAACCTCCTCCGCGCATGTTCTTCCTGTGGGCTTCGACAGCCGTGCGGGCCTCGAACAGCGTAGCGAGCGCATCTCCCATGCCTGCGACAAGCAATCGGGGCGGCGCGTAGGCGATAACCCGGGTATCGACCAGAACGAGATCCGGATTCCTGGGATAGACGCGGTAGTCCACTACCACGCCCTCGTCGTTGTAGAGGACCGACAGGGCGGAGCACGGCGCGTCGCTGGATGCCACGGTAGGGCAGTTCACGACCGGCAGGTCCAGATCCGCCGCAACGGCCCGGGCCGTGTCGAGCACCTTGCCGCCACCGGCCCCGACGACTACATTCGCCTTGGCCGCTTTGGTCGCGTCCTTGACTGTCTCGATCTCCTGGTGGCTGCATTCGCCGCCGAACGGCTGGATGGCGTACTCGATCCCGGAGTCGCCGAATGCTTGGCGCCAAGCGTCGGCCAGCCTCGTGGCGGCGCTTCGCCCGGCCAGCACCAGTGCCGGCCCTCGGAGACCGATCCGGTCCATTTCGGTGCCAAGCGACTCGGTCGCGCCCGGTCCCTGCGTGTAGCGCGATGGCGACGAGAAGACAGAAAGCATGTTCTGAATTGTAGTCCGGCCTCGCCGGGCAGGGCTGCGCTGGCGCCGAGAGCTGGCGCTCCGCGCTCCTAGGCTTGCTCGACGGGGCCAGCCGGTTCGCAGCCCTGCCTTCGGATTCCGGAGGGAGTCCCGAGCCGGACGGGACATGCTAGACTGATTGCCGACAGCGGGAGTAGTTCAGTGGTAGAACGTCAGCTTCCCAAGCTGAATGTCGCGGGTTCGATCCCCGCCTCCCGCTCCATGTCTTCAGAATCTTAGGGTCATCGAGGCCTCGCTACTCGCCCCGATGACTCCGTCTTCTACGGCGGCCCCGAGCTCGCCGACAATAGCGGATTTGAGTCTCGTTGCGGCTTCGATCCTCTGCTGTAGATCGCTGACCGCGTATACTTCCAACCTCATCCCGAGAGCGTGCCCGTACGGGTCAGCGGCGTCCAGTCCGATGCCACGATGCGGCGCTGTCTCTCACGCCGATTCCGCTCCGGCCGACCGCACGACCGCACGCGGGTTCTGGCAGCAAGCGGCTCCAGACAGCCCACAGCGGATCAGATGGGCCCCGTGCAGCCGCGACTGCGCCGCGCAATAATATGGGAGAACTTGACATGAGGAAACCTATGCGGATCGCGGGCTTGCTTGCCGTATTCCTAGTTGTCGGCGCGGCTTTATGGATGCTAGCACCCGCCCAGACGCCGGCGAGCACGCCCGAGCAGGCGCTTCTGCAAGAAGTCCGGAATCTTGGCAAGGCGTTCTACGAGACGCCCGGGTCCTCCCAGCAGGCAGTCGAGCAGCTCGGAAAGGCGCTAGATCTGAATCCCGACTCCGCTCGGGAACACCTCAACTACGGCCTTGCCCTGCTGCGAGCGGGTCGGCGCGAGGAGGGCATGGACCAAGTCGTCGCGGCGCAGAAGATCGACCGCAGCCTGCCCCACACCTACTTCAACCTGGGCATCGAGTACAAGAAGTCGGGCGAGGTGGAGAAGGCTCTTGATCAGTTGCTGCAGATGCAGCGGCTCGTTCCGTCCGAGGCGAAAACACAGTACAACCTGGGCGCGCTCTACAAGCAGGTTGGCAACACGCGTCGCGCGATTGAAAAGTTCGAGAGGACGATCGAACTGGATCCCTCGCTGGCTGCCCCTCATTTCCAGCTCTTCGGAATTCTGCGGCGAACCGACCCTGACCGGGCGACCACGGAACTCGAGATTTTCAAGAGTCTGAAGGAGGCGACCGAGGACGACGCCGTGGGCGAGGATGTCGACTGGAGCTTCTATTCGGAGCTTCACGATCCGTCGCTCGCCACCGGAGCTGCCGCGCCGGCCGCTTCCTTCGAGTTCGCTTCGAGCACGATCGGTCAGCTGGGAGGGGCGCCGCTGGGAGCCCTAGCCTGGGATCTGAACTCCGACGGCACGACAGACGCCCTGGCATGGTCCGAGGAAGCTGCGATCGCAGTCCTCGGGCGCGCGTCTGGCGGGCCAAGCGCGTTCCCAGTCGGCTTGGCGGGCGCTCGCTTCTACGGCACCGGGGATTTTGACGGAGACGGCACGGCAGACCTCTGCCGCGTGGACGGCGACGGTGTCGAAGTCCTAGTGAGCCGCCCGGGCCGGTCCTTCGAGAGTGCCTTCGCCGCTGCCGGGGACTTCGACCTCTGCCTGTTCGCCGATTACGACCACGACAACGACTTCGACCTGTTCTCGCTCGGAATCGACAAGCGACTGTACCAGAACGACGGCGAAGGTGCTCTGGCCGACGTCAGCGACGAATTTCCCTTTGCCGAGGGGCGGGTTCGAGCTGCGGGAATTGCCGAGCTCTTCGAGGACAACGGCCACGACTTCGTGGCTGTGTACGACGACTCCGTGGCAGTGCATCAAGATCGCAAGCTGGGTGTGTACGCCGAGGCGGTTGGCGTGGACGATGTGACCGTTCCTTCCGGGACGGTGCGGCTGGAGGTGGTCGACGCAAACCACGACAGCTACCTCGACATCGCAGTCAGCACCGAAGAGGCAACGCTCCTTCTGGAGAATCGCGAAGGCACGCTGCACCGGGGTCCCTCCATGGCCCGCGTCGAGTCCTGGGCGGACTTCCAGCTTCGCGGCCGGCTAGACGCCGCGACGGCTGACGGCTTTCTCGAGAATCGCGGCGCATTCGACTTCGCGGGCGTATCGGGCAGCTCGGAGCCGCCGCCCGGCCCCGCAGTCGCGGGCGACTTCAACGCCGACGGCAAGCCCGACCTGATTGCCGCGGGCCCGGACGGAAGCGTCCGGTTCGCATCCAACAGCTCGGAGTCTGCGAATCGGGGCTTGGTTGTCCGGCTCGAGGGCGTGAAGAGCCCGGCCATCGGAACGGGAGCTCGTGTCGAGGTCAAAGCCGGTCTGAGCTACGCCAAGCGGGTCTACACCGGCGTGCCGCTCCATTTCGGCCTGGGCGCCGGGGAGACCTTCGACACCATTCGCGTGACGTGGGCGAACGGACTGATCCAGAACGAGATGCCCGAGGATCCGGTGGACGAGGTCGCGATCAAGGAAGCACCCCGGCTGTCGGGTTCCTGCCCGATGGTCTACACGTGGAACGGTACGGAGTTCGAGTACATTAGCGAGGTGCTCGGCGTTGCTCCGCTTGGAGCGAGCCTGGCGCGAGGCGTCTACTTTCCCGTCGATCACGACGAGTACCTCACGATTCGCGGCGACCAGTTGCAGGAGCGCGACGGTTTCCTCGACGTCCGACTAACCGAGGAACTTCGCGAGACCGCCTACATTGACAAAGTCCGCCTGATCGCAATCGATCACCCGGCCGACATCCGAGTCGTGACCAACGAAAAGGCGAAGGGGCCGCCTTTTCCTGAGTTCAGGCTTTTTGGGGTCGGGGACAGGCTCCTTCCAGTGGCGGCCTCCAATCACCGGGGCGAAGACGTTCTCGAGAGAGTAGTCAAGAGCGACAGGCGTTACGCGATGTTCGATCGCGATTTCGAGAACCGTGCCGAACGGCATTCCCTCGTTCTCGAGTTCCCCCCGTTCGAGTCCGACGATGTCGTCCTGTTCCTTGAAGGATGGGTCGACTGGTCTTCGGCCAGCAGCATCGTGGGAGCTTCCCAGACAAGGGGGTCTGCAATCCTTCCTCCCTCCCTCGAAGTGCGGGACGAGCACGGCGAATGGGTGGAAGCCGTGGCCGACGCGGGCCTTCCCGGAGGCACGCTGCGCACGATCGCGATCGACCTGAAGGGCAAGTTCCGGTCGGCTTCGCGCCAGGTTCGCTTGGTGACGAACATGTGCGTCTATTGGGACGCTGCCTACCTCGGACTTGGCACGAGTTCGCCTGAGACGAAGCTGACCAGCCTGGCCGCAAACACGGCGCAGTTGCGGTTCCGGGGCTTTTCGCGCAACTACGTCGCGGAAGGGCGGATGCAGCCTGAGCGATTCGACTACCAGCAAGTGTCCGCTACGTCGAACTGGAACCCGACGCCGGGACTCTACACGCGATTCGGCGACGTGAGCGAACTGCTCGAGCGCGAGGACGACCGCTACGTGATCCTGGGGGCGGGCGACGAAGTCGAATTGCAATTTTCCGCCGCCGATCTCCCGCCCGTGCACGCCGGCTGGACGAGGGACTACGTCCTGCTCGTGGACGGGTGGGCCAAGGAGAACGAGGCGAACACCGCCTTTGGCGACTCGGTGCAGCCGCTGCCGTTCCACGATATGAGCAGCTATCCCTACGGGGACGACGAACGGTATCCGCGCACGCCGGAGCAAAGGGCCGATCTCGAACGATTGCATACGCGCCCGGCGATGCGCCTGCTGCGACCGCTGGTGGCGCGGAGGTCGATGCCGTGAGCGAGAATTCGGAAAAGCGTCATCCGTTCCGGCCCCGTCGAATGGCCGGGGCGGCGTTCCTGTTCCTGATCCTCAACTCGGCCTGGCTCTGGGCGTTCCCATCCGCCGATCTCTTCTATGTTGCGAACGTCCTGCTGCACGTGCTCGTGGGCATCGCGCTGGCAGCGGGGCTGTGGCTGTCGGGCCTCGAAATTTTCCGCAAGGCCCGGTCCGATCGCCGGGTACTGGTTGCGCTCTCGGCCTGCGCCCTGCTCGGCGCCGCTCTGTGCGTCGTTGGCGCCACTCGCCCAAACATTCCGCTCGTGGCGGTGCATGGCGCCTGCGGCTTTGCCGGGGCGGCCTTGCTGGCTCTCGGGCGGAAGGATCGCAGGATCGCCGGTTTCGTCGCTGTGGCCCTGCTGCTGCCGGCGTATTCTGCGGTGCGCGACCGCTGGTTCCCCAGCGAGTCCGAGCGTATCCTCAACCCGACGCAGGCTCCCGTCTCAATGGACTACGAAGGCGGCGGCCGCGAGAGCCCCTTCTTCCCGTCGGCTTCGCAGACGGTCAGCGGTGGAAGGGTCCCCTCGGACTACTTCCTCGAATCCGCGGCCTGCGGGGAGTGCCACAAGGACGTGTACGAGCAGTGGAGTTCGTCCATGCACCGCTTCTCGTCGTTCAACAACCAGTTCTACCGGAAATCGATCGAGTACATGCAGGAGATCGCCGGCGTCGAGGCTTCGAAATGGTGCGCCGGATGCCATGACCACGCCATGCTGTTCAACGGGATGTTCGAGGATCCGGTCTCGGGACAGCTGGACACCCCGGAAGCTCACGCCGGGCTGGCCTGCGTGTCGTGCCACTCGATCGTGCATGTCCCCGACACCATGGGCAACGGCGGGTTTGTCATCGAGTACCCGGCGCTCCACGGCCTCGCCTCGAGTGAGTTCCGTTTGCTACGGGCCGCGCACAACTACGTGACGAACACCGCGCCGGCAGCGCACCGCCGGGCATTCCTGAAGCCGTTCATGCGCGCGGACGGATCGGAGTTCTGCTCGTCGTGCCACAAGGTGCACTTGGACGTCCCGGTCAACCGGTATCGATGGGTGCGCGGATTCAATTCGTACGACAACTGGCAGGCGAGCGGCGTATCGGGGCAGGGAGCGCGGTCGTTCTATTACCCGGAGCGATCGATGAGCTGCGCGGACTGCCACATGCCGCTCGTGGATTCCGACTATCCCGGCAGCCGCGGCGGCAAGATCCATTCGCACCGCTTCGCCGCTGCCAACACGGCCGTTCCTTACGTGAACGGAGACGAGGTGCAGCTCCGGGAAGTCCAGCGATTCCTCAAGGACGGAATCATCACGCTCGATGTTTTTGCTGTGTCTCCGGCGGCCGAGGACGCCTCGGCCCCCCAGATGCTGCGCAGGGCCGACCAGATCTCCGTCGCGACCGGTTTCGCTGTCGGGGAGGAAGGCGGCGGCCGTCGCGGGCCGGCGCTCTTGCGCGAGGTCGGCAACCTAGCTGCGCCCATCGACCGGTCCGCGCCGGTTGCGCAGGCCGGCGAGACGGTCCGCGTCGACGTCGTGGTCCGCACCCGGAAGGTCGGTCACTTCTTCCCGAGCGGCACGGTGGACGCTTTCGACGTTTGGGTCGAGTTCCAGGTCTTGGACGCGGATGGCAAGGCGATTTTCTGGAGCGGACGGGTTGCCGACGACGGTGCGGGGCCGGTCGATCCGGGAGCGCACTTCTACCGGGCCCTGCAGGTCGACGCCCACGGCAACCCGATCGACAAGCGCAATGCGTTCAACATGCGCGGCTTGGTCTACGCGCGCCTGATTCCTCCCGGCGCCGCCGACACGGTCCACTACCGCGTGACGATCCCGAAGGACGCCAACGGGCCGCTGACCTTGCGCGCGAAGCTGAATCACCGCAAGTTCTCGCACGGCTACACAGCGTTTGCCTATGCGGGTAGGGCTGGCGCGGGAGAGTTCGGCGAGGGGTTCGACGACCGCGAATTTACGTACAATCCATCGGATATACCCGCGAACGTGCCCGGTTCGATCAAGGACCGTATTCCGGTGCTGCCGATAACGGAGATTGCCTCGGCGGAAGCGAGCTTGCAGATCGGAGAGCGCTCCCGCGAGTGGGAGCCGACTGTGGATTCGGGCGACTGGGGGCGCTGGAACGATTACGGCATCGGCTTGCTGCTGCAAGGCGACCTGAAGGGCGCGGAACACGCCTTCAGGCGGGCGACCGAAGCGGATCCGAAGCATCCCGATGGCTGGCTGAACGTCGCCCGGTCGATGGTTGAGGAGGGGCGCACGTCGGACGCCGAGCCGCTGATCGAAAACGCCTTGGAGCTCTCTCCCGAATTGCCTAGGGCCCTGTATTTCCGGGCGCTGGCCCGACGGGCCGGCGGCGACTACGAAAATGCGCTGTCCGATTTGCGACGGGCCGAGCAGAGCTATCCGCGCGACCGTGTTGTCCTGAACGAGATCGCGAACATCCTCTTCCTGCAAAGGGAATACGAGCGAGCGGTCGAAGTGCTCGACCGCGTGGCCCGGATCGACCCGGAGGACTTGCAGATGCACTACACGAAGATGAGGTGCTACCGCGGTCTGGGAGACTTGGAATCGGCGCGGCACGAGGAAGCCCTGTTCCTGCGGTACAAGGCCGACGAGTCCTCCCAGACGCGAACCGCCGAACTTCGCCGGGCGAGCCCGGAGGACAACAACGAACGCCAAGGCATTCATGAGCATGTTTCAGCCCCGCTGTAGTTCTGCTGTCGCGTTCGTCTTGGGCACCGGGTTGAGTTGCAGCCCGTCCGGCGTCGGCACGGAGCCTGTTCCGGAAGCGAGCGAGCAAGTTGCCGTCAAATTCACGGACGTAACGGCGGAGGCCGGAATCGAGTTCCAGCATCACAACGGCAGGTCGGGCCAGAAGTACCTTCCCGAGACGCTGGGGTCCGGATGCGCGTTCTTCGACTATGACAATGACGGCCGTCCGGACATCTTCCTGGTCAATTCCAAGCCGTGGTCTGGCGGCGAGCGTGTGACGTCGAAGCTCTACAGAAATGCCGGCGGCGGGCGATTCGAGGATGTTACCCGCCAGGCTGGCCTCGCGATCTCGATGTACGGGCTGGGCGCGGCAACGGCCGACTACGACAACGATGGATTCGTCGACTTGTACCTCACCGTCCTCGACGGCGACCGCCTGTTCCGGAATCGCGGGGACGGAACCTTCGAGGACGTCACGCAAGCGGCTGGAATCGACAACGCGCGATTCGGCACCAGTGCCGCCTGGCTTGATTACGACCGGGACGGGAATCTCGACCTGTTCGTGGCGAACTACGTCCAGTGGTCGATTGAGAAGGATCTTTGGTGCTCGATGGATGGTTCCAAGAAGACCTACTGCACTCCGGAATCGTATGCTGGCCAGCCTTCCGCCCTGTACCGGAACCTAGGCGACGGAACCTTCGAGGACGTCAGCGCATCGGCCGGTGTCGACGACCCGACGGCCAAGGCGCTCGGCATCGCTGTCTTCGACTACGACTCCGACGGACTGCCGGACATCTTCCAGGCCAACGACACGCAGCCGAACAAGCTGTACCGAAACGAGGGTGACGGCACGTTCAGCGAGCACGGCGTATCCGCCGGTATCGCGTACGCCGAGGACGGAAAAGCCCGCGGCGCAATGGGAGTCGACGCGGCTGACTACGATCGGAGCGGACGCTTTCACTTGCTTGTCGGCAACTTCGCCAACGAGATGCTGAACCTGTTCCACAACGAGGGGAACGGGCTGTTCGTCGACGAGGCTCCGACCAGCGAGATCGGCCGGGACAGCTTGCTGTCACTGACATTCGGGGCGTTTTTCTTCGACTACGACCTGGACGGGCACCCCGACA
The DNA here is from genome assembly GCA_965206775.1 of Bryobacterales bacterium. Classification (GTDB taxonomy): domain Bacteria; phylum Acidobacteriota; class Terriglobia; order Bryobacterales; family UBA6623; genus VXMF01. The sequence goes on along the minus strand of CBDBKU010000003.1, from coordinate 386,264 downwards.
TATTCTGCGCGAACGGTCATCTCGACGAGGAGATCGAGATCGTGCAGCCGGCGGTTAAGTTCGCCCAAGCGCCCCTCCTGTTCCGCAATGATGGACGAGGACGGTTCGAGCTGTCCACGTCCGAGGCGGGAGCGGATCTGGCCGTGCCGCTCGTGGGACGCGGTGCGGCCTACGCGGACTATGACGGGGACGGCGATCTCGATGTCCTGGTCACGACCAACGACGGCCCCGCCAAGCTCCTGCGAAATGATGGAGCCAACGACAACAACTACTTGCGTGTGCGTCTCCAAGGCGGCGACTCGAATCGGGACGGCTTGGGAGCGCAGCTAGCTCTTGTCAGCGATTCCGGCAGGCAGGTCCAAGTCGTGCGCGGCGGCTCGAGCTACTGCTCGCAAAGTGAGACAGTGGCGACGTTCGGGCTAGCCAGCGATACAGCCGTCGAGTCGCTGGAGGTGCGCTGGCCTAGCGGAGCATTCGACAGATTCGCGAACTTGGAGGCCAATCAGCTGATCACGATTCTCGAAGGCCAGCCACTGCGATAGTCGCTCGTGCACCGGAGCCGGGTACCGTCGATACGTGTTCCGGTCGAGGCGACGGCATCCGCGCGCTCCTTGACCGGGCGGACACGTCATCTTGGATGAGGTTCAGTTCCAGGTTGCGCCGACCGGGAACCGTGCCTGCGCTGTTGCCGGGCCCCCCCACCACAGCGCGGCAGCAGGTCAGCTGTGCTTGCGCAACTCCAGTTTCGCCACAGTCTCGCGATGGACCTCGTCCGGGCCGTCCGCCAGCCGGAGCGTGCGCTGGCTGGCCCAGGCGGCCGCCAGGAAGGTATCCTGGCAGACCCCCATGGCGCCGTGCGCTTGGATTGCCCGGTCGAGCACCCGCAGAGCCACGTTCGGCGCGATGACTTTGATCTGCGCGATTTCCTGCCGCGCCACCTTGTTGCCTACGGTGTCCATCATGTAGGCGGCCTTGAATACGAGCAGCCGGAGCTGTTCTATTTCCATCCGCGAGTCGGCGATATCCTTTCGCAGGGCACCGTGCTCGGCAAGTGTCTTGCCGAAGGCCACACGTTCCTTCGCGCGACGGCACAGCGCCTCCAGAGCTCGCTCTGCAATGCCAACCGACCGCATGCAATGGTGGATGCGGCCCGGTCCGAGCCGGCCTTGCGCGATCTCGAAACCGCGTCCCTCGCCCAGTAGCATGTTGGAAACTGGCACGCGGACATTGTCGAACGTGATCTGCGCATGGCCGTGAGGCGCGTGGTCGTAGCCGAACACGTGGAGCACTCGCTCGATCTTGACTCCGGGCGTGTCAAGAGGAACCAGGATCATGGCCTGCTGCTTGTACCGCGGCGCGTCCGGGTCCGTCTTGCCCATGAAGACGGAGAGCTTGCAGCGGCTCTCTCCTGCTCCGGACGACCACCACTTGTGCCCGTTGATCACATACTCGTCTCCGTCGCGCACGATCGTCGACCGGATATTGGTGGCGTCGCTCGAAGCCACGTCGGGCTCGGTCATCGAAAAGCACGAACGGATCTCGCCGGCCAGGAGCGGCTTCAGCCAGCGCTCCTTCTGCCCATCGGTGCCATACCGCACCAGGACTTCCATGTTCCCGGTGTCCGGGGCCGAGCAGTTGAAGACTTCTGAAGCCATTGACGACCGGCCCATGATTTCGCACAGCGGAGCGTATTCCAGGTTGGTCAGCCCAGCGCCGTACTCGCTGTCTGGCAGGAACAAGTTCCACAGGCCCTGCGCGCGCGCCTTCGGCTTGAGGTCTTCCAGGATCGGGGGAGGAGACCAGCGGTCGCCCTCCCCGATCTGCTGGCGAAAGAGCGCCTCGTTTGGATAGATGTGCTCGTCCATGAAGGCGAGCAGTTGCGCTCGGAGGTCCCTGACCTTGGGAGAGAAGTCGAAGTTCATGAATGCAACCTGCTGGGCGGCAGCTTGCCATTGTACATGTCCCCGCGACTCTTCAAATCGACGCGACTTGACCCGCTATGCGCGGTTCGATTGCGCGCCCGTGGCAGAGCCGGGCTTTCGGCCCGTTCAACTCACGACCGGCGATCGGCCCCGAATCCGAACTTGCGCTTCTCCGCAGCTCGGACCTCTACCTCGTCCATGCCGATGTGGTGAGCGAGTTCGTGCCAGAGGGTCTCGTAAATCGCCTGCCGAATATCGCCGCCCATCCGTTCCAGGGGTCCTTGGAAGATCGTGATGCGGTCGGGAAGCGCCATTTGGTAGAACCAGCTGCGCTTGTCGAGTGGCACGCCCTCGTAGAGTCCGAGCAGTGTTTCGCCACGGGGTACGCCGGCACCTTCCAGCTGCTCGACGCTTGGCTCGTCTTCGACGACAATAACGAGATTCGAGAATTCCTCTTGGATGTTCTCCGGGATATTCTGCCAAGCATCGTCGACCCAGCCTTCGAATCGCCGTTTGTCGTATCGCATGCCCGCTTTCTCTAGAGGGAGGATGACAGGCTACCGACCGCCCGCCCCGGCCCAATCCGCATGCTTTCGCGCTAGGTCCGCGTCCGGCGTCCGTCCTGGATGGACCAGGACCCTGTAGCGAAACCTCAGCTTCTCGCCCTTGGATAGCGTGATGCTCCCGTCCCTGCTCTCGTCTGCGTGAAAGTCGTGCTCGCCAAAGACATTCGCGGCGAAGAGCCCGTAGCCCCTGACGTGCCAGTAGGTGGGGTGCTTGGGGTTGCTAGGGTGGTCGAAAATCGCGACTCCCATCGGCTTGCCTTGAATGCTGCCGGAGTAGTCCACCCACGGCGAGCGCCTGCCCCAGGCGTTCGCTTCGGAGGAATGCCCCTCGGCGTTCACGATCTTCCCGGTGCGGGCAATGCCCTCCGCCCGCCAGTGCGGTTCCTCCAGCTCGGTCGCCATGCGGACGCCGAACGTGCCTTCCTTCGTGTCGCCAAAGTGCAGCGAATCCGCGACTGCTGTCAGCTCGATATCGAAGTCCACGGCATTGTCCTCGCCCGACTGGCTGAAGCTCATCGAGCGGCGCTCCGTGAGCAACCGCGTGCCCTTCGAGTCGATCCAAGCGAATGATGCCTCGATGCGGCCCGCGGACGGGCCTGACTCGACAGCGCCGATCTTGTCAAGGGCGATGGTGCCCTTTTCACCCCTCGAGCGCTGCTCCTTCTCGTTCGCCCAGAAGTCGACTCCATTGACTTCCCCGTGGCTGAACCAAACGCCGCGGTGGTGCGGATGGTCGGTCTGCTCGCCATCGACCTGCTCCATCGGGTGGCTGCGGGTAACGACTGTCCCGTCCTTGGCGCGCAGCGGGTGCAGGTAAGGCTTCGTCGCTTGGTCTCCGAAGTGGAAGGCGGTGAACGGCTGGCCGCCGATCGAGACGTCGATCCGAGCGCCCTTCCGTTCCAACGAGACTTCGTCTGCAGGGATGGCAGGCAAGCAGATCAGCGCTCCGACGAGCAGCAGCCGTTTCATTGCTCTATTGTGGAACACCCGCCCACTCGCGATGAAGATCGGTTTCCAGAAAGAGAAACGGGGCGGCCGATGGGGCCGCCCCGCGGGTGGAATGTCGGCGCTGCCTGGCTAGAAGCCGTACCGCAAGCCGAGTTGGAAGATCCGGCCGGAGGCGCCTGGCGTCAGGCCAGTGATGTTGCCGAACGCCCGGTTCTGGCGGTTGCCTTTCGGCAGGCCGAAGTTGGCGCGGTTCGGCAAGTTGATGACTTCGCCGCGGAACTGCAGCGCGTGGCCCTCCCACGGCATGGTGAAGTTCTTGATCAGAGAGAAGTCGGCGCGAAGAGCGCCGGGAGCAATGAAGGCGTTCCTGCCGACATTCCCGAACGTGAACCGGGCTGGCCGCTGGAATACCGACGTATCGAAGAACCGCTCGCCCCGGACGTTGTCGCGCCATGCGGAATTCTGCTGGTACGGGCCGGTAGCGTCGGCCCGCACCCGCGCCGCGGTCGGGTAGACCTGGCTGGAGTTGCCCCAGTACGTAGAGAATGGCGGCCCGGTACGGGCCTCGATGATCGTGCCGATCGACCAGCCGCCCACGATTTGGTTGAGCACGCCGTTACTCAGCGCTACCTGGCGGCCCTGTCCAATCGGAATGTCGTAGACGAGGCTAGCGATAGCGCGATGGGCGATGTGACTCCCCCCGACCGACCATGCGATCCGGCGGTTGTACTGGTCAGCGAACGGTATGCGACCGTCCTCGCCGCCGAGCTCGTTCCGTCCTTCGACGTTGTCCATAGCCTTCGCCCAGGTGTAGTTTGTCTGGAACTGGAGTCCGTTCGAATAGCGCTTTTCCAGCTTGAAGTTCACGCCGTGGTACTCGGAATCGCCGAATGTCGGCGAGATCATGACAACGTTCGAGAACTGCGGGAACGGCCTCAGGACTTGAGGTGCGATGCCCTGGCTGTCGACGAGCCCGATTTGCGAGGGATGAATCTGGTTCTGCGTAGCCGACCCGGGAATCGTGAGCTTCTTGCCGATCGTCGAGAGATAGCCGATCTCGAATAGCATATCGCCCGGAAGGCGTCGCTGGAGGTTGAAGTTGTACGTGATCAGGTAGGGATTCGGACGGTCTTCCGGCTGGAAGAATTGCGGGGCGAATCTCGGGTTTTCCCCGATTGCCACCGCTCCGAAACCAGGCACAAGATCCGCTTCGGTCGGCTCCAGGATTCCCGGAAGTCCGTCCCGCAGTAGGAAGGCCGCGTCCGTAGGCCGGAGCGTGCCGAAGGAGCCTTGGATCGAGAACCCTGCGTTCGTCACGACCGGCGTGGCCTGATCGTACTGGCCTGAGTAAACAACGGACGCTCCGGCGCGAATCACCCAGTCGTCGGTCACGCGATAGGACAGACCCACGCGCGGACCGATATTGCCGTAGACGAAATTGTGGGCGTACTTGCTGCCGTTCCGGGCGTCTCGCCCCGACCAAGTGATCAGGCCGGGGCAATTGCACGCCGGATTGTTCGCGCCCACATCGAAGGAATTCTGGCGGTTGTCAATGGCTTCGAACCGCGGCGTGTCGAAGTCCCACCGCAGGCCTAGGTTCATCGAGAGGTTGGGCGTGATTTTCCAATCGTCCTGCACGTACATTCCCATCGAATTCGCCCGGCTGCGGATCAGGTACGTCTCGGTACGGCTTCCGCCCGCTACCCATCCGTAGAGCAGGGCCGCGACTGAATCACCGGTTGCGTTCTGGTTGAAGTTCATCGAGCCTCCGGCGGAGGACAGGAAGACGTCGTCGTTAATGGACCAGCGGAATTCGCCGCCCCACTTCAACGTGTGCTTTCCGCTGACGTAGGTCCAGTTAGAAACGATGTGGTTGTCCCGGATCGGGAACTGCCGGCGCTCCTGGCCTCCGCCACGGCCGATGCGCTGGATTCCGCCCGCAAAGCCAAATCCGGGGAAGAACTCCGGATTGTTGCCCGTGAAGCCGATTTCTTGGGACAGCCCAAGGCCCTTGGCCGCGATCTTCGGATGCCATTTCCGCTTGTTCCACGTGAAGCGATTCTCGGTCACCATCTTGTTCGTTACGTTCGATATCTCGGTGATCGACCAGTTGAAGTAGTAGAAATCGATAATTCGCTGGCTGGTGTGCACAGGTTGAGGCCAGAAGCCCTTGGAGTCTTCCCTCTGGCCGATGGTATGCACGTACCGGCCGTAGACGCGGTGGCGCTCGCTCAGCGTATGGTCGACACGAAGCGAGAGCGTGTTGTTGTCGTTGGTGTTCCGCGCGTTGTTGATGAAGTTCCGGCTGCGGGACGGCCTTCCGCTCACGTTCGGTTGCGGCCAGAACCTCGCGACTGCGGCCCCGACCGGGTCTTGCTCGCTCAACGGGACAGTGTTGTTAGGCAGGGCGTCTCCGGTGACGGGATTCCTGATCTGCGCACCGAGGGCAGAGAAGTCGCCCATCGTTTCGGCCGGGTCCGGGATGTTCTCGATCCGGGGATTCGCGGTCCGCTGCGTGGTGAACTCCTGGCTGCCGAAAAAGAACGTGCGGTCCTTGGCGATCGGGCCGCCCAGCGCCCAGCCGTACTGATTGCGGCGCAGCGTCTGCTTGTCCCGCGCGAAGAACTGCCGTGAGTCCATGGCGTCATTGCGCACGAAGTCGTACACGGCTCCGTGGAACGCGTTCGTGCCGGACTTGGTTGTCATCTGAATGAAACCGCCGCCTGATCGCCCCATCTCGGCTTTGTAGTTCGAAACCTCAACGTTCATTTCCTCGAGCGCCTCGATCGGCGGGTCGAAATTGAGTGACGCGACGCCCAGCAGGATGTTCTGAGTCGAGCCGCCATCCAGCGTCCACATCGCATTGTTGCTGCGACCGCCCGCGATCTGGAACTGCGATCCGGTGCCTCTCTGCACTACGAAACCGCTGAGCCGCACCAGCTGGGCTGCGCGCCTGCCGAGCAACGGCATGTTGGCGATGGACTTGTTCTTGATCACGCCACCGACCGAGGAGTTCTCGGTCTTGAGCAGGGGCACGTCGGCCTCGACCGTGACCGATTCCGTGACCTCGCCAACCTCGAGCACCGCGTCCGCCCTGGCGGAAGAAGCGGTGTCGAGCCGAATTCCGGGGCGCGTGTACTGCTTGAAGCCCGGTGTCGTGACAATGAGTTCGAAGGTGCCCGGCTTGATGAACGGGATGGTGTAGTTCCCCGTCTCGTTCGTCGACGTCGCGTACGACTCGCCGGTTTCCATGTTCATGATCGCGATCTCGGCGGCCGGAATCACCGCGCCCGACGAGTCGGTTACCGTTCCGGTCAAAGTCGCGTTGGTCTGCCCCAGTGCGGTTGCAACGCCCAAGAGCGCAAGCAGAGCGATCACACAGAGTCTGTCTCTTGCCATTCGAGTCCTCCCTAGTCTGTCTCTTGCCATTCGAGTCCTCCCTAGTCTGTCTCTTGCCATTCGAGTCCTCCCTAGTGCCGTGCTCCAATGCACGCAAATTCCCGCTTAGCCCCCGAAGGGCGGGCCACCCGCCAACACTTTACCAGATGCCGCAAGTGGCGGGAAACGCGAATGCATCGCCCATCAGGTGCTCCGTGATTCGAGAGCCTACGAAGCGGCGGTACTAGGCCGGCAAAGGCCGACTACCTCCGCTCGACCTGAACTACCGGCATTTCGCACTGTCCAGCCGGACAGGGCACTCAGCTCGCTCGTCCGCCTGCTGCCCCTGCATGGAGTTTCGGCCTGCCGCGATCGCCGGGTGCGGTGAGCCTCGTGCGGCCGAGGCGACCGGGTGCCTTGACAGCCCGGAGTTTTGCGCTAGAATTTAGGCAAGGCTAAATATCAAACAGCATATGCTAAGAAAATATTTCTTGTCATTGCTAACTTTAATTCTGGCACCCGATGTGGCGATGGCTCAGGCTTCGGCGACCCTGCGCGGGTCGGTTGTCGATCCCTCGGAAGCGGCGGTGGTCGGGGCGGGAGTTCGCTTGTCACACAGTCTGTCGAGTTTCGAGAGGGAGACCGTCACAGACGGCCAGGGACGGTTCCGGATTTCGAACCTACCGTTTCTCCCGTACTTGCTGGAGATCAAGCAAACCGGATTCCAGGACTTCGCGCACCAGGTAGGCGTGCGCACGAACGTACCGGTGACCGTACGGGTGCAGCTCGACCTCACGGTGCAGAAAGAGGCCGTGTCGGTCGACGCGTCCGGTCCGGTCTCGCTGCTCGACGCCCAGGCGAGCGGGACCAGGACGCAACTTAGTAGCAAGACCATCGAAAAGCTTCCGGTCGGGTCTGGCGCTCGTGGGCTCGAGGCGGTCCTGCTGGGCTTCCCGGGATTCGCGGCCAACGCCAATGGCTCGATTCACCCGCGCGGAGCGCACAACCAGCTCACCTACGTCATCGACGGAATGCCGATTAGCGACCAGTTCTCCGGGCAGTTCGCGACGTCAATAGATCCGAACCTGGTACAGACGCTGGAACTGTTCACCGGGAACATCCCTCCGGAATATGGCGCGAAGGTTTCGGGCGTGGTGAACGTCACGACTCGGTCGGGCTTCGACGGAGGTCAACGCTTGTTCGGGCACGTGGACATTGGCGGAGGCGGGTTCGATACGTTCTCGCAGGCGGCGCAGGTCGGAGGCTCGCGCGGAAAGCTCGGCTGGTTTGCGTCGGCCTCGAGCATCAAGAGCAATCGCTTTCTTGACTCGCCGTCCTTCGCCAATCTTCACAACGGCGGCAACGCACAGAGGGGCTCCTCGCGTGCGGACTTCCACCTGTCAGACCGCAATTTAATCCGCATTAGCGCGATGGCAGGCCGATCCTCGTTCCAACTGGCGAACCTCCGCAGCCAGCATGCGCACGGCCAGCAGCAGCGGCGGCTGCTCGGAGACTCCTCGTTTTCCCTGGGGTACGTGGGAGTCCTCTCGCCGTCAGCGACGTTCGACTCGACGACCTCGTACCGCGACACGGCAGCGCGGCTGATACCGAGCGAAGGCGACATTCCCGTGACTGCCGACCTCTGGCGGACGCTCGCAACTCTGTCCAGCCTGAACCGCCTGAATTGGCAGCACGGCTCCCACCAGCTTCGGGTCGGCGCCGACGCTCAACGCTTCACGCTAGGCGAGAGCTTCTCGTTCGCCTTAACCGATCCGGGGCTCAACGACCCGAGCGGCCCTCAATTCAACCCGAACCTGGTTCCATTCGACCTTTCGCGAGGCGGCACCCAGTTCCGGTTCCAGGAACGCGCAACAGGACAATTGCTCGCACTCTTCCTTCACGACCGGGTGAGCTGGCGGGGCTTCATGCTCGACTTGGGGATCCGCTACGACCACTATTCAATGGTCGTCACTGCTAACGAGTTGCAGCCGCGCCTCGGGTTCGCCTATCACTTGAAGCCGACAAGAACGGTCCTGCGGGCATCCTACAACCGCAATTTCCAGACACCTCCGAACGAGAATCTGCTCCTTGCGAACTCCATCGAGTCAGCCTCCCTCGCACCTCCCGAAGTCCGGCGCACGCTAAACGGAGGAGTGATCCCTATCCAGCCCGAGTACCAAAATGTTTACGAGGCCGGGCTGCAGCAGGACCTAGGCGGCAGGGCTTCGCTCGACCTGGTCTACTACCACAAGAATTCCATTCACGCACAGGACAACGACAACTTCCTCAACACGGGCATCATCTTCCCCACGTCGCTGGCGTCCTCGCAGGTCAACGGCTTCGAGGCCAGCCTGGTTGTTCCCGAGGCTCGGAGGATCTCGGGTTCGCTGACCCTGACCCACTTCCGCGCGATCGTCAACCCGCCCTTCACCGGCGGGCTATTCCTTGGCTCGGCTGCGCTGGATGCGCTTGCCGACGGGCCCTTTGTGATTGACCATGACCAAGCGGTGGGCATTAGCGGCAACGTGATCTACCGGCCCGCCAAGCGCTGGTGGACCAGCTGGCAGGTGCGGCACGACAGCGGGCTGGTGTCGAATCCCTCGGATCCGGACGTGGTCGCGGCGGACCCGGACTACTACGACCAACTCCCGCATGTCGACTTGCTCGGCGACCCGCCGCGCGTTCGCCCCCGCACAATCGTGAATGCGTCGCTAGGCTACGAGCACTTTCGGGGCGACCGGAGGGCTTGGGAGGTTGCCCTGCAGGTCTCTAACCTCACGAATCGCAAGGGTCTGTACAGCTTCCAGTCGGTGTTCGTGGGCACGCGGGTCGTGCAGCCATTCACTGCCAGCGTTCGCCTGCGGCTCTTCTGGTGAATCTGCCCGGCGAGAGCCTGGAGTCTCGATCTGGTCAGGTATCGCCCGCGAGGGCGAGATGCATGGATTTCGAACTCATGCATGACCTGCCGCACCAGGGTGCGGTGATGCGGAGCCTGTGGATGGAGGTAACGAAGTTCGAGGCCGCTTCAGACCGTGTGGACGTGAGCCGGGCAGACTTTGGGCGCTTCTTGAAAGTGTGCGACCTGGAACACGCTGCGCAAGCGGCCGGAAGGGCAGTAGCGGGTGACGGCGGTGTTCCGGTGTGAGGACGGGAAGACCTACCATGTGTGGAATGCGGTTCGGCCGTCGGTCGCTCAGCGGGCGATCCAAGACACGTTCGGCGTCGACGCGTCTCCCTGAGGCATCCGCGAACTGAGTGGATTCGGCTGGAATGCGCGATACACAAAGCGTCACAGAATGCAGCGGCAGACTCCAGCTTCCTGACGCGCAACTGATGGTTCTTGGGCGAGTTATGGAACATCGTGCTACCGCGTCAGGATTCGGTTAGAGATCGAGAAATCATTGGTATAGCAGGGGTTAGACGCTTCCGAATTTTGCATACTGTGCCATCTCGGCCGTGCCAGATGGCTGTTTACCGTTGATTTCAGGCCAAGTCCCACCGCCTGGCTGTGTTTGGGGACCCTGGGTTGTCATGGTATTGATATCATGGGCCGCAATGATGCATACTATGGCACATGGCCCCCCGTTCCCCCGACCGGCTCGTCCCCCTGCTGGCTTCCGGTTCCCCAGTCACCCTCGAGCAACTCCAGCAAGCTCTCGGCCAAGTCTCCCGTCGCACCGTCTTCCGCTACCTCGCTCAAGTCCGCCACCTGCGCAGCTACAACCACAACGGCCGCTTCTACACCGACCGCGACCCGTCCCGCTTCGACCGCTTCGGCCTGCTCTCCCTCGGCGACGTCCACTTCTCCCGCGACCGCTCCCTCACCGCCACCGTCCAGCGCCTGCTCGCCGAGTCCGACGACGGCTTCACTGACCAGGAACTCCGCGCCCTCCTGCACGTCCCCGCCCACTCCTTCCTGCTCGCAGCCGTCCGCCAGGGACGCGCCCGCCGCGAGCGCCTCGGCGGCGTCTACGTCTATCTCTGCGAGGGAGCGGACGGCGACCGGCAACTCCAAGCCCGCCAGCGCCGACTCGCTCCCAGTCCGGCCGCCACGCTCGCACCGGAACGGATCATCCAGGTGCTGCTGGTGCTGGTGCGCCATCCCGGATCGCTGCCCGCCGCGGTGGCCCGGTGCCTGCAAGGCCGCTCCCCGCCCATCCGGCTCCCCGAGGTGCAGGCCGTGTTCGAGCGCTACGATCTCGCCGCGGCCGGCGAAGAAGGGGGGTCTGGCGGCTGCTGACGCTGCTGCGCGAACAGGCCCTGGAGGCGGGCTGGGACGAGGCGCGGATCGCCCGCGCCACGCTCGCAGACGGGGCTGTGCCGCGGGTCGATTTCGTCGCCGAGCAGGACCACTGCCTCCACTGCGGCGAGGTCCTGAACCCGCAGAAGAGCACGACCCGGACCCTGATCACGCTGGCGGCCGGCACGGTCCTGGCGCGCGAGATCCGCAAGCACTGCCGCACCTGCCAGCCGGCTCCGGTCGCCGTCTCGTAGCGACTGGCCGGGCTGGCCCCGCCCGGCCAGCGCTACGGCTACGACCTGATCGTGTGGGTCGGGCTGGCCCGCTATCACCGCCATCTCCAGCGCGAGGAGATCCGCGAGCGGCTCGACCGCCAGGGCATTGCCCTCTCGGCCGGTTCCGTCTCCGCGCTGTGCGATCGCTTCCTGACGGCCCTGGAGGCGCTGCACTGGCAGCGGGCCCCGGCCTTGCGCGCCGGCCTGCCCCACGGCTATGCCTTGCACATCGACGCCACCTGCGACAAGGGCAAGGGCGGCACCTTCCGCTGTCTCGACGGCTGGACCGGCTGGACCCTCAACGCGGTGCGGATCGGCTCGGAGAACGAAGCCGAACTGCGCCCGGCCGTTGACCGCACCCTGGACGCCTTCGGCGACCCGGTCGCCGTCATGCGCGACTTGGGCGGGGCCGGCTCCAAGGCGGTCGAGCCTTGCCGCCAGCGGGGCATCCCCGACCTGCTCTGCCAGTACCATTTCCTCGCCGCGGTCGGCCACAAGCTCCTCGACGGCGGCTACGCCCTGTTGCGCAACCGGATCGCCCGCAGCAAGCTGCGCAGCCGCTTGGGCGAACTGCTGCGCAAGGCCCGCTCCGACCCCGCCGTCCGCCTCGATCTGCCGGCCCTGCTGCTGTGGATCCTGCAGGGCGAGGGTCGCAAGGACTTGCCCTATCCGTTCTCCCTCCCGCATCTCGCCTTCCACCGCCGTTGCGGGCAATTCGCCGTCGAACGGGACCGCCGCCTGCCACGGCCGCGCTCGCGCTCGGAGATCCGCCTGCTGGCGCGGGCCAGCGCGGCCTTGGCCGACTACCGCAAGGTCGATCCGCAGGACAGGGCACTCGAACGCCTCGAACGCGGCTGGGCCGCGTTCTGCCAACTGCGCGCCCTGCTCCGCCTCTCCGACCAGGAACTGCCGGGCGGCCCGCGTCAGCCATCCGCCGCCCCGCTCGCCCCAGCGGGCCCGCACGCCCACCGGCGGCCCCTCCGCCACGTTCCAGCCCGCTACGGTCATCCTGCACTATCTGGACCGTTACGGCGACGGACTGGTCGGCCATCCCGTGGTCCGGGATGCCACCGGGCGCGTCGTGGCCGTGGTCGATCGGACCAATAACGTCATCGAGCAGTCCTTCGCGGTGGCCAAGCAGGGCCTGCGCCGCCGGCTGGGCCGCGCCCACCTCGGGCGCGACCTGGAGGACCAGCCGGCCCAGGCGTTCCTGGCCGCGAACCTGCTGCATCCCGACTACGTGCGGATCCTGTGCGGCACGCTCGAGCAACTGCCCGCGGCCTTCGCCGAACTGGACCGTCAAGTCCTGGTCGGCCCGTCGCCCTTGCAGCGCTCCAACCGGGATGCGGAACTGTGCCGCCGGAACCGGGCGTGGGCCAAGGACGCCCTGCTGGGCCCGCCTCTACCCCCAGCAAGCCACCCTCAAACGCGCCCGGAACTACTGGTCTCTAACTGAATCCTGACGCGGTAGACATCGTGCCAAGACCGGCTAGGAGCCACGGCTCCGGTTTCGTTCATTGGCAACGAAGCCAAGCAACACGCCTTGAGTGGACGTCCTACCAAAATATTTCCCGATTGTGACGATTATTCGTTATGATTTTGAAATGCTTCACACTTTCTCGGTATCCAACTTCCGTTCGATACGCGAAGAAGTTGTCCTGGATCTACGCATCCCGGGAACCGCGCCCGACTTGCCCAGGTTTCGGCGCAGTATCGCCACGCCTAGGATCCGGCTCCCATCGGTGGTCGTGCTCATGGGAGCCAATGGGTCGGGTAAGACGGCTCTGCTCGACGCGCTGGTCGCTACCGCCCGCGTCGCAAGCATGCCGGTACTGTCCGAGCCCGAAAGCGCTCCGATCGCAATGCTCGCGCCGTTCTTGTCGGAGACGAGCGTGGGCGAACCGACAAAGCTCTGCCTCGAGTTGGAGGGGGACTGGCTGGCACCCGGGGAACCTCCGCAACTCTTCCGGTACGAACTGGTCGCCGAGCGGGAACCCTGGAAGCTCAACAGCGAGCGATTCCGCTACGAGGCCCTTTCCTATTTCCCGAGAGGTCGGCCGCGCCGGTTGTTTCAGCGAGAAGGATCCGGTGGTAGGATTCAACCTTCAGGCGAACTCGGCGTCACCGCCAACGACCCCCGCCTCAAGGCAGTGCGCCCGGATGCCTCTGTGATCGCAACACTCGCTCAGCTGAACGTGCCGGTGGCGATACGCCTCGGGAAGTGGCTGAGCACTTTGGGCGCTTTGACGAACATACTCCACTACGAGAGCTTTCAACTCCCTACTCAGAGGGTAGCTGAACTGTTCGATAGAGAACCCGGACTGTTGGCTTGGTTCAACGAACGGATTCAGTGCAGCGACTTGGGGATAGTCGGTTGCAATGTTTCTGGTGACAAGGGGGAAAAGACGGTATCTTTCGGCCATCACGGAGTCGACGTCCCGATTGACTTGTACCTGGAATCCAGTGGAACGAGGCGTTTGTTCCATATGCTCCCGCAACTGCATAGGGCCATAACCCAGGGAATTCCGGGAGTGTTCGATGAAATGGACGGCGATCTCCATGTCGATATCATGGGTGAGATTCTTAGCTGGTTCCGCTCTCGCGAGACGAATCCCAATGGTTCCCAACTGTTCGTCACGACGCACAATGTCGGACTGCTTGACGATTTGGAGAAGGAAGAGGTCTTCATATTGGAGAAGGTGCGAGACGGCGCGACTCGACTACACGGCGCACATGACGTGCAGGGGCTGCGTCGCGATGCCCGACTCTACCCCAAGTACAGGGCGGGAGTTCTGGGTGGCGTCCCGCGATTCGGTTGAGGGACGATGCGTCGTCGTCACAGCGTCAAGCCCCGGCGTCCGATCTTTGTCGGGGTCGAGGGAAAGAGTGAGCAGGCGTTCGTGAAGTTCCTGCAACACCTCTGCGACGACAACGGATTAAGCCTGAGTTTGGATTGCGCAAAGGGCAGTGGCGGGGACAGAGTGATGGTGGTGCAGGAAGCCGGCCGCTCGTGGAAGAAGCGTTCCGGGCGAAACCAGTACAAGGACAAACTGGTTCTGCTCGATCAAGACCGTGTTGAGGAGGACCGGGAAGCCGGACGTGACGCTGATGCCAGAGCGTCCGAACTGGGCTTCAGAATCATCTATCAGGCTCCCAACCTCGAAGGGTTGCTCATCAGACTCCATCAGGGCTCCGAGCAGAAAACAGTCAAGAAAGGCACGGAACGCGCACGTCTACAGAAGCTGTGGCCCGAATACAGCAAGCCCCCGACAGCAGATCAACTGATCCGGCGGTTCGGGTTGGACGACTTGCGGCGAGCCGCCCGGCACGACGAAGAACTTGGACGATTGCTCGACGTTCTTGGCCTTTGATTCCCCGGGGCCTCCTGACCGCCCGGCAGCCGCCTCGCGGGAAGCGCGGAATTGTGCCTCCCGAATTACATAACCATGCATATATGGGTGCGGCTGACCACAAGATATAGTGTTCTTGTAGCCGAAATCAAACGATTGAAACCGCTCCAGCCACTCGACGCCTCCGTCGACAGTGGCAATGAAGCCATCGAGGCTCACTGCAATGTAAATAGTGCCCGCGCCGGAAATCCGTATTTCGTTGATATCCAATGGGTTTTGGCGATTTCCGGCGGGTGAAGATGAGGCGGATCGGGCGCGTATGGCGAGATTCGCCTCAATTTGCGATTATCTTCGGTGGTAAACCGTCTTGCGAACTGTTTTTAATGGGAATTACTAACCTGAGTGCCGAAGATGCAGATTCAGGCGAGTCCGGCAGCGTGTGCACAACATGCAGGGGGCGGTGCTCGCAGGATTCACGAGAGCGTTATTCCGTTGTGGTCACGGATGGAGGGACCGAAATCGCAGGCTGGCAAGAGAGTATTGCCAAGTGGAATATCGGGATCCCTCGCTGGCGGGCGCGTCGGCGCATCGCGCAGCAGGGGAGTTGGCGTCCGAGCCAGCCCGGCCGCCGGCCGCTCAGGCCGTCGCCGCGCTGCCCGTACGCCCGGCCAGCATGTCCCACGTCAGCAGCTGGCCGGCCAGGCCTCGTGCCAGTCGCCGCATCTGCTCCGCCGTGTCCGCCTCGCGGACGTTTTGCCGGCCGCGGAACTCCGCCAGGTAACGCCGCAGGTGCTGCTGTTGACGTTCGGTTTATTTTGACGGCAGATCCTCAAATTATTCCGGCGGGAGGATAGGCCGGTTTCTCGCATTAATCCACTCCTGCCGGAAGAGAGAGGGTCTAGAGGCTGTGAATTCGGTATGTATCCAAAGGAGTGACGCTCGTCTGATCTGCTCGTTTGTGTTCACAATATTCTGATTTCCAAGCAGTTTGACGGCAATTTAATGTGGGGACAAACCCCCGATTTTCGCCGAAATAAACAGAGAATCAACACTGCACGCTCATGTGATTGTAGGTCCCGTAGTAGCCGCCCTTGAACAGCGCCCAGAACGACTCGATCCCGTTGGTGTGGACGCTGCCCCGCAGATACTCGCCCGCCGAGTGGTCGACGGCCTCGTGCGCGTACTCCAGCATCGACGCGTAAGCGGACGCCTCGTCGACTGGCCGCGTAGCGGCGGCAGGGGACCGCAAGCGACCGGCAAGCCCACCGCGTAGCGGCGCGGCCAGCCAGCGGTGCGCCCGGGCGGCGAAACCACCCCCCGAGGAACCTGATTCACCGTATTCCGTGATCCGAACGGAGCAGAAAAGACCCTGATTCACCACTCCACATGAATCCATATACTGGTCTGTCTGCGGGCCGTCCGCCGGAAACAAGGATTTTGACACGGGCACTAGCCTCGATTCCCAACAGTCATCAAGAATGTGACCAATCCGACGTCAGAAGAAGCGCAGGTGAAGGGTGCGATTGTCGAGCCAGGGAATGGATTCCCGGATATCGGCATAGCCGGCAGCTAGCAGCAGCGGGTTGTTGGCCCGGCGCCCCAGGCTGACGGTGATCTCGCTGTCGGTGATGTCGATGCTGGCACTGGCATGCACCAGCTTGCGGAAGAGGGTGCTGGCCTTGGCGACCTCGAAGCCGTTGCCGATGCGCTGGCCGAGCAGGCGGTACAGCGAGCTGGCCATCACCGTGAGCTGGACGTCGAGATCGACCTTCATCGGGACGGCGGCCGACAGCGCGTCCATGTGGAAGAAGTCGATGGCGTCGGCAATGGTGTTCTCGATCACCATGCGGCGCGCATAGCGGTCGATCAGGCGGGCCGCCGGCTCGTCCATCTGGTTGGTCAGCAGCAGGGTCGGCTTCTCGTGGCCGAGATCGGTGACGGCGATCTGGCGGATGGCTTCCGGGTAGTGCTTGAGGTGGACCGTGCGCTCGAGGATGCGCGGCGTGCGGTAGATGCGGCCGAGGTTGGCGAGCGTAACCTTGCGCCACTGCGCGGGCGGGACGGCGAGCAGTTCGGCAACCATCTTGGCGGTGCGCCGGCGCAGGGTCAGGAAGGCGATGCCCATCTGGTTGAGCCGGGCGAGGTTGGCATAGGTGGTCAGGCGGGAGTCGAAGACGAGTTCGGCGGGCAGTTCTCCGGTGCGCGCGCGCCAGGCCTCGGCGAAGCGCAGGATCTCGTCGTTCTGGCCGTCCTTGCGCAGGCGGGCGTTGGCCCAGGCGAACAGGCGGGCGTCGGCGTCGCGGGCGAGGAAGGCGAGCACGCCCTTCTGGCGGCGGCTGCGCTTGGAGACGTAGTGGCGTTCCAGCAGGGCGTCGTCGCCGTGATAGGGGATGGTGTGGAAGTCGAGGTCGAAGGAGCGTCCGGAGCCGAGGCCGGGGCCGAGGCCATGGACCCCGTGGTGGAAGTCGTCCATCAGCGCGGGGCAGAGGCGGGGGTCGACGCGGCAGGTGTACTCGGTGAGGGTGGCGCGCTGGGGGACGGCGTTGAGGCCGGCGAAGAGGGCGAGGCCCTGGTCGAGGGCTTCGGGCATGACGCGGGCCGGCCGGCCGATGCCCCACAGCTTGAGGGCGAGCAGGGAGCGGAAGGCGCAGCCGGGAGGGATCATGGCGCTGCCCGGCAGGCGGTGGCGTTGCAGGAGCGGGTCGAGGCCGAGGCGGGCGAGGTCGGGGGCGAACAGGAACAGGCCGCCGAAGTCGGTGCGGAAGCGGCGGGGGGACAGGTCGAGGGCACGGCGGTCGGCGACGGGGGCCGGAGCGGGCCGGGCGCCTTGGGCGCGCTGCTCGGCAGTGCGGCGCCAGAGCTTGGGCAAGCCAGCGCGCTTGAGGACGCGGGCGACGCTGGTGGCACTGACGGGCAGGTCGTGCTCGGAGGTGAGGCGGGCGGCGATTTCGGAGGCGGAGAGGTTGCGCTCCTGGCGCAGGGCGAGGATGCGCTGGTCGCGGTCGGGGCCGGACGGGGGCTTGCTCTGGCCGCGGCGGTCGGGGAGGAAGAAGGGGCGGTCGGGCTGGTGGAGGAAGGCAGCGCGCAGGTTGCGCAGGGTGCCGGAGGCGTAGCCGAAGCGGCTGGCGGCCTCGTCGAGGGGGGCGTGGTCGACGAAGAGCGCCCGCAGGGCCTCGTAGCGGCGGTGGGTGCTGTTGTGGGGGAGGAGGAAGCGCTGGGCGGGGTCATGCATGCGTTAATGCCTGTTAGTCTTCAATGTCCACTATACGTCAATTGCCATCGTGAGTCAACAGCCGAGAGGAGTTGGGGGAGCCGGGACAGCGGGGCGGGCGGGCAGGAGGGACAGGGCGGGCAGGAGAGCACCGCTTGGAAGAACGGCGGGCGAGGGTGCGGACGAGCCCGCGCAGGGGCAGTTGGAGCAGTCTATATCATTTGGAATTAGAGGCTTATCCGGAATAGATGCAAGATCCGGACCGGTGCGAGCGGGAAGCGCTGGGGACGCCCGTGGGAGCGCCAGGCCATCCGCGAGCGAGGCGCTGGTGCCACGGAGCGGACAGGCCGCCGAGTTCGGGGGATGCGTGCGGAAATTTGACAACCACAATGTGGAAATCACATGCAAACAACCACAACCACATGCTAGCCATCATGAGAACACACCTGTAACGAAAAGCCTTTGAGACTAGGAAGCCCCCGAACTCTCACATCTAAAACTTAGTTGGGTATCGAGGCTAGATAGGACGAACCAGTCGATCGGAGTACGAATCCAGTCCCGGTCGGCCACGAACGGAGGCTCCGCGTCCGCGAGCTGTTGGAACGACCAGAATTCGGAGTCGGGATTTGGCGGGGGCTGTTGCTCCCTAGCAGGCCGCTCGACGAGCGGCCGGTCGTACGGCGCGCCGAGTTTGGCCCACCGCTCGACAGAGTCGATCTTGTGTCCCTCGAACTTCTTCTGCCCGAATGGCATGAATGGCTCCCGCTCGTGTCGCAGGACTGCTAGGAGTGGGCTCGACTCGACAGAATCCCCAAGTTTGCCGCTAGCGAAAAGCGAGTCTCGCCACGAAAGATCAAGGCCGTCCATCGTCTGCCCTGCTCCATGGCAGGGGAGGCAGTTGTCGACCAGTACCTGACGGACTTCTCCCTTGAATAGTCTTAGACCTCGCGCCATGCGCGCTCGGCGTGCTTGCCGTCAATGCGCTGAGCAGAAGCCAGTGTCGCAACCAGCCCGAGCAACGCCAAACCGCTAGTGCAGGCATGTCGCCTCGATCGGATTGTCCGCAATGTCGATATCTCCACCGACGGATTCCTTAAGGCTTTGCCCCACGCGACATCCAGCCCGGGGATGCGCAGAACCGCCCGAGCCATTCGAAATCGCCAAGCATTTGAATCCGTGAAGTCCGACGGCATCGGCTGATCCAGTTTACGTTCAGCAAGGCACTTTGTCGCTCGTTTCGTCCGCGCAGCGATTCCTGGATGTGTCCGCGAGCCCCCCAGGTCTCGCCCCGCAACCGCTACGCGCTGGGCACGCTAATTTGCGATCCTGATGGCGTCCTCAAGCTCGCGGTCAGGAATATGAGGGACCCTCCAGTACTGAATGGCGGGATTGGGCTTGGTGGAAAATTACCGGGGGCGGCTCGACCGATCTCGAACTGGCCCGGCTCCGAGAAGGCGTGGGTGTTGAACCAGCGTTCCGGGGTCGGATTCTAAAGCTTTACCGCTTGCTCGCTCGAGATGTTCGTGGGCATGACCGCCTAGTCGAATGCGCCTAACGTGTTCGGTGCTCGCACGCTGATCGGCACGCCCGAACCGACCTGCGGGTTGCCCGCGACCTGCCAGCCCCCGATTGCCATGTCGAACGCTTGCGGCATATTGCCGCCGAGAGCGCGGTCGCGGCCCACGTGCAGCTCCCAGATCAAACTGGTGACAAAGTGGTGCGCGCTGATCGAGTGAACGACCACCGACTGGAAGTCGGTGGCTTCGTGTTACGACTGAAAGTCGATGTGCGGCTAAAGCCGCCTGAGAGGTGCCCGGCTGAAGCCGGCTCAAGGCGACTCGGCCGCGGTGATCTTGAACCCCTCCACGTCCTCGTCCCACTTCTGACTCTCGATGTACTCCCGCACGGTCTGCTCGTCCACCGCGCCCACCGTCGCGCAGAAATACCCCCGCGCCCACAGATGCTGCCCCCAGAACTTCTTCCGCAGGTGCGGGAACTCCTCCTGCAGCCGCCTCGACGACCGCCCCTTCACCTACTGCACCAGCTTCGACGGCGACAGTTGCGGCGGCGCTGCCACGAGCATGTGCACGTGATCCGCCGACACCGCTCCGCGCACGATCTGCACCTCCCGTGTCTGACACGTCTGCCGGATCAGCTCCCGCGCCCGCTCTGCCACTTCCCCTCGCAGCACCTTGTATCGGTACTTCGTGATCCAAACGAAGTGGTACTTAATGTCGTACCTCGCATGCCCACTCGACTGGTATTCGGCCATCCCCACAGTCTAGGCCCGCCCACCCACCCAGCCGACTGCTGGAAGCGGACCGACTGAAAGTCGGTGGTTTTAGACCGGGTAAATGGAAATAATCGGCGTTGGGTTCAGACTCGATCCGCAGGCGGTCGCCGATGAACCAGCCTTGATCTTCGCATGCATTTTCCTGAGTCTTAGCACACTGGTAGCTCGACAGAACTGTCAGCCCTCTCGAGAATCCACGGGTGAGTCTGAGCGCTACCTAGCCTGCTGCTCTGGGCCTGACTATTGCTATGCTCCAACCTAGATTTAAGTATGGCGGGCTTTGGTACAGGAGGTGTTTGGTACAGGAGGTGTATACTCTTTCTGATTCCGCGATTCCGAATCGCGTTCCTTTCCGTCGCCCGAACCATTAGAGGAGAGAAAGCAATGAAATGTCCAAGGAGCACTCAGGTTCTCGCTGTAGCCTTTGCTGTCTTGATCGGTCTCGTCGGAGCCGGCCGTGGCATGGCGCAACTCACCTCGGCCAGCTTGACCGGGCTCGTCACCGACCCCGGTGGTGCGGTCATTCCGGGCGCCTCCGTTCTAGTGACCAACGCAGATACCGGCGAAGAGCGCCGTGCGGACACTGGCGCTGAGGGGCGGTTCACCATGTCGCAGTTGAAGCCCGGCAACTACGAATTGTCGGTAGAAACCGCTGGCTTCAAGAGGTTCGTGCGCCCGGGTATCCGCTTGCAAGGCAGCCAGGCCGCCGAAGTCAACGCAACGCTGGAGCTCGGCGATGTGACCGAGACGGTCGAGGTCAGCGCCACCGCCGTGATCCTCGACACGCAATCTGCCAATCAAACCAACACGCTCAACAATGAGGAGATCACCGAGCTGCCACTCAACTTCCGCAATCCGCTCACGCTCGTGCATGCCAACGCCGGCGTAGTCTCGATGTTCGCGCGCAGCGGGCGAGGACAGATTCAAGATCGCGTGAGTGACCAGGGCTTTGGATTGTTCGCCATGAACGGCGGTCGTGAAGCCAGTAACACGATCACCATCGATGGCGTGTCCAACAAAGGCGGCGATTGGGGCGCGACGTTTGGCACGCCGTCGGTCGACGCCGTTCAGGAGATGCAGATCTCGCGGAACACCTACGATGCCGAATACGGCCGGGTGGGCAACGGGGTAGTCAGCCTTGTCACAAAGGGGGGCGCCGACAGGATTCATGGAAACGTTTTCTGGTTCCACCGCAATGACAACTTGGACGCCAACCGCTGGGAGCGCAATCGAGCGGGAACGACGCGGCCTGAATTCAAGCGCAATCAGGCTGGCGTGAGCGTCTCCGGTCCGGTCTGGAAACAAAAGGGGATCTACGGCCTTGTCGGGTACGAGGCCATGCGTTTGCCGTCGGCCCAGTCGACAACTCAGACGATGCCGACGTCGATGGAGCGCGTCGGCGACTTCACGCAGAGCTTTAACGGGAACGGTTCGCTGCAACAGATCTACGATCCGTTCACCACGAGGGCAAACCCGGACGGTGCCGGGTTCATTCGGGACGCCTTCCCCCGCAACAAGATCCCCAGCGCGCGCTTCGACCCTGTCGCAGTCAACGTTCTGAAGCTGTTTCCCGCCCCGAACCAACCAGGTGCCGGGGTGACAGTCCAAAACAACTTTTTCAAGACCGTGCCTTTCAGCCAGGCCTTGGATCGCTATGACGCGCGGGTCGACTGGTCCAAGGGCCAAGCCTATAGCACGTTTTTCCGCTGGAACAGGTCCGATTTGACGAACAACAACCCGCGCTTCTTCGACAATGGCGCCGACATCGGATTCGAGAATCTCCAGCCTTTCTACAGTGCCAGCTGGAACAACACCATCGTGCCGTCACCGACTTGGGTGATCAACGTCAACCTCGGTACCGGAGGCGGCCATCGTTTCGCCAATCCCATTCCGAACGTCGACGGAACCAGCTTGACAGACCTCGGTTACCCACAATCCTACGCCGACCAGTTCCAGAATCAGAACCTCGGGCAGTATAGGTTGGCCGAGTACGCCACAATAGGGCGCGGACGCTTGTTCCAGAACGTTCGCAGAATTCACTCCGCGGGGGCCAGTGTTAACAACGAGCGTGGAAATCACAGTCTCAAGTTTGGATTCAATTTCGAGGCCATCCAGTGGAACTTTGTGGACTCGCGTACGCCGGAGATGTCCTTCGGCCGGGGCCCGACGACCGGGCCGATCGCGGCCGGCAACAGCGCCGTCGTTGGTAACTCGGTGGCTTCGACGCTGCTTGGCGTCGGCGGCGGTAGCGCTCGATTCTCGGGCGATCCTGCTTTCACTCAGAAGTACATCGGCCTTTACGCGCAAGACACCTGGCGAGTCACTCCCGATTTGACCTTGACACTGGGATTGCGCTACGAGCAGCAGCTTCCGCGTAGCGAGCGCTATGCGCGTCAGTCCTACTTTGACTTCGACGTCGCCAACCCGATCGGAGACGAGGCCGGCTTCCCTGTAACAGGAGGACTGCGCTTCACCGATCAGAATGATCGCGGTATCACGGCGCTCGACACCAAGGACTGGGCGCCCCGGCTCGGCCTGAGCTACAAAATCACCGAACGGCTCGTGATGCGCGGCGGTTACGGCATCTCGTATTCCACAACCTACATCGAGTCCGGTGTCAGCGGCATGGCCGGATTTGACAGACGTGCCCAGTGGGTAACGAATCCGGATGGCGTGATCCCGGTGAACCTCCTCAGCAATCCGTTCCCGGGCGGTCCCGAGTTGCCAACCGGCAACTCGCTCGGTTTGGCGACCTCTCTCGGCAGCGGCGTGGGCGGTTGGCACCGTGACAACCCGACCCCGTATCTCCAGAGCTACAGTCTCGACTTCCAGTACGAGTTCAGCCCAGGGGTGTTGGTAGAGCTCGGCTACTCGGGGAATCAGGGACGAAAGTTCGCCTGGGGCACGGGCCGCAACTTCAACCAGCTGCCCCGAAGCCTCCTGAGCATGGGGGAGGAATTGAACAATCGCGTCGAGAATCCCTTCTTTGGCCTGATCTCGTCGGGTCCAGTTAGCGGACGCACGGTGCCTCGACACCACTTGATGCGGCTCCACCCGCAATTCTCCAGCGTGGTCACTCCCTCAAGCGACAAGGGCGCCACCTCAAGATTCGACGCCCTGTATTTCAAGTTCACGCGCCGGTTCGCCAAGGGGTTAACGGTCCTTACCACCTACCAATGGTCGAAAGCCCAAGACAACGCTTCCGAGAACCAAGGGTGGTTTGTGTCCGATGGTTTCCGGGACATCTTCGACCCGTCGAGCGACTATTCGGTCAGCGCTCACGACGTTCCCCACGACTTCGTGACGAATCTTGTCTGGCAAGTCCCCGTCGGCCGCGGCCGGAAGTTCGGAGACGGGATGGGCAAGGCTCTGGACACCATCGTGGGCGGCTGGCAGGTAGCCGGCACGATCCGCTTCAGGGCCGGAGTTCCCATCAACATTCGGGCGCCGAACACGCTGGGCGCTTTCGGATATGGATTGAAACGCAGCAATATCACCAGCGAGGATGCCGTGAAAAGCAGCAGTCCGACTCCCGAGCGGTGGTTCAACACGGACGCCTTCTCGGCGCCTGGCCGCTTCGAGCAAGGGTCGGCGCCGCGCTACATTTCCAACCTCCGGGGAGACGTCACGCGCAACGCGGACGTTGTGCTCAGTAAGACCTTCCGCTTGGGCGAGGTGATTCGGGCGCAATTGCGAGGCGAGTTCTTCAACCTTACCAACACGCCAGAATTCAGCATTCCCGGTGCAGGCGGACAGGTGACTGTGACTTCTGGCGCTTTCGGACGCGTGACCCGAACGCTCGAGGGGCCGCGACAGGTGCAGTTGGCTCTCAAGCTGATCTTCTAGTTCCGAAACAGAACCGGGGGGCTCCCCTAATGGAGCCTCCGGGTTCACCCATTGAGGTCCTACCCAGAGTTCCGACCCGAGGGAGGAGGCCGGGGGCAGATCAAAGTTCCTCCTCAAAGGCGTACCGGCGCGACCCTTGGGGCACTTGGCTCTAGTGTGCGCCGAGCCCTGGCGCAGGTGCTGGCACCGCGGTTCCCCGGGTGTATGCAAGTGCCGCCGGGCTCTCGTGAATCGTCAGGATCACGGTCTCGCGAGCGATCCCGGCACCGTAGAACACACGCCCGATGCACTCCTGCGCGACGGATGACTCAGTGCTTCTGCCGAAATGGTTCGCGTGAATACGTTGGACTGCCCCAAGAGCCGCTGCTAAACCGCTGGTACCGCCAAGCCTCGTAAGAAGCGACGCATCACCGTCAGATACGACGTGTTGAATCTCGCCAGGGCACCCGTATCTCAGTGCAGCGCATTGCCATTGTTGCAATGCGGGCGTGGACGGGCAGTCGGAGGTATGGAACGGCGCTGCCGCTTGGTAACCACCGATCTTCACGGCGTTAAACCCGCCTAATTCTCTGGTGGTCGTGACCTGCAATAGTCCTAGAGATCAGGGTGATCCCCTTTGGAATCAAATGGTTCCGAATTTCGAGGCCGTTGTGCTCCCTGCTCCAAACCGGAGCTGATTCAGACCTCTCAGTGGATTCCAAGGTGCCCTTAATCGGACCTCCTGTCGGCCCACTTGAATCGCAAGTCATTCATTTCATCGGACTTCCGTGTGTCGCGGCCTCGCACGGGATTTGTCTTGTGTTGTCCAAAAAATCCGTTCATAGTTGATCTAGAACTAACCCGCTACGCGGGACTGGTGGTCTGTCGATAGCGCGGTTCTCGCGTCGCTAGGTCCGTCCGGAAGGGCCACTCCCCCGAACTTGCCGGCTTGCCCGGAGGCTTCCGTTGCGGAAGCATGGGGCCGCTGCCCATGGCAGCGCATCCCATTCGATTCCGCAAAGGAGACTTCCCATGACACCCCTTCGCCGCCGCATGGCAGAAGATATGCAATATGGGAACCTCATGAAAATGGGAACCTGGGCCCCGTGAGCTGTTGCGCAGCAAGGGGTTAGGGGCGGAACAGGTTCCCATAACGCTAGTGCGCCGTGAAGTCGCCGAGCAGGGCGAGAAGTTCGTCATGCACGCCGTCAAAAGATCCCTTTTGGAGGTTCGGGGGCTTCCGCGTTGTCAGAGTATCGAGTTTGTCGACCGGGTCGACCCGCAGGTACATCTCGGTCGATTGCAGGCTGGCATGGCCGAGCCAGAGGGCGACCTTCCGGATGTCTCCGGTGGCCTCGAGGGTATGGAGAGCGCACACGTGACGCCGGGAGTGAGGAGTGATGGTCTTGCCCCCAAGCGTGGGCACAGTCCGCGTCGCGGTTTCGGTATGCAGAGCCAGTCTCTTGGCGAAGCCGCGGCGCGTCAGCCCGGTGCCAAAGGCGTTGAGGAAGAGATGCCGGTCGGCGCCATCCGCCCGGGCCGCGAGCCAGTTCCTCAGCGTAGCGCTGGTTTGCTTCCACAGCGGCAGGACGCGCCCACGGCGGCCCTTGCCCAGGACCCGGATGCTGTCCAGTCCCGGCTGCTGGAGGTCGTCCAGAGCCAGGCCGAGCAATTCCGAGACGCGCAGGCCGGCGTTGTAAGTCAGGCACAGCATGGCGCGATCGCGCCGACCGGTGACGGTGTCGGCAGCAGGGGCGTCGAGCAAGGCCCGGACCTCGTCCCGGCTGAGATAGTCCACCGGCGGCAGGTCGCCTTTTTTCTGGGGCAGTGCCCGCACTTGCGCCGCCAGGTCGAGCCATTGCGGGTGTCGGAATTCCAGGTAGCGGAAGAAGGCCTTGATCGCGGTCAAGCGTGCATTGCGGGTCCCTGCGCAGTTGTCACGGTCGGATTCGAGGTGATCGAGAAAGGCGAGCAGCGTGGGGATTTCGAGATGCCCGATCTGCAGCTGGCAGGGCTGGACCGTGTGGCGCCGGGCGGCGAAGACCGCCAGCAGTTTGAAACTGGCGGCGTAGCTCGCGATGGTATGCGGGCTGGCACCCCGATCGCGCGGCAGGTGCTCGCGGAGGAAGGCTGCCAACGGGCGTGCGAGATCATTCATCGTCCGCTCCTCCCGCATGCAGTCGTTCGGTCGTTGCGGAGACCTGGTTCAGCAGGACAGGCGTCGCCTCGAGGTACCAGTAGGTCCCACTGGCGCTCGTATGGCCGAGATAGGTGGACAGCGCGAGCTGGTGCCGGCTGATCTGGCTGCGATCGTCGTTGGCTACGCTCTCCAGGGCCCGCATTGTGAAACCGTGACGTTAATTCCGAGCTCGGAATTAACGTCACACCTTCGCCACTCGCCGGCTCGTTGCCTGGTACCGCAAGGGAGCCGACGTGCAGCGCCTGCTCCCGCAACTGGCAACCTATCTGGGACACGTCTGCGCCGTCGGCACGCAAGCCTACCTCAGCATGATCCCGGAATTGCTGGGCGAGGCTTCCCGGCGCTTCGAGCGCTACGCCGACAGCGGGACGGGAGGCCGCCATGCCTGACAACCGGACTCTCGGCCCGTGGGTGCGCCGCTTCCTCGAGGAGCATCTGGTGAGCGAGCGCAACCTGGCCCGCAACACGCAACTGAGCTACCGCGACACGTTCGCACTGCTGCTTCCGTTCGCCAGCGCCAGTGCCCGCAAGCCCGTCGACCGCCTGGCCGTGCGCGACCTCGGCCCCGGCATCGTGCGCGAATTCCTGCAACACTTGGAGCAGGAACGGGGCTGCTCCCCGCAGACACGCAACCAGCGCCTCGCGGCCGTGCGGTCCTTCGTCCGCTACGTGGCGGGACGCTGTCCCGAACACGTCGAATGGTGCGGGCAGATCCGTGCCATTCCGCTGAAGAAAGCAGCGCCTGCCCCGGTGGGCTATCTGGAGAAGCCCGAGATGGTGCGGGCAGATCCGTGCCATTCCGCTGAAGAAAGCAGCGCCTGCCCCGGTGGGCTATCTGGAGAAGCCCGAGATCGACGCCCTGCTCGCGGCTTCCGACCGGGCCACGCCGCAAGGACGCCGCGAGTTCGCTGTCGTGCTATTCCTCTACAACGCCGGGGCCCGAGCATCCGAAGCGGCCGGATTGCGAGTCGGGGACCTGCAAGCGGCAGTGTCCGCGCCCAGCGGGGTCCCGGCGCTCGTCACGCTACGGGGAAAGGGGGGCAAGACACGCCATTGCCCGCTATGGTCGCGCACGGCGCTCGCGCTCGCGCCGCTGGTCGAGGGACGCGGTGCCGAGGAGCACGTTTTCCTGAACCGTCGTGGGCACCCCCTGACGCGTTCAGGGATTCGCCAGCTCGTTGAGCGCTGTGCGCGCCGCGCGGCGGAGCGAGTGCCCTCGCTGGCCAACAAGCGCGTCGGAGCCCACCTGCTGCGCCACTATTCCGCGTTCCCGAATATTCCGAGTTGACGGTGGAACTCGGGCGGTGCTCGGGCTGTTGGGTGCATCGGACTCGGAATAGTCACGGACTGTTCCGGTGCGCCGGAACCTCGTCGTCAGGGCCGTATCGCCCGGCGGGAGTCGCCGCTACCTTGCGTAGCAGCGTGCACTGCTCCTCGCGCGTTGCTTTGGCAGCGCCGACCAGCTCCCGAGCCCAGCTGGAGATCCTCGCGGAGCAGGCTGACGAGCTGTGCCAGCCGGGAAGGATATCGCGAATATTCCGGGCGATCAGACACCCATTCACCCGTGACAAGTTGAAAACACATAGTCTTCCTCCAGCCACCCGGGTCCAACTCGGAATATTCGGGAACGCGGAATAGTGGCGCGTATTCCGAGCTCGGAATACGCGCCACACCGCGGCAACTCACATGCTGCGATCCGGAGTGGATCTCAACACTATCCGGGCCTGGCTGGGACACGTCAGGATCGACACGACGGCCGTCTACGCCGAGATTGACCTCGAGGCCAAGACAAGGGCGGTCGCCCGCTACGAATCCGCAGGGGAGGGGCCGAGCAAGCCCTGGCGCACCGACAAGGGCCTGATGGCGTTCCTGCTATCGCTGTAACCGCGAACCGTTATGCTCTGCAACGCTGCAACCTGAGTCTTGCTCCACATGGGGATGCGCCGCTAGCGGAGCATAACGGGCTGGAGCGCATTTCGCAACTTATGCTCTGCAGAGCATAAGTTCCGCTCCTTGCCGCCGACGTAGATCTCGTCCACCTCGACCGGCCCGGCGAACAGCCCGCCCGCGCCGGCGAAGCCGACCCGCAGGCGATGCCCGAGGTGCCAGGCGGACTTCTGTGAGATGCCGAGCTCGCGATGCAGTTTCATGCTGGAGATGCCCTTCAGGCCGGTGCTGAACAGGTAGATGGCGAGCGCCCAGCACTGGTAGCCTAGCTTGGACTCGGCCATGACCGAGCCGGGCCGGACGGAGAAGCGCTTGTCGCAGGGACGGCAGCGGTAGGGCATGGAGGGATGTGCGCAGCCGACCAGCACGTTGCGGGAGCCGCAGTGCGGGCAGACGGGCCCGTCGGGCCAGCGGATGGCGGCGAACCACTGCTCGGCGGTGGCATCGTCAGGCAGCAGGCGGATCACTTCGGGCAAGGAGATGCCTTTACGGAACCATTTACCGGGGCCTTTCTGCTTGCTCTTGCGCTTCTCCATGACTCTCTAATCATACCAAATCATGCACTGATTATCTACATGAACGGGCTACAATGTTCGCTATTTTTTCGCTTTCGGCACTCACGTCTGTAATCCCCTTTTTAATCCCTCAATGACGCTCGGCCAGATCGCCATCGAAGACATTCCACTCGACGCCCGTTGCCGCGACGACATCCCGGCCGTGCTGAAGGGCATCCAGCACATCTACTGCGACCCGTCCTTGCGGGAGAGCATCTTCGCCGAGCTGCGAGAGAGCGTCTTCGCCGCTGGCGAGTCCGCCTCCGACCGTCCCGCGTCCGAGACGCAGGAGGGCGCCGAGCCGGACGGGATCAACCCGCATGTCGGTCGGCCCGGCATGGACCTGTGGCAGGTGCTCGTGCTCGGCTTGCTCAAGCAGGGCATCCACTGCGACTACGATCGGCTGCATGATCTGGCGAACCAGCACGCCAGCGTGCGCCGCATGCTGGGCATCAGCGATGTGTTCGGCGGCGTCAGGTTCAGCTACCGCACGCTGGCGCGCAACGTCGCGCTGCTCACGCCGGCACTGCTGGCGGACGTGAACCGCTTGGTGGTGGGGGCGGGCCACGAATTGGCCGGGTGCCGCCCGGGCGAGCCGCTGCAAGCCCGCTGCGATAGTTTCGCGGTAGTGAAGGCATCAGACTGCTCCTTCTATTGAATCACGTTTCTCCAATACCCGTCCATCCCATGCAACTCATTGATGTAGAGGATGTTACGAGCGTTTGAACGGTAATGCGGCCGATGTCGCCGGATGGGCCGACATCGTGCGAAACACCATCCAGGTCCGTTTCCGGGACACTTCGGCTTTCTCCCGCCTGAGCCCCCTGTCATCGCTCCACTCTCGTCGCGGAACGGGCCAGGCTGGAAGCGTTGCAGGAAGCGGTCCGGACTGCGGAGCGAGACATCGCGTCGCTGGAAGCGCTGTCGGCCAGGTCGGAGCAACGCGTCAGCCCGGACCGGTCCGGAGCGCCAGGCCTGCGGACAGGCAACGCCATTCGATGGGTCATCGCAACCCGTCTCCTGGCATGGCGTTACCCGGCCTCGCCCGGGCGCCGGCGCGCCTGTCCGGCCCGGTAGCGGGCGATGTCCGGTTCCGGGATCACAGAGTGGCGCACCATCCGAACGACCGCATTCCAAGGCCTTGCGCTTGCGCGTCGAACTTCGCCGCCTCGTCTCTCCTCGTGTTGACGCCGCGTGACTCCAGCCGCCGACTCCCCGATCTGTTCCGAGCCGGTTCACGTTCCCGCCCCCCAGTCCAGCAAGCGCTGCCGATCCCAATCCCGCTTCACGTACAGGCCCTTGTGCGTGCCGCGCACGATGCGCTTGGCATCCAAGGCCCCCTCGCGAATGCGTTGCCACAGGGCCTGTCGCGACAGGCCCAGCTCGCGCCGCGCTTGCTTCGCCCGCACATACCCCTCCGGCGGCGACTCGCAGAACCGCGCCCGCACTGCCGGGCTCAGACGCACCTGCAGGGCGGCGCCCTCCACCGCTGCCTCCGCAGGCACGAAGCCCTGCTGGATCCAGCGATAGAGCGTGCTCGCCGTCGTGCCCAGCTCCCGCGCCGCCTCGCTGACGCTCTGCGGCGGCGCCTCTGCCTGCCGCTTCCCGCCCCGCAAGAGCTTGATGCCGTGACGCTGCCGCAGGCTTGCCACGATCCCCCGGCTGAATTCCATCCCGCGCGCCGACCGCAGCCCCTGCCGGTTCAGCGTCTCCGCGATCCGCTCGTCCGCGTGCAGCAGCGCCAGCCCCCGCACGATCTCCACCGTGGCGGGGTCGTCTTGTATCGGCGGCGGCGTCACGCGCGCAGGCAAGGGCAGGTCGGTCTCGTCGATCCAGCCGCCGCGCCAGCGCAGCAGCACATGCAAATGGCCCGCTGCCCGCTCCACCTTCAGCACGACCTCTTCCACCAGCGCCGCCAGCAGCCGCTTGCGATCCCGCGCACTGACTCGAGGCGATTCCCACAGACTGCGCACCCGCGCCCCCAACTGCGCGAACACCTCCCCGGACACTCGGGGTGGGTCCGGGCAGCTCCGGGTCACGCCGCGGCTCGCGCTCCGCGGCCTGTTCCAACTCCCGCTGCGCCCGCTCGACCTCGCGCAACGCCGCTTCCCAGTCCCGCGCTAGCGTCCGCGTGACCAAGCGGTTCTCCGGATCCTCCGCCTTGTACCTCCTCTCGGCCAGCTGCGCTGCGTACGCGCAGCGCTCCAATTCCAGCTCGTAGCTGCGCAATCGCCTCGCTTCCCGCTCCTCCGCCTGCCGCTCCGCTCGCAGCGCCGCCTCGACGCCGCCCATGCCCGCCGCTTCCAGAAACCGCTCCGAGACCCACCGTTCCAGCTGCGCTCCGCCGACCGACTGGCACCCGCGCTTCCCCGTCCCGGACTGACTTGCCAGACACACGTATCTCACCCCGCTGCCGTACAGCACCTGCATCCGCCGACCGCACACCCCGCACGCCACCAGCCGTTGCAGCAGCGCCCTCCCCTCGCGCGGCGCTCCGCTCCCCACGCGCAACGAATTCTCCGCCATGCGCTCCTGGATCTCCAGCCATTCATGCCACTCGACATAGCCCTCGTGATGCTTCTCCAGCACCACCGTCCACTCCTGCCTCGGCAACCTCAGCACCTTCTTGCTCACCTCCCCCCGCCCGTCCACCCGCAACTCCGTCCGCTGCCGCTGGTACACGTACGCCCCTCCCATCAGCGGGTTCGTCAGCACTTGGTACACCCGCGCGTAGGTCGCCTCGCTCCACTCCATCTCCCTGTTTCCGCGCTTCCCCGGCAGCTTCGTCCCCGCCTCCCGCAGCTTGCGCACCGTCTGCCGCGCCGAACCCGTCTCATGGAATTTCGCGAACACCTCCGCGATCGCCTGCCGCACCTGCTCGTCGGGGTCCTTGCGCAACTCCGTGCCGACCACCACGTACCCGCTCGCCACGCTCCGATACAACTCGCCACGCTCCGCCTTGCTCCGCAGGCCCTCGTCCATGCGCGCCTTGATCCGGAACCGCTCCTCCTCCGACAACGTCCCCTCGATCCCCAGCACCACCCGGTGGTCGCCCTCCCTCAAGTCGTACACCTTGCCCGCCTTCACGAACAGCGTGTCGGTCAGCCGCAGCCAGCGCAACAAGCCGAACCATTCCGCCGTGTCGCGCGCCAAGCGCGACGAATCCAGGCCCAGCACCACCCCCACCCGTCCCCGCGCCACCAGCCGCGTCAGCTTCGCGAAGCCCGTCCGCTCCGTATCCCCCGCCGCCGAAACCCCCAGGTCGTCGTCGATCACCTCGACCCGCTCCGCCGGCCAGCCCAGATTCCGCGCCACTTCCCGCAATCCATACTGCAGCCGCGTCGATTCCCGGTTCGTCAGCACCTGCTGCGGCGTCGATTGGCGCACATAGACCACCGCCAGCCGCTCAAGATGCCGTTCGCGGATCGTCGTCTCCCGCTTCATTCCGGGCCTCCTTCTCCGCGATCCGCAGCATCAGCCGCGCCAGCTCTTCCAGCAGTTCCTCGTGCGCCGCCTCCGGAAAGCTGTTCCACAGCGCCAGACGCTCCTCGTGTTCCAGCAGCCCCGGCAGAGACGCCTGCCAGTTCGCCGCTCCCTCCTTCTCCGCCATGCGCGTCCTCCAGCACCTGCACCAGTTTCTGCAAGGCATGATAGTCCGCCATGCGGCCCTGCGTGCGCGGCGCATCGTCCGCAGGAGCCTCCCAGCTGGTCCACGCCGCAGGGATGCTCTTGCGCTTGCCATCGGGCAGTTCGACCCACAACGCCAGACTACCGTCCGAGCGCCGTTTCCGAGCCAGCACCGCCAGCTCCTGACCGTCGAGGGGGTGTCCGAGGCGCTTGATCAGAACCCGCTCAGGCCCGCAATCGCGGAATGGATTAGTTTGATCTGCTCTTGGTCGAGACCGACGTGCATTACCCGACGGACGTGAGCCTGCTGTGGGACGCGCTGCGCTGCCTGATCCGGGTCACGGCGCTGGCCTGCGAGCAGCACGGCCTGGGCGGCTGGCGCCAGAGCGCGCATCTGATCCGGAAAGTGCGCAGCCTGTTCCAGCGGGTGCGCTCGTCGAGGCGACGGAAGCAGCAGCCGCGGCGGGTACAGGACTACTTGCGGCAGGCGCGCTGCATTGCGGAGCGCGCGAAGGAGTCTCTGGAACGCTTGGAGGCGGCGCGAGCGGGAGCGGATATCGTCAACGAAATCAAGGGCTTCCTGGAACACGCGGAGCGGCAGATCGACCAGGTGGAACGGCGCGTGTTGCGAGGCGAGACGATTCCGCAAGAGGAGAAGGTGTTCTCGATTTTCGAGCCGCACACGCGCTGGTGCGCGAAGGGCAAGGCGGGGCGGCCGGTGGAGCTGGGAGTGCCGGTGGGGATCGTGGAGAGCGAGCACGGGTTCGTGCTGCATGCCAGGATCATGTGGACGGAGCAGGACGTGGACGTGGCGCAGCCGCTGGTGAAGGAGACGCAGGAGCTGTATCCGGACTTGGCGGGCTGCAGTTTCGACAAGGGCTTCCACAGTGCGGGGAACCGGGAGGAGTTGGACAAGGTGCTGGTGTTGAACGCGCTGCCGCAGAAGGGGAAGCTGTCGAAGGCGGGGCGGGAACGGGAGTCGGAGCCGGGATTCGCGGCGGCGCGGAAGGCGCATCCGGCGGTGGAATCGGCGATCCACAACCTGGAATGCCGGGGCTTGGACCGGGTCCGGTCGAAAGGGGCGGCGGGTTTCGAGCGAGCGGTGGGGCTGGCGGTGCTGGCGGGGAACCTGCACCGGATCGGACTGCTCCTGCAGAGGCGGGAGCGGAAGCGGCTGAAGCGGGCACGCAAGCGGGCGCTCCCGCTACGGCTGGCCGCGTAGCGGCGAGGGAGCGCCCCGGGAACGAGCAGCGTCAGCCTGCTGGCAGGCAGGAGTGCGGGAAGGGTGCGCAAGGGCTCGGAATCCGGCCTGGAAAGCCGCCATGCGACGGCAAGCCGGGGCGGATTGCGCCCCGAAACGGCGCCCGCAACCAGAACAGTAACTAGACCCTCGTGTGTGTCTGCCGCAACCAGAACAGTAACTAGACCCTCGTGTGTGTCCGCGAAATTCAAGGGTTTTGTCGCAGACACTAAATACGAAGTTGCGGTGTGGCCATCGCGAAGTTCCCATTGTCACGGGCGGAGATATTGCTGTACGACCCGCAACAAGCGATTCTCGCGCCGTTGATTCTCGCCTTTGCGACTTTCCACAAGCGCTTGATCAAGCTGAACGTTGCGATTCGCTCTGTCAGGCCGGAGGGCAAGTCTCCGAACCGCCCAAGCCAGCACGGCCCCGCCATTCGATAGCTGGCGCCGGGTTCGCCCTTCAATGCTGTTGCCAAGTCGCTGCTGCAGTTCGTATTCCCAGCTCGGGTCAGCGAGGCTCGTTCCATCCTGCGATGGGGGTCAGCTATCGTTCCAGGAAGATGCCGAATCGCCAGCCTCGCCGTGGTAGCTGGCCCAGCCCGCCTTCGTTGCGAGCTCGACGAACGTCTGCTGCTGGCGCTTGAGCCCGTCGTGTCATAGGGCTCCGAGCGGTGCGACCGGTCACCGTCCGTATGATGGGCTAGGTATGCCTATTCCAGTGGCCGGTCGCAATCGCACGCCTCCCGTTCGATCCTGGACTGGCGGGACGTCGATGCAATCCACGGAGATGTGCACATGAGCAACTTGGAATACGCGACCCGCTTGAAAGTTTTGAGGCAGCGCTTGAGTTGCGAGGCGCTGTACGTTTCGGCAATGCCCAGCATCCGCTACCTGACCGGTTTCAGTGGGAGCGCGGGCCACCTTCTGGTAACCCCGGACGAGGCGACGCTCTTCACCGACGGGCGATATCGCACGCAGGCCCGCGAGCAGACCAGCGGTATCGGTGTCGAGGTTTCCGCTGGCGACTCGAGAATCGCGTTCGCGAAGGCAGTGAAGGAGTACGAGTTCAAGGAGCTGGGATTCGAATCGAACCGGCTGGACTATGAAGGCTACGCCTATCTCGGACGGGAATCGCCCAGATGCGAACTGATCCCGGTCGATTCAGCCGTGGAAGCGCTGCGGCTGTGCAA
This sequence comes from Bryobacterales bacterium, assembly GCA_965206775.1. Taxonomy (GTDB): domain Bacteria; phylum Acidobacteriota; class Terriglobia; order Bryobacterales; family UBA6623; genus VXMF01. Next base: position 351,493 of record CBDBKU010000003.1, on the reverse strand, counting down.
GAGCCAACCGGAGATCGATGCGATCCGTCGCTCGGTGGCTCTGAATTCGAGAGCTTTCGATGAGGTCTGCGACCGGATCGAACCAAGCTGGACCGAAGCCCGGTTCGCTGCCGAACTGGAATTCAGCATGCGCTGCCTCGGAGCTGAGGGGGCTGCGTTTCCGACGATCGTTGCCAGTGGTCCGCACGGCGCCCTTCCACATGCGGAACCGAGAAACCAGGCGATCCAGCCGAATTCGCTCGTGGTAGTCGATCAGGGCGCTATACTCGGAGGCTATTGTAGCGACATGACCCGCATGATCGCGTTCGGTCGTCCAGACGCGACACAGGAGGCGCTATTCGATGCCGTTCTTGAGGCGCAGGCCGCAGCGGTCGGCGCAATTCGGGCAGGCGTCGAGTACCGAGCGGTAGACAGTAAAGCGCGGCAGGTGTTGAAGAGCTCGATTGTTAGAGGTGTCCGGCTGGACACCGCATTCACCCATTCGACCGGCCACGGATTGGGGCTGGAGATTCACGAAGCCCCCAAAATCGCGCCGCGCCAGCGCCGGCGCCTCCAGGCGGGAATGGTTGTGACGATCGAACCCGGGGTCTACTTGGAAGGCTTCGCGGGAGTGAGGATCGAAGATGTTGTCGCAGTCACGGAGAACGGCTGCGAGAGGCTGACGCCTACGTCGCGAGAACTCCGTATCCTGTAAGATCGGAAAAATTCAACATGGCAATGTCCGAAGGGGATCGCGAATCGATCGAGGTGCTAGCCGACATCCTCGACGAAAAGGGGTTGGCCGAGATTGAATACGAACATCACGGCCTGCGTCTGAGGGTGGTGAGGGCCGGTTTGCCGGCCACTGTGGCGTCCGTCCCGCAGCCGGGGCCTGCGTCGGCCGCCGCCGGTGCGCCGCCGGAACCCGGGGGCCGCGGTGAGAACGCTGACGACGAATCCGTCCGCTCCATCGTGTCCCCGATGGTAGGAACCTTCTATGTGGCCTCGTCCCCGGAATCGCCGTCCTTCGTCGAAGTTGGCGACCGGGTCCGGAAGGGCCAAGTGATCTGCATCATCGAGGCAATGAAGCTGATGAACGAGATCGAATCGGAATACGACGGCGTTGTGGCCGAGCGGCTGGCCGAGAACGCCCATGGCGTGGAGTTCGGGCAGACGCTCTTCAAGATTGCGGTCGGCTAGGACGCTGCCCGGCATGTTCGACAAGGTTCTGATCGCGAACCGGGGCGAGATTGCACTGCGGGTCATCGCAGCCTGCCGCGATCTGGGTGTCAAGACGGTCGCCGTCTATTCGACAGTCGACAGGAGCTCACTGCATGTCACCCATGCGGACGAAGCCATCTGCATCGGCGAGGCGCCGAGTTCGCGAAGCTATCTGAGCGTGCCCGCGATCATCAGTGCTGCCGAGATCGCCGATGTGGACGCGATCCATCCGGGATACGGCTTCCTGGCGGAGGACGCGAACTTTGCAGAGATCTGCCGCGATTGCGGCGTGCGGTTCATCGGTCCGAGTCCGGACGCGATCCGCCTGATGGGTGACAAGGCTCAAGCGCGCAGGGCCGCAGCGGACGCCGGCATCCCCGTGCTTCCCGGCTCAGCCGAGCCCTTGGACGGAGCGTCAGGAGCGCGCGACCTCGCTGACGAGATTGGCTTCCCCGTGATTCTAAAAGCGTCGATGGGCGGCGGCGGGCGGGGCATGCGCATCGTGCGCGATCCGGGCGACCTGGAAGGCGCATTTCAGCAGGCTAGGGCCGAGGCAGGCGCCGCATTTGGCAGCGGCGAAGTGTACCTCGAGAAATTCGTCGAGCGCCCTAGGCATATCGAGTTCCAGGTGCTCGGAGACGAGCACGGCAATGTCGTGTCGCTTGGCGAGCGCGAGTGCTCGATCCAGCGACGCCATCAGAAGCTCCTGGAAGAGGCTCCCGCCAACGGAATGGAGGGCGACCGCCGGGCTCGGATGGGCGAGATGATTGCCGACGCTCTCAGTGCGATCAGGTACTCGAACGCAGGCACGGTCGAATTCCTGATGGACGAGGACGGCGAACTGTACTTCATCGAACTGAACGCTCGCATCCAAGTCGAGCACGCGGTTACGGAGGCGGTGTCCGGCATCGATCTGGTGAAGAGCCAGTTGCTGCTGGCTGCAGGCGAGCCGCTGAGCGCGGTAGTGCCAGAGCCCGTCGAGATTCGAGGATGCGCCATCCAATGCCGCGTGAACGCCGAGGATCCCGAAACCTTCTTGCCGTCGGCAGGCCTGATAAGTCAGTTCATCTCTCCCGGTGGTCCCGGGATTCGCGTGGACAGCGCCGCGTATGCCGGCTGCACCGTGCAGCCACACTATGACTCGCTGGTCGCCAAGGTCATCGCGCACGCTGAGACGCGTGCGGACGCGATCATGCGCATGAAGCGTGCGCTGTCGATGTGCGTTCTCGACGGCGTGAAGACATCGATTCCGCTGCATCAGCGGATCCTGGAGAACCCCCAGTTCGTCGAAGGCCGATACGACACCAAGTTCATCGAGGAGATGGGGCTCTAAGTTCCCCGCGCATTCGGTGACTCGAGGCGCCAGCACCTCACCGAGCATTCGGGTCGTTCTACCGCCAGTGCCCCCACAACGCCTTCTTCCGGCTCCAAATGGAGCAGCGTCCAGTTCGGGTCCCGCTCTCCGTTTTTGCCGAGCAGCGCCGGTTCCGAGCCCGGCGAGAGCGTGACGTCGAAGCTCCGAAGCGGGAGTCCGATCCCTGTGCCGACGGCCTTGACGTACGCTTCCTTGCGCGTCCAGCAGGCAAAGAACGCACGGCGTCGAAGGGGCACGGGCAATTCATTCAAGGTCTTACACTCCCCGTCGGACAGGAATCGCCCGGCCAGCCCGTCCATGTCCCGCAGCGGGCGAATCGTCTCGAGATCCACGCCCAGCGGTGCCCGACCGAACGCGAACAGGGCTCGGTGCTGCGAATGGGAGACGTTGAAGTGCATGCCGTGTTTCGAATGCCTGCCGGCAAGTCGGGGCTTCCCTCGCTCGGCGTACGAAAACTCGATGCTCCTCGGTTCGGTCGACAGGTAGGACGCTAGAAGGTTCCGGAGCAGGGCGCGAGCGGCTACGAATCGCCGCCTGGGGGTCGCTGCCATCCCGGCGGCGCGCTGCGATTCGTCTTCGGATAACGTCCTCAAATCGTGCTTCGAAGGCTGCCGGCTCAGTTCCAGCCTTGTGAACCACAGGTCGACCGCGTGTCCCGTCAGGGAGGACACGCTAGGGCCAGGCATCGCTACTGGTTGGAACTGCGACAACGTATCGACAACGATACACGGGAGTGCCCAGCTACAGTCTTGACGTGCACAGAACCAACTGATTGGCGGAGAAGTCTCCGGGATCGCGGTCGATCTGCCGGACCTCGATGCCAGCTGTTTGGAAATGTTCGTCTAGACGGCGGCAGATTCAGGCAATGTGCTGATTCGACGACGGGCACATTCACTCCAGTCTGCATGCCAGCAGCAACAGCCACGAATTTTCGGGGCAAAGCTATCTGAGCAGTTGCTTGGACGACTTTCTCGATCGAGTCAACTCAAGAACTTCGCGTTCTCTGCATGTTCCTTTGATTCGTAGCAACCGCATCTCAGCTCGAGAGGACGCCGACATCAGATCGTAAAGCGAGTACAGGGTTGCTCTCGTCGCCAGCCTGGAAGTTCTTGATGTTCCGTTGAGCATGCCGACCCGCCTGCAAAGCCCGACGGAATCAAGACCACGCACCGCTCCGAACGGAGTTGTCGCGTGACTTCGGACACTTCGGTAGTGCCAAACCAATACTGTCATCGCGGCGAAGTCCGAAGGGGAACCGGTCTAGGACCCGCGACACCATCACCTCCCGAATTTCGAGAGACCCCGCGATGGCTCGAGGTACCGAAGTCATGTGCCAGATGGCGGCGGCGGTGTTTGATAGTTGGCGCATGCGAGTAAGCTCCCGCCGACTCACGAACCGCGAGATCCTCGCGGAACTCCGCAAAGAGCATGCCGCAACCGGCGAGGAGACCACGCTCGGACTCATCCGCGCCGTCGAGTCGGCGATCGAGCGCGAGGGACCGGGCCGCGTCCAGAATGTCATGAAGTACACCGATGACTAGCGCTGTCCGCGGACCCTAGCAAGCGTCTCGCGTTTTGTCTTGAGTCTTGTCCCAATACGGTTGTCCTCGTCCTCGCCTCTGAGCTAGTCGATGTGTTGCGTGTCAAAGCGCGCATCTTCCCCCGCTTTGCCCTCAAGCTGGAGATGGCCGGCTGGCCGGGGATCTCCGATTGGATGCTCCAGATCGAGGGTGCCAGGTCGCGATCGCGGCCACCCACCCCAGCCTGCCGGCCGCCGCCCTCTCCGGCGCCATGCTATCGCTCTGGTCGTACGAGATCTTCCGCTACGCCCGCGCCGACTTCGGACTCGACACCTCGCCCACGCACGTGCTAGAGCCGCTTGCTTCCTACACTGAAGGAATCAATACGCAGCGGCTCGACTGCGACCGTCTGCTCAACCGCCTGCGCTCGCGACGCGCGACGCTGCGCAACCGCGAGGGGCATGAACCCGACCGCGGCAACACGGACGGGGCCCTCGCATTGCAAGCCGAAGGCGCTGTTGTTGCTTGCGCCATAGCCGCACTCAGCCGGCACCGGAGCGAGATTCCGGCGCGCATCCGCGCTGAGCATCTCGACGCGGCGGAGCGGATCGACATCCTGCCGGAATCCGTGCGTCCGCTGCACGATACGCTGCGCATGATCGCTTATTGGAGCGGCCGAGACCGCACTGCCGCCCGAGGTGGCGGTCCCGCCGCATCCGTCGCGCAATCCGCCCTCCGCCCTCAAGGCCCTATTCCGCAGAAACGCCTGCCTGCTGCCGGACCCTGAGGCCGGTCAGCTGCGGGTGAGCATCCAGCATCTCGCCGCTCACGCTCACGGCGCAGTCTCGCCACCCCGATCAAGCGACTCAACGCCAGCGCCACGCTGAATCCCGGCAGGAATTTGCAGCTGGTGTACGAAGTCGCAACCTAGCAGGCTGTCGAATGCGCCAGTGATTCCCGCCCGTACCTTAACCTCTTGTAACTGTCCGAGGGGAGGATCTCGGCGACTAGAGTTGGCGGTGAGCTTGGGTTGCGGTAGGTCCCCGGCTTGGCGCAGTACGAAAGCGCATCGGCACGGCTCCGCAAGCTTGCAGCGTTGAGCCGAACGTTTTCATAGCGCCTCTCGGTCCGCGGGTCAATTCGTCCGATCTGCCATGTTTGACCTGAAACTGGACCGATCGACGCTGTCCGGTTGCTAAATTGGCACGATGGATCGAATTTTGCGCGTCTGTGCCGCTTCGGCAACAACGCTGATTGCGATGGCTCTTGTCGTTCCCGCGAGCGCGCAGTCAGATCGATCGGGGGCCGAGCGAACCAACGTCATCTTCCTGCTCCTGGACGACATGGGCTACGCCGATGTGGGCGCGTATGGAAACAGCTACCACCGAACGCCGAATATCGACCGGCTTGCCACGGAAGGCATCCGGTTCACAGATGCCTACGCCGCAGCTCCCAATTGCTCTCCAACCAGGGCCAGCATTCTGACGGGAAAATGGCCGGCGAGGACAGGAGTGACGCAGTACCTGCCGGGCAACGTCCTTCCGCACGCCAGGATGCTGCAGGCCGAGTTGCCGCTGGGCCTGCCCCTGGACGAGACAGTCGTCGCGCAACCGCTGGCCCAGGCAGGATACGCAACCGCCTGTATCGGCAAGTGGCATTTGGGGGCGGGCGAATACGCCCCCGAGCGGCGAGGATTCCACGAGAGTTTCGCGTCCGGCCACTGGGGCTCCCATCAGCGCATGTTCGCCCCGCACAAGCTGATCAAGGTTCCGGGCGCGGAGGACGGGGACTATCTGACGGACGGACTGACGCTTGCTGCGGAAGGCTTCCTTGAACGCAACCGTGACGGCCCATTCTTTCTGTACCTCTCGTACTACGCAGTTCACGGCCCTATCCAGGCCAAGCGCGACCTGATCGACAGCTATGCGGGCCGTCGCGATCCTACCCGTCGCAACGACGCGGTCTACGCGGCGATGGTTGAGGGTGTAGACCAATCTGTGGGCCGGCTGATGAGAAAGCTCGAAACCCTCGGGCTTGCATCGAATACGGCGGTTTTCTTCTTTTCCGACAACGGCGGAGTTCCGCGCCGGGCATTCAACGGAGGATTTCGGTCAGGCAAGGGCTATCTCTGGGAGGGAGGGATCCGCGAACCGCTCATCGTTCGGTGGCCGCAGGCGATTCCGAAAGGAGTCGTTGAGACGACGCCCGTATCGAGCGTCGACTTCTATCCCACGATTCTTGAAATGGCAGGTGCCTCGGATCTTAGCGGTCACGAGGTGGACGGAGTCAGCCTGTTGCCCGTGCTTCGCAGATCAGGCGGGCTGGCCAGGGACACCCTCTATTGGCACTATCCCCACTACTCCAATGCCGGTTCATCGCCTTCCGGGGCGATTCGCAAGGGCGACTGGAAGCTCTTGGAGTTCTACGAGGATTCGCACGTCGAACTATACGACCTCGCCGGCGATCCGGACGAATCAGAAGATCTCGCTCGGTTAGAGCCGGTCCGCGCTCGGACGATGCTTGACGACCTGAATGCGTGGAGGGTATCCATTGGGGCAGTAATGCCAGGGAAGAACCCGCAGTTCGATGCCAAGAAAGCGAAGGAGCGGTATGGCCTCCAGTACAAGGCTTACTGGGATCCGGCAGCCCCACTCAAGCCGCGTCGGTAAGTGCGAATGACGACCCGCTAACGGAGTTTGCGTTGCTGATTCCCGAATTTCCAACGTGGACGACTAGGCCCGGTGCAACATGTCGACGTGAACGCTGCTGCGAACGCATTCGATCCGGAGGTGCGAGACAGACCCCCGGAGGATGCGCCGGATGACATCTATCGCCTGCGGCGACTTTCCGAGTCCAGACCGGCTTTTCCAATGAAGCAAGGCGTGCGTGTTGGATTCGGCTTGGCTGTGGCTCGGTTCGCGTGCACGGGGGCAAAAAGCTACAAGGCGCCGAGCGCGTCGCCAAGAAAATCCCGCATCGCGCGCCAAGACCGGCGGTCAGCCTGCTCGTCGTAGACCGTACCCCCTGCGGCGTTGCTGGCTGCGGGATTCGTGAAGGCATGCATGGTGTTCCCGTACGCGTGGACCTGCCAATCCGCGCCAGCAGCCGTCAGTTCCGCGGCCAGCGCTTCGACGGATTCAGGCTTCGCCATCGGGTCATCCCATCCGTGCAGCGCCAGGACCTTGGCTCTCACCGGCAGCCGTTCGAGATTCGCCGGTGGGGCTAGCAGGCCGTGAAAGCTGACCGCCGCTTGGAACGAAGCTCCGGTCCGGGCAAGATCCAGCACGCAGAGCCCACCGAAGCAGAACCCTATCGCAGCTGTTCTCCTTGCGTCCACGTTCTCGAGGCCCTTCAGCGCTTCGAGCGCTCGTAGCATGCGTCTTTGCAGGAGTGCGCGATCTTCGAGCAGCGGAGCCATGAGCCGTGCGTTTTCGTCCGGACCACTGCCGACGATACCGTTCCCGTACATGTCAACTGCGAGCGCCACGTACCCGAGCTTCGCCAGGTCGATCGCTTTCCGGCGCTCGAAGTCGCCGCATCCAGCCCAGGTATGGACAACTAGGACGCCGGGAACCGGCTCGGATATGGACGGATCCCACGCGAGTTGCCCGCAGAGACTGGTGGATCCGTCGGTGTAATCAAGTCGGGGAGTTTCGATTGCCATTTGCCGTCCGACGGAATGCGCCAGGGCCGCCCGGGCGGAAGTTCATGTCCGTCGAGCGCCCATTATCGGAGGAAGCCAACGCGGACGGCAACCGGGGGGTCGGGTGCTGGACAGGCCCGGTCGGCGTTGCGCCCGGCAGCTGCGGAGCGGCACCTCATGCGCGGTAGAATGGCCACGATGCCCTTGAAGGTCAACGGCGAAATCGTCGAAGACGCTTTGATAGCCCGCGAGGCGGAGGCCTTGCGGCAGCGCTTCGAACAACTTTCCGACGAGCAGAAGAAGCAGTACGGTCTTGGCCCTGGGACGCTGGAAGAGACCGCGGTGAAGTGGGCCAGAGAGAACGTGATCGAGCAGGTGCTGCTGCGCCAGGCCGCACTCGAAGACGACACACCGCTCGACAAAGCGGCGGTTGAGAAGGCCCTGGGGGAAGTCGTTGCCCGGCACGGCGGTCCCGAGAAGTTCGCCGAGGCCGGGTTGGACGAGGCTAGAATTCGGTCCGATATCGAGAGTCGGCTAAGGGTGGACCGGTTGATTGCCGACACCACCTCCGAGGCAAGGCCGCCGAGAACCAAGGAGCTGGCCGAGTTCTACCGGCGCAACAGGAAGCGATTTCAGACCGAGGAGACGATACGGGCCGCCCACATAGTGAAGCATGTCGAGAAGGGGGTCACCGAGACCGAGGCCAGGGATGCTGCCGAGGCCCTCTATGCCAGGCTGAACGAAGGAACCAGCTTTGAGCAGATCGCTGATGAACAGTCAGATTGCCCGGGCAACGGCGGCGACCTGGGCTATTTCCCTCGGGGGAAGATGGTCAAGGACTTCGAGGACATCGTGTTCAGCCTGGGAGTTGGAGAGACGAGTGGGGTCTTCCAGACGGTCTTCGGATTTCACATCGCCAAACTCCTGGACCGGAGGCCGGCCGGAACCCGCATGTTTCGAGAGGTGCAGGACGAGATCAGGAACGAATTGCTGGAACAGCGCCGCACGAAACTGCTGGAGAGCTTCGTGGACCGCCGCTTGGAGTCGGCGGCTATCGAGGACCAGGCACCTGCGGAGGCCGCCTCGGCCTGATGAGGGCGGCTTGTTCTGCCTCAGAGTGCACCGCGCCAGAGCCGGACTTCTTGCTCGAACCCCCGTGATAGAATCAGCCGGAGCGGTGGCAGAAAAACGCGACATGTCGGGTCTCGGCGCTTCGCGTGCGACGGAACCCAAGATCAGTCTGCCGCTGCAAACCCGCGGCCCCCATCCGTGCTGCGTTCCGAGCGTGGACAGGGCGCGTCGGCTGGCTGAGTCCAAGATGCTCTCCGATCGGAGGCGATCCGTGCGGAGCGGGTCCGTGGCGGAAATGCGCAAGGCAGAGGGCGGTCCGTTCCTAATGGGCACCGAAACGGACCTAGGATTCCCGGCAGACGGGGAAGGGCCCGTCAGAGCGGTTCTCCTCGATCCGTTCTACGTCGACACCTACCCCGTTACCGTTGAATCGTTTGCCGAGTTCGTGACGGCTACGGGCTACGAGACCGAAGCCGAGCGGTTCGGATGGTCCTTCGTGTTTCACAAGCAGCTGGCCGCAGACCGGTACGCGGCCCTTGCGGCGGACACTGTGGCCGGTCACGAATGGTGGTGCAAGGTGTACGGGGCGGACTGGAGGCATCCCGAAGGACCGGACTCTGATGTTGGCAATCGCCCGGATCATCCCGTCACGCATGTCTCGCACTCGGACGCGCTGGCGTACTGCCGCTGGGCAGGGAAGCGGCTTCCGACCGAGGCGGAATGGGAGTTCGTAGCGCGGGGCGGGCTCGACCAGCAAACGTATCCCTGGGGCCAGGAACTCGAGCCTGGCGGGAGGCATCTTTGCAACATCTGGCAGGGCCGGTTCCCCGACCGCGACACCGGCGAGGATGGCTACCGCGGCCCCTGCCCCGTCGACGCGTTCCCTCCCAACGGCTTCGGAGTCTACTCGATCACGGGCAATGTCTGGGAATGGTGCTCCGATTGGTTCGATCCGGCCTACCACATGACGTCGACAAAGACGAATCCTGTCGGGCCTCCGGCCGGCAACGCCCGCGTCATGCGCGGAGGGTCGTTCCTGTGCCACGCTTCCTACTGCAATCGCTATCGGGTCGCGGCCCGGACATCGAACACTCCGGACAGTGCCACCTCGAACCTGGGCTTTCGCTGCATTAGGGATGTGTGATGCACTGGGAAACGGTGCAATCGAGTCGACGCACGTCTCGCATCGCGAGGGCCGGCCAGCTTCGCGTCGGCCCTCCGGTCCGGCTGTTTGCCCTACTGCTCGCTCTTGGAGCGGCGCCTTGGTCCTATCCGCAATCGGCCTCAGGGCCCGAGGCCGCCCCGCCCGACCCGGTGCCGGTGCAACAGCCCCTTCCGTATAGTCACAAGACCCACCTCGCTTTGGGATTGCAGTGCCGGGATTGCCACGAGATCGCGGATCCCGGCTTTGCCGCCGGCTATCCCGCCGAGGCGAAGTGCATGGCCTGCCATGCCTCGATCAAGACCGAAAGCCCGCACATCCAGCAGCTGGCCAAATTCAGCGCGGACGGCGACCCGGTCCCGTGGAATCGGGTCTACCGCGTGCCCGACTTCGTCTGGTTCTCGCACGCTTCCCACGTCGAGGACGCTTCCGTGGAGTGCGAGACCTGCCACGGCCCCGTCGCTCAGCGCGACGCGCTGTTCCAAGAGAAACCTACGACGATGGCGGCCTGCATGGACTGCCACGCCCGGAATAACGCACCCAACGACTGCGACCTGTGCCATGATCCGGGATAGGTTTGCGTACGAAGCGGCCGGGCCTTCCAGTTCGGCCCTTCCGAACGATTGAGGTTGCAATGCGACTCTCGCTGCTGGGGTCCACCGGATCGATCGGCCGAAACACACTTCAGGTCGTCCGCGAAATGGAAGCTTCCGTCACCGTTGTCGCGCTAGCGGCGGGACGCAGTGTCGAGGAGTTGATTCGCCAGGCGCTGGAGTTTCGGCCGGCGCTGCTTTCGGTGGCCGACGACGACGCGCTCGCCCGATTGCGCGACGGACTTCACGGAGTCCCGAGATACGCTCCCCGATGCGTTTGCGGGCCGGAAGGCATCCTCGAGGCGGCCAGCGAAGCCGAATACGACGTGCTGGTCTCCGCCGCCGTTGGCGTGGCCGGCCTCGAAGCGACCTACGAAGCAGTCCGGCTCGGGCGTCGCGTAGCGCTAGCCAACAAGGAAGTCCTGGTGGCGGCGGGCGACACGGTCACGACCGCCGCCCGCAAGTCGGGCGCGGATCTCCTGCCGGTAGACAGCGAGCACAACGCGGTCCATCAGTGCCTCCGGGCCGGGCGGCCTGAAGAGGTGGAGCGCATTGTCCTTACTGCGTCCGGGGGACCATTCCGAACGACGCCTGCCAAGGATCTGGCGAATGTCACGCCAGAAAGGGCGTTGCGGCACCCGACTTGGCAAATGGGAAGCCGCATCACGATTGACTCGGCCACGATGATGAACAAGGGCTTCGAGGTCATCGAGGCGTGCCACCTGTTCGCTCTACCGCCGGACCGGGTCGACGTAGTTGTCCATCCGCAATCGTTGGTTCACGCGATGGTCGAGTTCCGCGACGGATCCCTGATTGCCCAGCTCAGCCCGCCGGATATGAAACTGCCGATCCGCTACGCGCTGGCGTACCCCGGCCGCGAGCCAAGTCCTAGAGCACGCATGGATTGGACTCGTGTGGCACAATTGGATTTTGAGCCGCCGGACCGGTCGAAGTTCCCGCTGATCGATCTAGCGTACGAGGCGCTTCGTCTGGGCGGATTGGCTGGGTGCATGCTCAACGCGGCGGACGAGGTGGCGGTGGAGGCGTTCCTGAACGGACGGATTTCCTTCCCGGCAATCGCTCGCGTTGTGGAGAACACCTTGGCTAGCGGGGCGGGTCGCGTCGCATCTTCAATCGGCGATGTCTTGGACTGCGACCGGGAATCGCGCGTACGAGCGCGGGAATTCGTGCAGCGCTGTCCGCTGCCTAGTCATGGCCGTGATCGCGCCAGCGCTACCGCAGCCTGAACCGAGAGGACTTGGATGGTCAACTTCCTTATCGTCCTGAGCGTGCTTGTGCTCTTCCACGAATTGGGGCACTACCTGGCAGCCCGCTATTTCGATGTCAAGGTTGAGAGCTTCTCGATCGGACTCGGCCCCCGGTTGCTGGGCTACAAGCGCAACGGAACCGACTTCAAGATCTGCCTCCTGCCGCTAGGCGGGTACGTAAAGATGGCAGGGCAGTCCGTCATTGGCGAGCCGACGGGGGAGCCGGGCGAATTGCTCTCCAAGCCTCGCTGGCAGCGCCTGATCATTGTCGGGATGGGGCCGCTGTTCAACTTCATCCTGGCCATCGCGCTGCTAGCCGGGCTCTACACGTATCGCTACGAACGGGCGCAGTTCCTAGACGAAGAGCCACGCATTGGCTATGTGTCTCTCGGCTCGGGTGCGGACGCTGCCGGAGTCCTCGCCGGCGATGTCGTCCAGTCGCTCGATTCCGTGCCGACCTCGACTTGGAAGGATCTGTACATGGCCACCGCCCTGGTGGCCGGACGCGAGGTGGATCTCTCGGTCGATCGGAACGGCGAGTCGCACCAATTGCGCGTGCAGATTCCCGCCGACGAGTTGGCTCGGGAGTTGGTCGATCCGGGATGGTCAGCCGGTCATCAAGTGATGCTGGGCGACGTCCTCGTGGGATCTCCGGCTGGGGCCGCGGGCATGGAGCGCGGGGACCGGCTTGCGAGTGTGGGCGGCGTCGAAATCGTCGCCGTGCAGCAAGCCATCGACCTGATCAGCGCCTCGCACGGCGCGCCGATGGAAATCGAGGTCGAGCGGGAGCGAAATCTCGAGTCGCTCTTGGTAAGTGCTGCGCAGGACGAGGTTGGAGGCCCGTGGCGAGTCGGCGTGCATCTTGTCGCGAGATACGAGCGTATTGACGAGCCACTCCCATTCGGACAGGCTGTGGCCCGGTCGACTGCTGACAACGTCGGCTTCGCCGGCTTGATCTTCCGGACCCTCGGAGCGCTGGTGGTCGGGGACCTGTCGGTCAAGGCGCTGGAAGGTCCGGTCGGGATCTACCGGCACACGCAGGACGCCGCTTCCCAGGGGCCGGGAGGGCTGATCCAGCTGATGGCCATTATCAGCATCAACCTGGGAATCCTCAATCTCTTGCCGATTCCGGTCCTGGATGGCGGCCACATTGTTCTGCTGCTCGTCGAGACGATGCTGCGGCGCGACGTCAGCGTGGCAGTCAAGAATCGGATTACGCAGGCCGGCTTGGTCTTCATCATGATCCTATTCGGTATCGTGATGTACAACGACTTGGCTCGGCAGTTCTTCTCGCCGTAGCGCCTCGGTCGCCGGACCAGGCGGGGGTGGAGTCCGGCCTGCTGGACATGCCAGAATAGGAACAGTTGGAGCAATAACCATGCGAAGAGGATGGAGACAGATGCAAATGCACCCGTGGATGCTTGCTTGCGCCCTGATGCTGTGCGCTTGGCCCAGCCAGTTGGCCGCCCAGACCAAGGTGGCTGTCATCGATTTTCAGAACGCGCTGCTGAACACCGCTGACATGAAGAAGGAGTCGGCCGCCCTGGAGTCAAAGTACAAGGTGCGGCAGGACGAGATCCAGGCGCTCTCGGTCGAGTTGCAGGAGATCCAGAGCAAGCTTCAGACTGCGCAAGGGGCGGAAGCCACGCGGATCCAAGCCGAGGGGCAGCGCACTCAGCGAACCGCCCAGCGCCTTACCGAGGACCTGCAGTCGGATGTTGAATTCGATCGCCAGAATATCCTTGCGAGCGCGGGCGCGCGGATGCGCGGCATCGTTCGCGAGCTGCGCATGGCGAAGGAACTCGACCTGATCGTCGATGGCGGTAGCGTCCTGGCCCACAACGCCCTGATCGATCTCACCGCCGAGGCGACCCAGGCCTACGACACGAAGTATCCTGCGAACTAGGCCGGCCGATCCCCGATCCGCGCCATGGAGTACCTAGGCGACTACGCCACCAAGGGCATACTGGCCGAAAGGATCGTCAAGGTTGTATTGATCACGCTCGCCGTCGCAGCGCTGCTCGGCGCCGTGTACTACGTGTTTTTCCGGAACTGGCGCGAGGAGTTGCAGGCGAGGCGCTTCTTCGACCTGCTCCAGTCGCAACGGTACGCGGAGGCCTATGTCAGCTGGGGCTGCTCAGTCGAGAACCCCTGTCGGTACTACCCCTACGACGAGTTCCTGGAAGACTGGGGCCCTGACGCTCCGTATGGCGTCATGAAAGACTACTCGTTTGGTCGCTCCTACACGCAGCCGAATGGCGTCATCCTGCGCTACTCGATCAACGGCACCCAAGGCGCCCCTATATGGATCGAGCGGGATCCAGACAAGATCAGCTTCGCTCCGAACTAGCGCCTTCTGGACTGTCGCTGCGCGATCAGGAATTGCGGACGAGTTCGCGCCAGAGCGCGCTGTAGAACCGCAGGTACCGGTCGGGCTCGCAGCTCTGCGCGGTTTCGGCGAGCGTGTAGCGGTCGTATCGGATCGATTTCAGGAGCTTGAACAGCTCGCGGTGCGGGTAGTCGGGCAGGTCGCGGATATGCACGTTGCGGATGAACCCCTTGAGCAAGTCGAAAGCGGACTTGATCGAGCCGTCGCGGATGTCGGTGGGGTTCGAATTCCAGCAGATCCCGACGGACGGGTGGCCGCAGCTGTCCATGATCGACCGCATCACCTCGGGCTGCTGCGTGCCCCGGCCGTGGACTTCGACCCAGATTTCGACACCATAGCCTTCGGCGTGGTCTCCGCAGGATCGGAGGGCCTCGCCGATGCGTTGCACGGTGACATCGCGCGACACGCCCTCGGGCAGGCCGTTCGGGCGCACCTTGACACCCCAGCAGCCGAGGTCATGGGCTAGCTCCACGAACCGGGCGGTCTCCCGGACGTTGGCGAGTCGCTCGCCTGCGTCCGGCGAATGGAACTCGCAGGCGGAGCCCAAGCTGAGCAGGCGCACGCCGCTCGCTTCGAACTTGCCCCGGACCGACTCCACCTCGGACGGCTGGAGTCCAGGCTCTACTCCGTGGCTGTGGGTGCTGCGCAGTTCCACGGCCTCGAAGGCCGCCGCCCCCAGCTTTTCGATGATCGTTGCAATATCCCAGTCCCGCCCGACGTTATAAGTCACCAGTCCCAGCTTCATCGAATCGCCCTCCTCCCGGGTCCGCAGTAGCCGAAACACCCCTCGGCAGATCGCGTTCATTGTCGCAAAACCCGTCTTGATCGCGCTCAGGTGCCGCGCTCCGGCCGATTCGGTGCCACTGTATCTCGTGGATTGATACGCATGCAATACTACATATGGATTCTATGCGGAAAATTTCTACAACATATACCAAAGATTGAAAAAGTTGCTGAATCACTGGCGCAGGCGCTTGACAAGAGCTTGCTCGCAGGGGCAGAATGTTGTGGACGGAAGTGGTCGATTTCAGATCAAAGTGTTCTGAAGTGGGCCAAAACGGGCAAGACAGTGTTTCGAGGTGTCCAAAACGGAAACGTGGACGACAAAGGTCGCCTGAAGCTACCCGCTTCGGTGAAGCGCGCGTTCAAGGACCAGTACACACATATGGATGTATTCGTGACAAGTCTCGACGGAAAGGTGGTCAAGGTATTTCCGGTCCGGGAGTGGGAGACGGTCGAGGATACGCTATCCCGGAAATCGACGGGGCCGGAACAAGGAATCGATGGCACTGTCAAGAATAAGATCCTGTTCCAGGCCAACCGCTTCGGAGCGGAGGAGTCGCTCGACGGCCAGGGCCGCTTCCTCGTGCCGGCCGCCCTGCGGGAATCGGCGTCCATGAAGGGCGCCGTGAAAATCCAGTGGCAGACCAACCACATTCTCGTTATGAACGAGGCCATGTACAACGAGGCCGCCGACGCCAACCTTCTCTCCGACAGCGACATGCTGCACGCGGCGAACCTGGGCCTGTGACGGAGACCGTGATCGAACACTACCCAGTCATGGCGGACGAAATGGAACACTACTTGCTCGGCGAAGGAAGCGCGGCCCCCCGAGGGACGTACTGCGACTGCACCGCCGGGTCGGGCGGCCACTCCTTCAGGATTCTCGCTCGGACGGACCGAAGCAAGCTCGTCGCCATCGATCGGGACGAAGCGGCCCTAGGTCGCTGCCGCGAGCGGCTGAGCGAGTTCAGAGGGCGTGTCGAGTACTTCCACGGCGGCTTCTCCCGGATCGAAGAAGCGGTGCGGGAACGGCTCCCGCTCGCGGGAATCGTTGCCGACCTGGGACTCTCTCGACGGCAGCTGGACGACCCGGGCAGGGGATTCAGTCTCCAGTCGGAGGGGCCCTTGGACATGCGCTTCGACCGTCGCCAGGAAATGCAGGCGACGGACTTGGTCAACCGCGGGAGCGAGCGGGACTTGGCGAACCTGCTCTTCGAGCTTGCTGACGAGCACTTCAGCCGACGCATCGCGAGGGCGATCTTCCGGGCCAGGCCGGTGCGCGACACGAAGCGATTGGCAGAGATCGTCTCCGATGTTGTCCCGCGCGGAGCGCGACGGGGCATTCATCCGGCGACTCGCACCTTCCAAGCCCTCCGCATGGCGGTCAACAATGAACTCGGCGAACTCGGCGCCCTCCTTGCCGCCGCGCCGGGTTTGCTCGAGCCCGGAGGCCGCTGCGTGGTGATGAGCTTCCACAGCGGCGAGGACCGCATGGTGAAGCATTCGTTCCGGAGGCTTGCAGCCGCCGGAACCTACAAACTCCTGACTCGCCGGGTGGTGCGCCCTTCGGCGGACGAGGTGAGCCGGAACCCGCCCAGTCGGAGCGCTCGCTTGAGAGCGGTCTGCAGGACGAGGACGGTCACCGAAAGGTAAGGATCGGTACACATGGAGAAGAAGACTGAACCGAATGCGCCGCTGCCGCGGCAACCGCAGTACGGCTGGAGCAACGCATCCATGCCACGACAAGTACTCGGTCACGCTGCCGGCAGCGGCGCAGGAGGTCCTCCAGAGAAGGTGCGTTCCATGCCGATGGAAGGCGCCGTTCTGTACCAGAAGGCGATTGACAACACCTCTGTCAGCTACCGGCACGATCCAAGGGATCGGTACGTGCTGAGCACGCACGTCAGCTGGGGGCTGTTCGTCGTTCTCATCCTCCTGATCGCCTCCGGGCCGCGCCTCTGGGTGCGGCATTCCGGTTACCGGCAGGCACAGCTCACGGAGACGATCGAGCAGCTCACAGCCGTCCGCGAGGACCTGAAGGTGGAGAGAGGGCGGCTCGAGGACTTGCGGCGAGTGGCGGCACTCGCTGAAGAGATCGGGCTTGGCGAGACGGATGAAGGCAGTTTCGTATGGCCCGCGGCGCATCCGCTCGATGGCGGAACCGAGCCCACAGTGGCGCGGCTGTTCTCTAGCCAGGAGTGACGCGGGCCCGACCGGACCGTCGGCGTCTACGGTCCGGCACCGTACCGGAGGCGTCAGGTTGGAGGTTGAGCGATCCAGGGAAAGCGGCTCATGGCAAGGTCGGAGCAGTCACGAGGAGTAGCGGCCAGACGCAAGGCGCAGCCGAGCCATTCTCTTGGCTTGCCAACGAATGGCCTGGGCCGGCAGGGGCGCGCCCGGTTCCGGAAGTTCGTCCGGGTTGCGCTCGCTTGGTTTGCGATCGTCGTATTCCGGCTCCTCGACCTGCAAGTGTTCCAAGGCGGCGATCTGACCGCAAAGGCCTTGCGGCAGCAAGAAGCCACGGTCGACATCATTGCGAAGCGCGGAGCCATTTTCGACCGGCACGGCAACGAACTCGCGCTGAGCACTCCTGCGCAGTCCATCGGCGTCTTCGCCGACCGGGATCCGGACAAGGTCGCGCTGGCAGGGATCCTGGCCGGAGCGGTCACAGCCGACGAGTCCGACCTCTACAGGCGGCTGCGACGCGGTGGCTTCCAATGGGTCAAGCGGCTGGCGACCCTCGCAGAAACCGAGAGGGCCCGCGCCCTGGACCTCGACAGCCTGCACTTCGAGACGGAAAGCAAGCGCTACTACCCCCACGGCACCGTGGCGGCGCACGTGCTTGGCACGGTCGGGTTGGACCATCAGGGCCAGGCGGGCCTCGAGCAGAGCTTCGAGTCTCGGCTGCGCGGCGAGGACGGGCTCGGCATCCTGCAGTACGACGCGCGCCAGCGACGGTACGGCACCCAGATCCTGGATCCTTCGATTCCCGGCGACGACATCATTCTCCACCTCGATCTCAACATCCAGTCGCTCGTCCACTTGGAACTCGAGCGTGCCATCAGAGAGACCAACGCGCAGGCCGGCACGATTGTCCTGATGCGGCCGGATTCCGGCGAGGTCGTCGCCATGTCAAACTGGCCGCGCTTCGACCCGAACGACCTCTCCAGAACTCCGGAAGACTTGGAGAAACTCCGCAACTTCGCGATCAGCTATCTCGTCGAACCAGGGTCCACATTCAAGGTGCTGACCGCTGCCGCGGCACTGGAAGAGGGGCTGGTCACCACGGAGGATGTCTTCGACTGCGAAATGGGCGCCATCTGGATCAAGCGCCGCCGGATTCGCGACCACCACCCCTACGGTCTTCTGACGATGCCAGAAGTGCTGGTGAAGTCGAGTAACGTCGGCATCATCAAGATCGGCCACCGGCTTGGCGAGCAGAACCTCCACAAGTACATCCGACAGTTCGGATTCGGAAGCGCCACCGGAGTGGCGCTTCCAGGAGAAGTCCACGGCTTGGTCCGTCCGCTTGCCCGCTGGAGCAGTTCCTCGCTCGCTTCCCTCTCGATGGGGCAGGAAATCGGCGTGTCGGCGCTTCAGATGGCTCGGCTCTTCTCGGCCGTGGCGAACGGGGGGACCTTGGTCAAGCCCCGCATCGTCCAGGGCATCCGGGAGCACGGCGCGTCCGAGTTCGAGTTCGAGTTCGAGCAGGACCCGGGTGTTCGGGTCATCAGCGGCGAAACCGCCGCGACGATGCAGGCGATCCTCGAGCGCGTCGTCGAATCGGGGACAGGACGGCTCGCCCAGATCCCGGGCTACCGCGTCGCGGGGAAGACCGGCACGGCCCAGATGATTAATCCCAAGTCGCGCTCCTACGCAGACGGGGTCTATCTGTCGAGCTTCTGCGGTTTCGCCCCTGTCAACGATCCGGCGCTCGTAGGCGTGGTGATGCTCTACGATCCGCGCGGGCAGTTCTACTACGGCGGCAAGATCGCGGCACCCCTCTTCTCGGCGGTCGCGAAGCAGGCGCTTCGCCACATGGATATCCCTCCATCCCATTCGCCACCGAAGGACGCGAGGCCGGTCCCGGTGGTCCCTGACACCGTGCTGGCGGACTTCGTCGAAGGCCGCGTTGACGACTTCGTCGGAGCCGAATTCCTAGCCGCGGCGGTGGTGTCGGTGCCGGATGCTTCGGTCGCGAACCTCGGCGGCACGCCGTCCGTACAGCCCGCCAAGGCGCCGGAAGCGATCGTCCCTGGCGCTCCAGCGGAGACCTTGCGCACGGCTCCGGACATGCGAGGGCTGACAATGAGCGAGGCCTCCTCGCTAGCCGCCCGCCTTGGCATCCAACTCGAATTCAGCGGGAGTGGCATGGCTAACATGCAGTCGCCGGAGCCGAACGAAGCGATGTCGGAAGGACAGGTCCTTCGACTCCAATTCGTGATGTCGCTGATCGCACCGGAAGAGACCGGCCGCCCTGCAGAGGGGGGCGGGGGATGAGGCTTGACGCGATGCTGGGGGGCCTTGCCGTGGAACCCGTTCCGCCAGTCGAAGTCACGGGCCTGCAATACGACTCCCGGAAGCTGCGACGGGGCGAGGCGTTCTTCGCCTTCCCGGGCGAGAGAGTCGACGGGCATTCGTTCGTCCCGCATGCGCTGGAAGCCGGGGCCTCGGCGGTCGTCAGCGAGCGCGCCGCACCGGAAGGCTTGCAGTTCCGCTGGGCGCAAGTTAAGCACGGGCGCCGGGCTCTCGCACACGCTAGCCTGCACTACTACGACCGTCCGGACAGGGACTTGGCGCTCACGGCAGTAACCGGCACGAATGGCAAGACGACCACCGTCCACATGGTCGATTCGCTGCTGCAGTCTGCCGGCAAGACGACAGCGCTGCTCGGCACTATCAAGCACCGTGTCGGGGAGCGGTCCGAGACGGCGATCAACACGACTCCGGAATCGCTCGACATCGTCCGCCTGCTGGCGCGATTGCGGGAGATCGGCGGAACCCACGCAACCATGGAGGCCTCCTCGCACGCCTTGGCGCTAGAGCGCATCCGCGGGATGGAATTCCATACCGCCGTGTTCACAAACCTGACGCCCGAGCATCTGGACTTTCACGGCGACATGGCACGATATGCCGCGGCCAAACGGCGGCTGTTCGAAGGGGCGGGGGCTAAGCCGCCCCGATTTGCGGTGATTAACGCCGACGATCCGATTGGCCGGAGCTTCCTTGGGCTCGGCGAGTCCATGCCAATGATGTACGGCCGCAAGGGCGGTGCCGACGTGCGGGCGCGGCATGTTGTGTCGGACTCCCGCGGCCTCCGGTTCGACGCCGAGACCCCCGCAGGCCGAATTCGCGTCGACACGCCGCTCGTCGGCGACTTCAACGTGGAGAATCTCTTGGCAGCGATAGCCACCGTTCAATGCCATGGACTCGCTGCCGAGGAGATCGAGGAGGGACTGCGCAACGTGCGAGCAGTCCCGGGGCGATTCGAGACGGTGGACAGCGGCCAGCCGTTCCTCGCCGTCGTAGATTACGCCCACACCGAGGACGCTCTGCGACGGCTCATCGAAGCGGCCAGAGCCATCGCAAACCGAAACCGGCAGCCCGGCCGGGTGCTCACTCTGTTCGGTTGCGGCGGCGACAGGGATCGTTCCAAGCGGGCTCCGATGGGGCGAGTCGCCGGGCAGTTCAGCGACTTCGCCATCCTCACATCTGACAATCCACGCAGCGAGGACCCGCTGCGAATCATCGACGATGTCCGGGCCGGGCTTCGCGATGGCGGCGCGTCCTGGGCTGCAGAGCCTGACCGCGCCACAGCGATCAACGCCGTCCTGCGGGAGGCCCGCGCCGGCGACGTCGTGCTGATCGCTGGAAAGGGTCACGAGACCAAGCAGAAGCTGGCAGGCGGAACCGTCGAGTTCGACGACCGGAAGGTCGCCCGTACGGCGCTAGGCGCGATGGGGTACGAACAGCCGTGACCTTGCAACTGTCCAAGATCCGAGCATGGCTCGGCTTGCCCCAAGGCAAGTCCGGGGGGGCTGCCCTCGGATACTCGATCGATTCGCGCACGGTCCAGCCCGGGGACCTGTTCTTCGCGATCCGGGGACCTCGCAAAGACGGGCACGACTACGTGCCAGCCGCTCTACGGCGGGGCGCGGTTGCCGCGGTGGTCGAGCCTTCCTACCGGGGCACGGCGGAACAGGCTCTCGTGCCGGCGGACGACACCGGCGTGGCGCTGCGGACAGTGGCGGCCAAGGCGCGCCAGGAGTGGGGCCGCACCGTGATTGCGGTCACCGGGAGCGGCGGGAAAACGACGACGAAGGACGTGATTGCAGCGCTTCTTGGGGAGACCCTGGCTGTAGCCAAGTCGGAAGGGAACCTGAATAATGAGTACGGTCTGCCGCTCTCGCTCCTGAGGGTTCCGGCTGAAGCTCACGCGGCGGTCGTCGAGATCGGAATCAACCATGCGGGCGAGATGCGGCCGCTCGCGGGCATTGCCGCTCCGGACATCGGAGTTGTCACCAATGTCGGCCCCGCGCATCTGGGCAATTTCGCCTCAGTGGATCAGATCGGCCGAGAGAAGGGCCAACTGATTGAGTCGCTGAGCGAGGGCGGCACCGCCATCTTGAACGCTGACGATCCGCGAGTCTCCGGGTTCCGGAGCTTGCACTCAGGCCGGACGGTCACGTTCGGAATCGATCGTGCGGCCGACATCCGTGCGGAGGACGTCGGGGAGCTTGGCGCCGAGGGAATCCGGTTTCGGCTTGCGGGCAATCGGATGGTCTCGGCGCTGCCTGGCCGGCACAGCGTCTATAACATCCTGGCTGCGATCGCCGCACTAAGTCCTCTCGGAATTGGGCCGGAGCGGCTGCCGGACGCAGTAGCCAGGCTGCGGCCTACGGCCATGCGCGGCATCGTTCGCAAGGCCGGTGGCGTTACCGTCATCGATGACTGCTACAACGCCAACCCTTCCGCGATGGCGGCGATGCTGGAGGTGCTGCGCCGAACAGACGCAACCCGCCGAATCGCCGTGCTCGGCGAGATGCGCGAGCTCGGCGAACGCTCCCGGGAGCTGCATCGACAGGTGGGGGTGGCAGTGGCCTTGGCCGGGGTCGACTACTTGGTCGCGGTCGGCGGTGACGCCGCCCAGATCGCCGAGTCTGCCGGCGTACCCGCAGAGTTCCACGACAGCCCGGCGGCGGCAGCCCGATTTCTCACAAGATTTGTCAGGGCTGGAGATGCCGTTCTGATCAAGGCGTCGCGAGGCGTCGGCCTCGAGCGACTTCGGGATCCCTTGTTCGAGGTCCTGAGCCAGACGGTGGTGGAAGGGACGGTGGCGTGACGGATGCTCTACCACTTCCTGCTCGAATACCTCTACCCGGTGTTCAGTCCGCTCCGGGTGTTCAGCTACATCACCGTGAGGACGGCAATGGCGAGCCTGACGGCGATGGCCATCGGCTTGGTGCTCGGGCCGTGGCTCATTCGAGTGCTGCGCCGAGCCCAAGTCGGCCAGTACATCCGCGAGGAAGGGCCGCCGACGCACCAGGGCAAGGCCGGCACGCCAACGATGGGGGGCTTGCTGATCTGTCTCGCGACAATCGTCCCGACGCTCCTCTGGGCGGATCTGGGCAATGCGTACGTGTGGATCGCCATGTTGGCGATGGCCGGCTTCGGCTTGATCGGCCTGATCGACGACTACAGCAAGGTGTCAAACAAGAGGAACCTCGGCATCACCTCACGGATGAAACTTGCGCTTCAGTGCGGCATGACGCTTCTCATCGGGTCACTGCTGATCGTCCTGAAAGGCCGGGGAGCCTACTCGACGGCAATCTCGTTTCCGTTCTTCAAGGACGTCCAGCCGGATCTGGTCATCGAGTCGCTGGCGTCGAATCCCGCGACGGCTCCTCTCGCCTACGCGCTGTTCATGATGTTCATCTTCTTCGTCTTGGTCGGATCCAGCAACGCAGTCAACCTCACCGACGGCCTGGATGGCCTGGCGACCGGGCTGACCATCATCTGCGCCGGGGCCCTCGCGGTGTTGGTGTACATCGCGGGTCACAGCGAGCTGTCTTCCTACCTCGACGTGCCGGGCGTGCCCTTGGCCGGCGAGCTCACCGTGTATTGCGGGTCGATCGTGGGAGCCAGCCTTGCGTTTCTCTGGTACAACTCGCACCCGGCGCAGATCTTCATGGGCGACGTAGGCGCGCTGAGCCTTGGCGGGGCGATAGGCACCGTCGCGGTCCTCGCGAAGCAGGAAGTGGTCCTGCTGTTCATCGGAGGCGTCTTCGTCGTCGAGACGCTTTCCGTCATCGCGCAGGTCGGCAGCTTCAAGCTAACGGGCAAGCGGATTTTCCGCATGGCTCCCCTGCACCACCACTTCGAGCAGCTAGGCTGGCCCGAATCGAAGGTGATCGTGCGCTTCTGGATTGCCGGCTTCGTCTGGGCGCTGCTAGCGATCAGCACGTTGAAACTGAGATGACTCTCAACGGCAAGCGAGCGCTCGTGATCGGTCTGGGCAAGTCCGGACTGGCGGCGGTGCGCTTTCTTGCCAGCCGGGGGGCAATCGTTTCGGCAGCGGACAGCCGTCCCCGCGAGGACCTTCGTGCCGCGACGGACGCGCTGGCGGACCTGCCCGCGACTCTCCATTTCGGCGGGCATCCCGAGGCGCTGGTCCTAGCCCAGGACCTCGTGGTTCCGTCGCCCGGAGTGCCGTGGAACCTGCCGGGCTTGGTCAAGGCGCGTCGGCGCGGCATCGCCGTCTGCGGCGAACTCGAGCTGGCTGCCAGCTCGCTGCGGGGCCGCGTCATCGGAGTGACCGGGACGAACGGTAAGACAACGACGGCATCGCTCATCGACCACGTGCTCCGCGAGTCGGGCGTGCCTGGATCGCTCGCCGGCAACATCGGCACGCCGGTGCTGAGCGTCGCGGACGGCTCCAGTTCCGGGGACTGGCACGTCTTGGAGCTTTCCAGCTTCCAGCTCGAAGCGAGCGAGTCTTTCCGCTGCCATGTCGCGGCGGTGCTCAACATCACGCCGGACCACTTGGACCGGCATCGGGACTTCAAGGACTACGCGGCGGCGAAGGCCAGGATTCTGCGCAACCAGCGTCCGGGGGATTTCGCCGTGCTGAACGGCGACGATCCGCAGTGCCTGGCGATGGGACGGCACGTGCTCGGCACCGTGGTGCGCTTCGGCGCGACATGCCGCGCGGGTCTCGACGCCTGTGCCGTAGCGGGCCGCATTGTCTTCCGCGGCGCGGATATCGGAGGGTCCGAACTGCCTATCAAGGGTATTCATAACCTAGAGAACGCCCTCGCAGCGGTGGCCGCTTGCTCTCTAGCCGGCGCAGGAGCGGCGGCCATCGGCCGCGCCCTGCAGTCGTTCCGCCCCGTGCCGCATCGGATGGAATTCGTGGCCAAGGTGCGGGGCGTCGACTTCTACAATGACTCCAAGGCCACGAACGTGGCGGCTGCCGTGAAAGCGTGCGGCTCGTTCTCTTCCGGGCTCTGGCCGATCCTGGGAGGGCGCGACAAGGGATCGGACTACGCTCCCCTCGCCTCGGCCCTGAAATCGCGCGCGCGCGCGGCGCTGCTCGTCGGCGAGGCGGCCCCGCTGATCCGCGGGCAACTCGACGGCACCGTCCCGACGGTCAATGCGGGTACGATTCAAGCCGCTCTGGACTACGCTCTGTCCAACGCCCGCCCCGGAGACACGGTGCTGCTCGCGCCGGCCTGCGCGAGTTTCGACCAGTACCCGAACTATATCGAGCGAGGCCGCGAGTTTAGGCGACTCGTCGAGGACCTGGGGGCCTGAAATGCCGTTGCTGCTTCGCTGCGACCGGGTACTGATCTGGACGATCCTCTCTCTGTCGATGTTCGGGCTGATGATGGTCTACAGCACGACTGCCGCGTCCGAGCAGTCCAGCACGCTGTACATCAGCAAGCAGCTCGTCGCCGCCCTGATCGGCTTTGGCGCGATGTACGCACTAATGTTCTTCGACTACCGGCACTTGCGGAACGACAAGATCGTCTATGCAGTTCTGGCCGTTTGCATCGGGCTTCTCGTGCTCGCGGCAGCTCTGGGGTCCGGGGCCAACACCAGACGCTTCCTCCGCCTGGGCCTGATATCGCTGCAGCCGTCCGAGATAGCCAAGCCTGCCGCAATCCTCTTCCTTGCGTGGTACCTGGAGCGCAAACGGGACACTCTCGACCGCTTCTCCACGCTGGTCGTGCCCGGCATCGTGATCGGGACGCTGGCCGGCCTGATCGTGATCGGCAAGGACTTTGGAACCATGGCCTGCCTCGCGATCCTGGCCGCCACGATGCTGTTCATGGCCGGAGCGCCGGTCCGGCACCTGGCTTACTGCGCTGTTCCTGCGATTCCCTTGCTGTATGTGGTCGTGTGGCAAGTCCAGTATCGGCGAGATCGCATTTTCGCGTTTCTGGATCCGGACGCGGATCCGCTGGGAAGCGGGTTCCAGATCCTGCAATCGCAGATCGCGGTGGGATCGGGCGGCTGGATAGGCCAGGGCTGGATGGCTGGGAAGCAGAAGATGTACTTCCTGCCTGAGGCACATACAGACTTCATCTTCGCGATGGTTGGCGAGGAACTGGGATTGATCGGAGCGTCGCTGCTCGTGATCGCCTACAGCTTGTTCCTCTGGCGCGGCGTGCGAGCCGCGCTCGGAGCTCCCGACCTCCTGGGAGTCTACCTGGCGGGCGGCATCACGGTGATGGTGGTGACGCAGGCGATGTTGAACATGGGCGTTGTCCTTGGATTGCTCCCCACGAAGGGCATGCCTCTTCCGTTTGTCAGTTATGGCGGCTCGTCGTTGATGACCATGCTGGCGTCTACAGGAGTGCTGCTCAACATCAGCAGGTTTGGACGATGACTGCGAAATCCACGAGAGCGAAGTGCGTGCTGATCGCGGCCGGTGGCACGGGCGGCCATGTGATTCCCGGTGTCGAGGTTGCGAAGGAACTGCGCGAGCGCGGTTGGAATTGCGTCTTCATCGGAACTGCGCGCGGGTTTGAGAACCGGCTCGTGCCGCAAGCGGGCTTCGCGTTGCACCACGTGCCTGCCGGATCCCTGAAGCGGGTTTCGCTGCGTCGACGTCTCAGCACACTGCTTTCCGCACCTCGAGCCCTGGCCACCGCAATCCAGCTGGTCCGCCAGCAGCGTCCGGCGGCGGCACTGAGCCTCGGAGGCTACGCCGCGGGGCCGCTGGTGGCAGCCTGCGCCCTGCTCGAGGTGCCGCTGGTCGTCTTGGAGCCAAATGCCACGCCTGGTCTGGCGAACCGCCTGGCCGCTCCGGCGGCCCGCCGAGCCGTGCTGGGCCATCCCCGGGCGGCTTCGTTCTTCCGCGCCGCGACCTGCCAGATCACGGGCATGCCCGTGCGCAGCGAGTTCTTCCGAACGGTTCCGAGGCCCGCCGGCTCGCCGTTCACTGTCTTGATTCTCGGAGGCAGCCAGGGTGCGGCTCGCCTGAATCGGGCAGCGCTGGAAGCGGTCCGTGTCTGGCGCGCGAGGGGCCGGAACATCCCGAGGCTGGTTCACCAAACCGGCGAGCGCGAGTACGACACCGTATCCGCAACCTATACGGAACTGGGAATCGACGCCGACTCGGCAGCCTTTTTCGACGACATGCCGGCGCGCTTCGCTGAGGCCGATCTCGTGATCTGCCGAGCCGGCGCCTCGGTGATCGCCGAACTGTGCGCGGCGCGCAAGCCCGCGGTCCTGGTGCCGTTTCCCTACGCGGCCGACGACCACCAGCGCGCCAATGGCGCGGCGCTGGCGGCGGCCGGTGGCGCGTTGCTTGTCGACGATGCCGACTGGAACGGCGACTGCATGGCGGGCGAGATCGAGCGGCTCTGGGACGATCCCGGGCGCCTCGCGGCCATGGCATCCGCTCTGGCTCCCCTGGCTCCGACCGAGGCCGTGCAACACGCTGCGACGGCCGTTGCAGACGCTGCCCAGAAGGCAGGAGGGATTGATTAGACATGCTGTTCAACAAGGAAGCCTTTCGGAAGCGGCGGATCCACTTCATAGGAATCGGCGGCATCGGCATGAGCGGGATTGCCGAGATCCTGCTGAACCTGGGATACACGGTGACCGGATCCGATCTTCGCGAGTCGCCCATCACGAAGCGGCTGCGAAACTGCGGCGCGACTGTCTGGGTCGGACATGCTGCGGAGCATCTCGGAGTCCCGGAAGCGGTGGTGACGAGTTCCGCGATCCCGGGCAACAATCCCGAGATGATCGAAGCTAGGCGGCGCAAGCTGCCCGTGATTTCGCGGGGCGAGCTGCTGGCGGAACTGATGCGCGCCAAGTACGGCATCGCCGTGGCGGGCAGCCACGGCAAGACCTCGACGTCCTCGATGTGCGCAGCGGTGCTCGGGGAAGGCGGCAAGGACCCGACGGTGGTCATCGGCGGACGCGTCGCCTCGATGGGCTCTAACGCCCGGCTCGGCAACAGCGACTACCTGCTTGTCGAGGCCGACGAGTCGGACGGGTCGTTCCTGGCGCTCGACCCGGTTCTTGGCGTGATCACGAACGTCGACCGCGAGCACATGGACCACTACGGGTCCCTCGGGAGCTTGTTGAAGGCGTTCGAGGACTTCGCGAACAACCTGCCGTTCTATGGTGCGGCGATTGTCTGCGCGGACGACCCGCTCGCGAAGAGGATCGCGGAGCGCATCCGACGCCGCTGCGTGACCTATGGCCTCCGGGCCGTTTCTCCCGATGCCGACCTCGTCGCGGACGGCATCGAGCTTAGCCGCGGGGAAGTGTCTTTCCGCGCAATGCTCCGAGGCGAGGACCTGGGTCGGGTCCGGATCCATGGCGTGGGCCTGCACACGGTGCGCAACGCCATGGCTGCCGTCCTGGTCGGCATGGAGCTCGAGATACCCGTTGATCGCATTCGGGCCGGCCTAGCGGAGTTCCGGGGCGTCGACCGCCGATTCCAGAAGCGCGGCGAGGAGCGGGGAGTGACAGTGATCGACGACTACGGGCACCATCCGACCGAGATCCGCTCGACGCTGGAGGCCGCGGCTTCGTGCGGTTATCGTGCGGTGAACGTGATCTTCCAGCCGCACCGCTACAGCCGGACCAGGGATCTCGAGGACGACTTCGCGGAGTGCTTCTCGGAATGCGACCGGTTGTGGGTGGTCGATATCTATTCGGCCGGCGAGGATCCTCTCCCCGGTGTCTGCAGCCCGAACCTTGTCGAGAAGATCGTTCAATCCGGGCATCCGCATGCGGACTACTGCCCCTCGATGCAGGACGTTGTCGACCAGGTGGCGGCGACGGTCGGCCCTGGGGAGGCTCTGATCACGTTTGGCGCCGGCAATGTCTGGATGGCTGGAGAGGAAGTTCTCACAAAGCTTCGGAAGCCTGCCGACGACCAAGCGCCCGGGGAGGTGCCGGGGGAGTTGTCAAAGAAGATTGAGGAGGCCAGTAGGAAATAATGGCGACAAGCGGACGCACCAAGAAGAAGAGCGACGATTCGTCGGCCTACTTGCGCGCCCCGAAGCCGCTGAAGGCGGCCCGAGGGTTGAAGTTGAGCCGAGAGTCAAGGCAGCGGGTGCTGCTGGCCGGGGCCACAGGGCTAGCAGCTGCCTTGGCATGGTGGTTCGTCCACGATGTCGTGCTGCAGTCCGAGCCGTTCCGCATCGATACCGAACTTGGCATGGTGCGGATTGACGGCGTGGCGGTGATCACCGAGGAGGAGGTTGCCAGCGTGTTCGCCGAGGATCTCGGAAGCAGCCTGGTCCTCGTCGACATTTCCGCCCGGCTCGAGCAGCTGCGGTCGATTCCCTGGGTACGGAATGCCCGCGTTGTGAGGGTTTGGCCGAACTCGGTCGCGGTCACCATCGACGAGCGCGATCCGGTGGCGTTCCTGCGCGTGGAGGACACGAACGCCGTTCGCATGATTGACACAGACGGAACGATCTTGGACCTTCGTCGAGCTGCAGCCCGCGCGCTCCCCGTGCTGACCGGGATATCCACGGACATGCCGCGATCGGAACGGCGCAAGCGAGTCGGATTGTTTCAGGAAGTCATGGAAGCCTTCCGCGAGCAGGGGGCCGAAATTGTCGGGGCCGTCTCGGAGGTGGATGTCGCGGACCTGACCAACGCAGTGGTGCTCGCCAAGCACCGCGGTCGCATGATCAAGCTCCAGATGGGAGACCGGCACTTGAAGCACCGCTTGGACGTGTTCCTGAGCTACATCGAAGCCTGGAGATCCGAATACGGTCCGGTGCAGGCGGTCGATCTGCGCTTCGAGAAGCAAGTCACGGTGAAGCCTGTAGACGTGAAGGAAGGATCGGCATGACAGACAAGCACAACACCTTTGTCGGGCTCGACATGAGCGGCGCGCAGACGCGCTGCCTGGTGGCAGCGGCCGACGGAAATAGATTGCGCTACCTCAGCTGCGGCACCATGCCGCCGATTCGCTGGGACGACGTCGGTCAGCGCGACCCCCAGCTGACACCGGAGTCGGTGCTGGAAGCGGTCTGCGAGGCTGAGAACGGCGGGGGGCTGACTATCCTGTCCGCCGTAGTCGGCCTAGGAGGCGACCAGGTCCGCAGCAACCTGGTGCATTCGGCGGTGAAGCTGCCCAACGGCAAGCGCGCGGTCCAGATCGACGATGTGGCCAACGTGGTCAGGAAAGCTGCCGGGGGAGTGATCAGCACCAATTCAACGGTTCTCCAGCTTGTTCCCCTGGAATTCGTCGCCGGTTCCCAGAGCGGATTGAGGAATCCAATTGGATGCCGGTCCGACTATCTGGAAGCCTACGTCCGGGTGATCTCGACGGCCCGAGCCGAGCACGACAGCGTAAGGAGGCTGGTCAACCAGGCGAGCATCATGGTCGACGAAACCTTGCTTGCCGGCTTTGCGTCGGCCTATGGCACACTCGTGGATTCGGAGCGCATGAGGGGCGTTGGGCACCTCGAGATCGGAAAGACCTCAAGCAGCCTGACCGTCTACTGCGGGGGCGCGCTGCGCTTGGCCAGCGGCCTTCCGGTTGGCCGCGACGACCTAGTCAGCGACGTGTCTCGGGCATTCGCCACAGATCGCTCCATCGCGTCCTCCCTCATCTCGGATTTCGGCAGCGCCGCGTACAGCGACGAGCTGACCGGTGCCTATGTGTTCGTGCCGAGCATGGACCGGTCGCCCCAGAACGACTTCGGACGGATGTGGCCGCGCAACATGCTGGACAAGATCATCGCACTGCGCGTCGAGGAATGCATGACCCTGGCGTACGACGAGCTTCGCCACGAAGGGCTCACCAGCGGAGCCGTGCGCTCGCTAGTCGTCACAGGGGACGTCGCGGAGTTGCCGGGCGTCCGGGAAATGGCGCAAACAGTTGTCGGATTGCGGAGCCGGGTCGGAGTGCCGACCCGGCCCGACAACCTTCCAGAAGCACTTCGCAGCCCAGGTTGGGCTAGCGCCGCGGGCCTCGTGCTCTACGCGCATCGCCTCGCTTACCGACCTGAAGAGGATTACGAGGAACACAGCAGTTTCGCAGGAATGCGACAGAAGGAGAAAGTAGCATGATCGAACTCACAACCCCCGAAGAGAAATCGACCCTGACCCCTGCTGGCGACGGCATGAAATTCACGCTGGAGGAAGTGCCGGGCAGCGCTATCTCCGTCAAGGTCATCGGCGTCGGCGGCTGCGGCGGCAACATCGTGGATTTCATGATCGAAAGTGGTGTCGGCTGCGTCGACTTCGCTTGCGTAAATACCGACGAGCAGGCGCTCGAAAGCTGCCGGGCACCGTTCAAGCTCCGCATGGGGCAGCGGGTGACCCAAGGCTACGGGACGGGCTCGAACCCAGAAATCGGCCGCGAATCTGCGTTGGAGAACACCGAGGAACTCACCGAGCTGCTGGACGACGCGGACATGGTCTTCCTAGCCCTCGGACTTGGGGGTGGCACCGGAACCGGCGCGGCCCCTGTGATCGCTTCGCTAGCCAAGCAGATGGGAGCGCTGACAATCGCCACTGCGGTCAAACCATTCTCGTTCGAGGGCAAGCGGCGGACCCAAACAGCGGACGCGGGCCTGGACACGCTCCTGGAACAGGTCGACACCGTAATCGTCATTCCGAACGAGCGCCTGCTCGATCAGATCGAAGCGGGCAGCGGGTTCTTCGACGGGTTCCGCGTGGCCAACCAGATCGCCACGCAGACCTTGGAGGGAATCACTGACCTCATCACGAAAACCGGAATTATGAACAACGACTTCGCCGACGTGCGAGCAGTCTTTCAGGACGCAGGCATTGCGGTCGTTGGCTCGGCCCAGGGCAGCGGGCGCGAAGCGGCCATGCAGGCAGCCCGAGACGCGATCGGCGGCCCGGTGATGGAGCACGAAGGCCTGTCCAGAGCCAGCAAAGTCCTAGTCAATATCACGGGCTCCGGACAGTTCGGCATGCATGACGCCAGCGAGGCACTCCAGCTGATCCAGAGGGAAATCGCGACCGAGGCCGATTTGACCGTCGGCGTCGTGCGGGACGACTCGATGGGCGAAGACGTGCGAGTGATGATGATTGCGTCGGGTTTCGCGCAGGAAGCCTTCCGTATCCCGTCGAGGCACAACGAGAGTTCCGCTAGCTCGCCATTCGCTCAGAGGGAGCCCGCTTGGAAAGAAGAGAGTGTTCCGGGACTGATGGGCTTCGACCACGGATCGCCGGCGCCTCCGGCCCCGGAGACGCCTCCGCACGCTGCGGTGCATGCCGAAGGGGCGGAGCCGGTGATGCAGGAACAAGGGCCGGATTCGACGGAACCTGCGAAGCCGACGAACGGTTCGCCATTCGAATTCATGCCTCCGCCGAACATCCGCGCGACCGAGGAAGTCGAAGAGGATTCCGTAGTGGAGAAGCCGGCGTTCTTCCGCCGTCGGTCAATCTTCGGCTAGCGGCGAGCAGATCTCGCAACTGCGGCGCCGGGCGGCCTCCTCTAGGGGGACCGCCCGGTTGAAATTGCGTTAGCTGCGATGCGCGTGGGGTGCTATAAAAGGGGGCATGGATCGACGCAACTTCCTGGCGAGTTCTTCCGCTGCTGGGCTGGCAGCGGGTGCCGCCACGGCCGCCGAGAACGAAGGTGCGGCCAACCAGATCTTCGAAGTGCGCTGCTACAAGCTGCGGTACTCGAAGGCCAACCAGTTCGGCAGGCTCACCGACTTCTTGGAGTCGGAGCACTTGCCCATGACGGAGCGCCTGGGGATCGTGCAGGGGTATTTTCGTGTGACGCTGGGGGAATTCACGCCTCGGGTCTACACGCTGACCGCGTACGACTCCCTCGCCGACATGGCCGAGAAGATGTCGGCCATGCGCGACGACAAGGCTTGGAGCAAGGCGGAGAACGAGTTCGGATCGCACGACGAGGCTCCGTTCGACCGCGTCGAGAGCTGGCTTCTCCGCGCGTTCGACGGCATGAAGGCAATCGAGGTCCCGGAGATTCCTGACAAGCCGAGGGCGTTTGACCTGCGCATCTACGAGCAGGAGACCTTTCGCGACACCCAGGAGAAGATGCGGATGTTCAACGAGGAAGAGATCCAGATCTTCCTCGACTGCGGCGTCCACCCTGTCTTCTTCGGCGAGACGATCGTGGGATCGCACATGCCGAGCCTGATCTACATGTCGCATTACGCCGACATGGACGCGCGCGCGAAGGCTTGGTCCACGTTCGGGCAGAGCGAGGGCTGGAACCGCATCAAGAACCGCCCGGGCTGGGGCAACGCCGACATCGTATCGACGGTTTCGAACATCCACCTCGCCGGCCTGCCGTTCTCGCCGATCCGGTGAGGCCGGAGCCGGCACGATCCAAGGATTCTCAAGTTATAGACGCGACGACACAAGGGACATTGTTATGCCGCCCCACATGGCATTCCAGGAGCGAGGCGCCCGGCGACTCGAGTGACCCGAGGGCTGTATTCGGGATTGGCGTCAAAGGCACGCGGCGGGCATGCCGATCAGGCGGGGGCCGTAGAGACGGGTCCGCTCGTCGTTGTTCACGACAAAACCCAATCGGCAGTTGCGCTCCGCCATGAAATCGTTGATCGGACGGAGGTCGCGTGCGCCGACCGTCTGACTGTGCTTGATTTCGATCGGAATCAAGCCAAAGGCACCTTCTAGCACCAAGTCCACTTCCGCTCCGGCGGCTGTCCGGTAGTGGGAGTACTCGCAGGGGATGCCGCCTGCTTCAAGCCCCCTGAGGATCTGTTCGACGACCATTCCTTCCCAGGACCGTCCCATTTGGGGATGTCCCAGCAAGACGTCCAGCTCGCTCACACGCAACAGGTGATGCAGCAGGCCGGAATCTCGAAGATGCCCTCGCGGTCGCTTGGTCACGCGCTTGAGCGCACTCTGGGTGTAGGCAGGCACTGTCCGCCAGAGGAAGGAACCGTGCGCGATCTCGAAGTAGTCCCTGGCCGTGGGCTGCGAGACGTTCAAGGCGCGCGCCACGTCCGAGTAGTTGACAATCGTGCCGGAAAGGCCCGCCAGCAGCTGGATGAATCGCCGGAACCTATCCCGGTTCAGGCCTGGGAAGAGACCACCGATGTCGCGGTGCAGGTAGGTCTGGACGTACTGCTCCATCCAGGTCTGTCGGAACCGGAGCCCGCCCTTGACCCATGGCTGGGGGTATCCTCCCCAGAGCCAATACTCGTGGAGCTTTCCAATTTCAGACCGGGGCTCCAGCCGGCGTGCAAACTCTTCCGGGCTCCAAGCCTCGGCGAGTCCATCAAAGAACGGGCTGGGCGGCCAGCGGAGCGCCTCAGCCGACGAGAAGGGGCTCATCTCAATCAGCCCAATTCGGCCTGCCAAGCTTTCCGAAATCGACCTCGTAAGGTGAGGTGAACTCGATCCGGTAACTACGAACCTGCCCGTCCGGGACCGGTCCGCGTCGATGGCGACCCGCAAAGCATTGAACAAAGGAGGGAACGCCTGTGCCTCGTCGATTGCCACGTGGTCGGAATGAAGTCGGAAGTACAAGTCGGGGTCGCGCGAAACTGCTTCGTAGTCAGACTGTTTCTCCAAATCGAAACAGGTCCATCCGTCCCCCAGCACCCCCAGCAGCGTGGTCTTTCCGCATTGCCGTGGACCGATCAGGCCCACGCAGGGAAAGTACCCTAAGTATTCGTGGAGCAGTTGCGCATGGTGACGCGGCACGTGACCAAGATATTTCAAAGTTCAACCTTGAATTTGCATGTTAACATGTCGCAGGAGTTCGGGGAGTGCGAACAGGGCTGGCCAGCGCCCTCCTTGATTTGGGCGGAGGCCATATACACATGAAGTTGTCGAAGCAGCGACGAAATTGGTCGCATCGATTTTTTTCGGAATGGTTGAAAAGTGGGCTGGTTCGACGGAGGCGGGCGGCACATGCAGGCTCTTGTGCACCATGAAATCGCAACCGCGGACGGGGTCGCGAGATGTCCTATTCGTGATGCTGGACTCCTTGGGAACATGGCACGGGAGAGATTGGAGCGATGCCACCTTCAAGGCTGACGGACCCGGGCTTTCGTCGCCATCGCATTTCGACCGCTGGAGAGTCCGTGCGACGGGCTCGATGAGACAGCGCTTGGCTAGAATGGGCCCATGCGTCGTCGCAGCTTCCTGAGAATCGGCTCGGCGCTCCCGGGGCTAGCCGCGGTAGCGTGCTCGTCCCGGGAGGCCCAGCCGAATATCCTCTGGATCTTGGCCGAGGACTTCTCGCCAGATCTCGGATGCTACGGGAACGATCTCGTCAGCACTCCCAACCTCGATCTGCTTGCCTCGGAAGGGGTGCGCTACACGCAGTGCATCTGCACTGCGCCAGTGTGCTCGGCGGCGCGCTCGGCCCTGATGACAGGCATGTTCCAGACGTCGATCGGAGCGCACAACCATCGAAGTCATCGAGACCGCCCTTACGAACTTCCGGACGGCGTGCGGACGGTTACCGACTTGTTCCGTGAAGCGGGATATCACACGTCAAACTGCCGGACTCCCGCCGCCGGGTTGGAAGTGGGTGGCAAGACTGACTTCAATTTCCGGGTCGACAAGCCCTTCGACGGGACGGATTGGAGTGAGCGTCCCGCGGGCTCCCCGTTCTACGCACAGGTGAACTTCCCGGAAACGCACAGGAAGTTCCGGCGATTCGACAAGGCGCCTGTAGACCCGGCCGAGGTTCCGCTGCCGCCTTTCTATCCGGATCATCCGGTGGTGCGCGAGGACATCGCGCTGTACCTCGATACTGCCCAGCACTTGGATGTCAAGGTAGGAGCCGTCATCCAGCGCCTGAAGGACGAAGGCATCTACGACCGGACGATCATATTCTTCTTCGGCGACCATGGGCAGGCCCTGCACCGCGGAAAGCAGTGGCTCTACGAGCAGGGCATCCGGATCCCGCTGATCGTGCGCGTGCCGGAGGCGTACCGGCAGTCAGGCTTCGAGCCAGGCAGCGTTGACGACCGACTGCTGCAGCACATCGACATCACCGCTACGTCGCTCGCGCTCGCCGGTGTCGAGCCTCCCGAATCCATGCAAGGCCGGATCTTCATCGGCGCGGGAGCGGACCCGGAGCCGGAGTTCGCGTTCTCCGCCAGAGACCGGTGCGACGAGACCGTGGACCGAATCCGCTGCGTCAGGGACAAGCGATGGAAGCTGATCCGCAACTTCATGCCCGAAAGGCCGTACGCCCAAAAGAACCACTACAAGGACACCAGCTATCCCGCGTTGCAGGTGATGCGCCAGCTACACGCAGAAGGGACGCTTAGCGGGGATGCGATGCAGTGGATGGCCCCGACGAGGCCGGAATTCGAGCTCTACGATTTGGAAGCGGATCCTTTCGAGGTCAACAACCTGGCTGGCACGGACGAGCATACGAAGACGCTCGCCCGGCTTCGAGGCGCCCTCGCGACCTGGATCGAGGAATCGAACGACCACGGCCGCCAGCTCGAGAATCCGCTTCCTGCCGAGTATTCCCTGCGGACGATGGTCGATGGCTGGTACACCAATTCCGGCCGCCTTTCGAAGTCCGCAGGAATGTTGCGCATGGATTGGGAGGGACAGGACAACCGCCAGCCGGAAGCGGTCGTGCCCTGGATCGCTCCTGGCGGAAGTCTCCGCCTCGTCTTGGAAATGCGCAGCGACGCTGCGAAGGATCTAGTCGTGCGATGGGGGAATCCCGCCCAGATGGGAGGAGCTGGAAGCGTTTCGGTTGGAATGGCCGGGGGAGGCGCCTGGCAGCGGCTTGAGGCCGACATGGACTGCGATGGCTGGCTAACTTGGTTTTCCGTACGATTCCCGAAGCAGGCAGGAGTTGCCGAGTGCCGTCGCGCCGTATTGGAGCGAAGGGACAGAGCGGCCATTGTCCAGGAGTGGTCCTTCGCGTAACCTGCGATGGGCCGCTGCGTTCGGTCAGCTGGCCTTCACGATCACTGCTGAACCGCTCTTGTCGGGCATCGGCACCGCAATCTCGGTCCTGCCTGAGAGGAATTCATCCGTGGCCTGCCGAGCGCCATGCCACGCGTTGTAGTCGTGCACGACGATATACCCCCCGGGAGCGACTAGAGGATAGAAAACCTCGAGACCGGATAGCGTCGGCCGATGCAGGTCGGCATCAAGATGCACGAACGCGAAGCGCTCTTGCCGGACCGCTGCGTCGCAAGTTTCAGGGAAGACGCCCGGGTGGAACAGGACATTGTCGTTGCGGGCATCGACGTGACGGCGTACGGCATCAAGAGACGTGTCGCCGAAGTGGCCGCTCGAGACGGAGGCGCCTGTGGCTCCCGCTTCGGATTCGATGTCGCGCTTGTCGAAACCCGCGAACGTGTCGAACAGGTGCAACCGCCGGTCCGGCAGGAAGTGATGGAACAGCCTTGCTGTCTCGCCCTTGTAGACGCCCAGTTCCGCGAGTGAGCCTTCGACGCCCCGCACTTCGATGTCCCGCATCAGGAGCACGAGCATATCGCGGCGGACGGGGTCTGAAGCTGATCCCGATTCGATGGTGCGGTCTCCCCGTTCCTCCGGAGGGTAGAAGCCGCCTGTTCGTCGAGTGAAGTCCGGGTTATACCAGAGCGATTGCGGATGGATGTCCATCTGGCTCTGCAATCGAAACGCCTGACGCTGAACTAGCGGGCTCAAACGACGCAGGACGGATCCGGTCAGGCGCATGGCGACCCTGTGCCCGAATTCCGGCGCCGCCAAGGTGTTTGCCAAGGGCTTGGCTCTGCCAGGTCAGCACCACACGACGGGACCGAGACAGGAAGCGGAATCCCCGCTGCTGGATCACGCCGTTCGACGAGCCGCAAAGTGCCTTTCGAACTCAAGAAACGAGTATAGGCCCACTCACGAGTCGAGGGCGGGACAAGTCCATCCTCAGAGGCTTGCTGTGAACCATGGGCCGCCAGACGCCGAATCCTGGACTCAGCCAAGAACGGCCGGTCAGCCTCGCTGCTTGCGGCAGCCCGGTTCGATTCGGTTGACCATCAGAAAAGGGCCGCGCCGAAGCGCGGCCCTTGGTAGTCGATGCGAATGCGAGAAGCTTACCAGCCCAGTCGCAATCCGATACGGAAGAACCGCTCGTCGATGCCTTCGCGCCCCGTATTCCGGATTCGGTTCAGGATCATGAAGTTGCTCGAGCTCACGGATCTGCCATTCGGGCGTTCGAAGTGCGGTGTATTGGCCATATTGAAGCCTTCGGCTCGGAATTCCAATGTCATTCCCTCGCTGACTTGGAATTTCCGGAAGACACCCAGATCCAGGTTCACGAGGCCCGGGCCGCGCACGTTGTTCGGACCGCATGTGCCGAATCGCGGGCCAGTAGGCTGAGCGAACGCGCTCGGGTCAATCCAAAGACCGTTGCTGCCGCTGCTGAGGTAGGTCGGCTCGCTAACGCAGTCGGCGATCTGGGACGATCCCGCGGCATTGAGATCGCCGGAACTCGCAGTAACCGAGAAAGGCGTGCCCGTGTACCTGCTGAGCAAGCCATTGACCTGCCAGCCGCCGAGCACCTTGCCAAGGGGACTGTCTGCGAGTATTGACTTGCCAGGGCCGAATGGCAACTCGTAGATCGCCGTCATCTGGAAGTTCTGGCGAACGTCCTGGTTCAAGTCTCCGTACGTACGGTGGTAGTAGCTCGGAATACGGAAGAATGCCGGGCCCGAGCCGGAATCTTCGCCAGCGTAACCACGCCCGTGCGCCCATGTGTACGCCAGGTTCATCTGCAAGCCGTTTCTGAATCGCCGCTGTAGCTTGGTCTCAGACTTCCTTACATCGACAATTTGGCGAGATCGAGTGAATCGGTATAAGCCGTTCTAGCGCACGGGGTTACGTTTTTCTCGCAATTGGTGTCGCGGGCTTGACATGGCCGGTTCGGTTTTTTTAATATGTCCACATGAAAGGCGGCCCAGCGCACCCCGAACCCTCCCCACTCCCCGCTTCGCTCGGCCTGCGGCCCGGTGAGGCGATCCCCGTCAACGCTCGCCTGAGCATGCTCCTGGACGCTGGCCGCTGGGTCTATTTCCTCAACACCGACCCGATCGACAGCTGCGGCGTCGACGACCGGCCAGGCCGCGCGCGCTGCCTCGGCCGCTTCGCGCTGCTCGGGCTGGCCACGCACGCCGAACTGGCCCGGGCGCACGGGATCAGCGCGCGCACGGTGGCCCGGGCGCGGCGACAGATGGAAGCGCGCGGAGAGCAGGACTTTGACAAGCCGCGCAAGCGGCGGCGCCTGCACGGGATCGAGGATGCGGAGCTGCTGAGGCGGGCGGGGGAGAAGCTGGCGCAGGGAGCGAGCTTGCGCGGGACGGCGCGGGAGCTGGGGCTGTGCTATTCGACGCTGCGGGCGTACCTGCGCAAAGGCCTGCTGGCGGGGGTCGCGGGCCAGCAGGGAGCGGCGGCCGGGCCGGCAGCGGAAGGAGCGCCGGCCGGGAGCGAGCCGGCGGAGGCGGAGGTGCGGGAGCCGCCCGACAAGGAGCGGCGCAACCAGCGCGACGCGCAGGCGCCGCAGGGCCGGGCGACATGCGACACGGCCGGGCGGACGCTGACCAGCCTGGGGCCGCTGCAGGAACGGGAGCCGCGTTTCGCCGCGGCCTCGGCGGTCAGCGGGGGCGGGGTGCTGGCGGCGGTTCCGGCCTTGGTGCAGGCCGGCCTGCTGCGCCACGAGGGCCTGCTGCGCCTGCCCAAGGGCTTCTACGGGGTGCGCTCGATCCTGCTGCTGCTGGCGTTCCTGCTGCTGGCGCGCGTGCGCAATCCGGAGCGGCTGCGCTACGAGCAGCCCGGGGAATGGGGTGCCTTGCTGGGCCTGGACCGCTGCCCCTGCGATCGCACGCTACGGCGCAGGACACGCCAGCTGGTGGCGGATACGGCCGCGCTGGAGGCCTGGCGCGGCGCCTTGGCGCGGGACTGGGCCGGCGCCGATCCGGAGGCCGTCGCGACGCTGTTCGTGGACGGGCACGTCCAGGTCTACAGCGGCCAGGGCCGCCTGCCGAAGCACTTCGTGCCGCGGCAGAAGCTGTGCCTGCCGGCCGCGGCCAGCTACTGGGTGGGGGCGCTCGGGGGGGCGCCGTTGCTGTGCGTGCACAAGCAGGTCGATCCCGCACTGGTGGCGGAGTTGCGGGACGGGCTGCTGCCGCAGCTGGAGGAACTGGGCCTGCTGCCGGCCGCGCAGGAGCCGTCGCGGCCGCGCCTGACGCTGGTGTTCGACCGGGAAGGCTGGAGTCCGGCGCTGTTCGCGCAGCTGGCGGAGCGGGGGATCGCGGTGATCACCTGGCGCAAGGGGCCGCAGGCGGAGCGCTGGCCGGACAGCGAGTTTGTCCCGGCCCGCCTGGCGGTGCACGCGCCCGGCGGCGAACAAGCGCTGGAGGGCCGCATCGCCGAGCGCAAGGCGGCTCTGGGGAACGCCTGCGCGGCGCGCGAGATCCGCTTCTGGATCGACCGGCGCCTGCGCCGGCCGGGCAAGAGCGGCCAGCCGCGCAAGCCGCTGGAGCTGGCGGGCCAGCCGGCGGCGGGCGAGCGCCAGCCGGCGATCCTCACCACGCATCCCACGCTGCCCGCGGAGCGGGTCGCGGGCCTGCTGCGCTCACGCTGGACGCAGGAGAACTTCTTCAAGTACATGCGCGCGGAATTCGGTCTCGACACGCTGGCCGAGCACGCGCTCGTGGGGGTGGATGCCGACGAGCGGGTGGTCAACCCGCTCTGGCGCTGGCTCGAGCGCGCCTTGCGGAGGCTGCGCGGCAAGGCCGGGCACCTGCATCGCAAGCTGGCAGCCGAGCGCGGCGCGCGTTCGCAGAAGGCCCTCCAGCTCCAGGCGGAGACCGCCGCGATCGAGCGGCGCATCACGGGCCTGGAACTGGCGAAAAGCGACGTCCAGGAGCATGTCCGGGCCGGCGACCTGTCGCCCGAAGAGCGGCTGCAGGCCCTGCCTGCCCCGCTGCGGAACCTGCTCGACACCCTGCGCATGATCGCCTACCGCGCCGAGACCGCCATGGCCGGCGCGGTCGCGCCGGAACTGAGCAGGCCCGAGAATGTGCGCCCCCTGCTCAAGGCGCTGTTCCGCAGCGACGCCACCCTTCTTCCCGACTCTGCGGCCGGGACTCTCACCGTCCGGTTGCTGCACCAAGCCAGCCGCGGCCAGGACGCCGCCCTGGCTGCACTGCTCAAGGAACTGAACGAAACCGCGACGCTGTTTCCCGGAACCGACCTGCGCCTGGTCTACGAAATCCTCCCCGACAACCCCCTCACCTCAATCGTTGCCCCAACCCACCCAGAACCGGCATCTCCTCCCACAATCATGCCAACGTAAAACAACCGATGTAAGGAAATCTGGGTCTGCAACGAGTCGTACTTTGCTGTTCCGAGACTGCCGAACAACTGCGTGGTGGCCGTCCGTCCGAACTGCTTGTTCAACTGGCGACCAGCGTTGCCCTCGCCGATGCCACCCCAGTTCTGATCGAGGCCCGCCAACTGGTTCACGGAGCGCGTGGCTACATAGCCAGCCGTCGCGATCCAGTCACCGATCCGGTGCTCAAGCGTGAAGTTCCATGACTGGATGTAGCCACGCGTGAGATTCTTGGTGTCCATCGTCCTCACGACGGTGCTCAAAGGCAGGTCGAGAACGCCGTCCCCCTAGATCCGGCTCGTTGATAACGTCGAGCCCTTGACGAAGGGTAGTGGAGTATCCATAGCTGCTCGGCAGGCCCGGACCGTCCTTTGCCATGATCGGGAAGTTCGTCCGCAACGGCCTCGCCCAATTGAACGGATCTACCGTAATTCCGTAGCCGACTCGAACGACCGTGTCGTCGGTCATGCGGTAGGCAAGCCCCATCCGAGGCACCACATTGTGCTTTCCGATGTCGATTCCGCAATCCACCGGAATGCTGCCCGCCCCGCAAGCCCAGATCTTGTTGTTGTCGAAGTCGTACCGCTCCAAGCCGCGGGTGGCTCGGGTCGGGAACGGATAGATCTCATAGCGCAAGCCGTAAGACAACGTCAGCTTGGGCGTGATCTGCCAGCGACCGCGGACGTAGAAGCTGAGTAGTTTCGTGCGAGTGAAGTAGCCGTTTTCGTCGAATTGCCAGATTTTGCCTGCGCGCTGGGGGAATCCGAGAAGCCACGCCGCCTGGGCGTTGTAGTCGTTGCCTCGCGGGCCGCCCCGCAGTTCGGTCGTGTTTTGCCGGAAGCGGAACTCTCCCGAGGCGGCGCCCGTGCCGCCGGAGAATTCCGGCTGGTTGTGGTCCAAGTCCTGGAGGTAGATGTCGGTTCCGAAGCGAATGTTGTGCGTGCCTTTGGTCCAGTTGCCGTTGAACACGAACTGGTTCTGCGGGTCGGAGCGGTAGTACGGCTGGAAGCTGTTCGACATGCCAAGGCCTTCGAAGCCATCGATCCGTAGTCTCGGCCAGCCGCCATCAATGAACCGATCCGACTGCAGGCCGGGGATGCCCAGCACCGTCCAGCCAAGGTTCTCTTCGAGGCGCTGCTGCTCGACATTCGTGTCCACCAGCGTGTAGCCGTAGTAGCCGTCGATCAGGAAGGTTGGTGTCACCACGTGGGTGATCGAAATTGTGCCGGAGTAGGTGTTCCCGAAGCCGGTCCCCGGATTCGAGTTCGTCGGGTGCAGCCGGTTGCCGCCAAACTGCCCGAGCGTCTGGGCGTTCGCCATCCGGTAGTCCAGGGTGCTGAAGCGAATGAAGCCGGTCGTGTTGTCCGTGAGATGGAAGTTCGTCTTGGCGTCCAGCGTGTCGCGGAAAAAGGTTGTCGAACCGTCGGCGATGTAGTTCTGGGTTAACCCGAGCGAGCCGCTTCCGGGCCGGTTCGGATTCGGGAAGGCGGAATCATGAATCATATTACGAACCCCCGAGTCGATCCGGTCGGGCCGGATCGTATTGTTCGGAAACGGCATCCGGTCCTTCGCGTAGTCTCCGTGGGCCTGGTCTTGGATCCCCGTCAACGGGTCGAAGATTGGATCGGGTGCGCCCGACAGGTCGCCGAAACGCATCGCCTGCGTCGGCATGTCGATGAACCGCTGCGCGAATTGGGACTCGCGCGTTCCCTCGTAGCTCAAGAAGTAGAACCACTTGTTCTTCTTGATCGGGCCGCCGACCGTGCCGCCGAACTGATTGTTGACCAGCTTGGGCTTTCCCGAATTGCGATTGCTGAAGTACGGGTACGCCTTCAGGTGCTGGTTCATGTGGTATTCGAACGCCGACCCGTGAATCTGGTTAGTGCCGGATTTGATTTGCAGGTTGATCGCGGCTCCGCCGGCGAGCCCCTGCTCGGCGTCGAACGAATTGGTCACGACATTGACAGTCTCGATCGACTCCAGCGCCGGGTTGTAGCCGGTCATGTGCGGCACCCAGATGTTGGTCGAGGATGCGCCGTCGATGCGCGTGTTGTTGTTCGACCGGCTGGTGCCGTTCACCGAGAAACGCACCGCTCGGCTCGGGTTGGTCGGCACGGAGTGCGCGTTCTGGGGAGGCGAGAATCCCGGCAGGGTCAGGAACAGCATCTGGTAATTCCGGCCCAGCGGCACTGGCACGTTGCGGAGCGTCTTCTCTGTGACGGGAATTACATCGCTGGCTAGGCAGGGCACCTGTGGGCTCGTGGAGTAGCATGTTGGAGCAGTGCA
Source organism: Bryobacterales bacterium (assembly GCA_965206775.1). Classification (GTDB taxonomy): domain Bacteria; phylum Acidobacteriota; class Terriglobia; order Bryobacterales; family UBA6623; genus VXMF01. The sequence goes on along the minus strand of CBDBKU010000003.1, from coordinate 308,384 downwards.
GTGGAAGCAGGTTGGCTTAGTGATTACCTTGGGAGGAGTGTTGCTGTTCTTGGAGGATCTTCTGTCCTGGAAGTACAGGGGACTCGTTGTCATAGCGATAGGCATGGTAATCTACTTTGTTCGTAACTACTCAGGCCCCTTTTTGACTATTTGTCCTTTCGCCTGACGTCACTCGGGTCAATGCTTGCGCTTGTATCCGGTCAGGTTTCGTGCGGTTGTTCGTGTCGGGAACCTGTCGCTGAGCGGGAACCGTCCTGACCGGCAATCGGCGGCATTCCGGACCTAGCGGGTTTTTTGCTTGACAACCTCATTGTGACCGCCTATGCTGCTTGCTAACGGAGCCTTCGGCGGAGGACGCGGCGATGGGAGCTTGGTACGGATCGAAGGCGACCTCGGGTCTGTGCCAGCCGCTGATCGCAGCGATGCCGCCGCATGGCACCTATATCGAGACCCATCTCGGTGGCGGCGCGATCATGCAGCGCAAACCGCCGGCCCTGAGGAACATCGGCATTGATCGCAGCGCCCGCTCCATCCGGGCGTTCCGCTGCGATTACGAGGTGGAACTGGTGCACGGGTGCTGCCACCGCTTTCTGTCCGACTTCCCGTTTGCGGGCGACGAACTGGTCTACAGCGACCCACCCTATCTGCACGGCGCCCGCCAAGCGCAGCGCCGCTACCGCTATGACTACACGCAGGCCGATCACGAGGAACTGCTGGCGTTGCTCACAGGCCTGCCCTGTGCGGTGATGCTCTCCGGCTACCCCTCGGACCTGTACGAGCGGGCTCTGCCGGACTGGCACAGCCTGTCGCTGCAGGTGATGAACCAGGCCGGGGTGGTGACCGAGAAGGTCTGGTGCAACTTCGCGCCGGGACGCGTGCACTGGCACCGCTATGCGGGCCGGAACTTCACGCACCGCCAGTGCATCCAGCGCAAGGCCGCGAACTGGGCGCAGCGCTATGCGGCGATGGAGCCGGGCGAGCGCCTGGCGGTGCTGGCCGCCCTGATGGCGGTCGAGGCCGAGTGATGGCGACGCTGAACGACAAGTTCCTGCGCGCGGAACTGGAGGCCGCCAAGCAGCAGATCGCGGCTCTGCGCAAGAGCGGCAAAGTGTCGCCCGAAGCCGACGCCGTGTTCCGGGTCCTGATGCCCTTGCTGACCCTGCTGCTGGCGGTCTTGCTCGAAAAGACCACCCGCAAGAACAGCCGCAACTCCAGCATCCCGCCCTCGCAGGTGGAGCAGGACGAAACCGCGCAGCGGGCCAGCCCGGCCAAGCGGGCCGCCAAGGCCAACGACCAGACCGGCCCCAATCTGCAGAAGGTCACCACCGAGGAAACGGTCACCGTCGAGACCTGTGACAGCTGTGGCGCCGATCTGTCGGAGGTCGCTCCCAGCGACCGGGAACGCCGGGTCCTGTACGACATCGTGTTTCAGGTGATCGAGCAGCGTGTCGAGGCCGAGGTCAAGCAATGCCCCGACTGTCAGGCCCGCAACAAGGGAGCGTTCCCCGCTAGCATGCCGGGGCCGGTGCAGTATGGCAGCGGCTTGCAGGCTTTCATCATCAACCTGCTGGTGGCCCATATGCTCTCCCTGCGGCGCACCGTCGAGCTGGTCCGGGCGATCTCCTCCCTGCGCTTGTCCGAGGCCACCTGCCTCGGCTACATCCGCCGCCTGCACGCGGCACTGCAAGCTTGGGAAGCGGCCGCCAGCGCCCGCCTGCTGGCATCTCCGGCCTTGCATGCCGACGAAACCGGCCTGCGAGTCGACCGCAAGAACCATTGGCTGCATGTGCTCGCCAATGGGTCGCTGACGCTGAAGTTCCTGCATCCCAAGCGCGGCAAGGCAGCCATCGAGGCGATCGGCCTCATCCCCCGCTTTCGCGGCACCCTGGTGCACGACTGCTGGGCCTCCTACCTCGGCTACGAGCAATGCCGGCACCAGCTCTGCGGCGCCCATTTGGTCCGCGAACTGACCTTCATTGTCGAGTCCAGCAAGTACCGCTGGGCGCGCCTGCTGAAAGCCCTGCTGCAAGAGGCCTGCCACAAGCTCAATCGCAGCCAGAGCAAGGTCTTGAGCGAAGCCGCATGCAAGGCCCTGCGCAAGCGCTACCGCACCATCCTGACCCAGGACGCTAAGGAATTGCCCGCGATCCCGCCACGCAGCAAGGGCCAACGCGGACGGATCGCCAAATCCGCTGCCCACAACCTGCACGAGCGGCTCGCCCAGCACGAAGCGTCCGTGCTGCGCTTCCTGCGCGATCCGCATGTGAGCTTTACCAACAACGCCGCAGAGCGCGCACTCAGAATGGCGAAAGTGAAAATGAAAGTGTCGGGCTGCTTTCGAACGCAAGCCTACGGCGAGGCCTATGCACGCATCTCCAGCTACTTACAGTCCATGGCCGCGCTCGGCTACAATCCTCTCGTCGCCATCCAAATCGCGCTCGACGGCCACGCTGCCGACACGGTCAAGCAACACGATGGCCCGACACTAACAGAGGTGTGAGTAGTTACCTGAAACCTTTCATCGCGAGCCAGCGGGTTCGACTCCCGTCCGGCAAAGGTGCAGCCCACCAGCCGGAAGTGCGTGTTGCATAGCATGCGGTAACGGATGTTGTGAAGCGTACACAACGGGTGGCGAAGCGGCGTGATTGAGCCCCGAAATGCTTTCATCGTCGGCGCCTTCATCGTCAACACAGTGGGGGCAGCACCGTCCGTGCCGGGAAAGGCGAGGCGCGGATGGGCCGGCCGGGGTCGGAGAGCGATCGCAGAGCCACGGGAAGGCTCGCCAGGGAACCTGGGAGGCCCTGTACTGTCCACGTGTGAAGGAGCCGCAATGGGATGCCCGGCTCACAGCAAGGCCCCGGCCACCGTCCTCGGTCTGCGGGATGGAGGGAGCGCCTCGGCGGACACGAACGAGCAGGCAGCGCGTGGTACCGGCTGGCGAAAACAATCAGCCGAAGGGACGCAGTGCAGGGAATCGTAGCGCCTTCATAGTACTGAGGACGACGGGGAACCGGGGCCGCTGGGACCCGTCCGAGGAAAGGGGGGCGTCGTATGAGCAGGACCCCGGAGGGGACACGGCGCGGGAACTAGAGTCCCGCTAAAGCCGTCCACGGAACCGCCGGGGATAGCCGTCCGGAGCGAAAAGCGCGAATCTGCCATACGAAGAACCGAGTGCGTCAATTGCGCACGCTCGGTTCTGTGGGAAATGTTCAGCTGAACATTTCCCACATAATGTGGAGTTTCCAGTAATGTGCAGTTGCTTCCGTAAGTCACTGGCCATTCGTAACTTGAGTGGCTCGCAACTCCACATTACTGGATGATCGCCCCGAGCCTACAGGCTTTCCAGCCAGCTCAGGAGGTCGGCATTGCTGCGCCAGTTTCCAGAGGCAGGTTCGGTGTTCAGGAGCGGTTTGGCCTTGCTCACGGCTTGGCGTTTCGATTCCAGGTCGACTTCGGCATAGACGCTGGTCGCCGAGATGCTGGCGTGACCCAGCCAACGCCCGATCGTGACCAGATCGACACCGGCCTGCAAGAAATGTGAGGCAGCGGTGTGGCGCAGCACGTGGGGATGGACGCGTTTGCGCGCCAGTGTCGGCACGGAATGCGCAGCGGCAGCCGTATGTTTGGCCAGCATGTGCCGCACCCCGAAGCGGGTCAGGGGCTGACCGCGAAGATTGCGGAACAGCGGCTGCGTGTCGGCCGGACAGTCGAGGGTTCCGATCAGCTCGCGCAGCAGGGCAGCGGTTTCTTGCCACAAAGGGCAATAACGTTGTTTGCCGCCCTTGCCGTGGAGCAGAGCTTGGCGGGGACGCTCCAGTTGCAGATCACAGGGGCGCAGGTCCAGGATCTCCTGGACCCGCGCACCCGTGTTGTACATCGTCAGTAGCAGGACATGGTCGCGCAATCCGGCTGGCGTAGAGCGGTCTGGGGTGGCCAGCAGGGCTTGCATCTCGTTGTGTTCGAGATACTCGACGGTGCGCTGGTCGCAGCGTTTGAAGGGGATCGCCAAGATGACTTGGCAGACCCCGCAGTGCAGCGGGAACAGGGGTGCGGCGTAGCGGGCGAAGGAGTGCAGGGCCGCTAGCCGGACATTGCGCGTGGCCGCCGAGTTGCCCCGGTCGCGCTCGAGGTGCAGGAGAAAGGCGAGCAGGTGCTCCCGGGAAAGATCGGGGAAATCGAGGGTCGCGGCGGATCGCTGCAGATGGCCTGCGAGGAACACGAGCAGGAGTTTGAGCGTGTCGCGGAAGGAGCGGATCGTGTGGCGGCTGAGACTGCGGACGTGGGGGAGTTCTTCCGCGAGGAAGCCGCGCAGGGCCTGGCCCAGGGCGTTGGGGAGGGGGTCAGTCATGCCGGCCTCCCGCATGGCCCGTCAAGACGGAGCCAACGTGGTCGGCGACCCGTTGGGCGGCCTGCTCAAGAATGGGATCGATCAGGGACAGGTAGTAAGCGGTCGAGGCCAGCGAGACATGCCCCATGGCCCTGGACAGGACCGGTAGCACGGCCTGCGGGTTGCCGCTGCTCCGATAGCCGCGCAGCAGCACGGCAACGGCATAGCTGTGACGCAGGTCATGGACGCGGGGCGGCCTGCCGCTGTCGGTCAGGACGGAGGCCTCCCGACAAAGCTGTCGGAAGGCCTTGCCGAAGCGCGATCCGGAGTAGGCCTGGTCGGCCTGCGGGCCATGGGCGAGCAAGGGGGAGCTTGCGGTACAGGGGAAGCACTGCCTTCGTTGCAGGTAGCTGTCCAGTTCCCGCCAGGCAGTGCCGGAGAGCGCGACCAGGCGCGACTTGTGGAACTTCGAGACGCGCACGAGCAGAGTGTGGCGGCAGGGGTCATAGTCGCCGACACAGAGCCGCAGGAGTTCGCCGCGCCGCAGGCCCGCGGTGTACAGCAGGACGACCGCCAGGCGGTACACATGGGGGCACAAGGGGGACTGGGCAGGAGACGGCAGTCGTCCGGTCTGCTCCAACAGGGCCAGCACCTGTTGCTCGGTGAAGATCCACGGCGCTGGGGGAGGGGCCGGTGACGGGAACTGGGACGGGTCCGGGACGAAGCAATCCGGTGCCGTGCGGCCATGGTGCAGGGTGAAGTTGCGGACGATCCGCATCTTCTTGAGTCGGCCTTGGGGCGTGAGCGGCTCCAGCGTCAGGGCCCAGCCTTGAAAGCCCTCGCTGGTCAGTTCGCCGTGGCCGCGCTCGGCGAGGAAGATGTCAAGCTCGCGGAGAATCCGGGCCTCGTTGTCGTATTTGAAACCGAGCGAACGCTGGCGGTCGATGTAGGCGGTGATCGCCGTGCCGAGCGGGGAGGGCTGTGCGGGGGCGCTCATGGACGACTCTCCGCGTCGTGCCGAGGCAGGTCCAGCGCGGCGGCCCGGAGATCGTCGTCGTGGACCCGCAGGTACTGGCCAGTGGTGGCCAGGCTGCGATGGCCGAGCAGACCGCCAATCGATTCGATGGACTCGTTGCCGCGCAGTAGGTGCAGGGCGAGGGCATGTCGCACGCCGTGGGTCCCGGCTGCGGGAAACTCGATCCCACTGCGCTGCACCCGGCGTCTGAACGCTGCCCGCACAGCGGATGAGTGCAGGGGCAGCACCGGCTGACGGGAACTGAGGAACACCCTGCGATGCTGGCAGCGAGGGCGTCCCAACCGCAGGTAGTCCAGCAAGGCGGCCCCCACCTCGTCGGTCAGAGGCAGCACCAGGGGCTGACGGGCCTTGGGCCGACTGGGACGAATCTGACCGCTCCGCCAGAGGATGGAGTCCAACTGCAGGGCGGCGACTTCGCTCGCGCGCAGGCCGTAGGTGGCCAGCAGCAGGAACATGGCATAGTCGCGCCGTCCGAGCGGGGTGCTGCGATCGATCTCCGCCAGCAACGCCTGCACGGATGCCCAGGGCAGGGCTCGCGGGAGTTGCTCGTCGCGATACGTCGGCGGAGTGTCGAGCCAGGCGTCGAGGCCAGTCGGCACGTCGCCGCGGCCGGCGAGGAAGCGCAGGAAGCAGCGGAGTTGGGCGACAAGGTGCTGCAGGCTGCCGCGCCCGAGGGTCGCAGCATGGTGCAGGGCGAACGCTTCGATGGGCTGCGCGGAGAGCGTCTTGAGCAGCTGGGGGCGGTCGTCGAAGCCGAGGAAGGTGAGTAGTCCGAGGGCCGTGCGCCGATGATGGCGGGTTGTCGAGTCGGCGAGGCCGCGCACCTGCCGGAGGAACTCGAGATAGGCACGGACGAGGAGTTCGCTGGGGGTTGGATCCACAACCCGCCACAGGCTGCTGCCAGCGAGGAAGGCGGCCATGGACCGCACGAGCGCAGACAGGTCGGGCTGGTTGCGTGCCGGGCGGGGAGCCAGCGAGAGGAACTGCTCTTGCGAAAGCTCACCGAGATTGCGGATTGCGAGCGAGGCCAGCATCTGTTCGAGCACGGGTGCCTTCCAGATACGCCGGCGGATCGCTGCGGGAGCAAACCCCTTGGCTGCCAGCCACTGGGCCAGATCCTCGAGGAAACCGCCGAGCAGCGGCAGATTCAGGAAGCGGGCATGGGCCCGCGGAAACAAGTCAATGAACATCGTGACCTCCTTGGTCGGGAAACGGTGCCGCCGAGGCACCCGTGTCACGATCTCAGTAATGTGTAGTAAAAATCGAGGACAACGAACTATTGCATGGGCTTACAGAAGCAACTGCACATTACTGGAAACTCCACATTATGTGGGGGGAGAGGCTCGGTAACGACCTCTCCTACCCGGCCATGGCGTGCGGCAACGCACGTCGTGAAGCGTACACAGCGGGTGGTGAAGCGACGCTATTGAGCCCCGAAATCCTCAATGTCGACGCCTTCGTTTTTATAATTGCGGGGGCAGCACCGCGAGCGCCGCTACAGGCGAGGCGCAGCGGGTCGTCCGGGGTCAGAGAACGTCCGCATAGCCACGGGATGGCTCGCCGGGGAACCTGGGAGGCCCCGTCACTGTCCACGCGGAAAGGCCGGAACATGGACCACTGGCCGAAACAAAGGGTCCGGGCCCGCCCCTGCCTGCGGGGGACCGGGAGCGAACAAGCAGGCACAGCGTGGTACCGGCTGGCGAACCAATAAGCCGAAGGGATGCAGTGCGGGGAGTCGTAGCGCCTTCGTAGTACCGCTGACGGCGGGGAACCGGGGCCGCCGGGACCCGTCCGAGGAAAGGGGGGCGTCGCATGAGCAGGGCCATGGAAGGGAAACGGGACGGAAACTTGAGTTCCGAACACCCCGTACACGGAACAGCCATGGATAGCCGAACGGAGCGCAAGCGCGAATCTGCCATGCGAAGAACCGAGTGCGTTAGACGCGCACGCTCGGTTCCGTGGGGGGAGAGGCTCGGTAACGACCTCTCCTACCCGGCTACGAAAGTAGCCAAATTCACGATTTCCAGCTTGACAATTTGGATACTTTCCTGTAAGATGAAGGTATGAGAAAGAAGGCACCGGGCAAGGCATTCCGAAAGGGCATCACGCTCAAGCAGATCATGCGGATGTTCCCCGACAACGAGTCGGCGGAGCAGTGGTTCATCCAGCAGCGTTGGTCGCAAGGCGTATGCTGCCCGAACTGCGGGTCGTTGAACGTGCAGACAGGCGCGAAGCATCCCACAATGCCCTTCCGGTGCCGTGAGAAGGTCTGTCGCAAGATGTTCAGCACCAAGACCGACACGGTCATGGAAGGCTCGAAGATCGGCTATCAGGACTGGCTTGTTGCCGCGTACCTGGTCATGACCAGCCTCAAGAGCGTGTCGAGCATGAAACTGCACCGCGACTTGGGGATCACCCAGAAGTCCGCCTGGTTTCTCGCTCAGCGGCTGCGTGCCGCATTGTCGGAGGACAGCAAGCTGTTCTCGGGACCGGTCGAGGTGGACGAAACCTACCTGGGCGGCAAGCGCAAGAACATGAGCAACGCGAAGCGCAAGGAACTGGCGGACACGGGTCGCGGACCGGTCGGCAAGACGGCGGTCGTGGGCGCGAAGGACCGCGAGACGAATCAGGTCGCAGCGACAGTCATCCAGTCGACCGACGCGGAAACGCTGCAAGGATTCGTCAAGGACCATGCGGACGGGCAAGCCACCGTCTACACCGACGATGCGACAGCTTACGAGTCCCTTCCGTTCGACCACGATACGGTCAAGCACTCGCTGAGCGAGTACGTCAAGGGGGACGTGCATACCAACGGCATCGAGAGCCTGTGGTCCCTGCTCAAGAGGGCGCACACCGGCACGTTCCACAAGCTGTCTCCCAAGCATCTGGATCGGTACGTGCAGGAGTTCTCCGGCCGCCACAACGTCCGCGATCTGGACACCATCGCGCAGATCGGTTCCCTTCGGCGCGGGATGGAGGGCAAGCGGCTCACCTACAAGGCGCTGATCAAGGACAACGGCTTGAAGTCCGGTGCAAGGGCAGTGGCGGTGGCGTAGTGGCACTGAACGTTAAGAACCGCACCCTGTTCACCGGGGACAACCTCGACATAATGCGCGGGATCAACTCGGATTCCGTGGACCTGATCTACCTCGATCCGCCGTTCAACTCGAACCGCGACTATGCTGCGCCCATCGGCTCGGAAGCGGCCGGGGCCGCGTTCAAGGATGCGTGGACGCTCGATGATGTGGATGTCGCGTGGATCGGCTTGATCGCCGACCGGGAACCCGCCGCGGCTCGCGTCATCGAGACGGCCGGGATGGCCCACAGCAAGGGCATGCAGGCCTATCTGACGATGATGGCCGTACGCCTGCTCGAACTGCGGCGCGTTCTGAAACGCACCGGCAGTATCTATCTGCATTGCGACGATTCGGCAGCGCACTGGCTGCGAGTGCTGATGGAAGCGGTGTTCGAGCGGGCATCGTTCCGAAACGAGGTGATCTGGAAGCGGATCGGCAACCACAACGACGCCGGGCGCTTCGGACGCACGGCGGACCGGCTGCTGTTCTATGGAGCTGCCATCCGGCGCGACGCCGCCCGCGTCCCGCTGTCCGCTTCGAACGTTTCCTCGAAGTACCGGCACAAAGACGAAAGGGGGCTGTACCGTCTTAGCGACCTTACCGGGCCGGGGCTTTCCGAGGGGGAGTCCGGCAAGCCTTGGAAAGGCTACGATCCGGGGGGCATCGGGCGGTGCTGGAGCGTGCCGAGGACCGGGGATTACGCCGCTTGGATCGAAGCACGTCTAATTCCCGGATACCGGGCCGAACAGGGCGTGCTGGCTCGGCTCGACATGCTCGACGAGCTGGGCCTGATCGTTTTCGCTGCCAGCGGGACACCAAGCCTCAAGCGTTATCTGGCCGCAAGCCCCGGCGAGGTTCCCCCGGATGTCTGGACTGACATCCCGCCCGTGAACTCGCAAGCGAAAGAGCGCACCGGGTACCCCACTCAGAAGCCGCTTGCCCTTCTGCAGCGGATCATCCTTGCATCGAGCAACGAGGGCGACATGGTGCTGGACCCGTTCTGCGGCTGCGCCACGGCCTTGGTGGCCGCCGAGACGCTGAATCGCCAGTGGATCGGCATTGACCTGTCCGCTCTCGCAGTGAAACTGGTTCTGTCGAGACTCCAGAATGCATCTGACGACGGAGCGTTGCTGCATGGCGGGCGATTGCCGGATGTTCACCATCGGAAGGACATCCCGAAGCGCACCGACGTTGGGGAACTACCGCCGTACAGGACGCACCGCCACACGCTCTACGGTAAGCAGGAGGGTCACTGCGCCGGCTGTCGTATCCACTTCCCCTTTCGGAATCTAACGGTGGATCACATCATCCCGAAATCGCGTGGAGGCACCGACCACCTGGACAACCTTCAGTTGCTCTGTAATGCCTGCAACTCCATGAAGGGAACCATCGATCAGGCTGCATTCGTGGCCAAGCTCCAGCAACAAGGGATGATATAGAGGCAGATGAAGACACGGAAGCCCCCTCCCAAGCCCCGCGAAGTCGAAGTGCCCGATCCGTCTTACCAGCCGAGCGCAGAGGAGCTGCGCAAGGACTTGCGACTCAAGGGCACCTTCGAGGATGCGATCAAGGCGCTAGTAGCCCCGGTGCGGATTCGTCGCGTCATGCCGCGCAAGTCATTGCGGTAGATGGATTTCTACAGATCCCCCACAAGCTGGAAATCGTGAATTTGGCTACTTTCGTATATAATCCCCATTAAAAACAGTTCGCAAGACGGTTTACCACCGAAGATAATCGCAAATTGAGACGAATCTCGCCGTGCGCGCCCGATCCGCCTCATCTTCACCCGCCGGAAATCGCCAAAATCCATTGGATATCAACGAAATACGGATTTCCGCCGCAGGCACTAGTTCACGGCAAGGACAGTTTCAGCACTTCGCAGCATGGAGTTTGACCTCCGCCAAAGAACCGCGCTACTATGGATTTGACGGGTGTAGTGTATCCGCTAGACCACCGATCCGACCATGTCGACCAACACTTACGTCCCGAAAGCGTCTGAAGTCACCAATGAATGGTACGTTCTGGATGCCGACGGGAAGACCCTCGGACGGCTGGCGACCCAGGCTGCCACGCTGCTGCGCGGCAAGCACAAGCCGGATTTCACCCCGTTCCTGAAGACCGGCGACTTCGTCATCGTCGTCAATGCCGAAAAGGTGTGCCTGACCGGGAACAAGGAGACCGACAAGGTCTACTATCGGCACACCGGGTATCCCGGCGGATTGAAGAAGGAGACGGTAAGGCAGGTGCGCGAGCGCCATCCGGAGCGGCTAGTGCAGCGCGCCGTGGCAGGCATGCTCCCCAAGAACAAGCTAGGCCGGCAGTTGCGGACAAGGCTCAAGGTGTATTCGGGTTCGGACCATCCGCATCAAGCGCAGCGGCCCAAGCCGTGGCAACTCTAGGCACCTAGGAAGGGAATCATCTCGTTGACCACTCAGCAGCAGTATCTAGGCACCGGCCGGCGCAAGACGGCCGTGGCGCGCGTCTTCTTGCGTCCCGGGTCGGGCAAGATCCAGATCAACAGCCAGGCGCCCGAGGAGTACTTTCCCGGCGAGTTGCTCAAGTCTAAGGTGCGGCAGCCTTTGATGGCGAGCGAGACGGACGGAAAGTTCGACGCCTTGGTGCTCGTACACGGCGGCGGCAAAAGCGGCCAGGCCGACGCGGTGCGCCTTGGGATCGCGCGTGCGCTGCAGAATTATAACGCGGAGCTCAGGCCGCTTCTCAAGAAGGGCGGCTACCTGACCCGCGATCCGCGCAAGCACGAGCGCAAGAAATACGGCAAGCCGGGGGCGAGGAAGAGATTCCAATACTCGAAGCGCTAGGCGCCCGTTCAGAGGCGCTGCGAATTGCGGCCGGGGTCCAAATCCTGCTTGGAGGGGCCTTGCCGTGCGGGGCGGCTTGTTCCAAGCTGCCGACAAACTGCGCACAGCCAGCATCGGAGGTAACGTGTCGCAAATCACAATGAAAGAATTGCTCGAATCCGGCGTTCATTTCGGGCACCAGACCAGGCACTGGAATCCGAAGATGAAGGAGTTCATCTTCGGCGAGCGCAACAACATCCACATCATCGACCTCCAGAAGACACTGAAGAACTTCAAGGAAGCGCTCCAGTTCGTCACAGAGCAGGCGAGCCTGGGCAAGGTCATCTTGTTCGTCGGCACCAAGCGCCAGGCGCAGGAGGCCATCGCGGAGGAGGCCAAGCGCTGCGGGATGTATTACATCAACCACCGCTGGCTCGGCGGGCTGCTGACCAACTGGGTGACCGTCCAGAAATCGCTCGACCGCTACAAGGAATTGCAGCGACTTTCGGAGGACGAGGGCTACGAGGGGCGCAGCAAGAAGGAGATCTCGCGCTTGGAGCGCGAGCGGAAAGCGCTGGATGCCAACATCGCGGGGATCAGGGACATGCCTGGACTACCGGACATGGTTTTCATCATCGACACCCGGAAGGAAGAGATTGCCGTCCACGAGGCACGCAAGCTGAACATTCCGGTCATCGCGGTGGTCGACACGAATTCGAATCCCGACGTGGTGGACTACGTGATTCCTGGCAACGACGACGCGTTGCGGTCCATCTGGCTCTACACCAAGAAGGTTGCCGAGGCGGTCGTCGAAGGTCGCGCAATGATACCGCCTCCCGAATCGGAGCAGGCGGATGAGGATTCCGAAGCAGCGTTGGCCAGGGCGGAATCCGCCGCCGAGACGGTCGAAGCTTGATCGGCCTCGGTTAGGGACCTTGAATTTGGTGGGGAGTTCTGGAAGGTAAGGTGTGCCATGGCGGCGATTAGCGCGAAGCAAGTGAAGGAACTGCGCGACAAGAGCGGCGCGGGGTTCATGGAGTGCAAGAAGGCACTCGTCGAAGCAGGCGGAGACATGGCCGCGGCCGAGATCGCCCTGCGCAAGCGCGGCGTAGCGATAGCCCAAAAAAAGAGTGGCCGCGCGGCGAACGAGGGCGTGGTCGGCAGCTATATCCACGCCGGGGCAAAGCTGGGCGTGCTGGTGGAAGTGAATTGCGAGTCCGATTTCGTGGCTAGGACGGACCAGTTCCAGCGACTCGTCAAGGATGTCGCGATGCAGATCGCGGCGGCCGACCCGCAATACATAACTCGTGACCAGGTTCCTGCAGACGTGGTTGAGAAAGAGCGTCAGATCCAGCGCGACCGGGCACTGCAGGAAGGCAAGCCGGAGCGAGTCGTCGACCGGATTGTGGACGGTCGGATGGGCAAGTTCTACGAAGAGATCGTGTTGGTCGACCAGCCGTTCGTCAAGGAGCCATCGAGCACAGTTGGGGACCTGATTCAGACCGCGATCGCCAAGTTGGGTGAAAACATGACCGTTCGGCGATTCGAGCGGTTCAAGGTGGGCGAGGACTCCTAGCCGTCCCGTCCGGCTTGTGTTCCGGATACGATAGGGCGGGTCAGCGAATGGAGAAGCCAAGTCGGATTCTGTTTAAGCTCTCGGGAGAGATGCTCGCGGGCTCGGGCCCGGGTGCAATCGAGCCCGCGAGGCTGGTCTGGCTGGCCGGCGAAATCGAGGGAGCTTGCGCCCATGGCGCGCAGATTGCGGTGGTGATTGGTGCCGGGAACTTCGTTCGCGGATCAGCTATGGCTCAATCGGGCGTTGACCGTCTCACGGCAGACTACATGGGCATGCTGGGCACGGTCATCAACGCCATGGCCTTGACCGACGCCCTGCGAGCCAAGGGCGTTCCGGCGCAAGCCATGAGCGCGATCCGGATGGAGTCTGCAGTTGAGCCGTACAGCCGGTCGGCGGCCGTGGCCGCGCTCGATGAGGGCACTACAGTCGTCTTTGGCGGGGGAACGGGGAATCCCTACTTCACGACGGACACCGCCGCCTCACTCAGGGCGGTCGAGATTGGGGCGGATCTGCTAGCCAAGGGCACCAAGGTTGGTGGAGTGTTCGACAAGGATCCGGCGATCCACGCGGACGCCAAGATCTATGGCAGAATATCGTACGATCAGGTACTTGGCGAACGGCTAGGTGTCATGGACGCGACCTCCATCGCGATGTGCCGCGACAATGGCCTGCCGGTGCTAGTGTTCGAGTTAGGTGCTCGAGGCAGCTTGGCCCGCATAGCCCGCGGCGAGATCCTCGGCACCTTGGTGGCTTAGGCTGGATCCCTTGGAGGAAGGAATCGCATGACACACATCCATGGCGAGACCGTCGAGGAAATCAAGGCGGAAACCAAGGAGCGCATGGCAAAGTCGGTGTATGACCTAGGCCGCGCCATGGCATCCATCCGTACTGGACGAGCGTCGATCGCCCTGCTCGATTCCATCGTTGTTGACTACTACGGAACTCCGACCCCGCTGAGCCAAATGGCCACGCTGTCGACGCCGAATTCGACGACCCTTACAATTCAGCCTTGGGATGTGTCGCAAATGGCAGCAATCGAAAGGGCGATTCGAATCTCGGACCTCGGAATCAACCCGGCGAATGACGGGAAGATCATTCGGCTTGTTGTGCCGCCGCTGACCAAAGAGCGCCGCCGCGATCTCGTCAAGCAGCTGCACAAGGTAGTCGAACAGCATAAGGTTGCGGTGCGGAACATCCGTCGCGATGCGAACGAAGCCGTGAAGAAGCTCGAGAAGGCCAAGGCGATCTCCGAGGACGAGAATAAGCGCGGCTTGGAAGAAATCCAGAAGGTCACCAACGCCTCCGTACAAGACATCGAAAAGGCCGGAGTCGTCAAGGAGAAGGAGATTCTCGAGATTCGCTAGATTCCGGGGTCGGAGTCCGGCCCGCGCACCTGCAGTTGAGTTCGGAGCTGCCCATGGACATCCCGCCACCGCGGAAGTCAGCGACCCTCGCGCGGTTTCCGCGAGTGTATCCGATACTCGACACCGCGCATCTCCAATTGACTGGATCGAGCGCGGTGGGCATGGCGGAAGCTCTCTCGGAAGCTGGCGCGAGAATAGCGCAGTATCGCCACAAGGGTGACTTCACCAGACGCCTGTACGACGAAGCTGCGGCAGTTGGACGGATCTTCAGAGCCGCTGGAGTCTGTTACATCGTCAACGACCGCGCGGACATTGCGATGGCTCTTGGCGCTGACGGAGTTCATGTCGGGCAAGACGACCTGCCTGTCGACCTCGTGCGCCAGCTTGTAGGCGAGGGCATGATTCTCGGGTATTCGACCCACAACGCGAGTCAACTTGCCGCTGCGGAGTGCCGGTTGGCCGACTACCTCGCCATCGGTCCGGTGTTCCGGACTGCTAGCAAGCGGAATCCGGATCCCGTGGTCGGACTGGAGGGCGTGCGGATTGCCAGGTCGCTGACGGACAAGCCCTTGGTCGCAATTGGCGGCATCATTCCGGGCAATGCCGGGGACGCATTCGTGGCTGGTGCCGATAGTGTGTCGATGATCTCCGGCGTGGTCCCGGAGAACCTGCGGGAGTGGGCGGCAACCGGCCTGTAGCGCGAAGTCGAAGCTCCAGTTCCCGATGCATCAGACGAGGCACGCGAATTCGACGCCAGCCCTTGGCTGATCCCAGCGAGCACGCCCTGCCTCCACCGCCGAGCGAGTCGAGCGGCGGCGCGCGAACCGTGACGGCGAACGGCCCCTTTTCGGACCGCCGTGTCCGCAGCCGAGGCACCCGCCGCTCATGTAAGACCAACAGATCAGCGACTGCAGCGGCAAGCAGAGGTTGCGGGTCAAGCGCTGGTCTGCGGAATCGGGGGTGAGTCAGGGAGGGTTGTCGGTGGACTCCGGGTTGCGCGTTTCCTGCGTGTGATTCTTCACCCGCGTGATGGAGGCCCTCAATTGCTCGAGATCGGCATTCCGACAGAATCGGCGAATGTGCGATCCCCATCCACCCCTTGTCCCAACCCGCGTTGGCGCTAGAATCAGGACACCGGAGCGGAGATCTGTCGAGACCATCCCGCCCCGCGTCCGAATCGTGAATTGGCACGAGCATGTCCGTTTCAACTGCGGCTATTCGAGTCCCCTGAGAAAGGCAATTCAACTGCTTGCCGCCCGCGCGGCTTGGCTCGCCCTCATCCATGCGACTTCCAGCGTTGGGACCGGCCAGCAGTTGCCAAGGACCGAGAGTGGACTCGTCGCCCTCTTCGATTTCCGCTCCCTCGTGGACGGAAAGATCCCAGATCGCTCCGGGCTCGGGAATTCAGCGGACCTGACACCCAGCGATCCCGAGGCAGTCCGGCTGACGCCAGGATCCCTGACGCTTTCCGAGCCGACAAGGCTTCGGTCCCGTGACCGCCCCGAGCAGATCTCGGACTTGGTGCGCATCTCGGGCGAACTCACTGTGGAGATCTGGATAGAGCCCTCCAAGGACCTCGAATCCAGCGCAGCGGTCGTCCTGGCGATGTCTAACGGAACGGACCAGCGGAACTTTTCGCTCGAGCAGGTCGACGGCCGGTTCCAGGCACGATTTCGCACCAGCAAGACTGGCAGCGGCGAGGCCGCAACGATTAGCACGCCGGAAGGCGGTGCGGGCCCCTCGCTGGCCCATGTAGTTTTCACTCGAGACCGGACCGGGCGCTCGCGAATGTTCCTGAACGGCGAGATCGTCGCCGAGGAGACGATCGCCGGGTCCGCCTCGGACTGGGAGAAGACAACCCTCACGATCGGCAACGGACCGCGCGGGAAGCAGCCGTGGCTTGGCACCCTTCGCCTCACTGCAATCTACGGCCGCGACCTGCTTCCGGAAGAAGTCGCGCGGAACTTCCGGGCGGGCCCGGCTCCGACCTCCGCCGAGCGCTCGCATGTCTCCCAGAACCGGGCTCTCTTTCAGTCCAGGATCGCTCCCCTGCTGGCGAGCCGCTGCATGGATTGCCACGACTCGGCGGTTCGGCAAGGAGGGTTGGATCTTTCAAGACGCGACACGGCTCTTGCCGGGGGGGATCACGGCAATGCAATCGTACCCGGGGCTGCGGACGCGAGCCTCGTGTGGCTGATGGCGAATTCGGACGTGATGCCGCAGAATCGACCGCCGCTCGCGACCGCCGAAAAGCAGGCCCTGGCCGAATGGATCAACGGCGGTGCGCATTGGTCGACCGAGCCTCTCGACTCGGCCTTCGACGCTCGCAGGGAGGGCAGCCTCGTCACCTGGGTCCGGCGCCTGACGGCTTCGGAGTATTTGGCGACAATCCGCGATGCGACCGGAGTCGATGTCGCGGAGGAAGCAGGGCGCTACCTGCCGGCAGACCTTCGGGCCGATGGCTTCGAGAACACCGCGTACAACCTGACGGTGGACCTAGGGCACGTAGAAGCCTATGCCAGGCTCGCGGAAGTTGTGGCCCAGCGAATGGACTTCGAGCGGATTGTGGGCGAGGGGCCCCATCATCCGGAGGTTCACATCCAAGAGATGGGAAAGAGAATCCTGCGGGGTCCGCTAACAGAGCTTGAAATCGGGCTATATCGGGCGCTTGCCGATGAGGTCGAGTCTTTTGGCGGCACACCCCGGGACGCCCTCCGGCATGTAGCTGAAGCAATGCTTCAGTCACCGCGCTTTCTATATCGGATCGAGCAGCAGAAAGGCGACGGCAAGCCGTGGCCGGTCGATGCGCACGAGTTGGCCGCTAGGCTCAGCTATATCATCTGGGGGGCTCCTCCCGACACTGCCCTGTCCGCGGCCTCGGCCGCAGGAAGTCTTCACGACACCGAGGAACTGCGGCGCCATGCGAGGCGAATGCTTGCCGACCCCCGGGCGGTGACTCGCTCGGTTGACTTCATCACGCAGTGGTTGGACCTCGGGGGGCTGGAAAACCTGAGGCCCGATCCCGAGCACTTTCCGAAGTGGAACCCGCAATTGGCTTCTGACATGCGCTCCGAGACTGTCGCGTTCTTCGAGGACTTGGTCTGGAAGCAAAGGCGTGCGCTCGCCGATTTGCTGAACGCGCAATTCTCCTATCTCACGCCCGGCCTCGCTGCACACTACGGATTGCAAGGCCAAGGCCCGGGCCTGCGCCGATATGACCTTGCCGGCGTGCCGGGGCGGGGCGGGATTCTCACGCAGGGCGCGGTGCTATCGAAGGGGGGCTCCGAGGCATCCATGGTTACGCGAGGCCTCTTCGTGCTCAAGGACCTGCTGTCAGGTGAGGTAGGTTCCCCTCCTGCGGGTTTGGACACAACCCCGGTCCCGGCAAGTCCTGGACGGTCACGCCGCGCCATCGCCACGGATCGCGTGGAGAACCAGGCGTGCGGCGGCTGCCACGTCAGGTTTGAGCCGCTAGCCTTCGGGCTCGAACGGTTCGATGGACTCGGCAGCTACAGCGAGATCGACGAGCACGGCAATAGCCTTCGAGAGGATGGCGAGATCCTGTTTCCCGGCACCTCTGAGCCCGTCGCCTATTCCACGGCGGCAGAAATGATGGAACTGCTCGCCGCGAGCGATCTAGTCCAGCGCAACATCACTCGGAAAATGACCCAATTCGCCATCGGTCGGCCCCTAGTCGCTGGCGACGCGCCGACGGTAGAGAGAATTCATCGGAGCAGCCGGTCAGCCGGGGGAACCTACCAAAGCCTGATCGAAGCCATTGTCACAAGCGATCTGGTTCGAACAACAGGGACGGAGCCCTAGACAAGCGGGTACGATACGAGCTGGAGGCGCCCATGAAACGAGGTCGGATTGGTCGGCGGACTGTACTGAGAGGCGCCGGAGGTATCGCTATCGGCCTGCCGCTGCTGGACGAGATGAGGGCCAGTGAATCCCCCTCGGCCGCCCCGGTTCGGGCATTCAATGTGTTCTTTGGCCTCGGGATTCCGGCTCCGTTGCAGGCCGAGGGCCTTAGCGGGGTTTTGGAGCCTCTCGGCCCATTGGCGGAGAAGCTTCTGATCCTTCGCAATGTCGACCAAGTTCGCTGCGACGAGTCGGGCATCAACGCTCACTTCGATGGCGCGAGCGGAGCGTTCACCGCCGAACCACCGAACGGGGAAGCTCGTGCCGGCGGCCCATCTATCGACCAGGTCGTCCGCAAGACCCACTACCCTGAGGGCCAGCCCCGAGGGGTCACGCCAACGCTGATCGCGGGAACCTACTTCCGCCGAAGCCGTCTGAGCAGGTACGTTCACAGCTACAACTACGACGGAACGGTGGCGGCGACAATGCAAGAGAAGCCCCGCGACCTATTCGATCGAGTTTTCGGGCGGATCAATCTCTCGGAAGGTGAGACCGACGGTCGGATGCGGCTGCGACGCAGCGTGCTCGATTCAGTCGTAGGCCAGTACCAGCATTTCACGGGAATGCGCTCGCCGCTCGGGGCTCAGTCGAGGTCTCGCTTGGCTGACCACCTGGACCGGATCCGCGAATTCGAGGAGCGAGCCTTCGCCTCCAAGTCGAGGAATCCGAACCAGCCCCAGTTGCCGCCAAGATCGCGAATCGCGCACGGCGGCTACGCGGACCCGGGCGGCGAGGGGATTGACATGAAACTCGAAACGCTCACCAGCGAATGGCGGTTGATGGCGGATCTGTACGCTTTAGCTGTCGAGACTGACCGAGTGCGCTTCGGCTCGCTGACGTTTCTAGCAGCAGGAGAGCGCTTGCGCATCAAGGGGGACTACGCCTTCGATGGACGCAAGGTCTTCGAATTCGATGACGCGGGGCAGCGCAACGCCTCCGGGGCGAACGCGTGCAGCCACGAATGGTGGCATGACTTCAAGCCGGAGGCCCGCAATCAGCAATTGCGAGCTCACGCGCACATGCATTTGCAAGAGGTCGCGTACTTCCTGAATTGTCTCGATTCTCTTCAGGACGCGAACGGAAAGTCCGTCCTGGAGAACTCGATGGTCACAGTCTCGACGGAATCCGGCGATGGCAGGCATTCTGACGTGAAGCGCGAGCTTTCCGGCGTCTTCCACGCGATTACCAGCGGGGGCGGCAGATTCAAGACGGGGCAGATCCTCGATGTGGGCAGCGAGGCGATTGACGTGTACAACACCATGCTTGAGGCAATGGGAGCGACCGACCGCCTAGGACCGACGGATCGCGAAGCCCAGCCCACCGAGGCCATTCGCGCGTAAGCAGTGATCATCTCTCGTCAACGTCGACGGGGCGCTGCAACAGGCCATCTTGACCGCCCAACAGGCACTGTTGCTGTCCGACAAGAAGTCCTCTCCATCCCGTCCAGCGAGAACAGCTCTGTCATTCGCAACGGCTCTATCCTGCAGGCTCATCGGTACGTGACGGGTCGCGGGGCAGGGCCCTGGCAGCAATCGAATGGAGACTGGATCGATGTGACCGTCGAGGTCGGGATGCGGATGGAGTCTAGCGCCCCCCTGCCAACATGGAACCGGAGGTCGCGACATAGCGAGCAGGCGGAGACTGACACAGTTGGAGTACTCGACCGGGCGAGCAGCGCTTTGGAGGGATCAGCAACCGGGGAAGCACGTCCGGAATCGCCGCATTCTCCAGGCCGGCGTTGGCGGCTATGCCTCGTCAAGGAAATCGAAGGTGACTATCGGAGCCTTGTCGGTCGTTCCGGTGCGGCGCCATCCTCGCGAGCGATTGTTTCCCTACAGAGTGAAAGCCCTCAATCCTAGAACACGCGCCAAGACAACATCGGCGAATGTGTTATTCCCGTCCGCCTCGCATCCTCGCCGGCGAGAGAAGTTTTGGGGGCAGGCAGTAGAATAGGAAATCTGTCCTGGTATCGAGGCGTCTCGCCTCAGCGACCTTCATGACCGGCGACCAAATCCGCGAGCAGTTCCTTCGTTTCTTCGAGCAGAAGGGGCACAGGCGGGTTCCGAGTTCCTCGTTAGTTCCCGCCCGCGATCCGACGCTGCTGTTCGCGAACGCAGGCATGAACCAGTTCAAGGATGTATTTCTGGGTAACGAGGTTCGAGGATACCGGCGTGCGACCACCTCCCAGAAGTGCGTTCGCGCCGGGGGGAAGCACAACGATCTAGAAAACGTGGGTCGCACTCGAAGGCACCACACGTTCTTCGAGATGCTGGGCAATTTCTCGTTCGGAGACTATTTCAAGGAAGACGCCATCCGGTTCGCATGGGAACTTGTAACCGAGGTCTACGGGTTGCCCAAGGATCGGCTCTACGTGACGGTGTTTCAGGACGACGACGAGGCGGAGAAGCTCTGGAGCAAGGTCGCGGGCGTGCCGCTTCAGCGCATTCACCGCTGTGGGGCCAAGGACAACTTCTGGCAGATGGGCGACACCGGACCGTGCGGGCCCTGTTCCGAGATCTTCTACGATTACGGGCCAGAAGGGCTCGAGCCCGGCGAGCCGGACGATCCATTCCCGGCGGACGTGTCCCGATATGTCGAGATCTGGAATCTCGTATTCATGGAGTTTGATCGCGACTCGGACGGCAACCTGCATCGGTTGCCGAAACCCTCGATTGACACAGGCATGGGGCTCGAACGCACTGCAGCAGTCCTGCAGGAGAAGCTGTCCAACTTCAACACGGACCTCTTCCTCCCAATTATCGAGCGGGCTGGAGAGCTCCTGGGAATCGAGTACGGCGCTCGCTGCGCAACGGACACGGCCTTGCGCATCGTGGCAGACCACAGCCGAGCCGCGACCTTTCTCGTGCACGACGATGTTGTGCCTGCGAACGACGGCCGAGGATATGTCCTCAGGAAGATCATTCGCCGCGCCTTGAGACACGCACGGCTAGCGGGGTTTGAGGGACTGTTTCTCAATGAGCTGACGGGCTTCGTCGCCAGCAGGATGAAACCCGCGTATCCTGAACTTGGCGAGTCCGCGGAGCGCGTAGCAAAGCTCGTGCGGGATGAAGAGCTGCGCTACGAGCGGAGTTTCGTGGTTGCGGAACGAGAGTTCGAGTCTGCACTGGACAAGGTAGTGAACGGCACCATTCCGGGAGCGTCGGCGTTCCGGCTGTACGACACGTTCGGCCTTTCGTTGGACGAGCAGCAGGAAATGGCCCGCGAGCGCGGTCTTGCCATTGATCTCGAGGGCTTCGATGCCGAGATGGAAGGCCAGCGGGCACGCGCCCGCGCCAGCTGGAAGGGTAGCGTCTCGGGCGCGACAGGCACCGCACCTGCCTTGGTCGCCCTGGCAAAGCGTGGCGGCTCCGAGTTCATCGGTTACGACCGCACCCGTCAAGACGACCTTAGAGTGATTGGCCTGTTAAGCGATGGCGAGTCCATTGACGTCGCGAAGGCCGGGACTCGTGCCGATATCGTATTGGATCGGACGCCGTTCTACGCGGAAGCCGGCGGCCAAGTCGGTGATCGCGGAACCTTCTTGTTCGGAATGGAGGATGCGGCTCGCGTGCTCGATGTTCTGGCCCCAGTCCGCGGGACGAATGTTCATCGAGTCGAGATGCTCCAGGACATTGCAGTCGGAGATCGCCTTACCGGCAGTGTGGACGCGCTCCGCCGAGATGCTGCGCGCCGGAATCACACCGCAACCCATCTGATGCACGCGGCGCTTCGCAAAGTCCTCGGCAAGCATGTCAAACAGGCGGGAAGTGTAGTCGATCCGGACCGCCTGCGATTCGACGTCACTCACTACGCCACGCTCGAGCCTGGCGAGATTGACGAAGTCGAGCACTTGGTCAACGAGCACATCCTGAACGACACGGAAGTCGTCACGGAGGTCAAGGATCTCGACGCAGCCATCCGCGGCGGCGCAATGGCGCTCTTCGGCGAGAAATACCCGGACAGCGTGCGTGTCGTCTCGGTCGGCGAGTTCAGCACGGAACTCTGCGGTGGCACGCACGTCGGGCGTACGGGAGAAATTGGTGTGTTCAAGGTCGTAACGGAAGCGAGTAGCGCTGCTGGCGTGCGCCGGCTCGAAGCGGTGACGGGTTTCGGTGCCTTCCACCAGTACAGGGATCTCTCGGCTGCCGCGCAGCGCATGGCAGCGATGATGCGGGCACGGGATGGCGGTCTCGTAGATTCTCTGGACAAACTGCTTTCGGAAAAGAAGCGGCTCGACAGGGAAGTCAGCGACTTGAAAGCCAAGCTAGCCCGCTCGGGTGTCGCGGAACTTGCCGCCCGCTCTCGGGAAATTAACGGAATGCGCGTGCTCGCTACGAGGGTCGACGATGTCGATCGCGACCAGTTGCGTCCGCTTGCCGACACTCTCCGGAATCGGCTCGGATCCGGCTTGGTTGTATTGGCGACCGTCCAGAACGGGAGAGTAGCGCTAGTCGCAGCGGCAACGAAGGACGTTGCGGGCAAGAAGGTTCACGCGGGGAACGTCGTTCGCGCGGTTGCCAAGCTGGTTGGGGGGGCCGGGGGAGGGCGCCCGGACATGGCCGAAGCAGGTGGCAAGAACTCAGCCGCGCTTTCGGACGCCTTGAAAACCGTGTACGACCTAGTGGGTCGTCAGGCCTCCGGCTGATCGTTCTCCAAGCCGGCCACCCGACCCTCAATCGCTGGTTCGAGTACAGGTAGAGCTGTGGTCCGATTCGGTCTGGATCCCGAGTTCTACCACTGCAGACGCTGCACGGTCCAGTTGTTCCCCAGCGGAAGAGATCGCTCGATCGAGCACGCCTGCCTTCGAGTTCGTGGGCCGGCACATTGATTCGAACTTCCTTGACGAGAGGCTCTGCACGCACTCGAACACGGCGAGAGGCAAGGAGGGCATACTGGCAAACCGCCCTTCATCCGGGGCATTCACCCGCGCATGGCTTGCCCAGGCTCGAGCACGCTCGCCAGGCGGCATGTGACGCGGTGCCCCTTTCAGCTCTACGGACCCGCCTGATCAGATCCTCGTCAGCTTCGGTAAGCGCAGGCTCGACCAGCGCCGAGCCGTTCCGCTCCGCTCCGACAGCATCGTATGTATTCGTTCGATGAGGGATTCGTCATGCGCCAAGTCTCTGCCCCGATGAATCTTGAAATCGGTGGCACCTACGAAATGTAGCTTTCCCCACCCAGATGGAAAAGGCAGGAATTCCAACTGTCCGAAGACTGCGGTGGCCTCGCCGCCGTCCGCGATGCCAGGTTCGTCTAGCAGCAGGAGACCGGCCTGAGACCACATTCCTTAGATAAACCGCTACCGGGGCCACGACTTGCATTTACCCTAGAAGCGCGTTGAGGTGGGTCCGTCCAGACGAACGTGTCTCGATTCGGGCCGAAGGGCTAAGAGACTGCAAGCTAGAGTGGAGTGACCATGAACGCGTGGACTGGGGGGCGACGCCGGGCCGTCATTGCATCGGCGCTGAGTCTTCACCTGCTTGGCTCCTGCGGTACGGTTCCGGATGACGCTGGCTTTGTTTCGATCTTTGACGGCAAGACATTGACCGGGTGGCGCGCCGTTCCGGAAGACCTCGGAGCAGCTTGGTCGGTGAGAGCAGAAGCAATCCAGGGAAACGGCCTCGAGAAGCGCCTGTCCTATCTCGTGTACTCCGCCGACGAGGACCTGAGCGACTTTGAGCTCAAGTTCAGTTACCGCATGCTGACTGACGGGAACACCGGACTCGAGCTGAGGGCGCGCGTCGACACCACGGGAAAGCGTCCGTTCGAGGGCTACCATGCTGACCTCGGACACGTCGGAATCGGACCCCAAATCCTGGGTGCGTGGGATTTCCACTTCGCAACGCGGATGGAGTTTCCGTGCAAGCGGGGAACACGCCTCGTTATTGACGAGAACGGCACTGGCCGTCACGAGAGGATCGAGAATGCTCTCATGCTTGACGACATCAAGGAACGTGACTGGAATCGGTGTCACATTCGTGCCCGAGGCAACCATTTCCAGTTCTTCATCAATGAACTGCTGTCCTCTGAGTTCGTTGATGGCATTCGTGAGGGTCGGCTCGCGAGCGGATTCATCGCGCTCCAGCTCCATGACGAGAGCACGGTAGTCCGGTTCAAGGACATCCTGCTGAAACGTGCGAGATGAATGGCGGACGAGAGACTCGTTCTTCCTTCCCCCAGCTTGCGAGAAGAGGGCGAAATCTGGGTCGTCGATGACTCTCGCGTGCAGCAAGACTGCGGACGACGTCGTTGAGGCCTCTAATATCGTTGCCGAACAGCGAGCTAGCGATCAGCTTCTTGGCCCGACCCGATGGCGGTCGCTCTCCGCTATGTCTGGCGTTCGAGCCCCACCGGGAACACTATTGGCCTAGGTTCTCGTACCACTTGATGTTCTTGGTGGCGCCACCGATTTGAACGATATCCAACCGGCCGTCGCCATTGATATCGGCTACCGCACAACCCGAAGCGGACATCCCAAGGTGGTCGAGATCTTCGTGACGCCATTCGGTACCGCTGTCGTCCTGAGCGTAAAAGACGTGGGAGCCCGCTACCTCTCCTCGCGCACGGTCTCCGGCGACGATGTCATCGCGCCCGTCGGCATTGAAGTCGCCTACGCACACCTCGTGTCCTTCAGTGAGTTGGTCGAAGATGATGCGGCGCTGCCAGCGGCCGGAGCGGTCTTCCGTATAGACGACGACCTCGTTTCCATGCCATGGCTCGACCGAGGTGATAATGCGCTTTTCTTTGATGCTCCCCACGGCCACGTCGCTTGCGCCTGCGGTCCTGGGCTCCTCTTTGTGTCCCCTCGAAAGACGTGTGTTTTTCCAGCGGACTTGGTCGCCGTCACCGACGGGGTCGTGGAGTGTAATGCCGTCAAATCCGGCTGTGAGCAACTCCTCGCGCCTGTCTTCGTCCCACTGAACCACTCGGACACGGTGGAGCACTCCGCTGAGCTGGTCGTCGATCAGTAGACGCTCCCACTTGCCCGCGAGGTTCTTCGGCACGTGATAGTAGACGAGAGGCACGTTGTCCTTGTATTTGGGCGCCAGCGCGTTGGCACCGATCAGCGGTGCATTGATCAGCTCTTTCGTGCCATTTCCGTCGACGTCTGCCCAAGCCACGTGGTGGGAGGTGGTGAGTTCATCGACAAGAACGGATTTCCATGGCTTGCGCGGGTCCCCTTGATGTTGCAGAATCCAGACTAGGCCCCGGCTCTTCGCGGCGACCATGCTGAATTCGTTCTCGATAGAAATCTCCGGGATACCGTCGCCGTCAATGTCATGAGCGGCCATGTTGACCAGTCCGTTTATGTCTTGAATGATGACGTGCCGTTCCCAAGACGGGTTCTCGTACCAAGGGACCTCCTTGACGCGCGAAGTCAGCCCAAGGATGTCGGGGCGGCCGTCCTTGTTCATGTCCGTTGCCGTTACGGCATAGCCTCCCGGGATCTCGGCTTCGATGACGTGTGTACGGAACTGGACCGGGTCGGGTGAACTGTCAGCGCCGTACATGAGACCGCCGACGAGGAAAAAAGCTAGAGAGAGCCGCACGCAGGAATGGTAGCACCTGAGCCCGTCTGTCTAGGGGCTGGTCTTCCCTCTAGATCCGCGTTAAAGTGGTCTCTGGGAGAGATTCTTTGGGGACCCACGCAGTCTGTCCGGCGTTGGGTTGTTCAAGCTGGCCGAAACTCTTGAGCGTGAGCTGCGACCGATCCCTATCCGGTCCAGAGCGGGCCTAGAAAAAAGCGGCATTTCCCGACCCTTTGTTCACGCAGACTTACCGCTGGCAATGTCAAACATGGGATAGCTGTCAGGTATCCGGCACCGCCCGCCGGACGGCATACTGCCGGATCCGCACGCAGGGCATCCACCTTGCCGAGATGCCCGGCGGCTCACAAGGTGTAGGTCAGTGACAACAGCATCGGGCCGACCAGACAGCCCCGACGGCGGCGCCTCAGCAGCACAGGGCGCGCAATTGCTTGGGCCAGGCTCAAGTACCTGACCGGGCGGACAGACGCGGTCATACCAGGTAAGCCGGTCAGCTCTCGCCTGCGACGCCGAATTGCGCTTCAAGAGCTGTGCTGACAGGCATACGGGCCGCTGTTCCAAGCGGGGCACCTGGCGAAGGGCCTGCGGGACGTAATGGGATTCCTGAATCAATTGATCGCAACGACGTTTGTGATCGCTGCCGATTCCCTTGTCCGCGAACCAAGGGCACCGAGAGATGGCGACGTCACTACCCGCGATGTGTGCCGGTTTCGGCGCGCCGACATCGATCGAAAGCAGCGCAAAGCTCGTCGCGCCGGAGATCGCAAGACTGCCGGCCTGGAATGGATGATCTCAGGTGCCAGATTGTTTCAGCTATGTGCCAGTCGGTCACATCGAGCTGGCTTTCGCTACGACCGCCGAGGACGGCTGGGACGCATCTCGACGCGGCTGGCGAGATTGCGCGCCGGGGTCTTGAGCAAGTGCACTGCCATCGAAGCGATTGCCGCCGGGTCCAGCTTCCAGTCGGCGTTCTCGGTCCCGGAACTGAACTCGGTCTGGACGCTGCCGGGCATGATCGTGCTGACGCGGATGTTCGCGTGGCGCAGATCCAGCATCATCGCCTCGGTGAAGCCGGCCAACCCGAACTTTGATGCATTGTATGCGGCGCCAGTCGCGAAGGGATGCTTGCCGGCTAGGCTTCCGATATTCAGGATGAACCCGCCGCCCCTATCCTTCATGCGAGGGATCGCCAAGCGCGAGAAGTAGAACGGCCCGCTCAGGTTCGTCCCGATGACTTCGTCCCATTCGTCGGGGGTCAGCTCGTCGATAGGTGCGAAGCGGCCTACTCCGGCATTGTTCACGAGGATGTCCACGCCGCCGAGTGCCCGGTCTACGAACGAGTAGAAGTCTTCCACCTGGTCCTGTTTCGCGACGTCGCAAACGCGTCCCACCGCCCGCTGCCCGGAACCCAGGTCCTTCAGGGCCGACGCCAGCACGGATTGGTCCCGTCCGCAAATCGCTACATTGGCGCCCTCAGCTATCAATGCCTCGGTGATAGCCTGTCCGATCCCGCGAGTGCCTCCCGTGACGATGGCATTTTGGCCGCCCAAGTTGATCATTGTCCGTGAGTCTCGTCCCGCGTCTCCGCGTTGTTGGGTAGCCGCACGCGGGGAGGGGGCGGCTGCTTTCGATAAGATAGCACTACGTCCTTGGTGCCGAAACAAGCTCGGCGCCGAAGGAGGGTTCTCACCTGCCTCTTCACAACGAGATTGAATCAATTTGCCAGGACTACGCAGCTCGCTTGGGAGCGGAGCTAGGAAGCGTTGCCGAGACAAGCCTTGCCCGAGCGAAGGAAGCCGCTGCATCCGAGACGGCGGAACTCTTGGAATCGATCGGGGGATCGGTTCGAAGAATTCGTGGGTCCAGCGAGCCAGCTGAAGTTCTCACGGAATTGGTGGACTCGGCGCCGCGGTTCTGCCGTCGCGCAGTAATGCTGCTCCACAGGGGCGGAAAGGTGGTGGGATTTCGCTCCGCGGGACCGGGTGAGGCCCCCGAGAAATCCGAGCTGGAGCGGCTCTCGATCGAACTCGCGTCTGCCCCTGCCATAGCCCATGCTGTCGAATCCAAGGACCCCGTGGTCACGGCGGCCACCCAGGACAACTTATCGCAGAAGCTGTGGAAGCAATTTGCCGTCGAGGAGGATGGGGAAGTGCGGGTGTACCCGCTCGTCCTGAGGAACACGGTGCTTGCCGTGTTGCTGGTGGGTGGACCGACGGTGCGATCACCGGCGATCGAGGCGCTGGTTCTCATCGCCGAGGCTTGGATCGAAGTGCTGGGATCGCGACAGGAGCAGGGGCAGGCGTGGAAATCGCGATGAGTCGTGGAGCATCTGGAAGAGACGATCAGACCAAGAGAAAGGCAGCACATGGCGGGGGCTTGCGCCTAGCATCTCGAGTTCTCGTTCCGTGCCTGGTCGTAGTCGCGCTGACGTCAACATCCGCAGCGGCCGCGGATGTCTCGTCGAGGCTGAGCGAACTGAGCCGCAAGCTGGCTAGCAGCCGTACAGCTGCAAATTTCCAGTCGCTGCAGCGTTACGCAGACGCCGCTTCGGGGGCCGAGCGTGATCTGGCTCTGTACTCGACGGGGATGGCTAGGTACGCCGAGAAGGAGTATCCCGCAGCCGAGAAGGCGTTTGCCGGAATTGGTGACGGTATCGGTTGGCTCAACGAGTACGCCTCCTACTACCAGGCGCGGTGCATCGTGCTGGCCGAGGACTTCGAGAGGGCTCTGAGCCCGTTGGAGCAGTTCGGCAAGCAGTACCCAGACAGCCGGTTCGCGCCCGCGGCCGAACGGCTGCGCGTCGAGAGTCTTCTGAGGCTCCGCCGCCTGGACCAGGCTCGCTCTCTCGTGTCCTCAAAGTCCGGAACGCTCGACGAACCCGTGCGCCTGTACCTTGCAGGGCGGATCGAGCACGTGGGCGGCGACTATCGGAAGGCCGTGGGGTTGTATCGGGAAGCGTACTATCACTACCCCTTCAGTGATCAGGCCGACGCGGCAGAGTCACATCTGGACGGGCTGCGAGCCAGCATGGGCAATGCTTATCCATCCGCCCCCGCCGGATGGCGGCTGGCTCGTGCGGAGGCGCTCTCCAAGGGGCGCGACTTCGCTCGGGCTTCCGCCGAATTCACCCGTGCCCTGGCCGCCGGCCTTTCCGCTGCTGATCGGGACCGGGCCGTGATTGGGAGGGGGTCGGCGGACTATAGCAGGGGGAGCAACTCGGCGGCCTACTCAGCACTCGCGAAGGCCCGACCGAGCGCTTCCGATCTCGAAGCGCAACGGCTCTACTTGCTGTGCGCCATAGAGCGTCGCCAGGGCTTGGTGCGGCCGATGCATTCCAGCCTCGCGAAACTGGCTAGTCGGCACGCGGCTTCGCCTTGGTATCAGGAAGCTCTGCTCTCGGTGGGCAGGTTCTACTACTTGCGGGACGACCGCGAGCAGTACCCGACATTGTTCAAGCGGCTGGTCCAGGCGTTTCCGAAGGGCGAGCACGCTCCCTATGCGCACTGGAAGATTTGCTGGCGCGCGTGGCTGGACGGTTCTGGAGGACGCCAGGCACTTCTGGCCGAGCATGTCGATAGATTTCCTGGCGCAAGCACAGCGCCGAGCGCCCTGTACTGGTTGGGCCGCCTGCACGACCGCGAGGGCCGACCCGCCGAAGCGAGGGCGCACTACCGTGCAATCACAAATCTGTTTCCGCACTTCTACTACGCATTCCTGGCTCGAGAAAGGCTTGACCAGTCAGGAGAGGGTCCGGCCAGCGAGGAGATCACTCGGCGGATCGAGGGCTTGATTCCGACCGCCCGGAAGCTCTCGGCGCAGCCGCGAGCGAGCACGCAGGCCTTTCTCGAGGCGGGAAGCACGCTGCATCTGCTGGGCGCGGATGAAGACGCCCGCCAGGAATTCTCTCGCGTCGACTATCGGCAGCCGGATGCCCATTTCGCGGGGCTCGCGCTGGGCCGACTGCATTCCAAGCTTGATCAGCACCACCTCGCCGTGCGGGCGATGAAGCGCTACGCCTTCGGCTACCTTCGATTCCCACTGGAGTCCTGGGACACGGAGTACTGGCGTTATCTGTTCCCGCTGGGCTGGGAAGAGAGCTTGCGGTCGCGATCCGAGCGTCACGGGCTGGATCCCTACCTGGTGGCCGCCCTGATCCGCCAGGAATCGGAGTACGATCCCCGAGCGAGATCCAGAGCCGGGGCGCTTGGGTTGATGCAGATCATGCCCCGGACGGGTCGCGGCTTGTTTCGCAGGCTCGGTATCCCCGGTTTCTCCAGCCGCAAGCTGATCAATCCGGATGTCAGTCTTCGCCTGGGCACGTTCCACCTAAAGGAATCCCTCGCGAAGTTCGATGGCGAGGTGGAAAAAGCGCTGGCAGGATACAACGCGGGAGACAGGCGCGTCCCACAGTGGATGCAGCTTGGGCCGTTCGAGGAAGTTGCCGAATTCGTCGAGACGATTCCGTTCACCGAAACGCGGGGGTACGTTCAGTCCGTGCTGCGGAACCGCGAGATGTACAAGCGGCTGTACGGCAACTGAGGCTCGAGTCGCGCTCGAGCCTGTCAGGCGATCCTGCCGTCCTTCATCTGCACGACCCGGTCGGTGCAGTATCGGGCGGCTTCCGGGTTGTGGGTAATCATTAGCACCGTCTGGCCCAGGCTCTCGTTCAGCGACTTGAGAGTGTCCAGCACTGCGAGGGAGTTTTCCGAATCCAGGTTGCCCGTCGGCTCGTCCGCGAGGACGATTCGCGGCTTGTTCACGATCGCGCGAGCGATCGCGACGCGCTGCTGCTCCCCACCCGATAGAGCGTAGGGCTTGTGACGCATGCGATGCGCGATCCCGAGGATGCGGATCACGTTCTCAAGATGGCCGTTGTCCTCGCCCGACGTACCTGCGATGTGCTGGGCGATGCGAATGTTCTCCTCCGCGCTGAGTGTCGGAAGCAGGTTGAATCGCTGAAACACGAAGCCGATCGTTGTCTTGCGCATTTCCGTGCGCTGCGCGTCGGAGAGGCCGCCCAGGTCCTGGCCGGCGATCCAAATCGTTCCGCTGGTCGGGGCGAGCATGCCGCCCACGATGTGGAACAGGGTGGACTTGCCCGATCCCGACGGCCCAAGCACTGCCACGAACTCGCCTTCCGAGACGTCGAGAGAAACACCCCGAAGGGCGGGCACGTCGACGCTGCCAAAGCGGTAGACCTTCTTCAGGTTCCTGATTTCGATCATGGGCTCGTCCGGCACCGGCTATCCTCCACTCGGCCTATTCGTAGGAGAGGATCTCGCACGGATCCGCCTTCGCCGCTTTCCATGCCGGATATGTTGCGCCTGCGACGGAGCCCAGGATCGTCAGGATCGCCGCACCCGCCATCCAATCCGGAAGAAGGAGGACGGGCACCAGGGGATACTTGATTGCGACCAGCCGCTGGCCCAGCACGCTCAGGCAATAGCCGAGCAGAATCCCCAAGACGCTGACAACGAGCGTCTCGCGCAGGACGATCGTGCCGATGAGCCGCTTCGAGGCTCCGATCGCCTTGAGGATCCCGATCTCCCGAGTGCGTTCGAGGATCGCGGTATACATCGCGAGCATCACCACGATGAATCCGATCGCCACCGCTATTGAAATGATTACGTTGACAAACTGCGAGGACATCTGGCGCACGCTCGTGGCGGTGAGGGCGAGAAAGTCCTCCACGGAAATCACAGCCCGGTCCGGCATCATGGTCCGGAGTTCCTCGATAATATGCCGCGCCTTCGAGGACTCGTCCAGCTTCAAATAGACTTGGCTGTACCGGTCTTGCCAGCCCTGTAGTTCGCCCATTGTCTCGAGCGGGATGAAGACACGCGACATCTTGCCGGTTTCCACGATGCCCACCACCTCGAAGTCGTGGCTCATTAGTGCGATGCTTTCGCCAACCGAGACTGATTCCTGGCGAGCATACACCTCGTCCACTACTGCCTCATACCCGGATTCGTACGGGCGACCCTCGAAGATCACGATTCCGCCGCACATCGCGTCGAACTCGTTCCAGTCGACGCCCGTGATGGTCTGAAGGTTGCCGGGCGTGTGGACGGTCGCCCCGAGGGCGTGCGTGATTTCCTTGAATCGTTCCTTTAGAAGGTCAGGAAGCTTCGCGGAGATGTCGGCCGAGCTGAGCGCGGCGCCGGAGATCTGCGGACGGATGAGAACGTCGGCTCCGACGCCCTTGGTCCGTCGCAGCGACTCGCGGAGCAGGCCCTCGGAGACTCCTACCATCATGACGATCATCATGACCTCGACGGCCACCGCGAGAATCGTCAGACCGGTGCGGACCGGCCTGTGGAACAGGTTGCGCAATACGAGCCGCTGGACCATGGAGCACCTCAGCTACGAATCCGAGGATGATTCGTCGCCGATCCTTTCGATGTCAACCCCGTCCGGCAGCGTGAGCAGGAACGACTCGTCAGGCACTGTTTCGTTGAGTCCTGGCTTGCCGATCTCGATTTCCAGCCCGTAGCCATCCTTGGGGCGTTCGATCCGTATGTACTGAGGGTAGGGAAGACCGTTGTCCTCTAGCCAGCTGCGGTACCAGGCGTCGGTCACGATCTCCGCCTGATCGTCCAGAATCATGAGCCGGGACAGCGCCAGGTCCGAGCGGCTGAACCAGAATTTCCGGCGGATCCGCCAGTCCCCGTCCTCCGCCTCCTCGACCTCGTGCAGGACCTGGTAGCCCGACCGCCCGTACATGTTGAAGTCGAGCAGGATCTTGCTGCCTGAATCAACCGGTTCAATCATGATCGCATCCAGCATGTGTTGAGGCCGGATGTTCTCGGCGCGGTTCTCGGATCTGTGGTCCAGCGCGGTCGTGCCTTCGTAGACACGGTTCCGCCAGGGCAGATGGACCTGGAATACATCTCCGTTCGAGACCATGTCGTACACGATCGCGATGCCTCCCGGTGTCTCGGCGTTTGTCCGGATCAGGCCCGGTCTCCGGGTAACGAGCGCGCCGCTCACGTTGCGGTACTGGGTTTCCTTCTCGCGATCGTTGCTCTGGGCGGTCAGCGTAACATCAATTACCGCCTTCATCGACTGGACGGACGCGATGCGTTGGATCTTATCCAGCAGTTCCTGCTTGGTGGCGGTCTGGAATATCGGCGTGGGGGGCAGCTTAGTGGTAGTTGTGAGCACGCCGCACGCTTGAGATACGGAAAGGCACACTGCGACTGCACTGATTCGCAGGAACACGGCGGATCTAATTCGGGGCCGGAGACAACTACCCCGAGACTCAATCAATTGTAACAAGGTCGGCCCGAAACTGGTTAGACTCCCGCGCTGGCCCGTGCCGGTACCGGGCCGGTGGCAAATCCGCGCTATTATCGGCGGAACGGTATGGAACCTGCTGAGCAGTTTGCGATTGCTCCCGAGATGGACGAACTCGGCCGCGTGGAACGCCAGCTTGTCTTCTACCCGGCACGCAATCCGAGCCCGCGTCACCTGACTGCGGACCAAGTTTCAGACTACAACGCCCATGGGTTCCTCTCTGGAATCCGGATCTTCTCCGACGACGAGATCGGCCGGGTGCGATCGCGATTCGACCAGCTCCTGAAGGAAGTCCTGGCCAAGGGCGGCGACAGCTATTCGATTAGTTCGGCCCACCTGGGTTACGGTGACGCCTACGATCTGCTGACTGACGAGCGGATCGTTGCCCGCGTGAGCGACCTGCTCGGCGAGAACGTCGTCGGCTGGGGCTGCCACTATTTCTGCAAGATGCCCCGAGATGGCAAGCGCGTCGAGTGGCACCAGGACGCCACGTACTGGCCGCTGACACCCGCCAAGACGGTGACTGCTTGGCTGGCGATCGACGACGCCGATGCGGGCAACGCCTGCATGCAGTTCGTGCCCGGATCCCACCTGAGCGGCCCGCTGGCCTTCGAAGTAGACGACGGAGATCCTTCAACCGTGTTGAACCAAAAGGTGCCGGGGATCGAGCGATACGGCGAGCCTGTCGACAACGCCCTTCGGGCAGGTGAGATCTCGCTGCACTCGGACCTGCTGCTGCACGGTTCCGAAGCCAACGCGTCCGACCGTAGACGCTGCGGCCTGACGTTGCGCTATTGCGCGGCCGAGGTCAAGGCGTACTTGGATTGGAATCGAAAGGGCGTGATTGTTGCCGGATGCGATCCGGACGCCCACTGGGCAAACCCTCCTCGCCCGCAGTAGCCGCACGGCCCCGAATCGCTTGGATAGACTCGGAAGGTTCCATGGAAACCTCAGGCTTGCGCATCCCCCTAGTCGACCTCGTCATCATCGTTGCCTATCTGTTCGGCATCCTGGCTGTCGGGGTGCTCTCGGTGCGTCGGCAGAAGATGACAGGAGAGGTCTACTTCCTGGCCGGCCGCTCGCTCGGCTGGGTGATGATCGGCGCCTCGCTGTTCGCGTCGAACATCTCGACGATCCACTTGGTCGGCCTCGCCGCGTCGGGCTACAACGAGGGCCTGGTCTGGGGCAATTTCGAATGGATGGCGGCCTTCACGCTCGTCGTGCTTTCGCTTTTCTTCGCACCGTTCTACTTCCGCAACAAGATCGAGACCCTGCCCGAATACCTGGAGCGGCGGTTCAACGCGGCCGCCCGCTCCTTTCTGGCCTTCATGGCGATCCTGGGTGCGCTGTTCATCCACATCGGCATGAGCCTGTACGCCGGTGCCACGGTGTTCGAGCAGTTCTTCGGAATCGACGTCGTCACATCGATCTTGATCATCTCGCTCGTCACGGGCGTCTACACCGTGCTGGGCGGGCTCAAGGCCGTCGTCGTAACGGAAGCGATCCAGACCGTGCTCCTGATCGGAGGTTCGATCTTGGTCACGGTGCTTGCGATCGGCGCGCTGCCCGAGCACGGAATTTCGACGTTCGCGGACTTCGAGGCCCAGCTCAAGCCGAACCAGCTCAGCATGGTCTGGACGGACAACTCGGTCGGATTGGCTTGGTACTCGGTGCTGCTCGGATATCCCGTGCTAGGCATCTGGTACTGGTGCACGGACCAGACTATCGTCCAGCGCGTGCTCGCCGCGAAGTCGGAGCACGACGCGCAGATCGGCCCCTTGTTCGCGGGCTTCATCAAGGTCCTGCCAGTTTTCATCCTTGTGCTGCCGGGCGTGGTCGGATACGTTCTGTACGGTGCCGAAATCGGCGAGAACGCCAACCAGGTGCTGCCGGTCCTGATTCAGGAATTGGTGCCGACGGGCTTGCGCGGCCTGATTTCTGCCGGCCTCCTTGCCGCGTTGATGAGCACGATCGCAGCCGCCCTGAACAGTTGCGCGACCCTCTTCGCGGTCGACATCGTCGCTAGGATCAGGCCCGGTACCAGCGACGCCGCTCAGGTGCGGATCGGGCGTTGGAGCGCGGTTGCGGTCATGCTGCTGGCCATGCTGTGGTCGACCCAAGGCGACAAGTTCTCGAGCATCTTCGAAGCGGTCCAGGAAATCGGCGCGGCGCTCGCCCCGGCAATCACGACTGTCTTTCTCTGGGGCGTGTTCTGGCGGCGCGGCACGTCGCAGGCTGCCGTGTCCACTCTTGTGTTCGGTTTCCTGATGGGTGCCGCCGCGTTCGTCCTCGACTTCAAGGACGCAGAGGGATACAAGCTGATCACCGACGGCTGGGGCATCCCGTTCATGCTGCAGGCTTTTCTGATGACCGTGATTTGCAGCGTGGTCTTCTTTGCGGTTAGCATGTCGACGCCTCCGCCGCCCAGAGAGAAGATCGACGGCCTTACCTGGCCGAATCCCCTGGCCGCGCTGACGCAGCGCTGGACCTCGCCCGGCACCGACCCGCGCCGGCTTGCCGCCCTCCTGTGCGCGACGATCTTAGTTCTCTACTGGGTGTTCCGCTAGGGAACGGCATCGGAGCCACCATGCAAGCAAGCCTAAGCCTGCCAAGGATTGTCGTTCCGGACGACTATCCGCCCGTGTTAGGGCCGAGCGCGGCATTCCGGTCGCTGGAGGATCGAGCTCGGCTCCAATACCACGACAGCCTTCCTGCCTCGACGGAAATCCTGCTCGATCGCATCAGGCGGGCGGAAGCGGTGGTCAATATCCGGTCCTCGATCGCGTTCGACGCGACCGTGTTCGACCACTGCCCTGACCTTCGTGCGCTCTCGCTCTGGGGCACGGGCACTGATCACGTGGACCTAGAAGCTGCCGTCGAGCACGGCGTGGCGGTCACCAACACCCCCGGCGTCTCGGCCGTCGCGATGGCGGAGCACGCCCTGGCGCTCATGCTCGCGGTTGCCCGCGACATTCCCAGGATCGATGCCAGGACACGCAAGGGCGCTTGGCCCCGCGGGTTCGTAACGCAGCTCCACGGGAAGGTCCTCGGCGTCGTCGGCCTCGGAGCGATCGGCCTGCAGGCGGCCCGCATAGCGCGAGGAATCGGGATGCGCGTCATCGCCTGGACCCGCGCTCCTGAGGGCAAGCCCATCGCGGGTCTGGGCATCGAGATGGTGAGCCTCGACGATCTGTACCGTCGCAGCGACGTCGTGAGCCTGCACGTGCGCCTGACGCCCGAGACGACAGGCATGGTGGGCCGGCGCGAGTTCGCGGCGATGAAGGACTCGGCAATTCTGATCAATACCGCTCGAGGGCCCGTGGTGGACGAGGCGGCGCTGCTGGACGCCTTGCGAAGCGGCGCCATTCGCGGAGCGGGCCTCGATGTGTTCAACCAGGAGCCGCTTCCCGAGGACCATCCGCTCGGCCACGAGCCGAAAATCGTGATGACCCCGCATTCGGGCGGAGTGACATCGGAAGCCTTGGAGCGCGGCTTGCAGATGGCGGTCGACAACGTCTTCGCAGCCCTCGCCGGGGACAGTCGACATCGAGTCGCTTGAGCGCTTCGAATCGGGTGTCTTCTAGTCGTCCGGGCCGAGATCGCCATCCTGCGTGGCGACGAAATTTCCGCGCTGTGTGACTTGCCGCGTCCCACTCGCTGCGCTATGCTGGAAGAGTTGAACGGGCTCGAGCCCGTCACGGTCGCTCCTTCCTGCGAGCGCCCCGCGAAAGCGTCCAAGTTCTGGCCGCTTCCTTTCCCCTATGACAGTAGCCGAATTGCATAAGGAAGACATCAAGTCCCTTACCAAGCTGGCTCGTGACCTTGAACTCGAGGATATCGGCGGACTCCGCAAGCAAGAATTGATCTTCAAGATCTTGCGTTCGCAGGCGGACGAAGAGGGACTAATCGGTATCGAGGGGGTTCTCGAGATCCTTCCGGAGGGATTCGGGTTCCTGCGTTCGCCGATCTACAACTACCTGCCCGGCCGCGATGACATCTTCGTTTCGCCGCAACTCGTGCGCCACAATTCGATCCGAAACGGCGACACAGTGGCAGGCCAAGCGCGCGCGCCACAGGACCGGGAGAACTATTTTTCGCTTGTAGGGGTCAGCGCGCTTAACTATGACGCTCCGGAAAACGCGAAATCGCGGATCCATTTCGACAACTTGACGCCGTTCTATCCGCAGGACCGGCTCCGGCTCGAGACGGACAGGCACAACTACTGCGGGCGGGTCATGGATCTGATCGCGCCGCTCGGCAAGGGGCAGCGTGGCTTGATCGTCGCTCCGCCCCGCACCGGAAAGACGATGCTGCTGCAGTCCATCGCCAACTCGGTGACGGAGAACCATCCGGACGTGGCGCTTATCGTCCTGCTGATCGACGAACGGCCCGAAGAGGTCACTGACATGCAGCGGTCAGTCGATGGAGAGGTCGTCAGCTCGACGTTCGACGAGCCCCAGACCAGGCACATCCAGGTGGCCGAAATGGCGATCGAGAAGGCCAAGCGGCTGGTCGAGCACAAGAGGGACGTCGTGGTCCTGCTTGATTCCATCACCCGGCTCGCGCGGGCCTACAACACGGTCGTGCCATCGTCAGGGAAAGTGCTGACAGGGGGAGTGGATGCCAACGCTCTGCAACGTCCGAAGCGGTTCTTCGGGGCGGCGCGCAATATCGAGGAAGGCGGTTCGCTGACGATTGTCGCGACGGCCTTGGTCGATACCGGAAGCCGCATGGACGAGGTCATCTTCGAGGAGTTCAAGGGCACAGGGAACATGGAACTTCATCTCGATCGCAAGCTGGTCGACAAGCGGACCTTTCCCGCGATCGACATCCATCGAAGTGGCACCCGCAAGGAGGAGCTGCTGCTCGATCCCGACACGCTCCGTCGCGTGTGGGTCCTTCGAAAGGTGATGAGCAACCTAGGCACTACCGAGTGCATGGAACTGCTGCTCGACCGCATGGGCAAGACTCGCGGCAACACGGAATTCCTCGCTGCGATGAAGAGCTAGGTCGGTGCTTGACAGACGAGTCCAGACCAGCGTCCGCGTCCGGTACGCTGAGACCGACCAGATGGGCGTCGTCTACTACGCGAACTATCTCGTCTGGATGGAGGTTGCCCGCGTCGCCTACTGTCGCGAGGCTGGATTCGAGTACCGCGACATGGAGCGCGTCGGCGGAGCGTTCCTCGTCGTGACCGAGGCCCACTGCCGGTACCGGGCTCCGGCGCGATTCGACGACGTGATTGACCTGTTGTGCTGGGTGGCCGAGTCGCGGTCCCGAACCGTGCGCTTCGCGTACGAGATGCGCCGAGGCGACGAGATCCTGGTAACCGGGGAGACGTTGCATACCGTGACGGACACCCAGGGGCGGATGATCCGCATGCCTGAGGCGTACCGGAAGTTCTTTCCACTGACTCGCTAGACTTGGATCCCCTGGTGGGCCCGCCCGCCGGGATTCGGCGATGCAGCGGTCCCTGATTGCAGTAGCAGTTTCCGTCACGGCGCTTGCCGTCCTTCCCGGAGGGCTGTTTGCAGTCGACCTGGACGAGCGGCTTGATCGCGTGCTAAAACGCGTCCTGGAAGGCTCGTCTCCGCACTACGACCAAGACTTGGTTGTCGCTGACTTGGTGCCGCGTCCTGTGCGCCGGTTCACGAATTTCAGCGGCGACCTCTCAGGACGGTACATCGGTGCCGTTTCAGCCGCCGCGGCGCATCGCGAGATTCCGGCCGGAGCGCTCCGCGAACTCGTTCGCCGCGCATTGGACTACCAGCGCGCCGACGGAAGCTTCGGAGGCGGGTGGTCCGGCTCTGCGGTAACGGACGACGCGATGGCCAAGGTCTGGGGGAACGGGCGGCTTCTTGCGGGATTGCTCGACTATCACGACCACTCGGGCGATCCAGCCGCGCTTCGGGCCGCAAGCAAGCTTGGCGACTTTATCCTTTCGCTCTCCCCCGTGTTCCACGACAGCGAGGTCGAGGAAGAGTATTCGAGGGATCGGCGGGCTCTGGGCTATGTTTGCTGGACCCAGAACATCGAGGGGCTAGCGGCGCTGAGCCTGCACACGGGCCGCGCCCGCTATCTCGAGGGCGCCAGGGAGATCGCCCTCCGCGTGCGCAGGATGCCGCGACAGCACAGCCACGGTTTCCTGACCTCGTTGCGTGGCATGCTCGAGATCTATCGTCAAGACGACTCCGATCGCTGGCTGCGGTCGGTCGAGACCGCGTGGTTCGGGATCAGCGAATCCCCTCATCTGTCCATGACGGGCTCCGTAGCGGAATACTTCGAGGCCGAACCCGGCAGGGACGAAGGCTGCTCCATCGCGGACTGGCTGCTGCTTTCGCTCGAGCTGTGGGACCTGACCGGCGATCCTCGCTACATCGAAGCGGCCGAACGAACGTGGTTTAACGGATTCGCAGCGAATCAATTCGCGAGCGGGGATTTTGGACATGTCTACTGGAGCCCGACCGGGTACGGATTCGGCGGGGAGCGGGCTTGGTGGTGCTGCACGTTGCACGCCTTGCGGACGATTCCGGAGGTTGCTGAGGCGGCATTCAGATTCGACGGCGCAACCCTGCTCTACGACCTCGCGGTGGACGGGAATATGGAATCGCAGGATCTTGCTGTTCGCGCCAGTGCGGACTTACGCGGTCGCTCGGCCGCGGCCTTGAGAATTCGGTCGTCGGCGGGTGACGCCCGCACGATCGGCGTGCGACAGCCTTCGTGGTCCGACGACATCGTCCTGGCGCTGAACGGCCGTCCGATCGAATCGCGTCGAGCGGGCGGGTACGTTTTCGTCAGGCGCCAGTGGAGTGCTGGGGACGAGTTGGCTGTGGAGTACTCCATGCGCACTGAAGTTGTGCCCCGCAATACGCGAGCCGATTATCGGGCAGCGAAGTTCGGGCCTTGGATTCTGGGCATTGCCGAAGAGAGCGAACCCGCATTCTTCGGAGAGGGCTTCGATGGCAATCTCGCCGACTGGGACCGCTTGACGGAGGCCGAACCCACGAATGACGTCCTCAGCGTTGGCTATACCCATGCTGGGTACAAGGAGCAGACTGAGGTCGCGAGACTGCTGCCCATCGCCGAGCGGGGTTCTGGAAGCGGAATCGGTCGCTGGCAGGTCTGGATGCTCGGCACCGGGAACGCAGACCGCTACGACGCGGTCTTGGCGCGCCTGCGCGAGCGAGCCCGCAGGCTTCCGTTGAGCGGCCTAGCCATCGGATGCGCTGTCTTCGCCGCCGTCTTTCTGGCTTGGTTCGCTACGCGCAACACTCGATCAAGAGGCGTTCTCGGGCCAAGGTGAGGCCGCCACAGCGGGAACGACGGGATGCGACTTGCCATGTCGTGCACGCACGGCACGGCGGATTGCGAGGCGCGGATGATTCCAGCGTGCATGGCGACGGCTTCCACGTCAGGTCCGGCACCCTGTCGCGGACGCTGGAAACCGAGGTTCCATCTTCAGCCCTTTCAAGCCGGTTTCCAAGCCTTTCGCGACCTGCTACCGGTTCAGCTCGTGCTCGTTTCTAGCGAGTCCGCAAACGCGGCGCGTTTCCCGAGATCGAGCGTGATCTGCTTCTCCGGCGAACCTGGCTTGCTGCCGATGGTCAGTCGCATCGGGCATGGTCTAAACTGGCAGGCACGAGTATGAGCATCCGAAACTACGTCCCCCTGCTCTCCTGCCTGCTAGTTGCCTCGGCCTGCGGGGGCCCCGAAGCGGTTCCGATCGAGGAGCCAGCGCACCTGATCCGCTACGAGGCTGGCGAAGGGGCAGGGAACGGCAGGCACGTTGTGCTGATCTCCGGAGACGAGGAATACCGGTCCGAAGAGGGCCTGCCAATGCTGGCGCGGATGCTGTCGCAGCATCACGGGTTCCGTTGCACGGTGCTGTTCGCGGTCGACCCGGAGACCGGGATTGTGAACCCGCACGTGAACACGAATATTCCCGGAACCGAGAACCTGGACGATGCGGATCTGATGTTCATTCTGACCCGCTGGAGAGTTCTCCCTGACGAGCAGATGGAGCCGATCGACCGGTTCTTCAAGGCTGGAAAGCCCGTGATCGCGCTGCGAACCGCGACTCACGCGTTCAAGATGCAGGAGGAAATCCACAAGCAGGTATTCGCTTACCTCCGCGAGGCCCGCCGCGCCGACGATCCCGCGTCAGTGGAGATGCCGGCTATTCCGGCCGACGCCTGGGGACAGTACGACCACTATGGCGACGGCTACATCGGTCCTGCCGAGGACTGGCGGGACGGCTTCGGTCGCCTGGTCGTTGGCGAGCGATGGATCGCTCATCACGGTCATCACAAGCACGAATCAGTCCGCGGTGTCATCGCCTCCGGCTCCGAGAGCCATCCGATCCTCCGAGGCGTGAACCCGGACGGAATCTGGAGTGCCTCTGACGTGTACACGGTGCGCTTGCCGCTTCCGGGCGATTCGATGCCGCTCGTGCACGGCAAGGTGATGGCTCGTGCCGGGGAGTACGACGAAGGGGATGCGCTGTATGGCATGCGTCCGAGCGACGACCAGGCTGTAGAGGAAAAGAACGATCCCACGATGCCTGTCGCTTGGACGAAGACCTACCAACTGCCCGGCGCCACCGCGGGACGAGCTTTCTCGACGACGCTTGGAACATCGACCGACCTGCTCGAGGACGGCGTCCGCCAGATGCTGGTCAACGCGGTCTTCTGGGCTCTGGGCGAGGAGGACGGCATTCCGGAGGACGGCGCGGCCTCGGACCTCGTTGGCGACTTCAACCCGACCCGCTTCAACAACCACCCGCCGGAGTACTGGCTGCAGCGGGCAGTGAAGCCGGCTGACTTTCGCTAGGCGGCTGTAGAGCGATCAGTTCTTCAGCGCATCGAGCGCCTGCACGGCATCGTGCCCGCTGGGCATCTGGAACGCTCTTAGGTCAAACTCTGACAGCGCGGCGAAGAGGTGGTCGAAGATGTCGGACTGGAGGCTCTCGTAGCGGGTCCAGTTCTTGTCAGAGCTGAACGTGTACAGCTCGAGCGGCACGCCGTGCTCGGTCGGCTGGAGCTGTCGAACGATCAGTGTGAGTTCGGAGTTGATCATCGGGTGGTTTCGGAGGTAGCCGACCACGTATTGCCGGAAAACACCGAGATTCGTCGTTTGCGGCCTGTTCAACACGATTGATCCGTCCACGTTTTGACTGCGGTTGTTCGCATTCATCTCCGCTCCGGCGTTCTGCGCGTGGTTCCGCACCAAGTCAATCCGCATGAAGCGTTCAATCATTTCGGACGTGCAGAACTGCACGCTCGAGATGTCGACGAAAATCGAGCGCTTGATGCGCCTCCCGCCCGATTCGGCCATGCCGCGCCAGTTCTTGAAGCTGTGCGAGATTAGCGCGTAGGTTGGTATCGTCGTGATCGTGTTGTCGAAGTTTCGAACCTTGACGGTGTGGAGGGTAATGTCCATTACGTCGCCGTCGGCTCCGTATTGGGGCATTTCGATCCAGTCGCCGGGACGGACCATGTCGTTGGAAACCAGCTGGATGCCCGCAAGCAAGCCCTGAATGCTGTCCTTGGAAATCAGCAGCAAGACCGCGGTCATGGCTCCCAAGCCGCTCAGTAATAGCAATGGCGACTGGCCTGTCAGGATCGAGACGCAAATGATGACCGTCCCGGCAGCAAGGAGTATCTTCACGACCTGCAAATAGACCCGGATTGGGAACCTGCGCGCGATCTCGAACTCGTTGTAG
Organism: Bryobacterales bacterium; assembly: GCA_965206775.1. Taxonomy (GTDB): domain Bacteria; phylum Acidobacteriota; class Terriglobia; order Bryobacterales; family UBA6623; genus VXMF01. Next base: position 265,721 of record CBDBKU010000003.1, on the reverse strand, counting down.
ATCTCGTGGGCGACCGAGAGAGCGAGATTAACCGTGGCGAGGGCCGCTAGCAGAGCGTAGATGTCGGCTCCGCGGCGAATCCAGAGCACCAGTCCATCGGACGAGAAAGCGGACGGCGCGAGGACGCGGATCACAATTGCCGGTGCGACGTGGGAGAGTTTCTGGAAGACACCCCGCTTGACGAATCTGTCGTCCCAGTCGGACCGCGTCTTCTCCGCGACCTTGTGGATGACGCGCGAGACTACGCGATTGGCTAGGTAATACGAAGCGCAGGCGATCGACGCCAGCAGCACGAGTTCGATCAGATCTGTGGCGACGCGCGCTGTGTCTGGAGAAAGGCCCAAATCCGAGAGCCGAAGAGAAATCCACACGTTCATAGAGACGCTTCCGACCTCTCTAGCATAAGAGGCCGGTGACGCTTCCGCGTCGCAGGCGCGTCACGAGCCCAAGGGGAGCCTGCAGACTACGCCGATGTCGTCGCAGTACCACATCCACCCGTTGCGAATCGTCATCCCGTGAGGCAGTGGGTCGGTATCTGTAAGCTGGATCTTGGCGTCAGCCTTGCCCGTATCGGGGTCGAACCGGAAGAACGCATTCTCGTTCGACTCGGCGCACCACAGCCACTCACCTTCCCACCCCAGGCCGTGCGGGCGGTTGCCCGCCGTCGGGAATTGCTTTTCGATCCGGAACGATGACGGCTCGATGCGGTAGATCATCTGCGATGGCGGGACGGAGACCCAGAGCTTGCCGCCGCGCCACTCCATACCGTGTGCTCCGGTCGCGTTCCGTTGCTGAGACGGACTGGCATTCGCGGCTGGCTTCACCGGAGGCGCCAACGGGCTTCGACGCCCCACGGTCCACGCCACGACACCCGAGCCGGGCGAGTCGAATCGAGCGAGCGTCTTGCCGCTGAGGGCGTCGATCTTGAGAATCTCGCGACTGTATGTGGATGCGGTCCAGATCGCCGATCCGTCGAACGTGATGCCGCTGCCGGCCTTGGTGTCCGTCTCGAGCGAGCGAAGAGTCTTCCCGTCGCTGTAGTCAACCAAGTAGGCCCGGTTGTCCCCTTGGTCCAAAATCCAGAGTCCGTCTTCGGTCGCTTGCAGGCCATTCGGTTTGGGGCCCGGCGAATCGAACACCGTCTCCACTCGGGCCTCGCGAACGTCGAGCTTTGCCAGCGCTGTGCTCGCCGACAACAGTGCGATGAATTCTCGTCTGCGGATGAACATGATGCCTCCTTCGAGCCGGGTCAGGCCGGTTGGGGATCGAACCGGACTGGACTGATTATAGTGCCGCTAGTCTACGGTTTCCCTGAGTCCTACGTAATTTGCAGGGTCGGATTTACGGAACCGCCCGTCCGGTACGTCCACGAGGCGACGTTCCGATTCCGGTAAATCGGCGAACCGCACGGTCGCTGGCGGGGAGGGGTTCTCGGGCAGCAGTCCGGCGAGGTGCTTCTTCGTTTCGGCGTGTTCCGGCGCGCCGGCCAGGTTCTTCCACTCCAGGGGATCGTGCTCGTGATCGTAGAGTTCCTCGCCGTCCGGGAAGCGGCTGTAGCGCCAGCGCTCGGTCCTGACGGTCATCTTGTCTGGACTTAGGCTGGTGATCGCAGGCTTGTCCCAGGCGGCGTCCGGGTCCGCAAGAAGCGGACGCAGGCTCCGGCCCTCGACTTCGGGACGCTTGGGAAGCCCGCAAAGGTCAACCAGAGTCGGATAGAGGTCCAGGAGTTCGACCGTCCGTTCGCTGGTTCGGTTGCGAGCCGACACTCCGGGGCCGGCCAGCATCATCACTACGCGGGCGGAACGCTCCCATAGCGTGAACTTCCGCCATTGCTGCTTCTCGCCCAGCTGCCAGCCGTGGTCGCTCCACACGACGACGATCGTGTCGTTAGCGTGGGGGCCACTGTCCAGGGCTCGGAGCACCCGGCCCACGTTTGCGTCCGCGTAGTTGATGCAGGCCAGATAGCCTGCGACGGCCTTCTGCCATTCGCCGTGGGACGTGACCTTCTCATGATCGCGGAAGCTCCGCACCGCCGACTTGGGAACGTCGTCTATGTCGCCATCCAAGGTTGCTGGAAGTTCCGTCCTGTCCGCGCGAAACCGGTCGAAGTGCTCCTGAGGGGCGAACCACGGAAGATGGGGCCGGTAGAATCCGACCGCGAGGAAGAACGGCCGGCTGTGCTCTTGGCGAAGGTAACGCTCGGCCCACGCCGCGAGCTTGGTGTCCGCCGTTTCGCCGGCATCAACCGCGAGGCCGCTCCAGTCGAAATGCCCGGTCTTGGGGATCCCGTTCACCGGCTTGTTCGGAGGATGAAGGAATCCCTTGAACTGGAAATAGGCTTCCCACGATGCGGCCTCGTTCTGCGGGCCATGGAAAGTCTTGCCGCCGCCCAGGACCTCGTATCCATGCAGCATGAAGTGCTGGGGCAGCGTCACGGCATCCGGCAATGTCCTCCGCCATGCGTCCGTGTTGCCGTAGACGCCCGAGGTCGATGGTCGCAACCCAGTCAGAAGGCTGGCCCTTGACGGGTTGCAAGAAGGTGCCTGGCAATACGCTCGGGCAAACGTCACGCCGCGCGCGGCCAGCTTGTTCAAGTTGGGGGTCTTCGTCTGCGGATGGCCGCCGAGCGGCTCGATCCAGTCATTGAGATCGTCGACACTGATGAATAAAACATTTGGTCCATTGGCTCTCGCCGCTTGCGAATGGGCTGGCGCGGGGACCAGCATCGCCAGCGCAGCGACGGCTGTTGCACCGCCTAGCCAGGCTCTCAAGGTGCGAGGAGTTGGGTCCACGGTCGGGGGCATGTTCGTCAGGGCGGCCGAGATGCCGCGGGCACGCCCATGATACTGCCTAGGGAAGCGTCCTTCACTGAAGCGAGGATCGCCGCCGGCGGTAGCGCCGGTCTGCGCCCGAGCGGTTCACTGCATGCGAATGCCGGGCAGCGCGACGAGCGCCCTGTCTTCGCGGAGGCCCATGCCACCCTTGCGACCGGTCCTTCCGAAGCCAATCGGAGCTGCTCGATCGTCCCTAGGGAAGGCCGTTAGCCTGGATCCAGCGTCGGCGGAATCCGGTTGTGTGACATTCTAGAACTGTAGCTACGGTTACCACTTGGCCGTCGCGGCGTCTTGTCGAGCCTTGAATCTCGGAGCAACAATTGTCCGAATTCCGCAAGACCCGGGCTGGCAGGGGAGACCGCGACACGCGCCAATCCGCTTTCGAGTCCACTGACGGGACTCCTTCGAACGAGTCTGGGGTCACGATTGCCGGGGGCTTGCACCGATGGCTTTTTGTGGTCCTCGGATGCGCCTTCACCGGGCTCGCCGGGGTGGGTGTCTTTCTTCCCGGGATTCCCACCACCCCCTTCCTGCTGGTTGCCAGCTATTTCTTCGTTCGATCGTCGCCTCGGCTGCACCGGAAGCTACTCCGGTCGAGGGCGTTCGGACCGATCTTGCGCGACTGGCAGGAGCACCGCGGTGTCAAGCGTCGCGTAAAGCGGGTTGCGGTCGTAGGCTGCACAGCGACGATTGCAATATCGCTGGTTTTCGGCGGTCTTCCGTGGCCCGCGCGAATCGTAGTCGCTCTGGCTGGCGCTTACGGAATCTGGTTCGTGGCGCGTCTGGCTGTTGTGCCGGACGACCCCTCGTCGTAGGTCGGGTGATCTGACCATGCAGGAGTACAATTTCCCAGTATGGCGTTCTTGAGATCAAGGTTCCAGGTGTTGGTCCTGCTGTTGTCGGGCCTGCCGTGCCTCGGGCAGGAGCTCCCGAATTTCGTAGTGATCTTCGCGGATGACCTCGGCTACGGGGATCTCGGCTCCTACGGCAACCGGCACATTCGCACGCCGCATCTCGACCGCATGGCGGCGGAGGGCCTGCGTCTAACGAGCTTCTATGCCCAGAACGTCTGCGGCCCGTCCCGAGCCGCGCTCCTGACCGGTTGCTACCCGATCCGTTTGGCCGAGCCAGGCAACACGAAGGGAGCGCATACGATTCTGCATCCTGAGGAACGAACCATTGCCGAGGTCTTGAGGACCAGGGGATACGTCAGCGGCTTGGTCGGAAAGTGGCACCTTGCAGGTCGGGGAGCGCACCTTAGCGGCCCGGGAACCGGTCCGTACAGAAGCGAGCTCTTGCCGAACCGACAGGGATTTGACTACTTCTTCGGGACGCCTTCCCACAACGGCACGACTCGCAATGTCGACAGGAGGAGCTGGAAGACCGAGCTGATGCGCAACGAGGAAGTGCTAGAGAGCCCGACCGATCTGAACCTGCTCACGAAACGCTACACGGAGGAAGCGGTCCGGTTTGTCGAAAGGAACCGCGAGAAGCCGTTCTTCCTGTATTTGGCACACACGATGCCGCACGTTCCCTTGGGTGCGTCCCCCAGATTCCGGAACAGGTCCGAGCGCGGTCTGTACGGCGATGTGATCGAGGAAGTTGACTGGAGCGTGGGCCGGGTACTGGACTCGCTGCAGAGACTAGGCCTTGATGACCGCACCATAGTAGTGTTCACATCCGACAACGGGCCCTGGATCGAGGGGCATCTGGGCGATCACGGCGGGAGTGCCGCGCCCTTGCGCGGCTACAAGATGACCACTTGGGAAGGTGGGTTGCGAGTTCCCGGAATCTTTCGCTGGCCCGGCAAGATCGCGGCCGGCAGAGAGAGCGACGAATTGGCCTCGACGCTCGACTTGCTGCCGACGTTCGCCGCTATTGCGGGAGCTTCTCTGCCCAGCGACCGGCGCCTCGATGGCGTCGATCTCTGGCCGTGGCTTGCGGGCCGTGCCGACCGGAGCCCCAGGGAAAACTTCTTCTTCTACGGGTACACGCACCTGCAGGCGGTCCGTGACCGTCGCTGGAAGCTCGTCCTGAAGCGGCCCGCGGACCCTCCGTGGACAAGTTGGTACGGGCGGATGATTGATTCGGTGGAAGGCACCGAGCTCTACGATCTTCGGTTTGACTGGGGGGAGAGTCGGGACGTGGCGGAGCAGAACGGCGCGATCGTCGAGCGTCTGATGAAGGTTGTCGAAGAGGTACGGGCCGAGTTAGGAGACTATGACAGGGCCGGGTCGGATGTCCGTTTCTTCGATGCAGGGCCGCACAGGCCCGACATGGACTCGTGGCGGGACTAGGACCAGCGCGACACGCGGTCGCTCCGACTCTCGGTTGGTGCAAGCCAGTCCTAGGCTGCGTCCTGACAGGTAGCGAATCATGAAAGGTCGGGAAGCATACCGCAGATTGCCGGAGATCGCTGCTGCATTCCTTCGCACGGGCTGCATCGCGTTCGGCGGGCCCGCAGCGCACGTGGCTTTGCTCGAGAACGAGTTCGTGTCCCGCCGGGGTTGGATTGCCCGCCAGAGGTTCCTTGACCTGATGGGCGCGACCAATTTGATTCCCGGGCCGAACTCAACCGAAATGACAATGCACTTGGGGTACGAACGAGGCGGCCCCCTAGGGCTTGCAGCTGCAGGTTTCGGGTTCGTGCTTCCGTCTGCGGGAATTACGGCTGTGCTTGCGTGGATCTACGTGGAGGCTGGGGCACTTCCCAGCGCCGAATCGGTTCTGGCAGGCGTTCGCCCCGCAGTGTTCGTTGTCATTCTCGGCGCCGTGTGGAAGCTGGGCCGCAAGGCGGTGTCCAATTGGAGGCTCGGCGTGATCGCGGTAGGCGTAGCCGCCGCCGTTGCGGCCGGTCTCGGCGAGATCCCGGCGCTGCTGATTGGAGGAGTCGGCGGGGGCCTCGTTCTGCTCGTGCCCCGTTCCTGGGCAGCCGCATCCGGAGTCCTGGTGACGCTATGCGCACCGACTCCTGCGTGGGCCGCGGGCGCGGAGCTTCCGAGCCTCGGCAAGTTGGGTCTGTTCTTTTTCAAGGTCGGGTGCGTCCTGTACGGTTCCGGGTACGTGCTGATTGCCTTCCTCGAAGGGGGCTTGGTGGAACAGTACGGCTGGGTCACGCAGCAGCAATTGCTGGACGCGATCGCTGTGGGGCAGTTTACGCCGGGCCCGGTCCTAACTGCCGCGACATTCCTCGGCTATCTTGTCGGCGGTTGGGCTGGGGCTGCGGTCGCCACGGCGGGGATCTTCTTGCCTGGATTCGGATTCGTCTGGCTTCTCAATCCTCTCGTGCGCCGGCTCAGGAAGTCCCAGACCAGCGCTGCCTTTCTCGATGCCGTCAACGCCTCCGCCGTCGGCCTGATGGCGGCCGTCGCGATCGGCCTGGCGAGCGCCTCCCTGTCCTCGCTGCCTGCATGCGTGATCGCCGGCTGCGCGGCCGCGGCGCTGTTTCTCGTGCGTTGGCCGGCGGCGTGGGTTATCGCGGGTTCCGGCGCGCTCGGGCTGCTCTCGACTCTCACGGGCCGGTTCTGAGCACATTCCGAGCCGCGCTACAGCTTGCCCGCTGCGCGAACTCGCTGTTGACCTGCCGGCGTCCAGATGCGCAGTTGATTGAAGAGTTCGCGATCGGGCTTCGCGAAGCTGACGCAGACCCTGCCCAGCATCCGCTTCCAGAAAACAGGAAAGAAGCCTCCTCGGAATTCCGGAAAGACGCGGGCAGTCATCATCTGATAGCTCGTCTAGCTCTTCTTGACATGCCCCGTCCCGTAGACCTGTCCCTGCTACCGGCACAGGGTTCGCTGCAATCCGCGCAGCACATGCCCAGGAATTCCGGGACGCAGGACAGGCGCGGCTCGCGGTTCTTCAGGACCTGTCGCAGCGATATCCTAGAAGGACGGGGTTGCAGCTATCTGGGTGTTTCGACCCGGGCCAAAACCCGCAGCAAGTTTGGAGGAATGGAATGAGCAACCTAGACTCACCTTTTGGACGTCTGGAGAGGGTACTGGCCCGCGTGGATTTCACTTGGAGGGTCAGCGGGTCTTGTCTGGATTACATTGCCGATCACGGCATTTGGACGACTCGCTTCCGGCCAGGCGGCCCGCACGGACTTTGGATTGCCGGGCATCTGGCCTACTACGAGGCCGGAGCCCTGAACATGTACGGCGGGCTAGAGGGGAATCCGCTGAGCGACTGGAAGGAGCGTTTCGGCAACGGCAGCCCGTGCTTTGACGAGTTGTCCAGCTATCCGGACCCTGCCAGCATTCACGCCAAGCTGACGAGCGGCAGGGAGGCGGCGCTGGAGGCGATCGCTTCGCTTGGCGACGCGGACCTGGACCGGTCCGTGGTAAACGAGCGGCTCGCGATTCGCGATCTCCAGTCTCAGATCGAGTTCATGGCCTGGCACGATTCGCATCACGCCGCGCAGCTTGGCGGAATCGTGAACACCCACAAGGACACCGTCGCCGGCTAGGCGAAGGCGAGCACCTCCCGCTGGGCAGCGGGAACCTAGTCGAGCGCCGGCCTCAGTCCTTCGTTCCAGTAGATCTTCAAATTGTGGGTCGCACGGCCTGCGGCTACGATTTCGGGCTTCCCGTCTCCGTTGAGATCGGCGACCGTTAGGTCCTCGGTCGCCATGCCGCCCCAGTCGATGATCTGGATATCTCCGGTGCCGGGGTCGTAGGTCGCGACACCGGGCCGGTCATACGGCATGCTTCCCTTGAGCCGCCAGCCGAAGGCGAGTTCCTGATCCCCGTCCCCGTCCAAGTCGGCTGTCCACAGCGCGTGGCCACCGTTCAGGCGCTTGACGACTGCTTCGCGCTTCCAAGGGCCACGCGGGTCGGCCGGCTCGTGGTAGATCACGATGTGATTGGCGTGCCAGGGCTCGACCGTGGCGATGTAGCGCTTGCCAGAGGCGAGGGTCCCGAGCTTGATTTCTCCCGCGCCCCGGATCGATTCGCCGAGGAAGCCTGGGCCAAGCTGAGTCCGGACCCAGCTACCCGCATCGTCGCGATCCAGCAGATGGACGCCCTCGTACGAAGCGACAAGCAATTCGTCGGCCGTGTCCTCATCGAAGTTCAGCACCCAGAAGTTATGCACGATGTGGAACGAATCGTCGATGACCTCTTCGCCCCAGGGCTTGGTGGCGGGGCTTGCCGACGGGGTCATGGCCAGCAGCCTCACGCCGTTTCCGACCCAGTGCTTCGGGCCACTCGTGCCCCGCCCGTGGAGGGGAGCGACGATGAGCTCGGATTGCCCGTCGCCATTGGTGTCGGCCCAGCGCATGCGATGGGTGGTCGGCTCGTTGCCGAGCGGATGCAGCGCCCATTCCGCGCTCGGATCTTTCCGGCGTCCGATCCATTGCAGCGTGCCTCCGCCCTGTGTGTCGCTCGGACGCCAGGCAGCTCCAATGGCGAAATCGATCATTCCGTCGCCCGTGATGTCGTGCGCGGCGATCGATACGTTGTCTGCTTCGGTCTCGCCGTCCAGAACGACTCGCTTTTCCCAGTCCGGATTGCTCCACCACGCCACCTGCATCTCGTTCAGGGCGACGATGTCCGTGTCCCCGTCGCCGTCCATGTCCTCGCACAGCACGGCGTATCCGATGCCCAGCTGGTCCTCGATCTGCTGGTGCCGGAATTGGACAGCGCCATTCGCAGGGCTCGTTGCGAGCGCTACCAGAGCGGCGCCGAGAACAAGGTTCTTCATGGCGATAGAGTAGCAGCGGCCCCACGTCCCCGCCGACTCCCGCGCAATCGACGGTGATTCGTCGGCATTGTGATAGAGTCTGGCCGTGCTGCACCGGCGCAACCGACGCGAGTTCCTTGCCGCGGCGGCCGGGGCAGGCTTCGCAGCTTGCTCGCGCCACCGTGAGACGCCGGCCGTGCGGGAGTCCCCGTTGGCAAGGCCGCTACCCCCGGCAAACGGACTGAACCTGATTGTCATCTGCTGCGACACCCAGCGCAGGGATCACCTGGGCTTCTACGGCGGCACGGCCGCGAAGACGCCTCGCCTGGACGCCTTCGCGGAACAGGCCGTGGTCTTCGAGGACAGCTACGCGGCGGCCCTGCCCACCCTGCCGGTCAGGCGGCAATTCTTCACAGGCAACGGCATCCTGCACGAGAAAGACGGTTGGTGGCGGCCCATGCGCGACGACGACGTCTCGTGGTCACAGATCCTGCAAAAGGCTGGCTATCACACAGGTCTAATCACGGATATCTACCACTACTTCAAGCCAAAGATGAATTTCCACTTGGGTTTCGACAGCTTCGAGTTCATCCGAGGGCAGGAGAATGATCTCTGGGTCAGCGGCCCGTTCGATTCCGTGGACCCGGCGAGCCACTATCCGCCACACCACAACAGCGAGCGCTACTACCGCGAGATGGGCCAATACATGCTCAATACCCAGGGCCTGGAACGAGAGGAAGACTACTTTGCCGCGCAGGTATTCCGCGCCGCATCGACGTGGCTGGAGCGCAGCGCTCGCAAAAGCCCGTTCTTCCTATGGATCGATTGCTTCGATCCCCACGAGCCATGGGACCCTCCGCCCGCCTATGCCAAGATGTACCGTGACCACTGGGACTACGACCGGTACCTGTTCGGCTATCCCATCGAAGTCGACCGGGTTCGAGAGTCCGACTACCCGGCAATCAGGGCTCTGTATGCGGCGGAGGTGACGTACGCGGACCGCTGGGTCGGCAATTTCCTCGAAAAGATCCATTCGATGGGGCTCGACGACGAGACAGTTGTCGTCTACTGCAGCGATCACGGGACCCATCTCGGCGAGTTTGGATGCGTTCAAAAGACACCGTCTCTGCTGACTTCGGCGATCACCAGTCTCCCTCTTGCCATCCGGCACCCGGACACATCCCTCGCTGGGCGGAAAGTGCGGGGATTCGTGGGTCCGAAGGACTATATGCCGACGCTGCTGTCACTCCTCGGGCTCGATGGCCTGCAGGGCATTGAAGGCAAGAATTTCTGGCCATTGGTCGAAGAGCCCGGCGACCATCTCTACGAGCGGGCATTCAGCGGCTATGGCGCGTACGGCGGCGTGCGGGACCGGAAGTGGTTGTATTTTCAGAACTGGCGGGGCGAGGACCCAGGGCAGGGCCCCGCTCTGTTCGATCTCGAAGCCGACTCGACGGAGGAGCGAAACGTGCTGGGCGACAACCCTTCGGTCGCGGAGGAATTGCGGGGCCTTCTCGCGGACCACATGGAAGTGTCGGACATGCCCCTGATCCCCGACCCCGAAGGTGGGGCATAAAACCGCCGCTTGGTTTCGCTAGTCCCGGGCCGGGATCTCCAGGATCTGCCCGTCGGCCAGCAACCGGGAGCGCAATGCAGCGTATTCAAGGTCTTGTACCGCGATGCCCTGGTCGATTGAGAGCACAGCCGCGGTGGCTGCGGACTGCCCCAGAATCAGGAACACCGGTTCCATTCGGATCGATCCGTAGGCTATGTGGGAGGCCGAGACGCAGACCGGAACCAGCAGGTTCTCGGCCTCGCCCCGCCTGGGGGTTAACGAGCCGTAGGCGATGCCGTACGGGCTCAGCGGCCTGACGCCGATGTCGCCCTCGTTCTGCACGAAGCCCTCTTGCGTTACATACCTCTGCACATGGTGCGAGTCCATTGCGTAGGAACCCATACCGACGGGCTCCGGAACGTCGCGCTTGGCGAGGCATTCGTGCTCAGTCATTACGAACTCGCCAACGAGCCTCCGAGCTTCCCGCACGTACAGCTGGTGGGGCCAGTTTCCGTTGTCGGCGAACTCATCGCGAGCGAGACCCCACTGGGCGAAGTCGTCGCGCACGTCCTTGGGGACGCGGGGATCGTTGGAAACGAAGTAGAGGAGACCCTGCTGGTACTGGACGTGCTCGCGGACGATTCGCTCGCGTTCGTCGTAAGATCCATCTGGATAGGCGTAGTTCATGCCGATGTTGTCGGTGCTGAACGGCCCGTGGTTGTTGGTGTCAGTCTTGCCGTTCGGGATCGGGTCGAACTTGCGGAACAGCTCTCTCCAGCCCGCATCGAGGACGCGCAGGATCAGTTCGTACTGCTGCGGATCGTATCCGTCGGGCTTCGCGAACGGGACCCGGTTCTCCGGCACCTTCGTCAGGCACATCCTGTAGCAATAGGCTTGGATCCGGGTATCTCCCTGGCCGTGCTCGCCGGGAGGCTCGGGGCTGATGCGCGGGAGGAGGCCGGATACCGGATCTCCTGGTACCACATACGGGTCCACCTGCGGGGGAAAGAAGTGTCCGTGGTGGCGCGCGTCCTTCTGTACGCCTGCCCACTCTTCGCCGAACTCATCCACTCCTTCGCGCCCGATCTTGTACGTCACGCCCGCCGCGGCTAGGAGGTCTCCCTCGTAGGTGGCGTCAATGAACGCGGAACCTGCGAACACGGATCCGTCGAGCGTCGCAATGCTCCGGATACGCCCGCTCTCGAGAAGCACTCCGTCAACTCGGTCGAGCCATTGGTCCCGGCGGACGTCGATTTCGTGTTCCTTGACTAAGTCCTCGAAGACGCGCTCCGCAACGTGCGGCTCGAAGATCCACATCGTCCGGTGCTCGCCATCCACGGCCGGCGTGCCCTGGCCGCGGTTGCCGTACCCCTCACGCGTCTGCCAATTCCAAGATGCCGGATTCTCGTAGTGCAGCCAGATCCGGTGGTAGAACTCTCGGGCCAGACCGCCAATCACGGCCTTGTCTCCTGTGTCGGTCCAGCCGAGGCCGCTTGACGAGAGACCCCCGAGATGACGCTCCGGTGCGACAACGACGACCGACCGGCCCATCCGCTTGACTTGGACTGCTGCGGACATGCCTGCCGAAGTGCCGCCGTATACGACAACGTCGAACGTCTCTGCAGGCCGTTTCTCGGGACGCTGAGTGCAGCCAACCAGTGCTGTGATCGGAAGCGCCGCGGTCAGCGCCGCGGAAGCAATCGCTAGCTTGCCGAACATCATTGATTTGCGAGAGGAGAGCATTGTCCTGGCTCCAACTCCGTTCGACTGGGGGCCGGCCGCCGATTCAGTCTAGCGGCAAACGGTTTCTGTCATCCGCTCGGGGCCCGGATCGCATGTGCGCGCGATACAGAGTCAATGCCCTTCTCAGATCGCCAGGATTTCGAAGTCCGCATGGCTCAGGTCTCTTCCGAGCGCCCGCACGGAATCTTCGTGGACTGCGTCGAGAATCCGCCGGACTCCGTCTTCAGTAGCGGCGACAGCCGCCACGACGACGACCGAGTCCTGCCAGCTGCCCTGGCCTCCCACCTCGGCAACAGCCGCGTTGTGCCTCTTCTTTAGACGATCCTTGAGCGATCGCAAGACCTGCCGCTTGTCCTTCAGCGAACGGGAGTGCCCGACGCGAATGCGGAGCGTCAGCGTCCCAACGTAGTATTCCATGGCCGCTGCCGAATCTTCGCCGCAAGGGACCACCACGAGCCAGTTCAGCCGCCCAGCCCGATCCAGCCCGCAAGAGAAAGTCGCGCTAAGCCGCCCCGGGAATCCCACCCCGGACAGCTCAGCTCCGGGGCGAGTCGCACGGGTCGGCTATACCGGAATCAGCTCGTTGATGTCCTGCGCGATCTCTATTGTCTTGAAGAGTTCGATCTCATCGCTCTTCTTGACATCGTTGTAACGCTCGAAATGCATTCCGCATTCCTGCCCGGCACGAACTTCCTTGACGTCGTCCTTGAACCGCTTGAGTGAGTCCAGACGACCCGTGTGAATGACAACGTTGTCCCTCAGCAGGCGCGCCGACGCCTTGCTTTGCGCGACGCCCTCCTCGAGCATGCACCCCGCGACGGTGCCGACGTTCGTGATGTTGAAAACCTCCAGCACCTTGGCGCGCCCGAGGAACTCCTCCTTGCGGATGGGCTCGAGCAACCCTGCAAGTGCCAGCTTCAGCTCGTCGACCAGTTCGTAGATCACGGTATGCAGCCGGATGTCGATGCCTTCGTGCTCGGCGAGCGCTGACGCGGACCGCTCCGGACGGACGTTGAATCCGACCACGATCGCCGAGGCCGTTATCGCGAGGAGGATATCCGATTCCTTGATCGCTCCGACGCCTGAATGGATGACGCGAACCTTGACCTTGTCGCTGGTCAGTTTCGCTAGCGTGTCCTTCAGGACCGTGGCCGATCCTTGGAAGTCCGACTTGAGGATGATCGACAGCTCCTTGGCGCGCCCGGCTGCCAGCTGTTCCTGAAACTGCTCCAGCGATAGCCTGGCGGTTTGCGCCATCGCTTGCACGCGCGCTTTCTCCTCCCGGTATTCAACGATCTTCTTCGCTCGGTCCGTATCCGCGATCACCGAGAGCTGGTCCCCCGGTTCTGCCAGGTCGCCCAGGCCGAGCACGACGACGGCAGATGACGGACCCGCTTCCTTGACCTTCTGTCCGCGGTCGTCCATGAGGGCGCGCACCTTCCCGAGCACTGAGCCAACCACGAACGTGTCGCCCACTCGTAGCGTGCCGTTCTGGGTTAGCACCGTCGCAACCGGGCCCATGCCCCGGTCGAGTTTGGCTTCGAGCACAACGCCGATCGCGGGCCGGGCCGGATTCGCCCTCAGTTCCCGGACCTCCGCCACGAGGTTGATCATTTCTAGCAGGTTGTCGATTCCCTCGTGAGTCTTCGCCGAGACCGGGCAGAAGATCGTCTCGCCTCCCCAGTCCTCGGGGACTAGGCCGCGGTCGGCGAGCTGCTGCCGCACTCGGTCCGGCTCTGCCTTCGGCACGTCGATCTTGTTGACGGCGACGATGATCGGGACGTTCGCCGCCTTAGCGTGGTCGATGGCCTCGAGGGTCTGCGGCATCACGCCATCGTCGGCTGCGACGACGAGCACAACTACATCGGTCACCGAAGCGCCTTGGGCGCGCATCTTGGTGAAGGCCTGGTGGCCCGGAGTGTCGATGAAGACGATCCGCTTCCGGTCCTTGGTGACATGGTATGCCCCGATCGCCTGCGTGATCCCGCCGGCTTCTCGCGCGGCCACGTTCGTCGACCGGATTGCGTCCAGCAGCGATGTCTTTCCGTGGTCGACATGCCCCATGATGGTGATGACCGGCGGCCGGATCTCGATGTCCTCGAGCGTTTCGTCCTGGTCGACATCCAGCACGGCTTCATCCTCGAAGCTCAGCTCGGTGGCTGTCGCTCCGAAGTGTGTGGCGATTTCCTTGATGCCCTCGAGTTCCAGTGGCTGGTTGATCGTTGCGAACTGGCCCTGCTCCACGAGCGACTTGATAATCTGGCTCGCTTTGATGCCCAGCTTCTCGGCAAGTTCCTTGACGGTGGTGCCGTCCGAGGCGAAGATCTCGGAGTTCGCCGCCTTCGGCACTTCGGCCTTGCGCTTGCGCTGCTGGATCCTGTTCTCTGCCAGCGCTTCGAGATCTCGCTTCCGTTGCTGCGGCGGGCGCGGGCGCCGCTGTCCCGGGCCGCCTCTTCCGGGCCCGCCGGGACGACCGGGCGGACCGCCGGGAGGACGTCCCGGCACCCCCGGGCGCATGCCTCCACCTGGGCCGGGACGGGACATGAACCCGACAGGTGTCCCTGGCGTCGGCGCGGGAATGCCCGGCATCGGCGCGGCCTTGACTCGTCGTTGAACGAGCGGACGCCCCGGCACTAGGACGTTCGACCGCACCGGCGCCGAGGGCGAAATCCGACCCGGTGCCACGGTGGCGCCTTGGAACCCGCCAGGTCTTGGCATGCCCATTGGCCGCACCGGGCGTACCTGGATGGAAGGCTGGGGGCTCTTCTTTTGCGGACGGTGAGGCTGCGGCGCTCCTGGAACGGCAACGGGCCGACTCGGCCTGATGGGCGCTGCGGGGGGCCGCTGCACGGGCGGCTTTGGACGTGCTGGCACCATTGGAGGAGCGGCTCGCTGTAGCTGCTGCTTTTCTGCCGGCGGAGCGACGACAGAGGCCTGCGGCGCCGGAACCGCCGGCACGGCCCCGACCGCCTGAGAGCTCTTCGCTTCCAGTGGCGGCAATCGCGGGTTAGGAATCGAGGGTGCTAGGCCACCAAACGGGATGGTGGGCGTCTTGGGCCGCCCCGGCACCAAGTTGACGTCCGGGCGCCGAACCTCTGGGCCCGTCGCGGCTACCGGCGGAGGCTCTGGCTTTTCCAAGCCACCGATGGGGAGATCGGACGAGCGGGTAGCCTCGTCCGGCTTCTGATTCGATACCGGAGGCGCAATCCCTGCCGCGACCGGCGGAACGGTGATCACTGGAGGGGCGTCCGTCCCTGGCGAGGCTTCTCTTGGCAGTTCCGCATGCCCTGGAACTCCCGCTGCCTGCTTCTTGGCTTGAACTGGCGGCCGGAAGAGCCGGACAGGAGGCCGAAATTGAATTCCGCCTCCGGTAGCCGGTATAGAAGGAAGCGGTGACGCCGACGAGGTACGCATGGCTCTAGGTGCCACACGGCCCACCGGGACTCTCGCCTTTTTCGGCATGGGCAACTCAAGCTCGGGCACAGGTGGTTCCGGTTCCTTGCGCTTTCGCTCGCGAACCATGTCTCGAACCCTGTCAGCCGTCGCTGTATCCAACGAGCTGGAATGGGACTTAGGGTCGTCGATGGCTAGCTCCCGGAGGACCGTAATGATCTCCCTAGACTTGACCTCCAACTCCCGCGCTAGCTCATTGATCCGAATCGGTCTTCTCCTCTGTTCCCGGCTCTTCGGTCACACTTACCCCCGGCGACTCGGCGGCCGAACCGGACTCGACCGCTTCAGGTACACCTGCCGCCACGGACTGACCCCCGCCTTGCCCCGCGAGCGGGAACGTCGCCTCTTGGCTCGGCTCCCGGTACCGATTTATCTTACCAAAGCGTTCCAGTTCCGCCGCATCGAAGTCGATGTCATCGTCGTCCTCTTCCGAGACGGATCCCGACTCGGGAACTCCCGGGAGCACTGGCGCCAGTTCCTCGGCTTCGTCGGCCTGTTCCGGCTGTGCGTCGATGCCGCTCTCGGGAGCGGAATTCTCGTCGTCAGCCGCCTGCACCACGCCCACGGTTCTCGCGAGGTGCGAGTAGCACCGAGTCACCGCGCGGCGGATCAGCTCGACCAGCTCGGGGCCAACTCCGGGGATTTCCATGATCTGTTCCGGAGTCATATCGGCGAGCGACTCCACTGTCGCCGCTCCCGACTCGACAAGCCGGTCGATCAGCCCTTCACTCAAGCCGTACCCGACCAGCATGCTGACCGGAGTGCCTCCGCCGCTGATGGCGGCGTACGCTTCCTCCACTTCCTTGCGCTTGTCGTCCTCGCTCTTAATGTCGATGCGCCAAGCGAGGAGCTTCGCCGCGAGGCGAACGTTTTGGCCCTTCTTGCCGATTGCGAGCGAAAGCTGCATCTCGTCAACGATCACTTCCATGTGCCGTTCGTAGGGGTCGAGGACGTTGACGCGAATCACCTTCGCCGGACTGAGGGCCCAGCGGACCATCTCCAGCGGATTCTCGATGAATTCGATGATGTCGATCTTCTCTCCGCGCAACTCGCGGATGATCGTCTGCACGCGCATGCCCTTCATGCCGACGCAAGCGCCTACAGCGTCAACGTCGCGGTCGCGTGACTGGACGGCTATCTTGGTTCGCTCGCCGGCCTCGCGGGCGCATGCCTTGATTTCGACCGTCTTGTCGTAGATTTCCGGTACTTCCTGCTCGAACAGCCGCTTCACTAGTTCCTCGCTGGCTCGGGACGCGATCACCGCTGGCCCCCTGCCAGCCTTCTCGATCGCCTTGATGACGATTCGAACACGGTCCCCGGGCATGAAGCTCTCGAGCCGGGACTGCTCGCGTCGCGGCATCCGCGCTTCGGTCCGGCCGAGTTCGACGATCAGGTCCTGCCCTTCCGTGCGCTTGACGGTGCAGTATTCCATCGTGTTCACGCGGTTCTCGAATTCGGCGCAGACCGTCTCCCGCTCTGCCTCCCTGATCTTCTGGAAGATGACTTGCTTCGCCATCTGGGCTGCAATGTGACCCATCCCGGTCGTCGACTTCTTGAAGCGGACCTCCGAACCGATCCGCGCGCTCGGATCCTGCCTGCGAGCCTGGGCCAGACTCACTTCCTTCGTGGGATCCGCCACGAGATTCGTGACGATCTTGACTGCGAACACGTCGATGCTGCCGCTGGTGGCGTTGAGCTCGGCGACGAGTTCCTCGTCAGTCTTGTGGTGCTTGCGGGCAGCCGCCACCATAGCGTCTCTGACCGCGTTCAGGATGACTTCTGTGTTGATGCCCTTGTTCTGGCTCAACTGCTCGATTTCAGAGAAGATTCCCTGCGCCATACGTGCTCCTACCTCTGGCCCTTCTGTGAATCGCTAGAAATCGACGACCAGCCGCGCCAGTTCGATGTCGTCGAAAGCGATTTCCAGCATCTCGCCGCTAGCAGTCCGTAAGGAAACAGCGGCGGGCGAACAGGTCTCTATGCTGCCCGTCACGTGGCGAAGACCGTCCAGCGGTTCGCGGACGCGCATCTTGGCCTTGCGGCCGGCGAAACGGTCGTAGTCAGCGCGCTTCGACAGCTTCCGGTCCAGTCCCGGCGACGAGACTTCGAGAGTGTAGGAGCCCGGGATAAGGTCATCCACGTCGAGCGCCGCTGAAAGCTGGTGCGAGACGCGTTCGCAGTCGGTATGGGTGATTCCAGCGGGCTTGTCGATGAAAACACGCAATGTGCCTCCCTGCGACCCGCCCTTCCAATCGGCCTCGACCAATTCGAGCCCTTCGGAAGCGACGATTCGATCCGCCATCGCGCGAACCTGAACCACGACTGTCTGCTTCTCGAATGCCATCTCGATGCGACCACAAAAAAAGTGGGCCCGAGCCCACTTTCGGATACGGCCGAAACTGCGACCAATCCCATTGTAGCGTTACCTCTCTTCCAATGCAACGGATGCCTGTCGTGCCGGTGATTCTCAACAGGCCAGTGCCAGTGGGAGCCGCTGAGACCGCTGGATTGGCCATGGCTCGGGAGGGAGCCCCGACGAGGCCCCGCGGACATTTCCTATGCGGCGAAGAGCGCCAAGGAGCGGGCAGGGCGGGGACGGCACCACCGTCTCCCGGGCGGGTCTCATTGTGGCCCCAGGCGACTGCATGCGGGGACGCGTCACCATGGTCCGGAGCCTCTGACGAGCGTCGAGCCCTGCCGCGAGATTTGCTTGCGGGGTCGCATGTCGCGGACCGCGACGAACATGTGCGCTGACCGGGGCGTCGAAACGAGTGTGCGAGTCAGCAAGCTCCGTGGGGTTGAAGACCAAGACCAGGCGAGCCATGCAGAAGATACGACAAGAGGCAAGTGGAGTTCCCGCGGCCAATCTGAGCCATGAAAAGCATGTGGGAGCCCGATCCGGGACCGTCCGACCCGGGCGGCGATTGCGTTTCGGACACCACCCGGTCCAGGTTTCGGATGACGGGTCTGAGGATCCCGGGCGGCTCGACTTCCCGGCGCCCCACAAGGGTTTTCGCATCGAGGGCGCAACCGAATCTTGATCGGGGACTATCTCGGGAGCACTTGCGTTGCTCGCCCTTCCTGCGACCGTAGCCGCGTGCCGGGAAGGCCTGGAGGGCCATCGACGATAATGGCCGTTGATGCCCAGATTCGAATCCGTGGGCCGAATCGACCGGTTCGATGCCTCCCTTGACTCACTTGTCGCGCCCGACGCGGCGATCGAGCTCCTAGATGTTGGATTTGCTTGGCCGGAGGGCCCGGTCTGGGTGTCGCGCGGGGGCTACTTGCTCTTTTCGGACATCCCGCGCAACGCGATTCTCAAATGGAGCGAGACCGATGGCGCGAGCATTTGGATGCAGCCGTCCGGGTACACGGGCGTTGCCTACTACGGCAAGGAGCCCGGATCGAACGGGCTGACCCAGGACCGCGACGGGCGCCTCTGGTCCTGCGAGCACGGCGACCGCAGGGTCTCGCGCCTCGAACATGGCGGCGGCAAAGTCACCGTGGTCGATTCGTACAAAGGCAAGCGCCTGAACTCGCCGAACGATCTCGTGCTCAACTCGCGCGGCGACCTGTATTTCACCGATCCCGCCTACGGGCTTCACCGCCGGTACGAGGATCCAGCGCGGGAGCTTTCGTTTTGCGGCGTCTACCTCGTGCGAGCGGGAACGCGCGAAGCCGTGCTAGCAAGCGACGAGCTCGAGAATCCTAACGGGGTGGCGTTTTCCCCTGACGAGCGGTTCCTTTACGTCACCCAGTCGAATCCGCACCGCCCGGTCGTGATGCGCTACCCGCTGCTCGACGACGGCACGTTCGGTCCGGGACACGAGCTGATCAATCTCGCGGACCGCGTCTCCGAGGCGCCGGGGCTGCCCGACGGGATCAAGGTAGATCGCGATGGCAACATCTTCACCACCGGACCCGGGGGGGTGTGGGTGGCGGGTTCCGACGGGGAGGTCAAAGGCCGCATCGTCACGGGCCGGCGCATCGCGAATCTATGCTGGGGCGACGACGGCTCGACGCTCTACCTCTGCTCGGATGACTATCTGTGCCGGATTCGAACGCTCACGATCGGGGTCCTGCCCGGTCCGCCCGCTTAGAAGGTATGTCCAACTGCCGGTGGCGGGCTTGACGGGGGGCGGATCACGCGCACGTCGAGTCTTCCCAGGGCTTCCCGCAACGTCTTGTAGTGAGATTCGTCCCGGTAGGTTCCGATGATGGCGCCGCCGGAGCCTGCGAACTTGGCCGTCGCTCCGGCCGTGCGGGCGGCCCGCACCATTTCGAGATTTTCCTGTCCGATCCTGCAGACGTCGGCGCGCAGATCGAAGTTTGCGTTGATCAGGTCCCCGAACCGATCCAAGTCCCCGGCTAGCAAAGCGGTTCGCCCCTCTTCCGCCATCGCGGCCCATCTTGCCATCGCATCGGTCACAGCTCGGTCGCCGCTGTCGAAGCGCTGTCGCAAGTCGTTGTGGAAGACCTCGGTGCCTTCGCTGAGGTTGGTGCGGTAAGCGACGTAGAGGTTGGGAAGCAGCGAACTATCCAGAGTCTCGTACGATCCGAAGCCCTGCGATTCCATCAAGGCTCGGTCGAAATCCATGTAGACCAGGCCCTCGTAGACCTGTGCAACGCGATCCTGCAGGCCCGCCGAGACTCCCAGTTCCTTGGTCTCGGTCTCCAGCACCAGGTTGGCCTGAATCTGCAACGGGATGTCCACCTCGTAGAAGCGCATCAGCGCGCGGAGCGAGGATGTGATGATGGCGGACGATCCACCCATGCCTAGGCGCAGGGGTATGTTCGATTCGTACTCGATCGTGAAATTCCGATCATGCAGTCGAATGCCCTCGCTGGCACAGTAGTCGCTGAAGCGCATGAGGAGCGCGCGGATAATGCGGACTCCCCCGTAGTACCCCCGCCAGCGCGTGTGTGCGCGGAGTTCCTGCCAGTTCTCCCAGATCGGAATGTCGGCTGCTGACAGACGGATTTCGAGCCGGGCGCTCGGATAGAGCAGCGTTCGGGAACGGAAGGTCGGGAGCGTCAGCGCGATCGTCTTCCCGAAGTAGCCGTCCGAAGGGTTGCCGAGCACGCCCGCGCGGGCGTAGGCGAGCGTCTCGATCACAGCGGCTGCCTACTCGGAGATCACCGCTTCGCTAACCGGCTGCTGCTCGCCGGTCTCAGGATCGCTGGAAACAGGCATCAGGAGCCAGCAGATCACGTACGCTACGAGCCCGGGGAACAAGGGAGGAATCAAGGCTGCGAGCACCCAGGCGATTCGGATGACTGTGACGTCCTTTTCGAAATAACTGGCGCAGCCAGCGCAAATGCCGGTGACCATTCTCCCGTCGCGTAAGCGCTCGCAGCGCTTCGCGGGCTCAACTGCCGCACTGCCTCCGACGGATTTCCCACATTTCCTGCAAAAGGAATCGTCTTCTTCGATCTCGAATCCGCACGTCTCGCAGAACATCGACAGCTACTAGACTACTTGACCGCGGATCGTCTGGCAAGGATCGAATGTGGCAGAACAGATCAGTCCGCGTGATGGCGCGGAGAGCGATTCTTCTGGTCCGTCGCCACCGCAGGAGGGTAGTCAACGGTCCATGGATCCGGCGCCTAGCGCAGGTCTGTCGGCAGGATCTTGGGCGTTCGGCCGCCGGCTATCGTCAGCTCGTAGAGCAGTGCCGAAGCCTTCTCGATCGGCCAGACATCGGCGGTCGAGATCGCCGTCCGGCCCCCTTCGTCGATCGGGTCCGTGTCAGCGCCGTTCTCCGCGAGGAATTGAATCACTTCGCAAATCTCGTCCTGCGTGGCGACGTAAGACGCCAAGAGCACGGAGGCATGCATCACTGTACGGCCGATGCTTGTCCTAGCGGTTACGTCATTGTCCAGGGAATACGCATACTCGACGACTGGCATCCGTGCGCTGCGAGCGGCCTGCATGAGGAGGGTTGCACCGTCTTGCGTCCGCGCTGAATGATCGGCGCCGGTTTCGATCAACTGGCGCATGACGCCCAGATGTCCGCCCGACGTGGCGGCCAGCAGCGGCGTGTCCTCGCCGTCCGGGCGTCTCAGGCTCCGATTCGAGCCGAGACTCTCCAACGTCGACGTGCGTCGATTGGGGTCGGCCCCTGCGGCGAGGAGCATCGATACCGACTCGGAATCTCCCGCCTTGGCGGCCGAATACAATGGCGTCCGGCCTTCCTTGTCCGGCTTGGAGAAGTTCCCTCCTGCCGCGAGCAGCAGTTCCAGAGCCTCCGGGTGGCTGTAGGCGGCTGCGAGATTTGTCGACACGCTCCCGTCTGCCGTGGCGGCGTTCGGGTCCGCGCCGGCGCCCAGCAACGCCCGGATCGATCGCAAGTCGTTTCGAGTCACGGCGAACGCGAGTGCCGTGAAGCCGAGGCCGGACGAGATGTTCACGTCCGCTCCAGCGTCGACCAAGACCTTGACTGCATCCGCATGTCCCTCGGCCGCTGCCCACAT
The DNA here is from genome assembly GCA_965206775.1 of Bryobacterales bacterium. GTDB lineage: Bacteria > Acidobacteriota > Terriglobia > Bryobacterales > UBA6623 > VXMF01. The sequence continues at coordinate 243,983 of CBDBKU010000003.1, read as the reverse complement.
CAGCGCTGTCTGCCCCCGTTGCGACTCCGTCGCGTCGAGCAGCGCTCCGTTGTCGGCCAGAATCTTTGTTCCGTCCGCAATGCCCGTGCCCGCAGCCAGCATCAGCGCGGTCTCGCCGTTCCAGCGCTTCGCGTTTGGATCGGCTCCGGCCGCGAGGAGCGCTTCGACAAGCTCCGCATCTCCGTTGGTGGCAGCGAGCGTGAGCGGCGTGTCTCCGTAGTCGTCGCTGGCATTGGGGTCTGCACCCGCTGCAAGCAGCCGCTCCGTAGTCTTCCGGTCCAGGATATGTACGGCCCAAGCCAGGGGGGTAGCACCGTCGGGCCGCGCGCTGTTGACGTCGACGCCCTCGGCTAGCAGCTTGGCGATCCCGGGATGGTCGCGGTTGGTAACCGCGTCGAGCAGCCGCAAGTCTGCGCCGCTAGCCCCCCATCCGGGCCAGGCTGTGCACGCGACAGCCGCGAGTATACAGGCTCTCATTGCTTGGGACCTAGATCCGCCACGAGCAGCCACTTGGACTCCTAGCCGTGCGTGAGACCCTCGAGCCTGCCTGTGCTGTCTCCCAATCGCTCGGCTGGGACCCCAGCGAGATCCAGGATGCTCAGCAGGAGGTTGTTCATCGGAGTCTCGCGCGGGTACCGCAAGTGCCTGCCGCCCTTGATGCGCCCCGCTCCGCTCCCAGCCAGGACGATCGGAAGGTCGTGGTGCGTGTGCTGGTTCCCATCCGCGATCGAGCTGCCGTACACAAGCATCGAATGGTCCAGCAGAGTACCGTCGCCATCCGCGATCGAACTCATCTTGTCCAGCATGTAGCCGAACATCGACACGTGGTGCTTGTTGATCTGAATGACCTTGGCGATCTCCTCGGGATCGTGCGAATGATGGGTGACGGCGTGGTGAGCATCGGGCACTCCGATCTCCGGATAGCTCCGCCAGGTCCCTTCGCGCCCCATCATGAATGTGGTGATGCGGGTCAGGTCTGCTTGGAATGCCAGCACCTGCAGGTCGATCATTAGCTTTGCGTGATCTGTGAAGTTGTCGGGAACGCCACCGGGGCGCTCCACTGTCGGCAGCTGCTCTCCGCTCTGAGCCTCCGCTTTGTCTATGCGCCGCTCGAGGTCTCGGATCGACTCAATGTACTCGTCCAGCTTCCTCTGATCGTCGGCGCCCAGGTCCGATTGCAGGCGGGACAGATCCTGGCGGACGAAATCGATAATCGTCCGCTGTTCTCTGAGTTTCGAGAGGCGGACCGCGGAGTCCGTGCTCTCTCCCTCCCCGAAGAGGCGCTCGAAGAGCCGTCTCGGGTTGTCCTCCACCGGGTTCGGAGTGGTGGGGCTCCGCCACGAGATCGTGTTGGTGTACGCGCAGCTATACCCGGAGTCGCAACCGCCGGCGACGCTGGCCTCCTCGATACCGGTCTCCAGCGATGCGAATTGCGTGAGCTTGCCCAGTTCCCGGGCCGCGACCTGATCGGCCGAAACGCCGGCCCGAATGCCCAAGCCCTCCGTCTTGACTGGACGAGCTCCGGTGAGGAACGACGCGCCCGCGCGCGCATGGTCGCCCGGTCCGTCACCTCCCGGTCGCCCGTTGACCTGTGCCAAGCCGCTGAGGAATGTCAGGTGCTCTCGATGCGAGGACAGCCCCTCCGAAATCTCGCTGAACTCGTAGTCTGCGCCCTCGCCGTTGGGAGACCACTCGCCCTTCAAGTCCATGATTCCGTTCGGAACGTAGACGAATCCCATCCGCAACGCCGCTTCGGTCGCCTTCAGGCGAGGAGCGGCCATGGCCGGCACCATGGCGTCGAGGAAGGGCAGCGCGACGGTCAGGCCCATTCCTCGCAGCACCGCCCGACGGGACAGGGATTTCTTGGTCACGATCACGATTTCGGGATCCTCCTCATCTGGAACGGCATGCTATTCGTCACGCCCACAACCAAGTCTGCCAAGCGGTAGCCAGAGCCCTCCGCTTTGCTAAGGATGGAGCGTACTGTAGGTCTATCGTAATACTCCAAGCCCCTTCCCAGTGCGTAAGTGAGGAGCTTTTCGACAACTGTTCTTGCGAAAGCATCCCGCAAGTCGTTCACAAGCACGCGTTTCAGTCCTGCCGGGCCATCGAAGGCAAGCCCTCCGGGCAGCTCGCCTGATGCGTCGATCATGGCCGTTCCGTCCTTCTCCCGCCACCGCCCTATCGCGTCGAAATTCTCCAATGCGAAGCCGATCGGGTCCATTCGGACGTGACAGCTCGCGCATGTCGGACTCTGGCTGTGCAGGTTCATCAGCTCCCGAAGCGTCAGGTTTTTCTCGTCGCTTGCCGCCTCTTCCAATTCCGGTATGTCCGGCGGAGGCGGAGGGGGCGGCATGCCGAAGAGGTTCTCGAGAACCCACTTGCCGCGGATCACCACCGAGGTTCGGTTCGGATACGAAGTCACCGCCAGAATGCTCCCATGGCCGAGCAAGCCCCCGCGGTTCGAGTCGGACAGGCGCACTTCGCGGAACTGCGATCCGTGCACATTCTTGATGCCGTAGTGCTTGGCGAGGCGCTCGTTCAGAAATGTCCGTTCGGAGTCCAGCAGCTCGAGCACGCTGCGGTTGTTCCGGAGAATGTCCGCGAAGAACATTTCAGTTTCGCGTCGCATCGCGAACCGCAAATCCGCGTCGAACTCAGGAAACAACAATTCGTCGGGCTTCACCTTCGAGACCTTGCGCAGCTCGAGCCACTGTCCGGCGAAGTTCTCGACAAGAGCCGACGAACGACGATCCGAGAGCATCCTCCGTACCTGGTTCTCGAGTTCGCCCGCATTCCGCAGGCGTCCCTGCTCGGCGGCTGACAGCAGCTCTTCGTCCGGCAAGCTGCTCCAGAGGAAGAACGACAAGCGGGATGCGAGCTCGATGTCCCCGATCGGAAGCGCGGATCCGGCCTCGCCTCCTTCCGGGCTGGGTTCGATTTGGAAGAGGAAGCTGGGAGAGACGAGCAGCGCTCTCAGGGCGCGCTCGATCCCTTGCTCGAACCCGCCTTCGGTGCGCCCGGCCTCGTAGACCGCCATGAGGGGGCTCACGTCATCCTCATTCACGGGCCTCCGGTAGGCTGCCCGGGCCAGATTGGCAAGGATCTGCCGAGCGCAGGCGGCTTCTTGCGAGCCGCCCGACGGATAGCACGAGAAGATCCGACGACGGCTGGGCGTGTCGCCCGGCCCTTCGGGATCGAACGGCCCCTCGACGGAGATCCATCGAATCTTGAACGGACTCGAGGAGTCAGGTAGCTCTACGAGCCGTATTCGTCTGCCGTCGAGGCGAATGTCCATGGGAGGGTGAGGCCGCTCGATCACTGCCGACTCGCCGGGCCGCACGCGCTCGGGTCGCGAGGATTCCCCGAGAAGGGCGAACGTCAGAGTCCGCAGCCCGCCCTCGACAGTCAGGCGAAACTCCTGCTGCTCGTAGCCGGCACGCGAATCCCCTTGGTCAAGGGCTGCCTTGATGAGGTACTCGCCGGTGCGGGGAAAGTAGTAGCGCAGAGCCGCTCCTCCACCCGATCCGAGCGGCATGTCTCGCGCCGACGCCCGAGCGTGGCCCGCGTCTCGAAACCCTGTCTCGCGGTTCCGAACGAAGATGTCTTTCTCGGGTTTCGCCGCGGCCGTGCCGATTGCGAGCCGGCTGATGCGGCGGGCCGCGAGCATGTAGCGATCGAGCAGAGCCGGCGTGAGGGACAGCACGGCGGCGATGTTGTCGAACCCGTACCCGGAATCGTCGATCGGCAACATTGCGCTCACGTCCAGGCCCAGGTCGAGCAGGTCCCGCACGGCGTTCGAGTACTCTGCGCGGTTCAGCCGGTGCGCTGGCGGTCGGCCCGGGTTGGGGTCGGCTGCTGCCGCTGCGTCCAACGCGCTCTCCAGTGTCGCCACGAACTTGGCTCGCACGGCGGGCTGCGGCGCAGGCAGGCCGGACGGCGGCATCTCCCCCGACGCGACCTTGCGGACCACCGTCTCCCAGATCGCGGGATGCCCGGTTACCTCGGACGGATCCAGCCCTTGCAATGAAACCCCCGCGGTGCGGAGAGCGTCGTTGTGGCAGCCGATGCAGAACTGGTCAGTGAGCGTCCGAGCGGACTCGGTCTCTTGCCCTGTCGTTGCGGACGGGGACATCCCCAATGCAACTATCACGAGGACAGCATTGCCGAGCCGGATTGACACGAACAAGAACATCCTAGCTTGAATCGGACCCGTCCTGTCAGAGCGAGTCCTTGCGCTTTGATGGCCCCGCGCGGCTGGGTTCGTCCTGCTAGGCCAGGGACCTTAGCTGCCGTCACCTTGCTCGCCCGGGTCGGAGTTCGATTTCTGCTCGCCTTGGCGCCGCACGGCTGCAGGTCGGGCCCACACGCTCGAATCTCGCTGAATCGCATCGAACCGCCACCATCGCTTCTAGGCAGCCAGTCGGCGGCGAATAGAGGGGGTCCTCTCCGCCGGGGCCAATCCCAGGCAAGCAACTCCGGCGCGGTCCAAGGGTCGGCCTTATCGCCTGGGCGAGTGCCCTTCGAATCTGCACTCGACAGCGGGCTGGCGTCGTGTCCGCCCAATGTCGTGCTCGACAGCAGCCGGCCGCTTGCGTCGGTAGGTTGTAGCGGGTCGAAATCAGGTAGTCTTTAGCAATGCGGCCGGGCAAGGCAATCGTTTCCCTATTCTTGTTCGCATGCGTTTCGGTCGCCTCGGACTGGACGCGATTCCGAGGACCGAACGGAAGTGGCGTGACGGAAGCCGGACCGCTGCCCGTTGTCTTCGGGCCTGAGTCAAATGTGGTCTGGGCAACGGACCTGCCTCCGGGCAAGTCCTCTCCGATCCTGACCGAGAGCCGGATCTTCTTAACCGCCCGCGAGGACGACCGACTTCTCACGATCGCGCTCGATCGCGCCACCGGGGAAGAGCTTTGGCGCCGGGCCGCGCCGTCGAGGCGAACCGAGTCGATGAATCGGCTGAACGACGAGGCCTCTCCGACTCCGGTAACCGACGGGAAGAATGTCTTCGCATTCTTCGGCGGGTACGGTCTCGTCGCTTATAGTGCGGACGGAGCCGAACTTTGGACGCTCCCGCTGGGGCCGTTCACGAACTTCCACGGCATGGGCGCTTCGCCGATTCTTGTCGATGGAAAGCTCGTCCTTGTCTGCGATCAGGACTTGGGCGCCTACGTCATGGCAGTGGAGCCGGCCAATGGCGAGATTCTTTGGAAGCAATCCCGTCCCGACTTCGTGCACAGCTTTTCGACGCCGGTCGTCCACGAGTCCGTCGATGGCAGCCGGGAAATCATCGTGCCAGGCTCGTACCGGATGACTGGCTACGCGGTCGACGGTCGCGAAATCTGGCGGCTGGATGGGCTGACATACCAAGTCAAGTCCGTGCCGGTCGTGGACGGGGAGCGGCTTTACTTCAACGGGTGGGCTCCCGGCGGGGAGCCGGCCGTGCGCCTCGAACTGCCGCCGTTCGACGAAGTGCGCGAGCGGTTCGACGCCAACCGCGACTCGGAACTGACCAACGAGGAGATTCCAGCCGAGTGGCTGCCTGGGAATTGGGAGATGCACGATCGGAACAAGAACGGGACGATGAACGCCCGGGACTGGGCGCACTACCGGGCCCGTCGGGTCTCCGAGAACGCCTGCATGGCGATTCGCCTGGGCGGCCGAGGAAACGTGACCGACTCTCACATGCTCTGGCGGCACCAGAAGTCACTGCCGGACGTCTCGTCTCCAATCCTGTATCGGGGCGTGCTCTATCTGGTTCGCAATGGAGGGATCGTGACGGCCTTGGAACCGGCCAGTGGAAGGGTTCTCAAGCAGGGACGGCTGCGCGAGGCCCTTGAGGGTTTCTACGCCTCTCCCGTGGCCGGCGATGGCAAGGTCTATATGGTCAGCGACGCCGGAAAGGCCGTCGTGCTTGAAGCAGGTTCCGATTGGAAAATTTTGCAAACCAACGACTTGCAAGAGGACGTGTACGCGACGCCTGCGATTGCGAGAGGGTGCTTGCTGATTCGAACGGCGAGCCGCCTGTATTGCTTCGGCGAGTCCGATGGGATCGCGGCGGTCGCCCGGGACATGGGTCAGTCCGCCGCCATTGGCCAATAACCGGACCAGCCGCGACGGCGCCCTTGGGATCCGCCTAGGCTGCCGGAGATGGGAATGACAATGACGAACAAACCAAACCGCCGGGAAGTCTTGCGAGGCTCGCTGGCCATCGCTGCGGCTCCCTTTGCCGCGTGCGGGTCCGCGACTGAGTCAACCGAATCGACAACGTCTCCGAATGTGATCCTATGCATGGCCGACGACCAAGGCTGGGGCGACACCGGATATAACGGGCATCCGTTCCTCAAGACGCCTCACCTCGATGCCATGAGCGAGGCCGGTTTCCGCTTCGACCGGTTCTATTCCGGAGCTCCCGTCTGCTCACCGACACGAGGCAGCGCGCTGACCGGGCGCCACCCATACCGGTACGGGATCCCGACGGCTAATGCTGGCCACATGCGAGATCAGGAGGTGACGCTCGCCGAGATGCTCAAGGAGCGGGGTTACGCGACCGGGCACTTCGGCAAGTGGCACCTCGGCACGCTGACCAACGACCAGGAGGACGGTCGGCGGGGCGGGCGCCGTCCGGAGCACTACGCACCCCCGTGGGAGAACGGTTTCGACGAGTCCTTTTCCGCTGAAGTCCAGATGCCGACATGGAATCCGATGGCGGACCAGGCGTTTCCGTCGAAGTACTGGACCGGTCCTGGCGAATACGCCACCGAGAACCTCGATGGCGACGATTCGCGCGTGATCATGGATCGTGCGATTCCCTTCATTCGGAAGGCGGCTGAAAGCGGAACCCCGTTCTTCGCCGTGATTTGGTTCCATACTCCTCACAGCCCGGTGCTTGCCGGCCCTCGACACAGAGAGATGTACGGCGAGTTCAGCGAGGGCGAGCAGCATTTCTACGGCTGCATCACAGCGCTCGACGAGCAAGTCGGTCGGCTCCGGGCGGAACTGGCACAGCTTGGAGTTTCCGATGACACAATGCTCTGGTATTGCAGTGACAACGGTCCCGAAGGCAGGACGCCTCATGTCCGGAACAATCGCGGGTCCAGCGGGGGGCTCCGGGGGCGCAAGCGCAGCCTGTTCGAGGGAGGAGTTCGAGTGCCGGGGATCCTCGAATGGCCGAACCGCGTCAACGCAGGGAGGTCGACCCGCGTCCCCTGCTCGACAAGCGACTATTTCCCGACCGTGGCCGCCGCTTTGGGGTTCAGCGTGCCTGCGGACGACCGCCCCGTTGACGGAATGAGCCTGCTGCCGCTGATCGATGGCGACATGCAGCGACGGGGGAGGCGCATCGCGTTCCAGTGTCCTGATGGCGGCGAGAGGGGCGCCCTGAGCAGGCTGGGATCGCCGGACCACGCGCTGATCGGTGATCGCTACAAGTTCCTGTCGTACCTCGACGAGGAACGCTCGAGCGAGGACATGCTCTTTGACCTTGCAGTGGACCCCGGCGAGCGCCACAGCCTAGTCGAGGAGTTGCCGGAACTCGCGGCTTCCATGAGGAGCGAGCTTAAAGAATGGGATGCCTCGTGCTCGCGGAGCGAACAGGGCGAGGACTACCAGACGGGTTGAAGGGGCTCGGGGCCTCATTGGACGAATGTTCCAGTCCAAGCGTCATGTGGGCTGGCAGCTATTCATGCCTTGTGGGCCCGGGCGAGACGCCCTTAGGGCCAAGTCTTTCCGTCTCAGTCGTTTACCGACGCGCTTAGCGGGGCTTCCAGTCTCTCCGATCTGTTCTTGCGACAAGCCTGTCGTCAACCGATGCCAATGAGGCTACTGCTTGTGACTAAGGCGGCGGCGATGTAGACTAAGAGCCCGACTGGTCCGATGCTTTCGACACCGTTTCGGACATCTTGGCGGTTCATCGGAATCGTTGCCGTAGCAACTTGGCTAAGAGTCCAACGGCAAGGCGGCCGGGAGCCGGATTTCAGGTCTAGGCAGTTCCTGTTTCCTTGCGGCAAGGCACCGAATGAGCGCCAGACACGGTCGACACTTGGAACTTGATGGTGCAATTGCACGAATTCCCTGAATGAACGCACGGCAGGTATCACAAGCACCGGAGTAGGGCAGAATGAACGGTAGATTCACAACTTCAAGGGAGGTTCAGCGAGACGAGGTGGCGTGGGGATCACTGGCTTGGTACTGCAGGCCCGCCGCTTCGGGCTCGAAGGCCTTGGTGGTCGTTGAGGTGACTTTCAACCCAGGCCGCGGGCACAACTTTCACAAGCATCCTAATCAAGAGGAATTCATCTACGTGCTTGACGGAGAGATCGAGCAGTGGATTGGTCAACAGAAGCGCATGCTCGGAGCGGGGGACTCGGCGTTCATCGGCAAGGATGTGGTTCACGCATCCTTCAATGCGAGCGGCCGGGCCGCCACGCTGCTAGCCATCCTGAGTCCCTCTGTCGGAGCGGAAGGCTACGAACTCGTCGATGTCGCCGAGCAGGAGCCCTGGGCCTCCATCAGGTGAAGCCCGCAGGCCATTCCGACGCAGGATTCCTACCGTTCGAGTCGCGGCTGCAACTCGATTTGCTTGAAGGACCTTACCTGTCCAGTGATTGCCCGTTCGGTGGGCAGGCGCTCGACGCTACTGGCGCCGAAGAAGCCCACAATCCCTTGCGTACGCTCCAGGACGTACCGGACATCGTCCGGCTCGCTGACGGGCCCGCCGTGACAGATGACCAGGACCTCCTCCCGCACTTTCTTCGAGGCATCGTGAATGGCCTGGATTTCCGTAACCGCTTCGTCGAGCGTCTTGGCCGTCCGTGCCCCGATTGATCCCTTGGTGGTCAGTCCCATGTGGGCGACCAGGACATCGGCTCCGGCTACCGCCATCTCGACAGCTTCATCGGAGCTGAAGACATAGGGCGTCGTCAGCATGTCCAGTTCGTGGGCGATGCCGATCAATTCAACTTCCTTGGAGAAGCTCATCCCCGTCTCTTCCAGGTTCTGCCGGAACACACCGTCGATCAGCCCCACGGTTGGAAAGTTCTGCACGCCACTGAATCCAATGGCCCTAATCTCTTGCAGGAACACATGCATCAATCGAAACGGATCGGTTCCGCACACCCCGGCGAGGACCGGAACATGCCGGGCCACCGGCAGAACCTCTCGGGCCATGTCGACGACGATCTGATTGGCGTCTCCGTAAGGCATGAGTCCAGACAGGGAACCGTGCCCGGCCATGCGAAAGCGGCCCGAATTGTAGATGACGATCAGGTCCGCCCCGCCCGACTGGGCGCACTTGGCCGAGATTCCGGTCCCAGCACCGGCGCCGATGATCGGGATCCCGCGAGTTGCCTGATCCCTGAGCCGCGAGAGAATGACTTCCCTCTGGATTCCAAGTGCTTGCGAGCTGTGACTCATGGCTCTGCCCCCATGGCGATCGCCTTTCTTCACCCTGTCCCGGCGCTGTCCCGGTGCCCGAGGAACTGCAGCAGTCCGCCGGCTACTGCGTTGGCGAACGCCGGATCGTTGATGTTGGCGTCCAGTTCGAAGACCGGAATCCCGGGCCGCAGGGTTTCCTTGATGGTCCGGAACAGGGTCTGATCCGCTTCGGGCCAGTCAAAGGGCTGCCCCGGCGCGGAAATGGCCGAGACTCCACGGAGCGGCAGATAGACCGCGACCGGCCCCTTGGATGCATTGAGCCTTTCCGCCAGCCGTCGCCCAAGTTCCCGGTTCTCCTCGGGTGTCGTTCGCATCAGTGTCACGTTGGGATTGTGACGGTAGAACCGGCGGCCGCGGTATTTCTCCGGGATCGACTCGGGTGCCCAGAAGTTCACCATATCCAGGCAGCCTGGTGCCACCACCGCGGGAACACCTGCACGGGCGGCCGCCTGCAAACGGGTCGGACCGGCGCTCATCACTCCCCCGGCGAGTTCATCCGCCAGCTCCGTGGTTGTGAGATCCAAGACGGCGGTGACGAAGCCGGCCGAGACGAGGCCCTCCATCGTCCGCCCTCCAGCGCCGGTTGCGTGAAAGACCAAGACTTCGAACCCGGAAGATTCGAGGCTCGCTCGGGCCGCGTCGACGCATTGGGTGGTGTTGCCGAACATGGAAGCTGCAATCAGCGGATCGTCTCCCATTTCCGGCACTTCGGCCTGAACCATGGCTGACACTGCCGACGCCGCTTGGACAATCACTTGCCGGCTGATTCGGTTCAAGCCGCTGATATCCACGATGGACGGAATCATGGTGATGTCCTTCGAGCCAACGAACGCCGTGACGTTCCCGCCGGCGATGGTGGAGATCATCACCTTGGGCATGCCCATGGGCAACGCCCTCATGGCGGCGGTCGCCATCGTCGTTCCTGCACTTCCGCCAATGCCGATCACAGCGTGGACGCGGCCCCGCTTGTGGAGATCCGGAAGGATCCTCTCGACGCCGCGGGTCATCGCGGCCACTGCCCTGCCGCGATCTCCGGATTCAGCCAGCACCTCGATCTGCTCGCCAGCTGCACCGGCCACCGTTTGGCGAGTGACATCGGGCTCTATGGCGGGAGGCCGTAGCACGCCCAGGTCGACAACCAGGGTGTCGCAGCCGCATGCTCGAATCTGCTCCGCGAGGAACCCGACTTCCATTCCCTTGGTGTCCAAGGATCCCAGCACCGCAATCGTTGGCATGGTGATCTTGAGTCTAGCCCGGCCAGGGAATCACATACGTGAGTGCCCAAGGCACGTCTGCACAGCCACCGGAACTCGCCCAGCCCTTGCAGGCAGCACAGCGGTCCCGGATCCCTTCTCTCACTGCGCCCCCGGGACATATCCTCCGGGTTCGGGGCTTGCGACTCCTGCTGGAGAATATTGCATGCAGCGTTGATGTCCCGGTCCCAACGATGCCCGCGGGCTTCACTACTGAAGGTGCGAACATCGAAGCCGATTCTGCCTGCAGTCCGGGGTCTTGCCTGCTCGTTTGGTAACTACTCAGGCCCCTTTTTGACTATTTGTCCTTTCGCATGCCGTCACTCGGGTCAATGCTTGCGCTTGTATCCGGTCAGGTTTCGAACGGTTGTTCGTGTCGGGAACCTGTCGCTGAGCGGGAACCGTCCTGACCGGCAATCGGCGGCATTCCGGACCTAGCGGGTTTTTTGCTTGACAACCTCATTGTGACCGCCTATGCTGCTTGCTAACGGAGCCTTCGGCGGAGGACGCGGCGATGGGAGCATGGTACGGATCGAAGGCGACCTCGGGTCTGTGCCAGCCGCTGATCGCAGCGATGCCGCCGCATGGCACCTATATCGAGACCCATCTCGGTGGCGGCGCGATCATGCAGCGCAAACCGCCGGCCCTGAGGAACATCGGCATTGATCGCAGCGCCCGCTCCATCCGGGCGTTTCGCTGCGATTACGAGGTGGAACTGGTGCACGGGTGCTGCCACCGCTTTCTGTCCGACTTCCCGTTTGCGGGCGACGAACTGGTCTACAGCGACCCACCCTATCTGCACGGCGCCCGCCAAGCGCAGCGCCGCTACCGCTATGACTACACGCAGGCCGATCACGAGGAACTGCTGGCGTTGCTCACAGGCCTGCCCTGTGCGGTGATGCTCTCCGGCTACCCCTCGGACCTGTACGAGCGGGCTCTGCCGGACTGGCACAGCCTGTCGCTGCAGGTGATGAACCAGGCCGGGGTGGTGACCGAGAAGGTCTGGTGCAACTTCGCGCCGGGACGCGTGCACTGGCACCGCTATGCGGGCCGGAACTTCACGCACCGCCAGTGCATCCAGCGCAAGGCCGCGAACTGGGCGCAGCGCTATGCGGCGCTGGAGCCGGGCGAGCGCCTGGCGGTGCTGGCCGCCCTGATGGCGGTCGAGGCCGAGTGATGGCGACGCTGAACGACAAGTTCCTGCGCGCGGAACTGGAGGCCGCCAAGCAGCAGATCGCGGCTCTGCGCAAGAGCGGCAAAGTGTCGCCCGAAGCCGACGCCGTGTTCCGGGTCCTGATGCCCTTGCTGACCCTGCTGCTGGCGGTCTTGCTCGAAAAGACCACCCGCAAGAACAGCCGCAACTCCAGCATCCCGCCCTCGCAGGTGGAGCAGGACGAAACCGCGCAGCGGGCCAGCCCGGCCAAGCGGGCCGCCAAGGCCAACGACCGGACCGGCCCCAATCTGCAGAAGGTCACCACTGAGGAAACGGTCACCGTCGAGACCTGTGACAGCTGTGGCGCCGATCTGTCGGAGGTCGCTCCCAGCGACCGGGAACGCCGGGTCCTGTACGACATCGTGTTTCAGGTGATCGAGCAGCGTGTCGAGGCCGAGGTCAAGCAATGCCCCGACTGTCAGGCCCGCAACAAGGGAGCGTTCCCCGCTAGCATGCCGGGGCCGGTGCAGTATGGCAGCGGCTTGCAGGCTTTCATCATCAACCTGCTGGTGGCCCCTATGCTCTCCCTGCGGCGCACCGTCGAGCTGGTCCGGGCGATCTCCTCCCTGCGCTTGTCCGAGGCCACCTGCCTCGGCTACATCCGCCGCCTGCACGCGGCACTGCAAGCTTGGGAAGCGGCCGCCAGCGCCCGCCTGCTGGCATCTCCGGCCTTGCATGCCGACGAAACCGGCCTGCGAGTCGACCGCAAGAACCATTGGCTGCATGTGCTCGCCAATGGGTCGCTGACGCTGAAGTTCCTGCATCCCAAGCGCGGCAAGGCAGCCATCGAGGCGATCGGCCTGATCCCCCGCTTTCGCGGCACCCTGGTGCACGACTGCTGGGCCTCCTACCTCGGCTACGAGCAATGCCGGCACCAGCTCTGCGGCGCCCATTTGGTCCGCGAACTGACCTTCATTGTCGAGTCCAGCAAGTACCGCTGGGCGCGCCTGCTGAAAGCCCTGCTGCAAGAGGCCTGCCACAAGCTCAATCGCAGCCAGAGCAAGGTCTTGAGCGAAGCCGCATGCAAGGCCCTGCGCAAGCGCTACCGCACCATCCTGACCCAGGGCGCTAAGGAATTGCCCGCGATCCCGCCACGCAGCAAGGGCCAACGCGGACGGATCGCCAAATCCGCTGCCCACAACCTGCACGAGCGGCTCGCCAAGCACGAAGCGTCCGTGCTGCGCTTCCTGCGCGATCCGCATGTGAGCTTTACAAACAACGCCGCAGAGCGCGCACTCAGAATGGCGAAAGTGAAAATGAAAGTGTCGGGCTGCTTTCGAACGCAAGCCTACGGCGAGGCCTATGCACGCATCTCCAGCTACTTACAGTCCATGGCCGCGCTCGGCTACAATCCTCTCGTCGCCATCCAAATCGCGCTCGACGGCCACGCTGCCGACACGGTCAAGCAACACGATGGCCCGACACTAACAGAGGTGTGAGTAGTTACCTCGTTTGTTCGGTGTCTCACACGGACCCGGATCTCTTGCAACCCAGTCGCGATCAGTGCGATTCAGTCCCGGAGGATCGCGCGTCGACACTGACGGTCGACTGCCCGCTCGACTCGGTCCAACGCGCGAAAGCGGCCGCGAAGGTCTTCAAACCGATCCCCAATTCGGTATGTATTTGGAGTCGAGGACTCGGTGACTTCCCCGACGAACGACAAGACAAGCCCCGGTCGGACATCGCCTCCAACGGCGAGGGATATCCACTGCTTCCGGCCAGCATTGCCTGGATTTCGCATGCCACCGACGCACAATGCCCGGTCCTGAGCGAGATTCGCCATGGCGCGGGTCGCAGCCAAGTCATAGAAGCTTCCCCCGTCCGCCCCTTCTTGACGCACGGGAATATTCCGGCCTCATGGATGGCTTGCTCAAGAACATGACCGTACAGGAAAATTCGAAACGGCCAGCGCCGCCCGCCCTGCTGTTGCTGATGGCGACACCGGCTGGCGAGATGTCCAGGCTGGCTCGTCCGCTATCCTGCAAGCATGGTTCGCGTAGCGATCGGACGAGTCTTTCTGGCGTCCCTAGCAGCAGCCGGGCTGGTGTTGGGAGCGCCCTCCATAGTTGCCGCCCAGGAGTCACAAGACGCCGAGGCCGAGGTCCAGGATAGCGACGCTCAGGGTGATTCCGCTGACCTCGAGGTCGGTTTGGAAGCGGAGGGCGAAGCAGCCGACGACGGAGCCTCCGCCCAGCGCACCAGCCTGAACTTGCTGGGCCAGGAGGACACCAAGTCTGGGGAGGCGCGGCGCAATGAGAACGTTCAATTCAATCTGGTTGACACGAACACTCTGCAGGAACTGAATATCCGGCTGGGCGCGACCGCGACGATTGTCACCGACTTCCAGCCTGATCGCGACTACTACGGAGCGGAGTACGGCCGGCGCGCCCCGCCGAATCTTCACCTGCCTCCTGCCCGTGGCCAGGACGTGCATGGCAATGTCTCGTGGACTCACGGGAACAGCGCTTTCTCCGCGCGCTCGTTCTTCCAGGTCGGAGACGTCCAGCCAGCCAACGAGAATCGTTACGGCTTCCGCCTGACAGGGCCTGCTTGGGCACGGACCCGATTCACCGTCAATGCCACGCAGCAGAAGATCCGCGGCCAGGTGAATGGCAACGTCCTCGTGCCGCTACCGGAGGAACGGACCCCGTTGCTGATCGATCCAGCGAGTGGCGAGCGGACCGACCCTGAAACGCGCGCACTCGTGGAGCAGTTGCTGCAGGCCTACCCGGCGGAATTCCCCAATCGCACCGATATCGCTCCGCGCGCCCTGAACACCAACGCACCTCAGCAAGTCGACACCAATTCGGCCAATTTACGCCTTGACCACGATTTCGGTGACTTGGGCAAGCTGGGGATGGGCTACGTCTTCACCTCCCAGAGCGTTAACGCGTTTCAGTTCGTGCGCGGCGCCAACCCCGACACCGCAATCAAGAACCACCGGCCCCGCTTGACGTGGACTCGCGAGCTGTCACCTCGGACGGTGACGAACTTTTCGGTCGGCTATGACCGCGTGGGGTCGCTTCTGATCCCGGAGCCCAACAACTTCGGTCCGACGGTCGGTGTTTCGAATGCGATCGCCGGCCAGGGACCGTCTCCGCTGATCCCGGTCGATCGCGCGATCAACAAGTTCCGAGTTGCTGGGCAAGTGTCGAGGATCTTCAGCAACCACAGCGTAAAGGCTGGGTTTCATCTCGGGCGCATACAGCTCAACGGCGTCGAGCAACAAGCTATCCGAGGCAACACCCAGTTCTCCAACAACTTCAACAACGACGCGATTACGAACTTCCGCCTCGGCAAGCCGACTAGGCTGCTCAAGACCGTGGGCAGCTTTCACCGCGGATTCCGCCAGTGGTCGAGCCAGTTCTATGTGGCCGACACCTGGAAACTGCTGCCCTCCCTGTCGATAAACATGGGGCTCCGCTACGAACTTGTCACGGCGCCCCGGGAAGTGAACGGGTTCGAGACTCTGCCGTACAGTTGCGACTGCAACAACTTCGCACCGCGATTTGGCTTCTCCTACAACCTCGGGAACCGGCGGGGCACGCTGCGTGGCGCCTACGGGATCTCGTATGGGGAGATCTACCCCGTCACCTACAGCCAATACCGCATCAACGCCCCGAATGTCGTCCGGCTCGTCGTGCTGCAACCGCGGCTGGTCGACATCATTAGCGGCGCGGCGTTCGCCAACGTCACCCCGGGGTCGCGCTCGACGCTCTTCGACATCGCGGACAATCTTGTCGAACCGTACACCCACCAGTACAGCCTGAGCTGGGAGTTCGCGTTGTCACGCACGATGAACCTCCAGCTCGGGTATGTCGGCAGCCGCACGCACAAGGTGTTCCAAGCTTGGTTCCTAAACCGCGGCGAGCGACCGGAGCGGATACCCGTGACCGTTCGCACAACGAATAGCCGCCGCTCGGACGACCGGTACAACGACGTGTTGCGGTTG
The DNA here is from genome assembly GCA_965206775.1 of Bryobacterales bacterium. Lineage (GTDB taxonomy): Bacteria > Acidobacteriota > Terriglobia > Bryobacterales > UBA6623 > VXMF01. The sequence goes on along the minus strand of CBDBKU010000003.1, from coordinate 228,130 downwards.
CACAACGCGTCGCGAGCGTACTTCGACGCTGGCCGGGTCGCATTCGCAATGCGCGACTTGAAGGGCTTCACAATTGACGCAGCGTACTGGTTCAGCAAGTCAATCGATCTTGGCAGCGACTACACCAATACCATGAACGGAGGCGACGCCCGCAGGGCGGTCAGCCAGACGGCGAACAATATTCACGACGACGTCAAGTCCCTGAGCTTCTTCGACCAGCCCCATTCGCTTCTGCTGCGCGCTGTATATGAGACGCCGACTGGTTCGGGATGGGCGCGGCGCTTGTTCGGCGGCTGGCAGTTCTCGACGGTAACGCTGGTCAAGACCGGTACGCCGTTCACCGTCCAGAGCGGCTCGGACGGCCCCGGATTCGGCAACGTGGATGGTGCGTCGGGCGACCGTCCGCATCTGCTCGATGTTTCCCTCCTGGGACAGACGATTGGGGACCCCGACACGTCGCGGCAGCTCCTGCGCCGCGAGGCGTTCGCCTTCCAGCGCGTGGGGGATCTCGCGGGGAGTCTCGGCCTGCGCACGTTCCGCAAGGGCAAGATCGCCAACGTCAACGCCAGCCTGTCCCGAAGCTGGACGGTGGCGTCGGAAAGGAAGCTCGCCTTCCGGGCGGAGTCGGTCAACTTCTTCAACACTCCGCAGTTCGCCAACCCGAACTTCAGCCTGACCTCGCCCAGCTTCGGGCGCATCACAAATACGCTGAATGACGGGCGCACGTTCCGCTTCACGCTGCTATTCGACTTCTAATTGAGGGGATGTTTGGAGTGCTGGCGGACCCAGCTTGGTGCTAGGAAGCAAACTGGCAATGAACGCCGGGACCCCACGCTGGCTTCAATTGCCAGATCACGGTACGGCAAGTGCAACGGTACGAACGCGGCTAAGGAAGCACGCCGCAAGATTACCGTTCTCGTGCCAATTGTCCTCCTTGCGAGAGCGCAAGAGTTGACGGGTCAACGTGTCACAGCTACTGTTCGCGAACGGCTGCAGATCGTGTCGACCTGCATCGCGTATCGAAGGCTCAGGGAACTGCGCGGCAACGTTGCCTTTTCGATCGATCTCGATAGATTGCGAGAAGACCGCAGGTGATCGCGGCGGACTCAATCGCCGTAATCCCTTTCACAAGGCGACCCTGGCTGCGACGTGGAGTTGTTGGGCAGGGTTCTGGAGTCTGCTGAGCTGATGCTGCCGCCTGCGGGAGTGACAGAAGTTCCCAGCGATCCAGGCCTGCCGTCGGATTTCGCGGATCGAATGCGGGCCATTCCGGTTCCTGAGATTCGATTCGGCGTCTGGGAGCGGGCCGCCGCAACTAGGACCCGGGTCCTTTCGAGACGCGTGCGGGCGCGCCTGGCCGAAAGCCCGAACGCTTGGGATCGTCGACAAACCCGAGCCCTTCGTTTGGCCCAAGGCACTTGGGGGTTTTGCGGTGGTGTACAAGCCCCACGCGTATACAGATCGCGTGGACAGGATAGGCGGGACGTACTCGGCCCTACGTCGCAACAGCCTTGGCTTGCTTTATAGCGGTGGCGCAGAGATCACAACGCCCAACGTGCAAGCTCTGCGGGATGCGAGCCGAACCACCGTCCCGGGTGAAGACGCTCTGGGTGGCACGGATGGTGGCGCCGGCATTCGGGTCGACCTTTCCGAGCGGACGCGCCCTGGGCCTGGATGATTGCGCTGGCGCGTCGATTGGATGCCCTCTCGATGTCGACTGTCGCCCCTCGGGGTCGGCTTTCTCACAGCTACCTATCGGAGTGAACTGGTCTACGGGTTGCTACGATTCCATACTTCAGCTGGATATTGAAGACGACTTCCAACAACGTGCGGACGTTGGCCTTGGTGGTCTGCCAACGGGTCCGCTCGAGGTATCGGGCTGGGAGGTCGATCCGGGGCCGGATGTTCGCCGGTCAGGCTCGATCATTCCATCGGGCGGCCGTCGCTTGCTGCGTCGGCATCCGGCCGTGCCCGCCAGCCGCAGAACCCGTCTCTGGATGTTGGCGGGAGTGGCCGGCCGAGGTCCCGTGGCGGAATCGGGCGCTCCCTGTCCCAAACCGTCACGGCCACGATGCAGCGTCGGTCGTTCCCGCGACCAGCCCTTGGGTCCAGCCCTAGAATCGAAGCGTCTGCCCAAACTGGAACTGCCGCTGGTCCTGCGCCACTCTAATGACCCTGGCGAAGTTCGAATTGCTGCGATTCGTATTCGGACTTGTAGAGAGCGGAGTGTTCAGGAAGTTGAAGGCTTTGATCCGCAGCGTGAAACTGGTCTTTGCGCCCAATGCAGCCGATGATCTTCGGCGTGCCAGCCGCCTTGGGGCCGGGCCAACCTCGATCGAAATCAGTCGACTGCGTGACCGGATGCTGGTCGGCGCGCGGCGCTTGCAGCGTTCCGGACCGGCGTGGTTCGAGAGTGCCTTGTGCTCAGCAATCCTGCAAAGCTGCAGTGGTCAGCACGCCCGCCGGGTCTGGCGGGCGCGCCCGTGAGGGCCCAATTCGATGCAACCGCAAGCCGGATCTCCGCCCGAGGACAGCTGTTGCGGACTCTCGGACGCCGATCGACCGACGACACAGCGGACCGAGTTGGATACTCTCCGAGACTGTCTTCGAGCTTCAGAACTCGTAACGCAAGCTCAGCTGAGTCGCCCTGCCTGGACTCGTGCGTCTGATCCGCCCGAACTGGCTACTCCGCGTGTTTGTCTGAATTCCTCCGAAAGTTGTGTGGTTCGTGGCGTTGAAGAGGTCCATGCGGATCTCCATCCGATGCCTCTCACCCACAAACACGCTCTTCTGGATCGTCGCATCCAACCCGGAGAACCCTGGACCGTAGATCGCGTTGCGTCCGAGCGTGCCCTGCCGCAGCGACTGGCTGCTGACCGGATGCCTGTCGACCTGCTGGAACGCCGCCGGGTCCAAGTACTGGTAGATCCCATTGGTACTCGTTGCGTAACTGCCTCGGATAGCAGCGGCGTGACTCGAGGCGATGATATCAGGCCGCTGTGCGGGGCCGCTGCTGCTCTGCGAAATGTTGAGGGGGTTGCCACTTCGCAGAGTTAGGATGCCGCCAATCTGCCAGCCTCCCAGGATGCCTTTCCCAACTCCTGCCAAGCCGGCCGGCACGGGGATCTCGTAAACGAAGTCCATGGTGTAACGGTGACGAAGATGATAGCTGGTTGCGGCGCGCATGTTCGCCAAGTCGTTGAGACTCCATGGCTCCCGCAGGCAGCAACTCAAGTCGCCGCTCGAGTAGGACATGTTGCTGGCCCAGGTGTAGTTCATGTTGAACATCAGATTGTCGGAGAAGCGCTTCTTGAGACCTGTCTGCAAGCTGTGATAGGTCATCGAGTCGTTGCTCTGGTAGAAGCGGAACCGTGATGTGAAGTCTTCTCGCGGCAACAGACCCGTCACCCGGTCCGGACGGTTAACCCGCGGGCTCGTGGTGACCTTCACGCCGTGGTTGCCCACGTACGCAATGTCAAACACCGTAGTGCCGGTAAGCTGACGCTGGATGCCTAGGGTGTACTGGATGCTGTATGCGTTTCTCCAATTCGGATCAACGACAGTGCCACCCGTAATACCGGAAGCTTGCGCGTACGACTTGGCAGTTTCCGTGCTGAACGGATAGGTGACGCCGAACATCTCGATTTGCGACCGGCTAAAGCCGACCTCCGCCGGCGAATCCGGGCCGTTGCGGACAATCTCGACCGGACCGGAGAAGAAGTTGTGCGGCATGACGAAGATACCGGACCCGCCGCGGATCACAGTCTTGCCGGAGTCGCCCACCTTGTACGCAAAGCCAACGCGCGGCGATAAGGATGTGTACTGGGGATTCCAAGGCTGATTGGACGGCAGTGTGGCACCGAACGGAGTGATCCGGTTGGAGAAACGGTCGTCACGTTCGCTGGGCACCGCGTCGTAGTCCCAGCGGAGGCCGATGTTCAACGTGAGGTTCGAGCTAACACGAATGTCGTCCTGCACGAAGAATCCTGTCTGCCAGCGCTTGATCTGGAACGGGTCCAATCCGAAGTTGAACCGTGCGTCGCGGGGCCGGTTGGCAAGCAGGTCCTCCACTGTCGAAAAATTGAAGTTGGGAGTATCCTCCAGCGCCCGTCGCACGAATACCAGCTGGAGCAGGCCACCGAACTTGATTGCATGCCTCCCCTTGTTCCAGGCGAAATTCTGTTCCAATGTCGAGGTCGAGCCCTTCTTAGCGAAGCGTCGCCCTTGCGATGGCGATGGCAGTCCCGCACCATTGATCTGAGGAATGCCCGCCAGCAGCATCTGATCCACTCGGTCCAGGTCAGCGCGGTTGTATCCGAAGCGAGTCTCGGACGTGACGCTCGGACTCCAGACCCGGTTGTAGGTCGAGGAGAGATTCTCGGTCAATCCGTCGTGGACACGAGAATTCCCGATGGCGACACGGGGACTCCTCTGGAACGGCCGACCGCGCGTATAGCGAACGGTCAGCAGGTCGTTGCTGCTGATGGAGTAGTCGCCGCGGAGGGATGCGGTGTTGTCCTCGCGCTGTCGCGCGTCAGTCCCGATGAAGCCGGAATCGATCGCGTCAGGTGTGACCGGTGCCTCGGTCGGTGCTGGCCACAGATCCCAATAGGCCTTGGATTCGGGAATCGCTGCAATTGTCTGCTCTCGCACCCAGGTCGAGGGCACAGAACCGGACAATGTCTGCTGGGCGTTGTAGCGGTAGCCCTCGAACGTACCGAAGAAGAAGAGCTTGTTGCGCACAATTGGTCCGCCGACCGACCCGCCGTATTGGTGGAAGACCAGCGAAGACTTGCGTGCGAGGATGTGATTGTTCGCGTTCAGCCCTCCGGATTGGTACTGCTCGAACGCGCTGCCGTGGAATTGGTTGGTTCCGCCCTTGGTGATGATGTTGACGTTCCCCGCAAGCGTATTGGCGATCTCGGCGGAGAAGATGTTCTTGGAGACTTCGACTCCTTGCACCGCCTCGACGCTGACTCCCTTGATGAAGTTGTAGTTCTGGTAGGCGGCGAGGGAGGCGAACTCCGAGTCGGGCACCGCATTGACGCCGTCCACGGCGAATGTGAAGCCCCGCGGCGGCAGCCCGTTCAGGGAAATCGTCAGGCCGTTGCTGGATGCGCCCGTGCCTAAATCGATGATCGACGTGATGTCGCGATTCCTCATCGGCAGGAAGTCGACCTGCTCGCTGTCGAGGCTGATGTCCTGCTCGGCGCTAGTCGTGTTCAGCAGAGGTGCATCGGCGGTGACTTCGACCATTTCCGTGGTCGCGCCGATCTCGAGAACGAATGTGATATCTGCCTTCTGGCCCGACGAGAGATTCACGCCGGACTGCACATGCGTGTTGAAGCCTGTTGCCTCAACGGTGATCGTGTATGGTCCGACTGGGACGTAAGGTACCGCGAACTCGCCGCGGTCATTCGACTCGGCGGCCTTCGCCACTCCCGTGGCCTCGTTCACCGCACTGATACCAGCTCCTGGAATCACCGCACCGGACGGGTCGAGAACGCGTCCGTAAATCGTGGCAGTCGTTACCTGCGCTTCGAGGCCGACATGGAACACCAACGCGGCTAGACATAGCGCTACGGCCCAATGCGAGCGCCCAACCGAAAAAATCCCTTGCATCCTGCTCTCCCCACTCTTTCAAGGTCCGAAGACCAAATTAATCCGTAAATTGCCCGAATCCAGCGAGCCGGACTCGAAGCCACAGTAATTGGACTACAATTCATCGCGAATGTCAATCCGTTTGTCAATCCGTTCTTTCGGGTTTCGGGTTCGGGTCACGAAGAGCCGGTCCAAGTGCAAGTCCCTCGTGTCGGAACGGACTTGCGAAGCTCTGATCGGAGGTGCGTGGATTCGCTAGACACCCGAGCAATCGGGCACGCTGAGGTGTGTCGCTTCCTCCGCGCCCCGCCGGGGTCAGTCCATGCTACAGGGCTGCCGTCCGTAGCCCAAGCCGGAAACTGCTTCGAGTCCAGGTCCGGGCTCTGCCCCGCAACTGTACAATGTAGGCGGTTTGCCATGACAAGGCGGCAATTCCACGCAATTCAGGGGCGTCGCGAGTTCCTGGGCAGCACCGCAGGCGGGATTGGTCTTGCCGCGCTTGCAGAATTGCTGTCGGCCGATGGTTTGAGCGCGGCCGACACTCCCGTGCCCAAGTTCCCGCATTTCGCGCCCAAGGCTAAGAACGTAATCTTCATGTTCATGGAGGGCGGGCCGAGCCAGTATGAGTTGTTCGATCCCAAGCCCGAGCTCGAGCGCTGGGACGGCCAGTCGCTTCCGGAGTCGATTACCAAGGATCTGACGCTTGCGTTTATCAAGCCCACAGCCAAGGTCATGGCGAGCCGGTATCAGTTCGGGCCTCGCGGCAACTGCGGCATGGAACTCTCCGAGCTTGCCCCGCATCTAGGCTCCGTGGCGGACGACATCTGTCTCGTGCGATCAATGCACGGAGACGCCTTCAACCACCATCCCGGCCAGCTGCTGCTGTTCACCGGGGCAACGATGCCCGGCCGCCCGACGCTTGGATCATGGCTGCTGTACGGCTTGGGAAGCGAGTCGAAGAACCTTCCCGGATTCGTGGTGCTGACATCGGGCAAGGGCACTTCCGGCGGCACGACGAACTTCTCGTCCGGGTTCATGCCGTCCCACTACCAGGGGACCCTGTTCCGGAATCAGGGGGATCCGATCCTGTACCTGACCAACCCGCCCGGCGTGACCAGCGAAATCCAGCGCGAGACGATCGGCTTCGTCAATGACATGAATCGCATGCGGTACGCCGAGACCGGCGACGAAGAGATCGTGTCCCGCATGAGTGCCTACGAGCTGGCCTTCCGCATGCAAACAGAGGCCCCGGACCTTGTCGACCTTTCGAATGAATCACCCGAAACTCTAGAAATGTACGGCATCGAGAGTGAGAACGAGCATCGCAGGCAGTACGCCACGAACTGCCTGCTGGCGCGCAGACTGGTCGAGCGCGGCGTGCGAACCGTCCTGATGATGGACGCCTCGTGGGACGATCACACTTATCTGAACCAGAAGCTGCCGAAGCGGATGGAGGAGACCGACCAGCCCACTGCGGCGCTGATCAAGGACCTGAAGCAGCGCGGCATGCTGGATGATACGCTCGTGATCTGGGGCGGGGAATTCGGGCGCACTCCCATGGTCGAGATTCGCAAGCCCGAAGAAGCCGCGAACGCGGGCCGCGACCACCAGCCGACGGCATATTCCATGTGGATGGCCGGTGGCGGGATCAAGCCCGGCCACGTTCACGGCGCGACTGACGAACTGTGCCTGAACATCACGAAGGATCCTGTCCACGTGCATGACCTGCAGGCAACGATCCTGCACCTGATGGGATTCGACCACGAAAAGTTCACCTACAGCTTCATGGGCCGGGAATTCCGTTTGACAGATGTGAGCGGAACGGTGCAGAACGGCCTGCTGGCCTAGCGATCCATCGAGCTTCCGGGCGCGTCAGTCGGCTCGTCTCGGGCCCCGGACCGTCGTCCGGCATTGCCTTGGCATAATGGGCGGCGGAACTCATCATGGGGAAGCTACTGACCTTGCTCTTGTTCGTTGCCGGTCTCGCCATCGCGCAGCCGGACCGTCCCAACGTCCTGTTCGCGATTTCCGACGATCAGTCGGCCATGCATGCTGGCGCCTACGGCGACATTGCCAACAAGACCCCCGCATTCGACAGGATCGCGAAGGAAGGCGTGCTCTTCAGCTACGCGTTCACCGCTGCGCCGTCGTGCGCCCCATCCCGCAGCGCGATTCTGACCGGCCGCAACATCTGGGAACTGGAGGAAGGAGGCATCCTTCTCGGAATCCTGCGGTCTAAGTTCACCGTCTTCACCCTGTTGCTCGAGGACGCTGGCTACGAATTGGGGGCCACGGGCAAGACCTGGGGGCCGGGCCGAATGGAAGGGTGGCAGCGCGACGTCTTTGGCAAGAGCATTACCACGCATGAACTACCCGAGTCGCAACAGCGACCGGGTCTCAATCGGCTCGACTATGCGGCGAACTTCGACGAGTTCTTTGCCGGCAGGAACAAGACCAAGCCTTTTTTCTTTTGGCTTGGCACGTCCGAACCGCACCAGCGCTACGACATCGGAGCTTGGAAGACTGCTGGGAAACAGCTCGAAGACGCCCTCGTGCCGGGCGCCCTGCCTGATCACCCTGACGTGCGCGGCGAGATTCTCGACTACGGCATTGAGATCGAGCACTTCGACACTCATCTCGGGCGGGCACTTGCGACGCTCGAGGAGGCAGGGGAACTCGACAACACCCTCGTGATCGTGACGAGCGACCACGGCAACCCGTTGCCGCGTTCGAAGTGCAACCTCTACGACTCCGGAACGCAGGTTCCCCTTTCGATGCGCTTGCCCGGGGCGATCCCAGGAGGCCGCAAGGTGGACGACCTCGCGAGCTTGGTCGATATCGCTCCCACGATCCTCGAGGCCGCCTCTGTTGACGTTCCCGACGTCATGTCCGGTCGGAGCCTGTGGAACATTGCGCAGTCCGACCGGTCTGGCCTCGTCGATGACTCGCGGGATTTCGCCGTGACTGCGTTCGAGCGCCACACCATAGCGCGACGCGGCGGCGTTGGCTATCCGATGCGGGCGATCCGCACCCACAAGTACGCCTTTATCCGCAACTATGAGCCAGATAGGTGGCCTGCGGGCGACCCGGACTACAACGCGCCGCCCCAAGGCTTCTTCGGAGACGTGGACAGAGGCGTCACGAAGTCATTCCTGATGGCGCATGCACTTGACCCGCAGATCCGGCCGTACTACCTCATGGCCTATGGGCGCCGGCCAGGCGAGGAGTTGTTCGACATTGAGAAGGATCCCCATCAGCTACGCAACATTGCCGCGGATCCAGCAATGGCCGAGGTTAAGCAGCAGCTGATCTGGCGCTTGAACGCGTATCTGCAAGCTCACGATGACCCGCGCCAGAGAGGGGCAACGCCTTGGGACGAGTACCCGTTCATCAATCCGTGGCGATTGCTCCAGAATCCCCGATGGAAGCTCGAGGGGATGGCCGCGCCTCTTCCGGAATAGCCTCAAGGCCGTCTGCGCCGTCCCGTCTCGGACAAAGGCGCGGATTCATCTCGGCTTCGACGCGTCCATGTCGAAGACGGCGGACCTGCCGGCCCGACGATCCGCGCCTTTTTCCTTCAGGCCGTGCTCGGCGTTCCAAGCTGCAACTTCCTTCTCGGCGGCACGTGCGAACCAGTTGTCGTAAAAGGGTCTCTCCGCTTCGTCCATCCAGCGGTCGAGCCTCGTCCAGAGGCGCTTCCTTGTCTCCTCGTGCGCTGGGTCGCCAAGCAGGTTTGTCTCTTGGTACCCATCCGAGTTGGCCCACAGTCGGTGCTCGCCGCTGACTGTCACGGCGTAGGTGAATTCGTCCGTGACAACTGCCCGCCAGATGATCTCGTGCCGGCTCCCCCCGTTGTTCATGTTCGACGGATGCGCCAGGAACACCGAATCCGGTCTCGGGGCGCTCGGCTCTCCACGCAGCAAGCCGGACAGGTCGGTCCCGGGGAGCGAACTCGCGTAGTCCGCGGAGTCCCCGAGGTCCGGCTGCGAGAGCCCTGCTAGCGAGATGATCGTCGGGAAGACGTCGATCGTCGAAGTCGGTGCAGCTAGGCGAGCATCTCTCGGCAAGTGCCCCGGCCAGCGAATCAGAAACGGAATGCGCGACGATTCATCATTCGGATGCCTCTTCTGACCGTAAGCGACGCCATCAATCCCAGTCATTCCCCCGTGATCGGAGGTGTAAGCGAGGATGGTGGATTCGGCGAGGCCGAGCCCGTCAAGCTTGTCCATGACGTCCCCTAGGTCGTCGTCCATGCCGCTGATCAGAGCGTGATAGTCGCGGTGTTGCTCGAAGTCGCGCGTCACGTCAAGTGGGTGGAACGGCAGGGCTTCCTCGTCCGGATACAGGGCCTGCTTATCGTCCGGCGCGTCGTGGAACGGACCGTGCGGAGGGTTGACCGAGATCACCACGAAGAACGGCTGCTCGCCGGAGGCTGCATCTTCGATCCATTCCAGAGCCTGCTCGGTCGTCGCCGTTGAATTGGAGATGCCTTCCCAAACTGCGTACTCGTCGCCATCGACCGAGTAACGGCACTTTCGGTGGTTGTTCGTGCCGGCCCAAACGACGGACTTGTCAAATCCGAACGGCCTCGCGTCGCGCCCGCCGAGGTGCCACTTCCCGAAATGCCCGGTTGCGTAGCCGGCATCCTTGAACGCCCACGCGATCGTTCCGCGCGCCTTCTGGCCATCCGGCATGTCGACCCGTTGGGCCAGAGACATGTGATTCGCCATCAACCCCTGCTGGTAGGGCCATTTACCGGTCATTAGAATGGCTCGGAACGGCGTACAGATCGGGAGATTGACGTAGTGCCGGTCAAGCGAGACGCCCTCCTCTTGGAGGCGCTCGAGGTTTGGTGTTTCGACGTGTGGCGTCTGCGTGAACGACATGGCACCCCATCGGTGCGTGTCGCTTACGAACAGGACGACATTCGGCTTTCTCGCTGTCTCCTGTTCAGGAGCGACGTAGCAACTCGCAAGCATTGGGGCTACGAGGAGAAGGCGACGATGCCAGCAGCGCATTCCGCAATTCTAGGACAGCCGGCGGTTGCGGGTTCGCGGTCTCCCAGTTCTGAAGCATGCCCAGAGGAGGTAAGCGAGCATGTGCGGCGGATCCGCCGACCGCGCCGCCGGGCGACGTGCCAGTGCGACGCCGCCCGGGGCGAGCCGGCGCGGGAAGTGATCGCGGAACCGAAGCCGGCGCTGTTCCGCGGCTCGCAGTACGGAGTTAGCGTGTGGGTGGCGTTGCTGATCCAGGTGTGGTGGCAACGGCATCCGGTGCGGGCCTTCGAGCGGGAGGTGGAACGCCCTCTGTCCGTGAGCGGCGCGTCGGCGGCGCTATTGCGACCGCGACTTTCCCGCAGCCGACCTGGCCCTGATCCGCGCGCTGATTGCCTGGCGGGAGCCGCGCCTGCACCGCAACGCGCCGTCTGCGATGCGCTGGACTGGCGCAAGGCCGATAGCGGTCTCAAGGAGATGTGCGGCACCCCCACCAGGATGCCCTCGCCGTTGACCGCCAGCATCGAATGCATGTGCAGCCCCAGCGTGCCCTTGGAGCGCTGGTTCTCGCCGCTCAGTCCCAGACCCGCGCAGCCGGGATGCTCCGCGAAGTGCGGGTCGGTGCCGTCCCGGATGCACAGCACCGCAGCCTGTCCCTTCATCCGTTGCAGAGTGCGCCGTCGATGCGGCGCCAGAATCTTCTACGGCGTGACCATCTTCCTATAGGACGGGTCACGGGGTGCCGTCAGGCTCTGTTCAGATCGAGGCAAACCCCGACATTCCGGTGACCGAGTACCTGCCGTCCTCGCCCTTGGCGACGGTGGTGATCCCCCGAGAGGCTCCCAGGGTCGACCTCGACCGAAGGCGGCTGTGTCGGCGGCTGAGCGTCTTGTGCCATGGCCGGACCGAGCGCCGTCAATGCGAAAGTCAATCAGATGGTGATTTGAAACAATTGATATTAAACGAGTTACAGGGGGGAGCGTCAAGCGCATCTTGACGTGTTTGGGTCAGGAGTGTGGCGCTATGCGGGACCAGTTTGGCCCGAGTTGTTGTGAAACCAACAACCCTGCAAACGGTCAGACTGCTTCTATCCCGATATCAGAACCGAGTCGTACACCCGCAGCTGGGCAAGCGCTGGAACTATAGCACTGAGTGCCGTACAATGGAGAGACTGGATTGCCGAAACGCGAAAAGTGAGGATCCTCAAATCCAAGTGGTTTCAACGGTACGCCCTAAGGCACGGAATTGATGATGCGGTCTTGTTGGAGGCTGTGGAGCGGGCCACGACAGGACGAATCGATGCGGACCTTGGCGGCGAAGTCATCAAGCAGCGGATTGCAAGGTCGGGGCAGGGGAAGTCGAGAGGGTACCGGACGATCATTATCTTTCGGCGGAGTGAACTCGCCGTCTTCATGTACGGCTTCGCGAAGAGCAGGCAGGACAATATCCGAGACGATGAAGAGGAGCAATTCAAGAAAGCCGCAAGGCATGTCCTGTCGCTGACCGAGGCGCAGCTTGGGACACTGTAAAGAGAGGCGACTTCGTGGAGGTAATAGGTCGTGAGCAATAAGTATCGAAGTGATGCGATGGCGTCCGTTCATGAAACGATGGAGGCTCTGCACGATGTCGGGGCGATCGATAAACTGACGATGCGCCGATTCGATAAAGCGTGTTTGACGCCGGTGCGGCAGCTGATGCCTGCGGAGATCAAGGCCATTCGGGAGCGCGAGCACATGAGCCAGGCGGTCTTTGCGAACTACCTGAACGTGACAACGAGCCTGGTGAGCAAGTGGGAGCGAGGAGAAAAACGGCCGTCCGGAACCTCACTGAAGCTGTTGTTGCTGGTTGAGAAGCACGGCCTCGCTGCCGTCGCCTAGAGTGTTGCACGCCCATGGGGAGCCGTCTCGCGCATGAACCGACGATCTGCATTGTCAGACGACGGGAAGTAGGCGAACGCGCAAATGCCCGGCGTCGCGGTCAACAATGCTCGAAAGTCAAGCGAAGCAGCGGTTTACGGGGGATTGCGAATTGGAGGCGCGGGTGGGAATCGAACCCCCGAATAACGGTCTTGCAGATCATTTGGCGAATCATTGCAACTCACTGATCACAAAGGACGTGAGACCCCGCCGTGAGACCACGGGACCTAGGTTGGGACCCTCTTGGCGGTTATTGTCAATCATGCGCTTCCGCCAGTGGTCCACGCAGTGATGGCCATCCCGTCCTACCGGGCGCTTCGCAAGAGTCGGTCCTCAGCGCGAGTTTCGTCTGGATTTCCAACTTCATGGAACCTTAGGGAATCAAACGTTGCAACCAGATCCTAGTGGATCTGCGCCAAGTCTAGCTGCGCCTTCATATCCGGGACGATCGACTTGCGCAGTTCCAGGGTCGAGTCGAGCCGCCGTAGCACGGTCATGGGAAAGTTCACATCCCGGTACTTGCCGTGGACATAGAGCTCCCGAAGCACGTAGTCCGCTGTTCCGCAGTCAACGTTGGCAATCCAGGAGAGCTTCGATTGATCCCCGGTGGAAGAATCTTGACGGCCCTGAGCAGGTATTGCTTGTGACTGCGCAGACTAGGGGGCGATTCTTGCAAGAACCTACCTTGAGTTCTACCGGTGCGTCAACGTGCACATTATTCGGTACAATGTATTAAGTACGATGCACGGTGGCGGAGCCCGCGAAAACACGAAAAATCCCCTTGGTCTTCTTTCGCACGCTGGCGGGCAGAGAACCCGTCAGGGATTGGCTGAGAGGGTTGGAAAAGGCCGAGCGTCAATCGATAGGGACGGACCTGTTGAGAGCGCAATGGCGGTGGCCGGTAGGCATGCCGCTGTGCCGCCCGATCGGCAACGGCCTTTGGGAGATCCGGACGGACTTGCCGACGAAACGCACGGCGCGCGTCTTGCTCTGCTTGTACCGTGAGCATCTCGTGGCGCTGCACGGATTCATCAAGAAGACGCCGGCGACGCCGGAACCGGACCTCGCGACGGCGCGGAAACGCCAGAAGGAGTTGGAGCGATGAGCCAAGAGAATTTGGGATCGAGCATTGATGACTTCCTCACGGAGGAGGGCACACTTGAGGAGGCGCAGACCCAAGCGGTCAAGGAGGTCGTCGCGTGGCAGCTTGCCGAGGCGATGAAGACGAGAAAGATTTCGAAGAACAAGATGGCCGCGTTGCTCAAGACGAGCCGTTCGCAGGTGGACCGTCTGCTCGACCCCCAGAACGACATTACGCTCGGGAGCTTGCAACGAGCGGCAGCTGTAGTCGGACGCCGCGTGAACATCGAACTGGTGTAGGAAGCCGCGCACGAATTCAGGATGGTGGGCGAGTCGGTCGGAGGTCGTTCGTATCGGCCATGCGGGTTTTGGCCAGTGGCTTCTAGGAAGACTTGATCTGGTCATCATCGTGCACCTTCCCGAACCCGTCTGGCGGGGCTGACCGCCCGTGCCGAGACCGGATTCCGTGCTCCGGTCGAACGTCGGCGGGCAGTCTTCCGCTTCGGGCACCTGCTTCAGATGCCAAACCATCCACCCGCGCTCATCCCTACGGCCCCGAAGTGCTTCCCTACACGCTCCACCGCCCTTGGTTCGAACCGGGACAAACGCAACACCCCTTTCGGCCGAGACAAGAATCGACCCTGAACAGGACCCGCTCCGTAACCCGCTTTGGGACCCACCCTACGCTCCAAGGTGGCTTGGCCTGCTCCGATTTGCTCCGAATTGAAGTGTTCCACTGGCAGGGAGTAATGTCGCTAAGTGATTGAAGTAACAAGCATCTGTCGCCAAATCACGCACTTACTGGATGGAGGCGCGGGTGGGAATCGAACCCCCGAATAACGGTCTTGCAGGCGTGACATTCAGGTCAAAGTCAAGATTCGTGCCGGGTGCACGACGTAGTCTTGAGATCAGCCGGATTCTTCTGTGAAACACTGGGATCGAGCGAGCGACCCGCGTACACAACCCGCTGCCCCACGATCCGCAGGTACCCCGTAGGGTCGTATGTTGATGTCCTTCGCGAGCGTCCCGAATCCAACCGAACTCAAGGGCAGCCCCGATCCATAGCTCGAGGCTCCGGATCTGGGAGTCCTCCACGCTTGACGATACAGGCACTGTCGCTCTCTCGAACGACGCTCCAAGTTTAGGAGTGTCTCATGCTCTCGGGACGAGCGAGCCACCCGATCATGAACGTTTAGTCGGGGCTGACACAGGATGTCTATTACTCAGCGCAGAGCAGTTCACCCCGCCATCGAAGCTGACCTCGAACGTCTCGTAGGCCCGGGCTACGGCGCCAAGCTGGACTTCGAAGCGCTCGAGAGCCGCTCTTGCGCCGACGCGTCCTGGAGTGGACCGCGCAAGCTGTCGCCCGACGCCATAACGACGACCGATCGGACCATGCCGGTCCGCGCCTAGCCGGTCCCTGCGCGCAGTAGGCGCGCTACGGCGGGCGGCGTCGCAAGACCTTCCAGACCGCTTTCGGCAGCCTGACCTCGGATCGTGCCTACTACCATTGCGCCGCCTGCAAGCAGGGCTTCTTCCCGCGCGACAAGGGTCCGGTGAGCTGCACGGCGGCGATCGCGAGCGCCGCTTCCCCGAGGCCCGGCGCCGGGAGGTGCTGGCCGACGGAGATCTGCAACGTGACCGCAGAGCTGTTTCCCGGCGCGATCCAGATCGTCGACTTGTGGCAGTCGCTGGAACACATCTGGGCCGTCTCCAAGGCGCTGCACGGCGCGGGCAGCCCGCAGGCGGGCAGTGGGCCGAGGCGCGCTGCGATGAGCTTGTCCTGGGTTCGGCTCGGCAAGACCGATCCGTTCGCCCGCGAGCAAGCGCGGCGATACAGGGCGCGGCCGCGCTACGAACTCTACGACTTGGAGGCCGATCCGTACGAAATGCACAACTTCGTGGATGCGAGCCCCGTGTGCAGCGCGCGTTCGCCCGGTTGCAAGCGAGGTTGGAGCGATGGATGGCCCAGCAGGGAGACCGGGGTGCGTAAACCGAGGCTGCCGCCAAGCAGCGCCAGCCCGACCCTGGCCTCACCGAATGGTAGGCAGTGACCGCGGCTCTGATTCGAAGGGGCGGTGATTGGTGCCGCCATTGGCGTCAAGCCAGCAGCTGCCTGACGATCCGGCCTTCGTCGGTCGGGCCGATCAGGCGCTGCTTCAATCCTTGGTGAGGGAAGTGGAACTCGTACGGATCCAGTCCCAGCAAGTGGAGCAGCGTAGCTTGGAGGTCCCTCGGCGTGACCGGATCCTTGTCGACGTAGTAGCCGATGTCGTCCGTCGACCCGTGGCCCACCCCGCCCCTGACCCCTCCGCCGGCCATCCACATGGTGAAGGCGAACGGGTGGTGGTCCCGCCCGTAGTACTCGGTCTTGTCGCCCTGCCTGTTCTCTCGCATGGGCGTGCGTCCGAATTCACCTCCCCACACTACGAGCGTCTCGTCGAGCAGTCCCCGCTGCTTGAGATCCTTGATCAGGGCAGCCGTCGGCCGGTCGATGTCGCGAGCCCGCTCCGGCAGGTCGTAGCGGATGTCGGTGCGGCGGGCGTTGCCGTGGTGGTCCCAGCCCCAGTCGTATAGCTGCACGAACCGGACTCCGTTTTCGACAAGGCGCCGTGCGAGGAGGCAGTTGTTCGCAAACGAAAGCTTGCCTGGCTCGGTTCCGTAGAGCGAGTGGATGGAATCGGGTTCCCTCGAGATGTCCATCACATCGGGCACCGAAGCCTGCATCCGATACGCGAGCTCGTATTGCTCGATTCGGGCGAGGGTGTCGGGAGCTCCCGACCGCTCCTGCTCCAGGCGGTTGAGATCCCCGAGCGCGTCCAGCGTCTTGCGCCGCAGGGAGCGGCTCATGCCATCGGGGTTGCTCAGGAACAGCACGGGATCGCCTTGCGTCCGGCATTGGACACCTTGGTAGACAGACGGCAGGAACCCGCTGCCCCATAGGCTCTTGCCCGCGCTCGGAGTCTTGTTTCCACTTACCAGCACCACGAAACCCGGCAGATCCTGGTTCTCGGTTCCCAGTCCGTACGTTGCCCACGCACCCATCGATGCGGACCCGAGGCGCTGGTTGCCAGTGTGGAGCAAGAGCTGCGCCGGGGCGTGATTGAACTCCTGCGTCGTCATCGACCGGATGATCGCTGCCTCGTCGGCGACCTCGGCGAACTGTGGCAGCAGCTCGCTGATCCATGTGCCGGACTGGCCCGCCTGCTCGAACCGGTAAGGCGTCCCGAGCAGCTGTGGGACACCCTTGATGAACGCGAACCGCTTGCCTTCGAGCAGGTGCTGCGGGCAGTCCGCCCCGCTGTGCTTCTGCAGCTCGGGCTTGGGGTCGAACAGTTCCAGCTGCGACGGACCGCCAGCCATATGGAGATAGATCACGGACTTCGCCTTGGCGGCGTAATGCGGGGCCCTAGGGGCAAGCGTGTGGGGTTGCGAGGCGTGCGCGGAGCGCAAGGACCCAGTGAACATCGAGGCCAGCCCGACTTGGCAGCCCTGAAGGAAGTGCCGGCGTGTCTGCCGCTGTGCGAATTCGTATCCAGGTGACATGGTTTACCGCTTGGTCAGTGCTTCGTCAAGGTTCAGAACGACGTTGGCCACGACCGCCCACGAGGCGATCTCGGACGCCTCGTTGCCTGCGACCGGGAACTCCGGCGGACGCAATGCGGTCAGGCCGACATCGATGTTCCGCGCCGAGTCGGTCAGGCCTGTGTGGATTGCGTGAACGGCGAGAATGTTCCCCGTCGGGCGGAGCGAGGCCTGCGCCGAGGTGCTCATCTCGTAAGGCGAATGGATGCCCGAACCATCGAGATCCGTCGCTGCCGGCACGCCGTTGACGGAGGCCACGAAGCCGCCGGAATGGCGAATCTCGAACCGGAATCCGTCGAGGCGCGAATCGCTTGCGTCGAATTCAAGCCGCATCCATAGATCTGTCGTGTCCCAGGTGGTTTGCAAGCTCGCTTTGTACGGATCGGTGCTGTCTTCGTCGCTCTTGGCATTTGAGAATCCGAACGCTCCTCGTCCTTGCTTCCATTCCGAGTCGTCGAAATCGGGCCCGGTCCAGTCTTCGCTGGGTTTCTGGGACGTGTACCGCCAGAGCGGTGCCTCGCTACGCGTGTCGCTTACGAGCGACTGCCTGCGGTTCGATGTGTAGAGCACTCGGTCGTAATTGGCGAGTTTGGCGGCGCTGGTGGAGTCGCTGCCCAGGTCCCGGGCCGCTTCGTTGCGCAATGCCACGAGCCGGTCGCTTTCGTTATTGGTGGGCGGGCGAGTCAGAACCAGGCGGAACAGGCGCTCGAGAATCGCCTCGCTGCTCGGAGCTGCCTCCGACACCGCGCGCCGGGCAAGGTACTGAGCTGCCTCCATCAAGGTGGGATCGTTCAATGTGACGAGCGCCTGCAATGGCGTGTTCGTCCGGATCCGACGGATCGTGCAGGTCTCGCCGGACGGAGCGTCGAAGGTCGTCATCGACGGGTACGGCGAGGTGCGGCGCCATAGCGTGTAGAGCGCCCTGCGGTGACGATCCTCGCCGGGGCTGGTTTCCCACTGGCGATTGCTGTAGACCACTTGCCAAATCCCGGGCGGCTGCCAAGGCATCACAGGCGGGCCGCCGACCTTCCTGCTCAGCAATCCGCTCGCAGCGAGGGCTTGGTCACGGACGGTTTCCGCTGGAAGGCGGAATCGCGGCCCCCGTGCAAGGAGTGTGTTGTCCGGGTCGGCTTCCAGGACCGCCTCGGAAGCGTCCGAACTCTGCCGGTAGGTCGCCGACAGGACGACCGTCTTAGTCAGGGCCTTCACATCCCAGTCGCCGCGCATGAACTCTGTTGCGAGCCAGTCCAGCAGTTCAGGATGGGTGGGAGGAGCCCCTTGGGTTCCGAAATCTTCCTCGGTCGTGACGATGCCCGCTCCGAATAGCCTGGCCCAGATCCGATTCGCTGCGACGCGCGCCGTCAGCGGGTTTTCCTTGGACGCAAGCCACTTTGCCAGACCCAGCCGGTTCCGGGGCGCATCGGCTGGAAACGCGTGGAGCGCCGCAGGAACGCCTGGCTCGACCTCTTCGCCCACATTCATGAAGTTGCCCAGCTTGTGGACGAACGTCTCGCGGCGCTCATCCTCGGGAAGCTCCCTGAGTATTGGGGTCGAAACGTCCTCGGCTACCTCGAGCGTCGGGCCGTCGTCGTTCTTGTCGGCGTCCGCCGTCTGGTTGAAGAACGAGTAGAGCGAGTAGAACTCGTTATGGGAGATCGGGTCGTACTTATGGGAGTGGCACTGGGCGCAGCCCCAGGTGAGCCCCATCCACGCCTGCCCGGTCGTGGCGACACGATCCTTGACGGCTGCGTCGCGGAACTCCTCGTCATCGGTGCCGCCCTCCGTGTTCGTCATCGTGTTGCGATGGAAGCCGGTCGCTATCAGATCGTCTGTAGAGGGATCCCCCAAGAGATCTCCAGCAAGCTGGAGGATGGTGAACCGGTCAAACGGCATGTTGCCGTTCAGCGCCTTGACCACCCAGTCGCGATAAGGCCAGATCGTGCGCAGGCTGTCCTTCTCGTAGCCCATGGAATCTGCGTACCTGGCCAGATCCAGCCAGACCCGAGCCCATCGCTCGCCGTAGGCATCGGATCCCAGCAGGCGGTCAACTAAGTCCTCGTAGGCAGCCGGGGATTCGTCCGCGACAAATGCGTCGGCATCGCTCGGGCTTGGCGGAAGGCCGGTCAGGTCAAGTGCAAGACGTCGGATCAGCGTGTAGCGATTCGCCTCCGGAGAAGGAAGGAGGCCTTCGCTGTCAAGCCGGGCAAGGACGAATCGATCCATCGGGGTGCGGCACCAATCTGGATTCGACACCTCGGGGAAGTCAGGTTGCACCGGCGCATCGAAGGCCCAGTGCCGTTCGTATTTCGCCCCGGAGTCGATCCACAGCCGCAGGGTTTCGATCTCCCGTTCCGACAGGCGCTCCCCGGTCGGCGGCATCGGGTTCTGGGAGGCCTGGACGCGCGCCATGACTCGGCTTCCCGCGCTGTCGCCTGGAACCAGCCCCGCATATCCACCGCCCTCGCCCGTTGCGCCCTCCCGCACGTCCAGACGCAGGTCCGCCATCCGGCTGTGATCGTCCGGTCCGTGACATGGAAGACACTTCTGGAGGATCGGACGCACCTCAGTCGTGAAGTCAGGGCTGGCACTCGCCGGGATCCCTAACGGAATGAGAATCATCGCTGCAATAGCAGGTCGAGTGCCCAAGGCAATGCGACGTCGAGTCATTATGTTTGTTCGACTGGCTGCGTAGCAGGTCTCCAATTCCCAACCCGCGCACCTGTTGCGGCTTCCAGGACCTTGCGGGATTTGCGGCCGCCGGGGCGCGTTCGAGCGGTTCCGGCCGCCTCCTTGTCTCATGTGCACTGTACGCCCCACTCGGCGGTCTCGTCAAGATCCTTCGTGCTGACCAGCGGAAGCCGGATCTGGGCGAAGCGATCCTCAGAGACAGCAGGGAGGTCGCCTCAGCTAGCTGGCTTGCGCTCGGAGACACTCTGCATCTGCTCCAAGTGCTTTCATTTTGATAGGACTATGCTAGCGTTCTGCATTCAGAAATGCTGGAGGTGAACTCACGGCTGCAATAACTGTGCGCCGGCTTGACGACTCGGTCGTGCGGAGATTGAAGGCTCGTGCCAAGGCCAACCGCAGGTCACTGGAGGGCGAGGTAAGGCACCTCCTCAGTGTTGCGGTCGAGAACGACATGGAAGCAAAGAGACGGGCGTTCGTGACTCTCTCCGAGCAGCTGCGGAAGGAAACTGCAGATCGCCAGCAGACGCTCAGCGAGACGCTCATCCGAGAGGACAGGGATTGCGACCACCGGAGCTGAGATGCGTGTTGTCTTGGATGCGAGCGTAGCGGTCAAGTGGCTTGTCTCCGAAGCTGATTCAGTGATGGCTACGAAACTCCTGGACGAGTCATACGACCTTAACGCACCCCGCTTGCTCGTGGCGGAGGTTGCTAATACGTTGTGGCGAAAAGCCCTTTCTGGGTCTCTGGACACTCACGAAGCTGCCCGCATGACCACTGCCCTCCAGGACATGCCACTAAGGTGGATGGACGACGAACCGACTTGCCTCGACGCGCTACGAATCGCGCTCGAACTTGGCCATCCGGCATCTGATTGCATGTATCTGGCGCTTGCACTCCGCAATGGAGCCAAGGTGGTTACGTCTGACAATCGATTCGTCTCGGCTGTCGCTTCAACGGCATACAGACCGGCCGTCGTTCTGCTCCGGGACTTCTTTGGGAACGGCGAGGACAGCCTCGTGCACATGCGGGCGCTGTAGCGGGCCTACTTGGTACGGAACGGGTCTTGGCGTTTCGCTACGCAAAGCGATGTGATCCAGGTTGCTGGCCGTGCTTGCCGGGGCATTGCGCCGGGAGCGAGGAACTCTTGCTTGACGAGCACCCCTCCCGTTGAGCAGGGACTGCCCGGCGATCTCGCGAATGGCAAGTCCAACCCGAGTTTCGATCGCTGATCGTGACGGGAACCCGCCATTGCAGCCGTCGAGCCGATTCCGCTCCCAACAGCGCCCGCTGGCGGTAGGAAAGGAGCGGTCCTAGCGGCTCTCGCCGATCGCAAATGCCCGAGCCCTTACTGAATTCCGATCCGGCCGTAGTACGCTCCCGAGATGTCCTTGCCGGAGGAGTCTCGGAACCAGCCCTGCAGAGTGTTCCGGCCTTGCTTCAGGGTGATTTCGAAGCGGATCGATTGAGCGTCGGGCCTGGCTGCCGCATTCTCTGGTGTCCCGCCGTTAACGCTCAAGCTGGCCGACCTCACTGCCAGTGCCTTGCCGGGAGTGATCAGCACGCCTCCAATCGTGGCGGCCGGACCCGCGACCGTGAGAGAGCGCTCAAGGTGGAAGGGCCAGCGGCTCAGATCGACCGCGTAGTCCCCGTCCTTGTCCACCTCGATCTGCCAGACCCCGCCGCGAGCAGGCCCGCAGGTCTGCGCCGTGCGGGTGCGGTTGTCGCAATCGACCTCGATCCAGCTGTTCGAGGTCATATCCGTGAAGGTTTCCGGATCCGCTCGGACGACCAGCGGCTCGACCTCGTCGATTGATGCCTCGATCGATTGCCAGTACTCGTCGTAGTGGGATTTCATTGCCGCGGCGACCTCGGGATTCCGGTCGGCCACGTTTGTTTCCTGCCCGGGATCGCTGGCCATGTCGTACAATTCGTCGTCGCCGACCAGCCTCCAGGTGTTCCAGATCACGCTGCTGTCGGAGTACTTCGCAGGACGCATCCGTCCGCCGTACTGCACGACGATCTTGCGATCAGGACCCGTGCCGTCGGCCGATCGCAATACTGGCGCGAGAGTTGCTCCATCGAAAGCCGAATCTTCCGGGAGGCTGAAACCAAGGATGTCGGCCAGCGTCGGGAGGATATCCGTGACGTGCGACGCATAGCTTATCGGGCGCGGGTCGCCAAGGTCGCCGCCCGGCCACCGGATGAAGCAGATTGCCCTGTGTCCTCCGTCGTAAGGGCTGCCCTTTTTGCCGCGCATGCCTGCGTTGAACACTGTCTCTCCCTTCGCCGTGCCGTTGTCGTTCATGAAGACGAGGATGGTGTTCTCGCGAAGACCCTGGTTGGCCAGCCACTCGTCCAGACGAGCTACGTTCTCGTCGATGATGCCGACAAGGCCGTAGAAGTGAGCTAGCAGTGGATCCTCGACTTGGCTGCCGTATCCGAAGTAGTGCCTTGCAAGGGAGTTGAACGGGGAGTGCGGCGTATTCAGCGCAAGGTAGGCGAAGAACGGCTGGCCGGCGCTAGCCTGCTCGCCCATCCACGTCATTGCTTCGTCAAACCAGGTTTCCGTGCAGAAGCGGTCCGAGTAGCGGGTCTTTTCCTGGTCGATGTAGCGCGTGTAGTAGTAGTCGTTGTCGTACTCGATTTCCGAAGCCAAGCCCCAGCCCTTGTGCCAGACCGCCCGCTGGAACCCGCGATCCAGAGGCCTGTGGGGATAGGTGTCGCCGAGGTGCCATTTCCCGAAGAGCCCCGTCGCGTAGCCGTTCGCCTCGAAGATCTCAGGCATGGTCGGGATATCGCGGCGCATGAGATTCCTGCCAGCGGGCACCATGCCTGCCTTGTTGCGCAGCGCATAGAGGCCGGTCATCAGCTCGCCCCGGGTCGGCGTGCAGACTGGCGCGACGTGGAAATCCGTAAGGCGGACGCTCTCGTTGTGAAGCTTGTCGAGATTCGGGGTTTGGAGAATCGGGTTCCCGTGGGCCGACATGTCGCCGTAGCCCTGATCATCCGTGAGGATGATGATTACGTTCGGTCGCGAGTCCTCCTTCCCGACGCCCGACCCGCATCCGAGAAGGGCGCCGAGCAGGCCCGGTACCGCGAGAGACCTGAAGGATGGCCAGCTCATTGGCTGGACGAGTTTCGAGATGCGCATTGACGAATTACGGCTCCTGTCTTATTCCGGTCACTTTAAAGACGAGCGGCCCCTTGCTCAAGCTTGAGCGCTCGTCCAGGAGTTGCCTCGCCGAGATCACTGCGGCACCTTCGGCGTCGTTCGCAACGGGTACCTTCCCGCTCGCGCCCAGGAGCTCGGCGGTCGCGCCGGCGCCCAAGTCCCCGGCCCGAAGCGATTGAACGGTCACTTGGTGGTCGGGAGCCGACATCGCGAAGACGTACAGCGTGTCGCCGTCCTTCGACCGCGTGAATCGAAAGTCGTCCGCGTCAAAACTCGCGAACACCATGTTCCGACCGCTCCCTTCCGCGTAGAAATGCGGCTGGTCGCCTTGGTGGTGAACTCTCCACGGGCGCGTTCCGTATACCGCCTCCCCGTTTACCCGAAGCCATTCCCCGATCTCGCGGAGCATTCGTTGCTGTTCCCCGGGAATTGAACCGTCCGCGGATGGCGCGATGTTCAGCAGGAGAACGCCATTCTTGCTGACTATGTCCACGAGGAGCGGAATCACCCAGTCGGCGCCCTTGAAGTCCATGGCCTCGATGTACATCCAGGGGCCGGGGCTGTCGTCGGTCTGCCAAGGGCGCGGAAGGATCTCTTTCGCGCCTCCGCGCTCGAAATCCAAGACCGACACGCTTCGAGGAATCTGGTCGTTCTTCTGGGAGATGATGCCTTCGATGCCTTCACGGTCGCAGAATTCGTAGTAGAACCGTGTGAGCTCGAATAGAATCTCCTCGCTCAACCACCGCAGGCCCCCGTCGAACCACAGCTGGTCCGGGCGGTACTTGACGATGTACTCCTTGCGGACATCCAGCCAGTACCGCTCGGCTTCCTCCTGCGTCGCGAACTTGCCGTACAGTTTGGCGAGCTTGGGATCGCTCAGCTCGGAATCAAAATCGATCGGGAAGTCCCGAGGCTTGTCAGGGCGGCCGCCGTAGTACTGACCGCAGATGCTATGCGCATGGTGATGGCTAGAGACGATTCTCAGCCCTCGTTTCCGCAACTCCGAGATCAAATCCCCGGCAATGTCGCGCTTCGCAGCCGACGTCACCGAATTCCACGGCACTAGCTTGCTGTCCCACATGGCGAATCCATCGTGATGCATGGCTACCGGGCCTCCGTACTTCGCCCCGGCTCCCGCAATCAGGTCGGCCCACTCTTTGGGGTCGAAGTTCGGAATCGAGAATCGCTCGAAGTAGTCGCTGTAACCCGTTTGCGCCAGCGGCCCGAACTTCCTGATGTGGTGCAGGTTGTAAGGGTGCCCCTTCACGTACATGAACTTGGGGTACCAGCTGTTTAGCCCGCCGGTATAGCCGGAGTCCTCCATCCCGAGGTTGTACGGGCCCCAGTGTGCGTAGATCCCGAACTTCGCGTCGCGGAGCCATTCGGGGACATCTCGCGCATACCTGTCCCACATCGCATCGGAGATATCTTGCGGCTCGCGCAGAACGCGGTCTCTCCACGTCGCCGATTCCTCCTGCGTCTGGGCAACTGCACCGGCCGCGAGCAGCGCGAATCCCAATACCGTGATCGCTATGGTCATGGCCGTCGCGGTTCCGCCAGCCTGCCCTACCCGCTCGGCAGCGGCGACTGCGTTGCCCGTATGCTCCCACGTTGGTTGATGGCAGGTCTCGCGATCCCCTTCGGGCCGTCCGGGAACGCGAGTGACGGCGACGCGTCGGGTTCAGAGGCCGACCCGCTCAATGTAGGCGAAATACGCCCCGCGTCGCATGCCGTCGAGCTTCGAGAACCCCGCCCGCATTGTTTTCTTACCGGATTCCAGGTCGATCTCGAAGTCTACGCTTGTCGTTCCTGCCGGTATTGGCTGATCGACCCGATGGTCTTCGATGAAAAGGTGTCCAGTTGTTCCGTCGATCGGGAAGTTGGCTTCGGGCGGCCGCTCGCGCAATGTGATGCGGTACCGGCCGGATCGGACTACCTCGATAGCCCAGAATCCATCCACCCAAGGCCCATCCCAAGGGGGATCTTGCATCACCCTCTGGTTAGGTGGGCCTCCGGTATACCAGTCGAAGCTTGTCAGGCGGACGGGGTTCGCTTCCTCCGCCCCGACCGGGATCTCCAAGTACTCGTCGAAGCGGGCCGTGACGTCTTGCCACCAGTCCTCGTATTCGCTACGCAACCTGGACACGACCTCCGGCTGCGTCGAAGACACGTCGCTCTGCTGGCCCGGGTCGGCCTTGATGTCATAGAGTTCCTGCCCGCTAACAAGTCTCCAACGGTTCGTGAGCACCGATGAGTGGTAGAACGGCTGCGGGGATTCCATTTGATACTCGCCATCCCGGCGCACTTGCTGGTGCTGGATGAAGTGCGTGCGGTCTTCCGGGAAGGCGCTCTCGCCGGTCAAGAGCGGGACTAAGCTGGTGCCGTCGAATTCGACGGACGGACTCGCGATCCCGGCCAACTCGATCAATGTGGGCCCGACGTCGATGTGGGCCGCAAGCTGGCCGATGTCATGACCGCCGTCGATTCCTCCGTCCGGCCAGCGCAGGAAGAACGGAACCCTGTGGCCCCCGTCGTAGTTCGAGCCCTTGCCCGCACGCATGCCCGCGTTAAAGCCGTCGCGCCAGCCGGCGGCCGACCCGTTGTCCGTCATGAACACGAGGATCGTGTTGTCTTCGAGGCCAAGCTGGCTGAGCTTGGTTCGGAGGCGGGCGAAATTGTCGTCGATGTTCTCGATCATCCCGTAGAACGACGCTCGTGGCTCGGGAATGCCCATTTCGGCGTACGGCTGGCTGTACTTCTCGCCTACCCAGTACGGCGCGTGCGGGGCGTTCGTAGGCAGAAAGAGAAAGAAGGGACGGTCCGCGTTCTCCTCGATGAAGCGGAGTCCCTCGTCAAAGAAGACGTCGGTACAGTAGCCCTCGAACTTTTCCGGCACGTTGTCGCGGTAGTAGGTGTCGTCAAAGTAATCGTTGCCCCACCAGTCGGCGGCTTGCGTGACACCGCCGCTCCAGCAGGCCACGGTCTCGTCGAAGCCGCGCTCGTTCGGGCGGTACGGCCAGTTGTCCCCCAGATGCCACTTCCCGAATAGCCCGGTCCGATACCCGCTGGCTGACAGGATGTCAGCAAGGGTCGTCTCGTCTCTACGCAGGATTGACCGGCCAGCGTAGGCGGCCGTCACGCCGGTGCGGTAGGCGTACCGGCCCGTCAAGAGGGCGGCTCGCGTCGGAGCGCACAGGGGATCGACATGGAAGTCGGTGAAACGAACGCTTTCGCCGTGGAACTTGTCGAGGTGCGGAGTTCGAAGGACTGTGTTCCCGTGGCACGCCAGATCGCCGTAACCCTGGTCGTCCGTGATCACGAGCACAATATTCGGTGGCTGAGGATCCGACCGTGCGCATGCGGCCGTGACGGCGATTCCTGAGCAGCCTAGAAAAGACCGCCTGCTGAGCGCTGGCATTGAATCGGCGCACTGCGATTCGAACCGATTCTGATCGACGGGATCTCCGGGCACGACGGCATTCTATCGCGCAGTTGGCCCCGTTCCGGGGCGAATCGAGCGCGGCACACAATTCGCTATCCCGCCGATTGCGAGCCTGATCGGATCCGACCGGGGTATTCGGTCCCGCCCGCAACTTTCGACGCGCCTTAGACGTCAGAATGGCTGCGATGGTTTCCGCAGCGTACAAGCTTCGCGTTCCGTTGGCTTGCCTGCTAGCCGCTACGGCCGTGCTCCCGGGCCAGTTCCTGAGAATAGTCGAACCGGGAACTCTAGCATCGAGTGGGCCTGATGTACGGTACATCCGTAACCTCGTGTCGGGCCGAGTGGTCGTCGGAGGAGGCGCAGCCCCGCGCAAGCCAGTTTCAATCGGACTGGTTTGCGGGGACTGGTTCCGGCCGAAGGGCCTCACTGACGTGCATGGCCGCTTCAAGTTCCGCCCGGAGCGCCATGCCGACGTAACCGCTTCCCTAGCGCGCACAAGCAGTTCCGCAGGCGGAGGGGCGTACAGCCGCGAGATCCTGTACCTGGTCCTTTGGCCGGAAGATCTCCTGCCGTGCTTTGTGACCGCTGAGCTGGCTGGATACCGGTCTGTCGGTATAGGGGCGGGCCTCCTTGCCCAAGATGGCGTGACCCTCGTGGGCGATGCGAGCAGCGTCGATGTCGGGTTTATCGTTCTCCATCGTTTTGAGGACTTCGAAGGCTACGCGCGTAGCGCAACGACGTCGCTGGCACCCAGCTCTGCCCGCAATTCGTACAAAAGCGGACTCCAGGCGCTGCGAAGAGCGAATCCCAACTACAAGCAAGCCGCCTCGCATTTCGAGAAGGCTGCGGAAGCTTATCCGGAATTCGCTGGAGCTTGGTCCGCATTGGGCGCAGCCCGATTCGACCTCGGTGACGAAGGCGGCGCCTTGCAAGCGTTTACCCGGTCAATTAACGCCGATCCAGACTACCTAATGCCCTACGAAATCATGATGGAGATGGTGCTGCGCAACCAGAACTGGGAGGAACTTGAGTGGTTGGTGGAACGCTACTTGGAAATGTCTTCCAACGCGCCAATGGTCCTTTATATGGGCGTATTTTCGTCTGCCAATCTTGACAAGTTTTCCCTCGTAGAAGACAGATTGATGGCACTAGAAAAATTAAGCGAGAAAGATTACTGGGCAAAGGGTCACATTATTCTGGCTAGGAAACATGAGGATCGTACCAACTTCAAGGGCGCTGCCAAGTCTTATGAAGCAATTCTGAGTGTTTATCCCAATCATTCTACAGCGGAAACTATGAAGAGAAGGCTGTACGAATGGCAGAAGCTAAATGTCATTGAACCACGAAGCAAACCGAACGCAGGTAAAACTGCTCCGTAGCCGATAGCATCGGTAGGGTCATGAGAGAGTACCTGTGACTTGACTTGGTTTGCCTGTAACTTTGGCAATCTCGCATTGCTGACCCACAATTCCCACACTGGGATGTCGACTCGGCGCTTTGGCGGAATCGTAATGCGGGCTTGCGCGTCTGTCGAGCGGTCGCAGTTTGGCGCAGGAACGCCGAGGCGAGTCTTCACCTCGATGAAGCAAAGGGAATGACTGGAGGATCTCTCACGAACTTGGCCCAGAACGGATTGTGCCGTTCGGTCGGGAGGACGGAGACTTCAAGCCATCGGAAATCCCTGAATCCTGCATGCCGGAACGCATCCTGGTAGGTTTCTAGTGAGAAGTAGAAGTTCTTGAACTCGAACTGCCGGCCATCGCTGTTCGTGGTTCTGTACAGAATCGCGTCCCCTTCCTCGGGACGGGGCCGGCATGTCTTTTTGATTCCATACTCTTCCCAGGAGACGGTGCCATCGGGCGGATTCCAGACGTTTTCATTGAAGCCGATAAACCGTCCTCCCGGCCGCAGCGCGTTGCGACATACCTGGCAGAACTGGAAAAGTTGCTCTGCGGTTCTAGCGTGGTTCAGAAGGTACATGGCCACCACGACGTCAACCGTTCCCGACGGCTCGAACTTCGCGACGTCCCGATGAAGGTATGTACAGCCCAAGGGATGCCGCGTCTCGGCCCGTTCCGCCAGTCGAATCATCTCGGCAGAAACATCAATGCCCATGACGTCGGATGCGCCGGCCTGTTTCAGGAGGCGGGTGTAGAAGCCGTCCCCGCAGGCCATGTCCAACACCTGTTGCCCTCGAATGTCGCCGAGTACTTCGAAGAGTGTGTAGCGCTCGATGACCTCCCGGAACGGGAGTAGCTTGGAGTCCCGGTACGCGTCGGCGATGGAGTCGTATTCTGCCATGCGATGCTGCATTCTAGCTGTGTGTCGGACACAGGTGTCGCGGGTGCCTCAACGTGACCGCCAAGGACGGCCTCAGCCGTGCTTCGGACTCAGCGCAGCCTACGATGACACGAAGTTGGCAAGCCGAACCGTCCCCGGCGGATAACTGGGCCAGTGCGGACCTGCGCTAGTCCGCAGGCCCTGTTCCGACAGGATTAGACTTCGGGCGCGATTGGGGCCACTGCGATCCTCTGGCTCCCTGAACTGGGAGAACATCACGGTGCTGATGCCGAAGAGCGGAAGCGATTCGATTGCTGGTGCAGTATTCTGCTTGCTGATGCGGTAGCCCATCGATGTCACGGTGCGATTTTGGACGCAGGTTCGGTGTGCCTGTTATGCTGAACCCGCTCATTAGAGGGTCTTACCGACACTGCCGGCGATGGTTCTGTCGAGTCGCGAACTTTGTTTAGCGTCAGCGTCGCTGTTGGTCGCTGTGATCCAGCTTGCCGCCCAGAGTCCGCCGGCGGAGTTCAAGCAGGCGGGAACAGAGCAGGTCGGCACTAGGCATGTGCGTGCCTGGGTGACCGGGCGTGTGGTCGTCGAAGGCTACAAGGTTCCCCCGCAGTCCGTGGCAGTCTCGATGAATTGCGGAGGCTTGCCCCGAACGCAGGCCTATACAGAGTCGGACGGCCACTTCGGATTCGAGCCCACTTTCGCTCCTTCGCTATCGGCATCGAGCCCGGTTGGGGCCGATTCCGAACGAACTGCGGCCGAGATCCAAGGGGTACAAGGTATTGAATCCAGCGTGGCGAGCCAATGGAACTGTCGATTGAGTGCCAATCTGGCCGGCTACACCTCAAGCCAATTGGACGTAGGGCTATTGGGGCCCGATGGCGCCAGTCGGGTATGATTTTGGAAGGGTGGTATAGGCACGCTTCTGAGCTACAGCGACCAGGCCTCCGTCGGGGATATCGTGCTCCGTCGACTCGAGAGCTTGACCGGGCATGCGGTTAGCTCGACGATGGCAGATGCACCGGATGTTGCGGTGGCGGTGTACGAACAGGGGATGCTTGGCCAGCGACAACTATTCTTGCCGCCGACGACAATTAGAATTGCCGGTTTGGCCTCGGCGGCCGGAGGGCGGCTAGGGAGCCCGAAGGGCGACCGATGCCGCCCCCGCATGGTAGCAGAGAGGGGAGGGGGTAGCAGGGGGAGGGGCGACAGCCCCTCCCCCCTCTCCAAGAGAGGCAGTCGGAGTGGGTGAGGAGGCCCGGAGGGCCCGGGGTTCTGGGGGGGCATGCCCCCCCCCAGAACATTGTGGGCAAATTTGTTTTGGACTGGCTGCGGTGCGGATCGTGCTCGAGTCTCCGGCCTTCTGTTCCGGCCAATGAGCAAGCTGACGATGCCTGGTGCAGTGCTGCTGGAAGCGATCGACTATGCACGCTGATGGCCCTCCCGCAGGCGCTGCTCCACCCGCGCCAACTGCGCTTCCAGCGACGCAATGTCGCCTTCCGCCGTGCGCGTCGCGGCGCGGAGTGCCTCCAGCTTGGCCCGTTCCACGTCCAGCGCAGCGCGCAGGCTGTCCCGGTCCCAGTGGTCGTACGCTGTGCCGACCGGCACGTGGCGTGCCCGGGCATTCTGCCGCCGCCGGTTGCAGCGGTCGCAGCGCGTGCGTGGACGCCCCCGACCATGCCGGACAAACCGGGCCCCGCAATCGGAACAGGCACCGAACTCTCCCATGGCTTTTTATTATGCACTCATGAAAGCAGATAATTCCAGGCCGACCGCCGGCCCCCTCAGCCGTGCTCGCAGCCAGCCCAGCCGTCGAGCCGCCGCTGGGCTGCGGGCCAGCCTGAGCCGACTGTGGTGGCCCAAGCAGCGTGGCTGTGCGGCTGCCCGCAGCGCGTTGCCGCGAGTTGGCGGCAAGCGCGTTCCAGCGACGGAATCCAAGGTGGCGGGTGTGGTTGCAGCGCAGAGACGGCTGGCACGCATGAGGCCGCAGAAGGCGCCTGGCATTCCCGACATCGACGCGGATGCTAGGCTGATCCGTCCTGGCGCTGGCGCGCCTGCTCGGCGCGGTAGCTGGCGATGTCCAGTTCCAGGATTTCCGAGTGATGCACCACCCGATCCACCGCCGCGGCAGCGGTCATGCGGTCCGGGAAGATGCTCTCCCATTGCGAGAACACCAGGTTGGACGTCAGCATCACGCTGCGGCGCTCGTAGCGTTGCGCCAGCAGTTCGAACAGGACTTCCATTTCGGTGCGGTCCTGGCGGACATAGCCGATGTCATCGAGCAGCAGGCAGGCGAAGCGGTCGAGGCGGTCCAGTTCGCGGCTCAGCCGCAGCTCGCGCTTGGCCGCGGCCAGCCGCTCGGTCAGCGCCCGGGCCGGGGCGAACAGCGTGGGATGACCGCGCCGGACCAGTTCGGCACCCAGCGCCGCCATCAGGTGGGTCTTGCCGGCACCCGGAT
This sequence comes from Bryobacterales bacterium, assembly GCA_965206775.1. GTDB lineage: Bacteria > Acidobacteriota > Terriglobia > Bryobacterales > UBA6623 > VXMF01. Next base: position 196,902 of record CBDBKU010000003.1, on the reverse strand, counting down.
TGCCGAAGATGCACACGTTCACCGCGTCGGTCAGGAACTCGCCTTCGCTCAGCACCGGCAGGCGTCCCCGCACGGCCACCGGCAGGCGTAGCCAGTCCAGCGTTTCCAGCGTCTTGCCGCGGGGCAGCCGGGCCTCCTTGGTCAGCCGTGCCACGCGTCGGTCGGCGCGCTCGGCGACTTCCACATCCGCCAGCTCCGCCAGGAACTGCAACGGATCCCAGCCCTGCTGGCGGGCGCTGTCGGCCAGCCGGTCGCAATGCGCGGCGAACGAGGGCAGGCGCAGCTGGGCCAGCCGGGCCCCCAGCGCGGCCCGTTCCGCCGCGGTCATCGCCGCCTCCCGCCGCCCAGCAGGGCGTCGTACACGGCCAGGTCCGGATCCCCAATGCGCACGTCGGGCAGCTCCGGCCGCGGCGGCGCCGCCGCCGCGCGGACCGTCTCGAACGACGGCCGCTCGCCAGCCTCCAGGCAGTTCCGCAAGGCCGCCTCCACGCGCGATTGCAGGGTCGTCGCCGCCAGGTGCAGGATGCGTACGTATTCCAGGTCGGCGTTGCGCTGCACACGCTCCTCGCACAGCCGGTCGTAGGCCTGGCGGAACGCCGCGGCCGGGAACATCTCTTCGCGGTAGCGGTACTGCGCGAACGCTCCCGGCTTGCGCAGCAGCGAATGCACCACGTGGCGGTAGTCCACCCGCCCCGGCTGCTTGCCCCGGGCGCGGTCATGCCGCGCCACCAGGTCCCCGCCGAAATGCAGTTCCACCCGGTCCGCGTACAGCCGCGCCGTCAGGCGTTCCCCGATCAGCCGCGACGGCACCGAGTAGGCCTTGCTCGCCACCCGCACGATGCTCCCCCGCGTCACCGTGCGCTGCTCCTCCCGGTACACCGGCAGGCGCCGCGCCGGCAGCGGCCGCAACACCGCCCGCTCCCGCTCCAGCCGCGCCGGCCGGCGGCTGTTGCGCTGGTCCTCGATCTCACCCAACAGTTGCCGGTAGCGTGCGACCGAGCTGAAGTCCCGCGTCCCGCTCAGCCGCAGCCGCTGGTCCACCGCCGTCTTGAAATGTCCGTGCGCCGATTCCACGTCCCCGTTCTCGTGCGCGTTCCCCGGCCAGTTCCGGCTCGCCTCCAGACCGTAGTGCGCCAGAAACTCCAGATACACCCGGTTGAACTCCCGCCCGCCTGTCTGGCGCAGATTGTGCGTCGCCGCCGACAGGTTGTCGGTCCGATGCTCACGCGGCACGCCGCCCAACTTCCAGAGGCTCTCCTGCAAACCGCCGGCCAGGGCCTCGAACGTTTCCGAACCGGCGATCTCCACGTGCTCCCAGTTCGAGTACACCAGCACGAAACGGTACAGCAGGTGCGGGTACGGCTCGCCCCGGATCGTCACCCCCAGCTTGCCCATGTCGGTGAAATCCGACTGGCCCTGCTCGCCCGGCTTCCGCTCCTGATCGAAATACACTTCCCGCGCCGGCCCCTGGCGCACCCGCCAGTCCCGGAATCTCCGTTGCAGTGTCCGCAACTGCCCGGGCTGCAACTGGCCCGGATGACGTCGCTGCAGTTCTTCGAAGACGGTCTTCGCCTGCAGCCCCGGATCGCTCCCCAGCAACGCTTCCGCTTCCGACCACAGTGCCTCGAACGGATCCTTGCGCGTCCGCCAGTCCCGCCGCCGCTCGCTCTCGCTTGGCAGCTTCCCGCTATCGCGCCACTTGCGGGCAGTCCGCTCGCTCATGCCCGCTCTCGACGCCGCTGTGATCAGCGGCGTCTGCTTTCCTAGTTCCTTCATCAGTAGCCTCACTTGTTGGTCCGTGATCACGCACTCCCCCTCCCCTGGGAAGGAAGAGAATAGCCACCAACCGTGAGGCTAAACCGGCATTTTTAGTTGTCGTCACCCGGCAATTCTAATTGTCGCTGGACAGATGCTGCTCCTGCGCAAACCAAAGCCCAACGACAGGCGGGCGGCCCTTCATTGAGCGAGCAGTGGAGGCGTATCCGGAATTCGCGGAGGCTTGGGTCGCGCTGGGCGAAGCTCGTTGGGCGCTCGGTAATCGAGCGGAGGCGACGCAAGCGTTCACGCGCTCGATTAATGCCGATCCCAAGTTCCTTCCAGCATACGAAATGCTGATATACATAGTGTTTGAGAACAAGGATTGGTCCGAACTCGAATTATTGACAGAGCGCTACTTGGCAATGTCGACCCACTCTCCGATGGTTTTGTATATGAGTGCTGTCGCTGCAGTGGAACTCGGTAAATTTTCGCGCGCAGAACTGCGAATCCTAGCACTGCAATTATCAGGGTACTACGACAATTGGCCGAAGAGCCGTGTTATCCTAGGACTGATCCATGAGAGCCGGTCCGAGTTTCAAGAAGCTGCAAAATACTATAATTGGTACCTTTATATTTCTAGAGATGCAAACCTCAATAGGTTAATTAGGAGAAAGCTCTATGATTGGAAAATGCTTCAGGTATTCGAGCCGAAAAAGTTGATTGATCGTACGGCTGATCAATAGAATTTATTCAATCGCAGAAAGCATATGTGCCTTCTTTATCCTCTCGCGATAGCTGTTCGACTCCATGGCTACACGAAGGTTCCCTGAACGCGTATCAGTCGAATCGCAAGAGACCAGCCACCAGCGACCATGCGTCTGAGCACCCGGAGGACCTTGTGCCCACCGAACCGGCTCTAGCTGCAGACCTGCTGAATCCGGCTGGACCCGTCAGCCGGTCGCACCGACACTACCCTCTAGGAAAATTGGCGTCCTCTGTCGCCTGGCTCCTGACTGGACTGCTGGCATTGGCACGGGCTGGTGCGGCGCCAGTCCGCTGGCAGGTCGAACATTGGTGGCGGATCGAACTTCGCGCCAAGGAGGTCACTGCCAGCCTCGTCGGTGTCGGCAATTCCAACCACCCTGGCACGGAACACGCGAAGGGTGCACTCCACTCCTCATTCGCTGCCATGCTTGTTGGGCCGGCGCACAGACAGCAGAGGCCCCTTACTCTAATCGAGCTCCAGACGCTTCGTAGGAACGCTTGGCAGTCCGAGAGAATCGAGATCTATACCCGAAATCGTCAGTGTAAGCTTGTAAGCCTTAAGCAATGTCTCGTGAATCGATTCAAGATCCTCGAGCACTATGCTGCATCCCTCAGAAGAGTTTCGCTTGAAGTTGTGCTTGCGAAAGAATGAATGTGACAAGCGGTTCCGTTCGGCGAGTGCTCCAGCGAAGAGATCGGCCGCGTGTTCGAAGCTCCGGTTCTTCCGGTAGATTCTCTTGAGGAGCTGGGCAAAGTTGTTCTTGTCAATCCTCCTGAGGGACTCGCGTGCTTCCTCTTGCCGGTTGGCAAAGAACAAGTCCGACTCAGCCGCTTCAATGGTCAGCAGGATGCTACCCAGCTCGGTTTCAAGGAATCGAGCCGCCTCGGAAACCTCACCGAACCCCCGATAGACCTCATCTAGACTGGGCATTCCCGGGACGGTGCATTCTTTGTCCGCCAAGTGCGTATTCCGAAGGAAAACGATCAGGGTTCCGAAGCGAAAAAAATCGTCGTAACGAGATGAAAAAAATCAGCGTTCCGATTTGAAAACGATCAGCGCTGTTGCGCTGGTCGTGCCCGACTGGATCCCGGAGCGTCGTGACGCCACTGCGGATTGGCGACCCTCTTTTCGAGAGGAGGTCGCTATGCCGAGGAAACGCGTTGCGATGCATCACATTGAGGAAATTCTGCGACTGCGCCATGAAGGCGGTCGCTCGCAAAGGGAGATCGCCAGTGGCTGCGGGCTGGCACAGAGTTCCGTGCATCAGGTGCTGGCCCGCGCCAAGGCCGCGGGGCTGGGCTGGCCCTTGCCGGAAGGGCTCGACGAGCCCGCGCTGCACCAGCGCCTGTACGGCAGGCCGCCCTCGCTGGCGGGTTCCCGCCGATGGGCCGAGCCCGATTTCGAGCACCTGCAGCAGGAGCTGAAAAAGCACAAGCACCTGACCTTGCAGCTGCTGTGGGAGGAGTACCGCGGCGAGCAGCCCGGCGGCTACGGCTACAGCCGCTTCTGCGATCTGTACCGCCAGTGGCGCAAGCAGCAGAACCTGGTCATGCGCCAGGACCACCGGGCCGGCGAGAAGCTCTTCGTCGACTATGCCGGGGCCACGGTGGAGGTGGACGATGCGGAGACGGGCCGGACGCGCGAAGCGCAAGTGTTCGTGGCCGTGCTGGGTGCCAGCTCGCAAACCTACGCGGAGGCGAGCTGGAGCCAGGAACTCGGCAGCTGGATCGGCTCGCACGTGCGGGCCTTCGAGTTCTATCAGGGCTGCCCCGAGATCCTAGTGCCCGACAATCTGCGCTCGGGTGTCACGCGCGCCTGCATTTACCAGCCCGAACTCAACCGTGCCTACCGTGAGATGGCTCGCCACTACGGTGTTGCGGTGGTGCCGGCCAGGCCTAGGAAACCGAAGGACAAAGCGAAGGTGGAATCGGGAGTTCAGCTGGTCGAGCGCTGGATCCTGGCGGCCTTGCGGCACCGGCGCTTCACGAGCCTGGGCGAGCTGAACGAGGCGATCTGGGAACTGCTCGGCAAGCTCAACAGCAAGCCTTTCCGCAAGCGGCCGGAGTCGCGCGCCAGCCTGTTCCGCACACTGGACCAGCCCGCCCTGCGGCCGCTGCCGACGCAGCGTTACGAGCACGCGGAATGGCTGGTGGCGCGGGTGCATCCGGACTACCACGTGCAGGTGTGCAAGCACTTCTACTCGGTGCCCTGCCAGCTGGTGCAGGAGAAGGTGGACGTGCGCCTGACGCTGGACGGCGTCGAGATCTTCTTCCAGGAGCGGCGCGTGGCAGCGCACGCGCGCGGCCGGGAGGACTGGGACCGCACGACCGTCGAGCAGCACCAGCCGCGCTCGCATCGCGAGCAAGGCAAGTGGACGGTGGAGCGGATGCGGGCCTGGGCCGCCCGGAGCGGGCCCGGCCTGGGCCGCCTGGCGAGCGCGATCCTCGACGGCAGCGAGTACCCGCAGGAACGCTATCGCGAGGTGAACGGCCTGATCCGCCTGGCCGACAAGTACGGCGCCGACCGGCTGGAGACAGCCTCCCTGCGGGCGCTGCATTACGAAACGGTCAGCTACCGGGACGTCAAGGCGATCCTGGAGGCGGGCGCGGACCGGCTGGAATTGGAGGCGGGCGAGGAGGCAGCTGCCGCCCCAGCGCACGAGAACGTGCGCGGGCCGGCATACTACGAAAGCCCGGGGCCGGTGAAGGAGGACGAGGCATGCTGATCCAACCGACACTCGAACGCTTGCACGCCATGCGGCTGAGCGGCATGGCGGAAGCCTTCCGCCAGCAGCTGGAGGACCCGCACATGGCGGATCTGGCCTTCGTGGATCGCTTCGCGATGCTGGTCGAGTCGCAATGGCTGTGGAAGCAGGGCCGGGCCACGGCACGGCGCCTGGCGCTGGCCAAGCTGAAGCAGCAGGCCTGCCTCGAGGACATCGACTTCCGCCATGCGCGCGGCCTCGACAAGACGCGTTTCCTGCACCTGGCGCACGAGTCGCTGTGGGTGCGGCAGAAGCGCGCGGTCGTGCTGGTCGGCCCGACCGGCATCGGAAAGAGCTTCCTGGCGTCCGCGCTGGCTCACAAGGCCTGCCGCGACGGCTACAGCGCGCTCTACACGCGCATGCCGCAACTGTGCCGCGAATTGCGCGCTGCGCGCGCCGACAACAGCCTGGGACGGATGCTGGCTCGGCTGGCGCGTGTCGACGCCCTGGTCGTCGATGACTGGCTGATCGATCCCCTGCAGGACATGGAGCGGCGCGACTTCCACGAGATCTGCGACGACCGTCACGGACAGCGGGCGACCGTGCTGGCCAGCCAGCTGCCCCGGGACACCTGGCACGAGCGCATCGGGGATCCGACCAAGGCCGATTCCATTCTCGACCGCCTGCTGCATGGCGCGCATGTGTTCGAGCTGCGCGGCGAGTCGCTGCGCAAGGCGCAGGCGCGCGCGCAGCAGGCCGCCGAGGAAGGGGGCGCTGCATGAAGCCCGCTTTCCAGCTCAAGCGCCCGACCGGCTGGTTTGCCGCCGGGGCCGAGTTCGAGCGGGCGATCGAGGCCCTCTCCGATGCGGCGTTCAAGCTGTATGCGTGGGTCTGCCTGCATGCCGAGCGCGGCAGCGGGCGGCTCGACTTCGACCGCAGCGAGCTGGCGCGGCAGCTGGGCCGGAGCCGCAGCGCCCTGGGGCGCCACTTGCGCGAGTTGCAGGAGGCCGGAGTCTGCGAGCTGCGTTCCGCCCCCAACCAGCATCGCGTGTCGCGATTGGAAGTCCGCGATGCCTGGTGGCCCTACTGCCGCGCCAGTGGCGGCCCGCCCGGCGAGCCGGCTGGCGAGGTCTCGGCCGAGCGCGCCTATGTGGAACGGATCCGCCAGCTGTTCGGCGAGGCCGGCTGCGTGCAGGGGACGTTCACGCCGTCGGACGAGCGCCTGGCTGCAGCCTGGCACGCCCGCGGCATCGAGTTCGAGACGGTCCGGCGCGCCTGGCTGCTGGGCTGCACGCGGAAGTCGTTCTCGCTGATCGACCGCCCGACGGCAGCACCGATCCGCAGCCTGCGCTACTTCGCCCCGCTGCTGGAGGAAGTTCTCGCCGAGAGCTTCCCGCCCGACTACTGGAACCATCTCCAGTTCAACCTCGGGCGCTGCGAGCAGTACTGGCGTCGCAAGCCCGGAACCGCGCCCGGCCGTGCCCGGCCGAATATGGAACAGGCAGGCCTGCAGCCCGTGGGTCCTGCCCGACCTGAGAGGAAAGGAAAGACGAGATGATGATGAATTCCGCCACCCTGACAGGGTGGCTACTTGACGGAGGTCCCTCTCGGATGGCAGTCTGACAAGCGGCGTCGCTTCGCTCCGATCTGATTTTTTTCATTTCGCAAGGATGATTTTTTTCAAGTTGGAATCAGCGATTTTTTTCATCGGAATCCGCACCAAGCATAAGTAGTTGACCGCAGTCGGCCTCGGCTGAGCCTCAGACTTCCTTACATCGACAATTTGGCGAGATCGAGTGAATCGGTATAAGCCGTTCTAGCGCACGGGGTTACGTTTTTCTCGCAATTGGTGTCGCGGGCTTGACATGGCCGGTTCGATTTTTTTAATATGTCCACATGAAAGGCGGCCCAGCGCACCCCGAACCCTCCCCACTCCCCGCTTCGCTCGGCCTGCGGCCCGGTGAGGCGATCCCCGTCAACGCTCGCCTGAGCATGCTCCTGGACGCTGGCCGCTGGGTCTATTTCCTCAACACCGACCCGATCGACAGCTGCGGCGTCGACGACCGGCCAGGCCGCGCGCGCTGCCTCGGCCGCTTCGCGCTGCTCGGGCTGGCCACGCACGCCGAACTGGCCCGGGCGCACGGGATCAGCGCGCGCACGGTGGCCCGGGCGCGGCGACAGATGGAAGCGCGCGGAGAGCAGGACTTTGACAAGCCGCGCAAGCGGCGGCGCCTGCACGGGATCGAGGATGCGGAGCTGCTGAGGCGGGCGGGGGAGAAGCTGGCGCAGGGAGCGAGCTTGCGCGGGACGGCGCGGGAGCTGGGGCTGTGCTATTCGACGCTGCGGGCGTACCTGCGCAAAGGCCTGCTGGCGGGGGTCGCGGGCCAGCAGGGAGCGGCGGCCGGGCCGGCAGCGGAAGGAGCGCCGGCCGGGAGCGAGCCGGCGGAGGCGGAGGTGCGGGAGCCGCCCGACAAGGAGCGGCGCAACCAGCGCGACGCGCAGGCGCCGCAGGGCCGGGCGACATGCGACACGGCCGGGCGGACGCTGACCAGCCTGGGGCCGCTGCAGGAACGGGAGCCGCGTTTCGCCGCGGCCTCGGCGGTCAGCGGGGGCGGGGTGCTGACGGCGGTTCCGGCCTTGGTGCAGGCCGGCCTGCTGCGCCACGAGGGCCTGCTGCGCCTGCCCAAGGGCTTCTACGGGGTGCGCTCGATCCTGCTGCTGCTGGCGTTCCTGCTGCTGGCGCGCGTGCGCAATCCGGAGCGGCTGCGCTACGAGCAGCCCGGGGAATGGGGTGCCTTGCTGGGCCTGGACCGCTGCCCCTGCGATCGCACGCTACGGCGCAGGACACGCCAGCTGGTGGCGGATACGGCCGCGCTGGAGGCCTGGCGCGGCGCCTTGGCGCGGGACTGGGCCGGCGCCGATCCGGAGGCCGTCGCGACGCTGTTCGTGGACGGGCACGTCCAGGTCTACAGCGGCCAGGGCCGCCTGCCGAAGCACTTCGTGCCGCGGCAGAAGCTGTGCCTGCCGGCCGCGGCCAGCTACTGGGTGGGGGCGCTCGGGGGGGCGCCGTTGCTGTGCGTGCACAAGCAGGTCGATCCCGCACTGGTGGCGGAGTTGCGGGACGGGCTGCTGCCGCAGCTGGAGGAACTGGGCCTGCTGCCGGCCGCGCAGGAGCCGTCGCGGCCGCGCCTGACGCTGGTGTTCGACCGGGAAGGCTGGAGTCCGGCGCTGTTCGCGCAGCTGGCGGAGCGGGGGATCGCGGTGATCACCTGGCGCAAGGGGCCGCAGGCGGAGCGCTGGCCGGACAGCGAGTTTGTCCCGGCCCGCCTGGCGGTGCACGCGCCCGGCGGCGAACAAGCGCTGGAGGGCCGCATCGCCGAGCGCAAGGCGGCTCTGGGGAACGCCTGCGCGGCGCGCGAGATCCGCTTCTGGATCGACCGGCGCCTGCGCCGGCCGGGCAAGAGCGGCCAGCCGCGCAAGCCGCTGGAGCTGGCGGGCCAGCCGGCGGCGGGCGAGCGCCAGCCGGCGATCCTCACCACGCATCCCACGCTGCCCGCGGAGCGGGTCGCGGGCCTGCTGCGCTCACGCTGGACGCAGGAGAACTTCTTCAAGTACATGCGCGCGGAATTCGGTCTCGACACGCTGGCCGAGCACGCGCTCGTGGGGGTGGATGCCGACGAGCGGGTGGTCAACCCGCTCTGGCGCTGGCTCGAGCGCGCCTTGCGGAGGCTGCGCGGCAAGGCCGGGCACCTGCATCGCAAGCTGGCAGCCGAGCGCGGCGCGCGTTCGCAGAAGGCCCTCCAGCTCCAGGCGGAGACCGCCGCGATCGAGCGGCGCATCACGGGCCTGGAACTGGCGAAAAGCGACGTCCAGGAGCATGTCCGGGCCGGCGACCTGTCGCCCGAAGAGCGGCTGCAGGCCCTGCCTGCCCCGCTGCGGAACCTGCTCGACACCCTGCGCATGATCGCCTACCGCGCCGAGACCGCCATGGCCGGCGCGGTCGCGCCGGAACTGAGCAGGCCCGAGAATGTGCGCCCCCTGCTCAAGGCGCTGTTCCGCAGCGACGCCACCCTTCTTCCCGACTCTGCGGCCGGGACTCTCACCGTCCGGTTGCTGCACCAAGCCAGCCGCGGCCAGGACGCCGCCCTGGCTGCACTGCTCAAGGAACTGAACGAAACCGCGACGCTGTTTCCCGGAACCGACCTGCGCCTGGTCTACGAAATCCTCCCCGACAACCCCCTCACCTCAATCGTTGCCCCAACCCACCCAGAACCGGCATCTCCTCCCACAATCATGCCAACGTAAAACAACCGATGTAAGGAAATCTGAGCCTATTTCAGACGGAAACGCTGGGAAACACACCGATCACAGAGGTTCTCTGCGCTCCGGGGTGTCCTTAGCGCGTGCGCGTAGCCAATCGTCATGCTCGTTCCTGCGGTTTCCGCCTACGCACCTCGTGCGATTCAGTCGGGCGCCTCCGCTGGAACGTGCGGGCGAACCCGCGCGACGACGAGGCGCGCGGCGCCGCGCGCCTCGTCGGCGTCGCGCTGCCGGTAGAAGTCGGACGGCGTCAGGTCCTCGGCGCCGTAGAATGCGAGTTCGCGGTCGCGCCGCAGTGTGCGGGATGCCGCGGCAAGCCGGTCGACATCGCCGGCTAGGCTAGCGGGCAGTCGGCTCCGCTCGGCCTCCAGCACCTCGGCGACATCGTGCACCCGCGGTGGGTCGACCCCGACGGCGCGCAACAGCCCTTTCAGGGCGAGTTCGACAACCTCCTGCGATTCCCGAACTACGTCCGCCCAGCTCCCGGCCTCATACAGGACGTCTAACGCACGCACGCGCGCCTCGGCGCGCCGCACGTAGTCGGCGGCGAGAGTGCGGTTGCGCATCAGGCGGCCTCCGTCCAGTAGGGCTGCCCGTGCACGATGCGCCGTACCAGCCGTCCGGCGGCAATCGCACGGCGAATCCGCGCCAGATGCGCCGACAGCTTCCAATCGCGCTCGAACACCACGAGCCCGTCCACCGCTACTTCGGCCCAGAGGCCACTGACCTCTCCTTCCGAGGCTAGGTGGACGAAGTGCGGGTCCACAGGGCGCCCCCGCCATGTAAGCGGCTGTGCGTCCCAGGCTCGGTACAAGGCGCGACTCAACGCCATGCGAGAATCCACGAGGATGAGGGCGTCAACGTCCGAGGCGGACGTGGCTTCGCCGCGCACCCAGGAACCGTGGAGGGCTACCGCCGACAGCGTGTTGCCGACAACCGCGCGGGCGCGCGCGACAAGAGATGTCACGTCTTCGTCGCTGGCGACGCCGAGGTCTACCGCCTCGAGCTGCCGCACGCAGTACGCGTTGAGCGAAAGCCCGCTTGTGCGCGCAGCACGGTGCAGCGCGGTGTGTAGCACTGGTGGCATCCGGAGAATGAATCGACCGGATTTCTGCGATCCACCGACTGACATCATCTCTATACTGTATTAGTATAATCCTTTGCTCTTCGTGATATCAAATGGGAGGTTGCGTCCGTCAAGATATCGAGGGTGATGGGCAGTTCACGCTTTGTCTCTCGGCGGCCTTCGGGCTCGCTCGCCGTCGACCAGCCAGTATCCGGAGCGCCTCGAGGCGAAAAGCACCTGCGTGCGACGTATTGCAACGAAGGACAGAAACGTTGCCTCGTCGAAGAGTTGTCTAGCCTGGCGCCATCCGCACCTCCGGTGCTTCGCCGGCGCACACCACCGTCAGCCCACCTGCGCCGAACCGGAAATTGAAGCGAGCAGGCCTTGTCTCGGCGTAACTACTCGGCTGAGAGAGCGCTAGCGCCAACTCGCCGCGATCGGCTCGACGTTGACCGTCAAAAGCAGCGACTCCAAGCGCGCCTTGAGGTCGGCGTACTCGGCCGAGGAAGCGAGATTGCGCCACTCGTGCGGGTCATTGCGGTGATCGTAGAGTTCTTCGTCGCCGTTGTCGTAGCGGATATAGCGGTAGCGACGAGTTCGCACCGAATGGTTGCCGAACCGGTATGTCGTGACCGCCTGGTGAGGCCACTCAGCACTCGGGTCAGCCAGTAGCGGGAGCAGGCTGTGACCCTCCAAGTGATCGGGAGCATCCAGTCCCGCGAGATCCGCCAGCGTCGGATAGAGATCCAACGTCGACACCGGCGCCGCTGACCGGCTTCCAGGCCTCGTGATGCCCGGCGCGACGACTATCAGCGGGACGTGAGTCGAATCCTCCCAAAGCGTGTACTTCCGCCACTGGCCCCTCTCACCCAAGTGATATCCATGGTCGGAGAACAAGACAACGATTGTCTCCTCCGCTCGCTCGCTCGAATCCAGCGCGTCGAGCAGTCGGCCTAGCATCGCATCGGCGAAGCTAATGCTCGCAAGATACGCCTGCACGCCACTCTCCCAGTTGCCGCTCTCGAGGATCCACTGGTGGACCCGCTGGTTCGAGGCGTACCGATCCGAACCTGGCACATCGTCCAGATCGTCAGGCACAGTTGCAGGCAGCTCAACGTGATCGAGCGGATGCATATCGAAGTACGCCGCTGGCACGTACCACGGGATGTGCGGCCTGTAGATCCCGACTCCGAGGAACAGGGGCCTGTCGAGCTTTGCTTGAAGCTGCCGGCTTGCCCAGGACACGACCTGGCCGTCACCCATTGCGGTGTCCTCGGCGGCGACCGGGGACCAATCGAAGAACCCGCTGATGAATCCGGGGTTCTTGTTGATCGGACGGCCCAGCGGCCGAATCTCGTCCGGAAGCTGCCGGTTCGGCGCCGGATAGTAGTCATCGAAGCCTTTCTTCGGGAGTAGGCCGTAGAACTGCAGCGGATTGACCGTCGCGGCGTGAAACAGCTTCCCGCCGCCGAGCGTGCGGTAGCCGTTGCTCTGCAGGAACAACGGCAGCACGGGCTTGCCCTGCAACGCCGGAGCCTCCCTTTTATGTTGGGGAGAGTGAGGCCGGAGAGTGGCAGGGTGTTTGGAGAGCGGCGGCCAGTGAGGCCTTGCGGAGGGAGCGGAGCGACCGCAGCAAGGCCTCACTGGCCGCCGACCGGCTCGCCGGACAGCTCGGACCCGTCCCTGCCGGCCGATTTCTGCTTGTGTGCAAGTGTAGGGTTTGAGCTGGTCGCCACCCTTGGCGACTGGCTCTGCAAGGATCTCCTCGCCTCCTGGCGGGGAGTCCGCCGCCGGGCCTGGCTAGTGCCCGGCGGCGGGCGGCGGGTCGGATCGTTTTCTTCCCTAGGTGCCTGGCACCGTACTGGAGCTGGATCGCCCGCCGCAGCCATTCCTGAGAGACCTGAACGGAAGAACGGGCTCAGGCCCGCATCGAAAAGGTGAGGTTCGCAGGAATCCCGCTGGCCACTGGAAAGGATACCAAGCAAGCTCATGACCCCTCTCGCCCCTCCCGCTCCCGAGCCCGTCGCCGGCATCGATGTCGGCAAGCGCTGGCTCGATGTCTTCGTCGATCCCGCCGAGCTCTCCCGCCGCTTCGACAACACCCAGCCCGGCCGCCGCGCCCTGCGCAACTGGCTCCGCAAGCTCGGCGTCCGGCACCTCGCGCTGGAACCGACCGGGCGCTACCACCGCCAGCTCCATCAGTGCCTCCACGACGATGAAGTGACGGTCATTCTCGCCGACCCCCTGCGCGCGCGCAACTTCGCCCGCTCGCTCGGCCAGCGCGCCAAGAACGACCGCATCGACGCCGCCATGCTCGCCCGCTACGCCCGCCTCGACGGGCTCGCCGGCTCGCCGCCCAAGCCCGCCAGCCTGCAGGTCCTGGCCGACTGGCTCGCTCTCCGGCGCAAGCTCGTCGGGCAGCGCGACGCCTTGCGCAAGCACGCCGCCGAGCTCGGCGGCGAGGCCGCCCAGCTGCTCGCTCCCCTGCTGAAAGCCTTTGCCGGCAAGATCCAGGAGGCCGAGACTGCCTTGCAGGCCTGCATCCAGGCCGACCCCGCCCTGCGCCGACGCTGCGAGATCCTCCGCTCCGTCCCGGGCTGCGGCCCGCTCAATGCCGCCAGCCTGTGCGCCGATCTCCCCGAGCTCGGATCCGCCCGTCCCGGCGAGGCCGCGGCGCTCGCCGGCCTTGCGCCCTACGACTGCGATTCCGGCATCCACCACGGCCGCCGCAGCATCCGCGGCGGCCGCCAGCATCCCCGCAACCTGCTGTACATGGCCGCCCTCTCCGCGATCCGCTGCAATCCGGACCTGCAAGCCTTCTACGAGCGCCTGGCGGGCAAGGGCAAGCCGCACAAGGTCGCGCTCGTCGCGGTCATGCGCAAGCTGCTCGCCCTGCTCGGCGCCCTGCTCCGCGACGACCGGCTGTGGTCGCCCGTAGCGCCCGCCGCCGGCTCGCCAAGCTGAGCCAAGTTGAGCGGGAGTTAGCATTTCCATGCTTCACGGACATCTCGATCGAACCGCCCCGCTGCCGCCGGCCGCGGGAGAAACTTCCGCCGACTACGGCTACCGCTGCCTGGCCTGCCGCGTGGCCGTGCCGGTCGGCCGCCGGGGCCCGATGCCCGTCTACTGCCGCCGTTGCGCCAAGCGCCTCCAGAACCTCCGCGCCCGCTCCGGCCCCGCCCTCGATCCCCGCTCGCCCGTCCCGCGACGGCGGCTGGCGGCCCGCGCCGAACTCCTGCGCACCGCGATCCGCAACGCGCGTGCCGAGCTGGCCCAGGTCGAGCGGCAGCAGGCCGCCCTCGATCAGCTGGCGCACGACCTCGACCTTGCAGCAGAGCAGGCACGCCGCCGCAACCTGGTCGGACATGCGCAGAATTCATCCGTTATTCCGGCCATTACCGGGAAAAACGCTTGACATTCAACACGGAAGCTCCAGTCTTGACGGTTGACGTATACGCCGAAGGAAGACGTCAGCATCCCGCTCATCAGCGACGCGCGCGACGGATTGCATAGAGGCGCCGTGACATGTGCGTTCGTGAACGTCATCCCCCGACTAGCGAGACGGTCTATGTTGGGTGTCTTCGCCTGAGGATGACCGCCGAGCGGACCGACCCAGTCGTTGAGGTCATCGATGGCGATCAGGAGAATGTCGGGGTTGTCCGCAGCTACCTGCGCCGGCATCAGCAACGCTAGGGTCAATACGATTGACAGCTTTGCGGTCTTCATCCTCGCTCCAAGTTCTTGCGGGATAGCGGGCTGTCCACTACAACGTCAATCGTGTCGACGATCCGATAGTTGCACTCGGCTGCTCTTGCCGGAGTCCGGCTGGGTCGAGTTCGAGCGATCGTATTGCCCGATTCTCTTGAATCGTCAATTCTCGACAGCAGTCAAGGGTCGATTGCGATTCGGGGCTACTCAATTGCAGAGGAAATTCGACGAATCTTCCCGGACAAGGTCCAAGCTGATCGCCATCGAAATGCATAGGGGAGTGCGGCCCTTCGGTTGTACCATACAGCTTCTCGCTGGCCGTCATCGAGTTCGACCATCTACGGATAGCCAAGGTCGAAGTCTTGGCCACTGATTGAAATATCGGCCCGGTCCGCGACGTCCGGTCTTCCTACGCTACGCGCACGCGCTTTGGTGGCACACGGCTGGCGACGGCTATACTGTGACCCATTCTTCCGGTCTAGATCTTGACCGATCCGCCAGTGCTGCGATGGACCATCCTTTTCTGCTGCGTCACGCTGACCGCCGCAGCTGATCTGCCGAATCCGGTCGAAACTTTGTCCACATATCTCGGGGTGGCTGACTGCGACAGTGTGGCCCTTTGGCGAGGAGACGCGTTCCTAGCGTGTCATTCGCCGGAGAGCCGCCTTCCTGTCCCTGTGCTGGGAGCGGAAGCGTCCCACAGCCTCATGGGCGCGTACGTGCTTCGCCTGGACATGCAGGGGCACAGGTTCGTGTACGCCACGCGCATCCAGGCGCAAGCATTTACCGCGGCGTTGCGGATCAAGGTTGACGCGGACGGTTTTGCGTACGTGACTGGCCTGACGAAAGGCGAGGGCTTTCCGGTCACCAAGGACGCCGTGCAGCCTCGGTTCGCGGGGGGTGCGAGTGATGCATTTCTCGTAAGGCTCTCTCCACAAGGCGAGATTGTGTACGGCACATTCCTCGGGGGAAGAGGCGACGATCTTGGTGGTGCGCTTGAACTGGATGGTCACGGGAGGGTGTTCGTGGGCGGAACGACGACTTCCGATGACTTCCTGGGTCGTCGACGCTCCGCCAGCCCTGATGCTGACGCGTTCATCTCGTGCCTTCTGACTTCGGATGCGGCGTCGGTTCGCTCGGTTGTGTTTGGCGGCTCCTCGGAGGAGAAGCTGACCGGCATCGCTATCGATAGGACGGGTGGGATTTTCAGCGTCGGGTACACGAAATCCGAGGATTTTCCAATGCTCGACCCGGTGCAGACAGAACTTCGCGGCGAGGGTGACCTGTTCCTAGCCCGCCTGAGCATTCCCGAGTTCGCCCCTACCTT
The DNA here is from genome assembly GCA_965206775.1 of Bryobacterales bacterium. GTDB lineage: Bacteria > Acidobacteriota > Terriglobia > Bryobacterales > UBA6623 > VXMF01. The sequence goes on along the minus strand of CBDBKU010000003.1, from coordinate 181,253 downwards.
CTCCACATACCTGGGAGGATCCGGCGATGACTCAGGTTGGGGCGTTGCGGTCGACCGCACGGGTGCGCCGATCGTGGCAGGCACTTCCGATTCTCGCGATCTCCCCGCAAGCAGTAACTCTTTTCAGAAAGCCGCGGGCGGAGGTGCGGACGCGTTCATCGCGCGATTTGACGGATCTGGTTACAAGACCGTGCGGCTAACGTACTTCGGCGGGTCGCAGGATGACTCCGCCGGCTACGACGGAGAGGACATCGAGGTAGATCCAGCCGGGAACATCTGGCTGGTAGGCGTGACATCGTCCCGCGACCTCCCAGTGCGGAACGCAATGCAGGACGGCAATGGCGGCGGCGCTACGGACGGTTTTATCGCGGCTTTCTCATCCCAGCTGACGGATCTCCACTTCGGTACCTATCGTGGCGGGTCTGGAAGAGACATGCTCGAAGGACTCGACGTGGCTTCTGACGGGACAGTCGTGGTCACTGGGCTTACCTTCTCGAATGACGTGCCGATGGCAGCCCGAACGATACAAGGAATGCAATTGGATGTCCGGGTGGGAGGGCAAATTGCGAACGCGATGGTGACGGGGCTTCGCCTTAGCCAGCCGTGATCTTGACCGGGGAGGCGCGTATCCGGAGCTGAATACCCTGACAGAACTTCGCTGGAACCCTTCAGCTCTGCGAGAGACCTGATCGCGTCTTTCTGCGCCGGCGAAGCGAAATTATGTCCAAGTTCTCCTAGTCGAGCCGACGAAGTCTTTTCGGTGAAATCGTCGATTCCCTGCCCGGGAGGCAGCCCCTCTCATCGCCTTGCTAGCAGTTCCAAGGGGATCATTCCTAAGTCCTTAGGAACCGGTTTCATTTCCAAATCCGCAAGACGCTATTGCAGTGACTGGCCTCTGCGCCTGGTCTGCTATTCTGTTGCCACTCGTTGGGAAAACGACCGGATGCGGAGCCGGTCATTGCCATGGGTGGATTCAAGCTCGCAGCCTTAGCCTCGGTCTTGGCCCCAGTGGCCTTGCTGCTGGCCCCGAATGCGCTGGCGCAAGGTCAGCAGGGCGGACCGGCGGATGCGGACAGTACGTCTGGCGGAAGCAGCTACGGTTCCGGAAGTTACGGGGGCGGCTCCTCCGGAACTTCCGCTCCGAGAGGGCCCTCCGGCGGCACCTCGCCAGGCGCACCCACTGGGAGCCAGACTCCGACGCAGGACCGCTCGGGCAGCACGACCGGACGCAGCGCCGATCGGACCAACGAAGGCTATTCCAATCGGCGGGATGCATCGCCCTGGGAACAACGGTCGCTCCAGCGCCCGGTCTACTTGTCCGGTAGAGTCCTCACCGATGGTGGCGAGCCGCCCCCGGATCGAGTCGTCGTCAAGATGAACTGCGGAGGCGGTGCCCGCCCGCAGGCGTACACCGACTCGAAAGGACGCTTCAACTTTCAGCCGAACAGCGATCACACTCTTCTGGCGATCGACGCCAGTGTCTCAACGGGACTGCGTGCGCACGCTCCGCGCACGGGCTCCTTCGGAAGGATGAGCCTATTTCACTGCCACCTGATTGCCGAATTGCCGGGCTATCGGTCGGATCGTTTGCCGATGAGATCGGCCAGCAGTTTGGATCGAAATGATGTCGGGACCATTGTCCTGCACCGACTCAAGGGCTTTGAAGGCCATACGGTGAGCCTTACGACACTGTCCGCGCCGCGCAAGGCGAAGAAGGCCTATGAGAGGGGGACCCGCATGCTGCGGAGGATGTCTCCCAACTATGGGAAGAGCGCCGCCCACTTCGAGAGCGCAGTCGAGGCCTATCCGATGTTCGCGGATGCATGGGCTGCGCTGGGCGAGGCACGTCTCGGCCTGGAGGATCTCGAAGGCGCGAAAGAAGCGCTAATCCGCTCGGTTGAGGCCGACCCGAAGCTCCTGGCTCCTTATGCGCCACTGATGCAAATGGCTTTGCAGCATGGCGAGTGGGCGGCACTGGACTCGCTTTCCGAGCGCTACCTCAAGCTATCCCCTAGTTCCGCCTACGCCCGGTATCTCAGTGCCGCGGCCGCGGCGAATCTTGGCAATCTGTCTCGCGCCGAATCGCTTGTACTGAAAATGAGAGGCCAGGGCGAGGCAGACAAGTTGCCTCAGACTCACCTCGTCATGGCTATGGTCCACCAGGGCCGGGTGGAATTCGAGAAAGCGGCCAAGGAATACGAGGCATATATCGGCGTCGCTTCGGATCCGAATGCGGTGGCGACGGTCAAGAGGGTGCTCTTTGACTGGGAGGCCCTGCAAATCATCGAACCGAGGAACGAGGTGCTTGCGGGATCCCCGTAGCATGTGACAACGGATCCCCGCCTAGGGCGGTGTCGGTCGGGCTCGATCATCGTTCGGCGAAGGCTTCTTTGCGGCGAGTCAGGTGGCATCGGGCCGTGTGGTCCCAGCCCTGTCCAGAAGCGACTGCTCCGCAAAGCGCCAAGCCGGCCATCGGTTCGCTGAACGATTGGCGGAGGCCCTGTCTCGGATTCGACCGATCTCAATTCCGTAGATTGCGATCGAACCAGTCCATGGTGGCCGCGACGTAGTCCGGTGCATCGGCCGCCTTGCCCGGGAATGACGCGCCATGGCCACCGCCTGGGACGACAAGCACTTCCACAGCTACTCCCGATTTTCGCATCGATTCTGCCAGCATTTCCGAGTGCTCAATCGGCACCGTGGCGTCCGCATCGCCGTGGATCAGCAACGTAGGTGGATCGTCTTCGGACACGAAGTGAATGGGCGATGCGTCGCGGGCGGCCTTGGACTGAGGTGAAGTCTCGGGGTCGCGCGCCATGAGCCGGAACCCGAAGAGAGACGCAATCGTACCTTTGCCGTATCTGCCGTTATGGCGAGCCAAGTCAGTAGGCGGGGCCCACGGGACTATGGCCTGGAGTCTTGCGCTTACCCGGTTGACCGGATCGGGATCGTGCTTGTTGCCGGACGACGACTGGAGTCCGAGCATCAATGTCAGATGCCCGCCGGACGAGCCGCCTACCCCTCCGATCCTGTCGGGACTGATTCCCCAACGATTTGCATGGTGGCGGATAAACCGGACCGCCCTCTCGACGTCCTCCAACTGCGCGGGGTATTTGTTCAGCGGCGCAGTGCGGTGATTCACCGCGAATACCGTGTAGCCAGCCTTCACCAGCGGAAGACCGAAAACGTCGACCTGGCGGCTGGCCTTCTGTTGCGGCGCGTTCGCTGCAAGGGGAGAATGCCATCCGCTGCCTGTGATGTGCACGATGCCATAGCCGTTCGGGTTCTCGGGCCGATAGACGTCCATCAACAGAGCGCCTCCCGACACCATTCCGAACGGGACATCGCGCTCGATGCCGGTCTTGACACGGGCCTCGCCCGGCGGGCGCTTTTCTGAGGCCGCTCCCCGGGACAGCTCGCTGTCGAAGAAACGCACCACCGCGCCCACATAGTCCGGAGGATCCTTGGCGCCCGGGAACGAATGTCCGTGCCCTCCGCCCTTGATTGTCAGGAGTTCCGCCTTGATGCCGTCTGCCTTGAGGCGCGCTACGAACTCTTCGGACCTGGCGTAGGGGACCCGGTCGTCCAAAGTGCCGTGCATCAGAAGAAAGGGCGGATCGTCCGGCGAGACATGTGCTGCGGGCGAGGCGTCCCAGTATGCCCGGTATTCCAGAGTCTCAGGAGAGTTGCGCTGTCCCAGACGCATTCCCAGAAGGGAAGACGCCGACGCGCTGGAAAAGCGGTCTTCGAACCGGGTGAGGTTCGTTGGAGGCGCTGTGGCGAGCACGGCCTGGAGTTTCGCGCTTTCGCGCTCTACAGGATCGGGGTTCGAGGAATCGCCGTCTCCGTCGAGCACGCCCAGCATGCTGATCAGGTGGCCGCCCGAAGAGCCGCCGATACCGCCGATTCGGTCGCTAGCTATTTCGAAGCGGGAAGCGTGATGTCGAACGAACCGAACCGCCCTCTGGACATCTTCCAGCGGCATCGGGTAGCGATACCGCGGTGCCGCTCGGTGATTGATCACAAACACCGTGTAGCCTGCGTCGGTTAGCGGAGGTACGTAGCGCTTCGCGAATCCGGATGCCTTGAGCGGGCTCGCGTCATAGGTGAGCGGGGCATGCCAGCCGCTGCCCGGAATCATCACGATGCCGTAGCCGTTTGAACGCTCCGGATAGTTCACGTCCATCAACATGGCGAGGCCGCCACGCATCGCGTAGACGAGGTTCTCGTCGACTCGGGCACTTGCCAGCGGGCATGCCAAGGTGACCAACAAGAGAATCCGGGCTATCATCTTGCGAGCGAGTCTAGCGTATTCAGTAGGGCTCTCGGAGCCAGTTCGGTCCAGCGTGGGATTCCCGGGCTGCGCAATCGCCGGGCTCCCCGGATCTTACGAATCCGCTGTCAGCTTCCCGGCCTTGGATCCAGCGGGTGGCAGCTGCTCTACCAGGAACCGACATGGCCGCGAAAACCACATTCGAAAGCGACGCCTGCGGATCGGCCAAGCGCCGTGCGGACCGGAATCTCGCGCCCCCCAACATTCTCGTCGTCGTCCTGGACGACGTGCGTTTTGACGATTTCGGTTTTGCGGGGCATCCGTTTGTCCGAACGCCGAACTTCGACCGTGTCGCGAACGAGGGCATGCGCTTCGGGAACGCGTTCACCCCGATTCCGCTCTGTTCGCCGAATCGCGCTTGCATCCTGACGGGCAAGTACGCTCACTCTCACGGAATTATCGACAACAAGGATCGAGGCCGGCAATCGCATGAGCTTGTCACGTTCCCAATGGCGCTCAACCGATCCGGCTACGAGACGGCCTTCATTGGGAAGTGGCACATGGGCCTCGACGATACCCCGAGGCCAGGCTTTGACGAGTGGCTGAGCTTTCGGGGACAAGGGAATTACTTTGACCCGGAGGTCAACGACAACGGCAAGCCGAGCAAGCTCAGGGGGTACGCGACGGACATCCTTTCCCAGCGCGTGGCCAGCTTCATCGGCCGCGAGCGCGACCGGCCGTTCCTTGCATACCTCTCGCACAAGGCGGTCCATCCAAACCTCTTCCAGGATGCCGACGGCAGCATCCGCCATGTCCCGGCCGACGGCGGATTCACACCGCCGCGACGGCTTGCCTGCTTATACGAGGACGACCCGGTTCCACGCCGTCCGAATGCCTCCTCCTACGGCCAAGGAAAGCGTGCACTGGAGCGCCGGATCGAAGGGGTGCCGCCGTTGGGTCCGACCACCGGCACGCCGGATCATGTCGTCAGGAATCGGTTGCGCATCCTGACTGCGGCTGACGAGGCCTTCGCGGGCATCCTGCAGGTGATCGAAGAAACCGGGCAAGGCGACAACACTGTAATCGTGCTGACAAGCGACCATGGGTACTTCTATGGCGAGCACGGCCTGAACGAGGAGCGGCGACTGGCATACGAGGAGAGCATTCGCGTTCCTCTAGCAGTGCGCTGGCCGGCCCGCGTCGCCCATGGTTCCGAAGCGGACGCCTTCGCTCTCAGCGTGGATATCGGCCCTACCCTACTCGAACTGGCCGGCGCGGAACCGCTCCCTGGAACGCACGGCCGTTCGCTCGTGCCGGTGCTCGAGGGATGCTTGCCGCGGGACTGGCGTCGTTCGGTCCTTGTCGAGTACTTTTCAGACGCTGTTTGGCCTCGAACCGTGACGATGGGGTACCGTGCGGTCCGCACTGGTCGCTGGAAGTACATCGGCTACACAGAGCTTGAAGGAATGGACGAGCTGTACGACCTAGAGAACGACCCCTACGAAATGCGCAACCTAGTTGATGAGCTGGGCTTGGCCGAGACGAGAGCGACTCTGCAGGCCGAGCTGCATCGACTCCTGCGCGCCTCGGACGGTTCGTAACCGAACTGGCTCGTGGTCTCTTCTCAATTCCGCAGGTGAGCGGGCAGAGCGCGATCGAGTTCCCTTTCCTCAAGTACAGCGTTGCCCGCACCAAGGCTTGCGGGGGCGAGTCATGCCAAGCCACAACTGCTCCCGCACCCGTCTAGCTGGTCCGGGCCTCTTCTCCGCAGGAGATGACCCAGAAGTCTCTCCGAGTCTGGCAAGTTCCGTACTATGATGCTCCCAGACGGATGCGACACCTTGGCTTCCTGCGACGCTTCGCGCTACCTGGCCGCGCGGCTCCATCGCTTGCACTATCGTTTCTTGTCGGCTCCTCGCTTGCGATTGCGGAAGTCCAGCAAGCGAGCGAAACGGTTTCGTTCGCTGGCAATTGGAGCAGGTCATGGACGTTGGCGGAGGGCGACGCATTCGAGATCCGAGTGGGCCTCGAACGACCTTCGACGCTTCCGCCGAACGCCCGGATCGATGTGATTTGGACCGGCCCTGACCGACCTGAATGGGCCTTCGAGGGCGATCGGGGCGAGCCCGGCGTCGAGGCGACGTCCAGTTGGTCCAAATCGCTGCACGCGCTTGATCCCGATGTCTACATGGTCTACCGGGTGCCCGTCTCCGGTGAATATGTGTTGCGACTGAAGACCGTCGAGGATCGTCGGCAGCCCTTAGGGGGGATTCCCCACGACACCGGCTTGGCCCCGCTGACAACGCCGTTGCCGTCACGCACGCCGACTGTCGCGGGCGTCGGCATTCGGGTCGAACTGGATCCTGTCCCTGCTCTTGCGGACGGCGCGCTGGTTCTGGAGGCCGAGCCCAACAACGCCCCCGAGCAGGCGACCGTCCTGGAGTTTCCCGATTCCGACTCGGCTGAAGTCATGCGAGTGGTGGGCGGTGCGGACGAGGTCGAGTACTACAACAACACCAAGTCGGGCCGGACGCCGGACGATTGGTATCGCATCGTCTACCAGGGCACCGAACCGAAGTTCCTGAGTGCCAACCTGCAGATTGTCGAGCCCGTCGTGAGCGCCCGTATCCGGTTCTACAAGGAGGGCGAGCCCAGCGAGGAGGAACTCACCGAGCGGGACGTGCCTAACAGCAGCGACTTCTCCAATTTCAACCCCATCCCGTACGTCCATCCTCCCGCCACGGTCATTCCCGGCCCGGTCCCTGTCTACACCTATGAGGAAGGCCGGGCGCTCAACGAGCGGGCGCACCAGCAGGACCGCTCGTTTCGTACGTTCGTCACTCGGAAGCTCGAACCCGGCGAGACCTACTACCTGCGCGTCGAAGCCAATCAGCCTCACTACGAGATGCAGGTTCGCGTATTTGAACCGGCTCCGTATGACGACCCGGTCGAAGCGGTCAAGCAGGCAATCTACTACCATGTCGCCGAAATCGACGCTTGGCTAATTCACCGCCCGCGCAACATCGCGCTGCACCGCCGGGTGCGCGATGCAACGGCCCTGTTCGGCGAAAACTGCATGAGTTGCCACACTCAGAGCGGGGTCTGGGGCGTCGCGGACGCCTTTCGCAACGGTTACGGCCCGGACGGAGTGGAGCAGAACTACCGTCGTCTGGTCAACACGATGTACGAGTCGTTGCGTCTGACGAACAAGCTAAAGGACGCTGCGGTCAATACCAGCGTGGCCCCCAACGATCTCGGGGACGGCCCGGCGGGGACGCGCGTCGCAGGCCGGAACATCGTCCTCCACGAACGCACCTTCCCGCCCAAGCGGGTGCATGCCCAGTGGCAGCAGCGCACCGCGAACTACGTTTTGCAAACCGCCGATCCGCAGGGTATCAACGCCGCGGGGCGCGGTTCCAATTTCGGGCCGAACGTAGTATTCAAGTTCTCCGCCGAAGTCTTGGAACGGGCGTGGCGGGACACCGGCGAGCCACGGTACTTCTTCGGGCTCGAGGAAAAGGGGCGCAAGATCCTGGCCACCGGCGACGACATCCGCGTGACGGATGACTACGGGCATCGCATCGAGTTCGTCCATCGGATCTGGCCGATTGACTACGTGGAACAGGTCCGGAAGCTGACGAATTCGCCGAGGCGGGTCGCCGAAGCGGAGATCTTGCACCAGGGTCTTCGAGATCGCGCGGCCCTGGACATGCAGCGAGTGCTTGCACTGCAGCGCGACGACGGCGGATGGGGCTTCAATCCTGGCAGGGCCGGGAGCGTGGGAGAGTGGGTCCGCCCGGAGGACCACAGCTATCCCGCCGCGACGGCCGTCGCTCTCATCGCCCTCGAAGCCGCAGGCAAGCGGCCGGACGATCCCGTTGTCGCGAGAGGCGTCCGGTGGATGCTGCAGAACCAGTACCCGTACGGACTGTGGAACGCCGCAGCAGCCACCGGATTCGTGACCGGAGCTTACGCGATTCGCGCCCTCAGCCGGCTCCACCCCGCGCCGCCGGACCCGGAGAGCGAGGAGATACTGCTTCGCGACGACGATTCCTTCCTTGAATCCCTTCGGAAGGTGCGAGCCGCCCAGGCGACCGGCGATTCGCGCTACACGGACCTGTTCGTCGAAGCCGCCGCGAGTTCCTATCCGCAGGTCCGCCTATACGGCCTGCTCGGCGTCGGCGGAGCACTGGCCCACGATGCCGCGCCGACTCTGGTCGAGCACTTCGACGACCCAGTCAAGAGCTGTCGCGAGGCTGCGTTCTGGTCGTTTCGGCAGCTCCTGCTGGACGGGGCGGGCTGGGACGCGATCATTCCGGCGTTCCGCGATGGCAGCGACCGAACTCGCCAGTCCGTGATGCAGGCCCTCGTCACCCGCGCTCACCTCTCCGGAGCTGGTGTCGACGTCGATCTTGCCGAACTCACAGGGACACTTACCGCCGGCATGGTCGATCCGCACCCGGGCGTCAGGGCGTTCGCCTTCAAGGCCGCGTGGCACTGGTGGGTCTGGAATCCCCCGATGCGCGAGCCTATCAACCGCGCTTGGATGGACGCGCTGCTGCGCGCCGAGGCAGAGGCTCACGTCGCCATGGCCCTGCGCTACTCGACCATCTCGCTCTTCGTGGTCAACGGCCAGGTCAACAACATCACCGGCGGCAAGTACCTGGAGCAGCAGTATCCCGAACTCGCGACGTTCTACCGCGATTTGGCCGCATGGAGGGAATCGGCTTCCGAGGAGAGGCGGGAGCGATTGGATCGCCGGCTTGTCGCCATGGCGGCGTCGCACTACATGGAGCGGGCGAACCAGCAAAGCCCCGGACAGTTCGCCTACAGCACGCCCGGTGCGACCGAATTGTTCGGCAAGGCTGTTCTCTCTGTGTACCGCGACGAGCCAGACGGTGAGATTCCCTGGAAGACCCTCGCCTTGGAAGGTGCCCGAAACATCACCCACAAGCCCCTGCAGAACACGATCCTGGAGCTGCTCTTGACCGCTGATCCAGGGATGGTCGCTATCGCCGCACGGGCCTTGTCCAATCCCGGCGAGCTGTCGCTGCCCGCAAGGCGAGAGACGTTGGAACCCCTGTTGCGCGTGCTTCGGCAATTCGCCAGCGATGGCAGGGAGAACGACGCGGACGGGCTGGCCAACTTCCTGGCGCGCGTCAACTGGGACTTCGACGGAGTCGAGGAGGCCGACGAGACGGCGTTTTACCGGCTGCTCCTGGGACTGGATGGCCGCGGCCGGGCCCAGAGCGGGGGCGCCCCGCCGTACGCGGCCGGGAAGCCGGCCCCGTCGAGTCGCGCGTTACCGGACGACGGCTCCTTCTCGCCCCTGATCGCACGCATCCTGGGCGAGAACCGGACATTGCACCGCAAGGAGGCCTTTGAGCACCTCTCGAGCGATCCCAGGCTCTGGCTCGACTCGACCGAGTGGATGCTCGCGTTCCAAGAGGGGGCGCCAACCGCGAAAGAGGCGGTCGAGGGCGCGACCGAGGCGGAAGCCCTGGATGTGGCCGAGCTCACCTTTGGCCGGACGACCGAGCAGATGATTCCCGGAGGGGTCGCTAGCAAGGACAGCGTCCTTATCTGGGAGGAGGGCAAGGTGGGTGCCCACATCTCGTTCGCGTTGGACGTGCCCGCCGCAGGAAGCTACGAGCTCCTCGGTGCGTTTCTGTACGGCGCGTCCCACGGCATCGTCCAGATTTCCATTGACGGTCGCGCGGTGCTGGAGGAGACCGACTTCTACCGTCCGGAGGTGACATCGACGGGGCCCATGCCGCTCGGTGTCTTCGAGTTGGCCGAGGGGCGCAGCTTGTTCGTTGTGAAGATGCTCGGTACGAATCCGGATGCCGAACCTGAGTTCAAGTTCGGCCTGGACTATCTCAAACTCACTCCTCACGACGGGGGCCAGTCCTTGTTCACGAAGGATTCCAAGGGAATCGACGTGAACGATCCAATCGCCGCCGCCAAGACCCGGGTCGTGGAAATGTTCGTCGAGTGGTTCTCTCTCGGAGTCTCGGAAGAGACCAGGCAGTTCGCGGCGAAGCTGGCTGGATCACCTTCGCTGCGCCGGAACCCTGAGGTCAGGAAGGCTATATCGGCTCACGTCGAGCGGGAGCCGGTGCGGTCCATTCAGGCGCGTCTCGAGAACCTGCTGTCCAATGACGACGAGCGATACGGGGACGAGCTGCGGGACCTCATCAAAGAGAGTCCGCAGGAACGCGTAGACTCAACCGACAGGCGGCTCGAGCCGACTGAAGAGTTCGTTGCTGACATCCTGCACTTCCGGGACTACGTTTTCGCTGAAATGAATAGGATCAGCACGCGGGACGACAAGGCGTGCATCTCGTGCCATGGCGTTCCGGGCCGAGTTCCGACACTGTACTTGAACCCGCCCGACGGTGCCGGTCACATCGGGGCGGCCGAGCTGCTGACGAATTACCGCAAGCTGCAGGCCAGGGTCAATCCGGCGGATCCCGAGCGGAGCCTGCTCCTTCGCAAGCCATTGAATGTCCAGACCGGGCAGGAGGAGGGTCATCAGGGAGGGTTGCGCTACGAAGCCGACGAGGAGGGTTTCCAGGTCTTGCGCGACTGGGTCTTCAAGCAGGTCGAATTGCAGGCGGGGGGGAACTGACCGAGATCGGATTCGATTCCGGACAGAGCAGACCTCCTGAGGCCGGGAGAGCTCTTGGCGGTCAGCGTGCCGCTTCCGCCACCGGTCGGCGTAGCAACGTCTTCAATCGCTCGGGAGCTGTTCGCCTTGGGTCAGACAGGTAGATCTCGTGGTGCTTGCCGATCGGTTCGAACCCGCCCGCTTCGGCAAAGGTATGAAGCGACTGTCAGCGTCCGTGCCACCGAGCAACGTCCCGCTGGGTCCCGTAGGGGCCGACGTGCAGCACTTGAACGCAGCGACCCTCGTCCAGATTGGCCAGGGTCGTCCGATCGTGAGCCGGCGTTGCTCTTCCCTTGCTCGCCAGGCTCTCGATAGCGTCGGCGAAGTCGGCAGCCGTGACTTCGTCCGGCTGCATGATCATGATCGTCCATTGCCTGGGGTCCGCGGACCACCAGAGCGCCTCCAATGGCGGAACGACGAACTCGGTCCGTCCGGCGCTCTTTAGCATGAACTTGAGGGAGTATGCCGTGGAGTACAGCGCATTGATGCCGTCGTGAAAAGTCTCACTTTCGGGGGATCCCCGTCCCTCGATCATCAAGTACCGGAGTTTCGGCACGTTCACGATCTGCGGTTCGCGCCTCGGTGCGAAGAGAGCCTTGTGGCGCTTCTTGAAGTCGATCTTGCCGCTCATTGCGCTGCGTTGCGCGGACTAGCGGTCCGCGCATGGCGGGAGCCTGCCCTAGTGCGCTGCATCCGGTCCGGAGCACGCGCAACAGAAGGTGGCGTCGCGATGTATTCTACACGTGTCAGCGACCATCTACGGTTGTTTCGATTGCCACCTGATCAAGGGCGCGAACGAGGTAGCCGAACGCAGGCCAATTGGGGCGGGGCCACAGCGACCCGCCACTAGTCGACGCCGATCATGCACCAGATTGCGAGCCAAGAGCACACGCACAGAGACTCCCAGCTGGCCCGCGGCATGGCGAAAGCCGTAGAAAGCCTCCGCCAGCAGCTCCTCGACGTCGGAAAACGCAACAAGCTTATCAACGCGCCGATCGGGAAGACCCGGGCCAAGCAGCTCACGATCGAAGACGAGCTCGCCGACGAGGTCTTCAAGATTCTCTACCTCCAAGGCAAGAGCATGACCTTCCAGCCGCAGCAAGGCCAGGTCTCGGTGGACTCTCAGGAGGAGGATGACGAATCGGTTTACCTGCCGACCGAAGACGTGGATCCCCAAGCTGCGGTTGCCGCCCGTCACAGCGACAGAAAGCTCCAGACCCGACTGACAGCCGACCGTCTCCAGAAGCAACTGCTCACGTTGTACCGGGATGCACAGACTCTCGAGGAAGAGCAGGGAATCAGCGTTCTCTTCCTTGCGCTGGGTTTCCTGCGCTGGTACGAGAGCGATTCGTCGCAAATCGAGAGGTTCGCGCCGCTGGTCCTGCTGCCCGTCGACCTCGAACGCGACAGCGCGCGCGGCCGGTTCCGGCTCGCATTCAGGGACCAGGACTTGGAGCCGAACCTTTCTCTCCGCGCTCTGCTGTCAACCGACTTCGGCTTGGCGCTGCCGGACTTCCCCGAAGGGGACCAATGGCTGCCTACAGAGTACTTCGGACGCGTTCAGTCGGCCGTGTCGTCGAAGGAGCGCTGGCGCGTCCGGCACAACACTATTGAGCTCAGTTTTTTCTCGTTCGCCAAGTTCCTGATGTGGAAGGACTTGGCCCCGGACAACGGAAAGGACGGCGGAGAGCGGCACGAACTCCTCGAGCGGCTGCTGGTGGGTGGATTCGAGCCGGGTGCAAGCATCTTCGCTCCGGACGAGAATCTCGATAAGCGCTTCCCCGACCCCGGGGATCTCGGACACATTCTTGATGCCGACACGTCCCAGACTCAAGTCATAGCCGCCGCGCGCGAGGGCAAGAGCCTGGTTGTCCAGGGCCCGCCTGGCACCGGCAAGTCCCAGACCATCGCCAACATCATCGCTGCCGTCGCCAAGGACGGGAAGAGAGTGCTGTTCGTTGCCGAGAAACGCGCTGCCTTGGACGTCGTGCACGACCGGCTCGAGAAGTGCGGCCTAGGCCCGCTTTGCCTCGAGCTGCACTCGCACAAGGCAAACCGCAAGCACATCTTCGCCGAATTCAAGCGCACGCTGGAGCTCGGCGAGCCTAGGGCTGTCAACCAAGAGCGGTACGAGCGAGTCCGGCAAGTGCGAGACGAGCTGAATCAGATGTCCGCACTCTTGCACAAGGTCGACGAGGCAACTGGCGAGACGCCGTACGGGGTGATTGGAAGAATCGCAAAGCTGGACGAGGAAGACTGCCCGAGGCCGGATTTTCGCATTCGGGGCGCCGACTCTTGGAGCGGAGACGGTTTTGACGAGCGGGCCAAGGCTGTTGCGGCTTTGGCCGCAATGACGGCGGAGCACGGAAGCGAGCGTGATCACGTCTGGCGCGGTGCGAGAAGGCGTCTGAGCCAGCTTGACCGTCACCGGCTGGTTGAACGGTTACGGGATGGCGTCAACCTCCTGGATGCAGCGCAGTCCGCGCTGCGGGACGCTGCCCAGGCCGCCAGCATCAAGAGCCCTGGAACCGTCGCGTCGGCCACCGATGTTGCGGCGCAGCTCGATGCCTTGGCCGCCATGCCTGACTCAGCGACCGGCCTGCTGGCAACGGAAGCGGTTCTGGAGCAAGCAGAGACCGTGCTGGACTTGTGCGAGAACGTTGCAGCCGCGCAGGAACTCAGATCCACTCTGCTGACCCAGGTGATCGAAGACGCCCTCGATCTCGAGTGGAACGAGGAAAGGATTCAAATTGCGCAGCACGGCCGGTCAATGTTCCGGTGGCTGAGCGGGAGCTACAGGCAGGCGGTTGCGCGCTTGCGATCCGTTCAGCGTTCAGAGCTACAGAAAGACCTCGAGCGGCGGATCGCGATGCTCGACCAGCTGATCGAATACCGCAGGCGAGTCCGTAGAACTGCGAAGGACACTCACCTCGGACGGGAAGCCCTGGGGCTCGCTTGGAAGGAAGAGGAAACCGACCTCAAGGCGTGTCTCCCGGCAATCCAGTGGATCGTGTCGCAATCGAAGAAGGTGGGATCGGCCGCTGCGGTGAAGCGCCAGGTTGCCGCGATTCCGGCCGAGTGCGAACTGTCGGTCATGGCGGACGGGCTCCGTCGAGCCTGCGCGGCTTGGATCGCCGAGTGGGCCGAAATCGCCTTGCTCGTGGATCCCGACGAGCACACGGCCTTTGGTGTGGACAGGATAGAGGCAGTCGGTCTCGCCGCCCTCAGGTCTCGCATGAGCTCTTGGATTTCCGAGACCAATTCCATTGAAGGCTGGCATCGCCTTAGCGCGGCGGCCCGCCATGTTTCCGAACTCGGAATGGACGAGATCAGGGAACGGCTGGGGGACGGGCGATTGAGCAGCAGCCACGCGCTGGCCACGCTGGACTTCGTGCGGGCGGAAGCAGTATGGAGTCGCATGCGCGGGGAAAAGCCGGAACTGGAGTCGATCGATGGCGCTGAACGAAGCAGCAAGGTCGAAGACTTCAAGAATCTCGACCAGCAGCTTCAGGGCCTCGCTTCCCAGGAAGTCGCGCTACGTCATTTCCAGTCGCTTCCGGCCGGTTCGGCGGGCCAGGTTGGCATCGTGCGTGGCGAAGTGGCCAAGAAGACCCGGCACATGCGGATACGCCAGCTCTTGGACAAGGCCGGCGAGGCCGTCGTCACCATCAAGCCGGTGTTCTTGATGAGTCCGCTCTCGGTAGCCCAGTACTTGAAGCCCGGCGGGCTGACTTTCGACCTGCTCTTGATTGACGAGGCCAGCCAAGTCCGACCTGCCGACGCAATGGGCGCGGTACTGCGCTGCCGTCAGGTTGTCGTGGTCGGCGATCAGAAGCAGATGCCGCCCACTTCGTTCTTCGACCGGCAAGTTGGAGGAGACGAGGAGGCGGCTGACCTAGAGGACATTGCGGAGATCCAAGCGGCTCAGGTGGGCGACATGGAGAGCATTCTTTCGCTTTGCGAATCGAGGGCGATGTCTGGTGGGATGCTGCGCTGGCACTACCGTTCAAAGCACCCGTCCCTGATCCAAGTGTCGAACCACGAGTTCTATGAGGACAGCCTGATCTGCCCGCCCAGTCCTGATAAGGCGGGCAAGGAAACGGGCTTGAGCTTCGAGTACGTGGATGGCCTGTACGAGCGAGGCAGGAAGCGAAACAACCCGAGAGAAGCGGAGGCGGTAGCCGAGAAGGTGCTCTCGCACGCCCGCAAGCATCCCGACGAGACGCTCGGAGTTGTCGCGCTTTCGGTTGCGCAGAGGGATACGATCCGCAACAAACTGGAATTCATGCGCGCGGAATATCCCGAACTGGAGGCATTCTGCAAGGAAGGCAAGGACGAGTCGTTCTTTGTCAAGAATCTCGAGAATGTCCAGGGTGACGAGCGTGACGTCATCTTCATCTCGATCTGTTACGGCAAGGACGCGGGCGGCTACATGTCGCAGAACTTCGGCCCGGTTTCGAGCGATGGCGGAGAGCGGCGGCTCAATGTGCTCTTCACGCGAGCCAGGAAGCGGTGTCGCATATTTGCTTCGATTCGTCAGTCAGACATTCGCGTCGACGCGACGAAGCATGCCGGCACGCGAGTGCTGAAGCGGTTCCTGAAGTACGCGGAGACCGGTGAGCTGGATATCCCCGTGCTCACTGGCGCCGAAATGGACAGTCCCTTCGAGGAAGCGGTAGCGAAGGCATTGCAGAGCCACGGCTACCGAGTAGCGGCGCAGGTCGGTTCGTCAGGATTCAGGATCGACCTCGCGGTGTACGACCCGGACGACGAGGGGCGGTTCCTGCTGGCGGTGGAGTGCGATGGCGCGCGCTACCACTCGTCAAGCTGGGCCCGCGAACGGGACCGCCTGCGCCAGATCGTATTGGAGCAGAAGGGCTGGACCTTCCACCGAATCTGGAGCACGGACTGGTTCTACAACCGGGACACCGAGATGGCGAAACTGCTGGAAGCGATCGAGAGGGCTCGTTCGAACGGGGGGCCGGACGCCAGGCCTGTACTGGTCGCGCCACGTCCGGAAGTGGAGCGCTCGGAACCGGTGGTAGCCCCGACGCGGGAGCGAACTCCGTACATCGAAGCGGACTTCACGATTCAGGGGGCCGAGCACGTCCAACTGCACGAGGCGGCTACAAGCGACCTCTCGGAATGCGTCTCACGGATTGTCGAAATCGAGGGTCCCGTTCATATCGACGAGGTCGGCAGGCGTCTGAGCCGGCTGTGGGGGTACCAGCGGACAGGATCGCGAATCCAGGCTGCCGTCATGTCCGCCGCGGCCCACGCCGTGCGGGGGAGTCGGATTCGCTACGCCGACGGGAATGCGCGGCAATTCCTCGATCGCTGCGAGCGAACCGAGAAGGCAGTTATCCGGGACCGGAGCAGCGTCAGGTCCCAGTCGCTGCGGAAGGTCGAGACGCTCCCGCCGACGGAGATAGAGGAAGGGATCCTGCAGGCGGTGGAACAGAATATCGGCATCGACGATGGGGAGTGCGCGAAGGAGGTTTCTCGGATGTTCGGCTTTAAGTCGCTCGGGGCCGATCTGCGGAAACGGGTTGCAAAGACTGCAGCCGACTTGGTTGCCGAAGGACGCTTAGTGCAGTCCGGGGATGAACTACGGCTTCCTTAGGCTTGGGTCGCCCGATCCTCGCCTTGGGCACAGAACACCGGTCGAAGCAGGCCGCGGATGCGATCTGCATGGAGGGAACGAGGACTGCGGATGAGCCGTCAATAGCCCTGCAAGGTCGACACCTGCTAGGGTCCGATACCTGCGGAGTCTTTCGTGGCTCCGAACCCTCGGGTTCCATTCACCACTGGAAGTGCCCAGCAATGGCAAGGGAGGGGCGAGCTTGCACTCCTCCATCGGGTGTCGCGTAAGGTATTTGGGACGTGAACAAGCAGCTCATTCCTCTCACTGCGATTCTCTGGATAGCCGCAACTCCCTCGCCAGGCCATGCCGCCGAACGGCCCAACATCGTTCTCATGATGGCTGACGACATGGGGATGGGCGATACCTGCGCCTACCAGGACGTCACAGGCAATTCAGACGATGTTCAGCTTCATACACCGCACATGGAGCGCTTGGCGCGCATGGGGGTCCGTTTCACCGACGCCCACACGCCGTCGTCCCGCTGCTCGCCGACCCGATACAGCCTGCTAACGGGGCGCTACGCCTGGCGGAGCCGATTGAAGCACTGGGTGCTTTTTGGCGCCCAGGGCGACCCCATGATCGAATCCGACCGTCCTACGATCGCTTCCATGCTCCGAGACCACGGATACGCCACGGCAATGTATGGCAAATGGCACGTCGGTCTGCGCTACCGGCGCCCGGACGGCTCGCCGGCGGCAGGCTGGGATGACGCAGACCTGACCAAGCCGCTTCATACTTCACCGCTCGACCATGGCTTCGACGACGCCAGGTTCACGTCGCGATCTCACGGCACTTCGGGCCCTGCCGCGCCGAATGAGTCGAGCGGCAACGGCCCTGGTCATATTCATGGCCGGATCGTTGCCGCAGCTACCGGCGAGGGCAAGGAAATCGCCGTCACGGGCGAGGACGCGTACTTATTGCGCCGGCTTGGCAGCCGTCATTCGAACAACGCGATAAGGTTCATGTCTCGCCACGTCAACGATGCGGTCACCAATTCGAAGCCGTTCTTCCTGTACTACCCGTCCAATTCCAACCACGCCCCATATACCCCTGATGACACGATCGACGGCGTGGCCGTGGCTGGTGCCGCACTCACAGAATCGGGCGGGCGAATGGACGCGCGGCACGACTACATATTCGAGAACGATGTAGCTCTTGGGCGCATGCTGGATTGGTTGGAGGAGACCGCCGATCCGAGAAAGCCGGAGTCGAAGCTCATCGAGACAACGCTCGTGATCTTCACATCAGACAACGGCGCTGAGAAGGACAGCGATATCGCGACCGGTCCGTTCCGCTCGAACAAGGGGTCGGCGTATGAAGGCGGACACCGCGTGCCGTTCATCGTCTCATGGCCCCAGGGCCGGGTCGGTGACGGCGATGCGTCGAGTCCCGGCGAGACCAACCCGGCACCGATCGCCTTGACGGACATGTATTCGACGTTCGCCGAGATCATCGGCGCGGACCTGCCGGATGCCAGGGCGGGGGAAAGGGGGGCCGAGGACAGTTTCAGCGTATTGAGAGCCTTCCGAGGGGCGACGCTAGGTGACCGGCCGCCGCTCATCTTCAATGACCACAAAGAGGCCGAGTCCGACCCAGCCGCAGCGGCGATTCGCATCGACTCACCGCGAGTCGGAGAGACCGTCGTTGCGGGCAAGTGGAAGCTCTTTTTCGATGCGTCGCTCTTGCGTGCTGGCGAGGCCAAGCCGCACGAATTGTTCAACTTGGCCGAGGACCAGTGGGAGAGGACCAATCTCATCTCGAGTCCTGACCTGAAGCCTTTGGTTGAGCATTTGACCGAGCAGGCGCTGCTCCACCGCAATGCGGGAGGGCACCGGCTCGCGGAGCTTGCTTCGCCCCAGCGGCAAACGTTCGACTGGACGCAAGGCAAGCCTGTCCCTACTAAAGGATTGGAGATGTCCGTCTCCGCCATCGGAGGCAGCCAGCTCGCCCGCAGTGACACAGGTTTGGGGGTGTCCGGTGGCGGATCTGATGCGGTCGACCAGGGCGAGGCGATCCTCGTGAGCTTCAACAAGGATGTTCTAGTCGAATCGGCGGCTATCGTTGCTGGGGACGGCACAGTTGGCGGTTTCTACCGCGTGGGGTCGCGCGCGCCGTTGGCTATCTACTGTGTCGACGGCGACATTGACGCCCGGGACCAGAGCGGTATTCTCAGTGACATTGGCTTGCTGAAGAAGGGCGAGGAACTCCGGTTCGACAGTAGTCCCCACTACGGCAACGAGTCAGGCGGAGAGTGGCGACTCAGTAGATTGACCGTGCGGTTCTTGAGGTAGCTGTGAACTCCAATTTGGAGCACCCACCTAGACATCGATCGATTCTTCCCAGGGGTACCGCCAGCCGACCGGCCGCCAAGCTCATCTTGTGCCACCCGGGCGGTGCAGTTCCCCGCTACGAGCATGCGGCCCTGGGCTCCCGATTCGATTCCGACCCAACGCGGATGTGCGATGGCTCGTGCCCTTGGCGACGCCGATCTGCCGATTGCAAGATGCTGAGCAGAGCGTCACCTTTGCCTCGAAGTTGTAGCTTCTCGCCAGGTGCCGAAATCGCGGACTGTTGCAGCCGAACTAACTACATGCTGTGGCCCCCCGCTCGGGGGACAAGGCGTGTTGCCAAGCAGCCAGGGAGGCTGCATTGCAACACCAATCCACCGCCGGATTCTCAAAAGAGGCCCGGAACGCGGCGCAGATCGCATGCCTCAAGGGCATGGGCGCGCTCGAGGGGCAAGGAGGGCTCTCGGAGCCTGACAGCCGCTTCCTCCGCGACCAACGCCCTTGCGGCGTGGACGGGGAAGGCAGGATTGTCCTGGAATTCGCTTCGCCCAGCGAGACCGCCGAAGCCGGCGGCCGGGCCGTCGTGACGCGGCTGGCACGCGAGCTCCGCGCGCAGGGGCTCGCCGCGGGCATGGAGCGCAGGGTGGCCGAGGCGCCTCGCAAGAAACGGAGAGCGCGCACCTACCGCAAAGGCCCGCCGACGCAGAGGGTGCTCTACCTGCCGACATTCCTGGCGTCTGTGACGCTCCCTCGCAGCCGGGTCCCTGGCGCTGAGTTCAAGCGGGTGAACGGCGACATCCAGTTGTCGCTGCTGGCCCCGGAGGAGCCCGGCCTGCCCTACGGCGTGTACCCGCGATTGGCGCTGATCCACCTGACGACGCAGGCGCTCCTGAAGCGAGAGAGGACATTCTACGTGGGCGAGTCGGCGAACGAGTTCCTCGCGCTGATGGGAATTGGGGACAGCGGCGGAGCGAACGGGGCGTCTACCAGGGCGCGCGACCAGCTGCGCAGGCTCTGCGTGACGTCGTTCAGCTAACACAACAAGGTGGAGGAGTGCGGCCGCAACATCGTGCTTGCGGACAAGTGGGTGACGCAGCCGGGACGGGGACTGCAAATCCGCCTCGGGGAGCGCTTCTACAGCATGATCCGCTCCGGCTTCGTCCCGCTGGACGCAGCGGTTGTTGACGGGCTCCGCCGGTCGCCGCTCTCGCTTGACACCTACGCCTGGCTCACCTACCGAGTTGCCAGGCTCAAGGAAGATACAACGATTCCGTGGAGATCCCTGGAGAGGCAATTCGGCGCCCAGTACAGGCTCTCCAGGCAGTTCCGGTGGAAGTTCCGCCGTAGCATCGACGAAGGCAAGCGACTGTGGGACGGCGCCGATGTCGAGCCACGGGAACGCGGACTGCTGATCGGCCGGAGCTGGCTGACGCGGACTGCTCGAGCGCTCGGCCTCGATTGGACGGACCCCGCTCGCCAACTCCGCATAAACGGTGACGCGTCTCCGCATGAATTGTGACGCATCGCTGCATTAACGGTTGCCCTTAGTGATATTGTGCCGAGCATGCAAACATCACGTAGACGCGAATTATGTTCTGCCTATTCCCTGCGGCTCCGGGAACATGATGCTGACGAGCCGCAAGAATTAGGTTCACAGATGTTAAAAGCGGTAAATTGCGCCGCTGACCGAGAAATACTCTTCAATACGTTGACACAAAGAGGGTGTTTTTCTACAGTGCGGATGCGGGAGGAACCATGTCGACTAAGAACGTCAAGTCTCTATTCATATCCGCGGTATTGCTCACGACGCTTGCCGGAGTCTCGAACGGGCAAAGCACCGCCGAGATCACTGGAAGGGTTACGGACTCGACGGGAGCCGTCATCCCTGCTGTCCAAATCGTTGTTACGAATGTCGACCGCGAGACGGATCGACAGACTTCCAGCGATGTCGGCTACTACACATTCACACGACTCGAGCCCGGTAACTATGCAATCAGCGTCGAGTCAGAGGGGTTCAAGTCAATCTCGCGGCCCGGGATCGCGCTCGAGGTTAACCAGAGCGCCCGCATCGATTTCGTTCTGGAGGTCGGTGCGGTCACCGAAACGATCGAAGTCGTTGCAGCATCGCCCGTGCTCGAAACCAATACCGCGCAGCTCGGCACCGTTGTCTCTAAGAGACAGATCTCGGACCTACCACTCAACGCCCGGAATTTCTCGCAACTCCTCACACTGACACCCGGCGCGTCTCCGGTTAGCGTATCGCAAAATCGCGGCGGTCAGCAAGCCCAGTCCATCGGTATCCAGACGTATCCCGCAATCAACGGTCAAAGCAACCGCAGCAATCACTTCACCCTCGACGGCGTCTTCAACAGCGGACACTTTACTGGCACCTATCACGTCGCACCAAGCATCGACGCTCTGGATCAATTCAAGGTACAGTCCCACAGCGACCAAGCTGAGTTCGGCGGTGTAACAGGTGGCGTTATCAATGTTGCCACCAAGAGTGGAACTAACGAGTTTCATGGAAGCGTCTTCTGGTTTCTCCGCAATGATGCTCTGGACGCTCGCGGCTTCTTTACCGCAGGCAAGCCGAGCCTGCGCCAGAATCAATTCGGCGCGACTTTGGGAGGTCCAATCAAGAGGAATAGCACGTTCTTCTTTTTCTCCTACGACGGGTACCGGCAGAACAATGCATCGTCTTCGCTAACGCTCGTTCCTACACCCGGGCAACTCAACGGCGATTTCAGCTCATTGTCAGATCGAGCGATATTCGACCCGCATTCCACTAGGACGGATCCCCTGAACAGCAACAGATTCTTGCGAGATCCGTTCCCGGGCAACCAGATTCCGCGCTCGCTGTTAAGTCCCTCCATCCAGGCCTGGTCGGGGGCGATCATTCCCGCTCCCAACGCCTTAGGCTTCGCCGGAGCCAATCTGCGCAACAGCGAACCGCAACGATTTCCCGCCGACAACTACAGCATTCGGGGCGACCACCAGTTTTCTGCTTCCGACCAAGTCTGGCTCCGCTATTCGTGGGGCGAGCAGACGAAGAGCAGGGCGCAGTCCCTGCCTGGGACGCGCCTAGAAACAGTGCTCCCATCGAAGAACTTCGGCGCTCGGTACACCCACATCTTCGGACCCAATACGCTTGTTAGCGGCCTCTTTGGATTCAGCACTGTCACGACGAACGACATTCGCGTCATTACCAGCCAGGCTCTGATCGACGAGGGTTTCTTTGCGGGCATGAAACCCGCCGAGTTGCCTGAGTCCTACCTCAACGATCAGCTCACGGCTCCGGGCATGACCGCGTCAGGCTACTTTAGCGTGGGTGCCCGGAATCGTACGCTGGGGCCCCAGAAGGCCTACCAAGCGCGTGGCGACTTCACGCACAACTTCGGACGTCACAGCCTGAAGATCGGTGGCGAGTACCTACTGTTGCCCTGGCAAAACATTCAGGCGGACTCCAGGCTCACTTTCAATTCCCCTCAAAGCGCCGACCCCAACAACGCGGGGAATACCGGCGATGGTGCCGCGTCGTTCGTATTGGGTGTTCCAGACCGAACTTTCCTGCACTTCCCTGATTTCGAGCTTGAGCTTGCGACGTACAACTTCTATGTACAGGATTCCTGGAGGGCCACTGACAAGCTGACGATCAACCTGGGACTCAGATGGAACATGTTCCGCGCCCCCAGCTACGTTAGAGATTTCCCCTCGGCATGGGACTTTAATACCGGCCACTACCTCTCCGGCACCGACCGGCCGGGAACCTGCAGTTCCGATACTCCGTACGGCGCGCCGTGCCTTCCGACGAATGTGGACAACGATTATGTTGACCAGTGGGTGGATTTCACGGGCAGCCCCAAGGTCCAGGAGGACGACTACAGGATGGTCTCCCCTCGGCTTGGACTGGCCTACCGTGCGTCCGGCGGTACGGTCATTCGAAGCTCCTTCGGCATCTTCTATGACCTGATGGCGGGGGCCAGCCAGCAAGGGCAGCATGGCGCCATAGGGAATGCGAACTGGCCCGCAGCGCGAGGTGTGACATTTCAGGGTTTGAACCGGAACTTCGTCACTGTCACAGCCGACGCGCCGTTCGGTCCGAATCCGCTGGTAATTGCTCCGTCGCCCGCGAGGATCGCAAACTTCACCTTCGACCCAAGGTTCAAGAGGCCCTATTCGCTGCAATGGAACTTCGAGATCCAACAGCAACTGCCGAGTCAGATGACCCTGACGGTTGGCTACGTTGGATCGCACAATGTCCGCCTGTCTATCGGCGGGGAATACAACCTTGCGCTCACTCCAGGCCCCGGTCCGGTCGGACCTCGCAAGCTCTGGCCGCACGCGCCGTCTCCATCTTACGACCGCAGCATCGGGCAGAGTAAGTATCACGGCATGCACGTGAAGGCCGAACGGCGTTTCGCGTCGGGTCTGTCGTACTTGCTCTCCTACACGTGGAGCAAGTCGATCGACGTGGCTTCCTCGGCGCAATACCGGGAGAGTCTGTCTCTTCCGAATCCGTACGATCCGAACAGTTCGCGATCGGTGTCGAGCTTCGACGTTCCCCATCTCTTCTCGGGGGCTTTCGTCTACGAACTTCCCTTCGGCATCGGCAGACGGTGGGCAAATAGCGGGACCGGGTCGAGGATCCTCGGCAACTGGCAAGTCAACATGATCATGAATCTTCGCAACGGTCAGCCGTTTACACCGGTTATGAATGTGGATGTAGCAAACATCGGGTCGCCCAACCAAGCCACGCGCGCACGGCCCGACCTCGTTGGAAATCCCAATGTAAACAACCCGAGGCCAGCGGCGTGGTTCGACAAGGCGGCGTTCGCCGCGCCCGCGCAGTTCACTTACGGTACGGCGGGAAGAAACATCCTGAGAACCGATGGCCTACAGAATTTTGACTTCGGGCTGTTCCGCGAAGACCAGATCAGCGAACGCGTGAAGACCCAATTCAGGGCTGAGTTCTTCAACGCATTCAACCACCCGACATTCGGGATCCCTCAATTGCGCTTCACCAACCGAAATTTTGGCACCGTTAGCAACACAATCAGCGTTGCTCGGCAGATTCAGTTTGGCTTCAAGGTGATCTTCTAGCGAATTGTGGCAGCAACGGTCTTGGCAGATATGAGGAGAGAGAGTATTTCCGCTGGGCCCGGTTGAAGACCCTTACTGCCCTCGACGATGCCGACCACTCGCACGTCAATTGTGCGCGGAACAACCGTGCCCATACGTGCCAAGTACCGCCTGCGCGTCCCGGATTGCAGGCGAACCAAGAGAGTTTGGCCTTCTGTGGCGTGCTACAGAACACGGCACGTTCGAATAACTGCGCAGAACTGCAAGCGTCCTCTCGAATTGGGATCGAGTTCACAAGGGAATCAGGATTCCCGATGTCCCCATGGCACCCGGAGTCGGAGAGTGCTGTCTGAAGGCTTCGCCGCATGATCGCGGTCACTTGGTTCGTCAGTAGATGATGAACTCAAGCAAGTTCCCGTCCGGGTCCCGCGTATATCTGCTGGTGCCACTGGCCTCGCCGCCGTCACGCCCTCCTTGCCTTTCGACAGGCCCAATGACGATCTCGGCGCCGGCGCGGCGCAGCGTTTCCAAGAGCCCTTCCTCGCCGCCGTCCCACACGAAGCAAAAGTCCCCGCATGGTGGCTGTGCCGCTGGAGCCCGGAGGGTGAAGCGTTGGTCCTGCCACAGCGCCGGTCGGTGGAAGTTGATCTTGTTGTCGCCGAAGTGGACCGAGCAGATTCGCTCTCCCTCGTTCACGCGAAGGCCGAGCGACCGGTAGAAACCGATCATTGCATCCGTGTTACGCATTGGCACGGCAACGTGATCGAATCCGCGTACCCGGCCCGACCCCTGCGCACGCGCACCCTCTGCCGGGATCAGTTGCGCTGCCAGCGAAGCCCCGACTGCCGAACGGGCGAACCGCCCGAGAAACACGCGGCGGAAGAACTCACGCATCCTCTTTCCCTCCTACCCGCGCGGCGTGCCCTCCGCGGAATACGCGGATGGGTTCCAGATAGCCACTCGCATCTCGTAGTGAAAGTCGTCCGAGAGCTGGGTGTAGTGAGCAGTCACGGCGCGTCCGTCCGCGCGCTGGACTGTGCTTGGGTAGCCGCAGTCCGAGCGAGGGCAGTCCGCGATACGGACCGGAGGGCTCCACGTTGTTCCCTCGTCGTCGCTGATCCGTACGTCTACCCCGAAGTTGTTCCAACAGCGGTTCCCGTGGCTGAGAAGGACGCGCCCGTCAGACAGCCGTGTCAGGTGCCCTGTGACCTGCCTCGGCAATGTCAAGGGCATTTTGCGATTCCATGTCTTGCCGTCATCGTTCGAGCCGAACAACTCCAGGTGCACGTCATCTTTCTCGTGGAACTCCCGACAAGCCGCCAGCCAACGCCCCAGGCCAAGATGCAGGATGTCGGTCTCGTTTCCGCCTGGGTGGAGCGTCACGGCATGGGCCCAAGAATGGCCGTCGTCTTCGCTCCGCAGCATGTAGCAGTGCCGGGAATCATCCCTTCGCAAGTAAGCTGCCACTCGAAGCGACTCGTCCTCGGCCTTCCGGATGTTACCGAATGGAATGAATTCGTTCTCGTTTCCGATTCCAGCCGGCGGCGGTGCGGGGAATCTGTCGCTCACGGACCAATTCGCACCCCCGTCGACGGAACGGCAGACCCACGAGCGCAGTGGCCGCCGGTGCGGCGCGACCGGCTCGCCTCGAGGGCGCCGGTCGGTCCAGCCGCTGCAGAGTACAACGACGTCCCCATTCGCTGCGATGCCGGCTGCGCAGTTCATGCGGTTCGTGCCCGGCTCGTGCTGCGCGGCGCGACCGCGGAACCGCCACGTCGATCCGCCGTCCTCGCTCGCCCAGCAGTCGAGATCCCCTTCCCACAAGCCGTGGCAGGGCTGGTTGAACACCAGGGCTACTATGGTGCCGTCCTCGAGGATCTGACAGTTAGGCCACGCGCAAGCCCCTTGGATAGCCGTCCGGCTCGCAATGCCGGACTCGCTAGCGTCGCGCCCGCTGGCTGCCGACGCAATGCCCGGAGCAGAAAACCCCGAGAGCAGGGCTGCCGAGCCCAAGTGCAGGCCCTTTAGCGCGTCGCGGCGACCGATCCCCATGGCAACACTCTACTCTTTGCCGCCGGGAATCCGGCATAATTGCGGTGGGGAACGGATTGGAATTCGTATTTCGGAAGCCAGATAGCCGGAAGATTTGGGCCGCGGCATGCGTGGCTGCGGTCTTGCCCGCCGGGTCTCTTGCCGCTTCAGTCGATTTCGGCCGCGAGGTGCAGCCCATCCTCTCGGATCGTTGCTTCGCTTGCCACGGCCCGGATGAGGCTCAGCGGCAAGCCGGCCTGCGTCTCGATTTTCGCGACGCGGCCCTCGTCCAGTCCGGATCTGGCCGTGTGCCAATCAGGCCCGGCAATCCCGATGCCAGCGAGCTTCTCCGTCGAGTCGAGTCACCGGATCCCGTGAGCCGCATGCCGCCGGCGTACATGGGACATTCTCCTCTCGATCCCGGCGAGATCGCTGTCTTGCGGCGCTGGATCGAGGAGGGAGCCGAGTACTCGGCTCACTGGGCTTTCAGGCCCCCGCAGCGACCGGCAGAACCGGCGGTTTCCGACCAGAAATGGCCGCGCCAGTCCCTCGATTCGTTCGTATTGGCCCGATTGGACGCGGAGGGCTTGAAGCCGTCTTCGGAGGTAGCGCCGGCTAAGTGGCTGCGCCGCATGATGCTCGATATCAACGGCCTGCCGCCGTCACAGCAAGAAATTAGCAAATTCGAGCGGGCTGTCGAGTCGCACGGGGATGCAGCCTACGAGAGCGCTACGGACCGAGCCCTGTCGTCGCCTCGCTACGGCGAGCGCATGGCCATGGACTGGCTGGATGTGGCGCGCTACGCAGACACCCACGGATTCAACAACGACTCCGCACGCTCAATGTGGCGCTGGCGAGACTGGGTGATCACCGCATTCAACCGGAACCTTCCGTACGACCGGTTCATCGTCGAACAGCTGGCGGGCGACCTCCTCCACACCCCGACCGTCGACCAGCAGATCGCTACCGGTTTCAATCGCAATCACGTGATCAATTCCGAAGGAGGAATCATCGACGAGGAATATCGCGTGGAATACGTGGCCGACCGCGTTCGGACGCTCGGGATGGCTTGGCTGGGTCTGACCATCGAGTGCGCCCGTTGCCACGACCACAAGTTCGATCCGGTCTCGCAAAAGGATTACTACCGATTCTTCGCCTTCTTCGACAACGTTCCGGAACTGGGCGAGGCAGGGCGCGTAGCGAATGCCGTGCCGATGATTCCTGCTCCGACGGTCGACCAGAGGCGGCTCATCGAGGATCTCCGAGCCCGGGCGCTGACGCTGGAGGAGGGCTTCCAGGAACGAACTGCGCGCTGGGAGGCTTCGGACGAGGCCATGGCCGCACTCGCCATGCCTGAGTACCCGGTCAACGCCGACTACTTCCTCGGCTGCGAGGACGGCGAGTCGGAAGGAATTGCAGGGATGGCCTGCCGGTCGCTCGAGGTTAAGCCGGACGAACTTGTCGAGTTGGAGAAGCACGGAGCATTCACCGTAGCCTTGTGGATGCGGGCCGAGGCCGACCTTGCCGACGAGCCGCTTTTTTCTGCCATTGACTACGCGCCCGATCCGGCATCTTCCCTGCACGGGCAAGGGATAGAACTGCGCGTCGTAAGCGGCGAGGTCGAGCTGCGCATGAGCCAGCGCTTTCCGTCGTACTCGGTGACGGTTCGCAGCGACGGGGCTAGGCTACGTCCCGGCCAGTGGCACCATCTAGCGGCCGTACACGAAGGATCTGAAGGCAAGAAATCGATGCGGACCCGGGCTGCTTGGGTACGCCTGTTTGTCGACGGTCGCGAGCATGCCACGCGCGTGCTGCATGACGACCTTCACTCGCCCGCAAAGTTCGGCAAACTGTACCGCCTAGGTCATGACAACCATCCGGAAGGCCGACGGTTCGAGGGACGGATCGACGAAGCGGCTGTCTGGAAGAAAGCCCTGACCCAAGCCGAGATCCAGCAGACTTTCGAGGCCGCAGCCCTTCCCTGGGCGATGGCTCGTGCCGGTTCAGGCCTGGAACGGCGCTGGCTTTACCGAGCGCTCCACCCTGATCGCGAACTCGAAGGCGCTCGTAGCGAACTCTTCGCGCTCGAACGGAGCGTTCCCTCCACGATGGTGATGCAGGAAATGCCAGAGCGCCGGCAGACGCATGTCCTCGTGCGAGGCCGATACGACAGTCCGGGCGAGCCTGTCGAGCCGGGCGTGCCGGAGAACTTGCTGGGAACATGGCCGGAAGAGGCTCCGAAGGATCGCCTTGGGCTGGCCCTCTGGCTGACGGAGAGCCGTCATCCGACGACCGCTCGCGTCGTGGTCAATCGATTCTGGCAGCAGGTGTTCGGAATCGGGCTTGTGAAGACCAGCGGTGACTTCGGCTTGCAAGGGGAAGCACCCAGCCATCCGGAACTGCTCGACTGGCTGGCAGTGGACTTTGGAGAATCCGGCTGGGATGTCAAGCGCCTGCTCAAGTTGATCGTGCTCTCCTCGACGTACCGGCAGGATTCAGCGGCAGGACTTGTACTTCGCGAAAGGGACCCTGAGAACCGCCTGCTCGCTCGCGGCCCGCGATTCCGGTTGCCTGCCGAGGCGATTCGGGATCAGGCGCTCGCGCTGGCGGGTTTGTTGAGCGACCGGGTAGGCGGCCCGAGCGTCCGTCCGTACCAGCCAGAGGACCTTTACAAGGGGATCGTCGTCGGAGCGACCTACCCGGGCACGACGTGGGAGCAAAGCGAAGGCGAGGATCTTTACCGCCGAAGCCTCTACACATTCTGGAAACGGACCCTCCCGCACCCGGCGATGACGGTCTTCGACGCCCCTGACCGGGAATTCTGCACCGTGCAGCGTTCCACGACCAATACGCCGCTTCAAGCGCTGACATTGATGAACGACCCGACTTTCGTCGAGGCGGCGCGGAAGCTCGCCGAGCGGGTCTTGCGCCAGTCCGCATTGGCTCCGGCGGAGCGAGTCGCGCTCTTGTTCGAGCTGGCGGCGGGACGCCGACCGGACTCCGATGAGTTTTCGATCCTTTCCAAATCGTTCTCCCAGCTGCACGAATCCTTCTCTGCGGGTGGAAGCGAAGCCAGTGCCCTCCTGACAGTCGGCGAGTCCGCTCCTGACGCGGGAATCGATCCCGTGGAACTGGCGGCCTACACCGCGCTGGCGAACCTGATCCTCAATCTGGACGAAGTGATAACAAAGGGATGACAATGCACGCACTGCCTCGCTCCTTGTCTCGGCGCGATCTGCTGGTACGATGCGGCTACGGCCTGGGAGCCATCGGCTTGCATGCCCTCGGAGCGTCCGAATCCCCGTCGGATACCGCCTTCCCGAATTTCGCGTCCAAGGCGAAGCGCGTCATCTTCCTCTTTCAGTCCGGAGGGCCGTCACATGTCGACCTGTTCGATCCCAAGCCGTTGCTGAAAGACCGGTTCGGCGAGGACATCCCAGAATCAGTATTCCGCGGGCAGCGTGTAACAGGGATGGTCGCGCACCAGGCGCGATTCCAGGTCATGCCGACGAAGTATTCCTTCGAGCGGCACGGCGAGAGCGGCACCTCGGTCAGCGAACTGCTGCCGCACACAGCGGGCATTGTCGACGAAATCTGTCTGGTCCGGTCGGTCCACACCGAAGCGATCAATCACGACCCTGCGATCACGTTCTTCCAGACTGGGAGCCAGCTTCCGGGGCGGCCTAGCATGGGATCTTGGATCGACTACGGTCTCGGCAGCTCCAACCAAAATCTGCCGGCGTTCGTTGTGCTGCACTCCGTTGCTAGCGAGGGACCGGGCGGGCAGGGTCTTCTGGCGCGTCTCTGGGGCGCAGGCTTCCTGCCGAGTCGCCATCAAGGCGTGCAGTTCCGTTCGACCGGCGATCCGGTACTCTACCTGAGTGATCCGCCGGGCATGACCCGCGAGCGCCGCCGCACGGTGCTGGACGGTGCCGCCGCGCTCAACAAATTGCACTACCAAAGGGTCGGCGACCCCGAAATCGAAACCCGCATCGGGCAGTACGAGATGGCCTATCGCATGCAGGCGAGCGTGCCGGAACTGATGGATGTGGAATCCGAGCCGGAGTCGATCTACGAGATGTACGGCCCGGACTCAAGAAAGCCGGGCACGTTCGCTGCCAACTGCCTGCTGGCTCGGAGACTCGCCGAGCGAGACGTGCGATTTATCCAGCTATATCACCGGGGTTGGGACCATCACGCCGACATTCCGACGCGCCTGCCCGTTTCCGCGCGCGACACCGACCAGCCGTCCGCTGCATTGGTTCGGGATCTCAAGCAGAGGGGGCTGTTGGAGGATACCTTGGTTGTCTGGGGCGGGGAATTCGGCCGCACTCCGTACGCGCAGGGCGATCCCAAGCTCGAGAAATACGGTCGCGATCACCACGGCCGATGCTACTCGATCTGGATGGCCGGAGCTGGGATCAAAGCGGGCCATGTTCACGGCACGACGGACGAGTACGGCTTCAACATCGCGGAGGACGCGGTGGCGATCCATGACGTGCAGGCGACTATCCTGCACCAGCTCGGCATCGACCATGAGAAGCTCGTGTACCGGTTCCAAGGGCGGCGGTACCGACTGACGGACACAGAGGGTCAGGTGATCAAGGACATACTGAGCTGAGCGCCAAAGTCCCCTACATCTAGCCAAACGCACCTATTGAAGCTAGGTGTTCCGGCAATGACAATCCAAGTGCGAGTTGGTGGCCGCTTTGCCCCGCACAAAAGAGAAACCTACACTGGCATGCTCCTTGGTTCGATCGATAACCGCTTTGCTAAAGTTCGGGAATGAAGGGGCTACCTTGCGTGCACCGCTCAGCACGGCACTGTCTCATTGCATTGATTGGGGTCGCGTGCTGTGCGGTTCTGGTCCAAGCCGGTGAACCGTACAGCTCGGAAGGATTCCTGATGTTCCCGCCGGGAGTCGACGTGGGCGCGGTATCGGCGGTGGCGATCGGCCCGGCGGGCGAAACTTATGTGCTTCATCGGGGCGAGCCGCCCCTGTTGGCATACGACTCGGACGGCAACTACAGCCACGGGTGGGGTCAGGGAGCGTTTGGCGTGGCTCACGGACTGCGCGTCGATCCAGACGGCAATGTCTGGGCTACGGACAACCGGTTGCACGTGCTCTGGAAGTTCTCGCCGGACGGAACGGTGATGGCGACGTATGGGGAGAAGGGCGTTGCCGGAGCTGATCGAACACATTTCCGCTCTCCGGACGACTTGGTGTTTGCTACGAACGGCGACATCTACGTGGCGGATGCCGGCAACGGTCGGATCATACGGCTCTCGCCGAACGGAAAATTCATTGCGCAGTGGGGGCGCAAGGGCAAGGCAGAGGGGGAATTTGCTGCCGCTCACGGGATCGGCATCGATTCGAGGGACAGGGTCTACGTGGCGGACCGCGGGAACGACCGTGTCCAGGTCTTTTCGAAAGACGGCGAGTTCCTAGCCGCTTGGACCGGATTCGGCAATCCGTTCGGGGTGTTGGTGGTCGGCGACGAACTGATTGTCTCCGATGGTGACGCTCACACCATCAGCCATCTCCAGCTCGATGATGGCAAGATGACCGCGCAGTGGGGGAATCCCGAAACGCTCCGCCTGCCGCACCTCATGGACGTGGATGCGAAAACGCGGCTCTACGTGACCGAGGTCGAGGGCAAGCGGGTGCAGATTTTCGGGCGAGTGAATTAGCTGGCCGAGAACCTCGCAATGCGGACGTGCAGCATTCGCGGATTCAATCCTCATCTTCCAGAGAGGCAGGCAGACGCGGCTTCTCGTCTGCATACAAACTCGCGACCGAGCGGTCAGGCACAGGAGTACTCCGGCCTCGGCAAGCTCCGCACGCAATACCTGAAAGGTGGCGATTTCTAGTCGAATCTGCAAGCGAGAAGAGTTTGGTGTCGAAGCAACACGACCAGTTCGTTTCTTTACGGTGAGGAGTCGGCATTCGAACGGCTCGAAAAGCGTCTTCTCGATCGGAACGCTCGCCGGACGTCGTTACAGCAGGAGCGACCAGCGAGCATCTGAAGAAGCGCAACCGGTGGTTCAGAAGTTAGCCATGTCGTTGATGTGCTTGCTCCACTGTTGGGCCGCACTTGGACTGCGTATCTACCGGTCCGAGGTAGTCAACTACTAGGCCAGATGCTGATGATTGGCGGACAGCGGGAATGGGTTTGGCTAGTCGTCCTCAAGGAATCTGACGGGAAGGATCCGTCTGAAGAAGAGCGACGTCAAGATCGAACGGAGACTTGTGGTAGTTGCGACTGGGGATTCCAATGAAGAAAACCACCGGTTCCGATCTCTTTCCCCTACTATTCCGATCAACAATAGGGTGATGTAAGCCTATTGTAATCAGACACATAGGGAACTATAATGCAATTATGAAGGATCTAGGTCGGCGAGTCATCACATGTTCTCCGGAGAACAGCGAGACACCAGTCGACGCCTTCCGCAATTGGATCACTCCGAATGCTCAATTCTATGTTCGAAATCACTTCGACGATCCCGTCCTAGATCGGTCGAGCTGGATGCTTGGCGTCTCTGGGAGCGTCGAACGAGACCGCCAGCTGACTTGGAAAGAGCTCGATCAGATGCCGCAAACGAGCTTGGCCGCGACTCTCGAGTGTGCCGGCAATGGCCGTTCGTTCCTTGAAGGTGAGGTCCCTGGCGTGCAATGGGGTGCAGGCGCCGTTGGCAATGCCGAATGGTCCGGTGTGACGGTAGGGTCGCTCCTAGAACCCGCCGGAATCATGGACGGTGCGTTGGAGGTTGTCTTCGAGGGGGCCGACAGCGGTGTCGAAGGAGAAGCTGACGGCGAGGTTGGCTTCGCGCGCAGCCTCCCGCTCGACATGGCGCTGCATCCGGATACGCTGATCGCGTTGCGAATGAACGGAGAAGTCCTCGCAAAGGAGCACGGCTATCCGGCGCGGCTGGTTGTGCCCGGCTGGTATGGCGTCGCTTCCGTGAAGTGGTTGAGTGCGATTCGGGTCGTAAACGAGCCCTTTCGTGGATTCTTCCAAAGCATCAAGTACACCGTCAAGCGCAAGAGCGCGCGTGGCGTAAGCGAGGACGTCGTTGGAATCATGCTTCCGAAGTCCGAGATTACACGTCCACGGCAAGGGGAGCGTCTGACACTGGGATCGCGACTGGTCGAGGGCGTTGCGTGGGCCGGTCCCGAGGCGGTTGCCGCAGTCGAATTGAGCTGCGATGACGGGGAATCGTGGCGGCGAGCCGAACTCGTGGGCTCCCAGCGGCGCTACACCTGGACCCAGTGGCGGGTTGAATGGAAGCCCCCAATTCCCGGGGAATACAAGCTGTTGGCACGTGCTATCTCATCTTCGGGGGAAATCCAACCTAGCCGGCACAATCCGCTGCACGGCGGCTATCACATCAACTTCAGCCGACCTCTGGAGATCTCAGTTGCGGACGCAAGGGCAAACAAGCCGCTCGTCTTCGCTATCTAGTTTCCGGATTGAACTGCCACGAACGGATTATCCTCGCTTCAATCCATTCCGCATCGCTATGTGGACGCCTGCACCTTGAATGAACGGCGGTCTGGTGCGCAACTTGCCTCGAATCACCAATCGGACGACAGCTATCGACGTTCAGCCAAGTCTTGAACAATAGATTGCCCATCCATCCCGCAGCCACGCATCCGGGGTCGAAGGCGACAAGGGAGCTCTGAGGTGCCATCCGCAAGTTCCGGATATCGCGGAAGGGACTCGATCTCCGCGCACTTGCAGCCTTGTGCACTTCCAGCGCTGCGGCACTAGCCGACCAAGTCGTGGACTACGCGCCCGTGGACGTCTGTCAGCGAAATATCCCGTCCGCCAAACCGATAGGTCAGCTTCTCGTGGTCGAGTCCCACCAAGTGCAGGATCGTCGCATGCAGGTCGTGAACCGTCATCACGTTCTCAACGGCGTGGACACCGAGTTCGTCAGTGTTGCCGTATACCAGCCCCTTCCGAGCGCCACCCCCTGCTATCCAAATCGTGAATCCCGTCTCGTGGTGATCCCGTCCGTCCCCGTTTCCGGTATCAGGGGTGCGTCCGAATTCCGTGGCCCAGACCACTAGCGTTTCGTCGAGCATGCCGCGGGCCTTGAAGTCCTTCAGCAATGCGGCAACGGGCCGGTCCGTGATCCACGCGTTGCCTTCGTGACCCTTCTTCAGGTCGGTATGCTGGTCCCATGTTCCGTTGTTCATGCCGTAGACCTCTGCGCACGTGATCTCAATGAACCGAACCCCTGCTTCGATCAGACGGCGCGCCCTCAGGCACTGTGTCGCGTAGAGCCTCGCTTCCTGCTCCTCTGCTTCGAGGCCGTAGTTCCTCTTTGTCTCGGCAGTCTCCCGGCTCAGGTCCAGCACGTCGGGAAGCAGGGATTGCATGCGATAGGCGAGTTCGTAGTTCCTGATCGCGGACTCGATTGCGTCGTCGCCCCCTTGCGACTCGGCTAGCTGGCGATCCTGCTTGAGCACCGCTTCCAGCTTGGCCCGCTGAATCGAATCCATATCGGCGGGAGCCAGATTGTGAATGGGCACCCCGTCGGCAGCGACAGACGTCGCTTGGTGGCTCGCCGGAAGGAAGCCGCTCGAGAAGTTCTCGACACCGCCGGGAGGAACCGCCCCTCCGTCCAGCAGCACGTATCCCGGTAGATCCCGGTTCTCGGTGCCGAGCCCGTAGGTGATCCATGACCCGAGGCTTGGGTAGCCGCCGACATTGCGGCCCGTATGCATCTTGATGTTGCTTCGAGGGTGCAGCGGAAAATCCGACTTCATCGACCGCACGATAGTGAGGTCGTCGACGCAGCCTGCGACATGGGGGAACAGCTCGCTAACCATCGCCCCGCATTGGCCGTGCCGTTGAAATTTCCAAGGGCTGCTCAGCCATTTTCGGTTCGGCCCCGCGGTGTAGTTGTCGAGCGTTGCCCGTTTACCGTCGAGTTCCGCCAGCTTCGGCTTCGGATCGAATGTGTCCATGTGCGACACCCCGCCCGACATGAACAGGAACACCACGTTCTTGGCCGTCGGCGCATGGTGCGGTCCCGGCACCGCGGCTAGGCCGGCGTAGGCCGGGTCTGCCATCAGCGCGGATAGGGCTGTCATTCCGAACCCCGTGGAGACCGAGCCGAGCAAGTCTCGCCGCGAGAGGAACCTAGAGCCAAGCCTGCACCCGAGCGGGTCGGCCCGCATCGACTGTCGCTTCGGATTCGGGCATTTGGGTTCCATGCGGCCTCCGTTATTGGATGTAGATGAATTCTTTCAGGTTGAACATCGTGTGGGCTACGTCCTGCCAGACTGGCACGCTGTCCATCAGCTGCTCTGGCGGTTCCTCGTGCAATGCGGCGAACCGTTCGACGAGCGTCTCCATCTGCTCCAACTCGAGGTCGCTGGGCAGTCGCCCCAAGGCAACCCGGTACATCGTATTCAGCCGGGTCTCGATAGATTCGCTGGTTTCCTCGATCAGCGCTCTCACCCAGAATCGCGCCTCGCCCACGACGAATGGGTCGTTCATCATCGTGAGCGCCTGGCGCGGCACGTTTGTGACGTCCCTTCGCCCCCTGCTCATGGCCGGGGGAGGGAAGTCCATGGCTTCCAGAAACGAGGCTCCTTCGTGACGAGTCACTTTCAAGTAGATGCTTCGGCGCCCTCGTCCGTCGAGGGGACCTGACAGGAGCTTTCTGTAAGCCTTTGGCTTCTCGCGATACGGCTGGATGCTCGGTCCGTACATTCCGCGATCGAGCTTGCCCGACACCGCCAGAATTGCATCTCGAACTGATTCTGCCTCGAGCCGGCGTGCGGGGTATCTATGGAAGAGTGCGTTGCGGGGATCCGCTTCTGCCGCCTTCGGCCGGGCGTCGCTTGCCTGCCGGAATGTCCGCGACATAGCGATCCGTCGAATCGCCTTCTTGATCGACCAGCCGTCCCTCACGAACTGGCTTGCCATGTAGTCGAGGAGGTCCGGATGGGACGGTCGCTCGCCGAACCGCCCGAGGTTGTCGACGGTTCGTACCAGGCCACGGCCGAACAGGTAGTGCCAGATCCGATTCACCATCACCCGTGCCGTGAGTGGATTGCGGGGGCTGGCGATCATTTCAGCGACTTCCCGACGTCCGCTTCGTTCCGGTCGGACCGGTCTCCGCAAGTCGTCAAGCAGTGACAGGAATCCTCGCGGCACAACCTCTCCCAGTTCGCTGGCGTTGCCAGCCTGGAAGATCGGGACGTCGTGCCCGCGGTCCATATCGGATATCCCCTGAATGACTTGCGGGACGCTCAGCCGCCGCTCAAGGGCACGGTAGCGGTCGATAGACACGCGCAACTTCGGAGTCAGGTACTTCGAATTTGCAACCAATCCGTTTTCGAGAAGCCAGCGAAGCCAGCGCGCCTGGTCGTCATCCGCGGTTGCGTCTCTCCACGATTCCACTGCCTGGCGGGCAATCGCCGCATACCGTGCCGCCAATGCGTTGAAGTCGCGTGGCGGTCCACGCTCGAAGAGGCCCTGCAGATGGGAGAGTTCGTCCTCCGGCACTTCGTCGCAGTCGTGCAGAACGGCCTGTGTCACGCCGAAGAATGAACGCGGATCGGCCATCTGCTCGTCGCTGATCTTATTCATTCGGTCGGGGCGGTCAGGAAGGCGGGGATTGTCGTGCTTTGTCACGAGTTCCGCATAGATCCGGTATTCGTCGTGTTCGTCCCGCAATGGAATCTTGACCCAGCCGAGCTGGTCTTGGTCGAGCACCGCGTAGCGCTCGCTCAGCATGCAGTTGTCTAGGACCGTGCGCCAGGCCGCCAGCTTTCCGCCGACGACTTTGAGACTGAGGTACTTCCGGTCCCTGGGCAAGTAGGGCGAGCGAATCGCGCCGTTAAGCTTCTCCGACAGAGAATGCGTGTATATTCCTGCAGGAAAGATGCCGGAAA
This sequence comes from Bryobacterales bacterium, assembly GCA_965206775.1. Classification (GTDB taxonomy): domain Bacteria; phylum Acidobacteriota; class Terriglobia; order Bryobacterales; family UBA6623; genus VXMF01. Next base: position 144,353 of record CBDBKU010000003.1, on the reverse strand, counting down.
GTGCTTCCGACCCGGTGGGAGCGACGGAAAACTCCCCACTGGGCGCCACGAGCGTTTCGAACGCTCGGCCCTCCGCCTGCCAGCCCGTCAATTCTCCGTCCCCGAAATCCGCGATTGAGTCGAAGTTCTCATCGTTGAACTGATCGTGCCACTGCCGTCGGCGGTCGTACCGCTGGGCGAGACGATTCCACGATTCTTCGGGAAATGTACCGGTTCCCCTGTTGCTTGCCCGGACAAGCTCTGCCCAGGCGTAGAGCGGATTCTCGAGCACCAGGTCCCCGCTGTCCACGAGACCGCGGATGCGTTCGCTGCGCTCAGGGTCCAGCACGACGCCGCCCGCATCTGGAGGAGAGTCTTCGCTCGAATCCCTCACGGATGCGAGCAGGTGGCTTGCCAGGGCGTCCGCTTCCGCGACCCACGACCTCGCTAGTTCGCGGCGGATCCCCTCCTTGAGCTCACGCATCTGGCGCTTCAGATCCGCGTTGGCATGGTCGGTGTCGACCGTCCTTGTGACCAGCCTCGAACTGTCGAGCACCCCGTAGAGGCCGTAGTAGTCAGCCGTCGGGATGGGATCCAGCTTGTGGTCGTGGCATCGGGCACAGGCAATCGTAAGCCCCTGGAATGCCTTGCCGAGCGTGTCGATCTGGTCGTCGACCACGTCGGTTCGGACTTCCCGGAACATTGTGCAGTCGTCGTGACCCTGCTCGCCCAGCCGAAAGAAGAACGTCCCGATGAGGGATTCGTTCACGTGCCCCGACGAGTCGAGGCGCGGCTCGGGCAGGAGATCCCCGGCGATGTGCTCGCGAACGAGCTGGTCGTACGGCACGTCGGCGTTGAAGGCGCGGATCAGGTAGTCGCGGTACAGCCACGCTCCGTTGTTCTCGTAGTTCCAATCGTTGCCCAGGGTCTCGCCGAACCGCACGATGTCCATCCAATGACGTGCCCAGCGCTCGCCGAAGTGCGGCGAGTCCAGCAGGCGGTCAACCGCCTTTCCGTAGGCATTCGGTGCCCTATCGGTAATGAACTCCGCGCCTTCGCGCGGAGTTGGCGGCAGACCAGTTAGCACAAAGCTCAGGCGCCGGATCAATTCAGCCCGTCCGGCCGGCCGGTTCGGCTCCAGCGATGCTTGTTCGAGACGTGCTAGGACGAAGCGGTCTATTGGGTGCTCTTCCCACTGCTTCGAACTGACAGCTGGCACAGGCGGCTCTCTGACCGTTTGGAACGCCCAGTGCTCGCGGCGCATCGCATCGTAGTGCTGAGAGACCTCTGACGCGACTCCGCCCTCGCGCCTGGGTGTCCAGGGGAGGCCCCGGCGGACCCATTCTTCTAACGACGCGATGTTCGTATCGGAGAGCCTTCCTCCCAGCGGCATCTGGATGGACTCGTGGCGCACGGCACGGATCAGGAGGCTGTCGGCAGGGCGCCCGGCGACAGCTGCGGGCCCCCGGGCGCCGCCTTCGAGCAGCGCCTCGCGCGAATCCAGCCTCAGTCCCGACATAGCGTTCGATTCGCTATGGCAGGAAGAGCATTGCGTGGCGAGGATCGGGCGCACCTCGCGCTCGAAAAACTCTAAGTCGCGATCGGACCATTCGGCGGGTGCTCCGACTGCCGCGCACGAAATGCCAACCAGAAGGCAGGCGATCCTAGGCCCGTGATTTGGCTGAGTTGAGTTCCAGCACGAGGCAGGCATTCCAGCAGTCGAGTCGACGGAAGAGGGACGCTCCTACAGTACCTGAGCTGGCGGCCTAGAACAAGACCGAGGAGTCCGATTGGAAGTGAAATGGACGGGAGAAGCGCGTGCACGGACAAGCGCCACGCGAATGATTCCACGCAGCTGCATCATGCAGGTCTTGGAGGGCAAGCGGCCGCGATCCTCGTCGACGCAGCGCTGGGAGACGGCGATTGCAACCCGCGCCAGCGATCGACGCGAGCCTCTCAGCGCCTCGGCTTCGGTACCAAGCCGATCGCGGCTACCAGGAGCAGCAAACCCATGACGCCGGTTACCAGCGCCGGCAACGCCACGCGGATCGTCGCGGGGAGCGCCGCCCGGGGCGGTCCCGAACCCCAATAGAAGCCATGCACCAATGCAACGGCCAGACCGGCCAGCACCGCGCTCCGGACGATTTGCCAGCGGGTCGCGTGCCAACTGCGCCTTCCCCGACGAATCTGCAGGCACACGCGAGTTCCGCACCAGACGATGGTCGCGAAGAGACCGGCGGCTGATGTGAGGAACACCACGGCCCAGGTGTCGGGCACTTCCGTGCGGCTCATCCGTTGCGGGCGAGGAAGCGGGGGGGCTTCCCGGCTGCGGAGGATGGCCCGAGCCACGTGGCCGGCGCGGCTGGTCCCCATGTTGAAGAGGACTGCCACGCCAGCGCTCCGTCGCGGCGCCAATACAACCGCCGTGTCGGCACCCCACAAGTTTCCGGTGTGCTCTAGGACGAGTTCGCCGTCCAGCCATGCGCTCTCGGTTTGCACCGCCCAGCCCAGATCGTAGTCCGGTCCCAGCTGCTCCCACCACGCACCCTCGGGATATGGATCGCCAACGCGCCTCGGCCTGGGATCCAACAGCGCCATCATGTAGGCGCCCATGTCCGCTGCGCTGGCCTTGACACGGGAACTGCCATACCAGCCTGGAAAGTGCGATGGGCTGCCTCGGACGCGGCCCCATTGCCATTCGTGCGGAGTGGCAACGCCCCATTCGCGTGCCTCATCGTCAATCACCGTCGCCCGGTCCATGCCGAGAGGCCGAAAGATTGCCTCCTGCATGTAGTCGGTGAATGGGAGGCCCGATACGCGCTGCACAACGGCAGCTACCAGCACATAGTTGCTGTTGGCGTAGGAAAATGTGGAGCCAGGAGCGCTCGCGAGGTCGGCACGAGCCAAGCGCTGGGGCGCACCTTCCAAGTCGAGGCTCCCAGCCTGTCCGCAGCAGGGCACGAGGAAGTCGTGCCTTCGACGCAAGCCGCTCCGATGCCGGAGCAGGTCGTTGAGAGTCACGTCCCGCCAAGTGACGCTGTCGAGCTCGGGAAGAACGGTGGTCACTACCGAGTCTCGGTCGACGCGTCCCTCCCCTTCCAGGCGCAGGACCGCGAGCGCGGTGAACGCCTTGCTGACAGATGCCAACTCCACCGGAGTTTCCGCTCGCATCGCTTGCTGCGATGCAGCGTTCCGCACGCCGTAGGCTTGCAGATAGGAGACCTTGCCATCCTCGACGATGGCAAGCGAGGCACCGGGGATGCCGTTCAACTCCATCTCCGCCTCGATGTAGAGATCAATCGCTGCGCCGACCGCCGCTGTTGCTTCACATGTGCCAACGAGCAAGACGGTGAGCAGCATCGCGAGGGGCACGGACGAGATTTTACTCAGCTCTGCATCGGTTGGTGAGTTCGACTTGGATCTCATTGAACTCCCTGACAGCGCCGCGACGGGGACTTGCCGGTCCTGTTCGAACGCGTCGACTCCGCAGTTCCCAATCGTTCTGCGTCATTGATTGTCGTTCGATGCAAATCCGGTCTCTTTCTGAGGGGGAACTCAGATGCGAAGCAAACCACCTGCCAATTCGAATCTTGAACGACGCTCTCGCAGGTGAGACTCGGAAATGGCTTGGCTGACGAAGTCCACTGCCTCGTCCCCGTCGCAATCTAACCATCTTTGCCGACCGTTCGGTCAAGCACGCCGAACCGACACACGTCCAGTAAGAGAGTCGAGGAGTTGCAGGACGCAGGCAAGCCGACCGTCACGCCTACGGCAGAGGAGGCGCCGATGTGGTACGCAACTTGCCAGTCTAGAACCGGGAGGACGGTAGCCTGGCCGTGGCAATCCGCGGTCAATTCTCCCCGCGACCCGGTTCGATATGGTTCCCCACCCGGGCAGCATTCCATTGCGCCTCGGTATCCAGCGCAGCGCCCGGGTCGCCCTGCGACTGCATCCAAAGACCTAACTCGGCCGCCATTCTGTCCCTGACCCCTCTGAGGTTGAGATCGCCGATCAGATTCTTCATTTGGTAGGGATCGGTCGCGACGTCGTAAAGCTGTTCTGCTGGGCGCCGCATGAAGCGGTTCACCAGCTCGACAGCTCTGCGGTTGATCGGCGTGCCACGATTGGGCCCTGTTTGGGCCAGCCAGGACTCCCAGAACCAGTTGGATCGGAACCCGCCCATCATGTGCTTCTCGAAATAGAGCCGCTCGGGCAGCAGATTCCAAATGTAGTGCCACCGTTGGTCCGCAATCGCCCGGATCGGATACGGCGCGCCTTCCGGGACGTTGTTGTGCATCAGGTACACGTAGTCTCGGTGTCGAGATGCGTGTCCCAGCAGGACAGGCAGGAAGCTCGAGCCATCGAAGCGAGCGCCCGGTTCGGACCCGGCGGCTGCGACGAGCGTCGGAAGTACGTCCGCGTACTGCACTAGGGCATCGGTCCGTTTCCCTGGGGCGATTCTCTCCGGCCAGCGGACGACGAGAGTCGTGTGGACTCCGGTATTCCAGTTGGTCCACTTGTTGCCCGGAAACGCCGACCCTTGCTCTGACGTGAGGATGACGACCGTGTTATCAGCCTGGCCGCTTTCGGCCAGTGCATCCAGCACCCTACCCACTTCCCAGTCCCACGCGACGATTTCCGCGAGGTAGGTAACGAACTGCTCTCGAGTCCTAGGCGTGTCTGCGACATTGTCGGGAAGTACGATCCGGCCAGCATCGAGACGCTCGGGATGGCCAACCGTCCATGCAGCGTGAGCTTCGTGGAAGGCCGTGACAAGGAAGAACGGCTGTCTCGCGTCACGCTCCATAAATTCCCGGATCTTGCCCGTGTCGAACTCGGGTTCCGACACGATGCCTCTCGGATTCGGCACGCCCGGAACTTCTTCGAATGGGAACGAATCCGCCGGGCTGACATGCTTCTTGCCGGACAGCCCGACCCTGTAACCGAGATCGCCCAGATGATGAACCACCGAGCGAGTTCCGGTTCGGGCGGCTGAGTGATTCCAGCTCGAGCCGTTCCGAAACGGGTATAGGCCGGTATAGAGTTCCGTGCGGCACGGGTTACACATCGCAATCGACAAGTAAGCGCGGTCGAAGGTCAGACCTTCGCTCGCGAGCCGGTCAATGTTCGGAGTCTCGATATTTGAGCCGCCATAGAGCGGCAAGTCGTTGTAGGTGATGTCGTCGGCAATGATCAGCAAGAAGTTCGGCGGCCGGTCTTGTCCGCTCGCCGCTAGTACCACAGCCAGCATCAGGATGGAAAGCAAGCACTTTGGTCGCATGCTTCCAAGATCGTACAGAGTGTGAAAGCGGTTCGCTACCGGGCATCAACCCGCTCTAGGACCGGCGACTCCGAAGCCAGTTCTGTCAGCCTTGGCGTCTTGACATGCGGGCTTCGAAGCACCTTCAAGCCCGTCATGTCCAAGTCAACGTCTCTGTACCGAAGGTCGTCGACCAAGATGTAGACGGAGTTCGGCCGTCCGGAGAGCTGTTGGTTCGACATGGAGGAGCAGTGTTCAACCAACGCTTCATTCGATAGCTCCCGCGACTCGCAAGCATTGAATGCTCGCACGGCCTCTCTCCACTCGCGTCTGCCAGCTAGGCCTGGACCAGGGCTAGCGCCGCCGTCACTCGTGTAAGCTGTCGTGACTGTGAGACCTCTCCTAGCCCTAGCCCTGTTGCTTGCCGGCTGCGAGTCGGAAACGAAATCGACGGACCAACCTCCGAACTTCGTTGTCATTATGGCTGACGACTTGGGCTACGGCGATCTGTCTACCTACGGCGGCTGGATAAAGGTTCCAAGCCTAGACCGCATGGCAACGGAGGGGCTCAAGTTCACCGACTTCCATTCCAACGGTACGGTGTGCAGCCCCACGCGCGCGGCATTGATGACCGGCCGCTACCAGCAGCGTGCTGGAGTGCCGGTGGTGATTTTCGCTCCGGAGGATCGACCAACGCATATCGACGGATTGCAGCCCGTCGAGCGGACCTTCGCCGAGATGCTGCGAGAGCGGGGCTACGTCACCGGCATTTTCGGCAAGTGGCACCTCGGCTACTACCCTCGCTACAACCCAGTGCGACACGGCTTCGACGTCTTCAAGGGATACGTGAGCGGGAACGTCGACTTCTTTTCCCACGTGGACGGCGCCGGACGCTTCGATTGGTGGCACGACCAGGAGCCGTCGGAGGAGCCCGGCTACGTGACGACTCTGATCAACGAGCATGCGGTCCGTTTCATCGAGGAGAACATGGAAAAGCCCTTCTGCTTATACGTGCCTCACGAAGCTCCCCACTATCCGTATCAAGGTCCGGCTGACGATCCCGCCGGCTTCCGTGTCGTTGGCGGGTTTTCAGGCCGTCAGGACCTGTCTGACGAAGAACTGAAGCAGAGATATCGGGAGATGGTCGTGGAGATGGACAGAGGTGTCGGCGAGATCCTCGACACACTCGTCCGCCTGGACCTCGCGAAGCGCACTCTCGTCCTATTCTTCTCCGACAACGGCGCCACCCCCGACGGAAGCAATGGGCCGCTGCGGGGCTTCAAAGGATCCGTTTGGGAAGGAGGGCACCGAGTGCCCGCCATGGCGTGGCAGCCAGGAACCATAGAAGCTGGCCGAGAAACGGATCAGCTGTCCGCGACGATGGACGTGTGGCCCACCGTCGCGGAAATTGCCCGGGCGCCAGTATCCTCCGAGAGGCCGCTCGATGGCGTGAGCTTGGTGCCGGTCCTTAGCGGAGAATCCGTCAACAGGGGCCCAATGTACTGGAACTTCATGGACGGCCTGGCGATGCGTGAGGGCAATTGGAAGCTTGTGGCCCGAGAAGATGGCGACGAAACGCCGAAATTGTTCGATCTAGGAGCCGATCTAGGAGAGCGAGACGACCTCGCAGGACGGTATCAGGAGAGGCTCGCTCGGATGTCTCAGCAAGCCGATCATTGGCTGCGGGAAGTCACTGCGGATGCTACTCCGCAACCCTCTGCGTCCTCAGCCCCATGACCTTTGCCAGCAAGATACCGGTGTCCCGGGGCCTGTATCGGCCAGCGATCCAGTTTCCATATTCTTGCGTCATTTGACTGGCGTGGAGCGATCGGACCAAGAAATTGCAAACGAATTGCAGGTTTTCCTGCTTGTGTATCTGTCACTTGGCCGGGATGGCCCGGTCAATCGCGTCGGTCTCGTCTGCAGACGCGGAGTGGAGCTTCCCGTAGAGCGTATCGAGCTCTATCGGCAGTTCCTTGGTGACCCCCAGAGTGCGTCGGACTGCATCAGAGCCGGCAGACTCCAACTCCGCGAAGTCCAGTTTTCCATCGGCGTTCACATCAGCGGGCGCCAGACGCAGGCCTAGCTGCATGGTCCGGAATCTTCGCACCTTGCTGGCGTAGACCCGCTCTGCGATCTCTGCCATCGAAATGACGCCGTCGTGATCGTAGTCCTCCCGCTCGAAGTGACCGCGAGCGTGGCCGTCTAGCCCATTTTCGTCCACGGGTTGGCCGGTCTTCGGCTGCGAGAGACTGTATTCTCGCGGGGTCACGCCTCCATCACCGTTCCCGTCCAAGCTGGTGCGCGACTCCATCGCCTCGGCGACATCGGATCCAATCGCCTCGCGCGCCTCTGCCGCTGTCAGCGTTCGGTCCCGGTTTGCATCTAAAGTCGCTAGAAACTCGATATCAGCGGACTGCAGCCCGCCGGGACCGCCGCCCCCCGCCTCGCCTGTTGCCGCCTCCTCCTCTGCCGGCTCGGCTTCCGCGCCTCGCTGGCAACTCAGCCCACGCCTGCCGGAATTCCTCCAGGGTCACCTCTCCGTCTTTGAATGACTCGTGTTGACGCATGTAAGGGCCGGGCTCGTCGCCACGAAGCATCCCGTCGCCGTCTGCATCGAGAGATTCGAACTGTTCGAACGGGTCGGCCCCCGCGCCGCGCCCGCGTCGCGCAGGTTGCGCCTGGCCGTAGCCCACCGAGCGGAGGGAGCGGACCATGGCCGTGAGATCGACTAGGCCGTCGTTGTCTGAGTCGATTGCGCGGAAGCCATTCATGAATTCCGTCGTCATGGTGCGGACGACCTCGTCAGCCTCGTCGCTACCGGACGTGCTGGCGGCAAGAGCGAGCACATGGGTACCTAGCAGGAGGCCAGTTGCCGCCCAGAGGCGAACCCAGGAAGCCGTGATTCCGAGCAAGGCGGCTGGAATCCCACGAGGCAGTGAGTTCCCTGAGGACGGATCAAGGTTCGTCATAGGAAGTGAATGCAACATTGTGTCAACTAGAGTACCATTCGGCTGAAGCCCAGTGCTGTGCAACCATGTTGCGGGTGACTGCCTTCTCGGCAGTAGCGGAGCAGCGCGGGGGAGATGAATCTGCCTGGTGCAGGAGGGATCTTCCACGGTCAATGGCGTCCGTCGAACCGAGGGCACTTGGTAGGGTGCCGATGGCCTTCTGGGGACGTTCCGGCTACCCCCGAAGGCGCTTCAAGAGCGGAGTGGTGGTTGGTCTGCGACTAGGCCGAATCCGAATCTTGCTACGTCACGCAGGGGAATTCCGCCGGGAAAAGCCGTCTGGTACGCTGTTGGTCCGAACGCGCCATGCTTCGTCATTCGCGAAGGGACTTTTTCCGGCAGGCAGTCTCGGTCGCGCCTGCGGCGGCGATGGGCTGCGCATCTGAACGCGAGACCGTAGCCAGCCGTCCCAACATCATCGTCATCGTTACCGATGACCAGCGCTGGGACATGCTCGGCGCGACCGGCAACTCCATCATCAAGACCCCGAACATGGATCGGCTGGCTGGGGAGGGCGTGCTCTTCGAGAACCACTTTGTCACGACGTCCCTCTGCGCGCCTTCGAGGACGTCGATCTTCACTGGGCTGTATGCGAGTTGCCACGGCACGCACGGATTCGCAACGTCGATGTCGAACGAGCTTCACGCTCGGAGCTACCCAGTCCGCCTGAGAAAAGCGGGTTACCGAACCGGGTTTGTAGGTAAGTACGGAATCGGCCGCACACTTCCGAGCGACCAATTCGACCATTTCGAAGGCTTCTCCGGCCAAGGGCAATATATTCACCAGATCGACGGCGAAGAGCGGCACCTGACAGGGATGATCGGCGACCAAGCGCTGGAATTCCTCGCGACGTGCGACTCGGATCAGCCATTCTGCCTATCGGTCAGCTTCAAGGCGCCCCATGTCCAAGATCGTGTGCCTCCGTTCTTCATCAACGATCCCGAGTACGACGATCTATACGGCGAAGTAGAGATTCCACAGTTCAAGAAGCTTGCCCCACGCTACTACGACGAGCTTCCCGAGTTTCTGAGGGACGGCTACGAGGGACGTATCCGGCAGCAGCGCCGGTTCCCGACTCCCGACACCTGGCAGGAGGCCATGAAGAGGTACTACCGTCTGATCACCGGAGTGGACGTGCAGGTCGGGCGCCTGCTCGCCTGGCTTGACGAATCCGGTCTCGGCGGCAACACGGTGATTGTCTACACGTCGGACAATGGGTTTTTCCTCGGGGAGCGGGGATGGGCAGGCAAGTACTTTATTCACGAGGAATCGATCCGCGCGCCCCTAATCATCTGGGACCCGCGCAACCCCAAGAGGATGGGACGGCGGCGAGCCGAGATGACGCTTAATATCGATATCGCGCCGACGATCATCGAACTCGCGGACCTCGAGATCGATACTTCAACCAACGGGCGCAGTGTCGTGCCGCTGCTCGCCGGCGAATCACCGCCGTGGCGGAAGGACTGGTACTACGAGTTCCTCTGGCAGCGGGAGGGGATCCCGATCCCGCGCACCGAGGGCGTCCGCACCGAGCGCTGGAAATACAACCTCTACCTTGACGGCCAGCCCGGTTACGAAGAGCTTTACGACCTCGAAGCTGATCCGGAAGAGGAACGGAACCTCGCTACTTCTCAAGCCCATGCGACCCACTTGGAAGATCTGCGCGACCGACATCAAGCATGGAAGAACGCCCTGTCAGCCTGGCAAGGCGAAACAGTGTGGACGGATCCCGCGTAGGAACGCTAAGTCGCAGGGGGCCGGGCACGGATTCCACAATGATGAGGCGCCGGCCGATTTGAAGGCGTCTGGGCCACGCACCCACAGCTCGGATCCTGACCGTGGCCACCGGTGACGAAAAGGCCAGCCGGCGGGCTGCGATGCTCTGAAGGTCAACCGCCGTCGGATCCGCGGCGTGCGGGACCGTCGCCTGCTGCAGTGCCGGGGAGACTCGCCGGCCGTCTGCACGGCTGCACACCTGTGCCGGGGGCAGTACTCGCTGGGGCGCTGCTGCGTCCGGCAGGTGTGCACACGGCTGGGGCGATGCCGCCCTGTTGTTTCGCACCTGCGCGATGCAGTCGGTCCATCGTCAAGGCATCCGTACATCCTTTGATGAAGTGGCTGCACTTCGGCTGCACCTTCGCTGGCTGCAACCTTTCCATGCAACTCCGCGACCAATGATGCTCGCTGAGACGATGCTGAGTGCCTCTTGCGGCGTGATCAGGGCGTCCGCTCATCCGAATGAACGTGGAGACTGCCGCCTCCGGCTGCTAGGATTGCAGCCGACTGGAGCGTCGTGCGCCCCAATGGCGCGTGCGCTACGATCGCAGACAGACAAGATTTACCCATGCTGATCGATGTCGCCCACCTGGGAAACAGCCAGGAGACAACATCTAGGTCGCGCCCACGCCTAAGGCTTCGACGTGTGTCTGGGTAGCTATCTTCGCCCGTGCGCGCGACTACCCGACCCGCTTCAAGCGGGCCAGCTGGTCATTCCGCCGCGCGCGGACGGGCATGCGCTGCCGCCTGAGGTCCCTCCTATTTCGTGGCTGACCGTCGACGGCCGGCCGGCCCGGTCCATATTCGACAACCGTGCCCTGACTCGTCTGGGCCCTGTGGGGCTGGCTGGCCAGAGTGACCCTGCTTCATCAACCCACACGCCGCCAATCGAGCCCAGCCGGGCTGGGACGTGGAATCTCAACCGGAAGATCGTCGAGCGGCCCTCGACCACCGTAGACTCGGATATCCGAGTCAATATCCACCCACTCCGCCACATCTACGATGTTGCAGTCGACGAGAAGGGTCTCGCCGTCATCCAGATGACGCTGCACGCGACCAGCTGCCCGGCGACAGTCACTCTGCCGATCTGCGTGCAGCGCAAGGTGAACGGGTTCGACTGCGTAAGCGACCTCCGTGTCGACCTCCTATGGGAAACGCCGCGGAATAAGACTCGCGCGTTCGGCGCAGCCTGCCCGCGGATCGGGATCTTTCAGTGAGAGATCAGGCTCCATCCGGCAAGGCCCTTACTGCCACTGCCGTGCAGACCGACTACGAGCTCGGTCGGGACAACGTCCAGTTCCTTGGCCTCGACATCCACAACCCGGTCTTCGCCGTCTCCAGCCTCACCATCATCGCGTTCGTAGCCGTTGTGCTCGCCTTCCGGGACGGCGCCGCGGGTGCCTTCGCCGCGCTATACGCTTGGCTCACCTCGACGTTCGACTGGGTGTTCATGGCCACCAGCAACGTCTTCGTTCTCTTTTGCGTTTTCTTGGTGGTGTCGCCCTTCGGTCGCGTCCGCTTGGGCGGTCCTGACGCTAAGCCGGAATACTCCACCTGGTCGTGGTTTGCCATGCTGTTCGCGGCCGGGATCGGCATCGGCCTGATGTTCTTCGGAGTCGCGGAGCCGATCGAGCATTTTCGGAATCCGCCGCTCGGGTTCGACGCCACGCAGAGCCTTGCCGTTGCCGCTGCCATCTTCCACTGGGGCATTCACCCTTGGGCTGTTTTCGCGGTGGTCGCTCTCGCACTTGCCTTCGCCGCCTTCAACCTCGGCTTGCCGCTGACCCTGAGGTCGGCATTCTACCCAGTCTTGGGCGACGCAGTGTGGGGCCGGTCCGGCCATGTCATCGACATTCTCGCCGTCTTCGCCACGCTCTTTGGGCTGGCAACCTCGCTCGGTCTGGGTGCCGAGCAGACGGCGGCGGGGCTGGCCCACCTGTTCGGCGTACCAGCGACCGACACCACTAAGGTGCTGCTGATCGCCGCAATTACGTTCATCGCGCTCGCGTCGGTGGTCGCAGGGATGGAAAAGGGCGTCAAGCGCCTGAGTCAGGCCAACTTGGTGCTGGCCCTGCTGTTGCTCGCGTTTGTGCTCGCGGTCGGGCCAACCCTCGACCTGATTACCGGCTTCGTTGTCAGCATCGGCCACTATCTTGCGGCGATTGGGCCGCTCAGCAACTGGGTGGGCCGCGATGACTTCGACTTCATGCATGGCTGGACCACCTTCTTCTGGGCGTGGTGGCTCTCGTGGTCGCCGTTCGTCGGCATGTTCATCGCGCGGGTCTCGCGCGGCCGCACCGTGCGCGGCCTCGTCGGCTGCATGCTGGTCGTCCCGATGCTGCTCTCCGCGCTTTGGATGAACGCGTTCGGTGCAACGGCGCTGTCGCTCTATCTCGACGAGGGCCACACCGGAGTGGTCGAGGCCGTGCAGGCACAGCAGCCGGAGCTGGCCCTATTCAGAATGCTTGATCTGCTGCCGTTCGCCAGTGTCACCTCGGGCGTTGGCATCGTCTTGGTGGTCGTCTTCTTCGTCACCTCCTCCGATTCCGGATCGCTGGTGATCGACACCATCACCGCCGGAGGCAAGCTCGACGCGCCGGTCGCCCAACGCGTCTTTTGGTGCACGTTCGAAGGAATCGTCGCCATCACCCTTGTGGTGAGCGGCGGACTGGTGGCGCTGCAGACGGCCGCCCTCATCACCGGCTTTCCCCTTGCTTTGCTGCTGATCGCGATGTGCTTTAGCACTTGGAAGGGTCTGCGCGCTGCCCCCTTAGGCTGACGATTGGGGGCAGTGAAAGCGCCGGACGAGCTAAGGGACATCGTCGAGTCTGTGACACCGCGTCTGGAGCGGATGGCCGGTGCGGAGGTGACCGACAGACCGGCTCCGACAAAGTGGTCGAAGGCGGAGATCCTGGGCCATCTGACTGGTTCGGCCGCGAACAACCACCAGCGCTTCATCCGGGCACAGCTCGTCGACGAACTCGACTTTCCCAGCCACGATCAGGCGCGCTGGGTCGAACGGCAAGACTACGCCAGCGCCGACTGGCGCGAGCAGCTAGCCCTGTGGCGTGCCTACAACCTGCACTTGGCTAGGGTCATTGAGCGCATCCCGGAGAAATCCCAGACCAGACGGTGCCGTATCGGGGAAGAGGGCGTCATGACGCTCGGGGAGCTCGTGGCGGAGAATCTGGTTCACTTCCGGCACCACCTCAGGCAACTGCTGCCCGACTGGGTCTAGTTCCAAAGGGTTTGATTCGGTTGCGAGGCCAACGAGGGTATCGAGACGACAACGCATGATCCACACTCGTTCCTGCAAGTTGGATTCTGTCTCTGCGGGACAATTCGGTCTGCGTCAATACATCCGACGTCGGAGTGGAACTTCCGGGGCTCGGTCCCGGATGGGCTCCACGGGACACGCCCATCACAATCAAATCGGCCTCGGAGGGCCCTTGACGTCGTTAAGTTTGCGGGCTTCCCATACGGCAATTCTTCCATCGATCCGGGCTTGCAGACGAGATGTGAGCTGGTGCGATTCCTAGCCCGAACTGACCGCAGGCGGGTCTCGACCGCGGCAGGTTCCGGTTGTTCACTCTCGTGTTTTCCGGGATGAGGGATAGCCTGAGTGAACGAGACACGAAATAGATGCAAGTGGTTTAGTTTCAGTATGTTATTTGATTTGGGTTCCGGCCGCAGCGGTATCGGATCGGTTTCGAGGACGTGGGGGAGTTGGCATCGCTGTCCAAGCGAAATTGGGCCGAGTCAAAGACGTGGTACGGCTTTGCACGACAACAGATGCCCAGTTCAGAGAATTGGCGGGAGTCGTCAACGACGCCGGCGTGCTGGCGCCCTCCCCTCGACTCGCGGACATGGACAGGGCTCGCTGGACCTCAATCTTCAATGCAATCGCGCTTGGAACAATGTTTCGCACAACGAAGGCTATCAAGAGCATGAGCCGACGACATGTCTCGGCTGGAGGTTCGATAGTCAACGTGTCGTCGGCTGCCTCTCTAACGGGCTCGCCCAGTGAATACGTGGCTTGCGCAGCATATGAGGGTGCGATCGAGAGCTTCACGATTGGTGTTGTACGCGAGGTGGCTCAGGACGGTATCTGTGTCAATGGAGTGAAGCCGGGCCTTGTCCATATCGAAGTACCTGGGGAGGGTAGCGATCCCCGTCAGATCGAGCGACTGCGCGATGCGCTGCCGATGCGGCGTGGCGTCGGTCCGAGTCCGGTGGCTGCAGTCATCTTGTCGCTCCCGATCCTGCCGGACGAAGCTTCTAAGGTGACTGGCTGATTCATCGAGATGGCCGGCGGTGGGCAGGTCCTACGGACCGCTCGGTGCTGCGCGTCCAGATCCTGGATTTGCTCGGCCTCCTCATGCACATGCCTGGATCTAGTGATGTAGAAGCTCGCTGCTCAGAGAATGAAGCAATGCCGAGCCCCGTTCTAGTTAGCGCTCGTCGGGAGGCAGGCGTCCGGACGGCTTTCCCGCGTCGTACGAGGGATTGGCTGATGGCATGTTCGCGTCGACTTCGGCCAGCCAGGTGTCGAGTCGCATCCGGAGCGACTCAGCCTTCTCCGGCCTTAGAGCGGACAGGTCGTAGCGCTCGCCCGGGTCGTTTGCCAAGTGGTAGAGCTCGATGGCCCCATCTTCGAACCACTTGATGAGCTTCCAGTCGCCTGCCCTGATCGCCGCGCTGGGGGCGCCGCCTTGGTTTCCGTAGTGGGGATAGTGCCAGTACATCGGGGAGCGGCTGACGTCCTCACCGCGCAGCAGCGGCACCATGCTCTCTCCGTCTAGGTGCTGGTCGGGGCGAGTGCGTAGGCCGGCGAGTTCAAGGAGCGTCGGGTAGAAGTCCACGCTTGTTACGGGCTTGCCAACTACCGCTCCCGGACGGGCGACGCCCGGAGCGCGAATGATCATCGGTTCTCGTATGCCGCCCTCGTACATCCACCCCTTACCTCCGCGTAGCGGCAAGTTCGCCGTTGGAGAGCCTTCCGAAGTGCTGAGGCCGCCGTTGTCCGACATGAAGACTACGATGGTGCGTTCCTGCAGGCCGCTGTCGGCGACGGCCTTGAGCACCGTCCCCACCGCCGAGTCGAGAGCCTCGACCATGCCGCCATAGACTGCGTGATCCTGGACTTGTCTCGCGTCGCGAAAGCTCTCCCTGATCCAGCGCGGGCCGGAGAACGCGAGCTTTCCCGCCTTAGCTGTATATTTCGCCTCCAGCGCTTTGGTTGTCATCAGTGGAGTGTGGACGGAATAGAACGACAGATAGGCGAGGAACGGCCTGTCCCGGCTTGATTCGATGAACCGCGCTGTCTCGCGGGCCAGGCGCTCGGGGAGGAATTCCCCGGGCGGCCCGTCGGACAAATTCGGGTTGCCGTAGGGCGCGAAATACTTGTCCCCGCCCCAGGGGCCTCCGTGCTCCCAACCTCCCTTGTTGAAGTCGAATCCTTGGTCTTCAGGCCAGAAGCCCTCCGGGCCTAGATGCCACTTGCCTCCGAAGAACGTGGCGTAGCCGCTCTCTTTGAAAGCCTCTGCGAGCGTGAGGTCGCCGAGCGGCATGCGGTCCGAGTACGGGGCAGGAAGCATCATTGTGTTGCGATTCCAAGATTCGGGCTGGTTGCTGCCCGACGGGCTGATCCAGTCCGTCACCCGGTTGCGAACTGGGTACTTGCCAGTCATGATGCTCGCGCGAGTTGGTGAGCAGACAGGGCAGGCCGCGTATGCTTGGGTGAATCTTGCGCCGGACGCCGCCAGACCGTCGATGCTTGGCGTTTCGTAGTACTGGCTTCCATAGCAGCCGAGATCTCGCCAGCCGAGATCGTCGGCTAGGAAGAAAACAACGTTGGGAGGGGCGGCGGGAGCGGCGATGGCGATGGTGGCGAGTAGGGAGAGTTTGGACAGACTGAGACCTAGCCGATTCAGCATGACACTAATTCTGCGGACGCCCGAGCCGCTGTTGTCAAGCGAGCATGCGCCCTTGGGGCGAATTGACCAGATTGTTTCTGCTCCTGGTATTGCAATGTCCCGGCCGAGTTCGCGATCCCGGCGACCAGAAAGGTCCGAACTGGCGAAGGGCCCTGCTTGTTCCCATTGGGGTGGGTTCGATGCTTGGGAGCCTGTGCGAGGCTCACTCGGCCTTTCGGTAATCCCCCCGGAGTCCAGGCAGGTATTTCGGAGGGCTCTGGTACATGTACCCTTCGAGGAATGTGACTGACCGGTTTCGCGTGACCTCTTCATGCGCATCCAAGGTTGCCCGATAAGCCTCGTAGTCCGGGCCGTCGCCTCCCATTGCGGCAATCTCGGCGGGCCGGGCCGCTTTCCAGTGTTCGTAGCCGGCGTAGCGCACCATGAAGAAGATCTCGTCCTGGTCCGCGTGCTCCGGGAATCCGCTCTCAACCGGATAGACGGCCTTCCACTGGCCCACGATCCGGGCGCCGACTTTCTCCAAGTACGGCCAGATCTTGTCGACTGCGGCGCGTATCAAGCCGTCCGCCGCCCCCTTGTCGACCCTCGAACGCTCAACGACGATAATTTCCGGGGCAGGCCAGTTGACGTCATTGCGAACCGGGCGGGCATCGCTCGGAGGTGTTGCCGGGTTGGGCGAGTACGACTCGTCCAGCGCGGGCATGTAGTAGACCCTCGTCGAAGCCGTGACGCCTTCGAGGAAGTGCGCACCGTCAGATCCTGCACTGTAGTGGCTGCGCGCCTGCAACGACTCACGGCTGCGGTGGTAGTCGGGTCCGTCCCCACCGAGCAGAAGGTGACCTTGGCGGGTCGCCTTCCAGTGGTCATAGCTTGCGTATCGAGCCAGTCGATAGCCGTGATCGAATTCTGAATCTTCGGCCGACCCGTCCGGATGAATCACCTTCCACTGCCCGACGATTCGGCTACCGATCTTCTCGAACCACGGCCAGACGCCATGGCGGCTTAGCCGGAAGTAGGCCTCATGGCCGCCTTTGTATAGCTTCTGGTGGCGAAACACCAGCAGTTCGGTGCCATTTTGAGGCACGTCATTGCGAACGGGGCGGGGTGCTGGTTCCTGCTGGCCGAGCGCGATCGCGGTCAATCCTGCTAGGGCGGTCAGCACAGGGGGCAGTCTGCGAAGCAATCGGGGTGGCATGTTCCGAACTAGTCTACTGTCGGCAGTCGGTTGGATGCGCCTGGCCCGGGGCTCCCGCGACCGGGCTTGCCCTCCGATCCTCAATGACTGCCTGGAAAGGTGGGACAGCGGCACTGGCGTCGAGGGCGGCAAGGGAACGGTCCTCCCTTCCGCAACCATTGGTCGGACCGCTCCCGTTTGGAGTTTCCGGCTGTCGACCGGTGCTGCCCGACCGGGTTGTGCCCCGATTGCTTTGTTGGAGGGGTTCAGGAAGTCGAGGTCTGGGAGTGGCACAGTGTCGGCGCGTTGGCAGCGAAGATCGCATCAACTGCCGGCATGGCAACGGTCCTGCCTCAAGCCTGCCCTTCCGTTGGCGCCGTCGCGACAGCACCCCGGACTCCCGGACGGACGCAACATGCGGACCCAGGACGGGCTGTCGCGCAGGGTAGGCGGATCGGTCCTCTCGTCGCAAGACGCGAATTTCCTCAAGTGATCTATGTTGATGCAGATTCCGGCATCTCGCGCGAGTCCAGCCACTTGCATGCGATGGTTGAAGCCCACGAGTTCCCGACGATGACTTCGTGCCGCGTCTTAGCGTTCGGAAATCTGGCGGCGACCTCAAGTTCAGGGTCGGGCCGCTCAACAGGGATCCGCAGCCCTTAGAAATGGCTCCACGGGGAAGGTATCTCAGATCAGCTGATATCCCATGCGCTTGCCTTCAGGAATCCCAACGAGGCCGGGTACGAAGCCTGTCCTTTTGCGCTTGGTCCCGCGCACCGAGAGGGCCGTTGCAGCGGCGTGCGACAACCTGCTCACGCGGCGGCCGGCAACCGATCCTCGTAACGCGCCTGCGCCTCGACAAGGCTGGCGTTTCGGAGGGCGAAGCGATGGCACCTGGCGAAGACCGTCCGCAGTGGAATTGCGTCGGATAGCACCGACGCGAGCGGAGCAGCACCTAGCGTCATGTATCCGCTGACATCGATCAGAAGTCGCTCGTGGAGACTCCCTAACTCCGCACGAGTCACGTCATTCCTGACTTGCGCCAGGGCTACTGTCCACTCTTGCGAGTAACGCTCTACGAATTGAGTTGGCACTGGCGGGCGGTTGAACAGGACCGTTGCAAGATGCTGGGTCAGGCTGATTCGATGCGAGAAGCGAATCATGCTCCGGATGCTGTCGCGCAGCATTGCGTACGCCGGCTCTCCAGTGCCGACGCGCCCGCGCCGGGCGAATTCGAACAGTTCCGCATCCAGCACGTGCAGTCGCATGCGAAGTGCGTTCGCTCCGCATTCCCTGCAGATTTGGGCGACTAGGAGGACAGCAGGGAAAGAAATCGCGAGGGCGCGCGCGATCGCGAGAGTTTCTGAATCGAGTGTCATGGGTTGTTTCCGACCGGATCTCTGCCCCGCCCGCATGGGATGGTACGATCCTTTACCTGAGTTTCGCTAATAGGAGATTCGATGTCAATACGATATTTAATTTATATTCGTCTTTTTTTCGTATCCGGGTTCAGGTTGATTCTGCATGCCAGAATTCTGCCCGCAGTCTGGAGGTCCGGGAAACAACGGGCTGATTCCGCGCGTGGGATGGCGATACGATTAGACGCCGGTGCATTGCGGCCTTGGCTCGTCCAATTGGCTGCCCGTGCCGCCTGTTTCGAGGTATTGCCATGACCCGCCCCATCGCTTCACTGTTCTGTCTGTGCGCATTCTTGTTTGCCTGCGGGTCGCTCGGCACCGATGGCACTGAAGGGATTTGGGTCGCTGATGGATTCGAAATCGAGGTTGTTGCAGGTCCACCGCTTGTCGAGCGGCCGATGATCCTTTCGTCGGATGATCAGGGCTACCTGTATGTAGCCGAATCGTCCGGGTCGAATGACGAGGTCACGAAGCAACTTGCTGAGCGCCCGCACAGCATCCTGCGCTTGGAGGATGTCGATGGTGACGGTCGCTACGACAAGCGGACGGTGTTTGCCGACAAGATGATGTTCCCCGAAGGTGTCCTTTGGCACGACGGCTCGGTCTACGTGGCAGCTCCGCCCAGCATCTGGAAGCTGACCGACACCGACGGGGATGGCGTGGCCGACCAGCGCGAGGAATGGTTCGACGCCAAGACGCTCACCAACTGCGCCAATGACCTGCACGGCCCGTATCTCGGCCTCGACGGTTGGATCTATTGGACGAAGGGAGCCTTCGCTGAGCAGACCTACGAGCGGCCGGCCGGGGAGCCGTTTGTCACGAGGGCTGCGCATGTCTTCAGACGGCGCGACGGAGGCGGACCGGTCGAGCCGGTCCTGACTGGTGGGATGGACAACCCGGTAGAGGTAGCTTTCACCCCCGAGGGCGAGAGGCTGCTTACATCAACCTTCCTGATCCACCCTCAACTTGGCCGGCGCGACGGCATGGTCCATGCCGTCTACGGGGGAGTGTACGGCAAGGTTCATGGCGTGACCGACGGCCACCCGATGACAGGTGGCTACCTCTCCGTCATGACACACATGGGCGGTGCAGCCCCGGTCGGGCTGGCGCGCTACGAATCGAGAGTCTTCGGCGAGGAATTTCGAGGGCGGCTGTTCGTGACTTCCTTCAACCTGCGCAAGGTCACGTCGCACAAGCTCATGCCCAGCGGCGCGACCTTCGTGACCGAGGATGCGGATTTTCTCGTCTCGGAAAGCCGGGATTTCCATCCAACCGACGTCATGGAGGATGCGGACGGGAGCCTGCTGGTCGTTGACACTGGCGCTTGGTACAAGCTGTGCTGCCCGACTGCGCAACTGACGAAACCCGATGTTCTAGGTGCCATCTATCGAATTCGCAGGAAAGGCTCGGTTCCGCCGCCTGATCCATTGGGGAAGGAATTCGACTGGGTCTCGGCGAATCCGGCGAGTCTGATCGAACTGCTCGACGACTCCCGTCCGGCAGTGCGCCGTCGGGCACTGGCGGCGGTCTCTACGGAGCAGTCGGTTGCCAAGCTTGGCGAAGCATTGAGCAGGAACTCCTCGGCCAATATTCGACGAAATGCCGTGTGGGCCCTGACCAGAATCGATACAGAAGAGGCGCGGGTTGCCGTGCGGGTGGCGCTTGCGGACGAATCCGCAAGCGTGCGTCAGGCAGCCTCGCATTCCGTCGCAGTACATCGCGACGCGCAGTCTGTCGGAGCGTTGGTCGGTCTCCTGCAGGATCCCTCTGACGCCGTCAAGCGCGTAGCGGCTGAAGCTTTGGGCCGGATCGGTGACCCTGCCGCGGTGAACTCGCTGCTCGACGCGGCAGCAGGTGCCGAGGACGAGATATTGACGCATTCGCTTGTCTACGCGCTGATTGAGATTGCCGATCCCCGCTCGACGCGAATAGGCCTCTCCGCGGAGTCCGCCAGGACAAGGAGGGCTGCGTTGATCGCTCTCGATCAGATGCGAACGCCTTCGCTTGATCCGGCTACGGTCATGCCACTACTGAATTCGTCCGAACCACTGGTCTCCCAGGCCTCCAATTGGATTGCTGCGCGGCATCCCGAATGGGGAGGCCGTCTGGCCGGCTACTTACAAAGGCGCCTGAATGCGAGCCCGATCCGGGACGGGGAGGGACTGGCGCAGCAGCTTGAGACATTCGCGGGAAATCCCGAGGTTCAAGCCCTGCTAGCCCGCACAGCGGGGGGAAGCGGGCCCGTGACCGCCCGAGCAGCCGCATTGGCTGCCATGGCGGCCGTTTCCTTGGACGAGCCGCCCGAAGGGTGGGAATCAGCGATTGCGACTGCGCTCGGGCGAGACGACACTCGGGATGCTGCGCTCCTTTCAGCTCGGCGCCTGCCGAGACCCGAACAGGGGCTACCGGTACTGGACAAAGCGCTGGTCGCCCTGGCGCGCAATGAATCGGTTGACGCAGCGATTCGAATTCGGGCGCTAGACGCGGCGGCGGGGGCAGTCGAAGGGCTGGAGCCGGCCTTGTACGAGCTTGCAGTCGAGCAAGTGCTGCCGTCCGCTGCGGTCCAGGCACGGGGAGCAGCCGCCAGGGTGCTTTCGCAGGTTCACCTCGACCGCAGCCAGCTGCTGTCGCTAGCCCAGTTGCTCCCCGCAGCCGGACCGATGGAGCTGCCGCGACTCGTGGCGCCGTTCGGGCAATCGAACGACGGCGAGATCGGATCCCTCTTTGCGAACAGTCTCGCGCGAGCCAGTGGCCTCGCTAACCTACGGGCCGACATCGTCGCGGCGGCAGTGCGCGGATTCCCGCCGGAAGTTCGAGATCAGGTTGATTCGCTGCTGGTCGGCGAGGTGGCCGGACTCGAGGATCAGAATGCCGAGCTCGCTGAAATGCTCGGTACGCTTCCTCTGGGTGACATCGTTCGAGGCCAGGCCGTTTTCAACAGCAGCGAGACCGCGTGCATAGCCTGTCATGCGATCGGCTATCAAGGAGGCAAGATCGGCCCGGACCTAACAAGAATCGGTCAGATTCGAGAGCGGCGGGACCTGCTCGAGGCGATCGTCTATCCGAGCGCTAGCTTCGTCCGAAGCTACGAGCCCGTCGTCGCGGTGACTAGCGACGAGAGCTACAGCGGCGTCCGGCTCGAAGAGACCGAGACGCACTTGCTGCTGGCGCTGGATGCTGACAACGAGGTGCGGCTCGCCCGTTCCTCCATCGAAGAGATCCGGCCGGGAACGGTCTCAGTCATGCCTTCCGGTCTCGCCGACCAGCTGAGCCGGGACGAGTTGGCCGATCTGCTGGCGTTCCTCGAGGCGACCGAGTGGGGGCCGCGACGCGCTGGGCGATAGAATCGAATTCCCTGGAGGTTTTGATGCACCGAACCAAACTCGTCGTCGCCCTTGCGTCGATGGTGGTGGCCACAGCCGCCTTCGCGGCCACGAACACGGATCGCCCGAACGTAGTTTTCATCCTCGCCGATGACTTGGGATACGGAGACTTGGGGTCGTACGGCCAGGACCTCATCAAGACTCCCGGCTTGGACAGAATGGCAGCGGAAGGGGTCCGGTTCACACAGTTCTACGCTGGGGCGACCGTGTGCGCGCCGTCTCGCAGCGTCCTGATGACCGGTCAGCACATGGGTCACACGCATGTCCGGGGTAACGCCCCGGGACCCGACATGACCGCCCAGTCGCTCCGCGACGAGGACGTGACCGTAGCAGAGGTGCTCAAGTCGGCGGGCTACTCCACCGGATTGTTTGGCAAGTGGGGGCTCGGCGAGGTCGGCTTGGAGGGGCATCCTCTCAAGCAGGGATTCGACTCTTTCTTCGGCTACCTGAATCAGGTCCACGCCCACAACTACTACCCGGAATTCCTCTGGCGTGGTTTGGAGAAAGCTCCGCTCAGGAACAAGGTAGAACGCGTCTCACGCGTCTACGGCGGCTTCGCCGGCGGCTGGGCGACCGAGCGGAACGACTATTCGCACGACGTGATCATGCGCGAGGCGATGACTTGGGTCGAGGAGCAGAAGGATTCTCCGTTCTTTCTTTACTTGGCACTCACGATTCCCCACGCGAACAACGAGGGTACTCGCGCGACAGGTGACGGGGCCGAGGTGCCCGAGTACGGAGTCTACGATCGCGAGGACTGGCCGAATCCCGACAAGGGGCAGGCGGCCATGATTACGCGGATGGACCGGGATGTCGGAGCACTGCTCCAGAGGCTGGCCGAACTGGGAATCGAAAAGAACACGCTGGTGATGTTCTCGTCCGACAACGGACCTCACAACGAGTCCAATCACGACCTGCTCAAGTTCCATCCTTCGGGCGAGCTGAGGGGCATCAAGCGGGATCTCTACGATGGCGGCATCCGGGTGCCGTTCCTTGCGTGGTGGCCGGGAACGATTCAGCCGGGACGGGTTTCGAGCCATATCGGCTATTTCGGCGACCTCATGGCCACCGTCGCCGACCTGGCAGGCGTCGAGACGCCGGCCAACACCGACTCGGTCAGTTTCGCGCCGATTTTGCTCGGCCGGCCCGACGAGCAGGAACCGCAGGAATACCTGTATTGGGAATTCTATGAAGGCGGGTCGTCCCAAGCCGTCCGGTTGCGAAAGTGGAAGGGTGTTCGCAAGCCGATGCTGACCGGACGGCTCGAACTCTACGACGTCATGCGCGATTCGAGCGAGAAGTACGACGTAGCCCGGAACCACCCGGAGGTCGTCAAGGAGATCGAAGAGATCATGGGACGGGCGCATGTTGCCCATCCCAATTGGAAGGCGCCATCTTCAAGGTAAGGCACCGCGATTCGCTGAGTTCGTTGCAGCCGGCTTGGTATGGACGTCATTCGACCGGCGGGACCTTAGAACCTGTCAATCCCCGGCTTTGCGACTGGTAGCGAGTGCCCACGTTGCATGACTCGGTGCTTGACCGATTCGCGATTCAACTCGGATTGCTCGCGAGCGATCCGTTCGCCCATTCGACGATTCAATCCAGTCTGTTGCCGGACGATGATTTCGGCTGCTCGGCGGTCTGCGATCCCTTGCTGCATCGCGATGCGGCCGGCCGCAGCCTCGTTCGCCGCCTGCTGCTTGCGAGTGATCCGCTCCGCCGCGAGCAGATCCGTCGCAGACTGCTCCGTTGAGATACGCGCGGCCGACGCTGCACTAGCCTCGGCTTGCTTCGCAGCCACGCGGGCCGCCTCGTGGTAGTGCGTGCGTAGCTGCGTCTCGGCAGAGCGTTCGGCATCGAGTTGCGCCGCTGCATTCGTTCTAGCCGCGACGTCGAGCGCCTCTTCCGTCTCCCGTCCAATGCGCTCTGCGGCAGCTTCGAGCTCCGCTTCGTACTTGAGCATCCAGAACTCGCTCGAGCTCCGCTGAAACTCCTCGAAGGCCGCGAGATTTGCGCCTTGGCCCTCGTGCAGAGCATTGGCGATGCGCCGTGTCCGACCCCCCCTCGCAGCGTGCCCTGAAGTTTCGGTCCGCGACTCGGACTGGAACACTGACGATTCGCGGGGCGCTGCCGTGCCAATCGACTTCAGGATCGCGGTACCCGATTGCCACGCTCCGTTGGCGAAGCCGAATATCGCACCATACAACAGAACTCGACGAACAGATCGAATGAACATGATGAATATTCCGAATAAAACAGGAATGTTGTATTCGTTGGGACGGAATAAAAACCACTCAGGTTTCGGATTCCACCAGAAAGTATTCGGACTATGCGTGCAATGTGGGTCGACGCTACAACGCGAGGCGGCACTTCCGGTGTGAAGGCTCGGCGAGGAACCTGCGAATCACGATGGGCCGGACCTAGCGCTAGGGGGCCCGATGCGGTTGCGATTCGCTCGCACCAGACAGACGCCCCCGACCAGTTGGTAAGAAGGCCCGCTACCGACGTCCGGCCGGGCGCTTCTGGAAATCCACCTAGCTACTCGAACAGCCCGAATGCAAAGACCCCGCTCTTGGTCGTGATTGCGACGTACTGCTGGCCGTCCGCTTCGTAGGTCACTGGAGAAGCCCGTATGGTGCCGCCAGTGTTGAAGTGCCAGAGGACTTTACCCGTTGCCGCGTCGGCCGCCATGAAGTTGCCGTCCCGGCTTCCGAAGAACACCAGCCCGCCGGCGGTGGACATGACCCCGGCGAACATAACCTCTCGGCTCTCCACGCCGAGCATCGGGATCTCCCAGCGGAGCTTCCCGGTCCCGAGGTCGATGGCACGAAGGAAGTTCTCGGCTCCTGTCTCCAAGTGATCGATGCTGTGTCCGGTGCGGAAGTACACGCCGCACGCGTCCCGGGACATCACGTAGAACAATCCCGTTCCCGGATGGAATGTGGGCGACTGCCAGTTGGTGCCGCCGTGAATATCGGGGCAGGCGAGCGCGCCAGCCGGGCTGGGCGCCGCTTCGGGCTTGGGTATCGGACGGCCCTCGGGCGTGAATCGGTCGAGCCAGGTCTGCTTGGCGAACGGAGTCGCCCTCAGAAACTTGCCCGTCTGGCGGTCGAGCACGTAGAGGAAGGCGTTCCGGTTCGGATGTACCAGGAGCTTCCTTTGCCGGCCCTCCCACTCGGCGTCCACCAGAACGGGCGTCTGATTGGCATCCCAGTCGTGCTCGTCATGGGGCGTGTACTGGTAATGCCAGACAAGTTCACCGTCATCGGGGCGGAGGGCTAGCAAGGTGGCCGTGTAGAGGTTGTCCCCCTCGCGATTCAGGCCGTCGAAGTCCTTGGGGCCCGGGTTCCCTGTAGGCCAGAAGAGCAAGTCGAGTTCCGGATCGTACGTGCCGCTGGTCCACGGAGTCCCGCCCCCGGCCTTCCACGAGTCGTTGTCCGGCCAGGTTTCCGAACCGCGCTCGCCCGGGGCCGGAACTGTGTAGAAGCGCCACTCTCGCACCCCGGTCTCGGCGTTGAAGGCATCAAGATAGCCCCTGATGCGACCGGTGTCTCCGCCCCGAATGCCCACGAGCACGCGGTTCTTGGCGACTATTGGCGCACCCGTCGAGCCGAAGCACGGCTGGTCGGCTGTAACGGGCGACCGCCACAGCATTGCGCCGTTCCGAGTGTCGAGAGCGATCACGTGGCAATCCGGCGTTCCCACGTAGAGTCGGTTTCCAGAGATTCCGAACCCCCGGCTCCAGTTGGGGTTCTGGCGGCCCTCTTCCTGGCTGTGGGGGTAATCGAATCGCCAGATGGACCGGCCGGTGACGGGATCGAGAGCGAACGCCCGCATGCCGCCTGCCGTTAGGTACATCACCCCGTCCCGCACCAGAGGGGTCGCTTCGCTCCTCAGTTGCTGCGGGCTGTACTGGAACATCCACTTGGGAATGAGCTGGGAAACGTTGTCGCGATTGATCTGGTCCAGTGCCGAATAGCGCCGACCCGTGTTGTCGCGGTCATAGCTGAGCCAGTTCGCCTGGTTCCGGTGGCGCTCCTCTATCGGCTGTGCTTTGCCTGGTCCTGCGCAGGCGAGCAATGCGAGCGTCGCGGTAGTGGCGACGCACCGGAAGCCGTGGACAGCATGCATGGAGTTTGCCATCAGTACACGCCGAAACCGCGCACGACAGGAGTGAACGGATCCCGCTGGCGGTCAAGGAAGGCGAGCAGGTCTCTGATCTGTTCGGATGACAGCCGGGATTGGTAGTCCTCGGGCATCCGGGACCGGGTCGGCTTGTCGACCGAGCGCAGTTCGCTGCGTCGGAATGTCTCGACTTCGCCATCCGCCGTCTGGACCAGGACCAGGAAAGTGTCCTCGTTTTTCAGGACGCCCTCGACCCGACGGCCATCCGAGGTCTCGACCGCCACTGATTCGTACCCGTAAGCCAGGGCCGCGTCGGGCTCCAGCACGTCCTTGCGAATCTGGTCGCTGGATTTTTGGATTGCGATCGAGTCCAGCGACGGGCCGAGAAATCCGCCTGCACCGTTCACGATATGGCAGGACACGCAACCAGCGCTCCCGAAGAGCTCGCGACCCGCCTCGAGATCTCCCGGCAAAGGCGGCTGCTGGCCGGGCAGCGCCAGGTTCCGCAGATACGACACGACCTGCCAAATTCTCTCTTCGGGAAGGTCAGGTTGTGGCGGCATCTCCGTGCCAGGGATGCCGGTCCGTATCAGTTGGAAGAGCGCCTTCTCCGATCCGCGCCTTACGCTCCGGGTTTTCACCAGGTTCGAGGCCATCGCGCCCTGCGCACGCTGCCCGTGGCAGACCGCGCAGCGCTCGTGGAATAGCTCGTCCCCGGCTTGGATTGCGGCCGAGTCTCGGCCTAGCGGATTACCGCCCGGCGAATCCGATGCGGGCGCAGCATCACCACCAAACGGGACTAAGGCCGAAGCGATTGCCAGCATCGCCGTCGTCGAGCCGTGTCTTGAAAGATACCCCATCCGAAACCTTACCGATTAGAGATGCGACTGCTAGCATAGCTGCGATTCGAGGGGCAGCGCAACGAGACTTCCTGCGCGTCAGCGATTCTCAAAACCTGAGATGCAGATGGGCTGTTGGCGTCTCGCCGGGCGTTCGGGGGTGTTGCAGAGAAGTTGGGAGGGCACCAGTGGCGGCTCGGCAGTAGTGAGTGGCACACCTGTGGACGGCTCCGAGCGCCTCACCGGCAGTTCCGGCACCCTCGGGGCAGACTTCTGCTGCGAGCCCCCCTGCGGGTCCGGCGGTCGCCGAGGAATTCGGTCGCAATCTCATGTGAGCGTGAGCCCGGGGCCGGCCCGCGGGGCGTGGTCAGCCAGCATCTCGGTGAGCAAACTCGTCCAGTTCGGGAACCAGTACCGCTGCGACAGACACCGCAGATCATTGAAGAAGTTGCGGCGTGTGCCGGCATCATCGCGGCATTGCCGCCACAGCCCGAAATTGTGCTTGAGATTGTAGCCCTGGCAGGACAGGCAATTGAAGGCCTCGTTCTCGATAAATGTGAATTTCAGGATTATGTGAATTCCGCTCTGTAAGCCCTTGCCAAGCCGAGGCACGGGGGCTCTGCGGGTTCACATAATCCTGATGGCCTCAGAGCGTCCGGAGGAACTCAATCAGGCCTTTGTCCTCCTTCCATGGCCGTGCCGGTTGCGTCTTGGGCGGGTCGCAGCAAGCGATCGCTTGGGCCTTGGTCTCGAGATCCACCTCGGCATAGATGTTCGTGGTATCGACGCTGACGTGGCCGAGCCAGGCACGGATCGTGTTCAGATCCACACCGGCGCGCAACAGATGAGTGGCGCAGCTGTGGCGCAGTGTGTGGGGGCTGATAACGGCCTTGGCCGTCAGGGAGGGCACCCGCTGCGCGGCAGCCTCGGCGCACCGTTTGACCAGTGCTCGGATACCAAACCGTGTGAAGGGATGACCGGTCCGGCTGTGGAACAGGAAGGCGTCCGCAGGGCGGTCGCCCGCCAGTTCGGACAGCACAGTGGCTGTACTGGGCCAGACTGGGACACGGCGAATCTTGCCACGCTTGCCATGCAGGGTCACAAGGGAATGGGACTCCGGGCGATCGGCTAGCTGCAAGTCGCCGACCGTCAGGCGGGTCAGTTCGGATACGCGGGCGCCCGTGTTGTACAAGAAAACAAGGACTGCGTACTGGCGGCGACCCTGGGCTGTGGTGCGGTCCGGCACGGCCAGCAGGGCGTCCATTTCGTGCTTCTCGAGGTAGGTCACGGGGCGCGGATCCGCCCGTTTCGCCGAGATGGCCCGGATCTGGCCGGCCCATTCGAGATGCTCGGGATCACGGCTGGCCACGAAGCGGGCGAAGGAGCGGATGGCGGCCAGGCGTTGGTTGCAGGTTTGCGGCGAGCAGCCGCGTTGTTCGGCGAGGCCGGCCAAGAAGGCCCGCACTTGCGCGGCGCCCATGTCGCGTACAGCGAGGCGCTCGGACGGCTTGCGGGCCTGTTCGGCGAGGCAGGGCACGAGCAGGGTGAACGTGTCGCGATAGCCGAGCTGGGTGTTGCGCGACAGGTTGCGTTCGCTCACCAGATGCTCCGCCAAGAAGCGGCGCAGCCAGAAACCGAGAGTGGATCTGTCACGCATGGCAGCCTCCGCGAGGTTCGGCATACCGCGCGAAGCGCGCCGAGGCGGCGCCCAGCAGTTCGGGGGTCATGCTCAGGTAGAGCTGCGTCGAGGCCAGGCTGACGTGCCCCAGGTAGGTCGACAGAACCGGCAGCAGGCGCTGGACGTCCTGTCCCTGGCGGTACCAGCTGACCAGCCGATGCTGGGCAGCGGCGTGCCGCAGGTCGTGCAGACACGGCTGACGGCGGGCTCCCTCCAGAAGCGGGATGCCAGCAGCTTCGCGCACGACCCGGAAGCGGCCGCGGACCGTCGCTTGGCGTAGCGGCGTGCCGTCTCGGTTGGCGAAGAAGGGGTGCCCGGCCGCCCCGGCGGGATCCGCCGGCAGGGTGCGGGCCGCATGGGCTGCCAGGGCTTTTCCCAGGGTCGGATCCAACGGGACGAGACGGGTCTTGTAGTAATGTTGCGCGCAACATCACGGCAAGAATGTTGACCAAACAGAAATGTTGAGCTGGGCTCGTAAGCCATTGTGAAAAAAGGCCATACAGCCGGAATCGCGCAACATAACTATGGGCGTTCAGACCTTGCCGAGAAGAGCCGGCAAGCTGTCCCGTGCTCCGTTGAAGGCTCCCTTCTGGTTGACACGCCTGTCCACGGCGTCGATCGCGGTCCCGATACTGTCCAGCCAAGTCAGAAAGCGTCGTGCCGGGCCCGACAAGCAGCAATACTGCTGCCGGATAGGCCCGCATGTTCCAGCTACGCAACGTACGCAGAAATGATTGGTTGGAACGGATCCCGGGTCGGTTCCCCGGGACTGTTCCGGTCGGTTGGTGAGGTCACGGTGGTTCTCTCCCGATACACGGAGACGGTGCTGAGAGGGAAAAAGTTATGTTGCTCGATTCGGGCTCTATGGCCTTTGTTCACAGGCTCTTGCGAGCCCAGCTCAACATTTCTGTTTGGTCAACATTCTTGCCGAACTTCGATTTGCGGACAGTCAGCAGCAGGTTGGCCAGATCGACATCAGCATGGGTGAGTTGCAGGGCCTCCCCGAGACGCAAGCCTGCGCCATACAGCAGTAGCAGCAAGGCGCGGAACGTCTGCGGCCCGAGTTGCCGCACACGCTTGAGAGGGGCTTGCGCGGCCTCCAGCAGGCGGCCCACCTCGTCCCGGCTATACAGATACGGAGGGGCCGAAGGGGGGCGTGGCGGCTCCAGCGCGGGCAGCGGCGAGCGGCTGGCCAGCTCGCGCCCCAGCGCGTAGCGGTAGAAGCCATCCAGAATCGAACGTTTGACGCTTCGCGTGGGGGTCAAGGGTCCGGAGCCGGTCAGAAAGGCGGCGGCTTCGTGCTCCCCGACTTCGTCGAGGTCGGTCTCGCTACCCACGAGGCAAGCGTAATGGTTGAGTGCGTTCGCGCCAGCTTGGAAGCGCGCTCCCGAGGAGCGCTTCCAGGCGACGTAACGCTCAATGGCGTCCCGGACTGTCACAGCACGCCCTCCCAATCGAAGGCGGCCACTTCCCGTAACGCGCCGAGCCCGGTCTTGGCGTAGACCGCGGTCGAGTCCGGGTGCCGGTGTCCCAGACAATCCCCGATCTGCTTCAGGGAGAAGCCTGTATCCAACAGGTGCTGAGCACAGGCATGCCGCAATGCGTGGGGCCCGCTGCGCTGCGAATCGATGCCTAACCGTCGCAGGCGGGGTCCGACGACGCGCCAGAGCCCGGTCGTGCTCAGCGGTCGGGCCGGGGCTTGCAGGGACAGGAAGACCTCGCGGTGCAGGGAGGCTGGACGCACGCCCCGCACATAGCGCAGGATGGCGTCACCGACCGTCCGCGACAACGGATACAGGTGAGTACGCCCCGGCTTGGGGCAGCGGACGCACATCGTTTCCGCCACCCAGTCGAGGTCGTCCAGGCGCAGTCCGCGGACTTCCCCCGAACGCAGGCCGTAGACAGCGAGCAGCAGGAGGATGGCCTGGTCCCGGACATCCGCTGGCCGGTCCCCTTCGGTGGCGGCCAGCAGCCGCTGCACGTCCTCCCAGGCTGGGCCCGCTGGCAGGGTCTCCAAGGAGTACTGACGGGGCAACGGGATCGCTGCGGCCAAGCCCGGACGGCACCGGCCGCAGTCCTCGGCGTACCGAAAGAACGCTCGCAAGGCGCTGGCATAGGCAGCCAATGTCTTCCGCGCCACATCCTGCGACGCTTTGTCCGCCAAGGCCCGGTCCACATCGGCGACCGTGATGTCTGCCAGCGACGGCTTGTCGCCACAGTGCCGGCGCAGGAACTCCCGCGCTCGGGAGCAGTAGTTGCGGACCGATTCCGCAGACAGTCCGCGCTCGCGGAGCAAGCTGTCGGCAAACGCCGCCAGCCGCTCGGCGTGGGGCGTCGGCTCGGGATCTGTCGCATCCAGGCGTCCGCTGAAGCGAAGCCACCTCAGCGTGCCTGTTACGAAGGCCCGCTGACGCTTCCCGCCTTGCTCGACTTTGCGGCCGGCCGCCCACCGCTGCCCGGCCGCTTCGACCTCGGCGACCGGGATCGGGCCCGGCTCCTGCAAGGGCAGCAACTGCACCGCCTGCAGCTGGTGTCTGGCGACATCGCGGATCGTTCTGTCTGCGAGCCCTCGTGCCGCGCAGTGATCTAGGTAGCAGAGGCGCAACCGGAGCAGCGGGGCGGCTAGGTGCCGCTGCACCGTTCGCGCCTCCTTGAAGAGTGTTTCGAACATGTTCAGACCTCCTTTCGAAACGAAAGACGATCCGACAATCCTGCCACCGCCGTATTTTTATGTGAACTGGCAGAGCCCCCGTGCCTCGGCTTGGCAAGGGCTTACAGAGCGGAATTCACATAATCCTGAAATTCACATTTATCGAGAAATGTGCAATTGCACATTTCTCGATCTTCCACCGGGCGCGGCCGGCCCGCGCGATGTCCGCCACGTTGTCGGCGGTGACTTCCAAACTGGTGAAGAACGTGTTGGTGTAGGTGCGCTTGCCGTTGCGCTCGATGGCGAAC
Organism: Bryobacterales bacterium; assembly: GCA_965206775.1. Taxonomy (GTDB): domain Bacteria; phylum Acidobacteriota; class Terriglobia; order Bryobacterales; family UBA6623; genus VXMF01. The sequence continues at coordinate 112,816 of CBDBKU010000003.1, read as the reverse complement.
TCGACCCAGGCACCCTGCACGGCGTCGGCGCTGTCGCGGACCGGCAGCCCGTGCATCCAGCGGAAGCGCTGCAACTCGACCTGCTTGCGGCTGTTGCGGGTCTTGATCCAGCCGCTGGAGTGGGTGAAGTCGTCGTGGAGCAGTTCGTACAAACGCTTGTGGGAGCTGGGCTTGCAGACGAAAATGAAGTCCGCCCCGAGGTCGCCGACGAGGCGGCACAGGGACTGGCAGCAGTACAGGTCGTCGCCGAGGAAGACCGGCCGGTAGGGGCGCAGCTCGGCGCTGTGGGCGGGCAGCCAGCGCTTGGCGGCGTTGCGCTCGCAGTCCTGCTTGCGCTGCTCCTCGGACAGATCCGGCTGGTCCGCGGCCGGGTCCTGCCGGGGCTGGACGAACTCCGGCATGAGCGGCAGGACGCGGTTGTGGCCGTCGGCGACGACCGTCGCCGCGAGCATCGTATGGAAGTACTGCTCGGTCTTGTGAGCCCCGACATGGCGGGTCGAGCACTGCGGGCAGCGGATCGAGTCGGAGCAGTGGATCTGGATCCCGTCCAGAGCGACGAGCAGGCGGCCGCCGAGGCGCTCGAAGGGGGCGAGGGCGCCCTGCTCGCGGACGCTGTCGAGGCAGAGGGGGAACAGGTCGGCGAACAGAGCGGGGTCGGCACCGTCGAGCAGGTCGCGAATGCGGTTGTCGCAGGGGATGGCCTGCACGCCGAAGAGGGTGTGGCAGTTGGAGCGGGAGGTGTCCTCCTGCATGCGGCGCTGGAACTCGAGGAAGGAGGGAGCCTGGAAGAAGAAGGTGGCGAGGGCGCAGGAGGCGGCGTCGGCGAGGGCGTAGCGCTTGTTGGAGCCGCGGCGGGCATCGGGCAGGCCCGAGGCGGCTTGGCGGAAGCTGTGCAGGAGGGAATCGAGAACGGAGGCCACATTGTATCGTCGAAAGCGGCACCCGCAAAGTCAAGCCCACAGAAACTAGTCCCTCGCTCCCGGCTCCTACACGGCCCGTAAGCATCCAAAAAACCCAAACTGAGAACTGCTGTCGGCCGTGGCCAGAGAACGGGTTGCCGCATCAGGCTTGGTGCCGCGTTTCGAGCCTGTGAGGGCGAGGTCATGAACGGCCCACGACTTCGTTGACGGAGCAATTCCCCTCCGAGTGAGGCGCAGTGTTTGGCTCCTGCTCCCAGTCGGACCTCGAATCGGGCGCGGCAGTGCAGACACGATGAAGGTCGTGGTTCTCATTCTCGGCTCGTCCGACTGACAGGAACACGCACCTGCCGGCGCGGGAGGCCCGGCCTTGTCGGTGCCACGCCGGATCAATTGCTCCCCGAAAGCGAGGCCGCCCATGTCCATGCCCACGTTGACCGGATCATGGGGGGCCATGTTCGAGGCCGAGTCTGCCGCCTCGAGGGATCGCCTCGGCCGGACGCCGGTCGGCCAATTTCAAGAGCAGCTCCAGTGTCAATGGGTCCGTTCACTGGTTGGGCTGGTGAATGCAACCCGAAGAGTGGTAGCGTGACTGACGATTCTCGCTATGACGAGTCAGCAATTCTTCCTGGTGATGGCGGGCATGGCGATCCCGCTTGCAGCGGTCCCATCGGACGCACTCGCCGCCGCTAGCCGGGGTGAGCCCGGTTCAAGAATTCCAATGATCCGCGCGGTCGTTCCGCGTCCGGCTCCCGCATGGGCTGTCTTGGAGCGTCACCTGATCGAAACGCTGGATCGCGCCGGACTCGAGTTCTTCAAGGCCTATACGCTGCCGGACGGGACACTGCGATGGAAGGAGCGGTACGAGGGCGGGATGAATTCCTCGGACGATGCATACGAGGGGTTCCGCGGCTTCTCTCTCCACCACGTGCTCGGGGGCTCGAAAGAACTGGACACTCTCCACCGCAAAGTATGGGAAGGCATCACTCGCCAATTCACGCGGTACGGCCAGATCTACCGTGAATTCGACGGCAACTGGGACTGGATGCACCACGGCGAGGGCTACGTTTCCTTCTACCCCATGGGCATGGCAGATCCGTACGACGAGGTGTTCCGGGAGCGGTCGATCCGATTCGCGGCGATGTACACCGGCGAGGATCCCGAAGCCCTGAACTATGACCCCGAACTCAGGCTGATGCGGGCCTCGATGACGGGCAGTCGGGGTCCCAAGATGCAATGGACAAAGCGCGACTGGATTCCGACGAATGCAAACCTTGTCTACTACCACCTGCCGTTTGACGACATTCCGGGAGTGGACTCCCCCACCGGATGGATCAACGACCATCCCGAGAACGATCAGTTCGGCAGGATAGTGCGCACGATGAGCGACCGAATGGCCAAGGGGGACGTGCCGATCAACCTCACGGCTGCGCCGCTGATCGCGAACGCGTTCCTCCACACGGGAAACGAGAAGTACCGCCGGTGGATCGTCGACTACCTGGGCAAATGGCTCGATCTGACGAGAGCGAACGACGGGATCACTCCCGACAACGTCGGTCTGACCGGGAAGATCGGCGAGTACAACGGAGGCAACTGGTGGGGCGGATACTATGGCTGGAAATGGCCGAGGGGCGGCACGGACATCGTTCTGTCGACGCTCACCGCAGCCAAGGCGGCTCTCCTGATGACAGGCCAGCACCACTGGCTGGAACTGCCTCGAAGTCAAGCAGCGGTGATGCGAATTCGAGGCGAGGTTCGGGACGGGATCTCGATGGTGCCCATCCGCTATGACAGCGAACGCGAATGGCATCACTTCACGCGAGAGTCCCCGTACCCATACGTGCAGCTTTGGCACATGTCGCAATCTGACAGGGACTGGGAGCAGGTCGAGCGTCTCGGCAATCTCGCGAAGAATGCAGGTGGGCTCGCAGACACAGACCTCGGGTGGGCGTACTTCGTTCGAGGGCACAATCCGCAGTATCCGGTCGACGCGTTCCGGCGGGACTTGCAGGTCGTCCATCGCAAGCTTGCACGAATCCTCAACGAGCACGGAGATCCGGAGACTTGGTTCGACGCCCACTGGCTCTCTTTGGAGCCCATGCCGACCGACAGCTTGGTGCGGCTGACGATCGCAGGGCTCCCGGTGCACAAGCGAGGGGAAATGCTGCATTCCTACATTCGCTACTTCGATTTGGACAGGCGGCAGGCCGGACTGCCGCAAGGCGTTGCAGCGCTGGTAACCGGGATCGGCCCCGACTCGATGACGGTCGAGCTCGTCAACACGAACCTGTTCGAGAAGCGGAGGGTGATTCTCCAGGGTGGCGCGTACGGCGAACATCAGATTGCTGACGTGTCGTACCAGGCGGCAACCTCTGGATGGGTTGCCGGCTCCGATCCGCCGGACGCAGACGCTATCGAGAGCCGCACGACGAATATTGACGCCACGTTCTTCCAGGTCGACCTCGAGCCGGGAGCGGGCACTATTCTCGAGATCCGAATGAAGCGGTTCGCATCGCCACCTCGCTATGCCTTCCCGTGGGATGCCCCGGAGGCCGACTAGATGAGAGCACTGGTCCTGATCCTGGCCTCGGCGTGCTCGCAGGCCGTGTGCCTGGCGCAGATGGGCTCGCCAGGCGGTGGCGAGACGCAGGCAATCGCGTTGCACCCAACGGACCCCCGGATCCTTTACGCCGGCGCAGCGAAAGGTCTCTGCAAGACAACCTCTGGGGGCGCGGACAACTGGCCTTCCAGCGGTCTCGAGGCGCTTTCGCCGCGATCCATCGTCCTGGACAGGGCCAGCCCCGAGGTGCTGTACGTAGGCACCTACGAAATGGGCGTTTATGCGTCGACGGACGGGGCTCGTTCATGGACGCGTGCCACCTCGGGCATGACGAACCAGAGAATCCGCAGCCTTGTTATCGACCCGAACGACGGGCAGACCGTCTATGCAGGCACGGACGGAGGAGGAGTCTTCAAGACCGTCGATGGCGGAGCCAGCTGGCGAGCAGCGAACCGGGGACTGCTCGACAAGACACTGCGCTGCCTTGTCGGAGACCCAAGCGAACCGAGGATCCTCCACGCAGGCACTTGGCACGGAGTGTACCGGTCAAGTGACGGAGGGGAAACCTGGTCGGCGAATCCGAACGGCCTGTACGACATCGACGTCCGAGCGCTCGCCATCGATCCCTCGAATGCCAGAATTCTCTACGCGGCGACCAGTCCGGCCGGGGTGTACAAGTCGATGGACGGAGGCTGGACATGGAGCAACTTGCGGAATGCCCCCGCACAACACATCCTTGCGCTGGCGGTGGACCCGACGGAACCGACTCACGTGTACGCGGGCACCACCCAGGGGGTCTTTCGCAGCGTCGACGGAGGCCTAGCCTTTGAGCGGGCCGGACTCCAATGGTCGAATCGGACATGGACATTGGTCTTTGATACGAAGACCAATCCGCCCACCCTGTACTACGGAGGGGAGGGTGGCGTACTCAAGACCACAAGCGGCGGACAGTGGTGGGACGTGACGGGCCCTCAGAAGCGATAGTCGGCATATCCGTCAGGAAAGGCCTCGACGCGGATCGCGAATCCGCGCTAATCTCAACGCGGGGAGTTCGACCATGCCGACCAGACGTACCTTCATGCTGACCGCCGCAGGCTCGTGCGCGCCCGCATTCCTAAGCGGGACGAATGTCAACGAGCGCTTCACTGTCGCGATGATGGGCTTCCGAGGCCGGGGGCGGCAACTGCTTCACGGCTTCGCCGAATTGCCAGATGTACTGGTCAAGACCATTTGCGACGTTGACCACCGACTGTTCGACGAAGGCGTTGCCTCGGTCGAAGCCAGGCAAGGTCGCCCGCCCGGGGTGGCGACCGACTTCCGGCGTCTGCTGGACGATCCCGACATCGACGCCATCGTGATAGGCACTCCGACGCACTGGCACGCAATTCCGACGATCCTGGCTTGCCAGGCGGGCAAGCACGTCTACGTCGAGAAGCCGGCCGGCCACAACATCGTCGAGGGGCGGGCGATGCTCGATGCGGCCCGTAAGTACAACCGCGTCGTGCAGGTAGGAATTCAGTCGCGTAGCGGTCGCAACTACGAGGAAGCTTGCGACTACATTCGGAGCGGAGCCTTGGGCAAGGTCGCGTTCGCCAAGGGGTGGGAAAGCGCGCGGCAGCGCGGAATCGGCTATCCGCCCGATGAGTCCGTGCCAGACGGGGTGGACTACGAAACCTGGCTGGGCCCGGCACCGAAGCGGCCGTTCAACGCAAACCGGTTCCATGGAAATTGGCGCTGGTTCTTCGACTACGGGACTGGTGATCTAGGCAACGACGGAGTCCACCGCGTCGACTACGCGCGGAGGGGACTCGAGGCCGGATTCGAAGCGATGGGGAAAAGACTGCCGGACTGGCCGTCAGCGGTTTCGGCGGCTGGAGGCAAGTACTTCTTCGACGACGCCCAGCAGTGGCCGGACACGCTCGTGGTGACCTGGGATTACCCTGGTGCAACTCTGATGTACGAAATGCGCAACTGGCAGCCGACCCCGATGGAAGGGGAGGCCGAGGGTTCGGCCGTGTACGGAGAGAACGGTTTCGTGGTTATCGGCAACGGCAGCTGGCGCGCGTTCGACGAGCAAAACAAGATCGTCGCTGCTGGCGCGAGTGCGAAACCCGACGACGACGTGCGGCACAAGCGGGACATGCTGGCTGCGATCCGCGACGGCGGACGCCCAGCCTGCGATATCGAAACCGGCCACTGCGCGTCGGGGCTGATCCATCTCGGAAACATCGCCTGGCGAACGGATCGCAAGCTCCGGTTCGATCCGGTCTCCGAGAACTTCGGAGGCGACAACGAGGCGAACCGGCTCCTCGGCCGAGAATACCGCAGCCCCTGGATTCTGCCCCGAGTCTGATCGCTCTGGATTCGCGCGACTTGGTCCGAGTGTCGATCAGGGCCAGTCGGGCGCTGTTCCGCGACCTGCCCGGCAGGATGGTGAAGCATTGCTTGAACCGCTCCCTGCTCCGGTCCCGCTAAGCGTAAGCGTTCGAGGGAGCCGTGGGAACGAGGTCGTCGGAACACCTGGCTGCAGGGCTGGACTTGCCCAGGAGATCTTTGGCCGGCAGGGAAGCTCCACCCGGGTGCCTGGCCCTTCGGGATGCCAGGGGCTGCCGTTTACCCATAAGTCTTGTCAGGACGCATCCGCTGATACAGCTTGCCCGCCTTGTCCAGACGCAGCGCTCGTTCGTAGGATTGGGCAGTGGTGGTCAGCCGCGTGCAGCCCTCCCAGATGATCTTGTGGCCCGGCGCGGCGTATGTTTTGCGCTTGAAGTTCAGATAGCCCCCCAGGATCGCCATCGTCAGCACCGCCCGCCCCAGATTGTCGGGCGGCGCCAGCTTGCGATCCTGCGCGAAATCCTCCAAGGCGTTGATCTCGATGTCCGTAAACAGCGTCTCCGGCGGCAGTTCCGGCGTGTCCCGTCCCAGCAGCGTCATCGCCGTCAGCCGCCAGGCGATCACCGCCTTGATCGTCACCGCCCGCTCGATCCGCTCCCCCGTCCGATGCCCCAGGTACTCCACCTTGCAGCCCGCCTTCAGCACCCGGTGCCAATCCTCGATCCGCCACCTCAGCCGGTACCACTCCAGCACCCGCTCCGCCTCCTGCCGCGTCTCCACCCCCAGCGTCGTCAGCAGGAACCATTCCAGCCGCTCGGCCCCCTCCGGCTCCGTCTCCTCCAGCACGTGCACCAGGTTCAGCTTCACCCCCGCCTCGCCCCCTTCCGTTGCCCGCAGCTCCACCTCCTGCCAGCGCAGCCCCACCTGCGCGACCCGCTCCGCGCGCGCCTCGCTCCCCCGCCGCGCCGACAAGCGCCCCACATGAATCTCCATCCGCGCCTGCGCCTCCTGAGCCCGCACCGCGTCGAACAGCTTCGGCACGCCCTTGCCCTGCGAGCGGTTGTGCCTGGCCCGCACCAGCAGGTCCACCGTCCCCAGCCGGCGCTGCTCGGCGAACAGCGCGAACACGTCCGCCTCCCGGTCCATCACAGACACCGGCCGCACCCCCTCCAGCTGCTCCGCCAGTGCCGCGCAGTCCTGCAGCCCGCGGATCCAGCGCATCGTCTTGCGCTCCTCCAGCGGCTTGCCCTTCTGCGCCTGCCCGTCCGGCGCCTCGTATTGGATCTGCGACACCCCCAGCGGAATGCCCTCCCCGTTGACCACCAGCGTCGAGTGCATGTGCAGCCCCAGCGTCCCCGCCGAGCCCTTGTTCCTGCCGATCAGGCCCAAGCCCGCGCAGCCCGGGTGCTCGGCGAAGTTCAGGTCCGTGCCGTCCTGGATGCACAGCACCGCCTGCTGGCCCTGCATGCGCCGCAGCGTGCGCTGCCGGTGCGGCGCCAGGATGTTTTCCGGCGTGACCTGCGAGTCGGCCGGCTGGTCGATCAGGCGGTAGTGGCCCTTCACCGCCGCCCGCTCCCCTCGGGCCGCTCCCGGGAACGACGCCATGGGCTGCTCCGACTGCATGCTGGCGCTCTTCACCAAGCGCTTGCTCCAGCGTACATCGCCCAGCGGCGCGCCGCCGAACTCGTGCTGCGCCCACTCGTCCCGCGCCAGGCCCGCGCCGAGCCCGAGCGCCTCCAGCGGTGCCGGCTCGGCCACGCCCAGCTGCGCGCGCCAGTCGCGCGCCAGCGGGTAGAGCCAGACCGACTTCAGCGGCACGCGCGTGCCGCGGGCGGCGAAGCGGCCGCGCCCGGCGGTCTCGCCCACCCGCACCCAGTTGGCGGCGGCGAGCGAGGTGCCCTCGTGGAGGTCTTGCTCGACAAAGGTTTCCAGCAGCAGCGGGCAGTAGCCGTAGCGGCGCTGGAAGTCGTCCGGCAGGCGGCTCAGGCACAGCCCGAGGGCCTTGGAGGCGAGGTTCTGGCAGCGTACCGAGGGACGGATCAGGAAGCGGCTCAGGGCCAGCACGCGATGCAGCTGGCGGGAGCGCAGCTCGGCGTCCCAGCCAATGAAGGCGTCGCGCGCGGCCAGCGCCAGGGCCGAGGCGGCGAAGCCCAGCGCGCCGAGCACGCCATGCTCGGAGACCAGCAGGTAGCGCAGCTGGGCGCCCACGTGGTGGGCCGCGCCGCGCGGATGCTCGCTGGCGACGAGCTCGTTCCAGAGGCGCCGCTGGTCGTCGCCGGTCACCTCGACCACTGCCAGTGCCTGCACCAGATCGACCCGCTCGGGCACGCCCGCCGGCTGCGGGACCGGCCGTCCGAGACGGCGCGGCCGGCAGCGCCGGCGAGCGTGGCGCGGGGCGGGCAGCTCGATGCGCTGGTCCGCCTCGAGACGGCGCAGCGCCTTCATGCAGCCGGCCAGCTGGGGGCGGCCGAGAGCGTCATGGAATCCGAACAGCTCGCAGACGCGCCGGCCGACTTCGGTGCGGCTGACAGAGCCGGCTTGAGCCAGCAGGTCCTTCAGCCGAGCGGTGCCGGCGGCGCTGGCGAGGCTGGAGGCAATTTGATTCTGCTCGTGCATGCCCTAGGAATGCCACAGGGCAAATGCAAATGTCAAGCCCTATTTATGGGGCAACGGCAGGCCAGGGGAGTCCGGCAGGGTGCGATTCGCCCGCTTGGGGCCGGACGTCCGCCGCCCGGCCCGGGCGCGAACCCTCGATTCGAGTCGCTGCGCCTGACGGGGCGGCCTGCTATCCTGAGCGCAGGCTGGAGCCGTCGCGGATGAGCACGCTTGAGCAGTCGGAGATCGTCGCGGACGCCATCGAGGCGGTCGAGGAGGAACTGGAGGAGATCGACTACCCCTGCTCGGACGGCGTGGCGATGTCCGAGACCGACTTCCAGGCGCGGGCCGTCATCGACGCCAGGCACTTCCTCAAGACGCAGTTCCGGGACCGGCCGGACGTGTACGTGAGCGGCAACATCTTCGTCTACTACGAGCGCGGGAACCCCCGCCGGAGCGTGTCGCCGGACATCCTGGTGTCGTTCGGGGTGGAGCGGCGGGACCGGCGGACGTACCGGACCTGGGAGGAGGGCAAGGCGCCGGACTTCGTGCTGGAGGTGGTATCGACCCGGACGGCACGGAAGGACTTGAATGCGAAGCGGGAGATCTACGCGGGGCTTGGGGTGCGGGAGTACTTCCTGTTCGATCCGGCGGGCGAGCTGATGCAGCCTGCGCTGCAAGGGTACCGGCTGGATTGGGGGAGGTACGAGCCGCTGGCGGCGCTGGAGCCGCTGGTGGTGAGGAGCGCTGTGCTGGGACTGGATCTGATGGTGGACGGGCGGGCGCACTTGCGGATGCGGGACGCGGTGACGGGGGAGAAGCTGCCGTCGGCGGAAGAGGAAGCAGCGGGCCGGCGCGCGGCCGAGGCGCGGGCGGAAGAGGAAGCGGCGGCAAGGCGTCTGGCCGAGGTGCGGGCGGAAGAGGAAGCGCGCAGTCGGCGCGAATTCGAGGCCCGCGTCGGCGAGTTGGAGGCGCGGCTCCAGTCGGGGCGGAGCATCGAGTAGGCAACCGGGACAGGGGGGCCTTGGCAGCGAGCCGCGAGACCTCCGTCCCTCGAAGGGGAGAACCGCGCGGGCTGCCGCGGGATCGAGGGGCGAATCGGCAAGGTGCGCTGGACGGCCGGGAGGCGGCGCGCCGGGTGCGAATCCGCACGGTCTCCCCCGGGAACGGATGGTCCAGCCCGACAGAACGGCAGGTAACGCCGGGTCGAAGGGTGATTCGCCTGTCTCGCGTAATCGGCCGCGAGGGATGGGACGAAGGAGCCTTGCCAAGCAAGGCTCGGGAGCAGCTTGCCTGCGGCTGGTCGCATTCGTCCCAGACAGGATGCAAGCCGTCGCGTGACAGGCACTGCTTTCCGGCCTGTCCTTGCCCGGACCCGTCGTTTCGTCGCTTTGCCTTCATCGGGCCCTGCCACTTCACGGCCTGATCGAACGGTTACCGCTAAGCCAATCGGGGCGACGATTTATGGGATGTCTATATCCTTTATTACCTGCTATTTACAAAGGTCCTTCAATCGACAATTGCATGTTCGCCGGAAAGAATCCGACCTCGACTCGAAGGCAGGGGCCGTGTACGGATTCGAGCCAAGCTCCCGCCTTGGATTGCGGGGTCGTGATCATCGGACCGGACGCTGCCTCGGCAACGAGCGAGCAGGACCTCTTGCGGCGCATCCTCTCCCGCAGAGTGCCCGGCAAGCGCAGCGGTCAGTAGTCTTCTCCGGACAGACTTCGTTCCACGGAGCGCTGCCAGGACTCCAAGCGCTCGAGCATGGTAGCGGCCCGGGCCGGCATCTTGGCCGCTAGGTCCGCTCGCTCTTTCGGGTCAGTCACCACGTCGTATAGCTCCGGTGCCTCGCTCCCAGCTCGTACTAGCTTGTATCGGCCCTCGATCCATGCCGCAACGCCGCCAAAGTCCTTTGCCTTCGCCACGGGATGCTTGAAATTCACGAAATCAATGCCCGGATTGCGCGTGGTCGGCGTAGTTCCTCGAGTTAGCTCGGGATCCATCCAGCGCTCGTTGTTGGCTTCGGTGCGCCGGTCGAAGCGCCAGAATCCGATCGGTGACGGACGCTCCGCCATCTCATTCGACATGATGAGCGGTGTGATGTCCAAACCGTCAAGCGGGCGGTCGGGATCAGGATGATCGAGGCCGAGAAGGCCGAGCAGCGTGGCGAACATGTCGGTGGTGACGGACGGGATCGAGGTGCGTCTCGGTGTCTTGATGATTGCCGGCCACTCTATAATCGCCGGCACTCGCAGTCCCCCCTCGTACAGTGCGCCCTTGTGGCCCCGCCAGCCCCCGTTGAAAAGCCCTCCCCGTTGATCCTCCGGGATGCCCTCGACCGTGATGCCATTGTCGGACGTGTACCAGAGCAGTGTGTCTTCGGAGAGTCCTTGATCGCTCAGCCACACGCGGAACCGGCCGAGGGCCCGGTCCATTGCCGTGATCTCGGCGAACCGGTTGGCAAGATCGATGCCCGGAACGTCTCGATAGATCTCAGCGTCACCGGGCAGGGCCCTGAAAGGGCTGTGGGGAGAGCCAAACCAGAGCGTGACGAAGAACGGATCCGATCCATCGGACCGGATCGATTCCAGGAACGAGATCGCTGCGTCGACGCAAATCTCCGAACTCTCCCCCTGGATAATTTCTGGCTCTCCCCCGTTGCGGCTCAGTGGCGGATCCAGCTCGAAGAAATTATCGTGAGCCAGATATTCCTCGTAGCCCATGCGAGCCGGATTCGTGGGAGAAGCGGACTTGACAGCACCGACATGCCACTTCCCGAAGTGGCCGGTGCGGTAGCCGGCGTCACGGAGTATCTGGGCAATGGTGATTTCTTCCGGCCGAGTCGAATGATTGGGAGCAAATACTCCGGATCGGTTGGGATGGCGACCAGTGAGAATCGATGTACGGGTGGGCGAGCAGTTCGGAGCGGCAGCATAGAAGCGGTCAAACCGAAGGCCTTTGGCGGCCATGTCGTCTAGTACGGGGGTCTTCAAGTACGGATGGCCGTTGTAGCCGGTCTCGCCCCATCCTTGGTCGTCAGCTAGGACGAGAACTATATTGGGCCGCTCGGACGCAACAAGAGGCAGGATCAAGAGAAGGCCGGCAAGAAACCGCATGGCTAGGAGGGAAGGTTAGCAGTTTGCTCTCAAATCTCCGACGCGACGTCCAAGGCTGCCATGCCGGATTTCAGCCAGCGCGTGACCGAGCCGCCATCGAATCGCCGACCGAGTCGACAACCAGCCTTCGGCCTGTGCTCAGGCTCGAACCACAAAGGGACTGTGTCGCGCCGGGTCAGGCCTTAGCCCGGACTGAAAGTTCACACCTTGCTGGCCTTCAGATCGGGGAGACTGAATTCGTCGATCGATCAAATGCCGTTCCGTGGAATCCCTCATCGGAGGGATTTCGTGAGTCGTCGTCCTCCGTGTAATATCCAGAGTCTTGTGTACACTTCGATTCGGCGAGTCGACAGTTGGAAACGATCAAGCCGAAAATGACGAAAATTGACAAGCAGGGGGTGCTGGACTTTGGGCCCGACCCGGACGACAGCGGTAATTCGGAGGACGATCTGGGATACCCATACGCCGACTTCAGAACGGTCAGCGGGAATTACCGTCAAGCTGCGGAACGAGGGGACGACAAGGCCCAGTACCAGCTGGCGCAGAGCTATCGCTATGGCGTCTCGGAGGTCGCCAAGGATCTGGTGCAAGCCCTTGTCTGGTACAAGGCATCGGAAGCACGGGGCAACCCCAACGCAGGGTGGAATGCGGCCAACGTTTCGAGAAGAATGTCCCCAAGCGAGCTCGCCGAGGCCGAATTCCAAATCGGAAGCATGTACGAGCAGGCCAGAGGGGTTCCCCATGACCTCGAAGAGGCTGCCGATTGGTTCCGCAAAGCGGCAGTGCGGGGACATGCCGGCGCGCAGCTGGGCCTTGGAACGATGCACGCAACAGGGATAGGTCTCGTTTCTGACGATGTCAAAGCCTATGCGTGGCTGAACGTTGCCGCGAAGCAAGAGAACGAGATCGCCGGGGAACCGATGCTTCAAGTCCGAGAACGAATGACTGACGCCGAGTTCGTAGCGGCCTGCTTGGAGCTTGGCGAAATGTACCTAGGCGGAGTGGCGATCCCCAAGGACGAGCATGAGGCCTTGTTCTGGTATCGCAAGGCGGCCAGCGAAGGCATCGCCGAGGCCGAATTCGCAATGGGCGAGATCTATCGAAATGGCGAAGGCGTGTCCGCGGATGACCGTCAGGCATTCGAGTGGTACCGCAAGGCTGCCTATCATGGCCTCGCCCAAGCCCAGGCGGAAATCGGAGAGATGTGCTTGAACGGAGAAGGCACCCCCGCGAAAGCTGTCGAGGGTCTAGCTTGGTTGTATGTCGCCGCGATGCAAGGCTCGGAAGATGCGGAGTTGAGCAAGGAGTATGCAGAGCAACGCATGGCCGACACCGAGATCTCGAGAGCCCGAAGCCTGAGTCACGAGTACAATGCACGGATTTCGAGGCGTGACTCGAGACTGTCCCGAATCTAGGCTATCTGGGCGTCAACGATTGCAACTGGCGCGCATCGACGTAGTCAGCGCCACACCGTGAGGTGCCAGTCACGATGCACTTTACGTCGTCGCCGGCAGCTATTGCCTGCATTCCCGGCACCGGCTCGTCCAGGGGGCAGTCGCAGCTGCTCGCGCCGAAATGGAGGCGCCACTCGCCGACTGTGACGCGAGTCGTCCGCGACGCGTTGACTGCAGCCAAGCCGATCGAGCTTTCGGCGCTTCCCAATCACGGCGCAGCCATTGCTGCGCCTCCTATATGCAAGTTGCGTATGAAGTGTTCGAGTGACCGAGCATCAGTGACAATGCGGGACGGCAGGTCGCCTTCGTGCCTGAAGAACCTGGACAATGGTCTGCATGCCGAAAGCCAAACTCGGCGTGTTCGATGATCTCGTCCGGCTCGCGAACGAGCCCCTTGAGCCGATCATGGCGCGCCTGCGTGAAATCATCTTCGAGATCCATCCAGGAGCCTGCGAAGTGGTGCGACTCGGCGATCGAGCGGCCACCTACGGCTGCGGACCCAGGAAGATGATCGACGGCTACGTGTACATCATGCCCCACCACTTATGGATCAATCTCGGGTTCTTCAGGGGCACCAGCCTGGCAGATTCTCATGGCTTGCTGGAGGGCACTGGTGCCAAGATGCGTCACGTGAAGATGCGAACGCTGGCGGACGCAGCGCGCCCCACCGTTCGAGAGTTGATCAAGGAAGCCTATGCCGAGCGCAAGAACACTCCGGGTCGCTAGCCGACACTGAGGCCACTGCAGTCGCCTGCGGAAGACAAGCCGGGGACGAAAGGCCTGCTCTTGCGTCATTGCTCCGATCACACTTCGAAGTCCCCGACGGAGATGCCCTTCAGGTACAACCTGGGCAACAGCCACTGCAGCGAGCAGGTCCGCCACAGGTACAGCGGCCGGATTGAGCAGCGGAATTGGGCGCGCACAGCGGGCGCGTCGGGAGTGCGACCCTCAGTGCGCGGCACGAGCAACGACTCCGGCCCGATGCCGGTCAGCACTTCGAGTTCGGCAGGTGACCGAGTCCGATGAGCTGGCCGCGGCCCGCTCGATGCGGATCACAGGTATGCCCTTGCTCATGGCGTGTCTTCCTGCTCCACAGCGGCAAACTTAGGCGACATTGCCGCCGGGGATACGTGATCTCCGTCCTGGGCGTCACCAACTTCCGGGCATTTCTTCTACACACCGCCGGGCATATCGATGAACGAGCCAGTCACGTAAGAAGCTTCGTCGGACAAGAGCCACAATATAGCCGCAGCCACCTCGCTCGGATCACCGCCACGCCGCATCGGCAGCGTATCCCGCAGTCGCTCGATCCGACCGGGATCGCCACCGTCGGTATGTATCTCGGTATGGACGAATCCCGGCCTCACTCCGTTGACACGAATACCGTCCTGCGCCACCTCGCGTGCGACACCAATCGTGAAGCTGTCAATCGCACCCTTGGATGCTGCGTAGTCCACGTATTCGTTGGGCGACCCTGTCCGAGACGCGGCTGACGACACGTTGACAATCGCACCTCCAGCGGCACCATATCGTCGGCTCATTCTCTTAATCGCCTCCCTCGTGCAGAACATTGTTCCAAGCACGTTCGTCCTAAAGATCGAGATCCAGCGAGCGCTTTCCATGCTCTCCAGTCGAGAGGCGGGTGCAAGTACACCAGCGTTGTTGACGACGCCCACCAGTTTTCCCGGCTGAGCATCTATTGTCTTGAACAACCGTGCTATGTCATTCTCTTGGCCTATGTCCGCTCGGATAGCAATGCCAACTCCCCCGCGCTCTCGAATCTCATTTACTACCGCGGCGGCCGCTTCAGCGTTCTGACGAAAATTGACGCATACAGTGTAGCCGAGCGCCGCCGCTCTAAGGGCGGTTGCCGCGCCAATGCCGCGACTACCTCCGGTAACCAACAACACTCGGTTTGACCCCATTTCTGCCGTCTTCCCTTGCAGTGTTTATCAGTCTCTCCTAATTTCCTAGCGGACCTCCGCATCTCCGAGGCACGGCGCAAAGCGGTGCGGGCTTCCCGAAGCCCTGAATCTCAAGATGTCCGAGTCACGGTTTCCCAATGCAGTACAGGTACTCGGCCGTGCGAATAAAGATCCGGTTGCCCGCCTGGGCAGGAGATGCCAAGGTGTAGTCGTCGAGTCGATTCACGGCCAAGATTTCGAATTCGTCGCCAGCCTTCAAGACGGTTGTCGTCCCCTCTTCGCTGATCGCGTAAATCTTCCCATCGGCTAGCAGCGGCGAGGCACTATACGTACCCGGTTCGATTCGCGTCCGATCCCAAACGGTGCTTCCATCACGCACGTTCAGGCTGAGCGCGATCCCCCTGTCGTCGATGATGTACAGCCGTTTGCCATCGCTCGTGGGGGTTGGAACGTCGGGTCCGTAGTCGCTAGACCAGAGTCTCTTGGAGTTTGTTACGTCACCCTTGCCGTCCGTTCGGAACGCAATGAACGGCCTCCTCCGAGAAGGGACCAACACGATATCGTCGACCACGAGCGACGATGCGATGGTTCGGTAATTCCTTGCGTCGTTCGGATTCAGTCCGCCGGCCCGCCAAACCTCCTTACCCGTCTCAAGACTGTGGCCAGTCACGTAGCCGGCCCCGGAAACGATGAGGACGGACCCTCCATCAACCTCGGCCAGCGTCGCCGTCGAATAGGAATCAGGAGTTTCGTGCAGTGCATCTGTTGGCCTGTCGACTTTCCAAATCGTCTCTCCGGACGCAGCATCAACGGCCAGAACGTACGACGGGTCATCCGTGAACATCCCTTGGAGGTTTTGGAGGAATAGCACACCTTCATGGAGCAGCGGTGACGATGCGTATCCGAATTGGATCCCGAACTTGCCGTAGTCCCTTTGAAAGTCCCGTATCCAAATCTGGCGACCGGCAAAATCGAAGCAGCGAAGCTCTCCGTTGCCGTTGACTACCCAAATGTGCTCGCCGTCCGTGACCGGCGAGGGCGAAGCCATGTTCTGCTTGTTTCCGATGCGGTTTCCGCGCCCGATCGACTGCCGCCAGCGGACAGCTCCTGTCTCGCGGTCCACCGCAATCAGGTAAAGCTGGTCCCGGCCAGCGTCTCCGCCATCGGAGAGCCGCGAATTCGGACGGTTCAGGCTGGAGCCTTCTTCGGCTGACGTCACGAAAACGGTGTCTTGCCAAATGATCGGAGTCGCCGCTGCCCAACTGGGGAGCTTGGTTCGCCAGATCACGTTTTCCGTCGTACTCCACGTGACCGGAAGGTCGGTTCCGTCGCTTGTGCCGTCAAGGTTCGGGCCGCGCCACTGCGGCCAGTTGTCGCCCGCCAGGGCCAGCTGGGATCCGATTGTGAAAGTCAGCAATAGCCACTTCATCCCGGTCATGGTATCAAGCAGACCTCCCTCGAATTCCGAGTCCGTTCGGTCCTGGCCCCTTAGCTGCCGACATCTCACTCAGGCCCGTCGATGACATCCGCCCCGATTGCCGGGACACGCGGCTTTGAGGTGGCACGTCCATTCCAATGAGCGCTCTCGCTCGGGACATGGCAGTGCTGAGCGCACCGCGCTGTTCGACACGGATCCAATCTGCTTCACCGTCAGATTTCAACTGAGACTCGCGTCTGGGCCGGGCGCGAGCGTTGCGGCAAGCCGACGGAAAAGTTTCGGGTGACAGCGTCTTGCTCGAGCACTCTTATCGACCAGCGGCTCAAAGGCCTGCCCTTGATGCCCAAGGCATTCGGTAAGCTAGTGCCGACGACGGGGCAAGGCTTGCCTGCTGGAGGTCGTCCGTGGCTGAAGAAACGTTGGATCGGTCGCTCGCTGATCGTGGAGACAAGGGAGCCCTGCTCCAGCACCCCAACAGAGTGAAATTACAAACTAACGGAGGTCATGCCGTGTCCGAAGACCTAATGCCCCTGGCGGTACGAGCCTGCTTTGCGTGTTGTCTCGGGATCCTCGCTGCCAAAGCGGGATTCTCGCAGCAGGCCTACCGTGAGGTTGAATGGCCGCTACCGTCAATGACGGCTGCCGGCACACCCGCCCCATGGCACTTCGGCGAGGTCGCGGCCGTCGCCACGGCAGCGAACGGAAATATTCTGGTGTTTCATCGGGGAGCTAGTCCGGTGATGGAATTCGATGTCTCAGGCAAGTTCCTCCGGTCGCGCGGCGACGGGTCGATTAGCGAAGGAAAGGTGACGAGCATCGCGCCTCGAGACCGGGCATCCGGCGGGTCGGGCTACACGGTCGTGTACGGACCGGCCGGATGCTACTCGTGTGGCGCACACTCGATTCGAGTCGACTCGCAAGGCCACATCTGGATCGTCGACGCCGGTGCGAATACCGTCTACAAGACCGACACCGAGGGCCGCGTGCTTCTGCGACTCGGAGAGAAAGGCGTCGCTGGGACGGATCGCGATCACTTCAACCTCCCGACAGACGTCGCGGTCGGTCCTGACGGCACCATCTACGTCAGCGACGGCTACGGGAGTGCAAGAGTCGTGAAGTTCTCCAGCGAAGGAGCGTTCCTGCTTGAGTGGGGCAAGCGAGGGACAGGGCCGGGAGAGTTTGGACTGCCCCACAACCTCGTCGTGGACGAAATGGGACGTGTCTACGTGACAGACCGCGACAACGAGCGTATTCAAGTGTTCGACTCCAATGGCAAGTTCCTCGACCAATGGCAAGGTGTCGGAGGAGTCTCAACCCTTTTCATGACCAAGGACCAGCGGATCTGGGCGGGCGGGATCCTTCGCAACCTCGACGGAACGGTAGCCGACAGGCTGCCCGGCAATGTCGGAGGCCACGGCACCACGGTCGCACAGGGCGGAAGCGTGTTCATCGCCCAGCTAAGCGGGGTTGTGCAGAAGTTCATTCCCGTCGACCGGTGACCGATTTGCGACGGAACTGGCGATCGACTTCACAGCTATCGGCAGTCACGGCCAGTTCGAGGAGCCCGCCGGATTCTGCTTCGACGGCTCAGTAGGCACTTGATTCGACGGCGCGTGACCTAGGTCTTCGGCCGTGCAGGATCACACGACGTGAAGCTCTCCCTGAAGACCACTCTGTTCACGGTGGTGATGCTCGGCACGCTTCCGGTTCTCTTTCCGATCCTCCTCGCGAGTGATCGAACGGCCTCCAGCGGCGCAACACTGGAGTCGGCCCTGTTCCTCTTCGCGCTCGGCAGCTCCCTGTATCTGCGCTCTGCGCGGGACTTTCCTTTCTTTGGGAGCGGGAGTTTGGCAGCGACTCTTTAGCGCACGTCTCGCAGGTCGGTCATTGGCGGTCCCGGCGTCTCGGCAGGAAGGTCGCTTGAGGTGGTGACGCTCGGCTGCTGGAAGCCTTCGGAAGAGGTCCTGACCACGACTAGGCGGGTTGTTGGGAAGAGATTGCAGTGCTTGACGCCGTGCCGGGCTTCATCTGATTCCCTCTACCGTTTGCCGAGTCAAGTCGAACAAACCCCAGCAAGCGCGTCGGGTCACCGCTCTTGCGATTCTAAAGAACTGGCTGCGGGTTCGGGAACACGATTAAGACCTCGGCGAGCAGTTGAAAACGGACCACTGTTCCGACAAGCGCATCCTCGCCATCTTCGACTCGCTTGTGGAGGGCTCCCAATTGTTGACCATATATGGTCTAATAAGGTCATGAATCAGGTCGTGAAAGTATCGGAACTGAAGGCGAAGCTGAGCGCATACCTCGCACAGGTACGCCTGGGAGGAACGGTTACGGTGTGTGACCGCAAGACGCCGATCGCGAGCCTTGTGCCTGTTGATGAGCATGCCGGTGAGGTTGAAGTGCTGGAGGCTACCAATGCTGAAGGCCTGCCTATGGGGCAGCGCATCAGGCTCAAGAAACGTATCGACGTAGTTGCACTGCTGCGCGCCGACCGGGGCCGCCGGTGACGATCTATCTCGACACGAGCGTGGTGCTTCGTGCGCTCCTAGGTGATGGCCCCCCCCTGGCGGAGTGGGGCAGGTGGGATCGTGCGTACTCGAGCGAGCTGCTGGGCGTCGAGGCGAGGCGCGCGATCGACCGTCTACGTCTGGAGCGCGTGCTCGATGATGATGGGCTGGCAGATGCGCACGAGGCGCTTGCTGCGACGGAGCGCGCGATCGGCGTAATTCGCTTGACCTCCGCAGTCCTCCGCAGAGCAGGCCAATCAATGCCGACCGCCGTCAAGACGCTCGATGCGATCCATCTAGCCAGCGCCCAGCTCTTCGCGCAGCGCCGCGAGTCCGGACTGCTGTTCGGCACACATGACAGGGGCCAAGCGAACGCTGCCCGTGCCCTCGGTTTCGATGTCGTCGGGGCGTCCACGCGGGCTTGACTGGCTCTCCCCAGGACTTGGCGGTTTGAGCCTAGTCTCTGGGACAACACCTAGCGCCTTGCAATGGGCTCCCCGTCTTCTGGATGCCGGAGCCTGAACGGTCTCGACGGACAGCTTACCTGTGCCTAGCCTGGGACAGAGTCCTTTTCAGAGTCGAAGAACGTCTAGCTCTCAAGCCGATTCCAGGCGCCGAATGCACCGATGCGATCTCCGTCAGGCATCGCTCCAAGGACGGACTCCTCAGTTGTGACATCGACTGCTAGGGCAGCGGAGCCGCAGCTCGTGCCGGGAACCTCTCGGACTTCGTCCGGATGGCGTACGTGATGGGCCGCGTATCCATCCATTTATTGACGGCGTGTCTCGCGTGGTCGCCCATTCTGCCTCTGCCACGCGGATAAGCGATCAATGCCAAGTCGTCGAGGCGCCGCAACGCAGCGGGACGAGGAGGGCGGAGGTCCTCCTCCTGAAAACGCTATGGCAGGGATCAAATGGCCGCTCAAACTCTTGAGTCGCTTAACTTGCACGCCGGCCGCAGCAAGCCCCGACGCCTTAGAGCGCCGTCTGGTGATAGTCGGTGCGCTCGCCGCGAGGACGATTCTTGAACTCCCGCGCAAGCCGGACGAATGCGTCGACAACTGCCTCGAATATGGGCCTTCCCTTCTCCGCCGTGGCGATCGTCGGATCCCCGTAGGTACCGCTCTTGCTGAAGCGCGTCCATTCGTCCATCAGATGCACCGGCGCACGATCCATGAGGTCCATCCAGATGAATTCGGACTCGGGCATGCCAATCTCCCTGACGGCCTTTTCCATCTGGACCTTGGAGGGGGCTAGGTGGAGGTAGACGGATGTCTCGAGCTCGCCGCCATGCGCCATCCCTCCCCGCCCCGACTCACGTTGCCTGCCGATCTCTTCTCTCGCCAGGCTTGGCCAAATGAAGGTTCCGCACAGCGCATCGGTCTCGACAACGGTCCGGCGGGCGACGAGATCCAGGATGGGCATGTTCGATCCGTGACCATCGGCAATGAGAATCCGCTCGAATCCATGATGCGCCACGCTCTTGGTGACGTCCAGCACGAAATGCAGCAAGTGCTCCTGCTTGATATCGATCGTGCCGGTGAAGTCCATGTGATGGGTCTCGAACCCGTAGGGAATCAACGGCAACAGGAGAATGTCGCCATCGGCGCGCTTCGCCGCCTCCTCGCAAATGCTCCAGATCAGGAAGTTGTCGGTGTCGAGCGGGAGGTGATGTCCGTGATCCTCGACCGAACCAATCGGTAGCACGACGACCGGTTGGTCCTTCACCTGCTCGCCAAGTTCTTTCCATGTGTGGTGCTGGTAGAGATATGGCTTCCTCGGCATGGCTTCAACCTCTCACGCGCTTTTCCGGGTCGATCGCGAACCAGAGCAGCGCACCTACAAGGTATACGATCGTCGCAGCCCAGAACATCGACTCGAATGAGCCGAATCTGGCAGCAAGCCACGCGGCAGAGATCGGCGAGATCACGGCGGATGCGCTCGACGCGGTGTTCATGAACCCAGTCGCCGTCCCGCCGAAGCGGTGTCCGACATCGATGCACACCGCCCACGCCACGGGCAGGGTTAGGTCCTGCGCACCTTGCGCGAAGGCCATCCAGAGCACCGCGGAGAGGGGGTCCCCGGCGGTCGCAGCCATCGCGAATCCTAGAGCCGCAAGGGTGAATCCGCCGATACCGACCGTCCGCCGTCCCCATCGCAAGCCCGTCCTGCGGACGAGCCAGTCCGAAAATGTGCCGCCCGAAACGCAGGCAGCGGCTCCCGCCAGAAGCGGCATCGCCGAATAAAGGCCGGACTGCTGGAGAGTAAGGCCGTGCTCATCCATCAGGTATGTCGGCAACCACGTCACAAAGAAGAAAAACCCATATGCAGAACAGAAGTACATGCAGAAGAGCGCCCAGAGATTGCCGTCTCCAAGCATCGACCGCCACGGTATGGCGGCCGCCTCAGCCGGAGGCGTGCCTTCCGAGCGGATATAGGCAAGTTCGGCCTCGTTGACACTGCGGTGGTCGGCCGGATCATCTCGGTACCAGCGCCAGAACAGCCAGCACCAGAACAACCCTGCCACCCCGAGCAGCGCGAATGTGGGCCTCCAGCCGATCAGGGAGATCAGCAGCGCGGTCACCGGAGGAGCGAAGGCACCGCCGAGCCGAGCTCCCATCCACATCAGACCTGTCGTACGGCCTCGCTCGCTTGGCGGGTACCACCTTGCCAATGCGCGGGTGAGCGTGGGGAATGCCCCTGCCTGGGCGGCACCGAATAGGAACCGGATGCCGACAAGGCTCGCGAAGCCACGCACGGAGCCTGTGAAGATCGTGAGGATGGACCACGCGGCGACGATCGGTGCGAGTAAACGTCTCTGGCCGAAACGGTCTCCTAGCCATCCGGTGGGGATCTCGAAGATGCCGTATGCAAGCGCGAAGGCGCTGAAGACGTATCCCATCTGGACGCTGGTCAGGGCCAAGTCTTGAGTCAGGAAGGGTGCGGCGATAGAAATGCAGACACGGTCGAGATAGGTGATGAATGCAACCGTGACCGCGAATGCGAGCGTGACTCGGCGGGCGTTGGTCGCGCTTGTCAAGAAGGATGCCGGATTCTTTCACTGCGGCCCGAAAGGGATCCGTCGCGCAAAGCTTCGGAAATCCGCCGGAATCCGAGAACGCCCGGATGGTGCCCGCCTTGAAGTCCCTAGTCTAGGCGCTCGACGGTGACGAAGTACGCACCGTGAGTTCGGCCGTCCGGCGCGGTGAGCCAGGTCCGGAGTTCCGCAGGCCCGGCCCGGAGCTCCGCCTCCAGCAAGACATCTGTTGTACCGACCGGATCCAATATCTCCCCTTCGACGTCAACACCGCCGATCTCGATCCGGGTGCGTGTCGAGTCGATGGACCGGCGCAGGTATCTGAGCCAGCGCGACAGCGCGAAGCGATACGTTCCGCTGCGATGTACGCCGATCAGCCACGGCCAGTTCCCGAGCTTGCGCTGTACCAAGTGGTTGCGACTCCAGACCGTGCGAGTGCCCGGTGCCTGCCACTCCTGGCTAGTAAGGTCCGCAGCGTTCTCGGCATCGTGGCCAACGACAATCCGAGTCGGTTCCATTCCGGACCGAGGCGATCGGTACCACCGTTCGTGCTCGGCTCTCAGCGACGTCACGGTCTCGGGACGCTCCGACGCGACGTCCACTGATTGCGACAGGTCTCGGCGGATATCGAAGAGGAGGGTGCCCTCGACCAAGCGCCATCGCAAGGTCATGACCGCCGACCCCGCCCAGCGATTGCCCGGGCTTGCAAATCCTGCGCCCCGTGAATCTGGGAGAACAGTCTTCTGGCAGGCAGGGCTGCACCGCGCCGCATCAGCTTCGCGAGAGAAAGACTGTCGAACCGTGGGCCAGCCGGCCTGTCCAACCCGCACAAATCGACCAGCGTGGGCAGGATATCGATGGGAGTCCCGAGATCGCCGATGTCCCTAGGCCCGCCGAGACTCCCTCCCGGCCAGCGCACGAACAAGGGCACCCAATGACCGCCATCGAAGGCGGATGACTTGTGACCGCGCATGTCCGCGTTGAATCCAGCTTCGGGCAGGCCATCGAGGCCGGTATCGAACCGGGCACCGCAAGCGGTGCCGGTGTCGGTCAAAAAGATCAGGAACGTTCGATCGGCGATGCCTAGCTCGTCAATCCTGGTGAGAGCCTCGCTCGCTCTTGGGTATTGACCGATAGCGCCGAACAGGATGCCCGGCTGGCACTCGCTCCGACCAGCCGCAATCGGTCCCATTCCGAGTCCAAATCAACGATCACGTATAGTGAATGTGCCGTCGTCTGCGGGACCGGTTCCTAGCTTTCGAAAGGTGGTGTCGGAAACCGAATGGAACTGAGAATTCCCTTCGTTCGCACTAAGGGCGTCAGATGAGACACTGACCGGAGAATCGAAGCATGGCGCATACAGAACTGCTGTCGCGCATCACTGCGCGCCCGGATGTCTTCGGCGGCAAGCCGATCATTCGCGACATGCGGATTTCGGTGGAGCGCATCCTGAGCCTCCTTGCGCAGGGCGTAACGCCGGATGTCATCGTGGGAGAATACCCCGGACTGGAGCCGGACGACATTCGGGCATGCGCCGCTTATGCCTGTGCGGTTATTGCTAACGATACGCTCTCAGCCGTATCGGTTGCGGAGCCGTGAAATTCTTAGTCGACCGATGCGTCGGCCGCCGTATGGCGGAATGGTTGCGAGGCCAAGGGCACGATGCAATCGAGTCCTATGAGCTTGGATCTGACCCGGGTGATCTGGCGTTGCCGGAACATGCCGCCTCCGAAGGCAGAGTGCTTGTGACGATCGATACTGATTTTGGAGAGTTGGTGTACTTGCGAGCGGCTCGGCATGCGGGGTTGGTGCGCTTCCCTGACGTGCCGCCGGAGCGATGCATCGCGTTGATGTCCGAATTGCTCGAGCGGTATCGGCGGGCACTGGAGGCCCGGGCGATCATCACCATACGCGGAGACCGGATTCGGATTTCCCAAGCGCCGCACTTGCCCTAGACCAAGACCAGCGGAGAAAAGCAAGCGATTGTAGCCGGATCTTCATTTGCCAAAACGGGCCTAACCGCAGCCATATCAAGCAGGTAGCGGACTTTAGCCTGCCAATCTACTGGCAAGGAATTTGGCCGGGTCGACGGCAAGCATGTCGAACGCTTTCTGCTGCAGCGGCGTCGGCCTAGTGAACATCGGGAATTGATGATCCGGGAAATCGGGCAACGTCACCTAGTTCAGCGCGAGCGCCCCGATATCCGCCAGCAGCCTCTTGATACCGTGCGCTGGGAACCCTTCGCGCGTCTCCTTGCTGCGGCGGGTATGGATTGGCCCTGCGGGTCAAGCCGTCAGGATACACGCAGTGGATCCGGCGGCTCTTCATCTACGGCAAGCGGTGCCGACTTGGCATGGGCCGGGGTCCGCACGGTGACGCTTGCCGCTGCTAGGGAGGCTGCACTCACCAACCGGACGATGGCTACGACTGCCGGCGATCCGATGGCGGCCGGGCGCCGTGCCCACGTTCTAGGAAGCCGCTGCCAGCGTGACCGAGATTTACGGACCCAGCTGGATGAACGCCACGCATGCCGCGCTGCAGACGGTGACACTTCGTGACTATCTGTTTCCTCGGACCGGCTGGACGCGGGTTGATGTTGTTGAGACGGGCGGGATAGTTGTGGCCAAGGTGCCACTTCCCGAACATTCCCGTGCGATAGCCGTTGGCGGCAAAGGCCTGGGCCATCGTCACTTCCCGCGGATGTATCGATGTCCTTCCGTGAGAGGTGCGGTAGGCACCGGTTCGGGCGGCGTAGCGACCCGTCATCAGAGCAGCTCTCGTCGGAGTGCAGAACGGGCTGACGTGAAAGTCCGTGAAGCGCACGGACTGGGAATGCAGACGGTCGAGGTTCGGAGTCGGCAAACCCGGGTTGCCATGAACCGAAAGGTCGCCATAGCCCTGGTCGTCGGTCATGACGAGCACGACGTTGGGCGGTGCGGCGAGCGCGACCGAGGCAAGCAGAGGAATCAGGAATCGCGGCAAAGTTAGTACCTGATGATAGGTTGACTGATCCGCTCCCAACGAAACCGAGACTGCGCGTTCCCTGCGGGCCGGTCGCTCGTCGGACCGGAGCCGCAACACTCGTCCCGCACCAACGTGCGGAGGGATATTCGCGATCGGTTCGGCCCGAGCCAGGGCATCTCGCGGCGGGGTCACGGGACCGAACCAGCGTGACCCGTCCCGACGGGAAGGCTGAGTCAGCTAGCCGACGAGCGCGAACGCCTTCTTCATTGCGGCGGCGGTGGTTTCGCAGGCCATCTCGTCGTCCATGTCGTTCAGCCGCTGATTGAACGGTTCGGCGCGGATCGGACCGTCGTATCCGATTTGCACCAACGCACTGAGAAACGCTTTCGCGTCGATCATGCCTGTCGTGACGGGCAGTTCGCGCTGGTTGTCGTACTGGTCGTCGCGCTCAATGCCGGTTGGAGCGTCATTGAGATCGGCGGACACCACTTGGCTGTTGGATAGCTTCACGATTTCGTCGACGGTATCGCGAGCCGTCCACCAGTGCCAGCTATCGATGACCACTCCAATATTGGACTTGCCCGCCTCGCCGATCAGTTGAAGGCATTCCGCCATCGAGTGCACGAAAGCGTGCCGTCTCGCCGTCCAGAGCCTCTTGGTGCCCAGGTACTCGAGACCCAGCCGAAGGCCATGGCCCTCGAGCACCGTACCGACTTCTCGCAGCCGCTGCGTGTGGAGCTTGAAGTTGTCCAAGTAGTTGAGGTCGTTGCTAGACGAGGAAATGGCAGTTCCGATACGAGTCACCCCGGCTTCCTGAAGTGCCTTCGCTTCGGCGGGCAGCTTTTCCAAACCGCTCGCGAAGGTGGCTTCGTCGGCGCGGAGGCTGACCGTCAGCCTCGCGGCGGCCCATTGCAGGCCACCTGCCTCCAGCGCATCCACGTAGCCGGCGATTCCATCCTCTAGAAGCTGCGGCCCGAAAGGCTCGACCGACTCGAAACCGTACTTGGTCGCGAGCTCGATGGAACGTCCCTGATCGGCCTTGATGCCGATGCTGCCGGGAATGAAGGCAATCGTGAACTTCCTCCCGGCCGCTTGGCAATTCGGTGCGGTTACTGCGGCTGCGGTTGCGAGGCCCGCACAGATGAAGTCCCGTCTGCTGTGGTTCATTGCGACGCCAATGTACCAGATCGGTTGTCGGTGTCGGATTCGTTTGCGGTTACCCGGCAGGAGCCCACGGGAATGGTCGAAGGTTCCGAGCCGACGATGCCCGATGCGGGTCGGCGAAGGCAATGCCGCTCGGGCGGGCGCTCCGTCGCTTCGGCGGATCGCCACGCGGCCCCCTAGGCCAGCCCGTCCCCGTTTCAAGTTCGGAATTCAGGCTCGAAATCGGGCGGGGATTGCGCCTAACTGCGAGAGCTTCGTGTACACCCCCGATCACGGCGAGGCTCTAGGCGATCACGGGCTTTGGCTCAAGAACAACCTCCTCGAGCCGGCGGCCCACGTTCCGCTGGTCATTGCCGGAGCGGGCATTCCATCCGGGAAGCGGGTCGACCACGTGGCATGCCACGTGGACATGGTCCAGTCCCTGCTCCAATGGAGCGGCGCGGCGGAAGGGTCGGAGCTCCGGGGCCACTCCCTCGTCCCCCCGATGGACGGCGAATCCCGCAAGCACCCCGGCTGGGTCTATTCCGAAAGTCATTCCGAGGGAAACACCAACGGATCCTTCATAGTGCCGAAGGGTCCCTGGAAATACATCCGCTTCACCGGGGACGACGATCTGCTTTTCAACCTGGAGGAGGATCCCGGCGAGCTGCGCGATCGCAGCGGCGACGCTTCCGAGCGGGGCGTGCTTCGGGAAGTGCGGGGAATCCTGGATTCCAATGCCGGCACGGAAGCGGTTACGCGGGCCGGATTCGCCGCACAGGAACGCATGCTCACACGCATGGCCGGCGCGAACAGCGAGGCAGACTTGGCAAGGGTCTTCCAAGGGCGAATGGGTGAGGGGCTGGCCCGCGTCCTCGTAGCAGATGCAAAGCGCCGCTTCGGATAGCCTCCCCGTAACGGCGCTTCGGGAAGGCTACCGGTGACCAGCCTCACGGGCGCCGCTTCTCGGTCAGGAGCCATTCGTCCGGATCGATGACCACCCGCGAGGCGCGATTGCGCAGGATCACCGAAAACCCCGGCTCGTCGCTTCCATCACCGGAAACCACCGTCTTGACCAGGGATCGGCCGGGCAGCGTGTGAACCTCGATCTGCACGGTAACGGGGAAGTAATCCGGCACGCCGCTCTGCCGGAGCTTCAGGTTGAACCGATGGCGGCCGCCGCCCGAGGACTGGTTCCACGTCGCCGACAAGCGAGGAATGCCCGTTCCGTAGACCCATTGGTCGAAGAAATCGTTCAGGTCACGGTCATGGTAGCCATCAGGCACGAATTCCGCGGCTAGAGCACGGAAGCGGTCAGTTGTGACCTCTTCGTACGCGAACCGGTCGCAGAGATCGCGAAGCATGGCGAAGAAACTCTCATCGCCGAGGATGCCGCGGAGCATGTGCATGATCCAAGCGCCCTTCTCGTAGACAATGACACGATACGCTTCGGGCACCCTTGACGTGCGCAGCCGCCGGCCTAGCGAAATGGGTCCGGCGCTCTCTACCGTGGATTCGCCCGACTTGCGCAAGAGATTGGTGCGAAACTCCGCAAGGGCAAGGTTCCGCTCCTCCACTCCCCTGCGCTCCTCCAGCCACAGCAGCGATGAATAGGTTGCCAGCGCCTCCATGAGCCACGCGTCCCTATCCAGCGTCGCGTTGACTACGTTGCCCCACCATTGGTGGGCAATCTCGTGCGGGCGGAGCAGGTCGGCATAGAATCGCTGCCTGCCGGCGGGGAGATCCTTGAGCAGCCGGTCGCCCTTCTCGAAGTAGCTCAGCGTGGAGGCGTAGACCAAGCCGGGGAATCCCTGGCCAAAATCTCCCGGCACCGGTGAAATCACCGTCACGGGCATCGCCGGATCGCCAAAACGCCGCTTGAAGTAGCGAAACGCGTCCGCGCTGTCGTCCGCAACCCGCTCGATGTTCGCGGCGGGGTTGAGGGCCGGCTGCGGCGGAAGGACCAAGACCGGCGAATCGTTGCGATCTCTTCTCCTTCTCGGCATCGGCGGCGACGGCATGAGCAGGGGCGTGGGAGCAGGCTGCAGCCGCTGCTCGACGCTCTTGGTCGCCCGCACCTCCACGCGGAAGCCATCCACCTCCCGGCTGGACGAAACGTATTCTCCGAGGTTGAATCCAGCGAGCGGGATAGGCTTCCCGCTTTCGAATCGCGAGACACGCATGCCGCCGTCGATGCGATCCTCGACCCTCGATCCGGTGGCCACCAGCTCGAGGTTCCGGGGATAGCGGAAGGCCAGGTCGTAGCGAGCTTTGCGCTGACCCGTGCGCGGGTACCAATTGGTGCGATTGCCTACGAAGTACACGCCCGAGCCGTCGTCGGTCACGACCTTGCCCCGATACTCGAACTCGACGCGATGGCGCCCTTGCCCAAGAGGCGGATCGGGAAGGATCGCAACGACCAAGGCGTTGTCATTCCCCCTCCTCCGGTCCTGTGCCGGCTGGCCCTGCTGCAGGAACTCGACCTCCTGGCCGGCGATCCGAACCGCGGTGACTTCTAGCCGGTCGGAAATCTCGAAGCCTACGGCGCGCGCACGCGAGTCGGACAGTGCGAGCGTGGCCGCGACGCTCACTTGCATGTGGAGGTCGGTTCCTAGCCGGGCGTCGATGCTGTAGTCGTCCAGATTCGCTGGCGGGATCCATGGACCTCTCCGGCCGTCTCGCCGGGAACGCGACTCGAACCGGGTCCAGATCTCGTAGTACGAACGCGCTCCGGACCGGACTAGCTGCCCCGCAACGAGTTGTTCCGGCAGCGTCGAGTCGACGACCACGTCAAATCGGCCGTGAATGCTCCCGCGGACCGCGGCAACAAAGAATCCCTCATCCGGCCCGCGTCCGGAGTAAAGATCCAGTAAAACCCGAGAGGCCGATCCCTCGATGAGGTTTCGCAAGACCACCGACCATCGGGGGGCGATCCTCTCCCCTTCCTCGCGATCCAAGCGGTATGCCGGGGACTTGCGAATCGCGTTTTCAAGAGCCTCCGGGGTGTCGTCGGTGAAAAACATCATCGCGTTCCGAAACTTCTCGTTGAGGATTGTCTCGTCGAGAAACCTCGTGAGGGACTGGCGCTCGGCGGGGGTGGGAGGGATCACCAGGATTTCGCCAACGTCGGTCTGCTCCGTGGCCAGGAACAGGGCTGCAATAGTCCTGTCAAGCACTGGCTTGGCAAATATTACGTATCCATCGGTGAAATAGAGCTTGGCGTCCTCGCGTTCGAGAAAGACATCGCGCACTCGGTAGCAGCGAGCGGGATCCAGTTCCAGGGACTTGATCTTGCGCAGATCCTCCCCTCCCTGTGAAGCACCCAGAGATATCGCCGTCCACAGCGCCGCGGCCAACAGGCTTTTGAACATGCGCTGGCCCAACTCGCATTGTACGGGCCGGTCACATGTACTGGCCGACGTTTGCCGTGCGCGGTTACAGGCGCCCGCCTCGGCGAGCCGGCCATGCAACGGAACCGGTAATCTGCGCGTCTCAAACTTGCAGGAGCAAGTCCGCAGCACACCACGACGAGGTCCACGATGAATCGCATTCTCTCCAAATCCATCCTGGCAGTCACAGCGCTGACACTGGCGGCCGGCCTGTGCCTTGCCGAACTCCCAACGAAAGAACCGGACACCAAGCGGGATCCGAAGAACTCGAAGGAGGACGTCTCCAAGATCGGCGACCGGGGCGTCGGCAAGGCGGTCAACTTCTACAGCATCGAGAAGGAGATCCAGCTGGGCAGGCAGCTCGCGGAAGAGGTCGAGCGAACCGCAAAGATCGTGGACGATCCCGTGATCTCCGAATACGTCAACCGCATCGGCCAGAACATCGTCAACAACTCCGACGCCAAGGTACCTTTCACGATCAAGGTGATCGATGCGGAAGAAGTGAATGCGTTCGCGTTGCCGGGCGGCTACTTCTTCGTGAACACCGGTCTGATTGAACTCGCCGAGGATGAGGCCGAGCTGGCTGGCGTGATGGCGCACGAGATCGCGCACGTCGCAGCGCGGCACGGTACCCGCAGCGCAACTCGCTCCCAACTGGTGCAATTCGCAACTATTCCGCTGCTGTTCATCGGAGGATGGGCGGGCTACGGGATTCAGCAGGCTGCGAATTTCGCGATCCCGATGACAATGCTGAAGTTCTCCCGGGAATTCGAGGAAGACGCGGACTTCCTCGGCGTGCAGTACATGTACAAGGCCGGGTACGATCCGGCCTCGATGGTCCAGTTCTTCGAGCGCCTCAAAGCCCAGCAGAAGAAGAAAAAGAACTTCGTCGCGCGGGCTTTCAGTTCGCACCCGATGTCCAAGAGCCGCATCAAGAACGTGCAGAAGACGATTGACGAACTCCTGCCCGAACAGCCCGAATACGCCGTGACCAGCAGCGAGTTCGACAACGTGAAAGAGCGCTTGGCGCGGATGAACACGCGCCGCAAGCCGGAGCAACGGGATCCCAACCGACCGACGCTCAAGCGCAACACGGGGAGCGAGCCGATCCTGCCGGGCGAGATGGATGCCGAGGAAGAGGACGAACGTCCCAAGCTGACCCGGCGCGATCTCTCGCAGACCTGACCGGCGCCGAGGAGACGGCAAAGGGGTGACGAGCGCGGGCTCGTCGCCCCTTCCTGCTTCTTGGAGCCGAAAACCGGCTTGCGGGACCGCCGATCGGCTACCGACCGGAAAGCCAGGAAGCCGTGTCCTGCAATGCCTCGCCGAACCGATCCAGCACGATGTCGATTTCTGGTTCAGTGATGATTAGCGGGGGCGAGAACGCAATCGTGTCCCCGAGTGCCCGCAGCACCACTCCTCGGTCGAGGGCCTTCTGCATGCAGTACGGACCGACACCGAGGCTGGGATCGAATGGCTTCCTCGACGCCTTGTCCTCGATCAGTTCGATACCGGCCATAAGGCCGACGCCTCGCACCTCGCCTACGAGAGGGTGGTCGCCGAACCGGTCTCGCAAGCCGTTAACCAACCGCGGGCCGAGACGGCGGACCCGTTCGACGATGTCACGTTCTTCGTAGATCTTGAGGCATTCGAGCGCGACCGCCGCGCTGACGGGATGCCCGCTGTAGGTGAATCCGTGGGCGAAGGTGCCGATCTCATTGCTGCCTTGGAGGAGGATGTCGTAGACCCTCTGGTTAACCATGACGGCTGAAATCGGAGCGTAGGCAGAAGAAAGCTGCTTGGCTGTCGTGAGCATGTCGGGGCGCAAGCCGAACGTCTGCGAACCCCACATGTTGCCGGTGCGGCCGAATCCGCAGATCACTTCGTCCGCGATGAAGAGCATGTCGTGCTTCGAGATAACCTGCTGGACCTTCTCGAAGTACCCCGTCGGCGGGATCAGTACCCCGCCCGCTCCCATCACGGGCTCCGCGATCATCGCGGCGACAGTATCGGGCCCTTCGTCGAGGATCTGCCGGTCGAGTTCGCTGGCAAGCCGCGAGGAGTAGGCTTCTTCGGATTCGCCGGGCATCGCGCCGTGGTAGTAGTGCGGGCGCGAGGCATGACGAATGTTGGGAATGGGCAAGTCGAACTTGCGATGGTTGCGGAAAATGCCGGTCAGGCTCCCTGCGGCGACCGTCGAGCCATGGAATCCGTCCGCGCGCGCGATGATCTTCTTTTTCTCCGGGCGGCCGATTGCATTGTTGTAGAACCAGACGATCTTGACGACGGTGTCCGCCGCCTCGGAACCCGAGTTCGCGAAGAAGACCTTGGACATGGGCGAGGGCGCCAACCGCAGGAGGCGTTCAGCGAGCTCGATCGCGGGCGAATGGCTGCGCGACGTGAACAGGTGCATGAATGGCAGCGTCTTCAGCTGCCGGTAGGCGGCGTCGGCCAAGCGCGTCTCATTGAAGCCCAGGGAAGCGCACCAGAGTCCGGAAGCCGCCTCCAAGTGGGCCTTGCCGTCTTCCCCGTAGACCCAGACACCATCGCCCCGGGTGATCACAAGCGGCCCCTCGGACTCGTGGCTGGAGGGATTCGTGAAGGGATGAAGGACGCTTGCCACGTCGCGGATCGCGCTCGTATCGGCCATATGGTGCGAGTATATCGGCTCGCCGATCAACGAGGGCCGGGCGCGTCAGGACCTGACCTAGCCGATACTCTCCGGGTCAGCAGCGCATCGGTTGCCCGCCACTTGCTCGACCGGAGCGGGAGGCTCGTCGGACCGGCTTCCCTGGCCGGGAACGAGAACTGCCAGTGACACGATTCTGCCGCTCTCAAGGCTTGGTCTGTCCGACGGAATCGCACTATTCTCCGGGCTCACCGCTTTCGGGCAAGCAGCCGCAGCGCGTCCTCGACGGCAGGCTTGTCCTCTAGCGTGCCGTCGACGGCGTATACTCCGCCGCCGTGCATTCGATACCGCTCCAGCACAGCCGAAGCCGCGTCCGTCTCGGCCTGCGACGGAGAGAACACGTCGTTGATCACCGGGACCTGACTAGGGTGGATCGCCGCCTGGCCCGTAAAGCCCAGTCGCCTTCCGCGCCAAGCCGAAAGCCGCACTTCGTCCGAGTCATTGAATCGCATGAGGGGGGAATCGAAGACCTCGCGACGCGTCGCCCGAGCGGCGTTAACGACGCTGCTCCGCGCGAACGCCAGTTCCGGCTCCCCACCGCTCCGGATGATCCTTGACTCGGCAGAATAGTCTTCGGCACCGAACATCAACGCGCGCACCCGATCGCTGCTGGTGGCGATGTCCGCCGCCATGAGCACGCCCATCGGCGATTCGATCAAGGCGAAGACAACCAACTCGCCGGGCAACTTGCCAAGCAGGTCCTGAACAGCCTGCCCAGACTCGCATCCGGGGACCACGATGCCGTCTGGCTCGCATTCCAGGACGGTCCGGCAGTCCTGATCGATGAGTTCGGGGCGATTCGCGTTGACTCGTATCAGAACTGCCGCACCGGCTCCAGCGAGGCCCGGCATCGCGTCCTTGGTGACCTGCCGGGCCCTTGCCTTGCTGGCATCCGCCACAGCGTCTTCCCAATCGACGATCAGAGCGTCAGCGGGCACCGACGGCGCCTTGGAGAGCTTCTTCGGACTGTCGCCTGGCACGAACAGGACACTTCGGATTTTGGATGCATCCATTGGCGCTGCCACCATTACATAATGGGCAAAGCGAGGCCCGCCTACCGGGCCGAGATCGGCGAGGCGACTGCATTCCATGGCCTACGGGCGCTACTTTGACGAATTCGAGATAGACCAGGTCTTCAAGCACTGGCCGGGACGAACCATATCCGAAGCTGACAACACGTGGTTCTCTCTGCTGACAATGAACCAGCACCCCGTGCACATCGACGCGAACTACGCGGCGGGCACCCAGCACGGGCAGCGGCTTGTCGTCGGGCCGCTCGTATTCAGCATCGTGGTCGGGATGAGCGTGGCGGACGTGAGCGGTCGGGCGATCGCGAATCTCGACTACAGCGAGGTCAAGCATGTCGGCCCCGTGTTCCACGGGGACACCATCTACGCGGAGAGCCGGATCGCGAATCTTCGCGAATCCAAGTCGAAGCCGGATCGCGGGCTCGTGTACGTGGAGAGCCGGGGCTTCAACCAGCGTGACGAGACCGTGCTGACGCTGAAACGCACGGTGCTGGTGCCGAAGCGGCCGCGAGGTTCGGAATGAGCTACCCGCTCGACGACGACCAGCGGCAGATCCGCGACGCGGTTCGCGATGTCTGCTCTGATTTCCCTGGCGAATACTGGCGCAAGCTGGACGAAACGCAAGGCTATCCATCCGAATTCGTCCGGGCACTGACAGAAGGGGGCTGGCTTGCGGCCCTCATTCCTGAGGAGCACGGCGGAAGCGGCCTAGGGATTCTCGAGGCGAGCCTCATCATGGAGGCGATCAACGCATCCGGCGGAAACGCGGCGGCTTGCCACGCCCAGATGTACATCATGGACGTGCTGACCCGTCGAGGCACCGAGCAGCAGCGCCGGCGCTACCTTCCGGCCCTTGCGAGCGGCGGACTGCGGCTGCAGGCATTCGGCGTCACCGAGCCAACGACCGGATCCGACACGACCCAGTTGCAGACCCGAGCCGAGAAGCGCGGGGACCGCTACGTGGTGCACGGCCAGAAAGTATTCACGTCGCGAATCGAGCATTCGGACCTGATGCTCCTCCTCGTGCGGACCACGCCGGTCGAGGAGGTCACCAAGAAGACCCGCGGACTCTCGATCCTGCTCGTGGACCTTGCCGACGCGGGCGGAAAGGGCATCGAAATTCGCCCGCTTCGCACGATGATCAACCATCACACCTGCGAGGTCTTTCTCGACGGCCTCGAAGTGCCCGCCGCCAACCTGATCGGCGAGGAGGGCGATGGCTTCCGGGCGCTGCTGGACGGTCTCAACGCCGAACGAATCCTGATCGCAGCCGAGTGCGTCGGAGACGGGAACTGGTTCCTGCGAAGGGCTTGCAATTATGCCCGCGAACGAGTTGTGTTCGGGCGGCCCATCGGGCAGAACCAGGGTATTCAGTTCCCGCTTGCAAGGGCCCGCGCGCACGTTGAGGCGGCTGACCTTATGCGGTTCAGGGCTGCGGAAATGTACGACGGCGGCCAGCCTTGCGGCCCGCAGGCCAACATGGCGAAGCTGCTCGCGGCGGACGCCTCGTGGGAAGCGGCCAACGCCAGCCTGCAGACGCACGGCGGCTACGGTTTCGCAGCGGACTACGACGTTGAGCGCAAGTTCCGGGAGACGAGGCTCTACCAAGTGGCTCCGATATCGACGAACTTGATCCTCTCGTACATCGCGGAAAAGGTCCTCGGCCTCCCGAGGTCCTACTAACCGGCCTTGGCGAGCGCGGCCTCCAGCTTGGCGAGGCCTTGCCCGAGGCCTTCGCCGAGATGAACTCTCAGGGCCCTTCGGCCCAGACGCGTCAGGACATTGAAGTCGCCTAGCGCCTGGGCGGCCTTGACGACGCCGAAGGTGAGGTTCCGTCCGGGCACGGCGATATCGGCGGGATCGTCGCAGCCAATCTGAAGGAACACCCCGTTGTCGGCTCCGCCCTTGTGCAGCTGGCCCGTTGAGTGCAGGAATCTCGGCCCGAACCCGACGCATGTCGCGGCTTCGGTCAGGGATCGGACCGTCCCACGCATCCTCTCCAGCGAGGCCTGGGTCTCGGAGTTTCGATTCACGAACGCGAGCAGCGCAAAGTAATCTCCTGCGACGGCCGCACCAATGTGAGAACGAAGCACTCCGGCGAGGCCTCGCCTACCTGAATCCGCGAGCAGGCGCTCAGAGTGGTCGCGGCTGGCGAAGAGCCGGATTCCGGACTCCTCGAGGAACGCGGCATCCGATGGCAGGGACCCGTCTGCTTCGTACGCGCTCGTCAGCTCTCGGGCAGCCACCTTCGCCGATTCGACATCCGGCTGGTCGAACGGATCGATGCCGAGCACGGCTCCCGCGATAGCTGTCGCAATCTCCCAGCGGAAGAACTCCTGCCCAATGTCTTCCACGCCTTGGATGCCGATGCGCACGACGGGATGGCCGAGCCGGCTTAGTTCGTCCAGGGCAACTTCCGTGGATGCTTCCACGTCGGATCGTAGCGCCAGGCTCACGAATACACGGTCGTCTCCGTATGCAGAGGGGGAACCAAGTACTTCGCCTTCCACAGGGACAATGCCTGTGCCCCGCTTGCCGGTCGACTCGGCGACCAGCTGCTCAATCCAGGCTCCGAGGGACGCAACGCTCGGAGAGACTACGAGCGTCAGCTTGTCACGACCCTCCAAGGCGGCGGCCCCGAGCAGAAGACCCAGCCGCAGGCCGGGGTTCTCGTCCGCAGCCGCCTCGGGACGACAGGCCGCATACATCGCCCGAGCACCGGCCAGCAGTCTTCCCGTATCCAGGCCCATCGCCGCTGCCGGTACCATGCCGAAATGCGACAGTGCCGAATACCGGCCGCCGATCTCTGGCACGCCGTACATCACATGGCCGAATCCGAGCGCCCGGGCGTTCGACTCGAGCCGCGAGCCCGGATCCGTAATCGCGACGAATTGCGCCGCAGCGCGCAGGGCTCCAACTTGGGACGCCACGCGATCTAGAAAATACTCGGTCAGCAGCGAGGTTTCGAGCGTCGAACCGGACTTGCTGGCGGAAATGAAGAGCGTCGATTCAATGTGGACCGTGTCCTCGCACGCCTTGATCTGAGCCGGGTCTGTCGAGTCTACGACCCGAAGAGCGGGAAAGCCGTCCCTCTGTCCGAAGCACAGGCTCAGGACCTCGGGGCACAAGCTGGATCCGCCCATGCCGAGCAGCACGGCGTGGCTGAATCGCCCGCGGACCGAATCGGCGAAGTTCTGGAGAACATCGGCGTTTGCCAGTTGCCGTTCGACGATCGGCAGCCAGCCGAGCCAGTTGGCTTCGCCCGAGGAAGTCCATAAGGATTCGTCGCCTTGCCAGAGACGCTCCACGTTCCGGCGTAAACTCCACTCGCCGGCAAGATCGTCCACCCGTTGGCGGAGAGGAGCAGGCATTCGCTCCTGTTGCGTGTTGATTGCAGTCACCGGTCCTGTCCTCCGATTTCAGGCGCGCTGAACGGCAGGCTTGCAAGGGATGCAGAAGCGAGGAAACCGCCAGCGTTGCGACGAGGCTGAGCCTAGGGTCGGAATGGCCGGGCGCTCCCGCTGGTGCCGGCTCGATCATCGTGCGAGCCCGCTCTGGCCAAACGGCCATCGTACCAGCGATCATTCCATCGTGATCTCGACGATTCCAGTGCAGAGCGCACCCCTCGCCGCCGCATCGCGGGACTAGTGCGAGGCCATCCGCCCGTCTCATAGGATAATAGGCCGTAGATGCTGCGCCATGACTGGACTCTGGACGAGATCCGGCAGATCCATGACCTTCCCTTGCCCGAGCTTCTCTACCGGGCACAGACCGCGCACCGGGAGCATCACGATCCGGAAGCGGTCCAAGGCTGCGCGCTGCTGAGCATCAAGACCGGCCATTGCCCGGAGGATTGCGCGTACTGCCCGCAATCGGCACGCTACAAGACGGGCGTCGAAGCTCAAGACCTCGTGAGTGTCGGCGAGGCCCTCGACATGGCAAGAGCGGCCAAGGCGAACGGCGCGACGCGATTCTGCATGGGCGCCGCGTGGCGCGAGGCGCCCAATGGCACCGAGTTCGACCGGGTCGTCGCGATGGTGCGCGGCGTGCGGGACCTTGGAATGGAAGCCTGCTGCACGCTGGGCATGCTGAATCAGGACCAAGCCGATCGCCTTGCAGAAGCTGGCCTAACGGCCTACAACCACAACCTGGACACGAGTCCCGAATTCTACGACGCGATCATCACGACCAGGAGCTATCAGGAAAGGCTCGACACTCTCGCGCGGGTGCGGCGGAGCGGTGTTACGCTTTGCTGCGGCGGGATCATCGGGATGGGCGAAAGCGTGGATGACCGCCTCGGCCTGCTGCTGCAGCTCGCCCGGCAGGACCCCCACCCGGAAAGCGTCCCTATCAACAGCCTCGTCCGTGTGAAGGGCACGCCACTTGAGGATTTGCCTCCCGTCGGCGCGCTGGAGTTTGCCCGAGTCATTGCGGCAGCAAGGATCGCCATGCCGACGTCGATCGTACGTCTGTCAGCGGGGCGACTCGAACTCTCGGAAGAAGGCCAGGCCCTTTGCTTTCTAGCGGGCGCGAATTCAATCTTTCTCGGGGAACGGCTGCTCACGACGCCGAATCCCGGTGCTTCCGACGATGAGCGGTTGCTATCGCGCATGGGCATGCGGCTTTGCGAGGAGCCGCTGACCGCAACCCAGCCGCGGTCCTGAGCCCCGGTCATTGGGCACTCGGAACGACGGCGCGCAGAGCAGGCCGTGATGGCGAGAGAGAATACCGGATTGGAAAAGCGCGTGCGCGCGCGCTTGGAGGACCTAGCATCGAAAGGTCTCAAGCGGTCGCTCGAGGCGCCCTCAGGGATTGATCTGTGCTCGAACGACTACCTCGGGATGGCGCGGCATCCGAGGATCTGCAGGCGCTTCGCGGAAGCCGCGAAAGCGATGGGAGTCGGTTCCACCGGCTCGCGCCTGCTGCGCGGGCACAGGCCGTCGTTCCGCGCGGTCGAGGAGCGGGTCGCCGGCTTGAAAGGCACGCAGAATGCGCTGTTCCTAGGTAGCGGCTGGGCCGCCAACCTCGGCGTGCTCACTGCGTTTGCAGGCGAGGGCGATGTCGTTTTCTCCGACGAACTAAATCACGCTAGCCTGATCGATGGCATGCGCCTTTCGAAGGCAAGGCGTGTCGTGTACCCGCACTGCGACGCGGGTGCCTTGTCGGAGCTTCTCGAGTCCGAGCTTTGTCGCGGCCAGCGCTTCGTCGTGACGGAATCCCTATTCAGCATGGATGGCGACATCGCGCCGCTCGCACAGTACGCAGAGTTGCAAACGCGTCACGGCTTCGCGTTCGTCGTGGACGAGGCACATGCGGTCGGAGTCTACGGCAAGACCGGCAGCGGACTGGTCGAAGAGATGGGCTGCCAAGACACGGTATTTCTATCGGTGAACTCCGCAGGCAAGGCACTTGGCGTGAGCGGGGCATTTGTGTGCGGGCCGGAATGGGCCATCGACTACCTGATCCAGGCCGCGCGCCCGTTTGTCTTCTCGACCGCGCCGCCACCTGCCGTGGCTGAGGCGATCGACGAAGCCTTGAGTATCTTGGAGGAGTCGCCCGATGCTCGGGACCGGGTCCGCGGATTCGGTACTTCGTTGCGCGAGGCACTCGGCATGCCGCCGGGCGACTCGCCGATTGTGCCAATCGTTCTCGGGCGGAACGAGACTGCCATCCACGCCGCCAGCCTCCTGCGCCAATCCGGATTCGACGTGCGAGCCATCCGACCTCCCACCGTGCCGGAGGGCACGGCTCGGCTGAGGATCTCGCTGAATGCGAATCTCGAAGCGGAGGATATTGCGGACTTCGCTGGCCGCCTCCAAGAGATTTTGGGAGATATGGGACTTTGCTTGGCATCTTCGTAACCGGCACCGACACGGGCGTCGGCAAGACAGTCGTCTCGAGCCTCCTCGTCGCCTCGTTGAGGCATTCCGGAGCAGTCGGATACTGGAAGCCCGTCCAAACCGGAATCGAGCAGGACGACGACACGGCGGAAGTGCGCCGCCTTGCTCGCTGCGCCGACGAGGAAGTCGCGGATAGCGGCATCCGCTTGCCGCGACCGCTGTCGCCGCATCTGTCCGCCCGGCTGGCCGGCCGCGAGATAGCGATCAGCGACATGTTGGGAATCGCCGACAGCCTGCCGAGGGATCGCTTCTGGATCGTGGAGGGGGCCGGCGGCCTGTTGGTGCCGCTCAACGAGCGAGAAATGATGGCGGACCTGATCGCGCGGCTCCGCCTGCCTGCTCTAGTCGCTTCCAGGTCCGGACTGGGAACCATCAATCACACTCTGCTCACGCTCTCCGAGCTGCGAGCGCGTTCGATCCCCGTCGCGGGGGTCGTCATGGCGGGCGTGCCGAACGCGGCGAACCGTGAGGCGATCGAGCGATACGGGCAGACCCCGGTGCTGGGCGAGATTCCGGTGCTCGAACCGCTGGGCCCGCAGGCTATTGAGAACGTCGCTGAGAGGCTGGCAGGCCGGTTCAGTGCCCTCCGAGAGCCAACGGAGGCCCGCGCGGGAGGCGCGGGCGTATGATGGGATTTCGCTATGTTCGGTTCCTCGGTTTCCATCAAGCTGGACAAGGCCCTGTTCGAGCGCGTCAAGCGCTGTGCCGACGCGGCTGGCTACGCATCTCCGCAAGAGTTCGTCGAGCACGTCATCGAGAAGGAACTGGCACAGATCGAGGAAGGCGCCTCCGACGAGGAGATCATGAAAAAGCTGCAGGGCCTCGGATATATCGACTAGCGCGGCGGCCAGCGTGATCGTCGATGGCTTCAACGCGCTCGTGCGGGCGCTAGTGTCGGGCTACAGCGCCCTGTTCGGGGCATTCAACCCGCTCGTGGGGCTGGCGATAGCGTCAGTTCTGATCGGCATCGGCATGCTGTGGGTCGTGGGCAAGACCTCGAACCAGCAGGCAATCGTCCGTGCAAGAAAGCGCATGCAGGCCCGCCTCCTCGAGATGAGGCTATACCGAGACGAACCAGGCCTGCTCTTTCGCGCCCAGGGGCATCTGCTGCTCGAGAATGGCCGCTACGTCGGACATATGCTCCGTCCGGCGCTCTTCCTGGCCCTGCCGATGGTCGTGCTCTATTCCCATTTCGATGCAGTTTACGGGCACCGTCCCCTGCGGGTCGGCGAATCTGCGCTTCTAGCTGTAAACACGGCACTCGCAGGTAGCGATCTGAAACTGTCCGGATCGAAGGCATTCTTGGTCGATAGCGCTTCGGTTTCTGCGGGGGCCGCCAAACAGGTTGTCTGGCGCATCCGTGCCGCTGGTGACGGACCGGCCGAGCTCACTCTGCAGACGCCGCAAGGGGCAGTCAAGAAGTCGGCCCTCGCAGGGGATGGGCTGGCCTATGTCTCAACGGCTCGGACGACTTCGTGGTGGCAGAGGCTCCTGCTGGCCCCGGGGGAAAGCGGATACCAATCGAAAGAGGTCGAGAGCATCGAAATCATCTATCCGCCCCGCGAGATCGGCGTTGCCGGGTGGGAGACACACTGGGTGATCTGGTTCCTGGCCATTTCGCTGCTTGCGGCTTACCTGCTGAAGGGCTTCTTCGGCGTTGCGCTGTAGGGAGATCCGGTCGGCTCGACACGGGTTTCTCTGGGGGCGGAACCGGATCGGATACACTGCAATTCGCCGCGAAGGGCGCTCCGAACACCATGCCTTCCCAAAGTAGGCCCCATGTCCTTTGCGTCGGAATGGGATTCCTCGATACCCGCCTGTGCGTCGACCGATTCCCCCCGATACAGCGGCGAGAGAACGCGTCCAAGCGCTACGATGCCCTAGGCGGACCAGCAACTGTGGGAGCAGTCGCTGTCACGCGTCTAGGCGGGTCCGCGTCCTTCTGGGGCCGTCGCGGAAACGATCCGGCCGGCGACAGGATCGCGAGCCTCCTGGAAGCGCACGGCGTTGACACCGCGGGATACCGCGTGTTCCCGGGCACGAGTCCGACATGCGAAGTCTTCATCCGGCCGGACGGGGAGCGCTTTCTGTTTCCGTATCTAGGCGACGGGCTGCCCGCCGAGGCAGATTGGATCCCGGACGAAGCCATCGATCACGCGGATGCGGTACTGATCGACGGTCGCTGGGCCGAAGGAGGCCTCCGAGTCGCTGCGCGCGCCGTCCAGCGCGGGATTCCAGTCGTGCATGACTTCGACCAGAACCGGCCCGAGGTCTGGGAAATCGCTCGCAATTCGACGCACTCGATTGCCGACGAGGATCTGGCGACCGCGCACGGAGGAGTCGACGCGCTACTTGAGAAAATCGAGGTCCACGGCGTCTGGGGGGCCGTTACGCTGGGCGAGCGAGGCGTGGCGTACCGAGGCGGACTGATCCCGTCGTTTCCCGTTTCAGTCCTGGACAGCACCGGGGCTGGCGACGTGTTCCATGGTGCATTCGCCTTGGCAATCGCACAGGGGCGCCCGGAAGCCGACGCCATGCGGTTCGGATGCGCGGCCGGAGCGCTGCATTGCAAGTTCGGGCGTGTTCCGGATCTCCGCGAAGTCGAGAGCCTGCTGCGAAGGGAGTAGCTCTCGCCAGTCACTCAACCGGAAGGAGCGCCTCGTTGCTCGACGAGCGGCCAATGCTCACTTGCACGGAATGATCACCCGGAACCAGCATCTCGGGAATCACGACAGTCACCAGGTACAGGCCAGCCATCCCCGGTCCCAGCCCGGAGTATGTCACATCGACTGGCAAGCCGCCGATCCGAACATCAGGAGTCGAGAGCGTCGGAGCGAGCATGTCTCCGGCCGTGCCGGTTGCCGGAGGCGATCTGACCGGGCCGTTTCCGGTCATTGATATTGTCACCGCCTCGCCGTGTCGCGCCGGCGCATCGGCGGTGACCTGAGTGCCGTCGGAGTGCAAGGCCATGGCGTACGACTGCCCTTCGAGCTGGTAGCTGAATATGCCCGGATCCGCCGCAACGAGATCGAATTCGAAGGGGGCCGTCCGATTGCCGGCGCGAACGCTGACGTAGGCGCTCTCCGCTCCGGCCAATTCCCAAGGGACTTGAACGATAACAGAGCTCTCGTCGGCGAAGTAGACCCGCCCGGCGACGCTGACGTCCCGGTCGGGGGCGTCGAACGCCACCGTGACGCCCTTCCGCGAGATCGGCAGCGGCCTCACCTGCGGAACATCCGCGAGTCCCGACGGGAAGGCGGCGAACTGGCCTCCGTCGATGGTGGCGAGCGAGCCAGCCGCTATGCCGCTCGAAGATGCGAGGCTCGCGCTGTTAGCAATGGCCCGGATGACGGGTTTCGACCCGGATGCCTCGAAGGAAAAGGTGATCTCGAGATCGCCTATTTCGGCAACGACGGACTGTTGCCCCGGTTCCGCCTCGTAGCGGACCGTTGCGAAGATCAGGCCCGTCGGTCCGCTCGTAGGAGACGACCGCAGGATAGAAGGGGACCCCTCGGCGGCCCGGAAAGAGACCGGGCGGCCAGTAACTGGGGCACCGTACTGATCCAGGACTCGCGCTACGAGACTCTTCGTCGCCTCCTCGCCGGCGATTCCAACATCCGAACGGCCCTGGAACTGGATCGAGTTGAACGGCTCGCTGTCCCCCAGAACAA
This sequence comes from Bryobacterales bacterium, assembly GCA_965206775.1. Taxonomy (GTDB): domain Bacteria; phylum Acidobacteriota; class Terriglobia; order Bryobacterales; family UBA6623; genus VXMF01. The sequence continues at coordinate 70,144 of CBDBKU010000003.1, read as the reverse complement.
ACAGGTACGGGACAAATACTTCCCCTTGGCCACTGAGGCTGATGAGCCGCAGCCGCCCCTCGTACAACCCCGGCTGGGGCCGACTTCCCGCCAGGGCGATTTCCAGCTCGGTCGTGGCATTGGCTGCCAAACGGAACACCGCCGCCTGCCTTCCGTCAATTGTCAAACGAGCGTTTGGATCCTCGTTTTGCGGCTCGATCAAGAGGAGGAATGCCTGCGGGCGGCTGGACTTGTTGGTGACCGAGAGCATTCGTCGAATCGGGAATGGCGAATTCAGAATCGATCCGAATCCGATCGATGGCGGAACCATCAAGGCAGTGGGACGCAAGGCGGCATGGATATCCAGCGCTCCGGCTCCGGCCGCTGCAAGAGGAGCAAGCTCGCCGTCTTCGAGCGTCAGGGGCTTTGCCGAGTTGATCAGGGCCGAGGAGACCTGGCGCGCCGTCAACGAGGGAAACGATTGCCAGACCAGCGCGGCAGCTCCGGAAACGACGGGCGCCGCGAAGCTGGTGCCGCTCACCGCCCGAAATCCGCCCGGAGTGAACAGGATTCCCTCGTCGTTGTAGCGCGGAGACGCTGTGTAGACGTTGAGGCCCGGAGCGACGAGATCCGGTTTCGGGTGAAGGGAGAGCGTCGGGCCGTGCGAGCTTTGCGGCGCCACGAATTGCCAATCCTGCTCCGACGGGTTGGGTGTCGGATCCAAGGTCAGGGGCACCTGCATCTCGGAAATCGCTTCCCGGATCGCGGCACCGTCAGTGCCGCCGACGAAGAATGCGGGAATGTCGGTGTCCTCCAGGAGCGCCATTTCCACGAGATCGTCCCCCTCGTGGTTGATGACGACAACTCCCGCAGCGCCAGCGGCGTCCGCGTGCTCTACCTTCGTGACGAAGAAGCACTCGCTTCGATCGATGACGGCGATCCGGCCCAGGAACGTTTTCTCCGGGAAGGGGGCGCATGCCAGCCGGTCCCCGAATTCGGACGCCAGGGCCGCAGGGGCAGTCAGAGGGCCGTCGGCGTCCGGACCGGTTCCGCTCGACGCCTCGAAGGAAAGTTCGCCGATGCGCACCGACTCCTTCAACACGACAGCGTTGCCCGTCTCGCCAACCGTGATGACGAATGGAGCGTCGCCAGGCGAATTGATGGTAGTGCGCGCCGGCACCGAATGCGAGCCGCGCAGCCCGTAGTTTCCGGCCGCGACGACGACCACCCTCCCGAAATCCTCGACGGCACTCTGGGCCGCGGCGACAAGCGGGTCGCATGGAGCAATTGAGGAGGACCTCCCGCAATCGCTGCCTGACGCATTCCAAGCGTAGTAGGTCGGATTTCCCAAGCTCAAGTTGAGAACGTCCATCCCGTCGGCCACGGCGTCTTCGATCGCCATGATCACAACATGGTCTGCGGTGTAGAAGTTGAGGCCAGGCGAGCCGAAAACCTTGTAGACGCCGATTCGTGCGTTCGGCGCTATTCCGCTCACGGCGCCAACTGCGGTTTCGATGCGCCTGCCCGCCGCGATCATCGCCACGGCGGTGCCGTGACCGCTAACATCCCAAGGCGAATAGTCATCGGGCGATGAGCTGTAGATGCTCTTCGAATTCAGAGACTCCACGTAGCTGCGCACCGCAACCACCTTCGGGCTTGCGAGAGAGATATATTCGGGATCTCCTTTCGGGTAACCAGCGAGCGCGGCCAGCGAACCGTCCTCGAACGCCTCGTGATCGAAGTCGAGGCCTGAGTCGATGATCGCGATTTTGAGCCCGTCGCCGTACAACTCGAACCCCGAAATCCGAACTCGTGCCGAGGAGACCCGCACGATTTCGGAAACGCTCTTGAGCATGGGCTCGTACCGACGTCCTCGAGAGACACCGGCGATGCCCTGCATCGCACCGATGGCCTCGGCTTGCTCGGGCGAGGCCCGTACGAAGACCGCATTGAGGACGTTACGGACGGAACCGAGCACCTCGAATCCCCGGGACTCGAGGTCATTGATGACTGGATCTTGTGCACGGGCGACCGCCCGACGCATGGAGACCATGCCGGCTTGGGATCGCGGAGCCGGGAAGCTGCCGCCCTTGGATGGCGGCTCTCTCAATCGCTCACCGACTGACGGAGAGGCCAGCAACACCGTGTAGACGGACGATTCGCCGCTCTGAGGCGGCATCTGGGCGGGTGCAGCCGAGGAAAACGCGAACGCCGCGACCAGCGCCAAGAGAGTAACGGCGGGGGCACGAACGATACGCCGCGAGCAACCGCTTCCGGGAGGGTAGCGGGCGGCGGTACGATCCAGATTTCGAATTTCCATCTCCGCCACGCGGTCGCTCTGGGTCGCTCGGACGCATATCCGTCGCGAGCGACATTCTCTGTGCGATGCTATACCATCGCTCGAACCGCCGCAGACCGATAACACCTCAGGTCTCAGTAAACACCATGAACGCGACCCTGCTTCGTTGCTCCATCATCGCCGCCCTAGGGGGGCTCCTGTTCGGCTTCGACACGGCCGTCATTTCCGGAACCACGGATCACTTGAGGGAAGTGTTCGGCCTCGAGGGCTTCGGCCTCGGGTTCACGGTCGCCAGCGCGCTGATCGGCACGATCCTCGGCGCCTTGTTCGCCGGCCATCCCGCCGACCGACTGGGGCGCCGGAGCACCCTCGTGTGGATCGCGTTGCTCTACTTCGTGTCCGCTGTGGGCAGCGCAGCCGCCTGGGACTGGTACTCGTTCCTAGTCTTCCGGTGGCTGGGCGGACTCGGCGTGGGGGCGTCCTCGGTCGTGGCGCCGATGTACATCGCCGAGATCTCGCCGCCGCAATACCGCGGTAGGCTCGTCGCAATCACGCAGTTCAATATCGTGTTCGGCATCCTCGTCGCCTACATGTCCAACTACGGTATCGCGCTGATGGACATCGGCGTAATCGAGTGGCGCGTCATGTTCGGAATCGAGGCTCTGCCGGCGGCAGTGTTCTTCGCTCTCATGTTCTTGACGCCGCGCAGCCCCCGGTGGCTCGTCGCCCAGGGGCGGAGCGAGGAGGCCGCCGAGGTTCTCGGAATGGTCGGGGCGGCCGACGTGGCGACGGAGGTGCGGGAGATCGAGGAGTCCCTCGCCGAGTCCGCCGAACGCCCCCGCGAGCGACTGCTGCAAGCGAAATACCGTCGCCCGGTCCTGCTGGCGGTCGCGATCTCGACGTTCAACCAGCTCTCGGGGATCAACGCGCTAATGTACTACGCGCCGCATATCTTCCGGATGGCGGGCGCGGGCACAGACTCCTCGCTGGCGCAGGCTGTGATCGTGGGATGCACGAATCTGGTCTTCACGATGGCGGCCTTGCTCGTCATCGACAAGATCGGTCGCCGCAAGCTCATGGTCGTCGGATCGATCGGCTACATCGTCAGCCTCGCGGCCACGGCAGCGGCGTTTTACGCCTACGGCACGGAATTCACCCCGTTCGGCAGCGCAGTGGTTCTGACCAGCCTGATGGTGTTCATCGCGTCGCACGCGTTCGGCCAAGGGTCGGTGATCTGGGTTTACCTGAGCGAGATCTTCCCCAACCGGGTCCGCGCCCAAGGGCAAGCGCTGGGCAGTTTCACGCACTGGGTGTTCGCGGCATTGATTTCGTGGACGTTCCCAATGATTGCCGAGTTTTCCGGCGGGCACACCTTCGCGTTCTATTCGAGCATGATGGTGCTGCAGTTGATATGGGTTTTGAAGGTAATGCCCGAGACCAAAGGAGTCCCACTTGAAGAGATGCAGAAACGCATGACCGCCGACTGAGGGCCGGCGGCACGGATCCCGCAAATCAAGGTCGAACCGGCTCGCATCGAATTGGCAGCGACCTGTTGGCAGATCATCCGCCATGCGTCTGATTCGCAATCCGGCCGGAAAGCCGAAGATTCTGATCGGTCGGTCGCTGCCGCCCGCCAATAGACCCATCGGGCGGCTGCCGGGACTCAGGAACAGCGAGACCGGAAATCGAATGCTATGGTGCGAATGTGTGAGTTCCCGTGTCCGCCGCAATTGCCGCGTGTCGCCTCCCGGCGTGCATCCACTGGACCATTCCGGACCCGAATCCGCGTATCTACGCCACTCCCCTGCCCGGGGGACACTAGCATTCTGGACGAGGCGCGGGCCGGGATCGAGGCGAATTGCCGGTACATCGACATGAACACAATCGAGAGCGCTCCAGCTGTATCAGTTCGGAGCATTCGCCACGACGAAATGAAGCGCCGGTACGGGACAGCCAAGTCTCACGCGAAGCGAGTGACCCTGGAAAAGGGGGCTTTCGAGAACCGGATCCGCGAATTGCAGAACGAGCTTTGCAACAAGCCCTCATCAGGCATCTCGCCCTGCTTGGCGATCAAAGGAACTGGTGTTGATGCAGCAAGCCCGATACGACAATATCGACCTGTCCGGTGGCGAGAGCGTAGTGCAAAGGGCGCGGCACTGGACGTCCTGGCCTGCCGGGCGGTCTGCGCTCACTTGACCCGGTCTTGACATGGCTCCCCTTGCACGGGCGTCCTGCCCCGCTTGTCTCTCGCTGATGCTGCTGATGGCCGCTGCACCGGCGATCGAATTTGAGGAGGTAGCCCGCGAGTCAGGTGTTGATTTCCGGCACAGTGCGTCGAAATCAGGCGAGAAGTACTTGGTGGAAGCGATGGGGGCGGGCCTCGCGATGCTCGACTACGATGGCGATGGCATGCTCGACTTGTATTTCGTGAATGGCGCGAACTTGTCGGGTCCCGCCGGTCCCACTGAGCCTGAGAAGACCGAGCCTAGGTTCTGGAACCGCCTCTACCGGAACCTTGGCGAATGGCGCTTCCGAGACGTCACGGAGGAGACGCAGGTCGCGGGGCGGGACTATGGGATGGGCGTGGCGGTTGCCGACTACGACGGGGACGGGGACCCGGACCTGTTCGTCACGAACTTCGGACCTGACATCCTGTTTCGCAACGAGGGCGACGGGACATTCCGGGATGTCAGCCGCGAGGCTGGCATTGTCGGTGTCGGCTGGTCCAGCGGGGCCGCGTTCCTAGACTTCGACAACGACGGGCTCCTCGATCTCTTCGTCGCCAGATACCTCGACTGGACTTTCGGGAGCAGCATGCCGTGCGGCGAGTTCCTGCCAGGCCAGCGTTCCTATTGCCACCCTCGTAAATTCGGGCCCGTCACGCACGTCCTTTACCGAAACATCGGTGACGGTCGATTCAAGGACGTGTCCGAAACAGCGGGGATAGCAAGCCATCCCGGCAAGGGACTCGGAGTAGCCGTGAACGACTACGACGAGGACGGATGGGTCGATATCTTCGTCGCTAACGACTCCTACCCGCAACAATTGCTTCGAAACGTCCGCGGCACCGCGTTCGTCGAGGTAGCAGTTCAGACGGGGGTCGCGCACGATGCCGAAGGCCGCGACTACGCCGGTATGGGCGTCGCCTGGGAAGACTACGATGGCGATGCCTTGCCCGACCTGTTGGTAAACGCTCTCGGCCGACAGGGGTATTGGCTCTACCGAAACGCTGGCACGCATTTCGAACCCGTTTCGAATTCGACCGGCATTGCGGCGCTCTCCGAACTTCGGTCCGGGTGGGGCCTGGGCCTTGTGGACTTCGATAGCGACGGCTGGCGCGATTTGCTCGTCGGCCAGGGGCATGTCATGGACGACATTGGCGATTCGGACCCGGCGCTGGCCCACCGCGAGCCGATGATGATCGCCCGCAACCTCTTCGGTCGCTTCTACGATGTGGCCGACCAAGCGGGCCCACCGTTTCGAGAGGCACTGGCGGCCCGTGGCGTTGCGTTCGGGGATTTGGACGGCGACGGGATGGTCGACGCCGCGCTCAACGTCAACGACGGCCGGGCACTGGTTCTTCGAAACGTTTCCAAGGCCGGTAACAGTGTGTTGGTGCGCTTGCACGGCACCGGCGGCAATCGTGATGCGATCGGGGCGTCCGTGCTCGTCAGGACGTCCGGAAACTCCGAGCAGCGAGCGTTCCGTGGCACTGCCGGAAGCTATCTATCCTCGAATTCCCCCGACATGCACTTCGGGCTGGGACCGGACCAGCACTGCGAGGCCATCAAGATCCGATGGCCGGACGGTTCGACGCAAACCGTCACGGCCCCGGAAAGAGGGCTCGTCATCGTTCGGCAAACGGACTCCCTGGACGGGAAACAGCAGTAACCCGCTCCCTTGACGGACTATTCGGATCTCTGGTCCGGCACCTCTTCGGGCACTAGCCACCAATCCTGCAGCGTTGAGCGAAGTTCCGCGACCAGTTCGGGCTTCTCCGCCGCCATGTCGTGCGTTTCGTACGGATCGTCGAGCACGTTGTAGAGTTCGGGCTCGAACCGCATCCAGTCAGCGATCGTGCCCCGTATCGTCAGCGTCACGTCCCTGTTGAGTACGTATGGGAGCACTAGCTTCCAACCGTCCTCGCGCACCACGGTGCGGTACTTCAGGTTCGCAACCGGGTCGAGGACGTCCACAGCCGTGTGCGCAAACGTCGAGCCGAACACCTGCTTGCGCTGCTGCAGCTTGTCCCGGTCCAAGAGGTCGATTCCGGGGAGTTCCGGCGAGGGCTCGGCGCCGGCGAGCCGGAGCATGGTGGGCACGAGGTCGATACTGCTGACCAGAGTTCGGTCATCGCGGCCCGGTTCGACCTTTCCGGGCCAGCGGATCATGACCGGTGTGCGGACGCCCATGTCGTAGGGCGACATCTTCGCCCGTGCCTTGGGCTGCTCGGCGCGGTCTTCGGCCGCAATCCAGCCGTTATCCCCAACATAGAGGACAACGGTGTTCTCCAGCATTTCGCGACCCCCGTCGCCGAAAGGAATCTGAGAATCTGAAAGCTCCTCCACCGGAATCTTGCCATCCAAGAAGTCCAGCAGCTGTCCCACGGTTTCGTCGAACCACTCCACCATGGCGTAGTACCGAGCCACCGTTTCGGCGCGCTCCGGAGCCCGGTACCTCTCCAGAAGGCGTTCGGGCGGGTTGTGCGGAGTGTGCGGCAGAAACGGGGCGTACCACACGAAGAACGGTGTCTCGCGGGGCTCTACAAACCATTGCTGGTGCGACTTCGACAGCGTGAAGCTGATGAAGTTGAAGATCGGGGCCATCCCGTCGCGGCCGATGGTCAAGCCGTCGTCGCCATGGCGCCCCCCTTGAGTAACGTCGCCGTGCGTCATCGCCGCAGTGAATCCTCGGTCGAGGGGATTGCCTTCCCACCATTTGCCGGACTGATGGCTGGCGTATCCCGAACGGGCGAGCAGTTCCATGGCGTTTTCGTTCCGAGCGAAAACCCTTTCCATGGACGCGCGGGCCTCCGGATCCCTGGCGACCGCCGGCCACTCGCCCGGCGGGTCGTTCCCAGTTATCTTGTGCTGATGCGGATAAAGACCGGTTGCGATGGTCGCGAGACTGGGTCGGCAGACCGGAGCCGGCACGTAGCCCCTCGTGTAGAGCATGGATTCGGATGCCAGGCGGTCCAGATTCGGCGTTTGGATCGTCGGATGGCCCATGAATCCGTAGTCGGGCCACCCGTGGTCGTCCGAGATGATCAGGACGATGTTCGGCGGGCCTTCCGGAACATCCTCAACCGAGCAACCTAAGCCAATCACGATCGCGGCGAGCGCCAGCAGCCAATGCTTCATGGAAGCCATTCTCGCTGGCTCCGGCCGACCCCGGCAAGAGCCTCAGTAGCCTTTCTGCTTGTCGACGACATTCATTAGCGGCATGCCGTCGGCAAACCGCTGGATATTCGACTTGACGATGCCCAGCATCCGGCCCCGGTCCATGTCTGACCGACCTGCGATGTGTGGAGTGATGATGACGTTGTCCATCTGCCAAAGAGCATGTCCCTTCGGCAGCGGCTCGGGGTCGGTCACGTCAACTCCCGCGCCGGAGAGCTTCTTCGAATCGAGCGCCTTGACTAGCGAGCCCAGGTCATATGTCCCGCCGCGGCTTACCGCAATGAAGTACGCGCCCTCCTTCATGGACTCGAACTGGCTCGGTCCGACCATCTTGTGGCTCTTGGGTGTATGGGGAGCCGCCATGAAGACAACGTCCGCATCTCCGACAACGCTGTCGAGCATGTCCGGCTTCACGATCTTGTCGACGTATGGCAAGTACGCAATGTCTTCCGGGTCGACGCCAACCACGTTCATGCCGTGAGCCCAAGCCCGGATGGCGATCTGGAGACCGATTCCGCCCATGCCGACCACCAAGGCGTTCTTGCCGTTGAGCTCGATCAGTTCGTATGGCCTGGACTGCCAGTTCTCGTCGGCTTGCCGCTTCATGAACGTCGGCAGGAACCGAGTCAGCGTGAGCAGGAGCGCCATTGCATGGTCGGCGATCTCAGGCCCCTGCACGATTTGATTGTTGGTTAGGACGATGTCGCTGTTGGCGAGGGCGGCGGAACCCGACTTGTGAAGGACCTGCTCGACGCCCGCGCTGAGCGTCTGGACCCAGCGGAGCTTCTTTCCAGCCTGCACGAGTTCGGGAGAGATGTTCCCGATGTAGGCGTCGGCATCAGAGATCTCGTTCTTGACGGTCTCCGAGGTCACACGGACGAGCTTGACCTTGTCCGACGCTGTCTGCCAGTCCGCGATCGTCTCAGGATTCTGACCCGAGACGACAATCTTGAGAGTCTGCGCTCCGCAGAGAGCGACAGAGAGTAGGGCGAGTGCAACCAAGCGGATCATTTGCATTTCTCCTGCGGTAAAGATTGTACAGGAGTACTGAGGCTAGCAGTGAAACAGGCCTTGGACTGACGTGCCCTAGCTTGCGCTCAAATGCTCGATAGACGGCGTGGCCGACCTGCAAATCCAAACTGCTCTTCCACCTCACATTGAGATTGCGAACCACATCAACTTCCAAGCAGCGCACCGCAGAGACAACATAAAGACCCGTCCCTCCACCTGCTGGACTGAAGCTAGGCTGTTTGAGGAAGATGTGCCGATCGCCCTCACCGACGCTCCGTTCGGAGAGCAACCTGGTTCAGCCCTGCCATGAATGAAGCTAGGTGGATCTGCATGGCGGCCCGACATGCAATCCCGACCCAACGACAAGAGTCACGCCCTCATCGATATCCCGCGGGCCTAGCAAGTGGGGAACCGCATAGACTCGCCAGTCGACCCGAACGTCTCGTAGGCTCAGACATCCTCCCCTCTGCCAATAATGAGAAGTTAATCTCGAAGAGCGAACGGGCGTCGTTGGGGACGGGCTGCTAAGCGGCGATTTCGTACACCAACCGCAGGTCCGTCCCGGGAAACCGCGTTGAGGTCGCGTTCAGGCGGTCGATCAAGACACTCAGACTACGGTCGTGGGCGCGATTGGCGAGATGCTGGATGCTCACGCGCAGTTGACCGGCCGCGCGGTCCGGGAGCAAGCAGGCGTCGCTTTGGAAGAGCGCCTTGAGGGCGGAGCGGGGATTGCGCGACGGGTGCGGCGGGCCGGCCACCGCCGGCAGCAGGGCCGTCTCGGCCCGGTAGGCGATCATGCGGAGCGTGTCGTGCAGCAGGCGTGCCGGTTCCGGCAGGGTCTGGAGGCGTTCGGCGGGGTCGAGAGCCCCGGCGCGGATGCGCGCCGGAATCTCGCGCCGGTCGCGGCTGAGTGCGGCGATGGCGTCCTCCAGGACGGCCCCCTTGGCGTGCAAGGCGCGGGCTGCGTCGGAGTCTCCGTCGTCGCGGGCCTGTCCCTCGCGGTTGCGCAGCGAGGCCCGTCGCGAGCGCAGGCGGTTGAGCAGGCGGTCGCAGTCGCGCCGCCGCGGGTTGACCACTTCCGTGTCCGGGGCCAGCGGCACCAGGGCGTGTGTGGGCAGCGTGTCGAGTCCGAACTCGGCCCGCGCGTAGCGGAAGAAGTTCTCATGCGACCAGCGGGACAGCATGGCGGAGGCGAGAGCCGCGGTCGGCAGGCTGCGGTGGGTGGTGACGAGCGCAACCTGGTGCCCGCGATCGTCGAGCCGGCGGATCTCGCGCAGTTCGCAGTGCGCGCGGCCGACCGGCAGTTTCAGCGGGCGCTCGGCGAGCAGGACCGAGCGGGGACGCTCCCCGCCGGGGCCGGTCAGGCGGATGTCGTGGGCTCGGAACTCGCCGCGCGGCCAGTCCGCTCCTGTCCCGCCCTTGCGCCAGGTGATGCAAGCGACGCCTTGACGGGCCAACTGGAGAAACAGCGCCGGGCTCCAGCCCTCGCGGTCGAACACCAGCGTCAGGGCGGGCCGCGCCGGGAGGGCGAGCCGCGCCAGGTCCGGGGCGTCCGGGCGCAGCGCTCCGGCCTGGCGTAGCGCCGGCAGCACGTCGTCGCGGATCGCCTGCACCAGGCCCGGATCCGTCGGCTTGTGCCAGCACAGGAACGGCTTGCCGCCCAAGGCGTTGAGCCAGTAGGTGGTGGCCGCCGGCAGGCACAGCTTCTGTCGCGGCACGAAGCGCCGGGCGAGCCGGCCCTGACCGCTGTAGGTCTGCACGTGACCGTCAAAGCACAGCGTCGCGGCCTCGTCGGGATCGGCGGCGATCCAGTCCCGCGCCAGGGCCGCCTGCCAGGAGCGCACGGCGGAGGCATTGGCCGAGAGGGCGCCCAGCTTGCGGCGGAAGCACTTCACTTCCGGACAGCGGTCCAAGCCGAGCAGGGCACCCCATTCGCCCGGGGCCAGGTAGCGCAGGCTCTCGGCGTTGCGCACCCGCGCCAGTTGCAGCAGGCCTGCCAGCAGCAGGATCGAGTCGCGCCCGTAATAGCCGGGCTGGAGCGCGGGCAGGCAGTCGGCGTGTCGCAGCAGGCCGGTCTCGAGCAGGGCCGGCAGCGCCGCCAGCACGCCGCCGCGAGCCACCGTCCGGGCCGGTGCGAAGCGCGGGCGCTCCCAACCCAGGCCGCCGAGGCTGGCCGCGACGCGCCCGGCGACATTGTGGGCCGCCATGCCCATGGGCGCTTGCGCGTCGCGCCGGTTGCGCTGCTCGCGGGTGGACGGGCTACTCGAGGGCGTATCCGTGAGGGCGGACTCGCCGGCGTCCGGCTGGCACGGGGAGGCGTTGCTGGGGGGACCGGGAATCAAGCCGGCGCGGACATGCTGGCGCAGTGTTTCGGGATTCAGATCCAACCCTTTCGCCGTCGCGCGCAGGGACTGTCCCTGGGCCAGCAAGCGGCCGGCCCGCCGGGCGCTGTCGGCGGAGACGGCGGTGCGGCGGCGAGGCTTGCGGGGCTTGTCGAAGGTGGCCTCGCCGTGGCGGCGTTCGGCCTGGACGATGCGGTTGACGGTGACCGGGCTGAGGCCGAAGGCGGCGGCGACCTGCCGCTGGGAGGCGAGCCGGTGGCGGACGAAGCCGGCGATGCGGCGGCGGCGGGCACGCTGATCGTCGGCGGGATGGCTGTCGAAGGGGTCGAGATAGAGGAAGTAGGTGATGCGGCCGTCGCGGGTGGCCATGCTGAGAGCGGGGGAGATGGGGGTGGCGTCAGGGTGGTCGAGGGGAAGCGGGGGCTGGGCCGGAGGGGTCGCGGTGCTCGTCATAGACTTAACATATTATAATGGACATGCATTGGCGATGTCAAGCCGAAACCGTCTCTCGACAGCCCTAAAAGTCGTTTATTTACGATCAGTTAGCAAAACTGGTGGAATTCCGGCTTGCTCCAGAGGGGAGGATCTCTGAGGCTAGATTTCGATCTGCCGACAATTCGCGCAAGCAAGCCACCGATCCGACAGCAGGGAATTTAGCACGAGACAATCTCGATGCCGACCAACTGACCTTAGTGCTGAACCAGCCGAGGGTCGGGACGTGGACTCCGTTGATATCGTGTAACATGGGGACCGACGCGGTGGTCCACGACAGGTCTTGAAACTCGCGGTTGCTCTGAAAATGTTCCCCAATCACAATATATCGTACCGGAAAGGTCATTAATTTGAGACTCCTTGAATATGTCGAAATCAAGAATTTCAAGCGCTTTGGCGAGACACAGCGCGTTGAACTAGATCATCCTTCTGTTCTGATCGGACCGAACAACTGCGGAAAAACCTCTGCGATCCAAGCAATCGCACTCTGGTCCCAAGCTGTCAAGACTTGGTTTGAAAATAAGGGAAAAGCTCCGCCAAGGAAGCGGACATCGACGTCGCTAAACCGCCTGAATATTGTCTCGGTCCCAGTAAGGACAACTCGGTATCTTTGGCATAATACGGCCGTCCGGACAGGGAACCAAGATATAGCTCTAGAAATATCTGTTGGTGTTTTCCATGAGGATACATTCGAGCCTGTAACTATGCAGTTCAGAAACCACGGCAGTGAAGTAGTATATTGCAAGCCCGACTCGAAAAGTGTCGAACGGCTTGACCTTATTGCAGCCGCTGCCAAGATTGATGTTGAACTTCTCTATCCAATGTCGGGGATAGAGACCGATGAGCCTATTCTGCGATCTGGACGTATCGATGTGTTGCTAGGCCAAGGACAGACTGGGCAAGTATTACGCAACCTATGCTTGATTGTACTAAAGAACTCTCCGGATTCATGGAGTAGAATAGTTAGTCTAATGAAGCGATTATTCTCAGTAGATTTAGAAGACCCAATTGAGACTTCACGTGGCAGCATAGACCTTTTCTATCACCAAGAGAATACTCGTGACGCGTTAGACATATCGCTAGCTGGTCACGGACTCCGACAAATGCTCTTGATCTTTGCTTATCTCTACTCGCATCCGCAGAGTGTGCTGTTGATCGACGAGCCAGACGCGCATCTAGAGATCTTGCGGCAGAAGCAAATTTACATTCTTCTGAGGGATATCGCCTCTGAGAATGACTCGCAGGTAGTTCTGGCTACTCATTCCGAAGTGATTCTTGAGGAGGCACTCGACCAGAATCTTACGCTGCTCATAGACGGGAAACCCAATGACCTTGCAGCGCAGAGTGACATTCGCAACGCATTGAAGCACTTTGGAACACGACACTACGTACGTGCGCGTCAGCTCCGCCATGTGATGTATGTCGAGGGAGGCTCGGATCTAGACATCCTGCGTGAGTTCGCAAGGAAGCTCGGTCACCAAGTGGCCGAGATATGGGATGAACGTATCAACGCCTTCTATGTTCAAGACAATTTCCCTGACGCAGAGGGTGTTGAGTCGCAACTAGAGCGTGTCGAAGGCGGTTTTGGAATTACACCGAAGAAGCATTTCTTTGCACTCCAATCTATGGTTCCAGAGCTTAAGGGACTGGCGATCTTAGACAGCGACGGTAGAGCGCGAAGCGATTCAGATGATAGAGGCTTACGAACAACTTACTGGAAGCGTTACGAAATCGAAAACTATATCGTGGCGCCAAATGTCCTCGCTTCCTATTTGCAGAAACAATTCGGCCACACTCCGCTGTTCGTAGAAAGTGGTAATAGGCTTCTAGAAAATTTGATTCTAGCCCGAATTTTCGATGGAAATAGAGAAGATTTCTCTGAATGGAAGTCGATGAGTGTGAATGCTGCGCGCTTGTTTTGGGAGTCGAAAACTGAGCGAGTTAAGCTGAGTAGATTCGCTGAGGATTATTTCCGTGAATTGGCAGAAGAACTTGGTCATGCAATGTTGCTTCGAAAGGGCAATCTTCACAAACTAATTGAATTTGTAGACGAAAATACACTTCCCCTCGAGGTAGAGAATAAACTGGACTTACTGCGAGGATTATGGACTTAATTATTCTGACTTTAGCACGATATCTGTACCATAGTTGTTCATCACTTGGTCCGAGAATCGCGACGAATATGCCATCAGACGACCTACTGAGGCTCGATTTGTCAGTTTCTTTCTTGCTGGGCGACCGTGGGGTGTGACTGATGGTTGAAGATATTGATTCCGCGAGACTATTGCCTGCCTGTTTGCGAAGCTGCCATTTGAAGGGAGTGCCCTTCATGACGCTGTTCTAAAGCCTGGACTAGGATCTCTTCATGAGCTTCGACAGGTTGCCCACGACGCCGGGTCTTGCAGAGGCGATGTTCTCAGTTTCGTTCGGATCCGTTTCTCGATCGAAGAGCTGCGCCTCCCCAGGCCCGAATCCTTCTACGAGCTTGTACCGATCGTCCTGGACGAACCGCCATAGGCGCTGCCGGTAGGTGAGCGAGGATCTCGAATAGCCCCGGTGCTCGTCGGTGACGTTCTCAAGCAGAGGGCGGAGCGATTGCCCGTCCTGATACTCGAGCGTACCTGCCTCGCCGTAATCCATGAAGGTTGCAGTGAGGTCGATGAGGCTGGCCATGGCATCGCTATCGAAGCCTTCGCGAATGCCGGGACCGGCAATCGAGAGCGGCACGCCCGCGGAAGCGTGGTACGGGAAGCTCTTGCCCCACAGTCCAAGGTCTCCGAGCATCTCTCCATGGTCACTGGAATACACGATCACGGTATTGTCAAGATCGCCGCGTTCCTTGAGCGCGTCCACGAATACTCCGAGCCACCGGTCGATGTTCTCGATCATGGCGGCGTAATTCTGCCGGATTCGGACATGCTGGTCGGGCAGCAAGGGCCCGCCGTAGCCATACGGCTGGGGGAAACCGTCGATCACTCGGTCAGGTCCGCGGAAGCGGCCCGCCATGCTCTCGGTGATATCCATGGGCGGATGGGGGCCGACGAAGTTCAGCACGAGGTGCCAAGGCTTGTCGTCAGGCGCGCGATCGAGTAGCTCGAGGCCGTTGCGAGCGATCCAATTGTCGCAATAGGCCTTGTCAGGTAGCGGAACGGGGTCAGTTTCGCCCCACCACGTCTCCCTCTTGAGGAGGTCCTCTAGGACATCACCGGTTTCGCGCCAGAAGAATTGGTTCCACTTGACCTGGCCGAGCCGATCAAGCTCCTGGGCCCAGGACATCCCCAGAGGAGGCTCGAGCGAGTCTAGGTAGGCGTAGTACGGATCCTTCGGGCCGACCGGATCCCTGCGATAAGCGTTTGCCCCGCCTCCCTTCCCTCCGTTGTCGATCATGTCCGAGAAGCCCCAGGCATCCATGCTGCCCTTCCCGTCAAGGCCCCAGGAATAGTCGGCCTTGTGGAGATCGAGCTTGCCGCATCCCATGACGTGATAGCCGCTGTTTCGCAGCGCCTTGTAGTAGGAGAGCCGGTCTGTCGGGAAGTTGTCGCTGTTGCCGGAAACCCCGCAGCGCCCGTAAACGCTGCCCGATGCCAGGCACGCCCTCGACGGACCGCATACCGGCGAGTCAACGATGGCATTCGTGAACGACACGCCCCTGTCGCGGAGGGCAGCAAGGTTAGGCGTAGGAACCGGCACGTCCTGATTCCACTGGACCCAGTCGGACCGGTGCTGGTCTGGGAAGAAGAACAGGAAGTTCGGCCGTGCGGTCGTGCGGGGCCCTGGCAGCGTCTGGCATGCGCTCAGTGCCGCAAGGCCTGAGGCACTTGCGAGGAATTCACGTCGAGTTGCTGGCATCGCACCGAGAGTATACTCTCGCAGGAGGCGTCCCGCGAGGCAGGGCAAGCAGGTAAATCGGCGTCTTGCGCTGTTGGCCGCCTAAGCCAGCATCTGGTCCACGACGTTGCCACCGACATCGGTCAGACGGTAGTCTCGCCCGGCATGCCTGTACGTGAGCCGCTCGTGATCGAGCCCAAGGCAGTGCAAAAGGGTGGCCTGCAGGTCGTGGATATGCACGGGATTCTCGGCTACGGTCAGTCCGAGCTCGTCGGTTTTCCCGACAACCTGTCCGCCCTTGATGCCACCGCCCGCAACCCACAGGCTGAACCCGTCGGCGTGGTGGTCACGTCCAATGCTCGCCGGGTCGGTCGGATCCCGCCACTCCGCCAGGGCGGTGCGTCCGAATTCGCCGGCCCAGATGACCAAAGTCTCGTCCAGCAGGCCCCGTTGCTTCAGATCCTTGACGAGTGCCGCAGCACCTTGGTCCGTCGTGCGGCATTTCTGGCTGAGCCCCTTGTCCAGATCGGAGTGGTGGTCCCACTGGGCGTGCTGGTTCAGCACGAAGCGCACCCCTCTCTCTACGAGTCGACGGGCAAGTAGGCAAGTCATGCCGTAGGCTCGCGTCTCCTTGGCGTCGAGACCGTACATTTCCCGAATGGACTCGGGTTCGTCGGAAATATCGATGAGGCCTGGCGCCGACGCCTGCATCCGGAAGGCGAGTTCGTATGCGGCGATACGAGACGCGATTTCGGTGTCTCCCGTCCGCTCGATCTGATCGCGGTTCAATGCCTGGATCATCTCGAGATCCCTGCGCTGCATCGCAGCTGTCACGCCCTCGGGATTGGAAAGATGAAGGATCGGGTCGCCCTCGCTGCGTAGCAGCACGCCTTGGTAGTTCGACGGCAGGAAGCCGTTTGACCAGTTTCCGGTGCTGCCCTGCGTCGAGCTGCCGGTCTTCATCGCTACGAAGCCTGGCAGGTCCCTGGCCTCGCTTCCGAGCCCGTAGGTCACCCACGAACCAACCGTCGGGCGACCGGGGATCGGACTTCCGGTCATTAGCAAAGACTGTCCCGGATGATGATTGACCGACTCCCCGTGCATCGAGCGCACGACGCAGATGTCGTCGGCGATCGTTGCGGTATGAGGCAGCCACTCCGACAGCTCGATCCCGGACTGGCCGGCTGGTTGGAACTTGCGCCGGCTGGCCAGCACCTTGGCAGTCGGCTTGATGAAAGCCAGCTGCAGGTCCTTCGCCACCGACTCGGGCAGCGGCTTGCCGTTCCATTCGTGAAGCTTCGGCTTCGGATCGAACAAGTCGATCTGGCTGGGGGCGCCCGCCTGGAACAGGAAAATCACATTCTTCGCTTTCGGGGCGAAGTGGGGGTCCTGGGGCGCCAGCGCGTCCGGGCGAGCCGTCGCGGTCCGGCCCTCGATACCCATCAGGTGCGACAGCACCCCGAGGCCCAGGCCGTACAGGGTGCGGCCTAGGAAGTCACGCCGCGATTGAATGTCTAGGAATCGATGGGCGTTCATGGGCGGGTCACGAATTCGTCGAGGTTCATCAGGATGCGGGCTACCCCTGCCCAAGCCACGATGTCGGACTTGTCAAGACCGTCCACGGTCGGCAGGTCAAGGGACTTCTCGAGCGCTTCGGCATCGGCGCGCAGCTCCGGCACGTAGCTGGAGAACCGGACGCTCTCACGGGGCGTCGGCTCGCGCCCAAGTGCAAGCTCGTAGGCGCGTCCAAGCCGCACCTCGAACCCGCTCTCCCCTGCTTCGGCGAGAATGCGGGTGGCCAGTGCCTGCCACGCCTCCGATAGCGCCGGATCGTTCAAGAGATTGAGAGCCTGCAACGGCGTGTTGGAACGTTCTCGGCGGCAGGTTGGAGCGCGGAAATCGGGCGAATCGAAATTCACGAGGAACGGGTAGGGCTGTGTTCGCTGGAATTGGATATACATGCCGCGCTTGAATCGCTCCCTTCCCGAGGTCGGATCCCAGTCGGTCGCCCCGGACTTGAAGCCGGTCGAGCCATCGGGCATGGCCGGGCGGAATCCGGGGCCGCCGACATCGTGATGGAGCAGGCCCGCAGACGCGAGCGCACGGTCCCAGATCAATTCGGCGGGCAAACGAAGACGCGTCTGGCGAGCGAGCAATTCGTTCCCCTCATCGCGTTCCGCAAGTTCTGGAGGCAGGTAAGATGCCTGCCGGTAGGTCTCGGACGTCACGATGAGCCAGTGCATCCGCTTCACGTTCCACCCTGACTCACGGAACTCGGAGGCGAGCCAGTCCAGCAGTTCGGGATGGCTCGGCTCCTCTCCCTGCTTGCCGAAGTCCTCGGAAGTGGCAACAAGCCCCCGCCCGAAGTACTCTTGCCAGATGCGGTTCACAGCCACACGCGCGGTGAGGGGATTGTCTTCCGAAAACAGCCAGCGGGCCAGGTCCAAGCGGGTCGGCTTCGAATCCGGTCGACCCGGAATGATGCCCGGCGTTGAGGGTCTCACCTCGATTCCGTTGCGATCCCAGCTTCCCCGGACGCGAAGGAACGTCGGCTGAGGATCGCGACGCTCGGAGACGACGCGAGCCTCGCTCCGATGCGGGTACCGCTTGTTGAGTTCCTTGATTCTCCGCAGCGCCTCGGGGAATCCCAGTTCCTCCTGCTTCTCGCCTCCTACGATCAAGCTGTAGGCGCGCAGGAAGTAGTAGGTGATCATGTTGGCTTGCCGCCAGGTGCGCTCGGCGGGCGGGATGCGGACGATCTCCTGACCTCCGTCGGTGTTCAGCCCCAGCTCCTGCCATGCCAGGTCGTAGTCCAGGTAGACGCCGGGCGAAGCGCCCGCCTTCAAGCATTCCTTCTCCCATGACGCCTGCAGGTCAGCCACGCCGTACTCGTTGAGGAGTTCCTGGTGCTTCCGCAGGTACTCGTTGACGGTGCGCAGATACGGTCCGATTTCGCCTTGGACTGGTGCGTAGATGTGGGCTTCCTCGAGGTTGTCGAAGTACGCGAATAGCTCGTAGAACTCCTTCTGAGAGATCGGATCGTACTTGTGGTCGTGGCATTGCGCGCAGCCGACCGTCAGGCCGAGCCAAACCGTGCCGAACGTGCTCGCACGGTCGATAGTCTCTTCGAAGAAGTACTGGGCAGGGTTCACGCCACCCTCGCGGTTCCTGAGCGTGTTGCGATGGAATCCGGTCGCGACTCGCTGCTCGAGGGTGGAGTTCGGCAGCAGGTCTCCAGCGATTTGCTCGGTCGAAAAGCGGTCGAAGCCCATGCTCTGATTGATTGCGCTGATCACCCATCGCCGGTAGCGCCAGGCATGCGGCCGCGCGTAGTCCTTCGCATAGCCGTCCGAGTCCGCATAGCGGACTTGGTCGAGCCAGTGGATGGCTTGCTTTTCGCCGAAATGCGCGGAAGTGATGAGCCGGTCTACGACCCGTTCGTACGCCCCCTCGCGGGTGTCTTCCAGGAAGGCACGCCGTTCGTCGACGGTCGGAACCAAGCCTGTCAAGTCAAGAGTGGCTCGCGTCAGCAGAGTCGAACGATCCGCGGCAGGCGCAGGCTCGACTCCTTCCCGGCGCAATTTTTCCCTAACGAAATAGTCGATCGCATTCGCTCCGCGGGGAACTTCCGACCGGCGGATCGGCTGAAACGCCCAGTGCTCGGACTTGGAAGGGCGTGCCGCCGCGGCCTGGGTACCGTCGCGATCCTCGGTCCAGATGGCGCCTTGATCGATCCAGCCCCGCAGCAGTCCGATCTCGGAATCGGTCAAGGGATCGCCTACCGGGGGCATGAGGACCTTGACCTGGTGGCCCGCCACCATGTGGATCAACCTGCTATTCGCCGAATCGCCCGGCCGGATCGCGGGTCCGGAGTGACCGCCGGCCAGAGCATTCTCCCTGCGGTCCAAGCGCAACCCGTTCAGGGCGTTGGACTCTCCGTGGCAGGCGTGGCAGCGCTGCTCGAACAAGGGTCGGACCTGCGTTTCGAAATCGACAGGATCGCCCGAAGCGGGCGGAAGCTGGGCCAGCGCGAGCAGGGCCGATGCGGCAAGCCCGCAGCAGATACGCGGGAATCGGGCCCTGCGCAGAAATGCCGGGGGTGACTTCATGATCCGCATTTCATTGACGGCAGTTCGCATCGCCGGGAAAAGGAGCGTCCCGAACGGGCACTACATGCCCGAAGCGGCAACCAGCGCCTCCTGCACGATGATGTCCTCATCGAATGACACGTGCAGCGGCTTGTCGCCGCGCACGGCCGCTGCCAGAGCCGCCATATCATCAACATACCGCTCGTAGGTCGGCAGGGCGACCTCGTACGGCCCTTTCGGGTACGGTCCGGCCGGTTCGACGAGGTCAAAAACCAGCCGCGGAGCCTCGATCGGGCGCAGCGTCGCTACGCCCATCGTCCCGTGGACCTCGAAGCTTCGGTAGCCGCTTCCGTTGGCTGCGAGCGCCGCTCCCGTCACAAGGCCGAGCGCGCCGGAGTACTCGAAGACCGCGATGGTGTTGTCTGCGAGTGTGTCGTCGAATTCGCCGTGCTTCTTGAGGTACGGCGTGACTCGATTCGGCCTTCCGAGGAGGCGGACGAGCGGATCGATGACGTGAGGCCCCAGCTCAAACATCTGGCCGCCGCGAAATTGCGCCCATTCCGGGCGATCGTCCTCTCCCAGAGTCTTGTGCATAGCGGCTTGGACGAGATGGATGTCGCCCAGCCATCCCCGGCGCGCTGCCTCCAGCATTCGATTGATACCGGGGTGGTAGCGCCACATGTATCCCTGCTGGACGACCAGCCCCTTGGTCGCAGCTACGTTTAGGATGGTCCGGAGAGACTCGACATCCAGGGCCGGCGGCTTCTCCAAGTGAAGGTGCTTGCCGGCTTCGACAACACGCAAGCCGTCTCGCGCGTGATCCACGACGGGCCCCTCGACGGCGATCACCTCGACTGCCGGATCGTTCAGGAGCTTGTCGGGTTCCGCGATGCCAATGCCCTGCGCTTCGTACGCGGCCCGGACCTCGGCCTTGTCGTCCCACAAGCCTAATACCTCGAACTCCGGTGACTTGGCGGCCACCCGGATCTTGCCGCCAGCGTGCGAGTGACTGGCTCCGAGGAATCCGATACGAACGGCACGGCCCGGCTCCCGAGCGGCCGAAAGTGGAGCGGCCAAGCCGGCCGCTAGGAAGGTACGTCGAATCATTTGATTTCCAGGTTCCGCAAACATCGTACCCCGACTCGGTAAACTTGCCAAGCTGCCGTCACGCATGCGGGGGGTCTCACAAGAGATCAACCCTCGGCACTGCCTCTGTTGCGGGGGCAGTTGACGACTTGCCAAAAAGTGACAATCGTTAAACTGCACCCAAGAATTAACTTCATGCCCCCTACAGGATCTCACATGGAAAAAGATCGAAAGACGATGAATTCAGGCCCGGGCGAATCAAGCGAAGGCGTTGCTGGTCAGTCTTGCCTGTTGCAAGCTACTGCGAGTCGTTGACCACGAAAGTGCAATGCCTACACTGCGGAACTAGCGGTGGAGGCGATGGCAGGACAGAACGTCGCCGCGATGATTGAGGTGATGCGCACCGAGCAATGGGCTGCTCAAGTTGAGACGAAGGCCGCGCTCGGGGATGCCAAGGCCACGCTCTCAACAATTCAAGCCGCGCAAGCGGAATTGACGGCCGACGTCACCGCCCAGGGTAATTACAAACGATGGTCTGGGCGCCGATCATCATGCTCGCCGGAGCGATGACAAGCGGCGTCACTGCGATTTTCTTCCAAGTCCTCGGCAATAACTCGTAGACCCTTGTCCTCGGACCCGACGAAGCCGCAACTGGTCGCCGCCGATTCCAAGGCCGGGCCCCGTCAATGTGAGGGAATCACGTCGGCATGTACGTAGGTAGGGTGAAGGTCTTGTTCCCGGGCGCTCTCGCGCTTGTCGATGGCATTCGAACTCTCGCGTTCGACAACCGGGCCAGACTGGGCGTTGATCGGCGAAGAGAACATAGGCCCATCAAGAACGCACGTGTGGAATTCGCCATTCTCGCCCAGGGGATCGACGCCGACAGGGAGATCTGCCAGGAGCTTGCGGTCGAACCACCGGCCGGCGAAGTCAGCTGGCAAAGCGACTGGATTGACAGCCGTCAGAATTGCCTTGACCCGGGACTCGATCATCTCTTCCGCGAGCATGGCTGTGTCCCGGCCCCAGACAGGGAAGATCGGAACGAATCCTGTTTCGGTAAGCCTGTCTTCCCTGTATTGGCGGATGTCTTCGAGAAACAGATCACCGAAGGCGAGGTGAGACGCGGCGAGATGCCTTGGGAGAGTTCGCATTCTTGCCAGAAACTGTTCCATCGCGGCCTCGTACTGAGCGTTCGAGCAGGGGTCCGGTATCGGTATTTCGTAAAGCGGCACAGCCAGCCTCGAGGCCTGCTCCTTAAGCAGCCAGCCTGGCGTCGAGTGAATGGAGACTCGGCTGAAAGAGCCGGTCACGGTCGTGAACACGCCACGCACTTCGTAAAGTTCGCTCTGTCGGCGGAGGACATGAAGAGCCCAGGCGGAATCCTTGCCGGAAGACCAAGAAACCAGTACCGGGATGCGTGCCATCTAGACCAAGGTATCAGGCGCCCTTCTGCGCAAACCCGGCAAGCGGAAACCGGCTCAAGCCCTCCCTCGTCTGGATCTGGAGACACTGGGGAGCGTCGCGTGGACAGAAGGCCGACCAAGCAAGACGAGTCAGCGAATGGGAGTGCGCCTGCACCTACGGCGATTGTTACCCAGACTGACAAGCATGGCATGTTGAGAGCCGTGCGTCGCATCCCTTGGCAGTGGGTCACCGTTCGTATCGTGGCTGGCGTTGTGGTGCTTGCGATCGGCGTTGCTGCGGGCCGCAAGCGGAGCAACTATTCCAGAGTGGTTCCCCCGCTCCCACCGCCGCTCGGCGGGGCGCAAGGCACTTGGACGCCGGACACTTGGGAATTCGCGACGTGTGCAACAGCTGTTCGCTCGGCTCGCAAACAGTTCGCCGATGTCTGCGGGAGTGTCAGATAAACCGTGTAAGTGGGGAAATGTTTCAATTGCAACAAGGAGGCACACCCGTGAAACAGATACCCGAAGAGCTGCTCGAGCAGTTGCTCGAGGACTACGAGAAGCCCGAGGACCTGCTGGGCAGCGAGGGCCTGCTGGCGAGCCTGCAGAAGGCCGTCATGGAACGCGCCCTGGAGGCGGAACTGGCGGCCCATCTGGGCTATGCCCGGCACGACCCGGCCGGCCGGGGCAGCGGCAACAGCCGCAACGGCCATGGCAGCAAGACGGTCCTTACCGACCGCAGCGAGGTGGAACTGAACGTGCCGCGGGACCGCAACGGCAGCTTCGAACCGCAGCTGGTCAAGAAGCGCCAGACCCGGCTGCCGGGCTTCGACGAGCAAGTGATCGCCCTGTACGCGAGGGGCCTGAGCCAGCGCGACGTCCGCGCCCACCTGGAGGAGCTGTACGGCGTCTCGGTGTCGCCGGAACTGATCAGCCGGGTCACCGACGCGGTCATCGAGGAACTCCAGGACTGGCAGAAGCGGCCCCTGGATGCGGTCTACCCGGTGGTCTTCCTGGATGCCATCCGGGTGCGGATCCGCGACGAGGGCATGGTGCGCAACAAGGCCGTGCACCTGGCCCTGGGCATCCGCCACGACGGCAGCAAGGAGGTGCTGGGGCTGTGGATCGAGCAGAACGAAGGCGCCAAGTTCTGGCTGCGGGTGATGAACGAGCTCCGCAGCCGCGGCCTGCGCGACATCCTGATCACGGTGGTCGATGGCCTGAAGGGGTTTCCGGAGGCGATCCGTAGCGTGTTCCCGGAGACCCAGGTCCAGACGTGCATCGTGCATAATGGAATGCAGTCTGTAATGGAGACGTTCCGCATGGTTCGACTTCAACTTACCATTACTGTTTGTTCTTGACCCCCTTCAAGATTGCCAAGGTCCGGCGTATCCGTCGCCTTTTGATCCTAGAGGCAGATCCGATCGCCTTCGACCGCAACGAATTCCAGGCCTGGACGCGCCGGACCCCGTGACCAGCCCGACCGGGCGATGCTACTCGGGCTGGATTGAGGGTGTCGGAACTGATCGGCGTGCCGTGTTCTCGGATAGCTAGACCGGGACGCGGTCCTCGGGACCGGGAAGGCCGCCGGATACGAGCTGCCGCTCCGGGAGAGTGCCTGTTGCCAGCGTCTGGCACAAGGTGCCGCCGATCGAAGCGCATCTCCCCTCTCGTTCCGAACACAATGCCGGGAGCTCGGTAATGTTGGGAGTTCGACGCAACACCCTGTAAACACAGGCATTTCGGGTGGAGCTCCCAACATGAGTCGATGCGAATCCTACCCTGTAGAGCCGCGACAAGCCCACTGCGCCAGAGTCGGAAGTGAAGGGGCCCCTCCGGCTTGCAAACCAGGCAAGCGCATCAAACTGCGTTGGGGGAGGATGATGAGAAACCCATATTGACGGGCAGTTGCAACGAAGTTCCAACATTGTCGGCACGCTCGCGCAATACACACGCTGGAGTCCACGCGTGACATCCGAAAAGTGTCAGTTTGGCCGGGCTGTCAAAGCATCCAGAGGATGGAGGAACGCCTCCGAGCTGATCCAATGAGAAGCTGCTGTGCTCGCGGCCAGATCTCTCCCAGGGACTAGAAAGGGATCCGTTCGGATGCGCCGGACCGGTTGCTGGCAATCTTGAAGGGGGTCAAGAACAAACAGTAATGGTAAGTAGAATGAAGTCGAACCGCTTTGTTTCCAATCAGATGCGGAACTGAGTCTCCATTACCGACTGCTTCCCATTATGCACGTAATGGAGATATCTCCATTAGCCTCACATGATGCGGCATGGTCTCAACCTGTGCTCCTGGAAGGACCGTCGTCGCATGGCCAGCGACATGAAAGCGATCTACCGGGCCGGCAGCGTCGAGGAGGCCGCCGACCGGCTGGACGAGTTCGAGCGGAACTGGGGCGGCAGCCACCCCTCGGTGGTCCGCAGCTGGCGGGCGAACTGGGAGGAGATCATCCCCATGTTCGGCTTCGCCCCGGAGGTGCGGCGGCTGCTGTACCTGGCCATCCGGAACATCGAGAGGAAGTGGAAGGCAGCCCCCACGCAGTGGCGTCAGGCGCTGAATCAGCTTGACATCCTATTCGGAGACAGGCTAAGAAGAGTGAGTTGAACGACGGAATGGCGTAGAAACCACTTACACACTTAACCTGACACACCCATGTCTGCTCCGCATCGCGAGGACGGCGCGAATGCAACGCGGTGGCTTCCGAACTGCACAAGGAACGAATGGCATTCTGCGAATCGTTACTCTTGCGGTAGTCCCGTCGGCGCTGCGTTGGCACGCTGCATTCCAACAGGCCGGACGTCCGTATGACAGCGGGTTCTCGGCGCACCCACAGACACTGCATAGCCGAACCTGCTGTACAGGCCATGCGAGCGCAGTCGCGTGGCGAGTGGGCTCGCGGAATGGCCCAAGGCGACCCTTTTGAATCAAAGCGCTTCGGCTTGTACTAGTTGCCGTCGCAAACGGCTCCCGATGTTGTCGGCCGCAGCGACACTTCGCCGTGCGGGTTTCGTGTTCGCAGGGATCTGACGCCTCTCCACGGCACCAGAAACTGAGACGCTCGGCAACTCGAGACCTGCCTGCTGGTCGGTCTCGGTAGGCGAAAGCCCTCCCATCCGTATTTGCAGGTGGTCCTTCAGCTTAGAAGACGAACTTGAGGCCGATCTGGACCAGCCTTGGCTGGCGAGCGGCGCTGACAAGCCCGAAATTGCGATTGGCCGCGTTGCCATTGGGATTGCGGAACTGGGCGTGGTTGAAGGCGTTGAACATTTCCACTCGCAACTGAAAGAACTTGCTTTCCGAAACCGGGAATTCCTTCTGAATTCCGATGTCGAAGTTGCTAAGCCCCGGCCCGCTAATCGGCGCCCGGGCCGAGTTGCCGAAGAATCCGCGCTCCGTGTTCTGGAAGCAGCCCGTGTCGATGAACTGCAGGCTGCTGCGGAGATCGGCCCCTCCGAGAACGCCTGAGCAGGTTCGGTTCGGCCGGTGCCCGACAAACGGGCTGCCGGTGCGGTTGGGGACAGTGATGAGAATCGGCAAGCCGTTCGAGAACGTCGAGATCGTTGTCACCTCCCAGCCGCCGACAACGTAGTCCAAGCCCTTGGACATATCGGCTCCCATCTGCCGACCGCGTCCGACCGGCAACTCCCAGAGGGCGCTGATCACGCCGCGATGCTTCACATCGAACGACGTGGGTCCCTTGTCAAGCGCTCGGTTGTTCGCAATTTGGTTGCTCGTCGCGCCACCTAGCTCCCAGCCATCGTAGAGGCCCTTGCTGAACGTGTACTCGACCCGCAGGTCGAGGCCGCGCGACATGCGGTGGTGGTACCTAGCGATCAGTGCGTTGTAGCTCGAGTTCCCATTGAAATCCGACTGCAGGATCGCCCGATATCTCAGGTAGGGCCTGGTCGCCCGGTCGCATCGGAGGTCCGATCCGACTCGGCACTGGTTGTTGTCGTATCGGTTCTGCTGACGATGCCCGCTGTTGCCGAGATAGGTCAGTTCGAACATATCGTTGTCACTGAGTGTCCGCTGCATCGAGAAGTTCCACTGCTGGACGTACGGCGTGCGCCCTTCCTCTTGCAGCGTGAAGGGCGTAATTCCACTGGGCAGATCACGGGCGAAGTTCTCGTCGATCGGCGGCAAGGGGATCACTGGGAAGATATTGACACCGGGAATGAATTCAGGAAGAAGCTTGCCGGTGTTGATTGCGTCAACGCTGTTCGTGAACGGAGGACCTACCGCCGAGAATTGCAGCTCGATCAGTTGCATGTCGGAGAAGTACGCTCCAGCGCCAGCGCGAATCACGGTCTTGTTGTCCAGCTGCCAAGCAAGGCCGAACCGAGGCGCGAAGTTGTCGCTGTCGGGCAGAATGACGCGAGGGTCGACCTCTCCCAGCACTGCGAATTTGAGCAGGCCCGTGTCCGCGTCGAATCCGTGAGGGTAGTCGGCCGCACGCCCGCGCGGATTCGGAATCGTGTCCTTGAACCAAGAAATGCCCCAGTTGATAGTAAGATTTCGTCGCACCTTCCACGTGTCCTGTACATACGGCATGAACTGCGTGTGGCGGTATTGCAGCATTGGCAGGCCGCGCGTGCTGCCGCGGTCCAGCGCTCCCAGCAGGTAGTCCGCGAACCCGCTGCCGCTTTTCCCGCCGTCCGGGACTAGGTTCCCTGCGGCGTTCCTCGTCAATTGCGCGGTGTAGACACGGTTGTAGATCAAGCTCCCGTGTGCGCCCGCATTCGCATTCTGCTGCCAAGTCCTCCTGTAGCGGATGCTTGCGCCGAAGCGGTATTGGTGGTTTCCGGAAATGTAGCTCATCCCAGGGTCGAATTGATAGTTGTTGTCGATGTTGCCGAGGTCCCCGTTCGAACGCCCGAAACCGGTGAATCCTTGGATTCGCTGGGCGAAGACCCCGCGCGTATCAAAGGTTCCCGTGATTCCGAGAGGGGTAAGGATGTCCCCGACGTCCCTGGCCTCGTTGCTGAACAGAGCTTGGTTGCGGGAGACTCCGAGGCGGAAGGTGCTGACCAACTTCGGTGAGATGGTGTACGTGTGCTGCATCATCCACATCGCGAACT
This sequence comes from Bryobacterales bacterium, assembly GCA_965206775.1. Classification (GTDB taxonomy): domain Bacteria; phylum Acidobacteriota; class Terriglobia; order Bryobacterales; family UBA6623; genus VXMF01. Next base: position 43,126 of record CBDBKU010000003.1, on the reverse strand, counting down.
GGTTCGGGAAGAAGGCTCCGCTCAGCGGGAAGGATCCGGGACGCACCGCGGAGTTGTCCTGCCAGATGTACTGCGTGAACAGGTTTTGCTTGTTAGTTAGCTGCGTGTCAACCCGGACGTTGAACTGGTCGTTGTCGACGATGTTTCTCGGATGCACGAATAGGTTGCTGGGCCTGGCCTGGAAGCTCGAGCCGGGCAGATAGTACTGCAGCAAGTTATCCGAAACGGGGTTGAACCGGCTTTTCGGCACCGTCTGATTCGGGAACGGGTCTCGAGTCCCGGCAGACTCGTCCAGCGTATGAGGATCATGAATTACGAACGGGTCCTCGCTGAAGTCGCCCCCGAACATGGCCTGCGTGGGCGTGAAGACGCCCCTCGAGAACGCGACCCGCTCGCGCATGCCCTCGTATCCGGTGCGGAACCAGACCTTGTCCCGGACGATCGGGCCCCCGACAGCGAATCCATACTGGTTGCGCTTGAGTTCCTCCGGTCCCGGCGCGAAGAAGTTGCGTGCATCCAAGGCGGTGTTTCGAACAAACTCGAACGCCTCTCCGTGGAAGTCGTTGCCACCACCGCGCGTCGAGACGTTGACCATCGAAGGATTCGGGCCTTGGTCCGGCATGAAGAAGCTCGACTGGACCTTGAACTGATCGACATTGGACACCGACAGGCCTACTGCCAGTTCCCCGCCCCGTGCTCCGCGGACCTGGATTCCGTTGATGGTGTAGCTGTTGTTGGCGGCCTTGACTCCGCCGATGACCACGAACCGCCCGGGATGGCCGATCTGGCCTTCGAAGGAGGCCCGACCTTCGGCTGGCGCCGTGCCTCCGGCGAGTAGAGCTAGCTGAAGGAAGTTGCGGCCGTTGAGAGGGAGCTCCTTGACGCGCTCGGAGTCGACGACTGTACCGATTGCGTTGTTCTCTGTCTCGAGCAGCACCGCGACGGCCTCGACCGTCACGACGTTCGTGACCTGGCCGACGGCGAGCTCGACGTTCACGGCGGCGCGCTGGCCGACCTGCACGTCAAGATCGGTGATTTCCTTCGTCGCGAAACCCTCGCTCGAAATTCGGACGGTATAAGCGCCGGGCGTGATGTCCGGGTATGCGTAGTTCCCGGCTTCGTTGGTCGAGAGCTCCTGTTCGGAGCCGCGCTCGACATTGATCAGGGTAACGGTCGCTCCGGGAATGACCGCTCCGGACTCGTCGGTGACCGTGCCGGCAACCGACGCGCTGCCGGAAACCCCTTGCGCGAGGACCGATGGCGCTGTCACAGCGACAGCGAAACTCAGCAAGGCAAATACAGCAACACCAATTCTTCTTCTCACCTGGGACCCCTTCCCGCGCTCGAGGGGTTTGGCGCTCGGGGTATGCGGTCCGCCCGTTCGAGCGTCCATTATCTTAGCAGGCCGAGATCTGGAGCTGCAACGGGATGGAAACCAATGATTGCGGTGCGGCGGGAGCACCATCGCGGCAAAAAAAAGGGACCGGCTTGAGCCGGCCCCTTGATAGTCAAGTCCCGAGAGCTAGAAGGAGTAGCGCACCATGAGTTGCACCCGACGCGGCGGGGCCACTCTATTGAGGAGGCCGAAGCTGCCGGAGCGGGCGTTCTGATTGACACGCGTGAAGTTGACGGTGTTGAACATGTTGTAGAAGTCGATGCGGAGCTGCAGCCGCTGGGTCTCTCCCGCACGGATATTCTTCTGCAGCACGAAATCGATGTTCTTTAGCCCGGGGCCGTACAGTGCGCGCCTCGACAGCGTGCCCGGACGGATGTTCACGCCTTTGTCGTCCGTCGGGGGCAGAGCGAAGGCGTTTCTGTCAAGGTACTGCCGCTGTGTAGGTCCCCAGTTGCTCATGATGGCCTGGGCGTGTGTCGTGAGGATGTCGGGCCGCGCTCCAGGGTTCGTGCTCGTGCTGCTGCTGATCGGGATCGTGAAGCCGGAGCGGGCCTCCAGAATGCCGCCAACTGTCCAACCGCCGGCTATGTGCTTCGCAGCTCCTTCGAGGTTCTTGCCCGGAAGCTCCCAGAAGAAGTCGGTGGTGAAGCGGTGACGGATGTGGTAGGAAGTCGGCCCGCGATTGCCCACCATGTCGGACAGGCTCTGCGGATTCTCGCTTCGACCGCAGCACGTCATGTCGCCTCGGAAGTGCGCCCAGTTCCACCCGTACGTGTAGTTCATGTTGTACTGGAAGCTATCCGCGAAGCGGCGCTTGAGCGAGGTCTGGAGACTGTGGTATCCGGTCGAGTCCGCGTTCTGGTAGTAGCGGAAGTTCTGGGAGAAGTTTCCGTCCAGACCCATTGTCTCGCTCACCTTGAGTCCCCCTGTGTTCGCCACGACCCGGTTCCAGTCGGGGCTGTAAATCGTGCGCACGCCGCGATTGCCCACATACCCGATTTCCCAGACCGTCGCCCTGTCCAGCTGGCGCTGGATTCCGAAAGAGTACTGGAGGCTGTAGGGGGGACGCCGGTGAGGATCCACGGAGCTTCCTGAAATGACGCCGCTCGACTGGGCTCCGGCCAGAGCCGCCGAATTGGCATCACCGTACTTGAGGCCCAGCTCGCGAACCAGCAGCTCGTTAGCAGTCAGTTCGACGGGCGCGTCGGGGCCGTTCGAAAGAATCTCGATCGCGCCGGAGAACATGTTGTTCGGCATGTAGAATATGCCGGCTCCTCCGCGAATGACCGTCTTCCCTTCGTCGTCCAGCGTGTAAGCGAAGCTAACGCGGGGGGAGAACATTCCGTTGTAGGCATCCCATGCGCTGTCCGCCGGCCGGAACAGGGCGGTCTGGTTCGTCAGAGAGGCTCCCGGCTGCCCGAACGGACCGTCTCGATTGAAGACGTTGTTGGAGATGCCATCCACTTGGTCCGAACGGACGACCGAGGCGTAGTCCCACCGAACGCCTAGGTTCAGCATGAGCTTGGGCGTGAGGCGGATGTCGTCCTGGACGAAACCTCCGAGGAACCAGCGCGTCCAGAGGAACTTCTCGAGTGAGAAGATGAACCGCGCGGACGTAATATTGGCAGCCAGCAGGTCCGCTTGCGTCTCGTAGGTGTAAACCGGGGATTCCTCGTTGACGCGGGTGCCGCTCATGTAGCGATACATGCCTCCCCACTTGAGCGAGTGCTTTCCGGCTGTCTTGGCGAAGTTCTGGGTCAAGGTCGACGTGTGGCCATCCTTGGCGAAGACCTCGGCACCTGGCTCGGGCGGGTTGCCGAACCCGCGTATGAACGGGATCTTGTTCGCCGCGAAAGCGACGTCCAGGCGGTTGATCGCGTTGACGTTCGTGCCCCAGCGAGTCTCTGAGGTCATCGTGGGGCTGAGGATCTTCGTCCAGGTGAAGGCGCCGTTCTGATTGATCCCGTCCCACTGCCGACCGTTTCCGATCATCGTCCGCGGAATCTTCCGGAGAGGCGTGCCGCCAACGTAGCGGAAGGTCAGGAAGTCCTTGCCCGTGGGGTTCCAGTCGACCTTGCCCACGAAGTGGTCGTCCTTGCGAGTCTCGTCGCCTTGACCTCCCCAGAACGTCGACGGCGATATGCAGCGCACCCCAGGTGCCAGGTTTCCGCACGCGGGATTGCTGGGATCCAGGTCGGGACCATCGGGTGCGGTCGGCTCGGGCCACAGTGACAGGTACGTCGACGCATCTGGAATGGCTTGCTGAATGCGCTGGCGCATGCCGCTCGACCAAACGTCCCCGGGCACTGGAGTCTTGCCGCCGAACCGGTAGCCCTCGAACGTGGCGAAGTAGAACAACTGGTCCTTCTTGATCGGGCCTCCGATCGAACCGCCGTACTGGTGGTAGACCAGAGGAGCCTTCTCACCGACGAGGAAGTTGTTGGCGTGAAGCCCTCCTGACTGGTACATCTCGAACAGGCTGCCATGCAGGGCGTTGGTGCCGCTCTTGCTGATGAGATTGACGTTGCCGGCGATGGTGTGGCTGGTCTCGGCCGAGAAGATGTTCTTCGAGGTCTCGACTTCCTGGACGGCCTCGACGCTGATGCCCTTGATGAAGTTGAAGTTCTGGTAGAGCGACAGGCCCGCGAACTCCGCATCAGGCACGGCGTCGACCGCGTCGACAGTCATGGTGAAACCGCGCGGCGCGAGACCGTTGATTGACAGGGTCCACCCTCCGTCAGTCAGGGAAGCTCCCGTGCCCAAGGTCAGAATGCCGGTGATGTCGCGATTGATCATGGGCAGTTCAGCAACTTGGTTCTGATTCAGCGCAATGTCCTGTTCGGCGTTCACTGTGTTCATCAACGGCGCCTCCGAAGTCACCGTGACGGTTTCGGCAGTTGCGCCGAGTTCCAGACCGTAGTCCCGGTTGTGCCTCTGGCCCGAGGCCAGCGTGAGGCCGGTCGCGAGATAGGACTTGAATCCCTCTACGGTAATGGCGAGCGTGTAGGTGCCCGCCGGCAGGAACGTGATCGTGAACTCCCCTCCGTTGCTCGTCACGGTCGAGTACTCGGCACCGGTCCCCTCGTTCGAGGCTGCGACGCTTGCACCGGGGATGACTGCTCCTGAAGGGTCGATTACGCGGCCGTATACGGTCGCGGTGGTTACCTGCGCGTGGATGACGGGCTGAACGATCAGCGCGCCCACGCAGAGTGCGATGGCCCAAACGGGCCAAGAACCGAATCGCTGCGATTGCATGTTATAAAGTGCTCCATTCCCTCCAACGCCCTCGTAGGAGACTGTCCCCTACCCCCAGGGGCATCAGAGTCCTCAAGCCGGGGCAAGCCGATTGCACTACACCTTCCTTGGTGTGTCAAGTCTTTTCTGCGACCGTCAGCAATTCGCAAAACCCGAGATACAGGTGGGCTGTTGGCATCTCAGCGGGCGTTCGTCGGCGCCGCAGAGAGGTTGTGAGGGCACCAGCAGGGCATCGGTCGTTGCGAGGGGCACATCGCGGGGCGGCTCGGTGGGCCTCGCTAGCGGTTGCGAGACCCACGGGGCAGACCCCGACTGCAGGCTGCCCCACGAGCCCGGCGCTCGCCGCTGGATGCTCCATCGATTCCATCAACGTACCGGCGAGGGACCGTCCCGCACTGGGCGTTGGCCCAGCAGCCTCATCAGCAACGCGGTCCAGTTCGGGAACCAGAACTCCTCCGCAAACACGCTGAGTTTGTTGCAGAAGCGGCGGCGCGTGCCGGCTCGGTCGCGGCATTGCCGCCACAAGCCCTGCAGGCAGTCCAGCAGCGTGTGCAGCGTGAAGGCGAGCAGGTTCAGCGTGGCGAGCAGATTGGCCAAGCCGTTGCTGCCGTGCCCGAAGTTCCGCTTGAGGTTGTAGCCATGCCGCGCCAGGCAATTGAATGTCTCGTTCTCGATCTTCCAGCGAGCTCTTGCGAGCCGTGCGATCGCGGTCACGTTGTCGGCCGTGACCTCTAGGCTGGTGAAGAAGGTGTTGTAGTAGGTGCGCTCACCGTGGCGCTGGATCTGGAACTCGATCCAGGTCCCGCGCACCGCATCGTCGCCGTCGCGGACGGGCAGGCCGTGCATCCAGCGATAGCGGTGCTGCTCGACCTGGCGTTTGTGGTTGCGGGTGCGGATCCAGCCGGTGGAGTGGGTGAAGTCGTCGTGGATGAGTTCGTATAAGCGCTTGTGAGAGCTGGGCTTGCAGATGAAGAGGAAGTCGGTTTCGAGGTTGCGGACGAGTTGGCAGAGGGGCTGGCAGCAGTACAGGTCGTCGCCGAGGAAGATGGGCCGGAAGGGGCGCAGTTGGTCGCTGTAGGCGGGCAGCCAGCGCTTGGCGGCGTTGCGTTCGCAGTCCTGCTTGCGGTCGGCGTCGGAGCGGCCGTCGTGGGGGTTGTGCTGGGGCTGGACGAAGTGAGGCATCAGGGGCAGGGCGCGGTTGTGGCCGTCGGCGACGACGGTGGCTGCGAGCATGGTGTGGAAGTACTGCATGGTTTGGTGCTTGCCGACATGGCGGGTCGAGCACTGTGCGCAGCGGATCGAATCGGAGCAATGAAATTGGATGCCGTCGAGAGCGATGGCGAGGCGGCCGTCGAGGCGCCGGAAGGGGTCGAGGGCACCGTTGTCGCGGGCGGTTTGCAGGCAGTCGGCAAACAGGGGGGCGAAGTGGTCGGGATCGTGTCCATCCAGGAGATTCCGGATGTGGTTGTCACTGGGAATGGCCTCGACCCCGAACAGGGACTGGCAATTGGAGCGAGCGGACTCCAGTTCCATGCGGCGCTGGAAGTCGAGGAAGGAGGGGGACTGGAGGAAGCAGGTGGCGCAAGCGCAGGAGGCGGCGTCGGCGAGGCTGTAGCGCTGGTTGGCGCCGGTGCGGGGATCGGGCAAGGCGGAGGCGATCTGGCGGAATCTGTTGAGGAGGGACTCAAGGACGGGAACGGAGGCCACACTATATGTTTGAAAGCGGTGTCCGAAAAGTCAAGTCCCCCAGAAGCTGGTCCCTCATTCCGGAAGCTGCGGAGGCAAAAAACCCAAAATAGGCGGCAATTTAGAATTGCTGTGCGACCGTCCGACTGCAAAGATCGGCAGTGATCCGAACCGGATTGGGACCAACTCCGCTGGTTCCGGATGACGCCTGCGAATGCCGCTACTCAGGCCGACTTCCCCCATCCCTCTCGCCCCATCCAGGCGGGCGAGCCCGTCGCCGGAGCCCGGCTCGAAGGCGGGAATGCGGAAGAGATCAGGGTCGCGAATGCACTGGGACCGCGGTGTGCGGGCAACACTCCCCAGCGAACCAATGGCTCGCGGCTACGGCGCAGTCAGCCAAATCGGGCTGGACCACGCCATCTGGCCGTCTGCCTGCTGCACTCGCACGTAGTAGTGCTGCTCGCCGGAATTCGGGTCCTGGTCCACGAAGCTGAATTGGAGGTCATCCGGTTGGTTCTGGAGCGTGTACACGAACTCCTGGCCTCGAATCACGTCGACCTGCTTGACCGGTGCAGTGCCCAGGATTCTCACCTTCAGCTGGAAGTCCGACGGCTTTCCCGGAACGATGTCCCCTTGCAAGTACTCCTTGCCGTCTGCACGCATGCGGTAATCCAGCACGATGTTGTCGGTGGCGGCGTAGTTGTGGCGCTTGCGCATCGCGTCAAGCAGCCCCTCGCGCGTGAATTCCTCGGCAATCGTGCAGGAATACGAGATGTGTGTCGATAGGTGGTCCGAACTCGCCTGGACCCCGATCTTGTATCCTTTCGCCCAGGCGTTCCAGACGTAGCCCTTGGGTCGGAACCCACCGGCTTGGGTCGTCAAGTCGTCCGCCGTGGCCGCCTTCGGAGCTCCCTCGTATTCCGCTGACACGCGGTCTCCTTGGTAAATCTCGACCAGCGGCTCGACTCCCGGGTCGTTGTCGCGCCAGTCGGTTCCCATGCCTGTGGCAGGCGTGTGGGGTATCGAGATCCCGTCGTAGCGCTTGAGGTAGTCGAACAAGCCCACTGCTCCCGTCGAAGTCTCGCGCTCGTTGGGCTGATCGGGGAAGGTCGGGTTCCCACGCTCGGCGAAAAAGACGTTCCGATGGCCGTTGGGATAGCCGACACCCCTCTCGTACCCGAATAGCGGCACAAACCGTCCAGCGACATGGAATACGTCGACTCGCTGCTGCAGCAGCCAGTTGATGTAGTCGATGTTCGGGCCGCCGCTGCCGTGGTGCTCACTCATGCCGAGGTAGTCAAGTTCCGCGACATCCATCGCATACCTGTAGGTGTCGTTCTGCGCGCCGTCGTTATTTCCGTCGCCCGAGTACTCGGTGTGCCTGTGGGTGTCGCCTCGATAGATCTTGTACGTCTTCCCTTCGGACGCGATTTCGTAAGCCCGGATTCGGGCGACATCCTCTCGCTCGTTCGGGTGCTTCATGAATCTCAGCAATTCGTCGCGGCTCTTGCGCTTGAGTTCCGTTGGATAGACTGAGCCGTCCAGCATTGGCAGACGGGAAGCGAATATCTCGCCCTGCTCGTAGAAATAGTCGTCGTAGATGCGGTTATCCGTCGCCCAAGCGGCGTAGAGCGACCCATCGGGCCCTGACGAGAATCCTGCGCCTGCGTCCGAGCGCCCCGCCGTGGCCGGCAGAGGAATGGGCGCGCTCCAGCTTCGACCATCGAACGCCGTCGCGTAGGTTTCCCATGCGGCGCGGTGCGAGGCCGCGGTGTGCGGCACTTCACGCTGTCGGAGGTGACGGTGCCGGAAGAGCGCCCAGACGCGGCCCTCGCCGTCGGCCTCAAGCTGCGGAAAGTCATTAAAGCCTCGCAGGTCCTCCGGCAGGGACTCCTCGAAGCTGCGCTTCGTCTCGCGCCATTCCCCCGCTTCGTAGACGGCGGTGGCAATCCATCGGGATTGGTAGAGCTGTGTCGCCGGCCGGTTCAATAAGAATCCGGTGTCCTTGCCCCACTGGAGGCCGCTCTCGTTCCAGGCGGCCCATAGGCGATCCTCAGAGTCGCAGGCCAAGGACGGATAGGCCTCGTAGCGGAGCGTATCCGCTACAGGCTCGACTTCCGACCACCGCCCACCGACAAGCTTCCTCATGCGGATGTCGAAGTCGTTGTTCTCGTAGGTCTCCCACGCGATGTAGACGCTGCCCTTCGAGTCGGAGGCGATCGCGGGATGCCAGTCGTCGGCTGCGGAAACCGACACGCGAGTGTCGGCTGACCACCTCTCACCATCCCAGCTGCGAGCGAATATGTCGGACCGTCCGTCGCGAAAGCCTTGCCAGGCCAGCCAGACTCGACCCGCAGCGTCGGTCGTCAGGGCGTGGTGGATGTCGGGCCCGGGCGCGTCGGTGAGTCTTTCGATCCTTGACCACGATTCGCCATCAAGTCTCCGGAAGTACAAGTCAAAGTTGCCGTCCCGCTGGTCCGACCAAACGGCGAGAATTCCTCCGCGGCGGTCTCGAGCCAGGCGGACATAGTAGACATCTGATGGTTCCGTGGTGACCTCCTGGATCTTCCCCCACCCGGCACCGTCGTGCCGACGCGCGAACACATGGTTGCCCCAGTCTTGATAGCCCACCCACGCTACCCAGAATGTCCCGTTGCCCCCGGCCACTGTATCGGCGAAGCCGTTGTGAAATGCCTGATCGGAGACCGACGAAGCGTTCGCGGCGCGCTCGACGATGACGGCCCCTTGAAGGTAACTCCTTCGCGCCCCGGCCGGTTGGTCCGAAAGCCGGAATGAGAGGTTTCCGGCAGCGGTCTCGATGTCCACTCGGGCGTCGCCTCCGGCTTCGACGGTGAGAATCAGCCCCGGCAGGTTCAGATAGTCCGGCACGGGAAACGACGGTTCGGGTTCCCAGTTCCTGTATCGGAACTTGACGCCCGGCGCGGATGCAAGTTCCCAGGAAGACGCATCGACCCGGTCGGCTGCGCGAGGCCGCCAACTCCTCAGGGCCGCAACTCGGCCTCCCGATACACTGGCCGAACCGTCCCATGCGGTCGGTTCGGTGTCCGTTAGGCCGAATTGAATACGGAACGCATGGGTTTCTGCGCTGGCGGCGGAAGCCGCAACAACTGTCACCGCCGCGACCGCGATCTCCAGACGATGTCGAATGGGCATAGCCAACAGCATAGAATGCCCCGCACACAGCGAGTGCTCACCAATTCTCCTGGCCAATATGGTGCGACTCTGGCTCATGGCAGGCGAACTTGACTCGACCTCAATGCTGATGTAGGAGGGCAGATCGGACCCACTTGTTCCTGCTGCGTCTTGGCAATGGCTGATGGTGCAAGCTAACGGACACCACGCTCGGATTGTGTCGGATGGCGGCGAGTCGTAGGGAACTAGCGCTACCAGAGGGATCGCGACGTATCTTCGATCAAGTCCTTCCGCTGGTCCTCGAGTTTGTTCCGGCTGAACATGTCCTGCTTGAGGGGGGACGGCGCTAGCAAGCACGCTGGCAGCATCGAGAGAGCTTCGACATCGGCCTGTTTGCGTCTCAGACGACGTTTGCTGAATCCGTATATCGCCACAGCGCCCGATTCAAGTCCCGCCTGAAAGAGGTGCCTCTCAGTCGAATTGCCGCTTTCGGCCCCTGGGCTGCACCCATTGATTCCAGGTCGGCGAGGTCGACATTGTTGTTTCCCTACCCCAAACGGATCCCAGCCATTCGTGGGATTGCACAGCCGAGCCGAGGATCGCACTGGAAACGAATCTAGAAACCCTCGCCAAGAAACTTCATCAGCGGATAATCGCCCATGGCAGGATCGCTCCTCTCGATCTTTACGATATGGCTGTTGCGAGACGTTTCGGACCCGAAGTCATGGCTGCGGTCTGGTCTGCAGGACCAGTGATGGTTCCGGACGTTCTGGTCGCCGCATTGAGCAGCTTCAGCCCAGGTTGGACGGAGCGCCACGAAGAGCCCTTGGTCAACCCACGCTACCCTGCCTTGCGAGACAATGCGGCGCAAGATAGGCTCGATGATGTTCTCTCGCGGTTCCCGCGAACAGTCGACCCTTCGAGTCAATAGATCCCATGCCGATCGACTACAACGCGGTTCGCAAGGCATTCTACGGCCCGCCCCTGGCGAGTCCGCCCGACCGTCTGCCAACACGAGAGGAAGTGCTCGCCGAGCATCAGCGAATCTGCCTCCTATGCACTGCCGACCTGAGACTCGCCCCTGCGACCGGTCCGATTGGCGGACACGGCTCGCTAATCGGGGGACCCGGAAAGCCTCTCCCGGTCATCGCCCGAGCTGTCGAGTGGCTGCTGCGACTCGAACCCATGCCGCTTGAGTGGCTCGACTATCCGCAGGCGCGACGCGCCTAGCGTCGCCCCGCCGACGAGAAAACAGCGTTTCGAGAACCAATTGAGTTCCTTGAGGAAGTGACTCACTGCCATCTTGCAGGTTTCCCTGGCCCACCGACAGCAACCGAACTTCCGTCGTGGATCCGCTCTCCGAACTCATGCCGTCCATGGACAGGCACCCTCTACAACATCTTCGGGAATGTTTCCTCGGGCGAATGCCCACGAATGCTCAGCAGAGGACATTTTTCGGTCTACGAAGTTGCCCGCATCATCATCCTTTCGGAAGCGCGCGCCCCGGAAGTAATCTCCTGGATGCATCAATTCGCAGTCGAACCCAAGCAGGATTCCGGCCGATTGCGAAACGGGTGATTCTGCCGATCCGAACTCCGGGGGTGTGATCGCAGCGGGCAATTGAACCTTGCTGGCTCCCAAGGCAAGGTGGCGATGGGGTGATGCTGCCCAGCAAACGGTCTCGGCCGTGGCCCGTAGGCACAAGGCCCACATGCCGGGGCAGTTACAGCAAGTATCAACATGCCCCAGTCTGCTATGCCGTCAGCAGCAGGACTTAGATAGACCCGGCGGTGAACGTCCGGCGGACAGCTGCCGTAGAGACCTCAGGCGGTTGAGACATTGCCTCGCTGGGTGGGGTGTCGCCAAACGGCGAGCACGCTGTTCGGGGCACACCTCGTCATTTGGGGGTGGGTTGCGAAACCGAGGAACTGGGATCAAGTTCCGAGGCAACGACCAAGTGTCAACTGCGGACGTTGCCTACTGATGCAATGAGGGCGGCGGGCGTGGCCCACCCGCCGCCGCTAGAGCCTTCTTCAGAACGCGATTCTCAGGCCGAGGCGGAAGACCCGCTGGTCGTTGCCGTCGCGACCGGTGTTCGCCATTGATGTCACGATACCGAACCCGCTGCTAGCGATGTTCGAGTTCGGATTGTTGAAGTGAGGCGTGTTCGAAATGTTAAATGCCTCCGCGCGAAACTGCACGCTGACTTTCTCTGTCGGCTGGAATCTCCGGAAGAGCCCCATATCAACGTTGATCAGGCCGGGCCCGCGCAGGACGTTGGATCCGCAAGTCCCGAAGCGCGGCGTCCCGCCTACGTCGTCCGGGTCGGCCAGGGTGGACGGGTCCCACCAGCCATCCGGGTCGCCCAGCTTCCGGGGCGCGGCCAGGCAGTCCGCGAACTGTCCCGAACCAGCGCTATTGATCGACCCCCCGGGCGCTGTAGGTGTCGACGGCCGGCCTGTGTAGAGCGACGCCAAGCCATTGATCTGCCAGCCTCCGAGAATGACCGCAGCCGCCCCGGTGTTCGCGAAGCTCTTTCCGCGCCCTAAGGGGAGCTCGTACGTGTTCGAGATCACCAAATTGTGCCGGATATCGGCGTTGAGCGGGCCCCGGTTTTTCCAGTAGTATTCCGGATGTTTCACTCGCGGCTGCGCCGTTGAAGACTCTGACGTGTATCCCCGACCGTGAGCCCAGGTGTAGCCAAGATTGAACTGGTGGCCGGACCTGCTGCGACGAATGAGCTTGACTTGGAGCGAGTCATACATCGGCGTGCCGATTGTGCCCCAGAACAGGGTAGACGCAGTTCTCCCATAAAGCTGGCGGAGCTTCCTGCCGGCATTGCCCCGGCCAATCTCTCCCCAGTTGGCCTCGACGCGCGAGCTCTGCCGGGTGGAGCGGGTAGCGACATAGCCCGCCGTCCCGATCCACTCGCCCCACTGCTTCTCCAGAGTGAAGTTCCAAGACTGGATGTAGCCGCGGACGAAGTTCTCGTCGGCGGTAGCCACGTTCGCCCTCAGCGGCATCTCGATACGCTCGTCCGTCGGAATCGGCGGGATGGGAGGAAACCCGTCTACGAGCGTCGTCGAGTAGGAATAGGAGTTCGGAGACGGGAGGCGTTGCGAAAACTGCGTGGGGAGGTTCCCCCGCAGGTCCCGGCCGAGATTGAAGGGGTTGTACGTCAGGCCGTACCCGGTACGAACCACCAGGGTGTCGGTCGCTCTCCAAGCGATCCCGACACGCGGGGCAAACTGCGTCTTGCTCTGGGGCAGGTCGCAATTCCGCGGCACAGATCCAATCCCGCAAACGTACATAATGTTCTCGTCAATATCGAACCGTTCCAATCCTCTGTTGGGTCTCACGGGAAACGGATAGTACTCCCATCTCGTGCCGTAGCTCAGCGTGAGATTGGGCTTGACCTGCCAGCGATCCCGGATGTACATCGCGTACTGGCCCGCGCGCGTCTGGAGATTCTTGCCATTGAGAAAGTTCCGGGCCGCGTCGCGTGGGAGCCCGAGCATAAATGCAGCAATCGCGTTGTACTCATTCGTCTTGGTGCCAGGCTGGCCGGTAGTGTTGTTGCGGAACCGGAATCCGCCTGCCGGCGCGTCTCCGCCCGGGAAGTTGGCGACTTCCTGGTTGATGTGCGTCAGGAACGAGTCGGTGCCGAACCGGATCTCGTGGTTGCGCTTCGTCCAGTTTCCATTCACGACGATCTGGTGCAGGAAGTCGTGCCCGATGAAAGGCGAAGTGGCGCGGTATCCGAGGTTTCCGAAGCCGCCGTCAAAGCGCATGCGAGGCATGCCGCCGTAGAACGTTCCGGCCTCTCCCGGCACGCCATCGCCGTTTGTGCCCGGGATGCCGAGAACGTCCAGTCCGATCCTCTGGTCGAGGTTCCCGGCAAATGCGTTGCTATCGACCAGCGTGGATCCGAAGTACGCGTCGAACACGAGACTGGGAGAGGCGACGTATGTCGTTGAAATGGTGCCACTGTAGGTAGGCCCGAAACCGTTGTCCGTACGGAAGTTCGTCGGGTGCACGAAGTCGCCGGAAAGATTGCCGAATGCGGCTGGGTTGTCCTGCTCGTAGTAGAAGAAGCTCAATCTCGCAAACATCGTCCACTTGTCGGAAATATTGAAGTTCGCCTTGCTGTCAATCTGATGGCGGTCGAAAGCATAGGTCTTGCTGGCAAGCTTGTTCCTGTTCAAGCCGAGCGAGCCGACGCCCTGGCGGTCCGGGATGCTCCAGTCGGGGTCGTCGGCGAGGATGCGGCTCGCCCGAGCGATCCGCGACTCCGGAATCATGTTACCCGTGAACGGGATTCGGTCGCCCTCGCTCCCGATCGCTGCCGACATGGGATCAAAAATCGGAAGCGGCGAGCCGGAAAAGTCGCCCATGCGCATCGCTACCGTCGGTACTTTGACGAATTTCGTCGCATTCGAGTGCTCGGCCGTTCGCTCGTAGCTAACGAAATAAAACGCCCGGTTCTTCTTGATCGGGCCACCAATCGTGCCGCCCGCCTGGTTGTAGATGAACTTCGGCTTATTGCCGCTCCTGTCACCGAAGTACCGGTAAGCCTGCAGGTGCTGGTTGTTGTGGTACCAGAAGCCCGAGCCGTGAGTCTCGTTGGTGCCGCTCTTGATCTGCAGGTTGATGGCCGCTCCGCCGGCAAGGCCCTGCTCAGCGTCGAAAGAACTGGTCACGACATTCACGACCTCGATGGATTCCAGCGCGGGGTTGATGCCTGTCATGTGCGTCAGGTTCGGGTTGTAGCTTGAAGCGCCATCGATTCGGACATTGTTGTTGTTGTTGGCGGTACCGTTGACCGAGAACCGGACCGCCCGGGTCGGGTTCGCCGGAACGGAGTGGGCGTTTTGCGGCGGCGAGAAACCCGGCAGCGTTTGGAGCAGCATCTGGTAGTTACGCCCAAGCGGCACCGGCACATTCTGCAGTTCCTGAGTGCCGACCTCGCCTCGCACTTCGGCTCGGTCTGTCTGGAGGCGCGCGGCTGTTGCGCTGACCTCAACAACTTCGGTCACCTCGCCGATCTGCAAGTCGACGTCGACACGCGTCACGTCGTTCACACCCACCGCGACTCCAGTCGTGCTGTACGTACTAAAGCCCTCCGACTGCACTTCGATTCGATAATTTCCAGTGGCGAGGGTAGAGAAGCTGTAAGTGCCGGAAGCGTTGGCTTCACCTGTCCTGCTCGCTCCCGTACCTTCGTTTGTAATAGTGATCCCCGCTCCCGGAATGACGGCACCTGTGCCGTCCGTTACGTTACCGACCAAGGTTCCGTAGAGAAGCTGCGCCGGTAGCGGCACAGTTCCAGAACTGACGATGAAGCCGATCAGGACAATGCCAGCGAGACCGCTCGTAACTACAGATTTGAATTGCATGGTTAAGACCTCCTGTGCGACGGACGGCAGCGACGACAGACATCGGACCGAACTAGGAACTCAAGCATTCACCCAGCCCCCATCGGCCCTTCCCCTGGGCATCCGTCTTCTAGCCGGTCGCTTGTGAGTTTATCACGCACCACGGGGAAGTTAGCTCCTGCCATTGGGAAATTGGGGATCTGAGTGCTTGGCCTCCGGTCCGCAAGAGACCCAGCACTCGCAATCGCAACTCTGGGTCCGGCGTTTCGTACGAGGCGGTGCAGAGACCCCGCGAACGTTCGCACGAATAGCTGCCACCGTCAGGTCCACCGCGCTCTCGACCGAAGCAGCGCGGAAAGCGGGAAGCCGGTCGTGCGCAACCGGGCCGGAACCTTCGAGACGCTCCGCGAGGCTTTGGCGGTCGATTGACGTCATCCGGAACGGCAACAATGGCCCAACATGCGTCAAGGTGGTCGGAGACTCGCTGCCGGATGCGGAAATCCGGCACGGATGTGCTCACGAGGTCGGCTAGGAACCTGGAACTGCCGGCTCGATAGGAAGGAAGGCAATCGGTCTGTCCGGTTAGCGTCGCGAATCGGCTTACCGCCAGTACAATGTTTGGCTGGTTTTCCAGCGTCGCACCTGGAATGGTCAAGGCTGTATCAGTGCCGAGCAAGTTGTCCGCATCCTACCTGGAGATGCGCCCAAGGACCCGGGAGTACTTCGAACGTGCGTCGAAGGTCCTGGGAGGGAAGGTAGGTCACGATCTGCGCCACTTCGAGCCGGTCCCGCTCTACATCAAGAACGGGAAGGCGGGGCGCAAGTGGGATGTCGACGGAAACGAGTACGTCGACTTCCTAATGGGAAACGGCGCGCTGCTGCTCGGGCACGCAGACCCCGACGTACTCGAGTCCCTCAGGCTGGCAATGGAGGGTGGCACGCATTTCGGGAGCGACCATCCCCTTCACATTGAATGGGCGGAGTGGGTGCAGAATCTGGTTCCCTCGGCGGAGCGAGTGCGGTTCGTGAATTCGGGAAGCGAGGCCACCCTCCTGGCCATCCGCCTGGCGCGAGCCTTCACGGGACGTCGGAAGCTATTGCGCTTCAAGGGACATTTCCATGGCTGGCACGACGACGTCGTTCACGGATTCCAACCTCCGTTCGATGCCGCCGGTTCGCTCGGAGTGCCACCTAGCGTAAGCGACAACATCGTCACGATCCGGGACGGCGATCTCAACCTAGCAAAGCGGACGCTGTCGGGGGATCGCGAGATCGCGGCCGCCATCCTGGAGCCCTCCGGCGCATCCTGGGGTCGGGTCCCGATCGATCCTGGCTATCTCCAGGACCTTCGCGAGGTCACGGAGAGGAATGGCGTACTGCTGATATTTGACGAGGTGGTCACCGGATTTCGCTTTAGCCCGGGTGGTGCCCAAGAACTCTACGGAATTCTTCCCGATCTTTCCTGCTTCGCGAAGGTGCTCGCGGGTGGAATGCCGGGCGGCGCGGTGGCCGGACGCGCTGAAATCATGGAGTTGCTAGAGCAAACCGGAGACCCGTGGCACGACCGCTTCGATCGAGTCACTCACCTTGGAACGTTCAATGCGGCGCCCCTCTCGGCGGCAGCCGGCATCACCGTTCTGAGGCGGGTTGCGACAGGCGAGCCGATCAAGCGCGCCAACGCGAACGCCCGGAAACTGAAAGCGGCTTGGGAAGCTGTGCTCGAGAGACACGAAATCGCAGGCTATGTCTACGGGCCATGCTCAACATTCCACGTTTATTTCGAGACCGACCGCGACAGAATCCTGGCCGCATCTTCGCGTCGTGACCTATACACGACCCGAGCAGAGCGGCTAAAGGGGATGCCGCCCCAACTGATTGACCAATACCAGCGCCTGCTCCGATTCCACGGGGTAGACGTCATGAGTTCTACCGGCGGGGTGGTCTCCGCCGCTCATACGGAGGTTGACATCGAGGACGCGACGAGCGCCTTCGAAGAGACAGTCCTGGCGCTCAGGAAAGAGGGGCTGGCGCGCGGGCTCTAGCTTCCGTGATTCTTGTCAAGTGCAATTCCGGGGAGAAATGGTCGAGAGGCGATTGATGCGCGGTTTCCCCGGGGCGGCGTCGGTGTGTCGGTGGAGGCCTGTCAGAGTGCCCATGCGGCAGCCGCCAGTTCACGGGCGGGGGGCTCGGTGGGCCAAAGGCGGTCCTCGCGGAGCAGGGTGTTGAGCAGGCAGGCGAGCTTGCGCATGACAGCGACGATGGCGGCTGCTAGGCTTGCCCCGGGGCGACGAGGCGTTCGTAGCAGGCCGTGGAGGAGCGTTCCCAGCGAATCGAGGACATCGCGGCCTTGTAGAGACAAGTGGGCGGGCGCGGCCACCGCGGATGCAGCGGCCGCCGTGGTGCTGTCCCGAGTCGCGGTCGAAGAGGTCGTGGCCGAAGAGGCACTGGTGGAGCCCGCCGTGGTGCCGTCCGGTGGGCTCGAGCACGGTGCGGTTGACGCCGTGCCGGAGCATCCAGTTGCAGAGTGCGCGGCGGCCGGGCTTGTCGTTCTTGAATTGACGATCGACGCTGAGATCGAGGATGTGGGCGTCGAGCTTCGACTTGCCGAGATCGCTACCGGCGACTACGACGAAATCGAGTCGCGTCATTCCTGCGTTCCTGTCCTTGTGCGATTCGGTGCCTGACCCACGCTTCCGATCAGGCCGCGCAGGAATGGGTGCTACTGACCGATCAAGCTAGAGCACGGACCTGCAATCCAGGGGCGGAACGGTCCGGCACGTCGCTGGCAGGGGGATGGATCAGCTACCTGCCGCAGGCGTAGCTCGCGCCACCTGCGGAACTGGGGAGAAAGGGTCCGAAGCGGTGGCGACCATCCCTCTATCCAGAATCTGTCCAAGATAGAAGCGGACGGCCAGTGGCGAACTGCAGCTGCGAGTTCAGCGCGATAAGGGCCCGGACATGCCGACAATGAGGGGCAAGCAATGCCTAACGATACTTTCAAGGACCGGACCGCGCTCGTCACAGGCGGAGCACGTGGCATCGGACGCGCGGTCTGCAAAGCGTTAGCCGATGGTGGGGCTCGCGTAGCAATCAACTACCAGCGCAACCAGAAAGCAGCCGACGAGACCCTCGCACTCATCGAGGAGAACGCCGAGAGGGCCGTTATTGTGCAAGGGGACGTCTCGAAGGAGGACGACGTCGACCACATGGTGGCCTTAGTCTCCGAGCGATTGGGCCCTATTGACTTGCTGGTCAACAACGCCGGCATCGCTGAGTCCGTCGAGCATGACCGGATCGGCTTTTCCAGCTGGAAACGCATGTTCGAAGTCAACGTGGATGGCCCCTTCCTGACCACTTGGGCGGTCAAGGACAGGATGATCGAACGGCGCTTCGGACGAATCGTCAACATCTCGTCCCTAGCGGGACTGATTCGAAAGGGCAATCAGATCCACTACGCCACCACCAAGGCTGCCGTGAATTCCTTCACGCGACATTGCGCTCAGGCGTTCGCTCCCTTCAATGTGAGGGTCAATTGCGTCGCGCCTGGTCTCACCCGGACCGACCTTTCAATGTCCGCGAACCCGGATTTGCCTCGCCTGATTGAGCTCACGGACATGCGGCGTATGGCCGAACCTCATGAAATCGCCAACGCCGTCAGCTTCCTGCTGTCGGAGAAGTCCAGCTTCATTTCAGGTCAGACGCTCTCGGTCTGCGGCGGGAGGGTGTAGCATCGGCTGGCCCTTCCCCACTGGCACCCACGGCTCCAAGGGCTCGCCCTCAGAATGTTGCCACCGGGTTCAAGGGGGATCCGGTGCCGCCAACCACCCGCAACGGTGCCGCGGCCAACATGAATTCCCACCGGTTCTGTCGCGCGGCCTCCTCGCTGACCGCCTCGAGGTCCAGGTTGTCGAGCATCGGCATGCCCATTGCGGTCAAGACGAGTTGATGAATCGGCGTCGCAACGCCCTCCACTCCGGAAGGGATCACATCGGAAGCCGCATCGCTGCCAAGAATCGCAACATCCCTCTGCCGAAGCCAGTTGGCGCAGGAGGCATACAGACCGGCAGCGTGCTCCTCGATCTTCCAAGGACCTGTAGCTTCGCGCAACTCCCAACGCCCTGTGCGAATCAATACGGCATCGCCGCTTCCGACCTTGAGGCCGGCCATTTCCTCCCAAGCCTCCAGATCCTCGGGATAGATCGGTGTGCCGGGCTCGAGGTAGGGCACCCCTTTGAGCCGGGGAATATCCATCAGGATTCCGCGGGTAAGAATGCCGTCCCTCATGTGGTGGATGGAGTACTTTTGGGCTCCCGCCTCGGTCACTTCGTCCTTCGAATGGCCGTTAAACATCCTGCCGTTGTGAAACATGTGGCAAATCGCGTCCAGATGGGTGGTACCGAAACCGTGATACAGGGTGCTGAAGCGGTCCACGCAGAACGGAAACTCGGGAGTTGCTTCGACACCGGTCGCCGTCACTTCCAGTTCAAAAGGTGACGGGTTGTCAGCGGCCGCCTCGGTGATCGCGTCATGGGCCAGCGACACCGACACCCCTTGTTGCACGAGGGCCGCAGCGCTGACGCGTTTTTCAGCTGTGATCAAGTTGACAGCCCCCAGTACATCGGCCTCGCCCCAGCGCCCCCAGTTGGAAAGATCCGTCATCCACTGCTCGACCGTTTCCACGGTCACAGTTTCCGGCGCCTCGCTCACCGCTTCGGGTTCGGCAGAGGGCTCAACGGAGGGCTGACTCGCGGGCCCGCAGCTCGAGAGGCCCACTAGGGTGATCAGGACCAGCGATCCGGAGAAGTGTTTGTTAGTGCAATGCATGTGTTGTTCCCTCCCGCAGTTGACGTTAGTGTGGCAGACAAAGGGACGAGAGTTGCCTCTTCACTTGCCGGCCAGGTCAGTAGCCGAAACGGATCGGGCTGCCATTAGCGGGGCGGCTACCAGGGCACCGCAAGCGCTGCGACACCGTGAGCTACACCTACCTGAACAACACTGTGTAGCACCTGGGTCAGATGCCGGATTGCGAAAGACCAAGCCGGATTGCCTTGAATGAACACAACCGGCTGGCCAGCACCGTCAACGACGAAGTTGAGGCCATCGAAGTCATCTCGGACATTATTGGCGTAGTGAACAATCTGGCTTCTGAGCCAAACGACCCTGTCCTGAATTGGCTCTAGGTCTTCGACTTCCCTCGGATGCGAGCGTGGTGAGGCACTGCCTTGCTCGTCTGGACCTGTCTCCATTTGCCTTGCCCTCTAGGCTTCAGATGTCCTATGCCTCCTCACGCGCAGGCAGCAGTTCTAAATTTAGGCTGCGTTGGGGTTCTTGCCGCTGCAGATGCCCGAATGAGGGGCCAGTTTCTGGGCTCTTGACTTTGCGGTCACCGCTTTGAAACATAAGATGTGGCCCCCGTTCCCGTCCTTGAGTCCCTCCTCAACAGATTCCGCCAGATCGCCTCCGCCTTGCCCGATCCCCGGACCGGCGCGAACAAGCGCTACAGCATCGCCGACGCCGCCTCCTGCGCCTTGGCGACGTTCTTCCTCCAAGCACCCTCCTTTCTCGACTTCCAACGCCGCATGCAGAAACAGGCCGCTCGCTCCAATTGCCAGTCCCTGTTCGGTGTCGAGGACATCCCTTGTGACAACTCCATTCGGAATCTCCTCGACGGACACGACCCCGACCGCTTCGCCCCCCTGTTTGCCGATTGCCTCCGAACCGCCCGCGACCACGGTGCCCTCGACCCCTTCCTGCGCCTCGACGGCCGCCTCGCCATCGCTCTCGATGGCATCCAACTCCATTGCTCCGATGCCATCCATTGCGACCTCTGCTCCAACCGCCACGTCGGCAAACACAAACAAGTCCAGTACTTCCACACCATGCTCGCTGCCACCATCGTCGCCGACGGTCACAACCGCGCCCTTGATGCCCCACTTCGTCCTCGGATGCGAATGCAACGCCGTGGCTGCCCGTGCTGCTCCCCTTCCGGCCCATCATCCTCGGCGATGACCTGTACTGCTGCTGTAAACACCCCCTCTGCTGGCTCATCCGCTCCCTCGGCGCCGGTAATCACAAGCGGTTATACGAACTGATCCATGACGACTTCACCCACTCGACCGGCTGGATCCGCACCCGCAACCACAAACGCCAGGTCGAGTTGCAGCGCTATCGCTGGATGCACGGCCTCCGGTCCGCGACTTGCCGTGCAAGGAACCTTGCGAGATCCTCTACAACACCTTCTTCACCAGGCACCGCCGAGAACGTTCAGATGTCCTATGCCTCCTCACGCGCAGGAAGTCTCGTTGCGCCGGCTCTAATGCCGCGATGATGCCGCAGCCGCAACTTCTTCAATGATCTGCGGTGTCTGTCGCAGCGGTACTGGTTCCCGAACTGGACGAGTTTGCTCACCGAGATGCTGGCTGACCACGCCCCGCGGGCCGGCCCCGGGCTCACGCTCACATGAGATTGCGACCGAATTCCTCGGCGACCGCCGGATCGCAGCAGAAGTCTGCCCCGAGGGTGCCGGAACTTGAGGCGCTCGGAGCCGTTTGCCACTCACTACTGCCGAGCCGCCACTGGTGCCCTCCCAACTTCTCTGCGGGCTCGACGCGCAGGAAGTCTCGTTGCGCTGCCCCTCGAATCGCAGCTAGCTAGCAGTCGCATCTCTAATCGGTAAGGTTTCTGGGGTATCTTTCAAGGCTCGACGAATCTGGCAATCGCTTCGGCCTTGGTCCCGTTTGGTGGTTATGCTGCGCCCGGCTCGGATTCGCCGGCGGTAATCCGCTAGGCCGAGACTCGGCCGCAATCCAAGCCGGGGACGAGCTCTTCCACGAGCGCTGCGCGGTCTGCCACGGGCAGCGTGCGCAGGGCGCGATGGCCTCGAACCTGGTGAAAACCCGGAGCGTAAGGCGCGGATCGGAGAAGGCGCTCTTCCAACTGATACGGACCGGCATCCCTGGCACGGAGATGCCGCCGCAACCTGACCTTCCCGAAGAGAGAATTTGGCAGGTCGTGTCGTATCTGCGGAACCTGGCGCTGCCCGGCCAGCAGCCGCCTTTGCCGGGAGATCTCGAGGCGGGTCGCGAGCTCTTCGGGAGCGCTGGTTGCGCGTCCTGCCATATCGTGAACGGTGCAGGCGGATTTCTCGGCCCGTCGCTGGACTCGATCGCAATTCAAAAATCCAGCGACCAGATTCGCAAGGACGTGCTGGAGCCCGACGCGGCCCTGGCTTACGGGTACGAATCAGTGGCGGTCGAGACCTCGGATGGCCGTCGGGTCGAGGGCGTCCTGAAAAACGAGGACACTTTCCTGGTCCTGGTCCAGACGGTGGATGGCGAAGTCGAGACATTCCGACGCACCGAACTGCGCTCGGTCGACAAGCCGACCCGGTCCCGGATGCCCGAGGACTACCAATCCCGGTTGTCATCCGAACAGATCAGAGACCTGCTCGCCTTCCTTGACCGCCAGCGGGATCCGTTCACTCCTGTCGTGCGCGGTTTCGGCGTGTACTGATGGCAAACTCCATGCATGCTATCCACGGCTTCCGGTGCGTCGCCACCACCGCGACGCTCGCATTGCTCGCCTGCGCAGGACCAGGCAAAGCACAGCCGATAGAGGAGCGCCACCGGAACCAGGCGAACTGGCTCAGCTATGACCGCGACAACACGGGTCGGCGCTATTCGGCACTGGACCAGATCAATCGCGACAACGTTTCCCAGCTCATTCCCAAGTGGATGTTCCAGTACAGCCCGCAGCAACTGAGGAGCGAAGCGACCCCTCTGGTGCGGGACGGGGTGATGTACCTAACGGCTGGCGGCATGCGGGCGTTCGCTCTCGATCCCGTCACCGGCCGGTCCATCTGGCGATTCGATTACCCCCACAGCCAGGAAGAGGGCCGCCAGAACCCCAACTGGAGCCGGGGGTTCGGGATCTCTGGAAACCGACTCTACGTGGGAACGCCGGATTGCCACGTGATCGCTCTCGACACTCGGAACGGCGCAATGCTGTGGCGGTCGCCCGTTACAGCCGACCAGCCGTGCTTCGGCTCGACGGGTGCGCCAATAGTCGCCAAGAACCGCGTGCTCGTGGGCATTCGGGGCGGAGACACCGGTCGCATCAGGGGCTATCTTGATGCCTTCAACGCCGAGACCGGGGTGCGAGAGTGGCGCTTCTACACAGTTCCGGCCCCGGGCGAGCGCGGTTCGGAAACCTGGCCGGACAACGACTCGTGGAAGGCCGGGGGCGGGACTCCGTGGACCAGCGGCACGTACGATCCGGAACTCGACTTGCTCTTCTGGCCTACAGGGAACCCGGGCCCCAAGGACTTCGACGGCCTGAATCGCGAGGGGGACAACCTCTACACGGCCACCTTGCTAGCCCTCCGCCCCGATGACGGTGAACTTGTCTGGCATTACCAGTACACGCCCCATGACGAGCACGACTGGGATGCCAATCAGACGCCCGTTCTGGTGGACGCCGAGTGGGAGGGCCGGCAAAGGAAGCTCCTGGTACATCCGAACCGGAACGCCTTCCTCTACGTGCTCGACCGCCAGACGGGCAAGTTTCTGAGGGCGACTCCGTTCGCCAAGCAGACCTGGCTCGACCGATTCACGCCCGAGGGCCGTCCGATACCCAAGCCCGAAGCGGCGCCCAGCCCGGCTGGCGCGCTCGCCTGCCCCGATATTCACGGCGGCACCAACTGGCAGTCGCCCACATTCCATCCGGGAACGGGATTGTTCTACGTGATGTCCCGGGACGCGTGCGGCGTGTACTTCCGCACCGGACACAGCATCGATCACTTGGAGACAGGAGCCGAGAACTTCCTTCGTGCCATCGACCTCGGGACCGGGAAGCTCCGCTGGGAGATCCCGATGCTCGGCGTGGAGAGCCGAGAGGTTATGTTCGCCGGGGTCATGTCCACCGCCGGCGGGCTGGTGTTCTTCGGAAGCCGGGACGGCAACTTCATGGCGGCCGACGCGGCAACGGGTAAAGTCCTCTGGCACTTCAACACTGGCGGCACCATACGGGCTTCTCCAGTGACCTACGAAGCGGACGGCCAGCAGTACGTCGCAATCACGACCAAGAGCGGGGTCTTTGCATTCGGGCTGTTCGAGTAGCTAGGTGGATTTCCAGAAGCGCCCGGCCGGACGTCGGTAGCGGGCCTTCTTACCAACTGGTCGGGGGCGTCTGTCTGGTGCGAGCGAATCGCAACCGCATCGGGCCCCCTAGCGCTAGGTCCGGCCCATCGTGATTCGCAGGTTCCTCGCCGAGCCTTCACACCGGAAGTGCCGCCTCGCGTTGTAGCGTCGACCCACATTGCACGCATAGTCCGAATACTTTCTGGTGGAATCCGAAACCTGAGTGGTTTTTATTCCGTCCCAACGAATACAACATTCCTGTTTTATTCGGAATATTCATCATGTTCATTCGATCTGTTCGTCGAGTTCTGTTGTATGGTGCGATATTCGGCTTCGCCAACGGAGCGTGGCAATCGGGTACCGCGATCCTGAAGTCGATTGGCACGGCAGCGCCCCGCGAATCGTCAGTGTTCCAGTCCGAGTCGCGGACCGAAACTTCAGGGCACGCTGCGAGGGGGGGTCGGACACGGCGCATCGCCAATGCTCTGCACGAGGGCCAAGGCGCAAATCTCGCGGCCTTCGAGGAGTTTCAGCGGAGCTCGAGCGAGTTCTGGATGCTCAAGTACGAAGCGGAGCTCGAAGCTGCCGCAGAGCGCATTGGACGGGAGACGGAAGAGGCGCTCGACGTCGCGGCTAGAACGAATGCAGCGGCGCAACTCGATGCCGAACGCTCTGCCGAGACGCAGCTACGCACGCACTACCACGAGGCGGCCCGCGTGGCTGCGAAGCAAGCCGAGGCTAGTGCAGCGTCGGCCGCGCGTATCTCAACGGAGCAGTCTGCGACGGATCTGCTCGCGGCGGAGCGGATCACTCGCAAGCAGCAGGCGGCGAACGAGGCTGCGGCCGGCCGCATCGCGATGCAGCAAGGGATCGCAGACCGCCGAGCAGCCGAAATCATCGTCCGGCAACAGACTGGATTGAATCGTCGAATGGGCGAACGGATCGCTCGCGAGCAATCCGAGTTGAATCGCGAATCGGTCAAGCACCGAGTCATGCAACGTGGGCACTCGCTACCAGTCGCAAAGCCGGGGATTGACAGGTTCTAAGGTCCCGCCGGTCGAATGACGTCCATACCAAGCCGGCTGCAACGAACTCAGCGAATCGCGGTGCCTTACCTTGAAGATGGCGCCTTCCAATTGGGATGGGCAACATGCGCCCGTCCCATGATCTCTTCGATCTCCTTGACGACCTCCGGGTGGTTCCGGGCTACGTCGTACTTCTCGCTCGAATCGCGCATGACGTCGTAGAGTTCGAGCCGTCCGGTCAGCATCGGCTTGCGAACACCCTTCCACTTTCGCAACCGGACGGCTTGGGACGACCCGCCTTCATAGAATTCCCAATACAGGTATTCCTGCGGTTCCTGCTCGTCGGGCCGGCCGAGCAAAATCGGCGCGAAACTGACCGAGTCGGTGTTGGCCGGCGTCTCGACGCCTGCCAGGTCGGCGACGGTGGCCATGAGGTCGCCGAAATAGCCGATATGGCTCGAAACCCGTCCCGGCTGAATCGTTCCCGGCCACCACGCAAGGAACGGCACCCGGATGCCGCCATCGTAGAGATCCCGCTTGATGCCCCTCAGCTCGCCCGAAGGATGGAACTTGAGCAGGTCGTGATTGGACTCGTTGTGAGGTCCGTTGTCGGACGAGAACATCACCAGCGTGTTCTTTTCGATTCCCAGTTCGGCCAGCCTCTGGAGCAGTGCTCCGACATCCCGGT
The DNA here is from genome assembly GCA_965206775.1 of Bryobacterales bacterium. Lineage (GTDB taxonomy): Bacteria > Acidobacteriota > Terriglobia > Bryobacterales > UBA6623 > VXMF01. The sequence continues at coordinate 17,411 of CBDBKU010000003.1, read as the reverse complement.
CCATCCGCGTAATCATGGCCGCCTGCCCCTTGTCGGGATTCGGCCAGTCCTCGCGATCGTAGACTCCGTACTCGGGCACCTCGGCCCCGTCACCTGTCGCGCGAGTACCCTCGTTGTTCGCGTGGGGAATCGTGAGTGCCAAGTAAAGAAAGAACGGAGAATCCTTCTGCTCCTCGACCCAAGTCATCGCCTCGCGCATGATCACGTCGTGCGAATAGTCGTTCCGCTCGGTCGCCCAGCCGCCGGCGAAGCCGCCGTAGACGCGTGAGACGCGTTCTACCTTGTTCCTGAGCGGAGCTTTCTCCAAACCACGCCAGAGGAATTCCGGGTAGTAGTTGTGGGCGTGGACCTGATTCAGGTAGCCGAAGAAAGAGTCGAATCCCTGCTTGAGAGGATGCCCCTCCAAGCCGACCTCGCCGAGCCCCCACTTGCCAAACAATCCGGTGGAGTAGCCCGCCGACTTGAGCACCTCTGCTACGGTCACGTCCTCGTCGCGGAGCGACTGGGCGGTCATGTCGGGTCCCGGGGCGTTACCCCGGACATGCGTGTGACCCATGTGCTGACCGGTCATCAGGACGCTGCGAGACGGCGCGCACACGGTCGCCCCAGCGTAGAACTGTGTGAACCGGACCCCTTCCGCTGCCATTCTGTCCAAGCCGGGAGTCTTGATGAGGTCCTGGCCGTACGACCCCAAGTCTCCGTATCCCAAGTCATCGGCGAGGATGAAAACTACGTTCGGGCGATCCGTGTTCGTGGCCGCGAAGGCGGCTGTGGCCACCACCATCGACGCAAGGGCGACGACGAGTTTGGTTCGGTGCATCAAAACCTCCAGGGAATTCGATTCTATCGCCCAGCGCGTCGCGGCCCCCACTCGGTCGCCTCGAGGAACGCCAGCAGATCGGCCAACTCGTCCCGGCTCAGCTGGTCGGCGAGACCGGAAGGCATGACTGAGACCGTTCCCGGCCGGATCTCTTCGATGGAGGAACGGGCGAGCCGCACCTCGTTGTCAGCATCCAGCGCCAGCAGCAAGTGCGTCTCGGTCTCTTCGAGCCGGACGCCGCTGTAGCTCTCGTCGCTAGTCACCGCGACGACGGGCTCGTAGCTTCGGACGAAGCTAGCGCTCGGATAGACGATCGCCTCGAGCAGGTCCCGCCGCTCTCGAATCTGACCGATTCTTGTTAGGTCCGGGCCGATCTTGCCTCCTTGATAGCCGATCGCATGACAGGCTATGCACGCGGTCTCGCTGCTGTTGAAAACGGCCTGGCCTCGAACGATGTCACCCAGAGGAAGCGTACCGAGCATTTCAGCGAGCTCGGCATTCTGATCCTCGAGTCCGGCCACCTCGCCGACCAGCAGCGAATCAACCTGATCTCGAACTTCCGGCGGGAATCCGCGCACTGCCGCCGCGACGATGTCGGCCCGTAGGTTAGCGAGGCCACTGGCTCGCGCGAGACTGTTCGCAAAGAGGGATCCGATCTCGCCGTCGTTCGATTGCCCGAACGGCGCCACGAGTCGCGGCAGCTCCATCGGTCCGGCTGCGGGGAGCAACTGGGCTAGCGACAGCAGCTGGCTGCGGTCGAGGTGAACCTGCGAAAGCACCCTGGCGGCTGCTCCCCGTGCCTGGACCGCAGCGGACGGCAGCACTTGCTCGACTGCAAGCTCGTACAAGGCCGGCTCCAGCCCTTCGACTGCCCCCGCCGCCGCGTCTAGCGCCCGAATTCGAATCGCTGCGTCAACCGATTCATTGCGCGCCAGGGCGACCAGCGCTTTGTCCAGTACCGGTAGCCCCTGTTCGGGTCTCGGCAGGCGCCGAGCTGAAAGGAGCGCAGCATCCCGAGTGTCGTCTCGCCCGAGCGCAGTCGCAATCGCTGATTCCCACCCTTCGGGCGGCTCGTCCAAGGAAACGGCCGCCATGGCAGCCAATGCGGCTGCTCGGGCGGTCACGGGCCCGCTTCCCCCCGCTGTGCGGGCTAGCAGGGCTTGAACCTCGGGATTTCCCGCGAATGTCTCAAGCTGCTGCGCCAGTCCCTCCCCGTCCCGGATCGGGCTCGCATTCAGGCGCCTTTGTAAGTAGCCGGCCAGACGGCCTCCCCATTCGGGATGCCGCGCAGCAATCCAATTGGAGGCCTGGGAGACCAGTGGTTCGGACGAATTCAGTAGTGGCATGACCGTAGCCGGATCAAGCGAAGGCGTTCGCATCTGATCGAGAGCGATCAACGCAGCCCTCCTTGTCCTGGCGGACTCCGCGGAGAGGCCTATTCGCGTCGAGCGGGGATCGGCAATCTCAATCAGCGCGTAGACAAGCGAATGCGTCAATATCTCGTCCTCGGCACCTGCTGCCGCGTCGAGCAGCGAGTTCACCGCGGCAGGGTCACCGATCCGGCCCAAAGCTTCAGCCGCTACGCGCTTGACGGCGTCAGAGGGATCCTGCAGGAGACCGACCAACGCTCCGACAGACTGCGCGTCGCGATGTACTGCGACGGAATGCGAGGCTGCCTGACGCACGCTTGCGGATTCGTCCGCAAGCGCCACCCGCACGGCAACCCGCGCCTCTTCTGTATCGATTCTGGTCAGGGCCCACACGGCATTTCGTCGAATATTGGCCGAGGAGTTCCTGCTCAATGCTTCGCCAAGCTTGGCAACCGACTGCTCCGTAGAGACCGCCGCCAGTGCCCGACGGCGCACTGCCGGACGGGAGTCGTCGAGCAGTTCGATCAGACTCGCCGGATTCGCCGAGACCCAGTCGAATTCCTTCCCCAATGGATCAGGCGGCGGAACCGAGCCTTTCCTGCGAATTCGATAGATGGCACCTAGAACATCGGGTTTCGTCAGTTGCGCAGTCGGGCAGCACAGCTTGTACCAAGCGCCAGTGTCAACGACCAGCAGGCTCCCGTCCGCATCCTCCATGACGTCGGTTGGATGGAAATCCCGGCTTTCCGAGACGAGAAAATCCGCATCCTCGGTCACGAAGGTCGCGCCGCTGGGCATGAGCTTGTGCGACGTGACCTTGCGCAGGTTGAAGGAAGTCACGAACAGCCGCCCTCGAAATTCCTCGCCGAAGACTCTCGATTCGTAGCGCGCCAGCCCGACCGGGGCTGCACCGCCCATGTGTGTCATGACGGAGAGGTAGCCACCTGTCATCGGGTGGCCGTCGGTCACGCCATGAACCTTGCCGTACACTCCCCCGTAGACGGCATGGACCATGCCGTCGCGCCGGCCAAGTTGAGGGTGGATCAGGAAGGTTGATGTAAGCAGCCTCTCGCCCTCGGGGGTGAAAGCTACCTCTACCGGGTTGTCCATCCCACCAGTCAGGACCGGCTCGACCGGTCCGCCTCCGTCGCGCCGTCTGAAGACATGCGCAGCCCTCGTGACAAACGGCTCCCCGGCCGGCCGCTCGTAGGTCTGCTCAGCGAAGGCTCCCTTCGTCCAATAGATCCAACCGTCGAGGCCGAGATACGGGCCGTGCAGGTCATTGGCGCAGTTGGTGAGCGTCTTGGCGTCGAACCATTCCTCGCGCTGGTCGGCCACGCCATCCCCGTCGGTGTCGGTCAGCTTCCAGATGCTGGGCGGAGCTGCCACGTAGACCGAGCCGTCGTGCCAAAGGACACCTTCGGGGAACATCATCTTGTCGGCAAACACCGTCCGCTTGTCGTAGCGACCGTCACCATCGACATCCTCCAAGCGCAGGATGCTGTGCGGGCGCTCAGCAAGTTGCTTCGTGACCTCGTCATTCGACCCGGACGATTCGGCTACATACAGGTAGCCCTGATCATCCGACGAAAGGATCATCGGCCGCTCGACAAGCGGTGGACCTGCAACAACCTCGATTTCGAATCCATCAGCGACCCAAATCCCTTCAGTGCCATCGGTGCCGAGCGACCCGCAGGCAAACAAGAATGCGCACAGACAGAACAGTGAAGCGATGGGGCGGGTCATGGCAATACCTCGAAACAGGCGGCACGGGCAGCCAATTGGACGAGCCAAGGCCGCAATGCACCGGCGTCTAATCGTATCGCCATCCCACGCGCGGAATCAGCCCGTTGTTTCCCGGACCTCCAGACTGCGGGCAGAATTCTGGCATGCAGAATCAACCTGAACCCGGATACGAAAAAAAGACGAATATAAATTAAATATCGTATTGACATCGAATCTCCTATTAGCGAAACTCAGGTAAAGGATCGTACCATCCCATGCGGGCGGGGCAGAGATCCGGTCGGAAACAACCCATGACACTCGATTCAGAAACTCTCGCGATCGCGCGCGCCCTCGCGATTTCTTTCCCTGCTGTCCTCCTAGTCGCCCAAATCTGCAGGGAATGCGGAGCGAACGCACTTCGCATGCGACTGCACGTGCTGGATGCGGAACTGTTCGAATTCGCCCGGCGCGGGCGCGTCGGCACTGGAGAGCCGGCGTACGCAATGCTGCGCGACAGCATCCGGAGCATGATTCGCTTCTCGCATCGAATCAGCCTGACCCAGCATCTTGCAACGGTCCTGTTCAACCGCCCGCCAGTGCCAACTCAATTCGTAGAGCGTTACTCGCAAGAGTGGACAGTAGCCCTGGCGCAAGTCAGGAATGACGTGACTCGTGCGGAGTTAGGGAGTCTCCACGAGCGACTTCTGATCGATGTCAGCGGATACATGACGCTAGGTGCTGCTCCGCTCGCGTCGGTGCTATCCGACGCAATTCCACTGCGGACGGTCTTCGCCAGGTGCCATCGCTTCGCCCTCCGAAACGCCAGCCTTGTCGAGGCGCAGGCGCGTTACGAGGATCGGTTGCCGGCCGCCGCGTGAGCAGGTTGTCGCACGCCGCTGCAACGGCCCTCTCGGTGCGCGGGACCAAGCGCAAAAGGACAGGCTTCGTACCCGGCCTCGTTGGGATTCCTGAAGGCAAGCGCATGGGATATCAGCTGATCTGAGATACCTTCCCCGTGGAGCCATTTCTAAGGGCTGCGGATCCCTGTTGAGCGGCCCGACCCTGAACTTGAGGTCGCCGCCAGATTTCCGAACGCTAAGACGCGGCACGAAGTCATCGTCGGGAACTCGTGGGCTTCAACCATCGCATGCAAGTGGCTGGACTCGCGCGAGATGCCGGAATCTGCATCAACATAGATCACTTGAGGAAATTCGCGTCTTGCGACGAGAGGACCGATCCGCCTACCCTGCGCGACAGCCCGTCCTGGGTCCGCATGTTGCGTCCGTCCGGGAGTCCGGGGTGCTGTCGCGACGGCGCCAACGGAAGGGCAGGCTTGAGGCAGGACCGTTGCCATGCCGGCAGTTGATGCGATCTTCGCTGCCAACGCGCCGACACTGTGCCACTCCCAGACCTCGACTTCCTGAACCCCTCCAACAAAGCAATCGGGGCACAACCCGGTCGGGCAGCACCGGTCGACAGCCGGAAACTCCAAACGGGAGCGGTCCGACCAATGGTTGCGGAAGGGAGGACCGTTCCCTTGCCGCCCTCGACGCCAGTGCCGCTGTCCCACCTTTCCAGGCAGTCATTGAGGATCGGAGGGCAAGCCCGGTCGCGGGAGCCCCGGGCCAGGCGCATCCAACCGACTGCCGACAGTAGACTAGTTCGGAACATGCCACCCCGATTGCTTCGCAGACTGCCCCCTGTGCTGACCGCCCTAGCAGGATTGACCGCGATCGCGCTCGGCCAGCAGGAACCAGCACCCCGCCCCGTTCGCAATGACGTGCCTCAAAATGGCACCGAACTGCTGGTGTTTCGCCACCAGAAGCTATACAAAGGCGGCCATGAGGCCTACTTCCGGCTAAGCCGCCATGGCGTCTGGCCGTGGTTCGAGAAGATCGGTAGCCGAATCGTCGGGCAGTGGAAGGTGATTCATCCGGACGGGTCGGCCGAAGATTCAGAATTCGATCACGGCTATCGACTGGCTCGATACGCAAGCTATGACCACTGGAAGGCGACCCGCCAAGGTCACCTTCTGCTCGGTGGGGACGGACCCGACTACCACCGCAGCCGTGAGTCGTTGCAGGCGCGCAGCCACTACAGTGCAGGATCTGACGGTGCGCACTTCCTCGAAGGCGTCACGGCTTCGACGAGGGTCTACTACATGCCCGCGCTGGACGAGTCGTACTCGCCCAACCCGGCAACACCTCCGAGCGATGCCCGCCCGGTTCGCAATGACGTCAACTGGCCTGCCCCGGAAATTATCGTCGTTGAGCGTTCGAGGGTCGACAAGGGGGCGGCGGACGGCTTGATACGCGCCGCAGTCGACAAGATCTGGCCGTACTTGGAGAAAGTCGGCGCCCGGATCGTGGGCCAGTGGAAGGCCGTCTATCCGGTTGAGAGCGGATTCCCGGAGCACGCGGACCAGGACGAGATCTTCTTCATGGTGCGCTACGCCGGCTACGAACACTGGAAAGCGGCCCGGCCCGCCGAGATTGCCGCAATGGGAGGCGACGGCCCGGACTACGAGGCTTATCGGGCAACCTTGGATGCGCATGAAGAGGTCACGCGAAACCGGTCAGTCACATTCCTCGAAGGGTACATGTACCAGAGCCCTCCGAAATACCTGCCTGGACTCCGGGGGGATTACCGAAAGGCCGAGTGAGCCTCGCACAGGCTCCCAAGCATCGAACCCACCCCAATGGGAACAAGCAGGGCCCTTCGCCAGTTCGGACCTTTCTGGTCGCCGGGATCGCGAACTCGGCCGGGACATTGCAATACCAGGAGCAGAAACAATCTGGTCAATTCGCCCCAAGGGCGCATGCTCGCTTGACAACAGCGGCTCGGGCGTCCGCAGAATTAGTGTCATGCTGAATCGGCTAGGTCTCAGTCTGTCCAAACTCTCCCTACTCGCCACCATCGCCATCGCCGCTCCCGCCGCCCCTCCCAACGTTGTTTTCTTCCTAGCCGACGATCTCGGCTGGCGAGATCTCGGCTGCTATGGAAGCCAGTACTACGAAACGCCAAGCATCGACGGTCTGGCGGCGTCCGGCGCAAGATTCACCCAAGCATACGCGGCCTGCCCTGTCTGCTCACCAACTCGCGCGAGCATCATGACTGGCAAGTACCCAGTTCGCAACCGGGTGACGGACTGGATCAGCCCGTCGGGCAGCAACCAGCCCGAATCTTGGAATCGCAACACAATGATGCTTCCTGCCCCGTACTCGGACCGCATGCCGCTCGGCGACCTCACGCTCGCAGAGGCTTTCAAAGAGAGCGGCTACGCCACGTTCTTCGGAGGCAAGTGGCATCTAGGCCCGGAGGGCTTCTGGCCTGAAGACCAAGGATTCGACTTCAACAAGGGAGGTTGGGAGCACGGAGGCCCCTGGGGCGGGGACAAGTATTTCGCGCCCTACGGCAACCCGAATTTGTCCGACGGGCCGCCCGGGGAATTCCTCCCCGAGCGCCTGGCCCGCGAGACAGCGCGGTTCATCGAATCAAGCCGGGACAGGCCGTTCTTCGCCTATCTGTCGTTCTATTCCGTCCACACTCCACTGATGACAACCAAAGCGCTGGAGGCGAAATATACAGCTAAGGCGGGAAAGCTCGCGTTCTCCGGCCCGCGCTGGATCAGGGAGAGCTTTCGCGACGCGAGACAAGTCCAGGATCACGCAGTCTATGGCGGCATGGTCGAGGCTCTCGACTCGGCGGTGGGGACGGTGCTCAAGGCCGTCGCCGACAGCGGCCTGCAGGAACGCACCATCGTAGTCTTCATGTCGGACAACGGCGGCCTCAGCACTTCGGAAGGCTCTCCAACGGCGAACTTGCCGCTACGCGGAGGTAAGGGGTGGATGTACGAGGGCGGCATACGAGAACCGATGATCATTCGCGCTCCGGGCGTCGCCCGTCCGGGAGCGGTAGTTGGCAAGCCCGTAACAAGCGTGGACTTCTACCCGACGCTCCTTGAACTCGCCGGCCTACGCACTCGCCCCGACCAGCACCTAGACGGAGAGAGCATGGTGCCGCTGCTGCGCGGTGAGGACGTCAGCCGCTCCCCGATGTACTGGCACTATCCCCACTACGGAAACCAAGGCGGCGCCCCCAGCGCGGCGATCAGGGCAGGCGACTGGAAGCTCATCAAGTGGTTCGAAGATGGGGCCATCGAGCTCTACCACTTGGCAAACGACCCGGGCGAGCGCTACGACCTGTCCGCTCTAAGGCCGGAGAAGGCTGAGTCGCTCCGGATGCGACTCGACACCTGGCTGGCCGAAGTCGACGCGAACATGCCATCAGCCAATCCCTCGTACGACGCGGGAAAGCCGTCCGGACGCCTGCCTCCCGACGAGCGCTAACTAGAACGGGGCTCGGCATTGCTTCATTCTCTGAGCAGCGAGCTTCTACATCACTAGATCCAGGCATGTGCATGAGGAGGCCGAGCAAATCCAGGATCTGGACGCGCAGCACCGAGCGGTCCGTAGGACCTGCCCACCGCCGGCCATCTCGATGAATCAGCCAGTCACCTTAGAAGCTTCGTCCGGCAGGATCGGGAGCGACAAGATGACTGCAGCCACCGGACTCGGACCGACGCCACGCCGCATCGGCAGCGCATCGCGCAGTCGCTCGATCTGACGGGGATCGCTACCCTCCCCAGGTACTTCGATATGGACAAGGCCCGGCTTCACTCCATTGACACAGATACCGTCCTGAGCCACCTCGCGTACAACACCAATCGTGAAGCTCTCGATCGCACCCTCATATGCTGCGCAAGCCACGTATTCACTGGGCGAGCCCGTTAGAGAGGCAGCCGACGACACGTTGACTATCGAACCTCCAGCCGAGACATGTCGTCGGCTCATGCTCTTGATAGCCTTCGTTGTGCGAAACATTGTTCCAAGCGCGATTGCATTGAAGATTGAGGTCCAGCGAGCCCTGTCCATGTCCGCGAGTCGAGGGGAGGGCGCCAGCACGCCGGCGTCGTTGACGACTCCCGCCAATTCTCTGAACTTCTGTTGTCGTGCAAAGCCGTACCACGTCTTTGACTCGGCCCAATTTCGCTTGGACAGCGATGCCAACTCCCCCACGTCCTCGAAACCGATCCGATACCGCTGCGGCCGGAACCCAAATCAAATAACATACTGAAACTAAACCACTTGCATCTATTTCGTGTCTCGTTCACTCAGGCTATCCCTCATCCCGGAAAACACGAGAGTGAACAACCGGAACCTGCCGCGGTCGAGACCCGCCTGCGGTCAGTTCGGGCTAGGAATCGCACCAGCTCACATCTCGTCTGCAAGCCCGGATCGATGGAAGAATTGCCGTATGGGAAGCCCGCAAACTTAACGACGTCAAGGGCCCTCCGAGGCCGATTTGATTGTGATGGGCGTGTCCCGTGGAGCCCATCCGGGACCGAGCCCCGGAAGTTCCACTCCGACGTCGGATGTATTGACGCAGACCGAATTGTCCCGCAGAGACAGAATCCAACTTGCAGGAACGAGTGTGGATCATGCGTTGTCGTCTCGATACCCTCGTTGGCCTCGCAACCGAATCAAACCCTTTGGAACTAGACCCAGTCGGGCAGCAGTTGCCTGAGGTGGTGCCGGAAGTGAACCAGATTCTCCGCCACGAGCTCCCCGAGCGTCATGACGCCCTCTTCCCCGATACGGCACCGTCTGGTCTGGGATTTCTCCGGGATGCGCTCAATGACCCTAGCCAAGTGCAGGTTGTAGGCACGCCACAGGGCTAGCTGCTCGCGCCAGTCGGCGCTGGCGTAGTCTTGCCGTTCGACCCAGCGCGCCTGATCGTGGCTGGGAAAGTCGAGTTCGTCGACGAGCTGTGCCCGGATGAAGCGCTGGTGGTTGTTCGCGGCCGAACCAGTCAGATGGCCCAGGATCTCCGCCTTCGACCACTTTGTCGGAGCCGGTCTGTCGGTCACCTCCGCACCGGCCATCCGCTCCAGACGCGGTGTCACAGACTCGACGATGTCCCTTAGCTCGTCCGGCGCTTTCACTGCCCCCAATCGTCAGCCTAAGGGGGCAGCGCGCAGACCCTTCCAAGTGCTAAAGCACATCGCGATCAGCAGCAAAGCAAGGGGAAAGCCGGTGATGAGGGCGGCCGTCTGCAGCGCCACCAGTCCGCCGCTCACCACAAGGGTGATGGCGACGATTCCTTCGAACGTGCACCAAAAGACGCGTTGGGCGACCGGCGCGTCGAGCTTGCCTCCGGCGGTGATGGTGTCGATCACCAGCGATCCGGAATCGGAGGAGGTGACGAAGAAGACGACCACCAAGACGATGCCAACGCCCGAGGTGACACTGGCGAACGGCAGCAGATCAAGCATTCTGAATAGGGCCAGCTCCGGCTGCTGTGCCTGCACGGCCTCGACCACTCCGGTGTGGCCCTCGTCGAGATAGAGCGACAGCGCCGTTGCACCGAACGCGTTCATCCAAAGCGCGGAGAGCAGCATCGGGACGACCAGCATGCAGCCGACGAGGCCGCGCACGGTGCGGCCGCGCGAGACCCGCGCGATGAACATGCCGACGAACGGCGACCACGAGAGCCACCACGCCCAGAAGAAGGTGGTCCAGCCATGCATGAAGTCGAAGTCATCGCGGCCCACCCAGTTGCTGAGCGGCCCAATCGCCGCAAGATAGTGGCCGATGCTGACAACGAAGCCGGTAATCAGGTCGAGGGTTGGCCCGACCGCGAGCACAAACGCGAGCAACAGCAGGGCCAGCACCAAGTTGGCCTGACTCAGGCGCTTGACGCCCTTTTCCATCCCTGCGACCACCGACGCGAGCGCGATGAACGTAATTGCGGCGATCAGCAGCACCTTAGTGGTGTCGGTCGCTGGTACGCCGAACAGGTGGGCCAGCCCCGCCGCCGTCTGCTCGGCACCCAGACCGAGCGAGGTTGCCAGCCCAAAGAGCGTGGCGAAGACGGCGAGAATGTCGATGACATGGCCGGACCGGCCCCACACTGCGTCGCCCAAGACTGGGTAGAATGCCGACCTCAGGGTCAGCGGCAAGCCGAGGTTGAAGGCGGCGAAGGCAAGTGCGAGAGCGACCACCGCGAAAACAGCCCAAGGGTGAATGCCCCAGTGGAAGATGGCAGCGGCAACGGCAAGGCTCTGCGTGGCGTCGAACCCGAGCGGCGGATTCCGAAAATGCTCGATCGGCTCCGCGACTCCGAAGAACATCAGGCCGATGCCGATCCCGGCCGCGAACAGCATGGCAAACCACGACCAGGTGGAGTATTCCGGCTTAGCGTCAGGACCGCCCAAGCGGACGCGACCGAAGGGCGACACCACCAAGAAAACGCAAAAGAGAACGAAGACGTTGCTGGTGGCCATGAACACCCAGTCGAACGTCGAGGTGAGCCAAGCGTATAGCGCGGCGAAGGCACCCGCGGCGCCGTCCCGGAAGGCGAGCACAACGGCTACGAACGCGATGATGGTGAGGCTGGAGACGGCGAAGACCGGGTTGTGGATGTCGAGGCCAAGGAACTGGACGTTGTCCCGACCGAGCTCGTAGTCGGTCTGCACGGCAGTGGCAGTAAGGGCCTTGCCGGATGGAGCCTGATCTCTCACTGAAAGATCCCGATCCGCGGGCAGGCTGCGCCGAACGCGCGAGTCTTATTCCGCGGCGTTTCCCATAGGAGGTCGACACGGAGGTCGCTTACGCAGTCGAACCCGTTCACCTTGCGCTGCACGCAGATCGGCAGAGTGACTGTCGCCGGGCAGCTGGTCGCGTGCAGCGTCATCTGGATGACGGCGAGACCCTTCTCGTCGACTGCAACATCGTAGATGTGGCGGAGTGGGTGGATATTGACTCGGATATCCGAGTCTACGGTGGTCGAGGGCCGCTCGACGATCTTCCGGTTGAGATTCCACGTCCCAGCCCGGCTGGGCTCGATTGGCGGCGTGTGGGTTGATGAAGCAGGGTCACTCTGGCCAGCCAGCCCCACAGGGCCCAGACGAGTCAGGGCACGGTTGTCGAATATGGACCGGGCCGGCCGGCCGTCGACGGTCAGCCACGAAATAGGAGGGACCTCAGGCGGCAGCGCATGCCCGTCCGCGCGCGGCGGAATGACCAGCTGGCCCGCTTGAAGCGGGTCGGGTAGTCGCGCGCACGGGCGAAGATAGCTACCCAGACACACGTCGAAGCCTTAGGCGTGGGCGCGACCTAGATGTTGTCTCCTGGCTGTTTCCCAGGTGGGCGACATCGATCAGCATGGGTAAATCTTGTCTGTCTGCGATCGTAGCGCACGCGCCATTGGGGCGCACGACGCTCCAGTCGGCTGCAATCCTAGCAGCCGGAGGCGGCAGTCTCCACGTTCATTCGGATGAGCGGACGCCCTGATCACGCCGCAAGAGGCACTCAGCATCGTCTCAGCGAGCATCATTGGTCGCGGAGTTGCATGGAAAGGCTGCGAAACAACAGGGCGGCATCCCGCCCCTGAAGGCTCTGCGGCGTGTCCGGGCCGATCACCTGCCGGATCCCCGGCCGGAGGTTGCAGCCAGCGAAGTGCACGCGCAGCCACTTCATCAAAGGATGTACGGATGCCTTGACGATGGACCGACTGCATCGCGCAGGTGTCGCAGCCGTGCACAGACGGCCGCCCAATGGCACTGACTTAAGGATTTGCCTACTGACTTAAGCTTGCACGCTGAGACGGAGCCCGCAGACGGCGTTTTTGGGGGCCAAGCAGCTAGGCTGGGACCTGTTTTCGGCGGGACCATTTGGGGGCGGGTTGCTTCGAGCGCCGCGGGTACGAGCGGTTCGGGCGGGGCCTGCGCCGACCGATCGCGACGCACTCGGCGATGCGCGTGACGGTCTCGCGGACAAACTCGGTGTGGCGCAGCAGCAGCGCCTCGAGATGCCGCGACACGGCGGCCAGGCTGTGCTTGAAGTTGGCCTGCGGCGGCGGCTTGGCGTCCGCCGGGCCGAGCGCTTGGCAGAGGGCCGCGTCGCGGTTGGTGAAGCTGCGTGTGATCGCGATGAGGTTGAAGTGCGCGAACAGTTCCTGCTGCACCAGGCTCTCGGTGCGGCCGTGGAACTGGTCCACTTCCAGGAACTGCTTGCTGACTTTGTACATTTCTTCGATTCCCCAGCGGGCTTGGTAAAGGTCGGACAAGTCCTGGATGCTGTAGCGCTGGCGGTCCAGCAGGGTGGTGCCGAGGATGTACTCGGTGCCGCCGTGGGTGTACTTGACCAGGCGCAGCGGGACCGGTCGCCAGCGGGTGCGGGGATGCTTGCGGCGCAACTCGCGCAGGGCGTCGGGGCCGGGCAGGATCGCGCTGACCGTATCGGTCTGGTCGCTGGCGATGAAGCGGTCGAGGGCCTGGCCGGCCTTGCGACGGATGCGGAAGACGGCCTGCAGGCCACGCTGGCGGTGGGCGCAGAGCAGCTCGAAGCTGTAGTAGCCGCGGTCGTAGACGACGAGGTCGGAGGGTGCCAGGGCCTGCAGATGGGCGCGCGCGGCGGCGCGCTCGTCGCCGTGGGCGTGGAGGTCGAAATCGACGGGCAGCCGGGAGTGCAGCCGGTACAGGCAGCTGAGCAGGCCTTGCGGGTAGTGCGCCTGCGCGTTCGGCAGGGCGTAGCCGGCCTCCAGCAGAGGGCGCGGCAGGTTCAGCTTCGAGCCGTCGACGGCGAAGACGCGGTGGCCGTTCCAGAGGGGGCCGGGCCGCTCGGCGCGGAGCAGGATCTCGGCGTGGAACTGCCGGAAGACCTCCGGGCGGACCTTGCGGCGGGCCCGGACCATGGCCGCGTCGCAGACCGGGGCCGGCTGCGGCAGCGGCACTTGGAGGGCGCGGCAGTGGTCCCACAGTTCGGCGAGCGTGGCGGTGTAGCCCTGGCGGCGGGGGGCGAACACCAGGCGGAAGACGAACAGCATCACCAGCAGGGTGTTGAGCACCCGGCGGCGCGCTTGCCAGAGCTGGTCGTGGGCGGCGGCGACGGCGCCGAGGGCGCCGATCAGGTCCTGCCACAGGCGCACGAAGGCCGCGTCGGGGACCACCGCCTCGGGTGCGGGCGTGCGCCGCGGCCGGGGCTTGGGCTTGGGCGGGCCGTGCAGCAGGCGTTCGCGGCAGTCCTGCGTCAAGGGATAGACGTACACGTCCTTGCGGGTCCGGCCCTCGTCGGGGCGGCCCCGGGTCTGGCCCAGGCGCAGCCAGTTGGCGGCGCGATAGCAGGTTCCGGCGAAGTGCTCCGGATTCACGAACGTCTCGATCAGGACCGGCCGGCAGCCATAGCGACTGTGCCAGTCCTGCGGCAGTTGCTTGACGGCCAGCGACAGCGCGTGACTGGCCAGATTGTCGACGCGCACCCAGGGCAGCAGCAGGAAGCGTGGCTGACTCAGCGCCAAGTCCAGGTGCTGCTTGTACTCGCCCTCGCGCCAGCCGACCCAGGCGTCGCGGCAGGCCAGCGAGCGGCTCGCCTGGCTGAACAGCAGGCAGCCCAGCGTGCGCTCCTGCCGGTCGAGCAGGAAATAGCGCAGGTGCGGGCCGAGCGGCTGGCGGTAGCCCAGGTAGTGATGCCGGTCCACGTACTCGTTGAACAGCGCGGCCTGCTCCGGCCCCTCTGCCAGTTCCAGGCGCAGCGGGGCCAGGTCCCGCAGGGCGGCCTCGATGCGCGGCTGCGGGTCCGTGCGCGGGGTCCGCCCAATCGGCTTGCGCGGCCTGCGCACGTGCTCGTCGCGCTTCGGCGGCAGCGTCAGGATGCCTTCCTTTTCCAGCGCCTCGAGCAGGCCCAGGCTGGCCCCTACGCGGTTCTTGCCGGCGGGAGTGCGCCAGCGCAGGTGCTCGCAGATCGTCTGCGCCAGTTCCTTGCGGCTCAGCGCCGGGAACGTCGCCACCGTCTCCTGGATGTCGGCGATCTGGCGGCGCTTGAAGCGCCGGCCGAAGAAGGTGGTGGACTTGAGATGCTCGATGCGGGGGTCCATGGCAGCTCCCGGGAAACCGGTACTTGCCTACCATGGCAAATCCGGCCGCAAATGTCAAGGGGGTTTTTGAGGCCGCTCAGAAAACACTCTAAGTGCTTCTCAATCCATGTCTTGGAAGTCTCCCAGAATATTTGGATCCCGTCTTATCTATGTCAGGGACATTGGACGGCCGCCCCAGCGAGTCTCCCCGGCACTGCAGCAGGCGACGGTCCCGCACGCCGCGGATCCGACGGCGGTTGACCTTCAGAGCATCGCAGCCCGCCGGCTGGCCTTTTCGTCACCGGTGGCCACGGTCAGGATCCGAGCTGTGGGTGCGTGGCCCAGACGCCTTCAAATCGGCCGGCGCCTCATCATTGTGGAATCCGTGCCCGGCCCCCTGCGACTTAGCGTTCCTACGCGGGATCCGTCCACACTGTTTCGCCTTGCCAGGCTGACAGGGCGTTCTTCCATGCTTGATGTCGGTCGCGCAGATCTTCCAAGTGGGTCGCATGGGCTTGAGAAGTAGCGAGGTTCCGTTCCTCTTCCGGATCAGCTTCGAGGTCGTAAAGCTCTTCGTAACCGGGCTGGCCGTCAAGGTAGAGGTTGTATTTCCAGCGCTCGGTGCGGACGCCCTCGGTGCGCGGGATCGGGATCCCCTCCCGCTGCCAGAGGAACTCGTAGTACCAGTCCTTCCGCCACGGCGGTGATTCGCCGGCGAGCAGCGGCACGACACTGCGCCCGTTGGTTGAAGTATCGATCTCGAGGTCCGCGAGTTCGATGATCGTCGGCGCGATATCGATATTAAGCGTCATCTCGGCTCGCCGCCGTCCCATCCTCTTGGGGTTGCGCGGGTCCCAGATGATTAGGGGCGCGCGGATCGATTCCTCGTGAATAAAGTACTTGCCTGCCCATCCCCGCTCCCCGAGGAAAAACCCATTGTCCGACGTGTAGACAATCACCGTGTTGCCGCCGAGACCGGATTCGTCAAGCCAGGCGAGCAGGCGCCCGACCTGCACGTCCACTCCGGTGATCAGACGGTAGTACCTCTTCATGGCCTCCTGCCAGGTGTCGGGAGTCGGGAACCGGCGCTGCTGCCGGATACGTCCCTCGTAGCCGTCCCTCAGAAACTCGGGAAGCTCGTCGTAGTAGCGTGGGGCAAGCTTCTTGAACTGTGGAATCTCTACTTCGCCGTATAGATCGTCGTACTCGGGATCGTTGATGAAGAACGGAGGCACACGATCTTGGACATGGGGCGCCTTGAAGCTGACCGATAGGCAGAATGGCTGATCCGAGTCGCACGTCGCGAGGAATTCCAGCGCTTGGTCGCCGATCATCCCTGTCAGGTGCCGCTCTTCGCCGTCGATCTGGTGAATATATTGCCCTTGGCCGGAGAAGCCTTCGAAATGGTCGAATTGGTCGCTCGGAAGTGTGCGGCCGATTCCGTACTTACCTACAAACCCGGTTCGGTAACCCGCTTTTCTCAGGCGGACTGGGTAGCTCCGAGCGTGAAGCTCGTTCGACATCGACGTTGCGAATCCGTGCGTGCCGTGGCAACTCGCATACAGCCCAGTGAAGATCGACGTCCTCGAAGGCGCGCAGAGGGACGTCGTGACAAAGTGGTTCTCGAAGAGCACGCCCTCCCCAGCCAGCCGATCCATGTTCGGGGTCTTGATGATGGAGTTGCCGGTCGCGCCGAGCATGTCCCAGCGCTGGTCATCGGTAACGATGACGATGATGTTGGGACGGCTGGCTACGGTCTCGCGTTCAGATGCGCAGCCCATCGCCGCCGCAGGCGCGACCGAGACTGCCTGCCGGAAAAAGTCCCTTCGCGAATGACGAAGCATGGCGCGTTCGGACCAACAGCGTACCAGACGGCTTTCCCCGGCGGAATTCCCCTGCGTGACGTAGCAAGATTCGGATTCGGCCTAGTCGCAGACCAACCACCACTCCGCTCTTGAAGCGCCTTCGGGGGTAGCCGGAACGTCCCCAGAAGGCCATCGGCACCCTACCAAGTGCCCTCGGTTCGACGGACGCCATTGACCGTGGAAGATCCCTCCTGCACCAGGCAGATTCATCTCCCCCGCGCTGCTCCGCTACTGCCGAGAAGGCAGTCACCCGCAACATGGTTGCACAGCACTGGGCTTCAGCCGAATGGTACTCTAGTTGACACAATGTTGCATTCACTTCCTATGACGAACCTTGATCCGTCCTCAGGGAACTCACTGCCTCGTGGGATTCCAGCCGCCTTGCTCGGAATCACGGCTTCCTGGGTTCGCCTCTGGGCGGCAACTGGCCTCCTGCTAGGTACCCATGTGCTCGCTCTTGCCGCCAGCACGTCCGGTAGCGACGAGGCTGACGAGGTCGTCCGCACCATGACGACGGAATTCATGAATGGCTTCCGCGCAATCGACTCAGACAACGACGGCCTAGTCGATCTCACGGCCATGGTCCGCTCCCTCCGCTCGGTGGGCTACGGCCAGGCGCAACCTGCGCGACGCGGGCGCGGCGCGGGGGCCGACCCGTTCGAACAGTTCGAATCTCTCGATGCAGACGGCGACGGGATGCTTCGTGGCGACGAGCCC
>CBDBKU010000002.1:0-2847374 GCA_965206775.1 Bryobacterales bacterium | reverse complement strand
GCTGTTGCTGCGCGTACCACCCGAAGCGCTCGCAGGTACTGCCCATCACCTGAGCCTCCGCCGCGACACGTCGGAACTTCAGAGGAGGCTATGTAGACCATACACGTACCCGGTACGGGCGTCAATAGGAATCGGGCGGAAACTAGCTCACGACCGGAGTTTCTCTTCTCCAAAGCAATCGAGGCGGAAGTTCGCTGCCTTCCGGCGTGGACTCCTTCGATACGACAAGGCAGGCCTCGGGCTGCCCGACGTGACGCCTACCGCAAGAGTTGGATGTCCCTGTCCGGAAGCCAGCACCGGCGTCCGTCAGGCAATTCCACCCTGTGCCAGCCAGGGCGCTCTTCCAGCACTCGGAACTCCACGCCGGCATGCAAGGGATCCTCGAACGCCGGATCGTAGCTCTGGCCGTCCCCTTGGCGCGCGATGGTTTCGGAAGCGACGACAACACCCGAAGCTGTCCGGCTGTCCGAGACGATGTCGTAGGAAAACGAAGCGAGGAGCAACGCTGCCGCCACGCCGAAGCCGAACGCAATCTCGCGAGGCACCCACTCCTTGCCCGCCTGTCTCAGTAGCAGGAAGCCCCAGAAGACGAGCCAGGCCGCAGCGAAAAGCCGCAGGCGCGTCGCGATCGAGAATTCGTAGTGCCAGAACAGGAGTGTCTCGAGCACGGGCCTGCCAGCCGTGGGATCTAGCTTGTCCGTACGCGTCGACCGAGCGAAGTCAAGGTTCCGGGTGACGTTGGCGTCACCGGGATCGAGCCTCTGCGCAATGAGATAGTGCAGGATCGCTCGTCCGATGTCGTCAACCTGGAAGTAGGCGTTGCCGAGGTTGTAGTGCAGCTTGCTGCTGCGGATGCCGAGCTCTCCGACGAGATTCTCGTATCGAAGAACGGCCCTCCGATACAGCTCGTCGGCTTGCTGCGGATCGGTCGCGCGGATCTCGTTCGCCTGTCGGAAGTACTCGTTCGCCTCGGAGAACACGTTATCGGCGCCTTGCTGAGCCAGTGCTGCCGAGCCTCCGAGGCAGAGGCCCGTCATCAGGATCCAAAGAGCGAGTTTCAACGCCAACCTTCCTCGATGCGGTCCACGACCGCTGTCACGGCTTCGACCAGCCGCCGCTTTCCGTCAAGATCCATGGGTTCCACGCCCGCGTAGCTCCCTGCCTCGCAACGTTCGAAGACATCACGGACAGCTGCGAGCGTCTCTGGGAATGCAAGCCCGCGTTTGCGGTACCCAGCTGCCTCGCCCAGCAGTTTCTCGACGTCTCCGTACGTCCACGCCGCGGCTTCGGACCCGGCGATCCCGAGCCTCGAACCGAGATAGTCGCGCAGGCCCGCAAGCACCGCTTCGGCGACCTTCGTTCCGCTGCTCCCGTCGAGATCGATCGCGGCCGCGGCTCGCTTCCAGCGGCTGCGATGCGTTCGGACGAGCAGCATTGAGGGAAGGCCGAGCGTCATCTCCGAACGGACTGCCTGCGAGACCAGGAGCAGCAGCGGCGGCAACAGCAGAATGGACAGCGCCACAGGGAGCGGCCCCAAAGGGCGCAGCCGTGCGGTCCACCCCGCCGGCATCGATTCGAGCGCCGAAGCATCGACGTAGTTGTGAGCGATTCCCCGCTCGGTGGACTCGACATCGAGCTGGCGCGGCTCGGCCGCGCTGCGGCCTTCCGCGTCCTCGGCTGTCACGATTCGCGACGGCTGGACCTCGAGTGCGATCGGCTCGCTGCGCGCGATCCGGTACGAGCCGGCCCTCGGATCAAAGTAGGGGAGCTCGATGGCAGGGATCTCGCTGACACCGTCGTGCCTCGCCCTCAGCGTCTGAATAAAGAACTTCTCGTCCCCGCGGCTCTCTCCCGCTCCGATCTCGCTCGGGACATTGAAGTCCCGGGTCAGCTCGGGCAGCTCGTCGAGCGCGGGGAACTGGGCTGTCGCAAGCAAGCCGGATCCCGATACCGTCAAGCCGAGCGTAACCGGCTCGCCAACCGCGACGGATGTGGGGCTTCGCATCCGTTCGGAGCTGGAACTCGCCAATCCAGCCGCTGAACCTTTCTGGCCGCCCTTCTGAGGGAAGGTCCAGCACCTCGATCTGGGGGCGGTTGGAGGGAATCGCAAGCGTTTCCAATTCTCTCCGGCCTCCGAATACCCCGGAAAACAGGCTCCCGCCGAAGAAGTCGTCAAACGGGTCGGTCCGTCGCGACGGACTCGGCTTCGGGGTCACGAACGTCACTGTCGCCTCAGGAATGGACACGCTCCCGGAAACGCGCGGGATGAGGAGCTTTTCGAACCGCAGCACCGTGTACTGGCGGCCATCCAGCTCGCCGACTCCCTTGCGAGCGATCGCTCTCCTGTCGCCGAGTCTGATCTCCAATGCGTCGGCCTGCCCCTGGCCGGGAGCTACGCTGGACGGCGCATCGACAATCTCGAAGCGCCGGTCCTCGAGCAGGGGCATGGTGAAGGAGAATTCCTGCACCTCGCGACCGATGTACCAAGCAGCGCTCAAGGTGACTGGCTGGCCGACATAGGCGCGCCTCTCGGACAACGACAGCCTGAGCCTGAAGTCGTCGTTCTCCTCGGGAGGCAGAACCTGCATGCGGACGGGCTGGGTGTTCGCGGAACGGCCCGCCGCGGTCACGACGAGCGCCGGAATCACCGCCTCGCCGGCGCTTCGAGGCGCCAGCCGGTAGTTGAAGTTGTAGCCTCGCAGCACCTGACGCGTCATTTGACCGTTCACGATGCTCACGGACGTGCTGTTGCTGGCACCGCCTCCGGCTTCGGTCACAACGAAGTCGCGCTCCAGAGGCCTGACATCGATGGGATCCGGCTGATCAGTGCCCTGGACCTGGACCTGCAGCAGGAACTGCTGGCCGACATAGACACGCTGACTCTGGACTGCGGCGCGAACCTTGAGAGGATCGTCTTGGGCGATCCCAGATGGCGGGAAGGAACACAGGCCCGTGGCGAGGACGACGGCGAGCAGGCGAGCGGGCATCTACCAATCCTTCTCGACCGCGACGGCACCGACACGCTGGAGCAGCTGCAGGCGTCGGCGGTCCTGCTGCTCCTTCTCCAGTATCTGATCCGTCGTCATCTCAAGCTCCTGCTGCGAAGCCTGCGCAGGACTGCCCTCCGAATCTGGGTCCTCCTGGACTTGCGCGTCCCGGGTCTCTCCTTCCTGGTCCGTCTCGCCCTGCGCCGCCTGCTGAAGCGCCTCGGCCGCCTGGCGCTGCGATTGCTCGGCATCCCCGGGCCGATCGCGCTCGAGCTCTTGCCGGGCCTGCTCCTGATTCTGTTGGGCCTGCTCGATCTGCTCACGGGTCTTGGGGTCTGCGCCCTTGCCGAGCTGCGCGGTGCGCTCGCGAAGATCCTCCTGGCGATCCGCCAGGTCCTGCGCCCTTTGGCGCTGTTCCTCCCGCGAATCGGAGCCGCGCTGGTCCTGCCTGTCTCTCTCTAGCTCCTCGCTCTCGTCGGCGAGCTGCCGCTGCTCCTCTGCTGCGCGCTGCAACGCTTCCCCGGAATTCTCGCTCTCGCTCTGCGAGGCATCTTCGCCCTCGTCGTCCTGCCCTCCTGATTGCTGCTGGCTCGCTTGTTCGCGAAGTTGCTGAATCAGCCGGCGGGTCACTTCGAGGTTGTGAGCCGAATCGATCCGTCGAGCGTCGGCCCGCAGCGCGTCGAGATAAGAGCGGGCCGCAGGAACTAGGAAGTCAATTGCCGCCCTCGGATTGGCCGTAGCGGCTTCCTCGGCTTGCCGGTACAGGGCATTGCCCAGGTTGTGGAGCCCGGCGGCCTCCAACTGAGGGAGCCCTTGCTCCAGGCTCTGTCGTACAGCCTGCGAATACCCCTCGGCGGCTTCGGCGAATTCGCCGCTCTTGTAGAGTGCGTTCGCCCTGTTCAAGGACGCGTGCGGAGAATTCGGATCCTGCTCGAGCGCTTGCTCGTACGAGAGCAGTGCATCCTCGTAGGCCTCGGACCGGAACGCCTCGTTGCCTTCGTTAACTAGACCCCGCACGGAAGCGGCATGGGCCGCCGCCGGGGCCGCAGCCGCAACGAGCAGCCAGGCCCCGACTCGGCGGACGTCGCGCCGACGCTCCCGCAGGGCCGTCTCGAGCGCGAGCAGCAGGATGCAGATGGCGAGGAAAACCTGGAACTTCTCCTCGAGCCTGTCCAGCGTGCGCACCCCGACTTCGCGCCCAGCCGCGGAGGCAATCAGGCGGCGATATACCTCGCCGAGATCGATCGCTCCGGTCGAGACGTTCAAGTAAAGGCCGCCCGGCGTGGCGTCGGCCATCAGCCGCAGCGTCGCGGCGTCAAGCCTGGACCAGACTTCCTGCCCCTCGTGGATCAGAAAGCTCCTGCCGGCGCCAGAAGTGTCGCCCGCTTCGGTCGCCGAGACCGGGATGCGCTGCCCGACTCGCTCGTCCCCCAATCCGATCGCGATCAGGCGGACGCCGAGATCACCCGCCTCCGCTGCGGCCTCAACAGGAAAGCTCTCGTGATCCTCGCCATCGGTGATCAAGACGATATCGCGGTGATTGCTGCGCTTCCCATCGAACACGTCGCGCAGGACGGTGCGCAAGCCATCGCCCATCAGACTGCCTCCCCGCGACACGCTGAGCGGCGAGACATCGTTGAGGGCCATGCGGAAGAAGCCGTAGTCGAGAGTGAGCGGGCACTTGACCACGGTCGCCCCTGCGAACACGGCAAGCGCCACGCGATCGCCTTCCAGCCGGTCGACGGCGTCGAGGATTGCCAGCTTCGCGCGTTCCAAGCGACTCGGCGGCAAGTCCTCGGCCAGCATGCTGCGGGACACGTCGAGCAGGAAGACCACGTCGCGGCCCCTTTGCGTGACCTCTTCCCGAACGGCGTCCCAGGCGGGCCGGGCCAAGGCGACCACGAGGAAGCCGGCTGCCGCGAGCACCAGGGCCGCCTTGAGAACCCGCCGCGCAGGATCTGGAGTCGACGAGCTTCCGAGGCGGGCGAGCAAGCCTGACTCCACGAAACGCGCGAGAGCTTGGAGCCGGCGTCGCGACGCGTAGGCCATCAGCGCGAGCATCGCGGGCAGGAGCCAGAGCAGGTAGAGCATTTCCACTGCGCCGAACTGGAAGTCGCTCACGGGACGGTCCTCAACAGGGTTTGACGCAGCAGAAGCTCGAGGGATAGCAGTGCCAGCGCCGAAAGCGCCCAAGGCGCGAACGCCTCCCTGTAGTCGAGGTAGCGCACGACCTCGAACTCGCTCTTTTCGAGCTGGTCGATCTCCTCGTGCACCGACCGCAGCGTGTCGGCATCAGTGGCCAGCCAGTACTTCCCGCCGGTGACGTCAGCCAGGTCCCGCAAGGCGCGGTCGTCGAAGCCCGGGCGGAGCGGCGCGCTCAGGCGACCGAACGGCGTTTGCAGTCCGCGCTGGTCGCCCACGCCGATGGCGTAGACCTTGATGCCCCACTGCTTGCAAAGCTCGGCAGCATCGCGGACGCTGCGGTCACCGGCGTTGTTCTCGCCATCGGTCAGCAGGATCACGATCTTGCTCTTGATCTCGTAAGGGGGCCGCTCTCCTCCTCCGCCCGGCAGAGACTCGTCTGCCTTGCCGAGCCGCGCCGCGGCCAGGGCAACAGCATCGCCAATGGCAGTGCCATCCTCGCGCCGGTCCTCGACGAGGCGCACCGTGTCGAGCAGCTCCATCAGGGTCGCGTGCGAGAGAGTGAGAGGGCATACCGAGTCCGCGTACTGCGCGAACGCGGTCATTCCGATCAGGTCGTTCGGACGGCCGTGCATGTCCCCCTCGGCCGGGTCGACGAATTCGCGAAAGACCCGCTTGACCGCTTCGAGGCGCGTCACCGTCCGGCCGCCGAAGCGCATGCGCTCGCCCATGCTAGACGAGCGGTCGACAACCATTCCGATCGCGACGCCCTGGGAGATGTCGCGCGCCCGCTCGGTGCCGTGCTGCGGCCGGGCGAGGGCGAGGACGAGAGCCGCGAGCGCGAGCGCCCGCAACAGCAGCGGCAAGCGAACAAGCTTGGACCGCCAGGAGCCGGCCAGCCGGCTCGCTGCGACCGTCGAGGAGAAGCGAAGCCGTATCCGGTCACTGCGCCGCCAGACAACCAGCGCCGCCAAGGGCACCAGCAGAAGGATCATCCATGGCGACTCGAACCGGAACATGGCTCGGTATTGCTTTCATTCTGCCACTTCTACGCGAAAGGGCGCACGACGTCCCCGAAACTTGTGACGAAATCCGGTTGACAGCCGTTGACAGCACCTGTACACTAGAGGTAATTAGAACTTGATAGCAACTGCATCAAGTTTCATGAGCAGCCACGTGACTGATCGTGCTGCTCGCCCTACTTCCAACAATCCGATTCCTAGGAGGACCCAATCACAATGAGTCTGCGACCATTGCACGACCGCATCCTCGTCGAGCGGCTCGACGAGGCTGATCAGCAGTCGAGCGGCGGGATCATCATCCCTGACTCGGCAAAGGAGAAGCCGCAGCAAGGCCAGGTCATCGCCGTCGGCAACGGCAAGAAAAAGGACGACGGCACCGTCGTATCCCTGGACGTCAAGGTTGGCGACAAGATCCTGTTCGGCAAGTACTCCGGCAGCGAAGTCTCTGTCGACGACAACGAGTATCTGATCATGCGCGAGGACGAGGCCCTCGCGATCATCAGCCAATAGAGAACGCAGAAGGAGCAAACCACAAGATGGCAGGAAAGAGAATCGTCTACGGAGAGGATTGCAGGCAGGCAATCCTGAACGGCGTGAACAAGCTCGCCGACACCGTACGCGTGACCTTGGGCCCCAAGGGGCGCAACGTCGTCCTGGAGAAGAAGTTCGGCGGACCGACCGTCACCAAGGACGGAGTCACCGTGGCCAAGGAGATCGAGCTTAAGGACAGGCTGGAGAACCTAGGCGCCCAGATGGTGCGCGAAGTCGCATCAAAGACATCCGACGTCGCCGGCGACGGCACTACAACCGCCACGATCCTAGCCCAGGCGATCTATCGCGACGGGCTGAAGAGCGTGGCCGCAGGCGCCAACCCGATGGCGATCAAGCGCGGCATCGAGCAGGCCACCACGGCGCTTTCCGACAAACTGCATGACATGGCGAAGCCCGTCGAGGGCGACGCGGTCGCGCAGGTTGCCGCGATCTCCGCCAACAACGACCCCGCGATCGGCAGCATCATCGCCGAAGCGATGCAGAAGGTCGGCAAGGACGGCGTGATTACGGTCGAGGAAGGCAAGACGATCGACACCGAACTCGAGGTTGTCGAGGGCATGCAGTTCGACCGGGGCTACGCCTCGCCGTACTTCGTCACCGACCAGGACTCGATGGAGTGCGTGCTCGAGAATGCGCTGATCCTGATCCACGAGAAGAAGATCAGCAGCATGAAGGACCTGCTGCCGGTACTAGAGACCGTGTCAAGGCAAAGCCGCCCGCTCCTGATCATCTCCGAGGAAACCGAGGGCGAGGCACTGGCGACGCTAGTCGTTAACAAGCTGCGCGGCACCCTCAACGTCGCAGCCGTGAAGGCACCGGGCTTCGGCGACCGCCGCAAGGCCATGCTCGAGGACATCGCGATCCTGACCGGTGGCCGGGCCATCATGGAAGAGACCGGCATCAAGCTGGAAGGCGTGCAGGTCGACGATCTGGGCCAGGCCAGCCGCATCGTGATCGACAAGGACAACACGACCATCGTCGAGGGCGCGGGCGGCTCGGATGCGATCCAGGGCCGCGTCAAGCAGCTGCGTGCGCAGGTCGAGGAGACCACCTCCGACTACGACCGCGAGAAGCTGCAGGAGCGGCTGGCGAAGCTCGTCGGCGGCGTCGCGGTGATCAAGGTCGGCGCGGCAACCGAAACCGAGATGAAGGAGAAGAAGGCACGCGTGGAGGATGCGATGCACGCGACCCGCGCGGCCGTCGAAGAGGGCATCGTCCCCGGCGGCGGCGTCGCTCTCCTCCGGGCAGCTTCGGTGCTCGGCGGCATCAAGGGTGCGGACGAGGACGAGCAGATCGGCGTCAACATCGTCGGTCGCGCCATCGAGTCGCCGCTGCGCTGGATTGCGCAGAACGCCGGCCAGGAGGGCGCCATCGTCGCTGAGCGAGTCCGCAGCGGCGACGATGACAACTTCGGCTACAACGCTTCCTCCGACACCTACGGCGACCTGGTCGCCGCGGGCGTGATCGACCCGGCCAAGGTGACGCGGACCGCTCTGCA
The DNA here is from genome assembly GCA_965206775.1 of Bryobacterales bacterium. Lineage (GTDB taxonomy): Bacteria > Acidobacteriota > Terriglobia > Bryobacterales > UBA6623 > VXMF01. Next base: position 2,839,173 of record CBDBKU010000002.1, on the reverse strand, counting down.
GAACGCGGCCTCGATCTCCAGCCTGATGCTCACGACCGAAGCGACGGTCCACGAGATCCCGGAGAAGACCCCTCCGCCTCCGCCCGATCCGCACGGCGGCGGCGAATTCTAATCCCAGGAAGGCCGTCGGCCCCCTGAACGCCAGCCCCGTCCGCGCCACGCGGACGGGGCTTTCTCGCTATTGCGGGCCGGGCGCGCCCATCCGTTACGCTGGAACCTTGCCGAACCTGAACGAATGGCGGCTGTCCGTCAAGCTGGCGTGGCGCGACCTAGGCGCGGGCAAGGTCAAGTTTCTATTCGCCATCCTAGCCGTGAGCGTGGGCGTTGCGGCGCTCAGCGGCGTGCGCGGCTATTGCGCCGCGTTCCAAGAGATGCTGCTGCGCGACGCGCGCACGCTGCTCGCCGGGGACCTTAGCGCGTCGATCAACCACGAACCGGACGAAGACGAGCAGGCTGTCCTCGCCAGTCTCGTCGGCCGCGGCGCGACCGTGACCAGGGTGACGGAGCTGATGACGATGATGGGCGGGCACTCGCTTCCCCGCCCTCTCGCGGTTAATCTCAAGGCGGTCGATCCGTCGGCGTACCCGTTCTACGGCGAGGTGGAACTCGCGCCCTCAGGCTCCCTGCAGAACACCCTCGCGGACGATGTAGTCCTGGCGTCTCAGGACCTGCTTGTTCGCTTGCAAGCCGAGGTTGGGGACCAAGTGAGACTCGGCGAGGCCGACTTCCGCATTGCCGCCATCGTCCTGGTCGAGCCGGACCGCATGACGGGAGCGGTGAATTTCGGGCCCCGCGCAATGCTGTCGCGGGATGCATTGGAACGCACTGGCCTGGTGCAGTTCGGGAGCCGCGTGTCGAGGCGATTCCTGGTCAAGCTCCCTAGCGAAGGCATGACCGTGGACGAGGCGAGGCAGCAAATCGATGCAGGGATCGAAGGCAGCAGGATCACCGACTACCGCGAGTCAAGTCCCCGGATCCGCCGCGGGCTCGACAGAACCACCAGCTTCCTCAGCCTTGTCAGCTTGCTGGCGATGGCGGTCGGAGGCTTGGGCGTGGCGATGGTCGTGTACTCGCACCTGCAGCAGCGGCTCGACACGATCGCGATCATGAAATGCTACGGCGCGACTTCGGGGCTGATCATCCGAGTGTTCCTGCTGCAGACTGTCGCGCTGGGCCTCCTCGGCAGCATCCTTGGCGTAGGAATCGGGTTCCTGGCGCAGGGGGTGGCGCCGACGTTCGTCGCAGACTACTTCCCCCAGGCGCCCTCGTTCGACTGGCAGCTGTGGCCTGCCGTACAGGCTACCGGGGTCGGGCTCCTGACCGTGCTGATGTTCTCGCTGCCGACTCTCCTCGGTATCCGCAAGGTCGCTCCGGCGCTGATATTCCGGCGCGAGATGGCTACTCGGTTCGAACGAACGGGCGGGGAGCGACGGAGAGAGCTCCTCCGCCAACTTTCGCAGGCAGCGATCGTGATGGGGGGCATCGGGCTCGTCGCGGCCTGGCTCGGCGACTCGACACGGCTGGGCGCGTGGTTCGCGGGAGGCCTGGCGATCAGCTTGGCAGCGCTTGCTCTGACAGCCGGTGCGTTGCTTCGAACGCTCAAAGCTGCCCCGGCGCTCTTGCCTTTCAGGCTTCCGGTGGGCCTGCGCCACGGCATCGCCAACCTGCACAGGCCAGGCATGCATACCGAAGTCATCTTGATCGCTCTCGGCATCGGCGTGACATTCACGCTCACGGTTTACCTGCTCCAGACCACGGTGCTGGCGCAACTCATCCGAAACGCCCCGCCGGACATGCCGAACGTGTACCTGAGCAACATTACTGCGAACGAGCGCGGACCGCTCGAGAGTTTCCTGCGGCAGCAGGCCGGGATCGAGGGAGACGTCACCTTGCTTCCCGTGGTGTCTGCACGTCTCGAGTCGTTCGGGGGCGGGGCTCGGAACCCTGGCCGGCGAGGGGAACGGGGCTCACGGATGCGACGCACTCGGGACATCACCTGGGCGGACGAGCCGCCGAAAGGGCTCGAGGTCTTGCAGGGTCGTTGGTGGGATCCCGCCCAGCCCGAGCCCGTTGTCTCGGTAAGGGATCGTCTCGCCGAATACATGGATATCCGGCTTGGATCGGACATCACCTGGCAGGTCGGCGGCCGTGATGTCACGGCACAGGTCGTCGCGATCCACAGCTTCGAGGGAATGCCCGACTGGATCTATGACTTCGTGCTGAACGAGGGCGCGCTCCAGGGATCTCCGGCGACCTACATAGGCGGGATTCGGGCCCTGCCCGAATACAACTTCGAGCTGTCGCGGAAGGCGTTCGAGGCATTCCCGTCGGTGCTGTACGTCAGCGCGGTCGACTTCTTCGAAACCGTGCAGGAGGTAGTCGACCAAATCGCGTTCGTCATCCGGTTCGTGTCGGCCTTCGCGATCGCTGCAGGCGTGATCATCTTGGTCTCAAGCGTTGCGGCGACTCGATTCCGCCGGATGCGGGAGGTCGCAATCCTCAAGACGCTGGGGGCGACCAGGAACCGCCTGACAGAGATCTTCTCGATCGAGTTCCTGATCGTCGGCGGCGTAGCAGGAGCAGCCGGCAGCCTGCTGGCAGTATCCTACTCGGCGCTCCTAACTCGAGACATCCTGGACCTGGACGCTGTTATCGAGTTGCCGGCAATTGCAATCACAGTCATTGCAACCGCGCTAATCGCCACGTGCGCCGGGTGGGGAGCGAGCTTCCGGATCCTCGGGAACAAGCCGCTGGAAATACTGAGAGACGAGTGAATCCGGGGCCTACCGCGCATTCCCGAGAATCTTGACAGGGGTCGCTATGACCTGCAATACTGCACAAATAGAGGAGTTGGTCCTCAGTAGCTCAATGGTAGAGCATCCGGCTGTTAACCGGAGGGTTGTAGGTTCGAGTCCTACCTGAGGAGCCAAACCTCTTCTAAGTTACTGGAAACACTGAACTTAACTAGAGTCCAAAGATTCCGTTACCTAGAATTACCACTTTGAGGGTTGAGCAAATGCCCATCCCAACCGGCAAACCCTACTACGAGCGGGAAGACCCCCAGCATCAGGTGCTGTACGTGTTAGTCCAGCGCTGCGGAAAGATAACGAACTCGCAGAGGTAGCGGCCAAGGTCGAGAAGGTCGTCAAGGCCGCCATAGACGATAAGGGAGTGAGAGTATCGGCCAAGTACCCTAAGGGTGGCAAACTCGTGATTGAGCTGTGCTAGCTCTCCGGAACCATCAATCCGCTCAAGCTCGCAGCCTTGGCCGGATCCATCCCGCCCGCAACGAGCTTCTGGAACGCCTGCGCCCGGCCCGCACTGTGACCTAATCCGGTCGATCGCCCGGCGCGTGAGCGACGGGCGCATGCTGGGCTGGATCAAGATGTGGTTGGAAATGGCCGTGGTAGAGGACGACGGGAAAGGCGGCAAACGCCGCACGAACCGGGCGCGCCGGGAGCGGAAAGGGACGCCGCAAGGTGCTCCGATCTTCAGGAACGTCTACATGCGGCGCTTCCCTGGGTTGGAAGCAGTCGGGGAACGCCCGACGCTACGGTGCGGAGATCGTGAACTATGCGGACGATTTCGTGGTCTGCGGCAAAGCCCCGGCGGAAGCCATGCGGGCAATTCGAACGAGATGGAGCACTGCGCCTACCGGTCAACGCGACGAAGACCCGCTGCCTGCGATGCCCGGACGAGCCCATGGAGTTCCTCGGGTACCGCATTGGACGCAATTACAGCCCGAGAACGGCCGGGCCTCCATTGGCACGCGCCCGAGCAAGGCCAGCGTCCGCAGCATCTGCCGCAGGATCAGTGAGCCAACGGAAGCGCGATACAGGCTACTGGAACCGGAGCGGGTAGTGGAGAGGCTGAACCGAGCCATGCTCGGCTGGGCGAACTACTTCCGGCTGGGACCGGTGAGCCCGGCCTACCGCGCCGTCGACGCTCATGCGACCAAGCGGCTGCGCCAGTGGCTGTGTCGGAAACACAAGGTGAGGTCCGGGCAGTCCGTGCGCTACCCGGACACGCGGCTCTGGGATGACCTCGGCCTCACACGCCTTGCCATGCGAACGGCCAGTCGCCCGTGGGCGAAGGCATGATCTCGTCCGAGAGCCGGATGCCGGAAATCGGCCCGTCCGGTTCGATGAGCGGGGAGAAGAAACGTGACTATGCGAGAGACTGAGGCACCGGCGATGCGAAAGCGGCCGGCCAACTGCTACTCCCTCACGCTAAGGTAGGCGCGCTTCTCCTCGACTCTACGTTTCATTTGGTTTGAGTAGCCCGTATCGCGCTTCCGTTGGCTCACTGATCCTGCGGCAGATGCGCGGACGCTGGCCTTGCTCGGGCGCGTGCCAATGGAGGCCTCGGCCCGTTCTCGGGCTGTAATTGCGTCCAATGCTCTGGGCCGTCCGGGCATCGCAGGCAGCGGGTCTTCGGCGTTGACCGGTAGGCGCAGTTGCATCCGTTCGACAATTGCCCGCATGGCTTCCGCCGGGGCTTTGCCGCAGACCACGCGTCCGCATAGTTCACGATCTCCGCACCGTAGCGTCGGGCGTGGCCCGACTGCTTCCAGAAGCGCCGCATGTAGACGTCCTGAGCAACGGGGAGATCGGAGCACCTTGCGGCGTCCCTTTCCGCTCCCGGCGCGCCCGGTTCGTGCGGCGTTTGCCGCCTTTCCCGTCGTCCTCTACCACGGCCATTTCCAACACATCTTGATCCAGCCCAGCATGCGCCCGTCGCTCACGCGCCGGGCGATCGACCGGATTAGGTCGCAGTGCGGGATTTCTCCGAAATAATTCGCTAAATCGCCGTCCACTACTTCCCGATGTCCGCTGTTCACCAGCCGATGCACGTGCTGGACTGCGTCCAGCGCCTGCGGCCTTCCCTGTAGGCATATTGCTCCGCTTGCAGGTCCGCCTCGAAGATCGGCGATAACACTAGCATCGCCGCCGTCTGCGCGACCCTGTCCCGGATGCACGGTATGCCCAACGGTCGGAATTTCCCCGGCTGCTTCTTCGGTATCAACACCTGCCGCACCGCACGCGGTCGGTAGGTGTTCCTCCGCAGCTCTTCCGCCAGTTCCCCCAGCCACCGCTGCACGTCCCGCTCCTTGCTCTGCTCGAACGTCTCGCCGTCCACTCCGCAGGCTCCGCCATTGCGGCGGACCGCCTGCCACGCAGCGGCGAGCACATCTGCTCGCCAGACCTTGTCGCTGAGCGTGTAGAACCGGAAACCCGGGTGTCTCCCTTCGCTTTCGCATGTAACGCCGTCTGGAGTCCCCGCACCGTATGCGGAGCTTGTAGGTCTTCGCCAGTCTCCATGGTCCCTGCCCCCTTGCTTGCGTCCCTCTCGAACTGAGGCCCCTTCCCATCCCCCGGCATTACCCGGCTTCCTCGGTACTACGAGCCTCTCCGCCACCCCGGCCGGCCCAGGCTGGTCCTCGCGGATTCCCGGTTTGGCGCGTGCGCACCACCGACGGGGCTTCCCGTGTTGCCTCCGTCCCCCTCTTGCATGCATGCTGTCGCCAGTACCCCGGCGGAGCCGACCGGTGCGCGCGTCGCTCGCTTCCCGGCCGCTGAGCCTTCCCCGTTACATCGGCGGGTCGGCCTCCGCATCGACTTTTTCGAGGCCTGCTCGGCGTTCATCTGATTACGGCCTGCATGCTCGCTGAACCGCCCAATGGCGACCCTTTTACATCAGAGTGCTTCAGTCCATGTCGTTGCCTCCATGAGCCGCTCCGATTGCTTCCGGCTGGAACGACAGTTCGCCGGGCGGGATTTGCACCCGCTGGGGGCCAGTGCCTTAGCACGGCGCACGTAGAGTCGGGGAGCGACGCGCGCACCTTAGCAAAAGGCAGTAGCTGTTTTGGGGTTGTTCCTACCTGAGGAGCCATCCCCCCCCTTTCATAACTCGTTGGATATAAAGGACTCAGAGAACCGAGACGCTTGGCGTTACCACTTTGGGCACCACTTCGGAGTCTACAACAAAGGGGAAATTGACGGAACAATGAACATCCGCATAAGAATTCAAGAGGCTGACTTGTGCCCGGACCCGCGTCGGTACGTTTCATTCGCCTCGTTCGACGGGGCCCGCAATCCCCACGGCGTGGAGGCCTTCAGCCGAAAGGAGGCGTTCAAGGGGATGTCGGCGTTGCTCAAGCAGAAGGGATATCTGGAGCCCTACTTGAGAGTCGACCTCTAGTGTTGTAGAGCGCTTGGGCAGGGCCTCGTCGGTCGCTCTCCGTCCGGGAGCATCAGTCCGAGCATCGCTGCCCTGTTAGCGTCCACTCCGCCTGCCACGACCTTCTGGAACGCCTGTGGCCTCCCGGCCCCTGGCCCGGCCGCGGTGACCGCGTACGCCGGTTTCGGGCCACCGGGACTTCCTGGATTCCAGAAGACGCCGGGGGGACGCCCCATAAGCGCTAACTTGCTTGTCGGACCGCTATCTTGTATAGTGTTGGCATGAACGGCACGGCCACGAAGGCGGATTCGAATGAAGACTGGGACTTGCTGCTGTCGTTTTTTCCCGACAACTGGCAGGATCTGGCGGCCGAGACAGGCGCGTTGAAGGGGCTGCGCAAGGACAAGTCGCCGGAAAACCTGCTGCGCACCCTGCTAATCCATCTCGGCTGCGGGCATTCCTTGCGCGAGACCGTCGTGCGGGCGCGCCAGGCGCGCCTGGCGGATCTGTCGGACGTGGCCCTGCTCAAGCGGCTGCGGAAGTCGCGCGACTGGCTGTACGCGCTGTGCGTGGAGCTGTTCCGGGAGCACGGCATAGCGGTGTCCACGGCGGGGGGCTTTCAGGTGCGGGCGTTCGATGGCACGACCGTGCAGGAGCCGGGCCGGACCGGCTCGCTGTGGCGGCTGCACTACAGCGTCAATCTGCCCTCGCTGGGCTGCGATTTCTTCCAGCTGACGCCGACGAAAGGGGGCGGTACTGGCGAGTCGCTCACGCAGTTCCCGATCTGTCCGGGCGACTACGTGCTGGCCGACCGCGGCTACTCGACGGCTGTCGGGATCCAGCACGTCGTGGCGGCGGGCGGTCACGTGACGGTGCGCGTGAACACGGGGTCGCTGGTCTTGGAGACGGCCGCTGGCCGCCCGGTCGACTTGCTGGCGCGCGTGGAATCCTTGCGGCAGCCCGGGCTCGTCGGCGAGTGGCCGGTGTGCGCGGTGGCCCGGACCGGACCGGCCGCCGCGGGGCGAATCTGCGCGCTGCGCAAGACCGACGAGGCGATCGCGGTCGCCCACAAGAAGCTGCGGCGCAGGGCCTCCAAGCAGGGCCAGCAGTTGCAGCCGGAAACTCTGCGCTTCGCCTGCTACGTCATTGTGTTCACCACCTACCCTCCGGAGCGGTTTCCGGCCGCCGAGGTGCTGGAGTGGTACCGCCTGCGGTGGCAGGTCGAGTTGGTCTTCAAGCGCTTCAAATCCCTGGCCCAGCTCGGGCACCTGCCGAAATACGATCAGGAAAGCGCCCAGGCCTGGCTGTACGGCAAACTGCTGGTGGCGTTGCTGGTCGAGAAGCTCGTCCGCCATGCGCTGACCATTTCCCCCTGGGGATACGACATGGCGAAAGGACCGCACTCGCAGCCCTTGGCGTGACTTCAAGTTCGCTCTCAACCAAGTCACGCGAGCCATCGAACCGGCATTCTCCCTGAGACGAATGATCGAGCAGTGGAACGAGATCTCGGCGTCGCTCTCCGAACCGCCGAGGAAACGCGCCAATCAAGTCGACAGTCATTTCCCGATCGATTAATCAAGTTAGCGCTTATGGGGGGACGCCCTGCGGGTGAACGCGTCGCAGCTAGTCCCACCGTTTCCTCAAGTAGCTGACGAGGTCGGGGCCTTGCAATTCGCGCGTCGAGTTGCTGGTCCGGACATAGAACATCCTTCGTTTGCCCGACTTCTCTGCCTTCAACAGCCACACAGGATCGGGCGATGAATCTACCTCGACGACGCAGATTTCCAGTCCCTTTTCCGTTTCGATGCTGATGTGAGTGCAGGTCGCCGCGGCCGAACCGAACTCCTCGCCGATCCGGTCCGTGAGATGCCTCACGTATCGCTCTGTAGTCCAGCTTTTCATGTCAAGGTCTGGCTGAATTCCGAGCGGGGTGGCGTTGTCGTCCACCCCGATGAACAAGAAGCCTCCTCTCGCATTCAGAAACCCGGCGACCGGCTTGAGGACGGATGCCTCGAAGATTACCTTTTGCGGGATGTTGGGATCTGCGTAGCTGTAGAAGGCCGAGGACTTGAATTCTTGCCGCTCAGTCTCCTCCCCGGCGAGAAGCGCTTCGCGGGCCTTCTTTGCCGCGAGCACCTCTGACGTGATTACGCCGACCGGGATCGCTACGACCGCATAGCCCAGAATCACGAGAACGGACGTCAGGAACTGGCCAAGGACTGTCGCTGGGACCAGGCTTCCATGCCCGACTGTTGTCATCGTGATGATTGCCCAGTAGGTACTTGCTGGAATGCTGGTGAATCCGTTCTCGGGTCCCTCTACGAGAAACATGAGCGATCCCGCGACTACGGAAATCAGAACCACACCGATCACAAAGGCCCCGATCTTGTAGCGAGTGGCCTCCAGAGCATTGCCTATCGTCATCGCCGCTCGCGAGAAACGCCCCAATGACAAGATGCGGAAGATTCGAAACATCCGCAGCACACGCAGTACCGCGAAGGTGTCCCAGCCCGGGAACACGAATTCAAGCCAGGTGGGCGCAATCGAGACGAAGTCCACCAAGCCGAAGAATCCAAATGCGTAGCGGGACGGCCTCGGATGGCAGAAGAGCCGCAGCAGGTACTCCACACTGAAGATCACCGCGAAGGCAATCTCCGCCATCCGTAGTTGATCGAACCAGGCGGACCCGATGTCGGCCACGGAATCCAGCATGACGACAGTGACACTGGCCAAAATGGCGGCAAGCAGCCACAGGTCAAGACTCTTCGCAACGCGACCGCCGCCAAAGAGGACATCGAACAGTCGTTTCCGAATGGTCTTCAATTCAACTCCTCTACAACGAGCGTCATGGCACCGACCGGTGATGTTCGCCAACGCCTCTGACCTGAAGGTCCCGAGTGGGAATCTCCCTTAACTCCCTGATATCTGATCTGTCTAATAGGGTAACCGGAGTCAATCGACCCTCCTTCTCTCCATGGACGGTTTTGCGGGCCACGATTCCCAACATACTCGCCCGAGATGACAGACGGGGATAAGCCCAAGAAACCAAGGGCCTCCGAAGAGACCCTGCGCCCTGCGATCGAAACCGCAAGAGGTGTAACTCAAGATATAGCCCAACTTGGCGACGGAGTTGAAGAATCGTCAGCAATTTTCGATTTGCAGGCTTCTGTACGGGGGGCGCTAGGGAAGCGGACAAGACTCCAGAGCAAGAAGTCGTGGAACGTAATCTCGTGTTGTGACGCAGGAGCGTCGATCGGTTCGCGGGTAGGGCAAATTACGACGTCACTATGATAATGTGACGAATAGTACTACTTTGCTGGATCCATGTCTGCATCTACCGCACCACGAGCCCGCAACGTCATCGCGGGGCTGCCCACCAGGGGACGGTATCACTTTAGCTCGTCCGAGCTCCGCTCGGCGCTCGGGGTTTCTGAGCAGGCGGCACGCCAAGCGCTGAGCCGTTGTGCAGTCAAGGGGGAGATCGCAAGTCCGGCACGTGGGTTCTACGTGATCGTGCCACCCGAGTACAGGCGGCTTGGCTGCCTGCCGGCGGACCAGTTCGTCCCGGCACTCATGAATCACCGGAACACCCCGTACTATGTCGGTTTGCTCTCGGCCGCGCAGTACTACGGCGCGGCCCATCATCGCCCACAGGAATTTCAGGTGATGTTGGGGAAGAACCGGCCAGCGATCTCGTGCGGTTCCGTAAGGGTTGCCTTCGTCGCGCGCAAAGGACTCGCCGGCGTGCCAGTGGAGAGCTTCAACAATCCGCGGGGAACGGTTCTGGTCTCAACGGTGGAAGCGACGGCGGTCGATCTGGTCGGATACATGCAACGCGCTGGCGGAGTGGACCGGGTGGCGGGCGTGCTTTCCGAACTCGGCGAAGATATGGACCCGGAGCGCCTCGTCCAGGCTTCTGGGTCTGCATCGATCCTCTGGGCGCAGCGTCTAGGCTACCTTCTCGAGTATGTCGGCGCTGGGGATAAAGCCGTGCTCCTCAAGGAGCATGTGCGGCGACGCGCGAGGAACTACACGAAGCTCCTGCCGAGCTCGAGTGCCGAAGGTTCGCCGCGCTCGAAGGAATGGCGGCTGTTTGTGAACGCAGACATCGAGACGGACGCGTGATCCCTAGGGACTACATCACTCAATGGCGGGACCGCGCGCCGTGGAGCGAAGACTTCCAGGTCGAGCAGGACCTGATCATCAGCCGCGCCCTGATCGAGATGTTCTCAGATCCAGTGCTGGCCGGGGCGCTCGCCTTTCGGGGAGGTACGGCGTTGTACAAGCTCTACCTGACGCCGCCAGCGCGCTATTCCGAAGACTGGGCTGGGCACTTAACTCCAGTACATCAATATGTTGTGGTTTCGATGTATGTACTTCAGTCCAGTAATCCCTGGTTCGGAGCGATGTCCCCGGCGTGAGCTGTCGCGATGATCGTGTGGCGGGGAGTTGGGGAAGTGTCGACGGCCTGTTGGACCAATCGGTAGAACAGCTTGCCGCGGGATCGGGAGGTCCTCCGGTTGAATCGGAACGTGAATTCGTCGAGGTAGTAGTCGAGGTAGGCGTGCTCGACGGCGCCTTGGTGCGTACCGAGCAGCCATCGCTTCAGGAGGGCGGCAACACGATGTACACGCGGGAACGCACGGTCCAGCGTGGCCGCATCTTTTCCCGTCACGATGGCTTCATGGCGGTAGCCCCTGGCGCGGAGCTTGGAATAACTGGGCCAGCCGTCTGTTCGCACTCCGCTTCCGGGCTCGACGGCTGCGAGGATGAACCCTTCCAAGCTCGCTGCCGAAGCGTCCGGCAGACGTTTCAGGCGAATGCGCCCGATTCGGTCTCCGTCCTCCTCCGCGGCGATCGCAACGATGGCCTTGCGGCCGAGGCTGCGCCCGAACGCCCCTTCGTCCTTCCCTCCCACGTAGGTCTCGTCCACTTCCACGATCCCGCCCAAGCGGTCGCGACCCGGACGGACCATGGCGCAGCGCAGCTTGTGCAGCCAGGTCCACGCGGTCCGGTACTGGCCCAGGCCGAGCACCCTCTGTAACCCGAGCGCACTGGCACCATGCTTCTGCGCCGTCACCCACCACATCGCCTGGAACCAAGTCCGCAGGGGCTTGCGAGTGCCTTCGAAGATGGTTCCGGCTGTCAGCGACGCTTGGTACCCGCAACCGCTGCAGACGAGACGCTTCCGCTTGGCAGGCCAAGCCGGCCCGCCGCTACAGCGCGGGCAAACGAAACCGTCCGGCCACCGGATCCGGGCTACGTAGTCGCGGCACGCCTCCTCGGAGTCGAACCAAGCCTCGAATTCCGCCTGTGTTCGCGGATAATCCTCCTGCACGACCTAGACCACAACATATTGATTTACTGGAGTCAAGTGCCCAGCCCGGTCCGAAGATATCGATCTGGTTCAGGTCGCTCCAGGGCCGGCCGGTCCCTTGATGGACGGATTGCGAGGCGTCCTCGATCCCTGGCTGGGCAAAGCACGGTGGAAGCAGTCGCAAGGCCGGGTGACACTCGGCTACCGGTTTGAGTCCGAGGACGTCCCGGCGATGAGGCTACGTCTCAAGGTCGAGATCAATACTCGAGAACACTTTGCGGTGTTGGGCTTCACGAAACGCGCGTTCTCGGTTGACTCGCGTTGGTACTCAGGAATGGCGGACATCGCAACCTTCGACCTCGACGAGCTGCTGGCAACAAAGCTAAGGGCGCTCTATCAGCGCCGCAAGGGTCGGGACCTTTTCGACCTAGCGATGGGGCTCGCCGACGAGCGAAGCGATGCCCAACGGATCGTGGCTGGATTCGGTGAGTACATGGAGCGCGAGGGCGGTTGGGTGACCCGCGCGATCTTCGAACGGAATTTGGCGGGCAAGATCGGCGATGCGCAGTTCAATGCCGACATGAGCGCGCTACTAAGGCCGGGCTTCGAGTGGCGACCTGTGGAAGCGGCGCAGACGGTATCCGAGCGGCTGATCCCTCTTCTCCCGGGCGAGCCGTGGAAGGGGGAGACGGGGGCGCGGTCGTAGTGTGTGGGACGTGTGTATAAGCTCTACCGGCGCGTGCTGGTCCCGACCAAGGTGAACGGTGCAGCGCGCTCGCCTGGGTCTACGCGGTCGAGGTGACCCGCGTCAAACGACGCAGGATTGTCTCTGGCTGCTGGTCGGAGTAACCGCACACCTGGCCGCACTCGGCCTTCCCACAGGACCGGCGCAGGGCCGGGCCTCCACACGCCACCTGAATGACAATCGCCAGCTCGCGTCAGGTGGGTATATCTGTCTCCTGTGTCGCGTTGACCCTCTTGCTCCACCCCCGAAAACCGGAACTTTATTGACAAGAATTGCCGAGTCTCGTATCTTCTTATACGTTTAGCTTTGAGGCTCTTCCGCAAAACCTGTGGGTGACGTCGTCTGGTGGAAGTCTTCTAAGTTCTTGATAAACAATTGGTTGTTAATCTGTCGAGGATTGGTTCTGGTACGTTCTTTCCAAGGTCGATTCCGGTTCATCGCTTTCAGACACCGACTGGCACCCCGTGCGTGGGCCTTGCGCGACCTCGAGCATGTCTTCCCTCTCGCTCTCCGCCAACAGGCGGATATCCCCTTCCACGCAGCGTAAGCATTCAGGTCTCGGGGCGCTACAGTTCAGCGCTGTCGCAGAACCAGGAGAGTAGCGCAGGGACAGGCGAACTGGATTTCTGGGGCAACCTCAACGCTGCGGCAAGGAGTTCCGGTGTGGCCGGAGGAGCAACCGGTCGGCGTCGGTGGAGCGGGTGGATGGGCAAGCAAGCATAGAACGGCTGAGCACTTGACTTTGCCTGGGCAACCTTGCCATCGTAGGATTGGGCGGTCAGCCCAGTCGTTGTGGGCAGGACGAAGTCCAGCAAGAACGGACAGCCAGTCGGGGGGCGGACCGCGTGCGCTCGCTGCGAGCAACTCCAACGCGAACTCGACGCTGCACAGTCCGACTTGCAGGCTGCGCAGGAACGGGAGGCTGGGCTGCAAGCCCGGCTGGCGAACCTGCAACGGTCGCTGTTCGGACGCAAGAGCGAGGCCACGCCAGCGGGCGAGGACGACCCGTCCGCCACGGCGAGAGTCGCTGCCGACCCGTCGGCCGACGAGACACCGTCGGCCGAAACGCCCGCGCCGGGTCCGTCCGAGAGCGAGGATCCGGCGGTCCGGCCGCGCAGGAAGCGCGGGCGGGAGCCGGGTTCGCCGACCCCGCCGCGCGAGCAGCGGCCCGGCCTGCCCGTGGTGCTGGAGTGGCTGGACGTGCCCGAGCAGGAGCGCCGCTGTCCGGACTGCGGGACCGCCTACGTGCGGTGCGGGCACAAGACCAGCTGGTTGTACGAGATGGTCTGGAACGCACTGGTGCGCAAGGTGGTGCGCCAGCGCTATGGTCCGGACTGTGACTGTTCCGCAGCCCGGCCGGTGATCGCCCCGCCGGCACCCCGGCTGGGCACCAGCCAGTTGGGCACCAGTGTGTGGGCCTGGTGTCTGATCCAGGTCTACGCGCTGTTCCGTCCGCAGGCGGCGGTCGCCCGGGATCTGGCGGCACTGGGGCTGCGCGTGCCGCACTCGACGCTGTCGACGGGATTGCGGCGGCTCGCGCATCTGTTCGAGCCGCTGGACGCGGCGATCGGGGCGTATCAGCAGCAGCAGCCGGTGGCCCAGGCCGACGAGACCTCCTGGCCGGTGCAGTGGCTGGCCAGGAGCGAGGACGGCAACAAGGATCCGCCTCCCCGCGGGCGGCAGAAGCCGAAGTTCTGGCTGTGGGCCTGTCTGGCCGGCCACACGGTCCGCATGCGGATCCTGCCGACCCGGGGCCTGGACTCCGCCCGGCAATTGCTCGACTCGTTGGTCGGCAAGAACGGGTTGACGGTGCTGGTGTGTGACTGCTACAGCACGTACAAGGCCTTTGCCAAGCGGTTTCCGGACTTGGTGGTGCTGTCCCATTGCTGGGCGCATATCCGCCGCAATTTTGTCCGGGTCGGCACCGGTCACCCGGAACTCAAGGCGTGGGCGCAGGAGTGGGTCGAGCGGGTTGGCGGGTTGTTCCGGCTGCACCGACAGCGGCTCCAGCAGTGGGATCCGCAGCAACCGCTGGAGCGGCAGAGCGGGGAGTTTGCGGCGCTCCAGCAGGAGTTGCAAGCGCGGGTGGAGGAGTTGTTCGAGCGCGCCCGGGAAGAGGGCGGGGAGCGCAGGATCGACTGGATTCTGCTCGACCAAGCGGGCCAGGGCCGCAGCCGGCACGGTGCCGAGCTGGCCCGTGTGGAGGCGCAAGGGCGGGCCTTGGGGGCCTTGCTGAGTCACCGGGAATCGCTGAGCCGCTTCGTGGGGGACCCACGGATCCCGCTCGACAACAACGCATCGGAGCGGGTTTTGCGGGGGCCGGTCATCGCCCGCTACACCAGCTTCGGTTCCGGCGGGCCGGACGGTGCGCGAGCGGCGGGTCTGCTGTTCGGCGTGCTCGCGACCGTGCGCCTGGCGGGCCTGAATCCGTATACCTGGACGCTGGACTGGCTGGCGGCCTGCGCCCGCCATGGAGACAAGGCCCCGCAACAGCTCGATCCCTGGCTGCCGTGGCGCATGAGCGAGCCGCGTCGCGAACAACTCCGCAAGGCCCCGGTGGACTGGATCGGGTCCGTCGCCCCCGGCGGGGACAGCGAGCTGGGCAAGGCGGCCTGAATGGCCCGTTCCGCCGCCGAGCTGGACCCGCGCATCGTGCGGCTGGCCTCGACCACCTTCTGCGGCCACCGCCTGCGACGCAGCCAGATCGCGGACATCCAGGAGATCGTCACCAGCTTGCCCCTGCTGAGCCGCACCGAACTGGGCCACACCGTCTGCGAGTACCTGCGCTGGCAGACCCCTCGCGGCAGCAACCGCATCCAACTGGCGATGCGCCTGCTGGAGGAACTCGACCGGCTCTCGATCCTCGCCCTGCCCGCCCGCCAAGGCCTCGGACGCGGTCGCCAAGGGCCCCTCTCGCCGGGCGACCGCAGTGCGCCCCAGGCCCCGGTCGATGGCCCCCTGCAACAGCTCGAGCCGCTGAGGTTGCGGCTCGTCAACGGCCGCGATGAGGCCGCCCTGTGGAACGAATTCCTCGCCCGCTACCATCCACTGGGCTATCGCCAGCCGATCGGCTCCCACCTGCGCTACTTCCTCCAAGACCGTCAAGGGCGCCTGCTGGGCTGCCTGCTGTACGACTTCGCCGCCCGCTACCTGGCGGTGCGGGACCGCTGGATCGGCTGGCAGGACCAGCCCCGCCGGCCGCTGGAGCGGGTTGTGCGGCAAGCCCGTTTCCTGCTGTTTCCCTGGGTGCGCGTGAAATGCCTGGCGTCGAAGGTCCTGGGACTGAGCTTGCGCCAGCTGGCCGCGGACTGGCAGCGGGTCCATGGAGTGGTCCCCGTTCTGGTCGAAACCTACGTCAGCGACCAGCACAAGGGAACCTGCTACCGAGCCTCGAACTGGCACTATCTGGGACAGACTCAGGCACGCGGTGCATGGGGCACGGCGCCCGCGAAGACGCCCAAGGCTGTTTTCGTGTATCCGCTGCGGCGGGACTGGCAGACGGTCCTGCTCGGACAAACACGCCCTGCGCGCTCCCGCTAGATGCCCGCCTCCTCGGGCATCCTCAACAGCGGCTCAGCCGACCTCTCGCGCCCCCGCTTCTGAATGCTTACCACGCAGCCGAACTACTCTTACAGCCGGTTCAGAATATCGCGAGCTTCCATCGGCTCACTTCGTAGATGCCGACAACTCCCGGAATTTCCCTGCCGCAAGAGATCGGAGAGGCCGCCACTGCCCCTTACAAGCGTCGAGCCTACACTACCGCAAGAAAGAAACAAGCATCTAGCCCACAGATCTTGCGGAAGAGGCAGCTTTGATTGTTCCTTGAAGAGAGGTCAGTCGAAAATGGCTACTGAAGAAGGCTGGGTCGGTATCGCAGAAGTAGCTGCCCACCTGCGGGTAGGCAGAGATACTGTCTACCGTTGAGTCGACACGAAGGGCTTGCCAGCGCACCGCGTGCGACGGTTGCTGCGCTTCAAGCTCTCGGAAGTGGACGAGTGGGTGAAGGCCGGAGGAGATGATTCCGAAAGTAGCTCATCGGGCAATACGGCAAGAATTGCGGCCAACAAGAATGGCTGACAACCTAGAGTCCCCGGTTGACTGAGGCAAAGACCAATACTGCTGGCGTACAATCGCCCAATGAGGGTGCGAAGCTGGTTCGACGACTGGCTCGACCCGACATTGCTGGTGCCAGGTCTCCTCTGCCTGGTGCGTGAACCTTATGTCGGCCCCTACTAGACTGAACTTCATTCGCGAATTACTGGCTAACGTCAAAAAACGGAAGCAGTTACGCAAATTCAAACTGCCAATTTACTGGAAACAAATCCGGTCGTGATCCACGTCCAGCAGGGCAAACGCTCTGGCCTGTAACGGAGTGGGCCTGGCCAGCAGCCGGAATTCGTGCTGATTGTCCGGGGAGAGGTTGGCGATGGTCTTGCGGCGGATGCGCTTGCCCTCGCGCCAGGCCCAGCGGAGGAGGACGGCCAGGGGGGCGGTTGGGTGCGGGACTCGACGTAGAAGGCCATGGCGGATACATGGAAACAGAGATATCCAAGAATGATTTTAAAACAACGGATTCCAATCTGTCAAGCGGATAAATACATGGAAACACGAATACAGGTACTGAGACACGCTAGAAGTCAGCAAGTCGTTCTAGGAAAAAGACTTAAGCACATGGAAAACCCTCTCCATACTCGTGAAGCTCAGACTAGACGCGCCAGTTCGGAGCCGAAGTTGGCGAGCCCGGTACCAGGGAAAACGGGACCTTCTCACCTTAGTTGCCTCTCGCTGGACCTCGAGGTCGGCAAGCGGGACGGCCGTATCCGCGCCATTGCCGGCGTGCGCGCGGATACCGGCCGGCGCTTCGTGTTTTCCGGTGGCAACTTGGCGGCGGCATTGGCGAAACTGGACGACCTCGCCAATGGGGCGTCCTTCGTTCTGGGACACAATCTGATCGCCTTCGACCTGCCGCACCTGACGGCGGCGAAGCCCGATTTGCGGCTGCTGAAATTCCCGACTATCGATACGTTGCGTCTCAGTCCCCTCGCTTTCCCCCGCAATCCCTATCACCGCCTCGTCAAGCACTACCAGGACGGCAGGCTCAAGCGCGGGCAGCTGAACAACCCAGAGCTCGACGCCCGCCTCGCGCTGGAGGTCTTCGGCGATCAACGGCAAGCCCTGCGGAAAGCCGCGCCGGACCTGCTGGCGGTGTGGCATTGGCTGAGCACCCCGGAACCGGAGGGCAAGGACCGCGCCCTAGACGATTTCTTCTCAGGGCTTCGGGGCTCGCGCCGCCCCTCGGGCATCGAGGCACTGGCCGCGATCGACAAGCGGCTGGCCGGCATCGCCTGCGCCACGCACAGCCGCCAGGTCACGGCGAAGGCGGAGACCTCCGGTTGGGCGCTGGCCTATGCACTGGCATGGATGTCAGTGGCGGGCGGGAATTCGGTCATGCCGCCCTGGGTACGCCACCAGTTCCCGGAGGCGGGCCGCCTGGTGCGCCGGCTCAGGAACACCGCCTGCGGCGATCCCGCCTGCGGCTGGTGTCGGGAAGGCCACGATGCCGGCAAGGAGCTCACGCGTTGGTTTGGCTTCAGCGATTTCCGCCCGGAGCCGGTGGGCGACGACGGGCGCCCGATGCAACGGTCCATTGTAGAGGCGGCAATGGCGGGAGAGCACGTGCTCGGGATTCTGCCGACGGGCACGGGCAAGTCCCTCTGCTATCAGATCCCGGCCCTGTCGCGTTACGACAAGACGGGCGCGCTGACGGTGGTGATCTCGCCCCTGGTCGCGCTGATGGCCGATCAGGTGGCGGGATTGGAAGCACGCGGGATCGGCTCGTGCGTGACGATCAACGGGCTGTTGTCGATGCCCGAGCGGGCTGACGCGCTGGACCGGGTCCGGTTGGTCGACGCGGGCATTCTCATCATCTCTCCGGAGCAGCTCCGCGCCCGTTCCCTGCGCCGGGCGCTCGCGCAGCGCGAGATCGGCGGCTGGGTCGTGGACGAAGCGCACTGCCTGTCGAGATGGGGGCACGATTTCCGACCCGATTACCGCTACGTGGGTCGCTTCATTCGGGAGAAGGCGGGTGCCGGACCGGTGCCGCCGGTGATGTGCCTGACCGCGACCGCGAAGCCGGACGTGGCGGAGGACATCGCGCGACACTTCCGGGACAAGCTCGGCATCGGGCTGATGGTCTTCGACGGCGGCGCCGAGCGTCCCAATCTGACGTTCGAGGTGATCCCGACTTCGGCTGGCGAGAAGTTCGCCCACATCCACCAGATCTTGACGTCGTACCTGCCGCCGGACTTGCCGGGCGGCGCAATCGTCTATTGCGCGACACGCCGGCAAAGCGAGGAGGTGGCGGAGTTCCTGCAGTTGAAAGGCGTCACGGCGGAGCATTTTCACGCAGGCCTGCCGCCGGAGACCAAGAAGGAAGTGCAGCGGCGCTTCATCGGCGGCGAGCTCCGCGCGATCGCGGCTACCAACGCGTTCGGCATGGGCATCGACAAGCCGGACGTGCGGCTGGTCGTCCACGCCGACATCCCGAGCTCGCTGGAAAACTATCTGCAGGAGGCGGGCCGCGCCGGACGAGACCGCGCATCGGCGCGCTGCGTGCTGCTGTACGTGGCGGACGACGTGGAGCATCAGTTCGGCATGTCGGCCCGCTCACGCCTCACGAGGGCGGAAATTCACGGCATCCTGCGGGCGTTACGGAACCTTGACCGGAAGAAGCGCCTGGACGGCGAGGTTGTGGCCACTACGGGCGAGATCCTTGGCGAGGACGAGGACAAGGCCTTCGAACAGGACTCCGCCACCGACGATACCCGCGTGAGGACTGCCGTCGCGTGGTTGGAGGAGACGGAGCTACTGACCAGGGAGGAGAACGTGGTCAAGGTCTTGCCGTCATCGCTCCGGGTCAGCTCGGTCGAAGAGGCCTCCGCGAAGCTGGAAGGGAAATCCCTCGTGGGGAGCTATCGCCGGCAGTTGCTGCGGATTGTGGAGGCGCTGATCGAGGCTGGTGCCGACGAGAGCGTCACTACCGATCAGATGATGGGCGTATCGGGCCTGAGCCCCGAGGGCGTGCGAAACGCATTGTACGATCTCGAGAGGCTGGGTATCGCCAGCAACGACACGGCATTGACCGCGTTCGTCCACGTTGGCCGGGAGCACGCCTCCCGCAAGCGCCTGGAGGCTGCGGCGGAGTTGGAGACCGCCCTGATCGCGCACATGCGCGAAGCTGCGCCGGACCAGGGCAAGGGAGACACGAAGCCGCTGCACCTGCGCATCGCCTCGCAGGTTCTGCGGGACGAGGGCCTGGCCGATCCTCTGCCGGAGAGGCTTTGGCGCATCGTCCGCAGCATCGCCCACGACGGGCGCGGCGAGGACGGCGCCGCGGGCAGTTTGACAGTGCGAAAGCAGGACGCGGAGACGGCGCGAGTGACGCTCCAGCGCGAATGGCGGGCCTTGGAGGAGACCGCTCGGATCCGGCGCGAGGCGGCGGGGCGCCTGCTGGATCATCTCCTCGCCTGCCTACCGCCAGGAAGCCGGGGCACGGACTTGCTGGCCGAAACCACGCTCGGCAAGCTGACCCAGGCGATTGAGTCCGACTTGGCTCTGAAGAACAAGGTCAGGAATCCCGCCAAGCTGCTGAACCGTGCCCTGCTGTGGCTGCACGAGCAGGAAGTCATCCGTCTCAACAAAGGCCTTGCGGTGTTCCGTCCGGCCATGACCATCCGCTTGGAGCAGCGGGAACGACGCGGCTTCGCCAAGGCCGACTTCGAGCCCCTCGCCCTTCATTACAAGGGACAGGTCCTGCAGATCCACGTGATGGTAGAGTTCGCCGAACGCGGCCTTGCCGCTGTGAGCGAGGCGCTGCGGCTGGCGATGGATTACTTCACTCTAAAGGAAGAGGAGTTCCTCCTCCGCTGGCTGCCCGGCCGAGACAGGCAGATCGGCCGGGAGACCACGCCCGAGTCCTGGCGGGCTATCGTCGAAAGCCTGAAGAGTCCGATCCAACAGCGCATCGTCGCGGACGACCGGGAGCAGACGAACGTGCTGGTGCTCGCCGGACCGGGCTCGGGCAAGACGCGGGTGCTGGTGCATCGGATCGCCTATCTGCTGCGCGCAAGAAGGGAGAATGCCCGCGGTATCCTGGCCCTGGCCTACAACCGGCACGCGGCGGTCGACATCCGCCGCCGTCTCAATGACCTCATCGGCCACGACGCGCGGGGTGTGGCCGTGCTCACCTGCCATGCCTTGGCCATGCGACTGGCCGGCGTCAGTTTCACGGGACGCGAGGACCGTCCCGACGACGAGCTGTTCCGGGAGGTGCTCCGCCGTGCGGTGGAGCTGCTGCGCGGCGAGGGTCTTCCGCCCGAGGAGGCGGATGAACGGCGAGAGCAGCTGCTGGCGGGGTTCCGCTGGATCCTGGTTGATGAATATCAGGACATAGGCCGGGACCAGTACGAGTTGATATCGGCGCTGGCGGGGCGAACCCTTGATGACGATGCCGGGAAGCTCACCCTGTTTGCGGTCGGCGATGATGACCAGAACATCTATGCCTTCAATGGCGCCTCGGTGGAGTTCATCCGCCAATACGAGGCGGATTACGGACCCAAGCCCCTCTACCTCACCGACAACTACCGTTCCACCGGCCACATCATCGCCGCAGCCAACGCGATGATAGAGCCGGCGCGGGAGCGGATGAAGGTCGGGCATCCCATCCACATCAACCGGGCGCGCGCGAAGGACCCGCCGGGTGGAGCATGGCAGGATCTAGACCCGGTCTCGCGCGGGCGGATACAGATCCTGCCGGCAGGTTGCGCCCCGGTCTCGCAAGCACGAACCGCCATGTCGGAGCTGCTGCGCCTCGCCGCCCTGTCGCCGAAGTGGGACTGGTCACGCTGTGCAGTGATCGCGCGCGAGTGGGAGTATCTGGTTCCGGTACGCGCGGTCTGCGTGATACACGGTATTCCAGCACAGATGGGGAACGAGGGATTTCTCGGCTTCTGGCGCCTGCGCGAGACCCGCGCGTTCATCGAATGGCTTCGCAGCCGGAAGACCGGCGGCGTCGACAGCGCAGCCCTGCACGGATGGGCGGACGCAGGCGCGTCCAACCCTTGGAACGAGCTGGTCCGGCAAGCCATCGAGGAGCATGCCCTGGAGACAGGTGGTACGGAAACCCCTGTGAACCACTTCATCGAATGGCTCGCCGAATGGGGCCGGGAAGTCCGCCGGCGTCAGCGCGGGCTTCTGCTGCTGACCGCACACCGCGCCAAGGGTCTGGAATTCGACCACGTGGTCGTGCTGGATGGCGGCTGGAACCGCGTCGGACACGGCGAGGACCCGGACGAGGCTCGGAGACTGTACTACGTGGCCATGACGCGCGCCCAGGAGACCCTCACGCTCGCGCGCTTCGAGGGGCCCCACCGGCTGCAGGAAGCGTTGCTCGATAAACCCTGTGTCTTGCATCGCGAACCGAGTGAGCTCCCGCCCGCGGGCGCCGCGCTGGAATACCGCTTTATCCAGCCGAGCCTTGAAGACGTGGATCTCGGTTTCGCGGGACGACAGGCCAGCCATCAACCGGTGCATCGTGCCATCGCCGCGCTGTCTCCCGGCGATCCCCTGAAAACGCGAGTTGTGAACGCCGGGCGCTGGGAACTGCTGAACCGGGAAGGCATGGTGGTGGGGCGTCTGGCCAACAGCTTCAGGCCACCAGCCGGAACACGGTGCCGGTCAGCCACGGTTCTGGCCGTCGTGGGATGGAGCCGCGAGGCGTCGAAGCCACAGTATCGCGACGGCATGAAGTGTGATGCCTGGGAAGTGATCGTGCCGGAGCTGACCTTCGAGCCGGACTGTTAGCTGGCTTTGCAAGCTGGCCTTGAAGCCGATCGGTGTAAGCACGGGGACGCGCCACGGCGTCCAGATGCTACGCGGCGGGCCTGCGATTTCGACAGGGCGTTCTCCGGCGATGCGATCGGCTATCGTGACGCCGTCGTCGTCAATGCGTCGTGTCGGAACGACGCCGAGCTTGCCCGTCCGGCGAGCATCTATCCAGATCGATTCGACGACTGGCTCGATCCGACGTCGCCGGTGCCGCGGCCTGCCGTTGCCCCATAACGAGGACTTGACTTTTGTACTTGCTCTGTGGCATTCCTTGGACATGCACGAGCAAAATCAAATTGCTGCCACGCTCGCCAGCGCCGACGGCACGCAACGGCTGCAGGACCTGCTGGCTCAAGCCGGCTCCGCCAGCCGGACCGAGATGGGCCGGCGCGTCTGCGAGGCGTTCGGCTTCCATGACGTCCGCGGCCGGCCCCAGCTGGCCGGCTGCATGAAGGCGCTGCGCACCCTCGATGCGCACGGCCGCATCCAGCTGCCGGCCCCCCGTCACGAGCGCCGCCGCTGCCGGCCGCGCGGTCTGGGACGGCCGGTCCCGGAGCCGCAAGGCGTGCCGGCGCGGGTCGATCAAGTGCAGGGGCTGGAACTGGTCGAGGTGACCGGCGACGACCAGCGGCGCCTCTGGACCGAGCTGATGCAACGCGAGCATCCGCGCGGTGCGGCGCGGCACGTGGGGGCGCAGTTGCGCTACCTGCTGGTCTGCGAGCAGGGGGTCCTCGGCGCGCTGGGCTTCGCCGCCTCGGCGCTGGCGCTGGCGGCGCGCGACACCTTCATCGGCTGGGACGCCGACCTGCGCTCCCGCCAGTTGCATCGCGTGATCGCTCTGAGCCGCTTCTTGATCCGTCCTGCCGTGCGCTGCCAGAACCTCGCCTCCAAGGCCCTCGGGCTGTGCCTGCGCCGTCTGCCCGACGACTTCCAGCGCCGCTACGGCTACCGCCCCTTGCTGGTGGAAACCTTTGTCGAGAAAGACCGTCATGCGGGCACCTCGCTGGCCGCCGCCAATTGGCTGCGCGTCGGCGAGACCGCCGGGCGCGGCCGCTTCGCGGCCCCCGCCACACGCGTGCCGGTGAAGGCGGTCTACCTCTACCCGCTGGCCCGCGACTGGCGCACGCAGCTGGGCGTGGCGGAGCCGTCGGCACCGCCGGCGCTGGGTCCCGGCGAGGGCTTGGCGCGCGACCAGTGGGCCGCGCACGAGTTCGGCTCCGCGCCGCTGGGCGATGTACGCTGGAGCAAGCGGCTCGTAACCAGTGCGCAGATTCAGTCCGAGGCGCCGACGAAGTCCTTCCTGGGGGCGGCGCAGCAGGATCGGGCGGCGGTGAAGGGCCACTACCGGCTGATCGACCAGCCGGCGGACTCTGAGGTGACGCCGGAGAACATCCTGGCGCCGCACCGGCAGCGCACGCTGCGGCGCATGCAGGGCCAGCCGGCGGTGCTGTGTATTCAGGACGGCACCGATCTCAACTTTGCCGAGCACGGCGGCTGCGTGGGGCTGGGCTATATCGGCAAGAACAAGGGCTCGGCGGGCACGCTGGGCCTGCACATGCACTCGACGCTGGTGGTCAACGGGGAGGGCATTCCGCTGGGCGTGCCGCACATCCAGTACGAGGCGCCGGACGGGCAGGCCGAGCAAGGCAAGCCGCTGGAGGAGCGCAAGACCTGGCGCTGGATCCGTGGTCTGCGGGCCTGCGCGGAGCTGGCGGGCGAACTGGACGGCGTGCGCCCGGTGTCGGTGATGGACCGGGAGGCGGACGTGTTCGCGCTGTTCGCCGAGCAGCGCCGGCTGGGGAGCATCGACCTGCTGGTGCGGGCCAAGCACAACCGCGCGCTGGGCAAGGACGTGCCGAAGCTGTTCGACGCGGTGCGGGCGGAGGCGGCGCAGGCCCGCTTGGAGATCCATGTGGGGCGCCTGTCGGCGCGGCGGGGCAGCCGCGGGCAGCAAGGGCGCGAGGCGCGCCAGGAACGGGTCGCGCAGGTGGAGCTGCGCTGGCAAGCGGTGCAGTTGCCGGACCCGGACAACAGGGGCGCAGAGGCCGCGCGGCTGAACCTGGTGCACGTGCGGGAGCAGACCGAGCCGGACGGGGCGGAGCGGCTGGAATGGTTCTTGCTGACGACCCTGGCGGTGCAGTCGCGGCAGGACTCGGAGCGGGTGCTGGAATGGTACCGGCTGCGGTGGCGCATCGAGGACTGGCACCGGGTGCTGAAGTCGGGCTGCAAGGTGGAGTACCTGGCGCATCGGACGGGGGAGCGGATCGAGCGGGCGGTGACGATCAACGCGGTGATCGCCTGGCGCCTGGCGGCGATGACGCTGCTGGGCCGCGACACGCCGGAACTGCCGGCCGGGACGCTGTTTTCCGACATCGAGATCGCCGCCCTGGAGGATTTCGCGCAGGATCGCAAGCTGCCGCCGCCGGACAATGTCGGGCGGGCGGTGCTGACGGCGGCCATGCTGGGCGGGTATTTGAACTTCAAGCGCAAGCGCTATGCGGGCCCGGGCCACCAGGTCCTGTGGGAAGGCTACACCCGGCTGGCCACGATCGTGCAAGCCTGCGAACGCAGCCTCCGCCTGAACCAAGACAGCAAACTCTATCAGAGGCTGCGCCGGAACAAGACTTATGGGTAAACGGCAGGCCGCGGCTCCTCGAGCTGGGGCGTGAACCCTATGCCGGCCCCTACGAGCGGCGCGCCGTCAGTACCAGGGCGAATAGCATCCGGAACGACGACCCGGAAATCCTGGTCACCAAGTCGACCGGACGGAGTTCTTGGGCAACTGGCAGTTCCACGACAACGCCTTCACGCTCCTCGCGAGTGCGGAACGCTTTCTACGCGAGACCCTGCCTATTGCCGGACGAATCGAAGCAGATCGCATCAAACGGATCGACGAACCGCTCTACTCGCCGCTGGCGAGACGGGAGTCCCTGGCAAACGTCCTTTGCCATCGCGATTACTCGATTGGCGGTGGCTCCGTGGGGGTGGGGGTCTACGACGACGGTCTGGAGGTCACCTCGTGCGGCACACTGCATTTCGGGCTGACCCCGGAGAAGCTGTTCGCCCCGCACGAGTCCTTGCCGCGGAACCCGCTGATTGCTCGCACGTTCTATCGCCGCGGTGTCTTCGAAGAATGGGGGCGCGGGACACTCAGGATGGCGGCAACGAATATACCGGCGTACTTGCCGCATTGTTGGATGCCGGGGCGGACATCAGCATGCCAGACGAGGAGGGCCACACGGCACTGCATTTTGCTACCCGATCTCAGGAGAAGCCCGCGGCGATTGCGAAGCTTCTGGATGCCGGAGCTGATCCCAATGCGCGGAAGCGGGACGGCGATACCCCATTGCATGAGGCGGCTACGTCCAACCGCAGCCTTTCCGTTATTGCGGCACTCCTGGATGCTGGCGGGAATCCTGCGCGAGGGCAATTCGGAAATACTCCTCTGCATCAGCTGCCAGGTCGAGATCGCGCGCCAGCTGATCGAGGTCTGCCTGCTGCCGCTCGACCTCGGCCAGCTCGGGCCGCGCGTTGCGGATCGCGCTGCGCAGCAGTTCAGCGCGGGCCGCGAGCCGGCGTCGCGGGACGGCAATCCTCACTGCATTGCTGGACGTTGGTGCGGTTCTGAGTGCGCGCGATGCGAGCGGGGATTCTCGGGTGCTGGATGCCGGCGCGGACCTCGAGATGACCGATAACTTTGGAAGCACGCCCTTGCATCGCTGCGGCGGTCAATACCGAGAATCCTGCGGTCAGGCGAGGCAGCCGTAGCCGTAGTCGGCGGAAGTCTCTCCCCCGGCCTGCGGCAGCGGGGCGGTTCGCGAGATGTCCGTGAAGCATGAAAATGCGAACTCCTGCTCAACTTCGCTCAGAGCGGCGGTCCGGCCGCAGGCGCTGCGGGCGACCACAGCCGGTCGTCCCGGAGCAGGGCGCCGAGCAGGGCGAGCAGCTTGCGCATGACCGCGACGAGCGCGACCTTGTGCGGCTTGCCCTTGCCCGCCAGGCGCTCGTAGAAGGCTTGCAGGTCCGGGTTCCAGCGGATCGCGGAGAGGGCGGCCATGTACAGCAGGTTGCGGGGATGCTGGCGGCCGCCGCGGATGCTGCGGCGGCCGTGGTGGCCGCCGGAATCGGAGTCGTAGGGCGCGAGGCCGGCCAGGGCCGCGGACTCGCCGGGGCGGGCGGATCCGAGCTCGGGGAGGTCGGCGCTCAGGCTGGCGGCATTGAGCGGGCCGCAGCCCGGGACGGAGCCGGAGGATCTCGCAGCGTCGGCGCAGGGCCTATCGGCCTGGATGCAAGCCTGCAAGGCGGCCGGCATCGCGGATCTTGCCGGCCGGCCTTCAGAGGGGACGAGCAGCTTGGCGGCCTCGCCGCCGAGCTCGGCGGCGTGCTTGCGCAACGTCGCGCTGGCCGACGAGCTTGCGCCGAGGGCGAGCCAGTCGGCCAGGACCTGCAGGCTGGCGGGCGGGCGAGGAGCCGGCGAGACCGTCGAGGCGGGCTGTACCGGGCGAGCATGGCGGCGTCGATGCGGTCGTTCTTGGCGCGCTGGCCGAGCGAGCGGGCGAAGTTGCGGGCGCGCAGGGGGTCGGCGAGGATGACCGTCACGCCATCGTCGTGGAGGCACTGGTGGAGCCGGCGGTGGTAGCGCCCGGTGGGTTCTAGGGCGAGGTGCCGGACGCCGAGCTTGCGGAGCCAGTTGCCAGGGCGCGGCGGCTGGGCTCGGGTGTTCTCGAAGCGGCGGGAGACCGCTCGGCGGGATCGGCGAAGACGTCCAGCCAGTGCTTGCCGACGTCGCATGCCGGCGACGGGCTCGGGAGGGGAGGGAATGAGAGATGTCACGAGTTGCTTGGTATCCTTTCCAGTGGCCAGCGGGATTCCTGCGAACGAGCCTTTTCAAATGCGGGCCTGTGCCCGTTCTTCCGTTCAGGTCGCAGGAATGGCGCGGCGGGCGATCCAGCTCAAGCACGGTGCCAGGCACCCAGGCGGAAAAACGATCCGACCCGCCGCCCGCCGCCGGTCCTGACCAGGTCCGGCGGCGGACTCCCGCCATGAGGCGAGGAGATCCTTGCAGAGCCAGTCGCCATCGCTGGCGACCAGCTGAAACCCCACAATTGCACAAGAGCAGGAGCAGGCCGGCAGGGACGGACCCGATCTGTCCGGCGAGCCCGTCGGGGGCCAGGGAGGCCTTGCTCCGGTCGCTTCGCTCCCTCCGCAAGGCCTCCCTGGCCCCCGCTCTCCAAACACCCTGCCACTCTCCGGCCTCACTCTCCCCAACATAAAAGGCGGCTACGTCCAACCGCAGCCTTTCCGTTATTGCGGCACTCCTGGATGCTGGCGCGGAATCCAACGCGCGAGGGCAATTCGGAAATACTCCTCTGCATCAGGCGGCGCAGCCGATGGCTGAGGATCATGGCGGCGTTTCTCGATCCAAATCTTGCAATCCTCACTGCATTGCTGGACGTTGGTGCGGTTCTGAGTGCGCGCGATGCGTCCGGAGCATCGCCGCTGCATACTGCGTCTGAGTACAACAGGAATCCAGCGGTCATTCTCTTGGTGCTGGATGCCGGCGCGGACCTCGAGATGACCGATAACTTTGGAAGCACGCCCTTGCATGCTGCGGCGGTCAATACCGAGAATCCTGCGGTCCTGGCCGCGCGCTTGGATGCTGGCGCGGATCCCAACGTGCGGGACAGCTATGGCGAGACGCCCTGGGACTACGCCAAGGACCGAGTGATCCTCGCTCTCATGTATGCGCAGGGCGGGGGTGTGCCGGAGGACTATGTCCGCGCCTATGCCTGGTACAACCTTGCCGCCGCGCAAGGGAACAAGTCGGCCGCGAGAACAAAGACCAGCTCCGAAAGCGAACGACCGCCGAGCAGATTGCCGAGGCGCAGAAGCTCAGCGCCACCTTATTCGAGCGCATCAACCAGTCGGAATGAGGGCTGACTGAGGCCGACGAGGCCGCTCGGTTAGCCTAAACAGGGAGATCCATGAGAGTCCCAATCATCGCATTGTGTTTGCCGGCCATTCTGCCAAGCGCGACCTGGCGAGGCTTGGTCATCGCCGAGGAAAACCGCTGCTCGGACTACGCCGCGGGCGACTACCGCTATTCGCCGGCCATCGAAAACGCCGTGGTTGATTCGCTCGGCGGCGTCTACAGCCCCGATTCAGGCGTGTGGTATGCCTCGTAGACCGAGACCGACATCGAGCACATGGTGGCCCGCTCCGAGGCGCACGACAGCGGCCTGTGCACTGCGACACCAGAGAGGAACAAGGAATTTGCCAACGACACACTGAACCTGACGCTGGCCGATCCAGACCTCAACTGGCGCGTCAAGTCGGACAAGGACGCGGCAGAATGGCTGCCGACGAGCAATCGCAGCTGGTTCGCTGATACCGTCGTCGAAGTCAAGGTCAAGTACCGTCTTACCGTGGATGTTCTGGAAGCTGCAGCCTCGGAGCGTGTCTTGCGGGCCTGCCCCTCGGTCGCACTGCAGTTATCGAAGCGCTGAATGACACTAGGTTAGGCACACTAGTTCCCCTCAAGTCTGTAAATTACGAAGAATAATCGTCATAGGGATTGACACATGTACCGGTACACGGTACACTATGTTTAGTGGCAATCAACCACTTCAAGCACAGAGGCCTCAAACGGTTCTTTCTGCGCGGAGACAGTCAGCAGGTGCCACCCAGCTTTGCGGACAGAATCGAAAAGAGGCTCAATGCCCTGAACAGGGCGGCGTCACCCCAGGATATGAATGTTCCCGGCTACCGACTCCATGAGTTGACCGGCAATCGCAAGGGTGAGTGGTCGGTGCAGGTTTCCGGAAACTGGCGAATCGTCTTCCGGTTCGTGGACGGTCACGCCGTGGACGTGGACCTGGTTGATTACCACTAGGGAGAACATCACATGAATGACAACGATCCGATTCTTGATGAGCCGGTCACGGAGAATGCATGGATGGAGCGCAATCCGTCTCATCCGGGAGCTATCCTTCGAGACGGCTGCCTCGTTGACGGGATGACCGTCAGCAAAGCTGCGGTCAAGCTCGGTGTAGCGCGGCACACGCTGTCTCGGGTGCTCAACGGCAGGTCGGGAATCTCACCGGAAATGGCCTTGAAGCTCGAGGCCGTGGGTTGGTCCAAGGCAGCGTTCTGGATGCGCTTGCAGAGCCACTACGACCTTCAGCGGGCGCGGAAACGTCTGGAAGCGAATACCAAGGCGGCGTAGCCACCGACGAACGAATTTTGACAGGCCGTTCTCCGGCGATGCGATCGGCTATCGTGACGCCATCGTCGTCAGTGCGTCGCGTCGGGATGACGGCGGCCATGCCCGTCAGGCGAGCATTGATCCAGATCGATTCGACAACTGGCTCGATCCGATGTCGCTGGTGCCGCGGCTCCTCGAGCTGGGGTGTGAACCCTATGCCGGCCCCGACAAGCGGTGCCGTCAGCACCAGGGTGAATAGCATCAGATTTCCTTACATCGGTTGTTTTAGGTTGGCATGATTGCGGGAGGAGATGCCGGTTCTGGGAGCGTTGGGGCAACGGTTGACGGGAGGGGATTGTGGGGGAGAATTTCGTAGACCAGGCGCAGGTCGGTTCCGGGAAACAGCGTCGCGGTTTCGTTCAGTTCCTTGAGCAGTGCAGCCAGGGCGGCGTCCAGGCCGCGGCTGGCTTGGTGCAGCAGCCGCACGGTCAGAGTCCCGGCGGCAGGGTCGGGAAGAAGGCTGGCGTCGCTGCGGAACAGCGCCTTCAGCAGGGGGCGCACAGTTTCGGGCCTGCTCAGTTCCGGCGCGACCGCGCCGGCCATCGCGGTCTCGGCGCGGTAGGCGATCAGGCGCAAGGTGTCGAGCAGATTCCGCAGCGGGGCGGGCAGGGCCTGGAGCCGCTCCCTGCTGGCCCGCGATCCCCGGCAGCAGCAATGGCATTCGTTTAAGGAATTATGGCGTTCGGTTAAGGGGGAATGGGGATTTCCGGCGCTGAAGCACCGGATGAGGCGTCAGGCTGAGAGCGGGGCCGGAGCGGACTTGCGGGACCTCCATTTGTTGACGGGCTTGTGCGAGACGCGCGGATAGGAGCGGTTCGGACGCTTCCGCTGGCGGCAGCCGGCGATGCTGGCGAGGATGGTGGAGACGGCTCGCTGAGCGTGGTCGCGTAGGTCAGGAACAGGCCCTCCAGGTGGCGGCCGACGGTGCGCAGTCCGTTGCGGAAGTTCGCCTGCTGGGGCTGCTTGCCCGCCTCGGAGCGGAAGCCGGCCTCGGACTGGTTGGTGAACAGGCGGGTCATCGCGATCAGGCTGAAATGGGCGCTGAGCTCCTGGCGGACCAGGCGCTCGCTCGGCCGTGGAAGCGCTCGATTTCCAGGTATTGCTTGCTGATCTTGTACAGTTCTTCCACGCCCCACCTCGCATGGTAGAGGTCCGCGAGGGCCCGGACGGGGTAGCGGCGGCTGTCGAGCAGGGTGGTGGCCAGCAGGTAGTCGGTGTCGCCGGCGGTGTAGCGGACCAGGCGGACGCGGCAGGGCCGCCAGACGGCCTCGGGCTGTTGCTCGCGGGCCGTCGGAGGGCTCGACGGTGACGATGCCGTCCGGCGGCCGGAGCGGCGGAACTGCTCGCAGACCGAGTTGGCGTTGGATTGAGGCGGAAGACGGCGTGCAGGCCGCGGTCGAGGTGGGTGTGCAGCAGGCGGAAGCAGTAGTAGCCGCGGTCGTAGACGACGACATCGGAGGGGGCGAGGGCGGGCAAGTGGGTCGCAGGGCCAGTGCGGCGCTCGTCGCCGTGGGGGGCGAGTCGAAGTCGACCGGCAGGCGGGAGCGCAGACGGAACAGGCAGCTGAGCAGGCCCTGACGTGCGAGCCGTCGGAGGGGAGGCGGTAGCCGTTCTCGAGCAGGGGTTGCGGCAGGTTGAGCTTGGAGCCGTCGACGGCGAAGGTGCGGTGGCCGTGCCACAGCGTGCGGGGCTCGTCGGGGGGTGCGTGGCGCAGGATCTCGCGGTGGATGCGGAAGACGGTCATGGACCTTGCGGCGGGCACGTGCATCGAGGCCTGCGAGACGGGTTCGGGCTTGGGCAGGGGGATGTCCAGATCACGGCACTGCGCCCACAGATCGCTCAGCGTTCGCAAGGTCAGGGCATATCCCTGGCGGTTGGGCGAGAAGACCAGGCGGAAGACGAACAGCACCACCAGCAGGGTGTTGAGCACCCGCTGCCGCTGCATCCAGGCCGCGTCGTGCTCGTTCGCCACCTGCACCACCGCCGCCAGGATCTCCTGCCACAGGGCAGTGAAGCGCTCGTCGGGTTGCGGCCGTGGCCCCGGCTGCGCCGGACGCGGCCGGGACACGCCCGCCGGGCCCCCGGCCAGCACCCGCTGCCAGTCCGGCCGCAGCGGGTGGATGTACACGTCCTTCGGTGATTTGGCCGGCTGGTCGCCCTTCGCCTGCGGCCGCGCGTCTGCCCCACCCGCTCCCAATTCGACGCCTGGTAGCAGGTCCCCCGGTGCCGCTCCGGATCCACATACGATTCGACCAACGCCGGCCGGTAGCCATGTTGCGCTGCCAGTCCCCGGGGAACTGCCGCAGCGCCAGCCCCAGCGCATGCGAGGCCAGATTCTTGACCTGCACCCAAGGCAGCAGCAAGAATCTCGAGTTCCGCACCACCAGCCGCAGGTGCTTGCGGTGCGCTTGGCTTGCCAGCCGATGCGCCGGTCCCGGCAGGCCAGGTCGCGGGCCGCGGTCGAACAGCAGGCAGCCCAGCAGGCGCCCCTGGCAGTCGCGCAGGAAATAGCGCAGGTGCGCGCCGAATGGCTGGCGGTAGCCAAGGTAGTGGTGGCGCTCGACCCACCGTTCCACTCCGCGGTTTCCGGGTTCTCGGCCAGTTCCAGCCGCAGCGGCCGCCAGGCAGCCAGCGGCTCCGCAACCGGCGGCTGGGGATCCGAGCGGGAGAAGTACCGACGGGCCTCTGCGGGCCGCGCCCGCGGTGCCCTTGGGTGGCAGGGTCGAGGATCTCGAGTTGCTCGAGCGTCTCGAGCACGCGGAGTGCCAGCTGGATGCTGTTGTTGCCGTTGGGCGCGTGCCAGCCGAGATGCTCGCAGATGGTGTGGCCGAGTTCGGCGCGGCTGAGCTGGGGGAAGCGGCCGACGGTTTCCTGGATGTCGGCGATCTGGCGGCGGGTGAGGCGCTTGTCGAGGAAGGTGGTCGATTTCAGGTTCGGATGCGGGGGTCGATGGCGGGGCTAGAAGTCATCCGAAACTAAGCTGGCGATCGGGCGCAAAAGTCGAGCAGATTCCGCAGCGGGATGGGCAGGGCCTGGAACCGCTCCCTCGCTGGCTTCCACCCGCGCAACAGGCTACCGAATGCCATTGCCGGCAGCAGGCCTTTCCGCAGGTACGCCCGCAACGTCGAATAGCACAGCCCCAGCTCCCCTGCCGTCCCGCGCAAGCTCGCTCCCGGCGCGAGCTTCTCCGCCGCTCGCCCCAGCAGCTCCCCATCCTCGATCCCATGCAGGCGCCGCCGCTTGCGCGGCTTGGCGAAGTCCTGCTCGCCGCGCGCTTCCATCTGTCGCCGCGCACGGGCCACCGTGCGCGCGCTGATCCCGTGCGCCCGTGCCAGTTCGGCGTGCGTGGCCAGTCCGAGCAGCGCGAAGCGGCCGAGGCAGCGCGCGCGGCCTGGCCGGTCGTCGACGCCGCAGCTGTCGATCGGGTCCGTGTGCAGGAAATAGACCCAGCGGCCGGCGTCCAGCAGCATGCTCAGGCGAGCGTTAACGGGGATCGCCTCACCGGGCCGCAGGCCGAGCGAAGCGGGGAGTGGGGAGGGTTCGGGGTGCGCCGGGCCGCCTTTCATGTGGACATGTTAAAAAAACCGAACCGGCCATATCAAGCCCGCGACACCAATTACAAGAAAAACGTAATCCCCTGCGCTAGAACGGCTTATATCGATTCACTTGATTTTGCCAAATTGTCGATGTAAGGAAGTCTGAGCATCCGGAACGACGACCCGGAAATCCTGGTCTCACCATGCCTCGACAGGCACTTTCTTGACCTGGAGAGCGGAAATGTGCCTGACAACGCTTCCGCCTCTGATTTGCTTGATAGGAAAAAAGAAAATTAACCTCAACCGCGCTTCCGCTTCTTCGACACATGTAAGATCCCCTAAGTCTTTCAACTATATGGGCTTATTCTCTAGGACCGAACGGTGAGTGGTTATGAAGAGGGTTGTACAAGGGGAGCCAGCCTCTTTCTGTATCTGATCGAAATTCGAATAGTTCCGGGGGATCAGGCGTCTTGGTTGTCACCAACGTTACTATCTATTGGCAGGCTGGCGCTTCGTGTCAGTTGCGGGGATGGATCCCATCGAGCAATAGCGGTTATGCCACCGGCATGACGAGTAGCGGGTGCAGCTGATCGCATTCATCGCTAGGTGGAAACGGTCCGAGTTCAAGGAACGCCCGGCATCGTAAGAGCACTTTTTCGACCCTTACGGCATGATCGACGACCCTGCGCTGGCAGAGGCCCTTCCGCGCGGCACCAGCCACCGCTCCTTCTTGATGTGAAACCCGCCCTGTGCACGGATGCACAGGTAGTGTTGACGCACGGTCGGTCCGGGCAGCGCTGATGCATGTCCCTAGTGCCGACCGTGCTCGCCAAGGCGCCCGGATCAGGCGCCTTGGGAGGGTCGTGGTAGTAGCCGAATTTCCTAGGCTTGGTGAGCGAGCTGGGTGTGTCGCGATCCTTATGGTGACATCATCGTCTAGGCCTACCGACATGCCATCAGCGCGCTCAACCGGTTCTTTGGGCTTGCTACCCGTTGAAACCGGTTGACGGCAGCACGCGAACGATACGCAAGGACGGCGACATGTCCAATCACGTGACATTCGCGGCGAGTATCCCGGACGGATCCCAGCGCCGCTCGTCACCGTAATAGCGGCGCTGGCGACAACTCAATCAGGTCTCCAGCTCCGGGCGCGATGAGAGCTACATTCCTTTATCTGATGGTAAGAGCTTGCGATGGTGGGAACGACACCCGTAGCTGTGATCGGTCAAGGCTGGACTTGACGTTGCTTTGAGTGACGGGCAGACGGTCGGGACGAACTCGTTGCTCGCGTAACAGAGGCCATTCGCCGATTTCGTTCTGAAGCTCAAAGTCCGCTCCTCATCGCGTGAGCCACGAGCGGCAATGCAGGCCCTTGCGCCGCTTCAGTCGTCGGTGTCAATGGCAACCGAAAACTGCACACTTCTGACAATTGAAGATTGCACACATTCGCGGGGAGGCCCCCAGCGTGGCGAGTTGCCCGTGGCTGATCCGGACGCTCGACGGGGAGACCTACCCCACCTTTAACATCCCTCGACCTTTCCGCGGGGCGGCCAACCCCCCAATTGGCCCCTGCATTGCGGTATTTCTTGCGCTAGACTCACGAAATTGCGTGCCTTGTTCTCATTTTTCTGCTGATGACCCTCTTGTTTGTTCATGGCTCGGTCGATCCCCGTATTCGTAGTGGTCGAATGTGTAGTGGTCGAATCGTACTTTATGGACGGATTTCGCTGGATTTCCCCCCCCTCCACTGCTAGCCTGTCTCTCGTGTTCATCCGTCGCTCGCTCTACCGCCGTGCTCCCGGCGGCCCCTCCTACGCCAACTTCCGCTTGGTCCGCTCCACCCGCGTCGGCGGCCGTGTCAAGCAGATTACTCTCGCCAACCTCGGCTCCGGCTTCGACCTCCAGCGGCAGGACTGGCCCGCCCTCTGCCAGCTCGTCGAATCCCTCGCCGCCGGCCAGCCCCTGCCTCCTCGCGCCGCATCCCCTGCACTCCTCCAGCGCGCCCGCGCCATCGCCCGCCAGATCGTCGACTTCCACGGCCTCGATCCCGATCCCGACTCTCCCGTGCTGGTCGCGGTCGACACCGATTCGCTCCAGAACCTGCGGCCACGCTCGGTCGGGGTCGAGCACGCCGCCCTGTGGGCCCTCCGCCAGCTTGGCCTGCCTGCCTTGCTGGACGCCCTCGGCCTCTCCAAGCAACTCCGGGCCTGCGCTCTCGGCTCCATCGTCGGGCGCCTCGCCGGCCGCTGCTCGGAACGCTCCGCCAATCACTGGCTGCGCTCCGAGAGCGCCCTCGGCGAACTGCTCGGCACGCCCTTCGAATCGATCTGCGAAATGCAGCTCTACCGCGCTTCCGACGCCCTGGTCAAGCATCGCCGCAGCATCGAGAAACACCTCTTCCAAGAGGCACTCTCGCTGTTCGACCTGCAGCCGACCGTCACCCTCTACGATCTGACCAACACCTACTTCGAGGGCCGCGCCTCTGCCCAGCCCGACGCCCGGCGCGGCCATTCCAAGGAGCGCCGGTCGGACTGTCCCCTGCTGACCCTCGCCCTCGTGCTCGACGCCAGCGGTTTCGTGCGCCGCTCGCAGGTCTTCGCCGGCAACGCGTGCGAAGCCAAGACCCTGCAGAAGGTGCTGGAGGGGCTCGCCAAGCGCCAGTTCCTCGTGCCGCAGGGCTCGCACGTGGTGCTGGATCGCGGCATCGCCACCGAGGAGACCCTGGCCTGGCTGCGCGAGCAGGGCTACTTCTACCTGGCGGTCAGCCGCGAGGCCAAGCGCCAGTTCGACCGAGCCGAGGCGCAGGCCCTGCAGACAGCCTCCGGCGAGGAGGTGCTGGTGCACAAGCTGACCAGCGAGGACGGCAAGGAAGCGCGCCTGCACTGCTACTCGCGGCAGCGCCACAACAAGGAGCAGGCGATCGAGGAGCGTCGCGCGCAGAGACTGGAGCAGGAGCTGGAGAAGCTGCACGCGGGGCTGTCCCGGCCCCGCGCACGGCGCAAGCTGGAGGCGGTGCAGCAGCGCGTGGGCCGGATTTGCGAGCGCAGCCAGGGCGCCTCCCAGCACTACCGGATCACGGTCGAGGCCGACGAGGCAGGCCAGCTGGCAGCCGCGGTGCGCTGGCAGCGCGAGCCCAAGCCGGACTCGCGGGCGACCCATCCCGGCGTGTACTGCCTGCGCAGCAACGACACCAGCTGGGAGGCCGCAGCGATGTGGCGGGCTTACATTGGCCTCACCGATGTGGAAGCGGTCTTCCGCTGCCTCAAATCCGAACTGGGCCTGCGGCCGATCTACCACAGCAAGCCGGAGCGCTCCGAGGGACACCTCTTCATCACGGTGCTGGCCTACCAGGCGGTGCAGGTGATCCGGCGCAAGCTCAAGCAGCACGGCGAGCACGCCAGCTGGACCACCCTGCGCGCGATCCTGGGCACCCAGCGCCGGGTGACCACCACGATCCAGTGCGCCAACGGCCAGACGCTGCACTTGCGCCGGACCACGCCTCCGGAAGACGAACTCCAGCCCCTGTATCAGTCTCTCGGCATTGCGGAACTGCCCGGCAAGACCAGCAAAATCGTGCTCTGATTCCAGGTCGATCGACTTTAGCGCGCACTTTGTAGTGCAACCACGCTTCCATTGCCCCCCTTAACCCCTGTCTGGTCAGTAATTTACTTAAATCGCATGTTAAACATGGGCTACGGAGCCGACCGGAAACCGGGCGCTATCCGCAAATGGAGTACCTGCGCGAGCGCAACGAGGAGCTACCCCCAGAAGCGTCTCGAGCGAGCCCGGGCACGACTATCTCGCCCGGTTCTGCTGAGGGCCGAAGCGCCGGCCAACTGACAACCCTGCGAGAGATTCCCGACACTACCCGAGCGGTTTCTCGTTCGCCTCCGGGCTTGCGATACTGCCCAGGCCAACGGCTTTCGGCACGTATGGAGGAAGCGATCGCATTACCTTCCAGGCAGCAAACAGCCTCGGATCAACGGTGTCACTCCAATCAGCGGCCGAGCGATAGCAGGTTGGCGAAGATGCGATACGCTCCCGGCACACTATAGGGCAGCTGTCGATGGACGGCATAGGCGAAATACGTGTAGTGGCCCTTGCCGTACTGGGCCGTCAACCACCCTCCCTTCTGGGGTTCTTGCCCCTGATCCTGAGTCTCGATCAGGGGAACATACGATTCGTCCCAACTGGAAAAGAACTTGGAACCGCGCTGCTCCACCCAGTCGTCGAAATCGGCCGCGACAATCTTGTTGGGTCGCCGGAAGACCGAGTGGTCGGGGGCGAGGATTCTCACAGGTGAATCTTCCTCCGAGACTTCCTCGGCCCTTCGGGGGAGATCGGCCGGAAAAGCGGCCCACTTTCCGGGAACGAACTCCTGCGTTTGATAGAGAATGATCAGATTTCCGCCGGCGCGAGCATACTCCAGCAGCCGCTGGTTGTAGCTGATCAAGTCCTGGCGCACCGCATAGGCTCGAGTGCCGACCACGATCGCTCCGTAGGCGTCCAAGCTCCCTGTAGCCAAGTCATCGGTGCCCAGAAGAGTGACCTCGGCCCCCAGCTGTTCGATTCCGCTCGGGACTTCGTCTCCAACGCCCATGACGTAGCCGACTTTCAAACGGGGAGCGATCTTGACATCGACGCCTGTGATCCGGGTCAGCGAATCTTGGTAGAGGTATCGAACGTCGTAGTCTCGATGGCGGATGACCTGATAGCCGTCCCGGAATTCCTCGCCTTCCGCTCGGGCGACGACTTGCAGGTCGTAGGTCTCCTCGCGGAGCTTGGGCACCGTGACCGAGAAACTGAAGTTCCGCCGGGCGTTGGACTGGGAAAACTGGAAGGTCTGCTGGCTGGGCTGGGCAAGCCAACCGTCGGGCAATTCCAGAGCGAGCTCGCCTTGGATTCCTCCAATCTGGTTGTTGAACAACTCCACATCCACCGACACGGGATTCCGGGTCGAACCTAGAGGGACGATCAGATTGGCAGGGGACACGTTCACCACAAGGGCTGGCGCGACCTTCAACTCGCGAAACTCGTGCCCGTACGGGAGATTCGCCTCCCGGCGATACACCACTGCGCTCGCTCGGACCGACTGCCCCCCGATCGAGTAGTCGACTGCGGCCGAGAGCGCCGGCTCGCGGCCGGCCAGATGCAGGTATTCCGGCTCTCGAATGCTGTAGCGGCTGTCCTGGATCGACTCGCGTTGAAAATAGCGCCGCGAAAGAGTAGCGTCGCGAGGCGTCGTGACTGCGAACGCAGTCGCGAGCTGATCTCCGGACCGCAGCGACTCAGCGGGCTGAGAATCCCCCTCAATCCCCCAATTCCCGGTGCCTTCCAAGGAAATTCGCTCGGTTCGAATTGGAATGCTGCTGGGGTTGACCAGAGATACATCCACTTGGAATCGTTGGCCGGGGACAACCGTGCCCATCGTGGCTGGCTGCGAGAAGGGGGTACTCGCGGCGCCGGAGCCGAACGGTGCCGACACGGCCCGGAACTGGAGTCCCAGTGCCGTATTGATGGCGTCCTGGAATTGCCGCTCCTTGATCGTCAGGAGGAAGAGGGCCTCGTCATGGCCTTGGGACAGCCCGATCGCCTCGCGCGTCAGGCTCAGCCCCTGCACCAGAAAGGGCACGACCGCGACGGGATTGTGGACGTTGTAGGCGGCCACCGAGTCCTTGACTCGGCTCTCGATTTCCGAGAGCACTGCGGAAACGCCCTCGGGCGGAGTGCTGCCGAGGAGCCCATAGACGCCCGATAGTGACGTGTCAACCCCATCGAAGAATCCGGATTCTTTTTCGGGAGCCTCGACGCGGCTCTCTACCCTCTCGAAATAGTGGTGATAGGCCCCGGAACGCTCGCGGCGGCGGCCGCTATTCTGGGAGCGTTGAAAGCTCAACCCGAGGCCGGAGAACTCCTCGTAGCTCTCCCCTAGCCACGGACTGAATGTCCCCACGTTGATGTCGAGATGCCAGCGGTGATCGGGTGGCTCGCCGCCTGGACCCGACACGCGTCTCGAACGGAGATTGCTCCGGTAGAGCTTGAGCGGCTGCCAGGGCCTGAGCCCTTCTTCGCGGACCTGCTCGGGAAACTGATCCGGATCTCCTGCCAGTGCAAATGCTTCCTGCGTCACGGCGCCCGCAGTTTCGTGATTCCCGTGACCGTCTCTCGGACCGCCGTAGAAGCGGGAGACAAGAACCAGGGGGCGATTGATCCGAATGACCCTCACGACATCCCGCAGAACGTTCTCCCTGCCCCATTGCCGGAGAGCCTCGTCCAGATTCTTGGAGTAGCCGTAGTCGATCAGAGTTGTGAAGTACTGGTCGTCAAGGCCGTAGTAGCGATCGGAAACGAGCAGCTCCTCGGTGCGAATCAAGCCTAGCCCGTCGAACAGCTCGGCCCCGATCGCATTGGCACCCCCCTCTCCCCGGTTGAGGGTCAGCAGCGAGGTGCGCACGCCCTGCCCGCGACTCAGGTACGTCAGCGTGCCCCCCTGTTCGTCGTCCGGATGGGCTGTGGTGTAAAGGACGCTCGCCGTCGTCTGCAGCCGCAGAAGGCGCTGCCAGAGGCCAGTAGCGCCCCGATCGACTGAAAGCGAGTGGGGTCCGGTCCTGGACTCGGCCAGCGTCAAGACGCGGTCCAGGCTCGGTCCGGACTGGGCGATCGCGAATTGCGCCGAACCAACCAGACCGCACGAGGTCAGCAGGGCGGAAAGAACCCAGTCAAGGTTCTGAAACCGAAGTTGCATCGTAGCCTCCCTGAGTCATGAAGCGTGACTCAAATCTCGAATGACGGTCTTAGTGTAGAGTCGGAAGCGACCACGGTCCATCCACAGGAGTGTCGAAACACTCCACGGTACGATCCTCTGGGCCGTGCTGGCATCCCGCGCTTGACATTCAGAGGAGACTCGGTAGACCGATCGACACCCAACGGCGATCAGGCTGTCCGGAAATCGGGTCAAGCAGCCTTCTCGTCCGCAAGCTTATCCGGTGAGGCATTCTCCTTCGACACGCTGCCCCGTTGGCCCTAGGTCAGATAATCCAGCCACGGTGCATGAGCTCGCCGGTACGCGGCCACCAGCTGCTCTGCCAACTCGCGGCGTTCGACCAGGGGATTGGCGGTCAAGGCATCTATGGCCAGCGAACGCGAGCCCTGCAGCGCGGCGGCCACCGTGATTCGCTCGAATTCCTTCACTTGGAGAAGGAGGCCTCGAATCTGTTCTGGAAGGTGTCCGGCGGCCAGCGGTCGAGCGCCGTTGGAGTCGATCGAGCAAGGGACTTCCACTGCGGTCTCGCAGCCGAGGTCTTGAATGGCCCCCTGATTGGCAACGTCCACCGGCATCACCCGGGGCCGGTTGTTGTAGATCGCGCCAATCACGTCAAGGGCGATCCGCTCGTAGCCCGCCGCGCTCTGGTAGAGGTTCTCCCTTGCCGCGTCCAAGCGGCCCGTCTCGCACGCCCCCCCCGTTTCAATCGCCATGTAGGAGGCATTTCGACTCGCGAGATAGAGGTCGTACGCCTCCAGAATCCCTGTCTCGTTGCGGCCGGCCTCGGTCACCGACTGCATCAGTTGGCATTCCAGCCTTTGGATCAGCCCTCCGCGGGTATCCCCTGAGGCCAGTGTCTTGCGGAAGGCCTCGCGAGTCGAATAGTAGTAGAAGAGGTATTCCGTGGGCAGGAGTCCCAGCTTTCTCAGAAACGGTTTTGAAAAGAGTGGAATAGGATATGCCCTCTCCAGCGCCTCGTCCGACGCCAGCAGATCCTGCATGGCGTCACGGCCGTCCACCAGGATGGCTCGGATCCATCCCAGGTGATTCAGGCCGAAGTAGTCGAAGGATGCCCGTTCGAGCGGAATGCCAAGAGCCTCGGCGAGATGCAGGAATTGCTCCCGCGGCGTGTCGCAGACGCCGATGCATCGGTCGGAGATTCCGTCCCGGATGAACGCCTCGGCCATGATGCCGACGGGATTCGTGAAGTTGATCATCCACGCGCGAGGGGCCAGTTCGGCAACCTTGCGGGCATACCTTACGAGGATGGGGATGGTGCGCAGGGCGAGGGCGAACCCTCCCGGTCCGACCGTTTCCTGCCCCGGCACCCCGTGCTCGAGCGCAATCCTCTCGTCTTGAACCCGACCGCTGATTCCGCCCACTCGAATGCTCGAGACGACGAACGAACACCCATCCAGAGCCTCTTCCAAGGTCCTGGGAAGTGAGATCCGGAGCGTTCCGCCGGAGCGTCTGGCCATGGCCTGCGCAATGCGAGCGATGGTTTCCGCGCGCTCTGGATTGGTGTCGAACAGGCACAGCTCGTCGACGGCCAGGGTCGTTTCTTCGCGAAACAACCCGTTCGTAACTAGTGGAATTCGAACTCCCGCGCCGCCAATGATCGTCAGTTTCATGCCAACTATTCCCTTAGGATTCCTTCGCTGGCCAGCCGTTCAAATCGCTCTTCGAATTCCACCCGAGTCGGCAATGCCTGCACCCCGCCTGGCGAGCGGGTCGACAACCCCCCGCAGATGTTCCCCGACAGGAGCGCCTCGCCCACGGTCTTACCCCCCATCCATGCATGCAGGAATCCTCCGGCAAACGCGTCGCCTGCACCGGTGCTCTCGACCGCCTCGACATCGACCCCCTCCATTCGAACAGGCGAAGCTGCATTCTGCGAGACAACGGCGCCCGCTGCACCCTGCTTGATGACCACAGTATTGCGCGGACGGGAGAAATGTTCCAGCGCCTGTCGCGTCGACGAGACCCCAGCATACTTGTGCGCCTCCATCTCATTAAGAAACAGCACGTCCAGCTCTTGACAAAGATCGCGGAAGCCTTGGGAACGGCCTGCTGCGGGATCCCAGCCCAGATCCCAGGACGCGGTCACTCCGCGGTTCCGGAGTTGCCTGACCGTCGTCCGGAACACCTCCCACCGACTGGGAGTCAGGGCAAAGTGGACATGGCCGGCGAGACTGATGCGCGCCAGAGTCTCCGGGCGGAGCAAGTGCTCCTCTACGACGCGGTTGGCACCAACGTGGGTCAGGAAATATCGATCCTGCCGCGTGGAGACCGCCACGCTGACCCCGGACATCACGTCCGGTCTGTGCTGGGACCACGAGCAAGAAACACCCGCCGCTTCCAGGCGGCTCCTTGCTTCGGCGTCCATCATCGACCCGCCCCAAACCGTGACCAGCTTGGTCGGGCGCCCCAGCAGGGCTGCAGCGGTAGCGGTAATCGCCGCTCCGCCACCGAGCGAGATGGCGAAGTCGTCGGTCTTGATTTCCTGGCCCAAGCACGGGAGCCGTTCCAGGTCGAAGAAGATCAGATCCGTGAAGAACTCGCCCGCGCAGACCAGCTGCTCCGGGTTAGCGGAGTCCGTCATCCTGCTTAAGCTCCACAATGAACCGAGTGGTCACTGCGACTCTCTCCCCGGTTGTCTGGTCCTCCTGGGTTTTCAATAGTTGGTACCGCTGGAGGATCTGTCGCGCTTCCTGCGAATGGCCCGACCTCTGGTGCGCAAGTCCTAGCCGGTAGTGGGCCGACACATGATTCGGGTCGAGCTGGACAACTTGCTGGAGCGCCTCGACGGCACCGGCCCAGTTCCGGAGTTCGAATCGGGTCTCGCCCAACAGCAGCTGCGCTTCCAGAAAGCGAGGGTTCTCTCGAGTCAGCTGCGTTAGCGCTTCGACCCGGGCTTCCAATTGGCTCGAATCTCCTAGCCGGGAAGCCTGGCGGAACGTCGCCAATGCCTCGAAGTAACGAGCCCACGGATTCGCCGCATCCCGATTGAGTAGTTCCCGGAAGGAAAGCACGGCGTCACCGAAAGCCTGTTCCGACTGGTCGAACGCTTGCGAGAGGAGATGATAGCCCGCCATCTCGTCTGGTCTCAACTTGACAGCGCTCAAGAAGGCTCGTGTTGCATCCTCGTACCGCGTCAGACCGAGCGCGGCAGCGCCCGCGCCGACCCAGAGATGCCAGGAGCCGGGTTCGCTCTCGAGACCGGCCGAAAAGACTTGGGCTGCAGCCTCCCAGTTCCAGTGAATCAGAAACTCATAGCCCAGTGCGAAGTAGTTGGCCGGACTGGGTTCGAGCACCACCGCCTGCCGGAAATGATCCACAGCCTCAAGGGGCTTCCCCTGAGCCTCCAGTAGATCCGCCAGGAGCAAGTGAATTTCTGC
The DNA here is from genome assembly GCA_965206775.1 of Bryobacterales bacterium. Taxonomy (GTDB): domain Bacteria; phylum Acidobacteriota; class Terriglobia; order Bryobacterales; family UBA6623; genus VXMF01. Next base: position 2,796,085 of record CBDBKU010000002.1, on the reverse strand, counting down.
AGTTTCTTCCAGGGCGAGAGCGGTCCTTGCCGCTTGGGTGGCTTCCGGCAACTTCGACAGCCTCTTTTGAGCAAGCGCGAGGTTGAGATGGGCCGGATAGGAAGCAGGCAGCTGTTCAGTCACCAATCGGAGCAGTTCTTCGGAAGGTTCCAGCAGGCCCTGACTCAAGAGCAGCAATGCGGCCTGAAACTGCAGCTGCGGCTGGCGATTCAAAAGCGGTCGAATCTCTTGCAAGACCTCGTGAGTTCGGTCCACACGCCCCAGCGCCCGTTCGGTGAGCGCCTTCAAGAACCGCAATTCCGCCCGAGAGGTCACTGGGCCCGCCAGCTTCTTCAGAACTGTGTCTGCCGCCTCGTACTTCCCCAGCAAGAACCGGCAGTAGGCGAGTTGGTAGGCGTTCTCATAGACGTCCGGCTGAATCAAGAAAGCCTTTTCCAGCCAAGGGAGGGCCTGTTCGAATTGGCCCTGCTGCAACAGTATTGTCCCCAGGTTGAAGCTTGCCGTCGGATGATTCGGCTCCAGTTCCAAGGCCATGCGGAATTGCCCCGCTGCCTCCGACGCGTGCCCGAGTCGCATCAAACTGGCACCGAAGTTCGTCCGGAGTGCAACCGACGCAGGCTGGAGTTCGACGGCCCGCCGGAAGTGGCGGTTGGCCTCTTCCGGCCTCCGATTGAGATCGAGAATGATCGCCAGCAAGTGCTGAATCTCTGCGACCTCGGGGTGACGTCGGCCGAGTGGCTCGATCACCCCTAGCGCCGACTCGTACCGTCCGGAGCGAAAGTGATCTAGTGCAAGGTCGAATTCGCCAACGGCCTCGGAGGGGATCTGAGCCTCCGGCATCCCGGGCAGTGGCTGGAAGCCGCTCAGCAAGACGAACCCGATCATGCAAGCCTGCACGGCACGACGCGCAAGGGACTTCCATCTGAGTCTGTTGACTGCCTTGTCCTGGCTGCCCTTCCGAGGAGGAGCCATCAGGAAATCAGTGTAGGGTATCTGGCAACTCCGATTCTCGGCGACCGGAGTTTGACACGAACCTAGCCGGTGCCTTATCCACCGCCAATCCTCTTCGAGCACACGATCTTCAAACGGGTATGCAGCGGCCGGTTGGATCTCAGCACCCACTTCCTTCCAGATCACCTAGCGACTCAACGACTACCAGCTGCCACACAGCTCGACGCAGAATCCCCCTCCTGGCTAGCCAGGAGTCTGGGATCCGAACTGGTCCGGCGGCATCAGCCTACCATGGGCCGCAGGGGCCTTTGACAGGGAGTTCCAGTGCTTCTGAGAGGGCACTCGGCGGTCGGATGATGTTGACTGCAACGTCGTCGCCGCCCTGACTCGAATCTCCTGCCTTGCTAGGCCGCGCAACAAAGGGCTCGCTCGGAAGAGAACGCCCATGCGGGAGCTGTGCTGGCCACACCTCGCAGTCTGTGTGTCTAGCGGAGCTTCTCACTGCGCCGCGCGCGATGCGAACGAGTCGCTCGGTTGGGTCACTATACTGAACACGGTTGTGCCCCGTTGGCTGAGAACCTGGCTCTCCGGCCCGTACAGCAATCAGTACCCGAGATCAGCGCCGACTCAGCGAACGGCAGGCGGAACGGACGGAACGAGCACAGGCGGAGATACTTGGGGTGACCGTGGCGGGATTGCTCGGAATGGGCGTGGCTGAAGCGGCCACGTGCCAACGCCTAAGCGCGACTGCTCCTGGCCCTCGAGTGGGACCGGATCTCGACGTGCAAGCCCGGGCTGGCACGAGTCCCCGCGATCAGGGGATCAGCAGTGCAAGCAAGCTGCGGGATTGCTCCAGACGACGGTTTGGCTTGTTCCGTGCCAAGAGCCGCATGCGGGCTGAGGTCGCACTCGCGTGGACCGACTTGCTGGCCCCAAGACGGCTGGCCGACGAGGCCGGGCCTCGAGGCCGGTGATCGCCGTGCGTCGCTGCCGGTGGCTTTTTCTTCTTGCCGCTGTTGCGTTGTTGCCACACCGCGTGCCTTCTTTGCTAGGCCAGGCCTTGTCGCAGCCGCGCTTCTTGGAAGCGGCCGAAGCCGCCGGCCTGGGCAGATTCCGTTTGATCAGCGGGGATCACCAAAAGCGTTATATCGTCGAAGCAATTTCAGCTGGAGTCTGCGTCATCGACTACGATTCGGACAGCCGCCCAGATCTCTACTTCGTAAACGGAGGGCTCTTGGAAGAGTTCCAGAATAGTAAACCCTCCCGCTTGCAGCACGCCCTGTTCCGCAATCGGGGCGGTCGCCGCTTCGAAGAAGTCACACAAGAGGCGGGTGCCGGAGGAAACGGCCATTGGGGCATGGGCTGCTCGGTCACCGACTACAACGCGGACGGCATTCCCGATCTCTACATCACTTCCTACGGTCCCAACCAACTCCTGCGCAATCTGGGCGACGGGACGTTTGAGGACGGCACCGAGCAAGCGGGCGTGGGCGATTCCCGCTGGTCGACCGGTTCGGCCTGGTCTGATGTCGACCTCGATGGCGATCTGGATCTGTTCGTTGCCAACTACATCGAGCTAGACCCGAGCAATCTGCCCGAGCCGGGAAGTCCGGCCTACGGTTCGATGGGAAGGCCAGGTCTGGGATGCAAGTATCTCGGGCTGCCCGTCATGTGCGGCCCGCATGGTCTGAAGGGTGCCGGCGACTCGTTCTTCGTTAATCGCGGCGATGGCACCTTCGAGGAGAAATCCCGTGCGGGCGGGCTGGATGACCCGCAAGCCTACTTCGGGCTCGGGGCGCTCTTCGCGAATCTGGACGACGACGGCTTGCCGGATCTTGTTGTAGCCAACGATTCGACGCCCAACCTTCTCTACAGGAACATGGGCAAGGCGGTATTCGAAGAAATCGGACTCCTGTCCGGTGTGGCCTTCAATGCCCACGGAGTCGAGCAGGCGGGGATGGGTGTCGCGGCCGGGGATTTTCTCAATCAGGGCCGTCTCTCGCTGTACGTTACCCACTTTTCCGAGGACTACAACACGCTCTACCGCAATGAGGGTGACCTTAATTTCTCAGATGTCACGACCCGAGCGGGACTGGACCGCCCCACGCTCCCGTTCGTTGGCTGGGGCACGCTCTTCTTGGATGTCGACAACGATGGTTGGCTCGACATATTCGTGGCCAACGGACACGTCTTCCCCAATGTCGATCAACTCGAGCTAGCATCGGTAGCACCGTACGGCCAGCAGAGCCTTCTCTTTCGCAATTTGGGAACCGGTCGGTTTCAGGAACAGCCTGATCTCCTGCATCTCGACCACGAGCGGTCGAGCCGGGGAGCGGCCACCGCCGATTTCGATGGCGACGGGAGGTTGGACCTGATCCTCAACAACATCGACTCTGGGCCCACGCTTTTCTGGAATCAGAGCAGCGCCGGGAATCAGCACCTGCGAGTCCGCCTCGTCGGGACAGGCGGAAATCGTCTCGCTGTGGGTGCGCAGGTCAGGGTCCAGGCGGGCGAGCTCTTGCAGATGCGGGAAGTTCAGAGCGGTGGAAGCTACCTTTCTCAGAGCGAACTCGTGCTCCATTTCGGATTGGGCGACCATGCCCGAGCCGACTCCGTGGAAATTCGCTGGCCTAGCGGCCAAACCTCGATCTTGAACGAGGTCAAGGCCGGCCAGGTGCTTACGATTCGCCAACAGGCTGCTGGCCGAACGGCCACTCGCCCACCCGGCGGGCTCTAAACATGTAAAGACTGGTCCCCAGAGCTAGCACTAGCAGCCCCAACCCTGCGATTGCGGGTCCGGTCGAGACGAGCACGAGCAGCCAGAGGGTCATGGCCACGAGACTGGGGATCGGGTACCCCCACATTTGGAAGGGACGGCGAATATCGGGCCGATACTTTCGGATCAGAGTCACGGCGACGATCTGCCCCAGCACCTGGATAATGATCTGGATCACGATGAGCGCCTGAATGATGTCTCCGAGGTCAAAGAAACAGAAGACGGTCGAGCCGAGCCCCAGTGTTAGCAGCGAGACGTGAGGAAAGCGCTTGGTCGGGTGCAGCTTGCCAAAAACCGAGAAGAACCTCTTGTCCTTGGCGGCGGCGTAGGGGATTCTCGAATAGCCGAGCAGCAAGGCAAAAACCGATGCGGCCGATGCGCCCAGGACCAGATAGGTCAGGACCTGGGCGGCCCAGGATCCGTAGACGATTTCCATGAAGTCGGAGACAACATGTTGCGAGGCCATCGCCTCACGCCAGGGGACCACACCGAGAATCGTGGTGTTCAGGAAGATGTATAGGAGTGCCACTAGGGCGATCGAGGCGATGACAGCGAAAGGAATGTTCCGGCTTGGGTTCCTGACCTCTCCCCCCAGGAAGCAGATATTGTTGTAGCCGCCGTACCCGTAGATGCCGATGAGCGCAGCACCGCCCAGGCCCGAAACGAACTCCCAGGACCAGGAGAACGATCCATCGGGAATGTCGAGGAGAAGGTCGCTGCGGATGTTGAACAGCCCTGAGACGATCACCCAGAGAATCGTTCCTACCGCGACCAGCATGAGGACGAAAGAGAGTCGGCCGATCGTGCGAATCCCGCGGTAGAGCGCGAACGTGACAAGCAGGCACAGACCTACCGCGATGAACTGAGTTGTCAGAGGAGAGATTTCAGGTCCCAGATACTGGACGTACTGGGCGAACCCGACGGCCCCGGTCGCCACCGAAAGCGGGGCGGTGAAGAAGATCATCCAGACGAAGAGGAAAGACATCAGCTGGCCCATCTTCTTGGGGCCGTAGGCTTCCCTGAGATAGATGTAGGAACCTCCAGCTCCCGGCATCGCCGCTCCCAGCTCGGCCCACACCAAGCCGTCGCAGATGGCTAGCGCCGCCCCCAGCAGCCACCCCAGCATGGCGTGGGGCCCACCCATGGCCGCAATCAGGATTGGGATGGTGATAAAGGGTCCGATGCCCAGCATCTCGACCACGTTGGCCGAGACAGCTTCCTTCAGCCCCAGACCACGGATCAGGCCCTCTGCGGAGTCTTCCTGGGAAGATTGTTCTGTCGGCATTTGTGATCGACCTGCAGGTTTGCCCGATCCGCGGACGGGCCGCGAGCGGCTTGCGCGCTTGCAGGCCAGGCAGCCGGCGGGCCGAGACGCGAGCCCACCGGCTGGAAGGTCGGCTAGAAAATGAACTTCAACCCGAATTGAATGACTCGGCCCTCCCTCAAGGGATCCAGAACCGCGGTAGTTCTGCCGAACTGGCCCCTATCCACCCTGTTGTTCGGATTGTTGAACTGAGGTGTATTGAAGGCGTTGAAGAACTCCCACCGGACCTGCAACTTGGCGTCTTCGCTGAACCCCAGATCGAAATTCTTGAAGAGGGAAAGGTCGAAATTGTGATGCGGCCAGCCGCTCAAGCTGTCGACTCCGCAGTTGCCGAAGGTCCCGTTCTGGGCAATTGCGAACGCCGACGTATTGAAGAACTGCGCGACGGTCCTCGGGCCCTCCGGGTTGCCGATGCAGTCCGCCCGGGCGTTCTGGCTCCGAGTTCGGCTCCGGTCGGGGCCGCGGATGCCGATGGGAGCGCCGGAGGTGGAACTCCAGATGCCATTGAACTGCCAGCCGCCCAGGACGTGGCGCGCAGGCCCGTCGCTCGCAAACGGGATTTCCCAAATCCAATTGAACACGAACCGATGCGTCTGGTCAAAGACCAGCCGTCCGTAGTCGGCTGCCAGATCATAGGCATTCTGCGGCCGGACATTGCTGAAGGACGCTCCGCCCGAGAGATTGTCTTGCGTATCCCCCAGCGCTTTGCTCCAGGTGTAGTTCATGTTGAAGGCCAATCCCCCGACCATCGCGCGCCGCAGGCTCATCTGCAGGGCGTTGTAGTTGGCGTTGCCATTGCTGGCCAGATGGTCGCTCAAGCGCGCCCAGTCCGGGAAGGGGTGCGACACCGTTCCATCCGCGTGTAAGCGACCTTGGTTCAGGGCCTGGAGCTTGCGGATCCGGTTGGAGTCTCCACCCACGTACGAGATATCCATCAAATAACTCTCTTGGAGTTGGAATTGGAACCCGAAGCTGTACTGCTGGGACCAAGGCGCCGTTTCGAAGAAGCTGCGACTTCGGAGATCGATGCGCTGCGGATTGAACTCGTTGCTCCCCCCGGGAAACGGCTGGCTCAGCAGCAGCTTCGGCGGCTCGTCAAACTGCGACTCGAGTCCGCGGAATTCGATCAGCTGAGGGGGGTTCAACGAAAGCGCGGCCGAACTGCCCAGCCTGTCGATCGCTTGGTAGAAAATCGCGTAGCCGCCTCTGATGACTGTATGCTTGCCGATGCGATAGGCCGCTCCGAACCTAGGCGCCAAGTTGTTGCGGTCGGGATGGACCAGAGCCCTGCTGAAGATGCCGTCTCCCTGCACTCGCTGCACGCATTCGAACGAGCACGGGACTTGGCCGAGATCCCCGGGATTCGCGGTGATCAACGCTCCCCGGCCTCCGTTCGCAGTGGGATCGAAATTGGACATGAGGTTGTCCCGTTCCATAATCGGTGTGAAGTATTCGTACCGGACCCCGAAGTTGAGCGTGAGGTTGGACGTGGCCTTGAAGGAATCCTGCAGGTAGAACATGGCACCGTCGGTGTAGGTATGAGGCACCAGTGCCGAAGTGGCTTCGACTCTGCCGACGTTGCCCAGCAGAAGGTTAGCGAATCCGTCCCCGACATAGCTCCTGGGAATGATGTAGCGGCCGTTGGGAGCTTTGACGTCCAGGTACTCGTTCATCGCCCGCTTGTATTCGAATCCGAGCTTGAGCGAGTGCTTTCCCCGAACCAAGCTGAGGTTGTCCAGCAACTGAAAAACCTGCGAAACCTGGAACTGGGGCCTCCACTCCGAAGTGCCTAGCAAGGTGTAGCCGGAAACGCGGATCGGAGGGAGGCCGAAAGCGAACGTCCCGGGCAGGGAATTCAGTCCGTAGTCCGGCCCGGCGTCACCTTCGGGTGCGATGGGATCGGACGTCGAATAGATGCGATTGAATCCGAATCGAAGGCTGTTGAACACGGACGGACTGAAGATCCGGTTCCAGGTCAGCGCCATCAGTTGCCCGCGGACATAGCTATTGGCCGTGAATCCCCCTGTGGCCAGCGGGTTCGGAAACGGACCCTGCTCGACAACGGTGTCAGTCTGCAGAAAGCTGTAGGAAGCATACAGAAAGTCCTTGTCCGAAAAATTGTGGTCGATCCTGACATCGAAGGAGTTCTGCGCAAGCGGAACGTCGAGAGCGGACTGGTAACCGAATTTCCCGGAGTTGGGATCTGGATATAGCGCACCAAGCGCCGTGCCGGCCGGGTCGGCGCAAGGCCGTCCGTCTGTTCGGCTCGCCGCGAGATTGAGGATGTCGTTGACTTCGTCGACGCAAGGCACGATCTCCGGATAGAAGGGAGTGCCGTTGGCATCCCGGTCGATCTTTAGGTCGCGGTCCCCCGTGAAGATGCCTTGCTTCATTTGCGCCGTTGGAACCGTGCCGTTCGCGCCACCGGCCTTGTTGGCGTCCGTGCGCTGGTAATCGGCAAAGAAGAAGGTCCGATTCTGCGCAATCGGCCCGCCCAAGGTGAGTCCGTACTGGCCTCGGCGCTCGGCCCCCTTTTCCACTCCAGCTGCGTTGTTGAAGAAGTTGTTGGCGTTCAACTTGTCGTTGCGAAGAAAGTACCAGCCGGAACCGTGAATCCTGTTCGCGCCCGACTTGATCTCGGCGTTGATGACCGCGCCCTGGCTCCACCCGAACTCGGCGTCGTAGGTCCGAGTCTGAATCTTGAAGGACTGGAGAGCGTCGGGGGGAGGCTGGACCGCTTGCGGACTCCGTTCTTGTCCATTGGTCGTAAACGTATTGTTGTCGACTCCATTGAGGGCAAAGTAGTTCTGGAGCGAGAAGTTGCCGTCGACGTTGATTCTGGCCTCGCGCGGATTCGACCGCGCTCCGGGTGCCGGGACTGCGCCGGGACTCAGTAGAATCAAGTCCGAGTAGCGCCGCCCATCGAGCGGGAGGTCCGCAATCGCATCGGAATCGATGACGGTGCCGAGCTGGCCGCTCTCGGCCTCCACAGCTACCACCGGGGCTACGACCTCGACTTGCTCGGTGACGTCACCGACTTCAAGGATGAAACCGATCTCTAGACGCTGCTGGATGGCGAGCCGAATCTCGTCTCTGATCGCTGTCTTGAAACCTTCCGTCTCGGCTCGAATCCGGTAGACACCTGGTCTCAGGCCCGCGGCTTGGTACACGCCGGCTTCGTTGGTGCTTAGAACGACGGAGACGCCCAAGCTGGAAAGTGTGACCGTGATGTCAGCACCCGGAACGACCGCTCCCTGGGCATCCTGAACCGTCCCAAGAATCGTTCCGGTGTTGATTTGCGCAAGCAACGGAAGCGCTGGGACCAAAATTAGAAGTGAAATGAAAAGCATTCGCGAGCGCATGCAGGGCCTCCTTCCTCACTCGGACTCATTCATACTCCCCATTGCGACCTAAGTCAATCTTTTTTTGCAGAAATCTGGCACCGTCGGTGCGCAAGATTCTTGTGAAGAAGGAGACGAGTCTAGGCCTTGGTCGTCTGAGGGTATAATGCCTTTGACATCCCCTTTTGTTGAGGAGGACAATCCGGAAAGGCACTGCATGAGATACATTCTTGGTGCTTTCTTTCAATTATCGTAACTGCCCAGGTAGGGGTGCAGGACACTATGTTTGGATTTCAGGGATTTTCGGTCCGTTGAGCCCAGAAGTCCTCGTAGTTGCCGCTCGGACGCTGCAAGGGCAAGGATGTCATTGGCGCCGTTGACGGTCCAGTACATTCCCGAGCGCTTGAGGCGGCCGACCACCGTGCTGCAGCCGGACTCCACGACTCCCGAGCCCACGCACAGTCCCTGGGCACGGAACTCCGGGTAGCCCATGCGGCTGCGGTTGTTCTCGATAGTTGGCGCACTGGCCGGGTTCGGGGCAGGTGCCGGTGTGGGCGCGCAAGGTGGCGAGCAGGCCGTCGGGCGGCGCTCCAGGTCGTCGCAGCGGGCGCGCGCCCAAGCCTCGATCTGGGTCTTGTCGCGGGCAAAGAGCGCCTTGGCCACTTCCCAGAGCCTCTCCTTGGCGTGCCAGAGATCGAGGATCTGGATCGCGCCGGGATAGTCCTCTGAGCAGACTCGCCAGATCCAGGTAGCTCCGTCGCCCAGGATCACCCGACGCCGGGCGAGGGTGAAGCCGCGCCGCTCGGCCTCGCGCCGGATGCGCCGGGCGCACTCGGACGGGTCGGGATCGGTGTCGCGGCTGGCCGCGCTGTCGATCGAGGCCGAGTAGCTGGCCGCGCCCGGGTCGCGCACGGGACGGTCCTGGTCGTCGCGTGATTCGGCCGTCCAGACAACGACGAGCTTGGCCTCGCGGGTGCGGGCAGAGCCGTCGGGCTGCTGGCCGGGGCGCCCGGCGGTCTCGCTCGCCCGCACCGGGACGCCGGTCCCGTCCACGCCGAGATACACCGTCGGGGCGGGAGGCGGTGCCGGCGCATCCGGCCCTTGCCGCTCCAAGGCGGCGATCTCCCGGCCCAGGGCCTCGGCGCTGCGTTGCACGTGCTTGGTGCCCACGCGCACTCCGGCCAGCTCATCGAGCAGGCCGCTGGCCTGGGCGAAGCTGACCAGCGCGGCGGCCGCGCCGGTCATGCGGGTCACGCCCGGGGACAGGTCGGTGCGGGCCATGCCGAGGGCTTGGTCGCGCGGGAAAGAGCCGTGGCCGCAGTCCGGGCAGTGGTAGTAAGCGCGCTGGAGGGTGAGCGGGCCCAGGACGGTCTCGAAGGTCTTGGCCGACGGCCGGCGTAGCGTGCCGTGTGGCCGCACGGGCCGGGCCGGGCCGGGCCGGCATGGTCGCTGCGGTCGTCGTTGAAGCGGCGTTCCACCGCCCGCGCCGCCAGTTCGAGAGCTGTCGCAGGGGTCTCCAACGCCTCGAAATCGACGGAGTCGGCGGCCGCGGGAGCTACGAAGCGGGCGATCTCGGATTCGATGGCGGGGACGAACTCCTGCGCGCAGGCTTTTTTTTTGCGGGCCGCTGGGCGGGCGGGCCGCTGGCTTGGAACCGGGCATCGGAGAGCTGCTCGCTGACCTCGATCAGCTCTCCGGTCAAGCGGCGCAGGCGCTGGCATTCGGCGACTTCGGCGCGCACCAGCGCGGCGTTCTTGGCCGAGAGGGAGCGGGTGGTCTGCTTGCCCGCCGAGTTGAACACGAGGCGGAAGTAGGGGCCGTGGCCGGGATCGCCCTCTTGCATGCAATGGCAGGCGGGGCGACCGCACTTGGTGTGGATTGCGACCACCGTGCCGGAGCGCAGTTCGCCGATGGCGCTGATGCTGGCCAGGATACTGGCGCGCCGTTGCTGCAGAGCGCGGATCGTTGCGGAGGGGGGAGGGAGGCGGTCCATGTCTTGATAGTATCACTTGTCAAGATACGGGCCGCCATCGAGCATGGGTACACAAGGCGTTCCTAGACCGGTTCCGCTAAATCAAGCCCGGATCAAAATGATGTCCTGCACCCCCCAGGTAGGTCCGATGACCTGCGCAAGTACTAGATGAGTGGAGCGTGCGTCGGCCTTGACAAGGTGCAGTCCGGGGCGGACGATCGGGACTCGGGGCGGCAGCTAGTTCGAGTAAATTTCAGTCCTGCGAGCAGGACCTCCGGCCCTTGCAAGAGGGCCTCGATGCGGTTGCGGCCTTGCTTCCGCGCGGTCGAGAGCACGCTGCGCAACGTGGCGAAATCCTGCGCTCCCTGCTCGGACCGGAACCCGCCGGAGATCTTCATGCGCAGCTTCATCATCCGCAGGTCCTGCTCCGCCTGGTTGTTGGTGAAGGGGACACCGGGATCGCTGACGCGCAGCACGTCTTGCTTGCGGTCCCGCAGCCGCAACGCGAGATTGTGTCCCGGCCGACGCTTCTTGCGCCCCCGCCGACCTTTCTGCGGCGGTCGCAGCGGCGGCTGCGCCTCGTGATAAGCCAGCGCTTCCCCGACCCACTGGTCGTAGCGGCGCTGAATCTGCTCCACCAGCGCCCGCGGCAGCGGAACACCCCGCTCGAGAGCCATCCTCACCGCCCGGTTCGCCCGTCTGAGCAACAGCTGCATCCGTCGCGCCCAGTCCTCCCTGTCGATCTCGACTAGCGCTTGCAGTTCTCGCAAATGATGCGCATTGCACAGGCTGTGCAGCACGTCCCGGACGGTGCAGTACGGCTTCCAGTGATCGTGCACCAGAATGCCCCGCAGGCCCTCCAGCAGGCTGCCCCGCCGCGGGCTTGTGCGGTAGAACGTCAGCCAGCGCGTGCTGATCACATGCAGCCACTGCGTCTTCCCCCCGATCCGGAAGCCCGTCTCGTCCAGATGCTTCGCCCCGTCCAGGCTCACGATCATGTCGCGTACGCGCTCGCTGCAGCTCCGCCAGCGCTCCGCCGCCTTGCGCGTCATCCCCGCCAGTGTCGCGGAGCAAACCGCGACCCCGAACAGGTCCTGGAAGACCTCTGCCAAGCGCTCTTCGGGCAGGAAATGCCCGTTTTGCAGGTAGACCGCGACGGCGGCGATCCGCGGGCCGTACTGCACGGGCGCACCCACCCCTTCCGGGAACGCCGCCCGCGTCACACGGCCACAGGATCCGCAGCGGCAGGCAAACGCCTGCTGCTCGGTCACCACCGGAGGCTGGGGCGCGGGCAGGTCGAACACCTGCCGCCGCAGGGGCTCGCCCTGCGTGTCGGCCGCCGCCAGCGGCGCCGAGCACGCCCCGCAACTCGGCGGCAGGTGGGTCTGGATCCGATCCGGGCTGTCTGTCTGGCGCAAGGTCGAGCCCTTGTGCCCCCGCTGCCCGCCCGAGCGCTTGCCGGAGCGGCCCCGCTGGCTCTTCGTGCGCTGCTGCGCCGGCGGCTTGGCTGGCCCGTCGCTCGACGGCGGCTTGCCGCTGTTGCTGCTGTTCAGCCCCACTCGGCGCTCCAGTTCCTCCAGGCGCTGCCGCAAGCCGGCAATCTCCGCCTCCTTGCGCTCGAGGGTGGCCCGCAGCTGCTCGTTCTCGGCTTGCAAGTCCTCCAGGCGCACGTCCCCGCCCGCCTGTCGCCGCTCTGCCTCGGACTGTCCCGGCATGCTCTCGCCAGCGCCTGTGCGCTTGCAACATTCTTATATATACATGTTTTGTCTGTCTGTGTGAACTGCGTGCCGACACGATCGGTCTGCCCACAATCATGCTCGCCGCCGGACTCTTCCACTAGCGCTTGCCAATCGCCGCCATCCCCGGCCCCTGTCCGCCTGTTCTGTTCCGCTACCTATGCCCCACTGCCCGCCGCCCTCGTCGTCGCAACTCAACCGAAGCCGTGTACCTGGGCAGTTACCAATTATCATATTCTATGCGTCTAAATATCGATGTTTCCGCTAGACCTATTTCTTCAATTCGATTCTTCCGCGTTTCGTCTCGGCTCGGGATATTTCGAGACACGGTTGTCTAGCGAAGATCGAGACAAATCCTCAGACTTAAAGGCAGGTTTCGCCAGGTCCGTCAAGTCTTCGTATTCCAAGTCTCATAGAACCCACTTAAGATCAATGGCCTACGACTCTTGTCATGCACCGTTCAGGTAGCCGTTCGATCGGGCCGTGTTCAGCGGCTCGAGGGCGGTGGCTCGGGGACGGAGCCCTTCCGCGCCGCCGAGGGCCGGACGGAATCGACGCCGGCAGACCCGCAGCGGCCGGGCTGGCTGCTATGCTGCTCCTGAGAAAGGACGCCCCCGGCGCTCTCATGGCAACCACGACACTGCCCGCGAAGCGGCCCGCCGCCGCCATCGAGTACCCGTACTCGGACGGCACGGCGATGGCCGAGAGCCCGCGGCACGTGGACGCGATCCTCTATGCGCTCGCGACCTTGCGCAACCGGTTCGCGGGCTCCCGCTTCGTGCAGGTCGGGGCGAACATGAACCTGTACTACGAAGAAGGCAGCAAGGAAGAGAAGCTGGTGCCGGACCTGTTCGTGGTGCGGGGCCTGGAGGCGCTGCCGGAGACGTCCTACAGGGTCTGGGAGGCGGGCCGCCCGCCGGGCTTCGTGCTGGAGGTGGCCTCGCCCTCGAGCGAGGAGCGGGACCGGGGCGTGAAGCGGGCCCTGTACGCGTCGATGGGCGTGGCGGAGTACTGGCGGTTCAACCCGGCCGGGGCGCTGGAGGGCGCCCCGGAAGCGGGGCAGCGGCTGGAGGGGAGCGCCTTGGAGGGCCTGGGGTACGAGCCGCTGGCGAGGGGAGCGGATGGATCGATCCGCAGCGAGGTGCTGGGACTGGACGTGCGAGTCGACAGCCGGCCGGGTCTGGGGCACCTGCTGAGGTTCCGGGACCCGGGGACGGGCGAGGACCTGCTGACATTCGAGGAATCGGAACAAGGCCGGATCGAAGCGGAGAGGGCGCGCACAGAAGCAGAGAGGGCTCGGACCAAGGCAGAAGGGGCTCGGGTCGAGGCGGAGCGGCAGTTAGATGGGGAGGCGCTGGCCCGGGTCGAGACGGAAAGGGCGCTGGGCGCGGCGCAACAGGCGCAACAGGCCGCCGAGTCGGAGATCGCTCGTCTCAAGGCGCGGATCGCAGAGCTGCAAGCAGGTCGCCTGCCCAGCGGCACGGAGGGCAACGCGTAGCGTCGAACCTCCGCTGGAAGGTTCGCTGGACCCGTCGGGCTTGGAACGCGAAGCTTCCCGGCGATCGCCGCGTTGCGGCCTTCGACGTCCTCGTCACTCCCGAGACGCATTGCCGGTGTCTCGTCGGACTACCTCGAACTACGCGACAACATCAGCCCCACAGCACGGCTGCCCCGAACGCTTACCCGTTCAGGCAATTCGAGCAGGGCATGAGGGAGTGGGATCGGTTTAGCGATCGAGGATGTCTTCCCAGCAGGGACGGAGAGGCTTGAGGAAGATGGCGTTGACGGGGAGGCCGTATTCGTCGTGGGTGTCGAGCCTGCCGAGGCTCTGGGCTTGGCCAGCAAGGGTCCAGTTGGCGGCGCGGCAGCAGATGCCGCGGAAGCTCGGGACTCAGCAGAAGGTTTCGACTGGGACGGGTCGAGCGTCGTAGCGGCTGTTCGGATTGTCGGGCAGGCGGCGCTCGAGCTTGGCTAGCAGGTGCGGCGAGAGGCGGAGGAGACGGATCCAGGGCGGGTGAGGAAGCAGGCACTAGCTCGCGCAGCAGCTCATCAGCGGACCGTAGCGTTGGTGAACCGCGATTCCGCTGTACGGCGGAGACTTTACACCGAGACGACTACTCTGCCGTTCGGAGTCCAAGCGGTTCTTCGGGAGACTGCCGGGCCAGGCAGGCTTCCAGTGCGAGCATTGCGGCAGCGCGCTGCCGCTCCGGGCACCGCTCTTTACCTCGCCCTTGGTGATAGCCGCCCGCGGAACGCTGCGATGGTTGGAGCTCCGGCGCTGTCGGTCTACCGGACCACGGTCCGGGGAATCCCAGAGGCCCCGAGGATGCCCGGGACCCACACCCGATGACTGGCCGACGAGCCTCCGAGGTGCCAATTCGACGCTTGTCGAATCAGGATTCCCAATGGTGGCACCGAATCAGGGTGGGCGTGCGTACGTTGCCTCGGCCGTCCGAGCGGAGGTGCTACCCGCGGGTCAGCGCAGAGCCACGAACTCGTCGCGGCCACGCCGATGCGCACGACGGTTACTCGGAGGCGAGAGGCAAGATCCAGGCTTCGTGCTACCGTGTTCCGCGCCGTTCCGTTGCGGTGCGAGCAAGCAGGCTGCCCAACGAAGGGGAGACAGAGATGAACCGGCGAGACCTAGCCCGAGGCGCGATGGCCGCCGCCATTAGCCACCCGTTTATCCAGCACTTGTCCGCGAGCAGTTCGGCCGCCGACAACGAGTTGGATCGCTTCGGCGGCTGGGCCGGAAAGAAGTTCGAAGCCACGGGTTTCTTCCGGGTGGAAAAGGACGACCGATGGTGGCTGGTGACTCCCGACGGCAATGCATTCCTGAGCTTCGGAATCAATCACTTGCATACCGATCTGTGGAATCAGGAGTACAACCGCAACGCTTGGAAGGCGCGGCTCGGCCTGAACGACCTGCATGGTAGCGGGTTTCGAACGGAACTGAAGGCCTGGTTCCTGCAGACCTGCCGCGAGTACGGCTTCAATACCGTAGGAGTCCACACTTCCCTGGACGTCGTAAACACCCCGGGGCCGTCCATGCCCTACGTGCAACCGATACACTTTGTCAACATCCCGCACTGGAAGACCGAGATCCCCGACGACAACTTTGTGGATGTCTTTGCCGATGAATTCGCTCGCCACTGCGATCGGCTGGCGAGCGAGATCGCCGCTCGCGCGAGGGACGATCCGTTCCTGCTCGCCTACGCCATGACCGACTGCCCGTTGCTGACGGAAGAGGATTGCCGGGAACGTCCTGACGTCATCGGCGGAGCTCGGCGGGAGTCCCGCATCGGCTGGCCGCGTCGGTTGCGGAACCTCGGCGGACAAGCGCCAGGAAAGCTGGCGTACGTCGAGACGATGCGGGATGTCTATCGCGGGAAGATTGGCGACTTCAACGCGACGTATGGCACCCGCTTCGACTCGTTCGGCGCGCTCGCAACCGCGGAGCAATGGCGGACTCGAACAGATCTATCGAACGGCAACGAGACTCGCGACAACGTGGAGTTCCTCAAGCGCGTCGTTGCCAAGTACTATCAGACGGCGCGCGACGCCATTCGTCGGCACGATTCGAATCATTTGTTCTTCGGCGACAAAATCAATGCCAATACCGATTCGCTGGACACGGTCTTGCCGATCACAAGCCAGTACACAGACATCGTGTTCTATCAGATGTACGCTCGATACGAGGTACAGAGACCCGGGCTGGATCGCTGGTCGGAGCTTGTCGACAAGCCGATGATCAATGGCGACTCCGCATTCACAATGATCACTGCCACCATGCCGCGTCCCTTTGGGCCGGTGGCCGACAGTCTCGAGCAGCGCGTCGACTGGACGGTCGAGTTCTTTCGGAGTGCATTCGCACGTCCGGAGTTCGTCGGCTGGCACTATTGCGGCTTGATCGACGCCTCGAGTCGGGTTCCGCGCAAGTTGGACCGCCAGCATTCCGGCCTGCTCGACGGCTACGGCGAGCCGTATCCGTTGCTCAAGGATGCACTTGGAGAGTGCACCGCCGAAATGTACCAGCTCGCTTCAAGCAGCCACTGAGAAATCCGTTCCATTGCCCTCCGATGATTCCCCTCGCCGCACACCAGGATGGCGACCGATGAATCGGGCATGACGGAATGACGGACATCAGGCTGGGGGCTGCTTCGACGGCTACGCCATCCCGAGTCAGGAGCAGCCTTCCAGCCCACATCGGAAGACTGCTTGGGGATCGGCTACATCCGCTGCAGCTGAACGGCAAAGCGGTTCTTGGCCGCTAGCCCGCACCGGACCTGCACAGGCGCTCCAGTCCGGACCCAAGGCGTGCGGGCTCGGCAGCCGAAACGATCGCTAGTCCACGAACGCCTGGTAGACAAGCGCCCGGACCTTCGCGTGGTCATCGAGCCCGCCAGCCGGTATCAGTTGCGTCATGTAAACGACGACAAGTTCCTCGGCGGGATCGACCCAGTAGGTCGAGTGGTAGGCGCCTCCCCATCCGAATTCCCCAACCGTGCCCGGGATTCCTCGCGCTCCGACATCCGTGACAACGAAGAACCCCAGCCCAAACCCTTGGCCTGGCCTGAACTCAATCCCATGAAGGTGGTCTACGGTCATCAGCTCGACGCTCTTCCGGCTCAGGACACGTCGACCGTCGAGCGTGCCGCCGTTGAGCATCATCTGAAGGAACCGCGCATAGTCGCGGGCAGTCGAGAGCAGTCCCGCCCCGCCGGAGAAGCTGGTGCGAGGGCCTTTGAGGTACTGGCCTTGCCCGACCATGTGGCCAGGATCCGGAGCGCGCTCGATGCCGCTCTCAGTAGCGGAGTAGACCGTTGCGAGCCGATCAGCCTTGCTCTGCGGGAGGTAGAAGTGCGTGTCGTTCATGGCGAGCGGCTCAAAGATCGTTTCGCGCAGGAACGCGTCCAGAGGCTGACCGCTGACCCGTTCCACAACTGCACCAAGGATGTCGGTGTTGTAGCCATAGACCCATCGCTCGCCGGGGTGCGCGTCAAACGGCAGAGCCGCCATCTTCGCCACTGTTTGCCCAACCGGTTCGCTGCGGTCGGCGAAGTACCAGCCTTGTATGCCAGCGTCCTCCCACCGGTCTTCCGCCGGACCGTTGCCATAGCTGATGCCTGCAGTGTGCGTGAGCAGGTCCCGTAGCGAAATCGGACGACGGCTCGGAACCACCTCATATCCGCCAGCTTCATTCTTGACGGCCACGGTGGTCGCGCCGAACTCGGGCAGATGCTTTGCGAGCCGGTCGGTAACGAGAAGCTTGCCCTGCTCCTGCAGTGCCATGACTCCTACGCTGATGAACGCCTTGGTCTGGGAGGCAATGCGAAAGATGGAATCCTTCTGCATCTCTGCACCAGCCTCCAGATCGCGCTTTCCAAACGCCTTGTGATAGACAACCTGACTCCGTCGGGAGACATGCAAGACCGCACCGGCCAGACGCTCGTCGCCAACGTATCCCTGCAGCGCGGCGTCGAGGCGCGCGAGGCGGTGCGACGAGACCGCTACCGCTTCCGGAACCCCTGGGACTAGGTCCTGAGCGCTGGCCGGATGGAATGCGCTCAGGACAATGAGCAGGCCGGCGGCAAGGATCAGAGCTCGCGATTTGGGGGTAGGCATGCCTCATAGTATCCGAGAGCGTCCAGGCCCGGCTCTTACCGTCCCGCCGAGGCCGCCGCCGCTTCCCGGGACAGGCGCGCTATTCACACCAGGTCGAAGATGCTCGGCTGTCTCCCACTCGAGGACGTTCGCCCACAGCGGTCAGGAAGCAAGGTGCCCATTCGGCCCTGATGCTGCAGCCCGCCTGTCGCGCCGCGAAGGCTTCCGGGCGCAGACGCCACCAGATGGCACGAGCGCAAAACTCTGCTGTCCTGCAAAGCCGCCGCCTTGGCTCGCTACTCACACTCGAAATTCGCAGCTGTCCAGTGGACGGGATCGTTGGCGTGTTCCTCCGGCCCGGTGTAGATCGCGCGCTTCGGATGGGGGCAGAGGGGACGCTCGTTGTCCACGATCCCGTCTGTAGTGTGCCGCGCCAGGATAGTTTCCGGAGCCAGGCCTCCAGCCACCCAAGTATCGAGAGCGGTCAGGTAGTCGGCCTCGTTCGGGCCAACTCCTCCGCGGCAGTGCGCCATCCCCGGTGCCATGAACAAGCGCATGTGTTGCCCCGCTTCGTCCGCATCGCCACCAAATACCGCGGATACGACCTCGGCGTGATACTCGAGGGTCGGTTCGGGCGGGATGACGCCGTCGGCCCAGCCGTGATAGAGCAGGAGCTTTCCTCCCTTTCGGAGCAGGAAGCGTTCGATGTTCGGATTCGTCGCGTTGGTTAGGCCGACAGCCTCCGACATTGCGCTCGAACCGAAGTCGTCGGTTTCAAACTCCCACCAGGCCCATTCGGGCAGTTCCGCGTCCTTCACCAATTCGTAGTTCGTGTCAGCGAGGTCCGGCGGCAGCAGCCCGGGATCCTCTCGATAGAAGGTATACGCAAGAGCGGAGCCCGAGCGCAGGGCGCTGGGCACGAAGTCGTTGCCGACGTGCGGAATGAGCAGGCGCGGCCACTGGCGTTCGGTCCCGAGGGGGATACCGGGATAAACCAGTTCGCCGGCGCTGTTGCGCACACCGTCGTAGAGGTGCTCGACCGACCCGATCTGTTGCGAAGTCAAGCAGTCCTCGCGGTCGGTCCCATCCGGGCATGCAGGCAGGTCGGAGCGCGGGTCGAACTCGCAGAACGGAGGTTCGATAATTCCGTCTCGAATGCCGTCAACAGCGTCGCACCGGTCAAGCACGGCGCTGGCAATCAGATCGATCTTCCCCAGGCTCTCCTGCTTCCCGTCTCCGTCGGCGTCGAAGGCAAGGTTTGCCGCGAAGTCGTCGGCGAACAGCCGTCTCTGCGTGCTCAGCCGATACACTCTACGCGCTATTCGGCGATGCCCTGGAGCGCCGGCGATGATCCCGTCGAAATCATAGGGAAAGAGCTGCGCGGCGAGCAGCCCCTGACGGCCGCCGCTCGAGCAGCCAAAGTGATAGGCGAAATCCTGCGGCTTCCCGTAGTAGGCCCGCACTACGGTCTTTGCGGCGTTCGTCGCGAAATGCACGGCTCGGTAGGCAAAATCCTCCTCGGCGCGGTTGTCCCGGAATGCCCACAGGTCGCCCGTGGCGCCAACATCGTGGCCCGTGTTGCTGTTGACCACAGCGTATCCCTGGGTGACTAGGCTGTCGCTGAAGTCCAGGTCGCCATCGGCTCCGCCATCGCCCCGATGTACCAGGCGGCCATTCCAATTCTCCGGAAACGGCATCTGGACGTGGAACGCAATGGAACCCGCGATGATTCCCTTGACGTAGCAGTGAGCGGTGGCTGGTTCGGAGACTGTTCGCGCATCTGCGTAGATGAGCGTGACCCGATTGTTCAAGATCAAGTCGCGACAGCGCCAAACCCCACCGGAGGGCTCCGGAGCGTTCGTCTGTGCGACCGACGCTGCGGCCGACAGCACGAGAAGCGCCAGAATCTTGAGACAGAAGGCGATTGGTGGCATGGCGGGTCGATTGTACCCGGCGCGCTCTCGGCCGTCGCCGGGCCGGCCGGTATCGGCCTGCACGGCACAGACGCCGCCAAGGAGTCGATCCAGCTGATGCGGATCGTGCCGGGCCGCCTTGAGCGAAGGATCGGATCCTACCCGTCGAGACAGGCCCCGCGGAGCTGCATGCGAACCCTTGGGAGCTACGTGTCCATGGAGAAACTAGTGGCGTGCCCTCAGGATTCGGAGCGGAAGCAGGAGGGAAGCGCAACTTGCGCGGTATCGTGCCAGCTCCAAGTGCGACACTATGCACGGAACACAGGGAGCCACCCCGATAATGCAGCGATCCAGACGATCCTTCCTCGCAGCCGCGGCCGGACTATCGGTTTACGGCTGCTCCCAGCCTGAATCCGCGGAGACCGACACCGAGCCGGCAGCCCCCGAGGCCCCAATGAAGCTCTCCCTTTCCGTGCGGGTCGCGGAGTCGTTCTCGGACAAGCGCAATTCGACGATGACCATCGACGAATTGATCGCCATTGCGGAGACGCTCGGCTACGAGGCGCTTTGCATGCGGGCCTCGCAGCTCGGAACGCACACACCGGCGGAGCAGGTCGCCGAGGCCAGCGAAAAAATCAATGCGGCCGGCCTGCGGGTCTCGATGGTGACGGGCGACTTCGCCGTGCCTAGCAACAACGAGGAGGGGCCGATGCTGCTGCGCAACATCACCCCGTACCTCGATCTCGCAGACGCCCTCGGGTCCGATCTCATCCGAGTTTGCATGAAGAAGGACGAGGACATCGCATTCGCGCAGAAATCCGCCGACGAGGCCGCGGAGCGGGGAGTCCGCCTGGCCCATCAATCGCACTGCGCTAGCCTCTTCGAGACCGTCGACGGTTCGCTGCGCGTACTGGAAGAGGTCGGCCGGCCGAACTTCGGAATCATCTACGAGCCAGCCAACTGGTTCATTGCCGGCGAGGACTACGGGATCGGCGCAATTCGCAAGATGGAGCCGTACCTGTTCAATTTCTACATCCAGAACCACAGGTTGACGCCAGACGGAGTTACAAACGTCAACACATGGAAGAAGGGGCCGGTGCCCGTCGACCACATCGGCGTTTGGGAGTCAGGCGGCGTCGATGTTGACGGAGTGTTCGACGCGATGCACGAAGTGGGGTACGAGGGGTATCTCACGGTTCACCAAGCATTCGGCGACGTAATGCCGGTGGAGGAGGCAGTTCGCAAGAGCTACCAGCATCTGAAGCCGCTTACGATGCCACGGTCGGCCTGATTGGCCACGAAGGGCGGCCGGAAGCCGCGCCTAAGAATGGAGGTAACGCAATGTCCATCGATCGAAGGGAATTCCTAATCTCGTCCGGCGCGGCCATGGCCGCCGCGTCGAGCGCCAAGGGCGCCGGGGCCAAGATCCGCGCGGCGGTTCTCGGCACGCAGCACGGCCATGTCCGTGGCAAGCTCCAGGCCATGATCGACTCGCCCGACTACGAGGTCGCGTGCATCTGCGAGCACGATCCGGCCGTTCAGAAAAAGCAGGCGGCGGATCCGTTGTACAAGGGCCAGACCTGGGTGTCGGAAAGCGAGTTGCTCAGCGACAAGTCGATCGATCTCGTGGTCGCCGAGTGCAAGCCGTGGGAAGCCATCCCGTGGGGGCAGAAGGTAATCGCCGCCGGCAAGCACCTCCACCTCGAGAAGCCTGCGGGCGACACCTACCAGCCGTTCAAGGACCTTGTGGACGAAGCCCGGTCGAGGAAGCTGCTCCTGCAAAAGGGGTGGGTCCTGCGCGGCCAGGAGGGCATCAACGCGGCTGTCCACGCCGCCAATCAAGGCTGGCTGGGCGAGGTCCATTTGGTGCGCGCCACCATCAATTCCGATCGCGACCAGCCGCAGCGGGAACTGGAAGCCCGCTACCCCGGCGGGGCCATGTTCGAACTCGCCGGCCACGTCATCGACCGTGTCCTCGAGTTCACCGGCAGGCCAACCAAGGTTCACACCTGGCTGCGCCATGACACCGGCGTCGACGACAACCTCAAGGACAACACTCTCGCGGTGCTCGAATACGAAGGCGGGCTCGCGCTCGTATCGACGACGGCCCGCATGTACGGATCAGGCGACCACCGTTCGTTCGAGGTCATCGGCACGGACGGCACGTTCATGGTCCAGCCGCTCGGAGGGCATTCCAAGATGAGAGTAGCGATGCGCGAGGCCCGGGGCCCCTACAAGCAGGGCTGGCAAACCGTGGACATCGGTGAGCAGCCACGCTATGTCTCTGATTTCGTCGAGTTCGCGCGAGCGTTCAAGACCAAGACGCCTCTGAAGTACACCTACGAGCACGAGCTGTTGGTCCACGAGACGCTATTGAGGGCGTCGGGAATCATGTCCTAGCCTGCGCCGGAACGGGGAAACCATTCATGCGAAATCGAGGAACAGCATCCAGGCGAACGGTATTGCGGGCGGCTGCAATGGCTCTGCCGCTGACCGCCGTTCGCGGCACGTCCGCTAACTCGGCCCCTTCGGTGGGCTTGATCGGATGCGGCGGCAGGGGCGGCTCGCTCGCGTCCGCGCTGCTGGAAGCCACCGATGCCAGGCTCGTCGCGATGTGCGATCTCTTTGACGAGCAGATTGCCAAGGCCAAGGACCGCATCGGCACGCAGTCCCCGGAGGAATACGACAATCTGAACGAACTGCTCGACACTGACGTGGACGCGGTAATCATCGCCACACCTCCATTCCTGCATGCGGAGCACTTCGAGGCGGCGGTCAAGGCGGGCAAGCACATCTACATCGAAAAGCCTGCCGCTGTGGGCGTGGAGGACTGCAAGCGGATCATGCGTGCCTCGGATTCGGCGGACCGCAAGCTCAACATCACGATGGGCTTCCAGCGCCGCTACGCCGCCACTTACAAGAAGGCGAAAGAGGCGCACGAAGCGGGCGCGATCGGGGACATCCGGATGGCTCACGCTCACTTCCTCAAGGCCGGCCCCAGCCCGCGGACCTCTGCCGAGAGGATCCCCCCCTCGACCGAGGTCGAGAAGATCCGTCGCTGGCATATCTGGAAGGATTTGGCAGGCGACCTCGTCGTCGAGAACAACGTCCACTGCATCGATATCGTGAACTGGTTCCTCGGCGGGCACCCTGTGAGCGCAGTTGGCCGTGGAGCCAAGACAGCGGATCGTGCCGGGGACATGCGGGACAACAACAATGTCGTCTACGCATACGAGGACGGAGTTCTGGCTTCGCTCGCCGGATCTACGCTCGGGTCGAACAGCTATCGGGAAGTCCACGAGCAGTTCTTCGGGACTAGCGGGATGATCGAGACCTCGGAACTGCGCTGGCGGCACTACCGCGGGCGCGGCGACGAAGTTGTCGAGAAGTCGAAGCGCAGCAACACGCTCGACTCCATGGAAGCGTTCGTGCAACGCATTGCTGAAGGCAAGCCGGAAAACACAGGCGTAAGAGGCGCCGAGAGCACGCTGACAGCGATCCTAGGCAGGATGGCGATGGACGCTCGGTGCGAAGTCACTTGGGAAGAGATGATGAGCGCCTAGCGGCCCCGGTGCTGGGCACTCGCCGCGACGGAATCGGAAGAATCATGCAGAGAAGGCAATTTCTCTCATCACTTGCGGGAAGTGTGCCGTTCGCGGTCGCCTGCGGCCGGCCGGCCGAGGCCCCGACCAATGGCCTCAAGCTATCGGTTACGTGCGACATGTTCCGCGGGAATGAACGCGGACTTCCGGTAGATACGGTGGACCGAAAGGACCCGCGTCCCGACCCTCACGTCAAGTACACGCCTGACGAAGGCCTGGCCCTGGCCAAGAGTCACGGATACGAGGGCTTCGAGATGTTCGACTGGCGCAATGCGGAGGCACGAACCGCCTATGGCGCGGCTATGCGCAAGCATGGCCTTGAAGCCGTCTGCATCACGGCCAACAAGGGCGTGCGCGCTCCGGGATGCAGCCTGACGGATCCGTCTGAAAGAGACGGATTCCTTCAGGAGATTTCAGACGCCTCGGCCGTCGCGGCGGAGTTCGATTGCCGGAGATTGGTGGTCCTCACCGGATTCGAGCGCGAAGGCGTGCCTCGGGCCGAGCAGATGGACAGCTGCGTGGCGAGCTTGCGGGAGGCAGTGCCCATTCTGGAGAAGGCCGGGATGACGATCGTCATCGAGCCGATCAACACGCTCGTCACACGCCCCGGATTCTTCCTGCCCGGAGCCCGAGAGGGCTTCGAGATGCTGCGCAGGGTGGGCTCGCCGAACGTGAAGCTGCTGTTTGACATCTACCACGTGCAGGTTACAGACGGCGATCTGATCCTTCAGATCCAAAACAACATCGACTTGATCGGTCACTTCCAGATCGGCGATCACCCTGGTCGCATGCAGCCTGGCACCGGCGAGATCAACTATCGGAACGTGTTTCGAGCGATCTACGAATTGCAGGAGGCCAGGAAATTCGATGGCTACGCAGGTCTCGAGTACCACCCGAACGTAACGCTCCCGCAGACGATGGCTGAAGTTCGCGAGCTGGCAAACTTCAGCGGCGGCTCTTCGGTGTAGCTAGTGCAGGCGGGCTCTACCTGGAGGGTTTGATCGGTCGCAGTACAGACGGGCCTGCGGATCCCGAAACCTCCGACATCCCGAGAGTCAGCAAAACGAGGCAGCGGAAAGCCCAGCCAGCTACCAGGTCGAACACGCAGGAACGGGGAGTCGAGCGGCGATAGTCCGCTACCGCGAGATCCAGAAGCCGCTGCTAGGAAGACAGTGGCCTCGCCGTTTCGGTGGGGAGGGCGATGGCTGCGCCCGCGATAGTCCTGTTCCGGTGCGATCTCCGGGTCGCCGACAACGCTGCCTTGCACGCCGCGATGGCGGCGGATCCGGCGGTGGCGGTCTACGTTGTTGACCGTTCCGCCGACGGACGCCCGTTGGGCGGGGCAGCTCGCTGGTGGCTCCATCGCGCGATCGTTCGCCTGGAACGGCGACTGGCAAATCTCGGCGTGTGCCCTTGATGCTCCAATGGGTGCCCCGGAACAGAACCGCGTACTGCCTGGACGAAGCACTGAGCGGGCCGAGACGAGCCCGTTGCGCAGGGAGATGCGCGCTTGCACGTTCTTCCTCTGTGCCAGCTGCGATCTACCGGTGTGGTCATAGCAGAGGAAATTTGACATCGGCACTGGCTGGCCCAGTCCCTGGGAGGCGATTGAGAGCTCGGTCCGGACTACAACCGATCGAGTTCTTCATGACGCGCAGTGAGGTTCACGCCACACGCTGCTGCGGGCAATTCAGGCACATCTTCGACGACGGCCGGCCGGCAAGCGGCAATTGCCACTGGATCCGCCACAGGCTCTCGGCGGAAGCGAACGGTCCAGCCAGCTGCAAGTTCGCTGCGTGGACCGGGACAGTTATAATGAGACTCCGCGTGTCCAAGACTGGCTAGTCTTGGAATCGGTGTCGGCGAGGTTCTCGACTGAACATGGATTGGTGGATCTGGGTCGCCATAGGCTTTGTGCTCCTTGCGCTTGAGCTGGCATCTCCGGGTGGCTTTTTCATTATTTTCTTCGGCTGCGGAGCCTTGGCTGTCGGCCTTCTAGCAGCTCTTGGCTTGGCCGAGCCGCTCTGGCTGCAGGGCGTACTCTTCACCACTTTGTCTGTTGTCTCGCTGCTATGTTTCCGACGCCCTATATTGAATCGGATGCGGGCCGGCACGCCCAACGGGGAAGTCGATAGCTTGGTGGGCGAGAGAGCCTTGGCGCGGGATGAAATCGTTCCAAGCGGCAGCGGCAAGGCAGAGCTGCGCGGGACGACTTGGAACGCGAGGAATGCGGGAGCGACTCCTATCGGTCCAGATCAAGCGTGCCGAGTGGAAAGGGTCGACGGACTGACTCTTTGGATCCGAGCCGAATAGCGAAACGCAAAGGAGCTTGAGCGATGGACATGGGTTTAATTGCGGTGGGTGCGCTGGTCCTGCTGGCCATCGTGATCATTGCGAAAACGGCTGTGGTCGTGCCCCAGCAAAGCCAATACGTTATCGAAAGACTTGGGAAGTATTCCGGTACCCTCGATGCCGGTTTTCATATTCTCATCCCATTTCTCGATGCCATCCGCTACCGCCACTCGTTGAAAGAGGCTGCCTTGGACATCCCAGAGCAAATCTGCATCACGAGCGACAACGTGCAAGTGGGCGTGGACGGTGTTCTCTACCTCAAAGTCCTGGACGCCCGGCGAGCCTCGTACGGGATCGGGAACTATCTCTTCGCGATCACGCAGCTTGCCCAGACAACGCTGCGTAGCGAGATCGGAAAGATCGAGCTTGACAAGACATTCGAGGAGCGCGCTCACATCAACACGCAGATCGTAGACGAGCTGGACAAAGCGACAGAGCCTTGGGGCGTCAAGGTACTCCGCTACGAGATCAAGAACATCAATCCTCCGCGCGACGTCCTCGAGGCCATGGAAAAGCAGATGCGGGCCGAGCGCGAGAAGCGCGCCACCATCCTCGACTCGGAGGGCCTCCGTGACTCGGCAATCAACACGGCCGAGGGCGAAAAGCAGAAAGTCATCAAGGAATCCGAGGCGAACAAGCAACAGCAGATCAACGAGGCCGAGGGAGAGGCCGCTGCGATCACGACGGTTGCGACGGCCACGGCCGAGGGACTTCGGATGGTAGCTGCCGCAATCGAGGCCCCGGGCGGGTATCAAGCCGTACGGCTGCGGGTCGCCGAGCAATACGTCGAAAAGCTTGGTTTGCTGGCGAAGGAGAACAACACGATGATCCTGCCGGCAAACTTGGCGGACGTTTCCTCGATCATCGCGACGGCAATGAACGTGATCCAGCAGACCGGCAGTCCTCGTAGCGGAGAGTAAGCGCGATCGCCTGGATTCGCGCTATGGCACCGCCCCGGACTCTCTTGCCTTTGCCTTGCTCGAGCCGGATCCTGCAGGGAAATACGGATGCTGGTCAAGATTACGCCGAAGCGCCATGTCACCTTCCCGCGCCGGGTTCTGCATGCGCTGGGAGTGCGTCCCGGCGACCAGATTGAGTTGACAGGAGGCCCCGACGGCTTCGCGCTCCGGCCCCGTCAGGCCGATCCGACCCGCCCTGTGCCATCGTGGCCCAAGCTTGTAGGCGGAAGCGGACCGGACGACGAAGAGGCGCTGTAGGGGGCATCCCGTGCTGAGCGGCTATCGGCGATAGTCCGCCAGAATCACCGTGGACCGGCCGCTGCAAGCCTCGAACAGGCCCCTCTCTCAGGAACGTCCGGGATTCACTTGGGAGGGCTCGGCCCTGACAGCAGTAAGGTCCAGGAGTCATCCCAGGCTCAAGCCGATAGCGCGGCTGCCGGGACGCCTGGAATCAGGCCAGGATCTCGTCGACAACGCGGCCCGATACGTCGGTGAGCCTGAAGTCCCTACCCATGTGCCGGTAGGTCAGGCGTTCGTGGTCCAGCCCCATCAAGTGCAGGATCGTCGCCTGCAGGTCATGCACGTGCACCGGATCCTCCTCGACCTCCAGCGCGAGCTCGTCGGTCGACCCGATCACCTGGCCGCCCTTGGTGCCTCCGCCGGCGAGCCACATCGAGAACCCGTTCGGGTGGTGATCGCGACCGACCTTGTCGCCGACGTGCTTCAGCTGCCCCAGCGAAGTGCGTCCAAACTCCCCGCCCCAGACCACCAGCGTCTCGTCCAGGAGACCCCTCTGCTTGAGATCCTCCAGGAGGGCAGCGACGGGCTTGTCCGTGATGTCGCAATTCTTCTTCAGTCCCTCGTCAAGGTTCGTGTGGTCGTCCCACGAGGCGTGAATCAGCATCACAACGCGGACGCCCCGCTCAACCATCCGCCGAGCCATCAGGCAGTTCGTTGCATAGGCGCTTGTCGGATCCTGGTCGATGCCATAGCTCTCCTTCGTGGATTGTGATTCGTCGGAGAAATCGAGCAGCTCGGGCGCCGACGCCTGCATGCGGAAGGCCAGTTCGTAGTTCGCCATGCGAGAGGCGACTTGCGGGTCTCCGCTGCTGCGCTGTTTCTCCTCGTTGAGCCGCCGCAGCGTCTCGAGGCTCAGCCGCTGGGAGTCGCGCGAGACACCGCGCGGATTGGAGAGAAAGAGGATCGGATCCCCCGACTTGCGAAACGGAACACCCGCGTACGTGGATGCGAGGAAGCCGCTCGAGAAATTCGACGAGCCTCCGCTAGCGCCGCGCCCCGAGCTCAACACCACGAACCCTGGCAGGTTCTGGGACTCGCTGCCAAGACCGTAGGTCAGCCAGGCGCCGACCGTCGGGCGGCCGACCAAGGGACTGCCGCTCATCAGCATCGATTGGCCTGGATGGTGGTTCACCTGCCCGGTCTGCATCGATCGGATCAAGCAGATATCGTCAGCGCGGCGCTGCAGGTTCGGCAGATAGTCGCTGATCTCCATCCCGCTCTGCCCGCAGGGCGAGAATTCACGGGAGCTGGCCAGCACCTTGGCCGTCGGCTTGATGAAGGCCAGATTCAGATCTTTCGTCTTGGAAGGGGGAAGGGCTTCGCCGTGCCACCGCTTTAATCCGGGCTTGGGATCGAACAGGTCCATCTGGCTCGGCGCGCCGGCCATGAACAGGAAGATCAGATTCTTCGCATTGGGCGCGAAGTGAGGCTGCCTGGCCGCCATCGGGCTTCCCGACGCGGCCGCGGTCAGGCCTTCCAATCCCATCAGTTGAGCAAGACCTAGAGTTCCGAGGCCTGCCGCGCACGTATCGAGAAAGCTCCGGCGGTTTAGCAAGGTGCGGTACGTTTCGAGCGTCATGTCCCTCTACTCTCTTGTGATGAACTCGTCCATGTTCAGCAGGATGCGGCTGAGGCCGACCCAAGCGGCCGCGGCAGTGGGATCGGAGGGCTCCCCGGCTCCCGCAATCTCGAACGGGAACCACATGCGCGCCGTCTCCTCGTCCTGTTCTAGCATCGCGCGCTGGCGGACGAAGTAGCTGTGCAGCGCATCCCGTTCGGAAGAAGAAGGCCTCCGGGCCAAGCACAAATCGAAGGCTCGATCCATCCGGCTGTCGAACGCCTGCCCGGGAGTTTCGCTCATGACCCGGAACGCCAAGCCCTGGGCCATTTCGAAAAAGACTGGATCGTTCAGCAGGTTGAGCGCCTGCAGCGGCGTGTTGGAGCGGCGCCGGGTGCATTGAACCACGTTCCGCTCCTGCAAGTCGAAGTTCGCGAGGAAAGGATACGGGGTGGTCCGCTGGAAGTGGATGTAGACTCCCCTCCTGTACCGATCGCTGCCCGCGCTCTCGGGCCATTTCACCGACCCCCCGTAGCTTACGTCAGTCACGCCTTCCGGCTGGTAGGGGCGGACGCTCGGCCCTCCAATCTTCGGGTCCAGGAGGCCGGAAACCGCGAGCGAGGCGTCACGAAGTGTTTCGGCAGGAAGCCGCAAGCGAGTCTGCCGTCCGAGCAGCCGGTTTGCCGGATCCCGTTCAAGGAGATCCTGCCGCCAATCCGAAGCCTGCCGGTAGGTGGCCGAGGTCGCAATCAGTCGATGGACGTGCTTGAGTCGCCAGCCGGAATCGATGAACTCGGCCGCCAGCCAATCCAGCAGATCTGGGTGCGAGGGGGATTCGCCGCGCAAGCCGAAATTGTCCGAACTGGCAACCAAACCGGTGCCGAAGTACTCCTGCCAGATCCGGTTGACAGCGACGCGCGCGGTCAGGGGATTCTCCTTCGAAGCAAGCCAACGAGCCAGGTCGAGCCGGGTGGGCGCCGAATCCGAGGATTCGACGGGCGGCAGAGTCGCGGGCGTTCCAGGAAAGACCTGTTCGCCCAGTTCGTCCCACTCGCCCGCAAGATGGAGATGCGACATTCTCGACCCGGCGTCGACCTGAACGGCGCGAGCCCGACTTACATCAGGAAAGGCGTCAACGAGGGCGTGGACCTCCTTCACCGCATCCTTGAAGCCGCTCGCTTCGTACGCTTCCTTAGTTGTGACGCGGCTGTAGTTCCGCAGGAACCACTCCGTCAGGGCGTAGTCCTCTCGCCAGGGGCGCTCACTGGCGGGAGTCCGCAGGATTCGCTGGCCATCGTCAAGGTAGAGGGCCAGAATGTCCCAGCTCGTGTCCCATTCGTGCTCGACACCGGGATTCTCCGACGCCCAGAGCATTTTCTCGGTCCACGGAGCCATCAGCTCTCGCACGTTGAACTTGTCATAGATGTTCTGAAGCTCGCGACGGAACCCGGGCTTCGCGTCCAGGAAAGGACCGATCTCGCCCGGCAGTGGCGCGTCGATGTCCACCTCGTCGAGCTCGTTGAAGAACGCAAACATCCGGTAGTAGTCCTTCTGAGTGATGGGATCGTATTTATGGTCGTGGCAGCGAGCGCATTCCATCGAGAGGCCCAACCAGACTGTCGCTACGGTGTTGGTGCGGTCGACGACCTCCTCGAAGCGGAACTCCTCGACTTTGACGCCGCCCTCGCGGTTCTTCAGGGTGTTGCGGAAGAAGCCGGTCGCGACACGCTGCTCGGTCGTTGCGGCAGGTAGCATGTCGCCCGCGATCTGGGCTTCGGTGAACCGGTCAAACGGCATGTCGCTGTTCAACGCCTGGATCACCCAGTGGCGGTATCGCCACGCGTGCGGACGCGCGGTGTCCTTTTCATAGCCATCGGAATCCGCGTAGCGGACTTGGTCTAGCCAGACCGACGCCCATCGCTCGCCGAAATGATCGGACTCGAGCAGGCGGTCGACCAGCGCGTCGTATTCGGCAGCGGCCGCGATGTCGCCCGGGCTCGGCGGCAATCCCGTCAAGTCGAGAAATACCCTGCGCCCCAGGGCATGCGACGGGGCCTCGGCCGACGGATCCAGTCCCTCGCGCTCGAGACCCGCGAGAACGAAAGCGTCAATCGGATTGCGGACCCAGTCGTCGCTGCCAACATCGGGAACCGCTGGCCGCCGGTTAGGCCGAAAAGCCCAGTGACCGGTGGCCGCGCCAGAGTCAGCGGCTTCCGCAGGAGCGTCCCACGTCGCTCCCTCTTCGACCCACGAACGGAATGTGCGGATCTCTGCTGCGGCCAAGGGGCGGCCAGGCGGCATTTGCTGAAGTCCTTCGAGCCCCTCCAATCGCTTGATCAGAGCGCTTGAGGAAGCATTTCCGGGGTCGATGACGGGGCCGGAATCGCCGCCTCGCATGGTGTCGTCTCGCCGATCGAGCCGCAGGCCGCTCTGCTGGAGGGCGTGGCCGTGGCAGATAACGCAGTGCTGTTTGAGAAGCGGCTCGACTTCCTCGGAGAAGGAAACCTCGCCGATGGCCGTAGAACACAAGACCACCGCTAAGGCTCCCAAGGGCAATGCCCTGGCAGACATAGGTGTATTGTCCGCTAGAATCGCTGGCCGATCAAGGCCCGGATCCAATCCCACGCATCCACTCGCGCAATTCCCTGTCGAGTCGGGCGAGGACCTGGACCGTTTCCGGGCTCCTCTCCGCGACGAGATTTACATGTTCCTCGGGATCCGTCGCGAGGTTGTAGAGTTCGTCCTTGCCCGGGCGGCTATCGCGGACAAGCTTCCAATGAGGGGTCCTCCACATGCGCTGGTCCGCCTGCTCCTGGTGCAACTGCCGGTACTCGCCATAGAAAGACGTCCTCCACGGGATCGCCTCCCCTTCCAACAGCGGCAAGAAGTTCTCGCCGCGAATCTCGTTGCCGTCAGGAATTTCGAGGCCAGCCATCGCCAGGATGGTGGGAAACCAGTCGATGTTCAGGACGACGCGGTCGACATCGGTCGCGGGCGCGAGCCGATCCGGCCAGCGCACAACGGCCGGGACGCGAATCGAATGGTCGTACATGTTGGATCGGTAGCCTTGGTTGTCGGTCAGGAGCCAGCGCCCGTTGCCCTTGTGCCAGATTCCGTTGTGGCCCATGTTGAAGCCGTGGTCGCTGGTGAAGATAACGACGGTCTCGCCCGCCAGCGCCAATTCATCGAGGGCGGTGAGCAAGCGGCCGACGTTGCGGTCAAGGCTAGCCACGGACCCGAGGTACTCGGCGAGCATCCGCCGGGCGCGTGGCACGTCAAGGCCCGGGTAGTCGGGCTGGGGCAGCGCTACTTCGAGACTGCGGAAGGGATTCCAGTCGGCGTCGCTCAAGGGGAGCCATGTGCGGTCTCCGTCGGGGGTTCGGTTGGACGTGTTGGCGTGGGGAGCCCAGAAATGGAGACTCAAGAGGAACGGCGGCCCTCCGGCGGAGGCTCGCACGAATCGAATCGCCTCGTCCGCAAGCACGTCCGGGGTGTAGCCCCGCACGACGCGGACCTCGCCCTCCGACTCCACCGCGGGATCCTTGGAAATGCCCGCGCCGTTCCGGAATCCGTAGAACGAGTCGTAGCCGTTGTTCGTCGGGAGGTGCTTGTCCAGGCTGCCGAGATGCCATTTGCCAACAAAGGCTGTCGCGTATCCGGCGGCCTGCAGCAGTTTCGGCCAGGTTGGCAGGTCCGGGCCCAAGCCGTTGCCAGGTTCCCGAGCGGGATTGAGATAGTCAGTAATGCCAATCTCCGTGCCGTACCGGCTGGCAAGCAGGCCTGCCCGGGAAGGGCTGCAGACCGGCGTGGTTGTGAACGCGTTCGTCAGTCCGACGCCTTCGGCATAGAGGCGGTCGATGTTCGGGGTTCTAGCCTGGGAGTTGCCCAGTGCGCCAACGGTCCACGCCGCCTGGTCGTCCGCATAGAGGAATACGATATTCGGTCGTTCGGCCTGAACAGATGCGGCGAGCGCGCAAACCACGGCCAGCGCCCCGACGCGTGCCAGGAGCTTCTGCCGGAAGAGTTGGGGATTGGAGATCACTTCGTCCAACGGAACAATCGGACACCAGGGCTTCCGCGTCGAGTGTAGCGTCTCTCGCGGCCTCACATGAATGGCCGTCATCTCCAAGAACTGTCCGAGCGGTTGCGATGCCGCGGCGAGGGGGAGCACAAGCTGATGTACGATGGGCGCGTCCTGCCCCCTGACGCCAAGGCTCTGCCCTGATGCTCTATCCCACGCACTCTGCCCGCATGGTCGTTACAGCAATTGGCGAGCGCCTGTGCGGTCTCCCGCGATGGGCCGCGTAGTCGAATCCGTGACAGAAAAGTATCGCAAGTCGCGTCAGCTGCTGGATCGGGCCCGCCAAACCCTGCCGGGGGGCGTGAGCAGTCCGTTCCGCGCCAAACTCCCCGAGCCGTTGTACTTCGCGGATGGTAGCGGAGCCCGATTGTGGGATGTCGACGGCAATGAGTACATCGACTTCGCGCTTGCCTGGGGACCGTTGATTCTCGGGCACAAGCATCCCAGAATCGTTGATGCGCTGACTGGCGCAGCCGCCAAACCTCACAACTACGGCGCCCAGCACGAGCTGGAACCTCAGGTCGGAGAAACAATCCGACGGCTTGTCCCGTGCGCAGAAAAGGTTGCCCTGACGTCCAGCGGCAGCGAGGCCCTGCAGCTGGCCTTCCGCCTGGCGCGGGCGCACTCCGGCCGACCGCTTGTCCTGAAGTTCGAAGGACACTACCACGGATGGATGGATTCAGCACTGATCAGCTACAAGCCCCCGCCCGAGCAAGTAGGCGCTCGACAGTTCCCCAACGTCCTGCTGGGATCGGGCGGCCAAGCCGCCAACTCTGTCGACAACGTCGTCGTTGCGCGCTGGAACGATATATCGGCGCTGGAGATGCTGTTGCAACGTCGCCAGGGGGAGATCGCCGCAGTCGTGATGGAACCGGTGCTGTGCAACAGCGGGTGCCTCATGCCCCGACGTGGCTATCTGGACGCTGTGCGCGAAGCCTGCGACCGCTCCGGAGCATTGCTGATCTTCGATGAAGTGATAACCGGCTTCCGCATCGCCCCGGGCGGGGCCCAGCAGGCATTCGCAGTGACGCCCGACATCGCGACGCTGGGCAAGGCGCTTGGCGGGGGAGCGCCGATTAGTGCCGTGGCGGGACGGGCGGAGATCCTAGACCAACTGGCTCGAGGCAAAGTGGCTTTCGGGGGGACGTTCAATGGAAATCCACTGTCGCTGGCCGCCACGGACGCTTGCCTCGAGGTGATCGCCGAAAACAACGCGGAGGCGCTGAAGCGCGCCAACCAGGCGGGCGAACGGCTGATCGATGGGATCCGCCGGTCAGCCGCACGACATGGCCGGACTGTGGTGGTAGCAGGCTTCGGAGCAGCGTTCGCAATCCACTTCACGCGCGATCCCGAGCTCTGGGAGTACCGCGACACGTTCCGCGATGACCGGCAGCGACTCGATGAATTCCTTCGAGGCGCCCTCGGCGAGGGACTTTACTTGTTGCCCGACGGACGGTTCTACGTGTCTGCGGCGCACACGAGTGCTGACATCGACGAGTCGATCGCCGCAGTTGACCGTGTATTCGAGAGCATGAGCGGGCTCTGACAAGACCGGCTGAGAATCGCGTTGCCTCGAGAGTCCGGACGCAATCTCCGGCCGTCCCCGGCCCACTTATGCGAAGGTACGGCATTGCAGCGGCTGAACCGGGGCCGAGCCGCACAAGCGAAGGGCCTAGCGAATCCCGAACAGGTCCGGGCGAGCCCGCTTGTAGGTGAACCGATTCGGATTCACAGCGGTTAGGCCGGGCGTATCAACTTCGATGATGGTGCCCGCGATCGGCTCGTAGGCGGCGCGGAATGCGACTGCCGCCTTCACTACCAAGATCTTCTGGCGCTCCGGAACGATTCCAGCGCTAGTGAGCTGGCCCAGGCTGAAAGGCGTGTGCCTCTTGCTGTTGATCAACACCACGTTCGGGAGATCCTGGGTGGACCCTTCCGCATGGATCACGGCAGTGAGGCCCTGGTCGAGATAGCGGCGGCCACCGTGGCGAATCGCCGTCTCGACGTACTGACCGTCATAGAGGAGCTTGACTTCACCCCGAATCCGAACGGGCGCCCCGTGCAGGCCATCGCTTTTGCCACCGACCGCCCGGTCAAAATCGCCGCCGATCCCCACCGCCACGGCATGCTGAACCGCCTCAGGGTCGAACATCGCCGACACATAACCTCGCGCGCCCTGCTTGACGAGTTCTTCGAGGATCGCCGTGCTATCGCCGGCCGACCCTCCTCCGATGTTGTCACCCATCTCCACCAGAACCACTGGTGTATTCGGCTCGGCCAAGGCACTCCTGACGGCCTCGGCGGGATTCGGCAGATCCAGCTTCATCACCTTGCGGTGTTCCCACATCATGCTGGCGAGTCGCTTGGCCTCCGTTTGCGCAAGCTCGGGATCACCGTCCGTGACAACGACGACGCTGGGACCCATGTGAGGCACATCTGAGTACTGATAGCCCACCGGGACGCTTACCCCCAAGATCCTCGGATTCGCCCTCTCGAGGCGGCGCGCCTCCTGAACCAAGGGAAGCATGGGCTCGCGGTTGGTGTTGTGGAAAAGGATGTTGTAGAGCAGTGGAGGCTTCTCGATGGCCTGGGCAGGCCTGACTCCGTTCTTGACGATCTTCGCCATGATCTCGGCTGCGTGGATTCCGCGCTCGCGCTGGTCCACGTGGGGAACTTCCTTGTAAATCACCAGTGCAGTCGACAACTCGACTTCCTCCGGCGCCACGTTGGCGTGGGCATCGTGGGTGACGACGATCGGCAACTCGTCGCCAAGCGATTTCCGCAGTCGGCGCAACACTTCCGCGTCCCCGTCGGGATGGCTCTCGACGACCATCGCCCCGTGCAATGCCAGCAAAAGACCGTCGACGGGCCCCGCCTGCCTCAAGCGTTCGATGAGTTCGGATGTCAGAGTGTCAAGGGCACGGTCGGTCACCGGCCCTGCAGGCGTCGCACTGGCGACGACTGTGTATAAGAGATCGAGACCGTGTATCTCCGCTCCCTCGATGTAGCCGCCGACCTCATGCTGGGAATCGGCAAACTCGTCTCGGATCTCGTCTCCGCGCCGAAGCGACCTCCCGCGGAAGTCATCGAGTTGAGTGAGGTCTGACGAGAAGGTGTTGGATTCGTGAAGAATCCCGCCGACGGCAATGCGTGGTTTCATGGCTTGGCCGTAAAGCGACAAGGCAGCTGCAAACAGCACGAGGAACACCTTTCTGGCAATTCGCGGGTCTCCCACTACCATGGCTAAGGGCGCTGGGTCACTCCCCGCCCCCCGGGCAACCGGTTTCCCGTAGCGCGCGGCTGCGAGACGCGCCCCTTCCTTGATGCGCTCCGCCACATTGCCCGGTGCTATCAAGTCAGGCATGACAAGACCGCCGTCTCTGTGGGCAATCGACACCGACAGGCGCGCGGCTTCGACGATTCTAGAGGATTCGGCGGGCCGTGGGAAGGACCTTGACTCCAGGTCAAGCGACTGTGTGTGCTGGCGCTCGCTATCCTTTTCGCAACCATCGGAGCCTGTCCATCGGGCTTGGAAGCAGGTCCGCTCTCTCGAGCAGCACGCTGCCAAGACATGCGGGGCGATCCCGGGCGACGTTTTCATGCCTCCCTGCTCCAGCCTCCCAAGGACGAATGCGATCCATGAATCACCGGTCCCTCTGAAACACTTCCACTTCAGGTCGAAGTTCTACGCACTGGTCCAGTGGGAAGATCGGGCGGGGACACTTCACATGACCCAACGAGGAGAGATTTGCACTTGTGGCACCGGGTCCGTCGACGTTGATCAATCGACCGCACCAATCGCGATACATGTGCGGTTCGCAGTGGGGGGACTTCACAACAACCAAGTCGAACCGCTTCGGATCCTGGCCGTGGGAGAGGAACAGGGCCCTGTCGTAGAGGTGCACGGCCCGGCTTGACGCGACAACGACATGGCTGCCGCTCTCGAGCACGGCGGTGGGCCCGGCTGACCAGCGGCTCCCGAAGGACTCGCTCCGGAATTCGCCGTCCGACAGGAGCTTGACCCGCGCCTCGATAGGCAGGGGATCGAAGCGACCGGGATCGAGCGCTCCGCCGACGGTGGTTCGCACGGTGCTGCCGACGCCCGCCGCGAACGCGTCCCTGACCGCTCCGGGGTCCACGATCGGCGCAAGCACGCTGCCTAGGAATCCGGCTTCCACAGCTTCCCGGAGAATTGCGTTGCTGTCCCCGGAAGCACCTGAACTCGTCGCGTCCGCAGCGTCCATGAGGACGGATGTCCCGCGAGTGCGCCCAGCGAGCCTCACGGCTTCCCGGATGCCAATGAGAGACGCCTGCATGGCACTCCGGCGCGCCCACATCTGCGTCGCTAGTTCCACCGCGCAGCGACCCGCCAAATCGCGGTCCCCGTTGGTGACAGCTAAGCTGTTGGAACGCAGGCCGGGTACGTCGGTGAACGGATTCCCGATGATCACGCCGGCAGACAGGCCACGAGGATCTCCCTCGAAGTCGCGTGCCATCCGAATCACGTCTCCGAAACTTCCGGTGGCGGTGATCAGCTCGTCGCCTCGGACAAGCGCGGGAATCTTCACCCGAGCGGTCACAGGGCGAGCTCCGCCGTCGAGAATTCGCGAAAGCAGCCGCGCCGCACGCACGCCGGTCTCGTAGAAATCCACGTGCGGATAGGTGTGATACGCGACGATCGCGTCGCTGTGCCGAAGCATGCGGCTCGTGAGTATCGCATGGAGATCCAGCGACACGACGATGGGGATCTGCTCCCCGACGATCTTCCTAGCCTCTTCAAGCAGGTATCCTTCGGGGTCGCATTCTCCTTCCGCCGCCATCGCGCCGTGCAATGCGAAGTAGGCTCCGCTTGCCGGGAGGGCTCGACGCAAGCCATCGAGGAATTCATCCGCGATTCGCTCGAAATCGGCCGCGCTCAGAGTCCCGCCTGACGTGATTGCCTTCGCGCTGTAGGTCGGAATCGGTTCGTAGCGGGCTCCGGCCGCGAACGCGCTAAGCGCACCCCCGACCTCCTCCCTCGCAGCGGCGTGATAGTCGAAGATCCCGGACCCATGCCGGACTGCGAAATCTCCGTAACGGCTCGGGACCGGATTGAACGAGGAAACCTCCTGCTTGCATTCCGCTACTAGAATCCTGAACACGGACCGATTATCAGCGAAACGGCTATACTCCCGTATCAAGGAATTCGGCCCGGGTAGTCTGGATTCCGGCGACAGGGCGGAGGGGAACATGATCGATATCGATAGCCTGCCGATGCGGGTAGGCCTCGGGCAGTTTCAAGAAATCACGGCGTCCAGGCTCCAATTCATCAAGCAGTGCGGCTGCGACGACTTCCAGTTGAATACGCCGGCGCTGCCGGGGGAATCGCGATGGGAGTACGAGGACCTGGCCAGCCTGGTCGCGCAAGCCGAGCAGGCCCAACTCCGCCTGATGGCGATCGAAAACGTGCCCAGGGGATTCTACGATCGCATCATGCTGGGACAGGAAGGCCGGGAACGGCAGCTGGACAACATGGTCTACACGATCCGCAACGTCGCGCGTGCCGGCATCCCCTTCCTCGGCTATGCCTTCATGCCAGCTGGAGTTTGGCGCACCGCGGAGGACACGCCGGTGCGCGGAGGCGCGCAAGCGACGTCGTTCCGCATGGAGACGGCTAGGTCGGTCAAGGCCGGTGACGGGGGCAGCTACTCGATCTGGGCGGGCTCCCCGGTGGACCGGGAGTATTCCGAGGACGAAATCTGGGAGCACTATTGCTGGTACCTGGAGCGGATCCTTCCGGCCTGCGAGGAGGTCGGCCTGAGGCTGGCGCTCCATCCTGACGACCCGCCGGTACCTTCCCTCGGCG
Source organism: Bryobacterales bacterium (assembly GCA_965206775.1). GTDB lineage: Bacteria > Acidobacteriota > Terriglobia > Bryobacterales > UBA6623 > VXMF01. Next base: position 2,757,771 of record CBDBKU010000002.1, on the reverse strand, counting down.
GTATAGGCCGGGTGTTCCGCAACTTCGATAATTTCCGCCGAGCGATGGAGACCTTCGACAGTCCGATGCACGGTCTCGACTTCTGTCACGGATGCTGGTCGGAAATGCGAGCCGGAGAGGGCGTGAACGATGCGATCCGGTACTTCGGCGAGCGCGGCAAGATCTTCTACGTGCATTTCCGCGACGTCCAAGGTCCTGTTGACGACTTCACGGAATGCTACTTGGGCGACGGCAACTGCGATCCAGTCGAATCGATTCGGGCGCTCAAGCGGGTCGGATTCAACGGATTCATCATTCCCGACCACGTGCCCCGCATGGTAGGCGACGGCGATTGGTGCCACCGGGGCCGTGCTTGGACAGCCGGGTACATTCAAGCGCTTATTGCGGCGGTGGAGGCGTAGCCCGCACCGGCCGGATTGGCTGAACCGCCCGATTCGCGAGAGGACGCGGGTCAAGAAGAGCGACCGCCGCGTAGGTTGACGCAACGCACCCCGAACCCTACAGTGGGGTGGCGACACGGCGGTTCGAGTTGAATTCGAAATCGTCGGCGAGCAAATTCGTGATGGAAGCGCGGAAAGCCCGGCGGGCGCTGCTGATTGTGCTCGTGGCCTTGGCTGCGATCGCAGCGCTGGGCGAACCCGGCCGGTTTCGGCAACACGGCGTGACCGATGCGCCGTACGCCGGGGCGATCCTTCAAGGCTGTGCACGGGTAACCGACCTGCTGCCCAGAGGATGCTGGACAGGTGACCTGCCTGTCCAAACACCCTTCCCGATACCGCGCATTCCGCGCCCTTCGAAGTCCATGGAGGACATCTTCGAGCCGGTCGGCGGTCAATAAGACCCGCCAGAGGACTGGCTGGCAGGGATCAACGGCGAGGAGTGTCGTAAGTGGGCTCGGTCCGACTGGGGAATCCTTCGCGATCCCGATTCAGCCATCACCCGAAGCGTATCCAGCCTGCTTGGATCGCAATCGCTAGCAGAATTCCCGCCGGCGACACGACGGCCAGGACCAGAGCGCAGACCCAAAGCCACGCAGTCGTGGACCTGCCGGGAGCGATGGCTGGGGGGATCTCGCGATGGCGGAGGTAGAGAGTGCCGATCCCTAGCACGGGATACATCACCGCAGCGATCAGGCTACTGGTGACGAGCAGCATCTTGGGCGGGTTCTCGAACAGCCAGTAGGCGATGCAGTAGAGCGTCAGGGACACTGCGACGAAGACACGGATGAAGCGCATCCGCACTGAGTAGTCCGACACATCGATCAATCCGATGACGCCCAACGCGTCCGCCAGCATCCGGCTGTTTCCAGCGGCCCCCGAAAGCACCGTGCTGACCAAGACAAAGAACGCTCCAACCATGAACAGGCCGGCAGCCCAGTTGCCGAGACCGTCCGTGTAGATCGAACTCAGAATCGAGAGCGTCTCTCGACCGTCCGGATCGAGCTTCTGCGCGTGGAGAATCGCGGCGCCAAGGAGGTAGAAGCAAATTGTACTCGCGGTGTAGACGACCATTGTCATGCCGGCGTCCGTGTACATCACGCGGATCCAGCCCCTCGCCCTGTGCTGCCATTCGGGACCGGACTGCGGCTCGCCGACATGGCGGGCATATCCCTTCTCGACACACCAGTATGTGTAGCTCCACATCTCCCCGAACGCCACCCCAGTTCCGGCGTACATGGCGAGCGCGGTCAGGATCAGAGGCGTCGTCAGCTGCTGCGGCACGCCAAGCGACAGCCCGGAAGCCAGATCCGGCCAGCTGACGGCGAAATCGGTCCAATACAGCAGACCCGTGCAAACGACTGTGACCAACGTGAACGTCGAGACCAGAATCACCAGCAGCTTTTCCAGTGATGCGTACGTACCGCCGAGGAGAAGAGCTCCGCAGAGGACGGACACGAGAATCGACCAATACCTCGCGCCTCCCTCCCCGAGGACGCCTGGGAACACCATCTCGAGAACCTGCCCGGTACCTCCCAGGATCGCGCCCGAGTTCACGAATACGAGAAGCATCGAGGTCAGCCAGAGCCATGTAAACCAGTTCATCTTCTTGCCGGGCACGCCTTTGCCGGCTGCCGCTCCGGCGGGTGCGGGCTCGCGGCGAAGGATCCAAGCGAGCGCCACCGCTGTGGCGAGCACGGCGACGCAAAGCCACATCGCGGCGGACGCGCCGCGCGATCGTTCGTCCAAGCGCACGAAAATCGCCAGGGCCGCCACGCAAGCGACCACGAAGGCCGTCATCCAAGGCAGGGTCAGCCAAGCGGGCCGCGTTCCCGAAGGGCCGGGCAACGAGTTGAAGACGCGAAGGAAGGTCTGGCCGCTGGCGATCGTGTGGCGAGCCAGCTCGGCCTGCACAACGACCTTGACCAAGCACGAGAAGATGACAAACCAAAGCAATGCGAAACCGGCGACAGCGCCGAGCTTGGTCGTGACGATTAGCTCGCCGGAACCGACCACCGAACCGGCAAGGATCATGCCCGGTCCGAGATGTCGCAGCGTGGCGCGAATGCCGCGGGGCGGATCCAAGTGATCCGCCCGTGTCCTGGTGTATGGATCCGTGACACTCATCGGTGCCTGCCACGCACTCCCGCGAATCTGCCCGCTGGCCTGGCACGGCAAGTCGCGTCGGATCTGGCGTCCGAATCCGCGCAGACGGCGTGGCGGGACAAAGATTGCACCAAGCGAGGGTTTCGCGAGACGAACACCAATCACTCTAGCGCGGACAGCCACTTCTCCAGCGAACCGTCCAGGCGTCAAGGTTCGGTCGGAGTCACCTCACGCAGGGTGAATCCCCGGATCCTCAGGCACTCGCGTCAGGAGTCTTCAGAGTTCGGGCAGCGAGTGCGGGATCCGACGCGGTCCGCCAAGATCGAGTCAGGGCGCGCCTGACATGTCGTCGGTCTCGCCCCGATTTGCTGCCTTCCATCCGCTCTGGCCTTCCTCAACGCCCGACCAGCTGTCTCCGGGCTGGCCGTTGGTCGCGATGGCACCTCGCCCCGGGAGGCCCGTTTGCTGCGATCGTGACGCACCAAGCGGTGAGATCGAGCGGCGAAGCAGCCTGGGCGCGACCGTAGCGATGGGACCGGTCGATTCGGTTTGACCGGCCGCGGGACGGGCCGGCTTCGGCCCATGTCAGGGGCTGCTACCTCGACATGACCTCCGTTCCAGGCCTGACCTCGTCTGTTGCGCGCAGCACAATTCGGTCGCCCTCGGCTAGATCGCCAAATACTTCGACCATGCCTTCCTCTGTCATGCCGCGACGGACGTCGACCCACTCGGCCTTGCCGTTCGTCACTCGAACCACGAAAATCCGCTCGGTGGTTGCCTGAATGGCGGTTGAGGGAACGAAGAGCGTCTCCTGCGAACGCCGGATCGGCCACATCACTTCGGCGTACATGCCGGGCGTGAGCTTTCTCGCTGAGTTATTGACGTCGATCTCAACCGGCATCGTGCGGGTCTTGGAATCCACCGCATATGCCGGTCGGGCGACGACCCCAGCGAAGACTTCAGCCGGGAACGCAGCAACGCTGAACTGCACCCGCTGGCCGAGGCTGATGCTTTGCCTGTACGATTCGGAAACCGCTGCGACAAGTCGCAACCGAGAGACATCTTCGAGCGTGAAGAGTGCCATGCCTGCGCTGCCATCGGGCCCCGCGAGCGCCCCGACGTGCGCCTGACGCTCCGTGACTACGCCCGAGAACGGTGCCTGGACTTTCAGGTATTTCTCGATCTCTTCGATTGAGCGCACCGACGCTTCGTACGCCGCGACGGTCTTGTCGAAGGATTCAAGACGCGCGCGTTCAGCGTCGACCGCCTTTTCGGCCAAGACAACGTCATTGCCGGCGACGGCTCCCGGAGTCCTTGCAGCTTCCGATAGTTTCTGGTGAGTGCTCTCGGCGGCAGCGAGGTTGGCTTGGGACTCGATTTTCCTTGAGAGGACAGCTGGAATTCTCGCCTGAGCTTCGAGGCGCTGAGCCTCGAGCTCGGGTGCGCTCATCTCGGCCAGCAGCTGTCCTTTTTCGACGAACGAACCGCGGTCCACGTGAACCGCTTCGACGAAACCGGCCACCCTGGCGCGAATCTCGACGCGTTGGAACGGCTTGAGCTCGCCAGGGATCGTCATCGTCTTGCCCAGCGGCTTCAACTGGACCTGAGTTAGTTCGGTACGGACAGTGCCCGTCTCTTCGCCCAGGAGTGGCACCGCCATGGCGATGAGCGTGACGAAAATGGGAATACGCATGATTGGTTCTCTCTTAGGCAGCCGGGGATTCCAGCGTCGGGGCCCCGGCGTAGTACGGGCTGCCGGGGTCCTCGGGATCGATCGAAGACGAAGAAGTCGACGCGTTTCGTTGCACGATGGCGAAGACCGACGGAATCACAACCAGCGCCGTGAGCGTCGACGCAACGAGACCGCCGATCACCGCGATCCCGAGCGGAGCCGTCTGCTCGGTTCCGAGCGCAAGGGGAGTCATACCCGCGATCATCACGACGCTGGTCATCAGGATCGGGCGCATCCGAGAGCGCGAGGCCTCGACGGCTGCTTCGATCGAAGACATCCCGTCGCGCCGGAACTTTTCAGCGAAGGTGCAGAGCAGGATCGAGTCGGCGACCGAAACGCCAATCGCCATGATCGCCCCCATGAACGACTGGATGTTAATCGTCACGCCAGTCAGCATCAACGCTACCACCACGCCGGACAGCACCGCGGGTATCGCCATGATCACCGCGAAGGCTACTCTCATTGATTGGAAATACGCAGCAAGCAGGAGGAACACGGCTACGATCGCCAGCATCAGGCCCAGCTCAAGACTGTCAATCATCAGTTCCATCGGACTGACTTGGCCGCGCACGTTCACGCTGACTCCGCGCGGCGCCGGCAATTCCGACAGCGCCGAGCGAATGTCGCCCGCCGCTCGACCCAGGTCATGACCGACGACGTTGGCCGTCACGGTGACCATGCGCTGCATGTTGTATCGGTGGTACTCGCCGGCCGCGTGGCCGAAGTCGACGTCGGCGACGTCTCCCACCAAGGTTGGAAAGTCAGCGCCGTTCTTCACAGGCACTCGCGAGACGTCTTCCAGCGATTGGATCATCGACTGCGGAATCTCGACCTGCACCTGGTAGGCGATGCCGGACTTCGGATCAGCCCAGTAGACCGGCGTAGTGAAGCGGCTCGACCAGGTGGCCGGAGCGAGCGCCCTGCCGACATCCTCGACCGTCACGCCGAGCTGTGCCGCGCGCTCCCGGTCCACATTGATCTCCACCGACGGATAGTCGAGCAGCTCGCCGACCTGAACGTCGCGCAGGTAGTCGATCTTCTCGAGCCGCGCGACGGCTTCGCGCGCGTAGGCTTCGCTGTCGGGCAGGCTCGGTCCGGCGACGGCAATCTCGATCGGCGTAGGTGCGCCGAAGCTCATGACCTGACTGACCAAATCGGGCGATTCGAATGCGATCCGCGTCCCCGCCGCCAGTTCCGGCAAGCGGTTGCGAAGCTCCTCTTCGACCTGCGAGGTTGGAATGCCGGATTCAGGATTGAGCGCGATCCGCATGACCGCTTCGTGCGGGCCTCCCGTCCATAGGAAGATCAGATTGACCGGAAAGCTCGAGGGCTGAACGCCGACGAAGGCGATCGACTTCTCGACGTTCTCCGGTCCGACAATGTCGCCGACGGCGGCAAGGACTTCCTGGGCGATTCGTTCGGTCCGCTCGACACGCGTTCCCGACGGGCCGCGCACTCGCATCTGAAGGGAATTGGTATCCATGCGCGGGAAAATGTCCGTTCCCAGGCCACCGCCGACGATGGATAGAATCGCTGCGGTACCCAGGAGGTAGACCCCGAAAATCGGCCAGCGCAGGGCGACCAGACTGGCCGACAGGCTACCGAAAGCGTCCTGGATTGGCGAGAACCAGTTTCGCGAGTTCGACGAGGCATGCGTCGCCCCGCGGTTGAGCCAGGTTTCCATGATCGGCACGAAGGTGCTGGCCAGGAAGTACGACGCGATCATCGAAAACGCCACGGCCAGCGCCAGCGGCACGAAAATCGCCTGCGCGACGCCCGTCATGAAGAATGACGGCGCAAATACCGAGACGACGCAAAGCATGGCCAGTAGCCTGGGGACGACGACCTCGCGACTCGCTTCCAGGACGGCCTTCGCAACGGGCTTGCCCGTAGCGCGGTGCGTGTGAATGTTCTCGACGGCGATGATCGACTCGTCCACCAAGATGCCGATTGCAAGAGTCAGCCCGCCAAGCGTCATCAGATTGATCGACTGCCCGGCAGCCCAAAGCGCAACGGTTGCCGAAAGCAGCGCAATCGGGATCGTCATCACCACCACGATCGCGCTGCGGAAGCTGCCGAGAGTCAACAGTACGATCAGCCCGGTCAACAGCGCGCCCAAGGCACCCTCTGTCGTCAGGGCCCGAATCGCGTTCAGCACGTAGAACGACTGGTCGAATTCGAAGGACACGTTGATGTCTTCGGGAATCGCCGCGCGGAACGTCGGGAGTGATTCCCTCACCCGCTGGACAACTTCCAGCGTCGAGGCATCAGCCCGCTTGGTCGCCGCGATGTAGACTGCACGGGCACCGTCGACGAGGGCGTAGCTAGTCAGGATGTCGGCGGCGTCCTCCGCATAGCCGACATCGCGGAGGTAGACGGTCGGGCCCGGTCCGCTGTTGATCGGCACATCGTTCAGCTCGACTGCCTGCACGACCGTCGAGTTGACCGGGGCGAGGTAGTTCGTGTCACCGATCCGAACGCTGCCCGACGGAGAGATAGTGTTGGTCTTTGCGATCGCCTGCACGACGTCATCGGGCGACATCCGGTAGGCACGCAGCTTGTCGGGATCAACGCGGACGACTAGGCTGCGCGCGCTGCCGCCAAACGGTGGCGGAGCTGAAACGCCCTCAAGCCGCGAAAACATGGGGCGCACCCGGAACAGCGCCAAGTCTGCAATCTCGTCCACTCCGCGAGTCTCGCTGGAGAACACCAGATAGCCCACCGGCACGCCGCCGGCGTCAAAGCGCATGATGAAGGGCGGCACCGTCCCCGGCGGCATGAACGAGCGCGAGCGGTTGACCTGAGCGACCGTCTCGGCCATGGCCGTCGCCATGTCGGTCCCGTCGTGGAAATGCAGCTTCATCAGCGCTGCGCCTTGGATCGAGCGCGACTCGACGTGGTCAATCCCGCGAATGTAGAGGAAGTGATACTCGTAGTAGTTGACGAGATATCCCTCCATCTGCGCTGGGTCCATCCCGCCGTAGGGCTGGGCGACGTAAATCACCGGTGTCCCGAGATCGGGGAAGATGTCAGCCTTCATCCGGTTGAGTGCCAGAGCGGATGCCAAGGCCACGCCGAGGATCACCATCAGGATGGTGATGGGCCGCCGCATCGCGGCATGAATGAGCCACATGGTTCGATCCCCTTACCGGCTCGCGGCCGCCAGCAACTCGTCCATCTCGCCTTGCGACGCCGCCAGCGCTAGCAACGCCCGCCAGACACCGATCCGAGCAAGCGAATCATCGATTTCAGCCTGACGCAGCAGCAGCTGGGCATCCGCTACGTCTGCGACCGTGCCGAGGGCGGCCTTGTAGCGAGCCTGCTCTTGCGTCTCGAGCTCTTTCGCCGCTTGGAGCTCGACAGGCGTATTCCGAGCGATCTTGCGAGCGGCTTGAAGCGCAATCCTCGCACGGGCCACCTCGCCTCGCAGTTCCTGCGTCACGATGGCCTTGCGCGCCCGCTCCTGTTCGAGACGATGCGCTTCAATCTGCTGCTTGGCTCGCGTTCGCTTGTAGTCGAGCAAATCGAAATTCATGTTGAAGCCGACTGCCCAGTTGCCTTCCGCAGGCATCAGTCCGTGGCCTCCGCCCCGGAAAGTGCCGTCGATGCGAGCCCCGGTTCCGCGGCCATAGACAGCGGACTGCGCCTCGAATCTCGGACGCCATTCTTTCTTGATCGCCTCGAGGCGGGCCTCGCCGACCGCGATCTCAGCCTGTTGCTCCGCCGCCAGGGGGTGCCCGTCCAGCGAACCGTCCGGCATCCCAGCATCCGGCGGATCACCCAGCAAGCTTGCGGGGTTGATCTCGATGGCACTTCCGGCTAGCCCGAGCCATTCCGCTAAGGAAGCGAGCGCCGACTCCTCTTCCTGCTCCGCCCGAATCAGCTCCGAGCGAGAGCGAGCCAGCTCCGCTCTCGCTCGCGCGGCGTGCGAGCCCGGGCGCAGCTCGCTCCTGACCAAAGCGTCAACGATGTCATGAAAGACCTGCATGCGCTCGACGCTGGCTTCGGCAGCCCGAACCGCACCTCGATTGGCGACGGCTCGCAGGTAGGAATCTGCCGTCGCGAGGGATACCTCGTACTCCGTCACGGCGTGTCCCGCTTCAGCGCGCGCCGTGACCGCTTCTGCCGCGCGCACGTTCGCCCGTCGCAAGCCGAGGTCGAATGGCTCGTAAGAGAGCAGGACACCAGCCGAGGTTCCGAACACGCTCGTAATCGTCGACTCCTCTTGCACGGGTCCAGAAATACCCGCTATCACGCTATTCGGGAAGATCAATCCGAAAACGTTGTTGCGAGTCGCCCGGTTGACTCCCAAGCGCATGTCTGCCCGCGGAAAGTATGCCGCCTTCGCGAGGTGAACGCCGCCTTGGGCCGCTCCCACTTCTGCCATGGAGGCGCGGACAGCTGGAAAGTGGCGTGCCGCAAAATCTACGGCCGCCTCCAGCGTCAGTGGACCCTGCGGCCGTTCGGGCTCGGGTTCCTGAGCAGGCAGGGCGACGGCCATGAGTGCCAAAGCGCAGACAGAGGGATGAATGGATCTATGCATTTCTGGTTCCAGGCAGCAAGCCTTTGGATCAAGCTGGGTGCCCTTCGGCCTCCTCGCGCTTCGGTCGGCGCTCAAGCGCCAATGAGAGCCAGCACAACTGGGAAGCCTCGCTTATCAGTGTGACAAAGTGGCGTCCCGGTTCATTGGAATGTCCCGGTTCATTGGAATCGCACCGACAACTCTGCATGGCTCGGAACGACCTGCGCAGGTCTTCTGCAAGCAGCTTCTCCGCGCAATTGAGACAGCCTCTACTGCGGATGCCGTCGAACCGCTGGAAGAGCCGCCTCGCTTTCGGCAGATGGCCCTGCCCGGCAGGCTGATCAATTGTCCGCAAATCGGGACAAGCACCTGCTGCGGCATCTCGGTGCTTGCAATCTCTGCATTTGTCAACCACATATCGGGCCACATCGATCCGTGGACCCGCACGATTGCCACGGCGGCATGCCGACTCAACCTGACTGACTGGCAAAACCGCTCGCCTCATCTGGACAAGCCGTCGACGGTCGAGGCTGCCCTGCACGGTTCGGTGTCTAGGCAGGGCGTTGCTCGCGGCCCGGCCGAGGGGCGGGCCGAACATGATCCGATCAATCTCACGAACACGCTTGCAGGCAATCCAAGCCATCATCAAGCGCGACCCCACGCGAGTCCCTAGCCCCGGAATGCCTCCCAGGCCGACCCGCTGCTCGCGCTAGAAGCGACGAAGTGCCCGCTAGGATATTGACTGCAACCGGGTGCCAGGTCACGATTTCGATTGACGAAAGGATACCAGCACGTGTGCAGGGCGGCAAGAATCTCCCGTACGTACCCGCATCACGGGCCGAGGGCGGCACCGAGGATGGAACAGGCGGCATTGCTCGTTCAGTCCCATCGGCGCCTGCATGTCGAGCGGGACAGACTTTCGGAGACGATAGTGGACCCTCCTATCGTTGCAGCATCGTGGCAATTAAGGTGCGGGCAGCCCTGGAGAACGTCTCAAGCTGCTTGCTCAGGGCTGTCTTTGATGGCACTGCGCATTCATGTCAATACAAATCACCATCTGGGATGTCCCGAGGGAAGTCCGGGACGAGTTCGCGGGGCGTGCGGCGTCGCAGCGCCAGTCCATGCAGGACTTCCTCCGCGGCGAATTGGAACGGAGCGTATCGCGGCCATCCCTCGGCGCGTCCGGGCCTTCGAACTCTATCCGGGATGTCCTGAGATCCTCGTGACCGATTGCGCGCCGGGGCACTCAATCGGTCACCGACTGCACCGCTTCGCGGCATTGGAGGTTGGACGATTGGGCGACACACCCCTTGCAGCCAGATTTCTCGTCGTGTCGCATTCCTGACCACGTCCCCATCCGGCGCTGTCCCGCTCCCCGGGGATTTGCCGGTGCGAGGAGACTGCTGGTACTATTGCTTGAATTTGTATCCGGAATCCGCAAGCCTGAATGGAAGTCAGAATTCGGCCCAATCCGGGATCCGCCAACCGTCTGCCAACGAACGAGCGCGTCACTTGGATCCTGTCGGTGTGGTGCTCGTGCCTGGTCTACGCGATCCTGCGCTACAACGTGTTCAAGGGCGTCGAGTGGACGCACCTGCCTCTCTATATCGCTAACAAGTCCGCAGCGTTCGCCGGCGTCATCTTCCTTGCGCTGGCCTATCTCGCTGGGAAATATTTCGGCGGCCCGGCAGGCTCCGAGCCAGTGCGAGCCAGAGCGAAATTCCTGGGCCTCACGGGCTTTGCAATGATCACGGTTCACGTGCTGATGGCGCTGCTGCTGATGTCTCCGGCGAACTACGAGCAGTTCTTCGAGGTCTCCGGCAAGTTGAACCTCCGGGGCGAACTGACGTTCCTGTTCGGGGTCCTAGGGTACGGCTGCCTGCTATTCCCCGCCATCACCACTCTGCCGTACATGTACGACGCTCTCGGCATGGAACGCTGGCTGAAAGCCCAGCACATGGGCTACGCGACCCTGGCGCTCGCCTTGGGGCATACCTTCGCGATGGGCAGCAAGGGCTGGTTCGACCTCTCGACCTGGCCCGGCTTGATGCCCCCGATCACGCTGCTGGGCTTTCTCGCGGCACTGGCGGGAATCTGCGGCAAGCTCATCTTCCTGCGCCGCCAACGGGGATGACTGCTTCGATGCCCAGCAGCGGCAGCCTCGGGGCCAGCTCACCCTATAGCTGACGCACCAATGCGGCAATCAGAGCCGCCCGATCGGCGATTCTGTCGATCAAGATGCTCTCGTGGACTGCGTGGGCCCCCTCGCCCACGGCACCAAGACCATCGAGCGTCGGAATCCCCATCGCCGAAGTCGTGTTCCCATCGGACCCGCCGCCGACCGACGCCTCTCCAAGGCTCACACCCATTTCCTCGGAGATCGACCTCGCGACCCGGAAGAGCCGGATCACATCCTCGCTTCGCTCGAGCGGCATCTTCCTCGTTCCTCCGGAGACGCGGATCGAGCAGCGGGGATCGAACGGTTCGATCTCGTTGAATCGACGCTCGATATCCAGTGCCTGTTCCCGGCTTCCAAAGCGGACGTCGACGTCGACCCAAGCCTCCTCGGCAACCACGTTCGAGGCGGTGCCGCCTCGGGCGACGCCCGGATTCACAGTGAGTCCGCTTTCAAGGTCCGTCCACCCGGCTACCCGGCGAATCTGGCCTGCAAGCTCGACGAGCGCGCTGGCGCCGGCCGCGAAGTCCAGCCCGGCGTGCGTGGCGATGCCATGCGCTTCGACGCGGTAAGTTGCCCCGCCCTTGCGGGCAGTCTTCAGGCTGCCTTCGAGCCCCGAGCTCGGCTCGGCTACCAAGACCGCCGCGCTCTTGCTCGCCTCGTCCCTGGTCAGTGGCGTGGACGAAGGGCTGCCAATCTCCTCATCGGAATTCAGCTGGATGACGAAGCTACGCCGGGACTCGAGACCGAGGTCGCGCAGGGCCTGGGCGGCGAACAGCATGTAGACCACGCCTGCCTTCATGTCAAAGACGCCCGGGCCCCACAATCGGCCATCCTCTTCGCGCCACGGCATGCGGCTCAGCGTTCCGACCGGCCAGACCGTATCAATGTGCCCGAGACCGAGGACCTGGCCCTCTTCTCGCGCGGGGATGTCGAACTCGAGGCGAAGGTGGTCACCATGGTCCGATTGCGGATACCGGGTGACTGTTGCGTATCCGCTCGCAGCCTTCGCAACCGCGTCGGCTACGCGGTTCACGCCGGACTTGTCGTGGGTCGGGGACTCGACTTCAACGAGAGTCCGAATCAGATCGATGATGGCGGGCTGACGGTCCCGCATGTAGTCGAGAATCCGGCGGATCGCCAAGGCTCCCTCCCTCCTGCTCCGCCCAGGCGGAGCGCTCGCGCGCCTACTCGGCTACGATCACGGCCCTACCGGGCTCCAGCCGCACCTCGCGGACGCCGCCCTCGAACTTGGTTTTCTCTCCGAGCAGGTAGGGCCGCATCGCCGGTGGCGCGAACGATTCGAGAAACCACTCCAGGACAGTACCACCGAGTTCCACGTCTTCCACAGTCATTGAGACGAGCCTGGCGGTTGCGTACCCGTCACTCACGGAGTAGTCAATGTCGAGGGCAACCGCGCGGCTGCCCCTCAAGAGCAGCCGCATGAGAGGAGGAAGGTCCTTCGACGAAGCGCCGGCCTTCTCGAGATCGACACGAGCCCGGACGACGGCCCCGCCCTCCCGGAACGAGACATCCGCATCGTCTACGCCTTCGGGAACGCTTGCCGCCGCATGGAACTTCAGAAACGAGGTCATCTCGTCCTGGAGGAGTTCGACGGACGTGCCGCTCTCGAGACTCCCATCCGCTAGGTCCTGGAACTTTCGAGCGGCGGATAGGGACGCCTCCGTGCTCACCTCAGCCCATAGAGCGAGGGACACGGCGCACAGCAGGATCAACCGGACAAGCATCACAATTCCGCGACTTCGCACTACTTATCTTCGCGCCAAGCCGGGCACCTCCCCGACCGGCTTGGCAGCAGCGATCTCCGATGCGACCAGCTGCTCGAGGACGTCAGCCGCAGCCTTCTCCTCCGCAGCCTTCTTCCGATTGGCCTCGCCCAGTCCGGTATGAGAGCCGCATCGCGCCTCGACTCGATAGGTGCGGGCATGCGACGGGCCGACCTCCGAGACGATTGCGTAGTCGGGCCTTTCCCGGCCCCGCGACTGAAGCCACTCCTGCAGAGCAGCCTTGCTGCTTCCGCCGTTGGACGGATCCTCGACGACTACGAAGCGATTGACGAGCGGGGCGACCGCGGCCATACCTCCGTCAAGATAGACCGCCCCAATCACCGCTTCCATGGCATCCGCCAGGCACCTTTCCTTTTCGCGACCGCCGAGCTGATCCTCGGCCTCGCTCATCCTCAGACAGGAGCCGACCCGCAACGACCTTGCCACTGCTGCAAGGTGCGGGTTGTTGACGTACTTCGCCTTCAGCTTGGTCAGGTCCCCTTCAGACCCGTCCGGGTGGCGCCGGTACAGGGCGTCGCATACCGACAGTCCGAGTGCCGCATCGCCGAGGTGTTCCAATCGCTGGTTGGACACGGCTCCCAAGCTGCTCGCCGAGGCGTGGGTCAGTGCAAGCTCGAGCAGCGAGAAATCCCGGAATCGGTGTCCCAGGCGCTCGGAGAGGTTCCGCAGGTCGTCCGGCATCTGCATGGCCATCCGCCGCCTGTCTCGCGCATCGAGCGCTTGAAGTGCCCCATTCCCTCCCTAAAGGGAATTCTTGAGATCAGCGCACAAGTCGGCGCCGGTACTGGCTGGCACTCCTCCACCAGCCGTACAGCGATCCGCCAGCTCGGAAGCCTCGTCGTTCTTGCCTTGCTTGGACAGAGCCGTAGCGAGGTTGTACATCGTGAAAGGCACCGGGGTGGGCGCCATTTCCAGGGCCTTGCGCAACGACGTCTCGGCCTCGGGAAAATTGTCGCGCTTCAGATGCACGGTGCCGATGGCCTCGTGGCATTGCGACATGAATTCCATCTTGGTCGATAGCCAGTCGTCATCGGTCATGTTCGGATCCAGCTTGGCAAGGGTCGGAATCAGGGCCATGGCCTCCTTCGCATAGTCTTCGGCCTTGCCCAGCTTCTCCTCCTTGTCGAGGTCGAACTCACGAGTCCGGGTCGGGATCGCGTTCGCCAGCGAGATCAGCGTGCCTGTCTTGACGCCCGGTGCGGGGTTGCTGTCCAGCACAATGCCCCCGTAGAGCAGCATGCTGTCGAAATTGTTCAACTGCTGGTAGAAGAGCATCGTCATGTAGCTCGCAAGCCCTACGGCGTCGCTCTGCGGGAATTTCGCGATAAAATCCGCGCCAGCACTGGCACCCTCCTCAACCGAAGCGCCGCTCTGGATCTTCATGAAGGCATCGATCTCTTCCTGTGACTTGAACTGCGGCATCTGGGCAAAAAGGCCCGCGGTACACACCAAGCCCGCCAGAATCAAACTTAGGATCTGCTTCATTGAAAAACATCCTCCCCGCAACCGCGCGCTCCAAGACACCGCGCCGGCACCAGTGTAGCGCCCATCTGCGGGGCCTTGGATCGAGGCAGATCCATTGTAGCGACTAAGCCCGCGTATTCGGAAGAAACGCCTGGTTGGAGGACGGCCGAAGTCGCTGCCCTCCCCGTGTAGGCGGGTGCGAGGCCACCGTCGCCGGAGACTTCGCCGACAAGTTCGCAGAGCCCCGATTCGGGCTGGCCGGAGCCCCGGGGCCCAGCAATTCCGGTGCGCGAGGAGCGACTTGGCAAGCGAACCGCGAATGCCCGCCCTCCGAGACCGGCAGCGGCATTTCGCAACGAATCACCGGCACTGGTCTGCCGGATGGTCAGCCGGCTAGGCCGGGAGCACCTTTTCCGGCGGATACCCAGCCGAGCGCCTCACTGGCGGCGTCCGGAATTGCGATGCGGAGGCCGCGCCTATAATGGAAACTCGCGGCCCGCCCGCGAAGACCAATAGCCCAGCTTTCCGGACTCGCGGCCCGTGCCAGAGGAGTTTCTCGAAATCCGCGGTGCGCGGGTTCACAATCTCAAGAACATCGACCTGCGCCTGCCGCACAACCAGCTCGTCGTCGTCACGGGCGTGTCGGGCTCGGGCAAGTCATCGCTGGTCTTCGACATCATCTTCGCCGAGGGACGCCGGCGGTACGTCGAATCACTCTCCTCGTATGCCAGGCAGTTCCTAGAACGCATGGACCGGCCTGATGTCGACGAGGTGCTCGGCATTGCGCCTACAGTGGCGATCCGCCAGAAGAACACCACTCGGAACCCGCGATCCACGGTCGCCACCGTCACCGAGATCTCCGACTTCCTGCGCCTCCTCTACGCTCGGGCCGGGCGAACTCACTGTGTCGAATGCGGTGATCTCGTCATTTCTGACGGAGTGGATATCGTCGCCGGCGAAGTGCTGGCGCAGGAGGAAGGCTCCCGATGGAACGTGCTGTTCCCCGCTCGCAAGGAGGATATCGACGAGGAAACCTACTACTACGACGACCGCTACAGCGACTATTCCTCGCGCCTGCGTGCCAGGCTCGCGCAGTTGCGGGATCGCGGCTACAGGCGGTTGTTCCAGAACGGAACGGTCTTTGACTTCTCCACGCCGGAGTCGTTGCTCGACATCGACTTCGGCAGCGTGGTCTACGTCCTGGTGGACCGCATCGCGATCGCCCGAGACATTCGCGAACGTGTGGCCGAAGCCGTCGAGATCGCTTACGGAGAATGCGGGGAGGTGCTGTTCCAGCAGGCCGAGCCGCCCGGCGGAATCCTTCGCTACAGCAATCGGTTCGAGTGCCGCAGATGTTCCCGCCGGTACCGGCGGCCGGAACCGCAGATGTTCAGCTTCAACACGCCCCACGGCGCGTGTCCGCGGTGCTCGGGATACGGAGAGGTCTCGGATTACTCCATGGATCTTATCGTCGGCCGCCCCGACCTGAGCTTGAGCGAGGGGGCCGTCACGGTCTGGCAAAGGAAGTACAGCGCGTACAAGAGGCGGATGCTTAAGGTGGCGAAGGGGGACGGCGTCCCAGTCGACATTCCGTACCGACAACTCAGCCCGGAGCATCGCAAGCTTATCGAGGAAGGCCGGAAGGGTTACGGAGGGATTCGGGGGTTTCTCGCCACCGTGGAGGGCGAGAGATGGAAGCCGCATATCGCGGCCCTGCTCTCGCAATGGCGCAAGCAGGTCAAATGCCCTGAGTGCCACGGGGCGCGACTCGCGCAAGAGATCTTGCATATCCGCCTCGGAGGCGAATCGATCGATCGCGTTCTGGGACGATCGCTTGCAAGCGCACTGGAATTCTTCGAGAATCTCGACCTCGAAGGCGGGGAAGCCGAGGTAGCCGCCAGCCTGCTGATCGAGATCAAGAACCGGCTTCGTTTCCTCAACGACGTGGGACTGGAATACCTTACGCTTGACCGCCGCGCCGCCACCCTCTCAGGAGGCGAGGCCCAGCGAATCCAGCTCGCCAGCTCGCTCGGATCGCGCCTCGTCGGCGTCTGCTACGTGCTTGACGAGCCCTCGATCGGGCTGCACAGTCGCGACACGACGAGACTAATCGGGGTGCTCAACGAGCTGCGCGACCTCGGCAACACGATCTTCGTGGTCGAGCATGACAGAGAGATGATGCGAGCCTCCGACCACTTGGTCGACCTAGGCCCGGGAGCGGGAGAGCATGGCGGCGAGGTAGTCTTCAGCGGCAGTTTCGACCGCATTCAGGGGAACAGCGGTTCTCTGACCGGGCAGTATCTCGGCGGTCACACCGAAATCGCGATTCCGCGAAAGCGCAGAAACGCCAAGACCGCGAATAAACTAGCCTTCAAGGGCGCATCAAAGCACAACCTGAAGAGCATCGACTTCGAGATCCCGATCGGACTGATGACGGCCGTGACGGGCGTGTCCGGGTCTGGCAAGTCGACCCTGATGCACGAGATTGTCCATACCGGCGTGCGCTCGGCCACCGGGACCATGGCCAATACCATTCGGGGCCTGTTCACGGGGGTCCCCCGCTCTGAGATGGACGGCTGCGAGCACTTGCGCGACGTCATCCTGATCGACCAGGCGCTGACCGACCGCACCTCCCGCTCGGTGCCGGCCACCTACGTGGGCGTCTTCGACGATATCCGGTTGCTTTTCGCGGGAACCAGGCGGGCCCAGCAGCGCGGCATGCGATCCTCGCAGTTCTCGTTCAACGTGCCAGGAGGTCGCTGCCCCACGTGCAACGGCACTGGCAGGCAGACTGTCGACATGCAATTCCTCGCCGACGTGGACCTGACTTGCGAGGACTGCGGCGGCAAGCGCTATCACTCCGAGACTCTCGATATCGCCTATCAGGGCAAGAATATCTGGGAGGTCTTGGAGATGACCGTGGACGAGGCGATTCGCTTTTTCTCAACCAGCGGAAAGATCGTCAAGAGGCTTTCCGTGCTAGCGGAGGTAGGATTAGGATACATCCGTCTGGGCCAGCCTGCGACGCAGCTGTCCGGAGGCGAGGCGCAGCGCATGAAGCTGGCGCTGCACATCGGCGACGCCAACGTGTCCGACACCCTGTTCCTGTTCGACGAGCCGACGACCGGTTTGCACTTTGACGACATAAAGAAGCTGCTGCGAGCGTTCGAAAGGCTGCTGGAGAACGGTTCGACGCTGCTGGTCATCGAGCACAATCTCGACGTGATCAAATGCGCCGACTGGGTCATCGACCTCGGGCCCGAAGGGGGCGACCAGGGCGGCCGGGTGGTTGCGCAAGGCCCGCCGGAACGGATCGCCCGATGCGCCGAATCCTACACCGGACGATATCTCCGGGAGGTGCTCGCATGAAGCTGCTCGCACTCGCCCTGCTCGCCTCCCCGCTGGCAGCGCAGGACTGGGCCTTCCCGCACCGCACCCACTTGGAACAGGGGCTCGACTGCCAGACGTGCCACTCCGCCGCCGCGAAGAGCCAAGATGCCGGGGACAGTCTCCTTCCGGACGGACAGCTATGCGTTGTTTGCCACAACGGTCAGACCGCACCCTCGATCGACACGAGTCCCCTCGCTGGGCGGGAGCCCGCCGAGCGCACCTACCGATTCGACCACGAGTTCCACCTCGGCCTCGGCGATGCTGCGCCGCTGATTGCTGCCGCGATCGACAGCGGGAACTACTACGGCAAGCCGGGGGACGCCAGGCGCTTCCTAGACAGCGGCAATGCCTGCGCAGCATGCCATCGGGGCTTGGAGGAGAGCCTGGCGGTGGAGTCATCGACACATTTGCCAATGATGGGCGACTGCATCGTCTGCCATACGCGGATTGACAACCCGTTCACCTGCAAGGAGTGCCATCTAGAGGGCGTCGACCTGCGACCGGCGGATCACTCGCGGGAATTCATCGACACGCATTCCACGGGCAAGAATGCGGGGCTTGGAGGAGAGCCTGGCGAGTCAAGCAGTGGGCCTGCCTGCCCGCGGATTGACAACCCGTTCACCTGCACGGGGCGTCGACGTGACTTCCGGGCTGCGCTGCATGCCTGGCTGCCACTGAAACAGACCGAAACGACCGCCGAGCAAGCTAGCCATCGAACTGGCAGCTCGCATGCCGGCGAATGCGTCGGCATGTCCCGGTTTCCAAGTTCCACGCCCCGCCGAATCGCTGGCTGGATGGGGGCCGCGCTCTGCTGCTCGCTCCAGATACCGGCCGCTTGCCGCGCTGCTATTCTGTAGCCGGAAACTCTCAAGAATCGATGCGATGGCATATGCGCGCTGGCTCGGGGCGTAGCCCGGACGCGCCTCGGACGGGCACCCGGGCCCGTCGGCTGAGCCTTTCCGTCCGCGACCAGCCAAGATCGCGCGCAGCGTTCCAGCCCGCGGCCGTTCGATCGCGGCTTTGCAGGCGAGCAAGCTTGACCGCAGTTGCAGCGGGCTTGATTGCC
This sequence comes from Bryobacterales bacterium, assembly GCA_965206775.1. Taxonomy (GTDB): domain Bacteria; phylum Acidobacteriota; class Terriglobia; order Bryobacterales; family UBA6623; genus VXMF01. The sequence goes on along the minus strand of CBDBKU010000002.1, from coordinate 2,739,070 downwards.
GTCCTAGCCACTTGCGGCGAGAGTTCCGTGGAACGATCCGGCACACCTCCCCTGCCCTCCCTGCAGCTGGAGGGAATGTCGCCGGAAGCCCGGGCGACCCTGGGCCGGGCACGAAACCACGCCGTCGGCAACCAGCAGGACGCCGAGGCGAACGGTTCGTTCGGAATTGCCTTGCACGCCTACGAATTGCGAGACGAATCGATCGCATGCTACCGCCGTGCGGCCGCGCTTGCCCCACGCGACTGGCGCTGGCCGTACTACCTGGGATCAGTTCATGCGGAACTCGGCGGCCATGCCGAGGCGGCGCGGCACCTTCGCAAAGCCGTCTCGCTGGCGCCAGACTCGGTCGCGGCCAGAATCCGCCTAGGCGATTCGTTGCTTGGGGACGGTCGGCCAACCGAAAGCAGGAGAGTCTTCGAAGGTGCAGTCGCACTGGACCCGTCGAGCGCTCGCTCGCACTACGGGCTCGGACGGGCGTGCGATTCCGAGGGGGATACGGTAGCGGCGCTCCGAGCCTACATGCGGGCCATCGACCTGGCACCGGAGGCGGGGGCAGTGCGGTACGCCATGGCGATGCTGTACCGAGGTCTCGGGCGCCAGAGCGATTCGTCGCGCCAAATGGAGCTGATCGAGGATGGGAACCGGCTTGCCCCCCCGATGAGCGATCCGCTGATGGCGGCTGTCCATGGCCTTCGGACCGACAAGCACGAGCGTCTCCAAGAGGGCTTGAGGTTCGAGCGATCCGGCTTGCTGGCAGACGCGGTGCGAGCGTACCAAGAGGCGGTCGAGGCTGACAGCGGCTACCCCCAGCCGCACGTCAACCTTGTCGCGGCATACGGCAGGCTCGGACGGTTCGAAGACGCTGAGCGCCACTACGAGCGAGGGCTGGAACTCGATCCGGACTCGGAGGAATTGCATGTCAACTGGGGGACGCTCCTAGCCGGCCGCAACCTGCTACCCGAGGCAGCCAGAAGCTTCCGCCGCGCACTGGAGATCAACCCGCTCGCCGCAAACACCCACGCGGAACTGGGGTGGGTCCTAGACCAATCCGGGCAGGCCAGCGAGGCAATCGCTCACTTTCGGCTCGCCTTGGAATACGAATCCGGCCATCGCTCGGCCAACTTTCATATGGCCCGTTATCTGATCGGCGAGGACCGGGTTCATGAGGCGATCCGCCACCTCCTGAAGACTCGCGAACCAGTCGACGATCGAACGCCCACCTATCTCTACGGGCTGGCCGATGCCTACCTGCGAATCGACGAACTCGGCCAAGCCGTGCGATATGCCCGGCAGGCCCGCGAGCGTGCCATCGAAATGGGCCAGTCAGACCTCGCTCGGGAGGTTGAACGCGATCTCCGAGCGCTGGAGGCGGCTATCGGCCCGTGACCGCGGAGAGGGCCCGTTGTTCCTCCCCGCGGCCACGGGGGCAGAGTTGCTCAGAAGATGAGCTTCATCCCGAATTGAACCTGCCGGGCCGGGCAGCATTCCGAGGTGGACGAGATGCGTCCGCCTGCCGGCCGGTTGATTGTTCCGTTCGGGAAATTGAAATGCGCCTCGTTGAAGACATTGAAGAACTCCGTCCGGAAGTCAAGCGCAAGACCCTCGCTGAGAGTGAACGTCCGGGAAATCATCAAGTCGAGATTGACAAGCCCCGGACCCTCGATGATCCAAGCCGCCGAGTTCCCGAACGTGAAGCGATCCGGCACCTCGAACGCTCCGATATCGAACCATCGCTCGGGTGTCCGCTGGCTCCTAGGCAGGTTGCCGTCGCCGATCCGGTTAGGGCGCTGCCCCCCGGTGGTGTTCGCCGGGTTACCCGCAACCGAGGCGCTAAGCGGCAGGCCGCGCTGCGCCTCGAAAATCGGCGAGATCTGCCACCCACCGATCAGCTTGGCGAGGGGCCCCTGCGTGGCATACTTGCGATCGCTGCCGAACGGCAGATCCCACACGCCGGCGAAGAAAACGCGCTGTGGCAGGTGCTGGCGCGAAGTAGTTTTCTCGGGAGCTAGATGCCAGTAGCTTGTCCTCTGACCAAGCTGCTTGGCCAGGGTCTTGCTCCAGGTATATCCGCTCAGCATGGAGAATCCGCCGCTGAAGCGCCTCTCAAACTTCGCCTCCAGTCCCTGGTAGTTCGCTCCACCGATCGCCGGATTCGTCGTGACGTTCGCGAACTGAGGGAACCAGCGTCGCGGATTGTTCCCACCTGGGCCCGGCTCGGGCTGGTTCAGGTTGGCACCGCTTTCCGTATGCACGGTGTTGGACCCCACGTACGCGAAGGATACAAGCGAGTTGCCAGGCAGGGACTGCTGGAAGTTGATATTCCATTGGTTGGTCATGCCGTTCCGGAAGGAGAACGGCCAGACGCCCACGAGTGACCGACCGGCGATCACATCCGGGTTCAATGCGTCGGCAGGGATGCCGTCACGGATGAGGACTCTCGAGGTCGCGCTGGCAACCTGGGAAGGAATGTCGTTCTGGAGGTAGAACGGCGGATTCGCCGTCGGGTCGGCCAGCACAGGCAGCCTGAACGTCCCGACGTAAAACACGCCGAATCCGGCCCTGATGACAGTCTTCGGAGTCACTTGATAGGCCAGCCCAACCCTAGGCCCCCAGTCGTTGAGGTCGCGCTTGCGGAACGACCGGCCCTCAACGCCGCTTCCGGTTGGAATTAGCGTCCCGAAGCGCGAGTCGTCCGGATCGATGATGAAATTCTGAGCCCGGTCGTTCTGCTCGACATACGGAGACTGGTATTCGTACCTCAGGCCGAGATTCAAGCTCAGCTTCGGCGTGACCTTCCAGTTGTCCTGGATGTAGGTCTCGGAAGCGTACGCGTGGCGCCTGACGTTGAGGGGCGTGCTGAAGCGAACCGAACTGGTCATGCCGAGCAGGCTGTCGGCGAGTCCGTCACCTCCCCCACGCACTCCCGCTACCGCGCGGGTGAACTGGTTATTGAAGAAGAACCGCCCCCTGGCGAAGTTTGTGATGCCAGACCACCGGACAAAGTTGCGGATGTTGACTCCGATTTTCAGGGAGTGATTCCCCTTGGTCAGCGAGAGGCTCTCCACGATCTGCCGGACGTCCTGCTTGCGCGGGTCGGGCGCAAAGTTGCGGTCCCCGACAGTTCGGTAGCCCGAAGGCCGGAAGTCCGGTAGACCGTTGATGTCCTCGCGGTCGAAGAGCCCCTTGAACCCGAACTCCTTCCAAAGCTGCGTCTGCGTGGGAGTGTCGATTCCACCCTCCAGGCGGTTGTATGCGACTCGAAGCTCGTTGACCATAGTCCCGCCGATCGCCGCGGTCCAGTTGAGCACGCCGGTCTTGGCCCTGGAAAAACGGACGGCCGTGTTACCGCCGCTCGCAGGCAAGGGAAGGTTGCCGGGTTCCAGGCGGTCGAAGTTCAAATGGCTGAATCGCGCGAAGATCGTGTGGTTCGTCGCAACCCGCCAGTCGAAGCGGCCATCCACCTTGTCGTCTTCGCGGTTGCGCGATGGATTGAAGAGGTAGTTCTGCCTGCCGCCTCGATTCGGCGCTGGATACAGATTGACCATTTGTGACGCGACCGGGTCCATCCGGCTAGCGGGAATCCGGTCGTCGGCGAACCGAGTCCGCGTTCCGTCCGCGGCCTGCGTCATGGGGTCGTGTATCGCGGCGACGCCGGAAAAGTCCCCACCCACTTGCTCGGGAGTCGGGATGATGCTAAGTCGGGTGAGCTTCTCGCGGATCCGCGTCCCTTCGTAGCTGCCGAAGAAGAACATCCGATCCTTCACCACAGGACCGCCGAATGTCGCCCCGAACTGGTTCTGCCGGAAAGGCGGCTGAGGCCGCCCGCTGTTGAAGAAGTCGTTGGCATCGAGCTTGTCGTTTCGAAGGAACTCGAAAGCTGTCCCGTGGAAGGCGTTGGTTCCGGACTTGGTCGTCACCTGCACGATGGCGCCGCCACCGCGACCGAACTCCGCGCCATAGTTGTGCGTCTCCATCTTGAATTCCTGGATGGCGTCGATCGAAGGCTTGACCGCCTGATTGGACGCCACTACGACACCGCTGAAGTAGTTGTTGTTGTCAGCGCCGTCCAGCGTGAAGACGTTCTGGTCGAACCCGGCCCCGTTGACGCTGAAGGCATCCTCCACGAAGTTCTGCCGCCGGCTCGGAAGCACGCCGGCGGTGAGCACGGCAAGCTCCTGGTAGTTCCTCCCGTTCAGGGGCATTTGGGTGATCGTGGTGTTCTCGATGGCCTGCCCCAGGCTCGATGTTTCCGATTCCAGCAGCGGCAGGTCCGCGGTCACCTCGACGGTTTCAGTGATGGAACCGACTTGGAGTTCCACATCGACTCGCGCCCGAGAGCCCGCATTGAGCGTGATGTTCGGGCGGAACAAAGTCTGGAACCCATCAGTTGTCGCGGTGAGATCGTAGGTTCCAATGGGCAGCGCCGTTATGACGTAGTTACCCGTCGGGTTGCTCTCCGTACCGTACTCCAGGCCGTTCGCCTGGTGCACGACCTGGACAGAGGCTCCGGCAACGGCCGCGCCGGACGAATCCGAGACGATGCCTGTAATCGTGGCGGTGTCGGTTTGAGCCGAGGCTACGGCTAGCGCAAGGAATAGGCTCGCAGACCATGCAGCGAGCTTCCGGAATCCAAGTGTTGTCGTCATGAGTGTCCTCTCCCTCACTTAACTCCAATAGCTCCACACCTGACCCGGGCGTCGAGACCCAACGGACGCCTCGCGTCAGGTGTTGCGACGGTGCCGCCGCGTGGATATTGTAGTCGAAAGTGGAAGGCGTCGGGGGCGTCTCGACGCCATTTCGACCTCACCGACCGCCTGCGAGCACCTAGCGGGGCAGTCCGCGCTATTCGCGCTCGAAACGACTGCTGCGGGCGACACACGGCGCTGGCCGACGAATCACAGCTGAGCGAAGGTCACGGCACGAGAGACGCGAGTTGGAATCAAGAGCTCCGGCCAAGCGAGTCGAGGGCGGGAACGCACAAGCAATGGGAATCACATACTTGAGCGCCTGTGGCTTGCGGCACCTCAACGATGTTGTTCCACGGAGTCAATCCGACTTGAACACCCCTGTGGGGAAGGCGGAGTTCAGAACTCGACGGCCAGGAGCTCGATCAACCGGATGCCGGCCCGGCCGCTGCGCGAGCGAAGGCAGGCCGGGCGGGTGCTAGTTACGGCTAGACCTTGTCTGGTGCCGGAACCTCGAAGCCCTCGCGATAGGACTTCGTCAGCATCTCGTTGGCCTTCTCGTCGTTGCTGAAACGGTCGGCATCGCGGTCGAACTCCAGCATCTTTCGGCGCTGGAAGGCGATGTTGCCGAGATGCGCCAAGGCTGCAGAATGATGGGCGCTTTCGACGGGGCCGTTTTGGTCCGCTGTCTTGCGGCTCCGCACGGCCTTGATGAAGTTCTCGAAGTGCTTGGTCGGAGCCTCGCCGCTCTCGACCAATTCGGGCTTGCGGCCGCGGAAAATCTCCCATTTGTTATAGCCCGACACGACCAGATACCCATCCGAGCCGTAGAAGATGTTTCCGTTCGCGGAACGTGTTTCGTGGTTGGAGTGCCAGAAACGCACCGCGACCTCGGCCATCTTGCGCTCCTTCTTGAACTGCAGGAGGGTCGTCAGCATCTCGGGCGTCTCGCGATGATCGTCCCAGATGTAACGGCCGCCGGACGACACGACCTGGTCGGGGAGCGTCACGCCCAAGCCCCACTGGAGCATGTCCAGCTCATGGATGCCCTGGTTGCCGATCTCGCCGTTGCCAAAGTCCCAAGTCCAGTGCCAGTTGTAATGGACGTGCCTCTTCGAGTAGGGCCGCCACTTGCCAGGGCCAACCCAGAGGTCATAGTCAAGCGTCGAGGGGGGCTTCTCGTCGGGAGCCGCAACTAGCGCCGGGCGCCACTTGAAGATCGTTGCGCGCCCCATGTAGAGGTCACCAATCGCTCCGTCGCGCATCTTCTGCACGGCTTCGCGGATCGCCTCCGAACTGCGCAACTGCACGCCGTGCTGGACAATGCGGTTGTACTTCTTCGCGGCCGCGATGAGGCTCAGCCCTTCGTTGAAGGTGTGCGTGGCAGGCTTCTCGACGTACACATCCTTGCCGGCCTGGCACGCCCAAATCGCGGCCAGCGTGTGCCAGTGGTTCGGCGTCGCGATCGTGATGACATCGATGTCTTTGTCCTCGATGACCCTGCGCAAGTCCTGGACGACATTCGGCTTGTGGCCGTGCTTCTGCTCGAATTCCCCGGCCCGCTTGCGGGCGATCTCGAGGTCCGGATCAACGAACGTGGTGACGTCGACGTTGTTGAGAGGCTGGAGCCCGTACATATGGCTCTGGCCGCGGCCGTTCACACCCAGGACCGCTGCGCGAATCCTATCGTTTGCGCCGATCACGCTGCTGCCGGCGGCAAAGGCGGCGACTGGCGCTGCCGCTGCGGCGGCGGTCTTGACAAAGGTTCTTCTCTGGATCGTGGACTTCTCAGCCATAGTGGATATCTCCAATGGGTATGCTAGCGCATCCTCTGGTGGGCGGCAACTCGAAAGAGCGTTCTCGGACATATCGAAATCGAACCGCTGGTTCCAGAACCTGAGCAGTTCTCCTGCGGTCATCGCTTTGGTCGAAATGGGGGCGAACGGCATTCGGGTCGTTGCGTCAGGCACCGCTCTCAACCGGCCTCGCGGTCACGGTTGCGCCTCGAGTGTCTCGCTAGTGCCGCCGTCAGCCTGCAGATCCTCGATAGCCGTCAGCCTGGTTGCTTCGCCAGTCCCGAAGGAGGCCGTCCCTTTCCTTGACCAAGCCCCAGATATCGCCTGCTCGATCCGCTGCTTCCTCGCCGGTCACAATTCGACAGATGGCGGCAGTGTCCAGAGCCTGGTTCTCGGCAAACTGTTCGGGCTCGGCCTTGACCACCCGGTCCGAACGGTTCGACTGAACCCAGAGAATCTGTCATGGAACGCTTCTTGCCTCGCGGCGATGGCTACAGACGTCGGAGGCATCTTTCGACATGGGTGGAATCCGATCGGCAATTCGGACCTCTATCGAGCATCGCAGGCAGCGGGCGAGCGACAGAGAAGCCGTTGGCAGAACTGGTGCCGGGGTGCTTGCTAGGCTGGCGACCGCAATGACCGTATGAAGCCAAGTCGGGCCTCAAGTCGGGGTTGAGGATTGGCGCCCGTTACCAGTTGCTACTGATGTTTCAGCCCCATCGCAATGCCGGCAACCAGCCGCCGCCAATTCCGAGTGCACCCAGCTCCGCCAGTTGCCTGGTACCGGCTAGAAAGTCACCCTCAACAGACCGTTCCGTGGCCAAGGATCCGTGACACGACCTCGGGCTTGCCCGATGCGGCGAAAGCAAGCAAGCGGGCTCTTGAATGCCTCGTCACAGGGCGGCTCCGACAGCGCATGGACCGATACCAGCCTTGAATCGCTCGTCCTTGATGACCTACCGACGCCGCTACTCGCGCAGAGTCGCCGATCGTCGAACGAACAACGAGACCCGACCAGCAGGGAGGCTTCGTAGCTGTGCCTCGAGCGAAGTGAATCGCAGGAGCGGACCGAGGCGGCGAAAGCTCTCCCGGGCTTCAGCTGTCAGGTCCGCCACGAACACGTCCGCCTCGTCAGAGTACGAATAGCGCTCGCAACGCGGCGAGAGCGTCTGGATCAGGGCCAGCGCCTCCTCCCAGAAAGCCTTCCGGCGGAACAGCCTTCGCTGCTGCCCCACCTCACGTGTAATCTCAAATTCCCCTCGCCAGCCCTGGAACTCCATCCGGGCGCACCGAGAGCCATCGAAGTCCTGGTCGGGGTTGTGATCGGGGAATCGATCCAAGAGCGCGGCCAGTTCGTCATCCGAGGCCTGCAGCGACTGCCAGCGGTAGCGAGCGTCCCCTTGTACCAGCGCGCCACGAAATAGAATGCTCGAGATGCGGGCGGGATCCTTGCCGCAAATCCCGAGAATTTTCGCCGCGAGTTGATCGAGCGGCACGTCTACGCGGGTCACCGCGCTCACCGTGACGTAACCGGCTGACTCGGAGCTTACCTTGCAGGGAATGATCGCCGGCAGCGCCAAACAGCCATGATAGTTCCACGTGACGGACCGGTCCGAGACGGTCCTGGCGGAGCATCATTCGATGAACCCGTGCCTTCGCAGCGTCGCGCCCAGTTCAGGCTCTTCCCAGAAAACGAGATCCGCGAGGACCGCGCCATTCTCCAGCAACGCGCCATAGGGAACGTCTTGAAAGACGAAGGTCTCCCGGAGTGTCTCCACGTCCGGAGAGAGCTTCACGTTCCGCAGGCCCGCGTCCTCGACAAAGCCGGGCCCCCAATCGGGGTCCTGTGTCGGCACGCCGACGAAGTCGACCCGCCAGTCGAACTTGGCCATTGCCTGCCCGGCGTGCAGGCAGTGCATGCAACTGGGATTGAAGAAATACAGGAACACACTGCCCCGACCCAGGTCGTAGGGCTCGCCATCGGCGGTGATCGATGCCTCGTACGTAATGTCCGGCTCCGGCCCGAGGCGATCGATCCCGAGCATTGCGCTCGCAAACAAGACCACCGCCAGCACGGCGATCCCCGCGCCTCGAAGGTCTCGAGCCGGAGGCGCGAAGCGCACAGCGAGCAGCGACGCCCCGAGCATCGCCGCGTCGCTCCAGAAGAACGCAGGCCCCACGGCTCGCTCCAGCCACGGGAAGCATGAGCAGTCCTCACCTTGGAGGGTCTGGTAGTTCAAGGCCATGTAGGCCATGAATCCCACCAGCAGAACCGTTGACAGCCAACCGCCCCAGCGTCGCCATGCGGGACGCAGCAGCAGCACGCCCGCCGCAACCTCCGTCACGCCGACTACCAGAGTGCCGGCGAGGCTCAAGCTGACCGGCACGAGCAGTTGCGTGAGCTTGAGCTGCCAACCCGAGATATCAGTTAGCTTCCACAGGCCTGCACTGAACCAAAGCAGTGCCATGATGGCCGCCGCGGCCAACCCGATCCAACCTGTCCAGTCCCTGGGCTTGAGGCTCTCCATCAGTCTCCGACCTTCGTTGCGCTCCGACGCGGCAAAGCCGCGGTCTCCTACCGAGTATAAGGTTGGCGGGCTGCTGCGCATCGAGGCGCTAGGCGGAGTCGGGCCGCCATGCGCGTAGCGCTTTGCGACAATCAGTTTCGATGCAGAAGTCAGACGGCATGAACTACGCGCCCGAGGGCAGCGCGAGGCCCGTCGTGGAGCCGGGCGAATTCTCCATTGCCGCAGTTGCCCTCGACCACGGACACATCTACGGCATGTGCAACGGCTTGACCGAAGCGGGAGCGGAGGTGAAGTGGGTCTACGACCCCGACCCTAACAAGGTGGAGCAGTTCCGGAAGGCCTTCCCAGGTGCCAAAGCCGCGCGGAGCAAGGAGGAGGTGCTACAGGACAACCAGGTCCAGCTTGTCGCGTCGGCGGCGGTACCCAACGTGCGCTGCCCGCTCGGCTGCGAAGTAATGTCGCACGGAAAGGACTACTTCACAGACAAGGCGCCGATGACGACGCTGCGGCAGGTCGACGAAGCAAGGGAGCAGGCTGACGCTACGGGCAAGAAGTACGCCGTCTACTACAGCGAGCGGCTGCATACCGAGTGCTCCATCTACGCGGGCAACCTGATCGATGGCGGTGCGATCGGGCGGGTGCTCCAGGTAATTGGAATGGGGCCTCACAGGCTGAGCGCGGCCTCGCGTCCGGCCTGGTTCTTTGACTTCGAGCAGTATGGCGGGATCCTCTGCGATATCGGGAGCCACCAGATCGAGCAATTCCTGCACTTCGCCGGGGCAAGGGATGCCACCGTCACGTCCAGCCGGGTCGCGAACTACAACAACCCGGACTATCCGGAGCTCGAGGACTTCGGCGACGCATCACTCGTGGCCGATAACGGCGCAACCAACTATTTCCGAGTGGACTGGTTCACGCCCGATGGCCTCGGCGCCTGGGGCGACGGGCGGACCTTCATCCTAGGGACGAAAGGCTATATCGAACTGCGCAAGTACTTGGACGTAGGCCGGGAGGGCGAGTCGGATCAACTCTACCTCGTTGACGGCGAGGGAGAGCGGCACATCCGGACCCGCAACACAGTGGGTTTCCCGTACTTCGGGCAACTGATCCTGGACTGCCTCGAACGAACAGAGCGGGCGATGGCGCAGGAGCATACGTTCAAGGCAGCCGAGCTTTGCCTCATCGCGCAGCGAGACGCGCAGAGGGTGGCCTGATCCGCCGTGGGCCTGACGCTGGCCCTAGGTGCCCTTCTAGTCGCTTCGAGCGCGTACTACGCAGCGGCGCTGGCGGCGATAGCTGGATTCCGGCGCCGGCCGCCGCTGGAAGCCGATGCAACCGCTTCAGGCGTCGGGGTCTCGGTCCTCAAGCCCGCGGTCGGCGCCGGGGACGAGTTCGCGGAGCTCTTGCGGTCGCATGCCGCCCAAGACCATTCGGATTTCGAGATTCTTGTCGGGACGAGACCGGGCGACACCGACGCGAGGGAGGCGACGCGCACCGTACAGGCTGAATTCCCCGAGTCTCGGATCGAGATCATCGAGTGTCCCGAGGCAAGCCGTGGCTGCAACGGCAAGGTGGAGGTCCTGGAGCGATTGGCCCAACGCGCGTCCAAGGCAGTCTGGGTGGTGACCGATGCGGATATCCGGGTGCCGCCGCGCTATCTGCGCACCATCTGCGCGGAGCTGAGCTCGCCGAACATGGGACTCGTAACGTGCCTGTACCGAGCCGAGGCGGGAAGCGGACTGGCATCCCGACTCGAAGGCCTTCGGATCGACACCGAGTTTCCTTGCGAAGTGCTCCTTGCAAGGCGGCTTCAGGGCATGCGATTCGCGCTTGGGGCGACGCTGGCCTTCCGACGGGAGACACTCGCGAGGATCGGAGGGTTCAATTCGCTTCGCGGCTTCATGGGGGACGACTACATCCTAGGCGCCAGGGTCGCGTCTGAGGGCCTGCGCGTGGAGGTCTCGTCCATACCGGTATCCACTCGATCGCGCCGCGATGACGGACTGACACAGGTGTGGGGTCGGCAGTTGAGATGGTCGCGCACAATTCGGAAACAAAGACCGGCCGGGCATGCCGGGCTGGTCGTGACATTCGCAATGGGATGGTGCTGTCTTGCACTTCTAGTCCAGCCCGAAACGCTATGGCCACTCGCAGTGGTCAGCGCCGCGTCGAGGCTTGCCGCTGGCGTGGCATCCGCATCGCTGGTCGATGCGACTGGAACCGCGCGGAACTTGTGGCTATTGCCACTGGCTGATATCGCCGCATCCGTGACTTGGATTGGGAGCTACTTCGGCAACACCGTTACGTGGGCTGGAAAACCTCTCAAGCTTGGCCGGGGCGGGCAGATACTCGGTTAGGGCCCGCCGCTGCACGCTTCGGCGTTCGGGATTCCGGCATCCTGATGCAGTGTCAAGGCGAATCACTGCGAGCAGCGGCAAGGGCGAAGGATCACTGGCGAAAGCTCGGCTCATCAGGCCCGATCCCTCACTGGCGGGTTGATCGCTTGACGATTGCGCAGAATCAGTCAGATCTGGGTCGCCCGAACTCCCGGGCCGTTCCAATGAGCGAGAGTAACTGTCCAGCGGTCCGCCCCCATTCTCGTCCTTCGAATCGATCACTCAGCTGACTGGCCAGGCCGCTGGGCGCTGATGACGGCGGCGAGCATGGTCAAGATCGTAATAAGCCTGCAGTCGCATCCAGTCCAGTGCGGGCCTCGAAGGGGATCGATCGAAGCAGGCGATTCTGATGCCGTCCAAACGGGGTTGCAGGACCGGTCCAAGACCCCGGAAAAGGGCATGGCTGGGCAATCCGGGCCCTATTCGACAGCGAGCACCCCTCAAGCAGATCCTTGCTGTTCGCGCCACTCGGACTCTTCGCCGGGCTCCGGCAGGATCCTGCCGGCCTCCATGGTCCAGGAAGCCGGCGCTTCGCTAATCTGCCCGGAAACCATGTCTTTCGACACGCAGGCAATTTCGGAGAACCGGTCGAGCAGTCCCTCGAGGATCCTATGCTTGACATCATCGGACCGTCCCGCCCTGTTGCCTCCGGCAATGAAGTACGGGGTGCGGTAGCGCATCGTACCTCGCCCGTGGGAATCCTGGACCTCTCCCTTGCCGTCGGACTCGAGGAACGCCACCTGGACGAAACTCCTCGGGGCGTCTGAGTTCCCGCAGTGGACATCCGTGAATGCAACGGCGATTCGCTCTCGCTGGTCGTAGGAAAGCGAGTCCTTCGGGATCAGGCAACGATAGAATGGCATGGTTCTTGCTCCTTCGATGGGTCGGAAATCAACCCGCCCAGCTCCAATCGCGTGCGGACACGATCACCTCCTCCTCGGCGGCGCCGACGATCCGGCACCAGGCGTCTCCGATGGCCCTGAGGAATCTCGCGCGCGTCGCCTTGTCGCAACCGTCCGGGATCCTGCTGCGGACGAGGGAGGTTGTCGAGGGCTTGCCTCCCCGGAATCCGTGCCCCTTCGCGATGACAGTCCACGATACGGTCACCGGTCGCGCGTCCGGGCCAAGAACGTCGTGGCAGACCCGCTCGACGGCAGACACAATCCGGGGCTCGAGGCCGCCTGTCAGGCAGCCTTCCTGAATGAAGATTTCGAAACTGACCACCCGGATTGGCCTGAGGGCATTCCGGTCCCCGGCGCATTGCACTCGGGGGACCGCTCCGCCCGCAGTACATAGTAGCGAAAAGCACACAACCAGCGAGCGCGAGCGCGGCACCCAATGGGCCTGCAGGGCCCCGATCCCGGTCAGTTCAGCAGGTCGTCGACCAGATTGCCGCCGTTGATCGTGGGCCGCTCCGACCGTCCGTTGTGCAGATACGTCAGGTCCAGATGGTTCAAGCCCAGCATGTGCAGCATTGTGGCGTGGATGTCGTGTACGTGACACGGCTTGTCCGCCGCCCTGAATCCAATCTCGTCCGTGGAGCCGAGGGTGCGCCCGCCCCGGATCCCCGCGCCCGCCATCCATATCGTGAATCCCCAGGGGTTGTGGTCGCGCCCATAGTCATCCGGCGCGATTGACCTGGAGTTGGAGTCGCTGAACGGGGTGCGTCCGAACTCCCCGCCCCAAACCACCAAGGTGTCTTCGAGCAGTCCTCTCGACTTCAGGTCCGAGAGCAGGCCGCTGATCGGCTTGTCGGAGACCTTGCACCACTTGGTGTGGTTCTCTTCCATGCGGGAGTGGGCGTCCCAGCCGCTGCCGCTCCCGCAGTAGATCTCGACGAACCGCACGCCTCGCTCTACCAGCCGACGGGCCAGCAGGCAGTTCGCGCCGAACTTCTCGGTCTCCTTCTCGTCCATTCCGTAGAGACCCTTGGTAGCCGCGGTCTCCTTGCCGAGGTCGACGGCATCCGGAGCCGCCTGCTGCATCCGGTAGGCAAGCTCGTACGATTCGATCCGGGCCTCGAGTTCGTCATCGGACGGGAGCCGGTCGGCGTGATGGCGATTCAGCGCATGGAGAAGATCGAGGCGGCTCCTCTGCTGGCCGTCCGTCACATTAGCGGGGGGCTGCAAGTTGAGGATCGGGGGGCCTTCTTGCCGGAAGTGCGTTCCCTGATAGCTGGCGGGCAGGAACCCGGGGCCCCAGTTCGTCGGTCCTCCCCGGACCACCTTGTCGTCGGTAAGGACCACGAAGGCGGGCAGTTCCTCGTTGGACGTTCCGAGACCGTAAGCCGTCCACGCCCCGAGCGAAGGCCGTCCGGCGAGAATCGATCCAGTGTTCATCTGCCGGTTGGCGCCGACATGGTTCAGGCCGTCGGCCCAGCAAGACCGGACAACGGCCAGATCGTCGACATGCTCGGCAACGTGCGGATACCAATCGGAAACCCACAGCCCGCTCTGGCCGTGCCGCTCCCACTTCCTCCTGGAAGCAACGAGCGGCATCCGGTGGGAGCCGGTCGCGCTTGTGACAGGGAGGTTGAACGACGGGGGCGTGACCTGTCCGACAAGCTTTTCGAGTTCCGGCTTCGGGTCGAAGAGATCGATGTGGCTCGGCCCGCCCTCCATGAACAGCCAGATCACCGACTTGGCCCGCGGCTGGTGATGCGGTTCTTTCGCAGTCAAGTGGCCGCGGCTCGCCGCAGAGGCCGGCGGCAAGACGCCGGAACTCGTCAGCAGGTGGGCGAGAGCTAGGCTGCCGAGCCCGCTCCCCGTGCCGGACAGGAACTCGCGACGGGACCTGGCTCTTCGATTTGCCGGAGCGGATGCTGAATTCGTCGTAACCATGGCCCCTCAAAACCTGTACACGAACTCGTTCGAGTTGAGCAGCATCAAGCAGAAGTCGACCAGCGAGGTCGCGCGCTCACGCGAAATGCCCGGAGGCAAGGAGCCTGGAACGAACGCTTCCCCGCCCTGCTCGAGCTGCGCCGCGACGATCCTCGCCTGGCGGTCGAAGAACGTCATCGCCGTGTCCGTCTCCACCGGACTCGGGCCACGCGAATACGCCAGCCGATACGCCGCCTCGACCTGCTCGGAGGCGTCCGGGCCCGCAATATCCAATACCCGTCCGGCGAACGACCGCGCCCATTCCGCCGGTTCCTTGCCGTTGAGAAGCGTCAGGGCTTGCGGCGCGGTGATGGTGCGATTGCGCATCGCGCAAGATTCGTGCGTGTCCGGAAAGTCGAAGGAATCCAGCATGGGGTACGGCGTGTTCCGCCGCACGAACACGTACACGCTGCGCCTGCGGTGCTGGGCCGGCTTCTGGTCGGTGTCCCAGCCGCCAACAGGCTTCGGCATCCCCTCCGGCAAGGGAGGGAACGCGCTCGGCCCGCCGAGGCGGGCGTTCAGCACCCCGGCCACTGAGAGCGCGGAATCGCGGACGACCTCCCCTTCGTGACGCCGAGACGGGAACCGCCAAAGCAGCTTGTTGAAAGGGTCGGCTTTCCGGGCCTCCTCAAGCGAGGTCCGGGTGTCCGCCGGATGGAGGGCATCGGAGGACCGGCCAGTCGGCGGAGTCGAGCCTTGACGGTACGTGCCGGAAAGCATGATCAGCCGATGGACATGCTTGACGCTCCAGCCGCTGCTCACGAACTCGTCGGCGAGCCAGTCCAGCAGGTCAGGATGAGTCGGGCGCTCGCCCATCATCCCGAAGTCGCCCGGCGTCGCCACGATGCCCCGGCCGAAGTGGTGGTGCCAAATGCGATTCACCATCACGCGTGCCGGCAGGGGGTTCGATGCGTCGGTCAGCCACCGAGCCAGTGCCGAGCGCCGGCCGGTCGACCGGCCGTCTTCAGGCGCGATGACAGATGCCGGTTCCGGATCCAGGATCGAGAGAAATCCAGGCTGCACCTCCTCGAGGGGCTTCGTGTAGAGACCGTTCGAGAGCACGTGCGTCGGCGGCGGGTCGCTATCGACATCGACGATGCCAATACCCCGGTCTATGTCCGGAGGCTTGAGGTGAGCGAATTCCTCGAGCTGGGCATCGAGTTCCTCGAACCGAACACTGTCCTCGCCCTCGAGCTTCCTGACAACGCCGCGAAAGGCCCGGTCCAAGTACGGCTTCGGCCTCAGCGGGCACGTGCCGCAGTCCTTCGTAGCGAGCAAGCTGGCCATCCAGGTCTGCGTCGAGGTGCGCTCGCTGGCAGGCGTCTTGATCGCTTCGATCACGAAATCCGGATACCGCCCTAGCAACTGCTCCGGCGTATAAGTCCGGAGAGGCATGAGCAGGTCAGACATCTCCTCCCAGATCGCGGCGGTCTTCTCCTCCCAGATCGCCAGCTTGCGCTCGTACTCGCGAAGTTCGCGGGCCGCGATGATCGGAAAGCGGTCGTCGTGATTGACATTCGCGAAGAATGCCTGCAGCCGGTAATAGTCCTCTTGGGTGATCGGGTCGAACTTGTGGTCGTGGCATTGAGCGCAGCCGAACGTCAGGCCGAGGAACGTCGACCCGACGACGCTTGTAATGTCGTGAAGCGTCTCCTGCCTGGCCAGCAAGAGATCTTTCTGGTTGCCCTCCTCGGCGTAATGCCGGTTGAAGGCTGTCGCTATCCTCGCTTCGAAGCTGTCCGGCCAAAGCTCGTCGCCAGCGACCTGCTCTTGGACGAATCTGTCGTAGGGCTTGTCTGCATTGAAAGATTCGATGACGTAGTCGCGATATCTCCACGCGTTCGGCCGGGTGACGTCCTGCTCGAATCCCGAGCTCTCGGCGAACCGCGCGAGGTCCAGCCAGTGCCGGCCCCACCGCTCACCGTAGTGGGGAGACGCGAGCAGTCGCTCGACCAGCCGCTCGTAAGCACCGGGCAAGTCGTCTGCGACAAACTCGCGGACTTCTTCGGGAGTGGGGGGCAGCCCGACCAAGTCGAAGGAGGCCCGGCGGATGAGCGTGATCCTATCGGCTGCGGCGGAAGGCCGGATGCCCTTGGAGTCAAGAGCGCGAAGCACGAATGCGTCGATCGCGTTGCGCGCCCACCGGTCGCGTCGGGTCGAGGGTTCCTGATGGCGCACTACCGGCTGGAAGGCCCAGTAGCTGCGCTGACCGGGACTGAAGGGATCCGAGAGCGCGGGAGCAGCTCTGACCGGAATCGCACTCAGCGAGAGTACGAGTCCTAGGGCCGCAAGGCTCGGGGCCAAGCGATGCCGCGTCGCTTCAGTCATCGGAGTGGCAAGGCCGCGTCACAACGGCGGACCTGCCGCCTGCCATCATATCCGAGAAACCGCATGCAAGCCGCCCTCAGTCAGGCAGATCCGCCTCGAGAGTGTCGGAATCTTCGCAACAGTGGACGCCGCGGAACGTTTCTTCTCGCCACCAGTGAGGAACTGCAGGAACGAGCCGGTCCGTGGCCCCGCCAGCGGTTGCAATCAGCAAAGGATGCTTGCGTCGCAATCCAGGCATCGGGTCCCTAGTAGGATGATTCCAAAGTCACATATCAATCGCAAACGTTAGGCAACCGAGATCTCGTCCATCGTGTAAGTCCACTTGTAGACCACCGGGTCGTCGTTCAGCCGGTCAATGTAGAGCTCGATGCGCTGCTTGAGTTCCTCCTTCGACTCGACCCGCATGCCGCGCAACAGCGTGTTCGTCAGCTTCGCGAAGAACGACTCGACCAAGTTCAGCCACGAACCGTGCACGGGGGTGAAGACGAACTCGAAGCGGTTCGCTGTGGTTGCCAGGTACGCCCGCGTCTCCTTCGAGACATGCGCCGAATGATTGTCGAGCACCAGCCGGATGCGCGCCCCGACCGGATAGGCCCCGTCCAGCTGGCGCAGGAACGCGACGAACTCCCGGCTGCGGTGCCGCTCCACCACCGTGCGGTGGATGTGGCCTGTCGTCAGGTCCAGCCCGGCCAGCAGCGTCACCGTGCCGTGCCGCTTGTACTCGTCATCGCGCCCCGTGGCGGCGTGCCGGCCCGGCTGGGGCGGCAGGTCGGGCGCGACCCCTCCGATCGCCTGGATGCCCGGCTTCTCGTCGTAGGAAACGAAGACCGTCAGCGGGCTGTCCGGGGCCTGCTCCCGCTTCCGGGCCAGCTGGACAAGCTTGTAGACCACAAGCACTTGCGCCATCTTCTGTTCGAACGCCGGGTCGCGTTTCTCCAGATAGTACTCGATCTTGTGCGGCCGCAGCTGGCAGCCGGCCAGGATCTTGGAGACCGTGCCCCGCGCGAGCTGCGACAGGCTCGGGTGACCGGCTTGCGCGCAATGCGCGCGCGCATGGCTCGCCAGCAGGCGGGTCGTCCACAGTTCCTCCGGATAGCCCAGATCCTTGGGCTTGACGCAGGCCAGGGAGACGACCCACGCGCGGGCCTCGGCACTGATCCGTCCGGGACGACCTTTGCGCGGCAGGTCCCCCAGCGCCGCCAGCGCCCCGAGTTGCAGGCCCTTGTCGATGCAGCGCTCCACCTTCGGCCGGTTCGTGCCGATCGCGCGCGCAATCGCGGACACGGTCTGGCCCGCGGCGTAGTCCAGCAGGATTCTCGCCCGTTCGACGCGCTGGGCCGACTCCGACCGTGATCGTGCGATGGATTCGAGCGTCGCTCGAATCTCGTCGCTGAGGACCAAGCTCGCTCGTCGGCTTGCGAAGGGCACTGAGACTCCACCGAAGCCACCGAGCCTCGGTAGTACGAGGGTACAACAAACCGACGCTATATTGCAATATTATATTGGAATCGTCCTACTAGCGAGCGGTTTTCGGTGCGAATGAAGCCCATCCGGCGCAGTTTGGAGGCCGAGCCCAGGCAGGCATCCGCCGATACCGACCCGTGGGGACTCCAACGCTCGGGCGATGTCGGAGCTTCCTAGAGACCATCGTGGTCCCTCGGCTGCAGGGGCGCTTCCCGCGCCTCGATCCAATTGCGCTTCAAATGATCCCGACTCCGGTCGAGTCCGACGCAGGCTCACCTCGTGCGTCCGCAAGACGGCGCGAGCGTGCGGAGAACCATCGGCGGCTCTGCCAGCGGATGAATCAGGAGCAAGCAGCGCGTGCAGCCTTCGGCCACGGCATGCCCCACCCGGCGTGCCTGGCTCGCCAGCCCGGACTCGAGACCGCTCGTGTGTCGTGAATCCAGCCCGAACGCGATTGGCTATACTGGCACTTCTGACAGGAATCGCCTTGCCTTCGGATTCCACGAAGTCAGCCTCGCTCCTGAAGCCTCGTGGTTTCTGTGCAGGTGTCGTCCGTGCAATCGATATCGTCGAACTCGCCTTGGAAACCTACGGCCCCCCGGTCTACGTCCGCAAGGAGATCGTTCACAACCGTCACGTGGTGGACGGCCTATCCTCGCGCGGAGCGATTTTCGTCGACGAACTTGACGAGGTGCCGGCGGGCGAGCGTGTGATCTACAGCGCGCACGGCGTCGCCCCTTCCGTCCGCCGGACGGCAGAGGAGCGGAGCCTCAGGGTGATCGACGCAACCTCCCCTCTGGTCACGAAAGTCCACATGGAAGCGATCAAGTTCGCCAAGGAACACGCCACGATCCTGCTCATCGGACGTCCCGGCCATGACGAGATTATCGGGACTGTGGGAGAAGCGCCCGATCGAACGATCGTGGTTTCGTCCCCTGAAGAGGCAGCAACCGTAGCGGTGCGAGACGGCAAGGTCGCTTACCTCACCCAGACGACCCTCGGCCTCGACGAGGCCGAAGTGATCATAGGAGTCCTCAAGCGACGGTTCCCTCACATCCAGGGTCCGCCACAGCAGGATATTTGCTACGCCACCGAAAACCGTCAGCGCGCTGTCAGGCACATCGCGCCGGATGCGGAGTTGCTGCTCGTAGTGGGGTCCCAGAGCAGTTCGAATTCGCGGCGCATGGTGGAGATCGGAGAGCAGAGCGGCCTTCCCGGTCGCCTGATCGACGACGAGAGCGAAATTTCGCCCGCCTGGCTCAAGGGCATACGGCACGTCGCGGTCAGCGCTGGCGCCTCGGCGCCCGAATCGTTGGTCCAGCGCGTGGTTTCGCATCTTCAATCGGCGGGTTTTGAAGATGTCCGCGAGGTCGAGACAATCGCCGAGAACATCTATTTCCCGCTGCCGCCAGAACTGAGTGAGGTGCAGCCTACCGCCCGGACTGCCACGCATCGATGAGTTCCGTCGTAACCGGAGACTTCAATCGCGCGGTGTCGCGACCGGCTGATGGCGCACTGACAGGCGAGACGCGCCAAGCGATCAATGCAGCTTGCGCCTACCTGCTGAACCGCCAGACCTCGAAAGGCTATTGGGCTGGCGAGGTCGAGGGCGACACCACGCTGGCGTCGGACTACGTCCTTCTGCAGCTGTGGCTGCACCAGCCGGACGAGCGCGGCGCCTGGAATCCTCCCACGCGTTCGAAGGTGGACGCTGCCTGCCGCCGGATCCTTGGTGAGCAGCTCGAGGACGGCGGCTGGAACCTGTTCCCGGGCGGCCCCTCGAACATCAGCGCGTCCGTGAAGGCGTATTGCAGCCTCAAGCTCAGCGGCTTGGATGCGAGCGACGAGCGGATGCGACGCGCCGCGGCCCGGATCCTGGAACTGGGCGGCATCGAGGCCGCGAACAGCTATTCCAAGCTCTACCTGAGCTACTTCGGCCTCTTCCAGCGCTCGGGCGTGCCGTCGATACCGCCGGAGATCTTCCTGCTGCCCGAGGATCACCGCTTCAGCGTCTACGCCATGTCGTCGTGGAGCAGGGCAATGTTGGCTCCGCTCTCGATCCTAGACGCCACCAGGGCCCGCCGCCGGGTGCCTGCGGGCTTCTCGGTCTCGGAGCTTCTCTCCGGGCGGGAGAAGGCCCTCTCCGAGCGGTCCACGTGGAAGCGCTTCTTCCAGCTGCTGGACAGGGGAATCAAGCTGCTGGAATCCACGGGCGCCGGGCGCAATCGGCAGAAGGCAATTGCAGCGGCCAGCGACTGGATGCTCGCGCGCCTGGAGCGGTCCGAGGGTCTCGGAGCGATTTTCCCGGCCATGATGAACTCCATCATGGCGCTGACGCAGCTGGGTTACGGAATCGACCATCCGCTGCTGCAACGGGAAATCGAGCATTTCGAGAACCTCGCCCTTGACGACGAGCGGGGATTCCGCATCCAGCCGTGCCACTCGCCGGTGTGGGACACCGCCCTGACCGCCTATGCGATTAGCGCCGCCCGGCCCAACCTGGACGAGCCGGCGAGATGGGCTCTAGGCCGGGCTGCAGACTGGCTCCTTGCGCAGCAGGCCCGCCGGCCGGGAGACTGGGCGGTGCGCAATCCCGGTGCCGAACCTGGAGGGTGGTTCTTCGAGTATTCCAACGAGCACTACCCGGACACAGACGACACAGCCAAGGTCCTGCTCGCTCTCGAAAGGGCCGAGAGCACCGATTCCGAGCGGCAACGCGCAGCCGAGCACCGAGCGCTGGAGTGGCTCGTCGCGATGCAGTCCTCCGACGGAGGATGGGCGGCATTCGATGTCGACAACAGCGCCGCCATCCTGACGCAGGTGCCCTTCGCCGACCACAACGCCATGCTCGATCCGACCTGCGCGGATATCACGGGCCGCGTGCTGGAGGCGTTGAGCCGCCGGGCGCCGAGCAGGTACGACGACTCGATCCGGCGCGGCGCGGACTACCTGCTGCGCACGCAAGAAGGCGACGGCTGCTGGTACGGGCGATGGGGAGTCAACTACCTTTACGGCACCTGTTTCGCCTTGCGAGGCCTGCGTGCGGCGGGGGTCGGCGCGAGGGACGCGGCGGTGCTCCGCGCGGGCGAGTGGATCCGTTCGTTCCAGAACCTGGACGGCGGGTGGGGCGAGTCCCCCTCGAGCTACGACGATCCCCGCCTCAGGGCGTGCGGCGAGTCAACACCTTCCCAGACCGCCTGGGCGCTGCTCGGCCTCTTCGCGACAAACGATTTCGAGAGCAGTTCGGTCGAAGAAGGCGTCCGCTTCCTGCTTGGCAGGCAGACGCCAGAAGGTGCCTGGCATGAGGAAACCTGCACGGGCTGCGGATTCCCGAGGGTCTTCTACCTGCGGTATCACATGTATCCGCAGTACTTCCCGCTGATGGCCCTGGGAGAGTACCTGCATGCAGAGGGGCGGCCCCGGCGATGAGGCTGCCACTGTCCTCCACATTGCGCATCGGCGTGCACGTGGCTCGCAATAGGACGTTCCCGCGACCGGAATGGCAGCGGGATCCGACGCCGCGAGACACCCCGTTCCCGATCCTTTCCGGCAAGTCCATCTCGAAGCCTGCCGGCCCCTCGCATCCGATGCTGCGCAAGCGATTCCCGCTGGTGCTGATGCTCGAGCCCCTGCACGCCTGCAACCTCACCTGCACGGGATGCGGGCGCATTCGGGAGTACGAAGACACGATCACCGAGCGGATGCCCGTGGAGACGTGCCTCCGAGCGATCGACGAATGCGGAGCGCCGGTGGTGTCAATCTGCGGTGGCGAGCCTCTGATGTACAAGCCCATCGGCGAGCTGGTCGCGGGCGCCCTGATGCGGAAGCGGCACATCTATCTCTGCACGAACGGCATGTTCGTGCCGGCCCGCCTGCACGAATTCAGTCCGCACAAGCGATTCTTCTTCAACATCCACCTGGACGGCCTGCGGGAGACGCACGACCTGGCGGTGGAGCGCGAGGGTGTGTTCGACGAAGCGATCGAGGGCATCCGGGCGGCCAAGGCTGCAGGACACATGGTCTGCACCAATACGACCGTTTACCGCGAGACGGACATGCAAGAGGTGGAGGCGCTCTTCGAGTACCTGCAGCAATTCGGAGTCGACGGGCACATGCTGTCGCCGGCTTACGGGTATTCCGCCGTGGACACCCGGGAGATCTTCCTGACGCGCGAAGAGATCCAAGAGAAGTTCCGGGACGTGGACCGGCTGTTCCAGCGATTCCGCCTCAGCACCACGCCGGTGTACGCCGAGTTCCTAAAGGGCAACCGCGACATGCCCTGCACGGCGTGGGGCAACCCCACTTTCAATACCCGAGGCTGGAAGGGGCCGTGCTACCTGATCACGGACGCTCACTGGGACAGCTTCGATGATCTGATGAGCGAAACGCCGTGGGAGCAGTACGGCCGCGGCAACGACGAGCGCTGCGAGCACTGCATGGTCCACTGCGGCTACGAGCCGTCGGCGGCGCTCGGCGTGAACGGCCGGCTCGGAGACAGCCTGCGCATGATTCGCTGGGCGCTATCTTGAGGCACGGCCTATTCGGACCAGGACAGCGAGCCACGGAATTGGTTCCGTCGCGGGGTACGCTGACAACGTCGAGACGAGCGAGGAAGCTGCAGGGATCCGCAACCAACCACATGTCTTGTGGCGATTCGGCATGGCAGGTCTCAGCCCACAGAGTTGGACAACAGAGTTGGAATTGACCACACTAAGAGGCGTGCTACGCTAAGCACCAATCGTGTCCTCAGAAGTCGTGACCACTTTGCACTGTCCCGGCCGACCGAGCGCCGATTCGGACTCGGGCATCGCTCACGACGCTGCAGAGAATACCGTCAACGCCATTGGACCGCAGACGGGACCTAGCATTAGCATTCCTAAAGTTCATAGAGTGTCTTACCCAGTAACCCTGCACCAAGGCGAGACCTATGAGATACAAGGCTGACGACTTCTCCTCGCACGAGTACGAGGTCAAGAATCTCTACATGAAAGACTCATCTTTCAAGACCATATTTTTCTATCTTCGTGCGGGCGAACCTGTTGACGTTAAGATAGAGTCTGTACTCAAGAAGACCAACCTTTGGATAGAACCAACGAAATCTCAACCAGAGAGAAAATATCACATTTTTTTTGAGGTACAGCCGAGAGATGAAATTGGAATATCGGAGCTTTATATGAGTGATTTTACTGTGAAAATGGAAGAATATATTGCATGAAAAGCATTGATATCAGAGGAACTGGAACCCCCCCATTTGTTTCGATACAATCGAACATTGTTCCCTCTATTTCAGAACTAATCGAGAAAACAAATTCTTTGACTGAAACCCTGCTAATAGGAAACGACATTGATACCTTTAAAAAGCTACAATCCGCACTTTCCTCTTACAGAAATCGCATCAGTATTCTAGCATCTGATGGAGAATTGGACGGAATCATACTAAACACTCTGTCCGAAGGGGACTTTTTTTCATTCATCAAGTTAGGTTCGTATACTCGAAGAGCATCGCTAGTTCTTCTCGACAATGGCAATCTCAGGGCCGTCTGGAAAGGCGACGACAGCAGTCAGATCGGAATCCAGTTTCGAGGGCATCAGTCCGCAAGTTACGTGATATTCAAACGCGGTGCGTCTACTTCCCATGTTTCTAGGGTGTGTGGCGAGGTTACGCTCGACCAAGTCAGATCGAAAATCCTTGATTTCGGTCTTCAACGACTGCTATCTACATGACGGGCGAAGACCTGCCCTACAACAGCCACGTCGTCCGCTATGCCAGGCCTAGCCTGATTCGCGATGATGGGAGTGTGGGCGGCGAGGCATTCCAGCTCCGAAATGAGGAGTCTGGTTTATCCATCAATTGGCTCGAGGGTTTTGCGCGATTACCCGTTTCGAAGCAACTCGATGAAATCAGACGACTGAGTAGGATAAGAATGCGTCCAAATGGCCGACTCGCCAAATTGCACGTAGGCGACACGATACGCCACGCTAGTAGTGAACTCGATAATCTTCGCTTTACTCACCAACCTCTACCCGCCGAGGGTTCGCACGAAGCTGACCCATCCCATAGCGAGATCCTTGGGCTGCCACCAGCGGACTCCCCAGAGGCAGAGCTGATTGGTGATGTAATCGCTGAGTGCATTCAAATCGCGTATCCGGCGGCGACAGAGGTTCGATAGGGCACCAAGTGGAATCACAGTTCCTCATGCAAGTCGAATGGCCAGTTCGGTCAAGATCGGTTTATTCGCTCACGTTTTCAGGTAGCGCGAATCCGGTCGGCCTTCTGATCGAGCACAATATCGGCGTTCGCAAGCGTCCGCTCGAATTACTCGAAGTCGATACGGACACATTTGCAGACATTGAAGCAGAAGTGGAATGAGCGTTCAGAAGTGCTCGATAGGTGATCCTAAGATAGAACGATGAAAGCACTAGTCCTCAACGAATACAAGAAGCTGGACCTGCTGGATGTCCCGAGCCCTGAGATCGCGCCCAACGAGGTGCTCGTCAGGGTGCGCTCGTGCGGGATTTGCGGAAGCGACGTGCATGGCTACGACGGCAGTTCCGGGCGTCGCATCCCGCCCGTGATCATGGGGCACGAGGCCTCGGGGGAAATCGCCAGCGTGGGCAGCGCGGCACGCCAGTTCAAGCCTGGAGAACGGGTCACGTTCGACTCGATGATCTGCTGCCGGAACTGCGTCTTCTGCCGCGAGGGCAGACCGAACCTATGCGAGGACCGGCGAGTGCTTGGAGTCTCTTGCGAGGACTACCGGCGGCACGGGGCCTTCGCCGAGTACGTGGCGGTGCCCGATCACATCGTGTTCCGAGTGCCCGACGGGGTCAGCTTCGACGAAGCCGCCATGGTGGAGCCCGTCTCGGTGGCCGTTCACGCGGTCGCGCGAGCCACCCCCTCTCTAGGAGACAGCGCGCTTGTCGTCGGCGCGGGGATGATAGGGCTGCTCACGATCCAGGCGCTGCGCAGCGCTGGCTGCGGCCGCATCTTTTCGGTTGACCTGGCGGCCGACCGCCTGCGATTGGCGAAGGAGCTCGGGGCAGACGAGACCATCCAGGCCGGGAACGGGACGGACGTGCCGACGCTCGTGCGCGGGATGACGGGCGGGCTCGGAGCCGACCTAGTCATGGAGGCCGTAGGTGCCGACGTAACCGTTGCGATGTCGATTGACAGCGTGCGAAAGGGGGGCCGCGTGGTCCTGATCGGAAACATCGCGCCCACAGTCAGCTTCGGCTTGCAGAGCGTCGTGACCCGGGAAATCGACGTGCTGGGCTCCTGCGCTTCGTCCAACGACTACCCGGCATGCCTGGACCTGATGCGGCGCGGGGCGATCCGGGTGCGCCCGGTGCTCAGCGATTCGGTGCCGCTGGACCGCGGTCAGGAGATGTTCGACAGGCTGTACATGCGCGAGCCGGGACTGACGAAGGTCATACTTCAGCCTTGACTGCTGGTCATGGCCCGGAGATTCGACAGGACCCAGTACGAGCAGGTTGCGACCTGGGGCAGCGGCTAATCTACTAGTTCGAGAACAGGCAGGACAATCGGGGATCGCATGACTCTGGGACTGGTGCAGATGGCTTGCGGCGCCGACCCCGACGAGAATGTCGACAAGGGCTTGCGGGGCATCGCCGAAGCAGCCGAGCAAGGCGCAAGCATCGTCTGCCTGCCCGAGCTCTTCAGGACGCAGTATTTCTGCCAGGAACAGAACACTGATCACTTCGACCTGGCCGAACCGGTTCCGGGTCCGACCACGGATGCCCTTGCCGCGGCGGCGAGAAGGCTCGGCGTCGCCGTTGTCGGGTCCGTGTTCGAGCGCCGAGAGGCGGGGATCTATCACAACACCGCAGTCGTTCTGGACGCCGACGGCCGCCTAGCGGGTCGCTATCGCAAGATGCACGTTCCGGACGACCCTCTGTACTACGAGAAATTCTATTTCACGCCTGGCGATCTCGGATTTCGGGTCTTCGAGACCCGCTTCGGGCGCATCGGCACCCTCATCTGCTGGGACCAGTGGTTCCCTGAAGCAGCTCGGATGGCAGCCTTGGCGGGAGCGGAATTCCTCGTCTATCCGACAGCAATCGGCTGGCATCCGCGCGAGAAGCGCGAATGGGGCGAGCGCCAGGCCGAGGCGTGGAGCGTGGCACAGAGAGCCCATGCAATTTCGAACGGAGTGTTCGTCGCGGCAGTGAACCGTACAGGGACCGAGCGTCCGCTGGAAAGCTCGCCGAGCCGGCCGGCGGACTACGAGGGCCTGGATTTCTGGGGCCGGTCCTTCGTGGCCGACCCGATGGGAACGATCATCGCGGAGGCGGGTGGCGGCGAGGAAGTCGTGATCGCCGAGTGCGACCTTGCCGACATAGAGCGCACCCGGCGCGACTGGCCGTTCCTTCGCGACCGGAGGATCGATGCGTTCGAAGGGCTGACGAGGAGATCCATGAGGTGAATCCCCGCAGGCACGGCAATGTCCGCATGCCGGCCGAGTGGGAGCCGCACGAGGCGACCTGGCTGGCATGGCCCCACTTGACGAGCGACTGGCCGGGCAAGCTGGACGCCGTCCAATGGGCATTCGCGGAGTACATCCGCAGGCTGCAGGAACAGGAGACGGTTCGGCTCCTCGTCCGTGATGCAGCAGAGGAGGCGAGCGTTCGGTCAAAGCTCCGTCGAGCTGGCGCCGACCCGGACCTGCTCGAAGTTCAGGCCTGCCCCACCGACCGCTCCTGGCTCCGCGACTCGGGCCCGACGTTCGCAGCACGAGGGAGCGAACTGCTGGCGATCTGCTGGCGCTTCGACGCCTGGGGGAAGTACTCCAACTGGAAGACGGATGCGCGGGTCGGGCGGTTCATAGCAGAAGTCGCCGGCGCGGGCGTCGTGGAACCGGTGGTCGAGGGAAGCGTTGTCGCAATGGAAGGAGGCGCGATCGAGAGTAACGGAAGCGGGACGATCATGACGACCGAGCAGTGCCTGCTGGGCCGCGGCGGGCACGCGGGAAATCGCAGCCTTTCCCGGGAAGATATCGAGGGAGTCCTCGGGGAATCGATCGGAGCGAGGAACGTCCTGTGGCTGGATCGCGGGATCGCTGGAGACGACACCAGCGGGCACGTCGACCAACTGGCCCGGTTCGTGGGGCCGAGCACCGTTGCTGCCATCGTAGAGAGCGATCCGAGGGACGAGAACTACGAGCCGCTCCAAGCGAACCTGCGTCGGCTCCGCGGATGGCGAGGCGAGCAGGGACGCCAACTCGATATCGTGGAACTGCCGATGCCCCGCCCCCTAACCTTCGACGGGGATCGGCTGCCGGCAAGCTACGCGAACTTCTACATCGCCAACGGCTGCGTGCTGGTGCCAACGTTCAACGATCCGAACGACCGGATCGCGATTCGCGCCCTACAGGAGTGCTTTCGCGGCCGGGAGGTGTGCGGGATCCACTGCGTGGATATCGCGCTGGGCCTCGGAACCCTCCACTGCCTAGCGCAGCAACAACCGGGAGTCCCTGCTCGCATGTTGCAGGACCGCGCGCGGGATGGCGATAATGGGCTCGCAGCGGATGAAAACCATTCGAGCCGAGAGTGCGTCTAACCGACTATGAAAAGACCTAACGAACTTCTCAAGACCAAGGGACTGGTGCCTCTGGTTCTCGTCTTCGGGACGCTCGTCGCGGGCATCCTGATCGGCACCATAGTCACCGGCGCGGCCGACGCGGCAAGAGATACCGACGAGCCGGTGACCGACGCCGTCCCGCTTACCGTACCGCCTGCGGACCCGGTGGAGAACCAGTTCTCGGAACTCGCCCGCAAGGTGCGGCCCTCCGTGGTGAGTATCTACATCCCGATGGAACGAACGGAGGATGAACCGAGTGCGCGCCGACCGCTGAGCGAGCCGGAAGAAATGTTCCGACGGTTCTTTGGCATGCCGGAAGGCCCCGGCCAGCAGCCCCGGAGGCGGGGGCCGGGCCAAGGATCGGGTGTGATCGTCGACTCCAAGGGCTACATCATCACCAACCACCACGTGGTCGCAGACGCGGACCGGATTCGGGTCCAGTTCGTCAATGACGACGAGCAATACGAAGCGAAGCTGATCGGCGTCGACCCGGAGACAGATCTCGCGGTTCTACATGTCAATGACAAGAAGGACATGGAGTCTGCCAAGATCGGCAATTCGGACGCAACCCACGTAGGCGACTGGGCGATCGCGATCGGCTCGCCGTTCGGATATCGCGAGACCGTCACAGTCGGCATCATCAGCGCGAAGTCCCGCGAGATGGTAGCGGGCATGCGGTCGCGCCCATTCCAGAAGTTCCTGCAGACGGATGCCGCGATCAATCCGGGCAACAGCGGGGGACCTCTGCTGAACATCCGTGGCGAGGTCATCGGCATCAACACGGCGATCATCTCCCGAACCGGCGGCTACGACGGCATCGGCTTCGCGCTCGCCTCGAACATCGCAGTAGAGACCTACAACCAGATCATCCGGTTTGGACGGGTCTCGCGCGGGTCGATCGGAGTGCAGTTCAGCAGCAACCAGAATCCGTCGCTGCACCGTTCCTACGGCGCGGACGGCGGGGTATTCGTGGAGCGCGTCTCCGAGGACGGTCCGGCCGACAAGGCAGGCATGCGCGCCGAGGACATCATTACGAGCGTGGACGGGATTAAGATCGACGACGGAGAGAAGCTGATTGAGATCGTCTCGGCGATCGGCGTGGGCGAGACCGTCCCGATCGAAGTGGTCCGCCACGGCAAGACACTGACCCTCGATGTGAAGATCGCGGACAGGGGGAAGCTCTATCCAGAGAATGCCGAGGTTCGACTGGACGAGCCGGACGCAGAGGAGGCTTCCGTGCGATTCGGCGTCACGGTCCAGGAGATCAGTCCGGAACGCCGCGAACAACTGCAACTCGAGGAAGACGGCGGAGTCCTGATTACGAAGGTCGAGGCCGACTCGTTCGCCGAGAAGGTCGGGCTCACGCGGGGGGACGTCGTGGTGGCGGTAAACAGGATCGAGGTCAATTCGATCAGTGACTTGCGGGACATCCAGAAGAGTCTGAAGCCCGGCATGGACGTGGCATTCAAGCTGATGCGCACAAACGGTCAGGAATGGCGCACCATGTATCTGGCCGAAGTGCTGCCGGAATAGCCCTATCAGCCCAGTTCCGCGCCGCGGCGGGGAACTGGGCCTCGATGGTTTTCAGGATCCCGAGACCTGGCGCCGGGACGGGCTCAGGTGCCTTGATCGCGGCGCTCAATCGCCCGGCGAACATGCCGACGGCCTGAAGGTTCCCTGTTGGGCGATCCATGGGGCAGCAAGTCGTCCTTGCGGCTGGGCGCACGATGCCGGGAATGATTTGGGCGCGAATTGCTTGCCGGGCACGGCGGCGTTAATTCGCGGCGCAAGCGCGAGAGTCCGGCGGACCAGGGGAAGGTCGGCCAGCCCAGGGAGGCGACCCGAACCCTGGCGCCCGGGCGAAACAGGCCCGGTTGCGGGCATCGCGCCGTGCTAGCCCATGTTTAACATGCGATTTCAGTAAACTACTGACAATAAATACCTTAAGAGGAGAAATGGAAGCGTGGTTGCACTACAAAGTGCGCGCTAAAGTGGATCGGGCCGGAATCAGAGCACGATTTTGCTGGTCTTGCCGGGCAGTTCCGCGATGCCGAGAGACTGATACAGTGCTTGCAGTTGCTCTTCCGGCGGGGTGGTCCGGCGCAAGTGCAGCGTCTGGCCGTTGGCGCACTGGATCGTGGTGGTCACCCGGCGTTGGGTGGCTAGGATCGTGCGCAGGGTGGTCCAACTCGAGTGCTCGCCGTGCTGTTTGAGCTTGCGCCGGATCAGCTGCACCGCTTGGTAGGCCAGCACCGTGAGGAACAGGTGTCCCTCGGAGCGCTCCGGCTTGCTGTGGTAGACCGGCCGCAGGCCCAGTTCGGACTTGAGGCAGCGGAACACGGCTTCGACATCAGTGAGGCCGATGTAGGCCCGCCACATCGCTTCGGCCTGCCAGCTGGTGTCGTTGCTGCGCAGGCAGTACACGCCCGGATGGGTCGCCCGCGAGCCTGCCTTCGGTTGGCGCTGCCAGCGCACCGCGACGGCCTTCTCGCCTGCCGTATCGGCCTCGACCGAGATCTTGTAGTGCTGTGAGGCGCCCTTGCTGCGCTCGACCATCCGGCCCACGCGCTTGTGCACAGCCTCCAGCTTGCGCCGTGCGCGCGGCCGCGACAGCCCCGCGTGCAGCTGCTCCAGCGCTTGCTCCAAGCTCTGCGCACGACGGTCCTCAATCGCCTGCTCCTTCTTCTGGCGCTGCTGCGAATAGCAGTACAGGCGCGCCTCCTGGCCGTCCTCGCTGATCACCTTGTGCACCAGGACTGGGTCACCGGAGGCTGTTTGCAGAGCCGCTGCCTCGGCTGGGTCGAACTGGCGCTTGGCCTCGCGGCTGACCGCCAAGTAGCAGTAGCCCTGCTCGCGCAGCCAGGTCAGGTTCTGCTCGGTGGCGATGCCGCGGTCCAGAACCACGTGCGCGCCCCGCGGCACCGCGAGGCCCTCGAGCACCGTCTGCAGGGTCTTGGCTTCGCCCACGTTGCCGGCGAACACCTGCGAGCGGCGCACGAAACCGCTGGCGTCGAGCACGAGCGCGAGAGTGAGCAGGGGACAGTCCGAACGGCGCTCCTTGGAATGG
Organism: Bryobacterales bacterium; assembly: GCA_965206775.1. GTDB lineage: Bacteria > Acidobacteriota > Terriglobia > Bryobacterales > UBA6623 > VXMF01. The sequence continues at coordinate 2,708,329 of CBDBKU010000002.1, read as the reverse complement.
CCGCGCCGGGCGTCGGGCTGGGCTTTGGCCTGGCCCTCGAAATACGTGTTGGTGAGGTCGTACAGGGTCACGCTCGGACGCAGGTCAAAGAGCGAAAGCGCCTCTTGGAAAAGGTGTTTCTCGATGCTGGGGCGGTTCTGCACGAGGGCGTCGGAGGCGCGATAGAGCTGCCTGGCGCAGATCGCTTCGAAGGGTGTGCCAAGCAGTTCGCCCAGGGCGCTGTCGGAACGCAGCCAATGATTGGTGGAGCGTTCGGAGCAGCGGCCGGCGAGGCGCCCGACGATGGAGCCGACAGCGCAGGCCTGGAGTTGCCTGGAGAGGCCGAGGGCTTGCAGCAAAGCGGGCAGCCCAAGTTGGTTGAGGGCCCACAGGGGGGCGTGTTCGACGCCGACCGAGCGCGGCCGCAGGTTCTGGAGCGAATCGGTATCGACCGCCAGCAACACGGGGGAGTCGGTGGCGGATTCCAGGCCGTGGAAGTCGACGATTTGGCGGGCGATGGAGCGGGCGCGTCGGACCAGGGAGGCCGCAGCGGCGCGCGGCGGCAAGGGCTGGCCGGCGGCCAGGGCTTCGACGAGCTGGCAGAGGGTGGGCCAGTCTTGCTGGGGCAGGTCGAAGCCGGAGCCGAGGTTGGCGAGGGTGATCTGTTTGACGCGGCCGCCGACACGGGTGGAGCGGACCAAGCGAAAGTTGGCATAGGAGGTCCCACCGGGAGCGCGACGGTAGAGCGAGCGGCGGATGAACACGAGGTTCAGGCTAGCAGGAGTGGGGGCGAACAATCCAGCGAAACCCGGAAGTTAACGATGATTCGACCACTACAATTTCGACCACTACAAATACACGGATTGGCAAGCCAATGAACCAAGCAGAGGCTAAGGGGGGGCACCAACCACAAAACACGCGATTCTGCGAGCTTTCCGCACGAAATGCTGGAATTCAGGGGCCAATTGGGGTGTTGGCCGACGACGAGCAGGTCGAGCGATGTTAAACATGGGCTAGCAGGACAGATCAGCTGCAACGCTTCGGCACTGAAATGCGCTGGAGAACCAACGGTGGCAATTGCATTTTCTCCCCCGAAGAATCGTAATTCCTACTAGTATATGGGCGTGTGGACCAATCCATCGCGCCAGCCAGGCTGTGCGTGCTTGTCAATCTTCGCGTGCCTCCTACCGGCATCGGTTATTGCCGGGGACTGGCCCACCTTCGGTCACGACCCTCAGCGATCCGGGTGGGCCAGGAGCGAGCGCACCCTCACCACGGAAAACGTGGCCAATCTCGAGCTGAAGTGGAAGACCAAGGTCAATAACGACGGTTCGCTGCTAGGCGCGCTGACAGCGCCTATTGTCGCCGTGGACGTGCCGACCGCCCGCGGGATCGGGGACGTGGTGTTTGTGGCCGGCAAGGAGGGCGGCGTGTTCGCCATCGAGGCGGGCACGGGCGACCTACTGTGGGAGTGGGAACCGGTTCGATACGGCCTGCCGGCAGATGGGCCTCTGCAGGGGAGCGTTTACTGCCCGAACGGAGTGAACGCCACCCCGACGTTCGACGGGCGCACGGGGATCCTCTACACGCTCGCCGAAAGCGGGGCCCTGTACGGGCTCGACATGGGCAGCGGCAAGGTCCGGTTCGGGCCGGCTCAGTTCGTTCCGCCGTTCGCCAAGGCGTGGAGCTTGAACCTAGTAGACGACGCGATTCACACGACGCTTGCCCAGGGGTGCGGCGGGGCGCTGTCCGGCTTCTATTCGATCGATATCAGCGATCGCCATCGGCCCGTGGTGAGGCAGATGCTGCTGTCCAACACGAACACAGGCGGCATCTGGGGACGAGGAGGGCCGATTGCCGGGGAGAACGGCCTGGTATACGGCTCGACCGCGGACGGACCGTTCGACCCAAGGGTCGGCGACTACTCGAACGCCGTGGTCGCAGCGTCTCTGAACGACTTGGAACTCGTCGATCACTTCGTGCCGAAGAACCACTGGGAATTGTTCCGACTGGACCTCGACTTCGGCTCCGCCAGCCCAGTGTGGTTCGGCTGGAATGAATACAACCTGCTAGCGTCCGGCGCGAAGGAGGGCGTACTGTACTTGCTGGATGCCGACTCGCTGGGCGGCATGGACCATCAGACACCGCTGCTGGGTGGAATCAGACTCGGAAACGATCCGCAGGCGTCGACGTCGTACGGGATCTGGGGAGGACTCTCGACATGGCGTGACGACGAGGGACGGACTTGGCTGTACGTGCCGCTGTACGGCGAGCCCTCGACGGACGCGCCGAAGTTTCCGATCGGCTACGGGGAGGTACCCGATGGGAGCGTGATGGCGTTCGAGGTGGTAGCGGACGAAGCGACTGGAAAGCCCGCGCTCGAACCCGCGTGGATCTCGCAGAACCTCAAGGTGCCAGAGCCAGTCGCGCTCGCGAACGGAGTTGCCTTCGTTCTTGCTAACGGGGAGAACCCGAACCAGCGGGACTCCGTGGAGGAAAGGCAGACCACGAGCATCGAACCGGCCATGCTCTACGCGCTGGACGCCCGCACCGGCAAGGAACTGTATAACAGCGGCGACTCGATGGGGACGTGGGTGCACTTCAGCGGAATCGCGATTGCCGACGGACGGATCTTCGCCGTCGACTACGACTCTGTCGTGTACTGCTTCGGCCTGCGCGAATAGTGGAACTTCGCAGCAAGTGCCCGCGAGGGTCTGAGGCGCTTCACTCAAGATCCGGGGACAAGCCTCTCGCAAGGCATCGGGCACGGCCTTTCGCCGGAGATGTTCTTCGCTCCCAATGCCAGGAAACGTGGGAATCCGTGGAACAAGGCTCCGAGCATTGGGGGCGGGAGCTCTTGCGGGTTGGGTGCCAGATTTACCGGAAACTTCTGCCAAGCTATGGCCACGAGCCATTCGAACTAGGCCGAACGCAGGTGCATCGTGCCCGATTCCCGGACTTCGATCCGATGATGCTAGGCTCTGGCTCCTACGCTTGCAAGTGCCGCCTCACAATTGGTTCGGCCGGCCCGAGCAGATGTGCGCAAGTCTTGCGTCATGTGCTACGAGATTGGCGAATCGAAGCCACTGCGAATGGGTTTCAGACGCTACACGAGGTGGGGGCGACCACCTACAGCATCCCGTGTTCGAGACCAGCACTCTTCGAGACCGGCACGATCGGCCCAGGCCTTGACCTAGTACACTTCTAGGGGTTGAACCTTTCGCGCACGTAAGCAATTTCAAGAATGGATCGGGAAACCGGGGCTTCCGTCATTCCTCGCTCGTCGCAGGTAAGCGTGTTGCAACGCGGACCGCAAACGAAACCGCACAAGCCGAAATGCAGGGTTCTTCGATCGGCCCTGTCATAGGCTGGCACCGCGTAAGATCACCAAGGACTATCTATGCTCATCCGAATTGCACTGTTCCTCGCACTGCCACTTCTCGCCGCCGCCAAGCCCAACGTCGTGATTGTGTTCGCCGACGATCTCGGCTGGAGCGACGTGGGCTATCACGGCAGCGAGATCAAGACCCCGCACATCGATGCCTTGGTTCAGCAGGGCGTAGAGCTGGATCGCTACTACGCATTCCCTGTGTGCAGCCCGACCCGAGCGGCCTTCCTGACCGGGCGCTCCCCGATCCGGCTGGGAATTCATATGCCTATCGGCCCCAATGGCGGAATGCCGTTGGACGAGCACCTGCTTCCAGAAACACTCCGCGCCAACGGTTACCAGACATTCCTCACAGGGAAGTGGCACTTGGGCCTCGAACGGGTCTCCTGGCATCCCTACCGTCGTGGATTCGACCAGACGTACGGGCACCTCGGCTCGGCAGTGGACTATTTCACCCACATCTGGGAAGGCGGCCTCGATTGGTATCGAAACGGCAGTGTCCTGCGGGAAGAGGGCTACTCGACCGACCTCATTGCCGCAGAGGCGGTCAGGAGGATCGAGAGCCGCGACAAGTCGAAGCCGATGTTCCTGTATGTAGCGTTCAACGCTCCGCACACGCCGCTGCAAGCACCGGAGAAGTACATCGAACCCTACTCGGACATCGAAGATGAACTCAGGCGCATCTACGCAGCGATGGTGAGCGCGATGGACGAGGGCGTGGGCAAGATCCTGAAGGCCCTCGACGACGAGGGGATGGCCGAGGACACGCTACTGGTCTGGGCCAGCGACAATGGCGGGGGCCGGAACGTCGGCGCGAGCAACCTCCCGCTCCGTGGCGCCAAGGGCAGCGCGTTCGAGGGCGGCATCCGCGTGCCAGCGACAGTCCGCTGGCCGGGCATGCTTCCGGCAGGCGAGAAGTTCGAGCCAATGATCACCTCCCTGGACTGGTTCCAAACGCTGACATCGGCAATCGGCGTCGAGCCCGGCAACGCGAAGACATTCGATGGCGTCGACATGTGGCCTGCGCTCAAGGACCGCGAACAGGTGGATCGACGGGACACGATCATCGGCATGGACGGAAACTACGCAGTCTTTCGCGACGGCTGGAAGCTGGTCGAGTTCACCCGGCGCGCAACCGGCCAGACCGGAACCTACCTTTACCTGATTGAGGATGACCCCTATGAGGAACGAGACCTGATCGAGGTCAAGCCGGACTTGGCAAAGCAACTGATCGCCAGTCTCCGATCGATGCCGCGGGCGCGATCGGTTGGCAGCGATCTCCTCCCAAGCCAGCGCGGTGCCGGAGCGCGCGGTAGAGCAAAAGGTGCGAAGAAAGCAGCCGGCGGTAGGCCGGGAAATCCAGCCGCCCTCCGAGGATCGCCCCGCGAAACGCGCCCGCCGTGGTTGGAAACAGCCATCAAGGACTGATTCCGAGCAGACATGGGAATCGCCAGCGCCTGGCAGCAGAGCCGGCGAGAGCCTCTGCAGGCCGGCCTTCCACATGATCGAGGTCCATCAGCCATCCGGCTCGATCCTCGACGCAACCTTGATCCCGCGGTGACACAGGAATTCCTGCCGGCCAAGTCCGAGCGGCTCGGATCGACCGGGGTTTTTCGGCGCCAGCGAGTCGAAATGATGTTTGGCGCGTTCGGAATCCCACGAACTAGAAGGGTTCCGGGCGGCTCTCAAACTGAGAACGATCCCCAGGTACTGCAGTTTGGCAATCGGGGTCCAGGAAGAATTCGCGTCCAAGGGCAGTCGCCCCGGCCAGCGTTCCTCGTTTGCGGGCACCTCGAGCACAGTGACCAAGCGCAACGCGAAACCAGCCCGATCGAGATCCCCGATTCAACTTGATTCCATCCTCAAGCGAGTCCTCACATGCGTCATGTCCCCAGTCTCCTCTTGCTCTGCCTTTCCATGGCGGCGCCCGTCTCCGTTCGGGCGCAGCGGGAGGCTACCGGGTTCGCTTGGCCCGATGGCAGGCGCGCCGCCGTCAGCCTCAGCTTCGACGACGCCCGCACGTCGCAGGTCGACACGGGGCTCGCGGTTCTCGACCGCCTGGGAGCCAAGGCGACTTTCTACGTCGTCCCGGTGCGAGTCGAGAGCAGGCTCGCCGGCTGGAAAGAGCTCGTCGCATCGGGCCACGAAATCGGCAACCACTCCCTGCGCCATCCTTGCACCGGGAATTTCGAGTGGTCACGCGAGGCTGCGCTCGAAGACTACTCAGTCGATCGGATGCGGATGGAATTGATCGAATGCAATCGGCTCCTCAACGAAATGCTGGGCGTCAGGCCCGTGACCTTCGCCTACCCTTGCGGGCAGACGTTCGTTGGCCGCGGACAGTCGACTCGAAGCTATGTGCCGCTGGTCTCCGAACTGTTTCTAGCCGGGCGGGGCTGGCTCGATGAGACGCCCAATGATCCGGTATTCCACGATCCGGCGCAGGTTAGCGGGATGTCGATGGACGGAATGGACTTCCCTGCAGTCAAGTCTCTAGTCGAGAGTGCTCGCGAGGCAGGACAATGGCTGGTGCTGGCCGGCCACGAAATGGGTCGCTCGGGACCGCAGACAACGCGCATCGAGATGCTCGAGCAACTCATCCCCTACTTGCAAGATCCCAAGAACGGGATCTGGTTCGAGACCGTCGCAACCATCGCCCGATATCTCCAAGACCGCCAACGGTAGACCCGAGCGCTCTGGCAGCCTGGCCCCGAGCACCACCCAGAAGGCTCGAGGAAACAACAGGGCTTTGGTCAAGCCCGGGAAATGCAACATGGAGGGACGAGTGGGACCGCCCCCGAAAAAAATGCGCGCACGTTGCGACTCGCGCCCTGCGACCCTCCGTCAAGAGAGGATGTTCGAATTGTCCCTTGGGCTGCGTCAGCCCGAATCGGACGACTCCCTCTCGGAGGCGGCCTGGATTCGAGCGTAAGATTGGTATGCGTTGCTAGCAGACTCCCGATGACTCTCAGAAACCTCTTGCCCCTCCTGCTGTTGATCCCAGTGCTGGCTCAGGCGGAGAAGGTTCAGTACTGCATTCTGTTCGGCGTTGGCCAAGAAGAACCTGCCCGATGGGATGGGTCAATCGAGGCGACTGGAGCGCGCATTCTCAATGTGTCTGGCTGGCGACTGGACCGGAACGACTCGGTCAGCGAATCGGGATGGCGGCTCGCCACGCGGCGCCTTAAGCTGACGCGCGGTCAATTGAACGCCAACCGGTTCCCTGCCCTCGAAACTGGCGTGTACGTTCTCGCGGATACGCTGGACGCCAACCCGCTGTTCCGGATCCGGACCGAGCAGGGGGAGATGTCGTTCCGTTCCTCCGAGGTGGCATTCGGAGAGCCCGCGATGCTGATGCAAGGGCGTGTGTCTGTCGAGCGGATTCCGGTCTTGAACGTACTCACGAACTCGGTGGAAGAGCAAGACCTGCCAGCCACGGCTGTCGACGGCGACACGGTGTACATGGCGTTCGTCGAGTTCACCCACGGTGATCGCGGACAGAGGTGGCGTCGGCAGTTGCAATCGGATCCCGAGTCATTCGATCCATTGTCCCGGCCGACTGGAGGGGACCGAGTCTGGCTGCGCGAGTATTCGACCTCCGAGGGAACGTGGGGAGCGCCGGAGCCTGTCAGCGAAGGGAGCGAGGATGTCTACAGCGTGGCAGTTGCGGTCGACGGAGACGGCCGCGTGTGGGTCATTCGATCGAAGCAGGTTAACGGGAACTTCGATATCTACGCCAGTTACCGCGACCGCGGGCGGTGGTCGGTCGAGCGGCGCTTGACAGACGATCCCGGTTCCGACATCAGTCCGGTCGCGGTGACTGCGTCCGACGGCGCGGTGTGGGTCGCGTGGCAGGGTTATCGGGGAAGCTTCGATGCCTTGGCCGCACGGCAAACCGGCGATGGATTCTCGGCCGAGCAAAGGGTCTCGGTTTCTGACGAAAGCGACTGGGCTCCTCAGATCGCGTCCGCCAGCAACGGGGATGTGGCCGTTTCCTGGGACACGTACGACAGCGGAAACTATGACGTGTACACGCGGCGACTGTCCTACGGCGATCGAATGGAAATGGACGATGCCGTCGCGGTAGCCGCCAGTCCCCTCTTCGAAGCGCGCTCGAGCGTTGCATTCGACGAGTCGGACCGCCTCTGGGTGGCATACGAGGAGTCATTCGCGGGCTGGGGGAAGGATTTCGGCGCCTACGAAACGACAGGTTCGGGGCTCTATCAGGACACGACCGTACGAGTGAAGGTTCTGGAGGGCAAGCGTTTGTACGAGCCGGCCTCGCCTGTCGCGAGTGTTTTCGAGAGCAGGCCCCCGTCCAACCCGAACAATCGCGGGCCCGGTCTGCGGCGCGAGCAGGCGCACGGCCCCCAACCCGATCCCGAAATGGCTTCCCGGCGGGCACCGAGCACGACGCCGTATCCGCGCGGCAAGATCGCCCGCGAGGGATATCCTCGGCTAGCAATCGATGGCTCGGGGAACGTGTTCCTGTCGTTCCGGACCTCGGCCGGCGACATCTGGGGGCCGCTGGGGACGACGTGGTTCGAACACGTGGCACGGTTCGACGGCGAGGCCTGGGAAGGGCCGGTCTATCTCGGACGCTCGGACGGGATTCTCGACCAGCGGCCAGCCCTGGCGGCCACCGGCCCGGGAAAGGTGCTGATTGTCGGGACGACCGACCACCGATTCACCGAAGCTGACCAGCGCAACACGATCCGACGCGATTTCGACTACGACTTGGTCGCTCACGAATACGAGACCGGGGCCGGGACCGGAAGCTACCGGCTGGAATCGATACCAGCCGAAAGCCGGGCGCGACCGGTCTCCGACGTCGAGGACGAGCTCGAGCAGGTTTCGATGATGCGAAGCTATCGGGCGACCCTAGGCGACGAAACGCTTCAACTGATGCGCGGAGAGTTCCACCGCCACACCGCAATCAGCGGTGACGGAGCTCGGGACGGCGACATCGTCGACGCCTGGCGCTACTTGATCGATGCGTCCTACATGGACTGGGCGGGCTGCTGCGACCACGACAACGGCTATCGCGAGTACCCATGGTGGCGCACCCAGAAGCAGTCGGACGCCTTCCATCTGGCCGGCAAGTTCGTGACGCTTTTCAGCCACGAGCGCAGCGTGCGCTACCCCGAGGGCCACCGCAACCTGCTGTTCGCGCAGCGGGGGATCCGCCCGCTGCCGCGGCTCCCGAGAACCGCGGACGACTCGCCCGCCGAACCCGCGCCAGACACCCAGATGCTCTACCGATACCTCCGGCGGTACAAGGGACTCGCTGCGGTCCACACTTCCGGGACGAACATGGGCACGGACTGGCGCGACAACGACCCGGAGCTCGAGCCCTGGGTCGAAATCTACCAGGGCGATCGCCAGAACTATGAGATCCCGGACGGACCTCGCACCAACTCGGCGAAAGACTCCATCGGCGGCTGGAGGCCATTGGGGTTCGTCTCGAACGCACTTGCGAAGGGGTACCGGCTGGGATTCCAGGCTTCAAGCGATCACATCTCGACGCATATGTCATATGCGAATGTGTGGGTGACCGAGCCGACACGCGAAGCGATGATCGAGGCGATTCGGAAGCGCAGGGTCTATGGAGCGACCGACAACATCCTCGCCGACGTGAGAAGCGGCGGGCACTTCATGGGCGAGGAGTTCGAGACTGGCCAGGCGCCCAGGATCGACGTGTCGCTGGTCGGCACGGCGGCATTCGAAAGAGTCTCGATAATCAAGGACGGCCGGTACGTGCATTCGGTGAACCCCCAAACCCGTCAGGTCAAGATGACTTGGACGGACAACACGTCGCAGGCCGGGGATATCTCGTACTACTACATTCGCGGCGAGCAGGTCGATGGCGAGATCGTTTGGGTGAGCCCGATCTGGATCACCCGCCGGTAGCCTCGAACCGAGTGGCAGCGAGCCTAGAGCATACCTGCTAAGGCGACGGGGACTGGACTGGGTCGTCGGACGGGCCCGCCTGAAGGGACCGACGGAGCAAGAACAGATCGCGGCCATTGCCCGCTTGAATCGCGACGAGGAAGCCCGGCTCGCCGGTCACACACGACGCACTCGCCGGCTACCTCGAGGACCACGACCGAGCAGCAGGACGCCGCACGGGTCTCGGCCAGTGCGCAGTGACTTCTTAGAGAGGTTTCGAGAATTGCCAGCTCCGCTACGTCGGAGCAATCACGATGGCTTGGCGTCCTCATTTCCGGGGCGCCGCGACCACCTCAATGAAGCGGCGACTCTACCTTCGCGCGTCGGATTCGCTTTCGAACGGATTCAGGAGATCCACGCCGAGCTGGTCAAAATCGCGTACGTTCCTGGTCACGACGGTCATTCGGTGCACTACAGCCGTTGCGGCGATCATGGCATCCTCAATCAGGGTGTCTGACCGGCGATGCTTGAGCCGAGCCCATTCCCGGAACGTGGCGACATTCATTGGGAGAACGTTATAGGAGAGAAGCACCGCGCCGAGCCACGCTTCCAGTTCCAGTGCCTTGGTGACATCCTGCTCGCGAGTGAGTTCGATACCGGCTTGAATCTCTCCGATCGTCACAACGGACAGGAACAAATCATCGGCGGCCAGGGTGCCGGTCCACGCGACCACGGCCGGATGCGGACGAGGTCGGCGCAGTTCCGACACGACATTGGTGTCGAGTAGATACAAGGGCTTACTCGAAGCTCGGAGACGAGCGGTGGCGATGCCGTGGCCGCGGCGGCGTCAGCCTGTCGATTCGTCCCCCCGGGGCGAGTAGCAGTTCCTTGAGATCCGGCCTAGCCCGCTTCTCCATTCGCCGCCACTGGTCTATCGGTACCAGTACAGCCGCTTCGACGCCCCGCTTGCTCACAATTTGTGGCCCTTCGACGAGACTTGTCTCGAGCAGCTCGCTGAAACGCGCCTTTGCATCTTGGACCTTCCATACCCTGCTCATAAAGCGTTGCCTCCGTCCAATGAAAGACTAGACATCAGACTAGTCTAAAAGCGTTCGAGAATCAATAGAAGACGAAGCTTGCTTCTCCTCGGCTTGGCGTCTAGGTCAACCGGACCAACGCTCCAGGACACGCCCCCCCTGGCGTTGCGATCAGTTACCCCACCGACCCGAATCGACCCGCCGTGGCCCGCGCTGCCCCTCAAGTAGGCTTGCAGTCGCCTGAGGATCCGCATCTTCCGGTTCCCGCAATCACGGAAACCCCACGCTCGGCATCGATCATTGGAGTCCTGAGGCAGCCTCCGCCGGCCCTACGGCCTCGTCGACGGCCATGGCCGCAGCACCAGCCCGTGGTCCGAAAGATCACTTCATTGGATGGTTTCTGCCGTCGCGTCGCCCCTGAGAATCCGGGTGTTTCCGCCATGAGGCACGCCTTCCCTGCCGAGTCCGTCAATTGTTACGGTAACTATGCGAAGGCGAGTGGTCCCGCATCTTTCTCCGGCTGTCGTTTCGGTTCGCTTCGATGCAGCTGCCCGCTGGATTCGCAGCATCGTAGGAGGTGTCGTGCAACGCCGTGCATTTCTGAAGACCGTTGCAAGCGCACCCGGTCTGACCTCATCCGTCGCAGCCGGCGCCGCGCAAGACAACGCTGACAAGCCCTGGAACATTCTGGTCGTCGTCTCTGACACCCTGAGAACCGCGCACCTAGGCCCTTACGGCAACGCGAATATCCAAACGCCGAACCTAGACCGTTTCGCGAGGCAAGCGGCCGTCTTCGAGCGAGCATACCCCGAAGCGTTGCCGACCATCCCGACACGAAGGACCTTGCATTCCGGGCGCCGTGCCTTCCCCTTTCGCAACTACACGCCGATCCCCTGGGACAACGTGTACTTGGCGGGCTGGCAGCCCATGTCGCCCGAAGAAGGCACCGTAGCCGAGGCCCTCGACCGAGCCGGCTATCACTGCGGTTTCGTGTCCGACGTTCCCCACTATTTCGTGCCGGGCCAGAGCTTTACCCGCGGCTTTCGGCAGTGGGATTTCGTGCGGGGGAATGCCGAAGACCGCTATCGTTCGCCCGCGGCCTACGACCCCGAGAAGATCGAGGCCCGCTACGATTCGGCGCGAGGCCCCATGCACGTCGCAAACCTGGGCGGATTCGAGCCCGATGAAATGGACTTCGCGACACCGCGGACCTTCACATCGGCAATCAAGTTCCTGGAAGAGAACCAGAGCTCCAAGCCGTTCTATCTCTACGTCGACACGTTCCACCCTCACGAGAGCTGGGAGGCGCCTCGTAAGTACTACGAGTTGTACCGGGATCGCAGCTACCGAGGCAAGACACGCCTGACCGTGCCCTACAGCACGCTTTACCAGGATCCACTTCCCGAGGCAGGGCTCGAGGACATCCGAGCGCACTACTCGGGTCTCGTGACGATGGTCGATCACTGGTTCGGCCAACTTCTGGACAAGCTCAGGGAGACAGGGAGAGAAGACAGGACCCTGGTCGTGTTCGTCAGCGACCACGGCACGAACTTCGCAGACAATCTCGAGAAGGTAACCGGCAAGCCGGCGGGAGCGCTGTATCCGGGCACGATGCACATCCCGCTGTTGATTCGGCATCCGAAAGGAAAAGGCGCCGGCAAACGGCTCCGAGATCTCGTATACACGCTCGATGTCCCCGCGACAGTATGTGCGGCCGCCGGGACAGCTCCCGAAGACGGGCTGGAGGGCAAGAGCCTGCTGCCGCTTCTGGAAGGCGGTCATTTCGAGAGCCGGGAGTACTTGACTTGCCGATACAGCAATTCCGTCTGGTACCGGGATGAGAAGAACTGGTACTTCTCCAACGTCCACTGGGAGAACATCCGACTCTTCGACCTGGAATCAAGTGATCCATTCGGGGACACCATCGCCCAACGCGCCGCTGACCGGGTGAGGAATGCCCAGCGTCGCATCTTGGAGGACGCGGGCGGCGAGTTGCCGAAATACCCCCTCAAGAACACCGACAAAGTCAAGGCGCCGTTCATCTAGCTGGCACAGGAACTTGAGTGTCAGCCTCGCCGAGTGGCACGGCCTTCGCATGCGCCGACCATCCCTGCAGCCGCATAGTCCGCGCGATGCGCGCCAACCCCGGCGGGGAGGGCGGCGCTCCCGCCAGAAGTTGGCGGTCGGTGCGGGAAGTACCGATCGATGTCCCTGTGAACGACCGTGGTCCGGGCGAGCAACGATCATGCGCCGGCCGCGCTCGGCGCAAGACAAATGGATCGCACGGCGGAAACAGCCGAAGGAAAGCGATCAGCTGGCGGTGCCGGCGAGTCTCAGGGCGTCGGCGTGATCGGTGCGTCGGGGTTGGGATTTTGAGCTACCATCCTTACGAACAACGACTGCCCTCGCGCGCATGAGGGAGCAGGTCCGGCGGCGAGTGAGGGAGCTGTCTTCGGGAAGCGCTCTGATATCGATTCACTTGAGCTTGCTTCCAATTGCAGGAATCAGCACGCCGCCGGTCGGGGGCTGGACGTGACTTGCATGCACATCCCGCCCCAGCCAAGCCGAATCGATCGACGGCACTGCTGGCGAGAATGCATTGCCCAAGTTGCCGCACGACCCAGGATTCATTCCGGGCCGAAGCGGAAGAGCAGGCCGTCAGCCAAGACGTTCGAGCGACTCGCCCGGTGCTGGAACAGCGCGAATCTCGCTTCGGCGGCAATTGCGACCGGGCGTAAGCAACCGGCTCGATGACTGAAAACAGCAAGACTGAGGTTGGCCGGCCTCCGCCACCACGCAGGACCGTGCGTTCGGGCATCAAGTCAAGGTACTTGGATCCTGCCTTGGACAGACTGGGGCCCAGTGCCGGAGTCATCATCGGATTCCTCCTCATCATCGCGATCGGGGCCGTGCTGTCGCCGAATTTCATGTCCGAGCGGAATGTCCTCAACATTCTGCGGCAGACTGCCATGCTCGGCGTTGTAAGCGTCGGGATGACTTTCGTCATTCTGACCGCCGGAATCGACCTTTCGGTGGGCATGACGCTCAGCCTCTACAGTGTCGTCAGCGCCATGCTCTTTGCGAACGGTGCGGGCTATCCGCTGCCGGTCGTCATCCTGGCGACGCTGGCGCTGGGCGTCGCCATCGGCGCATTTAACGCAGGGATCATCATCTGGCGCGGCGTGGCTCCCTTCATCGTGACCCTGGCGATGATGGCGATCGCTAGCGGGGCAGCTCTCACGATCTCCGGAGGCAAGCCGATCGGCGGAATTCACGGAATCTATGCATGGCTCGGGGCCGGGTCGATCGGGCTTGTGCCTGTGCCGGTGATCATCATGCTTGCCGCCTTCCTGCTCGGCGACTTTGTACTGCGCTTCACCCCTTACGGTCGCCAGGTCTACGCCGTGGGCGGGAACGAAGAAGCGGCACGGCTTTCCGGTATTCCGGTGAACCGGGTGAAGCTCATCACCTATATGGTCAGCAACGCATCGGCTGCGCTGGGCGGCATCATCTTCAGCGCCCGCGTCACGGTGGGCGATCCGTGGGCCGGCCGCGGCCTCGAACTGGACGCTATCGCTTCAGTCGTGCTGGGCGGCACCAGCCTGTTCGGGGGCGTGGGTTCTCCATGGGGCACCTTGCTCGGTGCTCTGATCATCTCCATGATCAACAACCTGCTGAACTTGCTGAACGTGTCCCCTTACACGCAGGGAATCGCCAAGGGCTTCATCATTCTGGTCGCAGTCGCTCTTTACAAGAAGCGTAGAGCGTAGACTGCCTGGAGGTGACGTGGTGCTGGAGCGCATGCGCCCGGACAGGCCCTATGTCGCAAGAGACGGGAAACGCATTCATGTCCCGCCTAATTCCCGGATACGAGGAGGGCTAGCCATTGTGAAGCGAGAAGCGCGATTCAGTTGGCGGCGATTCGTCCGTCGGGCGGCGGCGCCAGGCATTGCCCTGGCCCTTTGCGCCTGTTCGCAGGAGGACGTTCCTGCCGCGAGCCGCATGCAGGCTGCCTTCGAGGACCGAAGATGGACCATTGGCTTTAGCAACGCATCGGAGACCAACACCTGGCGCACTGCTCTACGGGAAGCCATCGAGGAGGAAGTCGCCAAGCACGGCAATATCGACCTCCTGATCACCGACGCCAACGATTCCCCGGCCAAGCAAGTCGCGGACATGGAAGACCTGCTGACCAAGGGGGTGGACGGGCTCATCATTGGCGCGGCGAATCTGTACGTGGCGAACCCGATCCTGGACGAGTGCGAAAGGGAAGGAATCCCCGTGGTCATCGTTGACCGCAAGGTCTCGAGCGAGAAGTACGAGACCTTTGTATCGACAGATCACATGTACGGGGCTGTCAGGGGGCTGACCAAGCTCCTCGATCTGATCGGAGGCGAGGGCAAGATTGCCATCGTGGAGGGGCTCCCGGGGGCCGGCCCGGCGGTGGAGAGGAACGCGGGCTATGACGCTGTTCTCGAGAAGTATCCGAATATCGACGCCGTGAGACAGGCTGGCGATTGGTCGCGGGCCAGCGGGCAGAGAGTCATGGAGAACATCATCACAGCCCACCCGGACCTCGATGGCATTCATTTCGACAACGGGGAAATGGCGGCGGGCGGCGTCCAGGCGCTAAGGGCAGCCGGCACTACCGATGACATGCTCAGGGCCGATCAACCCTGCCTCACATGGCTGGACGGGTACAACGGCGGCTTGAAGCTGATCAAGGCCGGCTTGGGCAAGTACACGATCCTCCATCCGCCAAGACTGCACGGGTCACTGAGCGTGAATTCGATGATCAAGATCTTCAAGGGCGAAACGGTCCCTAAGCGGCAGCCGATTGCGCTGGACGAGATTACCCCGGAAAACGTCGATCAATTCGTGGCGATGGACAAACCTGACGACTACTGGACCAGGTAAGCGGACTTCCGCGCGTCCGGCCTGGGCCGCTGATCCGTCCGACCGTGCGATCGGAAGCAGGACGGCCAAGTTCGGCCGAGTGACTTCATCCCTCCGGTTTCTGCGAGGGCAGCCAATAGTCTCGGTAGAGCTGCTCGCAGTCGGGATTGCAGAAGACGAGTTTCTCCGCCCCCTCCTCCACGATCCAGAAGTTCTTCGGAATGATCTTCCCGCAAACATTGCAGTACACCATCGTCTGCTCGTACCACTTCGCGGTGTTCTCTTCCCAGTGACCCATTCGTTCTTGCTCCCTACGAGTGATGTCCGTACAGCTTGCTAGCAGCCTCCGCAGAAACCCATCCCTGCCGGATGTCCCGCTCGATCGCCTCGGGCGGCCGTTCGGCAGGAGCTCCGTAGCCTCCGCCGCCTGGCGACTGGATCATCACTTCGTCACCCTCCTTCAAGACGACACGCGTGAACTTGGAATCCGAGATCGTGCCGAAGGCCTCCGAGAACGTGCGGAACCGTGTGTCCCCCTTTTTCTTGACAAAGATCCCGCCGCAGCCCCCCTGGCCCCCGCCGAACAGACCCCACGCATGGGTCTTGGTGCGGTCCATCAACGCGCTCACGGTAATCTCCGGGGCCAAGACTCGTAGGGTCCGGGAAGTGCCGAGACCTCCGCGGAACTTTCCCGGCCCGCCCGAGTCCGGGCGAAGCCGGTATTCCAGGGTCATCCAAGGAAACTTGTTCTCCAGCACTTCCACCGGGGTGTTGCGGCAGTTTCCGTTTTCGGGACACATCGCGGAGTTCCCGTCGTGGAATGCGGTAGCGCCCCAACCGCTGCCATCGATGTGGTAGTTGGTGTAGTACTCACCGGTATCCGGGTGAACGCCTGCGAACAGGAAATTGCACCCGCTGGCTCCCTCCGCAGCTGCTGCCCTCTCGGGAATCGCATCGCTCAGAGCCGCCACGACGACATTCTGGATGTGAGGATGGGTTTCCGTGTTGCCCCCTACCGAGGGGCCCGGATGGCGCACATTGACGACCGAGCCGGGCTCGGTCACGACCCGAATCGGTCGATAGCATCCTGAATTGCGGGGGATATCGTTGCTTGTGAGGTGCAGGAGGCCGCTGTAGGAAGCGGCCGCGGTCACGACGAATGTGGCGTTCACTGGTCCCTTGGCCTGCGGGTCCGATCGGGTCCAGTCAGCAATCACTTCGTCGTCTTTGACCACGAGCTTGAGCCTTATCCATACCGGCTGGTCCGTCACGCCGTCATCCTCCATGCAATCGCTCGCGTAGTACTCGCCATTCGGGATGCCCCGGATTTCCTCGCGCATCCAGCGCTCCGAGTAGTCCAGAAGCCGGTCGCTTGCCGCGGTCAGAAACGGGGCGCCGTACCGTTCCAGCAATTCCAGCAGCCGTGTTTCCGCGATGCTGAGCGAACCGATCATGGCATGAAGATCTCCCCAGCTCGTCTTCGGGGTGCGGTGATTGCTGAGAATGATCTTCCAAACGTCCTTGACATACTCGCCTCGGCTAATCACCTTGACCGGAGGCAGCCGCAAGCCTTCCTGGTAGACTTCCGTCGCATCCGCCGCGAAAGAACCCGGGGCCATGCCGCCGATTTCTCCGATGTGAGCAATGTTGGCTACGAATCCCCATATCCGGTCCTCGAAGAAAACAGGCTTGAGAACCATATGCTCGGGCATGTGGCACTGGCCGCGATACGGGTCGTTATGCACGACTACATCACCGGGCTCGAACGACTCCAGGCCGAGTTCCTCGATCGTCCAGTTCACGGCGTACTGGGCCGAGCCCAGCATGGTCGGACAGAATTCCGCTTGGCCGATCATGTCGCCCCGCCTGTTGAAAATCACGCAGGAAAAGTCCAGCCCTTCGTTGAAGATGGGTGAGTAGCTGGTCCGCATCATCGCCGTTCCCATTTCGCGGCAGATATTGATCAGGCCGTTGTTAATCACGCTCAAAGTGACGGTGTCAATCTTTTCCATCCCGGACGCTCCCTTACACGCAAATGCTGATCACGCCGTGCGGGTTCACCTGCAGCGAGTGTCCGGGATGAAGCAAGATCGTGGAATCGACCTCCTCGATGACTGCCGGGCCTTCAAGCGAATACTGGCCGGGCAAGTCGTCCCGGTGATAGACGGGGCAGGAGACGAATCCACTGTTGTCGAAACACACAGGCCGTCCTTGGCGGGGCTGCGGGTCCTTGCTGCTCGCAGGCGCATTCAGCTTGGGCTTCTTGGTGCGTCCCACGGCGGTGACGTTGACGCGGATCAGTTCGATCACCTCCCCGCTGATGGAATAGCCGTAGAGCTTCTCGTGAAGACGATGGAACTCGCCGAACGCCCGTTGAAGGCTCTCGGAATTCACGGTACCGCGTTGCAGTGCTACGTCGTGCTCGTAGTTCTGCCCTGCGTATCTCATGCTGATGGAGCGATGCACCTCCGGGACCGCCGAGAACCCTTCCTGGCGCAACTCCTCTCGAGCCGTCGCCTCCAATTTCCGGAATTGCTCGAGGATCACGTCCGCGTCCATGCTGTCGGAGCGATAGTTGGTGCTCCAAACCTTGTCCACCTGGAAGTCAGCGAGCGCCGCGCCGAAAGCCGAGCAAAGTCCCGGGTAAAGGGGAATCACGATGCGGGTCATCCCCATTTTTTCGATGATGCCCCCCGCGTGTAGCGGCCCAGCTCCTCCGAAAGCGACCACGCTGAAATCCCGCGGGTCCAGGCCGCGCTCGATGGACACAAGCCGAATTGCGTTGGCCATATTCTCATTGGCCAAATCGATAACCGCTTGGGCAGCCGCCACTGCGCTCAATTCCAGCCGGCGCCCCAGATCGGCCAGCCCGTCGAGAGCCTTGCTTGGATTCAGCTTCATCTTGCCTCCAAGGAAATACTCAGGGTTTAGCCGACCTAGCGCCAGATTGGCGTCGGTCACCGTGACCTGGGTGCCTCCGCGGTCGTAGCAGAGCGGCCCCGGCACAGCTCCCGCACTCTGCGGGCCCACCCGCAAGAACCCTCCTTTGTCGATCCACGCAACGCTTCCGCCACCTGCCCCGATCGCCGTCAGGTCAACGAACGGGGCGCTGACGGGAACTCCCCACTCGATTTCGTAGCTGGTGATGTAGGAGAGGTTGCCTCCCTTGACCACCCCCACATCGCAACTCGTCCCTCCCATGTCCACGGTGATCAAGTTCTGTTGCTCGGCAAGGTCCCCGAAGTACTTGCCGCCGATGATCCCGCCGCTCTGTCCGGACAAGATGAGGTTCACAGGCTGGCCTTCGGCGGCGCTGGCAGTCGCGTGGCCGCCATTGGATTTCATGATTGCCCAGGGACAACGCAACCCCAAGTTGTCCAGACTCTCTCGAACGGAGTTCACGTAGCGCTGGAGCAATGGTTTGACGAAGGCATCCGCCACGACAGTGCTGCCCCGTTCGTACTCCCGCCAGATTGGCGCAACCTCATGCGAGATCGATACCGCAACCCCCGGAAACCGCGACTGAAAGAACTCTTTCAAGCGGAGTTCGTGCGTGGGATTGAGATACGAGAACAACAAGGACACGGCGATTGCGGAATCTTCGACACTGTGCCCCTCGAGGCTGGCTTCGATCTTTCGAGCCAGCTGCTCCATGCATTCCTGCTCCAACGGGACAACGACCTCGCCCTTGGCGTCGATCCGCTCCCTGACTCCGAGGGAGTCGCGCATCTCGACGAACGGAACCGGCTTGGTCCACTCGTAGGAGTAGTGATAGCGGCGGTTCATCCGTTGGATGTGAAGGACATCCTCGAAGCCCTCGGTGGTGACGTAGATGACGCGGGCGCCCTCGCGCTGGATCAGCGCGTTCGTGGCCACGGTCGTCCCCAGGATCAAGAAGTAAATGCTCTCTGGCGCCAAGCCCGACTCCTTGACAACGCCAACTATCGATTCCACCGGGTTTTCGTGCGAGGAAGGCCACTTGGAAACGACCAGCTCGCCGGTGGCCTCGTTGACGGCAACGAAATCGGTGAATGTCCCGCCTGTATCGATTCCGCACCGAACGTTCGTGTTCGCAATCATCGTTGGCGAATCATCATAACCCGACGACGCCGTTGGGCGATCGGCGGGAGTCCGGCATCCCCACATGGCGCCGGAACTGCTGGTCACCACCCGGGGGAACAGGCCGGGCCTTCGATAGGGGGCTGTTAGAGCGCCGGCCCTTGAAGCCGGTAGCCCCTGGCCATCGCACGCCTGAGTGCCCATGCCAGTACCGCTCCGGCCCAAAGACCACGGACGAGAATGCCGCCTCGCGGCGAGTGTGCGCGGCCTTGCCGGCCGGTCGCTGATGGGCACAGGGACGAACGACCTCGTCTCGGGCGCTCTGGGCGTATCGGCATTGCCCAAAGCCGTAGGTGCAGTTCATTCTCGGGATGATCGCAGGCTACCAAAGTCCGGAATCCTTGACGGCGGGCGCCGCAAGCCCGGCTTCCGGGTACCGCGGCAGCACCGGAACGGCCCTCTCTCGAAGTCTCCGTGAGACCACGACGGCGAGCGAGCCAACCCCGAGGGGGCCCGTTTTGCCAGTCGCAGGGCGGACTGCTCCTAAGTAGCGAGCTGCAACACGTCTTCCTCCCCAGCCCCCGCGGATCGGAGATGTCCCGTGATTCGCCCCTTGTTCATCACGATAATGCGGCTGCAGAGGGAGAGTATCTCCGGAATCTCCGAAGAGACCAGCAGGACTGCCGCGCCCCTTCTCGCCAGTTCAGCCACTAGCTGGTGGACTTGGCTCTTAGCCGCGACATCAATGCCGACGGTCGGCTCGTCGAGGAGGAAGATGGTTGCCTGCGTGCTGAGCCACTTCGCCAGCGCAACCTTCTGCTGGTTGCCCCCGCTGAGGTCGGCGGCCAATTGGCTGCGTCCCGTACCGCGCACATTCATCCGTTGAATCATTGCATCAACGAATTGATTCTCCTGCCCCAGGTTGAGGATGCCCCGGGAAGTGAATCGCCGAAGGATCGGCAGCGTGATGTTCTTGCCGACAGGCTGGCAGAGAATCAAGCCCTCGTTGTGGCGATCCTTGGAAAGATAAGCGATACCATGGGCCATGCCATGGCTGGGCGAGCGAATATGGACAAGTTTTCCTTCAATATAAATCCTGCCATTGTCGTGCGGCACGGCCCCGAAGACAGCCTTGCAGAGATCTGTTCGACCTGCCCCTACCAGCCCGGCCAGTCCTAGGATCTCCCCGGCGCGAAGCTTGAAGCTTACGTTCTCGAAGGCACCCTTTCGAGCCAGATCCTCGACGCGCAGCAGCTCTTTTCCCGTCCCGGCCGGCAGCTCCGGAGATCTCTCGACCCATCCCTTGCCCACCATTTTGCGAATCAGGAACGAGGGGTCCAACTGGCCGTCAAGAGAGTACGTGCCGACAATCCGGCCGTCCTTCAGCACCGTCGCCCGATCGGAAATTTGGAATACCTCCTGCAAGCGGTGAGAGACATAGACAATTGCCTTCCCTTCCGCTCTCAGCTTCCGAATGATCCTGAAGAGGCGTTCCAGTTCGCTCGACCCGAGGACGGCGGAAGGCTCGTCCATGATCAGAACTTGGGCCGACACCGAGAGGGCGCGGGCAATCTCGGCCACTTGCTGACTGGCCGCGTCCAAGTTCCCTGCTGGTCGGTGAACATCCAAAGTGAAGTCGAGGCGTCTAAGCAGCGCAATGGCGTCACGATAGAGCTTCTTCCAATCGACGAGCCCCAGCTTGGTCTTGGGCATTCGCCCGAGGAAGATATTCTCCGCTACCGTCAGGCCGGGGACCAGGCCCGATTGCTGGTGGACGATCGAAATGCCCAGGCGCAATGCGTGGTGAGGATTGTCGACGTCAATAGGGGAGCCATGCAGGTGGATCGTGCCGGAGTCCGGCTTGAGGACGCCGGAGATGATCTTCATCAGGGTGGATTTGCCGGCCCCGTTCTCGCCTACCAGAGCGTGCACTTCTCCGGCACGAACGGCGAAGCTGACTCGGTCCAGGGCTCTCGTTGCGCCAAAGTCCTTTGTAATCTCCCGCGTCTCCAACATCGTTTCCGCCCTGCCGCTGCCCAATTTTTGCTCTCTCTCACGCGGGTCGATTCGCTGATTCAGCTGGCAGTCGGCGGCTGCGCAGACTCGGTCCGTCGGACGATACCTGTTTTACCAATGAAGACACGGATAGCAAGACGAAGCGCTTCTAGCAGTCACTAGGCGAGGATTTCCTGCAGCACCCGGGCCGGTGTTCGAGGAATTTGCGATCTGCAAGGCGAATGTCGGGGGCGACCTAGCGAAACAGGACAGGCGAAATGTCTCGCCCTCGATGCACTGGCACGGTAGTCACCCGACCGTCTACGTGGCGGATTCGCTTGTGCGAGCCTCGCTGTCGTATCTCCTAGAATCCCAGCGCCTGCAGAACCGCACGCGCCAATAGGGTCGGAACGGAGGATCCTCGACATCAAGCTAGGATGGGTTCCTGCGTGCCCACGAAGTGTGCTTGCGTTTCCCGCTCGCCGTCCTCTAGCAGCATGCCAATGACCTATCTGAGGTTGGGGTTGAGTTCGTCAAGGTCCTCGCCGTGGCTGTGTGCGCCCGGAAAGCTAGGAACGCACCCTATATAGAACCCCGTATCCGGGCAGCGCTCAATGACAGCAGTGCATGTTCGCATGGTACGAGCCCCTCTACGCTGCACGTCAGTGTAGCCGGTCGCACGATCAATGCGCCCCGGGCGGTGGGCTGATGCCGATTTCGTTCTGGCACCTAGCCTCACAGAGGCCAGAATGGGTTCTCTCGAGTATGGTCGAGAGCGTACTCTCGCAGTTAAGGCTCGTGCACGCGACCTTCCGATCCCTGTATCTCAGGATGGAATCCGGTAGCCAGCGCGACCGGAATACGCGACGAGGGAACGGGGACGTCGACACCCTGTGATTCCGAGATTTCGGAGATTTCAGCGTCCATGACGAACCAGACAGGTAAAAACATTGCAAGAACGCGCGGAATTGCAGCTGATCTTGCGGTCTGCGGGAAACAAGCCTCCGACTGATCCCGCCAATTCAGCAACAGTCCCAAGCAAACCGAGGGCTGGGGAGGGTCACCAAGCGTGAAGCAAATACTGATCTGCGTGCTGGCGTGCGCGTTGCCACTGGCGGCCGATGACACAGGCTGTCCGACTGACGCCTTCATGGATGTGAGCAAGACTGCAGGCGCGGGAGACGGATACGCCAGGCCCCGGCTTCAGATAAGGTGCGAAGAAGACACGCTCGTCATTTCGAGCAACGCAATCCCGCACTACCAGTTCGTCCAGATCACTCCAAACCCCTTGGTCGAACTCAACCGTGACTATCGCATGCCCCTCAGCCCCAAGCTGGCCGAGGAGCCCAGCCCGCTGCCGCTGCTCGGACCTTCGGGCGTCGCCATCAACGGGATCCCGCTCTTCGGTCCCAACGAAGGCGCGGTTCCGCCTCCCGGCTTCGGAGACCCGATCTACAACGCGATCATGGACGCCTGCATGGGGCACACGGCCCGACAGTATCACTACCACGCTCTAGTCCAGTCTTGCTTCGAGACTGTTGCGAAGGCAGGCGGGCCATCGCCGATCCTGGCCTTCGCCGCCGACGGCTTCCCGGTGTACGGTCCCTTCGGCTGCGCCGACGCCGAGTGCTCGAAGACAATCGAATTCAAGAGCAGCTGGGACCAGCTCCGAAGCCCCCAAATCGACGCTTGGGACGCTTATCGCTTCACTCCCAAGGAGGGCCCCGAGTACCTGGACCGGTGCAACGGGCACAGCGGTGACGACCACGGCGGCGCTTACCACTACCACGCCACTGCGACCTGGCCTTACATCATGGGCTGCTTCTCGGGCACGCCGTCCGACGCCGCCGGGCGGGAAGAGGATCGCCAGCTGTCTGGCGGAGGCCGGGGCGGCCGAGGCCCCCAGGTGGATCCCTGCCCGAGCCCGGAGCAAGTGGCGAAGGCTGCGGTCGAACTCGGAATTGACGAAGCGAAGCTCGCCGAAGCACTCGGCCTGACGGACGGCCGAGTGACACCGATGAACTACCTCTCAGCCGCGCGAGCCCTGAATGCGGACTACCCCGCCCTCAGCCGCGCGCTGGGTGTCGAGCCGCAGTTCAACTCGCCCCGTCGCAGGCCAGGGCAGCGAGGAAGAGGACCTGGACGCGAGCGAGGACCGCGCGGGCGGAGGCCCGGGCAACAGCCCTAGGTCGACCAGTCGAAGGTTTCGCGAGCCACTTCCATCCTCGTGCCATCTCAGATCTTGAAGTCCACTCACGGTCCTACCGGACAGCACGCGTCGTGGGTGCTTACGCAGCCTGCAGTCCTCGCGGGAAGACTCTCCAGCCCCGACGATATCCTCGATGATGCTCGGTTAGCCGCAGCTGACTCCTACCCTCACTCGATGCCCTGGCAGGAGCCGACGGCTCCTGAGCTTGGGAGACGCATTCGGACGTTCCGCACGGTCCAGCCCCATTGGCAGGACTCTCAAGAGGCGCCCTGCTGTCTGCCGCGCGAAGCCCCGTGCAAATAGTCAGCTTGGGGAGCACCTCGGATCGAGCCCGCTACAACGGGGGCTCGGTCACTCCGAACATCTTCCGAAGTCGCTTGAGCTCCGCCATCAATTCGGCAGTGACTCCTTCTGTAGCCACCTCGCCATAGACGCTCTGCGTCTCTTCGGGATTCCGCTCGGTGTCGTAGAGCTCCCACTCGTCGCTCTCGTAAAAGCGGATCAGCTTGTAGCGATCCGTGCGCACGCCCTCGTGCGCGGGAACGCCGTGAGCGGTCTGGCTTTCGTAGTAGTGGTAGTAGAACGACTTGCGCCAGTTGCGCGGCGTCTGGCCGCTCAGGATCGAGACGAGGCTGCGCCCGTGCATGTCAGGGGGCACGTCCACGCCGGCAATCTCAAGGAAGGTCTCGGCATAGTCGAGGTTCGATACCAGGGCCCGGTTCGTCGACCTAGGCTTGACGACTCCTGGCCACCGCACCACTAGCGGCGTGCGCAGCGACTCCCTGTACATCCAGCGCTTGTCGAACCAGCCGTGCTCGCCTAGGTAGAACCCCTGGTCGGAGCTGTAGACGACTACAGTGTTGTCGGCCAGCCCGGTCTCGTCAAGGTACCGAAGCAGTCTCCCTATGTTGTCGTCAACCGAGGCGATGCAGCGCAGGTAGTCCTTGATGTAGCGCTGGTACTTCCAGCGGATCAGATCCTTGCCCTGCAGGTTCGCATCCAGGAATGCTTGGTTCTTCGGACCGTACGCGGCGTCCCAGACCGCCTTCTGTACCGGACTGAGTCGCCCGTAGCTGTTCATCCACTGCCGCAGCACCCGATCGTCCTCGGGAGTGTCGGCGGGCGGGTTGATCTTCAGGTCATGGGCAGATGCCATGTGCCGCGCGATCTCCATGCGATTCTTGGCGGCCGGCGATGCCCTCCCCGAGTAGTCGTCGAATAGTGTCGGAGGCTCCCAGATATGCTGGCCGTCGTAGAGAGTCAGGTGCTCCGGCCCCGGCATCCAGTTTCGGTGCGGCGCTTTGTGCTGGCTCATCAACATGAATGGCTTGTCCGGGTCCCGCCGCTCCTTCAGCCATTCCAGAGACAGGTCCGTGATGATGTCCGTGGTGTAGCCTTCGTGCTGGCGTTGGGTGTCGTCCGGACCCACCCGCATATCCGGGTTGTAGTAGGCGCCCTGCCCCGGCAGCACCTCCCACACGTCGAAGCCCGTAGGCGCCGTCTTCAGATGCCATTTGCCGAAAATTGCCGTCTGGTACCCCGCTGCCTGGAGCAGCTTCGGAAAGGTCTGCTGCGACCCGTCAAACCTCAGGCGGTTGTCGAGCACACCGTTGAGGTGGCTGTACTTGCCCGTCAGGATGACGGCCCTGCTGGGCGCGCAGATGGAATTCGTGACGAGCGCCCGGTCGAACCGCATCCCCTCCCGGGCAATTCGGTCGATGTTCGGGGTGTGGTTGATCATGGACCCGTAGGCGCTGATGGCCTGGTAGGCGTGATCGTCCGTGAACACGAAGAGGATATTGGGCTTGTCCGACGCAGCTGGCAGAATCGAAGCAAACAGCAGCGTTGTCGCGGTGAGAAGGCGTTTCACGCAGTGCATTTTAGCCGAACTCGCAGCTTGCTGGCCGTGACGTCCGTTCTTCGCGGTCCCCGCCGCCTCTCCAACTCCATACAATGGGCATCAGTGGGAGACTTGCTCATCGACGTGCGGAACCTGAGGTTCCGGTACCCGGACGGCATCAAGGCGCTGCGAGACGTGTGCTTCGTCCTGCGCCAAGGCGAAACTGTCGCGGTATTCGGGGCAAACGGCTCTGGCAAGACCACGTTCCTCAATCACCTGGTCGGCCTGCTGCAGGGCGAGGGCACGGTCGACGTCTGCGGGATGCGGGTCAACCCCGCCAATTTCTCTGCTGTCCGCCAGCGGGTCGGATTGCTGTTCCAGGACTCCGACGACCAGATTTTCATGCCGACAATCGAAGAGGACGTGGCGTTCGGCCCTCTCAACATGGGAATGGATCCGGAACTTGTCCGGGTCCGGGTCGACCGCAGCCTGGCTCAGGTCGGCCTGAACGGGCAGCGCGCGAGGCCGCCTCATCGGCTCAGCGCCGGCGAGCGCCGCCGTGCCGCTCTCGCCGGAGTTCTCGCGGTCGAGCCCGAGATCCTCTTGCTCGACGAGCCCGCGACGTTCCTCGACCCACCAGCGAAGAACGCGCTGGTCACCACGCTCCGATCCCTGCCGCAGGCGAAGATCCTGGTCACGCACGAGGTCGGTCTGGCGGAAGCCCTCGCCGACCGGGCAGTATTCTTCGAGGAGGGCCGGATCGTCGCGGAAGGCAGCGTCGGCGAAATCGCTGATCGTTTCGACTGGCGCTGAGCCGCGCTACCTGCTGGCGGCATTGGGAGATGGGTGCTGCGCGCCCGCCCGGCCCAGCCAAGCCTCCAGCCGCTCCAGCAGCGCCGTCGCAACCTCGGGCTCTTCCGAGGCGCGGTCGGTCCGCTCGCCAGGGTCGCCTGCGAGGTCGTACAGTTCCACGCGCGAGTCTTCGTAGTACCGCAGGAGCTTCCAATTTCCGACCCGCACGGCGCTGACGGGCGAGGTCGTGGCGTAGTAGTGCGGATAGTGGAAGAAGAGCGCGGCCCGATTGGGCGAGTGTTCGGGATTCCTCAGCAACGGCACCAAGTCGATGCCGTCCAAGGTTCGGTTGTGGTCCCGGTCGCCGTCCAGCCCGGCAATCGAGAGAATGGTGCGGTAATAGTCGACGCTGCTGATCGGAGTGTCTGAGACGGATCCCGGGACCGTGACATCCGGCCAGCGAATCATGGCCGGAACGCGAATCCCCCCTTCGTACAGGGACCCCTTGCCTGACCGCAGCGGCGAGTTGTCGGTGACTCTGAGGCCGTCGTAGGCGTTGACGAATCCGCCGTTGTCCGAAGTCAGGAACACCACGGTGTCGCCGGCCATCTCAAGCTCCTCCAGCGCGTCCAGCACGCGGCCGACATTCTCGTCCAGCGCATGCAACATGGCGGCGAGGTGGGGGTTGCGGTGCGTCATCCCGGGACGGATCCTCTCGCGGTAGTATTCGGCGACCGCGGGCTTGCCCTCGATCGGGGTGTGGACCGTGTGGTAAGCCAAGTGCATGAAGATCGGATTGCCCCGCTCCTGCTGCAGTATCCGGATCGCCTCCGTCGTCAGCCGGTCCGTGAGGTATTCGCCGGCCTCGCCGCCTCCAAGGTGAGGGACGTACCGCAATCCAGCAAACGGTCGTGAACCGCTGTACGGAAAGAAGAAGGTCTGGGGAGCCCCCCAGAGGGTCCCTCCGACGTTGTAGTCGAATCCCTGCGTCTGGGGGTAGTACTCGGCGGTGCCCAGATGCCACTTCCCGACATGGGCCGTGACGTATCCGGCCTCGTGCAGCACTTCGGCGACAGTGACTTCCTCGTGGGGCAGGCTGTCAGCGGTGACCGGAGGAACCAGCGCGCGTTGCAGCGGTGGATTCTTTGCAGCTTCCCGCCAGACAGTCATCCGCAGCTTGGCCGGGTGCTTGCC
This sequence comes from Bryobacterales bacterium, assembly GCA_965206775.1. GTDB lineage: Bacteria > Acidobacteriota > Terriglobia > Bryobacterales > UBA6623 > VXMF01. The sequence continues at coordinate 2,681,051 of CBDBKU010000002.1, read as the reverse complement.
AGCGAGAATCGACGCCCGAGTCGGGCTGCAGACTGGCGAGGCAGCGTAGGCGTTCGTGAATCGCGCGGCTCCTGCAGCGAAATCGTCGATTCGAGGCGTCTCGTGAAGATCCGAGCCGTAGACCCCAAGATCGGACCATCCCAAGTCGTCGACCAGTATGAAGACGAAATTCGGCAAGGCGAAAGATTGGACAGGAATCGCCGCCGCGAGCAAGGCCAGCATCAGAGCCGAACGAGCGAGGCATCGCATCGGGCAATTGTAGCTGCAATGCGAGTCATTGGCATCGGGGCGACGGGTGGTCGCGTGATTGCGCACATCGAACCGGGGTGCATGCGCCTCAAGCCCCGAACGTCCCGTTAACGGAATGCAAGTCAGTCGGTAAACTGACGCCTCCAAGCGAGAGAGGGGATGAGAGGGTTCCTTGGCGTGGACCTCCATGCCCGAACGCTCCGGGGCAAAGTGCACGAAACGTACCCTGGATCACTTCGAATGGGTGACATCGGCAACTCTCAACCCGTTGCACTCCCCAACTCTCCAAGTGAAACCGGTTGGAAATGGGGTTTGCCGCCAGCTAGCCGTCCTCCAAGTTCTCGGCAAGGCCAATGAAGTGCGATAGTTGCAGTCCGCACGCGGAGCGTTGTTCGGCAAGGGCCCAGCCAGCGGGCGTGGGGCCCGCCCGCGCCCCTAGACATCTTGCGGACAAGCCGCACGATCATCCTCCCCAACCAACAACGCCGATTGCAGGCATCGGCCGGGGATCAAGCGCACAGACTGGCTGCGCTCGAGCCCGGTCCGTGACGCTCAAGCGGATGCGGGCGGTGCTCGACAGCGGCTCCGGGTGTCGCAACCAGCCTCTGGGAGGCGGTCGTGTCTACGACGCTCAATCAGCACGTCGCTGGGGCTCGGCTCTCCTCCGCTCCGCCCGCGAATACTGTGCGGTCGACACAGGTCTCGCTCGTCTCGGAGCCCGGTTCAAGCCCACAAGCCGGATTCATTGCCGCATCCGCCACCCCCGCGGATTCTCGTCCCGTGCCCGGTTCATTTCCCGCACCGCCGCGGCGAGTTCCGCCCGCTCTCCGGGGAAGCGCTCCGACACGTCATATGACTCGGTCGGGTCGTAATTTAGATCGAACAGGAACGGGCCAGGCTTGATGACCCAGTACGCACTGTTATCGCTACGTTGCCCCTCAAGGTACTTGAGGTTGCCGGGGCTGCGCACTCCCGCGAAGTCGCCGCCGCTCACGAAAAAGAGCGGCCGGTCCAGAGCCGAATGCGCCTTGCCTCTCAGCAATGGCGACAGGTCCACACCATCGACGATCCGGTCTTCGGGCAAGGGGACTCCTGCAACTTCCAGAAACGTCGGGAAGAGATCAATGCTCATGGCCGGAGTATCGATCTCGCTAGCTGCAGGGATCGTTCCGGGCCAGGAGGCGATGAACGGCACGACTTGGCCCCCGTCGAAGCTGTTAGCCTTGCGTCCCCTGTGCAAGCCGGGAGATCCCTCGTGCCAAGGACCGTTGTCGCTCGTGAATACGAACAGCGTGTTCTCGCTCAGCCCCCGCTCTGCAAGCCGTGCCTGGATTTCGCCCACGCTCCAATCGAGTTCCTCGACGCAATCGCCGTAGGAGCCTCCGCTGGATTTGCCCGCGAAATGATCGCTGGAGTGTGCGGGATGGTGCGGGAACGGCGATGCGTAGTAGACAAAGAACGGCCGTTCCGATGTCCTGTCAATGAACCCGAGGACCTCGCTTGTGAGCGCTCGGGTGAGCTTGGCTTGGTCAGTTGGCGCTTCGATCGCGACGTCGCTGTTGCGGTAGATGGCGTAGGGTTTCATGTCGTTCGAGTAGTAGCTACCGAAAAAGTAGTCGAAACCCTTGTCTGTGGGCAGGTGGGGGCTGCGATCCCCGAGGTGCCACTTGCCGAACATTCCGGTAGCGTACCCGCTGGCCTGCAATGCCTCGGCAACGGTGACTTCGTCAGGCGGGATCCCGCGTATCCCGCGCGGGAAGCTGAATGTGTTCACGAGCATGCCCATCGGAGTTCCCGACGGGAAGAACACGGAATGCATGAAGCCTCTCGTGGGGGCCAGTGAGGCAACTGAAACGAGACGGGGAGCATACCGGGCTGAGAAGTTGACGGTCGCCGGCCCGGAACTGAAACGAGACGGGGAGAGCTTGACTCCGTCGCGTGCGAGAGCGTCCAGGTGCGGCGTTTGAATGGCTTTGGAACCGTAGCTCGAGAGGTCTCCGTATCCGAGGTCGTCGGCGAACACCAGGACGATGTTCGGCGCCCCCGGAGCGGCGCTGCGGTCGATCGCCGCTAGGTAGTCCCGATGCTGATCGATGCGAATGTCGGGGTCGCCCCTAGCGACCCACAGGGCACAGGCAACCGGCAGCAGCACCAAGCACGCCGCGCCGCCGAGCAGGATCTTGGCCCATCGGGGCAGCGCCTCTTTCCAGGGTCTTTGCACTCTCATCTGTTCCTTTCCGGTCTATCTGACGTTCCGGGACGCGACGGGAGAACCACTGGCCATCCACGGATCCCTTAGGCTAGCTGAAAGACATCGCGCGCCCAGACTGGTTCGCCCCAAAGGGCCTACACCAATTCCAAGTCCGCCAAGCACGCCGCCGGCAAGCCCCTCCCAACCTGCCCGCGATCGCAACGGAGTGGGTGCCGTGCTGCACCGCCCGAGCCGCAACCGGGCGGAGAGGCTAGGCGGCCCGGTCTAGAGGCTTGACGAGGGCGGCACCAGCTATGGAATTCTGAACGGAAATGGATGAATGGACCCTTGCAAGGATCCTCGGGCTCCGCTGGACGATCGAGTAGGCGGCCTCCTGAACCGGATGTTCCTTGACGAGAAAGTCGACCTGCTATTCCATCCTCCGATCGCCATCTAACGCAACGACAAGCGCGTCAAGGCATCCATCCGCTTAGCGTCGGTCCGACCTCCGGGTTGATCGTCAGGCGGCACATCCGGCACTTCAATTTCCTAGCGCCCCCCGGCCCAGAGACCGTGGCACGGTGGCACAACTCGCTGCGGAGGATTGCCGAGCGGACCCCGCTCGGGATTCCGGTCACCCTGAATTCTGACGCTCGCGGCGCAGCGAGCTTCAATCCGGCTGCGGGGAAGAAACCGCAGGGCTCGCGCACGTCTAAGGCAAGGGATCTGGCGAGGATCCTGTCGCGCTGCCGCGTCATGCCGACCGTCGTCGATATGCGTCTGGACAGGCCTGCGGTCATTCCGGAAACGGCAAGGGAAGCCGCGGCCGTACTCGTTTCCTTCGGGTGCCAGGACGCAGTGCTGCTGGACGCCGTAATCGGCATCTGCCCGCCGACGGCGAGGGGGCGTGTAGACCTACGGTCGTCGATGGCAGCCGTTGAGGCTGGCCGGACCGATGACCCGCGAGACACTGAAGATCCGTGTTGGGACTGTGGTGGGGCCTGGCTTACCAGTCCGAGGAGCCGCCGGCCTGACCGCCGCGAACGACATTGCACCGTCGCCCGGCTGCAATGAATACCGGCGACCCTCCGGCATGAAGATCATGGATCGCTGGACCGCCCTCGCAGTCGAGAGGCCCGCTGCTGGGAATCTTGTTCCCTGTGCTGGACATCGGGCAACTCAACGAGGCCGAGCTCTGAGGAATGTCGCCTCGCAGCCGCTCGATGCATGATCTCCCGATCGACGTAAGCGCAACAGGCCACTTCCCCTCGACCTCGACCAACCTAGGCACTCGGGCCGCGAGTGTCCAGCCGCCGAGGGGTCGGAGCGCTTGGCCGGATAAGATATTAATTGGTTGGCATTCTGTCGGGACTGCGCGTTCCGAGCCCCATGCCACTCTCTTTCCTGACCTCGCGCAAGGCCCTCTGGCTGTGCGGCTTGGCTCTCGCGGCCATTGCCTCGGCGGGGCTGTACCTGCAGTCCCAGCCGGGAATCCTGTTCCTAGGGTTTCCGAGCATGTACCGCTTCCTGCTCGCCGAGAGCTCGCAGCAGAGCGGCGTGCGCTACGCCTACTGGAGTCCGGAGAAGCTGGACGATCCCGGACTCGGCCAGCCAGACTTCGGACGCTACAAGGCAATATTCGTCAGCGGCCGGCGCTCGGATCCGTTGAGCCGCCCGGTGCGCAGGGCTCTTCGCGAGGCCGGCGAGGGCGGCGCCCGCGTGATCGTCCTGCCTGCGCACGACGCTCCCCGGCTAGGAGTCGGCAACGCAGACTTCCAAGGCCTAGACAGGTGGGTCGACGACTACTGGCGCTTTGGCGGGGTCACGAACATGGCTCGCCTGCTGCAGACCGCCGCGTCCCGATACCTCGGGAGGGACTTCGAGGAGTTGCAGCCCGAGCCGACCCCGGACGACGGATACTACCACCCCAATGCGCCCGCCCTGTTCAGGTCGACCGCCGAGTACGAGCGCTGGTACGAATCGTCCGGGCGCGGCGAGCAGGACGCTCCTAGGGTATTGATCGACTTCGCCGACGGCTGGAGGCTCGGGATGAGCCAAGCCACCGACGCCTTGATTCAGGCATTCGAGGACGGCGGGTTTAATACGGCATCGATCTTCGGGACTGCCCAGGCGGCACCGTTCGCGCTCGAATACCGTCCGGACATCCTGATTTCGCGCAAGCATGGCCGCTGGTGGCTCGGGCAGCAGGGGGTCGAAGTGCTCGACGAGAAGCTCAACGTGCCGGTGCTCCGCGGTCTCTCGCTGCTCTTCACGGGAGAGTCCTTCAGCGACTACCAGCAGACGCGGGCCGGAATTCGCGACGCCGGGCTGATCATGGGCGCAATGGTTCCCGAACTAGACGGAGCAATCCAGCCCACGCTCATAGAGGGGCTTGATTCCGCCTGGTACGGACGGCGCTACGAAGCATTCCGCGACGAGCGCATCGGCCTCATGGTCGAGCGTGCCAAGCGATGGGTTCGCCTGCGGACTGAGCCGAATTCCGAAAAGAGGATCGCGATCTTCTACGTCTCCGGCATTGGCAAGGGCCGGATCACGGCGGCCGGGCTCAACGTGCCGCGAAGCATGATTCGATTCCTGTCGGCCTTGCGGCGCGAAGGCTACTCGATCGCAAACGTTCCCGGAAGCGACAAGGCGATCCTGGACGAGATGCTCCAGAAGGGCCGGAACGTCAGCTTGGGCCGTTCCCGGGACCTGCGGCTCCTCGCCGAACAGAGCGGCGTGCTCCTGCTTCGCGTGGACGGCTACGAGCGGTGGTTCGGCGGGCTGCCGGAAGCCATGCGCAACGAAGTCATCGAGGCATTCGGACCGCCGCCCGGCAACCTGATGGTGCTCGAGGCCGACGGCGAGCGAGTGTTCGTCGTGCCGAAGCTCGACTACGGCAATGTCATCGTCCTGCCCCAGCCCGTGCGCGGGGCGGAGATGGATGCGAAGCTGCAGCACAACGACCGCGTTCCGCCCCCCCATCAGTACCTGGCGGTCTACTGGTGGCTGCGTGAGGTCTGGAAGGCGGACGCGATCGTCAACTACGGTACGCACGGCACGCACGAGTTCCTGCCCGGGCGACCACTCGGCCAGCTGGCGGATGACTGGTCCGACCGGACGATCGGAGCCATGCCGAACCTCTACGTCTACGTGATGGACAACGTCGGCGAGGCCCTGATCGCGAAGCGCCGCGGCGCGGCAGTCACCGTGAGCCACCAGATCCCTCCGGTCGACGCGGCCGAAATCACTCGCGAAGAACCCGAGGTCGCCCGGTTGTATCGGACGATCCGGCAGTTCCAGTCGGCCCAGGACGGAGCGCTCAGGGAGAGGCTTCGCGAGCAGGTCCGGGACATGGCTCGGGAACAGGGGTTCGACCGGGACCTACGCGCGGACTGGAAGGCGGAAGCTCCGGGCGATGGTGAAATCGAGCGCCTGGGCCGGCACATCCACCTTATCGAGGAGGATCGTATTCCGGTTGGACTGCACGTGCATGGCAAGCGGAGCGGGGCGAGCGACCTGGCCCCCATGGTCGCCGCAATGCTGGGAGATTCGTTCGTGGAAACGTTCGGATGCTCGGACGGCATGGATTCGGCGGACTGCTCGACCGAGTCGAGAAGGCGCGCGACGGGAACGGTGCGACGGGCGCTGGACGGCGGCGGGCTTCCCGCGGCGATCCAGCCGGTTTCCGATGAGTTCGACCGGATCGCCCGGGCCTTCGCCCGCACGCCGGACGAAATCGACCACACTCTCGATGCACTCGCCGGAGGGTACGTTCCGCCCGGAGGGGGCGGCGATCCCCTGCGCAATCCGCAGGCGCTTCCTACAGGTCGCAACTTGTACGGCATCAATCCCGCTGAAGTGCCCACGAAGGCCGCCTGGGAAATCGGAGTCGTCCTGGCGGAGCAGCAGCTGGAAGCGGAACGCTCGAGGCTCGGCCGCTGGCCCCGGAAGATTGGCTTTACCCTCTGGAACACCGAGCTGATCCGCCAGCACGGAACGGACCTGGCGCACGTCATGCACCTGATGGGCGTTCGTCCCGTATGGGATCACCGCAACGTGGTGGAGGACGTGGAGCTGATTCCGGCGGAAGATCTCGGCCGCCCGAGAATCGACGTGGTGATCCAAGCTGCGTCTCTGTTTCGCGACACCTTCCCTGACAGGATGAGACTGCTCGACCGAGCCGCCCGGCTCGCCGCGAGAGCACGGGACGGAGAGAACTACATCGCCGAGCACGTCGCCGAAGCCGAGCGCGAGCTGAAGCAGTCCGGCATGGCCGCCGACGACGCTCGAACGCTCGCGGGCGCACGCGTTTTCAGCAATTCAGCTGGCGGGTACGGAACGGGCCTCGTGGTGTCCATCGAGCAGAGCGGGAATTACGCTTCCTCCGAAGGATTGACCGAGGCGTATATCGCACGGGCGGGCGCCGTGTACACGGAAGGCTTCGAGTGGGGCAAGCCGGTGCCGGAAGCGTATCGGACGCATTTGGGCCGCACCGACGCAGTCACTCTGAGCCGGTCCACCAATGTGGTCGGGGCGCTCACGCTGGACCACTACTTCGAATACCTAGGCGGCATGACGATGGCGGTGCGCGACACCACCGGTACTGCGCCCGAGACATACCTGGCCGATGTCCGCAACCCGCGCCACCCGCGAGTCGAGACGGCTCGCGAAGCGCTAGCCCGCGGTCTGCGCGGAAAGTTCTGGAATCCCAAGTGGATTCGGGAACTCCAGGACGAGGGTTTTTCCGGAGCGGTCGAGATGGCGCAGACCGCGACCAACCTCTTCGGCTGGCAGGTCACCAAGCCCGAAGCCGTTGGCTCGGCCGTGTGGGACCGCGTGCATGCCGTGTACGTGACGGACTCTCTCGGGCTCGACATCCCTGAATGGTTCGAAGCAGAGAATCCGTTCGCCTTCCAGGAGATGGCCGCAGTCCTGCTCGAATCGGCCCGCAAGGGCTTCTGGGAACCGGCCCCGGTCACGCTGGAGAGCCTCGCCATGGACTATGCGATGTCGCTGGAGCGGAACGGCGCTTCCGGGAGCGTCCGCACGACCGGCAACCGTCAGTTCGAGGAATTTGTCGAATTGCGTGTCGCGGCGTCCGCGCGGCCCGAACTGGTGCCGGTGCTGAGGGACGAGCTTCGCGACGGGGGCGCGCCCCAAGTCGAGGGCAAGAGGCTTGTCGAGCAGGCAGCACCGCAGGGTCCCGATCTGATCGAGGCCGGTCCGGCTGCCGGCCTGGCCACGTTCGGACTCCTCTTCGGCGTGTTCCTGCTGGGCTGGCGAAGGATGCGATAGGCGCTCGACCTCCGACAGGCGCACGGGCGACGCGACCTCGGGGCCGCCCGGCCGTTGCTATACTGCGCTTAACACAAATCCACCGCCGACGGGACGATTCGCAGTACCGCGGAATCGGTACCGAGGCGGCTTGTGCCCGCCGTGCCCAAGACGTTCTACATAGAGACTTTCGGCTGTCAGATGAATGTCCACGACAGCGAGAAGGTCCGCGGACTGCTCGAAGCGCGCGGCTACAGCCAGGTCCCGTCCCCCGAGGACGCCGGCATGCTGCTCTACAACACGTGCAGCATCCGCGACAAGGCCGAGCAGAAAGTGTTCTCCCGCCTGGGCGGAGTGAAGCGCATCGGCTCTGGCAAGACGATCGGCGTGCTCGGCTGCGTGGCCCAGCACAACGGGGAGGACATCTTCGAGCACGCTCCGCATGTCGACTTCGTGTGCGGATCCGCCAGCTACAACGCCCTGCCGGCAATCCTCGACAGGGTCGAATCCGGAGAGTCGCGTGTCGCCGGCCTGGATCTGGAGACGGACGAGACGTTCGACGTCCCGCGCGTGGAGAGGGACCGCCCATACAGCGCCTACCTCACCATCATCGAAGGCTGCGACAAGGCCTGCACCTACTGTGTCGTGCCTTTCACGCGTGGACCCGAACGGAGCCGCGCAAGCGAGGCTGTGATGCACGAGGCCCGCGACCTGGCGACCCGGGGCTACACCGAGATTACCCTGCTCGGCCAGACGGTCAACAGCTACCTGGACCCCTTGCCGGCTGGCTGGAGCTTCGCCCGGCTGCTCGACGAGATCGGCGAGCTGCCGCAGATCCGGCGAGTCCGCTTCACCACGTCGCACCCCGCCGATTTCACTTCGGACATTGTCGACGCCATCGATCGCAACAACTCGCTTTGCGACTGGGTGCACTTGCCGGTCCAGTCGGGCTCGACGAGCGTGCTCCAGGCAATGCATCGCACGTACAACCGGGACCAGTACCTGCGCTGCATCGACATGCTGAAGAGCGCCGACCGAACCATCGAGCTCAGCACCGACATTATCGTGGGGTTTCCCGGCGAGACCGACGAGGACTTCCAGCAAACGCTCTCCTTGCTGGACGCGGTCGAATACGCGTCCGTCTTCTCCTTCAAGTACTCGCCCCGCAGGGGCACGCCGGCCGCCGACATGCCGCAAATCCCCGAACTGGAGAAGGGCCGTCGGTTGCGCGAGTTGCAGGATCGCCAGCGGCGCATTCAGCTGCGCCGGAACGCCGAACTGATCGGGCGGAGCGAAGAGGTCCTGGTCGAGGGCCGCAAGGAGAAATTCGGCCAGTGGGTCGGCCGCACTACCCAGAATCGAGTGCTCAACTTCACCGATCCCTCGGCGCTCGCCGAAGGCCGGGACCTTCGCGGAACCTACTGCCGGGTCCAAGTCACGGCGTCGGGGCCCAATCCAAGGGCTCCCTGGTCGGCGAACTCGCGTCCGCCGAGGCCGAGCCCGCGTTCCAAGGGCTCCACGTACTGAACTGAAGGTGACAACGATGTCGGATGTCGAGATGAGAATCTGCGGTCTGATGATGGATCCGATCACGAACATGCCCATCGTGGTCCTCAAGGACAGGTCCAACAAGACCGTGCTGCCAATTTGGATCGGCGTCTACGAAGCGAATGCGATCGCCCTCGAGATCGAGAAGGTCTCGACACCGAGGCCCATGACCCACGACCTGTTCCGGAACCTGCTCCTCGGCTACGGGGCATGGATACAGCGCGTTGTGGTCAGCGAGCTGAAGGACGACACGTTCTTCGCGGTTATCTGGATCGAGCAGCGAGACGGCCAGATGATGTCGATCGACTCGCGCCCGAGCGACGCCCTGGCGCTGGCCCTTCGGCTGGATTGCCCGATCTACGTCAGCGAGCAGGTAATCGCCTCCTCCAAGCTGTCACCGACGCTCAATGACAAGGCCAACAGCGAGGAGCTTCGCAAGTGGCTCGAGAATCTCGGCGAAGAGGATCTCGGCCAGTACAAGATGTAGTTCCGGCGAAGCCGAGAAACTCCTACTGACGGCCGGACGGCCCGCAGCTGCGCTGCATCCCCTGGATAGTTGCCGCGGCCCGGCGCGAAAATTTCAAGTGTCAGCTGGGCTGCGTCGGCTTGAATGGGCGGAATGCGCGGCCCTGAGCGGACCGGACGCAATCAGACGGCCGGGCCGCGGTGCTCGCCGAGCTCGGCAGCTCGTTTCTTGCCGTCCTCCATCGCCTCTGTAAGTTCCGTGCCCTCCAGAGGCTCGTAGGCTTGGACCGTCGCAACCGCTTTCTCGAGTTCGGCGACCGACTTCATGCCCATGATCGCCACGGAGAGGCCTGGGATGCCCAGTACGTAGCGCACCGCCCGCCTGTAGTGCGGCTCGTCCGATAGGATCGCGCCGTCGCCCTGAGTCCCTCCGAGGATCTTCATGGCCACGATGCCCATCCCGCGGTCCGCGGCCTCTTCGAAGACGGTTCCCTCGAAATCGTAGATATGCCTGTCGATGGGGTTCACTGCCGCCATGACGGCTTCGACCCGTCCCGAACGCAGGATCGGAAGCGCGCGACGCGGCCGCAAATGGCACGTCATGCCGACGTGACGAACCAAACCCTTCTCCTTGAGCGCCTCGAGGCCCGCCAGCGCGCCGTCCTCGCCAAGCAGGATGTCGAGGCTCGGGAAGCGGTCGGTGCGGCCGACGTTGTGAACGTGGACCAAGTCGAAGTACTCGGCCCGCGTCTTATGGAGGCTCTCCTGCACTTGCCAGGTGGCATCCTGCTTGGATGTCGCCTCGACCTTGGTGACAAGCACGAACTTGTCGCGCTTGCCCTTCAGGGCGGGGCCAAGCCGGCGCTCGGCCTGGGCGTAGATCGGCGCAGTGTCGAGATAGTTCACACCGTAGTCGGCCGCGGCGGCGATAACGTTGTTCACCTCGTTCTGGCTTACACCGTCGCGACCTAGGGGCGACGTTCCAATCCCGAGCACGCCCACATCGAGCCCGGTCTTTCCGAACGCCCGCCTGCTAACCTGCTCGGCCCGGGCGGTCGCTCCGACGGCCAGCGCTCCAGCAATTGCGGCAGTCTTTCCAAGGTCCCTGCGGGTAATGCGTTCCATGCGTCGCCTCCGATCACAGTTTAGGCAACTTGCGTGCCCGAGTGCCACGCGCACTGTTCTACGTGCACCGTCCTACGCAGACAACGCAGCCTGCACCAGGGCGGTGCCCGTTGTCGCAGCCACCACGATTTGTCCGTTCCCGGGGGCGGCCGACCCCCGGATTGGCGTCTGCCGGATCCGTCGCTGATGTCCATTGCCGCGCCATGATCGCGGCTAGTTCCGACTGCGAAAGCGGCTAGGTCAAGAATCAACCCCTCGCCAACCTCGCGGTCCTCCCCCGGCACGGCAGCGACCCGCGCCGCCTGCTCCTCGACAGCCGACTCTCGCTTTCCCCCCGGGCCAGGCGACTGCAAGATGCCACTCAACCGGGAGCGACCAACGCAGCTGGGATCAGCACGCAATCAACGTTGTGACGAACGCGCAGGCGCAGCTCCGCGTCACGCCTCGTCGGTCAGTCGCCAATGCGCACCCAACGAAGCGCGGTCTGCACCTGCTGGCCGCGGTCGTCAGTTCCGACTGGCGGTCGCAGCGTGAGGTGCGTGTCGGTGAGCTCATAAAAGCGCTGCGCATCGGTGCCGCTGCCTCCCGGGTTTTCGCTGCCAACGCGATGGTGCACGAGGTACCGTTCGTCTTCGTGGACAGAGAAAGGACCGAAGTAGCTGCCGTAGGTCCGGGTCGCCATCAACGCTTCCTCTGCTGTGGGCCGGTCTCCGGCATATGGCGTCCGGCCGGGCCGCATCAGATGGACGGACATGTGCCCGGACGGTGCGTAAAGGATATAGGCCGTTTCGTACTGATCGATCGGGACCGGGTCGCCATCGATCGTCTGGCGCGTCACCGACTCGATCCGAAAGACGCCGAAGAGCCCCCGATGCGTGTCGGTCAACTCAGACTCCGACAAGTCAGGAATCCGCTCCCACGTGAGGTACGTCTTCGAGCCGTCCTCCCTGGCCGGAGGCTGGAGCGTCAATGTGTTCTCGCCGAACTTGTAGAAGCGCTGGTAATCCGAGCCGGCTCCGGTTGGGTCGAGGCTTCCCTCGAGATGATGGGTCACAACACCCGCATCTGCGTTGACGCTGAAAGGTCCGAAGTACGAAGTGTACGTGCCCACTTGGGCGAGTGCTTCCTCGGCGGTCGGCCCGCCCTCCGAGTACGGCTGACGGCCGGGTCGCATAAGCGTGACTCCCATGTACCCGGCGGCGTCATAGATGAGATAGCCGAGCCGGTCTTCGATCGGAGTGCCGAGCAGCTCGCCGGCGGCGTCGCGCCGCTCGATCCGTGCAAGCGACCAGGCTCCCGCGAAGTGCTCGTTCGAGACTGCCGCCACGGCGTCCGACGTCGCTGCATCCGAACCGGTATCGGCGGGTGGAGCGCACGCAAGCGTCAGCCCGAGGGCGGCCTTGGCGATGGCCGAATGTGACATCGTCCGCATCATGCCCGCTTGGCCCGGGCTCGCCAGCGGCCTGCGGCTGCGCAGCGAGATTCCCGGGGCACGCGTGCCAGCATATCAACTCCGGCAAGGCAGGAGCCAGCGCGAGGGCCTGGACGCCGAGAGAAACTGACTTCGGCGGGGAGCCTGGCGGCGGAGACGAATCGGGCGCGGTCCCGATGTCATTCGGGGCGCTCCGGGCTGCAGTGCGCCCGACTGGACCGACGGACTGAGGCTGGGCAGTCCGTCATCCAAGCCTCCGACTACTTCGGTCGCCGCCTCTGTTCCGGCATCCACTCGATGGCTTTCGGGTCCTGATAGACGAGTCTCGACATGTTGTGCCCAACGCCCTCGTACTCTGTGTACCGGGGCTCGCCGCCCTCGGCGCGAATCGCGGCGATCATGCGTCTGGCGAGGGGCGCAGTGCTGATGTTATCGGTCTCGCCCTGGAACAGCCAGACCCCCATCTTCGCGAGTCGGGGGGCGTCCTCAAGCACCACCACGGCTGAACCAGCCGACGGGGCGACAGCGGCGATGCGCTCCGCATGCCGTGCCGCGTAGCGGGTCGAGCCCTCGCCACCCATGGAGTGGCCAGTGACGATCACTCGGTGCTCCGCGACCGCAAAGCCCGCGATCACCGCATCAATGACCGCAGTGATGTGCTCCTCGGCATCGGGAATCGGCTGACGCCCGTGGCGACTCAGGCGCCACGGGGACTGCACGGGGTCCGCAGGAATGGGCGCCCAGATCTTGCCCGTCGGGCAGCGCGGGAAAGCGACCAGCGCCGGAAAACGCTCTGGATGTTGCCGAATAGCCTTTACGAGAGACTGGCGGTTGAAGCGCTCCGTGAGAGCATTGCCCGCGTTGTCGCCGTTCCCTCCGCCACCGTGCAAGAAGACAATCAACGGCCATTCCTTGGACCTGTCATAGCCCGGAGGCACGTACAGCGCGGCGGTTCGCTGGACGTCTTCGACCATGAAGCGGAGATTCACGAAGCCGGTCTCGCCGGAGCCGTCCTCCGCGGCGCGAAGGACCGCGGGCGGTAACGCCAGCGCGAGAGCAAGAAGGAGTGTTTTCCATGTGTTCCTCATGGCTTCCTTTCGAATTTCCTGGTGCGGGCAATATCGGCAGGGGCCGACAGCCCACGTCAGCTGAATATCGTAACGAAGTCTGCGTTCGCGCCATTCGAGGAATGTCCCGCAGCACGATTCGTCCCCGCGCACCGGACGGCTGCGACGGTCCTTTTCGGGAAGCAGCGCGAAATCTCCGCATCGAGGATTCCCGGACGAGTTTTTCCGGCGAATCTACCCAAGCGCTCAACTTCCTACCGCCACTGCACGGTCTGGATCCAGGGTTCTCAAATCCGATCGACACCTAGTCCGGCCCTGCCTCGGCCAATGTTCCTATTGCACGTGTGAGTGGCGCCGCAGGACGCCGTGCCACCAGTCAAGAGGGGGCCGCTGCGGACCTCAACGTCGTTGACAAGAGCACCTTCGAACTGGCGTAGGTGCACGAGTTGCTTGGAGACCTCGAAGCCGTTTCAAGTTCTCGCGGCAATCTCCGGGGAGAATCGAGGTAAGCCATTGCGCTTGGTGCATTGCTGGTGTACGGCACGTACCAACGTAGACATTGACGACGAAGCGTGCGCCGCGGTCACGAGCCGCTAGCGCTTCTCGACCAAGCGGAACGCGGTCAACTTCGCGCTTAGGTTGCTGGCGGGGGAACCCCTTGAAACCAATGAAGCTCGCCTTCTTCGCGGGTCGGGCTGGGCAGGCAACCTCGATGAGTTACGTGCCGGTCGATCGCCGTGATTCTGATTGGCACATCCGCCTGGGTAGAGTTCCTTCGCGATACGGGTTCCCGGACGTGTGATCGCGTAGAGGCCCTCCTTTGATCCGATATCGCAACTTGCGACCTGGTTCGAATGGAAGTCCTGGCCGGCACGCGCAACGAACGGCATCTGCACGACCTCCGCCGGCTCCTTGCACGCACAACGTTCTTGCCAACGGAACCAATGGACCACGAGTATGCCGCCACTCTCTTTCGGCTCTGCCGCCTGGAAGGGGAGACGGTGCGCAAGCTGATCGACTGCCTCATCGCCGCCGTGGCCATTCACTCGGACGTGCCCGTGCTTCACAACGACGCTGACCTTGACATGCTCGCGCGGCATGCTGGCTTGAAAATCGCTGCATGAACTGATGCAGTCACTTGCCTCCGAGACCAGCCCGCTGCCTGCGGAGCGAAGCTGCGGAACGAGACATGGTTCGGATGGTAGGTTCCTAGCCGAAGGCAAAGATAACGGGATGCCTGCGGCGCGACACGCTCGCAAGAGCCCCAAGCCAGAGCAGACTGCAGCCCGGGCTCTCGTACCCGGGTCTTGGCGGAAGTACGAGGCGAACCGTGCGTAGTACGGTGGGCTGGGCACTCAGGTGCCGAGCACGGAATTGAGCCTGCTGGGCCCGAAGAATGCTGGCATGAATCCTCGGGCGCTCCCTAGTCCTGCCACTCTTGCACTCCCGGAGGAAGGGGATTCGCGGGACCGTCGCGAGGCGTGGGCCAACGTTCTGACCGGTACCCGATGGGCGCTGCCTAGAGACGGCGGCACGAGGCTTGGACAGCGGGTCAGATCTTGTCCAACGATCGATGCAATTTCCCACTGCCAGCCGTGTGGGTACGTCGCCCCTATTCCGAGCCGAACGTCCAGCGCAGGCCGATCCGGAACGTCCTTCCCGGATCAGCCCGGTAGTAGGTCGGGTCAGGTCCGGCGAGGTTCGAGTCGATCGAATCGAACAGATTGTCCACGACGCCGTACATCTCGAACCCGGATCGGAGCGGCTTCGCGACATACCAGTCCCAGAGCTGGTAGCTATCAACGACCACCGTCGAACGGCGGCCGACGATCGGCCATTTCCCCAGGTAGGTCCCCCGGAAGTTTGTGCGGAGCCCGCCAAAGCGCTTCGTCGACCACCACACGCGGAAGTTGCCGTGGTGCTTATGCCGCTGACTCAGGAACTCGCCTGTCGTCTTGTCTCGAGCGTCCAAGTAAGTGTACCCGCTGGAAACGACCAGGTCCCGGGTTAGCCGCAGTTCGGCCTTGCCTTCCAGGCCGGTGGTGTAGACGCTGTCAATATTGCGATAGAGATAGGTCAATCGGTTTAGGCCGGGGCTGAAGGCAGACTCGACGCCGAACTCTGACAGAATCGCGTTGAGCTGCTCCGGAGTTCGCGGCCGCCCAAGCAGCTGGGTTTGGATGAGGTTCTTAATGTCGTTCCTGAAGTAGGTCGCTCCGAAGCGCAACCGCCCGACATTGCTATCGAATCCTACCTGGGTCGTGGTCGAGGCCTCAGGGCTCAGGCTGGGATTCCCGATGATCTGGTAAACCCCAGACGTGGTCAGGAACCGGTAGTAGAGCTGGCCGAGATCCGGAGCCCGGAATCCCTGCCCATACGAGGCCCTCAGACGAAAGCTGTCCGAGGCGCGGTACATGAGACCAACACGCGGAACCATCTGGGATCCGAAGGCCGAGTGGTTGGTGGCGCGTCCTCCGACGGTCAGGTTCAGCCGCGGGTGCACCTGGATGCGGTCTTGGAACCAAGCGTCGGCCATGCGGATCGACTGTCCGCTGTTGTCGCCCAGTAGGCGGTTGTAGCCACGGTACTCGTTGCTCGTCCAGTCGAATCCGCCCCGGAGCAGCTGGCGATTGCCGAGCACATGCGACAGGCTGGCGTCGAACCGGTAGAGACGTTCGTTCAGATTGGCCTTGCCCTCGAACGGTCCAGGCACCGAGTGGATATCGACAGTCGAGTTCTCGTCGTACTTTCCGTAGTACCCGCGCACTTGCAACTGGGTGACAGCGGAGAGGCCTGCGTTCAGTGTCGCCCCATAGTTGAGGGCGCTGTCGTTGGTGGTCGTGGCCTGGCTGCCGCCCCCTCCCGCGTACAGGCTGACCTCGCGGTTGTCGAATGCGTTGGCCAAGAGGCTGAGCTTGAGGTTCTCGGAGAAGTCGCGGCTGAGCTTGGCCATGTAGTCGTAGCGGCGAAAGCCAGGGCCGGTCGTGTCGAAATCCTGCGGCGTCAGGTCGTACGGGTTCCGTTTGTGGCGCTCGGCCGCGAAGAACCCCGCCCAGCGGCCGTGGACGAAGCCCGAGTCGGCGCGAAGGTCTACGCCGCCAATCGACGCTGCCGAAGCCGTGATGTCGGCGTCGAAGCGCTGGCGTGGCTCGCGGGTGATCATGTTGATTACGCCTCCGATGGCGTCCGAACCGTACAGTGCGGACGCGGCTCCTTTGACAATCTCCACTCTCTCGAGTCGGTTCGTAGACTGCCTGTTCATATTGAGGATGCCGCTCTTCACCCCGCGGGCGCCGACAACAGGGAAACCATCGATCAGGACGAGCGACTGCCTGGAGTCTATGCCTTGGATCTGCGTGCCAGCCCGACTTCCCGGCGAACGGCTTGTGCGCGTGACGATGCCCGGCTCCTCCGACAGGATGTCGCTTACGCTCTCGTACCCGGAGTCCCGAAGCTGGCTGCGAGCGATCATCTCCACCTTCGCAACCGAGTCCGCCAGCAGTTCCTCCTCTCGGGATCCCGTCACAACGATGGACTGGGTGAGAATCGCCGGGTACAACGTCAGCACCACTGGATCGGGCGGGACGCCCGCGACATCAAGGTCCTCGGACGCGGTTTGGAAGTCGTTTTCCGCCGCGCTGACCCGGTAGCTGCCTGGTCGCACCTCGACGGCGAACTCGCCGCGGGCACCGGCACTCTGCGCGGTCTCTAGCCCGGTTCCGAGGTCGCGTATGAAGACAGCCGCACCAGGGATTGGGGCGCCCGTCTGGTCGATGACGCTGCCCTTTAGGGCAACGCGGTGTTGGGCAAAGGCAGATGCGGCGAATGCGACGAGCAACGCCACGACACGCAGTGAAACGGAGGGGATGAAGTCGGTGGTTCTCATGGTTATTCCTCTTGTCGTTCTTGGGTTCGAAGCAGGCTGCCGCACGCGATCTAGCCTTCGTTCTCCGGTTCGAGCAGCGCGATGTCGCTCCACTCTATTCGGAGCGTGGTTGTTCGCCCCTTGTCCGTTCGGATGACCAAGCGCGACATCGGCAGGTACTCACCGCCGACCTTCTGGAACCGGCTGATGTACGTCCAAGCCTCTCGAACGGCGCCGGTGTCGGCGTCGAGTCGCACGGCGAAGACATGCCGGGGCAAGTACCTTCCGGATTCAGTCTTCTCGGTCTCGAGCACCGTCAGGATAAATCGGGGATCGCTCAACCGGCGGTCGACCTGGATGATCTGCCCGTCCCGGATACGATAGGCGGACTCGTGCCGGTCGGACAGCAGGAGTTCGCGACCTAGCGGGCTTGCATCCGATCGGCCGTAACGCGCCGCTTGAGGCAACATCCGACTCGATGGCACGCGGTGCATGAGCATCGACTGCACGGTCGCTGTGACGACGGGCGGCACGTCGGCTCCCTGGAACGTCACTTGGAGATTCCCGGGCAGCCTGAACACGCAAGTACCGTGATGTACGCGGCCGTCGAAATGCACTGCCAGCTTGCTCCGAAAGCCGGGAAACGACTCCGAAAGGACCTCCCTGTTTCCGCGAGCCTGTTGCAACAGGTTCGTCGCGGTCACCGCATCGGATGTGGTGCGCTCCCCCGCAACCACAGAGTGCAAAAAGCTTGCTGCAAAAAGGAAAGCTGCCGAAGTCAGAGCGAGAGCGACCGCCTGGAACACGCCGGGACAATAGCGGTCCTGCACTCCTGACAGTCTTTGATGCAAGGTCCTTGCTGATTCTGGCAACATGCGATCCTCCCTGTTCTTGGTCTATGATCCAGTGTTTACATCGAATATACGATGGATAGTCAGTGACATTGTATCAGTACTTGCAATCGATTGTCATTAGAAAGATCCACCGTGGCGGGTGGACGCACATGGACGATGTGGTCAAAATCCATATAAATCCTTTAGTATCAATTTATTGTGATCGAATACTCTCCTCCAGAAGAGAAATTCGAACAAGCCCTTGTCTCGATTTGTTGCACGATTGTTACATTTCTAGCGCCGCAAGGCACTGTGCAAGCACTCGATGCAGGCGCGACAGGACCTGCGCCTGGCAAGGCACCAGGAGCGATCGCCGGAAATCGCGCCCGCCCGGCGGCGTCCGGGACGGCTAGAATGAGAAAGGTCGGAACCGTCCGGACCGACTCACGTGGAAACTGTCATGGAGGCGGATACAAATACGTCCCCCGACCCCCGCCCTCCATTGCCGGAGTCTCGGAGGGCACTGCGGATGGATCTCCGCGTCTGGGCTCGCGATATATTGCTCTCGCTCTCGATTGCGGCGGTGGTGATCGTGTTCCTGTGCCAGCCCGTCAAGGTGGAGGGCACGAGCATGCTCCCTCAGCTGGCAGACGAGCAGCGGATCTTTGTGAGCAAGATCGCCTACCGCTTCGACAGCATCGAGCGCGGCGACGTGATCGTGTTCCGGTTTCCGGAAGATCCTTCACGGTCATACATCAAGCGCGTGGTCGGGCTTCCCGGCGAGACGGTCGAGATCCAGGAGGGCAAGGTTCATATAGACGGGAGGGCCTACTCGGAGCCTTACGTGCCGCCTCGCTACTGGGACCAAAAGAGCCACGCTCCGGTCGTGATAGAGGAAGAGGCCTACTACGTGCTGGGCGATCACCGCAATACTTCGAACGACAGCCGTACATGGGGCACTGTCGCCGAGACCTTCATTACGGGCAAGGCTGTGTTCGCCTACTGGCCGCCCGACAGATTCGGCGTGGTTCGCTAGACCGGGATTCTACGACGAATGAGTTTTCCAGCGACGCTTGCGCTCGAGGACGGGCGCTGTTTCCACGGACGAGGCGCAGGCGCGCGCGGGGAGACTTCGGGCGAGGTCGTATTCAACACAGGTCTCACCGGCTACCAGGAGATCTTCACCGATCCTTCCTACAGCGGCCAGATCGTGGTCCTGACCTATCCGCACATCGGCAACTACGGGACCAACGCAGAGGATAGCGAGTCGGGCCGGCCGTACATCGAAGGCCTGATCGCGCGCGAGTTCTCGCAGGTTGCGAGCAACTGGCGCTCCTCCCAGTCCGCGAACGAGTTCCTCGCCTCGCGCGGGATACCCATCCTCACCGACATCGACACCCGGGCGCTAGTGCGCCATATCCGCACCCACGGTTCCCTGCGTGGAGTGGTCTCCTCCGTCGAGACCGACCCGGCCAAGCTCGCCCAAAAGGCCCGCGCGACGCCCCGCATGGCCGGGCTGGATCTGGCGAGCGGCGTTTCCACGCCGGAGCGCTACTCGTGGGACGAGGGCCCGCCCGATTGCCTGCCCTCGTCCTTCCCCGAGGCTTCCCCGGAGGACTCGTTCCACGTCGTCGCCTACGACTTCGGCATCAAGCGCAACATTCTTCGCCGGCTCGCGGCCATCGGAGCTCGCGTGACAGTCGTACCTTGCAGCACGTCGGCAGAAGACGCGCTGTCTCTCCAGCCTGACGGCGTGTTCGTCTCGAACGGCCCCGGCGACCCCGAACCCCTAGGCGGACCAGCGGCCGAGATCCGCAAGCTTGCCGGGCGCATCCCAATCTTCGGCATCTGCCTGGGCCTGCAAGTCCTGGGCCTAGCGCTCGGGGGCAAGACATACAAGCTGAAGTTCGGGCACCACGGGTGCAACCACCCCGTGCTGAATGTACTCACCAGCAAGGTCGAGATCACATCCCAGAACCACGGCTTCGCGCTCGATCCCGATTCGCTTGACCTGTCGTCGATCGAAGTGACCCACGTCAACCTCAATGACCGTACGGTCGAGGGTTTCCGCAGCCGCAAGGATCCACTCTTCTGCGTTCAGTACCACCCTGAAGCCGCTCCGGGCCCCCACGATTCGCGCTACCTGTTCGACGAATTCCGCGACCTGATGCGGGCTTCCGCATGACAGCCATCGCACCCGACCTGGCAGCCGCCTGAGCCCGACCATGCCCAAACGCACCGATATCGAGAAGATCATGATCATCGGCTCGGGGCCGATCGTCATTGGGCAGGCCTGCGAGTTCGACTACTCCGGCACGCAGGCCTGCAAAGCCCTGCGCGACGAGGGTTACCAAACCGTACTCGTCAACTCCAATCCGGCGACGATCATGACCGATCCGGAGCTAGCGGAGCGGACCTACATCGAGCCTCTCACGACCGGATACCTTCGGGCGATCATCGAGCGGGAGCGCCCGCAAGCCCTCCTGTCCACAGTCGGAGGTCAGACTGGACTCAACGCCTCAGTCGCCCTGGCGGAAGCCGGGATTCTGGACGAATTCGGCGTCGAGCTGATCGGTGCCAACCTCGAAGCGATCAAGTGCGCGGAAGACCGTCAGGAGTTCAAGGCTGCGATGATCGAGATCGGCCTCGAGGTGCCATGCTCGAGGCTGGTCTCGAGCGTCGCGGATGGCCAGGACTTCGCTGGTGAAGTCGGCTACCCGGTCGTGCTCCGCCCGAGCTTCACGTTGGGCGGCACCGGCGGGGGCCTCGCCTACAATTCCGAGGAGATGAACTCGCTGCTCCGTCGGGGGCTCGAGCTTTCGCCCGTTCACGAAGTGCTGGTCGAGGAAAGCGTCCTCGGCTGGAAGGAATTCGAGATGGAGGTGATGCGCGATCTGGCCGACAACGCGATCATCATCTGCTCGATCGAGAACTTCGACATGATGGGCGTCCATACGGGCGACTCGATCACGGTCGCCCCGGCCCAGACGCTGACGGACCGCGAATACCAGCTGATGCGCGACGCCTCCCTTGCCTGCCTGCGCAGAATCGGCGTCGACACCGGGGGATCCAACGTCCAGTTCTGCATCCATCCCGACACCGGACGGATGCTCATCATCGAAATGAACCCGCGCGTCTCGCGGAGCTCTGCACTGGCCTCGAAGGCAACCGGATTCCCGATCGCCAAGATCGCGGCCAAGCTCGCCGTGGGCCTGCGGCTGGACGAGATTCCCAACGATATTACGCGCAAGACGCCGGCCTGCTTCGAGCCGAGTATCGACTACGTGGTCGTGAAGGTGCCGAAGTGGCAGTTCGAGAAGTTCCCCGGCAGCGAGCCTGTCCTGGGCGTGCAGATGAAGTCGATCGGCGAGGTAATGGCGATCGGATCGACATTCAAGCACTCGCTGTGGAAGGCGATCCGCTCGCTCGAGACCGGCCGGAAGTCCGGTACCGACGTCTACAATCCCGACCTGATCCCCAAGCGGCTGATCACGCCCAACCCGGATCGCCTCAACTATATCCGCTTCGCATTGGCGGAGGGCAAATCGGTCGAAGAGATCCGCGAAATGACCGGCATCGACAGATGGTTCCTCTCGCAGCTGAAGACGGTCGTCGACTTCCAGCAGGACATGGCCCGGACAAGCCTGGACCGGGTCTCGCCCTCACAGCTCGAGCAGGCGAAGCGTTACGGGCTCTCGGACAACCGCCTGGCGCGCCTTTGGAACGAAACCGAGACCGCCGTCCGGAACCGCCGCAAGGACTGGAACATCCGCGCGTCGTTCAAGCGCGTTGACACGTGCGCCGCTGAGTTCGAAAGCTTCACGCCGTATCTCTATTCAGTCTATGAGGAGGAGTGCGAGGCCGATCCAAGCGACGCCCGCAAGGTGATGATCCTCGGGTCTGGCCCGAATCGGATCGGCCAGGGCATCGAGTTCGACTACTGCTGCTGCCACGCCTCGTTCGCGCTGCAGCAACTCGGCTGCGAGTCGATCATGGTCAATTGCAACCCGGAGACCGTATCGACCGATTACGACACGAGCGACCGGCTGTACTTCGAGCCCCTGACCCTCGAAAACGTTCTGAATATTTGCGACACGGAGAAGCCGGACGGAGTGATCGTGCAGTTCGGCGGCCAGACACCGCTCACCCTGTCCCTTCCACTCAAAGCTCACGGCGTGCCGATTATCGGCACGGATCCGGAATCGATCGACCTCGCCGAAGACCGCGACCGGTTCGGGAGACTGCTGAGCGAACTCGACATCCCGCAGCCGGCCGGAACTACCGCCACCACGCCGGAGGGTGCTCTGGAAGCGGCCAAGCTGGTCGGCTACCCGGTGCTGGTGCGTCCCAGCTACGTGCTTGGAGGGCGCGCCATGGTCATCGCCTACGACGCGACGAAGGTCGAAGGCTACATGCGAGACGCAGTTGTCTATTCCCAGGACCGGCCCATCCTGATCGACCGATTCCTGGAAAACGCGATCGAGGTCGACGTGGACGCCCTCTGCGACGGCCAGGATGTCGTGATCGGGGGCATCATGGAGCATATCGAGGAGGCCGGCGTGCATTCAGGCGACAGCTCCTGCGTGCTGCCGCCGCAAACCATTCCCACGAACACGCTCGAGACCATCGAGGAATACACCGTGCGTCTCGCGAGGGCCCTCAACGTCGTTGGGCTGATGAACGTGCAGTACGCAATCCATCGCGGCAAGGTCTACGTCATCGAGGTGAACCCGCGCGCGTCTCGAACCGTGCCGTACGTGAGCAAGGCCACCGGAGTCCCTCTCGCAAAGATCGCTGTCAACCTGATGATGGGGCGCAAGCTGGCCGATCTTGGGTTTCGCGGGGGAGTGCTCAAGGCCCATGAGATCTGTGTCAAGTCGCCCGTCTTTCCGTTCAACAAGTTCAGCGGCGTGGACCCGCTGCTGGGACCCGAAATGCGCTCAACCGGAGAGGTGATGGGAATCGGATCGTCGTTCGGCGAAGCGTTCGCCAAAGCGCAGCTCAGCGCTGGGCAAATGCTGCCCGCAAGCGGCTCGGTTTTTATCAGCGTCAACTCCCGGCAGATCGCCGAGGGCATCGAGTTGGCGCGGAAATTCGCCGACTTCGGGTTTCGCATCCAGGCGACCCGCGGGACGGCGGCCTCTCTCCGGGCAGCGGGCTTGGAGTGCCGCACGGTCATGAAGGTCAACGAAGGCCGACCGAACGTGCTCGACCTGATCGCGGACCGCAAGGTCGACCTGATCGTCAACACGCCAGCGGGCCCGTACGCGTTCGATGACGAGAAGAAAATCCGAGGCGCGGCAATCCTGAACGGCATTCCGAGCATGACGACCCTGAACGCTGCCAGGGCCGCTGTGAACGGGATCGCCGCCCGTCACGCCGAGCGGGCGCAGGTGCGGGCACTGCAGGACCTGCACTTGCCGAAGCCGTCGCTGTTCGCCTAGAGGCGAGAGCCGGCCGGTCGCGTCATCTACACGGATCGCGCGGCGGAAGCCCGCCCGAATGAAGAGCGCCTCCCGGCCAGTAGAATGGTCGTTTATGGCGAAAATCCGGCGAGCTTTGCTCAGCGTCACCGACAAATCAGGCTTGGCGGAATTCGCGCGCCGGCTGTCATCTTGCGGAGTGTCCCTGATATCCACGGGGGGAACCGCGCGGGTCCTCCGCGAGGCCGCTCTGGAGGTCGAGGACGTGTCCGACGTCACAGGATTCCCGGAAATGCTGGACGGACGAGTCAAGACGCTCCATCCGCGCATCGCGGGCGGGATTCTGGCAGTCCGGTCGAACCTCGAGCACACGAGTGCCTTGGACCGTCACGGAATAGCGCCGATCGACATGGTCGTCGTGAACCTGTACGCCTTCGAAGCAACCGCAGCCCGCCAGGGAGCGACCTTCGAACAATTGATCGAGAACATCGACATTGGCGGCCCGTCGCTCATCAGGGCGGCCGCGAAGAATTTCAGTGACGTCGCTGTAGTGAC
Organism: Bryobacterales bacterium; assembly: GCA_965206775.1. GTDB lineage: Bacteria > Acidobacteriota > Terriglobia > Bryobacterales > UBA6623 > VXMF01. The sequence continues at coordinate 2,657,021 of CBDBKU010000002.1, read as the reverse complement.
GGATCCGTCCGACTATTCGGTGATCGCGGCGGAGCTTGCCGATGGCGGCGCACTCTCGGAGGGCACTCACTGGAGGCTGGCCCGCAAGGCGTTCGACGCGACGGCGGCCTACGACCGCGCGATCAGCAGCACGCTTGCCTCGCTCGAGCCCGGGCAAGCCCCCGCAAGCATCGCTGAGGAACTCCTGCCCTCCCAGCTGGATCTTCAATTTCCGCGGGCGCGAATGCTCCGGTACGGCGAAAACCCCCACCAGCAAGCCGCCATCTACACCGATGGCCGCGAGGGAGTAGGCGGTGCCCGGCAGCTGTGCGGCAAGGCGCTTTCATACAACAACCTCGTCGACCTAGACGCCTCGTGGCAGCTCGCTCTGGAGTTCGAGCGACCGGCCGTCGCGATCATCAAGCACACGAATCCCTGCGGCTGCGCGGAAGGTCGCACTCTTGCAGATGCCTATCGCAAGGCGTTGGAATGCGACCCCGTGTCGGCATTCGGATCGGTGATCGCGACGAGCCGACCCGTTGACAGCGAGACGGCAACGGAGATGTCCAAGCTGTTCGTGGAGGCGATTGCCGCCCCGGGATTCGAGGCAGACGCACTCGAGATCCTTTCGAGGAAAAAGAATCTCCGCCTCCTCGAGATCGGTCGGACCGTCCCGGGCACTGTTCTCAAGAGCATTTCGGGCGGCTACCTGATCCAGTCTGAGGACCGCGCCGAGACGAGTCCCGAGCGATTCGACGTCGTCACTAGCCGACAGCCGACAGCGGAGGAGGCCGACTCTCTGCGGTTCGCCTGGAAAGTGGTGAAGCACGTGAAGTCGAACGCCATCCTCTACGCCAGGAACGGCCAGACTGTCGGAGTGGGCGCGGGTCAGATGAGCCGCGTCGACTCAGCCCGCTTGGGGGCAATGAAGGCCGTGCTGGCGCTGGAAGGCAGCGTGGTTGCGTCCGACGCGTTCTTTCCTTTTGCAGACGGCGTTGAGGAACTAGCGAAGCACGGCGCGACAGCGGTGATTCAGCCTGGCGGCTCCCGTCGGGACGGCGAGGTCATCGAGGCCGCCGACCGTCTAGGCCTGGCGATGGTCTGCACCGGAGTGCGGCATTTCCGGCACTAGCCGTTTGTGAGGCAGGTCGGGTGCCGCTGTTCGGGTCGAGTCGGGCTCCCCGCCGATCGCGGTGCACCCGGGCCCGCTTCATCCGTCGGGACGGTTCCCGGCCGAGTCGAATCGTGAACCAGACGGTGCCGCGACCGGGATTCAGCTTGTCGGAGCACGCACCACCGAGGATGCGGCTCCCTCGGGCTTGTCCCTGCAAAACACTCCGCGCTTCCGGCCAGTCCCACCGTTGGGCGATGCACCCGAGGGGATGCGTCGAGAAATGTGAGATCCGGACAACAAGATCCGGCAGCCAATCGCATTCGTCCGGGCGCAGCCGTCGCGTGGTGGCAAGCACCTCTGCGCGTGACTAGCTTGCCGGGCCGGAGTCCCTCTCGCACCCGGCCCGACACAGGACCGGCCGATAGGGTACGGAGGATGCCAAATTGGGCTTGGCGACCCTCATGAGCGCTTCGGCGAGTCCCTTGGTAGTAGGCCCGAGCGCGTTCATTCGCAACGAGAAGCAAGAGAGGTCCGGCTCCCCGAAGGTCTGTGCCTTCGAACACGGCCTCGCGCAGGTTTGTGTTCCGGAGGCTGGCGCTGCGGAGACCGGCACTCGTGAAATCGGCCCGCTACAAGTCTGCTTTCTCGAAATCCTCGCCGCACAAGTCGGCCCCGGCGACTTTCTGTCCCGGAGGTCCGCGCGGCACTCCTCCCGCCCATCCGATTCAAGCCAGATCTGGTGCATTGCGAGCACCGGCGCAAGAGACTGGGTGCTGTGGGAACCGCTTCCTCAGGGAACGACTGTCCGCGCTTGCGCAGCTGCTTCCCTATCGCAATTCTAAGAAACAGTGCCCGGTCGTCGGCGGTCGCTGGGTCCTTTAGCAGAATACCCTCTTGTAACGATAAGCGAAACCGATCCGCGAGGCCTTCTTAGTCGCGGCTATACTCCGCTGCTCTCAGGATTTGCTCGGTCGAGAAGCTGTCTCCGTAGGTCTGTGCCGGGAATCCGAGACCGTAACGGTCTCGCGACTTGGTCCGGTCCTCGGCGGCCCTCATCTCGGATCAAATGTGGCGGCGAGCTTATACGTGCGAATTGCATCCGCAATCACGATGTCGTCCACGCTTGGCTCAGTCCTGGAGTTCAAGTCCACCAACAGGCGCTCCTCGCCATCCGGTATTGCGTTGAGCGTTTCGAGCGTCGCGCGACGCTTCTACACCGAAACCCATCCCTGTATTCCATGTGACTAAGCGACATGCTGGTAGAAATTGTCCAAATTTGAAGGTTTAGAACGCACAAGAATCTTATTATCAACATCATACAGTCGATCCAACCGAGTCGTGGACTGTTCTCTCCCTTCGGGGACAATTTCTAGTTGACAACGTGTTGCAGTTATGCCCATACTTGGGTGTTTGAAGTGCGGCTTGGCCCTTGTCGATGCCGCACGGTGAAGAAATCCCCCAAAGAGGTTATCGACATGTCTTCGAGAAGAACCAAACGATCCGCTCTATACGCATCGATGTTGCAAGCTTGTGCGACGTCCGCAAACGGCATTGCATCGATGGGCCTTGTTGCGACCTGCCTTGCGGCGGGGCTGCTCATTCCGGCTCAGGGACGGGGAGAGGGCAACGCGGGCTCCCCGGAAGCCGAGGCTCTGCTCCAGAGGACGAGAGAGCACCGCGAAACGCTAGCGCCAGATTTTCCGGGCTTCCGCAGCAAGCTGGTGGTTCATAGAGACGGAGCCGTTCATGAAGGGACGATGCTGTTCCGGCCCCCGATAACGCTTGAGATTGACATCGGCGATTCCGACGTGAGAAAGAGCGTCAAGAGCACAGTGCGGTCGCTCTTGATGCATCGTATGGCGTCGAATCAGACCGCAAGTGCCAAGAAGGAGGCGGTCGTATTCGGCGAGGAGGATCACCATCCGCTGGGTCGACGGATCTTCCTTGGTGACAAGTACGGGTCGAGCTATCGCATCCGAGACAACCGTATCCTCGAGGTCGACCGCGATATGAGCGACTCGCGATTGGTGATTACCGTAATGGAAACCCAGGAGACCGATTCGGGGCAGTATCTACCGACGCACTTCTTTGTCGCAACGTTCGACAAGGAGTCCAGATCGGTCAACCAGTCCTCCGTGTACTCCGACGCCTACCAAGAAGTGGGCCGGGAATACCTGCCGCGTTCAAGGCATGTGGTAAGCACGGTCGACGGGGGGACGGAAACACTCCTCGTCGTATGGGAGGAGATCGAGCTGCTGTCGCCAGTCGAATCTGACTAGGCCGCAATACCGGACTGAAATCGCCGCTTCGAATCGCAACTCCCGTGGTAAGCCCCGTCCCAAGAAACACGACAATGCCGCCGACCGGCATGTTAGTACCTAGATTTGAAGCATTGCTGGTCGGGACCGAGTGACGGCGTCGGGCGAATTCAAGAGGAGGATCCAAATGACAGCCAGTTCTTGGAGTGCCCTCTGTGTCCTAGCGCCCGCTCGGTTACTCCCTTGCGCAGCGATATCCCAAACCCGTTTCGAGGTGGCGGGTTACGTGGAGGACGCTACCAGTGCCAGGCTGGCAGGCCTAATGGTGTTCGCGCAGAACTTGCGCACCGGATTGCAGACGGCTACTCGTTCGATGGGAGAACGCTTCGTGTCGGGCTTCGGTGGAATTTCGGTCCCGAGCAGGAGCGCTAGATCTCGCCTCTGCACGCGACCGTGGCAGAGGCGTTGCGATCGACGAACGTCGGGACCGCTAGCTACCAGAGTCCGGTTCGGGGTTGTTGATCATGCTCGACTGACCACCAATGATGTCGGACGCACAGAATCGGTGTCACCTGTCGCTGCGCGTCTGATCGAGCAACCTGGGCCAGCCCGCCTGTCACGACGACTTCGATGTTGTGAAGGCAACGGACGGACGCATCCTCGTGATCGTGGGCGGCGGCGTGAGCAGATCAAGGGCGGCGGTGCTGACCCATATCACTCCGATGCATTCGTGCCAGGTCGTGCAAGGGTCCACGCAACGTGACCAAATCGGCGCCAGCTTGGCAGCTTCGTCAGCGTGAGCGGACCCGCGCCACGGGCCTATGGCCTTCGCCACGTCCGGGCCGGACAGGATCTGGCACCGGAGGGCGAAGACACGTTCGCTTACGGAACCGCCGCACTTGGCTCGGTAAGGAATACGTAACACATGCCTGCATATTGCAATGCTGTCTTGCGGTCGAGGCCTGCGACACGATTGCGCCCTGCTTCACCAAGCACCACATTGCAATGAAGCACTCAGTTCCCCCGTCGGTGAGCTCGGCAGCATTCCAGCTCATTGACCTACACGCACGAATGTTGCAGGGTAGCTACGATCGAATCATTTGGTCCTGCCTTGCATCGAACCCGCGCCCCGAGCGCCTATTCGGAGGTATACCATGCATTGCGAACTAGCTCTGCTAGCCCGCCACAACGGACTTGGTTCCGTCGCCCGTTGCAGTCACGGGTCCATCCACGTTCAGCTGGGCCTAACCACGCTGACGCTTTCCGAGACCCAGTACCTGCAATTCGTCGCCTTGCTGTGCGACAGCGCTGCCGCCTTCGAAGTGCAGCGCGACTCTAACGCAAGGGACGGCTCTGACGGAGGTGATCGCTCAGATAACGAGATCACGGATACGGACTACCCTGGCTTCCTTACGCATTGATCTCGGCAGGGGCAGTTGTAGCCGGTGACAGACGATACCGTGGGCATGATTCGCACGCCATGAAAGGACTCTAGCGCAATGCGCATTGATCGAACCCATCCATGCATCGGACGCCGGGCCTTTCTCGCCATCGCTGGTACCCAAGGCACGGCGTTCACAGCGCCTTGGACGCAATTCCTTGGGAACGGCTCGCAATCGCTTGGGATCGCCGAGTCGGTGCCGCGCGAGTGGTCGGATGAGCGAAACGTCTCGTGGCGAACTCGCGTGCCAGGGTACGGCCAGTCCAGCGCCGTGACGTCACGCGACCAGGCCTTCGTGACCAGTGTCGAAGGGCCGAGCAAGGAAACCCTGCTCGTCACTGCGGTCGACTTGGAATCGGGCGAGACGGCGTGGACTCACCGTTCCGGAGGCAGCCAGCAAATCGAAGACTCCGACATGGTATCCAAGGCCGCCCCCACACCCGCTGCCGATGCGCGAGCAGTCTACGCCTTCTTCGAAACCGGAAACCTAATGGCAATCAGCCATGACGGAATTCGCCTATGGGAGCGCAGCCTGACCGATGAGTTCGGAGAGTTCGGCGGCCGCCACGGCATAGGCAGTTCGCTCCGCTTTTGCCGGGCCGGGCTTCTGGCTCTCGTGGCGCACGACCGACCCTCTTACTTGATCTGCTTGGATCCAGCGGACGGCCGAACTGCTTGGAAGAGGGACCGCCCCGCAGGCATCTCCTGGAGCACGCCCACCATCGTCGAGCACGCAGGCCGCGAGATCGCTTTGGTAAGCGCCGGCGATTCGGTCGAAGCGTACGACACCGAAGACGGATCACCACTCTGGAAGCTGGACGGATTGCAAGGTTCGTTTATCGCTTCGCCCACTCCCGTCAAGGGCGGGGCGATCATCGGCTCCAGTAGCAAGGGACATAACGTTGCGATCCGATTCGGTTCCAGTGCTGATGAGGTGCCCGCGGTGAGCTGGCGTGCCGAAGAGGCCTCTTCATACTTCAGTTCTCCCTTAGTTCATCGAAGTCGGATCTACATGGTGAACAAGGCGGGCGTGGCATTCTGTCTTCGCGCCGACGACGGAAAAGGCATCTGGCATTCCCGCCTCGAGAGCCAGTGCTGGGCTTCATCGATCGGGTGCGAGGACCGCATCTACCTCTTCGGCGTCGATGGATTGACGGAAGTAGTCGCTGCCGGCGACGAGTTCGTCCGTATCGCCGCCAACCGATTGTCCGTAGAAGGGCGCCTATATGGCACCGCTGTGCTAGACGGCGGCCTGCTACTCCGATACGGCCGGGACTTGGTCCGGATCGGCACGGTCTAATTGTGGGTTGGTTCCCGGATCTCGGAACCAACCTCAACGACTCGAAATCAGGTCGCGCAACCTGGATCTTGCCAGCGTGGCGGACTCTTCGGCCCCCGCAGCCTTCGCAGCCTTGCGTAAGCCCATCAGTGAGAGACCGCACCTAGCGCATTTTTCACTCAATGTTGTTACTTCCTTGAAGTGAACAACCACCGACTGAAAGTCGGTGGCTTCGAGTTACGACTGAAAGTCGATGTTGCGGCTAAAGCCGCCTGAGAGGTGCCCGGCTGAAGCCGGCTCAAGGCGACTCGGGTGCGGTGATCTTGAACCCCTCCACGTCCTGGTCCCACTTCTGACTCTCGATGTACTCCCGCACCGTCTGCTCGTCCACCGCACCCACCGTCGCGCAGAAATACCCCCGCGCCCACAGGTGCTGCCCCCAGAATTTCTTCCGCAAGTGCGGGAACTCCTCCTGCAGCCGCCTCGACGACCTCCCCTTCACCTTCTGCACCAGCTTCGCCGGCGACAGCTGCGGCGGCGCGGCCACCAGCATGTGCACGTGATCCGCCGCCACCGCCCCGCGTACGATCTGCACTTCCCGCATCTGACACGTCTGCCGGATCAGCTCCCGCACTCGCTCCGCCACCTCCCCGCGCAGCACTTTGTGGCGATACTTCGTAATCCACACGAAGTGGTATTTAATGTCGTACCTCGCATGCCCACTCGACTGGTACTCGGCCATCCCCACAGTCTAGGCCCGCCCACCCACCCAATCCACTGCTGGAAGCGGACCGACTGAAAGTCGGTGGTTTTAGACCGGGCACATGGAAATAAACAAGTTGGAAGGTTTGAATCTGGCTTCTCGTATTGCATTTGCTGCACTCTTCTGAATCAAGGCCGAGGGCGGCGGCGACATGGCCGTGGGGAGGAAGCAGAGGATGGTGATCGCCTCGTCGAGGCAAGGAAACGCGACGCCGCCCTTGAGGAGTGTGCGGATGCCGGCGACGGTTTCTGCGGGCAGTGGGGAGAGGTTGGCGATGGTCTTGCGACGGGTACGCTTGCCTTGGCGCCAGGCTTGCCGGAGGAGGACGGGGCTGTTGCGGTTTGGAATCGATTCGACGTAGAAGGCCATGGGAGATGCCTTACATGGAATCGCAAATACCGGATACGAAAACGCGGCGAGAGCCGCTAGCATCCCATCGTGCCGATGCGCTAGAAGGCCAAGATCACTAGGTGCGTGAGGCCTACAGACGTCGTTCCGTCAAAACACTCGGCCCACCACTGCCTTGCCCTCTCACAGAACGGACTCTCGGGGTCGTAGGCGTAGAGCAGCAGATTCGAGTCCGGCACGATCATCCGCCCTTACTCCGATTCAGCAGATCGTTTGTCAGGGCCATGAACGCGTCCGCCCCAGGTCATCAGCCAAGGAATTGAGCCGTCCCGCATCAAAGCCAGACCGCAGCCCCATTGGCCTGGAAGAGACAACGAATGGCTCTTCGTCCGCAACAACGCAGTCGTTTGCAAGTCCCTTGAGAACCGCTTGGTTCAGGACTTCCTTGAATGACTGGCCTGTTCGCTTCATCGCGTCCCGAAGCAGGCGCTCGGCCTCCGGGACTAGCGTTACCGTTGTGCGCATGCCTGGACAATGATGCTACATCGCTAGCGGTGTCAAGACAGCTGCACCATCCAATGCACGCACTGTGAAAGGAACGGCTCTCCCATTCGCTGCGCACCGCATATCGCAACAGGACGGCGACAGGGGGAATGCGGTCGTCTTGGCAGGCTCCACTGAGGTTGCCCGCCTGCGGTCCAACCCCTGCAAGACACTCCGCGTCTCCGCCCAGTCCCACGGTTTGGCGATGTAGGGCCGGGGACGGGTCGCGAAACGTAAGAGCCGGACAACGAGATCCACCAGCTGCCAGCACTCGCCCGGGCGGAGCCACCGCGTGACGGCAGACTCCTCCGCCCGTGACTAGCGTGACGGGCCGAAGTCCCTCTCGAGTTCGGCCCGACGTCGCACTGGCCGATAGGGTACGGAGGGGGACAGATTGGGCTTGGCGACCTTTATCAGCGCTTCGGCGAGGCCCTGGGTGGTAGGCCCGAGCGTGCTCTTTCGCAGCGAGAAGCCAGAAAGGTCTGCACCAGAAAAGTCAGCTCCCTGAAGGTCTGTGCCGTCGAACACGGCCTGGCGCAGGTTTGTGTTCCGGAGGTTGGCGTTACGGAGATCGGCGCCCGTGAAATCGGCCCGTTGCAAGTCTGCTTTCTCGAAATCCACGCCGCACGATACGGCACCGGTGAACTTCCTTTCGCTGAGATCCGCCGGGCAACCCTCCCGCCCATCCGATTCAAGCCAGATCTTGTGCCTAGCGAGCACATCCGCGAGGGAACGGGTACGGGGAACCGCTTGCTCCACGACCGACTGTCCTCGGCGGTGCATTTGCTCGATGATCGCCATCCTGAACAAGAGCGCCCGGTCATCGGCGGTCGTCAGGCTGCTTAGTATTCGGTCCTTTTGGAATGGAGACCTGAACCTGTCTGCGAGGCCTTCGTAGTCCCGGCTGAACTGCTCCGCGCTTTGGATTTGCTCGGTCGACAACCCTTCGCCAAAAGTCCCCGCCAAGAACCCAAGATCATAGAGATCGCGTGCCTTCGTGCGGTCCCCTGCTGCCTTCATCTTCTGGTCGAATAAAGCGGTGGTCTTGTAAGTGCGAATTCCATCCACAACCACGATATGGTCCGGGTTCGGCTGCTGTCTGCAGCTCAATTCGACTCTCATGAGCCGATCTTCGCCATCGTCAGGATCGATGTAGTGGACCTTGAATCGTTGCGCGGTTGCTGTGTTCTTGGCTTCGATGAAGGCAGACATTGAAACGTGGGCATCTCGCAATCCATCACGAACGTGGTCCTTGATGTAGACCGGTTCTGCCGCATCAAAGTCGAGGTCAGTCGAATGACGGTCCAAGCCGTACAAGAACGCCAGCGCGGTACCTCCCTTGAACACGTACGGGGTCTTCTGCATTCGAAGGACGACCGCTTTCATCACTCGCTCGTGGAGTGCTTGGCTTCTCTCTAGCCGAATATTACGGTGGGGAGCCATGCGTCGTGGATCTCCTTCTCTTCCAGGGTCAGCTGGGTGCGAAGCGGCTTGAGGTACTCCTCGACAAGGAGTTTGATCTGTTCAGGCGTGTCGAGCCACTGGTTGATGGTGTAGACCGGGGCATGTCTTGGAAACTTCACGCACCAGCCCCCCAAGGTGTCAAGCAGCACGTAGTCAGCAATGGCGCGACAGTGGTTAGCCACCCAGACCGGTCCGCAGCCACCAGGGATGAACTTCCCCTCCAGGAGGTGGGCCATGTTTCGCACGCCACGGGTTCCAAGGCTTGGCGTGGTGTCCGACCAGCCGCCAAGGCCAGCGAGAGTAATCGTATGAGGGTTGTCAGCGGCCGTAATGAACGACACATTGTGATGCCAGTCGCCAGTATGCTCGCCGGGCTGGCGGAGATTCAGAGCCGCTTGATACGACACGTAGCGGGTGGGCGTCGTTACCGGAATCCGCACAGCGCGGTTGTGCTCGCCCATCCACGGATGCCAGATGGTCGGCAGGAGATCGTCTGAACTCGCGTCGGGCATCTCTCCTCATTTAAGCACGGACTCGCCGTATCACAAGCGATTGATCGTTGTTTAGCGTGGTATATACTATGAATTTTCATATAGCTTTGTATTTTATTCGATGCTTGGAGTGCAAACCTCGTTCCTTCACTATGGGAATCTACCTCGTCCAGGGTTGACGAAGCGTGGCAATCGACCCGCTGGCGTCATGTTGCTTGAGAAGGCACGCTGGCTCTCCAACATCTCCGTAGCAACTACGGAAGCAACAAAGCAACAACTCCGCCAATGCCACTTCAACAGGAAACGTGGGGGACTGAATCACCAGTTTTGCGCAGCAAGGGCGGGTGCATGGATTCGCGGGAATCTGCCGTGCAGCTAGGAGGTCCAGGGGTTTGCCCGGTCATGCGTTCACGGTGCAAGCTTGCCGGCCTCGTCGTATCCCAGGGACCGGTATCCGGCGGCGCGCTTGGCGAACATTCGGGCGAGTACCGGGACCCGGTGGTCGGCGTAGTCGTATATGCGCACCTCTTCTTTCCCTGGATGCGAGCGATGCAGGCGCCCCGAATACTGCACGAGCGTGCCCCGCCACGACACCGGCATAGTCAGAAATAGCGTGTCCAGGCGTGCGTCGTCGAAACCTTCGCCGATGTAGCGACCCGTCGCGAGGACGAGACGCTCATCGCCATCCGGTATGGCACCAAGCGCCTCGAGCGTCGCGCAACGCTTCTTTGCTGAAGCCCCGCCCCGCAGCACGACAAGATGCTTGGTGAATCCACTCAGCCGCTCGGCAAGGAATTCGAGATGGTCCCTTCGATCGGTGAGTACGATGGGCGAACGCCCCTCGTCTAGCGAGCCAATGACGTCGTTCAAGATCATGGTGTTCCGGTATTCGTCGCATGCTAGTGCGGCATAGATGCGCTGAATCGACGGATTCGAGTCTGAGCAAGGCAACTCGAATTCCGTTTTTCGGATAACCAGCCGACGTGCAAAGGCGAGTTGGTCCGGCGTGGATCCCCGGCGGGCGCCGAATCGCACGGGTCCCAACTGCATTTCCAAGATTGGATGCTGCCCGTCGCGACGGCGGGGCGTTGCCGTGAGGCCAGTCACGTACTGCGCTCGAGCCTTTGAGAGCACTTGCTCGAACGAAAAGGCTGGGATATGGTGGCACTCGTCTACTACCACGTGACCGTAGTCGCTCAATAGATCGGCCACCTCTCCCCTGCGGACGAGGCTCTGAATCATCGCGACATCGATTAGGCACGTTACGTCTCGCTTGCCTCCGCCTATGCGTCCGATGGACTTTGGATCGACGTCGAGGAACGTGGCGAGCTGCGCTATCCAATGATCCAAGAGCGGCTGCCTATGGACGAGTACTAGCGTGCTCCGACGCCGTCTAGCCACCAAGGCAATACCAGCTACCGTCTTGCCGGTTCCTGGGGGCGCGACCAGTACTCCGATGTCGTGCTTGAGGAGAGCGCGGACCGCGTGTTCCTGTGGTTCGGTCAGGGTGCCCCGAAACTGGACATCGAGTTCCCGACCGCGCTCTCGAACGTCCTCGACCTTAAGTTCCGTGCCCATCGACCGTAGCAACGATGCGGCGTCGTCCGTGCACCCACGCGGAAGCACGACTTCGGCCCTGAAGTCCTCGGCGCACGTGATCACACGCGGGGTGAGGGCTGTGGACAACCGCATCCTCTGTCTCTTGTAGAATTCTGGATTCTGAAACGAGGCGACTTGCTTGAGCGCACTGAGGGCTTGGGACGGAAGGCCCTGCTTGTGGACATGGAGGCCGCTCGCCAGCCTTGCCTTGACTTGCCCTGGAAGCGGAACGCGCTCTTCGGAGCCCTTCGGAGCCGGGCCGCAAGGCTCCGAGAGAAGCCCGGATGTGGAAGCGTACTTCGTGTCGTGGTAATCACGGACACCGAGAACTCTCCCTTGGCGGACAGCTTCAGATGCGACCTGCCCGACCGTTGACGCCGGGATTCTCCCCACGCCGGCAAGGTACGCCCATTGATCCGGAAACGGACGGAATTCGCGGTCGACGAATACGGTGTTGCCCTTCAACCGTGCTTCGCGCTGGAGCGGCAAGGCGATCAAGTTGCCGAAGCCACCACGAGGCATGGTGTCTTGGCTCGGAAACAGCCTGTCATATGAGGCTACGTCGAGAGTGTGGCGCTTTCGCATGGCTTCCGTAAGCAGGAAACAACCCATCTGGCGAGCCTCCGCCGCAGGTACGGCCCGGTCGAAGAAGAACCAAGCGTGAGCTCCTTCGCCGGAACGCGAGCGCTCGATGACAACAGGCAAGCCTGCGTCGTCGCACGCCTGTCGAAATGCGGAAACGTCCCCGGTCCAATCCTGCTTGTCGAAGTCGGCAGCCAGCAGCCAGCAAGTCTCGTCGGCCAGCAACGGATAGACGCCAACGACTTGACGTCCCTGGAGGTGGTCCAGCAAAACCCGGTCTTGGACCGGGATGAACCGTTGACGCGCGCACTCGCCGCACTTGACACGCGGCTTTTCGCAGATGCCCGGGACCCATTCGTTCGCGCACGCCGGCGCATAGCCGCTACGTCCGGTGTTCCTGTTCGTCCAGAACTTGGGATACACGTCCTCCCGCCCGCGGAACAAGGAGCGGAACAATGCGATCTTCTGGGCCGGAGTCGTGGGGACATTGCCGTCGATGATCGGCGCTTGGTGCGGGAACTGGACGGGCCGAGCCTCCATGCCCTCGAGTTCCGCTTCGAGACACCGAAGCTCGCGCTCGACGCTCGCCCGGCGTTGTTCGATGGCCCGCAGTTCCTCGACCCTCCGGGAAATCGAATCCCGGAGGGTCTCGATTCCGCTGCTCGATGTCGAATCGGGCATCGTGTTCCGCCTTCCAGGCAACAGCAAACCCTACCAGCATCGTGGATTGTACGACAACAGACGACGATTCCAGCAGAATGACCTAAGTCCCCCTAGCCGGGGATTTAGGTCCGAAGTTTGCGAAGTCGGTGCGTCACTTATGCTGAAAACGTGGCAGAACCGGCAACAACCACGGACAGGTCGTTTGACCCGTCGGCACGGCCAGGATGGACCACCATCGTTGAACTGGTCAGGTATCTCATTGGGCAAGCGAGGTGCCGTGATGAGGACAAACGCGAGATTCAGGCCGTAGCCGTTCAGTCGGGCCGCCTTCATTTCGAGGCGTCAATCCATCGGAATCAAGTGCAGGGCTCCTAGCGGCAGCACAGGCGCTGAGCGCGGAGACATGTGAATTGTGCAGCGGCAAGGGGAATCCCGTCGGAGACGCCCTGTTGCGGCCTCACGGCTGCCGATGCGCAGGCTGTCGCGGCTCGCGATTGGTGCGCCTCGCGAGGGACTGGCCGGAATTGACGGGGGAACGCAATCCAATGGCAGTTTCGCCGGGCCAGTGGACACAGGATATACGCGGCGGATCGAAAGGAAGCAATCGAAGCGAGGAAGCAATCGGGATTCGAGCGATTGGGGAGATTCCGGCCGGCTGGAAACGGACTATGGCGAGCAGGCCCGTCTGCTCATGGAGGCTATGGACGATGAGCGCGCGATGCGTTCCTGGGCCGGCGGCACTGGTTGGGCGGGATTGATCCGGGCGCTCTTCCTGACGTTGCGGTCGGAGCAAGACGAACGTCCGGAGGATCCGAACCACGTGCCGTGGCGTCTCGAATGGATGAAGGAGAAGTATGGCCAGCTGGACGTTGTCACGATGAGCTCTACGAAGTACCAGGAGGGCGCTGTTTTGTTCCTCGAGGCAATGAGCGCTTACGTGTGCTTGCATTGCGGGGCGCCGGGAGAGATTCGCAACGCACCATGGATCCGACCAGAGTGTGATGCATGTTGGGCAAAGGCAGACGAGAAGTCACGAGCGTTCGAAAGAGCGTGGCGTGAGTCGTGGCGCGCGCGTGGGGCGAGTCCGCCCAATGTGTTCCGAGGCACGGAAGTTGCTTGGTAAGTCTAGGGATCATCGCCAGTATCCATGGCCCCGTCTCCCTTCCTTGCGTTCCTCTCGAATTGAGGCTCCTTCCCTCCACCGGAGTTGTCCGGCTGCATGGGTCGAACCCCGGAGAGAAGCCCGCGGGCCGTCCGGAAGAAACTCCGTGTTCCATCGAACCGCGGGCTAGGTCAGGTCCAGCAACGTTACCGCAATCCGTCCGGGAAGGACCACGGAAACGAAGCTCCTACTGCACGGGGCCGATCCGGGGGTCGAAGTTCCGAGCGAAGTCGCTGAACATCGTCCGGTCGACCTTCCGGAGCAGGCGTCGGCACACGCGACCGGCGTGCCGGGACTCGCCGGCAACTGAATTGGCTACGAGCGCGATCGCCAGCCGCAACGGCGCAACGCCCATCCGCTGCGCGGCGGCCTTCAGGCTGGGATCCTCAGCCAGCGTCCGGATCGCGCTCGCCAGCTTGGGCCACACGGTGTCGAGGCTGCCCCCGGCCAGAGAGTTGCCGTGAGTGTTCCAGTCGATCCTGCCAGCAATCGCCTCCAAGTCGGCCCCGTCCATGTCAGGAATCCGCTGAAACGGCTTGAATGGCGCGTCGGCCATCATGAACTGGCGAGAGGCTCGCATTTCCGACGGAAATTCCATGCAGTACATCGCGTCCGCACGAGGTGTCGGAAGCTGCAACTTCCTCGTCACAGGCAAGCCCTGCTGGCGCTCGGCCTCCTCGTCGACAAGGCACAGGCTGGTCAGATGCGTCACGAGGCCTTCGGAGATGGCCATCCGCCTCGCGTCGTCCTCGTGAGTTGCTGCTATCGCAAGGCTGGCCGCATACGCAGCCACTGCGGTGGAGAAGGCGTCGCGGTCGGCTTCGCCTTCCTCGCCGAACCACCGGGACTCGACAACAGCGCTCCCCCGTGCCGCCGAGGCTCTTTCGAGCAAGCCGCCCGGAGCCATGTTCAGCACCGTTGCGGGCGCGCGCGGCGACCGCAGCCCTTGCAGGCAGGCTCGCAGGGCTCGATCCAGGTCGGACCCGAAGCTGAAGTGGACGTCCCCACCCGTCAGCGATGCTAGGTGGCCAACCTTGGCTTCGAGGCTGTCCTCGCCGACGAGCACGACGAATACGCGCCGACCCGCCAGCGCCTGCTTGTGGACATCGAGGTGGTAGCTCTTGCCATCCGTGATCAGCAGGACATCCCGGACGGGGACCGACCGGACGCGATCAAGCGCCTCTCCGATTTCCGTGCCGCCATGGGGAGGACGGAGCAAGCGCACGGATCCTGCGAATTCGGCCGGACCGGCCGGATGGCCGCTACCGACGGCATCGCAGCAGTCGTCGAATTCCCAGAGAGCGACTCTGTCCTCGTCCCGAAGCTGCCCGGCCAGCGCAACGAGCGCACGCGCGACCGCTTGGTGTTTGCTCGCGGCCGTGCGACCGAGGCCGTCGCAAGCGCATGCCATCGAGCCGGACCGGTCAACGAGCACCGCCACGTCGAGACTCTCGTCGCCGCCTTCGCGCGACTCGAAGTGCAGCTCGACCTCTCGGCCGTCCGAAGCGCGGCCTTTCAGCATCCGTGGATTCCAGCCTTCCACGTCGATATCGATGGGGGCGTCCGAGGGAACCTCCGCGAACTGGCTCCCGTCGACGGACGGCGCAAGGATGCCGTCTGCCAAGCTGACCGCCTCGGCATCGTGCCGGACTCGCAGCATGGCCGAAGGCACGGGTCCGCCATGAGCCAGCTCGTCCGTTTCCTGCAAGCCCGACAGACCGTAGACATCGCCCACCGTCAGCGGGATGCGCAGGCGGCCGCGAGGCCCGGAAAAGCGCAACGGCTCGGTCCAGCGGGTCGTGACCTCGGCTTGCGTGCCGGGAGCCAGGTTGGCCACCGATAGCGCATGAACGCCCCGCAACAGCTCCTCGTGCAGGACGGCGGCCCGGCCCTCGTCGATCGCGCTCTCGTACGTCTCCCTCGCTTCTTCCTTAGCCATCGCCACGGCCTTGTGAAGCCGTCCGCCAATTCTCGCGGTCAGGCCGAAGAATGCGGCATGGACCGGAACGGGGAGACTCAGCAGCGTCTCGATGGGCATTGCCTCGTTGTTGGTGTAGGATCTTGTCGTCTCGACGAGCGCCAGCCCGCCATTGATCGTCACTTCAATTTGTAGTGCGACGAGGGCTGCGGGCTTCGCCCCCTCGACAGCGCGCCTTCTCTCTATCAACGCCGAGATCGGATCTACCATTTCTACCGTGTTTCCTTCTGAAGGCACCGGGAATGCGGCGACCTTCCGTTCCGTGGTTTTGCCGGAATTCAGTTCCTCGAGCAGTCTCGCGATCATTCACTTCCTCCGTTCTTTTTCAAGATCTCCCGCAGGAGACCGTCTATTCGCTGCAGCAGCGGCTCGGTGGGCGTGCCCGACGCAACAAGGTCCGGTGACACGACGAGCGTGACACCGGGCACCACCGGAAACGGCGCGCCTCGGCGCGCCTGCAATAGGACATGTATCGATGCCGGCGTGAACCCGAGCTTCTTCAGGCGCTTGTACCGCTCGATGGCGGCGACGTGCTCCTCGCCGTAGAACGCGCGGGCTCGCCCACCCGTCGGGGGAGGGACGAATTTTTCGGCGATCATGTACCGCACTTGCCTCGGTGCGACGCCAACCTGTTCTGTTAGTTCGCGAAAATTCATGCTCGGCGCTCCATATGACAAGAGTATGGTCAAACAAGAACTTTGTCAAATGGCGCCCGCGAACGAAGACTTGCGCGTCAGAGTCCTGGCTGGCAACAACGAGCCAGGAGGCATCCCCCGCCCGCCACTCTCGCCCGGGAAGGACTCACAGCGCCAACCGCGGCTTGGCTCGGATCGAACGACTCGGCCAGCCGCCCGCCGCTTGCGCCGGGCGTGCGGAGCGCGCAGCGCACCTCAGAACCGGGTGCCCCAGCTGTAGTTGAGACGCAGGTAGTAGTAGCCGCCGTCGAAACCGAACGGAGAGAACTGACTGTAGAGGTTCCCTGGGCCCGCTGAGCCCAGCCGACTCCGGTCGGTATATGTGTTGAACGCGTTCTGAGCGCCGCCAGCCAGCTTGAGGCCCGGTCGCAACAGGAACGATAGTTCGAAGTCCGCGAGATGCTTGCCTGTGTAGTCCTGGTTGTCGTCATCGTCGAACCAGCCGCCGTAATAGCTCACGCGTCCAAGTACGGTGAAGCGCCCGAACTCCCGTTTCACGGCTGCGTTCCAGCGAGTGGTCGGCAAGCTCTCCTGGAGTTGCTTGATGCGCAGCGCCGACACGACTTCCGGATTGAACTGAACAACCTCGGTGTCTGTGCGATTGAAGAGGAACGTGATTTCCGTGTGAGGCGTCGGAACCAGCGTGGCCGCGATATCAATGCCCTGGGTCAGTGTGTCGAAGTCATTGGTAAAGAACCGGAACTCATTCAAGTTCCGTGCACTGGCCACTCCCTCGGCCAGCAGATTCCGCACTTCAGCCGCGCTCAGCACGAAGTCGCTCGTGAGTGCAATCCGGTCGCTGATCGCGATGCGGAAGTAGTCTGCCGTCACCAGCACCGGCCCGTCTTGCGCAACGGCTCCTGCTGTGAAGTTGACCGATTTTTCCGGTTCGAGAGCCCGGCCGCCCCTGAGCGCCGCGACTTCGGCGGTCGACGGGATCGTGCCGACGTTGACTAGGTCCATCAGGCCGGGATCCCACTGCGATGACAGGTTGTACGCGTTCTGCTGGCCAGGCGTCGGCGCGCGGAATCCGGTGCTCCAGCTGGAGCGGACGGCTAGCGCCCTGCTCAGCTCGATGCGACCGGCGATCTTGCCGTTGACTGTCCCTCCGAACCCGGCGAAGCGCTCGACCCGCATCGCGCCATCCAGGGTATACCTGTCTAGGGCGTCGGAGATCTCGATGTCTGCGTACACCGCCCCATTGGGACGGTTCCAGATACCCGCCGCCAGAGGACTGAAACCCGCGAATCCGTTCGATCCGGCGCTGAAGCCCTGCCGGAGATAGGGCCCGAGCTCCCAAGAAGGCTGGTCGCCCTGCGTAATCGAGAACTTCTCGTTGCGAATCTCCCCACCAGCGGCCACGTGGACCATTTCGCTCGCTGCATAGGCGAAGTCGATGTTCAAGTTGAGCTCTTCCTGTCGGTAGATTCCCGGCTTGAACGCTGTCGGGGATTCCGGGCCGAGCGAAGCGTTGACGGTGTCGAAGATAAAGAAGTCCACCTCGCTCGAGCCCAGGCCCACGCTAGCATCCCAGGTCATCCCGCTGGCGAACTGGCCGCGGACGCCGCCGACGAGCGAGCTGTCTCTGTAGTGACCCCCGAATTGTGGCGTGAAGCCGCCGGGATAGAGTTCCTGGAACGTGAAGCAATCCGGATCCGCGAACACGCGGGAGAGAGCAGCTTGGTCCGGCGCATGGTCGACAATCGAGACGGGCGGGCAATTCGCCGAGCCGTCCGCCACGCCGTCACGCGCGTCGAGCGCGTCACCAACGAGCAGCGACCGACCACGGTCGATGCTGTACACGCCTGCCCGGGTGTTCGGATTCCGGAAAAAGAAGCCGCCGGTCGCCTTCCGGCTGGCATAGTTGGCATGACCGTAGACTTGCGTGGATTCGCTGACCAGCTTGCCGAAATTGCCGAAGAGCTTGACATCGTCGTTCAATTCCGGGGAGCCCCAGACCTGCACAACTGGAGTGAGTACGTGCTGGTTGCCTGCTGCGATCAGCGCTTTCGCGTCATCACGCTGAATGCTGCGGCTGGTCGGCTGCGAATTTCCGTACTCGAAGCTGAGATTGGCGAAGCCGCCCTCGCCAAGCGGCAGACCGACGTTGCCGGCGAACACCAGGCGGTTCCCGTCTCCCTCGTAGAACTGGCCGGTACGGACCTCGAACGATCCTCCTCTCCGGCTGTCCTTGAGGGTGAAGTTCAACACGCCGGCGATTGCGTCCGATCCGTACTGGGCCGAGGCGCCATCGCGCAGGACCTCGACCTGCCGTAGCGCGATTGAAGGGATCGGGGACACATCGGGGCCCTGAGACCCGTCGGACACGCCGTTGCCGTGCCAGGCAATGAGCGCGGCGCGGTGACGCCGCTTGCCGTTGACTAGCACCAGCACATGGTCCGGCGCTAGGTTGCGCAGGTTCGCCGGGCGAACGATCATTGCACCTCCGCTAATCGGCTGGACGTTGACGTTGAACGACGGCACGACGTTGCGGAGCTGGTTGAGCACGTCTGGGTCGCCTTGCTCGGCGAACTCAGAAGCCGGAAGAAGGTCGACGGGCACGATCGACTCAGTCGCCGCCCTAGCCTCGGCGCGGCTGCCGACAACGACAAGATCCTGTGCGAGCGTCTCGATCTCCAGCACGACCGTGACCTCTCCCGACGGCTCTTCGACGGTCAGTTCCAGGATGTTGAAGCCGGAGGCCGTGATCCGGACGGTGTGCGGCCCGTCGCCCAGGCCGCACACTAGAGCGACGCCGTCACTGCCAGCCGGCACTTCCTTGCCGCCGATTGACGCGACAGCAGTCGGTACCGGAGCCGAAGCAGGGTCGAGGACCCGCACCTCCAGACACTGCGCCGCAAGCTCAGGGATGCATGCCAGGGCCGCCAGCCCGGCGATCGCTAAGGCCTTGGAGCGGACCAGCCCGCCGTGCCGTTGCGAACTCCGCGCTCCAATTCGCGCGCTGAGCGACCGCAAGCAGAAGGTCGGTGGTTTGAAACCGAGCAAGCGCAAGTGACTGCTGGACGCTCGCATGCTAGAGCTTCTACGAGGGCGGCGATCCAAGGTCGCCGCGGCCAAGCGGCGTGGTCGACCGGAACAACTGGCGTTTCCTAGGCACGAAGACTTGACCCGAGGCGTCCGAATGCAGGAATCCCGGCGACGAGAATCGCCCGGCGACGCCGAGCAGGATCCGGCGACGAGTGCATTAGCAGCGATTCTAGCGGCCACCTCCGACCATGCCCCAATCCATGGCCGGCGGATTGGACTGTTCGTCGAAGGGACCTAAGAGACCACCGATCAGGCCGAAGCCGCCTAACCCGAATAGGCCTAACGTCAGTGGCCCGGCAGGATAGCCGCCCGGCCCGGCGATCAGGTTGACACGGACCGCCTCCTGCGCGGCTCGCAGTAACCCGAGGGCCGCCTCGAGGCGGCCCAGGACTGCAATCTGCTGAACGCTCAGGATCGCGCGAGCCATCTCCCGGTGCTCGGCCGTCACGCTCCGGACCTGCTCGTCAATCCGCTTTAGATCCGCGCCGATCATGAGGAATACGGCTTCGTTCGGCGGTGTGGCACGCAGCGCGCGCCGCAACTCCCAGTTCTTTTCGAAGGCTTCGCGAGCCAATGGGAAGGTCTCGTCCTCGAGGGCAAAGTTGATCTCACTGAGTCTTTCGATCTGTCTTTCATTGAGGCTGAGCGCCTCCTGAAGCGCCTCGATACCTCCGAGGGGGATGCCCCCGAGAAGAAAGCCTGCAACTCCCAGTTCGTCGGGCGGGACGCCGATGATGTTATCCGGACGCGGCTCCTGGCCAAAGGCGCTCCCCAGACAAAGCAGGGTTGCAAGAAGGATTCGTGTCTTGGTCATGTTCGTTCCTTTCTCTACTTCCATCGCAGGGCCGCTTCGCCCGCAGCCGCCCCTTCAATGAAATCATGGCACCAGTCTTGGTTCCATAGATTCGGATCTTCTGCTTCTTCAGTCTAAGGGTCGAGGCATTCAACGGCTGGCCGCGCCGAAGCCGGGCAATGGAGAGACACGAAGAAGCCCGCGAGGCGAGCGCCCGCGGGCTTGAGAACAGAGATGCCGAGAACTCTGAGGGGACCCTATCGGCGGCCCCGTCTCTGATCCGTCCTGGCGGCTGCTTCTGCGGTCCTCGTCATCACTCTCAGGGGCAGCCACCAAGTTGAACGAGATCGCTTCCTGCACGGCGTCGAGCAGTCCTGCGGCATCCTGGATCCGCACTAGAATCGAGAGTTGCTGCGAGCTGAGCAGCGCACGGCCCGTTTCCTGGTACCTAGCACGCAAGTCTTCGATCTGCTGGCGCAGGTCCTCGAGTTCCATGGTGACTGTGCCGATGACGGATTCGTTCGGCGGGTCGGCGCGCGTCTCGGATCGCAATTCTCGCGCCTTGTCGGAATACGCGCGCACCAGCGGGCGCACTTCGTCTCGAAAGGCTCGGTCGTTCTCCCGCAGCCGGTCGATTTGGCTGTCGTGAAGGCTGAGCGTTTGCTGCAGGGCCTCGGGGACCCGGATGCGGACGTCGTTCTGCGGAACTTGCGCGAAGGCTCCCCCAATGCAAAATAGCGTTGTGAGAGCAGCTAGAATTCTGATCATGATTGGTCTTTCTCCGTGGGTTACGGTTGTTCTCGAGCCGCTGTGATCGACGGCCCGTGCTGGACTGGACGCATCTCCCCGAAACATCGTTCCGCGTCTGATCGCGCACCACGTAAAGCATGAGTAAAAAAAGACTTGTGATGTCCTGAGCGATTCGAGCAAGGCCGATCTCCACGACGAAGGGGACCAACGGACCGATGTTTCGCAAGCTATGGCAGGAGGCCCCGCCCTGCGCCAGAGCAGTGCCGGCGCCTGTCCAAGCGCGTTGGCACCGCGAGATGCTCGGCCGGTCCACTCCGCCCGCCCCAAGTACCGGAATTCAACCCAAGACCGATCCCTCGCCGCAAGAAGCTGCAGAGAAACGCCTTCGAACTTCTGAAGCTCAAGTTGTCGCTAGGAACGATACTCTCGACTGCTACTGCTGGAATCGTTGCTCTCGCATGAGCTGGGAAGGACAACCGACCAGAGAGGGGCGCACCGCTGCCTGGCCTCACCGCAACATGAAAACGCTAGTCCGCGTCGTCACTCGACACGTCGGGTGTCGCACTTCAACGGGCACCGGGCCAATCGGGGAATCCAGCGGTTGCCATGAGGCGCGAGTCTTGTCGTAGGCGCCAACTATCGAAAGTGCGTCCACGGGGCTCTTCTAAGACGGCGGGCACCAAGGTGCTGGATTGCTCGCATCGCGGACGATCAATGATGGAATTCACCGATGCGGCAAGACCGAAGACCTTTCCAATACGAAGATACCGAGCGTACCTGTCACCCCCGGTCCTGCCACGACGGCGCACCGGCGCGGATTTCGGTCATCCACCTCGAGCAACCGGTCTGAGGTCGACGCGCTAGGGCAACACCGGACGCTGCCACTCAGACCAGGATCTCGCCGATTCGCTGCCCTTGCACGTCGGCTCTGGGAATGCCGAGCATGGCGGCCGCAGTCGCCGCAACGTCGACGTGCGAGATCGGGCGATCGGTCTCGCCCTTCTCGAGCCCCGCTCCGAGCGCCAGCATCCAGACATTTCGGCAGGACGGGTCGCCGCTGCGGTGATTCAGGAATCCGTTCGCGGTGTCCTGATCCCCGTCCCTGCCCAGTTCTGGCAGGATCAGCAGAGTCGTCTTGTCCTTGTAGGCAGGATTCGACTGCACCTCGTCCCAGAGCATGCCGCACAAGCGGTCGGTCTTCGTGACGGCCTGCAAGTAGAGCGAGTACGCGCCCCAGTGGGCTACGTCCATGTCCCAGAAATTCACCAGCGTCAGCCGCGGCGCGAACTCCCGCATGACCTCTCTCGCCACGAAGAACGTCAGCTCGTCGCCGGAATTCGGGGCTTCCGGGCCGTAGATGTACTCCACCAACCCGCGCTTGAGCGTCTCCTTGACCTGCCTGTCGAGCTGCCTCCCGCCCCGGAAGATCGTCCAGCCGATGCCCTCGTAGCCAGCATTCAGGATGCCTTCCAGCTGCCGCAGCACGTTGTCGCGATCCGCCACGCCCTGGTCCAAGTCGCGCTTGATGACCTCGTCCACCGCTTCCAGCAGCAGCTGCTTCGGCAGGACCACGTTCGCACCGAGGCCTTCGCCGTAGCCCCGGACCCGGGTCGCTCCCATCGAGGCGAAGCTCTTGTTCGTGCAGATGGCCCATGCATCGGTTGCGGGCCTCTGCTTCGCCTTCCGATAGTACTCGAAGATCGTCGGGCTCGCGGCCCGCTCGAACCCGAAATCGTCTACACGCTGCCAGTTCCCGGTGACGATGCTGGACGTCGAGTTGTAGTGGGAAAGCACGCCGCTATTCACGCAGTTCGAGAAGAACCGGCCCTCCGGCTTCAAGCCTGACAGCCGCGGGATGTTCCGCAACCCCTCGGGCATGAACGTCTCCTGGTAGCGGCACCCGCCCCCGAAAGTGACGACGATCACCTTACGGTCGTCACCCGCAGCTTCAGCCGGACGAGCCCGGACCCACGAGGGGACGAGCTTGTCCGCGATCGCCAAGCCGGCGAGCTTGAGAAAGTCGCGCTTCGGCAGCTTGAGCATCAGTAGGCGACGATCTCCCCGCCAGGGATCTTCTTGCGCATGTTGGCGCCTAGGTCCAGCGGATGGTCGTAGCCCGGCAGGATCTCACCGGATGGCGAATAGTACGGCCCAATATCGCAGGCCATCGATCCGCCGCCTTCCTCGACAAATGTAATTTTCGTCACCATTTTGGCGGACTTGTAGCCGTACTTCGATGGAGCTAGCAGGCGCAGCGGCGCGCCATGCTGGTCGGTCAGCGGCCTCCCCGCCATCTCGAGGCACACCATGACGCCCGGCTCGGCCATCTCCTCAAGGGACATGTACTCGTACCACTTATCCGCGCAATCGATGCGAACCGCAGTCGCCCCGCCAAGCGGTTTGACGTCTTCGACGAGTTCCTCGAAGCGGAAGCCTCCCCAAGTCGTACGCGCGGACCAGCATTGCACGCACTTGAGCCGGGTGGACTGCTCGATCTTCGGATAGGCTCTCAACTCGTCCGCTGCCAGTTCGCGGGGTCTTTCGACCATCCCGCCAACTTCGAGCCGATACGAACTCTTGTCGATCGGCGGCACCGGGTTGTACCACATGATCCGGAAGCCGAGCTCGTCCGGTGTGTCGGTGGGCAGCAGCACTCTGCGCTGCTGGGCCGCCCGCGCCGTCGCACCGCTCGCCACGGCCGCGGCCAGAAAGCGCCTTCGATCCATGACTGCCTTGAGTCTAGCAGCAACCCCGCCCAGCCTATTCTGGATCGAAGATGTATCCGATCCCGTGGCGAGTGACGATCCAGCGCGGCTTCTTCGCCTCCGTCTCGACCTTCTGCCGCAGCCAGCCTACATGCACATCCACGGTCCGCGTCGAGAGTTCCGCCTGATAGTTCCACACCTCGCGCAGCAGCACGTCCCGTGTCAGAGTCTCGCGAGGGTGCTGCACGAAGTAAAGCAGCAGCTGGTATTCCTTGGCGGAGAGTTGCAGCTGCTCGCCGTCGCGGAACACCGCCGCCTGCTTCGCGTCGACCCGGACGTCCCCGAATCGATAGGTCTGGGGGTTGCCGGCACGCTCCTTCATTCGGTCGCGCCGCAATATCGCTTCGATGCGCGCTAGAAGTTCCAGCATCTCGAACGGCTTGACCAGATAGTCGTCCGCGCCCGTCTTCAGCCCCTCCACCCGATCCATCAGCTGGCCCTTCGCAGTCAGCATCAGGACTGGGGTCGGTATGCCCTCGTTGCGCAGGTCCCGGCAAATTTCAAGCCCGGGCTTCTTCGGCAGCATCAAGTCGAGAATGATGAGATCGAGACCGCCTTGGCGGGCGCGCTCGTAGCCCGCCACACCGTCTTCTGCGATCTCGACTTCATAGCCTTCCGCCCCTAGGCGGTCCTCGACGGTGACGCGGATACCTGCTTCATCCTCGACCAACAAGACTCGCGACATAGTTGCACCCTAGGCGTTCGCTTGGGACTCCGTTGGCAGATGGAGGGTGAAGACGCTACCCTTGCCCGGTTCGCTGCATAGCGACAGGTGCCCTCCCATTCCGAGCGCCAGATCCCTCGCCAGCTTCAGCCCTAGGCCCGATCCCTGGATGCCCTCCTCGACGGCGGCAGCCCCGCGGTAGTACGCATCGAAGACCCGGCCCGCATCGGACGCCGGAATCCCCTTCCCTCGGTCGCATACCCGGATCTGCACCCCGGAACTGGCATTGGTTTCGTCGGCGCCGGTCTCGACCCGCACCCAGCGGCCCGGCTCGCCGTACTTCACCGCGTTGCTGAGAAGATTCGCGAGGATTTGCTGTACCGCCTTCTCGTCCACTCTCGCGAGCGGCAGACCCTGGTCCTCGCCGAGCTCGAGAGCAAACCCGGCTTGTTTGATCATCGGCCGGGCCAGATCCAGCGCGTTCCCCGCGGCCTTTGCCGGGTCCAGCCACACGAAATGGAATCGTCGCTTGCCAGATTCCAACGCGGCGAACTGGAGCGTCTGCTCCACCATCTCGCTCAGCCGGAGGCCCTGATCCCGGATCAGTTCCCCGTACCGGCGGACTTGCGCGTCGGCTCGCACCACACCGTCGGCCAGATTCTCGCCGACGGAGCGGATCACGGACAGCGGTGTCCGCAACTCGTGCGAAACTCCGGCGATGAACTCCATCTGCATCCCGGCCAGCTGCTCCGCGCGCCGGGCCGAGACGACCACCAGCGCCATGGCGCCAGCCAGGACCAGCAGCACTCCCAGCCCGGTCCCGAGGCTGCGCGCGCGCTGCCGCTCCACGACTCCTGCGAGCGATCCGGAAATATGCGTGGCTGCGATCTCCAGTTCCGGAATCGAGTTGCCGCCCGCCACGACGACGCGCGGACGCCCGGCGGTGGGAGGACGCCGGCCAGGCCCGGAGACGCCCTCCGGGCCGCGCGGGCGGTCGTTTCGCCCTCCCAGCACGCCGGTCCGGCGCCTATCATCGCCTGGAGTGCCCCCACCAGGACCCGGACCTCTCACTGAAGGATCCCTGAGCAGCCGGAATCGCCGCCGACGGTCTGCTCCTGCCAGCCAGTCGGATCCGATTGCCGGGTCCGATCGATACAGAACCCTCGAGTCGCTCCCCGCCGAAATCGCCACTTCGTAGAGCTGTTCGCCGTCTGGGCCTGAGAACAGTCTGCCGACAATCTCGGGCAGCAGAGTGTCCGTTATGTAAGCCCAATCCAGAACCACGATCAAGTGGCCAACCAAGCCCGGCCGGGGAACGCCGTCCTGTTCCCGGTCGGGATTCCGGCCGTACTGCTCCGGACGGACGAGGGCCTGCGCATCGGGGTAGACCGTCCATGCGAATGGTCGCAGCTCGCGCCCGCGCCTGTCGCTCACGACATCGCGGGCGTCTCTCAACCCGGCAAGCTCGCCATCCCACGTCGCGATGGATGCCGGAACCGCTCCTTGAGACAACTCACGGAGCACGCTCGAACCGTCCGGGCCGTAGGAATTGAAGAGCATCCGCCGAATCAACTGGGGATGGGAAGCGGTCTGAGCCCAGAGGGCGTAGAGATTTGAATAGAAGTTCCACGCCTGTTGCCGGGCGCCTCGGGCGCGCGGCTGGAACTGCACCAGGAGATACATCAGCTCTTGCTCGATCGCTTGCTCGCACTGCCGCATCGAGTTCGAGAGGGCGTTCTGCATCATCGCTTCCTGCGCCTGGCTCAACTGGCCCGTCCAGGCGAACTGCAGCCCGGCGAGGACGATGAGCATGGTCGCGCAAAGCACGACCGCCAGGGCGGGCCAATTCGAGCGCAGCTTGGCGGAAAGCACGTTAGCTCGATTATTGCGCGCTGCCAGAGCGTAGCGCCACCCGTGCCAAGACGGGCTTGCGTTGCCTCCGCCCTGCCAGCGGCTTCTGGGGAACCCACCGCCCCGTCAAATCCCGTCGCGGGGCCGGCTTGCTAGAAATCATCGCCGTCATCCAGCACCTTCACGATGTCCGATCCAGGAA
Organism: Bryobacterales bacterium; assembly: GCA_965206775.1. GTDB lineage: Bacteria > Acidobacteriota > Terriglobia > Bryobacterales > UBA6623 > VXMF01. The sequence continues at coordinate 2,630,589 of CBDBKU010000002.1, read as the reverse complement.
GTCCGATACCCTGCATCGTCCGTCACCGGCGTTTCGACCCGAGGGCTGGCCTCGGATTCGAACGGGATGTTCAGGCGCATGGTTAGTGCAACGTTGGCCCGCCGATCCCTCCTGGCGGCCCGGACCGCGCCTGCCAGCCGAGAGCGGGCTAGAATCCAAGCTATGCCGTCGACCGCATTCCTAGCCCCCGAAGCATCCCTTGCCCATCGGACGCCCCACGGCCACCCGGAGCGCCCGGAGCGATTCAATGCCGTCATGAGCGTCCTCGAGTCGACCGGGCTGGACGCGCGCATGAAGCGATTGCAGGCCGGGGAGGCCGACACCGACACATTGCGCCTCTGCCACGGCTCGGCATACATCGATCTCGTCGAGCGCGAAATCGGCGCGGGCAGGCGCATGCTGTCTACCGGCGACACGCATGTCGGGCCAAGTTCGCTCGCAGCTGCCCTCGCCGCGACCGGCGCTGTCTGCGCTGCGGTCGACACCGTCGTGTCGGGCGAAGCCGACCAAGCCTTCTGCGCCCTCCGGCCGCCGGGCCATCACGCCCGCCCGGACCACGGCATGGGATTCTGCATTTTCAACAACGTCGCCGTCGCCGCCCGCCATGCGATCCTCAGACACGGCCTGGGCCGGGTACTGATCGCGGACTGGGACGTGCATCACGGCAACGGAACCCAGGACATCTTCTACTCGGACCCTGACGTCCTGTTCTTCAGCACTCACCAGTCCCCCTGGTATCCGGGGACCGGCGACGCGGGGGAGACCGGGGACGGCGCGGGCGCAGGCACGACGATCAACTGCCCCTTCCCGGCGGGTTCCGGCCGCAAGCAGATCCTCGGTGCGTTCCGCGACAGGCTGATGCCGGCAGCGGACGCTTTCCGGCCGGACCTGGTGATGGTGTCAGCCGGATTCGACTCCCGGCTCGGGGACCCTCTGGGGCAGTTCCGGCTTGAGGACGAGGACTTCCGCGAAATGACGCTGCTGCTTCGCGATGTCGCGGACAAGCACGCGGAGGGCCGCATCGTGTCGGCGCTGGAGGGCGGGTACAGCCTAGAGGGACTCGCCGCCGGAGTAGCCAGTCACGTCGCAACGCTTGTGGAATAGCCGTCCGGGCGGGCCCTGGCCTCAATCCAGTCGGATCGAAACGATCCGCGATGTGGTGACAGTCGAGTATTTCGGGTGATGGAACTCCATATACATGCCGCGGCCGAGATAGGCCACCTTCAACATGGAGCCACCCCAGCTCGACCCCCGGACGCTCACCGGCACCGGCTGCGGGCAGAATTCAGGGTGACCGGAGATCCAGGTCTGGCCGTTGAGAATCTGGAGCTGGTAGATCCGGTTCACCGTCTGGACGAAGACGCGAGTGCCGTTCTTCAACGCGCCCAGACGCAGCCCGCCTTCGACCTCGGAGCGGACGATCCGCCCGCGAACCCCGCCGGCAAGGCCCCGCAAGGCCGGAAAGATGCGGGTTCCGGCCTGATCGGTCCGATGCGATTCCCTCATGCTCGCCACTACCGCCGCGCAGTCTCGCAGGTTGGCGCGGTCTATTGCGCCGCCCCTAGCTTTCGATAATACTCCGCCACGGCTTCGCGATACGGTTCAGGCACGGTCTCGGACACGATTGCGCGCACCTCTTCCTTATCGTCAAGCTCGACTTGCCGACGCAGCGTGACCTCGAGTTGCTCGAGCAGAGCCAGCATCTTGCGGTACTCCTCCTCCAGCAGTTCGGGGTTCCCGCGGAACCTCCCGTCGCCGAGTTCCCGGGCGAATTGCCGTAGTTCCGCAATGTCCTGCGGGTCGAACTCTTCCTGCGCGCGCGTGCTTCGGGTCAGGCGAGGCACCTCCGCAATGCCCTCTTCCAAGGCACGTTCCATTCGCTCCAAGGCGATAGGATCGTTGCCAATCGGAGGGAAACCTCCCCGCCAGCGGCGGTCGCCGGCGGATCCCCAGTTGCTCCAGCCTCCTCGCCGGTCGCCGGCAGCCCCTCCCGGACCGGCGGCCGGGCCTTGCTGGTTCGGATCACCTGCCCGCGCCTGGGCTCCCTGCTGGCCCGGCCGTTGGCCGCGCTGCCCTTCGCCGGGCCTCTGTCCCTGACCTGGCTGCTGCCCCTCGCCCGGATTCTCGCCCTGCCGCTCGCCCGGACCCGCCGCTTCCTCGAGGCCTCGCCGGAGCCGCTCGACGTCCGACAGAAGCCTGGCCAGTCCGCGGTCCTGGCCTGCGCTATCCCGCTGCGCGAGCTGCCCGGCTTCCTTGATGTCGTCGCGCAGGCGCCGCAATGCTCTGGAGACGGCCTCTTCGTTGCTGGCCGCGTACGGGGCCAAACCCCGGCGAATCAGGTCCGCGGCGTACTGGATGGCGGGGGCCACCTCGGATTGCTGCAGTTCCATGAGCGCGTTCAGCAAGGCCTTCGATGCCTCGTCGTTGCGCCCGCGAAGCGCCCGCGCCTGGCGCTGCAGCCCTTGCTCGATCTCGGTGAGCCGCTGTCCCATATCGCTCTTCTGCCCCGCAAGGTCGATCTCTTCCTCCCTCGTCATGCCGGTTGGAAGGGGGCCGTTCTGCTTCCCGCCCCGCGCCTTCAGCGCCTCAAGCGCGACCTTGAGCGATTCCTGCAGTCTCGCTGCGGCGCCTTCCTGCTCTTCGGCCAGTCGCGCCGATTCCTCCGCCAGCTCGGCAAGCGCCGACTCGCTTTGCTGCTGCCGCTGCTGCTGCAGCGACTCCAAGGCCCGCTGCAGCTCCTGCTGGGCGGCCGCCGAGGCCGTGCGGGGATCGCCGCCCTGGCTTCCGCTTTCCATTTCCTTGGCGGCGCGCTCGAGCTGCTGGATCGCCTGGTCGAGCTGCTGCCGCGTTCCGGACCCGCCGCGCGACGAGCTCTGGCCTTGCGAACCCTGGCCGCTCTGCCCGCTAGCCTGCTGCTGGCGGCCTTCCTGTCTACGCTGCAGCTGTTCCAGGTCGCGCTGCAGGTCTTCCGCCTCGCGCCGCAGCATCTCCTGCTGCCATCGCTGCTCGAAGCTCGTCTGGGAACGGTCCTGCGCCCGGTCGGCGAGCTGCTCCTGGCGGCGCGCGAGCTCCTCGAGCTTCTTCATCGCCTCGTCGATCTCCTGATCGATCTGCTGCCCGGACGAGCCGCCGCCCGTCTCGTACTGGTTCTTTTCCAGATCCATTTCCAGCTCGAACATCTCGGCCAGGTCGCGCGAGGCGCCGCCACCCCCGCCGCCGCCTTGGGACATCGAAAGCTGAATGTCGACGAACAGGTTCTCCGCGCGCAGCAGGAATTGCAGGGCCTGCTGCTCAGGTCCGACGGCGTCATCCAAGCGGAACTTCGCCAAGGCCTCGGCAGCAGGCTCCATGAACGAGGCCGCCTGCTCGAGATACTCCGCGAACTGGGCGAATTTCGGATCCGTTTGGGTCAGCTCGCGCGCCCGCGTCCTCTCGACAAGCGTCTGGGCCTGGACCATCAGCGTGCCTTGCAACTCGGACAGCATCGTCGCGCTCTCGCGCAACTTGCTCTCCTCCCGGCCGTCCTCGGCATCGCGCTCGTTGATCAGGTTCCACGTCGCGAGAATGATTTCCTTCTGGCGTCGCGAGATCTCGTCCTGCTGCTGCCCCTGCCCGCCCTGCCCGCCTGCCTGCTGTGACTGGGAGAACCGGCGCTCGTACGGCTGGACGTTGATGAAGTACATGTCGCTGCGAATCTCGCGCTTGGCGTCCTTCGCAACCACGTAGTAGCTGACTAGGTCGCCGGGCAGAAGCCCTGCCTCCGGCGCGGGGGGCGGCAGCGCATCACCGCCCTCGGGGATCGCCAGCTCGGCGATGCCGCCTGCCGTTCCCAGCTCCTCCAGATAAAAGACGTGGCCGCGCGACACCCTCTTCGCGCCGGGCCGCGCCGAGAATGTCACGGATTGCCCCTCGATTCCGTTCACTGCGTAACGCAGTTCCAGTCCGCGCAGCCCGAAGTCGTCGCTAGCCTCGATGCTCACGGCCACTTCCTCGATGCTGCTCGCCCGCCAGTCCCGCCCGGGCTCGAGAATCTTGACCTTCGGCTTCTCGTCCGGCACCGCCGTGATGAAGTAGTCCTCGGTCAGCCGGACGCGCTCGCCTTGGTAGATCGCTGCGACATGGTAGGCGGAATCCTGCCCAACTTCGACTTCGGCCCGGTTGCGGCGCAGGGCGACCTCTTCGTCGCCCACGACCAGCAGGCCGTGCTCAAGCTCCTTGTCGGTCGTCAGGGTAATCGCGACGCGCGTGCCCGGGACCGCCACGATGTCCCCGCCCGGGTCCTGCACGACCGGATCCAGTCCGCTCCAAGCAGGGTACTCGTACTCCAGCCTGATGTTTTCCACGGACGGCATCGCGACGACATCCACGATGAACTCGCGGCTGCGCAGCCGGCCCGCCTCGATGTAGTAGCGCAGCGGCTCCCGCACCGTCGAGAACGCGAACTCGTACCCGGATCCCTGCAGCTGCGGACCCATCGGTGCCCGCTCCCAGTCCACGCTGCTCTCGAACTTGGCGTGGATCTCCACCGACCCGGGTTCGAATCCGACGATCTCCGCAGTCACGTCCAACCGCCCTCCCTGGCGGATCGTCGTGTCTCCCGGCTCGACAAGCAGCTCGTAAAGCGGCTCGTCCTGCGTCAGGAACCAGCCCGCCCATAGCTTCGCGGTGCCATACTGCCAGTAACCCGGCCCGGCGGTGCCGAGCCACAGCAGGGACAGCATGCCGAAACAAGCGGTGGCGGCAAACGCGAAGGTCGTCGCCCTGCTGACAACCGAGTCGATCGGCACTGATGCCGCAGCTTGGACTGTGTCGCGCGCCAGCAGCCCGAGCAGCGGGCTCGGGGACTGCCCGCGGGCTTGCGCTCGGGCGGTCTCGTCCGCCCAGGTCCGCAGCCGGCCGTTAAAATCAGGCGAGCGGCGTTCGGCCTCGTCCGCGGCGCGCTGCAAGGCCGGGCTGCGCAATAGGCGGCGCAGGGGCACTACCAGCAGCGCGACGGTCACGGCTGCAAGCGTCGCGAAGAGAAAGGTGCGCGAGCCGACGACGCTGGCCGGCGAGAACGCCCACCTGTTGGCAAGGAACACGCAGGCTGCCGTGGACAGCAGCGCGGTCAGCGCGATGGCGCCGGCGCCCCGGGAAGCGACGGCGGCCCGAAGGCGCCTTGCAATGGAGGCCAGATACTCGTCAAGGGTGCTGCCGGTTTGGGCCTGCTGATCGAATAGCATTGACTCAATCCCCCCTGACGGCATCCAAGTGCCGATTTCCCACGAATGATTCTAGCAGTGCCGCCAGCAGGAGCAGGCCGAGCAGCAGGCGCCAGATCCGCCAAGGCGGCGCGGATGGCGGCGCAACGCCGGCCGCCGAGGCCTGCGACGGCTCGGAGCCGCCGGTCGAGCGCCAGAGCTCCAGCGTGTCCTCCTCCACCTGTCGGAGGTTCGATTCCCTCGGGTCGGGGTTCACCGCGAGGACCTCCGGATGGCTCCCGCCCCGAATTTCGTAGAAGCCGACCGACTCGAGCGCAAGAGCTTCTCTGCTGACCGAGTCGGAGAGGTTCAGGACCGATTCCCCGGCAGGATCGAGAACCTGCACCGTCGCGCCGGCGCCCCGCCGGACACCGAGCTCGAGCACGCCGCCGAGAATCGCGCCCCCGCGCGCGGATTCGGCTCCCGTCAGATTGCGCGCCGCTTCGGTAACGAACGGCACGAATACCGGCGTAAGCGGCAGGTTGTTCCAAACGTTGTCCAGCGACGACGCGAACACCATTGCGCGCCCGTTGCCGATCTCGCGCTCGATCAGGAGCGGGTCGCCGTTGCCGAGACGCAGCGGCACGGCGTCGCCCTCCATCGTCCGCACCCTTGCGTACAGGAAGAACTTCACGGGACGGAGGCCCTCGGCCTCGCTGGCCACCCAGTGCGAGCCGTCCGCCTCGCCCGCCACCTGGAACGGGGCGCCGCCGCGCTCAGATGCCAGCGGCTGCTCCAGCTCGTGGTCCGTCAGGGCGGAGCGACGGGCCAGGGCGCTGTTCGGACCGAGGGCGACGAACACCGCACCGCCGGCCTCGACCCACCGCTGCAGACGCGTTCCGAATGCGCTGCCGAGGCGCGGGACATCGGAGAGCACGACCAGGGCGAAGCGCCCCGGTTCGAGGCGCTCGGCGTCGCCGGGCGAGGCGCTCTCGAGACGGTACCGGCTCGAGGCGCTCGCCTCGAGTGCCGAGCGGTAGTACAGGAGATCCCGCTTCCGGAAATCCTGCGACACGAACAGGATCGGCTCCGGCTCGGTGTTGTCGAGCGCCAGCCGGCGAATGTCGTCGGCCGGCAGGTCGTCCGGCGGGTCGAGACGGAACTCCGCCCGGCTGAACCCGCGAGGCGCGTCGGCGATCTCGAATGCGAACGCGGTCCGGCCGCCGGCCGGAACTTCCTTTCGCACGGTGCCGGCGACACGGCCTTCGATCCAGAGCGTCACGGTCCTGGCGGCCGCCGATTCGGCGAAGCTGGCAACGGTCACTTCGAGCCGGGGGCTATCTTCCCCGTACAGGCGGGATGAGCCCTGCACGCTGTCGATCGCCCAGTTAGCCGACTCGCCGCCGGAAACGTCATGGACGGTCAGCTCAGCGGAGCCCGGCAGAACCAGATCCTGGAACCGCGCCGGCATGGCCGACTTCTGCAGATCGGAAATCAGATGGACCTCGACCGCCCCCGACTCGTCAGCGACCAGGGCGCGGACGGCCTCGATAGCGTCGCCGTAGTTGTTCCGCGCGTCGGTAGGCTGCAGCCCGGCCATGGCGCGGCGCAGGGCCGACTCGTCTCCGGTCGCCGCGGTCAGCACACGGACGGAGGGACCGTTCGCCAAGATCTGGGCCCGGTCGCTGTCCCGCAAGGAGCCGACGATATCCTCGGCTTCCGCCAAGGCCGCCTCCCACCGGCCGCCGTGCTGCATGCTGAGCGAGGTGTCGAGCGCCACGATGTGCAGCTTTGGGATTTCTCCGGCAAACGCCGCCGGCGGCCGTTCCCAGATCGGCTTGGCAAAGGCCAGTGCGAGCAGCAGGAAGAGTGCAAGCCGCAGGGCGAGCAGCAGCAGGTACTGCAGCCGACGTTCCCGGATGGTGGTTTCGGTGCGCTTCCGGAAGAACATCAGCGAACTGAAGGAAAGCCGGACCGGGTTCCGGCGGCGCATCAAGTGCAGCCACAGCGGCAAGCCCACCGCCAGCCCTCCGGCCAGGAACCAAGGCGAAAGGAGATCCATGGATTCAGCGCCTCCTCTGCCGGAACAGCAGGTACTCGCGAAGCGGGAGATCCAGGGGCTCCGCTGTGTTCAGCAGGACGTAGTCGGCGCCTTCGCCGTTCACGCGCCTCCGCATTTCTTCGATATGGGCATCGACTAGGCCGGGGTATATTCTTCGCGCGAATTCGGACGAAACCTCCATCTCCTCCCCGGTCTCCATGTCCTCGATCAGGGCCGCCGAGGCAAGATCCGGCTTCAGCTCATTCGGGTCCAGGACATGGAAGAAAACCAGGTCCTGGCCCTGGTACGCCACTGCGCGCATGGAGCTGACGATCTCGTCGGCGTCGACGAAGAAGTCGGAAATCATCGCCACCAGGCCGCGCCTGCGAAGAAGCCGTCCCAGCGACTGCAACGGGACGTGGAGATTCGTGCCGGTTGACGCCTCGGCGCGTTCCAGCACGTGCAGGATCGCCTGCAGGTGCCGCGGCCGGTACACTGCCGGACGCACTTCGCGGATCTTCTCGTCGAACAGCACCAGGCCCACGGCGTCGTGCTGGCGGGTCGACAGGTAGGCGAGCGAGGCCGCGAGGTACCGCGCGTAGTCGAGCTTTGTCAGGGGGCCCGACCCGTAGCCCATCGAGGCGCTGCAATCCATCAGGATCATCAGGTGGGTGTTGGTCTCGCCTAGGAACCGCTTGATGTATACCCGGTCCGTGCGGGACAGCACGTTCCAGTCGATGTAGCGCGGGTCGTCGCCTTCCGTGTAGGCGCGGTACTCCGCGAACTCCTGGCTGAATCCGAAGAGCGGCGAGCGGTGCGAGCCGTGCAGGAAGCCGTCTACGACAGTCTTCGCGACAAGTTCAATGTTCGAGAGGCGCTGTAGGACCGCCGGATCGAGGAGTTGCTGGCTCGCCATCGGATCACGCGTGTCGCCCGAATGTCTGTCCCGGGCGGTGCCGTCGTCGCATGGCGGGCTATCCTTCTGCTGGCGCCGGCCTGGCTTCGAGCATAGCCTGCAGGACGTCGTCCACCGTCGTCTTGTCGGATTCCGCGTAGAAGTTCGTCAGCACGCGGTGGCGGAGGACGGGCAGGGCCAGCGCCCTGAGGTCGTCCGCAGTGACGTGGTAGCGCCCGTCAAGCAAGGCCCTGGCCTTGGCCGCCAGCACGAGGAATTGCGTGGCCCGTACGCTCGCGCCGTAGTTCACGTACTTCTTGACGATGTCTGAAGCCTCGGGGTCAGTGGGCCTCGTCGACCGGATCAGCGAAACCGCGTAACGGGCAATCGGCTCGGAGATGGGGACCTGGCGCACCAGCCACTGGAATCGCAGAATGTCTTCGGCGGTGGTCACCGGCTCGACGTTCGGCAAGGGCGTGCCAGCCGTGTTGCGGTCCACCACCTCCACCTCCTGCTCGGGAGAGAGGTAGTCCAGCACCACGTTGAACAGGAACCGGTCGAGCTGCGCCTCTGGCAGCGGGTACGTTCCCTCCAGTTCGATCGGATTCTGCGTCGCCAGCACGAAGAAAGGAAGGGTCAGCAGGTAGCTGTTGCCGCGAACCGTGACGGAATGCTCCTGCATCGCCTCCAGCAGCGCCGCCTGGGTCTTGGGCGGCGTTCGGTTGACCTCGTCGGCCAGGAGAACATTCGTGAATAAAGGTCCCTGCACGAAGGTCCAGCTGCGACGGCCAGTCGCCCGGTCGTCTTCGAGAATGTCCGTCCCGGTGATGTCGGTGGGCATCAGGTCGGGAGTGAACTGGATCCTTTTGAACTTCAGCCCGAGCGCCGAGGCCAGGGTGCTCACCAGCAGCGTCTTGGCGGTGCCCGGCATGCCCGTGATCAAGCAGTGCCCGCCGACCAGCAAGGTGACGAGCAGATTGTCGAGGACCTCGTCCTGGCCCACGATAATGAGCCGCACCTGCTCTCGAATCCGATTCATCGAAGCGCCGAACGATGCGACGAGATCCTCTGTCGCGGCAGTGTCCTGTTCAGAGAGCAAGGTGGTTTCCATCGTTGTTCCTATCGCTTGACCTGCATCAGCAGCTGCAGGGCCGGGCGGAATGTCGGCGCGCGCTCGAGGGACTGCAGTACGTGCAAGCGCGCCTTCGCGAGATCGCCTATCTTAACGTAGGCTCGCGCGAGGTTGTACTCTGCTGCTGCGCGGTCCAGGGGGTCCAGCGCGAGGACAGCCTCGAACTCCCGCCTCGCCAGTTCCGTGTCGCCTGTCTCAAGGTACAGTTCGCCCAGACGGGTGTGGGTCTCCTCGTCCTGGGGCCAGTTGTAGAGCAGTCCCTCGTAGGTGTAGACCGCTTCGGCGCCCCGGCCCTCCTGCTCGAGCCAGCGGCCGAGCTTCTTGAGCGTGTCGGGCCGGCGCCCGCCGAGCCGCTCGTACTGCTGCAATTCCTCGATCGCCGCGTCGCGGTCGCCGGCATCGTCGTGAGCCATCGAGAGAAGGACATATGAGCAGCCGTCATCCACGTGCTGGGGATAGGCCTCCTTGGCTGCGCGGGCGGGATCGAATACCGCATCCCAATCCTTTTCCCGGGCTGCCTCCAGCGCCTGTTTCAAGTTGCGCCGCCACCGAGACATGCCGTCGAGCGCGGGACCCAGGGCGGCCTTGAGGTACGTGTCGAACCGCTTGTCAAACTCCTCCGTGTCGATGCCCAGCACGGCCTGGATATTGGATGATGTCGGCTCGTTCGCCGCAAATCCCTTCAGCAATTCGACGAGCTTCCGCTCGCCCCAGCTCTCGGCGATGTAGCGGCAGGCGTAGCCGGCCTGCAGGTAGGACACCGCAACCTGGCCGGGGTACCGCGGACGGATAAAACCGCGGTCGAGCTCGGCGACGGGCAGCAGTTCGCCCTTCCGCACGGCCGAGACAAAATCGGGTGTCGGGGTCTCGCCCCAGCGCGGGTCGGCCATCCACTCCTCGTACATCGAAATCCCTTCCGAGTACCAGCGCGGCACCAAATGCTCGGTGGATTCCAGCGTGAATACATGCGCAAGCTCGTGCCACAGGGTTGTCCCCCAGTGGAACCCGCCCGGCTCGCGTCCCGAGGGGCTGTCCATGGCGACGACGTAGCCGAACGTGACCCCCAGCAGGCCGATGCCCGGCATGGCCATCGTGCGCACGGCGAAGTCGTCGTGATTCGGGTACAGCTCGACGCGCACCGGGCGTTCCAGTTCGAAATCGTACTTCTTGGAAAACGCCTCGATCGCCCGCTCAGTGAGGTCGAGGACGTACGGCAGCAGAAGCGCGGATTCCTCGCGGTCCAGGCGGACGACTGCGCGAGGCTGCTCCCCCTCGCCGGAAACCTCGCTGGAGAACGTCTCGAACCGGTCGTACTGGTCGAGCAGCCGCAGGGTGTTGACCGACTTGGCGCTGTACGGGTCGCCTCCGTGGGCGATCTCGAGATGGCGGCTGCCTTCCTCGTCGAATCCCTCGCGCATCAGGTTCACCCCAAGTTCCGCGTGCGCCCTCCACAGCCGAGGGTTGACGCGCACGGCCTTTCGCAAGCGTTCGGTCGCTTCCCTGTAGCGACGCGTGATCACGTAGAAATGCGCCTGCTTGGCGTACACCTCGCCGTATCTCGGGTTGTATTCGAGCGCCTTGCCGACCCATTCGTTGTCGCGGTTGCCTTCCAGCATCTCGAGCGAGGCCAGCAGCGCATACGCTTCCAGAGGGGCGATCTTCAACGCGAGCGACTCGCGCAGCGCGGCGTCGAGCGCGCCGCGCGCCTCCTCTAGGTCGCCTTCCTCGAGCGCCATCCTGGCCAGGAGCAAGTGCCCTTCCGCCTGCCTGGGACGCTGCTCGAGCGCCTCGCCAACGGTTTCGATCGCCTTGCCATCGAAGCGCGTGGCCAGCACCTTGGCCATGCCCAGCTTGGCGGGCACGTGGCCGTCATCGATCTCGAGAGCCTCCTGGAACAGCGCCGCAGCCTCCTGGTCCTGGTGCGAATCGATGTACAGGTGACCCCAGCGCACCCGCAGGTCGGGGTTCTCGGGTTCCAGCCGGACAGCCTCCCTGAACCGGTCATTGGCCGTCTTGAGGTCGCCCAGCATCCAGTAGGCTTCTGCCTTCGCGGCAGGTCCCCCGGCATGCACGACGCGGCGGTAGCACTCGGACGCCTCGGCGATCCGACCGCGGTCATGGTGGGCGTCGCAAGGCTCCAGAGCGGGGTCGCGGGAGCCTCGCTCGTTGCCGCGCTGGCTCCAAGCATCCGGCGGGCCTGCGAGCAGGATCAACGCCGCGAGCGATGCCAGGACCAGGCGGGTCACCGCCCTCCTCCGTCCGGGGACGGGGCGTCGGCAACGATCCGCTCCTGCAACTCGGCCAGTTCCAGGAGCAGCGCCTGCAGGGCGTCCAGGTACTCGTCCTGCGCAATGTCGTCCTTCCGGACCGTAAGGTCGGCGATCCTGCGTTCCAGTTCCTCGCGCTGCAGCAGTAGCGACCGCTTCGCCGGATCGTCGGCCATCTCGGCGGCATCGCCGAGCCGCGCCAGCAAGAAGCTCTCCGGCCGGTCGCCCTGGATCTGCGGATGCTCCGTGGCCAGCCGCTTGTTCTCCTCGAAGTGCGCCTCGACCTTGCTCTCTGCGTAGCGGAACGCCTCGAGCGCCGAAATGCTCTCGTTCTTGTCCGTGTCGGCAGTAGGCTCAGCAAACGCCTCCGCCCAGTAATCGCCGAACACGGTCGCGTTCCTCTCGCGTCCGTTCTTGGTCGCGGTGATGACGACGCGGCGCGGCGACTTCAGCGTTTCGAGCGCGCCCCCGCTCGAACTCGTGGTGCTGACCACGAGTTGCCGTGCCGCCGGAACAGAGTCGAGCCAAACCCTGAGCTGGCTGGCCGTGATGTCCGGGCCGGGAATGTTCAGCTTGTAGGTCTTGCCGTCATGCGATCCGTGGCCGACCAGGAAAACGGCGAGCGCGTCGCCGGGAGCAACCGTCCCTGCGAAGTCGCCGAAGGCCGCCTCGATGCGCACGGCGGTCGCTTCCGTCCCTGCCAGCACGCGGACCAGGCCATCCCTGCCTGCCATGCGCCGGAGGGCGGGCAGCATTTCCCTGACCTGGTTCCGAAACCGCTGGGCATACCCGTGCGTGCCACCGAGGCCTTCGACGATCAGGAAGTGCGTCTCGGACAGCGCGGGCCCCGCGGAAACCGCGACCATAGCGACGCCCAGCAGGACGCGGGGCCAGCATCGCGAAAGAACGCGCCTCACACGACACCCCAACGCTTGCGCAGCATCCATTCCGAACCGCGCAAGAGTAGCAGGAGGAGGAACAGCGCCGGCATGTCCCAAAGGTCCAGCACTTCGCGAGCCGTAATGCCCGCTTCCGAGAAGCGGATCTCCGCCGGCAGCCCGTCCAGTTCGTCCAGCTCCCAGTACTTGCCACCGGTCTGGCTGGCGAGCCGCGACAGCAGACTCGCATTCCGCTCCGGGTGGAAGAACTCGGCCACGCCGTCCTCCCTGCGCACGTGCAGCGAGTCCGCCCCGAGTCGCTCGTCGCCTAGATGCGCGACTGTTTCGATCCGATAGACGCCGATCCCGGTGGCATCTACCTCCGCCTCGTAGATGCCTGGATCGCTGGCGGACGGACGGAGGTCGAGCGTCACGGCCGGACCGTCTTCCGGCGTCACCACGGCTGTCACCTGCGCGTTGTTGGCGTGGGTGTAGTCCTTGGCGCGCACCTCGGCCCGGAGCTGCACGCGCGACTCGTCCGCGTAGTTCGAGCGGGTGCTCGTCAGCCGAACCGTTCCGCCCGTGTTGGCGACCAGGCTGCGCAGGAGCTGCCTCCAGAAAATGTCGTGCCGCTCGTCGTCGCTCGGCAGACCCATCCGCCAGCGCCAGCTGCCCCCCGTGGCGAAGATCGCCGCGCGACCCCGCCCGTAGTTCTGGCGTACCAGCAGCGGCAGGGCGTCTCTACCGCGACGCACGCTGAGCAGCGTCACCGCCGCCGGTTTCAAGTCGCCGAGCAGCTGGAAATCGGCCAGTTGCGGCATCTCGTTCCAGAGCTCGGCATTCCTTGCGGGATCGGAGTCGAGTCGGCAGATCAGCGAATCGCGGCCCTGGGGGGCGAGCTCGACGCTTGCCCGTTCGCGCAGGAAGGACCCTGCGCCGGGCTCGAGCGCCGCCGGCAGCGCGTCCACTATCTCGGAATGCTGCCAGCCGCCGGCGCCGAGGCCGTTGCGTCCTGCCAGCATCATCAGCGTGCCGCCTCTCCGGCTGACGAACTCCCGGATCGCGACCTGCTGCTTGGGCGTGAAGAACGCGGCCTCGAAGCTTCCGATGATCAGCGCGTCGTATGCGAAGAGATCCTCCTCCTCGAGCGGAAAACCCTTCTCCAGTTCTTCTGGAGTGTCCACGCCCTGGCGGTAGAACTTGTTGGTTGAAGTGCGCAGCATCGTGACTAGCTGGACGCTGGCATCCTTCTGCACCGCCCGTCGCATGAACTTGTACTGCCAGCGCGGCTCGCCCTCGGCGTAGAGGATGCGACGCCGGCGGCGCGGTACGTCCAGCACCTTGCGACGTACGTTGTTGCCGTCGATCTCCTCGCCCGGGACCGGCTCCGCCGTGAAGGTCAGGTTCCGCACACCGGCCTCGCCCGCGCCAAAGTCGATCCACTCACGCCGCACCGTTTCGCCCGGGCGCAGCGTGATCGGCTTGCTCGCAAGGACGCTGGGACCGTCACGGACCGTGATCCGGGTCTGTCGTTCCTCCCGGCCGTCGTGCCGGAGCGTGACTTGCGCGCTGACCCTCGAGCGCGGCAGCGACTCGGCGGCGACCGACACCTCCGACAGCTCGATATCACCCTCGATGCGTTCGCGCCCGACCCCGATTGTGTGAACCGGGACGTTGTACTTGCGGATCTCCGCCATCATGTCCCTGCCGAATCGCTCGGTGTTGTCGGCGCCGTCGCTGACCACCAGGACAGCACCCAGAGGAAGAGCCGTCGATTCGCGCAGCACGCTCAGCACCGACTCGCCCACCCCGCTGCTGGCCCCCGGAGGGGGCAAGTCCTCCGGCAGCAGCGAGTCCAGCCGCTCCGGCTTGCCGGAGAATCCGAACAGGCGGACCCGGAACTTCTCCGCCAGGGCCGGCAGCACGTGCTCCGTCAAGGCACCCGAAGCCGAGGCCATCCGCGACACGCCGGCCTCGCCGAACGACATGCTGCGGGATGTGTCGACCAGCACGGCTACAGCGTTCTGCCTGTTCTTGAGGGACTGGATCGCCAAGGCGGGCTGCCAGGCCAAGGTCAGGACCAGCGCGGCGGACACGCACTGCAAGGCCCAGACGGCCCAAAGAGCCGGTCCGGCCAGGCGGCTCCGCACGCGGCGCGCGTGCCAGAGCAGCCCCGCCGCGGCAAGCAGCGCGAGCAGGGGCAGGAGCCAGCCGGGCAAGCCGCTGGCAAATAGGAACTCGCCCTTCTGGTAGGCCGCCAGCGGGTACTTGAAAAAGAATTCGAACACCTTCGACCACTCTAGTGGGTCATAGCGTAAATGACGTAATTCACCGCAAAACGATACGCCAGGGCGGTCATGTTCTCCGGATATTCCGGGAAGTCAGCGTGTTCCCAGGCGTCCCCAAGGTCCATGTTGAAGTTGATGGCGACCATCAGACGACCGCTGTCGTCGTAGACGCCCCGCCAATGCGGCGTGTAGCCGTCCTTTTCCCAGGTCCTTCCGGACCACACGTACTGGATGCCTGGCACTTGCGTCCGGTGGTCGAGGTCGTACAGGGTGTGAAGCAGCGGGTCCGTTTCGGGAATCTCGACGATCGAGCGGTCCGGAAACACGCGCTGCATGCTGGCCGCGAAGCCGGCCCATTCGTAGGCTCCGTGGAAATCGTCGACCACCAGAAAGCCGCCGCGCAGCAAGTACTCTCGCAGGCGCGCAGCCTCGTGTTCATCCAAGTGCCAGCGGCCCACTTCGACAGCGTAGACCCACGGATAGTCGAAGAGCTCCTCGTCCATCGGATCGAAAAACTTGCCGCCGTAGGCCGTGTCGATCACCGTGAGACGGCTGATTCCGTTGGTCAGATGGTACTCGGCGTCCGGCCAGTCGGTTCGCCAGCCGCCGCGCCGACGGCCCCAGCCACCCTGGCCCCCGTCCGACCCATAGGCGTACCGCACGAACTGGAACTCCGCGCGCGCGTCGGAATCGAAGTCCCACGCGCGGGGATCCCCGCCGCCGCGCCCGCCCCAGAACTGAAGCGCAGTGAGGAGCGGCGCCGCGAAGAGGAGCGGCAAGCCGATAAACCAAGCCGCGCGTCGAACCCCTGCCATGACCATGCAACCTGTCCCCTGAGGGGCGTGCCTGACTCTAGCACACGAATAGCGGTCCCGCCTTGCGAGGCGCGACCGCTAGGATCGTCAGTTCGCCATCAGGTACCGCAGCTTCTCGGCACGCTCGGGCTCGCGCAGGGCGTCGAGCGCCTTGAGTTCGATCTGCCGGATGCGCTCCCGCGTGAGCTCGAACTTCTGCCCGATCTCCTGCAGGGTATGCATGCGATCGCAGCCGATGCCAAACCGCAGTCGCAGGATCTCTCGCTCCATCTCCGGCAAGTCGGCGAGGACGTCCGCGGTCTGCTGCTCGAGGTCGCCATCGACCAACCCCTGGATCGGCGAGAGAGCGGTCTTGTCCTCGACCATTTCCTCCAAGGTGGAATCTCCGTCCGGTCCGACCCGGGTCTCCAGCGAAACCGGCGACAGCGAGATCAGGCGCAGCATCTCCACCCTCTCGGTGTCGATCTCGAGATGTTCGGCGAGTTGCTCGTTTGTAGGCGGGTATCCGTGCTCCTTCTCGAGCAGGCGAAGCCCGCGGTTGAACTTGTTGAGCTGCTCGTTCATGTGCACGGGGATCCGCACTGTCCGCGACTGGTCTGCCAGCGAGCGCATGATCGCCTGCCGGATCCACCACGTGGCGTAGGTGGAGAACTTGAAGCCCAAGCGGTAGTCGAACTTCTCGACGGCCCGCGCGAGGCCGATGTTGCCCTCCTGGATCAAGTCCAGCAGGTGCAGCCCGCGGTTGACGAACTTCTTCGCCACCGACACCACCAGACGCAGGTTGGCCTCGATGAGTGCCTTCTTCGCCGCCTCTGCCTCGTCCCTGGCGGCCGTGAGGCAATCCAGCTGGCGACGCGCCTCGGCCTCGGACATGGGCAGCCATTCCACGCCGAGCAAGTTCGGCTGGGCCAGGCGCTCGGCGTCACGGGCAAACCGGGCGGCGTACGCGCGCCAGACGTCCTTGTCCAGCGGCAGCTTGCAGATCGCTCGCGACACCAGCACGACCTTGCGCTGGTAGGCCCAACGGCGCTCGCGGCGCTCGCGCAGGTTCAGCGTCCCGGCCCGGTCGAGACGGGCCTTCGCCGCCTCCGCTTCGTCGAGCAGCCGCGCGATGCGGGCGAGCCGGTTCTTCAGGCCGCGAATCTTGCTGGCTACAGTCGAGGAATCCGCGCCCGCGGCGCCGGCAATCAGGCGCCGCCCGATCTGCGGCTTGGACTTCAGCCGCCCCCGCAGATCGCCCAGTTCCTGCCACAGCCACGAACTGCGCGACAGCAGCCTCCGCATGCGGGTCTCGCACCGCTCCATCTGCTTCGCAAGGCGCACCTCGCCCTGCTTGTCGAGCAACGGCACCAATCCTATCTCGGACAGGTACAGTCGCACGTTGTCCTCCGGCGCGGAGGCCTCCTCCCTCTCCGGAGCGTCGCGAATCTCGCGCGATCCGCCCGCCTTCTCGTGCGGGCTCTCAGCCGCGCGCCGGGCGTCGGCCATCGGCCGGTCTAGCGTCTGTCGCAGCATTTCTAAACACTTCTCCCTTCAAACCTTGGACGCGCGAGCAGTGCGTTTGGTTCCACGCTGGATTACAACTTACTAACAATTGCCCGGCGCGCGGGAACGCCCGGGCAGCAACCCCTCGCTGCCATATAATTGGTATCCAGTGCGACCGCGACCGTCCAAGGCGGGGATCGGACTGCTCCTAGCTGCGCTCGCGGCGCCCGGTTCTGCTTCGTCAGGTCCGGAGCGGCCCGCTGAAATGGAGCGCGAGGTCGAGCGATTCGTCGAGGTCTTCGGCCTGCTCGAACAGCGCCTGGCCCAGTCCTTCGATCCAGCCGCCGCGATCTATGGCGGCGCGCTTCCCACGATGCTGCGGACGCTCGACCCGCATTCGGCGTTCCTCGACCCGCAGCAGTTCGAGAGCCTGCGGGAGATGCAGCGTTCGACCGAAAAGGGCTTCGGGAGCGTCGTGAATCTACTGCCGGGCCGCGTCATCGTGCTGCAAACCCTGCCAGGGAGCCCCTCCGCGCGGGCGGGCATTGCGCCGGGGGACGAGATCCTGGTCCTGAACGGCCAGCCGCTGGCCCGCCTGCCTGTCGAGCAGCTCGTCCCCGTGCTGGCCAGCGCGCGCCAAGGGCGCGCCCAGCTCATGGTCAAGCGCCCCAACTTCCCGAATCTGCTCGACATGACGCTCGTACCTGCGGAAATGGCCGATCCGAGCGTCTCGCGCCACTTCCTTCTCGAACCGGGTCTCGCGTACGCCAAGATCCTCAATTTCGAGGTCGAGACGGCCGCCGAGCTTCACGAGGTGCTCGAGACAATGGGCGGGGAGTCCCTGGAAGGGCTCGTGCTCGACCTGCGGGGCAACCCCGGCGGCATCATCGAGGCGGCGGTCCAGGTTGCGGCCTTCTTTCTCGCTCCGGGCGATCGAATCCTATGGATTCGGGGCCGATCCGGGCCCAAGGAGGAACTCAGCGTGCCGGCGGGATTCATGCCGTACGAGTTTCCCGTGCGAGTGCTGGTCGATGAGCGGACGGCGAGCGCCGCCGAACTCGTTGCGGGAGCGCTGCAGGACCACGGACGGGCGCGGGTGCTAGGGCAGCGCAGCTTCGGCAAGGGTCTCGTGCAGAGCGTGTTCGAACTCAGCAGCGGCACTGCACTGGCGTTGACGACGGCGCTCTACGAGACTCCTCAGGAGCGCACAATCCAACGGTGGCTCGGCGCGTGCAGGGAGTTCCAGCTCGCTCCCTGCAACCAGGGCAGGAGCGAGGACGAATTGCGGGGAGGCATCGTGCCGGACCGGATCGAGGGGCCGCGCCCGCTCTCGGAATTCGAGCGGGTCCTGCTGAGCAGCAATTCGTTCCTGGAGTTTGCCCGGGGCTACGTCGGCGGACGGCGCGGCATTGATTCCTGGTTCGAGCCGGACAACGAGATGCTGGACGACTTCCAGCTCTACCTCTCCCAGCGGCACATCCGGCCCTCGCTCTCCGAGTGGTCCGCGACGCTCGAATTCATCCGTTCCATGCTGAAGCAAGAGGTGCTTAACCTGACCGCGGGCGTGGCAGCCGGCGATGAGGTCGAGATCCGGCGGGACCGCACTGTTAGCGTAGCCTTGCGGGAATTGCGCAATCTGGGGCGATAGAGGCATCAGGATTTGTCAATCCCGCCCCGCGTGCCGCAAACTATGGAAGAGTGAAGATTTGTATGAAATATAGAATCACGGCGATCGGCATTGCCGCCCTGCTGGCTTGCAGTGCCTGCAACCGGTCCGAGACCGTTCGCATCGGAGTGATACCGAAGTCGGTGGCGCACGAATTCTGGGGTGCCGTTCACGCCGGGGCCGACGAGGCGGCGCGAGACGCCGGCGTCTCGATCGAGTGGCAGGGACCGTCCGCCGAGACGGAATTCTCCCGCCAGATCGAGATCGTCGAGGCCATGATCAATTCTCGGATCGACGGTATCGTGCTCGCTCCGACCGAGGCTACAGCGCTGGTCGGAGTGGTCGAGCGCGCGACAAGGGAAGGCATTCCCGTAACGATCTTCGACTCGGGGATCAACACCGAGGACTACGTCTCATTTGTTGCGAGCAACAACCGGAAGGCCGGGGCGACGGCCGCCCGGACCCTGGCCAACCTGCTCGGCGACCGCGGAAGCATCGCGATCGTCAAGAACGTGCCGGGCTCCTCGTCAACCATGGAGCGGGAGGCAGGCTTCGAGGAAACCATGGCGAAGGACTATCCGGGAATCAAGATCGTCGATTTCAAGTATTGCCAGTCCGACCGGTCTCTGGCGCTCCAGGTTTCGGAAAACATGCTCACGGCGCACCCGGACCTGGACGGGATGTTCGCGTCCGCCGAGCCGGGGACCGTGGGCGCGGCCAAGGCCTTGCGCAATCGCGGAATGGAAAAGCAGGTGAAGCTCGTCGGTTTCGACTGGACCTACACGCTGGAGCGGGACTTTCGCGAAGGGGTCGTGCGCGCCCTCGTCGTCCAGGATCCGTTCCAGATCGGCCGGAGGGCGGTCCAGACCGTCCTGGCCGCGCTGCGAGGAGAGTCGCCTCCGAAGCGCATCGACACAGACACCCACGTCGTGACGCTGGAGAACATTGACCGGCCGGAGATCGTGGCAGTCCTGCGAATCGACCTCGGGGGCTACCTGCCCTAGCGGCCTCGGCCCTGTCAGGCCGCGAAGGCAGCCCGCAGTCGGTCGAGGGCCCAGTCGAGTTCCTCGCGCTCGATGACAAGCGGAGGGGCGATCCGGATCACCCGGTCGTGCGTCTCCTTGCAGAGCATTCCGAGACGCTGGAGCCGCTCGCAGTACGGTCTCGCGAGACTGCGTAGCTCGATGCCTGCCAGCAGGCCGAGCCCCCGGATCCCAACGATATCGGAATGCGACAATCGGCGGAGCTCTCCGAGAAACCAGGAGCCGAGCTCGGCGGAGCGCCGGACGAGATCCTCGTCCTCGATGACCCGGAGCGCTTCGCGAGCCACGGCGCAGCCGAGCGGGTTGCCACCGAAGGTAGAACCGTGGCTGCCGGGATCGAACACGCCTAGCACGTCCTTCCGGGACACGACCGCCGAGACTGGATAGAAGCCGCCTGACAGGGCCTTGCCCAGCACATACGCGTCGGGCTGCACCCCCTCGTGCGTGCAGGCAAAAAGCGCGCCGGTGCGTCCGAGCCCGGTCTGGATCTCGTCGGCGATCAGCAGCACGTTCCGAGACCGGCAGATTTCGGCCGCTTCGGCCAGGTAGCCCGAGGGCGGCACGAGAATGCCAGCCTCGCATTGGATGGGTTCCACGAGGAAGGCGCAGGTGTTCGGCGTGATCGCCTCGGCTAGAGCGCTCGCGTCGCCGAATGGAATTGTCCGGAACCCGGGCGTGTACGGCCCGAACCCCTCGCGGCTGCCCGGATCGGACGAGAACCCGACGATCGTGGTGGTCCTGCCGTGGAAGTTGTTCTCGCAGACAATGATTTCCGCCTGGTCGCGAGGAATTCCCTTGCGCATGTAGCCCCACCGACGGGCGGCTTTGATGGCCGACTCCACCGCCTCCGCGCCGGAGTTCATCGGCAGCACCATGTCCATGCCGCAGAGTTCCGCCAGTTCTCGGCAGAACAGCGGCAGCTGGTCGTTGCGATAGGCTCGGGAGGTGAGCGTGACCCGTTCCGCCTGGTCGCGCAGGGCTCGCAGGATGCGCGGGTGGCAGTGCCCTTGGTTCACGGCGGAATACGCGCTGAGACAGTCGAGGTAGCGCACGCCGTCGACGTCGTAGACCCACGGCCCCTCGGCCCTGGCCACGACCACGGGCAGCGGATGGTAGTTATGCGTTCCCCAGCGGTCCTCCATGTCCAGCATCTCGCCAGTCAGGGAGGCTTCGACTAGCCGCGGCAACGAAAGACCCCTCGCAAGCTCCAGCGTACCATCCGGCAATGCCTTTCCGGACTCTATTCGGCTTCGGGCACGTAGATCACCTCGCCGCTCTCGAGGCGGTACGCCACGCCGAGTCGCTGCCCGCGACCGGAGCCGCGCTCCTCGCTTGAGCGGAGCCGCTCGATGCGCTCGCCCTTCTTGACAATCATCTCCATGTCCGGCCCTCCCGGATCGGTGACGATCGTGATATCGCGAGTGCTCATGCGGGCGGCGACCTCCGCGAGGCTCGTGCTTCCGGCCAGCGCCAGGAGCAGGGCCACGACCAGCACCATGCTCGCGTCGAACAGGTTGACCACGCCGCCGAGAGGGTCGCCATCGTCTGGCGAATCCATCGCGGCGGCAGCTCGATGCGTCCAATCCCTACGTCCGTTCGATCTCCGCATCGCTCCGTCCCTCCCCTATCTTTTCGTTCTGCCAGGTATCCATGAGGTAGTGCATCTCGGTGAGATCCTGCCGCCCCCACTGGCGCACCTGCACGCCCAGCGCATACGACGCGCCGCCCACGATCAGGCCGACGACGGTAGTCGTGAAGCCGATCAGCAGGTTCGAGGCCATCGACTGCATGTCGCCTGCCGCCAGGCCGGCGAGGGCCGGCTGCAGCGGAATCAGCGTGCCGACAAGCCCCAGCATCGGACCTGTCCTCGCAAGCACCGAGAGCCGCTCGGCACCCCTCCGCAACTCGTTCTCGAGGTCAGCGACGGTCTTGTCCAAGCGTTCGGGATGCTCTGCTACAGCGGTGGCGAAGCGCCCTAGCACAAGCTTCCAGTCCAAGGACAGGAATCGCTCGACGCTCGGCTCGGCGGCGTAGAAACGCCGCAAGGAATCGCGGTTCGCCCTGCGGTCCAGCGCCTCGGCCACGACGCCTCCTGCCAGGTAGGTTGCGTACACGAACAGGCCGACGATTGCCAGCAGCGCGGGCAGCAGGAAGGCGCTCGATATCCAATACAGGAGGGTCTGGAGTTGCTCCACAGGAACTTCACCGGACTGCGATGCCGCAAGGCGTCATCCGCGCCGTTCCGCGTCCAGAACCTTTTCCAATCGGCGAGTGAAGCGCATCTCCGGCTTGAAGCGGGCTTCCAAGAACGCCTTCGCCAGTTCGTCGGCGAGACCGAGGTCGACGATCCGCCCTCCCAGGCACAGCACGTTGAGGTCGTCGTGCTCCACGCCCTGACCAGCCGAGTAGATATCGTGGCACACGGAGGCACGGACTCCCTTCAGCTTGTTGGCAGCCACGCTGGAGCCGACGCCGCTGCCGCATACGACAATTCCCCGCTCCACCTCACCTTCGCGAACCTTCTCTCCGACCGCGATCGCGTAGTCAGGATAGTCGTCGTCCGAATCGAACTCGTGAGCGCCCACGTCGACCAGATCGTGGCCGGCCGTGACCAGTCGCTGGACGAGCGCTTCCTTGAGGACGTAGCCGGCGTGGTCGGCCCCGATCGCGACGCGCATTGCCCACAATCATAACGCAGGGGCGTGCGGCGGGAGCCTCGCCAGAGGCGGGAGGTCACGGCTGATTCTTGTTCGAGGGTTGTAACCTCGGTCGCAAAGAGTTAGACAAGGGGCTGGCTTTTTTGGCCGGGATCGTGTATTGATGGGGCATGACTGTGCCAGTGTGTCCCGCGGAGGTTCCGGTGTTGAGCGAGGTGGTGGTCCGGCTGGCCCGGCCGGAGGAGCGGCTGCTGTGGGACGGGTTGATGGACGCGCAGCACTATCTGGGATTCAAGCAGTTCGCGGGGCGCGGGCTGCGCTACGTGGCGGAGTGGCGGGGCAAGTGGCTGGCGCTGCTGGGCTGGCAGACGGGGGTGTTCCAGTGCCGGCCGCGCGACCAATGGCTGGGCTGGCACAAGGCGGTGCAGTTCCGGCGCTTGCACCTGTGCGGGAACAACACGCGCTTCCTGGTGCTGCCCGCGGGGCAGGGCGTGAAGAACCTGGCCTCGCGGGTGCTGGGGTTGAACCTGCGGCGGCTGAGCGGGGACTGGGAGGCGCGCTGGGGGCATCCGCTCGAACTCGCGGAGACGTTCGTGGATCCGCAGAAGTACCGGGGCACGGTCTATCTGGCGTCGAACTGGATCAAGCTGGGGCTGAGCAAGGGCTACGCGCGGTCGAACGGGAAGTACACCGACAAGCACGGGCAGAAGAAGGTCATGCTGGTATACGAGCTGCGGGCGGGGGCGCGGGAGCGGCTGGCGGATCCGCAGGAGCGGCCGGAGTGGGATTGCGGGCCGGTGGATGTGCGCTACGGCACGGAGGATTTGCGCTCGCTGCGGAAGCAGTTGGAGGATGTGGAGGACAGCCGGGGGCGACGCGGGAAGCGGCATGCGCTGGGGGTGGTGCTGGCGCTGCTGGTGCTGGCGAGGCTGGCGGGCAAGCGCGGCGGGAGGGCGGCGGAAGCGTACTCGAAGACATTGAAGGAGCACGAGTTACGGGCACTGGGATGCCGCTGGGACGAGCGCGAGCGGAGGTGCGTGACGCCCTCGGACACGACATTCCAGCGAGTCATGGAGCGGACGGACCCGGCCTCGCTGGAACGCGTGATCCAGCGCTGGACGCAGCCGCTGGTGCCGCAGCCGAAGGCGCTGGCGGCGGACGGGAAGCGCATTCGGGGGGCGAACCGGATGGCGGCGGAGGGGGAGCACTGGGAGACGGTGACGCTGGTGGAGCATGTCAAGGGCATCCCGGTGGCGAGCCGCAGCTACCGCGAGGAAGGCGGCGAGCAGGGCGCGCTGCGGGCGTTGCTGGAGGAGGTGGACCTGCGCGGCCGGACGGTGACGATCGACGCGGGGCATGCGGGGCAGGAGATCCAGCAGGCGATCATCGAGCAGCACGGCGGGGAGGTGCTGGTGCGCATCAAGGGCAACTGCCCGCTCACCTACGAGACGCTGACGGGCCTGAACTGGGAGCAGGGAGCGGAGCGGAGCTGGCAGGAAGGGCGCTGGCAGCGCTCGCGCAACAAGAGCTGGGAGCGGCGCTCGATCGATGTGTTCACGCCCCATCCGAAACTGCTGCCGTACCCGCATGCCCGGCAGGCGTACCGCATCACGCACGAGACCTGCAAGCGGCTGGGCGGCGCGGTGTCGATCAGCTGCAGCTACGGCATCAGCTCGCTGTCGGAGCAGGCCGCAACGGCGCGGGACCTGCTGGCGTTGCAGCGGGGTCACTGGAAGGTGGAGAGCGCCAACCACTATCGCCGCGACGTCTCGTTCGGGGAGGACAGCAGCCGCATCCGCACGGGTCACGGTCCGTCCAACGCCGCGGCGCTGAACAACCTGGCGCTGGCGCTGCTGCTGTCGCAGCGGCCACAGGACACGGTGCCGGAGGCGCAAACCTACTACGTCGGCAACCGGGACGAGGCCCTGCAACTGCTGCTGACTCCTGGCTAGCGAGGATTCCGCCCCGCAGCCGCGGAGCCAGGTCCATCGCGGCCTGGCGGACGGTCCCGCTGCGCCCGCGTTGCGGCCGCCGGCGGCCCACCCGCCGATTCCCGGCCCGTGCAGCGTCCCCAGCACCGCAACAAGACCCGCTTTCACTCCGCAGACCGCCCCGCTTCCCGTGCTCCAACGCCCTATCTGGGCCATCCCCCCCCCAAACCAATAAGGAATCAGCGGTGGGCGGGAGGTCGGGTTGAATCGGCTTCGCGCACAGTCCTTGTGTCAGGCCCCAAATCCTCCATTGAGCTGGCAGCCCTTGAAGTCGGCTGGGCCCCTAGCGCGGTCCCTTCACAGCCGTTGGCACGGGATCGGCCCGGCGCACCGGCGATCCACCGGGCGGACGAATTCCGCGCCGCGCCCGGCAGTACGCCGCAAGGCTGCGCGGCCGCCCTCGCGCACTCCCGCCAACCGGACACGAGCGCGTCCTGAACCTCCTTGCGAGCACTTGTCCCGGGCCTACATAGAGGTCGGACCAGAACGTCGCGGGCTCCCTCCCGGTCCCGGGCAAGCGTGTGCCGCCATAATAAGATGGAAAGGCGAGAGGTTCTCTCGGTTTCCGAACCCTCCGAACGGCGGCGGCACGACGCAGTGCCCGGAACCGTTCGACTTGATTGCGGCCCGAGGCCGCACCGCCCAAGCCAATGAAGATCGGTTTCATTAGTCTCGGATGCCCCAAGAACCTCGTCGATAGCGAGGTCATGATGGGACTGCTAGAAGCCCGCGGCCACGAACTCACCCGCGAGCCGGAGGAGGCCGAAGCGCTTGTGGTGAACACCTGCAGCTTCATCGAGCCCGCGAAACAGGAATCAATCGACACAATTCTCGACACGGCCCGGTACAAGACCGCCGGCCGCGCCAGGCGCCTCGTCGTGGCGGGCTGCCTGGTGGAACGCTACCGCGACGAGCTCCGGGATCAGATCCCCGAGATCGACGCCGTGCTAGGCACCAACGAGATCGAGTCGATCGTCAGCCACTGCGAGGGCTGGGACGGGACCCGGGAGAGCGGGACAGCGGGCGGCTACCTGTACCACGACCTCACCCCGCGCCGCCTGACGACACCGCGGCATTTCGCCTACCTCAAGATCAACGAGGGCTGCGACCACCCTTGCTCGTTCTGCATCATCCCGCAATTGCGGGGGAGCTTCCGCAGCCGCCGCTTCGAATCCGTCGTGAGCGAGGCCGGAAGGCTGTTCCGCGAGGGCGCGCGAGAACTGAACCTAATCGGGCAGGACACCACAGCCTTTGGCGAGGACCTCGGCATGCGAGACGGCCTGCCGACCCTTCTCGCCAGGCTCGCCCGGCTGGAGAACGCAGGCTGGGTGCGCGTGCTCTACGCATACCCGAACCGGGTGACCAATAAGCTGCTTGAGACCATCGCCGGCCACGAGAACCTCTGCCCCTACCTCGACATCCCGCTGCAGCACGCCAGCGCGAACGTGCTGCGCCGGATGCGCCGGGGTGCGAGCGGCGACATCTTCCTGCGCATGGTCGAGCGCATCCGCCGCACGATTCCGGGAGCGGCGGTCCGCACCAGTTTCATCGTCGGGTTCCCGGGCGAGACCGAGGCCGACTTCGACACCCTGTGCGACTTCCTCGAGGCTGCGGAATTCGATCACGTCGGCTGCTTCCGCTACTCGGACGACGAGAGCAGCGCGAGCTACGCCCTCGACGGCAAGCTCGACAAGCGCACGATATACAACCGGCAGCGCCGGCTGATGGCGCAGCAGCGCCGGATTTCCCGACGGCGCAAGCGGGCGCTCGTCGGCAAGCGGCTGCCGCTGCTGGTCAGCGGGCCCTCGGCGGAAACAGACCTCCTGTGGGAGGGGCGCCTCCAGACCCAGGCCGAGGAGATCGACGGCAAGACCTATCTGACTCGGTTTCCCGACGGCGCGACACCGAGGCCCGGCGACGTCGGCGTCGTGAGAATCACCCGGTCGAGCGACTACGACTTGTTCGGCGAGCTCGAGCAGATCACGCGGCCAGCCGTGCGTCCGGTGGCCGAATTGCTTCCCGTTCTCCAGTAGCGGAACGGACGGCAGGACAATCTCATGGTCACGGCACGGCGACACTGTCCGATCTGCGGAAGCCGGGCAAACCCGAACGACAGCTGGTTCCCGTTCTGCAGCGCGCGGTGCCGCACCCAGGATCTGGCTCACTGGGCTACCGGCAGGTACTCGATACCCGTGCCTGCAAGCGAGGCAGACGAGCACTTGGAGCCTCCGAGAACCTACGAGGAGAGCGAGGCGGATGAATAGCCGGCGTCTCGCAGTGATATTCGCCACTTGGTTCTTCTGCGGGCACTCGCCCGTCGCGCCCGGGACTGTCGGGTCACTCTGCGCCTGGGCCATCGCGTGGTTCGTCGTCCATCGCTTTGGCATCCCCGCTTGGTCCTTCTCCCTGGCGGCTATTGCGCTGCTTCCGCTGGCCGTGTGGTCCGCGGAAACAGCCGCCTCCGAATTCGAGTCGAAGGATCCGTCACGCGTGGTGATCGACGAGGTCGTCGGGCTGTGGATCGCGGTAGCGCCGGTCGCCGCCGATTCCTGGCCACAGTGGATCGCCGCCCTCGTCCTGTTCCGCCTGTTCGACATTTCAAAGCCATTCGGCATTCGCCGGCTCGAGGCGCTGCGAGGGGGCCGCGGGATCGTCGCCGACGATATTGGAGCCGGCGCCTGCGCTATGATTGGTGCATTCCTCGTTCGATGGGCCGGCTATTGAGCCGGCCTCGTTTCGCATGGCCGATCTCCGCACTCCAGGGCTCCAGATCGACAGCGTCTCGCCGCCGGCAGCCATACCCGGCGGACATCTGACAATTCGCGGTTCCGGCGTGGGCGGGGACGAGCAGCCCGAGATTTCATTCGGAGACGAGCCGGGCCGCCTAGTTGTAAGCACGCCCGAGCGCCTAGTCGTCTCCGTCCCCGACACGGCGACGGCCAGCACCGTCCAGATCCGTTCCGCGACCGCCGACAGCGGGCAGGTGCCATTCGCGCTTGGCCGCGTCCTCGGGACGGAGCTGCATCCGGTCGCGAACCCGGCCGTGGACGCCGAAGGCAACATCTTCACGACGCAGAGCGGAACTCGCGGCAAGAAAACTCCCGTCTCTATCTACAAGATCGCTTGCGACGGCGGCTCCGTCAGCGCGTTTCTCTCCGGGATCGTCAATCCCACGGGGCTGCTGTGCCGGCCGGACGGCACGCTGCTAGTCTCGAGCCGCCACGACGGCACAGTCTACGAAGTCTCGCGTTCCGGGAAGGCAGGGGTCTTTGCCGAAGGGATGGGCGTCGCGACCGGTCTCGCTATGGACGGCGACCAGAACGTGTACGTCGGAGACCGGACCGGAACGGTCTTCAAGATCAGTCCAGAGCGGAAAATCTACGTCTTCGCAACGCTGGAGCCCTCCGTGGCGGCGTACCATTTGGCGGCCGGGCCGGACGGCGTTCTCTACGTCACCGCCCCGACGACCTCGAGCTACGACGCGGTCCACCGGATCGACCCGGAAGGCACGGTGACAGCCTGGCACCAAGGTTTCGGGCGCCCGCAGGGCGTCGCATTCGACTCGGCCTATCGACTGCACGTGTGCGCTTCCTATCGCGGGCAGCGCGGAATCTTCCGCTTCACCGACAGCGGTGTTGAGCAGGCAGTCTCGGGAGAGGGCATCGTCGGCTTGGCCTTTGCCCCAGACGGCAGCTTGGTCGTCGCGACCGGGAGCAGCGTCTACCGCATCCCGGACTTTGACTGATCCGACTGGCCGTCCTCAGCGCGGACGGCAGCGACTCAGGGAATCTTCCAACCGATGCAGGCCGAAGTGATAGCCGTGGGGTCGGAACTGCTGACCCCGAGCAAGGTGGACACCAACTCGCTCTTCCTGTCGCGGAGGCTCGGCGAGCGGGGCGTCGCGCTGGTGCGCAAGTCCGTCGTAGGCGACGACCGGCGCCGCCTGGCAGCCGAGATCCGGCGCGCGCGCGAGACATCCGACCTTGTCATCCTCAGCGGCGGCCTAGGGCCCACGCTCGACGACCTGACCCGCGAGGCGGCTTCTGACGCGACCGGCCGGCCCCTCGTGCTCCACGAGTCAATCGTGCAGGATATCGCGGAGCGATTCCGCCGCTTCAACCGCCCGATGGCGGAAGTGAACAGGCGCCAGGCCTACGTGCTCGAAGGGGCCGAAATCCTGCCCAACCCGAACGGCACGGCTCCAGGCCAGTGGCTGGCGGATGACCTCGGCATCCTAGTGCTGCTGCCCGGCCCTCCGCGGGAACTGGAGCCGCTCTTCGACCAGACCTGCCTGCCGCTTCTCGCGCGGCACGCGCCGTCGCAGCGGTTCTTCACGCGGGTCCTGCGGGTGTCGGGCATCGGCGAGTCGGATCTCGAGCAGCGCATCGCGCCAATCTACAAGGGCGCCTCGGGAATCGAGACAACCATCCTCTCGGCTCCGGGAGACGTCCAGGTCCACTTGAGAGCGCAAGCGGACAGCGAGGAAGACGCCCGCGCCCTGGCGGAGGAACTCGGTACCAGGATCCTCGCGGAACTCGGAGATGCCGTGTACTCGCGCGACGGTGCGCCGCTGGACGAGACCGTGGCGCGACTGCTGCAAGAACAAGGCCGCAAGCTCGCGGTGGCGGAGAGCTGCACGGGCGGCCTGCTGGCAGGCAAGCTGACCGACATGGCGGGCAGCTCCGAGTTCTTCGCCGGGGGATTCGTCAGCTACAGCAAAGGCGCGAAGAGCGAATGGCTGGGCGTTGACGAAGAGATCCTCGCGACGCGGGGCGCAGTCAGCGCGGAGACGGCCGCCGCCATGGCAGAGTGCGCGCGACGCCACGCCGCGAAAGCATTGGGCGAGCCTGCCGTCGGCCTGTCGACCACCGGCTATGCCGGCCCGTCGGGCGGGACCGAGGATGATCATTGGGCGAGCCTGCCGTCGGCCTGTCGACCACCGGCTATGCCGGCCCGCGGGTCGCGGCGTATCCGGTGGGAACGGTCTACTTCGGAATCGCCGACGAGAAGGGCGTCCGCGTCCGCCGCCGGCGGCTCGGGAGCGGCCGCAAGCGCATCCGCACCATGGGAGTCCAGACAGCGCTCGAGATCCTGCGCCGACGCATCCTCGGCCTAGACTGAGCCTGATCCCGGCCAGCCGCGGGTCGCGAGAGAGG
Source organism: Bryobacterales bacterium (assembly GCA_965206775.1). Lineage (GTDB taxonomy): Bacteria > Acidobacteriota > Terriglobia > Bryobacterales > UBA6623 > VXMF01. The sequence goes on along the minus strand of CBDBKU010000002.1, from coordinate 2,601,095 downwards.
CCCCGCCACGCAGGGCTTCGCGCAGGCGGCTGGCTGCCGCGCTGTCGCAGCATCGCTTCGGAATCACGTAGTGCTCGCCGGGGGCCGGCGAAAGCAGGAAGCTGCGGCTTGTCTCTCCTGCGTCCCAGAGATCCTCCCAGGCAACCCAGTCGCCGCGTCCTGCGGCGCGGATTTCGACACCGCTGCTGCAAACGTGATATCGCATGCGCAACGGTCTTCCTCCCGATCTCTGGAAATCGCGACGCGTCGTCCAAGCCACGAGTGCCACGGTCGCGCAACCGAGCGCAACCGCCACTCCGGCGAGCCAGACGAACGCTCCGCCTGCCACCCACGAGCCAGCAAGCGAGGCCGCCAGCGCGAGGCCGTAGATCGCGAACGCCACGGGAGCGCGGCGGCGGAACTGCGAAAGAGCCGCGAGCAGCGCGTCAGCGTAGCGAACCTCCGCGACAATCTCGAAACTCGCGGGAACGGGCTCCGGACGGGAGGCCATCGAAACCGCATTCTATCGCACCGACGGGAATGCGCGAGGCGAGCGACTGTCCGCTCCGGCGGTGCCGGCGCGCAGTTGCAGCTGCCGGCTTGCGCCGGGGCTCCGAACTTCCCGAATCACAGAGGGTGCTGAATCTGCAGCACCTCGTAGATCCGCACAACCGCTCTCGGATCGACCGCGCCCGCCCGTGCACCGTAAACCGGCTCGTGCGCGCTTAGATCAGCTCTAGCGATCGCATCCTCCGCCGAGAACCCCTCGGCCCGAAGCGCCGACACCTGCTTCCAGAGATCCCTCAAATAGCCCTGCAAGTCGTCGATCTGCTTTCGCTCGCGAAACGGCGTGCCATGGCCGGGCACGATGACGTCGAAGTCGAGCGCCTTGAGCCCGTCCAGGCTGGCAGGCCATTCATTGACGAACCCGTCGCCCATGTACGGCAGCGCGTTCGCACCCGGCCGCCCGACGAAAAAGTCGCCCGCAAAAACGATGCGCTCCACCGGCAGGAACACCAGGGTGTCGCCGCCCGTATGGCCGCGGCCGACAAAACGCAGCTGCACCTCGCGCCCGCCCTTCACAACCTTCATGCTGTCGCGGTAGGTAATGTTCGGCGGCTTCACATCGGTCTCCTGAATCGCGTTCCAGTGCGCTTTCCGCACCCGCAAGTCGGTCTCGAGGCGCGTGCGCTCGGCGGAATCGGTCGCGGCGGCCAGGCGCGCCTTGGCCTGCTCGATCTGCCCGGGGACGGCTGCGGGAAACGTCCGGTTCGTCCGCCGCTCCAATACGTTCGCCAGATGCTGCTCTCGCACGAACTCGTGGCCGATGATCTCAACTTCACCCCGAAGATCTGATTCCCGTGGGAGTGATCGAAGTGGAAGTGAGTGTTGAACACGTACCGGATCGGCTTCTCGGTCACCTCCGATTGAATCTCCGCAACGAGCTTGCGCGCCGCCGCCGGCGAGACGCTCGTGTCCACGAGCATCGCGTGGTCCTCGTTGACGATGACCAGCGAATTGCTCATCGTCGTCATCGCGCCGGTGCCGGTCGCGAAGAAGACGCCGCTGGCTATTTCCTCGAACCGCCAGGCCGGCTTGCCGTCAGTCGGATCGGTTTCCTGCGTCTCTGCCAAGATGCCGGCCGCGACGATCGCTGCAAGTGCCGCTGCCCTCGTCGCGCTCGGTCTTTTCTTGAACATGGCATTCGCTCCTCGCTCGTCGTGCTGACTCGAATCCGTCTGCCTGAAGGATTCCCGGTCACTTGCCCTGGTAGTCAATCCAGATGGGACTGCCCCAGGCCATGTTGCTGTCTTCCTGAATCACTCGCACGTAGTAGTAGTGCGAGCCCGACTCGATATCGGAATCGGAGTAGGAGAATGTGACTTCCTGCACATCGGGATGAGCTGTGTACGCGAACGTGTTGTCCTTGATCACATCGATCTGCTTGATCTTGGCGGTACCGACGACCCTTACGTCGAAGCGCGGCGGCTCGCTCGCCGCGAACTCCTCGCCCATCACGTGCCCGCCGGTCTGAAAGTCGACGATGATGTAGTCGGTCGCGGCATAGGTCCGCCGAGCGCGAAGAGAGTCCCAAATGCCTGCGTAAGTGCGATCCGGCGTGTACACCGCCGCGTACGACATGTGCGTCGAGCGATGGTCCGAGCTCGCGATGAATCCCATCTTGCAGCCCTTCTCGAGCGCGTTCCAGACGAAACCCTTGGGCCTCATGTCCCCAGACGTGATGTAGCCTCCGACGACAATTCGTTCCGCAGTGGCGCTGCGGGGGGCGCCTAGGTACTCGTAGGAGTCGCGGTTCCCTTGGAAGATCTCGACCAGCCGCTCGGCTTGCTCGTCGTTGTGGCGCCAGTCAGTCCCCATCTGCGTGGCGGGCGTGTGGGGAATGCTGATCGCCTTCGGGCGTCCGCCCGGGAGCAGTTCCTTCCAGAGCATCAGCATGTCATCCTCGGCTACTCCGATGGCGCGGTCTCCCGGCTTGATTCGCACGGGATCATAGCCACGTCCGTTCCAAACGATGTTGCGGTGGCCGTCCGGGCAGGCAACAGTGCGCTCGCAGTTCAGCAGGGGATAGAAGACCCCGGGAATCTTGTAGACGTCCACGGCCTTGTCAACCATGCGCCACATGTACGACGTGTCGACCTTCTCTGGCAGCACGTGTTCCGAAGGCCCCAGGAAATCCATCCCCGCCGCGTCAATCGCGTACCGGCAGCAATCGTAGAGGCTGCCGTCGGTTGCTCGTGCCCGTTCAGGTGCAGGCCCCCGGCGAACAAGACCGTTGCAAGCGCGAAAGAAACTCTACGCAGCCGATGCATTCTCCGGCGTGCCCCGGAGTCCCGTGCGGACGGAATTCGGCGCTGGGCGGCAGGGCTGAGTTGCAATGATCGAACCCAACCCCAGTGGCAACCGTCCGTCACGCCCGCTCAGCGTGACCCAACTTTCTCCAGCAGGCCGCGCTGAGAGCAAAGCGCTTGAGCGGTTCGCGAAGATCACTGGCTCTTGTTCTGCTCTCAACCTCCCCGACAACCTCCCTAAACCCAATGCTTTCTGTGCAGTACCACGAGTTAGGAGTGCACTGTCTCGCCTAGAAACGCGGTGACGTGCGGTTCCTCGCCCCTTGGGAGCCAGTCCCTTTGCTGTTGTCGCATAGTACTCCAGCGGTTTGGATCTCACTGCGGAACTGTGTCCTTCGAGTGCGTCCGGTCGACTGGACGTCGGGCCGGTCCTGCGTCGGATCGGTACCGAGGGCTTGCCAGAACCGCATCCGGCAGATCCGCTCCCTAGCGACCGAATACGATCTTCTCTCTGCTGAACTGGTGCGCGATCAGCGCGAGAAACAGGAAAGTCATGCCAATGGCCGCCGATGTGGCGATGACAAACGAGAGCAACTGGGGGGCCTTGCCCTCCAGGATTTCAATCACCATGATGTGCTGGCCCAGGACCGGCACGCACAATTTCCACATCGCTGGCTCGATCGAAGACCCCATTGTCAGCATCATTGGGAGCATCGGCACGAACATGAGGAAGGAGACGTACGTCTGCGCTTCCTTGTACGACCGCGAGAGGGTCGCGATGAACATCTCGAGGGCTGAGCCGAACAGCGCCAGCGGGAAAATAATGGCAAGCATGCTGCCGAAGTCGAACATGTCAATGTGGAGGTCGACCCCCAATCGCTGCAAGGGCGAGCGTGCGAGCACGATCTGCAGCATCGCAGTCGTCAGCAGCATGCTGGCCAAAGCGAACACGGCCGAAGCCAGCCATTTGCCGCCAACGATCGAGAGGCGGGGCACCGGATTCAGCAGGAGCGGCTCGAGGGACACGCGCTCCCGCTCGCCAGCCGTGGAGTCGATCGCGATCTGCAGGCCGCCGATAAAGGCCGTCATGAGCAAGATCACCGGAATGAAGGAGAACGCCATTGCCGCCCGCTCCTGGCTGGTTGCCAGCTCGATCTCCTCGATGCGGATTGGCTGAACCACCTCCGGACTGACTCCGCGGGCAATCAGCCGCTGGCTGGAGATCTGTCCGGCATACGCCCGGATCAGGCTCCGCAGGCGCCCAACGGCCCGCCCGGCTCTCGAGTTCGAGCTATCGACGACGATCTCCACCTCTGCCGGCCGGGATTCCTCGAAGCGCCCCCCGAAGTCCTCCGGAACGACAAGCACGAATTCGTGCTCGTCATTCTCCACGGCGGCTCGCGGCTGGCTGACGCCAGGCTCGATTTCGACACCGGACCGGCTGTCCAGCCAGTCGATCAGCGCCTGTGCATGCCCGGCACCCGCCACGGGCACCGTGATTCTTCTGGAACTTTCTATTTCGTCCGAGGCCATGCTGAACCCGAAAAAGAGCATCAGCGGAATGATGGCGAGAGGTACAACCGCGGATATGATCGAGCGTCGGTCGCGGACACCATCGATCAGCTCTTTGCGGACCACGACTCCGAGCGGCGCGAGCAAGTGGTTCATTCCGACGCTCCGCTGTTCTGTGCCAAAGCGACGAAGGCATCCTCGAGGTTTTCCCGCCCCGTTGCGGCCCGTAGGTCATCGGGCGTGCCGTGAGCCGCCACCTTGCCGTCCGTGACGATCACGATCGAATCGCAGACCGCTGCGACCTCGTGCATAATGTGGCTCGAAAACAGGACGCACTTGCCTTCGCCGCGCAGCTGTCGGACGAGGTCTCGAATAGCCCGTGTGCTCATCACGTCGAGCCCGCTCGTTGGCTCGTCCAGCAGGATGTTCTGGGGCCCGTGCACGAGAGCCCTGGCCAGAGCGACTTTTGTCCGCTCGCCATGAGAGAACCCCTCGGTCCGCCTGTCTGCGATCTCTCCCATGCCGAGCCGTTCCACTAGTGCCGCGCAGCGCTCGTCGGCATCGCGTCCGCGCAGCCCTTGGAGCTGGGCAAAGTACTGCACGTGCTCGCGAGCCGTCAGCCGCGGATAAGTGCCCCTGGCTTCAGGCAGGGCTCCGATGCGCCGTTTTGCCGCCAGCGGATCCGACGCGATATCGATTCCATCGACCAAGACCTGCCCCCCGTCCGGCTCGATCAGGCCGTAGATCGACCGCAGCGTCGTCGTCTTGCCCGCCCCGTTCGGCCCCAGCAAGGCCGTGACCTCCCCGTCCTTGGCTCGGAACGAGATCCCGTCCACGGCCACGACTTCGCCGAATCGCTTACTCAGATCGTAGACCTCGATCATTGCGCCCCCGTCATGGCCGGCCCCCCGTACGTCACGAAGAACGGTGGTCGCTGAATCGCCTGCACGCACGCGTCATCAAGTGCGGCTCCATCCGCGTCGTCAACGAACTTCTCGATCAAACCTTGGACGCAACCCGACGCGACCGTTCCGTGGCCGAGGCCTGGCACCACGATATGGCGGCTGTTCGACAGACTCCCCGCCAGCCTTTCTCCCCAGCGCGGCGGCGTGACTGGGTCAAGTTCGCCCGAGAGCACCAGCGCCGGGAGGTCGGACCGGACAGGCTCGTGGTAGTCCTCCCCGACCGATCCCCATTCCCGGCCGGCGCAGACTCGCCCGAAATCCTCCGCAAACGAATCCCCTACGAACGTGCTGCCCGGTTCCAGGGTGCGCTCTTGGTTGTCGAGCCAGGGGAGGTCTTCCGCGCAGACAACGGAATAGAACATCCCAAAATTGATCTTGCTTTCGGCGGGCGCGCTTTCGGCGCTGAGCGCTTGCGCGAGCAGCCCACCGAAGTCCCTGCCGTGCGCTTGGTCAATGAGCATCGGAATCATCGAGGCGGCAGCGGGATTGTAGAGCGCTGCCCTTAGCGCACCCGTGACCAGATCGCGTTGGACTTTGAGGCGCACTTCCTTGCCGGTCCTGGGATGCCTCACCCTGACATCCATCGGTTGCCGCTCCAGGCGATCCAGCAGCTCCGTGAACTTGCGGCGCAGGTCCGGGAATTGCTCCCGGCACCGATCTTCGGCCTCGCAAGCGTCAAATGTCAGGTCTAGGGCGCGCTGCGCGTCCACGGCAAACGACGCCGGCAGCTTCATTCCAAGCGGAACGGCACCGTCGAGCACGATGCTCCTTACATGCTCGCCGTGCCTCCGCAGATAGACCAGCGCGGCGCGGGTTCCGTACGAACCGCCCCATAGGTTGATCCTTGCGTAGCCGAGCTGTTCCCGAACCTCGTCTAGGTCGTCCATCGCCACTGGGGTTGTGTAAAAGCGCAAGTCGGCGTCATAGCCTTCAAGGCATTCGCGCATGGTCTTGATGAAGTGATCGGAGTTTCCAAGCAGCTGCAGGTCATCCGACTCCAGGTCGCAGGGCAGGCCGTTCGATTCGCCTGTGCCTCGCTGATCGACAAACACGAGATCGCGGTTCTGGCGCACGTCGCCCAGTAGGCCCGCGATTGTCGAACTCAATTGGGCAGCCGCTTGGCCGGGACCTCCGGCGAGCACAAACACTGGATCGGGCTGCGCATCTCGGCTCCTGGCCGGATAGACGATGACCTTCAACTCGATGGTCCGGCCGGCTCCTCGGTCGCGGTCCTCGAAGACTTGGACGGTGCCGCAGCGGGCCTCGCTCGGCCCCTCGCCCGGTTCGCACTCCCCAAGGGGTGCAGCGCGCTCTAGGAGTGCCGGCTCACTGGTGCAGGCGCACGCGAACCCAAGAACCAAGCTACAGAGAAGGGCCTGCCATAACCCGGGCAATGCTTCACTATAGCCCCGGTCCATCACGGCGATGTCAAGGACACTTTGCAAATGCGGTCTGAGTGTGCGTGGCCAGGGAGGGGGCCGCATCGAGGCGAGGGGAGATTCCCGCGCTGTCGAGCCGCGGCCGTTGCGGGAGAGCGAGCCGCTGGGGGTTCCCCGGCTCTCAACGCCCTCACAGTTCTTTCCAAAGCTGCCTCGGTTGGGGTCCGGTGCAGGCCTGGGAACCCTCGGAGAGCGTATTCACCCGTTTCAGAGCGGGTGCAGGATCTGCAGCACTTCGTAAATCCGCACCACCGCCCGCGGATCGACCCTTCTCGCCCGCGCGCCGTAAGTCGCCTCGTGGGCACTCAGGTCGACGCGCCCGGTGGCGTCTTTGGCCGAAAGACCCTCGGAACGAAGCCGCGAGACTTGGCTCCATAGATCGCGCAGGTAGCGTTGCAGGTCGTCGACCTGCTCGCGCTCTTGGAAGGGCGTGCCGTGGCCGGGCACGATGGTTTCGAAGTCGAGCGCCTTGAGCCGTTCGAGGCTGGCGGGCCATTCGTTGACGAACCCGTCGCCCATGTAGGGCAAACCGTTCGCACCCGGCGACCCCACGAAGAAATCACCTGTGAAGACGATGCGCTCGGCTGGAAGGAACACCATTGTGTCCCCGCCGGTATGACCGCGCCCGACGAAGTGCAGCTGCACCTCGCGTCCGCCCTTCACGAGCTTCATCTTGTTCCGGTAGGTGACGTTCGGCGGCTTGACCTCCGTCTCCTGGATCGCATTCCAGTGGGCTTCGAGCACACGCAAGCTGGTCTCGAGCCGCGCGCGTTCGGTAGCGTCGGTCTCGGCGGCAGCTTGCTCCTTCAGCCGTTTGACTTGCCCTGGGATCGCTGCGGAAAACGTACGGTTCGTTCGCTGTCCGAGCACGTTCGCGAGGTGCTGTTCCCGAACATACTCGTGGCCGATGATTTCCACGTCGTCCCCGAAGATCTGGTTTCCGTGGGAATGATCGAAGTGGAAGTGCGTGTTGAACACGTACCGGATCGGCTTCTCGGTTACCTCCGACTGGATCCCGGCGACAAGCTTGCGCGCCGCGGCTGGCGAAACACTCGTGTCAACGAGCATCGCGTGGTCATCGTTGACGATCACCAGCGAGTTGCTCATTGTCGTCATCGCCCCCGTTCCGGTGGCAAAGAAGACCCCGCGGGCGATCTCCTCGAACCGCCATGCCGGCTTGCCGTCGGTCGGATCGGTTTCCTTGGTCTGTGCCAGGATGCCAGCTGCCACGAGGACCGCGAGGGCGGCGGCACGTGCAGCATTCGGCCGTTTCGTGAACATGGTGTTCGCTCCTCGCAATCCGCGTCGCCTCGAGACTGCCTGGCTGGCGACCCCTCTCAATTGCCTCGGTAGTCGACCCAGATCGGGCTGCCCCAGGCCATGTTGTCGTCTTCCTGGATCACCCGCACGTAGTAGTAGTGCGAGCCCCTCTCAACGTCGGAGTCGGCGTACGAAAACGTGACCTCGCTCACATCCGGATGTGCCGTGTAGGCAAACGTATTGTCCTTGATCACGTCGATCTGCTTGATCTTGCCCGTGCCGATGATCCGCACGTCGAAGCGCGGCGGCTCCGTTGTGGCGAACTCCGCACCCATCGGGTGCCCGCCGCTCTGGAAGTCGACGATGATATAGTCGGTCGCCGCATAGGTTCGCCGGGCATGGAGCGAGTCCCAGATGTCCGAGTAGGTGCGATCTGGCGTGTACACCGCCGCGTACGACATGTGCGTCGAGCGATGGTCCGAGCTCGCGATGAATCCCATCTTGTAGCCCTTCTCGAGCGCGTTCCAGACGAAACCCTTGGGCCTCATGTCCCCAGACGTGATGTAGCCTCCGACGACAATTCGTTCCGCAGTGGCGCTGCGGGGGGCGCCCAGGTACTCGTAGGAGTCGCGGTTCCCTTGGAAGATCTCGACCAGCCGCTCGGCTTGCTCGTCGTTGTAGCGCCAGTCAGTCCCCATCTGCGTGGCGGGCGTGTGGGGAATGCTGATCGCCTTCGGGCGTCCGCCCGCGAGCAGTTCCTTCCAGAGCATCAGCATGTCATCCTCGGCGACTCCGATAGCGCGGTCTCCCGGCTTGATTCGCACGGGATCATAGCCACGTCCGTTCCAAACGATGTTGCGGTGGCCGTCCGGGTAGGCAACAGTGCGCTCGTAGTTCAGCAGGGGATAGAACACCCCGGGAATCTTGTAGACGTCCACGGCCTTGTCAACCATGCGCCACATGTACGACGTGTCGACCTTCTCTGGCAGCACGTGTTCCGAAGGCCCCAGGAAATCCATCCCCGCCGCGTCAATCGCGTACCGGTAGCAATCGTAGAGGCTGCCGTCGCTGTATCCGTCGAACGAGAGGTCTGTATGCCGATGCAGGTCCCCCCAAGTCACGTGATACTTCTCGCCACCCACCTCCATCCGATAGGTCTTCCAGAGCGGAGCGGTCAGTTCCGGAACGGCATCGTCGGCGACCTCCGGCACAGCGAGATCGTCCGTGCCCACGAAGAACTCGTCCTCGGCTGGCCCTCCTGCGGTCATCCCGAGGTCGAGCTTCCCCGCGTAGACGTCGTATTGCCAGAACCGATCGTCCGCGGCCGGATAGCTCTTGCCGTCCGTTTGCGACACGACCCACAGGTTCCCCGATGCGTCCACCGCAGCGGCCGGACGCTGCTCGTTGCGACCGTCCGAGAAGGGCAGCCAGACCGGGGGCGTCCAGCCGTGGCCGTCGAACATCGTGGCCTTGTAGTCCCAGTACGGGAAGATCGAGCGCGCCGCGACCGACGGGGGATTGGCGCGTCCGAGAGTGCGGGTCCGCAACACCGCCCAGACACGGCCCTTGCCGTCGACTTGCAGCATCGGGTACTCCGTGTAGGTCTGCCGAGCGCTGTCGAGGCCGAGCGCCATCCAGCTCCCCGTGATTGGGCTCGCCGGAAACCGATGGTCGATCGGCGGGACAGGCTTTGCGATCCGTCCGCGGTCCAGAACCCTGACTTGCGCTTGGCGGTGGAAGTAGAGGCCGCTCTCGCCGCGGTGGATCCCGTTGATTCCGTAGTGGTCCTTGCCCCAGTTCACCCCGCCGTTGTCCCAGGCCATCCAAAGCCGGTCTCGGTGGTCGTACACGACGCTCACGTGCGCCTGGAAGTTCTCGCTGGCCGTGATGCGCTCCAAGGGCCCGAGCCTGCCGTCGGCGAACCGGCGCAGGAAGATGTCGTAGTTGCCGTGACGGTAGCTGTCCCAGGCAATGGCAGCCTCCCCTCGCGAGTTCAGCGCGACCGATGGCTCCCAGTCATTGGCCGGATGCTCGGTCACCTTGATCGGAGAAGACCAGGAGTCCCCGCGACGGACCATCAGAGACACGTCGGTGTTCCCTTTCGCCCCCGACTGGTAGACCAGATAGACATCCCCGCTCGGCGCGGCCGCCATCCGCGGAAACGTGTCCGGGCCGGGCCCGCGCGTCAGTGCGCTGCCGGACGGCGCGCCGCCAAGAGAGTAGTCGGCCATGTAGAGATGCACGAGCCCGTCTCGGATCGCCGACGCAACAGCGGTCACGGTGCCGGGCTTGGTCGACACCAAGGCAACCTGGTAGTACTCGCCGGCCGGAGCGAGCGCCACTGCGTCATCCCATCTCTCGCCATCGGCCGAGGATCGCAGCTGGATCGTGTCGGCACCGTCCTCGAATGCGATCCAGGCCACCCACACACGCCCGTCCGGCCCGATGGCGATGGCCGGGTAGTCATCGTCCGCTAGGCTCTCCGACATGCGCTCGGACCTCGGCACACGCTCGATGCGGACGCGCCCGCCGAGACGTTCGAGCGGCTCGTGGTACCGGACCTGGCCCGCGCGGAACTCCGCATTGCCTTGCGCGGTTTCGATCGAGATGCTCGTCGCGTCGCCGCCATCGACGTCCAAGACTACGCCCTTCCAGCGAGTCGACGAGAAGGCGGCTTGGTCCTTGGGTTCCATCTGGAGCCTGCCGTCCCATTGGTTGCCGCACTGCCAGGCAGACTCGTCGAACGTCTCGCCGGGACCGAAGTGATAGGACGTCACGATCGACGCGGTTCCGGACGTTGCGGACACGGACCCGCTCCAATCGACCACTGCCTGGTCGCCGCCGCCGAAATCCGAAACCGCTGGCTGGCGGAGAGCGGCAGGGTGGCAACAAGTGCGACAGAAAGCGCGAGGTAGCGGAAGTGCAACATCATCGTGGGCATTCGGGGCAGGATCGGTTCCGCTCAATCATACTCGAGCGGGGGCGGATGGAAGGCGATGGGGCCGGGCCCGGGCGCGCCCTCGCAGCGGCATGCCAACGGACTAGCGGACCCCCGACTCTGCCACCCTGCTCTGGTATTCCACGACCGTGTCGACGATCGCGATCTCCACTCGCCGGTTTTTCCGGCGCGCTTCCTTGGTATTGCCCGGCACCCGGGGGCTGCTTTCGCCGAAGCCCCTCGCTGCGAGGATGTCGCCGGGGATACCCGATTCGGAGAGGTAGCCTCTCACTGTGTCCGCGCGACGCTCGGAAAGGCGCTTGTTGTAGGTCTCGTCCCCTTGGTCGTCGGTGTGCCCGTAGACAGATACCTTGAAGCCGTACGACGCGAGCAGGACACCCGCGATGCGACTCAGGATCTCGCGATCAGACGGGCGCAGTTCCGCCTTGTCGAATTCGAACAGGAGCGAATCCTCGGTGAGTCGCACGACCATGCCCATCGGAGTCCGATCGGTTTCGGCGATCCGGCCCAGGGCGTCGCTCATGCGATCCAGCTCCGCCTGGCGCTGCGTTCGAAGACGCTCGGCGACCCCTCGCTGCTGGTCCGCCTCGTCCAGCGCGGCCCGGGCGTCCTCGCGCGATCTCTCCGCGTCCGACCGGGCGAAGTCGCGCTCCAGCAGCGCATGTTGCAAGGCCTTGCCCGCCAGGTCCTCGCGCCCGACCGCGTCCCGCACCTTGTTGAGCAGGCTGAGTTCGAGCTGCTTCGATTCCGCTAGCAAACTGTCGAGGTTCTCGACATGTCGCCAGAGACGCCAGGTCGCGAAGCAAACCGCGAAGAGAAGCGGGAGGCAGATATAGAGGGCAATGCGTTCCGTTCGGCTCCAACCGGGCATTTCGCCTCATTCTCGCAGGCCCGCCGAAGTGCCGCTCCTTGTGCGAGATCCGCCTAGAAGCGGAAGCGGCGAGGGTCCTGTTCGGGAACCTCTTTGCGGAACGTATTGAGCAGTTGCCGGTGGAAGCCGCACAGCTTGCCGTCCGGGGCGGGATGCCCGCACTTGATGCAAACCGCCGTCTCGCCGGGGATGCCGCTCCCCTTGCCGAGACGATTCCCGTTCGCGTCCCGGTGCGGCCTGCCGTTGGGCCCGCCCCCGTCGCGATTTCCGTCCGACCCGTTCCGGGATCGGCCATTCGGCGCTACTCTGCGCCGTGGCCCCTTCGCGAACCTTGCGGGCCGCCTCATGGTTTGGTCTTGCATGTCTCGTCTGCGGGGCACGCGCCCGCGTCGGCGCGCGCGCCGGAATTCCTTCGTCGCACCGCCTTCGGACGCGCCGACTCGATTGCCCTAGTTGGCTGGAGCCGAGCCTTCCGAGGGGTGCGCAGCGTCGTAGGCAGTGATGATCGCGTTCGTGATGTTGACCTCGTTGACCGCGTACAGCACTGGACTCTGCGGGTTCGAGATATCGAGCACGATCTGGAAACCTTTTTCCTTCGAGTACTTGTCGATGACTGCCATCATCTTCGAGCCGACTGCGTTGAACAGCTGGCCCTGCTCCTGGGAGAACTCGCCCCGGGCGTCTTCCATGTCGCGCTGCACAGCCGTTTCCGCCTTCTGGATGTCCCTTGCCAGGTTGCGCTGGGCCTCCTGGCTCATGGTGTTGGCACCCTTCTGCAGCTGGTCGCGCATCCGGGCCACCTCGCCCTGCTTCGTCTCGAGCTTCTGCTGGGTGGGCCCGTACTTCTGCTCCAGCTCCCGGATCAGCTTCTGTCCCTCGCTGGTGCGCGAGATCGCCTCCTGGACGTTGAGAATTGCCAGCTGGGTCTGCGCGGCCGCACTCGCCACCAGCAGGGTGCAGGCCGCCAGCCCGCAAAGGGTAGCGCTCGCGCGACGTAGACTGATCGCTCGCATTCGGAACATCCTCGAATCTCTCCTAGGAGAGCCTCCCAGGCACTCCATCTTCTCCAGAATAACACGTTCCGGCTCCCGGAACTCTCGAATTCTCGCGTTCCCCTCCGGCTCTCGGCGCTAGAACGTGCGACTGATGGTGAAGCGGAACATCGACCGCTTCTCGAAGAACGGCAGCCAAGTCCCAACCGGGCGGACCGCTTCGATGAATGAATTGTAGTTCGGGAAAAGCGACCGATCGGCGACGATCGGCGGCTTGAGGAACTCCTGGACCCGCATCGGGTTGTACGCCCAGTAGAAGCGGAACGGCGCGTTCACCACCGGCATCATGATCTGCAGCTCGATGCCCGTCGAGCTGCGCATCTTCTGGGTGGGGCCGATGATGCCGATCTGCTCCTGGAATCCAGCCTGCGGGAACTGCTTGTTGAGTTCGAGCGCACGGTCGGAGTTGAGGCGCACCTGGTCCTTGCGCAGGATCTTGTTGAACCCGATGTCCCAGAACGGCGCCAGCACCACGGGGCCGAACAGCTTGATGCGGTACTCGAAGTTGTAGACGAATCGCGAGTCGCCGCCGGGGAAGTTCAGCCGGTAGACCGGGACTTCGGTCGTGATCGGCACCCGCTCTTCCACGCCGTTGACGACCTGGATCTGCGTCCGCGCGGTGCCGTTGTCGTTGTAGACGGGGACGGCGGTGAAGTCGGGGATCCAGACCATCGGGCTGATCGACCAGATCTGGAACCCGCGCACGTCATTCTCGCCGCCCATGAACGAGCGGTTGAACGGCGGCGGCACGCGCCCGCCGTAGCCGCTCAGGAACGAGAACAGACCGCGCATCGCGATCGTGCGGCGACCGCCGTGCGGCCTGAAGTACTTGGCCTCGACCGTGGGCTGGATGAAGCGGGCGTTGCCGCCGAATCCGGCGACCGCGACGCTCGCGTAGAGGCTCTTGCCCTTCGACGGCGTGATCGGATGGTCGACCGTGTTGTAGTAATAGCCCGGCGTGATCTGGCTGGTCGTAATGCCCTCGAGCGAGTTCGGACCCGCGACGCCCTCGAAATTCAAGTACGTGAACAGGTTGGAGGCGGACTGGCTGAACGTGACGACGTTTGAGCGCCGGAAGCTGTAGGTCAGGCTGAGGCGCGCGAACTGCCGGCGCAGGGGGTAGCTGAGGAACGCTGTGAAGCCCGCCGATGTCTGCCGGTAGTCGAGAATGTTCTCGTGTCCGAGCTGGTTGAACAGGGGAATCAGGTTGGCGCCGGCGAAGATCGAGGCCTCGCGGGCCTGGTTGAAGCTGAAGCGGCTCGAGAAGATCGTGAAGCCGGCCTGGACCGGCTTGTCAAACAGGTAGGGCTCGGTGTATCCGAACTGGAGGACGCGCTCGCGGCTGCCGAGCTGCGCGTCGAACGACAGGGTCTCGCCCAGGCCGAGGAAGTTGTTGGTGGAGTAGCCAAACCCGATGAAGCTGCCCGCGAATCCCGACACGCCGCCGTTGAGGTTGATCATGTTGCGGCCGCGCTCCTTGACCTTCAGCGTGAGGTCGACCAGGCCGTCGCGGGTGTTCCGTGTGATCACGGTGTCGGTCTCGGGCCCCTCCGTCTTGATGGGGTCGAAGTAGCCCAGCTGGTTCAGGCGCAGCATGCTGAGATCCCAAACGCGCGTGTTGAACATGTCGCCCTCGTCGACGAGGATCTCGCGGCGGATGACCTTGTCGCGGGTCGTGTTGTTGCCGTCGAACTCGATACGGCGAATGAAGAACTGCTTGCCCTCGTCGACGGCTAGGTTGAGGTCGATCTTGGGCGGGTCGTCGTCTTCCCGGAACTCGAAGCTCGGCTCGGCCACGAAATCGATGTAGCCGAACTCTCCGTAGAGCTTCTTGAGATTCTCCATGCCCTTGCGCAGCTTCTCAACGTCGAAGATCGCGCCTTCTCTCATCGCGAAGACCGGTCCCAGGACCTGGTCGGGCACGCGGAAGAGCTCGACGTCCGTGAAGCTCAGCTTGCCGCGCTCGTATTGCGGGCCTTCCTCGACGAGCAGGTTAATGTCCGCGTGCTTCTTCGGCTTGTTGAAGAGCATGGACCACGGAATCAGGAACGTTCCCCGCCCCGGGGAGTCCCGGATATCCAAGTCGTGCTGCAGGACGTTGGATTTGAAGTAGCCGCGCTTCTGGTACGCGTTCCGCAGCCGCTCCTTGTCCTCCTCGAGCTTGCGCATGTCGAATGTCCGCGCGAAGAGGTTTTCCAGCACGATGCTGCGCGGGATGCCCAGCGGCTTCGTGTTCTTCATTGCCCGCCGGGCGTTCTTGCGGGTCAATACGTTCAGGCCGTCGAAGCTGACGTTCCCGACCTTGACCTTGGGCCCCTCGTCGACGTTGAAGACGATCTCAACCGACGCTGGCGGGATCTGGCGAACCTCCGGATTCACCTCGGCATACTGCCGGCCGCGCTCGCCGAGCAACTCGCGCAGCACGTAGGCCGCACGGTTCACCGTGGTCGGGTCGTAGCGGGACTCGACGGTGAGGCCGACGCTCCGCTCCTTGAATCGCTCCAAGATGTCGGAGAGCGTCGCCGACTTGTTGCCCTCGTAGCGGATCGTGCGCACGACCCGGCGCTCGGTCACCAGAAAGCGAATGATCTTGCCCTGCTCGCCGTCCTCCACTTCCAGGCGCAGGTCATCGAAGTAGCCGGTATTCCACAGAACCATGAAGTCGCGCCTGAGCGTCTGCGAGTCGAACAGGTCGCCGCGCTTGGTGAAGATGCGGGCGGCAAGGCTGTCGCGCGGAATCCGGCGAGTGCCCCGGAAGGCGACCTCCTCGACGACATCCTCGCCAGGACGGCGCTGCTGCTGTCCCTCCTCGACATCCTCGAACGGCGACGCCGCCTGCGGCGTCTCCAGCGGAATGTCCTCGAACGGGGACACAGGCTGCTGGGCCTGCGCAAGCAAGAACGTGGGCGCTGGCCCTAGCGGGGCAGTTCCCGGCAGCAGAGCGCCTGCAGCCGGTTCGGCCGAGGCGGCTGCGCCCCCCGCCGAAGCTGCTTCCTGCGCGGTCGCGAAGGCAACGAGCGCGACAGCCAGGAATGCGGCGAATAGTGTCGGACGGCTCAATCTCATGGACTGGGTCTGGTTACGGATACGAGTTGCCGAACATTGAGGGACCCGTGCGGCCGGATGCCGGACTCATGATCGGAATACGCATGCTCCTTGATGGCCGTTTCAACGGTAGCGATTCGAGCTGCGAGATAGAGAGCGGTCGCCAGGGCTCTGCCATAGTTCGACGGAAACGCCTGGCCAAGGGTTTCTTGTGCGCGAAGGAGATTCGCGAGTTCACTCGGGTCTCTTGAATTCGATGAGGAACTCTCCCAAAGGTCCATCGTAACTCAATTCAAGATGCTTCCGCTTGATCTTGGCGGGAATCTCGAAATAGAGGTACCCGGAAACCGGCTGGTCGTCCGACTCCAGCGGCAGCTCCATTGCATGGAGGCGATCGAGAACGGAATCGTCGCCTTGCCGACGCTGCTCGACGGTCTGCTGCTCCGCGCCGGACGATCCGCCGCCTATGGCGCCCGGAGGGCCGCCAAGGCGACGGGGCCTCCCGCCCGTGCCAGGCACGCCGGCCCAGATCGGTGCGTTGGGGTCGTCGGCAAACACGGACGGTGACGAATTCGCGCGCTCGGCACCGAGTGCAAGCACCGCGCTGCCGGCGATGCGGTCGGGCGTCATGGCCGGCGAAGTCGTGTTGTTGTTGCGGGCGCGCACGAGGAAGTCGTTCCGTTGCAGCGTCAGGTTGGATCCGTACAGCGGGCGCAGCCGCATCTCGACAAGGATGACCTCCCCGGCGAAGCGGTCGCCGGCCAGGCTCTCGATCTCGCTCGCCTCGCGGACAAGGCGTGCCTGGACCTCGACGTCCGGAAGATCCCTCGTGTACCAGTCAGGCAGATCGGCTGCGGCCAGCGCTCCGGCCAGAATCGAACCGATCAGCAGAACACGAACCGTCATGGCACCGCGCTAGTTATTCTAGCCCACTTCCGTGCGACTTGGGCTGCTCGCGCGAAACTGCGTTTCGACCGACCTATGCTGGCCGCCGGCCCGCCTCCGCAGCCGCGTACGCCTCCCTGGCAACAGCCCGAGCGCGGTTCAGCCACATGCCGGTGCGAAGACGTCTCCACAGGCGGCTTGCCAGCGGCGCAGGGGTGCGTTTTCGTCGCCAACGCCAGGCAGCGGCGGATGCCGCGCGCGCGTTCAGAACGGCCGCTTCGACCGACTCCGTCGAAGGCTGACCGGCAAGAGCTAGGTTCTCCTCAAACCGCCTCAAGGCTGAATTTCGAGCCGTTCGGCTACGAGCCGTCAGCGGCGAGGATCTCGGACAGTTCCGCCCACTCGTCCTCGTGCCGCTGCATGCGGCGCTGGCTCGATTCGAGATCTTCGAGCACGCGCCGCCGCCGGGCGTAGCCGCCGCCCGGCGAGGCCAGTTCGAGCTGCAGGACCCTGCAACTCTCCTCGAGGCTCTCGATTTCCTGCTCGATACTTCCGATCCGGCTGCGTATCTTCTCGGCCTTGATCGGATTCATGCGGCGTGGCGGGGCAGGCGCGGCCTGGCGGAGTGCCTCGCCGAGTTCCTCGCTGACGGTTGGGACAACCGCGCGCTCCCGGTCCTCGGCACGACGCTGGCGCGACCAAAGGAAGTCCTCGTAGCCGCCAGGAAAGACCTCCAGATCGCCGTCGCCGACGTGGATGACCTTGTTCGCCAGGCGGTCGATGAAGTACCGGTCATGCGATACGAAGACCATGGTGCCGTCGAATTCGAGCATCGCCGGCAGAAGCACGTCCTTCGCGCGCAAGTCGAGGTGGTTGGTCGGCTCGTCCAGCAGGAGGAGGTTACTGGGTCGCAGCAGCATTCGAGCCAGGGCGTAGCGATTGCGCTCGCCGCCGGACAGTATGCCTATCCGCTTGAAGGCGTCGTCGCCGCTGAACAGAAAGCAGCCCAGCAGGCCCCGCAACTCCGACTCGCCCATCAGCGGAGCGTGGCCTAGGAGGTCCTCGAACAGGACGGCATCCGGATTCAATTCCTTGTACTGGTCCTGCGCGAAGTGGTCGATTCCGACGCGATAGCCTTCCTTGCGGGTGCCTGCCGTGAGTGGCTCCTGGCCGGCGAGCATCCGAATCAGAGTCGACTTCCCCGCCCCGTTCGCGCCGACCAGCGCAATCCGGTCGCCCCGCTCGATCCTGACCGAGATGTTCTCGAACACCGGCGTGTCACCGTAGCTCTTGGCGACATTCTCCAGTTCCACGACCACGCGCCCGGACGGCACCGGCTGCGGGAATCGGAAGTGAATGGTCTTCTCCTCCGGCGGAATCTCGATTCGGTCCATCTTCTCGAGCTCCTTGATCCTGCTCTGGACCTGCTTCGCCTTCGTCGCCTGGTAGCGGAACCGATTGATGAATGCTTCGAGCTGCTCGACCCGCTCTTTCTGGTTGCGATAGGCGGCCCGCACCTGAGCCAGCCGCTCGTCCCGGAGCTTCTCGAACTTGGTGTAGTTGCCTGTGTAGAAATGGGCCCGGTTGTTCCATAGATGCACGAGCTTGCGGACCGTGGCGTCGAGAAAGAACCGGTCGTGCGAGATCAATATGAACGCATGCGGGTAGTTTCCGAGGTAGTCCTCCAGCCAGTTGCGAGCCTCGAGATCGAGGTGGTTGGTCGGCTCGTCAAGCAGCAGGACATTCGGCTTGGCGAGGAGCAGCTTGGCCAGCGCGATGCGCATCTGCCATCCGCCCGAGAATTCCTCGCAGGGGCGATCCCAGTCCTTCCTCGGGAAGGCCAAGCCGCCGAGCACGGTGCCGGCCTGCGCCTCCTTGGTGTATCCGTCAAGTGCCTGGTAGCGAGTCGAGCACCACTCGTAGCGGTCGAGAACCGCCTGGAACTCCAGGCTTGCCGGATCCACTTCGGCCATGCGGTGCGACAAGTCGTCGATCTCGCGTTCGAGCGCCAACGCCTCGTCGAACACGCTCAAGCACTCCTCGAAGACGCTGCGCCCCGAGAACGTCAGCCCTTCCTGCGGCAGGTAGCCTACACGCATGTTCTTCTGCCGCTCGATCATCCCCTTGTCGAGGTGTTCCGAGCCGTGCAGGATCTTCAGCAAGGTGGACTTGCCGGTGCCGTTCCCGCCGACAATGCCGATCCGGTCGCCCGGCGTGACCAGCCAGTCCAACCTATCGAACAGCACCCGCTCGCCGTAGCGCATGCGGGCTCCCGCCAGCCGGATCATCAACCTGAGTTTAGCGAGAGACTGCCGGGACGAGCCCTCCGGCGCTACCGAGTCGCTCGCGGATCGCGCGAGCGGAGTGCTCCGGCGGCATGGTTCCGTCAAGGGCTAGGTCGGAGCGCTCGCGGGTCGGCAGCACATGCTTGGCAAACATCGGCGCCACGTCGTGCCTCCACTGGTCGCGCACGGAAACGGCAGTCCGCCCCCTTGTCGCGGTATCGCGGGCAATCCGGCGCGCAAGGCAGAGATCTTCCGGAGCGTCTAGGAAGACGGCAAGATCCAGCATGGACAGGATTCTGGGCTCCCAGAGAGCGAACAGGCCTTCCAGAACCAGCGTCTCGCACGGTTCGAACCATTCAGGCGACGCAGGCCGGGTGTGGGTCGCGAAGTCGTAGCAGGGCACGCCGACCCGCCTGCCGCCCCTCAACTTGCCTAGATGCAGGACCAGCAGGTCCCAGTCCAGGGCAGACGGGGCATCGAAATTGACTGCGTCGCGGTCCGGCGGGGCCAAGCGGGACAGATCGCGGTAGTAGGAATCGGTGCCCAGCACGGCAGTGCCGGCAAGGACCGACGCGAGTTCGAGGGCCAGCCGCGTCTTTCCGGATCCTGACGGGCCGGCTATGCCGATTACAGTCACAATGCTCGCCTGCCCCCAACCGATCCCGAGCGGCCCGCCATGCGAGCGCCCAGCAGGCGGGGGCGGAACGACTTCCCTCAGGCCCTTACCGGTCCCACGACCGCCATTCGATGACGCCGACCGTGCCCGCCCACTCTTGCCACATGGCGGCCATTTCGGTGGCCTTGTCGGGCATCTCCGCGGCCAGGTCGTTCAGTTCGCTGCGATCCTTCCCGAGATCGTACAGCTCCCAGCGCCCTTCCTCCGGCTTGGAATGCTTCGAGACGAGCTTCCAGTCCCCGATTCGCACGGCCCTGTTCCCCTCGTGCTCCCAGTAGATGCCCTCGGGATGCCCCTCGGCAGGCATGCCCAGGAAGGCCGGAGCGAGAGACGATCCCTCTAGCGGCGTGATCGCGTTCCCGTCATAGGCATCCGGGTAGGGAGCCTTCCCGACATCCACGCAGGTCGCCATGATGTCGATCAAGTGGCCAACCTGGTCGGTCCATTCCCCCGTTGCGCTGATGCCCTGGGGCCAGTGTGCAACGAGCGGCGACGAAATGCCCCCTTCGTGGACCCAGTGCTTGTAGTAGCGGAATGGCGTGTTCGAGACGTTCGCCCACGGGACACCGTAGCTCTGGTAGTTCCCCTCGGCTCCCGGCATGACCTCGGGATCGTTGCCGAGCGCGACGGGGTCGCCCGCGTAGGTTCGCTCGGGAATATGCAACCCGTTGGTGGTCGTCCAGAGTTCTTCGGCGCACCCGCCATTGTCAGCCAGGAATAGGATCAGCGTGTTCTCGAACTGGCCGCGCTCCTTGAGAGTATCGACCACGGTGCCGATTGCCTCGTCCATCAGCTCGATCTGTGCTGCATAGACCTCCATGCGACGCGCCTGCCACTCCTTGTCCGGAGCCTCTTCCCAGGGCACCTGAGACGGGTCCCGATCGCTCATGCCAGCGGTTTCGTCCAGCACCCCCATCTCTAGCATCCGCTGCAGGCGCTCCTCGCGCAGGTTGTCCCATCCGCTGTCGTAGCGGCCCTTGTACTTGGCGATCGCCTCCTCCGGGGCGTGAAGGGGCCAGTGAGGCGATGTGAACGGCATGTAGAGGAAGAACGGAGCGTCCGGACTCTCGTCCAGCGCCTCGCCGATGAACTGCGACGCGTTCTCGCCGATCTCGGTCGTGTAGTAGAAGTCCGGCCCGGGATCCTCAGGCTCGTTGCCTCGCTTGAGCGAGACCGGATCGTAGAACGACCCCGCACCATGGATCGTCCCGAAGAACTTGTCAAAGCCACGCTGCATCGGCCAGTTCGAGCGGTCGACCGTGCTGCCCGAGCCTTCCGCGGGAGATACATGCCACTTGCCGCTCATCAGCGTCGTGTAGCCCGCCTGGCCAAGCACCTCCGCCAGAGTCACGCAGCTCTTGTTTAGGTTGCCCATGTAGGAGGGGATCGGCTCCCCGTCCTTGCGGTATTCCGACATCATGTGGCCCACGCCGGCTTGGTGCGGATAGAGACCGGTCACGAGAGACGCGCGGGTCGGACAGCAGCGGGCGCAGTTGTAGAAGGAACGGAACCTCAGCCCCTGGGCGGCCAACCCGTCCAGCACCGGGGTACCAATCTCCCCGCCGTAGCAGCCGATGTCGGAAAAGCCCATGTCGTCGGCCATCGTGACGATGATGTTCGGCCGCTTCGGGGCGGAGGTGTTGCTTTCGCTCGAGCAGGCCCAGGGCAGCGCAGCGGCGGAAACGCCCATTCGTAGCCAGTCGCGGCGGCTCAGAGTCACTGCAGTTTCTTGCATAGCGCCCATCATACCGAGGGATGCTGGGCCATTGACGGAGTTTGCGAGGGCCGCCGCCGCGGTCTCCTGCGAGCCGTGCTCAGGTGCCTCTTCGCGAGCACTTGCCCGACCTTGACCGTGGCTCCGCGATCTGGTATCACTATTCGCGGCAGTTCTCCGGCAATGCTGCCGGTGTCGAAGCTGGCTAGCAGCCAGCTGGAATCGCCAAGGAGAAAACAATGGACCTGTCAAGTGTCAACTTCGTCGCGGTCGCTGCGTCGGCCGTGGCGGCCTTCGCATTCGGTGCCGTTTACTACACCGCACTGGGAAGGCAGTGGATGGATGCGGTAGGCCTCATCGAAGGCCAAGTTCAGAAGCGGTCTCCAGTACCGTTCATAACTTCCTTCGTTGCACTGCTAGTCATGGGCAGCGTTCTTGCCGCGTACTTCGCGCAGCAGGGGGATGCAATGTCAGCGGGCCACGTCATCCAGTCGTCCGGCACGCTATGGCTCGGACTTGTCGTGACTGTCACGGCAACAAACAACGCGTTTCGACAAGCGAAGCCGAAGCTGACTGTCCTTGATTCGATCCACTGGCTCGGAGTGCTCGTGATTCAGGGCTTGGTGATTAGCGCGTTCTGATTGAATGACCCCACCCGTGACAGTGCAAGGCCGGGACATTCGGTCACGGCTTTTCTTGCACCGCCCGCGGACGGGATGCGGCAGCTGATCCCGGCGCTAGCGTCAACATCGGAGCAGGGCCTTCGCGGGCAGGGCAGCCTGCGACAGGACAGGCAAGCGGAATCGGCCGAGGAATTGAAGCGATAGGCTCCGGCGTGGCTTTGCTCCCGGGTCTGCCGCACCTTGTGCGATCAGGGCTTTGCGGGACTCAAGCGCGGATTCGGGAGGCAGTCGCAGAACCGGCAGTCACTCACTTAGAGCCGGTCCCGTGCCGGCCGCGTAGCTGGATTGCAGGTTTCCGCTCCCCGGTGCTAGTCTGAGCACTCGGCCGGCCCTGCCGTGCGCCGGGCCGCATGCGGCAGACCACCCCACCGTTCCGACCATGAGAGCCATTCGACTCGAACAGCCACGCCACTTCGAGTACGTCGAGATCGACGCGCCTGGATCTCCACTTCCGGGCCAAGCGCTGGTCAGAACTCACCGGATGGGCATCTGCGGGACCGACTACAGCGGGTATCTCGGCAAGATGCCGTTCTTCCGATACCCCCGGGTCCCGGGCCACGAGCTTGGGGTAACGGTGCTGGAAACGGGCCCCGGCGTGACAAGCGTTTCTCCGGGCGACCGATGCAGCGTCGAGCCGTACATGAATTGCGGGTCCTGCTACGCATGTCGAAACGGCAACTCCAATTGCTGCGAAACGCTGGAGGTTATCGGCGTGATGATCGACGGCGGCCTCTGCGACCGGTTCCTGGTGCGGGCTGACAAGCTCCATGTCTCGAGAAAGCTCTCGTTCGAACAGCTTGCGCTGGTGGAGACATTGGGAATCGGGTGCCACGCGACGGACCGCGGCGAACCGACCGAGGGCAGCGATGTCCTGATCATCGGGGCCGGACCGATCGGCCTCGCGACCTTGGAGTTCACGCGCCTGACAGGAGCGAGGATCACGGTCATGGATCGCGTGGAGTCGCGCCTCGACTTCTGCCGGCGACAGTACGGCATCGAAGACACAGTGGTCTTTCAAGACAGCGCAAGCGCGCTCGAGGAAATGCGTGCGATCACCGGAGGCGACTTGTATTCGCTTGTCACTGACGCGACGGGTAGCCCGGCATCCATGAGCGCAGCCCTCAGCTATGTCGCGCACACCGGCACGCTCGTGTACGTTGGCATCACGACCGAGAGCATCGCGTTCCCGCATCCTGCCCTTCACAGGCCGGAGATGACGATCAAGGGCTCGCGTAACGC
This sequence comes from Bryobacterales bacterium, assembly GCA_965206775.1. Lineage (GTDB taxonomy): Bacteria > Acidobacteriota > Terriglobia > Bryobacterales > UBA6623 > VXMF01. The sequence goes on along the minus strand of CBDBKU010000002.1, from coordinate 2,577,721 downwards.
CCTGCCCCGTGATTTCGGCCGGATCATCCGCCTGATCGAGGACGGAACGATCGATACCGCACCTTGGATTACCCATCGCACGCCGTTCGATGAAGTGGTGGCAGAATTCGAGGGATACACTCGACCTGAATCCGGAGTCATCAAGGCGATGATCGAGGTCGCGGAGTAATCATGATCCTATCCTCGGTCACCGCATGCCTCGTCCCGGAAGCGAGACGTGGCCCGTTCGTATTCCACGGAGACCTGGCCTCGGCGTGCAAGACAGCCGGAGAGCTGGGCTTCGACGGGATCGAGATCTTCGCTCCATCCGGGGACCACGTCGCCCCTCGCGACGTTCGGGAACTGCTCGAAAAGCACGAACTCCAGCTCGCTGCAGTGGGCACTGGCGCCGGTATGATCCTGCACCAGCTCAGCCTGAGCGACAAGGACGAGGCACACAGGGAGCGCGCTTGCGCGTTCGTCAAGCGCGTCATTGACTTCGGGGCTCCATTCGGAGCCCCGGCGATCATCGGGTCGATGCAAGGCAGCGCCGGGGACAGGCAGCCGAGGGAGTCGGCTCTCGGAAATCTGGCGGACTCGTTGCGGCACCTGGCGGACTATGCGGCGGAGTCCGGCCAGAACCTGCTCTTCGAACCTCTGAATCGCTACGAAACGGACTTGGTCAACACGGTTTCCGGTGGCGTCGATCTCTGCGAACGGGCGGGCGCAGGCAACTTGAAGCTGATGGCTGACCTGTTCCACATGAACATCGAGGAAGCTGACATCGAGCAGGCTATCTCGGACCATTGCGAAAGAATCGGCCACGTCCACTTTGCAGATTCCAACCGCCGGGCGGTCGGGTTCGGTCACACGCCGATGAAGCCGATCATGCAAGCCCTCGCCGAATCGGGCTACAGCGGCTTCGCTTCCGCCGAGGTCTTCCCGATTCCGGACTCGCGCGCAGCGGCCGAGATGACGATTCACTCGTTCCGGCGATACGTTTCCGCCTAGCCGGCGGGAGCTTGCCGCTTCCGGGACGAGCCGGCTGGGGACTGCTTCGCTCCGCATGGAGGCGGAGAATCCGATTGCGCACTCGCTGCGGGGCGAACCGGGACTCCGGATGCACTCGATCCCGAGCTCCGCACTCGTCACTACGGCAATTGTGCCTGAATCGAATACCCGTGCGGCGCGAGTTCCGCGATCATCGAGGCGGCCACCACAGCCCGAACTACTCCTGAGGCGCCGTGGAATTGCTTGGCGAGCTGACGGTGGACCGTGGATTCCAACGTCTCGATCCATTCAGCCTTGGAGTTGCCCGCATTCTCAAGCGACGCTGGCGCCAGCCAGTGGTCGCACGGTGTGGTCCCGGTGCATTGCGGGCGGGTCGAAAGGCGGTACGGAGCGAGATGGGGCGTATGGAGGCACCTTCGGTGGAATAGGGAAGCGGGCGTGGCTGACGACGCCGAAGGGGCGGGATACGCCGGAACTGCCGGCCGGGTTTCTCTGCCCGGGCATCGAGATCATCGTGCCGAGGGACTTCGCCACGGGCCACCAACAGGAGTCAGGCCAAGGGCCTGCGATGATTCGAGAGCCGCGTCAGCGGGATTCGCCGGCTTCTCGAATGAAGCGATCCTTCCACTGCTCCCACAGCGCCGCCATCTCGCGAGCTAGCTCGGGGCGCTCGCCCGCAAGGTCTCGCTGCTCGGCGCGGTCGGTCGAGAGATCGTACAACTCCCAGTCGCCAGGCCTGGCGCTCTCTTCGTCAGCGACCTTCCCCCAGCCGTCGTCGCGCGTGCGAACCGAGTGGAGGATCTTCCAGTCCCCTTTCCTCAATGCACGATTGCCCTGGTGATAGAACCACAACGCCTCGTGCAGGGCAATCCCGTCCGCGTCAAAGGCATCCGCGAGGCTCTTGCCGGGGAACGGCGGACCCCCGGGATCGGGAGCGGGCTCCGACCCGGAGAGGTCCAGGAGCGTGGGCGCGATGTCGATCACGTGCCCTACGGTGGAGCGCAACTCGTTCCTAACCTTGATGCCATCCGGCCAGTGCACGATCAAGGGAGTCGCGATGCCTCCTTCATGAACCCAGGACTTGTGGAGCCGGAACGGCGTATTGGCCGCGCTGGAGAATCCCGGTCCCAAGCAGAGGTACGTCCCTGCGGAACCCAGCGGTGCGTCCGGATCATGTCCATCCCCTCGCACCATGATTTCCGCGCTTGCGCCATTGTCGGAAAGAAAGAACACCACAGTGTTCTCGAACGCGCCCATCGCGCGCACCTGGTCGAGGACCCGTCCGATCTCGATATCCATCCGATGGATCATGGCAGCGTGAATCGCCATTTTCTCGGCTTGAAACCGTTGCTGAGTCTCGGTCAGGCTGTCCCAAGGAAGCGGGCGGTTCACCTCCCCGTCGCCAAGCTGGACGATGGCGTCAGGGAACGCATACGGCGGCCCGACATCCTCGTCCAGAGGCGAGAGCTGCGAGTCTCCGATGCCGAGCTCTCGCTGCCGGCTGTGGCGTTGCTGCCGAAGCTGGTCCCAGCCGGCCAGGTACCGGTCTCGGTATCGCGCAATGTCCTCGGGCAGGGCGTGCAGCGGGAAGTGCGGCGCATGGAACGCAAGGTACTGGAAGAAAGGCTGGTCCGCATGATCCGACGCATGCTCCTTCAATGACTCGATCGCGTGGTCCGCGGTCATCGTCGTTTGGTAGATGCCCTGATCGGGCAGGATCTCGGGCATCCGGGCGCCATCACGGTCGTGACCCTTGATATGGAAGAAGCCGGCGGGGTTTCCAGCCCTGTACGAGTGATCGAATCCGTTCTCGAGCGGCTCGCCGTCGACATGCCATTTGCCCGAGTGGTACGAGCGATACCCAGCGTCGCGCAGGCGATCAGAAACCAGCCTGGCCCAAGCGGGGCGGACGCCCCTGCCGCCGAACTCTTGGCGGTCGACGCCGGGCATTTCGTCGCGACGGACCTGCTGAGCGTAGTACCCGGTCAGCAGCGAAGCCCGAGTGGGCCAGCATCGCGAAGTGTTGTAGAACTGCGTGAACCGCAGGCCTCCCGATGCCAGGGCATCGAGGTTCGGGGTGGCGATCTCGCCGCCGTACGAACCGGCATCGGCGTAGCCCATGTCGTCGGCAACAATGACCAGGAAATTTGGCGGCGCGGCGCATGCGCATGTCGCGACGGCGGCAACCATCGCAAGCGGCAGAACTGAGAGTTTCTTCATGGACGATCGCAGGCGGACTCGGCAGCGCCCGATGCCCCCTTGGCCTGCGTTGCACACCACTATGGCATCGACGACGCCTTTAGGATAGTGCCAAGCGAGGCGCTCGGCTATTTGGCCAGTTCGAGGCGCCGCTGTCGGTAGGCAAGAATAGTTAGTCGAACTAGCTGGCTGACTGGCGTGCCTCGGCGGCTTCCAGCGAATTCGGATTCTCGGAGCAAGGCGCATGACAGGGTTTACCAGCCTCGATCTCGTCGTCATCGTGGCGTATTTGGCCGGGATCACCGCATGGGGGTCCTGGCTGGGACGCGGGCAAACCACTGGTACTGACTACTTCCTGGGCGGTCGCTCTCTTCCCTGGGGAGCGGTCACGCTCTCGGTCGTGGCAACCGAGACAAGCACTCTAACTTTCCTCAGCATTCCGGGCGTCGCCTATCTCGGCAGCTTGGTCTTCCTGCAGCTGACGCTCGGGTACCTAGCTGGCCGCATCGTTGTGGCGCTGGTCTTCCTGCCTGCGTACTACCGAGGAGAGCTGTCGACGGCATATGCACTGCTTGAGACTCGGTTCGGACCAAGCACGCGGCGCGTTGCGTCCGCGATCTTCATGGTGACGCGGCTGCTCGCCGATTCCGTTCGCCTCTTCGCCACGGCAATACCGCTCGCGTTGATCACAGACTGGCCCTACCCAGTCTCGATCGCGGTCATCGGGGCTCTGACCCTGATCTACACCTACTGCGGCGGCATACGGGCCGTCGTATGGGTCGATTCGGTCCAGATGGGCCTGTACCTGTTCGGAGCGGCAGTGGCTGTGGTCGCAATCCAACTGGCGGCTCCGGGCGGGTGGAGCGAGATCCTCTCGTCCGCAAGTTCAGCCGGCAAGCTCCAGGTGTTTGATTTCTCGTGGAACCCCGACGCGCCTTATACCTTCGTGGCAGGCCTCTTGGGCGGGGCCGTGTTCACGATGGCATCTCATGGCACGGATCAACTGATCGTTCAGCGCCTGCTCACCTGCCGCACCGAACGGGATTCGCAAAAGGCCATTGTCGCGAGCGGCTTCGCCGTGATCGTCCAGTTCCTGCTCTTCCTGCTCGTCGGCATTGGCCTTTGGGGCTTCTACGGGGGGCGAGGCTTCGACAGCAGCGACGAGATCTTCGCGCGGTTCATCGTGGAGGAGCTTCCGGCGGGCGTGACGGGCCTGCTGATCGCCTGCGTCTTCGCTGCGGCGATGTCATCCCTCTCGTCGTCAATCAACTCACTCGCGTCCGCAACGGCCTACGACTACTGGGCGCCCATCGCAGGGGCTGTCAACGACGAACGGAGAATCCTACGCGCGGGGAAAGGCTTTACGCTCGCTTGGGCGGCATTGCTGGTGGCGGGCGCGACCGCGTTCATCCCGCTGTCCCGTGAGACCTCGGCTGTCGAGATGGCTCTCGGAGTCGCGGCCGTGGTCTACGGAGGGCTGCTCGGCGCATTCGTGCTAGCAGCGCTAACTCGTAGGCCCGGACAGTGGGCGGCAATCCTCGCAATCGTCGCCGGAATAGCATCGGTCATCGCGGTCCGGGAAGAGGTGGCGTGGCTTTGGTACGTCCCGATCGGAGCAGTCATGACCGTGTTCTCGGGAATCGTCGTGGGCTCCCTGGAAAACCGTTCCCGTCAGACCGCTTGACGATGCGGAGTTCAACGGGGCTAAGCCGTGCGGCCCGGGCCTCCATCGGACCTGGCCGCCCGTCACCGGCACCGGGTGCGCGGCGTGCCCGGACTCCCAAGCGCCAACCCGTCCAACGTCGACTCTCTATCCGATTGCCATGACGAGCATCAAGCCGGCAGCTTGATCGAATTGCCGCAATGCAGTCCCTGGGGCCGAGGTTGCAGCTGTGCAACCAAGCGACGATAGTAAGTTGAGGGTCCAGTTCCGTGACGCTAGAGGAAATCTCTCCGTGGGTGGCCGCTGGAGAATCGGAGACGCTGGAATTCAAGCTCACAACAAAGCTTCGCCGAGAGGCGGCTAGAGCGGTTTGCGCCATGCTGAACCATCGCGGCGGGTCAGTAATATTCGGAGTAGCGCCGGACGGACGCGTCCTAGGCCAGGACGATAGCGACCACACGCTTGAAGAGATCGCTGCCGAACTAGGCGAAATCGACCCGCCGGTCTTTCCGCACATCAAGCGCATCCCTGTCGGGAATCGACACGAGGCTGTCAAGGTCAGCGTGGACGCTGGTAGGTCCTGCCCCTATAGCTATCGCGGACAAGCGTACCGCCGGGTCGGTAACACCAGTCCGGCCATGACCAGAGAGGAGTACAACCGGGTGCTTATGGACCGGTTGCACGGCGAGCATCGTTGGGACAACGAGCCTGCAGAGGGCTGGGCGGTCTCCGATCTCGACGGAAGCGAAATCTCCCGTTGCGTTGAAGAGGCGATTCGCAGGGGCAGGGTACAGGAACCGGGCAGCCGCGACCCGGAAGCCCTGCTGCTGGGGCTAGGACTGCTACGCAATCGTAAGGTGCTCCGGGCGGCCGCGGCCCTGTTCGGGCGCAGCGAGCGATTGACTTCCGACTACCCGCAGTGCCTGCTGCGTATCGCAAGGTTTCGAGGAACGGATAGAAGCGAATTCATCGACAATACCCGGCGTATCGGCAGCGTCTACGAGCTCTTGCGCGTTGCCGGCAGCTATCTTGTCGACACCCTGCCCGTTGCAGGGCGGGTCGTGCCGGGCGTCATGGAGCGAGTCGACGAACCGCTGTATCCTCCCCTGGCCCTGCGCGAGGCCTTGGTGAATGCCTTCTGTCACCGGGACTACTCCAGCGGCGGGGGCTCGGTAGGGATAGGTATCTACGACGACCGGCTCGAAATCACCTCGGTAGGAACGCTGCACTTCGGTTTGACGGCGGAGGCACTGTACGAGCCTCACGAATCGCGGCCTTGGAACCCTCTGATCGCGCAGACGCTATTTCGGAGCGGAACGATCGAGGGTTGGGGGCGCGGAACGATCAAGATGATCGAGCAAACGAGGCAGGCTGGATTGGTTCCGCCGGAGATCGAAGACGCGGGCGGTTGCGTGACGGTTCGATTCCGCCCTAGCAAGTATCTGCCACCGAAGCGAGTCTCGCGTGACGTGAGTGACAGGCAGCAAGCGATCCTCGCCCTGCTCGCTGGATCAAGTCGGGGGCTCGCGTTGCGGGAGATTGTCGAAGGGGTTGGTAACGGCGCAAGGGAACGCCAAATCCGCGCAGACCTCGCCGTCCTGCGGGCGCTCGGCCTCGTATCGTCTCAAGGGCATGGTCGCGGTGCTCGGTGGACAGCGCGATTCGAGAACCAAGCTGCTTTCTCTCGAGCCTACAGGCCGATGCAACGGCCCGCGCACTGATTGCGATCAGTCAGGCAGATGAGCTGCGCGTTGCTAACTCGCACATTGCAAGGATCAGGTCTTGGCCGGGCTTGCGTCTTATTCTGTCTTATTCTCGGGAAATCGCCCCGAAACTCCCTATAAGTCGTTGAAATAAAATAACTTGTCTTATTCTGTCTTATTCTCGGTGCCGGAGCCTTGCAAATCACCACAATACGTTGAAATACAAGGACTTGTCTTATTTTGTCTTATTCCCCGCAAATCGCCTCGAACGACCACTGCCCTTGGCAGGAAGGCATGCCTGCATTCTTCCGCAATGCGCTGCCGCTCAACAGCTACCTCACGCGAACCGACTTGACGGTCGGGCTGGTGGATTTCGGCAGCAACTCCATTCCGGCCTCTTGAGACCGTCGCTGCGCCGGATACGCGGTCGTACCGGACGCCCGGAGCAAGCCGCCAACGCGGTTCGCACCAGGAAATCCAGCTGCCCGGCCGGAAACTGTAACGCCGCAACGGCGTTCGCCCGCACGCCACCACCGCGGCAGACCTGAAGAGCCGAACCCGGGAGCGCCGTCGCTGCGGCTCCGGTACTGGCAAGGTCGCAATAGGGATGCGTCCGGGCGCTCCGCTTGTACGGGAGCGCCCGGACCGTGGTTTTAGAACCGCAGCTTGAGCGCGTACTGGAAGATCCTCGGACCGCCGCCGCGACCGATGTTCCCCACGCGCGTGAAGTACCCGCCGCCAACTCCGTTGAACTGGCGGAACTGGTTCGTCATGATGAAGTTCGTCCGATTCAGGAAGTTGAACGACTCGATGCGCAGCTGCAACCGCATGCCCTCGCGAAGCTGGAAGTTCTTGGAAAGCGCGATGTTAGCCGACAGCAGCCCCGGGCCGTCCAGGATGTTGCGGCCGGACGAGCCCAAAGCAAAGGCTCCTTCCGGGCAGTATAGCGGCGTGCCGGCCTCCGCGTCTGCATCCACGCAACTGGGAACGTCCTCGAAAGCCCTGGTGTCGAAGAACGGGTAATCGGATCCCCGAATCGGGCCCAGGGACGGGTCGTTGGGCTGGAACCCGTCCCGGAGCCGGTGCGGGCGCTGCGACTCGCCCAGGTTGACATCCGCATTTGCGGCCGTAACCGTGAACGGCGACCCCGAATACGAAGTCTGGGTGCCCGAGATCTGCCAGCCGCCCAAGATCGCGTTGGTTGCTCCGCTCCAGCTCCGGCCCCACCGGCGCCCCCGTCCGAGGGGCAGGTTATAGGACGCCACAGCTGTGAACACATGCCTGCGGTCCCAGGTCGAGCGACCGCGCTCGAGTCTCAGGTTCCTGCGGTCCAGCGCGTTGGCGAAATCCGTCGCCCCGGAGCCATTCGTGCGCGAAGCGTCGTCGATGGACTTCGAGAACGAATAGTTGACGCGCCAGAACAGTCCGCCCCGGCTGCGCTTGCGCCACGAAACGTTCGCAGCGTTGTAAATTGAGTTCGACCCGGTGTTGTAGAAGTTGATAGCGTTCCAATCAGGATTCGGCCTTAGGGACTGAGAGTTCTCCGTGAAGCCCCCGGTCGCCGTGCGATTGGCAAGAAACCACTCCCTTGTCCGGATCGCCTGGTTGAAGTCGTACCGGCGGATGAGGTGACTGCCTTTCGAGCCGCGGTAGTCGATCTCGATGCTCGTGCCGCCCGGCAGCTCCCGCTCGATCGTGAAATTCCAGGATTGCAGGTAGGACTGCTTGGGGTTCTGCGTAATGCCGCTCGCCGTCGGTCGATCACCGAGCCAGCCGCCGCCGATGGCGGCATCGCGACCCAAGGTGCCCAGGGGATCGCGCAGCAGTACCTCGGGTGGCCTGTTGGGGTGGCATTCCTGGCCTGATAGTTGGTGTTGACCGTGTACGGGAAGATGTTGCCCAGGTTGTTGCGGAACGGATTCAGGATCGTGCCGGCCACGAACAGGCCGTAGCCCGCACGGATGACCGTCTTGTTGGTGGCGCGGTAGGCGAACCCGAAGCGGGGCGTGAAGTTGTTCCAATCCGTCTGAATCACCGAGCGCGGGTAGCCCACCTCGTCGGCGGTGAGGAATCTGCCAGCGAGATCGAAGTCGCCGAGAAGCTGGTCGAAGTTATCGGGAAGATTCCGGTCGCTCGAAAGGACGATCTTGTTGAATTCGGGGACGAAGCTGCCCATCTTGTCGTTCACGTCCCACGGCATCCGATTGACCTCCCAGCGGACTCCGATGTTCATGGTCAGCCTCGGAGTCACCTTCCAGTCGTCGTTGAAGAACGCGCCCATCGCGATCTGCCTCCAGTCGGGCCCGTTGATGCCCTCCCGGACGTTGATGTTGTGCAGCCAGCCGAGGTACATGTCCGCAATCGGGCTGCCCCAGTCTTTGCACCTTGCAGAATTGCAACCGCCTGTGCGAAAGCCGCGGAAGCGGTAGTTGCCCCGGGCGTTGTTCACCCCGGGCCGCGCGTAGAGCACGTGGTTGTAGTTGAATCCGTACTTGACCGTGTGACTGCCCTTGATGTTGGTCAGCTTGATGCTCGCCTGCGTGTCAAACACGTCCGTGATGATAGGCTGGGCCGCATGGGTCCCGATGGAAACATGGTTGTCTAGCCGAACGAGAGGGAAGTCATCGATCCCGGGATACTCCTGCCTGTCCTCGTCCGAGATGAAATTCGCCATTCCGAGCTCTTCGATGATGTTGCTGTCGGCGAAGGCCCCCCGCTGGAATACGTCGTTCCCGCTGAATCCAGATCGGAGTTCCATCAGAAACGTCGGCGAGAACATGTGGGTGTAGTCCACGCCTAGCAGATACCGGTTGTCGTCAATAGTGTTCCCGAATTGCTGAAGGTTGCTCGCGCCAGCAAACGGATTCTCCCCGTTCAACGCCCGGTACTGCGCGCGCCCTGCCAGCGTGTTCTCGCCGAGCTTGTGGTCGATCTTGACGATCGTGCTGTCGATGTTGTCGTTGTCGTTATCGACCACGCGGTAATTGAACAGGTCGCGTCTCAAGCCTAGATTCGGCGCCGGGTATTCCTGGAAGAGTCGCAGGGCAATGGGATCGGCGCGGGAGGCGGGGATGATGTCGTTCGGGAAGCAGGAGTTTCTCCGGCCACGAGCGACGAGGTTGGCGTTGCAGCCCCCCCGAGCAATCCGGTCCCGGATGACGAACCGGCCCCGCAACTGGTCGAGGACGGCTTGATCCGTCACGTCCAACGAGTTGTCGAGATGCGACAAGCCGATCGTGTTGCTGAAGTCGCCGCCGATCTCCATCGGAGTCGGAACCCGGGACAGCCTCGTGTGCTCCTGATCCCGCCGGGTCAGCTCGTAGCTGACCATGAAGAACGTCTTGTTCTTGACGATCGGGCCTGTCAGCGTGCCCGACAGCTGGTTCTGGTTGAGCCGTGTCTTGTCGGCATCGAAGAAGCCTCGCGCGTCCATGGCGTCATTGCGCAGGAAGTAGCTCACGTTCCCGTGCAGCTGGTTGGTTCCCGACCGCAGCGACATGTTGAGAATGCCTCCGGCCATCCGGCCGTACTCCGCCGAGTAGCCCGACACCTCCATCTTGAATTCCTGCAGCGCGTCGATGTTAGGCCGTACCTGCGCAGCACCCCCCTGGACGTTGCGGTTGTCGAAGCCGTCGACGTAGAAGTTGGTGTTGGTCGGACGGGCGCCGTTGACCGACGCGAACGAGCCCTGCGCGCTCGACTTGGGCACGACTCCCGGGACGAAGAATGCCAGGTCGGTGAAGTCCCGCCCGTTCAGGGGCAGCTCCTGGATTTCCTCCATCACGATGACGTCGCCCTTGATCATCCCGTTCTCGGTGTTGAGCGTGATGAGCTGTGCGTCAACGGTGACCGACTCGGTCACCTGACCAAGCTGCAGCTTGATATCGATGCGACGGTTGTCTCCCGTACGCAACACGATGCCCTGTTCGACGTGCTGCTGGAAGCCCTCGGACGTGACAATCAGCTGGTAGTCGCCCGGAATCAGAGCCGGGAACGTGAAGCTGCCAACTGCGTTCGTGCCCTGGTCGCGCGAGATCGCGGTCCCAGTGTTAATTACCGTCACCTCGGCGCCAGGAATCACCCCGCCGCCTGTGTCAGTGACGATACCCGTCAAAGTGGCCAGATTGGCCTGGCCGAAGCAGAGCGGTGCAAGCAAGGCCACCAGCCCGACCGCCAACAGTTTCTGTGTCATAGAGCCCCCTATTTACGAATCGTCAGGATAGTCCTGCGTACCGCGCTCCTGCTACGGAGCCTGTCGACCACACTCCCCTACACAGGGTAAAGTGTGCTTGCTGCAAAAGCAACCGCAGAACACGGTTCGGTTACAGCCTTTGGATGACGTCGTGGTAGAGAGTTTGCAAAGGAGCTGGAAAAGAGTGGACCGGCTGTGAGGGTCGTCGCACAGTCAGCGGTGATGGCGTCTGCGTGTGGGACATGGGGGTGCGGCTGGTCCGCGCGGACGAGCTGCGACGCTGAAGTGCCCTCGCGCGGGAACACCGGAACACCACTGTCTGGGATTCAAGAAGTTCTGCGGAAACCAATTCCGGCATGTCGCGGTGCTGGGGAATCGCTGGCTGGCCTTGGTGGGCTCGCAGCGGGCGGCGCTGCATTGCGGCGCGCGGGGCTGGCGCCGGTGCGGCGCGAGACCGAGATCCTCTGCACCGGCCGGCAGCGCGAGCCCGAGACGGTAGACCTGCTGACGAGCCCGCCGTCCGGGCAAGCCACGCCCGCACGGCTGCTAGGGAGCGGTCGAACAGGGTTTGCACGTCGTCCGCAATAGCACACTGGGTGAGGACAGCTGCCGCGCGTGCCGGCTTGCCATTTCCAACCTTGCGATCTCGATTCTGCGGATCCTCGGGGTGGACAATATCCGGAATGCAATGGATTGCCTGCACCCGCGGCCCGGCGACGCCGTGCAGGTCGTGGCCTACCGAACCGGAACACAAGAGCGCTGTCCCGCGATCCCGCCGTCAGGACGCGAGTGCGTCCGCTCGTTCCAGTTCCAACGCGGACTGCCATCAACCCCTTCGGATGCTCACCGCAACTTCCCGGAGGCCCCGCCGATGCGACACCGCTTCGAATTCACGCCCGCCGTGCCCCCGTTTTCCGGGTATTGAATTTCCCTGAAAGCAACCAGGTTCCGAAGCCTCGAAGCAATACAATCCAGCGATTCAGCTGCCGCTCCCGCTCGCCAAGCGCGACCGGGCTGCGCCAATGCCGTTGGGTCGTCTTGCCGGGCGCAAGCGACTACGCTGGTATCGAGGAGCATTCGATGGATTCTGCGCCGACGCCGAGCATCGCCGCGTTGAGCGAGCTGTACAAGTCCGGGGCCGTCTCGCCAGTCGAGGTCGTCCGCCGGACGCTGACCCGCATCGAGCGACTGGACCCGAACCTGAACTCCTATCTAACCGTCACGGCCGAGCGGGCCCTGGACCAAGCAGGTCGAGCCGAGGCCGAAATTCGGGCAGGAAGCAAGAGAGGGCCGCTTCACGGGATTCCATACGCGGCCAAGGACCTGCTCGACACCAGGGGCGTCCGCACGACAGTCGGCTCGAAGATCATGGCCGAGAACGTGCCGGGCCGAAACGCAGCCATCGTCGAGAAACTCGAAGAGGCCGGTGCGATCCTCGTCGGCAAGACCGGCCTGCACGAGTGGGCGTACGGCATCACGAGCACGAACCCGCATTTCGGCCCCGTGCGCAATCCCTGGGATCCGGAGCGCATTCCAGGCGGGTCCAGCGGAGGGTCGGCAGCCGCTCAGGCCGCTGGACTGTGCGTCTTCTCGCTGGGATCGGACACGGGAGGATCGATCCGTATTCCGGCAGCGCTGTGCGGCATCGCAGGCCTCAAGCCAACATTCGGCCGGATCAGCCGCCGGGGCGCGTTCCCGCTGGGCCACACTCTCGACACCCTCGGGCCGTTCGGGACCTGCGTCGAAGACACGGCTCTCGTCTACGCGGCTGTCGCAGGCAGGGACCCGGGCGATCCGGTTTCAAGCCGCCGGCCCGTCAGCATCCCTTCGATGGAATCCGACCCGCGCCTGGACGGATCGGTGATCGGGGTGCCCGCTCGTTTCTACTTCGAGAACCTGGCACCGGACGTGGATGCCGCCGCAAGGGTCGCGCTAGGCGTGTTCCAAGACCTGGGAGCGGAGTTGCGCGAAATCGAGATGCCGGACATCGAGACGGCGAACTCCCTGCACCGCCTGATCCTGCTGGCCGAAGCTGCCTCTGTCCACCGCCATCGGCTCGAGCGGCGCCGTAAGGACTTCGGAGACGACGTGCGCTCCCTGCTGGACCAAGGTCGCTTCGTGCTCGCAACGGACTATCTCGAGGCGCAGCGGGCCCGGCGCGTCTTCTGCAGCGATTTCGACGCGGCCATGCAACAGGTCGATGCGCTCGTGGCACCCGCGATTCCGATCCCGACGGCGCGCATCGGCGAGCTCGAGATCGACGTCAACGGGAAGCGCGAGAACGTGAGGCTCGCAACCACGCGCAACGTCCGGGCGCTGAACCTGACCGGCCTGCCGGTCGTGTCAGTTCCTTGCGGGTTTCACCGGGACGGCATGCCGATCGGGCTGCAGATCGTCGGCCGAAAGTACAGCGAGGATCGGATCCTCGCGATCGGCCACGCATATGAGCGGGCCGCGGGCTGGGACCGCCTGGTACCGCCTATGGCGCGAGCGTCTCCCACCGGCACAGATCGAGGCGGACCCGAGACCCTCTGAACGGCACGTCTTCGTACTGGAGCCGGAGCCGCTGCTCTAGCCCGTGCTGCCCGGGCAGCGCAATGCGCCCTCCGGCCGCCAGCACGCGATGCCAGGGCAGGCCCAGCTGAGGCGGGCAGCATCGCATCGCCCGGCCGACCTGCCGCGCCCCTCGCTGCAGGCCTGCGGCACGCGCCACGTCCCCGTACGTCGCGACCTTGCCTCGCGGGATGCGCGCGACAATTTCCCAGATCCGCTCCCGCCGCACGGACATCTCGGACGCCCCCGGGGGCAGCGGCAGACTGTCGAATTCTCGGCCCATCGGCTCGGCAATCTCCTATCGAGCCCGACCCAAGGCACGCAAGCTGCCGAACCTGCGTCCTTCAGGCAGCCGGCGGCGCTGAGAGATCGGATCCCTCCGCCGATCTCACCTAGGTCCGAGCGGGCCGATGTTGTCCAGGATCGCGTCGAACAGATCCTGCTTGGTGGCCGGCCGCTTCCTGCCGCCCTGGGCGCGGCGGTACTTGTGGGAAGAGAAGCAGGTCCTGCATTCGGTCCGAGCCGGATTGCCCTCGACTATCGACACGATCGAATGGTTCATCACCCCCTTGCACCGAGAGCAGTAGTCGTCGACGATGTCACCGAGCCGGTGTTCTTCGGCCATGGAGTCTCCCTATTCCGGCACGATGCAATACAGGTGGCCTGCGGTGCGGACGAAAATCTGACCGTCCACGGCGATCGGGCTAGCCAGCGCGTGACTCCCCAGCCGGTTCGTCGCGATGATCTTGTAGCCGTCCTCGACATCGACCACCGTGGTCGTGCCTTCCTCGTTGAGCGCGTACAGCTTGCCGTCCGCGAGCAGAGGCGACGACGAGTAGGTTCCCGGCTCGAGGCGGAGCCGCTCGGCCAGCAGCTCGCCCGTCTTCGCGTCGAGCACGTTCAGAACCCCCCGGTCATTCACGACGAACAGCCGCTTCCCGTCCGTGGCAGGGGTCGGCACGTCGGCGCCGAGCGCGTTTTCCCAGACCTTGGCAGTATCGGTGATCCAGCCCTCTCCCCCGGCCTTGAAGGCTATGAAGGGGTTGCCGCGAGTGCTCGGCGTGTACACGGTGTCGCCGATGTGGATGGAAGACGCGATGGTGCGGTAGAAGCGCTCGTGGCCGGGGTTGAATCCGCCCATCCGCCAGAGTTCCTTTCCGTTGTCCAGGTCGTGGCCCGTCACGTAGTCTCCGCCAGACACAACCAGCTGCTCGCGGCCGTCCGCGTTGACGATGAGGGGCGTTGAATAGTCATCCGGCGACTCGGCTGTCGCGTCCGTCGGTCGGTCCACCTTCCAGATGGTCTTGCCTGTCTTCGGATCCACCGCGAAGACGTACGAGGGATCGTCCGTCTTCATTCCGTGAAGAACCTGGAGGTACAAGCGCCCCTTGTGCAAGCGCGGCGTGGAGGCGTAGCCGTGGTTGAGGCCGAACATGCCGTAGTCGCTCTGGATATTGCGCGACCAAGCCTTGTTTCCATCCATGTCGTAGGACGACAAGTCGCCTCCCCCGGTCAGCACCCACACGTGCCTGCCGTCCGTAATCGGCGATGGCGACGCGAGATTCTGCTTGCGGTAGATACGGTTCCCATCACCGATCGTGCGCTGCCAGAGCTGCGAACCGTCGTCCCTGTCGACCGCGATCAGCAGGATCTGGTCCTGCGATCTGGACCCAGGCCATCCGCCCGGACCCCGCCTCGGCCCCGGACCTCTGCCCCGGCCGCCGCCGCGGCTGTAGGCCCCCGGTGTGGCAAAGCCCTCTTGAGCGGACGTGACAAACACGACCTTCCCCCACACTGCGGGAGTGGCGGCACTCCAGCTCGGCAGCTCGGTCTTCCATAACACGTTCGTCTCGGTTGTCCACTCGGCTGCGAGACCCGATGCAGACGGGCTGCTGCCGTTGAATTGAGGGCCGCGCCACTGCGGCCAGTTGGACTCGGCGGCTGACAGGGGAAGCGCCGACAGCGTCAGGCAGGTCGTGAGGATTCGAAGGTTCATCGCTGGACTACCGGATCATGCGAGCACGATGGTCCTCTCGGACAGCAAGCGCGCGTAAATCAAGGCGAGTAACGATCCGAGCGGGTTACGAAATCGGATTTCGACCCCGCTCCGGCGGGATCAGCAACTGTACCTCGCCCTTCGATGATAATGGGTTTTCTGTGCCCCTCGCATGGCGGGCGGCGATCTCCCATGCAAAAGATGCATATCGATGGCGGCCGGCGTCTTGCGGGACGCATTCCGATCAGCGGCGCGAAGAACGCCGCTCTGCCGGCGCTCGCCGCCAGCCTTCTAACCGGCGAGACCGTGCGCTTGAGGCGCCTTCCCAACGTCGTCGACATCCGCACGATGTCCCGCCTGATCGAGAGCATCGGCTCCGAGGTCACGACTGATTCGGGGGCTTTTTCACTTACGGCTGGCGGAACCCTCGACCCGACCGCCCCGTACGAACTGGTCAAGACGATGCGGGCGTCAAGCCTCGTGCTCGGCCCCTTGGCCGCGCGTTGCGGTCGCGCTCGCGTCTCCCTGCCCGGCGGCTGCGCGATCGGCTCGAGGCCGATCGACATGCATCTCGACGGGCTCGAGCAACTCGGCGCCACGGTCCGGCAGGACCACGGCTATATCGAGGCAGTGGCTCCGCGAGGCGGCCTTGTGGGGGGACGCATCCGCTTCCGCCGGCCCACAGTGACGGGAACGGAAGACCTGCTGATGGCGGCCGTTCTAGCGACGGGCCAGAGCCGTCTCGAGAACGCCGCATGCGAACCCGAAGTGGTGGATCTTGCGACGCTGCTGTGCAAGATGGGTGCCCGCATTGAAGGCGCGGGTACCAAGACGATCCAGGTCGAGGGCGTCGACGAACTGCGCGGTGCGGATCACTCGATCATCCCCGATCGAATCGAGACCGGCACCTACATGGTCGCCGGAGCAGTCGCGGGCGGCGAGCTGACCCTGGAGCAAGCGCAGCCGGAGCACGTGCGGCCGATGATCGAGAAGATGCGGCAGGCGGGCTGCGAGATCGAAACCCCCGACGAAACGACGATCATCGTGCGGAACGGTCGCCCGCTGGCCGCGGTTGACGTGACCACCCGAGAGCATCCCGGCTTCCCGACGGACATGCAGGCGCAGTTCATGGCCTTGATGACCCAGGCCGAGGGCGAGTCGACTGTGCACGAGACCGTGTTCGAGAATCGCTTTATGCATGCGCTGGAGCTCCAGCGCATGGGCGCCAGTATCACGATCGACGGAAACCTGGCCATCGTGCGCGGCAAGACCACCCTCACAGGGACGGACGTCATGGCATCGGACCTGAGGGCAAGCGCCTGCCTGGTACTGGCCGGGCTGGCTGCGGAGGGCCGCACGATCGTCCACCGGATCTACCACCTCCAACGCGGCTACGAACAGCTCGCCGAGAAGCTGCGGGCAGTCGGGGCCAGCATCGAGATTACAGACTAGGGACTACGGTTCCCACGGGCTCCAGCCCGCCGATTCCGCCCGCATTTCCTCGAACAGGCCGGTCAGGTCTGACACGACCTCCGGGTGCTCGGCCGCCACGTCGGCGGCCTCGGCGATATCCGTCTCGAGATCGTAGAGCTGAGGCGCCATCACAGGGCGGACATCCTGCGCGTAGCCGTGGAAACGCTCCCGCGGCATAGCGAGCTTCCAGCGTCCCCTGCGGACCGCGTGCAGTTCCATGCGAACAAAGTAGTGGAACACGTCGCGGGCGCCGGAGTCCGAGGCCCCGTGCCAGAGCGCGCTCTGATCGAGCCCGTCCAAGCGGCGGTCCTGGGGCGCGCCCGCGCCCGCGAGAGCAGCGAACGTGGGCAGTACGTCCAGCGTCGACACGATTGCATCCGATGTCCGTCCGGCAGGCACGCGGCCAGGAGACCAGAGAATCGCCGGAACCCGCACGCCGCCTTCCCATGAAGTGCCCTTGGCGCCGCGCAATCCCCCGGAGTCACCGGTCGCGAGATGCCCGCCGTGGCTCTCGAAATAGCGCTCGAACCGCTCGGGCTGCGACCACGGCCCGTTATCGCTTGTGAACAGCACGTAGGTGTTTTCGGCGAATCCGAGCGAGCCCAGCTCGTCGAGCAGGCGTCCCGTATGATGGTCGACCTCTGCCAGCGTGTCGCCGTACAGATCGCCCTCCGTGGTGCCTGCGAACTCGTCGGAAGCCCCGATCACGACATGCAGCATGGTATGAGCCAGATACAGGAAAAAGGGCGCGTCGCCGGTCCGGTCTCGGAGAAATCCGATCGCCTCGTCCGTGTAGAGCTTCGTCAGCGAGCCCATGTCGCTGGTGGTCTCGAGCTGCTCCTTGTTGCGCCAGAGCGTGACAGTGCCGTTGTCATTCGCCCCGAGAGTGCCGTAGAAGTACTGGAAGCCCTGATCGTTCGGCAGCAAGCCCTCCAGAGGCCTGCGGCGGCTCATGTCCCACTTGCCTATACCGGCCGTTGCATAGCCCGCATCGCGGAGCACCTCGGCCACGGTAACCTCGCCCGGCCTCACCGCCCATCCGCCGCCCACGCGCCCCGGATACCGCGCAGTCATGAGAGCGCCGCGCGACGGGCCGCACACCGTCTGGGCATAGAAGCTGGTGAAACGCGTCCCTTCGGCGGCCATCCGGTCGACGCGCGGCGTGCTGTTCCTCTCGGATCCGTAGCAGGCGAGATCCCCGTAGCCGACGTCGTCGAGAAAGACGACCACGAAGTTAGGGCGCTCGGAACTCCCGCCGCAAGCAGCCAGGAGCGCGCTAGCGGCCAGCAGGACGGAACGAAGCATGGCAGTAGTCCTCCGGAAAGCGCCTCATCGCTCGAGAGAGAAGCGTACGATCTCCTCGTCGTTGCGAATGATCATGTGGCGGTTGGCATAGGCAGGATGGGTCCAGTGAACCGCTCCGAATTCGCGCCTTCTGCGGAGGGGGTTGGTCGGGCGCATGAGCGTCGCCCGGTCCAGTTCCTCGTAACCCTCGGGCGTGAAGCGGGCGATCACGAGCTCGCCCCGGTCGTTATTGATGAAGTAGCGGTCCTCGTGGCGGACGATCTGGCCCGACGCCCAGCGAGCGTTCTCCTTAGTCAGGTCCAGCGTCTCCCAAACCCTGGTGCCGGTACGGGCGTCCAGGCACCGGAGGTGGCCGTAGCTGCCGATGCCGTAGATGTAGTCTCCGTCGACGACCGGTGTCGTGACGAGGGAATGCAGTCCGTCGGTTTCGATCTCGCTGTCGCTGTTGCCCTTCCAGACCAGCTCGGCGGACGGACGGTCCTCGAGCAGGCGGTACATGCGGGATCCGTTGTAGAACGCCGACACCAGAAGCCCGTGCCGGCTCAGGACTGGCGTGGCGACAGTCAGGCCTGCCTGAATCTTGAATGGCTGCTCCCAGTACACCTTGCCTGTCACGGGATCCAGTGACGCGACCGCCGTCGGATGCCAGACAATCAGCTGGCGGACTCCCCCGGCCTCGACGATCAACGGCGGGTCGTACCCTGGTTCCGAAGTGGCGTCGATCGAGCGCCAGATCTCGCCACCAGTCATCTTGTCGAAGGCGACGACCTTGGCGTCGGGTGATCCTCCGACCAAGGCGATCAGGCGCTCGCCGTCGACGAGAGGAGGTCCGACGAACCCCCAGGTCGGCAGCTCGGCGGAAAACTCGGCCTGGTAGTTCCGGTGCCAGATCTCCGCGCCATCCTTCGCCCGGAGGCAGAACAAGTCGCCCATCGATCCGAGAAAATATACGCGGTCGCCGTCGACCGTGGGCGTGGCGCGCGGGCCGAGGGGGTACTGGAGCCCCGCGTAGTCCACGGGCCATTCCTTTTCCCAGACCAGTTCGCCGGTCTCCTCGTCGAGGCACACCGCCCGCTCCAGGCCCTTGCGATTGTCGGTCGAGCGGTAATCGGTAATGAAGACCCTTCCTGCCGCAACGGAAGGGCCGGCATAGCCGTTAGCGATCGGCTTGGACCAGACGCGCTTCGGGCCGTCGGGCGGGAATCGGTCCAGGATTCCGGATTCGTTCCAGACTCCAAGGCGATTCTCGCCGCGCCATTGCGGCCAATCTTCGGCGACCAGCAAGGGGGCAACCAGCAGGAGGAATACGAGCAGCATGCCGAGCCATTGTATCGAGTCCCGATTGCGAAGGCGCCTGATTCGACTCTACAGGGCCCGTGCGTCGGCCAGGCCCGGCAGTAAGCGCTAGCATGCTCCTATATGCCCTCTGCCATTGGACTCGGAATCGGTGCGTCTCGATCATGACGACTCGCCGGCATCGGATCGGGGCGCACACCTCCGCCGCCGGTGGCGTCCACCGCGCTGCCGAAGAGGCTGTCAGGATCGGCTGCAACGCGCTGCAGGTCTTCACGCGCAGCCCGAGAATGTGGCGCGGATCCGTACCCTCCCCGAAGAGCGTCGAGCGCCTGAAGGAATTGCGGCAGGAGCATGACATCACGCCTGTCGCAGTCCACGGCTGCTACCTCACCAATCTGGCCGCCGGGGACGACGCAGTCAGGGAAAAGTCCCGCCAGTCGTTCCGGCTGGAGATCGAGAACGCCAAGGCAATCGGCGCGGACTACCTGGTCATCCACCCGGGCAGCGCCAGGGGCCAGTCCACGGAGCAGGCAATCGAGGTTTTCGCGGCTGCGCTCGCTGAAGTCCAGCGGGGCTTCGAGTGGGGATCGCTGCGTCTGCTGCTCGAGAACACGGCCGGAGGCGGGGCCACGCTGGGGCGGACATTCGAGGAGCTAGCCGCGCTCCGCGACTTGGTGGACGCGCGCTGCGAGGCGCCGCTCGGATTCTGCATCGATACAGCCCACAGCTTCGAGGCCGGATACGACATTTCAACGGACCGCGGCCTGGAGGAAACGATCCGCTCGATCCGACAGCATCTCGGGATGGAAAGCGTCCATGTCCTCCATGCGAACGACTCGAAAACTGCCCTCGGATCCAACAGTGACCGTCACGAGTCGATCGGCGATGGCCATATCGGCTCGGAGGCGTTCGCCCGCATGCTGGCTCATGCCGACCTGGGCGCTAAGCCATTCATCCTCGAGACGCCGTTCATCGACGAGAGCCATCAGGAGAACGTCCGGAGACTTTGGGCCCTGGCCAGCGAGGCCCCGCCGCGAAGCGAGGCAGACTAGCGGGGGCGCGCGCCTAGTCGTCGCTGCCGCCGAGCAACCCGGCTCGGAGCAGGAAGTACAGCAGCGTCATGATGCTACTCACTGCTGCCGCCACGTAAGTCCAGGCCGCAGCATTCAGCACCTTGTCGACGCCAACCCGCTCCTGCGGAGCGAGGATACCGTAGTTCACGACGAGTTCCTTGGCCCGCTTGCTCGCATCAAACTCCACCGGCAGCGTGACCAGTTGGAAAGCGACGGTCGCCGAGAAGAGGATGATCCCGAGCTGGACCAAGCCCATCGCGGAAATGAAGAACCCGACCATGATCACGATCCAGCTCAGGCTCGAACCGATATTGGCCATCGGGACCATCGCAGTGCGCAGCTGCAGCGGGGCGTACGAGTTGGCGTGCTGGATTGCGTGCCCTGCTTCATGGCAAGCGACGCCGACAGCCGCGATCGACGGTCGGTCATGCACGTCTGGCGACAGGGAGAGGCTGCGTGTGGCCGGATTGTAGTGATCCGACAGGAAGCCGCTCGCTCGCCCCACCTTGACGTCGTACAGGCCGGCGTGGTCGAGCATCATGCGGGCAGCCTGGGCGCCTGTCATGCGCGCCCTCACCTTGCCCCACTTCTTGAACGCCGACTTGGTCCTGGCGCTCGC
Organism: Bryobacterales bacterium; assembly: GCA_965206775.1. GTDB lineage: Bacteria > Acidobacteriota > Terriglobia > Bryobacterales > UBA6623 > VXMF01. Next base: position 2,556,659 of record CBDBKU010000002.1, on the reverse strand, counting down.
CCAGAGCGAGAGCAGGAGCCCCGGGATCATGAACATCAGATACAACGGGTCGAAGAACATCATCGCTTTCTGTCGTCCTTGCCAATTCCGCGCCGAACGCCCGCCCGGCTCTCCCTCAGTCTAGTGCATAGCCGCTCGGTGCATGCCGGTTGCCTCGGGGCCCGCGGGCGATGCAGTGCGGGAAGTGGGCCGGGTCCGACCGGCGCTCTAGCCCGCCCGCCGGGGCACTGGCAGCGCGGCCGATGCCAGCTTCCGGAACGCCTGCCGAACCAGCGGAATATTCGGCCCGGTCATGCCGGAATACGGGGTGAACGCATCCGGGTCCGGGGGCCGGCGCACCCCCGCTGCCAGAATCCAGTCGCGCGTCCGGGGAATCGAGACCGAGAAGCTGACCGGCGAGTACAGCCAGTTGACGGGCGATCCGGCTGCCTCGAACTTTTCGATAAGCGGCTGGATCTCGCCATCCGGCAGGGATCCGAACATGCGGAACCAGATCTCCGACGAGGCTGCCGCAAGCCCTTCAATCAGCGGAATCGAGTCGACCCGCTCCGGCCTGTCGGCGTTGACGACCAGATCCGCAATTGCGAAGTCGTAGCCCCCTCCCGACTGCGACAGGAAGTCCTCGGCGTCCGCAACGTGCAATCGCAGGCGTCCGAGGCGCTCGTATCGGGCAACAAGGGGATGGAATTCCCGGGCCATGCCGACCATCGCGGGATCCGCGTCCACGGCGTCGATCGCGACTTCCGGGAACTGGTGCAGCAAGCCGACCGCTCCGCAGCCGCCTCCGAATCCGAGCATCAGGCAGCGCCCCGACGGATGTCGCTGGCCGGCAAGGAACCAAGCCAGCTGGTACCTGGTCTCGATCACCGGGCCCGGCCCCGCCGGCACGGAGGGATCCACGGATCCCGCCGCAGGCCGCAGCAGCGAAGCCCCTTGCAGGACGCCTCCGATCGTGAACCGGCGCGCGTCCGCAGTGTCCACGACACCGACGCGGCCGAACAGCCCCTCGCGCTCCAACCTGACAGTCGGCATTGCCGTCAGTTCCGGTTCCGAACGGGGACCGCGATCTCGAAGTGCTCGCCCAGATAGACCCGGCGCACTTCGGGATCGGCCTGCAGCTCGCTGGGCTGTCCCGAGCGGAAGATCTGCCCGTTGTGAATGATGAACGCCCTGTCTGTCACGCTCAGCGTCTCGCGCACGTTGTGGTCCGTGATCACGATGCCGATACCGTTGTCGCTGAGCCTCGCGATAACTCCCTGCAGCTCGATCACCTGCTTCGGATCAATGCCGGAGAACGGCTCGTCGAGCAGAAGGAATCTGGGCGACAGGACGAGGGAACGAGCGATCTCGACGCGCCTCCGCTCGCCGCCGGAAAGCTGGTAACCGCGGTTGTCTCGCACCTTGTCCAGCCCGAACTGGGCGATCAGGTCGTCGAGCCGCTCGCGCCGCTCGGCGTGGACGAGCGGAAGCGTCTGGAGAATCGCCAGGATGTTCTCGTCGACAGTGAGCCTGCGAAAGACTGAGGGTTCCTGCGGCAGATAGCTGATCCCGAGGCGTGCCCTCTGGTACATCGGCGTGTCGGTGATGTCGGTATCGTCGGCGAAGACCCTCCCTGCGTCTGGGCTGACGAGGCCGACGATCATGTTGAACGAGGTGGTCTTCCCCGCTCCGTTCGGTCCGAGCAACCCGATGATCTCGCCCCTTCGAACTTCGAGCGTGAAGTCACTGACGACACGCCTTCCGCGGTAACTCTTCGAGAGCCGCTCTGTCCGTAGGGTTTCCATCGGGCGGGCGATGCGACTAGCCGGTGACCCGTCCTACTCGGATGCCGGGCGATAGGTATAGGCGCGCTCGGCACCGTAGCCCAAGACCTGAAGGCTATCACCTGTCGCGCGGAAGGTCAACCTGCCGCCCCGGGTCTCCGTGCCGTCTGGCCCCAGGATCCGCGCCGGTTCGCCCGTCAGGGTCACTTCCGAATCGGCCAGCCGGAACTCCGCCCGGTCGCCGAACCCCCTGGTTCCGGAGCCGTTCGCAAACTCGGCGATCCGCACGGTCCCGGTCGCGACGGCGCTTCCAGGGGCCTCCGCCGTCGGTCCGCCAAGGCTCGTCCGCAACTCGTCCGAGAGCGCGCGCATGCCTTCCCTGAGGAAGTCGACGCCGTTCCGAAAGACGGCTTCTCCGGTCGACTCCACGTAGAGCATCTCCTCGGCCTGCACTGAGGTGAAAACGGGAGGAGCGCCATCGCCAGAGCCCCCGTCTTCCCATGAGGTCGCAACGTTTCCAAGCGCTCGGATCGAGACCGCTTCGCGGTCCAGGGCAATCATGTCGGCGTCGATGCGATTGCGCCCCTGCCACAGCCGCGCGCCTCCGCGATACTCCAGGGTCTTGCTCTGCGGGTCCGAAATCAGTGAGTCCGCAGAAGCATAGACCGGTTGCTGGCCCGCGAACAAGCCAGAGGGCAGCGAGCCCTCGTCGCCGGAACCACCCGGGGCAACGGACGCCGTCACGCTTCCGTCGCCTTCGAGTCGCCCGCTGTCGCGAACAAGGACAATCCGGTCCGCCGAAATCGTGCTGCCCTCGTCCGAAACGGCAGCCGTCCCGGCCAGCGTCAGGGCACCGCCGTCCAGTTCGAAATCCGCCTCGTCGGCCGAGCCTCGCCGCGAGGCCACCTCGCCAGCCTGACCATCTTCGAAGCGGAATGCCCCTTGCTGGCGGATTCGGGAGATAGCGGCGGTTGCGGAATCGAATGCCGCTTCCAGGCTGGCGCTCCAGGTTCGCAGCTCCGGGCCGCCCGCTTCGTCGGGACCTTGGACCAGGCGGGCATCGCCGGCAGCGCTCAAGCCCTCGATTCTGCTGCCCTCTCCGTAACGCAGGCGGATGCGATCTGCCTCCAGCGTGCGAGACGGACCGGCCTGATCGCCCGGCACCTGCCGGAGCTGCCCGCGCTGCAACGTCTCGACTCGCTCGATCCCGGCCGCTCCCGGTCGCATCTCGAGCACGAGTTCATCGGACCGGATCGTGCTTCTCGAGCCCGTTGTCGCCTCGTCCATTCTGGCCCGGGCCGCCTCCCTCGCATCGATCCTCCGCAGCAAGCTCCGGCCCTCGACCGGGCCCGGATCGTAGTGCAGGTCGACGGACTTGCCTCGCACCTCCACCCGCTGCCCGGATTCAGTCGAGACGAACACCGTGTCCCCTCGCCCTCGGATCCGCAGCAATTCGCCGCCCGCACCGAAGCCAGCCTCCAAGCTGAGCGTGGAGAACTCGGTCTCGCGTCCGACAGCTCGCTCGCCCCCGTGAACGTCCGCGCCGTCGATTCGACCGACGCGCCGGTCGGCAAGCCAAAGGGTCGCCCCCTCGCACTCCATCCAGCGGTCGCCTTGGCGGACGATCGCGCCGCCGGTCAGGTCGATCCGCGCTTCCTGCTCCCAGTACAGCAGGCCACCGGCCCGAACCGAGGAGGACGGCGACGAGGCACCCTCGCCGAACCGTTCCATCCTGACGTCCGAGTGCATGCTCAGCGTTCCGGACGCCGCGTTGTACACGGCTCCGAGAGAACTGCCCTCGCCTCCATCGAACTCGTAGCGGACCGGCCGGTCGGTGCGGGCGCTGTTCGCAGACGGGTCGAAGGTCACGCTTGTCGCAGTCACGACGACCGGCTGCGAGGAGCGAGTGTCGGAGATGCCGAGAGTCATGACCGTCTCGCCCTCGCTGAAGAGTTCCCCGCCATCGAGCATCCGCATCTCCGCGCTCTCGACGCGGTCGTAATCGTCGGATTCCTCATGGAAGATCTTGAGCACCACGGTGCGCAGGACCGTTTGCCGTCCGTCGGTGCCCTGGAGAAACTCCTCGGCGCTGACATCGATTCGCGTGGAGTCGCCGCCCGACTGCGTCCATCGCCAGCTCTGCGACTGAGCGCCGATGTCCTCCGACAAGGCCGGCAGCGCTTCCGGCGGGATTCCCGACAAGGGATTGCGCGATCCGAGGTAGTCGCCCACGACCACGGCAATGACGGCGAAGGCTGCCAGAAGAAGCAGGGAACGCAGCGATTTGAGCAAGCGATTCGATGATATCAGTGCCGCATGGCCCTTGCCAGGCGCCACCCGATGCCGCGCCCGATCACTCGTGCCATGGCTCCCGAGCTTCGTGGCATCAGCCCCGGGTTCAGATATCACGGCAGAGCGAACGCCACGTAGCTCCCGCCCGACTCCCCGCCGGTCTTGCCACCACCCGCAGCGATCACGACGAACTGGCGCCCATCCGCTTCGTAGATCGCGGGCGTCGCATTGCCGCCAGCAGGCAAGGCAGTCTCCCAAAGCAGCTCGCCGGTGAGCTTGTCGAAGGCGCGAAACTTCTTGTCGCGGGCGGTCGCGCCGATGAACAGCAGGCCGCTGGCCGTCACGACCGGTCCTCCGTAGTTCTCGGTGCCGGTCGTCGGCAGGCCCTGCGCGGCCAATTCGGGGTACTCGCCCAGCCGCACGGTCCAGTCGATCTCGCCTGTGTCGAGATTCACAGCATTGAGCGTGCCCCACGGCGGCTTGATCGCCGGGTATCCGTCGGGATCCAGGAACCGGTTGTAGCCGTCGTGCGTGTACGGCGATTCGGCCCCGCGCGCGTTCGCGGAGACCTCGATCTCGGATCCGGTATCTCCTTCGAGCACGAACTTGGCCACAATTCCGGCCGCCGCTTCGCTCAGGTTTGGAAAGGCCGGCATTCGACCCGTCCCGTCCCGCACGATTTCGAGAAACTCACCCTCTGCCAGCGAGAGGTCCAGCAATGACGGGAAGTTTGGCGGAGTCCCGCTCAGGTCGTCGAGATGGCATGCGGCGCAATGCCGCTGGTACAGCCGCTTTCCGTTCACGGCGCCGGCAAGCTCCTTCCGCTCGACGAGCCGGTGTATCCACGCCATCTCGTTCACGTTCACGTAAAGCATCCCAGTCTCGGGATCGAATGCCTGGCCGCCCCACTCGGCACCCCCGTCGAATCCAGGGAAAATGATCGTTCCCTGGAGGCTCGTGGGCGTGAACATGCCGCGGCTGCGAACCTGCCGCAAGCGTTTCAGCACCGCCTCGTGCGCCTCCGGCGTACGTGTCGTGAGGTCGCCCTCGCCCAAGCCCTGCCTTCCGAGCGGAGGAGGTGCCGCGGGCACGACCTGGCGCCTGGCCAGCCGCTCGCCTGGTACGTCGGACGGAACGATCTCGATCTCTTTCATCGGAAAGAGCGATTCCCCGGTCTCGCGGTTGAAGACATAGACCATGCTCATCTTGGTCGAGACGGCCACGGCATCAACCAGCCGGCCGTCGCGCTTGACCGTCACCAGCACCGGGGGGGCCGGCACGTCCATGTCCCAGACGTCGTGCTGGATGAATTGGTGATGCCAGGCTAGCTCGCCGGTCGCAGCCTGCAGGCAGAGCAGCGAATTCGCGTACAGGTTGTCTCCGTGACGGTTCCCTCCCCAGAAGTCGAAGGCGCCGGAGCCTGTGCCCGCATATACCAGTCCCCGCTCGACATCGAGCGCCATGCCGGCCCAGGAGTTGGCACCGCCATGCGTCTTCCAAGCCTGTTCGGGCCATGTTTCGTAGCCGGGCTCGCCCGGATGGGGAATCGTGTGGAAGCTCCAGCGAAGCTCTCCGGTCGCGGCGTCGAACGCCCTGATGTCTCCCGGCGCGCTGGGCAGCGTCTCGCTAACGACGCTACCGACGATGAGCAGATCCTCGTACACCACCCCCGGAGTGCGCAGGCTGACCGACAGTTCCATCGCCCTGGGCTGAAGGTGCTTGCGCAGGTCGATGGCGCCGCCCTCGCCGAATTCCCCGACCGGCTCTCCCGTGCGCGCGTTCAAAGCATAGAGCAGGTGCTGCACGCCAGTGTATAGCCGAGAATCGTCGCCATTCCGCCAGTGCATGAAGCCTCGGTTCAAGGTGCGCCCCTTGAACGGCACGCCGTCAACCTCGAGCCTGCGGGTCCAGACCTCCTCGCCGGTCCCCGCGTCGACGGCGAAGACGCGCCCGTTCGGGCTTAGCCCGTACAGGATTCCGTCGAGAACGAGAGGGTTGAACTGGATCTGCGAGCCTCGGAACTCGTCGCCCGTGTCATATTGCCAGGCGACCTCCAGCTCGGAGACGTTGCCGGAATGGATCTGCTCGAGGCGGGAGTAGCGCCGTTGCTCCGGACCGCCGCCATAGACATCCCAGGTTTCGTACCCGCCACCCGGCCGCTGCCGGACGTCTCCGCATCCGAGGAGTGTCAGCCCGGCTATCAGCGGAATCAGCGAACGCATCGAGCGCCATTCTACCTCCGGGCCTGCGCCGGGTCGGCGACCCAAGAGACCGGAGTGGAAAAGGTCCCGGTCTGCGCGCCACCGGCCCGGGCGAGGCGTGCAATCCACAGACCCGGTGCTATCGTAAGCCGTTTATGCGCGATCCAAGGACATACCGCAGCAACGCATGGTTCCACGGCGACCAGTACGAGCATCTTGCCCGGCGCGCCTGGCTGCGTTCCGAAGGCCTGACAGACGCGGCGTTCGACGGGCGGCCCGTGATCGGGATCTGCAATTCCTGGTCCGAACTCACGAACTGCAACGCCCACCTGAGGCAGGTAGCGGAAGCGGTCAAGCGAGGCGTGTGGGCGGCGGGCGGGGTACCCCTCGAGTTTCCGACCATCTCGCTCGGCGAAATGTTCATGAAGCCGACGACCATGCTCTTCCGCAACCTCATGTCCATGGACGTGGAGGAATCGATCTCGGCCAACCCGATTGACGGCGTGGTGCTGCTCTGCGGCTGCGACAAGACGACCCCGGCGCAGCTGATGGGCGCAGCGTCGGCGGACATACCGGCGATCATGGTGACCGGCGGCCCGATGCTGTCGGGCCGCTGGCACGGCGAGCCGCTCGGGTCGGGCACGGACGGTCGCAAGCTTTTCGAAGACCTGCGAGCTGGACGGATCGGCGAGGAGCAATGGGCCGAGGTCGAGGGCTGCATATCGCGCAGCGCGGGCCATTGCACCGTCATGGGGACGGCCTCGACCATGGCGTCGATGGCCGAGGCGCTCGGCATGATGCTGTCGGGCGGCGCGGCGATACCGGCGGTGGATTCCAGGCGGTACCAGTTCGCCGAGACCAGCGGGAGGCGCATCGTAGAGATGGTTCGCGAGGATCTCACGCCTTCGAAGATCCTGACCCGCGAGGCATTCGAAAATGCCATCCGGACTGACATGGCCATCGGCGGATCCACGAATGCGGTGGTTCACCTGCTCGCCATCGCGGGCCGGGCGGGCGTCAGCCTGTCCTTGGACGACTTCGACCGGATATCGCGCGAGACGCCGTACATCGCCGACATCAAGCCGTCGGGCCAGTACCTGATGGAAGACTTCTACTACGCAGGCGGGCTGCCGTGCGTCATGAAGGAACTCTCGCCTCTGCTGCACGGGGAGGCCCTGACGGTGAGCGGCCGCACCCTGAAGGAGGAGATTTCGGCGGTCGAGATCCGCAACCGCGACCTGATTCGCACGCTGGACGCCCCGCTCAAGGCCGAGGGCGGGACGGCCATCCTCTACGGCAATCTCGCCCCGAACGGCGCGGTGATCAAGCAGACGGCCGCATCGCCGCACCTGCTCCGCCACCGCGGCAAGGCGCTCGTGTTCGAGCGTTACGAGACGCTGCGCGCGCACATCGATGACGACCTAGACGTCGACGAGAACACGGTCCTTGTGCTGAAGAACGCCGGCCCGCTGGGCGGGCCGGGCTTCCCCGAGTGGGGGCATCTACCGATTCCCGGCAAGCTGCTCCGTGCGGGGGTGAACGACATCGTGCGGGTCTCGGACGCCCGCATGAGCGGCACGAGCTTCGGCACGGACGTCCTGCACGTCGCGCCCGAAGCCGCGATCGGCGGCCCCCTCGGCGCAGTGCAGACTGGCGACGAGATCGAATTGGACGTGCCCGGACGCAGGATCGACCTGCGCGTCGAACAGAACGAGATCCTGCGGCGGCTTGCGGAGCGACCGTCCCAGTCGCCCCACTACCGCCGTGGCTACGGCAAGCTGTTCCTTGACCAGGTCACGCAGGCGCACGAAGGCTGCGACTTCCGGTTTCTCGCGGGCGAGCCCCGGGCCCTGCGGCAACCGGCCGGCTAGTTGAACCAGACCGGGCTCGCCCAGCCCTTGTTCGTGTCGAGCTGCTCCATGCGGAGGTAGTAGTAGTCGCCAGGTGCGGGACTTTCGCGATCCTCGTACTCGAACTCGCAGTCCATGGCACCGTCGGCATTCACAAGCTCGCACTCGAGCTCGAAAAACGCCTCGATACCCATCAGCTGGAGATAGCTGTGCTCGAACGGCGTCTCTCCCTGCCCGGTCCAGCGGTAATACCCGTCCCGCCGCAGGTCCTCCAGCGGAACCTCCGCCTCGATCATGCCGAGGTGGGGGTCCTCGAGCTTGAACATCAGGGATCCCTCAACGCCGTCGATGCGGACCAGCATCCCGTCGCGGTCGTTCGAGGTGGCAGCGGTGCTCCACCGGACAGCAGCTCCGTCCTGCCACATTCGCTCGAACTCCTGATCCCGGTGCAGGTGCCGCTCGAGCCGCAGCGCGCCGGACTCCGCCGACAGCTCGCCATCGCCGATGCCGACGTTGGCCCGTCGCTGGTAGATGTTGTCTCCCCATGTGATACGCGCCACGGAGCCCCGGTTCCGGACGGGATGCACCGCGTGGATCACGCTTCCGTTCTTCAGCAGTTCCACACGGGTCAGCGGATTTGTTCCCGCTACGCGGGCCCGGATCCTGGGGCGCTCGTGCTGCGCGGCAGAGAGCTCGCCGCCCATGGGCTCGCCGTCCACGCTGAATTCCATCAAGATGCGCTCGTTTCCCGTCACGCCGAACGTCCGCCGCTCGTACAGGCCGTTCCAGATCGCATCACGGGTCTTGCCGTAGGCGAACACCCCTGTCAGCGGGTTGGTCATGGTGTAGATCAGGCCGGGATAGGAATTGCCGAATCCGACGGTGTGGTTGTCGCTGGACGCCGTGGCAGCAAGGCGGAGCCCCGCCTCCAGGTGCTTCTGCCAGGACTCCTCGAACACGCCGTGGACCGAGGCGATCTCGAAGCTGCGCTCAATGCGCGGGTCCGTCCTGTGGTTCCAAGAGGGCGGCCCGCCGCCCACATGCGGGATCACCATGGCCGGCACCCCGGAACGCTCGAGGATATCCATCATCCGGCCGACGTCCGCGCGGTTCTGCGACGGGTCGAGCTGCATGGTGGTCGGCGCCTCGTCGGCGTTGTAGAAGACGTTGTGGTGGCCGCCCAACCTGGTACCGACACTGTACTCGTATCCAAGGATCGTCACGAAGTCCTTCCAGCCGTTCAGCCGCTTGTTCGCTCGGATCATGCCGGGCCAGTTGTCGCGAGGATCGCTGTACTTGTCGAAGTGATAGGACGGCCCGGTCACTCCCAGCGGCATGTGGTGCGGCGTCAGAGAGCCGAAGTCGAGCAAGCCGCTTCGGCGGGCGTGCAAGTACAGTTCCTCGTACGTGCCCCGTCCGTCGTGCAGGTAGGTGTGCTGGTGCAAGTCTCCGTAGTAGACCCTTCGCTTGGGGTGCTTCTCGACGCGGATCGGATTGCTCGTGCCGCGCAGGGCGCCGTCACTGCTGCGGATCTCGAGGCGGTAGACGCCGGCTTGGCTGGCAACCACGTTCGCGGCCACGTAGTGCAGCAGGGCCGGATCGTACTCGAATCGCCCCGTGCCCAGCGTCGGGTCGTCGAAGTCCAAGTCCAGGCCCTGGTAGTTCCCTGCCAGCGAGCCCCAGTCGTCGCTGGGCACGGCCTCCACGCTGAATCGCTCGCCGACCGCAGCGTACGCTGGCGCGCTGACGCGCAGCTTCGACGCAGCGCCTCCGGTGACCTTCAGAAACGCATCCCCTCCGTAGTCGCGCGGCTTCTTGTCCGGGCCGACGACCACGACACGGAAATTGAACAGGTTCTCGGCATAGTGCTGCATGCGGACGCCTTTGGCGCCGCCCAGATCCAGGTACACCTTGTCGCCGGGCCGAAGAGCGCCCGACTCCACATCAGCTCCCGCAGTCTTGCGGTACGGGAAGACACTCGGAGAGTTCCGCTGCGTCCGGTTGGTGAACACGTGGGTCGAGAGTTCCGCGCCCGGAGCGGTCGTGTCGACGGCGAAGTGGGCGGGCGCGCCGGGATCCTCGACCTGGAAGCCCTCGACGTCGCTCGTGAAGTGCTTCCAGACCTCGATCGCCTCGCCCTGGGCCACGCCTGCCTCTCCTACCGCGTACTCGAGACGGATTCGGTGCCGCTCGCCTGCCTGCACTACGGGCGAAGTCAGAAGCTTCACGTTTCCTTCCAACGGGAATCCGGGCGGCATGTACGCCCCTGGGCGGTATTCGAGGCGCAAGCTCGCTGGGTCGGTCCCGCCCGGTTCTGCCCCGGCCGGGCGGTCATGGTGCAGGAAAACAAGCGAGGCAAGTGCGGCAGTGCCGGCGGCGAAAGGGAGCAGTCTCATGAACGGGTCGATTGTACAGCACCTTCCGGGCGGCGGCGAGACCGGCCAAATTCCCCCGCTCGGCTATGCTTGAAACGTATGAATCGCCGCGTCATGCTGCTGTGGGCTACCGGCGCGAGCCTCGAGGCATCCGATGTCGGAAGCGCGCCTCTCCTGTTCCGGGAGGACTGGACAGCGACGCCGCCCAGCATCCCTCTCACCCAGCGGGATGTGGCGAATCCCGCCCTGAGGGTGGCCGTTCACGGTCTGGGGCCTCCGCTTGTCAAGAAGAGCTATCACGACGCTAGGGAATGGGACCCCCACTACGTTTGGTCAGGGCTCGCGAAGACTCCGTGGGCTGTCAGCCTGTCCCTGGCCGATGGAAGCCTGCTGGACCTTACGGGAACAGCGACCGTGCGCTGGCGTAGCCGTCAGTCCGGTTTCCGGGCGTTGCGCGCGGTCGTCGGACTGGACGGAGGGCTCTGGCTTGTGAGCGAGGAGTCCGACCCGGCGTCCGACCAATGGCGAGTCCGCGAGTTCGCGTTCTCCGGAACCCGCTGGCGCCAGCTCGACATCGGATCGGTGACTGAATCGGCCTGGGCGGAAGAGCCCAGCCTGAGCCGCGTTCGTTCGGTCGGCTTCACCGACCTGATGCCCGGAGGACGCAGCCAGGCCTGCTCGCGCCTGGACTGGATCGAGGTCTACGGCAAGCGCTTGGCATTGGGCTCCAGATAGTCTGCAACGGCGTGCCACTCGGCGGGGACGGCGGGTTGGTTTCGCTCCAGCCGGCCGCGAGGCAGTTCCGGAGGGCGAACCCGGGACCCAGCAACGAAGACGAAGGCGTCCCCGGAACGACCGAGCCCGGACACCTGCGCCAATTGTCCGGTGCAAGCGCTGCGGCAGGCGCCGTTTCAGGTACAATCGGGCCGAATCGGCGACGGCGCTTCGACGCAGCGTCGCCCCGAGCCGTCCCATGACCCCGACCGAATCACGCTGGCGAAGCAGCCTCAGCCGAAGACGAGCCCTTGCCGGCCTAGCGGGCTTCCTCGCCAGCGCAGGGCGCTTGCCGGCGCAGCAGGACCGGTTCCGGGACCACAGCCGGATCGCCGGCCTGGACGAGATGCGGGACGTCTTCGACTTCGAGGCTGCCGCTTACGAGAGGCTGGACCGCGCCACGTACAACTTCACCGCGCGGGGCGGCGCAAGCGAGTTCACTGTCCGCCGCAACCGCGAAGCCTTCGATTGGGTCGAGCTCGTTCCGAGGGTCAGCGGCGAAGCCGCACCTCCGCAGACTGCCACCGAGGTACTGGGCACGAAGCTCCGGTACCCGATCATGCTGGCCCCCACTGCCGCCCACGTGGCGCTCCATCCAGACAAGGAGGAAGGGACGTACGAAGGCTGCACGAATGCGTCGGAGACGCCAATGATCCTGAGCCACGCGGGCAGCATGACCTTCGCCGACCTGGCCAAGAGCGACGGCGGGCCGCTGTGGTTCCAGCTGTACGCGAGGAGAGAGATGGAGCAGAACCGCGAGCCGTGCGAATCCGCGCAGAACGCAGGCGCCGGAGCTATCGTCGTCACAGTCGACCAGCAGGCCTCGTTCTACGACCGGGCAGTCCATGACCGCAACCTGTCCCTCCGCCCCAGGCGCCCGTCGCGCTGGAGCGGCAACGCAGCCCGCTACCGCTTCTCCGAGGGGAGGATCTGGTACGAGTGGAAGATGTTCGAGGGGCTCCGGTCGATAGTGCAGGTTCCGCTGCTCGCGAAGGGGCTGCTGACAGGCGAAGACGCGGCTCTCGCCGTCGAGAACGGGCTGGACGGCATTGTCGTTTCGAACCATGGCGGACGCACGCTGGACTACACGCCGTCCACGCTGGAGGTGCTGCCCGAGATCGTCGAAGCCGTCGGGGGGCGCATTCCCGTGCTGATCGACAGCGGGTTCCGGAGCGGGAGCGACATTCTCAAGGCGCTGGCACTCGGGGCGGATGCCGTGTGCCTGGGCCGTGTCTATCGCTGGGGGCTGGGCTCATTCGGCGCGCCCGGCGTCACGCGCGTGCTGGAGATGGTACAGAGCGAGCTGGCGGAGGCCATGACGCGCTGCGGCGTGGCGTCACTGGCCTCGATCGATCGCTCGCTGGTGAGGGCGGACTTCCCGTGAGAAAGTCCCGATTCAGCCGGCGGCAGGCTCTTTCCAGCTTTGCGGGCATGCTCGCGGCATCGCCGTGCCTGCGAGCGCAGCGCGTTCCCCGGTCGGCTGGCGAGGCACCCGGCCGCGTCACGCCGCTGGACGGTTTCGCCAACGTCCCGGAATTCGAAGACATGGCGCGCCGGGCGCTGGGCGACCGAGCGTTTGCAAGGATCGCGGACGGAGACCGGGGCGTTCTGGAACGGATCACGTTCCGTCCGCGCCTGCTGATCAGCACGCTGGAACTCGACCTCTCGCTCAACCTGCTGGGACAGGAGATGTTCGCGCCGATTCTCGTCGGGCCCGCGTCCCGCCAGCAGGCCGTCCATGCCGAGGGCGAGCGCGCTACGGCGCAAGGCGCGGCCGCGGCCAAGGCGACCATTGTGACAGCAGAGCGCAGCGGCACCCCCCTGGAGGAAACGGCATCGCTGGCTCCCGGAGCATGGCGGCAGATCTATCCCGACGCGGATTTCGGCGCGCTGGTCGGGCGCGTGCAGGAGGCAGGCCGAGCAGGCTGCAGCGCCGCTTGCGTCACTCTCGGCGATGACAGGGCCGGCGACGGGCCCCCAGGATACGGATGGGACCGCATCGAGCAGCTGGGCGAGCAGGCGGAGATGCCTCTCGTGCTGAAGGGAATCATGCATCCTGACGACGCAACCGCCGCAATCGAGCGCGGCATCGCAGCGATTGTCGTTTCGACGCACGGTTCCGGGCGGGCCGCCGGCTCCGCCGACCCGGTTGGCGCCCTCCCAGCGGTCACCGAGGCGGTCGCCGGACGCATACCCGTCCTAGTGGACGGGGGCATTCGCCGCGGTAGCGACGTGCTGAAGGCCCTGGCCCTAGGCGCGACGGCCGCAGTGATCTGCCGTCCCGCCCTGTGGGGCCTGGCGGCCTACGGAGCGAGCGGGGTTCGGAAGGTGGTCGAAATGCTGCAGACCGAACTGGCCCGGGATATGGCCCAGCTTGGAGCGGTCACGCTGGGCGACATCCGCCGCGATCACGTCCGCGTCCATCGTCGCTGAAGCGACAGGCCGCGAGTCACTCGGCGTCCGGATTCGGCAGAGGCTCCTGAGCTCCGACGGCGGCCCGCCACTCGTCCAGCTTGCCGAGCAGCTCGGCGGCCTTGTCCGGCATTTCGCCCGCGAGGTCCCGGGCTTCCCCGATGTCCTCGGACAGGTCGTACAGCTCGCTGCGCCCGTCTTCGTAGAAGTGCACCAGACGCCAGTCGCCGTCCCGGATCGCCGAGTGCGGCGTCGAGCCGCCCGCGTGGTAGTGCGGATAGTGCCAGAAGAGCGTCTCGCGATCCAAGCTCGCCTGGGGATCGCTCAGGATGCCGGCCAGGCTCAACCCGTCGACCAGTTCGTTGTGGGCCGGGCTCCCGCCGGCACCCGCGATCTCGAGCACTGTCGGGTACACGTCGACGGTAATCACGGGCTCGTCGCTGACTGTCCCAGGGGCCGTCACGCCCGGCCAGAAATAGATCGTGGGCGTGCGGACGCCGCCCTCGTACGCCGATCCCTTGCCCGCTCGCAGCGGATCGTTCTCGGTCGGGTTCCCCATGCGTCCGTCAGGGCCCTCGCGGTCGAGCCCCCCGTTGTCGCCCGTGAACACTATGACCGTCTCGTCCGCAATCCCCAGCTGGTCGAGCTTCGCCCGGACGCGACCGACGCTGCGATCCAAGGCCGCGAGCATGCCGGCATAGGCCGGGTTGCGGTGTCGCCTGGCCGGATCCGTGCGATCCTGGAACCGAGCCAGATCGTCGGGCTTTGCCTGGATCGGCGTGTGAACGGTGTAGTACGGGAAGTAGAGCAGGAATGGCTCGTCTCGGAAATCCTCGAGGACGCGCAGCGCCTCGTCCGTCAGCCGGTCGGTGAGGTAGTCGCCGTCGGCCCCTCCTTCCGGAAGGGGGTAGACTCGCCTGTCGCTGCGCTCGTAGGGATGGAAGTAGCTGCCGGGGGCACCCCATTCGTTGCCGGCCACGTTCCGCTCGAAGCCGTGGCGGTCCGGCGTGAAGTCCATCATGACCTCGGGCTCCAGCCGCGGCATCAGGTGCCACTTCCCGACATGAGCCGTCCGATAGCCCTCGACAGCGAGGGCTTCAGCCAGCGTGGTATGGCGATGCTCGAGCCGCATCGTCCAGTCCGGCGGCTTCAGCTTGGCACCGACCCGGTTCTGACCGGGAATCCAGTCCGTCACGTTCGTGCGTCCCGGATAGAGCCCCGTCAGCAGGGCCGCCCGGGTCGGCGAGCAGACCGTGCAGGCCGCGTAGCCGTGGGTGAACCGCACGCCGTCGGAAGCAAGGCGGTCTATGTTCGGGGTCTCGTAGAAGTCGCTCCCGTAGCAGCCGAGATCCGTCCAGCCGAGATCGTCGACCAAGAAGATCAGGAAGTTCGGCCGGGCCGCTCCGGAAATCTGACCAGGAGGGGGGACGCACCCGACAAGCAGGGCAACAGCCGCGATGGCGAGCGAGGGCCGCATGGCACGATTCTACAGCTTCGAGCACGGGCCGAAGCGATGACGCTTCTGCGACAATAGGCGAGGCCCGCGCGGCGACGGTACCGGACGGGCTTGGTCTGCGGATGCCGATCCTGACGCGCAGAACCGTAATTGCGAGCGGTGTTGCGATCGCGGGGGTGGCTGCGACACTGGTAATAGCGGTCGGGACCGTGAGCTGGTACATCGAAGCGAAGGCACACCCGCACCTGTACGACGATGTCGAGAGCCTGCCGAGGCGGGACATCGGCCTGGTCCTCGGAACTTCGCGCAACACGCGCGGCGGACTGAACGAATTCTATGCTGCCCGGATCGCAGCAGCAGCAGAGCTCTTCCACGAAGGCAAGATCGCGCACATCATCGTGAGCGGGTCGAATCCAAGCCGCTACTACAACGAGCCCGTCGTAATGAAGAAGGACTTGGTGGAACTGGACGTTCCGGCCGAGTCCATCACCGAGGACTATGCCGGCTTCCGGACGCTCGACTCGATCGTGCGGGCCGACAAGGTCATGGGCCAGCGAGCGTTCACGGTCGTGACGCAGCGGTTCCACGCAGCGCGCGCCATCTACATCGGGATGCACTTCGGCCTCGACGTGATCGCGTATTGCGCGAAGGATCCGCCGGAGGGTTTCATCTACACGTCGCAGCTCCGGGAATACGGCGCGCGATTCAAGGCGATGCTCGACGTCAGCCTGCTGGACACCCAGCCACGGTACCTCGGCGAGCCGATCGCCATCGAGCTCAGCCCAGCCGTGCCAGAGAACGTCCCCACCGCCGTTGACTGAGCGGTGCTCTCGCGGAGGCCTTGCGCGGTCAGGGCGTCTTGAACTCGGACAGCCAGTTGAGGACGACTCGAATGCCAGGCAGTTCCGGATGTCCCACGTGACCCGCTATCGCGAACCGATCGCCCGGGCCGACATCGTACGTAGGGCTCCGTCGCAGACCCACGAGGCTGTCGCGTGAGAACAGGCGCCGAGCCTCCCCGGCCTGGAAGCCGTCGCTGGTGTCGATCGGGACTTCGAACAGGGTGTCGTCGCGGAGGAAGTACAAGGTCTCCCCGTCGACGCTCCATCGCGCCAGGCGCCCGCCAGCGGTTGTGACCTGCCACCGCTGGTCCCCGACAGGGAAAGGCTTGACGTAGATGTCGAACGCGCCGGACTCGTTGCTCTCGTAGGCGACGTACTTCCCGTCTGGCGAGAACACGCCGTCGTCGACGATAAACGGGCCCTCGGGGACAAACTCGCGGCGTTCCCAAGCGTCACCGGCACGCTCGAGATAGCTGATTGAAGTGAGTGGAGAAAGACCCTCGCCGAATCCCTGTGCCTTCTTGAGCGCTGCGAAGGGCTCGCCGCCGTCGGGATCGCGCGGCCGGTCGCCGCCGGGCAAGCGACGATTCTGGATCAGGATATACCGGTCGTCTCTCGACCAGTCAAGCGGTTCGACCGGTCCGCTATCGCTTGAGAAGACGGTCCGCGCAGGGCTTCCGTCGCCAACGGTTACTACCTTGAGATCCGGCGAGCCGCGCTGGGTAATCGCGACGCGGCGATCGTCCGACGACCAGATCGCCCCGGACTCCTCAAGGTCGTCGAACGTCAGGCGGTTGATCACCTCGCGCTCGGACCCATGCACCCAGAGGTCAAAGTCCCGCCCGCTGCCGCCAGCCACGAGCACGCTCTCGCCGGAGGGCGACACGCGGGGGCCGAGAATCCAAGATTGGGGACGCCCGATCTCCCCGACTGCCTCGCCCTGGCGATTGAACCAGAAAAGGCGCATCTGGGCGCTGTTCGGATTGTCCAGGTAGACGAGCGTCCCGTCCGAGGACACGGAAGGGTCCCTTCCGTTCTGGGCGATCGCGAACGGTTCGCCTTCCGTTTCCAGTTCTTCGGGCGAGAACCGGACTGCCCAAAGCGCCGACGTCATCGCCGAGGGCCGGAACAGGATGTGACCCGTCTTCGAATAGACCGGTCCACTCCCGTCCACCACGTGGTGGGCCTCGCCAGCCTGCCCGCCCGACAGCCGGCGAACCATCACGCAGTCCCCGTCGACAGAGCGCTCGGAATAGAGCAGGACCTGATCGCCGTTCGAGAGGCCGACCAGCGAAATGCCGGTGATCAGCGAGCGCCGCCGGGGCGACGTGCCAAAAAGAGGCTTCGGAACGCCTCCGAGCGCAGAAACGACCATCGTGCTCCTTCCAAGAAGGTTGAAGAGGATCGACTGCCCGTCAGCGCTCCACGCCGCGCTCGCATGAGCGAGCCCGGAATCCTCGACCAGCATGGTCACGATCACGCCCCGCAGCGCGACCTTCCCAATGCCTCGGTTGGTTGTGAATCCGACGGATTCGCTGTCGGGCGACCAGAACACGTCGCTCGCGCCTTCCGTGCCATCGACGCGAAACGGCTCAAGCCGGTCGAGCGGCTGGAGCCAGAGGCCTCCGGCGGGCCCGCTCGTGCTGAACGCGAGGACCCGCCCGTCCGGCGATATTGCAAGGTTGCGGATACGCTCGCCCGCTTGGACGGCTTCTACGGGACGGAGCGTGAAGCGCCGCAACGGCGGCGGTTCCTCTTCGCCTCCCACCGGCAGGAGCAGGCCGATCGCGAACGCGAGCGCGACTGCCACCGCGACGACGAACCTGCTGTCCAAGCCGGCGGGCAGCCACGCTGGCCTGGCGCGGGCGCGCGCCGGAGAAATTCTGGCCGCCGGCCCGGATTCCTGCGCTGTGGCGGAGCCGGAACGGGCGGGAGATGCGCCGCCAGGCGCGTGCGGACGGCCACTAGCCTCGTCGGACTCGGACTTCTCGATGACGTGGACCGAGGTGCGACCGCTAGCAGCCCGGCGCTGCAGCAGCTCCAGGTCGGCCACAAGTTCCCGTGCTTCCTGGTAGCGATCCGCAGGCGCCTTGGCCAGGCACTTCTCGACGATCCACTCGAGTTCCATGGGGACCCGCGAGCGAAGGGACGTGATCGGGATCGGGTCCTCATTCAGGATCGAGTAGAGGACCGCTTGGTCGTAGTGCCCTCGAAACGGCAGGTCTCCCGCGACCATTTCGTAGATCACGACGCCCATCGACCAGAGGTCGCTCCGCGGGCCGACATCCTCTCCCAGGGATTGTTCCGGCGACATGTAGGCGACGGTGCCCATCCGCGTGTCCACCTTGGTCAGCTTGGACACCCCGGAGATTTGCGCCAGCCCGAAGTCCATCAGCTTGACGACCGGCCTGCCGGCGCGATCCTGGCTGATCATGATGTTCGACGACTTGATGTCGCGATGGACAACGCCTGCCGCATGAGCCGCCGCCAGCCCTTCCCCCGCCTGCTTGGCAATTTCATAGACCAATTCGAGCGGGAGCGGCCCGCGCTTGATCCTCTCGTCGAGCGGCTGGCCTTCCAGGTACGCCATCGCGAGGAACGTCTCGCCCTCCTGCTCGTCGATTTCGTACAGCGTGCAGATGTTGGGATGATCAAGCGCGGCCGCGGCCCGCGCCTCTCGCAGGAACCGATCCGAGTGCTCGCCGGTTCCGGTGACGTCCTTCGACAGGAACTTCAGCGCGACGGTGCGCTTAAGACGCGTGTCCTCCGCCTTGTACACCACGCCCATCCCGCCTTCGCCGAGAGGCTCGAGAATGCGGTAGTGGGATATAGTCCTGTCCGTCATGCCGCGAGCGGGCTCAAACTGTTTTGGCGCGAACGGCGCCACCTGAGTTACGCACCCATGACGTTCGCCGCGGCGAGGCGGCGACAATGGACCGATGGCCGAGCTGAAGACCAAGCCAACCGACGCAAGCGTTGCGAAGTTCCTGGCCTCGATTTCCGACGAGGCTCGCCGGGGGGATTGCTACGCCTTGCTGGACATGATGCGAGAGGCCGCCGGGGAGCCGTGCATGTGGGGCGCCAGCATCGTCGGATTCGGTACGTACGACTACCGGTACGCGAGCGGGCGATCGGGGACGTGGTTCCGCATGGGCTTCTCGCCGCGGAAACAGGCCCTGACGCTGTACCTGATGCTGGACCTGGACCGGCAGGAGCAAGCGCTCGCCTCCCTGGGCAAGCACAAGCGCGGGCGCGGATGCCTGTACATCAAGAGGCTTTCGGACATCGACGCGGATGTGCTGGGAGGCCTGATCCGCGCGTCGAGCGCGCAAGGAGGCGACGCCTCGTGCGGCGGCTCTCACTAACCCGGCACCGCTCCCGGGCTGGAATTCCCCGGGAACCTACACTGGATCTTCGGGCCGGTCGCAGCCGCGCCGGTAAGAAGCACTGATCCCATGCGCCTCGGAGTTGACAGCGGCGGCACATTCACGGATTTCGTCGCTTGGGACGGGTCGAGACTGCGCAGCCTCAAGGTGCGGTCAACCCCTCGCAATCCGGCGAACGCGATCTTGCACGGCCTGAGCGGCTTCTCGGCCGCCGAAGTCGTCCACGGGTCCACCGTGGCGACCAATACGCTGCTCCAGCGCAACGGCGCGCGCACGGCCTTCGTCACCACCCGCGGGTTCGAAGACCTGCTCGAGCTCGCCCGCCAGAACCGCGCCGCGCTCTACGAGTGGTTCCCGCCTCCCCGGCAGCCATTGGTGGAGGATCGCGACAAGCACGGGGTCTCCGAGAGGACGCTTCACGACGGCTCGATCCTATGTGGGCTCGCGGACGGGGAGGTCGCCGCCCTGACGGCCAAGCTCGGAGACGTGGAGTCGGTAGCGGTCTGCCTGCTCCACAGCTACGCGAATCCTGCCCACGAGAGGCAAGTGGGCCGAGCGCTTCGCGATGCCGGGTACTCGGTCTCCCTGTCCAGCGAGATCCTGCCCGAGTACCGTGAGTACGAGCGCGCCGCAACGACGGTTGTCAACGCCTACGTGTCGCCGCTCATGCGACGGTACATCAAGTCGCTCGAAAACGGCCTGCCCGACACGCGACTACGGATCTTCCAGTCGAACGGCGGCTCGATTTCGGTTGGAGAAGCTTCAGAGCAAGCTGTCCGAACGGTGCTCTCGGGTCCGGCAGGGGGCCTGGTCGGCGCGGCCGCGATCGCGAGGCAGCTCGGGATCGACCGGTTCGTCAGCTTCGACATGGGCGGCACGTCGACGGACGTGTCTCTATACGATGGGTCGCCCCGTTTCACCACGGAGGGCGATGTGGCCGGCCTGCCCGTGCGGATTCCCATGCTCGACATTCAAAGCATCGGCGCGGGCGGGGGCTCTGTGGCCTATTTCGACGAAGGCTCCGCCCTGCGAGTGGGACCGCGCTCGGCGGGCGCGGAGCCCGGCCCGGTCTGCTACGGCACGGGCGAGGAGCTCACAGTGACCGACGCCAACCTGCTGCTGGGCCGGATCGATTCGGCGTCGTTTCTCGAAGGCACGATCCGGCTGGACGCGGATCGGGCGCGCGAATTCGCCGCGCGCGCCGCCTGGCAAGCCGGCATCGAAATCGAGGAACTGGCCAGGGCCGTCGTAAGGGCCGCGAACGCCAAGATGGAGCGGGCCATCCGCACGGTGTCGGTCGAGCGGGGCCACAATCCGCGCGACTACTCCATGATCTGTTTCGGCGGCGCCGGGGCGCTGCATGCCTGCGAACTCGCCGAGAGCCTGGAGATTCCCCGGGTGATCGTGCCGGCCCATGCGGGCGTGCTCTCCGCTCTGGGCATGCTCGTCGCCGACTGCATCCGGGACTACTCGGCAAGCGTGCTCGACGAGGATCCGGCACCGGCGTTCGAGCGGCTGGCGCGCGCTGCCCGCCGAGACATGCGGGAGCAGGGCTTCGCGGAGGTCGAACTGATCCGCACCCTAGACATGCGCTACGAGGGCCAGTCCTACGAGATCAACGTGCCGGAAAGCCGCGCCGGCGAGTTCGACGAGATTCACGAGCGACGCTACGGCTACCGTCACGCTGGCAGCGCCACCCAAGCGGTGACCGCGCGAGTCCAGGCCATCGGACGGACCGCCGGAGCCGACCGCCCGGACCTGGCCGCGACATCGGACGAGCCGCGCTTTGCGAGCGTATACGTGCCGAATGGGTGGCGCAGCCTGGAGGCGCCCGGATCGAGCACGATCCTGGAGCGCGCCAGCTAGTCCGGCTGGCCGCGCCTTGCCAGGGACTCCAGCGCGCTCACCGCGCTCTCGAGCTCGCCGAGCAGCGGGCTTCCGCCCGCCCGAGCGATCGCGTCCGCCATTGCCCGGTAGTACCAAAGGGTGCCGTCGCGCCGGCCCCGAAAGCACTCCCAGATATCCTCCCCGACCTCGCGGTACGCCGCGATCAGGGAGCGCGCGTTGTGCAGCTTGTCGGCCGAGAGCACGAGCAGAGCCGAATGGCCGCAACCGGAGACCCTCCGAACAGCGGATTCCTTGCGGGCTCTCCAAGCCTCGACCTTCGATCCGGGCTCCGAGCAGTAGTCGACGATCCTGGCGACGCCGGGGCCAAAGCGGCGGCGGATCTCAGCAGCCGTCGGGACGCCACCCTGGTCTTCCACAGCATCGTGCAGCAGGGCCGCGATGCACTCGTCCTCGGTGCCGCCCCCTTCCATGACCAGCGAGGCGACGCCAAGCAAGTGGGCAATATACGGGCAGCCGCTGCCTTTCCTGCTCTGGCCGCGATGCAGGGACTCGGCATAGGTCATTGCGAGAGCGAATCGATCCGTCATCGGGTCCAGTCAGTACAATTCCAGTATGGACATATCACGTCGGCAGTGGGCCGCGGGCCTTGCAATCGCGGGGCTGGGTTGCAGCCCCGGTCGCGAGGAATCGTCGGCCGCGGGCACGGCGTCGCCAGACCAGCGGGCAAGCGCTCGCCACGTCATCGACCTGCACTGCGACACGCCGATGCTGTTTCGAGACGGCAGCTACGACATCGGAGCAAGAAACGACCGCGGAGAGGTCGATATTCCGCGCATGCGCGAGGGGGGAGTGACCGCGGTTTTCTTTTCGGTCTACACCAGCGCTACCGAGAATACCGAGCTGGAGTCCGTACAGAATGCGCTCGAGATTATCGACTCGATCCTTCGCGAGACAGCGAGATTCCCCGAGGACCTCGTCCTCGCCACCTCGAGCACGGACATCGAATCCGCGAAGCGCGACGGGCGCATCGCCATCCTGCTCGGAGTCGAAGGGGGTCACATGATCAACGGGTCCCTCGCGGTCCTGCACACGCTGTACCGGCTCGGAGGGCGCTACATGACGCTGACGCATGGCAAGGACACGGCGTGGGCTGGATCGTCGGGCAGCGACACCAACGCCGGCCTGTCCGACTTCGGACGCGAGGTCGTCGCCGAAATGAACCGGCTCGGGATGCTGGTGGACATTTCGCACGTGTCCGACCAGACCTTCTGGGACGCGCTGGAAGCCTCAAAAGCTCCTGTCATCGCCTCGCACTCCTCGGTTCGCGCGCTCGCTTCTCACAAGCGGAACATGACGGACGAAATGATTCGCGCAGCCGCTGAGCGCGGCGGCGTGATCCACATCAACTACTACAACACCTTCATCGACGACGACTATGCAGAGCGGAGTCGCGAATGGGAGTCCGCGAATCCGAACGCGGGCAAGCAGGAGGGATCCGGAACTCGCACGCGGACCAAGCTGGCCGCCATCGGCCGGACGCCGCTGGACACCCTGCTCGACCAGTTCGAGCATGCGATCCGCGTCGGCGGAATCGACGCAGTGGGCCTGGGGTCGGATTTCGATGGCGTCAACGGGGAGTTGCCGGAGGGGATGGAGGATATCTCGAAAGTACCCGCGCTAGCCGAGGGCCTGGCAGGGCGTGGTCTCAGTTCCGGGGACGTTGACAAGATCCTCGGCGAGAATTCGCTGCGGGTGTTCCGGGACGCCGAGGCGGCCGCCACGGCCTAGACCAGACAGGCCGGATTCGATAGCGTGCCGATCTCGGGCACGTGGATCGAGCAGACGTCTCCTGGCTGCAGAGCGGCGTCCTGCTCGACGATAATCCCGGTTCCGGTCAGGATGACCGTCGGCGTCGGCAGCCTGTTGCTGCGCGCAACGCACTCGACCAGCTCCTCGAACTTCCGGACGAGCTTGTCTGTCGACACGCTCCCGCTGAATGTCGTGCGCCCGTCCCGCGTGATCGTGCAAGACATCTGCAAAGCGTAGGGATCGGGGATCTCGTCCGGAGTCACCAGCACCGGACCGAGCGAGCAGCAGGCCGTGTAGACCTTCGATTGCGGCAGGTAGAGAGCGTTCTCGCGTTCGATGTCCCACGCCGATACGTCGTTGCCCAGCGTGAAACCCAGGATCTTGCGACTGGAACCAATCACGACTGCCAGTTCCGGCTCGGGAGCCGTGAATGTGGAGTCCTTGCGGATCCCGATCATCTCGTTCGGCCCCACGCAGACGCGAGCCGTTCCCTTGAAGAAAATCTCCGGGCGGTTCTCGGGCTTGTAGACGTAGGAGTACATTCCGTCACGAGTGCCCAGTTCGCCATCACGGAAATCTGCGCTGGGTGCGTATGTGCAGCCGCACGCCCACACCTCCTCCGGCAAGAGAGGGATAAGTGCGTCGGACTCCACGATGGCCTCGCCCGCCCACGCTGTCGCGAGCTCCTGCAGGTCCGCGCCCTTGGAATCGGCCTCGGCAAGCAGCGATTCGACGGTGAACTCCGGGATCGGGCGGAATCCGCCGCACTCCTGAATCGCCGCCACCATCCTGCCGCGGTGCAAGACGTGCGTGAGCCTCATCGCATCGATCCTCCTTCCGAGTTCATCCTTTCACGCCGTGCCCGCCACATCCGTGAGGGCAGGCTGCTGCGCCGCCGCTTGATCCGACGGCACGCCGCCGTAACGCAGAGGGACCGGCACATCCGCGAAGTCCTCGACCGCCGAGAAGAGCGGACCGAAGTCCTTGGACAGATTACCGATCAGGCAGTCCGTCAGGTCGCCTCGCAGTTCCGGATGCCGTTTCAGCAGCTTCCCGAAGCTGAACGCCTCCTCGTAGAAGGCATAGACCAGCTTGCGCATCGCCTCAATGCCCTCGCGCAGTCTCGCGCCGTATTCCGAGAACCGGGCTGCGGTCAGGTCTCCGGCGCGGAGGGCAGAGTCAGCGGCGTGCGCGGCACCCTCGCCACCGAGGAGGGCCAGCAAGACACCGGACGAGAATACCGGATCGAGAAACGTGAAGGCATCCCCGGCGAGAACCAGCCCGTCGGCCGCGCAATACCGCGACCGATACGAGTACTCCGCCGTCACCCGGAAAGGAGCGCATCGGATGCCGGGCTTCAAGTGCTCCGCGATCCAGGGATTCGCACCGATCTCCCGGTTGAAGACCGCCTCAAGATCCTTGCCGTCGCGATACAGGTAGTCGCGCTCGGCGACCACACCCACACTGACGGTATCGTCGTGCAGCGGAATGTACCAGAACCAGCCCTTGCCGGGAATATAGGCGACCGTAGTGGCTCCCTCGTCGTAGCCCGCATCGCGCTGCGCGCCCCGGTAGTAAGTCCAGATGGCCACCTTGTTCAAGCGCGGGTCGGGAACGACCCAGCCCAGCTGCGTGGCTGCGAAGCCGTGCCGGCCTCCGCAATCGATGGTGACCGGCGCCCTGACCGGGAACGTCTCGCCGTCCTTCTCGATCAGCAGGCCCTCGCATCTGGGGCCGTCCATCAAGAGCCGCTTGGCCGTCGCGCCCATCATTGCCTGGGCCCCGTGGTCGACGGCGTTGTCAAGCATCATCCGGTCGAACTCGCTCCGGACCACCTGCCATGTCTGGGCAGCGGGATGGTCCAGGTGCTGGAAGAAGTAGAACGGCGCGGAGATGCGACCGTCCATCGCAGCGAACTGAACGCTGTACTTCTTCACGAAGCTGGAGGCTCGCAGCTTCTCGATCATCCCGATCCGTTCGAGCGGGAAATAGCAGAACGGCAGCAGGGACTCGCCAACTTTGTATCGCGGGAAGCGCTCGCGCTCCACGACCAGAACCCGGCGGCCTTTCGCTGCCAGGACGGTCGCAGCGGTCGACCCGGCCGGGCCTCCGCCGAGGATCAGGGCATCCAGTTCCCCAGCCGGGATCCTGTCGGCAGGAACCCCAACGCCGCCGGCGCCGTCACTACGCATAGCGAATGTTCGTGTGCTCGGGAAGGAAGAACGCATGCAGGAGGCGGTCGACCTGCAGCAGGCCTTCGCGCGTCAGGTCGATTCGGTTGCCGTCGAACGCCAGCAGGCCGTGGTCGCGGAACAGCGCGAGCTCGCGGCCCCAGCGCTCCGTCACGTCCACTCCGAACCGATCCAGAAACTGCCTCGTCTCGAGGTGCCCGAGCTTCAGCTTGAGAACGAACTGACGGATCATGGCCTCCTGTGCGCTGATCGGGAGCGCCCGCGAAACCGGCAGGGCGCCGGCCGAGACGCTATCCATGTACGGCTTCATGTTGGGCTGGTTCTGATAGTGGACGCCGTCCAGGTACCCGAAAGCCGATACGCCGAGCGCCAGCATGTCCGCACCGTCCCACAGCTGATCACGGTAGACGAAGCGGATCCGCGAGGAATCCTTGACCGCCGTGTAGGCGCTGCCGACCGTGTAGCCGTTGGCTTCTAGCGCATCGAACGCCTCGCGCGTCCAGCGCCGCTTCGTCGGCCAGTCGGCGACCGGAGCGGCCGGCGATCCGTGCTCCCGCATTCCCTTGTAAATCGTCGTATTGAAGGGGATTTCCATCTGGTACACGGTGACCGCGTCCGGCGCGAGCCGGACCGTCTCCGCGACCGTGCGGCTCCACTTTGGATCCGTTTCGCCGACCATGCCGGCGATCAGGTCCAGGTTCACCTGCTCGAACCCGGTTCGCCCGAGCCATTCCCAGACTCGGTAAATTTCCTTCGAGCGGTGCGCCCTGTTGTTTCCCTCCAGGATCCCGTCGTCAAAATTCTCCACGCCAAGGCTGAGGCGGTTCACGCCGAAACTGCGAATCGTCGCCAGCTTGCGCTCGG
The DNA here is from genome assembly GCA_965206775.1 of Bryobacterales bacterium. Lineage (GTDB taxonomy): Bacteria > Acidobacteriota > Terriglobia > Bryobacterales > UBA6623 > VXMF01. The sequence goes on along the minus strand of CBDBKU010000002.1, from coordinate 2,530,595 downwards.
TGAGCGTGCCCGGCTCGCACTCGAAGGCCACCTCGCTGGGCTCGGTCCAGGGTAGCGAGGCGCGCAACCCGTCCATGAGCAAGGCGAGCTGCCTTCCGGACAGATACGACGGCGTTCCCCCGCCGAAGTAGACGAAATCCAAGGTGCGCCCTTCCAGGAAGGGCTGCCGGCCGAGCAGCGACGCCTCGCGCAGCACCGCGTCCAGATACGCCTCGATCTCCTCGTGGTTCTTGTCCGTGTAAACGCGGAAATAGCAGAAATCGCAGCGCTTCCGGCAGAACGGAAGGTGGACGTAGAGGCCCAGCGGCGTGTCGCGATTCCCCGGCCGGCCGAGCCGTGCCGCGGCGCTTCCCGTCTCCTCTCGCTGCCAGACGGAGAACGGCGGGTAGTTGGAAACGAAGTAGTTCCCGGCCTGGGTGGAGTCCTGGCCGGACAGCACTGCCAGCGTGTCGGCTGCCTGTTGCATGCTTGCGGAGCCCGTGCTCTCGAACCATCATCATTCTGGCACGATTCCGGCGGGGACCGGGTCCCATCGCACGGACTACTCGGACTCATCCCTCCCGTCACCACTGCCAACGCCTGCCGTTCCGGGGCCGGCAAGGGCGATGTATTCCCCGACCTGCTCCTCGAGCATGTCCAGTGGCAACGGCCCGTGCCGCAGCACCGCGTCGTGAAAGTCGCGCACGTCGAACGACGCGCCGTAGGCATTCCGGGCAGCCGCCTTGAGTTCCAGGATCTTGAGCTGGCCCATCTTGTAGGCAAGAGCCTGCCCTGGCCACGCGATGTACCGGTCCACCTCGCTCTCGTCCCCGAGGTAGTCGATCGCCTGCTCTCGAGTCCATCCCATCGCGTGCAGACCGGTGTCGACCACCAGCCGGCGCGCCCTGAACCGCTCGCTTTCGAGCGCTCCGAAACGGCTGGGCGGATCGTCGTAGATTCCGAGTTCCCCGCCGAGAGTCTCGGCGTACAAGGCCCACCCTTCGACGTACGAGGTCGAGTGATAGATCTTGCGGAATTCCGGCAAGCCTTCCAGTTCGAGTTGCGAGGCAATCTGCAGGTGATGCCCGGGATTTGTCTCGTGCAGCACTAGCGCCGGCTTGTCAAACCGCGACTGCTTCTCGGGCCGGTAAGCCTTGAGGTTGAACCAGCCGGGCCGCGAGCCGTCCACGGCCGGACCGTTGTAGTTGGATGCCGAGGCGGCCTCCCTGTCCGGCGGGATCGGCCGGATGCCGACGGGGTGGCGCGGCAGCTTGCGGAAAAGCCGCGGCAGTTCCGGCGAGACGCGCATGGCAAGGTCGCGATGGTAGGCAAGCATCTGCTCCTTGCTCGCGAACAGGAAGCTCGGATCCGTGAGCAGGTGGCGCTCGTACTCCCGCGAACTCCCCCCGAATCCGGCCTCGCGGGCAATTGCCTGCATCTCCCCGTCGATTCGCTCGACCTCGCGCTTGCCGATTTCGTGAATCTGGCCCGCGCTGAGGTCCAGCGTCGTGTGGAATCCGATGAAGAATTCGTAGATCGCCTCGCCATCGGGCAGGCTGGTCGCCGCCAGAGTCGAACGCGCCGCCGGCGCGTACTCCTCGGCAAGGAATGCTGCCAGCTTCCCCCAAGCCGGCTGGAAGGCTTCGCGATAGGCCTTCGCAGCTTGAGAAGCCAGTTCTCCGCGACGGGATTCGGGGACGCTTTCGGGGAAGTCGCGGAAGGACCGGAGCAGCGGCGACTCCTCCGCGGGAGGCGCCGCCTGCGCTGCCAGCTGGCCGACGATGATGCCAACAATGTGCTTCGGCTGCACCGTGCCTTCTCGAATCGCCTCGCCGAGCGTCTCGATGTTCTGGTCGACATAGGCCGGGACGGCTCGCAGGCGGGCGAGCATGTTCTCGTAGTCCCCCTCGGACCTGGCAGGCATGTCGCGCATGGTCAGGAGCACGCTGGTGTGCAAGCCGAAGAGCTGGTTCAGGCGGACCAGGCGCGCGTCGTAGGGGAGTCCTTCCAGATCGGTCTCGAGCTGCCGGCGCATGAGCCGCAAGCTTATGCGGTCCTGGGCATCCAGGGCGCTCGGGTCGAACTCGCCGAGCCTTGCGAGGTAGCTCCTGACTCGCCCCTCCCATGACCGGAGCGCGGAGCCCGACCAGTCGCGCCAGCGTGCATTGTGCTCAGTCCTGCCCAGGGAGGTCGCCACTTCCGGGTTCTCCTGGAGATAGTCCTCGAAATATTCGTCGAAAAGGCGATGAAGGCCGTCGTCTCCGGGCTGACCGCAAGCAGGGAGGCACAGCAGGATCACGATGGCAATGCGGAACATAAGGCTAGAGTATCGCCGACGGCAGGCCCGACCGGGCCTGTCGCAACACGACGAGCCTGTTTCGCTAAACTCGGGAATCCGCTCGCGACCTGTCGCCGCGGCGGACGCGCCGGCACGCAAATCCGATGGGAAGACTGGAGGGCAAGGTCGCCGTCGTCACGGGAGGGGCCAAGGGGCTTGGCGCTGCATTCGCCAAAGCACTCGCAGACGAGGGTGCGGTCGCTGTGATCGCCGACATCGCGGACGGGGGCTCGGTTGTCGCTTCGATTCAGGGCAACGGCGGGACGTGCTGCGAAATTCCGACTGACGTGAGCGACGAAGCCGCTGTCGAGCGCTTGGTTTCGAGGGTGCTGTCCAGGTACGGGCAAATCGACATCCTCATCAACAACGCCGCCTTGTTTGCGTCCCTGCCTCTCGCGGGATTCCAGGAAATCGACGTCGGGCTCTGGGACCGTGTCATGGCCGTCAACGTGCGGGGGAGCTTCCTCACGGCCAAGCACGTCGCACCCGCGATGATCCGGCGCGGCGCGGGCAAGATCATCAACGTGTCCTCGGGCACCGCCTACAAGGGCCAGCCGACCCGCATGGCGCACTACATCACTTCCAAGGGCGCCATCGTATCCCTCACGAGGGCGCTCTCGCGGGAACTTGGCGAGCACGGCATCTGCGTCAACACCCTGGCGCCGGGCCTGACTCTCAGCGACAGCATCCTGGCGAACCAGCCCCATATCGACATGTCCGCCGACAAGGTGCTGGCGAGCCGCGCATTGAAGCGACACGGCCATCCCAGCGACCTGATCGGCGCTGTCCTGTTCCTGGCGTCATCCGAGAGCGACTTCGTGACCGGTCAGACGATTGCCGTCGACGGGGGATCGATCAACACCTAGCCTCGATTCCCAACAGTCATCAAAAATGTGACCAATCCGACGTCAGAAGAAGCGCAGGTGAAGGGTGCGATTGTCGAGCCAGGGAATGGGTTCCCGGATATCGGCATAGCCGGCAGCTAGCAGCAGCGGGTTGTTGGCCCGGCGCCCCAGGCTGACGGTGATCTCGCTGTCGGTGATGTCGATGCTGGCACTGGCATGCACCAGCTTGCGGAAGAGGGTGCTGGCCTTGGCGACCTCGAAGCCGTTGCCGATGCGCTGGCCGAGCAGGCGGTACAGCGAGCTGGCCATCACCGTGAGCTGGACGTCGAGATCGACCTTCATCGGGACGGCGGCCGACAGCGCGTCCATGTGGAAGAAGTCGATGGCGTCGGCAATGGTGTTCTCGATCACCATGCGGCGCGCATAGCGGTCGATCAGGCGGGCCGCCGGCTCGTCCATCTGGTTGGTCAGCAGCAGGGTCGGCTTCTCGTGGCCGAGATCGGTGACGGCGATCTGGCGGATGGCTTCCGGGTAGTGCTTGAGGTGGACCGTGCGCTCGAGGATGCGCGGCGTGCGGTAGATGCGGCCGAGGTTGGCGAGCGTAACCTTGCGCCACTGCGCGGGCGGGACGGCGAGCAGTTCGGCAACCATCTTGGCGGTGCGCCGGCGCAGGGTCAGGAAGGCGATGCCCATCTGGTTGAGCTGGGCGAGGTTGGCATAGGTGGTCAGGCGGGAGTCGAAGACGAGTTCGGCGGGCAGTTCTCCGGTGCGCGCGCGCCAGGCCTCGGCGAAGCGCAGGATCTCGTCGTTCTGGCCGTCCTTGCGCAGGCGGGCGTTGGCCCAGGCGAACAGGCGGGCGTCGGCGTCGCGGGCGAGGAAGGCGAGCACGCCCTTCTGGCGGCGGCTGCGCTTGGAGACGTAGTGGCGTTCCAGCAGGGCGTCGTCGCCGTGATAGGGGATGGTGTGGAAGTCGAGGTCGAAGGAGCGTCCGGAGCCGAGGCCGGGGCCGAGGCCATGGGCGGCGTGGTGGAAGTCGTCCATCAGCGCGGGGCAGAGGCGGGGGTCGACGCGGCAGGTGTACTCGGTGAGGGTGGCGCGCTGGGGGACGGCGTTGAGGCCGGCGAAGAGGGCGAGGCCCTGGTCGAGGGCTTCGGGCATGACGCGGGCCGGCCGGCCGATGCCCCACAGCTTGAGGGCGAGCAGGGAGCGGAAGGCGCAGCCGGGAGGGATCATGGCGCTGCCCGGCAGGCGGTGGCGTTGCAGGAGCGGGTCGAGGCCGAGGCGGGCGAGGTCGGGGGCGAACAGGAACAGGCCGCCGAAGTCGGTGCGGAAGCGGCGGGGGGACAGGTCGAGGGCACGGCGGTCGGCGACGGGGGCCGGAGCGGGCCGGGCGCCTTGGGCGCGCTGCTCGGCAGTGCGGCGCCAGAGCTTGGGCAAGCCAGCGCGCTTGAGGACGCGGGCGACGCTGGTGGCACTGACGGGCAGGTCGTGCTCGGAGGTGAGGCGGGCGGCGATTTCGGAGGCGGAGAGGTTGCGCTCCTGGCGCAGGGCGAGGATGCGCTGGTCGCGGTCGGGGCCGGACGGGGGCTTGCTCTGGCCGCGGCGGTCGGGGAGGAAGAAGGGGCGGTCGGGCTGGTGGAGGAAGGCAGCGCGCAGGTTGCGCAGGGTGCCGGAGGCGTAGCCGAAGCGGCTGGCGGCCTCGTCGAGGGGGGCGTGGTCGACGAAGAGCGCCCGCAGGGCCTCGTAGCGGCGGTGGGTGCTGTTGTGGGGGAGGAGGAAGCGCTGGGCGGGGTCATGCATGCGTTAATGCCTGTTAGCCTTCAATGTCCACTATACGTCAATTGCCATCGTGAGTCAACAGCCGAGAGGAGTTGGGGGAGCCGGGACAGCGGGGCGGGCGGGCAGGAGGGACAGGGCGGGCAGGAGAGCACCGCTTGGAAGAACGGCGGGCGAGGGTGCGGACGAGCCCGCGCAGGGGCAGTTGGAGCAGTCTATATCATTTGGAATTAGAGGCTTATCCGGAATAGATGCAAGATCCGGACCGGTGCGAGCGGGAAGCGCTGGGGACGCCCGTGGGAGCGCCAGGCCATCCGCGAGCGAGGCGCTGGTGCCACGGAGCGGACAGGCCGCCGAGTTCGGGGGATGCGTGCGGAAATTTGACAACCACAATGTGGAAATCACATGCAAACAACCACAACCACATGCTAGCCATCATGAGAACACACCTGTAACGAAAAGCCTTTGAGACTAGGAAGCCCCCGAACTCTCACATCTAAAACTTAGTTGGGTATCGAGGCTAGCCCGAATTCGGCTCAACGATCTGGCTGACGCAATCGGCCTGCGGATCGCCAGCCGCGTGCTCGTGGAGGTTCGCTTCGCTGACGTGCTAACGGGCAGGGTTCCGCGACGCCCAGCCTCGGAAGCAATCGAGCCGCGTCACGGAGGCGGAGGTAGCAGTCGGGGGACGCCCCGCCGGTGCCCCGGCGTTGGATTTCGGTGCCGGCTCGGCGCGAGGTCGTGCTTACTGAGGAGCCTCTCCGGCACCTCTGCCCGCAGTCAGTAGTTCACCCACAATGGGCTCCCCCACGCCACGTTGCCGTCGGCCTGCTCGACCCGCACGTAGTAGAGGAGCGTGCCCATGCCAGCCTCCGCGTCCTTGTCCAGATACTCGAAGTTCGCTTCCTGGCCGTCGGGCTCGTGGGAGAAAAGCAGCTGCTCGCCACGGAATACGTTGACGCGAGCGATGTCGTTCGTGCCCCTGACCTTGACCGAGATCGGCAACGGCGCGCTCGCGCTGAATTCGTCGCCCATGAAATGCTCGCCCATGCGCACGTCCAGCAGGATGTTGTCGGTCGCACCGTACGTGTGCCGGCGGCGAATCGCATCAAGAATGCCCTCCCGCGTGACCCGATCGGTATAGACCATCGTGTACGAGTAGTGAGTGGAGCCGTGGTCGGAACTGACCGTGATCCCGAGCCTGTAGCCCTTGTTCCAAGCGTTGCGTACCATTCCGATCGGCTGGTAGCCTCCCGGCGCGTCGGCGGCTTCCCCGCTCTTGGCGGACAGGGGCGCGCCGACATACTCGTAGTTCGTCCGCGCACCCTGCATGATCTCGACCACCGGCTCTATTTCCGGGTCATTGTCCCGCCAGTCGGTACCCATCCTTGTCCCCGACGTGTGCGAGATCGCGATTCCGCCCATGCGGCGCACTGCTTCGTAGAGGTGCTTGGTGTCGTCCCGAACGACGTTGGCCGTGCCAATCGCCGGCATGTCGCCTATGGGATTCTTGCCGAGGGCGTACCCGCTCATATCGCGCATGAAGAATGGCGTGACCTCGCCGCTCCGGTCGGCAAAGAAGACGTTTCGGTGGCCGTTCGGCTGCGTGACACTCCTCTCGTAGCCGAAAATGCTCGTGTAGGCACCGGGCAGGTAGTGCATGTCCGTCATCTTCTGCGAGTACCACCACCAGTACGGGTAGGAACCGCCCTGATGGTCGGTGGAGGCGCCGAAGTCCATTGCCGCTGCATCGATCATGTATCGGTAGAACTCCTGCAGGCTGCCGTCGTTGCCCCCGCCACCGTCCCAGCTCAGCTCGGTGTGCCGGTGGAAGTCGCCGCGAACGATCTGCACGGGCCGGCCATGAACGGTGGCGCGATACCCTCGCATCGCATCCAGGTCGGCACCTTCGTTCGGATGCCAGGCCTTGATCTCGACATCCTCCAGCGCCTGTGGATTCAAGGCGGGCTCCGGGGCGGGCTCCGCCGGTTCGAGCCTGCCGACCCAGGCCTCGCCGCGCACGGGCCTGTGCGCGTAAGCGGTGGTTCGGTTATCCGTCGGCCACGCCAGCCATGCGCTCCCGTCGGTCGCGTTCGCGAGACTGATGCGAGTGCTGGAGCGGCCGAAGCTATGCGGGAGCGGCCGGGCCGGGCTCCACGACTCGCCATCGTAGCGCGTCAGCCAGTATTCCCAGTAGCCGCGCGTTCCAGTGCCCTCGCCACTGTGACGGATCAGTCGCTTGGCCGCTACCAGCACGTTCCCCTGCGAGTCTGTGAACACGTGCGGCTGGTACGTCCACTTGGGCGTTCCCTCGCCGCCGGAAAATGTCGCCTGCAGTGCCCGTACCGGTGCCTGCAGGCGACCGTTGGCGAACGCCGCGACTCCGACTTCTCGAAGCGCCCCGATGACCACTCCGGGCTGCCGCGGGCGAATGTTGAATCCCGTGTCCTTGCCCCAGTTCGCCCCGCCGGACTCCCAGGCCACCCAGACCCGGCCGGCGCTGTCAGCAGCCACGGTGGCCTTCGCCTCGTACCGGCCTGTCGCAGCCACAGCGGTCTCGGGAACTGCTATCTCGCCGTCCTTGACGCCTGTGAGAAACACGTCGTAGTTGCCGTTCGCATAGCTGTCGTAGGCGACCCAGATGGTTCTGTCGGGGCCGAACGCGACCGAAGGCTCCCAATCGTTCGCGGGCCGCCCGGTGATCTGGACGTCCTCGGACCACCCGCCGTCGCTTGTGTACGTCTTGAGATAGATGTTGGAGTGCCTGTTCCGGAATCCCTGCCACACCAGAGCCAGGTTCCCGTTGCTGTCAGACGTCATGCGGGGATTGATGTCCGGCAGGGGATGATCCGTCAGGCGGATCATCGGGCCCCATGCTTCGTCGGCCGGGTCGAATGCCCGCGCGTACATGTCCCAGTTCCCATCGAGCATCTGGGTCCAGGTCACCCAGAGGCGATTGTCCGCATCGACGCCTGCCTGTGGCAGCCAGACGTCGCCGCTGGTGTTCGGCACGTAGCGCATGTTTCCCCACGTGCCGTCCTGCCAGCGGCGGAGCGCGATCTCGTCCCGGCGGTCCGAGTAGGCCAGCCAGACGAGCCACACCGACCCGTCCGAAGCCGCCGCGATCGAAGGCAGGTCGTCCTCCATCATCTCGGTCCCGGCCATGACGACATCGGAGAGATCCTGCCCGGGCGCGGGGCTGGCGTTGATGGCAAGGGAAAGGGCTGCCGCTAGGACCAGGAAAGGCATATTGACAGGGATTATATCCGATGCCCGCGATCAGAACAGGGTCCGGGCGCATGGTTCGCCCGGCGATCCAGGCCCGCCTTGGTCGCCGAGAAACAGCCTTCGTTCCGACCGGCAACCGGCCCGGTTATCCCGCCTCAACGCTGCAGAGACGCACCCTGGCGACAGCAGCCGTGCCCCGACGGGATTTCTGCGCTTGGTTCGAGGCGGCGTGCGAAACGGCCCGGGGAAACGCTAGAGGCGACTCGCGCGAGAGACCTCTCTCACCGCGTCCACCCGCGACAGCGCTCCCGCAACGCGCTCGAGCTGGGACTTGTCCTCGACCTCAACCACGAGATCGATCGCCGCCGTGCCGTCGGACGGGCTCCCCCGGGATTCCATCTTGACAATGTTGAGGCCGGCGTTCGCGACGATGCTGGTGAGATCCTTCAGCACGCCGCGGCGGTCTTCGACCCTAGCCGTGAGCCGGGCGAGGTAGCGGGAGCCTTCCTTCGGGGCCCAGCGGACGTCGATGCGGCGCTCGGCTTCGAACATCAGGTTCTGCACGTTGCTGCACGATGTGGAATGCACTCCAACGCCCTTGCCGCGGGTCACGTATCCGACGATTTCCTCGCCCGGTATCGGATTGCAGCACCGTCCCCGGTAGATCAGCACATCGTCAATGCCCTGCACTTCCAGCGTCGCGTCGGCGTCCGCCATGCGGTTCGGATCCGTGGAATCCGGAGCCGGGGGCTTGGACCGCAGCTGGGAAGGGTCGGGCAGGGCCCCCTCCGGAAACAGCTTGCGAACGACCTGGCGCACCGAATAGCGCCCGTACCCGAGCCGAGCCCGCAGGTCGTCGATCGTCGAGCACCCGTACTCGCGGCAAACCTCCGCCATCTGCTCGGGAGGGACCAGCCGCAGCGGAAGCTTGGCCGCGCGCGCCTCCTTCTCGAGCAGGCGCTGGCCGATCTCGACCGCCTTGCGCCGCCGCTCCGCGTTCAGCCACTGCTTGATCTTGTTGCGAGCCCGCGAGGTCTTGACGAATCCCAGCCAGTCCTGGCTCGGGCGACCACCCTCCTTGGTGATGACCTCCACGATCTCGCCGTTGTGCAGCGGGCGCTTGATCGGCGCGATCTGGCCGTCGACCCGCGCGCCGCTGCACGCGTGCCCCACCTCGGTGTGGATCGCGTAAGCGAAGTCCACCGGGGTCGCATCGCGCGGCAGCGAGATGACCTTCCCGTGCGGCGTGAAGACATACACCTCTTCCGGATACAGGTCGATCTTCAGGGTCGAGAGGAAGTCCGTCGAGTCCTTCATCTCGCGCTGCCACTCAACCAGACGGCGCAGCCACGCCATCTGCCCGTCCCCCACATCCGGGCCGCTCGGGCGCTCCTTGTACTTCCAGTGCGCGCAAATGCCCTCTTCCGCCATCCGGTGCATCTCCTCGGTGCGGATCTGCACCTCGAAGCGCTGCCCGTCCTGCGTGATGACCGATGTGTGCAGGGACTGGTAGAGGTTGGCACGCGGCATGGCCACGAAGTCCTTGATGCGGCCCGGCACCGGGTGCCACTGCCCGTGGATCACCCCCATCGCGGCGTAGCAGTTCGTCTTGGTGCTGGTTATCACGCGCAGCGCCAGCAGGTCGTAGACCATGTCGAAGGTCACGCTCTGGCGCTCCAGCTTCTGATGGATCGAGTAGGGACGCTTGACGCGGCCCTCGATGCGCGACGGTATGCCGGCCTGGGCCAGTTTGCCCTCCAGCACCCGCTGGATCTCCGCCAGGAACTCCCCGGTCGCTTCGCGGCGCGACTCGATCTGCCTCATGATCGTCTGGAAGGCGTCCGGCTCGAGGTACGAGAACGCCAGGTCCTCCAGTTCGCTGCGCACCTTGCCCATGCCGAGCCGCAACGCAACCGGCGCGTAGATCTCCCGCGTCTCGAGCGCGATCCGTTTCTGCCTGTCCCCGTCAAGAGCGTCCAGCGTCCGCATGTTGTGGACGCGATCGGCTAGCTTGATCAGAATGACCCGGATATCCTGAACCATCGCCAGGATCATCTTGCGGAACGTCTCGGCCTGGCGGGCTTCGGAAGAGTGATAGCGGAGCCGTCCGATCTTGGTTACGCCGTCGACGCAGCGCGCGACCTCCTGTCCGAACTCCCGGCGAACCAGCGATACCGTTGCCGGCGTGTCCTCGACAATGTCATGCAGCAGCCCGCCGGCCAGGGTCGTTTCGTCCAGGCGCATGTCCGCCAGCAAGTGCGCGACCTCCAGGGGGTGGGACAGGTAGGGCTCCCCGGTCTTGCGCTTCTGGCCCCTGTGATGCTCCGCCGCGAACGCAAAGGCCCGCCGCAGCAGGGCCGGATCCTCGCCGGATCGGTATTCCAGGTACTTCCCTTCGAGCTGTGCGTAGCGCTGCGACTGCGACCGGGCGACCCCGGCCGGCGAGCGCTCAGTCGTACTCGTGGCGGGCATGGACAGTCGTCGAGATCCTCAATGCGGCGGACCGCAAAAAAAGGCCCGGAGCCCCGAAGGGCCCCAGGCCGAATTATAGGACAAGCCCTGTGCGAGCGGCGCTCTACTCGTCCGTGGTGATCATATCTATGGTGCTCTCCTCGGCCTTGCGCTTGCGCGTGTCCAGGGCCATCTGGACCCATTCGTCAGCTTGGGCGAGCAGAATGTCGTGCTCTTCGTCGGTCTCGGCGAAGTCGGCCTTTTCGCGATACAGCAGATTCACGTAGGCCATGGCGTCGTCGTACTCGGGATCGATTCCAATTGCCATCTCGAGGGCGTCCAAGCCCTCGTCGATGATCGGAACGACCTCCTCGGCTACTGCAGCGAAATCCTCCTGCAGGATCCGGTTCATCCGGCCCTTGGTCCGGATCGGGCCCGGATCCTCCTGCACCATGCCGATCTCGGCCCGGAACTGAAGGCGCGGCTCGTAGGACTGCGTCCAGCAGATCACGCCGATCGTATAGTGCGATTCCTTGGTGTCCGGCTGCGCCGCCAGCACCTTGTGATGCCACTCCTTCGCATCGTTCATCTTCTTCATCTGGAAGTAGAGCGACGCAATGCTCTGGAGCGCGGTGGAATCCTCCGGGTCGTCCTCCAGGACGTTCATGAAACCTTCCAGCGCCTTGTTGGCGATGTCAATGTTCTCCTGGTACTCGGCACCCGGCTGGTATTGCATCATCGTGGAGTACGCCAAGTACACCTTGGCGGCCTTCAGCTCGGAATCGAGGCTGGAAGCCTCGGCGAACTGGGTCCCTGCCCGCACGAAATCGCCAGCCGAGAACGCCTGCACGCCCTTGTTCAGCATCATCCTTGCCCTGAGGGAGTCGATGTTCTTCACCCCCATGGCATTGAGGGCTATCTTGCCCCCGATCATGATGAGCAGCAACGCGCCGACGGTGATGCCGACAATCTGGTACACTCTCTTGTCAATTTTCATGATTTGCTCCGTTGCCCGGAAATTTCGCGACCGCTACGGCGCCAACCGTCCGGCCTCCTCGCCACCTAATTGATCTGCTCCGTGAGCAGCCCGATCTTGTCGACGCCGGCTCCCTTGCCGATGTCAATGACCTTGGCGACATCCTGATAGTCTAGCGCGGGATCGCCGCGGACGAACATGACCCGCTCTGCGCGGGTCTTGAAGATGTCGCGGAGGTTTTCTTCCAGCCTTTCGAGACTCGAGGGGTCGCGATTGATCATGATACTGCGGTTCGCGTTGACCGAGACGACGACTGTGCGCGCGTTCGGCTGCTCCTGCTGCTGCTCGTCCTCGTTCGGCTGGGGCACCAGCGCCTCCAGGCCCTTCGGCGTGATCGGCGTGATGACCATGAAGATGATCAGCAGGACCAAGAGTACGTCGATCAACGGGGTCATGTTGATGTTCGGTACGACCTTGCCGGATACGTTTCCAAGTTCGATTGACATGGTTAATGTCCTCCTCGTGTGTTGAGCCGCGGCGGACTAGGCGCCGAAGGCCCCCGAGCCCTGCTCTTCTTTCTCGGTCAGCAAGCCGACCTGGTCGACGCCGGACGTGCGCACCGCGTTGACGACGTCCACCACGACCTCGTACCTGGAACGTGCGTCGCACTTGATGTAGACCGTCTTGTCGATGCGGTTGCTCACTACGTCGCTGACCCGCTGGGTCAGCTCCTCGAGCTCACTCAGCTTCTCGCGCCCGAGGAAGATCTGGCCGTCTCGCGTGACCGCGACGACCAGCGCGTCTTCCGCGTCGGCCTCGTCCATCGCGACGGGGTTCCGCGTGCGAACCAGGTCGACGCTGACGCCCTTGCTGAGCATGGGCGTAATCACCATGAAGATGATCAGCAGCACGAGCATCACGTCGACCATCGGGGTGACGTTGATTTCGTTGATAGCGGCTTGACCGCCGCGCGTGCCCTTCTTGACCTCTTCCGCTTCGAGCTCGATGAGACCTTTTTGTTCTTCAGCCATTCTCGTTAACTCCCTTTCGAACGGCCGCCGCCTGCGGGAAGGTTGCCCCTCGCCGACGGCTGGCCGTTACACGATACTACAGCCGGTCGATCCGCTGGCGTGCCAGCCGGCTTCTGTCAGCCATCCCTCTTCAGGAAGTAATCGATCAGCTCGGAGCTCGCGTTCTCCATCTCGACGTCGAAACCCTCGACCTTCGAGTTGAAGTAGTTGAACATCCAGACGGCGGGAAGCGCCACGAAGAGGCCGATGGCCGTCGCGACGAGCGCCTCGGAAATGCCGCCGGCAACCGCGCCGAGACCGGTGGAGCGCTCCTGGGAGATCCCTTGGAACGCGTTGATGATGCCGACGACCGTGCCGAACAGCCCGACGAACGGCGCTGTGGAGCCGATCGTCGCCAGGCCGCTCAGGCCGCGGTTCAGCTCGGCGTGGGTAATCGCCTGGGCCCGCTCCAGCGCGCGCTTGGACGCGTCGACCGTGCGACCCGGGACATCGCTGCCCCCGCCATGGGACCTGAACTCGCCTAGGCCGGCCGTCACCACCTTCGCGAGATGGCTCTTCTTGTAGCGGTCGGAGAGCTTGATCGCCTCGTCCAGCTTGCCCTGGCGCAGCGCGCCGGCGATCGCCGGGGCGTACGCGCGGGACTGCTTCTTGGCGGCGTAGAACGCCAGGCCGCGGTCGATCATCACTCCGATGGACCAGGCCGACATCAGGAACATGACGATGACGATGGCCTTGGCCGCGAACCCCATCTGGTTCCACATCGAATACATGTCGAATCCGACTTCCTGCTGCAGCAGGAAAGCCGTGGTTGCGAATTGCGAAAGCATCTGCTTTTTTTCCTCCTAAAGAAACTACGGTTTCGTTTGACCAACTGTTCGTGCCGGGATTGCCGGGCGCCGACTCATCGACGACCTGGGGCGCCCGACTCCCGCGGGGGGGAGAACGTGGACGTGCGTCTCAGCCGCTAAGGGTGAAGTTCACGTCGATATTCGTAAGGACCTCGACAGCCTCGCCGTTCAGCAGGGTCGGCCTGTAGCGCCACTGCTTCACCGCGGCCAGGGCCGAGGGGACGAGAAGGGGGTGGCCCGACAGGACCTCGAGCTTCTGGATCGAGCCGTTCTTGGAAATGATTGCCGAGAGCTTGACCGTGCCCTGAATGCGGGCTTGGCGGGCAAGCGGGGGATACTGCGGGCGCACCTGGCGGGTCAGCCGCGCCTTGGCGACGTTGCCGCCGACGCGGATGCGTTTCGGGGGCGCCTTCTTCTTCACCGGCGGCGGGGGCGGGGGCGGGGGCGCCACTGTCGGCGCGCTCGAGATGATGCTTCCGAGCACTCCGCCGATGCTGCCGCCGATGCTGCCGCCGGGCACGCCGCCGACCACGCCCGCGATGCCGGCGCTAGGCGAGGAGATGTCCTCCTCGATGATCGCGACATTGTCCGGAATCGCGACCGGCTGGGTCAGCGCCCCGGTGTCGAACTCGCGCGGAACTTCCTTGATCTTCACCGTGGCCGCTGGCGGGGGCGGGGGCGGGGGCGGGGGCGGGGGGGCCGTCAGGAAGCTGACGAAGTCCGCCGCGGGCAGTTCGTAGTAGTTGAGCAAGGGGATCAGCAGGAATACCCCCACTAAGAACAGCTGCATGACGGTGGAAATGACCACCGACCACCTCGAGTTGTTCTTGATTCTGTCATCCATCAATGCGTCTTCAAACATGATTGAAAGCCCTCCCAGGCATTCTTGCCTGACTCAAGTACGCCTTTCCCGCCTGCCGCCTGCGGACCTGGATGCCATGCGCTCCTGACCCCACAGCAACACCGGGCTGGCGACGAAGATCGAAGAGTAGGTTCCTACGAGCACACCCACCACCAAGGCGAACGAGAAGCCTCGCAGAACCTCTCCACCAAAGATAAACAAGCACATTACGGCAATGAGAGTCAACCCCGAGGTCAGCACCGTCCGGCTGAGGGTCTGGTTGATGCTCAGGTTCAGCAGTTGCGTCAAGCTGGATCGCCTCGTGACCCTACGGTTTTCTCGCACGCGGTCGAAGATGACGATTGTGTCGTTCATCGAGTAGCCCACTAGTGTTAACAATGCAGCGACCACTGTCAACTCGATTTCCCGTCCGAACAGCGAGAAGAACCCGATCGTGATGAAAACGTCATGGAAGACCGCGATCACGGCGGCTACGCCGTAGATCCACTCGAACCGGAACGCAATGTAGACTAGCATACCCGCCAGAGCGAACAGCGTCGCCTTGATGGCCTGCCACTGCAATTCGGATCCGATTTTCGGCCCGACCACCTCCACCCCGGCGATGTGGAAGGCCCCCATCTCGACTTCCTCGGCGGCCGCTGCAGCCACGCTCTCGGCTACGCCCGGCACGCTCGCAAGCTCGGATGCGTCCCGGACCAGCCCGGAGCGTGGTGCCTGATCGCGCCAGGACACCATCGCTGCTGCCGCGGCCTGCAGGTCCTGGCTGCTGTGGCCGGCGTCGCGAAGCGACGGGTTCGACATCAAGCGCTGTCCCAGTTCCTCTGGCCCCACGTTGTTCAAGTCGAGCTTGCCGCCCGAAATGGGGTAAACCTCGCGGAGCGTCTCGAGGACCTGCGCCTTGCCGGATGTCTCGACGACATCGCCCGCCAGGTCGAGCTCGATCTTGAGCTCGTGGCTGTCCTCGGAGTCCTCGAACGGCTGAAGCGTGGCGACGCTGAGGCCCTTGTCGGTGAGCGCGCCCCGGATGCCTTCGAGGTCCGGCTCCTCCTGGAACTTGACGTACACCAAGGTCCCGCCCTTGAAGTCGATGCCGAACCTCAGCCCGCCGTTCAGCGCGGTCGCCGCCGCGCCGGCGGCGAGCAGCACGGCCGAGAGAGCTAGAAACGCCTTGCGGCGACCCAGGAAGTCGATGTTGGTCTGGCCGATCAGTTGCATTGCTCGTGTGCTGCGCCGCGATCCGCTCCGGTTCCCCTAGACACCGCGTGGCGCTCCAAAGTTTCCCCGGCCCTAGATGCTGAGCTCCTTGACCTGCTGCTTGCGCCACATGTTGAGATCGAAGATCACTCGCGAGACGAAAACCGACGTGAAGAGGTTCGCCAGCAGGCCGATGGCAAGCGTCACAGCGAACCCGCGAACCGGACCGCGGCCAAACAGGAACAGGAACGCCGCCGCGATGATCGTGGTGAGGTTCGTGTCGATAATGGTGAGGAATGCCTTGCCGAAGCCGGCGTTGAGCGCAGCTACAGCCGCCTTGCCTGCCCGGAGCTCCTCACGGATACGCTCGAAGATCAGCACGTTGGCGTCCACCGCCATGCCGATCGTCAGGATGATGCCGGCGATGCCGGGAAGGGTCAGCGTGAATCCGAACGTGCTGAGCACCGCGAGCAAGATCAGCAGGTTGAAGAAGAGCGCCAGATTGGCGTTCACGCCTGCTGACCGGTAGTAGACGAGCATCACCACGACGATGATGGCCACGCCGTAGATCGCGCTGCGGACCCCCTGCCGGATCGAGTCCGCGCCGAGCGAGGCGCCGACAGTCCGCTCCTCGAGATACTCGACGGAAGCCGGAAGGGCGCCGGCCCGGAGCACCAGCGCCAGGTCCAGCGCCTCGGTCTGCGAGTCGATGTTGTTGATCACGCCCTCCGACTCGATGCGGGATTCGATCGAGGCCACGCTCTGGATGCGGCGGTCAAGGACTACGGAGAGATTCCGGCCGATATTGGCAGCCGTGAAGATCCCGAAGCGCTGGCCGGATTGCCGCGAAAGGCTGAACGCCACCTGCCATGCGCCGGGATTCTGCGTGTCCCTGCCTGCTGTCGCGGAACGCAGGTCCCGACCGGTAACGACGGGGTTGCGCTGCAGGAGGTACCATTCGTTCCGCCCTCGGTCGGTGTAGTGCGCCAGCTCGCTGTTCGCAGGCAGGATGCCATTGTTCTGGGAGCGCGCCTGTTCGGGCGAGGCGTACGGTCCGCCGACCACCAGCTTGATCTCCAGCTGCGCGGACATCTGCAGCAGGTTCATCACTCGGGCGGGATCACTGACGCCCGGGAGCTGGACCAGGATCTCGTGCTCGGCCTCAGCGCGCCCGTGCTGCTGGATGAGGGGTTCCGTCAGTCCCAGGCCGTTGATGCGGTTCTCGATCGTGGACATGGACTGCTGCAGCGTCTCCGCCTTCAGCCGCAGCAGTTCGGTGGGGCGGAGGTTCAAGGCGAACGAGCTGCCGCCGCTCGACGCGGGCAGCCAGCTGATCGCCTCCTCCTCAAGGATGGTTCGCACGTCGCTGACGCGGTCAGTGGGGGTGCCCTCCAGCAGGATCTGGATGCTGTCGGCCTCCTCGATCGATGCCGGATCGGTCCGCCGGATGTCGGTGTAGCTGATCCCGGCTTGCGCCAGGCGCGCCTTGATGCGGTCGATGGTCTGGTCGGCCTCGGACTTGAGAGCGTCCTGGACCTGCACCTGCAGGATCAGGTGCGTGCCGCCCTTCAGGTCCAGGCCGAGAGCGATGTTGTCCGCCATGTTCTGCTTGATAGCGTCCCACGTCGGGGAAAGCCCGATCACGCGCCAGAAGCACAGCGCGAACACGGTCAGCACCAGGAGGATCTTCAGTCCGAACCGGCTTCTCATTTCGACTATCCGTTCCGTCCGCCGCTAGCTTCCGGGTTTCTCGGCCATGCCGACGACGGCGTTCCGGGCAAATTCGAGCTTGACTCCGTCGGGCGCGATGCGCAGCGTCACCCTGCCCTCGCCGAGCCCGACAACGGTTCCGCTCACGCCGCCGTTGGTGACGACCCGGTCCCCCGTGGAGAGGTTGGCGAGCATCTGCTCCAGCTTCTTCTGGCGCTTCCGGGCCGGCATGATGACCAGCAGGAAGAAGATGCCGATCATCAGCACGATCGGCGCGAAGGCCTGCCAGCTCGATTGCTGCAACAGCAGGGCCGGGGCTGGCAGCCACGGAGCGAGTTGGTCCACGGTGGGCAGATGCACGGCGATCACTGTGTGCGAGCGGAAACCGCCGCGCGCGCCGCACGGGGTAACCGATACTATAGCGAAAAACGAACCGCCGGAACCACAGTCGCAGCAAGGAGCCGAGCGGCGCGCCTACTGGCGGCCGGCCCTTTGCGCGGAAATCTGGCTGAGGAAGTCCGGCAGGTTCCCTAAGAGAATAGCTTTGCGGATTTCGCGCATCCTGTCAAGGTAGAGCCAGAGATTGTGGAGCGTTGCCAGCGTTCCGAACAGCATTTCCTTGGCCAGGAACAGGTGCCGGAGGTACGCGCGCGAGAAATTCCGGCAGGAATAGCACTGGCAGCCCTCGTCGACGGGCACGTCTTCCCGGGCGTGAGCTGCATTCTTGATCATGATCCGGCCGGTCCGGGTGAACAGGCACCCGTTGCGGGCGTTGCGGGTGGGCAGGACGCAGTCCATCATGTCGATGCCCAGCGCGACGTACTCGCCGATCTCGTGCGGCATGCCAACGCCCATGGCGTACCGCGGCTTGGCTCGCGGCAGGACCTCCTCGCAAACGGCGGTCATCTCATAGCTGAGCGGGCGCGGCTCGCCTACCGACAGGCCGCCCACAGCGTAGCCCGGAGCGTCGAGATCGACAAGCCGGCGCGCGCAATCGCGCCGCAGACCGCCGTACATGGATCCCTGGACGATCGGGAACAGCATTGCGCCGGATTCCGGCTCGAGGCCGTGCCAGTACTCAAATGACCGGATGGCCCAGCGGACGGTGCGTTCCATGGATTCCCGCGCCACGCTCTCGCTGGCGGGGTACGCAGTGCAATCGTCGAGCACCATCATCACGTCGCTGCCCAGCGCCCGCTGGATGTCGACGGCCTCCTCCGGACTGAGGAACCGGCGCGAGCCGTCGAGATGGGACCGGAAGTCGACTCCCTCCTCGCGGATGCGGCGAAGGCCCGCGAGGCTGAAGACCTGGTAGCCGCCCGAATCGGTGAGAATGCCGCGGGGCCACTTCATGAATGCATGCAGGCCGCCGCAGTCGCGGATGGTGCTTTCGCCGGGACGCATCCACAGGTGGTAGGTGTTGGCCAGCAGCATGCGGGCATCAAGTTCCTCGGCTAGCTGCCGAGGGGTGAGTCCCTTGACGGTTCCCTGCGTTCCGACCGGCAAGAAGACGGGCGTCTCGACCGGGCCGTGAGCGGTGTGGAGAATGCCCGCCCGCGCACGGGTCCGCGGGCATTCCGCCACGATCTCGAAGGGCGATTTCACGCGAGAGTCACCGAAGTTCCAGTGTGGCGCACCGACGGGTCCCGCGACCCGCCCGTGACTGGCAGGGCGGGAGGCGCACATTCCTGTCGGTCTCTCGCGGAGGCACCGTCACTGCAGGCCCCGCTGGCGAGATTGCCGGGGAAGAGTCCGGACCGTCCGCGGATTGCTATATTGATTAGTTCAGAGCGCCTTCGGGACACAAGCATGGCAGACCAGACACCGCAAGATCCGAAACCTTCCGCTCCGGAGGCAGCAAGGTCCGCCAGGCCGGCCGGCGCAGGGGCGGACTCAGCGGTCGAACGGCGCAAGGCGGCTGCCGCGGAGCGAAAGCGCAAGGCTCGCGAAGAGGCGCTGCGCATCGCCGCTCTGACGCCCTTGGAAGCGCCCCATGCCAAGGAGTGGCCTTGGTCCGAGGGCGGCATGTCGGGAAACCGCAAGAAGAAGCCGGCGCTCCTGGCAGTCACGAACGAGAACTGCACGGGGTGCGCCGGATCCCCGGTCTGCACCAACTACTGCCCGGTTGACGAGTGCATGTACTGGATTCCCGACGAAGACCATCCGCCGTTCGGTCGGATCGAGGTCGACGGGCAGACCTGCATCGGCTGCAAGCAGTGCCTCGCGAAGGGGCCCGAGGGCACCTTCCTCGACGGCTGCCCGTGGGACGCGATCGTAATGGTGCCGATCGCCGAGGTCGAGGCCAAGCTCGAAGTCAAGTACGAGTTCTAGCCGAACCGTTCCGGTCCGAGGTCGATTCGCGGGCGCATGAAGCACTCGAAGAAGTTCCTGGCAGTCGTCGACGATGCAAAGTCGCGAATCCGGGAGACCTCGGTGGATGCCGTCCAGTCGGATCTTGCCGAAGGGGTGTCGTTCGAACTTGTCGACACCCGCGAGGAATCCGAGTGGAATGCGGCGCACGCGGCTGGTGCCACTCATCTCGGCAAGGGCGTCATCGAGCGCGACATCGAGGCCCGGGTGCCGGACGTCGACACCAAGCTCGTGCTCTACTGCGGCGGCGGCTACCGCTCGGCGCTTGCAGCCGATACGCTGCAGAAGATGGGCTACCGAAATGTCTACTCGCTGGCAGGCGGTTGGCGGGCGTGGAATGCCGCAGGCATGCCCGTCGAGCGAGGCTGAGGCGATCGGCTACTTCGCACCCGGGACCGCTGGCCGCGGTGTCTCGGCGAAGCGCAAGTCTGCCGAAGCCGATTCGGGCTTGCACAGCAAGCGCGTTCCCTCGGGCAGTTCGATCTGCCGCAGGAACCAGTAGTCCGGCGGACCGGCGTCTCGGTTCCCGCGCAACCACAGCAAGTGCTCGACGCCGCCGTCCGGCAAGTGCGCGGTCAGCTCCAGCCAGGGCGTCGAAGGGTCGCCGCGCGGGCTGACGCCGGTAGCGACCAGGGTTCGATCCAGCCGGACCGACCCGCGAACCGTCAGCCGTCCGGCGCCCGCCTGGCCTTCGGCGGCGGAACGGGCGTGGAAGTGGAACGGCTCGTGGAAAAGCACGTCGCCTTCGGGCGCGCCGCCCTCGACCCAGCTCGAGATCACCGCAATTTCAGGGAGCGAGAGACTCGGATCGTTGCGAAACGTGCCGAATCCCTTGACCGCGCCCCAAGGCGGCATGCGACGCGTGAGCACCTCGTGCTTGATTGCCGATGCCCATGGACGGACTTCTGCGTACGTGGTCAGCGGCATCGGCGCGGACCCGCCCTCGCGATGGCAGCCGGCGCACCGGTTGTAGAAGATGCGGGAGACGTTTCGAGTCCAGGTCAGTTCCGTGCTAATGGCCTCGTGGGCCGAAACGGGCGAGGCCGACCAGACTAGGGCGAAGGCCGACGCTAGCAGCGCCGCGTGACCGGAACCGCGCATCGCTCGCTCGCCGCGGGACAAAGCGGACTCGAACCGCGCGGGACTCAATCGGCGCTCGCCGTCGAGTCCTTCTTCTGCCTGGTATAGGGACCGATGTCGGCGCTGGAATCGAAGGCGATCTCGAAGAAGCCGATCATCATCTCCTCCCAGCTCTGGTCTCCCCAGCGCACCTCGCCGGACGGGTCGGGGTTTTCCGGGTTGTTGGGCGAATTGTCGAAGTGCGCGAGACATTCGATGGCCGTGCCCGCGGGCAGGACCCTCGGCTCCTTGAGGTAGTAGTAGAACTGCCAGTCGAAATCGTACCTGGGCACCTTGAGCAGGACTTCCCGGCTGCCGTCCGGGTGCCGGAGATCGAACTGGAAGTCCTTGCCGCGCAGGTGCATGTGCGGAAGCAAGCTGATCAGTTCCACTTCCCGGTTCAGCACCCAGCTCGACTCCACGGGGTGCGACGGAGCGCCCGCCGGAATCACGAACTTTCCGTTGCTCGCCATCATGGTCACGACACGCTTCGCGGGCGGCTCGTCGGCGAAGCGCAAGCCAATGCGGCTGCGGTCCAGCCCTTCCCTGCCGTTTGCGGTGTAGTGCAGCTGGAGGACGATGTCAGCGCCGGCCGGAAGGAGCTTCCCGTACTCGCTGCCGATCCACGAAGTAGGCTCCTTGCCCGGGGCGAAGCCCGTCAGAACTTCCCGATACTCGTTCCGCGACTTCCTCCGGTCCTTTTTCTTCGATGCTTTCGGAACGAAGACCTTGCCCGGCACGGCGCCTTCCAGCCAAAGCGAATCCTCGGGACGGACGAATGCGAGAACGTGATGCACGACCTCGCGGTTGTCAGGACGCACTTCCGCCGCCGTGACCCACTTGTCCTGCGTGAAGCCGGTGGGTATGACGAGGTACTGGTAGTCGATGGTCCCCTCCGCCGGGACCTGGAACGGCTCGGGCAGTTCAAGCACCAGATCCGGCTCTCCGATGTTCCAGCCGTCCAGGAATTCCAAGGCCTCTGGCGCATCCGCGGGATTGCCGCGCTCGGCCCCGGACTCGACCCATTCGGCAATGGTGCGCTTCTCGTCCGCCGTCAGGACGTGGGCGTTCGACCATTCGCCGTAGCGCGGGTCAGCAAACCAAGGCGGCATGCGATCCAAGGCCACGGCTTCCTGGATCGCGCGCGCCCAAGGGCGCGTCTCCTCATAGCCCAGAAGCGACATCGGAGCAGCCTCGCCGGGACGATGACACTGCTGGCAGTGCGTCTGCAAGATGGGTTCCACGTCGGCGTGGAACGTGGGGCCGGCCCAGGACAGAAGGGGCAGGACAGCCGGAACGAGAAGTAGCGACAGTGGTCGGATTACAAGTGCCTCCGGGACATCTCAGTGTATCAGCGCCAGTCCCGCACGATCGCTGCTCCCCGACTGGGCGAGCCGCCGGCAACTGATGCCGCTCGCGGGCGATCGGGCCGGCAATCGCGGGCGAGCGCGACCGAGCTCCGGTGGCTGCGCGAGCCTCACCCCTGGACTTCCAGGGAGCCCCGGCCGCAAATCTCTTCGGCCTGCTCGCGGAACCTGCGGCTCGCCTTCACCCGAAGGTCGAGATCGTAGATCAGCAGGAAATCCCTGGGGCGCTGCAAGCGCAGGCGCACATCGGTGGGTCCCGGGCTGCTCTGGAAGAGGTCGGCGAGCCGCTGTGCCGTCTGCCCCGCTTCCTCTGCGCCGTTCAGCTTGAGCGTAAGCGAGACCTGGGCGGGCTGGGGGTCGCGCGCGTTCTCGAGCGCCGTGACCGCTGAGACCGAGACCTTGCGCGCGCCTTCGTCCTCGGCCCGGACCGAGCCCGTCACCAGCACTGCCCGGTCCACGACGAGCTGATCTTGCACCTGCTCGAACTGGTTCGCGAAGACGAGCAGCTCGATGCTGCCTTGCCGGTCCTCCAGGACCGCCGACGCCCACGTCCGCCCCTCGCGGCTCCTGCGCCGCTGGATGCTGTGGAGGATGCCGCAGACCGTGACTTCCTGGTTGTTCTGGGTGTCGCCGAGGTCCGAGCTCTCGGTCGCCCGGAAGTCGTCGATCGTCTCCGCGTAGGTCTCCAATGGATGCCCGGTGACGTAGAACCCGAGCATCTCCTTCTCTCCGGCAAGCCTTTCCAGATGATCCCACTCCGGGATGTCGGGAAGGCTGCCGGTTTCGCCCCCGCCGGGACCGGACAGGTCGCCGAAGAGGCCTTCCTGGCCAGTCAGGCGGTCTTGGAACGCCCTCTGCCCCGCTTCCATCGCGGAATCGAGGGCTGCCGTCAGCTGGGCGCGATTCCCGCCGACGCTGTCCAATGCCCCGGCCTTGATTGCACTCTCGATCATGCGCTTATTGAGCTTGCTGCAATCGACGTGCTCGCAGAAGTCGAAGAGCGAGACGAATCCGCCCTCGCGCCCTTCGCGGGCCTGGATGATGGACTCGACCGCACCCTTGCCCACGTTCTTGATCGCCCCGAGGCCGAATCGGATCTTGTCCCCGGCTGGCGTGAAGGTCCAGAAGGAGACGGCAACATCCGGCGGGAGGATCTCGATGCCCATGTCGCGGCAGTCGTTGAGATACATCCGGATCTTGTCCGCGCTGTTGAGTTCGGCGGTCAGCAAGGACGCCATGAATTCGATGGTGTAGTGCGTCTTGAGATAAGCCGTCACATAGGCGACGAAGCCGTAGGCGGCCGAATGCGACTTGTTGAAGCCGTATCCGGCAAACTGCGCCATGAGGTCGAAGAGATCGCTGGACTCCTTTGCTGGGAATCCCCGCTCTCGGGCTCCGCTGAGGAAGCGGTCGCGCTGCTCCGCCATTTCCTCGGGCTTCTTCTTGCCCATCGCGCGACGGAGCAGGTCCGCCTCGCCCAGCGAATAGCCCGCCACGACATTCGCAATCTGCATGACCTGCTCCTGGTAGACGATCACGCCGTACGTCTCCCTGAGCAAGGGCTCGATGACAGGCAGGAGGTAGGTCACCTTCTTTCGCCCGTGCTTGCGGTCGATGAAGTCGGGAATCATGCCGCCCTGGATCGGTCCGGGCCGGTAGAGCGCGTTCAGGGCGCAGAGGTCTTCGAGGCGCTCCGGCTTGTAGCGGCGGCAGATGTCCCGCATGCCCTTGGACTCGAACTGGAATATGCCGCTTGTCAGCCCCTCGGAGATCAACTCGTAGGTCTTGGCGTCGTCCAGCGGGAGCGTGTCCTGGCTCAGGGCCTCGCCCGTGCGCTTCTCGATCCACTTGAAGGTGTCGTCGATGATCGTCAGCGTCGTCAGGCCGAGGAAGTCCATCTTGAGGAGCCCCACCAGGTCGAGGCTCTTCATGTCGTACTGCGTGACGATTTCGTCCTTGCTGGTCTTGTAGATCGGGACGAGATTCTTCAGTGGCTGCGGGGAGATCACCACGCCGGCGGCATGGACCGACGGATTGCGGGCGATTCCTTCGAGCCGCTTGGCCGTCTGCATCAGCTGGTTCACATTGGGATCGTCCCGGATGGCCTCCTGCAGGCGCGGCTCCTGCTTGATCGCGTCGTCGAGCGTGATCTTGAGGACGTTCGGGACGAGCTTGGTGAGGCGGTCCACCTGCCCGAATCCCAGGTCCATGACGCGGCCCACGTCCTTGATCGCGGCCTTGGTCGCCATTGTGTTGAAGGTGATGATCTGGGAAACCTGCTCGCGACCGTACTTCTCCGTGACGTACTGAATCACCTCGCCGCGGCGGTTCATGCAGAAGTCGATATCGACGTCCGGCATCGATTGGCGCTCGACGTTCAGGAACCGTTCGAAGAGCAGGCCGTACTGCAGCGGGTCGATGTCGGTGATCGACATCGCGTAGGCGACGAGCGAGCCGGCCGCCGAGCCGCGCCCCGGGCCGACGGGAATGCCCTTGGACTTGGCGTAGCGAATGAAGTCCCAGACGATCAGGAAGTACCCGGAGTACTTCATTTGCTGGATCACCTTGATCTCGTGGTCCAGGCGCGCTTCGTACTCGGGCAAGCGCTGCCGGAGCATGCCCTTCTCCGCCATCGCTTCCAATCGCGCCCTGCGTGCCTCGAATCCCTGGCGCGCCGCGAGCTCGAAGTACGTATGGATCGTGTGATCCCCCGGCACCGCGAACTGCGGGAACGGGTCGCTGACCGGCTCCAGCTCGAGGTCGCACATCTGGGCGATCTCCCAGGTGCGGTTGAGCGGTCCCTCGTCGCCATCGAATAGGGCCGCCATTTCCTGGCGCGTCTTGAGATAGAACTCCTGCGTTTCAAAGCGCATGCGATTCGCGTCGCTGAGAGTCTTGCCGGTCTGGACGCAAAGCAGCGCGTCATGGGCCCCGGCGTCTTCCTTCGTGAGGTAGTGGGCGTCGTTGGTGGCGACGAGCGGGATCCCGGTTTCCTGGGCCAGCCGGAGCTGCAGCGGTATCAGCTGCTTGTCGAGATCGAGCCCGTGATCCTGCATCTCGAGAAAGAAGTTTTCCTTCCCGAAGATATCCAGGTACTCGTAGGCCATCCTCCGGCCTTCCTCGTAGCCGTGGTTCAGCAGCGCCTCCTGGAGGTCGCCGCGGAGGCACGCGGAGAGACAGATCAGCCCTTCGGAGTGCTGGGCCAGCAGTTCCTTGCTAATCCGCGGCTTGTAGTAGAACCCTTCGAGATAGGCCGTCGAGACTAAATTGATGAGGTTGCGGTACCCCTTCTCGTTCTTGCAGAGCAGGACGAGGTGGTGATAGCGCATGTCGGTGTCGCGGCGAGTGTGATCCCCGGCGACGGTGTAGATCTCGCACCCGATGATCGGATTGATCCCGATCTTCCGCGCGGCGGTGTAGAACGAAACGGCACCGAAGAGATTGCCGTGGTCGGTGATAGCGACGGCCGGCCACTCGTGCTGCTCCGCAATTCGCATCAGCCGCGGGATGTGGCAAGCTCCGTCCAGAAGCGAGTAGTCCGTGTGGCAATGCAGGTGGACGAACGGCTGCGGCATGAGGGGAGAATCCCAAGTATAGGGCAGGGTCGGAGCGGCTCCGGAAGCTTCCGGAGACCCCGAAACCACGGCCTGGGGGAGGCATCGCCGGTCGCCGGCCGCAGCCATCGCCGGTTTACCGAGAGCCTGGCGGGCACCCCGCGAACACCCCCGCCGCATAGGGCTGCGGGGACTGCCCGGGCACGAAGATCCGCGTTGCGAGCGAAGTCGGTGCGGTTGCTCCGACGATCGATCGCCGGCCGGGGTCGCGGCGCTTGGGATTGATTCAGGAGGCGGGAGTCAGCGGCCGAACACCTTCGAAAGGTGCTCGGCGGAAGGCCGGTGCTTGGAAGTCATTCTGCTGACGGCGAGATACGCGGCCAGCGACACGCAAAAGGCAGGGATGATCTCGTGAACATCCTGCATGTCGGGTACCCTGAACCGCACTCCGAATCGCCAGGCCAGCGTAACCGCCATGCCGATCAGCATCGACCAGAACGCCCCGTGGCCCGTACCCCATCGCAAGTACAGGCCGCCGAAAATCGCGGGGAAGAACCCTGCGGCGAAGACCGCCCCGGAAAAGCTCGTGAGCTCGACCACGCCAGCCGGCGGATAGATGGTAATCAGGAGCACAACGCCGGAGTAGCCGACGATCGCGAACTTCGTCCAGCGCACTGTGGATTGAGCGTCCGCTGGACGCCACAGGTTGCGGATGTCGCCAACCGCCGCCGTTCCGACGATCAGCATGACGGATGCGAGGGACGACATCCCCGCAGCGAACAAGCCCGTGATGCAGATGGCGGTGACCGCCGCGTTGTCGAACTTGGCCAGCATGAATCCGACGACCTCGTCGGTGTTCCGGATGAGGTACGCGGCCTCCTGGTCATCGGCCATTCCGTGCACGAGCGCGCCGAGTCCCATCACGCAAACGAGCGAAAGGCCGAGAAAAACCGGGGTCCAGATCATCGCGAACCGCATTCCGGCCGCATTGTCTACCGAGTAGAAGCGCACGAGGCACCGCGGCTCGGCAATCTGCTTCATCCCGACCGACAGCCCGATCCCGAGGATGTAGGTCACCGAGACCAAGCTGCCGAACGTCACCAGCCCGTCACCAATCGGCGAACCAGCAGCTGAGACGTGCGAGAGGTTCGATATCCGTTCGAAAAGCGGACCGGCCCCGCCTGCGTAGACGAAAGGGATCGCCGCCATGACGACCGCGACGGCCAGCATCATCAGTCCCTGGATGGCGTCGGTCCAGAGCACGCTGTACATCCCGCCCATCACGGTGTAGACGCATGTGAAGCCCAGAATCGCAGCCACTCCCCAGCCGTACGGAACACCGAGCACGGTCTCGAGCAGGTGAGCGCAGCCCTTCGCAATGCCGGCCATGTACCAGAGAGTCGCGAACAGGATCGTCAAAGCGGACAAGACTCGAGTCGGCTTCGACAGCGGGCTCTTGTACCTGAAATCGAAGTAGTCAGGAATGGTGACCGACTTCAGTCCGACGGTCTGATTCCGCAGGCGCGGACCGAGCAGCAGCCACGAAACCATGCAGAAAATCGTCCATAGAACACCGACCCACGCCCAGCTCAGCCCCGACGCAAACGCCTGGCCTGCCTGTCCGATGTAGGTATTGGTGCTGGCGAAGGTCGAGAAGAATGCGAGCGAGACGACCCAGCCAGGTATGCTCCGCTTGGCGACATAGAAGTCGTCGACACCGCGCGAGGCGCGTTCGCGGAAGTGCCAGCCGATTCCGAAGCATGCGGCCAAGTAGACCAGCAACGCCAGCAGGACCGGCCAGTGCTGGGCCAGGGCGGTCATGCGCCCGAATCGTCTTCGCCAGGACGCACGTCCACCTTGAGGCGCGTCACCACCCAGGCATTAGCGAGCACCAGGACGACAATCGCCACGTACGCGGCTGCGGTCAGGAAGTCCAATGGGAGCACCAGTATCTCGCATGCCTGGCAGCCCGGGTTGAGCTACCGTCCAAGGCACGTCGCCGAGTGCGGGCTGGCCGCGAGCACCCAGGCGTCGCTATTTCACGCGCATCGCGGCAAATGTGACTGGCCGGCCTCCGCCGCCCCGGCCGCCACCCGGCCTCTGGCCACCACCCGGTCGTCCGCCAGCAGGACGCTCCATGGTGCGTGTCAGTTCCAATTCGTCGCCCATGACCTTGCCCTCGTACTTGACGCGCATCTCGAAATTCCCGCGCGTCACCACTTGGACGAACGATACGCCGTCACCCGAGACTTTGCCGTCTGTGATTTCGATCATGCCGTTGTCGTTGCCGGCTGTCCCAGTCAGGGCCTCACCTTCGGACTTGAGGTCGAACATGATGACCGCCACGCCCCTCGGGTTCTCGACCTCGGCTTTCCACTTGCCGTCAATGCTTGCCGCTTTCAGCCTGCGAACCGAAACGGCGGCCAGCGGTACTGTCAGCGCAAGCTCTCTTCTGGAAATCATCATCTAACCCCTTCTTTCCCCAGTGGAATAGGCGAGCTCGAGCACCGAGAGTTACGCTGGAGCCCTCTCATCTCGCGGTGTCTTGCGGGCACGCTACGCACGGCGCAGCGCACGACCGATCGCGGCCGGGCCGATGCGCCCTTCCCGGAGGATGCGCGGCCGACCGGAGGCGAGGTCCAGGATCGTGGATGGCAGCGGCCGGGCCACTCGGCCGGCATCCAGGACGAGCGGCAATCTCGCGCCCAGCTGGCGGCAAACCTCGGTCGCCGACCTGGCTCCGACCCGACCGGAGAGATTTGCGCTGGTCCCCGACAGCGGGCAATTCGCCTGCCGGGAGAGGGCCCTTACCAGCGGTGAGCGGGGCAGTCGCACCGCGACCGTCCCTCTCCCGGCGGTCACGATTCTCGAAATCTCCGGTTTCGCAGGCAGCACGATGGTCAAGGGACCCGGCCAGAACGCTTCCGCCACGGCATGAAACTCGTCGGGGATGTCCCGCGCAATCTGCCGGACTCGCGACAGCATGTCAATCAGAAGGAGGATGGGCTTGCCTTCTGGACGCCCCTTCACGCGAAACAGCCTGCGCAGCGCGCGTTCGTTCCGTGCGTCTGCGAGCAATCCATACAGGGTGTCGGTCGGGGCGGCGATGACCTCGCCGCGCCGAATCGCCTCGGCGCCGCGCCGGACGGCTTCTACCCCCGGACGGAGGCCGCTCACGCACAATCTCGCACACGCCGGCACAGCAGATCATATTACGCTGGAATCCGGGCCCGTGTCTCGGGTGCGGCAATCCATGCAACCCCACGCGGAGATCATCACCAGTCCGAGCAACTCGTGGCTGAAGCAATTGCGGCACGCCGCCTCGCGCGGCTCGCCTGCCGCCGGTGGCGCGGCGCTGGCCGAATCGCCGCACCTCCTGCACGAGGCGCTCCGGTCCGGAATCGAGATCGAGCGTGTCTTCACGAACGAGCGCATGCTTCCCGAGGTCGCGGCGATCCTGCCCGCTCACCGGCGGATTCCCCTGCACCCTGTCACGGACAGGCTCTTCGACACGGTCGCCACGACTTCGCGGAACCAAGGAGTGCTGGCGCTCGTCAAGCTGCCCTCCTGGGACGCGGAAACCGTCTTGGGCGGGCTCACGCTAGCACTGGACGGAGTGCAAGATCCGGGCAATGCGGGCACGATCATCCGCTCGGCGGAAGCGTTCGGCGCTTCTGGCGTCGTCTTCCTGAAGGGATCGGCCGCGCCGACGAACCCCAAGGCCTTGCGGGCTTCCGCAGGCTCGTTGTTCCGCCTGCCGTTCCTGCTGAAGATCGGGGCCGCCGAATTCCTCGATCTAGCCCGGAGCCGCGGCAAGACCGTCTACTGCGGCGACGCCCGCGGAGGCGTCCCTCTGTTCGAATCGGATCTCTCGGCGGGCTGCGCCATCGTCATCGGGTCCGAGACTCACGGCGTCGCGCCGGTCCTGGCAAAGGCCGCAACCGCCATCGAGATACCGACCTCGGCGGTCGACTCGCTCAACGCTTCGATCGCGGCGTCAATCATCCTTTACGAATACGCGCGGAGAGCGTCCTTGCGGTGAGCCTGTTCGAAACCGCCGTGAACGACCCGTCCGACCGGACCAGGCCGCTGGCGGAGCGGATGCGCCCGCGGTCCCTGAACGAATTCATCGGGCAAGAGCATCTTCTGGGCGAGGGCAAGCCGCTACGGCGGCAGATCGAGGCGGACGAACTCGGCTCGATGATCTTCTGGGGGCCTCCAGGCGTAGGCAAGACATCGCTGGCGCGAGTCATCGCCAAGGTGACTCGCTGCGAATTCGTCGCGTTCAGCGGCGTGATGAGCAGCATCAAGGACGTGAAGGCGGTGCTTGTGGGCGCGGAGCGCCTGCGGCGCGCAGGCACCCGCACGATTGTCTTCGTCGACGAGATCCACCGATTCAACAAGGCCCAGCAAGACGCCTTCCTGCCGTACGTCGAGAGAGGGGACATCATCCTGATCGGCGCGACGACCGAGAACCCTTCGTTCGAGGTCATCTCGGCCCTGCTGTCCAGGTCCAAGGTCTACACGCTCGAGTCCCTGGCCGCGGAGCAGCTGGTGCGCCTGCAACAGGCGGCCCTAGAAGACCAGGATCGCGGCCTGGCAGACTGCCGTGCCGTGATCCCGCGGGCTCTCCTCGATCGAATAGCCACTTACGCGGGCGGCGACGCGCGGGTGGCCCTGCTGGCTCTGGAGGCGCTGGTGCGAGCCGCGGAGGACGGGGATGTCACGGAGACCGTGCTCGAGGATGTCCTGCAACGAAGGCTGCCCCGCTACGACAAGGCGGGCGAGGAGCACTTCAACCTGATTTCGGCGCTGCACAAGTCGGTGCGTTCGAGCGACGCGGACGCGGCCCTGTACTGGCTGGCCTGCATGCTGGAAGGCGGCGAGGACCGCCTATTCATCGGTCGCAGGCTGGTACGAATGGCCGCCGAGGACATCGGCCTCGCGGACCCGAGGGCCGTGGAAATGGCGATGGCCGCGGTGGATGCGTTCCGCCTGGTGGGCGAGCCCGAGGGCGACCTCTTCCTGGCCCAGGTCGCAGTCTACCTTGCAATCGCGCCAAAGTCGGACTCGGTCTACAGGGGTTTCGGAGCAGCGCGTTCGGACGTGCGGACCGGCCCGGCCCCTGTCGTGCCGATGCACCTTCGGAACGCTCCTACAAAGCTGATGCGCGAGCTTGGCTATTCCGAGGGCTACGAGCATGCGCACGACACTCCGGAGGCAGTCGTGGGCATGTCCTGCCTCCCGGAGGGCATGGAAGCGAAGCAGTACTACGTCCCGACACGGCGGGGAATCGAGGAGCGCATCGCGAAGAGGCTCGAGACCATACGCAAGGCTAGGGCCGGCTTGCGCGACTCGGGGACCGACTGAGGACCGTCGGCGGGGATTCGGCTACACGGACTGGGCGCTTGTCGCTGGCAGCGGCTGTTCGAGCCGCAGCAGTTCGAGCCGCACCGAATCGCAAAGGGCGTTCCAGCTAGCCTCCAGCACGTCGTCAGACACGCCTACGGTGGTCCAGTTGGTCACATGGTCAGTCCAGTTGATCAGGACCCGGACCTTCGCTGCCGTGCCCTTGCCCGGATTCAGCACCCGCACCTTGTAGTCCACGAGGCGGATGTCCGCAACGGCCGGATAGACCGTCGCGAGGCACTGTCTCAGAGCCCCCGCCATGGCGTCGAACGGCCCCGCAGCGGAGACCCGGGCGCTGTGGACGCCGTCCGGCGTGCTCACGCTCATGCTCACCTCGCACTCGGAGTGGTCCCGCCCCTGCTTGCGAAGTGACATCTCCATCGCCTGGAGGCGGAACAGGTCCTTCTCGTCGGCAAGCGCCTGGCGGATCAGGAGTTCGAACGAGCCATCGGCCGACTCCAGCTCGTATCCCTCGAATTCGAGCTGCTTGATCCGGTCGAGCACCCGCTTGCGAGCTTCGCTCGTCAGCCGGTCGTCCCAGCCCTTCTCCTGGAGCTTGAAGGTTATGTTGCTGCGGCCCGAAAGATCGCTGACAAGGACGCGACGGACGTTGCCGACCTCTTCGGGCTCGACATGCTCGTAGGTGAGCGCATCCCTGAGCACCGCGCTGACGTGGATGCCGCCCTTGTGGGCAAACGCGCTCTTTCCGACGAACGCCGAGCCATTGGCGAGGCGCAAGTTCGCCATGTCGGCGATGTAGTTGGCGAAACCGGTCAGCTTCGCGACGTTCTCCCGGCCGATGACTGTGTGCCCGAGCTTGAGTTCGAGGTTGCAGATCGTCGGGATCAGATTGCAGTTGCCGCAACGCTCCCCGTAGCCGTTCATCGTGCCCTGCACGTGCGTCACGCCAAGCTCTACGGCCGCGATGGCGTTCGCAACGGCCAGCTCGGAGTCGTTGTGGGTATGGATGCCGATCACGCCGCCGAAATGCTCGCGCACGTCCGCCACGATCTCGGACAGGCGCGCGGTCAGGGTGCCGCCGTTGGTATCGCAGAGCACGAGGCTGTTCGCGCCGGCGCCAAGGGCAGCCTCGAGCGTGCGGAAGGCGAAGTCCCTGCTCGCCTGATAGCCGTCGAAGAAGTGCTCCGCATCGTAGATCACCTCGCGGCCGAGCGCCTTGAGGTGGGCGACCGTGGAGCGGATCATCTCCAGGTTCTGCTGCTCGGTCACGCGCAGGGCGCGCTCGGTGTGCAAGCTCCAGCTCTTGCCGAATATCGCCACGGCCGGCGTGGCGGACTCGACCAGCATCCGAACGTTGGGGTCCTCTTCGACGGGGTTCGCGACGTGGCGTGTAGACCCGAACGCGACGAGCCGGGCCCGCCGCAGCTCGAGATCCGTCTTGGCGCGCTCGAAGAATTCCGCGTCTCTCGGGTTCGAGCCGGGCCAGCCGCCCTCGATGTAGTCGATCCCGAGTCCGTCCAGCTTCCGCGCGATCGCCAGCTTGTCTGCGACAGAGAAGGCGACATTCTCGCCCTGCGTGCCATCTCGAAGCGTCGTGTCGTAGACGAATACCCGCATCGGATTCCTCCGGCTCCGACTAGCCGTTCGAGGAAGGAGCGAGCGGCGTCGAGTCAGGCTTCTCCTTCCGAAGGAACGGCATCATGGCCCGCAGCTTGCCACCGACTTCTTCGATCAGCTGGCTTTCCTGCGCCGCTCTCGTGGCCAGGAACTTCTCGCGGCCCGCCCGGTTCTCGTCCATCCACTCCTTGGCGAAGCTGCCGGACTGGATCTCGGACAGAATCTCCTGCATCCGCTCTCGGACCGAGTCGTCCACGACGCGCTTGCCCCGGGAGTAGTCACCGTACTCGGCCGTGTCCGAGACCGAATAGCGCATGTAGCTCAGGCCGCCTTCGTAGATCAGGTCCACGATCAGCTTGAGTTCGTGCAGGCACTCGAAGTAGGCGATCTCGGGCTGGTAGCCCGCGTCGACGAGGGTCTGGAAACCCGCTCGGATCAGCTCCGAGCAGCCGCCGCAGAGAACCGCTTGCTCGCCGAACAGATCGCTCTCCGTCTCCTCCTTGAACGTGGTCTCGATCACGCCCGCCTTCAGGCAGCCGAGACCCAGCGCGTACGCCAGGGCCTGCTCCTTCGCATGGCCGGAGAAATCCTGGGCCACGGCGACCAGGCCCGGAACCCCGACGCCCTCGACGAAAAGCTCGCGCACCCGGTGCCCGGGCGCCTTCGGCGCGATCATGGAGACGTCGACACCGGCGGGCGGCTTGATTTCCTTCCAATGGATCGTGAAGCCGTGAGCGAACATCAGGGTGTCACCCTGCGAAAGGTTCGGCTCGATCTCGCTCCTGTAGAGATCCGGCTGGATGTGGTCCGGCAGCAGGATCATCACGACCTGGGCGGCCTTCGAGGCCTCGGCGACTGTGCGCACTTCGAGGCCGGCGCGCTCCGCCTTGGGCCAGGACTTCGAGCCTTCGTAGAGGCCCACAACGACATCCAAGCCGCTTTCCTGGAGATTGAGCGCGTGCGCGTGCCCTTGGCTGCCGTACCCGATGATGGCAATCTTCTTGCCTTTCAATCGGTCCAGGTCGCCGTCGGGCTCATAGTAGATGGTTGCAGGCATCGGGTTTGGGTGTTCCTTTCCAAATAGTGGGTGGGCGCGCCGCCGGTCGAAGCGCTAGGGCTCGGAGAGGGCGGCCTCGCCGTATCGGGGCACGGGAAGCTTGTTGTGCTTCGCCCGGGCCATCGCCATTGCTCCGGTGCGGATCATCTCGATCGGCCCGTAGGCGTGCAGGAGCGAGACGAGGGCATTGAGCTTGTCGGGCGAGCCGGTCACCTCCAAGGTGTACGCCCTGGGAGAGGCATCCACGACCCGGGCGCGGAAGATCTCCGCCTCCTTGAGGAGGTTGGAGCGCTTCTCGTCGTCCACGTAGACCTTGATCAGCGCGAGCTCGCGGCGCACCGCTCGTGAGTCCGTGAGGTCCACAGCCTTGATGACGTTGACAAGGCGCGAGATCTGCTTGATGAGCAGCTCCCGGCCGCTTTCCGTGATCTGGGCCACGATCGTCATGCTGGAAAGCGTGGGATCGAGGGTCTTGGCCACGGTCAGGCTCTCGATGTTGTAGCCGCGTGAGGTGAGCACGCCCGCGACGCGCATCAGTGCGCCGGGCTTGTTCTCGACAAGCAGGGAGATCAGTTGTTGCATGGTCGTCGCCTCCGGGGCTAGTCGCCTGCCACCGCCTCGGCGGGCTCGACTTCGGGCTTGAGGATCATTTCGTCGACAGCGCCGCCTGCCGGAACCATCGGGTAGACGCATTCCTCGGGCGTGACCTGGACGTTGAGCAGGTACGGGCCGGGCTCCGCGAACGCGTTTCGCAGCGCTTCGTCAAGATCCTGGGGCCTGGTGACGCTGCCGCCGGCGATGCCGAACGCAGCAGCGAGCAGCGACGCGTCCGGGAACGAGTCGATCGAAACCTCGCTGTAGCGCTTGCCGTAGAACAGCTGCTGCCACTGGCGGACCATGCCAAGGGTGTTGTTATTCATGACGACAATCTTGACCGGAAGCCGGTTCGAGGCGATGGTGCCTAGTTCCGGCAGGGACATCATGAAGCCGCCGTCCCCGACGATGCTGATGACAGTTCGTTCGGGGCACGCGAACTTAGCGCCAACACCTGCCGGCAGGCCGAATCCCATTGATCCAAGCCCGCTCGAGGACTGCCAAAGGCGGGGGCGGTTGAACCGCAGGTACTGCGCGGCCCACATCTGATGCTGGCCGACATCGACCGTCACGATCGCCTCGCCTCCGGAAATCTCGTCCAGCTTCTCCATCAGCTGCTGCGGCTTGATTTCGTCCGCCGATCGCTCGTAGGCGAACGGATTCTCGCGCTTCATCTCGCGGACATGCTCCATCCAGGAGCGCCTGACGTCGCGGCGGACCTGGCCCAGGGTCGAGCGCGTTTCCTCGAGCCGCTCGTTGAGTCGCGCGAGCACGGCCCTCACATCGCCGACCACCCCGACATCGGCCCGGCGATTCTTGTTGATCTCGGCAGGATCGATATCGACGTGGAGCACCTTTGCACCGGGCGCGAACCGGTCAAGCCGCCCGGTCACGCGGTCGTCGAAGCGAACGCCGAGGCCGACCAGCACGTCGCACTCAGTGACGCCCATGTTGGCCGCGTAGCTGCCGTGCATGCCGAGCATGGAAATGAAGTTTGGATGGCCGGTCGGCATGGCGCCGAGACCCATCACCGTATGCGCTAGCGGCGCCTCGAGCAGTTCCGAGAAACGCACCAACTCGGCGCTGGCGCCGGAAGCAATGACGCCGCCCCCGGCATAGATGTAAGGCCGCTCGGCGTTCCAAAGGAACTCCACCGCCCGGTCCACCGACTCCGCATCGGGCTGGTTCTCCAGCCGGTAGCCCCTCAGGGGCTCCATCTGCTGCGCTGCGCTGTACGGAGCCTGGGCCAACAGCACGTCCTTGGTGATGTCAACGAGCACCGGTCCGGGACGTCCGCTCGTGGCGATATAGAAGGCCTCGTGGATCGTCTGGGAGAGTTCGTCGATGTCCTTGACGAGATAGTTGTGCTTGGTCGCCGAACGGGAAATGCCAAAGGTATCGGCCTCCTGGAAGGCGTCCCGTCCGATCAGGGCTTGCGGCACCTGGCCGGTAATCGCGACTACCGGGATCGAGTCCATCAGGGCATCGACCAGGCCGGTCGTGAGATTGGTCGCGCCGGGGCCGGAAGTGGCCATGCAAACGCCGGCCTTCCCAGTGGCGCGGGCGTACCCCTGCGCGGCGAACACGGCGTTCTGCTCGTGCCGCACCAGCACGTGCCGCAGGGGGTGGTGGTACAAAACGTCGTAAATGGGCAGCGTGACGCCGCCCGGGTAGCCGAAGACAGCCTCTGCGCCCTCGCGGGCAAGGCTCTCGATCAGGATCTGCGCTCCGCTCATCAACGCCATGGTTGGAGTCCCTCGCTTTCTTGTCCCCTCGTTCCCATCATCCTTGATACCGGGGGCAAGAGAAAACCGACCCCCGACCTTGATCACCTGCCCCGGTCGGCGGCCTCGTCAGCATCTGGCGCGGAGAGACTCAACCGGGGCCCGGTACAGCGACAAAAACAATGAGGCTGCCGATCCGGAGGATGGCGAAGGGGGTGTCGTCCAAGCCGGGGCTCGGGTGCTGCGGGAGTCCTTGGGCTATCGCCCGGGAAAGCCTCCCCGATGCCCCACGAGAGCCGCGTGTCGCGCAGAATCTGCGCTCGCCTGGACGCTTGACTGGCATGACGCGCTTCGCCACGGCCGCCTGCCGAGCGACCGTCTCATCATTGTAGCTGGAATGACCGGGCCCGGTCAAATCGATCGAGGGCGGGAAGAGCTTAGAGTCTTGGGCTCTGGCGGCGGCGCATCGAAACCGCCAGCATCGGCCGGGCGGATCCCCGGTCAAGCCTCCCTGATCAGGGCGAGCAACTCGTCGGCGGACATCTTCCCACTCATATCGGCCCCATCCAGAAGGTTGTCGGCGAGGTCCCGCTTCGAACCGTGCAGGCCGACAATCTTCTCCTCGATGGTGTCCTTCATTACCAGCCGGTAGATCGTCACCGGCCGGGTCTGGCCGATGCGGTGAGCACGGTCCGATGCCTGGTCCTCCACCGCTGGGTTCCACCACGGATCGAGGTGAATCACGTAATCTGCGGCCGTGAGGTTCAGGCCCTGGCCGCCGGCACGGAGGCTGATCAGGAATAGGTCCCCATCGCCGGACTGGAATGCATCGACCTCGCGCTTGCGGTCGCGCGCCGGAGTGCTGCCATCCAGGTAGCGGTAGTGGAGGCCCTGCCGATCCAGATGCGACCGAACGATCGCGAGGTGCCCGACGAACTGGCTGAAGACAAGGGCCTTGTGCCCATTGTCCAAGAGCTCCGCGACTGTCTCGAGGAACCGCTCCAGCTTGGATCCCGTGATGTCCGTACCCGGCATGACGAGCTGCGGATGGCAGCAAGCCCGGCGGAGCCTGGTGATCTCCGCCAGGATCTTCACGTGGCTGCCCCTGGCCTCGTCGTCCCCGGCTTCGAGAGACTCCACCGCACGCACCCGCATGGCTTCGTAGAGGGCCCGCTCCTCTCGCGTCATCTCGATCCGCTGGGTAATCTCGGTGCGAGCCGGAAGCTCGTCCAGGACGGCCGTCTTGGTCCGTCTCAGGATGAACGGCTGGATCAATCGCTTCAGCCGGGTCCGTGCGTCGCTGCTGCCCCGCTGGTGGATGGGCCCGGCGAACTTAGCGTTAAAGGAGTCCGACGAACCGAGCAGGCCGGGATTCACGAATTGGAACAGATTCCAGAGCTCGCCCAGATGGTTCTCGATGGGCGTTCCCGTGGTGATCATGCGAAAGGCCCCGACCAGCCGCATCGCGGCGCGAGACCGCAGCGTCTCGCGGTTCTTGATGGCCTGGGCCTCGTCGAGCACGACGGTTTCCCAGTTCACGGCTGCGAGACCGTCAGCTTCCTGATGCAGCAGCCCGTAGCTGCACACCACCAGGTCGAAGGGCTTGAGCCCCTGCAGCATCCTCTCGCGGTTGCCGTGCCCGAACTGGACCGGAGCTAGAGTGGGCGCGAATCGCCGCGCCTCATCAATCCAGTTGGCGCACACAGATGTCGGAGCCACCACGAGCGAGGGCCCTTGCGGCGCCCGCGAGACAGCCACTGCCAGCGCCTGGATGGTCTTGCCGAGCCCCATGTCGTCGGCCAGGCACGCCCCGGCACCCAAGGCGGCGAGCCGTGCCGCCCAGCGGAAGCCTTCCACCTGGTAGTCCCGCAGCTGCGCCTGAAGCGTGGAGGGAACGGCCGCTTCGAGCATCTGGGCCTGGCGGAACCGCGCGACTTGCTTTGCCCAGTGGTCGTCTGCGTCGACAGTGCCCGCGTCTTCGACGAGAGCCTCCAGAGCGTGAGCCCGCGAGGGATGAAACCGCATGCCCTTGCCCTGTCGCTCCGCGTAATCGGCGAGTTCGTCGACCCTCTTGCGAAACCGGTCCGACAGTGCGACGAACTCCTTGTCTCCGAGCGGGATGAAGCGGCCCGGGGCCTCCTTGACGCGATCGATGAGCTCTCGAAGGCTCATCACGAGCCCCGAATCCAGCTCGACGGATCCGTCAATCCCGAACCAGTCCCTCGACTTGCGAATCTTCAGCGAAAGCCGGTCGACATTCACGACGTCGCGGAGCCGCATCTGCTCGCCGCGGGGCCAGGCGACGATCAATCGGTCCCCTAGAAGCTGCAGCTGCTCCAGCAGTTCGAGGCTGTCTTGCGGATCGGCGAGAATCCATGCGGTCCCGTCCCAGCCAGCGTTCTTCAGGGCCGGGCACGACGAGACGGCGGCCTCGAAGCGGCGCGTCTCTTCCTGCATGTCCCGGCGCGTCTGCACGCGCTGCCCGCCAATGATTGCGAAGACCACCCGTCCGCCCTCGCCAGGGTGGTAGGCGGGCCCTTCGCCCGCGAAGGGCCGCACCAGAGGCTCTGCGCGCAACCCCTCGTCGTACGGGGTCAGGTGAATCTGCGGTGTCGGGTCGGCGGCCTTCTCGGCAGCACCGACGTCGCCTCCTCCGATATCGGAATGCACCGTGACCAGGCTGCTCACCGAGGACACCGCGCGGGCGACCGCTTCTTTCGATTCCGCTGGCACGTGCAGGCCGCGGCCCCCCAGGACAGCGAAGATCTCGCGGTGCTTCTTCCCGAACACCGAAACGGTAACTCGAGTCGGCGACAGGACGTCGGCAACGATGTCACTGAAGCCGGGAGGCTCCGGGACAAGCTCGATCCGGACGCGATTGCCCTCGGTTTCCACCTGCAGGTGCGGATCGTCCCTCACGATCTCCACTTTCGTTTCCGGGGAATCCGCTCGGAACACCAGGGGATGCCCGATGAGAGCCTCCAGTGCCTTGTCTCCTCGGATGCGGTATTCGACCTGTCTGTATGAATACCGTTCCGTCTCGATGGCACCGCAGACCTTGAAGTCCTGAGCGGTCAGGTAGTCGAGCTTGGTCTGGGAGTGGAGCCGCTTGAGTGACACCGCCCTGCCCCTTGACCATCGCCCCGACTTGCCGAGCTTCTGCTCGAATGGAGCGATTTCTGCGGATCCACGCGAGACTGAGATCCGCCACGTCATCCGGGCCGACGCCTTCGACTCGCTCCCGTCTGCAACCGAGTCGCTCAAGCGCTCAAGCGCCGCCAGGCTGCGCTCCCACGGGGCCTGTACGCGAATTGTGTCGAGCAACGGCGCGATCCCGGCGCCCTCACCCTCCGATAAGGGAGCGGCCGATTCGGAGCGGCCCGGACAAACTCGGTTCGCGATACGTCCAAACTCTGCGGCGGCCCACGGATAGCCGTTGCTCTTGGCGTGGCGTTCCAGCGCCGGAATCACCCGGCACGCATTGCGGGCCGACGCCTCGTCGACCCAGCAGAGCACGGTGTAGATGAACAGCTTGTGAAGCGGGGGCTCCGCGTTGGGCTCCGCATAGCTGACGACGAGCTCGCGGGACATCTCGATCTTGCCTTCCGCGAGAAAGACCGCGCTCTTGAGCGCGGCGTGGAGCACATGATTGTGCGGACGATTCCGGGAGGCCAAGTCGATGTACTTGTGAGCTTGGGCGATCCGGCGATGATCGCCCGTCGCGACCAGAGCGAATACGTAGAAGGTTCCGGCTAATGCCGGCAACAGGATGTCGCGCTTTCGCATCGCTTTCCTGAACAAGCGAATCGAGGCATCGTAGTGCGAAAGCGCGGCATCGTGCTCGCCGCGGAGGCAGCAAGCCCACCCCTTGAACAATTCGCCGGTCGACGTGTTGTCCTCGTGCAGCAATTCCGATGCCTTCTCGAGGTTTCCTACAAGGAGTTCGTGCTCGACAGCAAACCCCAGCCTCGCACCGGCGCCATCGGGATCCTCGAAGACCCGCCGCAGGAGGTCGAACAACTCGGCCGACGGCGTCAGCAACCTGTGCGCCTTCCAAATCAGAACGGAGAGCGCGTCATCGCGGATCGAAGGATCCCTTGTGTACAGCCATTCCCCGTCGAACGGCCTTTCGAACAACTCGTAATACAAGTCGACCGAATCGATCCTGTCTGCGAACTTGTCGTTCCAAACGCTCAGAAGCCTCTCATATCGCTCGGGCTCGTTGAGGTGCAATGCGATTCGAAGGCAGTCAATGAGGTCGTCCGCGCGAGAGAAGTAGAAATAGCCCAGGGCAACATACTCCCGCTGAGGGATCAGCACGTTCACTGCGTTGACCCACTTAGGAAGGCGCCCCTCGCGATCAGCGGCCCGGGTGACCGCTTCCACGATTTCCGGGTTGCATTTGACTTGACGTTCTTTCTGGACCAGAAGCGCCTTGCCGAGAAGACTGCGAACGACAGCGTTGGCTCCCGCGTAGGCGGATTTGCCGCCCTGAGGCATCCTCACGCCCGCTCTGTTGAAGAACTCTTGGGCGCTGGCGCGAGACACGGGGCGATAAACGACGGAGAGCACCTCGAGGGCGTGCTGCTGGTCCGAGGGCAGCGAGTCATATGCCGCGAGAAGATCCTGTTGCTTCTTCGTGATCATCGAACTTCTGCGGCCGGCGAAGGATTGCTGGACCGTGGTGCCTCCGAGACGAGCGATGCCCGTGGCAAGCTCCGAGCATCGGGACTACTCAAACGCTCGCCACGCAGCCGATAGCGGTGATTCGAGCAAGGGGCGGACCAAGCCGTCACAGCGCTCCGCGGCATCGGGCGCGGATACCAGTTCCAATCCCAATTATGGAAGACTCCAGCCGGGCGGCCTGCTGGTTCGCGGCCGGCGGGCCGCCCTGGTTCCACGGATTTCGTCCGGTCGGCCGACTAAGGTCGGGGACCGGGCAAAGGCCATTGTCGGCGATGGTCCCGCTCGGAGAGTGCCCTTGCAAGAAGATCTTGGACCGTTGCGACAAGAAGGGGTGGAGCAGTTCGGATTGCTTCGCAGGGAGCAGCGTTCGCTGGCTATCGAGGCGAACACACCGCCGGCCGCGTGTCCGCTCACGCGCGAGCGTCGGTTTGACGCTGCCGGTAGCACGCGAGTCCCGGGCCTGCCGGGCGCGACGAGCGGCGATTGCGTACACCCGATGCCCCTACTACCGAAGAGCTTGCGCCCGTGTTCACGAAGCGACACAGCTCCCGCAGGCGATATTTCGATCGCTCGATCGGACATGGCGACCGCATCTTGCTCGCACCCGGAGGGGGGTCTCAAGCGACTCGATCCAGTCCCCACTACCGGTTACTCCTTCAATGCGAGATAGATAATGACGGTCACCGATCCCGGCACGCCGGTCAGTCGGGCATCGAGCCGGAGCCACGAGCCGAAGTTCCGGAGCGGCAGCGAAGCCAGGCCGACGCCACTCATCCGGATAGGCGCATTCCCTGCGTCGCACCAGGTCGAACCGTCCGGCGAGACCTGCGCGGCAAGCACGATCTCGACTCCCTCGTCCGCGCGGAGCACTCTGACAAACCATCGCGCCTCAAGCGCCCAGCCGACCTCGTACGGCTCCGTCGAAAAGTCGGCGGAGAACGTGGAGCCCTTCTCGAGCACTGCGGTGAATGATCGTCGCAGCACTACCAGTCCACCGAGACCACGACCGAGTCGAGATACAGGAAATTCCGCACGTCCGAGTGAGTTCGAACGGCTACGTAGAAATTCAGGAGATTCGCGATTCCCCGGTAGGGCTCGTCGTGGGTCGGCACGACCACATCCCTCAGGTCCATCACCAGGTCGTTGCACTGGAATTCCACCGTGCGAAGCTTCTCTGTGTCGACCAGCCATCGCACGTAGTGCCAATTGACTTTCGACGCGGTCTCGTTGAAGCAAAGCGGCTGTCGCCCGTCGGGGATCTCGCGCCAATCGCCCGGCCGCAGCGAGAAGAAGTCCTGGCTCGGTCCGCCGCCCACGAGCCCGAGGCGATCCATCTTGGTGGTCGGCTCGACTGACGTCGGATGCATCCAGCGCTGGACGAGGGCGCCATCGGCGTCGGTGTTGCGGTAACGCACGACGCCGTGGCACCTCGGGCCAGTTTCGCCGACGCAGATGTCGTTCGAGAACGTGAACTCGCCGAACAGCCTCTCGGAAGGCGCCGCATTCCCGTCCCAGCCCGGCGCGTTTCGATCCCAGGCAAGCGGCTCGGACTTGAACGTGACGTAGGCTTCGAATTGCACCAAGCCGCGCTGCGCGTAGGTCATCCGCTTGATTGCGATCGCCGAGTGATTCCTCACGGGGCGGGTCGCCAGCTTGAGAGAGTAGGTGCCTTCCACGGAACCGTGCGTTCCGATGTCGAAGAAGGTGCAGCTGCTTAGCTGCGGCGGGCGGAAGTCCTTCGCAATCGGGCGAATTTCATCGAGATTCCCTGTATGGTTGCCGACCAGTTCGCACCAGCCGTTCATGCCCTCGTCGAAATCGTCGAAATACAGGATGCGCGGCAGGGGGCTGTACTTGGACAGCCGTACATCGGCGGCCCGGGTTTCGCCGCGGGTAGGGGCGGTGCTAGCCATTCCGGCGCTGCCAGACCAATCCGCTTAGATGATACTCGTCCGGAGGCAGGCCTGACCGGCTGACTCCGATCCCGACGGCATAGGAAATCGCAGCCGAGAAGGCGCTGTACCACATCCAGGAGACATCCGTGGCGAACGCGAGGACCGCCGTAGCCGCAAAGGACACGATGATGCTCCAAAACGCTCCCGAAGCATTGGCTCTCGGGCTGAGCAGGCCGAGCAGGAATACGCCGACCAAGCTGCCACCGAAGAAATTCCGGATCTTGCCCTGGGCGATCAGAATCGTGCCGAACGAGCCGGCGCGGAGCGACAGGGCGGTGGTGATGCAGCCGAACACGAGTGTGGCCCACCTTGCCAGCTTCACCGAGCCGGCGGTCCGGGCCACCGGCTCGAGCATGTCTCGCACCGTAACGGTCGCCAGCGAGTTGAGGATCGAGCTGACCGTCGACATCGAGGCCGCGAAGATCCCGGCAAGGAGCAAGCCCCTCAGTCCGGACGGCAGGCGCTCAAGGACGAACATCGGCAGGACGCGATCCGGGTCCGTGCCGAGCGCGGCTCCGTCCGGCTGCTGGGCGTAGTAGACGTAAAGTGCCGTGCCTACGAAGAATACGAAGAAGCCGTAGATGGACGTGAACACCATCGTGGACGCTACCGCCTGGCGACTGCCACGCACGGACGGTGTCGTCAGGAACCGCTGGAGCTCGGCTTGGTCGACCACGTACTGGCTGAGCAGGAAGAACGTCCCTCCGATCAGGCCTCCCCAAGCCGTGAACTCCGTTTCGAAGCTGGTCGACCAATCCAGGAACTTCAGTTTTTCGGCGGCGCTGGCCACGGACACGATCTCGGCAAGCCCGCCGTCGACGCTTGCGACCGCGTAGACGCACGCGGCGGCGAGGCCCGCCAGCAATACGGCGAACTGGATCGTGTCGGTCCAAATCACGGCTCGCATGCCGCCGGCCGACGTGTAAAGGGTCGTCAGGCCACCGATTCCCAGGCATACCCAAGCGGGCGCGAGGCCGGTCATTTCGGAAACGACCAGAGCAGGGGCGTAGATCGCCACGGCGGTGTAGCCGCACTTGAGCAAGATGAAGACGGCCGCCGCCACGAGCCGGGTCCTGCGGTCGAACCGACGTTCCAAATACTCGTAGGCCGTGAAGACTTCCAGCTTGTGGAAGAACGGAATGAACAGAGCGCAGGCAACGACGATGGCGACCGGCCACCCGAGACGAGCCTGCAAGTAGGTCCAGTCGGAGGCGAACGCCTGGCCCGGGGCACCGACGAAGCCGACAGCGCTGACCATGGTGGCTATGCCGGAACAGGCGGCGGCCCACCAAGGGATCGTGCGCCCTCCGAGGAAGAAACCTTTCAGGGACGCTTGCCCGGCCCCGAAGCGCCCCCCGATCCAAACGACGGCGACCAGGTAGACGGCCAGTACGGCGTAGTCGCTCGATGTCATTTGGCGCGGCGGTCCCGCTGCGAAGTGTACACCGATGCGATGAGCCTCCTATGCGCCTGGTCTGTCGCTTCGTGGGTCTCGCCTTTGTCCTGCAGGCGGAAGCCCCGCCTTGCGGAGAATCCGCGGAGATCAAGGCGGTCTTCGACGCGGACCGGAGCGATCGAAGCGCAAGACCTGTTGTCTGGAGCGTCGTCAACCAGCGTGACCGCGAACGACGCATGAAGGTTGGCGAAATTCTCGTTGCGGGACAACCTTCCTGTCCCGCCGCCTGGTATCGGGCCGCATGGATTTTCCATCACGGCCAGTCGACGAGAGACTATCTGGCGGCGCACATTCTCGCTGCGGCCGCTGCGTTCGAGGGCCACGAGCC
Source organism: Bryobacterales bacterium (assembly GCA_965206775.1). Taxonomy (GTDB): domain Bacteria; phylum Acidobacteriota; class Terriglobia; order Bryobacterales; family UBA6623; genus VXMF01. The sequence continues at coordinate 2,486,160 of CBDBKU010000002.1, read as the reverse complement.
TGCCCGCGAGCTGTCGGCGCTGGCCTTGGACCGGTATCTGGGGCGAGGCGGCGAGCAGCAGGTCTTCGGCTCGCAATTCCACCACAAGAATGGCGAAGCCGAGTTCTCGCGCAAGCCCTTCGACGCCGATGCCGTGCCCCCAGGAATTCGGAGAGCCTTCTGATTCGACGGCCCGACTGACCCGCAACGACAACTTGATCGGCTGCATGGGCGGCGTTCCCAGCAAGGGGCGGGCCGAAAGGAATATCGCCAGGCGGCTGGCTCAGAACCCTGAAAGAACAGCGGACACCAGCGTCGACGCCATGGTCCGGCTGGCGCGCAGCATCGCGGAATCTCGCTCGTTGACGTAGGCTTCCGGGTCGGCGCTCACTTCGTAGGTTTCGCGATGCGTGAGATCCGGGTTGCTGTACAGTTCGGCGCCGTCCTGCTTGTCGTACAGCGCGACATGCACCCTCGTCACGGTCAAGACGCTGGTCGCTCGCCCGGTGGTGGGATCGAAGTTCTGCGGGATCGCGTCGAAGAGCATGACCGTGCCGAGGAGGGTGGCATCGGCACCTTCGTCGCTGTTGACCACGGCGTACCGGGTCCGCGCCAGCATCTCGCGCACGACAGCCTGCGTCAGGTACTGCTCGATCTTGAATTCCGAGGTCGCGTTCGAGAACGCCGGGACTGCGATTGTGCGAATCCTCTCCGGCAGCAGGTCGGCACCGCCCGCAAGCCGGTAGCCGCACGAGACCGAGCCGGCCCAGCACAGCAGCAAGGCGAGCCCGGCTCCAGCCCACGCGCGGCGGCCATGGCGCGGTCGGCCCGATGCCATCGTCACTAGCCGGCTGCTTGCGGTCTCTCGACCGCGTCCCCTTCCCCGACCTCCGGGGCACGTTTGCGAAACAGGCTCACGACGCGCGTCAGGATGCCGCTGCACGCGAACATCCCCGCCATGGTGAGCAGCACGGGCTGGGAAAAATTCCAGACCAGGAAGATCAGGCTGGAGAAGAACACGACGCCCAGGGCCGGCCGCCGCATGAAGTTCAGCTCCTTGAAGCTGCGGTAGCGCCAGCCGGAAATCATGAGGAATCCAAGGCTTGCCATCATGGCGCACCAGAGCACGCCTCCCGGCCACCACTGCTGAATCGGGTAGCCGCCGCAGAAATGCACGACGGCGCCGAGCAGGCCTGCCGAGGGCGGAATTGGAATACCGACGAAGTACCTCCGGTGCGACAGGCCGGGATTCTTCGGCAGGGGGTTCTTGGTGACGTTGAAACGAGCCAGCCGCAACGCGCCGCAAGTCAGGTACAGGAACGTGCAGAAATAGCCGAGCTTGGGCAGCAGGTCAAAAAGCGGCGAGCCTCCCGCCGGCAACGCACCCCGCATGCCCCAGGAATAGGCCAGCAGGGCTGGCCCAGCTCCGAACGTGACGACATCGGCCAGCGAATCGAGCTCGCCGCCGAACTCGCTGGTGGACTTGGTCATGCGGGCGATCCGCCCGTCGAGCCCGTCGGTCAGCATCGCGATACCGATCGCGATCGCCGCGTAGTCGAACAGCCTCGCCGCGTCGTCCGCCATGTGCGGGGGGAGCGAGACCGCGCGGATGCTCTGCACAAGCGTGTAGTACCCGCAGAACATCGTCCCGACTGTGAACGCGGTCGGCAGCGCGATGGGCGGCCTCCCACGGTTTCTCTTCCGAATGCTCATGTCCAATCCCTAGCGGCGCGTCGCCAGCACGGAGCTGCCCCCAGCCACCCTGTCCCCGCGCGCGACGGCGAGGTCCCATTCCGGACCCAGCACAAGGTCGACGCGGGAACCGAACTTGATCAGGCCGAATCGCTCGCCTTTCTCAACCGAGTCGCCTTCTTGCTTTCGGCACACGATCCGACGTGCGATCAGGCCCGCGATTTGGCTGACTTCCACCGAGACTCCGCCCTCGAGCTCGTCGATCACCAGAGTGTTGCGCTCGTTTTCGACCGAGGCCGCCTCCAGATGAGCCATGCGGAAGCTGCCCCGGTTGTAGCGAAGCGACCGGACCCGGCCGGCGATCGGCACGCGATTCACGTGGACGTCGAAAATGCTGAGGAAGATGCTCACGCGAGTTCTCCCGTCAGACTCCTCGAGCACCCGGACGACCTTGCCGTCCGCGGGCGAAACGCACACCGAACCGACCGGAACCCGGCGCTCCGGGTCGCGAAAAAAGTACAGGCAGAACGCTGCGAGCAACACCCATGGAATCGCTGTCCAGGGCTCGAGCATGATCCCGAACGCCAGCGCGGCAACCGCAAGCGCCGCAGCGTACTGCAACCCTTCCCTCACCATCGAGACCGCCCCGTCGCCCTGCGAAACCGGCGGGCGGAGCTCATTGCGGATGCGCTGCGCGGCCGACCAGCATGCTGGCCATCTGATCCTTCAGGAAGAGCTTCATCTTCTTGAGGCGGGCCTCCTCGACCTGCTCTTCCTGGGACGGGTAGCGGCGTTCGCTCAATTCGTTGAGCCGCCGCTCGTATTCGGCGTGCTGCCGCTTCAGCTTGCGAAACTCTTCATTCGATTCCATCAACTCCGCGGCCAGCTGGGCCGTGCTCGCACCACTCATTCGATATCCTCCCGCGCGGACAGGACGAGGTCACATTTTCCAGACGCGCCTCGCATCGTATATGTTACGCGCCGGCGACCTACGGCGAGGAGACGCCTGCGCGGCTACACTCTAGCAGAATCCCCGGAGCGGACGCAAAAGGACCAAGGGCTCAGGACCAAGTCCGAAGAGCCTCCCGACGAGGCTTCCCCGTTCACGGGCGACGGGCGGAGCGACCCCGAACTGCCGATCATTGAACCGCCCGTTCCCCGCTCAAATGCAGGTCGAGGAACTCGACGTACGCATCGGACGCCGCGACGCGGTTGGCCTTCTTGCGGAAACCGTGACCCTCGTCAGGGAAGAGCACGTACTCGACGGGAACGCCGGTCTTCCGAACCGCCTCGACGAGCTCGTCGCTCTCAACCTGCAAGACTCGCGGGTCGTTGGCCCCTTGCACGACGAGAAGCGGCTTCACGATGTTTCCCGCATGGAAGAGCGGCGACATGGCTCGGAGACGTTGCTCGTCGGTTGCCGGATCCCCCATTTCCGCATACAGCGATTCCTTTTGCGCCTCCCACCAGGGAGGTATGCTCCTGAGCGTTCGCAACCAGTTGGTCACACCGAAGATATTGATGCCGATATCGAAAGCCTCGGGCTCGAATGCGAGCGCGGCCGCGACCATGTAGCCACCGTAGCTTCCTCCGATGATGCCGACCTTCGAGGAGTCCACCCAATCCAGGGACGAGAGGAATCTCCGCGCCCAGACGCAGTCCTTCAAGTCGACATCCCCATGTCTCCGGTCGTCCAGGTGGTAGAAGGTCTTGCCATAACCCGAAGAGCCTCGATTGTTCACGGCCAGGACAGCAAACCCGTGATTGACCAAGTGCTGGATCGTCGGTGAGTAGCCCTTGCGATTCTGTCCGCCTGGACCGCCATGAACCCAGACCAAGGCAGGCGCCGGGCTGGCTTCCGAAGCGGTCTTCGGCTTGTAGAGGAGTGATGGGATCTCCAAGCCGTCAAAGCTTGGGTAGCGAACGACTTCCGAATCCACGAGATGCTCGGGAGAGATCGCCTGGTTGAGGCTGCTGGTCAGACGTCTTGCCCGAAGGTCGTCGAGCAGAAGCACATGGAGGTTCGGAGGGGATGAATCGCTGCTCAGATAGAAGGCCATCCTTGATTCGCTTCGAGAAAAGACGACTCTGCTGACGTCCCCTGGCGGCAAGTCGGGGACTTGCAGCTCTTCTCCTGTCTCTGTGTCGAGGATTGCGACGACAGTCCGGGCATCCTGATTGATTCCGGTGACGCGATATCGGCCCGTTTCGGAGAGGGAAAAGAAGACGACGTCCCAGTCGGCCTCCACTGCAGCTAGATGCTCCTGGGTACCGAGGTCATACGCCCAGACCTGCTGGAATTCGCCGCGACTGTCGGTCGCGTAGTAGAACCTCGTGCTGTCCGGCGAGAACGTCACCGAGAAATGCCGGGCGTTCCCATCGTGCCCGGTGATGTGGATCGGGGCCTTGTCGGGAGCCTGAGCATCCCAGATGTAGATGTCGCTATCGGCGTTCGTCCGGGGCTTGTCGAGCGAGACCCACCGGCCGTCTCGGCTGACGCTGCCCGGCATCCAGCCGCCGTCGTTCTTCATCACGAGTTCCCGCTCGTAGCCATCGACCTGGTACCTGTACAGATCGAAGTAGCGAGGGTCACGTTCGTTTGTCAGGACCCAGAAGGACTTCCGATCGCCGCTCCAACCGCGAAACATCGCCTTCAGGCGATCGCCCGGAGTCAGGTCCCGGACGGCTCCATCGTTCTCGCGCACGTACAGGTGATTCAGCTCGTTCCCGCCCTGATCCGCCGTATAGAGGAATCGGTCGTCGTACGGAAACCAGCTGACAGCGAACACCGAGTCACTCTCCGACCTCGTCAGCTGCTGGGGGCCGCCTCCGTCAAACGGCTGGCTGAATGCATTGAAGACACCGGTGGCATCGGTCGAGATCAGGATTCGTTCCTCATCGTGCGAGAAGGACGCTCCGGTGATCGCGGTCGTCTCGAAGAACGTCGTGGCATCGTAACGGGGAATGGAGTCAGGCACGGCGGGACCTGTGCAGCCGGCAGCCGCGAAGGCCGCCCCGACAACCAACTTTGGAGAGAGTGGCGGAAGCATGACTTGAATCCTTTCGACGCATGCCGGCAGGATCAAGTCAAGTCTACCCGGGCTAGAGGGTGCGCCGGGGCCGGGTCCGGCCTCGACGGCGAACTGGCCCATCATGCTCCCAGCACGACGACGCCTGCGCATGGGCTGTCGATCCGGCTCGCAATCATAGGCACTTGCGTGATCCATGGATTCCTTACTCCTGCACGACTGCTCGCACCCGCGTGCGGCAAGCCAGGATCTGCGGATAAATGCAACGAACTCGGAGCTCGCCCCGGAGCAATTGGCCATGAGCTGGAGTGACGAAGAGCGCCGCCCGGACGGGCGTAGCGGCATCTCGCCTGCGATTGCGCCGAAGGTGGCGGCGGCGGAGTCGTCAGAGGGGAGACTTGCGCTCGGCCCCGATCGGCTGGTGCGACAATCGTCCCGCTTGAATCACTTGCTAGGATGCTTCAAGCGCAACCCCCGACTCAGGGCCCGAACGATGCAGGACGACTCCCCAAGGTTCGAGCACGGCGCCTGAGGCTGCTCGCCAAGCCTTCGATTTCGTCGATCCGGTCCACGGGGCCTCGGTCGCAGCCGCTTCGGCGGGACTCCCAAGGCAGTCGTGCGCTTGCCAGGTGGGGCGGCCCATGCCCTTGGCGGGATGACAGAACGATACCTGTCTTGCGGAGAAATTGTGAAACGGCGGAATACGCAGGCAGCAGCATCGGGGCGGCCGCGGCCAGAACCGCTCGGCTGGGACTACGAAGACCTTCCGACCCCGAGAGTCGATGGCCCGGCGGTTCGGTCGCTCGCCCGCAATGAGAGCGGGCGAGATCTCGTAATCGGGGACGTGCACGGGCAGCGCGAAACGTTCGAACGCCTCTTGGAGACAGTGGGATATTCCCCTGAGGCCGGCGATCGCGTGCTGCTGCTCGGCGACGTCATCGATCGCGGCCCGGACTCCGCAGGGATGCTCCCGTGGCTGCAACGAGACGGCGTGGCCTGCGTCCGAGGCAACCACGAGCAGATGATGCTGGATGCGATCGAGGGCAACAAGGAGATCGAGGAACTCTGGGTGGCTGGCAACGGGGGGCAATGGGCGGGAGCACTGGACAGCCGCGAGCGGGATGCATGGCGCGAGGTGCTGAGAGCCTTGCCGATCGCGCTGGAGGTGGAAGGGGCGAAGGGAACCTTCGTTCTGGTCCACGCCGAGATCCCGCATGAAACGCCGTGGTGGGCGCTGAAGGCGTGGATCGAGGAGGGCGACCGCTGCGCTCGAATCCGAGCGCTCTGGGCCAGGAAAAGATTCGGAAACGAACCAGCACGTGATGGGGGTGCGCCCGACGTGTGGCGCACGTTTCACGGGCACGTGCCAATCCGCACACCGGTCCAAGTGGGCAACATGCGCTGGATCGATACTGGAGCCGGCTGGGCTGATCAGTATGACGGCGCGGCGGTGACATGCGTGGCAATCGGCCCGGACGGCGAGGAGCACGACCCGGTCTCTGTCCTGGTGAATCGGGGACCCGCAACGAGCGCAGACAGGTAGAGCAGGGCCGGGCGGGCGACGCTTCCGGGGGCTTCCGGCCCGTCGGTTCGGGCGTGAGAGCGAGGGGAAAGCGATCGGTCGGCTGAGCTGGCTGCGGAAGGACTCCGACTGCAGGTCGCGAAACGGACTTCGCGCCCTTTTGGACTGACCTACCCGCCAGCGAAGCGCGTCGAGCCGCGAGGCGAGAATGACGGCCGATTGCGAGACGCGGGACGCCACGGCCTGCGCCGCTAGGCGGAATCGGCGGGAGATCTACTGAACGCTTGCGCGGAACGCGACAAGGCTCTCAGCGTCTTCCAGCAACTGCTGCGCGCGCGGCAGAGACTTGATCGCTTGCTGCACATCGGGGTCCAGTTCGTAGTACACGCGCTGACCCTCTTCAATGTCGAACGCCGAATTGTAGACCTCGCGCTTGATGAAGCGACGGATGTAGTCGAGATTGGCTTCGAAGTCGGCGTCCTCGAACTCGACCTCCTCTCCGACCAGGAACTGCCGGAATTCCTCGATGATCTCGTCGGTGACATCCCATCCTGCGGGAAGGTCGGAGTTCTCGCGGCTGTAGTCCTGGGCGAACGTGTCGATCGCGTAGCGCCGGGCCAGCAGCCATTGGAAGTCGTTGGCGCGCTGCTCTTCGAATTCGATGTCGGGGGTGATGCCGCCTCCTGCGAAGACGCGCCGCCCCTTGTCGGTCAAGCGCACTCCATCGCGCTGCGGGCGGTACCCCTCGCTGCAGGGGTTGCTGTAGTACTCGAGCATCGACACGCCGTCGTAGCGGCGCTGGATCAAGCGGCCGCTCGGCGTGTAGTACCGCGCCGTGGTCAGCGCCAGGCCGGAGGACTCGGAAAGCGTGTAGACGGTCTGGACCAAGCCCTTGCCGAAGGTGCTGTTCCCGACAATCAGCGCCCTGTCGTGATCCTGCAGGGCGCCGGCCACGATCTCCGAGGCCGAAGCGGAATTGCAGTTCACCATGACGACCATCGGGTAGACCCGGCCGCTGTTCCCGCGGCGAACGTTGTAGCTCTTTTCGCGCGAGGACCGGCCGTGGTGCGAGACGATCATCTGGCCCTTCTCAAGGAAGCGGTCCGAGACGCGAACGCCCTCGCTCAGCAGGCCTCCGCGATTCCCTCTCAGGTCCAGCAACAAGCCCTCGAGTTGCTTGATCTTGAGCTTCGCCAGTGCCTCGTCGAGCTCGCGCCCGGTGTTCTCGTTGAATGTGTCGATCCGCACGAAACCGATTCCCGGCCGGATTTCGAACGCCGTCGGGACGCTGGGGCGGGGGATCCTGGCCCTGGTAACGGTGAACTCGAGAAGCTCCTCGGAGCCGCGCCGGTCAATGCTGATCCCAACCGGGGTATTGACCTGGCCGCGCAGGCGCCGCGCAACCTCGTTGAGCTCCAGCCCCTCGACATCCTCGCCGTCGACCTTGACGATGACGTCTCCGGGACGCAGTCCGGCTTTGTAGGCGGGCGTGCGCGGGAACGGCGCGATCACGATGGTGCCGCCGTTGCGGGCCCCGATCTGCATACCGACACCGGCGTAGTGGCCCTTCTGGTCCTCCCGAAGCTGCTTGAAGGCGTCCGGGCTGAAGAATGACGAGTGAGGGTCCAGCGACCTCAGCATGCGAGGGATGGCACCTTGGAACATGACGTCCTCGGAGTCCAGGGCGGCCGCGTAGTGGTCCTCCACCATGGCAAGCACCTTGGAAAACTGGAGGATGCTCTCCTGGATCTGCGTGTCCGAGGGCTCGGAAGCCGCGTGCGCCCACGGGTTGCCCCAGAAGAGGCCGCCGGTCAAAAGGGCCGTCGCGATCACGAGCAGCCCAAGCCACCGCGTCTTGTATTGCATTGGAATATTCGGTAACCGCACTCGGGCATCCCCGAAAGGTTGTTCGCAGTATATCAGCCCGCAAGCGACCGAAATAAGCGGAGAATCGCATCTGCTTGCACGGCAAAGGCCCGCCGGAAGGCGGAGGCGCGCGCGACGGCCGCGCCAGTGGCGAGCCGATTGTCCGGCCCGGCCCGCCGATTCGACGCTGTCGAGCAGACTATCGCTCCTGCCAGCCCGCAAAGATGCACCTGTTAGCCTATAATGAAGCGCAGGGCCGGATCGTGAAGAAGCAAGCGAAGTTCGTTATCATCGCCGCCGCTATCGTCGTGACGCTCGCTTGGATGGGAGTGAGCGGCGTACAGGAGAGCGCCACCTACTACGTGACGCTTGAGGAGCTGATGGCCCTGGACAACCCCGGCTCCAAGCGCATCCGGGTCGGGGGAGACGTCGCCGACGGTTCGATCGTCAGGCATTCCGACAGAGTCGAGTTCACGCTTCACCAGCAGGACGAGACGATGGAGGCTGCCAAGGTCCTGGATGTTGTCTACACCGGGGCCGATCCGTTGCCGGACACCTTCCGCGACAAGGCGCAGGCCCTGTGCGACGGCTTCCTGCGCAGCGACGGGAAGTTCGAGGCGAGCAAGATCCAGGCCAAGTGCGCGTCGAAGTACGAAGCGGCTCCCGCCGACGGCGCTGCCCCGGTCTACAGTGCCGAGGCGCCGAGCGCCACGGACTAGCGGTGCTTGGGACGCCGGGTCGGCCCTGCCGTGCAACCGAGGCTAGCGCCTAGGATCTGCTAGAGACTCAATGGAAAATCTCGGCTACCTCGCGGTCCTACTCGCCTTCCTCCTTTCGGCGTACGCCGCGGTAGCCGCGCTCGGCGGGAAGCTGCGGCGCAACCCGTTCCTTGAACTCAGCGCGCAACGCGCTGTGGTCGGTGCCTGGCTCATGACCACGGCGGCTTCGGGGATCCTCCTGCACGCGATCCTCACGGACAACTTCAGCTTCAACTACGTGGCGTCGCGATCGAACGCCGATCTCGACCTGCTCTACAAGATCGCCGCATGGTGGGGCGGCCAGGAGGGATCTCTCCTGTTCTGGAGCTGGATCGCCGTGACCTACACGTTCGTGGCCGTCTACACGGGCCGGGCGCGACACCGCAACATGATCTCGTACGTGGTCGTGACGATGGCCGCGACGCAGGCATTCTTCCTGGGCCTGGTCGCGTTCAACGCCAATCCCTTCCAGGTCATCATGTCCGGCCCGCAGATCACATCGGTGCCGGACGGCCAGGGTCTCAACCCCCTGCTGCAGCATCCCATGATGGCGATCCACCCGCCGATGCTGTACCTGGGCTATGTCGGGTTCACCGTGCCGTTCGCGTTCGCGCTGGCCTCGCTGATCACGCGCCAGCCCGGAGAGCGCTGGATCCACACGACCCGGATCTGGACGATGGTCACCTGGCTGTTCCAGGCGATCGGCATTCTCCTCGGAGCGCGGTGGGCCTACGTGGTCCTCGGATGGGGCGGGTACTGGGGCTGGGATCCCGTGGAGAACGCCTCGCTGCTGCCCTGGCTGACAGGCACGGCCTTCCTGCACTCGGTGATGATGCAGGAGAAGAAGGGCATGATGAAGGTCTGGAACATCATTCTGATTTCCGCGACCTTCTTCCTTTGCATCTTCGGGACGATGATGACGCGCGGCGGGCTGGTCAGCTCCGTTCACGCATTCGCGGAGTCCGACATCGGCATCTACTTCGTGTGGTTCCTGGTGATCGGCATCGGGATCACGGCCTACCTGATCGTGAGCCGCAAGGACTACCTGCGCAGCGAGGCCGAGCTCGATTCCGTGGTCTCGCGCGAGTCCAGCTTCCTCTTCAATAACGTCGTCCTGCTGGCGAGCTGCTTCGCGGTGCTGTGGGGAACGCTCTTCCCTGTCATCAGCGAGTACTTCACCGGGGACAAGATCACCGTCGGCGCGCCGTTCTTCAACAAGGTCAACGTTCCGATCGCGCTATTCCTCCTCTTCCTGACCGGCGTGGGCCCGCTGTTCGCGTGGCGGCGCACCTCGGCCGAGTCCCTCCGCCGGAATTTCCAGTGGCCGGGTCTCGCGGCGCTGCTTTGCGGCATCGCCCTGTTCGGAGCCGGGATGCGGCATTTCTACGCGCTGGTGTGCTTCAGCCTTTGCGCGTTCGTCACGCTGACCGTCCTGATGGAGTTCTACCGTGGCGGCCGGGTGATCCAGCGCAAGAGCAGCACCGGCCTCCTAGGCGCCATGATCGAGCTCACGCACCGCAACACGCGGCGCTACGGCGGGTATCTCGTGCACATGGCAATCGTGCTGATGTTCGTCGGATTCGCGGGAGCGGCATTCAACCGGGTCCACCAGGAGGAGGTAGCCGTCGGAGACAGCATCTCGGTTGGTGCCTACGATTTCAAGCTCCAGAACGTCTCGGAAATGGACAACCCCAACTTCTTCCGGGCCGTCGCGTCGATCGACGTCAGCAAGGACGGCGAGTACCTGGACACGCTGATGCCCGAGCGGCGCTTCTACCACGCCTCGAGCCAGCCGACCAGCCGGGTTGACGTGCGCAACCGCCTGCGCGAGGATGTCTACGTGGTGTATGCAGGCCAGTCCAACGACGGCACGACTCCGATCATCCAGGTCTACATCAATCCGCTCGTGAACTGGATCTGGATCGGAGCGCTGCTGCTGGTGCTCGGCACGCTCGTTGCGCTGGTTCCGAGCAAGCGAGTCCGGCGGGTCGCTCGCCCTCCCGTTGCGCCACTCAAGGAGCAGCCCGTTGCGGCATCTGGCGACTAGCATCGTTCTGTTCCTCGCTGCGGGGGTCACGCAGGCCGCAGTGCCGTACGCGAAGCTGCGCGAGGTCGGCGACCGCGTGTCCTGCCAGTGCAGCTGCGCCTACACGGTGGGCAGTTGCAACATGATGAATTGCCATTTCCGCGACCCCGTCCTGAAGCAGATCGAAGAGGGGCTGGAGGCAGGCAAGTCGGACGACGAGGTGCTCGAGGAGGTCTACGCCACGTTCGGCAGCGAGACCCGGGTCCAGCCTCGCAACGAGGGCTTCGGCATGGTTGGCTGGATCGCCCCATTCGCCGCGTTGCTGGCTGGCCTCGCCGTCATTCCGTGGGTTGTGCGGCGGTGGCGGTCGAAAGCGGAGGCGCGCTCGCGCGAGGATTCGGTTCCGGACGAGATCGTCGACCGCTACCGATCGGAGATCGAGGACGACCTCGAGGATTTGGATTAGTTAGGGAGATCCGGGTTCGGTGCGCGGATCGCGCCCGCTCCTGCCCGGTACGCCATGTTCGTCGCGGCCGCCATAGCCATGATCCTGATCGCCTTTGGGCTGCCGCTCGTCGTGCGCAGCGGCCACATTCCCCCGGAAGAGGAGGTTTCGCCCACGCAGCATTTGGAGGACCGAAAGGCCGCGATCTACGAGAATCTGCGGGACCTGCAGGGCGAATTCCAGATGGGCAAGATGTCCGAGGCCGACTACGCGGAGAGCAAGCGGGCCTTGCAGCAGGAACTGGCCGGCGTGCTGCACTCGATCGAGGAGGCCGGACGCCATGCCGGAGAATAGGGCGGGAATCGCGCGACGGGGCATCGTCGCGGGCTTCATCGCGTACGCCGCGTTCGCGGCCCCGCTGACGGCCCAGGTGAAGGGCTCGGTCGTGAACGCCACCACCGGCGGCCCGGCCGAGAGCGTATCGCTGACCCTGTCGAGCTTCCGCGGCGGCATGACTCCGATCGAGGAAGCGGTTTCCGGACCCGACGGCCGCTTCGAATTCACGAAGCAGCTCCCGGCGGCCGAGACGGGCCAGCCGTTCGCAGGGGCGATCCGCGCCGAGTTCGAAGGAATCGGGTATACCGAGATCCTGAGGAGCGACTCACTCGGCGAGGACGTTCGAATCACGGTCTATTCGGTGAGCGCGACCGGTGTGCCGTCGCCTGCAAACCGCGTGGTGATCCTCGAGCCGAACGGGGGCGAGCTGTTCGTCCGCGACGGCTACCAGTTCGTCACTGACTCGGCGACGCCGGTTACCTACAGCAGCGAAGACGGCACCCTTCGGTTCCATCTTCCGGCTGCCGCGCGAGGTGACGTCGAGGTGTCCGGCACCGGGCCCGCCGGGATGCCGTTGCGCAGCACCGCTCTTCCCGCGGGCGAACCGGGAATCTACAAGGTCGATTTCCCTCTCAAGCCGGGGGAGAACCGGATCGACCTGGCCTACACGATTCCTTACGAGGATGGCATGGAGTTCACGGTGCGATCGGTCTATCCGGGCGTTGCCACGCGGGCGGCGACACCCGAGGGCGTCGAACTCGGCGGGGCCGGCGTGACTCCGCTGGGCAAGGAGCCCACCACGAAGGCATCGATCTACACGCTTCCGGACACCCCGGAGGCGACAGTGACGGTCACTGGAGAGGGCCGGCTGCGGACCCGCGCGCCCGCAGCATCATCCGGCCAGTCAGACATCAGCATCGAGCCCGCGCCGGTCGCCAGCGAACTGCCGTGGATCGTCGGTCTCGCACTACTGATCTTCGGCGTCGGATTCGTTCACCTGCTGGGCTCGAAGCTACCGCCCGGGCGCGAGAAAGGCTAGCGTCGGAGCCGATGAGCGAGCCCGCGATCCTGGCACGGGGCGTCTCTAAGTTCTTCGGCGATTTCCCCGCCCTGCGCGATGTCGATCTCGAGGTGAAGCCAGGGCGCGTTCTAGCGATGCTGGGCCGCAACGGCGCAGGCAAGACAACACTCCTGCGCATCCTGGCCGGCCTCTCCGCTCCGACCAAGGGCGAGATCGCGTTCCCCTTCTCGGATTCGGACGGCCGGGACCGGCGGAGCCGCATCGGGGTGGTGGGCCACGGGACTTGGATCTACGACGATCTCACGGCCGATGAGAACCTGCGGTTCTTCTGCCGGCTGTACGGAGTCGCCGATGCCAGCAGCGTAGTCGACGATTGGCTGAAGCGGGTCGGGCTGGAGAGATTCCGGCACGCGCGCGCGGCCGAGTACTCGCGGGGCATGCGCCAGCGCCTGACCCTCGCGCGAGCCTTTCTGCACGAGCCCTCGATTCTCCTGCTGGACGAGCCCTGGACCTCGCTCGACGACCGGGCGATCGCACTGCTTTCGTCGCTGATCCGGGCATCCCGGGAACGCGGCCGGTGCGTCGTGATCTGCTCTCACCAGCTGCGCGAGGCCATGGAGGTGGCGGACGAGGTGGCACTGCTGCACCGAGGCCGCATCGCCTACCGGGGCCTGGTCGACGACAGCCTGCGGCACGAGCCGCAATCGCTTTACGAACGGATCCGATGAAGCGCTTTCTTGCGGACGCCTGGACGGTTGCGGCCAAGGACCTGCGGTGCGAGTTGCGCGACAAGCAGGTTCTCAACGGCGCGATCTCGTTCGCTCTGGTCGTACTGCTGATGTTCAGCTTCACGTTCGACCCCAATACCAATGTCGGGATCCGCAGCCTGTCGGGGGGACTGCTCTGGGTCGTGTACCTCTTCGCCGGCGTGCTCGTGCTCAACCGGAGCTTCGCTCGAGAGACCGCCAACGACTGCCTCGCGGCCCTGGTGGCCGCGCCGCTGTCCGGGGATTCGCTGTTCCTGGGCAAGACGGTGTCAAGCTGCCTGCTGATCCTGGCAGTCGAGCTGATCTCGCTGCCGGTTTTCGGGATCTTCTTCGACGTGAACTGGGTTCCGAAAGCCGGCCAGCTGCTCCCGATCTTGGTGCTAGGCAGCTGGTCGTTCGCTGCGGTCGGCACGACTTTCGGGGCGGTGACTGCCAACAATCACATGCGCGAACTCATGCTGCCGCTGCTGGTGTTCCCGTTCTGCCTGCCCGCGCTAGTCGCATGCATGAGCGTGACCTGGGGGATTTTCGATCCGTCGGCAGTGACGGAAATCGGTCCCTGGGTGCGCCTGCTGATAGGATTTGACGTTATCTACACTTTGCTAGGCGTGCTCGTCATGGACTCGCTCCTAACGGCAAGCTGAGCTGCGATTCCGACGACATCGGGACGCTGGGTTGGTAAAGCTCATGGGGAAAGGATCGCAGCGATGCCACGTAAGCTCCGCTGGGGATTGGTGGGAGGCGGCGAGGGCAGCCAGATCGGCGGCGCCCATCGCATCGGCGCAGGGCTCGACGGGCTCTTCGCACTTGTGGCGGGCGCCCTGGACATCGACCCGGGCCGGAGCCGCGAATTCGCGATCCGAAACGGAATCGCCAGGGACAGGGCCTACGGCGACTGGCACCAGATGCTCGGGCGAGAGGCGGGACTCGGGCCCGGGGACCGGCTGGACCTGGTTACGGTCGCCACGCCGAATTCAACTCACCACGAGATTGCCAAATCGTTTCTAGGGGCGGGCTTCCATGTGTTGTGCGAGAAGCCGCTCGCGACGACTGTCGCCGACGGCGAGGATTTGGTGGAGACAGCCCGCGGGGCCGACCGGATCCTTGCGGTCAACTACGGCTACAGCGGGTATCCGATGGTCCGCCAGGCGCGGGCCATGGTTCGGGATGGCGACCTCGGACGGATCCGCGTGGTGGTGGCGGAATTTGCGCACGGATCGCACGCGGATGCCGCCGACGCGGACAACCCGAGGGTTCGCTGGCGCTACGATCCGGCGCAGGCCGGCGTGAGTTCCGTGCTCGCGGACACCGGTTTGCACGCGCTCCACATGGCGTGCTTCGTCATCGGCCGGGACGTGACCCGCGTCTCCGCGGACTTCGTCTCGACCGTCGCGGGTCGGACGCTCGAGGACGACGCCATGGTCACGCTGCGATTCTCCGGCGGGGAGGCCGGTCGGCTGTGGGCGAGCGCTGTGGCGGTCGGCCAGCAACACGGGCTGACCCTGCGGGTCTTCGGGGAGCGCGGCGGGCTGCGCTGGTCGCAGGAGCAGCCCAACCAGCTCTACTGGACACCGCTCGGAGAGCCAACGCGGGCGCTGGAGCGCGGCGACGCGCGGCTCTCCAGCGAGGCGAGCCTGGCGTCGCGCATCACTGTGGGTCACGCCGAGGGAATGCTTGGGGCCTTTGCCAACATCTATTCGGATCTCGCCGAGGCCATCCGGGCCCGGGAAGAAAGGCGGGACCCGCATGCGTCCGCGAGATGGTACCCGACGGGGGAGGAGGGAGTTCGAACTCTGGCAGTTGTCCATGCCGCAGCCCGGTCCGCAAGGAACGGAGGCGCTTGGGTGGATCTCTGAAGCCGACTCCGAGGTTATAGCGGCTATCGAGATGGGCCAGTCCTATGCACGGACGCTACGAGGCTGGAGACGGCCGCGGTACTGTTCACGAAGATAACGAAATTGGCTCCGAGGTCCAACAGGTCGCTTTCGCGGATACCACCGTCGGGGCCACCTTGCAAGGCAGACGTGCCGCGTCAGCCGGCTCCAAGCACGCCAGGGGATGATCCAACCACGGCCTCTGCGCGGCCGCTCACGTTTCCCTGCTGCTCACTTCTCAAGCGTGTCTCCGAAGATTTAGCAGGATTCCGATGTGCGGCGAACTACCATAATATGCGAGAATATGTTGAAATTTCGCACATTGAGCCCTATCTTGGTCAGTAAGACGTCAAGAAATGAGGGATTCGAATGCTCCTGCGCTTTAGCGTCACCAACCATCTATCGATTCGCGATCGACAGGAAGTGTCTTTCGTTACGTCCTCTTTGAAAGATCGCGAGGATGGGCTGATCGCGTGTCCGGCAGCGCCGAGCGGATCGATTCTACCGGCGGTTGTGATCTACGGCCCCAATGCATCGGGTAAGAGCAATCTTGTCGACGCGATGCAGAGCATGTGGGCGATGGTGCTGAAATCTCACGCTAGTGGGGAACCGGGCGGCGGCGTGCCCCGCCATCCCTTCAAGCTCGACCCCTCCTGCTCAACAAAACCTTCACGTTTTGATATCGACTTTGTCATCGACGGGGTGCGACATCACTACGGCTTCGAAGCATCTGACGAGGCGTTCGTGTCGGAGTGGCTTTACACATTCCCTAAGGCTCATCGCCGCCTGGCGTTTGTTCGCGAAAGCGGTGATTTCTTCTTTGGGCGCGGGTTGAAAGGGCAAAACAACAGCATTGCAAGATTGACCAGGCCAAACAGCCTATATGTATCCTCTGCTGCGCAGAATGGCCACGAACAGCTCTCGAGGGTATTCGCATACTTCAAGTCGATCTACGGCGTCCGAGGCATTGCCGTCACGGGGATGGCCGCCTCAGCTCGATTGGCTCGAGAAGAGCTCGATCGCCGCGTAATCGACTTCCTTGGAGAGGTGGGCACTGGAGTGGTCGACTATCGCTACAACGAGACCGAGGTTCCTGAAGAAGTCCGAAATGTCCTTCGGGAGGTATCCGCAGGGTTAAGGAAGCTGGCGAACGCCCCGATCGATTCGGGACTCAGCGTAGAAGCTACCCAGATCAATCTCGAACTTGGCCACCGTAGCGCGGATGGTGGGCCAGTCTTTTTGGCATTGGACCGGGAGAGTTCCGGCACGCGGCGGTTGCTGATCTTGCTCGGTCGGGCATTCCATGCCCTCGATGAGGGTGTACCGCTGATTGTCGACGAACTCGACGCTGCCCTGCACACCCATGCTAGCGAGGCGGTGTTGAGATTATTCTGCTCGCCAGCCACCAATTCCAAGGGTGCGCAACTCCTAGCGACGACCCACGACACTAACTTGATGAAGTCGCCCGTGCTGCGCCGGGAGTTCTGGCTCACTGAGAAGGACACGGCTGGAGCAACGCAGCTTTACCCTCTGACTGACATTCGAACTCGCAAGGGAGACGATGTCCGGAAGGGTTACCTCCAAGGCCGCTACGGCGCGGTGCCGCCCCGAGATCTTCTATCGACTCGTGGCGCATCGAGCTAGAGTCAGGGGGCGTTCCGTCCCGAGCCTTAGGAGGTGCCGACCTCGCGTCGAGCCGCGTCGGCGTTTCGTACTGTTTTGTGAAGGCAGGAACACGGAGCCAAGCTATTTCGCCGCGCTGAAACGAATCTGCTCGAAGACTCTGATGTCGATTGAAGTCGAGCGCGGCGTTGGTGTCCCCAAGACCGTCGCACAACAAGCTGTCAAGTTCGCGAAGTCTCAAGGACTGGCTCCGCGAAGCGGCCGCAAAAGGAGTTCGTTCGAAGAAAATGACCAAGTCTGGGCGGTATTCGACCGCGACGAACATCCTCATTTCGAAGATGCCGTTACGCTCTGCGAGAAACACGGTGTAGGTGTTGCACGTTCTAACCCGTGTTTCGAACTCTGGCTAATCCTGCACGCACAGGACTACAACAAACCTAACGACCGCCACAAGCTCCAAGCCGCGCTCAAAACTCTACGGCCAGAGTACGACCCGAGCGGATCGAAAACGCTAAATTGTGACGAGCTACTAACCCGGGTTGAAGCAGCCGAACAGCGTGCCGCGAAACAGTTGCAGAATCGAGAACTCGACGATTGTCCGTACGGCAATCCCTCCACGACTGTCGGTGAGCTGACCCGCGCAATCCGCAAGGTGAATGAAAGCGCGCAACCATAGGCTACTGCGCTCGTCAGCGGATCGACTCAACGAGATATTCGGACCGAAGTGGATCTAGTTGTCCTGCTCAGACGTTCGGTATCAGCCGCCTGTACTGACCTCTCGGTGATAGCGAATGGTTCCACAGGCCATCGAAGCTCGAACCGCTTGCCCGAAGGATTCTCAAGTTCCGCGACCGATCAACGCCGATACGATCGACAGCGGAATATGGCAGGCGATGACGCATAGTCCTAACTCTTTGGCCAGACGCTGAATTCGAGCCCGCTAGCGTACTGCGGGTCCTCTTGGTTTTCCGCGCCGTGCTGGAACCTTGATACAACTGCCTACAGGGCAGGAAGAGGTGATGGACGGCCACTCTGGACTGCGACTTCCAGCACTTGGTGCAGTCAGTACACTGATTCAGCGACCGGAACCGACAGACTTTGACGGAGAAAGAACCCCATATGAGTCATTTCACCGAATCACTCGAATCCCGCACGGTCGGAAGTCGCCGGGTTCCTGGGCGGGCACGATCTCGCCGGACCGCTCTATTCTGCACGGCACGCTCCGTCCTTGCATCGCTTCCGCTCGCTATCACCTCGGTTGGCTGCCAATCGACAAGCACTGCGCCTCAAAGGGCGTACTCGACGTACGGAACGTTCCAGGAGCTCGTCGATGCGACGGACGCCAAGTACATCGAAGCGATGCGAATCACGCCGCCCGGAACGGCCGAGAATCCAACGGATCACGGGTTCTTCTTCTACAACTGCCAGCACGAGGAACTGCTGCAGTTCGACCCTACCGGCCGATACCTGCTCGCGCTCCGAGTGTTTTTCGAGAACCGGGACGTGCAGGCAGCCGACAAGGCGATTGTCGGGGTCATCGACCTCGAGAGCGCCAACGGCTGGACGGAGATCGGCGAATCCACGGCATGGAACTGGCAGCAGGGCAACCGACTCCAATGGATCCCAGGCTCGTCCGAGGAAGTCGTTTGGAACGACCGTGCCGACGACGGGCGGGGATTCGTGAGCCGCATTTACAACATGCGCACGAAGCATACCCGCACGCTTCCGAGGCCGGTCTACACGATCTCCCCGGACGGCAAGACGGCGCTCACGCACGACTTCGAGAGGATGAAGCACGGCGGCACCGACTATGTCGGGATCGCTGACAGGAACGACGGGGTGTGGGCTCCGGAGGAAGCCCAGATCTGGAAGATGGATGTCGCGACGGGCGAGTCCGAGCCTCTGCTCGCGGTCGCGGAAATTGCGAAGCGGATGTATCCTCCGGACCACGTCGCAGACCCCAACGCCACGCTGTATTTCTTCCGCGAGGGGTTCAACCCGTCCGGAACGCGCTTCATCTTCTTCGTCAAGGATGCCAAGCCGGGGGCTCGAGCGCGGACCGAGGGCTACTCGATGAATCTGGACGGTACCGACATCCGATACCTGTACAAGTCGCCGAGCCATCATTTCTGGATCGACGACGAAACCGTCATGGACAATGGCTGGCACACTCCGCCGGGCGGCTCGGAAGAGGTTCGGGGTTACTTCATCTTCAAGGACGACGACTCCGGCAAGCCGAATGAGATGCTCTACGAGGCCCCGAACGGCCACATCACTCTGTCACGGGACGGGCACTGGATCCTCACGGACACCTACAACATGGACGGTTTCATCCACTTGTACATGTATCACCTGCCCTCGAAACAGCTCGTTCCCCTAGCAAAGCTCGAGACGCACCTGAAGCGGAAACAGGTCTTCGAGGCTGCCGGCTACTATCGGATCGACTTGCACCCGCGATTCAGTCCAGACGGGCGGACGGTGAGCATCGATTCGTCGCACGAGGGGCTTGGACGGCAGATCTACCTGCTGGACATCGGCCATATCCTGGACGATCCGCCGCAACCGCAGTAGCGGAACCATGCCTGACCTGGCGCGGCGAGCCGTCTGCCCAACCGCAGCCCGCGTCCGGCGCGAGTGCGAATCACGCGAACCGCCAAGCCTCGAAACTGGGCGGCGCGCCGAGCAGTGGTCCGCTTGACACGCGCGCAGGGAAGCGCCTTATTCGCAATTCGAGAGCTCTTCGCTCACAAGCCGAATGGCGTGCAGCGCCTCCGGGTTCTCCAAGGCCTGGACGTTGCTGACCGGGCGTCCATGCAACACGCTCTTGACGGCGAGCTCGGCAATCTTGCCGCTGCGAGTCCGCGGAATTGCCTCGACTTGAAAGACGCTCTCGGGCACGTGCCAGGAAGAAGCCCGCTCCCGGATTCGACAACGGATTCTATCGACAAGCCCGGCATCGAGGGACAAACCGCCTGCGAGCTTAACGAACAGGACGACATTCTCGTCAGAGCCGACCTGCCAGCCCACTGCCAGCGCCTCTGCGACTTCATCCATTGACTCGACGACACCGTAGATCTCGGCCGTGCCGATCCTTACGCCGCCAGGGTTGAGCACGGTGTCGGAGCGCCCCCAGATCCTGAATCCTCCGCTCGCCGTTCGCTCGCAGTAGTCCCCGTGGTGCCAAGCGCCCGGGAACCGCTCGAAGTAGGCAGCCCGGTACTGGGTCCCGCCCGGATCGTTCCAGAATCCGATCGGCATCGAAGGGAAGGGCTGGGTGCAGACTAGTTCCCCTTTCTCCCCAGCAGGCAGCGACACGCCGTCATCGCCGAATACGTCAACCCGCATCCCGAGTCCCGGAGCCTGCAACTCGCCACGGTAAACGGGGCCGGCCGGATTGCCCAGCGCAAAGCACGAGACGATGTCGGTCCCTCCGGATATGGACGAAAGCAGGACGTCGGGCTTCACAGACCGATAGACGTAGTCGAAGCTCCCGTCTGCCAGCGGAGACCCTGTCGAGAGGATCGTCCGAAGCATCGGCAACCGGTGACTCCTCGCGGGCTCCAGCCCGGCCTTTTCAATCGCGGAAACGTACTTGGCACCGGCACCGAAGACGGAAATGCTCTCGCGCTCGGCTAAGTCGAAGAGCCGGCCCGGGGTCGGGTGAAACGGCGACCCGTCATACAAGACCACCGTCGCCCCGACCGCGAGACTGCTGACGAGCCAGTTCCACATCATCCAGCCGCAGCTGGTGTGAAAGAAGATCCGATCGCGAGGCCCTAGGTCCGTGTGCAGGACAAGTTCCTTCAGGTGCTGTATCAATGTCCCGCCGGCGCTGTGAACAATACACTTGGGCACGCCGGTTGTACCGGACGAGTACAGGATGTAGCAAGGGTGGTCGAACGGACGCGGCTCGAACCGAGGCTCCTGCGGAGACGACAGGAAGTCCGTGTAGAGCGCCGCCGACCGGATGTCGCCTAGCTCGGGCGCGGCGCGGAGGTGCGGCACAACCACAACCCGCTTGACGGATCCGACGCGCCCCGCGATCTCGACGAGCCTGGGGGTGCAGTCGTGCTCCTTGCCGCGGTACCTGTACCCGTCGACGGCGAACAGCACCTTCGGTTCGATCTGCGCGAACCGGTCCACGACAGCGTCAGCCCCGAAGTTGGGCGAGCAGGACGACCAAACCGCGCCGAGGCTCGTCGTCGCAAGCATCGCCGTGACTGCCTCCGGGATGTTGGCGACGTATCCGGCCACCCGGTCGCCAGGCCCTACTCCAGCGTCCGCGAGCGCGCGAGAGAGGGCACCAGACTCCAAGCAGAGTTCGGGGTACGTCAGGGATTTTCTGCGCCCGTCCTCTGTCCACGACACGAGCGCTTCGCGGGAGTCCCGGCAGGACAGCAGATTCTCCGCGAAATTCAGCTCGGCACCGGGAAACCACTTCGCACCGGGCATCAGGCCCAGGCCATCCACGACCCGATCCGGCTCGCGATGCGCCCTGACACCCAGGACCTGCCAAGCTGCCGACCAGAAAGCTTCCGGCGAGTCGACCGACCACCGGTGCAGGGCTGCGTAGTCGTCCGCGCCGGCCCGGTCCATGAACCGCCTGAGTTGCGAAGACTCTACGCGTTCCGGCGACGGCGTCCAAACGGGAGGGTTCATGTCAGGAATGCGGGCGAAACGAGAGCCGACCCTGGCCCGCCACCGGGCCGTATTGCTACACAGCCCCGGATGAGCCGTCCGACGCTCGGGTCCCCGTCCTGGACCAGACCAACCCGAACGACGCACCGGCCAGAGCGAGTTTCACCATGTCGAGGCCCGTATAGGAATGGTGCAGCGTCCAGAACATGCTCCGTACCTCGGGCAGTGCGCTCTGGGCCGCGAAATCCATCATTCTTCCCAGGCGAACGGTTTCCGGCACGACGTAAGCCGCCAGGACGATCACGATAAAGAACATGATCCCGCTTGCGTAAGCCAAGAACCGGCCGGCCGACGAGCGCCATGCCAGTAAGCATACGGCCGCAGCGAGCGGAAGCTGGATCCAGCCCCAGCCTCGGAAGAACAGCCGGTTCACTTCTGACGCCTGGTATCGCAGTACGAGCCGCAGGCTTTCATCCGAGAGGTCCCCGACCGCGCTGCGAAAGCTCTGCTCCTCCGAGGACAAGACGCTCGCGGCGACGGCGAAGTTCTTGATTGCGGTCTGCCACATGAAGACAGTCGCCGCGCTCCATGCCCCTAGCAGAAAGCACAGAATCAGGGCGCTGCGTCTCATGATCCGGGAGCTACGAATTCCGGCGGCGGGGCCGCGCCCTCGCCGAAGAAGTAAGCCTCCATCTGGCTGATGATCAATTCCTGCGCCTGGAGCGTGGCGGGATTGAGGCGGTACTCGTTAATGATCATCTTCAAGTGCTCCGCCCACTGGGCCCAAGCAACCTTCGAGACGTTGTCGTAGATCTTCTGGCCGAGTTCGGTGTCAAACGGCACCTCGTCGAGCCCTGGCAGCTGCTTGTGAAACTTCACGCATTGAACCATCCGCTCCGGCATCGCGAATACTATTGTAGAACCGTGGGGGCCTACCGGTCGGAAAGAACCCGCGCCATGATCACAGCCAAGCTCGAAGTCGCAATCGGGACCGGGACGTTCGCACTCCAAACCGGGGATATCACGAAGGTGCAGGCCGACGCGATTGGCAACGCGGCGAATTCCGGGCTCGCCGGCGGTGGCGGAGTTGACGGAGCGATCCATCGGGCCGGCGGCCCCTCGATCATGCGGGAGCTCGACACGATCCGCGCCAGCATCGGGCATTGCCCGCCGGGCAGTGCCGTCGCCACGGTCGCGGGGAAACTGCCCGCGCAATGGGTCCTGCACGCGGTTGGCCCCCGGTACAGCGACGGTGCGAGCGGCGAGGCCGCAACTCTCATGTCGTGCTACCGGAAGTGCCTCTCGCTTGCCGACGAACTTGGAGCGCGGTCCCTCACGCTGCCGGCAATCAGTACCGGCGTGTACGGGTACCCGCTCGAGGAGGCCGCCATCGTAGCCGTCGGCGCAACGGCGGGAACCCTGGCTGCTGAAGCCACGAAGGTCAGGCGCGTCACCTTCGTTCTGTTCGGCGATCACGCATTCGAGGCGTTCGCGACGGCGACCCTCAGGATCGTGCCGCAGCTTTCCTAGCTGGGAACGGCCAAGGTCGTCGGCAGCGTACACTGCCAGCGAACGAAAGGAAAATGGAAAACGATCGCTCAGGGAATTATATACGAAACCGGCGAAAACTCCGGATTAGCGCTTTCGCTTCCCAAGCTTGACATAGCGGATTTTCACGGGACGCAGCGAGGGTCAGTTGCAGCATGACGGACGCCTTGATCAGAGGCACCGCCTACCGGCTGTAGCCGTCTCCAGGTGTCCGGTTCCCCTGAGTCCTCTTGCCTTTTCTGCTCGCTGCTCGAGAGCTTGGTTGTTGTGCTCGTTCCTGCCCTGTTCCCGCTAGTTTCTGGCTTGATAGATGCCACAGCCGTTCTGCATAAGGTCTGTCTCGTTGCTGCAAATATCGCCGGAAGTCCTCTAGTCTCGGGAGCGTCTCACGGTCCTTGGCCCGGTTGGATGCCCTCTTGCTGGCGATGATGTCGTCAATGGAGCAGACTGGGAATCCAGCGATGTTCCTCCCACGACTCCATGCGTCCTCGAACCGCTCGATGCCGTCCGGGGCGAACACGAGATCCACGTCGAACGGCCCGTTCTTGAGCTGTATGAAGTCCTTCCCCCGCTCGATCTCCTGGGCCTGGTTGTCGCTGATCCTGAATCCCAGGTCGCGAAGCGCTGCTGTCAGCGCTTTGCCGTTGGTTCTGGCCTTTTGCACATAGAGATCGGCATCCTGAGTTGTATCGGGGAAACCATGCAGGATCGCGCCTGTCTTTCCGATAAACAAGTAAACGACGTTGTGTCGTTCCAGTGTGTCCCGCAATTCGTTGACTTGATTGTGACTAATCGGACCCATATCCCAGCCACATCGGCAAATGCTTGTTGCACCAGTTCCGGTAGTCCTTCATCGTCTCGAACGATCGGTACGGTTTGTCGTCCAGAACAGGTTTGTACGTGTGGATGAAGGCGTACCTTAGACGCAGTTCGAGTGGTCGCGACGCCGCGGCCTCGAATTCAGCGCGCCATTCCGTATTGATGTCGGTGTCGTTCTCCTGCGGATCCTTCATGTCAGACACCTTCTCTTATGATCTTACTCCGATTCTGGCACCAGATGCTGCGGGGTTTTCGCCACGTTCGTGTACAATCCCCATCGCTTAAGGGTTCGCAGCAGGCTCACTTCGATGGGGGCTGCTTTGTCCCGACCAGCGCGGTAGATGCATGGGCGGGTAGATGCCCGGCATCAACAAACACCGCAACCCAACTCAAGTCACGCTCTCAGAGATTGCCCGATCTCCATGCGGGGCCCTAGCTAGGCTGCCGTGCGTGCAAACACTGAATGCGGCACGGGTGACATGCTTGGCACTCCGAACGCACGCTCATTCGTCAACCAGAGCTTGCTCTCGGAGCGGCTGGCGGTCGACTTCACGCTCCAGATCGGGTCCGTTGCCGAGACTGTCACAGTTGAAGCTGTCGGGGAGATCCTGCAAACGGAGAACTCCACCTTGAGCACGCTCCGAACCGAGCGGGAAGTTAAGGAACTTCCTGTCAACAGTCGCAATTTCGCGGAGTTGCTTCGATTCAGTTCAGGCGTCGTGCCCGGCCTGTCGCAGGCTGGGGGCCTGGCGCTGTCCCAGGCCAGGGGCAACACGTCAAGCAGCGTGAACGGAAACGATTTCGGCGACAACAATTTCTCGATCGACGGGGTCCAGAACAACAGCAACCACCAGGGCCAGGGAATCATGAATTTCATCGAAGTGGAGGCGATTGACCACTACCGAGTCGAAACCTCGGTTCCTGACGCCCGCTTCGGTCGCTCCGGCGCCACGATCAACGTCGGCTACAAGTCCGGGACCAACGATTTCCACGGTGTCCTGTTCCACTTCCTGCGCAACGACAAGCTCGATGCCCGCAACTACTTCGCCCGCGGTAACAAGGCGCCTCTCAAGCGCAACTTCTATGGCGGGACGTTCGGCGGCCCGGTGGGCGGCAAGCAGGCCCGGACCTTTTTCTTCCTCTCCTACGAAGGCCAGCGGAGCCGGCAGGGCATCACCCACCTTTCGACCGTGCCGACCACGAGTATGAAGGGCGGCGATTTCAGCGAGCTCTTGGCGGGCAGGAGGCCGGTCACAATCTTCGATCCCCTCACGCACCGGCCAAACCCGGCTGGCGGGGCCGCGATCCGCGACCCGTTCGCGGGCAACACGATACCGGCTAGCCGTTTCAGCCCGCAAGGGAAGGGCGTGATCGATCTCTATCCCGATCCCAACGCTGGAGGGCTTGCGGCAAACTTCTCCACGACATCCTCCCAACCCACCAACGGCGATCAAGGAACAGCCAAGCTCGACCGCGACTTCGGCGACGGATCCCGGGCGTTTTTCCGCTTTACCAAGGCCCATTGGGAGTTCGTCGACTCCAGCCGCCAGACGCTGACGCCCGAGGCCACGCCGTTCATCGGGATCGCGGTTCCGTTCTGGCAGGCCGTAGTCAGCTACACGAACGTGATCTCATCGGGAACGATCAATCAGTCGCGAGTCGGCTTCTCGCGACAGCCGCTCGTCAGCAGCAGCCTGAACGGCGGACGCAACTTGGCCGAGGAATTGGGGATACCGAACGTCAATGTCGATCAGTATTCGACCGGCCTGTCTCAAATGGACATCACCGGAATGGCCCGGCTTGGCGACTTTCAGCACCGGCCGGCGGTCATCGTCTCGAACAACTTCCAGGTAAGCAATAACCTCGACACGAATCGGGGCAACCACGCTATCAAGCTCGGCTTCGAAGTCGTCCGGAGGCAGACGAATGTCTTCCAGGCGCAACGGCCCCGCGGGCGCTTCCAGTTCGCTCCGCTGTTCACCAACAATCCGTCGCAGAGGCGCAATACAGGTTCCGGGCCGGCCGAGCTCCTGATCGGCGTTCCTCGGCGCATCGATCTGAACGGCATCGTAGGGACAAGGGGCTTGCGACGCACGGACGCAGGGATGTTCGTCCAAGACGACTGGAAGGTCACGAAGCGGGTCACGTTGAACCTTGGCCTCCGCTACGAAGTTGCCGACGACTACCCGCAATCGGAGGTCAACGGCCGGATGCTGCAGTTCGACGTCGCGACCGGCAATCCAGCCCCCATCGACAGGGGAAGCGGTGTTGACACGGATCTGAACAACTTCGCGCCACGCATCGGCCTGGCTCTCAGGGCGACCGACTCGACGGTGATTCGAAGCGCCTACGGCGTGTACTACTCGTTGATCCCCATTGCGCTCGGAGGGACTTTGGCGTCGAATCCTCCATTCTTCGTCAATACGGCTGTTGTGAACAATCAGAATCGGTTCCAGTCGGCACGTACCCTGGCGGACGGCCCGCTGCGAACCAGCGATCCCGACGCCCCGAACCAGCGCCGAAGAGGCATTGCCGATGACTTTACGGTCCCCTATATCCAGCAGTGGAATCTCGCGCTGCAGCAGCAGCTTCCCGGGCGGCAGCAGGTGACTGTTTCGTATGTCGGTTCGAAAGGGACCGGTTTGAGGCAAGGCGTGGACCTCAACCAGCCGGTGCCAGGCGACGGTTCCGTTTCGAGTCGTCGACGCTGGCCCCAGCACGCGAGTGCCTTGGTCTACCAAAGCCGCGGGCACTACACTTAGCACTCCTTGCAGGCGAATCTCGTCCGGAGATTCTCAAGCGGGCACTACCAGGTCGCCTACACCTACAGCCACTGCATCGACGACCGATCGATCGGCGGCATTCCGATCTCCAACCTGTCGCTCGCCAAGGGCAGCTGCAATTTCGACATCCGCCAGAACTTGCGCGCGACATGGGGTTGGGAGTTGCCGTTCGGGCGGGGAAAGGCCGTGGGCACGGACATCGATCCGGTCGTCAACTCCCTGATCGGCGGCTGGCAAGTCAACGGTGGCGTGAGCCTGTACGGCGGCATCCCGTTCTCTGTAGGTGCCGGCAGCAACACCTTGAACAACGGCGTGGGCGGCGTGCGCCCAGATCGGCTTAGCGACGGGAACCTGCCACCCGGCCAGCGCGAAGTGACGCGTTGGTTCGACACAGAGGCGTTCGCGAATCCAGGATTCCGACTTTACGGCACAGCTGGCCGCAGCATCCTCGTCGGGCCGGGCACCAAGCAAATCGATCTGTCGCTGTTCAAGAACTTCCAACTTTCTGAAGGCGTTCGGTTGCAGTTCCGGGCTGAGTTCTTCAACGCGTTCAATACGCCCCAATTCAACAATCCCAGGGGTGCGGGCGTCCGTGTCGGAGCCGGCGCTATGGGACGAATTACCCGCGCCGGCAGCGAACCGACATTGCAGCGCACGCAACGGCAAGTTCAGATGGCGCTCAAGCTGTTCTTCTGAGCCCTAGAGGCAATCCTCTGACGTTCCGGCACGGTCAACGCCAGGGGTGTCTCTCGGGGCTTCTGACGCGGACCCGCGGATGCCTGCGCAACGCAATTTGGAAGCATCCGAGTCGCTTGGCGTGCACGCCGGTCGGCGGCCGCAGCCGGACTCCGCCGACCGGCTCCCCAGATGGATTGTGCGGGGGGCTGCCGCTTCCACCGGGGCGTTGGATGCGCTGCTAGAGTTGGATTGACACAATTCGGAAGTTCGTTGACAAGGATTTGACGGTGTCGTAATCTAAATTTAGGCAAGCCTAAAAATGGCCAGCGAGGCGATCGACGACTACCTGAAGGCGATCTTTCAGCTAGCAGGGGAAACTGACAGGGCTTCAACAGCCGCACTGTCCGAAAAGCTCTCTGTCGCCCCTGCCTCCGTGACGGGGATGCTGAAGAAGCTTTCCGAAGCCTCGCCTCCGTGGATCGAATACCAGAAGCACCACGGCGCCCGCCTCACGGGTCGCGGCCGCGCCCGGGCACTGGAGGTGATCCGGCACCACAGGCTGATCGAGCTCTTTCTCCACACCGTCCTGGGCTACAGCTGGGACGAGGTGCATGCGGAAGCGGAGCGACTCGAGCACGCGATTTCGGAGACGTTCGAGGACCGGATCGCCAAGGTTCTGGGTGATCCCGACTTCGATCCTCACGGGCATCCGATCCCGCGCCGGGACGGCACCCTTCCGAAGCGCTTCGACTGCAGCTTGGTCCAGATGGAGGCTGGCGCAAGGGCAAGGGTTTCCCGCGTGTCCGACCACGACTCGGAGATGCTGCAGTACCTGTCCAGCATCGGAGTCAAGCCGGGCGTCCGCATCCACCTGATCGAGCGCGGCCCGTTCGACGGCCCTCTCATGCTGCAGGTCGAGGATGCACCGAAGGTGCATGCGTTCGGCCCGCGCCTAGCGGCTTCGATCCGCGTCCAAGATGCGGGTGACGAAGAATCATGACAGCCCTGGGAGTCTTGCTGGCGCTCGGCCTCGCCGGAGCGATCCTGGCCGCTCCGCGCGTGGGGTTGCTCTCGCTCTGGCGGCAATTTCGCTCGTTTCGCGAAAGGACCCGGTCCGAGGACGCCCTGAAGCATATCCTCGCCTGGCAGCACGCCTCCAAGCCGGCCAGCCTGGAATCCCTAGCGGGAAGCCTCCGGCTGCCCCCGTCGACGGCGCTGCGCCTCGCAACGGGTCTGGAATCCGCCGGATGGGTCAAGTGCGGGGCCGCGGGCATTGGACTCACGCCGGAGGGGGAACACCGGGCTCTGCAGGTAGTGCGCGCGCATCGCCTCTGGGAGCGCCACCTGTCCGACGACGCCAACATGCCGATCGGGAAGCTGCACCAAGCGGCGGAGCGCGCCGAGCATAGCCTGAGCAGCTCCGAAGTTGCCCGGCTCGACGCCCATCTCGGCCATCCGCAGCACGATCCGCACGGGGATCCCATCCCCAGTGCCGACGGCCGGGTCGCCGCTCTCGACGCGGTGAGCCTCAACGACTGGCCGATTCGCACGCACGCACGCATCGCCCACATCGAAGACGAACCGGACGCCGTATTCCGGCAGATCCTCGCGGCCGGGCTGCGCCCTGCCCAAGTGGTGCGGGTCCGTTCTGCGGACGCTGCAAGCCTGTGGGTCGAATTCGAAGGGAAGGAGCGTCGCATTGACCGCGCGGTGGCGATCAACATCCACGTGTCGGCAGTTCGCCAGGAAGACCTGCGGCCTGCGGACGCGATGAGACTCTCGGACTTGGGTCAGGGATCGTGCGCTGAGGTCATCGAACTCGGCCCGGAATGCACTGGCTTCTCTCGGCGCCGCCTGCTTGACCTCGGCCTCACGCCGGGCGCGAGCGTGCAGGTCGCGCTCGAAAACACCTTCGGCGATCCGCGAGCGTTCCGCATCCGGGGCACAATGATCGCGCTCCGCAAGCAGCAGGCCGAACAGGTCTGGATTCGCCCGCAGGCCGTGCCCTCGGGAGAGGGGACAACTCAGTGAACGTCCACGACTGTGACGCCTGCCCGGCCCACGCGCAGCTCGCCCAGATGGGCATTGACATCGCGGACTGCGACCACGTCGTAGCCCTCGCCGGCAACCCGAACACGGGCAAGTCCTCGGTATTCAACGCCCTCACGGGACTGCGGCAGCACGTCGGCAACTGGACCGGCAAGACCGTGACGCGCGCCGAGGGAGCGTTCGGATTCGGGGGCAAGCGATACAAGCTCGTCGACCTGCCGGGGACCTACTCGCTCCTTTCTGCGTCCCAGGACGAGGAGATCAGCCGCAACTTCCTGCTCTTCGGCCAGCCGGACTGCACGGTCATCGTCACGGACGCGACCGCCCTCGAGCGCAACCTGAACCTGGTCCTGCAAGTGCTCGAGATCACCGACCGGGCCGTGGTCTGCGTCAATCTCATGGACGAGGCGCAGCGCAAGGGCCTCGAGGTTGACGTACGCAGCCTCTCGCGCGACCTCGGAGTGCCGGCCGTGCCCACTGTCGCCCGCAGCAAGCAGGGCATGGCGGAACTCGTATCGACGGTCGCCGCCGTCATCGACGGGGAGGTCAAGACCTCCCCGCTACGCGTCGAGACGCCCTCCGACGTGAGCGAGGCAATCAGCGGTCTCGTGCCGCTGATCGAGGATCTAGTGCCCGGCCTCTCGAATGCACGATGGGTCGCCCTGCGGCTGCTGGACGGGGACCACAAGGTGCGCGAGGCGCTGCTATCCGGCGAGCTGGCCGACCTGGCAGCTAGCCAGCGCCGGGCTGCCCCGCATCAACTCGCCCGCATGACCGCCATCGCTGGAGGCCAGTAGAGCGCCATGCCGACCAGTGCCGAAGCAATTCTGGACCGGAGTGACAGCCTGCGCCGCCAGATCGGCGGCGAGTTTCGCGACCGCATGGTGGGGGCGCTGTACAACAGCGCCCGGCAGATCGCTTTGCGCTCGGTCCGAGAAACGGGCACGGGCAAGTGGGACTTCGACCAGCGCGTAGACCGGCTCGTGACCTCGCGGCGGCTGGGACTGCCACTGATGCTCCTGCTCCTGGGACTCGTGTTCTGGCTCACGATCCTCGGAGCGAACGTCCCGTCGCAAATGCTCGCGAACGCGCTGTTCGGCGTCGAGGCGGCTGCCGCGAGCTGGTTCGAGGGCCTTGGGTCGCCGTGGTGGCTGACCGGCCTGGTGTGGCACGGCGTCTTTCGCGGCCTAGCCTGGGTGGTCAGCGTCATGCTGCCGCCGATGGCGATTTTCTTTCCGGTCTTCACAATCCTGGAGGACCTGGGCTACCTGCCGCGCGTCGCGTTCAACCTCGACTGGCTCTTCCGCAAGGCCGGGGCGCACGGCAAGCAGGCCCTCACCATGGCGATGGGATTCGGCTGCAACGCGGCCGGCATCACCTCGACGCGCATCATCGACTCGCCGCGCGAGCGCCTGCTGGCCATCCTGACGAACAATTT
This sequence comes from Bryobacterales bacterium, assembly GCA_965206775.1. GTDB lineage: Bacteria > Acidobacteriota > Terriglobia > Bryobacterales > UBA6623 > VXMF01. The sequence goes on along the minus strand of CBDBKU010000002.1, from coordinate 2,455,269 downwards.
CGTCCCATGCAACGGCCGGTTCCCGACCTTGATCATGCTGGCCGTGATCTTCGTCGCCGCGTCGTTCCCGCCTGTCGTCGCGTCGGTGGCAGCGGCGGGCGCGGTGGTCGGAGTGGTTCTGCTCGGCGTCGGCTTCACGCTGGCCGTCTCGTGGGCGCTTTCGCGCAGCGTCCTGTCAGGGGAGGCGTCGGCCTTCACCCTCGAGCTGCCTCCGTACCGCCGGCCGAGCATCCTGCGCATTCTCTACACCTCGCTGATCGACCGGACTGTCTTTGTGCTCGGACGCGCCATCCTGACGGCCGCCCCGGCAGGCGCTGTGATATGGGTCCTGGCCAACATCCAGTACGGTGACGCCAGCCTCGCCTCGCACGCTATCAGCTGGCTGCAACCCCTGGGGCAAGGCATCGGGCTGGACGGGGTGATCATACTGGCGTACATCATCGCCATACCCGCCAACGAGATCGTCGTGCCGACAATGCTGATGTGCTATCTCGGGGGAAGTATGATGGTCGATATAGCGACATACGACGAGATCCGAGCTGTGTTAGTGGATCAGCACGGCTGGACGTTGCTGACGGCCGTCAACCTGATGCTCTTCTCCCTGCTGCACAATCCCTGCGCAACGACTATCCTGACCATCTGGAAGGAGACGCGAAGCGCCAGATGGACGACGCTCGGTGCTCTCATGCCGCTCGCAATCGCCTTCGTGGTTTGCTTCGCCACTGCCCAGGCGGCTCGCCTCTTGTTTTGATGCAGGTTGTCCAGACCAGCAGCCCGCCGGGCCTCGCAGAGCTCGACCGCTGGGACCAGCTGGACCGGGTGCAGGAGATGCTGCCAGCGGTTCTCGCAAGCAACCCGTTCTGGCAGGAGCGCTTGAACGGCACCGCTACGCCGCGAGACGCGGAAGGTTTCCGACGCCTGCCGCTGATCGCGAACCAGGACCTCTCGGTGGACATGCGCGAGCACCCGCCGTTCGGCTCGAACCTGACCTACCCGATCGAGTCCTACACGAAGTACCACCAAACATCGGGCACGATCGGCACCCCCCTGTTGGTGCTGGACACCGCGCGCAGCTGGGAGTGGTGGTGCGACTGCTGGGACGCCGTGCTGGACTCGTGCGGGGTCCGGAGCGGCGACAGGGCCTTCTTCGCCTTCTCCTTCGCCCCATTTATCGGATTCTGGTCGGCCTATGACGCCATCGCGCGGCGCAACCTGCTCAGCGTCCCGGGCGGCGGCGCCAGCACCGCCAGGCGGCTGAGGCTTCTGGTCGAGACTGGCTGCACCGTTCTCTTCAGCACCCCGACCTACGCGCTGCACATGGCAGAGATCGCCGAACGGGACGGAATCGATATCGCAGGCTCCTCGATCCGCTGCGCCATCCTCGCGGGCGAGCCCGGAGGCAGCCTGCCGGCGGTGCGACAGCGCATTTCCGAGGCGTGGGACGCGGGAGTGTTCGATCACGCCGGAGCCAGCGAGATCGGCGCGTACGGCATTCCGTGCCCCGACGGCCGCGGCGTCTTCATCAACGAGAGGGAGTTCGTCGCCGAAGTGCTCGGCGTGGGCGACGAGGCACCGGTGTCGGACGGGCAGACCGGTGAACTCGTCCTCACCAACCTCGGACGCTGGGGCTGCCCGGTGATCCGGTACCGCACCGGGGACTTGGTCCGTCCAGTGCGGGTTGCCGAGGGCCTCCTACTCAAGGGGGGCGTTCTCGGCCGCGTCGACCAAATGATGCTGATTCGCGGGGTCAACCTGCACCCGTCGGCGATCGACGAGGCCGTGCGGCGCGAGGCAGACAACGCGGAGTTCCGAATCACGGTGACGCGCAACGGCGCGATGGACGAGGTGGAAGTCGAAGTCGAAGCCTCGGCGCCGCAGTGCCGCGCCATTGCCGAGGAGGTGCGCAACTCGTTCGGCGTGCGGGTCGAAGTGCGTGGCGTGCCGCACGCGAGCCTGCCGCGCTGGCAGGCGAAGGCCAAGCGGTTCCGCGACCTCCGGGAATGACGCAAGGGCGAGCGTCCGCGAGTTCGGGGTGCGCTGGCCGGGGCGCGCGAACGGCCTGGTTCCACTGCCTGCTCGCTGCCCTCGGATGCCTGCCTGCACTCGCCGGAGCGGCGGGCAACAATCGGCCCAACTTCGTCGTCATCGTTGCCGATGATCTGGGCCCGGGCGACATCGGGTGCTACGGCAGCACTGAGATCCGCACGCCCTCGCTGGACCGGATGGCTGCGGAAGGTGTGCGGCTGACGCAGTTCTACACCCCTGCGCCGACCTGCTCACCGGCGCGAGCCGCCCTGCTGACCGGCCGCCATCCAATGCGCACCGGAATGACCCGGGTGTTCATCCCGAAGGAGGTGCAGGGATTCCCGGCGTCGGAGATCACGCTGGCCGAGCACCTGCGAGACGCCGGATACGCGACTGCGTGCATTGGGAAGTGGCACTTGGGCGGAAGAAAGCCGTACCGCCCGCCGCTGCACGGCTTCGACGAGTTCTACGGCGTGCTGTACAGCAACAACATGGCCTGGCTGCAAAGGCTCCAGTGGCCGCGATTCGAGCTGTTCGACGGCCCGCTCGTGGTCGAGTCTCCGGCGGACTCCAGCCTGCTGACCAGGCGATACACGCACCGCGCGATCCAGTTTCTCGAGGGGAGCCGGGACCGTCCATTCTTCCTGTACCTTGCCTACACGATGCCGCACATCCCTCTGGCGCCATCTCCGGAATTTGCCGGTCGCTCGCGGTACGGGCCATACGGGGACACGGTGGAGGAACTGGACACCAGCGTGGGCTATCTGCTCTCGAAACTCGCCGACCTGGACCTGGACGGGAACACAGTGGTGCTCTTCACGAGCGACAACGGCCCTTGGACCGGCGACCAGTCGATGCAGGGCGGTTCCACGGGCGGGCTGCGGGGCTTCAAGGGCACGACCTGGGAGGGAGGCCTGCGAATTCCCTTCATCGCCCGCGCTCCCGGACGGCTGCCTGCCGGCGCGGTCCGGACAGAGGCGGCGACCCTCATGGACGTCTTTCCTACGATCGGCTCGCTGGCGGGCGCGAAGATCCCCGAAGACCGCGCCTACGACGGCGCGGACATCTTTCCGCTGCTCAGGGGCGATGGTGTCGCGCCGGAGCGGGACTTGATCTTCAGCAACCGCAACAAGGTCAATGCGGTCCGTTCCGGCCCGTGGAAGCTGCACATCCGGGAGCGTGCCCTGGGCAAGGAGGGACGGCCGCGCAAGCAACGCAAGTTCAAACCTCCGCAGCTCTATCGCTTGGACAGCGACCCGTCCGAGAGCATCGACATCGCCGCGCAGCATCCGGAAGTCGTAGAGCGGCTGCAACAGATCGCGGACCAGTTCCAGGGTGGCGTCGAACCGGTCATCAAGCTGCGGCCTTACGGCCGGGCCATTCTCCGGGGGCTGATCACGCCAGCACCGTAAGGGCCTTGCCGCGGGCACAGGCGGATTCCAGCCGCAGGCCGCTACGGAAGCGGAAGGCTGGAGGGCACCCGCAGGACGTAGGTCCCCGAGATCTTGTCGTGCCAGGCTTGCTTCTTCGAATCCCACAGGATCCAAAGCCAGCCCAGCCCCCCGGGCACGACCGAAACGATGCACGAGAGCCCGCGGACCAGTGCGTCGGAGAACTGCAGCCGTCGGCCATCGACCCGCGCGACCCGCAGCTGGCAGACAATGCCGCCGACGGTGGTGGTCTTCCAGCCCCAAAGCACGACGTGATAGACCAGGAACAAGACGAAAGCCTTGCCAACCCCGAAATCCAGGAGCACGGACGCAACGGCCAGCAGCATGACGTCGAGCGCTACCGCGCCCAAGCGGCTGGCAAAGCTAGCGGCCGGATATTCGGCAAGTCCCTGCTGCCAGGACGACGCCGCGTCACCCTCGACCTCTCCAGGCGCGGCAACTGCCGCGGGATTCAAGTCCGGCCTGTCCACGAGATTCGCTTCCGAGACCGGCGCGGCCGGATGCTCGCGGCGCAAGCCCGCGAACACGGTGGTCGCCGCGGCACCGAGCCCGAAGAGGCCGACCGCGGTCCACGTCACGAAGCCAAGCACCGGGACCATGTAGATCAGGCAGATTGCCGCCATGCCGATCCCGAGCGAGCGCGCGGCCTCGAGACGGTCTCCCGGAGATTCCTCCGCCATGACCCTCGCGCCGACCCAGCGAAAGACCCCGGCCCTTCCGAACAGGCCGACCAGCAGGAGCACCAACCAAAGGCACGGCACGATCGGCAGACCGATGATCGAGATGGTCAGCAATCCCGTCAGCGGGCCGACCAGGAGCAGGACCAGGAGGCCGACGAGGAAAGTGGTCAGCGGCTTTTCCGCCAGGACATCCGCGCAATTCCTTACCGGCCGCTCGAAGATGAAGTTCATCGCCAGGTATATGAGCGCGGCGACGAGCACGACGGCCCAAACCCAAGGCAGCTCGGGAACGATCGGCCGTCCCAAGAGCAATCCGCTGGAAAACCAAGGCAGGACAGATGCGAAAGGACCGGGTCCGACGAACGAAGCCAGCGAGATCTGGTCGCCGCCCGGTCTGAAGTCCGGTGGCGCGTCGAGCGAACCGCCGATGACCACGATGTCGCCGTCGACGACAGCACCCGATTCGATCGTCAGCGGGCCAGCCAACACCACGAGATCGCCGCCGATTTCAGCCGTGCCCGCGACGCGAGCCTGGCCGATAATCGAAACCACGTCGCGAACCACCTCGCCGGCAATCAATGCCTCGCCGCGGATCACGACAAGCTCCCTCACCGTCTCGCCCTCGGGAAGCGTGTAGTCCGAACCGATCCGCTCGATCGACTGGGGTCTCGGCGCGTCCCTCTCGGCCGGAGCTTCGCGAGCTTCGGGAGCCCCAGAGGGGTCCGGCACTTCGGGGGCCTGGGCGAAACTGCTGCCAGCGGAGAGGGCCAGCGCGGCTGCGCATGTTAACAGCAAGCCATTGATTTTCTTCATCGATCCGGGCTCCTTTCCCAGAGCATGCGCGATATCGCCGCGCAATACAGGGCGCTGGAGACGCCCATCGCACAGGCCGAAACGGCCAAGTAGAAAGCGTTCGGCTCGAGAACAAGCCGCCAAAGGATACGGGTGGCTCCAGCCACGGCAGATGTCTCGGGGCCGGCAAGCCGGTCCAGGACCGAGCCTGCCAGCCAGACAAGGGCGACGAACGCGGCCGCCGAAACCGCCTGGCACACAGGCGGCCAAGTGAGCCAAGTGCGCCGATACCAGGGCCGGCGCGCCATCCGGTCAACGCCAGCCATGATCTTGGACACAAGGCCGGCCGGAGCCTTCAGGTCGGGCAAGGTAGCCAGCCTGAGGCCAACCACCGACTCGAGTTCAGCGGGAGTCATCGTTGGTCTCCATGAGATGGCGGAGGGCCTCACGGCCCCGGTGTATGTCGGACTTGACCTTTGCCAGAGAGACTTCGAGCAGCGCCGCGATATCGCGGTAGCTGCGCTGCTGGAAGTGAAACAGGACGAGTGGAAGCCGTTGGTGGGCAGGCAGTTGGCGGATGCCGCTCTCCAGCCGAGCGTGTTCCTCCCTGCGTTCCAAGTCGTCGGCCGGGGATTCCGGAGCGACAAGAGACTCCTCGAAGGACAGAGGAGAGCCTTCCGAGCTGGCTCGCCGCTGGCTGAAGAGCCGGAAGCGGGAGCGGACCCGCTTGAGGTGGTTGAGGCATAGATTCGTCGTCACGGTTCTCAGCCAGCCTCCAGCGGCTGGGTTGGCACGGAGAATGTCGAAGCGCTCGAATGCCCTGAGAAACGCAGTTTGAGAGACGTCCTCAGCCTCGCTCGGGTCGCCAAGCAACCGGACAGCGACGCCGAACACCATGTCCTGGTATCTCCTAACAAACTCCTCGAACTCGCTTGAGTCGGTCATTCCACTCGCACCGACGCGAGCCCATCGTAGAAAGAACACCGCAGGAGCGGAGAAGTTGCGCCATCCGGTTCGATTCGCGGCAATTGAGCGGCTCCGCTAGTCACGACACTACCGAAAGCCGGAGCTCGCGGGAGGCAACGCCGTCCTTGGAATGCAGGCGACCCATGCAATCGGAGAAGCCATCGCGCGAGTCCTGACTGGCACGGGCCCTGCCCCATACCGGCTGCAATCCGCCGGCAATGGGCCTCCTCGTGCCAAGTGATCGGTGTTGGGCCGCCGCAGTGGCTCGTCGGACACCGGCGGCGAGACTTCATTCGAGGGCGGCGACATCTGCCCGACAAGGCTCGCTAGTGCCGGTCCGGCCGCCCGGAAGACTAGATCGCGCCAACGCACTTGGGCGTAGCGTTGCCGTCGCAGCGGGCGACATTGCAATCAGGTCCGTCCGCGCGGGTTGAGGATCGACATAAGGCCAGTACCCGCGTAACTTCGCGAAGACTTGGACAAGCAACGCGACCACGGCGCTGATCAGGGCAACAGAGTGTCAGGGCAAATGGCCCGGATCATCGTGAACAGCGCAGCCGCGCCTCCGATCCGATGCGCTCGCCTGATCTGGCGTAGCTCAAAACTCCAAGCGAAGCGAGAACTGAATCTGCCTCCCTGTCGAACCGACCAAGATCCCGCCGATACGTCCGAAGTCACCACGTCCCCGAACCGTTCCAGGATTGCGGAAACTGGGGCGGTTGATGATGTTGAACAAGTCCGTCCGGAATTGCATTCGAATGCTCTCGGTGAAGTCAAACCACTTGTGAGCGGAGATGTCCACACCGAGGAAGCCGGGCCCGCAACACAGCGTGCGCGGTGAATCCCCGAAGGCCCCGACATCCGGAGTGTCGAATGCGGACGTGTCGAAGTACTCGCTGAGGAATTCCGAGCGCGATCGCCCCTCTGACAATTCCGGCTCGCCGACCAGGTTAGGACGTTGCGAGTGCGAAAAGGTATTGCTGCGATTGGTCCGTTCGACCACGCCGTAGGGAATCCCGGACCGTAGTTCGGTGATCGTGCCGACGCCCCACCCGCCAATGATCTGGTTGAGGGCGGCGTTGCCTATCTCGATCGCTCGCCCCTTGCCGACCGGGAGATCGTAGACGATGCTGGCGATGAACCGATGCGGCGTGTGGTTGCCAGAAAAGGCCTTGTCGAGGTAGCGGAGCTCGATGTGCTGGTAGCCATTCCCGGCGCCGCCGGCCAATTCGGTTGCTGCCTCGACGTCGTCCATGAACCTCGACCATGTGTAGTTCATCAAGAAGCTCAATCCACCGGAATAGCGCTTCTCTAGCTTCGCGTTCAGAGCGTGATAGCTCGAATTGCCGAAGTCCGGGTAGACCAAGTTCACGTTATTGAACTGCGGATACGGTCGCAACGATTGGTCCTGGCGCTCGGGGCCGCGACCGTTCACCAATGGAATCATGTTGATATTCAAGATGTTGGAACTCAATTGATGCCCTACGTTCCCCAGGTATGCGATCTCGAATACGCTGTTGCCCGGAAGCTGCTTCTGGACCGTCAAGTTCCATTGGTGCGAGTAACCGTTGCTGTGGTTGTCTTGCAGGAATTCCGGAGAGAAGCGTGGACGGGATCCAAGCGGCACCGCTCCGAACGAGTGATCCAGGGCTTCCCCGGGAGGAGGCGGCGGGAGTCCGTCCTGGAAGCGGAATGCGGGCGTGAACCCGCCATCGGTCGAGGAGAACGATGCCAGCCTGCTGAAGCCCGCGCTGAAGCGAGTTGCCACCTGGCTGATGTAGACCGGATAGAAGACAACCCCGTAGCCGCCTCGCACGACAAGGTCATCCTTCGGGCGATACGCGAAGCCGAGGCGAGGACCGAAGTTGTTGAGGTCGAAATCGTGGGAGTACTTGTCGTAGCCGTCGAGTCCCGCGAAAGTCACGACTCCAGGCGTCCCGGAGACAGGATTGATCGGCGTAATGTCGAATCCGCTCTGCTGGTTGTCCTCTTCCCATCGCGGCGAGTCCATTGCCCAGCGAAGCCCGAGGTTGAGCGTGAGGGTTGGCGTGACCTTCCAGTCGTCCTGTACGAACCCAGCGATGTAGTCGGTTCGCGGGTGAATGGGCTCGTTGTCCAGCAGTGTCGCGCCGGTTGTCCAACCGAGCAGCAGCGAGGCCATCCCGTCGCCAGTGGCGCGGTCGTTGAAATTGAAAAATCCACCGGCCCGCTGATTCTGCTCGTCCTGGAACCGAGAGTAGCGGAAGTTGAAGCCCATCTTGATCTGGTGGCTGCCCTTGATCCAGGTGAGGTTGTTGATGGCTTGAATGGTCTTGACGATCGGAACGACCCGCTCGTGGTTACCCGCACCCAGTCGCGTGAGGCCTGTCGGGAAGATGCTGGCGAAGAACGAGGGATCGACGCCCCCGACGCCCAGTTCGCCGTTCTTCCCAGATTCCCAGCCGAATGATCGGTTGATGTGCTGGCGGTTGCCCCAGTTGTATCGAAAGTCATTAATCACGCCCGGCGAAAAGTTGTGGACCCAGGCGATGGTCACCTGGTCGTGGTCGTTGCTGATGTTGGCGGCATTGGGATCCGCCACCTCGACCGGGAATCTTGGCAGGTTCACCGCGACGTTGGGCGAGGCGGTATAGCGTCCGAAGATCCGGTCGCTGGGCCCGAAGTAATGGTCGATGCGCGTCGTGTAGCTGTTCTGGTCCAAGGGGTTCGAGACATTGAACAGATAGTTGTCGCGGGGACGCCGGGTGATGTCGTTCCCGGGGCGGTTGGGCTGCGGGTAGAATCCGGCGAACTGCCGGCCGAGCGGGTCCATGCGGGCTTGCGGAATCGTGTGATTCGGGAAAGGGTCTCGCGTCAAGGGGTCCAGAATGCTCGTGTCGACGCGATTCGAGAAATCCCCCTGCACCTCGGGCGGATGGGGAATGTCGTCACTTGAGAATGTCCGTCCCGTCCTGCGTCGCGCGCCCTCCCAGTTGAAGAAGAAGAAGGTCTTGTCCTTCTTGACCGGCCCGCCGACGGAAAACCCGAAAATGTTGTACCGCAGGGGCGCCTTGCCGGCCGCGAAGAACGTTCGGGCGTCCAGCGCGTCGTTTCGCAGAAACTCGTAGCCGGCGCCATGGTACTCGTTCGTTCCCGAACGAGTTGTCATCAGAATGAACCCTCCGCCAGTCCGGCCGTACTCGGCGGAGAGATTGTTAATCTCGACCTTGAATTCCTGCAATGACTCGGACGTGGGATTCAACCCGAGCTGCGCGATGCCGATCGTGGAGTTCTGAACGGAGGTGCCGTCGAGCTGCCACATCTGGTTGCGTGATCGCCCCCCGGCCATGGAGAAGAAGGGCAACTGCTCCCCGCCGGCCCCCTCGTTGCGGAACACCACGGTTCCGGTCAACCGAACCAGGGACGCTGCTCGGCGGCTCTCCACGGGCATGTTCATCACAGTGGTCCGTTCGATCAGCTGGCCCACTGTGGACGTTTCCGCCTGCAGCAGCGGCGCCGCCGCCTCGACCGTCACGGTCTCAGTGACGTCGCCCAATTCAAGCTGGATGTCGATAGTCCTCACAGTGCTGGTTTCCATGACAATGCCGCCTTGCGTCACTGGCTTGAAGCCGGCGCTCAGCACATTCAGTTCGTAGCTGCCGGATTGCAGGAGCGGAAACGTGTAGAGTCCCGTCTCGTTCGTCACGGTCTCCGAGGCGATTCCCGTGGCGACGTTCGCCAGGGTCAACTCGGCTCCGGGGATCACCGCCCCCGTGCTATCGGTGACCGTTCCTTGAAGCTGGCCTGTTTGGGCCAGTGTCGGGTGGCCGAACAGGCACAAGGCGGCCGCTAGAATTCCGAGCCGGCACAGATCTGTTACACGCATTGCAGCCTCCTTAAGCGTGATGGCGAGAGCCGCTCGGGCCGAGCGAGGCCGGACATACGATGTCCACGGATATACTATCCGCTCCCGGATCGTTCGTCAAGTGGAATTCAGCGCCCCTGCATGCCCTTCAGGCGTGGGAACGCGGCATCCGGAAACCGAATCCGCAGGGGAGGATATTCCGGGATGGAGGGCGGAACCGGAGCACACGGGCAGCGGTTGAAGCACTGCCCGCAATCCGACGTGCCCAAGTGTTTGACGATGCCGGCTGGAGAAGCCGGATCCGGTCATTTTCGAACGCAGGCGACCACTTGTCTCACTTCGTGAAGACTTGGACGAGCAAAGCTACCACGGCGCTGGTCAAGGCCGTAGCTAGTATGCCGATAAGGACCCACAACATTTGCTTATAAGTTCCGCCTAGCGCCCTCAAGTCGGCCTTCATCTCAGCCTGAGAAACCGTGAGGTCCTGCAGTGCCGCCGTGTTCGAAGCAATTGCCGCCGCGTTTGAAGCGATGGCGGTGGCGTTCGAGACGATTGCTGCAGTATTCGAGGCGATAACCGCCTTCATCTCACCCAATTCCGCCCTGATCCCGCCCAATTCCCCCCTGATCTGGCTGAATTCCGACTTGGTGCCGCTGAATTCCGCCCTGATCTGGCTGAATTCCGCCTTGGTCTCGGCTCGCATCGCTTCGACCGCAGCCAAGATCCTCTCTCCCGCCATCGCCTCCACTTCGCGTACCGCAGTATAAGGGAGCAGACTGTCAGGGTCAACGGCCCTGAGCAGCGTGAAGAGCGCAGCCGCAGTCACGCGTTCGCTCGATTCCGATTCGTCGATGGGTTTCATGCTCACCTCATGAGTTGGTTCCGTACCGAGTCGAGTCGGCACGTGTTTGTTCTTTCTATTGTCGAGTATTACTCGGCTTTTTATGACTATCAAGAAACATTACTAGATGAGTTTCTAGTCTTATGTGGTCGTCATCTCGATGCGCTAGACATGGAGATTCCGGCACCGGGGGACACCCGCGTGGGCGCTGCGGGTGTGCGCAGCACATTCGATCGGCATCGACCTAGCCACCGCACATCCGGTCGCGCGCGTCGATTCGCCACGCCGGGTCACGGGCCTGGCATTGAGCGGTCGCAAGCCGCCGAGCAGGCCGGGGGCATTGCTGCCCCCGGCCTGCTCGGCGGCTATCGGAGAGGCGAGCGAGATGTGCGACGAGCCGCAGTCCGATCGGGGAATCCTTTGCTATGGTCATAGATGTGAGGAGTGTTTCCGACTATGAAAGCGCTCGGATCCGTTAGCCTGGCCACAGGCGGAATACAGATTGCCCTCCTCGCGGCTTCGTCAGCCTTTGCGGCTGAGTCGAGTGGCCTAGAACACTTCGAGAAGCACGTTCGGCCCCTGCTGGCAGCGAAGTGCCAGGCATGCCACAACGCGCAGCTCAAGAGCGGCAACATCGACCTTTCCGGAGTTGAGGGATTCCTTGCGGCACGCGACGAGGCCGCACTAATTTCGGCCAACGATCCCGAATCCAGCAGGTTGCTCGCCATTGTGGGCTACGAGGGCCGCGTCAAGATGCCGCCCGGCGGAAAGCTCCCGTTGGGAGAGATCGAGGTGTTCCGCTCCTGGGTCCGCCAGGGAGCGCCATGGCCCGGTGCCGAGCACCGCGAGGCAATGATTCCCAAGGACGAGCAGGGTACCTTCACGGAGGAGCAACAGAGCTACTGGGCCTTCCAGCCAGTGGCCGACCCGCAACTCCCCGATGTCAAGAACCGTGCCTGGGCGGAGAATCCTGTTGACCGGTTCGTGCTGGCCAAGCTGGAAGTGCACGGATTGGAGCCAGCCGGTCCTGCTGACAAGCTCACTTGGCTGCGTCGCGCGACATTCGACCTGACAGGGCTCCCACCGACGCCGCAAGAGGCTGAGGCCTTTCTTGCGGACGAGTCGCCAAAGGCTCACGAGCGCGTCGTCGAGCGGCTCCTGTCGTCTCCGACCTACGGCGAGCGCTGGGGCCGCCACTGGCTCGACGTAGCGCGTTACGCGGACTCGACCGGCAACGACGAGGACCACCGCTATCCCTACGCGTGGAAGTATCGCGACTTTGTCATCGACGCCTTCAACGACGACCTGCCTTACGACCAGTTCGTTCGCGAGCAGATTGCAGGAGACCTGCTACCGACCACCGAGCCCGACGGCGTGAACCGGCGCGGGATCGTCGCCACTGGATTCCTGGCGCTCGGGCCGAAGGCGGTCGCCCAGCAGGACAAGAAGCGCATGCTGTACGACGTCTACGACGAGCAGGTCGAGGTGGTGTCGAAGGCCATGCTGGGGATGACGGTTGCCTGCGCCCGCTGCCATGATCACAAGTTCGATCCGATCCTGACCAAGGACTACTATTCCCTAGCAGGGATGTTCGCGTCGACGCGGAACTTCCGCGATCCCGAGTCGCATGTCTCGGGCTTGCTCTACAAGCCGCTGGTACCCCAGGCCGAGTACGACCGCTACGAATCGGAGCAGCGGGTCATCAAGAACAAGCAAATCGAACTCGACAACCTCGCCGACATCGAAATCGAGGAGTATATCGATTCGATCGCGGACCGCACCGCCGACTACCTGCTCGGGGCACGGGAGTGCTACGAGGACGGCGGCGAGCCGTCCGAGATCGCGTCGAAGCGCAAGCTGGACCAAGCGCTGCTGGAGAAATGGATCGAGTACCTCGGGCCGGCCGACGGGCCGAGAGTCCAGCTCGCCAAGTGGGACGAAGCAATGGCGTCTCACCGGCCAGCAGCCGCCGCCGCATACCAAGAGCGATTCGGCAAGGCACTGAAGGAGTGGCACCACACGATCCGCCGCTGGCGCAAGAGCGCCATCGAACTCCTAAGGAATGGCTCGATGCCGCCCCCGCCGAAGCCGAGGTTCCTAGCGGGCCGGGACCGTTTCTTCTTCGACGTCTATCACGCCAAGGGCGCGCCGCTGCGGTTCTCGGGTGAGGAGCGCAAACGCATCCTGAAGCCGGAAACGCGCAATACCCTCGCGAAGCTCCACGTGGAACTCAAGGAGCTGAAGGCGAACGCCTCGGCCGAGCCTCCCATGGCGAACGCCGTCGAGGAGGGCCGGACGCTCGAGCAGAGGGTCTTCGTGCGCGGCGACTACAATTCCGAGGGCGAGCCGGCGCCGAAGGTCTTTCCGGCGATCATCGCGGGCTTCGACCAAGAGCCGGTCAAGAGCGGCAGCGGAAGGCTGGAACTGGCCAACTGGATCGCCTCGCCCAGCAACCCGCTGACCGCCCGGGTGATGGTCAACCGCATCTGGCAGAAGCATTTCGGCGAGGGAATCGTGCGGACTCCGAGCAATTTCGGCAAGCTCGGCGCTCTTCCGACGCATCCCGAGCTGCTGGACTGGCTGGCGACGCGCTTCGTGGAAGACGGCTGGTCGGTCAAGAGCATGCACCGGCGCATCATGCTCTCGAACGCCTATCGCATGAGCAGCGTCGCGACCGACACCGCCGCCGAGCTCGACCCGTCGAACCAGCGGCTGTCGCACTTCAACCGCAGGCGCCTGGACATCGAGGAGATCCGCGACGGCATGCTAGCCGTCGACAGGTCCATCGACCTCACGATGGGCGGCACATTGCAGTCGGGGTTCGGCACCGACCGCGAGAATTCGAACGACCGGCTGAGCATCGACCCGACCAGTTCGACCCGGCGGATGGTGTACCTCCCTTTGCGAAGGGCCAACCTGCCCACGCTGCTCAACCTATTCGATTTCGGCGACGCCGTGACCTCCCTAGGCAGGCGCCCGGTCACCAACGTGGCGCCCCAGGCGCTCTTCATGATGAACAGCGATTTCGTCGAGAACCGCGCCGGCAACCTGGCCGATCAGCTGCTGGAGGCCAGCGACTGGAGCGAATCGGATCGGGTGCGGCAGGCATACCTAAGCATCCTGACGCGCGAGCCGGACTCGGCGGAACTCGACGGGGCGATGTCGTATCTCGGCGGGTTCTCGTCGCGGTTCGAGGGAGCGACATCGCAGGAGGCGTGGCAGAGCTATTGCCGCATCCTGCTGGCATCGAACAACTTCATCTACGTGGACTAAGGAACCGGCCCGCAACCGGCCGGCCATGCGAGGCATCCAGGGACAAGCGATGAACTACCGGAAGATGATCGATCACATGAACGCGGTCCAGCCAGTGACTCGCAGGGGCATGCTGCGGGACGCGGCATGCGGCTTCGGGATGCTGGGCCTGGGCGGGCTATTCGAGCGGAACCTCGCCGGAGCTACCGACGTAGCGTTCGATCCAGCCAACCCCCTGGCGGTGCGCAATCCGCACTACGAGCCGCGCGCCAAGCGAATCATCTTCCTGTTCATGCACGGCGGCCCGTCGTCGGTCGACACGTTCGAGCACAAGCCCTATCTCGTCGCGAACGACGGGGAGCCTTTGCCGATTGAACGTCCGCTGGCCTTCGACGACGAAGAGCCGGGCCCGCTCATGAAGCCGCTGTGGGACTTCAAGCCCGGCGGCCAGAGCGGGATCCAGGTGAGCGATCTGTTTCCCCACGTCCGCGACTGCGTCGATGACATGTGCTTCGTGCATTCAATGGTCGGCGAAGGCGTGGACCACGGCGCGGCGCTGCTGCAGACCTTCACGGGCTCCAGCACGTTCACGCGGCCCAGCCTGGGATCCTGGGTGGTCTACGGCCTGGGCTCGGAGAACAGGAACCTGCCGGGCTACATCACCATCAAGCCGGCGCTTTCGCACGGGGGCGCCAAGAACTGGTCGTCGGCCTTCCTGCCAGGGTCTTTCCAAGGCACTCCGATCGGCCACGCCGGCCTCAACGTTTCCGAGGTGCAGGGGGAGCCGATCGAGTATCTCGCCAACAAGGGCCTTTCGCTGGAGAGGCAGCGCTACGAACTCGACATGCTGCGGAACGTCAATCGGCGGCACGCGGAAATGCGCAAGTTCGACCCGCGGCTCGAGGCGCGCATCCAGTCGTTCGAGCTGGCCTTCCGGATGCAGGTGCAGGCCCCCGAGGCATTCGAGGTCGAGAAGGAGTCGGAGGCAACGCAGAAGCTGTACGGCCTCGACGATCCGGTGACAGCGGACTTCGGCTGGCAATGCCTGCTCGCGCGGCGGCTGAGCGAGCGGGACGTACGCTTCGTTCAGTGCACTCACTCGTACAAGTGGGACCAGCATTCGGACCTGTACAACAGGCACGAGAGGAATGCGAAGGAAGTGGACAAACCGATCGCAGGCCTGCTGAAGGATCTCAAGGCTCGCGGCATGCTTGAGGAAACCCTGGTGATCTGGGCGGGCGAATTCGGTCGCACGCCAGTAAGCCAGGGCGGCGACGGCCGCGATCACAACCCGTACGGATACACCATCTGGATGGCGGGCGCCGGCGTGAAGAAGGGCTTCCAGTACGGGGCGACAGACGAGATCGGGTACCACGCGGCAGTCGACCGGATGCACATCCACGATTTCCACGCGACAGTGCTCCACTTGCTCGGCATGGACCACGAAAAGCTGACATACCGATTCTCCGGACGCGACTTCCGCTTGACTGACGTCGCGGGGCTCGTCCACAAGGACATCCTTTCGTAGGGCTCGTGTCGCGGGCGGCGGGAACCTGCCAACGCGGATCCGGGAGCCCGACCGTTGCGCCCCAGACATTGTTTCGACATTGATAAGTGATTTGCTATTAATTCTTGACAATGTCAGATTCGGGGGTACAATGAACGGTATGCGAGATGACATCTTCAAGCGTGTGCCTAGGCCGCCTAAGGTACGTCGCTGGATGAAATGCAACTCGCGAGAGGCCGATGTGCATTCCGGACGCGGCCGAAAAGCACTCCTCGAAGCACTCTGGGACTATTGCCAACGGGAGATTACTAGAGACTTCCAATCTGGGATCCGACGGTTACTTTCGACATCCGCTGACATTTCGGGGTCCCCATCGAATGGGCACGCTGAATGCTGACCGTCCAGCAGGGGCGGCCCTTTGGAACGACAGATCCTTGAATCGATGCGCTACCACCTCGATGTGGATGGGCCGGATTTGCTAGAGGCCGTAGGTAGGAGCGTAGAAGAAGCGCTGCAAGTCAGAATTGAGAGCGACATACGTGCGTTCGAAGCCGTAGCGCATCCTGACCGCGACAGCGAGGCGCGACGTTGCCGCAACCAAATGCGTAGCGACTTGAATTGGGTGGACTTGAGGGCTGTGGCGGAGGACTATCTCGTGAAAGGGCTGTCGCAGAGCCCTAACTCAGGGAAGCGGACTCTTTCACTCGACGAGAATCTCTTGGGTGCGCCCCCTCTTCGAAGCGGAGCTAAGCCGTGAATGAAGCATCTGTGTGGATAGCGCATAGGTCCGAAGCCACGACTGTTCCCGACGATCAGATCGAATGCATCGTCGGAGACGGTTTAAAGATCGACCCGCAACGTATACAGGACTTCGCCGCCAACCCGCTTAGCGCTGTAGAACAGGATCTCGTCTTGCTCGTCGGCGCGATCGCTTTCGCCGATCGCCGAGTTAGGCGTCGCCGGGGCTCGGGGTGGAGGAGGGACATTCAACTCAGCATCCCGGTCAGCGATCCGGACATGTGGTCGGACAACCAGACAAGTACTCATCTTCGAGACGCTATCACGTTCGTCACTGGAGATAATTGGGAGTTTCAGTTTCGGTACGGCTTCGAACCGCTAGTGACTAGACAGTCGTCAATTGACTTCTCACAAGTCTCCGATGTCGTGATTCCATTCAGCAACGGACTCGACAGCTACTCGCAATGGCTATTGCAATCAGCCAAATTCCATACCATGGGCCCTCTCCGGATTCATTCAAGGTCAAGAACAACCGATCGCTCCCGCAGCTGGAAGCTCGAGCACAGTCCGCTTGGTTCCGGAACACGCCTGGACATACCTATATCGCTTCAGGTCGGCAAACATCCGGAACCCTCGTACCGGAGCAGAAGCTTTCTGTTTCATGCTCTAGCTGCGCTTGCTGCCGCGAAACTCGGAGTGACCCGTGTTTTGATTGGCGAGAATGGTATCAGCTCGATTGGACCAATATTGTTACCATACGGTGACGAATATCCATATGTCGGAACTCATCCAAGTTTCACGGCTCGGCTCAGTAGCTTTGTAAACTTTCTGCTGGGATCGAGGATATCGTTTGAACACCCTGTACTATTCCGTACAAAGGGACAAGTTCTAAGGAATGCACTTCACCATCGCGACGATCGTTGGCGAGACACGATATCATGTGTCCGAGGGTACCGGGACAAACTAGGTGCATCGCATTGTGGGATTTGTAGCGGATGTCTAATGCGAAGACTCGCTCTCCATTCTATGGGACTCCAAGATATGCAATATTCTTGGGACAACTTGTCCCGATCGATGCTAGGCGAGTGTAGGTCCGGTTGTCTTGAGCGTGACACAAATCAAAATGATGAAGACATCGCGTCACATGCTATTCACGTCATGGAAGCTGCCGCCCAGCTCGGCTGGCTGGATCCCGACAATCCGAAATTTCGGCGCTGTGGATGGGAACTTGCTTTGTATAATCAACAGGATCTTCACTCATTGGCAAAGTCGGTCTCTGATCTTTTCAAGATTCAGGCATCTGAGTGGATGAAGTTCAAAGATGGATTCTCGCAGCAAAGTCTACTCCGAAGATATGAGATCAACTGATGTCGCATCTTGAGAATATTGACAGGTCTACACTGGGACTTCGCTTGCGGAAAGCTCGCCTCTCCTCGGGAATGACTCAATCACAAGTTGCAAGCAAGTTATCGGTTTCAAGACCAACGCTTGTGGCAATCGAGAACGGAAAGAGGCGCTTGCGGCTGGACGAACTCCAGTCATTTGCAGTGTGCTATATGACGTCTGTCAACCGTCTTTTGGCCGGTGATACTGTCCATCTTGACCTATGTACTCGATTTCGCCGAGGTACGAGCAGGCCAGAATCGACGGTACAAGCAATTTTGCTCTTGAACAAGCTTGCGTCAGCGATGGTAGAACTGGAAAACCTCCTTGGAGTCCGAGTGAATCCGACTATAGTTCCTGAGTTCCCGATCGTTCGCGGGGCAATTGACCGGCAAGCAGAAGAGGCTGCGTTGACGTTACGTCACCGGATTGGAATTGGGCTATCTCCAATAAATGATGTTGTTTCATTAATCGAAATTGAGCTAGGTATTCGGGTTTTTATTCGGGATATTTCCTCATCAATTTCAGGACTATTTGGATATGATCAAACGGTCGGAGCTTGTATCTTATTGAATGCGAATCATCCACGGGAACGTCAGTCAATGACTGCGTGTCATGAGATCGGTCATTTCCTTTCTAGCCGATTATTCGGTGATATAGTATACTTCCGTGAGGACGATGATGCAGGCGAAGAAGAACGATTCGCAAATTCGTTTTCGTACGCGTTCTTGATGCCCTCTGTAGCTGTCCGTCAGAGATTCAGAGAACTGGTCGAGGTGAATCGAAAATTTACACCGCGTCATTTGGTGTTCATGGCGTCAATATTCCATGTATCACTTGAGGCAATATGTCGACGCCTTGAGCGCCTCGAGTTATTGCCTAATGGTACATTTGAAAGCCTTCGTGACCGTGGGTTCACACAAGAGATTGCCCATCGAGGCCTGAAAGGCCCTCTTTCTGGAAAGCCTACTCGTCATACCAGCTTTCGATTAACTCACCTCGTTACGTCTGCATTGCGAAGAGGTCTGCTCTCCGAGGGGCAGGTGTCACGCATGTTAGATCTTGATCGAGTCGACGTACGCAAGATGGTCGACGACGTGTGGGGTGCCGAGGAGGATGAGATTGCCATCCCACTCGATTGACCTTTCCCGAACTACCCTAGTTTTGGACGCGAGTGTGGTGATCAATCTCTTGGGCAGCAATTTCGGAGACAGGGTGTTGGAGGCTTTTCCCGGTGAAGTGCGTATCGTAGGACAGGCATTCCGGGAGGTTCGGCGACACCCAGTTACCGGTCTGGATGCAACGGGCGAGTTACTTGATTGGAAGAATCGCAGACTCGTGGCAGTTGTTTCTCTAGAGCCTAAACACCAAGACCTGTTTGGCGACCTAACGTCACAGAACTTGGCCCAGAGTTTGGACGATGGAGAAGCGGCCACGATTGCATATGCGATGACCCGCTCCGATCCGATGGTGCCTGTAATCGATGAGAAGAAAGCGACTAAGATCTTTCGAGCTCGCTGGCCTCGTGCGGTTCTGCTCGATACAGTCAGATTATTTCAGGTTCTCGTAGAACTGGATCTGCTTTCTGTGTCAGCCGCAAGAGACACGGTATTCTCCGCCTTGAAGCATGCCCGGATGCAGGTGCGCTACGAAATGAGGGCTTGGGTGGTAGAGTTGATCGGGGAAGATCTCGCAATTCAGTGTCCCAGTTTGGGGATCCGGCACCTAAGCCTTGGACTAAGTTAGAGCAGTGCAATGGCGCTGCGCCGTTACGGATGTTGCGGCAGATTAACGGGTTATAACAGAAACCGTCTCACGTCGGGCTTGCGGTTCGGACTTGCGCCATGCGATTTGCGACAAGAGATCGGAGGGCTGGAATTCCTAGTAGGCCAACTAGCGCGGAGACCTGACCGCTGAGAAAACTTGATCCCGGCTTGCCTCACCGGCGAAAGACCAGAGCCGATGCATATCCTGCGTAGGACGTATTCTGGCCGAATGGCAGCAGGTAGCCTGCGCTTCATCTACGAAGGATGAAGAATCTGTGCGTCGGTCAGCCGGCCGTCTCGTTATTTGGAGTCTGGGCGATGGTGCTAAGGGGCGGTTGCGGGTAGAGGTGCTTTCGTGAGTTCATTACCTGCACATCGGTTGGACAGACGGTGAGGCGGAAATCCACGATTCGGACAGATTCAGTACACTGTGGGTGATACAGGCTTGGACTCGACTCGCCGAGGGCTGGCAAGAGATTGGCGCTTAACGCCGCCGGTCTTGGTGGCGCGTGCCGCGAGGCCTGCCGAGAATCTGTCGAAAGGCTGACTCAACTCCCTTGCAGGCTCAGGCAGCGGTTCCGGTCGATGCGCCGCAGGCAGACGACCTGCGGAAGTGCGTGCATTGCGGCCTCTGCCTCAACGCCTGCCCGACCTACCGGGAACTCGGGGTGGAAATGGATTCGCCTCGCGGGCGAATCTATCAGATGGTCGAGGTCTCCGAGGGGCGCATGGGCGTCTCGGAAGACTATGTCGAGCACATCGAGCTGTGCCTCGCCTGCCGTGCCTGCGAGACGGCTTGCCCCTCCGGGGTGCAGTATGGCCGCTTGGTCGAAGGCGCTCTGGCGCAAATCGAAGCCTCTGTGCACAGGCCGCTAACCCAGCGATTCCTGCGATGGCTGGCCTACAGCAAGGTCTTGCGGAGCCCGCTGCTGCTCAAGTCGGCAGGGCTGGGGCTTCTGCTCTACCAGCGCAGCGGGCTGGAAACCATGATGCGGAAGACCGGATTCCTGCACGAGCTAGGCCGTTTAGGCGAGATTGCTCAGCTTGCGCCGGAAGTGCAGGCGCCGTTCTTCTTTTCCAGTGTCGGCAAGGTATTCCCTGCCGAAGGCGAGATCAAGCACCGAGTGGCGCTGATGGCCGGGTGCATGCAGAACGTGTTCTTCAGCAGGCTGAACGAGGCGACCGTGCGCGTGCTGTGCAAGAACGGCTGCGAAGTCACGGTTCCAGGTGACCAGGAGTGTTGCGGCGCGTTGCACGTGCATGCCGGGCTGCGCGGAATCGGGCGCGAGCAAGCGAAGAAGAACATCGCCGCTCTGGAGTCCGGCGAGTTCGACGCGATTGTCACGAATACCGCCGGCTGCGGCTCCGTCTTGAAGGAGTACCCCGATCTCTTCGAGCACGATCCGGGGTGGCATGCCAGAGCTCGCACGTTCGCGGGCAAGATGAGAGACGTTAGCGAGTTCCTAGCTTCGATCGATCTCAACACGAACTTCGGCAGAGTGGAACGAGTCGTCACCTACCAGGATTCATGTCACCTGCTACACGGACAGAAAGTCCAGCTTCCCCCGCGGAAGATGATTCAGGCGATTCCCGGAGTAACGCTGCAAGAACTTCCCTTCGGCGAGATCTGCTGCGGCTCGGCGGGCGTGTACAACATCGAGCATACGGACATCTCGATGGCGTTGCTCGAAGACAAGATGCGCATGGTCGCGTCGACCCGGGCCGACACGATCGTGACCGCGAATCCCGGATGCATGCTGCAGTTGCAGGCAGGCGCGCGCCGGTTCCTGGAGCCGATGCCTGTGATGCATGTCGTCGAACTGCTGGACGAGGCCTACGCGGCTGCCTGACCGGACGGAGCGGACCGCGCCCGTCCGCCTGTCTTCCTAGTCGACGACCCCGGACTGGCGGGCTCGGGGAGTCCTAAGGGAACAGGATCGGCGGCCGATCCGACGAAACCGGAACTCTGTCGTCTTGGCTGGTGCCTTCGTCGGCAGCTACAGTACGAATCAGGTGCTCGGCCACTGCCTAGACATCGACCTCGCAGCCGTCGCGCAGTTCGACCTGCATGCAGGCTCGGTCCGGGCACGGCTAGTCCTTCAGGCGGGCCTAATGAAAAGTGTCGCGAGTGCGGTGCTTTGCTTTGCGACCATCGCCGGGTTTCCTTCCGCTATTGCAGCGCAAGGCATGGCCGGAGGAGGCCGTACCGCTTCGATGCCAGGATTCCGGTTTGAAGGCGCTCTGCCGGTGATTCAATACGAGGACATTGCTGATGATGCGGGCCTCGCGTTCCAGCATGTAGCAGCGGATCCCGCCCACAAGGAGTACATCATTGAGACGACCGGCAGCGGCGTCGCACTCCTCGACTTTGACCAAGACGGTCTCCTCGACATCTTTCTGGTCAACGGCCATCGCTGGGAAGCAGACACTTCCGAAAATCTGTCGTCCAACCGACTCTTCCGCAACCTAGGAGAGCTCAGATTCGAGGACGTCACGGCCTCCGCGGGCTTGATCCGCAGCGGTTGGGGACAAGGCGCCTGCGTCGGCGACTTCGACAATGATGGCGAGCCCGATTTGTTTGTTACCGCCTACGGCGCCAACGTTCTCTACCGCAACCTGGGAGACGGATCGTTCGAAGACGCTAGCCAGACGGCCCGCCTTCCGGGAGGTGATCGGCGATGGAGCACCGGCTGCGCCTTCCTTGACTACGACCGGGACGGCTTGCTGGATCTCGCGCTAGCCAACTATATCGAGTTCGACCGAGACTCGGTCCCCAAGCCCGGCGAGAACGAGCTGTGCGCGTATCTCGGGCGGCCTGTCGTCTGCGGGCCGCGCGGACTTCCCGGCGGCACGAATGCGCTCTATCGTCAGGGCCCGTCCGGGGAGTTTACCGATGTTTCCGCCGAAAGCGGGTTCGACGAGCCAAGCGGCTACTACTGTTTTTCAGTCTTGACGGGAGACTTCGACGAGGACGGCTGGACCGACGTCTACATCGCTTGCGACTCCAGCCCGAGTGTCCTCTTCCGTAACAACCATGACGGAACGTTTTCCGACGAAGGACTGCTTTCCGGTACCGCGCTGAACGCTGACGGCCGAGAGCAAGGCGGCATGGGCGCCGATGCCGGGGATTTCGACGGGGATGGCCGCATGGACCTCGTGAAGACCAATTTCGCCGACGACATCCCCTCGCTCTATCGCAATGAAGGCAACGGGCTGTTCGCCGATCTGACCATCGAGGCGGGCCTCGGCGTGAACACGCATTTCGTCGGCTGGGGAGTGGCGTTCTTGGATGTCGATCACGACGGGCGTCAAGACCTGTTCATGGTGAACGGGCATGTTTACCCGGAAGCGGACAAGATCGGCGGAAAGAGCCGGTTTCGCCAAACGAAGAACGTCTACTGGAACACCGGGCTGGGGGGATTCGTCGACGCTTCCCCACAGGCCGGCCCTGGCATCAACACCCCGAAGTCGGCGCGAGGAGCAGCTTTCGGGGACTTGGACAATGACGGCGACATCGAAGTCGTAGTGAACAACCTCGATGATTCTCCCACCCTGCTCGTGAATCGCGCCGAGAAAGCTCACTGGCTTCAAGTAAGGCTTCGCGGAGTGGAATCAAACAGGGACGGCCTGGGTTCCGTCGTTCGACTGCGCGCCGGACAGCTCCGCTTGGTTCGGGAAGCACGCAGTGGCGGCAGCTTCCTCTCGAGCAACGACCAGCGCCTTCATTTCGGGCTCGGCGACAACGAACTCGTGGATTCAGTCGAAGTGCGCTGGCCCACAGGACGGACGGAGGCCTTCGGCTCGACGCCTGCGGATTGCCAGATCACGCTTGTGGAGGGTCGGGGTTCTCCCGCCTCGGAGGACGAACATTGATCCGCGCGGCAGCGAAGCTCTCGTGCCTCGCGATTCTCGCTTTGCCGGCTCCATCGCAGGAGTCCGCCTACGTAGGCGCGGCTGCCTGCAGCGGCTGCCATCCGCAACAGTACGAGAGCCAGTCGGCCAGCGGTCATGCGCTCACCCTCCACCAGGCGGGAGAGCATCCTCTCTACGAGAACTTCCAGCCGCAGCGACCGCTCAGGCTAGAACCGCGCTATCGCTTCGTCTATTCGCTTGACGCGGGGGGATTCCATGTGGAGGCCGACGATGGCGAATACCTCTTGGACCTGCCGCTCGAGTGGGCTTTCGGCGCGGGCTCCCATGGAGTTACCTTCGTCAGTCGATTGGATGATCGCAACTACGTGGAGCATGCGTTCAGCTTCTATACCAAGGAAAATGGACTCGCAGTGACAACCGGCCACGAATCGCGCCGGCCGGAGACATTGCACCAAGCGGTCGGCCTGGCTTACCCGGCCGCGTCCGAGGGAATCGGGCGCTGTTTCGCGTGTCACTCGACAGGAGGGACTTCCTTCAGCCGCTCGGGCGAGGTGAGTGTTCGAGAACAGGGCGTGCGCTGCGAAACTTGCCACGGACCGGGGGCCGACCACATTGCCGGAATCAGCGCCGAGGACCGGACGGCTGCGCAGCTTGCGATTGACAATCCCAAGCGCTTGAGCCCATCAGAACTGAACGAATTCTGCGGAGACTGCCATCGCCGGCCCAAGACCCCCTTCGCGAGCTTCGACTACCGGGAGGCCTGGAACGTGCGGCACCAGCCGCCTTACCTGGCCCGCAGCCGCTGCTTCACCGGCAGCGCGGATCTATCCTGCCTGAGCTGCCACAATCCCCACGAAGACATTCGCCGAGAGAACGCCGCGCATTATCGCGAGAGGTGCTTGAACTGCCACCTCGGCGGCACTGCGGAGCCGGCGCTAGCCTGCGGCCCGATCGAACAAGCCGACTGCGTCGAGTGTCACATGCCAGCGGTTGGAGTGGGGGACTATCTAGCGTTCCGCAACCATTGGATAGGCGTGTACAGGGAGTTCGACACGACAATTCCGTCCCGGTGACACCCAGGCCCGAGATTCCTCGAGCCACTCTCGAAGCCGAGTAACCACCGGGGTATCGCTCGCGCCATGCCTAGCAGTCTAATGGGGCTAGAGCGTGGGGCCGCCCCGCAGTCTCGACGAGAGTCACTCGGCGGGTCCCGCGGTGGGCCGGAGACCGAAACGCCTCTGTGTTTGATGAGGATGGACATGCGACAACCCGCTCGAGCCACAAAGCCGACTTGGGAGGGGCCGACACACTCGGCAGGAGGATTCAATGAATAAACGATCACGCCAGTGCCGGGGCATTCTGTGGTGCGTAGCGGCCTTTATCTGCTTCTCGTCGACGGCGTTCGCGCAAGGCATCAGCCGAGGGACGATTACCGGCACCGTGTCCGACGCAACCGGCGCGGTGATTCCAGGCGTCGCTGTGACCGCGACGCACACCCAGACCGGCACCACGCGCATAGTGGAGACCAACGAGCACGGAGTCTACGCGATTTCCTCGACGGCTGCGGGCGTCTATGACGTGGTCGCCGAAGCAAGCGGCTTCCAACGCAAGGCGCTCCGAGGCATCGACCTGCAAGCTGAACAACGCGTCGGTGTCGACATTACCCTCGAGATCGGCGAGATCACCACGACCGTCGAAGTCACGGGCGCGGCGCCTGTGCTCGAAACCGAGAGCGGAGAGGTCAGCACGCTGGTCAGCCAAATTCAAGTCGCGGAGATGCCCATCAATGGTCGCAACTGGTCTCAGTTCGGGCGCCTGGGCGCCGGTGTCATCGCCCAAAACACTGACTCGCGGGGTCTCGGCCAAGAAGGCAACCCGCTGCTGGCGGTGCACGGGGGCCGCACTGACAAGGTGCGCTACGCCATCGATGGCATTCAGAACATGGATACGGGCGGGCAGCGCGGCATCAATAACTTCCCGCCTCCCGAGGCCATCGCGGAAGTGAAATTCCTCACCAGCAACTTCCGGGCCGAGTCAGGCAGCTATGGATCCGGTGTCGGCAACATCGTCATCAAGGGAGGGGGGCAGGAATTTCACGGCGCGCTCTACGACTTCTTGCGGAACGACACGATGGATTCCGCGAACTTCTTCGCGACCGAAGCGGCCCCGCTGAAGTTGAATCACTACGGCTTCACCATCGGCGGCCCCGTTTCTCTGGGAGGCTACAACCGGGACAAGACGAAGACCTTCTTCTTTTACTCGCAGTCCTTCTACGCTCGTCGAGGCCCCTCGTTCGTCGGCGCCACCCTTCTCGCGCGGACGCCTCCTGCTGCCATGCGGCAGGGAGATTTCAGCGGCCAAGCGGCGATCAGAGACCCCGATGCGGGCGACGACTTCCCGAACAACCAGATCCCGGCAACCAGGATCGATCCCAACGCCACCATCCTGCTGGACAGGTTCTTCCCTCTGCCCAATCGCGAGGGCAACCAGAACTGGATCTCGCAGCCCAGCCAGCCCACCGACTATCACGAGGAACTCATTCGCGGGGATCACAGCTTCTCCGACAACGTGCGCCTGATGACCCGTTACATGCAGGATGACTGGTCGCAAGGTCAGGCCAAGGCTCTGTGGTCCGCGCAGTCGTTCGACACGATCCCATCGATGTACTCGAAGCCGGGAAAGAATATGGTTTCGAGCCTGACCAACATCATCAATCCGACCTTGATCAATGAGTTCACCTTCGGTTTCTCATGGAACACGATCCACCGGCCGGCATTGGGAGTTGAGGAACGGCCCTCCGGATTGAACATCCCCGAGCTGTTCCCGGGCAACCCGGCCAACAAGATTCCCGACATCCGCCTGACGCAAGGATGGGGGAGCATCAGTGGTTCGAACGTACCCTACGACAATGGGAATCCGATGCTCACGTTCCGCGAGGACATCTCGAAGCAAACTGGGAATCACAGCCTCAAGTTCGGAATGGAGATCCTGCGTATTCGCAAATGGATCGACAATTCCACAAGACCTCAAGGAGATTTCCAATTCAACGGCGGCAAGACAAGACATGCCGTCGCTGATTTCATGCTGGGACGGGCACGCACGTACCGCGAGCAAGAGGGAGAGAACTTTCCTACCAATTGGGTAGCTTGGCAATCCGATTTCTACGCCCAGGACGACTGGAAGGCAACGCAGGACCTCACGATCAACTACGGCGTCCGCTGGTCGACATTCCAAGGCGTCCTAGGGGCCGAGACAAGCGGGCTGTTTTCCACGTTTCAACCGGAACTCTACGACCACGCCCAGGCCGTGACCGTGCAGAGCAACGGGCGAATCGTGCCGGGAAGCGGGAACCTGCTGAATGGGCTGCTGACGCCGAGTGACCCACGCGCGGCCGAATTCGGCGGTGACGACGCCTATCGCCGCCAGTACAATGACTTCGGGCCGCGCCTCGGCGTCGCCTACAAGTTCGGGGACAACACCGTGATCCGCTCCGGTGCCGGTGTCTACTACGGTCCAGGGCATATAGGTCGGAGCAGCTTCCAGCCTCCGATTCTGCAAAACCCCCTGCTCTTCGACCCGTTTCTGAGCAACCCTGCCGGCGGAGACGCGGATGTCCTCCTTCCGAGCAATGTGAACGGACATGACACCGAGGGGGACGCGACACCCAGCTACCAGTGGAGCTTCGGCATCCAGCAGGAAATCGCGCGGGACACCGTGGTCGACATCACCTACGTGGGGAACCGGTCCACGCACTTGGGGATTCGGCCGAACATCAACCGCCCGGCGCCTCGCGCCGATCGCGGCAACATTAATGCCGACAGGCCTTTCCCGGGGTTCGGCAACATTCTCTGGCAGCAGCCGGCGGCGACTTCGAAATACCATGGCCTCGAGGTCACCTTGAAGCGACGTTTCGCGCAAGGCTTCATGTACGAAATGGCGTACACCTTTTCGAAGAACCTGAGCCACGGGGACAATGTGGGGGACACGGTCCAGGATCCGCGCAACATCGCGGCCGAGTGGGGCATTTCCGACCTCGACCGAACCCATCTGTTCATCTCGAATTTCCTCTACGAGCTGCCGTTCGGCCGCACGCAGAACACACTCGCGAAGAAGATCCTCGGAGGCTGGACGCTGGCTGGCATAGTCACCTTCCAAAGCGGCATGATGGGGTCGGCGTCTCTGGCCGGCGACAACGGCCGGGTGGGTGGCGGCGGGCCGCAGCGGCCGGATCTCGTTGCGGATCCCAACGCCGGCCCCAAGAGTCTCGGCGAGTGGTTCAATACCGCTGCATTCGCGCAGCCGGCACGCGGGACACTAGGCAATTCGGCGCGGGCGAACATCCGCCTTCCGGGTCTGTCCAATTTCGACCTGACGCTCGGCAAGACTGTGGAGATTGGCGAGCGAGTGGAGCTTCAGATTCGCGTCGAGGCCTTCAATGCCTTTAATCATCCGCAATGGAAAGGCGTCGCTCTGGGCTTCAATAACGCCGCCTTCGGCCGCGTCACGAGCGCGCACGACCCGCGCATCATGCAGATAGGCATGAAGCTGACGTTCTAGGTCGGCTGCTCGCAATGAATGTTCCTCGCCGGCTCCCAGAAACGGGGCCGGCGTTCTTCAAGCGGGCCTAACATGAGAGAGATGCGGCTGCGGGCGAAGGCTCTCACCAGGGCTGCGGTCTTCACGTGGGCGACGATCGGGAACGCTCAGGCCCCGCCGGAACCTGCATCGCCTGCCATGCGGGCCTACCAAGCGATGCAGTCGGGCGACGTGTCAGCTGCCGTGGCTGCCTTCGATGAAGCGCTTCTGGCCGATCCCGAGAATGCTCGCCTGCACAACGACGCGGGCTCGGCATTGCTGCAGCTAGAGCGCTACGACGAGGCGCTTCCTCACTTCAAGGTCGCCGCCGAGCTGCTGCCTGACGTCCCGGAGATCCGGCGCAATATCGCACAGGCGCACTTTCGGTCGGGGCGGTATTCTCAAGCCTCGAACGTTCTGGAGCAATACCTCGCAGCCCGGCCCGAAGACGGCGGAGCGCGGCATCTGCTCGCGCTGGCCCATTCCCTCGCGGGCAATCCCGAAGCGTCGATTCGACAGCTGGAACGCCTCCGCGCCGACGGTAGCGACGAACTGTCAGTGCTCTACTCCCTGTCATCGGCGTACACCCAAGCGGGACGCTCCGAGGACGCGCAGAGCGTGATCGAGGAGATGTTCCGCAAGTACCCGGATTCGCCTGAGTTGCGGTTCATGCTGTCGAAGGCCTTGGAAGCGCAAGACCAGCACGAACGCTCGCTCGAAGAGGTGGACCTTGCATTGGCCGCAAGGCCTGATCTTCCCTCAGCGCGATTCCATAGGGGCAAACTGCTGTGGCACCTGCTGCGAGACGATGAAGCCGAAGCGGACTTCGACCAAGCAATCGCAGCCACTCCCGAGAATGCCGAAATCTATATCTACCGGGGTTCGGTCCGCGAAAGACGAGGTAAGGAGAAGGAGTCCGAGGCCGATTTCCGCCAGGCGATGGAACTCGCACCGCAAGATTACCGCTCGTATCACCAACTCGGCCGCCTGCTATATCGACAGGGAAACTCAGCTGATGCCTTGCCGCTGCTGGAGCAAGCCCTCGAACTCAAATCGGACCACACGGAGAGCCACTACCTTCTAGGACGCACGCTCCTGCAATTGGGACGGCGCGAGGAGGCCCAGAAGTACCTAGGCCGGGTGCGCAAGCTGCAGGACCAGGAGCGCGACGAGCTCGAATCCAAGGTCAGCCGGACCAGGTAGCCCTGTCCTGTTCGGCCTTGCCAAAGAATGTCGCCGGCGCGTCCAGACACAGTCAACCGCATGAACACAGGCTCGGTCGTTCGCCGAGGGACCCGGATTTGCGAGGCTCGCGCGACGCGAATCATGCTCGGGTGGGGTCCCTCCCGTGCTGTTCCACCAGCCTCGGAAGCGGTGCGCTGCACAACCGCTTCAGAGCCTTGCCGCAGCTCCGAGTCTTCAGAATTCTGAATTGGTGGCTGCACCGCAGATCGATTCCCTGTCAGAACGACAGGCGCGCGGCGAGGCTGAACGTGCGCCCGTCATTGAGGGTGTTCGTGATCTGGCCGAAGTTGCTGCCGCTGAGTTCGTTGCCGGGATTGGCGAACTGGGGCGTGTTGAAGAGGTTGACGGACTCCGCCCGAAGTGAGAATCCAACCCTGCCCGCGAGTGTCCACTCCCGCGAGACCGCGAGATTGACGTTCCGGATGCCGTCCTTGCGCACGGCGTGGCGCGGCAGCGTGCCGCGCGACTCATCGGCGCCAATGTAACGGAAAGCCGCACGGGGCAGGCGCTCCCTGGCCGAGTCCGGATGATCGATGGTTCGTCCGAGAACCGACGGATCGACGATATGCGGGCGATCTCCGGACAAGCCGTCGACATTGCCGAACCCGGGCGCATCGGACCCGGTGTAGATGGTGAACGGCGTGCCGCTCTTGACGAGGAGCACCGCGGAGAGCCGCCAGCCTCCGAACGCCCTGCCCCACAAGCCCTTCAGAGCACCAACTTGAGGAAGTCGGTATCCGAAGCGGACCACTGCCGCATGCGGCTGGTCGAACTCGCTCACGGCCTTGACGTCAGCGTGGACATCGGATTCGGTCTGGCTCATCCCCGTGAAGGCGTCTCGGAACGTTGCGTTGTTCGCGTAGTGCGCTCCCAAGTCGATCGCCTTGCTGAACCAATAGGAGAATTCGGCCGTCGCGCCCCGCCATTCGCGAACGCCTGCGGTGGCCCGGGCCGCATCGAAGGATGCCCGCGAACCGTTGAGGAGGTGACGGACTTCGAAATAGCGAGAGTCCGGCCGCCGCGCATTCACTGTCTCGGTGGTTCGCTCGACGCCCGGTTGCGGCCTGGCGCGGTTGAATACCCACGCTGACAGCAGGCGATGCGTCCGGCTGCCGACGTACCCAAGCTGCGCGTACCAGCCTCCGGATGCCGCGACCTCCCAGCTGGCGTTGTACTGATGGGAGTAGGGCGCGACGAGATCGGGGGCGATCCGGACGACGCCGCTGCGGGCACCAGGGTCGAGCGAGTCCGTCTTCAGCCCGGCCAGCGGATTAAGGAGGTCGGGGTCGACGGCGCTCAGCAGGATATTGCCGGGCGGGTTGAAACGCACCTGGCTGTACGTGGCGGCGAAGATCTCTCCATAGTGGAGGCCGTAGGCACCCCTGAGCACTCCCAGCCCGGGAGTGCGGAAGGCAAAGCCGAAACGCGGCGCGAAGTTGTTGCAGTCGCATCGGTAGGGGATCGCCGAAAGGCCGTTCACCTCACGGGGCCGGGTGGCCGGTTCGTACCGCAGCCCGAGGCTCAGCGTGAGACTGCGGCCGACGGTCCAGGTGTCCCCGGCAAAGACCTGCATCTTCCAGCGTCGGAATCCGCGGTGCGTCGACCCGATCGACTGGGCCAGCATCGTCGGCGTGCCGTAACGCAGGTTGCTTACTGTGTCGCGCCCGAAGTTGGCGCTGAACATCAGCAGGCCGTTATGGGCGGAACTCTCGATCCCGTTCAGGTGCTCCCGTGCCACCGAGAATCCCGCCCGGGCCCGGTGCCTGCGCTTGTCAGTCGCCAGGAGGCCCTCGTACCGGAAGAAATTCTGAGCGCGGTCGTAGGGAACGGTGGGTGTTCCGAGAGTCTGCAGCTGCCGTCCGGTCCAGATGACGGGGCCTACCGCCGACTCGTCCTGGACAATCAGCGACGTCATTCTCCGGAACCCGGCTGAGACGGTGCTCGTGGTATCGGGAGACCAGTTCTTGCTCCAAGTGATGCGAGCGTCGTGCGAGCCCGTCGTGGTGTCGGGATTCTGCCCCTTCACGAGCTGGAACGCGTCGACCGCCTGCCGCCTGAAACGGAAGTCCAGGACAGCGCGACCCTCCTTGCCAGCGGGCAAGTCGAGTCGTCCTCCTGCCAGGTCGTTGTCGATGGACTGCGGTGCGTTCGTGTTGTGCGCGCGCAGATCGATGTCCGGACGGTTCGGGGCCTCGGACGGGAATGAGTCGAGAATCCTCGAGACAATGGCCCGGAGGGCCGGGTCGGAGGCCAGAGGCGTGCGCTCGTCCGGACGAGGGATCAGGACATTGCCGTTGACGCTGCCCCTGTTCTTCTGCTGCCCCGCTTCGACAGAAAGTGCGGAACCGCCCGGCAATGGCGCTTGCAGGCGCAAGCCGTAGTTGTTCGACCGGGCAGGCCGGACGGCACCGACCTGGAAGAACGATCGTGCGGAGAACAAGCTGTTCCCGTGGGTCTCGTAGAACTCGCCGTGCAAAAGGCGATTCGACAAGGGCTCCAGATGAATCTGACGCTCTGGCGGCGTGCCGAACTCGCTGCCGAAGTAGCTACCGGCAATTTCAAAGTCCCGGATGATCGTCGCGCTCGTGCCCATGCGGACATTGATCTCCTTGAGGACGTTGTTGTCGACAAGAGTGAGCTGGACGTTCTCGTTGCGCCGGCTCTCACCCGCGTCCGCGTCGACTTCGCCGAGCAGGTTCAGGTCGGTCCGCTCCCGGTTCCCGGCTCTGTCCGGGGAACGAGCTTCCTCGGGCTCCGTTCCGTCGCTACGATCGGGCTGTATGTCGGCCTGTTTTTCCGGCTCATCGACATCGGACTTTCGCGCGATCCGCAGGTTCGGTTCCGCCGGGGACGGCCCGGCGGCCCGCGCGGGCACTCCGCAGGCCAAGCCGACAGCCAAGACCCCGACGCCGGCGATCCTGACGATCCGCTTGGCTGTCAGTGGATTCCGGCCACGAGCCGGATTCAAGCCGTAATATTCCGCCCTCTGGCGGAGGATGCCGTGCGTCCACGTAACGCACTGTGATTTGTTGTTAAGGTTGCATGAAGTTTCCATGAGTAAGTCTAGCGCACGACGCGGCACGCAGACCGTCGGATCCAATGCAAGTGATTGATGCTATGGAAGTTGTCGCCTCCTCGGCAGCTCGCTGACCGCAGACAACGGAATTCCCCGAGTCGGTCGCTGCCACAGACTCCGCGTGGTGCCGCGCACCGCGTCCAAGCGACTTCAGCCTGATTCTCCAGAGGCCGGGTAACGTCTCCTCGGAATCGGCGAATTCAGCATGAGTCCGGGATCGACGGCAGTCCAGAGCGATGGAGGTCGTCCGCCTCGGGATCCCGGAGACATCGTGGCTCGCCTCGAGATGGGCATAGTCGGAGCTGGTGCCTCGAGCGGCGAGGGATCCCACGCAATCTGGTGCATCGGCCCTGCTTCCCGCTCCTCCCGCAGAGTAGAGTCGGCCTGGTCGGAAAGTGGCAGCGCCTCAGCCTCGACCGCACCCGAAGCCGAACTATCGACCGATGCCGCCACGGAAAACGCTACCGGATTCCGCGCGGAGTCCGTGTCAGAGCGACGCAAAGGCGATGCCATAGCTCTCACTGTCGGATCAACCTTCCTGAACGGGAGGTTCTCACGCACCTTGCGCTGGAAGTTCCCTGGATCCAGCTTCGTGTTCCAAACCGTTTCGTATACAGTGCGAAGCTCGCTAATGGTGAATTCGGGACGGCAAAATCTTGTGGCCACCGCGGTGTATTCCAGCTTGGCTCGCAAGCGATCCAAGGCGTGCTGTGCGATCCGTTGGTGATCGAAGGCTAGATCCATGCCGCCGTCTTCGATCGACGAGACTGGAACGAGTGCCGCGCGAGCGGCGTCGCCCCCGCCGGCCGGCCTTGCAAGGCTCTCGCAGGCCGCCCAGTAGGCTACAGAGACCACCCGCATGCGCGGGTCCCGATCCGGGGAGCCGTAGGTTGCGAGTTGCTCAAGATAGGCCTCGTCCTCGCCAACGCCCGTCTCCTCGGCCAGCTCTCTCGCTGCCGCTGTTTCGAGGTCTTCGCCGGGCTGAACGAATCCGCCGGGAAGCGCCCACAAACCGAGAAAAGGCTCGACGCCCCGTTCGATCAGGAGAACGTGAAGCGCGTCTTCGCGGATTGTGAACAGAACCACGTCCACCGTGACGGCCACCGGCGGGAAGCTGCGCGGATCGTACCCTGGGGAACTGCTGGAGTTCATCCGGGCATTATTCTACCGAGATATTGCCAAGCGAACAATATCGAGACCGGTGAAAGCTCGCGGACCAGATGGGAGAGGGGTCGACGCGCATGCTCGAGACCAAGCACGGGCGGGTGGCGACGCCGGCATGTCCATGAATGGCTGACACGGCCCGCAAGCGAAGAATTGACGGCCGAATTGCCCGGCAAGAGCAGATAGGCTGCAGCGTCTCAACAGTGTCGAACCACTCAAGGAAATCGCGCCGGTCACGGCTCTCCGACGCTCCGATCCGTCTGGATTGCGCCGTCTCTGCTGACGACACGAGCGGACCCTCCCCCGCCTTGCAGTCCTATTCTGACGCCCTCTTGACTTGGGATGAGAGCAGTGAACGACCAACGACTGAAAGTCGTTGTTGTGCCAAACGCTCACTCCGCGCTCGCAACCTATTCTTTCGTAGTCACTTCTAGAATCCCGGTGTCGAAGATGAGCCTAATGTGTCCACAGAAATATCGTGCACCCGGTCTACATCCGCTCGTCAAACGGCGCGTCTCGTACTGATGCACCTCCCAGGCACCGCGCCGCGCCGCGCGGCGAGAAAAGCGGGCTAGTACACATTGAGGTAGTTGTCGAGTTCCCACTGGCTGACACTGCGGTGATACTCGCGCCACTCTTCCCGCTTGACGCCAATATAGTAGTCGGCGTAGGTCTCGCCCAAAGCCCCTCTGACGACTTCGTCCTGCTCGAGGCAGTCGAGAGCTTCGTTTAGGGACGTCGGCAGAAAGCGGATTCCCCGGTCGCTAAGCTCGGCGTCCGTGAGGGTGTAAAGGTTCTCGTTGTTCGCTGCGCCGGGGTCGAGCTGTTGCTCGATGCCATCGAGGCCGGCGGCCAGGGCGACGGCACAAGCGAGGTAGGGGTTCGCGGCTCCGTCCGCGGTGCGATTCTCGATTCGGCCCGGTCCGGGAACGCGGATCATCTGTGTACGGTTGGACGGTCCATAAGTCACATAGACCGGCGCCCAGGTGGCGCCCGAGTGAGGTTCGGAGCGGATGAGCCGTTTGTAGCTGTTGACGATGGGTGAGGTTACGGCGGCCAAGGCGCCGGCATGCTCCAGAATGCCTCCGACGAACCAGCGGGCTCGCTGAGACAAGCCAAGGCCGTCGCTCTCGTCGAGGAAGAGATTCTCGCCGCTGTTCACATCGGCCAGGCTCATGTGGTAGTGAGTGCCATTGCCGGTGAGATGGCCGAAGGGCTTCGGCATCAGCGTCGCCCACAAGCCGCTTTTTTCGGCAACGGTGCGAACCATCCACCTAAAAAAGGTGTTGCGGTCCGCGGTGGTCAAAGCGTCGCTGTAGTGCCAATTGATCTCGAACTGACAGTTGGCGTCTTCGTGGTCGTTCGCATAGGGTCCCCAGCCCATCTCCTGCATGTAACCGATGATGGTCGTCATCAAATCGAGGTTGCGGTGGAGAGCCCGCAGATCGTAGCACGGCTTCTTGAGGGTGTCATAGCGGTCCCAAGGCTCGAAACGGCCACTATCGTTCTCTTTCAACAGCATGAACTCCGGCTCCACGCCGACGTTGAAGGTGTAGCCTGCCAGCTGGGCTTTTTCGAGTTGGCGGAGCAGGATGGTGCGAGGGCAGTAGGGCCAAGCCTCGCCGCTGACGTGGATGTTGCCTGCCAGCCAGGCGACGTTCTTACGCCAGGGCAGGACCGTGAGTGAGTTCAGATCCGGGATGTTCATCATGTCGGTGTCATGAGGTCCCTGGCCGATATGGCCCGCCGCGAAGCCGGCGAACCCGGCACCCTCTTGCGACATTTCGTCAAAGTTCGTTGCTGGGACAAGCTTTGCTTTGGGCGCGCCACTCATCTCAACGAAGGAGCATAGGAAGTATTCGATGCCCTCGTCTTCGATCCTTTTCTTGATCTGGTCCGCCGTCATTTTGCTCTCCTGTTAGAAACTCTCATGGATCCGTCAATGCGATACGGCTGCCGCCGCCTTCTCCCCCACTAAGCGCCCGCTACGAAACCTTCCGGGCGAAAAGGGTTCAATAATCTTAGGCACTCTCTTTGTCGCAATCAACTCCGCCAGGTACCTGCCGGCGGCCGGTGCCGCCTTGAAGCCGTAGGTTCCCCACCCGATGTCCACGTAGAAGTTGTCAAGTTCCTCGCCGGACCCGATGATCGGCGCGAAATCGGGCGTCATGTCGCAGATGCCGGCCCACTGGCGAAGCACTTTGATGTGATGAAGCTGCGGGAACAGCTCTAGGGTTGAAGCAGCCATGTGTTCGAGCGTCGGGAGCGTTCCCCTCATGCTGTAGGACTGATAGGGATCGATCTCGGAGCCGATCACGAGTTCACCGCGTCCGGTTTGATTCACGTACACATGCAGGCTTGCCGACACGATCACGACGTCGAGGAACGGTTTGAGGGGCTCGGTGACGCAGGCCTGCAGGGGATGGGTCACGATCGGCATGGAGATGTTCGCCATCTTGCAGATCGTCGACGCCCAACCGGCGGTGGCGTTCACGACGACATCGGCCGACACGGCGCCCCGGTTGGTGATGACCTTGTCGGCCCGGCCGCCCTGCGCCGAAATCCCTGTAACCGCCGTGAAGGGATGAATCTCGATACCCATCCTGTCGCAGGCCCGCGCGTATCCCCACACGACCGCGTCGTGGCGAATGATGCCGCCCGGCGGATGGTAGAGCCCGGCCTTGATCGGATAGCGGGGGCGATCGCTGCAATCGATATGGGGCGCGAGTTTTTGAATCTCCTCGGGGAAAATGATCTGGCTGTTGACCCCGAGCAACTGATTGGTTTCCGCGCGCACCCGAAGGCCGGCGACGGCGGTGTCGGTGTGTCCCAGGGTGAGGTGGCCACACTGGCTGAATAGCAGATTCCAGTCAAGCTCCTCCGAGAGATTCTCATAAAGCTTCAAGGCCGCCTGATAGAACGCCACACCCTCGGGCGTCCGGTAATTGGACCGCAGGATGGCGGTATTGCGGCCGCTGGCGCCCGCTCCCAAATAACTCTTGTCGAGCAAGGCCACCTTGCGAACACCGTGGAGCTTGCCCAGGTAGTAGGCGGTGGCAAGCCCGTGAACACCGGCCCCGACGATGACGACGTCGTAGCCGGCCTTGAGTTCGTGGGACCCCCACATGCGGTCGTTGCGAAAGAGTTGCATTTCTTGCCGGATTCACGTGTTCGTCAGCAGTTCGTGAGCCGCTGACCCGAACGGCAGGATTCCGCTCTCAGCGCCGGCATTGAGTACGGTTTCCCATAGCCATTCGCCGTACTCCCGATTGACAAGAATGAGGTAGGCCCTCAGCGATTGAATGTCCCGTCGCATCAGGATCGAATAGGTGTGACGAACCCCGGTCTGGACGCAAGTCAGGTTCGGGAAAGCGTCGCCGGAGACGTCCAGATCGACCAGCTTGCGAAGGACCCCGGGACTCCGAGGACCGGCAAGCAGCAGCGCGGCGTAGCCCGAAGTGACGTCGGTCAGGTAGGCGGGGCCGGAAGACGCACTGGCCGCTGCCACGTATCGGTTCAGCTCGCCGTGAACCAAGTCACGATCCGGCGGCCGGCAAGTCACCAGATATCGGCCCGCCCGCAACCGCCAGGAGTTTGCCTCTGCGCCCAGTCCAGGTGATGACTTCAGGTCCCTGCCTTGAAGATCGAACTTAGGGGTCGAGCTCCAATCCGCCAAGCCAACCGCGCGGCGGACGGTCTCGGCTTCCTCTTGAGGGGAAGTGAAATTGGCGACCTCCTCCCACCCCCGGGTCACGCGGATCACGGCTCCCATTCTCCGAAACGTCTCCGAGAGAGGGGACCTCTTGACAACCTCATGCCGTGATTCGATAAGCAATTCTTCTCCGAGTGCGATCTTCTGCTCTGTTCAAGCCGTGTCGGTCCAGCAGAGCTCCCGCCCCAATGCCCGTTCAAGGCACCTTACATTCGCAGCCTGCTACCTTCTGGGTCGTAGAAAGCGGCTTGCTGGACGCGCGCCCTGGCGAGCTGTCCCTGCGCACGTACATCGATTACCTGGCCGTCTTCAGCTAAGCTTGCCGCGACCCAGCCCAGACCCACCGCCCGCCCGTTGGCCGGCGAGTAGCGTGCGCTCGTGACCCTGCCCGCCGGCTTGCCTGCCACGACGATCGCGGAGCCATCGTCGGGAAGGCGGTCCTCGAGCATCACAAACCCGATCAGCCGCTCGTTCGCCGGAGCGGACTGCAGTTTTTCAAGCGACGCCTTGCCGATGAAGTCGGGCTTGTCAAGCCTTGCGACCCAGGGCATGTCGGACTCGTAGGGGTTACTCAAAGCATCTGTATCGACACCGACAATGACGTGCTTCTTCTCGAGGCGGAGCATGCGCTGCGCTTCCACGCCGAAGGGACGAATACCAAAGGACTTGCCCGCTTCCAGAACAGCCTT
Organism: Bryobacterales bacterium; assembly: GCA_965206775.1. Taxonomy (GTDB): domain Bacteria; phylum Acidobacteriota; class Terriglobia; order Bryobacterales; family UBA6623; genus VXMF01. The sequence continues at coordinate 2,417,690 of CBDBKU010000002.1, read as the reverse complement.
CCAAACATGCACCCCGTATTCGGCAGGCACATGGATCTCCCAGCCCATCTCCCCGACAAAACCGATCCTCAGCAAGACAGCGGGAGAGCCAGCTACTTCCGCCTCGCGGCAAGCCATATAGCGAAATTTCTCTGTCGATAGATCGAGATCGGTCAAGCCCGAAAGAACCTCGCGTGCCTGCGGACCGGCGACGTTCATGGAAGACCGGCCACCGGTGACGTTCGTGATATGGGCGTCCCAGCCGGTGTCGATCAGCCACCATTCCAGCCATTGGACAACGAACTCCAAATTGCCGGTAGTGGTTGTCAGGAAGTAGCGGTCCTCGGCAAGCCTGGAGATCGTGCCGTCGTCGAGGATAATTCCGGTCTCGTCGCAGACCACCGCGTAACGGACCCGACCGACCTTGAGGTTCCCGAAGCGGTGCGTGTAGACCCTGTCGAGCAGCTTGCCGGCGTCTTTCCCCTTGACTTCGATCTTCCCCAGCGGGCCGACATCGACGACACCAACACGCTGGCGCACCGCGTGGTATTCCTGCTCGAGACACTCTTGCTGGCCCAGAGCGGCGTCAGCGTGATAGTAGAGAGGACGTTTCCATTCCCCCATATTCATCCACACGGCGTTCAGCGCCTCGTGCTGGTGGTGCAGAGGGCCCCTCCTGACCGGTAGCCGGCGGTCCCCGGCGAGAGCTCCCAGAGACACGGGGGGATTGGGCGGCCGGCCGGTCGTAACGCCGGTCTCGCCCATCGTGCGGCCCGTCTCCGCAGCGCAGACGCCGATCGCCGACATTTGGCACATTCGGCCTTGACAAGGCCCCATCGATACGGTCGTGTAGCGCTTGATGGTTTCAATGTGATCGAACCCTTCGGCAACAGCCTGTCGAATATCACGCGAGGTGACGTCCTCGCAAAGGCATACAAAGCAGCGTTTGGAGTCTGGATACGAGGGCGGCGACACCGTCGCGGGCATAATCCCTTCCCCGGCCACATCCCCGGCCGCGGTCACGTTCGCCGGCAACTCCCCGGCCAAAAACGCTCCCTTGGCTTCATCCCATTTGAGTTTGGCGCCGGCCTGATGCAGCAACCCCACGTCGGGCACAAGGTGGCCCCGGACGACGATGAGATCGCAAGCGATGAGTGTATCTTTGGTTTGCAGGCCGTTGACACTTCCGTACCCGGTGGCACCGACAACGTGCCCGAGCGGCACGGTCGCCACGACCTCGATTCCGGCTTCGCGCAGTCTTGACGCAATTCGCTCGGCTCCGGCGCCGCTGCCGATCAGAGCTGCGCGGCGCCCGGGAGCGATTCCATGAAGTCCGATCAGCCGCTCGACGCCGCTGCTCAGCATCACGCCGACCAGGTCGTTGTTTTCAAACAGCAGCGGAGCCTCGTAAACCCCGGCGGCCACAATGACGCGTCTCGCCCGAACGCGAAGCAACTGCTCAGGGGCATCCGGGCTCGTGCACGGACGAAATACGCCGAGCAGGTTTCCTTCGTAGAGGCCGAAACAGCTGGAGCGCGAAAGCACCTCGATGTTGTGTTGCCCCTGAATTCTCTCGATCAACCGCGGCAAGTTCACTTCCTCGCTCGGGGAATACCGCAGGTGTCCCCCCAACGCCGGCTGGTTGTCGATCAAGGTGACGGAAGCATTGTCCCGGCTCGCCTCGAGCGCCGCGGACAGTCCCGCCGGACCTCCTCCGACGACCGCCACGTCGGTATGCACGTTCACATGCTCATAGTCGGGGAAGCGATCGGCGAACTGATCGATTGTGGGTGGCGGCTCCGCGAGCCCCGCCGCCTTGCGAATCCACGGCTCGACCGCGGCCCACGCCCGGCGATTCGTAAATGTCTTGTAGTACCATCCCACCGGCATCAGCCAATTGAACTTTTCCGCAGCGGCCAACAGATCGAAGCCAAGCGAAGGGAAGGCGTTTTGATGTTTGACCACCATGCCGGACCGGGCCTGCACCGTACACACTCGAACGCTGGGAACTCCATCCACGTTCATGAGGCAGTTCGGGCATTTGCCGGTCATGCAAAACAGGCCGCGCGGGCGATGGTTCTTGAAACTGCGGGTGAAAATCCGAATTCCGCAACGAAACATGGCCGCCGCGATCGTGTCGCCCGGCCGGGCGTGGATCGTCCGGGTGTTGAAGAGAAAGGAGAGGCTCCCGTCAGCTTTTCGGGCGCTCAAGGGGTTCGTTCTCCTGCTCTTCGGGGAAGTAGGCGTGCACGACGTGGTTGGTCTTGGTGTCGCGGCGGACCTGCAGCCATCGGCAGCACCCGAGGCGGTGGTACCACCACTCGGTCTGCACCCCCATCTCGTTGCCGCGGACAAAGCTGTATCGGAACCAGTCCTCGGCGGGCGCTCCCGGCTTTGGACGTTGCAGGACTTCGCCGCCGAACCGAAATTCGTAGACGCTTCGCTCGCCGCATTCAGGACAAGCAATCAAGAATGACACGGTGAAAGAACCTCTCCAGAAGCGCGATCAGCGCCCCCAAACGCGCCGTGTGCCCACCAAAGGCAATTCGCAAACCGCAGAAGCTTCCGGGGTCAACGCCGCCATGTCTTCCGGCTCCAAATGGTGAACATCCGACTTTCCGCACGCCCGCGCGAGCATCTGGATTTCGAGGGACATCGCCCGCAAGAGATTGGTCACTCTCTGTGCCGCCTCATCAATGGGCAGCCGTTTCATCAGTTCCGGATCTTGTGTCGTCACGCCCACTGGACAGCGGCCCGTATGGCAGTGATGACAGAAATGGGGCTCGGTGCCGAGCTTGCGGTAATCCTCGACATAGACGGGCTTGTTGCAGTTGAGCGCAATCAATGCCGCAGTTCCGATATAGATGGCGTCCGCGCCCAAAGCCATGGCCTTGGCGGCGTCCACGCCGTCCCGGATGCCCCCGGCGATAATCAGTTGCATTTTCCCAAACAGGCCCATGTCCTCCAGAGCGGCCCTGGCCTCGCAAACGGCGGCGAGTGTCGGGACTCCCGTGTGCTCTTGGAGGATTGCGGGCGAGGCGCCCGTGCCGCCTTCCATACCGTCCACCACGACGACATCGGCGCCGGCCTTGGCCGCGAGTTTTGTGTCGTCGTAGACCCGGCTTGCACCAAGCTTGACGAAAATGGGGACCTGCCAGTCGGTGGCTTCCCGCAGCTCCTCGATCTTGATGATCATGTCGTCAGGGCCGAGCATGTCGGGGTGGCGAGCCGGACTGCGCTGGTCAACCCCGGCGGGCAGGTCGCGCTGAGTGGCAATTGTGGCGGACACTTTCGATTCGAGCAGCAGTCCGCCGGTGCCCGGTTTCGCGCCCTGACCGATCGTGAGTTCAATCCCGTCGGCCATCCGCATGTGATGCACGTTGATGCCGTAGCGGGAAGGCAGGACCTCATAAATCAGCAGACGGCTGTTTTCGCGCTCGGCGGCCAGCATGCCGCCGTCGCCGGTCGTGTTCGACGAGCCGATGGCCGAGGCGCCCTTGGCGAGCGCCACCTTCGCGTTGTAGGAAAGCGCCCCCCAGCTCATCCCCGTGATCATGATGGGGATGTCAAGTTCGATCGGCTTTTCGGCAAATCGCGTCCCCAGCACGGTTTTCGTGGTGCATTTCTCGCGATATCCCTCGAGCGGAATGCGGGTCAAGGAGCTGGGCAGGAAGGTGAGATCATCGAACGTCGCCCAGCGCCGTTCGCGCAGCGTCCCGTAGCCGCGGATGCGGTAGATACCGCTCTCGGCCTTGGTCTGAATGTCATCGATGACTCGTGAGGGAAAGACGCCGCTGCCTTGCAAGGCGGGACGAGGGCTCGGGGAATCGGACATGAGAATCTAGAGTGCCTCCTCCCAAACCTTCCATTCGGCCTTGTCGAAGTTCCAGAGCTTGCGGCCCGAGACGACTTTGCTGAACTTCCCGGGTTCGGGAACGCCGGAGCGGATCCGTTGCGGAAGATACCGGTCGAGGGCGCTGGCGAGGAACTGGATGTCTTCTTCGGAAGGCTCGGAGACGACGGTGTCATTTCCGAGTTCACCAATCTCGCCCCCGACAAAGCAGACTGTTTCATACATCGAGTCCGCGAAGCCCTCGCCGGTGTCGCCGCAGATGATCATGGCGCCCTTCTGACCCATGAAACCGCTCATGTAGCCGCAGTTGCCCGCCACCAGGATCAGCCCGCCCTTCATCGAGATGCCCGTGCGCGCCCCGGAGTCTCCATGAATCACTACGGTGCCTCCGCGCATCGCGGCGCCGGCGCTGTTGCCGGCGTTGCCCTCGGCGGTAACTACGCCGTCCAGCATGGACTCCGCCAGTCCCCATCCGGCGCTGCCTTTGACGCGGATCGTGGCCCCATCGCTCAAGCCGCCGCAATAGTAACCGACGCTGCCCTCGAAAGTGACGATGCCGGGCTCGAGCAATGCCACGCCGAGATTGTGGCGGGCGCCTGGTGATGTGACCACAACCTTCTCGCCGTCGGCGAGCAGAATTCGCATCTCCGCGTTGATCTCGCGGACGCTTCTTCCGGTGCAGGTCAATTCCGCCATACTCTCACTTCCCGTGCCTGAGCCTCCCGCACGTCGTACCGCCCCGCGCGCGCCGCGCGAATCGCGATTTCCTCGGTAGCAACCATTGCGAACTCATCGCTCTCGGCGAGGAGCAGAGGCTTGTGGGCGAAGGAATCTTTCACGAATCCCACCGCATCAGCCGTCGCCACCAGGCAGCTAAATGACCCGTCCAAGTCATCGAGGGCTGCGCGCAGGACCTCTTCGAGCGGCCACCCTTTCGCAAGGCCCTCGGCGACGTAAACCCCGATGATCTCCGAGTCGTTTTCCGTGTAGAAACGCACTCCGCTCTGCTCATACAGACGCCGCATCCGGTGGTAGTTCGTGATGTGGCCGTTGTGAACGATCGCCAAGTCGGGATAGCCGTGAGCCCAGAACGGCTGCGAGTGACTGAGGTCGACCTTGGACTCGGTTGAGAGGCGTGTGTGGCCGATGCCGTGCGACCCGCGAGTCTCGGCAACGGCAAACGTTTGATCGAGCCGGCCGGGCGACCCGACCTGCTTGACGATCTCGAGACGGGACCCCATGCTGACCACTTCCACGTCGCCGGCAACGGTCTCGATTGTTGCTGCCAGCTGCTGGGGGTTCACCGAACCTTCAACTGTCAAGCGAAGATAGGCGCCGGTCGTGGTGACGTTGCTCACCACGGCCAGCGCGGCCACGCTATGAACAATTGCGCCGGCCCGATCGCTCGGGAACCCGTCTTCCCCCAGCTTGACTTGCAACACGAGGTCGTTATCTACCGGAGCGTGAAACAGGGCCACCCCCGCCGAGTCCGGTCCGCGGCAGCCGAGGGCCCGCAGCATGTCGAGGATTGTTGAACCGATAGGAGCCGAGCAACTCCGTGATTTATCCCAGTACCCGGCGATGCCGCACATCTAGAATCTCCAGGGCCACTCGCCGTAGACCCTGTGAGTCCCAACAGCATGGAGAGCGTAGATCATCTTCGACACTCGTTGACCTGACTCCCCAGCGATCCAGGGCGGTTCAATCTTCTCTTGTTGATGATGTAGTGGTCAAGAGTTTGCAAGGGGGCTGGACAAGAGCGGACCGGATTGGTTGGGAAGCCTGGGTTGTTTGGACAGCCAGTCGGCCAGGCTAAGGTGGACTTCGCAACTTCTCTGAACTACCGACTGAAGGGATTATAGCCGAAAGGAAGTCATCCCCATCCGGTCTCCCCGTCCGGTACCCGCAGTGCCCCTGATGAAGGCCTCGTACCCCCTCTTGGCCGGCCTGCCTGTTCCGAAATCCGGACGGACATCTCCCGGTGCTTTAGCGGGCCTGTCGCCCGAGTACCGTTTGCAACGACCGAGATTGAACTCAAGGTGCTGCCAGTAGAAAGCGGGGAACGACTCCTTGCCCACTTCCTCGATCACGCTCTCGAAGTAGCGCAGGATTCGGGTCGGCTCGCAGTGCGGACGGTCGATCAAGGTCATCGACTTGCGCACGTATTCCCAGCGGCACCCCCGCACGGTGCCAGTCCGCCGCCAGGCGCTCGTCCGCCAGTCCGAACGGGCCATGCACGCAGCAGGGCTTGCGGAACATCCCTCGCACGCAAGCGACATAGGCTGCGCCGTCCAAACCCGTCTCACCGCCGTCCGGCGCACGCTGCCCCGCCGCGTCCCGCCCCGAAACTCCGCGCAAGGGCCGCCCAGTGCCGAGTGCGGCCTTTCCCGGTTCTAAGACTCGACTCTCCAACATTCTCAGTACCCAGCGCAGAGTTCTCTACGAGGTTCGCGCTTGGGCTGGGCGGAATGTCCTCATTGACCGCCTGGTCGAATGGGCCGGAGTTCCCACGGCCCATTGCCGGCTGGTGGGTTGTGAGCCCGGCGTGCCTCTTGAAGTGCCGCTGTGGATGTTCGATCAGCGGGCATGCTTCCAGGTTCGTCGCGCTGAGCGTCCGCAAGTTGACCTGACGGCTCTCCATAGGCTACGGAGCTTGCTGGACAGAGCCATCTGCGGCGATGGCGGCGAACCGGTTCCTCTCTCGACGGCTTCTGATTGTCAGGCAGACGCGTTGTCCCGTGACCGCCAGCAACGAGCCGATCATGCACCCTTCCCACCCGACGCTTGTCCAGTTGCATCTGTTCGCTCGACCGGACGGCAGCGACCCGCCCAGCGCGCCGCCATGGCAGAGGCTGCCGTGCCGAACGCGTCGGCACGCAACCGTTCTGATGACTCAGTTGTTCTAGGAACCTGTCCAGAACCCAGCCGACGACACCGAGGCCGCCACCGGCGAGACGCGTCGGGGCAAGGCGGATTTTCTCGGGATCGCGGGCCAGGCAAGTCCAGAAGCCCGTGCACATGTGTCGCCAGGGGCCGCCCCCGTCGACGCCGGCGGCGTCTTGCACGACGGCAGGAAGCAGCTGGTCCAGTCTTGCCACGACCGCGCCAGACAACGGTGCTCGATCGGTCGTTCCATTCGGGGGCAAAAAAATCTGCAAGAGGCCACTGGACTTATTGACGAGCGAACAATATCATGCGATAGTTATTGTGGAATTGATAATATCAATTCCACAATAACTATTAAGTGGCACCCCTAGAGGAGGAAACCATGGCCGCAATACCCCCAATTCCCAAGCTCGAGGCCGCAGCCGTCGGCAATCCGATCACGCGGCTCGGGGTCTCGTTCTTCCCCGTCTACCTGATGGCGAACCGCCTGCCAGAGATCGCAACCGGCAACTCGTCAGGTCTCGAGATCAACGAGCTGGAGAGCGCCGAGGTCCCGGCGCTCTCCGCCTGCAACCCTACGAAAACGCCGGTTCTCCTTGTGGAGGGCGAGCACTTCGTGGGCGGCAAGCAGAACCGGACCATCAACGTCACTGTGCTGGTCCCCGAGATGGCCAAGCTGCAGATCCCCGTGTCCTGCCTCGAGCAGGGGAGGTGGGGACGAGACCAGGCGTACGGGCGCGCGGAAACGTACACGCCTGCCAGCGTGCGATCGCTGAACCAGGAAGCGGTTTACGCGTCGATGGGCGCTTTCGGTTCCCGAGAGGGAGACCAGGGAGCCGTTTGGAACGCGGTCGACGAAGTTCTGAGCAACTTGGACACGCCGTCCGCCACCTCGGCAGTCGCGGACGCCGACGCGGTGTACCAGCGGGACAAGCGCCGGCTCGACACAGCGGAAGAGCTCACAAGCCTCGGACCCCTTCCCGGCCAATGCGGCGTCGCCGTGTCCCGCGGCAGGCGGGTAACGGCCGTCGAGCTATTCGGGGCGCAGGATCTGCTGGCCGCTCACTGGAGCGCCGTGATCCGTTCGCACCTGCTCGAGCCAGGCGCACCTGCGGGCCGCCCTTCGGCCACGTCGGTGCTGTCGGTCCTCAAGCGGCTGGGGTCGCTCATGCCCCAGGACTCGCCCGGAATCGGAATGGGGCGCGAGCAGCGCGTCAAGGACAGGCGGATCGTCGGACAGGCGCTGACTCTCGATGAATCCATCGTGCATTGCAGCGCATTCACCCGGCGCCGGAACGCGACGGCGTAGCGCTCGCATTCCGCGAGGCAGGCAGCCAGCTGCAAGGCCGGGAATCGGGGCGGTACGAGCCCTCGCCCGGGACGTGCGGCAGCTAGGATGCCTGGCCGTCGAGCACTCCGCGCATGTACGAGAACGACTTGGCCATGCCGAGCTGCGGGTGGTCGGCGACGACCTCGTACTCGAGTCCCACGACGCCGGCGTATTGGCGATCCTTGAGCATCTTGAAGATCGCGGCCACCGGAATCTTGCCGTCCCCTACATCGACTCGGCTCTCCTTGCTGCCGAAATCCGCCAGGTCCTTGATGTGGAAGTCGTAGATGCGGTCCCAGACGCCGTCGATCTCCTCGAGGATGTCGGCCCCCGTACGCACGGTGTGGCCGACGTCGACGCACAGGCCCATGCGCGGGTCCATGTCCTTGACACGCTTCATGACGTCGCTCGGCGCCGGGTAGAAGTTGTCTTCGGGACCGTGGTTGTGAATGGCCATCTTGCGGTCGTACTTGATCGCGAGCTTCTCGATCTGGCTCAAGTTGGAATGCGTGGGCGCACAGACCATGACCGGGATTCCAGCGGCCACTGCGTACTTGAAGTAATGCTCCAGTTCGGCGCTGTCGTCGCTCCTCAGCGAGATGTTCCCGCCAGCGACGATCTTGAGCCCGGCCTTCTCGAACTCGGCGCGGGCCCTCTTGAGGTCGTCGTCGGACAGATAGTACGGCATGTGGAACGACTTGACGTTGACGTACTTCACGCCGAGATCATTGACGATTCCGATTGCCGCCGTGCGGCTGAACTTGCGCAGCGAGTATGTCGCCACAGCCAGCTTGAGATCGCCCCAGTGGTGAGGATCGGAGCCGTTGGCGGGGTGAGTAGCCGCAGCTGCGGCTACGGGCAGGGTTGCGGCGGCACCCAGAAACGAGCGTCTTGTGGGGGGATTCATGGTGACTGTCGATTCCTTGCGGCCTAGGCGGCCCGCTTGATTCTAGCAGGTCAAGTTCGCGGATCTGAGTCCCTTGCGAATGCCTAATGCTGGGGAGGCAATCCGGTCGTTCCTGCCAGCAAGCCGAGGGCGCGACAGCCCTCCCCGAGGAGTCGTGCCGGGCACCCTCAGCCATGCCATACAATCAGGACATGAAGGGCGACGCAACCGTCATCAAGCATCTCAACCGGGCGCTCAAGGGCGAATTCACCGCCATCCACCAGTACATCGTGCATGCGGAGATGTGCAACGACTGGGGCTACTCGAAGCTCGGCGCATTCATCAAGCAGCAGGCGATCGGCGAGATGCGCCACGCTGAGATGTTCATCGAGCGGATCCTGTTCCTGGAGGGAGTGCCGGGAATGGGCGAGCTCCAGCCGCTCAATGTCGGCCAGAACGTCAAGGAGCAGCTGTCCAACGACTTGCAGCTCGAGTACGAGGCGGTGCAGCTACTGAACGCCGCGATCAAGGACTCCGTCGCGAAGGGCGACAACGCCTCCCGGGAACTGTTCGAAATGGTCCTGAAGGACGAGGAAGAGCACGTCGACTGGCTGGAGTCCCAGCTTCAGATGATCGGCGACATGGGCCTGGGCATCTACCTCTCGCAGCAGCTCGGGGACGCCGCCGCGGCCGCCGGCTAGTCCACGACCACTTCCAAGAGCTGGCTCAGCAGCGGGTAGTACTGCACCCGCACCTTCGATCCGGCCTGCAGTTCCTCGAGCAGGATCCGGGTCCTGCCGAGCTTCTTTGCCACCTTCTTGCCGGTCTTGAGCTGCTCTCGGCCGGCCGGCTGCGAGAACGCAAGTTCCATCGGCCCGGACTTTCCGAGCGCGAGCAGCACCGTGCGCTTCTTCAAATCGACGCTAGTGACCGTGCCCTTGGCCTTGATGATCTTGAGCACCTTCTCGGGCCGGGTGCCCTCGAGCGCGCCGGAGGCGTTGTCGTTCACGCCAGGACGCGTGCTGGAGCTGACAGTCTTTTGCTGCGCCATTGCGCCGCAGGCCGCGACCGCCAGCACTAGGATCAGACGCAGTGCCATAAGAGATCTCCATTGTAGTCCGCGGTCCGCCGCTCGCCCGGACGAAGTCGAAGAGGCAAGCTATAGCACCGAGCGCAGGTAGTTCGCGATTTCCGGGCGGCCCCAGTCCTCTGGCCCGACGTACTTGCGCAAGACACGGCCGTCGCGCGATATCAGGTACGACTCCGGGTACTTCATCGTGCCGTAGCGGGAACTCACGCCGCGCTCGGGATCCCGGGCCGTCGGGAACGTGACCAGGGCATCCCGCAGGAATTGCGTGTATTGGCCGGCGTCCTCGTCAACGCTGATCCCCAGCACCACGAACCCGTCGTCCCGGAATCGCTCGTAGGTGTCGTTCAATGACGGTATCTCCTGCACGCAGGGCGGGCACCAGGTGGCCCAGAAGTTCAGGAGCACGACCTTCCCGCCGTAGTCGTCCAAGCTCACTCCGAGGCCCTGATCGTCCGCCAGTTCGAACTGGGGGGCGGAGTCGCCTGCCCGCACGTCGTAGACACGCAGGTAGCCTTGGACCCTGTACACCATGACCGCAGCAAGGAGCAGCGCGAGGCCGTAGACAACCGGTTCCCTGCCGATGCGTGCCATAATTGGGGATACATTTCCACTCTACCCGCCGAGAGAGGCAAACGCAAAGTCACTAGCGATGCTGATTACTCGAAAGGCCGAGTTCTCGGCGTCGCACGTATGCTCCAACCCGAATCTCTCGCGTGAAGAGAACGAGCGGCTGTACGGCAAGGAGAGCCGTCCCCACGGGCACGGACACAACTACGTGCTGGAAGTGACGCTGCGCGGCGAAGTCGATCCAATCCACGGGATGGTGCTGGACCTGAAGGCCCTCAAGGAGATCATCCGCAACGAAGTGCTGGACGTGTACGACCATCGGTTCCTGAACCTCGAGGTGCCGCCGTTCGACGCGGTCGTGCCGACGGCAGAGAACATCGCGAAGGACATCTGGCAGCGGCTCCGCGGCCCTGTCTCGGCGATGGGCAGCACCCTTCACTCGATCCGCCTTCACGAAAGCGACGAACTGTTCGTGGACTACAGCGAGCCTCAAGACCAGTGACAACGCTGACCAGACGCTACGGATTCTCGGCATCGCACCGTCTTTGCGCCAACGCACTGAGCGACGAGCAGAACCGGGAGATCTTCGGCAAGTGCGCCAACCAGTTCGGTCACGGCCACAACTACTTCCTTGAAGTCAGCGTTTCCGGGGATCCGGACCCTCGCAGCGGGCTGACCCTGCCGCGCGCCGCCCTCGACGGGTGGGTCGAAGACTCGGTCCTTGCCCGCATCGACCACACCCATATGAACTCGGAACTGCCGGAGTTCCGCAATCTCGTCCCGACATCGGAGAACGTGCTACTGGTCGTCGAGGCCTGGTTGCGCGAGGGCTGGAGGAAGCACTTTCCCCGTCAAACCCTACATCTCGCCGAACTGCGCCTCGAGGAGACTCCCCGCAACAGCTTCCGAATCTAGGCGGCGGGAACCCGAACGTACATGCCAACATTCAACGCCACTGAGTATCTCGAAGAACTCGAGGTCAATCTAGACAACGGAGCGCCCAGGGATCCCTTGGAACCGCTCGTCCACGGGATCGTCGAGCACCTCGGCGAGGACCCGGCCCGCGACGGACTGAAGAGCACTCCGTACCGGGTCGCCAAGGCCCTCCGCGAGCTTACCTGCGGCTACGAGCAGGATCCGGAAGAAGTGTTGCGGTCGGCTCTCTTCGACGTGACCTACGACGAGATGGTGATCGTGAAGGACATCGAGGTGTTCTCTCTCTGCGAGCACCACATGCTGCCGTTCTACTGCACATCGCCTACATACCTCGAAAGAAGGTGATCGGCCTGAGCAAGACAGCCCGCCTTGTGGACATCTTCGCCCGGCGGTTGCAAATCCAGGAGCGCCTGACCCAGCAGGTGGCCGAGACCATCCAGCGGGCGATCGATCCCGAGGGCGTCGGCGTGATCTGTGAGGCCCAGCACCTGTGCATGATGATGCGCGGAGTGGAAAAGCAGCACTCGTCGACGATCACGAGCGCCATGATGGGCGTCTTTCGCGACAACCCGAAGACCCGCGAGGAGTTCCTGACTTTGGTCTCGTCGCGCAACAGCCGGTAGTTCGGCCTTCGGAGCTCTTCGGCTCTCGCTTGGCAGGGGCGCATGCCGGCAGCGAGACCTCAGCGTGTTTCGGGGCAGAAGGTTGGTGCTGCGCCGGCGCGCATTCTCTGGACGGGACACCGGGATGTCCGGATCCCTTGAGTCTCGGGTCGGCTTGATGATTCGGCGGGTCTGCTGCACTGGGGAGCGGCCTAGCGGCGGCGATATCCGCCGATGTAGCAAGTTCGAACACGAGCAACCCCAGAACCACCAATGCGCTGGCACGGGTGCGGGTATCCCGCGACCAGTTCAACGGGAGCCACCGGGCGACGATCTGGTGGCTTGTTGCACAGCTGACAGTTGTCCTTCCAGGCGGCCTCTCCCAGCGGAATATCCAGCGCCAGCCCTGCCAAGCCAGACTCCCAACGACGATTCGAGGTGTGGTTAGCGGCACGCTCGAACCAGGAAGCCGAGCCGACCAATCTCGATCGTGGTGTCCTGCGCCGGTTGCGAAGCCGCGTGCACTGCGGGCATCATGGATCGCTATGCCTGCATCTCTAACGAGACGATCGTTCGGTCGAGGCATGGGATTCGCCCTGGCCGCCGGTGCGATCCACTCATGTGCCGAGGCGGGCGGCAAGGGCGAGTGGGTCGAATGGGGAGGGGATTCCGGCGGGACGAGGTTCAGCCCGCTGGACCAGATTCACCGGGACAATGTCGCCGAGCTAGAGTCCGCATGGACGCACCGTTGCGGCGAGATCAGCGATGGTTCCAGGAATCGGACCCGCACGGCCTACGAATGCACGCCGCTAATGGCGGACGGCACCCTCTTCGTTACGACCCCATACAACCGCGTGCTGGCCCTCGATCCCGAGAGCGGCCGTGAACGCTGGTCGTTCGATCCAGGCCTGGACCTGGAAAAGCGCTACAACCTGTGGGCCAACCGAGGCGTCAGCCTCTGGCGAAGCGGTTCCGAGCGCCGGCTGCTCCATGGAACGCTGGACGGACGGCTGGTTGCACTGGACGCGCGAACCGGAAAGCCCTGCCCGGACTTCGGAGATGGCGGGGCGCTGGACGTGGGCGTCCGGCTCACTTCCCCACCAACGATTTGCGGCGACCTAGCGGTCATCGGAGGCAACGCACCCACGCTGAGGGCATTCGACGTGCGGTCGGGCAAGCTCGCCTGGACGCGTCACAAGGTACCCGAGGACGACAGAACCGCTACCTCGACATGGGCCGGGGAATCCTGGAAACACAGGCGCGGAGGGGTCGCGTGGCCTCCGCTCGCGGTTGACCGGGAAAGCGGGCTCCTGTATGTGCCGACGGACTCGCCCACGTATGACTACTACGGGGGCGACCGTGCCGGGGACAACCTCTACGCGAATTGCCTGCTCGCGCTGGACGCGTCGACCGGCGAGTACCGATGGCACTTCCAAGCGACGCATCACGACATCTGGGACTACGACCTATGCGCACAGCCGGTGCTGTGCGACATCCGCAGGGACGGGCGGATCGTCAAGGCCGTGGCACAGATCAGCAAGCAAGGCTTTCTGTACGTGCTCGAGCGCGCGACCGGCAAGCCGCTGTTCGATATCGAGGAACGCCCCGTGCCGCAGCACTGCGCGCCCGGGGAGGCGCCAGCAGCCACGCAGCCGATCCCAAGCAAGCCGGCTCCGTTCGTGCGGCAGTCGATGACGCCCGACGAGCTCTCGGCGGTGACGCCCGAGCACAACGCCTGGGCCAAGGAACTTGCCTCGCGGTACCAGATCGCACCGCTGTTCCATCCGGGAACCGAAAGCGGAGTGATCATCTTTCCCTGCAATCAGGGCGGCGGGGAATGGGGCGGCGGCTGCTTCGATCCAACCACGGGGCGGTTCTTCGTGAACGGCACCAACCTGGCGGACATCGTCGTGATGGAGGCCCGCAGGGCGAGCAGCCCGGGACAGCCCGCGGGACGGGAGATCGTCACGCGCGAGGGCCTGCACGCGGACGTGACCTACCGGCGGAAGGCGATCGACGTTCGCCAGAACAAGTTCTGGCACCCGGAGACGCTATGGCCCTGCCAGCAGCCGCCGTGGGGAGTGCTCAGCTCCATCGATCTCGCGACCGGCGATTATGACTGGCAGGTGCCGTTGGGTGAAGTTCCCGAACTCACGGCTCGCGGGGTGCCGCCGACCGGCACGATCAACATGGGCGGCCCGATCGTCACAGCGGGCGGTCTGTTGTTCATCGCGGGCAGCAACGACCGTCGGTTCCGCGCCTTCGACTCCGCCTCGGGTCGCGTTCTCTGGGCGGGGCAGCTCGAAGGCAGCGGGCATGCCAATCCGATGACCTACATCGGGCCCGAGTCCGGACGCCAGTTCGTGGTGATTGCAGCAGGCGGCGGCAACAAGCTGAGCCACAAGTTCACGGACGCTCTGCAGGCCTTCGCGCTGCCGGGGTGAGCGTAGCGCCCGGTGCCCCGGCTAGGACGCGGCTGCGGCAGTGCTCGAAACCGACTTGCCGCCCTTCGCAGGCGGCTTGGCGGCCTTGGACGAGCTGTCCGAGTCGCCCGACGACTTGGTCTCCTTCTTCGGGGCCGAGTCGCCGGTCTCCTTGGCGGGCTTCTTTCCGCCCTTGCCGTAGTCGGTCACGTACCATCCCGTGCCCTTGAACTGGATCGCGGGGGCGGCCAGCAGCTTGCGCACCGGGCCGTTGCAAGGCGACTCGCCGTACTCGGCGTGAGCCGTGACGGGATCGTCTGAGAACTTCTGTATGATTTCGAAGCGCTCTCCGCACTTGCGGCACTCGTATTCGTAAAGGGGCATATCTCGACCGGGCTCTCCCTAGGCCCTCGACGGGCGCGTTGCGGCGCATCCGCCCAAAGACGCATTCATTCTAGCAGCAGGTCTTTCGCCCCGCACTGAAACCGGACGGCGCTCCGGCTCGTTTTACATAGTGGGAGACGCGAACGCAGCGCTGCTTGTCCAAGCCGGGCGTCGTCAAGTCCCCGAGGGAGCCGAAATGAAGCGCAAGACGATGACAGCAGCCATAGGAGTCATCCTAGGCTGGCTCGCCCTCGGTCCATCGCAGCTGGGCGCGGCCGAGTCCAATGAACAGCCCGCGGCCGAGGAACCCGTCTCGACCGAAGTCATTCTCCCGGCAGGCACGCGCATCCCCCTCGTTATGATCAACAGCGTCAGTTCCAAGCATTCCGAGGCGGGCGATCCGGTGTACCTCGAGAGCGTGTATCCGGTCGTGTTGGACGGACGGATCCTGATCCCTGCAGGCACGCACGTATCGGGCACCGTCACCCATTCCAAGCGGCCCGGCCGGATCAAGGGACGGGGCAAGCTGCAAGTCCGACTGGACCAGATGATCCTGCCCAACGGCGTCATTCGCGACCTCACCGGACGTCCGGGAGCGCTTGACGGACGATCTCCGGAGAGCTTCGACCGCGAGACCGGCGAGGTCAAGTCGGAGGGTACGAAGGGCGAGGATGCCGAGGACATCGCGAGAACCACCGCGACCGGGGCCTCGCTCGGCACGCTCGCGGGAGTGATAGGCGGGCGGACCGGAGCGGGCCTTGGAATAGGCTCGGCAGCAGGAGCCGCAGCGGGAACCGCTAAGGTGCTGCTAACTCGCGGCGCGGACGCGATGCTCGATCGAGGAACGCACATCGAGATGCTCATCGAGCAGAATCTCCACTTCACCGAGGAGGAGCTCCAATTCGACAACGAGGGACGGCGGAACGGCGGAAACTACGGAGCCGGGCCGGATCCGAACCGAAACAGGCGGAGTCGCGGCGGCGGGCGTGGCATCGGGCGCTTTCCGCTCTAGGGGTTCA
This sequence comes from Bryobacterales bacterium, assembly GCA_965206775.1. Taxonomy (GTDB): domain Bacteria; phylum Acidobacteriota; class Terriglobia; order Bryobacterales; family UBA6623; genus VXMF01. The sequence goes on along the minus strand of CBDBKU010000002.1, from coordinate 2,401,735 downwards.
GCTTCCGCGGTGCCAGTCCTGCGGAGGCAGCGAGAGACGCCTCTAGGCCTCGGTGTCCATGAAGTGGTAGCACACCATATGGCAGATGAAGAAGTGAGCGTCCTCTACGCGGCCCATGTGGTTCTCCGCCACGTGAAGGCTAAGGTTGACGCTCGGACGTAACCGCCCGCCGGTGATGCCGCTAAGCCCGACGGTGTAGCAGCCGATCGAGTTGGCGTAGTCGATGGCCTGCACGACGTTCTCGGAGTTGCCACTGCCGCTGATCGCCATCGCGATGTCTCCCTGCCTGGCAAAGTTCTTCAGGGGTTCCACGAAGACGCTTTCGTAGCCCACGTCGTTGGAGTAGGCCGTCATGGTCGGAATCTGCTCGCTGAGCGACAGGATGCGGAACCGCTTGTCCCGGCCGTAACTCGCCCCCTTGACGATGTCGCAAGCGAAATGATTCGCTGTAGCGGCGCTGCCCCCGTTGCCGAACACGAAAATCTGGCGGTCCTCTTCACGGGCCCGGCGGAAGACATCGATCAGCGCTTCGACGCGATCCAGGTCGACCGTGTTCAACGTGGCCAGCAGCAGCTGCTTGTATTGACTAGCGAAGGCCATGCTTCACCCCTTGTCGGCTATTGAGCCGGCAGCCGCCAGCACTTCGGCGGGACTCGCCGCTCCGGTTCCCTGCTTCGTGACCGTGACGCCCGCCACTATTATTCCAAACCGAAGCGCGGCCTCGGTCCTGGCGCCCGCGACAAGCGCTAACGCCAGACCGGCCGCCAAGCTGTCTCCCGCTCCGCAGGGGTCGACCGGCTCTCCTGCGGCCCGCGCCTCTAGCAGCCGCGTGCCGTCACCGTCCACGAGCCAAGCGCCCGATTCTCCCGTCGACACGACCAGCGCCGGCCCGCCGATTCTCCTGTGGAGCCGTCCGTAGTCGATCTCGCCGAACTCCTCAATGCAGGCCGAGGCGGCCTCCGCCTCGTTCGGGGTTGCGATCACGTGGCGGAAGCGATGGACACGACGACGCGAGTCGGCAACGAAAACCTGCCCGGGGCGGACTCGCGCCTCCCTGCAAATGGCCTCCCGCACACGCGCTGTGACTACGCCCCCTTGATCGGTTTCGGCTTGATCGGCCACAACCACAGCGTCGTAATTTGGCGCGGCAGCGAGAAAGCGGTCAATTAACTGCCGTTCGACATCCGGCTCGAGCGGTGTCGTGTTGACGAAGTCGACCCTCGGAAGGTCCTCCACCCCGGTCGCGTCGTTGATGAGCTTGGTGTACGTGAAGGTCCGGGCCGCGGCCGTCTCGATCAGCAGCCCGCTTTCGATCCCCATCAGGCCAAGCGCTCGTCGCAGTTCGTGACCGTATCCGTCCTCCCCTACAGCGCCGAGCACGCTCACCCGTCCGGCGCCCAGCCCGACCAGATTCGCAGCGACGGTGCCTCCGGCGCCGGGAGTAACCGCAGTCCCGGTGACAGCGACGCGCCGGATGCCTGTTTCCCTGGACTCCTCGGCAAGCTTCGGATCGTACCGGCACCAGCGGTCGAGGCAGATATCGCCCACCACCAGAACACTGGCGCCGCGAGCGCTCGCGAGCACCTCGGCGCAGGTCATCCGGGCAGAGGCGACGATTGCTCCACGACGGCCCGACGCAAGGCCGGGACGGTGACCCGGTGGTCGCCGCAAATGTACAGGCTCTGGCCGCCATCCGCCACCGTCCGGACCAGTATCGTCTTGTGCGGCCGGAAGTAGTACCCGGGATCGCTCTTGGGAAGCTCCCGATGCACGTTGCCTTGGATCGGCACCAAATCGAACACAGCGGTCATGAAGTCAGCGATCTTGCGCCCCTCCTGATGGGCGACGTTTCGGGCCATCGAGAGCGCCTTGAGGTAGACTTCCGGCCCCATGATTGCCGAGCCGAGGCTCACCATGATGCCTCCATCGAGACTCTCGACCGACTTGGTGTAAATCAGAAAATCCCTGTAGCTTCCGGCCCCGTACGCGGCTCCGTCGCAATTCGGGTGCTCGTGGGTGATGTCATAGCCGATTCCAACGTGGAGCGTGGCGGGAATCCCGAGCTCGTAGGCGCGCGCAAGGATGCTGACGTCCCGGTGCGGGAACTTCTCTTCGGCGATCCTGCGCCCGAAATTCTCGCCAAGGCCCAGACCCTGCTGGGCTGCATCGACGGCCCATTCGTTGAGAATGCCGGTTTCGTCCCAGAGCCCGAACTCTCCGGTGCGAATGTAGCGGGCGACGCTTTCCGTCGTCGCACCGACGCGAGCCAGCTCGAAGTCGTGGATCGCGCCGGCACCGTTCATGGCCACGTGGGTAAACGCGCCGCGCTCGAGCAGATCAATCACCTGCCGGGACACGCCGGACTTGATGACGTGGGCGCCCATCATGAGGATGCGCGCGCTCGAGCCGCCTGCTGCCAGCCTGGGCGCAACATGGGCCAGCGAGTCGCGCAGGGTGGCGTCTGCCTCCTCGACCTGTTCGTCCAAGGCCAGGAGGTAGCCGAGATCCATGTCGTGGCTGCGTTCCGCCAACGGGCGGACGCGCAACCGGGAGCGGTCGAAGACCTGGTACTTGGATTGCATCGAGCTGTGCTCTCCTCGCCGGCAGTTCCAAAGCTGGTCGGTCAGGAAGAACCGAACATGGCCGCCATCAGTTCATTGTGCGCATTGAAGTTGGGCACGATCCAATCGGCCCCGACTCCTGCCAGTCGCTCCCGCTTGACCGGGTCGACCTCGACGCAGTCCGGCTCGTCGGTCGCGAGCCCGACCGCATGGCCGCCGACAGACTTGACGGCCTCGATCTCCACGTATCCGTCGCCAAACCCAAGGAACTCGCTGCCTTCGAAATCGCTCTCCCGGATGATCCGTTCCACCAGGATCTTCTTGGAGAAGTTCTCGTAGTCGTCGAGGGCGCCGTGCATGCCGCCCTCGAAGTAGGAATCGAGCCGGAGCAGACAGGCCTCCTCGCGCATGAACGGCTGGTCCGTGCCGCTGGCGAGAAACAGCGTCATTCCCCTCTCCAGCAGCGAGTCGAGCAAGCGGCGGCCGCCTGGCACCATCATCTCGTCGGGATCGACCCGGCCTGCGCGCAAAGCCTCCCGGCGGTGGCGGATCTTTTCCATCAGGAAGTCCAAGTAGTCGTGCTTGTACTCCAGGGGGTCCTTCGGCGTCCCGCCTCGCCGCCGAATCTGGTCGGCGAATTCGATCATCTGGTAGATCGTCTGGCGGCCCGTGAGCCGCCCTACATACTCCTCGACGATCGCTGTCAGAGCTTCCTCGGACTCGCCGGTGCCGAGTTCTGCCAAGATCTCGACCATCATTGGCACCATCACGTCGAACCAGCCGGCACGGATCAGCGACAGCGTGCCGTCGAAGTCGAACAGGCCGACGCGAGCGCCGCTAGCGCTAGCGCCGGGATTGAGGATTTCGAGCGAACGGAGTGGCAAGCTTCAGTTTGGCAAATCGCCGAGGCGACCTCGGACCGGAGTTTACGCGGTCGCCTGGGGGCGTGAAGGGCGAGACATCACCTACTAAAGGTCCACTTGCTGGCAACATGCGGTTCCATCAGCATGATGGCCCGTATCGACACTCACGCCACAGAGCACTGCGCGCGACGTTGGCAAAACGGTGACACGTCTTCGGGAGCACGGCTTCCTGGCTGCGGGCACGACAGATGACCCATTCCCCGACCATCTTCTGCCAAGACTGCGGCAGTTGAAGGTGTGTCATTTTCACGCTCCGTTCTTGCCGCTGGATTCGGCGCACGGAAACTCGCCCAGTCCGCGATGCATCGTATGCAAGAACGCCGGACCGCCTAGCGACGAGCCAGTTCCTGCAGAGGAACCGCCCTCCCAAGGCAGACCGCGCCGGGAGCGGATCGAATCCGGAACCCAGTGACGAGCCGGGCAAGCGCCTGGGAGCGCAGGAAACCAAGGTCGATGAATGCAAGGCTTCAAGCCAGGCGTGCAGGCTCCGGCCTGCCTAGCCGGGTCCGCTGGAGAAGACCGACAACACGCCTTGGGAGTTGCCCGGGCGTATTATCGTGAAGGCAGAAGCACTCGACTCTTGGTCAGTTCCCGGACACGTGTTCACTCCGCCGCGCGGGGTTCGAGGCTGCTGACCGGGTTGGAAGTCGCGCAATCCTCTGTTCGCCACGGGGATTCCCGCGACCTCCCGGGGTCCTGGATGAATGCCCTTGCCCATGAGCCAAATCCTTCCAGTCAACATTCAGAGCCTCTTGGAAGGCAGCAGTGTCGAATCGCAGCGAATCGAGTTCAAGGCGAGTTGGGATCCGAACACTGTCGGCGGGCAGGTACTCAGGACAATCTGCGCATTCGCGAACGACTATCACAACCTCAACGGAGGGTATGTCGTGATCGGAGTCGAGGAGACGGAAGGACATGCGGTCCTGCCTCCTTGCGGCATTGCCCCCACCGAGTCGGAAGACATCCAGCGGTGGATTCGAGGCCAGTGCAATCGACTCGACCCGGTCTACCAGCCGATCATGTCCCCCGAGGTCGTTGGCGGTCGTCATCTGCTTGTGGTCTGGGTTCCCGCAAGCGACATGCGCCCCCATCGCGCGCCTGAGGGGAACACGGGGCAGCGCAAGTATTGGATTCGACTTGGTGCCGAGACTGTCGATGCCGCGCAGCGGGGCATGCTCCTCCCTCTCATGGACCAAGCAGCCAAGGTGCCATGGGACGACCGGCGGGCCTTCGAGGCTTCCATGTCCGACCGGCGGGAATCGAAAGTGCGGGAGTACCTCCGCGACGTCAGAAGCGGGCTCGTGGACCTACCAAGCCTGTCCGACGTGTGCAGGCGCATGCAGATCACCAGGCAGGTGAACGACCACGAAGTGCCGCGCAACGTAGGACTCATCTTCTTCTCCGAGGATCCCAGGGCTTGGTTCCGCGGCGCGCGGATCGAGGTCGTCCAGTTCGCCGGCGGCCCAGGTGGGGACGTGCAGGAAGAGAGGGTCTTCGCGGGGTCCTTGGCGGACCAAGTCCGTGACTGCCTGCGCTATCTCCAGGGACTGTCAGCGACCCACCTGACCAAGGACCGCGGTCGCCCCCAGGTTCGAGCCTGGGTCAGCTATCCCCTCCCTGCAGTGCGGGAGAGCTTGGTCAATGCCGTCTACCATCGCAGCTACCAGCCGGACACTCCTGATCCGACCAAGGTCTACCTGTATCCGGACCGGATGGAGATCATCAGCTATCCGGGCCCCGTGCCCGGCGTCGAGCCAGAGCATCTGCTGCCGGGCGCCAGCATCCCCCCCGATGCCGGCGCGCAACCAGAGGATCGGTGAGTTCCTGAAGGAGCTCAGGCTTGCTGAGGGCCGGCTTACCGGGATCCGAAAAGTTTTTCAATCCCTGCAGGACAACGGTTCTCCGGTGCCGAAGTTCGACTTCGACCCCGGCAGGTCGTATTTCAGGGCGACCTTGCCGGCGCACCCGGAGTACAGCGCGATTGCGGCGTTGCGAGACGCCGCGCACCTACGGGCCCTTGGAGACGACCTGAGCGCGTCCAGGCGCGTGGAAGCGGCATGGCGGGCGAACCCGAGTTCGGGAATCCTTACCACGGAACTGATCCGCATGTTCGCGAAGCGGGGCGACCTAGACAAGTCGGAAGAGGTCTATGAGGAGTTCCGGAAGCACGGGCAGGCTTCCGCGACGCCGCATGTCGCGAATACGCTGGTGGAAGCGCTCTTCGAGGCGGGCTCGACGACGAAGGCGGAGAAGTTGCTTGATCGGCTCTCGACGGTTGCGTTTGGCCAGGACGCGATCGATGCGGCGATCCTGGCGCGCCGGCTGAGGGATCCCAGACGAGCTCATCGACACTTCGAGCGGGCGGGAGAAGCCCTGCACGCCGACCCGAGAGCGCTGCACGAGTTCGCCCAGACGAAAATGGATTCGGCACAAAAGGCCCACCGCGACGGGCACCGCGAGGCGAACCGCCGATTGCTCAACGAGGCGCGCCCACTCCTGGAGCGTGTACTCCAACTGGAAGCCCCGCCGACCCGTCATGCGTGGGCATGGCGCGACTTGGCGAGAACCCTGGATTGGCTGCGCGAGCCAGTTCAAGGAGTCGAAGAGGCGTACGGCCATGCGATTCGACTATTGCCCGACGAGCCTCGGTTCGTGAGGGAACTGGAGCTCATCAGGACTCGGCAGTCCCATCCCCGCGGTCGCGGCTCCGACAGAGCGGGAAAGCATGACCGCTCCGGACCATGAAACCAACACGTTTCGGCCAGGCTCCGGCGGATGAGCGCTGGTCGGGGCGGCGCGAGGGCGGATTCCGTCGCCGACTTGGTCCTTCGGAGCGTCCCGGCCGTCAAGAAGGAAATGGGATTACGCTGTGCCAGGGTAGCCGTGGCAAGGCGGATGAAATGAGCTGAAACCTCGCACCCCGAGCCAGCGGTTCGACAGCTGCCCGGCAAGGGCGTAGCCCGCCAGCCGGGAGCGAGGGCTATACCAATCTCTTCCGGCAGTTCCAAGAGTGCGCCCAAAGCATCGATGCCGAATCCCTGACGGACCTCGACAGGGTAGCGATGGGACGACGGCGCGAGCAGTGGACCTGCGCCTACAGCACTCAAAGGAAGCGTCTCGCGCAGCTGAAGGCCTTCTTAACTTTCGCTGAGTCGAAGGGAGGGATGGGTCGAGGACTCGCCCACAAGCGGCATCAGGAGCCCCAAGCCGGACTCCCGCCCGACGATGCCCCTGAACGTCGACGGCGTGCGTGCAATGCTCAAGTCATCGGCCGGAAAGGCCAAGGAGCATGCGCTCGTGCTGCTGCGCTACTCCGGTCTCGCGATTCAGGACGCGGTGACACTGGAGCGGGGAGGCTGTGCGCAGCATTGGTCACCGTCCTTCTGCCCGACGAGGCACTCGCGGCACCGAAGGCGATCGAGCAGCCAGCGCGGCAGCATTACTTCTGGACCGGTGAGTCAGATCCTGTAACTGCCTGCAAGTACTGGAGGAGCCGCTTGAAGCTCCTGGCTTCTGGCGCCGGCATCGACGGATTCCACCCCCACCGCCTGAGGGACACGTTCGCGGTCGAGCTGCTGCTCTCTGACATGTGCATCGACGACCTCAGCACGCTGCTAGGGCACAGCAGCGCCTGCACCAGGGAAAAGTACTACGCACCCTGCAAGGTTAGCTTGGCAACCAGCAACGTTTCCAAGCGAACCCGAATACGGCCATGGGAGCACATCTTGTAGGGAATTCCTGCGGAACGATTCACTTTCGACGACCAGCAGCACAAGGGCACGCAGCCCTGACCATCAAGCGCATCGACGATCGCGTCGATCGACGGCTCGACGGAATCTTCCACCGAGGGGCCTGTCGCGTAGGTCAAAAGCTCTTGGGTCAGGTTGCGCGCGAACTCGTCGCGGTGGTTCTCGACCAGGACTCGCTTCAGGTCCGCAAAACCCCCGAATGCGTCACCGATAGGCAGCTTGGCCGACGGCCGATCGAGCCCGCCGCTGATGCCTTGCAGAGGCTGCCAATTCCAGCTGGAATCATGCGCTCGAAACGGATCGACAGCACGCCTGTTCGAACGCTCCGCCACCAGAGCCCTCGCCAATTCGTAGCAATCGCTGGTCAGGTTTCCCATCGCCGCGCAGCCGGCGATGGGATCGACCTACGAACCCACCGGGTCAGGAATCGGATTCCGACTGTGCCTCGGGTTCATCCCAGCCGACATCGATGTCACAGCCCGGCAGTGCCTTCTGCAGCTTCTCGACTCCTTCGGGCGTGACCTGTGTCTGCCACAAGTAGAGTTTCTTGAGGCTCTTCAAGCCCTCCAGGTGAGGGAGCCCGGAATCCGTCACGCCAGTCTGATAGAGATTCAGATAGGCTAGGTTCTCTAGCCTGGCAAGGTGGGCGAGTCCACCGTCCGACACCTTGGTCTTCTCGAGATGAAGACGCTTCAACGAGGTCAGGCCGGCCAGGTGCGACAAGCCGCCGTCGGAAACGTCCGTGCCTCCCAAGTGAAGCGAGAGCAGGTGTTTCAAGCCCGCTATAGCAGCGAGTTCACCGTCGAGCCCCGGGGATTTCGGATCGCCAGGCTTTGTGTCATCGTGCTGGCGAAGACCGTCTTGACCGCGGCCCAGGTGGAAGGAAACCTCGAGCCCCGGCTCATCCTGGGCAACCCGCATGATCTTTCCGCCCAGATGCTCGATCTTTTCGACAATTGCCGGATCGAGCGCAGCCGCTGCATCAGAGCCGCCCTCTTGCTGGGCAACTCCAGCAGCAACCATCCCGAAGGACATAAGAATCGCAATCGTGGCACTCCGCATCGGAACCTCCTTTTCTCAAACCAGGGTTGGATGTGTTGTTTCGAAGCAGCTCGCTGGAGGCTACGCTGCACTGTAACGGGGGCCAGTCCCCAGACGCGGCCTCCTCTTTCGTCCGAAGAACCTCGAATTCGAGTCCCGTCGGCGTGTTCCAACGTCGCGATTCCAAGCGGCAAAGTCATCGAGCGGATTGTCACCAGGTGTCTGCGCCGAAGGTCTTGCACCTCGATAGCCCGGGAGCAGATAGACGAGAGTACTCGGGGAGCTACCGACATTCTAGTCTGTGGACCAAGAGATTCGCAACATGACAGAGGTCAACGCAGTGACATTCATGAGGGCGAAGATGGACGCGCAGAACGCAGCTCTCGCGGCCGAACTCGAAGTTCAGGGAGCGAGGATCGAAGCTCAGGGAAATCTGCGCCCGCACCCTGCTAGCACTTCCGGAGTCTCCTCAAGCCCGGTCCCAGTCACCCACTTCGAATCTTGCAACTTCCCTGCTGAATCGAGCCAGATCTCACGCCCCGCCCTCAAGCTGAGGGACAATCAGCTTTCGACTAGAACACGAGAACCGCTATCGACGCCAAACTCCGTGCATCAGTTTCGCTTGGCGCGCCGAGCCGAACAACCTAGCCAACTCGCAGATTGCGAGGATCATCTGCAATGGCAGGAATGCCAAATGTTTGGAGCTTACGACAGCGCCGAAATCGGCCATGTCACCTCGAACCGCAGTCCCGGTGTCGCTTCGAGCACGGTTGTAAGCGAAGCGGAGTTCGCCGCCGCGAGAGAGGAAATCTCGGCATGGAGCGGCTATGCCCCGACGCCCTTGTACCACTTAGCCAGCCTGGCGGAAACGCTCCAGGTGAGCGACATTCTGTACAAGGACGAAGGCCTGCGTTTCGGCCTTGGCAGTTTCAAAGCGCTTGGCGGCTCCTATGCCGGGCTCCGGGTGCTGCAACGAGAACTTTCGGACCGTCTCAACCGCGAGGTGGGCCCATCTGAAATCTGCGAGGGAAAGCTCGCCAGCGAGACAGCCAGCATCACATTGGTGGCTGCAACCGATGGCAACCACGGGCGCTCTCTGGCGTGGGGCGCGCGGAGCTTTGGCGCGCGGTGCCGCATCTATATCCACCAAGGGGTCTCGGAAGGCCGGGCGCAGGCGATGCGCGATTTCGGGGCCGAAGTAGTCCGAATCGACGGGGACTACGACCAATCCGTGCGCTTGGCGCGACAGGAGTCCGCGGACAATGGCTGGTTCGTGGTGTCGGATACGTCTTGGGCCGGCTATGTCCAGGTGCCGACGGACGTGATGGCGGGTTACGGCGTGACCGTCGATGAACTTGCCGACCAGCAGGCGCAGGCGCCCACCCATCTTCTTGTCCAGGGTGGTGTCGGTGGCTTGGCAGGGGCGATGGTCGCGCGGCTTCGTCAGAGACTGGGGAGGTTCACCCGAGTAGTTGTGGTGGAACCGAAATTGGCGGCCTGCCTGTACGAAAGCGGCAGGACAGGTGTTCCCACGGCAGTCGAGATCGAGGAGGAGACCCTGATGGCGGGGCTGTCGTGCGGCAGTCCGTCGGACCTGGCCTGGAAAGTGCTGGCTGGAGAGGTTCGCGATTTCCTGACCATCCCGGAGGGCCTCGTCGGCCCGACCATGCGTTTGGCCGCCTGTCCAGTTGGCACCGATCCGGCAATTGTTGCCGGTGAAAGCGCAGTTTGCGGGTTGGCTGGATTGATCGCTGCGGCGCGCCAGCCGGCGCTGAGGGACAAGCTGGGAATCGAGAGCGGGTCTCGCATTCTGGTGATAGGGTCCGAGGGAGCAACCGATCCCGAAATCTACAGCCGGCTTCTGGCTGAAGAGTGATCTCGCGTCACGCCGGACCCGAACTGGAACGAGCGCACGTCCGAACGCTTGCAACTCCCGAATGCCAAGCGTGAAGCCTCGCTGGCTCCCCTGTTCAGCTTCGTGGGTGTGCAATCGAGTTCTTCCGGCGATTGAACTCGGGGGCAAGGCTTGCTCGGCAGACCAGGAGGGCTCCACGTGTGTCGATCCCCGCCGCAAGGCGAAGCAACAGGCATCTTCCTGCGTCGGCCCAGCCTCTTCCAGGGCCCGAGAGCCGTTCCTTGCGATGCGATCCAAGCTTGGTTTCCGAGTGGAATAGACGCTCACTTGACGCTCGCACCCAAGCGTCGCTAGGCTACTGATTCGAGGAACCAACGTCACATGGCCAAGGAACTACGCATCGGAATGATTGGCTACGGCTTTATGGGCCGGGCCCACTCCAACGCCTACAAGCGACTGAACGACTTCTTCCCCGTGGAGCACCGCCCCGTGCTGAAGGCGGTGGCGGCGCGAAACAAGGACAAGGTCCAGGCGTTCGCCAATACCTGGGGCTACGAGCGCATCGAGTCGGACTGGCGGAGCGTCGCGACTGCCGACGACGTTGACCTGGTCGACGTCTGCACGCCCAATCACCTGCATCTGGACATCGTCCTGGCTGCCGCCGAGGCGGGCAAGATGATCTGCTGCGAGAAGCCGCTGGCGATGAATGTCGGGGAAGCCGAAGCGATGGTGGAAGCCGTCGAGAAGGCCGGCGTGCCGAACATGGTCTGGTACAACTACCGTCGCGTGCCTTCGATCTCGCTGGCGAAGCAGATCATCGACGAGGGCCGTATCGGGAAGGCGTTCCATTACCGCGCCACTTACCTGCAGGACTGGACGATCGCCGAGGACGTGCCGCAAGGCGGCGCCGGGACTTGGCGGCTCGAAATCGAGGTGGCGGGTTCAGGCGTGACGGGCGATCTGCTGGCGCACAATATCGACACAGCGATGTGGCTCAACGGCCCCATCCAGCGCGTGGTCGCCTCGACGCGCACCTTCGTGACGGAGCGCATGCACGCGGTCACCGGCCTGGTGCAGCCCGTTGAAATCGACGATGCCTGCATGTTCCTGGCGGAGTTCGCGAACGGCTCGATGGGAACGTTCGAGTCGAGCCGGTACGCTCGCGGGCGGAAAAACTACAATACGCTGGAACTCAACGGCGCCGACGGATCGGTCTACTTCGATCTCGAGGATCCCGAACACCTGCACTTCTTCGAGTACACGCAGAAGCAATCGGGCAAGAAGGTCGAAGACCATCTCACGGGCTGGCGCAAGATCCACGTGAGCAACTCGGAGCATCCGTACATGGGCAATTACTGGGTGCCGGGAACCACCATCGGATACGAACACACGTTCTTGAACGCCCTGGCCGACTTCGTGGCAGGCGTGGAATCCGGCAACCTGACGCAGCCTGATTTCCAGTGCGCGCTGCAGACACAGAAGGTGTGCGACGCGGTAATCGCGTCGGCGCGGTCCGGCAACTGGGTCGAGACCGGCGCCGAATAGGACGCGCCGCCGCTAGATCCTCACGATCTCGGTCTGTACCGAGCCCGTTGCGCGGGCCCGGCCGGGTTCGACGAAGCAGTCGATCTCGCTGCGCACACCGAATTCCGGCAGGTAGATCCCCGGTTCGATCGAGAAGCAGGTCGACGGGATGAGAGGCCGCTCGTCCCGCATCTCAAGGTTGTCCATGTTGGCCCCGTTGCCGTGAACCTCCTCGCCGATGGAGTGCCCGGTTCGGTGGACGAATGCGTCCCCGTAGCCGGCGGCTGCGATGTGGCTCCTCGTCGCGTCGTCGACCTCCCAGCCCTGGATCTTCCGTCCGGCCTGCAACGCCGCGTCGACGGTTGAGAGAGCCTTGTCCCGGGCTCCGACAACGATCTCGAAGACGCGCTGGATGCGGTCCGGCGGGCGGTCGCCGCAAAAGCCCGTCCACGTGATGTCGTAATACACCGCGCCCGGCGAATCGAGCTTCGCCCAGAGGTCGATCAGGACGAAGTCCCCGTCGCTGATGGGCTGGGAGCGGTCCCTGTCCGGCCCGTAGTGCGGGTCGCCGCTGTTCGCGTTGGCGGCGACGATCGGGCTGTCCATCGTGACCATCCCTTCCTCCCGAAAGCGCTTCAAGATGAACTGGGCGATCCCGTACTCGCTGGCGCTGCCTGTCGCATCGATCTCGGCGCGGATTCGCTCGAACGCCTCCCGCAGCACCGCGTCGACCCGGCGTCCGGCCTCCAAATGCGCGTCGCGCTGCCAGTCGGTCCAGCGCGCCTCGAAGTACTGGACAAGAGCCGCCGACGAGACGACCTCCGCACCTAGGGACCGGACCAAGTCGACAGTTCCGGCGTCGACGAGCGAGACGACGGGGATCATGCAGTTCGGCGAGTACTGCATGGCAACGCGCCCGGCGCCATCGAGAAGCGCTCCGAGGTGCTCTTGATGGGACTGCCAGCTCGAGTAGATCCGCTTGGCTCCCGGCAAGCTGTCCAGCCGGGCGTCCTCGATGAAATGGACGAGCTTGGCAGGCTCGCCTGCCGCGGGAATCCAGTAGTACCACCGGCGCGAGACATGGCCGCTCGCATCGAGGCCCAGCACGCGATAGGCGATAGGATCACGAACGTGATGATCGAACAGGAGCCAGCCGTCGAGGCTCTGGGCGCGAAGCTGCTCTTGGATCGGAGTGAGTTGCATCCGTTCGATTCTAGCGCCAAGAGCCGAAAACGAGGGCGTTGAATTCGAATATAAAAAGAAATTCACTGCAGCGGGTTGCGTAACATACTCCAAATTCGTAGAATAAAGGGCAAAGAAAGGGGGGCAAGCATGGCCCTTACCAAACGCCAAAAGCAGGTTCTGGATTTCCTGGCTGAGTTCATCGCCGAGAATCACTACAGTCCTAGCTTCGAAGAGATCGCTCAAAACATGGATCTTAAGTCGGTCGCGACGGTGCACAAGCACCTGCAAGTCCTGCAGGAGAAGGGGTACCTCCAGCGCAGCTTCAATCGCAGCCGGGCGCTGGAGATCACGCCGAAGTACTACGACGAAATCCGCAACAACAGGCAGAAGCTGACTTCTTTCCACCGCGGCGTCGAAGATCTGGCGACTCCCCTGATGGGGGCAATCGCCGCTGGCCAGCCGCTCGAGACGTTCGAGGACAACGAGAGCCTATCGTTCGCCCCGTTTCTCAGGGCGCCGGACGTATTCGCGCTGCAGGTTCACGGCCAGTCCATGGTGGAGGATCACATTCTCGACGGTGACTACGTGCTGATCGAGAAGGCGAAGCGTGTCCGAAACGGTGAAATCGTGGTGGCACTCGTCCAGGGATCCGAGACGACCTTGAAGCGGTTCTACCTCGAAGGCACCATGGTGAGGCTGCAGCCGGCCAACATGGAGATGGATCCGATCATCGTGCCGGCCTCCGACGTGGAAGTGCAGGGGCGGTTGCTGGCGGTCCATCGCCGGTACCAGTAGGGCGGGCATCGATGCCTCGGTTCCCCGGGGCAAGGTAGTTTCGCGACGCTGTCTCGGGGGTCGGTTTGCGAGTGCGTTCCCGACCTCCAAGGGCAGCCGTGGCCGGATTTCGCGCAGCTTGCGAGGTCGTGGCGGCAGGCGAACCACGTCACGGAGGAAGGAGCGCCCTGACCCGTTCCCGGGGCGCGGTACATGCTTAGACCGAAATAGAAGAAGTGGAACGTGGACAGATAGATCGCAAGCAGGGCTCCGGTATACAGGAAGACCTTCATGAACCGGCGGTCGATCAGCGTTTGCAGAAGGGTCAGGCCTTCGCAGCGACACCGGTAGGCGAACCACGTCACGAACATGATCGAGGCGACCATAGGAATCCAGACGAATATGAACTCAACAGCCGTGCTCATGCGCTCGAACTCCGATCCTCTGATTCGCGGGTAGCGTCCTGCAACTGGTCACTCAACCACTCTTCGCCTTCTACTTGGACATCCAGCCGGCGCGCCTTGTCCAGCTTTGAACCTGCCTTTTCGCCTGCAAGAAGCACATTCGTCTTCGCACTGACGGAGCCGGTCACCTTGCCGCCGAGGCGCTGCACGAGCGCCTTGGCCTGGTCGCGCGTCCAGTTCTCGAACGTGCCCGTAATTACGACGACCTGGCCGGCCAGCGGCTGCTGCAGTGCCTCGACGGCCCCTTCTTCCTCGAAATTGAGGCCTGCCTCTCTCAGCCGCTTGATCAGCTCCTTGTTGCTATCGGCGGCGAAGAACTGCCTGATGGACTCGGCGATGTTGGGACCGACCTCCTCGACCTCTTCCAGCTGTTCGTTCTTGGCCGCAGCAATGCTGTCCAAGCTTCGGAAGTGGCTGGCCAGGAGTTCCGCGGTACGCGCTCCGACATACCGAATGCCGAGACCGAACAAGAGCGATCCCAAGGGGGCCTTCTTCGAATTCTCCAAGCTATCAATAATCTTCTCCGCCGACTTCATGCCCAGACGGACAATGCTCTTGCCCTCCAGGTCCCGGGCCTTCAGCCTATAGATGTCTGACGGAGTCACGAGCAACTTGCCCTCTACCAACTCGCCAACCACCAGTTCACCAAGCCCCTCGATGTCCATCACTTGCGCGAATCGCACGATCCTTCGCACGGTCTGCTCGTGGTCACCTTCGGGCGGCGATATCTCGCATCCTTCCGAAATGGCAGCGCATTGGGATGGTTCGGCATGATCGGGGGTGCGGTCCGGGTCGCGGGCCGCGCATAGCAGGCCGGCCTCCCAAAGCCGGTCGAGGAGCGCCGTGGAAGCCGCGTCGTCCCGGAAGTCCAGAATTCCCCTGGCGGCTTGAGCACTGACGCCCTTCACGGCCGTGAGGTCCTCGAGCGTGGCGGAGGCGAGCTCATCCCGATTGGGAAACCGACTAGCCACGGCTGTAGCAGTGACGGGACCGACCCTCTCGATTTTCAAGGCCGCGAGCACGCGGCCCCAATCCGCCGCTTTCCTCGACTTCTCGATCGAAGCAACGATGGCTTCCGCTTCCTCAGCCGTCAGCGCCGAGTCCTTTTCCAGCCTTGAAAGCTTTTCGGCATCCAATCGGTAGAGGTCAGCGATGTCGTTCACGACGTCGCCTTCCACGAGCTGCTCGACTGCTCGCTCGCCGATTCCGTCGATGTTCATTGCGGACCGGTGGGCGTAGTGCTCGATCGACTGCTTGAGTCGAGCCTTGCAGCTGTTGTTCACGCATCGCGAAACCACTTCACCCTCTGGCCGAGAGACTGCGGATCCACACACAGGACACGTCGAGGGCATGACGAACGGCCTGCGGGATTCCCCTTCCCCGATCACGCGCACGATCTTGGGGATTACGTCCCCGCTGCGCTCGAGCAAGATGCGGTCTCCGATCTGCAAGCCCAGGCGAGCAATCTCGTCTTCGTTGTGCAGCGTGGCTCGAGAGACGGTCACGCCTCCAACCTTGACCGGTTCGAGGAGTGCTCGCGGCGTGACAGCGCCCGTGCGCCCGACGTGGATGTCGATGTCCTCGACGACGGTCTCGACCTGCTGGGCAGTGGGCTTGCAGGCGATCGCCCAGCGCGGAGCCTTGGCGGTCGAGCCGAGACGAATTCGCTGATCGCGGTCGTTGACCTTGAAGACCAGCCCATCGATCTCGTACGGCAACCCGTCCCGCAGCATCATTCGCTGGTCGCGGAAGTCGATCAGCTGGGACACACCCCTTAGCAGCGCGCGCTGCTCGTTGACCTTGAAGCCCAGGTCGCCCAGCACCTCGAGGGATTGCCAGTGGGTCGGGAAGTAGTCAGCCCCGTCCACGACCAGCATGTAGGCGAGGAAGTCCAGGCGCCGCGCCGCCGTGACCGATGCATCGAGCATGCGAAGGGATCCCGCTGCGACATTCCTCGGGTTCGCATACAACGGCTCTTCGGCCTGCAGGCGGTCGGAATTCAGCTTGGCGAAGGATTCCTTCGGCATGACGACCTCGCCTCGAACCTCGAAGCTCGGAGGGAGGCCCTTCGCCTCGGCCGCGCCCTTGTCGACAGCGAGCGGCAACGACCGGATTGTCCGGGCATTCGGCGTGATGACCTCGCCTTGCTGGCCATCGCCTCGCGTCAGTGCCAGCGAGAGCTGGCAGTCCGAGTAGCGCACTGCCATGGAAACCCCGTCGAACTTGAACTCGCCGACGTACTCGACTTCGATGAGCGGGATTTCCAGGAGCTCCCTGACACGGCGGTCGAAATCGCGCAACTCGCTTTCGCCAAAGGCGTTATCGAGACTGAGGAGGGTCGAGGAATGAGCGGCTTTCTCGACTCCCTCGCGGGGCGCGCCCCCGACACGCTGCGAGGGCGAATCGGGTTGGATCAGGCTCGGATAGTCGCCCTCGATCCCCTGCAGCTCCCGCATCAGCCGATCGAATTCGGCGTCAGTGATTTCGGGGCTGTCGTCTACGTAGTAGAGCCGCTCGTGCCGCGCTAGATCAGCTCGCAGGTCGGCCGCCCGTTCCCGCGCCTCTTCGAAAGAGAGCTCCGGAACCGAGTCGGACGCCATTGCCTTTATCATAAATCCCGGATGCCATTCCAGCGCGCCGTGTGCGTGTTCAACCCCGTCTCGGGCGGCGGCTCCGGCGGCGACACCATCCGCGCAGTGCAAGCACGCCTGCTTGACGAAATAGGCGAGGTACATCTCGCACCGACAGAATCGCCGAACCACGCCGCGGAACTGGCGCGCCAGGCTGCGGACGAGGGGTACGACCTGATGGTCGTCCAAGGCGGCGACGGAACCGTCAACGAGGTTGCGCAGGGTTTGGCCGGACGCGAATCCCCTGCCCTGCTTGTATTGCCGGGAGGGACGGCAAACGTGTTGGTGAATGAAGTGGGCCTGCCGCCGGACCCGGTCGGCGCAGCAGCCTTGCTGCCAAACCTCGTGGCAAGGAAGATCCCGCTCGGCCTCGTCGAGTTCGATTCCGGCGAGAGCCGCTACTTTCTGGTCATGTGCGGTGCGGGCCTCGACGCGGCGATCGCGGCCCGGACCCGGAGCCGCCTGAAGAACCGGCTAGGTCTTGGCGCATTCTGGCTGCGAGGCACCGAGCAGGCCATCCGTCGGTTCCCGCGCCTCCAGGTGAGGTGCGGCGACGCAGAGAGCGAGAGAAACGGTGCCAGCAGCCTGGTGGTGATCTCGAAGAGCCGGGTCTATGGAGGTGGGTTGGTGTTCACGCCGGGCGCGAACCTCCTGGCGAACTGTTTCGAGATCGCCACCTTCGCAGGCACCAGCAGGTTTCGCTATTGCGGATACCTCCTAGCCGGCGTCTTCGCCCAGACCGGCTGGTGGCCTGGCATTCGGCACAGCGCAAGCACCGCAGTCAGGATCGAGCCCTACGACAGCAAACCGGTGCACCTACAGGTTGACGGCGAAGTGGCTGGGAGCTTGCCAGCAGTTGTCTCGGTGAGTCCGATGACGCTCAGCCTGCTCCTTCCGCCGCACTACGGCTAGGCGAACAAGGCAGGCATCTGCGAGGCGGCCTCGAGTGCGCGGTTCGGTCTATTCATCAACCTCTTCCCCGGATAAGACGCTCCTTGTTGCGCAAATGGTCAGGCCGGTGAACGGTCTAGCCCGAATCGCTCACCAGGTTTAGGTAGCTTCGGTTTTGGGCGTCTTGGGCTAAAAATGCAGGCGATCGGGGGCAGGTCTGCAACTGGATTCCCGGCCTGGCCGTGCGGGAGTCCCCTGGCGTCGCCAAATCCCCCGGCCAGCGGGGCCCGTTCCGGGGCACGGTGCCCGACTCGATGGCGCATGGGCGCTTCGCGGACAGACCTTCCCCGCTGGCTCGCCGGCTATCTCGGCGCCTCCGCCCGCAGCAGCACGGCGCCGTCACCGCAGGACATGCGGCCGCCGTCGAAGCCAGCGCGCACCTTGCGGCGGCCCTGATCGGCCAGATCGATTGTGAAACAGTGTCCTAGCATGGAGTGTGTTCCTTGGTAGCACTTAATGTGTTGATTACAAATATGTTATCAAGAATGCACACTCCAATTCCACCCCTCTGGCGAGAAATCCCGGCTAGCCATCATGTCCTTGCTTGCCATCAAGTTCATTGCCTTTGTGGCAATCCTCGTTGTGGGCCTCGTGGGTGGCGCCATTCCATTCTTGGCGGCCCGTAACCATGGCAGCCACCGATTCTTTTCGCTAGGCAATTCCCTCGCGGGCGGCATCTTCCTCGGCGCAGGGTTCATTCATCTCCTCCCTGAAGCAAGCGAGGTGTTCGAGGATCTAGTCGAATATCCCGTCGCACCGCTACTGGCGGCAGTCGGCGTCGGCGTGCTGTTGCTGATCGATCGTGTCCTGTTTGAAGGGCCCGCGAGACCGGGACAGGCCAACGACGCAAAGCAGCCAATCTATCCAGTGGTTCTGCTCGTGGTCCTGTCAATCCACTCCGTGATCGCAGGTACAGCCCTCGGGCTTGAGTCCGAAGTAGCGACTTCCGTCCTCGTCATGCTCGGCATCCTGTTCCACAAGGGCTCGGCTGCCTTCGCCCTGATGGTCAGCGTTTGTGCCTCAGGTGCCGACAGGCGACGCCTATGGACGGTCTTGACGATCTTTGTCATGATGGCGCCGCTGGGCATCGTCGTGGGCACGGTGGCGTCAAGCATAGTCGAAGGCCAGGCGGCGACCCTGATCGAGGCAAGCTTCAACGCACTCGCGGCTGGCACCTTCATCTATGTGGCCATCCTGGATGTCATCAACGCAGAAATGTTCAGAATCGACGATCGCGTCGCGCATTTCGTACGCAGCACACTGATGGGCGAGGACGACGTGCCGATGCCATCGCAGGATACGGACCGCATACTCAAGTTTGTCCTAGTGATCATTGGCATTGCCGCCATGGCGGTGCTCGGGATCTGGATGTAGGGTTCTCACCCCGGAGCAATGTATTCGAGTCGGAAGCCCGGTTCCGTCACGCGACCTGCCGAGGAAGCCTCGAGCAAGTGGAGGGCGTACCGGCAGTGCCGCCTGGCTTCCGATCAAGGGTCTTTCCGGACATCTCAGCCGATGGTTGACAGGGCATCTTCGTTTGAGGATCATTCGCCGCGAAACTACGATCGAATGTGACAGTTGGCATGCCATTCGTACGTCCTGCACTCCGGGCCCTTGGCATTCTCGGGCTGGCCTCCCTTCAGGGAATCGCTCAGTCCGGGGGGCAGCTGAGCGGCACGATCGCTCTGGCGGGGACCGGAGGGCCGATGCACGGTGCCAGCATCCTGATTGTCGAGCTCGGACGCAGCACAATCTCGGAGCACGATGGCACGTATCGGTTTGGCAATGTTCTTCCGGGCAACTATCACGTCGTAGCGCATCTCGATCATGTCTTCACCGACGACGCCAAGACCGTGGTCGTGGAGGCCGGGACGATGGCGTCGCTAGACTTCTTGCTGTCGGTGGCGGTGGAGAAACACGAGATCACGGTGACGGCGTCGGCAGAGCACGAAACGACCTTCGAATCATTCCAGGACGTAGAGTCGTTCGACTCCTTCGATCTGGCTGAAGCGCCCGCCGCCTCCCTCGGAGAAACGCTGGATCATCGAGTCGGCACGGGCATCGCCAAGCGCAGCTTCGGGCCGGGCAGTTCGCGTCCGATCATCCGTGGTTTCGACGGTGATCGGGTGCTCGTGATGGAAGACGGCATTCGCACAGGAACGCTGTCGTCACAGTCGGGAGATCACGGCGAGGTGATCAACACCGCGCAGCTCGACCGGCTCGAAATAGTCAAGGGCCCGGCGACGCTGCTTTATAGCGGCAACGCAATGGGCGGCACGGTGAACGCTGTGAGCCGCCACCACGAACACCATCGCCACCCGCATCAAGGCTTGCGCGGGTACCTGTCCGGATCGGGCGGGACAACCAACTCCCTTGGTGGGGCAAGCGCAGGTTTCGAAGCAGGAATCGGCAAATTCCAGATTTGGGGGCAGTCCGGGGGCATTCGAACTGGCGACTACACAGCCCCGGAGATCGGCGCTATCTTCAATTCCAGGTCGGCCAACCTCAACAGCGTAGGTGGGTTCGGTTGGTACGGCGACAAGGTGTTCTTCAGCGCGGAGCTGAAGGTGGATCGCGGGGAGTACGGCGTTCCATTCGCCGCAGAGTTTCACGGCCACCACGGAGAGGAGGAAGACAACCACAAAGAGCAGCCAGGCGAAGAGGAAGGGGACCATGAGGACGAAATCGAGCGGCTTGCCCTCGAAAGCCGGCGAGAGAGCTATCGCGTCAACTGGGGCCTGCAAGACCTTGGGTCCCCGATCGAGAGCTTTGTGCTGAAGCTAGGCTACGTCGACTGGGAGCACGACGAGATCGAGGTCTTCGAGGATGGCGAATCCGTGCTCGGCACATCCTTTCAGAACGACCAGTTCGTCTACCGCGGGCTCTTCGAGCAAAGCGAGCGGGGACCGCTAAGCGGACGATTTGGCTTTTGGGGCATCGACCGCGCCTATCAGGCCGTTGGCGAAGAAGCTCTGACTCCGCCGATTGACCAGCAGGGACTGGCATTCTTCGCTCTCGAGGAGCTGGCCTTCGAGCGCTTCAAGGTGCAGTTCGGCGGGCGTTTGGAAACGCAACGGTACCGACCCGCATTCGCGGAGCGCGACCAGCACCACCACGAGGAAGAAGAAGAGGACCATCACGAGGAAGTACCGGATGCGATCGATCGCGCCTTCGCTGGAGTCTCAGCTTCTGTCGGCGTCCACGCTGACGTATGGGAAGGCGGCGCGCTGGTCGCGAACTACGCGCACAGCTACCGCGCGCCTTCGCTCGAGGAGCTGTACAATTTCGGACCGCACGCAGGGAACTTTGCGTTCGAGGTCGGTAACCCTGGACTGGAAGCTGAGCGCGGCAATGGCGTGGACCTGTCGGTTCGGCAAGGCAACGGCCGAGTCCGGGGAGAGCTCAACTTCTTCTACTACGGATTCAACGGCTTCATTTTCCCGTTCCTGACCGGCGCGGAAAGGGATGGCTTGCGCGAGATAGAGTTCACGCAGCGAAGCGCCCGGTACACCGGCACAGAAGCGAGTCTCGACATCAACCTGCGACCCAGCCTTTGGCTCAACCTAGGGATGGACCGTGTCGACGCTGAGGATACGATGCTCGGCACCCCCTTGCCACGAATACCACCGTTGCGAGGGAAATTAGGCCTTGACTTCCACAAGGGGCAACTCCACCTCGCTCCAGAATTGATCCTCGCTTCCAAGCAGAATCAGACATTCACGGATGAGACGACAACGGCAGGCTACGCCGTGTTGAACCTAACAGCCTCCTACACGTACGTGCAACGACATCTCCTGCACCGGTTTTCGGTCAACGTGTTCAACATTGGCGACCGCCTGTACCGCAACCACTCATCGTTCATCAAGGAGCTCGCGCCGGAGATCGGGCGGGGCGTCCGCTTCACTTACAGAATGCGGTTCTTCTAACCGCATCCATCGCCTAGCGTCACGGTGGCGGACGAGTCGGACCGGGAAACCGGCCGTCAATCGTACGGCCCTTCAGCAGTTGTTGAAGGTTGGCCGCGGTCGCCAGCGGGTTCAGGCCGTCCGAAGGGAGATCGGAGTTCACGCCCCTCACGGGGAATCTCGCTTCGTGGCCTGGCGCCAGCAGGTATTGAAGAATGTCGAGGTTGCCCAGTGCTGCAGACCCGGCGGCTAACTTCCCAGATCACTTACGCGCGAATCCGGGCACGATGTTGGAAACGAGATCCTTGTAGCCACTCTTCAGCGCGCCTTCTCGGAACCGCCAGACAATCAAGGTGATGAGAGTGATTGCGCTGGCCCACTCTATGAACTGGATCGCGGGCGATTCGGAAACCGTCAAGTTCACCGGGAGGGTCAGCCCCATGGCGATGACCGCGGTGTCGATTGCTATGCCAAGAACGGTCGTCACCGCGATGACGCCCCCGACGTATATGGACCCGAATCGAGCCCCGAACTGGCTGACTATGATCGCGATGGTTCCGCTGTTCGTAGCCGGCCCGGTCATGAGGAATATCAGGGCGGCACCTGGACTGACTCCCTTGGCGACCAGCGCAGCGGCAATGGGCGTGCTTGCCGACGCACAAATATATAGCGGAATCCCGACGAGCACCATGACCGGATAGGAGAGCCAGCGCGCGTAGGTGCTCGACATGAGGTCGTCGGGAATCGCCAGGAAAAGCAATCCGCCGAGAGTAATGCCCACGAGTAGCGCAAATAGTATGTCGTCCGCTACTTCGACGAAACCGTAGTGGAGGACATGCTTGATGACCTTCTTGAAGCTCAGCTGTTCTGTCCCGGCTTTTGCCGGTGAACCGGCAGCTGGGACGGCCAAGTCCGCAGCACGGGCCGTTTGGGATTCGATTGCCGGCTTGACCTGGAACGCAGTCCCGGCACCAGGCATCTGCCGAGCAGTCACCTTGAAAAGGCTCCGAAGCCAGTCCCGCAGCATCGCCTTCAGTTGAGACAGGCTCACGTAGCAGTCTTCGGGTACGGTTCCGAGCGGTATGTGCGCCACGTGGTCATGACCGTGCCCGCAGTTGTCGTGACCATGGCCGCAATGGTCGTTGCCAGGGGCCTGGTCGCGAGTGCCGCCTTGCTGGGGTGCGTCGCTGTCGTCGCGGACGAAGCCAATGCAAAAGATGCCCGTGATCACGGCCGTGAAAAAGCTGACGGCAGGCCTGACCACCGCCGCGACGAATCCGAAGAACGCATGTGTGACCAGAATCGAATCCGCGCCGGTCTCGGGCGCGGTGATCAAGAACGAAATGCAGGAGGACCGGGACGCTCCCTTCCTTCGCATTTCGGCCACGACCGGCACGACCGAACAACTGCACAGCGGTATAGGTACGCCGACGGCCGCGCTCGTGCAAACCGATTTCAGGCTGTCGTCACTCAGCCACCTGAGAATTGCAGCCCGCGAGATAACTACATGAATGAGCCCCGCAAGGAAAAGTCCCAGGAGAAGCATCGGCGACAGGAGCAAGAATGACGCCCAGAGAAAATCCACTAGCCGAAACAGTGCGTCTAGCATTCCCGGATAGTCCTCTTGGCGTAGCTGAATCGCTAGCGGTGACTTCCCTCACCATCGCACCTTCCAGGCCCCGTAGGCAACCTCAGGCTTGCCTGCAGTTTGGAACTGTTGCAAAGCGATTCCCGTTCGGATGGATCGAACCCTCCATGCGCTGGCTATCTGTCTTCCGGCGCCTCGGCATGGCGGTCCAGGAACAGCGCCACCAGCAGCACGCCACCGCTATCGGAGGACATGCGGCCGCCATCAAAGCGGGCCCGCACTTTGCGGCGGCCCTAGTCGGCCAGATCGATTGTGATCCAGTGTGTCGGTATGGAGTGTGTTCCTTGGTAGCATTTATAGTGTTGATTCCAAAGATGTTATCAAAAATTCACACTCCATGGCTAGCCCTTTGGTGAGATGTTGCGGATAGGCCGTTCGTCGCGGCCAAGGGGATTCTCACCCGGGGAGTGCAGGATTCGGCCCGCCCGGGAGCGTTGCCCTCGTGCCTGTCCACACAACCCCCATGCGGAATTCGGAGTTTCCGGCGACGAGCCGACCGGTCTGGCCATGATGGCCCGCCCGATCAATTCCCTGGGCTTGGCCGAAGCCCTGGCGAGACGGGTCCGGCTCAAGCGCTGCCGTCGCGGCTGCCGGGACGAACAGGTGCTAGTGTCGCTGATCTACAGGTTGCGCGCGAGCGGCGGCCACCTCAGGACGTAGACGCGATGGGAGCGGATTGGGCCATGTACCGTCCCGCCGGTCTGCGCGCGGTGCCCGAGAGCTGTCGGGATGGGGAGGACCTGGGGCGGATGCCGGACAATGCGTGGGGAGGCCGGCAGCGAGGAGCGTCGCAGCAAGCGTGCGATGTGCTCGCAGGCCCGCTTCCTGTCCGGCACCGCCCTTCTTGCGAATTCCCTGCTAGAAAACTCCGGAGATCGTTCAACGTCGTGTGTCTCTCCAACTCGATGTGCAAAATCACCATCCAATGATTCCCCTATCTTTATCAGATCTCCGTTCAGGCTTCAGTGTCGTTGGAACAGACTCAGGCAACCGTTTCTTCTTGAGATAGTACGATGAACCGACGGGTGACGGGCATCAAGAGCGACGAGGTGCTGATTGAACGGATACGTCCGATTCTCTCGGGTGAAAAGGGATTCTCGGAGCGGAAAATGTTCGGCAGTGTCTGCTTCATGATCAACGGCAACATGTGCGTCGGGACCTGGAAGGAGTCGCTCATCGTGCGGCTGGGCAGGGAGAATCACCACAAGACGCTGGCGGAACCGCACACGAGGTTGGCCGACATTGCCGGTCGGGTCATGAAGGGATGGGCACTCGTGGAGCCGGCTGGCATCGAATGCGAAAACAATCTGAGAGCGTGGGTGGTCAGGGCCGCAAGATTTGCCCGATCTCTTCCTGCCAAGTGACGCCCCTTCGACCCTCGGCCCGGAAACGGTGTCGCGGCCGGTGGTAGCGCCGGCCCGGAATACGGAGAAGGCCTGATGGACTTGGCCGCATCAACTACCCGCCCGGACTGGGTGTCGGACGACATGTTTCCGTTCGACAGCAGGTTCTTCGCAACCCCGTCGGGCCATCAGATGCACTTCGTCGACGAAGGCGCGGGCGAGCCAATCGTTTTCGTGCACGGCAACCCGGCCTGGTCCTTCGAGTTCCGGCATCTAATCAGAGAACTTCGATCCGATTTCCGGTGCATTGCCCCCGACCATATCGGATTCGGCCTTTCATCGCGAAGCAACCGGTGCGAGGACCACCATCCCGAAGCCCATGCGGGCGCGTTCGCCGCGCTGATCGACCGTCTCGACCTTCGGGACACAACCCTTTTCATGACGGATTGGGGCGGGCCAATCGGCTTGGACTTCGCGCGCAGGCATCCGGATCGCGTCAAGCGGATCGTAATCTCGAACACCTGGTGCTGGCCCGTCGCGGGTGATTTGCATTTCAAATCGTTCAGCTTCCTCATGTCGAGCCGGATCGGGCAATTCCTCATAAAGCGCCACAATATTTTCGTGAACAAGGTCATGCCAATGGCGGTCGGCGACAAAAGTGTCCTGACGCCGGAGGTGATGGCGCACTACCGTAACGCTCAACCTAGGCCCGATGCCCGTGCGGCAAACGTCGCGCTGCCGGGTCATATAGTCGGCGCGACCGGCTGGCTTGGCTCAATCTGGAGCGAGCGCGCGGCCTTCGCGGAAAAGCCCGCGCTCATTCTGTGGGGATCCAAGGATATCGCGTTTCGCGAGAAGGAGCTCGAACGGTGGAAGTCCGAGCTCGCTGACTTCGAATTGCATGAGTTCGAGGACTTTGGGCACTTCCTGGCGGAAGAAACCCCCGAGGCGCTCTTGCCAGTGCTCCGAGCCTTCATGGGGCGAACGTAACTCAGTTCGGCAGACCGGAACCGCCTAGCTGCGCCACGGCGAGGCGGGCCGGCCGTTCGCCCTCTGGAGGCCTGGCCCAGCTTTCGGCGCAATCATACTCAAACACTCATGATCTGCCCACCGATCATGAGTGTTTGATCCGACGCATTCGAGCCGTTGCCCACAGAAATTTCCGCGAATGGTCGTAGGGCCGCCCCCAAAGCTCTGGCGTGCGGACGAGGCCCTCGCCGCCTCGCGAAAGCAATTGCTCTCCCGTGTCCGCTTGCGTTCTGATAGGAGCATGCGCGTTAGCGCGTCTATCGTGGGCTTGGCTCTGCTTGCAGTCCTGGCGAGCTGCTCGTACGAGCAACCGATGCCAAGTGCCCCATCCGATTCCGAGTTCCTGCTGTATGTCGGAACCTACACGCGCGAAACGAGCGCGGGCATCTACGCGTACCGGTTCGATTCCTCCACCGGGGAGGCAAGCGAACTAGGACTTGTGGCCGACGTGCGGGACCCGTCGTTCCTGGCGCTCCACCCCAATGGCCGTTACCTGTACTCGGTGACAGAGATCGACGACTTTGACAGCGGTGGCAGCGGCTCGATCTCGTCGTTCGCGATCGAGGCGGGCTCGGGCGCCCTGCGCAAGCTCAACGAAGTCTCGTCCATGGGCGGGTGGCCCTGCCACCTGAACATCGACAGTAGCGGGCAGATGCTTATCGTCGCGAACTACAAGGGCGGCAGCGTCGCCTCGTTCCCTGTGAAGGAGGACGGCACGCTGGGGGAGGCGGCGTCGTTCTTCCAGCACGAAGGCAGCAGCGTCCATAGCCGGCAGGAACAGCCCCACGCCCACTCGGCCGACTTCTCATCGGACGGCCGGTTCGCATTCTTCTCCGACCTGGGTCTGGACCAGGTCAAGGTGTACAGCGCCGATCCCGCTACTGCAGTCATAGCTCCGCACGAGCCCACGCATGTCGAGGTCGAGCCCGGCTCGGGGCCGCGCCACTTCGCGCTTCACCCGTCGGAAAGGTTCGCATTCGGTCTGAACGAGCTGTCGTCAACCGTCACGGTGTACGCCTACGATGCGCAGGCGGGGACGCTCGCGGTCCAGGACACCGTGTCCACGCTGCCGGAGGGCTTCGAGGGCGAGAACTATACGGCGGAAATCTACGTCCATCCCTCGGGCAAGTTCGTGTACGCCTCCAACCGCGGTCATCACTCCATTGCGATCTTCGCGGTTGACAGCGAGAGCGGACAGATCGAGTCGAGGGGGCAGGTTTCCACGAGGGGCGAGTGGCCGCGGAACTTCGCTTTCGATCCGACGGGCCGCTTCCTCCTCGCTGCGAACCAGAATTCCGACAACATTGCAGTCTTCAGGATCGACGAAGCGTCGGGAGCCCTGGAACCAACGGGGACGGATCTCTCGATCGACGCCCCGGTTTGCTTGCTGTTCGCAACCGGCCCCCGTTGACGCGCGCGACCGGGCCGACCTCTCGAAGCATCCGAGACCGGCCGCACCGATTGAAGCGGCCGGAGCCCCTGTGATACCTTGGATTGACCGGGGGCCTTCCCCGGCATAGCGATGCAAGCACTCGGCATGATCGAGACCATGGGTCTGATTGCGTCGGTCGAAGCCTCCGACGCCATGGTGAAAGCCGCGAGCGTCACGTTAGAAGGCAGGCGGCAGATCGGCGCGGGTCACGTAACAGTTACCTGCCGCGGCGATGTCGGAGCGGTCAAGGCCGCCACCGACGCCGGCGCGGCCGCTGCGAGGCGCCTGGGCGAGCTCATCAGCGTTCACGTGATCCCCGCCCCTTACGAAGACGTCGCGCCCGTCCTGCCTATGGGCCCGGACGACTAGTCGGCGGCCATGCTGGAAGATAAGGATCTGCGATCCATCCAGGAGGTTCGCAGCAAGGTCCAGGCAGCCTACGAGGCTTTCCACGCGTTTCAAGGCTTCTCGCAGCAGCAGGTGGACGCGATCGTCGCGAGCATGGCGGCAGCCGCGCGAGCCCATTCTGAATCGCTCGCGCGATTGGCGGTCGAGGAAACCGGATACGGCAACGTCCGGGACAAGATCGCGAAGAACCTGCTCAACTGCGATCTGCTGCACCAGAAGATTGCCCCTCTCAAGACCATCGGCATCCTAGGAGAGGATCCCGAGCTCGGCATTACCAAGATCGCAGTGCCAGTCGGCGTGGTGGCCGCAGTCCTGCCGACGACCAACCCGACGTCGACGGCGTTCTTCAAGTGCCTGATCGCCGTCAAGGCGGGAAACGCAATCGTGATGAGCCCTCACCCGCGGGCGCGCCGCTGCACCTGCGAGTCCGCGAGAGTGCTTTCCGAGGCCGCCGAGGCCGCAGGAGCGCCAAAGGGCCTCATCCAGTGCGTTGACGAGGCGACCATCGCCGGCACCAACGAACTGATGGGGCACCGGCGAATCGGGATTATCCTCTCGACAGGCGGGGCGGGAATCGTCAAAGCTGCATATTCAAGCGGCAAGCCGGCGCTAGGGGTCGGAGCGGGCAACGTCCCGGTGCTGATCGATGACTCCGCGAACCTCGAGTCGGCCATCGCCTCCGTCGTGGATGGCAAGTCCTTCGACTTCGGCACGGTGTGCTCGAGCGAGCAGTCCGTCGTCGTGAACCGTCAGCACAGCGACCGGGTCTGGGCGGCGCTCAAGGCCAACGGAGCGTTCGTTTGCAACGACGAGCAGCGCAAGGCCCTGGAGGCCCGGCTGTTCACCGAGAACTTTCGCATCCAACCGGACTGCGTAGGCCAGTCGCCCCAGAAGATCGGATCGCTGGCCGGATTCGAGGTGCCGGACGATGCCCGCATCCTGGCCGTCGAGATTCAGGGCGTCGGCCGCGAACACCGCCTCTCGGCGGAGAAGCTGTCGCCCGTGCTGTCGGTTTACTTCGTCGACAGCTTCGAGCAGGCAGTCGACGCCTGCGTCTCCATCCTGAACTTCGGGGGCAGGGGCCACACCTGCGTGATTTATAGCGAGGACGAGGGCCACGTGCTGGAATACGGCCGCCGCGCGCCCGCCTTCCGAGTGCTGGTCAACACGTCCGCGCCCCAGGGATCCACTGGGATCACAACCGGCGTGTTCCCTTCGATGACGCTCGGATGCGGCGCGATCGCGGGCAACTCGACCGGGGACAACGTGGGTCCGATGCACCTGCTGCACGTCAAGCGGATCGCCCGGTACTTGCGCGCGCCGGAAGAGGCGTTCGTGAGCGAGGAAGCCAAGCGCTACTTCCAGTCCGTCGCGAGCGGGAGGGACTTCGGTTCCGGCGCCGCCGCCACGGGAGCGGCGCACGGGAGCGGACCGAGCAGCGTTGCCGCTCGTGTGGACAGCTATCTAGCGAAGCGAGGCATGCAAGAGTCCGCGGCAGGGCCTGCCCGTCCGTCCCGGGAATCCCCGGTGGCGGCGGTCGTCGACCGATTCCTGCAGAACAGGCAGCAACCGGCGGCTGCCCAGGCTCCGCCGCCGCAGCCCGTCGATGATCCCCCGCCGCCAGCGCCGGTGATTCGGCCCGTCAGCTTCGTGTGCGAGAACGACATGCGCAAGGCTCTTCACTCCGGCGCGAAAATCTACATTGCGAAGCACACGATCGTAACTCCGGCTGCCCGCGACCTGGACAGCGGCGGTAATATTCTGGTGCAGACCGAAGCCTGACGGATCGGCCCGTCCATTGACCCGCCCGTCAGGGCACCTTATCGCAAACCTGAATCCGGCACCCCTCGAGCAGATGCGACCGCTGACTGCCGCCATCCTGGCCGCGATCCTGATCGCGCTCACGCCCGGCCACGGGCCGGCGCAGGGCGGGAGTTTTCCGATCTCGCCAGCCGAGCGGCTCGAGTACTCGATCACGTGGCCGAGCGGCCTGCCGGTCGGCAAGGCGGACTTCCGGGCGCGGGACCTCGATCCCGGCTGGCGCTTCGAAATGACGCTCCGGGCGAGCCTGCCGCAAATCGAGATCGACGACGTCTTCATCTCTCGAACCGACGCCGATGTCTGCTCGCAGACGTTCGAGAAGCATGTCCGCCACGGCGGGAAACGGGCGCACGAGTCCCTTCGTTTTGGGCCGCGGGAGATGGAGCGATCCAACCTCGAAGCCGACACCAGAGAGCCGCCGGGAAGGACGCCGGTCAATCGGTGCGCCCGGGATGCGCTGGCATACGTCTATTTCCTGCGCCGGGACCTCGCCGCAGGCCGCATTCCCCCGCCAGGCGACGTATACTTCGGGGCCGGCTACCGCCTGCGGCTGGAATTCGTGCGGGCTCGCTGGCTGACGGTGGGCGGGGAGCGGCGGCTAGCCGACGAGATCCGGGCGGTCGTGAGAGGCCCCGCGTCGGAGCAAGCGTTCTCAGTCTATTTCGGACGGGATGCGGCCCGCACCCCCCTGCTCTTCCGCGCGGACTTCGAGGAAGGCCCGTTCTCCATGATGCTGGCAGAGTAAAGTTTCCGGATCGTCCCTACCAGGCGAACTTAGTTTGAAAGCGGAACGTGCGCCCGTCGTTGAGCGTGTTGTTGATCTGCCCGAAGTTAGGCGAGGTGAGCGACTTGCCGGGCATAGCGAACTGCGGCGTGTTGAAGAAGTTGATCGTCTCGGCGCGAAGTTCCATCGTCCATTCGGAACCGATCGGGAAGCGGCGCGACAGGGACGCGTTGACGTTGGCGATCTTGCCCTTGCGGAACGTGTTGCGGCCGAGATTGCCGGCCTGCTCCGCAGGCGCATTGATGAAGCGGAGCGCGTCGCGCGGCAGGAGCGACTCGGACTTGTCGGGAGAGCCGACGACTTGACCCAGGATGGAGGGATCGAGCAGCATCGGCCTGTCGCCACTGCGTCCGTCGATGTTGCCCAGGCCCGGGCCGTCGGAACCGGAGTCGACGGTGAACGGCGTGCCCGACTTGAGCAGCGAGACCGTCGAGACGGTCCAGTTGCGCAGGAGCTTCCCTGCCCAGCCGGCGACCAAGCCGCGCGGCACGGTATAGGCGGCTTGCAGCAAGAAAGCGTGCGGCTGGTCGAAGTCACTGAGACCCTTCAGGTCACCCTGCGAATCGTGCTCCATCTGGGAGGTCGCGATGCGAGCGTCGGGCCCTGACGCGGTATTGGTGTAGGATGCGCCGAGGTCAAGGGACTTGCTCAGCCAGTAGGAGGCGTTCAGCGACAGGCCTCGCCAGTTCGGCGCCGCCAGCGTCACGCGGCCTGCGTCGAAGTAGCCCCGCGACCCGTTGTGGATGAAGAGGTGCTCGAAGATGCTCTGGTCGACACGTCGCTCGTTGACATTGCCGACGGCTGAAACGATTCCGGGCACCTCGCGGCCGCGATTCAGGAAGTAGGTGATGATCAGCTTGTGGGCGCGGCTGCCGACGTATCCCAGCTGCAGGCGCCAGTCGGACGCGAGCCGCTTCTCCCAGCTGAAGTTGTACTGATGGGCATAGGGCACGGTGAGATCCGGGCCGGGTTCAATGAGGCTCGAGCGGGCATCCGGGTTGCGCTTGGAATGGTCAATTCGGGAGCGGTAGGTCGCGAGCTCGGGCCGGATCAGGATCGACGTCACGGTATGCGGAGCATTGAGTCGGGACTGTCCGTAGGTGACCGGGAACAGGTCTCCGTAGTGCGTGCCGAAGTTGCCGCGCAGCACGCCGGCGTCGCCGGGCAGGCGGTAGGCAAACCCGAACGAGCCGGCGAAGTTGTTCAGGTCGGAGTCCATGCCCAGCTCGGTCCGGCCGGTGACGTCGATCGGGCGCGTGAACGGCTCGTAGCGAAGTCCGAGATGCAGCGTCAGGCGGTCGGTGGCCTGCCAGCGGTCGCTGAGAAAGAACCGGTTGGACCAGTTACGGAAACCGCGGTATGTCGATCCCAAGGAAACGATCAGCACGTTCGGAAGGCCCAGGCGGACGTTCGTGATGGCGTCGTTGCCAAAGTTCGCACCGAACAGGAGAATGCCGCGCCCGCCATCCGGCTCCTCGCCGTTGTATTGGAGGCGGGTCAGGGCAAGGCCGGCAGTGAGCTCGTGCTTGCCGCGGGTGTGCCGCAGCGTGGCGCCCTGGCGGAACCTATTTTGGGCGCGGTCGATCGGGATGATCGGGAACGGCCCGAGGCTGGTGAGAGCCCGCCCGCCAAAGATGATCGGGCCGAGCGCGCCCTCGGCTGGCAGCAGGAGCGAGCCGAGCCGGTCGAGACCGGTGGAGAGCTGGACCACAGTGTGGGGCGAGAACGAGCGGCTCCAAGTGATGCGCGCAGCGTGGGACTTGGTGTCGGTGTCGGGATTCTGGCCGACGACGAGTTGAAAAGCATCGACGTTCTGGGCGGTCCACGCGTATCGCAGGGAGAGCTTTCCGCGGGCAATTCCGTCACGGTCCAACTGGATGCGGGCGGAGTCCGTGTTGATCCTCTGCAGGCTGTTGGTGTTGAGGGCGCGGGCGGCGATGTCGGTGCGGTTCGGCGGAACGTCGGGA
The DNA here is from genome assembly GCA_965206775.1 of Bryobacterales bacterium. GTDB lineage: Bacteria > Acidobacteriota > Terriglobia > Bryobacterales > UBA6623 > VXMF01. The sequence goes on along the minus strand of CBDBKU010000002.1, from coordinate 2,369,741 downwards.
TAGCCGTCAAGGATCCGCTGGACGGCCGCGCGGGTGGCGGGATCGGTGGCCAGGGGCGTGCGCTCTTCCGGCAGGGGGACGAGGACATTGCCATTGACGTTGCCGCGGATCTTGTTCTGCGACACACCTAGAGTGACCGCGCCCAAGGGGCCGAGCGGTGCAGCGAGATTGACGCCGTAGAAATTCTCCCGCGCAGGCTGGACCTGGCCGACCTGAAAGAACGAGCGAGCCGAGAAGACGCTGTTGTTGTGGCGCAGGAAAGCGTCGCCGTGGAACCCGCCGCTCCGTCCGGGTGGAGCATGCACCGGGGGTGTCGGAGGCTTGCCGTACTCGGAGCCGAAGTAGCCCCTGTCGACGGCGAATTCGTTGACTAGGGTAGCGGTCGTGCCTAGCCGGATGTTGAGTTCCTTGAGCGCGTTGTTGTCGACGAGGTTGAACTGGACGTTTTCGTTGCGTCGGCTCTCGCCTGATTCGGACGCCGTCTCGCCGAGCAAGTTCATGTCCGTCCGCTGCGCGTCAACGCCCTTGGAAGGAACGGGGTCTTCTTCCGCCTCGGCCTCGGCACTCTCAGGCTCGGCAGCGGGCTGCTGGCCCGCACCGATCGCGGAGAACGAGACTGCGACGAGCGAAAGGGTCGCGACATACCCCCCGGACAAACGATTCGGTCGCGACATCTAGCCCTACAATCCTAGCAACGAGCCGGGATTCGCCGTTGGCCGAGCTCAGGCCTTTTGGCGAGGACGAATGCGCACGTGCCATAACTGAAAATTGAACGTTCCGCGACATGCGAGGGCAGGCATCTAGCGTGCAACGGGCCTACTACAGTCGCGCGGCGTGCCCAAGCGATTTGGGAGTACAATTCGGCTGTCATCCGATAAATACGGCTCGCTGGCGAATCTTCCACTACCAACTTCTGTGTATGACTTGAGACTGCGTCCGTGCACGACACCTTGTTTTCTCTCGGCCTTCTGATCGCCGTAGCCAAGCTTGCCGAAGGCATCACACGGCGCTTCCGCCTAAGCTCCATCGTGGCTTACACCGTGACGGGCTTGTTGCTGGGGCCGGTTGCCGGAATCATCGAGCCTTCCGAGGACTTGCGGTTGCTGCTGGGCGTCGGCATCTTCCTCTTGTTCTTCCTCATCGGCCTCGATGAGGTTGACATTGCTGGCTTTGTCAGCACGATCCGGGGCCGGTTCTTTGCTGCCTCATCCGTGTCGGTTCTCACGTCCCTGCTCTTCGCCCTTGTTGTCACCTCGGGCGTTCCATACGATTTCGGGCTGGGGCTTGGTTTCAACCATGCGCTGGCGCTCGCGGGAATCCTGTCCTTGTCCAGCTTGGGAATCGTCGCCAAGGTGCTGGCAGACGAAGGTCGCATGCGGGATCCCGTCGGAATGGAGATCTTCACCATGGTCTTCATTGCAGAACTGCTCGCGCTCTTGCTGGTGGGATTCACAATCGGCGAACAAACTCACGGCCCGGGTTGGCTGGGCATGCTTGTCCTGCTTGGGAAAATCGCTGGCTTCACGGTAGTGGCCTGGGTGGGGTCCAGCAGGGTGATCCCGCCCGCGATTGTGCGGCTGCAGCGCTTCCTTCAGGTGCCCCAGCTCTCGTTCGGGCTGGTGCTTGGCGGGTTGTTCATGATCGTGGCGGCGGCCGAAGAGGTCGGAATCCACGGTGCCCTTGGGGCGTTGCTCTTCGGTACCGCCCTGTCGCGGCTCCCCTACCCGGTGCGCCGGGACTTGGTGCCGGGTATGCGGAGCATTGCCAACGGGCTGTTCGTGCCTCTCTTCTTCGCGTCGGCTGGCTTGCAACTGAGCCTGTCGTTTCTCGAATTGCCCGTACTGACGATCGCGGCTCTGGTGGTGATTCCGCTGTTGGGGAAGCTAGTCGGAGCACTCGTCGGCACATACGCGGCCCGGCTGGAAAGGCCCATTGCCCTGGCAGCTGGGCTGATGGCCAAGGGCGTCGCAGAGATCGCCCTTCTCCTGGTGCTTCTGCAGTCCGGAGCAATCGATCGCGACATCTTCTCCTTGCTTGTACTGGTGATGTTCGCGTATATTCTGCTCGCACCGCCGTTGATCAGCTTCGTCGTCAACCGTGCCAAGCCTTCCGAAAACGTAACGCCGCCCGACTCCCTGCCGACTTCCCTGGTCCGCTTCGCGCTGGAGGACATTGCCGTCGAGGACATTCTCGATCGCACTCGCACCTGTCCCCATCCGGAGCTCTCAGTGCGGGCCTTCGCGAATCGGTGGATCGTGCCGTACCAGCACGACTACGTAGTCGGGGACAACGGAAATCTGGCAGGTATCGTGTCCTTGAGCATGCTGCGGTACCTGCCGAAGGAGGCATGGGCGAATACGCGTCTGGGCGAAGTGTTGCGCCGCGCGACACCTCACGCCACACCCGAGGAGTTTGTGGAAGACGTTCTGCATCGGATGCAGGAGAACTCTTTCACAGCGATCCCGGTGATCGAGAAAGAGGACGGCCGGTTCCTCGGCTCCGTAACCAGCGAGGAGATCCTAGAGCTGCTGACCGTGGAAGCTCGTGGCGAGCGCTGACTGCGAGATGCGCGACCTGCCGTGTCACCCGTCGAACCGTTCCCCCCGGACCTAGCGACCGGTCACAATTGACGCTGAAGTAGTTCCAGGATACGACGACGAACTTGAAGAACACACAAGGTCTGGTTTTCTGGAACGCCGCTGGCTTCGGTCATCACCGAGTGACCGCATTTCCCGGCGAATGGTCGTCGCCGACTCGTCCGCGCTCATCAACCTCGAGAGTGGTTCCCTCAAGTCTGGGGCTCTTGCCCTCTAAGTCTCGATTTCTACGTACCAGACCTGCTGCTGTCCTTTCAGACGACCGCGCAGCGCTACCCAAGCACGGAGCCTCAATGCCTCTGGAGGAGCAGCGTTAGCCCTTTCGAGGCTGTGGCGGAGGAATCGAGGGAATTCCCTACATCAAGAGGCATGGGGTCGTTGGGGACCTTCGCGTTAACAGCAAACGGCCGACGCTGATACCGACACTTCAACTCACTCGATTTCAGCGATTCCTAGGAAGCAAATGACGGTGAGGACGGCAATGTCCTTTCCCCAATGAGCAATGCTTTGGGTATTAGTCCACCTTAGCGAACGGCCTGGACCTTGAGGTGAAACCCGTCGCGCTCCTGAAGGCAGCCAATGACTGCGAATAAGTTCCGGGCGTGCGGATTGCCGTTCGGGCCAAACATGCGCATCAGGCTCTTGGGCGATTTTGCGGTCAACCCACCTAGCTCCTGAAAACCAACGGTAGCGTTGATATAGTCGCGTAACACGGCCTTGCCGGTATCCACGTCTCCTGAGAGCAGGCACTCGATCCCTTCCTTGAACAGTTCCTCGCGGAAGGCCGGGTCGCGCTTGATACGAGCCTGAATCGTCTCTTTGAAGTTGCGTGTCAAGGTCATGATTCTCAAATCTCCCGTCGCTCGCGACGCTTGGACTCCCGCCAGAGGTCTCTGGCGATCTCGATATCCTGTTGCTGACGCTTCTTGGTACCACCACCCAAAAGGACGATCAGGGCATTGCCGTGCGTGCCGAAATAGACCCGTTAGCTGGGGCCGAAATCTATCCGACATTCGAGAACACCGGCGCCGACACCCGTGACGCTCGAGAAGGTCCTCTGCTCCATTCGGATAATTGCGGTCGCCGCCTTGGCCGCTGCTTGAGCATTGAGCCGATCGAAGCATCTGGCGTATGGGCTACGGCCTTTGGGTCGATACACTCCCTGACCTCAAACATCGGCAGTAGGTAACTGTAACGTTACCATCCGACAAGACTCATCTTGGGTGTAGGACATGATTTTGATCCGAGCCTGATCGGTCAGGGGCTGGCGTAGAATCGCTTTGTTTGCCATGTTTGGCGAGCCTCCAGTCTCGGCACGTTGTGGTGTAGGTACTGGAGGTGCCCATGCCGCCCAAAGACACCATCCGCGCTCTGGAACCACAACGCGCCAGTATCGCCGCCATCGGCAACTTGCGCTCCGGCTTCGTGCGCAAAATCCACACCACGTGCGGTCGGCTCGCTTGCCATCGCATGCGCGAGAACGACCCCGGCCACGGCCCCCACTTCCAGCTCGTGTTCGATGCCGACGGCAAGCGCTCCACCCGGTCTTTCTCCGGCGAACGGGCCGCCCTGCTGCGCACCGAGGTTGAGGAATCCCAGCGCTTGCGGCGACTTACGGGCGAACTCATCGCCGTCAGCGAGCAGCTCTCCGAAGCCCGGTTCGCCATGGAGGGCCCGCCGGCGAGGCGACGGGCAAAAAAAGAGCCTGCGCGCGGGAGTTTGTCGACCTCTCCTACGCCGAGCATCATCTCGGCAATGCCGCCAAGACCGTCCGCGGCCCCGACGGCGCACTCGCCGAGGCACGGGCCGACCTCGGTCACGACGAGCTAGACTCAGGCCGGCTCGACGCTGTCCTGAAAGCTAAGCGGCGGTATGCGGAGGTCTGCGAGAAGGCGCGCGAATAGCGAGCACATGGAAACTAACCGCGAGCGCGTGCGCTACAGGGACTTCCGCGCCGGCGGCCCGCTTCAGAAGACCCGGACGAAGCCGCCCTCCACGCGAAAGCGCTGGTAGGTATACAACGTAAGGTTCGAATCGCGATCCTCGCGGATCACCGAAATCGATGGCGAGAATCCCTTGATCTGGATCAGTCGGTTGTAGAGCGCCAAGCGCGAGAACCACAGGTCCGTGGTCGGCGGCTCAGGGCTGAACAGGCGGTTCGGCGTTTCGAAATCTGTCTTGAAGAACTGCTGCGCGGCTGTCAGGGAGAAACCGAACGGCAGGTCGTAGCTGGCCATGACACCCGCCCATCGCGAACGGTGCTCAGCTGGCCATGACACCCGCTAGTAGTGAAACGGTCTGTGTTCTCACGGCCGATGCCACCCATGAAGCGGAAGTTCAGCGACGGGAACAGCCTGTAGTTGAGGAAGCCCTGCCCGTTCCAGCTCAGGCCGGGATTCCCGATCGGTCCTTGCGTGGAAAGAGCGGTCTGGCGCGAGCCTTCGGCGCTGCCCCCGGCCGCGATCCGTTGGCTCAGCAACCGGACACCCTCCACGCGCAGACCGTACTGCCGGCTGTAGGGCCGGCCGTTCACACTCCGACGGTCAGCTTGGAAGAGGATGCTGAACTGGCCCCTCCTGTTGATGAAGCGCGGTCCGGCATACACCCCGAGGTTGGAATCATCGAACTCGCCTCCGGAGTACTCCCTGCGATAGATTGTGCCGCCTACGCGCAGCCGCGGAGTGTAGCCGGGAATGATATTCATCCAGGGAATTGGACGCTGGATTTCGGCACCCACCGCGCCGACGACACCGATGCCGCTCGTCGCGCGCGCCTGGTCGTCCAGTTGGAAAGGAAGGCCGAAGATGTTGACGGTTTGCGCGGATGTGGAAGTGTTGACGTTGGTGTCCGGAGCCAGCGCGAGGCTTAGGCTCCCGGAGGCCCGCTTGCGAGCGCGACATATCTGGATGAACCGACGGACATTGAAGATCACCTGAGGCGGCACGTCGGAACCGATCACGCGCAGGAAGTGCTGCTCGGCCGCCCAGCAGTCGTCCCCGAGAAGGTGCTTCACCAGATTCTTAGGCGGGGCTATGCAGTTGCCGCGCGAGAAGAGCGAGCGGGCCAGCTCGAGCCTCACGCGCATCTGGTTGGGATCCTTGACGAGCATGCCGCGAAATGAGTGGACGGCTAGGTTGAAGTGCTCCTTAACGACATCGTCCTTGCGCCCGGAGCCGGCACGAACGGCCGCCTCCGCAGCACCTAGAGCAGCGAGGCCGAGCGAGAACGTGGCCTGAGCCATGTCGGGGCGCGCTTCCGCCACGGGGCGGATCACCGTCACCGCTTCCGCGGCGCGGCCTTGGGTGAGGAGGCGTTCGGTAGCGCCTGCGGCGGCCATGACCTGCTCGTCCGTCGGGGCGTTCGGATCAACGTCTGATGCTTGGACGAGTCCGGGAAGGAGAATGATCGCCGCCGCTGCGAGGGACAGCGCGCGGCTCGTCATCGCAGCGCGAGCGAGCGATGCAGCGCGGCAGACAGCGCCGGTTGCCCCGGAGGTCCCGGTTCCCGGCGAGTTCGATTCCGCGAGATGATTCAGTGATTGCCTTAGCATGGACGGAGCGGTCCTGCTGGATTCGTGTTCGAGCCGCAAGGGCGCGGCGTCGAAGCGCTAGGCGAGCGAGCTTCCGATGCGTGCCGGGCCAACCGACACGCCTTGATTGCTGTTCATGGGTCCTTCTCCTTCAAAAGCGGTTCTGGTCACGCGCGTCAGGCTCCTACCCCTGTCGCGGCTTCCAAATCCTGTTCGTGCGCTGACACTTCCAGTATAGCCGGGCGATCCAGTCTCGCAGGCGAGCATCTCGCCGCTGAGAGGCCATCTCCCCGGGCATCGACCCGGCACTGCAGGCGAATCGCGAGCTTGCCGAGTCCGGGTTGCGCGCCGCCGTTCCCTCGTGAACTGCGGACGCGCCTCATTCCATTGGACGCGCGACAGGGCGAACTAGTGACGTAAGAATCGGATCCTTGCTGTTCGCTTCGCGCACGATCCTCACCAGGCCCTCACGGCGCGACTGACACCATGGGGCGTAGTAGCGTTCTGTAATGGCTCTGCTGCCATGGCCGAGCAGCACCGACACGTCTTCCACGGCGACGCCTAGGAGTAGCAGTTCCACGGCGAACGTGTCCCGCATGCGATGGGGGCGAAATCCCTTGACACCCGCCCGGAGGGCCAGGCGCTGCAAACGGCCACGCCAAGACTTGGCGTCGGTGATCGGACTCGAGTCGCCGTGCCGGAAGTAGTACTGACTGCCGGGCCCGGCGATGGACTCGAGCGCATCAAGGACGACTCGGGGAAGATCGACCACGACGAGCTCTCCTGTCTTTGCCCTCCTCAGCACGAGCGCAGTGCCGGTTATCGCGTCCCGGGACAAGGCGACCGCGTCCTGGATCGTCAGACCCGAATAGCGCATTAGCAGGAGCAGCGCCCATTCTTGGGGCGAATCCTCGGCGTGGCGAATCAATCGCCGCATTTCGCGACGCGACAGCGGCAAGGACGGTGAGGCAGCGCTGCGAGGTGGCTTGAAATTGGCGATCGGCGATTCCTTGATCCATCGGGAGGCCTGGCAGAACTGGAAGAATGCGGAAAGCCGCTTGAGGCGGGTCTCGTGCGTGCCCGGTCCCCCGTCCCACGTTTGCCTCCAAGCGCGGATCCTAGGATTGTCCATGTCGGTGATTCTGGCCAGACCCTCGCTCTTCGCGAACGCCTGCATCTGATGGAAGAGCGCCTGGTATTCGTTCCGCGAAGACTCGCTGAAGTTCCTCGCCTTCCCGTCGCGAAGGAAGGAATTACATGCATCCTCGAGCGTCATTGAGTACTGCACTATTGTAAAAGTTTGCCGATTTCGGGTTCGAGTTCCGGTCGACTGACCGCGCAGGCGTCCTTTCGGACCTACATTGATACTATATGCCGGCAGAAATTGCTTTCGCTTGGCCGGTACCGACGGCCGACTCGCGCGAACCGAGACAATCAGGCGAGAGGTGCGGAGAGCGATACATGGGTAAGGCCGGGCAGAAAATCAGGACATCTCATGGTTTTGCAACGATTTACGGGCTCGTGCATTGCCGTTCGCGCGGGGGCACCCGTCGGCCGAGCGAATCGGCCTTGGCGTTTGCTCGCTTTTTGCGAACGCCCCGAACGGGTGGTCGCGCTCTCCAGCTTGACGGGGCGGGCCGGCGCCGACCGTGCCCCCGACTGTCCTACCACGGGGGATCTTCCTGCCCCGAAAAGCAGTCAGGAGCCGTTATCAATTGTAAATCTAGTTACCCCCCTGGCAGTGCTCGATTGCGGTGAAATCACCGCACGCGGCGGCTCGCCTCCGGCGCGTCATGGCGCTGCTCGCCAGCGCGGACCAAGCGACGGGCCGGTGTGATACGACGCCTCACCGATCCGGGCCGGCGCTGCGGTCTCTTTCGAAGGTGCGGCCGGACAGGGGGAACGTGACACCCCGACGCTGCAGAGCGTCCGAGGCCCCCCTTTCGCCCGCGAGAGGCGTCTCTGCTCTCTCGGAGCCGGATCCGCCATCGAACCGGTCCGGGACCCTAGCCTGGACTCGGTCGTCGTGTCCCTGCTGCCTGTCCCGGCCTCGGTCCAGCAGGTAGTCGCTCATGTCCTGCGCATCCTTGGAAGCCCGGTAGATCTCGCGCGGATCGTCTCTCAGCGCCTGGATCCAAGATCCGACATACGCGGCGTGCCGGGAGGGGTCGTGGCCGAGATTGAGCCGGTCGCCCGTGATCATCGAACTGATTTCCGCTCGAAGCTCCTCGCGCGCGTACTGCGGGGACGCGAAGCCGTCCTCGATGCCCTTGGTCAGGGTCGCGCGGTTCAGGCGCTGCGGATGCCCCGTCCAGTGCCCCAGTTCGTGCAGGGCCGTCTGGTAGTAGCTCGGAGCATTGGGAAACTGCTCCTTGTAGGGCAGGATGACGCGATCTCGCTGGAGGTCGTAGGAGGCCCGGTTCTTCCCGGAATGCTCGATGACGGCACCCGATTCCTTGAAGACCCGTTCCGCTTCGTCGTGCTTGTCCCACGAATGCACTGCCGGACGTTGAGCACGAGCGGGGAGGCGGTCGCACTGCTGAGCATTGAACACCGTGTACTGATAGACCCTCGGCGATGCCAGTGCGTGGGTCTCGTAGACAGGCTTCCCCTTGTCGTCGAGAACCGGCTTGCCTTCCCTGTCGCGGGCGAGTCGCTTGGTCTCGAACTGCCAGAAGAGGATCGCGCAGCCCTTCTCGCCGCGGCGAACGTGGCCTCCGACCTCCTGGACCTGCTTGTACGTCCCCCATCGCTCGTCGCCGTAGCCGCGCCGGTCGGCCGTGCTCGCCAGCCAAACCGAGTTGCCGCCCCGGTACTGCTTGCCGGTCTTGACGTTGCAGGGCAGAGGCTTCTCGCCGGGCTTCCAAGCCTGCGTCCACGGGGCGGTGCCCTCCTCGATCTGGGCGATCAGGGATTCCGCCACCCGCCGATAATATTCATCGACCTTGGTGCGGGGATCAGACCGGGCCATCGCCTACCCCTGCCTCGTCCCCGAAGTCGTACGGATCTTCGGCCGCCTCGAACGCCTCCTCGGCTGCCTCGATGTCGTCGAACCAAGCTCCGCAAGCCACGGCGGTCTCGAGGTCGGTCTCGACTACCACACCTGGCTCGAGCGCAAGGCCGACCTCTTCTGGAGTCGCCGCCCGCCGCAAGGGCGCGGAGCGGCCCCCGGGAGCGCGCACGACGCCGTCCGTTCGTTTCATGACTCGTTCCTTCCTTCCACGTTCAACTCGGGATCCCGTGATTCGGTCGCGAGCGCCCTGCACGTCCAGCGCTGCGTCGCCCCGTCGAACCGATCCACGGCCAGCACCTCCGTCACGCGCCTCCTCCCGTCGCGACGCTCCAGGTGCAGCACGAGATCGATCACGTCGCCGAGCAGATCCTGGACCGCCGCGTAGGGCAGCCCGACCCCGGATTGCAGGACGCAAGAGGCACAGCGCTTCAGGGCGTTGTAGGCCGAGCTGGCATGGAGTGTCGAGAGCGATCCGTCATGGCCGGTGTTGAGGGCCTGGAGCAAGTCCCAGGCCTCCCCGCCGCGAACCTCGCCCAGCACGATCCGGTCCGGGCGGTGGCGCAATGCCGCGCGAACCAAATCGCGGACTGTGACCTCGGGAGCGTCCTCGGTGGCCCGTCGCGCCGCGAATCGGACGAGGTTCGGGTGCGCCAGAGGCAGTTCGACGGTGTCTTCGATGACAATGACCCGCTCGTCGTCTGGAATCAGCGCGGCGATGGCTGCGAGTAGCGTCGTCTTGCCGGTTCCAGTACCTCCGCTGACCAAGATGTTGCGGCGACGGGCTGCCGCCTCTCGAATTGCCGCCTCAGCTCCCGGCGGCAAGCTTCCGGACCGCGCAAGGTCTTCGAGCGACAGTCGTCGGCGGGCAAACTTCCGGATTGTCAGTACCGGCCCGCCGAAGCTGCACGGCGGGAGGGCCGCTGCGATGCGAGAGCCGTCCGGGAGGCGGGCGTCCAGCAGGGGCCGTTCATCGCTGATGTCGTCCCCGAGGCCACGGGCGATCGCGAGGGCCGCTCGTCGCACCTGGACCGGCTCGGGGTGGAGCCCGTCCACCGGCTCCAGAAGCCCGGCACGCTCGACGTAGACCGAATCTGAGTTGATCATGACTTCCGATACAGAGTCGTCCTCGAGCAGGCTCATGACGGGCTTGAGAAACGGGGCGATCAATCGGAACGCAGGCTGGCCAGCGAGGCTCAAGACAGCATCTCCGCGGGCGGTGAAAAGCGAGGCGAAGGCAGGCGGCCCGCAGCAAGAAGTGCGCTGGGCAGCGCATGAGGGTCAAGGGAAAGAGCGGAAATCGAGGGCGTGATCAGAGGGCCGGCACTCATTGGCAAAACCAAGTCGCATGCGCTGACGGCCCGCCGCCGAACGAGCGATATCGCGACCGGGAGATCGAGAAATGCCCGTGTCAGGACAACCGACGTGCCGATCTGAAAACGCCTCCATCGTTGGACTTCGCATTTGGATGACACGGCGAAACACGGCATTTCGATCGCGGGGAGTCCAGCGGACAAGCCAGCTGCGCCCCCGATCTGCGGAAGGCCTAGCGAAGCTCTCTCGATCGAGAATCCCACCAGCGCTCGCTGGGGGATGCGGGTCGTTGCGCTCGCTGGGACACCATGCGCTCGGATGACACTCATAGAAATAATATTATCTATATATAGAATTAAATGTCAATATTATTGTCTATTTATTCTTAATTTGATTGTTTCAATGCGCATCCCTGAGATTCGCGCCGAAACTCGAGTGACGAATCTTCCGGGAACGGCTGGAGCGGGAGGCCGTGCCAACTGCGTGACCGTACGCGGCCTACGTGCGACAAATGCGTTCGATAGCTCGCAAGAGAGGCTCGAGTGCGTATCGAGGGAATCCTCACTCAGGCTCGCCTGATCGATCCGGACCGGGCGTGCGACGTCCGCGGCGGGTGGATCCGAAGAGGGGAGCCGCTCTTGCTCAAGCAACGAGACATCCCGGCGGCAAGAAACCAGCAAGTCGCGCCGCGAGCGGCAGAAAACGGCACGACGTGTACAACCCGAGGGTTGGCGCCGGGTGCTGGTCGCGAGCAGATTCCTGGGTGCTGCCTGCCTGCTCGACCAGGTCGACTTGGTCGGCTATTTCGCATGCGGAGCCGAGGAGTGCCACGCGGCCGGAGCCCGCCTGTCGGACGCAGCCAGCCAATATGTCAGCCCTGCATCCCACATGCCCGTCTCTCAAGGCAGTGCCGTGCACCGGTAGTTGCAGACGCTACCGACATGCCGCGGGACCAAGACCAGCCTCAACGTGAAACCGGATTGAGGGTGGTCAGCCCTTCGCGGTCCGCCACCTCGCAGAGCCGACGATCCGAAGAGACGAACGTCAGAGTTTCAGGCATCCGACTCCGGACCATCAGACATCCGGCGAGTTGAATGGCGTCGTAGGCCCGTAGCGGATGCCGGTCAATCAACCGGGCGGCTTCCTCCATCACCGCCGCGGTCGAAGGCTGGACCAAGAAGGACGAGGACGCGTCCACTTCGATCCTGTGGAGAATCCGATCTGCGTCCTCTCCGGATATGTCTCCCTCTCGCTCTCGCCGCCTGACAGCGGACCGGGACTCGATCAGGGCGAGGTCCAAGATCACGGCCTGGACACCATCTGGGTCCGCGACCAAGCCGAGAACCCGTTCCGTGCCTTCTTCCTCGATGTAAAGCTTGATCAGAGCGCTGGTGTCTAGATAGATGCTCGCCATCGGACGGGTTCAGCGCCTGTCGCCGAGGACAGTGTCGGAAATCGAACCGCCCCGTATCCGGACCGGCGCGAATCCGGTGTCACGCTTGGGAGCGTCCGGCCGGAAGCGGGCATGCCTGCGATTGATTCGAATCGCGGTCACCGGGTGGTGCGGGTGAACCGGGTTAGGGACATGGCTGGTCAGCACGAGGCGCTGGTCCGTCGCATGGCGCAGAACAGAACCTCGCACCACCGGATCACGGGCCCAGTTGTGACCGGACTGGGGAAGAATCTGATCTCGGAACCATTTCAGCCCCACGAACTGACGCGTGTCTTCGACGCTCTTGAGGGCATCGACAAGCTGATCGAATACTGATTCGAAATCGAACGCGCTGGCCTCCGCCTCCGCGTTGGGAGCGTCGGATTCGTCCAAATCGCGGTCCCCGCGAGAGCTCTCGAATGGCACGAACCTGATCACTACCTCGCAACGGTCCGGGTCGAAGTAGCTGGCAGATGCATCCTCGCGAACCTTCCTGCCATTGCCTAGGTAGCGAATGCTCACCTGCGGATTGCGGTCGCTAACCGGCAGTTGCCTCAAACCCTCCAACGCCGGCGAGAGGGTCGAAGTCGCCAGACTGGCAAGACTCTCCTCTATTCCTTGCTGTACTTGTCTGATGTTCATGTAACTAGATAATATCAAGATAATTTCTTGATATTATCTAGTTAAGCATTTCGCCCGAGCACTGTCAAGTGTCGTATCGAGGCCTGGAGGCACCTCCGCGCGCAGACCGCAGACAAGTTCGCAGTCTTCGATCGCGATTCCCCCAATGAAGGGCCAGCCTCGATTCGCTCCGAAGTCTTCACGTTCCTTAGGAACGGTTTTGATGGAAGCCGATAGGGTCACTCGCTGAGCTCGCTGGGAAATGCCTCGCGAACTGGTTTTCTTGCCCGCCACAACCGGAACACGGCCACACTGCTCAAGCGACTTGTCCGTCGTCAAACCCACGGCCTGCCGGGCTCGCGGCACCCGCTGGCGACATGAGAGGAGGACGGTGTTGACGCCGGGGCCATCGCTGAGGCATCCGACCACATCGCCGCCTCATGGCCGTCCGCCCGGTTTCACCGGTGCAGCTACGCGGACGGTCACGATATCGGTTTCGTGGTATTGCTCGTGGCGTACCGACGAGGCGAGATGGCGCAGGAGGCGCAGCGAGAGCTCGCGTTCAGCCGGGATCTCCCCAGCCTCCTCGGCTAGCAGCGCAAGGCGGTCCTGAAGGTTGTCCTCGCCGGTCGCGGCTAGGAACTCGAGAACCGCGCCGCCATCTTCCTTGTGCGCCGTCAGCAGGAGGCGCCGGCTACCGGAGGTCAAGATGTCCCACTCCTCCTCGCTCAGAGTCAGCAGCGTTTCTTCGGCGACTGCATCTAGGCGGTACGCCATCCGCTCGTCCCAGTTGCATCGAGATGCGAACTCGGCAAGAAACTCCCTGATCTTGGGCAGTGCCGAGACATCGAGCACCGTTTCGATCCGGCTCCGGCGCGGGTTCGTCACTTCCATCAGCACCGTCAAGAGGATCGCTACGAGACCGCCAGCCGAAACCCCGCTCCGCAGAAGCCCTCCGGCAAAGTTATGAGCGAATTCTGGAAAGATCGCACCGTACTGAAATCCCACACCGAGCCAGAACGACACTCCCACGATGAGACCGTGGCGATAGTCGATGCCCTCGTGCAGGACCATCTTCATCCCGAGAAGCAGAATCGACGCCATCAGGACCACTAGATAGGCTGCGACCACCGGACCCGGTATCGCGAGCACCGCGGCAAGCGCCTTTGGCAGCAATGCCATGGCGATGAACACCACCCCGACGGCGATGCCGACTCGGCGCGCTGCCGCCCCGGTGAGGTCGGTTACCGCCACGCTGGTCGTTAGCAACGTGATTGGGATTGTCCCGACCAGGCCGCACAGTACGTTACCAACGCCCGCGGTCGCCACCGTGCGCTGCACAGCCCGGTAGTCCACCGCCCGCCGGCGGCGCCACGACACCCGCTGAGTGCCGACCGCATTGCTGATCGTCTGGACGCTGTTGATCAGGGACACGAGCACGAAAGCCGGAAGAAGTCCCCAGAACAGCGGCCCGAAGTCGAGATCCAGGCCCGGCCACGCGGCCGCCGGAATGCCGATCCACAAGGCGTTGGCGATGCTGTTCACGTCGTAGAGGCCGAATATCGCCGCCACCATCGAGCCGGCTACCACACCGATCACCGGCGACCAGAGACGCATCGCCGTCGATCCCTTCAGCGTGATGACGATGATGACGGCTAGGGTCGAGATGGCGACTAGCAGACCAGCGACAGGCGGCGTACCGGCCGGCACATCCTCCAGCAAGCCGAAGGCCGACGGCATTAATGTGGCCGGAATCAGCATGATCACCGTGCCGGAAACGGTCGGAGTCAGGACCCGGCGGAACAGCGCGAGTCGCGCAGACAACGCCAGCGGAACCAGCGACGTAACCAATGCCAGGGTGGCGAGCAAGGCCGGCCCGCCCTCGGCCACCGCCGTGAGGGCCACGCCGACGACCGCTAGCGAGGTGCCCATCACTGCGACGTATCCCAACCCGATGCGGCCGAGTCGGAGCGCTTGCAAGACCGTGGTCAGCCCGCACACCGAGACCGTCGCGAACAGGACCCATGAGAGATAGGCCTCGGTTCCGCCAGCGGCCGCACCACGAATATGGGGACTACGACGATCCTGGCGATGATGAGAACAGCCGACTGAAGCCCCAGACCCAGCGCGACCGCCGGAGCCGGCAGTTCGTCGGGTTGGTAGCGAACGTTTCCAAGCTGGCCGTCCCTGTCAGGGTCGACGGTGCGACTCTCATCCTGTCGATCCTTGGCCATCGGAACTAGGGAAGGGTCCCTGGCCTGAGGCCGAGACGCTTGGGGATGCCGCCTGGAAGGAGCCGCTGGTTGATTCCAGCGCCACGCCCGCCTGGCGCAATCGTACCAAGTCGGGACCGCGGAGCCCCGGTGCCCGAGCTCCAGAGTGGGAAATGCCAAAGTCCGATGCGGTAGCGCGAATCGTTTCCGTCGGAGTGAGGGACCCGGGCGAGATCCAATGCAGATGACGTGATTGCAAGCTTCTGGATCCTCAGGCGCACGAGGGACGGCCCGTTCCCCGCGAGCCGGAGAGAGCTGGAGCGCCGGGAGCCGCAGGGGAGAAGGAACCACCGGCGACGGCCTAGGCGATCTTACGGCAAAGACACTCCGTAGCGCCGCTGATATTCGAGGCCTTCAGCGGCAGGATCGTCAGCGCGACATTCAGAAGCGCTGCCACAACCTGCGTCGGCGAGCCGTCGCGCGCACCGCATGCGTCCTCTCGAAACCCCGCGTCTCGGACAAGTTCACCGCGCTTTGCACCGCCCTCGATCGCCGTGTCGGGACTGCAGCACATGCTTGGGTCCGCCTCGTCCTAGGCTCGGCACGTCAGAACCTTGGCCGTTCCGGGCTGCTGTTGGCAGTCTGTGATCTTCTGCGGAGGTTTTCGTCAGTGAAGCTAGTCCAACGGTTTGCGAGCCGCCTTCGACCGGTTGATATATTGGCGAACCGGAGGACTGCTGTTGAGAATCAGAGGAACTAGTCTGCGAGATGCCGCCAGCGAAATCGCCCGACGCGACTTTGTGAAAACGGTGGGAGCGGTGACAGCTAGTCTCGGGCCCCGAATTCGCACGGCGGCTGCCGAGCGCGCTACCAGCTTTCAATCAAGTTGGCGCGGAAGCAGGATCTGGGTCGGTAAAGAGTATTGGGCAAACCCGCTCCAGGACTGGCGCGTGGAAGACGCGGAGGTCATCGGCCGGGCGGGGGCAGGCCGGACCTTGCACCTGCTCACCCACCAAGTGGTCGCAACTGGTGGCGGGTTCGAAATGGAAGTCACCGTTCGACTGGTCTCATCCGGCTCCGGCGGAGCGACGGTCGCGAAGACTTGGGCCGGGTTTGTTTTTGGTGCTCGGGGGTCGCTGCCGGGATATCAACATCCGCTGGTCCATCCGGCCGCTTCAGTGGCCGCCGGCTTGCGCAGCGACGGGCGAGTCTTCTGCGGGGACAGCATTGGCGGGTCGGTGCCGTTGGATTCTCCGGTGCGATTGACTCTCAGCGTACGCCAGGCCGGCTCGGCTTTCGAGTCGAGACTTTCCGCAAGACCTGCATCGGGAGGCACCCCGACCGACGTGACGGAGACCATCGATGGGTCCCGATTGCCAGGTAATATTGCATTGGCCGCTCAAGCGCCCGGTCGGCCTGGACCGGAAGCTAGTGGTGTGGAGTGGGGTTTCCGCAACTGGAACGTCGGAGGCTCCCAAGTGGAGGCGCACCCGGACCAGACCTTCGGCCCGATCCTCTGGACTCAGTACACCCTGAGCCGAGGGACACTCAAGCTCGCGGCGCTCTTTCCGCCGCTGGGTGAAGACGACGAATGGACCGCTCGGCTCCAGACTCGCCGCGGCGCCAGATGGGCGACGATCGGCAGGGCTCCGATCGAGCGGTTATCGCGCACGGCAATCTTCCGGATCGAGGATTGGGACGACACGCGCGATGTCGACTACCGCGTCGCTTACTCGTGGCAGGACGAGGAGCACTACTGGGGCGGACTCATTCGGAAAGACCCACGAGAACAGGAGCGGCTACGGATCGGCGTTTTCTCTTGCGATCACGGAGAGGTCTTCCCGCAGCATCGGATGGTGCGCAACGTAACGCTGCAGGACCCCGACATGATCTTTTTCGCCGGCGACCAAATCTATGAAGGCTACGGCGGATTCGGCGTTGCGCGCGGGAAGCCGAGCGAGGAAGCCATGATCGACTACCTGCGCAAGTACTGGCAGTTCGGTTGGACCTGGCGATCGATTCTTAAGGAGCGCCCAAGCATCATCATTCCCGACGACCACGATGTCTTTCAGGGCAATATCTGGGGCCAAAGGGGGCGTGCCTTGCCTCGGTCGCCGGACGGCCGGGGCTTTGAGGGGGGCGGATATCTGATGGAGGTGGACTGGGTCAATGCAGTGCAGCGTACCCAATCCGGCCATCTGCCGGATGCGGTTGACCCGGCACCGTGCGAGAGCGGCATCGAGGTGTACTTCACAGAGGTGCGCTATGGGGGCGCGAGCTTCGCCATCATCGAGGACCGCAAGTTCAAGACCGGACCCGCAGACATCCTGAGTTCCGAGCAACGGGCAGCGGGGCGAAGGGACCCTGGGATCGTGGACGTCGAAGGCGCGGATCTGCTCGGGCCGCGTCAAGAAGCGTTCTTGCACGATTGGGCTCGTGACAGCGCGGACGCCGACTTCCGGCTGGTGTGTTCGCAAACGATCTTCTGCAAGGCCACAACGCACGCGGGTGCCAATCTCGACCTCCGTTTGACGGACCTCGATTGCGGGGGCTGGCCTCAGGCAGCTCGGGACCGTGCATTGGCCATATTGCGGCCAATGCACGATGTGATCATGCTGCACGGCGACCAGCACATCGGCTCGCTCGTACGCCACGGAATCGATGAGTGGGACGATGGCCCAATGGCATTCATGGTTCCCGGGACGTCGAACGGCTTTCCGCGGGCATGGTGGCCCGAGCGGACCGGGGCGAATCGTGTCCCTAGCGCACCTGCCTGGACCGGCCGCTACCGCGACGGGCTGGGGAATCGCATGACGGTTCTGGGCGCGGCAAACCCCGAGAAGAACAGCAACACCAGAAAGGGCCAAGCGGGACTGAACGCCGAAGAGGTCGCTCACCTCAAAGGCTCGGGCCACGGCAACGTGATCTTGGATCGAAAAATGCGGACGTCGACGTTCGAGATTTGGCGCCACGCGTTCGACGCAGGCACGCCCAGACAGCAGGACCAGTTCCTGGGATTTCCGATTGTCTGGGCACTTCCCGCAGGAAGGCTCGCGGAGGGCGAAAACGAGCAGATAGCCTCGACCCAGCCAAGCCGCACTGATGCGAAGTTCAGCGCCTAGCTAGGACAGATTCGAAGGCGGTAGGCCCGTCTCGATTGGAAAGCGGATGGATGCGCCCGTCAGGACTGCTGCCTTCGATCCACGGATATCGGCAGCCGGCGTGGGCGTCCTACAGTGTTGGAGCGTCCTGTCAAATGTATCCTTCGGCCTTGAGCGCTTCCCACAGCGCTGACGGAATCTCCTTCCAAGAATACGCCACGTTTTCGGCCACCTGATGGGGTTCCGGCGCTCCGGGAATAACGCTCGCCATGGGGACCGAGGGGATCGGTCGAGACCGCGCCCTCGGCCTTCGGTGCGATCCGATCGACCGGGTCAAGGGCGAGAACGAGCGCATTGCTTGACGGTCGCAACGCGCGGGCTTCCAAGGACTGGCGTCACGATATTCGGGAAGCGCATGCCGTTGACAAGAGCGGGGTTGGAACTTTGCAGGAGCCAGCTCTTAACCCCGAGAATAGACCTTCAAGCCTGGGATGTCGATGAAGTCCCTCAGGTTCTGGGTCCACAGATCCGCACCAAGTGCGATCGCGCATGCAGCTATCGCAAGATCGACCTCCCGGGATCTAGGGCTTGCCACTTGCTCGTACAACTCGGCAGCAATTAGCGATTCCCGCGGGCCGAAGGGCACGGCTTCCTCGGCCGGGAACAGGTTCTCTTGCAGCGCCAGCTCGATGCTCGACCGAGGGCCCCTACGCCATTCGAACAAGACAAGCGAAGGGATCTTCATACGATCTCCGCGCTCGATGGCGGCACGCAGCGGCGGTTCCGCCCGTCTGGGTCCGGTCAGTGCGTCAATCAAGACCGAGGTGTCGAGCAGAATCATTCGGCCCTCGTAAGCCGTCCGCCGCTACGGCGGCTCGTCCGAATTTCTTCAAGCTCTCGCTCCACATCGGCGGCGGACCGAGACGGCTGAGTCGAGACGACCTGGTCCAATGCCGCTAGCATTCGAATCCGCTCCGCCTCACTTAGACGATCAACGCGGGCGTGATAGTCGTGGATAGCGTCCCGGACCACCTGGCTCTTCGGTTTCGCAAGGCGTTCCGCCGCATCATTCAGCATGCCCACCGTCTCTGGCGCAAGCGAGAACGTAACCTTGACCATTCCCATAACAATGCCATACTACCATACAAGTGCGAATTCGGACGTTCCCTCGCTGGTTCCCAGAAGCGTCAGTCCCCCCTAGGCACTACCCAGCCGCGAGACCGCAGCTCGCTTCCGGGTTCCTGCGCGCCACCGGTCTGAAAATGCGCTGCATCAGGCGGACGCCCGCCTGGTCACTGCCATCGATCATCTGCCCCGATCAACGCGATTGCGCAGACCGATTATTTCCGGACCGAACACCCCTCGGGGACTTCACCAGTAGCGCATCCAGCATTCCCGCAGACCCCAGAAAGGTACAGGTCGGGCGCCGCCGGTGTCGCTCCACGCCAAACCAAAATGGCGAGCAAATGCCGCATTTGTGGACTCCGACCGGAAAGTCGCGGAATAACACTGATCGCATGGTCGCAACGAGTGTGGTTGATATGGTAGGGTCTTGTCCGCTGCTTCCTGAGAAGCGCAGGTCCATGCTTGGACCAAAGGCCTCCGGCCGAAGAGCTAGGCTATGCCGAATGGTGTTCGAATACTGGGGTTGTGGTACGCCACTGCGATGGTTGCATTGGCGCAGATCTCGCCCTTGTCACAGGCCGACACGACCGAGCTGAACCGCCGAGCATTGCCGTACGAGGTGGTGGACGGCTGGGCGGTGCATGCGGGCGACATGGTTCTGGGTACAGCCGAAGAGGCCATCAAGGCCGGAGGGCACGGCCCTGCCAAGCCAGTAAACAGCGAGTGGCCTCGGCGCAGGGATGTCTCGGCCAGCTATACGACTAGGCTGTGGCCGCAAGGGATGATTCCGTACGTAATCGACGCGGACTTCTCGGCCGAGACGCGAGAGGACATCCTCGCCGCGATCGAGGCTTGGAACACGAAGACAGTCATCACGCTGCTACCCCGAACCAACGAGCATGACTATGTGCGATTCAGCACCACAACAGAGCGATGCCGCTCGCACGTCGGAAGGGTTGGAGGGGAGCAATCGATCTGGTGGGTTCGAGCAGGCGACGATTGCGGAGGAGTGAGCTTCCTCCTCCACGAAATCGGGCACACCGTCGGACTGTGGCACGAACACCAGCGCACCGATCGCGACAGCTATCTGACGGTGCGCGACGAGGCCATTTTCCAGACCGGAATGCCGTGGATCGTAGCGAACGACCATCCCGCCGAAGGGCCGTACGATTTCGCTTCCGTGATGCACTACCACCCCATCGCTCACTCTCGCGACGGACTGCCCGTCTTGGAGACCATCCCTCCCGGCATCAAGATTCGCACCACAGACGGGGGCCTGTCGGCAGGAGACATTTACGGCGTTGCAAGCCTCTACGGTCGACGTCCATGGCCGACCACGATTACGACGAATCCCCCGGGCCTCGACGTCGTTATCAATGGCCAGCAGATCACGACGCCTGCCACGCGCTACTGGACGCACGGAAACATAAAGACCCTAGCGGCTCCAACGCCACAAACCAAGGATCGCAGCCGCTACCTCTTCGGCCGTTGGAGCGACAACGGCGCTCGCGAACACAATGTGACGGTGGGCGATGGAGGGACATGGTTCGAGGCCAATTTCATCGTGCAGCACTCCATTTCAGCCTCGCCCTACCCAGCCTCCGCGGGCACCGTGACCATCGATCCACCCTCACCGGACGGCTATTACACGTTGCGAACGGCGGTGAACGTCCGTGCGACTCCGACGACCGGCAGCGAGTACAAATTCTGGAGGTGGGGACTCTGGCGCACGCACGGACTGTCCTCGAACCCCGCAAGCATCCTCGCCGAGAAAGCCGACCAATTCGGGGCTCACTTCACTACCGATCCGCTCTTCCGGATCGACTCGACCGTCGGCCCATTCCTGCTCTACATCGATGGCAACCACAGAATGGGGCCCGTCGCCCTCCATCCGAGCGACTACGTCGAGCCCGTGCGCGTGACGGTTCCTGCAGTGCAGTTGCGCCCCATTTCGAGCTACCGGCCAAGCCGGTACCGATTCGATGGATGGATGGACGGCGGCCCGCTTGCTCGGCAAGTCGACGTGAGCGAGGGAGGAGAGCTCGTCGCGCGGTTCCGGACCGAGTACTATCTCGATTCCGCAGTTGCCGAGCCTTCCTCTGGCAGTGTCATCGTCGATCCGCCCGCGCCTGCCGGCGACGGATACTACCCGGGCGGCTCGAGCGTGCGATTGGCGGCGGCTCCAAATCAAGGATGGGATTTCGTGCAGTGGCTCGGCGATTCCAGGAGCGGCGATCGGACGGCGACGGTCGAGATGGACCAAGCCCGCAGTGTCGAGGCAGTCTTTTCGCATGCCCGCAGGAACGCGCCGAACACGGCCCGGGCAGTGGCCCCTCGAGGGGAGCAGCGGTTTCGCGTAGTCCCCCCTCCCGGCGCAACGGAGATTATGATTCGCTTCCAACCATCCACGCCCGGAGCGGACGTGAACCTGCTGGCTTTCGCCCGGCGGGAACCCGCTTCCCGAGCTTTCGTGCCTGACGGCAGCACTCCGGTCTTCGATCCAGACTTCCGTTCGGCGGACTCCGAAGCCGGCGAAACACTCGTAATTTCGGCAAACTCCACGCCCGCGCTCGACCCAGCCCAGACATACTATTTCACCGTTGTCCCGACCAAGTCGTCCCCTAGGATCGCGGGGACGGTGCAGGTCGAGATCGCTACCCTCCCCCTTGCGGGGCGAGTGAGCCCGCGCGCCCTGACCTTCGTCGCGCCTACGATCGCGGACGCCCCTGCGCAGCGCGTGACTCTCGCGAACCCGGGATCCGGCATCATGCGGTATCGCTTCGACGAAGGCACGCCGTGGCTGCGCGCCGAGCCACGGGAAGGGGTTCTGCAGCCTTACGAGAGCGCGGAGATCGCAATTCGGACGCATTCGGCGGGGATCGCACCGGACACCTACCACCGCGAACTCATGGTCCGCCTCACAGACGAGGCAGGGCAGCCGATTGGGAACCGCGTCGTGCAGGTCGCCTTCGCCGTCGTCCCGCCACCAGACAGTTCCCTGCGCTGAGAGGTCTCCGGAACCGCCGGCCCGGTGGGGGATCAACGCACCGCCGCGGAATCGGAACGGCCGTTCGCAATTGATCGGAGTATGTGTTTACGTTCGACCGGAGACGCACCCGCGTTCCCGGAGAACGCTTGTCTCTCCCGTGCGCCGCCGTCCGGTCAGCAAGACGTAGTTGCGGTGTCGAACTTGTGACTCCCGTATCTGCAGCTCGCAATCGCGGTCGAACAAAATGTTGCCGCCCACCCAGCGGCGAGTGAATAGTCGCGCAGCCAGGACTTCTTCCACGACCAGTGAGAAGACAACGAATGCGTTGTCAAGAGTTTCGCTGTCATCAATCCGGTGGTCGACGATCTGATGGTTCTCGCATCCCCGGAATGGCTCGCGCGATGGGATCGCGCCCGCAGTCTACTGCGCCGGTCGCGATTCGTCCCGTTCGCAGCCCCGGCCGCTCGGTCCTGCTACTGCTTCGTCGTTCATGCGCGATTCACTGCCCGTCCGATCATTCAAGATTCGAGGACATCTTGCGTCCCGCCCGAATCGTTGGTGCCTAAGCCGATTGCGTCTAGTCCACAGACTCCATCGCGCGCACTCAAGAGAAGCAGTGCACCGAGACCCTTCATCGCACTACCTTATCGGCGAGGGCGTAGTCCCGATCAAGCAACAGTTCCCGGTAGCGGCAGGCCTCCACGAAGTCCCCTCCCGGCTGCCGGGCAGGCGATCCTCTTTCCAGCCATTCGCGATAGCGACGCTCGGACCCGTCACTTGAGCACCTGGAATACAGGTCGGCGTAGCGCTCGACCGAATCGTGTGACAGGCTGCCCCAGTTGCGCTTCTCGACATCCAGCCTGAGCGCGAAGTACTCCCGCTCGCGCCAGTCCCTCGCAACGCTCTCGCACCAGCGCCTCCATGCGTTCCGAAGCCGGGGGAATTGCGCGGGGCTATCAGAGAGCATGACCCATTCGCACGCGACATCCCTGTGTGCGAGAGCGGCCGCAAGAGGCTCATGGAGCGCCAAGTGCCTGAGCATGCCCCGGTCTGTCGAGCCGGTGTGGGCGTAGCTGAATGAGACCACGGGAGGGTCTCCGCTGGCTGCCGTGATCGGGAAGCCATCGGCAAAGACTCTGGGTCTCCCTCCCCTGCTCCGGACCGAGGCTGGAAACCGCTCGGCAGGGATGCCCAGAGAGTCGAAGTAGCCGGCCTTGTCGAACTCGGTAAGCAGCCAAGCGCCGCCTTCCCTAGGCTCTAGGAAGTAGTCAAGGATCAGCAGTCGCTTCTTGATGACGCCCCAAGCGCCCTCCCGCCCAGCGAGGCTCCCTTCGCAGCGAATTGCCCTGTATAGGGAAGTGCCTCGCAGCCGGACCAGGCCCTTGCCTGCGACATGAACGGCATGGCCGTTGGATTCGGCCAGCTTCAGCATTCTGGTGTCGGTGCCCCCGCTCCGACAGCCGACATAGTCCAGATACTGTCGACGAAGGAAATAGCCCCCGAGAAGCGCCGCCGCTACAAGAAACTCGGCGTCAGCTCTGCGATATCCGAACTCCCGCAGTCCTTCGGCCCGCTCGCGGAGGGCTTCCCGGATCCTTTCAGACGGGCTCGCGATGGCACAGGCCAGATCTGGCGGAGAATCAGCGAAGTCCGTCATCTCGTGAAAACGGGCTCCTCGACGGGGACATCCAGTCGCAGGCTGCCATCGGCATCCATGGAGTAGACACGGAATCCGGCTGCCGCCTTGGCGCTCAAGGCGGGTTCGCGGTAGTCCGGCGTCGCAACTTCCACGTCGACAAATCCGACGCCAGGCATGCCCTGGTCTGCAGCCGACGCATCGAACTCGATGCGAACGTCCGGGAAAGTCAGCTTGCCGTCATGCACGCTCAGATCGAGCGAGGCCGCCGCGGCAGCCTGGGCCTTCGCACTCGTGGCTCCCGCTCGCTTGGCTCTGTCGATGCGGCGCCACGCCAGCCTCTTCAGGTCGTCATCCGTCCGGATCCGGCGTATGCGTCCTCCGCGTGCCTCGATAGCGTTCGCTTCCCGACGAGCGGCCCGGAACACTGCAGTGTCGTGGAGCACCTGCGCACTCCGGGCGGGTCCTCCCCTGTAGCTCTGGGCGTCCTCGTTGCCGGGCTCCCTCGGATCTACTGACCGCTCCATCAGGCGCTTGCCGGCGCCCGTCAGGGTCGCCGCGTCCACGACGCGGTTCCCTCGCCGGAAGCGCTCGACTCGCAGGAGCCCGGTTCGCTCGAGTTCGGAAATGGCCCCGCGGGCGCGCCGGGCGGACTGGAACGTGCCGGTGAGATCTCCGGCATCCACGGTCCCGAATGTCCCGACCACGCGCAGAGCGTCGATGCTGTCCGCCGCCAGCCGATAGCGGCCCCACTGGGCCGTGCCGCGGCCCGCCCGTTCCACGCGGCCGGATTGGGCCTCGACGAGGTCCTCCATGGCGGGATCCCGCAGGGCGGCTCGAGGCGCGGACGAAGCGGGCCTTTTCCGGAGTGACTTGCGGGCGCGCGCCGGCGACTCGCGGGACGCTAGCTCGCGACGCGGCGCCAGAGCCGGGCCGCTCGTGCTGTCCCTTGACCTTGAATCGGGCACGCGGCTCACGCAAGGCCCTCCTTCTGGTCGCGGAGTCGTTTCGCGAGCTCCTTGTCGAAAGTGGTTCCGCCACGCATCTCGCCCTCGAGGCGCCGAAGCTTGCGGCCGACATCGCCGAGGCCGAGGCGGCGGCAAAGCCAGTAAAGGAATGCGAACAGGTCGAAAGCGAGCGTCAGGGAATAGACGGCGATCGCCGCGCCGAACTGCCTGGCAAGCTCGTCGCGATACGGCGACAAGTAGCGGAACTCCTCCAGCGCGAGCCACGCGGTCGCGCCGCCGATTGAAATTGTCAGTCCGAATGCGATGCGCGCCATGTCTCAGTCCGCGATCCGGTCGCTTCGGAAGTAGGAGATCGCCAGTCCCAGCGGATTGACCGCCAGCAATTCGCGAGGCGGGTCCGGCAGGAAGCGGAATTCGAACTCCGAGGTCCAGCGCCTGCTCCCGGTTGTCCGGCCGGTTACGTCGCGCAAGGTCTCGGTGAAATCGAGCCGCGCCCGGTAGGGCTCTTCCCGCGAGGGCTGGACCTGCACGGAATCGATCTCGACCTCGATCTCCGAGCCCTCGCCGCCAATGAAGCGCACGAGTTCCCCGCTCGACTCCTGATCCTCGAGCAGGCGCCGGGCCAGCGGCCCGTTCAGGAACAGCAGCGAGCTCTTCCAGGCGTCAAGCGCGGCACCGCGCCGGCGCTCGCGGTGCATCACCAGGAACCTTCGGAGGAAGTACTTGACCTCGGGCTTGGCCACGTCGGGACGATAGGCGGCAGCGTCGTAGTCGACGGCCTCGGCGCGGCCGACCTCGTCGATGCGCACGACCAGCGGGGAGAGGTGCTCGAAGCGGTCAAAGGTGCGCCAGCAGAGCAGCAAGAGGCCGAAGCAGACGAGGGAAAGCGCTCCGAGAGCGATCTTGAGGTAACGGTTGGTGGCGAGCAGTTCCGCCCAGATCTCGGGATAGGCTTGTTGCGGTTGCATGGATGTCCTCCTCACGCGGCAAAGCGGCGCGCGGCCGAGACGACGAAGCCGCCCACGCCGCTAACGAAGCTGCCGCCGCCATGGAATATCGAGTTGGTCAGCGAGTGGACCTTGAACATCGCCAGCACACCGACCAGCAGGACGGTAGCGGAGTAGAAGAACCACGTGACCTGGGCGTTCAGGCCGGACGGCACAGTCCGCCAGAGCCCGTCGAGCATGAATGTGCACAGGGCCAGGAAGGTCCAGCCAACGGCCGTGTAGAAGGAGAACTGCAAGTAGGAGCGGAGCCATCCCCAGAACAGGAAGTCCATTCGCGGAACGAACAGCCAGGGAATGAACAATGGGCCGATCACCACGCAGGCGCCGGCGGCGACGCGCCCGGCGGCGATCGAGGCGATCATCAGTGCCGTGCAAGCGGTGTTGAACAGCAGGATCACGAAGGTCCAGATCAGCGAACCGGCGCCCATGAAGAAATCGAAGAAGCTCCAGGAAGTCAGGTCGCTCCAGCCGTCGTGGAAGGACAGCGCGAAGTTCCAGTTGATGAACCCGTCGATCTGGCGGGAGTAGAAGTCCGCAGCGCGGATAGGCAGGGTCGAGAACGGCATGCCGAGACCGGGCACGTCCTGGACATAGAAGCGGATCATCGCGAGGCTGAACGACATCGCCAGCACCATCGGCACGAAGCGGGCCCACGGGATGCCCTGCCCGGAGAGCGCGGTCTGGATCCCGAACCAGGCGATGGTCAGCGCGGCGAGGGCGCGGAAGAGCATGAGGCCCTCGCCGACAAAGAGCGGGGCGAGGTTCTGGATCGCCTGGTCGATCGACGCGAAGGCCCACAGCAGCGGGAACTCGGTCGGGTCGGTAGGCGGAATCGGAGGGGGAGTCGGAAGGATCTGCACGAAGGAAATTCCTCGGTCACGGGTCAGGGCATGCGCCAGAGGGGCGCCGGCTGGGCCGCAGCCATGGCCCGGTACTCGGCGGCGGCGTCCATGGAGCGGGCCAGGCGGTCGCGGTCGCGCTTGAGCCCGGCGAGCTCGGCTTCGAGCAGGGCGTCGAGCAGTTGGTTGGTCTGCTCAGTGCCGCGGACCTGGCGCACCTGCCCCACGGAGACCTTGCCGAGCAGAGCGGGCAAGGCCTGGGAATCGTTGCTGGGATTGAGGGCGGCGCGCTCGAGCTCATCGTGCGCCCGGCGTCGTTCCGGGGCCAGCCGGCGCATTTCGCCCAGCACGGACATCGAACGGACCGTGGCCGCGTCCGCGAGCTCGATCGTGGCGTGCTCGCGCTCGACGGACGACTGCACAGACGAGGGCAGAGTCGGCAGCGCAGCGGTCCAGTCGGGCACGGGCGCGGAGGCGCGCCCGTAGGCGGCGACGGCGCCGCCGCCAAACGAGGAGCCGTTGAGCACGCGGGTCCAGCCGCCGCTCGTGCCGTACCGGTTGGCGGAGGAGCTTGCTAGCCAGGCGGTCGCTTGCGCCCGGAACCGCGAGAGCGAGCCGAGATCGCGCAGCGTGCCGGCGATGCCGGCGTAGTGATCGAGAGTGCTGGTGGCGACGGAGTTGATGCGCTGGAGCTCCTGGAGCCGGTTCTTGGCGGCCTCGACAACGGGAACGGCTTCCTTGATGGTGACCGGCATGAGGCCGGCGGCGCTGAAGCTGCCTCCCCCGAGACCGAAGGCGTTGCCGACTGCATTGCCAATCGCGGAAAAGAACGCGCCCCAGAAGGGCTGCGCGGGTGCTGCGAGCAGCAGCGTGAATGCGAACAGAATGGCGAGCTTCCTCGTCATGGCTAGTCTCCTTTGCGTTAGTCCCGCGGATCGTCGTACGCGGGAATGGTCAGGTCTTGGGTCAGGTAGATGCGGATGCGGTGGCCTTCCCGGACAGTGACCCTAGGAAGGCGGTTGAGGTAGCGGTCCAGAACCCGCTCGGCGGAGCGGGAAAGGCCCGCGCCAGCGGAGATGCGGGCCGAGCCGAGCCGCGAGGAGAACGCGTCCTGCGGGCTGACGGCCTGGGAGAGCCCGGCCAGGGCGCCGACAGCTCCGGCGGCGGCGAACGTCGACAGGTACCGGCGGTCGACGAGGTCCCGCAAGCCGGTCTCGCCGATCTGGTTCAGGCCGGCGCTTTCGCCGAGAGAGATCGCGGTACCGTCGGGCAAGATCAGGCGACGGAAGACGACCGCGAGGCGGGACTGCTCCCAGTCCTCAATGCGGCTCGCGGCCCCGAGGGCCCTGGTGCCGCGGGGCACGAGCAGGTGCTGGCGACGCCGGTCGTAGGCATCGGCCGACACCATGGCGTTGACCGGCCCGATGAAGTCTCCGCTCAGGCGATTGGTGAGAACAGCTTCGAGGAACTCCCCTTCGCGCAGGACATGGGTCTTGGCGAAGGGACTGGTCCCGGTCTTGTCTTCGGGCTGAGATTCCGAGCTGTCGACAGGCGCTGGATCCGGCGCGTCCGGAAGCACCGTCGAAGGCTCGGAGACTGTCTCGGCCTCGCCTTCGCGCGGGGCCGGTGCACTCGAATCGGAGGTCCGAGCCGGGGCGGCCCGGACACTCTGCACCAGCGAGGGGGCGCGAAGGGACCGGTAGCGCCGGATGCGTTCCTCGCGCTCGATCTCCTCCTCGGCAGTCGGACCCTGGGAATACACGTCGCCCTGGCCGTGTTCCGGGGAGCTTGCGACATGGACGGGCTGGGGCGGATGCGGCAATCCGTCAGGGCGCGGCGCGGGGACGCCGAGCTCTGCCTGCATGCGACGCTCGGCCTTGCGGGCGGCTTCCGCGCGCATGCGCCGGGCAGCGCTCTCGACAGAGGTCACGCCGACGCCAGAGGAAGCGCCCGAGGACGCGGCCGCGACCGCCTCAGCCGAGTCCTCCGTGCTCGTAGTGTCCGCATCGCCGGGGAACGAGACCAGAGTGACGGCGATCGCGGCAGTGAGGCACAGGAGCAGCCAAGTCTGGGCGCGGGCCGGGATGGCGCCAGGCGGACGGGGGATCTTGTCAAGGATCTTCTTCACGGCGGACCTCCGTTCACCGGCCGGCGCGGCGGAAGCGCAGCCTGCGCTTGCCGATCTGCAGCCAGCCGCTGGCAAGCAGCCGGCGAGTCACGTAAAGGCCGTCCTCGAAGTCGTACGGCACGAGCGACGGCTCGCCGTCACGCTCCTCGTAGAGAACGGGCGCCTCCTCCGGATCCGCGCGGATATAGGTGAAGCGGTCGTCGCGCCACATCGCCAGCACCTTGAACGGCTCCGACTCGGCGCGCCGGTCCAGCGCGTAGTCGAAGCGCAGGGTTGCCGGGTAGGAGGAGCGGAACCGTTCGCGGTCGGTCTCGATCTGTCGAAGCGCCCGCTCGCCTGCCTCGCGAGCCTGCTCGCGGGCCTCTGCGACCTGCCGCTCGAAACGCGCCGCCGCGCCGCGGGGCTCGAAGCGCAAGGGATCCAGTCCCTCGCGCTGGTCCTCTTGCGAGCCACGCGGGCTCAGGAAGAGCTTTAGGTCGGGGTCTTCCGGTTCGTCGCCGATCTCCCTGAAAAGCAGCGTGTAGACGTTGCCCTTGTCAGTGACCAGGGTGACGTTGGTGCGGATTTCCGCGGCGGTGGGCTTGACGAAGGCGAGGTTGGCGGTGCCCTGGACGCTCCAGTACTCGGCGTCCCCGCAGACCCAGTCGAGGATCCTTTCGTCCTCGGGAAGCACGATTGCGGTAGCGAAGCGCAGTCGGGCGCGAACCTCGATCACTTCGTCGGGCCCGGCCTCGACGTGCCGGGCCTCGAGGCGGGCCGTCCCGAGGAAGGCGGCCGCGAGGGCCAGCAGGAAAGCGGCTTGCATCTTGGGTTGTTGCATGGATTCAGTCCTCCAGGAGAGAGTCGAGGCCCCGCTCGAAGCCGAGCTTGCGGATGGCATCCCGGCGCCGGGCCGCCTCGATGGGGTTGG
Organism: Bryobacterales bacterium; assembly: GCA_965206775.1. Classification (GTDB taxonomy): domain Bacteria; phylum Acidobacteriota; class Terriglobia; order Bryobacterales; family UBA6623; genus VXMF01. Next base: position 2,340,322 of record CBDBKU010000002.1, on the reverse strand, counting down.
TCGTGTAGAGCCAGTAGCTGCGCTCGTCGACGCTGAGTTCAAGCACCTGGGCAGCTCCGGGACGGTGCAGCAGCATCTGGCGCTTGGGGACGAGCGCCCGGACTGCTTCCGCCTCAGCGGGGCGCAGTCCGAACGCTTCGGCGTACTCCGAGGGATCGAGTTCGGGGTTCGCCAGGAAGATCTTGGTGAGGCAGCTCTCGGCCACGGTGCGGCAGAGGCTGGCGTTGCGGGCGGCGTCGCCGGGCGACTGCGTCGCGAGGATGACGCCTGCGTTGCACTTGCGCCAGGTCTTGAGGCCCTCGGCCAAGTAGGCGCCGATCTCCGGATCGGCCAGGAACCGCCAGGCCTCGTCGACCACGAGCAGCTTCCAGCGGGTCAGCTCTTCGGGAGCCGCGACAGCCGTGCCGAGACGGTGCAGAAGGTAATAGAGGAGCGCTCTGGCAAGCTCGGGCTTGCTGGCAGCGCCGGCCAGGTCCAGGGCCTGCCAGTCGGCAAGCTCGAGGGTGTCTACCGGGTTGTCGAATACCGGGCCCCAGATGCCGTTCCCGGTCCACGCGCCCAGCGGGGCGCGCAGGCTGGCGGGCAGCAAGCCCCGCAGGGACGATAGGGTGCGGGCTTCCGGCTCAAGCTCGTACAGGGCGCTGATCTGCGAGCGCAGCTCGGCGCGCTCGCGCGAGTCGCAGGCCTTGCCTTCGACGTCGAGGAGCATGCGGACGAATGACTCCAGGAACTGGAGGTTGTCCGGCGTCGGCGGCAAAGCCCGGAACGGGTTGAGACGGCAAGGCATCCCGCCGTCACCGAGGCTCAGTTCGAGGTACGCGCCGCCCACCAGCTCGGTCAGCTGCCGGTAGGAGCCGCCGAGGTCGAGGATGCAGACGCGCGGACCGTACTTGCGGGCCTGGGCCAGCAGGAAGTTGAGCAGGAAGCTCTTGCCCGAACCGGTGGCTCCGATCACCAGCGAATGAGAGATGTCGCCCGCATGAGCGGAGAAGAAATAAGGCGTGCGGCGCCCGGTCTCGAACACGGCGAGGTGCTCGTCGCCGAGGTGCTCGTCGCGAACGCTTCCTTCGGGGACCGCCCATAGCGGGGCCAAGTCGGCGGCAACGGCCGCGGAGAGATAGTTCGAGCGGAGCTGGCGGTGGTGATTGCCTGGCGCCATGGCGAACCAGGCGTTGAGGCCGTTGTAGGTCTCGCGGTGAAACCGGGCGTCCGCCGCGGCCGCGATGCGCAGCAATTCCGGGCGGGCCGCTTCGAGTTCCGAGGAGTCCCTCCCTCGAAGGACAACAGCAAGAGCGTGTTCGCCGAACGGGAGGCCGTCCACCTCGAGCTCACGCAGGGCCTCTCCGAGCTGGGCGGCCTCGGCCTCGGCCGCCTTGTCCTCAAGGGCCCCGCTGGCCTGCGGGGCGGCCTCGCCGGCAGAAGCGTGCGCCATCATGCTGTACCGCTTCTGGTGGTAATGCCGCCGGGCGGAGCGCATGCGGCGGCCCGAGCGAGCCGTGTCCTCGCGCCGCCACTCGGCCGCCAGGTCGAGCTCGGCGTCGAGGTCGAGAATGCCGCCGAACAAATGCGCGCGCGAAACTCCCGGCGGATCGACCAAGGCGAACGTCTCGACACGCTCGTTGTCGACGAGCAGGTGGTCGCGATACGCTTCCAGATCGCTGAGGGCGAGCTGGCGATCGAGTCCGTGCGGCGAGCTCGAACGGCTCGCGAGAGCCGCTTGGCGGGAGTTAGCCGAGAAGGCAAGGTCGCGGAAGAGGTCCTCGCCGGCCAAGGGCTCGAGAGGGGTGATGTCCGCGACGAGGCCCCGGAAGGCGGAGACCGCGCTTTCGAATCGCTCGCACGCCGCAGCCAGCTGCGAGGCCAGGACACGCTTGGTGCGGTCTTGCGACAGCCAGAGCGAGGCGCGGGAGATCAGGACCTTGGCACGACCGGCGCGAGCATCCGGCGGCGGAACCGGGGACAGGCCGGGATCCCACAGCCAGTACACGCTGGCCTCGATCGAATAGAGGCCCTTGCCCAGCAGGTAGGCGTTGCGGACGTCCCGGGCTCGCGCGGCAACGGCGTCGTCGGAATCCCTCCGGGGCAGATCCGCAAGGCGGCGCTTGCGCGCCTGCCAGCGGATGCGCCAGCCGGGATCGAGGCTCTTGAGAGCCCGGGTCCAGCGGAGGGCCGCGAAGTCGAGGTCGGACGCGGAGCGGCACTCGAATGGAGCCCCTTCCAGGCGGGCTCCGGCCAGAAGCCCGCCGCTCTTGGTGAGGACGACGCCGTCGCTGGCGAAGCCCAGCCAGGGCAGCTGCGCGTGAAGAGGCCGAATCTCGTTGCGGCTCATGGGGCAACCTCCCCGACAACTTCCAGCGGCGGCGCGCCCTCGTTTCGGAGAGCCGGGTCATAGCGGCGGCCGCAGGAAGCGGAGCGCAGCAGCACCGTCGGCAGGCAGGGGTCGTGCCGGGTGGCGACGAGCCCGGCTCCGTAGCCGCAGCTGAACAGCACGATGCCGGCCAAGGGCGCGTTGAACGAAGAGAAGGCCGCCGCGCCGACGCAGGCGGCCCCAAGGAACAGGCGCCGCTCGCAGCCGAGCAAAGTCAGCGGACGGCTGAGCGCGGGATACACCAGGTGCATGGCGGGCCGGTCGGTGGCGTCGCTCACGGGAACAGCCAGTTCATGAAATTGACAGCGCCGATGGACATACCGACACCGAAGATGAGACCGGCAAGGGCCCGCTTGCTGCCGCCCTCGCCGAAGGCGAACATCAGTCCGCCTACGACGATGGCGATCAGGCTGAGGCCACGCGCGATGGGACCCGTGAACGCGGTCTGGAGAACGGTGACGGCCTGCAGCCAGGGGCTGATGCCGACCTGGGCTAGCAGCGCCTGGGGCAGGGCTGCGGCGGCGACGAGGAGCCGCGCGGCGTTGGAATGGAATCGCTTGGGCATGAGTGTGCATCCTTTGGCTTGGAGTTGGGGTGCGAGAGTTCCGCGGGGCCGGTGGCCAGGGCCGATCAGAGCCGATGCATGAATGGTTGGAGCTTCGCGCCCGCTGCACCGATCCGCCGGGGAACTCATCTAAAGAGAGAATAATCTACATATAGAATCACTGTCAAGGGCTGTGAGCGGTTTATTTTCGCTTTTTATTCTTTTTCATGGTTGCTTCTCTATCCTCTAGGTCAGCCGATCGCGCTGAAGAAGGTCGTACAGGCCTGCCACCCTCCGAGCCGAGGCTTCCCTGTGTCTAGCGCGGCTAGGCCGAATTCGGTTGCGGAGCAGCTAGCGGCCGGGCCATGGGGCGATCGCCGGGAACTTCGCGGGGCGAGCCAGCGGACGAGCCGGAAGGCTTCAGCTGCGTGCAGGAATTCGCCGCAGGCCACAACATCCGCGAACTGGATGCGGTCAAGCAGTTGAATGCCTTCGGCGACGGCGTGGGCGGGAAGAGGTTGCGGTATTGGCAACTCGTCGCTGATCGTGGCTTGCCATCGGAAGCAAGTGCTTGATTGCACGAGATGTCATGAAACATCAGCCGAAACAGCAATCGAGCAAGCCCGTCTAGATGGATCTCGTTCGCCCGTCCTAGCAGCCGAGCAGGGCGGAATTGCGGTAAGCCCCTCGCGTGGACGCAACCTTCGAGGAAGCGTCAAGGCGCTGGTCGCGCCCGTAGCGGTTCGCTGCCTCAAGTCACCGAAGCGCGACGGCTCGCCGCTGTCGCTAGTTGTTCGGGAATCGCCGAGTCGACTCTGGCTAGCGCAGAATCCTGGCGTATACGAGCCTCGATCCCGAACCAAAGTCGGATCACGTCACAGGAAACGTTCGCGCCACTCTCGCCGAGTAGGTGCTCGAACGCCCAATAGCTCAAGCAGAAGCGATTGCTCCGGTGCCAACGTCCCCGTTATTGTAGTTTGGGGAGAAAACTTAAATAGCAAGTTGGCATGTTGCGAAGATTTGAATAAGGACTGTCTAACATGCAACGCGGAGAAATCGGGAACTATTCCGAGCTCGGAATACGCGCCATACAACCGCCACCCACCTGCTGCGTGCGGGAGTGGACATCAACACCATCCGGGCATGGTTAGGGCACGTCCGGCTGGAAACGACAAACATCTATACCGAGATCGACTGTGAGACGAAAGCAAAGGCGATCGCCACTTGCGAACCATCCGTCCCGGCAATGACCAAGCCGTGGCGTGAGGACGCAGACACGATGTCCTTCCTGAGATCCCTGTAACAGCAAACCGTTATGCGCCCCCGAATCCAGCCCGGCCCTTGCTGTTGCGAAGGTTGCACATTGGAGGGTGGCTAGCGACAACTACTATGGCCGGTCGCGACTACTAGAATGGCCGCCCGTGCCTCGGGGTTGGCGGTGGCGGGAGGGGGGCGGGTGTGAACGCGGCGGATGAACACGGTGCCACTAGCATGCCGGAGGCAGAAGCGAATATAGCAACAATAAGAGACAAACAAAAAGATTCTATGTCACTACAAACGGACGATCAAAAAATAAAGAAATGTAAAGTGACTGATAGCGAAGGACTTATCAGCCCGAAGCGTTCAAGGGTTCTTGCGATTCGGCCAGCAAAAGTCCGGAATTCGGCTGTTCACGAGGGAGGTTGACGAACTCGGGCCAGGCAGCTTCCGTAGCGCTCCTGCGGGTACTCGCTCTCGTCCAGCAGGCGGCTCACCACCTCCGCGATCGCCGACCCCGCCTGGCCCGCCCATTGCTGCATCCGTTCCGGCGGCCACGCCCCGTGCTCGCGGTGCGATCTCGGCCGGTGCGCCGGCTCCGTCGCGACACCTCCCCGCCAATCGATGCGCGGGTGCAGCGCCACCCGCTTGCTCCGGTATCGGACGTGCGCTGCCGCGCGCACAACAGATGCGGCCCCGCGAAGATGTACAGCGGCAAGTAGCAGTAGCAGCGATAGTAGCCGTGGAAGAAGCGCCCTTCTTGTTCGCCGTGCAGCGGCGAATCGGTGACGTTGAGATCGAGAATCACCTGCTTGGGCGCTTCCTCGTGCGCCTCGATGAAAGTCGCGAGCAACAACTCGTCAATGTGCTCGAACGCGCAACTGATCTTGTTGTGGCTGTCGACGCCGTCGGTGGTACGCTCCAGACGGTTCAAGGTCGACTTGCCGGCCAACAGCGCCAATACGGAGTCGTTGCGCAGTTGATCGTGATCGTTGACATCTTCGTACCCCAGCGCGATCGCATAGACGCGTTGCTTGACCAACTCGGCGACGCTGTGCTCGATGCGTTCGGGATCGCGATGATCGTCGAAGCAGGCGGCCAGTCGGTCGAGCAACCCGAGCCGCCGATCGACCTCGCCGAGCAGCGGGGCTCCCCCGTCGGAGCTGATCTAGCCTCCGTCGAAGCGCGCTGTTACCTACCTCCTGAAATGCTTGCCAAAGCTGAACTCTTGCTGCTCACCGCTACCGTTACAATGTGTGGACACGGGCTGTTTCCTCCTGCCGGCCGTAACGTTCTCTTGCTAAGACGTTTATGCCACAGGAATCGGCCCGTGTTCTCATTTATCGTGATTTTTCCGGGCTAGCCCCGGGCTAGAGCGAAGTGGATCCCACCCTGTCGGCATATCGTGCGGGTGGATGTGTCCACTCACCGGGAGGCCGCCGATGGCCGACGTTTCTTGGAAGCGACTGTATAGGGAATCGCCTTTGTGGCATTCCTGTTTCTGTGGATCGGGTTGGTCTACTACGGGGAAGTCTGGGCGTATCGGCTCATCGACGCCTGGAAACACCACCATAACCACCACGCACGCGTCGACGCCTTGCTGACGCTGGAAATTCGGTCAGCAATCCTCTTTCCCAATCCTGGTAGCGAAACGAGCAGATCTCGCAGCCGCTTCCTGATCACTCCGCGCACCAGTGGACGACTTCTGCCAACGCGCTTTCCTTCAAAGCCAGACGAAGGTTGGATGCGGCACTCAGAGAGTCATAGCGGGCGACTGCGTAGCGGTAAACGTCTTGCATCTCCGCCTCGCTGAGCCCCTCCTCGCGCTGGCTCTGAGGCCCGATCACCGCGACCTTTCGCGGGGCGATTGCGCCGATCAGGTCGGGTAGGTCGTAGGCCGTGAGGGCGCCAGGCACAAGGGCGGTTGTCGGGATCGTGTAGTAGCGATTCATCACCACGGAAGCGTACGTGGCGAGGGATTTATCCAAAGCCAGCCAGCGAATCTCGGGATTGAACGCGGCAGCGTGGATTGCAGTGGGGCCCATCGAGCCAACTGCGAGCAGGCCAATCCCGTCGGCGCGAATCCGCTCGTCGGACTGCAGCCAGGCGATAACGCGGGTGAGATCTTCCGCTTGAAGCCCCACGACACTGCTCCCGATTAACGCGCCCTCGTAGAAAGCAGCGTTGCGATCGGTCTGTCGGCCGATCCTGGGGGCGGTCTCGCCAACACCGATCACATCGGGTGACAGCACGGCATAGCCTGCGGCGACGAGCTCCGTGAAGGCGACTCGTGGTTGCTTGCCTTCCGGATGCAGGTAAACCACGGCAGGGTGAGGACCGCCGCCGTCGGGCAACGCTAGCAGCATTGGGATCACGGAGTTGGGCCCGCCGTCCAGAGCGTGTTTCTCAAGCCGGTAGCCGTCCAATTGAAACCCCCCGCGATAGATTCCGTCGTCGCGGGCGGCCGGCGAACGATAGCCGGACAGCTCGCGAGCGTTGGCAAGGATCCGCGAAGCGTGACCTTCGCGACCTCGCGACTGTTCGAGTTGTTCGAGGAGGCGGGAAGTCTCCTGGCGATTGAGCGAGAAGACCGTTTCTCCCTGGAATGCAGTCGCCACTTGTCCGCTCGCGGTGACGCGCAACTCCGCCTCCGACTGCGCCGCATAAGTCCCCTCGGAGGCGCTACCATCGACTCCGAGGTGTTTCATCAGGAAGGCGTAGGAGGCCTCACTAGTCTTGCGAGTGTAGCCGTGGTCGTGATCATCCTCGACCCGGCCGAAGTTCTCCGGCGCGGCCAGGGCCTGGTAGATGCGGCGCATCGCGGCATCGGTCTCGCGCGCGCCTTGGATGGGGAAGAAGTCGTGTGTGGTGGTGAGCAGAAGTGTGGGTTTTGGCGCGCGCGCGAGCAGCCAGTCGGCGTGCTCGATTCCGTATCTCAGCCCGAGGAAGAGGTTTTGCTCGGCATCCGTAACGCCGTAGATTTGCAGCATTCGGCGGTAGCTAGTGACAAAACACGAAGGGACCGCGACCTTGACGCGGTCGTCCACTGCACCGGTATAGACGGTCAAAGTGCCGCCACCGGAATTGCCGGTAACGCCGATCCGGTCCGGGTCGACCTCAGGCCGCGAGGACAGGTAATCGATGCCGCGGATGGCGTCCCAGATGAAGTAGCGGGAGAGCGACACCCCAGCGAGGAAGCACTGGTTGCCCACGTAAGAGTGAATCTTGTAGTGCGGCACATCCTGCCGGCTCACAATCGGTTCGCCGCTCTCGGGATCGAGTTCCTGATGACGCTCGCCCTGGCCGATCGGGTCGTAGGTCAGCACGACGAAACCCTTGTGGACGAGGTTGAGGCAGGCATTCTGGTAGTGCGCGGAGCGGAAACCGCTCTGGCTGTGACCTGGGATGTAGAGTATCCCGGGACGGGGCCCGCCCTCGCGCTCGGGCACGTAGAGCGCTGCGGTGACGTGGAAACCGGGCAACGACTCGAATATTACCTTTTCGATCCGATAGCCTTCGCGCTGGATGACGCCGACCGTGCGAGCGTTGAGGGGCGTCTTCTCAGGCCAGGGACCGAGGAGCTGATCGAGCGTTTCACGGACGTAGGATCGCCGCTGCTCCCAGCCCGCAGCCGTTTGGATCGTCTCGATATTCCGCTCGCGACCGCGGAGCAATTCGAAGGCTCGCTCGTTGAGTCGACGGAATAGCATGTATCCGCCGTCCTGGCGTTCCACCCAGCGGTCGTTGCGGTTGAGCCAATCGCTGAGAACGGCGTAGTCCTGACCCTGAGCCACAAGCGTGAGCGGGATCAGGCAAAAAAACAACCATTTCACCATGGGGACATCATACAGGCTGAGTGCTTGCGGCCCAACCTGAAGTGTCCCGCCTCAGCTGGAAATGGAGAACAGCGCTCCGCCGTTAAGCTAACGGAGAGGACGCGTGAGAAAAGCACGGAAGCACTACACAGCCGAAGAGAAGGTCGCCATTCTGAGGCGCATCTGGTGGACAAGGAGCCGGTTTCGAAGCTCTGCGACGAGCTGGCGCTGCAGCCGACGGTGTCTTATCGCTGGCAGAAGGAGTTCTTTGAGAACGGCGCCGCTGCCTTCCAGACCAAGAACCGAAGCTTTCGCCAGCCGGAGCAGGAGCGCATCGAGCGGCTGGAGAAGAAGATTCGGACCAAGGATGAGGTGCTGGCCGAGTTGATGGCCGAGCACATCGCGTTAAGAAAGCCTTGGGGGAGCTCTGACCAAAACATGGACGCCGCCTAACGTGCGCGACGAGATCGTCGATTTCTTACGGCGCTGGTCCGAGAAGACCGAGATCAGCGCCGGGCGTTTCATCCAGTGGCTCGGCGTCGCGCCCAGCAAGTTCTACTCCTGGCGGCGGCGCCCCGGCTCTCTCAACGGGCACAACGGTTGGGTTCCCCGGGATTTCTGGCTGGAAGAGTGGGGGAAGCGGGCCATGCTCGAGTTCTATCGCGAGCATCCGCTGGAAGGCTACCGGTGGCTGACGTACATGCTCCTCGACACCGACATCGTAGCGGTCAGCCCATCGAGCGTCTGGCGGGTGTTGAGCCGGGCGGGCCTGCTGCGCAAGTGGAACGGCAAGGAGTTGCGGAAAGGAACGGGCTTCCAACAGCCTCCGGAGCCGCATCAGCATTGGCATATCGACGTTTCCTACATCAACGTCTCGGGCACGTTCTACTACTTGTGCAGCGTGCTCGACGGCTACAGCCGCGCGATCGTGCACTGGGATTTGCGCGAGGCGATGCGGGAAGCCGATGTCGAGATCATTCTCGAAGCCGCCAAGGAGAAATATCCGCAGGCCAAACCGCGCATCATCTCCGACAACGGGCCGCAGTTCATCGCCAAGGACTTCAAAGAATTTATCCGCATCTTGGGGATGACGCACATCAGAACATCGCCCTAACTATCCGCAGTCGAACGGCAAATTGGAACGATGGCACAAATCGTTGAAAGCCGAATGCATCCGGCCGGGCGTGCCGCTGACGCCCGAGGATACGCGGCGGCTGATCGCGCGCTACGTCGAGCACTACAACACGCTGCGGCTGCACAGCGCGATCGGGTTCGTGACGCCGGCGGACATCCTGGCGGGACGGCGGGAGGAGATTCACGCCGCCCGCGACCGCAAGCTGGAAGCAGCCCGACGGCAGCGTCAACTGCGCCGTCAGCAGGCAGCTTGAGAGTTGGAGTTACAATCTTTGAGCCGGGTGAAACGGAAGCGGGCTCTGCCGGGAGGCAACCCTGCCGAGGGATAGCCCGACGGGCTCATCGAGACGATGCTCGCGGGCGCGGAAGTCGCCTTTCGCGCTCGCCCCAAAGCCTCATCGGATCGAAAGTCCCCGATGCCTTGAAAATCCCCGCCCACAGGGCGGTGTCTACACTACGGCGGAGCGCTCGCTCTCCCGTTCCGGCTGAACCGGCACAATTTCGCGTCACATCGAACTCAGCCTGTGTTTCATCCGGGAGGTCCAAATACCACTCCTCGATGAGGTCGTTCCCGGCTTCAGGGCAGTAGTCCACAAACCTCCACGCGGCCAGTATGTGAAGATTCTGGAAAGTCAATATTGCATTACGCCTCGCCAAAAGCTGTTCCTTGACACTGCACGGCGATCTGGCAGATGATCTCTTCATGAATTCTTCGAGCAGGCGGGGATGGATCAAGGGGGTGACGGCCGGAGCGCTGCTGTCGACTACGAACGTGAACGCGCAGAGCGCGCCGTCTGGGGAGCACACACTATTCTGGGGGGATCTCCATAACCACAGCGCAGTCGGCTACGCGAAGGGGTCGCTCCAGCGGACCTATGATGTCGGCGCCGAGCACCTCGACTTCATGGCTTTCACGCCACACGCCCAATGGCATGATATGCCCCAGATGCCGAACCAGGCACACATGAAATGGGTGAATGGCTTCAAAGTCACCAACGACGCCTGGCCCAAGGTACAGAAGATGGCGGCTGGACACAACAAGGCCGGTGAGTTCGTCTCATTCCTCGCCTACGAGTGGCATTCCAGCTTCTACGGGGATTACTGCGTCTACTATCGCGATGACGATATGCCGCTCAGATACTTCGATGACGTGCGCCAGCTGCAGAAATACGCGAAGGAGACGAACACGACAATCCTGCCACACCATCTGGCGTACAAGCAGGGCTGGCGCGGAGCAAACTGGGACTACCTGGATCCGTCAGTGAGCCCGGCGCTGGAAATCTTCTCCGAGCACGGCCTGTCGGAATGGGACCGCGGAGCAGGCGACTTCATTCGTCACAGCAACGGACCGCGCTGGAGCAGGAACACTCTTCGGGCTGCGCTTGACCGCGGCTTCAAGGTCGGCGTGATCGCTTCGTCCGACGATCACTTCGGCCACCCCGGGGCGTACGGCGAAGGGCTGGTCGGCATCTACGCAAAGGATCTGAGCCGTGAGGCACTGCTGGACGGTCTTTGGGCCCGGCGGACTGTCGCCGTGACCGGCGACCGCATCGGTCTGGAAGCAACTCTCAACGGCCATTGGATGGGAGCGGAGTTGCCCTACACCGATGACCGCGATTTCAACATCCGCGTGGAGGCTCCCGACGAGATCGACCGAATTGACCTGATCAAGAACGGGCGCGTCATCAGCCGGCACTTCCCTGAAGACCACGCCGATCCGAACGGGCCTTGGCCAGGTGAGGGTCTTTGCCGGCTCGAATTCGGATGGGGACCGTGGGCGGCGCTCAACATGGCCCGGGTGTGCGATTGGGAAGTATCAGTCACAGTAAAGAATGGGAAGCTGCGATCGGTGACGCCCTGCTACCAGTCGGGTCCGTACGAGGAAGAGAAGCGGAACAAGATTCTGAGCCAGTCGGAGAACTCATGTAAGTTCCAGCTCTACACGTCGCGGAAGGACGCTTTCGCAGAGCGGGCGACCAACTCGATGGTGTTGCATATTGCCGGTGGACGGGATGCCGTGCTGGAGATCAAGCTGACGAAGCCGTCGGAGTTGCAAATGCGCCGCACCCTGGGCGAACTCGCCGAACACAATGAGGTCGAGTTCACCGGTCCGTTCACGAGCGAATCATTCATTGTCCACCGGATAGTGACTCCAGAGTATTTCCGGACAGCCTTCAGGGTTGCCGACAAGGGCAAACGCGGCAAGACGGATTGGTACTACGCGCGGGTCACGCAGACGAACGGACACCAGGCGTGGTGTTCGCCGTTCTGGGTTGGATAGAAATTAGTGCGGTATTCCCCGACGACAATCAGACGTTTCAATCGCACCCTATATGCTGGGGCGTGCCGAGGATGGCAACATGAAATCCTGGTTCAGAATCTCATCCGGCGAGTTTGCTGGAGTGTTTGATGACGAACTCCACGTTACTGCATACTAGGGTCAACCACAAGGAGGTACGCAACACATGGATCGCAGGCATTTTGTGATGGGATCGGCTTTCGCCGCTTCGAACGCCGCCGGCGCGGGTCCAGCGCGGAAGCCTAGTGACACATTGCGCGTCGCCGTCGTCGGCCTTCGAGGCCGCGGACGGGACCACATCAAGGGGTTTGGCGCACTTCCCAACGTGGAACTCGCCGCATTGTGCGACGTGGACGAGTCGCTGCTGACGACGCGCCTGGATGACGTTGAGAATGCCGGGCACAAACGGCCCAAAGGCGTGGTGGATTTCCGGAACCTCCTCGACGACCCATCCATCGACGCAGTCTCCATCGCCACCCAGAATCACAATCACACGCTGCAAACCATCTGGGCCTGCCAGGCGGGCAAGGACGTCTATGTCGAGAAGCCCTGTTCGCACAACATGTTCGAGGCCAGACAGATCGTCTCCGCCGCACGCCGGTACGACCGCATCGTCCAGCACGGCTCCCAGAGCCGCTCCTCCGTTGCCGTTCGGGAGGGGATCCAAGAGCTGCGCGAAGGCCTCATCGGCGACATTTACATGGCCCGCGGCCTCTGCTACAAGTGGCGCGATACCATCGGTCGCGCCAAAGAGGAGTCCGTGCCCAACGGCGTGCACTACGACCTCTGGCAGGGCCCCGCGCCCGTTCGCCCTTTCACCCGCAACCGCTTCCACTACAACTGGCACTGGCAGTGGGACTATGGCAACGGCGACCTTGGCAACCAGGGCATCCACCAGATGGACGTCGCCCGCTGGGGCCTGGGCGTCACCTACCCCACTCGTGTCAGCGCCATGGGCGGGCACTTCATGTTCGACGACGACCAGGAGACCCCCAACACCATGGTGGCCACCTTCGAGTTCGACTCCGAGGGCAAGCGTAAGATGCTCGTGTTCGAAGTGCGGCACTGGGTGTCGAACGACGAAGTCGGCATCCGCGGTCCCAAGAAGGGCGACAAGTGCGTCGGCGACATCTTCTATGGCTCGAAAGGCTTGCTTTCCGTCGGCCGCGGCTTCTACCGGAGTTTCCTCGGCCGCGAGCAGGAGCCCGGTCCGTCCAGCCGGGGCGGAGGGGACCACTACGCGAACTTCGCCAAAGCCGTTCGCGCCGGCGACCGCAGGCTGCTGCATGCCGAGGTGGAGGAGGGCTCAATCTCCTCCGTGCTAGTACATCTGGCCAACATTTCCTACCGTCTGGGCCGCAGTCTCGAGTTTGACGCCGACACCTTTAGCTGCCCAGGCGACGACGAAGCCAACCAGATGTTCACCCGAAACTATCGAGCGCCCTTTATCGTGCCCACAAACATCTAATGCCACAACCTGATCCGCTCTCGTAGCAGCGGGAGCGCCTAGGCGATTGGCGGGAGGCTCGGACATACCAGCGGCTCCGCAAATTGGAGTCCTCCTACGGCCCAATCTTGCGATTCGACGCAAGGAAGTGATCAACCTCGCCTCCAACAACTACCTCGTATTGCCGATCATCCGAAAGCTCGTGGAAGCCGCCCTCGCAGCCACGCGCAAGTACGGGGCGGGCTCAGGCGTGGTCCGCACCATCTCCGGCACGATGAGCCTGCATCTTGAGCTGGAGCGCCGCATCGCAGCGTTCAAGAATGTTGAGGCTCGGGTCGCGTTCCAATCAGGCTTCGCCACCAATGGCGGCCCCATCTTCGCCGTTCTCGGACCGGAAGACTACGTCGTCTCCGACGGGCTCAACCATGCCAGGATCATCGACGGCTGTCGAATATCGAAGTTTAAGGTCAAGGTGTTTCCACGTAAGGTCTCTCGCCAAAACAACTTAGTCATTTCATGTGCTTGATCTGTTACGCTAGGAGGCATGGGTGCGCTCACCGAGAGCATCAAGGCTCGGTTCGATGCGCTCCGGCCGGTGCTGGATGAGCGGAGCCGTCGGCTGTGGGCGGGGGCGGAGGCCAAGGCGATTGGTCGGGGCGGAATCGCCCGGGTCGTCGAGTCGACGGGGATTTCGCGCGACACCGTGCGCACGGGTCTGAAGGAAGTGCAGGCTGGCGTACCGGCAGTGGAGCGAGCTCGCGGCGAGCGATTGCGGCGCCCCGGAGGAGGGCGCAAGCCGCTGGCCGAGCACGACCCCGAACTCCTGGTGGCCTTGGAGCGCAAGCTGGCTGTGCTGGACCCGGTCAGTGAGCGAACGCAGCGTGAACCGCCTGCTGCACGGGGTACAGCGGCGACTCGCGATGCGATTGCGGGCCGCTGGGCGCAAGCCGCTGGCCGAGCACGGACCTGCCGCAGCGCCGCGCGGCTGGCCGCGGAACTGCGCAGCGAGGGTCACGCAGTGAGCGAACGCAGCGTGAACCGCCTGCTGCATGCGCTGGGGTACAGCCTGCAGGCGAACAGCAAGACGCTGGAAGGGCGGCAGCATCCGGACCGGGATGCGCAATTCCAGCATATCTACCAGCAGGTCCGGGAGTTCCAGGGTGCCGGGCCACGGCTGATTCTTGTTCGAGGGTTGTAACCTCGGTCGCAAAGAGTTAGACAAGGGGCTGGCTTTTTTGGCCGGGATCGTGTATTGATGGGGCATGACTGTGCCAGTGTGTCCCGCGGAGGTTCCGGTGTTGAGCGAGGTGGTGGTCCGGCTGGCCCGGCCGGAGGAGCGGCTGCTGTGGGACGGGTTGATGGACGCGCAGCACTATCTGGGATTCAAGCAGTTCGCGGGGCGCGGGCTGCGCTACGTGGCGGAGTGGCGGGGCAAGTGGCTGGCGCTGCTGGGCTGGCAGACGGGGGTGTTCCAGTGCCGGCCGCGCGACCAATGGCTGGGCTGGCACAAGGCGGTGCAGTTCCGGCGCTTGCACCTGTGCGGGAACAACACGCGCTTCCTGGTGCTGCCCGCGGGGCAGGGCGTGAAGAACCTGGCCTCGCGGGTGCTGGGGTTGAACCTGCGGCGGCTGAGCGGGGACTGGGAGGCGCGCTGGGGGCATCCGCTCGAACTCGCGGAGACGTTCGTGGATCCGCAGAAGTACCGGGGCACGGTCTATCTGGCGTCGAACTGGATCAAGCTGGGGCTGAGCAAGGGCTACGCGCGGTCGAACGGGAAGTACACCGACAAGCACGGGCAGAAGAAGGTCATGCTGGTATACGAGCTGCGGGCGGGGGCGCGGGAGCGGCTGGCGGATCCGCAGGAGCGGCCGGAGTGGGATTGCGGGCCGGTGGATGTGCGCTACGGCACGGAGGATTTGCGCTCGCTGCGGAAGCAGTTGGAGGATGTGGAGGACAGCCGGGGGCGACGCGGGAAGCGGCATGCGCTGGGGGTGGTGCTGGCGCTGCTGGTGCTGGCGAGGCTGGCGGGCAAGCGCGGCGGGAGGGCGGCGGAAGCGTACTCGAAGACATTGAAGGAGCACGAGTTACGGGCACTGGGATGCCGCTGGGACGAGCGCGAGCGGAGGTGCGTGACGCCCTCGGACACGACATTCCAGCGAGTCATGGAGCGGACGGACCCGGCCTCGCTGGAACGCGTGATCCAGCGCTGGACGCAGCCGCTGGTGCCGCAGCCGAAGGCGCTGGCGGCGGACGGGAAGCGCATTCGGGGGGCGAACCGGATGGCGGCGGAGGGGGAGCACTGGGAGACGGTGACGCTGGTGGAGCATGTCAAGGGCATCCCGGTGGCGAGCCGCAGCTACCGCGAGGAAGGCGGCGAGCAGGGCGCGCTGCGGGCGTTGCTGGAGGAGGTGGACCTGCGCGGCCGGACGGTGACGATCGACGCGGGGCATGCGGGGCAGGAGATCCAGCAGGCGATCATCGAGCAGCACGGCGGGGAGGTGCTGGTGCGCATCAAGGGCAACTGCCCGCTCACCTACGAGACGCTGACGGGCCTGAACTGGGAGCAGGGAGCGGAGCGGAGCTGGCAGGAAGGGCGCTGGCAGCGCTCGCGCAACAAGAGCTGGGAGCGGCGCTCGATCGATGTGTTCACGCCCCATCCGAAACTGCTGCCGTACCCGCATGCCCGGCAGGCGTACCGCATCACGCACGAGACCTGCAAGCGGCTGGGCGGCGCGGTGTCGATCAGCTGCAGCTACGGCATCAGCTCGCTGTCGGAGCAGGCCGCAACGGCGCGGGACCTGCTGGCGTTGCAGCGGGGTCACTGGAAGGTGGAAAGCGCCAACCACTATCGCCGCGACGTCTCGTTCGGGGAGGACAGCAGCCGCATCCGCACGGGTCACGGTCCGTCCAACGCCGCGGCGCTGAACAACCTGGCGCTGGCGCTGCTGCTGTCGCAGCGGCCCCAGGACACGGTGCCGGAGGCGCAAACCTACTACGTCGGCAACCGGGACGAGGCACTGCAGCTGCTGCTGACTCCTGGCTAGCGAGGATTCCGCCCCGCAGCCGCGGAGCCAGGTCCATCGCGGCCTGGCGGACGGTCCCGCTGCGCCCGCGTTGCGGCCGCCGGCGGCCCACCCGCCGATTCCCGGCCCGTGCAGCGTCCCCAGCACCGCAACAAGACCCGCTTTCACTCCGCAGACCGCCCCGCTTCCCGTGCTCCAACGCCCTATCTGGGCCATCCCCCCCCCAAACCAATAAGGAATCAGCGGTGGGTGCCGGGCAGCCGGTGGTTTCGGTCGATACGAAGAAGATGGAACTGGTGGAGCGGTACCGCAACGGAGGGCGGGAGTGGTGTCGTCAAGGGCAGCCGGAGGAGGTGCAGGTGCATGATTCCCCCGACAAGGAACTCGGCAAGGCGATTCCCTACGGGGTGTATGACTTGACGGCCAATGCGGGCTGGGTCAGCGTCGGGGTGGACCATGGCACGTCCGAATTCGCGGTGGAAACGCTGCGGCGCTGGTGGCGGAAGATGGGCAGCCAAGCCTATCCGGGGGCCGATCGGCTGCTGATCACGTGCGACGGGGGCGGCTCCAACAGCAGTCGCGGCCGGCTGTGGAAACTGGAACTGCAAGGCTTGGCGGACGAGCTGGGGTTGCGGGTCGCGGTGTGTCATTTCCCACCGGGCACGAGCAAGTGGAACAAGATCGAGCACCGGATGTTCTGTCATATCACGCAGAACTGGCGCGGCAGGCCGCTGGTGTGTCGCGAGGTCGTGGTGAACCTGATCGGGGCGGTGACCACCAAGGAAGGCCTAACCATCCGATCCGAACTGGACGAGAACAGCTACGAAGCCGGACCGAAGGTCACGGACGAGGAGATGGAGAGCCTTTCCATCAACCGAGACGCCTTTCACGGCGAATGGAACTATGTCTTGGCACCGCGGGCCAAAAACGACGACCTTATTTAGGCGAGCGCCCTAAGATCGACCTCGGGAGGAATTGACGTGAATCGACGGAAGTTTCTAGCGACGATGGGTACGGCGGCGGCGGTTCTATCATGCGGAGGACATGAGAGGCAGAACGTCCTGTTCATTGCCGTGGGGATTATATACCTAAGTAACACTAAATCCCCGATTCCGGGAACTATCGTATAATACGGAGCGGGCTCAAGTTACCCGCCCAGCGCACGGAACCGGGCGGGTGTTGGTGCCTGTTAGCGGACGTGGCGGAATTGGTGGACGCTAGGGGTTGGCAACCCCAAGGGCTCTGGCAGGCACAATCTGCTACCCCGTGCGGGTTCGATCCCCGTCGTCCGTTCCACACATCTCCACTGGCCAGTCAACATCATGCTTTCATTAAGCTAGTATGATTATACTACCCTAGTTGGGATACGGCAACTAGGAAATAGGGTTTCTTGAAAAACTAGCGCTCGACTTCGACCTTGACTGGTTGCATGAGCGCTCGGAGGATCTGACGCGGCGTAGCGTCGATGGTGATATCCTCCCGCATCTCCTTGGCAGTAGGTCTGTACTGCGAGTCCTTAAGCCTGACTGTGCGCTTCGGCTGCTTCTTGGAGTTCGTCATGACAAGCCTCCATCAAACTCGTCGGGGCCTTCTAGGGTTTCTTCCACTAGGGTGTCTTCATGGAATATCTGGCTTAACGCCTTACTCTTGTCGTCGAACCACTGACATTGTATCCTTCCGCCACTCAAGACAGAGCCGACCGTCATAAGTGGTCCTCCGGACTTGAGCCGGACAAGTGAGGTGGTGTCGGGTTTTCGGACAGTAAGCTAAGGTGGACTTCGCTGGTGCTGAAAGGAGCACAGCAATGGCGAAGAGACGGAAGTTCACGGCAGGATTCAAGGCGCGGGTAGCTAAGGAAGCGTTGCGTGGGGACAAGACGGTCCAGCAGATCGCAGCCAGGCACGAGGTGCATCCGAACCAGGTGAGCCAGTGGAAGCGCAAGGCGAGCGAAGGGCTGGTGGAGTTGTTCGAGAGGGGCGCTAGGGGCGACCGACAGGAGCAGGAAGCGGAGATCAGGAAGCTGCACGAGAAGATTGGGCAGTTGGTGGTGGAGCGGGATTTTTTGAAGAGCGCGTGGGAACGCTGAGCCGGGCCATGCGCAGGGCGCTGGTGCGGCGGGGCCATGCGCGGGCGAGCCTGAGCCTGCAGTGCCGGCTGTTGGGGCTGAGCCGGTCGACGCTGTACTATCGGCCGCGCGGGCCGAGCGCGGCCGAGTTCGCGTTGATGCGGCGCCTCGACGAGCTGTACACGCAGCACCCGTTTTACGGGAGCCGGCAGATGAGCCGGCATCTGGAGCGGGAGGGCTGGCTGGCTGGGCGGCGACGGGTACGAGGGTTGCTGCGCAGGATGGGGCTGGAGGCGATCTACCGCAAGCCGCGTTGCAGCGAGCCGCATCCGGGGCACCGGATTCACCCGTACCTGCTGCGGGACTTGGCGATCGAGCGGGCGCACCAAGTGTGGTGCGCCGACATCACCTGCATACCGCTGCAACGGGGTTGTCTGTACCTGGTGGCGGTGATGGACTGGGCGAGCCGCAGCGTGCTGGCCTGGGAGCTGTCGAACACGCTGGACAGCGAGTTTTGCGTGGACGCGGTGGAGGCGGCGCTGGGAACGCACGGCGTGCCGGGAATCTTGAACACCGACCCGGGCAGCCAGTTCACGGGCAAGCGGTGCAGGGGCTGTCTGGAGGGGGCCGGGATCCGGATCTCGATGGACGGGCGGGGGCGCTGCCTGGACACTGTCTTTATCGAGCGGCTGTGGCGCTCGCTGAAGTACGGAGCGGTGTATTTGCAAGAGATTGCGGACGGGTTCGCGGCGCGGCGGTTGATCGCGGAGTGGATGGACTTTTATAACCGCGAGAGGCCGCACTCGGCGCTGGGCGGGCGCACGCCGTGGGAAGCGCTGCAGGAGCTGGGAGGCCGGGCATGAAGCGGACGGCGCGATTGAAGCAGGGAGCCGGTGGCTGGTTTGCGGCCGGGGCCGGCTTCGAGCGGGCGCTCAGCGAGCTGAGCGATCCGGCGTTCCAGCTGTTCGCGCAGGTGTGCCTGCGGGCCGAACGCGCCAGCGGCTGCCTGGATTTCGAGCGTGCCGCCCTGGCGCGGGAACTGGGCAAGAGCCGGTCGACGCTGGGGCGTTGCCTGCGGGAGCTGGCCAGCAAGGGCGTCTGCGACCTGGAGGCGGCCGCCAACCAGCACCGCGGATCGCGCCTGCGGGTGCGACCGGAGTACTGGCCCTGCGAACGCCGGGAGGAACTCGAGCGCAGGTCGCAGTGGTGTGCGCCGGACGGCGGGGAGGCGGATACGAACGTCGCCGCGTACGTCGCTCGCGTGCGAGGGATGTTCCGCCAGCCCGCCTGCGTGCAAGGTGAGTTCGGACCCGCGGATGAGCGTCTGGCGGCGGACTGGCATCGCGCCGGAGTGTCTCTGGAAACGCTGCAGCGGGCGATCCTGCTCGGCAGCGTGCGCAAATCGATGACCTTGATCGACCGTCCGGACAGCGAGCCGGTCCGCAGGCTGGCTTACTTCGAGAGCCTGCTGGAGGAAGTCCGTAGCGAGTCGTTCCCTGTAGCCTACTGGCAGCACCTCGAGTTCAATCTCGGGCGCTGCGAACGGTACTGGCGCGACAAGCCGGCCACAGCGCCGGGCCGTGCCCGTCCAAATTTGGAACAGGCAGGCTCGCCCGGAGCGGCGGCGACCCCCTCATCTGCGACAGGGCGGGAACGAAACCGGGAGACGGGATGATGATGACCTCACGTTCAGGTATAATCCCCTCGGTCGGTAGTTCAGAGGAGTTGCGAAGTCCACCTTAATGTTGCCGACCGGCTGTTCAAACAACCGGCACCACCTCACCGCACTGGTCTAATCTTGCGACATAATCTTGCGGCGCCCTTGACAACCTTGTCTCCTTTCGTAATCATGTCCTCCATGCTCCAGCGGATACTCGGCAATGCGGCGCGATACCTGGCGACGAGTTCCTTGTAGCCCTCTGGGACCCGCATGTGTTCCGGGAGGGCATGTCCGATGTAGTTGGGGGTGTGCGTCTCGTCGATAACGGACAGCTTGCCCTGATCGAGGATTTCCTCGCCCGTCACCCGGACGCCCCAAACGCCAACCAGGTTCGCGACTGGCTACAAAACTTCGCGAACGGGAGTAAGACGGAACGTCTGGAGGAATTCGCATGAATCGAAGAAGCTTCCTCGCCACAATGGGTGCTGCACCGGCGTTCTTGTCGTGTGGCGCAAGGGAGAAACAGAACGTCCTGTTCATCGCCGTAGACGATCTCAATGACTGGATCGGTTGTATGGGCGGGCATCCGGACGTCAAGACGCCCAATCTTGACCGGCTCGCCAGCACCGGGACGCTGTTCACCAATGCCCACTGCCCCGCGCCGGCCTGCAATCCTTCCCGCGCAGCCATCATGACAGGCATCCGGCCGTCGACCTCCGGTGTATATCTGAACTCGCAGCCCTGGCGGCAGTCGAAAGTGCTCCAAGCGGCCGTCACGTTGCCGCAGCATTTCATGGCCCACGGCTACCGAGCCGTTGGGGGCGGCAAGATATATCATGGACGTCACCCGGATCCGCCGAGCTGGCAAGAGTATTTTCCCTCGCAGCAAAAGCACAGGCCGGATGACCCGGTGCCGCCGGAAAGGCCGGTCAACGGAATTCCCTCAACCTCCAACTTTGACTGGGGCCCGCTGTTGGACTCCGATGCCGACATGGGAGATATGCAGGTCGCCGAATGGGCGTCGGACGAGCTATCGAGGAAACAGGACGACCCGCTCTTCCTTGCCTGCGGGATCTGGAAGCCCCACCTTCCCTGGTACGCGCCGGAGAAGTATTTCGACATGTACCCGCTGGACCAGATCACGTTGCCCACCATCAAAGAGGACGACCTTGATGACGTCCCACCGATGGGCGTGAAGATGGCCAACCCACAACGCGACCACCGCAATGTGATCGAGCACGACCAGTGGCGGCAGGCCGTCCAGGGCTACCTCGCTTCCATCAGCTTCGCCGACGCCGCGCTCGGCAAGGTGCTCGACGCGTTCGACGCCAGCGCTCACAAGGACAACACCACCGTCATCCTCTGGAGCGACCACGGCTGGCACCTCGGCGAGAAGCTCCACTGGCGCAAGTTTGCTCTGTGGGAAGAGGCCACCCACAACGTCATGATGATCAACTCGCCGGGTCTGACCAAACCCGGGTCGCGATGTGATCAGGCGGTGGACTTGATGGACATCTACCCCACGCTGGTGGATATCTGCGGCCTCGCGCCACGTAACGAACTGGAGGGGACCAGCCTCAGGCCGCTTCTCGAAAACCCCGCGCTCGAACGCGAACGTCCGGCGCTCACCACCCATGGTTTAGGCAACCACTCGATCCGGAACGAGAAGTGGCGCTATATCCGCTACCGCGACGGTACCGAGGAACTCTACGACCACGAAAACGACCCGCACGAATGGATTAACCTGGCCGGCGAGCCGCAACACGAAGGGAAGAAGATCGAACTCGCCCGCTGGCTGCCCAAAACCGACGCGCCGGAATCTCCGCCCGTGCAATAACGCCGTCAGTCCACGTTGGACTGACACACGGCCACTTTGAATTTGGTATTGCCTGCGTATTTGCCGTTGATGCAGATCTGGAGCAGATGTGGCAGGAGGCGTACCTGCTCGCAGCAATTCTCAGGATAGGGGGGCTGGCTCGTGTGGGGTGGAATCGGCGAGCGTTCGTGCGTGCCGTAGAGAGGCAGTTGCGGGGTGATCAGGGCGGCTGGGAACGCAGGCCGGGGGGGGGGGCGGGCTGCACGGCACCGGCAGTGGCGGGCGCTTTATTAACAGGGTTTCGAACAGGGCGGTCCAGCTGCGGAAGCAGAACCACTGCGTCAGGAAGCCCAGGGTCGCGAAGAAGTTGCGCCGGGTGCCGGCCCGCGCCCGGCCTTGCCGCCACAGGTCGGAGACGCAGTCCTGGACCGCATGCAGCGCGAAGGCGAACAGGTTCAGCGTCGCGAGCAGGTTGGCGAGACCGTCGCGGCCGTGCCCGAAATTGCGCTTGATGTTGTAACCGTGGCGCGCCAGGCAGTTGAATCCCTCGTTTTCGATAGACGTGAACTTCGCCGTTATGTGACGCAGGAGCCGCAAGCCCTTATTGCGCAACGGTCGGGCTTGCTGCTACGCCACATAACGATATGCTTTTCAAATTGCCCGCAGGAACTCCATCAGGCCTTTGTCCTCCCTCCATGGTCCGGACCGCTTCGACTCGGTCGGGTCGCAGCAGGCGATCGCCTTCGCCTTCGTCTCGAGGTCGATCTCGGCATAGATGTTCGTCGTGTCGAGGCTGACGTGGCCGAGCCAGGCGCGGATTGTATTGAGGTCCACTCCGGCGCGCAGCAGGTGGGTTGCAGTCGAGTGGCGAGTATTCCGAACTCGGAATACTGAAGAGCGTTTCTTGGCCGGCGGTGCGGCCGGAGGGTGTCCGAATGGGAGAAGAGTGTGTGGGCCGCGCCGGTGGCTATAAAACGTATTGAACTGAGCCGCTGGCTGATGGCTTCGCTATGGGCATTGGATGGCTTTGGCAGGCAGCAGGGAGCGGCTGTCGGGAGTTGAGCGGTGATTGAAGGGGCGTCGTGGCTCGGATGAGGCCGGTGCGGGAGCGGTTGGAACGGGGTCCGGAGCGGGGTGTCGATGGGGGTTTCGGTCCCCGGCCGGGCTGGGTGAGCGTACGCGGATGCAGCTTTGCCAGGCGGCCCGCGGGGGAACTGCTGTGGGGCAGGGACTGTCGGCGGCAGGGGCGGGGGCGGTCACGAAGTGTCCTCCAGCGCGGGCGGATCGTGACCGGGTTCGAAGCTTCCGGCGACGAGCATCTGGCCGGTGCCGCAAGCCGGGCAGTCGCGTAGCGAGCGGCCGGTGAGCTGCTCGAAGCGGTCGCGGTAGTCCGGTGCATCGGGGTCGGGTTCGGTGGGGGGCAGGACATGGAGCAGAAAGCGGCCAGCGATGGCACGCGTGTCGCCACTATGTCGGCGCAGCGTTGGACGAGCGCGCGAATTCCGAAGCGTGTGAACGGACGGCCGTGTCGGCTTAGGAAGACGTGTGCGTCGGGGGCGCGATCGGCAACCAGTTCCGACAGCAGCCGTGACGTGCGCGGCCAAAGCGGGCACTGTCGGATCTTGCCCCCCTTGCCTCGCAGGGTCGCGAGGGAATGGGCCTGCGGTCTGTCGGCCAGTTGCAGGTCCCGGACGGTCAGCCTCGTCGCCTCGGACACCCGGGCTCCCGAGTTGTAGAGGAACAAGAGCACTGCCTGCTCACGGTGTCCCTGAGGGGTATCGCGGTTCGGCACCGCGAGCAGCGCGTCGATCTCGGGCTTTTCGAGATAGGTGACCGGGGGTGGGGCGGCCTTCTTGAGTGGAATCGCGCGGACCTGACCGCACCATTCAAGATGCTGGGGACTGCGGCAGCCGACGAAGCGAGCGAAGGCTCGAATGGCGGTGAGGCGCTGGTTGCAGGTCTGCGGCGAGCAGCCACGGTCGTGCCTGAGATGGGCAAGGAAGTCGAGCACGCGGTCGACGCTGAGGTCGAGCACGGCGAGGCGCTCGACCGGCTTGCGGGTGCGTTCGGCGACGAAGGGCACGAGCAGGGCGAGTGTGTCGCGATAGCCCAGTTGCGTGTTGCGGGCCAGGTTGCGCTCGCTCACGAGATGTTCGACGAGGAAACGCCGTAGCCAAGGGCCGAGATTGCTGGTGTCAGGCATCGCTGCCTCCGGGAGAGACCGCATAGGCCTCGAAGCGCTGCGAGGCCGCACGCAGCAGTTCCGGGGTCATGGTCAGATAGACCTGCGTCGAGGCGAGGCTGGCGTGTCCCATGTAGGTGGACAGTCACTAGTGTCGCGTTAAAAGTCGCTGATAACAAAGGACTTAAGAGTCCGGGTATTTTTTTCTGTAGGCCCGGATCATAAGTGGCCTATAGTCAACAACTTGGTCTCGCGGGACAGGCTGCGGCAAGGCTCAGAAAGTGTAGAATCCAGAGCTCGGACGGAGCTCCTGGGCGGCTGGTTCATGTCAATTACGACCGAATGTTTCGCCTCATCGTGCAGACGCCGGTTGCTCCGAAGGCGGAATCGGCATCCTTGCTTCCCGCACTTGGAGGATCCGACGCGACCTCGTAGAAGCCCTACGCAGTACCCTCGTGCGCCTCCGGACCTGCCTGGCGGACAGGCAACAGCAGGTCTCCAGCCGAGTTCCGTCGCCGACCTCTGAGGAGTCGTGCCCGATTTGCCTCACTCCGACGCGTGCAAGCACTGGATCGGACGCCGGATCGGAACGATTGCGAACACTCGCTGTTCGCATGGCGCGCGAGTGGAATCAGACGTCGAACAGATGCAGTTGCTGCGCGGAGGATACCGGTTGAGGAAGGTATTCGGAACTCGCAAAGGCCTCATATAGAGGCACTTGCTGGAACGGCATGACCGAGAGGATCTCCAGCATGGTGTGCAACGACAGACGGATTGCAAGCTCCTTGCGAATAATCGCGACTAAGGCATAGACCGAGACGGCGATCCAGATTTGCGACTTGACGGCGTTCTCGGAAGTGCCGAAAAAGCGTTGGATCTGAAGATGACCCTTGACCCAGCGAAAAAAGAGTTCGACCTTCCAGCGACTCTTGTACAGAGCGCCCACCGTGGCCGCGTCGAGATCGGTGCGGATGGTGGGGAAGACGAGTTGCTTGCCGGACTCGGGATCCCGGAAGCGGACGCGTCGCAAGTGCAGGGGATAGCCCTGCTTCGTGCGCTGCCCGTCGAGGGCGATCGTCTGGTCGGCCAGGATGCCGCGCGCGCGGTCCTTGGGAGCGGAGTAGACGCGATGGTAGTTGAGGCTGTTCTTCGCTCGCGTGACGAAGGACGCTCCTGCCGGGTGAAGGCTGTAGAGGCGCCCAAAATCCACGTAGGCCCGGTCCATGACGTAGATGGCACCCGGTTCGGGTACGAGCAGATCGAGCACGTTGACGTCGTGCAACTTGCCGTCAGAGACGTGAATGAAGGAGTGGACGGACCCACGTAAGTCCAACAAAGTGCGCAGTTTCACCGCTGCCTTCGTGGTTCGGAAAATGGCCCAGGGGAACACGGCCAGGCACAGGTCGACCGTGGACGAGTCGAGGGCGTACACGGTCGCGTCCAACTCGAGCCCGAGGTCTTCGTCGGCGTAGAGAGCCCGGGCGCGGGCGATCAAGCGCTGAGCCAGATCGGCATGCATCTGCCAGGAGCGGCGCTCGTTGGCGCGAGCCAGCGTCGAGACATGGATCGGAGCGGTGAAGCCGGCATGGTACGGCTTGGCCGGAACGGCCCCCAAGCAAGCGGTCAGGGCCCGCAAGCTCTTGCGCCGGGTCAGCTGGGCAAAGGCCATGGTGCGGAACTGCTGGGCGCAGTTCAAGCTCCGCACGCGGCGATCGCCATCGTAGCTGGCCACGATCCGCGAGAAGGCCTTCCAGGGGGGGAACTGCATGACCTGAGAGAAGAGGGTCTGGCCGCGGTACATACCCAAAGCATGCAAGTGAGAACCCGGAGAACTGTGGCGTTTCCGGAGTCGTTCGATCACGCCCCGGAGAATTCAAGTCTCGGACACCCGAAATCTCTCGCAAGTGATTGACGAATCGTGGCTTATAGGTCAAACTCGCGAGCTTAACGCGACACTAGTGGTGGACAGTGTTGTATCCAACACTAATTCACTAGGCGAATCCCAGGTTAATCCTGCAGGAGAGCGCCGCAAGTCTCAGATTTCCTTACATCGGTTGTTTTACGTTGGCATGATTGTGGGAGGAGATGCCGGTTCTGGGTGGGTTGGGGCAACGGTTGACGTGAGGGGGTTGTCGGGGAGGATTTCGTAGACCAGGCGCAGGTCGGTTCCGGGAAACGGCGTCGCAGTTTCGTTCAGTTCCTTGAGCAGTGCAGCGAGGGCGGCGTCCTGCCGCGGCTGGCTTGGTGCAGCAGCCGGACGGTCAGAGTCCCGGCCGCAGGGTCGGGAAGAAGGCTGGCGTCGCTGCGGAACAGCGCCTTCAGCAGGGGGCGCACAGTCTCGGGCCTGCTCAGTTCCGGCGCGACCGCGCCGGCCATGGCGGTCTCGGCGCGGTAGGCGATCATGCGCAGGGTGTCGAGCAGGTTCCGCAGCGGGGCAGGCAGGGCCTGCAGCCGCTCTTCGGGCGACAGGTCGCCGGCCCGGACATGCTCCTGGACGTCGCTTCTCGCCAGTTCCAGGCCCGTGATGCGCCGCTCGATCGCGGCGACCTCCGCCTGGAGCTGGAGGGCCTTCTCCGAACGCGCGCCGCGCTCGGCCGCCAGCTTGCGATGCAGGTGCCCGGCCTTGCCGCGCAGCCTCCGCAAGGCGCGCTCGAGCCAGCGCCAGAGCGGGTTGACCACCCGCTCGTCGGCATCCACCTCCACGAGCGCGTGCTCGGCCAGCGTGTCGAGACCGAATTCCGCACGCATGTACTTGAAGAAGTTCTCCTGCGTCCAGCGCGAGCGCAGCAGGCCCGCAACCCGCTCCGCGGGCAGCGTGGGATGCGTGGTGAGGATCGCCGGCTGGCCCGCCAGCTCCAGCGGCTTGCGCGGCTGGCCGCTCTTGCCCGGCCGGCGCAGGCGCCGGTCGATCCAGAAGCGGATCTCGCGCGCCGCGCAGGCGTTCCCCAGAGCCGCCTTGCGCTCGGCGATGCGGCCCTCCAGCGCTTGCTCGCCGCCGGGCGCATGCACCGCCAAGCGGGCCGGGACGAACTCGCTGTCCGGCCAGCGCTCCGCCTGCGGCCCCTTGCGCCAAGTGATCACCGCGATCCCCCGCTCCGCCAGTTGCGCGAACAGCGCCGGACTCCAGCCTTCCCGGTCGAACACCAGCGTCAGGCGCGGCCGCGACGGCTCCTGCGCGGCCGGCAGCAGGCCCAGCTCCTCCAGCTGCGGCAGCAGCCCGTCCCGCAACTCCGCCACCAGCGCGGGATCGACCTGCTTGTGCACGCACAGCAACGGCGCCCCCCCGAGCGCCCCCACCCAGTAGCTGGCCGCGGCCGGCAGGCACAGCTTCTGCCGCGGCACGAAGTGCTTCGGCAGGCGGCCCTGGCCGCTGTAGACCTGGACGTGCCCGTCCACGAACAGCGTCGCGACGGCCTCCGGATCGGCGCCGGCCCAGTCCCGCGCCAAGGCGCCGCGCCAGGCCTCCAGCGCGGCCGCATCCGCCACCAGCTGGCGTGTCCTGCGCCGCAGCGTGCGATCGCAGGGGGAGCGGTCCAGGCCCAGCAAGGCACCCCATTCCCCGGGCTGCTCGTAGCGCAGCCGCTCCGGATTGCGCACGCGCGCCAGCAGCAGGAACGCCAGCAGCAGCAGGATCGAGCGCACCCCGTAGAAGCCCTTGGGCAGGCGCAGCAGGCCCTCGTGGCGCAGCAGGCCGGCCTGCACCAAGGCCGGAACTGCCGTCAGCACCCCGCCCCCGCTGACCGCCGAGGCCGCGGCGAAACGCGGCTCCCGCTCCTTGTCGGGCGGTGCCACCCCGCCCGCTTCCGCCAGGTCGCTCCCGGACGGCGCTCCCTCCGCTGCCGGCCCGGCCGCCGCCTCCGCCGCCGCTCCCTGCTGGCCCGCGACCCCCGCCAGCAGGCCTTTGCGCAGGTACGCCCGCAGCGTCGAATAGCACAGCCCCAGCTCCCGCGCCGTCCCGCGCAAGCTCGCTCCCTGCGCCAGCTTCTCCCCCGCCCGCCTCAGCAGCTCCGCATCCTCGATCCCATGCAGGCGCCGCCGCTTGCGCGGCTTGTCGAAGTCCTGCTCGCCGCGCGCTTCCATCTGTCGCCGCGCCCGGGCCACCGTGCGCGCGCTGATCCCGTGCGCCCGGGCCAGTTCGGCATGCGTGGCCAGTCCGAGCAGCGCGAAGCGGCCGAGGCAGCGCGCGCGGCCTGGCCGGTCGTCGACCCCGCAGCTGTCGATCGGGTCGGTGTTCAGGAAACAGACCCAGCGGTCGGCGTCCAGCAGCATGCTCAGGCGAGCGTTGACGGGGATCGCCTCACCGGGCCGCAGGCCGAGCGAAGCGGGGAGAGGGGAGGGTTCGGGGTGCGCGGGGCCGCCTTTCATGTGGACATATTAAAAAAACCGAACCGGCCATGTCAAGCCCGCGACACCAATTGCGAGAAAAACGTAACCCCGTGCGCTAGAACGGCTTATACCGATTCACTCGATCTCGCCAAATTGTCGATGTAAGGAAGTCTGAGTCTCAAGTAGATTCGCTCCCGCAGAGAGCGGCGAATGGACGTAGCGAGTCGCATTCGCGGACAAGTGCAGGATTTGTCGAGGCTTCCAGTACGTGCACTCAAGCGATCGCACGCTTGCCTATCCCAGACTATTCTGCTTTCCCGCCCATTCCGTAACGAGATAATCCGGTCCAAAAACCCGACGATCCCACGAAATAAAGGCAGAAAAAGATTGACAAATATGAGTCATCAAGTCACGCTGTGTCAAGTCGTGCTGTACCGAAGGGTCGTCGCCGATCCAAGGTCCGCGTTCGGCATTGAGCACGATGCATGGGTGCCGAAACCTGGTGGTGTTGCCAGCCGGTCGTCCAGATCGACGATCAGCAGAGGGGTAGTGAACACAGCCTCAGTCTGCAAATGGCAATTCTCCACGCGCAGCGTCATACAAGAGGATTAAACCAAATGTACGGTTTCAAGATGTTCGCTCGTTGGCTCGTGGGCGGAACTTTCGTTCTGCTCGCGGCGTCTTCCCTGCCGGCTCAAGGAGTCGGCACGATTCACGGCACGGTCTCCGATCCAAGTGGAGCGGCGATACCGGGCGTCGCGGTGGAAGCGACTCTGGTCGAGCGCGGCCTGTCCCGAACTGCCGAAACCAATGTTCAGGGCGACTTCGTGCTGCCGTTGCTGCCGATTGGCGGCTACAGCGTCCGCGTGGAGGGAGACGGCTTCAAGTCCTTCGTTCGTGACGATATCACGCTGACCGCGAGTGAGAACGTGCGGGTTGACGCCAAACTCGAAATCGGCAGTGTCACCGAGGAGATTACCGTGACGGCTGAAGGGCCGCAGGTTGACAGCCGTTCGTCCCAGGTAGGCACGCTAATCGACGACCGCCGGGTTGTTGAACTTCCGATCAACGGCCGTAACATCGTGAACTTGGCAGTTCTGCTGCCCGGCGTCTCCAACGTGAGAGCCCCGCAGACTTTCACCGGTGACCGCAGCGGCCCCACCCTCTCGGTATCGGGCGCTCGCACCAATCAGAACCTATTTCTGCTCGACGGCGCGCACAACAACGCGCTGTTTCGAAACACGGGCCTGTACAATCCTCCGCCTGACGCGCTACAGGAAGTTAAGGTTCTGACGAATGCCTTCAGTGCTGAGTATGGGCGCAACGCCGGCGCGATCTTCAATATGGTCACTCGTTCCGGGACAAACAACTACCATGGCTCCCTGTGGGAGTTTCTTCGCAACCACAAACTCAATGCCCGCAACTTCTTTGCCGGGTCCGATATCCCGAAGCTGATTCAGAACCAGTTCGGTGCGGCCGTTGGAGGTCCGATCATCCGGGACCGACTGTTCTTCTTCGGCTCCTACGAGGGACTGAGAATCCGGCCGGACGCGCTATCCGCGAGCGCTTTCACTCTCACCGAGGCCGAGCACAGGGGCGATTTCTCGCACCTCGGAAAATCAATCGTGGATCCCGATACAGGGGACGTCATCCCGAATAACCAGATTCCTGCCAGCCGCTTCGACACGGTAGCGGACAACGTCTTGAGCAGGGGCCTAATGCCGTTGCCCAACGCCCCGAATGGCCGGTATCTAGAGACTTTCCCGACGCCGGTTGACAGCGATCAGCTCCTGGCGCGAGTCGACCATCACAGCGGCAACCACACCACGCACGTGCGCTACAACTTCAACTCTGCTTTTTCCACGGAGGGTCGGGGCCAGATTCCCACCTACTACTCCCGCGACACGAATGTGGACATGCACTCGGCCACGGTGGGCGACACGTACACGATACGGCCGAACCTGCTGAATATGTTTCGCATCAGCGTCTACCGCAAATTCCAAACCGCTTCGACCGAGAACAAGGTTCACCTCACCGATCTCGGCGGCATTATGCCGGTCTACGGGCCGAAGTATCCACCCTCCTTCCGAATCTCCGGCCGGGTCACGCTGGGGAACGACGGCGGGCCGGTCGAGCCGCTGGTAAACGAGTCGTTGCAGATCGCCGACAGTGTTAACTGGATCAGTGGAGACCACAGCGTCAAGGCTGGTTATGAATTCATGCGCATGAGGTATCTCAACCGAGCAAGCTCCAGGGCGAACGGTTCGTTTCGGCTCACGGGCCAACTCAGTGGCGACCCGGCCGCCGACTTCCTGCTCGGGCGGCCTGCCCGCATGGACTTGCGCACTCCAATATCCGAACAGGGTGGTATCCAGTACGCCCACTACTTCTTCATCCAGGACGACTGGCGCGTCCACCCGCGCCTGACGCTGAACCTCGGGCTGCGATACGAGGGGCGTGTTCCCTGGTTCCACGAGAACGATTGGTGGCAAACCTTCCGCCCTGGGCAGCAATCGCAGGTCATTCCCAACGCACCGGAAGGCATCGTCTTTCCCGGCGACAACGGCATTCCGCGGGGCACCGTGCCGATGGACAAGAACGACTTCGCTCCTCGCTTCGGCTTTGCATGGGATCCGTTCGGCAACGGGCGCACCTCGGTGCGCGGTTCCTACGGGATCTTTTATGAGACTCTCAATGCGGACATGATCCAGAACGATGGCCAGCCTTATCGGTATACGTTTACCTTTAACCGCCCGCATAGTCTCACCGATCCGCTGCGCGGCCAACCGGAAATCCCACTCACGATCAACACGGTCGACCCCGAATTCGTCGGGCGCCAGCAGCTCTCATTCCTTGAACCAACGATGCGCTCACCATACGTACAGCAGTTCGGTTTGAGCGTGCAACGGGAGATTGTCCCGGATCTCATGGTTCAGGCCGGCTATGTGGGCAGGCTGTCTCGCAAGGGCTTTCTGGTGGTAGCGGGCAACCCGGCCCCTTATCAGGAGGGGGCAACACTGCGCAATATCAACGCCAGGCGAATTCACCAAGGCTTCGGTAACAACCGGGAGATTTCCGCTCAGGCCAACTCTAGCTACAACGCGCTGCAGGTCGAGGTCAACAAGCGCTTCAGCAAGGGCTTCTCATTCCAGATGGCCTACACGTGGGCCCGCTCGATCGACATGGATTCGGGCATCACCACCAGCATCAACCGATCGCCGCCGAACCCGTTTAACATCCGCTCACAGTTCGGCCTCTCCGAGTTCTTCGCCAAACACACCTACTCGGCGTCGTGGATCTGGGAACTGCCGCGACTGTCCGACCAGTCTGCCGCACTCCGGACTATAGTCGGCGGCTGGCAGTTCAACGGCCTGATCACGGCCCACACGGGCAACCCGTTCGATACGATTACCGGTATAGACAACGCCTTGATCGGCACACGCAACCAGAGGCCCAACGTGATCGGCGACCACAGTCTTTCTGACGGCCGCTCGCGCGGCGATAAGATCCTGGCGTGGTTCGATCGTTCGGCCTTCGCCCACCCAACGAAGGGGACCTTTGGTGATGTCGGTCGCAATGCTCTAATCGGTCCGGGTGCGTTCGGTGCGAATTTCGGCCTGTTCAAAACCTTCATGGTTCCAGGCCGGGAGGGGATGAGGCTGCAGCTCCGCAGCGAATTCTTCAACGCCCTCAACAACGTCAACCTGGGCAACCCGAACGCGGCAATCAATGCTGGAAGTCGCATGGGGAGGATCACCCGCGCGGGACAAGCAAGGGTAATTCAGTTCGCACTCAAGTTCTTGTTCTGAGGTCCTACATGGCAAGGTTCAATCGCAGGCGTTTTCTCCAGACAACGGGTCTCGCGTCGGTCGCAACTTCCGCGGCGAAGCCCCGACCTGATGATCCCGGCAAGCGACCCAACATCCTTCTGATTGTCGGTGACAACATGCAGTGGGGGACCATTGCGAATCGCTCGGAGTGCCGAACCCCCAATATCAATCGGCTGGCTTCGGAAGGGCTGCTGTTCAACCGTTCTTACACGACCGCCGCCGTCTGCAGCCCTGCGCGCAACGCCTTGCTCACGGGCGCTTTCAATTGGGGCTTCGGCACCTACAATCAGCCGGATAATTCCTCGGCGATCTCCACTGACCCGTTTCCCGATATCGTTACCTACGCGCAGCGCTTGAGCGCGGCAGGTTATCGGCTGGGTTATAACGGTAAGTGGCACACCTCGACCAAGCGCTCGCCGCTTGATTTTGGCTACCACGAGATCGGCGCTCCCGATCGCTATCGCCGCGACCTTGCCAATCTACCCGACAAGCTCGGACTGAAGAGACCCGGCGAGGCTGAGGTCCGCGTGCCTGTCAAGACGATCTCCTGGCCGGGCAGCGAGCCCTTCGGATTATGGGGATATACCGAGTGCGAGGAGGAGGAAACCCTGTGGGCCGAGACTGCCGATGCGGGCTCCGACATGATCCGGCGACTCAGCCCTAGTTCCAGCCCCTGGATGATCGAGGTCCATTTCCCGGAAAGGTCCCGGGGCTGGCCCTTGCGCAGCTACCTTGAGCGGTACGATCCCCGCGACATTGCGGTGTCGCCCAACTTTCACGACACCTTCGACGGCAAGCCCGGTCTGCAAAAACGCGACGCGGAGACGTACGGGGACATGTCCGAGGCAGACTACCAGCAGGGCCGCGCCCACTACTACGCCTCATTCGAGCAATTAGACGCTCAGGTCGGACGTGTGCTCGACACCTTGGACGAGAGCGGCGAAGCCCACAACACGCTGGTCATCTTCACCGCCGATCACGGCGCTCCTTACGGATCTCACCACATGTGGACCCCTAACTTCGCGCCTTACGAGGAGCTCTATCGCATCCCGATGGTCGTGCGCTGGCCGGGCCACACCCCACCCGGCGCGGAATGCGACAGTCTTGTGCAGCTTCATGACCTTGGGCACACCTTCGTCGACGTTCTTGGTCTCGACCCGCTGCCCCACCGCCATGGAGTCTCACTGGCACCGCTGTTCGAGAATCCCAATCGCGAGGAATGGCGCGACATGATCTTCGCGCCGTGGTATGGGCAAAACTTCCCGCTCATCCACCGCATGGTCATCACCGGCCAATACAAATACGTTTTCAACGGCTACGACTACGACGAGTGCTACGACCTGCTGGCAGATCCGTACGAGCTGCGCAATATCGCCTATGAAAAGTCGACGTCAGCCGAAGTCGGAGACATGAGGGCCCGCCTGTACGAATTGATGAACCGCTTCCGCGACCCATTCGGGGAGAACGCGACCGATCCAGGCAACCCCCGTTTTCTCGCGCAGCGTTACCTGCCGCAAGGCCGCAGGCTGTAGGATGAATTGTCGCGCCTTTCTCGTTCTCGTCAGCCTGCTCCCTACGACACTTATCTTCGGCCAGCCGTCCGCCTCCACTGAGGTGGTCCGGCCACCGGGGGCGCTCGAACTGGTGGGGTTGCTCCGCGACGACCGTGCGCTGAACCGTGCGCACGATGTGGAGTTGCAGGGCGACCTCGCGTTCGTTCCCGGCAAGGGTGGATCGCTGGCGATCATCGACATCAGCGATCCCACCGCTCCCAGGCTGATTTCTTCCCTGGTCGATTCCGTCGAATACGAGGAGGCTGAAACGGTCCTGCCGATGGGCGATGTGCTGCTCCTCGGGACGTCCGACCTGCTGTCCATCGACATTAGCGACCCTGCAAATCCGAGGGTGCTCAAGAAGATCTCGGACCGACCACGGATTGATCGCATCAACGGCATGGTGCGCTTCAACAACCATCTCTTGACGGCGAACAAGTCCGGCTACATCGGTGTGTTCGACATCAGCAATCCGAAGGACCCGAAGTACGTCGAGGCCCTCCATTCGGCCGAAACCGGCGGCCCGAAGCAGCCGCACGATATCGCGGTCTGGGGCAACCACGCCATCATCGTCGACACCCTGCAGCACAGGCCGTCCAGCGTCTTCATATACCGAATCGCCGAATCGGGCGCAAGCAAGCCGCTGCCAGCCGCGAAGTGGACCATTGTGGGCAGGGTCTCCAACGGTGACAACGAGGGCGACCTGCAAGGGGCCAATCGGGTAGTGACGTGGGGCGGCCGGTATGCTGGCGTCGGCGCATTCGAGCCGGACCGTGTCGGCATCATCGACGTCTCCAATCCCACGCGGCCACGGCAGCTAGCCAACATGCCGGTCTGCGACATCGACGCGACAGGCATGGCCATTTACGGCTCCATGCTGCTCGTCAGCGGCGGCGAGTGCGTGGAGGCAATTGACGTCACCGACCCTTCGCGACCGGTTTCCGTTGCGCAGTACCGCGGTGGGCGGCTGTTCCCCACCCGCCGCTACGACCAACATGTCAGCGGAACGCCGCACTATGACAACGGCCATGATCTTGTCTACCGCGACGGCTACATCTACGTCACCGCACAGAACGACAACAGCCTCGGTGTCCTGAAGGTGACAGACCCGCGAATTCGAAAGCTGGCCGAGACCCAAGTCAGATGAATCGTCGGGATTTCGTCCGAGCAACCGGGCTCGCTGCGCTTGGAGCCGCCGCCGCAGGTTCGGCTTACCGAGGGTGGATGGGAGCGCTCGAGCAATACAGTTCGGAGTGAAACTGCGGCCGGATAATGAATGAGGAGAAGAATGCACCAATTCTGCGCGGTAGGCTGGATTCTCATTAGCCTGCTCGGCGCGACAACTGTCTATGGCGAGCCAGCCCCCCTCCCATCACCGTCAACCCCGAGGCAGGGGCGGCCATTCTAGTAGTCGCGACCGGCCAGAGTAGTTGTCGCCAACCACAGGCGAATCCGGTATCGAACCAGTAGCTCTTGGGTCGCGCCACGATCTCTCTCTTCCCGCCGCCGTGAAACGGCCGGAGCAGGTGGAGCGCATGCGCGATCGCCATGGCCTCGACATGCAAACTGACGGTTGGCCGACTCAACTCGCAGAGCGTCGCCAACCGGTTCAGCTCGAGCTGGCCCCCGATCTGCCGCAAGAGCAGGCGGAACAGTGCTTGGAAGCCGCGGCGGTTGCGGACATGGAACAGCTCCTGGATGTCCCGCGCATAGAAGCTCTCGATCCACTCATTGAAGAAGTCGGAGGACGGTCTCTCTGCCAGCAGGGCCTCAGGCAGGCCGCCGTGCAACAGACGCCGGTCGAGGTCGGGAGTGCCAAGCCAGTTGATGCACTCCTCCCAAAGCACTGGCTGCAGGTGGACCGAGTTCTTGCGCCCCGTCAAGGGATCCCGGAACTTGCGATTGACGGCCAGAGTCGACGAGCCGGTCCCCGGCACCACTCGCCTCATCGCGAGAAGCAGCCTCAGTCCGAACAAAGACCCCCAATCACGCTACCGAAAATGGGCGCCTCTCCAATACGAGGGTTTTCAGGCATGCACTAGCTAGCGCAGAATCCTGGCGTATACGAGCCTCGATTGCGAACCAAAGTCGGATCACGTCACAGGAAACGTTCACGCCACGCTCGCCGAGTAGGTGCTCGAAACCCCAAAAGCTCAAGCTGAAGCGATTGCACTGATGCCAACGCCATAGTTATTATAATTTGAAGCGAATATTTAAATAGCTTGCTAGCATGCTGCGAAAATTTGAATAAGAACTGTCTATCATGCAACGCGGAGAAATCGGGGACTATGACGTGACGAGCGTCGGCTCTGAGTCGGTTCGAGCCTTTGTACCGCTGCCGCTGCCGCCGCAACCGCCCCTAGTTCTGGCTGGCGGCCTGCAACAGTTGCTGGAGTCGGCGGTGCTGGCCCTGGGCCGCCTCGACGGCATCTCGACTCTCCTTCCGAACGAGGCCTTTTTTCTGTATACGTACCTACGCAAGGAAGCGGTGCTTTCGTCTCAGATCGAGGGCACGCAGTCGTCGCTGTCGGACCTACTACGATTCGAAGTCGAGAGAGCGCCCAGGGTGCCGCTAAACGACGCGCACGAAGTCTCGAACTACGTGGCGGCGATTGAACACGGCTTGCGCCGCCTGCGGGATGGTTTTCCCCTGTCGAATCGCCTAATCCGCGAAACCCACGGCGTGCTGTTGTCGAGTGGCCGGGGCCAGGCCAAAACGCCCGGTGAATTCCGCCGCTCGCAAAACTGGATTGGCGGGACCCGACCGGGTAATGCTGGCTTCGTGCCGCCACCGCACACCGCCGTACCCGACTGCATGACGGAGTTTGAGCGATTTCTCCATGCCGAGGACGACGGGTTATCCGTACTGTTGCGGGCGGGCCTCGCGCACGTGCAGTTCGAGACCATTCACCCCTTCCTCGACGGCAACGGCCGCGTTGGTCGGCTGCTGATAACTCTGCTGCTGTGCCGCGCCGGGATGCTGCGCGAGCCGCTTCTGTATCTGAGCCTGTATTTCAAGCAACACCGCAGTGATTACTACGACCTCTTGAATCATGTGCGTCGCACCGGAGACTGGGAGAGATGGCTCGTCTTCTTTCTTGAAGGAGTGAAGCAGACAGCCGAGGGTGCGGTTTCCACCGCCGAACGTCTCTCCACAATGTTTCGGCAGGACCAAAACGGCATCCAAGCTGCTGGTGGTCGGAGGGTCGGGTCGGTGCTCCGCGTACACAACGTGCTCAAGAAGCGAGCGATCTTATCGCTGCCGGCGGCAAGTCTCGATACCGGGCTCTCCTTTCCGACAGTCGCCTCGGCCATGGAACTGCTGGTCACGCACGAAGTGGCGCGGGAGATCACCGGAAGAAGCCGCAACCGACTTTTCGTTTACGACCAGTATCTCTCCATCCTCAACGAAGGGGCCGAAGTGTCTTGATGCCGGATATAGCCAGTTTCCAACCCCGCCGCAACTACAGTTCCCGAAGCAACTGCAGAGGCAGGCGCGGCCGCGGTGCCCGCAGTCATTGCAGGCGGCGAGCTCGAACCGATGCCCCACAAAGCGAGCATCGGGCTGACACACTGGACCGGAGCCCCGCGGACGCACAACGTGCCAATTGTCCGTCAGCGTCGTTTGCCACCATGCGCTCCAGGGCTAGCGGCCAACGCCCCTGCTTATGCGGAAAAGGGAACCCGGGCCGTCACCTCAGAAGATCACTTTCAACCCGAACTGCAGATTCCGGGGCCTGCCAGCGCTTCCAATGAGACTGAAGTTCCGGTTGCCGAATTGTGTGTTCGGCCGCCTGAAGGCCGGAGTGTTCGATGCGTTGAACGCTTCGGCTCGAAACTGCACTGTAAGATCCTCTGTGACTGAGAAGGCCTTGTAAATGGCCAAGTCTACGTTCACCAGCCCCGGAGCCTCGATCAGATTTCGGGCAGCATTGCCGTACGTGAAGGCCGGGTTCCGCTCGAAGGCGGCAGTATCAAACCAGCCATCGAGGGATCGCGTACCAGAATCCAGTCGCCAGTCCCCGACGACGTTGGGCCGGTTGGGCGTGCCTGTGTTGGCAGGGTTGCCTCGCACACTGAGGTTTGCGCGTCCACCGCTCGAAAAAGTGACGATGCTTGCCACTGTCCAGCCGCCCAGCAGAGCATTTACCGCTGAGGGGGAATTGTTCAGGTAGGTCTTGCCGCGCCCGAACGGCAGTTGGTAGATCGGACTTGCAACGAAACGATGGGCGAAGTGCTCGTCGCTCAGGGCCCGCTCGGCACTGAGATTGTGAGGATTTTGCGGCCGCAGACCAGATGTCGCGCCGA
This sequence comes from Bryobacterales bacterium, assembly GCA_965206775.1. Taxonomy (GTDB): domain Bacteria; phylum Acidobacteriota; class Terriglobia; order Bryobacterales; family UBA6623; genus VXMF01. The sequence continues at coordinate 2,302,695 of CBDBKU010000002.1, read as the reverse complement.
CGCCTCCAGCTCCGCGCCCGTCGCTGAGATTCTTCGACCAGGTGTAACTTGCCAGCGCGCTCAAGCCGTGCGTCAAGCGCTTCTCCAGACGCGTCTGCAAGGAATTGTAGTTCGCGTTCGCGGTTCGCTCGAAGTAGCCCAAGGCGGCAATCGGTCCGATCGTAGTGCCATCCGGAGGCACCTCCAGCGAGCGGATCGGGCGCCTCGTGTTCACTGGACCGGGTCCCGGGAGCGGCACATTGATGTCGTAGTTTCTCGAGAGTCGATTCGACGCCGAGCCGACGTACCCGATCTCAACTAACGTTTGGCCCGGCAATTGGTGCTGGATCGAGAAGTTCCATTGCTGGGTGTAAGGCATGGGCAAGTCCATGTCGATCGGCCCAAAGCCGATGTTGCGCGCGTTCTGCGGGCTGATCAAGTCATGGGGCAGCCCTTCTTTCAACAGCAGAGTTGGATTCACGCGGTCCGTTTGCACTGTAGCGGCATAGTAATGAGGAGGGACGGTCGCCAAGACGTTCTTCCAGTTTGTGTTGCCATAGAAGAATCCATACCCTGACCGCACGACCGTACTGTCCGTCAGGCGATAGACGATCCCGACTCGGGGTGCAAAGTTGTTCGTGTCGGTACTGACCAGTGCCCGGTCGAATCGCGAGCCGTCTTTCATGAGCACAATGCGCGGATCGGCGCGGTTAGAGAAATCCAAATTCGCGCCGTTATTCTTCCGATCCACCCAAGGCGGATGCAGTTCGTACCGCAGCCCAAGGTTCAACGTCAGCCGCGAAGAGATCCGCCATTCATCCTGCACGTAGCTGTCGTAGTAGGGCCGCCTCATGTCCTCCCAAACCCAAGTGGACACCCGGGCCTGAGTCGTCGTGCCGAGCAACAGGTCGGCGGCGGAACTGCCTTCTCTGAGCGTGTCGGAGTTTCGCGTGTATCCGCCGTCGTAAGTGAACACGCCATGGGCGTTCGACGAATTGTTGAGAAAGTGTTGCAGCCAGTTGAAATTCATCCCGAACTTGACGGTATGGTTTCCACGAATCCATGTGAAATTGGCGATCAGCTGCCGATTCTGACTTCCTGACTTGTTGGGAATCCAGGAACCCAATCCGACGGTCTGATGACCTTGAACCGTGAACTGGGCCATGCCCGGATCGCCAACCTCGACTCCTTGCAGGCCTATCTGCTGATTGACATTCACGTCAATCGGAGACGAGCGCAGTGTGAAGATCCTGTTCCACGCGGCTTTCATCTCCATGATGAATGAGGGTGAAAAAACTCGATTGTAGTTCACAAGTAGATTCTTTCCCCAGTGATCAAATGGTGTGGCCAGCTGCCCTCCGCCCCACGCAGGATCCGGCAGGTTTGGTGTCGACCCGACGAGGTTATCCGAGACGCTGTAGCGAACGAACAAGCGGTCGTTTTCGCTCAAGTTGTGGTCAACCTTAACGTCCCAACGATCCAAATCTTCCGGTCGCGGCGGGTTGAACAGGAAATTCCGGGTAAGCCCTGGCTTGTTCGGAGTTGGATAGAAAGAAAGCACTTGAGCCCCGATCGGATCGAATCTGGACGAGGGCATCTGGTTATTTGGAAAAACCTGGCGCTGCTTTGTCGCTGGGTCGTAGGTGGCGGGATCGTAGATACTCGTACCGGGAAGCAACTCGCTGAAGTCGCCCTGAAGTTGCAGAGGAGTCGGAATGGTGTTGTTGACGGTGCGGGACTCGCGGATTCGCGAGCCTTCATAGTCGCCAAAGAAAAACGTCTTGTCCCTTACAATCGGCCCGCCGACCGCGAAGCCGAACTGATTCCGCTTAAAGGGCGGTCTGGGCCGGTTGGGCGGATCAAAGAAATTCTTCGCGTCCAGCGTTTCATTGCGAAGAAACTCGAAGACGGTCCCGTGAACCCCGTTCGTGCCTGATTTCAGGCTTACATTGACGACGGCCCCTCCGCCTCGGCCAAATTCTGCCGAGTACGAGTTCGTCGAGAGCTTGAACTCCTGAATCGCGTCGATCGAAGGCTTGATGACTTCTGCGCGCCGAGCCTGACCGGCTCTCTGCATGCTGTTGTTGTCCACGCCGTCCAGCATGAAGTTGTTCTGGTTGGCGCGCATGCCACTAGCGCTGAACGTATTGAAGCGTCCGGACGGCACGGAACCAGCACCCGCAGAAAGCAGTGCCAACTGAATGTAGTCGCGGCCGTTGAGCGGCAGGTCCACAATCTTCTGGTTGTCGATCACTTGGCCTTGGGCCGGGGTCGCCGTCTCCAGGAGCGGAGCTGCGGCCGTGACTGTCACTTCTTCGGTCAACGAGCCGATATCCATGGCGAAATTGATGCGGGCCGGCTCGCCTACGTACAAGACAATTCCGGTTTGGGTGATTGGCCGAAATCCTTCCTTCCTGATGTTGGCGCTGTAGTCTCCCGGTTGGAGGAAGGGGACGACAAAATACCCCTGTTCGTTGGACGTGGTCGTCCGCGCCACGCCGGTACTGAGGTGAGTAACAGTGACCGACACGTCAGGAATGACGGCTCCGGTGGCGTCGGTTACCGTGCCGCCGAGTTCGGCAGTCGTCTGAGCCCAACCCAGTGAGCCGAAGATAAGCAGAAGCGTCGCTAGCAGCAAAGCACGCCGATATCCTAAGCGCATGACCAATCCTCCTGTGTCAGCCAGGCTTCCCCTTGTGGGACTTCCCGGCACGTGTATCGTAAGCCCCCACGGTGCACGATACAAGGACTGGCTCAGCCTATTCTTGCCGATAAGTAGAAACCTTCACGCCCTTTCTCGATTCCGGAAGGGCCGTCGGAAAACGCCGGGAGGGAGAGGCGGTCCCGCCAGCCGCGCAGGAGGTTTCGCCGGCAGGCTGCGGTGCGGCATTCCGGTCGCTTTAGGGACGTTGCGGCCGGGGACAGCCAAGAGACGCGGCGGCGCTGTCCCTCTCTGCTGCAGGTAGATTAGTTCCAGCGGGCTGCCCTCGCACACGGTCTCCGCCAAGGGCGACTCGCTCCCGCGCTGCCGGGAACGCCAGCGCGGCGGGTCCGGCTGCGCCGCGGGCAACTCCAGCCCCAGCTGGACCGCCAGTCGCGGCATGGCCTTGCGCGCCGAGGCCGCGTACAGCCGCCCGCGCGGATTGCGCCACCCGTCCCGCTCGCACAGCCCGCGCCCCAGAGCCGCCTGCGACAGCTCCCCACCGCAACTCCCGTGGCAGCCACCTCACCGTCTCCGGCTTCAATATGCGGAGCCCTACCCGCACTGCTCCCGCTCTACATCGAGAGCAGTCCCCGTCTCAACTGTGATTGGGCGCTAGACGGCCGGGTGCGATTCGTGCCCTAGGATCTACAATGCTTTGCAGGGGTAACAAAGATGTTGAGCCGCATGAAGCTGGAGAATTTCAAGGCTTGGCGAGAAGCCGATTTGAACCTTGGCAAGGTAACTGGTTTCTTCGGTAGCAACAGCGCGGGTAAGAGCAGCCTACTGCAGTTCCTCCTGTTGCTAAAGCAGACCAGAAACGCCACCGACCGTGGCATTGTGCTCGATTTTGGCGGTCCGGCGGACATGGTGAACCTAGGGACTTTCACGGAAGTCGCTCATGGTCATGACGACGAAGCGCGGATCCGGTGGCTATTGGAGTGGACGCTCCCCAAGACGCTGAAGATTGTGGACCCCATGAGACCTACGAAGGGACCGTTGTTCAGGGGTGACCGCCTCAGCACGGAGTGCGAAGTCGGATTGAGGCGGGCGCGTCCCTGGCCTTACCGTTTGGCATACCGGTTCGCCGAGACAGAGTTCAGGTTGCAATCACAGGCCGACTCGGAAGAGGACTTCGAGCTGGACGCAGGTGACCAGGAATTCCGATTCGTACGCACTCAGGGCCGAGCCTGGCCCCTGCCACGCCCGGTCAAGACGCACCTGTTTCCGAACCAAGTGAGGAACTACGTCCAGAACTCGGATTTTCTCGCTGATTTCGAGTTGGAGTACGAGAACCGAATGGACTCGGTCTACTATCTCGGACCATTACGCGAGTACCCTAGGCGCGAGTATCGCTGGGCCGGGTCGAGCCCTAAGGACGTCGGCCTCCGGGGCGAGCGCACGGTAGACGCAATACTTGCCGCGACTCGTGACGACGAGACGAGGAGTCTCGGATACCGAATGTGGCGAAAAACATTCCAGGAAATGATCGCCCATTGGCTGAAAGAGCTTGGTTTGATCGAGGACTTCCGTCTCAACGAAATCGCCAAGGGAACCAACTTGTATCGCGCGATGGTGAGAACATCCCCAAAGGGGCCGTGGACGTCACTGGTGGACGTCGGATTCGGAGTCTCCCAAATTCTTCCTGTATTGGTTCTGCTCTACTATGTCCCGGAAGGCTCGGCGGTGCTGATGGAACAGCCGGAGATCCATTTGCATCCGGCCGTACAAAGCGGACTTGCCGACGTAATGCTGAGTGTGGCCTCAGAGCGAAATGTGCAGGTCATTGTCGAGAGTCACAGCGAGCACCTGATGCGGCGTCTGCAGCGTCGCGTAGCTGAAGGGAGGGTATCCTCTGACGACGTGAAACTCTATTTCGTCACTTCGCAGCGAGGGGCATCAAGCGTTTCTGATCTGCGGTTGAATGAATGGGGATTGATCGAGAACTGGCCGGAAAACTTCTTCGGCGACGAAATGGGCGAGATCGCCGCAATCAGTGAAGCTTCCTTGAAGAGAAGGATTGAGCATTCCGCATGACAGCATTCGTCGTCGACACTAATGTTGCGATTCTCGCCAATCTGGCAGCGACTCGTTTCGACTTGGAATGTCAACTTCTATGTGTACAGAGAATCAATTCCATAACAAAGCACGAGGTCGTCGCCATCGATGAAGCGGGCGAGATCCTCGAGGAGTACGGGAAAAGCCTAAGGTTCTCCGGAATGCCGGGTGCGGGCCACATGTTCTTCAAGTACCTGATCGACCATCAGTGGTGGAACGATCGAGTCCGAAGAGTTGCCATCACGAAGTCGGCGGACGATGGGCGAGGCTTCGATGAGTTGCCGGACAATACGTTGGACCGGTCGGACCGGAAGTTCTTGGCAGTTGCAGTCGTGGCGAATGCCATTCTCCTGAACGCTACAGACAGCGATTGGGAAGAGCAAAAGGCACTGACCGAGACGCTCGGGGTGAAGGTGGATCAACTCTGTCCCCAACACGCCTCCAAGGCCGCGCGACCCCGGCGATGAAAATGGAGAGTCTTTCTTTGCGTGCCAAGTATCCAGCCACGCCGTACTGGCCTTGGTCTCCAGCGATCGGTCGGGGTGACCATGTGCATGCCAATGCGGAGCGATTCGTAGGGGACGCGGTCGTTGTGACTGAGAAGCTCGACGGAAGCAACACACTCCTGCACGCAGGGAAGACTTATGGGCGTAGCGTATCAGCACCTTCCGGCGCCAAATGGATGGCGATGGTTAAGAAGCATCACGCCTGGAAGGTGACCGAGCCCGAGGTTTCTCTCTATGGCGAGGACATCTACGGAGTTCACAGCATCACGTACGACCCCGTGAAGGAGCAGGAAACCTTCTATGCCTTTGCGCTACGGGACGGCAATGGCCGGTTTGCAGATTTCACCCGCGTCGAGTCATATGCGAAGTCCAGGGAAATCCCGATCGTTCCTGTGCTGTACAAGGGCTGCTTCGGCTCCGTCGCGGAGGTACGCGCGTTCGTTGAGCATGCCCACCGCGAGCCATCCCTGCTTGGTGGCCTGCGGGAGGGTGTCGTGTTACGTTTGGCGCGAGGATTTCCGTCAGAAGAGTTTTCGGACAACGTCTGCAAGAGCGTTCGCGTCGGTCATGTGCAGACAGACAGGCACTGGACTCGGCAGTGGATGCCGTGCCGTATCGCAGGCCACGTAGGATAGGGTCTCTGTCCAGGTGGGCATGGGGGTTGAGGAGGAATTGCGGAAGATCGGAAGCGTCAATGTGATTGTGCGACGGCCAAGGCAACGATGAACCAGTATCGTGTGTCGCTAGTCCCGAGCTTGAAACGAGTGCCGTACAACTCTGACCCACGGAAGGAGCTGCGCTCTTGTTCCGGAGTCAGTCAGGCGAACCCCAAGCATCGGCGCGTCTAGCCCATGTTTAACATGCGATTTCAGTAAACTACTGACAATAAATACCTTAAGAGGAGAAATGGAAGCGTGGTTGCACTACAAAGTGCGCGCTAAAGTGGATCGGGCCGGAATCAGAGCACGATTTTGCTGGTCTTGCCGGGCAGTTCCGCGATGCCGAGAGACTGATACAGTGCTTGCAGTTGCTCTTCCGGCGGGGTGGTCCGGCGCAAGTGCAGCGTCTGGCCGTTGGCGCACTGGATCGTGGTGGTCACCCGGCGTTGGGTGGCTAGGATCGTGCGCAGGGTGGTCCAGCTCGAGTGCTCGCCGTGCTGTTTGAGCTTGCGCCGGATCAGCTGCACCGCTTGGTAGGCCAGCACCGTGAGGAACAGGTGTCCCTCGGAGCGCTCCGGCTTGCTGTGGTAGACCGGCCGCAGGCCCAGTTCGGACTTGAGGCAGCGGAACACGGCTTCGACATCAGTGAGGCCGATGTAGGCCCGCCACATCGCTTCGGCCTGCCAGCTGGTGTCGTTGCTGCGCAGGCAGTACACGCCCGGATGGGTCGCCCGCGAGCCTGCCTTCGGTTGGCGCTGCCAGCGCACCGCGACGGCCTTCTCGCCTGCCGTATCGGCCTCGACCGAGATCTTGTAGTGCTGTGAGGCGCCCTTGCTGCGCTCGACCATCCGGCCCACGCGCTTGTGCACAGCCTCCAGCTTGCGCCGTGCGCGCGGCCGCGACAGCCCCGCGTGCAGCTGCTCCAGCGCTTGCTCCAAGCTCTGCGCACGACGGTCCTCAATCGCCTGCTCCTTCTTCTGGCGCTGCTGCGAATAGCAGTACAGGCGCGCCTCCTGGCCGTCCTCGCTGATCACCTTGTGCACCAGGACTGGGTCACCGGAGGCTGTTTGCAGAGCCGCTGCCTCGGCTGGGTCGAACTGGCGCTTGGCCTCGCGGCTGACCGCCAAGTAGCAGTAGCCCTGCTCGCGCAGCCAGGTCAGGTTCTGCTCGGTGGCGATGCCGCGGTCCAGAACCACGTGCGCGCCCCGCGGCACCGCGAGGCCCTCGAGCACCGTCTGCAGGGTCTTGGCTTCGCCCACGTTGCCGGCGAACACCTGCGAGCGGCGCACGAAACCGCTGGCGTCGAGCACGAGCGCGAGAGTGAGCAGGGGACAGTCCGAACGGCGCTCCTTGGAATGGCCGCGCCGGGCGTCGGGCTGGGCTTTGGCCTGGCCCTCGAAATACGTGTTGGTGAGGTCGTACAGGGTCACGCTCGGACGCAGGTCAAAGAGCGAAAGCGCCTCTTGGAAAAGGTGTTTCTCGATGCTGGGGCGGTTCTGCACGAGGGCGTCGGAGGCGCGATAGAGCTGCCTGGCGCAGATCGCTTCGAAGGGTGTGCCAAGCAGTTCGCCCAGGGCGCTGTCGGAACGCAGCCAATGATTGGTGGAGCGTTCGGAGCAGCGGCCGGCGAGGCGCCCGACGATGGAGCCGACAGCGCAGGCCTGGAGTTGCCTGGAGAGGCCGAGGGCTTGCAGCAAAGCGGGCAGCCCAAGTTGGTTGAGGGCCCACAGGGGGGCGTGTTCGACGCCGACCGAGCGCGGCCGCAGGTTCTGGAGCGAATCGGTATCGACCGCCAGCAACACGGGGGAGTCGGTGGCGGATTCCAGGCCGTGGAAGTCGACGATTTGGCGGGCGATGGAGCGGGCGCGTCGGACCAGGGAGGCCGCAGCGGCGCGCGGCGGCAAGGGCTGGCCGGCGGCCAGGGCTTCGACGAGCTGGCAGAGGGTGGGCCAGTCTTGCTGGGGCAGGTCGAAGCCGGAGCCGAGGTTGGCGAGGGTGATCTGTTTGACGCGGCCGCCGACACGGGTGGAGCGGACCAAGCGAAAGTTGGCATAGGAGGTCCCACCGGGAGCGCGACGGTAGAGCGAGCGGCGGATGAACACGAGGTTCAGGCTAGCAGGAGTGGGGGCGAACAATCCAGCGAAACCCGGAAGTTAACGATGATTCGACCACTACAATTTCGACCACTACAAATACACGGATTGGCAAGCCAATGAACCAAGCAGAGGCTAGGGGGGGGCACCAACCACAAAACACGCGATTCTGCGAGCTTTCCGCACGAAATGCTGGAATTCAGGGGCCAATTGGGGTGTTGGCCGACGACGAGCAGGTCGAGCGATGTTAAACATGGGCTAGGACACCGACTCCAACGACGAGGTGACCGTCGAAATAGTGCGCCGTCGGCGGAGGGATGTGAGTCTGGTCGAAATGATCGACTGCCTTCAATATCGGTAGCATCAAGCTCTGGTAGGGGTCGTTTCCCGAGAGAGCGAGTTTCTTGCCGTTCCTCACGGACTTGCTGAAGGTTACACAGAACGGAATCCGACTGGAAGGAGTGCTGATCGAGCCCCAATCCGCTCAACAGCGGCATGTGCCAACTGGAGGGATCATCGTCGGAAGTAATGACCACGTTCTTTGCCTTCAGCCCGGAGATGGTCGGGAAGTCGGGTAGCCGAGTGTAGCGGTCGGATAAGAAGAAGACGTATGGGAGCTCCGACTTCTTACATTTGATGACTAGATTGAGTTCAGGGCGAACCCGAGGCTGAGATTTTTCCCATTCCGAGAGCATTCGCGAGGCGACCAGATCGATCGTCCTTAGTACCTTGCGTCTGGCGGTCGATATAGCTCCATTATTCTTGAATGTAGAACTTCTCGGAGAGGTTCTGGGCCACCTGAGTCTGAAGCGGATAGCCAGACGCCTGGATGGCGGCCTGCAAGGCTTCGTCACTGACGCCGGGTGTGAGTCGATTTGAGGAAGGATTCTCTGGTGTGGATTTCATGGGTCAGCCTTACTCTCAGACATCAGCATGCGCGGTCTGATTTGCGTTTCCGGAGTTTCTTGCCTGTGATTAGCCATGCCGAAATTGTCAAGTTATTTTCGCCGAAGCGGTTCTGATCCGCACATCGGTGCGTGGTGCTTCGCTCAGTGAATACCCGTCGCGGTCTTCCAAGTGGTGAAGGCCCGCTCCCGAAGGAGTCGATGATGGATCGCCTTGAGACGGTGGCGTGCGAGCCTGAATGAGTTGTGGGTGGCCGCATGGACCGCGAGAAAACGCTGGGCCTGCGCTTGATACGACGCGTTTGGTGTTCTTGCTCCCTGGTGTGCGGGTGGGACACCTCAGCCCTGTTGTTCTCGGACTGCCCGGTTCGATGAGTAGCCCACAGGCCAAGTTCCCGGCAGGCGGCCACATAGCTACGCAGCCTGTCGGTGACCATCTGCCATGGCGATCCCCCTTGCCCCTTCATGAGCTTGCGGAAAAAGCGCTTAGCGGCTCCCGCGTCCCGGCGGCGCGTGACCAGAATATCCAGGATGTCGCCGTCCTGGTCCACCGCCCTCCAGAGATAGCGGCGTGACCCGCGGATCGTGACGAAGACCTCATCCACATGCCAGACATCGCCCAGCCGGCCATGCCGACGGCGCAGGTTCCGAGCAAAGGTGGGACCGAATTTGCGACGCCACGATCGGATCGCCTCGTAGGACACGGTGACGCCGCGCAAGGCGAGCAGGTCTTCGACATCCCGGAAGCTGAGGGTGAACCGATGACAGAGCCACACGGCGTGGCTGATGATCTCGGGTGGGAAGCGGTGCCCTCGATTCAAGGATTTCACCGATCCAGTGTCTCTCCACAGACGCCACCTTGACAGTACCCCCGGAGAGGTTTCCAAGGGCGCGGGCGGTTCATGCGAGTGCCTCGACGGAGAGACTCCGGCTGCCAGGTCGGTTTTCGCAGAGCATGGCGTTGACGAGGGTGAGTAGCCTGCGTGGATGGGCGCGACTACCGCGGCCGCGGCGGTCCCCCAAACTGAGTCCTCGCCTCCGAGCCGATTACGGGCCACGCCGACAGAAGCAACTCGCATGACTGACCCCGTGAAGCGGGTTCCGTGTCTGGCGTGAGAGTTGCGTCGGCCAACCGTCAGCAGATAGCTCCGATCGCCCGGCCTGCAACCAATTACCGGCCCGTTGGGCTGCCTTGGAGCTTAGTCAGAGTCTTGCGAGGAGTCGGTCGTAGTCGGCATGGGCTCCGATCCAAAACCATGTAATGTCATCACCCTCGAGCAGACCAACCGCACGGTATCCGAGGGCGACGCGAACTGAGTAGATCGGCTCGTGGCCGTGAACCTTCTTGAAGCGGAGGCTTTGGTGCCGGGGATTGCTTGCGAAGAGACGGTACGCTTATCTTGCGAGCCCCTGAATATCCGTTGGCCATTTGCGGTAGGCAGCCCAGAAACTGGGCGTTGCACTCGATTTCACAGTTTGTCAGGATCGAGTTGCGTCGCTCTGCCAGCTTTAATATCAGCTCGGGCCTCATCGGCGAGCCTGCTCAGGGCATGTTGGGAACTTGAAAACGCTTGAGTCCAGCGTTCCTCATCCTGAAGCTCGCCGAGAAGCCACTGCGCAATTCGGTCCTGTTCCTCGGGCGGGAGCGCCGACATCTTCTCTATCGCTGTGTCAAAGGCTCGGCTCACAAACGAATTATATGCGTATTGATACAGGCGGCCAAGCCCACTGCCAGGCAAGTTCAATTATCGGTTTCAGTGTAGAGAATGGGCACCAAGAAGGGTTGTTGGAAGTGTGAGTCTGCGATTGGCAGCGCATTGGCCTCGGTGGGCTAAGCGGATCCGAGGATTCGGTCGCGGCACGGGTGGATCACTCTGACGAGCGTTACCGATTCGGAAAGCACCCCGAGCTGATTCACCGCCGCCAGCAAGTCCAGCGTGAGCAGGCTGACACTGCGCATGAAGGTGCGGTAGAAGACCTGCCAGTCGCAGAACGTGTCCGAAAGAGGCCCGGCATGCGGCGCACGTCGAGGTGCTTGTTCGCCAGCTCCGCCGAGCGGTCGAATCGCAATTTATGCCCTGCTTGAGTAGGGCCAGCACGAGGATGCTCCACAGCTCCATGCCGGGACGACCCAGCGCGGGGTTGAGCTTGCTGTCGCTGTCGCTGGCGGAGCCGACGCGCCACAGGAGGTGCTCCTCGCGCAGCTCGAAGAGGCGTTCGCGCACCGGGACGTCGCAGTTAGAGTGCCTAAGTCTTCGTGGACACCAAAGGGAAGTGAGGGTAGCAGGTTCGGATCGACCAAGTCCTCAGCGATTGGGGCGAGGAGCACGATACGGCTCGAGCGGTGGCGCCTGTCCAGACACTGCTCCCTCAAGTGCAGATTCCGGTGGAAAGTGAACAGTGTCAAATCGGAACGTCCGTTCACAATCGTCCAGAATTTGCATACCGTCCACGGCATCCGCACCCTCCTCCGCGGCCATGTCGCCGCCATCTTCGGCCTCTGTCTCCAGCTCCGTCTCCCGCGCGTCCTGCATCGCTCTCCCTCCCGCTCCCGCTCCCTCGCTGCCATTGCCGCCCGCGTTGTTGAATTTCTGTTTATTTCGATGAAACAGCGCGAGAATCTGTCGGATTAGATCGGTTTCGGATTGCTTGCGGGACTGACGCTTTGGCGGTCTTCCGACTCGCGCACGTAGATTCACTCCTGTCCAGAATAAGGGCGTTATGTTTGCTTCCAACGGAGTAGGCTTCAATTGATATGGTAGGCTGTGCAGTCGCTCTTATCGCATGTTCTGATCAGATACTCGTCTCACGAGGAAGGATAGTGGCACTGTTCACCGGCACCTCCTGCAACGGTGCTTTTAGGTTTGCAACGGATCCCAAGCGAAACGACGATCCGATAGAGACCCAACTCTTCAGGAGTAGTTTGGCAGTCTGAACAGGCACCACACTGGAGGCTCCTATCGGCCGCAGTCGAATTCGCACGGCTGGATCAGTCGGACGGTTCCTGCGACCCTCGAGGCGCCGAGTGTACTACTGTCCGGATCGCCGCAAGCCGACTCGTTCACATGGAGGTACACGGCAGCGAAATCGTCTACTCCCTCGGACAGAAGCGGACCGTCGGGAGCGAATTCGGTGACGCGGATCGTGTCGGCGTCCATGGCGGATTGGAAATCCTATTGCGGCGAGTAGGGGGATACAATCTCAGGACAGGATCAAGGTTGCCGAGCTCGCCGCGACCAGGAGAAGGGGTGAGGTGTGGTCACTGCTGACCGGAAGGAATCCTAAAGAAGGCCTGGGATGCGTTGAATGGCAGGGGGACGGCCTAGGTTCGTTAGCTACCAGTGTCCGGACAGGTACCGGGATCACTATTGGCGCGAGTACTGCAGCAAGGAGATCTACACGTCAGATGGGATCCGGGTGCACTTCTCCCCGGGACGCTTTCGGCACGCGTTCTTCGAGGAAGACGATCAGCGCTTCTCCCGGGAACGCGCCAAGCGGATCGATTGGATCGTCCCCGCGCTGGTCAGCCCGGAATCCAAACAGTTCTTCGGGTGGAAAGACGGCTCGGACCGACTCGACCGGCGAGTCGCGTTCTACGAAGGATTCGCCGTGGTCCTGCAGCTCACGATGGGCAGACGGGGAGCACTCAAGGCGGAGTTCCTCACCTGTTTCCCGGCAGATCGCGAAACGCGCAAGAAAATCAACACGTCCATTCCCTGGGACAGAGACCTCGCCGTCCTCGAACTAGAGGGGAGAAGAAGAGAAAGTAGGGGAGGTAAGCGCTGATTCGCTACGCTGGCTCAGCGCTCGAAGCCTCGACAGATTCCACTGCCTGCGGCATGGAACTCAACACATGCATCGCATGCTACGAAAGGCCTCTGAATGGCACTCTTCGTCGTCTGTATGCTCCACGGAGGAGCAACTGCACTCGTATGCACGTCCTTAGCATAGCAGTGCGGGACCGGATTCGCAGTGGCTGTATTCCGGAAATACAACTGTGATCGGATTGTACTGCTCGGACCTAAGGTATGCGCTGACCTGTTGATTCACATGATTTTCGGCATTGGCTCTTCGTGCACTTCCGTCGGGACCGAACACCTCGGCCCGAGGAGGTTCACGTGCGAAGGCGCTCTCGTCCCTTCGCGGAAGTACAGCGCCTTGAACTTCTCCATTTGCTTTACCGCGTCGACCAATCTTCGCTCCTGTTGCGAGTCGGAGACATTCCTGACTAACGCCTTCGCGTCCGCCTCGGTCAGCTTCATCACGAGGTAGTTGGCAATGGCCGAAAACAAGGAGGAATCGAAGTCCCTCGCTCCTTGCGAAGCGAGCGTGAGAGATATGCCGTACTTGCGGCATTCCTTGGCCATCGTGGGAATCAGCTTCAATCCCGCGGCTCGATGGGCCTCGTCAAATATCAGGGCGTGGGTGATCCGATCCTGAACACCGCGACGGAACATGTCCTTATAGAGACCGTAGAAGATCAGGTGGGCGAATGCTCTCTGCAGGTTGTCACTCCGGGTCTTGTGGATGCGGACAATGGTCAGCCGATCGCTTTCCCAGAGACTACCATGAAGTTCCCCGGGCTCGAAGAAGCGGTAGTCATCCAGTTCCGACAGACGCGCAAGCAGTGATTGCAGACCCCGGTCCGGCCTCGGCTCGCTTTGCAAGATCTCCACAAAGCGCCTGAAAGGAGGAGCCTCCAGATCCGCCGTCACATTCTGGCCGCCCCATCCCGCCTCGGTGAAGCTGTCCCTGATAGCTTTCCGGATGCGTTCCCCTTGAAGGTCCCCAAGGTCTGGATAGGTTGCCGTGAAGATGTCCCGAAGCGCACCACCAACATCGAGATACGCCGTCGGCGAACCCCGGTCAGGAACGTGTAGCGGGTTGAAACCCAATCCGTCGAAATCGATGAATCGAACATCTCTGGCCGACTCCGCGAGTTTCTCGTCAATATCCTGATGGTAAGAGAACACGATCGGCCGAACGTCGGCCTCGACCATTTGCTGGCAGAGGTTCAATAGCAAGGTGGTCTTCCATACCAGGCAGACCGGCCACGAGCAGGTGAGGGTTGCCCTTGACGGTCAACGGCCAGCGCGCTTCCGCGCCGGTCGAACCTGCATGGCCTAGGAGCAAGTTCGGAGCCATATTCTCGGTACCGGGAGAGCGGACTCCACCATCCAGAGACGGCGAGGGCTCGCTCTCATCCGTGGGTGCAGGTGGAGGAGCTTGCACAAGTTCCGCCGACCCGTTCACGACCCTTTCCGGCGTCTGTTCGACCGCCGGGAGTTGTCCGCTCGGGTCGGGCAGCAGATCCGGGCCAAACAGGAAGATTCGCACTTTCCAGTCGGCAGGAGAGATCTCGGTAGGCCGGGTGCCGGCGTATTCGGGACAGAAGATCCAACACCGGTCGTCTCGCTCGGCTTCCCGGAAGTCGTAGCTACTACCCTCGGCAAGCATGCGATCAATCTCGCTCGTGATGACCCGGTGCCGTTCCTCCGACAAATGGTGCCGACGCGCCTTGTCGGCGTAGAACCTCAGGACCCGAGCCAACTTCGCCCGCCGGAGGGCCCGGAAGGACCGGGGATTCCTCGTGGAATACCACTTGTTCCAACTCTTTCGCAAAGTCTCGACCTGCTCACGCACATCACGAAGCACTGTGGGGTCTCGCCCAGCTCGGAGATGGCGACGGTGCTTCACCTCGATGAATCGGAAGCGCAATTTGCCACGGGGTGGCGTCACCGAGACGTGGATCAGGCCAGAAAGTAGGCCGGTCTTGCGTTTCGTCGTATCCAACGGCGGCAGCAGTTCGTGGACGTCGTCCGCTGGAACCAGAAAGCCGTCATCGAGAGATGTCCAGCACTCTCCCCTATCTGACGCCCGCTCTTGGAGGCAAAGGGCACGGCTGGCCGCAAGCGCTACGAGCTCAGCGCTCGGAATGTCCTGCCCGGTTAGACGGATAGCCAGCCGACCGCTGAGTGCCTTTAGGTGGTCCAGGAGAAACTCTGCGGTCAGGGTGCTCTGGCTAAGGCCTATCCGGTCGAGAGATCTGTCAAGCAATGAGTGCATTTCCTCAAGATTGCTGGTCGAAGTGATCAACTGCATGCAGCCAAGATCCTCTCGCTCAGGCACGCAGTCGATCACATAGGTGTCGTAGATGGCTTCGTTGTCTCGCGGTGAATCGAAGTACTCAATGCCGGCGTTGCGGTCTAGCAGCCCGTGGTAAAACTCACTCGATTGGAAGTCCAACAATTATCGATCAGATATCGCTAAAATGGATGGCATGGCGATGGGTTCCCGCAAGCCCGAGCAGATCGCGATGTTCCTGACGCAGGACCAGCTGCCTCAGGCCCCGACCGCTCCCTGCTTTGTCAAGCTCAACGAACTGCTCGACCAGATGGGCTTTGACGCCTATGTCGAGCAGCTGTGCCGGCCGTTCTATGCCGCACGCCTGGGGCGCCCCTCGCTGGTTCCCGGCGTGTACTTCCGGCTGCTGCTGGGCTATCTGCTGGGCATCGACTCCGAGCCCTGAACGTGAGCGACTCGCTCGGGCTGCGGGCCTTCCTCGGCTACGAGCTGCAGCAGAGCCCGCCGGACCACTCGACGATCTCGCGGACCCGGCGGCGGATCAGCCTGGAGGTCCATGAGCAGGTCTTCGGGTGGGTGCTGGGGCAACTGCGCGAGGCGGGTTTGGCCCACCCAGGGGCGGACGGTGGCGGTGGACGCCACGATGCGGTGCGTATTCCGGCGAATGTGAACGCTCATTCCGAAGGAACGTGAACGCTCATTCCGATCCATCGTGAACACCTGTTCCGAAGGAACGTGAACACTTCGGAGCGAAGCGACGCTGGCGGACTCAGGATGCCGTACCGGTAGCGCCTCCGTCAAGTGGATCCCCGGATGGCCGGGGAGGGATGGTCATCATCATCTCGTCTTTCCTTTCGTGTGCAGAGGGTCGTGGGAGGAAGCCTCGGCCTTGGGCCGGGAGCTTGCCTGTTCCAAATTCGGTCGGGCACGACCCGGCGCGGTGTCGGGCTTGTGCCGCCAGTAGTCCTCGCAGCGTCCGAGATTGAACTCCAGGTGCTGCCAGTAGGAGTCGGGGAATCGCTCGCGCTCAACTTCGCGCAGCAACGCTTCGAAGAAGCGGAGGCTGCGCACGGGCTGCGCGGCGGGCCGGTCGATCAGCGACATCGACTTGCGCACGCAGCCGAGCAGGATGGCGCGCCGGACGGTGGCCAAGGGCACGCCGGCGGCGTGCCAGGCAGCGGCGAGACGCTCGTCGGCGGGGCCGAAGGCCGCCTGCACGCAGGCGGGGCCGAGGAAGGCCTGGCGCACGGTCCCGACGTAGGCCCTGGCAGCGGCATCCGGAGGATCTGCCGGCGGGGCGCTCGCGGCGCGGTAGGGCCAGTATTCGGCCCGCACGGCCACCTCACAAGCCCCATCCCTTCGCGCTGTAGCGCACCCGCATCCCGTATGCGCAATGGGCCGTACACGGCCAAGCCCTGCAGCAGGGCCGGCCCGTCCCGCGCCGGAACTGATAGGCGCAGGCACCTTCCATCGCAGGGTTCTCGAGGACCCGCAGGGCCCGGTCATAGGAAGCTGGTTGGTGTCAGGATAGTCCTTGAGGGTGGGTTGGTGAAAGACTTGGCTAGAGGGTCCGCTCGGCGACAGGGTGCCGGCGGTCTTCGCTAGCAGTTGCCGACCGGCGAAGTCCGCCCTTGTCCACGGACCTGTTTATGGACTATATTTGGACTGGGAAGGAAGTGCCCATGAAACTGTCCCGCCAGATCAAGCCGATCAGTCACCTCAAGGCCCACGCCTCGGAGATCGTGCGCACGCTCGGTGAGCAGGGAGAGCCGCTGATCATCACTCAGAACGGCGAAGCCAAGGTGGTCCTGCAGGACATCGACAGCTTCGAGAAGACGCAGGAGACGATGGCGCTGCTCAAGATTCTCGCGCTGGGCAACCGGCAGATCGAAGCCGGTCAGGTGGAACCCACTGTAGACGTGATCGCCCGGCTCCGGGAGCGGCAACGGGAGCGCTGATGGCCTGTCAGGTTCAGTTGACCGATGACGCGGCCCGCGACCTGGAAGAGATCTGCGACTACATCGACCGACACGATTCGCCGGCCCGGGCGGATTACGTGCTGGAACAAATCGAAAGGGCGTGCCAGGGCCTGTCCGAGCATCCCCAGCGCGGGAGCTATCCGAGGATACTGCTCGACATCGGGATTCGGGAATTCCGGGAGGTCTTCTTCAAGCCCCACCCCATCATCTACCGGGTGACCGAGGATACGGTCTACGTGCTCGTCATCGCTGACGGGCGGCGTGAGATGCAGACGTTGCTGCAGCGACGCCTGCTGCAGGCATAGGGTCAATCGGTCGGCACGCCAACTCGACACACCGGGACGCCCGAGACATCGGCATCACATTCACGAGGCTCGCGGAATCAACGACACCACCTTCCTCGCATGTAGCACGGGACCGCCGGGCTACTTCGGAACCGAGGAAGAACGCGGGCGGCGCCTTGGCAACGTCCGGTGCTCCGAGCCCCGCGGAGTCCGGAACGCCTGGACCCGGCAAGTCGAGGGCCTGACGGCGGTGGTCGATCTCGACTCGGAAGAGATCTTGCGGGTCGTGGACGACGGTCCCGTACCGATCACCGGAACCAACGGTGACTTCGACCGCACGACACTCGAACACCCCCGCGAGGTTCCCGGCCCGCTCGACACGCGCCAGCCTCTCGGTCCTGGATTCGAATTCGACGGGTACCGGGTACGTGGGCAGAACTGGCGGTTCCACCTGCGGCCCGACCAGCGCCTCGTTGCGGTCCTCTCATTGGTGAGCTACCAAGAGAAACCCGGCGGTCCAGACCGATCGGTGATGTACCAAGGGCACTTGTCCGAGATATTCGTTCCCTACATGGACCCGTCGTTCGGATGGTACCGCCGTAACTTCATCGACCTCGGCGAATTCAGACCATATACTGGCTTCCCGCCGTAGCCGCTGGTCATCGGCACCGGAGATCTCCACTCTTTCGACCTCGTCCATTTTCGGCTCTACGATCTTCTGCTTGGACAACTCGTGGGCGTCAAACGTCTCGAAAGCAGTGGCACATCCGCATGCTGGTCGGCACCATCCCCAGTAATTGGCGAGCGTCGAGCATGAGATAGCGCTGTAGGATCTGAGACATCGTCGGACGAGGGATCGACGCTCGCTTTGTGTTATGCTTTACGTAGTTCGTAATTTCGGCTACGGTTCACGCCATTGCATGATCCAAACCTTCAAGGACAGGGACACGAGGCGGTTCTTCGAGGGCGCTCGGGTCGCCCGTTTTCAGCGAGTCGCCAGCCAGGCCACGCGCCGCCTTACCGTCTTGCAGAGTGCCGATGCCTTGCGCGATCTTGCTGGTCTGCGCAGCAACCGGCTCAAGGCTCTGCGCGGAAATCGCGCCGGCCAGCACAGCATCCGGATCAACGATCAATGGCGTATCTGTTTCCGCTGGACAGACGAGGGGCCCTGCGACGTGGAAATCGTGGACTACCATTGAGCGAGGATCTGTGACATGACCACCAAGAGCGGGATGGCTCCGGTGCATCCGGGCGAGGTGTTGCGCGACGAACTCGACGAAATCGGGCTGTCAGCAAACGCGCTCGCCAAGGCCATCCACGTTCCTGCCAATCGCGTCACCGCGATCCTCAATGGTGATCGCGGCATCACCGCCGACACTGCACTTCGACTCGGCCGCTACTTCGACACCACAATGCAGTTCTGGCTGAATCTCCAACAGGCGTGGCAGATTCGCCAAGCCGAGACGGATGCCCGTACGCGCATTCTAGAGCAGATCGTCCCTCGGGAAACCGAGGCGTTGCGCAACGCTGCCCATGCGGCGAGAGCGGCAATGACTGTCGCGGACACGAAAGCCTCGGCGATCAAGGCCATCGAGTGCAATCACGCACTCCGCGATCAACTCCACGCCGTCGAGCGATCGTTTCGTATCGTCGACACCAACCTCCAAATGTTGCGCGCACTCGAGGGCACCCTCGCCGAACTACGATCTGCGGGGGTATTCAACACAGCCTTGCGCAACAACCTAGCCCACACGAGCCGGTGGCTCGTTGATTACGAGCGTCGCTTCCAGATCCCCCAATCTCGGGAACTCTCTCGCCTCGTCGACGAGTTCGGGACCGCCTCTAACCTAGCCCGCTCTGCCGCCTCGTTCCAACGCAGCATCGCGTCGATGCGGTCACCGTGGCTCGACATGGAAAACAAGCTCGGCTCCATCCAACGCCTCTTCGACCTGCAGGCGATCGGCGAGCTCGTCTCACGCACATCTTCATTCGAACGGACAGCCGCCGAGAGTCTCCGTGCCAGCCTCGGTGACTGGCGCGACACGATCTCGTGGCCGCGGCAGATTTGGTCCGACTTGGGCGCCCGGGCGGAGTTTTACGTCGACCTCGGGTTCGACGCAAATCTTACCGACTTGCCTGCTCAGGCCTTTCGTGAGGCCTCCGCCATTGCCCGCATCCGGTCCGAGCCTCCTTGCTTGGTCGAGGCCTACGGCCAGCCAGTGCCGCTGGCGCGCGACCTCGAGGAAGAGGAGGCCCTCGCCCGCACAAACGAGGCCCACGAAAGGCTCCAGCGTCTCGAGACGCAACTCCGCCGCTTCATCGACGACGCGATGACCCATGCCTTCGGGTCGGACTGGCCGAGACACCAACTGCCCAACAACAAGTACGACGAGTGGAAAGAGAAGCAAGAAGCCGCCGACCGCTCCGGCGCCCCTGCGCGTCCCCTCATCGCCTACGCCGACTTCACCGACTATGTGCTCATCATCTGCAGGCGTGACAACTGGCGCCAAGTGTTCAGCACGTTCTTCGACCGCACGGAGAACGTACGCGAATCATTCCAGCGCCTGCATCCAATCCGTCTAGACACCATGCACGCAAGGCCGATCACCCACGACGACGAACTACTGCTCTACATCGAAACCAAGAGGCTCATGAAACGAATCGACGCCTAGCTTAGACGTAGACGATTGGGCGGAACCTCACCCGCTGATCATTTCGCGAGCCCATGGGCTGCAGGTCCACGCCCTTGCAACGAAAGCCGCCTCGATAGTCCCTACTCGCTCGACATACACCACCATGCATCGACCCTTCCCCCTCCGGCTCCCCGCAGCTTCCCCGAGGCGCCGTGCGTGATCGTCAGTAGCAGCGACCTCGGCCAACCGGTGCTGTGCATCGACTAGGTTGACCAGCTCCGTACGCGGAACTCGAGGCGAGTCTAGACGAGCCACCTGCGGGCGATTTGGCCATTCTCGTCGGCGGCGATCATCCAATCGAGCAACTGGCCTTTCAAGTCACGGACAATCCCCTGATAAGTCGGATCGTCGTATAGATTGACCCACTTGCCGGGATCGTCTTCGAGGTCGTGCAACTCCCCTCCATGCCCCACGTAGTAGTTCAGTTTCCATCGGTTGGTGCGCACCATCCGGGCGTGAAGAAACAACCCTCGTCGCCGTTCGCAATGACTTCCGGCATGATGTTCTCGGCGAACTGGGCCCGGCGCGGCTCGAACGTGCCCCGCTCGCCCGCCACCAGCGAAGCGAAGCTCCGCCCTTGGACATGCTCCGGGACGGGCACCCCGCATAGCTCCAGCACGCTGGGCAGCACATCCACCGATTCAATGAGTTCGGAGTAAATCCCCGGTCGGATGCGCC
Source organism: Bryobacterales bacterium (assembly GCA_965206775.1). GTDB lineage: Bacteria > Acidobacteriota > Terriglobia > Bryobacterales > UBA6623 > VXMF01. Next base: position 2,282,076 of record CBDBKU010000002.1, on the reverse strand, counting down.
CTGGCCAGCTCACCAACAGCGGGATCCGCACGGAGTCCTCGAATAACACGTTCTTGCCAAGCAGGCCGTGCTCCAGCATCTGGTCTCCGTGGTCGGTCGTCACGATGATGATCGTGTTGTCCGACTGGCCGCTACTATCGAGTTCCGCGAGCGTCGCACCCACTTCATCGTCAAGCCACGTTATGTCCCCGTAGTAGCTTCGGTACATCCAAAGCAGCCGCTGGCGGTCCATGCCGAACCTCGGCGTTCCGCGAAGGATCATCTTTTGAACAGGAAGCGGAAGCCGCTGGATGTAATGCAGATCCAGGTGCCTAGGCAACGGAATGTCCGCGTCGTTGTAGAGGGCGTCGTACGGCTCAGGGATGGTGTGGGGCGAATGCGGCTTGAAGTAGGACGAGAACAGGAAAAACGGTCGTCCTGAAGATGCCAAGCCACGCAAAGTGTTTCGTATCTCACGACCGGTCCATTCGGTCGGAGTGTATTCCTTGTCAATGACCGCGCGAAAAGGATTGCGGCCAGATGGAACTCCAGCGACAGTCGTCTGGTAATGGATGCCGAAGTTGGGATCGCTGGCGCCCCTCCACTTGACGTAGTCGGAGTAGCGGTCCGTGCGACGAAGGCCGTCGTCGAGCTGCACCTGATCCAATCCTGTCTCGCGTGCATGCTCGGCCGTCGGAGGATGAAAGTGCAGCTTGCCGACGGAACCGGTCCGGTAGCCGGCGTCGCGCAGCAACCGTTGCATCATGGGCTCAGGCTGCTGGTACGGCGTGTAGTTGACGCGGTTCTTGTGGGAATGAGGATAGCGGCCCGTGAAGAAGCTGACGCGAGACGGGACGCAGACAGGCGCCTGCACTCACGCTTGCGTGAAATTCGCAGATCGCGAGGCCAGCCGGTCGAGGTGAGGCGTCTGGAGGATCGTGTTGCCGTTGGCGCCAAGGCAATCAAAGCGCCACTGGTCAAGCATGATGAACAGCACGTTCGGAGCAGATCCGGCCGGCACCTGGGCGGCAGCTCCGGCGGCACCGGCCTGCACGAACGAGCGGCGTGTGAATGACGACAGTTCCAGGCGCCCCTCCCCGACGGATGCGCCACACGCTCGGAGGCTGGGTGCGACAGCGATCCGGAAACGCGGAATCTCAACCCTACCAGAGCAGCTTGAGGCCGATTTGGATCTGTCGCGGCGCATTCGATTGGCTCGAGACACGCCCGAAGTTCCTGTTGCTCACCGCTGTGTTCGGACTCGCGAAGACCGGCGTGTCGGTGAAGTTGGAATTGCCCCGGACTTGGAGGCCCCGAGGACTCGCTCAAGACGAAGTTTCGCAAGACAGAAAAGTCCCAGCTCGTCACCGCAGGCCGCCTAGTGCCGGGCAGCAGACGGCCGGTTGGCGGCCGCAAGCGAAGAATTTGCATGTTGGCCAACCCGCACACAGACCCCACTCATCGGAGTCAATCCAGTCCATCCAGTTCACATGCGCTCGAACTCTCTACTGATCCTCTAAGCATGGGAACTCTCGTCCACGTGCCCCGATGCACCTAGCAGGTTCGACAAGTCCCTTGTGTCACAGACCGCGAAGACGTGGTCCTGACGACGGATCCTGTAGTGCCTCTTGACATTCGGGGACACGACAAAGTTGCGTCCTTGCGGATACAGAACCCGAAATGCCTCAATCGCCGATGCGTTGACCTGATCCGGATTGATCTTGCACTCGACGGTGTCGAGGCGGTTCCGATCCCTGCGGATTACGAAATCCACTTCCCGACGCGACTTGTCCTGCCAGTAGAACAGGCTCCCGTCGCTGACCAGCCCCCGCAAGGTGTCCAGTACCAAGTGCTCCCACAGCACTCCCCGGTCGTCTGGTCGAAGGCTGGTCCAGCCCTTCTCGAAACAGGCGAATCCGGTATCGAAGCAGTAGCACTTGGGTCGCGCCACGATCTCTCTCTTCCCGCCGCCGTGAAAGGGCCGGAGCAAGTGCAGCGCATGCGTGACCTCCATGGCCTCGACATACGAACTGACGGTTGGCCGACTCAACTCGCAGAGCGTCGCCAACCGGTTCAGCTCGAGCTGGCCCCCGCTCTGCCGCAAGAGCAGGCGGAACAGTGCTTGGAAGCCGCGGCGGTTGCGGACATGGAACAGCTCCTGGATGTCCCGCGCATAGAAGCTGTCGATCCACTCATTGAAGAAGTCGGAGGACACTCTCTCTGCCAGCAGGGCTTCCGGCAGGCCGCCGTGCAACAGTCGCCGGTCGATGTCGGAAGTGCCTAGCCAGTTGATGCACTCCTCCCAGAGCACTGGCTGCAGGTGGACCGAACTCTTGCGCCCCGTAAGGGAATCCCGGAACTTGCGAGTTGCGGACAGTGTCGAGGAGCCGGTCGCCAGCACTCGAAGTGCCGGGTACTCGTCAGCCACGATCTTGAGCAGCCGACTGGGGTCCTCCAAGCGATGCACTTCGTCAAAGACCAATACGGTGCCAGATGACTGGCTGTCGAGAAACAACTCCGGATCGCGAAGCACCCGGCCGGTAGAGGGCAGGTCGCAGTTCAGGTAAACGGCAGGGGGAAGCATTCGGGCAAGCGTCGTCTTGCCGACCCTTCGAACGCCGGACAGCCAAACGATCGGTCGATCCGACCAAGCCTGATTCACGCGTACCAACCACAGATCGCGAGAAGTCATTGCAGTCATATTTATTAAATAGACGTCTAAATGAAAAATATTGTTTCTGATTTCGCTCAGATTCGAGAATCTCTTGCCTCCCTTGTGTCTTGACTCGAACGGTCGCACGGCGTCCCGCTGCGTGGCACGGGAGAGCAGGAGTTCCGGTTCTCCTTGCGCTGGAACGGTTCAGGCGCTGCAGAGCCCGGTCTGCGCGGTTGGGCCGGACTGACCCACAGGCGGCCGCTGTTCCGCAACCGACGGGATCAGCCAGCGATTCGTTCCGGCGCGCTATTTCCGCCGCGGGCACGTCCCTGCCGGGTCGGCGACGACTCTCATGACGACCGGTCGCTAACGCGGAAACTCGTGCACTGCGTCTGCGGAGCCCGATAGGGGAGCCGAACCTAAGACAGCGGCGCTGCTGGAGGTGCTGCGGCAGCGCGGGCTTGCGGGGACGGAGTGGCGCGGGCGCACTTCGGGACGATCCGGGCCTTGCTGCTGAAGGAGGCGGCCGTGGTGCGGGTGAGCGTGCGCCGGATCTGGATGTCGTTGTCGCCAAGGCAATCAAATCGCCACTGGTTAAGCATGATGAACAGCACGTTCGGAGCAGATCCGGCCGGCACATGGGCGGCAGCTCCGGCGGCACCGGCCTGGACGAACGAGCGGCGTGTGATGGACGACATTTCCAGGCTCCCCTCCCCCGATGGATGCGCCGCGCTCAGAGGCTCGGTGCGACGGGGATCCGGAAACGCGGAATCTCAACCCTACCAGAGCAGCTTGAGGCCGACGTGGATCTGTCGCGGCACATTGGATTGGCTCGAGATACGCCCGAAGTTCCTGTTGCTCACCGCTGTGTTCGGACTAGCGAAGACCGGTGTGTCGGTGAAATTGAAGAACTCGCCCCGGACTTGGAGGCCGAGGGACTCGGTCAAGGCGAAGTGTTTAGAGACAGAACGGTCCCCGTTCGTCATCGCAGGCCGCCTAATGCCGGGCAGGAGACGGCAGGTTGACTGGCGACTACTATGGCCGACATTGTCGCTGGCCAGCCGGAGTGGATCCAGCGGTCTTGGTGCCGGATCCGGAGCGGCCGAGGGTGTGCCGTTACACTGCAGCCGGGTGAGAGAGCCGGCGACTCGATCCATCTCCGAACCTCCGGCTTAGCCCTTGATATGTAGTGCAGAATGCACTACAATGGACCTACGCAAAAGGACCGGCCATGTTGAACTTCGACACCACATCACCTACCTCGGCGAAGCGGACCAGGACCACGCAGGTGCGCCACGATGATCGACTAGCCCTCCTGATCGAGCGTGCTGCACAGTCGCTGGCAATCGATAAATCGGTATTCCTGCGCGCAGCGATTGAGCGCGAGGCCATGCGTGTGCTTGAAGCGCAGTCCGTGCATGTTTTGACGCCCGAGGACGCCGAGCTGTTCACTGCCGCCCTCGATGCCCCTCCCGCTCCAACCCCGCGTGCCTTGGAGGCTGCCCGGAACTATCGCGCGCGAGTGGTTCATGCCGATTGAACCACGGGCCCTCAGAATCGAGCAATTCGAGTCGTCGCGCCATGACCGCGCTGAATTTGACTGTGGTGTCGATCGGCTGAATAAATTCCTCAAGCTGACTGGCAAGAAGCAGCAGAAGGATGACATGACGCGCATATATGTTGTCGTCGAAGAGGGGAGCACGCGCATCCTTGGCTACCATGCAATGAACTTGGGCCGGATGAACGTGGACGAGCTCAGCCGCCGACCGCGTGGGGCACCGGATCATGGGGAAATTCCGGTCCTGTTCTTAGGGCAGGTCGCAGTGGACAACGCGGCGCAAGGTAGAGGTCTTGGTGGCATACTCATACACCATGTCTTCGAGAAGGCGTGCGCGGTTTCCAACATGGCTGGGTGCCATGCGATCATTCTCGATGTGATCTCGGATGGGGGCGAAGAAGCGTTTGCGCGTCGCAAAGCGTGGTACGAGAGCTTTGGCTTCAAGGCATTCGCCAGCGATCCGGCGCGCATGTTCCTCGGGATGAAGCAAGTGCGAGCGGTGGTTCAGGCAAGGCGCGAGCATCCGTTTGAGCGGGCCGCGGTTGGCGGTTAAGGAGCAAAACCCGTCCCAACTGCATATTCGCCGGAATCGGCAGTCTAGGTTCCTGGCCGCTCCCCCTACGATTTCCTCAAACTCGGGGCCTGTCAGAATTTCCGTGTGGAAGGCCAGTCTTGTCGAATCTCGCCCGTTCCAAGAGCGCACCGGAGCACTCGCCCCGCGAACTAGCCGACAGGCTCGCGAAGTTAGCCGCGAGGGACGGGACGAAGGCCTCCTGCCAGGCAACGCTCGATCGTAGCTCGCCTGTTCCTGAGCGCATTCGTCGCAGGCTGAATGGATGCGACCGCATGGACAGGCACTCATTCCCTGTCCAGCCGTTCCCAGCACTCTTGTCTGATAGCGTCGCCCTCTCCGGACGCAGCCACCTCACGGCTCAACCGATCACGGTTCAGGGGCCAGTTGGCATAGGCCGACCATGCAACTCCTTGCTCTATCGGTGCTTCGATCGCTTCGACACACAACACCCACCGCCTGTCGAATTCCGACCGTTCCGCCTCGGTAGAATTGGCAAAGCATGCGATCGCCGCCCTTGCCTAGCGCCGCTATTCTGACCGTCCTGTTATTGGTCTTCAGCTGCGGGCGTGATCAGAACCCCTTGCTGTCGACGGGGCCGCTTCACGACTTGGAGCGCATCCCGCAAGATGCCGCGGAATTCGTGCCGACGGCGGGCATTCCGATGGTCGAATCCGACGAGCAGCGGCTCGCTCACCTTCTTGAGTACTGGTACGGCCCGTGGGAGCGAAGCCAGCCGGAGGCTTGCACGCCGGCGGAATTCGCCTGGGCTGCAGAATCGTTCCCCAAGCAGCCGGCCTTCGGCCCGAACCTGCTTGAGGTCCCCGCTTCGGCCCTCGAGACTGTCATTGCAAACGCGCAACTCGACCAGTACCCCAGCCGCGCCGTCCGGGCGATTACCGTGCGAAATGCTTCGCTACGCGCGCTGCCATCGATCGACCCCTTCTTTCATGATTTCCGCCGCGCCGGCGAGGGATATCCATTCGACTACAACCAGAATTCGGCAGTGTGGGCCGGCACTCCGCTCTTTCTCACGCATGTCTCGGGGGACGGTCGGTTCGTTGCCGCCGAATCGCCCTACACTTGCGGCTGGATCGACTCGCGCGACATCGCTTACGTTGACGACGACTTCATAGCTCGGTATCGTTCCCTGGGCCTAGCCGCGATCCGCAGGGACCAGATTCCGATCGCGAGCGGCCAGGCCGGATTCCTGTTCGAAGGGCGGATCGGGATGCTGTTGCCGTCGGAGGCGGCCGGTGATTCCGAGATTAGGCTGCTGGTTCCGGTAGCGGACAAGAACCGGCGCGCGTCGCTAGCGCAAGTTTCGGTTTCGAGAGGGGACGCTGCCGCAGTGCCGCTGTCATTCTCCGGCGAAACGCTCGCAGAGCTAATCAACGAGATCCTGGGACAGCCGTACGGGTGGGGCGGATTGGGCGGCTATCGAGACTGTTCGTCGACGCTCCTGGATCTCTTCCTGCCCGTTGGCCTGCCTCTCCCTCGCAATTCCCGGCAACAGGCCGACGCCGGCAAGAACGTGGACATTGAGCAGTTGACGCCCGCCGAGAAACAGGCCCGCATCCTGGCCGGGGCCGCCCCGTTCCTCACGATGCTGAACATTCCCGGCCACGTCATGCTCTACCTGGGGACGTTCGAGGGCACGCCGGTTGCGTTCCACACGATCTGGGGATTGAGGACGGAATCCGCGAACGGTTCGAATCCCGGCCGGCACGTCATCGGGAGGTCCGTGATTACCAGCCTGTCACCAGGCTCCGAACTCGGAACGTTGTCCCAGAGCAGGGGCAACCTGCTGAGCCGCATCGGGTCCTTTACGCTGCTCGGAGAGTCGCAGGGCCTGCAGCGAAATTGAGCGGGCGCCGATAGCATCCCGCGCAGACTCTCTCCTGTATTGCGAGGGCCCAGGCGGCGGATTGGACGAGCTGGGAAGGAGACTATACCCTGCACCAGGCAATGCTTGGCGAGGGAGCGTCGAGTCTCGCGCGATTCGCGGTGCTCAGGAGAAGATCGGCAATTCCACCGTGTTGTTGAACGGAAAACGCTGGCTGTCCTCGGTATCCGACACCCCGAGGTACTTGCGCAGCGCCTTGTGGATGTGTTTGGGGTGAATCAAAGTCCCCGCCGTGTCGTCCCGCGCCAGGGTCGACGAATTGACCTTGCGCGCAAAGTGCAGTTCATTCGTCTCCCCGACCACCCGGTTGGTCCAGCTCTGGTTCTTCTCCATCACGATAAAGCTGCCAATCGGCCAGTGGTCCTTCCCCATTTCGGCGTTGTACTTGTTGGTGCGCCCGAAGTCCGACCCCATCACGACCACCAAGCGGTCCGCCAGTCCCTGGAGTTCGGCGTAGTCCCAGAGGTAGTCGACTGAAGCTGTCAGGTTTCCTAGCAGCCAGCCCGCGTCCCTGTCGTGATAGTCGTGGGTGTCGAAGCCGCCCAGGCGCAAGTCCGCGCTGACCGCGACACCCGCCTTGAATGCCAGCACTGTCAGCTGCACCTGCCGCTTGAGATTGCTGCGGAACAAATTGAATTCCTCGATCGGCTGCAATTCACTGGTGGCGGGAATCGTGTCGGCGAATGACCGGAGTCCCTCAGCCGCGTCCTGCTCCAAGGCCGCAGCGTAAAGTTCCCGGTTGCGGGCATCTCGCGGCATGAGATTCGGTGCCGCCGCTAGTCGCGCTATGCGCGTGTCGCGACTTCCGGTGATCGATTCCCAGTCTTCCGACTTGAAGAACGGCCTCTTGGCCGGATCCCCGCCGACCAGTTCGGGCTTGGCGATGTTCCGGACCTCGGTCGGGTTGTTCAGCCGCGTGAACACAGCGACCCCAGCGGTGTTGGAAAACCCTCCGAAACTCAGGTACGGCATCGAGAGGCCGGCGCCGTTGTGGGCGGCGAGCAGCGCCGTCATCGTCGGGTAGCCTTCCGAAATCCGACCGCTCCAGTTATGGACGATACCCGCCGAGTGCGAATTTGTCTGGGCATCGACTCCGTTCACCACGAGGATGCGCTGGTAGTACTTGTCGAAGAACGCCTTGTTATTCGCGAACGGGGCGTAGTGGATATTGCCCGCCTGCTGGGCCTCGCCGTTTGTCGCCCAGGTGTTGATGGTAGGCTCGCCCGTGACGTTCGTCTTGGGGTCGCAGAAGCTCGTGGGATCCCAACCGCCGGCGGCCTGAACGAACACGAACAGCTTGCCGGTGTAGTCGGCGGCGTTCGCCAAGGGAACGCGAAACCCCGAGGCCGCGCCGAGGCCCAGCACGCTGATCATGAAGCTACGACGATTCATCGCATCCTCCTTAGAAATACAGGTACCGATAGTCGGTCAGAAGGTAGGCAAGGGTGACAACCCACGTCCGGACAGCGTGGTGCGGATCGGTGGTCTCAATGCTTTGACTGAAGGTGCGTACGGACGCGAGGTTCAATCTGGAGCCGCCGGCGTCGCCATACTGCATGCCGTCGGCCACAAGGCCGTCGAAGTAGAGATGGTCGCCGGAGTCAGTACAACTGAACTGTGAATTGCCGAAGGTGCGGCCTTCCGAAGTGCGCTTGCGGTTCCAGACTTCGAGGAACAGGTCGTAGGCCTCGTTGACATCTGGAGAATCCACAGCCACAGCCACGCCGAAGAGCTTCTGGTGCAAGTCGGCCAGCTTGCGGCGAATCGCGATCTCGCCTTGCGAGCTGCCGTCCTCCGCTTCCACGCTGACCGCCAAGCGGGCGGGTTCGTCGCCGGCCCGGTCCTGATACGCAACGACTTCCACGCTGTAGTCACCTGCGGAAGCAATCTCAATCGGGACTGTCACCGAGCAGTTGCCTCTCATCCAGTAGAACCGCTCTTGCGGCAGGCCGCAGCCCTGCCTGCCGAGAGTCTCGAGCTCGAGCGAGTATACGTTCGAGCCGCTACTGTCACGGACCACCAGGCTATCCAGTTTCAAGTTGCGGTCGAGCGGGTTTCCGTCACTGTCCACCTGCCCGCTCGTAGTGTTATTCGTGAATGCCATGCGAACGGTCTTTGACCCCACGTTCAGCGGAACCTGCAAGGTGAACGTCTGCCGTGTCTCCCACAACTCGCCGATGACGTCGAACGCGCCGCTCGTCTCGGAAAACGGCGAGTCGAACTTGGTGATTCCGTCGAAGAGCAGGCGGCTTTCATCGGGCCAGTAGTAGAATTCGCGCCGCACGATGGGGCAGCTCACCTCTGCGGCGTGGCTCTGGGCAACCGCGGCCATCAATGGCGTCATCTCGCCGGTGCGCTCGATGATGCCGTCCGAGTCAATGCCCCCATAGAGAAGCTGGTAGCCGCTAAATCCCTGGGGATCGTGCAGCCTGCTCCTCGGCTCGCCGCGCTCGAAGGGCTGCTGGAACCGCCTGCCCCAGACATATCCGGTGATAGCGTCGGTCTTCGAAACGACTTCTTCGGGAGTCAGCAGTCGCGCGACGCCTGCGTCGCGGAGCGCGGCCAAGCGAGTCTCGTCGTCGACCGTGACCGACTCGGCCCGGAACCAAGGCGAGAGCGCGATCTCGGTCAGCAGATCCTTGGCATTGTACGGATCGCCGCCGTCGAATCCTTCTCGGAAAGCCTCCGCAAGCGCTTCGACCTCCAAGGCCTGCGAAGCCGACGCCACGAGCAACTCGTCGAAATCCGCATCGGAGCTGTCGGAGGGAGGATCGGTGAGTTCCACGCCCATGATCGCCGGCCACCAGAACCTGACGGCCGCCGTCGCGAACCTATCGTCCGCAACGAACTGCTCGGCCAGCCATTGCAGACTATTGTCCGCGCTGGGCGCATTGGAGTCGCCGAAGCCCGGGTCGCGCATATCGCGGAACCAAGTGTCGCCTTGCTGGTAGGGCGAGACGGTTCCGTCCCTAGGAGACCTATACAGTCCCGGCAGAGAGTCCCGGCCGCGATTCTTGTCGCGGAAGAGCCCCATGTTCCCGTAGTTCTGGTAGGTGCCTGCAACCGGATCCATCGGGATGTGGCAGACCGTGCAGGCCGGGTTGTTCATCGTGGGGTTGTTGGTATCGGTCAGAGCGTCCGGGTCCGCCGTTCGCGCCGCGGACTTCTCGATGTCGAAACCCAGGAAGTGGTAGTAGGTCCAGCGCGACCGAGCCCGATTGCGATTCGTCGCAGTCGTCGGATAGCGGCGCAAGAAGACGGTCGAGCTGAGGACTCCGGCGTGAGGGTAGTCGGTGGAGAGATTGCCTTCATTGACGACCCTCCAGATGTTCGGGGGATCCTCCTCCACGATCATCGATGGGTCCCTTCGGAAGTACCTCGCGATCTCCGAAGGCTTGAATTCTGTCACATCGTTGGGATCGTCGAACTCCGTCTCCGCGCCGTACGCATTCGCGGCCATCGGATTGGCCATGATGTAGTCCGCCGTCAGAATTTCCGTGTACGGCAAGTCGCTCTCGACGACATGCGCGATAAGTTCTAGCGGAGCGCGGGCAATGCCGTACTGCACGGCTCGCTCGTGCTTCCGATAGGCCGGATATCGGCGCGGGTACTCTGCGTACCCGTTCTGAACGCCCTCCTGAGCCAATTCCCAGCGCTTGTTCGTCAGATCGACGAATCTCACTTCGGCAACGCCGACTACGTTTGACCGGTCCCGGTCCGTCAGCAACCGGTCATTGGCCGTCCGGATCAGGAAATCGTGGAATCCCTGGCCTGTCATCAAGCCCCTGATCGCCTGGCGCAGGCTGGATTCCTCACCGTCGCTAACCGAACTGAGCTCGGCTTGAGTGGGGAGCCTGCCCGCAAACAGCATCGCCGCCCGACGCAGGGTCCTGCCCGGCGAAGCCATGGTGACGCCGTCGAACAGCGTTTCGGGGGACAAAGCCCCCGAGGTGGTCTCGCCTCCGAGAGATCTCAGGAACCGCTCCATGTTGGCGAAGTCGGTCGATCCGGCCACCACCTGGACGCCCCCGCCATGGCTTTCGGCGCCCTGGATCTTGTTGAGGATCAGGTCGGCTCCGTCCTCGACGTCCGTGAGGAAGTTCTCGAACACCGCCAGGTTCGTAGCCTCGTGACCGTCCACGTCGGAAGGGGTGAGCACGAGGCGGGTGTGCCCAGACGCGCCTCCCTCGACATGGCAGTAGATGCACCTGGACTGCACGACAGGGGTGGAGATGTAGTCGTTGAACAGCCCGCTCGGCGACTCGCCCTCCGGTGCAACGCCTCTCCAGGGCAGACGAACCGGCCGCGGCGCGGAACGAGCGACAAACGGGCTCGAGATTCTCTTGCGAAACGAGCGCGGCTCCGGACTCAAGCCGACGAAAGCCGGGCACAGCGCCTGAGCCTGAATCGTGCTGGCGGCGCTTTCCAGGCGCGCGTGCGCGCTCTCGCGCCGCGCGTCCAGAATGCTCTGAAGCTCGCGGTCCCGTTCCAGTTCCGCAATCTGTCGAGCTTCTTCCGCTGTTTCCTCTTGGAGGTCGCCGAGATGGAACTGTCCCTAACGGAAAGACCCAGGGACGCGGCTAGAAGCCAACCGAGCAGCGAGAAGAGCCGGTTCCGCACTTTCCCCATCCTACGCTCTGACTCCAACGACCTTGGCGAGTCTACCTGATTTTGCTCGCGAGCCGCTAGTTTCCCTATTGATTCTAAGAGCATCGGTAGGTGCATCCGCGAGTTTCGAGGCCTCCAGCGGGTTCGACAAGTCCCGTGTGTCGCAGACTGTGGAGGCGTGGCCCTAGAAACGGCTCCTGCAGTGTGTCTTGACGTTCGGGGCCAGGAAAAGGTTGCGTACTTGCGGATACAGACCCCGAAATGCCACGATCGCCGATGCGTTGACCTGATCCGGATTGATTTTGCACTCGACGCTGTCCACGCGTTACCGGTCCCTGTGGATCACGAAATCCGCTTCCGGACGCGACTTGTCCTGCGAGTAGAACAGGCTCGTGTCGCTTAACAGCCCTCGCAAGGTGTCCAGGACCAAGTGCCCCCAAGGCACGCCTCGGTCGTCCGGTCGAAGACTTGTCCAGCCATTCTCGAAGCAGGCGAATCCGGTATCGATGGCGTAGCACTTGGGTCGCTCGACGATGTCCCGCTTCCCTACGCCGTGGAAGGGCCGGACCAGAAGCTGCCCATACGTAATCTCCGTGGCCTCGACATGCGACCTGACGGCTGGCCGACTCAATTCGCAGAGCGTCGCCAACCGATTCAGCTCCAGTTGGCTCCCGCTCTGCCGCAAGAGCAGGCGGAACAGCGATTGCAAGCGTTTGCCTCGGGAGCCGGCTAACCGCAGTATCTCACCAAGGGGGTGGACATGGATGGCCTGCGGACGCAATGACGGGCCGTTTCCGGCTCAATACGAGGGGCTCTGGTGGGAGCCTCCGCTATGGTTTCGCGTGCTTGGCCGTCCCGATCGGCACGACACCGCCGCCCGGGAACGCCTCTCATTCGGGGAAGTAGTCCGCATCAATGCGCTTCAACTCGTAGGTGGCATCGGTCCTCACCCCGACGCCATGGTCGATCATGAGCTCCGCGAGCTGCTTTCCGTCGATCAGAATCACCTTGGCCTCGATACTGCCGGCGAGCTCCGCGGCCGCCGAGGTGAACGAGGACGTCGTGATGAAGACGCCCTTCCGCGTGCGCTTTCCATGCAGGGCCCCGACGAATTTCTGGACCTCCGGCCCACCGTGCTCGCCCACCGCTTGGCCTGGATATAGATGATGTCCAGCCCGAGGCGATCTTCCTTGATAATCCCGTCGATGCCCTCGTCCCCGGCCTGCCCGATGGCCTCTCCGGCGTCTTTCCTCGAACCGCCGTACCCCATGCGCACCAGCACATCCACAACCAGGAGCTCGAAGAACGCGGGAGACGACTGCAGGACCTGGCCAAGAAGCTCCTCGGCAAGACTGTTCCGCAAGGTCTCGTAGGCGTCCTGCAGGCCTCCTCAGGCGTGAAGGCCGTGTTCGGCGGCTCCTCGCCAGGCGGCGGCGCCCCCCCGTCAGCGGCGGGGCCGTTCGACTCCGCGAGCTGCCGAAGCAACCTGAGGTCGACTTGCGGGGGCCGGCTCCCGAGAACGCGCCGGCCTGGCTCCGTGATGCGGAACTGCCCGCGCCCGGGGTTCTCCACCAGGCCGGCTTTCGTTAGGTACTCGCGCGCAAGAGAGACACGGTGCTAAAACCGCGGAGACTGACCATCGGAGGTGCGATCGCGCCTCTCGTCGTCCGTGAGACGAAGGCGGTCGGCCAGAAGATCGACCGCATCGCAAAGCCGATGGATAGTGTTGTCCACCGCCAGCTCAAGCAGGGGAAGCATGATGGACTGTGCGTCCGGAATCGCCATGTCGGTCTCCTCGGAAGCGAAGTGTGGAATTCCCTCAGGCGGCCTCGGCCGCGATCCTGGCATCCTCCGGGTCGCTCGCCCCGCCGGGCCATTGCCTGAGGCGGTTCCGCTCCCGCGCCAGGTCGTACTGGGCTTGCCGCCGCAGCCAGGCATCGGCCGTGCCCCAGCCTGCGGCTTCCAGCTTCAGGGCCAGCGACACTGAGATGCCCGCCCGCCCGTTGAGCACGCGCGATAGCGTGACACGCGAAACGCCAATCCTGTGCGCCGCCTCGCTGACCGTCAGGCTGCATTCTCCCAGCGGGTCCTCCATGCAGCCGTGGTAGATGTGACGTCCCGGATGCGACGGGTGCCGCCGCAGCCAGGCGTCGTACGCTACGCCGCCCTTGCTCTCGCTCATGATGCCCTCCTAGTGGTAGTCCGCCAGGTCAACGTCCAGCACGTCGTCGCCTTCGACGCGGAACACGATCCGCCACATGCGCGACACCGTCACGGCCCACTGCCCCTTGCGATCCCCCTTCAGCGGATGGAGCCGGTAGAAGGGTTCGGACAGTTCGCTCAGAGCGTCTGCACCGTCCAGGGCCAGCAGAATATTCCGGATTCGGTTCACGTGTGCCGGATGCAGCTTGCTCCCGTCGCCGCGCTCGAAAAGCCGGCGCAAACCGCTGTGCCGGACATTCCGTATCGCCACTGGAATAAGTGTATCGCATGTCACTACGAGGCAGAAACCGCCAGCGTTCTGCCGGCAGCTCCGGTCTATTCGGGAGTGCCGATGGATCCCGGGGTACGTTAGGCCAGTCCTGTCCCCCGGATGCTGCTCTGCGGGCTTCCTCGCTCTGAACAATTCCGGGATCCGGGCCCAAATCGTGGATCGTCGGACACAGGTGGAGGCCGCTTGCTTCGAGCGCTGGCAGTGTGTAAACTCTGCCGGATTTGCTCGAATCCGAGGGCAGGCACAGGAACCGTCACCATGAATCCTTCCTCTACCAAGGCATTGAAAGCCATGTTCAAGGTCTTGAGAGTATCCGTGCGTCGTCGAGAGTATCTGGCCCAAGGAGTAGTCGCCCGCGTCGATCTTGCGTTCGTCAGGAGCGGGAACTCCGCTCGATGCGTGGCGGTGTCCGTGGACCCGATGGTTCCCAATCCGGGGAATGGCTACAAGATTCTCAGCGACGACGAAATATGCGATTGGTTGCAGAAGTGGGGGTTCGCGATCGACGAGGAGACGCAGGTTCCGCTGCCCGATGGGACAGTCAACGCGGCAAATCCTATTCCCATGTTCGGCGGCCTGTCGGACCTAGTGGAGTTGCTGGCGCAAGAATCCTGACGCTTCTTCTCTCGCTCGAAGGCGCACCCGGAGAGGCCTTTATCGAACATCGAACAAGGGGCGGTTGCCGATCCCCCGGAGGGCCAAGCCTCCTGAAAGCCTCAGCAACTGCGATCGCCCACTGCCCGCAAACCCAGGCAGTGTTGTGCCAAACGCTTGCTCCGCGCTCGCAACCTATTCTTTCATAAGCACTTCTAGAATCCCGATGTCGAAGATGAACTAGAAACTGAGTTGGCTAGAAACTGCTAGCCGGTCGGCATTGCATGCAACCCGAGATTCCGGAATCGAAACCGGTGATTGGCTAATTCCTCAAACGCGCACAGGGAAATGCATCGTGAACACTGTTCCCCGGCCCTCCTCGCTGTCCACCGTCAGCTTGCCTCCCATGCGCTGGACTGTACCGCGCACCAGAGTCAGGCCCAGGCCAGAACCGGGAATCGAAGAACTAGCGACACCAGCGCCTCGATAGTAAGGCTCGAAGATCTTGCGCATCTCGTGCGCAGCAATGCCCCGACCTCGATCATGGACGCGGATCAGCACCTCTCGCCGGCGACCCACGGCAGCATCGGCGGTCGCAAGCTTGAGCCAGCGGCCAGGCTGGCCGTACTTCACTGCGTTGCTCAGCAGGTCGCCCAAGCTGTGCCGAAGGGCCTCTGCGTTCGCCCGCACCATCGGCAGCCCTTCGGCAAGGGTGTGTTCCTCCGCGAATCCGGCACTTTCGATGAGCGGCCGCGCTTCTTCCAAGGCATCTTCCGCAACCTTGGAGACATCGAGCATGGTGAGGTTGTAGCGCGTTTCAAACGATTCCATGGCGGCCACGCGCATCGCACGATCAACGGTTTCATTCAGGCGCTTTGCGTAGTCGCGAATCATTCCTCCGTACTCGACTACCTTCTCGCCGGACTGGGGTCGCCCTCGGACCATACTGTCCGCGAGCACGGAGATCGCTGCAAGCGGATTGCGCAATTGGTGCGACTGGGACGCCACAGCCTCCATCCGCACTTCCGCCAGTCGCGCGGCGCTCCTCCCGAAAACCGCAATAATCGCCGTTGCCCCGACGAGCAGCATAAGCACGACCATCCCTATTGCAACGGAACGCTTGTAGTTGCGGTTCACGACCGCGTCCAACGTGGCTCCGAGACGCCTTACCTCGACGGTTAGCCGGTGCTGCGTGTCAGCTGCCAGGAACAGCCTCGGCAGTCCGAGTGACTGCCTAAGCACCGAGGCAGGCTCCTGGCCCTGCGTTGCGTCATCCGAGTTGGCGTTCAGCGTCAAGCTCAGTGGACCAAGTTCCAGGTCAGCTAGCCGCAACCTCTCGGCCCGACCCCGCAGTCCAATCCGTTGAATTCCGCCACGCAGCGATACAGGATTGGGCACGCCGGTTGAAATGAGCATGGCTTGAGAGCTTTGATCGGGGGATTCAATCCAGTCAGCCGCGTCCTGGCCTTGCAACGGACTCAGCGAATAGCCACTGGCCTCGCTTGCCACTTCGGGTGGCACAATCGAGCCATTTCCGGAAGGTTCGTAGACATAGAGACTCTTTCCGTCCAGCTTGAGAGTGACAGCGTATCGGGCGCTTTCGCTCCAACTGCCGAAGTGATCGTTCAGCATGTCAGGAATCAAGCGATCACGGATGAAGTCTCGGTCCAATTGCAGGATCAGATAGCCCGTCACCCTGCCACGGTAGAAAGCGTTCCGGGACCTCGAATCAAACTTCACGATCGGTCGATAGATCGCCATCGCTTGGGGATGAAACATCCATGTCACAAGCCACCTCATGGCCACCGGACGACCCGGTGCGAATGCCAACTCGTGGATATGCTGGCGCACGAGGGCAAGATTTCTGCCCCATTTGGCAGGCCTGATCCTTTCAGACTCGGTGACTAGCTCGGTAAGGTCGCCGGACCCCGGAGCCGGCATGTCGTAGAAGAAGATTCGCTTGACCACGGGCCCATGCAATGACACCTCGTGCCACGAGATTTGCCGTTGCCTGTAGGTTTCCAAGCGACGGGACCGTTCAAAGTCGGCATCCGCTTTGAACGTCGCCAGCAAGAGCTCCAGTTCTTTCTGGACCTGGATGATCACAAGTCTCGTCGCCCGGCGCAGCGACGCTCCCTCCGCGGTACGTTGCGAGTCGCTAACTCGACCGATCCATACGAACTGCAACGTTCCCAGCAATGCCAGCAGCACGCAGCACGCGCCAATCGCGAGTGCAACCGGTCGCTCGTACGATACCCGTGACGATCCATGGATGCCACCGTGCGAGTAGCCGCGGTTCCGCAGCCATTTGAAGCGCCCGCGCATGCCAATCATCTAATCATCGCTTGCCAGGTTCCGGCGGACTGCCACACGTCTTCTCGGAATTGTAAACGCAAAGACGGCAATCCGCACATTCCAAGCAGCCTTGAACTTGCGAGCCGTGAATCCGGAGTCCAGTGCGCTCCGCGCTCGAGAGTGCAGTTCCAACGCGTCGACCGAAGCACGGGCGAACTAGCAGGCAGTCGTGCGGAGAGCGAGGACATTTGACACCATCGGCCGGCAAGTGCGTAGTGGCCTCGAGTGCGGAAGGAATGGACTAGCCAGGCACGAACTCACAGCCCTTGCCACAAGCACTGCCGATACAACGATGGCTCTCAATGGCGTCCCCGATACTCCTGCGCAGCCAGCCAACCTGCGCATCGCCGGTTCGTGTCGGGTTTGCAGGCCGCGACTTCCGATCCTCCATGACAAGACGCCGTCGGGCAGTGTTTCGAGCGGGTGCATGACAAGACAGTGCAAGAACTCGTACTCCTTCGACGACAGTCGCAGGCGTTTGCGGGCACGAGGGACCGTGGGGTGAGTGGCATCCAGGCCCACATCTCCGAATGCATGGTCGTTGGACGCCCCCTCACCGGCTCACGGCAGGGTCCGCTGCAAGACAGCCCTGATTCTAGCGCGCAGATTCATGTCTTGGAAAGGCTTGATCAGGTAGTCCGAACCCACCGCGAAGCGTCGAATACTGCCTTCCAACTGCATGCTCGCAGTCAACACAGTGTGTCGGGGCGGGCACGAGGCGCCCCCGCCGCGTGGCCGACCAAGTGTTCGAGGCGCACTGCTGGCTGGAGGCGCGGGCCTGGAGGCTGCCGCCTGCAACATACGCGCGCGCACTCAATGAACACGGGCTTTCACACCCCTCGATGACATTGGCGATGTCCGGCAGGACCAGGGCGGGATGGAAGTGATGTGCCGACTCCTAGCGGAGCGGTACGGGTGCTGGGCGAGAATCACCTCGAACCTGGATTTCCCGCGACGGGCTCAATTCAGTCACGACACGCCAACTTCCGAGGCGTAACTGGTGATCGCACTGACGCCACCGGCGGTTCGAATCGTCACTCACCTCAGGTTCTATCATTCATGCGACTCGAAATTGCCTGGAGCTCGCTGAGGATCATCTGTTGCTGGTTGCGAATATCAAGAAGGACAGACACAAGCCCTACCAAGGCAAGGGCTATGACAACTCCTACTGCCGGCCCGACCACAAGTCCGATGACAACACCGGCTAACGTCGTTGCCGTGCCGCTTCCTAGCGAGTAACCACTCAATAGCCCTACGACCGTACAGACCAGCACGATGGTCATAGCGACAGCGGCGCCGGTGTACTCCATGTAGCTAGTCAAGAGGTTGCTGATCCGTCGCAAGAAATCCCTGAGCTGTTCCACAATTTAGTCCTCGTCGATGTCTGCAGAATTCCGCCGACAGCTCCTATCTATTGCCTTGGGTGCCGTTACACACGAAGAACGCCAAATGGCTCGCTATCAATTCCGAATCCAAAGAATTTCCGTGATTCCGCAATTTAAGTGGTGCTAGCTTGTCCAGCAACTCGACCGGGTGCGCCAAGGCGTCCAAATCGATTCGCATACTACGCTTCGGCCTAGCCAAAAGCGTCTGCGCCAACAGGCGACGCGTCGTGGACCGCTGGGCAAGGGGCTCGCCTCGAACAGGATTCTGTCTCAGGCGAGACACGACCCAAGGCCCAAGCTCGACGAATTCGCCGCTAGGCATAGGCTCGGGTCGCGCTGCTGGCTGCTACGGACTGCACCTACCTGCGTAACCTTGCGACTGAGCCCATGCAAGGAGAATAGCATCGGCGCCAACGGTTGTCAATTCTTTGTTTACACAAATGTGCGTCACCATTTTGAGACCAGCCTGGTAGCTGCCCTTGTCCCCGAGTTAGCAATTGACCGAGCCGTTGGCCGGTCGGGGTCGAAGGCTTGGTGCGGAGCGACGCTGACAGACGATTCGCATGCGGCTGCCCGCTAAAGGCTCCGACCCAGTGGCGGGATCATCAGAACGCGTGGTCAGCGACAGCTGTTCTTGCTTGCCATCGGCAGCGCGTCTCACCAAGTAATGAGTCAATCTGGTCGATCAGCAGTACCAACGGCATGGGATCAACCGCCGACCAGCGCACCAAGGCCTCGGTGAAAGCACCGTCTGGTCCGAACTCTTCCAGCAGCTCCGACATTGCGGTGCCGACGAAGTCGTCCTGCAACATCTCAATGGCGCGGGATCCGAGTTCACCGAGGATCGTCCTCACCGCACGCGCTGTGTCCTCGCGCGCCGCCTGGCCAGCCTCGAAGTCCGTGTACGCGCAACGGTACTGGCCGCATGCGTCTTCGTCGCATCGGAAGCGTGAAGCGCATCGCTCCCGCTCAGCTCGGCGTCCTCGAACCCGCCGTCGCCGTCCTCCCCCGTCGCAGCGGCGAACGAATCGGCGCTTGAGAGCGCCCGCAGGATGTCGTCTATGTCGTTGAGCAGGTCATCCTAGTTCGGCGTGTTGCCGAGATCGACTTTGTCGCCTTTTGTTCGAGAGGTTCCGGAGAGAGGGATGGCCGCCGCCCAGACCCTTTCCCACTCGGTGTCAAGAAGGCCGGTCAGGCCGATCAGGGGATCGGACAGGTTGAGCAGCGCGGCTGCGTCGCCCCGGGGCCTGCTCGATCTCGGAGACCGCCTCGGCGACGGAGTTGCCGACCATGTCGGAGGCCATGCCCGAACCCAGCAGGTCTGCCATCGAGAACGAGTGGTCCGCGATCTCGATCATCGTGCTCTTGTCGTTCACGACCGCCGGATGTTCACCACGGCCCGCCTACGCGAGGACCTGCGGCCGGCCGGTCTGGACCATGGCTCTCGCGCTGTCCGGCATGCGGTCAGGATAGCGTCTTGACCAGTGCGGCGTCGACGATTCTGCGATCCTGCGTCAACAGCGTCGCGCCGAATATCCGGGCGGTCGCCACGAGGATTCGGTCTGCTGGATCGCGTTGAAATGAGCCCGGCAGCGCGGACAGCTCCGCCGCAATGGCCGGGGAGATGCCGTGCCGGCGCACCAGAGGCGGAGCCACTGCCTTGTCGAGCCACGCCCGCAGGGGAATTGTGAGCTGGATGCGACCCAGGCTGTGCAATGTCGCCACTTCCCAGAGCGAAATATCAGATACCAGCAGGGGTGCCTCTGCACTGGCTGAAGCGACGACTTGCTGCTGGGCCGGCGAGAGCCGATTGCTGCCATTGAGCCACCAGATCAATATGTGCGTGTCGAGCAGCGCTGTCATGACTCGAGGCTTTCCCAGTGTTCTTCCGGGGCCGCGGGCTGAACAATGTCGCCGGCCACGATGACGGTACCCTTGAGCTCCCACTGTGGATACTCGGCATGAGTTCGGCTTGCGGGATGTAGCTCCGCCACAGGCCGACCGCGTTTGAGGATGACGACCCGCGTTCCGGTAGTCTGCACGCGATCGAGGATGGCCAAGCATCTGGCCTTGAAGTCGGACGCGTTGATGGATTCCATATGACCAGTATTGGAGACTAGGCAGATCGTGTCAAGCCAGATGAAACAGGGCAGGACGATCAGAATTCGCGCCCCTGGGCACTCTGTCTCGCTGAGCGCTTGCCGGATGCTATCGCGAAGTAGCTCCGTGATTTCGGTCCCGCGACGTTCCACGTGCACATCTGGACGGGAAGGCGCCAGAGTCCCTACGGCTTCGCCTACGGTAAGAACTTGAACGGCAATACGTTCTCCGAGAACGAAGAATCCTGCTCCGGTTCTTGCCGACATTTCTGAAGGAATCCTGATGACAGGCGTCCGGAAACGCTCTCCCCAACTACCGTATCGGCGTCCTCACGTGCCGGCGAGCCCAACCAATGCCGACGCACAGCTGGCTTGATAGTCACTACCTCGCGCGCTCTGTAAGCCCGGATCTCCCTGGTACCGACGACCGTCGTGCTGAGTTGGAGGTTCAATCGCTCTTCGACCGGACGAAGCACCTTGGCTAGACCCTAGGTGGGACGCAAACTGACCTCGGAATTCCCGCATTGCTCTTCGAGAACGAACCGAACGACCCGAAGGGCATCGCTTAGCGCATGATCGAAAACCTCGGGTCGCATCCCCCAGCCACTGCTCGATTCGATGCGAAGTTTTCAAGTGGTGGAAACGACTCCGTCGGTCACGCATAGGACGGCAATCAGCCAGCGCAGGTATACCCTGCAACTGCAAGTGGAGGTTGCCGATCTCGAGTCAGTGGCAGATGAGCGTCCGCTCAAGGGTGTGGATTTCGTAATCGCGCAGACTGTGACGGTAGGAGAGGAAGACCCAAGGACTGCAGTAGATATCTATACTGGGCCCGCAATGCGCCGACGAGGCAAGGGTGACGCGATTGCCAGGACGAAGGCGAGTGCGAAACGTCGACGATTTCGCCAAGGGTCAAGACAGGTACTGTCAAGTTGGGTCCGTGGGGGACAATAGATAGGTGGGATCCTTGTGTCGAAGCCACCGCTTCCCACCCGCGATCATCAGTCACGCCGTGTGGCTCTACTATCGGTTCACCCTCAGCTTCCGGGATGTCGAAGACCTACTCGCCGAGCGCGGCGTCATCGTGTCCTAGGAGGCGATCAGATTGTGGTGTCGCAAATTCGGTCCCGCCCTTGCTCAGAACCTGCGCCGCCGGGACGCAAGGGCAGCCAAGCGCTTTTTTCGCAAGCTCTTGAAGGGGAAAGGGCGATCGCCGTTGCAGCCGGTCACCGGCAAGCTGCGGAGCTATGCGGCCGCCCGTCGGGAAGTCGGCCTATCGGCTACTCATCGTAACGGGCAGTACGAAAACAACCGGGCTGAGGTTTCCCACCAACACACATGAAAGAGAGCGAGAACGCCAGATGCGTCGTTTCAAGTCAGAAGCGCAGATGCAGGGTTTTCTCGCGGTCGATGCGGCCGTTCACAACTCATTCAGGCTCGCACGCCATCGTCTCAAGGCGATCCATCATCGACTCCTTCGGGAGCAGGCCTTCGCCACTTGGAACACCGCGACGGGTGTTCGCTGAGCGAAGATCCCCGCACCGACTATTCGGATCAGAACCGCTTGGTCGAAACAGCTTGACAATGCCATGGCGAGGGTCGTTTTCCCCGCGCCTCCCTTCTGGGCGATGACCGTGAGTGTGTACATCTCTAGAACTCTATGTTTCGAGAACTAACTTGTCGAGCCGGATAGACCTCGATTCCTGTATGCTGGCGCTCGGCGGGTTCCTCGCGGCCGACCGATCGCCTACAATGCGAGCATGGCTGCCACGTCACTCAGGGACTTGGCCGCGGAGGCCTCCGGCGGGACTCGCGCCCAGCGGCTCTACCGCGAGGACGGCTGGACCTGGGCGCAGGAGCAGGCCGACGCGCTGCGCCGGCGCGACGTCGATGCCATCGACTGGGATAACGTGATCGAGGAGATCGAGGACGTGGGCAGGAGCGAAGAGCGCGGATGGGTTTCGCATTGCCGGCAGGCGATCGAGCACCTGCTGGCGATCGAGCACTACGAGGCGGCGACGGACCAGGCGCTGAGCGGCTGGGTGCGGGAGATCCAGGAGCACCGCGACGAAATGGCTGACTCCATCCGGGAAAACCCCGGCCTCAAGCACAGCTGCGGGGCGCTGTTCGCGCGGGCCTGGCGCAAGGCCCGTCGGGGTGCCGCGCGGAAGCTGGCCTCGTACGACGATTCCGGGGACGGAGGGAAGCGGCGGGCGCTCGCTCGCGACTGGTCGCGCGCGCTGCCCCGCGAGTGCCCGTACGGCATCGAGGACGTCGCCGGCCTCGACCCGCAACGGGATCTCGGCCCGCGGCGGGATGTCGACCCGGGCGATAGCGTCTGGCCCGCTGGCGTGGCCAGGGTGCTCAACGAGCGGCTCGGCAGGAACTACCCGGTCCGGGTGCGGCCGGCGCCCGAGATGGATTCGGGACGGTCGCGCTGAGCGCCCGTCCCGGCGGCCGATGCGGCGGCGGGCGCCGCAGTCCGGGGAACTGGCATCGGGCACGCCTTCCGGTCGGCCACGCCCAGGCGATGGAGCGCTCGAGATCGGGCGTATCGGACATGGCAGCGGCAGCGAGCACCGGGTTGTCGATCTCCATGATTCCGGCAGGTACTGTCAAGTTGGCGTCCGTGGGCACCTATATGGTCCCCAAAACGAACCGGTATTGGTTCGTCTTGACGGCGCGCCCAACCTGAGCGCTGACGAGCGCTACATCCGCGTCAGGAACGAGTAGCTCTTGGACTTGGGCAACGTCTTGAGTTTCTCGAAGAACTCCGTCTCTGTAATCGTGCTAGGCCAGTCCAGATTCACAGAAATACGGATGCTGAAGTTCGCGTTCTCCCGCCGCCTAGGAGTAATCCGGACGGCTCCAAGATCGGCCAGCCTCGTCACATCGCGCACGATCGCCTCGACAGGACGCTTTCGAGATTCATAGTGCTCTTGCACTTCCGAAACCAGCGTCGCCCAGTCCACGCCTCCATCCTTGTCCAAGAGGTGATTCAGCAATTGGAGCTGGCGCTTGACGATAACCCGCTTCCGGGAACTCTCGAGCCTCACGAAGAGCTCGTTCATGAGGCCCCGGTAGATCTCCTTCGATACTGCGTTTCTGATCAATCCTGTCAACCGGAGAACCTCCGACTCGACCCCTTTCAAAGCGAATCTCAGGAACGCGGTGAGATCGTGACCCGATTGCCGAACATCTGCAAATGCCGCCAAATAGGCGCTCTTCTCGTTGTAGTGGAAATTCGACATCGGCACGAACAACATGTTCTTGAGGCCGGCTCGCTGCAGCATCAGGGCCTCGAGAGCCCGCGCGGTGCGGCCATTCCCGTCCAAGAATGGGTGCATTGCTGCGAGATGGTAGTGGGCGGCCATGGCTTGGACGAGAGGGTCGTGATGATGAAATTCCGATGCCATTTGGTCGATTAGGCGTTCGAGCGCATGTTGGCAGTCCTGGCCACCCGATACCCCACCGTGCGTCGGAGACCCGAACGTCACGTTCTGGTCGGATTTTCGAAGTACACCGGGCACACAGTGATCGTCGTCACAGCCAGAGACAATCAAACGATGCAGGTTCTCGATCAGATTGACTGAGACTAGCTTGTCATCCGGAATTCCGGCTACCCATTCGTAGGCCCGCAACGCGGCGTGCGCTTGCCTTTGGGATCGAGTCCGAAGCTTTTCCCGCGTCTCCGCTCGGACCGCCAAATCCAGTTCGTCGCCTACAAACTCGGCGTTCTCGATGCGGGATGTTCCGGCAATCTCCATCTTGAGTTGGATCGCCTGAAGCTCCTTCACCCATCGCCTTTGAAACGGGATTGCTCGAAGGGCCAGAATCGCGGCCTTCGCGTTCAGCAGACAATCGGCGACCACCTCCCTGTCATAAGAGATCCACGAATCTGGCAGCTCATACTGAACGGCTCGTGGCAACGCTCTTATTGTGGCAAGTTTTCCTGCAAAAAATCATGGGGACTTCATGCACCGCAAAATATTGAAAACAAATAGCATGATGCGATATCAAGATCTACGGAAACCAAATTTTCGCGCAAAAAATCCTGCCTCCGGCATCTTGCGATTCCCCGCCACATTGCGATATCCAAACTGCCAAAGCTTGATCACCGCGCCACTTCAGAATTGCGCGTTCGGTCGATACAGGCACCTGAGCCGAAACAGCGGATGGAACCGCAAGTCGGAAGATATTGCTTGCAATCAACAGTTTGTACTCGGCAAGCGATTGACAGTCAAAGCCACTGAACGGTTTTCCGGCGAGCGGCCAGTGCTGCTCCGGTCACGGTGCCTGCGCCTTACAAGCCATAGTGCGATTCCTGAGGCTTGCTCGCAAGCCGGTCGCGGAATCAGCATCTGGAAACAAGTTGTCGCGCTACGCCGTTGCATCGACAAAATCCGACACCTATGACGGCTCTGAAATAGTCACGATGCGGTCGATCTCTGGAGGCTGGGCCTCTTGCCGGGCAGCGCTGGGCCAGTCAATCTCGATTCGCTCGACTGCGTCGGCGGTACCCAGCCCAAATCGCACTGGAAATTCGCTGGCCGAGCCGCAAGCCAACAGCCGTCATCACATGATTGTGGATGATCTTGCCAGTCGCCAGCACAACCCGTACCTTGTTCACGCACCGCCTCGGATTCGGACTAAGAAACAGCCCTGATACATTCATGGACTTGCACTTGCGTGGACGGGGACTTATGCTAACTGGGGTCAAGGAATCTGGAAAATGTTCTTGGTATTAGTGTGTCTAGCGTTACTGACGGCGGCAAACGCAGCGGCTGAGAACGAGCCCCAGACCACGCTCCGAAGCGTGGTAAATGGAGTCTCGTTCCAATCGGCGCCCGCGACTGTCGCTCGTGGCGGCATTCTGGCAGTCACCGGGGAGCAGCTTGCAAGTGCACACACGGTCGCGGAGGGATTGCCGTTGCCGGTGTCCTTGGAAGAAGATCCTACCGTTCAGGTGCTGATCAACGATGTCGCGGCACCGTTATTCTTTGTTTCACCCACCCAGATCAACGCGCAAGTGCCATGGGAGATCGAACCTGGGTGGGCAGAAGTCGTGGTCAGGCGCGGTGAGACAGATAGCGCGACAATGCTGGTGATAATATCCGACACCAACCTGAATCTGATCCGACACGACGGGTCGAGCGCGCCCATCGCGCAAGGAACTCCGGTACCGGAGGACCCGGCGGCGGCCCCGGCAGCAAGCTCGCTGACTCTGGAACTGGGAAGCCCTGGGGTTGCCCCGTCGGCGACAGGCGAGGTTCTGGATGCCGCAGCGGCCATTACGGCTGGCAGCACGATATCAATCTTCGCAGCGGGGGCCGGCGCAACCGAACCGGCGATTGCGGCTGGAGCTGCAGCAACTGCGGATGAAAGCTACTCCTTAGTCGCCACCCAGAGAGCGTATGCCGGGGGCCTTCCGGTTTCGGACCTGTCGGTCGAAGTCTCGACCGAACTGGTTGGGATCTACAAATCAACATTCCAGATCCCGGACCTTGCCGGGTCCACGGAGGTTGTCCACTGGGTCTCCGGCGGCAACGTGACGGGCGGCGTACTCGGTCCGGTCGAAACACCCGAGGCAAAGTACATAGCGATACCTGACGGGGTCACCTCGGTGGAACGGATCGACATGACGGACATCAACCCGTACTATGTCGCGATTAGTGGGAGCCTCGACGAAACGGAAGGCTGCTACTCCGGCATCCAGTTGCTCGACCTGAGGCGCGATACGACGACTGCGATTTCCGATTGCATTCTTCCGTCGTTCCCGTATGCCACCAATACCGCGCGGTTCTACCGACCATTTGAACTGGCTACCAACAGTCCAGTGCTTGCCGCGTTGGTGGCCCCGGGGGAAACGCTGGAGAGTGGCCAGGCCAACGAACTACTGCTAGTGGACAGCTCAGACGGGACGACGGAGACCATTACGCTTGCCGCAGCTGCGGATCGCTTGCAGCCAGGCGCTGGGGGAAGCCAGGAGTTGCGCCTCGAACGTCCAGGCGGCGCGGGACTACACGACATTGTCGATCTCTCGGGTGAGGTCACAGGGGAATTTGAAGCCTGGGTGATCCTGCCGGACCCCCTGCAGGTGGGTGAGCTGACGCGTGTCGTCGGCCAAAGCGGCGCGTCGTTCGCAGGCGGCTACCGGGTGCGGTTTCTCGGGCCCGAATCCAAGGATGAGATTGCGAGTTCTCAGGCGGTCCTTTACAACCGGACCGCCGAGGTGGTCCAACAGCTTGCCTTCCCGGAGGGCTGGGCACCGATTGCGCCGCCACGGAGAACAAACGCGAGCGGAGTCGAGATCGGGTCTGCATCGCTCGCCCCCGTGAGCCCGGGTTTCGCGGGCGACACGACTGCATATATCGTCGCTCGCAAGACAGACGGAACGAAGGACGCCGTGATCGCCTTCAAGGTGACCGTTCCGGAAGAATCGGAGGATGCTTCGGATAGCACTGCGGAGGCGGATTCCACGCAAACTGCATCCATGACGGCGACCGTCATCGAGTTCCCGGACGGGGCGTTCGCGGCCAACTGCCATACGAATGTCCGCTGGCAAAGAATACCCTTGACGCGGACACTCGCAATCGCGGCTACCGGAGAGACTCTCAGCGCGTACAATGACCCGCGCAACAGCGAACTCTGCACGGGCGACCGGCTCGTGCTGTTCGACACGCAGACCGCCACAGCCAAGGAGGTTTCTCTGCCGAGCACGGACGAAGCGCCCGCGAAGCTCGACGGCAGCGGGATGGGCACTGCAGGCAGCTACGTTTACTACCTGGACGGGGCTCGAGCGACTCCGCTGGAACCCTCGCAGAAGATTCATGTGTTCGACGGAGTGACCGAGACTTTCTCCGAGATTGCCCTACCGGAGGGGACAGGCGTACCGTTCAACAACTACCTGACCCAAACTCTTGCGGCCAGCGGCCGCTTGGTCGCTCTGGCGACAGGCGGTTCAGTCCGGACGAATCCCAGAGGCATTGTGCAGCCGCCATTTCCGGGGAACCGCGGGCTGCTTGTCATCGACCTGTCCGAGGGGACTGCGACCAATCTGGCCCTGCCGGAAGGGTTTCAGCGCGCGATTCCCGGGAACAACCTACTGCTCCAGACCGGCGGCCGGATATTCGGCATCATCCCCATGATCGGGCGCGCCTTCGGTGTTTTTAGAAGGCCGAACAACCCCGGCGGGTCGGCGGTCGTGACCTGGGACGTGGCAACTGGCACAGCCACGGAGATTGCGTTGCCGGAAGGAGGTTTCTCGGTGGCGCAGCCAATCGTCACGGGCGGTGGTGGCGGAGGAGGCCAGGCTCGGTTCGTCTGGGACTATCATCCCAAGGCGGCGTCATTCGCTTTTGGCGTCTTCAACCAAGAAGGTTCGCTGATCTCAATCGGAATCGTCGGACCGTAAGGGGATCGGCGGGGACGATTCCTGGCCTGAAACACACGAAGTTCGCTAGGGATAGAAAGCGGTTGGACGGCGGGGCTCTGGCGGCGGGACGGCTTGCTCGCATCCGGAGCTGACGTCGTGTCGGGGCTCTTGACGAGTTCGTATCCGAGGGACTTGGCGCACGCCTCGCGGTCGGCTCTGTCCTTGAACCACGCCTAGTATGCCAGGGCGTTCACCTGTCACGGCCTACCCTACGCCAGTTTCCATGTCCGCGCGAGCTTACTCTCGTCGAACTCCTGCCTCGTCTCGGCTGTGTCCCGCTAGCAGCGCTCGAATTCGAGCCTCGATTTCCGTGAAATCACGCAGCCAGAGTGACTCCGCCTTGATTCTGAACGCGCTGCCGCCTAGACGGAACTTCACGAGGGCCGATTGGCCTATCAATCGTTGTTAATAAAGGACTTCTCTCCATTCGGAGGGTTCTGTATCTGTCATTCTGTTGGGGACTGTATACGAAAGTTCCGAAACGGAGACAAAATGAAGCGGGCCGCATGCGCTAACATCACGGCCCTCGATCGCTTCAGGATTCCTGTTTCCACTTCTTAGTGAGCGCCTCGAAGTTCTCATACATGGTCTGTTGATCGAATTTATCGCGTCTCGCGACAATGTAGGCACGGGCAAGTTCCCATGTCTTGACGTAGGCTGTGTGTTGCCACTGCTTGTACGTTTTCTCATCCATTGCGTGTTGCTGGATTGCAACCGCTACGAACTCGCAATGGCCCAAGTAGATGGCGATTTTGGCTGACTGCTCGATTTGCTCATCAGTGGAGGGATTCACTAGGTCTAGAAGTCCCTGTCCATCACCAGACGCGAGATTACCGAACAGAGCCCTTATTTCTCGCCAATCGGGATTTTCGACTTCGGTTCGTGCAACAAAATCAAGGGTTGCACGCCTCGCGGAAATTCTTCGATGGTAGAGCCACGCGAGGACCCCTGAGATTAGAATTGCTGCTGGCGTAACTAGATGCGCCACCTCCACAATTACGGCCAGCCCGTATCGCCATCGCGCACACTGGGCATTCTTGTGGTGGTGTCGATCATTGTGGTTCCTCCTGTTCCTATTTATGATCTTGCGATCACATCATCATGTTAGCATACGGATCGCAAACCTAGGGCTTGTACCATAGATCCAGCAATTCTGTCAAGAGCGTTTCGGGGATTCCGGCGGGTCGGCGGTCGTGACCTGCGACGTGGCAACTGGCACAGCCACCGAAATTGCGTTGCCGGAAGGAAGTTTCTCGGTGGCGCAGCCAATCGTCACGAGCGGTGGTGGCGGAGCAGCCCAGGCTCGGTTCGTCTGGGACTACCATCCCAAGGCGGCGTCATTCGCTTTTGGCGTCTTCAACCAACAAAGTTCGCTGATCTCAATCGGAATCGTCGGACCGTAAGGGGATCGACGGGGACGATTCCTGACTGAAACACACTAAGTTCGCTAGGGATTGAAAGCGGTTGGACGGCGGGGCTCTGGCGGCGGGACTGCTTGCTCGCATCCGGAGCTGACGTCTTGTTACCCTACGTTTGTTTCCATGTCCGCGCTAGCTTACTCTCGTCGAACTCCTGCCCCGTCTCGGCTGTGTGCCCAGTAAGCAGCGCTCGAACTCGAGCCTCGATTTCCGTGAATTCACCCAGCCAGAGTGACTCCGCCTTGATGTTGAACGCGCTGCCGCCTAGACGGAACTTCACGAAGGCCGATTGGCCTATCAATCGTTGTTAATAAAGGACTTCTCTCCATTCGGAGGGTTCTGTATCTGTCATTCTGTTCCCATGGCCTAGTTACCGCGCCCGGCCACGGCTAGGGAGACTAGTAGTCCCAGCCCTTCCGAGAGGGTTGTACGCGAAGGCCCCGACGCCCTTTGGTCGGCCAGGAACGACAACGAACTCGTCAACCTGCTCCTCTCCCATTTCGAATACGCTCCGAACCCCGTGTTCTCCGTCCACCCGAATCCTAGTTTCTCGATGCTCCGGAATGCCCTGAAGACCTCTTCCGCGTCGTCTTCGTCGATCGTCGCGTCACTCGAGATGCCAAGATCCAACGCGTCCTCAAAAGTGTCGAGGCTGCTCAGGGCCGTTCAGAACAGCGGTGATGTCGTCAATCACCTCTTCGCTGTCGATTCCTGATCGGTTTTGACACCTGGGGGTCTCAGCACCTGGAAGATTCTCCCGCCGGTCTGGAAACAAGGCATTCAGCTCGTCAGCGATATCGTCCCGGAGCCTTTCGATCTCGATGCTCAATGTGCAAGATCCGCACTGTAGGCTCCCTTGAGGTCGCCAAGTGCCCACACGCCGATGACCCCGAGGGGACCGGCGCCGCTATACCCGACAAACCTGCCTTCATGAGACGTGGACCCTCCGGAGAAACCCGATTCCGGCCTTCCGATGTCGTAGTAGCGGATTCGAATGCTTGGAGATGAATCGAAGTACACGCGCCGGTCGGAGTCTAACCTGGTCCTCACGCCGGAAAGCACGATCTCCTCTACGTCGAATCCCCTGTGGACCCAGGAGCTTCCGTCGGAAATTTCGAATAGGTCGCGGATTACCGCGTGAACGGCAGATCCCGACCCAACATTGCTCCATTCGACCGTGAGAAAGACGTCGCCATCGTAGAAGCGCGGCCCATTGGACTGTCGATCGACAGCGCGAGTCTGGCCCCGATAGGAAGCCGTAAAGTTCCTGGGGAAGTTGGGATCGCCTGCAGAGTAGGTCGTCTGTCCGAGCGGGCTGTACGCGAAGACGTCGGAAACCTCGCTGGACGACAGGCTGAGCAGGCTGTCGCTGACCGCGTAGTCGCGGGCTGCTTTTGCCCATGCGCCGAAGCGTCCGTAGTCCGTACTCCCGAAGTGGACCTCCACCCGGTAGCTGAGGGCATCGAATATGGCATTGAAGTCATATCGATCCAGATTGCTCTCGCTGCCAAGTACGTCCTCGAAGACCCCGTCGTCGCCGAGAGAATCCTCGAATCGGCCGGGGCTGCTGAGCGCAGTCAACACGTCCTCCAGGATGTCAATCGCATCCTCGTCACGGTCGTCCAGAGAACCCCTTGA
The DNA here is from genome assembly GCA_965206775.1 of Bryobacterales bacterium. Taxonomy (GTDB): domain Bacteria; phylum Acidobacteriota; class Terriglobia; order Bryobacterales; family UBA6623; genus VXMF01. The sequence continues at coordinate 2,251,380 of CBDBKU010000002.1, read as the reverse complement.
TGGATACGACGAACCGAGGGAATTCGGATCAGACGGGCCGAAGACATGGTCCTCGAGCGCTTGATTCACGTCATCCCAGATCTCATTCCGCACCCTTGTGCTCGTGTCGTCGACCCGCCTGAACACGCCTAGAACTTCGATCTGGTCTTCGACCGCGGCACCCGCGATCTCGAAGAGGCGCTCTCCGGAAATCACGACGCCCCCGTCGCGATACAGCTCGGAGGCCGGCAACTCGATTCGGTCCCCGTCGGCATCGCGCGCGGCGATCTCGATATCGCCGTTCCTGTCAGGCTGGGCAATGAGACTGGTCTCGGCCTCCTCGCCTTCGTCGGTCCTCTCGGGAGGTAAGTCCGATTCAACGAGCGTCTCGTATTCCGCACCGAACGCACCGGTCAGGATGGTACTGCTTCCTCGAGTGAGTTCCCAGGTGCCGATCGCCGCGTCAGCGGAACCTCTCTCACCGACCAACTGGCCATTTAACGCAGCTGTGAGTATCCGCGGCCGCGGGCTCAATGCGATCGAGGTGTACGTGATGCTTGCACGAGCTCCGCTCGAAGATTGAAACGAGCCGAGGGTAGTGTGAAGCGTTGCGGTCGGAAGGAAGATTTCGACAGCATCGCTAAAGTCGAGTTCCCACGGATCGCCGAACCTGTCCACCAGATTTGAGACCCGGCCTGACACTTCCCTCGTGCTGAGCCTGACGCCCAGTTCGAAATCGCCCCGATAGATTTCCTGGTCGGTACCGCCGCCTGCAGCGATTGTCTCGCCGACATAGAGTGCCTCGCCCCTTCCGGGCACGTCCGCCGTTCTCGCAGGACCAAGCGGGCTGTACGCGAACGCGCCTAGACCCTCCTCCCCAGCCAGGAAGGACAACGAACGGTCCACGTCGGTCCGCTCGCGCTTCGAATATGCGCCGAACCTCGTGTTCGCCGACCAGCCGAATCCAAGTCTCTCGATAGTCTGGGACGCGATGAAGACCTCCACCACGTCGTCCTCATCGATCCTAGCGTCCTGGAAGACCCCATTTTCGAGAGCATCCTCGAACGCACCAAGGCTGCTCAATGCATCAAGCACTTCGTCGATGGCCTCGAGTACTTCCTCCCCGTCAATGTCGATGTTATTCCGCTCCTGCGGAGCGTCCGTGCCCAACAGCCTGCTACCCTGGCCCGGGAACAGGGAGTCAAGCTCGTCCGCGATCTGATCCCATCGTTCCTCGATGTCTCGGTTGATGTTCACACCGGAGCCGGAAAGCTGCAGCAGGATCTCGATGTCCTCAAGGATGCTCTCGATCCCCTCGCTCACGTTCTGCACGAATGTCTTTTCATCCTCGAATCCACCATCGGCAGACAACTCAGCAAGCGAATACTGGGTCCCGTTGATGTCGAAGATCGGGCCTTCACGAGTGCCTCGACCGTCTTGATCCCGAAGCCGCGGCCTGACGCCGACATAAGTTGCGAGGCTATCTGTCGTAATTAGACCCCCCACTCCCGGCCGATCTGGAGGACGGGGATCCGGCGTGGTGACGGAGGTCCTACGGGCTGTTCCTCGGTTCCCGGTCAAAGTAAGCACGTAGGAGACGCCATTCACGGTAATTGTCTCGCCGTTTCCAGTTTCCTGGCCGTCATAGAAGTAGGTGCCATCCTCGAACCGGGTGACAGCGATGCTACCCACGGTCCCTGGCAACAAGACGGAGAAAACTAAAGGCAAGGGCTCGCCCAGCCAGCCGCCCTCTCCCAAGGTCAGCCTGTACTGATGGCTGTTGGTGCCGGTCACGGTGTCGCCGCTGCGGACCACAGTCGATCCATGCCGGTGCGAGCCGTCCTCCAGGCGGATTAGTGTGATGGTTCCACCATGAAAGCCCAGTCGAACCTCGACCGGCTCAGGCACGAATGTTGCGGTCCAGGTGCCGTCGGAGACTAGGACGAAGCGGTACCGATTGCCGTTCGGAAGCGTGCGAATTTGCCCGTTGGTCAGCAACTCGCCGTCGAGAAGGTGCGTCCGGCTCTCTCCGAACTCGACCCGCGCGACGTCTCCGCTGTTCCCGAGCGCGACGATCGCCGGATCCGGAGGAACGAACTCTGCCGTCCATGCTCCTCCGGGCTGAAGGACAAACCGATACCGGCTCCCGTTGGCAGTGAGGCGAACGTCACCGCTGGAGAGGGGTTCGCCGTCCAGCTGGAAAGTTCCGTCCTCCAAGGAACGCACACTGACCCGGAAGCCGCTCATGCCCAGCGTGACGGTTAGGGGGGCCGGCGTAACGAATACGGCAACCCATTCGCGATCAGGCCGCAGGGTGAGGCGATACATGTTGCCGTTTGACGCGGTCACGACCCTCCCGCTGAACAGCGCCTCGCCATCCAGCAAATACGTGCCCCCCTCCAGCAACTCGATGGAGACGCTGTCGCCGCTGGTGCCGAGCGACACGGGGATCGGAGGCGACGAGACAAACGATGCTATCCAGGTCCCGTCAGCCGCAAGCTCGAACTCATAGACATTCCCGCTCGACGCGGTCCGCTCGTCGCCGCTGGAAATGGGCTCGCCGAAGAGTTCGAAGCGGTTGTGCTCCACGACACGGATGCGCACGGAGACGTTGGTCGAACCTAGCTGCACCACGATCGGTGCCGGCGGAACGAACTCCGCTGTCCAGGCACCGTTCGGATCCAACGTGAAGCGGTACCGGCTGCCGTTCGGCGTGGTCCGGACTTGGCCACTCGCCAAGGGCGTGCCATCGAATTCGAAGGAACCGTCTTCCAAGGGCTGCAGCAAGGCCGCGTCGCCGCTCGTTCCGAGCGCCACCGAAAGGGAATCGGGCAAGACAAATTCGGCTGACCATTGACCGTTGGAAAGCGTCAGGACATACTCAGCACCGTTCTCGCCCCTAACGACCGCGCCAGTGTCGACCGCCTCGCCGTTACGCGTCCAGCCTCCGGCTTCCGTGGAAATCAACGTGGTCTTGCCGCCGTGAGTGCTGAGATCAATGATCACTATCTGCGGCTGGAAGGGCGCGGGCAGCGGGGGGGGAGGGGCATATGCGCTAACTTATTGATCGCCACCAAAGAAATCCGCCATCTGTGATCGGCGCTTCCGAGGATTCTCCGCTAGTTCCGCCGAAATCGCCTGCCAGTCAGCGAGTGTCTGCGACAGCGGAATCGGCGGCTCGATCGCTCGTTGCACCTGGTTCCAAACGAATTTGAAGTCACGCCAGGCGCTGCGTGGGCGATCCCGGTCCCACTTCGTGCGTATTCCGGCGAATGTGAACGCTCATTCCGAAGGAACGTGAACGCTCATTCCGATCCATCGTGAACACCTGTTCCGAAGGAACGTGAACACTTCGGAGCGAAGCGACGCTGGCGGACTCAGGATGCCGTACCGGTAGCGCCTCCGTCAAGTGGATCCCCGGATGGCCGGGGAGGGATGGTCATCATCATCTCGTCTTTCCTTTCGTGTGCAGAGGGTCGTGGGAGGAAGCCTCGGCCTTGGGCCGGGAGCTTGCCTGTTCCAAATTCGGTCGGGCACGACCCGGCGCGGTGTCGGGCTTGTGCCGCCAGTAGTCCTCGCAGCGTCCGAGATTGAACTCCAGGTGCTGCCAGTAGGAGTCGGGGAATCGCTCGCGCTCAACTTCGCGCAGCAACGCTTCGAAGAAGCGGAGGCTGCGCACGGGCTGCGCGGCGGGCCGGTCGATCAGCGACATCGACTTGCGCACGCAGCCGAGCAGGATGGCGCGCCGGACGGTGGCCAAGGGCACGCCGGCGGCGTGCCAGGCAGCGGCGAGACGCTCGTCGGCGGGGCCGAAGGCCGCCTGCACGCAGGCGGGGCCGAGGAAGGCCTGGCGCACGGTCCCGACGTAGGCCCTGGCAGCGGCATCCGGAGGATCTGCCGGCGGGGCGCTCGCGGCGCGGTAGGGCCAGTATTCGGCCCGCACGGCCAGCACCGAGCCGCAGTGCTGGTTGGGAGCGGTCTCGAGGTCGCAGACCCGGGCGCGGACCAGTTCGCGCAGGTGGCGCCCGAGCGCGCTGCGGCTCTTGCTCAGGCGGAGCGCCAGATCGGCGCGTTCGAAGGCCAGCCGCCCGCTGGCGCGTTCCGCTTGCAGGCACACGTGCACGAACACCTTGAAGGCACCGTCGCTCAATTCGCGCGAGGCCCGCTCGAACTCGACTCCGGCGGCGAAGAACCCGCGCCGGCGCTTGAGCCGGTAGCCCGCCCTCATGACTGCTCTCCTTCCGCGGCCGCGATCTCGGCGCGGCCCTGGAGCTTGCGCAGCGACTCGCCGCGCAGTTCGAAGCGGTGCGCGTTATGCACCATGCGATCCAGGATCGAATCGGCCACGCTCGGATCGCCGACCGGGCCGTGCCACAGATCCGTCGGCAGCTGCGAGGTGAGAATCGTCGAGCGCAGCCGGAAGCGGTCGTCGCAGATATCGAGGAAGTCGCGCCGCTCCAGTTCCGTCATCGGAGCGAGGGCGAAATCGTCGACCACCAGCGCGTCAATGCGCGCCAGCTTCTCCAGCAGGCGCGTCAGGCTGCCTTCGGCACGCGCCGCCTGCAGGTCCCGGAACAGTTGCGGCGCCCGCGTGTAGAGAGCGCTGAAGCCGTCGCGGCAGGCCTTCTGCGCCAGGGCGCACGCCAGGAAGCTTTTCCCGACTCCGGTCGGGCCGACCAGCACGACGTTCTGCTTGCGCCGGATCCAGGCCGACTCGTGCGCCAGGCTCATCCAGCGCCCCCGCTCCAGCCCGCGCGGATGCCGGAAGTCGATGTCCTCCACGCACGCCTGCTGCTTCAGCTTCGCCAGCGCCAGGCGCCGCGTCTGCGCCCGGCTCTGCTTCCACGTCCACTGCGAATCGACCAGCAGCGCAAAGCGCTCCTCGAAGGCCAGCTCGCTCGCGGCCGGGTCCTCCAGCTGCCGGCGGAACGCCTCCGCCATGCCGTTCAGCCGCATGGCGTACAGCTGCTCCAGCGTTGGTTGCACTAGCATCTCCGCTCCTCCTGGCTCCTGCCACCGGAGGGCGCCTCCCCGTAGTAGCGGCCGCCGCGCACGTTGTCGTGCTCGACCGGCTCGCCAGCGGACGGCTCGGGCTCGCCCTCCAGCGGCTGCCGGTCCGCCCCGCTCGCCAGCATCGCCTTGATGCTGGCGTAGCTGACCGTCCCGTAGTGCAGCGCCCGTCTGTTGAATCCCGGAGTCTTCCGGCGGCAGATTTTCAGATTATTCTGGCAGCAGGAGGGGGAGTTTTTCCGGATTGTTTGTGATGTGTGACAGGTAGGAAGGGCCCTGTCGACAGGGGGTTTGACGGCAGAGTCGGGGCGTTTGCGGGGAGGCCGGAACGGTGGCGATGGTGCGTTTGGTCCGGGCTGGATGGGTGCTAGCAGGGAGCGAGCAGTTGCAACAGGTCGTTCCAATCCTTGGCGCCGTGGGGGCGCAGGCGGTGCAGGCGGGGATGCTGGCGGCGCAGGGCGCGGGCGGCCTGGTCGCCAGCGGGATCGGCGTCGTAGCCGCACAGCAGGGGGAGGTGCTGGAAGGCGTGGAGCCAGCGGGGCAGGCGGCGGGCGGTGCCGGCGGTGGAAGCGACGAGGCAGTCGGGGGGCAGGTCGGGGGCGGGCAGCAAGACGGCGGAGAGGGCATCGACGGCACTCTCGGTGAGCAGGACGGCGGCGGGCGGGGCGGACCCGGTGGTCAGCCAGAAGCCGCCACGGTCGCGGCGGGAGCCGGCAGCGAGGCCCTTGAAGGTGGAGCCGTCGGGGAGCGGGCGCGGTGCCGACGAGTTCGGCACCGGCGGTGGTGCCGTGAGCGGTCGCGGCAGGTGAAGACGGCGTTGCGGCGGCGAGTCGGCGTAGAGCGTGCCGGCGCGTCGGCACTGCTCCAGCAGGGCCGGGTCGAGGCCGCGGAGCGCGGGCGAGGAAGTCCCGCACGGGCGGCCAGTTGGCCGTTCGACGGGGTCGGGCAGGCGCAGCGCGGCAGCGGACGGGTGCGGGGGCCGGCTCGTCCGGGGCGTCGGCGGGGCGTCGGCGAGGAACTCGACGGCCTCGCGGAAGCCGCTGCTGACGGGCGTGCATGACCAGATCGATCGCCCCGCCGCCACCGTGGCCGCAGGCGTGGTCGAAGAACTTGGTGCCGCGGATGCTCAGCACCGAGCCGGGGCGTCGCCAGCGGCCGGCGGTGGCGCGGGTCGGGCTGGCATAGCCGAGGCGCTCGGCGAGCGGCTCCAGGGCGCAGTCGCGGACACGCTCGGCACGCTCGCGGAGTTGCTGAGTGCCAGGCGGCGGCCGGGCGAGTCACGGACGGACCTCGTGGCAGGCTTGGCTGGACGTGCTCGGCGCTGACCGCGCGAGGCCTGCGCCGAGGGCGGCCGCGGCCAGGGCATAGTGGGCCAGTGCGCTGACCTGCCGGGGCAGGCCGTGGGAGGCCTGGAACAGCGCCTGGCAGGCGGCCGGTTCGAACAGCGGCAAGCTCGCAGCCGGCCAGCTGCGAGGGCGTGTTGCAAGTAGGGCTCGAGCTCGTCGCGGCTGCAGGCCACGTTGAGGTGGTAGCGCACCACGATGCGCTGGGTCGAGCGCTTCGTGGTGCGCCAGTCGCCACCCGCTGCCGCAACTCGCTCTGGCCGACCAGCAACAGGCACAGGCAGGCGCTCGCGCAGTCCATGCCGAAACTGGTCAGCAAGCGGAGTTCTTCGAGCACCTCGTGGCGCAGGTGACTGAGCCTCGTCGACGATCAGCACGGGGAGCTTGCTTGGCCTCGCAGAGACGCTGGACTCTCGTTGCCGGATGACGTTGGCTGGCCGGGGCGCGGTAACGCGGTGTTTCGAGTCCCAGCGCCCAGCCCACCACCTGGTAGGTGTCGATCACGGTTCCGGTCGTCAGTCGTGAGGTAGCAGATGCGGTACAGGCCGGGATGGAGCTGGTCGGTGACGCGGCGGCAGGCGCTGGTCTTGCCGCTGCCGGGCTCGCCGGTGAGCAGGCCGATCCCGCGCAGGTCGAGCAGGTGCTTGCAGGCGGGACTCGGTCTCCAGGGTAGCGGCCTCGGAGGGGAACAGCTCGGAGCTGCGGGCGGGGGATTCGAAGGGCAGGCAGGCGAGGCCGAAATGCTGGCGGTACATCAGGGTTGCTCCTCGGGAGTCGGATGGCTGGGAGGCCAGATGGCGCAACCGGAGCTGCTGCTTGGCCGGGGAGCGGGGCCGGGCGGAGGTCTCGGGCCGGGCGGGAGTCTTCGGCTGGTCCGCAACGGGCGGCCGACTGCGTCGCGCGCGGGCGTTGACCTCCAGATCGACCAGGGTCGCCTGGCTGGTTTCGCCGTCCTCGTGCAGGACCGTCAGGGCCCGCCCGGGGGGCGCGTCGGGCTCGACCACCAAGGTGACCTTCTGGCCGGCCAGGCCGGCCACGGTCTCGTACTGGAGGCCCCGCAGGTTGACCGTGCGGGCGCGGCTGACGCGGCGCACGAAGCGGTAGCTGAAGATCCACCCCAGGTCGATGTCGGGTCCGGCATAGCGCACGTTGTCACTGACCCGTGCCAGGCGGTCCAGAGGCGTTTCGCCGTCGAGGCCGCAGTGGGGCGCATGGTGACATGTTGCGGTGCGGGGAATGTTGCGATGCGCCGGAATGCGCTTGTCTCTCAGCGGTGAACCCGGACTCTCCGCAACATTCCTTTCTGCGCTCAGAGTGACCGATGATCGTCGTTTTGAATTCCAAGGAGAGACGATCATGTTCGACAATCTGTTCAAATGTCCCGATACGATTGAGGCGTACAGCTCGGCGCCGCTTGCCGATGAGCGGCTGAGCTTTCTGCACCATCTACGGGAATCCGGATCCGGGACAACCTCCCTGCGGCATCATGCGTGCAGCCAGCTACGCCTGGTTCGGCTCCTGGAACTGACCGACGACCAGTCGGTCAGCGTTGTCCGGATCGAGGCCGCGGTCCGTTCGGCTGGGGGCGGGTCAGGATTTCCCCGACAGGCGTCGGCCAGTGTCATCAAGGTTTTTGTTGCTAACGCCGTGCGGTGGATGCGGTTCCTCGGCCGGCTGGAAGAGCCGGGAGCGGTGCGCCACTCCCATGCCGTCGAACTCGATGTCTGGGTGGACTGGATGCGCCGAGACCGCGGGCTCTCGCAGACAACCGTCGGTGCTCTACGTCGGGTCGTCGAAGACTTCTTCGACCGGCTTGCTCCGGGCGGCACCGTCCTGTCTGCAATCACCATCTCCGACATCGACCGAACATGCGCCGCATGGTACGCCGAGAGACAGCTCGGCCGGAGGACGCGGAACATCTACGCGCGGCGTCTTCGCGCTTTCTTCCTCTTCGCAGAATCCCGCGGCTTGTGCACACCGGACCTGTCCGTGGCGATCGTGCCGCCCCGGGTGTATGCGGAGACCGGTATCCCGCGCGGGTTCGCCCGCGGCGATGTCCTTCGCCTGCTGGCCACGACCGAGGGCGACCAGCCGTCCGATATCCGCGACCGGGCCATGCTGATGCTGTTGATCACCTACGGTCTCCGGTCCGGCGAGGTCGCCGGCCTGCGGCTTGACGATGTCGACTGGCTGGAGGAGACGCTTCGCGTCCGCTGCCCGAAGCCGGGAACCACGCGTCTCCTTCCGCTCTCGCCCGCTGCCGGACACGCGCTCCTGCGCTATCTTCGCGAGGTCCGTCCCCGACATCCTGACCGGACCCTGTTCCTCACCCTCAAGGCCCCGTTCCAGGCGATCGACAGTCGTGCTTGCTCCGGTGTCGTCAGGCGTCGCGCAGACCGCCTCGGCATACGGGCACCGTGTCGCGGGGCGCATGCGCTGCGCCATGCGGCAGCCCAGCACCTTCTCGACCAGGGGATGTCGATGAAGGTGATCGGAGACTATCTCGGCCACCGCAGCCCCTCCACCACGGCGATCTACGCAAGAATCGATCTCAAGGCCCTGCGCGAGGTTGCGGATTGCGATCCGGGAGACCTGTCATGACTCTGGGCGAGGCCATCGACACGTACATCCTCTGGCGGCGATCCCACGGCACGAAGTTCGATGACGGTGCCAGGATACTGCGTCGGTTCCTGAAGGGGGTCGATGCGGATGCCCCCTGCGATGCGGTCACGAGGGACGCGGTCCGTACCTTCCTCGCAGGGACCCGACCGCCGACCAGCTATCGGAATGCCAAGTACACTGCTCTGTCTGGATTGTACCGCTTTGCCATCAGTCGCGGCCACGCGACCCGGTTTCCGCTGCCCGAACGGGAGAGCGAGCCGAGGGCATCGGCGCCCCTGCCGCCCTACATTTACACTGGGGACGAAGTTCGGCGTCTTCTCGGCTCGACCGCAGCCTCCCGCGCCCGTGCAAGGCAACTGGACGGCGACACCCTAAGGACCTTGATCCTGCTGCTGCACGGATCCGGACTGCGCAGCGGCGAAGCGCTCCGACTGACGCTCGCGGATGTCGACCTTGATGACGCGGTGCTCACCGTTCGCGATTCGAAGTTCTACAAGTCGCGCCTGGTTCCGGTCGGGGAACGGCTCGCCCATGTGTTGCGCGACCACGCCGCCAGGCGCCTGCGGCGCCCGCAGCCGGAGGGACGGGATTCGGCCTTCCTCGCGAACCGTGACGGAACACCCCTGTTGGCGGGAGTCGTCAGGAATGTCTTCGCCAAGCTGCTCCGCGATGCCGGGATCGGCGGCGGGGACAGCAGGTGCCGGGGTCCCTGCCTGCATTCGTTCCGGCACGGATTCGCCGTCGGACGGCTGAACGCCTGGTACCGGCAGGGCGCCGACGTGCAGCGACTGTTGCCGGTGCTCTCCACCGACCTCGGTCACAGGAACCCGGCCGGAACCCAAGTCTACCTGAGCATGACCCCGGAAAGGCTCGTTCAGGCATCGCTCCGCTATGAACACTACATGAAGGGAGATCAAGATGCGTGATTGCAGGACAATGGGGGCGTGGCTCCGGCGCTACCTCGAAGAGCACATCGTCAGTGAACGGAACCTGGCGGAGAACACCCGACAGAGCTATCGGGATACGTTCACCCTCTTGCTGCCATTCATCAGCGCAGGAGCCCGGAAACCGATCGACCGGCTGGTCATCGACGATCTCACCGCCGAAAGGCTGCGCGCCTTCCTCGACCATGTCGAGACGGAGCGTGGCTGCTCCGTGGAGACCCGGAACCGGCGCCTGACCGCCGTTCGCGCCTTCGCCCGCTTCGTGGCCAGCCGCGACCCCGCCCTGGTCGCCTGGTGCGGCCACATCCGCGCCATCCCGGTGAAGCGGGCAGCGCCGAAGCCGGTCGCCTGGCTGACCCGGGCGGAGACGGACGCCCTCCTTGCCGCCCCCGACAGGAAAACGCCAAGGGGCCGCACCGAACACGCCATCCTGATCTTCCTCGTGAACACCGGTGCCCGCGTCTCGGAGGCCTCCGGGCTCCGGATCGCCGACATTGCGTTCAGCCAAAGAAACGGAGGCTCTGCCCTTGCCACTCTCCATGGCAAGGGCGGCAAAGTCCGCCAATGCCCGCTGTGGAAGGAAACCGAACGGGTGGTGGCGGAACAGACAGCAGGGCGCTCAAACGGCGACCCCGTGTTCTCCAGCCGCTACGGCAGGGCCTATACCCGCTTCGGCATCTATCGCGTGGTCGAGCGCTGTGCAGCGGCAGTGCCGGAACTGTCCGGGAAGACGACAACCCCGCATGTGCTTCGACACACGGCTGCTTGCAGCCTCGTACGCGCCGGAGTCGATCTCAATACCATACGTGCCTGGCTCGGCCATGTCAGTCTCGATACAACCAACATCTACGCCGAGATCGACCTCGAGATGAAGGCGCGGGCGATGGCACTCTGCGATGCGGTCGAGGAGGGACCGACGCGGCCGTGGAAGGAGGATCGAGGGGTGATGGCGTTCCTCCGGTCACTCTGAGCGCAGAAAGGAATGTTGCGGAGAGTCCGGGTTCACCGCTGAGAGACAAGCGCATTCCGGCGCATCGCAACATTCCCCGCACCGCAACATGTCACCATGCGCCCCACTGCGGCCTCGACGGCGAAACGCCTCTGGACCGCCTGGCACGGGTCAGTGACAACGTGCGCTATGCCGGACCCGACATCGACCTGGGGTGGATCTTCAGCTACCGCTTCGTGCGCCGCGTCAGCCGCGCCCGCACGGTCAACCTGCGGGGCCTCCAGTACGAGACCGTGGCCGGCCTGGACGGCCGGAAGGTCACCTTGGTGGTCGAGCCCGACGCGCCCCCCGAGCGGGCCCTGACGGTCCTGCACGAGGACGGCGAAACCAGCCAGGCGACCCGGGTCGATTTGGAGGCCAACGCCCGCGCGCGACGCAGTCGGCCGCCCGCTGCGGACCAGCCGAAGACTCCCGCCCGGCCCGAGACCTCCGCCCAGCCCCGCTCCCCGGCCAGGCAGCAGCTCCGGTTGCGCCAGCTGGCCTCCCAGCCATCCGACTCCCGGGAGCAACCCTGATGTACCGCCAGCATTTCGGCCTCGCCTGCCTGCCCTTCGAATCCCCCGCCCGCAGCTCCGAGCTGTTCGCCTCCGAGGACGCGACCGAAACCGACTCCCGCCTGCGGCACTTGCTCGACTTGCGCGGGATCGGCCTGCTCACCGGCGAGCCCGGCTGCGGCAAGACCAGCGCCTGCCGCCGCTTCGCCGACAACCTCCATGACAGCCTCTACAGCGTGGGCTATGTGCGACTCACGACCGGCACGGTGATCGACACCTATCAGGCGATCGGCTGGGCCCTGGGGCTGGAAACGCCGCGCTACCGCGCTCCGGCCTGCCAACTGATCCGGCACGAAGTCGAGCGCCTCAGCGAGGCCGGGAAGCTCCCCCTGCTGATCATCGACGAGGCCCAGTACCTGCGCCACGACGTGCTCGACGAACTCCGCTTGCTGGTCAACTTCGGCCTCGACTCGCGGCGCCTGCTGTGCCTGCTGCTGATCGGCCAGAGCGAGTTGCGGCGGCGGCTGGGACTGGCCCATCACGAGGCCCTGACCCAGCGCATCGTGATGCGCTACCACCTCAACGGCCTGCGCCGCGAGGAACTCGAGCCCTACCTGCGGCACGCTCTCGCCCGGGCCGGCTGCGAGCTGGACCTGTTCGAGCCCGCCGCCTGCCAGGCGCTGTTCCAGGCCTCCCACGGCCTGCCCCGCCAGGTCAGCGCGCTGGCCCATTACGCGCTGGCGGCGGCTGCCCTCGAGCAGGCCCGCACGGTCAGCGCCGAGCACGTCCGCCGCGCCTGCGAGGAACTGCGTCCGTGACCCCTCGAGCCGCTCGCCGAGCGGCTCGGCTACCAGCGCGATCCGCGCCATCGCCAACGCTGGCGGCGGGACGGCTCGGTGCTCAGCATCCGCGGCACCCAGTTCTTCGATCACGCCGGCGGCCACGGCGGCGGCGGCGCGATCGATCTGGTCATGCACGCCCGTCGCTGCGGCTTCCGCGAGGCGGTCGCCTTCCTCGCTGACGGCCCGCCGCTACCCCCGGCCGCCCCGCATCCGTCCCCTGCCGCGCTGTGCCTGCCCGCTCCCGTCGCGGCCCACTGGCCGCCCGTGCGCGACTTCCTGGTACGGCTCCGCGGCCTCGACCCCGCCCTGCTGGAACAACACCTCCACGCCGGCACGCTCTACGCCGACCGCCGCCGCAATGCCGTCTTCACCTGCCGCGACCGCTCCTCCGCGACCGTCGGCGCCGAACTCGTCGGCACCCGCCCGCTCCCCGACTCCTCCACCTTCAAGGGGCTCGCCCCCGGCTCCCGCCGCGACCGTGGCGGCTTCTGGCTGACCACCGGGTCCGCCCCGCCCGCCGCCGTCCTGCTCACCGAGAGTGCCGTCGATGCCCTCTCCGCCGTCTTGCTGCCCGCCCCCGACCTGCCCCCCGACTGCCTCGTCGCTTCCACCGCCGGCACCGCCCGCCGCCTGCCCCGCTGGCTCCACGCCTTCCAGCACCTCCCCCTGCTGTGCGGCTACGACGCCGATCCCGCTGGCGACCAGGCCGCCCGCGCCCTGCGCCGCCAGCATCCCCGCCTGCACCGCCTGCGCCCCCACGGCGCCAAGGATTGGAACGACCTGTTGCAACTGCTCGCTCCCTGCTAGCACCCATCCAGCCCGGACCAAACGCACCATCGCCACCGTTCCGGCCTCCCCGCAAACGCCCCGACTCTGCCGTCAAACCCCCTGTCGACAGGACCCTTCCTACCTGTCACACATCACAAACAATCCGGAAAAACTCCCCCTCCTGCCGCCGGAACAATCTGAAAATCTGCCGCCGGAATACTGCGGGATTCAACACCCCGGCTTGCGCAACAGCGCGTGCGCCACGTGCCGGTAGTCCACCCGGCCCAGCTGCTTGCCCAGCGCCCGGTCGTGGCGCGCCACCAGTTCCCCGCCATAGCGCAATTCGACGCGATCCGCGTACAGCCGCGCCGTCAGCTTCTCCCCGATCAGCCGCGACGGCACCGAGTACGCCTTGCTCGCCACCCGCACCACGCTCCCGCGCGTCACCGTGCGCCGCTCTTCCCGGTACACCGGCAGCCGTCGCGGCGGCAGCGGCCGCAACGCCGCCTGCTCCGCCGCCAGCCGCTCCCCGCGCCGACTGTTGCGCTGCCCGGCGATCTCGTCCAGCAACCGCGAGTAGCGCTCCACGGAGCCGAAATCCCGTGTCCCGCTCAGGCGCAGCCGCTGGTCCACCGCGGTCTTGAAATGCCCGTGCGCCGCTTCCACGTCCCCGTTCTCGTGCGCGTTCCCCGGATAGTTCCGGCTCGCCTCCAGCCCGTAATGCGCCAGAAACTCCTCGTACGCCTGGTTGAACGCCCGCCCGCCGGACTGGCGCAACTCGTGCGTCGCCGCCGACAGATTATCGGTCCGGTGCTCCCGGGGCACCCCGCCCAGTTCCCACAGGCTCTCCTGCAGTCCTCCGACCAGCGCCTCGAACGTTTCCGAACTCGCGATCGCCACGCTCTCCCAGTTCGAGTACGGCAGCACGAAACGGTATACCAGGTGCTTGTACGGCTCGCCCCGGATCGTCACTCCCAGCCCGCCCATGTCGGTGAAGTCCGACTGGCACTGCGCCCCCGGCTCCCGCTCCTGCTCGAAATAGACTTCCCTGTCCGGACCCTGCCGCACGCGCCAGGCCCGGAATCGTCGCTGCAACGTCCGCAACTGCCCGGGCTGCAATTGCCCCGGATGGCGCCGCAGCAGCTCCTCAAACACCACCTTCGCCTGCAATCCCGGGTCCGCTCGCAGCAGTGCCTCCGCCTCTGGCCACAGCGCTTCCAACGGATCCTCCCGCGTCCGCCAGTGCCGTGCTGGCCTGGGATCGCTCGGAAGCTTCCCGCTATCGCGCCATTTGCGGGCCGTGCGCTCGCTCATGCCCGCTTTCGCCGCCGCCGTTGCCAGCGGCTTGTTCCTTCTGAGTTCCTTCATCAGTAGCCTCACTTGTTGGTCTTTGATCAACGCCTCAACCCTCCCGAGGAAGGGTCGAGTCTAGCCGCCAACTACGAGGCTCACCCGGAACTTTTAGTTGTCGCTACCCGGAATTTTTAATTGTCGCTGGACAACCGCCGGCGTCGCTTCCGCTCTCCCCCGCTGGCTGCAGCCCTTCCACCCTCCCCAGACCATCTGCGCCTACGACGCCGATCCCGCCGGCGACCTCGCTGCCAACGCCATCCGACTCCACTCCCCCCACTTCAGCCGCCTCCGTCCCGTCGGCGCCAAGGACTGGAACGACCTGCTCCGCCGCTCCCCAACACGCTAGCCCCTCCTCCCAACCCCGATCGACTCTACCTTCCCCACTCCTCGACCCTGCCCGAACACCCCGCCCCTCTCTGCTACTAGAAATCCCCCCCGATCCACTCCCCCAACTGGAATCTCCGCCACTACCCTCAACTCCTTTCTGCAGTAGCGAATCTACTTGAGAAATCTCCGCTTCAACTGCAGAAACAAAGTGAGATTTGCCTAGCGAAATAGTCCGGGCTACAACAGCCGCACGACCGCCCGGATCGCCGCACTGTCGAGTCGCTGCCCCGCCTCCAACTGCGGCACTGCGGGAAGACACGCCTCAATCGCCGTTTGTCACCACTTTCCCCCGACAATTCGCTTCACAACGAACACGGAATCTGGTGTCGGTGAGGGTTACCTAGATCGTCGCTCTGAAGCCCTGACACCAGGAGACAACGGCTGTGGCAACTGCGAGGATCTAGAAGGCCGGAACCATGCTAGTCCTACCCAGAGAGCCATGAATCGGTCCAATTCCCTTCTGAGGCTCATATGGTGGCGGGTACAGTTGCACGACACAGGACATAGCTGCCCTAGCTCGTCACCACGGACGCGCCAGACTGGTCGCGAGCCATTGCGAGCAGGAGGAATCCCCACGCCTACCCAATGGTCCGCAAGGGGAGAGTCGACTATCAGCTCCAGCCAGCACCTTGGTTCTGTGGAATCAGGACATTCGGACGATGGCCATTCCCACCGCCGTCGGCCTTTTGCAGACAATCTTGTACACGACTCGTCACCGATTCGTCCTGAGCCACGTCCAATGAAATGAAGCCAGTCGCGGGCGCTAGGAACAACCGGCTCTTGCTAGGCACTGTCGCGCTCGCGGAAGGTCTGTCAGGCTCCCCGCCGGAGCCTCTGCGAAACGTTTTGTTCCGCACGAGAGAGGCACCGCCGGTGGATATACTGATAGTGTCAGCAGAAAGTTAGGTTCTAGGCGCTCAAGCGGGGTGGGATCCCGCCGCCCGAGCGGCGGACCGCTTCAGAAGGAGAGTAATCCATGCAATTCGATCGGGGTGTCGGAGACGATCCGGCACCGGACCAAGGCGGGCGGCCATAGCGCCGCTACGCCGCTTAGCGGCGGCTAGCCATTCGAATCCCAGGGCCAATTTGCCCATGTTACACGCACAAGTGATACCTCCGGCGGCACTTCGAGCCGCTGAGGTGGCCAACTGTCAGCCGAAGTCGGGCGGCACGCTATCCCAGGCGTTGTCGGTTCTCCTGTCGCGGACGAGTCACCTCCTGACCCTCGTGCTGACCGGAGTGCTAACGCTACCGGCGCCCGTCCGGGCTGCCGACACCGATTCAAATGCGCCGACCGACGATCAGGTCATGGCGGCGGTGGTCGCAGCCGACCGTCTGCTGAACCTGGGACGTGGTGAGGAAGCTCTATCGGTCATCAAACCCGTAGCGGAAGCCCGTCCGGACTCCACCCAAGCCACATTCTCTATGGGACTGGCAGCACTCGCCGTCGGAGATGCCGCGGTGCGCGCGGGATCCAAGCCGGCAGAGCCTTCTGCAAAGGAGCATTTCGACCTGGCAGTTCGTTCATTCAGGGGAATTCTCGTCAAAGAATCGGACAATTTGCGAGTACGGCTCGAGCTGGCCCGCGGCCTGTTTTCCCGGGGACACTGCCAGGCACCACCGACGAATCTCATTAAGCACATGCTGGGTGACGACTGTTGGGCCGCTGAGCAGCATTTCTTGCGTGTACTGGGTGCGAAAGTCCCCCCCCAGGTGATGATGAACGTCCGACGCTTCATCCAGATATGCCGCGCTCGGAAACGTGCGTCAGGGAGTCTGAGCTTAGCCCTCGCCCCCGATACGAACGTCAACACCTCGACGTCGGCGCAAACAGTCGATATCTTTGGCCTGCCGTTCCAACTGGACGACCAAGCGCGCGCAAAGAGCGGTATCGGAGTCGTCGGAACTCTAACCGCCGAGATCCAGAAACCGCTGCCCCACCTCAAATGGATTCCAGGCGTGGCCACTCGCCTTCGTGTCGGAGGACTCGTCTATCGCCGGGAATACTCGGGGGGAGAGTTCGACGATCACAACTATGGCGTCTACGCCGGTCCTCGCTTTCTCAGCAACCGAGGGCATTTCAGCGTGCTGTTCAAGGCGGACCGGCGCGGCGTCAACGGCCGGCCCTACAGCCGGCAGTACGGGCTGCAGGTCGAGGCTCTCCGCTTGGTGATGCCTCGCATTTGGGCAGGCGGCAGCGTGGAGCTATCCCGCCAGACAGCGCTCTCGACCGAAGGGCCGATCGGCGAAGCGGGCCTGAGCTGGAACAGCCAGGCCTTCGTCAACTACACGCTCCTGCCGTCCCTGAACCTGAGGTTCATGGGCGGAAGCGGACGTGAGAAGACCGACCGTTTATCGACCAGACACCGATCGAGGTGGGTCGGCGTCATGGGCACCTACGACTTGCCGCTAGGTTTCACGATGGCCGCGGCACAACAGCTCTTCCTGACGAAATTCGAACAGCCTCTGCCCTTGTTCGGACCTGACCCGCCGAATACTCGCCTTTGGTTCTCTCGGCTTCAGGTCCACAACCGCCTGATCCAGTTCGGCGGGTTCTCGCCATCAGTGTCTTTCATCCGCGAAGATAGGATAGCGAACCTATCGCTCTACTCTTACCAGCGCTACCGCGTCGAAGGCGGTTTCGTCCGTGTGTTTTGACCCCTTCTGTACCTCCCAAGCGAGATGGAGTGCCCTTGGGTCCACACCACAGAATAGCGGGCGAGCTAATCACCAGAGGCCGCAATTCTCGGGGATCCGGCCTGGCAACGAGCTGCCAGGAAGCCTGCGATTTCGCGATCGGCTTCTCTCGGTCGCGAATTCATGCGGGCATGCGCCGGGTAGCGTCAGTTGAAGCACTCGCCGGACAGCCGGACGGACCAAACCACGCCCTTAAGGCTTACGAAGAGGACGCTTGGACTTGATTTCGACAGTGGGAGGACGCGCTAAGTCGCCAAGGCAACGGAGCGATCAACCGGGAGATGGTGATCGCGGAGATTGGGGGCCTCGTCAAGTGCGTCACGCACGGATGGGTGTGCCATTTTCGATGCCCATTGACATGAAGCCCCAGTAGTCGCTGAACGCTCGGAACTCCGGGTTCTCAATCAGGCCCCCGTCCCAAGCGCGCCGGTCCGAGATCACCACCGCCTTCATCTGCTCGAAGAACAGTTCCACGGGCACGCCGCCCAAATACGAGAACGACTCCTCGGGCCCGCGGATCACCACCATCCTCGTCTGGCGCCGGTAGAACCTCAGCCACATCCGGCGCGAGTAGCCCAGCACCGCCATCAGCGCCTGGCGCTTGCCCCACGGCAACCGGAATACGGCAAAGTCCACTTGGGCCTGATGCGCTGGCGCTGTTTTCAACCTCACCACCGGCTCCTCCGCTTCCCGCGGCCGCACCTCCCTCACAGGCCGCTTGACTTGGTCGTATCCCCCCGTGTAGCCAGCCGCCTTGACCTCATCAAACAGCCGTACCGCGCTCAGTTGCGGATAGGCCACCAAGCGGGCTGCAATGATCCCCTTGAAGCAGTCGAGGTTCGAAGCTCGCGACGGTCTCGGCCCGTACTCGCCCTCGCAGGCCCCCTTTCCCAACTTCCCGTCTGCTGCGATCCAGTTGTACACGATGCGCCTCCCGACACTCAGCCCGCGTGCGATTTCCGCCTGGGCCACCCCCTGCTCCAGATAGTGCCGCACCAGCACCCTCTTGTCGCTGTCGAACATTGCGCCCCCCTTGTTGAGTGATGTCGCTAGGATGCCCTGATCCTCCCACTTCCCCGCTCCCAATCCGGCTCAGAACTCGCGGTCCGCGCCGGCCCTCAGGTGCGCCATTTCCGATGCCCACGAGTGTGCAGTCTTACATTCCCGCCAACAGGGTGTCGCTTTGCACGAGCGTGACCGAGTCCCAGGGGTCCCACGACAGCGCCAGCCACCCATCCCACCAGAACCGGGTGTTCCGCGAGGAGCTGTACTGCTACGTGCAGAACGGTCCGGACGCGGAGGACCGACTTCCAAGTCTGCTAGCCTCGATACCCAACTAAGTTCCTGATGTGAGAGATCGGGGACCTCCTGGGCTCAAAGTCTATTCGTTCCAGGGTGTTTCCGTGATTGGAATCACGTATTTGTGGTAACTGCCCAGGTACCCCCACTCGTACTCGGGTGATGCGTACTGAAAAGGGGGGAGGCCGGATGGTTCCACGGGAACCGCTCACCGGGATGGCCAGAATTCCGCAGCACTTGACTTTCCGCTGGGAAACCAGTTAGCAATAGTAATGTTGTGGGCATCCGGACCGTTGTGAGCAAGCCGATGCGCTCGCGACGAGCAGTACCGGCGTCAGCGGGATGAAGATGGAGCGAGCGAACAGCGAGCCGCGTCAGGCGCAATTGGAGGCCAAGAATGCGCAATTGGAGGCCAAGAATGCGCAGTTGGAGGCCAAGAACACTCAGTTGGAGGCCGAAAACGCCCGGTTGCAGGCCCTCCATGAGGAGTTGACGAGGCAGTTGCAGTCGTTGCGAGAGCAAGTGCAGGCATTGCAACGGCGATTGGGCCTCGACAGCAGCAACAGCGGGAAACCACCGTCGAGCGATGGGCCGGCCAAGCCAGCGGCAGCGAAACGGACGCGCAGCCAGCGTCGGCGGTCCGGCAAGCGCTCGGGTGGGCAGCCCGGTCACAAGGGCGCGACGCTGAGCCAGACCGACACACCGGACCGGACCCAGGTCCACCTGCCGTCCGGTTGCCGCGAGTGCGGAGCGGCCCTGTCGGCGGCCGACGTGGAGGGCGAGCCCCAGCGTCGGCAGGTCTATGATCTGCCCGCACCGACACCGCCGGAGGTGACCGAGCACCAGGCCTGGGGCTGTCGTTGCCAGCAGTGCGGACAGCTGACGCGGGCCGCGTTCCCGGAGGGCGTGACCGCGCCGGTGCAGTACGGGCCGCGGATCGCGGCCACGGCGGTGTACTTGCAGAACGCCCATTTCCTGCCCGAGGATCGACTGGCGGAGATCTTCCGGGACCTGTTCGGGGTGGCCTTGTGCGCGGCGACGCTGGCGGGGATGAGCCGCAAGGCAGCGCAGGTCTGGCGGAGTTGGACCGAGCGGGTCCGGGAGCTGCTGGTAAGCGCCAGCGGAGTGAAGCATCTGGACGAGACGGGATTCCGGATTGCGGGCCAGGGGCAGTGGTTGCACGTGCTGAGCACGGCGCAGCTGACCCACTACCGGACGAGCCGCCAGCGGGGTGGCGTGCTGGAGGGGTTGCGAGGCATCCTGGTGCATGACCACTGGGCCTCGTATTTCAAGGTGCCGGGAGTGCTGCACGCGCTGTGTAACATTCACCATTTACGGGAACTGGAGGCGTTGGCGAAGATCGACGGGGAAGACTGGGCGCGGCGGATGCAGCAGTTGCTGCGGCGGGCGAAGCAGGCGGTGGACATCGTGCGGGAGCGGGGGGTGGCGCTGCCGCGATCGCTACTGGAGAGGATCGAGCGGCGTTACGACAAGTTGGTGCGGGAGGCGTTGGCGTATCACGAGGGGTTGGAGCCGTTGCGGCCGGCCAAGCCGGGACGGCGGGGCCGCAAGAAGCGTCGGCCGGGACATAATCTGGCGTTGCGGCTGAGGGACAGGCGGGAGTCGGTGTTGCGATTTCTCAGGGACGAGAGGGTGCCGTTCACGAACAACCAGGCCGAACAGGATTTGCGGATGATGAAGCTGCGGATGAAGATCTCGGGCGGGTTCCGCTCCGAGCAGGGTGCGCAGGACTTCGCCACGCTGCGTAGTGTGCTGTCGACGGCGCGCAAGCAGGGCCTGAACCGCATCGAGGCCTTGTTGCAAGGGCCGGCCGCTCTGCTGGCGAGGGTGGGAGCCTAGCCGCCACACTCCACCCGGTTCGGATGCACGCATGCTGAGCGGACCGCACTCCAAGTGAGCCCCTCTATTCATCCAATCGATTGGGGCTCCTGTATCTGAAGAGTACCTGGGCAGTTACTATTTGTGATTGTTTTCATTTGATTTCCAATGTGTGTCCATGAAATTATAGGACACACCGCCCGGAACAGGCGGCCTTCTGGATCGGTGGCGTCAGCGCCTCGCCCACGGCAGGCCGGGAGTTCCCGCGGGCCTTGCCAGCGATTCCCGTCCACACGGGCCCAAGCCGTGCATCTATTCAATATAAGTCACTCATTAATAACCATATACAGTTATGCGGCTTCTCCTGGCCAATCTCGCCGAAACCCTCGCCCGCAGTTCTCCCAAGTCGTTCCCTACCTGCCCGACCTGTCCATCCATCCAGCCGGCTCCGCTGCCCAGGCTCCTGCAACCCATTCGGCAGTTGACTCGAAATTGCAATTGAAGTATAGTGGGTATCAAAGGCTAACAGGCACTAATAGATGCACGACCTCGCCCAACGCTTCCTCGTCCCCCACAACAGCACCCACCGCCGCTACGAGGCCCTCCGGGCGCTCTTCGTCGACAACGCCCCCCTCGACGAGGCCGCCCGCCTCTTCGGCTACGCCCCCGGCACCCTGCGCAATCTCCGTACCGCCTTCCTCCAGCAGCCCGACCGGCTCTTCTTCCTCCCCGACCGTCGCGGCCACAGCCAGCCCCGGCCCGGCCCCGACCGCGACCAGCTCATCCTCGCCCTGCGCCAGCAGCGCCATCTCTCTGCTGCCGAAATCGCCGCCCACCTCACCGCCGAGCAGGCCCTGCCCGTCAGTGCCACCACCGTCGCCCGGGTCCTCAAGCGCGCCGGCCTGCCCAAGCTCTGGCGCCGCACCCACGCACAGCGCGCCCAGGGCGCCCAGCCCCAGCCGGCCCCCGTCGCCGACCGCCGCGCTCTCGACCTCTCCCCCCGCCGCTTCCGCACCGACTTCGGCGGCCTGTTCCTGTTCGCCCCCGATCTCGCCCGTCTCGGCCTCGACCGCTTGCTCGAGCGTCACGGCCTGCCGGGCAGCGCGATGATCCCTCCCGGCTGCGCTTTCCGCTCCCTGCTCGCGCTCAAGCTTTGGGGTATCGGCCGGCCGGCCCGGGTCATGCCTGAAACCCTCGACCAGGGCCTCGCCCTCTTCGCCGGCCTCAACGCCGTCCCCAAGCGCGCCACCCTCACCGAGTACAGCGGCCGCGTCGACCCCCGCCTCTGCCCCCCGCTGATGGACGCCTTCCACCACGCCGCCCATGGCCTCGGCCCCGGCCTCGGCTCCGGACGCTCCTTCGACCTCGACTTCCACACCATCCCCTACCACGGCGACGACGCCTTGCTGGAACGCCATTACGTGTCCAAGCGCAGCCGCCGCCAGAAGGGCGTGCTCGCCTTCCTCGCCCGCGACGCCGACGCGCGCGTGTTCGCGCCTGGGCCAACGCCCAGCTCCGCAAGCACAGCCAGAACGACGAGATCCTGCGCTTCGCCGAAGCCTGGCGCGAACGCACCGGCCAGCTGCCCGCTGAACTCGTCTTCGACTCCCGCCTGACGACCTATGCCAACCTCGCCCGCCTCAACCAGCTCGGCATCGCCTTCCTGACCCTGCGCAGGCGCTCGCACAAGATGGTCGCCGAACTGCTCGCCGCGCCAGCCGCGGACTGGCGCAAGGTCACCCTCGCCAACGTCGGCCGCATCTACCGCACGCCGCGCATCCTCGAGCGCACCATCCGCCTCAAGGGCTACCCGGCCGCCATCCGCCAGATCGCCATCACCGATCTCGGCCACGAGAAGCCGACCCTGCTGCTGACCAACCAGATGGACGAGCCGGCGGCCCGCCTGATCGACCGCTATGCGCGCCGCATGGTGATCGAGAACACCATCGCCGACGCCATCGACTTCTTCCACATGGACGCGTTGTCGGCCGCCGTGCCGATGAAGGTCGATCTCGACGTCCAGCTCACCGTGATGGCCAGCTCGCTGTACCGCCTGCTCGGCCAGCGCCTCGGCAACGGCTTCGAGGTCGCCAAGGCCAGCACCCTCTTCCACAAGCTGGTGCATGCCAGTGCCAGCATCGAGATCAGCGCCAGCGAGATTACCGTCAGCCTCGGGCGGCGGGCCAACAACCCGCTGCTGCTAGCCGCCGGCTATGCCGATATCCGGGAACCTATTCCCTGGCTCGACAACCGCACCCTCCACCTGCGCTTCTTCTGACGGCCGGCCGGTCACATCTTTGATGACCGTTGGGAATCGAGGCTAGTCCTCCGGGTGCCGAGACCCGGCCGAGAACTCCGAAGGGGGGTTGGCCCGAAGCGGTTCCGGCGACAGTGGCCAGGCGACTGCCCTTTCGGCCCAGGGGAGATCGTCGGCTAGAACCACACGCGAAGAATTCGAAGCGGCGTAATGGTATGTAGCTTGCCGCAGTGGGAGCGGGGCTCGACGAGGGCATGGGAACGAATTCCCCAGTTCCGCTCCGGGTTGGCGGCCCGTCTGCACACGAGCTTCAGCGAATCAGACGAGACTGCGCCATGGGTTCCAGTTCGGATCGTTTGGAACGTCTGCGATCCTGATGCGGCCAGTCCGTCAGCTCACTCGGCCCGTCAACCGGTCTGCTGGCGCAGGCTGTGGATCAGATTTCGGATCCGCCCACGGGCCGCCGTATGACGCCGCTCCGCCCTGTCGAACGATGAACGGCATCCATTTACCCGCCGCTGTCTGTGTCCAGGAGCCCATCCACGTTCGCGTTGACACCGCTGGAGTCGACCCGTACGGCCGGGCGGCTACTGACGGTCCCAGAGCCGATGTGCCTCCAGCCCCGTGAACAGTTCCAAGTTCCCCTCTAGCTGCTGCGTCAGCGTATCCCGCGAAGAGGCTCTTGCCGAACCGCCGCGGCCGTGACGGGAGTTGGTGCTTGGCTTCCTCGCTGGCCGCCGAGCGATGCCGATCCGATCCACGTAGTAGGGGTTTGTCCCTTGGATTTCGCGGAATGTCTGGATGCCGACCGGCAATCGGCGACTAGCCGTAGTGGAACTCAGTCCCTGTTGATGCCCGATTGCGATTCCATTGCAGTTGGCCTCGATCCAGGCTTTCCGTGCGGAAGCGCGACACGAGAGCCCGAGCAACAAAGGAGTGCACTGCCATGCGTGCATCGTGGCGAAACAAAGCGGGCGAGCTCGTTTCCCGAGCCCGCCCGCGAGTGCCGGTCGTTGCGGCTGCAACGCGCGACTACGGTTGCAGGTCTGCTCCGAACGACCCCCTGAAGTTCAGCCCGTCGGTTTCAGCGATTGACCAGACTCCGAGTACTCCGAGGGGGCCTTCCGAGTGGTCATCGCCCACGAACTCTCCGCTCAGGGTCGCTGCTCCCGTAAGGTCCCCATCTTGGACACCACTGTCCCTGTAGCGGAATCGAACGGTAGCGCCCGCCCCTGCGAATGCTGCGGTACCGCTCCCCTCGATGTCCATCCCGGAGAAGAAAATCGTTCCTACATCCTTGCTATCGTGCTCGAAGTAGTCGCTGGTGCCCTGCACGCCCTTGAGGTTGATGACCCTTGCAGTGATGTTGTCCGTACTTTCACCCCAATTGACGGTCAGCTCGAACGTGCCGCCGTAGAGATCCCCGCTACGGGTATCGACCGCGAGCGTCTTTCCTTCGTAGTCCGCGACAAAGGTTAGGTTGGTCGTTTCGGGTTCCAGGGGACTGTATCCGAAAGCGCCGTGCTCGATGTCGTTTCCGGAGAGCGTCCCAACCGCGGAGATCGGCGCCGATTGCGACCAGACCCCGAAACGGGTGTATTCAGTGCTGGCGAATCGAAGCGCAAAATCAAAATCGCGCGCATCAAAGATGTCGCTGATTTCATCGGAATTGTAGGGGCCCTCACCTGCGAAGATTTCACCTGTATCCAATGCGGACGCGAAGTTCCTCTCGCTGGAAAGGCCTGAATACATGCTCGCTAAGTTGGCGTGCAAATCCTCCGCGGTGGCGCCGTCTAGAGCAGGCGCTTCGCCGGCGCCGAACACGAGTTCCAAGGCTGCTTGGGCATTGCTGGTCAGATAGCTTCGGTCAACTTCTACCCGATTGTTGCTGGGACCGGTCATGAGCGGATTGTCTCCTGGGGTGTCAAACCGGTCCTGCTCAGACGAGCTGTTGATCAGGTCTCGCAGCCTTCTGATCTCGTTCCGCGCTGTTGTCAAGTAAACGTCCCCGCGTTCGGTAACGCTCCTGGAGGGGTGGAGGTCTTCGAGGTCGTCGACCCAGGCATCGTCGGGATTGTCGTCGTACCAGTCGATCAGATCCTGCAGATTGGTTCCATGCGTCATGCCGAGCGCCGAATTGCTCAGCGTGATCGTGTTCTCGTCATCAGGATCGTCGGTCGAGATTGCGACGTTGTCACTTGTCAGCAGGAGCGCGATCGTGTCCGCATCTACCTCTCCACCGTCATCGGTGAGTCTCGGAAGCTTGGGGGCCGTAACGCTCCCGCTTCTCGTTGCGCCGAACGAGCCCTCCAGATCCAGATCCAGCTCCGTTTTGTCAAGTGTCCAAATCCCGAGCGCTTCCGTGGCCTCATCGACGAGTTGCACCCTGAATGTGGAATCCCCTGATTCGGAGCGCAGGTTGCGCGTGAACGAAATCGTTGCGTTGTCCTCACCAGAAACCTGGTAGAAGCCTAGGGTGCCACTGGCTCCGGCTGCGGGCAGGACGATCTCATCGACGGTCTCATTGCGAAACGTATCGGTGCTCTCGACCTCGAGAGCGCGGCCGTCCTCGTCTTTCAGTTCCGTGATGGTGCCGCTTACCTGGCGCTTCGAGAAGCTTGCCACGAGTTCAATCTTGCCAGCGTAGAGTTTCGGGTCGTCCGCCGCCGTGGTTCCGCTCGAGCCGTCGGAAACGGCCACCGTGTTGCCACGGAATGTCGCTTCTCCGCGGGTCGGAATGTCGGCGGTTCGCGGCTGGTCAGCGGGCGTGTAGGCGAAAACGCCTGTGTCCCATTCGCTGGACGCTGCGGCCTCTCCGGCGTCCGTCACTGCATAGGCCCCGAAGCGGGTGGCGCTAGTCGATCCGAACCGGATTCTTGAGCTGACGGACCCGAAGAAGTCGTCGGCATCATAGTTGTCCGTTCCCCCGGCGTCATCAATTTCATCCTCGAATTCCCGCTCGAACAGGTTGACATCGGAGAGGATCGCCACCATCTCCTGAAACGTCTCGATGACATCGTCGACCTCGTCCGTGTCAAGCCGACCGCTCCAGGGTTCTCTCCCGAGGATGCCGCCAACGTCATCCGGATTGTCTTCGCGCGTCCATCCGAAGATCTTTCCGACCGCGTCTTCCGCCTGCTCCCATAGGTTGCCGGAACCCTCGATGTCATCGTCCGGGTAGGCGGCACCGGCCTCGTACAGCGGCTTCTTGAGGTTGATCTTGGCGAGAATCTCGTCGATCTCGGCCTTGGCGACTTCAGCGGCAGTGCGCTGTTGCGAAACCAGGCCTTGCTGCATGAGTTGGTAAACCGAGAACTTGTGGCGGTTGTTGACATCGGGGCCATCCAGCCTTGCGGGGACGATCAGTATACCCCTGTCCCTTGTGGTGGCCTGACTGTCCCTGGACAGGAATCCGACTCCGTATGTACCTTCATCGGTCCCACCGTCGAACAGCGCCTTCGTGAAGTCTTCGGCCTCATCGATCTGCGTCGGGCCGCCAATGCCGCCCTCGGTGATGTCCCCGGGAGGCCGGGTGGGCGATGTCGAGGCTAGAGCCGCGGACCAGGTTCCCGATGAACTCTGCGTCACGCGGTAACGGACACCACTCACCACGATTTCGTCCCCCGAGTCGATGACGTTGCCGTCGTAGGTATAGTCGCCGTCGTCGTTCCGCGTCAGCGTGATGGTGCCGGCGCCTTCAGGAAGCTGAACCCGCGCGCGGGCAGGAGTCGAGGCGGGAGTTGCGAGCCAAGTGCCGTCGCTCAACTCCAACAGTTCGTACTCGTTTCCCCCCTGTGTGATGGTGTCCCCGTCGCGGACCCTCTCGTTGTTGTAGGTGTGGCTGCCGTCCTCCTCCCTGAAGAGAACGATTAGCCCGTCGGCACTGACGACGGGAATCGATTGCCGCTGATACACGGCGGTCCATTCGCCGTCTTGGAGGACGACACGGTAGTTGTTTCCGCCAGCCTCGACGACCGAGTTCGGAGCGAACGTTTGCCCGTCCAGAGTGTATGTCCCGTCCTCCCGAGCAACCAGCGTGATGGTCTCCCCGGACCTGCCCAATTGGACCTGGACAGTTGCCGGCGCCTCGAACGTCGCGGTCCACATTCCGTTCGCGAGGGTGAGCCGGTATGTGTTGCCATCTGCGGTTCGCTCGCTGGTGCCACTTGTATACGGACGCCCGTCTTTCGTGAACTGGCCGTTTTCCGTCACCTGCAAGACAATTGATTCACCTGAGGTGCCCAGAGGCACCACTACGGGCGGCGGCGCCTCGAACATCGCTGTCCATACGCCGTTCTGCAGCACCAGCCGGTAGGTGCTGCCCCCGACCATCTCCGTCGAGCCGCTGGGGTATAGCTGCCCGTCCTTCTCGAACTGCCCGTCCTCCCGGACCTGCAGCGTCACCGCCTGTCCTGACGTGCCCAGGGGTACCATGACCGGAGGCGGCGCCTCGAACATCGCTGTCCATACGCCGTTCTGCAGCACCAGCCGGTAGGTGCTGCCCCCGACCATCTCCGTCGAGCCGCTGGGGTATAGCTGGCCGTCCTTCTCGAACTGCCCGTCCTCCCGGATCTGCAGTGTCACCATCTGCCCTGACGCGCCCAGAAGCACCGAGATCGGCGGCGGCGGCGAGAACGACGCCGACCACTCCCCGTCCTGCATGCTCAGACGGTATGTATTCCCGGCCGCCGACTGAACGGTGGAGCCGTCGACAATCCGCTGGCCTCCCACGGCATAGCCCCCGCCCTCGAGACGTTCGACCAGTACCGTTTCACCGCTCATTCCCAACGCGATAGCCGTGGGTTCCGGCGGCAGGTAGTCCACGGTCCACGTACCCTGATCGTCGTCGGGCACAAAGGTCAGCATGTACTGGTTTCCATTCGACGCGGTAATGGTTCCGCCGCTGCTGAAGACGTGTTCGCCGGACTCGTAGAGGCCGTCCTCCCGGCGGGTGATCAGCAGAGCGTCGCCGCTCGTGCCCAAGGCGGTTGCCCAAGGTCTCGGGGCCACGTACTCTGCTGCCCAGTTGCTGTTGTCGAGGACAAGGCGGTAGGTATTGCCTTCGGCCTCGACCGTGTTTCCGCTCGCGAAGGCCTCGCCGTTTCGCGTAAATCCCCCTGTTTCCGTGGTCTGCAGGGTGAGGGTCTCGCCGGAGCTGCCCAGTTCGATAACGACATCTTGCGGCACGAATGCGGGCGGTGGCGGCCGTGGCGGCGGTGGCGGTGCCGGAGCGGGATCATCGCCGCCGCAACCTGCCAGCAAGGCAGCGAGAAGTGCCGCCAGCAGGAAGAAACATTTCAGTGAGCTTTTGTGGTTGCAGAGCATTGCCTAGTACCTTCTTCTTGAATTCGCAGTCTAGCATGGTCTCACAGCTGGAGGGAAGCAAATAGCGCGAAATCCCTCGTGTCTGGTGGAACATTAGCTGAGTTGTTTGATTTTACCAAAACAAAGGTAACTGCCCAGGTAGGTCCGATGACCTGCGCAAGTACTAGATGAGTGGAGCGTGCGTCGGCCTTGACAAGGTGCAGTCCGGGGCGGACGATCGGGACTCGGGGCGGCAGCTAGAATTTCAGTCCTGCGAGCAGGACCTCCGGCCCTTGCAAGAGGGCCTCGATGCGGTTGCGGCCTTGCTTCCGCGCGGTCGAGAGCACGCTGCGCAACGTGGCGAAATCCTGCGCTCCCTGCTCGGACCGGAACCCGCCGGAGATCTTCATGCGCAGCTTCATCATCCGCAGGTCCTGCTCCGCCTGGTTGTTGGTGAAGGGGACACCGGGATCGCTGACGAAGCGCAGCACGTCTTGCTTGCGGTCCCGCAGCCGCAACGCGAGATTGTGTCCCGGCCGACGCTTCTTGCGCCCCCGCCGACCTTTCTGCGGCGGTCGCAGCGGCGGCTGCGCCTCGTGATAAGCCAGCGCTTCCCCGACCCACTGGTCGTAGCGGCGCTGAATCTGCTCCACCAGCGCCCGCGGCAGCGGAACACCCCGCTCGAGAGCCATCCTCACCGCCCGGTTCGCCCGTCTGAGCAACAGCTGCATCCGTCGCGCCCAGTCCTCCCTGTCGATCTCGACTAGCGCTTGCAGTTCTCGCAAATGATGCGCATTGCACAGGCTGTGCAGCACGTCCCGGACGGTGAAGTACGGCTTCCAGTGATCGTGCACCAGAATGCCCCGCAGGCCCTCCAGCAGGCTGCCCCGCCGCGGGCTTGTGCGGTAGAACGTCAGCCAGCGCGTGCTGATCACATGCAGCCACTGCGTCTTCCCCCCGATCCGGAAGCCCGTCTCGTCCAGATGCTTCGCCCCGTCCAGGCTCACGATCATGTCGCGTACGCGCTCGCTGCAGCTCCGCCAGCGCTCCGCCGCCTTGCGCGTCATCCCCGCCAGTGTCGCGGAGCAAACCGCGACCCCGCACAGGTCCTGGAAGACCTCTGCCAAGCGCTCTTCGGGCAGGAAGTGCCCGTTTTGCAGGTAGACCGCGACGGCGGCGATCCGCGGGCCGTACTGCACGGGCGCACCCACCCCTTCCGGGAACGCCGCCCGCGTCACACGGCCACAGGATCCGCAGCGGCAGGCAAACGCCTGATGCTCGGTCACCACCGGAGGCTGGGGCGCGGGCAGGTCGAACACCTGCCGCCGCAGGGGCTCGCCCTGCGTGTCGGCCGCCGCCAGCGGCGCCGAGCACGCGTCACAACTCGGCGGCAGGTGGGTCTGGATCCGATCCGGGCTGTCTGTCTGGCGCAAGGTCGAGCCCTTGTGTGTCCCCGCTGCCCGCCCGAGCGCTTGCCGGAGCGGCCCCGCTGGCTCTTCGTGCGCTGCTGCGCCGGCGGCTTGGCTGGCCCGTCGCTCGACGGCGGCTTGCCGCTGTTGCTGCTGTTCAGCCCCACTCGGCGCTCCAGTTCCTCCAGGCGCTGCCGCAAGCCGGCAATCTCCGCCTCCTTGCGCTCGAGGGTGGCCCGCAGCTGCTCGTTCTCGGCTTGCAAGTCCTCCAGGCGCACGTCCCCGCCCGCCTGTCGCCGCTCTGCCTCGGACTGTCCCGGCATGCTCTCGCCAGCGCCTGTGCGCTTGCAACATTCTTATATATACATGTTTTGTCTGTCTGTGTAAACTGCGTGCCGACACGATCGGTCTGCCCACAATCATGCTCGCCGCCGGACTCTTCCACTATCGCTTGCCAATCGCCGCCATCCCCGGCCCCTGTCCGCCTGTTCTGTTCCGCTACCTATGCCCCACTGCCCGCCGCCCTCGTCGTCGCAACTCAACCGAAGCCGTGTACCTGGGCAGTTACAAACAAAGTCATTAGTCGTGGTTGTGATGGGTGCGGGCCACGGCTGATTCTTGTTCGAGGGTAGTAACCTTGGTCGCAAAGAGTTAGACGAGGGACTGGCTTTTTTGGCCGGGATCGTGTATTGATGGGGCATGACGATGCCAGTGTGTGCTGCGGAGGTTCCGGTGCTGAGCGAGGTGGTGGTCCGGCCGACCCGGCCGGAGGAGCGGCTGCGCTGGGACGGGTTGATGGACGCGCAGCACTATCTGGGATTCAAGCAGTTCGCGGGGCGCGGGCTGCGCTACGTGGCGGAGTGGCGGGGCGAGTGGCTGGCGCTGCTGGGCTGGCAGACGGGGGTGTTCCAGTGCCGGCCGCGCGACCGCTGGCTGGGCTGGCACAAGGCGGTGCAGTTCCGGCGCTTGCACCTGTGCGGGAATAACACGCGGTTCCTGGTGCTGCCCGCGGGGCAGGGCGTGAAGAACCTGGCCTCGCGGGTGCTGGGGTTGAACCTGCGGCGGCTGAGCGGGGACTGGGAGGCGAGTTGGGGGCATCCGCTCGAACTCGCGGAGACGTTCGTGGATCCGCGCAAGTACCGGGGCACGGCGTATCTGGCGTCGAACTGGATCAAGCTGGGGCTGAGCAAGGGCTACGCGCGGTCGAACGGGAAGTACACCGACAAGCACGGGCAGAAGAAGATGATGCTGGTGTATGAGTTGCGGGCGGGAGCGCGGGAGCGGCTGGCGGATCCGCAGGAGCGGGAGGAGTGGGATTGCGGGCCGGTGGATGTGCGCTACGGGGCGGAGGATTTGCGGTCGTTGCGGAAGCAGTTGGAGGATGTGGAGGACAGCCGGGGGCGCCGCGGGAAGCGGCATGCGCTGGGGGTGGTGCTGGCGCTGATGGTGTTGGCGAGGCTGGCGGGCAAGCGCGGCGGGAGGGCGGCGGAAGCGTACTCGAAGACACTGAAGGAGCACGAGTTACGGGCGCTGGGGTGCCGCTGGGACGAGCGCGAGCGGCGGTGCGTGACGCCTTCGGACACGACGTTCCAGCGAGTCATGGAGCGGACGGATCCGGCCTCGCTGGAGCGCGTGATCCAGCGCTGGACGCAGCCGCTGGTGCCGCAGCCGCAGGCGCTGGCGGCGGACGGGAAGCGCATTCGGGGGGCGAATCGGATGGCGGCGGAGGGGCAGCACTGGGAGACGGTGACGCTGGTGGGCCATGTCAAGGGCCTGCCGGTGGCGAGCCGCAGCTACCGCGAGGAAGGCGGCGAGCAAGGCGCGCTGCGGGCGTTGCTGGAAGAGGTGGATCTGCGCGGCCGGACGGTGACGATGGACGCGGGGCATGCGGGGCAGGAGATCCAGCGGGCGATCATCGAGCAGCACGGCGGGGAGGTGCTGGTGCGCATCAAGGGCAACTGCGCGCTGACCTACGAGACGCTGACGGGCCTGAACTGGGAGCGGGGCGCGGAGCGCAGTTGGCAGGAAGGGCGCTGGCAGCGCTCGCGCAACAAGCGCTGGGAGCGGCGCTCGATCGCTGTGTTCACGCCCCATCCGAAACTGCTGCCCTACCCGCATGCCCGGCAGGCGTACCGCATCACGCACGAGACCTGCAAGCGGCTGGGCGGGCCGGTGTCGAGCAGCTACAGCTACGGCATCACCTCGCTGTCGGAGCAGGCCGCCTCGGCTCAGGACCTGCTGGCGTTGCAGCGGGGTCACTGGCAGGTGGAGAGCGCCAACCACTATCGCCGCGACGTCTCCTTCGGGGAGGACAGCAGCCGCATCCGCACGGGTCACGGTCCGTCCAACGCCGCGGCGCTGAACAACCTGGCGCTGGCGCTGCTGCTGTCGCAGCGGCCGCAGGACACCGTGCCGGAGGCGCAAACGTACTACGCCGGCAACCGTGACGAGGCGCTGCAACTGCTGCTGACTCCCGGCTAGCGAGGATTCCGCTCCGCAGCCGCGGAGTCCGGTCCATCGCGGCCCAGGCGGACGGGCCCTCCACGCCCTCGTTGCGGCTGCCAGCGCCCCACTCGGCGATTCCCGGCCCGTCCTGCGTCCCCAGCACCGTAACAACACCCGATTTCACTCGGCAGACCGCCCCACTTCCCGTGCTCCAACGCCCTATCTGGGCCATCCCTCCCTCCAAGCCAACAAGGAATCAGCGATGGGTGCGGGCCTTCCTTTGCGGCTTGGCTGGTGCGAATCGACAATCTGCCGTGCGCGAGTTCGCTTTCGAGCGGAATCTGCAGAGGGTGCGCCGGGGTACGTGACATCCTCGGACACGATCTTCCATGAGTCCTGGACCGAACCGATCCGGTCTTGGCGGGCAACGCGGATGCTGGCGCGGGGGGCGCAACGTTCGACGTAGTCGCAGTTGCCAGGGGAGCCGCCACGGGCGGGGTGCGGGGGGAGTGTTCGCGGGGCGAATCGCTTCACGGCGGAGGCAGTGCCCTTGCGCTGCCGGAACGGAACTGCGAGGTGGCAATGAAGGGCGGGCGGCAAGCAAAGGAGGCAGTCGCGCTGCTTCTGAACGAGATGAACACGGTTGCGTATTCGGTGCGGCACGCCTCGTAGAAGCGGAGCAAGGGACTGGCGCCAGCGTTGAAGCAGATCTACCGTGCGCCGGATGAGGTGGATCCGGAGTTGGAAGCGTTCGAGCCGAGCGGGAAAGGGTCCGGGACTTGCCCAAGGCGCCAGCGGTCAGGGAGGGAAGTGGTTCCGTTGCTGCGCCACTCGGGGTGGTGTGGCGGACGATTTGCCCGGCGATTGCAATCGAGAGCTGAACTGCGGGGTGGGGCCGAGGGGCCGCTTTCCGACCGGCAGCCAAGAAGCTGGTCTGCCGGGTGGTAACGGCGACGACGGCAACGTGGTCGGAGGAAGACCCGGCCAACGTGCCCTTCGCGGGCTCGAAAGAAGACTGGCCATTCACTTCGCGGAGCGCTTCCAGATGGCGGAGCGATGAGGGGAGAAGGCCGTTCCGGAGGTACAGGTCTGCCACAGAGTGACCTGCGACGAGGCGCTGCAACTCCAGACGCAGCCGGCCAGTCCAGCCGGTCATGGTCATCGCTCGGATTCCCGATCTCGCCCGTCCGGCATCCTCGGCGATAGGACTCAAGCCCAACGTCAAGACCGCAGCTTCCTGGATCCGAGGGGAAACCCGCTCCGAGACCTGCAAATGGTCGCGCAAGACAGAAAAAGGGGAAGCGGATTTCCGCTTCCCCTTAGGTCTTCAACGCCAGTGCGCGGGTCGGAGCGGACCCGCGCGAGGTCTGGGCGTCTAGGGAGTCAAGAGCGTCTCGAAGCTGGTCAGGTCGGCACCGAATGATCCTTCCAGGTCCGTTGTCCCGGCGAATTCCGGCACAGTATAGTTTCCAAGAATGCCGAGTGGTCCGTCGTTGCTCGAGCCGACGAATTTTCCGTCGATTACCGAACTCGCGATGGGTGTTTCGATGGAAGTCCCGTCGGTATATGTGACGATGGCCACGGCTTCAGTGGCATTGACAAACAGCTTCCCGTCCGCAGCCCCCAGCGTCAGCGCATCATCAGCATTTACGCCGGCTCGAATCGTGATCTCATCCACGATCCTGCCATCGTGTATGAGCCGGTCGAGGGTACTGTCCTGCCACTTCTGGAAGTTGCTGAAGATCGGGACCACCGTCGTATTCGTGGTCACTGCGTCTTGGGCGGTCCGGGTCAGCGGATTCCAGTTCACCCGGATCAGGGCATCGCCCACGTAGATATGGGTAATTGCTCAGCACTGCAAGCGTCTTGCCTTCGTAGGTGGCCAGTCCGTTGCCCGGGTACGTGGGGACATCCCTGTCCGTGCGGTAGGTCGACTGGGCAAGCCAGCTGTACGCATAGCTGCCCGGCGAGCCTGCCCCTGTTTCGGTATCGGTACCGTCGACATCTTCTTGGGGCGAGGCGTGGTTCGCCCAGTCGTGCACCGCGGAGGCGGTCTCCCGGCGGTACCAAACTCCGAACCGAGTGTACTCCGTGGACAGCGACCACAGCTGCGTCTGGGAGGCCAGCCTGCCAAAGATGTCGCCAACCGGCTCGGGGTCCTGTGTCACGACGTCATTCAGGGGGAAGGGGTCGTCCGTCGCTCCCTTGTCCATGGCAGCCCGGGAGTCGAAGACGCCTTCGCCGTTATCCTGACCGCATCCTCGAGGGCGAACTTGTCCTCGAACGCCGCCAGCAGGTTGTCGATCCGCGCGAGCGCCTCGTCGTCGTCCGGGTTGCCGTTGCGCGTCGCCGGGTACAGGTGCGCCCCGAGCGGGGTGGACAGGTCCTGGACCTCCGTGGGTTCGGCGTCAGCTGTCGATTTCCGCCAGTTCCACATTGAAGATGTGATCCAGCACGAAGTCGTTGATGCTCATCCACGCGTTCTGCCGGCCCGCATTGGCGAGATCGGTTCGGTCATCGGAATCGCCGCCCACCTGCTCGGCGTAGATCACGTAGATCGCGCGCTGCTGCATGATATGGGCGACCACGGTTTGCACGTGCGTGATGGACTTGTTGACCGTCTTCTTGGGATCCGCGCCGGCCTCGTTGAAGATCGTCGTGAGGGCGAAGTCGTTGTTGGCGCTCTTGTCGCCGCCCGTGCTGGCCTTTCCGAGCCGCAGGATGGCCGCGAGATCCTTGTCCCCTTGGATCGTGCTGCCGTCTGACATCACCACGGCCTTGATCGCTCCGCCGACCGTCGGGTCCAGCTGGGTCACGGGCTGCATGGCATCGCCCTCGCGCGTCACGCCGTAGGAGCCGTAGAGCACGTCGAGATCATTGCTCTTTGTGGCCCTGTTGTCCCCTTCCACGGACTGGCCGAGCGACCAGGTGCCGGTGATCTCGGCTCCGTCCGGGCCGATGAACCGGCCGGCGAAGCGCGCCTTCGTGTCCTGCTGAGTCGGCGAGGCGAAGCCCTGGGCGGCCGCGTAGACGACCGTCGCTGTGCCGAAGTCTCCGAGGCCTGTCCGCTGGACGTCCTCGCTTGGAGCTTGCACGCCGTCGGTACCGTCATCGGTGTCATAGACGCCGCCGAACTGGGTCAGGCTGCCGTAGGTCTGGCTCGGCAGGTAGATCGTATCAACGTCGGCGTCGAGGTACTGCCACAGGCTGTTGTCCTTGTCCCTGAGATTGGACACCTGCCCGAAGACGGTCTGCTGGCGGAAATTGACGTCGATGCGCATGTCGCCGCTGAACAGCGTCCCTCCCGGCGTGACCGCGAGCGTGCCGCCCGTGTATTTCGCGCTCCCGGTCTGCGGGAGGTTCCGGGACCGTAGCGTGTCGTTGATGCGCGAGTACGCGAAGGCCCCGACCGCTCCGACGTCCTCGTTGTCATCGTCGTCCGGGGTACCGTCGAACGCGAACCGCGTGCCATAGATCGCTGCCGCCTCCGCATCGGCACCATCGTCGGTGTCGGCTGTCAAGTCCGGGTCGGCGCTGAGCCGCTGCTTCAGCGTGATCGCGCCGTAGCGCGTGTTCTCCGTGTAGCGGAAATGTACCGCGTACTCGCTCATGTTCGCCGAGAACGCGTCCCTGGCAGCGTCCTCACCGAGCGTGTCCTCGAAAACACCGTTGTTGCCTTCCTCGGTTGCGTCGACAAAGGCGTCCGCCGACGACAGAGCGTCGAGCAGGGTGTTGAGCCCGCGGACGGTCTGGGTGGCCCGGACATAGTCACCCTCTTCATCACCGTCCATGGGAAGAACGTCGTCGGCGATCACGTCGACTTTCTTGTTCCCCGGCCCGATGTTGCCGAAGATCATGTCCACCGCGTCCTGTGCCCGACCCGCGATGGTGTCGAGACGATCGTCAAACTCTTCGGTGGGCGTTTCCGACGCCGCCTGGTACTTGGCGTACAGCTCGGCTTCGGTGCGCAGATCCATCAGCAGATCCACCGCCGCCTGGACGAACTCGCCCGCCAGCCCGTCGGATTCCTTGGCCGGCTTCGCCGCGCCGGTCGGACCGAACAGCGCGCCCAGGGAGATTTCCTCGCCAGCGACCACGATCATCGTGTTCGCCTCATTTTCCTCGGTGTCGCGGTCGTCTCCGATGTAGGTCGGAAGCGCGCTCAATCCAACCGTGATGTGCGCTGTGTCTTCGACGACCGCGGTGTCGATTCGTGTGCCCACAAGCATGCTGTCCATCATCCGCACACGGTACATCGCGCCTTCCCAGGTGATGTCCCCCGCGCCGGTCGAGGCTAGCGTGACGTCGCTGCCTGCCGTGCCGATGTCGTACATGTCATCGTCTTCGCGCGTGTAGACGTTGATGCCCGCGCCCTTGATCTCCATCATGTCGGGATCGAATGCCGACGACCAGGCACCGTTCACCATCGTCAGGATGTACCTGTTGCCGTTGTCAGCCAGAGTGCTATCGCCGCTCAGGACCGCGTCTTCGCCCAGCCCATACGAGCCGTCCTCGGCCCGCACCAGCATGGCGCTGCTTCCGCTCGTGCCGAGCACGACCGCCGTGCTCACCGCCACGTAGGAGGCGGTCCACGTGCCGGCTCCGTCGCTCGACAGCGTGTAGGTGTTGGTATAGCCTGCCAGGTTCACGGCCGTGAGCATGCCGCCCTCGGTCAGTGCGATGGTCTCCTGCGTCTGCGGATGCACCGCCGACCAGTTGCCAGCCTCGTCGCGCATGGCCGAGACCGCGATCCCGCTGCCTCCGACCGCGACCGTGCCCATCGCAGGCACGTAGTGGGCCATCCACATGCCGTCCTCGCCCATCATCAGCCGGTACTCGTTGCCGTTCATCGACATTGTCGTGGTCATGCCACTCGTCACCAGCGCGTCGCCGAGCCAGTACGTGCCGTCCTCGGCCCTCACCAGGCTCACCATCTCGCCGGTGATGCCGAGCGTGACGGACACCATGACCTGCTGGTACGCGGCCATCCACATGCCGTCCGCGTCCATCATCAGCTCGTACGTGTTGTTGCCCACCATCACGGTTGACCCGTTCGCGACAGTAACGTCGCCGATCCAGTAGCTGCCGTCCTCGGACTTCTTGATCATCACGGACCCGCCATGCTCGCCGAGCATCACGGCCTGCACGGGCTCGATGTACAAGGCCGTCCACATGCCGTCCGCGTCCATCATCAGCGTGTACTCGTTGCCGTTCATCGACATTGTCGTGGTCATGCCACTCGTCACCAGCGCGTCCCCGAGCCAGTACGTGCCGTCCTCGGCCCGTACCAGGCTCGCCATCTCGCCGGTGATGCCGAGACCGACGGAGACCATCACCTTCTGGTACGCGGCCATCCACATGCCTTCTTCGTTCATCGACAGCGTGTACATGTTGCCGTTCGTCGCCGTCGCGGTCGTCTCCCCGCTGGTCACGAGGTCGTCGCCGAGCCAGTAGGTGCCGTCCTCGGCCTTCGTCAGGGTCACGACCTCTTCGGTGATGCCGAGGGTGACCATCTCTTCCATTGCCTGGTAGACCGCGGCCCAAGTGCCGTCCGCCAGGTTCAGAACGTACATGTTGCCGTTCTCTGCGGCTACCGTGCCGCCACTCTCGAACTTCTCGCCCGAGAGAGTGAACCCACCGTCCGCGGTGGTCATGAATGTGATATTCCCGCTCTCGCCGAGGGCTACCTCGACGGCCTGAGGCTGGAACGGCGGCGGTGCCGGCGGCGGTGCCGGCGGCTGAACCACTGGTGCTGGCTCGGCACCGCCGCAAGCGGCCATGCCCAGCGTCAGCAGCAGCGCCATCAGACCGATGCCCCAACTGACTCTATTGCGAAACATGCTGATTTTCTCCTTTGCTCTCTTTCTGTGGCCTTCGAAAGACATCGGCGCCTCACTCAAGCCTTGCCTACCCGAGGCCCGAACGGGCCCGCAGACGGAATCAGATGTAATGTTCTCACGCACCGCTGGCACATGTCAAGGGGGCGAAAACACTTTTGTTAGTTCTGGCCGCGCCCTTCAGGGACGCACTCCTTCTCCTGCGGACCGTGGTGTGCCTCGTGCTTGATCATAGCACGGGGCAGATCGGTTTGCGCAGCGCTGGGCCCGGCAGTACGAATGCCCTGGCAAACTGCTCGGATTCACTGTCCAGGCCTCGGCCTGGAACGACTCGCGCGGTCCCCGCCCGATCCGCACCGGGTTGGCGTTCTGCCCTTCTCAACCCCAACGCTGTCGGTCACGCCCTCTACGAAGCGCGCCACAGGCCCCCCCAGAACCACAGCTGCAGGACAGACACTCCCGCCGGATATCGATCCCCGGGGCACAAGCTCGTGCATCGTCCGCCCGTGCCCGGAAGTTCGGCAGCGGGACTCGATTCTCTCCGGTCGGGCTTGTTCATTCATGCGGGCAATCGTCACAGCGCATAGACAGGCTCGTTCAAATCCGAGCCGGCGATTCGTTGGAGGCCGTTGTCCGGTGCGGGCGGAAACCGGGGACCGGCATGATGCACCGAAGAGGCCGGGGGGACGCGATTCCCACCGGAACCATGGCTGATCGGTTCCGTCAGGCACTGTCACGGGAGTAAATGGCGCGAGACACCCGGGCTCAAAGTGGGAGAGCCGCCCCTTCGGAAGGGCAGAGGCATGCAGGTCGACATGGCTGGCCGTCGGTGCCGGTTACATGCGCTCGATCTCGGAGGGCCAAGCGGCAGCCGAACCATGCACTCGCAAGGTAAAGGGAAAGAGAGGCCGGTGCGGCAGGGCCGCCCCGAACAAGAGGAGCCCGAACGGTGCCGCCGAAACTGCTGGAAAGCGGACATCCCGGACGCGAGTTCGGGGCGGTGATTCCCAAGGGGAGAGGGTAGCGGGGCTGCTCGGCGGACTACGGCACCGTCTCTTAGCACTGAACCGGCAGCCTGTATGCACGGACCTGGACGCAGGGGGCGACGACTCTTCAAGCGGGGCGCTCGCGAAGGCGCTGTTTGGACAAGGCCTGAGGTGAAATGGCAGAGACTCGCCGCTCGTACTCCTTGTTGAATCGGTCGGCAGGGCAGCCCTGGGAGTTGCCCGTCTGCGGTCGCGGGAGCCGGGATGGTGCGCGACGGCACCTGACCTCGCTTTTCGCAAGGCGCCGGTTCGCCGTTCATCGAATACCCGCTCTCTGGAGCCTATATAGTGGCCGCGACAAAACTCGTATCTTATTGAAATCAAGGGTGTTAGGTCCAAAATCCCCGGATGAAGATCCGATGGTTTCATCCGGATTGGGCTGAAATCCTGCGATTACCTGAGTGATCGCGCCAATCTTCGCCACCTTATGCTTGGCAACTCGTCGGGTCGGGATACTAAATATTGGGTCGCTATACCTCATCAATACCATGATGTAGTATGCGATCACGCTTCGCTAGGATTTTCGGGGGTTTTGACGCAGGCACTATATAGTGCCCGTGACAAAACCCCCTTTTCTGGCGAATCGGCAGCAGAGGGGCCAGTTTCTGGGCTGGTAACGGACCGGCAATCCTGTCATCTCAATCCTCAATATGGCCGAATTGCGCCGGGATCACTTGCGTGCCAACCTCCGCTTTCACGATGTCGCACACTTCTCCCTTCCTGAGGTCATTCCCAGGATGCTCCGCTGTGTCCCTTGAATGCTATGCCGCCAGCGGCAGGCGCAGGCCCTTCAGCTTCTCCCGCTCTCTCCGTTGCAGTATCGTCCCGATCCGGTGTATGTTCGCTGCCAGTACCGATAGTCCCACCATGCGCTCGAACCCATCCGCCCCGTGCGCCAGTATCCGGTCGAACCCCCGCTGCTCCAGGTTGTTGATCGCCGACTCCACCGCCGCGTGCGCCCGCCTTGCCTCCACGAACTCCGGCGCTGTCTCCCGCTCCTTGTCCGCCTTCGCCAGCTTCCCTTTCTTCGGCATTGCGTTCAAGTCCAGCATCCCGTCTAACCGCGTCCGGTTCCCCGGACTGGAGTACCCCTTGTCAAAGCTGCATCCCGTCAGGCCCGGATGCAACTCCTGCGTTTCCTCGATCATGGACGGTGCCACATCCACGTCCTGCTCGCTCCACATCACCTTGTAATGCATCACGAATTGATGCTCGCTCTCCACCACGCTCACCGGCACTCCCAGCTCCACCGCTTTCCCGGCCTTCCCCTTCGAGCACCATCGCGTATGCGGCTCGTAGATCGAGTAGATCTTCTCTTCTTGCGCGATCCTCTCTCCTTCCAGTACTCGCCGCTTAACCTGGTCCGCCAATCGATTCACCAAGTCCAGGAACCACTGTATCTCTTGGATCTCTGCCTCCGTCGCACCCTTCCCTCCCAACTCTTCCAGCGTCCCCTCCGCTCTCCCTGCGATCTCCCCTGCGAATTGCAGGTACCTCCTCACTCGCTGCGCTCCCGTCCCTTTCCTGCTTCGCTGCCGCGAGGACCGCACCCGGTTGAACAGCCCCCTCGCCCGCAGACTCAAATGCCTTGCCTGACGCCATCCCCCCACGTTGCTGCGCTGGCATACCGCTGCCACCACCCGGATCAGGCAGCGCAACGCATCCCACAGCAGGCTCACGTCCGTCGGGTAATGTACATCCGTTTCCACCAAGAGCAGATCAAACTAATCCATTCCGCGATTGCGGGCCTGAGCGGGTTCTGATCAAGCGCCTCGGACACCCCCTCGACGGTCAGGAGCTGGCGGTGCTGGCTCGGAAACGGCGCTCGGACGGTAGTCTGGCGTTGTGGGTCGAACTGCCCGATGGCAAGCGCAAGAGCATCCCTGCGGCGTGGACCAGCTGGGAGGCTCCTGCGGACGATGCGCCGCGCACGCAGGGCCGCATGGCGGACTATCATGCCTTGCAGAAACTGGTGCAGGTGCTGGAGGACGCGCATGGCGGAGAAG
This sequence comes from Bryobacterales bacterium, assembly GCA_965206775.1. Taxonomy (GTDB): domain Bacteria; phylum Acidobacteriota; class Terriglobia; order Bryobacterales; family UBA6623; genus VXMF01. Next base: position 2,210,490 of record CBDBKU010000002.1, on the reverse strand, counting down.
GAGGGAGCGGCGAACTGGCAGGCGTCTCTGCCGGGGCTGCTGGAACACGAGGAGCGTCTGGCGCTGTGGAACAGCTTTCCGGAGGCGGCGCACGAGGAACTGCTGGAAGAGCTGGCGCGGCTGATGCTGCGGATCGCGGAGAAGGAGGCCCGGAATGAAGCGGGAGACGACGATCCGCGAACGGCATCTTGAGCGGCTGGCGGTGGTCTATGTGCGCCAATCGACGCCGCAGCAGGTGCTGACGAACCGGGAATCGACGCGGCTGCAGTATGGATTGCGGGAAGTGGCGCGGAATCTGGGCTGGCCGGCGGAGCGGGTCGAGGTGATCGACGACGACCTGGGGGTTTCGGCGGCGGGGGATACGGAGCGGACGGGCTTCGCGAAGCTGACGCGGCTGGTGGCGCGGGGACGGGTGGGGGTGGTGCTGGGCCTGGATTCGTCGCGCTTGGCGCGCGACACGGCGGAATGGTTCGGCTTGTTGCGCTGGCTGCGGCTGACCGACACGCTGTTCGTCAAGGCGGGCAAGGTGTACGACTTGAGGGAGGGCGACCACCGGGTGGTGCTGGGGATCGAGGGGACGTTGTCGGAGGAGGAGCGGTTCCGGATCAAGGCGCGCATGGACGAGGGCCTGCGGAGCAAGGCGGAGCGTGGCGAGTTGTATCGGAGCGTGGCGAGCGGGTACGTGGTGGTCGGCACGGAGTTGCGCAAGGACCCCGACGAGCAGGTGCGGCAGGCGATCGCGGAGGTGTTCGCGAAATTCCATGAGACGGGTTCGGCGCGGCAGACGGTGCGCAAGCTGCGGGAGGCGGGGACGAAGCTGCCGGGGAAGCGCGGAAACAGGGAGATGGAGTGGAGCGAGGCGACCTACGCGCGGGTGTACCAAGTGCTGACGAACCCGCTGATGGGAGGGGCGTACGTGTACCAGCGGCAGCGGACGGAGTTGCGGGTGGACGGGCGGGGGGAGGTGAGCAAGAAGGTGCTGAGGTTGCCGAGGCAGGAGTGGACGGTGGTGCTGGAGAAGCATCACGAGGGCTATGTCGAGTGGCATGAATGGCTGGAGATCCAGGAGCGCATGGCGGAGAATTCGTTGCGCGTGGGGAGCGGAGCGCCGCGCGAGGGGAGGGCGCTGCTGCAACGGCTGGTGGCGTGCGGGGTGTGCGGTCGGCGGATGCAGGTGCTGTACGGCAGCGGGGTGAGATACGTGTGTCTGGCAAGTCAGTCCGGGACGGGGAAGCGCGGGTGCCAGTCGGTCGGCGGAGCGCAGCTGGAACGGTGGGTCTCGGAGCGGTTTCTGGAAGCGGCGGGCATGGGCGGCGTCGAGGCGGCGCTGCGAGCGGAGCGGCAGGCGGAGGAGCGGGAAGCGAGGCGATTGCGCAGCTACGAGCTGGAATTGGAGCGCTGCGCGTACGCAGCGCAGCTGGCCGAGAGGAGGTACAAGGCGGAGGATCCGGAGAACCGCTTGGTCACGCGGACGCTAGCGCGGGACTGGGAAGCGGCGTTGCGCGAGGTCGAGCGGGCGCAGCGGGAGTTGGAACAGGCCGCGGAGCGCGAGCCGCGGCGTGACCCGGAAGTGTCCGGGGAGGTGTTCGCGCAGTTGGGGGCGCGGGTGCGCAGTCTGTGGGAATCGCCTCGAGTCAGTGCGCGGGATCGCAAGCGGCTGCTGGCGGCGCTGGTGGAAGAGGTCGTGCTGAAGGTGGAGCGGGCAGCGGGCCATTTGCATGTGCTGCTGCGCTGGCGCGGCGGCTGGATCGACGAGACCGACCTGCCCTTGCCTGCGCGCGTGACGCCGCCGCCGATACAAGACGACCCCGCCACGGTGGAGATCGTGCGGGGGCTGGCGCTGCTGCACGCGGACGAGCGGATCGCGGAGACGCTGAACCGGCAGGGGCTGCGGTCGGCGCGCGGGATGGAATTCAGCCGGGGGATCGTGGCAAGCCTGCGGCAGCGTCACGGCATCAAGCTCTTGCGGGGCGGGAAGCGGCAGGCAGAGGCGCCGCCGCAGAGCGTCAGCGAGGCGGCGCGGGAGCTGGGCACGACGGCGAGCACGCTCTATCGCTGGATCCAGCAGGGCTTCGTGCCTGCGGAGGCAGCGGTGGAGGGCGCCGCCCTGCAGGTGCGTCTGAGCCCGGCAGTGCGGGCGCGGTTCTGCGAGTCGCCGCCGGAGGGGTATGTGCGGGCGAAGCAAGCGCGGCGCGAGCTGGGCCTGTCGCGACAGGCCCTGTGGCAACGCATTCGCGAGGGGGCCTTGGATGCCAAGCGCATCGTGCGCGGCACGCACAAGGGCCTGTACGTGAAGCGGGATTGGGATCGGCAGCGCTTGCTGGACTGGGGGGCGGGAACGTGAACCGGCTCGGAACAGATCGGGGAGTCGGCGGCTGGAGTCACGCGGCGTCAACACGAGGAGAGACGAGGCGGCGAAGTTCGACGCGCAAGCGCAAGGCCTTGGAATGCGGTCGTTCGGATGGTGCGCCACTCTGTGATCCCGGAACCGGACATCGCCCGCTACCGGGCCGGACAGGCGCGCCGGCGCCCGGGCGAGGCCGGGTAACGCCATGCCAGGAGACGGGTTGCGATGACCCATCGAATGGCGTTGCCTGTCCGCAGGCCTGGCGCTCCGGACCGGTCCGGGCTGACGCGTTGCTCCGACCTGGCCGACAGCGCTTCCAGCGACGCGATGTCTCGCTCCGCAGTCCGGACCGCTTCCTGCAACGCTTCCAGCCTGGCCCGTTCCGCGACGAGAGTGGAGCGATGACAGGGGGCTCAGGCGGGAGAAAGCCGAAGTGTCCCGGAAACGGACCTGGATGGTGTTTCGCACGATGTCGGCCCATCCGGCGACATCGGCCGCATTACCGTTCAAACGCTCGTAACATCCTCTACATCAATGAGTTGCATGGGATGGACGGGTATTGGAGAAACGTGATTCAATAGAAGGAGCAGTCTGATGCCTTCACTACCACCACCGAGTCGCATCTCGCTTGCAGCTGTCCCGCCCCATCGTGCCCTGCCAGCTCATGCCCCGCCTCCACTACCAGCCGGTTCACTGCCCCCAGCAGCTCCGGCGTCAGCAGCGCCACATTCCGCACCAGCGTGCGATGGGAGAAGCCCGGCTCTCCGCAGATGTCGCTGCATCCCAGCATGCGGCGCACGTCCGCGTGCTTGCAAGCCAGTTCATGCAGGCGGTCGTAATCGCAATTCAGGCCCTGCTTCAACAGACCCAGTACGAGAATGTTCCACAGCTGCATGCCCGGCCGTCCGACCCCGGCATCGATCCTTCCGTCCGGCGTATCGTCCTCGGCATCGTCCGGAACGTCCTCGGCATCCGCTCCGGCCAGCAGATGGCTCTCGAGCAGGTCGAAGACCTTGGCGCGCAGTTCGTCGCTGGAATGGATGAACTGGATTCCCTTGAGAACTGCCGGAATATCGTCGCGCGATCTCGGGTCGAACTCGATGTCTTCGATGGCGACTTGGCCGAGGATTCCTTGGGTGCTCCAAACGGTTCTCACGGGTGTTCCTACCCGAAGATTCTAACCAATCGGGGCGAACCGCGTGAATCGGCGGCGGCAGGCCGGATCTTCGATGTCTGAAAACGACTACAAGCGCTTTGTTTTCAATCCGATCCGCATTTTGTCACGGGCACTATATAAATACTGTGCGGATCCTCCTCGAAGCTCCGAGCCTGTTCGCCAAGATGCGTGGTCCAGCATCCTTTGCACCGGGAAGCATTCCCACTGCCACCGCGGTTTTGCTTGCTGCGAGTCCGGCCTTGCTACCGGGATTCTCCTGCTTCGGAGTGGTCTTCTCGCCTTCCCGCGACACCTGGAACGGCCTGATGCCGTCCGGCAGTCTGGCTTCCATCCGATGTCTTGACATCAGCCGGTGGTGCCAGCGGTTGGTGCTTCTGATTCGGGCGGCTTGAACCACCCTTCTCTCGTACCCGGTTCCCTAGCCACCGGATCTGCGGTGCCGCCCGGACCCTCTTCGAATACCCTCCCGCTGCCCCCTAGCACTTCCGGCAGCACCTCGCGATCCTCGTCGCTCAACCTGAACTCCACTAGGTCTCGCAGACCGCTTGGACGATCGGAAGCTTTCGGCGGTGATCTCGCAAGGGGCTGCGATCACCCGAACTAGCCGGCTCTGGTTCTCCGCCTCGGCCCCCGCCATTGGGCGAATCGCGCTGGTTGCTTCAAATCGGGCTTCGGCAGCTCTACGCCAGCTTGACACTCGATGCTAGTCGGAGGCGTCCTTGTCGCTAGCGATGATCAGCGGCCTACTGCGGGAACTCCAGAATACGCCGAAGCTAGACGTAGTGGTACGTTGGCGCTCAGGCGAAATCGACGAGCACGGGACGGCGTCGCGAGCGCCGGCAAGGGAGCCCCGCCGGGATGACGCAGATGCGGTGGCGTCAGTCCATCCAGTTCTCGACTATTGTCCCGACACACAGGCGGCGCAAGTTCTCAACCAGCGGAAACAGTGCGCCTTCCGAGGCCAGCTCGTTGCCGATCTGCGGGTCGGCAGCTGCGTGCCCGTCCGGTCCCTTGCTCATTTCACGCAGGACAGCGATAGACTACGCGATCCATGGCGTTTCGGAACCGGAAGCCTGTGCTGCGGTTGCTAGCGCCCGGACCAGTGCTGCGAGCGGCAGCCGCAGCGCGAACTCGAGGTACATCGCTCCGCAGGCCGAGATTCGGCGCGTACCGGCGAGTCGAGCACCGCACCCAACACTCGGTCCATGGAGACGGGATCTATGTCTAAGGGCAAGCCTCGGAGGTCTTCCCGAATCCGTCGCCAGTCATTCCTGGCGATGCGTCCCCTTCGGGTCGCCATGACCAGCACGTTCCCCGTCTCGACCGGCCCGAGCCCCGGCGGGTACGCACCGTCGTCAACCAGTGACTCTCTCACGCGATCTGTCTCTTCGCCGGTCTCGTCGGAGAAGGCCCACGCTAGGGTCACGACGCAGTCCGGCACGAAGGCCATCAGAATCCACACGTCCGTCCTCGCTCAATTGGCGGAGGGACAGGCCGCGCAGGGTGTGTGTTTTCCGGAACCCCACCAACCGATCAATCGCAGCGCGGGTTCTGACCGTGTCCCGCTGCCTGAACGGAATGAGTTCGGCCACGTGCCGATTGTGCTGGGTGATGACGAATTCGTTCGCCTTCTTGAACTCGCCGCAGAAGTTCCGCCAGATGCGTTCGTGCATCGAATGCACCAATTACTGACACGCGTAGAGATGCCTCGATCGATGAAGGCCGCCAAATATCGAACCTATCCGGATCACTCTATAGGTGCCTTGCGGTCACCTCCTCGCAATTCACTGTCAACCCCCAGCTGAAATGTCCGCTCTTGGTTAGCGGGGAGGTGCGACAAGCGGTTGGCCTCACCGCGCGGCCTGCGGAATCACGCGTCAACTGGTTTGTGGGGGTTCCGCTTATTCTGGCGGGTGTTTTTCGGGAATTCTGGCGGGTCGGAGATCGTTGGAACAGAGTAGGGCTCCTGTTTTCCCATGGTCTTCGTTTGTTTCCAAGTCCGGCGCTCCATGCTAGCAGCCGGGGGGCAGGTGCTCGCTCAGCCCTCATAGTCGAGTCCCTCCAGGTGGCGGGTGCGCATTGAGGGTCCCTCAAGCGGGACGTAGCGGCTGCGTTCCAGCACGCGGTCGATGATCGCGGCGGCGAGGTCGCGGTCGCGCAACGCGACACCCCAGTCGGCGAGCGCCTGGTTGGTCGTGAACACGATCGAGCGGCGCTTGACGTGGCGCTCGATGACGACATGGAAGAGCAGGTTGGCGGCCGAGTCGCAATAGCTCAGGTAGCCGAACTCGTCAATGGACAGCACGTGGGGTTGGACGTACGTCTTGAGGCAGTCACGGAAGCGACCCTGGCGAGAAGCGAGAGCCAGGTCATCGATGAGAGCGGCGGCGGTGGCGAAGAGGGCGTCGTAGCCGTGCTGAATGGCCTTGCAGGCGATGGCCGTAGCCAGATGGGTCTTGCCCTGCCCGCTGCGCCCAGCCAGGATCATAGTGCAGCCCTGCTGGACGAATTCGGGCGAAAAGCAGGTGCCCAGCAGGGTGAGACGCAGCGCGGGATGGACCTAGGAGTCGAGCTCCTCGATGGTCTTCAGCACGGGGAAGCGGGCCTTGCGCGCGTAGCGCACCCGATGAGAGCGGGAGAGGCGCGACGGACGTTGGCCAGATGCAGGCGCTTGAGCAGGGCGGCCAGTTCGCCGGGTGGGCCTATGCTGCGCGGAACTCTCCTATCCGGTGATCTCCGTGGCGACCCACACGCCATTGACGAAGTTCAGCCGGTAGCGCTTGCTGGCCGGCGTCGTCACCGTCGCGCCCTCGGTCACCTCGATCGAGCTTCGCCACCACGACCCGTCCTCGGCTCGCGTGAGCACGACCCTGTAGGTGCTGGTCCCGAGCTGCACGCTCACCCGGGTGGGGCACGAAGCGCGCGGCCCACGTGCCGGCCTCCTGCACGAGCCGGTAGGAGTTCCCGTTGCTGGCGCTGACCGTGGTGACGCCGCTGACGACGGCGTCGCCGTTCGCCAGCCGCCACGTCCCGTCAGTGTCCTGCACGAGCGTCACAATCTCCCCGCTCAGGCCGAGGGTGACCCTCGCGCTCGGCCGGTCGGGGTCGGGCGGCGGCGGCGACCCTGTCTCGACGTGCCGCTTGATCCGCTCGTAGACCACCTCCAGGCCCATGAAGGAAGTCCGCAGGACCGGATCGCAGTACGGCCCCCAGACCGCCTCGTGGTCCAGGTCTTCCTCCACCGTGGCGCTCGTCACGACGCCGACGGCGTACTGCTGCCCGTTCTCGGTCACGAAGACCGGCGCGCCGGACGATCCGGGCTCGGTCGTCCCCAGCCGCCACTGGGCGGTCATGAAGCTGCCGGCATCCAGGCCGACCCATTCATACGGGACGACCGTGCCGAAGGCCGCCCGCTTGTACTCGGCGTCCAGATGGCTCACGACGTGCACTTCGTCCCCGTCGCGGGGCATCTCCTTGGACCAGCCAAGGTTCCACCAGCTGGAGATCACCCGGTTCAGGGCCCGCCCGTCCAGTTCGAGCAGCGCGAAGTCATGAGCGGCGTCGTCTCCCCCTCTCCAGCAGCTTCGCGCCGTAGCTGAACACGGACCGGCTCCGCCAGTGTTCCCAGTCCGGATCGCCGTAGCAGGTCTCGGTCTGGAAGCGCCACAGCAGCGCCAGGTCGCGGGCCTGCTCCGGGGTGTTCACGCAGTGTCCGGCGGTGAGCATCAGCACCTCCTCGTCATTGGGCTCCCTGCGCGCCAGCAGGAAGCCGCTGCACGTGTAGGAGCCCCGCGGCTCGGTGACCAGCAGCAGCGCCACCGCCGGGGATTCGCGGTCTTCCAGCCACGGGAAGCAGGACACGTCGAGGTGGCAACTCGCCAGCGCGCGGGGCCGCGGCCCGGACGGCTTGGCCGGCGGCTCCAGCAGCGGCGCCGTGATGCGGGCGAGCGCGGCGAGCCGGAACGGCAGCGCCTCGATGGCGGGCACGGCGTCGGCCGGCCGGTACTCCACGGTGACCGCCTCGCCCGGCACGACGCCGCTCCAGAACCCGCCGTGGCGGTGCGGCCCGGCGCCGCGGTAGGGCCCGGCAGCCGGCTCATCGGAGCCCTAGCCTGAATTCCCACGGCAGTTCATGATGTGACATTTTGCTTGCCGTTCGTGTCGAAAGCGAAGCGGAGCAGGCGGTTGCCGAGCCATGGGATACGGCATTGCTGCTCGGCGAATCCCTGCTTGACGAGGAACGGATTGTTGGCGCGCCGTCCGAACTGGACGGTGATCGCGTGCTCGTCGATGGTGAGGTCGGCGCTGGCGTGGATGAACTTGCGGAACAGCGTCCGCGGGGCCTGGTGCTGATGGCCATGGCCAATCCGGTCGGCGAGCAGGCGGTACAGGGTGGCAGCCATGACGGTGAGCTGGAGATCGATGTCGATCTTGAGCGGCACCGCGGCGGACAGCGCATCCATGTGGAAGAGGTCGATGGCCTGGGCGATGGCGTTCTCGATCAGCATGCGCCGGGCATAGCGGTCGACCAGCCGGGTCGGCGTTTCGTGCATCTGATTGGTGAGCAGCAGGGTGGGCTTGTCGTGGCCGAGATCGGTGATGGCGATCTGGCGGATGGGGTGGGGATAGTGCTTGAGGGTGGCTTGCTGGTCGAGGATGCGAGGGTTCCTGTAGGCGCGGCCGACGTTGTGGAGGGTGATCCGCTGCCAGGCGGCGGGGGGTTCGGCGGCGATGGCGGCGAGCAGCTTGGGGCCGCGCCGACGGAGCGTGATGAAGTGGATGCCGAGCTGGTCGAGGCGCGCGAGGTTGGCGTAGGTGGTCAGCTTGGAATCGAAGACCAGTTCGCCGGGCCAGGCACCGGTGCGTTGCTTCCAGTCCTCGGCGAAGCGCAGGATCTCGTCGTTCTGGGCGTGCTTGCGGAGGGTGCCGTTGGCGTAGCAGAACAGGCGCGCCTCGGCATCGCGGGCGAGGAAGGCGAGGATGCCCTTCTGGCGGCGTGAGCGCTTGGCCACGTAATGCTTTTCAGTCAGGGCGTCGTCGCCGTGGTAGGGGATGGTGTGGAAGTCGAGGTCGAAGCTGGTGCCGCGGGGGAGGCCGGCTTGGTGGGCGGCGTCGGCCCAGGCGCGCATCAGGTCGGGCACGGAGCGGGGGTCGACGCGGCAGCTGTACTCGGTGAGGGTGGCGCGCTTGGGGAAGGCGTTGAGGCCGGCGAAGAGGGCGAGGCCGTCATCGAAGACCTCGGCCATGGCGCGGGAGGGGCGGCCGATGCCCCACAGCTTGAGGGCGAGCAGGGCACGGAAGGCGCAGGGTGCGGGGAGCATCGCCGAGCCCGGCAGGGAGTGCTGAGCGAGCAGCGGGTCGAGGCCGATTTGCTCGAGCCAGGGCAGGAACAGGAAGAGGCCGCCGAAGGGGGTGTGGAGGCGGCGGGGGGCGAGGTCGAGTTGCCTGGCGTCGGCGACCTCGGCGGTGTCGGGGCGGACGATGTCGGCGAGCAGGTGGGCGGGCCGGCGGGGGAGGCGGGGCCGGCCGGCGCGGCGCAGGACATTGGCGACGGTGGAGGGGCTGACGGGGAAGCCGGCGGCGTCGAGGGAGCGGGCGATGCGGTGGATCGAGAGCTGGCGCTGGTCGCGGAGGGCGAGGATGCGACGGTCGCGTGCGGAGTTGCGGGGCTTGGTCGGGGCAGGCGCGGGGGGCTGGGGCGGTTGCGGTTGGAAGAAGCTCCAGTCGGGATGGGCCAGGAAGTCGGAGCAGAGGTTGCGGAAGGAGCCGGGGGCGTAGCCGAAGCGGCGGGCGGCCTCGGAGGTGGAGCAACCCTCGACGAAGCGGGCGCGCAGGGCTTCATAGCGGCGCATGGTGGGCGTGGCGGGCTGGAGGAAGACGTCGAGGGGAGATGTCATGGAGAAATCTAGACCTGCACTAATACACACTCTATCATAAATGTATTGATAAGTCAACGGCTGAAGTGGCAGTGGGGTGGGAAGAGGAGCGGACCGGCACTTGGATTCGGCGTTAAGAAGTTACACAACAATCACTTACGTAAATACCGCGGGTGCCTTCCGGGGGTGCTGGGAATTTCGGGGAAAACAATTATAATACCTTGGACATATATGTACTACATCAGGAAGGAGTGATATCAGATGGCGCGCAGCCAGCGGGTCGGCGTCGTTGAGCCGAACAAGGATATCGGCGATTCGCGCCACGTGCTCCGGATGCAGCCGCTGGGCGTTGCCGCTCAGAAAGAATCTCCGCAAGCCGCTGTGCCTGAAACTCTTGATCGGCACTAGTTGCAATGTAGCATGTTCCGCTACGCCTTGCGCTAGAGCGGTGTATCGGTGCGCGTCGCTTCAGCGGACCTCGATTGCTCGAGCATGCGGAACCCCGGCAGCCTGGTCCGGAGTCGGCTTGATTGACATCTTTGCAGCACGGCTTCCCGCAGTCGACCGGCGCTACGGTCCAATCGCGCGAGGCGAACCTTGCCTTGGCAAGCAAGGATCGGCACTGCGGCCATAATGACGCTGTCGATGCACCGACCCTCGCGATTCCCGATCTCGACGGATCAAGAAAGGGACAGTTCTGCAACGGTTGGAGCGCATGATGGACTTCCTAGGCGGATTCGGCGAGCCGATCAGCGTTGTCAGCTTCGAGGTCTTCGAGTTGGATGGCGGCCCGAGGCTCTTCGATCAAGGAACGGACCGAGCCGCCTCCCCCGCCCCGTGAGCTCACCGTCGAGGCAATTCGTCAGCGTGCCGTCGATGCGGGAGTGGCTGCCCAGTTCGATCGCTTCGTGAGAATGTCGGAGAATGCCGGTCTTGCGGTGCAGCCGCAGCGGGTTTCCGTGAGAATCGTGCCGCAGGCCGGCCGCAAGCGGTACTTGACGTACGCAAGTCCGGAAGGCGTACTAGAAGGCCTTGTTCTCTGGGCCGGGCAGGGACCGTTGAGGCCTACAAGAGCCTGGCACAAGTGGAGCTGGAGTTCCGCTCGCTCAAGCACACGCAACTGCAAGTCCGGCCAGTCTTCTTCTACAGCGAGGACCACGTGCGCGGGCACGTGCTGCTATGCATGCTGGCGTACTACGTGGAATGGCACCTGCGGCGGCGGCTGGCGCCGCTACTGTCCGAGGAGTGCATTCCTGCCGGGCCGCGCCGGCAGCCGCCTGGCGTCGGGACAGCAGGCCGTACAACCGAGATCACGGCGAGCAGGAAGGGCGCCATTTCCACGGCTACTACGACTGCTACTGCTACCTGCCGCTGTACGTGACGCGGTTCGCACGTGCTGAGCGGTCAGCTGCCCCCCTTGCTGGAGGACATCCGAACGTGCCGACACCCGCGCGATGTGGCCCAGTGCCTGGGGCAACAGCAGGAGCGGTCCGAAGCGGGCGGAAGTCGACACCGCTACCGCACGCTGCTGGAGCCGGACGCGGCGGATAGTGCGCGATGTGGTGACAGCCTGAGCAAGCGCCGGTGGGGGACGCAGGAGCTGTACGAGGAGCTGTAAGCTGACATGGAGAACCGGATCACAGCAGCTGCCTTGTCGCACCCAGTTGACACTTGCTTTGTCGCACAGCGGTGGTGCGGGTGATCGAGGATCCTCTAGGAGCCCTCCACTCGCGGTCTCTGGTCTTCCATTCCTTCAGCATCTAGATTGGCGCTAGCCGAGTTCGGTTATTTCGAGCTGGAGACTCACTAGGTTGGAACGGATTTCCGAATGGAGCTTGGATTCTTGGGCGATTCGGTCCCGCGGCACTCGATTGGGATAGGGTGTTTCAGTAACTAGGTCTTTGTAGGCTGACCGATCATCTTTCACCCGCGCCAAGCCTGTAGCCCCTTCGAGGTGCCCGGACTGCTTGAGGACATCCTCGAGGCCCCAGACCGCGTTGCTGTATTCTCTGAGTGCGCTATCCAAGCGGAAGCGCATGACTTCCGTAACTGACCCGCTATCAGCACATCTGAGGAACACGGCGTGCGACTCCTCGACGCGAACGAGAATTCCGTCGACCTGATTTGCCAGGATCTCGATTCTCTTCCTCCTGCGATCGTGAGCCTTCTCGTAGTAGCGGTGAGCCGTCACGAATATCAACAACAGCGCAGCCGTCTGGACTGCTTGGCCTAGCGTGATTTGGGGAATGAACTGGAAGCACTGCAACGGTTCCAGTAACTACTCAGGCCCCTTTTTGACTATTTGTCCTTTCGCCTGACGTCACTCGGCTCAATGCTTGCGCTTGTATCCGGTCGGGTGTCGAACGGTTGTTCGTGTCGGGGATCTGTCGCTGAGCGGGAACCGTCCTGACCGGCAATCGGCGGCATTGCGGACCCAGCGGGTTTTTTGCTTGACAACCTCGTTGTGACCGCCTATGCTGCTTGCGAACGGAGCGTTCGGCGGAGTACGCGGCGATGGGATCTTGGTACGGATCGAAGGCGACCTCGGGTCTGTGCCAGCCGCTGATCGCAGCGATGCCGCCGCATGCCACCTATATCGAGACCCATCTCGGTGGCGGCGCGATCATGCAGCGCAAACCGCCGGCCCTGAGGAACATCGGCATTGATCGTAGCGCCCGCTCCATCCGGGCGTTTCGCTGCGATTACGAGGTGGAACTGGTGCACGGGTGCTGCCACCGCTTTCTGTCCGAGTTCCCGTTTGCGGGCGACGAACTGGTCTACAGCGACCCACCCTATTTGTACGGCGCCCGCAAATCGCAGCGCCGCTACCGCTATGACTACACGCAGGCCGATCACGAGGAACTGCTGGCGTTGCTCCAAGGTCTGCCCTGTGCGGTGATGCTCTCCGGCTACCCCTCGGAACTGTACGAGCGGGCTCTGCCGGACTGGCACAGCCTGTCTCTGCAGGTGATGAACCAGGCCGGGGTGGTGACCGAGAAGCTGTGGTGCAACTTCGCGCCGGGGCGCCTGCACTGGCACCGCTATGCGGGCCACAACTTCACGCACCGCCAGTGCATCAAGCGCAAGGCGGCGAACTGGGCGCAGCGCTATGCGGCGATGGAGCCGGGCGAGCGCTTGGCGGTGCTGGCCGCCCTGCTGGCGGTCGAGGCCGAGTGATGGCGACGGTGAACGAGAAGTTCCTGCGCGAGGAACTGGAGGCGGCCAAGCAGCAGATCGCGGCTCTGCGCAAGAGCGGCAAAGTGTCGCCCGAAGCCGACGCCGTGTTCCGGGTCCTGATGCCCTTGCTGACCCTGCTGCTGGCGGTCTTGCTCGAAAAGACAACCCGCAAGACCAGCCGCAACTCCAGCATCCCGCCCTCGCAGGTGGAGGAGGACGCAACCGCGCAGCGGGCCAGCCCGGCCCAGCGGGCCGCCAAGGCCCACGACCGGACCAGCCCCAATCTGCAGAAAGTCACCACCGAGGAAACGGTCACCGTCGAGGCCTGTGATCGCTGTGGCGCCGATCTGTCGGAGGTCGCTCCCAGCGACCGGGAACGCCGGGTCCTGTACGACATCGTGTTTCAGGTGATCGAGCAGCGTGTCGAGGCTGAGGTCAAGCAATGCCCCGACTGTCAGGCCCGCAACAAGGGAGAGTTCCCCGCTAGCATGCCAGGGCCGGTGCAGTATGGCGTCGGCTTGCAGGCGTTCATCATCAACCTGCTGGTGGCCCATATGCTCTCCCTGCGCCGGACCGTCGAACTGGTCCGGGCGCTCTCCGGCCTGCGCTTGTCCGAAGCCACCTGCCTCGGCTACATCCGCCGCCTGCACGCGGCACTGCAAGCTTGGGAAGCGGCCGCCAGCGCCCACCTGCTGGCATCTCCGGCCTTGCATGCCGACGAAACCGGCCTGCGAGTCGACCGCAAGAACCATTGGCTGCATATCCTCACCAATGGGTCGCTGACACTGCAGTTCCTGCATCGCCAGCGCGGCAAGGAAGCCATCGAGGCGATCGGCCTGATCCCCCGCTTTCGCGGCACTCTGGTGCACGACTGCTGGGCCTCCTACTTCTGCTACGAGCAATGCACGCACGCTCTCTGTGGCGCGCACTTGATCCGCGAACTGACCTTCCTGGTCGAGTCCAACCACTACCGCTGGGCGCGCCTGCTGAAAGCCCTGTTGCAACAGGCCTGCCACAAGCTCAACAGCAGCCAGGAAAAGGCCGTCAGCGCCGCCGCATTCAAGGCCTTCCGCAAGCGCTACCGCACGATCCTGACCCAGGGCGGCAAGGCATTGCCCGCGATCCCGCCCCGCACCAAGGGCCAGCGCGGACGGATCGCCAAATCCGATGCCCACAACCTGCACGAGCGGCTCGCCAAGCACGAAGACGCCGTGCTGCGCTTCCTACGCGATCCGCCTGTGAGTTTTACCAACAACGCCGGAGAGCGCGGACTGAGAATGGCCAAAGTGAAAATAAAAGTGTCGGGCTGCTTTCGAACGAGAGCCTTCGGCGAGGCCTATGCCCGCATCTCCAGCTACCTGCAGTCGATGGCCGAGCTCGGCTACAATCCCCTCGTTGCCATCCAAATCGCGCTCGCCGGCAATGCAGTCGAGACGCTCAAGCAACACTATGGCCCGATCCCAACAGACGCCTGAGTAGTTACGAAGAATCTATGATCCCCGTTCCCGCCGAACTGTCCGTGCGCTCCAAGGCGGATAACGCACGACAGAGGCGATTATCGGACATGGAGGAGGGCAGCGAGGTCCTTCCCGGCCGCCGTCAAGAAGTGTTGGGCCGGATAGGGCATGAGCGCAAGAGGTCTCGCGCTAGTCTGTCCTCAGCAGGCGAAAGCCCACCAAGCTGCCGGCCTCGTGTTGACGTTCGGTTTATTTTGACGGCAGATCCTCAAATTATTCCGGCGGGAGGATAGGCCGGTTTCTCGCATTAATCCACTCCTGCCGGAAGAGAGAGGGTCTAGAGGCTGTGAATTCGGTATGTATCCAAAGGAGTGACGCCCGTCTGATCTGCTCGTTTGTGTTCACAATATTCTGATTTCCAAGCAGTTTGACGGCAATTTAATGTGGGGACAAACCCCCGATTTTCGCCGAAATAAACAGAGAATCAACACTCGCTAGGAGAGATGTCGGCGCGATACGACGCTCGACTACCCCTAGCCCGGATATCTCACCAACAGTGGGCAACTGCGGGTCCGCAGTACAACAGCCCAGAAGCTGGACCTGAGAGAGACGCTTGTCAGCGGAGTTGGCGATCCTCCTCCTGCGAATCCTCCCCTGTGGCCGCGTGGTCCTGCTGTCAGAACCGGCTCCGGGGTTGTCCCGCCTCTCCGGGCCGGCGAATCGGCACGTTGCGCGCGCACCCCTCCCCTGCGGCGGGCTACAGCCCGATCCGATGCTCCGACGGCTAGCTCGCCGCCGCCTCCCTCAGCTGGGCCACGCAGTGCGCGAACAGCTCCTGTCGCGGGAACAGGGACGACAACGACACCCAGATCCTCCGCACACTCACCCGCACCACGGCGGCCACCTTCAGCAACTGTGTCCGGATCGTTCCGAACTGCGCCTTCGCCAGTTCCGTCCCCGCCAGCGCCCAGCCCCGCAGCACCTCCAGCAGCGCGGCCGCAAACAGCGCCCAGTGCAGCCGCAGCTGGTTCGCTCGCAGCGTCGCCGCCGACGTCCGGTCCGCGAACAGGTCCAGCTGCTGCTCCTTGATCCGGTTCTCCATGTCCCCGCGCGCACAGTACAGCTTCTCGTACAGCTCGCGCGTTCCCCACGCCCGCTGGCCCAGGCTCGTCACCACGAAGCGCACGTTGTTGTTGCGCGCCTCGCCCGGCAACCACTCTGCCTTGCCCACGACCCGCCGCGTCCGGCTCCAGCTCCCCCGCGTGCGGTAGCGGAAATCCCGGTACCGCCGCGACTTCCGCCCGCTCGCCAGCCCCCGCCGCCGCGACCGCTCCTGCTGTTGCCCCACCGCTCGCTTCAGCCGCGGGTTCTGCGCCAGCCCGAACACGTAGTGCACGCCCTCCTGCCTCTCGCACCACGCCATCAGATCCTCCCGGCAGAACCCAGCGTCCCCGCGCACGATGACCGCCACCTCCGGCCAGCGCTGCCGGATCCGCCCCACGCTCCGCTCCAGCTCTTCCACCACCCCCTCCGCCGGATCCACGCTCGATGGCCGCAGCCGCCCGCACAGCACGTGCGGCCCACAGGTCACCTACAGCGGCAGGTAGCAGTAGCAGTCGTAGTAGCCGTGGAAGTGGCGCCCTTCCTGCTCCCCGTGCAGCGGGTCATGGGTCGCGTCCACGTCCAGCACGATCTCGTCCGGAACCTCCCCATGCTGCTCCTGGAACAGGTCCACCAGCAGCGCGTCGAGCCGCTCCGGATCGGCCACGATCCGCTTGTAGCGGTCCTCTTCGGCTTGCTCGGGCGTGCCCAGCTCGAGCCGGTTGAGCGTGCTCGAGCCGGCCAGCGGATGGCCCCGGTCGCGCTCGCGCACGCGGCCCTGTCCGGTCACGTCCGGCCGGCCGAGCGCGAGCGCGAGCAGGCTGTCGTCGCGCAGGGTGTCATGATCGTTGACATCTTCGTAGCCGAGCGCGAGTCCATACAGGCGCTGGGCGACCAGATCGTGCAGGGAATGCTCGCAACGCGCGGGATTGCGGTGATCGCTGAAGCAGGCGGCCATGCGGCCGGTCTGGTCGAGCGCGCGGTCCGCGGCCTGCAGCAGCAAGGCGCCCCCATCGGAGGACATGCGACCCCCGTCGAAGCGGGCGATCACCTTGCGACGGCCGTTGTTGGGGAGCTCGATTGTGGTACAGTGTGCTGGCATGAGGCGTTCTCCTCGTGGGGATTGCAATTGCTTGATAACAAACAATTTACCACGAATTGACGCCTCATGTCCACTCCCAGTGGTGAGATATCCGGGCTAGGCTTGCGGGGAGTCTAGGCTTCACTCTCGCAAAAACCCTCAACGAATCGCGGGGTCGCTCAGTCCTTGCCAGACTGCTCGCAAATGATTTGTATCGGACGATACAGATATGGCTGCGACACCCGCCCCCATCGATCCAACGCGCGAGGCGCTGGGCGGGCTCCGGGCCGCGTTCGACCACTTCAACGCGGCGCTTTTCGGCGGCCCCCTTCCACGCGTCCTGCTCACGTACACGCACAGGCCAGCAGTCCTGGGCCACTTCGGCCCGGAGCACTGGAGCCGGACGGACGGGGCCGTGGCCGACGAGATCGCCATGAATCCCGTATATTTCCGGAACTTCCCGACCGAGGATGTCCTCTCGACGCTCGTCCACGAGTTGGTGCACGGCTCGCTTCGGATCGCCCTCGCGGGCCGGATATCACAACCGGGGGTGGGGGGCGCTCATGCGGCGTGTCGGCCTGGTCCCCTCCGACCCCGGCGGGCCGGGCGGGAAGCAGACGGGCCAGCAGATGGACCACTTCATCGTGCCCGGGGGACCCTTCGAGGAAGCCGCGCGCAAGCTCGTCGGCGATGGATACGAGCTGAGCTGGTCCGACGCCGCCCTGCGGATCGCGGATGCCGCCGGGAAGCCCCGTTAGCCGCCCCGCCCGGAGCCGCACCCACAAGCCAATGTCGCCTGCAGGTGCCCCGGCTGCGGGTTCAGGGCGTGGGCAAGCCCTCGCTTCGCCTGGGATGCCTCGGCTGCGGCCGCCTGAACTCGAGCCGCAGAACGGCTGACCGGAACTCCAGCGGGACGGCCGGGCGTGCCGCCGACTCGGGTCTGTCTCCCGTGCAGCAGCTACCGGCCCATGCTGGACCGGCGTCGACGTCGAACGGGCACTCCGTTTCCTAGGTGGCACGCTCGGTGATCGTGATGGAGAGAGATCATGCCGAGTCTGAATTGAGGGCCGCCATGCGGAAACTCGAAGAGAACGATCAGGTCCTCCTGTTTGACGAAGTCAACGAACGGTCGCTTGTTCATCACCTGGCAGGCTACCTGAACGATCGGTTCGACGGATATATGCCGTGGACGTGGAATACAACCGGCAGCGCAACAGGGCGAAGAAGTACAAGACCGTCGGGCAGCCAGCCCGTCGGATATTCCCCGATCTCGTCGTTCACGAGAGGGGAACCGACAACAACCTCCTTGCCCTGCAGTGCAAGAAGAGTACGAACCCCGAGAACCGTGCTAAAGACAAGCAGACGCTCGAAGAAATGAAGCGCGATCATGGCTACCGCTACGCTGTCCTCGTCGAAATCCAGGTCGGGGAGGGTCGTGCGCCCCGCGACGGCGTCGACCTCATTTGGATTCCGGAGTAAGATTCGTCGTAACTGCCCAGGTACCCCCACTCATACGCGGGTGATGCGTACTGAAAAGGGGGAGGCCGGATGGTTCCACGGGAACCGCTCACCGGGATGGCCAGAATTCGGCAGCACTTGACTTTCCGCTGGGAAACCAGTTAGCAATAGTAATGTTCTGGGCCTCCGGACCGTTGTGGGCAAGCCGATGCGCTCGCGACGAGCAGTGCCGGCGTCAGCGGGATGAAGGTGGAGCGAGCCAACAGCGAGCCACGTGCGGTGGACTGGCACGAGCGTCTGGCGCAATTGGAGGCCGAAAACGCGCAGTTGCGAGCCGAAAACGCCCGGTTGCAGGCCCTCCATGAGGAGTTGACGAGGCAGTTGCAGTCGTTGCAAGAGCAAGTGCAGGCATTGCAACGGCGGTTGGGCCTCGACAGCAGCAACAGCGGGAAACCACCCTCGAGCGATGGGCCGGCCAAGCCAGCGGCAGCGCAACGGACGCGCAGCCAGCGTCGTCGGTCCGGCAAGCGCTCGGGTGGGCAGCCCGGTCACAAGGGCGCGACGCTGAGCCAGACGGACACACCGGAGCGGACCCAGGTCCACCTGCCGTCAGGCTGCCGCGAGTGCGGAGCGGCCCTGTCGGCGGCCGACGTGGAGGGCGAGCCCCAGCGTCGGCAGGTCTATGATCTGCCCGCACCGACAGCGCCGGAGGTGACCGAGCACCAGGCCTGGGGCTGTCGTTGCCAGCAGTGCGGACAGCTGACGCGGGCCGCGTTCCCGGAGGGAGTGAGCGCGCCGGTGCAGTACGGGCCGCGGATCGCGGCCACCGCGGTGTACTTGCAGAACGCCCATTGCCTGCCCGAGGATCGACTGGCGGAGATCTTCCGGGACCTGTTCGGGGTGGCATTGTGCGCGGCGACGCTGGCGGGGATGAGCCGCAAGGCAGCGCAGATCTGGCGGAGTTGGAGCGAGCGGGTACGGGATCAGCTGGTAAGCGCGAGCGGGGTGAAGCATCTGGACGAGACGGGATTCCGGATTGCGGGCCAGGGGCAGTGGTTGCACGTGCTGAGCACGGCGAAGCTGACCTACTACCGGACAAGCCGCCAGCGGGGTGGCGTGTTGGAGGGGTTGCGAGGCATCTTGGTGCATGACCACTGGGCCTCGTATTTCAAGGTGCCGGGAGTGCTGCACGCGCTGTGTAACATTCACCACTTGCGGGAGCTAGAGGCGTTGGCGAAGATCGACGGGGAAGACTGGGCGCGGCGGATGCAGCAGTTGCTGAGGCGGGCGAAGCGGGCGGTGGACAGCGTGCGGGAGCGGGGGGTGGCGTTGCCGCGGTTGCTACTGGAGAGGATCGAGCGGCGTTACGACGAGTTGGTGCGGGAGGCGTTGGCGTATCACGAGAGGTTGGAGCCGTTGCGGCCGGCCAAGCCGGGACGGCGGGGCCGCAAGAAGCGTCGGCCGGGACATAATCTGGCGTTGCGGCTGAGGGACAGGCGGGAGTCGGTGTTGCGATTTCTCAGGGACGAGAGGGTGCCGTTCACGAACAACCAAGCCGAACAGGATTTGCGGATGATGAAGCTGCGGATGAAGATCTCGGGCGGGTTCCGCTCCGAGCAGGGTGCGCAGGACTTCGCCACGCTGCGTAGTGTGCTCTCGACGGCGCGCAAGCAGGGCTTGAACCGCGTTGAGGCCTTGTTGCAAGGGCCGGCCGCTCTGCTGGCGAGGGTGGAACCCTAGCCGCCACACTACACCCGGTTCGGATGCACGCATGCTGAGCGGACCGCACTCCAAGTGAGCCCCTCTATTCATCCAATCGATTGGGGCTCCTGTATCTGAAGACTACCTGGGCAGTTACGATTCGTCCCGCCAACTGCGGTGAATTGCATCGTTTCCGGGACGGGGCTGCAGGTACGCTCCCCGGGGCCCCAAAGATTCCCCGCAAGCTCATCCACTTAGGGGCGGAGCGTTTCGAGCTGGCTGAAGGGCTCGGATCACTGCAGGAGGCGAGCCACGTTTATCAGTGCGGCCAGGAAGAGGCCGAGCCCGACGCCGGCTTGGCCGATGGTCCTGTCAATGCTCCGCGCTTCCGCTCTAAGCTCGTTGAGTTTCCCGCCTGCTCAGCAAGCCTCGACTCGAGGCGGGCTGCCTGGGCTTCCAGCTTGGACTCGAAGCGAACAATGAGGTACTCCGCGGCCAAGTCCTGCGGGTCCTGGACGAAAGCATAGGCGTCCGCCGGCTCCAGGCCAAGCTTCAGCAGCACGGCGAAGACGCGCCTGTCGTCCGGCTCGCGGCGGGCGGGGAGCGCAATATCTTGGGGCGCGATGGCCTGGTCGAAGCCCGGCAACTTGTGGTCGGTGCCCGAAAGAGGGATCGCTTGCGGGACGAGTCCCTGACTCGGTCATCGATCCACATTCACTGCAATTCAATTCGTGGCAGGCATTCCCGAAAGCGAGTCCGGTCAGGTCTGGAAGGCGATGCGCGAGGCAAGAGTGCGGTCGCTCTACTTCGGCGAGATGGCGGCGCGCTACGCGAGGCGGCTGAAGTGGGTCCAGGGCCTGTCCCTAGGGTTCGCGTCCGGTGCATTCGTCACGCTGGTCCGGGAGCCGTGGCCGCTCTTGGCCGCCGTGTTCGCGTTGGTCGCCGCGGCTGCGAATATCTGGCCGACGGCCACGAACCTGAATCAGACACACTCGACGCTCGTGACGCTTAGGACTGCCTGGGAGAGTCTGCGCATCGAGTACAGCGACCTGTGGTCGAACTGGTACGCAGACGGCGCTACGGCCAAGTTCGACGCGCTGCAGCGTCGGGCTAACGATCTCGGGATGCTCGCCAGCTCGGGAGCCCCTTGGGATCGGAAGGCGGCCGCGCGCTGGGAGGGGTTCGTGGATTCCGAATTGAGCGGGGAGGATGCGGAGTGCCCGATACCGACGAAGTGATCAAGGGCAGCTGGCCCCCGATCAGGCCCCCGCGTGTGCCAACACCTGCGCCCCATAAGCGCTAACTTGTTTCCCGGGCCGTCATTTTGCATAGTGTGGGCATGAGCGAGACCGTGACACGGGCGGCGATTGCGTGCTGGCCGACCGGGGCCACTCGACTACTGTCGGGAATCAGCACGTCGCCGCTGCGGGTGCCCACGCGACGGTGCGCGTGAACACCGGGTCGCCGCTGCTCGAAACCACCGACGACAAGCCGATCGACCTGCTGACGACGGTTGAATCCCTGCAACAACGCGGATCTGTGGGGAAGTGGTCGGCTCGCGCGGTCGCCAAGACCGGTCCTACCCTCGCAGGCAGGGTCTGCGCGATTCGCAAGACCGAGGGAGCGATCCAGGTCGCGCACGCCAAGATCCATAAGGTGGCCCGGCGCAAGGGCAAGCAGGTGCAGCCGGAGACCCTGCGGTTTGCTTGGTACGTGACCGTGTTCACGACCTATCCGCCAGCGCAGTTCCCAGCCTCGAAGGTCTTGGAATGGTATCGGCTGCGCTGGCAAGTCGAGCTGGTCTTCAAGCGATTCAAGTCGCTGGCCCAGCTGGGGCACCTGCCGAAATACGCTCTTCATTCCGTAGCCACTTCACTTGCAACGGACCTGACCCTCGTGCACGTTCCTCACTAAGGCCTGCAATTGAGTGTGCTCACTCGATCTGGCGAATGTCGCGTGTCGATACGGTAACACAGGCGAGTTCGGTGACGTTTGACAACACTTAGTTGAGATCGCTGAGGTGACACGCTGGTCCGAACGTCTCAACCTTCCATTGCATGCTCGATCCCAGTGAATACCGTAATCGAATGGAACCCGGCGACATCGAAAGCTGACGAAGCTTGACCCCGGAATCCCGGATGGTCCGTTCGACCATACTGCTCCGACGTAAGGGGGCTCGCCTAATGGAATTGATCCGTGCGGTTGCGTAGGCGTTCGGAGTGCACGAGAGAATACGCCTCACATCGCGCTGGTTAGGCAAGGAGTGACCGCCCCTTCTCCAAGGTGTGAGTAGCGCGTAGGGATCAGTATCTAGCATGCAGTCCCACACCCTTGGCTCATGGCCACTGTCAGATCCGTGGTGAGGCACCTTGTATGCCGACGCTTTGCCCATCGGGCGCTCTGCGCTCTGAAGAATGTCGATCCAACCGCGTTTTTCTAAATCCGACCCAAGCAGTACCGTGACATCATCGACCCTGACCCAGAGGGTAACAGCGACCAGGTTGGGAGACAGACCTGTAACTCTGATATTGCCTTCACGAGCACCACTCACCAACCCGCCAATTGACTTCAAGAACGCATGAAAAGCTAGATCGCTGGGTGAGAGCGACCAGATCTCACACTTGTTACGTACAAAAATCCGACGATTAGCTAATGCCAGCTTGGGAGGTGATCCCGTCTGGGCCAACCGCGAAATAACTCGGTGGATTTCTCGCAGGCCCGAACCACCGACCGAGAGACTACGGCCTTCCAGCGCATAGGCAACCGTGAGAAATTCCTTCTTGCAGAGAACGCTGGCACAACAGAAGGCAGCTTGGCTACAGACATCAACTAATCTTGCGATTCCACGGATATGATCATCATGCCAGTGAGTTGCCACAATGAGACTTACGGCCTCGGCCGGATCAACGCCGATGCTTTCCAAGTACTTCAGAGCTCGCGGTGTTCCGTCCTTGTCTACACATGAATCAACAATGACCCAACGGCCTCCGCCGACATGCAGCACAGCGCTTTCTCCATACCCTGGACCGAAAAGAGTGAACTCGAACTCGTCTCGGTTCGGACGTTTCGCCAAGTTCGTCACAGATTGAATGACTGGATCACTCCAAGTGCCCATGCCTCCCCATCTCGTAAGTCTTTCTCAGTAATAGGAGGCACATCACGAAACACGATCTCAGAAACACGCCGTTTTGTTCCCGCCAAGGATCGCTCGTAGCCAATGACCCAGTGGAATACGCTACCCAGGCACATTTTCACCGCGTCTTTAGCCGACACCTCGGACATGGGAATTTCTGCTTCTTCCTCTGCCTGGTCCAATCCCGCTGTCAAATCGACTAACCGTGCCATAAAGCTCGTATCACTAATCTCTATGACATATCCCTCCCACTCCTGTAGTGCGTGAAAAGTTGGTGCCAACCACGGTTCGATTTTCGGAAGTGCAAGAGCCACGACGAGGTCATATTCTTTCTGTCCTCGGCTGTCCAGATTCGGCTGATTGATCTCGAAATGGTCCCAATGAAACAGAATTACGCCTTCTGTCTGTGCATTTACTCTAGATTCCATCGCCATTGTAATGGATTGTCCCACATCAGGAATGCTGAGATTCTGACTGGAATTCATATCAATATTGCTGAGCGATCCGAGTTCATTGTTGTGCGTCATAACTGCGAATTGCTCTTGATCTATCCCCAGCACAACCTAAACCTCCAGACCAGATGCCAAAGACATGATGTGATCAATGATACCGTCACTTCGACCAATCGACTTATCAAAGTTGCCTTCGATGAGTCCCACGAGTTGCTTCCCCGTCTGCGGCGGCTTGTCAGCGATCACGAAATGATCGTTGACATCAACGAAGACTCCGAGCCGTCCCTGACCGATCTGATTGGAGGGCTCCACTTTAACGTTGATCCGTCCTCCCGGTGCTCTTCCCTCGGGGTCGATTTGGGACATCGTCACGGAAGTCATTCCTCCTTGCTCACCCGTCGCCCCTAGGTCATTCCGCCATGCACCCCATGGTTCCACCGGTACCAACGTCCTACCAATTCGATCCCTTGCATTCAGACTCCGTACCTGGAAATGAACAGTACGGTTTATAGCGAACGATTTGATGGGCGTATGGTACAGATGCTCGTTGAACACGGCGGTGACGAGGTCACGCAGGCGTACGTAGGGTGCCTGCAAGGTCTGGGCGCTAAAACGCTGGACCGTAACCTCCAGACGAAGCCAGTCCGTGGAAAATGCCGAAATCTGCTCGTGGGCGACCGCCAACTTCGCACTCTCCGCAGCGCTCTGGGGCAGTAGTCCGTGGAGCGCAAACCAAGCAGGCGTGAAAATCGCTGGATTGAAGTTCCCGAGCAGCACCACACTCACGCCGCTGATCTCCGGCTCAATCCGCATCTCGCCGACCCTCCCTGGAACTAGGGGCATCGTCGTTAGTCATGGTATGACGGTCCATGACCTTGCTCCATAATATTTCGAATTCGATTCTATCCGCCCTGCAGTACGCCCTCGGCAGGCGAGGCCCGGATGTGGGTGACGCGCTAGACGGTTCAAGTGGGCCCATGTGCCCCTCGCGCCAAGGTTTCCGGACTTCATGGAACAGCCGACCTTGTTTGGACGCCGGCCAAGAGGACACTAAGCACCATCAGCATGTCCTTGGATGGTTGCGATGCGTGGCGATTCCAAGCCGGAACGACGTTCCTCGGTCCCTTCGCCTCGATTTTTCCAGCCAGCCTATGCAGTCTATCACGACTCTGCCTCGTAGGATGGGTGGACGATTCAACGCACGGCGTTTGTCGGTGATCTCGGGACCACGACCCTCGATTTCGTCCGGGACCGCGGCCAGATCAGTCCGGCGAGGGCCGTATGTGGACGGGAAGATGAACGGCCACTAGGTCTGGAGAATGCCGGACGGTGGCGTCGGCCAAGGGCTGTATGTGCACGGCAGGCACGCCCTTGGGTCGTGCGCTAGGGTAACGAGAACGGGGGCCGAGGGCCATACGTGGACGGCAGGTGCGACAGCGCGCCGGTCAGCACCAGGGTCGGGAGCGCCGCTTGGTGAAAGCCCGGTGAACGCGTGTGCGTCCGCGGTGGACTCATGATCGGTACTGCGGAATGCGGGTGCTGACCTTCGGTGTTGTACACAATTACCAAAGCGCATGTTTTCATTGCATATCAAAAGATGCAAGAATATGAGGGGAGGTCGGATCGTGACGCAGCTCATCGGAAAACGGATCAAGGCGTTGCGTAAGGAACGCAAGCTCTCCCAAGAGAAATTGGCAGAGGTTCTTGGGTTCAACGATCGGCAGACGATTTCGGCCATCGAGACCGGCGCCAGACGCGTCACGGCCGAGGAATTGGTGCTCGCGGCCGAGAGGCTGGGCACCCCGCTGGAGTACTTTACCGATCCTTTCCTGCTCGCTGGGGAAGGCCGGTTCTCATGGCGCCAGACCGGTATCGGCGTGGAGCGGCTTGAAGCCTGCGAAAGGAGGGCGAGTCGCTGGATTGCCGCGTTCCGAATCCTTGCGCCGAAGGTCCGACGGGAGGCGGCGCTGATGCGCCGCGCGCTCGGCCTTGTGCGCCATTCCCGGTTTGAGGACGCGATGCAGGCTGGCGACCGGTTCGTCGTCGAGTACGGTCTAGGCGATGCGCCGGCGCCGCGCCTCGCGGAAGTCATGGAAAGGGAGCTGGGCATCTTGGTTCTGATGGTCGACGCCGATCCGGGTATTTCCGGTGCTGCATGCCGGCTCCCGGAACTGGATTCAGTGCTGATTTCCCGCCACCAGGTCGTCGGTCGCCGTCATTTCGATCTCGCTCACGAGCTGTTTCATGTCCTGACCTGGGACGCGATGCCGCCGAAGCACCTGGAGGAGGCGAGTGAGACCGGCGGCAATCGCGTCGAACAGCTCGCCAACAATTTTGCGGCAGCGGTTCTGATGCCTGCAGGCACCTTGGCGCGATTCGCCGATTGGTCGCGTCTCACACAGGATGCGTTGGTCGGGCGGCTGAATGCGGCGGCAAACGAGTTGCACGTGACGGCTTCGGCGCTGAAATGGCGGCTGGTTGCACTGGGCGCCCTGACGTCGGCAACAGCGCGGGCAGTGCCGGAAGCGGCATTGCGCAATAACGGACGCGAGGATGCGGAGGATGTCCCCCCGCCGCTGTTCTCGAGAACGTTCATGTTAGTGATCGGGCTTGCTATCGGGAATGGCCTGGTTTCGGTGCGCCGGGCCGCTGCATTGCTGGATGTGACGGTCGACGATCTCGCGGATGTTTTCGCGGCACATGACGTCGCGCATGCGGCCGATCTATGAGGCGTCATGCCCAGGCATCGCGGCACCGTTCTGGTCGATACGAATGTCATCCTGGAGGCGCACTGGACAGGATCGTGGCGGGCGCTGACCGGCGGCTACCGAGTGGAGACCGTGGAGGATTGCGTGACAGAAACCCAAACGGGTTTCCAGCGTCGCCGACCCGAGCGGCAGGTTGACGAGACTGAATTGCGAAGCAGGCTGGCAACCGCTCGTGCCGTGGCGGACTTACAACGGTCCACGCTCGCGATCAGGGCTGGCGACATCGCGTTGGATCGGGGCGAAGCTTCGCTTTGGGCACACGCATTGGGCCGCGACGACGAGTGGATCCTGTGCGGGCCGGACAAGAGGCCAGTCTCCGTTGCGGCGTCAGACTGGGGTTGCGCGACAGGCTGGCATCGATGGAAGGATTGCTCGACGACGTCGGCCATCGGCCGGCAACCGCCCTGCGCAACGCGTACACAAGGCGATGGCACGAGAGCACGCTTGTCGAGTTGGTTCTGGCCGAGAGAAACGGGAATTGGTGAGGCAGGTGCGGTCGCGCATCTGTTGTGGCCGCGGAACTGGCTTGACCAAGACCGTGCGAAATGGGGAGCACGGTAGTGGTCGGGCGTCCGGTACGGCGGAGCGGTCAGCGCCATGAACGATCGCGGGACTGGTCAGTCGTGCCCCAAGCGCAGGCGTGACCACGCCGCGAAGGCACCCCGCGGGATGGTACGGCAAGCCCCGCGCCGCGTCTCGACGGCGGTCCTGGGCAATCGTGCCGATTGTCGCGTGCCCAGTCGACCGATGCCGATCTGGTCGATGCATGTTGACTTCGAGATGCGTTGACCTGCTGCAGATCGACGTATACACCGAATTTCGTTACCTCCCCCGGTCGCATTGCTACCGGGAGCTATGTCCCCAGGGAGCCCGCAGAGGCTCCCTGGGTTTTTGGTGTGACGATGCGCGTACGAATCCTGGTGGGCTTCTGGAATCTGCAGATCGCCTGGAACAGATTCCACGAAGCGCGGGGCAGCGGACGCCCGCGGATCCCCTGGGATGCCGCGCTGCCCGATGTCCTTACAAGCCATGCCGGTGACGAATGTTGAACGTCTCCTCGGCCGCAGCGTGCGGCGACCGCCTGCACGAGGGCCTCGATCCGGGGCGCGGCCAGCGTCTGCAACGCAGGCGGCTCGTCGTCGAAGCGCAGGAAGGCGAGCAGCTCCCGCGCGGTGTAGCCGTGGTAGCCGAGGGTGGAGGCGGCGACTCCGCGCACTTGACCGAGAAATTCGAGATAGGCGCTGACGAGACGTGCGCCCGGCGTGGCGACAGTCTGTCGAGCAGGCCGAGCTCGTCGAGATAGGCGGGGAGGGACCGCAGAAGTGCCGGCAGGTACGCGCTATCGCGGGCTGGTCGCGGTGCCAGCGCCAGCAGCTGCTCTCGCGAGAGCTGGCCCAGGCCGCCCTTGCCGAGGGGCAGCCGCAGAGCCTCCAGGGCGGGTGCTTTGCGGATCCGCTCGCGGATCGCTTCGGCCGGGAAGCCGCGGGCCTCAAGCCAGCGGGCGAGCCCGTCCGACTGAGTGCCGAGCAGGGCTAGGCAGGTGTAGCGGACGTGGGCCGGCGGGAACAAGTCGATGAGCATCGTGACCTCCTTGTCATGGAAGGGTGCCAGCAGCGGTACCCCGGTCACGAGCTTGGTTATGTTGAGTTGGAATCCTTCAGAGACTTGCTGCCGCAAGGGTTTCGGTACCCGACTCCACATTTGCAGGGACTCAGCATGACGCAAGCATGGGCAGCTCCCGATCGCGCGCGAGTAGGCCCGGTCTCAGAACGAGACGGCCCCCGGGAGGAGGAGGCCCCGTCGCGTGGCCCCGTGGGGCTGTCCACGCACGCCAGCCTGTCCGGAATCGGCACGCGAGCAGAAGCAGTCCGAAGACGATCTCGATCCCTGTTGAAAGGCGATGGCCGCGGCCTGCCCTCCCACGGCACGCGCTTCCGTTGTTCCGGCCGCCTGGAATCCGTGACTCCGACTGCGTCGTGGCAGCAGGCACCCGACTTGGTGTCAGCCGGCCCCTGGGCAACTGGCCCGGAGACGGCTCAGCGCATAGGCAATGCCGATGACGGGAACCACCGAGAACGCTAGCCCGAGTTCCCAGTCCCCCTTCGCTGCACCCGCGGCAATCCTTTGCGCAAGGGCCAAGTCGGCGATCGCGTTTGCCAGCAGGATTGCCGCGGTGGCGAGGATGCTGGTCGTGGTGAGACGGGGCACAAGCACTAGCAGAAGCACCCCCGCGGCGCCGAGGGGATGCAGGAGCACCAGTAGCAGCCGCTGCCAGACGTCTCCACCGTCCGCAAATGCTCCAGCGAGGGATGTGAGTCCTACGAACAGTGCGTGGATCACAGCCAAAACCAGCAGCGCAATCCTGAAACCGGCCATGGCGGGATGATAGGCGGGCATCTGTGCGAAGTCAAGGGCACCGGGTTCGGGCACCCGGGCCGAGCCTTGCCATGTCAGATGCCCAAGACCATAGGAGCCGATCCGCGCAACCGCCACCGCGCCCGAGCGCAGCCGCCTGACTTCGGGACAGGAGGCCGTATGACCGAGATCGCCCCCCAGAATCCGCCCTGCAGGTTCTCGGACCTGACATCCGGAGCGCTCGCATCGCAGCTAAGACCATGCACGACTGGCTCGCTCTGCAGCCCCCCGGCTATTCAGCCCAGGCTCCTGGAGCACTGCCCTACGGAACGGCGAAGTAGCCGCTATTCGCGCGGATCTGCGCTCTCCTGACTCCGGACACAGCCACCTCGATGTCTCGCCACTCGTCGCTCGTTGCCTGAGGCGGGCGAAATGCCAGCAGGTAGCCATGCTTCAGCGCTCTGGAAATCTCGAAGAAGATCCGCTGCGCCTGGCCGCTCTTCTTGACCTCGAATGCCATGCCGCCCGTGGATCGGGACAGCTCGTGGATTTGCTTGACCAGGTCGCGGTTCTCGAGAGCTTGCCCTTGTGCCGCCGCGAATACCGGCGCCCCGACGGCTCGAGCCTGCCGGATCGCTGATCGGGCGTTGAGCACGCTGGAATTGTCGTCGCCGTCGGTAAAGACCAGGAGCGCCTTCTTGCCCTCGACCCCGGCGAGATCCTTCGTGACGCGATACACGGAATCGAACAGCGCCGTGGCACCGTCCGCACGCGTCTTCAGAACAGCTCGTTTCGCTTCGTTCTTGTCCAGCGTGAACGGCTGCAGTTGCTCTAGCTGCGTTCTGAATGCGTACACGGCAACCGAGTCGTTCGATCGGAGATCGCCGATGAATTCCGGGATCGCCCGCTTCACCGTGGGAAGCGCCCGCTTCATGCTGCCAGTCGTGTCGAGCAGGATCGCGCCCGAGAATCCGGATTCGTCGGCTTCAAAGACCGAGATCTCCTGCGGCTCGCCGTTGTCGAGCACGCGAAACCTGTCACGAGTCAGTCCGGAGACGTAGCGCCTCTTCCCGTCCGCCACGCTCACGTGGACCTCGACCAGCCTCGCTACGGCGGTGAAGATCGCATCCTCGGATGCATCCGGCAACTGGACACCGGCATTCGGATCCTGCGCGAATGCGCGGCTCGAACCGACGCCGGGCGCGAGCGCGAGCGAGATGGCCACGGGCAGGGCGGCAGCTCGGGTCATCGCAGCAGCGCCTCCTGCAGGGCGGGGCGGGTCCGCTCGGCGAAGGTTCTCAGCACCGAGCGCCAGTCCCGCAGATCGCCCATCTGCACCTCCGACAGAACGCGCTTCGCCGCAGGTTCCGCAACCCTGGCCAGCGTCTCGACGGGCACGCCGAGGCTGTCGGCCGCCTGGACCAGGTACAGCTTCAGTTCCGCTGCCCGTTCCGCGATCATGAGATCCGAAAGGTAGCGCTCGTATTCTTCGTACGGGGCATCCTCCCACATGCGCGGCCGGGAATAGCCGAAGGTCTTGGACCGTATCGACCCCATCAGGTCCAGCCCGTCCCAGGACGCGGCATCTGCGGGCAGCGCTGCAATGGCCCTGGCGACCGGGGATTCCGGGAACGCGTCCGAAGAGGCGGAGAGCCGGGCCCGGCCCAGCCGATAGAGATCGGACAGCGAGAACGATCCCCGCACAGCCGGCCAGTTCCGTTCGTCAAGCGACGAGAGCACCTGGCGGGTGCGGCTGGCGGACAGGACTCCGGCCACGGCTCCCAGCAATCCGGACCGCAAGGACTCCTCGGATGCCGCCTCGACGATCCATTCGCGCCCGAGGAGCACCGTCATCGAAAAACGCCGCATGTCGGCCTCGCGCAACCCCCGCCAGCGAGTCGATCGCAGCGATGCAACTTCGATTTGAGCCAGCGCTGCTGCATCGGGATCCAGTACCCGCACTCCGAACTGGGCGATTCGGCCCGCGGCGGTAGCGATTCCAGCGAACCCGCCCTCGATGAAAGCGCCCGTGTCTTCCCCGATCCCCTTCAGTTGCGTCACGCCGAGAAACTTGTCGAGAAACGGGAGATCCAGATCGAAGAACTCGTGCTTGCGCAGGAACAGGGGATCCTCGGCGACCGGAAGGTCCTCGGGGCGGAGATAGTACGCGTAGACCGTACCCGCGAGCGCCACAGCCACATGCGGCAGCAGCTCGGCCCGCATGTTCCTGGAGAGCCGGTCCAGTTCGGGCAGGCGAGGCTTGCGCCTGTTCGCAGCCCGCTCGGGACGCCGTTTCGCCTGCTGCAGCCCCAGAGTCCCGAAGCCGGCGAGCAGCCGCTTCCTTTCTTCCAGTCGCAGGTCTTTGGGAATCCCGACCGTCGGGATTCGCCGGATCGCCTCGTCAAGCGATGCGAGCTGGACGCGGGGGTCCCCGTGCCGGAAGCCAGTACCAGCCGACTGGGACCCGAAAGGCTTCCAATGGGCCCCGTCGAAGCCCGCAACCTCAAGTGAGCAGGAAAATCCTAACGTTAGTGCCATTGGGCGAGGAGGGCTACTCAGGGGACGGAGGGCCAGCGACCGAGGCGCGGTTCGACCGGCACGAGGGGGTCGCGGTGGACGAAGCTGGGAGGGTTCACATCGCCGACTACCGGAACAGGAGGATTCGTCGGGGCGATCAGTCCGGCGTGATCACGACAATCGCCGGGGGTGGGCCTTGCTGTAGCCGACGGGACGGGGGACCCGCGGTCGAGGCGTACGTGCGCTTCCCTCGCGCCGTCGATGTGGACGGCATGGGTAACGTTTAAGCGGCCGAATTCCGAACGATCCGCCGAATCGACTCGGGCGGCATCATTAGCACCTTCGCGGGCTCAGGGGCCTCGCCATGGACCGAAGACGGGGGCATGGCTCTCGAGCTTCCGCTTGAGGGACCGGCGGGTGTTGCTCCGATCGCCCCCGGAGAGGTGGTCTTCAGCGACCGAGGCCGCGTCTGGAAGCTGGACGCTCCGGGGATGATGACTCCGTTCGCCGAATCCGGAATATCGGGCTACAGCGGGGACGGCGGGCCGGCGACTGCGGCAGAGCTGAGAAGCCCGGGTGCAGTCGCGGCAGACGGGGTTGGAAGAGTCCATTTCGCTGACGTGTCGAATTGGAGGATTCGCACGGTTGACCAGGCGGGCATGATCTCGATCCTGGCCGGAACCGGGGAAGAGGGTTTTTCCGGCGACGGGGGGCCGGCCTCCGAAGCCCGGCTCGGCCGTGTCTGCGAGATTGCGGCGGATCCGGTGGGCCATGTGTATGTCGCTTCCTCGAGCAGCTACCGCATCAGGAAGATTGATGCCGCAGGTCGCATCTCGACGATCGCTGGCACGGGCGAGAGGGGAAGTGACGGCGACGGCGGCCTGGCCGCTCTGGCCCGCCTCAGCGATCCTTGCAAGGGGCTCGTCCCGGACGGGAAGGGTAACGTGTACATCTCCGACGGCCAACAGATCCGCCGGATCGACGCATCCGGTGTGATTTCCGCCGTGAAGAACCTTTACTCCTGGAGCATCTTCACTGAGGCGCTCGCGCTGGACGAGGCCGGGAACCTGCTTGTCGCGGGTCAATATCGGGTGCTGAGAATCGATGGGGAATGTGTCGCGTCGGTGATTGCGGGTGCGGGAGACTCGGGCTATGGAAGCGACGGTCGGCCTGCGCGGAGCGGCGGGTTTTCCGTCAGGCAGATGGCGGTGGACCGCGACGGCAACATCTGGCTCGCCGACAATCGCAGCCGCAGGATCCGAGTGTTGCGGAACCAGCGCAACTAGACGATCGGCACAGCGGATCGCCGCAGCTCTTGGCCGTCCGGACGGGCGAGGCGCGGGCTCGGCGGCTCCCCGCAAGCCGCCGGCAAGCGATGCCGATCGAAAGGTAAGCGGCCCTCTTTGCTGCGTACGATTCGCAGCCGACGGACGTGGCGCACCTCTTGGAACTTGGCTCCGTGGAATAGAGTCCCGTGCCCCGGACCAAGGCGAACGAACTCGCCATTCAGGCAGGCCCGAATTTGTCGATGTCCGCAAATTCCATTCATGCCAGGCTCGAGGCAGACGTCAGCAGCCTTCTAGCAAGAGCGCCGGTTGTCGGGAGCGAGCGGCTGGTCGTGCGCGACTTTGGAATCGTGGAGTCGATTACCCGTTCTGTCGATCGCACGGGGCACCCGCGCAGGCACAACGCCGGAGAGGGCCGCACCGCCGCCGGGTTCGCACGACGCGTCTGTCGCACCGCGTTGAACCGTTCCTTCAGCCGCAACTGCAGCGCGACCCGCTTGCGCCAGTCCTTCAGGCCGACCTCCTCGCAGGCCCCAGCCGCGACCCTGATCAGACACCTCACCGCGTCCCGCAGCAGGCTCGCGTCCGTCGGGTACTTCACGTCCGTTTCCGCTGCGAACGAGTCGGAGCGACCGGCCAAGCTCAAGCCCGGCTGGCGTCCAGCCACCTCGTGCCCCACCGCCACGATCACCCGGTTCACCTGCTCCAGCAGGTCGGCCGACACCAGCGCAACGTTGTCCATCGCACAAGACCGCGATGATCCACAACTGGCTAGACCCAACTTACCCCCCTCAATTCGAAAAGCCAGGCCGCATCCCCTCGCCAAATCCGCTCCGTGCCCTTGCACCGTGTGTGCCGGGTTCTATTCGTAGCGAAAGTTATGGTTTTTCGGCCCAGCCAGTTCCGCGCTCATGCGGATACACGCGCTTGGTCCTCGACCGGCCATTGCTCTGTGCGGTTGCGCGCTCGGGCTAGGTCGTAGGCACCCTGCAAGCGGACCCATACGTCCGCTTTCGACCAGCCTTGCGCCTCAAGCTTCAAGGCGAGCGCAACGGAGATACCCGCACTTCCGTTCAGCACGCGCGAAAGCGTCGCTCGCGAGACTCCGAGCATGCGGGCCGCCTCACCTACGCCCATGCCGTTCAGGCAGCCGTCGAGAATGGCATGGCCGGGATGCGGCGGGTTGCGAAGCAACCAAGCGTCGTAATCCATCGTTCCGTTGTCGTCGCTCATGACTCCCCCTAGTGGTAGTCCGTCAAGTCTACGCCCTTCGCGTTGCCGTCTTCTAGCTGGAACACAATGCGCCAGTTCGCGGAAACGCGCACCGACCAAGAGCCCTTGCGATTCCCCGTCAGCGGTTGCAACCGGTATGCTGGCAATGCTAGCGCAGCCAGCGGGTCGGCGTCGTTGAGCCGAACAAGGATATCGGCGATTCGCGCCACGTGCTCCGGATGCAGCCGCTGGGCGTTGCCGCTCAGAAAGAATCTCCGCAAGCCGCTGTGCCTGAAACTCTTGATCGGCACTAGTTGCAATGTAGCATGTTCCGCTACGCCTTGCGCTAGAGCGGTGTATCGGTGCGCGTCGCTTCAGCGGACCTCGATTGCTCGAGCATGCGGAACCCCGGCAGCCTGGTCCGGAGTCGGCTTGATTGACATCTTTGCAGCACGGCTTCCCGCAGTCGACCGGCGCTACGGTCCAATCGCGCGAGGCGAACCTTGCCTTGGCAAGCAAGGATCGGCACTGCGGCCATAATGACGCTGTCGATGCACCGACCCTCGCGATTCCCGATCTCGACGGATCAGGAAAGGGACAGTTCTGCAACGGTTGGAGCGCATGATGGACTTCCTAGGCGGATTCGGCGAGCCGATCAGCGTTGTCAGCTTCGAGGTCTTCGAGTTGGATGGCGGCCCGAGGCTCTTCGATCAAGGAACGGACCGAGCCGCCTCCCCCGCCCCGTGAGCTCACCGTCGAGGCAATTCGTCAGCGTGCCGTCGATGCGGGAGTGGCTGCGCAGTTCGATCGCTTCGTGAGAATGTCGGAGAATGCCGGTCTTGCGGTGCAGCCGCAGCGGGTTTCCGTGAGAATCGCGCCGCAGGCCGGCCGCAGGCGGTACTTGACGTACGCAAGTCCGGAAGGAGAAGGCCTTGTTCTCTGGGCCGGGCAGGGACCGTTGAGGCCTACAAGAGCCTGGCACAAGTGGAGCTGGATTTCCGCTCGCTCAAGCACACGCAACTGCAAGTCCGGCCAGTCTTCTTCTACAGCGAGGACCACGTGCGCGGGCACGTGCTGCTATGCATGCTGGCGTACTACGTGGAATGGCACCTGCGGCGGCGGCTGGCGCCGCTACTGTCCGAGGAGTGCATTCCTGCCGGGCCGCGCCGGCAGCCGCCTGGCGTCGGGACAGCAGGCCGTACCACCGCGATCGCCCCGTAGAATCAGCCCTGAAGGACCTCGAACCCGACATCCGGGGCGATGCGCCGCCGTGCCGCATCCGCGCTATCGCCAACTTCCTGTCCCTGCGGCGGGAACACCGCGCGCCGGACCGCGAGGCAGGAGCAGGCCCGGCGCCCCCGCATCGCTGCCGGGACCATGCTCGACTGGCTCGCTCTGCAGCCTCCCGGCCGTTCAGCCCGGGCCCCAGGAGCACTGCCCTACGGAACGGCGAAGTAGCCGCTCTTCGCGCGGATCTGCGGTCTCCTGACTCCCGACACAGCCACTTCGATGTCTCGCCATTCGTCGCTCGTCGCCTGAGGCGGGCGAAATGCCAGCAGATAGCCATGCTTCAGCGCTCTGGGAATCTCGAAGAAGATCCTCTGCGCCTGGCTGCTCTTCTTCACCTCGAATGCCAGGCCTCCCGTGGATCGGGACAGCTCGTGGATTTGCTTGACTAGGTCGCGGTTCTCGAGAGCTTGCCCTTGTGCCGCCGCGAATACCGGCGCCCCGACGGCTCGAGCCTGCCGGATCGCTGATCGGGCGTTGAGCACGCTGGAATTGTCGTCGCCGTCGGTAAAGACCAAGAGCGTCTTCTTGCCCTCGACACCGGCGAGATCCTTCGTGACGCGATACACGGAATCCAACAGCGCCGTGGCACCGTCCGCGCGCGTCTTCAGAACAACTCGTTTCGCTTCGTTCTTGTCCAGCATGAACGGCTGGAGCTGCTCCAGCTGCGTGCTGAAAGCGTACACGGCAACCGAGTCGTTCGATCGGAGATCGTCGATGAATTCCAGGATCGCTCGCTTCACCGTGGGAAGCTCCCGCTTCATGCTGCCGGTGGTGTCGAGCAGGATCGCGCACGAGAATCCGGATTCGTCGGCTTCAAAGACCGAAATCTCCTGCTGCTCGCCGTTGTCGAGCACGCGAAACCTGTCACGAGTCAGTCCGGAGACGTAGCGCCTCTTCCCGTCCGCCACGCTCACGTGGACCTCGACCAGCCTCGCTACGGCGGTGAAGATCGCATCCTCGGATGCATCCGGCAATTGGACACCGGCATTCGGATCCTGCGCGAATGCGCGGCTC
This sequence comes from Bryobacterales bacterium, assembly GCA_965206775.1. GTDB lineage: Bacteria > Acidobacteriota > Terriglobia > Bryobacterales > UBA6623 > VXMF01. The sequence goes on along the minus strand of CBDBKU010000002.1, from coordinate 2,175,088 downwards.
GAACCGGCGCCGGGCCCGAGGGCGAGCGAGATGGCCAGGGGCAGGGCGGCAGCTCGGGTCATCGCAGCAGCGCCTCCTGCAGGGCGGGGCGGGTCCGCTCGGCAAAGGTCCTCAGCACGGAGCGCCAGTCCCACAGATCGCCCATCTGCACCTCCGACAGAACGCGCTTCGCCGCAGGTTCCGCGACCCTGGCCAGGGTCTCGACGGGCACGCCGAGGCCGTCGGCCGCCTGGACTAGGTACAGCTTCAGTTCCGCCGTTCGTTCCGCGATCATGGTGTCCGAAAGGTAGCGCTCGTATTCTTCGTACGGGGCATCCTCCCACATGCGCGGCCGGGAATAGCCGAAGGTCTTGGACCGTATCGACCCCATCACGTCCCAGGACCCGGCATCTGCCGGCAACGCTGCAAGGGCCCTGGCAACCGGGGATTCTCGGAACACGTCGGAACGGGCGGAAAGCCGGGCCCGGCCCAGGCGATAGAGATCGGACAGCGAGAACGATCCCCACACAGCGGGCCAGTTCCGCTCGTCAAGCGACGATAGCACCCGGCGGGTGCGGCTGGCGGACAGGACTCCGGCCACGGCTCCCAGCAATCCGGACCGCAAGGACTCCTCGGATGCCGCTTCGACGATCCATTCGCGCCCGAGGAGTACCGTCAGCGAAAACCGGCGCATGTCGGCCTCGCGCAACCCCCGCCAGCGTGTCGATCGCAGCGAAGCCAGTTCGATTTGAGCCACTGCTGCTGCATCGGGATCCAGAATCCGGACTCCGAACTGGGCGGTTCGGCCCGCAGCCGTAGCGATTCCGGCGAAACCGCCATCGATGAAAGCGCCCGTGTCTTCCCCGATCCCTTTCAATTGCGTCACGCCGAAGAAGTTCTCGAGAAACGGGCGCTCCAGATCGAAGAACTCGTGCTTGCGCAGGAACAGGGGATCCTCGGCGACCGGAAGGTCCTCGGGGCGGAGATAGTACGCGTAGACCGTTCCCATGAGCGCCGCAGCCACATGCGGCAGCAGCTCGGCCCGCATGTTCCTGGAGAGCCGGTCGAGTTCGGGAAGGCGGGGCTTGCGCCTGTTCGCGGCACGCTCGAAACGGCGTTTCGCCTGCTGCAGCCCCAGAGTTCCGAAGCTGGCGATCCGCCACCCCAGGCCGCCCTGGCAGCGAACCTGCAGCATCCGGACTACGTGCGGATCGTGTGCGGCACGCTCGACCAATTGCCCCGGGCCTTCGCCGAGCTGGGACGCCAGCTAGTCAGCGGCCCGACGCCCTTGCAGTGCAACAAACGGGATGCGGCGCTGCGTCGCCGGAACCGGGCGTCGGCTGACGACGCCAAACAGCGCCCGCCCCCCAATCCGCCAAGCTACCCACAAATGAGATCGGAACTACAGGTCAGCAACCGAATCCTGACGCGGTGAACTTCCGTGGCGGAGGAAGAGTCCATTGCAGAATCTGTCCATCGCAGATCTCGATCGCACTCCTGTGTGACCGCCATCAGATTGGTATCGGTCGACCAGCACCGGCCGTCTGGGCCATTGAAGACCATATGAATGCGGTGCGGTGCTCCTTTGATGGAATCGGGCGAGGGTGCGAAGGCGTAGGGTATGCCGGCGTCCATCGCAAAGACTTCTGACATAGGGGGTTCCTCGGGGATCGTGGGAGATAGGAAGCGTATGGAGCGGTTCAAAGTGGCGCAAGGTTCTGGTGGGAGAGGGACGTCGGCAAGGCTGTGGCGCCATGTTCCCCGACTGGCGCCGAGACCGGAACGCCTGGTGTCTGCCTTTGTTTTGTTATCAGAAACTGATAACATGTTTCAGTGCTGCGCCTGACCGTGATCCCGGGCTTGACACTCTACTCGACCTCCACGGCCAGACGCTGTTTATAGACGAGATCGGACACTGGGTGAAGTTCGTTGTGCTGCGAACCGAGGTGACTGCGGAACGGCCGCACCGGCTGAGCTATTCGCTCACGCTGCACGCCCCGGATGGCACTAGGCTGGTCGGTTTCGACAATGCGCACCCGGTGAGGGAAAGGCGAGGCCCGGGTACGCGGCGACGCGGGGAGCGCGACCATCGGCACCGGATGCGGACGATCCGGCCCTATGAGTACAAGGATGCGTCCACGCTGCTTGAGGATTTCTGGAAGGAAGTGGACGCGGTTTTGAAGGAAAGGGGAGCGATCCCATGAAGACATTGCAGATCGGAATCGCCGGCTACGATCGGATGAAGGCGCGCACCATGGCGATTGCCCGCGGGAAGCACAAGCCTGCCACGGGCGAGCCGACGGTCTGGTTCACGTCCATCGAGAGCTTTGCGAAAGTGCTCTCGCAACGCAATCGAGAGCTTCTGGCGCTGATTGCCCGTGAGCATCCGGACTCGCTCACCGAGCTGGCGGCGCTCGCAGGGCGCAGCACGTCGAATTTGTCACGGACCCTGAAGACAATGTCGCGCTACGGCCTCGTGGAACTGGAGCAGGGACGGCGCGGCACGCTGGTGCCGCGGGTCCCCTACAACCAGGTGAGGCTGGACGTGTCGCTGACCGCTCCGCCGCGCCCAGCTGCTTGAACCCACCAGTCGACTATATGTGGCTGCCGTCACCGCCATCGGCTGCTCCGATGCGCCAGATCAGTCAGTGCCCTGCAAGTCTCGCGCGATCGCTGCCCGGTCCAGCACGTCCTCGCGGAGGGACCGGCAGGACATGTTCTCGCACCCGCTTCGGTGAGAGCTTGAGGGACCGGCAGCGCAATTTCACCAGCGAGATGCTGCAGCGCGACCGGACATGAGACGAGCGTCTCGATTTCCCCGACGCCGGAACCCGCCCCGAACGAGCGCATCGATGCCGTGCTGCGGAGCCGATTCAACGATGTCATGCTGCTCGTGATTTTCCGCAGCGCCGACCGAGAGCGGAACCGTCTGCATGTGCTGGTAGGGAAGTGGCGAGGCCGGTTCCGCCTGTCTGCTTGATCGCGCATTCATCTTGGCCCGCCTGCGGTGCCGGTCCGGCTGAGCGCCGTCGCCGAGGCGCAGCCGCCTTCTCCGCCAGCCCCGCTCGACTCCCTGCGCGATCGGAATCCGGCGGGCATTCCGGCCGGCCCGCGCCCGCAGCCTCCTGGCTTCGGGACAGCAAGCCGTACAACCGAGATCGCCCCTTGAAATCCCCCTGCAGGACATCCGAACCCGACACCCGCGCGATCTGGCCCAGTGCCGGATCCGCGCTATCGCGACCTTCCAGTCCCTGCGACGGGAACCCCGCACGCCGGACCGCGAGGCAGGAGAAGGCCCGACGCGCATGCATCGCAGCCAGGACCATGCGCGACTGGCTCGCTCTGGAGCCTCCCTCCCGGCCGTGCAGCCCGCGGGCTCCAGGAGCACTGCCCTACGGAACGGCGAAGTAGCCGCTCTTCGCGCGGATCTGCGGTCTCCTGACTCCAGACACAGCCACCTCGATGTCTCGCCATTCGTCGCTCGTTGCCTGAGGCGGGCGAAATGCCAGCAGGTAGCCATGCTTCAGCGCTCTGGAAATCTCGAAGAAGATCCTCTGCGCCTGGCTGCTCTTCTTCACCTCGAATGCCAGGCCTCCAGTGGATCGGGACAGCTCGTGGATCTGCTTGACTAGGTCGCGGTTCTCGAGAGCTTGCCCTTGTGCCGCCGCGAATACCGGCGCCCCGACGGCTCGAGCCTGCCGGATCGCTGATCGGGCGTTGAGCACGCTGGAATTGTCGTCGCCGTCGGTAAACACCAGGAGCGCCTTCTTGCCCTCGACCCCACCAAGATCCTTCGTGACGCGATACACGGAATCGAACAGCGCCGTGGCACCGTCCGCTCGCGTCTTCAGAACAGCTCGTTTCGCTTCGTTCTTGTCCAGCGTGAACGGCTGGAGCAGCTCCAGCTGCGTGCTGAAAGCGTAGACGGCAACCGAGTCGTTCGGCCGGAGACCGTCGATGAATTCCAGGATCGCTCGCTTCACCGTGGGAAGAGCCCGCTTCATGCTGCCAGTCGTGTCGAGCAGGATCGCGCATGAGAATCCGGATTCGTCGGCTTCAAAGACCGAAATCTCCTGCTGCTCGCCGTTGTCGAGCACGCGAAACCTGTCACGAGTCAGTCCGGAGACGTAGCGCCTCTTCCCGTCCGCCACGCTCACGTGGACCTCGACCAGCCTCGCCACGGCGGTGAAGATCGCATCCTCGGATGCATCCGGCCATTGGACACCGGCATTCGGATCCTGCGCGAACGCGCGACTCGAACCGACGCCGGGCACGAGTGAGAGCGAGATAGCCAGGGGCAGGGCGGCAGCTCGGGTCATCACGGCAGCACCTCCTGCAGGGCGGGGCGGGTCCGCTCGGCAAAGGTTCTCAGCACGGAGCGCCAGTCCCACAGATCGCCCATCTGCACCTCCGAGAGAACGCGCTTCGCCGCAGGTTCCGCAACCCTGGCCAGCGTCTCGACGGGCACGCCGAGGCTGTCGGCCGCCTGGACCAGGTACAGCTTCAGTTCCGCTGTCCGTTCCGCGATCATGACATCCGAAAGGTAGCGCTCGTATTCTTCGTACGGGGCATCCTCCCACATGCGCGGCCGGGAATAGCCGAAGGTCTTGGGCCGTATCGACCCCATCAGGTCCAGCCCGTCCCAGGACCCGGCATCTGCCGGCAACGCTGCAACGGCCCTGGCAACCGGGGATTCCGGGAACGCGTCGGAAGGGGCGGAGAGCCGGGCCCGGCCCAGGCGATAGAGATCGGACAGCGAGAACGATCCCCGCACAGCCGGCCAGTTCCGCTCGTCAAGCGACGATAGCACCCGGCGGCTGCGGCTGGCGTACAGGACTCCGGCCACGGCTCCGAGCAATCCGGACCGCAAGGACTCCTCGGATGCCGCTTCGACGATCCATTCGCACCCGAGGAGCACCGTCAGCGAAAACCGGCGCATGTCGGCCTCGCGCAACCCCCGCCAGCGAGTCGATCGCAGCGACGCAAGTTCGATTTGAGCCAGCGCCGCTGCATCGGGATCCAGAACCCGGACTCCGAACTGGGCGATTCGGCCCGCGGCGGTAGCGATTCCGGCGAAACCGCCCTCGATGAAAGCGCCCGTGTCTTCCCCGATCCCCTTCAGTTGCGTCACGCCGAAGAACTTGTCCAGAAACTGGAAATCCAGATCGAAGAACTCGTGCTTGCGCAGGAACAGGGGATCCTCGGCGACCGGAAGGTCCTCGGGGCGGAGATAGTACGCGTAGACCGTTCCCATGAGCGCCGCAGCCACATGCGGCAGCAGCTCGGCCCGCATGTTCCTGGAGAGCCGGTCCAGTTCGGGCAGGCGGGGCTTGCGCCTGTTCGCAGCCCGCTCGGGGCGCCGTTTCGCCTGCTGCAGCCCCAGAGTCCCGAAGCCGGCGAGCAGCCGCTTCCTTTCTTCCAGTCGCAGGTCTTTGGGAATCCCGACCGTCGGGATTCGCCGGATCGCCTCGTCAAGCGATTCGACCTGGACGCGCGCATCCCCCGTGCCGGAAGCCAGTGCCAGGCTAGCGTCCCGTGCTTGGAACAGGACCGAGAGCTCGGGCACGCTTTGCAGCTTCAGCACATCCGTGAATTCCGCCCGTCTCCAAGCGGGCTCTTCAACCCCGAGCACCTTGCGCGCGAGTCGATCCGGCTGCGTTCCGTCGCTTTCGGGCCCGACCTCCGTCAGGATCCGTTCGATCATTTCGAGCGCCGCGTCGGTTGCGACGGATGGGTCCTTCCCCTTGGACAGCCGCAGGCACATCGAACCGAACAGCTCGGCGGCTCGGTCTTCGGCCAGGACGCCCTCCAACTGGCCGATGCACAGGATCTCCGCCAGGGAGTGGAACAGCGCTAGCAGATGATTGCGCCTGACCGTCTCGATGGGCTCGAGGTTGCCGGCGAACGCCAGGAAGCTGCGCAGATGCTGCGATTGCAGGCCGGTCAGCGTGGCGAAGTACGGGAAGACGTGCTCGAACGAGCCGAATGCCTGCGCGAAATTCAGCGCCGCGACGCTGTCCATGGGCTGGTTCCTGAGCCGGTCGATCCGCGAGGCAGCGAGGAACTTGTCGACCTGCGACCGCAGTCCGGTCGGAGTCTGGAACTTTGTCTTGGCGAGTCGGACCAGAATCTCGTCCTCCTCCTCCGGGACAACCTTCCTGCGGAGCCTCCGGGCGAGCCTGCTGGCATCGGCCGCGCCCTTCGCGACCATCCAAACTTCCGCCGCGCCCGGGAATGTGACAGTGCCGTCAGACCCGAGCGGCAATTCCCGCAGCAGCTCCAGGAACGGGCTCTCGCGGACCTTGGCGCGGCCCCCTTCCCGGAATTCGGGCGAAGCCTTGTACAGTTCGAAGAACTGCCGCAAGCGCCCGCTCCTCTGCGTGAAGAAGCGCCGGCGGGATTCGTCCACTTGCCCGAGGGCGGAGAAATAACCCAGCAACCGTCCCTCTTCTTTCCTCAGCAGCCTCCATCTGCAACCGCGAGCGCTAGGAACCCTTGCGACCCCAGCCCCTGGCGTACGGCCATGCGTTCCGATTCGACACGCCCCCTGTCTTCGTCAAGCAGCGAATCGGCGAGCACGAACGCAATGACGAGTTCAGATGCAGCCACGGCATGGCCCCGGAACGAATTCGTGTCGGCGAGTGTCTTGGCTTCGAATTTAGCGCTGATCCCTTCCGGCAGCATGGATGCAGGGCTTGCCTCGATCGGCTCACTATCCTTTGCCAGTTGGTCTGGTTCCGGTTCATCGAGCCGAAGAAGGACCGGCTGAGCATGCAGGCCCGACAAGCACCATGCAAGTGCGTCCAGGGCGATGGCTCTATGCACCGAGATCAATCGCACCCTTGTGTTCCCCTGCAGAGGCATCTGTCGGGTGCGCTACATCGTACACCTGAACAGGAAGAGTGCTCCCAACGCCGGGAATCTGCCGCAAGCGAGGCCGGACGTGAGGTTCCAGATGGGCGTCGCCGGGCCGTTTTGGCCCTGGCTCCCGCGCCCTGCCTCTTGCCTGCAAATCATTTGGACCTCAATCGCCGATACAGGTCACTGGTCCGCTGCAGACGCATGAGTCGCTCGTAGGTCTGCGCCGAGACGGCCCGGCGCGTGTAGACTTCCCTATCTTCTGATGGCCCGGTTGCACATCGTTCTTGCGGTTCAGGCAGCTGCACAGGATCGCTATCGTCAGCACCTTGCACCCGAGATTTTCGGGTTCGCGCAGCTTCCTGCCCTTGGCGAAATCTCTCGGCTCCGTGATCTCGATGTCGGAGTACTGGATCTCGGCTGGCAGTTCCGGCGTGTCCCGGCCCATCAGCATCATCACCGTGAGCCGCCGGGCGATGACCGCAGTGATCGTCACCGCACACTCGATCCGATTCCCCGTGCGATGCCCCAGGGTATTCCACGTTGCAGCCCGACTTCACCACCCGGTGGCAGTCCTCGATGCGCCACCTCAACCGGTACCGGTCCAGCACCCCCTCCGCGTCCTGCCGCGCCTTCAACTCCAGCGTCGCCAGCAGGAACCATCCTGGCACGGGGCGGCAGGTCATTCAGTGGATTCGTTGGTGAGTTTGTGTAGACGGCATGGGCGGCTGGTTGAATTTTGAGATTCCGGACGCCGTCGTGCTGGTCGCTCTCGTGGCGCTGCTCGCAACGATCCTGTACATGTGGAGCGCCGCTGACAGGCGGAGATTTGAAATCCTGCTGTCCCGGAGCGACAAGGAGGCAGAGAAGCGGGACCAGGCAAACAAGGCATTCAGCTGGCGGATCGACGGGGAGGCCGCGAAGCGCCAGGCGCAGTTCGACCAGGAGGCCGAAAAGCCGGAGAGGACGATCAAGGCGGTGATCGCCTGGCGGCTGACGGCGATGACGCTGCTGGGGCGGGACACGCCGGAACTGCCGCCGGAGACGCTGTTTACGGACATCGAGATCAACGCCTTGGAGGATTTCGCGCAGGATCGCAAGCTGGTGCCGCCCGACAATCTCGGGCGGGCGGTGCTGACGATGGCGATCCTGGGGGGCTATCTGAATTTCAAGCGCAAGACGTACTCCGCGCCGGGCCACAAGATCATCTGGGAGGGCTGCACGCGGCTGACCACCACTGCGCAAACCTACGAACGAGCGCTGCGTCTGGACAAGGCGGGCAAGCTGTACCAGCGGATGCGTCCTGACAAGACTTATGGGTAAACGGCAGCCTGCGGGAGTCGGCCGTCGATGCTGGCGCCAACGCCGTCCCGGGCCTGGGAGGCAATCCTGGGGGGCGGATGAGGTCGCCCATGGCGGCACCATTCCCTGCGGCCATAGCTCAGAACGACGGCGGGGCGGTCGCCGGCGCGGTGGAGCCGGCCGTTCTGCCACCACTCCCGGTCCTCGTGCCGGTTGATGGTCGCAGGCAGGTCCCCGTCGCGGTGCAGGACGCCGTTCCGCCTCCATTGCCTGGCGCCGTCGGGAAGGACTGTGGGCTGGTCTGCCATGCCTCGGTTCTAGGCGATCCGGGCGCGTCTGTCCAGTAGGGGCGTGCGGCACAGCGGCGGCGTCACGCGAGAGGGCATCTCGGCCCAGGTCCGGCCGTCGAGCACTCGGCCGGCGCGCTTCTTGTTCGTGCCGCCCCACTGCTTGAAGAAGAACGGCACTCCTCCTGCAACGCAGCTGTCCCGGAGGCCCCTCGCCCACGCTGGATCCATCGGCCGGGCGGAAGGACCGGACTCGCCTCCGGCGATGACCCAGTCGATCCCCGAAAGAACCAGGCCGGGGAGGGGTCCGAGCAGTGGGTCCAGGGAGAGGAACCGAATCTTTGCCGGGGTGTCCCGGAGGACGTCGGCGCGGCCCAGGTAGCTCGACGACTCGATGCTCGTTCCGAGCCAGACGTTTTCCAGGGGCGTGTTCATCCCGGAGACGGTCTCCTCCGCGGCGCGATCGCCCGTGATGGCGACCGCCGCGTCGCACACAGCCTCGATCGCCTCGTCGCAACAATGCCCGAAGAACCGGTCCAGGTACTCCCGGGCCCGGGCCGGGCGCTTGGTCAGCAGCTGGAACCTGTGCCGGGGGCACAGGGCCATGACCGCCCACACCCGGTCGACGAACGAGAACGGAACGGTCTCGTGGAACAGGTCGGACATGGAGTTGACGAAGACGAGGCGGGGGCGCTTCCAGAGGAGGGGCTGGCGGAGCGCGTCCGGATGGAGCACCACCTCGAAGCCCCTCGAGTACTTCGCCAGTCCCATGGCGCGCAGCCTGCGCGCCTGCCGTTCGGCGTAGCAGTGCTTTCAGCCCGGGCTGATCTTCGCGCAGCCGGTGACCGGGTTCCAGGTGCACTGGGTCCACTCGATCGCGGAGCTCGACATGGGGCCGATCCTACCGGGCGGGACCATGCGCGTCAATGCATGAAATTCCGGCCGCGCTCGACCTGGCCCGGATCGGCGCACGTGCAGGGCGCAGGCATGCATATTTATGCGATACCAGCTCGGGGTTGGGGGTACTCCAGGTCGGTCGTCTTACTCGCGAAGGTGTAAGGCGCAAAAACTAGCGACGCGGAAATGGGGAGGTTGAGCGTGGATCTACGCGAAATGTAAAGCGCGTTAGAACGGCCTTTCAGTGACGCTTCAGAGGTGCCGGGTTTTGGGCAGGCAGCCTCTGCTCCCGGCGGGCTCCAGTTAGAGCTTAGCGGGCGGATGGGAGTGCCGGGATTTCAGTAATCCGGTAATTCCGTATAGATCCCGGTTGTCGCCCACTCGCAGCGGTTCCCGTCGGCGACCTCCGGTACTGGCACCGGAAAGCCTATCGTTGAAGCGCCGCCTGTCTTTTTAGAAGTGCTTCCCGAAGGGGAATGCGCAGGACCGGAAGGGCCCGATCCCTGTCAATTCCGAAGTCGTAGATGGCTCTCCGCACCTTATCCCGGATAGTCCCTTCCTTGCGTGATTCCTCTTGCACGTAGCCTTCGCAGAATGCCTCGATCTCAAAGGGCTCAAGGTCGACCAGTTCTTCATCCTCAAGGACCGATCCAGCCTCGTGGGTGGCCCAGCCAATGGCATCTATGCCCTTCGCGACCCTTTCCCCGAACTCGGTTAACTGAGAGGGACTCGCACCCGTAGCGGTTTGCGGAGGGAGCGACCGGAGGATCTTCTTGATATCCCCCCGGATCTCATTCATGAAATCCTTTAACGTGGAGCGATCCGCTGTAGCGTCACTCTTCAGGTGCGCCTGATCCGCGTTGAGTTTTCCTACCCAGATCCCGATTCCGATAAGGGTGCCCACTGTTGCTATACCAACAGTGACGATCAAGGGCGTCCCGAACCAAGCTTCAGGCATGTCTCACTCTCCTGTTTCCAGTGTACTCACAGGAACGGCGGACGATGATACACGAATCCCAATCGATCAGCATGACCTACGGCGTGCGTCGGCATGTGCCGAGATCGATTCAGCGTGAGCCCCGAAGCTCCCGGCGGGCTCCAACGTCAGGAAAGCGCGACTGGGCAGGGAGTGCCGAGATTTGGGCAGGCAGCCTCCGCTCCCGGCGAGCGTCAACCTAACCGTAGCAGGCGAAGGACGCCGCGCAGCATTCGAAGTCGAATTACCTCGAAGCCAGATGCGGCAAGTACTCCTTCCACTGGTTCCGCACATACTCCCAGAACCCGTCGACAGGCTTGCCGTCGGCAATCCAGGCAAGCTCCTGGCCGGAGCGTGTGAACGTCGCGACTCCAATGGGAAGATCGTTGTCGACTTTTTTGGGCATGTTCAAGGTTAACCGCCTGTCGTAGCAGGTCACGGAAAACCGCCGAGGAACCAGCGCTGACAGGCCCATCATCTGTAAGCGTTCGACCGGGCCGTGATCGGTGGCTGTGGGGCTAGCGATTGAGGATGTCTTTCCAGTCGGGGCAGAGGGGTTTGACGAAGACGTTCTTGACGGGCTGGGCGCAGTCGTGGCGAGTGTCGAGTTTCCCCCGGCCCTGGGTCTGGCCGAGATGGATCCAGTTGGCGGCGCGGTAGCAGGTGCCGAGGAAGCGCGAGGTCTCGCAGAAGGTCTCCAGCAGGACGGGGCGGATGCGGTAGCGCTGGTGCCAGTCCAGGGGGAGCTGGCGCTGGAGGCAGGCGAGCAGATGGGACGCTAGGGAGGGGAGGCGGATCCAGGGGAAGACAGCCACACAAACCCCACATTGGGGGTAACGAGGTCACGGTTCACAACCAGTTCCATCCGCTGGCCGGTCAGCGGGTAGCCCTGGCAGGGCGCCGGTCCCGGCGCGGCAATCCGATCATGGTTGTAGGGCGCGAAAACTAGCGACACGGATTACAGCCGCGTATGGCGTGTCGAGTGGCACATTAGACGCCGTTCAAGCGACCTTTGAACGGCGCTTGAAGATGAGGAGTCGACGAATCGCAGGATGCCCGAGTGCCTAGCATATCGTCGTCGAAGTCGGTCAATGAATCCAACTTCCAAGAGGTCTTCTGCTACTTGCCCGCTGTGGAGCTAGGAATCTCCGGCGGATGCCCTTCCAACTCAGGGTTCGCAGGGTTTGTCCCTGACTCCTGAGTTCTTTCTTCCTTGCCATCTCCTGTGGCTCCTTCTGTGCTGAAACTACCTTTCGGCGTGGTGTTGGTCGAGTCTCGTCCATCGATTCCCGTTAGCTCTGGCAGCGTCTCCGTAGCCGGGTAGCTGGTCGACCTGTCCGATGGTTCGCTTACAGAGTCATCGATGCTTCCATACACTCGATTCTCTGCCGAGCTTTCCGGAATCGCTGAATCGTGACTGCTAGTCTTCGGTAGTCGGTCTATCCACCACACACCAAGGCCCGCTATCAGTGCCGTCAGCAGGGGAAGGAGAAGATACTTGAGCCCCATGCTCAGTACCTCTGCTGCCTGTCTTTGCCAAGCTGATCGCCATGTCTCGGTAATGTCCAGCGTTCCTTCGCGCAATTGGATTGAGGTGGTGCTGCCGCGCTCATCAACCGACTCCACGATTTTCCGTTTAAAGGCCGACTCCGAGACAAAGTAATGCGCCTTTTCGCTGTGCGAGCCAGGCAGGGCGGGGTCCGAAATCTCGAGCCGGACACTCCGCATTGCCTTGAACCAATCGGCTTCGTGATCTCGCCAGCCTTCCACCTCTACGGAAATTTGCCCCCGCCGTCGCCATCCATGCACTGATAGACGGTGAATCTCATATATTTTCCTCTCGGCGAGCATTAGTGCCTTCGGCTTGTATCCAGCTAGTACCAGAACATTGAGTTCCGTTCCCTCAGGCACTTCTTCGTACCGACGGAGATAGGTGCCCAAGATTAGTTTTTTGGGTAATGTAGGGTTGCCGTCAGCGTCGCGGTATTCAACCGTTGTCCATTCATATTGCGAAAACGGCAGGCTGCGGGTCCGCCGCGTTTCCTTACGGTTACGGCTATGTCAACCAGCGGGCGTTCGAGAGAGGAGCGCCGGTGTCCGCTCGCTGGCGAACTGTCATGGCATACGAGGACCAATGCCTTGATGCGGGATTCGATTGCGGCAAGCTACTCCGATTCGCGAGTCCACTGCAGACATACAGCGGTGACCCGATGGGCGTTCCAGGCCGTGGTGACTCGACGGAGTTGGACGGGCCGTCGGACGCGGTCCGAACGCTCAACCTGACACGGGAAACCATTTCGAACTTCCGGAACAGGGCCGTCGAAGGCCCGCCCGTCACGCTCTCCTTCGGGACCGAGACCTACACCGCGGCGGAAGGAGGCAGCGCGGCGTCGGTGACAGTGACTCTAAGCGCGGCTGCGCAAGGGGACCTCGCGATCCCGTTGACCTTGATTCCCGAGGGCGGTGCGTCGTTCGAAGACTATTCAGGCGTGCCTCTCAAGGTCCGGTTCGCCAGCGGGGAGAGCTCGGTGACGTTCAATGTCGTCGCTTCGGACGACTCGGCCGACGACGATAGCGAGCAACTCATTCTGGGTTTCGGAGCGCTCCCGACCGGTGCCACTGCAAGCGAACCGTCCAATGCCTTCGTGCGGCTGGCGGATAACGACCTGACCACGCAGGCCGTCGAGCTTTCAAGTGGAGGGGAGATCCTGCTGTCGCGTGACGGCAGCGGCCCTTGGATGCTTGACGGGGAACGCGCCGAGAACGGATCCGAGGTAACCAGAGACGGACAAACGCACGTCCTCGAGCTGGCTGACGAGGATTGGAGGCTGGCTCGGTACGCAATACGCTCGGTCGCAGGCCAGACCAGCGTTGAGGACGGGATCGCGGCCACGGGATCCATCCTCTTCGGTCCGAGTTCTGTGGTTGCCGACAATGCCGGGAATGTATACGTGGCAGACACCCGGCATCACCGAATCCGAATGGTCAACCCGTCGGGCATCATATCCACGCTGGCCGGCACCGGGGATTGGGGTTTCAGCGGGGACGGCGGGCCCGCCGTCTCCGCCCGGCTGACTCGTCCCTACGGGTTGGCGCTCGACAGCGAGGGAAATCTGTTTGTGACCGACTCCGGAAACCATCGGGTGCGGCGGGTCGATGCGGAAGCTCGAACCATCGAGACGGTGGCGGGCAACGGGGAACTTGGGTTTTCCTCCGATGGCGGCCCTGCGGCCGCCGCCCCGCTTGCCAGTCCTCAGGGAGTTGCTACGGACAATGCAGGAGCGGTGTATCTGGCCGAGGCAGGAACTTCCCGGGTGCGTCGCATCGACACCGTCACCGGGACCATTGAAACCGTCGCGGGGACAGGGCATAGGGGGTATTCCGGCGACGGTGGCTTGGCAACCGAGGCTATGTTGAAAAGCCCTTTCGGATTGGCCGTGAACCTGTCCGGCAACCTTTACGTGGCTGACACTTGGAACCACCGGCTGCGGCGGGTCGATGCGGCGACGAGGGTGATCGAGACACTGGCCGGCGGCGATGATCCGGGATACTCCGGTGACGGGGAAGCCGCCTCCGAGGCACAGCTCAACGTTCCCACAGGGGTCGCCGTGGATGCAGCGGGAAACGTCTACATGGCCGATTCCTCGAATCAACGGATACGGAAGATCCATGCCGTGACGATGGCGATCGAGACGCTGGCGGGTACCGGCGAAGGGGGCTACTCCGGCGATGGCGAGACGGCGACTGCGGCCAAGCTTGCGGGTCCCCAAGGGATCGCGGTGGACGGATCGGGCAACGTGTACGTCGCCGACACCTGGAACCACAGGGTGCGTCGAGTCGACAGCGCCACTGGAACGATCTCCTCGATTGCCGGCTCCGGGTCGCCAACCTCGGGCTGGGAGGGCGGCGATGCCGGCCAGGCGAGATTGGAAGCACCCGCCTCGCTTGCCCTGGATAGCTCTCGGAACGTTTTCTTCGTGGATTCGAGACGCGTCTGGAAACTCGATTCCTCAGGAACGATTGTGAAGCTGGCCGGCACGGGATCATTCGGGGATTCAGGGGACGGCGGAGCGGCATCCGATGCGACATTCGGCTATCTCCAGGGGATCGCCGTGGACATGGCGGGAAATGTGTACGTCGCAGACACCGTGCACCATCGACTTCGAAAGATCGACGCTGTAACGGGAGTGATCGATACCTTGGCAGGAACGGGCGAGGAAGGCTTCTCGGGAGACGGCGGAGCGGCGTCGGAGGCTCAGCTCTCCTGGCCGGAAGACGTAACCGTGGACTCAGCCGGGCATGTGTTCGTCGCTGATCATCGGAATCATCGGGTCCGGCGGATCGACAGCTTGACGGGTGTCATCGAGACGGTTGGGGGAACAGCGAATGGGGGCACTTCGGGGAATGATGGCACCATGTCCGCGCCCCACCTTCATGGTCCAACTGAGGTTGCGGTGGACGGCGAGGGTAACGTCTACGTGGCCGAGCGTTGGAACAATCGAGTGGTGCGGGTCGACTCCACAGCCGGAGGGGTCGAGACGATTCTGACGGTCGACCGCCCCGAAGCCCTTGCGTTTGACGGAGCTGGCAATTTGCTCGTCGGGGCGGGGCACCGGATCCTGGCGATCGGGCCGGAAGGCGAGACTTCACTGCTCGCGGGAACAGGAGCAGGAGGGTTCTCCGGCGATGGAAAGCCTGCAGCGGGGGCCGAGCTTTCGGTTTCCGGGGTCGCGATGGACAGCTTTGGTGCGATCTGGTTCACGGACCCAGCGAGCCGCCGGATTCGCATTCTCGAACCTTGGGAATCACGGAACTAGGCGCCTTGGTAGTGCAAGACCCACATGTTGGCGGGATCTCCATTGCCGGCGAGAGCCCTTCTCAAATCGTCAAAGACGGGAGGGTCGAGCGCTTCGGGGTCAGTTCGCAAAGTGGAGTTCGGTGCCCGCTATCTCCCACCCGGCCGCGAGTCTCCGCCAGATGGCGCGCGCCAGCGAGTCGCATGGATCGCGATTCGGGCGCTCACTGGACCAGTCCGCGCATCGCTGCTGCCTGAAAGCAGTCCCTCGCTGGCATGCCATCCACGCCTTGCCAGAATAGTTGGCTGCCGGCACCGCCATCGGCTTCTCCGATGAGCCAGGTGAGTCAGTGCCTGCAAGTCTCGTGTGATCGCTGCCCGGTCCAGCACGTCGGCAACGAGATCCCGGCAGGACATGTTCTCGCTCCCGCGTCGGTGAGAGCTTCAGAGATTGGAAGCGCAATTCCACCTGCGAGATGCTGCAGTGCGACCGGACATGAGACCAGCGTCTGGATTCCCCCGTCGGCGGAACCCGTCCCGGACGAGCGCATCGATACCGTGCTGCACACCCGCTTCAACAACGTCGTGCTGCTCGTGCGTTACTGCACCGCCGACCGAGAATGGAACTGTCTGCAGGTGCTGGCAAGGCAGTTGCGAGGCAGGTTCCGCCAGTGCACTTGATCCCGCATTCCGCTTGGACCGCTTGCGGTACCGGTTCGGCCGCGCGCCGGACCGCGAGGCAGGAGAAGGCCCGGCGCGCCCGCATCGCTGCCGGGACTATGCGCGACTGGCTCGCCCTGCAGCCTCCCGGCCATTCAGCCCAGGCTCGGGGGCAATGTCCTACGGAACGGCGAAGTAGCCGCTATTCGCGCGGATCTGCGCTCTCCTGACTCCGGACACAGCCACCTCGATGTCTCGCCACTCGTCGCTCGTTGCCTGAGGCGGGCGAAATGCCAGCAGATAGCCATGCTTCAGCGCTCTGGAAATCTCGAAGAAGATCCGCTGCGCCTGGCCGCTCTTCTTGACCTCGAATGCCAGACCTCCCGTGGATCGGGACAGCTCGTGGATCTGCTTGGCCAGGTCGCGGTTCTCGAGAGCTTGCCCTTGTGCCGCCGTGAATACCGGCGCCCCGACGGCTCGAGCCTGTCGGGTCGCTGATCGGGCGTTGAGCACGCGGGAGACGACAATCAAGAATTCCGGAGGAGAATTGCAATTGTCATTCCATCCCGTTTCTGGCTAGGCACAGGCTCAGAGCCTTGTAACATCCGCACAGGCGGGGCAGTCTGACCCATTCGCCGCGGCTTGAGGGCCTGCCCCAAACCAACATCCGGCTGCTTTGTTCGGCTGCGAGGCCGCCTTGCAGGTTTCCGAGCGAATGCAACAATGCAACCCGGCGAGCATATCCAATGACTTTTGCTTGCTGCAATTCGAGCGATTGCCGCCGGGCGACCGCGGCAGCACCGCGTCTGGCGCGCACGATCGAGCGCGTCATGCTTGCGGCACTTGCATCGTCACAGCGAGCGCGTTGTATTCATCGATACGAATTCAGGGCTACCGTGGCCTCGACTCGTTCCGGATGCAGGGGCTCGGCCGCGTCAACCTGCTCGTAGGGACGAACAACTGCGGCAAGACCTCGATTCTGGAGTGCATCGAGTTGCTCCGGTCGGCCGGCGACCCGACGGTGCTGTCAGAAATTATGCGGCGTCGGGGAGCGTGGGGCGACGCCAGTGACGAGGACGCCAGCGCTTCTCTTGGGGCTCGAACGGATCGCCTCGATGTGTCGCGTCTATTCGCGAACCGCGAGCTGCGCGGCGGGCTACGCGTCGAGGCGGACCGTGGCGGCGACATCGCTGCCGCGGGTTGGAACGACACACTGACGGTGTCCGTCGAGGGCCCGACCGCCCGCGAGTCCGATGAATGGGGTGCGGAAGTGCCGGAGAGCGCCGAAAACGAGCGGCTCGTCCTTCACGTCCAGTGGTCGGATGCGGAAGCCCGGTACAAGTCTGTCCTCACCGACGAAGGGCTGCTATTGCGGCCTCTACGGCCGATACGGGCGCGAAACGCACCGAGCTAGTCGGTGCAGTTCGTCAGAACCAGCGGCGTGACGGCGACGGATGTCGTTCGCACGTTCAGCAAGTTCGTCCTTACACCCAAGGAAGAGGCCATTACGCAGGCGCTTCGCATCGTAGAACCGGCCATCGAGCGTATTGCGCCGGTTGCAAACGACCGTGGCCGCCTCGGTCGTAACGCGCCCGGCGGGGTGGCACTCAAGCTTCGCGAAGTTGCCGACCGCGTCCCGATAGGAAGCATGGGCGACGGTATGTGGCGGATGCTGGGGCTGGCGCTCTCCCTTTCGAACGCCGAGGGCGGAGTCCTGCTAGTCGACAAGATCGACACTGGTCTCCACTTCTCGGTGATGGAAGGCATGTGGCGGATGATCAGTAAGCGGGCGGCCGCGCTGTCGGTCCAGGTGTTCGCCACGACCCACAGCCGCGACTGCTATGAAAGTCTGGCGGCAATTGCGAAATCCGAGCCCGATGACGTCACGATTCAGAGGATCGACCGGAGCCGGGGAAAAGCGGTCAGGTTCAGTCGCGAGGCCATCCTCGCCGCCGTCGAGCGGAGCATAGAGGTTCGGTGAGTTGCCCGCGAGGAACCATCCCCGGAAGCTCCTCGTGGAGGGCGAGACGGACAGGGGCGTAATCGCCGGCTTGGCGGAAGCAAACGGTGTCCCGTGGCCCCATCCTCCCAACTCCCCCGTATTCATCGATACGCGCGGGGGCGTCGACGAGATCCTGAAGCCGGGAGTCCTCGATGCCGAATTGGGAGCCTCGGGACTCGAAGCTCTGGGCGTCGTGGTCGATGCGAACGGTGACGCCGCCATCCGTTGGAATGATCTCAGAGCGTGGTGCGGCAACGAGTTCTCGGATTTGCCGGACCAGATTCCCGCCGTAGGCCTGGAGGTCGAGCATTCCGGCGGCTCGCGGTTCGGCATCTGGATCATGCCGGACAATCGCTTCAGGGGGATGCTCGAGGACTGGCTTGTCGGACTGATTCCGGAAGAGTCGGGTCCTGTGTACGAACTGGCCCGGAATTGCGTTTGAGACTCGAAACGCCGGGGTGCTCCATTCAAGGACGTCCACCGGACGAAGGCGGAGATTCACATTTGGCTCGCGTGGCAGGATGAACCCGGCCTGCGACTCTACGATGCCGTAACAGACCGAGTGCTGGACCCCACCCGACCCGCGTCAGGGCCGTTCGTCAACTGGTTCAGGAGTCTCTTTCGCGTGTAGATCCCGAGGCGCCCGAAGCCGCCGCGACGGCGCACCGAGCGCGTAGAATGACGGCGTGACGCCGCTCAGGAGAGCCGGGAGGCAGCGCCAGCAGGTCCCTGCCGTAAACTTGCATGATCGGCTTGCCGCTTACCCGGACGGCATGAAATCGAGTCAGCGCAATTCTAGTCGTTAGACAGCGGGCACCTCGCGGGCGGGGGTGAAGGCGGTCCGGCTCGACCCGCTGGTGCGCAACTGGCGCGCGCAGTTGGGCGTGCAGGAGCCGGGAGCGCGGGCGGCGCGGGGTCTGGGCAAGGGTCTGGCCGGGGACGTGTGGGCACAGCGCGAGTTCGGCGGCGCGGCGCTGGGCGATGTACGCTTGAGCCGGAGGCTGGTGGAGGGCGTGCGGATTCAGGCGGAGGCGCCCGCGAAATCGTTCCCGGGGGCGGCGCAGAAGGATCTGGCGGCGGTGCGGGGCTACTACCGGCTGATCGACCAGCCGGCGGATTCGGCGGTGACGCCGGAGAACATCCTGGCGCCGCACCGGGAGCGCACGCTGGGGCGGATGCAGGGGTAGGAGACAGTGCTGTGCATCCAGGACGGGACGGACCTGAACTTCGCGGAGCATCGGGGCTGCGTGGGACTGGGCTATATCGGGAAGAACAAGCGGTCGGCGGGGACGCTGGGGCTGCAAATGCACTCGACGCTGGCAGTGAACGGGGAAGGCATCCCGGTGGGGGTGCCGCCGGTCCAGTACGAGGCGCCGGACCGGCAGGCGGAGCGTGGCAAGCCGCCGGACGAGCGCAAGACCCGGCACTCAGAATCGGTGCGGGGGCGGTGCCGCCATCGGACGGAATACTGGACACGAGTGCCCAGTATGTCGGTGCACCCGGCAGGTCGAACTGGCTCGAGGAATGGACGTTCTTCGGCCTCGAGTCAGACTGCGACATGCGGGAGAAAGATGATTGAGGCAATCAGCGCTAGTCGCCGGTCCGGAATCGTGCCTTGGCCGCTCGTGCGGAACCGCCCCGTTGGTGCTTCTTGTTCGGCACGCGATCCGGACCCTGACTGCCGCTGCCCCCGTCGATCGTCGTGTACGCCAAGCGACCGGACCTTCGGCCAAGCCCATACGATGGCCACCTGTTCAATGGGGGCGGTCGACCGATTGACTTGAACGCCCCGTGTCAAGCGATCTTGGCCCCGGCGGGAGGAAACAAGACGCACTTCTTCGCCCCGCGGGCAGAGATTCCCCGTATGATCTTCATCTTCTTCGGGGTGGCGCGCCTCGGAAGGGAACATTGCCTGGTAGCCGTCGGCTCACGGTCAAGGAGTCGGCACTTGTTCCCCCGAGGTCGGCCGGGGAGCTGGCACGCAGCTGGACAATTCGGCGTCGCGAAAAGGATCGTTTTCGCGATTGGGCGGTCGCCGCTGCTAGGCTAGTGATGTGAGCGCGGAGCTGATCGGGATTCTGAGCGTCGGCGCGGCCCTGGGCGGCCTCGTGCTAGCGCTGGGCGGACTTATGCTCACGCTGCAATCCCGGACTGACAAGCGTCTTGACGGGTTCGAAGGCGTGCTGCACGGCTTGCGCGCCGAGCTCCGGGCGATGGGGGAGCGCGTGGCGCGGCTGGAGGGCCTGATCGAGGGATCCGGCCTGTTCCGCCCTGTCGAATCTTCCGAAGCCGCTGGCGACTAGGCGCGAACGCCGAACGTCGACACTCTATCCTGATGCATATTCTAGACCTTGGTTCGATGTGGATCTGGCACTGCGTTTCGTTTGTCGATATGTGGATATAGTGGGCGACTCTGATAGACAAGAAGCGAGTCAAGGCTGAATTGTGCGGTGCCCTGAGGGAGTTCGAAGGGGACGATCGAGTGCTCCTCGAGATCGACGCTCACGAACGCTCGATCGTTCATCACCAAGCCCGCTACCTAGTGCGCCTACCCGCAAATACGTGGGGATAAGCGTTCTATTTTGTCGATGATGGACTGAGCCGTGGCGGCCCAGACGAAGGGTTTCGCGTCGTCGTTGTGGGCGTTGGTGAAGTCGTGGATGCGGCGGATCAAATCGGTCACGCTGGTGAACGTGCCGCGCCGGATGGCCTGCTGGCTGATCAGCCCGAACCAGCGCTCGACCTGGTTCAGCCAGGACGAGTAGGTGGGCGTGAAGTGCAGGTGGTAGCGCGGGCGGGCGGCCAGCCAGGCCTTGACCTTGGCATGCTTGTGCGTCGCGTAGCTAGTGCCCGTGACAAAATGCGGATCAGATTGGACATAAAGCGCTTGTAGTCGTTTTCCGCTACGGCGACGGGCTGTCCGGGCATCCGGTGGCCCGCGATGACGGGGGCCGCGCGCTGGCGGTCGTCGACCGCACCAACAACGTCGCCGAGCACTTCTTCGCCAGCGCCAAGCAGGGCCTGCGCCGACTGCTGGGCCGCGCCCAATTGGGGCGCGACATGGAGGATCAGCCGGCCCAGGCGGCCCTGGCAGCGAACCTGCGGCATCCGGACTACGTGCGGATCGTGTGCGGCACGCTCGACCGATTGCCCCGGGCCCTCGCCGAACTGGACCGCCGGGAACTCACCGGCCCGTCGCCCTTGCAGCGCAGCAACCGGGATGCGACGCTGCGCCGACGGAACCGGGCGCGGGCTGAAGATGCCGGACAGTGCCCGCCCCCGAATCCGGCAACTTACCCCCAAATGCGCCCGGAACTACAGGTCAGTAACTGAATTCTGACGCGGTAGAAGACCAGCCTCACTGGGAAGGCACAGCCTAATCGATTGCCAGGAGTGCTGGCCGTTGGTCGAGTTGCAGTCACGCTCCCTGCGCCTGGGTCGGCGGGGAGTTCGCGCGAACTTAAGCGAGCAGCTGGTGCGTGTGATCGGGGCCTCGCCGGAAAGGCAGGGTGTGTCAGCCCGCGACCGGCGCATGGTCCTGAATCCGGAGCCGCCTTCGGTGGCAACCCGGACGGACCACCACGATGCGAGGAGGTGCGACTGGAAAACAGTTTGCGCCGATTTGGTCGCGCTTTCTTGCGAGGGGGTCTTTCAAGGTCGCCGCCCCTGCGCGAGCCGATTCGATAGGGCCGGTTGCGCGGGTTTGATTGCGGTTCTGCACCGGGCCGGTCGGGCACATCGAAGTGTCAGTTGGCCGGCCCCTCAGTATTCCGGTAGTCCGGCCGGAGGGCTATGAGCGAAGCGGCACAGGATCCGTCGTCTACCCCAGTCGAACCGGCAGGCCTCGCTGCTCGGGCAGAGGCAAGACAGAGGCGAGTGTCACCCTTGAGGGCGCCAGGGCCCCAATCCGGGGGCTCTGCAGGCTGGCGGTCGGGCTATCGACATTGTGGAACTGACGCAACGGCCCGCGGGCCGCCGCAGACATCGGTCTAGGGTGCCACAACCCGATTCAGTTCACGTCCGCCTCGCTGCCCCGATCAGCCGGAGAGAGTCAACCGTCAAGGAACCAGCCTCGGTATTGGCGTGGCCCCAGCGCTACCGCGTCGCGTACGGGGCGCACATGTGCGCGAGACACACGGCGGGGCATGACCGTAGAAGGCTGGAGCGTCGCGGCCAATGCCAAGACGCAGCAAGATCGCTACCTGGTCTATGCCACAGACCGAAGCCGTACTCCGTAGGCAGAGGCGATCTTGGTAACCGTGCCAAGCCTGGGATCCCTGTTTCCCGACAAAGCCCGGGAAAGGCGCACGCGGTCGATGTCGGCACGACGTGCGACCTCAGATACGCCGACCTGCGCCGCCGCCACGTTTCGGAATGCTGTCATCAGCAGTCGGGGCTCACCCTCGAATTCTTCGATCGCGGCGTTCAGGTACGCGACGATGTCTTGCGGCGGGCTGAGATAGTCGCTTGCTCTGTGTTCCTTCACTGGCATTTTCGCTTCTCCTGCTTGATATGTCATCCCACAGGTCTGGGCCGTTTCCATGTCGCGGGGCTGCCGCTTCCTTGGTTCCGCCGACCAGTAGAATCACGAGTTTCTCGCCGTCGAGACCAGAGTAGACGTGGTACACGGGACCGCAGTCGATGCGAAGCTCGGAAACGCCCTTGCCAACCCCCTTGTGGTCGCCGAACTCCGACGCAGTGGCGTCATGAACGACGGGCGGGACAAGCGGTCCGACTCGCCCGCATTGAATCGTGCAACAACGCCCCGTCAAAGGGTCACAAGGCCCACGCTAATACGCAGAGCCCGGTCCACTTCCGCCATCTTTGCCGCCGACAGCCTGCCAAGTTGCTTGACTAGCCTTTTCTTGTCGACCGTCCGAATCTGATTCAGAAGCACTACCGAATCCACAGCGAGACCTGTCCGTGCCTTGGCGGATATCAAGACCTCCGTGGGATACAGAGGGTGATCGAACTTGGAACTGATGGCAGCCACAATGGTGACCGGGCTGGACTTGTTGGCGACATCGTTTTGCAAGACTAGTACCCAGTACCGGCTAAAGTTTCGGATATAGGCTTTTCAGCTTGATGCGAGCGCCTTGAGTGGTGAATTGCCAGTGGACCTTGGACTGCCTGTTGTTGCGATCCTGTTCCCAGGCGTTGATCTGCTGGCGCATGGTGGCGAGGTCGGGGATGCGTCGATTCAGGCATTGGCCGCGCGCTCCACGATGTCCGATAATTGACACTCGGACAAGAGGTGTGCATCAAGAGTTGATAGCGGTCGCAACAGGGGTACCGAAGCGGTGCTTCCTGGTGGGAAGGTAGTGTAGAGTATTACCTAGCGATACTTGGAGGGACAGCAATGGGCTCCCCAGCCATTTCCGTGGCCGTGAAACTTGAACCGGAAATGCGCGAGCGCATGAAGCGCCTCGCGACAAGGCGGCGGCGCACGCAGCACTGGCTGATGCGCGACGCAATCCGCCAGTACGTCGAGCGAGAAGAGGCGCGCGACGCGTTCTTGCAGCAGGCGCTTGATGCCTGGCAGGAATACCGGGAGACCGGCCTGCACGCCAGCGCCGGGGAGGTGCTGGCGTGGCTAGCCACTTGGGGCGGGGAATCTGAGACGGCTGCTCCGGTGTGCCACGAGTAAGCTTCACCCCGGCCGCCGTGCGCGATCTGGAGCGCCTCCACGCGTTCCTGGAGTCCAAGAGTCCCGCCGCCGCGCGGCGCGGCGCAGCGGCCATCACTGAGGCGGTCAGGGGGCTCGAGCAGCATCCCGGGATCGGCAGGCCCGTGGAGGAAATGCCCGAATACCGTGAACTGCTGATCGATTTCGGCGACAGCGGCTATGTTGCCCTGTACCGTCACACGGGCGGCCAAGTGAGCGTGCTCGCCCTGCGGCACCAGCGCGAGGCGGGCTATCGCACATAGGTCTCCTGCTTGGCCTGGGGGGCCGCAGCGGCCGGCTGCTTTCCGTGATCGATAATCGCTGCTCCTGGAAGCCGTCAATCAGACGAGGTCCGCCCCTCCCGATGCTGCCCCCTCAAGCCACCCTGTATCAGGTCCGACAGTCGCGACGCGCACTTGAGAGCTTGGCTGGGGATTCGCGGTCTCAGCGCGCCTCTGTAGCTCGTCGTCTTCGGGCAACCGAGGCCGGCGCGATGGGTAGCGGCGACGGCAGGCCGTTCGACGGATGCGACGGCCGTAGACTGACCTGTTAACCACGGTTTACACTCGGAGTCGATGGTCGCCGTGCTGGAAAGCGCGACATTCCGGCGCTGGATCCGGGGCCTGAGGGATCGCGCCGCGGTAGCGCGGATCAACGCGCGTTTGCGCAACATCTCCCTCGGCAGCGCGGGGGGCGGTGGGCAACGGTCTGTTCGAGATGCGCGTGCACCACGGGCCCGGCTACCGTCTCTACTGCCTGCGCGACGGAGACGCCGTCGTCGTGTTGTGCGGCGGCGACAAAGGTAGCCAGCAGCGGGACATCGAACGCGCCTTGCGGCTGGCTAAGGAATGGAGGCAGACATGACCGAGAGATTCAGCAAATGGGACGCCGCCGAGCACCTGCGGACGCTCGAGGACGCACGGCTCTACGTGCAGGCATGCGCTGACGAGGATCCGGGTGACGGCAGCCTGATCCGCGCCGCTCTGAACGACGTGGCGCGTTCCGGGAACATGGCCGGTCTCGCGCGCGAGACGGGCATGAGCCGCGAGGGCCTCTACAAGGCGTTGTCGGCGGGCGGCAATCCGACCTTCGCGACCGTCGTGAGGATCGCGCGCGCGCTGGGCCTTCGGCTGCACATCGCGTGACAGTATTCGGGGGCGACGCGCTACGAGCGACACGGCCTAGTCGAGATGGAGCCGCAGGCCTCCGCTGACGCCAGCCTCCCTGGTGTCCGATAATCGCCTTTCGGAGGCGGTTGAGCGCTTGGCTTTCGCCCCCTCTGGTGCCCCTCAGAACGGCCTGAGCGCACGTGCAACACTGGCTGCAGTACGGCGGTGCCCTGGAAAAGAACCTGCCTCACCTGCCACTTCCTGCACAGCGTTGTTGTCATCCCTGGATCAAGCTCGCCCCCACACGACCGCACATGGTCAGCAGATGAGCGGCGGAACGGTGCACTGTCAAAGCACTACAAGGGGGGCGCAGGCTGCGCTAAAGGCGTCTGGTACGAACCGGGGCACGCTGTGGACGCGCCTGCCGAGATCAACAAGCGCCGTGGGAAAAGCTGTCACTGGATCGAATACTCCCCGTCAATGTCCTACCCCGCGGCCGAAGAGTTGCTGGAGCACAGGAAGCACCAAGGGGATGTAACGCCGCAGCGGGTCCGAATAGGGATCGCCTTGGCCGGCCTCGGCCTCGCAATCCTTGTGTTCGTATCCCGGATGCTCGGGACTTCGGCAGTTCCGTCACCTTAGGGCCCGCCCTTCATTCGTCAAGCGAAATAATCTTGGATACAACAACTGGGCAGAGCCAGTCTCTGCGGCCCCCGGCTTCAGTCACTGCAGGCGCTGATTGGCGGTCACCGTAAATTGCTCTAGCTCAGAAAGCGGGTGATCCGCTCCCGATTCGCGGTCAGGCTGGAATACTGTTTCTCGCACACGTCGCTGAAGCGCGCCAGCACTTTTCGATTGATCGACTCCTGATCTTCGAAAATGGCTAGGGAGCGAAACGCGATGCCCCACTTCTCGAACTGCAGCAGCGTAATCGTGGCATCGCGGGTCCTACCGTCATTGGTGAGGGCGTGAACGAACAACGGCCGCGCACCGCCGTTGACTCTGCAATCTACGGTGTACATTCCATTGGGGTCGTGATCAGGATCTGTCCAATCGAAACTGAGGCGCTCTTTCGGGATTGTATGTGGACGGGAAGATGAACGGCCACTAGGTCTGGAGAATGCCGGACGGTGGCGTCGGCCAAGGGCTGTATGTGCACGGCTGGCAGGCCCTTGGGTCGTGCGCTAGGGTAACGAGAACGTGGGCCGAGGGCCATACGTGGACGGCAGGTGCGACAGCGCGCCGGTCAGCACCAGGGTCGGGAGCGCCGCTTGGTGAAAGCCCGGTGAACGCGTGTGCGTCCGCGGTGGACTCATGATCGGTACTGCGGAATGCGGGTGCCGACCTTCGGTGTTGTACACAATTACCAAAGCGCATATTTTCATTGCATATCAAAAGATGCAAGAATACGAGGGGAGGTCGGATCGTGACGCAGCTCATCGGAAAACGGATCAAGGCGTTGCGTAAGGAACGCAACCTCTCCCAAGAGAAATTGGCAGAGGTTCTTGGGTTCAACGATCGGCAGACGATTTCGGCCATCGAGACCGGCGCCAGACGCGTCACGGCCGAGGAATTGGTGCTCGCGGCCGAGAGGCTGGGCACCCCGCTGGAGTACTTTACCGATCCTTTCCTGCTCGCTGGGGAAGGCCGGTTCTCATGGCGCCAGACCGGTATCGGCGTGGAGCGGCTTGAAGCCTACGAAAGGAGGGCGAGTCGCTGGATTGCCGCGTTCCGAATCCTTGCGCCGAAGGTCCGACGGGAGGCGCCGCTGATGCGCCGCGCGCTCGGCCTTGTGCGCCATTCCCGGTTTGAGGACGCGATGCAGGCTGGCGACCGGTTCGTCGTCGAGTACGGTCTAGGCGATGCGCCGGCGCCGCGCCTCGCGGAAGTCATGGAAAGGGAGCTGGGCATCTTGGTTCTGATGGTCGACGCCGATCCGGGTATTTCCGGTGCTGCATGCCGGCTCCCGGAACTGGATTCAGTGCTGATTTCCCGCCACCAGGTCGTCGGTCGCCGTCATTTCGATCTCGCTCACGAGCTGTTTCATGTCCTGACCTGGGACGCGATGCCGCCGAAGCACCTGGAGGAGGCGAGTGAGACCGGCGGCAATCGCGTCGAACAGCTCGCCAACAATTTTGCGGCAGCGGTTCTGATGCCTGCAGGCACCCTGGCGCGATTCGCCGATTGGTCGCGTCTCACACAGGATGCGTTGGTCGGGCGGCTGAATGCGGTGGCAAACGAGTTGCACGTGACGGCTTCGGCGCTGAAATGGCGGCTGGTTGCACTGGGCGCCCTGACGTCGGCAACAGCGCGGGCAGTGCCGGAAGCGGCATTGCGCAATAACGGACGCGAGGATGCGGAGGATGTCCCCCCGCCGCTGTTCTCGAGAACGTTCATGCTAGTGATCGGGCTTGCTATCGGGAATGGCCTGGTTTCGGTGCGCCGGGCCGCTGCATTGCTGGATGTGACGGTCGACGATCTCGCGGATGTTTTCGCGGCACATGACGTCGCGCATGCGGCCGATCTATGAGGCGTCATGCCCAGGCATCGCGGCACCGTTCTGGTCGATACGAATGTCATCCTGGAGGCGCACTGGACAGGATCGTGGCGGGCGCTGACCGGCGGCTGCCGAGTGGAGACCGTGGAGGATTGCGTGACAGAAACCCAAACGGGTTTCCAGCGTCGCCGACCCGAGCGGCAGGTTGACGAGACTGAATTGCGAAGCAGGCTGGCAACCGCTCGTGCCGTGGCGGACTTACAACGGTCCACGCTCGCGATCAGGGCTGGCGACATCGCGTTGGATCGGGGCGAAGCTTCGCTTTGGGCACACGCATTGGGCCGCGACGACGAGTGGATCCTGTGCGGGCCGGACAAGGCCAGTCTCCGTTGCGGCGTCAGACTGGGGTTGCGCGACAGGCTGGCATCGATGGAAGGATTGCTCGACGACGTCGGCCATCGGCCGGCAACCGCCCTGCGCAACGCGTACACAAGGCGATGGCACGAGAGCACGCTTGTCGAGTTGGTTCTGGCCGAGAGAAACGGGAATTGGTGAGGCAGGTGCGGTCGCGCATCTGTTGTGGCCGCGGAACTGGCTTGACCAAGACCGTGCGAAATGGGGAGCACGGTAGTGGTCGGGCGTCCGGTACGGCGGAGCGGTCAGCGCCATGAACGATCGCGGGACTGGTCAGTCGTGCCCCAAGCGCAGGCGTGACCACGCCGCGAAGGCACCCCGCGGGATGGTACGGCAAGCCCCGCGCCGCGTCTCGACGGCGGTCCTGTGCAATCGTGCCGATTGTCGCGTGCCCAGTCGACCGATGCCGATCTGGTCGATGCATGTTGACTTCGAGATGCGTTGACCTGCTGCAGATCGACGTATACACCGAATTTCGTTACCTCCCCCGGTCGCATTGCTACCGGGAGCTATGTCCCCAGGGAGCCCGCAGAGGCTCCCTGGGTTTTTGGTGTGACGATGCGCGTACGAATCCTGGTGGGCTTCTGGAATCTGCAGATCGCCTGGAACAGATTCCACGAAGCGCGGGGCAGCGGACGCCCGCGGATCCCCTGGGATGCCGCGCTGCCCGATGTCCTTACAAGCCATGCCGGTGACGAATGTTGAACGTCTCCTTGGCCGCAGCGTGCGGCGACCGCCTGCACGAGGGCCTCGATCCGGGGCGCGGCCAGCGTCTGCAACGCAGGCGGCTCGTCGTCGAAGCGCAGGAAGGCGAGCTGCTCCCGCGCGGTGTAGCCGTGGTAGCCGAGGGTGGAGGCGGCGACTCCGCGCACTTGACCGAGAAATTCGAGATAGGCGCTGACGAGACGTGCGCCCGGCGTGGCGACAGTCTGTCGAGCAGGCCGAGCTCGTCGAGATAGGCGGGGAGGGACCGCACGAGTGCCGGCAGGTACGCGCTATCGCGGGCTGGTCGCGGTGCCAGCGCCAGCAGCTGCTCTCGCGAGAGCTGGCCCAGGCCGCCCTTGCCGAGGGGCAGCCGCAGAGCCTCCAGGGCGGGTGCTTTGCGGATCCGCTCGCGGATCGCTTCGGCCGGGAAGCCGCGGGCCTCAAGCCAGCGGGCGAGCCCGTCCAACTGAGTGCCGAGCAGGGCTAGGCAGGTGTAGCGGACGTGGGCCGGCGGGAACAAGTCGATGAGCATCGTGACCTCCTTGGTCATGGAAGGGTGCCAGCAGCGGTACCCCGGTCACGAGCTTGGTTATGTTGAGTTGGAATCCTTCAGAGACTTGCTGCCGCAAGGGTTTCGGTACCCGACTCCACATTTGCAGGGACTCAGCATGACGCAAGCATGGGCAGCTCCCGATCGCGCGCGAGTAGGCCCGGTCTCAGAACGAGACGGCCCCCGGGAGGAGGAGGCCCCGTCGCGTGGCCCCGTGGGGCTGTCCACGCACGCCAGCCTGTCCGGAATCGGCACGCGAGCAGAAGCAGTCCGAAGACGATCTCGATCCCTGTTGAAAGGCGATGGCCGCGGCCTGCCCTCCCACGGCACGCGCTTCCGTTTTTCCGGCCGCCTGGAATCCGTGACTCCGACAGCGTCGTGGCAGCAGGCACCCGACTTGGTGTCAGCCGGCCCCTGGGCAACTGGCCCGGAGACGGCTCAGCGCATAGGCAATGCCGATGACGGGAACCACCGAGAACGCTAGCCCGAGTTCCCAGTCCCCCTTCGCTGCACCCGCGGCAATCCTTTGCGCAAGGGCCAAGTCGGCGATCGCGTTTGCCAGCAGGATTGCCGCGGTGGCGAGGATGCTGGTCGTGGTGAGACGGGGCACAAGCACTAGCAGAAGCACCCCCGCGGCGCCGAGGGGATGCAGGAGCACCAGTAGCAGCCGCTGCCAGACGTCTCCACCGTCCGCAAATGCTCCAGCGAGGGATGTGAGTCCTACGAACAGTGCGTGGATCACAGCCAAAACCAGCAGCGCAATCCTGAAACCGGCCATGGCGGGATGATAGGCGGGCATCTGTGCGAAGTCAAGGGCACCCGGGCCGAGCCTTGCCATGTCAGATGCCCAAGACCATAGGAGCCGATCCGCGCAACCGCCACCGCGCCCGAGCGCAGCCGCCTGACTTCGGGACAGGAGGCCGTATGACCGAGATCGCCCCCCAGAATCCGCCCTGCAGGTTCTCGGACCTGACATCCGGAGCGCTCGCATCGCAGCTAAGACCATGCACGACTGGCTCGCTCTGCAGCCCCCCGGCTATTCAGCCCAGGCTCCTGGAGCACTGCCCTACGGAACGGCGAAGTAGCCGCTCTTCGCGCGGATCTGCGGTCTCCTGACTCCCGACACAGCCACTTCGATGTCTCGCCATTCGTCGCTCGTCGCCTGAGGCGGGCGAAATGCCAGCAGATAGCCGTGCTTCAGCGCTCTGGGAATCTCGAAGAAGATCCTCTGCGCCTGGCTGCTCTTCTTCACCTCGAATGCCAGGCCTCCCCTGGATCGGGACAGCTCGTGGATCTGCTTGACTAGGTCGCGGTTCTCGAGAGCTTGCCCTTGTGCCGCCGCAAACACCGGCGTCCCGACGGCTCGAGCCTGCCGGATCGCTGATCGGGCGTTGAGCACGCTGGAATTGTCGTCGCCGTCGGTAAAGACCAAGAGCGTCTTCTTGCCCTCGACCCCGGCAAGATCCTTCGTGACGCGATACACGGAATCGAACAACGCCGCGGCACCGTCCGCACGCGTCTTCAGAACAGCTCGTTTCGCTTCGTTCTTGTCCGGCGTGAACGGCTGGAGCTGCTACAGCTGCGTGCTGAAAGCGTACACGGCAACCGAGTCGTTCGATCGGAGATCGTCGATGAATTCCAGGATCGCTCGCTTCACCGTGGGAAGCTCCCGCTTCATGCTGCCGGTGGTGTCGAGCAGGATCGCGCACGAGAATCCGGATTCGTCGGCTTCAAAGACCGAAATCTCCTGCTGCTCGCCGTTGTCGAGCACCCGAAACCTGTCACGAGTCAGTCCGGAGACGTAGCGCCTCTTCCCGTCCGCCACGCTCACGTGGACCTCGACCAGCCTCGCTACGGCGGTGAAGATCGCATCCTCGGATGCATCCGGCAATTGGACACCGGCATTCGGATCCTGCGCGAATGCGCGGCTCGAACCGACGCCGGGCCCGAGGGCGAGCGAGATGGCCAGGGGCAGGGCGGCAGCTCGGGTCATCGCAGCAGCGCCTCCTGCAGGGCGGGGCGGGTCCGCTCGGCAATGGTCCTCAGCACGGAGCGCCAGTCCCACAGATCGCCCATCTGCACCTCCGACTGAACGCGCTTCGCCGCAGGTTCCGCGACCCTGGCCAGGGTCTCGACGGGCACGCCGAGGCTGTCGGCCGCCTGGACTAGGTACAGCTTCAGTTCCGCCGTTCGTTCCGCGATCATGATGTCCGAAAGGTAGCGCTCGTATTCTTCGTACGGGGCATCCTCCCACATGCGCGGCCGGGAATAGCCGAAGGTCTTGGACCGTATCGACCCCATCCCGTCCCAGGACCCGGCATCTGCCGGCAACGCTGCAAGGGCCCTGGCAACCGGGGATTCTCGGAACACGTCGGAACGGGCGGAAAGCCGGGCCCGGCCCAGGCGATAGAGATCGGACAGCGAGAACGATCCCCGCACAGCGGGCCAGTTCCGCTCGTCAAGCGACGATAGCACCCGGCGGGTGCGGCTGGCGGACAGGACTCCGGCCACGGCTCCCAGCAATCCGGACCGCAAGGACTCCTCGGATGCCGCTTCGACGATCCATTCGCGCCCGAGGAGTACCGTCAGCGAAAACCGGCGCATGTCGGCCTCGCGCAACCCCCGCCAGCGTGTCGATCGCAGCGAAGCCAGTTCGATTTGAGCCACTGCTGCTGCATCGGGATCCAGAATCCGGACTCCGAACTGGGCGGTTCGGCCCGCAGCCGTAGCGATTCCGGCGAAACCGCCATCGATGAAAGCGCCCGTGTCTTCCCCGATCCCTTTCAATTGCGTCACGCCGAAGAAGTTCTCGAGAAACGGGCGCTCCAGATCGAAGAACTCGTGCTTGCGCAGGAACAGGGGATCCTCGGCGACCGGAAGGTCCTCGGGGCGGAGATAGTACGCGTAGACCGTTCCCATGAGCGCCGCAGCCACATGCGGCAGCAGCTCGGCCCGCATGTTCCTGGAGAGCCGGTCGAGTTCGGGAAGGCGGGGCTTGCGCCTGTTCGCGGCACGCTCGAAACGGCGTTTCGCCTGCTGCAGCCCCAGAGTTCCGAAGCTGGCGATCCGCCACCCCAGGCCGCCCTGGCAGCGAACCTGCAGCATCCGGACTACGTGCGGATCGTGTGCGGCACGCTCGACCAATTGCCCCGGGCCTTCGCCGAGCTGGGACGCCAGCTAGTCAGCGGCCCGACGCCCTTGCAGTGCAACAAACGGGATGCGGCGCTGCGTCGCCGGAACCGGGCGTCGGCTGACGACGCCAAACAGCGCCCGCCCCCCAATCCGCCAAGCTACCCACAAATGAGATCGGAACTACAGGTCAGCAACCGAATCCTGACGCGGTGAACTTCCGTGGCGGAGGAAGAGTCCATTGCAGAATCTGTCCATCGCAGATCTCGATCGCACTCCTGTGTGACCGCCATCAGATTGGTATCGGTCGACCAGCACCGGCCGTCTGAGCCATTGAAGACCATATGAATGCGGTGCGGTGCTCCTTTGATGGAATCGGGCGAGGGTGCGAAGGCGTAGGGTATGCCGGCGTCCATCGCAAAGACTTCTGACATAGGGGGTTCCTCGGGGATCTTGGGAGATAGGAAGCGTATGGAGCGGTTCAAAGTGGCGCAAGGTTCTGGTGGGAGAGGGACGTCGGCAAGGCTGTGGCGCCATGTTCCCCGACTGGCGCCGAGACCGGAACGCCTGGTGTCTGCCTTTGTTTTGTTATCAGAAACTGATAACATGTTTCAGTGCTGCGCCTGACCGTGATCCCGGGCTTGACACTCTACTCGACCTCCACGGCCAGACGCTGTTTATAGACGAGATCGGACACTGGGTGAAGTTCGTTGTGCTGCGAACCGAGGTGACTGCGGAACGGCCGCACCGGCTGAGCTATTATCTCTTGTTCATTTTTATCTCGGGTTACTGTTGGAAATCACGCCAAGTGGCAGCATACCCAAAGAGTTTTCGCCACTTGCGTACATTTCACCAGACATAATCCGATGGCGTTCAGAGGCTGCCCAGAAAGGCGAGAAGAGCGTCAGGCGGCTGGTATCGTCCCGAATCGCCTGTTCGCGGCGATGTCTTGGCAAGTGCCTGCTCTTTCATGGCGAGCGTTGCCTCGACATAGATCTGAGTGGTCTCGACGCGTTCATGTCCGAGCCAGAGAGCGATGACCGACCGGTCCACGCCGGCCTGCAGGAGGTCCATCGCGGCGGTGTGACGCAGGATATGGACGGTAACCCGTTTGTCTGCCAGTGACGGGCACTGCTGCGAGGCCGTCTCCCGATGCTTGTTCAATATGTACTGCACGCCGTCCACGCTGAGCCGATTGCCCCTGGCGCTGGGGAAGAGCACGCGGTCCGAGCCGCGCGGGGGTTCCTGCAACCACCTCCTCAGTACATTCCTGGTCGGCTTGGCCAAGGGCGTGCAGCGCTCCTTGCGCCCTTTTCCCACGACGCGCAGGTGCTGGCCATGGCCATCGACAAAGTCGTCGCGCTTCAGTCCTGTCATTTCGGACAGCCGAAATCCCGTTTGCACGGCGGTGAGAATGAAGGCGTGATCGCGCCGTCCCGACCAGGTGCCGGTATCCGGTGCCGCGAGCAGGGCATCAACTTCGTCCGGTGTGAGGAAATCGACCTGCTTGCGCGTGTATTGCTTGCCGGGGATGGCGAGCACCCTCTGGATTTGTTCCGCATGGCTGGGCAGTTCGAAGGCCGCGAACCGAAAGAAGGAATGAACAGCCGCAAGCCGCGTGTTGCGGCTGCGAGCGCTCACTCCACGCTTGGTTTCCAACTCCTCGAGGAAAGCCACGACCAGCGGCGCATCGATCTGCTCGAATTGCAGGTCCGACGGTTGTCGTTCCAGACCCAGCTGTGCGAAGAGCAGGAGCTGGCGGAAGGTATCCCGATAGGATTTGATGGTGTGCGGGCTCGCCTGGCGCTGACTCATCAGGCGCTGAACGAAGAATCGCTCCAGCAGGGGCGACAGGCTGGTCGTTTGGGTCATGACTGGTCCTCCCAGCGGCTTTCGAGGCGGCGCATGGCCTCGCGCATCAATGCGGGCGAGGCTTCGAGATACCATTGCGTATCGGCGACCTTCACATGACCAAGCCAGGTGGAGAGGACTGGCAGGAGACGGTCCGGATCCTGATCGTGCCGATACCAGTTCACCAAGGCCTTCGTTGCGAAACTGTGCCGCATGTCATGAAGGCGTGGCCCGTGACTGGCGGTCTTGCCGCGCAGGCCGATCAGGCGCGACAGTTGGTGGAACGTGCGGGTGATACTCGCCTGGTCGAGCCGCTTGCCCCGGCTTGAAACAAACAGGAAAGGCGTCACCGGACGCCTCTGCCAGTGACGCTCGCGCCGGGCGATATAGTCGGCAAGGACCGCGCAGGTCGAACCGTGCAACGGAACCAGACGGTCGCGACCGAATTTGGCACCGCGTATGGTCAGCACCGCGGCGTCGATATCGACATCCCGGAGCTCGAGATTGCACGCCTCCCCCACGCGGAGGCCTGCAACGATCAACAGGCCGAACAGGCAATGGTAGAGCCAGGGATTCAATGCGCATCGTTCGTAGGCATACGGCATGTCGAGCGCAGCCTGCAGCAGCTTGCGGATCTCGTCGTCGGTATACAGATAGGGTCTTGCCCGCTGCGGCTGAAAGGGCAGCAATCCGGGCGGCGGGATCTCGGTGCGTGCATCGGCGGCCTTGCGATGGCGTGTGAACACGCGCACGTAGCTCAATCGCTGTGCCCAATGCGACGGTTGGGCATGCACGGGCTGCTGCGCCCAGGCAAGGGCCAGTTCCACAGTGATGAATGGCGCCTGCTTCTGTTCCATGAACGTGGCGAAGGCGAGCAGCGCCCGGCGCGTGCTGTTCAGTTTGAACCCCAGTTTGCGCCGCATATCGATGTACTCGTGGATGGCTTCGCGAAGCGTGTTCATCGGACACCTCCCGGCCAGGGAAGGGCCAGTGCGCGGAGAGCCTCCAAATCAACCTTGGCATAGATCTTGGTGGTGTCGGGATGGGCGTGCCCCAGAACGTCGCCGATCTCGGCGAGCGAGGACCCGTTGTGCAGCATGCCGGCTGCGAGACCGTGGCGGAACTGATGTGCGCCGTTTGTCGGAGCGACCACGCCGGCACTCTGGATGGCGCGGCGGACCACGCAGGAAATTCCGCTCGCCCCCCGGAATCTGCCGATCGGGGCCTTGACACGCAGGAATACATTCCGACTTTGACACGGCGGGCGGCTGTGACGCAGGTAATCGGCGATCGCCTCACCAACCTCCTGGGACAGGGGCAAAGTGGTGCGCTTCCCGCCTTTCGTCCACGGCCGCAGCGTTCCGTTGATCCAGTTAATGTCATCGAGTTCGAGCGACTGGATCTCGCTCGCACGCAATCCCAGCCGTGCAAGCAGCAGCAGCATGGCATAGTCGCGACGGCCCAAGGCGGAACTGCGATCGATGCTGGCCAACAGCGCGGTAACGATCGGCTGCAATCCCTCTCGGTATCTGTGGCCTGCACCAGTTGGCGACCACTGGAACGGCGGCGATCAACTCCGGACTGGTCTCGCCGAGATAGCAGGCATAGCGGAGAAAGGACCGCAGCGCGGAGGCCATGACCTTCGCACGCTTCGGGTGCAAATCCGGCGCCTTGCGTTGAACGAACCGCACGACAGCGTCAGCAGACAGGGACGAGAGTGTCACAGGCCCCGAGGCGAACCGGTGCTGCAGCAGGCTCCGGACAAACGGCAGGTAGTTCGCTAGCGTCGCCGGTGCCAGGCCACGCATCTGGCGCAAGTAGTGTGCATAGGCCTGCACGCAGCGCTCGGCATCGGTCATGGGGCCTGCGGGCGCCTCTTCGAACGCCAGCACGCCCTCTTGCTGCAGAAAATCTGTTAGTTGCCGAAGTGCGGCTCTGTCGCCTTGGTGGGGTCGCAGCCTGCGGGCTCGATGCTGGAGGTATTGGGCCGGGTGATCCGAGTTGATGTCAGCGAGCTCGATTGCTCCCTGCTTGAGCCATTGGCTGAAACAGGCTGCCAGCAGGATCTTGCGACTGATCGTTGTGCGAGCGTAGCCCTGTGCGCTCACCCAATCCGCGAACGCATCGAGCCAGCCCGCCAAGGGACCGTCGCGCCATTGTGGGCGGACAAGTGGATTGCCGGTGGTATCGCTCATTCTGAACTCCTATCCTCATTGAAGGGCAACGATTGGAGTTCCGATTATGTCGTGTAATCGTCGAATTACTACATGGAAAACATGGAAAAACCGAATTTACCTGAGATAAAAAAGAACAAGAGATAATGCCGCTTATCTCTTGCAAGAGATAAGAGCTATTCGCTCACGCTGCACGCCCCGGATGGCACTAGGCTGGTCGGTTTCGACAATGCGCACCCGGTGAGGGAAAGGCGAGGCCCGGGTAGGCGGCGACGCGGGGAGCGCGACCATCCGCACCGGATGCGGACGATCCGGCCCTATGTACAAGGATGCGTCCACACTGCTTGAGGATTTCTGGAAGGAAGTGGACGCGGTTTTGAAGGAAAGGGGAGCGATCCCATGAAGACATTGCAGATCGGAATCGCCGGCTACGATCGGATGAAGGCGCGCACCATGGCGATTGCCCGCGGGAAGCACAAGCCTGCCACGGGCGAGCCGACGGTCTGGTTCACGTCCATCGAGAGCTTTGCGAAAGTGCTTTCGCAACGCAATCGAGAGCTTCTGGCGCTGATTGCCCGTGAGCATCCGGACTCGCTCACCGAGCTGGCGGCGCTCGCAGGGCGCAGCACGTCGAATTTGTCACGGACCCTGAAGACAATGTCGCGCTACGGCCTCGTGGAACTGGAGCAGGGACGGCGCGGCACGCTGGTGCCGCGGGTCCCCTACAACCAGGTGAGGCTGGACGTGTCGCTGACCGCTCCGCCGCGCCCAGCTGCTTGAACCCACCAGTCGACTATGTGTGGCTGCCGTCACCGCCATCGGCTGCTCCGATGCGCCAGATGAGTCAGTGCCCTGCAAGTCCCGCGCGATCGCTGCCGGGTCCAGCACGTCCTCGCGGAGGGACCGGCAGGACATGTTCTCGCACCCGCTTCGGTGAGAGCTTGAGGGACCGGCAGCGGAATTTCACCAGCGAGATGCTGCAGCGCGACCGGACATGAGACGAGCGTCTCGATTTCCCCGACGCCGGAACCCGCCCCGAACGAGCGCATCGATGCCGTGCTGCGGAGCCGATTCAACGATTTAATGCTGCTCGTGATTTTCCGCAGCGCCGACCGAGAGCGGAACCGTCTGCATGTGCTGGTAGGGAAGTGGCGAGGCCGGTTCCGCCTGTCTGCTTGATCGCGCATTCATCTTGGCCCGCCTGCGGTGCCGGTCCGGCTGAGCGCCGTCGCCGAGGCGCAGCCGCCTTCTCCGCCAGCCCCGCTCGACTCCCTGCGCAATTGGAATCCGGCGGGCATTCCGGCCGGCCCGCGCCCGCAGCCTCCTGGCTTCGGGACAGCAAGCCGTACAACCGAGATCGCCCCTTGAAATCCCCCTGCAGGACATCCGAACCCGACACCCGCGCGATCTGGCCCAGTGCCGGATCCGCGCTATCGCGACCTTCCAGTCCCTGCGGCGGGAACCCCGCACGCCGGACCGCGAGGCAGGAGAAGGCCCGACGCGCATGCATCGCAGCCAGGACCATGCGCGACTGGCTCGCGCTGGAGCCTCCCTCCCGGCCGTGCAGCCCGCGGGCTCCAGGAGCACTGCCCTACGGAACGGCGAAGTAGCCGCTCTTCGCGCGGATCTGCGGTCTCCTGACTCCAGACACAGCCACCTCGATGTCTCGCCATTCGCCGCTCGTTGCCTGAGGCGGGCGGAATGCAAGCAGATAGCCGTGATTCAGCGCTCTGGGAATCTCGAAGAAGATCCGCTGCGCCTGGCCGCTCTCCTTCACCTCGAATGCCAGGCCTCCAGTGGATCGGGACAGCTCGTGGATCTGCTTGACTAGGTCGCGGTTCTCGAGAGCTTGCCCTTGTGCCGCCGCGAACACCGGCGCCCCGACGGCTCGAGCCTGTCGGATCGCTGATCGGGCGTTGAGCACGCTGGAATTGTCGTCGCCGTCGGTAAAGACCAGGAGCGCCTTCTTGCCATCGACCCCGGCAAGATCCTTCGTGACGCGATGCACGGAATCGAACAGCGCCGTGGCACCGTCCGCACGCGTCTTCAGAACAGCTCGTTTCGCTTCGTTCTTGTCCAGTTTGAACGGCTGGAGCTGCTCCAGCTGCGTGCTGAAAGCGTACACGGCAACCGAGTCGTTCGATCGCAGATCGTCGATGAATTCCAGGATCGCTCGCTTGACCGTGGGAAGCGCCCGCTTCATGCTGCCAGTCGTGTCGAGCAGGATCGCGCATCAGCATCCGGATTCGTCGGCTTCGAACACTGAAATCTCTTGCTGCTCGCCGCTGTCGAGCACGCGAAACCTGTCACGAGTCAGTCCAGTCACAACGAGCCACCTCGCTGATTCTGAAGTCCCGTTGAGGAATCAGGGAAGACCGCAATGCCATTGGTGGAGCCGACCAACAACGAGTTCGCGTCATGCTTGGGGTGTTATCCCCAAGGCCCTATGCTCTTGGCATTCGTTCGTCTGCAGCCCGGCATCCGTGCCGGTCGGCTCCTGTCCGGGGTCGGCTTGTAGCGATCCGGCTTCAAGCTCAATTGCTCGTCCTTGCGCTAGCGGCAGCAGCGATGGCGGACGGCCAGGCGGTGCGGCCGCAACGGGGCAATGCAGCGTCCGGTCAGGCGGCAGTTCCATTCGTCCGCACGGGGGTCGCGATCTCTCGCGGGCAAGAACTGCACTACGAGATCGTGGACGGCTTGGCCGTCCACGGGGGCGACATGGTCCTAGGCCCGGTCGAGGAGGTGGTAGCAGAGTACACGAGACAGCCTTCGACAAAGGTCTTGACGGGCTCGTGGCCGGATCGACGGGACCTCGCAGCGGTCGAGGACGAACTGCTTTGGCCTGACGGAATCGTCCCGTACGTGATCGAAGCGGGCTTTACGGAGAAGGGGCTGAGCGACATCGAGAAAGCAATCCACGCGTGGAATTCCAAGACGGTCATCACGTTGGTTCAAAGAACGACAGAGTCCGACTATGTTCGATTTCAGCCTAGGGGGTTTCGCCCGTCAGAGCCTTATTGTCGTGCAAATCTGGGACGGAAAGGCGGAGAGCAGTCGATCTGGCTCTCCAGCCCGGACGGCTGCGGAGTGGACACCACGATCCATGAGATCGGCCACGCCGTGGGCTTGCTGCACGAACACCAGCGGCACGATCGAGACGAGTACATCACTGTTGCCGACGCACAATCCTACGGGGATATAGGGTTTGCGTACCTCGCTGACACGCCGGGTAGAAGGCCCTACAACTTCTCCTCGGTCATGAACTACATTCGGGTCGGTACGATCCCCCCTGGGATCCCCGTGAGATCGGGGGGCTTGTCGCCGGGAGACATTGACGGGGTGGCCAGACTGTATGGGACGGTTCCGACAGCCACTACGATCACCACAAACCCCGCCGGGCTGGCGATCCTCGTGGACGGCGAAACGGTCACGACTCCCGCACAGTTCGATTGGAGTCCCGGCAGCACGCATACTCTGCAAATAATCTCGCCTCAGACGGTCGGTGCGGAGCGGTTCGTGTTCGGGCGCTGGAGCGACAACGGCCGCAGCCGGCGCAACGTAACGGCCGATCCGGAATCCACGTGGTTCGAAGCGAACTACATCGCACAGCGCAGGATCAGACTTCCTTACATCGACAATTTGGCGAGATCGAGTGAATCGGTATAAGCCGTTCTAGCGCACGGGGTTACGTTTTTCTCGCAATTGGTGTCGCGGGCTTGACATGGCCGGTTCGGTTTTTTTAATATGTCCACATGAAAGGCGGCCCAGCGCACCCCGAACCCTCCCCACTCCCCGCTTCGCTCGGCCTGCGGCCCGGTGAGGCGATCCCCGTCAACGCTCGCCTGAGCATGCTCCTGGACGCTGGCCGCTGGGTCTATTTCCTCAACACCGACCCGATCGACAGCTGCGGCGTCGACGACCGGCCAGGCCGCGCGCGCTGCCTCGGCCGCTTCGCGCTGCTCGGGCTGGCCACGCACGCCGAACTGGCCCGGGCGCACGGGATCAGCGCGCGCACGGTGGCCCGGGCGCGGCGACAGATGGAAGCGCGCGGAGAGCAGGACTTTGACAAGCCGCGCAAGCGGCGGCGCCTGCACGGGATCGAGGATGCGGAGCTGCTGAGGCGGGCGGGGGAGAAGCTGGCGCAGGGAGCGAGCTTGCGCGGGACGGCGCGGGAGCTGGGGCTGTGCTATTCGACGCTGCGGGCGTACCTGCGCAAAGGCCTGCTGGCGGGGGTCGCGGGCCAGCAGGGAGCGGCGGCCGGGCCGGCAGCGGAAGGAGCGCCGGCCGGGAGCGAGCCGGCGGAGGCGGAGGTGCGGGAGCCGCCCGACAAGGAGCGGCGCAACCAGCGCGACGCGCAGGCGCCGCAGGGCCGGGCGACATGCGACACGGCCGGGCGGACGCTGACCAGCCTGGGGCCGCTGCAGGAACGGGAGCCGCGTTTCGCCGCGGCCTCGGCGGTCAGCGGGGGCGGGGTGCTGACGGCGGTTCCGGCCTTGGTGCAGGCCGGCCTGCTGCGCCACGAGGGCCTGCTGCGCCTGCCCAAGGGCTTCTACGGGGTGCGCTCGATCCTGCTGCTGCTGGCGTTCCTGCTGCTGGCGCGCGTGCGCAATCCGGAGCGGCTGCGCTACGAGCAGCCCGGGGAATGGGGTGCCTTGCTGGGCCTGGACCGCTGCCCCTGCGATCGCACGCTACGGCGCAGGACACGCCAGCTGGTGGCGGATACGGCCGCGCTGGAGGCCTGGCGCGGCGCCTTGGCGCGGGACTGGGCCGGCGCCGATCCGGAGGCCGTCGCGACGCTGTTCGTGGACGGGCACGTCCAGGTCTACAGCGGCCAAGGCCGCCTGCCGAAGCACTTCGTGCCGCGGCAGAAGCTGTGCCTGCCGGCCGCGGCCAGCTACTGGGTGGGGGCGCTCGGGGGGGCGCCGTTGCTGTGCGTGCACAAGCAGGTCGATCCCGCACTGGTGGCGGAGTTGCGGGACGGGCTGCTGCCGCAGCTGGAGGAACTGGGCCTGCTGCCGGCCGCGCAGGAGCCGTCGCGGCCGCGCCTGACGCTGGTGTTCGACCGGGAAGGCTGGAGTCCGGCGCTGTTCGCGCAGCTGGCGGAGCGGGGGATCGCGGTGATCACCTGGCGCAAGGGGCCGCAGGCGGAGCGCTGGCCGGACAGCGAGTTTGTCCCGGCCCGCCTGGCGGTGCACGCGCCCGGCGGCGAACAAGCGCTGGAGGGCCGCATCGCCGAGCGCAAGGCGGCTCTGGGGAACGCCTGCGCGGCGCGCGAGATCCGCTTCTGGATCGACCGGCGCCTGCGCCGGCCGGGCAAGAGCGGCCAGCCGCGCAAGCCGCTGGAGCTGGCGGGCCAGCCGGCGGCGGGCGAGCGCCAGCCGGCGATCCTCACCACGCATCCCACGCTGCCCGCGGAGCGGGTCGCGGGCCTGCTGCGCTCACGCTGGACGCAGGAGAACTTCTTCAAGTACATGCGCGCGGAATTCGGTCTCGACACGCTGGCCGAGCACGCGCTCGTGGGGGTGGATGCCGACGAGCGGGTGGTCAACCCGCTCTGGCGCTGGCTCGAGCGCGCCTTGCGGAGGCTGCGCGGCAAGGCCGGGCACCTGCATCGCAAGCTGGCAGCCGAGCGCGGCGCGCGTTCGCAGAAGGCCCTCCAGCTCCAGGCGGAGACCGCCGCGATCGAGCGGCGCATCACGGGCCTGGAACTGGCGAAAAGCGACGTCCAGGAGCATGTCCGGGCCGGCGACCTGTCGCCCGAAGAGCGGCTGCAGGCCCTGCCTGCCCCGCTGCGGAACCTGCTCGACACCCTGCGCATGATCGCCGCCAGCGATGGCGACTCGACACCCTGCGCATGAGCGGCTGCTACCGCGCCGAGACCGCCATGGCCGGCGCGGTCGCGCCGGAACTGAGCAGGCCCGAGAATGTGCGCCCCCTGCTCAAGGCGCTGTTCCGCAGCGACGCCACCCTTCTTCCCGACTCTGCGGCCGGGACTCTCACCGTCCGGTTGCTGCACCAAGCCAGCCGCGGCCAGGACGCCGCCCTGGCTGCACTGCTCAAGGAACTGAACGAAACCGCGACGCTGTTTCCCGGAACCGACCTGCGCCTGGTCTACGAAATCCTCCCCGACAACCCCCTCACCTCAATCGTTGCCCCAACCCACCCAGAACCGGCATCTCCTCCCACAATCATGCCAACGTAAAACAACCGATGTAAGGAAATCTGAGGATCCTGTCGTGCGCCGCACCGTCCGAGGCTGGCAGCGTGACGGTCCGTCCCGAATCGCGGGACGGCTTCCACGTGCAGAGACAGCCGGTCGAGGTCGAGGCGAAAGCGGACGGGTCGAGCAACTTCTTGCAGTGGAATCCCGTACCGAACCTGCGACGTGACGCGGACAGGCGCAGCAGAGGGTCCGCCCCGGGAGCCTCTTCGAGTCCCGCATCAGGCACCACGCCCATTTGGTCTTACTGGTCGTCGCACTGGACCGGAATCACTGAATTCTGCGCGATCTACACCGCGAAACCCACGTTTCTCGTCGACTCGAACGTAGACGGGATCAGGGTCCACCTGGGCGGCGAGCCGAGACGCATCCCGTGGGCATTCCCGGCAGACGCATTTCCCGGCGGCATCTGGGCGGAAGCACCCGCGACCGTTCCCGAGGAAGCAGACTTCGACGACATACGGTATCGCTTCAAGGGCTGGAGCGACGGGGGAAGCCGTGCCCACCGGATCGAGGTGCCCGAGAACGGTGGCAAGGTCGGTCTGGAGTTCACGCGGGAGTATCGCCTTCGCGTTGCCAGCCGCAACCACCCGGACGATGCCGGCATCGACATTTCGCCGCGCTCCGAGGATGGCTTCTATGCCGACGGCACGCGAGTCCAGGTCACGGCGAAGCCCGGACCCGGGTGGCATTTTGCAGGATGGACTGGCGAAGTCTCAGACT
The DNA here is from genome assembly GCA_965206775.1 of Bryobacterales bacterium. Lineage (GTDB taxonomy): Bacteria > Acidobacteriota > Terriglobia > Bryobacterales > UBA6623 > VXMF01. The sequence goes on along the minus strand of CBDBKU010000002.1, from coordinate 2,132,295 downwards.
CCGGGCCGGTACAGACGATCGTCATGGACACAGCCAAGACCCTGGAAGCTTTTTTCGCTGAGAGCGAGCCGATCCGGCCTGGCGAAACCAAGAGCGTGACGCTAGGCGCTTCCGAGCGGTTTCATCTCTACAGCGGGAGCGAGGGCTACAACGTGCTGGTACCGCCAGACGCGGCCGAGGTGACGGTTCGGTTCCAATCGTCGTCGGCCGAAGAAGTCGACTTGTACGTTCACCGAGGCGGGAGCGTCAGGGGGGAGCCGGGAGACTCCGAGGAAACGCCGTTGATCCACGCCGATTTCGAGTCGACCTCGCCAGGAGCGACCGAGACGATCTCGATCAATCGGGAAGCCGTTCCGCGCCTGTCCAACGGGGTCTACTTCATCGCTCTTGCCGTACCGCCGACGCTAGCGCGGATCGAGGGGGCGCTGTCGGTGGAAGTCCGTCGCAGCGGGATTGTCAAGGCCTGGCCCCCGGCACTCACGTTCGTGTCCCCAGCAGGTCCACAGACGGTCCGGCTGGCCCACGAGACAACCGGCACGGTTCGGTACAGGATCGTTTCGAATGCAAGCTGGCTCACGGCCAACCCGCAGGAATGGGTCCGTTCGGGCAGCGGCGTGGAAGAGATTTCCGTCACGGCGAACACTGCCGGCGTGGTGCTCGACTCTACTTACCGGGGCTTGCTGAGAGTCTTGAAGGCGAGCAGCGGCCCGGGGGAAACCACCTGGACCGAGACAGGTGTCGAGATTCCAGTGGCATCAACGGTCGTTTCCCGGTACAGCAGCACGTCCGCAAGGCGGCGGGCGAACGCCGTGACGATCGATGGCTATCCCCAAGACGGTGACACCTATGGAGCAGGCGAGGAGATCCGAGTCCGCGTAAGCTTCGCCGATCCTGTCGAGGTGGACGGGACACCAGCACTGGATCTCGGCGTGGGCGACCGCACTCGTCGGTTACCCTGGACCGGCAATGGATCGAAGAGCGTTTGCGAGGCAGGCTACAAGAGCTTGGAATTCAACTACCTGGTACAGGCGGAGGATCGAGACGCGGATGGAATCGGCATCGCGGCCGACGCGTTGACTCTGAATGGCGGAAGTATCGAGACCGCTGGCGGCGCGGATTCGACTCTCGCTCTTGCAGGACCAGTGACTGCCAGTGCCGCGGATCACAAGGTCGATGGCAGCATGGCGACCGTCCCGAAGGTAAGCCGTGCGGGGATTTCCAGCAGCCCGTCGAACGGTACCGCTTACGGGGTGGGCGAACCGATTGTCGCTTGGGTCCAATTCACCACCCGAATAGAGGCGGCCGGGAGCCCGCGACTGGCACTCGCCGTGGGCAGCCAGACGCGCCACGCTTCCTACTGGACGCCGAGTCGCGACGGGACTTTCGTATTCTTCCGTTACCAGGTGCAGTCGGACGACGTGGATACGGACGGCATTGGCATCGCGGCGAACGCGCTGACACTGAACGGCGGCAGCATCCGGAGTGCGGTCGGGACGGATGCGGATGTCGGTCTCGGCGCCCACGCCATCTTGAACTCCGCGGGCCACAAGGTGGACGGCAGCATTGCGAGTGCGCCGACAGTGAGCGGCGTGGGGATTTTCAGCAGTCCCTCGAACGGCACCGCCTACCGGGCGGGAGAATTCATCACCGCTTGGGTCCAATTCACCTCGCGGATCGAGGCCACCGGAAGCCCCGGACTGGCACTCACAGTGGGCAGTCAGACGCGCCACGCTTCCTTCTGGGCGCCGAGCGGCGAAGGGACTATCCTGCTCTTCCGCTATCAGGTGCAGTCGGCGGACGTGGACACTCATGGCATCGGCATCGCGGCGAACGCGCTGACTCTGAACGGCGGCAGCATCCGGAGCGAGGGCGGGACGGATGCGCATCTCGGTCTCGCTGCCCACGCCATCTTGAACTCCGCGGGCCACAAGGTGGACGGCAGCATTGCGATTGCTCCGGAAGTGAGTGGCGCGGGGATTTTCAGCAGCCCCTCGAACGGCACCGCCTACCGAGCGGGAGAATTCATCACCGTTTGGGTCCTATTCACCTCGCAGATCGAGGCCACCGGAAGCCCCAGACTGGCACTCACCGTGGGCAGCCAGACGCGCCACGCTTCCTTCTGGACGCCGAGTCGTGAAGGGACTGCCCTGTTCTTCCGCTACCAAGTGCAGGCGGAGGACGTGGACACTGATGGGATCGGCATCGCGGCAAACGCGCTGACACTGAACGGCGGGAGCATCCGGAGCGAGGGCGGGACGGACGCAGTTCTCGATCTCGGAGCGCATGCCATCACGGACGCTGGGGACCACAAGGTGGACGGCGGCGGGGGATAGCGGCAGCCTGGGATCCAGGGAGCCTGCCTCCGAACTACCCGGGAACACTACCTTGAGGAAAACCCCGAGGGTCAGTTCCAACAGTGCGGCCCGATGACCAGGGGCCGACCGTCGGTTCGGCGGCTGGCGGCTCGTCCTCGCCGTAGGGGGGCGGGCAATGGCATTCGTTTAGCGCTGTTGCAGCATTCGTTTGAGGCCGCAAGGGGAATTCCGGCAAATCGGGCTGGGGTTTTGCGCTTCAGGCTGCGGCTGGCTTGGGGGGGCCCCCATTTGCCGACGGGTTTGCGGGAGCAGCGCGGGTAGGAGCGGTGCGGGCGCGTCCCTGGCGGCAGCCGTCAATACTGGCGAGTCTTTCGAGGACGCCAGGTTAGGATGCCGGTGTGGCTGGATTCAGCGCCCCGTGATTGATTAATGCGGACCTAATCAGCCACGACGACACATTGAAATACTGTGCCGCGTCCTCGATGAAGTCGTCGTCGGGCACTTTGGTTCCGAGGTGATCACGAAGCGCTTCGAATGGACAGAGGAAGGCCTGCGCAAAGGCTCGTTGGAATTGCTGCCGCTCAGTGGCCGCATCCGTCACCGGAAGCAGCCTGTCGCCTTCTCCCGCCAGCAGATGATCTCCGATGATACGTGCGAGAGCGAATCGCCGGCCGGTGGGATGGCGCTTTTTTAGCGAGGCCAAGAGTGGGTCGTCGCCCGAGCGGCCGCGGAAGCCGGCAGGAATTGGAACGTCTTCGCCGAATCCCGGATGGATCCAATCCTCCGGGACCCCACATAGTTCCGCCAGGCTGTGGTTGTCAACCGCGTCTCGGTCAATCGACCATTCCCGGCGCGCCAGCTCAGCCAGCGTCGCGCCCTTCTTCCAGGGCCTTAGGTCGCGATTCTTCACATGTGCAGCTTCTGCCTTCAATTCGGGAGTTACGTCCAGCCGCATGGGGCGCGATTTCCCGCGAACATCGTCCCAGAGTGTCTTGAAGTCTTCCAGCGCGCGGCTCTTCGAGGACGCCGCCAGTTCCTCGACGGGGCTGCGACCGACCTCGTGCGCGGCTTGGCGCAGGCAACCGAGTACAGCCGGTTCCGCCTCTTCCGGGTCGAACCCCATTCTGGCCTCGATCGCCCGGTCAAAGCTCAGCACCGGATCTTCGATTTCCTGGCCGAGATCGCGCCAGGCAGGCAGCAATTCCTGCAGCCCTTCCGTGTCTTGACTGGTCAACGATTGCAACCGTGAGGTGACCGTTTCGACGAGGTCTCGGACCGCATTTTCGAAATCCCCCGCCGGCACATGAATATCCACCTCGCTCAAGAACCGCAAGGGCGAGATCGTAGCCAGGCTGATGGGATTGGACCGGATCTGTACGGTTGCGTCGCCGCCAACGAACTCCAAGTCCGGCCACAAGTAGCCGTTCCCGGCAGCACCGACTCGGTGGCTCATGTTCCAGGACGATCCTTCTCCATCCGCCTCCCAGCGCAACCGCCACCAGTTCGCGATGAACCATGCGGCCAGATCGTACGCAGAAACCCGGATTCCTGACCGGTAGGTGCGGGCGCGAGTATCGGCGAGCGCTGTCACTGGAACGCCGTCGGCCTCAATTCCTACCTCGGCCAGGAAATGACGACTCGCCGAGCCGCCGGAGGCGGCCTCAACCCACCGGCAATCGATCCGAAACCTACTGCTCATGCTGGCCCCAGAGGCGGACTATGACCTCCCTGAAGGGATCTGTCCAGGCATGGGATATCCGTGATAAGTGCCCACGCTCGCATTCTCCAATTGCGCTTCGACAGGATCACCGCCGTCAGTCACTGCCCAGATGTTCTGCGGGAAGGCCCCGCGGACCTGGCGACTGACGAGGCCTCGGCGGGCTCCCTCCCTCAAGAGTCTTATCGCGGTCGCCCGGTCGAGAATCCCTATCCAGTCGCACTTCGACTTGTCCGGACGCGGTTGGACGGGAGGCGTCAGTCCGAAATCTCCCGGCCGCTCCTGGTGCTCTGGGTTCCCCGTGTAGGTTACTCGCTTAGCTAGCAGTTCAAGCGTCCCTAGTTTCCAACCGCCAGCGACCCTTCGCTTCGGATTGAATCTGCGCCGTGGCATCGATCTATCCCAGTTCCTGCTTAACCCCTGCGGTCTGAATTGCAGGGGGCGACGCGCTCGACGTCTCGCACTCCACATTTGAATGTTACACGGAGAATCCTTCAATTCGCAGAGAACGTGGCTGGTACAGCTCCGCAATCGGCGTGCTTCGAACGCTGGGAGCCTGCAGGATGGGGGAAGAAGCCGTGCATCGGCTTAGTCGTGAGATAGCGCCCGTCGCGACCGCACAAGAAGCTTCGGTACGACCTTGCAATCCTTTCTCCGCCAAGGCCACGATCTCTTTGCCCGGGATGACGTCAACGCATCCCACAAGACCGGTCGGTTCCGGTGCCGCGCACGCACGGGACCTTGCCGTGGTCCCAATTGCAGCCGCGAAGAACTCGGCCCCGTCGGTGCCACCATCCCTGCTCCCGACATTGGTACGGCCAAACGCTATCGGCGTGGCAGCGCCGCGACTCGTGGGGGAATCTCGAAGACGGCTCATTTGGTTACACCTCACAGAGCGCACCGGAATTGCCGCCTGACCTGTGCTCGATTGACCGACAAGGAGTCCAAGGAATCAGTCAACAGGAAGTCAGGCGCGGGCTTGGTTCAATGGACACCACGGTCGTCGGTTTCGGGCGGGTTTCCACCTCGGACCAGGATCCCGGCTTCCAGATGCAGGAACCGCGGGAGCGCGGCTGCGGGCGGATCTTCGCGGATCGCTGCAACTACCGCCAGAGCGAACGCCCGCAGTTCGACGCCGCGCTGGGCCACCTGCGGCCGAGATGCTCGCGCTGGCGGCTGAGCTTCGCCACCGAGGGTGCGAGCTGGTCTCAATCTCCGAAGCGATCGACACCAGTTCGCAGCGAGGAAACGCCGTGTTGGCGGTGATGGCCGCGCTGGCGCTGCTCGAGGTGGATCTGCGGGCCGAGCGCGCGCGGGAATCACACCGGGCCAGCAAGGCCGCGGGCAGGCCTTGGAGCCGGCGCCCGGCGCTCCGAGACAGCAAGCGAGTCCGCGCCGACCAGGAACTGCTGCCGGACCCCGCCATCCCGGGAGCCGACATCGCGCGGCCCAGGAGGGGCGGCGCCGCACGAAGCTGTCCGATACGTGCGAGGCTTTCTTGCGGGACATGAACGCCCAAGGGCGGAAAAGCGAGACGCTGCGCGGCTACGGGATCCTCCTGCGCGTGCTGCGGCAGTACGCGACCGACCGCGGAGCCGAGGACATCGAGCAGGTGGGCAGCGGCGTTCTCAGGGATTGGAGGCAGTCTTGGAATCTCGCGCCGGGGACCGGCCGGACCCGGATCGCCCAGGCCAAGGCGTTCTTCTCGTTCGCGGTCGATGCGGACTGGATCGAGCGCCCGCCGGCGGCGAAGCTCCGGGTCCCCAAGGACGACGCGCCGCCCACCATGCCGCTGTCGAGAAGCGAGGTCCGGGCGCTGCTCGTCACGGCCGAGGGGAAGGCCATGGAACGCGCCCTGCCGCTGCTGTTGTACCACCGGGGCGCGGGTCCAGGAAATCCTCGATCTGCGTCCCTGTGACCTGCAACTGGACCGGCCGCGCCAACCGCTACTGCGCGGGAAGGGAGACAAATGCCGCTATTGCCCCTTGTGGAAGGAAACCGCAGCGCTGCTGCGAGAGCTGATGCGAATCCGCGGCGTGGATCCCGCCGGCAGGCAGCCGCTGTTCCGCAATCGCTCTGGCCATCCCTTGACGCGATTCGGTGTGCGCTGCATCCTGCGCAAGCATGCGGGTGTCGCCTCGAACTCCGTGCCGACGCTGGCCGCCAAGCGCGTCCATCCCCACGTACTGAAGGCACTATTCCGCGTTTCGGCTTATTCCGAGTTGACGGTTTAAGACTGGCGGGGCTCGTGCGGAATGAGACATCTGACTCGGAATATCCACCGGCTGTTCAGGAACGCCAGCAACTCGTCCTCGGGGCGGTACCGGTTCGGTGGCACCTGAGAGGGAGTGGTCTTTGCCATGGCCGCCTCCTTCAGCTTGAGGTTCGCGTGCAGATAGACATAGGTGGTCTCGACCGACTCGTGGCCCAGCCATAGCGCAATCACGTTGCGATCGACGCCGTTCTGCAGCAATTCCATGGCCGCGCTGTGGCGCAGCACATGGGGAGTGACGCGTTTCCCTGTCAGCGAGGGACAGGTCTTTCGGGCGACCTTTACGTGCTTGGCCAGCAGGTAGGCGAGCCCGTCGTGGCTGAGCGCGACCCCACTGCGGTGGGGAAAGACCGGTGCGTCCGGTGCGCCGCGCCGTTCTTCCAGCCAGGTTCGCAACGCCGCCGCCGAGTCCTTGCGCAGCGGCGTGCAACGCTCCTTGCGTCCCTTGCCCTCGCAGCGCACATGGGCACCCGTGCCAAGCTGGGCATTCCACAACTCAGGGTGATCAGTTCCGACGCTCGCAGCCCGGTCTGCACCGCCACGACCAGCAGGGCGCGGTCGCGACGCCCGGGTGCTCGTGTCCGGAGCTGCCAGCAGCGCCTCGATTTCGTCGCGGTCGAGGAAATCGACCGGGCGGCGAGTATAGCGCTTCGCCGGCATGGCCAGAACGCGTTGCGCCAAGGCCGCGTGCCGCGGCTCCTGCCCGGCGACGTAGCCGAAGAAGGAGCGGATTGCGACCAAGCGGGCATTGCGGGTCCGCGCGTCGTTGCCACGCTCGATCTCAAGGTGGTTCAGGAAGCCGCCGAGGAACTCGGTGTCCAAATCGCCGAGTTCCAGAGCGGCAGGCGCTTTGTGCAATTCCCGCAGGGCGTAACGGACGAGCAGGCGGAAGGTGTCCCGGTAGCTGGCGACGGTATGGGGGCCGGCTCGCCGCTGCTGCTGGAGGCGGTCGGTGAAGAAGGCGGCCAGGAGGCGGGCGAATTCGGCTGTGGACGTCATGCAGGCAGCCTCCGGGTTGCGCTGTCGAGGCGCTTGGCAGCAAGCTGGAGCAGTTCCGGGGTGGCCGTGAGATACCCGTAGGTATCGCTCATGTGCGCATGTCCGAGATAGGTCGCAAGACAGGGCAGATGGCTCTCGACATCGACGCCGTCGCGGTACCACCGCAGCAGCGTTCGGACAGCGAACCGGTGCCGCTAATTCCGAGCTCGGAATTAGCGGCAGATTCTAGATGTTGACCACTCGCATGTGCCCGCGATTGTCGGCAACTGGGTCAGTCACTACGAGACGAGTTCGGGAAGCAGCCTCTCGGCTCCGGCGCTCCACGCAATAATCGGCTCCATCGACGACCTTGCCGAGTGTTTTAGGTACGATGACGCGTCCGGCGGTCCGACTGTGCGCAGGTGGTACAAGGCGCTGGACAGGCGCTAGGCCCGTCAACTGTTGCTTTGGATGACGCCTAATGGGGCCAAAGAAGTCGTGAATCGGGGTTTTCTGGGTGATTCTCGGTGTGGCGAGCGCCGCGCTCGTCCGATTCATCGTGATGGCCTGATTACCGGACTGGAACGGGAGTTCGGCGTCGAGGTTCATCAATCCGCTGAGTATCCGGTTGGGGCTGAACCAGCCGATTGCAGATGGCTTGCTCTGTGCGAAGGCGTCGGTGTCCTCTTGCTTTGGGCAGAACGTTTGGACGCCATGCATGGCGGCGGCGGCGAATAGGTGTCGTAGAGGCTTGCATGCAGTTGGCTCCACGGAAACCCTGTTTCCAAGGGCTCCCGGCGGCGGCGTGTTGGTTGGTCACCATCTGGTTGGCAAGTTCTTGAGGCCGCACGCACCCATTCCAGGGCCTTGGTCGCTTATCCGAGATGCATGCGGAGTTCAAGGAGGATATGCGGCCGTAATCCCACCCCCCCCCACTTTGGAGGTGTGTCGCGGGGCAAGGTGCATAGCAGGCACTTGGCCCAGCATTATTGGGCGCTGTTCGAGTCGGATCAACCCCGCAATTGCTACGAATCGAATCCGTCGTCCTTGATGCTTGCCTATTGTCGATGCGGTGGGATTCTTGTGCGGATAAGGTTGCTCGACTGGAGATCGCGCGTTGCGATTGACTGCGGGCTACCGGCCGATAGGCCGTATATCCCCTGAAATCATGGGCTTGCGCACTCGATTCGAATCTGGCCGCCCAGGTTCGGTTCCCAAGTGAGATCCCCGTACAGATCCGAGAGCGGCGGGTCCCGCTGGTGGGCGTCCCACACGAATCGCGCCGGGACCGGTCCCGCGGAGCATAGTCGCCCTCCGTGGTTCTTTCACGCTGCTGTGGCCCAACGGCAAGCTCACACGTCCTTGATCGACACATCGGCGAGCAGCGGGACGGCGATCGTGTCCCTGAGACGCCCGCGCCGATGCCGGTCCCAGCTAGCGTAATGCCGTTCCGCAGTCTGTATGGAGCGATGGCCGAGCAACGTGCTCACTTCATCGATGGCTACGCCTTCGGCCTGCGCCTACACCGTGATCATAGGGTTCGTCACGATGTGGCCGTTCTTCATGATGCTCCCCGACGCCATGTCAATCGGCGGCGGGATCGCCGTCAGCTCGCCCGTCGTCGGAGTGGTTTTCGCGCTTCGGTACACCTATCTATGGGCACGTGAAGTGATCAAGGTCAAACCGGATTACTTCGATAGCAACCGCCCTTGAAGGTAGCCCAGTCAGTCCGCGCTAGTGGGGTCTGTCCGGCCCTCGACCACGAGGCCCCGGCCCACCGCCCGGAGCGCCTTGGCAATGCGGTCGATGCGGGAACGGCGGTTCGGGGCGATCAGGCGGCCCACGGTGGTATCGGACAATCCCAGCCGTTTCGCCAGTGCGCGCTTGGTCACGCCCCGGTCCCGCATCGCGGTGTACAGTTCCAGCTTGGCCGCCGTCACCAGGTCCACCGCGACGACCTCCTGACCGTCCATGACGGGGCTCGGAACAGGGATGGGTTCCCGCAGTTCGACGTACATCCCGAGCGCCCCCGCGAGCGCGTCCTCGGCCAGCTCCAGCGCCTCGGCACGTTCGTCAGCACCGGTGTTGGCTCCGGTCACGTCCGGGAAGGAAACGACGAACGCGCCGTCCTCGTCCCGGTCGATCCTGCATGGGTAGGCATATCGCATTTCAGAAGTCCTCCTTGTTGATCCCTAGGTCTCGGAGCATGTTCCGCAGCAGGCCCTTGCTGAGCTCGGTGCGTTTGACCATGGTCCGCCTACGACCGACGTACAACTGACCGTGGCTCCCCTTGCCCTCGCCCCGCTCGAACCGGAAGTCCAGGCGGTTCCTTGCTGCGTACCGCTTGGCGCGTCTCATGAACTCCCTGCCGTTCAAGTCTATAGTATATCGGATAGAATCGCAGGAATCAAGTATTTTCGGAGAAAAACACAGTAAAATTCGCCTAATAAGGCTATTTCTTGCCAGTTTGCGCAGTTTTTCCGAGTGCTGCCCGAAAACCTCGGACAAGCGTCCGACCCGGGCCAGAGTAATTGTCGCCGGCCAGTGCCTTGCTCGATTGGGCTAGCTGTTGGGTCTACCAACGGCTAGAGATCCAGACTATCATCCGCCCCCGACAACCACGCAACAAAGTGACGTTTGCCTCCGTAGGACTCGTACTCGCTGGAGAACAGTATGTCTCTCATGCTTTCAAGATAGTCGCCAAAGATGAGAGAGAGACCCGGATACACTTGGCGGATAGGGCATCGAAGGCTTCGATTGAAGGCACTACCGGTCAAGGATGAGCGCCCGGCGCGTCTTCACGCTGCGCTGCCAAGTGCAATGTTGGTAAGTGCCTTATTGTCAATGGAGTAGTCGTTAGCTAGTGTCTGCCCGAAAACCCCCGTATTGGGGAGGCGCCCATTTTCGGTAGCGTGATGGGGGGGCTTTGTGCGGATTGAGGCTGCTTCTCACAATGCGGCGAGTGGTGTTGGGGACCGGCTCGTGGGCACTGAAACTGGGCGGTCCCGGCCCGCGGACGCAGCACTCCCAGCCGTCCTTTGCAGACTGCGATTGTGTCTGGCCTGCGGCTCTCAGGCAGCGAGTCGGAGCGTCTTGCGTTCCTGTCTCTGCAGGATCAGCCCGATCCGGTGCAGGTTCGCCGCCACCACCGCCAGCGCCACCGTCCGCTGGAAGCCTTCCTTGCCGTGCGTGCGCACGCGATCCAGGCCCCTCCGCTCCAGGTTGTTGGTCGCCGACTCCACCGCCGGATGCTGCCGCCTCGCCTAGACGAACTCCTCCGCGCCCTCCCGCTCCTTGTCCTTGCCGCTCAGCCGTCCCTTCCCCGGCAGCGCGTTCAGTGCCAGGATCCCGTCCAGCGCCGCCCGGTTTGCCGCGCTGTGGAACCCCTTGTCGAAACTGCACGCGTGCAGTTCCGGATACGCTTCCTGGCAGGCCTTGACCAGCGGCACCGCGATGTCGGTGTCCCCCCCGGACCACTCGATCGTCCAGCCCAGCACGAACTGGTACTGGTCTTCCACGATGCAGACTGGCACGCCCCGCTCCACCGGGCGCGCCGCCTTGCCCTTCGCGCACCAGCGCGTGTGCGGCTCGAAGATCGAGAACACCTTCTCCTCTTGCGGAATCGTCTCCCCTCCCAGCACGCGCCCCTCCACCTGGTCGATCTGGCGCTCCGCGTGTTCCAGCAAGTACTGGATTGCGTGGACGCTTTCCGCTCCCGCCTGCACCCCCTCCAACCGCTCCAGCGACTCCTTCGCGCGCTCGGCAATCCAGCGCGCCTGCCGCAAGTACTCCTGCACCCGTCGCGGCTGCCGGTTCCGTCGCTTCGACGAGCGCACCCGGTTGAACAGGCTGCGCACCTTCCGGACCCGATGCGCGCTCTGCCGCCAGCCGTCCAGGCTGTGCTGCTCGCAGGCCAGCGCCGTGACCCGGATCAGGCAGCGCAGCGCGTCCCACAGCAGCAGCAGCGGGAACACTTACGTCGCCGCCTACGAGAACAGCCGGATTCGCAGGATCGATACGGCCGGTATGATCACAACCTTTGCGGGTACCGGCGAGGAGGGCTACTCAGGGGACGGAGGGCCAGCGACCGAGGCTCGGTTCGACCGGCCCCGGGGGGTCGCGGTGGACGAAGCTGGGAGGGTTTACATCGCCGACTACCTGAACAGGAGAATTCGTCGGGTCGATCAGTCCGGGGTGATCACGACAATCGCCGGAGGTGGGACTTGCTGCACCCGACGGGACGGGGGACCCGCGGTCGAGGCCTATGTGAGCTATCCTCGCGCCGTCGAAGTGGACGGCATGGGCAACGCTTATGCGGCCGTGTACGACAGGATCCGCCGAATCGACTCGGGCGGCACTATCAGCACCTTCGCGGGTTCAGGCGCCTCGCCATGGACCGAAGACGGGGGCACGGCTCTCGGGATTCCGCTTGAAGGGCCAGCGGGTGTTGCTCCGATCGCCCCAGGAGAGGTGGTCTTCAGCGACCGAGGCCGCATATGGAAGCTGGATGCTTCGGGGATGGTGACTCCGTTCGCCGGATCCGGAGATTCGGGCTACAGCGGGGACGGCGGGCCGGCGACTGCGGCAGAGCTGAGAAGCCCGGGTGCAATCGCGGCAGACGGGATTGGAAGAGTCCATTTCGCTGACCGCTCGAATTGGAGGATTCGCACGGCTGACCAGGCGGGCACGATCTCGACGCTGGCCGGAACCGGGGAACGAGGGTTTTCCGGCGACGGGGGGCCGGCTTCCGAAGCCCGGCTCGGCTAGGTCTGCGAGATTGCCGCGGATCCTGTGGGCATTGTGTATTTCGCTTCCTCGAGCAGTTACCGCATCAGGAAGATTGATACCGCGGGTCGCATCTCCACGATCGCTGGCACGGGCGATAGAGGGAGTGACGGCGACGGCGGCCAGGCCACTCTGGCCCGGCTCAGCGATCCTTGCAGAGGGCTCGTCCCGGACGGGGAGGGTAACGTGTACGTCTCCGACGGCCGACAGATCCGCCGGGTCGACGCATCCGGTGTGATTTCCGTCGTGAAGAACCTTGGCTCCTGGAGCATCGTGACTGAGGCGCTCGCACTGGACGAGGTCGGAAACCTGCTTGTTGCGGATGAGCATCGGGTGCTGAGAATAAACGGGGAAGGTGTCGTCTCGGCGATTGCGGGTACGGGAGACTCGGGCTATGGAGGCGACGGTGGGCCTGCGCGGAGCGGCGGGTTTTCCGTTAGGCAGATGGCGGTGGACCGCGACGGCGACATCTGGCTCGCCGACAATCGCAGCCGCAGGATTCGAGTGTCGCGCAACCAGCGCTATTAGACGATCGGCACGGCGGGTCGCCGCAGCTCTTGGCCGTTTGGACGGGCGAGGCGCGGGCTCGCCGGCTCCCCGTCAGCCGCCAGCAAGGAATGCTGATGGAAAGGTAAGCGGCCCTTTTTGCTGTGTACGAGTCGCAGCCGACGGACGTGGCGGACCTCCTGGCAGTAGGCTCCGTGGAATAGAGTCCCATGCTCATGGCACACGCGAAGCCCCGAGCGAAAGAGTCTCCCCCGGCGCGCGACTTGCAGGCGTTCGAGCCAGCCCGGCCCTGCTTGCGGCCCCGGACCGCCGCCCGGTGGCGACACCGCCCCCAGCCGACAGCCCGAAAATGCGACTTCCCTGCCAGCCGGCTCGAAGAGCCACGCGCCCATTGGGAACTCCCTGCTATCGGGACTGAGAGCAAGCCAGTCACCGGGCGGAACGGCGAATCGCATGCGCCTATTGACATCACTTCCCTGTAGCAGCGATCGAGGGACGACCAGGCCCGGAACCCGCTGCAACCCAGCCCAGGCGTACCCGTGAATCTCCGGAATCGTCCCGGCAAAGTCCTGCGTACGGCGCCCGCCGAGGCCATTCTGACCGCAGTCACCACTCTATTGCGCGAAACACCCCTTTCCCGCAGCTTCCGATGCCCGGCACTGTGGCTGAACACACGCGGATCCGGGAACGGACCGCCTGGACGCTGGCTCTGTAGGGATGGCTAATCTGACCGTGCCGCCAGGGCTTCCGATCCTGCCGCCAGTCCTGGTGCGCCGAGACGCCGTGGCGGATGCGGAGGGACCGCACCAGTTCCCGGGACTCGATACAGCGGGAGGCTCGGGCGGCGAGTCATTCAGTGGATTCGTTGGTGATGTAGGGTGGAAGGCATGGACTTCTGGCTGGATTTCGAGATCCCGGACGCTCGCGTGCAGGTCGCTCTCGCGGCGCTACTTGCAGCGTTCATGTACAGGTTGAGGGCCGCTGAGAAGCGGCACATTGCAATCTTGCTGTCCCGAAGCGACAAGAAGGCCGCGGAGCGGGAGCAAGCAACCAAGGCTTTCATCGACCGGATCGACAGGGAGGCCGCGGAGCGTGAGGCGCAGTACGACAAGAAAGCCGAGAACCGGGAGAGGGCGTTTCAGGCAGCTTTGGACCGTAGCGACTAAAACTTCAAAGCGCTCCAGATCATGAGCAACGAACTGGCGAAGGGCTAGGCGGGCATTGCCGAGCGGACTGCCCGCAACGAGACAGTCCTGCAAGGGATCACGCCAGGGCGCCGCCGCAAGGCGCCGGGCTCGCGGTCCGACCTGTCCCCGAAATCGCTTTTTCATCCGTTAGTGCCTTCTCAGGGCTTCACGCTGGGGCCGGAACAGCAGGCGAGGCTCTTCCCCGTTGCGGTGTTCCCCCTGCAATCGCCGGGCCGGTCCAGTGCCGCTCCACGGACTGCCAGATGAGCATGGGCGAAATGTAACCTAATGGAAGGAGCGGCCTGATGCATCCAACTGACCCTGGTCGTCCAGCACCACGCGGGGAATCTGTTTCCGCGCCGAGCAAGTCGGCCCGGAATGCGCGCAGCCGCTCGCGACGCTTGGCGACCGCATAGAGGGGAGTTCTCGTGCCGGGGAGCAATATTCTAGGCGACATGTACCGGAATGCAGCGTGATTCGGGCGGGACGTCTTCCACTACGCTGTCAGCGGTACAACGTTCGCTGTCGTCTGCAGCGTGCCTTGTTGGCCAGAGATTCACGGGTTCCTCCAATCCGGCACCGCGCCGATCTTCGAAGAAGCAGGCATTCAGCTCGGATTCCTGCTCGTCGCCGCAATCGTTTTGTTCGGCTTGGGGCATGCGCTGCTCGCTCTTGCCTTCGTCGTCAGGAGCGTGCGGAGACCTGTCTGTCGCGGACACGAAACGAAGTACCAGAAAGCGGTTTGTCAGATCAAGGAAATTCCTGTAGCCTTGCCCAAGTTCGCCGACAAAGAGATGGATGCACACCTGCCTTTGGAGATGTGGGTGCTCGTCAAGCAGCCTGCACTCCACGCCACTTTCATAGAGCGGTGTAACACGCTCTCGCGCCTCCGTCTTGGTCTGGCAACGGCGCTGCTGTGTGCTGGACTCATTGCGCCTATCCTCAGCTATTTGTGCGGCCAGTCTCTGGCGATCGGTGTCTGCTTGGTCGCGTTGGTCGCGTTGGTGCTTGGACTGCTGCTTCTGTATCAGTACTTCATAACGCAGAGGAACTTCCTGGTTCGCGTCGAGGTCGCGTATGACATATGCGAGAAACTCCCTTGAAGTACTTCACGTATGGATCGAACATGCTGACGCGTCGGCTGACCGCCTCGTCGCGGGCCCCGTCAGCGATCTCGCGCGGGATCGCGACGGTTCCGTACCGGTCCGCCTCTTCGATGACCGCACGGAGGAGGCCATGACCTATATCGCTGGCCCCCAGCATGTCGACGCGACCTGCGTCCCGTTTGACTGGTACCGCGATCTCGTCGTCACGGGTGCGATCGAGCATGGACTTCCGGCGCCATATATCGAGGAGCTGTCTCAGGTGCCAGTGATGTCCGATCAAAACGTCAGGCGAGCTGCCGGGGCGCGTAAGCTGCTCTGCCGTGGTTCCCGCTTGTAGGAGATGAGGACGGCAGTCCGTCCCGAGGACTCCGTCGCCATCGGAGCCGAGCCGGCTGTTCCCGAATCCTCTGTCCTGCGCTACTGCGTGCCGAGCGAGACTTGCGCGGCGTCCTGCTGCCTCGTGTTGGTCTTCGACGTGGTCGGCGAGTGCGGCGGGCGACAGGTGAGCGGGGCTCGCTCACGGCAATCCAAGCGGGTAAAGGCCGCGATCTGTTCTTGGTCTAGGCACGACTCGCGTGAGGCGGTCGCGCCTACACCGGTGCCACGCAGCGTATACCTCTCCATGGCTTGCACGCTGCTATGGCCCAGTAGAGCGCTTACGTCCTCCATGGACGCGTGGGCGAGCAGCGGCTCAACGGCGAATGTGTTGGTGCGTGCGGGAGTCCTTGACGCCAGCTTTGTCCGCCACTCGGCCGAGTCGCTGGCGCCAGTAGTTCGAGACAGACTCAGGGCTAGCGGCTCCTGCTCAACCTCGCTCACGCGCCCAGGCGCTGCCGAGTTCCTGCTGTCCGCGGCGCAAGCCCCCTCTAGCGGATGAGCCGGACCCGTCTCTGACCAGAGCCTTGCTTGCCCTCCCTTGCGGTTTCGGCGGCACGTCGGCCATTCGTACAGGCATTCGCCCCAGTCATTGCAGAGATGCGCCGCCAGGCGCCCGCAGTCGCGCCATTGCTTGACCGTGCCGTTGGTCCGCCAGTGGATTCGCCGCCTCGTTGATGTCCAGCAGCCCACGCGCGCACAGCCCCTCGTTGCAGATTGCTTCAGCGACCTTGTGCTGCCCGTGCGTTTCCGCAACGCCGACCGGGAACGGAACTGTCTGCAAGTGTTGGCGGAGAAGTTGCAAGGCCGGTTCCGCCAGTCTGTTTGTTGATCTCGCATTTAGAGTGGTCCGCTTGCGGTGCAGATGGCCGCTCGGAGCGCCCGTGACGTCTGCATCGCCAGCGCGAGCCATTTCGATCGGAAGCGGCTCGGGATCTGTCAGTTTCGGAAGCACGCTGGACTGGGATCGCGGCAATTCGTCTGGCGAAGGTTCGCATGCAAGTGACAGCTCGGCGAAGTCCGAATCTCTCCCCGGCTACGTGCCCCAAAGCGCTTCGACTCCTGTAGCCTGTGCGGCGGCTGCGAGCGCCCGGTCCAATGTCGCGAGGGGCAGCCGCATCCGCAGCGCTAGTTCGAGGTACATCGCGTCATACACCGAAATCCGGTGCGCGTGGGCGAGATCGAGGACCGCACCCCACACTCGATCCGTGGAGACGGGATCGATGTGGATAGGCAATTCCTCGAGATCCACCCGAATCCGTTGCCAGTCATCCGTGTCAATCCGTCCCCTGCGGGTCGCCATCAACAGCACGTTTCCAGTCTCGATCGGCCAGAGTGCCGGGACGAACGCGGTGTCTTCGATCAGGGACTCACGCAACCGGTCTGTTGATTCGCTGGCCTCGTCGGAGAAAACCCACGCCATGGTCACCGAGCAGTCCAGCACGAACGCCATCAGAAACGACGTCCGTCCTCGATCAACTGGCGGACTGGCAGCCCCCGCAGGCTGTGAGTCTTCTGAAAGGCCGCCAATCGATCGATTGCAGCGCGGATTTTGACGGTGTCGCGCTGTCTAAATGGAATTAGCTCGGCCACGGGACGATGATGTTTTGTGATGACGAATCGTTCACCTTCCTGAACTCGTCGTAGAAGTTGCGGCAAATGCGTTTTTGCCTCGAATGCACCGATCACGGACACGCGTAAACCCTCCTCAATTCCTATGGGTCGGCAAAACAGACCATATTCAGACTAGTCTATATGTGCCTTGCGGTCAATCCGGCTGCCAGTGTTTCGATTCACGGTCGGCAATGTCGCGGACGTGTACCTAGTTGACTCCTGCTCGGCCGTGTGGGCGTTGCGGCCATTTCGCGGATGGTCGCGACGAGCGCGGGGCGATCGGCCGGCTTTCCCAGCAGCGGATGCTCGGGCGTGAGTTCCCACAGGTTGTGTAGCTTGCTCGCGGCGACCCGGCAACGCTCGCGGTCCGAAAGGAAGGTCGCATTCGGTATTGCATTTGCCGGTGCCGGCTCCCTTCTATGGTGGGGAGGTGCCGGAGAGAGGGATGGTCGCCACTGCCTCGGACTCTCTCTTCCCAGTGCCGCAGGTGGCGATAGCCACCGCTGCGGCAGGTAACAGATCCCTCCCAGCCCCAGTGCAGGGAGGCCCGTCGCATCAGTTCCTGCGCACCCTGGTGTTGAATTTCAGATAGATCCGTGCGGGGTTTTTCGGATTATTTCGTGCGGTAGCGGAGGGATTTTCCAAGTAGATTCGCTACCGCAGGAAGGGATGGGGGAGGTGGTGCGGCTGGGCTGAGAGGGGTGGTTTTGCGGGAGTGTTTGTAGGAGAGAGAAGAGGCGCGGGTTGTTGTTGGAGGTGCGGTTGGGCGCAGCCGAGGGGATGGCGGAGGCTCAGCGGCGGGGTGGTCGGGATTGCCGCAGGAGGTCGTTCCAATCCCTAGTGGCCGACGACAACTAGAATGGCCGGCTAGACACAACTAGAAAGTCCGCTTGAGCCTCGCGGTTTGTGGCTAGACTCGCCCTTCGTTGTGGAGGGCGAGGGCATTGATTACAGACCAACAAGTGAGGCTACTGATGAAGGAATTGGGACGCAACAAGCCGCTGGCGACGGCGGCGGCGAAAGCGGGCATGAGCGAGCGGACAGCTCGCCGGTGGCGGCAGCGGGGGAAGCTGCCGAGCGAGGCGGTCCAGCCACGGCACTGGCGGACGAGGACGGACCCGTTCGGGGACGTCTGGCGCGACGTCGAGGCGCTGCTCGAGCTGGATGCGGGGCTGGAGGCGAAGCTGATCTTCGAGCAGTTGCAGAAGCAGCATCCGGGCCAGTTCCAGCCCGGCCAGTTGCGCACGCTGCCGCGGAAGATCCGGCGCTGGCGGGCCCTGCACGGCGGGGACAAGGAGGTGTTTTTCCCGCAGGAGCGGGAGCCGGGCTGGCAGTGCCAGTCGGATTTCACGGACATGACGAATCTGGGAGTGCGGGTGGGGGACCGCTCGTACAAGCACTTGGTGTATCACTTCGTGCTGGCGTATTCGAACTGGGAATGGGTGCGGATCGCACACTCGGAGAGTTTCGAGGCGCTAGTGGAGGGCTTGCAGGAGAGCCTATGGGTCTTGGGGTCGGTGCCCGGCGAGCATCGGACCGATTACGTTCCTGGGCACGTAATCCGTGTTCTGTGCCCTATCTCGTTACGTGCCCCTATCTCCCTAACTGACTGACAATTGAGAGTTTTGGAACACCACTGGGTCGCATAACGGTTCGCCGGCAGCGGAGTCGGAACGCTTCGGACAGGTCCAGACTGTCAGATTGTCCATGGAGGGACCCGTGATTCCGGACGGACGGATCCCCGTCACATAGCGGGGTTCGAGTTGCAAGCGACTCTCCTGCAAGCAGTTGGACCTGCTGCTCTGGTGGCGGTCACAAAAGAGACCCCCGAGACATCGCATCCGGGACAACTTGCGGTCCGGCCTCGGCCCGCCACACGGTGTCAGGATTATGTGCCCGCACTTCCCCTCTGAGGATGCCGCCGGAGCCTTGCGTCTGGCCTGCATGGACCGGACGATGACCTCTGTTCGGAACTGCCGAACGGAGGAATTCATGCTTGAACACTACTTTTTCAGACCATTGACGCTGGACCGGATCCAGGCCAGTTGGCTGGCACCGCAGATCGAGCGGTATGTCGAATGGATGCATCGGCAAGGGTACAACGCGAACACCATTCGCAGCCGCGTGCCCCTGCTACGCCACTTCGCCGAATTCGCCAGGGAACGCGGGGCCAGGGGTCTCGCGGACGCCCCGGCGCACGTCGAGGAATTCACCCGGGATTGGATCGACCGGCGCGACTGGCTCCGCAAGGGCGGAGACAGTCGCCAGAGGGGCGAACGGGAAGTGCACGGCCCGATCAGGCAGATGTTGCGGCTGGCAACGGAAGGCTGTGTCCGTCCGCAACGACCGCACCATCCATTCCCGTTCGCGGCGGAAGCGCCGGGATTCGAGATGCATTTGCTGGTGGAGCGCGGGCAGCCGGTGCTGTTCGTGGCTGTGCAAGCGCTGGTGGAGCGGCTGGTGGAAGCGAAGCGGGAGTTGCGGCTGGCGCGGGAACTGCGGCGCCTGGACCGCTATGCGTGCGTGTGCCTCGACGATATCGGATACGTCCGGCAGGACCGGGCGGAGATGGAGGTGCTGTTCTCGCTGCTGGCGGAGCGCTACGAACGGCGCAGCGTGATGATCACGTCGAACCTGGTGTTCTCGCAGTGGAATCAGATATTCCACGACGACATGACCGCGGCGGCAGCGATCGACCGGGTGGTGCATCACTCGGTGATCCTGGAACTGACAGTCCCGAGCTATCGGGCCGAGGCCGCCAAAGCTCGAACGCAAGGGGAGGAGGCGTGAGAAGAGTACAATGAACGCCGCCGGGAGGGGGGCACAACCGGCAGTTTTAGTTGTCGTCACCGGCAATTCTCGCTGTCGCTGGACAGAGCGTTCACGTTCCTTCGGAATGAGCGTTCACATTGGCCGGAATACGCAGAATCCTCCCGGTGCAGCTAAGGTACTGCGGATGCAAGTGCTTTCCAATCCAGATACGCGCCTTAGCTAGACGCCACGAGGGGAAGCGAAAATAGAGCATTATAGGGTGTCTGCGGATAGCGGCGGTGATCGCCACTGAAGGGGAGTTCCAGATTCCGTCGGTGGGTGCGAACATCAGCATCCCATTCGAGGCCCGTGCCAGCAACGGGCAGGGAGTGGCGGGCCGCTGGGGGCGACCCACCCATTTCGTGGTTGATCCGCAGCCCGGGCTCAGGCCGCTGTGCGCAGTTCCCGAAAGAGCACGTTACGCTGCGCATTGAGCCATCGCGCCCCCTTCAGGTCTGTGAGCGCCCTCCCCTGTGCGTCCACCACTCCGTAACCACTTCAATCGCCGTTCAGAGCGGACTTGACCGACCGGATTCCGCCGCCCCCGGGCCGAGCGCAGGCAGAGCTACCACCGGAGCATCGGCAGGTGCAACGGGACTCTCGAGGGCGCGGACTCAAGGGCGGCGTGGAGCCGGAGTTTCCCGAGCTTCTGGTGGGCCAGCACGGCACCATTCGCGGGTGCGCTCGGCTTCGATCGCGGCGAACAATGTGTTGAGGAGCAGCAATAGGGCTTCCCAGCCAGCGTCTTCCGCGCCCGCCACCGGCCGGCCGCCGTCTCGTTGACGTCGTCTTAGCCCTCCTCCTCGAGCGGCCACCGGCAGCGCAGAATACCGGAAGCTTCCAGCGCGCGCCGGCGCCGTTTCGCGCGGGCCTTCCGTGAACGAGAGGCCTCCGGAAGCGCTCGCTCGGACCGGCTAGGCACGTCAGTGGCGATCGTACCACCGTGATCTCGTAGCCCCGCGGCGCCGGAGAGCGGTTCGCGGGCCTTCTCGGCGCAACCACCAAAGCGCATGTTTTCCATGCACATCAAAAACTGCAAGAATATAGGGGGAGGCAAGATAGTGAAGCAGATCATCGGAAAACGGATCAAGGCATTGCGTGAGGAGCGTAAGCTCTCCCAAGGGCAATTGGCAGAGCTTCTTGGGTTCAACGACCGTCAGACGGTTTCGGCCATCGAAACTGGCACCAGGCGGGTAACGGCCGAGGAATTGGTTCTGGGGGCCGAGAGGCTGAGCGCCCCGCTGGAGTATTTTACCGATCCCTTCCTGCTCGCCGGTGAAGGCCGCTTCTCATGGCGCCAGACCGGTGTCAGTATGGAACGGCTCGAAGCCTACGAACGGAAGGCGGGCCGCTGGATTGCCGCCTTCCGAATCCTTGCGCCACAGGTCGGGCGGGAGGCGCCGCTCATGCGCCGCACGCTCGGCCTTGCGCGGCATTCCCGGTTTGAGGACGCAATGCGGGCAGGCGAGCGGTTTGTCGTCGAGTACGGTCTAGGCGATGCGCCGGCTACGCGACTCGCGGAAGTCATGGAAAGGGATCTGGGCATCCTTGTTCTCATGGTGGATGCCGATCCGGGCATTTCGGGTGCGGCATGCCGCCTACCGGAGCTGGATTCGGTGCTGATTGCCCGCCACGAGGTCGTCGGACGCCGTCATTTCGATCTCGCCCACGAGCTGTTTCATGTCCTGACTTGGGACGCGATGCCGCCGAAGCACCAAGAGGAGGCGAGGGAGACCGGCGGCAGTCGCGTCGAACAGCTTGCCAACAATTTTGCGGCGGCAGTTCTGATGCCTGGAACAACGATGGCTCAATTCGGCGATTGGTCGCGTCTCACACTAGATAAGTTGGTCAGGCGGTTGAATGCGGTTGCGAACGAACTGCACGTGACGGCATCAGCGCTGAAATGGCGGCTGGTTGTTCTGGGCGCCCTGACGTCGGCATCAGCTAGAGCAGTACCGGATGCCGCATTGCGCGATAACGGACGCACGGATGCGGAGGATGTCCCGCTGGCGCTGTTCTCGAGGACCTTCTTGGTAGTGATCGCGCATGCGATCGGGAATGGACTGGTCTCGGTGCGCCGAGCCGCTGCATTGCTCGATGTGACAGTCGACGACCTCGCAGATGTTTTTGCCGCACATGAAGTCGCGCATGCTTCCGATCTATGAGGCATCATGCCCAGGCATCGCGGCACTTTGCTGGTGGATACGAACGTTATCCTCGAGGCGCACCGGGCGGGATCGTGGCGGGCGCTGACGGGCGGCTACCGAGTGGAGACCGTGGAGGATTGCGTGACCGAAACCCAAACGGGTTTCCAGCGTCGCCGACCCGAGCGGCGGGTCGACGAAGCTGAATTGCGAAAGAGGCTGGCAACCGCTTATGTTGTCACGGACCTGCAACGTGCTGTTCTCGCGATCCGTGCCGGCGACATCGCGTTGGACCGGGGCGAAGCTTCGCTTTGGGCACACGCATTGGGCCGCCACGACGATTGGATCCTGTGCGGGCCGGACAGGGCCAGTCTCCGTTGCGGCGTGAGACTGGGGTTGCGCGACAGGCTGGTTTCGATGGAAGGATTGCTCGACGACGTCGGCCATCGGCCGGCAACGCCTCTGCGCAACGCGTACACAAGGCGGTGGCACGAAAGAACGGTCGGCGAACTGGTCCTGATGGAGAGGAGCGGGAATTGGTGAGTCAGGTACGGTCACGCATCTGTTGCGGCCGCGGAACGGGCCTGACCAAGACCGGGCGAGATGGGGGCCCGGCAGTGGTCGGGCGTCCGGAACTACCGAGTGGCCAGTGGAATGAAGGATCGCGGGACACCTGCCATGGAAACCTACATCGGTGACCCTGTCGAGCATGAATCGGAACGATCCATGTTGCGGGAGATCGAGCAATTGCTCGCGGGCGATGTGTCTCAGGCAGTGGTCTTTGCGAACCTCAGCGTTGCTTCCTGCCAGATCGATCTGCTGGTCGCCCTCGACGGCCAGGCAATGGTGGCGGATGCGGCCAAGACCAGTGCGGCGCAGAAAGATGCGTACGCCCGTAGCGGAAGCCTCTGCAACCCGCCGGGGACACTCCGCCTTCCTGCAAGGAAAAATCTCGGGAGCGATCTCCCCGAAAGGCCCGTTTGTGCAAGCGAGGGCCGATTTCGGGGGGGCGCTCCCGCCCCGCCGGCCGTGCGCTCAAGTGGTCCCATCCGTCCCGGCCAATTGAATGACTCACCCCTGTGCAATGAGTTAGCCTAGTCCCACTTGTTGCGCCTGGGACGTCTCAGCCTCCCCGGACGTCGTGCGCCGACATGATTTCCCCGCACAAGCCGTGCGCTGCCTCGGCGCTCTTGTTCCGGACGCTCCAGATCACGAAGGCACCAGTTGGAAAATTCGTTGGAAACCAATCACTTATTGGCTCATAACTACTGATTTATCAATGACTTGTACCAGTAGTTAGATTCCCGTCGCCGGAACCCGCCCCGAACGAGCCCATCGATGCCGTGCTGCGCAGCCGATTCAACGATGTCATGCTGCTCGTGCGTTTCCGCAGCGCCGGCCGAGAGCGGAACCGTCTGCATGTGCTGGCAGGGAAGTGGCGAGGCCGGTTCCACCAGTCTGGTTGATCGCGCATTCATCTTGGCCCGCCTGCGGTGCCGGTCCGGCTGAGCGCCGTCGCCGAGGCGCAGCCGCCTCTTCCGCCACCCCCGCTCGACTCCCTGCGCAATTGGAATCCGGCGGGCATTCCGGCCGGCCCGCGCCCGCAGCCTCCTGGCTTCGGGACAGCAGGCCGTACGACCGAGATCGCCCTGTGGAATTCCCCTGCAGGACATCCGAATCCGACACCCGCGCGATCTGGCCAAGTGCCGGATCCGCGCTATCGCGACCTTCCAGTCCCTGCGGTGGGAACCCCGCGCGCCGGATCGCGAGGCAGGAGAAGGCCCGGCGCGCCCGCGTCGCTGCCGGGACCATGCGCGACTGGCTCGCTCTGCAGCCTCCCTCCCGGCCATTCAGCCTGCGGGCTCCACTGGTACTGCCCTACGGAACGGCGAAGTTACTCCCCCAACGCAAAAGGTAACTTTGCGTTCGATCGCGTCTGCGAGTTCAAGAACAAGGCTTGACATTAGACATGTACCGTAGATATTATATGTCATATGGCCCGCGTCAGCGATGCCGAGAAAGCCCACAGGCTCAATCTCGCCCGCTCTCTGCTGCAGCGGTACCCGCACTTGCCGGACGCCGTCGAACGCCTCGCCGGCCAGCTCGCCATCTCGACTCGCCAAGCCTATCGCTACCTGCGCGAAGCCCAGCAGCTGACCGAGCCTGTGCCCGTCTCCGACGGCAAGGATGTTCTTTCTGTCCGGCTTCCGCGCGGCTTGATCCGGCGCTTGCGGGAGCGTTCGCTCGCCACCGGCACGGCGGTCAGCGAACTGGTGGCGCGAGCCCTCCAAGCCTTGCTGGCATCCCGGGAACCCCATGGCTGACAGCGGTCCGCTGGTGGTGCGCCTCGAGTACCGCTTGGACCGCCATCTGCCCGACAAACTGGCCCGGGCCTGCGCACGGCTGGCCCCGCTCCGGCAGCGGCCGGCCCGACCCACTTCGCACGAGGACGTGAACCCTGACCAAGACAGCCGCCATCTATGCCCGGGTGTCGTCGGACCGCCAGAAGGGGAGCGGGACGATCGCCAGTCAGACGGCCGCTCTGCGGGAATGCGCTCGGAAGCGCGGACACATCGTGCCGCCTGAATGGGTGTTCGAGGACGACGGGTTCAGCGGGGCGCGCCTGGAGCGGCCGGGGTTGGAGGCGGTGCGCGACCTGGCCGCCGAGGGCCGCATCGAGGCTGTGCTGGTCTTGTCGCCGGACCGGCTGAGCCGCAAGTACGCTTACCAGGTGCTGCTGCTGGAGGAGTTGGCGCGCTGCGGGGTGGCGTGTGAGTTCGTGGAGTCGCCGCCGTCGGAGACACCGCAGGAGCGTCTGCTGGTCCAGGTCCAGGGCATGATCGCCGAGTACGAGCGGGCCCGGATCGCGGAGCAATGTCCCTGACATAGGCAAGACGGTAGCCGGATTTTCTGGCAAACCTCCAAGACGTGGATTCAGAAGCACTTACAGCGTTTTCTGACCGGCCTCAAAAAAGCCCTTGACATCCTGGGCCGGATTTGCGATGGTAGCTAGGAACCGGTTTCCCGGGAGCTGCCATGGACCCCCTCATCGTGAATCTCGAGTCCACCACCTTCTCCGGCAGGCGCTTCACGCGTCGGCAGATCGCCCAGGTCCAGGAGACGGTGGCGACGTTCCCAGCGCTGGCCCGCAAGGAACTGGCGCAGACGATCTGCGAGCACCTGCGCTGGCGGACCCCCGCAGGCAAGAACAGCGTCGCAGCCGCCCTAGGCCTGCTCGAGGCGCTGGACAAGGAGGGCATCCTGACGCTGCCGCCGAAGCGCGAGGAGAAAATGCACGCGACGCGCAAGCCGATTGCGCGGACCTCGCGCACGGACCCGCAGCCGCGCATCCAGGCCGACCTGCGGGACCTGGCTCCGCTGCGCCTGCAACAGGCGGAGGGCCCGGAGCAGGCCGGGCTGTTCAACGAATACGTCGACCGGCATCACTACCTGGGCTACCGCCAGCCGCTTGGCCCGCACCTGCGCTATTTCCTGCTCGACCGGCACGAGCGCCCGCTGGGCTGCCTGCTGTTCAGCCAGGCGAGCCGCTCGCTGGCCTGCCGGGACACGTGGGTCGGCTGGCGCGAGGGCGAGTACAAGCAGCACTTGCAGCTGGTGGTCGGGCAGCCTCGCTTCCTGCTGTTTCCCTGGGTCCAGGTCAAGAATCTGGCCAGTCATGCGCTGTCGCTGGCCGTCCAGCAACTGCCGCAGGACTGGCACAGCCGCTACGGCTGCCGGCCGGTCCTGATCGAGACGTTCGTGGATCCGGAGCGTTTCGGCGGCGTCTGCTACCGCGCTGCCAACTGGCTGCGCCTGGGCCAGACCCGGGGCCGGCCCGACGAGGGGCGGGCCCGCAAGGACGTCTACGTGTACCCCCTGGCAAAGCACTGCCGCGAGATCCTGCGGGACGGGCCGCGCCCCCGCAAGCCCAGGCCGCGACGCCCGCCCGCGCCGCAGGCTGCGGCCCCCGACGAGGCCTTCGTGCGCCTGTGGCAGGACCTGATCGGCGCCCTCGGCGCCGTCGCCGCCGCCCACGACCAGCTCTGGCAAGTGCGCCGGCGCGTGCTCAACACCCTGCTGGTGATGCTGTTCGTGTTCCGCCTGGTGTTCGCGCCCCGCCGCCAGGGCTACACCGCCACGCTCGCCGAACTGTGGGACCACTGCCGCGCCCTCGAGGTGCCCCTGCCGCAGGCGCTGCCGGTCTCCGACGCGGCGATGGTCCGCGCCCGGCGCAAGGTCCAGCCCGGCGTCTTCCTGCAGTTCCATGCCGAGATCCTCCGCCGCGCCGACCAGCCCGGCCCCCTCTGGCACGGCCACCGCGTCTTCGCCGTCGACGGCTGCAAGCTGAACCTGCCCCGCCCGCTGCTGGAGGCCGGCTACGCCCTCCCCAGCGAGCAGGCGCACTACCCGCAAGGCCTGCTGAGCTGCCTGTACCGCCTGCACTCGAAGCTGCCCGTCGATTTCGACCTGCTCGCCCACGGCAACGAGCGCGCCGCCGCGCTCGCCCATCTGCAGGCCCTGGCACCGCCTGACGTCGTCGTCTACGACCGCGGCTATTACTCCTTCGAACTGCTCTGCGCCCATCACCGGCGCGGCCTGCAGGCCGTGTTCCGCATCCGCCGCAAGGCCGGCCAGGCCCTCGACCGCTTCATCGCCAGCGACCAAACCGAGACCGTGGCCGAGATCTTCCCCGGCCCCGATGCCCTGCGCGAGTTGCGCCGCAAGCAGCCCCGCACCCACTGGCGACCCCTCCCGCTACGCCTCGTCAAGTACACCCACGGCGGGACCGAGTACATCCTCGGCACCACCCTGCTCGACCCCCGGCGCTACAGCGTCGCCGCACTCGCCGACCTCTACCATGCTCGCTGGGGAATCGAAGAACTTTTCAAGATCAGCAAGCAGTTCCTGGAGGTCGACCAGTTCCACGGCCGCACCGAGGACCTGGTCAAGCAGGAGCTGTTCGCACACTTCAATCTCATCGCAATGACACGCTGCTTCACCAACCGCGACGCCGCCCTGTGCCAAGCGGCCTGCCCGGCCGACGGCAAGCCGCCCCCGCAAGCTAACTTCAAGCACAGCCTGGCCGCCCTGTCCCGGCATCTGGAAGCCTTGCTGCTGCGCCACACCGAGTTCGTCCGCGAAACCGTCACGCGCATCGTCGAATGCGTCGGGATCGGACGGCGCAAGCCTCGCCCGAACCGCTCGTACCCGAGGCGCTCCAAGCAACCGGCCCCCAAATGGTCCAGGCGCAAACCCATCCCAGCCTAGCCGCCTGGGACCCGCAAGGCTGCCGCAGGCTCCGTCGAAGCCTAAACCCTTAAGTTAGTACGCAAAAACCTAAAGTTAGTGCCATTGGATCGCGGAGCGGTCCCGGCGCGGCAAGCGGCACAAGGCACGGAACGGGTCGCCGAGCGTGCTCTCGGGAGCCCCTTGCGGATACCGCTACGTAAAGCGGAGCGAGGGGGTCGAAGCGCGATACGAAGTGCTGGCAGGGGAAGCCGATGTGGTGCGCCAAGTGTTTGACAGCTATACGCGGGATCAGCAGCATGGCAGTGCGGAAGCCGATGTGGTGCGCCAAGTGTTTGACAGCTATACGCGGGATCAGTGCAGCATGGGGGCGATCGTGCGCAGTCTGACGGAGCAAGGGATTCCGACGCGCACCGGGAAGAGGCGCTGGGACCGCTCGATGATCCGGGGGATGCTGCGCAATCCGGCCTACTACGGGCGGGCGTGCTACGGCAAGACCGGGACGGGCTCGAGGCGGAGGGTCACGCGGCCCTTGCGGAAGCCGGGGAAGTTCGCGAGCCAACAGGTGGGCGGGCTCGAACGTCCGCGCGAGGAGTGGATCGAGATTCCAGTACCGGCCTTGGTGAGCGCAGACCAGTTCGAGCAAGCCCGGGAGCAACTCGAGGCGAACAAGCGGCACGCGCGGCGGCGGACAAAGGAGCCGACCCTGCTGCAGGGCATGCTGGTGTGCGGGCGTCGCGGCTATGCCTGCTACCGCGATTCCACACGGACGACGAAGCGGAAGCTGTACTACTACCGGTGCTGGGCTCGGACGGCTATGCGCTGCCCGAGCCGGCCGGTACCCGGCGATTCCACACGGACGACGAAGCGGAAGCTGTACTACTACCGGTGTCTGGGCTCGGACGGATGGCGCTACGAGGAGGGAGTGCGCTGCCCGAGCCGGCCGGTGCGACAGGACCGGCTGGACGCGGTGGTATGGCAGGAGCTGGTACGGCTGCGATCCAAGCTGAGTTGGAGCGGCGGCTGGCGGCCGGCCGGGAGACCGAACCACACCGGCGGCGGCGGGTGGAACTGCGCGGCGAGCGCGAGCGTTTGGAACGAGCCGGCGCGCGACTGGTGACGGCGTACCAGGAGGAATTGATCGGGCTGGACGAGTTGCGCAGCCGCATGCCGGCCCTTCGCAGTCGGCTGCGGGTGCTGGAGGCCGAACTGGAGGCAATCGAGAGCGCGGCTGAGGAACGGGAGCGCTATCTGCGGATCGCGGAGACCCTCGAGAGCTTCCAGTGCCGGATGCGAGCCAGCGCCGACACACTCGACGTAATCGAGCGGCAAAAGGTGCTACGCTCGCTCGTCAAGGAAGTGCTTGTTGGCGACGGAGAGATCACGATCCGCCATTCGATCCCGATGACGGAAGGGAACGCTTCGTCGGACGCGAAACCGGCTTCGACTCCGTCAAGAAAGGACCCAGGACCCCAAAGTTACCTTTTGCGTTGGGGGAGTCGTAGCCGCTCTTCGCGCGGATCTGCGGTCTCCTGACTCCGGACACAGCCACCTCGATGTCTCGCCATTCGTCGCTCGTTGCCTGAGGCGGGCGAAACGCCAGCAGGTAGCCATGCTTAAGCGCTCTGGAAATCTCGAAGAAGATCCGCTGCGCCTGGCCGCTCTTCTTCACCTCGAATGCCAGGCCTCCCGTGGATCGGGACAGCTCGTGGATCTGCTTGACTAGGGCGCGGTTCTCGAGAGCATGCCCTTGTGCCGCCGCGAACACCGGCGCCCCGACGGCTCGAGCCTGCCGGATCGCTGATCGGGCGTTGGGCACGCTGGAATTGTCGTCGCCGTCGGTAAGGACCAGGAGCGCCTTCTTGCCCTCGACCCCGGCAGGATCCTTCGTGACGCGATTCACGGAATCGAACAGCGCCGTGGCACCGTCCGCACGCGTCTTCTGAACAGCTCGTTGCGCTTCGTTCTTGTCCAGCGTGAACGGCTGGAGCAGCTCCAGCTGCGTGCTGAAAGCGTAGACGGCAACCGAGTCGTTCGGTCGGAGATCGTCGATGAATTCCAGGATCGCTCGCTTCACCGTGGGAAGCGCCCGCTTCATGCTGCCAGTCGTGTCGAGCAGGATCACGCATGAGAATCCGGATTCGTCGGCTTCAAAGACCGAGATCTCCTGCTGCTCGCCGTTGTCGAGCACGCGAAACCTGTCACGAGTCAGTCCGGAGACGTAGCGCCTCTTCCCGTCCGCCACGCTCACGTGAACCTCGACCAGCCTCGCTACGGCGGTGAAGATCGCATCCTCGGATGCATCCGGCAATTGGACACCGGCATTCGGATCCTGCGCGAATGCGCGGCTCGAACCGACGCCGGGCATGAGTGAGAGCGAGATAGCCAGGGGGAGGGCGGCAGCTCGGGTCATCGCAGCAGCGCCTCCTGCAGGGCGGGGCGGGTCCGCTCGGCGAAGGTTCTCAGCACGGAGCGCCAGTCCCACAGATCGCCCATCTGCACCTCCGAGAGAACGCGCTTCGCGGTAGGTTCCGCGACCCTGGCCAGGGTCTCGACGGGCACGCCGAGGCTGTCGGCCGCCTGGACCAGGTACAGCTTCAGTTCCGCCGTCCGTTCCGCGATCATGATGTCCGAAAGGTAGCGCTCGTATTCTTCGTACGGGGCATCCTCCCACATGCGCGGCCGGGAATAGCCGAAGGTCTTGGACCGGATCGACCCCATCAGGTCCAGCCCGTCCCAGGACCCGGCATCTGCCGGCAACGCTGCAACGGCCCTGGCAACCGGAGATTCCGGGAACTCGTCGGAAGGGGCGGAGAGCCGGGCCCGGCCCAGGCGATAGAGATCGGACAGCGAGAACGATCCCCACACAGCCGGCCAGTTCCGCTCGTCAAGCGACGATAGCACCCGGCGGGTGCGGCTGGCGGACAGGACTCCGGCCACGGCTCCCAGCAATCCGGAACGCAAGGACTCCTCCGATGCCGCTTCGACGATCCATTCGCGCCCGAGGAGCACCGTCAGCGAAAACCGGCGCATGTCGGCCTCGCGCAACCCCCGCCAGCGCGTCGATCGCAGCGATGCGAGTTCGATTTGAGCCAGCGCTGCTGCGTCGGGATCCAGAACCCGGACTCCGAACTGGGCGGTTCGGCCCGCGGCCGTAGCGATTCCGGCGAAACCGCCCTCGATGAAAGCGCCCGTGTCTTCCCCGATCCCCTTCAGTTGCGTCACGCCAAAGAATTTCTCGAGAAACGGGCGCTCCAGATCGAAGAACTCGTGCTTGCGCAGGAACAGGGGATCCTCGGCGACCGGAAGGTCCTCGGGGCGGAGATAGTACGCGTAGACCGTTCCCATGAGCGCCGCAGCCACGTGCGGCAGCAGCTCGGCCCGCATGTTCCTGGAGAGCCGGTCGAGTTCGGGAAGGCGGGGCTTGCGCCTGTTCGCAGCCCGCTCGAGACGGCGTTTCGCCTGCTGCAGCCCCAGGGTTCCGAAGCTGGCGACCAACCGCTTCCTCTCATCCTCCAGTCGCAGGTCTTTGGGAATCCCGACTGTCGGGATTCGCCGGATCGCCTCGTCAAGCGATTCGATCTGGACGGGCGGATCCCCCGAGCCGGAAGCCAGTGCCAGGCTGGCGTCCCGGGCTTGGAACAGGACCGAGAGCTCGGGCACGCTTTGCAGCTTCAGGACATCCGTGAATGCCGCCCGTCTCCAAGCAGGCTCTTCAACCCCGAGCAACTTGCGCGCGAGTCGATCCGGCTGCCTTCCGTCGCTTTCAAGCCCGGCCTCCGCCAGGGTCCGTTCGATCATTTCGAGCGCCGCGTCGGTTGCGACGGATGGATCCTTCCCCTTGGACAGCCGAAGGCACATCGAACCGAACAGCTCGGCGGCTCGGTCTTCCGCCAGAATGCCCTCCAACTGGCCGATGCACAGCATCTCCGCCAGGGAGTGGAACAGCGCTAGCAGATGATTGCGCCTGACAGTCTCGATGGGCTCGAGGTTGCCGGCGAACGCCAGGAAGCTGCGCAGATGCTGCGATTGCAGGCCGGTCAGCGTGGCGAAGTACGGGAAGACGTGCTCGAACGAGCCGAATGCCTGCGCGAAGTTCAACGCCGCAACGCTGTCCATGGGCTGGTTCCTGAGTTGGTCGATCCGCGAGGCAGCGAGGAACTTGTCGACCTGCGACCGCAGTCCGGTCGGAGTCGGGAACTTCGTCTTGGCGAGTCGCACCAGAATCTCGTCCTCCACCTCCGGGACAACCTTCCTGGGGAGCCTCCGGGCGAGCTTGCTGGCATCGGCCTTGCCCTTCGCGACCATCCAAACTTCGGCCGCGCCCGGGAATTCGACTGTGCCGTCAGGCCCGAGTGGCAATTCTCGCAGCAGTTCCAGGAACGGGCTCTCGCGGACCTTGGTGCGGCCCCCCTCCCGGAATTCGGGGGCGGACTTGTACAGTTCGAAGAACTGCCGCAATCGCCCGCTGCTCTGCGTGAAGAAGCGCCGTCGGGTTTCGTCAAGTTGCCCGAGGGCGGAGAAATAGCCCAGCAACCGCCCCTCTTCTTTCCTCAGCAGCCTTGGAAGGAAGCTGTCCGGGTCGTCCGGCGGCGCCCCCACGAGGTTGGTCCAGAGATCCCGGGCATCGCTGCCTCCCGGAACTATCGCGACTCCTCTCTCGACCGAGAGGGAGGAACTGTGCGTGAGAAGTACGTCGGAATAGCGGTTCACGAGTCGCTTGAGCCCGACGCTCGCGATCAGGGCTCGCGCCGCTTCAGGATGCATCTGGCTGATTCCGATATAGACCGCCCCGATCCGGGGGTCGCGGACAACAGCTTCCGCGAAGCCGCCGGAGAGCCTCGTGTCTGGATACAGCTCCGCGCGCCAGGTCTCTTCGCCGAGAACGAGCGGCGCGGACTCCAGCTGGATCTCCAAGGCGTGGTCCTGCTTGAGGTCGAGCGCTTCCTGGATGGCGATCCCGTCGATTGCAAGAGCCGATCCGATCTCCTGGCGTTCCGCGCCCGATTCGCTCTCGATCGGCCGCAGGAAATAGCCCTTCCTGCCCCCGCTGAGCTTCCAGCCCAGCAATCCAAGGGCCTTGCGCGTCTTCCGCAGCGCGTTCTTGTTCCGGACAGACAGCGTGATCGACAGCTTCCCTTCCCCCGGTCCGTCTTGGAGTGCCTGAAGATCTCGAACCGTTTGGAAATACAGCTCCATCCGCCGGGACACGATTTTGTAGCCTTCCTGGCCCATCATGGCGGCGAAGACGATCGGTCGGCAGTATTCGCGGAAGAAGGCATCGGAACCGCTCGGATCGTTGGCCTTCGCCATGGATGCGAGTGCCTGCATTCCTCCCGGCACGACAATCCCCGCATCCTCGCTCTCGCGATCCATCGGCAGGAGGCCCTGCACGGACTGATTCTCGCTAGCCTCCTTTGCCGCGAACCACCGGGCATGCCCCATGTCGTTCTGCCTCAGCGAAACCCTGAAGCCGCGATCCAGCGCGTCCGCCAGGTCTGCCCCGTCCGGTTCCCTGGCGAGCCTCTCCGCCAGTGCGCGGTAGGCCTCGGGGGCCTCCTCGCCAAAGGTGTCCTCGATTCGAGCTCGATACTTCAGCAGTTGGAGCTCCTCGGGTGCCTGGTCGGCCGCCGCTCTCAATGCAGTGCGAAGGTCGTAGGAGCGGTTCGCGGCCTCGAGGGACCGGGCCAGCCTCAGGTGGAGCCTGACCGAATGCGGGAATCGCTCCAGCCCGGACTTCGCGACGACGCGAGCCCTTTCGTGCCTGCCTTGCGAGAAATGGATGCGCGCTGACGCAGCGACTGCGGGTTCGTAGGCGGGGTCTGCCTCGGCAGCGCGTTCCCACAAGTCCAGTGCGCGCCCCGGATGCCCGAGCTCCTCCCAGAACCGTACGTAGTCTGCAATGGTTCCGGCATTGTCGGTGACATGTTCGACACCGGCCTCGACCTCTTGGGCGGCGTCCGCGAATCGATCCGAATCCAGGTAGAGCCTGATCAGTTCCGCCCTGCGTTCGTGCGGCGGGGCAGGAAGTCCCGCGCCCTTCCGAAGGGCATGCAATAGCGCTTCGGAATCGCCGGCCGTCCTCGCAATGACCGCCGTGTAGAACCAAAGCGCTTGATTCGCAGGATCGAGATCGAGACTCTCCTCGAGGAGATCCAACGCTCTTGGGTAGTGCCCAGGCGAACGTAGATGCGCCCGCGTGCCTCGCTAGCTATATCTAGGTGTTTCCCCGACCAAAACCTTGCGGAACGTAAGTGATATGCGTCGTTTCCGCTCCACTTTACCCGGTTCACACAACCTGCGCGGTATTTCATGTGTCCATTGATATCGTGCTTCATTTTTCATGATCGCGGCGCTCCCACGTTCCAGAATCTTGTTTATTTTCCGCTTATCTTTGGGATTCCGAAATACCATTTCCCACGACTCTAGTAAACTTATCATGACGATACCGTCAGCAAAACTTGGTACGCGATCAATATGAGCATTGATGCCCTGATTCTCGATATATTCGTTGACAATGACCTGATCTGGAAGATCGGACAGCAATTTTGTTGAAACAAGACGCCTTGCGATACGACTTGCCCAGTCCGGCAAAGATCCAAGTCGCATAGACGTATCAATCTTCCGGCTTCGATAGTTGTATCTCCAGCCATAGTGCTGGACACGCCGCTTGATAGTTTCTGATTTCCATTCACATCTGTCAATCGTTCTAATCAGTTCTCTTTCTTCGCTGTGACTGAGGAATTCAGATACATAAGTGAGTCCCGGTACATCAAGAGAGTCGATCTGTATATTGCGAATGGTTGAATCTGGTGGTTCTGACAATGGTCCGGATTCTACCGCAACCAATCGTCGGAACCCTCCGTAGTCAAGGGTTTCTCTGACATCGGCGCTGGGCGGCAGATCGATCATGACATTGCCCTGCACATCAAGTTGGCGGGAAGATTCGGCTAGTACGACCTTGCCCGGTCCAGACAGCTTCAATCGACTGTCCGTCAATTCGATCCCCCTGTGAATGCACGGCCAGCCAAGCTTCTTCGAAATCGCAAGGGCCTCGCGAACCACGTTCGAATCTTCAAGGTTCGCTGCAAACCATCTGCCGCGCGGCTTCTCGTGCTTTCGGGCAAATTCTCTCTCACCCCAGGACAGCACGAATTCGCTGCCGTCCTTGCTCCACTGGGGCCCTCCCGATGCCACGGAAGGCCAGTCGACCGAGTACCTGTCACCAAAGGATAAGTGCAAAGCATGCACCGAGAGCAGTTCGCGTTGAATTGTCCCGCCACGGAATTGAGTGTCGAGTTTCCTGTAGCCATGCAACAGGCCGCATAGCGCCGCCGCCGACCAAGCAACTGCCGGCGGGAGTTCTGGTCTGTCTTTGAACCAACCCTTGAAGGAGTTCGGCTCTGGTCGTGTCAATACCAGCTGGATGGCTAGTCCCACGGGGCAATCTCGCCATCCGTCGAGCCGTATCGTCGATTCTGCACGCAAGATCCTGCGCGTGGACTCTAGCCATTCGTAGAGTGCCGGTGAGTCCGTTGACGCGTGGTGCTGTGAGGCTGCATCCGCGATTTGCTCCGCGAGTTCGCGCGGACCGACACGATCTTTATGGAGTCGACTCCGAAGTACTTCCGACGCTGCTAGCCAGAGGCGATCCTGCAGACCGCACGGCAACGGATGGTCTGATAGTCCGGCCCAAGGTGGGCATCGCCACCACGGAGCCTCGACCCTGGCGGCGAGGTCCGGAAGTCGTGCTTGGTCGGAGGCCAAGCTTGCCGTGAGAAGGTCCATCCATGGATCTATCTTTGGAACGCCCCACACTGCCATGCTCAAGGCGCCGTGAATCGCATCTTCATTGTCAGGAACGACGAGTTCGGCGGATAGCTTCGGTGGATCAACGCTGGGCGCGAACTGTTCTTCGTGGCTCATGCCAACTTTGACCGGAGACGCCGGAAGCTCCACGTTTGAAACACTCTTCGCCAACCCCGTCAGACGTGCTCGCTCTTCTTCAGTCGATACCCGCAATTCCGAAATCGCGAACGTAGGCAGCACGCCTGGCCAGTACAACGCCGCATCCGAGGATTCGAATCCTTCCATGCGAGACGGCACCCACTGTTGGCCTCGGAAGATAGCTGCATCGAGAATTGGCAGCTTTGCTGCGTTCAGCTTGACGTGTACGGATATCGGGTGTCCCCCCGCTTCCGTGTCCCGTTCGACGCTATACGCCCCGATCCCGATCAGTACGCCCGTCCGTACGCGCAACGGCCGCAGCCATCCGTCCTGCAATGCATCGAATAGTCTCCGGTGATCTATTGCCAAGCCCAGCCACTGTGAATCGTCGGCATGGTCGCCTACATCGAGGAAGGGCATCAGGATCTGGCGACCTGCAGGCGTCATGTTCGCTCCAGAACGTCTGGTCTAGGTAACGCCTGGGCGGCTGGCCGCGAGAGATCACTGGGCCCGTGCACGAGGAACAGGTGGTCGCGGGCACGGGAGCACAGCATGTACATGGTGCGTCGGTCTACTTCGTTCGCGCATGGAAGTAATGTCTCGAGTTCAAGGATGAACACTGCATCGAACTCCTGACCCTTCACGGATTCCTTGTTCAACACGGTCACGCCGGGCTTTAGTATATCGATTGAGTCTTCGTTCTGTTGTGTGGATTCGTAACAATCGACACGCGTCCCGTCGAGCTTTTCAAGAAGCTTGCGATACAAAGTGTTACCGAAGCTGTTGCTGTTCACGATGACACCGACTGTGCCGCCTCGGGTCGCACTCCAATTCGAAATGCGTTCGGCCGTGTCGTCTAGACCGTTTAGTCGGACGAGGCTAGGCAGTTCTTCCAAACTTGATCGACGCACGGTGGCAGCCGGTAGACGGCCGCCGTGAAAGTGCTTCGCCAACCGTGCCACTTCGGGGCGGTTTCGATGATTCGCCTTTAGGATAATGGGATTGCAGAGACCAGCCAGCTTGCAGCCTTGATGCGCTCGAGCGAAATGTATCTCTCCCTGAGCGCTTGATACTCATCTGCAAACACGGTTAGCGTTCTTGCAACATGCCGAGAGGCATACGAGAAGAATTCAACTGGGAGATCCTGCCCCTCGTCCACAACCATATGCCCCAGACTAGGACGAGAACGAGAGCACTCGCGAATTACCTGCAGAATTATTTCCCAATCGTATGCATATGAATCGTCAACCAGACATGGCGGATCATTCTGCATCCGACCCCGGAAGTCCCTCCATACGAAACTGTGCATTGTGGAGACTTCCAAGCTTTCCTCGAGTTGATTTATGAGACGCCTGAGCATCCGGTTGTAGGTAACAACTACAACTTCTAGTTCACCCTCTGCCACCATTTTCGCCCGACGAACAGCGAGAATCGTCTTGCCAGAACCCGGAGGACCCACGACGAACAGAGGCCGGTCGAGAGGATAATCCAGCACATCCAGCTGTTCGTCAACAAGTTCGTCCCAAGTAGGAAGCCGCATTTTAGGCTCCCTCAAGATCAAGGGTGCCTAGCTGCTGTCGATAAAACAGAGCGTACCGAAGCTTGCGTGAAGTCGCGTATCCCGGCCTCTCGATCTCGATCTCACCGATGTCCTCAGTGCTCAGTGCGAAACCGCCAGCAGCTAGCGCATTGCTGAAATGCTCAAAGTTCCGATTGGGGGCTCGCCTAGGCGAATTGGTATAGAGAAGGGTTACGTGACCGCCACCGAGTCTGTCGAGCAACCGACGCAATTCGACGACGAGTTGCTCGACATCAAGTGTGTTGCTCGCGAGTAGGTATGACACGATTACGATCACAGGGCGCCAACCGGGAGCGGCATCCCATTGAATTGACGAAATGTCAGGCGACCAGCGGCGGCAAATCTGCGGCATCTCACGTTCCATCTCGGCAGCCGACGCAAGCCGTTCACCGAATTCGCGCATTGTTCGCGACCGGTCCACGCCAAGGTAATCGAACGACGCTTCGTGTCCAAGCTCACTGGCAATGGCCAATCCGCCCGTGAACGGCCCGCACCCTAGGTCGACGACGACAGGCTGTTCGGGGGAAACCACAGCAAATAGCTGACGAAACGCTGCGATTAACTCCTCCAAATGACCCAACTGAAAGAAATACGCATATAGAAGGACTCGATCATTGCAAGACAGGGTTCCCCATGATTCGTCGAAATCGGCCTGACCCCACTCTACGGCTTGTCTCGCGACTTCGGCCGAGACGCCAAGAACGCTATCGCCTCTCGAACGCAAGTCCCCTTGCACACACGAAACGACCTCGCGGCTACGTAGTTGGTGCAGCCATCGAGGCAGCTCTACCACCATTAGAAGCAACTCTATCGAATCAACAGACCAAAACCTCGTGACGACTCAGACGAATCACTTCACATACCCGCCCTAGCCCTTGGGGGGGGACCTCCCACTCGTGCAAGTATCGACCCTCGCCGCGCTTCTTAGGTTGCTTCATAGTCACCCCTAACTGAAGCTCTGAAGGATTTTGAACGCAACCTTTTGTTTTCCAAGCAGATGCGCTTGAGTGGAATTCGCGTCTACTGCCTACAGGCGGTGATCGCGTGCGTTAGGCCCGGATTCCTTTCAGCAACTCCATGGCGCGTGCCTGCTTCGCGCTCAGCTGCGCGTCCAGCTCGAATTCGGACTGCCGCGAGCTCTCCCGGCCATTTGCGCGGCAGACGTTGCGCGTGACGTTCGTCAGGTTCTCCAGCAGCGTCCGGAAGCTGTGCAGCGGCGTGCCCTCCTGGGTCCAGCGCGTGGCTTTCTGCCGGATCGCGTGCGAGCCCGTTCCGCGAGTTCGTTGTCGGCGCACAGCAGGGAAGGCCCGCCCCGCGCATGTGCCACTCCACATAGTAGGCCAGCAGGCACAGGAAGATGTGCGCGCGCACCCAGTCTGCCAGGCGGCGTCCCGCTCGACTCGCAATCGGAATGCGGCGGGCATTCCGGCCGGGCCGCGCCCGCAGCCGTCCGGCTTCGGGACAGCGGGCCGTATGACCGCGATCGCCCCAGAATCCGCCCTGCAGGATCTCGAACCCGACATCCGGCGCGCCCGCATCGCAGCCGGGACCATGCGCGACTGGCTCGCTCTGCAGCCTCCCTCCCGGCCATTCAGCCCGCGGGCTCCAGGGGCACTGCCCTACGGAACGGCGAAGTAGCCGCTCTTCGCGCGGATCTGCGGTCTCCTGACTCCAGACACAGCCACCTCGATGTCTCGCCATTCGTCGCTCGTTGCCTGAGGCGGGCGAAATGCCAGCAGGTAGCCATGCTTCAGCGCTCTGGAAATCTCGAAGAAGATCCTCTGCGCCTGGCTGCTCTTCTTCACCTCGAATGCCAGGCCTCCAGTGGATCGGGACAGCTCGTGGATCTGCTTGACTAGGTCGCGGTTCTCGAGAGCTTGCCCTTGTGCCGCCGCGAATACCGGCGCCCCGACGGCTCGAGCCTGCCGGATCGCTGATCGGGCGTTGAGCACGCTGGAATTGTCGTCGCCGTCGGTAAACACCAGGAGCGCCTTCTTGCCCTCGACCCCACCAAGATCCTTCGTGACGCGATACACGGAATCGAACAGCGCCGTGGCACCGTCCGCGCGCGTCTTCAAAACAGCTCGTTTCGCTTCGTTCTTGTCCAGCGTGAACGGCTGGAGCAGCTCCAGCTGCGTGCTGAAAGCGTAGACGGCAACCGAGTCGTTCGGCCGGAGACCGTCGATGAATTCCAGGATCGCTCGCTTCACCGTGGGAAGAGCCCGCTTCATGCTGCCAGTCGTGTCGAGCAGGATCGCGCATGAGAATCTGGATTCGTCGGCTTCAAAGACCGAGATCTCCTGCTGCTCGCCGTTGTCGAGCACCCGAAACCTGTCACGAGTCAGTCCGGAGACGTAGCGCCTCTTCCCGTCCGCCACGCTCACGTGGACCTCGACCAGCCTCGCCACGGCGGTGAAGATCGCATCCTCGGATGCATCCGGCAATTGGACACCGGCATTCGGATCCTGCGCGAACGCGCGACTCGAACCGACGCCGGGCACGAGTGAGAGCGAGATAGCCAGGGGCAGGGCGGCAGCTCGGGTCATCACGGCAGCACCTCCTGCAGGGCGGGGCGGGTCCGCTCGGCAAAGGTTCTCAGCACGGAGCGCCAGTCCCACAGATCGCCCATCTGCACCTCCGAGAGAACGCGCTTCGCCGCAGGTTCCGCGACCCTGGCCAGGGTCTCGACGGGCACGCCGAGGCTGTCGGCCGCCTGGACCAGGTACAGCTTCAGTTCCGCCGTCCGTTCCGCGATCATGACATCCGAAAGGTAGCGCTCGTATTCTTCGTACGGGGCATCCTCCCACATGCGCGGCCGGGAATAGCCGAAGGTCTTGGACCGTATCGACCCCATCAGGTCCAGCCCGTCCCAGGACCCGGCATCTGCCGGCAACGCTGCAACGGCCCTGGCAAGCGGGGATTCCGGGAACGCGTCGGAAGGGGCGGAGAGCCGGGCCCGGCCCAGGCGATAGAGATCGGACAGCGAGAACGATCCCCATACAGCCGGCCAGTTCCGCTCGTCAAGCGACGATAGCACCCGGCGGCTGCGGCTGGCGTACAGGACTCCGGCCACGGCTCCGAGCAATCCGGACCGCAAGGACTCCTCGGATGCCGCTTCGACGATCCATTCGCACCCGAGGAGCACCGTCAGCGAAAACCGGCGCATGTCGGCCTCGCGCAACCCCCGCCAGCGTGTCGATCGCAGCGATGCGAGTTCGATTCGAGCCAGCGCATCTGCATCGGGATCCATGATCCGGAGTCCGAACTGGGCGGTTCGGCCCGCAGCGGTAGCGATTCCGGCGAAACCGCCCTCGATGAAAGCGCCCGTGTCTTACCCGATCCCCTTCAGTTGCGTCACGCCGAAGAAGTTGTCGAGAAACTGCCACTCCAGATCGAAGAACTCGTGCTTGCGCAGGAACAGGGGATCCTCGGCGACCGGAAGGTCCTCGGGGCGGAGATAGTACGCGTAGACCGTTCCCATGAGCGCCGCAGCCACATGCGGCAGCAGCTCGGCCCGCATGTTCCTGGACAGCCGGTCGAGTTCGGGAAGGCGGGGCTTGCGCCTCTTAGCGGCCCGCTCGAGACTGCGTTTCGCCTGCTGTAGGCCCAGAGTTCCGAAGCTGGCGATCGGCCACCCCAGGCCGCCCTGGCAGCGAACCTGCGGCATCCGGACTACGTGCGGATCGTGTGCGGCACGCTCGACCAATTGCCCCGGGCCTTCGCCGATGCCGGTGCCGGCTGCCTATGGCCGACCCGCAGATCCCCCGCTTCCATGGGGTCAGCATCGTGCCTGCCGGGAGTCCCGCCGAGGCCGGGCGCGTGCTACGCTCGGGTTCACCGCCTGCTGGGAGCGGGGCGCCAACGCGGAGGATCCCGGCAACCT
This sequence comes from Bryobacterales bacterium, assembly GCA_965206775.1. Lineage (GTDB taxonomy): Bacteria > Acidobacteriota > Terriglobia > Bryobacterales > UBA6623 > VXMF01. The sequence continues at coordinate 2,091,828 of CBDBKU010000002.1, read as the reverse complement.
TCGCCTCAATCGGCCTTCAAAGGCCATTCGAGCGCCCGTTGAGACCCTCTCGAAGGTTCAGGAGTGCTGCGGGTCCAGCCTCGATCTGCTGGCATCCGCGCCATGGCCTCTGCCGTCTTGCAGGTTGCCGAGGGGAAAGTGGTATTGGGCTGAACGTTCATGATCGGCACTCCGGTCGCCCCGAGGGCATGAAACGTGTCTGGGGTCTGCCCCGGATTCGCCCGGCAGAGCCGCTCGAGGAGAATTCACATTCATATATTGGGGCTCTGTCCGTTGGATCCCGGCCCGCGCGAGATGCGACTAGGTCCCGGCAGCGGGCAGCCGTCGGCTGGCGGCAGCCCGGCGGGAGCACTCGCGTGTCCCCGCGCCGCTTCCGCCACGCCCCTGCGGCTTGCTGCGCCAGGCCCCGCGGAGCGAGACGCCCGTAGCGGCCGCACGCCAGTCCGCGCATTTCCGGGGACGCAGCACGTGCGAAGGAACGATATTCGACCGAAATAGCACGAAATGGCTCAGCCGTTCTACGGCGAGCTTAGTCGCCTACTGCCGGTTTGGGTGCTTCGGCTGGTCGGAATAAACCCGCGCCCTCGATCAGGCCCTCCAGTCGCGCCACCCGTTGCTCGATGCCTCCTAAGCGCTCCTCGACCTTGCCTAGCCGGTCCGCGATCCCCCGCAGCGAAGTCAGCAGCACCCCGCCCAGCGCCACGCCTACGGCCAAGATCGCGATCAGTTCCGCACTCACTCGTCACAGTCTAGCAGTGCCCAGCTTTTCCGAGCCGCGGGCTGAGCAAGCCGCCGAGGCCTTCGCCATACTCGGCTTGGGACGCCCCGTAACACGGCCGGCGGCCCGAAAACCCGTCTACGGGCCTCTGAGGGGCCACCCGATCCGCGGATCGGTGCGGGAATCGCTGGTCTTAGGGTTCGAGAAAAAACAACTTCCTAGTTTGGAAGGGGAGAGATGGTGTAGTTCCAGCTGGGTAGGTGTTGGCTGCGGGTGAGGTTGAGAGCGTCCATTTGCTGAGGGGTTATGGTGACGCCAGTGGGGTAGTCGTGTCGGAGCAGATGGGACGCGACAGAGAGGCCGGTCTTGGTCGTGGTGGAGCGGATGTAGTTAAGGATCAGTTCCCAGTTGAGCAGCGGGCGGCCGGCCCAGTTCTTGCTGATTTCGCTGAAGAGGCGGTGCTCGATGGGATTGTACTTGGATTGCCCTGGGGGGTAGTGGGCGACGGTCACGGCGAGGCGGTGTGGATTGCAGAAGCGATGCTGGAGGACGTACTTCCAGGCGCGCGGTCGGTGGCCGTTGCTACCGCCGCAGTCGGCGAGGACGGTGAGACGGGTGGCGTTGGGGTAGCGGGTCTGGCCAGCGGAGCGCCACCAGTAGTCGAGGCAGTCGACGGCAAAGAAGGGTGTGTCATGGGAGTCGCCGACGACGACGGTCCCGGCATTGGCGAGCAGGTCATAGATGCCGTAGGGGACGGCGAGGCCGTCGGCAAGGGAGCGGAAGTCGTGATCATGGACTGGGAGCGGGCGCGATTCCCAGGCGGAGCCGAGGTTCTTGAAGTTGCCGACCAACTCTTTCTTCTTGGTGTATGTGCAGCTCAGCATATCTTGGTGTCGACACTGACTAGGGGGCGGCCGCTTTGGGCGCACAGGCGCTTGAGGTCGGCAATGAACTCGAACTGCGCATTGCGGTGCTGGGGGGAGACAGAGGGGATCTGCTTGCGGTTGACGCGCAGGGCGAAGCCGGCGGAGGCGAGTAGGCGGGCGACGGTCCGGTCACAAACAGGAAAGCCTTGCTTGGCAAGGGATTCGGCGAGACGGGAGGTGGTCCGGCGGACCCAGCGCAGGCCACCGCAAGGGTCGTCGGCGGTGTCGTGCTGGAGCAGGTCGGCGAGGGCGGCGCTCAGGGCACAGTTTTTTTTTCGACGCGATGGCGGCCGCCACCGGGACGCCGGACGCGATGGCGCGGCACATTGCCGGAGAGCAGTTCGCGGCGTCCGCGGGCGACTGTGGAGGGATTGAGGCCGGTCAGGGCGGCGGCCCGTCGGTCGCCGCCGTGGCCGCGCTCCAAGGAGGCGAGGCCGGCGAAGAGGCGGCGCTGGCGCTCGTCGAGCAGGTCGAGGAAGAGGCTGCGGGCGTCGCGGAGATCGGGTCGGGACGAGATCGCAGGGGGTGCGGGCAAGTCCGCGACGGGGGCCGCGGCGGCGCGGCGCGCCAGGATCTGGCGGCGGCGGCGGTCGGTGGCGGGTGTGCAGTAGAGGAAGCGGCCGTCGAACTTCTCGCGGGCGAGGCGCTGCTGGCTGGCGAGGTAGCGCAGGGCGTCGCCGGAGCCGACCTGCAGGAGGGCGTCGAGTTCGGGGACGAACAGGCCGGCTGGGGCCGAGCGAACAAGCGCCTCGGCGGTGGCGCGCAGGGTGCCATGGGAGGAGAAGCGGATGCCGCGGAAGGACCACAGGCCGTGCTCGTCGAAGCGAGCGGACTCGGGCAGGGCGTAGAAGCGGCCGGCGTGGGAGTAGCTGGTGAGGTGGTCCAGTGCGGCAAGCTTGCGGACGACGGTACGGCGGGTGGAGGTGCCGAGAGCGGCCATGATCCGGGGCATGCTGGCGACGGTCTCGCGGCGCAGCAGACCGGCGAGTGAGGAGGTGGGATAGAGGGTGGGAGGCATGTGGCTCAGTTACGGACTATCGCACATACTTACTAATTCGCGGACCCTTACCGGGGCTTGCTGACAGTCTTGAAGGCGAGCAGCGGCCCGGGGGAAACCACCTGGACCGAGACAGGTGTCGAGATTCCAGTGGCATCAACGGTCGTTTCCCGGTACAGCAGCACGTCCACAAGGCGGCGGGCGAACGCCGTGACGATCGATAGCTATCCCCAAGACGGTGACACCTATGGAGCGGGCGAGGAGATCCGAGTCCGCGTAAGCTTCGCCGATCCTGTCGAGGTGGACGGGACACCAGCACTGGATCTCGGCGTGGGCGACCGCACTCGTCGGTTACCCTGGACCGGCAATGGATCGAAGAGCGTTTGCGAGGCAGGCTACAAGAGCTTGGAATTCAACTACCTGGTACAGGCGGAGGATCGAGACGCGGATGGAATCGGCATCGCGGCCGACGCGTTGACTCTGAATGGCGGAAGTATCGAGACCGCTGGCGGCGCGGATTCGACTCTCGCTCTTGCAGGACCAGTGACTGCCAGTGCCGCGGATCACAAGGTCGATGGCAGCATGGCGACCGTCCCGAAGGTAAGCCGTGCGGGGATTTCCAGCAGCCCGTCGAACGGTACCGCTTACGGGGTGGGCGAACCGATTGTCGCTTGGGTCCAATTCACCACCCGAATAGAGGCGGCCGGGAGCCCGCGACTGGCACTCGCCGTGGGCAGCCAGACGCGCCACGCTTCCTACTGGACGCCGAGTCGCGACGGGACTCTCGTATTCTTCCGCTACCAGGTGCGGTCGGACGACGTGGATACGGACGGCATTGGCATCGCGGCGAACGCGCTGACACTGAACGGCGGCAGCATCCGGAGTGCGGTCGGGACGGATGCGGATGTCGGTCTCGGCGCCCACGCCATCTTGAACTCCGCGGACCACAAGGTGGACGGCAGCATTGCGAGTGCTCCGACAGTGAGCGGCGTGGGGATTTTCAGCAGTCCCTCGAACGGCACCGCCTACCGGGCGGGAGAATTCATCACCGCTTGGGTCCAATTCACCTCGCGGATCGAGGCCACCGGAAGCCCCGGACTGGCACTCACAGTGGGCAGTCAGACGCGCCACGCTTCCTTCTGGGCGCCGAGCGGCGAAGGGACTATCCTGCTCTTCCGCTATCAGGTGCAGTCGGCGGACGTGGACACTCATGGCATCGGCATCGCGGCGAACGCGCTGACTCTGAACGGCGGCAGCATCCGGAGCGAGGGCGGGACGGATGCGCATCTCGGTCTCGCTGCCCACGCCATCTTGAACTCCGCGGGCCACAAGGTGGACGGCAGCATTGCGATTGCTCCGGAAGTGAGTGGCGCGGGGATTTTCAGCAGCCCCTCGAACGGCACCGCCTACCGAGCGGGAGAATTTATCACCGTTTGGGTCCTATTCACCTCGCAGATCGAGGCCACCGGAAGCCCCAGACTGGCACTCACCGTGGGCAGCCAGACGCGCCACGCTTCCTTCTGGACGCCGAGTCGTGAAGGGACTGCCCTGTTCTTCCGCTACCAGGTGCAGGCGGAGGACGTGGACACTGATGGCATCGGCATCGCGGCAAACGCGCTGACACTGAACGGCGGGAGCATCCGGAGCGAGGGCGGGACGGACGCAGTTCTCGATCTCGGAGCGCATGCCATCACGGACGCTGGGGACCACAAGGTGGACGGCGGCGGGGGATAGCGGCAGCCTGGGATCCAGGGAGCCTGCCTCCGAACTACCCGGGAACACTACCTTGAGGAAGACCCCGAGGGTCAGTTCCAACAGTGCGGCCCGATGACCAGGGGCCGACCGTCGGTTCGGCGGCTGGCGGCTCGTCGTCGCCGTAGGGGGGCGGGCAAGGGCATTCGTTTAGCGCTTTTGCAGCATTCGTTTAAGGCCGCAAGGGGAATTCCGGCAAATCGGGCTGGGGTTTTGCGCTTCAGGCTGCATCTGGCTTGGGGGGCCCCATTTGCCGACGGGTTTGCGGGAGCAGCGCGGGTAGGAGCGGTGCGGGCGCGTCTCTGGCGGCAGCCGTCAATACTGGCGAGTCTTTCGAGGACGCCAGGTTAGGATGCCGGTGTGGCTGGATTCAGCACCCCGTGATTGATTAATGCGGACCTAATCAGCCACGACGACACATTGAAATACTGTGCCGCGTCCTCGATGAAGTCGTCGTCGGGCACTTTGGTTCCGAGGTGATCACGAAGCGCTTCGAATGGACAGAGGAAGGCCTGCGCAAAGGCTCGTTGGAATTGCTGCCGCTCAGTGGCCGCATCCGTCACCGGAAGCAGCCTGTCGCCTTCTCCCGCCAGCAGATGATCTCCGATGATACGTGCGAGAGCGAATCGCCGGCCGGTGGGATGGCGCTTTTTTAGCGAGGCCAAGAGAGGATCGTCGCCCGAGCAGCCGCGGAAGCCGGCAGGAATTGGAACGTCTTCGTCGAATCCCGGATGGATCCAATCCTCCGGGACCCCACATAGTTCCGCCAGGCTGTGGTTGTCAACCGCGTCTCGGTCAATCGACCATTCCCGGCGCGCCAGCTCAGCCAGCGTCGCGCCCTTCTTCCAGGGCCTTAGGTCGCGATTCTTCACATGTGCAGCTTCTGCCTTCAATTCGGGAGTTACGTCCAGCCGCATGGGGCGCGACTTCCCGCGAACATCGTCCCAGAGTGTCTTGAAGTCTTCCAGCGCGCGGCTCTTCGAGGACGCCGCCAGTTCCTCGACGGGGCTGCGACCGACCTCGTGCGCGGCTTGGCGCAGGCAACCAAGTACAGCCGGTTCCGCCTCTTCCGGGTCGAACCCCATTCTGGCCTCGATCGCCCGGTCAAAGCTCAGCACCGGATCTTCGATTTCCTGGCCGAGATCGCGCCAGGCAGGCAGCAATTCCCGCAGCCCTTCCGTGTCTTGACTGGTCAACGATTGCAACCGTGAGGTTACCGTTTCGACGAGGTCTCGGACCGCATTCTCGAAATCCCCCGCCGGCACATGAATATCCACCTCGCTCAAGAACCGCAAGGGCGAGGTCGTACCCAGGCTGATGGGATTGGACCGGATCTGTACGGTTGCGTCGCCGCCAACGAACTCCAAGTCCGGCCACAAGTAGCCGTTCCCGGCAGCACCGACTCGGTGGCTCATGTTCCAGGACGATCCTTCTCCATCCGCCTCCCAGCGCAACCGCCACCAGTTCGCGATGAACCATGCGGCCAAATCGTACGCAGAAACCCGGATTCCTGACCGGTAGGTGCGGGCGCGAGTATCGGCGAGCGCTGTCACTGGAACGCCATCGGCCTCAATTCCTACCTCGGCCAGGAAATGACGACTCGGCGAGCCGCCGGGGGCGGGCTCAACCCACCGGCAATCGATCCGAAACCTACTGCTCATGCTGGCCCCAGAGGCGGATTATGACCTCCCTGAAAGGATCTGTCTCAGGCATGGGATATCCGTGATAAGTGCCCACGCTCGCATTCTCCAATTGCGCTTAGACAGGATCACCGCCGTCAGTCACTGCCCAGATGTTCTGCGGGAAGGCCCCGCGGACCTGGCGACTGACGAGGCCTCGGCGGGCTCCCTCCCTCAAGAGTCCCATCGCGGTCGCCCGGTCGAGAATCCCTATCCAGTCGCACTTCGACTTGTCCGGACGCGGTTGGACGGGAGGCGTCAGTCCGAAATCTCCCGGCCGCTCCTTGTGCTCTGGGTTTCCCGTGTAGCTTACTCGCTTAGCTAGCAGTTCAAGCGTCTCTAGTTTCCAACCGCCAGCGACCCTTCGCTTCGGATTGAATCTGCGCCGTGGCATCGATCTATCCCAGTTCCTGGTTAACCCCTGCGGTCTGAATTGCAGGGGGCGACGCGCTCGACGTCTCGCACTCCACATTTGAATGTTACACGGAGAATCCTTCAATTCGCAGAGAACGTGGCTGGTGCAGCTCCGCAATCGGCGTGCTTCGAACGCTGGGAGCCTGCAGGATGGGGGAAGAAGCCGTGCATCGGCTTAGTCGTGAGATAGCGCCCGTCGCGACCGCACAAGAAGCTTCGGTACGACCTTGCAATCCTTTCTCCGCCAAGGCCAGGATCTCTTTGCCCGGGATGACGTCAACGCATCCCACGAGACCGGTCGGTTCCGGTGCCGCGCACGCTCGTCCCGGCAATGCCTGCAACTCGAGCCTGCGCACGCACCGGACCTTGCCGTGGTCCCAATGGCAGCCGCGTAGAAGTCGGCCCCGTCAGTGCCACCATCCCTCCTCCCGACATTGGCACGGCCAAACGCTATCGGCGTGGCAGCGCCGCGACTCGTGGGGGAATCTCGAAGACGGCTCATTTGGTTACACCTCACAGAGCGCATCGGAATTGCCGCCTGACCCGTGCTCGACTGACCGACAAGGAGTCCAAGGAATCCGTCAACAGGAAGTCAGGCACGGACTTGATTCAATGGACACCACGGTCGTCGGTTTCGGGCGGGTTTCCACCCCGGACCAGGATCCCGGCTTCCAGGTGCGGGAACCGCGGGAGCGCGGCTGCGGGCGGATCTTCACGGATCGCTGCAACTACCGCCAGAGCGAACGCCCGCAGTTCGACGCCGCGCTGGGCCACCTGCGGCCGAGATGCTCACGCTGGCGGCTGAGCTTCGCCACCGAGGGTGCGAGCTGGTCTCAATCTCCGAAGCGATCGACACCAGTTCGCAGCGAGGAAACGCCGTGTTGGCGGTGATGGCCGCGCTGGCGCAGCTCGAGGTGGATCTGCGGGCCGAGCGCGCGCGGGAATCACACCGGGCCAGCAAGGCCGCGGGCAGGCCTTGGAGCCGGCGCCCGGCGCTCCGAGACAGCGAGCGAGTCCGCACCGACCAGGAGCTGCTGGCGGACCCCGCCATCCCGAGAGCCGACATCGCGCGGCCCAGAAGGGGCGGCGCCGCGCGAAGCTGTCCGATGCGTGCGAGGCTTTCTTGCGGAACATGAAAGCCCAGGGGCGGAAAAGCGAGACGCTGCGCGGCTACGGGATCCTCCTCCGCGTGCTGCGGCAGTACGCGACCGACCGCGGAGCCGAGGATATCGAGCAGGTGGGAAGCGGCGTTCTCAGGGATTGGAGGGAGTCTTGGAATCTTGCGCCGGGGACCAGCCGGACCCGGATCGCCCAGGCCAAGGCGTTCTTCTCGTTCGCGGTCGATGCGGGCTGGATCGAGCGCTCGCCGGCGGCGAAGCTCCGGGTCCCCAAGGACGACGCGCCGCCCACCATGCCGCTGTCGAGAAGCGAGGTCCGGGCGCTGCTCGTCACAGCCGAGGGGAAGGCCATGGAACGCGCCCTGCTGCTGCTGTTGTACCACCGGGGCGCGGGTCCAGGAAATCCTCGATCTGCGTCCCTGTGACCTGCAACTGGACCGGCCGCGCCAAGCGCTACTGCGCGGGAAGGGAGACAAATGCCGCTATTGCCCCTTGTGGAAGGAAACCGCAGCGCTGCTGCGAGAGCTGATGCGAATCCGCGGCGTGGATCCCGCCGACAGGCAGCCGCTGTTCCGCAATCGCTCTGGCCATCCCTTGACGCGATTCGGTGTGCGCTACATCCTGCGCAAGCATGCGGGTGTCGCCTCGAACTCCGTGCCGACGCTGGCCGCCAAGCGCGTCCATCCCCACGTACTGAGGAGCGGTTTTTGGCCAGCGGTGCGGCAGAAGGGTGCGAATTGGGAGAAGAAAGCCGTGGCCGCGCCGGTGGCTAAAAACCGCTCTTCACCCTTCCGCCGGAATAATTAGGCTCCCTACACAGGCGAGTCGGCTCCTGTCCGGGGCCGGCATGTAACGATCCGGCTTCACGCTCAATTGCTCGTCCTTGCGCTAGGGGCAGCAGCGATGGCGGACGGCTAGGCGGTGCGGCCGCAGCTGGGCAATGCAGCGTCCGGTCAGGCGGCAGCTCCATTCGTCCGCACGAGGGTCGCGATCTCTCGCGGGCAAGAACTGCACTACGAGGTCGTCGACGGCCTGGCGGTCCACGGCGCACGACAAAGATGGGCCAGGGATTTCGTGTGGACCGGCATGTTCCAGGTGTTGCAGAGGCAGTACGGCATGGAGCCGGGCGAGGAGGCGAGCGACACGGTCTTCGTGCTGGAGTTCCACGATCAGGAGCCGAAATACGAGAACTGGCAGGTTGGCTGCCGGTTCGCGGCGGGCGTTCCGCCCGGCCCGGCGGGGGCGCTGCGAGCAGCCGTCCCGTCAGCAAGGAGTTCAGGTCGGGGGCGACGGCCCGCCATTGCCGCCGGAGATCCAGGTGGATCTCAACCTGCGCATGGCAGAGAACGCGGCGTGGGTGGCGGCGGGCGATGGCTGACCTGGGGGTACACCCGGCTGGACTACTACGACCAGGTCGTGCGCCTATCTCCGGACCGCGCCCCCGAAAACGGGACTCGGGCACCGAGCCGGTCGGCCGGGGTGCGAGTCCGGCCCGTCAGTCCCGCCGGCCCGATCCGCTTCCCGCTACAGTCCGCCTGCCCCCAACGGCCTTGCCCCTTGTCATCCGCATCGCCCCGGCAGGGTCGCAGCTATCGAGGGCGGGTTTGCCACTGTCCCGCCTTCTCTTGCACCTCCGCCTGCAGGCAGCTTCACTCCGCCAGTGCTCGAATACCCTAGGATCAAGGGAACCGGATCGGCGCGCATCCATCGGCTTGGCTTGCTTGCCCGGCTGGCTCGATCTGGAAATGAACACGGTCAAGAGCCTGCAGCTGGATGGCCTGCTCTCCTTCGCGCCGGGCCCGGACCCGTTTGAGTTGCGACCGCCCAACGTTCTGATCGGACCCAATGGGACCGACAAGCCGAACATTACCGAAGCGGTCGAACTCTTGCATGCTGCGCCGTCGAAACTCTCGGCGGTAGTTCGAGATGGCGGCGGACGCGACGAACAGCCCGGCTTCCCGGTCATCGGATGCTTACGGCACTCCCGACGCATACAGCGTCAGGATCAGTTCCGAGTCGTCGGCCATACGATAGTCCGGCCTCTTGCCGGACAGGGCCTCGCTCCGAGACAGGATGATCGGAACGCCCTCTCCCCGCTTGTCCATGATGTGCGAACGATGTCCTGCGATCTCTGCTCGCTCCACAGGGCAGCGCGCCAGCAAGCTCGTGACGGCCTCGTTGCGCGACACTTGGCGGTACTCGAGCGATTCCGTCGTCATCGTGTTGGGCAGGTGCCCGGGTGTGTACAGTTCAAGGCGGTCGTCGAACATCCGCAGGCGCACCTTGCTGCCCGCGGCCGAATAGTCGCGGTGCGCCACTGCGTTCGTGACCGCCTCGAAGACAGCCAGCATGTCGTACTGGGGCATGTCCTCGCGCCCGCCGCCGGGAAGCTTTCGGGCCGCCGAAAGCATGTTCTTTCGCACGAAGTCGCAGGCACCGAGGATCTGGCGGTCCAGGGGGCCGGTGATGTCAATTGCGTCCCGCTGGTAACCTTTCCCGGCGGACGCTGCGATTGCGGTCCCTCGGTACGCGACGGCCTGGATGAACGCTCCAGGCAGGAAAGCCTCGGGATTGCTGGAAGCCATGAGCAAGCCGGCCACGGTGGGCCTTGGCTGCCTGGAGTCGTCTTCCGCGACAATCGCAAGCTTGACCAGCTGTGCGGGAGCGGGGTCCTGGGATGCTGACCGGAGGAAGCGCCGCCACAACGGGTCCTCCAGCGCGCCTAGGGTGGAGGCGGACACGGGCGATTCGTCAAACCGAATCCGCCGGGTGCTGTTGCGCTCCTCCAGCAGGCGGGCCAGCAAGTCCGTGGCCATCGTGCGTTTTGAGGAGCCGACCCGGATAAAGTATCCGCCGGGACTCCTGTGGACAAACAAGCTGCGCGGGATCTCGACAGCAATCACGGGTCGACTGGTGCCGGCCCTATCGGGCAACGTCAGGCGCTCGATCACGGGGATGACCGGGGGCTCTATGGAATCGACGCAGGCCTGGAACAGCCGCTCCTCGACAGCGTCCAGGCTGTCGCGCGGCACACCCGAGACGTCGTGAGTGTCGTCGCTCACACCGAGTACCAGCGTGCCCCCCCTGCCGTTTGCAAATGCAGCGACTTCGTCTGCCAGGTCATTCTGTGCAGGGCCGCGGAGAGTACCGTTTGCGAAGCGAACCTCCTTGCACTCCAGATACGTGTCTTCCCCGAGGAGGATTCGTTCGTGGAGGTCGCTCCACCGGTCGAACCTCTCAGACATCGCGTCCCAGTCGTGCCCACCGGCGCTCGAATGCCGTCCGGCCGCCCTCCATGATCTGGCAGACTTCCTCCCTTACGTTGCGGTCCTGGAGCGCTCCGCTCTGAACGACTCGGCACTGGCCTCCGCGAAAGTCGAGGGCATGGACAAGTTCCGCATCCCCGTTCACGACGACGTTTGCGTTGTGAGTGACGATGATTAACTGCCGCCTCTGCTTGTTCTCGAGGATCTGGCGAACGATCAAGTCGTAGATCAGGTGATTGTCCAAATCGTCCTCCGGCTGGTCCAGCACGATCGGCTCGTCGCCAAAAGCGAGGAGGAACGCCAGCAAAGCCGCCGAGCGTTGGCCCTGCGACCCGTGCGAGATTTCGGCCCAGTCCCGGCCATCCCCTGACCGGCTGTACTGGATTTGCAGGTGGTCTTCCGGGAACCAGCTGAGAACGTAGTCAGCGAACTCGGGTTGCCTCTCGTGCTTCCGCTGGAGGTAGTTCTTGAAATGGCCTCCGAACCCGTCGTCGACTTGTATCAGACGCTTCTTGATGTCGCTCAATTCGGATTCTCGAAGCTCCGCTTGCTCGTTAAGAGGGGCGCCCGACCGGCGGTCCAAGCCCGAAACCAAAGACGAGATGTCATCCCCGAATCGCTCGTCATGGACATCGATGAGGTCTCGCAGGCCGCTCTCGCTGTCATGACCGTACGGAGCCACTTCCATGTGGACGAATTCGTTGGACCCCAGGGTCTCGGCTATGAATTCGGAGCGAGCCCGAGTGATTGCGCGACGGGCCTTGCGGAGCCGCTTCGCCTGCTCGTTGCGCTCGGCCACACGCAGCTCGCGTTTCCGTTGCAGGAGTTCTAGCTGCTCGAGATCCGCCCCAGCGCGCTGGCGGTCGAGTATCAAGCGGGTGAAGTCCTGAGAGCTGCCAATGCCCTGTGCAGATAGCGTCGCCTCAAGCGCGACGTGGTCCATCCCAGCCTGGTCGGCGCGAGAGCGCCAAGCGGCCAGCCTCTCGTCCTCGGCGAGAGCCGCTATGTCTCCGGAAAGGCGATTGGCGGAATCGACCAGGCCCGCACGGGTCCTCGCGACGATGCGCCTGATCTCCGAGCCCCACGCGATCGCGTCGTGGTCAGCAGAGGGGTCGAAGGCATCCTCTGGCCAATCGTCGAGCAGGAGACTCTCAGAGAGGCTCCCGATGCGGGCGGGCATCGCCTGCAACTCCCTGAGCGTCATCTCGACCTCCCGGATTTGCCGAAGCGCTCGCTGATGGGCTTGCAGCACACGCGCATGCCCCGACCGATTGAACGTCTCGATCTTGCGGTCCAGGTCCTCGCCACGGCGTACCACTTCCGCCCGCTCGTTCAGCCTCCGATCCATCGCCCGAAGCTCGGCCCGCAGTGCCCGGTATTTTTCCGCCTCGTCCTGGAATGCCCGCTTGAGTTCGGATATCCCGGCCGCTTCGTCGATTATGTCGAGCAGGGCCTTGCGGCCCTTGCCGGCCATTTCGGCAATCTGGCCCTGCGAGAGCAGCCGAATGGGAAATCGTTCGGCGGTGATAGCTCCGCTGGCCGCCGGTTCCCAAGTTCCGTCTGGGGCCTTCCTCTCGACGGCATTCCCCTCGCCGTCCTGTCGCCAGCGTAGTCGGTAGGCCTCGCCGTCGCGAACCAGTTCAACGCGGATTTCCGAGGCCTGCCGCAGACCGCCTTCGCCATCCCTTCCGGCGGCGACTCGTCGGAACTGCCCGAAACGAAGGCGGGGTTCGGAGTCTACTCCGAGCGCCGCGAGATCGTCGTCGCGTCGGAAACCCAATCGCAAGGCATGAACCAGAGTCGACTTGCCTGTTCCCCGGCCCCCGATCAGGGCGTTGTATAGCGGCGTTAGCCCGATCGATGCCGGATGGTCGTTACCCATGTACCGGGCGGCCTCGACCTCAATCTTGGTAATGAAGTGCTCCGGCGGCTCGGGCGGTCCCGCCTGATCGACATCGCTTCGCCGGATCGAGATGTCGTTGCCGTCCAGCAGCGCCAGCCGCAGGCCCTCCCAGGTTGGATCGGCCATCTTGACCCAGCTGAACCGGCTACCGGGCGAATTGGCGCCTTGGAAGCTGTGGCAGTCGCTGCCGAGCACGCGTGCCAGCCCGCGCGCCTGCTGCCCGACGCAGGTGGGCACCGCCTTGTTCATATCCCGCCACTCGACTGCCAGTAGGCGCCCGCCATCGAGGATTTGGCGGATAGTATTTGCATCCATATGCGGGCTCTTGCCCTGCGAGAGGCGTAGCAAGCCCGACTCGGCGTCGGCGTGAGCAGGAATCGGAATGGCCCCGGCGGACAAGACAGCGTCCACGACTTCGACCCCGCCACTCCGGGTCACGCCATCGGAATCGCCGCGGGTGCCCCTGTACCCGACATCGCCGAGAAGGGCGTCCACCTCGCTTGTCCCGGCGTTCGGACCGAAGACTGCTAGCAGATGGAAGCCACCGTTCACGGACAGCTCGACGCCCGGGAACAGCGTTAGCGGGCGAAACCCGTTCGGGGGCAATCCGTCATCGCAGGCCGCCTGCATTTGGGCGTAGGCTTCCTTCAGGCGATCCACCCATGCGCCAGTGTTGTGGTCGGTCACGGCGATGCAGTCGATCCCGGCAGCCATGAATCCGAGTAGCCACTCCTCAGGGGACAGCGGTGCCTGGCTCCTGGTCCAATACGAGTCTGCCGAGGCCGGCGAATGCGTGTGGAAGTCGAACTTCCACCATCGAGCGCCAGGGTATGGCCAGTTCAAGTGGCTCATATGCAAGAGACAGGGCCGCGTGAACGATTCGTGGAACGTCGCGTTCCAGCCACGGAAGCAGTCTGGTCGGGTTGCGCCTTCACGGTTGTAGCCGCCTCGGTTCAAACATGACGGCCCATGCAGGGTGCCCTGGAGGAGACACGATCTAGTATCAGTATCCCCTTATGGGAATGCCTTGTGCGAGACTTGCGCAGTCGGGAGGCAGCGACAGGGAATTGTCGGGGCCGCGGAGCGAGATGGACAAGCCCATTGGCTGCTGGTGCGCTGCTCGGGGATCGCTGTGAAGCTGCAGACTGCGGCAATTCTCGCTGTCGCTGGACGGCCTCGCCGAGGCTGCCGTGCGGCACAACGGGCCGAGGTCGCGCCGGCCTGGATGGGTGCGGGCTCGGACGCCCGGACGCCGCCAGCGTCGCGAGTTCCGGCCACTCCCCAAGGCTGTCCACCGCCAGCTACGCCTCCTCTGCGTAGTGCAGGACCGGACTGTCCAGACCATGCTCGGCGAAGCCCTCGAAGAACTCTTTCGCAGGTTATATGTCCTTCTTTCACTGTTAGTGGGACAGCCGTGATGGGACTTAACGTTCAGCAGTTCCGATGAGCGATTCAAGTAGGTCCATGCCCGAGATTTCGAGAAGGGCATCATATATGCTGGATGGGTAGGAGGTTATTCGGAAACCGGAAGGCTAAGGGAACTTCTGCTAGTGGATGTGCAGGTTTGGGACGAGTCCGGCAAGAGCACCGATGTACCGATGCTGTACCTCTCACGTCAGGATTCCGATTTCCATGTGGAGTTCCCCTACACATCAGAAGAGGATAAACATCATGCGAATGCACAGAAATCAGGAGACACAGACCAGCGGGTTCAAGATCAGGGGGATCGAGAAACGCGGTCTCAATCATGATCCGAAGTCGGGGATCACGCAGCGTCCTGCGCCGCCGAAGCCTATCTCGACCCGTCCGCCAATACTGAATCGCTCTCCGAGAAAGGATCAGTGAACAACCACCGACTGAAAGTCGGTGGCTTCGAGTTACGACTGAAAATCGATGTTGCGGCTAAAGCCGCCTGAGAGGTGCTCGGCTGAATCCGGCTCAAGGCGACTCGGGCGCGGTGATCTTGAACCCCTCCACCTCCTGGTCCCACTTCTGACTCTCGATGTACTCCCGCACCGTCTGCTCGTCCGCCGCCCCCACGGTCGCGTAGAAATACCCCCGCGCCCACAGGTGCTGTCCCCAGAATTTCTTCCGCAAGTGCGGGAACTCCTCCGGCAGCCGCCTCGACGACCTCCCGTTCACGTACTGCACCAGCTTCGACGGCGACTGCTGCGGCGGCGCGGCCACCAGCATGTGCACGTGATCCGCCGCCACCTCCCCGCGTACGATCTGCACTTCCCGCATCTGACACGTCTGCCGGATCAGCTCCCGCACCCGCTCCGCCACCTCCCCGCGCAACACCTTGTAGCGGTATAGTGGAATGCCAGCGGTAATGGAGACCTAGTCTCGCACTTGGCTGAAAACAAAGGATTTCAACCTCATCCGACTTACCATTTCCTTATAGTTCTCCTCTAGTGCATTCGCACGAAAGGAGAACTGCAATGCCACTTACAACTGCGCGAAGCGCACCCTCGGAAGCGGACCCGGGCACTGCCCCGGAATGTCTTTCAGAATTCCGGGACTGGTTACAGCAGTCCGGTATGGCTGCAAGCCGGATCCTCTCGATTTGCAATGCGGGACGGCGCCTTCTGACTTGGCTGCAAGCGGAAGGCATCGGGCTCGACGGGATTGACAACGACGTCTTGAGGCGTTTCCGGCAGCATGACTGCCGGTGCACTCATGCGAAGTGGGGTCACTTCAAGAGGCGGGCGAGGAGCTCGCGCCAGTACATGTCAAGGGTTGTCGAACTGGTGCGGTGTCTCGAGCAGACCGGGCGCACAGCGCATCCGGGGGAACTCGAGGAAGGATTCCGCCTCGCCGACGACTTCGTGCTGCACTGCGCGGCGGAAGGCTACACGACCAGCACGCTCACGCGGTACCGGAGCGGCTACCGCCACTTCCTCACTTGGCTCCACGGGGCGCGGATCCCAATGCGGGAGATGGCCAATGCGCATGTCCTGTCCTCGTTCCTCCAGCACGACTGCCTCTGTGCCGGAGGCTTCCAAACGCCGGTTTCCACAGGCACCGCTGCTCCGTGGCAGCGGGCCCTTCAGCCAGAGGGCGGCGGGAGATTCTTGAGGTAGCCAAGCCAATTCCTCGAATCCCTCGTGTTGGTGGGTCCGAAGGCGAGAAACGCGCTATCGACAGAACACCAGTCCCGCGTAGCGGGTTAGCTCAAATTGTTATTTCTTCGTAACTGCCCAGGTAGGTCCGATGACCTGCGCAAGTACTAGATGAGTGGAGCGTGCGTCGGCCTTGACAAGGTGCAGTCCGGGGCGGACGATCGGGACTCGGGGCGGCAGCTAGAATTTCAGTCCTGCGAGCAGGACCTCCGGCCCTTGCAAGAGGGCCTCGATGCGGTTGCGGCCTTGCTTCCGCGCGGTCGAGAGCACGCTGCGCAACGTGGCGAAATCCTGCGCTCCCTGCTCGGACCGGAACCCGCCGGAGATCTTCATGCGCAGCTTCATCATCCGCAGGTCCTGCTCCGCCTGGTTGTTGGTGAAGGGGACACCGGGATCGCTGACGAAGCGCAGCACGTCTTGCTTGCGGTCCCGCAGCCGCAACGCGAGATTGTGTCCCGGCCGACGCTTCTTGCGCCCCCGCCGACCTTTCTGCGGCGGTCGCAGCGGCGGCTGCGCCTCGTGATAAGCCAGCGCTTCCCCGACCCACTGGTCGTAGCGGCGCTGAATCTGCTCCACCAGCGCCCGCGGCAGCGGAATACCCCGCTCGAGAGCCATCCTCACCGCCCGGTTCGTCCGTCTGAGCAACAGCTGCATCCGTCGCGCCCAGTCCTCCCTGTCGATCTCGACTAGCGCTTGCAGTTCTCGCAAATGATGCGCATTGCACAGGCTGTGCAGCACGTCCCGGACGGTGCAGTACGGCTTCCAGTGATCGTGCACCAGAATGCCCCGCAGGCCCTCCAGCAGGCTGCCCCGCCGCGGGCTTGTGCGGTAGAACGTCAGCCAGCGCGTGCTGATCACATGCAGCCACTGCGTCTTCCCCCCGATCCGGAAGCCCGTCTCGTCCAGATGCTTCGCCCCGTCCAGGCTCACGATCATGTCGCGTACGCGCTCGCTGCAGCTCCGCCAGCGCTCCGCCGCCTTGCGCGTCATCCCCGCCAGTGTCGCGGAGCAAACCGCGACCCCGAACAGGTCCTGGAAGACCTCTGCCAAGCGCTCTTCGGGCAGGAAGTGCCCGTTTTGCAGGTAGACCGCGACGGCGGCGATCCGCGGGCCGTACTGCACGGGCGCACCCACCCCTTCCGGGAACGCCGCCCGCGTCACACGGCCACAGGATCCGCAGCGGCAGGCAAACGCCTGATGCTCGGTCACCACCGGAGGCTGGGGCGCGGGCAGGTCGAACACCTGCCGCCGCAGGGGCTCGCCCTGCGTGTCGGCCGCCGCCAGCGGCGCCGAGCACGCCCCGCAACTCGGCGGCAGGTGGGTCTGGATCCGATCCGGGCTGTCTGTCTGGCGCAAGGTCGAGCCCTTGTGCCCCCGCTGCCCGCCCGAGCGCTTGCCGGAGCGGCCCCGCTGGCTCTTCGTGCGCTGCTGCGCCGGCGGCTTGGCTGGCCCGTCGCTCGACGGCGGCTTGCCGCTGTTGCTGCTGTTCAGCCCCACTCGGCGCTCCAGTTCCTCCAGGCGCTGCCGCAAGCCCGCAATCTCCGCCTCCTTGCGCTCGAGGGTGGCCCGCAGCTGCTCGTTCTCGGCTTGCAAGTCCTCCAGGCGCACGTCCCCGCCCGCCTGTCGCCGCTCTGCCTCGGACTGTCCCGGCATGCTCTCGCCAGCGCCTGTGCGCTTGCAACATTCTTATATATACATGTTTTGTCTGTCTGTGTGAACTGCGTGCCGACACGATCGGTCTGCCCACAATCATGCTCGCCGCCGGACTCTTCCACTATCGCTTGCCAATCGCCGCCATCCCCGGCCCCTGTCCGCCTGTTCTGTTCCGCTACCTATGCCCCACTGCCCGCCGCCCTCGTCGTCGCAACTCAACCGAAGCCGTGTACCTGGGCAGTTACGAAATTTCCTTCAAAACTCGCAGGGACGGCAATGGGAAGGGGATTTCCGCGACTATCTCAGAGAGAGGCACTCCCTGCTCAACCCAAACAAGAATGCCTTCTGCTTGCCGGATGACAACTCGGGCAAGGAGTATTCGGACCTGAGTTCCGCGATCAGGGAAGCTGAACTTAGGAACGATGAAGTCATCATGACCCGGTGGGCTCCGGACGAAGGTTTCGAGAGCAAGCCGCTGGGTGATTTCAGGATTGACGTGAATCCCTCGGACCATGCCGTGAGAATCTGTGTCCGCGACCATGAATGCGAAGACGGGGACCGGGTGCGCGTGACGGTTGATGCAGAGACTGTCTTCAGCGGGGAAATCACGAGCGAGTGGTCTTGCCGGGACGTGCCGATCAACGAAGGCAACAACCGAATCGAGCTTCGCGCGATCAACGGATCCGAACGCAAGGGCAACTGTTCCTACGCCGACGCGAACACAGGCGAGATCCGCGTCGAGGGCCGGAACGCCGGGACGCAGACCTGGAAGCACCGCGGCGGGGCGGGTTCGAGCGCGAGCACTATCGTGACTGTGCGCTCAACGGTTCCGGGGAGGGACAGGTACGGTCCGCAGGATCAGTTGCCGGGCGGCAGTGCCCGCGCCGTCGAGCCGCGGGTTCGTTTGGCAAGGCGGCACGCATTGGGTCCGCCTGCTTGCTGAGGGGACCCTAGCCCGGACGGAGCGGTGCGTTGTCGATGACGGCAGATCCCATCCGGTTCCTCGAAGCGGCCTGGAGAAACCACCCGGCCCCTTGTTTGGAACTCGGTACATTGCCCGGGGAGAGTCACGCGCTGCTCCCGGGCAGGAGTGCAATAAGGCCTAGTGCTACGGCCCAATCCTCAGCACGCGGGAGCCGGTATCGTCGGCGCGGAAGAAGGAGTAGAGGCTGCCGCGATACGACGCCCGGCTGTGCCTGGGGCTGGCTTGGCAGCTGCCGCCCCGTGTCACCCGGCTCGAGCCCGAGGCTGGCCCTGGGGATCCGTAACGGAGCTCCTAGAAGATAGTCCTCTTTCCAGTCCTGCACCCACTCAAACACGTTCCCCAGCATGTCATGCAGGGCCCACTCGTTCGCTGCCTTCTGCCCCGCCGGATGCGTGCGCTCTCCGCTGTTTTTGTAGTACCACGCGATCGCGTCAAGATCCTCGCTGTAGCGGTCTCCGCTCGTGCCGAGTACTCCCACTCCGCCTCCGTCGGCAACCGGTACACAGCACCCCCGGCCCGCCCGTTCAGCTTCTCGATGAACTCCTGCACGTCATCCCACGACACGTTCTCCACGGGGCAACGACGGCACCGCGAGGATCCCGCAGGGTTCTCTCCCATCACCGCCTCCCACTCTTGTTGCGTCACCTCGTACTTGCCCAGCCAGTACCCCTCGCTGATCCGCACCCACGCCACCGGCTGCTCGTTATCGCTCGCTTCGGAACTGGTCGAGCCCATCAGAAACTCCCCCACCGGCACGCACGCGAACTCCATTCCGTCCAATACCCGCGTCTCCCCCGAAACTCCCGCCGCAGCGAGCGCCCCCGCGAGCGCCAAGGCTGCCATCCGTTCCATCCGCATTCCCAAGGCTCGCTGCCGTACTCTACCAGAGCCTGGGTTGCCGCATACTTCGAAGTGCGCATTGTCAGATTGCTTCTTCGGGTGAGACTAGGACTTCTCAGGCATGGGTGGCGGAGCCACAGTGGGCGCGACAGGCGAGGAGGCAGCGGCGGGATTCGCGGGGAGGGAGTTGCAAAGGGCTTGCCGGGTGTGTCGGCAGGCCCTCGCACCCGAGTTCTCGCCAGACAGACGAGACCGCGTCCCAGGCCGATGGGCCAACCACGGAGGATTTCCTCGCGGTAGCTAGCTTGACCGGGGACCCGGGGAATCCGGGACCGGTGGCGAGGCTGGAACCGGCATCGCGGCCCGGTGCCGAGCCGTTCCCGGCCGGATGGGTCTTGGACGAGCGGCAAGACGGTCCCCGGCCCTGCGACGGTCGCGCTCTCGCTTCCTCTGCTAGGAGCCTGTGGCGAGAGCCGGCCCGGGAGAGGCGCTGAAGCGAATCAAGACAGGACTGGCTTCATGGCGATGGGAAGCCGCGAGGTGGAGCAGGCGGCGTTGTTCCTTACGGCGGGGGATTGGCCCGAAGCGCCGACGCTGCCGTTTGTCGAGAAGTTGAATGAGGTGCTGGCCCAAGCCGGCCCGCGAGTCGCGACAACCAGATCAACCGGGGATCTGGGGGTTGATAACATGGCCGACGAGTATGATTGAGTGTGATAGTGCTGGTCATTGAACGGCCACTGAGGAGATCGCAAGATGCCAAGGCTTGAAAAGACCGCGCCTGCACAGACGCGCCCGCGTGAAGTTGAGCCAGAGCGACCACGGGCAGTGCCGGTTAGCGAAGAGCTGAGCAAAAAAGCATTGCGTGCGATCGAAGAGGGGCGTGCGGACCATGCCGCCGGGCGTACCTTCACGATGGCCGAAATCAAGCGGGAGTTGGGAGTCGAGTCCTGATCCGCCTCGCGCCGCCCGCCCGCGAGCTTGCCCGTACAGCGATCACGACCGTCGGTACGCCTCACGCCGATGGAGGATGGCGTCAATCTCAACGACGCCTTCGTACGACCGCGTGAAAAACACTCGCCAATCGCCAACCCGGAGACGAAGGCCCGTCTGAGTCTGTACGCGCTTGATGTCACCAGCACCCGTTTCCGCGTACTGCTCGATGCCGGCAACGATGCGGGTGCGCGTTCGCGGATCAATTCGGCGCAGGTCGCGGCGAGCCCGAGCTGAGAACACAACGAGCGTGTCAGCCAACTCGTCCACTATAGCTGATCCTGGCGGGTGCGCCGTCCACCCGGATGCCTGCAATCCTCTGCGGTCTCGAAGGCATTCCGGTCCTCTCTGGAGTTTCCAGAACCTGAGTGGCCAACCTAGGCATTGACGTCGGGAAAGCTCAAGGAGGTACTGTCAAGTTGGCTCCCCCCGGGGGGACAATAGACAGTGGAATCTTGGTATCGATGCCACCACTTCCCACCCGAGATCATCAGTCACGCCGTGTGGCTTTATGATCGGTTCGCCCTCAGCTTCCGGGATGTCGAAGACCTTCTCGCCGAGCGCGGCCTCACCGTGCCCTAAGAGGCGATCAGATTGCGGTGTCGCAGATTCGATCCCGCGTTTGCTCGGAGCCTGCGCTGTCGGCATGGTCAGCTCGGCGATGTCTGGCATGTGGATGAGGTCTTCATCAAGATCCGAGGGAAACGCCGCTGTCTCTGGAGGGCGGAGGGCCAGGGCGGCGACCTCCTGGTTGTTCCGGTCTCGCGCCGCCAGGGCTCAAAGGCAGCCAAGCGCTTTCTCCGCAAGCTCTTGAAGGGGCAAGGGCTACCGCGTCAGAATTCAGTTAGGGATTGCGAAGTCATTGGTATAGCTGGAGTTAGACGAGTCCAGATTTTGCATACTGTGCCATTTTCCCGGCACAAGAGCACTGTTTTCCCTTGATTCCGGGCTAATACCCGCCCACTGGCAGGATCTAGCCGACCCCAGGTTGTCAGGCTATAGATATTGCGGGGCACTAAATGATATACTCTGACACCATGCCAGCCCGATCCCCCGACCTGCTCGTCCCCCTGCTCGCTTCCAGCTCCCCCGTCACCCTCGAACAACTCCAGCATGCCCTCGGCAATGTCTCTGCTCGCACCACCTTCCGCTACCTCCGCCAGGTCCGCTACCTGCGCAGCTACAACCACAACGGCCGCTTCTACACCGACCGCGATCCCGCCCGCTTCGACCGTTTCGGCCTGCTCTCCCTCGGCGATGTCCACTTCTCTCGCGACCGCTCCCTCGCCGCCACCGTCCAGCGCCTGCTCGAAGCATCCGAGGACGGCGTCACCGACAAGGAACTCCGCGCCCTCCTGCACGTGCCCGTGCACCCCTTCCTGCTCGCCGCCGTGCGCCAGGGCCGCGCCCGTCGCGAGCGTCTCGGCGGGGTCTATGTCTATCTCTGCGACGGAGCGGACGGGGACCGCCAGCTCCAGGCCCGCCAGACCCGCCTCGCTGCCAGCCGCGAGGCCGGCCCCGCCGCAGCGCTGGAGCCGGAACTCATCATCGAGGTGCTGCTGGTGCTGGTGCGCCATCCCGGATCGCTGCCGGCGGAGGTGGCCCGGCGCCTGCAAGGCCACTCCCCTCCCATCCCCCTGGCGCGGGTGCAGGCGGTGTTCGATCGCTTCGAACTCGCCGGAGCCGGCGAAAAAGGGGGGTCTGCGGCCTGCTGACGCTGCTGCTGGAACAGGCCCGCGAGGCGGGCTGGGCCGGCGCCAGGATCGCCCGCGCCACGCTCGTCGGCGGGGCTCTGCCGCGGGTCGATTTCGTTGCCGAGCAGGAACGCTGCCTGCACTGCGGCCGGGCCCTGAGCGTGCAGAAGAGCAAGACCCGGGTGCTGGTCACGCTGGCGGCTGGCACGGTCCTGGCGCGGGAGATCCGCAAGCGGTGCCGCCCCTGCCGGTCCGCGCCGCCCGCCGTCTCCCGGGAGCTGGCCGGGCTGGTCCCGCCCGGCCAGCGCTACGGCTACGACCTGATCGCCTGGGTCGGGCTGGCCCGCTATCACCGTCACCTCCAGCGCGAGGAGATCCGCGCGGCCCTGGACCGCCAGGGCATCGCACTCTCGTCCGGTTCCGTCTCCGCGCTGGGCGATCGCTTCCTGGCGGCGCTGGAGGCGCTGCACTGGCGGCAGGCCCCGGCCCTGCGCGCCTCCATGCCCCGCGGCTATGCCCTGCACATCGACGCCACCTGCGACAAGGGCCGGGGCGACACGTTCCGCTGCCTGGACGGCTGGACCGGCTGGACCCTGCACGCGGTGCGGATCTGGTGCTCGCAATCGCTGAAACAACCGGCCGGATCGGCAGCCGACTTCGTGAAGATGCGATGGGTGGCTGCAAGAAAGGTCTTTGTCCGCCTAGCTTGCGCCGGTCCCCGAGCGGCGAGACAGGATCCAGCCTGTCTCATCAACACGGACGACTGTCGGGAAGTGGACAGAGCCGGTCTCTGCGGCCCCCGGCTTCAGTTACTGCAGCCGCTGATGCCGATGAAATCGCTCAGATTCAGGGTTCGCAAGCCCGGCGCAAGCGCATTCGCGCATGCGGCCATCGCTAAGCCGAATTCCCGAGATCCAGGCCGTAGCAATCGCCGGTATCAGTCGGCACCTGCCATCGATTCTCGTGGCCGAAGAGCAACCCTTCCTCCGTCGAGAAGACGTTCTCTTGTAACTCGTGGCCGCGCCGCGCCTCCAGCGCCTTATGACGGCGCTTTGCCAAGGGCCTCGGAATGGGGATTCCCAAGATGGATCAGGGCAATTCAAAGGTCCGTCCCTAACGAGTTGTTAGGTGGATCGGCCGAGCACAGGCGCGTGTTTACGGGGCGACTTCCTCGGTCGTGCTTGTCTCCGCTGGCTGCACCGCGATGTACGTTGTGTTCGAATCGATCCCGGCGACCTGGATGACGAGCGGCACGGAGTTTCCTGTTGGAACGTCGTCCGCCAGTTCCACGTTGACCTGGTAGAGGCCGGCGAATGCAGCTGCGAGGCCGGAGAAAACTACGGGCATCGAAGCGCCGCCGACCCGCGCGCTGACAGTCTCTACCGTGGCTGAGACGGGGGCGGCCAGGGCCGCAGCCCCCGTGGCGGGCGGATTTGTCACCGGACCGAGCCCCGTCGCGAAGATTTCCAGGGTCTCGCCGGGCTGGGCTGGGCGGGTTCCCGGGAACGGGCCTGCGGGCCCAGCGACAATCCCTCCAGTGGAGGCGATCAGGGCCGCGGCCTGACCGGAGTAGTTCAAGACGAAAACGCCAGGGCTGATCCGAGCAAGGGGAACTTCAACCTCGGGGCTGGTCTCGTCGCCGACCGTGACGGTGAGTGTCGCCTGCGCGAGTCCGCCCAGTTCCCAAGGCACCTGAAAGTTCCGCTGGCCGGGTGCGGCAAGGATCTGCGGAGCAGATGTGGCACCGTTGAAGGTCATTGACCCGCCGCCGAGCTCGCTGGGCAAGGGGAAACCTCCAGCAACCGCTGTCGTCGTGGCGAGGCCGACCCCAAACGCCGTGGCAAGGCTGCCCGGCGCAAGGCCTGACCCGACTTGAAATGTCGCTGAGCTCACCACGCCGCCCGCCGAGATTGTTGGGGCCGGCCGGGGCGCTTCGATGCGATAGACGACGCTGGAGTCAGCAAAGTAGATCTCACCGGCCTCGTCCTCGCCGAATGTCCTGATGCTAATCTCCGTTTCGCGGGGTCTGGTCTTGCTCCAGGTGCCGGCCTCTTCGGACGCTGCAAAGAATTCGCCAGTGCAGTAGTCAGCGAAGAAGTATGTGCCGGAGAGCTGGGGATGCCTCGCGCCTCGGTAGCGATAGCCTCCAGTGACCGAGCCGCCGCAGTTGCCGCCAAGATTTGCGTACTCCAGAACCGGCAGGACAAGCGATTCGGCGCTATTGCAGTTAGCTGACGGGTTGTAGCAGTTCGAGCCCTCCATCAGCCGCCAACCATAGTTCTCTCCGCCCTCGCTATCGGAAGCTTGGAATGAAATCTCTTCGATCGCGTTCTGGCCCACGTCTGCGATAAACATGTCGCCAGTGAGCCGGTCAAAGCTGAACCGCCACGGATTGCGCAGTCCGTACGCCCAGATCTCGGCGCGAGCGTTTGGCGTCTCCAGAAAGGGATTTGAAGACGGCGCGCTCGCAGTAGATCCCTGATCGATATCGACCCGGAGCATTTTCCCGAGCACGGTGCTCAGGTCTTGAGCCACGTTGCTCCGGTCTCCCGCCCCGCCGCCGTCGCCCATGCCAATGTAGAGGTAACCGTCGGGTCCGAATTGAATCTGGCCGCCATTGTGGTTCCGCTGCGACTGGGCTGCCTGGAGGAAAATCGTCTCCGAACTCGCGTTGGCCACGTTCGCATCGGAGGTGACGTCAAAGCGCGAGACCACGGTGGCTCCGCTGAGGTTGGTGTAGTTGACAAAAAAGTACCCGTTCGCAGAGTAGTCCGGATGGAACGCGACGCTGAGGAGGCCGCGCTCGCCGCCGGCCCGGACCCGCCCTTGAATATCCAGGAACGGCGTCGTCAGTAGGCTTTCGCCATCGTGGATCAAGACCCGGCCGGCTTGCTCCGTGACGAAGAGCCGTCCGGAACCGTCGCCCGCATGGGTGATCGACGTGGCACCCGAGACACCCCGGAAGACTTCGACGAAGTTCAGCTCGTCCAGCTCAATTTCAGCGGCCGTTGAGGAGCCAGCAACAAGCGCCAAGAGTGCGGGAGCGATGAGTCTCTCGATTGAGTAGAACAATTCCTTTGGACCTGCTTTGGCCAGTTCGAATTATAGGGCTTCGCTCCGAAAACAAGAATGCGGCTTCAACCGGCACGAGGGGGAGCCGCTAGTCCGTCGGTCGCGCTGCTTGGCATCAGCCGAGATCGCCGAGCTTGGCTGCGTCGAGCAAGTACTCAGACACCCGCCCGGCACGAGCCAGCATCGTGAGCGTGGGGTTGAGGCAGCCAGTTGTCACAAAGGCGGCCCCGTCAGTTATGAACAGATTCTTCACGTCGCGGGCTTTGTTCCAATTGTTGAGAACGAACTTGCGCGGGTCGTTCCCCATGCGCGCCGTGCCGACTTCCTGCATGGAGCCTCCGGGCCATCACGGAGTCTGGATCTTGCGGATGTCCTCCGCTCCCGCGGCCAGGAGCATCTCCCCGCCGACCTCAGCCGAGTACTTGAACAAGCGAATCTCGTTCTCGATCCAAGTGACCATCATGTGGAGCGCCGGAATGCCCCAGGCGTCTCTGACGTGGGGATCGGGCGATCTATTGCGACACCCTCCCGCGGACCAACCTGGATCGCTCCCTGCGATCCCTAGACCTCGGACTCAAAACCGCGACTGGCGAATCATTGACTGGCCCGCTTGCAAATGATAACAATTAATTCTACAGTGTTACCATGATCAGGACGCAAATCAGTCTGGAGAAAGCGGAATACGACGCAGCCAAGCGGGAAGCAGCTCGGCTTGGCATCTCACTTGCCGAGCTACTGCGGCGATCCCTGCGTGCCGTGATCCCCGCGGATGGGTCGAAGCCTTGGATGCGTTACGCCGGCATGGTCGAGACGGGCGACCCCCGGTCGAGCGAGCGCATCGACGAAATCGTGTATGGCACTGAGCGTTGAAGCGTACGTAGATACTTCTGCGCTTATCGCATTCGCCGACCGGTCGGACACTTGGCACGACCTCTTCCTGCGCCTTTTTTCCAATCCTCCTCGGCTGATCACGACTCCGCTCGTCCTGGCAGAGGGACACGGCTGGTTCCTAAAGCGTTACGACCGTACGAAAGCGTTGCAATTCCTTGCCATGGTCGAATGCATACGACCTCTCGAGCTAATCCCTACAAAGGACCGCGAGATCGAAGCGGCGACCGCGCTGATGCGTCGCTTCCCGGATCAGAACCTGACCCTTGCTGACTCGATCGGCCTGCACGCAATGGACACACACCGGATCAGTGTGTGCTGGTCAACCGATTTTCGTCTCGGACTAACGGGCGTGCCGCTCGCGATTCACGTGCGGTAAGACTACCGGCGGCTTGCCGCAAGACAGGGCTTGATTCGGCGTCGGCGCAGCGTGATTGACGTTCCCGTGCTGAATGCGTTCGACGACTCGCCGACGAACTGGGCCGAGAGTCCGAAGACTAGAGAGACCGCTGGCGGAAACGACGCAGTGCTGGTCGGAGTGAAACTCGAGTTTCCGCGCCCAATCTGCATCGCAGGGCGAAAGGAGGAGATGCCTTTCGACACATTCGCTGCCAGGGTCAGGTCGCCGTGGAGGTGCCGGGGGCCTAAACGCAGTACTGTTGACTTCGCATGATGGAGCGACAATTTCCGGTTCCCAGTCGCGGATTTTCCGGGACAAGGGCCGGGGATGACGAACCTCTTATTCGCTCATCGTCCCCTTCACGCCGCGCGGCTTACTCTGGCCTCGGCTCGACTCGGCGCGTTCCTCGATCGCCGGACACCTGCCGGAACTCTACATCGGCGACCCTGTCAAGCATGAATCTGGCCGGACTGCTTCGGCGGAGAGGGCAGTCCGTCCAGCTAGGCCAGCGCGAGCAGGAACTGAAGCGCCTTGCCAGCGTTCGCGACGTAGAGGATCTGCGCGTCTTGCACCGTGCCGAGCTTCTGCGGCAGGATGAGCGGCAGCACCACGCTGCAAGCGGCGGTCATCGCGAAAAACGCCCGTCAGCCATTGCAGGCCAAAGCCGCAGTCCCACACCTGCACGTCGCGCGGGTTGTAACCGTCGTCGCCGTGAAGCGAGGTCCGCCAAGGATGCACGCGTTCGTACATGGTGTTCTGAGTAGAGCGTTCGGCCTAGCGCTGCGCCTCGTCCCGATGGGCTTCGTAGTAGGCGCGCAGCACGGCGTTAATCCGGCTCTGGTAGCCCTTGCCCTGGCCTTTCATCCAGTCCAGAACGTCCGCGTCGACGCGGATCGTTAGCTGCTTTTTTCCGGGCGGGGTCACGACCCGCGCATCCCGGAAGAATGCCTCGTCCAGCTCGGGGATCTCGCTGTAGTCGATATCCTCATCCTTCATCGCGTCGAGACGCTTCAAGTCGCTCTTGATAGTTTTCTTGCTCACGGCTGTTGGCCTTTCTCATAGAGATGATCCGTGTGTTCTCCCCGCGCGGCGTGTGCGCGATCACCACCGTACGGCCGTCTAGCTGGCCGAGCGTGATGAAGCGCTGCTCGCCGTACTCGCGCCGTGCGTCTTCATTGGTGACGCACGGCCCGGAGAACACGGCTTCCGCATCTTCAAAGCTCAGACCATGTTCGGTGAGATTGCTCCGTTTCTTGTCGTCGTCCCACTCGAACACGGATCAGGAACCCTTCATTCACGTAACTACAAGTGTAACTACAATTCGCAGGCAGGTCAACAGGAACGTGTTCCTAGCGGCCCGAGCGTTGGGCATCACAGATTGTGACGTCCAAACGTCGGGCTGAAGGGAAACCTCGCGCAGCCGAAGCTGGCCGGATGGCCAGCTCTGGAGCCTGGCGCTCGAAACTTGAGGTGCCAGGCTGGCGCCTCAAGAGCGGAGCTTGACAGAAGCCCTGGGCAGCTACGATGCCGATCCATGGGCGATGAAGATGAAGAGCGCACGTTGCGATCGTGGGCACACCGGACCCTGGGGAGTGCCGGTCTCTAATCGGAGGCGGGACTGGCCGAGGTGCCCCGCTGTTGATGCTGTTCCTGTTTCGAAATGGATGTGGGGACCAGATGACGGAAGGCGGAACGCTATGTTTGGAGTGGAAGTTTCATTTCGAACGATGGGAGCACCTCAAGAGAAACCCCAACCAACCGTTGTGGCGAGACGGGAAGGAACAGGCGCACGGGGTTGATGAAGAAGCCGTACTGCTAATCCCATTCCAAGGCGAGGGATCACCGCAAGGCGCTGAGCGGCGCTTCGTCCACCCGCAAGACGATACCTTGCGATGGTTTGGCCGGGGCCGCAGACCAACCTGGCTGCACGAATTGCTCGATGAAGGCTACACGCTCGATGAGCTGCGCCGGGGACAAACCATCAACTGATCTGAAGTGGGCAAAAGGGAACCCCTTCGCCCACATCGATCACGCCGTCGGGACTCCGAGCGGGTGGACCATAGGGGTACGCTTCGCCCGACTCTGGCTGCAATACCTTCGGTGCAACGGCGTTCATCGCTCTGGTGGTCCGCGCTTGCTCTGCGGAATCCGAGTAGCCATGATCCTAACGAGGCGGCGAGAGCCAGTCTCGGCTCGCAGTAGCATCGAAAGATCCAAGATGAATTCTCTTACTCCCATGCGGATTGTTCTCGCCGTTCTAAGCGGCCTTCTCGTGGCGATCGCCGGACCGGAAGCGCTTGGGCAGGTTCCGCGCGTTCCTGCTTTTCCGGGAGCGGAAGGCCACGGCTCAATGACCCGAGGCGGCAGGGAAGGACCGGTGATCGCGGTGACGAACCTGGACGATAGCGGCCCGGGGGAGCTTGCGCGCGGCTGTTGAAGCCGAAGGGCCGAGGGTCATCGTCTTCCGTGTCTCGGACACGATCATCCTGGAGAGTCCGCTGAAGATCTCCAATCCTTACGTCACCATCGCCGGTCAGACAGCCCCCGGAGACGGCGTCGCCGTGCGCAAGCATCCGATTCAGCTCGACGCCGACGAGGTGGTGATCCGATACCTTCGCGTCCGGCTCGGCGACGAGTCCGGCGACGACACCGATGCCATATCGAGCCGCTACCACAAGAACATCATTCTTGATCATCTTTCCGCTAGTTGGAGCATCGATGAAGCCGTCTCGCTCTATCACGGTGAAAACGTGACGGTCAAGTGGTGCCTGATCTCGGAAAGCCTGTACGAATCGAACCACGTCAAAGGCCATCATGGATTCGGCGGGATCTGAGGGTCCAACTACAGCACTTACCATCACAACTTGCTGGCGCACCACAGCAGCCGAAATCCTGGGTTCGCTTCAGGCTGCGGATATACGGACCATCGCAACAACGTGATCTTCAACTGGGGCATCAACAGCGCCTCCGGAGGCGAGAAACAGGAGCAAGGCAACCCGAAGTTCAGTCAGTGTGTCGTCAACATGGTCGGCAACTACTACAAGCCCGGCCCCGCGACGATTGCCGGCACGGTGTCGCGCCGGATCGCGAACTCCTCGTCGCAAGACGAGGCTGACGACTTCGGTAGGTGGTTCATCGCCGGCAGTTTCATGCATGGGAGTCCCGCCGTCTCGCGAGATAACTGGAAGGGCGGGGTGCAACCGCAGCACGGGAATGCTCACGTTTCCGTCTTGAAGCTCGACGAGCCCTGGCCGGCGATGCCGATCCACGAGCAATCAGCGGAAGAGGCTTACCGTGACGTCCTTCGCGATGCGGGCGCGAGCTTGCCCAAACGGGATGTCGTCGATCGACGTGTCGTCGAGAAGACACGCCGAGGCGACGCGACGTACGAAGGAACGGGATACAAGAAAGCGCATCCAGAAATTGATGCATCCAAGCCGTCCGGCATTGTCGACTCGCCGGAGGATGTGGGGGGATGGCCGGAGTTAGCAGGTTTGCCGCCGCCAGCCGATAGCGACGGGGACGGGATGCCCGACGCGTGGGAAGAGCAGTTCGGACTCGATTCTCGCGCCGCCGCGGATCCCACGCTAGACAGAGAACGCGACGGCTACACCGAGGTCGAGGAATACCTGAACGGCACCGACCCGACCCGGTTCGTGGGCTACACAGCGTCCGAAAACAACCGAAACACGCTGCGGTAGAGGCCGACCGCCGCCAGCGGGAACTCGCACTGGAGGGGCGAACTCAGATCGGTCCGGGACACCTGCCGGAACTCTACATCGGCGACCCTGTCAAGCATGAATCTGGACGAACTGCTTCGGCGGGGAGGGCCTTCCGGCCAGCTAGGCCCGCGCGAGCAGGAACTGCAGCGCCTTGCCAGTGTTCGCGACGTAGAGGATCTGCGCGTCTTGCACCGTGCCGAGCTTCTGCGGCAGGATTAGCGGCAGCACCAGGTTGTTCAGCGCCGCCGAGTTTGGGGCGGCTATGGAAACGCAGCCATTCCACATATTGGAGTGCCACTGGCGCAGCTGCCGCACAGCTGGGGGCTGATGCGAGGGTTGGAGTGCAATAGCGGGCGCAGGCTCGCGGCTCCTCTGTGCCGTGCCGGTCCGCACCACTGAGTCTCCTTCCCTGGTGCCCGTAATCGGCAGCACAACCGACCGGATCGGCAGCCGACTTCGTGAAGGCCCGATGGATGACTGCAAGAAACGTCTTTGTCCACCAGGCTGGCACGGGTCCCCGGGTGGCGAGACCGGATCCAGCTTGTCTCATCAGCACGGAAGACTGTCGGAAACTGGGCAGAGCCCGTCTCTGCTGCCCCCGGCCCCAGTCACTGCAGGCGCTAATTCGCGGTCAACGCAAACTGCTCTAGCTCAGAAAGCGGGTGACCCGCTCCCGATTCGGGGTCAGGCTGGAATACTGCTTCTCGCACACGTCGCTGGAGCGCACCAGCACTTTTCGATTGATCGACTCCTGATCTTCGAAAATGGCTAGGGAGCGAACCGCGATCCACCACTTCTCGAACTGCAGCAGCGCAATCGTGGCATCGCGGGCCCTACCGTCATTGGAGAGGGCGTGCACGAACAACGGTGGCGCAACGCTGTTGACCCTGGAATCTACGGCGTACATTCCAATGGGGTCGTGATCGGGACCTGTCACTTTCGGAAGCACGCTGGACTGGGATCGCGGCACTTCGCCTGGCGAAGCTTCGCATGCAAGTCACAGCTCGGCGAAGTCCGAATCTCTCCGCGGCTAGGTGGCCCACAGCGCTTCGACCCCTTTAGCCTGTGCGGCGGCTGCGAGCGCCCGGTCCAATGTCGCGAGGGGCAGCCGCATCCGCAGCGCTAGTTCGAGGTACATCGCGTCATGCACCGAGATCCGGTGCGCGTGGGCGAGATCCAGCACGGCACCCCACACCCGATCTGTGGAGACGGGATCGATGTGAATAGGCAATGCCTCGAGATCCACCCGAATCTGATGCCAGTCATCCGTGGCAATCCGTCCCCTGCGGGTCGCCATCAACAGGACGTTTCCGGTCTCGATCGGCCAGAGCGCCGGGACGAACGCGGTGTCTTCGATCAGGGTCTCACGCAATCGGCCTGTTGCTTCGCTGGCCTCGTCGGAGAAAACCCACGCCATGGTCACCGAGCAGTCCAGCACGAACGCCATCAGAAACGACGTCCGTCCTCGATCAACTGGCGGACTGGCAGCCCCCGCAGGCTGTGAGTTTTCTGAAACGCCGCCAATCGATCGATTGCAGCGCGGATTCTTGCGGAGTCGCGCTGTCTGAATGGAATTAGTTCGGCCACCGGACGATGGTGTTTTGTGATGACGAATCGTTCACCTTCCTGAACTCGTCGTAGAAGTTGCGGCAAATGCGTTTTTGCCTCGAATGCACCGATCACGGACACGCGTCAAGCCTCCTCAATTCCTAGGGGTCGGCAAAACAGACCATATTCAGACTGGTCTAAATGTGCCTTGCGGTCAATCCTGCTGCCAGTGTTCCGATTCGCGGTCGGCAATGTCGCGGACGTGTTTCTAGTTGACTCCTACTCGGCCGTGTGCGTGTGGCGGTGGTTGGAGATGGCGACGCGATGGGTGTAGCGGGCGAGGTAGGCGAGGACCTGGGCGGGACCGGCGAAGGGGGGCTTGGAGTAGACGTCCAGCTCTCCATCCACGCCCGCATCGCGCTCTCGTCCAGGCCCTCGAGGCTGGACAGGCCGTTTGCGTCCGCCCAGCGCGCGAGCGAGCCGGATCCCGTTTCGTACCCCTGGACTGTCCCTTCCCAACGGGGGCTCAAGCGGTGCGATCGCGCCTGCGCGCGGGGCATGGCAAACAAACCCAGATTTCTTCGGCGATTGCGTCACGGCGGAAGCCGCGTGGCCCGCGGCGACCCGATTTCGGCGGCTCCCGGGACTGGTCTCATATCCGAAGCCTGGCAAGCGCCTGCACTGATGGTGCAGATTGCTCTTCAGGAGTTCATCAGATCTCGCTTGGCAGCCACCTGGCGGCGATGCTTGTGAGTGCAGGGGGAACGCCCGCAACGGGTCAACTGGGGAGCCGGCCTGTCGGTCCGCCGGGGTTTTAAGGCGGCCATCGACATCTTGCGGGTCGGGGGTCTCGTGCTCGCATCGCTGGCGTGTCCGCGCAGGCGTGGGGGCTCTAGCGTTGGCGGGGGTCCCATGCGAATTGGTGCAGCCACTGGATCAGGTCCGGCGCGCCAGCCTCTGAAAAGGTGATGGCGCGGGCGACCTCGTAGACCGAGAAGCGCCCCTGGTCCAGCAGCTGCATGCACTCCATCATCGAGATGTTCTCAAAGATGTTGTAAAGTGCCGGCCTGTTCGGGGACGACGTCTCCGGTGACTGGATCCACGCGCGCAACGTGGCCGGCTCCGGTCGTACGGGGAACCCCGCGAGGTGTCGCTGCACCAGGCTCTTCAGCAGTTCGGCCTGTCGCCTGTCGGCATCCCGCGCGCTTCCGCGAGGGGTCCAGTGGCACCTGGCCTCGGGGTAGTCGAACCACTCCAGTGGCAAGGGTGGCAGGCGCAACAGGCGATGGATGGGGCGGCCGACCACCCGCAAGGGCTTCCCGGGGCCGCCGATGAGCGAGCCGTGCTCGCCCAGCCCCGCCCGGGCTGGGTCAAGGCCGAGGGAGAGCATCGACTCGATTGCCACGTGCTCGTGCTCTGCAAGGACTTCCTCCGCGGTGGGCCGGTGATCCAGCGGGATGGCCAGCCGGGGGCCATAGAAGGCCTCGCGCACTCGTTCGAGGTTGATGGGCATGGCGCTACCTGCCGCGCATCTCGATGATCGACGCCGTCCGGGTGCGAACATCATCGAGCATCGCCGCGACGGCGTTGCGTTCCAGGCGCGGGTACCGCGCCTGGATCACGGGCTCATTCTGACGCTCCATCCATCGCGCTCCGAAGCTGTTCAGGCAGGCCAGCAGGGGGCCGCTGGAGCGAATCGGCTCGGCTGCCCATGCCGTCTCCAGCGCGCGTGGATCAACTTGCCGAGCAACCGCGATGTCGTATAGGTCGCGTGGAACCACGCGCCCCTGCTCGAGCATCCGGCGATGCAGCTTCTTGGCGAGGATCTCGGCCGTTGTTTCGGCATGAACGGGACTGCCGGCCACGCGCTCGGCGGACCAGCTGCAACCGGTGGCCGGCCGGCTGCCAACGATGTCGACGTTTCCTTCAGGAGTGCCGATGATCGTGCATCCTGTCGATCCGACACTCGAGATCTGCCCGAAGGGATGTTTTGCCAACCTGTCCTCGAATTCGGTCAGTTTGTGGAAGATGGCAGTCTCGAAGACCGCAGGATCCATGAACAGGTCGATGTCGAAACTCTGACGGTGCTGCCACCTTGCGGCCAATACCGTTCCACCGCCCAGCAGCACCTTGTCGAGGTCAATGAACTCGGCGAGCAAGCCTGTCGCGTTGTCGAAGAGCCCGCGCAGGCGCCCTGGAAGCTCCAGCTCTTCTTGCGCCGCCATGATTTCCCGATCCGACGCGGCCGCCCGGCAGTCTGGCAGGGCTATACCCTACGGATTTCAGGGACGCGGGGCCGGTACCAGCCAAGGCCAGCGTAGCACGCCTTGCGGGGAGCGCATGCACCGCTGCCGATGACGAACCTCGTATTCGCTCATCGTCCCCTTCACGCCGCGCGGCTTACTCTGGCCTCGGCTCGACTCGGCGCGTTCCTCGAGAACTTCGTGTGTGGCGGCCTGCTCGATCGCCTGCTTGCGGCCCCCAGGGGGAAGCCCCGGGAATCTGGACCCGGCGACGGACAACCCTCGCGGCATGGTTGAACAAATAGCGGTCAGGGTCCTCGTCGCCCGGCCGCGCGACCGCGTGCAGGAAGTGCCGCACGGCGTAGGACGCAAGCATCAGGCCTTCGATGTGCAGCCACCGCTGCAGCGACGGCACCTACCGAGCGGCAAACTGTGGCCGATAGTCAGCCCCGCCCTCAGGCCGCGCGCGCCAGATCCCTCCGGATCGCCGCGAACAGCTCGTCGCGCGCCTCGTTCAGCCGCCGCGCAGCCTCGTTGTCGCTCCGCACGCGCGCCTGCGCCTCTAGGGACGCGAAGTCGATCCCGGGCCGCAAGCAGGCCTCCGCTCCCGGTAGCGACTTCAGCTTCTCGTATGGCGTCATCAGATCCTGCCGCCGGTAGAGCTTGCGAACCGTGCCGTTCGCATCCACTTCCTCGCTCGGGAAATAGCACGGGCGGTGATAGTTCAGGTACGGCAACAGCACCTCGCGGTTGAACGCATCCATCCGCTCCGCGCACCGCCCCAGGGGTTGGCCGCAGCCGAGATGCTTGCGGACCACAGTTCTGTTCTCGCTGTTCACCAGGGCGTTGCCTTTGCTGCGCGGCGGCCCCGACTCGGTGAGCTCCCCCACCCGCAGCTCCTCCAGCAGCCCCGCCACTCGGTAGCTCGCGTATTCGGATTCGTTGGCGGAATGAAAGCCGCGCACACGGAACGGGAACGATTCCAGCAAGCTCTCCAGCACCGTTACCAGATGGTCCTCGCTGATTCGCTCCACGCTCCCCACGAACTGGAACTGCGTCACCTCGTCCACCACGTCGATCTGGTAGACACCCGTAACTCGGTCCAAGTCCCCTTGATGCACCGAATCGACCCGCAGGTAGCCCGGCAGGCCCTCCGGGCGTGGCGGCCGGCGCTCCTCGACCGCAACCTGGGGCAGTCCTGTCGCGTCCTTCTCGCCCATCCGCTGCAGGTACTTCGTCGAGCGCCGCAGGTTGTACAGGTGCCCGTTCGAAAGCTCCGCCAAGCGCTCGAAGCGCGCGTCGCCGAATACCTTCCAGCCCCGTCGCAGGATCTCCAGCGTCGCCGGACCCGACAGCGTCCCGTGCAACTCGTCCGTCTCGGCCAGCAGCAAGATGTCCGCCCGCCCGTACTTGCGCCGGCGCGGCTTGGCCGCTCCCTTGCGCCGGTCCACTAGCTTCCCGTCCGCAATATATCGCGCGATCAGCCGCGCCAGCTGAGCCCGCGAAATGCCTGTGGTGCGCGCCAGATAGCGCCGCAGCAACCCCTTGTCTGCCTTGCCCAGGCACCAGTACGAAAAGCGCTGTAGTACTTGTCCGATGTGCTCGTAGGCCTGCTTCCGATCCGGCACCAGCACCGCCCCTTCCGCGTTGCCTTCCAGAAAGCCCCGGAGATCGTCCAAGGTCATGTGCGTCTCCAACTCGATATGCAAGACCACCCTCCGATGATTCCCACATCCCTCTCACAGCTGCCTTCAGGCCCGAGTCTCACCCGAAGAGACTCTCCTGTCCGCCAAGTTGCGGATGAAAGGCTGCTGGGCAGCCACGAGTGTAGATGTGTGGTTATTGTTTAGTGTAGATATCATACACAACTATAAGTGGATTCCAGTGGAGAGATGAACCATGCCGCGACTGCCCTGTATCGGGAGCTGCCTGCGCCTGCGGAAGAAGTCGTTCAGCGCCTCTGCCATCTGCCTGGCCTCGTAGGCTCGTGGCCCGGTTCTGCAGGCGCCGGTCCGTCGTCTGCCAGCGTGAGGGGGTCGGCACCTAGTCTTCGCCCGTTCTCGTCCCCTCGGGACCGGTCTTTCCCCTCCTAGAAGTCGGTGTGTCATGCTGGCTGCTACCCCGGCTCCAGCGTTCTCTGGGGATGTCCGGCGCGGTGCTGCCTGCGATCCCCGCTGCCGACTCAAGCATGCGAATCGCGCCCCGGATCTGCATGGAAGGCCGTGGTCCCGACCTGGCTCCGCCGCTGCCGCTCCGGATCAGAAGGGGGCCGAATCGGGCGTGCCCGCTGTCTCCGGTTTCGCGTCCGTCATGCAAGCCGTGTAGGTTCCTGTGCTGAGCCATAGGCGCTTGCGTGGATGCATGAGGTGCCGCTCAACTCGGCGGTGAAGGTCAGAACGCGCGTTGTTGCCCTCGCCGCCCATGTTCCTGCGTCCCGTCGATTCGCTAGCCGTTCGCGTCGTGCAACCCGCGCAGCACCGTCGGGCCCGGCGTGCCGCCCTCAAGGTCGATCGCGTAGATCCGGCCTTCCATCAGCTCTACCGCGAACCAGCCACCGGCCGCTTGAGCCTCGATAGTGCCGCCCACGGTGACAGCGCCTGTCGCGGGCATGTCCTTTGGGTAGTCGCTCGGAACGAAACTCCTTTTAGCCCAATTTACAGATGCAAGACTGCTGGACCGCTGCCAGTCGTCATGCATCGTATATTGATAAACTTAATGTCGTACATTTATACTTGTGATTTCTAACGGAAACGTGAAAGATGTCGTTGCTCCTCCGCCATCGGCAGCTGCAGGGGCCTGCGTCATGTTCAGTCGCTATAAGTGTCGGCACTCGTGCGGTCCCGGACCGTTTCGCGGCATGGGACCGCACGCTGGCCCGCCTCACGCCGGAGAAACGTCGCGAGTTCATGCGCATTGTCCGCAAGCTGGCCCTCTGCCTGCGGCGCACCGACCCCAGTTCCTTCGTGCCCGATCCGCAGCAATTCCCGGCCCGGGGCCCCGCGCAACCCCCATTCATCTTCAGTGAGCTGCAGATCCTAGCGCTACTGGAGAAGGCCGCGCAACTGCCGGCCACGGCCAATTCCCCGCTGCGCGCCACCGTCTATCGCCTCGCCGTTGTGCTGCTCTACACAGCGGGCTTGCGCCGCGGGCACTGGTCCGGCTGCGGATCGGCGACTACGACCGGACCCAGCACACGCTGCTCGTTCGCGCTTCGAGATTCCACAAATCCCGCCTCGTCGCTCTCTCCGCCGACGCCGTGTGCGAACTGGAGCGCTATTTGGGCCAGCGGGTCCGTTTCCACCCGAAGTCCCGCGCCGCGTTGCCGCTGAGGTCGAGCCGCCGCAGCCCGGACACCGGGTCCAGCCGGGTCAGGGCGTCGCCGCCCAGACGCAGCGTCCCGTGCTGGGACAGCCCCGCTACGGAGTGCAGGTCCCGGAGGCGGTTCGCGCCCAGGTCCAGCGCCTCGCTGCGATCAAAGGCCAGAATACATGAGAACACCACGGAACTGGCTTTCTTGTTCACACTGCCTCCGCAAGAGAACTGCTATAAGCGGTGGGAGTGGTTTACGTGCGTGGGACGCCGAATTCGCTGGCCCTCTTCCAGCTCAGTCGGAATTCCCGTTTCCTTTCGCCGAATTGCTTGACGAGCGCCGGCATGCCTGCTCGGCCGCCGCTGACCTCCGGGAAGTGCGTTTGCCCCGGCCGTCTTTTCCTGGAGCCGCTGGAAGGTTGTCGGACACGATTTCGCAACTGCTTCGGGACTGCCGCGACCGCACGAATGCCGGTGGGGCACTGTTAAGGAGAGATGGGTGTGCTTAAGGCAGCAAATCGAATCCGCGAACTTGAACCAGTCCTTCCAGTCCCTATCCCGCGTGCCACGCCTGCGACTACGACACGTCTGGGAGGCAGGAGCCCAGTGCGCAAGGAAGTGACGCTACTTGGACACGGCCAGATAGCGGAGGCCGACAGGCGATCCGAGACTCGGCCGACGGTCCATGCATCAAGATTCCGCACGTTCGTGGCCTGGCTGTGCCTGGTCCTGGCAGGACCGCTGCATGCGAATTCAGGAAACCTGGAAGACTTGGTCGCGAAGTACGAGAGCCTGCTGCTCTTCAAGTCCACCGACTACGCGAGTTCCGACGCTGCCAAGGCAGCCTTCGAGGACGATCTATCGATCCGCTTCCAGAGGGCCCTTCGCGACGCCAGCTCGTTTCCGTACGAACGCCGCGGCGAGCTCGCCTACTTTGTCTCGAGCCTGGGCGGCGAGACCGATGAGACGGACGAGGAACGAGAGGCGCGCGAGGACGCCAACAGCGAATTTCACGACCTGTTCAACCGGGTCCTTCCGACACTGGCGTTCGCGTACCACACTCCCGGAACCTCCGACGAGGCCAACCCGTACTACCAGAACGCATTTGTCTTGCTGATTTGCCTCTCGATTCTTGACTACAGCTACAGCCGCGGGCTCACCGAAGACGCGTGGCTCCCCGATCACGCGGGCAACGCGAGCGCTGAGGCTCTCACGCAGGGCCTCGTCCGAACTTCCGGCGATTTCTCCGAGGAGTCCCTGCGATTGGGGGGATACATCCAGAGCGTCTTCCTCCTGCGCGACGCTCTCGCCGAAGCCGGGTTGCTGGCAAAGTATCGAGCGGTCGTCCGCAATCTGGCGGTGAATCACGGCTCGATGTACGGGGCGTTCTTCCAGGTCGCGCGCGAGGAAGCGGGCGTCTCCTACGCCAAGCCCTTCAAAACCGAGCGTCAGTACCATCTCAATGCAGATGGCGTGCGGCTGTTCTCCGACTATTTCTGGCCGTACTACCTGCTGATCGAAGATGCCGGCGAGCGGAGCAGCATGGCTGCCATCTTGTACCACGTCATCGACACGAACATCGCGATCAAGCCGGGTGTCTTCGGGACAATCAAGCCCGACGGCACGGGGTTTCACCATGCCACCGCGTATGTGGGAGCGTACAGCCCGTTCGCCTTCGAAGCCTTCGCCCGGTTGCTCTACCTGTTGAAGGGAACCGCCTTCTACCGGACTGAGCACGTCGACGCCCTCAAGCTGGCACTCGACAGCTATCGGGTGATGGTGCAGAAATACCAGCCGTCCGCCGCGCTTCGAGGGCGCCTCATTCGCGGGAGCGGAGAGGGCATTTCCGGCGCGATTTCCAAGGCCATGGCATTCCTCGCCCACTCGGACGGCATGGATGACCTGGACATGAAGGGCCGCTTCGGGGAATTCTTCGACGCGGACTACTACTTCTCCGACGAACGGCGGAACCCTTACCACGAGGGACAGCGCGGACTTTCGATCCGCGGCTTGGGGATCTACCGGCTGATCGCGGAACTGCAGGCCCAGAACATCGCCGCGGCCGAGCCTCCGTCAGGCGCCTGGATCAAGCCCTACGCCGCAGCGGGCTTCTTCCGTCGCGGGGACTGGCTGGTGACCGCGAAGGGCTTCAGCCAGTACTTCTGGGACTACGAGGGGCCGTTGAACACGCGCCAGAACAACTTCGGCCAGAACTGGGCGTACGGATCGCTGACAGTCTTCAGCGCGGGCAATCCG
Source organism: Bryobacterales bacterium (assembly GCA_965206775.1). Lineage (GTDB taxonomy): Bacteria > Acidobacteriota > Terriglobia > Bryobacterales > UBA6623 > VXMF01. The sequence continues at coordinate 2,052,333 of CBDBKU010000002.1, read as the reverse complement.
GTCAGCGAGCAGGGCTCCGGTTACGCCCTCTTCAGCGGCTGGGACTGGTACCACGTCCCGGGAACGACCGCGAGTCACTATCCCATCGAGCAGCGGAGGGAATCAGCGGTGCGCGCATCGCGGAGGGAGCAGGATATCAAGCAGCGGGACACGCACCGGAACTACAACACGAAGACCTTTGTGGGCGGCGTGACCCTTGGAGACCACGGTCTCTTCGTGCAGGACTTGGAGGCTGTCCCGTTCATCGGACCGACAGACCTGCGCGGGCGGAAAAGCTATTTCTTCGTCGGCGACCAAGTCCTGGCCTTGGGGACGCACATCTACGGAGGCACGCAAGAGGACGAAACGCATACGACGATCTTCCAGACCTACCTGGAGGACACCACCTACGCAACTCAGGTCAACGGTGAGCAACTGACCGGGCTCGAGAGTTCGGTCGAGCGCCCCGCAGGCACGGCGGTGAAGATGACCGACAGCGTGGGGAACAGCTACTTCCTGGCGACGAGCACCGCGACATTGGTGGTATCCCGAAACCTTCAGGAGAGTATGACGGAAGACCATGAGACGACCGAGGGGGCTTATGCCAAGGCCTATCTCAATCACGGGATCAAGCCCGACGGCGACAGCTACCAGTATGTGGTGATCCCAGCCGATACCGGTGCCACTAAGCTGGAGGAGCTCGCATCCGACCCCTCGGCCTACTACGAGGTGCTGGACCAGAGCGGAATGCACCTAGTCAGCTTTCCGCAACAGAGCATGAAGGCCTATGCCTTCTACGAGGTCGTGGAGACGCCCGAGGACGAACTGATCCGAACGGTCAATCAATCCGCGACGGTGATCATTCAGGAGCAGGCGGAAGAAGGAACGCAGCACCAGGCGGAGGAAGCAGCGACACCTGTGCGGCTCGCTGCAAGCGTCCCGGATATTGGATGGCAATTCGATGACGACATCGTCTCTCGCGGCCTGAACTATGCGTCCAGCCATTTCGCCTTCCAGCATGCCAAGGAGCATACGCTGAGGCTGGTGCTGCGCGGAACATGGTGTCCGGACGAGGCGACCGCGCCCATCGGTACCGACTCCGTCTCCTTCTTCGGCGAGACGCTCTTACAACTGCAATGCCACGACGGAATGAGCACAGAGGTGCTGCTGCGACCATGCGGGGATACCGGGGCCGCGACCCCGGACGCGCAGGGTACGCCTTAGCTAGGGTTCTGAGACCCGGCCGATAGCGGGGGATCGTTACGTGTTGCTCCAATGAGCGAGCCGTCTTGGGAGAATCACGCGGCCTGCTCCCGCTTGGCGCTGCCTTGTCGATCGTCGGAGGCAGCGTCGCTTGGGAACGCTTTCGCCGTGCGGCCGGCCGACTTGTGGCAGCTCGCGGTCAAGTCCTTGCTGTTCTGTGCTGGTGACGCAGACGCGGTCAGCGTTAGCCCGAACCTCAAGGCTAGGGTCCGTTGCGAGTTCATGATATGTAACCTGACTTCGCCATTCTGAGGCCGTCCGAAACTGGAAGTGTTTGAATAGAAAGGTGATGTAGTTCAGCCCCAAGACAGTATGTCACTACAAGATTGGTCGTTGCCCACTCAGGATGGAACCGTCCGGGTAAGCACCCGGTTCGGCATCCGGGCGGCCCACGATGAGATCCCCGCCCGCCGTGCGCAGCGTGGTCGTGAGGCGTGCCCAGCCGGCCAGCTTGCGGCGGACCTTGGCCCAGCTGTCGGCTGTAGTATCCCGGATTGATTCTTGAAATCGTCAGGTTTCCTGGCTTGATTGTCTCGTTACGGACTGGCTGGAAAAGCGGTTCAATCTGGCACCGGAGGGTAGAGTGCTGGCCGTAGCCTCGAGGCTGGTGGTGTGGGTTCCGAGCCTGAGAGGGATTAGCCGTTAGCAGCAGGGGCCGCATGCTCCGGCCGCCGTGCGGGTCTCGGGGGAACCGCGCAGGCCCGGCGCGATTGCGCTCAGGGGACGGGCCGGGTTCAATAGAGGTGGCCCGCGAGCACGAGTCGCCGGGCCGTCGACGGCACCATCCGGATTCGATACGGCACGGACTTAGTTGTCGAAGACTGCGTCAAGTGCAAGGCGTGGTGGGATGCAAGCCCGCCGGCCTGCCTGTACCACCCGCAGGGCGGCTGCCGACTGGTGCCGCACGGGACCTAGTTGCCGCCCAGCCGCAGCGCCTGCAGCCGTGCCAGCGGCCGCAGGTCCGCCAGCGGGTTGAAGCCGAGGTCGAGCTCTTCCACGCCGTCCGATCGCCGTGGTCCGGTCGATGTCGGCTAGGAACGCCGGTCACGAGCTTAGTTATGTTGAGTTGGAATCCTCCAGAAACTGCTACCGCAAGAGTTTCGGTACCCGACTCCACATTTGTAGCGACTCAACATGATGAACTCGTCCAGCGCCATCGCCAATTCCGCGGCCCCGCCGGCTTCTAGTCCGGGTCAGGACATGCCGATTCGTCGTCCGCTAGCGTGAGGGGATCGGCAGGTTGTCGTCGCCCGTGCTCGTGCCCTAGAGTGACTGCACGAGCGTTGACCCAGTCGTCACTTCACGCCTTGAATTATCGAGACTCGCAGCCTGAGCTGGAGATCACGAGCCCTGAAATCCTACACGCCAGCCATTCCCTGCATATCAGCCAAGTCTCCGGGAGTGCGTCCGTCTCTCGATATCGACCCGCTAGAATCATGTAGGAATCCGAGAGGCCAATTCGTCTGTCTATGCGGCCGGTTTTGCTTCGCGGGCCGTCGCGTGAGAGCCAATCGCACGCCATGCGCTTCTTCAACACCGAGGGACCGATCAACGCGGAGCATCACTACTGTGTTCCGCCGCTTTCCCGTATCGACCTGGACGAAGTGCTGACGCTGATTGGGAGGCTGAAGTACTTCGTCCTCCACGCCCCCCGCCAGACCGGCAAGACCACGGTGCTGGGGGCGCTGCTGGATGAGTTGAACGGCAGCGGCCGGTACCGGTGCGTCTACGTGAATGTCGAGGTTGCGCAAGCGGCCCGCGAGGACGTGGGCGCGGCCATGAGGGCAATTCTCGACGTTCTTGCCAGGGAGTCATCACGCACCATCGGAGACCGTACGGTAGCGGAAACGTGGTCGGGCACTCTCGACAGTTCCGGCCCCCACTCCGCTCTGAATCGCGTGCTATCGGAATGGGCGGCCGCCGATCCGAAGCCGCTGGTGCTGTTCCTTGACGAGATCGACTCCCTCGTGGGCGACACCCTGATCTCCGTTCTCAGGCAGCTCCGTAGCGGATATCGCGACCGACCGCGGCATTTCCCCCAATGCGTCGTTCTGTGCGGCGTGCGTGATGTGCGCGACTATCGCATTCGCTCCTCTAGCGGGGAGATCGTGCTTGGGGGCAGCGCCTTCAACATCAAGGCCGAGTCCTTGCGCCTGGGTGACTTCTCGGAGGTCGAGATGCGCGACTTGCTCGGCCAGCACGTCGGCGAGACCGGCCAGGCCATTACCGATGAGGCCCTGGACAAGTTCTGGGAACTTACCTGCGGCCAGCCCTGGCTGGTGAATGCGCTGGCCTATCAAGCCTGCTTCCGGAACAAAGCCGCGCGCGACCGCAGCCAGCCGATCACTCTCGACAATATCCAAGAAGCGCGCGAGCAACTCATCCTGCGACGCGACACCCACCTCGACCAGATGGTCGACAAGCTCCGCGAGCCCCGAGTGCGGCGTGTCATCGAGCCGCTGCTGAGCGGCGGCCTGCCCGCGCTCCGGGACGACGACATCGGCTACACTCGCGATCTCGGCCTAGTAGCACCCGGCGCTCCGCTCGCGATCGCCAATCCCATCTACCGCGAGATCATTCCACGAGAGCTTGCCAGCGATGCCCAGGAGACGATCACTCACGAACCCGCGTGGTATGTCGGCGCCAATGGCCGCTTGCTGACATCGAAACTGCTAGGGGGCTTCCAAGAGTATTTCCGAGAGAACGCCGAGCACTGGGCGGATCGCTTCGGGTACAAGGAAGCGGGCCCGCAGCTGCTGCTGCAGGCGTTCCTGCAGAGGATCGTGAACGGCAGGGGGCGGATCGAGCGGGAGTACGGTCTCGGGCGCATGCGGACGGATCTGCTGATCGACTGGCCGACGGCCGGGGATTGCGCCGGACCGGGAGGGTGCCAGAAGATCGTCATCGAGTGCAAGCGGCTGCGAGGCAGCCTGGCGGCGACGCTGGCCGAGGGCCTGCCCCAGACGCTCGCCTACATGGACCGAGCTGGAGCCAAAGAGGGCCACTTAGTGATCTTCGACCGCACGGAGGGCTTGTCGTGGAGCGACCGGGTATTCAGTCGCGAAGAAACCCAGGGCGGCGAGCGAATCACCGTCTGGGGAATGTGAGGAATCGGGCCGGGTGGAGGCGGTCGCGACAGTTTCCCTTGGCCGAATGAACGCCCTTGGGGAGGGAGGTCTCCGCCAGGGAGCGAACAAACGGTGTGAGTGTGGCCGATTCCGCAACGAGCTCTGTTCCGCCGAGCGCGGCGAGTCGGCCGGATCACGATCAGCGCGGTCACGGGACCAGTTCGGGAAGCCCTTTGGCCCTATAGCAGCCCCTTTCCTGGCATGCAGCCCACGCCTTGCCCGTAGCGGCTGCCATCACTGCGATTGTCTGCTCCAATGCGCCAGGTGAGTCAGTGCCTTCCAAGTCTCGTGTGATCGCTGCCCGGTCCAGCTCGTCCGCAGAGAGGTCCCAGCAGGGCATGTTCTCGCACTCGCGTTGATCCTGTATTCCGCTGTTGGATGGCGTTCGCAGCCGATTCGGCTCCGTTGAACTGCTGTTTGGATTGGCCGGGGCCGGGCTGGGTCAGGCCGGCATGAGCCCAGGCGGCGGCTTCGGCACTCGGCCCCGATAGTATTTCTGCAAGGCCCGACGGCGGGGAGCGCCCACAGCACCGCATTGTCCCCCCGCCACGTCAGCGCTACCCCCCCTCCAGCTCGCACTCGCACTCGATTTCTGTCTCGGCGACCACATAAGTCCCCACGAACCGCCCCCGCACCTCAGCCGGCAGCCCCACTGGCCCCCTTTCCGCGGTACGGGGCCGGACCACCCGTACGCCGCCGCTAAAGTGACCGCGACCTCGTTCGCCAGCAGGGACCTGGCATCCGAGTTCGTCATCACGAAGACGCCGTCGTCTCCATAGATGTACGCGGCGAGGTGGAACGGAAACACTGGTTCGACCGCCAGTGCTGGAAGCGTTCGCCGTCCTCGGAGATCCCGGGTGGCCGGCTGCAGCCGTGTTCAGTACGGCATCGGAACGAGCGACCCGTGGCTTGACGTGAATCCGAAGTGATGAACTCCGCCAGGCGAGGGTCAAATCGACCTGTTTGCTTGGATCACTGACCCGTCGCTCTCGGTCGACAATCGGATTGCCTTTGTGGCGATCGAGAAAAAGAGAACCGACCCTCGGTGCGAAGGCATGGGCACGGTTATAATTCCGATCCATTGCGTCATCACGCCGCGAAGCTCCAGGACGGGAGGCATCCGATTGCGCCAATTCGCGCCGACGTCGGTCATTCGGATCGAAGAAGATCGACCCTTGCTGTTGCAACGGCGATGGGACACACGTTTCTGTATCACGCCGGTCGAACTCCCGTATGGTCTCGGAGCCTCGGGAAGCCCGGCCGTTGAGGGTACAGGCCCTGAGGCGCTGAAGAATTCGGGAACTCTCGATGCACCCTGACTGAATGAGTTTCCAGGCCCAGGTCAGACTTAGATCATTCCTGCCGCGAGGTCTTGCGACGGGATGCTCGGTAGATCGCGGCAATCAATCCGAAAGGCGCTCATCCTTCGGACTCTTGAGTCTTTACCGCAGCCCTCCTCCGCATGGGCGCCGAGTGCAATTTGGTCGGGTCTGTCGAAGCAGTTTCGGTCGCCAGCGTGACGACCGGCACGCGCACCCACCTGGGCGCGGACATCCCCCTACTGAATCGAGACGGTAACCGAATTCGAAGAGCGGCCATCCGCTATCAGGACAACTTCGACCTCGCCACTCGCGGCGAGAGAGCGGGGCAACGGTCCGAGGACGACTCTGTCGTAGCCGGGACTCAGGGAGTCTGGCGCGGCAGAATCGACTTCAACCTCCACTCCGCCAACCAGTGCCTGCGGCTCTTGCTTCCACCCACGAATACCCGTGCCTATCAGCCGCAAGTACACCTTGTCCGATTCCTCTCCGAGGCTTAGCGGGACCGTTGTACGACTTCCGACTGGCACGTCGAAGTCGGCGACCGCCACGATGGAATACTCTCCTTCTGCATCCACTCGAACAGCATCCCCCCATGCGGGTCCGGTTCCATCCAGGTTTGCCGAGAACAGGCCCGGCGCTACTGCGGCAATCTCGACCGAGAACGGTTCCGAGGCCGCGCCTGCGCGAATGACGGTCACGCTTGCAGTGCCTAGAGACACCTGTTCCGGCAAAATGAAATTGATCCCGCCGGGCCAGGCATACCGCAGGCCGGCCAGTCGGGCAGTGCCGAGCGTGTCGGAGACGGTAACGCTCGCGCCCTGCAGCACGGTGGGCAGGGGCTCGGACCCGTCCAGGGCTGCGTTCTCCGCGGATGCCTCCCCGAGCGCAAGATCGTCACCGAAGAGAACGAGGTTCGCGCTCGGAGCCGCTCCTGGAGCCCTGCTCGCACGGTTGAGGACCGATTCCACAGACGGTGCTACGACATCTGAATCGCCGGCACTTGCGGGCGTTACGACGAACGTGACTGGGATGGCTGCGACGGGTTCCATGACCTGGCTGTTCGGCGGGGAGGCCATGACCGTGAGGCTACCGCTGTGAGTGTCTGGCCAGGCACCGGCAGCTAGCGCACCGACTTCGATCTCGGCAGTCAAACCGCCGCCGAGCGTGCCATTCGCCGGGTTCGCCGAGAGCCAGGCCCTGTCGAGGTCTACGACGTAATGGAAGGAACTCGTGCCTTTGTTGGTCAGTCGAACTTTTCGGGTCGCCGGATCCGCATCGGGGGGCGCCACAAATGTCAGCGCATGCGGGCTCGCCTCGGCCGATGGCCCCGACGAGCGTCCGCGGTCAATCTCTGCGCTGATCGACCCCTCGATCCGGGTCCGTGGCGAGAAGACTACGAGGGAAGCGTAATAGGTCTCGGACGGGTCCAGCGGCGGATTCGAGTCGGCGTTGATGACGATCGTTTCGGTACTGCCCGGCAGAGTCGATTGATAGTCGGCGCCGAATTCCGGTGTTCTCCCGTCGTCACCGTAGTCCCACGGAAGATGTTCCGAGCCCGCCCGCACGAACAGGTCCACTTCGACGCCAGAAGTGATCGATTCGTAGGTGATACGAATCTCGCTCGTGTCGGACGGAGGCTCGACGCGGTACCCGGATTCCCTGTCGTGGACGATGAATCTGTAGTTCGTTGCAGGGAGCGAGGCCCGAACAGGCTCGCCGGGCCGAACTTCGCCGGTCTGCGAAAAGACTGCCTCGACATGCGACGGGCGGTTCATTGCTATCGTCGCGCTCGACTCCCGGCTCTCTACGCCACCGCGCCATTGCACGAATTCCCAGCCCGGACTTGGGATCGCTGCCAGACGGACGGATACGCCGTCCCGGTAAAATGTGTCACTTGAAGCCGGATCCACCGTGATGGTGCCGGAATCGGGGTTTGCGACAGCGGTGGAAAGAGGGAATTCCGAAGCGACATTGGCCGAGACCGAGCCGCCTGCAGACGGCAGCGTGAGGGTTCGGGACCGCGCACCGCCGTCGTTCCAGTTCTCGAAGCGGTAACGCTGGAGCTCGGCTCGAGGCGCTTGCTGAACCTCGTCGATCCGGAGCCCGATCGACTTGCGGGCCACGTCGGTTGCTAGATGCGTCGGCGCGTAGGTCCAATGCTCATCGACCCCGTCGTAGTAGTTTCGGATGTGCAGGACGAATGAATCGACGTTCGCCTCGATGCGGAAGAGAGGTCGGTCTGTGAAGACTGCCGCGAATTCCTTACCGGAACTGTCGACTCTCCAAGTCGCCGGATTGGCTGAGCGACCGTGCTGGCCCGCAATTGCGCCGTCCCATCGCCAGAAACTGCGCGTCGCAGCGGGACCGGGCGTCGCGACGGCTTGGACCGGCATGCGCAGCGTGTAGAAGCCGTCCGGCGATTCCGGGTCCAGGTCGACTGTACCCGCATCGCTCGGCTCGACGCGAGTCTGCACGCGATGCTGCACGATGAAGTTCGCTTCCAGCCAGGTCGAGGCTTCCCCGGCGGTCACGTTCCGCAACCGACTGCCGCCGTCGTTCCAGCGCCCGAACAGGTAGCGGGTCCCTTCGATCGTCTGGGCCACCGGTGCCTCGAGGATGTGGGCGGTTCCCTCAGTCCACTCAAAGCTCGCCGGAGTGGTCACGCGGGCTCCGTCGACGACGATCTCCAGCCCGGGCGGGTTGGTCGTGACCGAGGTCGATTCCGGAGGCCTCCCGTACAGCCTTGCAACGCCGTCGACGTCTCCTGCCGACAGTCCCGCCGAGGGAATGCTCATTCCGGGAGGGACGGTTTCGAACACCCCACCTTCATTCCACGCTTCGCTTCGCGGGTCGTAGTGCATTACGGAAGCGTAGTCGTAGGGACCGAGAGTCGGATGCTCGGCCGTGTATCGGTGCACGCGGCTCGGCTCGAGATTCTCGAAGAGGACTGTCAGGTGCTGGTCGCGGTCTTCGCGCTGGTGCTCGTGCCAGAGACCCACAGCATGGCCGATCTCATGCGCAACTGCATTCGCCGAACACCCGATCGGGGGCAAGGAGATCTCCTGCTCTCCGCCCACCATGCCCACCCTCGACCGGCAGTACCCGGACGCGACATTCGAGAACCGCACGTAATTCGACTCGGTCGAGCGTGCTAGGAGGGACAGAACCGTCTTGTCGTTCCAGGCGAGGATTGCTTCCTCAATGCCTTGCCGCTGCTCGGCGGAGACATCGGTGTCGATGAGGTACGGAACGACGCCCTCGGGCCAGAGGTACTGCTGGCGGTGCGGAGAGAGGTCGCGTCGTCTCAAGAGCTCCCGATCCGTGGACTTTCCCGATTCGGCCAAGGGTGGCAAGGGCTCCAGGTCCTCGACACTGCCAAGCACCATGTCGCCAGCATGGACCGCCATGCCGTCGATCACGACATAGGGGAGTTCGCGCCCACGGAAGACGGTCGTGAGCGCCGCGCGCGAAGGGAGAGTCCGGGCAACGCTCGACGTTGTCTCGAAACCCTGTCGTGATGCGGGCGGCAGGGGCGGGTCCTCGGGCGCCTGCGCCCAAGCAGTGGCCGCGACGGCGGCCGCCCAGCATCCGAGAACACGAAAAGACACAAGACCGGTCTAGGATAAGACTCTGCGGTATGTGCAAGTCAATCCGGGCCATCCACTCGCTGCTGCGAAGCAGCGACGCCTGTGGCGCTAGACGGCGGCGCGGGTCCCCAGGAAAATCCGCTCACGGCGAGGGGTCTGAATCGCGTCGGCCTGCTTGTCTGCCCAGGGGGCGAAGTCGGCATCACGGTGGTTGACGGGGATGGTACGGGGCAAGGTTTCGGTCGCGACCGACTGGAGCGACAAGGACGCCCCCCGGTGCGGGACAGGCCAAGCAGGTGAAGCGGCGCGCGGTGGCGATTCGAAGATTTGCCTCCCCCCAAGTGTCAACTTGCACGACCGACAAATGATCGGAAAGCTACTCGGGAGGTTCCCGGGACATGTTCCACCATCCACCGCGCTGGCCGAAACGGCGACAACGGATCAGTGAAATCGCTGGATCGATGTCATCGTTTCCCGCCTGAGATCATTAGCCACGCCGTGTGGCTGCGCCACCGGTTCACTCTGAGCTTCCGTGATGTCGAGGACCTGCTCGACGAACGCGGCATCACCGTGTCCCTGGGGAGCGGTTCGGCTGTGGTGTCGAAAGTTCGGTCCCGCGTTCGCGCGCAACCTGCCCCGCCTACAAGGTCGACTCGGCGCTATCTGCATGTGGACGAGGCCTTCATCAGGATCCGCGGGGAACGCCACTACCTGTGGAGAGCTGTGGACCAGGACGGCCACGTCCTGGATATCCTGGCCACGAACCGTAGGGACGCAAGGGCCGCCAAGCGCTTCTACCGCACGCTCGTGCGTGGGCAAGGGGGATTGCCATGGCAGCTGGTCAAGGACCGACTGGGAAGCTATGCGGCCGCCAACAGGGGACTCGGCCTAATGGCAATCCATCGAACCAACCGGGCCGAAGTGTCCGACCAGCACACCAGAGAGCGGGAACGCCAGATGCGCCACTTCAAGTTGATCGGACAAGAGCTGCGTTTCCTCGCGGTCCATTCTGCCATTGGAAACGCAATCCGGGTCGCGCGTCATCGCCTCCACGCGATGCAGCGTCGACTGTGTCGGGAGCGAGCCTTCAACACCTGGAATCTGGCGGCCTGCGTTGGCTGCAAGACGAAACACCCATCGATGGTCGGATCGGAACCGCTTGGAAGCAAAAGGGTTCGAACACCGGGCAAAGGCCCTCCCCCTCCTGGATGAGGTGCGAGTCCAGCCACTAACCGCACGGCTCGACCGGACTCTGCCGTCAGTAGGCTTGGCTGCGGTGCACGACCCTGGCAATGACGACCGTCCTGCTGACGGATTCATACGTGTAGAACACTCGCCAGTCCCCTACTCGGAGGCGCCACGTGTTCCTCGCCGTCCCCCTCAGGCGCTTGATCTCCCCGGCCTGGGTCCGTGCCTAGCGATCGATCGCCTTGGTGATGCGCTGCCGTACCGAAGTATCAAGTCCCTTCAAGTCTTGGACTGCATGGCGCGTATACGAAACAGGTCGCTTCAGGGGCCGAACTCCCGCCTCAGTTCGTCATTCCCGTACAACCGGCCAGCATCGATATCACCGTACGCTTCGTCCAGAAGGTGCCGACCAGCTTCACTGAAGTCCTCTTTCTCCTCTGGCACCTCAACCAAGTGCGGGACGAACGGATCTCCTCGGTCGGCCAAGTACTCCAAGTAACGGGTTGCCGCGGGAATCGCTTCATTTGGAAGACGGTCCGCCAATTGCACCAAGCGGTTCCTGTCAATTCCGTCCACTGCTGTGATTGTAACAGCGCCCTCGTGCGCCTGGGTTGCCCGTGACTCCAAGCACCGGACAGCCGAGGTCGACGGAAAACCGAACAGGTCGACCTGTGGCCTTCCGCCGTAGCGGCCAAGCATGAAGCGCCCGTCAATGCGCAAGTCCGAGGAGTCGCGTGGGGCGAATGCGGTGCTCCGCGGACTGCCCAGGCATTGGCGTTTTGGCGTTGCGCGAGCTCACCTACGGTAACCTTAGCTGCCCACGGCTATTCCGAGCCCTGACTAGCACACGAGGACCGCGGCGCACGGCTCCCAACGTGGCCCGGAACCATCACGGTTCCAAGGAGAGGTCGAATGTATCGGCGCAGCCGACAGTCCGGCTGACCGAAAGCGGTATACAAGCCGGGAGCGACGATATCTTGACATGGGTCCGTGACCCGGCAAAGGCTGAGCGTCACGGTCAAAGGTGCCCCAAAGCGGGACGGCGACTGCCCGCAGGAACTGCGCTGGCTGCACGACCGGCGGGACCTGGCCGAGGAGTCGCGGCTCTCTCGCGAGGTGGTGTGGACATGCTGCCGGCTGCTGCTTGAGGCGCTCTTGGTTGCTCGGGTCGGCAGCCGTTGCGGTGACAGTCTCGCTGGGCTTGCAGGTGGCGGGCAATCCCGATCGGCAGGCGGGAGCGGTCCTCGCGGATCCGCTGGCGCAGGCACCGTTCTCCGCTGCCAGCAGCGCGCTGGCCGCTGCCGCCGCGGGGCTGGTACGGGCGGGAAGCACCCGGAGCGTCAGCCGGACGGTGGTCCGGACGGTCCAGCGGGGCTGCGGATCGGCCGCCGCCCTAGTGGCCGCAACCGGTCCCGAGCCGCACCCGTTCGCTTTCCCCGCAGAGGACGCCAGGATCAGGCCCCTGCCGCGGACCTCGGCGATCATCCAGATACTGGATGAGTTCGCGGTCGAGCGGGGCCGCACCCCGCCAGCAGTGCCGGCAGTGATAGTAGGGCCGTTGCAGGCTCACCGCGCCGAGCAGGCTGACCAGCCGCTTGGGCCGCGGCCCCTCGCAGCGCATGGGGCTGCCACAGGGGCACAGCGGCGGCTGGCCCTCGTCCTGAGTTGCCTCCAGCAGCTCTTCCAGCAGCCGCGCACCGACCCTGTGCAGGGCCGTGCGAGTGGCCGGTTCCAGAGCTTCGAAGTCGAACGCGCCGAGCTTGCGCCGGGCGTTGAGGATCACTCTCAGCAGGCTTCCGACCTCGGCCTGGACGGCGGCCTGGATCGCGCGCAGCGTTTATTTTCCCGCATGGGGGGCCGTTGCTCCAGATCCTGCGTCTCGGGCGGGCGCAGCTGGCAGATGCGCTCATTGACTTCCACGAGTTCGGCGCTGAGCTGCTGGAAGCTGCGGAAGGCGGCCACCTCGCGCTCGGCCTTGTGGACCTGGGCGGGATCGGAGAGCGTCTTCTGGACGGTCTTGCCGCGGAGCTTGTAGGAGAGACGCACTTGGGGGCCGTGGCCGGGATGGTCGTCACGGGCGCACGCGCAGTTGGGCTTGCCGCAGCGGCGGAAGGCGGCATGAACGGAGCCGCGCCGGAAGTCGCCAAGCTGGGCGATTTCGAGCAGGATCTGGGAGCGGCGTGATTCCAGGTCGGGCAGGGATTGGGGCATGGGCCCTCCTTCGGCTGAGTGTATTAAATACACCCAGATTGCGGAGGCCCGATCAGAGGTATGGTGACCTATTCACAGAAATGTCGCGCACCCAGGAGAAACGCCTCTACGGACTTCGTGGACGACCTCTGCAATACTGGTATTACAGCTAATGGACCTGCCTAAACGTACATTGGGCGGAGAGAAAATGCGCAAGGCGTAAAGAGAAACCGCCATGAAGCCCGTAGCCCTTCGCTTGCCTGATGAGGTCTCCCAACGCCTGAAACGGTTGGCCGACCTGACCGGCCGCAGCAAGACCTTCTACATGATCGAAGCCATCAAGGAGCATCTGGACGATCTTGAGGACTTGTACCTTGCCGAGCAACGGCTGATCGACATTCGAGCCGGCAAGTCTCAAACTGTACCGCTTGAAGAAGCGATGAAACGCTATGGCATGGAAGGTTGAGCTTGACCGTGCCGCCGTCCGCGACTTGGACAAGCTCGACCGTCAGGCGTCCCGGCGCATCCTTGCCTTTCTGCATCGCCGCGTTGCCACGCTGGACGATCCGCGCAGCGTCGGCGAGGCCCTAAAGGGTTCCAAGCTCGGCGAGTTTTGGAAGTACCGGGTAGGCGACTACCGCGTTGTCGCTCGCATCGAGGACGACGTTTTGCGGGTGCTTGTGGTGCGGGTCGGTAGCCGCGACAAGGTCTACCGCTGAGTAAGATGCCGTGAAGAGAAATCGAGAAGCTCTGGATCCCATTGTTGAACACGGAATGGAGACTCAATGAAGGAAGGGAGACCTCCGTGGAGCTGAAAATCTTCCGTGCGAAAGAGTTTCGGAGTATCGAGCTACCGCGTCAGGATTCGGTTGGGGCTTGAGAACCTGTTGATATCGCACGACTTCGGTGCGGCGGAGGCGGAAACCGGCATGGCCGCCGCCCGAGGCCATGGCTTCGACCCGTGGGACGCGCTCCCGCAGTCCCGGACCGCCCGACCAAGCTTTCCGGCCGGCGATGCGGCCCAACCCGGGCAACCGTCAAGCCGCCCCGGACCCCGACGGCGCGATTCCCGAATCCGGGCAGTTCCAGGAAGTCGTCGCCGAATGCACCGAGGCGATCCGCCTCGATCCGGAGATGCCGCCTGCAACGGTGGACCCCTGAGCCGCCAGACCGATGCCCCGGCCGACCGCGCCATCAGTATTCGCCACGGGAGCAGCAAAAGGTCGAGTCCGGGATCGAGGCGCAGATTGTGACGACGGACGCGGTGCCACGCAAGGAATGCACCGTTCTACACGGCCCCGGGGGCCCTTCCCGGTGGCGGTGCGGCCGACGCGGGGAACGCTCGGGGGCAGGACCCTCGCCGACTGGGCGGGATGCAGACCTTGCTGCATCATCGGGAGCACAGCGAGGGGCAGGAACGCGACGACGGTCTGATTTCCCGCCCGGTCCGGAGCGTTCCGAGGAGCTTGTACCCTACCGTAGCGAAGCAGAGCGCGCGGCTGCGGGATGTCAGCTGAACAGCCGCTTGGACTCGACGACTGCATCGACAGCTTATTGACAACTGTCCGTTGCTGCCGCCATCGCAGGGCCAGCCCGGATCAGAATTTCACGCCCAGCATCGCCCCGGTGATCACCTAGCCGTTGTCAATCGTGGTCAGAGGGGCGTAGGGCCGCACGAAGACCCTGCCGACCTCGACCTTCACTCCCGCGCGCACTACGCCGCTGACTTCTTCGCTCTCGATCACGATGTCCCGCTCAATCAGTTCGTGGATGCGGCGTTTCTCGACTGTTGGGAGCAGCGACGGAATGATCCTCAATGGGCGCCACCAAGAGATTGGCACCGCAGCGCCCCTCTATCCCGAAGGCCGATATGGCAGGAATCCACCGTCGCGGTAACATGCGGAGAATCTTCCTCGGGGACTCAGCGCGACATCCTCGATGCTCGGCGTGCAGAGCAAGCTCACAGAGCACTTCACTATGTGTGCGTCACGTGGTTTCCCGGCTTCACGTTCGACGGTTTACTCGAGGTAAGAGATGCTAGCGCGCCTTGTCGACTCACTTGGGTTCTGGGTGGCATTTGCGGTAGCTGCTGTTGTTTCGCTGGGCGTCTTCCTGTCAATCGCATATTGCGGCTGGCTCCATGGTGGAACGGATCGCACCGGCAATTCAGATACGGTTCGGAACGTCGCGTTAGTCGTGGGCGGCATCGTAACGATCCTGCTCGCACTTTGGCGCAGCGTGGTGGCGGAACGGCAAGCCACCGCTGCTCAGCGGCAGTCGGAGGTCGGGGAACGGACTTACCTGAACGAGAGATATCGGCAGGCCGCGAGCATGCTGGGTGACGATGAGGTCACGGTTCGGCTGGGCGGAATCGTTGCCCTTGAGTGCTTGGCGGAGGACCACCCTGTCGAGTTCCGGCATGAAGCCTTCAAACTCCTTCTTGAATTCGTACGCACGCCACCGGCCTTCCGCAGCCCAGCGTTTGGGACGGGTTGCTTGAACTTGAAAGACCCGCCACGCGGCGGGACGTTCAGGCGGCGGTGGATGTGATCGCGCGGTTGGAGCACCTACTCCGCACCGCCGACGACACTTGGTTTCTATCCCCGTTGGACCTGCGCGAAGCCCAACTTTGCGGCGTCGATCTCACAGGCCTTCGCCTCAGCGGAACGACTCTGGAGAATGCGAACCTGACGTGCGCCTGTTTGGAAGGCATGGACCTGACGGGGTCTCAGTTGCAACGGGCGAACTGTCGTCAAGCCCGTTTCAGCCGCGCCGAATTGTCCCGTGCCGAAATGAGCGATGCGGACTTTTCCGAAGCGCAGGCTACAGCATGCATGTTCCGAGGGGCCACATTGGCCGCAAGAATGGTCGGTGCTAACCTCAAGTGGGCCGACCTCACCGAGGCTAGATTTCCCAACTCCGACCTGACTGGTGCAAGTTTGCACGAGGCCATCCTGACCGGAGCCGACCTACGTGGACCGTCCTATTGGATTGACCAGGCCGGACACCATGAAGGGAAACTCGACGCCGTCCAGATCACTCAGAAGCAGCTCGACGAAGCGGTGGCCGATCCGGAACGCCCCCCGAAACTCGGCGCTCGCCCAGTAGCAAACACTGAACCAAGAGAGCGAGTGGTTTGGTGCGACACGGCCACTTAACGGATAGCGAACTTAAGGGTGCCGGGATCCTGGCATCCGCCGTCGCTCCCGGCGGCCGCTGGAATTAGCCGAGCCTGTGAAGTGGGGACTGGGTCTGGATGTCCCGGACTCCTAGGAGCCGCAGCCTGCCGTTTACACACAAGTCACTCACGACGCATCTTTTGACGCATCTTCTGATAGAGCTTGCTACCCTCGTTTAGCCGACGGGTCCGTTCCACCACCTGGGTGATCGTGGCCAGCCTCGTGTATCCCTCCCACATCACCTTGTGTCCCGGCACTGCGTACTTTTTGCGCTTGTAATTCAGATACCCGCCCAGCATCGCCAGCGTTAGCACCGCTCGCCCCAGATTATCCGGCGGCAGCTGCCGCCGGTCTTGCGCGAAATCCTCCAGCGCCGCCAGCTCGATCTCCGTGAACAGCGTGTCCGCCGGCAGTTCCGGGGTGTCCCGTCCCAGCAGGGTCATCAGCGTCAGCCGCCAGGCGATCACCGCGTTGATCGTCACCGCCCGCTCGATCCGCTCCCCCTGCCGGTGCCCCAGGTACTCCACCTTGCAGCCCGACTTCAGCACCCGGTGCCAGTCCTCGATGCGCCACCGCAGCTTGTACCACTCCAGCACCCGCTCCGCCTCCTGCTGCGTCTGCACTGCCAGCGTCGTCAGCAGGAACCATTCCAGCCGCTCCGCTCCGTCTGGCTGCGTCTCCTCCCGCACGTGCACCAGGCGCAGCTTCAGCCCTGCCTCCTGCCGCTCCGGGTCCGCCAGTTCGACCTCCCGCCAGCGCAGTTCCACCTGCGCCTCCCGCTCCTCCCGCGCCTCGCTGCCCTTCTGCCCCCGGCTCGCCCGCCTCGCCGACAGCCGCGCCACATGGATCTGCAACCGGCCCTGCGCCGGCTCGGCCCGCACCCAGTCGAACAGCTTCGGCCCGTCCGCGCCCAGCGAACGGTTGTGCTTGGCCCGCACCAGCAGGTCCACCTTCCTCAGCCGCCGCTGCTCCGCGAACAGCGCGAACACGTCCGCCTCCCGGTCCAGCACCGACACCGGCCGCACCCCTTCCAGCTGCCCGGCCAGCTCCGCGCACTCGCGCAGCCCCCGGATCCAGCGCATCGTCTTGCGCTCCTCCAGCGGCTTGCCCCTCTCCGCCTTCCCGTCCGGCGCCTCGTACTGGATCTGCGGCACTCCCAGCGGCACCCCCTCCCCGTTCACCACCAGCGTCGAATGCATGTGCAGCCCCAGCGTCCCCGCCGAGCCCTTGTTCTTGCCGCTGTAGCCCAGCCCCACGCAGCCCGGGTGCTCCGCGAAATTCAGGTCCGTGCCGTCCTGGATGCACAGCAGCGCCGACTGCCCCCGCATGCGCTGCAGCGTGCGCTGCCGGTGCGGGGCCAGGATGTTCTCCGGCGTCCCCTCCGAGTCCGCCGGATGGTCGATCAGACGGTAGTAGCCCCGCACCGCCGCCTGGTCGTTCTGCGCCGCTCCCGGGAACGATTTCGTGGGCGCTTCCGCTTGCTTCTGCACGATCTGCACCAGCCGCTTGCCCAAGCGTACATCGCCCAGCCGGGCGCCGCCGAATTCGTGCCCGGCCCACACGTCCGCCGCCAGGTTCTCGGCCGCACCCAGCGCCTCCGGCGCGGGCGGCTCGGGCACGCCCAGCTGCGCCCGCCAGGCGCGCGCCAGCGGGTAGAGCCAGACCGTTTTCACCCCTACCTCGGCCCCGGGCGCCGCGAAGCGGCCGCGCCCGGCGGTCTGGCCGACCCGCAGCCAGTTGGCGGCCGCCAGCGAGGTGCCTTGGTAACGGCCTTTCTCGACAAAGGTTTCCACGAGCAGCGGACGGTAGCCGTAGCGGAGCTGGCAGTCGTCGGGCAGGCGGCGCAAGGCCAGGCCGAGGGCCTTGGAGGCGAGGTTCTGGCAGCGTACGGAGGGGCGGACCAGGAATCGGCTCAGTCCGATCACCCGGTGCAGCTGGCGGGAGCGCCGGTCGGCGTCCCAGCCGATGAAGGTGTCGCGGGCGGCCAGCGCGAGAGCGGC
The DNA here is from genome assembly GCA_965206775.1 of Bryobacterales bacterium. Classification (GTDB taxonomy): domain Bacteria; phylum Acidobacteriota; class Terriglobia; order Bryobacterales; family UBA6623; genus VXMF01. Next base: position 2,034,497 of record CBDBKU010000002.1, on the reverse strand, counting down.
CGCGGCGAAGCCGAGGGCTCCCAGCACGCCGTGCTCGGAGACCAGCAGGTAGCGCAGCTGGGCGCCGACGTGCTGGACGGAGCCACGCGGGTGCTCGCTGCGCATCAGCTCGTTCCAGATCCCGCGCTGGGCCGGGTCGATGACCTCGACGAGTTCCAATCCGCGCAGCTGGTCGGCCCGTGCGGGCACGCCGACGGGGGGCGGGACGGGGCGGCCGATACAGCGCGGGCGGCAGCGGCGGTGGTTATGCCGGGGTGCGGGCAGTCGGATCTGGCCGGCGGCGTCCAGAGCGCGCAAGGCCCGCATGCAACTGGCCAGCTGGGGCCGCCCGCGAGCGTCGAGGAAGCCGAGCAGAACGCAGACCCGGCGGCTGATTTCCATGCGGCTGGCCGAGCCGGCGGCCGCCATCAGGGCCTTGACACGCGCTAGGGTTTCGGAATCCGAAAGCGTGGAGGGAATCCGGTGTTGCTCGTACATGCCCTAGGAGTGGCACAGCAGGAACCCATTTGTCAAGTCCGAATTGTGTGTAAACGGCAGGGCGCGGGGGCGAGGACCTGGCGTGCAAGCTGCTGGAACCTCTCGCGCTTAGCTCTTGAGTCGATGTATGGCGCGCGCCTTGAGCTTGCCGCCGACGGTCAGAGACGATTCGGACCGCTTACTCATACTGTTTCACCGACCCGCTCCGGTTGCACCACACACTCGTTTGTGCGGTCGGCGACCGTGGAGCTTTGGGCCGCACCGTAATCTCCACGTCGTGGCCAAGCGCGTTCAGAAACTCGAACAGCCGACCGAGAGAATAGTTGCCGGAGCGGCCGTTCATCAGCGCCGAGACATGCGGCTGCTGAATGCCCAGGATCTCTCCGGCTTGGGTTTGCGTGAGGCCGCGGTCCTTGATGGCCTGATAGATCTCCAGCATGAGCTTCGCCTTCAACTGCTCGCGATCAGCACTTGGAAATCCGAGGTCAGCGAAAACATTGCCGCTACTCTCCGTCACCTTCGTATCGTTCGTCTTGTTGGCCATCAGTTCTGCCTCCGGTTGTAGTCCTGGCGCGCAGCCTCCAGGCGGGTCTTGATCAGGCCCCTTTCCTTTTTCGGCGTCTTCCGGCCCTCTTTGGCCTTCTTCTTGAAGGCGCACAAGACATAGATCGCCGATCCAAATTGGACGCTGTACACCGACCGGTAGGTATCGGTCTTAAACGGCGCGACGATCTCAAGAACCGAAGCGCCAGGAAAACCCTTCAGCGCTTTGATCGAAGGGTAGGCCTCACCGCACTGGGCGGCGTAGAGCGCCTGGCCGATATCACGCTGTACAGCCCTGGGAAACTCTTTGAGGTCCCGCAGGGCGGAACCGACCCAGCGCACGGGCCGCACACCCTCATCCATTCCTAGAGTATACAGATTCCTGTATGTAAGGCACCAGAACCCACGAGTCCCTGGCAGCGAGATGGGTTGCCGACTTCGCAGAAGGTCCGGAGAGCGAAATCAGAGGCCGTTTTATCGAGACCCGCAAGATCGCTCCGAACTGACCACAAGGCTCGAACCGCCCTTATGTTGTATTTCAATACCAATCTGGTCGCTACCCTAAATGGCCCCTGGTGACACGGCTGTTGGGTCTAGGCCTTGTTCGAACGCATCTCCTGACGCTACAGCTTGACCCGACTTTGACAGTTTATGGGCACATATAGTGGCCGGACTGTCTGCCCCGATTCTCTGTTTTCAATGACTTAGCTGATTCCCATTGCACTCCGACTCCCGCCAAGGCTCCTTTCTCTAGATACACGAATTGTTGTTTACCACCTTTTTTTCATGTCGTTTCCCTTGCTATACTGATCACATGTACCTCCGAGTCAGCCGCCAGAAACGCAAGGACGGCAGCTCTCTCTCCCACTTCCAAATCGCCCACAACTCCTGGGACCCCGTCCGCAAACGCTCCCGCGTCCGCATCCTCCACAACGTCGGCCGCGCCGACGACGAGCAGTCCGTGGACTCCTTGCGCCGCCTCGCCCGCAGCATCCTCGACCGCTGCGACCCCCAGCAGGTCGCCGCCGACCACCCCGGCTGCCGTCTCGCCGGCGCCTGGCCCTTCGGCGACCTCTTTGTCCTCGACGCTCTCTGGCAGCGTCTCGGCATCCCCCAGGCCATCGCCAAGGCCCGCGCCTCGCGCCGCCTCGAGTTCGACGTCGAGCGCGCCCTCTTCGCCCTCGTCGCCAACCGCGCCTGCGCCCCCGCCTCCAAACTGCACTGCTTCCGCCAGTGGCTGGCCGAGGACATCCGCCTGCCCGGCTTGCGCAGCCTCTCCCTGCAGCACCTCTACCGCGCCATGGACTTCCTCGAAGCCCACCGCGACTCGATCGAGGAGGCCGTCTTCTGGAACACGGCCACGCTGCTGCAACTCGACACCGAGATCCTGTTCTTCGACACGACCTCGCTGCACTGGGAGATCGACGAGGAGGACGAGGAAGCGATCACCGCGGGGACCGCGGCCGGGGGACAGACCTACCAGCCGCTGCGCAAGCGGGGGCACTCCAAGAACGGTCGCGGCGACGCACCGCAGGTGGTGATCGGGCTGGCGGTGACGCGGGACGGGTTTCCGGTGCGGCACTGGGTGTTCCCGGGGAACACGGTGGACGTGGAGACGGTGCAGCAAGCGAAGCGGGACCTGGAGGGCTGGCAGCTGAGGCGGTTCGTGTTCGTGGGAGACGCGGGCATGGTGTCGGAGGCGAACCTGAAGGCGCTGGCGGCGGCGGGCGGGCGCTATCTGGTGGGCCAGCCGCTACGGCAGGGAGGGGAGGCGTACGAGGACGTGCTGAGCCATCCGGGGCGCTACCGGAAGGTCGCGGAGAACCTGCGGGTGAAGGAAGTCACGGTGGGGGAGGGGGAGCGGAGGCGGCGGTACGCGGTTTGCTTCAATCCGCAGGAAGCGCAGCGGCAGAAGCGGCACAGGGAGCGCGTGCTGGAGGAGCTGGAGGCGGAGCTGGCGAGCTTGGCGGAGGCGCGGCGCAAAGCGGAAGAGAGGGCCCGGGCGAAGCAAGCCAAGGCGGAGCAAGCCAAGGCGCCGGATGCGACGGGCGGGAAGTCCGGGGAGGGGACGGCAGGCGGCAGGGGACACCGCAAGCGGGAATGCGAGTTGCAAGCGAGCGGGCGGTACGGACGCTATCTGAAGACGAGGGCGGACGGGTGCCTGGCGATCGACCGCAAGAAGGTCCGGGCAGCGGAGCGGCGGGACGGGAAGTTCGTGGTGCACGGGAACGATGACAGCCTGAGCGGGGAGGACATGGCGCTGGGGTACAAGCAACTGCAGCGAGTGGAGCAGGCGTGGCGGACGCTGAAGAGCGGGCTGCGGCTGCGGCCGGTGTATCACTGGGCACCGCACCGGATTCACGCGCATGTGTCGCTGGCGGTGCTGGCGTTATTGCTGGAACGGGTGGCGGAGCGGGCCTGCGGGGACACCTGGAGGAACATTCGGAACCGCCTGAAACGGATCCAGCTGGCGCAATTGTTGAGCGACGGACGAGCCGTCTGGCAGGTGACGGAGCCGCCGGAGGAAGCCCGTAAGTTGTTGCGACAAATGGAGATAGACGATCCTTCGCCGATTCTTCAAATGGACTGACGCCGCCAGTTCCTAGATACAATCGGGATTTTGAGAAAAACCCGTAAGATGTTGATGCGTCTCGACTTATATGGCTTCTGTATCTAGAAACTGTCAAACTCGGGCTTGACGCAGAGTTCGTCCGGCTCTGCCGGGATCCTGATCACGATACCGGTCACGTTACCCTCCCCGATTTCGATACCGGTCGCATCCTCTCGGCTCGTCGTGAACCCGTTCGGGCCGTAGTATCCCACCAGTCCGCAGTCCGCGTGGATGCCCAGAACGGGCATTCCGGTCGTGCCTTCGAGCAAGCGGATTTCGAAGGTACCATCCGCCCCGCTCATTCCCCAGCGCCAAACCGGTAAGGCTACGACCCATATCCCCTCCATGACTTCGCCGTCCGGGCCGACGACCACCGCTGATTCCTTGTTGGCTTGGAGGGAGGGATGGCCCAGATAGGGCGTTGGAGCACGGGAAGTGGGGCGGTCTGCCGAGTGAAATCGGGTGTTGTTACGGTGCTGGGGACGCAGGACGGGCCGGGAATCGCCGAGTGGGGCGCTGGCAGCCGCAACGAGGGCGTGGAGGGCCCGTCCGCCTGGGCCGCGATGGACCGGACTCCGCGGCTGCGGAGCGGAATCCTCGCTAGCCGGGAGTCAGCAGCAGTTGCAGCGCCTCGTCACGGTTGCCGGCGTAGTACGTTTGCGCCTCCGGCACGGTGTCCTGCGGCCGCTGCGACAGCAGCAGCGCCAGCGCCAGGTTGTTCAGCGCCGCGGCGTTGGACGGACCGTGACCCGTGCGGATGCGGCTGCTGTCCTCCCCGAAGGAGACGTCGCGGCGATAGTGGTTGGCGCTCTCCACCTGCCAGTGACCCCGCTGCAACGCCAGCAGGTCCTGAGCCGAGGCGGCCTGCTCCGACAGCGAGGTGATGCCGTAGCTGTAGCTGCTCGACACCGGCCCGCCCAGCCGCTTGCAGGTCTCGTGCGTGATGCGGTACGCCTGCCGGGCATGCGGGTACGGCAGCAGTTTCGGATGGGGCGTGAACACAGCGATCGAGCGCCGCTCCCAGCGCTTGTTGCGCGAGCGCTGCCAGCGCCCTTCCTGCCAACTGCGCTCCGCGCCCCGCTCCCAGTTCAGGCCCGTCAGCGTCTCGTAGGTCAGCGCGCAGTTGCCCTTGATGCGCACCAGCACCTCCCCGCCGTGCTGCTCGATGATCGCCCGCTGGATCTCCTGCCCCGCATGCCCCGCGTCCATCGTCACCGTCCGGCCGCGCAGATCCACCTCTTCCAGCAACGCCCGCAGCGCGCCTTGCTCGCCGCCTTCCTCGCGGTAGCTGCGGCTCGCCACCGGCAGGCCCTTGACATGGCCCACCAGCGTCACCGTCTCCCAGTGCTGCCCCTCCGCCGCCATCCGATTCGCCCCCCGAATGCGCTTCCCGTCCGCCGCCAGCGCCTGCGGCTGCGGCACCAGCGGCTGCGTCCAGCGCTGGATCACGCGCTCCAGCGAGGCCGGATCCGTCCGCTCCATGACTCGCTGGAACGTCGTGTCCGAAGGCGTCACGCACCGCCGCTCGCGCTCGTCCCAGCGGCACTCCAGCGCCCGTAACTCGTGCTCCTTCAGTGTCTTCGAGTACGCTTCCGCCGCCCTCCCGCCGCGCTTGCCCGCCAGCCTCGCCAACACCATCAGCGCCAGCACCACCCCCAGCGCATGCCGCTTCCCGCGGCGCCCCCGGCTGTCCTCCACATCCTCCAACTGCTTCCGCAACGACCGCAAATCCTCCGCCCCGTAGCGCACATCCACCGGCCCGCAATCCCACTCCTCCCGCTCCTGCGGATCCGCCAGCCGCTCCCGCGCTCCCGCCCGCAACTCATACACCAGCATCATCTTCTTCTGCCCGTGCTTGTCGGTGTACTTCCCGTTCGACCGCGCGTAGCCCTTGCTCAGCCCCAGCTTGATCCAGTTCGACGCCAGATACGCCGTGCCCCGGTACTTGCGCGGATCCACGAACGTCTCCGCGAGTTCGAGCGGATGCCCCCAACTCGCCTCCCAGTCCCCGCTCAGCCGCCGCAGGTTCAACCCCAGCACCCGCGAGGCCAGGTTCTTCACGCCCTGCCCCGCGGGCAGCACCAGGAACCGCGTGTTATTCCCGCACAGGTGCAAGCGCCGGAACTGCACCGCCTTGTGCCAGCCCAGCCAGCGGTCGCGCGGCCGGCACTGGAACACCCCCGTCTGCCAGCCCAGCAGCGCCAGCCACTCGCCCCGCCACTCCGCCACGTAGCGCAGCCCGCGCCCCGCGAACTGCTTGAATCCCAGATAGTGGTGCGCGTCCATCAACCCGTCCCAGCGCAGCCGCTCCTCCGGCCGGGTCGGCCGGACCACCACCTCGCTCAGCACCGGAACCTCCGCAGCACACACTGGCATCGTCATGCCCCATCAATACACGATCCCGGCCAAAAAAGCCAGTCCCTTGTCTAACTCTTTGCGACCAAGGTTACTACCCTCGAACAAGAATCAGCCGTGGGCCGACGACTGTCCCCGCGATTGTAGGCTGTCGGCGGCACAGTTCCTCTGGCGTGGCAGGAAGCCGGATCACGATGCCCGCCACGTTAACGCCACCAATTCCCCATTGCCACGCATCGGCGAAGCGAGTCGTAAAGCCGCCCGGGCCGTAGAATCCGACATTCCCGCACTCCGGCACATCGACAAATAAGGGAGACGAGACTTCCGAGCCTTCCGGCAGGCGAAGTTCGAACAGACCGTCGTCCCCAGAAAAACTCCATTGGTCGAAGGCCCCCACAAAGACCCCCACGGGATCACCGCTCGGTCCCAGCACCGTTCCGCTGACCGTCCTTTGTCCCTGGCACAGCTCCCCGGAAATGGCCGGAAGGCTGATCTCAATGATTGCTGGATCGACCTCGCCGAGCTCGATTCGCGTGGCGTGTTCCCGAAACGTCGTGAGCCCGCCCGCAACGTGATATCCGAGCCACCCGCAGTCCGCAACGCCGCCCGCGTGAACACTCAGGACTGACGAACCCGATGAGCCGTCAGGCAGGCGGATTTCAAATATTCCGTCCGATGCGGTCTCGCCCCACGCCCAAAAATCATCGGAACCCGCCGAGACACGGATGCCTACGACGACTTCGCCGCCCGGGTCGCTCACGGTGCCCCGAATCGCCGCTACGATCCCGGCTTCCTCCATCAATTGCCGCTGGGAGGGATTTTTTTCGATGAACGGGGACCGCCAAAGCACTTGCTTCTCGTCAGGGCGCAGATACGTGTCCGGGTACAACGTGTACCCAATATGCATCAGTGCCTCAAAGTCACATGTCGGAAGCCCTTCGTCACACCCCGGTGGGTGAGGAAGTCTCAACGCGTGGCCAAGTTCATGCCCGATACCGCCGATCCAGCGGGTAACGGGAAAGTCATACGGACCGACGCCACACTCATCGTAGTAAACGAGCCTGTTGCCGATCAGGCCCTCCAGGTCCTTCCGACCGACCATGGTGAGGCCCGGCCCGCCGCGTCCTAACGGACCGTGTGCACCACATACCGCCTCCAGGTCGGCGTAGATGACCCACGCGAAGGTGGATGTGTTGTCTTCGACGGGGGCGCAGTGTTGTACGCCTTCGAGTACCTTGTGCCACGGATCTTGATCGTAGTAATCCGAGGTCTCGCTCAGTTGGCACAGCTCGGGCGTGGCGTCATACAGCGAGAACGTCAGTCCACCGAGTTGTCGGCGATACCACGACTGCAGATCCACAATGGCATGCTGGATAGCATCTCGGTAGTCGGATCGAAACTCACGATCCGACGGCGCCGCGTAAATCACACGCACCGTACCCGTCTCGCTCGCGGATATGTGCACAGAAATCTCCGCCACGGCCTTTCGTCCCTGGTAGGTCGCAACGGTGCTTGCGTTCCCCGGCCCCACAGCGGTCACCGTGCCGTCGATTACCGTGGCCACGGCAGGATCGGACGATACCCAATGGACGTTATGGGACATCCTGCCCCGCCGGACGCGCTGGATGCCCCCGCCCCCGCCGGCCTGGCCGCCGGCGACGCGGAGCGCGTCCGGAAGGCGCTTTCAGCGTCCCTGGCGGAAAACACCCGGCGCGCCTACCTGGGCCACTGGCGAGCCTTCGAGGGCTGGTGCTCCCGGCACGGCTACGCCCCCGCCCCGGCCGCCCCGCAGACCGTCGCGGCGCACCTGGCCGCGATCGCCGGGGCCGCCTCCGCGTCGACCCTCAAGGTGCGCCGGGCCGCGATCGGCGCCGCCCACCGCGCCTCCGGGCTGGACGATCCCGCCGGCAGCGAGCTCGTCAGAAGAGCCCTGGCCGGGCTGGTCCGCGAAAGGGCCGCGCCGCAGCGCCAGGCCCGGGCCCTGGGCCTGGCGGAGCTGGCGGCGATCCGGGCGACCGCCTGCCAGGCGCGCACGGGCCGGCAGACCGGGCGCACCGAATCGGAGGGAAAAGCCCGGGCGCGCGGGCTGGCCGACATCGCGCTCTGCTCGGTGCTCTTCTATGCCGGGCTGCGGCGCTCGGAGGCCGCGGAGCTGGCGTGGGGCGGCGTGGAGGCCTCCGCGGACGGCAGCGGGCTGCTCTGGGTGCGCCGTTCCAAGACCGACCAGGAAGCCGAGGGAGACGTGCGCTACCTGCCCCGCGACGCCGTGCGCGCTCTCGAGGCGGTCCGCCCGGAAGGCGCGGGCCCGGAGGATTCCGTGTTCGGGCTCTCGGGCCGGCAAATCGGAAGGCGCGTCGCGGCCGCCGCCCGCGCCGCCGGGCTCGGGGAGGGCTTCTCCGGGCATTCCGGGCGCGTGGGCCTGGCCGCCGAGCTCAGCCGCGCCGGCGCCTCCACGCACGAGATCGCCGCGGCGGGCGGCTGGAGGTCCGCCGGCATGGTGATCCGCTACACACGGAAGGAAACTGCCAGGAGGGGGGCCGTGGCGAGGTACCTCGAGGGCCGGCAGGGATCGCCCGAGTAATCTGGATGTCGCAGTTCCGGGCCGATACGCTGCGACGTTCCAGCGGAACAGTCAGCCAACACCGTCAATCAGATCAAGGCTGCATGACCGACTTGGCCCGCGGGCTAAGCACCCTGCCAGCGATGCCGAGCACGTGGTGCCGAACAAGGTCGCACCGGCGGATGCGCAATCGGACCTGTTCGAGCGGCGTTGACTGCTGATGGACGACTGGGCGGCTTATCTGGATGGCTAGCGCCGGTAGGAGGATTCACGCACCATGGCACCGACACCGCGCCGAACCGGTAGCAGCGTGGACCTGTTTGACGACGTGGTCCATAATAATGGCCGTTGTCGAGCCCGAGGCCGTCACCGGCAGCTGCCCCGGTGATCGTCGTGATCAAGCCGCGCAAGGGCGGTTCCTGCCCAGGGACTCGGTGATGTCCGCTACTCAGGCAGCAAAACGCAGAGAGACGGAATGGCGACGATCCGGTTCTTCCACGAGATCCACGGCAACGTCCACGAGCTTCCGGACAGGGGAGCCTTTCCCTACGAACGGGAGCTGCAAGAGTTCTTCGAGAAGCACTTGTGCACCCTGATCGGCGTCGAATTCCTTGCTTCGGAGTATTCGACCGGCGAGCGTCACAGCCGCCGTGTCGAACTGCTGCGCTATCGACGTTACGGCGACGCCTATGTGGCCGTGGAGTGGGTGTACGGCGGTGAAACGATCGATCCGGCACCGGAGCCAGCCGGGCCTCCTCGCGGTACCGTTAGCGAGGAACGGGGCTCGGTTGCGCCGCACCGGTCGAGATCCTCCGCACCCGGCGCTGGTGAAGATCCTGACTACTCTGCCGACTAGGCCGATGCCTTGGAAGTTGCGATTGCTCCGTTCTTGCCAGGCGCCAGGTTTCCGGCGGCCGTTGGCAGGGCCTGCGCAGCAGGAACCCGATGCCCCGGCATCTTCCCAGTGACACCGGAGATCGATCCCTGCGCGTCGATCTCTAACACCCGGCCGAGGGTGTATTCGGACACGTACACGCTCCCCGCCGTAACTATTGCCAATTGCTCGGGAATCAGCAATGGCGCCCCGGCGGCGTGCGCATCGTCCCGAAGAGCCGGGACATTCGCTGATGCCCGGCCCGGAACGACATGGCGGTTGAACTTCCGCGCGAGGTCCGGAGTATGTTGACCGACGGAAAATGCCTAGCCGTCATTCCGCTCGAGCGCCGCGACGGTATCGGCGTACTCCTCCAGCGCCTCCCGGCCTTTCGGGGTAAGGCAGTAAACCCCCCGGGGCGTGTCGGCGGCGCGTTCGAACCAGCCGGAGTGATCGACGCGCATCATGGCCCCAGCCCTGGCAACGCCCGTAGTCCTGGCGACGACGGCGGCTCTTGCCGGACCGTTACGGCGAAGATGCATCGCGCACCGCAGGGCGTCCTGGCGGTAGGCCGTCATGATCTTGCGCCGGGCCGACCCGCCTACGTTCGGATCGCCCACCCTGTGCTGGAACTCCCGCAATAACCGCCCGATCACAGGTTTGCGCTTGCGCGGCCGGTAGGGCCCCGGGTCGAGCAGCGCCTCCACGAAAGGCTTGGGCTCGAAGCGGACCGTCAGTAGCCCAAGCCCGAGCCGGCGGCAGAGCGCAAGCGCGTCCTTCCGGCGGGCGGTGCGGCCGGAGAACGGCGGGACCGCGAGATAGACAATGTCGGAGAGCCCCTGCCGCGCAATCCCCTGAAAGACCAGTGGCAGGGAGAATGAGGTCTTCAGCTCGACGATGACGGGCGGCTCTCCGCCGCGGATCGCGACCACATCGCAGTCCTTGACCTCTGCCTTCACGGCATAGCCCTGGGCTTCGAGGAAAGCCTTTACCGGAGGATAGAGGTCGTGTTCGCGCATCGGCGGAATCCGTCAAGGGCGGCTTGTACGGGAAAGCCGCAGGCGGGCGCCCTTTCGCTTCGCATCGAATACGATCGGGCGCGAGGGGGGAGTGTCAATGCGAGCGTCGCCGGTGGTGTTCGCGGGCACTCCGGACTTATACGGCTTCCATGATCAGGCCTGTCGCGTGGACCCGAGTCGAACTGCAAGGCCTCGAGCCGAGAATCTCGCGGCCCGGCGGCGTGCGCCGTTTCCTCGATGTGTAGGACTTGAGCGGTCATTGGCGGTATCCAAGCCGCGCATGGTTTCGAGGGCCGCGCTGGTGTTCCATGTTGCTCTACAGGATGGCTTAGGCCGGTTTCCACCCGGCTCCGGCAGATGGCCCGGACTATAGCATTCAGCTTCGTCCGCGCAGTCTGTGGACTAGGCACCAGCGAGGCTGCGCCTCGGACCGACAAGCGCGGAGGCGAGCGGGACGCTGGACCCAGAGCCGAGGGCCCGGCCGAGGCTGGGGCCTGCGAAGAGAGAGCTGGGTCGCCGACGGGTGCTATACTTCAGTCCCGGATAGCGGGACTGTCGCGCTAGCAGGGTAGCCATGGCCGAAGAGCGGATAGCCGAGCAGCGCGCGCGCGCTCGCCTCGGTGAGCCGGGCCCGATGCTGTACCCGGACTCGGACGGCTTGCCGATGGCGGAGAACGACGAGCATCGCCGGGCCATCCTCTCGATCCTGTCGACCTTGGAGTTGCGTTTCCAAGGGAGCGCCGACACGTATGTCACAGGCGACCTGCTGCTGTACTACGAGGAAGGCAACCCGCGCAAGTGCGTCGCACCGGACACGATGGTGGTGCTTGGCGTGCCGGCGGGAAGGCGGCGGACGTACCTGCTGTGGGAGGAGGGCAAGCCGCCGGACTTCGTGGCGGAAGTGAGTTCGCCAGGTTCGCGGAAGCGGGACCGGACGGTGAAGCGGGAGTTGTACGCGGCGCTGGGCGTGCGGGAGTACTTGGTGTTCGACCCGGTGTACGAGGACGGGGAGCACGACGGCCAGCTGCAGGCGTACCGGCGGTGGGGGAGCGGATTGGTCGAGGTGGAGCCCGGAGACGGTGCGGAAGTGAGGAGCGAGGTGCTGGGGCTGGGGTTGCGCGCGGAGGACAAGCGCGTGCGCATGCGGGACTTGCGAACAGGGCTGGACCTGTTGTTCTCCGACGAGGAGGCAGGAGCGCGGCGGGCTGCGGAAATCAGCCGCGACGAGGAAGCCGGAGCGCGGCGGGCTGCGGAAGCGCGGGTTGCTGAATTGGAGGCCCTGCTAAGTGAGTTGAGACCTCCCGTTCCGCCGGGCACTTCGAAAGCAGGGTCCTAGCCGGGCTTGGCCCTGGACCGCCAAGGTCACCGGGTCACCCCACTTCGGAGACAACGCGGTGACCACCTTTTGGGCCGCTGGCGCACGAAGACCGAATCTGACGGCGCGCAGGTAGGACAACCCCGTAAATTCAGACTTCTATGCCATAATAACGGGGATGATTCCTCGGCGAATCGCCCGAGATGTCAGCTATCTGCTCGGACTGTTCCCGACAGTCGCCCTGATCGGGCCGCGTCAATCTGGCAAGACCACCGTGGTCCGCGGCATAGCCGACGGCCGGGAAAGCGTGTATCTGGATCTGGAGAATCCCCGCGACGCCCGCAAGCTCGCAGCTCCGCTCAGATACCTCTCGGGCCACGACGACAAGCTAGTCGTCCTCGACGAAGCGCTGCGGGCTCCAGATCTGTTCCCTGCGCTGCGAGGCATTGTCGACGAGGGCGGGAGACAGCAATCCGGAACAGGGCGCTTCCTGCTGTCAACCTCCGCATCTGCCACCCTCCTGCGCCGGTCCGGTGAGAGTCTCGCCGGAAGGATCGCCTATGTGGAACTTGGGCCGCTTGACGTCTTGGAACTGACTTCAACCGACCCGCTCGATCTGTGGGTCCGGGGCGGTTTCCCTCCCAGCCTGCTGCACGAATCGGAAGAAGGCAGCTCCATCTGGCGGGAGGAACTCATCCGCACTTACCTGGAACGGGATATCCCGCAACTCGGCCCCCGCATCCCGGCAGCGACTCTCCGCCGGTTCTGGACGATGCTCGCTCACTGCCAGGGGCAGGTCTTGAATGCGTCCCGGCTGGCCAACGCCCTGTCGATTGACGGCAAGACTGTAGCTCGCTACCTGGACTTGCTCGTGGATCTTCTACTGGTCCGTCGGCTCCCGGCGCATGTTCCGGACATCCGCAAGCGCTTGGTCAAGTCTCCCAAAGTCTACGTGCGCGATTCCGGCCTGCTGCATGCGCTGCTCGGAGTTGCCGACATGGAAGCTCTGCTCGGTCACCCGGTTGCAGGAGACAGCTGGGAAGGATTCGTGATCGAGAACATCCTTGCGGCTGCTCCGCGTAGGATCCAGCCAAGCTTCTACCGCACTGCCGACGGAGCGGGAATAGACCTCGTCCTGGAGTTGCCACGGGGCGAAACTTGGGCGGTTGCAATCAAGAACGCGTACTCTCCGAAGGTGGCCAGGGGATTCAAGAATGCGCGGCGGGATATCGACCCTGCTCGTTCCTTCGCAGTCTATTCCGGTACCGAGCGATATCCCGTTGCAGACGGGATCGAAGCGATTGGGCTGTGCGACCTCTGCCGGGTAGTCGCGGATTGGAGCTAGTTGCTTCGCAGGTTCGCGGCGCCCATTCCCCTGCTGAGATGAGAACCGGTTCGACTTGGCCCGATTCCCCTTGCAGCTAGCGGGACCGCAACGAGAGGTTGCTGGTCGCCGGTTCTCGAGACGGGGCGCTACGGGGCCTTGACATCGTAGGCGTAGAGCCGGTTCTGGTCGCGCAGGTAGAGCCGGCCGGCCGCAATGACCGGAAGCGTCCATGTCGGGTAGTCGCCGCGGCCAATCTCGAAGCGCGAGATCTCTCGGTATTCGCCTGGATCGGGCTCGACAAGACCGACCACGCCATCCTCTCCGAGGATATAGAGCCTCCCGTCGGCGTAAATGATCTGGCCCTTGCCGACAGAACGGTCGCGCCAGGCAACCTCGCCCGTCTCGAAGTTCATCGCGGTCAGGATCCGGCTCGAGAAGCCGTACAGGTGGCCATCGATCAGAACCGAGCTGCTGTAGTGGTTCCTCATGTCCCGGTTAAAGTACACCTCGGACGCGCTGATCGAACGGCCGTCCTTCTCGAGGCGCAGCAATGCGCAGCCAGTGCCGTAGGCGGAGGACACAAAGACGAAGTTGTCGCGCACGACCGGTGTGGCGATGTTTGCTGTCGAGTTGCTGACCGGGCTGTAGCGCCAGAGCAACTCGCCGTTCTCTGCAAGCACGCCGACTGCCCCTTCCCCGGTGAGGAAGATATACTGCCGCACCCCGTCGATGTCGACGGCCATGGCAGAGGAATAGCCGGCCTCGTCGCTCTGCGTTTTCCACAGCTCGGCACCCGTCTGCTTCTGCAGCGCGACGATCGAGGCGCCAGGACCTCCCGCGTTGACGACGACTCGATCTCCGTCGATCAGGGGCGACTCGCTGATTCCCCATTTGATGTTCCTGCCGCCATAGGTCTTGAGCAGGTGCTTTTCCCATATCTTGGCTCCGGTTGACGAGTCCGCGCAGATGAGGTTCCCGTCGCCGCCGAGCGCGTAGACCCGGTCGCCGTCGACCGTGGGGGTGCCTCTCGGCCCGTCCCCGCGTCGATCGAAGTATGGTTTGCCGTGCGCTGTTTCCCAGATGGTCTCGCCTGTTTCGGAGTCCAGGGCGATCAAGAGCTGCTTGCCGTCTCTGGCGCCCTGGGTGAAGAGCTTGCCGCCGGCAAAGGCCAGTGAAGAATATCCGGCACCGAGCGAGTCGACTTCCCAGACTCTCGCGGGCCCTGCATCCGGCCACTTGCCGAGCAATCCGGATTCAGGCGACTTTCCGTCGCGGTTCGGACCGCGCCATTGATGCCACTCCGCCAAGCCAGCGGGGAGGAGGATGAACGAGAGGAGAAGGCAGGCTGTGCGCATAGGAGCCAGAGGCTCGGCGGCAAGCAGGGGGACGGCGCCCTCGCCGAGGCGGGTGAGAAGGAATTCCACTGCCATTATGACAGGGACTTGCCGTGTACCGGCCGGCCGGCAGCTCTCCTCCTTTCACCCAGAGCGGCCGGAGCAATCGGGGCAGCCCTGAGCCGTCGCGGTGCAGACGGGTGCCGGTAAGGCCAGGTGCTTGCCAAAATGGTCTCGGCACGCCGGCATTTCCAGAGGACTCTGCGGAGTCTGCCGACAAGTCGTTCGATTTCCCGAATCACCCGAACTGGAACAACCCCAGCAGCAACCCTCGCTGGAGGAATTTCGGCTTGATCACCAGCGCCGGCCAAATGAGAACGAATCAATTTGACCTCAAGTACATCTCTTGACGGCGGCCCGAGTCCCCGCGACGGCACAAGCTGGCGATCGCGGGGCCTATTCCGCACCTTGGCACGTGAGGTGCGGCTGGAAAGGTTCCCCTATATAGTGCCCGTGACAAAATGCGGATCGGATTGAAAACAAAGCGCTTGTAGTCGTTTTCAGACATCGAAGATCCGGCCTGCCGCCGCCGATTCACGCGGTTCGCCCCGATTGGTTAGAATCTTCGGGTAGGAACACCCGTGAGAACCGTTTGGAGCACCCAAGGAATCCTCGGCCAAGTCGCCATCGAAGACATCGAGTTCGACCCGAGATCGCGCGACGATATTCCGGCAGTTCTCAAGGGAATCCAGTTCATCCATTCCAGCGACGAACTGCGCGCCAAGGTCTTCGACCTGCTCCAGAGCCACTTGCTTGCCGGGTCCGATTCCGGGGAAGGCCCGGACGATGCCGAAGACGATACGCCGGACGGCAGGATCGATGCCGGGGTCGGACGGCCGGGCATGCAGCTGTGGAACATTCTCGTACTGGGTCTGTTGAAGCAGGGCCTGAATTGCGATTACGACCGCCTGCATGAACTGGCTTGCAAGCACGCGGACGTGCGCCGCATGCTGGGATGCAGCGACATCTGCGGAGAGCCGGGCTTCTCCCATCGCACGCTGGTGCGGAATGTGGCGCTGCTGACGCCGGAGCTGCTGGGGGAAGTGAACCGGCTGGTAGTGGAGGCGGGGCATGAGCTGGCAGGGCACGATGGGGCGGGACAGCTGCAAGCGAGATGCGACTCGGTGGTGGTGGAAACGGATGTACATTACCCGACGGACGTGAGCCTGCTGTGGGATGCGTTGCGCTGCCTGATCCGGGTGGTGGCAGCGGTATGCCAGCGCAGCAACGTGGGGGGATGGCGTCAGGCAAGGCATTTGAGTCTGCGGGCGAGGGGGCTGTTCAACCGGGTGCGGTCCTCGCGGCAGCGAAGCAGGAAAGGGACGGGAGCGCAGCGAGTGAGGAGGTACCTGCAATTCGCAGGGGAGATCGCAGGGAGAGCGGAGGGGACGCTGGAAGAGTTGGGAGGGAAGGGTGCGACGGAGGCAGAGATCCAAGAGATACAGTGGTTCCTGGACTTGGTGAATCGATTGGCGGACCAGGTTAAGCGGCGAGTACTGGAAGGAGAGAGGATCGCGCAAGAAGAGAAGATCTACTCGATCTACGAGCCGCATACGCGATGGTGCTCGAAGGGGAAGGCCGGGAAAGCGGTGGAGCTGGGAGTGCCGGTGAGCGTGGTGGAGAGCGAGCATCAATTCGTGATGCATTACAAGGTGATGTGGAGCGAGCAGGACGTGGATGTGGCACCGTCCATGATCGAGGAAACGCAGGAGTTGCATCCGGGCCTGACGGGATGCAGCTTTGACAAGGGGTACTCCAGTCCGGGGAACCGGACGCGGTTAGACGGGATGCTGGACTTGAACGCAATGCCGAAGAAAGGGAAGCTGGGGAAGGCGGACAAGGAGCGGGAGACAGCGCCGGAGTTCGTGGAGGCAAGGCGGGCGCACGCGGCGGTGGAGTCGGCGATCAACAACCTGGAGCAGCGGGGGTTCGACCGGATACTGGCGCACGGGGCGGATGGGTTCGAGCGCATGGTGGGACTATCGGTACTGGCAGCGAACATACACCGGATCGGGACGATACTGCAACGGAGAGAGCGGGAGAAGCTGAAGGGCCTGCGCCTGCCGCTGGCGGCATAGCATTCAAGGGACACAGCGGAGCATCCTGGGAATGACCTCAGGAAGGGAGAAGTGTGCGACATCGTGAAAGCGGAGGTTGGCACGCAAGTGATCCCGGCGCAATTCGGCCATATTGAGGATTGAGATGACATGATTGCCGGTCCGTTACCAGCCCAGAAACTGGCCTCTCTGCTGCCGATTCGCCAGAAAAGGGGGTTTTGTCACGGGCACTATATAGTGCCTGCGTCAAAACCCCCGAAAATCCTAGCGAAGCGTGATCGCATACTACATCATGGTATTGATGAGGTATAGCGACCCAATATTTAGTATCCCGACCCGACGAGTTGCCAAGCATAAGGTGGCGAAGATTGGCGCGATCACTCAGGTAATCGCAGGATTTCAGCCCAATCCGGATGAAACCATCGGATCTTCATCCGGGGATTTTGGACCTAACACCCTTGATTTCAATAAGATACGAGTTTTGTCGCGGCCACTATATACTCGTACTCAATCGCTCGACGAATTGCTCCCGCGCTGTCCCGCCGTCAGTCCAGATGGACCGCATGTGATCCTCTTGGATGCGTCCGGACCCTGCGCGGGAATCGCTACGGAGGCTTGTTTGAAGTCGGAACTCGCGCCCAAGGATTGTCGAAATGCGTTTGATGGCCGGCGTCGGCTGCTTGGAACGGGCGCTATAGCCGTCCTCTCAATCGGCACATGCGGAACTCCTGACGCGACCGAGAAGCCACGCGGGAGCCTTGGCGAGCCGACGACGAGATACGGTCGGCGATCTCCCCGCGAAGCTGCGGCACGGCACCTGCGAACGACACGGACCCCCGAGTCCTCGTCGAGCCGAACGCCGCTGGGCGATTCCCGTGGCATCCTCACTCCATCCGCATTGCACTTCGAGCGGCACCATGCGGGCGTGCCATCGATCGATCCGGACGATCATCGCCTGCTTATCCACGGTCTGGTGGAGCGTCCCTTGATCCTCACTGTCGCGGAACTCAAGCGATTGCCAAGCGTCTCGAGCATTCACTTCATCGAATGTGCCGGAAATGGCGGCAGCGAGTGGGGCCCGAGGACCGCACCCGATGTGCAGCAGAGTCACGGCCTGGCCAGCTGCAGCGAATGGACGGGCGTGCAGCTCTCCCTGCTGTTGCGCGAGGTTGGGGCCGATGATGGAGCCACTTGGCTGCTAGCCGAGGGCGCGGATGCCTGCAAGATGCAACGCAGCATTCCAATGACGAAGGCGATGGACGATGCGATCGTGGCATACGGGCAGAACGGCGAAGCCTTGCGACCCGAGCAAGGCTATCCGTTGCGCCTTGTGCTGCCGGGATGGGAGGGCAACACCAGTATCAAGTGGCTCCGACGCATCAAGGTAACCGACCAGCCCCACATGACGCGGGATGAGACGTCACGCTAGACCGAACTGCTTCCGGACGGCCGTTCGCGACAGTTCAGCTTCGTCATGGAGGTGAAATCCGTCATCACGTCCCCGAGCGGACGCCAGAGGCTTGCGCAGCCCGGCTTTCACGAGATCCGGGGCCTCGCATGGTCTGGCCGAGGCAGGATCGCAGCGGTTGACGTCTCCGTGGACGGCGGCGCGCGATGGCTCCAAGCTGAGCTGCAGGAGCCGGCGCTACCCATGGCATTCACCCGCTTTCGGTTTGATTGGCAATGGGATGGATCCGAGGCGGTTCTCCTTTCGCGAGCGGTCGACGACCGTGGCTACCGCCAGCCGGCCGTTGCGGAACTCATCAAGGCGCGAGGGCGGAACTCGGCCTATCACAACAACGGCGTCAAGGCTTGGAAGGTCGCTTCGGACGGATGGGTGTCGAGTCCCAATGTCTAGGGTCCAGGCGCTCCAAGCCCCTGGCGGAACGAGTGCGCACTGCCACTCGGGCAAGCAGCGCCAGTGCTCGACCGTCCGTCCTGCGGCGCATAGACTGCGGGGATTCCGTGTTCCTTGCGCACGGGCGTTCCGTCCAGCGCAGGTGGTGGCTTGCCTGCTGGTCACTCTCGGCAGCTCAGCCTTGGCTCAGTCCACCCAGTTCAACCTCGGACGGACGCCAAGTGCGCGAGAAATCAGTGCATGGGACCGTTCGATCACCCCGGACGGCGATGGTCTTCCCGAAGGGCGCGGCACGGCACTTGAGGGCGAGGCGATCTATGGTGTCCGCTGCGCGGAGTGCCACGGCGAGCACGGCGAGGGAGGCGATGCCGAAGCTCTCGTTGGGGGCCACCGAAGTCTGCGCTCCCCTCGGCCGCTCAAGACAGTCGGCAGCTACTGGCCGTATGCAACCACCGTCTGGGATTACGTGAATCGGGCAATGCCGTTCGATCGCCCGGGGATGCTGCCCCCGGACCAGGTCTACGCTGTGGTTGCGTATGTTCTGTTCCTGAACGGGATCGTGCAACAGGCTGACGAGCTGAATGCCGAAAACCTCGCGAACGTCAAGATGGTGAATCGGGACTCGTTCGTTCCAGCCTCGTCTCTCGACCCCATCATCGAGCCCTCCCGGCCCGGAAGCCCCGCAGAATAGAGCGCATTCGACCCGAGACATGAGCAGAAAACGCCGTCAACAGCGCCGAGGCTCCCCGCCGAATCCAAAGCGGTCAGAGCCTTCCCGGTCGAGGGCATGGCGTCCGGTTGCCATGGCGACCGTCGCGCTGTCGGTTGCTGCGGCCAGCTATTGGTTTATGAATGAGCAATTCCGAGCCGAGCCGACCACGGTCGCGTGCTTCGACGGCCCGAGGGAAACGGTGGAGCCCGCCGACTTCGTGGCAACGCACGCCGCGAGCATCGCGGATCTTGCGGACCGCCTGGAAGACCTGGCCATACCGGGCGCGGCCATGGAGCCCTCGCAGGCCCAGTCCCTGGAGGGATCCGCCCGTCAGGGCCGGGCGTTTGTCGCCTTCCTGATCTCGAAGTACAACGCCTGCGCGATCTCCAAGAATCAGTTCGACGAACTCGGCGGGCATTTGCTTGAAGCAAACGCACCTGCCGAGCGCATCGTCGGCCGATTGGACGAGGACGGGTTCGACAGCACTGGCGATCTAGCCCAGCTCGTCGACGAGTATGTGGAGTGGATAGGGTCCCTGGCGGGAGGCCTGAGCAACCTCGGCCGCAGCTTCCAGGCCGAGGGCAAATTGGACAGAGCCTTGGAATTCGCCGAGCGCACACTCGAGATGGTCGAGGACATCCATGGTCCGGTGCATCCCAATGTGGCAGTCGCATTGAACAACCTGGGTGCGGCACTCCAGGCCAAGGGAACCCTTGATGCCGCATTGCAACAAGCCCGTCGCGCATTGACGATTGACGAGGGTCTCTACGGCGGGGAGCACGCAGACGTCGCCCGCGACCTCAGTAACGTGGCAGTGATTCTCAAGGAGCAAGGTCGCTTGGAGGAAGCGCTCGAACACGCGCGCCGAGCGCTTGCGATCAACGAGCAGGTGTACGGCCTCCAAGGTGCGAGCGTCGCGCGGGATGGGATTCTTGTCGCTTCGATCCTGCTGGAGCGAGGCGACCTCGATGGCGCGTCGAACGTCAGTCGACGTGCGCTAGCCGTGGCGGAGGAAGCGTCGGGGCCTGACCATCCGAGCGTCGCAGCGGCCGCAGCAACGCTAGGTGAAGCCCTTCGATTGCGTGGGGATGCCGGTGGCGCCCTGGAGCAATTCCGGCGGGCATTGGCGATCGAGCAGGAGACCGTTGGGGAGCGCCACCCGAATGTCGCCCGGGCATGTTTCAACGTCAGCCAAGCGCTGCTTTCACTCGGGAATCTGGACGAGGCGCTGCAGTATGCCCGGCGAGCGCTGGCGGTCACCGAAACGGTCTATCCGCGCGGCCATCCCCGCTTCGCCGCCGTCTACGGTCACATTGGGGCAGTCCTGGGCGCCCGAGGGGATTTGGCCGGGGCCTTGCGAAGCAACCGACAGGCCCTCGCCATTGCCGAGGCATCGTTGGGTCCCGACCATCCGAGCGTGGGACTAGCCGCGAACAGCGTCGGATCGATCCTCCGCGAGCAGGGCAATCTTCAGGAGGCGCTCGAGTTCACCGAGCGCGCTCTGCGGATTCTCGAGTCTGCGTTCGGGCGGGACCATCCGGCGGTTGGTGCCGTCGCCCGGGAGGCACGCAGCCTCCGGCAGGCGATGCTCTGAGACGGGTCTGAGGCGGTCTGGTTCCGGACTCGCGGCCCGCTCATCCGAAATGCTGGGAGAAATCACGCCTGCGCGATCTAGCCCAAATCGCTCACCAAGTGTAAGTCGCTTCGGTTGTGGGAGTTCTGGGCCATGACACAGGCTGTCGGGGTCAGGTCTGCAGCTGGATTCCGGGCTCGGCCGTGCGGGAATCCCCCCGCGTAGACATGTCTCCCGCCCCCAGCCGCGCAAGGCCCTCCCTCCGGGCCGATTGCGCGAGACAGATGAATCGCCTCTCGACCGGGCTCTGCCTGTCGTTCGGTCTGGCTGGACCACCCGTTCCCGGGGGCGACCGTGCGGGCTCGCACCCGGCGCGCTGCCTCCCGGCCGCCCGGCCCGACTTGCTGCTTCACTCCTCGAACCCGCAGCAACCCTCCCCGTCCTGCCCGTCGAGGGACGGAGGTCTCGCGGCTCGCCGCCAAGCATCCCACCCTGTCCCGGTTGCCTAATCGCTGCTCCGCCCCGACTGGAGCAGCGCCTCCAACTCGCCGACGCGGGCCTCGAATTCGCGCCGAGTGCGCGCTTCTTCTTCCGCCCGGGATTCGGCCTCTTCCGCCCGCACCTCGGCCAGACGCCTTGCCGCCGCTTCCTCTTCCGCCCGTGCCTGGGCCGCGCGCCGGCCCGCTGCTTCCTCTTCCGCCGACGGCAGCTTCTCCCCCGTCACCGCGTCCCGCATCCGCAACTGCGCCCGCCCGTCCACCATCAGATCCAGCCCCAGCACCACGCTCTTCACCACCAGCGGCTCTAGTGCCGCCAGCGGCTCGTACCTCCCCCAATCCAGCCGGTACCCTTGCAGCGCAGGCTGCATCAGCTCGCCCGCCGGATCGAACAGGAAGTACTCCCGCACCCCAAGCCCCGCGTAGATCTCCCGCTTCGCATTCAAGTCCTTCCGAGCCGTCCGGGTCGACACCACCTCCAGCACGAAGTCCGGCGCCTTGCCTTCCTCCCAGGTCCGGTACGTCCGCCGGTCCCGGCGCTCCACCCCGAACGACACCAGGATGTCCGGCGACACGCTCCGGCGGGGGTTCCCGCGCTCGTAGTAGACGAAGATGTTGCCGCTCACGTACACGTCCGGCCGGTCCCGGAAGTGCGTCTTGAGGAAGTGCCTGGCGTCGATGACGGCCCGAGCCTGGAAGTCGGTCTCGGACATCGCCACGCCGTCCGAGCAGGGGTAGTCGATCTCCTCGAGTTCCTCCTCGGCTGCCTCGATGGTGTCCGCGACGATCTCCGACTGCCCAAGCGAACTCATCCTAGGTAGCTCCAGCCTGCGCTCAGGGTAGCGGGCCGCCCCCTGCACGTTCAGGACTTGCTCGAGTCAACGATCTGACCCTGATCACGTCCAATACGAGCGATTTCCTGGGTTTCGAGGGATTGCGGGCGGCGTGCTGGGGGTGATTCTGCTCAGCCCTTTCCCGCTTCGCACAGCCACGCCGTACAGTCTACTGATCTCGTGACAGGTGGGCTCAAGTCCCCCACCAAGGACCTTGTCTGGCGCGAGCGCGAGGGGTGCCAGAACTGCTCCGGATGCTTCAGCGACGTCGCGCTAGTACCGCGCAATTCTGGGCCGTCCCACGTCCGAAGCCATTGCCAGCGCGTCGAAGTTCATCATCGTGTGCTCATGACGCACCTGCGCCATCCGCTTGTCGTCCCAGAGATTGTCGAACTCGCCTGGGTCGGCCTCGAGGTCGAAGAGCTCTCCCAGCCCGTGGCCGTGGTAGGCAACCTGCTTGAACCTCTCGCTGCGAACCATCGTGCCGAAGCTCTGCACCCCGGCGAGCGCCCGGTAGAATTCGCTCCGCACGAACTCCCTGTGTCGGTCAGGCGCGGATTCTCCCTGCAGGATGGATGTCAGCGGCTTCCCGTGCATCGAGCCCGGCACGGCGAGTCCGGCCAGCTCCAGCATTGTAGGAGCGAGATCCGTCAGCTCGACAAGAGCCGGGCTGCGCAAGCCCTTCTCGAATCGTCCCGGCCAGGAAATCACCAGCGGGACATGCACCAAGCTCTCGTAAAAGCGGCAGCCCTTGAGCAGCAGCCCGTGGTCGCCAAGCGTCTCGCCGTGATCGCTGGTGAAGATGACAACCGTGTTCGCTAGCTGGTCGCTCTCATCGAGGGCATCGAGCATTCGCCCGACGTTGTGGTCGATCAGCTCGACCATGGCGTAGTACTTGGCTTGGTACGACTTGGCGTTCATCTCGTCCGGACGGCGAGCGGTCCTTTGGAAATTGATGTCTTTCAGCCGCTCCTGGGCCGCTAGGTCGGACTCGCGGAACAGCGGCCCCGGCATGTCCGATTCGGGGTAGTGGTCCAGCCACTCCTGCGGCGGATCGAACGGCGAGTGCGGGTCGAAGCAGTTCAAGCTGAACAGCCAGGGCTTGGATCGCTCTTCCTGCATGAATTCGATCGCGCGGTCGGCGCACCAAGTCGTTTGGTGAAACTCGCTCGGAATGTAGCCAAGCTGCTTGTAGATCGAGCCGTAGTCCTTGCCCTTCGATTGCAGCCACTCGATGTAGGCGTGCCCCTCGGGCCAGTCGTCACCCGGATGATGGCTCCAATGGAAAACCCTGTACCCGTCGTCGACACGCGGCTCGATGCGCCCTTGCGCCGCCGACAGGTGAAACTTGCCCGCCAGCCCGCAGTCATAGCCCGAGTCGGCCAGCGTCTTGGTGACTAGCGGCGCCGCGTCGTCCCACCGATCGTTGCCGTTCATGCACCCGTGCACCGCCGATGGATACATCCCGGTCAGGAACCCGGCCCGGCTCGGCGTGCAAATCGGAGACTGGCAGTAGGCGTTCTCGAACGAGACCCCGCTCGCGACAAGACGATCGATATTCGGCGTGCGGATGTGCTCGTTACCGAGCGACCGGATCGTGTCCCAGCGCTGCTGGTCGGTACAGATCCATAGGATGTTGGGCCGCTTCTCGTCGGCCGAGGCCTGCTGGGCAGCGATAGTCGCTCCGGCAGCCCCCACGAAGACTCGTCGAGTGATTGATGCAACCATGGCGGACAGATTATCTCACCCGGCGGAACAGATCGGCTGCTAACAGGTGGGCTCGAACCGGCCGCTTTGGCGGATCGCCCGCGGTCGAGAGGCTGATCGACGGTCGCTCGTCTGGCAGATCACCTGAGTCGACTCCGACGCGTCAGGGTCGCCGAGTCCGCTGTCTGGCCCATAACTGGAATCGGACACCGAGGAGGACGTACCAGCAGGCCTCCTGGTTCGATACGGGCGTGCGGAATCTTGCGCGGAACGCCTCGCAGCAAAGCGGAAACGGACCGTCCTCGCGCTCCCGGCACTAAGGCCGGGGCCGGCTTCACTGCACGATCCGGCCACCAGCGGCCTTCCGTGTTTCGCCGTCATGCCGCCGCGGCATGGCACACTCGTACTGTGCGCTTGGAGAGAAGCCGCATGCACACAGTCAAGGTTGTCTCCTGGGAAGAAGATGGCTCCTGGATCGGCTATCTCCAGGAGTTTCCCGACTACTGGACCCAGGGAGACACACTGGAAGACCTCGAATCTCACCTTCGCGATCTCTACAAGGACCTCACTAGCGACGAGCTGCCAGGAATCCGCAGAGTGGCCGATATCGCCGTCGCGTGAAACGAACCGCGCTCGTCAAAAGGATCGAAGAGCCTAGCTGGGTGCTGGTCCGGCGCGGTGCCAGGCATGACTGGTACCGCAATCCCGGGACAGGTGTTGCCCAGCCCGCTTCGCGCCACCGCAAGATCTGAGATCACCTCGCCAAGCACATTCTCGCGAAGCTGAATCGTCGCTAGAGGGGCAGGTCCGACGCCAATTATCGGACATCGAAAAGCAGCTGCCGCGGCAGCCATCCGGGCGTTGACCGCGCTGGCGGCCTGGCCCTAGGGACGTGGGCAGTTCAGCGGCAGCCCCTGCAGGAGCCGGGGTCGGCCCGAGCACAACCGACCTCACCGGGTGCCCGAACCGGTCTTGAAAGGAGTCCCCAATAGAGTCGGCAGCGAGTTTGATTCTGCCGGAGTGCCAGCTTCGCGGCGAATCGCACTTGGCCGGCCGTTGCTGCGGCGACCTTGGCGGCTTGGCAAGGCGGAACCTTCGGGGCAGGCATCGAGAAGCGTTGCGCCGGCGGCTAGCGATCCAAGCCGTCGGCCCCGGCGACCCGTTTCTCCTCTTCGTGGGCCAATCGATGGATTGCCTCTACCTGCTTCAGCGCCGCAACGGCTTCGTCGTCGCGTCCGAGCCGCAGCAACACTTGCGCGAGATTGTAGAGCGCTTGTGAATTGCTGGAATCGAGCGCAATGGCCTGGCGCAGTGACACCAACGCATCTTCGGAGCGCCGCTGGCGGTCGAGAAGCGAGCCAAGGCCCTCGTGCGCGGCAGCGTAGACGCGGTCGCAGTCGACTGCTTTGCGGTACTGGCCTTCCGCATCGGCGGGGCTGCTCGCAAGCACGGCGGCAGAGGGCGCGGAGGGACGCGAGGATCGATCAATGCCCTGGCGAGCCAGGCTGGCGCGGATCTCCTCGCGCTCTGAGATCCAGCCAGAAAGTAGTTCCGAAGAGCTACCCTGAGGAAGCATAGGAACGGAACGACGGGAAAGCAAGCAGAGCGACTGCCGGGGAATTGCAAGGATGCAGGTCGATGCACAAGAGAAACCGCCAGTTGGAATCGTCTTCGATTGCGACTTGGGAGACAGCATCGACGACACCTTGGCATTGGCGTTTCTTCATGGACTGGCCCGGCAGGAGAATCCAGAGTGTCGCCTCGTCTCGGTGAGCATCACCAAGTCGAACTTGCAAGCCGCAGCGTTTGCCCAAGCGACTGGCCGCTTCTACTCGGATCACGCTGACCGCAAGATACCCGAGCAGTATCGGAGATATCGCGGGCTGGTGATCGGGCTCTCCGATTCAGGTTGGTCGTCCGATGCGACTCCGCTGCTGGCCGCCCCGCTCCGTAAACGCGATGCCAGTGGAAAGCCGCTCTACTCTCATGAGATCGAACGTTTCACGGACACGGCAGGCCCTGCGACAACCATCCGCAACGCCCTCACAGCGCAGCACGACCAGAACGCGATCGTGGTTCTCAGCGGGCCTGCAACGAACTTGGCTCGACTGCTCGATCTGCGCGGCGCGAAGGCCCTGATCGCAGCGAAGGTGCGGTTTCTCTCCGTGATGGGCGGCGCGTACCCGCATGGTGGGCCGGAGTACAACATTGAATCCGACATCGCGGCCGCGAAAAAGCTGTTCGCCGAGTGGCCAGCCCCTATCGTCGCTTCCGGTGCCGAGGTCGGCGATGCCCTGCTCTACCCTGGCGAGAGCATCGAGAATGACTTCTCCTGGACTGAGCATCATCCGATCGTCGATGCCTATCGCGCCTACCAAGAGATGCCCTACGACACCCCCTGTTGGGATCTGACGGCTGCGCTCCACGCCGTACGCCCGGGCGACGGCTACTTCGCCGCTTCCATGCCGGGAACGATCCAGGTACTCGATGACGGACAAACAGAATTCAAGCCGGGCTCCGAGGGGAAGCACCGCTATCTGATCCTCGAGGCGTCGGAGAAGGCCCGCGTCATCCAAACCTTCCGCGAGGTCATCAGCGCCCAGCCAGCCCCCAGGGAGCTGCCGGGATTCCTTAGGCGCATCATCGAGGAGCGCGAGAAGGAAGAAGAGAGGAAGCTGGAAGAGGAGCAACGGCAGGCGGTGCCGAACCCCGACCCCACTAAGTGAGGTCCAGCCCGTTCAGCCGACCCGTAGAGTCGCCGAAATGCTCGACACGGACGCCCATGCGGTCCATCATCGACAAGTAGAGATTCGAGATTGGCGTTTCCTTGCGGTAGGTCACGCGACGGCCGGTCCTGACCGTGCCGCCCCCGCTGCCCATCATCAGTGTTGGCAGGTCATGGTGCGTATGGCGGTTGCCGTCGGAGAG
Source organism: Bryobacterales bacterium (assembly GCA_965206775.1). GTDB lineage: Bacteria > Acidobacteriota > Terriglobia > Bryobacterales > UBA6623 > VXMF01. The sequence goes on along the minus strand of CBDBKU010000002.1, from coordinate 2,007,857 downwards.
GCCGGCGCCGTAGATGATCATCGAATTGTCTAGCAACGTCGAGTCACCCTCCTGTATTGACTTCAGCTTCCTCACCCACTTCGCGAGTTGCTCGGCGTGATAGCGGTTGATCTTGACAACTTTCTCCATTCGCTCGGGACGGTTCTGGTGGTGCGTGAGCGGATGGTGGCCGTCAGGAATACCGATCTCACGATACGGGCGCGAACTGCCTTCGCGGGTAACCAGGAAAGTGAACACGCGGCTCATGTCAGCCTGCATGGCCACGGTCAGCATGTCCGTCATCAATTTGAAGTGCTCGGCGAAATCAGATGGAACGCCGTAGGGCTTGTTGAGGCCCGGGTCGATCTGCTCGTTCTCGATCTCGGTCTTCTCAATCTGCCTCTCGATCTCGCGAATCGACGAGAGATACTCGTCGAGCTTGCGCTGATCAGTAGGTCCGAGGCCGCCCCTTAGCTTGCGGGTGTCCTCGGACACGAAGTCGAGTATGCTCTTGCGGAAACGGTTTCGCTGCGCACGGGCTTCTGGGCTCAGATGAGCGTCCTTGCCGAACAGCCGCTCGAATAGTTCGCGCGGATTCAGTATCGGCGGCAACGGTTGCGTTTCTCCGCGCCACGCCAGATTGTTGGTGTAGGCGCAAGAGTACCCGGAGTCGCAGTTGCCAGCTTGCCGCGCGTCCTCAATGCCGATCTCAAGCGAGGGGAAACGCGTTTCAGAGCCCGCTTCATTGGCAACGATCTGGTCGCAGGAGATGCCGGCCCGGATGTCAACAGCAGACTTGCGCGGGTGTACGCCAGTCAGATAGGCCGCGCAACAGCGGCCATGGTCGCCGGGGCCGTCGAGCAGTGCCCGCCCGTTGTTCTGCGTGAGGTTGCTGAGCAGGGTGATGTCATTTCGGAGACTGTCAAATGGCTGTAGCGTTCCCGGGAGGTCACCTCGCCACGCACCGTTATAGTCCGGGTTCCAGAAACGCATGTCGATGCCGTTCGGAACGTAGACCCAGCCCATGCGCACTGGCTTCTTGCCGGGAATGCGGCTGGATGCAAGGGCCGGGGCCATAGCTTCGAAGAATGGAAGCGCCACGGCGGCACCTGCCCCGCGTAGAATCGTCCGTCTCGCTAGCCTCTTGCCGACTATCATCGCGACCCGGTTCCCTCCGGCATCGCTGGCACCTGTTGAGCCTCCCCTCGCCGGTGCTGGAACGGCAAGCTGTGCACAACTTCGTGAATCAATGTTTGAAACGCGTAGCCAGCCTCTTTAACCCTTTGTGAGATTGCTCGCACAGTGATCCTATCATATGGCTCAAGACCCCTTCCTAGCGCGTAGATCAGCATCTTCTCGCTCAGATTGCGACTGAACTCATCGAGGTCCGCCAGCAAGATCTGCCTCATTTCCGCGGGCGAGTTGAATGATCTGCCGTTGGGCAGGACTCCGGCCGCATCGATTTCGAAATTGCCGTCCTTGTCGCGCCACCTTCCAATCGCGTCGTAGTTCTCAAGGCCAAAGCCTAGCGCGTCCATGCGATCATGGCACACCGCGCAAGCGGGGCTCGCGCGGTGCTGCTCAATCATTTGCCGAAGCGAAGCATCCTCCCCCAGTGCTTCCTCCTGCAGTGCCGGCACGTCCGCCGGAGGATCCGGCGGCGGCGCTCCGAGAATCGCCTCCAGAACGTACTTTCCGCGGATCACCGGGGAGGTGCGCGTCGGATAGCTGGTCACCGTCAGAACGGCGGCCTGACCGAGCACTCCGCCCCGCTGGTCGGTCTCGAATGTGACTCGGCGGAATCCGCTGCCCGTCAGACCGTTCACGCCGTAGTGTCTGGCGAGTCGGGGGTTGAGAAACGTAAAGTCGGCGTCGAGGAATGTCGAGATCGGTAGATTTTCGCGCAGCACGGCATCGAAGAAGAGCCGCGTCTCCTCCTTCATGTCTTCTCGAAGCTCTGCGCTCCATGCAGGGAACGCCTCGGGGTCGGGGTTGGCGTTGTCAAGGGCGCGGGTTTCGAGCCACTGCCCGGCGAAGTTAGCGGCCAATGCGGAGGAGCGTTCGTCGTCGAGCATGCGGCGCACCTGCGCATCGAGGGCGTCGCGGTTGCTCAGCCCGCCATTCTCGGCCAGATCGAGCAGCTCGTCGTCGGGCATCGAGCTCCACAGGAAATAGCTCAACCGAGAAGCGAGCTCGAAGTCGGAAACGCGGTGAACGGCGCTCGGGTCGTGCGGGCTCGGATCGTGTTCGATCCGGAACAAGAAGTGCGGCGAGACTAGCATCGCCTGCACCGCGAGTTGGACGCCCTGCCGAGCCACGAGGCCTTCCGCCCGCGCTTGGTCAAAGAACCGCATCAGCGCTGCGACATCGTTCCGCGTCACTGTGCGCCGATACGCGCGCCGGGCAAGGGTAGCGATGAGTTGCTCGACGCAGGAGCGACCTGACTCAGGATCGCAGAAGAGAATCTTCTTGCGGCTTTCCGGCTCGACATCCGTTGCGAAGGGGCCGATGATCGTGATCGACTCAAGCAGCTTGTTCTTGTCTCGGCTATAGCGATCCTTCTCAGACAACGTGTAAGGGAACGGATCATCAATGAATCCAGCACGTAAATCGTGATCCCCGGCTGGCAGGTAGAGGCGCATTTCCTCGATCGAAAGCGGGCTGAAGTAGACCAGCCCGGACGGTTTGGTATCAACTTGCTTCGTTGCTAGCAGCTTGCCATCCATCCAGAAGCCCATGGTCACGGGCGCGGCGTCCTCGGGGCGCTCACCTGGCAGGCCGATCCGAACGATGTATTCGCCGTCCCACTGGACACGATGCCGGGCCTCGATCGTGCTCACATCGATCCGTCGAATCGTCTTGGCTTTGGTGTGGTACTCGGCCTCGATCGGTGTTTCAGGTAACGGGTTGGCGCCAATAGCGCTGGCGGCAATTGCTTCCGCGGCGCTGATGTACTTCTCCAGCAACACAGGCGAAATCGTGAGCACGTCGCCAATGTTGTCGAAGCCGTAGCCCGAGTCATCGGTCGGAAAGTCATTCTCGGCGCGAAACTCGATGCCGAGCAGGTCACGAATCGTGCGCGAGTATTCGCTTCGGTTCAGCCGACGAGCCGTAACGCGGCCAGGGTCGGCTGGGGCGCTCGTATCGGCGCGATCGAACTCCGACTCAACGAACGCCACGAAAGCTCTGAGCTGGTCATGATCGGGACGCTCCGCTCCTCGCGGAGGCATTTCACCTGCTGCGACCTTTTGGAGGATCTTCTCCCAAGCATCGCGATGCCCGGCAATTGAGCCGACCGATTCGAAGGTCTCGATGTTCAGGCCAGCCGTGGCGAGTTGGTCGTTGTGGCACGGCGTACATTTCGCGAAGATGGGCGCGACCGATTCCTCGAAGGCTTCCTGGGATGGACTTCCAACGGCGCCCCGCCCCTTGGAATCGGCCGCCAGAAGCAGCCCGAATGCAGGGACCACCGCTAGGACTACGAGTGCGTAACGACGCATTGTTGACTGTTGGCTAATGTTAACGCAGCACAGCTCCTGTCTTGGATCTCGCCTGCGATCGCGCGGCGCTGCGTCTACTCAGAATCAGGTCGGCAGCCACGAATATCGGCTTGTGCAGCGAAGACCCACCGGCCGACCGCGCCTCGAACTCGGCCCGGATCCGGTGGACGGTCCGTAGCGACACCTCCGCCACCCGTCGTCTCGGCAGTCCCGCCTTCAGCAAGATCTCGATCTCCAATCGCTTGGTTGCGTGGTGCACGTCCGCATCTCTCTCTTGCCGGGGAGCTTCGCACGGCCCCCCGGTAGGGGAGATACAAGTCCGCGTCTTCGAATTCAAGCCGGAAGTCAGGGTGTGCCAGAATTTCGGGAACTGACATCCGCGCGATCGCAGCTCGCCGCATCGTCAGAACTGCTCGAGCGATCGATCCCCCGGCCAGCGCGAGGCCAGAAACTGCCTGACAGTCTGATCCGCGCGTGGCAAAAGCGGCACTGAGGGGAAGACTTCTCATGCACGTCGTACACTTCTCTGGCAGTTCGCAAGCCGAGTTCATCCGCGAGCAGGGCAATCTCGTCCAGATCAATAGCGCGGCCTGCCCGCACTTTCATGGCGAGCAGGAATTCAGCGGAAGCTGCGGTTACGACCAGGTTTGCCGTTCCGAAGACAGTTCGCGCTTTGCGATCGGGAAGCTCTCCCATGTAGGGAACTGCGCCCTCGTTGAGCCATGTTTCCGGCCACCCGCGCTTCCTCGCGATCCGACGCGCCGCCTCGGTCACAGGCCCGCGGCCTTCGACGATCAATGTGTCCAAGTCGTAAGTCTGTCGGCTATCGCGAAAGGCCATCGTGATGGCTGCGCCTCCCACAAGATACAGGCGCGTTTTGACCCCATCCCGCCTCAGTTCCTCGGACAGGTCCTCGAGGGCGTCGCGCATGTCATCGGCCGATAAGGCATCCATAGTCTCGCTCCCCTCCTCGCTTGTCGAGCTCGGATGGATCGATGAAGGTCCCGTGCCGGACAAAGGCACCTGGCGAGTCGATGAACGCCACCGCGTAGAGCGCAGGAAGGCGATGCAGCGGCATCCAGGGAATCCGCAGAAATCTCTCCGGTTCGTCTACCCATTCCGGAATCGGATGATCGTGCAAGATTGCGATATGCTCGGCGACTGCCGCCAGCAATGCATCCCAGCGTGTTGCTGTTAGCTTCGGAGCATCCTGCAGCGAGAAAGCCTGCACCGCGTGGCTTGCCGCGTGGAAACGGCGCGGCAGGTCGCGAATCAGCATCCGATACCGCTCTCTGTCGTCGCGACCCTTCTCAATCACGTCGACATAATCGGCAACCGAGAACCGCTGCGTATCCAAGCTCCATCATACGGTCCTCGCAGTGAGTTCCACGCTGAATTGCTCTCGCGCAAGCAACGTGCAACCCTCGCGCCGACATCGAATCGCGGCAGGCAACCGCCGGCTATCCAAGGCTGAAGGCGACGAACTCGTCTCCGGACTTCTTGCCGCCCGACCCGATGTCCCGTCCGCCGCCGCCTGCGGCGATGACGACATACTGCTTGCCGTCGACCGCATACGTGCAAGGCGTGGCGTACCCGCCGGCCGAGAGCTGGTGCTCGAACAAGATCTCGCCCGAACTGGTGTCGAAGGCACGGAACTTTTCGTCCTGCGTTGCCCCGAGGAATAGCAACCCGCCCTTGGTGACGATCGATCCGCCGACATTGAACGTTCCCGTCCCCTCGATGCCCCTGGCCTTGAGCTCGGCGTACTCGCCGATCGGCCGCCGCCAGCGGTAGTCGCCCGTCGCGAGATCCAGGCAAAGCAGCTCGCCCCAGGGAGGCTTGGCAGCCGAGTATTTGTCCTGGTCCACGAAGAACGGATAGGCGGACTGGATGTAGGGATAGCCGAGCCCTTCCGCCGCTTCGAGCAGCGCGAAGAATTTGGGCCAGTTGTTGGCATTGATGAACATCAGCCCGGCTTCCGGGTCGTGGCTGGTGCCGCCCCAGATCGTCCCCCCTACCGTCCCCGGGTTGTATACCGTGCCTCGCCTGCTCGGCGGTGTGTAGAGCATGCCGTACCGCAAGTCCTTGAGACGGCGCTTGATGAACTCTCGCGACTCGTCGGAAATGTCGGTGATGTACGCTTCCTCCCCGAATCCCTGGCGAGCGAAGGGCGGCGGCTTGGTCGGAAACGGCTGTGTCTGAAAAGCATGCTCGCCGTCGACGTCCGACTCGGGCACGGGCCGCTCCTCGATCTCCCACACCGATTCGCCCGTCTCGCGGTCGAAGATGTACCAGAAGGCCTGCTTCGAGATCTGCACCACGACGTCCTGCCACTCGCCGTTGTTCTTGCGTCGCGCGAGAACGGGCTGGGCAGGGAGGTCGTAGTCCCAAAGGTCGTGGTGGACCGTTTGGTAGTGCCACTTGCGCTCGCCCGTCCGGGCGTCGAGCGCGATGACCGAGTTCCCGAAGAGATTCGCGCCGGGGCGGTCCGCGCCGTAGAAGTCATAAGTCGGCGACCCGGTTGACACGAAGAGCAGCCCCCGCTCGGGATCCAGACTCATGCCGCCCCAGTTGTTCGCGCCGCCTGCCGTTTTCCAGCTGTCCTTGCCCCACGTCTCGTAGCCGAACTCGCCCGGGTGCGGAATGGTATGGAAAATCCACCGCCTCTTGCCCGTGCGGACGTCGAATCCGCGGATATGGCCCGGAGCGGCCGGTGCGGGACCCTCGCTGCCCGAGCCGCCGCCGATCAGCAGCAGGTCTTCGAAGATCACCGGCGGACTGGCGTAGTAGCTGCGCGTGGATTCGGCCAGCTCCCGGTCCAAGCCGTCCTTCATGTTCAGCATGCCGCCAGCGGCGAATTCCGTCACCAGCTTGCCCGTGTCGGCGTTGAGGCAATACATCGTGTCCTGGGCGGACCCGGACATGAAGATGCGACGATCGTCGCCATCGGCCCAGTACGCGACGCCTCGGTTGACGCCCTTCGAGCGGCGCATGCGGATCCCCTCGAAAGGGTCGAAGTTCCACAGCATCTCGCCCGTGGCAGCGTCCAGCGCGCGCACCTGAACTTGAGCCGTGGTGATGTACATCCGACCGTCCACGACGATCGGGGTGCATTCGATCTTGGTGGTCGGCCGCGTCATGCTGTCGCCGGTGGCATGGACCCAAGCGACCTTCAGCTCGGAAGCGTTGGTGCGGTCAATCTGGTCCAACTCGGAGTAGCGGGTGGCACCGGGCGAGCCGCCGTAGTGAGGCCAGTCGTCCGAAGCGCCGAGGGAGGCGCGGCCTGGCAGGGCGTATAGCGCCGCGGACGAGAGGGCGGCGCTCTTGATGAAGGTGCGGCGAGTAGGACGATACGGCATGCGTCGCTGGGATTATATCCGGCCCAGGGGCCTGGAAGACGTCCCGATCGCAAGGATCGCTGTCTCCAAGCCAACTTGCAGCGGCCGGACCCCGGCCGTCGTCCGGTGGTCGCCGCCCTAGACGTCCTTCGTCCGCTTGTCGGCCAGGCTGAACTTCTGGTGCCAGTCCGATTTGGCCCCGCCGCCGTACCGGGCGGTCTCGACGTCCACGACGTACGGGCGGCCTTCGCGGGTCGCCTCGACGCCGCGCTCCAGGGCCGCCTCGAGCTCGGAGGACTCGTTGACCTTCTCGCCGGCCACGCCCTGGCTCTTGGCGAGCTCGACGAAGCTGATGTCCGGGTCACCGAGGTACATGCCGGTGTACTGGTCCGTCTCGGCCATCTTTCCGCCGTAGCGGTAGTACGCGTTCCTGACTGTCTGGTAGTTGCGGTTGTTTGAAACCACGGTCAGTACCGGGATCTCGTAGCGTGCCTGCGTCCAGAGGCCCGACGCGCTGTACATCAGGGAGCCGTCGCCGATCGAGCAGATGACCTGGCGGTCGGGCTCGGCGAGCTTCGCGCCCGCAGCCGCCCCGATGCCCCAGCCGAGGCCGTTGCCTGTGTTGGCCACGCGCATCATTTCGCCATCGCGATGGCCGAAGTTGAACGAGCCGAACCTGGCCGTGAGGTTCTCCGGCACGATGATCGCGTTGGCGTCGGCGACCTTGGCGATCGTTGCGCCAAGCTCGTCAGGATGAATGGGACCGTTCCCGAAGTTCGCCCGAGCTTCCTTCTCCGCCTTCGCCCGGGCATCTTTCGTGTAGGCCGCTAGGGCGTCGGCGCGCGGCTTGGCGATCTTCTTGCGGCGGCTGGCAGTGGTTATCGAGTCGATCGCGTCGTTCAGATCGCGCAGGCCCTCCCGCGGGGTACCGGCCAGCGCCAGGTCGGTCGGATAGTTGCGGCTGATGACGTCGCTGTTCGCCGTGAGGCGGATGAACTTCGCTCCGAGCGGCGCTTCGGGACCGCCCGGGATCACCCTGCCGCCGAAGTCGGGCGCACCCACGCTGAAGACGACGTCCGCTCCCGAGATCATCTTGTGCTTCTGGTTGAAGCGCCCCAGATTCTGCGGATGGTGGGCCGGGAAGTTGTCGTAGCCCTGCCCTTGGTTGGTAACCGGGATCCCGAGCTTCTCGGCAAGTGCCAGAAGTTCGTCGCAACCATGCGTCTTCCAGACATCGTCGCCGGCTACCAGCACGGGGCGCTTCGCTTCGACCAGCGCTTTGGCGGCGCTCTCGACCGCATCCTTTGCCGGCCGCATCCTGGACTCCGGCATGAAGCGCTGGCCCGGCAGAATCTGCGCTTGGACGTTCTTCGATTCCAGGGCATGGTGTGCCATGGCGAGATAGGTCGGCCCGCCGGGCGGGGCGGTTGCAACCTTGAACGCCCGTCGCAGCATCAGGGCCAGACTGCGGGCGTCGCGCGATTCCCACGAGATCTTCGTGAACTGCCGGTTGATCTCCTTCTGGTCGAACCCCGGGCGCGGCGCCAGGCCGGCGTCGTCGCTCCAGAGTTCGTTGTCGTTGAGCCCTGCCGTGACGACGAGCGCGGAGCCGTCCTTGGACGCGTTGTACATCTGGCCGGCAGCCTGCGCCGTACCGGCAATCACGTGGATATTCACGAACCCGGGTTTGCCCGACGTGCGGTAGTAGCCGTCGGCGAGCGAGATCACGATGCCTTCGTGCAAGCCCATGATGAGCTGCGTGTGGTCCTGGCCGAGAAAGGCATCGAAGAATCCGACCTCGAACGAGCCGGGATTGGTAAAGAGGTACTCGACGCCGGCAGCCTTCATCTGGGCGACGACGAGCTCGCCTCCCGTACCGGACATCTTGGTGGCTCCCTGGCCATTCTCCGACGCCTCCAGCGGCGCCACGAGAGACTGCGCTGCCGCAGCCGTGAACCCGAGTCCGGCGAGAGCCTCGAACAGCCCTCTTCGGGAGAGGTCGTTGTTCAGATAGCTGGCGATTAGATGGCGCATGATTTTCCTCCGAGGCGAGCGGCCACATTGATCGTAGACGATTCCGACGGCCGAGAAGGTGCCAGAAATCGTATTCCCGCACCTGCGGCGTTGCCCGCCAGCGAGCTGTTCGGGCGTTGGTGCCGGCCGGGCCGGCCGGCACACGCTGAGCGGGCTCTACGGAATCGAACAGAAGGCATCCCTGATCGAGACTCGGAGCTGAGCCGATCCTGCACATCGGCGCCAGTGGCTTGAGAGCTTGCGCTTGCCGGATCGTTCCCCCGTTGCGGATGCTTGCGCCTACGCTGTCGACGCGGGAAGAGACGATCCCGAGTCCATTGCGGAGTCACTGGATGCTTCGTGAATCGGGCGCCGGGGTGGCAGGAACCAATTCGATGACAACCGCCCCGCGATCAACGCGCGTACCTAACTTGTAGAGGTAGATCGGAATTCCAATCATCGCTGCTAGCACCCCAATGGGAAGCAAGGGATGGCCTTGAACAAATTCTCCAGCGGCCCCCGTCGCTGCAACTGCGCCAAGGGAGCCGCCAATACCGAAAAGCCAGCGGTGCTTCCTTTTCTTGGTCCGATGGGTGATACGAAGCTGTCGGATATCCGCGTGACTGAGGACCGTGTCGGAGCCTCTCCGTGTGACCGTCAGGCCTGTTGCAGTCACTTCGGCAAGCTTTCCCTGCAGCCGCTCGCCAGATTGCAAGACGATCTGGACCGGCGGGCGCACGGAGGGGGCTGTCAGCATGCGCCTAGCCTCCTCCCAGCCCACTCGAACAGAAGGTATGTTGTCAGGGCTGGCAGGCACTGCGAGGAGTGCACAAAGCAGCAAGGTCTTCAAGAATCGCAGTCGTGCCTTCATTGGTCGTGGTGCAGTTCAAGCTTGCGTTCTCATCGTAGGCCCGCTGGCTCACCTGCTCTTCGGTGAGCTCGGCCCGGCAGTCTTCATGGAGTTCCGGGCACCGCTGTTTCCGTTGGTAACAAGAAGGTTTCCGGAATCAAATCCGGCGCAAGAAACCTCCGGGCCCTACCCCGGCAGGCCATTGCCGGGCGGGCAGACAAAGGACAGCCGTCCTCGTGGCGCGGGCACGACCGTCAGAATCCTCGGCGGCTCCTTCTTCCGTCGCGCGACCACCTGAATGCTCGGATCAAATCCGGTCCGTCAGTCCGAAAATCGGCTTGCTTTGCATCCATCGGCCGCTAGTGAAGTCGGGAAAGTGCACCGGCTGGCTGCCCGTCGCGATGGAGCGCTCCGACAGCGGGGAAATCGCCCTCCAGCTTGCAGTGTCGTAGGCGTCGATCGGGGTTGGCAGTCCCCCTCTCACGCAATCAGCGAAGGCCCGCACCTTCAGATAGCCGGATCCGCGATGCCCTCCGACCACGCCTTCGTGCAGGTAGCTCTGCCAGAGCGGGTGCTCGAATCCCTTTTGGTACGGCTCGAATGGTTCCCACCTGTGGTTCGGACTGCGGCCGTCGATGTAGATCGTCGACCGGGCAAGCGAGGTGGCGTCGCCGTCCTGCAGCCAGATTCCCTTCGTGCCCTGGAGGCGGCGCATGTTTGAGTAGGGCCGCGGCAGGCGGGTGTCGAAGCTGACGGTGATCGTCTCGCCGTTCGCGCACTTGATGACGGTCGTGACCACGTCGCCCGCCGCCCAGTCGATCCCCGCCGAGGCGTGACGTTCGCCGAGGTTCTCGCGGGTCCACGCAGCCAGGCCGCGCGACTTACTCGCGGTCGAGGTCAGGTAGGAGAACCGGTTGCCGCGGTCGATGTCCAGCCAGTTCGCGACGGGGCCGATTCCGTGGGTCGGATACAAATCGGCGTTGCGCCGCTTGTTCTGAAGCGTGCGGTAGTCGCCGCCCTCCGGCAGCACCACGCCGGTTCCCTTCCCTTGGACGATCCGGGCGCGCAGGTCGTGCTCGTAGCCGCACTGGCAATGGACCAGCTCGCCGAAGACTCCTTCCCGAACCATCCGCAGCAGGGCCATGTTCCACCGGTCGTAGCAGTGGTTCTCGAGCAGCATGCATGGCTTGCCGGATTCCTCGTAGGCCTTGACGAGATCCCAGCACTCCTCGACCGAAGAAGCCGGGCCGACCTCGGTGGCGGCGTACTTCCCCGCTCGCATGGCCGCGATGCACATTGGAATGTGCCAGCGCCAGGGCGTGGCGATCAGCACGCCGTCGAGATCGTCGCGGGCAACCATCTCGAGGTATGACTCCTCGTGCGCGGAATAGCCTTTAGGCCGCTCGCGCCCCGATTTCTCGACCTCGTCGAGCGCCAGGTCCAGGTTCCGCTCCGTGATATCGCAGATCGCCGGCACGGCAACGTATTCCAGCCGGATCGCGTGGCGGACGAGGTCGATTCCGTGGCCACCGACGCCGATAAAACCGAGCCGGACCTTGCCGCCGTCCCGGACGGGTGCAGCGGCAAGAGCCGCAGCCGTCGCGAGGCCTCCGGCAGCGGACCCTACGAAATTGCGACGGTCGACTCGAGATTCCATTTGTTGCTCTCCAGAATTGGGTTCGGGCAGGATCGCTCTGCCAAGCCGCAGTCATTATGCCGTGGCGCCGAGCGAGCCCGCATCTGGAACGGGAAGCCCGCCGCAACGGCTGCTCCTTCGCGGGTTCGATGTTCTGCCCGCTCTTCCGCCAGCACCCGCCGGCGCCGGTGTTGCGACGTCCAGACGATCTAGACTAACGAATGCGGGTCTGGCCCCTCACATGCAAGTTATCGCTAGGGACAACAACACTTACGACGCCGTCATCGTCGGCTCCGGCGCAACCGGGGGATGGGTTGCCAAAACGCTTGCCGAAGCCGGCATGCAAGTCGCCCTGCTCGAAGCAGGCCATCGCACCACGGAGGCAGAATTTACCGAGCACTTGCAGCCGTACGACCTCAAGTATCGCGGCAATTCCCCGGAGATCAGCCGCAACCGCCCGATCCAGAGCATGAAGTACGCCTGCCGGGAATCCAACTTCGAGTGGTTCGTCGACGACATCCGCAATCCGTACACCTACCCCGACGACAAGCCCTTCCAATGGACTCGCGGACGCCAGCTCGGCGGGCGGTCGCTTACCTGGGCCCGCCAGAGCTACCGTCTCTCCAAGCTCGACTTTTCCGCCGCCAGCCACGACGGCTATGGAGAGAACTGGCCCGTGACGTACGAGGACATGGTTCCCTACTACGAGACCGTCGAGCGCTACGTCGGCATCAGCGGGGAGCCCCTCGGCTTGATGCCGTTCCCGGACAGCATCATGCAGCCGCCGATGGGGATGACCTGCGGAGAGCGGCACTTCAAGGAAAAGGTCAACGCACGCTTCGACCGCCACGTCACCATCGGTCGAGCCGCAATCCTGACCAGGCCGCTCAACGGTCGGCAGCCCTGCCACTACTGCGGGCCCTGCGAGCACGGGTGCGTCACGCACTCGTACTTCTCCAGCGTCTGGACGACGGTTGCAGACGCCGAGAAGTCCGGCAACTGCAAGGTGCTGACCGACGCAGTCGTCTCGCATGTCATCACCGATCGCAACACGGGCCTCGCCAGCGGCGTCGCCTACTTCGATCGGCTGACCCGGGCTCCGCGCGAAGTCCGTGCCAAGGTGGTCGTGCTGTCGGCTTCGACGCTGGAGTCGACCCGCATCCTCCTCAACTCGGGCCAGGACTTCTGCAATTCGTCCGGCGTGCTGGGCCACTACGTGATGGACCATATGTACGGAGGCGTCTCGGGCGTGCTGCCTGTCAAGGAAGACAAGAAATGGGCGGGCCCTCCGAGGCGGCCGAACGGGCTCTACTTGCCGCGCTACCTGAATGTCGATCGCCAGCACACCGACGGCATGATCCGGGGTTTCGGGGCGCAGATGCGCAACGGCTCGAGCTACGGCTCGCCAGCGGCGATTGCCCGCACTCCGGGCTTCGGCGCGGGGTTCAAGCGCGCGGCGCGCGAATCCGGCGGCTGGTGGCGTTTCAGCCTCGGGACATCGAGCGAATGCTTGCCTCGCTACGAGAACTATGTCGAGCTCGACCCCCACGTCAAGGACGCCTGGGGCATTCCGGCGCTGCACATGAACGTCACGTGGGGCGACAACGAGATGCGCCTCTTCCGCTATTCGGCCGACGCCGGGGCGGAGATGCTACTGGCCGCCGGGGCCGAGAACATCCGAAAGATCACCACCCCTCGCTGGCCGGGGGGCGCAACGCACGAAGTCGGCGCGGCGCGCATGGGGAGCGACCCGCGCAAGTCCGTCCTCGACAAGTGGAACCGGGCCCACGACATGAGGAACCTCCTTGTCACCGACGGAGCTGCTTTCGCCACGATTGGCTGCGTGAATCCGACGCTCACGATGATGGCCCTCGCACGGCGCGCGTCCGAGCACCTGGTTGACGCTGCCAAGCACGGCGATCTCGGCTGAGGCCGAGGGAGGAGGGCCTCCCGCTGCCACGACCGACGGCAGCCACGTGAGCATCTCGCACAGAAGCCAGCGAGTGCCGGGAGCCCGCAGAGCAGCTGCAAACCCCGGTCGCGATTCCACATGCATCTGGACGCGCTTGACAGGGCTATCTATAAATAGATAATATTATCCCAATGAGGACGGACTCTCCCTGTCGAGCCCCGAGCGGCCGATCGCCGTCCGCGGACCGCCGCTCGATCAAGAGGCGGGTCGGCACCGGTAGCTTGGCTACCTCTCGCGCCATCGCCTGGCGAGCGCCCGGCGCGACCTTCCCCGTCATGGCCGCCCGATGACGCAGGTCCTCGCGCTCGCCGCCGCGGCCGCAGGCGCCGCCGTCTGGCACTGGTTCGCGCCGTGGACCGGCGCGAACCCCGTCCTTTCCCTGGTCGAGATACGCTCGCCCCTCTCCTACGAGCTTCTGCGCTGGGGCTACGCGATCTGCTGGATCGCGACTCCCTGCTGTCTCGTGCTGGTCGCTTCCACGGTCGCCGGCCTCATCGTCGAGAGGCGCGATGCGGATTCCGCCGCAAGCGAGCTGCCGCCTTGGCCGCGAGGTAGCGAGCCGCTGCTCGTGATCGGCGAGACCCATCGCCGCACGCAGCCGGGCCGCAGCACGCGACCAGGCTGGCTCGCGGTACCCCGTCACGGTCTCTACGCCGGGACCGCGGTCTTCGGAGCCGTTGGATCCGGCAAGACGTCCTGCTGCATGTATCCCTTCGCTCGACAGGTTCTCGGCTGGCACCCGGACGAGCCGGACCTGCGCCCGGCAGGCCTGGTGCTTGAAGTCAAGGGAGATTTCTGCCATCAGGTACGCGGGATCCTGGCTCGGGGAGGGCGCGAGGGCGACTATGTCGAGCTGGGCTTCGACGGGGACTGGTGCTACAACCCGCTCGAGTCCGACCTCGACCCCTACTCGCTGGCCTACCAGATCGCGTCGCTCCTCAACCAGCTCTTCGGCAAGGGCAAGGAACCCTTCTGGCAGCAGGCCTACACGAATCTCGTCAAGTTCGTGATTCTTCTGCACCGCGTCGCCGACGGGTACGTCACTCTCCGCGACGTGTACCGCACCGCCCTCGAAGACAGTCGCCTGGAGGAGAAGATCGACCGGACACGCGAGGTGCTGGGCTACCTGCCGGAGGCACGGGTCGGTATCCAGGAATACGGACGCCTGGCAGCGACGCTGCCGAAACGCGATTGGGAATACGACGAACTCGCCGGAGAGATGCACTACAGGGCAGACCGCGAACTGCTCAAGGCCCTCGAAGACCAGGAAGCGACCCACTCCCTCGAGGAGCCAGAACCTGTCGGCGAGGAGCAGAGGCAGCTGCAAACGGTGGTCACCTGGTACCGCCACGACTGGAGCAAGCTCGACAGCCGCCTGCGGAGCTCGATTATCGAGGGCATCAGCGTGTTCCTGTCCCTGTTCGACCAGCCGGAGGTAGCGGACGTGTTCTGCCCGCCGAAGGAGGCTTATCGGGAAGGGCGCCCGCACCGCGGGCGGTGGGCGCTTCCGCCGATCTCGGAGGCGCTGGAGTCCGGGAAGGTGCTCGCTCTCAATCTCCCCATCGGCGCGAACCCGGCCCTCGGCCGCGCCATCGGCGTCATGCTCAAGCAGGACTTCCAGCGCGCGTTGCTGGCCCGCATCCCGCGCATTGCGGCCGAGCCCGGCCGCGCTTGGAGAGACATCGCATTCGTCTGCGACGAGTACCAGAACTTCGCCACCGTCGGCGAGAGCGATCCCGGAGGCGACGAGAAGTTCTTTAGCCTGTCGCGGCAGGCGCAGCTGATCGCGCTGGTCGCGACGCAGTCGATCAGCTCCCTGCGCTCGGCTCTGCCAGGCGAATCGTGGCGGACACTGCTGCAAACTTTCCGGACGCGCATCTTCCTCACACTGGCGGACGAGTCGTCCTGCAAGCAGGCCTCCGAGGCCTGCGGACAGGCCGAGAGGCTCAAGGAACAGTTCTCAATCTCGGAATCATCGCAAGCCGGCGTCGGCCTGCTCAGCGGCCGGGCCGGAGGCGGCAAGGGGACCTACGGAGTGACCAAGTCCTACGCGCCGCGCCGCGAGGCGGTTTTCCAGCCCTCGGCATTTGCGGAATTGCGCAACGCCCAGGCGATCGTGGCAGCGTATGACGGCCGGAATCCGCTTCCGCCGACCTACTGCTATCTCAAGCCTTGGTACCTGCCGGCTGGGCTCGGCTACTTCGAGGCGATGGACGAAGGCAAGCTCTGACGCCACGCGCGGACTTCAGTCAGTCTGCAGGCTCGGTCCGACGGAATCCCAGCGGTCATACCGAAGGAACGCGGACACCTCGGACCGAAGCGACGCCGGCACCCTCGGAATGCCGTGCCTGCGGCACCTCCGTCGACCCAACCGCGTTTGGCGACGCCTACGCGGACAGTGCCCCTCGGGATCCAGGCCTGCCTAGGGATCCTGGAGCCTTTGGAACGCTTCGAGCTCCTTCTGGGCCTCCTCCGCCTTGCCAAGTCGGCGGTAGAGCATCGCCATTCGATAGTGAGGGGTGGGATTCGCAGGCGCCAAGCGGGCGGCGATTCTCATCTGGCTGAGTGCCTGGTCGAATTGGCCCTCGGCGAAGTATATGCGTTCGATCGACAAGTGGGCTTCGACCAACTCAGGCATCAGGCGGAGCGCTTCCAGCAGGTGCTCCTTGGCTTCGCCGTTCCGCCCCGCAACCTGCAAGATATCCGCCAGAACGTAGTGCGCTTCGGGGTGATTGGGATTGATCCGCAATTCCGCTTCAAGCTCGCGCTGGGCTTCGTCGAATCGCGACACCGACCAAAGCATGGTGCCGACGGCAAAATGAACGTTCTGCAAGTCCGGCTTGAGCCGCAGCGCCGCGTGGTATTCCCGAACCGCGTCATCCGTCTCGCCCTTGGACTCATGCAGCTGGGCTCGAAGCTGGTGGGCCCGATAGGATCCAGGGTCGTTCTTGCCAATCCAGCGGGCGGTCAGGTACGAGGCGATCTGATAGTCCTCCGCGAGCCGGAAGAGCGACCTCGCGGTGCCGCCCCCCGATGCACCAAGCCTCAGCCGCTTCCCGTACTCGCCGAGCAGGGTATCGATCTCCTCGTCGGACGGCGGCCGGTACAGCAGGGATAGCATCGTCGCTTCCTCGTCGGGAAGCGGGGGCGGGGGGCCGGTCGGGCCTTCTCGGGCCGCGTTGAGGGCGACCCATCGCCGTCTTTCCTCCAGTCCGGCCGCGCCGGGGTTCTGCTTCAGCGCCGCCCGGTACGCAATCTCGGACTCTTCCCAGTTCTTGCGCCCTTCGTGATAGTGACCGCGGGCTAGCTGGATGTAGTAGGAGCGCGGATACTCCGCATCAAGCCGCTCCATGGCTTGCTTGGAAAGCGCTCCGTAAGCCTTGCTCAGGTAGTAATAAGCGTCCGGCCTGAATTCCTCTTGTGCCGTCGCCTTTTGGAACGGCGAGATGGCTTCGGCATAGCGGCGGCTCGCGAAGTAGGATTCCCCGAGATAGTACGCAACGACCCAGTTGGTCGGATCCAGTCCTTGCGCTGTTCCGAGGTGACGAATCGCTTGCTCGTGATTCTGATGACGCGACGCGATGACGCCTAGGAAAAAGTACGGTGCAGCACCCAGTTGCGGATTCAGCTGGATCGCTTTCTCCAAGGCAGCTTCCGCCTTGGTGTCATCTTGGGTCTGATAATAGATCGAGCCCAGATTCGCGTGCGCCTCGGCGAGGTCTGGCCGCAGGCGCACGAGCTCTTCGTAGTGGCCGGCTGCAGCTTGGTACTCGCCGGCCTGCTGCGCAGCCTGGGCTCTTGCATAGAGGTCACGAAGTCTTTCGTCCTGCGCAGGCGCCGAACCCTGCCAAAGCACGAGCGCGGCGGCGAGAACGACTAGGGCTCGGACGGGGCCCGGGACGATTCCGAATGCATGGCGCCCGATTCGCTTGCGCGGGCAACCCACGCTCCTGAAGCGAGTCAAGCATGGACGCCAGTGGGTCCAAACATCCCGCATTCCGGTATCGATGGTAGCATTCGCCCGGAATGCAGCGACGGTCTCGTTCCCCGTCTTTGCGCAATCGCGACCGGCAGCCCATGTCACCCGGCACGGTGATTTCCGTGCCGGTGTGCAACGTGACTCAAGTACGATGGAGCCGAGAGTCCGGCGTCGTTCATGAATCACGGATCCGGGAGCCTCCGACGCGCACTTCTGGTCCTGGCGGCAGTGTTCGCGTATCTGGGCGTTGCCTTCAGCCAGCACCCGGCGAGCGCTGCGATCAGCAATGCGTCGGAACTCATCCGTCAAGACCGTCTTGCAGAGGCCCGGAAGATTCTGGAAACTCTGGTAACTGGCGTCCGGGAACCTCCCGCGGAAGCCTACTACCACCTTGCTGTGTGCGATGCGCGCGAAGGCAGGAGGGAAGTTGCCGACAAGTCCTTGGACCTCGCCCTCACGAGAGACCCCGACTATCTTCCGGCGCTGCACTTGAAGGCCTATATTCAGTTTTCGGCGGGGCGGTACGAGCAGGCCCTGGACTGGGCCCGCAAGTATCTGGAGCAGCGCCCCGATGGCGGCGAGACACGAAAGATTTCCGGGCTCGCGCGGTTCATGCTCGGGGACCGAGTGGGTGCCGAGCGCGACCTGAAGCGCGCGGCGAGCCTTCTTTCGCGGGATTTTGACGCGCACTACTACCTAGGGCGGGCTTATTTCGAGCGATCCAAGCTAACGCTGGCCCTGGAGTCGTTCAGGCTGGCGATCGAGTTCGACCCGAGCAGCGTCAAGGCTCGCAACCATCTGGGGCAAGCCCTGGAAGGGCTGACGCGGTTCGAGGAAGCCAAGGACGCCTACCGGGACGCGATCGATCTCGAGCGGCAAGGCACGGCGCGCTCCGAATGGCCCTACTACAATCTGGGGGCGCTATTGCTGACCGAAGGGGCTGCCGCGCAAGCAGTCACCCTCCTCGAACAGGCGCTGGAGCGCAATCCGACGTCGCTGCAGACGAGGACCAAGCTGGGTACTGCTTACAGCGCGGCTGCGCGCCTCGAGGACGCGACGGAACAATTCCGGGAGGTGATCCTCGCGGATCCCGCCAATGCCGATGCACACTACCAGCTGGGACGCTTGCTGATGAAGCTTGGCCAGGAGGACGAAGCGCGCAGCCACCTCATGCTGTTCGAGAGGCTCCGCGAGCCGTGAGTGCATCTCGCGCCCTGAATGGCCGGCCAGCCGCGCTTGCTTCCCTTTCCCTGCTGGTGCTCGGGGGGCCGTCCAACCCCTCCGTGTCTGCAGCGGATTCCCTTCGTTTTGTCGACGTTTCCGAGCAAGTCGGACTCACCCCGCAGATCTCTCACGGCGGACCCGCGAAGGATTGGATCGCCGAAGCCAATGGGAGCGGTGCGGCGGTTCTCGACTATGACGACGACGGATGGATGGACATCGTCATCGTCAGCGGGGCGACGATACGCGACCTTCGCGAGATCGTGGCCGGGCGGCCGCCAGAAGATGCCGGTGGGCGTGTGTTTCTCTATCGCAACATGGAAGGACGCAGGTTCGAGGACGTCACCGAGCGGTCCGGGCTGGCCTGCCGGTACTGGGGCACGGGCGCCAATGCCGCGGACTATGACAACGACGGCGACGTGGATGTCCTCGTCACCACGATCGGGCGGGACCTTCTCTATCGGAACGACGGTGACGGCACATTCAAGGAGACCGGCGAGAGTGCCGGCCTGAGGCAGAGTCATGCCTGGCACACCGGAAGCAGTTTCGGCGACCTCGACGCAGATGGCGATCTTGACCTGTACATTGCGGCTTATCTCAGCCTCGAAACGCTGCCTGTCGAAGGAAACCCGCCTGTCTGCGACTACCGCGGCATGGGTGTCTTCTGCGGTCCCATGCAGCTTGAGCCGGGCGTCGATATTCTCTACCGCAACAATGGAGACGGAACGTTTTCCGACATTTCGGGGGGAGCCGGCGTTCTGGCCGAGGTCCCGGGCTACGGGTTCACGCCGGTCGTTGACGATTTCAACGGGGACGGGAGACTCGACATTTTCGTGTCGAACGACTCGTCCCCGAATTTCCTATACGTCAATCAGGGGCGCGACAGTTTCCGGGAAGATGCGCTTGCCGCCGGACTCGCCTACAACGCGGATGGCAAAACCCAGGCCGACATGGGAGTCTGCGTAGGGGACTACGATGCCGACGGAGACCAGGATCTGCTCACCACGACCTTCTCCGAAGACCATTTCCCGCTCTTCGAACAGCAGGCGGCGGGGATTTTCGAAGACGTTTCATCCCGTGTCGGCCTCCGGAACGTGACTGTGCCGCATCTCGGATGGGGATGCGGGTTCGGAGATCTGGACAACGACGGGGACAGCGATCTCTGGGTCGCGAATGGACACGTCTACCCGACAGCGGGGAGCTTGGAGACGACCACGTATCACCAGCGCATCGGCATCCTGGAAAACGACGCGGGCAGATTCCGTGCGTCGGAAGGGGCTGTGGAGGGTGCTGCGCCCAACTCATACAGAGGGGCCGCGAGCGCCGATTTCGACAACGACGGAAAGATTGATCTGCTCTTCCTCCCGATCGATGGAATTCCCTTGCTCCTGAGGAACGGCTCGCAGGCCCGCAACTCGTGGCTGGGCGTGCGCCTGGAAGCTGTTCGGGGGAACCGGGAGGGGATTGGCGCCCATATCGAGATTGAGTTCTGCGGCAAGAGGCAGGACGCTACGCTTCGCAACGGCGGCAGCTACCTGTCGAGGAATGACCCGCGCGTGCATTTCGGGCTCGGCAAGTGCGGCGGCGCGGGTCGAGTAAGTGTGCGCTGGCCCCACGGCGGGCGCCAGGAACTCGAGGGTGTCGAGGTGAATCAGTGGGTCACGCTCGAAGAGCGCCTGGCGATGGCTGACTGAGCCATGCATCCTTCGACACAGCCGACTCGGACGAGGAGCTGTCCCTTCCGGAACTCTTCTTCGCGCCCGAATAGCAACCGGCTCTCGCCGCATGCCCTCCCGCCCGGCCCGCCTGAACAGTTACCCTGAGCAAGCCGCACGATGCGTCGAATCCAACCGGTTCTGCTCGGCCTTTTCCTAGTCACCGGTTTCACTGGGCTGATCTACGAGTTGCTATGGATCCGCATGTTCACGCTGGTCTTCGGCGCGACTGTGCTTGCTGCCAGCACGGTGCTGGCCGCGTTCTTCGCCGGGCTTGCGCTGGGAAGCTGGGTCTTCGGAAGAGTCGTTGACCGATTCGGCAAACCGCTGCTCCTCTATGGCTTGCTCGAGGTGGGGATTGCCGTCTACGCGGTCTTCGTACCGTCTCTGATCTCCAGCGCGCAGGGCATCGCCGCGGAACTCGGCCCGCATGCGCCGAAATCGTTCTATGTCGTGTCGCTCGCGCGATTCGTGGTCAGCCTGTTGCTGATCCTGCTGCCGACCACGCTCATGGGTGCAGGCTTGCCGGTCTTGAGCCGGTTCATGGTCGAGGGCAGGGAACGCATCGGGAGGGATCTCGGCTATCTCTATGCCGTCAACACCATCGGAGCGTCGCTGGGATGCATGGCCACGGGATTCCTCTTCATCGAGCACCTGGGCATCTCGGCAACCCACACGATCGCAGTCATTCTCAACCTCGCCGTTGGCTCCCTTGCGTTGGGCCTGCATCGGATGCAGGCTTCGGGAGCCGAGGCGGCCAAGGTGCCGGCCCGGCCGCAGCCTCCGGCCCCGTCGTCGCGCGCGGAGCACCGAAAGCGCAGGTCCGGCCGATCGAAGCGCCCGGCGCAGCCCGGGCCGGCTGCCGGCGAAGCCTTCCCGGAGTATTCGAAGAAGCTGATCCTCCTGGTCCTGGGCGCGTTCGGGGTCTCCGGCGCAGCGGCGCTGGCCTACGAGATCCTCTGGACGCGCAACCTCGCCGTGGCACTGCACTCAACTATCTACAGCTTCACGCTGATCCTGACGACGTTCCTTTGCGGCATCGGGCTGGGGAGCTTTCTGTATGGCAGGCATCTGCAGCGGTCCGGGAGGCCTGTCTTCTGGTTCGGTGCCATTCAGGTCGCGGTCGGCTTGTACGCGTTAGGGCTGATCCACTTCTTCCGCGCGATGCCGGGCTTGGTCTCGGAACTGATCCAACCCTCTGAAGCCGAGTGGGGAACGATGATCGCGCTACAGCTCCTGCTGTGCTTCGCAGTCATGCTGATTCCGACCTTGCTCCTGGGCAGCACGTTCCCACTGGCGAGCCGAATCTGCGCGGCCCGTGCCGAGGGGCTGGGGAAGACGGTTGGCGGTGTTTACGCGGTGAATTGCCTTGGCGCGATCGCCGGCTCGTTCCTGGCCGGATTCGTGATCATTCCAACGGTGGGAGTGAAGAACGGAATGATGCTCGTGGCAAGTGTCAGCATCGCAGTCGGCTTTGTCTTGCTCGGCTTCGCGCCGGCTGCCAGCAGGCTCGCGAAGCGGTCCGCCATGGTCGCGACGGTGGTGCTCGCGGCCGCCGGGCTCGTGGCGGGCCATGCGACCGACCTCTACGTTGGCATCGGCAGGTCAGCTGACGCTAGGAAGCTTCTCTACTACAAGGACGGCCTGGTTGCCAACGTGCGCGTGGAACAGACCGCGGACAACGTCCTTCTCATGATCGACAACAAGGTCCAGGCGGGACGGCTCGGGGCGCGCTCTTCGCAGGGACTGGGGCATATGCCGATGCTCCTCCACGCGAACCCCCGCCGGGTCTTGACGATCGGAATGGGAGCAGGCATGACCGCCGGCGCGGTCGCGCGGCATCCGGTCGAAACCGTCCAGATCGTTGACTTGGTCGCGAGCCTTGCGGACACGGCGGGGTACTTCTCGCAACAGAACCGCGACGTGCTCAGCGATGAACGGACGCGCTTCATCGTCGGGGACGGCCGCAATTTCCTGCTCACCACCGAAGAGCGCTTCGACGTGATCGTGGCCGACATATTCTTTCCGGCGGGGGCCGGAACGGGAAGCCTCTACTCGCTGGAACATTACCAGCTGGCTAGAACGAGGCTGCACGACGGGGGCATGCTGGTCCAATGGGTGCCGCTCTACCAGCTGACCGAGGAAGAGTTCCGCGTCATTGCCGCGACGTTCCTCGAAGTGTTCCCCCACGTCGAGCTGTGGCTGGGAGATCCGGACATGATGTTTCCGGTCGTCGGCCTGATTGGGAGGGAGGGACCTCCGAGGATTGACGTTGCTCGTCTCCGCCAGCGCGTGGCGAACAGGGAAGTCTCCCGGGGCCTTGTCTTTGGCGACGACGCCCTCAGCCTGCTCTGCGCGTATTTGATGGGCGGCCAGCAACTTACGAAATATGTAGCGGGCGCGCCTTTGAATTCCGATGATCGGCCACGCATCGAATTCTCGACGCCACGCAACGACTACACCAACAGAAGGCTCGGATGGGAGACCATCCAGAAGCTGGCTCGCTTGAAGACAAGCGTGGTGCCGTTGCTGGATCAGGAGGCGCTGGGAGACGAGAGTGACACGGTCGTCCAGCAGGTCGAGCGCCGGGAAGCCGCCAGGCGGCAGTTCTATCGGGGAACGTTCGCTTTGGGAAACGGCGAGGCCGAAGACGGGTATCAGGCGTATCGGGAGGCGCGCTCGCTTGCCCCGCACGACGCATTCATCGACTTCCACACGTCGGAGAGCATCGGCCGCCTGCACGCGACTCTCGGCAACCAGGAACGAGCTGTGACCCTGCTTGAGAGCGCCGTGCGGCTCCGGCCGGACGAAACGGCCCCGCGGCTTCTGCTCGCGGACTTGCACGCCGAGGCTGGCCGTTGGGACCAGGTAGAGAGTCACCTGGTCGAAGTGATCGAACACTCCCCCGAGCACGTCGTGGCGCTCGGTCGACTGGGCGAGCTCTACGCAAGCCAGGAACGATGGGAGGACGCAGCTCGGATCTTGCGCCGGGCGCTGGACACTACGCCCGTCGCCAGCCCGCGCATCCGGCGGCTGCATGGGCTCGCGCTCGAGCATATGCGAACCGGGCCTTGACTTCCGGGTTGCGGTCTGCTCATTGGAGCGGGCCTGCCCATGGTGTCGACGCACCTCTTGGGCCTATGATTGACCGAAGGTGACGAGCATGGGTGCGAGGCCAGGCTGCCGCCGTGAGTCGGGAGCGGGTCACGACGAGGTTGCAGCCATCTCGGCAATCCCCTCCTCCTGGCCACCGCCGGGATCCCGCACTTACTGGCGCTGGGTAATCATCCTTCGCCGGTACCCCGATTCCTCCGCGCCGAGCCACGTCAGAAGCGATCGTCGGCCCGGAAGGGTCCGCACCCCGGGCGAGAATCACCAGGACAGTGCGTGCCGCGGCGAGGAATTCCGCGGCGGTGGCGCCGGCCAGTCAAGAGAGATGCATGGACTGTTCAGGTCGCCACCTCAACGCGAGCGGGCGTGGCGGCATCGATTGCCCTGCGTAACCGGCGCGAATAGACTGGTGCACCTCGTGCTGCCCGGCATCCTGGTCTTGCTGAGTGTTTCCGCACGGGCAGCGGATTCGCCTTGCGCCGCCTGCCACCCGAAACAGGTCGCAGGGTACTTGGAAACCGGTATGGGACGCTCGGTGAGCGGCTCCTACGACCAGCCGGACGGTTCGTTCTCCCACGAATTCTCCGGATCTCGATTCACCGTGGCATCAAGCGAGACGGGGATGCTGCAACGCGTTGAGCGGGACGGATGGAGCACACTGCAACGCGTTGACTTCGTCATCGGATCGGGCAACCATGCGTTCGGGTACTTGATTGCGCGTGGCAGGCACCTGTTTCAGTCCCCGATTTCCTACTACTCGAGACAAGGCCTTTGGGACGTCGCGCCAGGGTACGAGGAGAACGCTCACCCCGAATTCGAACGGCCGGTTACACAGGAGTGTCTGTGGTGCCACGCGGGGCGGCCGCGGCCGATCGGCGACTCGCTGAACCAGTACTACGATCCGCCGTTCGAAGCCGAAGCGATTTCGTGCGACCGCTGCCATGGAAGTGCGCGGGAGCATCTTGCCAGTCCTTCCGCCGAGACGATACTCAGCCCCTCGGAGCTCTCGACCCGCGCGAGGGACAGTATCTGCGAGCAGTGCCACCTGAGCGGCGCGGCGCGTGTGCTCAACCCCGGTCGGTCGTTCGGGGATTTCGAGCCCGGGATGGAACTCGAAGAGGTGTTCTCGGTCTACCTCTACGAACGGACCGGCGCAACGGCGAGCGCACCCGAATTCAAGGTGGTCAGCCACGTGGAGCAGTTCGCCGCGAGCCGTTGCGCGCAAGCCAGTGGAGACTCCCTCTGGTGCGGAACTTGCCACGATCCTCACGACAAGCCTCGCGACACGACCGCCTTCTACCGCCAGAAATGCCAGGGCTGCCATGCACCGGATGCTCTAGCGGGGCATCCGACACCCCGGGAGGACTGCGTGGCCTGTCACATGCCCTCTCGACAGGCGTACGACAGTGGCCACAGCGCCTTCACCGACCACCGGATCGCCCGTAGTCCGGAAGACCCGGCAGGCGAGCCGGAGCCATGGAACCTAAGGGCCTGGCGCGATCCGCGAGGCCCGCTGGCTCGGCGGAACCTCGGCCTGGCTTACGCTCGCTTGGCGGAAAGCGGCCAATCCTCGCTGCAGGCGAGCGAGGCTCTTCAGAATCTGGTTCCGGCCATGAGGGAGTTCCCGGAGGACGACGTGGCCATTCCTCACGCCTTGGGCCGCATATTCCTCGGGCGCGGAAGGACCGAGCTCGCGATCGAACTGTTCCAGCACGTCGTCAGGGTCGAGCCAGGGAACCCGCGCTGGTTGGAGAGCCTGGCCGATGGACTCCACGCCAGCGGAGATGACGAGGGTGCAATCGCGGCGCTCGAGCGGGCGATCGAGTCCGATCCTCTGGTCGAGTCAAGCTACCGGGTCTTGGCCGCCATCTACGCGGCAGCCGGCAAGCGCGCGCTTGCGGCTGAAACGTGGCAGCGATACTTGGATCGCGTGCCGGACAGCATCTACGCACGACAGGCGAAGCGCTCCATGCAGCCTGAAACACCGGCACCGGAATCGAACTAGACCTATCCAGACCCGCCTCGTTGATGGGGCTGGGCCTTCCCTCCTTCAGGCTGCCTGCGGCATCCCCGGCACCAGTGCAGGCCGCCCCGCCGAGGCGGAGCGGCCTTGGATCGGCCGGCTGGCGCTAGAAATTGATCTTGAGGGCAACCTGACCGCTGCGCGGAGCGTTGCCTTGGCCGCCTACGCTTCCGAAGCCGGCCGGATTACTGACATTGCCGGCGGCACCTCCGAAAACAACCCGGTTGAACGCATTGAAGACCTCGAATCGGAACTCGACGTTAAAGTCCTCCGTTGCGTAGACCCTCTTCATCAGGCCGAAATCCTCGTTCAAGATCGGGAAGTTGCGCGAGTTGCCTAAGAAGATCGTGCCGTTTCCGAATTCGTACGGACCCACTTCCTCGAATGCGCCGATATTCATCGCCTTGTCTCTCCCCGGTTCGAAGTTCCCGCCGCGCCGGTCGATGTCCGCCGATCGGATGTTCGGGACTTGCCTGCTCGCAAAGAGGGGCGAGTTGTTGGCTTGGCCGATTTCTGACGGGGTGCCGTTCTGATAGGAGACGATCGCGTTGAGCTGCCACCCCCCAATGATTGCGTTCACCACGCCGCTAGTGTTCCCTCCGAGCGCTTTCCCTCGTCCGATGGGCAGTTCGTAGTTGAAGGCCGTCACGAAACGGTGGGGGACGTCGAAGCGCGCGAGCGCCTTTTCGAGACCGCGGTTGTAGTGGTCGCGCGCCGTGCTCCCGAAGAATGCACCGAGAGAGGACGACGCGTCAGTCAGGGTCTTCTGCCATGTGTACGAAGCCAGCAGCCACAAGCCCTCCTCAAACTCCTTCTCCACCTTCACCTGGAGCGAGTGATAAGAGGAGTTGCCCACGTTCTCGGATCGGGTGAAGTTGAGTGCGGTGAATTGCGGGTAAAGCCTCAGGGACTGGTTGAGGGTGCCCGTGAAGCTCGGGTATGGCCGGCCGAATCCCGCTGCAGCAACTTCCGGGTGATCGATGGGCAGAGTGAGAAGATTCCCCAGGCCCAGGTGTCTCGGATCCACCTGCATCGGGTTGAAGACTCCCGTGGGCAGCCGAGTGGATTTGTTGCCGACCCACCCGACGTCCAAGAGCCAGGTTGGCGACAGCTGGTACTGGATGCCCGCGTTGAAGCTCTGGGTGTACATCGGCTGGTTGGCGCCAACATTCCAAATGTCGGCTCTCTGGCCGTTGGCGAAGTCGGGCTCCCGCAGGGGCGGGCGCTTGAAGTCCTGCGGAAAGCCATCCTCCCAGTTGAATCCGGGCGTCACGCCGAGGTCCGAGGAAAAGAAGGTGCCTGTCGAGGTAAAGCCGGTTGACGGCGCCTTGGCATTGCTACCGCCCGTTCCGCCGGTCGGGAAGTAGCTGACCGCATATGCCGTTCGGAAGACGAGTTTGTCGTTCAACTTCCAAGCTACGCCCAAGCGAGGGCCTAGGCTGTTTAAATCGGTCGTGTCGTTGCCCACCAACCGCTTCGTCCCTGTGCAGACGTCGCAATCCCCGGCGAAAACCAGGGCGCCGGGAAAACCGTCGGCACCGGGATTCGGCAGGTTCGGGTCTAAGACCGAATGCTTGTCGTTGACCTCCGTCAACGGAGTGAAGATGTCCCAGCGCAGGCCCAGGTTCAGGGTCACGTTCGGCAGAACCTTATAGTCGTCTTGCACGTAAAGGCCCGTGTAGGAATGCCGGGTACCCGTCCTGGCCCGGATGTTGTATGAGCCTGAGTCCACGTCGCCCAGAAGGAAACTGGCAAGGACGTTGCCGGTGCCCGTGACGCCCGGCAGCGCGGTTTCATTGCGGTTGAACCGGAAGTTGCCGGTATGCGGCGACAACGCCAAGTTGTTCTGCAGCTTCCGGAACTCGCCTCCGAACTTAATGCTGTGCTTGCCCTTGGTCCAGGACACGCTGGGATTGTAGAGGTAGGTCGTCGAGACCGTCGACAGCCCCCGTTGGTGACGGCCGTAGCTGTTCCAAGGGTCGATGATGATCTCGGGGAACGGCCCGTTCTCGGTACCCCTGATCCCGAGCTGATCATTCCAGCCCGCGCCCTCGGTTTCCTGGTTGACCAGAAGCTGGTCCTGGCGGCTGATGCCGGCGCCCATGTGAAACAGGATGGTGGGGCTCAAGATCCAGTCGTAGTTGATGCGCCCGTTGTTGGCGACAGGCCCTCGCACGCCCGACCTGGAATCCGTGACCGGGTGAGGCAGCACGGCGAAGGGTCCGTTGTCGGTGTTCTTGCCGAACGTGTACATCACGCTGAGGCGGTGGGTATTCGCGAGACTGTGGTCCAGCTTGATGGTGTTGTTGCGGTTATCGTTGCGCGAATTCCCCTGCGCGAAGACGTTGTTGAAGAGGCCAGGCCCATCGGGATCAGGGACCAAGGCCCAGATCTTGTTGGAGATGGCGCTGTGCATGCTGGAGGGGATCAAATTGCCCGGATACGGGTCGCGTTCGAATCCCGTGCCGACAGCCCGGGTCGTTCGCGGATCGTAAATGATTCCCTCGCCCGCTGGAACCAATTCACTGAAGTCGCCCCGCTTCATCATGGGCGTCGGAACGGATCCGGATCGGTTGAGCGCGCCAGATCGGAACTTGTACCAATGCCAGTTCGTGAAGAAGAAGCTGCGATTCTTGACAATGGGGCCGCCGAAGCTGGCACCGAATTCGTTCCTGCGCTGAATGGCCCGCTTGGGAGCAAAAAAGCCGCTCGCGTCCAGCTTGTCGTTGCGCAAGAACTCGTAGGCGTTACCGTGGAAGTCGTTCGTGCCGGAGCGCACGACGAGCCGTTCGATACCTCCTCCGCTGTTGCCGTACTCGGCAGGGTAGTTGTTGGTCAGCAGCGAAAACTCCTGAACCGCCTCGGGCGGCAAGAGAATCACTCGTGGATCACCACCAACCTCGGCGGTCGTCATGCTCATTCCGTCCATCTGGATTTCCTTGGTGAGCGTCTGACTGCCGTTGATGTGGGCATCGAACGTGTTGCCGCTCGTCCCGGGAGCCAGGAAGATGAAGGATTCGACGGCTCTTCCGCTTCCGCCCACGACCTGCAGAGGCAATTCCACGAAGGACTTTGGGTTGACTTCAGTGCTTACCTCGGTGCTCTCGGTCTTCAAGGTGATCGCTGCCGCCGAGACTGTGACGCTCTCGGTCACGTCGCCGACCTCCATGAGGAGGTCAAGTGGCACGATCGCTCCGGCCCCGATGCGTACGTTCTCGCGCACGAATTTCTTGAAGCCGCTGAATTCGGCCTCGACCGAATATGTGCCCGGCCGCACCTGCGGGATTTGGTAGACGCCGGCAGCAGTTGAGACGGTTTCGGTCACAACGCCGGTGTCCCGGTTAGTCGCGGAAACGGTCACGTCTCCAATCGTGGCACCGGTCGTGTCGGTCACGGTGCCGCGGATGGTTCCGCGTTCGGTTTGCGCGAATGCGATCGCGCTGAGAACAAGAAATACCGCCGCGAACCGGGCGGAATCTGTGCGTAGGTTCATTGAAGAACTCTCCTTCCTGCACTTCTCAGTGCTGTTGACGTGGACGCACGATCCGTTGATGGATCCGGCGATTATCGTAAGTGCGCACGGCACGACAGTCAATGCCCTGGCAAGCGAAAAAGCGAAAAAAGCTTGGCGGAAGTCAGGGTTTCGACTAGCTAGGCAATATTCCTGATGAATTTGCCTGGAAGATTGGCCAGCATCGCCACTCGAGCTGTTGGAAATGGACGAGCAGCCGCTTGTGCAGCTCCTCAAGAAAAGTCCCGGACGATTCGGAATCCGTGTCATAGCCCCTGGGCCGGAACCGGATCGACTGGCTCCTGCGGGTCATGGCGACTGAGAGGAATTCGCCACTCACGTCAAAGGGCATTCTTGGCAACACTTGCTTGGCTCGCTGAAGCCGCCTGCCAGGCGGGCCGCTGAGTATCGAGCATTGGCCAACGGATTCGCGAAATTCACGGCACGGCCCGAAGATTGCCGAGCTTCAAGTCCTGATCGAAGCGGGTGTATGCTACGACCGTTGCATGTCTCAAGTCAGGCTTCTCTTGGACCAGTCCGGTGCTCTGAATCGACGGCTGATCGGGGGAATGCAGCCTTTTCAACTGTCAATTGATCAGAGGAAATTGAGTGATCGACTCCACTGGCCGGCACGCGAGCCGTCCCCTCGATTCGCCCGCACGTCAGCGATGCCCGCCGCTCCGAGTTGCCCGAGCGGGATCGGAATGAAACCACGACGAAAAGGGCCGCGAGGCAGCACGTGCCGATGGGTCGTTCAGGTGCTCTCGGGCTTGGTTGCCGCGTGCGGTGTTTCCGCTATATCAGCCGAGCCGATCCAGATCCACCCCGACAATCCCAAGTACTTCTTGTTTCGCGGCGAGCCGCTGGTGCTGCTCACTGCCACCGAGCATTACGGCTCGGTCGTCAATCGCCCGTTCGACTATCGAAAGTACCTCGCGGACACGGCCGAAAAGAAGATCACCCTGACGCGCACATTCGTGCTGTTTCGAGAGTTGCAAAGCGCCCGCAACCCGTACTCGCCGATGAAGCCCGAATCGCCCGACTTCATCGCTCCGTATGTGCGCACGGGTCCAGGAAAGGCACTTGATGGCGAGCCGATCTATGATCTCGACCGGTGGAACCCGGAATTCTTCACGCGTCTCGGCGACTTCCTCCAAGCGGCTTCCGATCAGGGCGTCGTTGTCGAACTGACCCTCTTCAGCAACACCTATGGCGACAGCATATGGGCGCTCAATCCGCTCCGGGCTGCCAACAACAAGCAGGAGGTGGGCGATGTGGCATGGCAGGACTACGTGTCGCTCCGAGACCCGGCATTGGCCGAGCGGCAACTCGCGCTCGCCCGCAAGGTCGTGAGGGAAACCCACCAGTTCGACAACATCTACTACGAGATCTGCAACGAACCCGGCGGGGGCTGGGAGGGCCACGCCACGCTCGAGGAAATCGACGCATGGCAAGAGACGATCGGAAACGCCGTGCGCGAGGAACTGGATCGCGTAGGCGCCAAGCACCTGATCGCGGCGCAGGAGGCGTTCACGTACAAGCCGAAGTTCGAGTTCCCTTACGAGAAGAGCTACCAGTGGCCGCTGATCCAAGTCGTCAACGTTCACCCGCTGCCGAATACGACATACGGGGGCCGGTCCTATCAACTAGGGAATTTCATGAGCAAGGAACTGATGCTCTCCGAACTGAAAGACTTCTGCATCGCTACCTTTGACGAGCCCCGGCCGACCGTGCTCGACGAAGATAACGCCGCCACGATGTACCGCGACATGACCGGATGGACGATCCACCGAAAACGTGCCTGGACGGCATTGTTGAACGGCGCGCACTACGATTTCATCGATTTCTCGATTGTCGTTGGGCGCGAGGCAGGCACGGCCGAATCGAACGCTGCCGTGCGGACTTGGATCCGGCACCTTTCCGAGTTCATCCACTCCTTTGACTTCATCAGGGCCCGGCCGGTTCCCGATTTGCTTCAGCACGACATGGAGGCTGTGGTTGCTTCTGCCATGGCGAGCGAGGGCGAGGACTACATCTGCTACCTAGCCGACGCGCGCGAGGTGGAAGACGGCAACCTAGGAGAACCAATAGCGGGAGAAGTAGGGTTCGAATTGCCGCCGGGGCGCTATCGATTGCGCCTCTACTCACCGACCTCCGGCCTGTATTCACCCGCGAAATCTGTCGAGGGCGGTCGGCCTATTACGGTTCTTTTGGAGCCTTTTCGGCATGATTTGGTCATTCGGGTCACTCGAGCCGGCCTATAATCGGTCAGGAAGCTAGGTGGCGTGTCGCGCATTCAGCGGCGACTCGCGATTCTCGCGCATTGCGGGCGTGCTTTTCTGTGGCCTGCTCGCGGTGCTGCCAGGCGCTGCATCGGAGTCGTCCACTAAGGAAGTCGTTCTCAACGGGCCGACTGTCACGTTCTCGTTTCCGCTGAGCGTCCGGGCCGGGCAGACGGCCGACGTCACCTTTAGCGGGGATTTCCTCGACCGCGTCCAGCGCATCCGCTGCGAGTGCACGGATGTTGCGGCTACGATCCAGTCGGGCAACCCGCTGCAAGTCAAGGCGACCATCGAAGCGAGCCCCTCCGCAGTTCCCGGTCCGCGATTCCTGGTCGTCGAGACCCCGAAAGGGCCTTCGAACCGGATTCTGTTTCGTGTGACGGACTGGCCCAGCCTCGTCGAGCGCGAACCGAACGAGAGCTACGGACAAGCCCAGCCGGTTCCGACGCCGGTAGTGATCGAAGGCAAGATCGAGACGGTGCACGACTCGGACATGTTTCGGTTTCACGCGACCGCGGGCGAGCGTTTGGCCTTCAATGTCCTCACGGGGCGCAGCAAGGCGCCCGGCCATGTCGTCGCAATCTTGATGACCGCGGCGGGCCGTGTCCTGAGCCGCAACCTTTCCTACTTCGGAACCGACCCGTACCTGGACTACACCTTCGAAGAAGACGGGGAATACATTCTCACGATCATTCCCCGGCGCTTTTCGGATTTCTATACGATCCTTTTCGACCACACAAAGATCAACTGGCAATACGAGCTCGCCATCGGCCGCAGCCCGATCCTTTGGTCCCTGTTCCCGATGGGCGGCAAGCGCGGGTCCAGAGTCGAGGCGGAACTGCGCGCCGACTTCCTCGGCCCCGATGCCGAGCCTCGATTCAGCAGCGACAAGCTAGCGGCTTCCCTGGAGCCTTTGACAGATCCCTGCGCATGCCGTTACAAGCTGGCTGTCGACATCGCTGCGGACGCTCCGCTGGGGACTCACTTCCTGAGCTTTCCAGATCCTTCGGGCGCATTGATGCCCTTGGCCTTTTCCGTAGGAGACACCGCGGAACTGACAGAGCGAGAGCCGAACGACGGCCTCCACGAGGGCCAGCCGGTGACGTTGCCGCTTGTGCTGAACGGGCGCATCGACAGCCCGGGCGATGTCGACGGCATTCTGTTCACGGTCGACCAGCACGACGAGGTTGCGTTCGAAGTCGACGCCAAGGGTTTGGGTTCGCACGTCACCGATCCGAACTTGGTACTGCTGCGTCCTGACGGCGAGTTGATCAAGCGCGGCGACGACCGCTGCGAGGCGTGCGGCCAGTACTTCAATGCCGTTCGGAAGAAAGAGAAGCTGGACTCGAAGTTCTGGCACCTTTTTCAGACCGGCAATCCCAACGACGCCGACGCTGCGGGCGATTATGTCCTGCAGCTCCGGGACAATTCCAAGCGGGGCGGCCCGAATCACGCATATCGCCTGGCGGTGCGCAAGAAGGTGCCGGGTTTCCGCATCGGCGTGGTTCAGGACAGCGTCCGCGGCCCGCTGGGCGGCGTCGCCAGGATCCCGGTCACCCTCCGCTCCGTGGAGGGGTTCAAGGGCGGGGTCGACATCCGCGCGGAGGGACTGCCGCCCGCGCTGGTCGCTAAGCCTCTTCAGCTGAGGACGGACGAGCCGTCGGGCGTGCTCGAGATACGTCACGACGCCGACGCACTGGAGCCCGACGCAACGACTGGATGGGTCGAGGCGCTCGTGCGGGTCGTCGGCACGGCGAAGATCGGTGGCCAAGATGTGACCCGTGCCGCAGAGCTGCCGTCCTTCTACACCGAGGCGGGAGCCGGCTACAACGAGGCGCCGCGCAGCGAGGTCCTGGTCACTTTCGTCCAGCCGGCTACCTTCTCGCTGAGCATCGAAGAACACTACCGGGGCTTTCGGATGGATCTCGCCAAGGGCGGCAGGGTCGAGGTTCCCGTCACCGTCGTTCGAGCGGATGGATTCGAGCAGGCGCTGGACATCCGGGCTGTCGAGTTCCCCCCGGGACTGCGCCTCGAATCAGGTCCGGAAGAGCAAGGCAACCTCCGCATCGCCTTGATCGGGGACGTCTCGCTGCTGGAAGCCCGCGAGCACCGCATTGCGCTGCGGGGCTCGGCGGTCAGCGAAGGACACGAAATGGCTGAAGTGACACGCGGGTTTCGCTTGCAGGTCCGGTAGGATGCGTAGTCAGGGAGACGAGAAGATGCCTGCGACTGCCGTGCATCCCCGGTCCGTCCGGAGTGGCGGCACGGTGCCTGTCAGAAATGACGAAGCGGGATCCGAACGGATCCATGGTGCCGGCCTGCCTCCTTTCAAGCGCGGCATTGCGATCGCCGCGGGCATGCTGGTTGCCGCGATCCTGCTGCAAGGCGCGGGCCAAGCTCCTTTCCAGGCTGAGAGATTTATCGTCGAGCCGAATGTTGCGTTCATTCGCGGCGTCGGCGTCAGCCACACCCTGCTGTTTACGGCAGTCGACTCCGAGGGGTCGCGACGCGACGTAACCCCGGAAGTCTCGGTGACCTTCGACGCCCCCGAGATTGTGCGTGAGGTTGCTCCGGGAGTCTTCGAAGCGCAAGGCTTCGGCTTCGCCAAGCTGCGCGCCCGCTATCGGGAGCACGAAGCCGAAGCAGCCGTCATCGTTCAGCCGAGACGAACCTCCCGGATTGACTTCGCCACGGAAGTGGCGCCGATCTTCTCGCAGCGCGGTTGCAACAACACGAACTGCCATGGGGCCCTCAACGGCCAGAGCGGCTTCAAGCTGTCGCTTTTCGGCTATGACCCCGACGCGGACTACGAAGCTGTCGTGCACCAGTCGGATGGCCGCAGGATCGACCCGGAACGCCCCGAGAAGAGCTTGCTTCTGCTGAAGCCTACGTTCGAAATCTCGCACGGGGGCGGACACCTGATCCAACAAGAGAGCTTCGACTACCAAACCCTGGTCAAGTGGATCCGCAGCGGTTTGCCGAAGGTTGCCGGCGACGTCGCCCGTCTCCAGCGGATCGAGGTGTACCCGGACGAATTCACCGTCCTGGAAGGCCCGGGCGCCGCCCAGCAGATCGTCGTGGTTGGCCACTACAGCGACGGCAGCCAGCAAGATCTGACGCAGCGGGTCCGCTATTCGACCAAGGACGAGCAGGTTCTCGGCGTCTCTTCGGTCGGGCGGATCACCGCCAAGTCTGCGGGCGAAGGGACCGTGCTGGTAAGGACGCTAGGACATGTCCAAGCGCTGCGTGTAGGCGTCGCGGCTCCGGGCCCGGGCGAGAGCCGCCTCGTCGAGCCGGCGAATTTCATTGACGAACTGGTATTCGGCAAGCTCGGCAAGCTCAATGTCCCGCATTCGAGGCTCTCGACCGATGCGGAGTTCATTCGACGCGTCTACCTGGACACGATCGGCATCGTTCCCTCGGCCGAGGAAACGCGCCGCTTCTTGAGCGATCCGTCTGACGAGCGCCGGGCGCGATTGGTGGACGACTTGCTCCGGCGGCCTGGCTACGCGGAATTCTGGGCGGTCAAGTGGGGTGACCTGTTCGCAAACTCGGTCCTCACTTCGAGTGACGGCACGGCATACCTGCAGGACTGGTTGCGCCGTGCCTTCCAGGACAACAAGCCGTACGACGACTTCGTCACGGAGATTTTGACTTCGACGGGCAGCACTTGGGAAGTAGGTGCCGTTAACTTCTTTTCGCGCTCGATCGAAGACGTCACGACCCTGTCCTCGCAAGCCTTCCTGGGCCTCGGCATCGAGTGCGCCCGCTGCCATGACCACCCGTCCGCGAAGTGGACACGGGAGGACTTCCTTTCGATGACAGCGTTCTTCTCCCAGATGGCGGGGAAGGGGCTCCGGCCGCCCCCGGGCGAAGCGATCCGTTACATCGAGTTCGAAAAGGAATTCCGGCACCCGGAAACGAAGCAAGTTGTGGTTCCCCGGTTCCTCGACGGCACGGAGCCTTTGATCCGGCCTCTCGAAGACCGGCGCGCAGTGCTGGCCCGATGGATTACGTCCAAGGACAATCCATGGTTTGCGCGTGCCACGGTCAACCGGTTTTGGAATCAGTTCATGGGACGACCCCTAGTGGATCCGGTGGACGATTTCCGAGCAAGCAACCCTGCCACGAACGATGCCTTGCTCGACCGGCTCGCAGAGGACTTCATCGAGCACGGATACGACCTGCACCACTTGATTCGGACGATCGCGAATTCCAGGGCCTATCAACTTTCGTCCGTCCCCGAACCAGGCAATCGCAACGACGACATCAACTACTCCCGCTACTACCTGAAGCGGCTGACAGCGGAGCAGCTGATCGATTCGATTGTCCAGGTCACTGGCGTCCAGCAGGACTACTTGGGGTACTACCCGGGAGTCCGTGCTGTGAACCTTGCCGATCCTGGAGTGCCTTCGGCGTTCCTGGATATGTTCGATCGGCCCAAGAGAGATGCCGCGAAATGCGAGCGGAACGAAAGCGTTTCCCTGCGTCAGGCGATGCATCTTCTGGTCGGAGACACAGTGAACGAGAAAATCCGGACCAGCGCCGAGCGCGGAGTCTTGGCGAGACTGCTTGACGAGAACAAGACCGATAGCGAGATCGTTGACCACTTCTACCTGGCGGCCCTGTCACGTCTCCCGGAACCGAATGAGAGGGACGACTGCCAGACCGTCATTTCTCAGGCGAAAGATCGCTCGGCTGGGCTGCAGAACGTCCTATGGGCACTCGTGAGCACGAATGAGTTCCTCTACAATCACTAGCGGCCGGGAGGATGTCGGCACGGTCGCTGCCCGGGCCGGAACCGACAGACCGCAGTCCGAATTGGGTCGCTGAAGCACCATGCAAGGACGAGGCTACTACGGCGCAACGCCCCCGAACATATGGGGGCGCCGCGAGGTCCTGCGCGTAGGTTCCCTGAGCGCTCTGGGACTCGGCCTCCCGGAGTACCTGCGTCTCGAGGCGGCGCAGGATACGGCTGCCGGCGACCGAGCCTGCATCATGATCGTCCTGGACGGCGGCCCGCCGCAGCACGAAACGTTTGACATGAAGCCGGAAGCCCCCTCGGATGTGGCGGGCTCGTTCAAGCCGATTCCGACGAACGTTCCCGGGATCCGGATCTGCGAGCACCTGCCGCAAACAGCCAGGCAGGCCGACAAGTTCGCCATCCTGCGCTCCGTCTATGGCGAGACGGCGATCCACTTCACGGGAGTTTACTACTTGATGACGGGCTTCATGCCGCTCCAGTCCGTAGACTTTCCCAGCCGCGGAGCAGTCGTCGCCAAGGAGCTAGGGCCCCGCAACGGCTTGCCGCCCTATGTGCTCAATGCGACTCTGGACCATGCGGCGGGCCCCGGGTTCCTCGGCAGCGCGTTTTCGCCGTTCTGGGTACGCAGCGATCCAAGTTCGCGGGACTTTCAGATCGAAGACGTCGAGATTCCCGTGGACATGGATTGGAGCGAGATCTCAGACCGCCGCTGGCTGGTCAAGAAGCTCGATGCCCGGTTCCGCGAGCGGGACACCAAGGGGCTGTTCGCGGATCGCGAGCGATTTTTCCAGGAAGCCGAGAACATCATCCGTGCGCCCGACGTCAAGAACGCATTCGACATCGCCGGCGAGCCGGAGCCGCTGCGCAACCGGTATGGACGTACGCCCATCGGTCAAGGCTGCCTGCTGGCTCGGAGGTTGGTCGAAAGCGGCGTGCGCTTTGTGACGATCAACGCGGCGCGCGCGATCTGGGATACTCACTCCGACAACTTCAATCGTTGCGAGAAGGTCCTGCTGCCTGAATTCGACGCGGCCTTCGCAACCCTGATGGATGACTTGCATCAGCGGGGCTTGCTCGAATCGACCCTCGTGGTGGTGTCGGGGGAGTTCGGCCGGACACCCAAGGTCAATCCCAATGCCGGACGCGACCACTGGCCCAAGGTATTCTCCGTGGTGCTCGCCGGTGCCGGCATCCAGGGCGGCCAGGTCTATGGCTCTTCCGACGCGTTCGGCGGCGAGCCGAAAGACAACCCCGTCTCGATGGAAGATCTGACGGCCACAATTTACGACCGGCTCGGAATCGACCCGGACAAGGAGTACCACACGCCAACGGATCGGCCGGTGCGGCTGGCAAATCGAGGCAAGCCGATCAGGACCCCGCTTGTCTAGGCCTGCACGCTCCCCGACCGGGGCTGCGCGCAAGACCAAGCGGTCCTCCCTGGATTTAGGGCGCAGTGCATGAGCGGGATTTCAGCTACTGGGAATGGGCCTCGAACGGCGTGTCCGCCACCTGGGGTTCCGCCCTGCAGGACTGCCACCGTCCCCTGCGCGAGGGAGTCCGGAGCCCACCCCTCCTAGCTGGTCAGCCTCACGTAGATCTCTGACGAGCCTTCCTTGGTCTTGGATTCCTTGGCCTTGAACACTTTGGGGCGAGACTTGATCAGCAGCGACAGCTGCTTGTGCCCGAAGCTGCGCGGATCGAAGGCTGGATCCAACTGGCGGATGTAGTTGCCGACAGCAGAAAGGGGTGCCCATCCGTCGTCCTGGCCGGCCGTGTCAATCGCCTTCCCAACGGTTTGAATCCAGTCGGAGCCTTCGTCCTTCGGCTCTTCCTTAGCCACGCTCGGCTTGTCTTCGGCAGAGAGGTTTTCCGTGTAGACGAACACCTCGCAGGCATTGACGAACGACTTGGGCGTCTGTTTCATTCCGACACCCATCACGAACCGTCCCTGCTCCCTGATCCGCGTCGCGAGCCGGGTGTAGTCGCTGTCGCTCGAAGCGATGCAGAAGCCGCTGACCATGCCGGAATGCAGCAAGTCCATTGCGTCAATGATCAGAGTGCTGTCCGTCGCGTTCTTGCCAGTGGTGTACCGAAACTGCTGCACGGGCTGCACGGCGTGGGCATGGAGCTGGCTCTTCCATCCGGCCATCTGCGGGACCGTCCAATCGCCGTATATTCGGCGGACCGTGATCGTTCCGTACCGTGCCGTCTCGGCCAGCACTTGGGCGATCAACGACGGCTGGGCGTTGTCGCCATCGATAAGCAATGCCATGTTGAGCGATTGCACTGGGGATCCCTGGGAGGTGGTCATGGAGTGGCTCATGGTCTGGCTGGGTGGGAGTCCGCGTGCCGGAAGCTAGCAAGGCCCCCGCTCTCCCTCTCTTGAAGCAGGCTAGCAGGAGGGTGCGCCGCTTGACGCGCTCCTCGGTGACGGTGGGCGGCTCGGGCTCGAGCGAGAGCTGGGTTAGTCAAGATTCTCCGGGCCGAACGATTCCGGGAGTAGGTCCGCCAGGGCGAACGTCCGCCGATGCCCTTCCGGCCCGCCGACATGGATGGAGGCGGAAAGCGCGGCGAATTCGCGGATGCGCTGCCGGCAGCCGCCGCAAGGGGTGCAGAGAGCCTCGCCCCCGCCAACAACAGCAATCTCCCGGATCTCCCGGCCGCCCGCCGCAATCATGACGCCAATCGCGCTCGCTTCCGCGCACTGGCACATCGAGTAAGCTGCGTTCTCGACATTCGCGCCGGAATGCACCGCGCCTGTCTCGTCCAGTATCGCAGCACCGACCTTGAAATTGGAATACGGAGCGTGGGCTCGCTCCCGAGCGGACCTCGCCGCCCGGATCAGGGGTTCGATGGCATGGCCGCTCATGTCGCTTCTTGATTATGGAACGGCTTGCACCCGCCGGTTGGTAGCGATCCGCGCGAACCGCGCCGGAATCCAGCAACCGGATCAATCCCGGGAACCTTCGCTCGTACTGCCCTAGCCGCTGCTCCGTAGCGCAAACCGGTCGGCAGGAAGCCCCGCTTGCTGCGGCTCCTGAACGAGGGGGTCTGTGACTCGACGATTGCAGGCCGTCATAAGAACCAAGCCCGGCGCCAGCCGTCCTGGCCGCCAAGCCGTGACCTGTCTCTGATACATGGGTTCGGCTACGGAATCTTGTAGTCCGACTCGGGTCCGAAGAATGTCCACTCCTCAAGCCAGTTCCTCGAGCTGAATGTATTGCGCCGACCTGGACAGCATGCCATCGGATGGCAGCAATGCCACCGCCCCGAACACGAGCGTTGCAGAGCCGAATTCGGGCCGGGGATCGGGGTTCGCTTCGTAGCGTGTGATGAAGAGCATCGGGTCCGCATCCGTGAACGCGATGTTCTCTCCGGCATCCCCCTCAATCTCGACAGGTCCGTCGGAGCCGCCGCTATCGTAAGCGATCGCATTCCGAACGCTGCTCGTGCCGCCGGTGAAGCCTGCAGCAGTGCCCTCGCCCACAACCTGCAGGGCTCCGCCGCTGAATCCCGTGACGAGCAAGTTTCTAGCGAAGACCTTCGCTCCGTCGCGGACCAGCATCCCAAATTCGCTCGAGGTATCCGAGTCGGTCGATTGGTGCCCGACCAGGGTGGCGTTGTAGAGCATCGGATCCGCCTCCTGCTGCGAGTTCGAATTCGCGCTGACACCGCTCGCATGGATCCCGTGCTGGCTACGCGCGCCTTGATGGATGTACAAGTGCTGGGCCACGCCGGCCCACCCCTGCGCCCACTCCAGCGCACTGCCGCCCGCTCCGCTCGAAACGCACGACAGGCACAAGGCCGTGCCTCCCTGGAACGAAATGCCGTCACCCGCTGCCTCGTGCGCCTGGAGATGCTTGATCACGGTGCCGGAGCCCACGCCGAATAGCCCGACCGCCGCAGGGCGCTCCGTGGCGTCCTCGGCCGCCGCTCCAGCGAATTCGACGCGCACGAATCGAAGCGCCCCGCTCGAGTCGCTCGCATCGTCGCCCCCGTACGCCGGTTCGGTGTCAGATATCGAGTCGGTTACGCTTCCGGCAGTCGTGCTGGCAGGTGCATTCCCGCGGATGATCAGGCCGCCCCAGCAGCCCGGCTGTCTCTTACCAACCTGCTCGTTGCATGTCATGACTACGGGCGACTCCCGGCGACCGTTCGCCACGATGCGGCCGCCTTTCTCGACGACAATGGACGCGTCAATCCCTGACGCTCGGATCAAGGTTCCAGCTTCGATTGTCAGCGTTGCCCCGGATGTGACCGTCACGGAATTCCCTATCCCGTAGATCGTGTCGCTAGTCCATGTCGTATCGCTCGTGATTGACGTCTGGGTGCCTGACAGATTCACGTTCACCGCCCGGCTTCCGGAGACGACGAACTTGGCGTACGCCTTGCGCAGGACTTGCGTCCTGTCGGGACTGCGCACTTCGGCGACAAACTGCCAGCGTCCGGGATCAGATGCCGTGCCGTACCAAATCAGTTCCTTCGTGACAGACTCGAGCAGGCCGAGCTTGAAGTCCGGGTCGCTATTGCCGTAGAAGTCGGTCACATCGTCTTTTAGCTGAGAATCGGAGCCAATGCCTCCGAGATACTGCCT
Source organism: Bryobacterales bacterium (assembly GCA_965206775.1). Taxonomy (GTDB): domain Bacteria; phylum Acidobacteriota; class Terriglobia; order Bryobacterales; family UBA6623; genus VXMF01. The sequence continues at coordinate 1,967,368 of CBDBKU010000002.1, read as the reverse complement.
CTTGCCCGTCTCGATGTTCTCCCTGTACACGAAGAACGTAATATCCGCCATCTCTTCCAACGGGTCGCTCGTCCGGTAGAGCAGGATCTGCTGCCCGCTGGAGTAGCCGGGCCTATGGGTCCAGATCGCCAGCCTCACGTCCACCGCACGTTGGTGTCGCCCGATCGAAGGCAGTACGATCTCTGGCTCGACCTCCGGTTCGGGAACAGGCGTCGGAGTGATTACCCCCCCCGGTGATCGCGGCCGTATCGACCCTCCCGACCCTCCCGGCGGACGCACCACCGTGCCACCGTCGTCGTCGTTCAACACCAGCGAGGCCGAGAGGACGTCCAGTCCCGGCACGGCCGTGCTTCCTCTCAGCGTGACCGTCTCGCTATTTTCTTTGCTCGCGTTGTCGCTCGGATTAAGCGAGAACGTCTGGCTCCCTTCAAGGCTGCCCATGGGTATCTGAATCGAGAAGGAAGCGGGGTTTGCGCTGAATCCGACGACATTCGCATTCCCGCTGCCCGACACCTGCACGCTCACCGCAGTGTCCTCGGTCCGCGCGCTTCGGTTCAGCGTCGCCGTCACCGTGACTGGGGTGCTCCCGTCACCCTCGGAAACGGCGTTCGGATCCACGGAAAGGGTGACCCGGGTCGACTCTTCGTCGTTGTCTTCCACGGTCAGTGTCGCCACGCCTGACTCCAGGCCTGCAACGGTGCCCGTCACTCTCGCAGTCGCGTCCGCCCCGTCGATCTCGTCGTCGGTCGGGGTCAGCGTGAACGTCTCCTGCCCGCTCGAGCTGTTTTCCTCAATTGTCAGGTTGAAGGAGCTCGGCGAAGCGGTGAAGTCTACCGCATCCGTTCCGCCGACTCGCAACACGGTGACAGCAACCACGGTGTCCGCGGTCTGCGCGCTGCCGTCCAAACGCGCGGTGACGGTGACCGTCCTCTCTCCCGCGCCCTCGGAGATCGACGTGGGCCGGACCGACAACGTGACTCCTGTCAGCGGACCGTCGTTGTCTCTCAGCTCGATGGTCGCGGAACTGGCCGTCAGCCCTTCTGCAGTGCCGGTCACTGTCACCGTCTCGTCGGCCTCGTTGATAGCGTTGTCGACAGGGCTCAGGTTGAATGTCCTACTCGCGCTCTTTCGTCGTTCAGGGATGGAGATCGTAAAGTTCCCCACCGAGGCGAACCCGACAACGCCCGCTTGGCCGGTACCGGTTACAGTCACTGTCACCGCCGTGCTGGTAGTCCGGACGGGCCCGTTGAGGCCAGCCGTCACCGTAACAGTTTGCGAGCCTCCACCCTCTGAGACCGTAGTCGGGTTGACCGTCAGCTCGATCCCTGTCGAGTCGGAATCGTTGTCAGTGATCGTCCCGGTGGCATTCCTCTGCTGCGTGTCGACTTGGGCATTCGACGGACCGCTCAGAGTCAGCGTGAAGGTCTCACCCTGGTCCCCCTCGTACACGTCGTCTTCCTTCACTGGCACCTGGATCGTCATCTGCGTTTCGCCCGGCGCGAACGACAGTGTGCCTCTAGTTTCCGTGTAGTCCTGCCCTGCGGTCGCTGTTCCATTACTGGTCCGGTAGTCGACCATGACGGGCTGCCCGCTCGCGAGATTCAACAGGACAACGAAATCGATCGTGCCTGTGCCCTCTGGCCCGGTCACATCCAAGCTGGCGCTCGAAAACATCAGTACCGGCACGGGATCGTCGTTCTGGATCGTGCCCGTGGCCGATAGAGAAGTCCGGGATCCCCCGAACGTGCCATTGGTCGGACTGCTCAGCGTCAGAGTGAAAGTCTCGGCCAATTCGTTGAGAGTATCCGGAGTGATGGGCACCGAAATCGTCTTCTCGGTATCCGGCGGATCTGCTGCCGGATCGAAGCTGAGCGTGCCGGCCGTACGCGTGTAGTCCGAGCCCTCCGTAGCCGTCCCGCCGACCGGAGCACCGCTGGTCTCGTACTCCACGGTGACCGCCTTGCCGCTCGCCCGGTTCAAGCGCACCGTGAAGTCGATTGTTGCGTCTGCCTCGCTTGCCGACACATTCGAAATGGACAGCTGGGGCTCACTGTCGTTGTCCTCGATGGTCCCCGTGGCGGTGGCGGTGGCGGCCAGCTCCGCGTTCGAAGGGTCTCTCAACACAACGTCGAAAGTTTCGTCGTCCTCGTCCAGAGTGTCGTTCGTGACCGTCACGGAGATCGTCTTGGAGGTCTGACCGGCGGAGAACGTGAGCGTGCCGCCTTCAACGGCAACGTAGTCCTCGCCCGCTATCGCCGTCCCGTCACGCGTGTCGTAAGACACCTCAACGGCCTGAGCGCTTTGCGGGATCAGGGTCACTGTGAATCGGATCCTGCCAGAGCCCTCGCTGGCCTCCGCGCTCTCGATCGACAGCGACGGATCTCCGTCGTCGTCAACGATCGTTCCAGTAGCGCTGGAAGCGTCCGGGGAGAGCGTGGCGTTGCGGGGACTGTTCAACCGGACCGTGAATTGCTCCTCGACGGCTTCGTCTAGCGTGTCGTCCGTTACCGTCACGGAGATCGTCTGCGATGTGTCGCCCGCCGAGAATGTCAATGTCCCGCTCTCACCTTGGTAGTCCTGGTTTTGCGCCGCCGACCCCCCTTGAGTGGCCCAGTTCACCGATACTTCCCTTCCGCTCTCCGGCGCCAGGGTGACCGTGAATGTGACCGTCGCTCCCTGGCCCTCGATGGCTCTCCCTCCCTCGATCGAAAGTACTGGCAAGTCTTGGTCGTCGTCCCGGATCGTCCCCGTAGCGGTGTTTCTCGAAGGCGTCGAGGACAGCGTTGCGTTCGTAGCGCCGGTCAGGGTCAACGTGAATGTCTCGTTGTCCTCGTTCAAGCTGTCGTCCCTCAGTGACACGGATATCGTCCCCATCCTCGTGTTCGCAGGGATTCGAAGCGTTCCGCGGGCGCGTGAATAGTCCGTGCCCTCGATGGCCGTCCCGCCGTCCGGTGCACCGCTGGTTTCGTAAGAAACCGTCACCTCCCTCGTGGGCTCTTGCGACAGGGTCACGGTGAAGTCGATCGTTGGGTCGCCCTCGCCAGCCGTCGCGGACGAGATGGACACGTTGCCTCCACCACCCTGGTCCGTGCCAGGTGGCAGCACCGGTGAGGTGCCGATTCCCGTAGCGTCGAACGAGTAGATTTTTTGCAGGTAGCGATGCCTCCGCGTCGCGTCGCCGCCCCCCGACCCGGCGTGGGCAATCCAGATGGTGTTTCCGTCAGACCAGATGTCGCGCGGAAATCCATTCCTTATCACTGGTTCGAGGTCAAAGTCCTTTGTGGCATCAGGAGACTTGTCCGACATATTGAACGCTTCAACATCGCCTAGGCCCGAACTCACCACCCACATCGTCCTTCCGTTGGACCAAATGCCTCGTGGCGTTCCTATGCCGCCGGCCTCGAGCATTTCCCGGGTGAAGTCCTTGTCAGGGTCGTGGGTAGTGTCCGACACCCTGTACGCGTAGATCTTCCTGTCGTAGATATCCGACACCCACATCGTCCTTCCGTCGGACCACATGCCATAGCCTCCGACGTTGTTCTGGCCGACCAGATGATCGAAGTCCTTCTCGGGCTCCGGATCCTTGGTCTCCATGTCGTACGCGTAGAGCCTCGCGTCGAACCAGTCCGACACCCACATCGTCGTTCCGTCCGACCAGATGGCACCAATGTGCGAGTTCTCGCAATTCAAGTCCGTGAAGTCCTTGTCGGAGTCGCGCGACTTGTCGTCCAGGCTGTACGCGTAGAGGGTTGCCGCGGGGGCTTCGTTCGCCGCGCCAGGGCAAGAGCTGTGGTCCGGCTTACTTCCCGCGGCCGTCGAGTCCGCCACCCACATGGTGATTCCGTCGGACCAGATGCCGGTGGTCCTGTTCTCCCCCGCGAGAACGTCGAAGTCTTCGAACGCCTTCCACCCCCATGCCGCAAGGGACTCCCTTCCGACGACAACGTAGTATCCGCACGCCGGAAGGCTTCCGAAGGCACAGCTTGAGACCCTGACGCTGATGAGGTTGTAGCCCACTTCCAGGCTGACTTGGTGATCCGCGGCCTCAGAGTCGGCGTCGGTTGTGTCCAGGACGTGGGCAAGGTAGTCAGTGCGGCCGATGATGACGTTCTGTCCGCCGCTGCCGGTCGCGGTCACCGTAACGCTACCCACGTCATTGGCGACACCAATGGAGTAATACCTCTCCTCCGAGGAGAAGTCGATGTCGTTCGGCGACAGCGTCAAGCCGGTTAGGGTGGTCTGCGCTGCTGCCGGCTGCGGTGTGGCAAGGGTCGCCACCGCGAGCAGCACCAGGGTGCACGCCAGGCGGTTGGGCGCGGTCGGTGCTCGTCCTCGCCGCCGCGGGCGGCGAGACGCTTCGTGGTGGAAGCCTGGAAACAAGATGTCGAAGAAATCGGTTGTCGTCAGCATCCAGAATCAACAGCCGTTTGCAAATAGTATCGAGGCAAGGAAAACACCTAGGATCGCTGCCGTCGCCTTGATAGGAACCGGGTGGATTCCACTAGACTACCAACCCGGCCGCGGGCGCTCGACCGGAATTTGGCGGGAACTGCATCCACTGGAAAAAAGTTGGGATTGTCCAGCGAGGTGGAGCCGGTTCGTTCGCTCCGCGCGCCCGGAAAGGCGCTCGTGAGCGGTGCAGGACGGGGCTCACGGCAGCCGCTGGGGGTCGCCTGGCCCGGATCGCAGCAAGCCTCATGCCGCCGCCGCCGGGAACCTCGTGCGGGAATCGTTTCCTGGAGGAAGCCGTCTCCCCGCAGGCAGGATTGTCGGCCGCGGCCGGACCCGAAGCGCTCGCCGAAGCAGACCCGGTCTTCCTGTTCGCAGGCGACGATACACGGAACAGCTCAGACCCCTGTGTCCGGGCAGGCAGAAACGGCGCGCTATCGGCAGTTCGGGGTGGGCCGCGCCCTAGCCGACGGAGCCTTGGCACGTTTCGGGGAGCCTTCAGCATCCTCCTAGGTCCACGAGCTGCGCACCCTCCGGTCCAGCCAGCGAGCCACTGCTGGGCCCTCCGGCTATGGTAAGCGGCGCTCGCGGTGTCGCCGGATATCCGGGTGCTTAGGGCCGGGCTGGCGAGCGCTCTATTCGAATCCCGCCGCTTCACTGCCCCGTCGCGATGCTGGACGAAATCCTGAGCCTCGACACGGAATCGTCGGAACCGCCGTTCCTGAGTGCGAGTGCCCGTCCGGGCCTGAATCGCGCCGACGATGTCATCGCCGACCCGCGGCGATCGGTTTCGCTGGATCAAGACTCGGAGATCGCTGGGACGGCATCCGTCCGAGCCTCTCTGCTCGCCGGAATTTCGGAGCGTGCCGTTCAGGGACTATAGGGACTCCTCTCAGCCGAAGAGAGCCGCAGCGACCTGTTGCCTTTGGATATTCTTAGATGCCCGTCCTTGCAAGAATTCTCTTCCTCGCCGCGATGGCGCAGGGCATTTGTACGGCCGACAGGCCAAACGTTCTATTCATCGCAATCGACGACCTCAACGAGTGGACGGGCCTCCTTGGCGGCCACCTTCAGGCCCGGACCCCCAACATGGATCGCCTTGCGAACCAGGGCGTCAACTTCCGCAACGCACATACGGTTGAGCCGGGCTGCTCGCCGAGCCGAAACGCCCTCTTGTTCGAAGTCCAGCCGTTTCATTCGGGGCTCTATCCCTTCTATGACACCGACCGAGTCGATCCATCCCTCATCGATCGATATACCAGCCTGCCGCAGCTCTTCAAGAAAAGCGGCTACCAGACCTACGCGTCGGGAAAGATCCATCACGGAACAGCTTGGTCCTATGAAAAGGAGGGCGGCAGCCGAGAGTGGACGGAGCACAACGGCAACAAGATCGCATCGCTTCCGCCCCTGGTGTACGAACCCGAAGCTGGATTGCGGCCCAATTCCATCGCGTAGGCCGGGCACAGCGGCTCGTAGCCGTGGGGCACTCTATCGACTTCCACCCATTCAGGCATCGCGCTCCCCGCGCCACACTGGGCGCCGTGCGGCGCCTCCTCCGGACAGCGTCGACGGCTGGCACATCCGCTCCGCGGGGCTGACAGCGGCCGGCGTCCTGTCCGGGTGAAAAGGGGGCGGGAGAGAGAGGTGGTTCTCCCCCTCCCCCGCCCTGGCGTCGCTACGCTTGGGTCGGAATCTCCGGCGTGGGCTCGGCGTCCCCGTCGGCCTGGTTGCGCAGCGCGATGCCCCCGGGTGCGCGACATGAATGTGGAGGATTTCGGGAACGCCAGCATTCCGTAGATTATCCTTGCGTGTAATATACGCAAGGATAATCCCGTGCCCGACTCCCTCCACGATCTCCAATCCCAGCGCGACGCCCTGCTCCAGCGCCTCCTCTCCCTCGGTGACTTCCGACCCGGCTCCATCTCCGCCACCAGGGGCCGTTGCGGCAAGCCCGCCTGCCGCTGCCACCAGCCCGGCCAGCCCGGCCACGGCCCCCATTGGCGCCTCACCTACAAGCGCCACGGCAAATCCGTCTCCGAGAGCCTCCCCAACGAGGCCGCCCGGCGCAAGGCCGAGCGCGAAATCGCCGCCTACCGCGAGTTCCAGCAACTCTCCCGCCAGCTCCTCGACGTCAATCTCGCCATCTGCCGCCAGCGCCCCGCCGCCGCGGGCCAGGCCCGCCATGAACCGCTGGAAAAAAAACGGCCCGCGCGGTCCAGAACGAAGTCGCGCTCGAAGTCGGGCGCTTCCTGAACGTGATCTCCGCCGCCCGGGGCAAGACCGGGGCCTTCGACCTGGAAGCGCTGGAGCAGGCCACCCGCTCGGCCATGCTGCGGGCCGGCGCCGCCTTGCTGGCCACCCTGCTGGGCGAGCACGAGTCGCAGGAGCCGCGCACGTCCCGCCTGTGCCCCTGCGGACACCTGGCGCATTGCGAAGGGCTGCGTCCCAAGCAGCTCGTCACCCTGCTCGGCCGCGTGGTGCTCCGACGGCTCTATTTCCACTGCCGCCGCTGCCGGCAGGGCCTCGCCCCGCGCGACCGCGAGCTGGACGTGGACGGCACGCAGTACTCCCCGGGCGTGCGGCGGATGCAGGCCCTGGTCGGCAGCGCAGCCCCGTTCGCCCAGGGCCGCGAGCTGTTGGCGGACATGGGCCGGCGTCGCGGTCAGCGTCAAATCGGTCGAGCGCCAGGCCGAAGCCATCGGCGGCGCGGTCGCAGCCTGGCAGCAGGCCGACCGCCAGCGGGCCGCAATGCTGCACTTCCCGACCCCGCCCGGCGAGGCCATCGAGACGCTGTACATCGAGATGGACGGCACCGGCATTCCGGTCACCGTCGCGGCGGCCGCCGGCCGCCGCGGCAAGCGCGAGGCCCTGGCACGGACCCGCGAAGTCAAGCTGGGCTGCGTCTTCACGCAGACCGAGCTGGACGCCGAGGGCCGGCCTGTCCGGGACGAGCGCTCGACCACCTACACGGGCGCGATCGAGGACGCCGAGGCGTTCGGGCAGCGCATCTACCACGAGGCCTGGCGGCGCGGCCTGCACCGCGCCGACCGCCAGGTCGTGATCGGTGACGGAGCAGCATGGATTTGGAATCTGAGCCACATCCACTTCCCTCACGCCACCGAGATCGTCGACATCTTCCACGCGCGCGAGCATCTGTGGGCACTGGGCCGCCAGCTGTTCCCGCTGGACCGCAAGCAACGTCGCCGCTGGGTGCGCCGGCGCAAGAAGCAGCTCGACGAGGGGCGCATCGAGCATTTGGTCCGGTCCCTGCGAGGCATCCGGGCCGACACGCCCGACTTGAGCGAGGCGGTGCGGATCGAGGCAGCCTACTTCGAGGGCCATGCCGACCGCATGCGCTACGCCGAGTTTCGCCGCCAGGATCTGTTCGTCGGCTCCGGAGTGATTGAAGCGGGCTGCCGCACAGTGGTCGGCCGCCTGAAGCGCTCGGGAATGTTCTGGACCGTGGACGGAGCCAACGCGATCATCGCCCTCCGCTGCGCACAGCTCTCCAATCGCTTTGACGACTACTGGGAAGACCGGGCCGCAGCGTAGGTTTCACAAAATTGTCGCGCACCCGATGCCCACCTGCGTCAGCGTGCGGTCCATCGTCCCGCTGGTCGGGGCCTTGCTGGCCTCGAGGACGGGAACCAGCCCGCCCTTGTTGGCGTGCCACTTGCCGTTGAGGTGGCTTCGTTAAACCACAACACATCATCGAGCGCACCCTCGAGAGATTCCGTCAACGCAACGCCGCCGACAGGCTGCGCGAGGAGAACAGCCGCTTCGCGCTGTACAATCCCGGCGGCAAGCTGACGCTGGACGAGCCGGTGCCGCTCGGCCACAGCGGACAGCTCGGCATTAACAAGATGGAATTCCGGGAAACCGCCGCCGAATGCCTGGAGGGCTTCGGCTTCCAATGCAACGGCGACGGCGACCTGCCCTTCATCGACATCCGCTTCGACCTGGACCTGGAGAACCACGCCTACCTGCTGGCGGCGTCGTTCGTCCGCGAGGTGCGCCTGTCGGGAACGGGCCGCCGCGGGCTCGTCCGGACCTGGCAGCGCACGCAGCTGGGCCGCGTCGTAGGACGCGGCGGCCAGCGCCTCGACCCCATCTACGCGATCCTCTACGAGATGATGCGGCAGCTGGCGGTCGAGTACCGCGTGGCGAACCCGCTGCCGGCCTGACAAGACGGCGGCCGGCCCCACTCACGAAGACCGGCCGCCTACCCGCTGTCTCACACCCTCTGTCGTCCTTTTCATTCGACGGCTGGCAGCGGGATCCTTTCTCTAACCGAGGCCGCCCTACGGGTCGGCGGTCACCTCCGTCGCGGTCCACGAGCCGCCGAACAGCACCAGCCTGTAGGTCTTGTCGTTCGGCGTCGTCACCGTGTCGCCGCTGGCGAACAGGAGTGCCGGTGGGGATCGTGGAGAGCGAGCACGGGTTCGTGCTGCATCACAAGATCATGTGGACGGAGCAGGACGTGGACGTGGCGCAGCCGCTGGTGAAGGAGACGCAGGAGCTGTATCCGGACCTGGCGGGCTGCAGTTTCGACAAGGGCTTCCACAGTCGGGCGAACCGGACGGAGCTGGACAAGGTGCTGGTGTTGAACGCGCTGCCGCAGAAGGGGAAGCTGTCGAAGGCGGCGCGGGAACGGGAGTCGGAGCCGGGATTCGCGGCGGCGCGGAAGGCGCATCCGGCGGTGGAATCGGCGATCCACAACCTGGAATGCCGGGGCTTGGACCGGGTGCGGTCGAAAGGGGCGGCGGGCTTCGAGCGAGCGGTGGGGCTGGCGGTGCTGGCGGGGAACCTGCACCGGATCGGACTGCTCCTGCAGAGGCGGGAGCGGAAGCGGCTGAAGCGGGCACGCAAGCGAGCGCTCCCGCTACGGCTGGCCGCGTAGCGGCGACGGAGCGCCCCGGGAACGAGCAGCGGCAACCTGCTGGCAAGCAGGAGTGCGGCAGGGGTGCGCAAGGACTCAGAATCCGGCCTGGAAAGCGTCCATGCGATGGCAAGCTGGGGCGGATTGCACCTCGAAACGGCACCCGCCGCCGGCCCAGTAACTAGTCCCTCCCGTGCGCCTGTGCGAAATCTAGGGGTTTTGTCGCAGACACTATATAAATGCGTCTTGCCGGACGGGGGAGCGATCGACGAGCGATTCCACCACGACGCGTTCCAGGCTTCGTTCTCGTTCGACGACCAGGCGCAGCTCCTCGACCGCGCCCTCGAGATTGCCAAGCGGCTGGAAGCGCCAATCGTTCGGGTATTCAGCTTTTGGCGCACCGTCGAGCCCGAAAAGAACTTTCGCCGCATCGTGGAGGTTCTGCAAGGCGGGGGCGACGTTGCGCGCAAAGCGGGCGTGCTGCTGGGCCTCGAGAACGAGCACGCCTGCCACTTCGGAACCGGAGGGGAAGTCGCTCTTGCGGCGAGCGATCTGGCCCCGGACTCGCTTGGAATCGTTTGGGATCCCGCAAACGCTTGCGTGTGCGGGGAGCAAGCCTTTCCTGGCGGCTACAGGAAGCTTCGAGCCGAGCGGATTTGTCACGTCCACGCGAAGGATTTGGTGATCGACTCGGTCTCCGGCCGGCTGGACTGGTGCGACATCGGCCTGGGACAGGTTGGCTGGACCGGGCAGCTTGCGGCACTCGTCGAGGACGGCTACAACGGCTCAGTGAGTCTCGAGACGCACTGGGGCGGGCCGGGAGGCGACAAATACGCCGGCAGTACAATCTGCGCCAAGAGCTTGGCCCGCCTCGTCGACGAGGCGTAGACGAACACGCTACTCGTCCTCGTCCTTGCCGCTTCGCTCGCGCTTGGCGGCATCGACGATCTTGTCGGCGATCTGGGCCGGGACATAGTCGTAGTGGTCCTGCTCCATTGAGAACGAGCCGCGGCCTTGGGTCATCGACGTCAGGTCGTTCGCGTATGTCAGCATTTCCGCCATAGGGACGTCGGCGTGGATCATCTGCGTCGACCCCTTCGAATCCATTCCCTGGATCCTCCCGCGACGGCTATTCAGGTCCCCCATGAGGTCCCCGGCGAACTCCATCGGAGCGACGACTTCGACCCTCATGATCGGCTCGAGGAGCGCGGGCCGCGCTTCCGTCATTGCCAGCTTGAATGCCTTGCTGCCGGCCAGCTTGAACGCCAGCTCGGACGAGTCCACGTCGTGATACGACCCGTCGTAAAGCGTCACCCTGAAGTCGACCACGGGGTAACCGGCCAGGTAGCCCCTCGCGGCGGATTCCAGAATGCCCTTCTCCACTGCCGGGATATAGGTCTTCGGAATCGCCCCGCCGAAGATCTCGTCGACAAACTCGAACTCGGCCCCTCGATCGAGCGGGGCAACACGGATCTTGCAGTCCCCGAACTGGCCGTGACCGCCAGTCTGCTTCTTGTGGCGACCGTGCACATCGGCCGTGCCGCGAATGGTTTCACGGTACGGGACCTTTGGCGCACGCAACTCAACGTTCACGTTGTATCGCTTCTGCAGTTTGCTGCAAACGATATCGAGATGCTGCTGGCCGTTGCCCGCCAGCAGGAACTCCTGGGTTTGCGCATCCCGGTAGAAGTTCAGGGACGGGTCTTCCTCGAGCACTTTCGTGATGGCGCCGCTGAGGCGGTCCTCGTCCTGGCGCGTCGTAGGCTGGATCGCGTAGGAGATGGATGGTGCCGGCAAGTCGGCCTTGGGGAAGAAGATCTCGCGCTCCTTGGCTCCGAGGCTGTCGCCGGTGGCCGTGTCCTTAAGCTTGGCAATGACGCCGATGTCTCCCGCGTGGATTGCGGCAACACTCGCTAGGTTCTTGCCCTGGACGACACTGACGCGCGCGAACTTCTCAGCATTACTCTTGTCGTGGTTGTAGACAGAGGCGTCGGTTTCGAGCACCCCCGAGGCGATGCGGAAGTAGTTCACCCGCCCCGAGAACGCATCCGAACTTGTCTTCCACACATACAGCGCGAGCGGCCCGCTGTCGTCGATCGCAATCGTTCCCGAAAGAGTCGGAAGCTCCCCGCGGTCGACAGCCGAACGCGTCGACGAAACCAGGAAGTCCAGCAGAAGGTCGATGCCCATGTTGTGCAGGGCGGACCCGCACAGCAGAGGGGTGACCTCGCCGTCCGAAACGGCTTGCTTGAGACCGGCCATAAGCTTGTCGGCGGACAGCGTGCCCTCTTCGAAGTACTCCTCCATGAGGTCTTCGTCGGTCTCGGCAACCGCCTCGATCAGGGCGGTCCGAGCCTCTTCGACGCTGTCCACCATGTCGTCGGGCACAGACACTTCGGCGCCCTTGCCATCGCCGTCGAGCTCGTACTCGAACGCTTTGCCGGAGATCAGGTCGACAACGCCGCGAAAACCCTTCTCTGCTCCCAGAGGAAGCTGCACCGCGACCGCGGTCACGCCGAACACTTCCTTGGCTTGGTCGACCACAGCGTCGACGGACGCCCGCTCCTTGTGCATCTTATTGACAAATATGACTTTCGACAAGCCGTATTCGGACGCGAAGCCCCAGCACTTCTCTGTCTGAACTTCGATGCCGTTCACAGCGTCCACCACCACGAGCGCGGTGTCGGCGGCAATCAGCGCTGCCTTGGCGTCGCTGATGAAGATGTTGTACCCGGGGGTGTCGAGCAGGTTGACCTTCGCACCACCCCACTCAGCGACCCCGACTGCCGTCGAGATCGATATCTTGCGCGCAACTTCCTCGTCGTCGTAGTCAGTGACCGTGTTGCCTTCGTCAACACTTGTGAGCCGGTTCGTTGCCCCGGCCGTGTAAAGGAGGGCCGAGGCCAGGGTCGTCTTTCCGCAATCGCCGTGGCCGACGATCCCGACATTTCTCACGTCATTGCCCGCGTATACCTTCATTGCTTCTCTTCCCGAAATCGTTGGATCAAGCCGACGGGATTCGTGTCCCGAACCCCGGCAAGCGGGCGAAATTGGTACCGTCGCAACGGCTCCTGCCGCCAACCGGCTCTGGCGTCCAGTATATGACGGATCGCAATCTAGGGCGCGTTGTGTTCCATCCAGGTCGAATAGGCGTGCCGACGGGAGCCCGTGTACTGGTAAGTATCGAACACCCAAGCCTGGCCAATCGCCCTCGGATCGCCATCCTCCTCGAGCCGCTTCTGCAGCTCCGAGCGCAGCGACTTCTTGATCTCGGCATGCACGGGATCCTCCGCAAGGTCGTTGACACAGTCCTCGTCCCGATCGACCCGGTAGAGCTCTTCGGCAGGCCGCTTGCCGAACGACATCCGGTAGTACCTGTCGAAACCCCTCAGCAGTTGGCTCTTGGTCGGGCTCCCGTCGCAGTTGCGATAGCCGGTCTCGGGGTTGCCCGCCGGCCAGCGGTCAGGTTCATAGTTGCGTACGTAAAGGTATTCAGGCGTGCGGATCGCTCGCGCAGGGTAGCCCCAGTCGTTGGGCCGCCCGAGGTCGTGGCGCTCCTTTCCGACCAGCATTCGGTTGCGACTGGAATCGATCCAGCCCTCCTGGTCCGATTCGAGAATGTCGACAAAGCTCCGGCCCGTCATCGAATCCGGAACGTCGACGCCGGCCAGTCCCAAGATGGTCGGCGCAAAGTCCCGGACGTTGACGAAATCCTCGACCGTCCGACCCTTGCGGCCGCCGCCCCACCGGACAGCCAGCGGCAGGTGGAATCCGTATTCGTAGATCTGCCCCTTGACGCGAGGAAACGGCATGCCGTGATCCGACGTCGCGATGATCAAGGTGTTGTCAAGCTCGCCGATCTCCTCAAGCTTGGCAAGTATCCGGCCCAGGTGTGTGTCGAACCATTCCGACTCGACGGCGTAGTCCGCCAGATCGCGGCGAATGGTGTCGTCATCGGGGTAGAAGGCAGGTACGTCGACGTCCTGGTGGCGCTTGCCGCTGATTGCGCCAGCGCCGTCCTGGAAGGCCCTGTGCGGCTCGTGAGTGCCAAACCAGAAGCAGAATGGCTGGCTGGGATCCCGGCCCTCGAGGAAATAGTCGAAGTTCTTCGCGTAGTCCTTGTTCGACATGCTGCGAAACTTCGGGTTAAGGGTGTGCTTCACATATTCCGGGCCCGCTGGATTGCGCTCGAAGCCTCCCGCCGTGTAGTCGCCGGGGCCCCAGCCCTTGCCGGTGTAGCCCACGCGATAGCCGGCCTGCTCGAGGACATCCGGGAACACGGCCCACTTGGCGGGAAAAACACCGAAATGATTCACGGCCTCCTCGAGTTGCCACGTGTTTCGCCCGGTGAGGATGCTCGCCCGGCAGGGAGAGCACTTGGGATTGGAGGTGAAGCAGTTGGCGAAGAGGACGCCCTCGCTTGCGATTCGGTCGAACGAGGGGGTATCAACCCAGGTGCATCCGTAGGCACCGGCGTGGGGCCAGCCCCAGTCGTCCGCAATGGCGAACAGGATATTGGGACGCTTCGTCTGGCCAGCGGCGGGCAGCGCCGCGGCTGCCGCGATCGCAGTGGACATCAATTCCCTTCGAGTCATTGAAATGTAGAATAGCCGACTCTAGCTGAGGTGCAGGCTCGGGCAGCATCGGACTGCCACTTGGACGCGGCGTGGGACGGAGGCCAGCACGGACTCTGCTGCGAACCCCGCCCGACTCGGGCGCCGCGCCCGTCACGTTCGCTTGTGATCTCGGAACCCGGCAGTGCTTTCGCCTGGGCAACTCTTGCCGTTGCCGACAATGCTTGGCGGTGGTCCCCTGCCAGCGATCTGGGGAAGGTAGGAGCCATGCTAGTGGCCGAGCTCTGGTTCCGGCATACACTGTGGCAGAATAAGGCGGCCTGACGAGAATCTTCCGACGTATGGAGTGAGTTCGGACGGGCTGGAAGGATTCGAAGTGAACGAAGATCACGAAGGACGCGATGATGCACCGCAAGCCGCCGAGACCGGGTCGACGGCTAATACGGACGACGCGCTAACTGATTCCGAGAGGGAAAGGATACGAGCCGAGGAGATCCGCTCCGAGGAGGAGCGAAAGTATCGAGAGGAAGTGCGCCAAGAGGTCAGGAGGGAAGCTAGCAGCGGCTCGACGTGGGCGAGGGTCCTCGCCATGCTGAAGCTCGAACCCGGCATCTCGGAAGAGATCGCAGCAGACCCGAACGGTACGAGACAAGGCCTCATCGTATTCGTAGTCGGAAACGCCGCGGCCTCCATCTGGCTCTTGCCGATCATCCTTATCACGGTCCCGATCGGGCTCCTTGTCACTGCGATCTACGCAGGTCTGCTGTGCCTGCTCTCGCGGCTTTTTTCAAACGACGTGCCGCCATACCCGAACTGGTTCCGTACGCTCCTGTTCACCTCGGCGCCCTCAGCTCTCGGGATCATCCCTTTCATCGGGGGCGTCGTGGGCGGCATTTATGTGCTTGTGTTACAGGTCGTGGCGATCCGGGACCTAGCCCGAATTACAACGGGAGCAGCGGTGGTGGTCTGGCTCGTCGTCGTGCTGTTGCCACTGATGTTGGTCGTGGCAGCTGCCATGGCGCTGGGTGCCGCCGCGATCCTGGAATTCCTGCCTCAAATCCTCAATCGATAGGGGCGGGATCGTTGTCCCAACTGGCAACTTGGGTCGTTCGGCGGCGCTGAGCACGTTCGCAGAGCTCCTCTGAACAGCAGTCAG
The DNA here is from genome assembly GCA_965206775.1 of Bryobacterales bacterium. Classification (GTDB taxonomy): domain Bacteria; phylum Acidobacteriota; class Terriglobia; order Bryobacterales; family UBA6623; genus VXMF01. The sequence continues at coordinate 1,952,310 of CBDBKU010000002.1, read as the reverse complement.
CCATCGAGAGCCCAGCTCAATGCCGACCATTCCTGGAGGGTTCTAGTCGGAAATGGCTGGCGCAGGAATGGATCGGTCTGGAGGCACGGAGACTTGAGACCTAAGTGCAGGCTGCACAGCCGGTTTCAGCAGGCGATAGCTTGAGCCCGCATTCGGTGTCGCAGGAGCGAGTGGAATGAACGAATCCCGCCAAGAACCTGGCAACTCGGCTGAGCCGGAGCTGAATTACCGGGCACTGCTGAGCGGGGGGCAGGTCACGAGGGCTGGCGGTCCGAGACCGAGCTCGGGACGCACCAACGAATTTCGGTCAGGATAATGCCGGTTCGATCTGGGCCCTGGCCTATTCCGTCCTCAAGCTCGGGCGAGGAATCTTCAATCGCATTGTCTCGGCCCCGGGCAGGACAACGAAGGCAATTACCGTCAACGGACTTGCGGGCTTAGTTTCAATTCTGGAAGTGCTACTCCATCCCGCTGCTGTCGATGAACTAGTCGGGAAGATCGATAGCTCGTCAAACCTATTTTCTGCTTTTCTCGTCTATTTGGGACAGCTAGATACGCCGTCCAAATGGCTGCTGCTTACGGTGTTGGCACTTTCTCTTCACTTCGTCTTGCTCGTCGTCAACACTGGGCTACTAGAGCTGCTCTTGGGGCTGGTCGAAAGAGATGTTCCCCCATTCGGGAGTTGGTTCGTGGCGCTGGCCTTCGCTGGCACGCCAGCCGCTCTCGGTGCGATCCCGATGGTCGGCGGATGGGCAGCGCGGATATACACCATGCCCCTGAAATCGTCGCTATACGGGACTTGGCTCAAATATCGACGAAAAGAGCAGTGCTCTACTGGCTAGGTTCGTATCTGCTCCGATGACGCTCGTCTTTATCACGATACTTGTTCTTGTCATGGCCGCGGTTGTGAATGGACTGAGGCCTTGAAGTATGAAGCACTCCCCAGCCGTTTCCGTAGCCGTAAAGATCGAACCGGAAATGCACGAGCGCATGAAGCGCCTCGCGGCAAGGCGGCAGCGCATCCGACGCTGATTGATGCGCGACGCGATCCGCCGGTACGTCGAGCGCGAAGAGGCACATGACGCTTGGCAGGAATACCGTGAGACCGGCGAGCCATGCCAGCGCCAAGGAAGTGCTGGCATGGATCGCCAGCTGGGGCGCGGAATCCGAGAAAGCTGCTCCGGTGCAACACGGGTAAGTTTCGCCCAGCCGCCGTGCCCGCTTGAGGAGCCTGCGCATGCCCGCGGCCCAAGAGTCCGGCCACCGCCCGACGTGCCGCTGCAGTCACCAGCGTGGGCGCGCGTGGACTCGAACAGCATCCCTTCATCGGCAGGCTCGATCGACAACGCGGTCCTGCTTCCCGACCGCTACTTTCGTGACGGTGGGCGCCTGCCGCTTGCACTTATGCTGCACGGCGCCGCAGGCGACCGCGAACATCTCGCCAGGTTCAAGCCTCAGATCCGGAAGATGTGGGCCGCCAACGAACTCCCCGAAATGGATGTTGCAACTCCGTCGGCAGGAACTGGCTCGATCAACCTGGACAGCTACGACGGCAAGGAGCCCTGGAAGACATTCGTCATGAACGAGTTCCTGCCTCATCTAAGGGCAGAGTATCGCGTCAGCAGCGACCGCAAGACCACGATGGAGATGGGCATCTCGATCGGCGGTTTCGGGAGCTTGCGGCTCGGCTTCAAGTATCCGGCGATCTTCGGGGCGGTGGTGGCATTGCAGCCTGGCGCGTGGCGCGGGCTGACCTAGGACGAGGTGCCAGACCGCAACAAGATCCGATCTCCGGAGCCCATTGCCGAACTGTTCGGCGACCCTTTCGACCACGAGCGGTTCCAGCGGGAGAACCCTGCATCAATCATCGAGAGCGATCCGTCTCGACTCGGAGACTCGGCGATTATATATACCGGCAATAGAGGCCGGTAGAACCCCTCAAGTCCCCCCAAACAGGAGCGAGTCGTGGACAACTGCAAGCAGCCTGCTTCTACCGGTTCTACGTTCGTGGCCGTGTCACATCAAGCAGCCAGCCGGCTCATTTCGAGGGGTCCGGTGCAAGTTCGCAGCTCCCCATTCCTAGCCTGATTTCCCATGGGGATCGAGAACTATGACGGTCCTCGGGGAGGCCCCTGGTCTTAAACCAAGCGATTCGCGAAGACTACGACGGACGGGGTCGCGAGTCTGTCAGTGTCGATATGAATACATGAACAGTTATCCACTTACCTATCATGGTCGGCCTGCAGGCGCGGCACCCACTGCCGAGCGACTCCGATCCGCCTCGATCCCGGCCTGATCTCCCCGTAACTCACTCGATTTCTAACGTTTGCGGCCTGTTCTTGCCGCGATTTTGCCGGCACCGGCCAGATTCTTCCTCCAGGCACGATTTCCGGCTTGACCCAAACATCCCATTGTGATATTGTCTTATTATATTCATGGGTTCATGCAACAGATGACGGATCCTGCTGACCGCTTCCTCCGGCCTGCCTCCCCCCGCCAACGCCGCTACGAGGCCCTCCGCGCCCGCTTCGTCGACGGCTGCTCCTCCGCCGAAGCCGCCAGCCGCTTCGGCTACGCCCCCGGCAGCTTCCGCAATCTCTGCTCCCAGTTCCTCCGCGCCGACGATCCCGATTTCCTCTTCCCCTCCGACCAGCGCGCTCCCGCTCCCGCCAGCCCCGCCACCGACTCCGCCGCCAGCGCCCGCGAGCGCATCCTCGTCCTGCGCCAGGACGACCTCTCCGTCCACGACATCTCCGCCCGCCTGCGCCTCGACGACCTCCCTCACAGCGTCGGCTTCGTCCACAAGGTCCTGCGCGAGGCCGGCCTGCCCAAGCTCGCCCGCCGCTCCCCCGAGCAGCAACCCGCCGTCCTGCAGGCCCCGCTCGCCGACCGCCGCGCCCTCGACCTCGCCCCGCGCCGCTTCCGCACCGCCTTCGGCGGCCTGTTCCTGTTCGCCCCCGACCTCGCTCGCCTCGATCTCGACCGCCTCGCAGCCGGCCTGCCCGGCTCCACCCTGATCCCGGCCGGCTGCGCCCTGCGCGCCCTGCTCGCCCTCAAGCTGTGGGGCATCGGCCGTCCCTCCCGCATCATGCCCGCCGTGCTCGACGACGGCATCGCCCTGTTCGCCGGCCTCAACGCCAGTCCCAAGCGCTCCACCCTCACCGAGTACTCCTGCCGCTGCGATCCCCGCCTGCTCGACCCCTTCACCCAACGCTGGCACGACGCCCTGCGCGGCCTGGACAGCCCCCTCGGCTCCGGCCGCTCCTTCGACCTCGACTTCCACGCCATCCCCTACCACGGCGACGACGCCCTCGTCGAAAAGCACTACGTCTCCAAGCGCTCCCGCCGCCAGAAAGCCATCCTCTGCTTCCTCGCCCGCGACGCCGACGCGCGCACCTTCGCCTGGGCCAGCGCCCGCCCCTCCAAGGCCACCCACAACGACCAGATCCTGCGCTTCGTCGACGCCTGGAAAGACCGCACCGGCAGCCAGCCCGCCGAACTGGTCTTCGACTCCCGTCTCACCACCTACGCCAACCTGGCCCGGCTCCAGGCCCGCGGCATCGCCTTCCTCACCCTCCGCCGCCGTAGCGCCAAGATGGTCGAGCAACTGCTCGGCCTGCCCCGCGACCGCTGGCAAACCGTCCAGCTCACCAACGTCGGCCGCCGCTACCGCACCCCCCGCATCCTCGACCAGAGCGTGCGCATCAAGGACTACCCCCAGCCCATCCGCCAGATCGCGATCCGCGACCTGGGCCACGACAAGCCCACCCTGCTGCTCACCAACCAGCTGGACGCGTCCCCGCGCGAGCTGATCGACCGCTATGCCCGCCGCATGCTGATCGAGAACACCATCGCCGATGCCGTCAACTTCTTCCACATGGACGCGCTGTCCGCCGCCGTGCCCCTGCGCATCGATCTGGACGTGCAGCTGACCCTGATGGCCAGCGCCCTGTACCGTCTGCTCGCCAACCGTCTCGGCGACCGCTTCCGGACCGCCGAGCCGGCCAGCCTGTTCCGCAAGTTCGTGCAGGCCAGCGCCACGGTCGACATCAGCGAGGATCGGATCGAGGTCACGCTCGGTCGCCGGGCCCACAACCCGCATCTGATCGAGGCCGGCTACGTCGACTCCACTACCCCCATCCCCTGGCTCCACAATCGCGCTCTGAAAATCAACTTCGCTTGACCTCCAGATGTCACACGCCGTTTCTGTCTTGGGGATTCAGGCTAGTGAACGACCACCTACTGAAAGTCGGTGGCTTCGTGTTACGACTGAGAGTCGATGTTGCGGCTAATGCCGCCGGAGAGGTGCCCGGCTGAAGCCGGCTCAAGGCGACTCGGCCGCGGTGATCTTGAACCCCTCCACGTCGTCGTCCCACTTCTGGCTCTCGATGTACTCCCGCACGGTCTGCTCGTCCACCGCGCCCACAGTCGCGCAGAAATTCCCCCGCGCCCACAGGTGCTGCCCCCAGAACTTCTTCCGCAAGTGCGGGAACTCCTCTTGCAGCCGCCTCGACGACCTCCCCTTCACCTTCTGCACCAGCTTCGACGGCGACAGCTGCGGCGGCGCTGCCACGAGCATGTGCATGTGATCCGCTGCCACCGCTCCGCGCACGATCTGCACCTCCCGTGTCTGACACGTCTGCCGGATCAGCTCCCGAGCTCGCTCTGCCACTTCCCCACGCAACACCTTGTAACGGCACTTCGTGATCCAAACGAAGTGGTACTTAATGTCGTACCTCGCAGGCCCACTCGACTGGTACTCGGCCATCCCCACAGTCTAGGCCCGCCCGCCCACCCAGCCGACTGCTGGAAGCGGACCGACTCAAAGTCGGTGGTCTTAGACCGGGCACATGGAAATAAGCCCGGGAGCTGCACTCGTTACGCGAGCTGCAGGGGAGACCTCCAGCTGGAGTGCCGGTCCGGGCAGACTTACAATCCAAGATGTGGCGAGCCACTCGTCAAGCAGAGAGATGGCATGTGGACCTGGTCGCGGCAGCAAGCCACCGCGACCTCGAGGCCGTCGACTGGAAGCGCGTCATCCGGGAGTTCGACGAGATCGCCGAAGGCGAGCGCATCGACTGGCTTTCCTACTGCATCCTGACGGTCGAGCGGATGCTGCTGATCGAGCACTACCCGGCCTCCGCCAAGAAGGTCCGCTGCTGGCGCGACAAGGCGTGGCTCTCGCGCATGGACCTGCATTACAAGACCTGCGACAGCCCCGGCCTCGTGGAGCACCATCGCGACGAGCTGCTGGCAGAGAGCTGGCGGATCGCCCGCACCGACGCGATCAGCACGATGGCGGGGCTCGACGCCACCGGCCGCAGCAAGTCAGAGGCCAGCAGCGCCGTGCGCGCTGGGAGCGCTACCTTCCCGCCGACTGCCCCTATGCCTTCGCGGAGATCCTCGGCCGTGTCCCCGAGGGGCGGTGTTCCGATCCCAAGCCCGACTGCTGGCCCACCGGCCTGAAGCGGAAACTGCAGGAAGTGTTCGGCCCGGTGCTGGACCTGCCGTAGGCTCGCGCTACGCTGAGGGCGTGGACTACATCGCACCCACCGACGCGGAGCTGGCCGCGATGACCGAGGACGAGCTTCTGGGATTCGGCAGCGACCCCGACGACCCGTTTGCCGGCCCCTCGGTGGAGCATCCGGCCGGACGCTACCCGGTCTGCGTGGACAGCTTCACGATGGAGGAGGCCGAGGACATGGGCGCGATCTACGAGGACGAGCCGCTCCGCGAGTCCTGGATCGACCTCAAGACCCGGACGCTGCACCACGTGCCCGGCTGCAGGTGCATCAGGCCGTCAGAAGTGGCCGCAGGCTGCGCCAGGAGCACCTAGACGGGCTTTTAGTCCCCGGATGAGGTCTGCGGAAACCGCCTCAGGGCGCGAAATCGGCCGATTTAGGATTTCGCCGCGGAATTGCTAAGAGCCAGGTAGCCCGTAGAGGGGTTTTTCCGGTCACGGGCCGGCCTGGGGTATTCCCGGATTCCCGGCCGGTCGATCACCCGCCGACAGCGAGCACATCGACGACAGCCGCCGTACAGCGCGGTTCGGGCACCGGTTCACGGTGCTCACGCAGGCTCTCGATGTGAAACCGGATGGCCTCGCGGATCTCGCGGACCGCCTCCGCCTCGGAAGCGCCGGTGGCGACGCACCCCGGCAGGTCAGGAACGTAGGCGGCGTAGTTCCGCGGCGATTTCTCGATGACGATCGTGTAGCGCATTGTTCCGGTCACTCCCCCTTCAACCCAGCTTGCTTCATGATGCTGGACCAGGTGCCTCGCGTCAGGTCGCCGCCCAGCTTACCGGCAATGGTCACGGTGCCCGGCTTGTCCGGGTGCCGGTACTGACGATGGCTCCCCCTGTTGCGAACCAGCGACCAGCCGTCCTGCTGGATCAGGCGAATCGCGTCCCGGACCTTAGGCAGGGGCTCCTCCGTCGCGGTCCCGGACAGGACCGAGTATTTCGGCGGCGAACTCGCGGTCGCGATCCTTGGCGAGGAGCCCGACAAGGCCGCCGCAGACCTTGTCGCGGGTCGGGCCGGAGCGTTCCATACGTGACTGGAGCCAAGCGTCGAGCCACAGCGCCGCTGTCAGGACCAGCCCAGCCAGATCCGCGCTCATGCTGTCAGCCTATCGCATCGGCACGTGTGCGTGGTACGTGCTCTGCGGCTGCCTGGTCGCCTGCTGCGGGGGCCGCCCTCGACGAAATATGACCGCAATGAGGCAGAAACGGCCCGCCACGGTGTTTTCGAGGTCTCGGACCGAGCACGGGTGCTTGCCAGGGAAGATCGCGCCAGAGCGCGAGAGTCGCCTATTCAGGGTTGAACCCCGGAATTGTTAAGAGCGAGGAGGCCCGTAGAGCAGCTTTCCAAGGTCGGGGGGGCCTGGAGTACCCCCGGAGGCACGGGGAGCGAGGCGCCAGACGGGCGAGTCCGTGCCAGCTCGCTCCCGAGGAACGCTCAGTCGGGGGCCTGCCCGGCTGTGTAGTACTTGGCCACAGCGCCGTGGCCTGCCGCCTGGGAGCGGATGTAGAGCGCGGGCATGGCACTGGACTTCCAGCGTCCGGCCTGCATGAGCTCGGGCAGGCCGGCGCCGCTGGCGGCGAGACCCTGGGCCATGCCGATGCGCGGGCTGTGGCCGCTGAATCCCTCCCCAGACCGGCCGCTCGCGCCGCGGCCGCGATCCGCCGGCTGACCTGCGACCCGGAGAGCCGGAACACCTTGCCGGCGGGACCCGCCGGCGGCGGGCGGATGGCTGCGAGGGCCCGCATGGCCTGCGGGCCGAGAACACCTTGCCGGCGGGACCCGCCGGCGGCGGGCGGATGGCTGCGAGGGCCCGCATGGCCTGCGGGCCGAGATACAGCAGCGTCCCGTTCGCCTCCTGGTCGTTCTTGGCGCGCCGGACGGCCAGGCGTCCGGACCCGTCGGGCTCCCCGGCAATGTCGCGCCAGCCCAGGGCCGCCGCTTCCTCGCACCGCAGCAGGGCGACCCGCATGACGCTGCACAGGGCGATGTCGGCGAGGCCGCCGAGCGCCCGCTCGACCAGCTCGGCCGCGGCTGGGTCGGGCAGCCCCATTGGAGTGGCTGCGTCTTCGTGGAAACCTTCTTGTCAAGGGCATGGGAGTGGGAAATGTTCTTGAATAGGGATTGAGGCGGATTGGCCATGCGGTTGCGTCCGCTTGGGGAGGGCTGTCCGGCAGCGTGTTCACGCGGCGGCCTCCAGTTCGCTCGAGGGGACCTCGAGTTGTCAGAGGCGGTTGCCGCGCAACAAGGTGGTCAGCAAGGAAATGAGTTTGCGCATGACGGCGACCAGAGGGACCTTGTGGAGCTTGCCCTGGGAGCGAAGACGTTCATAGTAGGCCGTGGAGTCTGGTTCGAAGCGGATCGCGGTCGTGGCGGCCTCTACGAGCCTCCGGGGTAGTCGAAACAAGAACAAGCGCTTGTCGCTGAGCAGCCCTTCTCGATGTCCGATAATTGAGCTGACACGTCGGCCCTGCCTGACTAGCGACAATCCAGCTTCGCGAGAATGTGCTTGGCGAGGCGGTCCTTGATCTGGCGATGGCGCGGTACGGGCTGGGAAACACCCGTCCCAAGATTGCGATACCAGTCATGCTTGGCACCGTGCCGAACCAGCACGCAGCCAGCCTCTTTGATTTTTTTGGCGAGCGCGGTTCGTTTCACGCGACAGCGATATCGGCCACCCTACGGATTCCTGGTAACTCGTCGCTTGTGAGGTCCTTGTAGAGATCGAGGAGGTAGGATTCGAGATCTTCCAGTGTGTCTCCTTGGGTCCAGTAGTCGGGAAACTCTTGGAGATAGCCGATCCAGGAGCCGTCTTCCTCCCAGTAGACAATCTTGGCTGTGTGCATGCTGCTTCTCTCCAGGCGCCGCTGGGCGGGATCGCAATCGCCATACGAGTATGCCACGTCGTGGCGGCATGTCGACGAAATCCGGGAAATCGCTGGTGGCTAGATGGTGCCGAGGAGAACGACTCCAGTCCAAGTGCGGAAACGTGAGGACGGTCCGTTTCCGTCTTACTGCGAGGGGTCCAGCGCAAGATTCTGCGCGCTCGTATCGAATCAGGAGGCTTCGCTGGTACCCCTTCCGTGTCCGATAATTGGCGGTAGCTGGGCCCGGGGGTCGAGGGCGAGCAGGCGCAGGAGTCTACGGGCGAGGAAGCTGTTGTTCAGTTCTCCGGGTCGAGTAGCGGGAAATGCCTTCGGGCGCCCAGCGGCGCGGCGCCCTCAAAGACGCCCGCTGGCGAACGGGGCGAAATCGTAGCCCGCAGTTACCAGCGAACCAAGTAGAGCCTTCACCGCCTTACTTGGTTGCGTGGAACGGACTTTGTCGCCCTTGGCTTCCTCTCCCAGATTCCGCAACATCCAGCGCTCTATGCGCAGAAGTCCCCCGCCGGGCAATCCGGCCGCCGGAAGTAGCGTGGCAGCTACGGGGCAGTTCGAACGAAGCCGGCTTGCCCTCGAGTCGCGCGGGACTCGCGTGTCACGTCGTCGTTCGCGGAATCAAGAGGGCTTTCATTCGCCGCCGGAGCGTTCAATTGTGCCGAACATGTTGCCGCCGTGATTTCTGCCCCACCACATCCCGGCGTACGAGTCGCGGTAGAAAACGACCCGGGCCGTGTACGTTCCCACGCCCGGAATTCCAAGATCGGTCACGCTCACCATTGGAGTGTCACCGGCCCACGACAGCTTGACGGGAACCGGCACGGCCACATCGGTGTCGCCGAATTTGATGCGTGCATGGAATGTCCAAATATCGCCGACCTGCTTGACGGCCTTCTCGATCTCGTAACGTTCGGCGCGCAGCCTAACTGCCGGACCCTCGCCCTCGGCCGCTTCCGAACCGCCTTCCTTGTCGAATACCGTGAAGTTGCCTACCAGCACGGCCCCGCGCATCGATTTCTCGAATGCCTCTTCGAGAGCCTCCTGTTCTTCCGGCGTTGCCGCTCCCGTGGAGCAAGCCAGCATTGCCAGGAGTGAAAAAGAAACCAGGATTGCGCGTCGCACAGCCTCACTTTACTGGATTCGCTATGACCGCGGGAATCGAATTGATGCGGATCGCAACGCCGCCCCCCGACCGGCGGTCCAACTTCCGGTATTTCAGATTCAGGAATTCGTGGAACCGCCGGAGAGCGCCCGATCATCCACAGGCGGCAATCTGTCGGGCAGCGTCGACTCCTATTCTGGTTCGGGCCTTGTACGGACTTCGGTGGCGGTTGGAAAGTCGTCTGGGACCGGCTGCGTGACCTCTCCGGTCACTGCCCACTCGGCTCCGCGCTGAAAGGTCGTGATGAATCCCTTGCAGCGCTGGGAAATCAAGGCATGGCCGAGCGTCGTGTGGAATATTCGGCCCTCCTTGTAACGAATCGTCATGAGTATCGGCTCGTGCTCCCCCGTCCCCTCCGACTCGACAGTCGAAAATGCACTAGCAAGCACGTGCAGGTTCTCCGCTGGCCCTCGTAGCCGGTCGTAGAGTTCGTCATTCGCGTGCATCCACGTTTCAGGCAGGCCCCGCGTGATCGGGTGCTCCTTGTCGCGGACATCGATCGCAAACTCGTGTCGGACGCCGTGGCTGCCCCCGATTCCCGGCGTGTTGTCGTGGACGAAGTTGCCGTCACGGAGCCGGACATAGGGGCCGTGCCGCTCGGTCCGATCACCCCAGCCACCGATGCCGATCATTTCGTTGTAAGCCGCCCACTCCGGAAACGCGTTGTTCGCGGAATGGACCGACACGAATGCACCGCCTCCCCCGACGAACGCCTCGAAGTCGGCCATCGCTGCCTCCCCCCAGGGCTCGCCGTTGTAATTGGACACGACCAAGTCGTAGTCAGAAAAAGCGGGCCGGTACGATTCGAGGGATTCGCCCGCGAGCGGTGTTGTCGCGATATCGACCGTAAACAGTGCTGTCTCCTCGAGGTAGCCCTTGAGGAATTGGGAGGTGATCGGCCAGATCTCGTGGTTACTCTGGCCGTCGACGATTAACGCGGTGTGTTTCGAATTCGGGGCGGAAGTCGTTTCTGGAACGGTGCCGCACGCTGCCAGCAGTCCCAAAGTGACGAGGGCAAAGCGAATAGTCATGTTGGTGGTTCAAAGCTAGCACGACAATACGCACGGTTCAATCGCGCGAAGGCGCCTCGAGGCGATAGGTGTGCAAATTAGCCACGGGAATCGAACAGGACAGGTTCGAGTGGTACTCCTGCGCGAGCCCTGACGACATACTGGCCCGGGCGATTGCGACTATGGAATGGGAGCGCCCCCGAGCAGGAATCGATCGGCACCGGTCTGCAGACTAGGTTCCCGCCTAGCGCATGGCCTGGTCGTTTGGCGCCCCGCGCTTGGCAACAGCCACAGCTAGAACGGTCGGGAGTTCAACTTGAGTTCAAAGAGACGCAAAGCAAGGTCCGGCCCTCGCACGAAGCAAGGTTCTCTGTCGACCTGGCAGCGCTACTGCCTTTTCCAGCTACCGGGGCTTGCTGTCGTGGTGACCCTCGCGATGGTCGGAGCGTTCTGGTTCACCCTGCCTTCGTGGACGATTCCGTTCGCGCTGGGCGTGTGGATTGCGAAGGACTTGCTGCTATATCCGTTCCTGAAATCGGCCTACGAGGGCCCCAAGCCGACTGGACCGGAATCCATGGTTGGTTCACTCGGCACGGTTACGGAAGACCTGTGTCCACGTGGATACGTGAGGATCGGTCCGGAACTCTGGCGTGCCGAGAGCGCCGATCCGGTTCGAGCGGGCCAGACTGTCTGCGTGACGGGATGCGATGGAATGACAATGCAGGTCGAGCTGGTAAGGCCGGATTCCGAAGCCGGCCTGTAAGCCCCGGGACACCCTGCTCGGCGCAGGGGACGAAGTCCCGGACCAGTCAGGGATCCAATTCCGCTCGGATCTGAGCGACTAGGTCCGTGGCCCCTCGGGCCTGAGCATGTCGCAAGGCAAGCCGGGCGTACTCTCGCGATCGTTCGGCCTGTCCCATCTGGCGATGGACCAAAGCCAAGAGAAAGGCGTGCAAAGCCGTGCCTTCGCTCTCGGTAGCGACGGCCTTCTCGAGATACGGGAGGGACTCTCGGTACCGCCCCCCGTCAGCAAGCCGCCGGCCAAGGTGGAAATTCGCCATCGGATGGGAGGGATTGTGCATCAGCGCATTCCGGTAGTGCCGAGCCGCCTCGGACTCCCGACCCATCGCCTCCAGCGTGGTTCCCAAGTTGCCGTGTGCGTCCGCGTCAAGGGGATTGATCTCGATCGCCTTCCCGAAGGCCTCAAACGCGCCCTCGTAGTCCCCTGCGAAATGCCTCGACACGCCGTAGTTGTAGTGCGCTTCGGCTATCGACGGATCCAGGGCAATGGAGCGCTCGTAGTGAAGCGTTGCTCGCTCGTGATCCCCCAGCTGGCCATGTACCGCCACAAGGTTCACGTGTGCCTGCACGTAGTTGGGATCGATCTCGAGCACGCTGTCGAAGAGGACACGCGCTCTCTCCAAGTCACCCTCCTGCTGCAGCGCATACGCCTTGTTGAACACGTCCTGGGCACTGCCGGCCCGAATCGAGTCCATCGCCTCAAGGAGTGGGTCCGCGTAGTGGCGGCGCGGCGTTGGATCCGTCTCCTCGTAGAGCGAGAGCTGCTCCGATGCTTCGGAATCGCGTCCCAGCGAGCGGAACGCACTCGCAAGGGCATACAGCGCTTCCCGGTAGTCCGGCTCGATTTCCAGGGCAGCATGGAGGTGTTCGACCGCAAGGGAGGGACTGTCGGTCGCTGCCAGTCGTCCGAGCCTGTAGTGCACAGCAGCTATCCCTGGCGAGCGTCGCAAGGCGTCGTCTAGGATGGTTTGCGCTCGGATGGCGTCCCCGGACCGCTCCAAGAGATCCGCCAGCCTCAATGCGGTTGGGAGGTCGCCCGGCCTCATCCCGGCCGCCTCTTCGAAAGAGGCGCGGGCCTCGTCGACTTGCCCAACTTCGGCTCGAGCAACGCCGAGAAGGTACGCCCACTGGAACGCGTCTGGTTCAAGACTCCGGCAGCGCTCGAAGCTCTCCGCTGCCGCTCGATACTGGCCATAGGCGTACAGCACTCGACCGAGCCTGCCGACCGTCTCTGCGCCGAGCGGATCAGCCTCTGAGTCCGCCCGCGCGGATCGCAGCTGGTCTTGGACAGCTACCGCGAATCCGTCGAGGCTGGGTTCGGGAATCGGCGGCAGGGAACCGTTAGAGCACCCCAGAGCCAAGATTGCCGGCAGCAAGATCGCCAGGCAAGCGAGCCGATCCGGGGCCGGCTGCCTTCTGAGGCCACATGCAAGGCAGCAGACGGTACCGGACGGGATCATTCGCATCCTTCCAACCAGTCTCGCTCGCCTCCCGCAGGCCGAGGAACTGCCCGTTGCTTGAAGGCCTGGCTCAATCCGCAAACGCATCGCGTATCCCGCCCATGGCGTAGACTGCGCCGAGCTGGGCCTTCGCGAGCTCGTACTGGGAAGCGATCAGCCCGCCCCACGCCGTCGACTCGAGCACGCGGGCGCGTTCCAACTCGTCAAGCGAGATGCGGCCTTCGTCAAACTGCGCCAGAAGCACGTTGAGATTCTCGCGGGCAAAATCGAGTTCGCGCTTCGCCAGCCCGGCGAGGCGTTCGGCTTGGCGGAGCGTTGCATGAGCCCGTAGCTCCTCCAATTCGACAGCCTCTCGCCTGGCCCTCTGCCGCAAGGCAAGCTCGCGTTCCTCGAGCCTCGCCCGGGCCACCCTCTCGGCGACGCCGCGGCCGGTGAAGACGGGGATCTCGAAAGCGACACCGGCCTGCCAGTTGTGCCGCTGGAAACGCCGGAAGTAGTCGTCGTAGTTATTGAAGCGAGCTAGCAGCGAGTACTGGCCGACAACATCCAACTTGGGAAGCCTCCCGGAACGAGCTTCGGAGGCTCTGTACCGCGCCGCACGGACCCTCGCGCCCAGCGCCGCAATCTCCGGATGCTCGTCACCGGGCCGAGGAACGACCTGGGCGACGACTTTTCCGAGGGACAAACTCAAGTCAGAGCCTGCAACCTCGGGCCGCAGGTTTACGCCCTCACCGAACCCCAGCCTGCTCTTCAGATCGGCTTCCAGCAGCCCTGCCCTAGCCTCCGCGGAGGCTAGGCGCTCGTCGGCTCGCGCCGTGTCGAGTCGCGCCCGGCTTAGCGCCAGGGGAACCTCGATGCCCTCCTCCACCCGAGCGAACGCCAACTGCTCGATGTCCTCGAAGCTCTCCTGTTCGCGACGCAATCGCTCGACTTCTCGCGTCGAGAGTTCGAAGTCCAAGTACAGGACACCCGTGCGGTACACGGACTCATCAATGGCAGCCTGAGATGCGAGTTCGTCCGAGCGCACCATCTCGCGAACGCCGTGGGCACGACGCGACCGACCGATGTCGATCAACGGCTGGCGCAGGGTTACCTGTGCAACCGACGGCGCGGCTCCTTGGATGCTCTGCGGGATGCCGGATGTCGCGCCGAGGCCCGATCCGGCATGAACCTGCAACGAGCGTTCCGTCCTGACCAATGCGAGATCGCTGCTGGATTTCTCAATCTCAAGGCGAGCGAGCTGGACATCAGGACTCTCCTCCATTGCAAGGCGAACGGCTTCGCGAAGCCCGATCGTACGCGTGTCGGGCGGAGTCTCCGCGACCGCGGCTGCCGCGAGCAGCAAGAACCAGGGCGCGAGCCTAGGAGCGGGGCAACCAAGTGTCGGGAAAGAATCTGTTGAGGCCATCTGAGTAATAGTCGGCTGCCCGCCGCGAGAGGCGCGTCACGAGTCGAGTCGCATGACTGCCATCCACCGCGAACGCACTCGCCTAAGCAAGCCCGGCCGACATGCACATCGTACAGAGTCGCATCGACCGCCTGGCAGTTCACGCTGGCCAGTTGCGGCGCTTTCGCGCTAGATGGAGGGGAGGAGACCGAGCCCTGTGTCAGCCGAGACCCAAGATGTCCGCTCTTGTCCTCCGAGGGTTGCCGCTCCGTCGTCTCTTGCGCCCTTGTTCGTGCGCCACGCGTCGTCCATACCGGAAAGAAAGTCCACCGACCACCGTCGGCGGGATTCGCCACCCTCTCTCACGTCATATTTATTTCCGGGCACAGATCCAAGCGCTGATGCCATGAGCGAAGCACTGGTCCAGCGCACCCTGATTTCCGCCAAGCTCCATAGCGTACTGTGGCAGGCGGCCTTGAACCGGCAGCTAAGGAAGCTGCCAATAGTGCTGCTGAATACGTCGGCCGGCCACGATCCGGAGATGCTCCGCGCGCATCCTCGCTCATTCGGACGTACCTTCGGGCCGGGACCTCGTAAGCCGCCATTCCCGACCTCGATGCCGCGCTGCCAACCGACGAAGACGGCATACTGCACTATCAACTTACGCGCGCGTACCAGGCCGTCGGTCGAAGCGAGGGGGCCAAATCGGCGATGGCAACCTACCAGCAAGTCCTGTTGTCAATTCAGTAGCGAGCGCGCGAGGCGCCGAGCCCGATGCCCATCGAATCACCGCGGATCTAGCTCACGCGAGGGGTTGCCTCCCACCCGCCCCTGTACAGATTCAAAGTTCGACTCGGTGGCACTGGGCAGGGGTCTCGCAGAGCGAGGTTGAGGCGGGATTGAGCGCAGGCGATGGGATTGGACCTGCGTGAGTTCGGCGGTCAGGCCATCGGGGCGCGACTGCAGGGGCGATTCCGCATGGCTGGACCCACTGCTTCCCGAACCCGGCAGGCCGGACATGCGAAAGGCGAGGAGAGCAGGCTGCTAGCGGATGATCTTCGCGACGGCTTCGGCACCGTTGCGGTAGAGACGCTTGATCTCGCGCTTGATGTTCGCTGTCTTCAGCAGCCACAGGATCGAGACCGCGACATTCGCGAAGGCCGCCAGCACTCTTGGCAGCGAGCCCTTGCGCACGTGGCAGGCGTCCTCCCGCAACGCGACGTCCCGCACGTAGTGAGTCCCGTGCTCCACCGCTCCCCAGTAACCCCGCACTAGATCCAGCAGGCGTTTCGGCCCGGCCTCCGGCAGGCTGGTCACGAAATAGGCGGCCTCGGGCCGGCGCTGGCGGCCGTCCTTCTTGTACTCGGTCTCGCGCAGGATGCGGAACACGCGCCGCACGCCGGGGAAATCGAGCCATTCCGGACAGTCGGAGAGGTCCTCCGAAACCTGGATCGTGCGCTGCTCGATGCGCCCGTGCCCGCAGTGCGCGACCGCGAGTGAATACTCGGTGCTGGTTACCTCGCTGACGGCTGAGCCGCTGGCGCTGGCGCAGTTGTACCGGGACCGGGCGGACGCGCAGAATGCACTCGACGAGTTGAAGAACCAGTGGGGCTGGGGCGGCTTTGTCACGAGGGACCTGAAGCGGACGGGCATCATGGTGCGCCTGAACGCGCTGTTCTATAACTGGTGGTCGCTGTTCGTGCGGCTGATCGAGCCGGAGTCGCGGCGCGAAGCGAAGACGAGCCGCCCGCTGATGATGGACGGGGTGGCGCGAGTAAGGAAGCACAGCCGGCAGACGACCTTGCTGCTCACGATCGCGCACAGCGCCTCGGCCGGATTGCGAGCAGCGTTCGAGGCGATGAACCGCTTCCTGCGAGAAATCCAAAACGCGCCGCAGTTGACCTGTGTGGAGCGTTGGTGCCGGATTCTGGGTCGGGCCTTGCAGAAATACTCCCGGGGCCGAATGCCGAAGCCGCCGCCTGGGCTTATGCCGGCCTGACCCAGCCCGGCCCCGGCCAATCCAAACAGCAGTTCAACGGAGCCGAATCGGCTGCGAACGCCATCCAACTGCGGAATTTAGGTTGAAAAGCCCTGGTAGGAACGTCAGGCGTGGGTGCAACCGAGAATTGTTGAGTAAGATGGGCGCGACCGGGAGCCGGAGGAGTGGAAGGGCCTCCGAGGGACGTCTCTTCACCGCGAAGCCGGCTGCCACTGGCTGGGCCAACGGAGTCTTGGAAGCGATCCGTTGGGCCAAGTTCGTTCAGAGGACGGACAGAGGAGGTTCCTAGGTGCAGTCGCTCCGTATATTCTCGAAGATTCTCGCAGTCGCCTGCGCGTTCCTAATAGTGGGAGCTAGCAGCGGCAGCGCCCAAGTCACATTCGGCAGCGTAACCGGTTTGGTGATGGATCCCGGGGGCGCCGTTATTCCCGGCGCTGAGGTCGAGCTGACGAACTCCGACACCGGAGAGACTCGGGTGACAACGACGGGCGAAACCGGCCGCTACACGATGCCTCAGCTCAAGCCCGCCACCTACGAGTTGGCAGTCGAAACCCCCGGCTTCAAGCGCTTCGTGCGGCTGAACATCCGACTCCAAGGCAGCCAGGATGCAGAGATCAATGCATCCCTGGAGCTGGGCGAGGTCACCGAAACCGTCGAAGTGACGGCTCAGGCCGTGTTGCTTGACACCCAGTCGGCCAACCAGACAAGCGATCTGAACAGCGAAGAGATCACAGAGCTCCCGCTCAACTTCCGCAACCCCCTGCTGCTCGTCCACGCCAACGCCGGGGTGAACTCGGCCTTTCAAAACGCCGGGCGCAGGTCGGTTCAGGACCGCTTCAACGATCAGGAGATGGCGCTGTTCTCGATGAACGGCGGCCGCGAGGCCAGCAACACCATCACCATCGACGGCGTCAGCAACAAAGGGGGCGCTGGTGACTGGGGCGCGAATTTTGGAACGCCGTCGGTTGACGCAGTTCAGGAGATGCAGATCTCCCGCAACACCTACGACGCGCAGTACGGCCGCGTCGGAAACGGAGTCGTGAGCATCGTAACCAAGGGGGGCAGCGACGAAATTCACGGGAACGTCTTCTGGTTCCACCGCAACGACAACCTCGATGCCAACGAGTGGCGCCGGAACCGCGCCGGCAATCCCAAGCCCGAGTTCAAGCGCAACCAGTATGGTGTGAGCGCTTCGGGCCCGATTTCGAAACAGAAGAGAATCTACTTCCAAGTCGGTTTCGAGGCGATGCGACAGCCCGCGTCTGCCTCCACCAACGTGACCGTTCCTACCGAACTGGAACGCGTGGGCGACTTCAGCGATAGCCGCAACCGCGACGGTTCGCTGCAGGAAATCTACGACCCGTTCACCACGAGGCCGAACCCCGATGGCGACGGGTTCATTCGCGATCGGTTCGCGGGGAATATGATCCCGACCGTGCGCATGGACCAGATCGGCCAGAACATCACCAGCTTCATTCCCATGCCGAATGTGACCGGCATCCCGGTGACAAACGCACTGAACTTCTTCAAGACCGCCCCGTCAAACCTGCTACAGGACAAATGGAACGGTCGGTTCGACTACGCGCCGACATCGAAATTCAGTACGTTCTCCCGGGTGAGCCGGAGCCTGATTACCAACCATCAGTCCCGCTTCTTCAACAACGCGGCGGATTCGGGGTTCCTCAACGATCAGCCCTTCTACAGCGTCAGCGTCAACAATACCTACGTCGCAAGTCCGACTTGGGTGATCAACTTCAACGCGGGGTCAGGAGGCGGCCACCGCACGGCGAACCTGATTAGCATGTCGGAAGGAGTCGGCCTCGAGGATCTCGGCTATTCCTCCTCCTATGCCGGCCAGTTCGAAAACCGGGACTTCGGCCAGTACAACATCACCGACTACCTGTTGGTGGGCCGGACGCGCTTCTTCGGCAACATCCGCCGGACACACTCCGGAGGCATCACGGTAGCCAACGAGCGCGGCAACCACTCGATCAAGCTTGGATTCAATATCGAGTTCCAGCGGCAGAACTTCTTTGACCGGCGCACCCAACAGTTCGGTTTCGGCCGCGGACCGACCACGGGGCCGATTGCCGTCGGCAATTCCGCCGTTGTCGGCAATTCGATGGCGTCGCTACTGTTGGGCGTCGGCGGGGGCTCCGCGCGGTTGTCGGCCGACCCGGCCAAGCAAAACGTCTACATGGGCTGGTACGCCCAGGACACCTGGAGGGCAACCCCGAAATTGACCCTGGTCCTCGGGTTGCGCTACGAACTGCAGTACGGCCGGACGGAGCGTTACGACCGGCAAGGCTACTTCGACTACGCAGCAGCAAGCCCGATCAACGACCAAGTGCCAGGGCTCGATCTCCGAGGCGGTTTTCGCTTTTCCGAACCCAACAGCCGCAACCTGACTGGGCTCGATACGAGGGACTGGGCACCGAGAATCGGGCTGAGCTACAAGCTCACTGACAAGCTCGTGCTCCGCTCTGGATACGGCATCTCGTACTCCCAAGCCATCGTCGACGGAGGAATCACGGGCATGCCGGGATTCGACCGCGCCACCCCCTGGGTTTTGAATCCGGACGGGGAGGTTCCCGTCAACACGCTCAGCAACCCGTTCCCGAGCGGCCTCTCGCAGCCATCGGGCAGTGCGGACGGGCTGTTGACGCAGCTAGGCCTGAACATCCAGGCCTGGCGGCATGACAATCCATCACCCTATCTTCAGAGCTACAGCCTCGATCTGCAGTACGAACTCGCTAGCGGATTCGTCTTCGATATCGGCTACACCGGCAACACCGGGCGCAAGTACGCCTGGGGTTCCGGTCGGAACTACAACCAAGTGCCTTCGCAATACCTGAGCGAGGGCCAGGCGTTGAACAACCGTGTTCCCAACCCGTTTCACGGAGTCCTCACCGGCGGGCCCAACACGGGCGAAACCATTCCGCGATATCGGCTGCTGCGACTGTTCCCTCACTTCAACGCCGTCGGCACGCCGCGTACCGAGAAGGGAGCCTCGACGAGATTCGATGCGCTTTACCTGAAGCTGACCCGCCGATTCTCTCGAGGGGTGACCATTCTTTCGAGCTACCAGTGGTCGAAGGCCCAGGACAATGCCTCGGAGGACCAAGGCTGGTTCGTCGGAGACGGCCTTCGGGATCAGTTCGATCCCAGCGCCGACTACTCGATCAGCGCCCACGATATTCCTCATGACTTCGTCACCAACCTGATCTGGGAGCTGCCGGTCGGCCGCGATCGGGCTCTCGGAAGCGGCATGCCGAAAGCGCTCGACATGGTAGTCGGGGGCTGGCAGGTCGCGGGAACCATCCGCTTCGGCTCGGGAGTGCCGATCAACATCCGAGCGCCGAACACTCTGGGCACATTCGGATACGCCGTCAAGCGCACGAACATCGCAAGCAAGGACGCGGTCAAGCTCTCGAATCCGACTCCCGAACGGTGGTTCAACATCGACGCGTTCTCGGCCCCGGGCCAATTCGAGATTGGGCGTGCTCCGCGCTATTTCGGAACTCTGCGCAACCGCATCAATACGAATGGCGACATCTCGCTCGGAAAATACATTGACATTACCGAGCGCGTCAGGGCTCAGCTGCGAGCCGAGTTCTTCAACATCACGAACACTCCGACATTCGGCTTGCCGACGGGCGGCGGGCAGGTGACGCTGGGGTCGGGAGCTTTCGGTACGGTGAATGCGAGTTTCCGCCCGCCCAGGCAGATACAGATCGCAATGAAACTGATGTTCTGAGCCGGGTGCCGTCCCTGCCGGTATCCGTTTACCCGACTTGCGGTCCCCGGTCGAGCAGATCGGGGACCGTTCCTCACCTAACCGCTCAGACGCTGCCCGCGACGAAGGGCGACGCTGGCAAGCCGTCTTGGATCGAAGCCTGCGGGTCGGTCTTTGGTGTCCTCGGTCAAGCAGCTCTCGGATCTCTCAATGCGACCGTCCCGGCCCGCTTGCATACGGACCCACGCAGGTCCCCGACGGAATGCCGACTCTGAAACGGAAACGCGGAAGCACGCGAGGGGCGTGCAGCTGAAAGGTGAGAACGCGGTTGCCAGCAGGCTTGAAGGCCTGCGGCTGGAACCGCCGACACCGGGCTTCGACCTCAAGCTCCGGAGCGGGCGACTGGTCCGCCGTCCGGGTGAGCACGGCGCTGGCCTCAATTCCCACGGCACTCTAAGATGTGACATTTTGCTGGCCGTTCTCGCCAAAGGCGAGGCGGCGCACACGGTTGCCGAGCCACGGGATACGGCATTGCTCCCCGGCAAATCCCTGCTTGACGAGGAACGGATTGTTGGCGCGCCGTCCGAACTGGACGGTGATCGTGTGTTCGTCGATGGTGAGATCGGCGGTGGCGTGGACGAACTTGCGGAACAGCGTCCTGGGGCTTGGTGCTGATGGCCTTGGCCAATCCGGTCGGCGAGCAGGCGGTAGAGGGTGGCGGCCATGACGGTGAACTGGAGATCGACAGCGATCTTGAGCGGCACCGCGGCGGAGACGTCGTCCATGTGGAAGAGGTCAATCGCCTGGGCGATGGCGTTCTCGATCAGCATGCGGCGGGCATAGCGGTCGACCAGACGGATCGGCGTTGCATGCTGGTGGTTGGTGAGCAGCTGGGTGGGCTTGTCTTGGCCAAGATCGGTGACGGCGACCTGGCGGATGGTGTCGGGATGGTCCTTGAGGGCAGACAAATTCAAAGTTCGACTCGGTGGCACTGGGCAGGGGTCTCGCAGAGCGAGGTTGAGGCGGGATTGAGCGCAGGCGATGGGATTGGACCTGCGTGAGTTCGGCGGTCAGGCCATCGGGGCGCGACTGCAGGGGCGATTCCGCATGGCTGGACGCACTGCTTCCCGAACCCGGCAGGCCGGACCTGCGAAAGGCGAGGAGAGCAGGCTGCTAGCGGATGATCTTCGCGACGGCTTCGGCGCCGTTGCGGTAGAGACGCTTCATCTCGCGCTTGATGTTCGCTGTCTTCAGCAGCCGCAGGACCGAGACCGCGACATTCGCGAAGGCCGCCAGCACTCTTGGTAGCGAGCCCTTGCGCACGCGGCAGGCGTCCTCCCGCAACGCGACGTCCCGCACGCAGTGAGTCCCGTGCTCCACCGCTCCCCAGTAACCCCGCACTAGATCCAGCAGGCGTTTCGGCCCGGCCTCCGGCAGGCTGGTCACGAAATAGGCGGCCTCGGGTCGGCGCTGGCGGCCGTCCTTCTTGTACTCGGTCTCGCGCAGGATGCGGAACACGCGCCGCACGCCGGGGAAATCGAGCCATTCCGGACAGTCGGAGAGGTCCTCCGAAACCTGGATCGTGCGCTGCTCGATGCGCCCGTGCCCGCAGTGCGCGACCGCGAGCTCCCGCACGGACCAGCGATAGTCGTAGCGCAGCTGCTCCAGCAGCGCGGGCTGGTTCGACTCGTAGGCGGGTGGCAGATCGGCGGCACCATCCGGTTCAGCCCGGGAGTCCCGATCAATATTCGGGCCCCGAACACCTTGGGTTCTTTCGGCTATGGCGTAAAGCGCTCCGACGTCAGCGGGGACCCCAAGCTCAGCAACCCGACGCCTGAACGCTGGTTCAACACGGACGTCTTCACCGCGCCTGGCCGCTTCGAGCACGGAACGGCCCCGCGGTACATGAACGAACTCCGGCAGGACGGCATTGCCAACGCTGACGTTTCCTTGAGTAAGCGTTTCCAGATTGTTGAAAGCATGTCGGCGCAGCTGCGAGCCGAGTTCTTCAACCTCACCAACTCGCCCGTCTTTGGCGTGCCCATCGGCGGGGGCTCGGTGACGGTGACCAACGGCGCATTCGGACGAGTTGTCCGAACGCTGGGGGCACCAAGGCAGGTTCAAATGGCGTTGAAGCTGGTCTTCTAGCAGTGAAAGTAGCCGGGAGGCTATGGTCACGGGGCGCCCGGCCCCCGTCGGTAGGTCCCCGTCGTAATCGTGGAGTGCCAACATCGGAACAGCATGGCCTTGTGCGGGGGCTCTTTCCCTTCTCCGAAATGGAGAGGCCGATGCTTCTCGAAGCGGAGTCCCATCCGCTTCTGAATCTACTGCTTCAAGCCAAATCCTTCCGCATCTGGTAGAGCCAGGTCACGATTCGGTGGGTACGGTCGCTCTAAGCGCGATCATCGTCCCAACTGAGTCATTGCGAGTGGGCGCGCGCATCGGCAAACGCGATTTCGGCTCTTGGCCCCGATGCGTACGGATGTTGCCGCCTTCGCCAGCGGATACCGTGGCCTTTGAGCCCTGCGCACTATCCAGTAGAGCCGTCAACTCAAGTACAGATGTTGGTCACAGGCAATCGAGATTGAAAAATATGATTCTAGTCGTGACGAAGGGCTTCCACCGGATCGAGTTTCGAAGCGCGGTATGCAGGCAAGAGCCCGAAAAGCACCCCTGTGCCGGGAGCGGAGATCATGGCAAATGCCACCCATTCCATAGGAGTCCTTACAGGTATGGCCGGCCAGATTTCCGCGGCTGCCCAAGGCAGGCCGAGCCCTAGGATCGTGCCGCAAGTCCCTCCAATCGCAGCGACCGCGACAGCCTCCGCGAGAAACTGCAATCGAATCTCGAGTCGCGTCGCACCAACAGCCCTTCGGATACCGATCTCAACCGTGCGCTCTGACACGGCGATCAGCATCATGTTCATGATGAACACGCCGCTGACTGCGAGAGTGATCAAAGCCACGAGGATCATCGCCAGGCTCATGGCGAGAAGAATTTGCCTGGCCGTTTCCAGTACGCTCGAGAGCGTGTCAACTCGGTAGAGCGATCCGGGCCGGTGGCGCGACTCCAAAGTATCCCTTACAAGGCCGGCAACATCCTCGACCCGCTCGCGCAATCGGACCGCGACGTATAGAGGGTCCACGCGTTCAACGGCTTGGAAGTAGCTCAGCACTGTGTGCGGCACAAGCACCGAGTTCTCGGATACCTCCGATTGCCCGAACGTCTCGACTCCCTCTGAGAACACTCCGACAACGAGGAAGTCGAGGCCGTGGGCCTTGAGTCTCTCGCCCACAGCCTCGGAACTCGTGCCGAACAGCTTCCCAGCCAGCTCCGGAGTTACCAGGCAGACCTTGGCTCGCGATTCGAGATCACTGCGCTCGAGGAAGCGGCCGGCATGGATCTTCAAGTTCCGGACGGCTCGGTATTCCTCGCTCGAGCCGAGGATGCGGATTTGCATCGGCGTGCCGTCGACCGTGATCGAGTCCCACGAGGTGGTCACCCCAGCCACGGCCGCAGCGAGGCTTCCAAGGCGGGCGCGGACTGCCTCGACATCGGAGAGATCCACATAGTCGGATTCGGCGGCTGAGACGTTGCCTCCCGCCTCGTAGTACGCGTACACGAGATTTGATCCGACTCCCTCGATTTGGGCGAGGACGAACTCGCTACCCGTCTCGGCGACGCTCGCGACGAGGATGACGGCGGCGACCGCAGCCGCCATGCTGGCCGCGGTCAGCGCGGATCGCAGGCGCTGAACGCGGAAGGTCTCGAATGCCCACCGGGCGATGTCGCCGAGCGCGGGAACTGCCCGGCCTTTCATAGTCGGCTCAGCAGCTTGCGGACTGCGGACGGCGGATCCGAATTCGGCTTTCGATCCGTGCTCGCGAGGTACCGCTCCAGCAGCTGCTTTGCCCGTGGATACTCGCTCCTGCGATTCGCGCCGACCAACGCCTTGGCGGCCTCCAGCCAGACATCCGGGTTGTCCGGGTCGCGATCAAACGCGGAGCCAAACAGCACGTCGCTGTCGGCATGCAACTTTCTGCGAGCGAGGAAGCCGGCGTGGCCCAGCAGGTAGCCGGTGTCATTCGGAGCGAGTGTACGGGCTTGCGAATGATTCTGGCCGGCCTTCTCGAAATCCCCTGCCTGCTCGTAAAATGCCGCCCAGGCCGCGGCGCCTCGAGCCTTGTCGATTTCCTCTATGCGCCCCGCAATGTTCCCTGCCTCGGCCTTGCTCCCTCCGATGATGCCCGGAGCTTGGAAGTGGAACCCCTGGAGCGCCTCAAGAGCGTCCAGATTCGAACCGTCCAATTCGACCGCTGCCTCGAATTGCTGCTTCACTTGCTTGGCCAGAGACATCGCGCCAATCCGACGAAACCCGGTCATTCTCTCGGCTCGCCGCCCCATCGCCAGCCCCAGCCATAGTTGGTACTTCGAATTCTCGTGATCCTGGTTGACAGCCCGCTCGAACAGATCTTGCGCTTCGCGGTACTCCTCCGTCTCGTAGAACTGGACGCCTCGTTCCCAGTCCGTCGCGCCTGGCCTGTCGGCCGGATGCGCAATCGCGCAGATCGCAAGCAGGACTGCGAGTCGACTAGCCATCGCCGCCTCCTTCTGGCAGGAGGGCCTTGACTCTCCTCCCTTCCGAGACAGGGTCTTCGCTCGGGAGCAGTACGATTTCCGACTCATCCAGACCTCCTCGAACTTCGACATGAACGGGGCCTTCCACGCCGGCCAGGATCTCGCGGCGCGAGGCCCTGCCGTCCTTGACCGTCCAGACGAAGGTCCGACCGTCGCCTCGCATAACCGAAAGTCGCGGGATGCTAGGCGCTGCACGGACCCGTTCGGTCACGATCCGGACGCCGACGGCCAGATTCGGGAGGAGCCGGCCGTCGGGGTTCTTGACAGTGCAGTGAACCTCTCCAACCCTGCGAGCGCCCATCTCGACGACCTCCGAGGCGAGGCGGTCCACCTCGCACGTCCATTCCCGTCCAGGGTAGGCATCCGCTCTGATGCTGGCTAGACACCCTTTCTCTACCCGGCCCAGGTCAGGCTCGTCGACGAAGATCCTGGCTCGCACTGCATCCAGGACTCCTACGCGGGCGGCCAGAGCGCCTTCATGAAGATAGTCTCCCTCGAACACCGGGAGGGAGTAGACGACGCCGGGAGACGGCGCGCCCACGCGAAGCCTGGCGGCGACCCGCCTTGCTTCCGCCACGACCGATCTCGCCTCGTCGATCGCCGCCTCAGCTTCCTCTCGCTGCCCGTCGACCAACGGAGATGCCAGCTGCGCGTCAATTGCCTCGATTTCGAGAGCTTGATCATTCAAGAGTCGCCTCTTCGCTTCGAGTTCGACCCGCGGCGCGGCATCCTGGCGGACCAACCGCCCCAACCGCTCGAGATCCGAAGATGCCGCCTCCCTCGCCGCCACGAGCTTCGCGCGGTCGGCCTGCAGCGCCGCCCTCCTGGCGGGTGCCAGTCCCGCGTCCAGCAAGGCCAGCCTTGCCTTTGCAGCGTCCAGTCGGGCCTGGGCCTGGGCCAGCGATTCGGCCTGGCCCGTATCCCGAAGGCGCAGCAGCTCCTGCCCTCCCTCGACTCGATCGCCTTGCCGGACGAAGATCCGCTCGACCCTGCCCGCAACGGCCGCGTGAATCGCGACGCGGCTCGTGGCCTCGATCCGGCCGTTCGTCGTCAGCGCGCTCTCGATGTCACGGGGCACGGGCCTCGCAGCCTCGACCTCGATGATCGGGTCCGCACAGGAAAGCGCCGCAAGCAGGAACGGTGCGAGCGATCCGAACGAAGCCTTTCGCATACAGCTCCGCTAGGGTGCCTCGCCCGTGGCCCCGGGCCTGTGCGAGAAGTCCCACGCTCGGAGATTCGTCTCGCCTGGCGTGAAGTTCACGATCGCGTACTCTCCTGCGTCGAGGGGGTCGACAGACCAAACCTTGTAGACCAGGGGGGCCAGTTGCTGCCGGAAGACCTCGACCTCGTCCTGATCTTCGTGCTGCACTTCCGACCTGGGCACGGTGTAGATTTGCTGGACGATCCGTCGATCCTTCCCTTCCTCGGGCTTGATCCGCGAGATGCCGAATCTGGCGAAACTATCTAGCCGCATGTAGAAGGCCGGCTTGTCGTCCATCGTGATCGTCTTCGAGGATAGCCCTTTGATTGAGACCGTCTGCTTGCCAGTAATCACGGGCATGGGCGCGATCACGTTCAGGAACGTCCTCCTCGCACTCTTGCCGATTTCATAGAAGACCTGCTCAAGAGCGACGGGCTCCTTGCCACGAAGATAGTAGACGCCGTCTTCCAACGGCACGCTATGCAGTTCCGTCCGTGCGCGACGTTCGGCAATGCGCTCCCGACGCTCCTCTGCAGCACGGACTTCCGCAGCCTCCCGCTCGCGGGCATTGTGGGCATTCGTCCGGTCCCAGTCGATGATCTCGTCCGGCACTTCCTCCCATTGGCCGCGGTCGAGGCTGAAGTATCTGACGCGGCCTTCCAGAATCTCGTACTCGCGAACGCTCAACCGCGTGCCGTCAGAGAGGACGAGAGCGGCTCTCTGCGCTTCCAGAAGAAACGCGCAGCCAATCAAGGCGACAACTGCGAATGAGGCGCGGTTTCGCATTGCTACGGGGAGCCGAGTTACCTCAATATACAGCCCTAGCCAGCCGGCGATGGCAACTTGCCAGCTCTCTGGCCCAGACTACCGCAGCCCTAGCGAAATCCACGCTCTCAGAATCGCAGCCGAAGCTGGACTGCGGCCTGTCGGCCCGGAGCGAGTGCGGTGCCCGAAAGTAGCCCGCTGAAATTGATGAGGTTGAGGCGGTCTGCAGCGTTGCGCAGGTCGAACTGAACTGTGACCGATCTCGTCCCTCGCTCCCAAACTCGGGAGCCGAACGAGAAATCGAGGCTGAGGTTCGGGGCAACGCGTGAGCGCTCGAAGTTGACCTCTCGGAGGATGGCCACGGGAATCAGTGGCTCGGCATCGGAATCGTCGCCGTCACTGGCGTTGTTGCGCTGGTCGGCGTCATCTTCATCGCTGTCATCTTCGTCCTCCAACTCGACTGGAAGCCCGCTGCCGTACCGAATCCCGAAAGACGCCCAGATTCGCGGATGAACCTGATAGCGGACAGTCGCCGCCAGGGTATTCCGCTGGTCCTGGGTGATCGGGAATTCCTCCGTGACATGTCGAAGGTCTTCCGCTTCCCCCCCTTCCACGAAGAGCCCTCCCGTGACGGGAGACGACGTCCGGCCGAGCATGTTCGAGTAGCTGGCAACCGCCGAGACGCCCTTCCACCTCGGGGCCTCGAGCCGCACCTCGGTTCCCTCGACTTCTGCCGATTCGAACGTGATGGGAAACGATAGGCCTGTGTTAAGGAACACGTCGTCATCGACCGGATTCCGAAACCTGCGCCAGTAGTGCTTGGCGTCGATGCGCATCACGTTGCCGATCGGCTTCCGCAAGCCTACTTCAGCGAAGTGCGCTCGGCTCGCGGGTACGGGCAGCATGCCGCTGACATCGTCGATCTCCAAGCCCGTCGCGGCGCTGCTCAGCAAGAGGTTCTCATTCGGCGGCGGCTGGAAAATACGGTCGTAGGAAGCGTAGAGTTGCAATGCGGCTTGCGGAACGTAGTAGCTAGCCGCGAGGCGAGGGCTGACCGCGCGGTCGGCGATCAGGAGCCGGTAGTCGTCGAACCGCACGCCCGCGCTCGCGGCAAAGTTCCCGGCGCGGAACTGGTCCTGGACGAAGAAGCTGGCCTCGGTGCTCCGCCGCCGGTCGCGAAAGTCCAGATCGAATTCGGGAAGCTCGTCGGGCTCGGCCATTAGGAATCGCTCCCTGAGCCCGCTGAACCGCAGGTCCCCGCCGATCTTCACAGTGTGGCGCTCCCCCTCGAACGAGACGTCGCCCATGACAGCGCCCTCGCGAAACCCGCGGTTCTGCAGGACGAAAACAGGAGTCGACAGCTCGTTGCTCCACAGCTCGCTCGTCAGGTCCCGGACCATGCCGCGAATGGAGACGAGCGCCCGGCTCGAGAGCGTGCCTTGGTAGTGGACCTGACCCGCCGATTCGCGCGACCGGCGGTCTTGTCTCTGGCCAGCATCCTGCTGGGCCAGATCGTTCGGCACTGAGAATCCGGTTCGATTCGCTCGACCGTAGAATGCCAGCCTGTTCCGACCGGTCAGGTCGCGGGCGAATCGAACGTTGGCTCCGCCGGAACTCCCCTTGTTAGTGAAGTTCTCGAGTGAGGGCGGATCTAGGTAGCGATCCGTCGCCCCTCCCTGGATTCCGACGGACAGCTCCGTCTTGGTCCGGGCGTACTGGTGCGAGAACGCACCGAGTCGCGTCCCGTAGCTGCCACCCAGGACATCCGTCGCAGAGCGGTGCCCAATCCGGTCGTTTCTCCGCGTGTCGAGAGCGATCACGCCGCCCAGCCTGCGCCCGTACTCGGCCGGAATCCCTGCAACTAGGACTGTCACGGCCTCGAATTCGCTGTTTTCGAATGCCGGAGCGAACGCGATCGACCTGTTGTCGTACAGCGGCATGCCGTCGACCACGTACTGCGTGTCGTACTCAGAGCCCCGCGGGTGCAGAACTGCGTTGGCCTCCAGCAGCCAGCCGGGCATCGTTGTCACAACATCAATCGTGCTGCGGCCCAGGGTCGTGCCGAGCGCCTGGTCCAGGGAATCCCGGCCGACGCGCGTTCCCTGGGAAGGCCGATACGGCTCGAACAGCGGCACCGGGGAACGCACCGTAACTTCTTCCTTGACAGTTGCCAGGACCATCGCGATCCGGATGGATTGCGGGACGGCAGAACGAACGTCGACCGTGCGCTCGGTGTCGTCGAATCCGGGATGGCGGGCCGAAAGAAGGTACGTGCCGGGTGGAATCCGGCGCAGCACGGCCCTGCCTTCCGTGTCCGCAGCGGCTGTCGCGACGAACTGCGGACTGCTCGAAGCGAGCTCAAGGGCGGCAGTCACTCCTTGCCCGCTCGGATCGACAACCCGGATCTCGACCCGTCCATCCATTACCTGGGAGAACCCGATGGGCTCCATAGCAATCAGCGAGGCTGCGATCGCCACTAGGAAGTTCGAACGAAACGGGGGGTGGCGAAACACGGGCTACACTCGTTGATCCCAATCCGAGAGCATTCCTTCAGAATCTTTTCAGAGTAGCGCCCGGAATCCTCGGACCGGCCCCCCGAGTGGCTATGCATACACGGCGGAGGCAGGGACAGGCGGAATTGCGGC
The DNA here is from genome assembly GCA_965206775.1 of Bryobacterales bacterium. Lineage (GTDB taxonomy): Bacteria > Acidobacteriota > Terriglobia > Bryobacterales > UBA6623 > VXMF01. Next base: position 1,923,106 of record CBDBKU010000002.1, on the reverse strand, counting down.
CGGTTATACGTGCACGACTGCGCATCGAGAAAGACGCGAGTAATCGACCCGACGCAGTCCGAATCCAATCCGACATACAGCTCCGAGCCCACTCGAAGCAACTACGGATCACAGAGCTGTCGGCCGTCCTGGTAAGCCGGCAAATCGCGCTTGAGATTTGCCGCGCCCATGGAATGCCGGATCCGTCGCCCATGATTTACGAGCTCGATCACCTCGTGCCTCTCGATCTCGGAGGCGTAACAGCGACCCATAGCCTGAAGCCGCAACCCTACCGGAGGCCGGCGTCGAACGTCAGCGACAAGGACGCACTGGAAGACCGGCTGATGCAACTGATTTGCTAAGGAGAAGTGCCGCTTGTGACCGCCCAGGCGCAGATCGCCGAAGACTGGGTAGCCGCCTGAAAGCACCACTTTCGAACGCCTTCGCCGCTCGTCGAGTGCGCGGCCATCCTCAAGGAGGAGCCGTAGCAGCAACCCGGCACCAACCGCGGAATCGCCCCGCCGTCCCGTCACAGGCAGGCGTGTGGTATGTTCAACCGAACTAGCGAGGATAGCAACAAGATGCGTTCGATTGAATCAAACATACGCCCGGCGGCGGTCGCGATAGCGCTGGTCGTGCTGATCACGGGACTGGGCTGCGAAGGGCCTATCAACGACAGGCCGAACATTATCCTCGTCATGACCGATGACCAAGGATACGGGGATGTCGGTGCCCACGGGAACACAACCATCCGGACCCCCAATCTCGACTCGCTCCATGCCGAGAGCGTGCGCCTGACGAACTTCCATGTGGACCCGACATGCTCGCCGACGCGCTCGGCGCTGGTCACTGGACGCTACTCGTCGCGCACCGGAGTCTGGCACACCATCATGGGCCGGTCCATCGTGCATCGCGACGAGAGGACGTTCGCGGATGTGCTTGCAGGCGTCGGATACGCCACTGGATTCTTCGGCAAGTGGCACTTGGGCGACACGTCTCCATACCGCCCGATCGATCGCGGATTCCAGGAAGCCGTGTACCACGGAGGCGGGGGAGTCGGCCAAACGCCCGACTATTGGGGAAACGACTACTTCGACGACACGTATTGGCACAACGGCACGCCAGAGGCCTACGAGGGGTATTGCACGGACGTGTTCTTCGACAACGCGATGCGGTTCATCGACGAGCAGGTGGCGGGCGGTTCCGAACCGTTTCTTGTCTACCTGTCGACAAACGCACCCCACGGGCCGTTCCTCGTCGACGAGTCGTATTCCAAGCCGTACGCGGACATGGGCGTCCCGAGCCCGATGGACAAGTTCTACGGAATGATCGAGAACATCGATGACAACATGGGACGTCTCAGCGCTAAGCTCGAAGAGCTCGGCATCGCGGACAACACGCTTCTCGTCTTCATGACGGACAACGGCACGGCCGCAGGCGTGACGAACACGCATCCGACCCAGCGCGTCGGATCGTCGAACACGCAATTGCTTGCGCGGGCGGAGCAAGAGGAGGCGGAAGCCGCCTGGCAGGGCTTCAACGCCGGGATGCGCGGCAAGAAGGGGTCGGAGTACGATGGCGGCCATAGAGTGCCGTTCTTCATGAGGTGGCCGAGCGGAAGCCTGGGCGAGCCAAGGGACGTGGGGAATCTCGCAGCGCACATCGACGTGCTGCCGACGTTCGCGGATGTCGCGGGTGCGGGCGATCGCCCCGACCTGGACTGGGACGGATCCAGCCTACTTCCCTTGCTGCGCGGCGGAGAATGGAGTGACCGTACGCTAACGGTGCATTCGCAGCGGATCCGCTTCCCGGAGCGCTGGCGGAAGAGTGCCGTGATGACCGAGCAGCATCGGCTTGTCAATGGCGAGGAACTCTACGACATCAAGGCCGATCCGGGACAGCTGGAGAACATCGCGGAAGCGGAGCCTGAAGTGGTGGCGGCCCTGCGGGAGGAATACGACTCGTGGTGGGACCGGATCGACGATCGTTTCGAGCAGCACGTACACTTGGACATTGGTTCGGACGCCGAGAATCCGGCCCGCATCACTGCCCATGACTGGCTGCCTCCGGACGACTCGGTTCAGGTTCCGTGGAACCAAGGACACGTGAGCAGGGCGCCAGCCGTGAACGGTACCTGGAACATCCAAGTCACCCAAGCGGGCACCTACGAATTCGAGCTGTACCAGCGCGACAAGCCAGCGAACCATCCGATTGAGGCATCGGAAGCAACTCTCCGCATCGGCGAGACCGAGTCAAGCGCACCTGTTCCGGACGGAGCGTCGGGCGTTCAATTCACGATGGACCTGCCAGCTGGGAAGACGACCATGGATACGCTGTTCAAGGCATCGGACGGGACGGAGCGCGGGGCGTTTTTCGTTTACGCCAAGCGTCTGTAGTCGGCGAAACGGGTCCGCCCGACACGGTGGTGTCGGAGCACTTGAACTTCGATTCTGAATCTGTGGGCCAGCCTGAAAGCTGCGGTCAAAGCGAACGGCAGAGCCTTTCCATGACCGGTTACCTTGAACAAAATTGGCTCGTGATAGCATGAGTGCGCCGCGTTCTCACTAGTGAATCGCTGCCGTTCGAGAAGCAAGCATCGTGATCGAAGACACTCTATCCAGACGAGATTGGATCCGCCACTGCGCACACACAGGTACCGGGGCGGCGCTGGCCAAGGCCGCGCCAGCCGCCGCGGGCGCCGTCCAAGCCGCAGCCGCCCCGGACTACAAGAACTACTTCGGAGACCTGCACAATCACAATCAAGTCGGCTACGCCCAGGGCACCTTGGAGCGCAGCTTCGAGGTGGCTCGCAACCACTTGGACTTCTACGCTTTCACGCCGCATTCCTACTGGCCAGACGTCGGCGAGTACGACGGCAAGATCGAGTACAAGTGGCGCAACGGCTTTGCCGTCGCGAAGGCACGCTGGCCTGACGTGGTGAAGCTCGCGCGGGAATTCGACGATCCGGGCAATTTCACGACGATCCTCGGCTACGAGCGCCACGGGACGATGGAGGGCGACTACCACATCCTGTTCCCGGACCTGAAAGGAGACTACGAGCTGATCGAGCCTCTGGATGAGTTGCAGGCGTTCGCAAAGAAGAGGGGCTGCATCCTGGTACCGCATCATCCGTCCAACCGGCTGGGGCATCGCGGCACAGCGTCTACAGGCATCGATCCCGCAGTATCCCCGGTCCTGGAGATCCATTCCGAATGGGGCTGCGCCGAGCACGACCGCGCACCTCATCCGTACAAGCGGCACACCGAGGGCGGTCGCTGGACGCGGCACACCTTGCAGCACTACCTCAGCGAAGGCCACCGGTTCGGCGTCGTTGCGAGCACGGACGACCATCTCGGATATCCAGGCGGGTATCGGGAAGGACTGGCGGTCGTCAAGGCCCGCGAGCTGAGCCGAGAAGCCATCTTCGACGCTCTGAGAAACCGGCGGACATACGCCGTGACAGGGGATCGGATCGAGCTCGACTTCTCAGTGAACGGGGCGATGATGGGCCGGGAGATCCCTTACTCGAAGACTAGGGAGATCCGTGCGAGCGTGCGCGGGTGGGACCTGATCGACCGCGTCGAGATCGTCAAGAACGGCCGCGTCATCCACCGCGACTTTCCGGTTGATCGTCAACCCGGAGCAAATCGCTGGGACGAGCCGGTGGTCGTACGGTTCGAATACGGCTGGGGGCCGTGGCCCGCGCTTGGCTGGGGCGGCACGGCCGATTGGGACTTCACCTTCGAGGTCGAGGGAGGACGCATCGAGGGATTTCATCCTTGCTTCACATCCGGGCCGCTAGACGAATTCAGGCGCGACAAGATCGTCAGCAGCAACGAGACGTCGGTGCGGGTGCAATCTCACACAGCCCTCAAGCAGCAGCTGGACGACTATTCCCAGAAGGCGCTCGTGCTGCGTGTGCGAGGCGACGAGAAAACCAGGGTCACGGTCCGTTGCACGAAGCCCACCAAGTGCTCCCTTACCCAGACGCTGGGGGATCTGACCGAATCCAACGAGATGCTCTTCACAAGGCCTTTCCCTTGGGAGTCGGCGATGCTGCATCGGATCGTGTTCCGCGACAACTGGGAAACGGCGTTTACCGCGGAGGACGAAGGCGACGGAACGGAAACGGATTGGTACTACGCAAGGGTCTTCGAATCCAACGGCGAACTGGCCTGGTCCAGCCCGGTCTGGGTCGACGCTGTCTAGCGGTTCTCGAACGCACCCCTAACAGCACTCGACGACAGACCGCATATTTCATGGCTCGGCGCGCGGACGCGATCCCGCCTGTCCAAGGCGGGCCGTCATCTGTCGAGCGCTCGTCACGAGACACAGAAGTCGATTGAAGTTTGCGGTGCTGGCGGGTCACAGCAGCGGACGATGTTCCAAGAACTGACTCCTATTGCCTTTCCCTTGCGATTCTCCCGCCTCTTCGATGATCGCGAGCACGAATTTCTTGGATAGCCTGAAATTGCTCTCTTCCAGGCACTCCAAGAATGGCCGCACGCTATGAACGACGGCGGCAGGCTTTGCCGCGAGCAGCACACCGGCCAGTCCAGTAACGTCAAGGCCGCACGCTCCCGCGTATGGTCTGCCAAGCATCTCGTCCATCAGCCCCAGGCTTGAGCCGAGGTGCTCGATTGCGGAGCTTGAAGTGCTCTCTTCCCCGGCATCCAGATGCGTGGACAGTGCTGTGATTGATCGGGCGGGGACCACCGCAGTCCATCCATCCGTGACGGCATCGGACAGCTCCCGAACGCCGGGCCCCTCTCCGCCAGCTAGCACCTCGTCGCGAACCGCTGAGGTCACGGTGACTTGGCCGAAGAGCGCACGGAGAAGATCGAATGCCCCGCCGGAACCGGGGCAAAAGCCATCGCGGTAGCGTAAAGTATGGATCCCGTCACGCTCGCACTGATCTGCCTGATCCTAGTCTTGGTCGCGCTGAACGTGGCGACGTTCGTGCGTTCGAAACCAGCGAAGACCGACGAGAATGCGGCAGTCCGCTCCTCGCTCTCTCGCCTGGACGCCCGGCTAGACGAGCAAGGCCGCAGGCAGATCGAACAGGCACACGCACTGCGCAGCGAGATCGACCAGCGACTGTCAAGCGGATTCGAACGTACCGACCGGACCTACGCCGATGTCGTGAAGCGCCTCGCGCTGATCGACCAAGCACAAGAGAGAATCACCGAGCTGTCATCGAATGTAGTCTCCCTGCGCGAAATCCTGGCCGACCGATCGGCGAGGGGCGCGTTCGGCGAAGTCCAGTTGCACGCCCTCGTGAGCAACATCCTGCCGCCCAACGGCTTCAAGATGCAGCACACGCTCTCGAACGGCAAGCGCGCGGACTGCATGCTGTTCCTCCCTGCGCCCACGGGCAATATCGCGATCGATTCCAAGTTCCCCCTGAGCAACTTCAAGCGGAAGGTCGATCCTTCCCTGCCCCAGTCGGATAGACTGCGCGCGGGCCGGGACTTCGCGAGGGACGTGCGGGTTCATATCGACGACGTCGCGAGCAAGTATGTCGTCCCCGGCGAGACGTGCGATTCAGCGGTTCTGTTCATCCCCGCCGAGGCTGTCTTTGCTGAAATCCACGCGTCCCACCCCGAGCTAGTCGACTTCGCGCAAAGGAAGAACGTCTGGCTGACCTCGCCGACCACGCTGATGGCGGTCCTCACGACCGCGCGTTCCGTGCTCAAGGACGAGGCCACCCGCCGCGAAGTCCACGAGATCCAGGAGCATCTGCGCCTCCTTGGGAACGACTTCCACCGGTTCGAGGCGAGCATGGAAAAGCTCGCCGCCCATATCCGCCAAGCGGACGAGGACGTGGCCCGAGTGCAGACCTCGGCCCGCAAAATCACGTCGCGATTCCGCAAGATCGACAAGCTCGAGCTAGCGGAAGCAGCGAAGCTTCCCAAAGACGGGGATCTCGGCGAGACACCCGGCCCAGGCGCGCGGCAAGCGGCATCGGCCCCCGGCAGCCTGGCTCGGATTCAGAGGCCGACGTAGCGGGCGTGCAGGCTGCGGGCGAGGCGCATGTCCTGGGTTCCCTTCACGATCGCTCGCCCGTCGGCGAAGACAGTCAATTCGTGGGGCGGGCAGGAGAAACGCACGACATGCTCGGTCGAACGGACTCCGCCCAGTCGGGCCAGGGATTCGGCCAATGCAGCCAGGTCCACGGGCCGGTCGCCTCCGGGCACCTGCACGGCGTCTCGACCGCAAATCCTGGCCGATCCACGCGTGTCCGCGTCCAGATGCGCGAATTCGCGTCGAACGCAAGTCGCGCAATCGGGGTCCGCGCGATCCGTTCTGACGGACGACCGCTCACCAGTCCACACGTCGTGCGACACGAGCCTCGCGCAAACAGCCTCGGTCCGGCCCGCAAGGATCTTGAGCGCTTCGGCTGCCTGCAGCGACCCGATGAGGGACGTGATCGCATTCAGAACCCCTGCCGTATCGCAAGTTGGCTGGCGGGATCCGGGAGCGACGGGGAACATGCAGGCAAGACAAGCGGTCCGGCCCGGCAGGACCGGCATGACCGATCCCTTCGTCCCGACCGCCGCACCGTAGATCCACGGGATGGATTGCTTCGCCGCCACGTCGTTGATCAGGTAGCGCGCCTCGTAGTTGTCCGTCCCATCGAGAACGACATCGGCGTTCGCAAGGAGCGCCTCCGCATTGGACGGCGTCAGGTCCTTCACAGCGGGCACCACGCTCACGTCGGAATTCGCCCTGCGGAGGCTCCGAGCCGCCGCCACGGCCTTCGGCGTACCCTCCTCGGCGTCTTGCTCGTCAAACAAACATTGCCTCTGCAAATTGGTCGCTTCGACGTAGTCTCGGTCGATCAGTACGGTTTCGCCTACTCCGGCCCGGACCAATAGCGAAGCGTGGACGGTCCCCAATGCCCCGCATCCCACGACGACAGCGCGCGAAGTCGAGACAAGGCGCTGCCCTTCCTCGCCAATCTCGGGGAGCAGTTGCTGGCGCGAATAGCGGTCGCTGTTGTCCATGGAAGGGCGGTTCTGCCACCGGTACGATTCGATCCTAGCAGTGCGTGCCCGTGAGCCAGCCAGAGAATGATCCCGCGATCCGTCACGGCGGGGCTTCGCCGTACTATCCTTGTGTAGCGTTGCAACGCCTCTGGCTGACCGTTCTGCCGCTTTCGATCCTTGCTGCGGTTCCGTGTCTCGGCTTGGATTCCATCGGCTTTCCCATAACCGAGATCCGGTTCGACCCGCCCCTGTCCGCAAGCGTGCGGGCGCTGGCCGAGCGAGGCCTGAGAATTCAGGTGGGGCAGCCGCTGCGGCCGGAGACGCTTCGAGAATCGATCCATGCCCTGTTCCGGACCGGGCGCTTCGCGGACATCCAGGCGGACGCGGAGCGGGTTGGGGAGGGAGTGCGCCTGACGTTCCTAACCGAACCGGCCTGGTTCGTCGGCAACGTACGGGTCGTCGGCGTGCCGCGTCCCCCGTCCGAAGGGCAGCTGGTTAACGCAACGCAACTGCGCCTGGGAGAGCTATTTACCGAGGAGAAGCTAGGGCAGGCACTGCGCTCCGTCCGGGCCCTGCTTGTCGAGCATGGGTATCGACAGCCCGTTGTCGACCACCGCCTCGTACGAGACGCGTCGACGCAGCAGGCGCACCTTGAGCTGAACGTAGCAGTCGGCCCGCGAGCGCGGATCGGAGCATTGCTTGTGGTCGGGACGAACCAGCCCCTAGCCAGCGCCGAAATCCGAACCATCGCGCGCTGGCCTCGAGGGGTGGAGTACAGGCGGGACCGCCTCCAACGCGGGATCGGCCTGTTGCGAGAGCACTTCCAGGATCAAGACCTCTGGCGATCCGCAATTCGCGTGGAGGTTGCCGAGCACCGACCGTCTGACAACGAATTGACGCTGGTGGCAGAGATCGAGCCGGGACCGAAGATGCTGGTTCGTATCGAAGGGGCTGGCGCGCGCGATACCAGGCTTCGACGTTTCCTGCCGATCTACGCACGGGGAGTCGTCGACGACGATCTCCTGGCAGCGGGAAGCGAGAACCTGGAGAACTACTTCCAATCCCGGGGCTACTTCGGCGCGACGGTCGAGTACGAGGTCGAGAGTGAGACGGCGGAGAGGATATCGATCGTTTACCGCGTCAATCGAGGCCGTCGGCAAGTCCTCCGGGCCGTCGAGATCAGCGGAAACCGGTTCTTCGACACGACCACGATCCGCGAGCGCATGGAATTGCAAGAGAGCGGCCCCGGGGCGAGACATGGCGAATACAGTAGGGCTTTGCTCGAACAGGACCTGCGAGCGATCGGACAGCTTTACTCCTCGAACGGATATCGCGACACCGAGGTATCGGGCCAGCTGGTCGAAGGCTACCTAGGCCAACCGAACGATCTGGCAGTTCGTATCGATATCGAGGAAGGCGAGCCGACCGTTGTCACGGGCCTTGTCACGGCGGGATTCGCGGACTTCCCCGTCAGCGAGGCCGAGTTCGACTTCGCGTCCGCGCCTGGCCAACCATTCAGCGAGGCCAACGTCGCCTCGGACCGCCAGCGGATCCTGGCGGAATACTTCAACGACGGCTACCAGCAAGTGGCGTTCAACTGGCGTGCCGAGGAGGGGCGGTCGCCCCACGAGGCCGTGGTTTACTACGAGGTCGATCAAGGCGAGCCGATTCGTACGGGGGAGGTGTTCCTTTCGGGATCCCGCAGGACGAGGGAAACCGTGCTCGCGCGTCGAACGGACCTCGTTCCCGGCGGGCCGCTCTCGCAGGCAAGCATGTTCGCGACGCAACGCAACCTCTACGACCTCGGCGTGTTTTCCAAGGTCGAGGTGGCACTCCAGAATCCAGACGGGGTCGAGCAATCCAAGAACGTCCTCGTCCAGGTGGAGGAGGCGAGGCGCTGGGCCGTGGGAGTTGGCGGAGGGGCCGAGTTCGCCCGCATCGGCCGCAACACGGCGGAACTCACCAACCCCGCTGGGGACGCGACATTCAGTCCTCGCGTGACGCTGGAGGTAACTCGGCTGAACGTCCGGGGCAAGGCTCACACGATGGGCTTCCGAACACGCCTATCTCTCCTTCAGCAGAGGGGCCTGTTCACGTACGAGGCTCCGCGCTGGTTCGATTCCGACCGGTGGCGGCTGACCGTCAGCGGTCTCTACGACACTTTCCGCAACGTCAACACATTTGCAGGCCGCCGGCTCGAGGGCGCTATCCAGCTGACACAGCAGATGAACACCAGGACCACGGTGCTGTACCGGTACGCCTACCGGCGGACTTCTGTCGACGAGAACACCCTGAATATCGAGCCGCTGCTGGTTCCCCTGATTTCCCAGCCGGTCCGGGTAGGGTTCATTTCCGGAACCTACATTTCCGACCGCAGGGACGACCCGACGGACACAACGAAGGGCATCTACAACACCGTGAACGTCGCGCTCGCATCCAAGTACTTAGGAGCCCAGCCCAACTTCGCGAGATTGCTTGCGCAGAACAGCACTTATCACCGACTTCGGTCGCGAGTCGTGTTCGCCCGCACGATGCAGCTCGGCGTCAACCTCCCGTGGGCGGGGCACGGCGTCGAGGGCGTCCAGTTCGCGAGGTTCGCCGGCCGGCCGGATCCCAGGATTCCCCTCTCCGAGCGGTATTTCGGAGGCGGCGCGAACTCGCACCGCGGCTTCGCCTACAACCAAGCCGGCCCGCGGGATCCGGCGACAGGATTCCCACTGGGCGGGGGGTCCCAGTTTCTCAACAGCCTGGAGCTGCGGTTCCCCTTGATCGGCAGCGATATCTCCGGCGTGCTCTTCCACGACGCGGGCAACGTATATTCCCGCCCCGGCCGCATCAGTTTTCGCTCCAACCAGCACGTCCGCGTCAACGACATGGGGACGAAGGAGTTCGACTTTGACTACATGGTGCATGCGCTGGGCCTGGGTATCCGCTACCGGACGCCGATCGGCCCGGTCCGCTTTGACCTCGCGTTCAGCCCGAACCCCCCCCGCTTCGTCGGATTCGACGGGACGCGCGAACAGCTCCTGACGGGGATGGGGACGTTCCGGGAGCAGCGCATTCCGGCACTCCAGTTCCATTTCTCCCTAGGACAGACCTTCTAGCCATGCGCTCTCGTTCGACCAAGGGATTGAGCGCCGTCGCAATGGCGATTGCCAGTCTGCTCGGGCCGCCGGGCCTGGAGTCTGAGATTGTGGATCGCGTCGTCGCGATTGTCGGGACCGAGGCTGTCACGCTCTCCGAGATCGATCTTGAAATCCGACTGGAGGCCCTGCTCAACAACTCGGACTTCGTCGGGATCGGAGATCGCGGAGAGAACGTGCTCCGAAGATTGATTGACCGGCGCCTGATCCTCCAGGACCTGTTGCTCACGCCGTTCCTGATCGTGCAAGAGGACGAGGTCGAGCAGCAGATCGAGATGCTTCGCGCACAGCGGTTCCTGGGCGGACGCGATTTCGAAGCCGCACTCCTGCACTACCGCCTGACCGAAGCGGACTGCCGCTCCTTCCTGGACGAGCAAATCTCGTTCGAGCGATACGTCTCATTCCGCTTCAAGACCGGCCTGGATGCCGGACAGCCAGCTATCGAGGCGTACTACCGGGACGAGTACTCGCGCCAGCAGCGCGCGCTGGGAGAGGCCGTCGCACCCCTGGCAGCCGTGTCGGCCGCGATCGCTGAGGTGATCGTCGAGCGCCAAGCGAACGAGCTGCTGGAAGAGCGTCTGAACGTACTCCGATCGCTCAACCGAATCGAATCGCGGCTCAGTCCTGGAGGGAGGGCAAACCCGTGATCCGGAGACTCGTCGCATCGCGCCGGACGCGGGTCGCGCTTGCGTTCGCAGGCCTTCTAGGCCTCGGCTGGGGTAGTTTCGAGGCGGTGATCCGCAGCGACTGGCTGGGCGACAAGATCCGTGACGCTCTGTTGCATGAGATTGAAGCAGCCACTGGGGCATCCGTTTCGATTGAGAAGCTGCGCTTCGGGGACTCGCGCCTGTCATTCGAAGTCGAGGGCCTGGAGATCCGCGACCGCGGCGATGGCGGAGCCCCGCCTTTGCTGACGGTGCCGCGGGCGTCTGTCGTGCTCGACTGGCACAGCTTCATCGGCAGGCAGACCTACTTGGAGACCCTTCGCGTCGAGGAACCGCTCGTGCGCGTGAGGATCGAAGAGGATGGATCTTCGAACATTCCGAGACCGGAATTGCTGGACGGCGCAAATGGAATCACAGTTCGCCACTTCGAACTCAGCGGCGGTTCGATCGACTGGAACGGCGAGCCGCACGATATGGAGTTCAGCGGCTCCGGATTAGAGGTCCTCACGACCGTCGACCCGGCAACCGGGCAGTACGCCATCGATGCCAGTCTTGCGGATCCGCAGTGGGGTGCCGAAGGGCGGCAGCCGCTGCGCGGCTCGATGATCTCCGTGTCAGCAGTTGCCGGCAGTCGAGGGATTGAAATCCATGCCGCCAAGCTGGTTGGCGATGCGCTGTCTTTCGATGCGATGGGCAGACTGCGGAACATGGAATCGCCGCAATTCGAGGGCAGCTACTCCGCCATGGCAGATCTTCAGGTTCTGGTCAACCTGGTAGGTTCCGACATGCGCGACTTGACCGGGACGGTGCGAGCGCAGGGCAAGCTGCGGTGGGACTCGAGATCCGGACAGCTTGGTTACGACGGCCGGGTTGTCGCTAGCAATGTTGCGGTTTCAGGCTTCGACGCGGAAGGCTCCTTCGAGGCGGGCGTTGCGGGCGACTTGGAAAGCCTGGAAGTCACCGGCATTTCCGGCACGATGCTCGGCGGCGAAATCACAGGCGCGGTTGGCCTTCAGCAGCCGTGGGACACGCCCTCGGTTTCGGCTGCGGGGAGCGTGAGAGGTGTTTTGCTGAGCAACCTGACAAAGGCGGCCGGCATCGGCTCGATAGCTTGGAGCGGTCTCCTCGACGTTAGTTTCGATTCGTCAGGCTCGCTTTCGAACGGCCTGGTTTACGATCTCGGCATCGTGGTCCAACCAACGGGTGGCCCGTCTAACTTCCCGCTCGAGGGCAGCGGCTCGATTCAATACAACAGCCGGGACGGGACCATTGCAGTTCCCAGCCTTGAGCTCAATTCGCCGAACGCCCGCGTGTCGGTGAACGGTTCGATCAATGGCGAGATGTACGGGGAGTTGCAGGTCGAGGCTTCGATGGAGTCTCGGCAAGCCGTTGAAAGGATCCTCGCCGCAGTCCAGCCGCAGGCGGTGCTGCCCTCGACCATGCCCGACGGTCAGTTCTCGTTTCGCGGAGACATGCGAGGCAGGCTGGGACAAGAGCCCGAAGCGATCCTGGACGGCGACTTCTCCATAAGAGACTTCGAGTTCAGCGGCCAGCAATGGGAGCGGTTCTCGTTGCGGGGGACGCTCTCGCCGACAGGGATCGAAATCCTCGACGGGCAGCTGGTCGATGGCGACGGCCGCCTTAGCATGCACGGTACGCTTCCGATCCGAGGCGACGCAGCGCTGCAACTGCAAGTTTCGGGTAACCGCATGGACGCCGCCAAGCTCGCGGGGGCAAGCGGATTCGGCCTTCCCATCGAAGGTGTGCTGGCCATTGAGGTTGACCTGACGGGCTCCCTAGAGAATCCTGCAGCCAGCAGCCGCATCCAAGTGGAGTCCCCGAGTTTCTTCGGCGAAGGGTTCGATGGCTTGGAAGCGGAGATCCTGTACGAGTCCGGGAAGTTCGACCTGGCGAAGGCGGTGCTGCAACGCGGCGATTCGAGGCTCCGATTCTCGGGCTCGGTCGACCACGACACCCAGGAGGTCGAACTCGACATGGCGAGCAATCGCTGGCAGCTGGACGAGTTCGACTGGGGCCGAATTCTGATGCCCGGCCTGACCGGCGCGGTTCAATTCGAACTCAAGGCGTCGGGTCTGCTCGGCGGCGGGCGCCTGCTCCGGAAGCTGGAGCTGGACGGGCACTGGGAAGTGGCCGACCTGCACAGAAACGATCTTTCCCTCGGGCAATGGACAGGCGGCATCCGCTCCGGTCGCGAGCGGCAGAACATCGACCTCGACTGGAGCGCGAGCTTGTTCGGCGGCGCGGTCCGTGGCAATGCCGACCTTCGGCAGATCGACCCGGCTAGCTACAGCGGCAGCGTGGAGTTTCGAGAGATCGACACGTCGCGGGCTGCCGAATTCCTCAAGTTGCCGACGGGCGCCACCGAGGGCTCGGTCACGGGATCGGCAGGATTCAGCGGGGTGATCGGTGTCGCCGACAGCTTCGAGGCGAACGGCACGATCGACGGGGCCGAGCTGCGCATCGCCGCTCCGGGCGAAGGCACCTACGTGATGTCCAACGTATTCCCGATGCGCTGGGGAATCGAACTGGGCGCGCTGCGCTTCGACTCCATGACCATGGGCGGACCGGGCACGGACTTCGAGATTGACGGGTCGATCGCGCTGGGTGGCGAACGAAACGTCGACGTCGGGCTGGACGGGACATTCAACCTGGTGCTGCTCCAACTACTGATTCCAGGACTCGAGTCGGACGGCACGTCGCGCATCAGGATGCGCCTGCTAGGAACCCTGGACCAACCCTCGTTCGAGGGCTCGGTGGAACTGGTCGATGCGACCCTGGGCAGTGGCGGGATCCCGCTCCGCCTGAACGATATCAACGGCACCGTCACGTTCGAGAACGGCCAAGGGAAGATCGAGGACCTGAAGGCAGCGTCGGGCGGAGGAAATGTCCGCTTCGACGGCGTCATGACCTACCGCGATTCGGGTTTCGAGTACCGCTTGCAGGCCACTGCAGAGGACATGCGAGTCGACTATCCGGAGAGCGTGAGCAGCGTGATCGACGGTCACTTCACGCTGGCCGGGGTCGGTTCTACGAGCATCCTGAACGGAGATGTAGTGATATCGCGAATGTCGCTGCGCGAAGGCCTGTCGTTCTCCGATCTGTTCTCCAGCCTGGACCAGCCCGAAGGCGATCAAGCAGCCGCGTCGATGTTTCAGGGCATGCAGGTCCAGGTTCATATCGGGGCGGTTTCGCAGCTTCCGGTGGAAACCGATCTGGTTCGAGACGTAGAAGCCGATCTTGACCTGGACGTGATGGGAACGGTCGCAGCCCCTGCCATGCTCGGAACGATCGGAATCGACCAAGGCGAGATCCGGATGCTGGGGACGCACTACCGGATCAATCGCGGGGACATCCGTTTCTTGAATCCGCTGCAGGCGGAGCCCGTTCTGAACGTCGAACTCGAGACCCGCATCAGAGACGTCGACTTGGCGCTGGTGCTTTCCGGGCCGGCGCAGTCGCTTGACCTGAGCTACCGCTCCGACCCGCCTCTGCCGTTCCACGACCTGGTCAACCTGATTGTCGTCGGAAAGGAACCAACGGTCGACCCGAGCATTGCATCCCAGAGGCGCATTCAGCAGCAATCCCTCGTGCAGACCGGAGCCGATGCCCTTCTAAGCCAAGCGATCGCCCGCCCGGTGTCCAAGCGCCTTCAGCGATTCTTCGGGGTCAGCCGCCTCAAAGTCGATCCACAGATCGGGGGACTGGAAGCGAATCCCAGCGCCAGGATATCCACGGAGCAGCAGATTGCGGACGATCTGACTCTGATCTACAGCTACGACCTGTCGTCGGCGCAGCAGCAGTCCATCCGCATCGAGTGGAATCCAGACCGCCGATGGTCCTTTATCGTGACCCGGGACCAGAACGGCCTCGTGGGTTCCGACGTACTCTACAAAGTCCGGCTGCCGTAGATCTCGCCGATCAAGCCAGTCGCAGCGACGGCTGCGCGGCGAGGTCGAATCCGTCGGATTCCCCTCGAAGGAAGCGAGGATAGGCTGCGGCGGCGATCATGGCAGCGTTGTCTGTAGAGAGTGCCAGTGTCGGGAAATAGACCGGCAGCGAGAGGGACGAGAAGGCCTTCCGCAAGCCGGAGTTCGCGGCGACTCCACCGGTGACGATCACGGACTCGACGTCCTCTCCCTCGGCGGCTTCCTCGGCGCGGCGAAGCAATTCGTCGACTGTCCTGCGCTGGAACGAAGCGACCAAGTCCAGGCAAGTGTTGCTGGCGGACTCGCGCAGGGCCTCGATCGACGGACGGCCCTCAGCGAACATCGCCCGCCTCCGCTCGATCTCGTCCTGCAGGTTCGCGCCATTCACGAAGCGCCGGACTGCCGTCTTGAGGCCGCTGAAGCTCATGTCCAGGCGGTTCCCCTTCATGCGGACGGAAGGAAGCTTCACGGCATCAGGATTCCCATGAAGAGCCAGCCTGTCGAGAACCGGCCCGCCGGGGTAGCCGAAGCCCAGGAGCTTGGCGACCTTGTCATACGCCTCGCCGGCGGCGTCGTCCCGCGTACGACCCAGCAGGCGATACGAGTAGGTGTCCGGCAACGGACGCTGAGCGACAAACATGTGGCTATGTCCTCCGCTGACGACCAAGGCCAGGGCTGGAAATTCCACCTCGCCGCCGGTCGCGCGCTTCTCTAGCACGACGGAGTGAATGTGCCCCTCGATATGGTTGACGCCAAGCAAGGGCACATTCAGAGACGCGGCCAGCCCCTTGGCGTAAGTCAACCCTACGAGCAGCGCCCCGATCAGGCCGGGCCCATAGGTCACGCCGATCGCATCAATCTCCCGATATCCGATGCCCGCCTCGCCCAGCGCCTCGCGAACGACCGGGACGATGGCGCGCAAGTGCTCCCGCGATGCCAGTTCCGGCACGACGCCGCCGTACTTCGCGTGGACATCGAACTGGGACGATACGACGTTCGAGAGCAGACAGTTCCCGTCAGCGACCACCGCAGCCGCAGTCTCGTCACACGAGGTCTCGATGCCAAGAAGGTTCATACGAAAAAGGAAGCCCCCGCGAAACCGAAGCCTCGCGGGGGCTGGGCGGCGCTTGCGCGCCTAGTTTACTGATACCGGTAGCACCTCTGGAAAAGCGAGTTGCCGGTCCACAGTGGCTGTGTCCCCGTACTGGCACGAACGGGGAGTCGGAACGTCCGAACAGGAATGCTAACTCTCGGCCACCTCACCGTCCAGGTTGGTACTACTAGCGATACTATCGTTCATGTCTCTGGATCACCTCCTTCCGCCAGTGATGAGCGTAGCGTACCGCAGCGGCTGAATCGGTGTCAACGCGCCTCGGACTTGGCGGATCTGCTCGCGCATCGACGTACCTACGGCGGGCGGCTGCCGGTGCTTGGCGTGGGTCGGCTCGAGATTTTCCGACGCACCGAGGCCGGAACGGCCCGTCACGGCAAGCGCTCGCCGCTGGACTTGCTGAATCAGCAGATTGCTCGTCCGTGACGGCGTGCTCTTGACCTGAGATTGGGAACAGTCAGCTTGCGTGCTGACGCGGAAGAATTCAGCTTCTTAGGGTGCAGCCCATCCTCGACCTAGTCCCCTCTCAATTTCTCAATTGGACGCCCTGCGAAGTTCTTCCAATCGCTAGAACTAGCTCAATTGGATGGGTTGGAGCCGTTGCGCCAAGACGAACTTTCCGGACAAGCACCGGAAACGCCCGCGTCCGCTGGAACTGCAACTTCTGGTTGTGTCATCGAGCTAGCCGGGCGGCTTGGGTTCCCGTCCACTCGTTCATCTCAGATTCGACCCATGTCTATCCGGTCTCCGGCCAATGGCGACCCCATGGGCAGCCCCATTCATTGTTCTCGTGCGCCCGGTCGGTCTCGGCGCACGTCGCCTGGTCCCTTCCCTTCCCCGGATCCCGGAAGCGCGCGAATTCCCCCACCCGGCAACCTGCTGGGAGCGCCTGCCCTGCAGCCTCCGATTCAACGAACCACCGTGTCGATAGAATGGGACTGTTGGGCCGCGTTACGCTGCCCGTGTAGCCATGTACAACGTCATCGTGATCGGGTCCGGCTGTGCCGGGAACACAGCCGCAATCTACACTGCACGCGCAAGCCTGGATCCTCTCGTCATCGAAGGGTTGGAGGCTGGCGGACAGCTGTCGCTGACAACCGACGTCGAGAATTTCCCGGGATTCCCCGAGGGCATCATGGGGCCGGAACTCGTCGACCGAATGAAGGTGCAGGCACAACGCTTCGGTGCATCGTACAAGCAAGGAGAGATCACTCGGGCCGACCTCTCGTCCCGTCCCTTCAGACTCTGGGTCGGCGAGGAAATGCTTGAAACCAAGACCCTGATCGTCGCGTCAGGCGCCTCGGCCCGGTGGCTGGGCATCGAGTCCGAGCAAGCGCTCATAGGGCACGGTGTCAGCTCCTGCGCCACTTGTGACGGCTTTTTCTTCCGTGGCCAGCCTGTCACGGTCATCGGCGGCGGTGACAGCGCAATGGAAGAGGCCTTGTTCCTCACGAAGTTCGCAACCGAGGTCGCCATCATCCATCGTCGCGAGGCGTTCCGCGCATCGAAGATCATGCTCGACCGCGCCAAGCGGAACGACAAGATCCGGTGGATCACCAACGCGACCGTCGCAGCCGTCGAGGACCCGGAGTCCAGGTCCGTCTCGAATCTCAAGCTCCGGAGCACGCGGGATGGCAGGGAGTGGGACCACAAGACGAACGCGATGTTCCTCGCGATCGGCCATGTGCCGAACACGGGGATCTTCCGAGGCCAGCTCGACCTCGACGATCAGGGCTACATCGTCTCCCACGGCGGGGCCCGGACCAACATCCCCGGCGTCTTTCATGCCGGCGATGTGCAGGACAGGGTCTACCGGCAAGCGATCACCGCCGCCGGCGCGGGCTGCATGGCAGCGATCGAGGCAGAACGCCTGATCGAAGCCGAAGGATAGGCCGAGCGGCAGCCCCGGTCCGGCTATTCCCTCGGGAAGAGTCCCATCTGGTCATCGGCACCCTTCTTCTTCCTAGGCCCGGGGCGAGGCTTCGGCTTGCCGATCACGCCCATCACCTCGAAAGTCTCCATTGCGCGACTCGGCACGAAAACCCGCTGGGTGGTGCCCCTAGAATCCGGCGGGATGAGTGTGACGCCGTGATTGCCGATGACTTTCAGGTCGTTCGGCATGACGCCCTCGAGTTCCTCCCCGTCCAGGAATCGCATGCGTACCCACAGGCCGCCGAGCTTGGGCCGGGAAGCGAACTCTCTCCTCTGATGCTGCTCCGGGTCGGTGCCGAACTCGCGCACGAAATAGACCGCTCGCACCTGGTCGTATGGAATCAGCACCGACTCCGCCGACCTCGCTAAGACCTCGATTCCCTGCTTGTGCAGGTATCCATGCGGGTACACGTAGCCCTCGAGCGGACTTAGGCCAAATCGCCTAACGCATACCTTCTTGGTTGTGGAACTCGCCAGAACGCCTCCCTAGTGTTTATTGGCTACCGACATCCTAGTACGCGGTCGGGGGCATGTCAAGATGATGGGGTCGCGACGCATTTCATATGATGACCTAGTGGCGCGGCAGGACGAATCTCTGGGCGAATTCCTCGCCTACTCCAGCATCGAGAAGGGTCTCGCAGCGAACAGCATCGCAGCCTACCGCCGGGATCTGACGCGCCTGGCCCGGTTCCTCGCGGCGCGCGAGCTAGCGCTAGCCGGAGCCCGGGGCGATGACCTTCGCGAATTCCTGCAAGAGCTGTACGGAGCCGGAATGAATGCTAGGTCCGTCGCTCGGTACCTGAGCAGCATTCGGGGGCTCTACCGCTATCTGATCGAACAAGGCCGCGTCAGCGAGGATCCCACGGCCAATTTACAGACGCCCGGGAAGTGGAAGAGCCTGCCGAAGTACCTGACCCTCGATGAGGTCGAGCAGCTCCTCGAGGCCCCCGACCCGGAGACGCCGCTCGGCAATCGCGACGCTGCCATGCTGCAGCTGCTCTACGCGACCGGCCTGCGAGTATCCGAACTCATCGCGGTGCGGACAGCCGAACTCGACACCAAGATGGGCATCGTGCGCACCGTCGGCAAGGGCGACAAAGCCCGCCTCGTGCCGGTCGGAAGGTCTGCGCTCGATGCGATCGAGGACTACCAGCTCCGCTTCCGGGAGCCGATTCTGAAGAAGGCCGCGTCGGAGTTCTTGTTCGTGACGGCCAGAGGCACCGCCATGTCCCGGCAGGCATTCTGGAAGCTGATTCGTCGGTACGGACTCGTGGCAGGCATAGGACAGACAATCACGCCGCACCTGCTGCGACACAGCTTCGCGACTCATCTGCTCGAGCGCGGCGCGGACCTCCGCAGCTTGCAGCTCATGCTCGGCCACGCTGACATTTCCACTACGGAGATCTATACCCACGTGTTGCGGTCCCGGATGCGAGCGATATACGACGAGTACCATCCGCGAGGCTGAAGTCCGGTCCGGCGGTCAGATCGAGGGGCTGGAACGACCCGCTCCTCTGATACTCTTCGGGGATGGATCGAGCCGCCCTGCTGTCGCGAGACGCGCGCGTAATGCGCTCCTCCCTCATCCGCCAGCTGACGGGGCTGATGAACCAGCCGGACGTGATCTCCTTCGCGGCCGGTTCACCGAACGCGCAGACGTTCCCGCACCAGCAGTTCCGGACGATCCAGAACGACCTGATCGAACGCGACGGCGGACAAGTCTTCCAGTACTCGGTCACACGCGGAAACGCGCGCCTGATCGCAGCGATTCGGGCGCGCGACCGCGCGGTCAAGGGAATCGAGACGGAACCCAAGGAAACTCTGCTCGCTAGCGGGTCGCAGCAAGGACTGGACTTCGTCGCGCGGGTGCTGCTCGATCCCGAAGACGCGGTCTTTGTCGAATCGCCGAGCTACATCGGGGCGACAGCGTCCTTCGAGAACTTCCGAGCCAAGCTGTTCGCGGTCAGGTGCGACCAGGACGGCATGGATCTGGATGACCTCGCCCGTCGCATCGCCCAAGCCCGCCGGCAAGGCCGGGCCTGCAAATTCGTTTACGTGATTCCCAACTTCCAAAACCCGTCCGGATCGGTCTGGTCCCAAGCTCGCAGAGAGGACCTGTACGATCTCGCGGTCAAGGAGGGACTGCTCGTGTTCGAGGACGACGCGTACGGCGAGCTCTACTTCGAGGGCATCGATCCGCAATCCCTCCGCCCGATCAAGGCCCTCGACGAGCGGGGCCACGTCATTCACATGTCAACGTTTTCCAAGATCCTCTCGCCCGGACTCCGGGTGGCCTGGATCCACGGCCCCGAAGAGATCGTCAAGCGCATCGAGTTCTGCAAGGAGACAGGCGACCTCTGCACTTCGACACTCAGCCAGCGCATCATCCTCGACTTTCTGGAGAGGGGCTGGATGGCCGACCAAGCAGCGCAAGTCCGTCGCTTTTACGCCGCTAAGTCGCAGACGCTTCAACGGACGCTCGAGAATCACTTCGCCACATTCGCCAGCTGGCGCAAGGCGAGGGGCGGATTGTTCCAGTGGCTGGAATTGCCGGAGGGCGTCGACGCGCTCACCCTGCTTCGCGCGAGCATCGAGGAGGACAAGGTCGCGTTCATCCCCGGCGCTCCGTTCTTCGCCGAAGGAGGGGGCTCCAACACGCTGCGGCTTTCCTTTTCGAACGTAAAAGACGAAAATATAGAAGTCGGCCTTTCCCTCCTGAGCCGCCGTATCCGGCGAGCGAGCACCTGAGATCGCGGCACGCGGAAGCCTGGGCGCGAGCGTAGCGCCGGGCCGGTCACGCGCCCTAGCCATGCCCTCGTATCCCACCGACCTCTCCCACCAGATCGCCGGTCAGATCGAGGGGGAGGTGCGGTTCGACCGCTATTCGAGGATTCTGTACTCTACCGACGCCTCGGTGTGGCAGATCGAGCCGATCGGAGCAGTCATTCCCCGACATCACGGCGACGTCCGATCGCTGCTCCAGCTATGCGCGCGCCACCAAGTCCCAGTTCTACCGCGGGGCGGCGCCACCAGCCTCTCCGGCCAAACGGTCGGCCATGCCGTCCACATCGACTTCGCGAAGTATATGAACGGGATCCTCGAGACCAATCTCGAGGAAGGCTGGGTTCGTGTCCAGCCCGGCGTCGTGCAGGACCAGCTGGGACGGCACCTCCGGCCACTCGGCTACCAGTTCGGCCCGAACACGTCGTCCGCGAGCAGGGGCACGGTGGGGGGCATGATCGGCAACAATTCGGCCGGCTCGCATTCGATCATCTACGGCAAGACCATCGACCACGTACTCGAGCTCCGCTGCGTCTTCGCGGACGGTTCGGATGCTTGGCTGCGGCCCGTCCACAACGGCGACCTCGCGACTCTGGGCAAGGGCGATGGCTTCGTGCCGTCGATGTACAGGAAACTGCCGCGGATCGGCGCCGAGTACCGCGACGAGATCCTAGCCCGGTTCCCGAAAATCCTGCGGCGGGTCAGCGGATACAATCTCGACGAGTTGGTGCGGGACGGCGACCGCTACGGCGCGGGCTACTCCAGCGTGCCGGGCCCGCTGAACCTGAGCCGGGTCATCGTAGGTTGCGAGGGAACCCTGGCCGTCATCACCGAAGCCAAGCTGCGGGTCGTCCGCTCGCCCTCCGCGAAGGGAATCCTGGTCGTCCATTTCCGGTCGGTCTTTCAGGCCGTCGACTCCACGGAGACCATCGTGTCGACGAAACCGTCGGCGGCGGAACTGATCGACGAGTTCATTCTCAACAACGCTCGGGCCAATCCGTCCTTCGCCGGCAAGCTGGGCTGGGTCGAGGCCGACGCCCAGGCGGTGATGGTGGTGGAGTACTACGGAGAGACCCAAGCGGAAGTCGAGTCGAAGCTGGACCGGCTCAGGCAACTGCTGGAGTCCAGGAGAATCGGCTACGGCTACCTCCGGGTCACGGACCCATCCAGGCAAGCGGAGATCTGGGGCGTCCGCAAGGAAGCCTTGGGAATCCTGATGTCTGTCAAGGGAGACCACAAGCCGATCGCTTTCGTCGAGGACCCGGCAGTTCCCATCGACAAGATGGGGCGCTTCCTGAAGGACTTCCGGGGCATTCTCGAAAAGTACGACGCCCACGGGGGGTACTACGGCCACGCCTCAGTGGGCTGCCTGCACGTGCGGCCGATGGTCAACCTGAAGGATCCTGCCGAAGTTCGCAAGATGGCATCCATCGCGGACGAAGTCTTCGGCATCGTGATGAACTACGGCGGGTCGATGTCAGGCGAGCACGGAGACGGAATTGCGCGCAGCCGCTACAACCAGTGGCTCTTCGGCGACAAGATTTACAAGGGATTTCTTGAACTGAAGAACGTCCTCGATCCTCAGAACATCCTCAATCCGGGCAAGGTCGTTAACGCTCCGGACCTGACAGAGGATCTGCGGTGGGGGGCCGACTACAGGACCCTGCCGATCGCAACGAAGCTGGACTTTTCGGGCGAAGGTGGATTCGCACGGGCTATCGAGATGTGCAACGGGGCCGGAGTGTGCCGCAAGCGAATGGCTGGCACGATGTGCCCGTCCTACCACGCCACGATGGACGAGGAGCACTCGACTAGAGGCCGGGCGAACGCCCTGCGAGCCGCTCTGTCGGGGAGCCTGCCGGCCGAGGAATTCACGTCGCACCGCATGCACGACGTGCTGGACCTGTGCCTCGCGTGCAAGGCCTGCAAGACGGAATGCCCGTCGAACGTGGACATGGCCAAGATCAAGTACGAATGGCTATCGCACTACTACAGCAAGCACGGGACCCCGCTCCACGCCAGGGCGTTCGGCCGAATCGAATCGATCTACAAACTCGGCAGCAAGGCGGCGGGCCTTGCCAACTGGGCCGGCTCGCTCCGGACGGTCAAGTGGCTGAACGAGAAGCTCCTGCACGTGGACCGCAGGCGGTCCCTGCCGCCGTTCGCGGCGGAAACCTTCCGAAATTGGTTCGGCAGGCGCTCGCCCGGCCCCCGCGCAGGGCGGGTTGGTACAGCCGTGCTGCTGGACGACTGCTTTCTGAACTACAACTACCCCCAGGTCGGAAAGGCTGCGGTCAGTCTCCTCGAAGCTGCGGGATACGAGGTCGTGCTGGCGGACAAGGTGTGCTGCGGGCGCCCGATGCTGTCGAAGGGACTGCTGGATGATGCCCGGGCGGCGGCGGAGCACAACGTCCGGGAATTCGACGGATTCGCTTCCCGTGACATCCGGATCGTCGGTTGCGAGCCGAGTTGCCTCCTCACGCTGCGCGACGAGTACCTAGACCTTGTTCCGGGCGATGCAACGAACCGGGTTGCGGGCAGCGCCGTGATGCTGGACGAATTCCTGGTGGAGCTTGCCCGCGAGGACAAGCTGGACATTGACTGGATTCCCACGGATCGAGAGGTGCTGTTCCACGGGCATTGCCACCAGAAGGCCCAAATCGGTTCCGCGCCTAGCCTCGACGCCTTGCGTCTCGTGCCGGGGCAGACAGTGCGGGAGGTGAATTCGGGCTGCTGCGGGATGGCGGGCTCTTTCGGCTTCGAAAAGGGCCACTACGAGATTTCGGAGAAGATCGGAGCCGAGCGGCTCTTTCCCGCTGTGGAAGCCGCTGGGAGAGATACGGAAATAGCGGTCAGCGGCGTATCGTGCAGGCAGCAGATTGACCATTTCACGAGCCGGCGGCCGCGCCATGTCGCGGAGGTGCTGAGGGACAGCCTTGGGGCCGCGGCATGAAGCCGCCGGAGAAACGGCTTGCCACAACCCATCCGCTGACGTGGAAGGTCGGCCTCGCCACGCTGGTCGTCAGCTTCCTGTGGAGCGGCAACATCGTCTCGATCAAGATCGGGCTCGCGACGATCCCGCCGTTCTGGAGCGCTTTCTGGCGGATGCTGGCCGGCGCCATCGCGGTGGCCGCCTGGACTCGGCTGGCGGGCAAGCCGGTTCTCCTGGAAGGCCATGCCCTCCGTCCAATCCTGAATCTCAGCGCGATGTTCGCGGCACAAATCGCTGTCTTCAACCTAGCCGTGCACCACACGTCGCCAGCGTACGCGGTCATCCTTCTGAACACCTGCCCAGTCCTGATCAACCTGATCAGCCACTTCTTCGTCGAGGACGATCGGTTGACTGTGACCCGCCTGCTAGGACTGACGACCGCCTTCGGGGGCATCACCTATGTCATGCTCGGCCACCCGAGCGCAGAACTCGCGCCCAACCCCCTCCTGGGGAACAGCCTGATGCTCATTTCGGCGATCCTCCTAGCGCTTCGGATCGTCTACACGCAGCATCTGGTGCAACGGATGGACGCGTTGCGCCCCGTCATCTGGCAGATGGCCCTATCGCTGCCCGCATTTCTCGCTCTCGCCCTGGCCTTCGAGCAACCTCTGCTCCAGCCTCTGGGCTACGAACCGGTCCTCGCCATTCTCTATCAGGCCGTAGTCGTCGCGGGCTTCTGCTTCGTCGCCTGGACCATGCTCCTCCAGCGCTACAGTGCCGGCAATCTCTCGGTGTACAGCTTCAGTGTCCCGTTCTTCGGGATCCTGCTGTCCGCGCTGCTCTTCGGGGAGCAGATCACGGGGCGACTGCTCGGCGGCGCGCTGGCAGTCTCGACAGGTATCACGATCGTAGTTCGTTCGAAGTACCGGAAGGCCCCTGATGAGGGGTGAGGTTTCTCCGGCACTCAGCAGGGGGGCGATTGCCACGGCCCTGCTTCTGTCGGCGATGTGGGGCCTGAACATCGTTGGCATCAAGGTCTCGCTCGCCGCTTTTCCACCGATCTGGAGTGCCTTCTGGCGAACGCTGCTCGGCTGGCCGGTACTTTGGATCTGGGCCCGAGCAGGAAGGGTCGAACTCAAGCCAAGGCCAGGCGAGGTCAAGCCGCTGCTGTTCCTCGGCGCGTTCTTCGCCATCCAGATCATCATGCTGAACACCAGCATCGGCTGGACTTCGGCCGCGTATGCCTCGGTGCTGCTCAATGCTGCTCCGGTCTACATCAACGTAATCGGCCACTTTGTCGTGCCGGGCGACCATCTGTCGAGGCAGCGGGTCATCGGCCTAGCGCTCGCGTTCTGCGGCGTGGCCGTAGCAGTAGTAGGCAGGCCCGACGCGTCGCTCGCACCGCGGCCGGTGCTTGGCAACGGCCTCGCCGCGGTCACCGCGATCATTCTGGCGTGCCGGATGATCTACACCCAACAGCTCGTGCAAGCCATCGACTCGACGAAGGCGATGTTTTGGCAGGTCGGGTTTTCGATTCCGATATTCCTAGTCTGCGCGGGTCTGACGGAACCCATGCTGGTCGGCCCGCTGACAATCGGACCGATCCTCTCCTGGCTGTACTGCTCGTTCGGCGTGGTCGGCGTGGCGTTCATCCTTTGGGTGCGGCTGTTGGAGACGAACTCTCCGGGACTGCTTTCGGTCTTCGTGTTCCCGACTCCGATTTTCGGCGTACTGTTCAGCGCGCTGATTTACGCGGAGAGACCATCGCCGGAACTCTTGGTCGGCGTGCTGGGCGTCGCGTTCGGGATTCTCTTGGTCACCCTGGAGCGCCGTCACCAAGCTATCCGGCCAGCCGAAGAGGCAACACTCGAACTAGGCCGCGCGGCTACTTCCTCCAATCAAGGCCTGAAGCTGTCACCGCCCAGACCGCGAGAGGCGTCCCCTCGGTAGTCGCTGCGCCCCCCCCGCGATCCTCGATTCACTGCAATTCTCCTGGGCCAGGCATTGCGATATCAGCGACAGAAGATCGCCCTACGGAGCCAGGAAATTGCAACGACTGGCCGCGCGACGGAACCGCACCGCAAATCCCCACCGGGAGGAAGACCCGAGCTGCAAGCCTCGCCAGCGCGGGAACAACCCGGGCCGGCGGCTTCCGGGAACGCTCCGCTCGCGGCCTGTCCAGTGCAGGAACGTCGCTCCAAAGCAGACTCGGCGTGCACCAAAGCTTGGAGGTTCATGGCGGTCATTGAGCCTCAGCACTGACCGAAAACCGTAGCAAGACGCAGCAATCCGCTTGGCTAACCGCCAGCCTGCGAAATTACCAGCGCCAGACCGGTACCGCAATGCCCCCGAGGCCAGCAGCATAAGCCACATCTGTCAGTGCCATCCGTGGGGAAGTCTGCCAACCATTCGCTCGAATTCTCATCATGATTCCTTGCCCGCCAGGTCATATGCCAAGCTGCACTTGATGAGATATCGGTTCGGTTTGAATCGAGATCTTCTATCGCGGGTTGATCCGTCTCCCTTGCGGCCTTTGTGCCTCGATTCTGGATTATATCGTGCGAAGAATGTGCGATTCCCACTTGCACCGCGTTCTCTGTTGCCGCCGCTAATCAAACATCTCTTCGAATGCGATTCGACGGACTCCTTGGACAACATCGAAATGGGCATCGTTGCTCAGCACCGGAATCGCGTGCTGGCGGGCGAGCGCGGCGATCCAGATGTCGTTGGACGGAATCCGATTGCCAACCTGCTTCAATTCCAAGCGGATGTCCGCGTATGCGTCTGCCGTTGCCGCAGTGACAATGGCGATTTGTGCGAATGGCAGGTATCTGCTTAGCCACTGCTCGTATCGGTTTCGGTGACAGGATTGGCGTATCCCGAAGTAGTACTCGCCGAGAACTACGCTAGGAACGACGAGCCGGTCGGCGGACCGAAGGGGTGCCTCGATCGCTGCAACCCCTTCTGCCCACGCCGACAGGGCATTGGTATCGAGGATCATGCGAGATCTTCGGTGGAGAGAGTCTCGAATTCCTGCCCGATTGCGTGGAGGACACGGCGGTTTTCGTCAGCAAGTTCCGCCAGCGCTCCGAAGCCACCCATCCATGGAGCCTGTGCATCCTTTGCCGTGCGCCTGAGCTGTTCCTCGAGAGCTTGGGTGAAGAACGTTTTCAAGCTCATGCCCCGGGCAGCAGCAACGGTCTTGGCCATTCGGAATGTGGCGTCAGGGAGTTCGATGGTCGTTTTCACCATGCCATATTCCCATAATTACGGGTACAATTTCTAGCTATCCGGGCCGCTGGCACCGATTCGCACGCCCGAATCCTGCCCGCCGGTGGGCTCGAACATGTAGATGGGTCAAAATCAAAGGCGACTGGGCCGGTTGGACAACGATTCCCCAGCTATTCGCCGCGGACAGGTCCGTGCTTCCACGCTCGTGTTTCCGACTCCCTCCTCGTCCCGCCGGAGTGCGGTTTTCCGGAACCGAGTCTATCCGTCTGCCCGCGTGTCCATCTCAAGTTCATATGCCTGTCGCACCTGGAGCGCTTCCAGCACTCCCTCGGCCCCGCATCGCGAGTGTGATCTGCGCCAATCGGGCCGCGCGAGCCCGCACCTCCTCCCATCCGAATGCCCGTCGTCCGAGAAGCTACGGCAGATGTCGCCCGACTGCCTTCTCGAGCGAATTCCGGCACTGCCGAAACACTGCTCGGATACTCGATGCAAATGTAGTTCCCCCTCCGCGGAGGTCCATCATGACGAGCGTGTTGGCCTGACCGTCGCGACAGTGACCGAAGTCGCACTGCGAACGGCCGCAGTGATTCCAGTCGCAGTTGAGAGTCCCGCTATCCGATCTCCCGCGCCACCCAGGAACGGTGACGATCCGGGCGACGTTGTCCGGGAGCGACCCCGCCCCCGGCGAGCAAGATATATGGCGAGGAACTGCCCCGCTTCTTTAGCCGGAAAGGGCTAGGACGTGCACTCGCTCCTGCCAGCAACTGTCTGCTCGACTTCACAATCTCAGGAAATTGCACAGTATCCGCTCAGGAGATCGCCAAAGAAACTAGTGCCCGCCATATCTGGACAGCCACTCTAACAATTCGCAGTTTTCGCGAAACCAAAGGCAAATCCGGGCAGATAATTCGCCGGAATACAGCAAGACATGAACCACCACGATGTGTAAAATTTCGGCGAGTTCCGGGTATCCAGTGCATGGATTGACGACATCTATCCATCTGACGGCATTGCATTGCGCTATAATCTTGCACTCCCCTTGTAGGGACTCGAGCGAACCATTCGCGATGCTGAATATAGACCAGATCCGAGAAATCCTGCCACATCGCTATCCAATGCTCCTTGTGGACCAGATCCTCGAAATCTCCGAGGAGCGCGTCGTCGGCCTCAAGAACGTTACGGCCAACGAGCCCTTCTTCCAAGGCCACTTCCCTGACTATCCGATCATGCCGGGCGTCCTTGTCGTGGAAGCGATGGCGCAGTGCGGAGGCGTTCTCGCGCTTCGCTCCATGCCGGATCGCGACAAGAAAATCGTGCTGTTCGCGTCCATCGACAATTGCCGTTTCCGCGCCCCCGTCACCCCTGGAGACCAACTGCGGCTGGAGCTCGACATCCTAAGGAAGCGCGGCGGTGTGATCAAGATGCAGGGCCGCGCCTTTGTTGGCGACCGCCTGGCGGCCCAAGCCGTGCTGATGTGCAGCGTCGCCGACAGGCCCGCGACGGATGCGTGATGGCGATTGATCCTAGAGCAGTCGTCGATCCCGAGGCAAAGATCCACGAGCTAGCTCAGATCGGGCCGTACTGCGTGATCGGACCGGAGGTTTCTATCAGCGCGGGAACGCGGCTTATCGCTCACGTGTTCGTCGACGGACCGACGGAGATCGGCATGGACAACACGTTCTACCCGTACACGACAGTCGGAGTCGCGCCGCAGGACCTGAAGTATCAGGGCGAGAGAACCCGCACGTCGATTGGCAACCGCAATCAGGTCCGTGAATTCTGCACCATCCACAGGGGCACCGAAGGGGGAGGCAGCCTCACGCAAGTCGGCGACGACAACCTTTTGCAGGCCTACGCGCATGTCGCGCACGACTGCATCGTCGGCTCTCACTGCATCCTCTCGCACTCGGCAACGCTCGGCGGCCATGTGACCGTCGAAGACTGCGCGGTCATCGGGGCGCATTGCGGCGTCCACCAGTTCTGCGTTGTCGGGGCGCACAGCTACATCGGCGGATTCAGCGTCATCACGCAAGACGTACTGCCGTTCTCGCTTGTGGTCAGCGAAAGGGAAGCGCGGACATTCGGCGTCAACAAGGTGGGACTGGAGAGGCGCGGATTCTCGAGGGAAGAGGTGCAAGCCCTGCACAAGGTCTTTCGTATCCTGACCAAGTCAGGTCTCAACACGGACCAAGCGCTAGCCAGGATCTCGGAAGAGATGGACGAGTTCCCGGGCCTGGCCCGGATCCGGGAGTTCGTCGCGAAATCAACGCGCGGCCTCGTCAAGTGAAGTACGGACTGATCGCGGGCGGAGGAGACTTCCCGTTGCTAACCCTGCGGGCCGCCAAGGCAGCCGGCCACGAGATGGCTGTCGTCGCGGTCAAGGAGGAAGCGGAGCCGGAGATCGAGGCCGTGGCAGACTCCTGTCACTGGGTCTCTCTGGGGCAGTTGTCCAAGCTGATCGAAGCGCTCCGCTCGGAGGGCGTCAGCCAGGCGGTGATGGCAGGCCGGATCCAGCACAGGCAAATCTTCTCGGCGATCCGGCCGGACTGGCGGCTTCTAAAGGTGCTGAACGAACTCCGTCGCAAGAACACGGACTCCCTGCTGGGTGCTCTCGCGAGGGTACTCGAAGACGAGGGGATATCCATCCTGGATTCCACCTACTTTCTCGCCTCGAGCCTTGCGATTGCCGGGCCGAACGGCCAGCGGCAGCCAACACGGGCCGAGCGCCGGGACATAGAGTACGGCCTCGAGATCGCGAGAGCGCTCGCTAAGTACGATATCGGGCAAAGCGTCGTCATCTGCGAGCAGGCATGCGTAGCAGCCGAGGCAATGGAGGGAACCGACGCCATCTTGGTTCGCGCAGCAGAACTGGCAAACCGTCGGAACCTGACCTTGGTGAAGGTCGCCAAGCCCGCTCAGGACATGCGGTTCGACGTGCCGGTCATAGGACTGCGCACCATCCGCAAGATGCACTCGGTCAACGCGACGGCAGTCTCGGTGGAGGCCGGCAGGACGCTCCTGCTGGAGAAGGACGAGTTGCTGGCCGAGGCGGACCGGATCGGAATCTCCGTTGTCGGTTCGGCTTGAACCCGCCACGGCGAGGGCCTCGTCAAGGCTGGGAGAGAATCCCGACGATCTCGGCGGCGGTCGACCTGGCGCGTTCGAACTCCTCGGGCCCGAAGCTAATGGCCCCGACCCGAGGATGTCCTCCCCCGCCGTACCGTTCGCACAGCTCGGCGAGGTTGTGATGCGGGAAAGCCGGGGCCCATGGGTTCGAGCCCACCGAAACCTTGACTCGAAATCCACCATCGAGCACGGACACCGTGTACATGCTATCCGGGAACAGGTAGTACGGAACGAACTTGTTGTAGCCCTTCAGGCGGGTATCGACCAGATCGAAGAACACGACTCCGTCGCGGCAAACCGCTAGGTCGCGGATCACGGAGATGATCTTCCGATGTCGCTCGTATAGCGTTTGAAACACCTCGTCATATTCGGGACGGGCGACGATCGCGCCGAACGATTGGGATTCGAGCAGGGGGATGACCTCCGCAGTCACGTTCCGCTCGGCCGACTCGAAGATGAGGTTCAGCTTCAAGGCCGGGCATTCCATCGAAACCGCTGCCAGGGCGCTCTCGTGTTGGGCCCCGTCCAGGATGTCGGCCCAGTGGATGAGATCCGAGAGATGGCTGCAATCGAACCCGAACTTGTTCCGCAGCGTGTCGGCAATGAACTTCGTGCAGGACTTGTAGCCCGGATCGTAGAACTTGGTGCCGGATGTGTCTGCACGAAAATGCGCAGCGTCTCGCTCGGAAAGGAAGGCGCTCTGGTGGTGGTCGAACCACCAAGTCACCCGACCGGAGGCGGAATACTTGAAGTCGACGATGGCGTTCACGTCGCCGTCGAAACCATCCTCGTCGAATAGCTGGTCCGCTCGGTGGAACAGGCCGGTGAAGCCGAGGTCCGCCCCGGGGGCGAGCGACCGCTTGACGAAGCTCGAGAAGAGCGCCGCAGAGCATGCCCCATCGAAACAGCGGTCGTGATAGTGAATTCGTACCCGCATGTTCTAGGCGAAGCTCAACATCATCTCGAATTCTCGGTGTATGTTCAACCGCAGGCCGGGAAGGGCGGCCCTCGTCCGGGTTGGCCGGAAACCTGACAGGCTAACGGCTGCCCCTTCCGGAACAACCGACACCTGTTCGAAGGGCCGTGTCCGGAGAGCAGGGGAGCCCGGAACCCGCGGGCGTTTCAGACTGTTTCGACTTCGGCGCATGCCCGTGCTGCCGCTAGGTGCGTCGGCCCTGGCAGGAAATCCCGGCGAAGCCACGATCGCGTTCGACGGAAGCCCGATCGCCCCCAGGATGCAGGGGGCGATGGTGCCGTGCCGTCTGCCGCCGCTTGGTCCGACCCCGGCTGAATTGGGAAACCAATGCCGTGAAACCAGAGAGGGCGGCCCCGCAGAGGGACCGCCCAATGCTGCATGGTAGGAGTGTCCGTCCCTCCGGTCCCCCTTGCAGCGCGGGGAACCGGAATTCCGTATCCGGGTTAACCGCGACCAGGGCCCCGGCCTTGGCGCCCTGCGGGACGGGCCTCCCCGTCCGGCCGGCCGTCGGGTCGCGCGGCCCTCGGTGCACGGTTCGGCCGTTGCCTTGTGGCCAGCCCGAGCGCAACCGCACCGGCAAATGCCTTTGTTTCTGGACCTGCCGCCTTCATCTCGGCGACCTTGGTTCTCTGATCATCGGTCAGAACCGCTTCCGACTTGGCGTTCAGCGCTTGGCGCCAAGCCCTTCGGTCCTGCGGGCTCAAGTCCTCCGCAGGCCGCTCTCGCCGAATCTCGCGAATCTGGGCGACCTGATCGTTGGTCAGGCCTAGCGCCTCAACAGCCGCACTAATGGCCTCCTGGCGTTCCTCCCGGGTCTGCTGGTTCTGCTGAGCGAAAGCAGTTACGCAGCTCGCTAGAACAGCCGCGCCGACAATCATGGCTTGCCTGTTGTGAATCATGGTGTAGTCCTCGTTTCAATAGGTACGCCCTCTCGTTGCCGAGGCTCGGCGAGCGGCCCGTTTAAGTGCGTAGTTGAATAGACGCCTGTAACCGGCCACGGTTTCCGCTGGCTTGTAAATCCCCTGTCAAAGTTTCGAGGAGCCGGCGCTAAAGGTCGTGAGGTTGAGCCGCTCGCGTGATGATTTCCCGAGCGCCGTAGATGGGCCGACTTTGGCTCTCGAAGTAGGTGCGCATCAGGACCTCGCCGATCAGGCCGGTGCAGAGTAGCTGCAGGCCGGTCAGCGCCAGAACCGAGCCGGCGATCAGCAGCGGTCCGTGCTCGACCATGATGTGGATGCCCTGGATCTTCTTGACGACGAGGTACGCAAGAGCGGCACCGCCCGCACCTCCGCACAGGGCGCCCAACGATCCGAAGAAGTGCATGGGCCTTGTCAGGTACCGGGCCAGAAACGACACTGTAATCAGGTCGAAGAACACCCGGATCGTCCGTCCCAGGCCGTAGTGGGACTGGCCAGCAGCGCGTTCGAAATTCCCGATGGGCACTTCCGCGATCCGAGCTCCTTGCAGTGCCGCGAGGACCGGGATGAAACGGTGGAGGTCGCC
Source organism: Bryobacterales bacterium (assembly GCA_965206775.1). Classification (GTDB taxonomy): domain Bacteria; phylum Acidobacteriota; class Terriglobia; order Bryobacterales; family UBA6623; genus VXMF01. The sequence goes on along the minus strand of CBDBKU010000002.1, from coordinate 1,890,791 downwards.
GTACAGGCGCAGTTGGGCGAGCAGTTCGGAACGGTATGCCTTGAACGTGCCGCCGAAGTCCTGGAGCTCGACGCCGGAGAGCTTCCGGATCATCCAGTTTGCAGCGCGGGAAGGGACGCGACGCGTCAGCAACCCGTCAATCCGGTTGGCCCGCCAGCCGTTCACGAGATCAAAGCCCTCGTCGATCTTCGCGAGCATGGCAGGTATATCCTCGGGCGCGTGCTGCAAGTCCCCGTCCATAGCGATCACGACCTCGCCGTCCGCTGTCTCGAACCCGGCGGCAAGCGCCGCCGTCTGGCCGGAGTTGCGGCGCAGGCACACTGCCGTGAGACGGGGATCGTTGTCTGCTAGATTCCGCAGCAGCTGGATACTGTCATCTGTAGAAGCATCATCGACGATGACGATCTCGAACGTCCGGCCAAGCCCTTCGAGAGTCGCGACCAAGCGGTCGAAGAGCGGGAGGAGGTTCTTCTCCTCGTTGTGGGCCGGAATGACGACAGATACCGTAGGCCGTTCGTCCATGGCGCCTCAGCGTAGCATCCCGAAGACAAGCTCGAGCGGGAGGCCGACTACGTTTGAGTGCGAGCCCTCGACGGATTCGACAAACTTCGACGCGTCTCCTTGAAGCCCGTACCCACCGGCTTTGTCGAGCGACTCGCCGGTTGCCACGTACTCAACGATCTCTTGGTCTCCCAGCACGCGAAAGCGCACGCGAGTCTCGTCGCAGCCCGTTTGGCACGACGTGCCGTCGAAAACTGCGACACCGGTCAGCACGCGATGGGATCGTCCGGACAGGCTCCGCAACATGCCTCGAGCGTGCAGTTCGTCACGTGGCTTGCACAGCACCTCGTCGTCAAGAAGGACGACTGTGTCCGCACCCAAAGTGCGGCACCCGTGGCGCCAAACCGAGCGAGCCTTGCCCTCGGCCAGGCGCAGAACATATTGCTCGGCAGACTCGCCGGCATTCGCCGACTCGTCGATGTCCGCCGGCCGCTGCTCGAAGTCGAATCCCGCAGACCTGAGCAGCTCGACGCGGCGCGGCGAAGCCGAAGCAAGGACCAGAGGGAGGTCGTTCCCGAATTGGGGCGCTGCCATGGCTCGGGCAGAAAGCTAGCTAGCGGTTCAGGTAGCTGGGGTCGCTGACCGCCGCCCCGGACTCCCCGGAGTCCGAATCGGACGGGGGCTGCGCTTTCCCGGCGTCGGGAGCTTGTTCCGCCGTTGCGACGCTGGTAACGGGCAGGCGGTGGACCCGACCGTTCAGCGAGCCCAGAAACGCGACCAAGTCATCCTTCTCGGCGTCAGAAAGCCCGAGCGGACGAACCTCCGACTCGAAGCCATCAGGCGCCGAACCGCCTTTGTCGTAGTGATCGATGACCTGGCGGATGTTCATCATGCGGCCGTTGTGCATGTAGGAATAGCGCCTGACACTGTCGCGAAGACTCTGGGTCTTGTACTTGGTCCCGGCCTTCTCGTGGCCATCGCGTTCGGCAACGCCCGTGAAATGGAAATCGTGGTCGGTGAGCAAGGGGCCGTTGTGGCATTTGATGCACCCTGCCTTGGCGCGGAACAGGTCCAGTCCGCGCTTCGCGGCCGGGGACAAGGCTCCCTGATCACCGAGCATGTATCGGTCGAAATCACTGTCGTACGAAACCAGCGTGCGTTCGAAACTCGCAATCGCTTTCGCAACGAGCTCGAACGAAATGTCCTCGTCGGGAAACGCCTTCGCAAAGAGCTTCACGTAGAACGGGTCCGAATTGATCCGTGCAACGGCCTCTTCCGGGTCCAACGCCATCTCACGATGATTCTTCAACGGCTTCGAAACTTGCTCCTCGAGCGTCTTGACCCTGCCGTCGAAGAACATGCTGCGCTGCCACCCAACATTGAGCAGGCCGGGCGTCTTTCGGGAGAGCTCGCTCTCGTCCAGTCCCCAGCCGCGCGAGAGGCCGTCCGTGAAGTGCAATTCACGCTTGTGGCAGGTACTGCAACTGCGACGGCGGTTTCCGGACAGGATGGAATCGAAGAAGAGCTCCTCACCAAGATTGATCTTGGCCGCAGTCGGCGGATTGTCGGGCGGGTGCGGCGGAGCGCCGGTCAGAGGCGCAAGCTCAGGCGGGGAGGCACCCCCGATCACGGCAAAGCCGAGTGCGAGCACGACAACGGATCCAAACGTTCGCCACCACGTCACGGTGTAATTCTAGCTGGAAACTACGCTCGCCGCGAATGCCTGCAGCAATTTCGGTCAGTGAATGCGGACATGACGCTGTCGTTCGCGCCTTGCGGCCGTGCTCGCCACATTGGAGCCCTTGTCTCAAGGCCGAACCGCCAATTCCGAGGGAACCGCAACCAGCCAGAACTGCGGAACGAGGGCGCGGCTGGCTAGACCGGCTGCTGGGTCTGCGCGACCATGATGCGCTTCTGGAAGTCCTCCAGCATGGTCTCGTCAAGCCGGACCTGGGTCGGACGCCGCTCGAGCGTCGTCATGCGATCGATCTTGTCCTGAAGCATCAGCAGCGCGTAGAAGAGATTTTCCGGGCGCGGCGGGCATCCCGTCACGTAGACATCGACCGGGACGATCTTGTCTACTCCTTGCAGCACACCGTACGTGTTAAAGGGCCCGCCGACCGACGAGCAGGCGCCCATGGAGATGCACCACTTGGGCTCCGGCATCTGATCCCAGATGCGCTTCAGAACCGGCGACATCTTCAACGTCACCGTGCCGGCGACGATCATCAGGTCCGACTGGCGCGGGCTCGGACGGAATACTTCCGCGCCGAACCGGGCGATGTCGAAGCGCGAGGTCGAGGAGGCGATCATCTCGATCGCGCAGCAGGCCAGCCCGAACGTGAGCGGCCAAATAGCGGACTTCCGAGCCCAGTTGAACACATAGTCAACTGAGGTCGTCATGAAATTGCGTTCAAACTGATTCTGGAGGTAGGGCATGCGAAATCCGCGAGCCCTTCATTATACCGCCCGGATCGTTCGTATTCGGCGGCTTGGACGGGCGGCCCCTTCGGCCTGGAGATTGCTCCGATTCAGTCCGAGAAAATTGTCGGGGAACGGTGCAGGAACTGAGCCTTCACATTGCCGATCTTCGAACTGCTGGAACCTTCAAGGAGTTTCGAAGCAATTCCTCCGAAGCCGAGATCCCTGCGAGCTCGCGTTTCGACGAAATCCGCGACGAGGTGAGTCGGGGCTTGCGGGAGGTACGATCTGAAGCAGGCGGCTGGAGCCCCTCGCCACGCAGGAATGCGACTCTCCGCGAAACTTGAAGAGCTCGAACGTCGAAAGGCATTGATTGCCGTGGTTACGGTGACCTTGGCCGGTGCTGCTGCTTGCAACGTTCCGTCGTTCACCTTGCAAGTCGAGCCAATCTTCGAAACATACGGCGGCCCCGTTACCATCGCCAAGACCAATAGTGCTGGCCGAATCGTCAGCCGGCTGACGGTGCCGTCGATCATCCGCAACCACGCCGCCTGGAAGCAGGTGCTACCCTCGCAGAGCCTTCCCTTCGCACGGGGCGGGGCGACCGAACTGGCCTACAGCGGGAAGTACGACGCCTTCTACGAGCCGGGCGTCTATCGGTGTGTCGGCTGCGAGACAGCCGTGTTCTCTTCTACGGACAAGTACGATTCTAAGACCGGCTGGCCGAGCTTCACCCGACCTTTGGCGGCCTCGAATGTGAGGGTCTCCTGGGACTCCAGCTGGGGGCTCCGGCGACGCGCTGTGCGTTGCGTCAGGTGCGCATCCCATCTGGGCCATGTATTCAACGACGGGCCGCCGCCGACCCGACGGCGCTACTGCATCAATTCGGCGTCGCTCTCGTTCTATCCGAGTGACGGCTGACCGCCCTCTGGGACGGCGGTTGCACGGCTCAAGCCAGGATCTCGTTCACGACCCGCCCGTAGACGTCGGTCAGCCGGAAGTCGCGCCCGCTGTACCGATAGGTCAGGCGCTCGTGATCCAGGCCGAGCAAGTGAAGAACCGTGGCGTGCAGGTCATGCACATGCACCTTGTCCTCGACCGCTCGATATCCGAAGTCGTCGAGCTGGCCGAAAGTCATGCCGCCCCGGACGCCTCCGCCGGCCAGCCATGCGCAGAAGCCGTAAGGATTGTGCCCGCGCCCGTAGGATTCCGGGGCGCCCGCTCCGTCCTGGAGGTCCTGGTAATGCGGCGTGCGCCCGAACTCGCCTGACCAGACAAGGAGGGTGTCGTCGAACAGGCCGCGCGCCTTCAGGTCCTGGATAAGCGCGGCAATCGGCTGGTCGACCGACTTGCAGCGTTCAGGATGGGCCTCGCGAATCTTGGCATGGCTGTCCCATCCGTTCGACGTGATCTGAATGAACCGAACCCCCGCTTCCGCGAAGCGCCGGGCAAGCAGGCATTGCCGGCCGAAGTCGTCGGTCGGCTTGGTGCCGACTCCGTAGAGATCGCGGGTCGCCTGGGTCTCGCTCGCGATGTCAAGCAAGGACGGCACCTCGGCCTGCATGCGGAATGCAAGCTCGAAGGACTCGATGACGCCCTCGAGACGGCGGTCTGTCCGGTGCCGCTCCAAGTGCCCACGATTCATTGCCTGGATCAGGTCCAGTTGCCGGCGCTGGACTTCCGGCTTGATCGAGGGGTCGTCGAGATAGCCGATCGTCGCCCGCCCCGCCCCTGTCGCGGAACTCCCGAGCGCCGTTCCCTGATAGACGGCTGGCAGGAATGCATTCCCGTACAACTGAACGCTGCCGCCATCGCCGGAGAGATTCGGAGCGATTGTCACGAAGGCCGGTAAGTTGCGGTTCTCCGTGCCCAGACCGTAAGCAATCCAGGATCCGATCGAGGGCCGTACTAGTTGCGTAGCGCCTGTGTGAAGCTGGCGAACCGCTGGGGCGTGGGCCTCGCTGTCGGCTTCCATCGCCTTCAGCACGCACAAGTCGTCAACGTGTCGGCTCAGGTTGGGCAGCAGATCCGATACCTGGATTCCCGACTCTCCTGCAGGAGCGAAACTCGCGATCGGGCCCATCAGCTTGGAGTACGCGACGCCGGGCATGGATCGGTTGGAAGGCAGCGAGTACGGCATCTCCTTGCCGTCATGCTGCGCCAAGGCCGGCTTGTAGTCGAACAAGTCCACTTGGGACGGCCCGCCCTGCATCCAAAGGAAAATCACTCGCTTCGCCCGCGGCGCGTGATGAGGCGCCTTGGGAGCGAGGGGGCCGGGCTTAGCGGCGGCCTGCTCTGCCAGCATCGCTCGGAGCGCGAGCATGCCGAACCCGCACCCCGATGTCCTTAGCAATTCACGTCGATTCATCGCTGCCTCGCACCTCGGAGCCTAGCTCCGGAACAGGAATTCGTTAGACGCGAATACAGCGTGGCAGTAGCGTACCCACGCTTCGTCGCGCCCAAGCTCCGCCTCAGTATCGCGCAAAAAGTCGGTCGCCCGGGCTATGTCCTCGCCCGAAGCGGGCCGCCCCAAGGCCTTCAGAAGGAAATTCCGGACCCTTTCCTTGTCCGATACGGCGGAACCGGCCAGCAGAGCGCGAGCTGCCGCTTTCGACTGCCTGATCAGAAACGGTGAATTCATCAGGTACAGCGCCTGTGTGGGAACTGTGGTCACGTCCCTGTTTCCTTTGACCGTGTTGGGATCGGGGAAGTCGAACAGATTCAGGACGTCCACTTCGGTCAGCTGCGACTTGCGCAGGGTCGGCAGGTACACCGTCCGTCGATACCGAACTCCGTCCGTCAGCTCCAAGTTCGGCGCGAGGAGCGGGGGCTGGCCCATTTGGACGCTTCCCCGTGAATGCAGCGGCAAGCTGGGACCTCCACCGCGAGTATCCATCGAACCGCTGACGAGCAGGACGGCATCCCGGATCGTCTCTGCCTCCAGGCGTCGACGGTTTGAGCGCCAAAGCAACCGGTTCTCGGGGTCCTCCGCAGCAGCCAGCTCACTATGAATTCCAGCCAGCCCGTAGGTGCGCGAGAGCACGATCTCGCGGATCAGTCCCTTTACCGACCAGTCGAGCCGCCGCAGGCGAATCGCGAGATAGTCCAGAAGAGCGGGATGCGTGGGGCGGTCACCGAGAAGGCCGAAGTTGTCAACGCTTGCCACGAGTCCGGCACCGAAGAGGTGGTGCCAGATCCGGTTCGCCATGACCCGGGCAGTGAGGGGATTCCCGGCGTCCGTCAGCCAGTCTGCCAGCTCGAGCCGGCCGCTGCTCTTCTGGAAGCCGATGCCTATCAGGCGGCGGTTGGCAATCTTCGGTGCCGGATCGAGCGGCACGAGGGACAGGAACCCGCGGGGAACCTGATCGCCGAGGCTGTGCGGATTGCCGCCCAAGCAGACCTTTGCATCCTCCGGCTCCGGCTCGTCTGCCAGTGCGAGGGCCATCGGACGGGCCGGCTTGACGTAGAACAGGATCCTCTGGGCTTCGTTCTTCAACGAAGTCAGTTCCTTGCGCGCCGCAGCGAGCCGGTCTCCAACGTCCTTGCTGGCAGCCTCGTCCGATTCCTGCTTGTTTGCGGCGCCGGCCTCCGATGTCAGGCCGCGGACCTTGCGCTCGGCGCGACGGACGTCTTCAAGGGCCGTCGCGTAGTCCCGCTGCCACTGATCCAGGGCTTCGGACCGGTCCCGCATTTCCGCAGAAGTCTCGGGAAGAGGAGTGCGGTTGACACCGCTAAACACCCCGGACATCCGGCCGTCGAGGGTCCGGGTGCTGCGAAGAATCCCGGCAAGCGCGTAGTACTCGCGCTGCGGGAGCGGATCGAACTTGTGATCGTGACAGCGGGCGCAGCCGATCGTCAGGCCGAGAATCGCTCGGCCCATGGTGTCGAGCTGGTTATCGACAATGTCCATCTGCAGCTGGACCTTGTCCTGGTCCACTAGGGCCCAAGGCCCGATCGCGAGGAATCCTGTTGCGATGAGTTGCTCGCGGCGCTGGAGGTCATCCCGGAACTCGAGGACGTCGCCCGCGACCTGCTCCCGGACGAATTGGTCGTAGGGCTTGTCGCTATTGAACGCATTGATTACGTAATCGCGGTAGCGCCAAGCATCCCGCGAGGGAATGCGCCGACCGAGACCCAGGGTGTCGGCATAGCCGGCGAGATCCAGCCAATGGCGGCCCCAGCGCTCTCCGTACGCCGGAGACGCCAAGAGTCGGTCGACGGCCGTTTCCAGGGCGACGGGCGAAGTGTCCGATTCGAAAGCACGAATCTGGGCCGGAGTCGGGGGGAGACCGGTCAGGTCGAGCGCCAGGCGCCGGTAGAGTGTGTACTTGTCCGCGGGCGCCACCGGAGACAGTCCGCGGGACTCGAGCGCACCGAGAACGAAGCGGTCGATCTGAGCCGCCGCCCAGTCAACGTCCCCAACTTTCGGAGCCGAGACCTCGGCTAGCGCCTGCCAAGCCCAGTGCTCTTCTCGAGCGACCGTGCCATCCCCTGCAACTTTACGCTTGACTTGGTCCGAGCCTGGGGGCCAGTATGCACCCAGCTTCACCCACTCAGCCAAGTTCGCGATTTCGCGGTCGTCCAGCTTGCCTGTTGGCGGCATCGAGATCTGTTCGGAGTCATAGCGAATCGCTTGGATCAAGCGGCTGGCCTCGGGATCGCCCGGAACGATGGCGGGACCCGACCGGCCGCCCTGGAGCAGCCCCTCACGGCTATCGAGACGAAACTCGCCGAAAACGGTGGCGGCCTGGCCGCTATGGCACTGGTAGCAGTTCCGCACCAGTGAGGGCCGGATCTGCTTCTCGAAGAATTCGAGGCGTTCTGGGCTCGTACCGTCTGTCTGCCCGACAGCCGCAGTACACGCTACCAGCGCGACCGACCACCCGATCACGATCCTCACGACATCTCCAGCGGCTACTAGTGTACTCGGCGGCTTAGCCGAGCGGCGATGAATTCCTTCTCGAATTCGCTACGGAAGCTCCTCAGCACATTGCAATTGAAGGGACTTGCCGGCTGGTCCCGCAGCACCACCGCATGTCGACCTGACCGACGTCAAGTTCCGGCCCGAGTTCGGCGTGGATCGGGAATCGGAGTGTTGAAAGGTGGCATGCAGGAATCGCGGAACAATGAGCCGATCCGACTTGGGGCCATCACGCGACCGGGAAGTAGCACTGGTGCCCCTGGATGCCATCAGGGCAAACTGCTGCCCGAGACTGCATGGCGGCCACGTTCTTGGATTTGGGCCGCAGAATCGTATCCCCCCGCTTCCAGGACCCGTTCGAGATCACTCCAGCCCCAGCTTGCAACACTGCTCGCCCATCGATGTCCGGCCATCCCCGAGCACGGGGGCGCAACTACACTGGTAGTGCAATGATGGCCCAAGCGGCCGTACCCGGTGGAATCTGCTACCGAGACCGCGCAGATAGGAGCAATGAAAGAATGAAAACCTTCTTGACGATCACGCTGGCTGCTGCGTTCGCTTTCCCGCTGGCGGCGCAGGATGATCCACTGAGCGTCGAGGCGAGGCAGGCGTGGAACCGCACGAAAAACCTTGTCGTCGCTGCTGCCAACAAGATGCCCGAGGAGCACTACAGCTTCAAGCCTGCTCCCGAGAGCCAGAGTTTCGGGGACTTAGTGGCTCATACCGCAAACTCGGCGATGGGGGTCTGCACGGGCTTCATGGGGGAAAGGAGGCGGGCTGGCACCAACTCCGATTCGTCCAAGGCCGATTTGGTCGCCGCGCTTGAGGCGGCGATGGCTGAATGCGGCAAGGCTTACCGTTCGCTCAGCGACGCCAAGGCAACCGAGATGGTTGAAGGAAGACGCCGCAGTCGCTCCCGACTCGGAACTCTTTACGGCAACACAATTCACATCGAGCACGAATACGCTCAGATGGCTGTCCACATGCGCTTGAAGGGACTTGTGCCTCCGTCAAGCGAAGGCCGCTAGTTGAGTCAATTCCAGCCAAGCTCAAGACTGCTCATCTCGATTCGAGCAGGCCAGGGCAATGTGGCGGGTGCTGTATTGTCAGCACGCCGCTTGGTGCAGGCTCGTGCACCGGACGTGGCTTCGAAACGCCTGACCGCCCGGGCTTGGACGCGAGGTCACTCGGGCTCGGTATCTGCCAGCCTGCCGGTCCACTCGATTGCGCCTTCCAGGACAGCAAGGTAATTCGGGTCCTGATACACCGCGCCTACGTGGCCGAGAGCCGAGAGAAAGGCCAGGCCGTTGCCGACCTCGCGAGTCCAAATGACTGGATGGTCCCCCATTGACAAGTCTTGGTCCAGCCACAGAAACCGAAGCCGTTGGTCATACGTGCCCTCGTCGACGGACGCGAGAACCTCGACGCCCGGGTCGCCTCGCACGCTCCGGTCGAATGAATACCACTCGTCGAAATGCGACCAGCTCGGCTGCGTTCGTTGCATTGCAGGGTGATCGCCTCTCTCGACACGCACCGTCGCGCTCTGGTGGTCGAGCGGATGACCGATGAAGCGCGTGCCGAGGACATTCCGCCTATACCACTCCCAGGAGGCGTGCGAATTGTCAACGGATGCATGGATGCCTACAAACCCCCCGCCGCTTTCCAGCCAGGTTCGCAACGCTTGCCGCTGGGCGGCGCTCAAGGGCGCTCCGCTTGCGTTGTGCCACACAACCACGCGGAACTGAGCGAGCGTGCCCGAGTCGAAGACCGCGCCGTTCTCCGTGTGGAATACGGACCAGCCGCGCCGATCAGCGATTTCGTGCAGTGCCTCCGCGCCCACGTCAATCGCTTCGAAGTGGCGGAATCCGTTGGTCTTGCTGAAGACCAGTACTGCGGGGGCAGCCAGTTCCGGCACGGTCGGCGAGTTCGTGTCGTAGTGCGTGGAAGGCCGGAACGCGCGATACACGCCTCGGACCATGGGATGAAAGCTCGCGGCGAAGGCGAGAACGAGGAGTGCGGCGAGGCACCAAGCAGCTATTCGAAGCAAGCGCACGGGATCCTCCAAAGAATGGTATCTGGAACTCCCCTGAGTACGCGAAGCGGTGGTCGATCCACGCCCGCGCGGAGAGAGACGGATACCGGCGTCGGACTCGAGGCGGCGCGCCAGCTCTCGACCCTTGGCAAGTTCCGTCGCAAATCGGTATTCTAGGGTAAGGAGCGGGCGTTGCCGAGACAGGCCCTCGGATCCGCAGTTTCTAAACGGGAACCTGCGGTTGCTCCCATTCCAACCCGGCGCGGGTCACTGGCTGCGCTGCATCGGCTGTCTGGAATCGATGCTTCCGTGACTCGCGAACTGGGGAGATCGACATGGGCAAGGTCACTGGATTCATGGAGTTCGAGCGCCGGGCGACACCCTATCGCCAGGTCGGGGAGAGGGTGAATGACTGGAAGGAGGTCATGCATCGACTGGGCGAGCCCGAGCTCAAGGTCCAGGGTGCCCGATGCATGGACTGCGGTATACCGTTCTGCCACACCGGTTGTCCGATCAACAACATCATCCCGGACTGGAACGACCTGGTCTACCGCGGGCGCTGGGCCGAAGCATTGCGGGTCCTGCATTCGACGAACAACTTCCCCGAGTTTACGGGGCGGATCTGCCCGGCTCCTTGCGAGTCCGCATGCGTGCTCGGCATCAACAACGATCCAGTCTCGATCAAGTCCATCGAAAAGGCGATAGCCGACCGCGGCTGGCAAGAGGGCTGGATCAAGCCCGAGATCCCGCAGTTCCGCACCGGCAAGAAAGTAGCCATCGTCGGAGCCGGACCGGCGGGCCTCGCAGCTGCACAGCAGCTCAACCGGGCCGGGCACGCCGTCACGGTATACGAGAAGAGCGAGGTGCCTGGCGGGCTGCTCGTGCTCGGCATACCCGACTTCAAGATGGAAAAGCACCTGGTTGCGCGGCGGGTGGACCAAATGCAAGCGGAGGGAATCGAGTTCCGCTGCGGCATCCACGTGGGAGCGTCGGTCGAGGCGGCGAAGCTTGTGGCGGAACACGATGCGGTCTTGCTGAGCATCGGATCGGAGCATCCACGCGACCTGCCGATTCCGGGCCGTGACCTGAACGGCATCCATTTCGCGATGAATTTCCTGCCCCAGCAGAATCGACGCGTCGCGGGCCGCCCCGTAGACCGGAACTTCGACCTCAGCGCTTCCGGCAAGAACGTGGTCATCATTGGCGGCGGCGACACCGGCGCGGACTGCCTGGGCACCTCGCGACGGCAGGGCGCGGTTGGAATCCATCAGTTCGAGCTCCTGCCGAAGCCGCCGGCGAGTCGGGAAGAGCCGGGAGCAATGCCGTGGCCGAACTGGCCCTTCACTTTCAAGGTCGAGAGTTCACACGAGGAGGGCGATGTCCGCGACTACGCGGTCAACACGAAGAACTTCATCGGCGACGGCAACGGAAACGTCAAGGCGCTCCGCGCCGTGCGCCTTCGCTGGCCCGAGCCCGACCCGATCACCGGCCGCCGCCCGTTCAAGTTCGAGGAGGTGCCGGGCTCTGAATTCGAAGTGCCCGCGGACCTGGTCCTGCTGGCGATGGGCTTCCTCCATCCTGTGCACGAGGGCGTGGTCGGCCAATTGGGCGTGGAGAAGGACGGACGAGGTAACGTCCAGGCGGGCTTCGGGGATTTCCTGACGTCAGTACCCAACGTATTCGTGGCCGGGGACGCTCGCCGGGGGCAATCGCTGGTGGTCTGGGCTATCGCTGAGGGCCGCAAGGCCGCCCGTGCTATCGACATCCACCTGACCGGTTCCAGCGATCTGCCGGCGCACTAGCCCCGAACTGGGCCCCGCTACCCAAACTTCTTGCGGAGCCGGGCCGCAAAGCGGTTCACGTCCACCACGAACCGCACGTGGGTGCCCTTCCCAACGACTTCGGTACCGTCGGAGGCCTCGACCTTCAAGGTTACGCGCCGGCCCTCAACCTCAGCCACCTTGGCCGTGTAGGTGACCTCCTGGCCCATCGGCGTGGCGGCAAGGTGCTCCACGCTCACCTTGACGCCGACGCTGTCGTTGCCTTCATCGAGATGCGGGAGGATTCCGTCGCGGCAGCAGTACTCCATCCACCCGATCATCGCGGGCGTTGAGAGCGACGGGCGCACCGCGCCGCCAAGGAACGTGATGCAGTCGTCCCTTCGAACAACGTGCTTCTGTTCGAAACAAAGGCCTTGCTCCAGCATGCCGCAATGATACATCGCCGCGCGCGGCAAGCCGTATAATCGGACTCACATGCTCAGAACTACCCGTCGGGAGGCGCTCGTCACGATTGCGGCCGGGCTGTCAGCCGGTTCCCTCGCCGCTCAAGGCAAGTACGTCCCGAGCACGTTCTCGAAGGAGGACTACGACCTGCTCGGCACTCTGGTCGACATGATTCTTCCAGCGTCCGACACTCCTGGTGCCCGCGAGGTGGGGGTCCACGCGATGCTCGACGAGGACCTCGCGAAGGACGGCAAGGCGCTCGGCATTCTCAGAGAGGGCATCGCGGGCCTCAGGGAGAAAGGCTTCGCGGAGATCGAGCCGCAGCAACGCATCGACGCTCTCACCCTTTGCAGCGAATCGACAGGAGAGGATGGGACCTTTTTCGAGACGCTCAAGGGACTGACGATCGATGCGTACTATTCGACCGAACCCGGACTTGTACAGGAACTGGGCTACCAAGGCAACACGTTCTTGGCCGAATTCCCGGGCTGTACGCACGAGCACGAGCTGGAAGGCGCCGACTGATGGCAACGCAAGACTACGATGTCGTCGTTATCGGCAGCGGCGCGGGCGGCGGGATGGCGGCGTGGAACCTCACGCGAAAGGGCGCCAAGGTGCTGATACTCGAGGCGGGCGCCAAGTTCGACCGCTCCAGCTTCTGGTCCCACGTCAAGCCTTGGGAGGCACGCGAGCGCCGGCGCCGGGGCCAGCGCAGCCCCGCATTCGAGTCCCTACCGCTGCGAGAGAGTCCCTACGAGACGCCGGAGGGACAGAGCTTCCTGCTGCGGCGGGTGTGGGGAGTCGGCGGCAAGACCAACATCTGGGGTCGCGTCTCGCTGCGCTACGGCGACCTGAACTTCTCCGAGCCGGCCGTCGACGGATGGGAGATCCCTTGGCCGATCAAGTACAAGGACATTTCGCCGTACTACGACAATGTCGAGAAGCTGATCGGCGTGTGCGGCGGGGACGACGACTCGAAGTTTCTCCCCGGATCGCAGCATCACCTGCCGCCGCCGAACCTCCGGTGCGGGGAGGTGCTGCTGCGCAAGGGTGCCGAGAAGGCCGGCTACACCGTGGCGCGAGGGCGGCGCGCCGTCCTGACCCAAGACCACAACGGGCGGTCCAAGTGCCACTACTGCGGAGCCTGCGGCCAAGGATGCGATATCGGGGCATTCTTCAATTCCCCAGACTACCTGCTCGCGGACGCCTTCGAGACTGGCAATCTAACGCTCCTTGAGAACGCAATCGCCTCCCACATCCTCACGGGCGACGACGGCAAGGCGAACGGCGTCCGCTACTTCGAGCGGCTGACCGGCGAGGAGCGCACGGTTCCCGCCAAGCGAGTCGTGCTCGCGGCATCGGCCGTGGACTCGACACGGATCCTGCTCAACTCCAAGTCGCCGACCTATCCGAACGGGATCGGCAACGGCTCCGACGTGATCGGCCGCTACCTCTGCGAGCAGTTCCGTTTCCATGTCTACGCCTTCGCGCCTCAGCTGTTCGGGCGGCCCTCGACGAACGACGACGGGATCTCTGGCGGACACATCTACATCCCGCGATTCGAAAGCCCCGAGGACAAGCGGGACTACATGCGCGGTTTCGGCATCCAGCTCTGGGGAATCGGTTGCGGGAACAACGCCCAGTTCGCGAAGCGGCTGCCGGGCTTCGGCCTGGATTTCAAGAAGGATGTACGCAAGCGCTACCCAGCGCTGGTCCAGATGCATCCCTACGGAGAAGTGCTGCCCTACAAGGACAACCGGATCAGCGTCGAAGGCACCCACCACGACAGGTTCGGCGTGCCGACGATCCGGATCGAGTACAAGCTGGGCGAGAACGAGCGCAAGATGATCCCCCGGATGTACGACGTTGTCGAGGAAGTCCTGCACTCGATGAAGGCAGAACCCCTTCCGTACAAGCGTGGTAGCCTGGACGAGCTTGGAGCGGCAATTCACGAGCACGGAACCTGCCGGATGGGTGACGACCCCAAGCGCTCGGCACTGAACGGATACATGCAGATGCACGAAGTGCCGAACGTGTTCGTGACCGACGGCAGCGCGTTTCCTACGCCGACTGAGAAGAATCCAACTCTGACCCTGCTTGCCTTGGCCTGGCGTGCGACCGACTACATGGCGGAGGAAATGCGGCAGGGGAACGTCTGAGTGCGTTACCGTCGCCCGTCGCCTCAGGTCGTGGCAAGTTGCAGGGCCGTGTAGGACCTAGCCGGAAGCTCGACTGTCATTGCCGTCCCAAGCCGGGGCGCCTCGAATGCCTGGCCGGCGACATTCGTGGGATTCTCAAACGTGTTGACGGCCTTGAGGTCGGAGCCGGTGATAGTCTCGGCCTGCACGACCTTGGTCGGCGTGATGCCTTCGAATCGGATTTCAACTTCGCGGTCGTTCTCGAGATCCCGGTTGAGCATCAGGACGCTGCAGTAGCCGGTCTCTGAGTCGAGGGTCGCCGAGACGTCAAGGTACGGGGCATCCTCCGGCCGCGGTATCGGCGCGCCCACGTAGTCGGCGCTATAGCCACGCTCGATCGGATACGTCTCCGACTCGACAAGCAAATCCAAGACGTCGCCCTTGGCATACTTGATCCCCCACGCGTACGGGTAGTAGATCGTCTGCCGCAGGACGCCTTCCTTGTTCGTGACCAGCGCCGCGATAACGTTGATGATCTGGGCGAGGCAGCCGATCTTGACTCGCTCGGACTGTCGCAGGAGGGTATTCACCATACCGCCCACGAGCAGGGCGTCCTCGAGGTTGTAGACCTCCTCCAGCAGGGGAGGCGCGAACTTTCCGCGTCCGTTCGTGTGGTCGCCGCTACGGGCTCGATACCAGACGTTCCACTCGTCGAAGGAGAGCCAGAGGCGCTTGGGCGACTTGAGCAGTCCGCGGACATAGTCGCAGACAGCGATGGTCTCCTGGATCTGGAAGTCCATGTCAAGATTCAGCGCGAGAAACCGGGCCGAATCGCTGCCCGTCTCGTCCGGAGTGTTCCCGTAGTAGCGGTGCAGGGAGAGGCCGTCGACCTGGGGATAGCACTCTTCGAGGGTTTCGCGATCCCAGACCAAGTAGGTCGGCATGAAGGGCGCGCTCGAACCGCAGGCGATGAGTTCGGTCGACGGATCGACCGAGCGGATCTGACGGGCAGCATCCCGGGCCTTGCGCCCGTATTCTCGAGCGGGCATGTGGCCGATCTGCCACCGGCCGTCCATTTCATTGCCAAGGCACCAGGACTTGACGCCGTGCGGGCGTTCGTAACCGTGCTCCCGGCGAAGTTCGCTCCAGCGAGTACCCTTCTCGACGTTGCAGTACTCGACGAGCGCCGCCGACGTCTCGGGAGTCCCGGTCCCGAGGTTCGTCGCGAGCAGCGGCTCGGAGCCCACCAGCTTGCACCAGTCGATGAACTCGTTGGTGCCGAACTGGTTGGTCTCGAGAGAGTTCCAAGCGCGCTCCAGCACCGCGGGCCGGTCCTTCTTCGGACCGACGCCGTGAAGCCAGTCGTAGCCTGAAACGAAGTTCCCTCCCGGATATCGCATGATCGGGCACTTGAGTTCCTGCATCTCGCGAACGACATCCGAGCGGAAGCCGTTGCCGTCCGCCAGGGACGATTCGGGTTCATAGACTCCGCCGTAGATCGCCCTGCCCAGATGCTCCAGGAACGCGCCCATCAAGCGAGGGTCCATCGAGGCACGCTTTCTGGCCGCGTTGACGACAACCCTCCCCGGACCGCCGCTCGACTGGGCGTAGCCGAGGTTGCGAAGCCAAGATCCGGCAGAAATGGCGGGTGCAGAGGCCACGAGGGCCTTGAGGAAGTCGCGTCGCTTGGATTCAGTCATGGTCATTCCTTAGATCAGCTGCGTAGTGGGCGGCAAGCGAGACTCGACGGTCGGCCTGCGACAGCTAGCATACTCGACGCTGCCGGGCCGTACGGCCGGTCCGCAGTGCTCCCCGGCTGGACACAACCCGAGCTGGGCCTGGGAACTCCTTGGGACCTCAGCCGCAACATCCCTCCAGTTCGCTGCCACGCCGGCACCTTCCGTCGAGGCGTTGCGAGTCACACGAGGCCGCGCCGGCGCTCCGGCGCGGGCATGCGGCGTCGGGGCCTTGAACCGGTCAGAAGAGGTACTTCAGTCCGAACTGGATCCTTCTTGGTTCGTCGGCGCGGTTGATCGTTCCAGTTGCCGCGCGAAGCATGCCACCCGCCGGCTGGCCGAAGCGCGGCGTGTTGGTGAGATTGAACGACTCGAAGCGGAACTGCATCGTGTGCCCCTCCCACGGCATCTGGAAACGCTTGCCGAGCATGAAGTCAAAGCTTCTGCCTCCCGGGCCACGAAGTACATTTCGCCCGTTGTTGCCGTAAACCCCCGGCGCACTCACCGCAAAGGCTGACTGGTCGAAATAATTGTCGATCGTCGGATTGCTGAGCTTGCCGTCACCGATGCGGTCGCCTCGGTTGGTGCTGCCAGTGTTCTGGGGGTCTCCGGGAAACGTGACTTCATAGGGGAACCCGGAACGAAGGGACACGATCCCGCCAACCTGCCAGCCCCCTAGGACCGCATCAAGCGCTCCGCCCCAGTTGCCACCGAGAGCGCGATCTCGGCCCAACGGGAGCTGCCACGTGAAGCTGCTGGTGAAGTTGTGGGTCATGTCGATATTGGCGCTCGACCGCTCGGCGCGACGGTCGTACTGGTTGGCAACGTTGAACAGGCCCGTGTCGAGGAACTGCGTATTGTTGTCAATGTTGTGAGACCACGTGTACGAGGTCAAGAACGTAAGTCCCTTGCTGAAGCGTTTCTCAAGTCGGGTGACCAAGGCATTGAAGCTCGCGTTCGCGCCCGGTTCCTGGATAGTCACTCCGGTCCGCTCCGGCCGCAAGCGCCGTCTATTGGCTGGGATCGTTGGATGAGGTCCGGGGAAATTGACGTTGAACCGGTATAGCAAATAGCTGGAGCTAGATCCCTGGTAGCCGATGATCCACACCATGTCCTGTGGCAGCTCTCGCTGAATGTCGACGAACCACTGTGCTGCGTACTGGGTGGGAAGCTTGTGGTAGTAGGTCGAGGCACCGGTGTTTGGGAGGGCCTCAGCAGCTGGTAGGGTCACCGGCAGGAAGCCATCCTTGACCAAGGTCACTGGCGTGATGTTGTCGAACGTCGGAGTGATGATTTCAGTGAAGTCCGGTGTCTGGCGGGACCAGGCCGACCCGCTCGTCACGATGTCAGCCTCGCCGTAGAACAAGCCGACACTTGCCCGAACCACGGTCTTGTCGTCGACGCGATAAGCGATGCCGACACGTGGTGCGAAGTTGTTGTAGTCCTGCTCGCAACCGCAGTCGCTGCCATCCTCGGGCCGGTCCCAGAACTCGTCCTGGCCAGCTGGCAGGCCGTTATAGACCGTGAGGTAGTTACTCACTCCCGTGCGCCCAGGGACATGCCCCTGCGGATAGAAGCCTCGATTAAACAGCTCCCATCGCAGGCCGAGCGTCAGGGTGAGCCTGGGAACAATCTTCCAGTCGTCCTGGATATAGGCACCCCAGTAGGGAACGATAGCGTTCTCACCAGCCGGATTCCCCACTCGGGTCTGGCCGACCACGCCGAGCATCATCTCCGCCAAGCCGTTACCTGTACTCGATCGGCTGCGCCCGATGTTCGGCTGCTCGGCGGTGAACACTCGATTGAACAAGAACTGTCCGCGACGGAAACGCATCGCCTCGCGGAAGATGTTCAGGCGGCGATAGTCGAAGCCCATCTTCAGACTGTGGCTGCCACGCTGCCACATCAGGTTGTCGACAATCTGGATGTTGTCCATGTTGTTGATATTGGGCCAGCAGCAGGGAGTCCCGAGGTTGTTGTAGCCGTTGATGTTGAAGAAGCTGAATCCCTGTTCGAACCCGTCCCCGAACGTGTCGCCTGGGGCGCCCTTGATGCCGAGGGATTCGTTGAGCGGTTCCTGAATCAGCGTGTCGAACCGGGTCGGAAAGTGCGTGAAGCCGAACCGTACTTCGTTGTGAAGTGCGGGCGAGAGCGAGTGCGTCCAATTGAACGCAAGGTTGTCACCGTTGAGGTCGACGGTCTGCCCTCCCTGTCCACCGGCCTCGACCGGCAAGGGACTCTGATTCACGCGGAACTGACGACGGATGCTCATGCGGAAGAAGACCCGGTCGATGTCGGAGAAGTTGTGATCCAGGCGGAAGTCGTACTGGTCGGTGTCATCGGCATCCGACGGCGCCCGAAAGTAGTTGTTGAAGGTGAACTCCCTACCGCTGACGTTGGGCAACGGATAGCGGCCTAGGAGAGGCGAGCTTACCGGGTCGAAGCGGCTGGACGGGATCACGTTGTTCGGAAACGGTTCTCGGATCGCTTCAGCGCCGGTCCCGACCGTCGTTGCGGGGTCGTAGATCATGTTGAAGTTTTGGCGCTCCATCGAAAAGTCGCCACTGCGGGTGAGCTGGGCAGGTACGGTTGCGAGAAACGTGCGGCCCAGACGAATCCGCGTGCCTTGGTAGCTGAAGAAACCGAATGTTCTGTTCTTCACGATCGGCCCGCCAATCGTCCCGCCGAATTGATTCTGCCTGAGCGTGGGCTTGACCGAGCCCGAGCGGTTGGCGAAGAAGTTAGTGGCGTCAAGCTTCTCGTTGCGAATGAACTCGAAGACGCTTCCATGCAAGTCGTTGGATCCGGACTTGATGGACACCAGCACCTTCGGCCCCATGCGGAAGCCATATTCCGCGGACATGTTGTTGGTGACGACTTTGAACTCGCCAACCGCGTCCACCGAGGGCTTGCTGGCTTGCGCCTCGAAACCCAACGGCCCGCCGCCCGCGCGAGAGCCGTTGTCGATTCCATCGATCATGACGTTGTTCTGATAGCCGCGCATGCCCATGCCGGCGAATCCGGCCTCGTTCCGCCCCGGCCTAGTGCCGGCACCGACGGTCGCGCCGGGCAGAATGCCGACCGAGAGCTGCGCGAGCTCCAGGTAGTTTCGCTTGTTGAGTGGCATCTCGACGATGCGATTGTTCTCGATGACCTGCCCCATGGTGGCCTGCTCCGATTCGAGCAGTGCGGCAGCCGCCGAGACCTCGATCGTCTCCGTCACAGTTCCGATGTTGAGCGCGAAGTCGACGCGCGCGATCTGCTGCACGTCCAGCTTCAGGTTTTCCCTGGTCGAGCGGGAAAAGCCCTCCGACGCCGCCGAGACGCTATATGTTCCGGGACTCAGGAACGGAACCGAATAAAAGCCGGTCTCGTTGCTTTCGGCGGTGTACTCGACGCCAGTGGCGGAATTGGCGGCGGTGACAGTGGTACCTGGAATCACGCCCCCGCTGCCATCGGACACAACGCCCTGGATGCCGGAATTCTGGGCGAATGCCGGTACTGGGAGCAATAGGCTCGCTAGCACCCCGGAAGCAATCGAACCAATGGAACTCAGTCTTGCGAACCGCATGTTTGAAACCCCCTTTTTCGCCGGAAACTCCCGGCGGCATCGTGCCTTCGACTCGCGAGCACACTCAACAGCTCGCCAAGTCGCCCTTACCATCGGCAGTGTACTCTCCCTGCGGCCAATCCTCAAGTCAGTCGCTGTCAAGACATCAAATAAGCACTTCTCTCCCCTCGCGTGCCTATCCTTGAGTCGCCGCTGAACACGCTCGTCTCCCAATCGCCGCGAAGGACCGAATCTGCCGCTCGATCTGCTCGGTCGACCCTGCGTCAGTGCAGGCGCGGGCTGCCGTTTACACAGAAGTCTCGTCAGGACGCAACCGCTGGTAGAGATTGCTCTCCTGGTTCAGGCGCAGAGTCCGCTCATAGGCTTGCGCGATCATGGCCAGCCGGGTGTAGCCCTCCCACATCACCTGGTGGCCCGGCACCGCATAGCGCTTGCGCTTGAAGTGCAGGTATCCGCCCAGCATCGCCAGCGTCAGCACGGCCAGCCGCCAGGCGATCACCGCGTTGATCGTCACCGCCCGCTCGATGCGCTCGCCCCGCCGGTGTCCCAGGTACTCCACCTTGCAGCCCGCCTTCAGCACCCGGTGCCAGTCCTCGATGCGCCACCGCAGCCGGTACCACTCCATTCCACCAGCAGCGGGCGGTAGCCGTAGCGGCGCTGGCAGTCGGAGGGCAGGCGGCGCAGGGCGAGCGAGAGGGCCTTGGAGGCGAGATTCCGGCAGCGCACGGAGGGACGGATCAGGAAACGGCTCAAGCCGATCACGCGATGCAGCTGGCACCTGCGGGTGCGGCATCCCAGCCGATGAAGGCCACGCGCGCGGCCAGCGCGAGGGCCGCGGCGGCGAAGCCGAGCGCCCCCAGCACACCGTGCTCGGAGACCAGCACCCAACTTTGGAGAATTACCCGAGTTCGACGAAGATTGTGGCATTCGAATCTTCAGCCCAGCCATCGGTTTCGCGTTTTGATCGCTCATGAATCGTAATCAACACGTGGGATCCACCCATATTCTGCCATCCGTGCTTTTGTAGTGACCACGTACTGTCCACGGTGGTTGACATTGCTGGCCAAGGTTGATATATTCGTGTCGTGTTCATTCGGTCTGTCCGGACACGCCCCGGCGCTGCCGCCGGTGGTCTCTCCTACCGCCTCGTTCACTCCCAGCGCTCCGCTGGCAAGGTCCGCCAGAGAATCCTGGCTCATTTCCGGGCCGGTCTCGAAGATCGCGTCCCTCGCCAGCACTGGAAGCAACTCGCTGGCGCCATTCGCCACAGCCTCGCTGGCCAGGTGTCCCTGTTGCCCCTATCCGAACAGGACCCCGAACAGGAGCAGCTCCGACCGAACAGGAGCAGCTCCGACAGAGTCTCCGCGCCGAAGTGGACGAAATCGTCCCCGTTCTGCGTCGCCGCCTGCAAGAGCAAGACCACGATCTCGGCCTGCAGGTCGGAGTGGACCCCACCCCTGCGGAGGCTCCCGAGACAGTCCTCCCGCTGCTGCCGGCCAGCCTGCGTCACACCGATGTGCGCGAGGCCGGTGCCGCCCGCCTGCTGCAGCTGGTAGCCGCACAGCTGCAACTGCGCCAGTGCTTCGAACAAGCCGGCCTGCGGGACCGCCATGTGCGACTCGGCATGGCCCAGGCCCTGGCCAGGGCACTGCATCCCGCCAGTGAGCGGGAAACCCTGCGCTGGCTACGCCAGGACTCCGTGCTGGCCGAGCTGCTGGGGTTGCAGCCTGGTGACCTCTCTTCCAATTCCCTGTATGTCGCTTCCGATGCCCTCTGGAAACATCGCGAACCGATCGAGAAAGCCCTCTTCCGCTGCGAACGCACTCTGTTCGACCTGCCGACATCCATTGTTTTCTACGACTTGACGAACACGTACCATTGCGGACGGCCCCAGCATGCCTACGCGGCGCACGGGCGCTCGAAACAGAAGCGCCACGACTGCCCGCTGGTCACTCTCGGCCTGCTGATGGACCGCGACGGCTTCCCGCGACGCTCGGAGGTGCTGGCGGGGAATGTGGGCGAGGCAGGCACCTTGCAGAAGGCGGTGCAGCGACTGGGGGCCGGACGAGCCGAGGACGACCCGCTCACGGTGATCTTCGACGGAGGGATCGTGAGCGAGGAGAACCTGGCCTGGCTGCGCGAGCAGGACCTGCACTTCATCACGGTGCAGCGGCAGCGGCAGGAATCCCCGCAGCGGGACCCCGACACGGTCTGGGACAGTGCCAGCGGACGCGAGCTGAAGATCTGGCGGCTGAGCCGGCAGGAAGCCGGGCTGGCAGATGCCTCGGACGAGGAGCAGGACGGGCAGGACAGCGAAGTGCGGCTGTGCGTATGGAGTCCGGCGCGGGACAAGGACGAGCAGGAACTGCTGGAGCGGCAGAGGGGGCGCTTCGAGCAGGAGTTGCAGAACCTGCACGAGGGGCTCTCGATCAAGCGCCGCCTGAAGAACCACGAGAAGGTGCTGCGCAAGCTCGGACGGCTCGAGCAGCGCTACAAGATCGTGGCCAGTCACTACAAGGTCACGGTGGAGGAGGGGGACAGGGGCCGGGCCAAGGCCGTGCGCTGGGAGCCGAGCGCCAGGCACGGAGAGCGGGACCGGATGCAGGGTACCAGTCTGCTGCGCACCAGTCGGGTGGACTGGGACGAGGCCCGGATCGTGCAGGAGTACTACCGCCTTGCGGACATCGAGGCCACCTTCCGGTCGCTGAAGGAGGAACTGGGACTGCGACCACTGCACCACAGTTTGGGCAAGCGGGTGGCAGGCCACCTGTTCATCACGGTTCTGGCGTACCACCTGGTCCACGCCTTGCGCTACCGCCTGCGCTCCCAGGGCCTGACGTACAGCTGGCGGTCCATTCGAGAGCGGATGCGCACATGGGTGCGGCTGACCACGACGATGCGAACCCAGGCGGGCAAGGTGTGGAGCCAGCGGCAGGATGTGGATCCGAACAACGACCAGGCCCGGATCGCGGCGGCAGCCGGACTCGCGTTCCGACGCCATCAGCGAACCCTGGATGTGCCTCTGGAACTGCTGGCAGTGGGAGCGAGAGACAAGGGGAAAGATCACAAAGCGTAGTGCCCGCAAACCCGTTTGACGGAAGCTCAGGTCAATCAAATCAATGAGTTACAAGTGTGCATTTCGGAAAACTCCAAAGTTGGGAGCAGGTAGCGCAGCTGCGCGCCGGCGTGCAGGACCGCCCCGCGCGGATGCTCGCACCCGACGAGTTCGTTCCAGACGCGCCGCTGGGCATCGTCGGCGACCTCGACCAAGGCCAGGCCGCGGACCTGATCGACGCGCTCGGGCAGGTCCACGGGCGAGGGCACGGGGCGGCCGAGACGGCGCGGGCGGCAGGGCCGGCGGTTGTGGCGCGGCGCGGGCAAGTCGATGCGGCCGGCCGTCTCGAGAGCGCGCAGGGCTTGCATGCAGTTGGCCATCTGCGGTCGCCCGCGGGCGTCATCGAACCCGAACAGCTCGCAGATCCGCCGGCCGATTTCGGTGCGGCTGGCGGGGCCCGCGGCCGCCAGCAGTGCCCTGACCTGAGCCAGGGCCTTGCCCTCCGCCAGGATCGCCGGAATCCGGTGTTGCTGGGGCCTCGCCAGTCCGGGAAGACGACACTTGCGCGCCAGATCGCCGCGAGTCGGCCAGCCACCTTCTTCGACCTGGAGTCGGAACCGGACCTGCGTAGCCTCGACAATCCGGAGCTGGCGCTCGGAAGCCTGGAAGGCCTGATCGTGCTGGACGAAGTGCAGCGTGAACCGCGCCTGTTCAACGTGCTCCGGTTGCTGGCGGACCGGCCGGCGAACCGGTCTCGCTTCCTCGTCCTGTGCAGCGCTTCCCCGGACTTGGTGAGGGGCGTGTCCGAGTCGCTAGCCGGGCGCGTCGAGTTCGTGGAACTCTCCGGATTCGACGTCGCAGAGACTTCAGGGCGCGATTGGCGATCGCTATGGCTTCGAAACGGTTTGCCACGCTCGTATCTTGCCGGTTCCGACGACGACAGCATCGCCTGGCGGCAGGCGTTCGTGCGGACGTTCCTGGAACGGGACATCCCGCAACTCGGCGGGGCGCCATCATCCGCAGCCATGAGGCGATTCTGGACCATGCTGGCTCACTGGCACGGCCAGACCTTGAACGCGTCGTCGCTTGGAAGGTCTATGTCGGTTTCCGACAAGACGGTACTTCGCTACTTGGACCTACTTACCGGCACCTTCATGGTCCGTCAATTGCAGCCATGGTTCGAGAACGTGGCGAAGCGGCAAGTCAAGGCGCCCAAGGTGTATTTGCGTGATTCCGGCTTGCTGCACACACTCCTTGGCGCTCCCACCGTATCCTCGCTCCTATCGCACCCCAAGGTCGGGGCGTCGTGGGAGGGCTTCGCGATCGAGCAAGCCCTGCGGGCCCTCGGGCCCTTGGACGCATGGTTCTGGGCGGCCCACAGCGGACCTGAGCTCGACCTGCTTGTAATCCACAAGGGATTGCGAGTGGGTTTCGAGATGAGGTTCAACGAGGCCCCGGTGATCAGGAAATCGACCCGCATCTTGCTGGATCTGCTGAAACTAGCGCATCTATACGTTGTCTGTCCCGTGCGCTCCTCCTACGCAGCGGATGAACGGATCACCGTGCTACCGGCTGTCGAAGTGACAACGCTCCGTGACCGGCTCGATTCGCTCTGAACGAGTGCGACGTTCGGGTGCGCCGCGGCAAGCCATGTGGGTGGCGGATCCGAATTGGAATCGCCAAATGAGGACAGCGGATTGCTACGACAAGCAGGCTTGGCGGGAGGTCGGACCGCGAACTGCACGCCTGCGCGTTCGACCTCGGCAGCTGATGGCACGTTGGCCGCCTCGTGTCCAGCCGAAACGACCCGCTCAATCCTTGGCTTGCTCACTCTAAATGGCGGCCGCGCCGCCTTTCTTGGCCCGATGACCTCGTTTCGGCTATTCTTTGCATGAAGGCTGGGTGCCGGCGACAGGTACCGCCACGGGACGATACCGCGGCTCGGCCGCCAGGCGAGTAGCGGTGCTGCATGAATGGGATGTCGCGGGAATCCTGGCGAGCCCGAATCCGAACCGGGATTCGCGCCCGGGCTTGCAGCCTTGGCGCCGGGCCCGCCATCAGCCGCCTGGCGGCGCGTTTGATGCCAATGGGAGACACCGGCTCCGAAGCACCGAGGTCCTCGTGACGTTGCGGTTCCCGATTGCGTTGGCGATCAGATGGGCCGTTCTCTTAAGCTCGCTGGCTTTGCCGGCTTGGGCGGACACGGATCCCGCGCAAAGCCTGCAGCGATCCGTCCAGTTCATGCAGGAGGGCAATCTGGAAGCCGCCGAGGCCGAGGCCTCGCGCGCGCTCGAGCATCCTGCAACGAAGTCGGTCGCCTATGCGTTGCTCGGCTCGATACGTCTCCAACAGAACAGGCACGAGGAGGGCACGAAACTGCTCGAGAGCGCGATCGAGACGAATCCGAGCCTTGTAGGCGCACGCCTGAACCTTGGCCAGGCGTACGCTCTCCTCGGCAAGCACGACCTGGCGAGAGAAATGTTTCGTGCCGTTCTCGATCAGGCTCCCGACAATGCGGTTGCCCGGGTCGAACTGGCTCGGGTCGAGAACCGGAAGGGGAACCACCGCAAAGCGGTCGATCTGGCTCGCCCTGTGGAAGCCCAGCTGCGCGCGTCGCCGGACGGCTTGGTCCTGCTCGCAACCTCGTATGCGGCCCTCGGAGACCGCGAGGCGGTGCGGGCCTTGGTGAAAGACTGGGCCAAAGTCACGGGCGCAGACCGGGCTTGGGCAATCCGATTCGCCTTGGCGATCTCGCGGGGCGGACTGAACGCCGAAGCGATACCGATCCTCGAGCGATTGAAGCGCGAGGACCTCGGCTCGTACGAATTGGCATTCAACCTTGCCGGCTTCTACTTGTTGGAGAACGATCTCGCGAAGGCTTCCGAGAATTACGAGCTGGCCGTGAAGTTCAACGACCGGTCGGTTCCGGCGCTGCGGCAGGTGGCTCGGATCGCAGAGCAGCTAGGCGAGCTGGAAAAGGCTCTCTCCTTCCTGATCCGCGCCAAGCTCGAAGCACCCGACGAACCGGAGGTGCTATTCTCCTTCGGGACAGTGGCGCTGCGGCTGGAACTGATCGAAGACGCAACGAAGGCCTTGGAAAGAGCGCTGGAGCTGAGACCGGCGCACAGGCCAACCCGCTACTGGCTCGGGACGGCACGCGGTGCCGGCGGGCAGTACGATGAAGCGCTGGCGCTTTATCAAGGCCTTCTCACGGAGAACCCGGACGATTCCCAGTTGCACTACGCAGTGGGGTCGGTCTTCTACCTGAAGGTCGCCTTCGAGGACGCGATTCGGCATCTCGCCGAGAGCCGCCGACTGGACCCGGATCAGTTGCAGTCTCCCTACTACCTAGCCATGATCGCCCAGAAGCAAGGGCGGAATGAGGAGTCGGTCCGGATGTTCAGGGAGATTCTCGAGAGCCATCCCGACCATGCTCTCTCCTACGAGGGTCTCGCGATCTCACTGTTCAAGGAACGGCAGTACGAGGAGGCCCGGCGGAAGTTCCTAGCAGCGATCCAGCTGAATCCCAAGTCTGCTCGGGCCAACTACCAGCTCGGGCAGCTCCTCGTGCGGATGGGATTGCGGGAGGAAGCGAGACAGCAGCTCGCGATCGCCAAGGACTTGCGCGAGGAGGAAGAGAAAACCCAGCTCGTGCGGACGCTGCTGAACCCCCATTAGACGATGGTTTTGGAATTGGTGCCGATGGAAAGCCGCCCGGAAATCCGCTCGCGACGCCCGCTTCCCGGCGGGTTGTCACCCGCGAAGCCGAGCCTTGCCCGCGTCGCTTGGATCTGCGTCGCCGTTTTGCTCGCGGCGGTCCCCGCCGCGGCCCAAGACCAAGCGTCCGACCACTACCAGCGCGGCGTCAAGCTGCTCGAACAGGGGCTGTGGGATTCCGCAATCTTCGAGTTCGAGGAGGTTCTCAAGCTGGCTCCGAATCAGGCCGAGACCTACATCGCGATGGGGATCGCGCTTAGCAACAAGGACGAGCTGGAGGGGGCGCTAGAAGCCTTCGGCAAGGCGGCCGCACTCCAACCTGAATCGGCTCGAGCCCGTTTCAACCTCGGACTCGCATTGCGGAACGCCGGCCAAGTGGACGAAGCGATCTCGGAACTCGAGGAAGCGGTCCGGCTGGACCCGGATTTCGAGCAGGGTCGACTCGAACTGGGGCTTCTGCTGCAAGGGGACGGGCAGTGGAATCGGTCCGTCGAAGAGTTCAGCGAGTTGCTTGCGCGGAATCCCGACTCGGCGCTGGCTCGCAACTGGCTCGGTGTCGCATACCAGCAAAAGAAGGACTTCAGCCAAGCCGTCGCGCAATTCCGCCGCGCGGTCGAACTGGATCCGAGCTTGGTGAGGGCCCACAACAGTCTGGGCACGCTTCTCGCCGAGACCGGCGAGATGGCAGAAGCTGTCGAGGCGTTTCGGACCGCCATCACGCTGCAGCCGGACAACCTCGAGAGTCGAATGAATCTCGGCGTGGCACTGCGGACGATCGGAGAGAGCGAGCAGGCAATCGCGCAGTTCCAGGACATCCTCGACAGGAGCAAGAACCGATCCACGCCGGAAACCCTCCGACAGACTCCCCTTGCGGAGGTATACCACCAGATCGGGCAGACCCTGCGAGGTCACGATCCGGAAGGGGCAGTTTCCGCCTACGAGAATGCGCTGGCTCTCAGTCCTGAAAAGCTCGAGTCTTACTACGGCTTGGGACAGGCGCTCAAGCGGCACGCAGCGCTTTCGAAGCGGGGACGCCGAACCGAGACAGCCGAAGCGGGCGGAGCGGCAGGCCGCGTTGCGGAGGCCCGAAGAGCCGTAGCCCGGGGCGACATCGAAACCGCTCGAGCCGAACTAGGGGAGGCCATCGAAGCATCCGCTAAGTTCGCCCCGGCGCATAGCATGCTGGGCTACCTGCTCGGACGGCAGGGCGATCTCCACGGATCCGTGAATCATCTCCGCAAGGCCATCGCCCTCGAACCCGCATCGGCCGACTCGCACTACCACCTGGGCCTCGCTCTTTGGTATCAGGGCGAGCGGGCCCCTGCGACGTCTGAACTCGAGGAAGCAACGCGTCTCGATCCCACGATGGCGGAGGCTTGTGCGTTCCTAGGAATGGCCTACAGGGACCAGGGCCGCGGCGAGGACGCCAGGCGCTACCTGCAACGCGCGATCGCGCTGAATCGAGAGTTGCCTGCGCCTTACGTCGACCTTGGAGTGGTCTTCCTGAATGAGGGGCGGAGTGACTGGGCCCTCGGTCAGTTCGAGGCGGCGCTCAATCTTCCGGACGGAGCGGGATCGATTCCGGACCTCGACGTGCCAATCTCGGCGCTGCGTGCCGAATTGCGTCAAAGCCCGGACAATGCGGATGCCCACAACGTGCTCGGTCGCCTGCTCGGCAAGTCCGGTGCCGATCCGCAGCAAGTCACGGCTGCGTTTCGGGAAGCGATTCGATTCCGTCCCGGCCACGCCGAAGCACTGAACAACCTCGGTCTCGTCCTGACCCAAACCGACCGGACAGACGAAGCGATCGCCGCGTTCCGCGATGCGATCCGTCTCCGGTCGGACTATGCGGAGGCGCGGGCCAACCTAGGCGGGGTGCTGGTCATCGTTGACGCGGACGAAGCGATCCAACAACTCAACGATGCCCTGGCCCTCGACCCTGGCCTCGTGAACGCACACTACAACCTGAGCCGCGCCTACAGCCAGAACGCGGACCGGAACAAGGAGATCGAGCACCTTGTGAAGGCCATCGGGATCTCCCCAAAGTTTGCGAAGGCGCACTTCGCTCTAGGCAAGGCGCTGGTCGCGGACCGGCGAATCGACGAGGCCGTGACGCACCTCGAAAGGGCGCTGCAGCTGGATCCGAGTCTCGGCGAAGCCCGGTACCAGCTAGGCCTCGCGCTGGTTCGAGCCGGCCGCCGAGACGAAGCGCAGCGCGAGCTCGAGGCCAGCCGCCCGCTGATCTCGGACAAGCAGAAGGCCGAGACGGCGACGGTACTGATGAGGGAGGCCCACGAGGAACTGACAGCCGGAGAGGTCAACCAGGCCGTCGACAAGCTGCGTCAGGTCGTCGGCCTGGTACCGTCCTCTTTCGACGCCCACCTGGCTCTCGGAGAAGCGCTGTCCCGCCGCGGCGAAACCGCGGAAGCCGTTTCGGCCTACCGGCAGGCGTCGGAACTCAGGCCCGACTCCTTCGCGGGTTTCTTCGGCTTGGGGAAAGCCCTCCGGACAGCGAGCCGGACCGACGAGGCAATCCCGGCATTCCGTGATGCCGCGAGGCTGCGGCCGTCCTCGGTGGAGGCTCACAAATCGCTGGCCGACGCTCTCATCGAGGCCGGCAACGACGAGGATGCCCTAGCTTCCCTTAGAGAAATCGCGAGGCTCGATCCGGAAAACACATCCGCCAGACTGGAAATCAATCGAATCACGCGACGACAGCGTGAGAATCGACGAGCGGATCTGCTGCCGTCGCTAGTCGATCTGGCGACTCCGCAACTTGGCGGCGTGACAGTCCGACCGACAGATCGAGATGATCCCGCCATAGTCCAATCCTTCGAGTCAGAGATACGGGAGGGCAGATTTTCGCGGGTAGAGCCTCGTCTCCGGCAGTACGTCGCGGAAACCCCCGAATCGTGGTGGGGCTACTACGCGCTCGGGTACGTGCTTTTCGCCCAGCAGAAGATCGGGGAGGCCATCGGTGCTCTTGCGAACTCCCTGCGCCTCAACATCAACAACGCGGAGGCTCACAAAATCCTTGGCCGAACGCTCATGATCATCGGGCGCTACGACCGCGCTCAAGTCGAATTTGCGCAAGCAGCCCGCCTGAAACCCGATTCCGCCGAGATCCGCTACAACCTGGGGAAACTCTACTCGGCACAGGACAACTTTCCCGTAGCTCGTCGCGAGTTCGACCATGCCCTGCGCCTAGACGCGGGGTACATGGAAGCCTATAACGCGCTCGGATTCGCCCTCGAGTCGATGAACCTCGATTCGGAGGCGGTTGACAACTACGCCAAGTCGATCGAGTTGAACGAAGAGCGGGATGCCGGCTTCGTCTCGCCGTATGTCAACATGGCGGCCCACCACAACCGCATCAATGAACCCACCAAGGCTCTGGAGTACGCTTCGCAGGCGATCGGGATCGATCCGCGATCCGACCTCGCCCTGTTCCAGGCAGCAAAGGCCTACCGAGCGCGGAAAGAGTGGGTCCAAGCTATCGAGTATCTCGAGAGCGCGGTCTCCCTTAACGCGAGGGTATCTCGCTACCACTACGTGCTAGGTCTTCTCTACCGGCGCCTGGGAGAGCCGACGAAGAGCCGCGCCGCGTTCGATGCGTTCAAGCGCCTGGAACGCGAAGCCGCCGACCTCGAAGCCAAGCGTCGCGCCGGGAACGCCACGACCCGATAGGACTCGAACGCCGCAGCGATCGATTCCGACGTCGGGACAGGCCGCCTACGCCTTCGCGGAAGGCGTCCCGTCGCTGACGATTCCCTCCCCTTCCCTGACAATGACCACCCGGTTACCCGCCACCCTCTCGAGTGCCTCCGTGGAACCCGACGGCCACCGGACCTCCACCCGGTCGGCCTGACGGGAGGCTCCGAGCCCGAAATGCAGGCGCAGGTCGTTCTGAGAGTAGTAGCTCGACCCGCTCATGACCTCGTCGATCTGAGTATGAGAACCGGTTGTCACCGACACTCGCGCCCCAATCGCTGACCTGTTCGATTTGGTCCCGATGCACTTCACCATCAGCCAGTTGTTGCTGTTGCGGCACTCGTTCCGCAACAGAGACGGCGCGTCATCGAGGTTGTTGACGACCACGTCCACTCGGCCGTCGTTGTCGAAATCGCCGAACGCGCAGCCTCGGCTCACCTTGGGCTCGGCGATGCCAGGACCTGCCTTTGTCGAGATGTCCTGGAAGCGACCGTTGCGCCGGTTGCGGTATAGGATCTTCCGCTGCTTGTAGGTGACATGGAGATCCTTCCCGGCAATCGCCGGATACACGTGTCCGTTCGCAAGGAATATGTCTTTCCAGCCATCGTTGTCGAAGTCGAAGAAGCCGGCTCCGAATCCCAGGTATTTGGTGTTGATCCCCAGTCCGGCCTGCAGGCTCGCGTCGTAGAAGGTTCCGTCCCCGTTGTTCTGGTAGAGCGTCGTCACCTGGTCGGAGAAATTGGTTCGAACGATGTCGAGCCAGCCGTCGCCGTCGTAGTCCGCCACTCCCACGCCCATGCCGGCCATGGCGGCGCCGTCTTCGTTGAAGGCGCAACCGGCGGCGACCCCCGCTTCGGTGAATGTGCCGTTGCGATTGTTGCGATACAGCAGGCTCGGCGCCGTGTCGCAGGCGACGTAAATGTCCGGCCATCCGTCGTTGTCAAAGTCCGCTGCTGCAGCACCCATGCCGTACGACCCGACCGGCCGCCAGTTGGTCTTCGTGAAGGCAGGATCCGCCGGACCCCGCGGACTGGCAATCCCGGTCTTCTCCGACACGTCCTCGAACTTGCCGTTGCCTAGGTTCCGGTAAAGAATATTCGTTCCTCCGCCGAAGCCCTGCGGTCCGCACGCGACTGCGATGTTGTTGTACCAGCAGGACTCCGCGCCGCCAGGCTCCGGGGAAGCAGTCGGATCGTAGTTGACGTAGTTGGCGACGAACAGGTCGAGGAAGCCATCGCGGTCGTAGTCCAGGAAACAGCACGCAGCGCCCCATCGCCGCCCGCCGCCAGCGACGCCGGCTTCCTCGGACACATCGCGAAACGTGCCGTCTCCGTTGTTGCGATACAGGACGTTCCTGCCCCAGTAGCTAACGAACAGGTCGTCGAATCCGTCGTTGTCGTAGTCGCCGACGCAGCAGCCCTGCCCCCAGCCTGAATGCGTCAGGCCAGCGTCTCTGGTAACGTCGGTGAACGTTCCGTCGCGGTTGTTGTGAAACAGGTAGCTCGTAGGCTCGATCCCGTTTTCGAAACCTTCGAACGAGGACCCGTTGACAAGGAAGATGTCGAGCCAGCCGTCATGGTCGTAGTCGAAGAACGCAACGCCGCTGCCCATTTCTTCCAGCAGGTACTTCTTCTCCGTCGCGCTCCCGAAGACGTTGACTGCCTCGCTCAAGCCCGCACCGTCGGCGACATCGGTGAAGCTGACCTCATCGCGCACGTCCTCGGCCGCGGAGGCGCGGAAGCGTTGACCGAGAACCGCTTCCAGCGCTCTTGAGGCGACATGATCAGGCATCAACGCCGCAACCTGGGCGCACGAGACTCCGATTCCAGTCCGGCCCAGGAAACGGAGGAAGCCGCGCCGAGAACGAGTCGGCGCCCTGCCTCGGTGGTTGGCCCCTCGAAGATTCATTGCGGAAGTCCGGGCCGACGGGATCCGAAGAATCGCTTGGCCGAGAGACTCATTCCCGACTCCTCCGACACCCGCGACTCCGGATTCTGCACCTCAATTCCCTGCCATCCGCGGACGACCGAGCAAGGGCGCGGCAACCGACCGGCCCGACGTTCCGGCAAGCCATCGAGCGCCTTTATTATAGTCGCGTCGCAGCGCCGCAAGAAGACTGATTGGCCGGTCGCGGCGCGGCGAGAACCCGACCTCTCAATGCGGATTCGGGCGCCTGGCGCTCGGACGCGATTGGCTCTGGTCTCGAATGAGGGGTCGGCAGAGCGGAAGGAGATTCGAGCCGGACTGGCTCAGGTGAAGCCCCAGACGGGACTGCTGCGGGAACTGCGACAAGGGGAGTTGGCGAGAATCATGGGCTGGCGGGACAGCATGCGAGACTTGGTCGGCGGTCAAGAGCTGACGCGGGTAGGCAGGGAGCGGATGCGGGCGATCGGCCGTCTTGGAAACGCTTGGAGGGCATCTTGTCCGAGTGCCATATGGACGAATGTGACTCAAGACAGCTTGGAGAGACAATGTGAAGGAACTCGCGGCTAGCCACGCGAAAAATCAGTTCGGTCTCCTGCTTAACACTGTCCAAAGCGCCCCGTTCAGGTGACCAAGCATGGCAGGCCTGCAGGCGTGATGATGTCGACGCATCAATCCGAGCACCTTCCAGGTGCTGCCTGGGAACGCTTGCTAGCGACAATGGATGCGATTGGGGGCCGAGGCAACTGCAAACGGCTTGGCCGACTTCGGGACCCGCTGGCCGTCCGTCACCGGCGTGCCGTTCGCGACAAGTCATCCTAATGCAGGTACGGCATGGCGGGAGTCCGGTCGCGATTGAAACGGGGCCTCGAATAGATCGATCCGAGGCCCCCTCGACTGTTCTGCGGCTATGCGGTCAGAAGTCCACCCGGAGTCCGAACTGAATCGACCTCGGGATGTTGCACTGCTGAAAGACCTGCCCGAACGAGCCTGCACTCCAGTTGCTGTTCGGCGCGCAGAAGATCGTCCGGTTGAAGATGTTGCCGAAATTGGTTTCCCAGCGTATCTTGAACTGCTCGTTCAGCCAGATGTCCTTGAACACGCTCACGTCCTCGGTGATGTTTGCGAAGCCGCGCACGGTGCCGTCGTTTATTGGCGCGTTCCCGAACCTGAGAGATCCGGGGTCCGCCCAGGCCGAACCGTTGAGGTAGCGATCCCTGTTCGGGTCGAACCTCCCGCTGATACTTGTATTCCCCTCGGCCCCCGACGCTCGGTCCGGTCTCTTCTGCGAATTGAACAGGATCCCGCCCAAGTCGTTCCCCATGAACGTATTGATCGGTCTCCCTTGGTCGAACCGGAAGATCCCCGAGAAGCTCCAGCCGCCGACAAGCCGGGCAAGACCCGCTTTCTTGTTCCTCATGAAAGGCAACTGGTATGTCCATGCGAGAAAGGCGCTGTGCGGGATATCGTCGGAACTGAGCGTCCAGACGTGCGGCTCGATTGGATTCTGGCGTCGCGCGTTCCCCCCGTTGCTGCCCTGTCCGTTCTCCGCCCCGTTGCCTTGCAGCCTCGAGAACGTGTACGAGGCACGGAACTGCAAGCCGTTGCCAAACCGCTTGTCCAGCTTCGTCTGCAGCGAATGGTAGATGCTGCTGCCGGTTGGCACGCTCCTCCAGCGAATGGACTGGATATGCGGGAACGGCCGAAGGGCCTGAGCGACATTCCCGGAGAAACCCGGATACGGAGGCCCGATGCCGGCTTCCCGCGCGACCTGCGAATTGATGTCCGCGTTGAGAATGGCCGCTCCGTACTCAAGCACCCCGGGGTGGTTCATGTTACTCAGGAGGCCCATCGAACTGGGGTGGTTGGTCAGCCTGGTACCGCGGTTGCCGATGTAGGAGACGTCCAGGACCATGTTGTCGCTGAGCTGGCGCTGTACGGTCACCGACCAGTTCTGGAACCGAGGCAGCGTCAGGTCGTCGTTTGCCACGGCAATCGGACCTTGGTTCAACGAAACCGTCGGGTCGATGAACGGCGGCCGAATGATCAGGTCCCGCGGGATCCCGTCGTCCCAGTGGTAGGTCGCCGTAAGGCCGCCGTTGGTGTTGTTCGCAGCCGGAAAGTTCTCGAAGCCGAGAACCGGCAGGCCGGTGAACTGGCTGTGCGAAACGCCCGAGTAGTAGATGCCGTAACCGCCGCGCAGTACGTTCTTGTCGCCTAGGCGATAGGCGAAGCCGAATCGCGGCCCCCAAGCATTCTTCGGCGGATTCTGAAACGTGCGCGAGCCGGTGCGGTCCGGGCCGGTGCCAGCGAAGATCTGCGCGCCCAGGATGCCTCCGGCGCCCGGATTCGGCGTGTTGATGTCGAACGTCGAGTACTGGTCTCTGGCCTCGATTCTCGGTGTCTGGTAATCCCAGCGCAGCCCTAGGGTCAGTGTCAGGTTGTTGGTGACCTTGCTGTCGATGTTTACCCAGGGCGCAATGTACCGCTCGTAGAAGGTGGGCTCGGCGGGGATTTGGAACGTGCCCCGATGAACCTGCCCGAGTATGAACGAGGCATATGGATCCCCGGTGCTCGCAAGGTTGTTGCCCTGTGCGTCGTAACCGCCGGTCTGCAGCCGATTGAAGCTGAATTGCCCGCCGGGGTTGGCCCCCCACTGGCGGAACGGGTACTGGTGATGACGGAACTCGAAGCCCACCTTGACCGTGTGCCTGCCCTTGATCCAAGTGAGGTCGTTCGAGAACTGGTAGCGGTTGTTTGTGTTGAACCCAGGACCTCCCTGCCTCCCGCCCCAGGCCCTGCCGAGGCCCGAGTACGGGGTGTTGCCGGAGAAATTGATCTCGGGTGCTCCGGTTCCCTCTTCGATCAAGCCGCCACGGTCCGGACCCCAGAGCCGTTCGGGCCATCCCGTGCGAGCGGACAGGGCCTGTCCGCCCATGTACCAACGGTCATACGCGAGAGTGGTGTGGTTCACGATGTTGTTCGAGATGATGTAGTCGAACTGCTGGTGGAGGTGGTGGGTCGCGATCGTCTGGTTGAATCCCTGTCCGATGTAGTCCTTGTTCTGTTCGAAGTCCGTCGTGGAGTTGACCGTGCATCCACCCACGCCGCCGCAACGGCGGGTTGAAGGTCGGTCGTTCTCGAAGTAGCTTGTGGTCGACCGGAAGTTGTCGGAGAACGCGTGGTCGATCCGGAACAACACGGTCTGGATATCGAAAGCCCAAGTCTGGTCCCCCGAACCCCCGTGTACGTTGAAGGCCGTGCCGGCTCGGTCCGGACTGACCATCTGGTCGGTGATCTGCTGCGCTGCAGTGCTACGGAACGGATGGGAAGCAGGGATCACGTTGTTCGCGAACGCATCGCGAGTCGGGACGCCGCTCTCCGTGCGTGTGGAGGCGGGGTCGTAGATACCGCCTTCCATGATCGCTCTGCCCAGTATGTCGGTACCCGACTGGGCACCGGTCAGCAGCGCCCCGAAGTCGCCCCGCTTGAATGCATCGGTGGGCGTCGTGTTTGAATAGCTGGGCAGCGTGCCGGAGCGAAAGTCGTAGATATCCCAGTTGAGGAAGAAGAAGGTCCGGTTGCGTCCGTCGTAAACCTTCGGGACGACCACCGGCCCCCCGATCGAGCCTCCGTAGTTGTTCTTGCGGTCCTTGGGCCGGAAAGTTCCGAAGAATCCGCTGGCGTTGAGCGCCTCGTTCGAGAAGTACTCGTACAGCGCGCCGTGCAGTTCGTTGCTCCCGGACTTGCTGGTGTACTCGATGAAGCCTCCGCTGGTGTGCCCGTACTGGGCCGAATAGGTGGTGTTGATCACCTTCATCTCGCGAATGCCCTCAATCGGCACTGCGCTTTCGTGGGTCTGCTGATGCCCCTCGGCGAAACCGAATGCAGCGCCGTCGAAGAAGTTCTCCGTCGCCATGGTCTGGCCGCCATTGATGCGCGAGTTGAACTGGCTGCCCTTGAACATGGGATCGCCGTTCGGCGCCATCGGTGTGTACCCGGGCTGGAGCAGAAGGAGCGACTCGGCCAAGCGGATGTCGGCTCCCATCACGACCGGAAGATCCTCGTAGTATTTCGCATCGACCGTGTGAGTCAGGTCGCCCTGCTGCGTGCTCAGCATCTCAGAGGCCGCAATCACTTCCACCGTCTCGGTCACGTCCCCAAGTTCCAGGATGGCGTCCTGACGGAAGATCTGGCCGCCGGTCAGCAGGATGCCGCTTCGCTGAAAGGTCTTGAAGCCGGCACTCTCCACCCTGACGGTGTAAACGCCCAAGACAAGCGGCGGCGAGCCGAACGCCCCAGCGGAATTCGATTCCAGATCGGTCGCGAGGCCCGTGCCCTCGTCAAGCAGCGTCACAATCGCGCCGGGAATCAGCGCGCTGGTTGGATCCATCACTACTCCAGTGATGATTGCCCTGTCCGCTCTCTGGGCAGAGAGCGAGGCGGTGAAGGCGAGCGACAGGCAGATAACAATCCACCCCAGCAGCCATTTGCTTTTCATGTAGACACTCCTCTCGGCACATCCCCACCCCAGTCAGACCGGATTTCGACGTCACAATGCGCCGTCGCAGGCGTGCCGCGCAGAGTGTACCAAGCAAGAACTGTGCTCGTCAACATCGGAATCAGCCTCTAAGTCGGTCGATTGGCCATAGAGCGGGCACTCGCAGCCTTAGACGCGCCAATAGGAACTCCTGCGAGTGAGGCAGGGCGATGGGAGGAGATCGGGAAGCCAGCCGGCGCACCCGGACCCGAACCTGTCTGGCGCCCTCTCTTCAGCCGGAGCTATTCCGGGCCCCAGCAATCGGCGGGAAGCCACGGGCGAACCGACCGTCCTGTCCCGGCAAGCTTGCGCGCGTCCATCCCCGCGTAATAGCCTGAGGGGGCGATGCGAATCTTCGTTCCTCTCTTCCTCGCTTCGATCTGCACTGCAGCGGCGGAACCAATCAAGGTGCTCGTGTGGGACGAGCGCCAGCCGCGTCAAGCGGAAGCCTACGACAATTTCCTGGGCAACGAGATTGCAAAGCGACTCGGGTCCCTGGAAGGGCTCGATGTCTCGTCCGTCGGCCAGGACGATCCGGGGCATGGCCTTGGCTCCTTGGTCGATCAGGACGTGCTGCTGTGGTGGGGGCACGTGCGCCAAGGGGAGGTCGCCGACCAAGTCGGCCAGCGCATCGTCGAGCGAGTCCGCTCCGGGCAGCTGGCGCTTGTCGCGCTTCACTCGGCCCATTGGTCGGTGCCATTCATGGAGGCGATGTACTCCCGCACACGAGACGACGCCAGGCGCAGATTTCCGGATCCCAAGACCAAGATCGAGTTCGTGCCTCCGCCGGGCCGGTTCCCGCCGACCTACGACTCGATCGTGACCCCAGCCTATTACGCGCTGCTGAGCCGGGGGGCCGTCTCGCAGGTCCGCGTGGACCTGCCGAACTGCGTGTTTCCCGGAGTCAACGCCCACGGCAGGCCGAGCCAGGTCACCGTAACGATGCCGGACCATCCGATCATGGGAGGGCTGCCCGCCCAGTTCGAGATCCCGGCGAGCGAAATGTACGACGAACCGTTCCACGTGCCCGAGCCGGACATCGTGCTGTTCCGCGAGGACTGGCAGGGCGGCGGTCGATTCCGCGGCGGGATGCTCTGGAACCTGGGTATGGGCAAGGTCTTTTACTTCCGCCCCGGTCACGAGACCTTCCCCGTATTCAAGGATTCGAACGTGATGCGAATCCTCGAGAACGCGGTTCGCTGGATGGGCTCGCAGGTCAAGCGCTGACTCAGGAGCCTTGCCACCGGGAACCCGATTGGCCCGGCGTCGCCTCGGAAGCGATCGGTCGATATCGGAAACCGCCGCCTATAGGGGTAGCGGCCGGACCATGTACTGCACTTCGACATAGCCGTGGTCCCGCGTGCCGACGGGCTCGAACCCGAATCGATCGTGAAACCGGAGCGACTCGGCGTTCCGGGGCCTGAGGTTCACCTCGGCCGCGAGCATGCTGAATCGGGCCCGGGCTCCCTCGGCAGCATCCCGGTAGAGGGCGCTGGCGATCCCGCGACGCTGGTGCTTCGACGAAACCGAGACGCGGTCGATGTAGAGGAAATCCTCGTAGCGCTGGTTCAGCCAGCGGAAGTTCGGGCTCTCATACGGAGCCTCGGGGGCCAGGCAGATAAGAAATCCGGCGATCTGCGAATCGAGTTCTGCAACACGGAAGTACTCGGCTTCTCGAACGAACCAGCCAAGGCGCTCAAGCGCAAGGCTGTTCATCGCCGGCACCGATTCCTCGTTGATTGCCCGCACGGCGGGAAGGTCCGCTCCCGTTACATCCCTAATCGGGACCCGACGGCCGGCTCGCCGGTTGAATTCCCTTAGCATGCACCCACGGGACGGCCCGGGCCCCAAGCACGGGGCCGTAACGGACCATCCTACAAGTAAGTTCCCACTTCTGGGCGCCGCTTACGAGGACCGGGCCCGAACATAGTTACTCTGAATGAATGGTGGGGAACGCGTATCGGCCGCGCGAGATCGAGCCGAAGTGGCAGGAGTACTGGAGCCGGAACGGGGTCTACCGGACGCAGTCGGATCCGAGGAAGCCGAAGTACTACGTCCTCGAAATGCTGCCGTACCCGTCCGGCGTGCTGCACATGGGCCACGTACGGAACTACACCATCGGTGACGCTCTGGCCAGGTACAAGCGGATGCAGGGTTTCCGCGTCCTGCACCCGATGGGATGGGACTCGTTCGGACTCCCGGCGGAGAACGCGGCGATCAAGAACAAGCGGGACCCGCGCGAGTGGACACGCTCGAACATCGACGCGATGAAGCAGCAGCTCAGCACGTTCGGCTTCAGCTATGACTGGGAGTGCGAGATTTCGAGCTGCGAGCCGGAGTACTACCGATGGAACCAGTGGTTCTTCCTGCGGATGTGGGAGAAGGGGCTGGCCTACCGCAAGAAGGCCTCGGTGAACTGGTGCCCGTCGTGCACGACGGTCCTAGCCAACGAGCAGGTGGTCAACGGGTGCTGCTGGCGTCACGAAGAGACTCGCGTCGAGCAGCAGGAGCGCGAGCAGTGGTTCTTCCGGACGACCGCCTACGCTGACGAGCTGCTGCAATCGCTCGATGATCTGCAGGGCGGCTGGCCCGACCGCGTACTCGCGATGCAGCGCAATTGGATCGGCCGCTCGGTGGGCACCGAGGTGGACTTCACGGTCGAAGGCTCCGGCGCAACAATCCGGGTCTTCACAACCCGCGTCGATACGATATTCGGCGCCACATGCCTGATCCTGGCACCGCTGCACCCGTTGGTAGCCGAGTTCGGCTTCGCTGACCACGGGCAGCAGATGGCGACCGCAGCAGCCACCAAGAGCCCCGACGACCTTGAAAAAGAGGGGTTCTTCACCGGGCGATACGCAATCAACCCTTACAGCGGCAAGCAGGTTCCTATCTGGGTCGGGAATTTCGTTGTCATGACCTACGGCACAGGCGCGATCATGGCGGTGCCGGCGCACGACCAGCGGGACTTCGAGTTCTGCCGCAAGCACGGCATTCCGGTTGCCCCAGTCATCCGCCCCGCGGACGGCGAACTGGCCCGCGAGGAAGAGATGTCGGAAGCATTTGCCGGCTACGGAGTCGTCGAGAATTCGGGCGACTTCAGCGGGCTGTCCAGCAAGCAGGCAATCGAGCGGATGACCGCGCACGCCGGGGCCAGCGGCTACGGCGAAGCTTCGGTGACCTTCCGGCTCCGGGACTGGGGAGTCTCTCGGCAGCGCTACTGGGGCACGCCGATCCCGATGATCCGCTGTTCGAAGTGCGGCGTGGTGCCGGTTCCCGAAGGAGATCTCCCGGTGGTGCTTCCGGGTAACGTCGAGCTCACCGGCACCGGCGAATCCCCCTTGCGGAGCGTCCAGGACTTCGTGCGGGTCAACTGCCCGCAATGCGGCGGCGAGGCCGAGCGGGAGTCGGACACGATGGACACATTCGTGGACTCGAGCTGGTACTTCTACCGGTATGCGGACGCCAAGAACGACAGCGCTCCGTTCGGGTCCGCCAGAGCCGCAGCATGGTTTCCCATCGACCAGTACATCGGCGGGGTCGAGCATGCCGTCCTGCACCTGATCTACTGCCGGTTCTTCAGCAAGGTGATGCGCGACCTAGGGCTGATCGACTGGGACGAGCCCATTCAGAGACTGTTCACGCAGGGCATGGTGATCCGGGACGGGCGCAAGATGTCGAAGAACCTCGGAAACGTAGTCAGTCCCGAGGAACTCGTGTCGAAGTACGGCTCGGACACGGCCCGGATGTTCTCGCTGTTTGCCGCCCCGCCGGACCGCGACCTCGACTGGCAGGACGAGGGAGTCGAAGGGATGTGGCGATTCCTGACCCGTGTCCACCGACTTGTGAACCGCAATGCGATGGAGGGCGTGACAGCCAGCACCGCAATTCGCAACCAGGCAGACAGGGCCGCGCTGCGAAAGCTGCACCAGACTATCGCGCGCGTAACTCTGGACTTCGACACCCGCTGGCACTTCAATACCTCCATCGCCTCGATCATGGAGCTGACGAACGAGCTCCAAGCCCTCGAATCGGACCTGTCTCCCGAGGTCATGCAGGAGTCAATGCAAGGACTGACGCTGCTGCTGAGCCCTTTCGCTCCCCATTTAGCGGAGGAACTTTGGCACATGCTGCACCAGCAGGGTCCGATTTTGGACGCTCGATGGCCGGCATCGGATCCGGAACTCGCCCGCGAGGACACTGTTCAAGTTGTCGTCCAGATCAACGGCAAGCTCCGGGATCGCTTGACGGTTCCGAAGGGATTGCCAAGGGAACAGCTCTCGGCGCGCGCTCGGGAAACCGAGAGGATCCGCGCCCTGCTAGCCGGGAAGACGATCCGCAAGGCGATCGAGGTCCCCGACAAGCTGGTCAACTTCGTGGTGAGGTAGGATCCGAGAATCGAATGCCATGCGCAACGGCGCATCAGAATCGACCGGAGCTCGAGTCGGCACGACGCGTGCCGGCCTCGTACCTGTCTGGCTGCTAGCGTGCGCCCAAGCGGCAGCGCAGGGCGCTGGGCCGGAGCTGCCGGTGTTCGCGGACATGACGGATGCATCCGGAGTGGACTACCGCAACGCTTCATCCAGCACTTCTCAGAAGTATCTGCTGGAGTCCATGGTCGGAGGGGTGGCAGCCTTCGACTACAACGGCGACGGGCTGCTCGACCTGTACTTCGTAAACGGCGCCGCGCTCGGCGACCCCATGCCGGACGGGAAGGTGCCAGACAAGTCCGACCCGAAGTACTGGAACCGCCTGTACCGGAACGATGGCGACTGGAAGTTCTCGGACGTGACAACTCTCACGGGCGTCCGGGGCGATCACTTCGGGCAAGGCGTCGCAGCGGGAGACTACGACAACGATGGATTCGCGGACCTTTTCCTAGCCAATTTCGGCCGCAACATTCTGTATCGCAACCTCGGAGACGGAACGTTCGAGGATGTGACCGAATCCGCCGGCGTCGCGGGCGGAGGATGGTCAGCTGGAGCTGGATTTCTCGACTACGACCAAGACGGGCATCTCGACCTTTTCGTGTCCCGTTACGTTGAGTGGTCGTTCGCGGGCAATCCGTGGTGCGGCGAGCGCAAGCCGGGATACCGCTCGTACTGCCATCCGAAGCACTTTGCGCCGATTACTCACCTCGTGCATCGCAACAACGGGAACGGAACCTTCGAGGACGTGACCGATGCAACAGGCTTCGGAGCGGCCCCCGGGAAGGGCCTGGGCATCGCGTTCAACGATTTCGACCGCGACGGCTGGACCGACGTCCTGGTCGCGAACGATTCCTTCCCGCAACAGCTGTTCCGGAACAAAAGGGGCCACGGTTTCGAGGAACTTGCGCTCCTGTCGGGCCTGGCCTACGACGAGAACGGCCGAACGTTTGCCGGGATGGGCACGGACTTCGCCGACTACAACAACGATGGCTATCCGGACGCATTCATCAATGCCCTCGCGCATCAGCGGTACGCGCTCTTCCGAAACGAGGGAGAGCTGTTCGAGTACGTCTCCGGTCCAACGGGCGTTAGCGGAATCAGCTCAATGCACTCGGGATGGGGCACGAAGATCTTCGACTACGACAACGACGGCATGAAGGACATATTCGTCGCGCAGGGACATGTCATGGACAACATCGAACTTACGCAGCCGGACTTGACCTACGAAGAACCGCTCGTGCTCATGAGGAACTGGGGCGATGGGTTCCGGGACGTGTCCGAACGCAGCGGCGATGCGTTCCAGGTGCATCGCGCAGCGCGCGGGGCAGCGATTGCAGACCTAGACAACAACGGATTTCTGGATATCGTCGTGAATTGCAAGGACCAGCGGGCGGTGTTGCTGCGCAACGAAGGCAACGGAAACAACTGGCTCGTGTTGGACCTAAGGGGCTCGCAGAGCAACCTGGACGCGATCGGCGCTCAGGCACGTGTCATTGACGAGTCCGGAACCGAGCAGCATCTGATGGTGTCTACGGCAGGCAGTTACCTGTCGTCCAGCGACCGCCGCCTGCATTTCGGCCTAGGTTCGTCGAAACAGGCGGCGCTGGTCGAAGTCAAGTGGCCCAGCGGGCTCGTCCAGGAACTCGAGAACGTCCGAGCGAATCAGGTATTGGAAGTGACCGAACCGCGCGATTAGCGCGATGAGTGTCCCGGCCGCTTGTACGCTCCGCAACCGACAACGTGGGGGCCATCCAACCCATCCGCGGCGCTGGTGGGCCCGCCCGAACTCTCATTTGCAAGCCGGAGCACTCGCCCGGCGCGCTTCTAGAGCCCCAAGTTCGACAGCCTCTGGAACAGCTTGCGCTACGGTCTCGGAGCCTGTCGCCCACCTCCAGCTGTGCCCGCCACGCCAAGCTCCTTCCAAAACATCGTAGCGGCGTTGATGATCCGACAGCACACCCGGCCGTCCTGCCTACAAATCTGTGAACGCTGATTGATTCATGCTGGGATTCTCCGGACGGTTTCTCAAGTTGGATTGTTCTTGGCTTGAGGACTCGTCTCGTCTGCTAGTGCGAAGTCTGTCGCATCGCCTACAGGAATGAGTGAGAGCGGACGGGGAGTCAAAGAAATTCCCGACAAAAAAGTCACAACCTCGAGTGGGATACCTTGCGGATGTGTTCCGGTTGAGGACAGATTGAGCAGATGCTCGGCTTGCGGCTTGCTTTCAATGGCTTCGCGTGCGGCTAGAAGTCCAGTCTCAGTCCGAATCGTACCGAGCGTGGAGAATTGCACTGCGAGAAAGCACGGCCGAACGAGGCCGCGCTCCAGTTCCGGTTCGGGTCGCAGAAGACCACGCGGTTGAAGGCGTTCGCGAGTTGCGTTTCGAACCGGAGCTTCAGCTTCTGGCCGACCCAAGTGTCCTTGAAAAGGCTGAAGTCCTCGGCCAAATGATTGAAGCCCCTGACAAAGTCCATCGTCCGGGACGCGCTGCCAAACCGCAGCGAACCTGGGTCGGCGAATGCCGTCCGGTCGAAGAAGCTGTCGGTAGCCGCGTCGAAGGATCCGCGATGTTTGATCCGGACTCGATTGCCGAGAATGTCGGGTCGCTTCTGACCGTTAAACAGGAACGGCTCGAGGTCGTTGGCCATCACGACGTTGACTGGAGTGCCTGTTTCGACCCTGAGAGTGCCGGATAGCGCCCAACCGCCGAGAACCTTTGCTGCTAGCCCGGCCTTCCTCCCGCGGAAAAACGGAACCTCGTGCGTGAAAGCTGCGAGAACCCGGTGCGGTACGTCGTCTGCACTCAAGCCCCTCTCCAGCGAGTGCGTGTCTGTGGGGTTCTGCGGCCCATGCCCTAGGCCGTCCGACGGACGCACCCTGCCCGCGCCCATGCCGGTGAGTTTCGACCATGCGTAACTTGCACGGAAGTGGACGCCATCGGAGAATCGCTTCTCAATTTTCGTCCGAAACGCGTGATAGAAGCTGTTGCCAGCGGGCACGTTCAAGTAGCCGATATTCAGCATGTGGGGGAATGGCCGCAGCGATTGAGCGACGGAGCGGGCAAATCCCTGGTAGGGCATCTGCACGCTGGCTGCGGCAGACTCGGACCCGGCCCTCGATGCGAGGATGCTTGGCCCCAGATCCAGGATCGAATTCGCGTTCGCATTCGCTGCGGGGCCGAGCACGCGACGGTCCGCGATCAGCCGGCTGCCGCGGTTTCCCTCGTACGAGAGGTCAATCGCTGTGGTGCGCGTGACCTGCCGCTGGATCGTGAGCGACCACTGCTGGACTCTCGGCAGGGTCGCGCGGTCCCGCGTCACGGCCACTGGCGAGGTGTTGTTGCCAATGGCAGGATCGATTGATGGAGGCAGGACGATGTTGGACTGCGGAAATCCGTCGTCCAGGAAATAGGCGGGTCGGCGACCGTTGCTGAGGTCGTTCGCAGTGGCGTGGAACCGAAATCCGAGAGTGTTGACAGAATCGAACTGCGCGTGAGGCACCGAGGAATAGAAGATCCCGTACCCGCCTCGTACGACGTTACGATCACCGACGCGGTATGCGAATCCTATTCGCGGCCCGAAGGCGTCACTGGGAGGCGACTCCAAGGTCCGGGTGCCGGTTCGGCCAGGACCCGCACCTGCAAAGATCATTGCACCGAGACGACCGCCGGCACCGGGATTCGGCACGTTCGGATCGAAGGTCGACATGTTGTCGTCCCGCTCCCGTATCGCGGACTGATAGTCGAAACGGAGGCCGAGCGTCACAGTGAGGTCAGGGGTGACCCTGTACTCGTCCAAGAGGCTCCAAGAGACGAACCTCTCGCTGATCGTCGGGAAATCGGGGATCTGGAAGTGGGTCGAATTGACTTGGCCGAGAAGGAATGACGCAAACGGATCTCCCG
The DNA here is from genome assembly GCA_965206775.1 of Bryobacterales bacterium. Taxonomy (GTDB): domain Bacteria; phylum Acidobacteriota; class Terriglobia; order Bryobacterales; family UBA6623; genus VXMF01. The sequence goes on along the minus strand of CBDBKU010000002.1, from coordinate 1,845,969 downwards.
TCGAGGGCAGGTTGTTGCCGGCGGCGTCAAATCCGGCTGTATGGCTGCGGTGGAAATTGAAGCTGCCCGCGACGTTGCTTGCCCAGCCGCGGAAGGGGTACTCGTGGTGCCGGAACTCGCCGCCGATCTTGATCGTGTGCCGACGCCGGATCCACGTCAAGCTGTCAGAGACACTGTACAAGTGGTTCGCGAGGAAGCCCGTCCGGCCCCGTTCGTTACCGAGCTGCGAATAGCGCGTGTTCCCAGTGAAGCTCAATGCCGGCGGACCGGCATCCATCGCGAGAAGGCCGTTTCCTCCGCTGCCCCATAGCCTCTCCTGCCATCGGGCCCCGGCCGAAAGCGAATGGCCGATGACGTGGAATTCGTCGAACCCGACAATCGTCTGGTTCAGAAGGTTGGCGGTCGCAATCCAGTCGAACTTCTGGCGGACATGGTGGGTCGTGATGTCCTCGTGCACACCGGCACCGTAGTAGTCGGCATTCCTGTGAGGACTTTCGATCGGGTCGTAGGCAGACCGACAGCCGTCGACGCCGCCGCAGTTGCGAACCGCCGGATGGCTCGTCCTGCTGAAGTCCAGGCTCGTGCGGAAGTCGGCGGTAAAGGAATGGTCTAGGCGGACCTGATGACTCGGAGCGTCGAGAACCCAGATCTGGCTGCCTGCGGGATTGCCTTGGACGTTGAACTCGAGTCCCGCGCGCTGCGGACGCACCATGAATGGCAGCACTCGGGATGCAACTTGGCTGCGATTTGGATGGGCTGCTGGGATCGCGTTGTTCGGCAAGGGGTCCCGAACCGGGATGCCGCGAACCGAGCGCGTCGAGGCGGGGTCGAATATCTGGCCCGCGAGAACGGTTCGACCGAGCGCATCGCCTGCCAACGCCCTGTCCGTCATCAGAGATCCGAAATCGCCATTCCTGAACGAGTCCACGGGAGCCGAATTCCCGAATCCTGACTGCGCTCCGGAGCGCACCGACAAGCGGTCGTAGTGGTATGAGAAATACGTCTTGTCCTTGACGATGGGCCCGCCGACGAACGCTCCGAAATTGTTCCGTCGGGTCCTGCCCTTCTCGCCGAAGAAACCGCGAGCGTTGAGGATGCCGTTGCCTAGCGACTGATAGAGGGAGCCGTGATACTCGTTGGTGCCCCGCTTGGCAGGAGACGCGAAGAACCCCGTCAAGTTGGCCCGGCGTGACTTTCCGATATCGTTGACGAGACGCATCTCGCGGACAAACTCGATCGAGACTTCGGTCGGTTCGTTCCGAGTCCCGGCCGAACTCCTAGCGGTCGATGGAGCGCACCCGCCGGTCGGTCGCTCGATTCCATCCGTGATTCCCGAACAACGGACCGCCGAACTCGATTCGAATCTTTGCTTGGGTGCCTGCTCGGCGAGAGGCTCGAGCACGGCATCCTGCCTGAAGAGCAGTCCTTGGGCGAGGGCGATCCCTGTACGAGCGAAGCTCTCGACACCGCCGGCATCCACCCGGATTGAGTACGTTCCCGGCAGGACCCGAGGGGAGGTGTACGATCCGTCAGCGCTGGACCGAAGCGTCGTGGACCACCCGGTTGTCGTCTCTGTGATCGTCACGGCCACGTTGCTTGCGGAATCTCCGGAAGCGTAGCGGATGACACCGCCCATCCGTCCCCATTCCCCCGCCTGCCCCATAGTCGACGAGACCACTGCTGCGGACAAGAGCAATTCGACGATCAAGATGCGCCAACGAAGATTCACAACATGGTCTTGCAACGCCCTAGCTCTAGTCTGGACTTCCGAGCGCGGTACGCCATATCTAGTGTCTACCAAATGGGTGTCGGACGGCAACGTCTGAGATGTCCACTGTCATACGGATTTCGAAATGAGCCCCCGTGGATTTGGAAATGAGAAGCCCTCTTGGGCACCGCTGATTCCTTATTGGTTTGGGGGGGGGATGGCCCAGATAGGGCGTTGGAGCACGGGAAGCGGGGCGGTCTGCGGAGTGAAGCCCTCTTGGGCACCGCTGATTCCTTATTGGTTTGGGGGGGGGATGGCCCAGATAGGGCGTTGGAGCACGGGAAGCGGGGCGGTCTGCGGAGTGAAAGCGGGTCTTGTTGCGGTGCTGGGGACGCTGCACGGGCCGGGAATCGGCGGGTGGGCCGCCGGCGGCCGCAACGCGGGCGCAGCGGGACCGTCCGCCAGGCCGCGATGGACCTGGCTCCGCGGCTGCGGGGCGGAATCCTCGCTAGCCAGGAGTCAGCAGCAGTTGCAGGGCCTCGTCCCGGTTGCCGACGTAGTAGGTTTGCGCCTCCGGCACCGTGTCCTGTGGCCGCTGCGACAGCAGCAGCGCCAGCGCCAGGTTGTTCAGCGCCGCGGCGTTGGACGGACCGTGACCCGTGCGGATGCGGCTGCTGTCCTCCCCGAACGAGACGTCGCGGCGATAGTGGTTGGCGCTCTCCACCTTCCAGTGACCCCGCTGCAACGCCAGCAGGTCCCGCGCCGTTGCGGCCTGCTCCGACAGCGAGCTGATGCCGTAGCTGTAGCTGATCGACACCGCGCCGCCCAGCCGCTTGCAGGTCTCGTGCGTGATGCGGTACGCCTGCCGGGCATGCGGGTACGGCAGCAGTTTCGGATGGGGCGTGAACACATCGATCGAGCGCCGCTCCCAGCTCTTGTTGCGCGAGCGCTGCCAGCGCCCTTCCTGCCAGCTCCGCTCCGCTCCCTGCTCCCAGTTCAGGCCCGTCAGCGTCTCGTAGGTGAGCGGGCAGTTGCCCTTGATGCGCACCAGCACCTCCCCGCCGTGCTGCTCGATGATCGCCTGCTGGATCTCCTGCCCCGCATGCCCCGCGTCGATCGTCACCGTCCGGCCGCGCAGGTCCACCTCCTCCAGCAACGCCCGCAGCGCGCCCTGCTCGCCGCCTTCCTCGCGGTAGCTGCGGCTCGCCACTGGGATGCCCTTGACATGCTCCACCAGCGTCACCGTCTCCCAGTGCTCCCCCTCCGCCGCCATCCGGTTCGCCCCCCGAATGCGCTTCCCGTCCGCCGCCAGCGCCTTCGGCTGCGGCACCAGCGGCTGCGTCCAGCGCTGGATCACGCGTTCCAGCGAGGCCGGGTCCGTCCGCTCCATGACTCGCTGGAATGTCGTGTCCGAGGGCGTCACGCACCTCCGCTCGCGCTCGTCCCAGCGGCATCCCAGTGCCCGTAACTCGTGCTCCTTCAATGTCTTCGAGTACGCTTCCGCCGCCCTCCCGCCGCGCTTGCCCGCCAGCCTCGCCAGCACCAGCAGCGCCAGCACCACCCCCAGCGCATGCCGCTTCCCGCGTCGCCCCCGGCTGTCCTCCACATCCTCCAACTGCTTCCGCAGCGAGCGCAAATCCTCCGTGCCGTAGCGCACATCCACCGGCCCGCAATCCCACTCCGGCCGCTCCTGCGGATCCGCCAGCCGCTCCCGCGCCCCCGCCCGCAGCTCGTATACCAGCATGACCTTCTTCTGCCCGTGCTTGTCGGTGTACTTCCCGTTCGACCGCGCGTAGCCCTTGCTCAGCCCCAGCTTGATCCAGTTCGACGCCAGATAGACCGTGCCCCGGTACTTCTGCGGATCCACGAACGTCTCCGCGAGTTCGAGCGGATGCCCCCAGCGCGCCTCCCAGTCCCCGCTCAGCCGCCGCAGGTTCAACCCCAGCACCCGCGAGGCCAGGTTCTTCACGCCCTGCCCCGCGGGCAGCACCAGGAAGCGCGTGTTGTTCCCGCACAGGTGCAAGCGCCGGAACTGCACCGCCTTGTGCCAGCCCAGCCATTGGTCGCGCGGCCGGCACTGGAACACCCCCGTCTGCCAGCCCAGCAGCGCCAGCCACTTGCCCCGCCACTCCGCCACGTAGCGCAGCCCGCGCCCCGCGAACTGCTTGAATCCCAGATAGTGCTGCGCGTCCATCAACCCGTCCCAGCGCAGCCGCTCCTCCGGCCGGGCCAGCCGGACCACCACCTCGCTCAACACCGGAACCTCCGCGGGACACACTGGCACAGTCATGCCCCATCAATACACGATCCCGGCCAAAAAAGCCAGCCCCTTGTCTAACTCTTTGCGACCGAGGTTACAACCCTCGAACAAGAATCAGCCGTGCCCTCTTGGGGGGTTTGCAGTGGGAGGGGCTACAGGCTTGGTATGATGGATAGTTGCGTTGCGCCGAGAAGCACTGTACGCGCCGAGTCTTTCGTGGCGTGCAGTTTGAGGTGTTAGTGGGTTTGGTATTGAGGCAGCTCTATTGCACGGTCAGGGGTGGACCCTCAGCGACCGCTGATGCGTACAGGGCTACGTACCGCTTCGTGCGAAGCAGGTTCCCGCGCCGGGCGGATGCTTCTTGAACACGCCCGCGCTTCTGGTCTAGGCACCTCTAGAGCCGATCACTCTCCATGTCGGGCAAGCCCCTAGTTTCGGTCACCGTTGTCACTTACAACAGCGGTCGCTTCATCCGCCGCTGCCTCGAGTCGGTGCTCGAGCAGGTCCACGACCCGCTCGAGGTCATCGTCATCGACAACGCCTCGACCGACGGCACCTGCGACATCCTGGAACGCTTCGAGGGCCGCTGCCTGGTGGTCTACAACGAAGACAACATCGGCTTCGCGGCCGCCCAGAACCAGGCCATCGCGCTCTCGCGGGGCGAGTGGGTGCTGACCCTGAACCCCGACGTGCTGCTGCTGTCGAACTTCGTCTCGCGGCTGCTGGCGTCGGCGTCGCTGGACCCGCGCGCGGGGACGGTCTGCGGCAAGCTGCTGCTGGCCGACGCGAGCTTCGACATCGAGGGCAGCCAGCGGCTGGACTCGACCGGCATGTACTTCACGCCCATGCTGCGGCACAAGGATCGCGGCTGCATGGAGACGAACAACGGGCACTACCGGCACGTCGAGTACGTGTTCGGGGCGACGGCGGCGGCGGCGTGCTACCGGCGGGAGATGATCGAGGACATTGCGGTGGAGGGGGAGTTCTTCGACGCGGACTTTTTCGCCTATCGCGAGGACGCGGACGTGGCCTGGCGGGCGCAGCTGCTGGGCTGGAAGTGCATCTTCAACCCGCGGGCGGCGGGCTACCACGTGCGCAAGCTGAGGCCGGGCATGCGCGGCCAGCTGCCGGCGGAGATCAACATGCATGCGGTGAAGAACCGGTTCCTGATGCGGATCAAGAACATCACGCCGGGGCTGTACCTGCGGAACCTGCTGCCGATCACGGTGCGGGACCTGGGCATCGTGGCGTACTGCCTGGTGGTCGAGCGGACGTCGCTGCGGGCGTTCTACTACCTGCTGCGGGACGTGGAGCGGACGGTGCGGAAGCGCCGGCTGATCCAGGCGCGGCGGCGGATGGACGAGGCCTACATGGCGGGCTGGTTCCGCTACAGCCCGGTGAGCCGGCCGCTGGCGGGGGACGCGGCGGCCGAGGAGCGCCGGCCGGGGCTGGTGCCGCAGCGGCTCGGCGGCTGAGCGAGATGAAGGTCGCCCTGCTGGGCACACGCAGGATTCCAGCCAGCTACGGCGAGCGGTGCGCGCTCGGCGCGCCGGAAGGAGCCGTGCTGACGACGCGAAAGCTGGACGAGTTCGGCTTGGAGCCGGGGATCGCGAGACCCCTCGAAGCTACCTTGGACGGCCCGAGGCAACTAGCCGCACGCATGGATCGAAGACTTCCAGGAGTCCGGCGAGGCGGCCCTCGGGAAATCGCCCGCGACCGTGGCTCGGTACGACTGGGGATCGGTGCCGGACCGTTGCGATAGCCCATTGAGCAAGAGATCCGATTCGGGCCTTGCAAACTTCGGTCTCATGGTTTATCTTTCATGATTGCTGCCATGAGTGCGCCTGCCGTCGCCCACCTACGCACTGAGACCGACAGGGACCTCTGCGAGAGTTTCCTCTACTTCATGCTGATGATGCGTGAACTGGAGGAACGAATAGAGCTCAAGCTCTACCGCCAAGGCAAGGTAATCGGCGGCTGCTACACGGGACGCGGGCAGGAGGCCATACCGGTCGGCAGCGCCATACTCTCCCGTCCCGGCGACTGGCTCACTCCGTCTCATCGCGACATGGCCGCCCTGCTGATCCGGGGCATCACGCCAAAGGAGATCCTAGCCCAGTACATGGGGCGCGCAGGCAGCCTCACCGGCGGCCGCGACGGCAACATGCACATGGGCTGCTCCGAGCGGCACTGCGTGCCGATCATCTCTTCCATCGGAGCCAGCATTCCTGTTGCCGGGGGCTTGGCATTCGCGATGGTTTACCGCGGCGAGTCGAACATCGTCTTCAACTACTCCGGAGACGGCGCCACTAGCCGTGGCGACTGGCACGAGGGCCTCAACATGGCGGCGGTCATGAACCTGCCGATCGTGTACCTGTGCAATAACAATCTCTACGCCTACTCCACGCCGATCGACAAACAAATGAAGGTCAGCGACATTGCCCACCGAGTAGCCGCGTACGGAATGCCGTTCGAGATCGTCGACGGCAACAACGTTCTTGCTATCCATGAAGCCTCGAAACGAGCCGTGGCCCACGCTCGCGCAGGCAAGGGCCCGTACTTCATCGAGTGCAAGACGTTCCGCATGAGCGGCCACTCGGCGCACGACCCCGCAGACTACGTCCCCAGCTCGCTCCGGGAAGAATGGTCGCGCAGGGATCCGATCCTGATGCTCCAGAAGCACATGGTCGAAGAACTCGGGGCCGACGAGCAGGTCTTCGTGGACCTCCGGAAGAAGGTGCTCGACGAGATTGACCACGCCGTCTCTTGGGCCCTTGCGCAGCCATTTCCCGACCCCGCGACTCTAGAGGACGATGTCTACGAGTCGGTCTAGCGGACCAGTTCCAACCTAGCGACACCATGGCCGAAACAACCTACGTCGAAGCGATACGCGAAGGCATCTGGGAAGAGATGGAGCGCGACGAGAGCGTGTTTGTAATGGGCGAGGACGTCGCGGTGTACGGCGGCGCCTTCAAGGTCACCAAGGGGCTGCTCGAGCACTTCGGAGAATTGCGGGTTGTCGACACGCCGCTGTCGGAGTCCGCCATCGTGGGCGCTGGCACGGGTGCGGCAATCAACGGACTCCGCCCCGTGCTCGAGATGCAGTTCGCGGACTTCATGGCGTGCGGCTTCGATCAGATCACCAACTTCGCGGCCAAGTGCCGGTACCGATGGGGCCAGGCAATCCCAATGGTCATCCGCGCTCCGGCCGGGGGGAACATCCACGGCGGACCGTTCCATTCGCAGAACGTCGAGATGCCGTATGTCCATACTCCCGGCCTCAAGGTCGTCCAGCCGTCCACGGCCTACGACGCCAAGGGCATGATCAAGGCCTCGATACGCGACAACGATCCGGTGATCTTCCTCGAGCACAAATACCTCTACCGCTCGGTCAAGGAAGAACTTCCCTCCGAGGACTACAGCGTGCCCCTTAGCGAAGCGCGCATCCACCGCGAGGGATCGGACATCTCGATCATCACGTATGGCTGGATGGTGCATGTCGCCCTGGAAGCGGCCCAGACGCTGTCTAGTGAGGGAATCAGCATCGAGGTGCTCGACCTGCGGACGCTCGTGCCGCTGGATCGCGAATCGATCCTGAGCTCCGCTCGGAAGACGAGCAAGGTCATCCTGCTGCACGAGGACACGCTGACCGGCGGCCTCGGCGGGGAGTTGGCGGGGCTGGCGCATTATTGCCGAGCACGCATTCGACTACCTAGACGGCCCGCTGGTAAGGATCGCCGCTCCCGATACCCCGGTGCCGTTCAGCGATACGCTCGAAAAGGCGTTCCTGCCAAATACGGAGGAAGTCGAGGACAAGGCGCGCTGGCTGTACCGCTTCTAGCGCGGGAGTGCGCCATCTCGATGGGACACAGCCTGGAACCGAAGGTACAACCCCGTGGGCCGGACGATCGGCCAGGTCTTTTCTCTTAGTTCAGGAACGCAGCATGCCCAGCAACCGAAGAGCCTTTCTCAAGTCGACCGGCGGAGCGATCGTCGCCGCTTCGCGCGCCTGGCCGCTGCCGGGGCCGCGCGCTTGGCTGGGGGACGACCCCGACCGCGAATGGCGTCACTACGGCGGCACGGCTGGCGCCAGCCGCTTCTCGGCAGCCGACCGGATCGATCGATCCAACGTGGGGCGCTTGAAGCCCGCGTGGGTCCACCGGACCGGCGACGCCATGCAGCGCCCGCAAACCACGATTGAGTGCACGCCGATCGTTGTGGACGGCGTTATGTACATCACGACTGCGAGGGTCAAGGTCCAAGCCCTCGATGCCGCTTCCGGAAAGCTCCTGTGGACGTTCGACCCGCTTGACGAGTCCTCTGCCCGGCGCAGCGCGGGCATCAACCGAGGCGTCTGCTACTGGCAGGCCGAGGACGGGTCGGAAAAGCGGATCTTCAGTACCGTCCAGAATCGTCTCTTCAGCCTGGACGCCGCCACGGGAAAGCCGGACAAGTCGTTCGGCAAAGACGGCATGATCGACCTCAACAAGGACCTCGACAGCGAGGTGCCGAACGTCTCTGTAAAATGCACGAGCCCCGTCGTGGCGTTCAAGGATTTGATCGTCGTAGGAGGAGGCGGCGGCGAGGGGCCCTATCCGCAAGCGCCGGGGCATATCCGGGCCTACGACGTTATGACCGGTAAGCGTCGCTGGATCTTCCACACCACACCTAGGCCCGGCCAGTTCGGGTACGACACCTGGCCTCCGAACGCGTACCAGCATGTCGGCGGCACCAACAATTGGTCCGGCATGAGCCTCGACGTGGAGCGCGGAATTGTGTTCGCAGGGATCGGTTCCCCAGCGTTCGATTTCTACGGCGGCGACCGCATCGGAGCCAATCTGTTCGGCAATTGCGTGCTCGCGATCGACGCCGCGAGCGGCGAGCGCGTCTGGCATTTCCAGACCGTCCACCACGACGTATGGGACTACGACTTGCCGGCCCAGCCTGCGCTGGTCCGCATGACGCAAGACAAGCGAACGTTCGACGCGGTTGTGCAGCCCACAAAGCAGGGCTTCCTGTTCTTCCTCCACCGGGAAACAGGCAGGCCGGTTTGGCCGGTTGAGGAGCGACCTATACCAATGTCGGACGTCGGAGGCGAGCAGCTGTGGCCGACGCAGCCGTTTCCCGTCAAGCCGGCACCGTTGTCCCGTCAAGGCTTCCACTCCAGAGATATCAGCGATGTTTCGGAGGAGGCCCGGGCGGCGGTGAAGAAGATCTGGGACGCAACGGATGCAGGCGACCTGTTCACGCCGCCCAGCACGAGGGGCACTCTGGTGCATCCCGGCTTCCGGGGCGGTTGCCTCTGGGGAGGCTGCTGCTACAACCCTGCGCTGAACCGTGTCTTTGCAAGTTCGGACGAGACCACCAACCGCATCGAACTCAAGGTGGCACCCGAAGAGCAATTCGACTACGCCCTGCCGGACAGGAGCGAGTTTCTCGACCACGAGGGGTACCCGGCGATCAAGCCGCCTTGGGGCTACGTCACAGCGGTGGATCTCGAGACGGGAGACTTCGTCTGGCGCGTCGTCAACGGAGAGTTTCCGGAATTAACCGCCCGAGGCGTTCCGAAGACAGGAACGCCATCTCACGGCGGATCGATCGCGACCGCGGGAGGGCTGGTCTTCATGGCGGGGACCTTCGACAAGAAATTCCGAGCATTCGACCAGGACACCGGCGAGGTCCTCTGGGAGACCGAACTCAACGCCGGAGGGTTCGCAACACCCTGTACCTACGAGGCCGATGGGAAGCAGTTCGTGGTAGTCGCTGCAGGCGGAGGCAAGGGCAACACGGAGTCGGGCGACGAGTTCGTGGCGTTTTCAGTCGACGCGTGATAGGGCCGCGGCGCCTCGCGGGATCTGCGAGAGTCGGAGCGTTGGCCCTCAAGAGCCGTCAAGGTCCACGGCCATTCTCGGGTCTCGGCCGTCTCAGCGCAACTGCCAGCCACTATCCCCGTTCACGTGCCTGCAATCTGGTTCTTGGGTCCCGAGCCCGAGATGTCAGTTGTAGTTAAGCACATCGCGGAAGGTGCGAGATGTCAGCGGCTCGCGCGTGGCCCGCCCGCCAAGAGACGCCCGGGCAACGTGAGAATGGCCCTAAGCACATCGAAGACTCCCTCAACCACAATTCCGAGCAGCCGGAACGGAAGCAACAGGAGCCAGACAAACGGGTAGGCGACCAACGCGAGCAGCAGATCACCAATAGGATCAGCCAAAGCAGGAATCTGAGCATCGCGGATTCAATCCGGCTCAGTCTCGCACACTCTTCAATCGAGCTCGGTCATGCAACAGCAAGGCCACCGAATCCGCATCATGGGCAGGCACCCGAACCGAGCGTTCCGCGAGGGTGCCTGTGCGGGCTCTCGTCGGTTGCACGATCTCGCAAGAGCAATGCCGAAGTTTGCCGAGATCCTAACCTTGATCGGGCGGCCGGCGACGCAAGTCGATCCGTTCGGACTGCAGGAGGCTCTGGCGACAACCCGAGTGCGGGAACCGTCTCCGGCCGAGCCTCGTTCTCCAAGGCCAGCGGCGCAGGATGCGCGAACCCTTCTGCCGGAACGAAACCTGCGCCATGATTCGGGGTGCCACCCGCAGACTTGTCGTGCGGCCGGCAGCGGTTCTGAGATTGTCTCGATCGGCTCGGCAGCCGCCTTTCCGGCGCTTGCCGGCCTCAGCGTTGGCGCGACTTCGCAAAGACTGCCGCTTCCCCGGCACTGGAGCATAGGCAAATGCGTGCTGGATATTGTCATACCGCTCGTAGAAGGTGAGGTAACGCATCCGATTCCATCCGCTCGTGAGACGGGATCTTGAGGCGATCGCTCAACGGATCATTGATTGTGCGGGTCCCGAGGCTGCGGTCGCTCCGCTCCCTCCGCAAGGCCTCACTGGCCCCCGCTCTCCAAGCACCCTGCCACTCTCCGGCCTCACTCTCCCCAACATAAAAGGCGATTGGGCGGTCCGCAGTCAAGCGCGGAGCATGTAGATCGGAGCGACTCCATTGCCGCAGAGGTCTACTCGGTTGGCTGCGTGTTCGACCACAAGGAAATGGGCGAGCGTTCCATTGACGCAATACGATTCGTGCAATTGCAGCTGCAGTCATTGAGACCTCGATCTAGTCGGCGATCCGTCGCGCAGTTTCGCGGAAAGTCCGACGGTCCAGTTGGCGTCATTGCCATCGGTCACATCGTTGGGCGCGGACGAGAAAACTCCGTCCGCCATTCAGGTCCCGCCGGTCGCTTCCGAGCGCCTGACCGCTTCCATCGCGTGCGACGGAAGCTGATCCCCAATGGAGCGACTCTCCGGGAGCGTTTGAACCGTGTCCGCGATTGCCCGGCCTATGTCCAGAGCAACTTCGCTCCACTCTCCGCCGTACCGCGCGAAGCGAGCGAGCCAGCGAGATCGCCGGTCTATTGCCAGGATCAACCGGCGCTCACTTTTCTCCCAGCCTTCCGTCGATTTCGGAAGCCTTCCGGAGATATTGACTCGGGGTCTGGATCTTCATTGGGAAGGCGCCGTGCCCTCGCCTTCTCGGAGTATCGCGGTTTCTCCCACTCGAGGGGCTGGGAAAGTCTCACGCCCTCCCTGGGGCCACAGCACCTCCGCAGACTCGATGGCGGGGGCTGCTTCAAGCCCGAAGTGGACAACCGGCTCGCTCGCGCTTAGATAGCTACCGTCGCGGTGAAGGCGACGCCACGAGGCCGCTCCGCCGCTGAAGTGCAGTCCGATCCGCGCACCGAGGCCGTTCGGATTGTTCCCTTTCGCGGAGAGCTTGACTCGCACCCAGCGCTGTCCGTCCGTCTGGTTGAGATAGAGTCTGGCCGGACCGTTGTTGTTCGACACGATCAAGTCCAGATCACCGTCCATGTCCATGTCGCCGGTTGCCGTTCCCCGCCCAACCATGGGGGCCACGTCACCCCAAACCTCCCCGCTTCCAAGAAGTTCGAAGCCGGTTTCCGTGCCTCGGAAGTATTGGTTGTGCTGCAAGAACGGATGGGGCTGCCCCCGAAGCGCCTCCATTACCGTCACCGCACCATTGGCGACGAACACGTCCAGGCGCCCGTCGTGGTCGAAATCGGCCCATGACAAGCCGAAGCCGGTGAATGGCATGCTTTGGCTCCCTAACCCGAACCGATTCGTCGCATCCAAGAACAAACCCCGGCCGTTGTTCAGGTAAAGCGTATTGGTCTCAAGCGCGTTGTGAGTGAGGAACAGATCGTCGTCGCCGTCATTGTCAAAGTCGGCGGCAATGACGCCCATGCCCGCTTCGGCCCGGCCATCGGCGTTTACCGCCGCACCCGACATCATCGCGGTGTTCTCGAATCGCCCGTCGCCCTGATTGATCCAGAGCTGGTTGTCGGTGCCATCGTTCGCGACATAGAGATCGGGCCTGCCATCGTTGTTCAAGTCGGTGCTGGCGATGCCCAGGCCGTTTCCGAACGCAGTTCCCAGCCCCGCTTCTCCCGATACATCCGTGAACGTCCCGCCATCGTTCCGGAACAGCCGATCAGGCACAGGGTTGTAGACGGTCGGGTTGCAGTAGTCGCGGGCTCCGACGGGCGAGAAGCACCGCTTGTTGTTGCGTACCGTAAAATCCACGTAGTTGGTGAAGAACAGGTCGAGATCGCCGTCCTGGTCGTAGTCGAGAAACGTGGCCGAAGTGCTCCAACGCATGTCCTGAGGCCCTTCGATTTTGGTGAAAGTGCCATCGCCGTTGTTTCGAAACAGGGCGTTGGGCCCGAGGCCTGTGACGTAGAGGTCGGGATCCCCGTCGCCGTCATAGTCGCCGACAGCCGCCCCCATGGCGTAGCCATCAAACGAGAGGCCTGCCGGCTCGGTCGCATCCGTGAACGAGAGCCTCCCGGTCGGGACGATCCTGTTCTCAAAGAGGCGGCTGCCCAAGTCCGCGGGCGAGATGACGTCGCTAGCGCTTGGATCAGCAATCTCCGCCAGTGGAGCGCCTTGCAGGATGTAGGTGTCCAAGTCGCCATCCTGGTCATAGTCGATCAGCACCACGCCGGACCCCATGATCTCGGGCAGCCTAAACTCGTCGCTCGCGTCCGCGAAGTGACGGAAGACCAGACCGGTCTCTGCAGACACCTCGCGGAACAGGAGCGACCTCGCCTTCGATTCTCCGCTCGGCTCCCCGCCCGGCTGGGACCCGCATCCCAGTAGCGCCAACAGAGTCCAGGAAAGCGCGCTCCGCATCACTGTTGAGTGTGCCATGATCAGTTCCCGCCCGACTCGGACGGACAGCCGACAGGCACGGAATGGAGCGTCCTGGATCGTTCCTTCCGGGGACGCTGCTACTATGCGTTCAATGTCGCTTCTCGGCCTGTTGCGTCCAGGCTTCCCTGCTCGGCGCGCGGTGGCGGTCGCAGCAGCGTTTTACGCGACGGCCGGCATCCTGATCGCCCAGGAATCAACGCTGATGGCGACTGTGGTCGACGAGCGTACAGGAGAATCCGTGACCGGCTTGGGCCCCAAGCGGTTTTCGGTCGTCGATGGCGACTTGCCGCTTCAGGTGGTCTCCGTCTCAGAGCCGCGATCACCGTTCGACGTGCTGTTGCTAGTCGACACCAGCATGGTCGGAGAAACCGTCCGTCCGATCGCCGAAGCCTTGATCGAGGAGCTGGGCGACGACGAGGCCATGGCTATCGTGGGTTACGACGAGGGTGCCGAACTGCTGCAGGACTTCACGTCGGAGAAGCAGTTCCTCCGGAGAGCTCTGGACCGATCTCGGCTCGGCAACGTGCCTCGAGTCCATGACGCTCTGTTCGCTTCCATCGACGGGGGCTTCGATGCCAGCGCCAACCGAAAGGCCGTAGTGCTGCTATCGGCCGGCATCGCTGCGCGCGGCCAGACGTCCGAGGCGGATGTGCTCGAGGTCGCTCGGGCGAAGCGAGCTTCGGTTTACTCGGTCTTCGTCAGGAACGACGCCCGGAACCTTCTCAGGCGGCTCTCGCTCCGTACGGGCGGCGCTAGCTTTGCGGCGAGAAGGCTCAAGCTTGAGCCGAGGATCTTGGCCAGAAGGGTCATGGACGCAGTTCGCAGTCCGTACGAACTGACGGTCCGCGGCGTTCTAACGCTCGGCGATCGCCTCTCAGCCACCATCTCTAGTCCAAAGGAATCAAAGGGACGCCTGACCGCGTCCATCCTGCCGGTGGATTGACCTGAAATCGGAGGCGGTTGGCTAGGAACCCCGCGGCCCGGATTTCGGGGTGGCCAGGTACCCACCGATGTTGCCGTTTTCGATCTTGTTCACGACCAGCTCGTAGGGGGCTCTCGAACCTTCCACGTAGAACTGCACGGGCTCGAGCAGGGTTTTCCGGCGCTTCACGATCTTCTTGTCGTCCGCCCAGAGCTCGATCGAGTAGAGGTTCCGCTTCCGGTCGGTGCCGCTGAGCTTGATGCTGACTGGACCCACGCGCTGCGGCCTCCTGGTCTTGCCAAGGTCGAACTCGTAAAAGTTGCGCTCGCCAAGCCGCTTGAGCGCCGCAAGCTCGTCGCCATTCGTCGCGATCAGACCGCTCTGAACGCCAAGGTCCCCTTTTACGCTGGTCAGCTCGGCGATCGTCTTCTCGAGTTCGGCGCGTGTCGCATCGACCTCCTGCTTGACCGTCTCCACGCGACCGCCCAAGGCTCCGACCTCGGTTTTCGTGGTCTCCTGATACTCGGCCAGCTGGCCGCCAACCTCGGTGATCTTGGCCTCGCTGGTCTCGCGGGTTGCCTCGATTTCCTTCTGGAGCGTGTCCGTACGTCCTAGAACCCTCGATTCGACCGCCCGCGCTCGTACGTCAATCTGCTCCTCGGTGGACTCGACCATTGACTTCACGGCCCCGACCTGGGATACCAGCTCCGAACTCGTCCGCGCGACGCTTCCGTCAAGGACGGCAAGGCGTTCGTCGTTCGTTTCGAACTTCTCGCCAACCTCGGCGCGGAACTCCTTGAGTTCGAGCAGCGTGTAGACATTCGCTCCGGCCAGCAGGGCGATACCTACCAACCCGATAATCGCTGCCAGCGAACCTGAGATCTCTCCGGCGTTGCGAGGAAGTCTGCGGGAATTGGAAAATGATTGATTGGACATGATGGCGGGCCTGCCTCGTAGGGACGGGATTACTCTGCCACTTCACTTGAGACGAAGTCAAATGGCCCTACTAGCTTGGACGCACGAAGGCGCTCGCATCGTTACACTATATCCACGGAATACCTGCTCGTCGTCGGCATTTCCCACCCAAGATGTGCCCAAGCACGCCAAACACTGAGGTTACGCCCATGAGATCCCTTCCCTACATCCTCGCCTTCCTTGTCCTGTGGTCCCTTCCGTCCCCGGCTAGCGCAGTCGAATGGACGGATTTGTTCGACGGCAAGACTCTGAACGGATGGGTTCAGCGCAACGGCTACGCAACCTACCGAGTCGAAGACGGCGCCATCGTCGGCCGCACCTCGGCGGGGAGCCCGAACTCGTTCCTTTGCACCACGACGCACTTCGGGGACTTCGAGCTGGAATTCGAAGCCAAGGTTCATGACGACCTCAATTCGGGCGTAATGATTCGCTCGAAGCAGAAGACCGCATCGACCGGCGAAGGACGCAACGATGCGATCGGGCGCGTCTACGGCCCCCAGGTCGAGATCGAGGCGAGCGGCCCGGACGGAGCCGAGTCCGGCTATATCTACGGCGAGGCGACCGGCCGCGGCTGGCTAACGCCGGAAGACAAGCTAATTCCCCACAAGACCATGCGCGACGGCGCATGGAACAGCTTCCGGATCGTCGCCAAGGGCGCTCGCATCCAGACGTGGATCAACGGCGAGGCAATCGAGGATCTTGCGGACGAGGGCACTTACAAGACGCACGCCGGCGGATTCGTAGGCCTCCAGGTGCACGGCGTGCGGCAGGGCACGGGCCCCTTCGAAGCTGCCTGGCGAAACATCAAGATCCGCCCGCTGAACTGATTCAGCGAGGTCGCGGCATGCAAGTGAGGAAGAGTTCGGCGCGCCCGCAGGGAATGCGCTAGCCGATGCAATCCCGGAACGACGGACGGAGCTTCTTGCCGCACTTGGTGCGGATCAAGGCCGCTACATCCTTCGGACGCCGAGTGACGCCGCCGTTCGTCACGCTGTATGTCACGACCCGCTGCGACGAGAAGTGCATCCACTGCTACTACTGGGACGAGCTCAACCCGAAGCCGAACCGCGACTTCTCTTTCTCCGAGTTCGATCGCACCCTCGCTTCGATGGGGGAAATCTTCAACCTCTTCGTCGGGGGCGGCGAGCCGTTCCTGCGCGCTGATCTGGCCGAGATCGTCCTCGCCGCGTACTCAAGGAACCGGGTCGCAAACGTCTACGTGCCCACGAACGGCCAGCATGCGGCGCGTGTCGTCTCGACGCTCGAATCGGTGCTAGCGCAGGCGCCCGACCTGCGGTTCCATTTGAACCTGAGCGTCGACCACACCGACGAAGACGAGCACGATCGAATCCGAGGCCGGTCGGGAGCCTACCGACGCTTGCTCGAGACGGCGGATGCCATCCAGCCCTACCGAGCAAAGCACCCGAACTTGATCTTTCACACGCTGACAACTGTGATGCGCGACAACCAATCCGAGATCTTGCGAATCCACGAGGAACTGAAGCGCAAATTCGCCCCGGACGGCACTTCGTACAACTACTGCCGAGGGAATCCGCTGAATCCCGAACAGACCGAAGTCGATCCGGCGATCTACCGAAAGCTTGCAGATCGCGTTCGGGACGATCGCAGGTCCGGGCGAATCCGCCGGAGTTCGTTCGGCAACGTGAACCACAGCCTGGACGAGCAAGTGCGAGACAGCGTCGAGCGGACTGTCCTAGAGGAGCGAGCGCAGTTCTCCTGCGTCTCCGGCAGGCTGGCCTGCGTGATCTATAGCAACGGAGACGTCACCGAATGCGAGACGAAGAACTCGCTTGTCGGCAACCTGCGGGAAGCGGGATACGACTTCCCCGCACTCTGGCACGCGGAGCAAGCGAAGAAGATTGCTGCGGAGGCAGCTGACGGGTGCCATTGCACGCACGAATGCGGGCACTACGCGTCGACGATCTATACCCCGTCATTGCTTGCGAGAGTTGTCGGTCGTGCGACCGCCGCGAGCCTGACCAGGCAGTAGGCTGAGTCGGCTATTTCTGGATCCGGACTCCTCCAAGCGTCCAGCGTCCACGCACCCCGAGATCCGAATCCAGGCTCTAGGTGACGTCAGCCGCGCGCTTGGCGAGATGATTGGAGCGCGATCAGCTTTGTCGGCCGTGCCTGCAGCAGGCGGCTTCTTCGCCCGATTCTCGACGCCATGGCCGAATCGCTGCAACAGGTCTCCGCAAATCAGCCCGCCTCCGCGGCTCCGTCCGCAATTGCAACCGCCACACGGCATCCCGCCAGGGGCGCTCCGGCGCAAGTTCCGGTTCGCTTGAGAGATCGCGAGAAAAGGCAGGTCCACTGACATGCACTGACTGATCACCCCACCCATCCCGCGCCGCTCGCCGGAATTGACTTGCCGCTTCGGTTCCAGTACGATTCGGAGAGTCGACGGCGCGTGCCGCTAGCCATGTCGATCTTCCGGTTCAGTCGGTGCTGCTGTCCCGGGCCGGCCTAGGTCCGGCCTCTTATCCAGTCATTCCGATCGCAGCTGCAGCTGCGAGACCGGCCCCGGAGGTCGAGGTGTTTCGCGGAATCCGAGAACAAATCCAGACTGTATTCAAGCAGGATCCCGCCGCGAAGAGCGGCTTGGAAGTCCTGCTGTGCTACCCCGGGGTGCATGCGATCCTGCTGCACCGCCTCGCCCACCGGCTATACAAGGCTCGACTGTTTGTCCTGGCGCGACTCCTGTCCCATCTCTCGCGCATGCTCACGGGCATCGAGATCCATCCGGGGGCGACCATCGGCAGGCGCTTCTTCATCGACCACGGCATGGGCGTGGTGATCGGCGAAACCACACTGATCGGTGACGACGTGCTGCTCTACCAAGGCGTGACCTTGGGCGGCACCGGCCACGGCAAGGAGCGGCGCCACCCCGCCCTCGGAAACCATGTGGTTGTCGGATCCGGCGCCAAGGTGCTCGGCAACATCGAGCTAGGCGAGTGGGTGAAGGTCGGCGCGGGATCGGTTGTCGTCAGGCCCGTCCCGGCCCATGCCACCGTCGTCGGGATACCCGGTCGCGTCGTTGCCGTCAAGGGCATCGCGGTGAGTCACGACGAGTGGCAGATGCTCGAGCACGGCGAACTGCCGGATCCGGTCGGCCAGACACTCGCGAACCTGAACGAACGACTGTCGCACGTGGAAGCGGAGATCAAGGTACCCACGGCCCACGAACCGGACATCGAGTCGATTTTCCCTAGTGGCTGAGCCGATCGCGCGCGGATCTGATGTCGCGCGTGGTAGCGGAGGGAGCCCAACCTGTCAATGCAGCCAGTTTCGGGCGCATCTGTAGCGTACCTTCGGAGCCCAGGCTCCGCAAATGCGGCTTGCGTCCAGCGACTTATGCCGTCGTGGTCGGTTCTTCCTCGAGCGGAGGCAGGCCGAGATCCACGGGATCGATCGCTTCGATGGGAGGCCCGCCACCGTCCGTCACTCGCTCGGCCTTCCGCTGCTGCTTCTTCTCCTCCTTGTCTCGACGCTTGTTAACGCGCGCAAGTTCCTTGAGGCGCTTTTGGAATCTGGTGTTCGATCGACTGGCCAAGGCTCTAACCTCCCGTACTTCGAATTCCTTGCGGGACGCCCGACCGGTTCCGACCGCAGCATTGCGTACCGCTGTTTCGCAACATTATGACAGACGGTCACAATGCATTCTATTCAATGCACTTTCGGACTCTTTCGGGGCTGCGCGCTCAGGCGTGCATCCGGTCGGCCTTCGCCGACGTCTGCGTAGTCCGGCCAAGTTCTTGCGGGTGTCGGCAGTGGCTGGCGGCCACCGCCACAGCCGCGACGGATCCAACGGGAGACGCACTTCCTGGAAATTGCTGGTATTCGTCTCGCCGCCGTCTGGCGGACGGAGCAAGGCACGCGTGGCGCCGGGTACCGTCTAGTTGCGTCTGGAGCGGCGCGGGTGGCGCTTCGCCCGGATTTCCTTCAGCTTGGATTTCTTGCGCTTGGGCTTGCTGATGCGAAATGTTCCGCTGCCCTGATATTCCGCCGCATACGTGTCGTGCTTCTGAGCCATGTAGCTTCGAACCTGTTCACTAAGGATACCCTAACGGCCGACGTCGCGGGATGCTCAAGGCCGGACCCAACACTTGGCTGTCTTGCCTTCCAGGGTCGATTCGCCCTTCCCTTAATGAGCTGACTGGACCTGCGTTCCGAGGACCTCGACTTCGATGTCGAGCGGAAGCCCCCTGTGGGGTACTGATCCAATCCTGAGTGCCCACGCGACGCTCAACGCGGCAAGGGGGCGTCCCTTGGCGGCCGACGGCCGCTGACAGGTTCGCGAGGCAGAGCTCATGAGAGCCGGGAGTAGCGCCCGCTTGTGTTTCCAAGCGATCGATCGATCCACCACGGCCCGGTAAGCCGGGCTCCCGCAGCCGCATTTAAGGGCCTTGCAATCCCATCTACGTTCACCCGTGGTCCCGAGATCCATGGCCGAGCCCAGGGTGACGCGCAAAGATCCGGCCGTGGGCTAAACTGATTGATCCTCGCCGCGATGGCCTATCCTCGCATCGCCCGAATGCGCACAGTCGCGGACTTCCGCGCATATTGCGCCGAACTCGGGCTCTCGATCCAAGCCGAAGACACCGTAGAGACGGCGCCTCGATCCCCGCTCGCGCAGAGCGCGGAAGCGGGAGGAAAGACCCTCGGCAACCGGTTCGTCATTCACCCCATGGAAGGATGGGACGGCGCGCCGGACGGGAGTCCGAGCGAGCTGGTACGACGCCGCTGGAGGAACTTCGCGGTGAGCGGGGCGAAGTTCGTATGGGGCGGCGAAGCAATGGCGGTCACGCCCGAGAGCCGCGCCAACCCCCGGCAGCTCATAATCCAGTCCTCCACCGAGGACTCCCTGAAGTCGCTCCACGCCGAGCTGCTTGAAACGCACCGGAAAGAGTTCGGGACGACGGGTGACCTGCTGACAGGCTTCCAGCTCACGCACTCGGGCCGGTTCTCGCGACCCGCAGCGTCCGGGCTGAAGCCTCAGATCCTCTACCGCCACCCATTCCTGGACCGCAAGTTCGGAATCCCGGACGACTATCCCGTCCTCAGCGACGACGATGTCCGGCGAGTCATCGACCGGTTCGTGGATGCGGGCGGCATCGCCGAGCGCTGCGGGGCCGACTTCGTCGACGTCAAGCACTGCCACGGCTACCTCGGCCACGAGTTCCTCGGCGCCGTCACACGCCCCGGGCCATACGGCGGATCGTTCGAGAACCGGACCCGGTTCCTTCGCGAAACAGTCGCCGGCATCCGCGCAACCACGTCCCGCCTCCAGATCGGCGTCAGGCTGAGCGCCTTCGATTTCGCGCCGTTTCGGGCGGATCCCGACCGGAGCGCCGGCACTCGCCTCGGGCCGGGGATTCCGGAAGATTTCTCGAGTTCCCTGCCCTATCGATATGCGTTCGGCGGTCGCGCCGACAACCCCGTCGAGTATGACCTCACGGACACGTATCGGTTCGTCGACCTACTTCGGGAACTCGACATCCGGATGCTGAACGTCACTGCGGGCAGCCCCTACTACAATCCGCACATCCAGCGGCCTGCGCTCTTCCCCCCGTCTGACGGATACCAGCCCCCGGAAGATCCGCTTGTCGGATGCAGCCGCCAGATCCAAGCCACCGCGGAACTCAAGGCTCGCTACCCCGACCTGTTCATGATCGGAACGGGCTACAGCTACCTGCAGGAGTTCCTTCCCCATGTTGCCCAGTGGGTCGTGCGAAGCGGCCGCGCAGACGCCGTCGGCCTGGGACGCATGGTGCTCGCCTATCCAACGCTTCCGAGGGACGCCCTAGAGAACGGAAATCTGGATTCCAAGCGAATCTGCCGTACGTTCAGCGATTGCACCACAGGCCCCCGCAACGGCCTCGTGTCGGGCTGCTATCCGCTCGACCCGGCCTACAAGAAGCTTCCCGAAGCCGCGATCGTGCGGAAGATCAAGGCGTCGCTCTGATCCGCGCGACGTTCCGGGTCAGGAGCCAAGCTGCTCGAAGGGCACCCATCCGACCTTGGCGCCCCAATCCATCCACGCCTTCTCCATTTCCGCGACACGCTCCGGCATCTCGCCCACGAGGTCGTTGAGCTCGCTGCGGTCCGCTTCGATGTCGTACAGCTCCCACGGCCCGGCTCCGCCCGTGGAGCGGCCACGCTTCGCGACAAGCTTCCAGCGGCCCATGCGCACAGCTCGGTTCCCTTGGTGCTCCCAGAAGATCGCGTCGTGCCCGTCGCGGCTTCCCGTCTCGAAGATCGGTCGCAGGCTCTTGCCTTCGAGAGGCGTGATCGCCCTGCCGTCGCGGGAACCGGGATATGCCGCGCCACCGAGATCGATGCAGGTCGCTAGCAAGTCGATGACATGCCCGGGGGCGTCAGTCACCGAACCTGCGGGTACCTTGATGCCGTCGGGCCAGTGGCATACCAGGGGCGACGAGATGCCGCCCTCGTGCACCCAGCTCTTGAACATGCGGAGCGGCGTGTTGCTGGCATTGGCCCACGGCCTGTCGTAGCCGTCGAAGGATTCCGCGCCGCCCGGCATCGCGTTCGGGTCGCCCCACGTGTTGCGCGGCGTGCCCTGCTCGATGTCCGCGCTCTCGTGGCATCCGCCGTTGTCCGATAGGAACACGACGAGGGTGTTGTCCAGCTTGCCGAGATCACGGATGGCTTGGACTACCCGCCCGACGCCTTGGTCGAGGCAGTCGATCATGGCGGCGTAGACCTCCATGCGGCGCTCCCAGAGCGCCTTGTCTTCGGCGTCTTCCCATGCGGGCACGTCAGGGTCCCGGTCGCTTAGCGTCCAGCTCTCTGCACGGATGCCAGCCTCCGCCTGGCGGGCGAATCGCTGCTTGCGAAGTTCCTCCCACCCCATCCCATACCTCCCAACGTACTTTTCGATGTCATCGGGCTTGGCGTGCAGCGGCCAGTGCGGAGCAGTGTAGGCAAGGTAGAGGAAGAACGGATCGTCCTTGCCGCCGTGCTTCTCGAGGAAACTCACCGCGTGGTCGCTGAACGCGTCCGTCATGTAAAACGACCCGTCGTCCGGAGGCGTGTACGGATCGTTCCCCAAGGCCATCTGTCGCGCGCCGTCCAGCTTGAAATAGTTCGAGCCGCCGCTGATCAGGCCGAAGTACTCGTCGAATCCCCGGTCCGCGGGCCAGTGCGGCCTGCTCTCGCCAACGTGCCACTTGCCCGACATGAGCGTCGTGTAGCCCGACTCCTTGAGCACTTCCGCGATCGTGACGCAGCTGTCGTTCAAGTATCCCTGGTAGGACGGGCTGCCGCGATCGTTGATCATGTGCCCGACCCCCGCTTGGTGGGCGTAGAGTCCGGTCAGCAGCGAAGCGCGGGTCGGGCAGCAGCGCCCCGCGTTGTAGAACTGGCGGAAGCGCAGTCCCTGCGATGCCAGCGCGTCCAAGTTCGGCGTCGAGATCTCGCCCCCGTAGCTTCCGATGTCGGAGAAGCCCATGTCGTCGGCCATGATGATCACGATGTTGGGGCGTTCGCCGGAGGCGGTCTCGACGCGGCCGCCGCAGCCGGCCAAGGCGGCACCACTGAGAGCCTGGAGAAAGGTACGGCGATCCGAGGAGTGTTGCATCCCGCCTTCAAGTATCGTGGAACGGGCCATCGGCGGGCAACGGCAGTCCGTCGGGTGTCCGGCCGGCCGGCCGTCGCGACTGCCTGCTAGAGCCCGGAGAATCCCTGTCCGTGACACCGGATATAATCGTTTGCCAATGTCATCGAAGCCCCCCTTCCGCCTGGACGGCCGAACGGCTCTGGTTACCGGCGGCGGAAGCGGCATCGGCGAGCAGACCGTGCGCACCCTCGCCGGCAACGGCGCGCACGTGCTGATCGGGGACATCAACGAGAGAGCTGCCCGCTCGCTTGCTGACGAGGTCCGAAACGCCCAGCCGCTACCGATGGACGTGACGGATCCCGTCAGTGTCGGGACTGCCCTTGCGACTCTCGGCTCCCTCGACATCCTGGTCAACAACGCAGGCATCGGGCATGTCGGATCCATCGAGGAGTGCACCTTGGAGGAATGGCGAACCGTCATGCGGGTCAACGTGGACGGCCTGTTCCTGGTCACCGGTGCAGCCCTCCCCTTGCTGACG
This sequence comes from Bryobacterales bacterium, assembly GCA_965206775.1. Lineage (GTDB taxonomy): Bacteria > Acidobacteriota > Terriglobia > Bryobacterales > UBA6623 > VXMF01. The sequence continues at coordinate 1,822,745 of CBDBKU010000002.1, read as the reverse complement.
CGATCGGACTGTCCCTGCATCGTGAACATCGGGTCGGTTGCGGGCCTGGTTGGTGTGAAGCGGCGATTCGCGTACTGCGCCTCGAAAGGGGCGGTCGTCAGCATGACGCGCTCGCTGGCGGCAGACTACGCTGGCCAGGTCCGGGTGAACTGCGTCTGCCCGGGTACGGTCGACACGCCATTTGTCGAGGCGTACCTGGACAAGTACCACAAGCACGAGAAGGCCGAGGTCCGCAAGCAGCTGGACGCCCGCCAGCCGGTCGGGAGGCTGGGCAAGCCCGGGGAGATCGCTCACCTCGTGCTCTACCTGTGCTCGGACGAGGCGGAGTTCGTGCACGGCTCGATGATGGCCATCGACGGCGGCTGGACCGCTCTCTAGCCTGCAAGGATCGGCACCCTGTGGAATAATGGCCTCGCCATGAGGATTCTCGTACCGACTCTGCTGTGCGCGACACTCGCGACTGGCCTTCGGGCCGACGTCCAGCTTCCCGCGCTGTTCGGCACCCACATGGTGATCCAGAGCGGAGCGCCAGTCCACGTCTGGGGCATTGCGGACCCGAGCGAGGAGATCACGATCGGCTTCCGGACCCAGGAGGTCCAGGTTTCCGCCTCGGACGTGGGGCAGTGGGAAGCGTACCTGGAGCCCGCGGACGCGGGCGGCCCGTACGTCCTCGAGGTGCGAGGGAATAACCGAGTCGCGCTGGAAGACATCTACGTGGGCGAGGTCTGGGTCGGCTCGGGCCAGTCGAACATGGTCTGGCCGCTCAAGTCCTCGAACAATGCCGAAGAGGAAATCGCGGCCGCGAAGCATCCCGGCATCCGCTATTTCAAGGTGGAGCAGTCCACGTCGGACCTGCCGCTGGAAGATGTCAGCGGGGAATGGCTCGTCGTGTCGCCGGATACGGCCGCCGAGATGTCGGGGGTAGCGTACTTCTTCGCGCGCCACCTCCACGGGGAACTCGGCCTGCCGATCGGAATCATCCAGTCGGCCTGGGGCGGAACTCCCGCCGAGGCCTGGACGAGCCTTGAAGCAATCAAGGGCGATCCATCGCTAGCCGGCCTGATCCGCTCCTACGACAGGGCGGCCAGGCTGGCTAGAAGCCGCCGGCAGAATCCTCGCTTGCACCACAAGCCCGCGACGCTTTTCAACGCGATGGTCGCGCCTCTGACGCCGTACCCGATCCGCGGGGCGATCTGGTACCAGGGCGAGAACAACGGAAACCGCGGCCAAGGGGTTCTTTACCGGCGGCTGTTCAAGACCCTGATCGAGGACTGGCGGCGCGCATGGGGCGCGGGCGACTTCCCGTTCCTGTTCGTGCAGCTTGCCAACTACGGCAAGGTATCCTCGGCGAGCACATGGCCCGAGCTCAGGGAGGCGCAGGCCATGGCTCTCGGCCTGGCTCGCACCGGGATGGCGGTGACAATCGATATAGGGAATCCAACCGACATCCATCCGCGCAACAAGCAGGACGTCGGGCTGCGCCTGGCTCGGGCCGCGCGGAAGGTTGCCTATGACGAAATGGACCTGACCTATTCCGGGCCGCAACTCCGTCAGGCGACGTGGGAGGGCGGCGAAGTGAGGCTCTGGTTCGACCACACGGCCAGCGGCCTGGAGGCGCGCAACGGCCCGCTGGAAGGCTTCGAACTGGCTGGGGAAAACGCAGGCTTCTACGTCGGCGAGGCGCGGATCGAGGGGAATACCGTCGTGGTTTCCAATCCGGCGGTCGTCGCCCCCGCCCAAGTGCGCTACGCATGGGCCGCAGACCCGGCCGGCAACCTGTTCAACTCCGCCGGCCTGCCTGCGTCACCGTTCCGTACCATGAAGTAGAAGCGCTCTCCGCGCTACCTCATGGACAGCCGGCCCACGCCCATCGTCAAGGACTTGGTGCTAGTCGGGGGCGGGCATAGCCATATCACTGTCCTGAAGCGGTTCGGAATGAAAGCCGTTCCGGGCGTTCAGCTGACGCTGGTGTGTCGAGATGTCCACACGCCCTACTCGGGAATGCTGCCGGGCCTGATCGCCGGGCACTACAGCTACGACGAGGCGCACATTGACCTGCGGAAGCTTGCGGTCTTCTCGTCGGCTCGATTCATCCACGACGAGGTCGTCCGGCTGGATCCCGGCCGCCGCGAATTGCAGTTCCGGAACCGGCCGCCGATCCGGTACGACATCCTGTCCCTCAACATCGGCTCGACGCCCGGCATGCGCGATGTTCCTGGTGCGGAAGAGTTCGCAGTGCCGGTGAAGCCGATCAGCGAGTTCCTCCCGCGCTGGAGCGCTCTTCTGGGGCGCGTCGAGAGCATTGACGGACCGCCGCGCATCGCCGTCGTCGGAGCCGGTGCAGGCGGCGTCGAACTCACTCTGGCAATCCAGCACCGCCTGCGCTCGCGGTTCGCCTCTCTGGGAAGGACGGCCGATCCGGAGATGCACGTGTTCAGCGCGACCCCGGCGATCCTTCCCACTCATAACTCGAGGACTCGGGCCAAGTTCGCGCGCATCCTCGCCGAGCGCGGCGTGGCAGTTCATCGCGATGCCGCCGTAGCGCAGGTTACTGCCGAGGGCCTAGTTACCGAAAGCGGCTGGCAGGGCCGGTTCGACGAGGTGGTCTGGGTGACCAAGGCGTCCGCTGCGGGCTGGCTCGCCGCGGCCGGCCTGACCGCAAACGCCGAAGGATTCGTAAGGGTCGACGAGACGCTGCGTTCCCTTTCGCACCCCGACGTATACGCTGCAGGAGACGTCGCGGCCGTGGATCGCCATCCCCGCGAGAAGGCCGGTGTATTCGCGGTCCGTCAAGGCCCGCCGCTGGAGGAGAACTTGCGTCGCGCGCTATGGCGAAAGCCGGCGCGGCCGTTCCGGCCCCAACGGCGCTTCCTGAGCCTCGTCAGCACCGGGGACAGGTATGCCGTCGCGTCTCGCGGCGTCTGGTCCGTGGAGGGCGCGTGGGCTTGGCATTGGAAGGACTGGATCGACCGGCGGTTCATGGACAAGTTCCAGAATCTGCCGGAAATGCCCGGGACAAGCAGCTCTAGCCCGCCGCCCCCCGTCCCAAGCAATACAGAGCTTCCGGAAAGGGAAATGCGTTGCCGGGGATGCGCGTCGAAGATCGGAGCCACCACGCTTGCGGGCGCCCTCGGTTCGATCGAGCCCTTCTGGCGCAACGACGTCCCTGCCGGGCTGGCAACCAGGGACGATGCTGCCGTCCTCGACGTGCCGGACGGCAAGGCCCTGGTGCAGTCAGTGGACTTCTTCCCGGCGATTGTTGACGATCCTTACCTGTTCGGGAAGATCGCCGCAAACCATGCCCTTGGCGACATCTTCGCGATGGGAGCGGTCCCGCAATCCGCGCTCGCCGTGGCGGGCATTCCGTTCGCAACGGCCGACAAATCCGAAGATCTGCTGCGCCAGATGCTGCTCGGAGCGAACGAAACGTTCATCAGCACGAGGACGAGCCTGGCAGGAGGCCATACGAGCGAGTGTCCGGAACTGGCCCTGGGATTCGTGGTCAACGGGCTCGCTGACCAAGACAGCGTGCTGCGCAAGGGCGGTCTGCGGAACGGAGACGCGTTGATCCTGACCAAGGCGCTTGGAACCGGCGTGCTGTTCGCCGCCGAGATGCGGCTCGAAGTCAAGGGCCGCTGGATCGACGCTGCCATCGAGTCGATGCTGCAGTCCAGCGAGCGCGCGTCCGAGATCCTGCGCGCGCACGGGGCAGCCGCGTGCACGGACATCACAGGATTCGGCCTTGCCGGACACCTGGCCGAGATGCTCGAAGCCTCGGGAGCAGCGGCTGTGGTCGATCTGGAAGCGCTGCCAGGGCTCGCCGGCGCAACCGAGTGCCTCGCGGCGGGCGTCCGGAGCTCCCTGCATCCCGACAATCGAATGATCTGGGATCGCGCCGCGAACGGCGCCGGCGCACCGGAACATGCGGTGTTCCCGTTGCTATTCGACCCGCAAACTGCAGGAGGCCTCCTGGCCGGAATCCCTGAATCGAAGGCGGCGGACTGCGTTGCGGCTCTCCGCGAAGCGGGGTACGCGCAGGCCGCGCGGATCGGCACCGTCCGTGTGCCGATGTCCGACAGCCTGCTGTCCGTGAAGCAGTCGGGCGAGGCCGCTCTGGGACCGTCCTAGCGGAAGAATAGCTCCTGACCCGCGACGGCGAGAGCGTGGGCAACCATCGCCGCAGTAACGGTCCCGGACCTTGAGTACGCCCTTCCGCAGAACCACCCGAGCACGCTGGCCGTCGCGGCGTGCCCCAGATTCGGAAACCGGCCCCGCCCCAGGTGTACCGCTCCGAACAGGAGAGCCGTGATTCCTTGCGCGACCAACGGCCTGCCCGTGGACGCGGCCGTCAAGTTCTGCAACACGCCTCGAAACAGAAACTCCTCGGCAAGCGCCGTCGTGAAGTAGATGCCCGCCAGCTTGCCAAGTGCCCCGCCCAAGTCTTGCAAGGGGGTGTCGAGCGGGGGCTCCCACTGCAGGTAGCCAGTCGAAATTCCCACAAGCGCCAGCCAAGGGAGCGCGTAGCCTGAGTTCTCCAGCGCGTGCTTCCAATCGCGTCGCGTCGGCACCAATCGAAACCCCGTGCCCTGCAATCGGCGCAGCGCGAGGAATACGTAGAGGCCCAGCGGGATGAGCATCAGCTTGCCCAATGCATCAAGGCGCTGCGCGGGCGGCTCGAAACCCTGGTAGATCTCGCGGAACAGGGTGCTCAGCCCGCTGATCATCGGATAGGCCAGGGCGCAAATCACCAGCGCGTCCTGCCATGCGAGCCTGCGCCCGCTGACAGGGAACAGGACGTAGGGCCATGCGGCGCACCCGCAGAGCAGGACAAGCTTGAGGAGCGATTCCCAGGCGAACTTGCCGGTCGGCACCGCGTAGATCAAGTACGGCGCGACGGACGCGGCGACGAGCACCGCGGCAAGCCGGGCAGGCGGCAAGGCGCGTTCGATCATCGCCCTCGCCCTGCTCGACACGGCAAGGCAATAGAGCCCGGCCTGCCAGCAAAACGCCGCGACAACGGGAACGGCGATCGCGGCACTGAATCCGAATCGCTGTGCCAGAATGGATCCGGCGATGGCGAGCGTCAGGCAGAGCCCGGCCGAGCAGCTCACGAACTGTCGCAAGCCGGGTTCGTCCACAGCGTCCTGCTTGGCCAAGGTAATCATCGTAGCCGCATTCGTGACATGCGGCTCGATCGCGCCGGCCCAGATCCCTGAAGGCCTGGTACGCAGCGTCGCCGAGTCCGGCAGCAAGCTCGTAGCCGAGCGCGATCACTACACCTACACGCAGACGTTCAAGTTCTACGAAATCAAGAAAGGGGCCAGGGTCGGCCGGTACGAAGAGATCCGCGACATCACGTTCACCGGCAACGGCGAGCGCGTCGAGCGGCATCGAGCGAAGCCTGTCTTGCGTCTCCAAAGGCTCCGAATGACCGACGAGGACTTTCGCGACCTCCGCGACGTGAACCCGTTCGTGCTCACGACGGACACTCTCAGGTTCTACAAAGTGCGCTACAAGGGAACCGAACCCGTAGCGGGCATGGACTGCCATGTCCTGCAGGTCCGCCCACGGCAGATCCTGTACGGCCAGCGGTTCTTCGACGGTCTCGTCTGGGTTGGCGTGGAACACGGGCAGGTCGTCCGCGCCGCGGGCCGTCCGGTCCCGCAGCTTCACCGTATCGAGGACAGCAACCTGTTCCCCGGCTTCGCGACCCACTACGAACCGGTCGACGGCGAGCACTGGTTTCCGACCCGCACCGAAGGCGATGACATCCTTCCGTTTCCATCTGGCAACCAGCGCGTCAGGCTGCTGATCGAATACACCAACTACAAGCGGTTCACCGCAAGCTCGACGGTGACGTTCAGTGACGCGGCCGAAGAGCCTGAATAGTTCCGAGTCCCGAAACCTCGGCAAGTTCTTGCGCCTGTACAATCGGGGTTCCAATGCGTCTCGCACTCGTCGCCGCTCTCGTACTCTGCGCCCCGCTGGCGGCCCAGCCGCCGGAACACCTAGGCAGGACCCTGGCGGAATGGCAGGCTGACTTGGAATCGTCCGGCGGCATTGACCGCCTTCTGGCAATTCGCTCCATCGGCGAGATGGCGATTGCAGGCGAAGAAGGGGCCGCGGAGGCGCTGTTCGGTGCGATGAGCCATGCCGACAGTTCCGTGCGGTACTGGGCCGCCGCGGCGACGGCCCACTTGGCCGAGCCATACCCGCCAGGCGCACCGGCCTTGCAGAAGGCGCTGGCGGACCCGGCCCCGGAAGTCCGCGTGCAGGCGGCGCTCGCCCAGATCGGTTCGGGCGAGGAGCGGGAGGCGCTGGCAGTCCTCGGAAAGCTGCTTTCCCACCCCAACCAGGGAGTCCGCCTGCATGCCGTCCACGGGGCGGACTCACTAGGGGGCAAGGCTGCGCCGCTAGCCGCAGAGCTTCGGAAAGCGGCGGAGGACGAGTTCGACTACGTGCAGCGCGTCGCGCGGCACGCGCTTTGGACACTGGGAGAGAGACCTTGCCCGTATCGGGAGTGCGAGTGAATCGATTCGAAATGCCGACCAGCCGACACAGAATCCAAATTGCCGCCCTCGCCACCGGCCTGTGCTCTTGCGCGTTGCAGCCAGCCCTTTCAGCGACCCGCCCGAACATCCTGTGGCTGTCGATCGAGGATACCGGCCAGCAGGTGGAACCCTACGACGCCTACGCCCGCACGCCGAACATCGCCCGCCTTGCGCGAGAAGGGGTGACTTTCCTCGAGGCGTACTCCCACTCGCCGGTCTGCGCGCCAACCCGGTCGGGAATCATTACCGGCATGTATCCGACAGCGATAGGAACGCATCACATGCGGTCGCGGATGGTTCCGCCGCCGTTCGTCCGGGCCTTCCCGGAGTATCTTCGGGAACTGGGCTACTACACGACGAACAACTCGAAGACCGACTACAACTTCCCTGTCCCGATCACCGCGTGGGACGACTCGAGCCGGGCCGCGCACTGGAAGAATCGGCCGGACCCGGACCAGCCATTCTTCGCCGTCTTCAATCTCGGCAGCTCGCACGAAGGCTCGGTTCGCCGCCAGCACCAGGCGCGATCCATGAATCCGGCCGCAGCCATTCACGACGCCTCGCGCCTGCCGCTTCCGCCCTACTACCCCGACACGCCGAAGGTTCGCGAGGCATGGGCCGCCTACTACGACGTGATCACGATCACCGACCGCACGATTGGCGAGATGCTGCACGAGCTGGAGGATGCGGGTCTTGCCGGCGAGACCCTTGTGGTCTTCTGGGGCGACCACGGAGCGGGCCTGGCGCGCGCCAAGCGGTGGATCTACGACTCCGGGCTGAAAGTGCCGCTCATCATGCGCTGGCCGGGCAAGATCGAACCCGGCACCCTGCGGTCCGACTTCGTTCAGTTCCTGGATTTCGCTCCGACGATGATTTCGGTCGCGGGCGAAGATCCGCCCTCGCATCTCCACGGCCGGGTGATCCTGGGCGACGACCAAGGGCCCGAACCCAGCTACCTGTACCACGGCCGGGATCGCATGGACGAGCGCTACGACATGATCCGCGGGGTGCGCGACCGCAGGTACCTCTACGTGCGGAACTTCGAGTCGCACCGTCCATGGGTGCAATTCATGCGCACCCCGAGCCAGGGTCCGATCTACCAAGAGCTGGAGCGCCTTAAGAACTCTGGCGGGCTCGGCCCGCTCGCGGCCCCGTTCATGCAGGACACCAAGCCATTCGAGGAGCTGTACGACGTGATTGCCGACCCCCACCAAGTCTTCAACCTCGCATCGGATCGTCGCTACGCCGGAACGCTCCGGTTGCTGCGAGAAGAATTGCTGGACTGGATGCGGCGGACAGACGACAAGGGACTGGTACCGGAGCCGGAACTGTACCGCCGGATGTTCGAGAACGAATCGAATGCGATCACGGACCCGCCGGTCTTGACCGAGACCCGCCGGAGCGACGGCACGATGCAAGTCGAACTGCGGCCGCGGACCGAGGGATCGTCGCTCGCCTACCGGATCGCGAATGGCAGAACCCGGGAGATAGACGCGCCTTGGCTGCTGTACAAGGGCAAGGTCCTGCTCCAGCAGGGCCAGACGCTGCAAGCAATCGCTGCGAGGCTAGGGTTTCAGGACAGCCCTACTGTGTCGGTCGAAAACTGAGTTCCGCTAGCGGCCGGCCAGGCTCGCCAAGAGGAGCCCGGCTGGCCGCGAAGACGACCGGCTCGCCGCCTAGGGCAGCATAGGCGCTTCGGTCGTGTACTCGACGTCGAGCGCCTTGAGGAACGCCATCAGGTCGGCCTTCTCCTCGTCGGACAGGTTCGCGTTCTTGGCGTCGGCGAGATTCTCCTCGTCGAGCCACTCGTTTTCCTTGCCTCCGCTGAGCATGAGGTCGACCGCCTCTTCCAGAGTTGCCACGCTGCCATCGTGGAAATAGGGCGCCGACTTGGAGATGTCGAACAGGCTTGGCGTCTTGAAGGCCCCGGTGTCTTCCTCCGCCCCCGAAATCTTGCCTCGCCCGATGTCGGGATTCTCGGCGTCCATGCCGATCCCGACGTTGTGGTACTGCTTGTCCGCAAGCAGGCGGCCGTCGTGGCAGTTCGTGCACTTGACCTTCTCGGAGAAAATCGTCCACCCGCGCATCTCCTGCTCGTTCAGGGCGGCCTCGTTTCCATTCATGAAGTCGATGAAGCGCGAGGCCTCGGCTGTTGTCACGATCGTGCGCATGAACGCCGCGACCGCCTGAGCCACGCTGTCTGCGGTCGCGGGCCCGCCGAAGACGTCCTGGAATTGCTCGGCGTAGCCGGGAATCTCGTTGAGCTGGGCGACGATGTCGTCGACCGAAGGAGCGCCGTCATTTCCCGACGCGCCCATGTTGCCGCCACCCCACGCGCCCTTCACCTGGTTCTCGAGCGCCGCTGCGCGCCCATCCCAGTAGAGGGCATCGTAGTAGCCCACGTTCCACATCGTGGGCGCCGCCCGTGTCAGCTCCTTGTCGAACGCACCAAGGGCCGTTGCGCGCCCGTCTGTCAGCCCGTGCTCCTGGACGTGGCAGCCGTAGCAGGAGCGGTTGCCGTCGCCGCTCAGGCGCTGGTCGAAGTACAGCTGCTTGCCGAGCGCGACCTTGGCCTCGGTCATGGGGTTGTCCGCTGGGACAGTCATCAGCTCGTAGCCAGCGATTTCCGGCCACGCCGGGGCGGGCGGGGGCGCCTCCTCGGTCACTCCGCCGCATTGCAGCAGGAGCAGCGAGAGGATCGCCATCAGGGATACGTTCAGTCTCGACATGCTGGATTCTCCTTGTCCGTAACTGGCTTCCGTTCTGAGCGAAACGCTGCGTCGCGACAGATCGCGATGCACGTTGCCATTATACGCGCGCAACCAAATCCAAGCGGAACCTATCCGAGATCGGAACTGCTGCGGATTCAGTCCAACCCGCGGGACAGAAGCTAGAGAGCGGGTACCGGACGCTCCTCGGAACCGAAGAGGAATTCGCGCGTCCTGGCGAGTTCGCTGGGCGGGAGCCTAACGACTCGCGGACGAACGAGAATCAGCAAGTCGCGCTGGCTCCAGACGCGCTCGTTCCTGCGAAACAGCGCTCCGAGCCAAGGTATGTTTCCCAGCCCGGACAGCCCTCCGCTCAGCTTGCGGCGCTCGTAAACGGCTGTTCCGGAGACAATCGCGAATTCGCTCCTTCGCAGCCGAACCCGGGATTGGAACTCTCGGTTCGCGAGTATGGGAACGTCGTTTACCGTCGACCCTGTTAGGAACTTGAAGGCAACCTCCAGCAGCAGCGTGACCTCCACGGAGCTATGGATTATCGGAGTGACCGACAGGTTCAAGCCGAGATCCTGGAACGTGATCGAAGGAGGGGGCTGGATGTAGCCGGGGGTTCCCGGCCCAGGTGCGTTCAAGCCGCCGCCGGAATACTGCGCGGTCGCAATTGGATAGCTCTCGCCAATCTTGAATGTGGCTGGCGCACCGTGCGCGCTGCGCAAATGCATTGTCTGGAGGGACTGGCTCGAGCTGGCGTTGAGGCGGGCTTCGACGGAAGCATCTCCGACGGCCACGCCTAGAACTGTTTCGCCGCCGCCGAAGCCGACGAGCCGCTCCACGCCGCCGGTGCCTGGCATCGCGCCGAAGAGGGTGCTGAAGTTCGAGACGGGAAAGCTCGAGGGCAGGTCGATGCCGGCACGGACAAGCCCGCCGCGCGACACCGTGACCATCTGCAGTTCGATCCGCGCAGACGCCGGGGGATGCAGGAGGTCGGCGACCAGCGACCGTGCCATGTCGACCTTGCCTAGCGATCCCCGCAGGAACAGCATGCTACCCGACCCAGTCGCTTGCAGCCGCCTGATGTCGAGAATCTGCTGAACGGCCTGGCCGACCTGCGTGACGTCCTCGACCGTGAGCACGCCGTCAAGCGGTATCGGCGCCAGGGCTGCGGTTTCGAACTCCGCTCGCACGTTCTCGGTGTCCTCCACGACGAGAAGCAGATCGGGTGCGATCGGCACTCCAACCGACTTGGAGAGCGCACCAAGTGCCCGCATGACGCAATGGAAATCGCATTCGGCGAGATCCGCGCGAATGACCCGGTCGCTCTCGATATCTTCGTGGAACACGACCCGCACGCCGAATTCCTCGGCTGCATCCTCGTAGGCGTCGCGAACCGTGCCTCGGAAGCTGAAGGACGTCTCGTGGTCCGAATACTGCAATCTAGTGGGCTGGCTCGGCACCAGCCCGGACCCGGCGGCCGGATCCTCGGCAACCTCGATGGCCGCGCTGTCTTTCCCGGGCAGGCGCTGGAACTCCCAGGAATCGGGTGCCATCTCGATAGCTGAGCGGTACTCGCCCGCCGCTGCCAGCAGCTGCGCCGCACCGCGGCTCACTCCGCGAGCGGCACGTGCAAACGAGGCGTTCGCCGGATCCAGCGCCCTCGCTCGGTTGTAGAGGAGATAGGCCTCGATGTAGCGTCCCTGCCGTTCTGCCCGATGCCCGTTGCGAAACAGATCCTCGGCGGAATCGCCGACCGCCAGAGCGGGCAGGATCAGCACCCAGAGGATGCCGCTGAGAAGCCTGGACGGGAAGCCGGGCACGCAATACGAAAGACGCTTGTCCGGGCCTTGGCGTGGAAGCCATGTCGGGCGTCCAGGGACATTTCGCCTTTCGGGAATGATCTGCCGCCGAGTCCGCCCACCACTTGGGCGCAATGGACTGACGGTATCAAAGCCGTTCTAACGCCAACGCCCTCCTCCGGTCTCGACACGACCACGGGCAGATCACCCACCCCCCGCCGATTCTTGTACAGACGATTCGCCGACTGACCGCTCGCTTGGCTTACGACGGTCGCGGCTCGTGCGAGCGCCACTACAGCAAGTACGCTGACAGCGCGTCGATCTCAATACTCTGCGCGCAGGCCCGTCCTCGACTCAGCTCTTCACGAAACTGGACCTGAGACCACTGCCGCCGGTCATTCCCCTCACGCAAGGCCCAAGCCCACATCGAAGACGGCAGCGGCTGGCTGCAAGACTCTTGCACTCCTAAGGCTCGTCAGGCTGGTGCTTGGCATTGCCAAGCGTGCGGGCTTTCTCGGCGTGTGCCTTCGCGTCCTGCATGCGGCCCGCCATGCGATATGCCACTGCCAGGAGCGCGTGCAAGCTCGAATCGGCCATATTGCGTTCCACCAGCGTCTCGTAGATCTTGATGCCTTCGTCATAGCGCCCCTCGAGCACCATTGCCCTTGCAAGGTCCCGTTGAGCATCAGTCAGTCCAGTCCGGGCTTCGACCGCGGCGAGCAAGGACTCAATCGCCCCGGGCCGGTCTCCCAGCAGGAGACGGATCTTTCCCAGCAGGTAGTGCGCCATGGCGTGCCCTCGGTTTTGTCCAAGCGCGCGCTGGAGATGCGGGACCGCCTCGTCGAAACGCTTCATCTTGAACAAGACCCGGCCAATGGCGTGCTGGACGCCCGGGTCAGCGGGGCTCAATGCCGCCGCCTCGCGGAACTCAGCCAGGGCCTTCTCAAACTCGTAACGCGGGCCTCTCTCGAAGGACTCCCCACGCAGCAGCCTGATACTAGACGAACTTGGATTGAGCTCGAATAGCCGCTCGGCCGCTTGCGAGGCGAGTCGCTCGTAACCCTTGCCAAGCAGATAAAGAGTCTCCGGATCATCTTGCATGGTCTCCAGGATCTTGTGCAGCTGTTCCACTGCCTTCCTGATATCGCCGGCAGCAAGGTAACACCGAATCAGCAGCCGCCTTGCTTCCATCGACTCCGACTGCTCGCCTGTCAGCCGTTCCACCAACAGGGCCGCCCGGTGCGCGTCACCACTTCGATACGCGTCCCGAGCATCCTCAAGAGAGGGATTGGCGACCAACGAAGAACCGCCCGCGCTTCCGACGGGGCTATGCGCATTGCCCGCCGCTCGCAACGCTCGATCGAGAAGCTCGCCGACCCGGCCATCTACCGGCCCGTAACGTCGCGCGAGACGGAGATGCTGCAGTGCGGCGGAAGGGTTGCCGCCGTCCAGGAAAAACGCTCCTAGCCGGAGATTGGCTTCCACGCTGAATGGATCGTTTTCGAGCTCCAGCTTGAACTCTTCGATTCCCTGTTCGTACTCTTCCTGCGACCAAAGCACTTGCCCCTTCATTCGGTGCAGCCCAATCAGACGAGGTGCCGCCTCCAAGGCTATGTCCAACTCCTGAAGAGCCGCGTGCTGGACGCCGTCCCTGGCCAATTCTTCCGCTTTCAGCAGCCGGGCTGCGGGCGAAGCTGCCGCTACGGACAACAGCTGCCGGAACCATTCGGCCGAGTATTCGGCGTAAGACCGCGTCAGCAGCTGGTGTACGTCCTGATTGGCATCCGCCTTCGCCCGCGCGATCTCCAGGGCAGCGATTGCGGAGGAGAGCCGGCCCAGGGCCCTGTACGCAGCTCCCTGCCAATACCGGGCCATGGGATCGTCGGCGCGAAGCTCTGGAGCTCTCTCCAACTCGACTAACGCTGCCGAGAAGCGGTTGGTGCGGTAGTAGCTGATGCCCAGATAGAGTCGGACCCCAGCCAGCTCGGATTGCAGGCTCGCGGCCCTTTCCAATGCTGCAATCGCCGCTTCAAACTCTCCCTGCAAATAGCACGCCAACCCCAATCCGCGTTGGACTTCCGGGCTGCCGGGCTGAAGCGTTGCGATTTCGGAGTAGAGCGTCCGCAGGCGAGGGTGGTCTTGGTTCTGCTCAGCTTCACCAAGCTCGGCGAATAGCTTCGTCAGCCTCTGTTGCTGTACCGGATCTAGAGGCGCAGCAATTAGAGAGGCGGCAGCGGCCAAGCATAGCGCGCAGATGACCGGCGCGCGCTGAAAGGATCCAGACGACATGGAATCAAGCCGAAAAGCGGGGCTCGACTAGCGTAATGCACGCCGTCGAGCCCCGCTGGAGAATTTACACCGGACCCCGTTGCCTAGAGCGGGTTCTAGAAATAGAACTTCACGGCAATCTGGATCTGCCTGGCGTCTCCAGTGCTGGTGAGCGCTCCCCAACTCGCGAAATTGGACGGATCCCAACCTCCAGTCCCGGGGTTGTTGAAATTCACCCGGTCGAAGACGTTGAAGAACTCGAACCGTAACTGGGCGCCGATATGCTCGGTCAGGGGGATGTTCTTGTAGAACGAGAAATCGACCCCCGCGTAGCCGGGGCCCTCGATGATGTTGCGGCCGGCGGTACCGTATCCGGTGTCGTCACCCACAAACTGCGGGGCATTCGGCAAGGCGAACGACGCCGGATCGACCCAGCGGTCGGGAGTTCGCGGATAGCCAATCGCCGAACCGGCGAGATCAGGTCGTTGTGATGTTCCTCGGCCTGCCACGTTGTTGTGGTCCCCGGTCAGCGTGGGCGTGAGATACGATCCGCTTCGCAGTTGGACGATCGTGTTGACCTGCCAGTTGTTGATGATCTTGTCCAGTGCACCAGTCAGACTCTGCAAGCGAGGCAAACGCCAGACCATGTCGGCGCTGAAGATATGCGCCCGGTGGAAGTCCGAGACACCGATCGATCCTCGCTTGTCGAGAGAATTCTGCGCTGATGTCCCTCCCCATTGCGAGTTGAGATCAATCGACTTCGACCACGCGTAGTTCAGTCGGTAGCTGATGCCCTTGCTAAATCGCTTTTCGAGCTTGGTGGTGAGACCGTGATAACCGGAAACAGCGTCTGACTGGTTCTCGCTGAAGGCGCCCGTGTGGATTGGGTGCGGCCTGCGCTCCTGGATCGTGTCGCCATCGGCTGACGGTCCGGGCAGGGCGTTGTTTCCGTCAATGAAGGAACTCAGCCTTGTGCCCTTCGAACCGACGTAGTTGACTTCCCACATCAAGTCCTCGGCGAGTTGGCGCTGGATGCCGAAATTCCACTGCTGCACGTATGGCATGACGTTGTCGCGACGCGCGGTGTGCTGAGCGCTAGGCCTGGACGGATCCAAAGGCGGGAACGGGTCGTCCGACGAAACCTCGTAGAACGTCTCGTTCGTGGAAGCAAAGTTCTGGCCCAGCGCAAACGGGAAGTTGCCACGCATGTGGTTCCCCTCCCAAGCGATATTGGAACCGTAGAAGATGGAATACCCGCCGCGAAGGGTGGTCTGTTGTCCGAGCAGGTAGGCGAATCCGAACCGAGGGGCCCAGTTGTTCTTGTCCGGAACGATGAAGGTTGGCGTAGTGTTCGCCGCTTCGCCGGTGATCGGGTTCGGTCCCGCAAAGACGAACTGATTGCCGATCGCGTCGAACCACGATGCATTCGGCGGGTCGTTCCGACTGCTGTACCAGGACGTCCATTCGTAGCGCAGACCGAGGTTCAGCGTCAGATTCCGGGTGATCTTGAAATCGTCCTGTACATAGAAATGCGCTAGATCCTGCTTCATGTAGGCCTCCGTGCAGGACGAGCAGCCCGGAGCCTCCAGGGGCTGGATCCGGCCGCCGGACGACGGCAGCCCCAGCAGGAAGCTGGCGTACGAGAAGCCCGTCACGCCGGCTGTGTCCTGAGGATCGGAGGTCGGGACCCGGTCATGCGACACGGAAGCGAACACGCCGTCGTGAAGCACGTGCCGCACCTTGATGTCAGCGCCGATCTTCAGGGTGTGCTTGCCCGCGATTTTCGTGAACGCGGGAATGAACTGCCACGTCCGCTGCGGGCCGGAGACGAACGCCGTCAAACCCGCCCCGGCGAAACCTGACACCGCGATGTTGATCGGGAAATCGAAGTCTTCGCGGAACGTCCCCGGCGATCCCTTCACGAGTTCGCCCAGGCCAAGCGGTTCGGTCCGACGCTGGATGTTGTCGGAGTTGTAGCCGAACTTGAAGTCGAAAATCGTCGTCGCGTTGAACAGGTGGGTGTCACTGACCGCCATGTTCCTGAACTTGTTGAAGAATGAGACCTCTCGTCCTGGAAACGCCTGTGGCGATAAATTCTCGTTGTCTGCCCACGACCAGCGGACGAATAAGTTGTTGTTGTCGCTGACCTGATGGTCCAGTCTCAGGTTTACCTGGTCCTCGTCACGTTTGTCGGAAGTCGTGTTGATGAAGTTGTTCCCTTGCCCGGGGAGATTCGGGCCGAACGGGCCGAACACCGTCTCCTGCCATGACCGCGCCAAGGGGTGGAATCGGCTCTGAGGAACCGTGTTGTTGGCAAGGGGTTGCCGCGAGAGCGCGCCGTCGGGACCTTCCTGCGTCGTCAGCAGGTCGTAGAGTTGGCCGATCGGAGATCCGTCCGTGTTTGTCAGGAACCGGCCGTCCCGCATTTCTTGCGTGGGCACGGCATTGAGAATCGTGCTTTCGCGACGGAACCGAAACGATTCCCAGTTTGCGAACCAGAACGTCCGGTTCCGCACCACAGGTCCGCCGACGGCGGCCCCGAACTGATTCCAGCGAAACTCGGACTTGTCTTGGGCGAAGTACGTCTTGGCATCGAGATTGTCGTTGCGGAAGAATTCGAAGATGGAACCATGGATCTCGTTCGTGCCGGACTTAATGGCCACGTTCACGTTTGCTCCGGCCGCGTCGCCGAATTCGGCGCTCGTAATGTTTGTCTGCACCGTGAACTCTTGGATGGCGTCAAGTGACGGACGAATCCCATAGTGCTTGAAGAAGGTCTCGTTGTTGTTGACTCCATCCAGCGTGTAGTTATTCTGGTCGCTCCGGTTGCCGGTTACCGCAACGGTCTGGCCGCCGATGATGAAGAACCCTCCGGCGCTGGCTCCCGGCGCGGCTCCCGGCAGCAGCATCGTCAACTGGGTCATGTCGCGCCCGTTCAGCGGCAACTCCACGACCTTCTCGTTCGATACGACAGTGCCCAGCGTCGAGCGTGTCGTTTCAAGCAAGGGCGCCACGGTCGAGGAAACCTCGATGGTCTCGACGACCTCGCCGATCTGCAATGCCACGTCGACTCGCACCGACTCGTTCACACGAAGGTTAAGCCCCTCGATCAACGACGTCTTGAATCCGTCCATCTCGACGGTCAGGTCGTAGCTACCCGGCAGCAGGTTCAGCACGCTGTAGTCGCCGGTCGCACTAGTCTGGACGGACCGCGCGATGTTCGTGTTTTGATTGGTCGCAGTGACCATTGCTCCGGGAATAACGGCGTCCTGGGCGTCGCTGACACGCCCGACGACCGTGCCGAACGTGTTCTGGCCTAGTGCCGTGGCTGCGAATGCACACAACAACGCCAGCGACGCTACGATCCCGATCCAATGGATCAGGGGTTTCGGTCTCGATTTCACTTCGCTTCCGTCCTTTCTTGATCAGGGAAAGAGGGGCTCGATTGCCTTCTCGGCCGCGTGGATCAGGACTATCGACCCTCTCGAACAAGTTGGCTGAGGCAACCGGCTCGATAAACCCGTTGGTATTACGGCCTGGAACCGGCCAACGAAATCAGATTCAGCAAGTGTCCCCCGCCAAGATTCACGTTCAGCGTATTCGCAATGTCATGGGTTGTCAATAGGGTTTCGTCACATTCTCGTGCAAGATTGGCTGTTCTTAGTCCGGGCGTGAAACGTTCTTGGATTGCAGCAGGCGAATCGGCGATCATCAATAGGTTTGCTCGCAGGCAAACGTCCACCGAGAGCCAGTGTCGTGCTGGGGCTTGGGGGCCAAATCGATCGTATTCGCGACCACTTCGTCTTGATTCTACGCGTGGTGGATCCTAGCCTCAGACTTCCTTACATCGACAATTTGGCGAGATCGAGTGAATCGGTATAAGCCGTTCTAGCGCACGGGGTTACGTTTTTCTCGCAATTGGTGTCGCGGGCTTGACATGGCCGGTTCGGTTTTTTTAATATGTCCACATGAAAGGCGGCCCAGCGCACCCCGAACCCTCCCCACTCCCCGCTTCGCTCGGCCTGCGGCCCGGTGAGGCGATCCCCGTCAACGCTCGCCTGAGCATGCTCCTGGACGCTGGCCGCTGGGTCTATTTCCTCAACACCGACCCGATCGACAGCTGCGGCGTCGACGACCGGCCAGGCCGCGCGCGCTGCCTCGGCCGCTTCGCGCTGCTCGGGCTGGCCACGCACGCCGAACTGGCCCGGGCGCACGGGATCAGCGCGCGCACGGTGGCCCGGGCGCGGCGACAGATGGAAGCGCGCGGAGAGCAGGACTTTGACAAGCCGCGCAAGCGGCGGCGCCTGCACGGGATCGAGGATGCGGAGCTGCTGAGGCGGGCGGGGGAGAAGCTGGCGCAGGGAGCGAGCTTGCGCGGGACGGCGCGGGAGCTGGGGCTGTGCTATTCGACGCTGCGGGCGTACCTGCGCAAAGGCCTGCTGGCGGGGGTCGCGGGCCAGCAGGGAGCGGCGGCCGGGCCGGCAGCGGAAGGAGCGCCGGCCGGGAGCGAGCCGGCGGAGGCGGAGGTGCGGGAGCCGCCCGACAAGGAGCGGCGCAACCAGCGCGACGCGCAGGCGCCGCAGGGCCGGGCGACATGCGACACGGCCGGGCGGACGCTGACCAGCCTGGGGCCGCTGCAGGAACGGGAGCCGCGTTTCGCCGCGGCCTCGGCGGTCAGCGGGGGCGGGGTGCTGGCGGCGGTTCCGGCCTTGGTGCAGGCCGGCCTGCTGCGCCACGAGGGCCTGCTGCGCCTGCCCAAGGGCTTCTACGGGGTGCGCTCGATCCTGCTGCTGCTGGCGTTCCTGCTGCTGGCGCGCGTGCGCAATCCGGAGCGGCTGCGCTACGAGCAGCCCGGGGAATGGGGTGCCTTGCTGGGCCTGGACCGCTGCCCCTGCGATCGCACGCTACGGCGCAGGACACGCCAGCTGGTGGCGGATACGGCCGCGCTGGAGGCCTGGCGCGGCGCCTTGGCGCGGGACTGGGCCGGCGCCGATCCGGAGGCCGTCGCGACGCTGTTCGTGGACGGGCACGTCCAGGTCTACAGCGGCCAAGGCCGCCTGCCGAAGCACTTCGTGCCGCGGCAGAAGCTGTGCCTGCCGGCCGCGGCCAGCTACTGGGTGGGGGCGCTCGGGGGGGCGCCGTTGCTGTGCGTGCACAAGCAGGTCGATCCCGCACTGGTGGCGGAGTTGCGGGACGGGCTGCTGCCGCAGCTGGAGGAACTGGGCCTGCTGCCGGCCGCGCAGGAGCCGTCGCGGCCGCGCCTGACGCTGGTGTTCGACCGGGAAGGCTGGAGTCCGGCGCTGTTCGCGCAGCTGGCGGAGCGGGGGATCGCGGTGATCACCTGGCGCAAGGGGCCGCAGGCGGAGCGCTGGCCGGACAGCGAGTTTGTCCCGGCCCGCCTGGCGGTGCACGCGCCCGGCGGCGAACAAGCGCTGGAGGGCCGCATCGCCGAGCGCAAGGCGGCTCTGGGGAACGCCTGCGCGGCGCGCGAGATCCGCTTCTGGATCGACCGGCGCCTGCGCCGGCCGGGCAAGAGCGGCCAGCCGCGCAAGCCGCTGGAGCTGGCGGGCCAGCCGGCGGCGGGCGAGCGCCAGCCGGCGATCCTCACCACGCATCCCACGCTGCCCGCGGAGCGGGTCGCGGGCCTGCTGCGCTCACGCTGGACGCAGGAGAACTTCTTCAAGTACATGCGCGCGGAATTCGGTCTCGACACGCTGGCCGAGCACGCGCTCGTGGGGGTGGATGCCGACGAGCGGGTGGTCAACCCGCTCTGGCGCTGGCTCGAGCGCGCCTTGCGGAGGCTGCGCGGCAAGGCCGGGCACCTGCATCGCAAGCTGGCAGCCGAGCGCGGCGCGCGTTCGCAGAAGGCCCTCCAGCTCCAGGCGGAGACCGCCGCGATCGAGCGGCGCATCACGGGCCTGGAACTGGCGAAAAGCGACGTCCAGGAGCATGTCCGGGCCGGCGACCTGTCGCCCGAAGAGCGGCTGCAGGCCCTGCCTGCCCCGCTGCGGAACCTGCTCGACACCCTGCGCATGATCGCCTACCGCGCCGAGACCGCCATGGCCGGCGCGGTCGCGCCGGAACTGAGCAGGCCCGAGAATGTGCGCCCCCTGCTCAAGGCGCTGTTCCGCAGCGACGCCACCCTTCTTCCCGACTCTGCGGCCGGGACTCTCACCGTCCGGTTGCTGCACCAAGCCAGCCGCGGCCAGGACGCCGCCCTGGCTGCACTGCTCAAGGAACTGAACGAAACCGCGACGCTGTTTCCCGGAACCGACCTGCGCCTGGTCTACGAAATCCTCCCCGACAACCCCCTCACCTCAATCGTTGCCCCAACCCACCCAGAACCGGCATCTCCTCCCACAATCATGCCAACGTAAAACAACCGATGTAAGGAAATCTGAGCCTCGATGCGCTGTCGGACTCCCCTCCGCCAAGCCCGGAATGAATGGGCGCGCTCTATGAGTCCAGAATCTCGGTTACGACACGTGCAGGGAATTCGTCGGTCAGGCGCTCGTTGCGACCGTCGTGAGAATAGACTAGGTCGCGGTGGTTCATTCCAATCTGCTGGAGGATTGTCGCGTGCAGGTCGTGCACGCTGACGCGGTTTTCGATGGCCTTGTAGCCGATTTCGTCGGTCGCTCCGTGAACCGTGCCACCCTTGACGCCAGCGCCGGCCAGCCAAACGGTGAACCCGGTCGGGCCGTGATCGCGGCCCGCAACGCCCGCCTCGCGGCTCTGAGCCAATGGAAGGCGTCCGAACTCTCCTCCCCACACTAGAAGTGTTTGGTCGAACAGCCCTGTGCGCTTTAGATCCTGGATCAGCGCCGCGATCGGTTGATCCGTCTTGCCGCAGGCATAGCGCAGCGAGCTATCAAGGTCCGAGTGGTTGTCCCAAATCTGGCCCTCAATGTAAATCTGAACCAGCCGGACGCCACGCTCGACCAGCCGCCGCGCCATCAGGCAGCGTTTGCCGTACGACGCTGTTTGGTCATTGTTGAGCCCGTACATTGCCCGCGTCGCCTCGCTCTCCTGCATTACGTCCAAGGCGTCACTCGCCGTCAACTGCATGCGCGCAGCCAACTCGTAGTTCATCAGGCGAGCCTCGAGTTCAGGCTGGCCGATCCGCGCATCGCGATGCCTGCGATCCATGCGGGCCAGAAGGGATCGAGCCAGGTCCAGCACTGGCGCGGGGTACTCTTCCTCGGGCTTCAGGTTAAGGAGCGGTGATCCTTCGGAGCGTACTCGGGTTCCCTGATAGACCGGCGGCAGCCATCCCGCCTGCCAGTTCTGGATATGGTTGACCGGCAGGCCCTTCGGATCGTCAAGGACCACGTAGGCGGGCAGGTTCTGGTTCTCCGAACCCAACCCGTAGACGACCCACGAACCGAGCGAAGGCCGGTCTGAGAACTGCCGCCCGCCCTGCATGATGAAGATCGCCGGTTCATGGTTGAAGTGCGTCGTGAACATCGAGCGGATAAACGCGATGTCATCGACTTGCTTGGACAGGTGCGGCAGGATCTCGGAGATCTCCGCTCCTGATTGACCGTGCTTGGCAAAGCGGTAGGGCGAGGGCATGAACCCGCCGGCCTCGTTGATGAACTCGATGTCGTTGGCGAGATCGCGCCCAGGGGGCTGCCCTTCGTATCTTGCAAGGGCCGGTTTAGGATCGAACAGGTCGACTTGACTCGGTCCTCCGTTCATGAAGAACTGAATGACGGATTTCGCCTTGGGCTCGAAATGCGGCTGGCGCTCATTCAAGTCGTAGACGCGGCGTTGGAGAGTTGCTCCGGCCGCGGCTTGGGGTGCAACCAAGTCACCGCCTAGCAACGACGCCAGTGCCGCACCGTGCAGCCCGTCCCCGACCCGTGAAAAGAAATCGCGTCGGGTCGAGCGAATTGAACCTCCCTCTAAGACCTCTCGGAGTTTGTCAGGAGATCGCATGGCAGCTCTCTTCGCTTCAGTCAAGGTAAAGGAACTCGGCGGAATTAAGCACCGTGTGGCAAAGCGTCGCCAATGCCAGCCAACCGGCCTTCGTTCGCTTCGGCTCCATGGGAACCTGCTCTTCCAGGGTGCGTCCCCAAGCCTTGGTCATATCGGCCAGCGTGAAGGCGCCGTCGATCCGTTCCTCGGCCGACGGGGGACGGCCCAAAGCCGTCAGGTAGACCCGCTCGACCTGCGCAGCGGGATCTTCGCCAACCGCATCGATCACGCGCCCCGCCATGTATCGCGAGTTTGTCCTTAGGATCTCGCTGTTCATCATCTGGAGCGCTTGGGACGCCACCGTCGAATTCGACCTTCTCAGACAGTTCGGCTTGAGTTGCGGCGCATCAAAGGCCTCGAGGATGGTCACCGGCTTCGAGCGCCGCTGCTGGATGTATATGCCCCGCCGCTGTCCCGCGGCCGAATCCTTCGCGACAACTCCTCCATCGGGCCGGACGTCGATCTCGTCGGCCGGGCCGAACGGCATGGGATCGAGCCGCTGGGCCGCCTTGAGTACCGAGTCACGGATCGCGTCGGCACCGAGTCGCCGTAGCGGGAACCGGGAGAGAAGCACGTTGTCGGGATCCCCCGCGCGGTTGGTCTCATCAAGCAGTGAGCTCTGGCGATAGGCGGTCGATGTCAGGATCAGCCGATGCAGGGCCTTCAAGCTCCAGCCGCGTTCAACAAACTCCACGGCGAGCCAGTCGAGCAGTTCCGGGTGCGTCGGCGGAGAGCCGGTCCGACCGAAGTTGCCTTCGCTTTGCACGATCCCGCGACCGAAGTAGTGCTGCCAGACACGATTGACCATCACCCTCGCCGTCAAGGGGTGGCTTGGCTGGACCAGCCATTTTGCAAGCGCGAGCCGCCGGCCGCTCGACCATTCCAGCGGTTCCAGGTCGTAGGGTTCAATGCCCTCGCTAAGTACCGAGGGGACGCCGGGGCCAACCGGTGACCCCGGATTGCGGTGCTCGCCTCGGTACAGGATATGGACAGGGGTGGGATCTCCTCCCATGTCGAACAGGGCGCGCACGCGAGGCTTGGTCCGGAGGCTCAGTCTCGCCTCGACGAATGAATCGAGCAGTGAGATGGCCTCCGCGGCAGCAGCCTCGGTGCCTTCCGCGATATCGGCCTTGGCCCTGGCTGCTGCCGCGAGATCCTCGGCCAGCCGCTCGCTAAGTAGCTTGCGGACGTCGACCAGCGCGGCCTGGGGAACGCTGGGTGCCTTTTCTTCGAGGAGCTTCTTGCGCAGCGAAGCGGGCAGCGCTCTCAACTCGCCGGCGAGCCGGGCAATCTCCGACTCGATGGGCAGGTTGTGCCGCGCGGCTTCTTCAACGTCCTTCGCCGGAGCGCCTTGCAGCAGGCGGGTGTTCGACTCGTTCCAGTCTGCGTCAGGGCCGATATCGGCTTCGTTCGGCGAGAGCCAGTCATACGGGTCGTAGGAGCTTCTCAGGATGGCGCTCAGCCGGTAGTAATCGCGTTGCGGGACCGGGTCGTACTTGTGGTCGTGGCACCGGGCACAACCGACGGTCAGTCCCATGACCGTTGAGGTTAGGATCTGCAACTGGTCCGCTACGACGGTGAGCCGCTCTGCTACGAAGCCCTGCGAAACGCTATAGGTGCCGTCGGGGCCCATTCGCAGGAACCCGGTGGCTACAAGCTTGTCACTGTACTCGGGTTCCAGCGGGAGCGGAATCCCCTTGTAGTTGAAGAGTTCGTCGCCAGCGATCTGTTCAACAAGGAACCGGTCGTAGGGCTTGTCGGCGTTGAGAGCCCGAATGACCCAGTCACGGTAGCGCCAGGCATGGGGACGAACCGCATCAAAGTCCACTTGGCCCTCGGAGTCCGCGTATCCCGCAGCGTCGAGCCAGCGTCGACCCCAGTGCTCGCCGTAGCGCGGCGATTCGAGCAGGCGCTCCACCATCCGCTCGTAGCTGGCCTCGCTCTCGTCGGCCAGGTAGGCCTCGATCTCGTCCGGGGAGGGCGGCAGCCCGGTCACATCGAAGTACGCTCGACGGATCAGAGTAGGTCGATCGGTGTCAGGCGAGAATGCCAGCCCCTTTTCCTCGAGCTCTTGAAGCAAGAATGCGTCTATCGGCTGTCGGATGCGATCACTGGCGCTCACCGCAGGCAGTTCCGGCCGCCGCGGCGGTTGGAAAGCCCAGAATCTGCGGTCTTCGTCGCTGACCAGCGGGTCCGAGGCGGGATCGACCGCAACCGGTTTCTCGTCGTCCCAAGTTGCCCCTTGGCTGATCCAATGACGCAGCTCTTCGAGTTCTCCCGAAGTGACCGGCCTGTACGAAAGCCGCGCTTGGTGCTGCTCGGGAGGCATCTCCTCCGCAGCAATGCGCCTGATCAACAGGCTTCCGTCAGGATCGCCGGGTACGATTGCCGGACCGGATACGCCGCCCTTGAGCGCCAACTCCCGGGAGCGCAGATCCAGTCCGCCTTCCTGCCGGCGGCGCCCGTGGCACAGCAGGCACTTGACGTTGATGGTGGTGACAAGGATCTCGCGCGGGCTGACCTGCCCGTGCGCGCCGTCGACACCCGCGACTGCGCCTTCGCCTACGAGCAGCGCTCCGCCTTCAATCCATCGGCGAATTAGCTCCACTTCGGCGGGCTTCAGCGTGTTGTCGCCCATCGGCATCGCACCCGAGGCCGTCTTCTGCAATAGCAGGCTGTCAACCGGCGCGCCCGGAACCAGTGCCGGCCCGGACTTCCCTCCCGCCAGCAAGGCCTCCCGCGTTCGAACGTCCAGCTCGGCCTGGGGCGATTCCTCCCCGTGGCAGACAGCGCAATTCGCCGCTAGGATTGGCGCAATGTGGGATTCGAAGCGAGGTTGCGAGGGATCTTGAGCTTCAAGATGCGGGGGAGCGATTGACAGGAAGCCCGCGCACGCGTTGAGGAACAAAGCGAAACGAGCGATAGGGAAACGTGGTCGGGCGAACATTGCACGGATCCCAGAATCCGAAAGTTCTTCCGGCTGGAGTGTATCACAGGGTGAAGTCGCCCAGTGTGCCGCTTGCTCGCGGTTCGGTTCGAATTCGTCGTATCCGCACGCTACCTGGCCAGTTTCGGTGTATCCCCGGCTACTAACCCCTTAGATGGAAGGCCGCGCCCGTTATCGCCGAGACGCTTTGCAACCTGACCGGACCGGGTCCGGAATTCGCAATATCGCGCCAAAATAACCGCATCCGACCAAGCCAAGGGAAGGCTAGGATTCGTGTTCGATTCGGACGGAACCCGCAAGTGACGGTTCTCATGCCGTGCCAAGCCCCAGTTCCACTTTCCGTCCTTGCTCGGGCAGCCCACTTGGCGCCGCTCATTGACGGCGGGCAGATGTTCTTCGGTCTCAGTGTCACGCCTGACTTTGCTCGCTCCGACACCGCGGCGACCTGCCGCCGCCGAAACGCACGGCAGGTGTGGATTCGCACCTTGCATCTATTCGACCTCTAGCCGGACAGTAGCGTCCTTCCATACCGTAGATCGGGCTTCGGTTGCGGCCTTCATTCTGTGGAACATTTGAAGATATCCCCGAGCCCGGTCGGGCCGTCTCTCTCGCACGTGGATTTGGCCCAGCACGTAGTAGGCTTCGTAGAATTCCGGCTCAGCCTCGATGGCCATGCGGAGTTGCTCTGCAGCGTCCGTCAGACGTCCCTGCCCCATCCATAGCTTGCCCAATTCGTAGCGAGCAGCGGCATCGAACGGATCGATCTCGATTGCCCGGCTCAGGACCTCGATGGCTCTCGCGGAATCGTTGCTGTCTGACAGCAACCTCCCCAGCTCGGTGTAGTAGGAGGCTGCGTCGGGATTCAGCTGGATCGCACGCTCGAATGCGGCCGCGGCTTGCACCGGCTTGCGCCGTTTCTGATAGGCGCGACCTAACAGGAAGTGCGACTGATGGCGTTGCGGATCTAACTCGATCGATCGCTCCAGCAGGCGTACCGGGATCTCGCTTTCGGGCTCGAGGTTCACGCAGCTGAAGCCCAGAGCGTGCAGCAAGCCGGGCCGAGCCAGCTCGTGGCCACTTGCTTTTCGAGCGGCGATACGCAGCAACTCGACGGCGGTTCCGTGGTGATGCCGCCCGCTCAAGGTGCGCGCAAGCTCGAAGTACTGGAGGCTTTGCCCTGGATTGGCGCCGACACCGTCTTCGCCCGAACCTGTGGCAACTTCCTTGTAGGCATCTCCGCAAGAATCGCGCCGGATCGCGTAGAAGACCTTCGGGCTGGCCGCGCTGGCCGCAGCGCGCATCTTGTCGAACCAGCCCTCCGCAGCCTCTGTCTCACCCTGTTCAAGCAAGACAAGAGCGAGATTCAAGTACGCATGGGGACTGGCCGGCTCGGTGGCGACGGCTCTTTCGAGCAACGACTCCGCCTCTTCGAACCGGTCGAGCGATGCCAGTGCAGATGCCAGAAGGGTCAGCGCCTCGGAGTTCCCCGACCCGCCCGGAGCTGCCATAGGCTCCAGCAGTTCGACGGTCCGCTCGTGGTGGTTGAGCAAGAAATTCGTCAGTGCCAGGTAGACACGGGCCTCGGGAGACTCGCCCGGACTATCGAAAGCTGTTTCGAACGCTTCGATAGCATCCCGGTAGAACAGGTGTTGGAACAAGAGCCGGCCGACGCGCAACGCCATGTCACCGCCCGCCTCGGTTTGCTCGAGAATTTCTCGAGCGTTCTCGCGCCCCGCCGTGAGCTGCCCGGAAGCGAATTGCGCCGAAGCAAGATGGAACCGGACCCCCGTATTTCGAAAGCCCTGCTTGAACGACTCCGCAAGGTGGTCAGCGGCTCTCGAGTTCTCGGAGAGCTGTCGGTATAGAATGCCCGCCTTGTAATGCAGGATCCGTTGCGTCGGGTCCGCCGCTAGCGATTTCTCGTACTGCTCGGCAGCGTCGCGGGGACGCTCCAGCGCGACGTAGATTTCTCCAAGTTCGCGGTGGAGCGTCGCGGATTCAGCTCCGGCATGCGCCCCCTCTCTCGTTCGACCGGCAGCGTCAGCTTCAGCACGCCGTTCCGAGCGCCTCGCATTCGGCAGCGTCGGGGAGGCTTCCGGCGTCTCGGAGGGCGCGGGCCGACGAGAGCAGCCGGGCGGTGTCCGTCGCGAGCGCCTCCGCAGGAACCGCCAGGCAGCCGGTCCAGATGACCGGCCCGATGACCGCCTTGAAAGCGCGACTCAGCACCTCGGCTCTAATTCTCCTCCACCTGTACCAGTTCCGAACTCGCGAGCCCGGGATTGTAGGCGGTTCCCTGGTGCAGATAGCCGAATTGCGAGGGTCGGGCCCATCCCGATGCACGAGCCTGGCCAGCCGGCGCGAGACGCTAATCGCAAGGGACGCCCGGGCGCCCGGGTTGACAATCGGGAAACAATCGCATTACAATCCCAAGCGGAACCTATTCTGGTTTCTTTCTGGTTTCTGTTCTCGCTTGGGTCTTTTGGAGGATTCATGATTCTGCGACACCTTTGCCTCGCTTCGTTGGTAGCGATTGCCTGCACTCTCCCGCTCGGGGCTCAGACCTCATTCGGGACGATCCTCGGTGCTGTCTCGGACGAGAGCGGGGCCGTCGTGCCCGGCGTAACCGTGACCGTTACGAATGAGGGCACTGGCAACTCCCGCGTCGTTTCGACCAGTGAAGCAGGTGGCTTCGCCGTTCCGTCGCTGCCGCCAGCTGTTTATTCGGTTTCAGCCGAAATGCCCGGCTTCAGCCAGGCACAGCAATCCGGCGTTCAGCTCGCAGTGAACCAGACCCTGCGCGTCGATCTCACCTTGTCTATCGGCGAAGTCACCGAAGTCGTCGAAGTCAGTGCTGCGGCGGTGCAGCTGCAAACCGACAGCTCTACAGTCGCGTCGACGGTCGACAACGAAAAGGTGGTCGAGCTGCCCTTGAACGGCCGCAGCTTCACGCAGCTCACCGTCCTGACCCCGGGCGCCGTGGCCGGCGCCGGCGCGCTGACAGCGTTCCAGACCTCCGGCACCGCCGTATCGATCAGCGGGCTGCGCAGCGAGGCCAACAACTACACGCTGGACGGCGTGAACAACAACGAGAGCTTCTTCAAGACCTACGGGCTGCAGCCCTCGATCGATGCCATTCAGGAATTCAAGATCCAGACGAACATCACCTCGGCTGAGTTCGGAACGGCCGCCGGAGCGAATGTCAACATCGTCACCAAGTCCGGCACTAACGAGGTCCACGGCACGGTATTCGAATTCGTTCGCAACGACAACCTGGACGCTTCGGAGTTCTTCGCGAACCGTTCCGGCACGCCGCAGCCCGAGTTTCGCCAGAATCAGTTCGGCGCGACGGTCGGCGGCCCCATTGCCAAGAACAGAACCTTCTTTTTCTTCATGTACGAAGGCCAGCGCCGGAGCCGGGAGTCCACTCTGCTGAACGTCGTACCCACGACGGAGATGTTCGGCGGCGACCTTTCCATGGACACGCAGGGAAGACCGGCGGATCCGTTCTTCGATCCGTTCACCACGGTGGAGAACCCTGACGGCACGCTGTCGCGCAGCCAGATGCCGAACAACCGGATCCCTTCCAGCATGGTCAACCGATCGACCAAGCAGCTTCAGGAGATCCTGTGGACTCCTCCCAATCTGCCGGGCCAGCCATTGAACCTGATTAACACCAATGCTTCGAGGATCGACAACGACCAATGGATGGGCCGGGTCGATCACCGGTTCGGCGACAACAACATCATGACGGGGCGCTTCAACTTCAGCGACTCGGTCAGTCCGCGACCGACTGCCCACCTCACGGTGGACAACCTGCTGGTAAACACCTTCACCAACATCATGATCAGCGATACCCACACGCTGAACCCCACCACGATCCTGGACTTGAAGGTTTCGTATCACCGGAACAATCTCCAGATCGCAGACAGCGCTCCAGGAGGCAAGGAGGCCATCGAGTCCTTCATCACCGGCAACGGCATCCAGGGCATCCCGATCTTGAAGAGCGAAGCGGTGCCGCTTTTCCCGCAGTGGCGTATTGCTGGCTTCGCCAGTCCCAGTCAGACGGGATTCCCATTCCCCGACGACTCCTACAGCGCGTACGCGACTATCACCAAGATTGCCGGCAGCCACAGCATCAAGGCGGGCTTCGAGTTCAAGCACAATCGCAACCTGGACGACGGCTACTTCACCGGAAACATGAACTTCAACAAAGTGCCCACCGAGGACCCGCAGAACGCTGCAGCCACGGGCAACGCGGTCGCGTCTTACCTGCTCGGCCTGCCGACCGTTGCTCTGCGCAATATCGGCGAAGGCACGACCGCCCTGATGAGGAAGGAGGACTACAGTTTCTTCTTCCAGGATGATTGGAGGGCCACACCCAACCTCACCGTCAACCTGGGCGTCCGATACGATCTGAGCGAATGGCCGAAACACCGCGATGACTTGCTCGCCTCGATCGACCTAGGCACCGGCCAGTTCCTCTGGGACGGGCAGAATCCCATCACCGGCGAGGGGCCGAACGTGCGCCGCGGAATCGTGGAGCCTGACAACAACAACATCGCGCCCCGCGCCGGACTGGCGTACCGCCTCGGCGAAAAGACCACGATAAGGTCCGGATTCGGCGTCTTCTACATGACCAACTACCTCTGGGAGGCTCAAGGCGTTCGCGGCAACTGGCCGTTTGCGATTAGCGAGAATTTTTCGAATCTCAACGACCGCTTGCCAATCAATCCTGTGGAAACCACGTTCACGCCCGACTTGGACGTGAAGATGGGCAGCACAGTGGCACCCAATGCCCAGCACATCGTGCCCCGGCACAATCGCACCAGCTACACCATGCAGTGGAACCTGCATGTCCAGCGCCAGCTGGCAGAAGAGCTGATGGTGGAACTCGGCTATGTGGGTACCAGAGGTCTGAAGCTCTCCACGTTTTCGAACGTCAACACGGCTCTACCGGGACCAGGGGAGGTGCAGCCGCGCCGCCCATTCCCGCAATACGGGCCTCTGAGCGAAATGGGCAACCAAGCCAGTTCGGTCTACCACGGGCTGCAGCTCAAGATTGAAAAACGCTTCTCGGACGGACTGTCCTTCCGCGCCAATTACGCATGGGGAAAGACGATCGACGTCCTTGGGGCGGGTTTCTCGGCGAGCCAGACAGCTCAAGACCCAAGGAACATCCTGGGTGACCGGGCCCTATCTGACCTTCATCGCGAACACGCTCTCACATTCGATTACGTTTGGCAGCTTCCGGTTGGCAGAGACAAGCCGTTCGGCTCGAGCTGGAGCAAGGCCGCCGACGCGATCCTTGGCGGGTGGCAGCTCACTGGCATCGTTACTGCTAGCAGCGGTCCGCCGTTCAATACTTCGGTGCCGCGCGACATTGCCAACATCGGCGGGCGCGTGGGGGCGGAGAGGCCGAACCTAGTTGGGGACCCATTCGCCGGAGTGAGCGGCGAGCCCGAAGAGTACATCAACCTGGCCGCCTTTGGAGAACCGGCTCCGTACACGTTCGGCAACCTGGGCCGGAACGCTCTCATTGGCCCGGGTCTCTTCCAGTTCGACGCCGGGCTCTTCAAGAACTTCAGGCTCACGGAGCGCGTCGGGCTTCAGTTCCGTTCGGAGTTCTTCAACGCGTTCAACAACGTGAACTTCGGGAAGCCCAATTCGAACTTCGACGCAGGGCCCGGCGTGTTCGGCTCGATCGGAGGACTGGCCCCGCACCAGTTTGCGCGACAAATCCAGTTCGGCTTGAAGATCCTGTTCTAGCGGTCCCAAGCCGAGCTCGGATCTGTCCTGGCAGGATGGCGGACTGTCGATCGCGATGGCAGGACGCGATCGAGAGTGGCGCGCTTAATGCGACACGAGTCCGAAAGGCATAGCGACGGAATCGAGACACTGCAAGCATCGGCGAGCCGCCAGGGCCGATCCGCTGCGCAGATGGAACACTCCCGATTCCGTCCGTCTGGCGTACCTCATACGCGTGCTAGGGGCGGGTTCCCGCAGCAACCGCCACGACCCTTCCGGAGAGCACTCCGGAAACTGGGTGCGATGATCCCTTGCGGCATTTTGCTTGCATGCGGAGCGGCGCTAGGCGACGCGCAGCCGCCCGGTCTCCGTTTCGTTGATGTCACCGCCGATTCGGGACTGTGGGGCTTCCAGGGCCTGCAGGGAAGCGTTACCAAGGAACACATCATCGAGGTCATGGGCGGCGGCGTCGCTTTCCTCGACTACGACCGCGATGGATTGCTCGACATTCTGCTTGTACGCGGATCGACGATCGAACGGTTCGAGCGAGGCGGCGACCTGATGTGCGCCCTGTACCGGGGAAACGGCCACGGGGGCTTCGAGGACGTGACTCGCCGAGCCGGCCTGACGGCGCGCGGGTGGGGACAGGGTGTTGCTGTCGGCGATTTCAACAACGACGGCAAGCTCGACTTCTTCCTCACCGGATACGGCAGCAACGCACTCTACAGAAACCTCGGCGAGGGAAAGTTCGAGGAAGTCGGCCGGAGTGCCGGCATTGCGCAATCTCTCTGGAGCCTGGGGGCCTCCTTCGCCGATTTCGACCGCGACGGAGACCTCGATCTCTATGTGAGCAACTACCTGGCATACCCTCTGAACCGCCTCCCGAAGCGGGACGCGAACTGCAATTACCGAGGCTTCGCCGTGTTTTGCGGTCCCCGGGGCCTCACGGGCCTGCGCGATTCCCTTTACCTCAACGACGGAAGCGGGCAGTTCACAGACGTTGCCGCCGAGCGTTCGATCGACGACGAGCGGCTCTACGGGCTGGGCGTTCTGGTGGCCGACTACAACAACGACTCGTGGCCCGATATCTTCGTCGCGAACGACCTGACTTCGAATCTCTTCTACGAGAACAACGGCGACGGCACTTTCGAGGAACTCGCGGTGCTGGCAGGAACTGCCTTCTCGCAAGACGGCGTGGAAGAGGGCTCGATGGGCGTGGACGCCGCTGACATCGACCGGGACGGATGGCTGGACCTGTACTACACGAACTCGTCCTACGAGAGTAACTCGATGCTCGTGAACAACGGGGACGGCAGCTTCACCAACCTGACGTATGCGTCAGGCCACGGCAGGAGCACCCACTTGTATGTTGGCTGGGGCGTAGCCTTCGGCGATCTGGACAACGATGCCGGAGAGGATCTCTTCGTGGTGAACGGCCACCTCTACCCGGAGGCGGACCGCTTCGAAATGGGTCTCAAGTACGAGCAGCGCTGGCTCGTCTTCATGAATCAGGGAGACCGGCAGTTCAAGGAACTGGGGGAGGATTTCGGCCTCTCGGAGCGATTCAAGAGCCGAGGGCTCGCGCTCGGAGACTACGACAACGACGGAGATCTCGATGTTGTCGTGAACAACTTGGACGGTCCTCCCACCCTGCTGCGCAACGACGGCGGCAATCGCAAGCCCTGGCTGCTTGTCGAGGCTCGCGGCGCCGGGAGCAACCCCTCGGCGATCGGGGCAAGGGTTCAGGCGGCGTCGGGCGGTCGCGTGCAGCTTCGGGAAGTCCGTTCCTCAGCGAGCTATCTCTCGGCGAACGACCTGCGCCAGCATTTCGGATTCGGCTCGGACGAGAGAGTCGAGCGGCTCACTGTTCTCTGGCCTTCCGGGCGAACGCTAACGATGGAAGACGTGGCGCTGAACCAGGTGCTCGAGGTTCAGGAGCCTGCAGCCGAATGAGAACGCGAACGGGCTGGCAGGACCGACGACGCGCCCTGAAGGCAGCGAGTAGCGGCGTGCCGATAGCGGCTCAAGTTTCCTACCGTCATCCCAGTCCCGCGACCTGCGTGCCATTGCATGATGCTAGAGCAAGGAACTGCCGATGCGTCTAGCCCGCCTCCTGCGAATCGCTGCTCCTGTGGTTCTCGTAGGCTGGACCGCCGACGCACAGTTTCGCGACGTCTCGGCGCAGAGCGGCCTTGACTTCGAACTCGTCTCGGGGACTGCCGAGAAGCCCTACATTCTCGAATCGATGACGGGGGGCGTCGCGTTCATCGACTATGACAACGATGGCTGGATCGACGTCTACCTCGTAAACGGCGGGACGCTTGGCACGCTACAAGACGGTAGTTCCCGAGCCACCGATCGCCTGTACCTCAACAACCGCGACGGAACATTCGCCGACGTGACTTCGAAGGTCGGACTCGGAGACGGGAGTTGGGGCATGGGCGTCGCAGTTGCCGACGTGGACAACAACGGCTACAACGACATCTACGTCACCAACTACGGGCCGAACCACCTGTACCTCAATCGCGGAGACGGCACGTTTCAGAACGCCGCCACGGTCGAAACCGAAGGCGCCGAGTGGAGCTCTTCAGCCGCATTCGGCGACTACGACGCGGACGGGGACGTAGACGTCTACGTCACCAACTACCTAGAGTTCGATCCCGGCGATCTTCCCGACGACAGCCAGCTGTGCCGCTACCGCGGCATCCGCGTGCAGTGCGGGCCACGAGGCATGATTCCGGCCGGCGACAGGTTCTACGAGAATCTTGGAGCCGGACGCTTCCAAGACGCTACCACCAAGTCCGGAATCGGAGCGGTTCCCGACTCCTACGGCCTGGGTGTCGTCTGGACCGACTACGACGGAGACGGAGACCAGGATATATATGTCGCCAACGACTCGACTGCCAACTTCCTGTTCCAGAACAACGGCGACAAGAGCTTCAGCGAGATCGCCCTGCTCGCTGGCGTTGCGCTGAGCGCCGATGGCAAGGAGCAGGCGGGAATGGGCGTCGACTTCGGCGACTACGACAATGACAGCCGCATGGACTTGGTCGTCACCAACTTCTCCGACGACTACAACACCCTCTATCGAGGTGTCGGTGACGGGCTGTTCCGCGACGTCTCGTCCAGGTCGGGCCTGGGGGAGCCCACCTGGCCCAAGCTGAGCTGGGGCGTGCAGTTCACGGACTTCGACTTAGACGGGTTCCTAGACATCGTCATCGCGGACGGCCACGTTTACCCGGAAGTTGACCGCCACGATTTCGGCATCCGCTACCGCCAGCCGAACTCGGCCTTCCGCAATCAAGGCGACGGCACATTCCAAGAAATCGCGCTGCCCAACCGCTCGACAGGACCCTACTCCAGCCGGGGCCTGGCTGCCGGGGACTTCGACAACGACGGCCGGATCGACCTGCTGATTGCAAATCTCGATGCCAGGCCGACGCTGCTGCGGGGAAGCGCCACAGATGGTCATTGGCTGCTGCTCGACTTGAGGGGGACTGCTTCCAATCGGTCGGCATTAGGGGCAAGAGTCACGCTCGAGGCCGGCGGCCTGCGCCAATTCCGAGAGGTGCGCAGCGGCGGCAGCTATCAGTCGCATAGCGATCTACGGCTTCACTTCGGCCTCGGCGAGCACAAGAAGGCCGATGTGATCAGCATTCGGTGGCCAAGCGGCGCAGAGCAGGCATTGAGTGCTGTGGAGGCCGACCGCATACTGCAGATTGAAGAGCCAGAGCGATAACGCAGCACTGCGCTTGCCGACTCACGGGGCTGCCTGCTTGAGATCTTCCGAGACGCTTCTCACGTCCCCCTGGACCTTACGCAGCCTCTCCCGGCTCAGCTCCTGGTAGAGCCGGAATTCCCGTTGGGCGTCCTCCAGGCGGCCCAGGCCGCGGTAGGCGTTCCCCAGCAAGAAATGCACCCGGTCATTGCCTGGGTCGATCCGGGCGTACACTTCGAGCGCTTCGACCGCGGAGGCATGCTGCCCGTCCGCAAGATACGCTCGTCCGAGGTCGAAGCGGGCCTCGGCGAGATCGGGGTTCGCTGCAAGCGATTCCAGCAAGTGCGGGAGCGCCTCCTTGGGCCGATCGCGATCAAGGAGCAAATTTCCGAGGCGATACCGGGCTAGCGCGTGGTGCGGATTGCGTTCCAATTCCGCCTCAAGCCACTCCTGCGCTTCTTCGAAGCGGCCCATCTTCCAATAGACAGCGCCGACTGCATAGCGCAGCCCGGGAACTTCCGGCTGTTTATCCAGAGCTCTCCGGTACGCTTCGACCGCCTTCCCGAACTCGGTCCTGTCTTCGTGGAACTCGCCGGCAAGCTGGTCCACTCTATAGGACTCCGGTGCGGATTCCGTCAAGCGGTCCAGGGTCGCAGCAGCAAGGCCCTTGTACGATCGGCCCAGCCAGTACATCGCTTCAGCCTGGCCGGGTTGCGCGACGAGGAGATGCTTGGCTTCGTCCGACGCCTCCAGGTACCGACCTGCCGAAAATCTCGACCGGATCTCGGCGAACGGACCTGTCGCCTGATCGCCGGGCGAAAGGCTCCCAGCCCGAGCTGGCTCCACAGAATGAAGGATTCCCGTCAAATCGGGCCTGAGATCCAGAGCCCGCCTGTATTCTGCCCGCGCCCTGGCCAGGTCGTCCTCCGACGCGAGTCGCTCCGCCTGCAGCAGATACACGAAGGGCGACTCCGGCTCTCGCTCGCCGATCGACTGGAACAGCTGCGACGCCCGCTTGTCGTAGGTCCGTGCAAGGTGGAACAGCGCCTCGGGATCGTCGGCATTCGCGTTGGTCACGTGCAGCAAGTGGCCAATCGCCTCCTCGTAGCGTTGCAGAGCGGCGTGGCTCAGGCCTAGCCAACGTCGCATCTCTACCATTTCAGGATTCAGTGCCAGGCCCTTGTCGAGAGCGGATATCGCAAATTCGAACTGGTGCGTCTGGTAATAGTCCATTCCGAGGAACAGAAACGCTCCCCAGAGCTGGTCATCCAGGCCGACGGCTAGCTGCAATTGCTCGATCGCTTGCGGGAATCGCTTGGCGAGGTGGTAGGTCACGCCAAGACTTTGGTGGATGAGCGCCCATCCGGGCCGCAACGCAAGGATGGACTCATATTCTCCGGCCGCCGCCAGATAGTCCTGGACTGCTTCGGCCTGCTTGGCCGCTTCGAGATGGGAAGCCACTCGCGCCTCGATCTCGTCCGCGCCGGCAGCCTGGGCCTTGCCAAGGTCGGGCACCGCGAGTCCGCAGAGAATCAGAGCGAGCAACGCCGAATGCTTGCCTAAGATCCGTGCAACGGGACTTGTCGTGTCGCGCATATTGGGGCGACCTGGCACTTGCCGATGCGGCGAGGCTTGCGGTCTAGCGGCGGGCGGCGGGCCGTACCGCCAACTGGCCGATGATCGGATCGGGCCCTCCATCCCTCGATTATCGTTTGCTCAGCCAACGCTCGCCGTCAAGCAACTGCTGTGCGCCTGCCGGAATCGATTGCTGTTTCGGCCGCGGCAGCTACACCCTTGAACCTCCAGGCCCTTGCGCTTGCAGTGCGTCGGCGGAGCAGTACAAGGCGGCGATACACTGATTGCAACGTTTTCCGCCGCATGCGTGCGTGGAGGCCTCCCGGCTTCGACATGCCATTTCGAATTCAGAGATCCGCAAGGATAGCCCAGCCGTACCAGCCTGACATCAGCTCGGAATATTCAAGGCTGGTCGGGTCTGGGACCCAGGATGCAAGCAAGCCTGAGCGCTCTTGCAACACCTTGCCATGGATTCAACGATTCAACTGGCGCACCGTAGCGATTGGGAGCCTTTTCAGCTTGCTCACCGCGGTTTCCGCTCCGCTCCTGGCCCAGGGCCCGCAGGCAGCGCTCAATCGTCACCTCGAGCAGGCCCAGGTGCATCTGGATGGGGAGCAGTACGGGCTTGTAGTCCAGGAATTGCAGCAGGCCATCGCTATCCACCCGCAGATTCCCGGGGCGTACTACCAACTCGGCCTGGCGTACTGGCATCTCCTTGACATGCCGCAAGCCAAGAACGCTTTTCTGAAGGAACTGGAATTCGAGCCGCCCGATGCCTATTCCCTGTACTACCTGGGACGGATCGGCCTCAGCAGCGGGGACACGGAGGAGGCGGTTCAGTACTTCGAGCGCGCCGTGGAGATCGGAACGATCCTAGATGTTCGCACCCGGTTGGCCAGCGGGTACCTGAGAATTGGCCGGATCGGTGATGCCGTGGACCTGCTGGAGGAGACCGTAAGAAGGAGGCCCGAGCAAGGGGAGACCCACTTTCTGCTGGGACAGGCATACCAAAGACAGGGCCGAACCGGGGAAGCTCGGCACGAGTTCGACCTCGCCGAGAGATGGAAGAACAAGCTCCAGGACGAGATACGAGGCCTCGTCGAACTCAGGATGCTGCTGCAGAACAAGAAGTTCGTCGAGGCAGACGCACGGGCCAAGGCACTGGCCGCGTCCGGGGATCCGGACGTAATGCTGAGTGCCGCGACCGCGCTGGGACGGAACGGATTCCACCGCGAAGCTCTTCCCATCCTGGGCCGTGTTGTCGAGATGCGTCCGCGCTACTCCGAGGCGTACTACAACATGGCCCTCGCGCACGTGTCGCTGGAGCGGCCGGAAGACGCTGTCCCGCATCTGGAGAAAGCAGTCGAACTGCGGCCGGAATTCTACGAGGCGCGGACGTTGCTGGGAAACATCCTGGTCCGGAGCGGCAATCACGAAGACGCGATCCCGCACCTAAGAGTGGCAGTGAGGATCCGGCCGGACAACGTCAAGCTCATCGCCTTCCTTGGCCTGCAATATCTGCAAGGCCGCTATTACGACGGGGCGGTCGAGAGCTTCCGGAAGGCTGTCGAACTGGATCCCGACAGCGCGGATCTGCGGTTCCTGCTCGTCGATGCGCACTACAAGAATCACGATTTCGAGCGGGCCTTGCAGGAAGCGCAGAGCGCCCTCGCCAAGTTTCCCGATCTGGCCAACAGTCACTACCAGGTCGCCTGGCAGCTCGAGAACATGGGCAGGTTCCCGGAAGCTAGGGGCTATCTGGACCAAGCGCTGGCAATCGATTCGGGATTCACCGAAGCGCACCGTTTGCTCGGAGAAGTCGTACTGCGACTCGGCGACGCCGAGGGCAGCCTGGGCCATTTCCGGCGAGCCCTGGCCCAGAATCCTCGCTCGGCGCAAACATATGCCGGGCTGGGCAAGGCATTGATTCAGCTCAGGCGATACGACGAGACGATTCCGGAAATGGAAAAGGCCATCGCGGTCGACCCCGAGCTGGCTTCCTTGCGGCTCTACCTCTCGCAGGCTTACCGGGCCACCAGCCGGATGGAGGACGCCAAGCGCGAGGCAGCCGTCTTCACAAGGCTCAACAAGCAGCGGGCGCTGCGACGGGACCAGGATGTCGAACGCGAGTACGATCCCGGCCAGTCCAATGGCAGGCAATAAGTGCCGGAGCCGCCCACCGGACGGGAAGCCCCCGTCCGGCCGCCCGAGGCCTTTCAACGGCCGAACATCATGAAGTACGGGGCGCTGGTTGGAGTCTTTTCGGTGCTGCTGGGCCCGCCGTTCGCTCTCGGGGCAGACGAGAGTTCGTGGGGAAGGCAAATCGAGAAGCTTGTCGACCAGGGCCAGCTGGCAGAGGCAACGAGACTGGCGGAGACAGCCGCGCGAGAACCCGGCACCGGAGCTTCCGCTTACAGCTGGCTGGGGAGGATCTCGATGGCTGGAGCCCGATTTGAAGAGGCCGCGCAGCGCTTCAGCCGCGCCCGGGAGCTCGGAGCGAGTGTTGTCGAAATCGCCGATCCCTGGTCGAGGGCGCTGGTACGGATGGGAAAGAGAGAGGACGCGTGCGTGCTTCTTGGAGATGCCTCGTCGGTTGACGAGCGGAATGCCAATTTGCGCTACCTCGCGGGCGCTTGCTACCTGAGACTCGATTCGCCGCGCGATGCACTGCCGCATCTCGAGGCAGCTCATCGCCATGGCCTTTCGCATTCGGCGGCATCGATGGATCTGGCTCGAGCCCGGTTCGGCAGCGGCCGGGAAGACTTGGCGGTCGACCAGCTAGCCGAGATGACAGAGCAGAGTTCCGACCCGGGCATGCTGCTCGCGATCGGCCAGATGCTCTTCCGCAACGTCTTGTACCGCCAAGCGCTCGCCCCGCTGGAAAAGGCGCGGGAGGCGAGACCGGGCTGGTACGAGGCCGGGATGTACCTAGCCCTGGCGCACTACCAGTTGAAGGAGTACCGGAACTGCGCGGCCATCCTGTCCGACCTAGCGCTTGAATCGAGGCCGGCTGAAGCTCGATTCCTGCTCGGATCGGCACTCGCGCGACTGGGCGAGTACGACGCCGCCCGGCGCGAACTCGAGACGGGCATTCGGATGGCGCCGGATCGCGCCGACGGCTATCTCAATCTCGGACTCTTCTTCCTCGATCGCGGACAGCGCGGAGCGGCGCTGGAAGTATTCGAAAAAGCTGCCTCCAAGGACCCGCGAGGGGCGAAGATCTTCTTTAACGTGAAGTCCCGGGTGAACTGCCGGGGCTTGAAGCCGCCAGAAGAATCCCGCAATGGCGACGCAAGGCAAGCGCGCTTTTTCGCCGAATTCGGGGACTCGCTGCTCGCCGGCCAGCAGTGGGGAGCGGCCCTCGAGGTCTACCTGACGTCACTGTCAATTAACTCTCGTCTAGCCCGCCCGTATGGCGGAATCGGACTGATTTGCCAGGAACTGGGAACGGCGGAAGCAGGGCTGGAGTTCGTCAAGAGCGGATTGCAACTGCACGCGTCCGACCGCGAACTGCACTACTACCTAGGATCCCTCTACGAATACCTGTCACAGCCCCTGAGAGCGATCGAGAGCTATCGAGCGGCTTTGCGCCTAGGTGATCCCGATACGATCCCACCGAGGTACTGGCTTCGACTGGGGCTAGCCCAGTTGGCGGCCGGCGAGGCGGCCAGGGCCGAGGGGTCGTTCCAGGCGGCCCTCGA
The DNA here is from genome assembly GCA_965206775.1 of Bryobacterales bacterium. Classification (GTDB taxonomy): domain Bacteria; phylum Acidobacteriota; class Terriglobia; order Bryobacterales; family UBA6623; genus VXMF01. The sequence continues at coordinate 1,783,744 of CBDBKU010000002.1, read as the reverse complement.
TCGGGAACCTGGATTCGCAGAAGCCCACTATCACCTCGGCAAGATTCGATTCCGCGACGGACAATACGCGGAGGCCGAGAGCTTGTTCGAAAGGGCAGTCAATCTCGATCCATCCTTGGCCGAGGCTTACTACTCGTGGGGCCTAGCCTGCGTGCGCAACGGAAAAAGCGCGAAAGGCCGCGCAATCCTCGAGAGTCACCGCAGGAAGGCGGCGCTACGCCAAGCCCATTCTGGCGGGATGCAGTAGCTATTTCCGCTGTTACCGGTCGCTGCTCCCGCTTCGCGGGCTACAATGCCTGTGGTTCCGCAAACATCAGGCCCAATCGCTGCCCGCCCATGGACGAGTCGAGCTAGCGCGGACGGAAGCTCGCTAGATGGTGGCTCGCTCGGTTGGGTTCCTCAGTGGATTCGAGGCCGGAGAGCGGCCTGCGAGGTATGACGATGTCCGGAAACAAAGGATGGTTCCTGCAGATTCCGGGGGGAGGCGCTGCCGGAGTAGCGTCCATCCTTTTGCTTGCTGCATCCGCAGTGCCCGGCTTCGCGGACGAGAAGACGCCGGGTGATTCCGGGCGGACGATTGATTTCCAGTCGGAAATCTATCCGATCTTCGAACAGCGATGCCAAGGGTGCCACGGCGCTGCGCAGCAGCTAGGGGAGTTTCGCCTCGATTCCAGGACCGTTGCCCTCCGGGGCGGAGTCTCCGGACCGAACATACTGCCAGGAGCGGCCGCCAGCAGCCCGTTGTTCCAGCGGATCGCGGGGATTGGCGACCTGAACGCGATGCCCATGACGGGCGAGAGGCTGTCGGAGGACGATGTCGGCTTCATCAAGACCTGGATAGACCGGGGAGCCGATTGGCCAGACGGCGTCGGAGTGTCGACGGATCAGATTTCCCAGCACTGGTCGTACCAGCCAGCGGTGCGCCATGTGCCCCCCACGGTCGGCACGCCAGAAGCGGTTCGCAACTCCATTGACAGCTTCGTCCTGGCCCGCCTGGAGGAGAAGGGCCTGTCCTTCGCCCCGGAAGCTTCCAAGGAAACGCTGATTCGCCGAATCAGTCTCGACCTGAGAGGGCTGCCGCCGACCGTTGACGAAGTCGATCGGTTCCTCGAAGACACCAGCCCGGATGCCTACGGGAAATTGGTCGACCGCATGCTCAAGTCACCCCACTTCGGCGAGCACTGGGCGGGATACTGGCTCGATCTGGCGCGCTATGCCGACACGAACGGATACGAGAGCGACGAGCCGCGCACGATGTGGGCCTACCGCGACTGGGTGGTTGACGCCTTCAACCGCAACCTGCCCTTCGACCGCTTCACTACCGAGCAGCTTGCCGGTGACCTGCTGCCCGACCCGACCGTGGAGCAAATCGTCGCCACCGGATTCCATCGGAACACGATGGTCAATGACGAGTCAGGCTCGAAGAACGACGAGTTCTACGACGCCACCGTGAAAGATCGCGTGGACACGACCGCAACTGTCTGGCTCGGCTCGACGGTGGGCTGCGCCCAATGCCACGACCACAAGTACGACCCGTTCAAGCAAAGCGAGTACTACCAGCTCTACGCGATCTTCAACAATACAACTGACAGCGCGATCAAGATCTCTGCCGAATTGGATGTCTTCACCGGTGACGCGGAACAATTGAGCCGCCGGACGGCGGAGGTCGAAGCGGCGAAGGCGATTCTTGACACGCCGACCGCGAAACTGGCTGCTTCGCAGAGGGCCTGGGAGGCGCGAACGGTACGCAGCCTCGCCGAATGGCGGGACGCCTGGCGCGCGCTCCGGCCTGTCAGTGCCACTTCGGCGGGCGGTGCCGACTTGGAGGTGCTTCCTGACAGTTCGGTGCTCGTCCGGAAACCAGGCGATAGCCCCGAGGTCTTCGAACTCGAGTTCGAACCGGAATCCACGAAACTGACCGGACTTCGGATCGAGGCGATGCCGCACGAGAGCTTGCCCGGAAGCGGGCCGGGCTGGGGGGAGGGCGGAGCGTTCTTGCTGACCGGAATCGAGGCCGAAGCATGGACTCCCACGCGACAGGAGGGGCACGATGCTGCGCTCGACAACAAGCCGGTATGGAACAACTGGCACGCTCTCGGTCCGTTCCGGGTTGGCTCGAGAGACGAAGCGTTCCGAACCGTGTTCCCGCCGGAATCAAACGTAGACCTGGCGGCGACATAGACCTGGCGGCGACATACGAGGAAGGCCATCTCGCTTGGAACGAGCAGAAGCGATGGACAGACGGTCGGGTCCACTACTTGGGCTACATCCCGAACGACTCGGAATCGAATTGCGCCAGCTACGCGTACCGGACTGTCGAGGTCCACGAGCCGACATCCGTTCTCGTCTCAATGGGAACCCTCAAGGGGCTGAAAGTCTGGCTGAATTCCGAACTGATCCACTCGTCCGATCCGACACGGAGCATAGCGCCGGACCAGGAAGAATTGAAGCTTGACTTGCGTTCCGGGACGAATGAGATCCTCCTCAAGCTGACCAATGATCGGGGTGCGTACGGCTTCTACTTCGAGCCTTTCTTCGGCGCCGAGAGGGATTCGCGGATGCGTTTCTCAAGCGGAACCGCCGACCACGGCGGATGGAGTTCCGTGAATCTCGCCTCCGTGCTGGACGGGAAACCGGAGACTGCATGGAGCCTGGAGTCCGGAGCGCTTCGCGACAGCGACAAGCGACGCGCCGTGCTGCGCCTCGAACGGCCGGTGGACCTGCCCGACGGTTCGCTGCTTAGGGTTCGGCTGATCCAGGACTCGCCCGAGGACTCGAAAGACCTACTGGGCCGGTTCCGCGTCTCGGCCACATCCCTTGGCGGGGCACAACTTGCCGCTTTCCAGGCGACACCGTCCAAAGTGCGGCAGGTGCTAGCTACCAGCCCGGCCCAGCGCTCGAAGGGCGATGCGGCCCGCCTTGCGGCACACTACCGATCGATTACCCCGGAACTCGAGGCCGAACGGCGCCAGTACGCCGCGCTGAAAGCGAGCTTGGAGTCGTTCCGGGACGAGCGCACGACGAAAGCCATGGTCATGCGCGAATTACCGGAGCCTCGGGAAACCCGCGTTCAGAACCGAGGCAACTTCCTTGACGTTGGCGAGCGGGTCGCCGCGGGCGTGCCGTCGGTGCTGACTTCCGGTGATCCGCCAGCGGTAGGAGACCGATTGGCTCTGTCGCAGTGGCTGACCGCAGATGCCAATCCCCTGACGGCGCGTGTGCGGGCAAACCAGATCTGGAACCGGCTGTTCGGCCGGGGTCTAGTCGGAACGCCGGAAGACTTCGGCTCGCAGGGCGACCCTCCTTCGCACCCGGAGCTTATGGACTGGCTTGCGACCGAGTTCGTCCGCTTGGACTGGGACACACAGGCTTTTCTCAAGACGATCATGAGTTCCGCTGCGTATCGGCAGACTTCGTCGGCGAGCGCCGAGAAGATCGAAAAGGATCCGAACAACGCCCTGCTTTCGCGAGGGGCCCGGTATAGGGTCGGGGCCGAGACCGTGCGGGACATCGCGCTGGCATCGAGCGGCCAGCTGAGCCGGGTGCTAGGTGGCCCTAGCGTATTTCCGCCGCAGCCCGCCGAAGTATTCGGCGATCACTTCATTGAAGGCGGATTCAAGCGTTGGCCGACCAGCGATGGAGCTGATCGGTATCGCCGGGGACTCTACACGTTCTACAAGCGCACCGTCGTATACCCGGCCTTCATGAACTTCGACGCCCCTGACCGGACGGTCTGCACCGTCGACCGGTCGTTGTCCAACACTCCGTTGCAGGCACTCAACACTCTCAACGACCCGGCCTTTGTCGAGGCGGCCGGAGCGCTCGCAGAAAGAATGCTGTCCGAGGTCGGCGCCGGTCGCGCTAACCGCATCTCCCATGGTTTCCGGACAGTGTTGGCTCGCAGGCCCGATTCGGACGAGCTGGACAGGCTGCTCGAGCTTCTGGATCGGATGGCGGCGAAGTACGAAGCGGAGCCGATGCGAGCCAGTGATCTTGTCTCGAAAGCGTTCGATGGACGGCGGGTCAGCCTCGCCGACACGCAGCTTGCACCGTGGGTCATGGTCGCGAACGTGCTCTTGAACCTCGACGAGACATTTACAAGGGAGTAGGCACAATGGGTGCGAAGGACAACCTTGGCATGGCGACTACGCGTCGGCACTTCTTTTCCACTGCGGGCCTGAGCGTCGGTTCGCTCGCCCTGGCCTCAATGCTGGAGAGAGAATCGCAGGCGGCTCCAGCGAATGCCGGGACCCGGCCAGGAGCACGGGACCCGCACTTTTCGCCAAGAGCCAAGGCCGTCATATTCCTCTGTCAAGCGGGCGCCCCGTCGCAACTGGACCTCTTCGACTACAAGCCGAAACTGGCGGAGTTTCATGGCACGCCGGTACCGGAAGAGCTGATCGAGGGCGAGCGTTTCGCATTCCTTTCGGGCAGGCCAAGCCTGCTCGGCCCGCAGTTTGCGTTCCGGAGGCACGGATCCACAGGGACCTACATCTCTGAACTTCTGCCGCATATCAGCGAGATTGTGGACGAGACAGCGTTCCTGTACTCCCTGACGACCGATCAATTCAATCACGCCCCGGCCCAGCTGAAGATGTTCACCGGTCACGAACGGCCCGGGCGCCCCTCGATGGGCGCGTGGCTAACCTACGGGATCGGCAGCGAGAACGAAAACCTCCCGGGCTTCGTGGTTCTCTCTTCCGGTCGCGGTGCGCGGTGCGGTGCGGCATGCATAGGGCCGGGCTTCCTTCCGACTGTCTACCAAGGAGTTCAATTCCGATCCGGCGGCGAGCCTGTGCTGTTCCTTTCCAATCCCAACGGGGTCAGCGCGGGCATCCGCAGGGACTCGCTGGACGCGATCCGAGACTTGAACACGATGCGCCACGAGGATGTCGGGGACACAGAGATCGAAACCCGCATCGCATCCTACGAGTTGGCCTACCGGATGCAGACGGCTGTGCCCGAATTGATGGATATCTCGCGGGAACCCGCGCATGTCCAGGAGATGTATGGCACCGAACCGGGGAAGAAGTCATTCGCAAACAATTGCCTGCTAGCGCGCCGACTTGTCGAGAGCGGCGTGCGCTACGTGCAACTCATGCACGGGGAGTGGGACCACCACGGCGGGACAAGGACCAGTCTGCCGCGTCACCTGCCGGAGCGCTGTCGCGAAGTGGACCGTGCTACGGCCGCGTTGATAAAGGACCTGAAGAGTCGCGGGATGCTCGACGAAACTCTCGTGATTTGGGGCGGAGAATTCGGCCGCACCCCAATGCTGCAAGGCGAGCCGGACGATCCCAACGTAGGTCGCGACCACCATCGCACCTTCACCATGTGGTTCGCCGGGGGCGGAATCAAAGCGGGAGCGCGCCTTGGGGCTACCGACGAGCTCGGCTACCGTGCTGTCGAGAATCCCGCTACTGTGCACGATCTTCAGGCCACGATCATGCATCTCCTAGGTCTCGACCACACGAGCCTCACGTTCAAGTTCCAGGGACGCAATTACCGGCTGACGGATGTGCATGGGGATCTGCTAAGGCCTCTGTTGGCATGAACTCGTGGATGAGTTCCACCGAATTCCCTTTCGAGCCAACCATCCCATCAACACGATCGCACCTGCTCGGATCGGAGTGGACTCGCTGGAGCACCCCGCAATGCCGAGCCAACGCCAAGCGTCCAGCGCTAGCCGTTGACCTTAGCGTGGAGAGGGTCGTGCTTCGCTTCAAAGTGGACAATGGGATTCGCAGAGACAATGTCCTGCAACTCCTGACCGAAAGCGACGGCCTTGTCTCCGTGAAGCCCAACTCCCCGCGCAGTAGCGAGAAGAGGCGCTCGTCGTCGGGGCGCAAGCGTGTCAGCCACCAGAGTCTGTTCGCCAGTGAGGCCGCTGCCTGCCTGTACCTGGCAGCCCGGTGGCAGAGTCGGTCCGCAACGAGACCAGTCTGGTGCTTCGCGACGATGGCCGGCATGAAATCTCACGACCTGGTGTGGCGTTCCGCCATGTGCGGCACTGTTCGCTCCAGCGGCAACCTAACCCGTGACACACCGGCTTTGTCGTAGTCTAATCCTCATGTCACAGTCCCATGCATTCGAAATCCGGGCGGGCGTTCAGGAACGCTACGCTGACGTGCTCACATCCAAAGCTCTTAACGTGATCGCTGATTTGGCTGAACTGGATCGCGACCGCAAGGACGTGATGCAGGCCAGACTAGAGCGCCGGCGACGCTGCGCTCAGAATGCGGAACGGATTCAGTTCTTGGATCCGGAATCCATAATTCCCCGCGCGGGTATCAAGGTTGCCGATGCACGGGCGGGGCGCTTCACCGGGTCCGCTATCCCGGAAGACCTGCAGTGCCAGTGGATACAGGGTACCGGTCCTGGTGCGAAACCTCGGTCGCCAATCGAAAAGAGCATCCGGAACGTTGCCTACGCACTGCTCTCGGGCGCGGACGGGTGGATGTTCGACGGCGAGGACGCGCTGGGGCAGATCGAGACCATGTCGCTCGATAACCAGCGGAACCTGCGCTTGGCATTCGCGAAGGACCCGATCTTCGTAGGAGCCGCGGAAACTGTGGCAGGAGAGATGAACAAATGGGCGGAAGCCTTTTTCGGGTACAAGATCATCGATGACTGGCAAGGACAGCTCGCCTTTACCACCAAGATCTTTCGGGCACGCGGTCTTCACTTAGAGGATCGTCACATTCGCAACGCCGACGGCAGCGGCTTTTCAGCGTCGATTGTGGATGCCGCCCTCTACGCTGCTGCCAATCATGAGACATTTGCGAACCAGGGCTCGAGCCTGGTTCTATACCTTCCGAAGATCCAGACGGCGGAAGAAGCCGCGCTGTGGCACGAGATTCTCGGCGGCGTAGAGTCGTCTTTGGGCTTGGAGAGCGGGGTGATTAAGACCTATGTTCTGGTCGAGCAAATCGAGGCCTCGTTCCAGTTGATGGAAATCCGGGCTGCGCTCGGAAACCGGTTCGTAGGATTCAATACCGGCCGCTGGGACTACATCAACAGCGTGGCTGACGCGATGGCCTGGGATCCGGGTTTCATCCACCCGAACATCGATGCCGTAGTGATGACCTACGGTTACATGCGCAACTACGAGGACCGGGTGCGGCGAGCCACCAACACTCTCGACGAGAAGGGCCAATGCGCGCTCTGGCAGGGCGGCATGGAACCCAATATTCCGGTCGGCTCTCCGGAGGGAGTCTCCGCGAGCATGAAGAAAGCGACTCTCGGCGCCGAACGCGAACAAAGAGAGGGCGCCAGTGGCAAGTGGGTAGCCCACTGGAAGATGGTGCATATCATTCGGCCGGTCTGGGAAAGAGTCGGTCAGGCGAACCAAGGAGGCCGCTCATTCCCGCCCCTGACTTACACCGATGCAGACGCCGACGGCTTGGTGCTTCTCGAGCCGGCTCCGCGAACAATCCGTGGGGCCCGAGACCTGATCAGCGTGGCCGTCCAGTACGGCAACGCCTTCGAACAGGGTTTCCAGGCGGCAGCGCTAAAACCCGCGGACTTCTTCGGTAACGAAGACGTTCTCTACCTGATGGAAGATATGGCAACCGGAGAGATCCGGCTCAGCATCCTTTGGGAATGGCTGCACAAGAAGGCGACCCTCACGGCGGCAGGTGAGGAAACCGGCGCCAAGGAAGGCGATCCGTTTACCGAAGAGCTGTTCTCACGCCTGCTCGCTGAAGAGTTCGCGAAGCTTCAACAAGCAAGGAACGTCGACGTTCATGACGACTCCAAAGTCACCACGCTACCCGTCTCCTGTGTCGTTGTCGGCGACTACGTGAGATGCAGCCGGAAAGCTCCATGGATGGTTGATCTGCTCAACATCAACCTGACAGTCGAGCAGGAGGAAACGGCAGAGCAACGGACGCGCGAATTCTTGGATCTATTTGCTACGCAGGGCGTTCGCATCACGAAGAATCTCGATTTCGAATCTGTGTAGCGCCTGGCGTAGCTTCAGCACCTTGACTTCAGCACTTTGATAGATTGGGGTTCGTTCGGATACAGGGCTAGGGTACTGTCAAGTTGGCGTCCGTGGGGGACAATCGATCGGTGGAATCTTTGTATCGAGGCCACCGCTTCCCGCCCGAGATCATCAGTCACGCCGTGTGGCTCTATCATCGGTTCACCCTCAGCTTCCGGGATGTCGAAGACCTGCTCGCCGAGCGCGGCGTCACCGTGTCCTACGAGGCGATCAGATTGTGGTGTCGCAAATTCGGTCCCACCTTTGCTCGGAACCTGCGCCGTCGGCATGGTCAGCTGGGCGATGTCTGGCGTGCGGACGAGGCCTTCATCACGATCCGCGGGGAACGCCGCTATCTCTGGGGCGGTGGACCAAGGCGGCGACATCCTGGATATTCTGGTCACGCGCCGCCGGGACGCATGGGCAGCCAAGCGCTTTTTCCGCAAGCTCTTGAAGGGGCGAGGGGGATCGCCGTTGCAGCTGGTCACCGGCAAGCTGCGCAGCTGTCTGGAACTCGGCCTATCGGCTACTCATCGAACCGGGCAGTACGAAAACAACAGGCCTGAGGTTTCCCACCAGCACATAAAGAGGGAGCGAGAACGCCAAATGCGTCGTTTCAAGTCAGCAGCGCAGGTGCAGCGTTTTCTGGCGGTCCATGCGGCCATTCACAACTCATTCAGGCTCGCACGCCATCGTCTCAAGGCGATCCATCATCGACTCCTTCGGGAGCAGGCCTTCACCACTTGGAAGACCGCAACGGGTGTTCGCGGAGCGAAGATCCACGCACCGATATTCGGATCAGAACCGCTTCGGCGAGATTAACTTGACATTGCCGTTTTACGGCGTTCCTAGCGAGGACCTGGACCCTCAGCACCCCGGATTCGCGGCCTCGGGGACCACTTCGGGCGTTAGAGACGTCACCCACTTTTGGCCGGTTTGACCACTCGGAGCCCGATAATCCGGAAGATCCCTCGCGCCCGCGATCGCCGCACCGTGAATGTCCACGCTCGCGGGGAGCCGACGGAATTCGTCGCCTCCCCGCCCAAGGCGGTGGCGGTCGCCATGCCCTCCAGTCCGGACGCCGGGTGCTCCGATAACAGCACTAGTCGTTTGGCCGAGGCACCTGCAGGTCTTTGCAGATCTTCCTGGCGAGGTCCTCGTTGATGTCGTTGTGCCGCGGAATCGTCGAGACCTTCTTGGCCATCCCGTTGACGTACACAGTGTGGTTACCGCCCTCCCGCAGCAAGGCGCACCCGTGTCGTGCCAAATGCCACAGCAACTCCCGTCGCTTCACGCCGTGACGGTGAGCGACTCTCTGATGACCGCCCCGCCGCCGGCATCTTCGCGGGCTAATGTCCGGTTGGCCTCAACTACCAGGGCGACGGCTTCCCGCAGGTTCATGCGGGCTTCTTCGAGGGAGGCGCCTTGGGTGTTGGCGCCGGGAAATTCCTCGGCGAAGCCGATATAACCTTCTGCAACCCTCCGGAACACCGCCGTGCATTGCAGGTCCATAATTGACTCCTGACGATATGATACGCCCGGCCGCTCCTCGGCGGCGCGTCATGGTGTGCATCGCCACGCAGGGCGGACGAGCCGGCGAACCGTGAGCCCCTCGGGTTCGACGCGGCACTGGGTATACTCGTAGCGTTGCACTACATGACATGACAGATCACTATCGGGAGGGCCGCTAAGCGGGCCCTTCGTCAGGCCTCGGCAACCGAGCCCGCCGGCCCATCACAGCGCCGACAGTCACCGAAGCCGCAGAGCCGGCACCGCCGTAGACGACGGCGATGTCACCGGCCAGCTGCGCGTACCACAGCGCCCCCAGGACACGCCGAGCTGTGGGCGTCTCCGCCCCCTCCGGCACCGCCGGGAGCGCCGCCTCCAGGCGGTTGCGCTCGGCTCGGGCATCGAGCCATCGGCCGACCTTGGCAGCGACAGCCTCGTTGTCGCTGGCGTACGCCCCTTTGAGCCAGTGGCTGAGAGTGGCGCCGGAGATGCCGATCTCGCCGACCGCGGGTACTGTCAAGTTGGCGTCCGTGGGGGATGTGTGGTGGCAATTGGTGACCATCCGGGCAGGGGCGGCCGTCGGAACCGTGGCAGCGTGGGCTCGTGGCAGTGCCCACGCCCCTGGCTCGGCGGGTGAATCCATGATGCGCCATACCGCCGCTTGTCATCTGCTCCAGAGCGGGATCGACATCGTGACGATCAGCCACTCGCTCGGGCACGCCAGTCTGGAAACCACGAACCGGTATGCCGCCGTCGACTTCGTGGCGAAACGGAAGGCAATCGAAAAGGCCCGTGCGGCTGCGGAGATCGATACGGAATCGGCTGAATGGCAGGCCGACAAGACCGTGATCGCTTGGCTAGAATCGCTTTGAGACGTCCCGCCGGTGTCCAGTTCTGTTGAGTTCGCATTCAGCTCAGCTGAACCCGCCATAATTTCCGGAACTGACAACTGGCATTCGGCAGCTGAGTCGCACTAGCGACCGCTTTGATCCGTCGATCCGTGGGTTTGACTGGTTGCGGCCATGTCACGCGACGGGTGAGAGCCGCAATGAGAGTTCTAAATCGCCAAGTCCTTCGCCAAGGTCCTTTGTCTACTACGATTGCTGGCTCACCTCGCCCGATCCAAGCGCGGAATAATCTAGGGTCATGGATCGATGATCGCGTGCGCATTCCTCGAAGAGTGGCCGCCAGTGTTCGTTCAGGCGTCTGTTCGGCATTCCTTCAGCATTCACGGCGGTACCAGCATCGGGCCGGTTAAGCCGCCGGAGGGTCCATCTGCGGTAGGATTCGAAGCAGCGTTACCAGCAATTCTGACCCATCACTCGTGTCCGGTGCGAGTGTAACCCAGCCCTTGTAGAATCCAAGGCAGGCACGGAGACATGAACGAAACGACGATTCGACTCCACATCGAGACACTGAACACTGGCGGTTTTCTTGCCACCAGCGTCGATGTGCCTGGCTTGGTCGCCGAAGGGCGCAGCATCGCCGAGGCCGCGGAGATCGCCCAGGGACTTGCTCGGAAGATTGCCGAGTCGTGCATCGAGCATGGCGACCCGCTTCCGCCCGCGCTGACCGATCTCGTCGGGCATGATACAGGGCTCGACCTGCTGGTGCCCGTCAGCGTACCGTAGTGGGACGACTGGCGGGTTTCAGGTACCGGGACGTAGTGCGGCGGCTGAGACATGTAGGCTTCCGGTTCGATCGGGCAGGACCGGGCAGCCACGAAGTTTGGCGCCATATCCGTACCGGCCGAAGGGTCACGATGCCGCGCCACGCTGGCGACATGGCCGAGGGCACCCTTCGCGCAGTTCTTCGGGAGGCCGGCATCGAAGTCGATGACTTCTTGGCCGCGAGATAGCACTTTCCGGAAAGATGTTCTGCCGCGATTCCGTACTGCTCGGCCAGCCTCTTCGGGATCGTGACTTGCAGCTTGCTCGTTACCTTCGCCATTTCCTTACTTCAGCAATGACAAGCTCCTTGTCAACTGGTGCATGTTGAGCGACAACGTACCTTGCGGGCCGAGGTTGATCGTTAGACAAACGTTCTCCGCCAGGCTCGCGACTCAACTGCTTCAATCAGTTGCGACCGGGAGTTGTATCACGGGTATCGCGGTGCTGGAACTTTCGTGCGCGGCCAATCGGTCGATTTCCGCAAGAAGACCTCGATCACGGATGGCCCGTCGTGCTCCTTTCCGCGACACCGACTCCCTCCCTTGCCGTACCGCCCCATTACGTCGAACTTGATCCTAAGTTGTCAGACACCACCGTTCATCGTGTGGCGCTCAGCCTCAGGGTGGAGCAGGCCCATCGGGTGGAATGCCCGGCTTGGACGGCACTGTGGCAGGAGAAGGGCAATTCCAAGCGCAGGTTCATCATCAATGACCTTGAGGGCTCGCAGGCTGGCGAGCAACTTCGTGTTCGGTCGGGGGGTATATCGAAACCATGGTTCAGGGAATGGAGCTGCACTGACTCCCACGTGACTTCTCTCTTGCGAACATCGCTTCCGCACAACGCCTCAAGCCCTCGCCCAGGTCAGTGAAACCGCGGCGCATATAACCGCCGAAACACAGCAGTACCATCGGCGCAAGCACGCCCGTCAATCGGTCGGTGTTGTGGTAGAGGCAGCTCGTCTCGCTCACGGGTTCCAGATGCTGCTCTCGCACTGCAAGAAAACCAGCGCGCCCCGAAGGACTTACTCCAGGCAATGAGCCGCGGTTCTTCGAATGCACATACGGTTTCGGTAATCTTCACCTTCGCCGGCCCCATCCTGACCAGCAGGTCAGCGGGCGAGCCGATCTTGAAATCCGTCCGTGCTTGCGGCGTGAATGGATTCCATTCACCATACTGCTCAACATCTGTCAGCACGTCCCAGACCAAACCGACCGGCGCGTCGATCAGGATGCGTTCAGTCCGTACTTCGAAGGTGGTCATGCTCATCACCACCGGGTTTGACAAGAGACGTGGACCAGGCCTCCGACCTCTCCCAGAGCAGTTTGGACGCAGTACCGTCCTCGCTCTCATCGGAGGATTCAGCGATGCCGCAGCGATCGTAGTATCTCCCGCCCTCAAGCGGATCCTTGCTGGCGCACATCACGGTTGTTTGCGCACCGTACTGCGGAGGAAGCAATACCGTGGATGCCAGCGCGGAACCCATACGATGGAAAACGCCTCCGGTCCTCGCTCCAGGCACTGCCATCCGCGTAAGGTTGGTGTCGACGGACCCCGGGTGCAGTGCCGCCGACTGCAAGTTGTATCGATCCGCGAACCGCCTCTGGATCTCGAATGAGAAGTGAATCAGCGCCAGCTTGGACAACCCGTAAGCAAGCATCCCAGGAATGGTAACGTCCCTTGCTATTGAACAGGTGTTCGTTCTTCACCCTGTCATGCAGATGGGAAGACACATTGATAACCCGTGCGTCTCCGCACTCCAGCCCGCTTCGATTCATGAATGGCAGCAACAGGCTTGTCAGGTGGAAGGTCCCGAGATAATTTGTGCGCCAGTGAATCTCGAAGCCGTCCTTGCTCAGGGGTGGTTTCTCGCGCGGACTGAGCATGTTCTTGTGAATGCCCGCGTTGTTGATCAGTACATGCAGCCTGCCGTCATGGTTTTGCCCATACCACGTTGCGAAAGCGTCGACGCTGTTGACATCGCACAGGTCAAGCGAATGGGCTGTTACCTGGTTCTCGTCGGCACCGATCCTGCGGAGGTCGCCCTTCAGAGAATCCGCCATGGATGCGATGTTGCGAGTGCGGGTAACAACGACAGAGGCGCCCCAACTCGCAAGGACCCTGGCGGTTTCGTATCCGAGGGAATTGGGGGAGGCGCCGGTGACTATGACACGACGGCCGGACATGTCGACCTTTTCCGCCGACGGATGGCGTGTGAACAGACGCCGCAAGTGATGGACGGACTTGGTCAGAGAACGCGGCATCCTTTCGGGTTGATCAGTGAGATTCCCTTGATCGGGCCAACAAGGCCTCGCTCGCTTCCCACAACCTGATGCCGTTGTCAGTGTCCGATGCGGTGCTTGAGACGGGCTTCCGTCGCATCATATGCAGATACATCCCCGTGGCATCGCCCGCTTCTTTCGCACAACAGAGGTAGACGACCGGTCCGACAGCCTCTTGCGGAGACTGGAAGAAGCGCCTCAACACCGGATTGACGATCGGTCTCAACAGCATCGGCGTGTCTCTGGAAATGTTCGTGGCGACACCTCCGGGGCACATCGCATGCACGGCGACGTCAACGCTCTCACCGGGGTTCAGACGGCGGGAAAGCTCGGTTGCGAACGTGCACAGGACCAGCTTGCTGAGGCCATAGTATTTGAGGCTCTCCCGTATCCCGTATTCCGCGAAGGCGCCGAATCGGTCGAAATCGATGACGCGAGACGATCGGTGCGATTCGGATGCCATGAACACGATACGCGGGGTCTTTCCGGTCCGGCTCGATGGGCGAATGACTCCGTCTCGCAGCCATCGGTCGATCATCACCCGTTTCGACAGGAAATGAACAGCGAACATCATCTCGTATCCTTGCGGGGTCCTTCTCGATCTGCGTGTCATGAGGCCGGCGTTCATGAGCGCTATGTCGATATGGATGCCGCGCTGGCACAGGACGTCGCAGAAGCGATGCACGGACTCGAGACCCGCGAGGTCCACGTCCATCATCTCCACGGTTCCGGAGCCGGACAGTCGTTTGATCGCGTTGCAGGTCTCGGCATGCCCGGGCCGGCAGGCTAGCCTGAATTCCCACGGCAGTTCATGATGTGACATTTTGCTTGCCGTTCGTGTCGAAAGCGAAGCGGAGCAGGCGGTTGCCGAGCCATGGGATACGGCATTGCTCCTCGGCGAATCCCTGCTTGACGAGGAATGGATTGTTGGCGCGCCGTCCGAACTGGACGGTGATCGTGTGCTCGTCGATGGTGAGGTCGGCGCTGGCGTGGATGAACTTGCGGAACAGCGTCCGCGGGGCCTGGTGCTGATGGCCATGGCCAATCCGGTCGGCGAGCAGGCGGTACAGGGTGGCAGCCATGACGGTGAGCTGGAGATCGATGTCGATCTTGAGCGGCACCGCGGCGGACAGCGCATCCATGTGGAAGAGGTCGATGGCTTGGGCGATGGCGTTCTCGATCAGCATGCGCCGGGCATAGCGGTCGACCAGCCGGGTCGGCGTTTCGTGCATCTGATTGGTGAGCAGCAGGGTGGGCTTGTCGTGCCCGAGATCGGTGACGGCGATCTGGCGGATGGGGTCGGGATAGTCCTTGAGGGTGGTTTGCTGGTCGAGGATGCGAGGGTTCCTGTAGGCGCGGCCGACGTTGTGGAGCGTGATCCGCTGCCAGGCGGCGGGGGGTTCGGCGGCGATGGCGGCGAGCAGCTTGGGGCCGCGCCGACGGAGCGTGAGGAAGTGGATGCCGAGCTGGTCGAGGCGCGCGAGGTTGGCGTAGGTGGTCAGCTTGGAATCGAAGACCAGCTCGCCGGGCCATTGACCGGTGCGCTGCTTCCAGTCCTCGGCGAAGCGCAGGATCTCGTCGTTCTGGGTGCGCTTGCGGAGCGTGCCGCTGGCGTAGCAGAACAGGCGCGCCTCGGCATCGCGGGCGAGGAAGGCGAGGATGCCCTTCTGGCGGCGTGAGCGCTTGGCCACGTAATGCTTTTCGGTCAGGGCGTCGTCGCCGTGGTAGGGGATGGTGTGGAAGTCGAGGTCGAAGCTGGTGCCGCGGGGGAGGCCGGCCTGGAGCGCGGCGTCGGCCCAGGCGCGCATCAGGTTCGGCACGGAGCGGGGGTCGAGGCGGCAGCTGTACTCGGTGAGGGTGGCGCGCTTGGGGAAGGCGTTGAGGCCGGCGAAGAGGGCGAGGCCGTCATCGAAGACCTCGGCCATGGCGCGGGAGGGCCGGCCGATGCCCCACAGCTTGAGGGCGAGCAGGGCACGGAAGGCGCAGGGAGCGGGGAGCATCGCGGAGCCCGGCAGGGAGTGCTGTGCGAGCAGGGGGTCGAGGCCGATTGTCTCGAGCCAGGGCAGGAACAGGAAGAGGCCGCCGAAGGGGGTGTGGAGGCGGCGGGGGGCGAGGTCGAGTTGCCTGGCGTCGGCGACATCGGCGGCGTCGGGGCGGACGATGTCGGCGAGCAGGTGGGCGGGCCGGCGGGGGAGGCGGGGCCGGCCGGCGCGGCGCAGGACATTGGCGACGGTGGAGGGGCTGACGGGGAAGCCGGCGGCGTCGAGGGAGCGGGCGATGCGGTGGATCGAGAGCTGGCGCTGGTCGCGGAGGGCGAGGATGCGGCGGTCGCGTGCGGAGATGTCGTGCTTGGTCGGGGACGGCGCGGGGGGCGGGGGCGGTTGCGGTGCGAAGAAGCTCCAGTCGGGATTGGCCAGGAAGTCGGAGCAGAGGTTGCGGACGGTGCCGGGGGCGTAGCCGCAGCGGCGGGCGGCCTCGGAGGTGGAGCAGCCCTCGACGAAGCGGGCACGCAGGGCTTCATAGCGGCGCATGGTGGGCGTGGCGGGCTGGAGGAAGACGTCGTGGGGGTATGTCATGGAAAAATCTGGACTTGTACTATTACACAATATATCATAAATGCATTGATGAGTCAACGTCTGAAGTGGCAGTGGGGTGGAAAGAGGAGCGGACCGGCACTTGGATTCGGCGCCAAGAAATTATAAAGCAATCACTTACGTAAATACTGCGGGTGCCTTCCGGGGGTGCTAGGAATTTCGGGGCAAACTATTATCACACATTGGGTATATATGTACTACATCAGAACAGAGTGATATCAGATAGCGGGTAACTCCTTGTATTCCCGCGTTTTGGGCCGTAGACGGCCCACCGATCTGTCACCACGAAAAATGCGATGGGAATTCAGGCTAGGATCATGTTCCCGCCGCGCCTTGCGAGTTCAACGGCAGCGGCCTTGCCCAAGCCGCGGTTGGCCCCGGTCACCAGGCAGGTCTTGCCTTCGATCCGCACGTCATCCGTGACCGGACTGACACCCGGCACCTTCGGGTTCCTCGGATCCCGGATCGCGGCGAAGATGGCGTTGACAACGGTGCCATCGCCAATTCCCGTTGTCTGCCGCGTCATGGGAGGCCCTGGGCTTCGCGGGCTGGCCCGTGTTTCTCCCTTAGTTGGGAATCGTGGTTTCATTCGAACGGGATCGCGTGTTTCTCCCGATAGGCAGAGAAGGTTTCGTCTACAATTTCCTCGCTCAACCCGAAGTCGCTCGACCGGTAGGCATGCTTGCCAAATCGGTGCTGCGGATTCGCTTTCATGTACTTGTCGGCTTCACGTTCGGCATTGTCGTCGAATCCGATCCCCGCGTGACGGCAAATCCCCTTGAACTCTGCGATCGGATCCTCCATCAGGTCGTAGTACGAGACGTCGTGGAATCGAGCGCCATCCGCCCCGGCTCGAGCCTGCATCGTCAAGTCAACCATCCTGCGCGTCTTCCTGCACCAATGCCTTCCTATTTCCATCGGTTCGATGCGATCGCTGAAGATACCGCGCCCGTGGGCGACCATGCTGCAAAAGGATGGTAGTGCCTTTCGGGGATCGCGGTGGGTCTGCACAACCGTCGCGTCGGGAAAGGTCTTCAGAAACACGTCGAGATACTCCATGTGGTGCGGGGTCTTGAGCACCCAGCGACTCCGGGGGCGCTGCCAGCAAAGAACCTTCAGGACCTTGAGGAAGTACTCGTAGGTCGGCGCATGGTCCTGGCATTCCAGCCAGCGGGAATAACTCGGCACGTGCATGGTGGCCTCCGCCGACTGGCTCATGAAGTTCAGATCGAGCAGTAGGACATCCTCTTCCGGCTCGTCGTGGTCAATCGGATGGACCGCCGCAAACTGGGGCGACAGATAGGAAACCACGCCTTGGGCGAGCCTTGCACGCAGTTTCCGGGTGTTCGCCCCGCGCTCCTTCGCATTGCCTGCGGGTACCGCCTCCAGAGCTTCCGCACCGGAGACGCCCCGAATTCCCGGATGGGAATTCAGGAGGCGTTGAAGCAAGGTCGTACCGGTACGCTGCAAACCGGTGACCAGCACGATCGTGCCGAGCTCGATGTCATGAATCTCGGGGTGTCTTCTTAGCGTGTCCTGGATCCGCAACCGGTGGACCAATGCATCGGCAAGCCGTGATTTCTGTATGAGCCTGCCCGTTGCAGTCAGCCGGGCTTCGTCCTTGATCGATCGGACGAGCACTTCCAAGGCACGGAGATGGCCGTCGTCACCAAAGTCCGCAAGCCCCGTCTTTCGTTTCGTGCGGCTGACGAGCGTGTCGACGTTCAGGGAATTCGAGCGCCCGAGCACTCCGCCCGCCCGCCCGATCCGGTTGAAAATCCTGACCGGGAGGGGGCGATAGGGATTCTCATAGTCCGTGGAAGTTACAAGGCTTCTCTCAGCCATGGCAGCCCTCTTTCACGGGCTAGTTCCGCAGGCTGCTCAGCTTGAGGAGTCGGGTCCGGGGTCGCGGGTGCTCCTTGGCCCGCACCCATCGGAAACACATTGTGCCGGATGTATGGCCGGCTGTCTCGATCCAGTTGGGCAGCCCGGGATTCTCATGTGCCACGATCAGACGCACGGAATTGTCATCCTCAAGCTGGGCGAGATGCTTGTTGGTGTGGACCCGGTGATGGCGATAGTCCAAGGATTCCATCCAGTAGTTGTTCAATTGAAAGTTCCAGTACTCGCATTCCGGGGGGATGACTTCAATCACCAGGGCTTCGTCTTGCGCAATCGCCCAATGGCTGTGGTAGTAGGTGATGTTCGGATCTCCCCCGGCGGCCAGTGATACTTGCGGATCGAACATCGGCAGCTCGTTGCTGTGCTTCTTGAAATCGCGTGCCCATTTGGCGAAGAGCAATGGCGCGCCCGCTACCAGCGCCCCCGCGTTCTTCAACCCTGCGTCCAGCTCTCTCGCTGTAAGAGGAGAGGGTCTACGCTCGTCCTCGAGACAGTTGATCCGCTGAATCCTGAGAACTGCTGGCGTCTCGGCTTCCCGATCAAGGAAGGTCTGGCATACTACCAGCGTCCCAGTTTCCGGCGTCATAGGGAGCCAGTTGCCGGCCTGGGGCTTGCGACTGAGTACCAGTTCGAAACACCCGTTGTCGTCCATTTCGATTTGATCGGATTCGATGTGCCCGGTGGGAGGCAGACCGCCTCCCTGACCGTAGTTTCCGGACTGGGAGCCAAAGCTCAAATAGGCGATCGTGTTGCGCCGCCCGATGATCTTGTACTCGTGGTTTCCGTCCAACGCGGCAGTCTGATAGAAATTGTCGGGGTTGTCCGCGCCGAGCTTGATGGTTTCGTTAACAACGCGGTGCAACACCGGGGCGTTGGTGTCGGCGTGCTCGATGAACGCCGTCAGGCCAGCCCGGGCGAGACGACTGAGGTAACGATACCCTTCCGCCTGATTGAACGGGTCCCGCGGAGCTCCCGGAAAACTCAACGCGGCTCCGGCCGCTTTCAATGCATCGCAGAACTCGTTCCAGGACTTGCCGTTGACTACGCGCTGGGCTGCCACATCGTCTTCCGTCTTGCCACGAAGCTTCCAGATGAGAAGGGATGTCCTTCGAAACAGGGCGAGAAGACCGATGGCAAACTTTCGCATGGCGTACCTCTTCGCAACGACGCTCGCTGACTCAATCGCTCATCGTGAGGGGTTTTCGTACGGTAGCGAGGTCACGGCAGCTGTCGCGGTATCCAGTACAAAGCGTGTCCGAAGAGGTGCGAATCATGTTGGCACCAACATGATTCGCACCTGCTAGGAAACTGCGCCTTTCCACGGCGCACGACGAACTCGGGTTAGGCTGAGGTCGACGGTCGAGGAGTCGAGGGCGTACACCGTGGTGTCCAGTTCCAGACCCAGGTCCTCGTCGCGGTACAGCGGCCGGGCGATGCGGATCAGGGCCTGGGCGAAATCCTGCCAGATCCTCCAGTCGCGCACCTCGTTGGCATGGGCCAGCGTGTTGCGGGCGATGCCGCCACGGGTGCCCATGTGGTAGAGCTTGTTGCGCTGGGTGCGTAAGCAGATCTCGAGATCGCGCAGACTACGACGGCCGGTGATCTGGGCGAAGGCCATGCAGAGGAACTGGTCGAGGCAGGAGAAGGAGCGTGCGCGACGGTGGCCGCCGTAGTGCCGGACGCAGCGATGGAAAGTGTGGAGCGGCAAATGGTCCATCACTTGGGCGAAGACGAGCTTTCCGGAATACATGCGTTCCCTCGTGCCAGCCGCAAGGAGGGAGGCACGGGACCGCTGACAGGCCGCTCCGACCGTTCAAGTCGTTCCCATTGGACATATTCCATCAACTAACTGATATACAACAGGTTACACGTCCTAGTTCTACATTCTGCGGGACAGCCGTGATGCAGGACCTTTATTGTCCGCCCGGAAGGGCAGCGCCAGGAACCCCATGCCCGCTACTCCGTCCGGAGAGTCTTGACGGCCGTGTCGGTCACCAACCTCCACGCCGGTCCGACGCTCGCTACCGCTCCGATGATCAGCAGTATCGCTGCTGCGCTGAGATAGGACAGGACATCGGTCCCGCGAACCTCATAAAGGAGGCTCTCCAGCAATCGCGACAGCAGCAGGGAAGACAGCAGCCCAACCGCGAGCCCAACACAGATCGGCAACATGGCGGAACGCACGACGACTGCAATGAGGCTCGTTGGCGATGCCCCGAGCGCGATTCGGATCCCCATCTCGCGCGTCCGCAACGAGCTTGTGTACGCTACCACTCCATAGGCTCCAGCCGCGGTCAGCAGCACAGCCAGTGTTGCCAATACAGAGAAAATCCACGCGGAGAAACGCGGACGCCACGTAGATTCGGCTATCGTATCGTGCATGGTCTGCACCTTGACGATGGGCTGGCTGGGATCCACTTTCCAGACCGCGTTGCGGATGGCGCCGACGAACGACAAAGGATCGCCGGGCGTGCGTACGACGACGGTGGACATGAACGTCGCGAAAATGAACTGCCGCATCGGACGATAAATCTCGCCCTGTATCGGCTGGTCATAGCTCACCTGAGACGTGTCCGGGACCACGCCAACGATCGTCACGACAGGCGCGCCCTCTTCGGCCGAGGGCAGGCGCTGACCGATGGGTGAAATGTTCGGAAAGACCTGCCGGGCTATATGCTCGTTGACGATCGCGACCCCTGGAGATGTAGCCTGATCGGCGTCGTTGAACTGGCGGCCCGCGAGCAGGGGAATACCCATGACCTCGAAGTATCGGGGAGTAATCGTACGGGTCGACATCGGGATGGACCGGCCATCCGGATCGGGAAACACCGTCGAACTGCTGACTCCGGAGAGCGGCAGATTGTTGACGACGGCGGCTGCCTGGATTCCCGGCACGGTCTCAACCTGCCTGAGAATTTCATCGTAATAGGCTATCTGCAGCGGGCGCGTATCATACTTGCCCGCGGGCCGGATTGGCGTTCTTACACCCAGCGGGACCCGGAGCGTGAGAACGTGATCTGGCCGAAAACCGAAGTCCTCCTGCTGCAAGCGAACCAAGCTGTGAATCATGAGGCCGGAGCCAACCAGCAAGGCACTGGCGAACGCGGCCTCCGAGCCGATGAGGAAGGAAAACAGGCGGGTCGAGGCTTTCGGGCCGTTCCCGGTGCGCACGCCGCGAAGAACGCTCTGCAGATCCGCCCGAAACACCAAGACAATCGGCGCAAGGCTGCACAACAGGGTGGTTAGCAGGCAGATCGCGCCATTGAACAGCAGGACGCGTCCATTCAGCGAGACCCGCTGAAGGTGCGGCAACTGGTCCGGCAGGGCAGTCAGGTGATCCGACAGGACCTGCACGGCGAAATGAGCTAATGTCAGCCCGGCCGCGCTTCCCAGCAGCGCCAAGACAACCCCTTCGGCGACAAGCTGACGGGCAACTCGCCAGAAGCCTGCGCCGAGAGAAATGCGAATGGCAATCTCTGGCCGGCGCTGGACTGCGCGGCTTAACAGCAGACTGGCCACGTCCACGCATGCGATCAGCAAAACCAGCCCGACCGCGGCCAGCACAAACAGCAGGGTTAGTTCGTACTTGCGATCGGACCTGTCATTCCAGGGGTGCACGGAAATCTTCAATCCGGCTGCCTGTTTGGGGTTTTCCTGCTCGATCTGTCGCGCGACGACTTCCAAGGCGCTGCTGGCTTCCGCAGACGTGACGCCGCGTTTCAGCAGAGCCAGCACCTGAAACAAGGGTGGGAGCGCCGGACTGACGCGGAACGGAATCCAGACGTCAATGTCCGATGACGGGAACCCGAAGTCACGCGGCATGACCCCAGCTACGGTCAGAACTTCGTCCGAGACGGTGACCGTGCGGCCGATCATGCCTGGGTCGGCGCCGAACTTACGCCGCCAAAGCCGGTCGCTGAGCACCGCGACTCTCGTCGTATCCACATCGTCAGATTCGAGCAGCGTGCGACCGATTTGCGACTGCGTTCCGAGCACCGGAAAAAGAGCGCCAGCGGTGCGGAGGACGATAATCTGGTCCGGTTCGCCGGCTGCGGTCAGAGTTACTGTATCCCGCAGATAAGGTACAGTGGCTTCGAAGAGATCTGTGCGCTCGCGCCACCGAAAGTAATCGGCAGCCAGAACTCCGGTGATGGGGCGCTTGGTTGCTGTTTCATCGATACGCGCCAAGCGCTTGGCCGATTTGTATGGCAAAGGCCTGAGCAGAACGGCGTCGACAATACTGAAGACGGACGTCACGGCGCCGGTTCCCAGAGCCAAGATAGAAACGACGGACACCATGAACACCGGATTTCGGCCGAGCCACCTCGCGGACAAGATGAAATCGCTGATCATCTCGCAGTAGGATACTGGGCATTGTCAAGTTAACGGCGGTCGCCACGCCGAACTGCAAGTCGGGGTCGTATGGTCCCAAAACTCGATCGGGCGCTGTCAAGCTGTTAGCCCACGCGCCAGCGATTCTCAAAACCTGAGATGCAGGTGGGCTGTTGGCGTCTCGCCGGGCGTTCGGGGGTGTTGCGAGAAGTTGGGAGGGCACCAGTGGCGGCTCGGCAGTAGCGAGTGGCACACCTGTGGACGGCTCCGAGCGCCTCACCGGCAGTTCCGGCACCCTCGGGGCAGACGTCTGCCCGCTCGGCCCCCTGCGGGTCCGGCGGTCGCCGGGGAATTCGGTCGCAATCTCATGGGAGCGTGAGCCCGGGGCCGGCCCGCGGGGCGTGGTCAGCCAGCATCTCGGTGAGCAAGCTCGTCCAGTTCGGGAACCAGTACCGCTGCGACAGACACCGCAGATCATTGAAGAAGTTGCGGCGTGTGCCGGCATCGTCGCGGCATTGCCGCCACAAGCCCCGCATGCCGTCCAGCAGCGTGTGCAGCGCGAAGGCGAGCAGGTTGAGAGTGGCGAGCAGATTGGCCAGGCCCCGGCTGCCGTGCCCGAAATTGTGCTTGAGATTGTAGCCCTGGCAGGACAGGCAATGGAAGGCCTCGTTCTCGATCTTGCAGCGGGCTCTTCCGAGGCGGGCAATCCCGGCCACGTTCTCGGCGGTGACCTCCAAGCTGGTGAAGAAAGTTGTAGTAGGTGGGCGTCGCCCTGGCGCTGGATCTCGAACTCGATCCAGGTTCCTTGCACGGCATCGTCGGAGTCGCGGACCGGCAGGCCGTGCATCCAGCGATAGCGGTGCAACTCGACCTGGCGTTTGTGGTTGCGGGTGCGGATCCAGCCGGCAGTGGGTGAAGTCGTCATGGATCAGTTCGTATAACCGCTTGTGATTACCGGGCTTGCAGACGAAAAGGAAGTCCGCCCGGAGGTCGAGGAAGTCGGCACAGGGACTGTCAGCAGTACAGGTCGTCGCCGAGGAAGACCGGCCATAGGGGCGCAGCTCGTCGCTGTGGGCGGGCAGCCAGCGCTTGGCGGCGTTGCGCTCGCAGTCCTGCTTGCGCTGCTCCTCGGACAGACCCGGCTTTCCGCGGCCGGGTCCTGCTGGGGCTGGACGATTCCGGCATGAGCGGCAGGACGCGGTTGTGGCCGTCGGGACGACCGTCGCCGCGAGCAAATCGTATGGAAGTACTGCTCGGTCTTGTGGGCCCCGACATGGCGGATCGAGCACTGCGGGCAGCGGATCGAGTCGGAGCAGTGGATCAGGATTCCGTCGAGCGCGACCGCAATTGCGGCCGTCGAGGCCGGAGGAAGGGCTCGAGGGCCCCGTGGTCGCGGGCGGTTCGGAGGCAATCGGCCAGGGGCCGGCGAAGCGGTCGGGGTTACGTGTCCGCGAGGAGTTCCGAATGGAGTTGTCACAAGGGATGTCCTCGACACCGAACAGGGACTGGCAATTGGAGCGAGCTCCTGTTTCTGCATGGGGCGTTGGAAGTCGAGAAAGGCCAGGGTGCTTGGAGGAAGAACGTCGCCAAGGCGCAGGCAGGCGGCGTCGGCGATGCTGTAGCGGACTTGTTCGGCGCCGGTTCCCAGATCGGGCAAGGCGGAGGCGATCTGGCAGAATCGTTGAGCCGAGGGACTCGGACAAGATGAACGCCACATCTTATGTTTCAAGCGGTGCACCGCAAAGTCAAGGCGCCCAGAAACTGGCCCCTCATTCGGGTCATCTGGTCAGCGGCAAGAACCCGAACGGCGCTGTCAAGCTGTTAGCCCACGCGCGGTTCTGGGACACGCTGAGCTCGAGCGACATGTCAGCTCAACAGGCAAAGGTCGCCTCCCGCACCGAGATTTCTCTTGCCGGGCACAGCGCCGGGCCCGCTTGTGGGAAAGCTGGTGGGATTCCTGCCGGCGCGGCTGAGCTCGGCGGCCAAGCCGACGCGCCCGGAATGGCCGCCGAACCCCTCCCCCAGCCCGGCGGCGCGGGCCGCCGCCGCCTCCGGGAGGGGAGGATGTCCCATAACGCAGAATTATCGGACATCCAGAAGGGCGGCTAGAGGCGCTGGCCCGACACGGTGATCCCCCTGCTGTAAGAGCACGCTCAGTCGTAGCCCGCTCGAAACTCGAGGTCAGCGCCGCGCATGGCGGCTGGTTCTGCCCGACAATGAAGGCATGTCCGAGTTAATTGACCCCCGCCCTGTGTTCACCATCGTGATGGGTTGCAATGGCGTCGGCAAGAGTGCCTGGAAGCGCAAGAACTACGACCTGCTGCCGACGCGCTATTTCGACCAGGACTCGATTGCTGGCGGCATCGGGGACTGGAACAGCCCGGAGGCCCGTGCCCGAACGCGAGTGTACGTCGACGCGCAAATCGCGGAAGCGATCGGGCAGCGGCTGGACTTCGGCACGGAAAGCACCTACTCCGGCCAGCCCGGGCCTGCCATCGTGGAACGCGTCATCGAGGCTGGCTACCGCGTCGAGGGAGTGTACTTCGGCACCAACGATCCGCAGATCAATATCGACAGGATCGAGCAGCGCGTGTTTGCCGGCACCGGACACATGGTCGACCCGCAACGAGTCCCTGAGCGCTGGAGGTACTCCCTGTCCAACCTGCGCCGCACAGCAGAGCGATTCGACCAGCTCCAGCTCCTCGACAATTCCGAGCATGACGATTTCCACCTGCCCAGACCTGTCGAGCAATGCCGGCTGGAGCGGGGGAGGGTTTGCTGGCAGGTCGCCGACCCGGCCCCATGGTGCACAAACTGGCTGCAGGCGCTTGCCCATAGACAGGCCGAACTGCGGCGACAGGAGGCCAAGCTTGCCCGCAAGCCGTCACCGCCCCGAGTCGCCAGGCCGCTCCCTGCGGGATCCCGTACCCGAGAGAGCCCGCGGCGATTGCGGGAGACACCGCAGCGACGGCACGCTCCGGAC
Organism: Bryobacterales bacterium; assembly: GCA_965206775.1. GTDB lineage: Bacteria > Acidobacteriota > Terriglobia > Bryobacterales > UBA6623 > VXMF01. Next base: position 1,758,491 of record CBDBKU010000002.1, on the reverse strand, counting down.
CGCGATGACTATGACTTCAGCCGATAGGACCGCACAGGCCAGCGTGTCTCATCTCGACGAAAGCTCCGGTCCTGGAATTATCGGACACGGAATCGCGATGCGCCGGAGCAAACACGAGCGCCACTGCCCCCATCTGCTCGATTCCGCTGGTGACCGATTGCGGTAATTGGAAACCGAGGGGCCTGCAATCCAGCCTACTCGGGCCACGCCAACTCTTCCGCCGTGATGACCAGTACCTTGCCAAACGCCCCGACCCGCTCAGCTGCCGAGAGCAAGTCCGTCTCGTTCATTCCACCTTCCGGCATGCCGAGAGTCCCGCAGAGTTCAATTGTCGACTCAAGAAACAGATGGAAGCCCAGGTAAAGTGAAAATGCTCCCCAGTAATTTCGGAAGTGTACGGAGCGAACCGATACGCTCCCCGGCTTGCAGCAGGCGAGCCGGAGAAGCCCGTGCGCGCTGAAGTGCACGAAGCGCGACATGTGAAGAGCATTTTATAGGTCGGCGGCGCGGCAGTTGGGTGAGCGGATAAGGAGAAGGGAGCCGTGCGCCGCGCCGGTGGGCTAAAAATGTATTGGGCTGAACCGCCGAACCGGACCTGGACGCGAAGTTACTGGATGGGTCGGGTGGTAGGGGACAGGCACCGAAGAGACGGCAAGGAGCGGGGGGCGGATTGGCGGAGGGCACACAACATATATATTCTGGGCGTTCAATCGAGTTTGGCGATTGGAAACTGGACGCGGCGAGATTCTGTACGAGTCGGGACCGCTCTGACGAGGACGGCCGGCACGGGTGGCAGGCCTCGTGTAGGCGCGGCCGTCAATGTCGGAGGCGTTCACCATCGCGCCCAAGTAATGACGCAATCACCGCAGTGGCGGTTTCGTCCAGGCGAACGCCATGCGCTGCCATCAGGCGCCGCTCCATGCATCCGCCAGGCGAGTCTCCGGGTCAGCCGACGAATTCCAGGGAGTTGCCCTTGCAGACCGACCTAGCGAAGACTGGGTACACGCGCTATCGATCGACCACCAATACCGCGTAGCGGTTTAGTCCAACGCAATATATGTACTCGTAGACATCCTTCCGCCCGGTCCTTTTCGCGAGCCAGGACAGGGAAGGCCGCCTCGCTGCATCTACCGTTTTGGGAGGCCAGCCTAGCTTTCTCCCTAGAGCTCGGATCTGTGGACGCATGGCTTTCTTGTCTGCCACTGCTCGTTTGTATGCCGGTAGGAGGCCGAGTTCTTCCATGGCAGCTTGCCCCCCATAGGCGTGCTGCGCTTCAAGAAGTTCGCGCGCATCGATACACGCCCCACAGGCGATAAGCTCCTCCGCATCGCCGTCGGGAATGCTGGCCAAGTAGCTGATCCAAATCAATTCCTCGCAACTCGGGCGAAGCAGCGGAGGCGCCGCGTGACCCCTCTCTGCGGCAACGAGATGCGAGATCGCCTCGAGCGAATCGAACTGCCTGCGCAAGACCGCCCGACGCACGACGAACAGAACGACGAGATCCTGCGCTTCGCCGAGGCCTGGCGCGAACGCACCGGAGAGCTGCCCGCCGAACTCGTCTTCGACTCCCGCCTGACCACCTATGCCAACCTCGCCCGGCTCAACCAGATGGGCATCGCCTTCCTGACCCTGCGCCGGCGCACCGCCAAAATGGTCGCCGAACTGCTCGCCGTCCCGCCCGCCCAGTGGCGCAAGGTCAGGCTCGCCAACGTCGGCCGCATCTACCGCACGCCGCGCATCCTCGAGCGCACGGTCCGCCTCAAGCACTACCCGGAAGCCATCCGCCAGATCGCCGTCACCGATCTCGGCCACGAGAAGCCGACCCTGCTGCTGACCAACCAGATGGACGAGCCGGCGGCCCGCCTGATCGACCGCTATGCGCGCCGCATGGTGATCGAGAACACCATTGCCGACGCCATCGACTTCTTCCACGTGGACGCGCTGTCGGCCGCCGTGCCGATGAAGGTCGATCTCGACGTCCAGCTCACGGTCATGGCCAGCTCGCTGTACCGCCTGCTCGGCCAGCGCATCGGTAACGGCTTCGAGGTCGCCAAGGCCAGCACGCTCTTCCGCAAGCTGGTGCATGCCAGTGCCAGCATCGACATCACCGACAGCGAGATCACCGTCAGCCTGGGGCGCCGGGCCAACAACCCGCTACTGCTAGCCGCCGGCTATGCCGATCTCCGGGAACCCATTCCCTGGCTCGACAACCGCACCCTTCACCTGCGCTTCTTCTGACGTCGGATTGGTCACATTCTTGATGACCGTTGGGAATCGAGGCCAGCGAACAGCGGCGATGCTAAGCCGCGCGAGTGGCCCGCGACCCGGCGACGGGATCAGTTCCGCTCTTGCTTGTGCCATGAGTAGCCACCATTGCATATCGTGGCAAAGCTATTCGTCACGGTCATTTCGCCGCCACACTGCCATCGCCAGTTGTTTCCCGTAACACTGTCCAGCAATGCATGTTCCTCCAGACGAAACCTGAAGGCCACGGGAGACCCCTTTGTGCAAGGCTTCCTCTGAATGGGTGTGCGCGGCAGTTCACTGAGGTTGGTTCCGGAGAGCTATTTGGGATGTCCGGTGATGCTCAGAATCCGATAGGTTTCGCCGTGGATCTGGAAATAGAAACGGTAATGGCTGTTGACGCGAGCCTGCCAGATATTCGCGGCTTCGTCATACTTTTTGGCCCGGAGCGAGGGATGCTGGAGGTTTGAAAGAAGAAAGCCGAGCTGTTTGTCGAAACGCGCCTGAACAGCTACCGGAAGCTTTCCGTACTGGCGGACAGAACGATTTGAAAACGCAACCTTCATTTGTCCCGTTTGGTCGCCCAGCGAAGCGCCTTGCTGGCAGCATCGGCGGTTTCGAACGGCCCGATAGAGCGACCTTGCTTGAAGTCTTCAAGACCCTCGGCAATATCGCGATCGACAAGGCTCTTCGGTGTGAGTGTTATTCTCCCTTTCTCCACAGTGGCCTCAAGGATGTCGCCTACGACAACCCCCACCTGATCGCGTACGGAAGACGGCAGCGTTACCTGGAATTTGTCCTTTACTTTGACGATTGGCACGGAAGACCCCTTTGTTGGATAGTTGGAAATTCAAACTTTATTCTCCAGTATGGCAGCAGACATCAAACGGTCACGACATCCGCCAGAGCCCATTTTTCCAATTATCGGACATCGAAAAGCAGCAGCTGCGGCGGCCATCCGGGCGTTGACCGCGCTCGGCCCTGGCGCAGACGTGCCCGCCGTCGAGGCATCCCGCCCGCCGTCAGAAGTCTCGTGTTGCACAGGGCAAAACGCCGCTATGCCGCACTCGCACAGCCGGGCCGGCTGGGCAGCGAATCGGAGGTTCGCCGGTCTCCCGGGGATTGCGTGCCTGTTCCGGCCTATGGTTGCGCCAGCCAGCCAGCCAGTCCGGCAGGCGGGCGGGCGACTGTGTCGCCGTACCCGTACCGGCCATTGCGAGGAACCCTGGAATGGAGCCCCCCCGTATCGCTCTCGAGGGGCGCCTCCGTCTATCGACGCCCGTGTCCATGGCACGTTTCCGATTGCGGCTCTACTGCCATGACGGCCAATGAGCCCCGGCGAGCGTGCGGCCGCCCGGGTGCTGGTCCATCAATTGCCGAGCCGGGTGGAGGTCTATCACGGGTTCAATTGGCTGGGCAGGAACAGCCGGGGCATCCTCGAGGAGGGCGAGTGCGACTTCGTGTTACTCGACCGGGAGCGAGGCATGCTGTTCGTCGAGGCCAACGGGGGATCGCTCGCCTTCGAGGGCGGGCAATGGATCCGCCTGGTCCGGGGAGAGACACGGTACTTGAACAAGGCTCCGTTCACTCAGGCGCAGCGCGGCATGCGCGAGATCATCACGTTCGTGAAGCAGCGCTTCGCGCGTTCGGGCGGCGAGCTGCCGTTCACTTACGGATATGCCGTGGCGTTTCCGGACTGCCGTTTCACCGGAACGCTGCCCCCCAGCATCCAGCCGGAACTGCTGCTGGATGCAGCGAGACTGCCGACCGCGAGTGATTCCATCCGGCGCGCCTTCGCGAGCTTCAGGCGCCCGTACCACCGGGGGCTTGACGTCCGGGAGGTCGAGTCCGTCCGGGCAGCTCTGTATCCCCGCTACGAGCTTGTCCCCGTCATCTGGCGCAAGATCGAGGACCAGGAAGAGCGCCTGCACCGCCTGACCGAGGAGCAGGGTCGGATCCTCGACATCCTTGCCAATCAATCGACGGCCGCGATCTGCGGCGTAGCCGGATCCGGCAAGACCCTGCTTGCCCTCGCGAAGGCGCACGAGGCGGCCCGCGCAGGCCAGCGGACCCTCCTGCCGTGCTACAACCGCCCGCTGCAGGATTGGCTCCGGACCCTCGTGCCGGAGTCATCGGGCCGCAATCCGGTCATTCTGAACTACCACTGACTCGCCAGCCGGCTGTGCCGAGCGGGGGACGTGCCCTTGTGGGACATGGGCGACCGGAACGACCAAACGTTCTGGAACAGCGTAGCCCCGGAAGCGCTGATGCAGGCCTGCGACGGGCTCGGCCCGGAGCACAAGTTCGACGCCGTCGTGGTAGACGAGGGGCAGGACTTTCGGGAGCTTTGGTGGACGAGCCTAGAGGCCGTCTTCCGGGACCCGGACGCCAAGGGCTGCTACTACGTCTTCTACGACCCCAGGCGGAACCAGTATGTCGACAAACCTTCCCTGCCCGCGGAATTCGGCGCGCCGTACCCGCTGGCGGCAACTGCAGGAACACGGCCCGCATCGCCGCGCACTGCGCCGCGCTGGCAGGGTATGAGCACCGGACGCGGCCGGGAACACCTCCGGGCGAGGAACCCGAGATCGTTTCCGTTCCGACGCTGGACCAGGCACTCCGGAAAGCGGGCCGAATCGTCAGGGAGCTGTGCATGCCCGGCCGGGGGGGATTGAAGACGTCCCAGGTTGCCGTGCTCGCTCCGGGTCGAACGCGGGAACGATGGCCGAGCGACTTTGGCAGCGTTCCGCTAGCGACGGAGCTGGGTGAGTGGCGGAGGGGCAAGGGGGTGCTGATGGATTCCTGGAGCCGTTTCAAGGGACTGGAGGCCGATGTCGTAGTGATCATCGAGATGCCGGCGAAGAACGGCAGCCGGACCAACGCCGATCGGTACGTGGCGCACTCGCGGGCGAAGCACATGCTGACAGTGATCGAGGTCCAAGAGGACTGAACCGTCAGGCAATGGATGGGCTTGCAACGGGTCTCGCTGCATGCAGACTGCGATGGCCACCGCCGGCCCGTCGTGGAAGCTTGATACGGGGTTGCCGGACCGGCTGACGCCCAGGGGGCAGCCGCGAGCCGTCCCGTAGCCGTCGGCTGATCCGCGCGGGGCTGGTCCGGACCGCGCCGGGCCGGAGCGACATCTACGTGGCACAGCGCGGGTTTGTGTTAATTGCGGCTGATGTTGGCGAGGGTGAGGTGCTTCCAAGAGTCGGCGGCGAGCACGTCGCGGACGAGCTTGGGTGAGCAGCGGCGGAGGAAGAGGGATTCGAACCCCCGAGACCCTTTCGAGCCTTGCGGTTTTCAAGACCGCCGCCTTCAACCACTCGGCCATTCCTCCGTTCGATCCTTAGCGTAGCAGCTGCCTGCAATTCGCTTGCCACTGTCGAAGTCAGGTGGGAAGCGAGTCGGGAGCAACGCGGCAGAGCAAGCGAGTCTGCTTGGTGTACGCTGCAACCTGATGCCCGGCAGATTGCACGGAAAGACAGCTCTGGTGACAGGAGCAGCGGGCGGCATCGGATCCGCGATCGTCCGGCGATTCGTCGCCGAAGGGGCTCGGGTGGTCGCGAACGACATCGCCGCCACGGCCGGGTTGACTCTGGCTCAGGTCGTTGCCGAAGGTGATGGGAACGTAGTCGGACATGTCGCCGACCACGCGAAGGAATCGGAGGTCGCGGCGATGATGGAGCGAATCCGCGGTTTGCTGGGCGGTCTCGACATCCTTGTGAACAACGCATTCGCAGCGTTCAACGACACCGCCATCGCTGATCTGGAGGAAGCGGATTGGGACCGCACCCTGGACGCCTGCCTCAAGGGTCCGTTCCTATGTACGAAGCACGCCGTTCCATTGATGCGCGATAGGAACGGCGGCAGCATCGTGACGATCTCGAGCGTCAACGCTCTTCGTGCTGTGAGCGAGACAGCTTACACCGCAGCAAAGGGCGGACTGATCTCGATGATGCGACTCGTGGCTGCAGACTACGCCCAATGGAACGTTCGATCCAATGTGATTTGCCCTGGAACCATCGCAACATCGGCCTCGATGGACTACTGGGGGAGATTCCCGGCGGGGTTCGAAGCATTGCGTCGCATGTATCCTCTTGGACGCATCGGCGAACCGGATGACATTGCCGACTACGCCCTCTTCCTGGCGTCAGATGAGTCCCGGTGGGTAACCGGTACGGTGCATGCCGTGGACGGCGGTCTCATGGGGGGCAATAAGCTCGAAGTGGTCTGAACCGCCCATCTGCTAGACTCCGAAAACTGTGCGTCAACCAGCCTCGGCATTCTTCGTGGCAGGAATCTGCCTGTCCGGGCTCGCTTGCGGTTCGGCTCCTTCGAGTTCATCGGATGGAGAGGGCGGTAGCTACGCGTCCGGCGGCGTACTGGGTGACCGGCTGGTAGATGCGGCGTTCCAGGGCAACAGGAAAGCTGTCGAAGCTATGCTGCCCGACATTGACGTCAATGCCGCGGACGCAGATGGCAGGACCATGCTGATGCTCGCCTCCTACGGGGGGCATGCAACCACAGTCCGCCTGCTGTGCGAAAACAAAGCCATCCCGAACATGAGGGACAGCAACCGTCGGACGGCGCTGATGTATGCTGCTTCCGGCCCGAATGCGCCAACCGTCGAGATCCTCCTAGCCCACGGTGCAGAAGTGAACATAACCGATGGTGAAGAGGGCTGGACCGCGTTGATGTTCGCAGCAGCGGAAGGCCATTCCGACATCGTGCAAATGCTCCTCTCCAAGGGGGCTGACCCTGGGCTGATGGATATCGACGGGGAATCGGCCGCCACGTTTGCGCAGAACAACGGGCACGACGACGTAGTCGCGATGCTTGGCCAGTCCTCCTCGCGATGACGGGAAGCGCGGGGTGCAACCTTGACCTTCCCTGCCCGACGGAAGCTCGGGAGAAACGCCGTGTACGGGGCGTCCGCGACTAAGTTGGCCGTTGCCGCGACGGTCGCGCTGGCAAGCGCGGCTGCCCACGACTTCACCATCACGCCGGTAACGGTCGTGGTTACCGGCGAAGGAACTTTCCAGGCCGACATCGGTCTCGATGCGGATGCGCTGGCGCTGGGACTGCCGCTCGAGACCGACTCCGAGCGAGTTGCGCAAGGGATGCGGGAGCTTCCGGAGGAAACGTTCGCGGCCGCTGTCGAGACGGCGCGCAATGCGGTGCGAGACGACATCCGTATTGCCTTCGACGGCATTCCGGTGTCTTTCGAAGTCTCGTTCCCGCACCACGGCACGCCTGCGGCAGCAGAGGCGGACCCGCCGACCGTCCTCGGAACGCTCGCTCGCCTGACGGGCCAGGTGCCGGGAACTGCCTTGGAAATGGTGTTTCAGGCTCCTGCACGCTACAAGACCGTATCGCTCCGAATCCTATCTCCGAACCGCGCAGACGCGTACACCGTGCTACTCGAACCCGCAGACCCAAGCCCGTCGTTTCCATTGGCCGAAGGCTCGCGATCGATCTCGGAGCAGGGCGTTTTCCTTGCTTATCTGAAGCTGGGTTTTACGCACATCGTCCCGAAGGGCCTTGACCACATCCTCTTCGTTCTGGGACTGTTCCTCCTGAGCGCCCGCTGGCGACCGTTGCTATACCAAGTCACTGCGTTCACACTCGCCCACTCCGTAACGCTCGCACTTTCCATGCAAGGCATCCTGTCGCTTCCGGAGCGGTTCGTCGAAACCCTGATCGCACTCTCGATCAGCTGGGTCGCAGTCGAGAACATCGCGACTTCGACATTGAAACCCTGGCGCGTGGCGCTGGTATTCTCTTTCGGACTGCTGCACGGCCTGGGCTTTGCAGGCGTGCTGAGCGAACTGGGCATGCCCGAGGGACGATTCCTGACGGCACTGGTTTCATTCAATCTAGGGGTGGAACTGGGACAGGTGGGCGTCGTCGCGCTTGCGCTTGCGCTAGTGGGAAGGTTCCGGCACCTCGAAGGCTATCGCCGGTACGTCGTCATACCCTGTTCGGCTGCGATCGCAATCGTTGGATGCTGGTGGTCCGTGACGAGGGCGTTCGGGTAGGTCGAGATCGAAAGGGTCTCCCAAGATGGCCGATTTCGCAAGCTGACCCTGCACTATGATCGAACTATCCGTGGCCACAGTATTCATTCCAACCATGCTGCGACCGCTGGCCGGCAATTGCGAAACGCTCGATGTCAGCGGCTCGACTGTCGGCGAAGTCGTCGATGCACTGACCGGGCGCTATCCGGCACTGCGCGGTCGCTTGCTAGACGGCGGGCAGCTACGCGGCAATATCTCCGTGGCCATCGATGGCGAAATCAGCACGCTTGGCATGCTGGATGACCTCGACGAAGACTCCGAAGTCCATTTCATTCCAGCCATCTCGGGAGGGCGCCAGGAGACCGATGCAATCGCCGTGGGGTGAAATCGAAGTCCAGGACGCACACGCGCACCTGTTCTCGCGGGCATTCTTTAAAGCGCTTGCACTGCAGAAGGGCACGGCCGATGTCGACGCGCTGGTCGCTTCCCTGGGATGGGAGGCCCCGCCGGCGAGCAACGAGGAACTCGCGCGCGAATGGGTTCGAGAGCTGGACCGGAACGGCGTATCGAAGTCGGTGCTGATGGCGAGCCTGCCGGGAGACGAATCGGCGGCAGGAGATGCAGTGCGGGCTTTCCCGGACCGACTCTACGGGTACTTCATGCTCAACCCGCTCGCCGGCGATGCAGTGGAACGGGCAAGAAGGGCATTCGAGGAATTGGGACTCCAAGGGCTCTGCCTGTTTCCGGCAATGCTCGGGTTCTCGGTCCAGGACGAGCGCCTGAACCCCCTGTACGATCTGGCCGCAGAGTCCCCTGGCAGAGTGGTGTTCGTTCACTGCGGCGTCCTGACGGTCGGCGTTCGGGCCAAGCTCGGCTTGGCTTCGAGGTTCGACATGAGCTACTCGAACCCGATCGACCTTCACCGCGTTGCCCTCGAGCATCCCGATACGAACTTCGTGGTCCCACATTTCGGCGCTGGATACTTCCGCGAGACTCTGATGCTGGCCAGCTTGGCCCCGAATGTATACGTCGATACGTCGAGCAGCAACGGGTGGACGAAGTACTTGACGCCTCAGCCGACACTGGCGGAGGTGTTTGACCGCGCGCTGGATGTGGTGGGGCCGGGTCGCTTGCTATTCGGGTCGGACTCGTCGTTCTTCCCCAGGGGCTGGCACCGAGCAGTTCTTGACGCCCATTGCGACTCGCTGTGCTCGATCGGACTGCCTGCGGACGATGCGAAGAGAATTTTCGGAGGCAACCTCTCGCGATTGCTGGCCCGGTGATTGCCTTGGCTCGTCGATCCTGCCGGAGGCCCGACCAGATCCCTCGCGCGAGCGGGGCCGCCAGAACAAAAGCCCCGCCGGGACTCTGGCGCCCGAATTTGGAGCTTGCAAGGGTTCGAACGCGGCGTGAGGGACGTAGCAGGGTCGAGCGATTGAGGACGTCTTTCCAAGGGAAGCGGACCTGTCCGTCCTCGACGGAGAGCAGGCGGTCGTAGGAGATCGCGATGCGGTGCGGGTAGCGGCCGACAGAGTCGAGGCCTGGGCCGGGCCGGCGAAGGCCGGCTTGGCGCCAACCGTCCAGTCAGTCTGGCGCAGCAAAGCGAGGAAACGGTCGAGCAACGCGGTGTCGCTCGGTACCGGGAAGGGGCCGAGGAACGGCGGCCGCGCGGCTTGGAATGCCTGGGGTGGCCGGAAGAGGCGCGAAAGGACGCGCCCCGGAAGGAAGCAGTCCGGGCGGCAGGCGATCCAGCGCCCACCGGCAGGTGAGATGCCGCCGCCGCGGACGATGCAGTGCGGATGGATGGTGTTAGCTCAGATTCGGGCTAGTATGCGCCGTCGGGATCTTGGGAAGCGAGATGCTAGGCTGTCCGCGACCTCCCGAGTGGTCACGCAATTTGCTGTTCCCTGCCAGACGACGCAGCACGGTTGGAATGGCGACTGCGGCAACAACTGAATTGATAAGGCGGTGGCGAAACGGCCGCTGGGAGCATTTGCTGCTTCCGGCCCGTGGGCTTCCCGGGGCGGCGCATGACTGAGTATTGGCGTTGGAAATACGAAAGCCCCGCCGCGTGCCGCGGCGGGGCTGTGATTCTAGGACCGGGAAGGCCGGTTAGAAGACGTAGCGCAGAGCCAGCTGGACCTGTCGCGGGTTGGTGCTCTGAGAGGTGATCCGATTAAAGTTGCCTCGGTTCATCCTCTCCTGGGGCAGGTTGAAGTTCACGTGATTCGGGATGTTGAAGAACTCCACGCGGAATTCCACGCCTTGCCTCTCCGTCAGTCGGAACGTCTTGGCCAGCGTGACGTCGAACGACACGATGCCGTCAGCGTCCGAGATGTAGGCTCCGGCCGTCCCGAACGTGTAGTCCGCGGGGACCTCGAATGCACTGGCGTTGAGCCAGGCGTCCGGCGTCTTCGGACCTGCATTGGGATTGCCGGCCAAGTTAGGCCGCTGCCGTGAGCGCCCAGTGTTGGCGATATCCTGTCCGAGCTGAATATTCAGCGGCGGTCCGGTCTCTAGCCTGGTGATGCCTTCCACCGCCCAGCCACCCAGGAGCGCGTTGGCCGCGCCGCTCATATCCGAACCGAACTGCTTGCCCTTGCCCAGCGGCAGCTCATAGACATACGAGAAGTTGAACACCTGCCGGGTGTCCCAGCTGGAACGCGAGTAGTCCTGGCGGCGATCGAACGGATTCTGCACCTTGACCTCGGCAAGCGAGGACTGGCCGTCAAGCGCCTTCTGCCAGGTGTAGTTGAGATTGAACTGCAAGCCGTCCGAGAAGCGCTTCTGCAGCTTGACCTGGAGGGCGTTGTAAGACCCGTTGTATTGATTGGAGCCGCCGTCGAGGTCACCGAACGAAGGCAGCAGCCGCCTGGGCTGCACGCTGCCCGGCCCGGGCCTGAGGGCATTGTTGAAAGGCGAGTAGCCGATCTGCTTGCGACTGCCCGACCCCACGTAGCCGATGTCCAGGGTCATGTCGTTCATCACCTGCCGCTGGATGAAGAAGTTCCACTGCATCGAGTAAGGCGAGCGGTTGGTGGGCTGCTGCGGCCAGCCGCCGATTGCGGCTGTCGAGGAGAACGGCGGGCCCTGGTCGTCGATACGCAGGTCAATTCCGCCGCGGTTGGGGCTGAATACCTGCTGGACGGTGAAGGGCCAGAACTTGCGGAGGTCCTGCAATTCCTGCACGAATGTCGAGTTGTAGAACATCCCGAAGCCGGCCCGGACAACTGTCTTGCTATCAAACTGATACGCCACGCCGAGTCGCGGGGCGATGTCGTTGTGGTCGGAACCGATCAAGGCACGTCCCCAGCCACCAAGGTTTGCCGGCAATCCCGTCTGGAACGGTGTGTCAGTCGGGACCCGACCATCAGGAGGGGCGGGTTGAGGGTTCTCGGCGGCCCACAGCAACGAGCCGAAAAACTCGCCACTGGTGGGATCGCGGCGCACCCAGAGGTTGCCGAGGCGGTCAGTCGTGTCGTACGGGCGGCTGCCGAACTGGTACATCATGCCCAGGTTGACGGTCAGCTTCTCGGACACTCGCCAGTCATCCTGCACGAAGCCGATCAAGAAATGACCGATGCCGTTCGTCAGGGTGTTGCCTTGGCCGCGGCGGATCTCGCTCGGATAGCCCAGGAGACCGTCCGCCATCGGGAAGCCGCTCAGCTGGCCATTGAACGTGGCGTTACCGTTCATCGGGTTCGACGTGTTTGTGTAGAACCGCCGGTAGTGATACTGCCCGCCGACCTTCAGGCTGTGCTGGCCGAACACCATCGAGAGGCTGCCGGAAGCTTGGTAGACCTCGTCGCCTGTGACTGTTCCGCCGGCGCCGCCGCCGGCATTGTACGAACCGAATCCCATGCTGACGAGCGGATCGCCAAAGACGTCGCGCTGGTACATCTGCATGCCGGTCTGGTCGAGGAAGTCCCCGCGCGTCACTCCGCCCTGGTGCGCGCCCAGGCGGGGATTGTTCGGCTGATTGGTCCCGAATGTCAGCTGCATGACCGTGGTGGGCCCGAAAATATGGTTCCAGGTCCCGCCGTAGTTGAAGACGTCGAACTCCGAGTTGGATGTGAAGTTGGGATTGCTGCTCGGATTCACGAGGTCGGCATTCTGGTTACTGATGCGGAAGAAGACATTGTCGTTTGAATCAATGTTGTAATCCCAACGCACGTGAATCTGGTCCCGGTCATTGCGCTGGCTGCGGTTGCCGATGAAGTTGTTCGTGTCGCCAGCCCGGTTTGGCCCGCCGGGATGCGTCAGAGAGATCGCGGCCGGAATCGCCCGATTCTGGCGGGACGCCGGAATGACGGCGTTGGGGAACGGGTTCCCTGTCAGCGGGTCAATGATCGCTCCCGGTGTCGGGCGCGTCACGCCCGCGGCGATGCGGGAGAAGTCGCCCGAGCGGAAGTCGCTCGGCGGCGTGGAGTAGGTCTGGTTGCTGCCGCGGCGCCGTCGGAAGCCCTCCCACGAGGCGAACCAGAACATCTTGTCACGCAGGCCGGGAATGGGGCCGCCTACAGCCGCTCCAAACTGGTTGAGGTTGAAGGGCACGCGCTCTGGAGAGGACGCGTTCCGATTCCGGTTGAAGAAGAACTCGTTGGCGTCGAGCTGAGCGTTCCGGAAGTACTCGTACACGGATCCGTGGACTTCCCTCGACCCGGACTTCATGACCAAGTTCACGTTCGCACCGGCCGAGCGGGCGAACTCCGAGCCAGTGTTCGTGGCAACCTTGAACTCCTGAATGGCGTCCATCGGGGGTGAGATCCCCGGGGAATTCATCATCTGCATGTTCGCATCCACGTTGTCGAGGATGTAGCTGTTGTCCTGCGGGCGACCGCCGTTGACTGAAAACAGCTGCGTGCCGGACTCACCCGTGCCACGCGACTGGCTGCGCCGGCGGGAACTGGTGCCGGGCATCAGAAGGATCAAGCGCGTGAAATTGCGCTGATTCACGGGCAGCCGCTGCAACTCTTCGGTGACCACAACGCCCGACACCGAAGCTTCCTGCGTCTGCATGACCGGGGCCGCCCCCGTCACCTCGATCGTCTCGGTGACATCGCCGAGTTCCATGGTGAAGTTGAGCTCCACCACGTCGGCTACTTGGAGCGCCACTCCGTCGCGAATCTGCGACTTGAAGCCAGCCGTGGAGGCCAGCACGCTGTAATCCCCAGGATTCAGCGGGAACACTCTGAACTGGCCGACTTCATTGGTTTCCACCGTGCGTTCAAGGCCGGTACTCAGGTTGGACACAGTGATCTGCGCCCCGGGAACGGCAGCGCCAGTGGGGTCGGTAACCGACCCCACGAGCGTCGCCTGCGACTGCGCCAGCGCATCGCCTGGCACCAGCCACAACATGGCTGCGCACGCGATCACTAGCAAAAACTTTGCTCTAGGCACTTCTTGGGTCCTCCAACGAAAATTCCGTACAGCTGGGAGATGGGGTGTGGGCGCACCAAGGAATGGTTCCTACGTGCGAATCCTCTATCAATCACAGCAAACTCAACCAAACATGCGCTCCGCACAACCGTGGCGGAGTGCCCACTTCAGCGCTCATATTGTACACGATTGTGAACCCGACGTCAATCACCGCGGGCATTTCGGGTGTACGACACCGTCTTGAGATAGCCCGAATCTAGTAGGTGCGGGTTCGGACTGCATTCATTCCGCTTGTGTTGCGAGCTCTTGGCTTTAACCTATATAGTTAAGGCTAGGAGGCCTCATGCCCGCTACCCCCGACATCTCCGCCCTCGAGCAGAACCGTCGCAGCATCCTCGCCGAACTCGCCGCCATCGGCGACATGCGCCCCGGCTCCCTCGTCCACCGCTACATGAAGTGCAGCACCCCCTCCTGCCGTTGCCGCCAGGAAGGCGATCCCGGCCACGGCCCTTACTTCCTGCTCGTGCGCAACATCGATGGCAAGCGCACCTCACGCTCCCTGCCAACCGCCGCCGCCGCCGCCGTCCAGACCCAGCTCGACGAGTACCAGCGCTTCCGCCGCCTGACCGCCGCTCTCGTCGAGCTCAGCGAGCAGCTCGCCGACGCCCGCTTGCGCCAGACCGGCACCAACACCCGGGCCGAGGCAAGAAAAAAGCCTGCGCACAGGCCTTCGCCCCCGCCATCGAAGCCGAGCTCGCCCGTTTCGTAGCTCCCGGCGCCGCGGACGCGGTCGACTTCGAGGCCCTGGAGTCCCGCCTGCGGCAGCGCGCGCTGGAACTGGCGGCGCGCGCCGTCGAACTCCGCTTCAACGCCGACCGCAGCGATCACGCCGGCCCGGCCCGGCCGTGCCCTTGCGGGCAGCCGGCGCGCTACGCCGGGCGCCGCGCCAAGACCTTCGAGACGGTCCTGGGCAGCCTGACCCTGCAGCGCGCCTACTACCACTGCCCCGCCTGCGGGAAGGGCTTCTTCCCGCGCGACCGCGCGCTGGGCATGGCGCGCACCGACCTGTCCCCGGGCGTGGCCCGCATGAGCGGCGCGTCCGCCGCCCTGGTCAGTTTCGCGCAGGCCAGCGGACTGCTGGACGACCTGGCCGGAGTGCGCGTGGGCACCAAGCACGTCCAGCGCACCGCCGAGGCCCTGGGCCGCGAGATCGCCGCGCGCGAGCAACAGGGGCCGGCCGAGCCGGCTCCGCCCCCCGCCCCGACCATGTACCTCGGCGTGGACGGCACCGGCGTGCCGGTGCGCAAGAGCGAGACGTCCGGACGCGCCGGCAAGCAGCCGGACGGGTCCGCCAAGACGCGCGAAGCCAAGCTCGTCGTGGTCTGGAGCGCCGAGACCACCGACTCCGAGGGCCGCCCCGTCCGCGACCCCGGCTCGGTCTCCTGTTCGGCCGCGATCGAGAGCGCCGCCAGCCCCGACACCGACCCCCGCCCGGCCGCCTTCGCCCAGCGCATGCGCCGCGAAGCCGAGCGGCGCGGCTTCACGCTCGCGCGACGCCGAGTGATCCTCGGCGACGGCGCCCAGTGGATCTGGCGAACCGCGGGCGAGGGCTATCCGGACGCGATCCAGATCGTCGATCTCTGGCACGCTAAGGAGCATCTGTGGCAGGCGGCTCGGGCGCTCTGCGACGGCAACCCGGCGCAGGTCAAGGCCTGGGCCCATGCCCGCTGCGACGATCTCGAGCAAGGCCGTCTCGACGGTCTCCTCGCCACCTTGCGCGCCCACGCCGGCACCTGCGAGCCGGCGGGCAAGTGCGCCGACTACATCGAGAAGAACCGTGGCCGCATGCGCTACCCCGACTTCCGCGCCCAGGGCCTGTGCGTGGGATCGGGAATTGTTGAGTCTGGGTGCAAAATGGTCGTCGGATCGAGACTGAAGCAGTCCGGGATGCGCTGGACAGTCCACGGAGCCAACGCCATCCTCGCCTTGCGCTGCTGCGTGCTCGGCGGTGGCTACGAGGACTTCTGAGCTCAACGGGCCGAAATCCCTGCGGCATCAACATAATGTCGTAGACCCGGGCATTTCCCACGAAGCAACTCTCAAGATTGCGTCTCTGCAAGGCAGGAGGTGAGTTCGCATGGCAGCCGGGAATCATGGAGGGATGTGCGGGCAGTTGCGCCAGAGACGGTAGCGGCGCAGGGCACGGTGGCAGACATTGGCTGAGAATCGTCTGGAACAATTCTGTCCATCACGGAAAGCAGAAGTGTTCCGTCAGGGCCTGCACCGCGTCAGAGAACTTACGCCGGGCCCCCGCATTTCGAGTTGGCCAGCTCCTCCAGCGCCAGCATCGTCGTGCGGAACAGCCGAACGCTGGGCTCTCCGCCGTCGTTCGGCGGACCGCAGGCCCGCCGCTTGGCGCTCCCACGTCGATCCCCTGCGGGCGAGGCGCTGCTTCGCATTGCTGTCCATTGCCATCCTCCTTACAGGCCGGACCGGCCCCGGCGTGAGGTTGTCGTAGCGCTCTAGCCTAGGTAGGGAGCTTCCTCGGAAGGAGCACTTCCCAATGAACGCTCGCGTGTCTGGCCCAGGGTTTCAATTGGGGCATGGGGTCAAGTACTAGTGCGGGGCCTGGCTGCCGGAACCTTGCTTCTATTCGACATGCGACAACCCACGTCTTCTGCGCTGATGCTTCACCTTGATTCCTCCGCAGCGAAATGGCGAGGACCCCCTCCAATTGATCTCGTAGGCGGGCGGGTGTGGCGCGTCGCCATACGCGGCCGCGTGGGGTGGAAAGCACCGCGCTGTCCTAGACATCGGGGCGCACGTCGTCAATTCCGCAACAGAGCCCAAAGACAGTGACGAGGACCGCGCGGCGGTCTTGTGACGCCGCATCCTGCGGTTTACAGTAGTAGCCGTCATGGCACATCCTACGGCAACGCGGCGCACTTTCGTGAAGTCAAGCGTCCTTGGCTTTCCGGCGATCGTCCCTGCTCGAGTCCTAGGCCAGGATGCACCGAGCAACAAGCGCACCATCGGGTTCATCGGAACCGGGAACAACGGCACCAACTGGATGCGGATCTTCCTGCAAGACGAGCGGGTCCGCGTGGTCGCCGTTTGCGATGTAAACCGCGAGGGAAGCGGGTACTGGGATGGCTCGGTCCGAGGCCGCGAGCCCGCGCGCCAGATCGTGAACGAGCACTACGAAGACAACTCCTGCCTGTCATTCGAGGACTTCCGGGAGCTCGTTGGCCAAGCTGACGCAGATGCCGTCTATGTCGGCACCCCTGACCACTGGCACGCTCTCATCGCCATTGCAGCGGCGCGGGCAGGCAAGGACATCTTCTGCCAGAAGCCCCTGGGACTGACCGTGCGGGAGGGGCGAGCCATCTCGGACACAGTGAGAACAGCGGGTGTGATCTGGCAAACCGGAAGCCAGCAGCGGTCCAACAGCAACTTCCGCAAGGTGTGCGAGGCCGTCCGCAACAACCGGCTTGGAAAGATCCACACGGTAAGAGTAGGGCTGCCACCCGGCAGGCCGGACTACGGCAAGACGGCGCACCTGACCGACACGCAGCCAGTGCCGGACGGCTTCGACTACGAGATGTGGCTGGGACCCGCTCCTGAAGTGCCCTACGCACCGGCACGCGTCGGCGTCAATTTCCGCTGGGTGTCCGACTATTCGGGCGGGCAGGTTACGGACTGGGGCGCGCACCACCTGGATATTGCGCAGTGGGGCCTGGGGATGGACGCATCCGGCCCTGTTGCGATCCGGTCGCCCAAGGGCAAGTTCGCCAAGCATCCTATTTACGACACGGCGACCGAGTTCCACTTCGAGTGCGATTACAAGAACGGCGTGCGCCTGATCTGCTCCAACAAGGAACGCGGGGGAGTCCGGTTCGAGGGGCGGGACGGCTGGGCGTGGGCAAACCGGGGCACTCACGAGGTCAGCGCACGGGGCTTGGTCACGGAGCCGCTGGGCCGCAAGGAGACCCAGCTGTACCGCAGCACGAACCACGTGACGAACTTCGTCGACAGCTGCTTCTCGCGGAAGCCGACAGTCGCGCCGGTCGAGGCCGCGCACCGCTCCGTCACCATCGCGCATCTCGGCAACATCGCCATGCTGAAGGATCGCGAACTGCGGTGGAATCCCGATTCCGAGCGGATCATCGGGGACCCGGGGGCAAGCGCCATGCTGCAGCGAAGCTATCGAGGCCAGTGGAGCCTATCGTGAGATTGATCCGCGGCAGGATGGAGCCCTAGAAAGAGCGGTTCGCGACGACCTGGTCCAGGTCTCCGCCAAGCCCCCGCACTCCGAGAATTGGCTAGGGTCGCGCCCCTTGCGGCGACTCCGGCTTCATTGCGGATGTCCGAGGCAGCGCGCCAATGCGGGCGCACGCCGTCCGGCGGTCAAACCTCCAGCTTCCACGGCTTGCGGTAAGGCCTCTTGTACATGATCGCCTCGGCCTCCGGGTCGTCGACAACTCGCTCGTTCTCGACGTCCCAGTAGACCCGCCGGCCCGTGCGCACTGCTGCGTTGCCGAGGTGGCAGCCGATCATCGAATTGTGACTGAGTTCCACGTCCGAGCGAGGGAGCTCCCTCGTTCGCATGCACTCGAGAAAATTCTTCACATGATCGAGATGCATGTCCTCCCGGTCTGGCCGGTAGGCCTGGTACGGCACGCCCGCAGCCTTGTATTCACGCGCTGCCTTGTCGATGCGATCCGTCTCGGGCAACACTTCCCAGCCTTGGCGGTCAACGATCAGGATCCCCTTCTCGCCATGCAGCATAACGCCGTGCTCGCGGTCCGCGGGACCGCGCCCGACGCCAAGCGCGTGCTCCCACACCATCGAGAAGTCCGGGAACTCGTACAGGACCTGCTGCGTGTCAGGGGTCTGCATCGCGTCCTTCGGGTAGGCAAACTTGCCGCCAACGGACATGGCCGAAGTCGGGGACTTGATGCCCATGTACCAGTTGGCGATATCGATCATGTGAGCGCCCCAGTCCGTCATCAGGCCCCCGGAGTAGTCCCAGTACCAGCGGAAGCTGAAGTGAAAGCGATTGCGGTTGTACGGTCGCTCGGGCGTTGGGCCGAGCCACATGTCGTAGTCCACGCCGTCCGGTGCCGGACCGTCGGGCAGATGAGGGGTCTCGCCCTTCCAGTCCAGATAGGCCCAGCAACGCACAAGCCGAACCTTCCCGAGCTTGCCGCTATCGAGATACTCCTTGGCCGCAAGGTACTGGGCGCCCGAGCGCTGCTGCGTGCCCATCTGAACGACGCGATCGTACTTGCGCGCGGCGTCGACCATTTGCCGGCCTTCCCAGACGGTCATCGCCAGGGGCTTCTCGACATAGACGTCCTTGCCTGCCTTGCATGCCTCGACGGTCGGCAGGGCATGCCAGTGGTCGGGCGTCGCCACGATCACCGCGTCGATGTCGTCGCGGTCAAGCACGCGCCGGAAATCGCGCGTCCGCAGCTCCGCTTCCTGGTCGAAGCTCGAGACGACGCTCTTCTGCGTCCGCTCCATCTGGGAATCGTCGACATCGCATAGGGCAACCGCGTCGGTGTTCCCCGCACGCAGCATGTCGCGCAAATCGCCGCGTCCCATCCCTCCGCAGCCGATGAGGCCCAAGCGGATACGGTCGTTGGCACCGATGATTCGGCTGGCTGAGGCAGCCGTCATCGGAACGGCGCTGCCGATGGCAGCGGAAGCGATGAAGGATCGGCGGGACGTTGTCATTGCTACGTAGGCTCCTCGTCGGCCAAGACCTAGCCGCTCCATACAGGTTATCGCGTCTCTCTGGCGCGCTCGCTCCGGTACCGCTGCGGAACCGGAGCCTGCGACGCCTCGGCCAGTTTGGACGGCAGGTTGCCGAGCACAACTTGAAATTAGTCTCTGCTTGGGCGCCAGGGACCCTTCCCTGCCGTCCAATGGTGGATCGGCTGTTCGTCGCGCAAGCGATCGCGTCGACTTCGACCTTGAGGTCCCGTGGCGGACACGTGCGCTCGTGAACGCAACCACCCGGCCTGATCCCAAGCGAGGCAGAAACCGGAGATGGACGAGTTGCCTATCGAATCGGACACTTCAAACGGTTCGCAACAGATTCGCTGGCAACGATTCTGTTGGAAGGCCTTCGTCGGCCTTCCCGTCCCTTGGCGGGTTCTACTCCGCATGGAAGATCTTTCGGCAGATTCGGGCCGAGCGACCGAAGTTGTCGCTAGAGTAGAATCGGCAACCGAAATCCGTCGCGATGAGTTCCGACGCAACGCGGGGGCCAGCAGGCAAGCATGACTCAAAACCTAGCCCAGCTTCGAGGTTTGTCGGGCACCGCGGTCGGGCTAGCGCTGCTCTCGTTCGGGGTGGCCGCGGATTACGCACGGGGCGCGCAGATTTCGAGCGATCAGTTCGAGTACTTCGAACGCAAGGTCCGGCCGGTACTAGCCGGGCAATGCTATTCCTGCCACAGTTCCCAGATTGATACGCCATTCGCTGGCCTCCGGCTCGATAGCCGTGAAGCAATGCTTGCGGGCGGTGACTCCGGGCCAGCAATTCTCCCCGGAAATGCCACTGGCAGCCGCCTGATGCAGATGTTGCGTGGCGAGCCCGTCTTGATGCCGCCCACCGGCCGCTTGGAAGGCGACGTGATCGAAGCATTCGCCGAATGGATCCGAGTGGGCGCGCCGTGGCCCGACGAGCCGGCAGTCACCGATGCCGGATCGGATTCGTTCGATCTGGATGCCCGCAAGCAGGCGCACTGGGTGTGGCAGGACGTCAGGGACGTCAAAGCTCCCTTAGTCGAGAACGAGGCCTGGCCGGCCAACCCCGTCGACAACTTCATCCTTGCGAAGCTCGAGGACAACGGACTGCGTCCGGCGGCTTCGGCTGACCGGCGCACTCTCGTTCGTCGGCTATCGTTCGACTTGACCGGGCTGCCGCCGGAACCGGGGGAAGTCGAGGAATTTGCCCGCGACGAGTCTCCCGACGCGTACACCAAGCTGGTTCGTCGCAAGCTCGATTCGGAGCGTTTCGGGGAGCGCTGGGCGCGCCACTGGATGGATCTTGTACGGTACGCGGACTCGCACGGGAGCGAGGGCGACCCGAAGGTCCCGGAAGCGTGGCAATACCGCGACTACCTGGTCCGTGCCCTGAACGCGGACACGCCGTATGACCAGCTCGTTCGAGAGCACCTTGCTGGAGACCTGCTGGAGAATCCCCGCGTCGATTCCGACGAGGGCATCAACGAATCGATTCTCGGCACGGCCCATCTAAGGGTGGTGGAGCTCGGCTACCAACCCGTAGACCCGTGGGAAGAGCGAGTCAAGTGGACAGACAACCAGATCGACGTGCTTTCGAAGGCATTCCAAGGCCTGACCGTGTCTTGCGCTCGCTGCCATGACCACAAGTTCGACGCGATTAGCCAGGACGACTACTACGCACTGTTCGGCATCCTCTACGGGGCGCGGCCGACCATGAGAGCCGTGGACTCCCCCGCTATCCTCGATCTCCACGCGAGCGAGCTGCGGGACCTGAAGGATCGCATCCGCAAGACAGTCGCCGATGCGTGGATCGCGGTAGCGGATGGCCTAGCGCGCCGAATCTGGGCTGGCGAGGACCTTGCCGTGAAGCGAGCAATGGAGGAGGCGGCATGCGACGAGTCGAGCCCGCTGAATGCGTGGATGGCGCTTCTCGACCAGGACGAAGGGCAGTTCCTGGAGACCTGGAACGGGCTGCGGGAGGAGTGGAATCGCGAGATCGAGTCAAGAGCTGCCTTCAATAGCCGGAACTTCGAACGCATCTGGGATCTCAGCGGAGCAGACTACGAGGAGTGGGTCAGCCACGGAGCGGGCACTCGCGAGGAGCCCTCGGCACCTGGCGAGTTCCATGTCCGTCACGAGGGCGACATCGTCCTCGAGGGCATCTATCCGGGCGGAGCGTACACCCACCTGCTGACCACGAAGCACGCCGGAGTGATGCAGTCACCACGCTTCGAAATCGACACGGACTACATCAGCGTCAAGGTCCTGGGCGGGGACTTGAGTTTCGCGCGCCTGATCGTGGAGAACTACCCCCTGCCGGGCGGCGGAATCTACCATCAGCGATACAGCCCTCGCAGCGACAGGATGCAGTGGTGGCAGTGGAAGACCGAATTCTGGAAGGGCTTCACCGGCTACATCGAATTCACGACGCGCGAGGACTCGACCAACTTCGTCCTGGATCCCGTCGACAGCAAGAAGGAGCCTCGCCCGGAACGGCCGAAGCACGGCCGGTCGGCCATCGGAGCGGCGGCCGTGGCGTTCCACAACGACAAGGGCGAGCCCCGAACGACTGTCGAGCCGATTCTCTACTTCCTAGACGCAGACGCCCCGGAGTCGGCCGCCGACCTCCGGCTGCTCCTCGCCCGCCAGATTGCGACCGTCTCGGAAGCCTGGCGCGGCGGCACTCTGGACGAGCGACAAGCAGCGTTCCTGGACTACTTCGTCCGGCGAGGATTGCTGCCGAGAACGCTCGAGGAAATCGCGGACGCCAGTCCGCTGGTCGCTGAGTACAGGCGGCTGGAATCTGAGATCTCGGCGCCTCGGCGATTCCCCGGAATCATCGAAGAAGGCTCGCCCGACCAGCCGCTCCTCGTTCGCGGCGACCCACGGAAGCGGGGCGATGCGGTGCCCAGGCGGTTCCTGACGGCATTAGGCGGACGAAGCTACTCGGATCCCGGCCTGGTTCGACTGCGGCTGGCCGAGGAGGTGGCGAGCCCTGCCAACCCCCTGACATCGCGGGTAATGGCAAACCGGATCTGGGGGCATATGTTCGGTAGAGGCATCGTCGCAACTCCCGACAACTTCGGGGCCCTCGGCGAACGGCCCTCGCATCCGGAACTGCTCGACTACATCGCGGGGAGGTTCGTGCAAGGCGGTTGGTCGATCAAGGCGCTGATCGAGCTGCTCGTCACCACAAGCGCGTACCAGATGGCCAGCACCCCGTCCCGCGCCGCGCTCGAATCCGATCCGTCGAACGTCTTGCTGCAGCACATGCCCGTTCGCAGGCTGGAAGCGGAAGCCATTCGCGACGCTATTCTTGCGGTCTCGGGAAGGCTGGACTCCAGCATGTACGGGGGGCCGCTTTCGTCGCGCAACATGTACGACGAGCGCGAAGGACCCGGCTCCTCCATCTACGGCGACAATCGGCGGAGCGTCTACCAGGAGATCCGCCGCAACCGGACCAATCCGTTCCTGGAAGTGTTCGACCAGCCGACTCCGTCCACGACCCGGGGCCGGCGCGACGAGACGAACGTCCCGGCCCAGTCGCTGGCCATGATGAACAGCCCGTTCGTCGTCAGATCCGCCGAGACGTGGGGCAAGCGCCTCGCCGATGGCGAGGGCCACTCTGTGGCAAGCAGGGTGGACTACATGTACAGCAAGGCGTTGGGACGCCTGCCGACTGCCGGCGAGCGGTCGGACGCGACGGCGTTTGTCCGCGGGCTTGCGGAAGAGGAACGCACCATCGAGCGCGACGTCCTGAGGGAACCGGAGATCTGGAGCCGACTGGCGCACACGCTCTTCAACTTCAAGGAGTTCCTCTATGTCCGCTAGGATCAATCCGCTCGGAGCGCCCCGAGTTCCCCGCCGGTACGGCCGCAGGGAGATGCTCCGGACCACGTCGACGGGCTTCGGCATGCTGGCCGCCGCGGCTCTTCTGGCCGAAGACGCCGGTGCGGCGGCTTCGTTTGGCCCCAAGTCTCCCCACTACGCCGCGAAGGTGAAGAACGTCATTTTCTGCTACATGTCCGGCGGGATGTCGCACATCGACTCGTTCGATCCCAAGCCCAGGCTTGCGAAAGAGGCGGGCGATCCGATGCCGTTCAAGACCGAGCGGACGATGTTCAACAACGACGGGAACATCTTTCCGAGCCCGTGGGAATTCCGCCATCGCGGCGAGAGCGGGATTCCGGTCAGCGACCTCTTTCCGCACATCGGCGAGATGGCCGACGAACTTTGCGTAGTCCGCTCGATGACCGCGAAGTTCATGGAGCACGCGCAAAGCAACTACTACTTCCATTGCGGCTTGCCGTTCGCGGGCTTTCCGAGCATGGGTGCATGGGTCACCTACGGCCTGGGCAGCGAGAACCGGAATCTTCCCGGTTTCGTCGTGACGGGAGGGGGAGGGATTCCTCACGGCGGCATCAACATGATGGGAAACGGCTTCCTGCCGTCCGTCAATCAGGCATCCCTCATTCATCCGGGCCGCGACGAGCCGCTCCGGAATGTCGTTCCGTCCGAACCCGACCAGAGGCAGCGAAGGCAGCTGGACTTCGTTCGGCGAATGGACGCGGGCTTTCTAGCAAGCGTGGGGAGCCATGAGCCGATCGAGGCGGCAATCGCGAACTACGAAACGGCCTACCGCATGCAGAGCGCGGTGCCGGAACTGGTCGATCTTGCCAGCGAGACCGAAGCGACAAGGAAGCTGTACGGCGTCGATTCCGAAAACCCCTCGACCTCGGCTTACGCCAAGCAGTGCCTGCTTGCCCGGCGCCTCATCGAGCGCGGCGTGCGCTTCGTCGAGCTGACGATGGTCAGTACGCCGGGCAAATCGGATGGCATGGGCAATCCGTGGGACCAGCACAACAAGCTCGAGCTCGGTCACGGAGCGAACGCGCTGACGGTGGACCAGCCTGTCGGTGCTCTGCTGGAAGATCTCAAGGCACGAGGGCTGCTGGACGAGACGCTGGTCATCTTCTCGGGCGAGTTCGGACGCACGCCGTTCGCGCAGGGCACGATCGGGCGGGATCACAATCCGTTCGGGTTCAGCCTATGGCTGGCGGGAGGCGGACTGAAGAAAGGGCTCGTCTACGGCCAGACCGACGAGTACGGATACCGCGTCGTGGAGAACACGTGCACAGTCCACGATCTCCACGCGACGGTTCTGCACCTGCTTGGCCTTGACCACGAGAACCTGAGCTACCGCTTCGGGGGCCGCGACTACCGCCTGACAGACGTGCACGGCCACGTGATCGACGGGATCCTGGCATAGCGTCAGCCATTGGCCGGGCGGCGGGCGGTCCGGCTCACGGAACTGCCGCCGCCCGGGCGGACAGACCGAGGCCTGATCTCAGCGCCGTCGAAGGATCCCCACCGTTTCGATGTGGAACGTCTGCGGGAACATGTCGATCAGATGAATGCTCTCGACGGCGTATCCGCCCAACCCAAGCAACTTGATATCGCGGGCGAGTGTCGCGGGATCGCAGGAAACTAGTCGTAACTCCGCCGGCCCGAGGCGCAGGATCTGCTTGACAACCTCGCCTCCGAGGCCGGCCCTGGGAGGGTCCGCGACGATCAGTTCGGGGCGTTCCGAGAATCCCTGCAGGAAGTGTGCGACTCCCAGGTGCACCGCTCGCACGCTGAGTCTGGCTCGCGTCGCATTGCTTTGGAGGTCACGCAAAGCCCCTTCGGCAGAATCGACGCCGATGACGGTTTCATACCGCCTTGCCAGAGGCAGCGTCAGCAATCCAACACCGCAGTAGAGATCGAGCGCAAGCTGTCCCTCTGTCTGTCCCGCTGCGAGTGCCGCCAGCTTGTCGGCAAGGAACCGATTGACCTGGAAGAATGATCGTCCGCTGACCCGAAAAACGTCCGGCCCGCATGCATAGTCCAGCGGGGCACCCGGGCCAGCTACTCCGAGGCGCTCGCCGCACCAGGACCAGAACCTTCTGGGCAACGTCCCCGGACGCCTTGGCAGGTTCATTTGCACTTGGTTTCCGTGCGTGAAGAACTCCACCGATCGCAAGCCCTGAGGAAATCGGCGGTCGGCAGCCATCTCACAGAGCGTTCGATGCAGCTCGTTCAGCTTGGGCGAATTGATGGGGCATTCGACTGCATCGACGTGTCGATGCGATCCAGGCGCAAGGAAACCGATGGTCGGCTTGCCGTCCCGGCGGTCGAGATGGAGCTGGGTACGGTTGCGGTACCCCCAGGGATCCGAGCTCGCCATCTCGATCTCGTCGTCCCACCGGAGCCCCCCTATTCGCCGGAGCGTCTCGCGCAGTATCGCCGCCTTGTACCGGCACTCGTCGGCGTAGGAGACATGCTGGTAGTGGCACCCGCCGCATCGACCGAACACGGGGCATGGAGCCTCGGTCCGTTCCGCTGACTGTTCGACCCAGGCCGTCACGGAGCCATGCAGAATGCCGCCGGGACGATTCGCCAGGTCAACTTCGACCTCCTCGCCCGGCAAGACGAACGGGACGAATACCGTAGCATCGCCATGGCGGGCAAGGCCGGCCCCGCCGTAGACCAGCTTCTCGACCCGCACCTTCGCGTTCACGCAATCAATTCTCGCACCCGATCGGAAATTGAAGCTTGGAGCAGGCCAGTTGCTAAACTCGGATTCTGGCTACCGGCCGATGTCCGTGACCGCTTTTCTCTTCCCGGGTCAAGGTTCGCAAGCGCCGGGAATGGGACGCGAGCTCGCCGAGCGGTACCCCGAGGCGCGCGCGGTATTCGAGAGAGCGGATGACGCGCTCGGCTTTCCTCTCTCAAGGCTCTGCTTCGAGGGCCCGGCAGAGGACCTCCGGCAGACCGAGAACACGCAGGCGGCCATCCTGACGGCTTCGGTCGCGACCCTCGATGTCTTGCGCGCGAAGGGGATCGAGCCGGACTACGTGGCCGGCCACAGCCTGGGCGAGTACTCGGCGCTGGTGTCCGCTGGTTCCGTGGCATTCGAAGATGCGGTCCGGCTGGTGCGCAAGCGAGGCCGCCTCATGCAGGAGGCAGTTCCGGACGGCGTTGGCGCGATGGCCGCGCTGCTCGGCATCGACGCCGACACGGCCCGACGGGTTTGCACGGAAGCGGCGAGCGGTCAAGTGGTATCGCCGGCCAATCTGAACTCGCCATTGCAAGTCGTCATCGCCGGGCACGCGGAAGCTGTCAGCCGCGCTGTGGTGCTGGCCAAGGCAGCCGGAGCAAGGAGAGCTGTGATCCTCGAGGTCAGCGCGCCTTTCCACTGCGAGTTGATGGCGCCTGCCGGAAGCAACCTGGCTCCGGACCTCGAATCAACGCGGTTCGTCGCCTTGACTGTCCCGCTCGTCAACAACTGGCAGGCGCGCGAGATCCTCTCGGGCGAGGACGCGCGGGAGGGACTCCTGCAGCAGATCCCGAACCCCGTGCTCTGGGAACGTATCGTTCGCCACTTGATTTCCAGGGACGTGGACCGGTTCGTGGAGGTGGGGCCGGGACGGGTCCTGACCGGGCTGATGCGGGGCATCGACCGGTCGATTCGCGGCAGGAGCACGCACGACCTAGCCGCCGTGGAGGCCATCGCCGCATGAAAGACCGGATTGCCCTCGTCACGGGCGCCAGCCAGGGAATCGGACGAGCTTGCGCCAAGGCACTGGCCGCCAAGGGGGCCAAGGTGATTGTCGGCGCACGCCAGACTGACAAGCTGGCGACCCTGGTGGACGAGATTCGCGCCGAAGGAGGCAGCGCGGACGCCGTGGCCCTCGACGTGCAGGACCAAGGATCGGTCGATGCGATGGCCGCCGCCCACGGCAGGGCCATTGGCATCCTCGTCAACAACGCAGGCATCGCCAGCGACGGGCTGGCGATGAGAATGCGCGACGACGACTGGCAGCGCGTGATCGACACGAACCTGACTGGGAGCTTCCGCTGCGCGAGGGCGCTGATGAGGAGCATGGTCCGCCAGCGCTGGGGTCGCATCATCAACGTGTCGTCGGTCGTGGGCCTCTCGGGCAACGCGGGCCAGGCCAACTATTCGGCCTCGAAGGCGGGCGTTGTGGGGCTGACCAAGTCCTTGGCGCTGGAACTCGCCGGCCGCAATGTCACGGTCAATGCCGTCGCGCCGGGATTCGTCGACACCGCCATGACACAGGCCTTGGACGAGACGTCCCGGTCGAAGATCATCGCGCAGGTTCCACTCGGTCGCATGGGACGGCTCGACGAGATCGCCGCTGCGGTTTGCTACCTCGCGAGCGAGGAGGCCGGTTACGTGACCGGCCACGTACTCAACGTCAGCGGCGGGCTGTACATGTGATGGCGGCCCCGCAAGCAAAGGACCTGGCGATTCTGGATCAGATTGTCGTGCGCAAGCGCGCGGAACTCGTCGCCGACCGATCCCTTGTCAAGGAAGCAGATCTCGAGCGGAAGGCGATCCGGGCACGCCGCGGATTCCGGGCCGCTCTGGAATTGAAGCGACCGGCGGTAATCGCCGAAATCAAGAAGGCCTCGCCTTCAGCCGGGCTCATGGCCGAGCAATTCGACCCGGCGGAGATTGCCCGCGGCTACCAGAGGGCCGGTGCGGCCGCCCTGTCAGTCCTGACCGACAAGCAGTTCTTCCTAGGCTCCATGGACGACCTGGTCGCGGCCCGGACGGCGACCTCCCTGCCCGTGCTGCGGAAGGATTTCACGCTGGAGCGGTACCACGTGCTGCAGGCTTCCTCGGCCGGTGCCGACTGCGTCCTGCTCATCGTGGCCGTGCTGGAAGACGGCGAGCTGCGCGAGTTGCTCTCCGCAGCTCGGGAACTTCGACTCGACGCCCTGGTGGAGGTTCACGATGGCGACGAACTCGAGCGCGCGCTTGCGGCAGGCGCGGATTTCGTGGGCGTGAATAACCGCAATCTCAAGACGATGGAGGTCTCGCTCCAGACCTCGCTGGACCTCGCCGGGCGGTTTCCAGCCGGCGTCCTGCGGATCAGCGAAAGTGGCATACGCAAGCCGGACGACCTCAAGCGCCTGCTAGACGCGGGCTACCAGGGGTTCCTGGTCGGGGAAAGCCTGATGCGGCAGTCCGACCGCGGACTTGCACTGGCCGACCTGCTCGGCACCGAAGGATGAGGGACTTCTTCCGGCAGACGGGCGAGGTTCTCGAGGCCATCAAGTTCCAGCACTCGGTGTTTGCCCTGCCGTTCGCCTTCACGGGAGCGATGCTGGCGTTGCGAGGCTCCCGGCTCGGCGCGAGCGAAGTGGCTTGGAAGCTTTGCTGGATCGTCGTCGCGATGGTGGCCGCGCGCTCAGCCGCGATGGCGTTCAACCGGCTGATCGACGATTCGATCGACGCACGGAACCCCCGTACGGCAGGGCGGGCGCTCCCCGCGGGAGCACTTTCGAGACGATTCGCGGCGGCGTTCGTCGCGCTCTCGAGTGCCGTTCTCGTGATCGCCGCAGGCCAGCTGAACCCACTGTGCCTGAAGCTTAGCCCGTTCGCATTGGCATTCGCTCTCGCGTATTCCTACACCAAGCGATTCACGGCGCTGTCCCACTTGGTGCTGGGAGCGGTTCTCGGCATTGCGCCGGCAGCGGCCTGGATCGCAATTCGGGGGACCATCGACCCACGGATTCTGTTGCTTTCTGCAGCAGTAACCCTGTGGACCGCCGGATTCGACATCATTTACTCGTGCCAGGACGTTGACTTCGACCGCGCGACGGGCCTGCATTCGGTCCCGGCCCTCCTAGGAGTCGCGAGGGCATTGCTGGTCTCGAGATTCCTGCACGCAGGCATGATCGCGGTGCTGCTGCTGGCGTGGAGAAGCCTGGACCTGGGCACCCTAGCGCTGGCTGGCATCGGCGCGATCGCTCTGCTGCTGGCTTACGAGCAGTCGCTAGTGCGGGCTGAGGACCTGTCACGCGTCAACGCCGCGTTCTTCGCGGTTAACGGCTGGGTGAGCGTCCTGTTCTTCGCGTTCTGGGCCGCGGACCTGTGGTTCGCTGGCCTGCGGATCTGAGGTCAGGACTGCCTCGGAACGCAACGTCTGGGAAGTGACCTGCGGCGAGCCTTGGCTCGTCGACCCCCTCGCCCGGCGGGGCCGGCCCCGAGATGCCGATGGATGGCCTTAGACGAGAACGCCAGTTCTTGGCCCTTCGAACACAACGGATTACAGGGGGCGAGGCCAAAGACGGGATAGGAGTCCCAGCATGGTTGCCTGTATCACGGCGCCCTCGTTGGGGGCTCACCACAGAGCGGACACCTGCAACGAGCCTTGGCGCCTTTCCTGCGACGACTGCATCATCAGCACTCCGGTTCGAGCGTGGCGCACGGCGCTTCCGGAAGACCCTTCAGAGGCACCACTGACGAATCAGTCTGGCGTACAGTTCCGACCCTTTCTCGAGCTGATCCACGAGAATCCACTCGTCGTGAGTATGGGCCTGGGCGATGTCGCCGGGGCCCAGCACCAGCAATTTCTTCATACCCTTCAACACGGCCGCGTCGGTTCCGTAGCAGACGGTTTGGCTGTTGGCGCATCCGGACAACCCCAGAACCTCACGGACGAAGTCCGATTCAGGATCGACATACAACGGTTGCCCAGTCCAGAGCACTTCGAGATCGATCCCGCACTGCGCGGCCGCTTTCCTGGATCGATCGATCAGTGCTTCCGCATCGTGAAAGGGCGCCGGACGGAAGTAGACGGTGCAAATGCTCTGCGCCGCTGTCATGTTCAAGACCGCGGTGCCATCGTTGATCCCGATATTCCAGCTGATCCCCGATGGATCGAACTCGGGATGCTGCCAGGCGGGATCGTCCCGGGTCTCGTCGTGGATTCTCTTCATTTCGACAAGAAACGGGATCATGGCAAGGTTCGCGTTGATTCCCTCGTTGGTGCTGGAATGAGCGGCCTTGCCGTGGGATATCGCCCTGAACCCATAGGTGCCCTTGTGGGCGTGAACGACGTTGAGCGTCGTCGGCTCTCCAACGATCCCCCTTGAGTCTCCCCGGACCATCTCGTGAAAGAACTCAGATCGCCGAGCTACCTGTTCCGCTCCGACGTAGCCGATCTCCTCGTCCGCAGTGAACGCAACGTAGAGCGGTCCCTTCAGATTCGCTCCTGCGGCGTCCTCGGAGGCTGCTAGAAACGAGCCGATCGAGCCCTTCATGTCGCAACTTCCGCGGCCATACAGCTTGTTGCCTATGAGGGTGGGCTCAAAGGGCCCGTGCTCGCTACTGAACCACCGATCGGCAGGCACGACATCGGTGTGGGCAAAGTAGGCCATACCCCCGCTTCCGCTGCCCTTCTTGCCGACGATGTTGACCTTGCCGACGCCTGCAGAGTCGGTGTACTCGATCCGCTCGGTTGCAAACCCAAGCTTCTTCAGAACACCTTCCAGATAGTTGCAAATGGAAGCGTTGGATACGTTGCTGACACTGGGAAACCTAACGAGTTCCTGCGTGTATTGGAGCGCGTCCATGGTGCCGAGCCTTCGATCGAAACCCAATTCACAGGCCGGGGTTGCCCGGCGAATGGCAAGAGTATACTCTGCTCGTCTCCACTTCCATGGGTAGGGAGCGATAGACCGCGTCTTCGAAGCCAGCACACGGCCTCCCGCTTCCACAGAGACTCTCCAAGACCCGTTTTCCGGACTACGACGACGGTGCGAGCCTAGATCGAGTATGATGCGCACCGACGCACTGGCCGAGAAAGCCTCTCGTGAAGCGACGGGCCGCGGAAAGAGGCTAGGCGGGGGCTGCGTACCAACAGACGGCAGCTGGAGCGAGGGGAAGGAGCGCAAGGAGGCGCGGGCTGCCGTTGCCCCACAAGTCACGATCAGGGCTTCTCCTGAGAGGCGATTGGAGGCGGCTCGAAGTAGTCTCTGAGCTCATAGGCTTCGCTCATGATGGTCAAGCGGGTCCAGCCCTCCCAGATCTTTTGATGGCCCGGCGGCGGAGCGTTCTTGCGGTACAGGTAGCCGCCCAGAATTGCCATGGTCCGCACCGCCAGACCCAGGTTGCCCGGCGCGGCCAGCCCGCGCTGGGACGCGAAGTGCCGCAGCACCCGCATCTGGACCTCCGTGAAGAACACCGCGGCCGGCAATTCGGGGGTCTCCCGCCCCAGCAGCGTCAGCGCCGCCAGCCGCCAGGCGATCACCGCCTTGATCGTCACCGCCCGCTCGATCCGCTCCCCCGTCCGGTGCCCCAGGTACTCCACCTTGCAGCCCGACTTCAGAATCCGGTGCCAGTCCTCGATGCGCCAGCGCAGCCGGTACCACTCCAGCACCTGCTCCGCATCCGCCAGCGACGCCACCGGCACCGTCGTCAGCAGGAACCACTCCAACGCTTCCACCCCCTCCGGCGCCGTCCGCTCCCACACGTGCACCAGCTGCAGGCGCAGCGGTTCCTCCCCCCGCGTCGGGGCCGGCAACTCGACCGTCTGCCAGCGCAGCTCGGCCTGCGCCGCGCGCGCCGCGCGCAACGGCTTGGCTTTCTGCTGGCGCGTGCCCCGCCGCGCCGAACTCCGCTGCACCTCGATCTGCAACTGCCCCTGGAGCGCCTGCTCCCGCATGTGCTCGAACAGCTTCGGCCGGTGCGGGCCCAGCGCGCGGTTGTGCTTGGCCCGCACAAGCAGCTCGACTCCCTCCAGCCGGCGCTGCTCGGCGAACAGCGCGTGCACGTCGGCCTCGCGGTCCATCACCGACACCACGCGCGTGCCCGCCAACTGGCCCGCCACCTCCGCGCAGTCCCGCAACCCGCGGATCCAGCGGTAGGTCTTGCGCTCTGCCAGCGGCCGGCCGCGCTGCGCCTGCCCGTCCGGCGCCTCGTACTGGATCTGAGCACCCCCAGCGGGATGCCCTCCGGGCTCAGCGCCAGCGTCGAGTGCATGTGCAGTCCCAGCGTGCCCTGCGCGTTCGTGTTCTTGCCGATCAGCCCCAGCCCCGCGCAGCCGGGATGCTCGGCGAAGTTGAGATCGGTGCCGTCCTGCACGCACAGCACCACGCTCTCGGCCTGCAGGCGCCGCAGCGTGCGCTGCCGGTGCGGCGCGAGGATGTTCTGCGGGGTCACCGCCGAGTCGTCCGGCTGGTCGATCAGGCGGTAGTGGCCCTTGACGGCGGCCCTCCGGCCCTGCGCGGCGGCTGGGATCGATGCCATGGGAGCGGCGGCCTGCATCTGCGCGGTCTGCACCAGCCGCTTCGACAAGCGTAGATCACCCAGCGGCGCCGGACCCAGTTCGTTGGTCGCGAACTCGTCCAGGGCGAGGCCCTCGGCCGGCCCCAGCGGCTCGCAGGGCGGCGCTGCGTCGGCGCCGAGCAGGCGGCGCCAGTCGCGCTGCAGCGGGTAGAGGAAGACGGCCTTGACCGGCACGCGCTGGCCGGGGAGGGCGAAGCGGCCGCGGCCGGCGGTCTCGCCGACGCAGGTCCAATTGGCGGCGCGGAAGCAGGTGCCGGCGTGGTGCTGCGGATCGCAATAGGTTTCCACCAGGGCGGGCCGGTAGCCATAGCGCTGCTGGAAATCCTCGGGCAGCCGTCGCAGGACCATGCCGAGCACCTTGGAAGCGAGCAGGTGACAGCGGACGGAGGGACGGATCAGGAACCGGCTCAGGCCCAGCACGCGGTGCAGCCGCTTGCGGCGCAGCTGCGCATCCCAGCCGATCCACTCGTCGCGGGCCGCGAGAGCCAGGGCCGAGGCGGCAAAGCCGATCGCCCCCAGCACGCCGTGCTCGGACTCAATCAGGTAGCGCAACTGGGCGCCGACATGGAGCACGGCGCCCTGCGGGTGCTCGCTGGCGACCAGCTCGTTCCAGGTCCGCCGCTGGAGCGGGGTCGTCACCGGGGTCAGCGCCAGCCCGGCGACCGCGCCGGCCGCAGGGGGAACCGCTTGCGGTAGCGGGACCGGCTGGCCGAGCCGACGCGGACGGCAGTCGCCGACGCGGCCGCCATGGCGCGGGGGCGGCAAAGCGATGCGCCTGTCGCGGTGCAGGCTGCGCAAGGCCTTCTGGCAGCTCGCCAGCTGCAGCTGGCCGCGACTGTCGAGGAAGCCGAACTCCCGGCACACGTGGCGGGCGAACGCGGTCCGGCTGGTGTTGCCAGCCTGCGCCAGCAGCACCTGCAGGGTCGCCACGGCCTCGGAATGCGAGAGGGTCTGCGCAATGCAATGTTGGTCGAGCATGCTTCAGGAATGCCACAACGATCCTGCATTTGTCAACTGCCAGATCTGGGGCATGGGCAGGGCGCGGGGATCCGTTCCGCTCCGGCGAAGACACCGAGGGCAGCGATCGAGCTGTCGGCTCGCGAAGGCGGGAGCACGAGACGGCATTCTGCCTTGTTCCAGCAAACAGCCCCTGCGCGCGAACTGAGGGATGCCAAACCGGCATACTGTTCGGCATGCGCTGTCTCGCAATTCCATGTCTGCTGGCTCTCGCTGCATCGCACCTCGGGGCACAGCCCGAGGGATGGACGCGCTCCTTTCCCGGCCACCGCGTGA
Organism: Bryobacterales bacterium; assembly: GCA_965206775.1. Classification (GTDB taxonomy): domain Bacteria; phylum Acidobacteriota; class Terriglobia; order Bryobacterales; family UBA6623; genus VXMF01. The sequence continues at coordinate 1,724,655 of CBDBKU010000002.1, read as the reverse complement.
TCGGCAACCTCTACGCGGTTGGCACGTACGACCTAGGCGTCTTTCTCATCACGTCCGACGACGGCCACATCCTGATCAATACAGCCCTCGAGGACTCCACGCCGCTAATCCGCAGGAATATCGAATCGGTCGGATTCCAAATGGAGGACATCAAGATCCTGCTGACCATGCAGGCGCACTGGGACCACACCGCGGCACTGGCCGAGATCAAGGAGATCGCGGGAGCAGAGATGTGGGCCACGCCGGGCGATGCGCCCGTGCTGGAGGACGGCGGCTTCAGCGACCCGCACTTCGGGGGGAAGGTGTCATTCAAGCCAGTCGCTGTCGACAAGGTCCTCGCTGACGGCGAAGTGATCGCGCTCGGCAGCACCAAGCTCGAGGTAGTCGAGTCACCGGGCCACACGGCCGGAAGCGTCAGCTACACCATGACGGTCCAGGAGAATGGGAAGGAATACAGCGTCGTGATCGCGAACATGGGAACGATCAACCGAGGCAAGCGGCTGGTTGCGGATCCAACCTATCCAGGGGTCGCCGGGGACTTTGCGAAGACCTTCGGCAGGCAGAAGGCAATGGACATCGACATTTGGGTCGCGGCACATGGCTCGCAATACGGCTTGCACTCCAAGTACGAGGCGGGACAGCCGTACAGCCCGGACACGTTCGTGGACCCTGAGGGATTCCGCGCTGCGGTCGAGCGGCTCGAAGGCTTGTATCTCGAGCAGGTCGAAGACGAACGGCGCTGAGCCTTGTTCCGGCCCGAGGGCCCGCGGCCCATTGGCGGAGCGGCCGCCCACGCCGGCGGCAGATGGCGGTCAAGACCCCCTGGAAGGCAGACCGGCAGGCCGGAGAGGCTCTAATTCGGTCTGCCGCACCGCGAGGGGCACCCGCTGCGGGCGTGTCGATCGCAGGGGCGATCCGCCATCCGGCGGTCCTCGCGAGCACGGCCCCACGGCTCCAAGCGCGGCGAGCGGAACCGTGGTATTTTGGAACCCGGAGGAAGGCCTTTGGTACCACGGATCGCCGACAAGAGGCTGGTTCCCATCGCCGACAAGGTGCTGGCGGGGGGACGCCTTTCGTTCGATGACGGCGTGGCCCTGTACCATTCCAGCGACCTTCTGACCGTCGGCTACCTCGCCAACGCGGTGCGCGAGCGGATCAACGGCAACAAGACGTACTTCAACGTCAACCGGCATATCAACCCGACCGACGTCTGCGTCGCGGCCTGCAAGCTGTGCGCCTTCGGCAAGCAGAAGCGCAACCCGACCGCGTACACGATGTCGCTGGAACAGGTCTGGCACACGGCCGGTATCGGCTACAGCGAGGAGATTTCCGAGTTCCACGTCGTAGGCGGACTACATCCGGAATTGGGGCTCGACTGGTTCGCCAAGATGTTCCGCGGGCTGAAGGAACGATTCCCGGCCGTCCATCTGAAGGCCCTGACCATGGTCGAAATCGGGTACCTGGCGCGCCGCGAGAGGATTTCGATCCGGGAAACGCTCGAGCGACTCCGCGACTCAGGCGTCGATTCCCTGCCAGGAGGCGGCGCGGAGATCTTCACCGAGCGTGTCCGCCGCATTATCTGTGATCACAAGATCGACGGCAACGAGTGGATCGAGACGGCCCGCACGGCGCACGACCTCGGGCTGAAGTCCAACGCCACGATGCTGTACGGGCACGTTGAGACGGACGAGGACCGAGTCGATCACCTGTTGCGACTGCGAGCCCTGCAGGACGAGACGGGTGGGTTCCAGACCTTCATCCCGCTCGCGTTCCATCCCCAGAACACGCCGATGCACCACCTTCCGATGACCTCGGGCTTCCAGGACATCAAGGCGATCGCCGTGGCGCGCCTGCTGCTCGACAACTTCCCCCATATCAAGGCCTACTGGATCATGATGACGCCGAAGATCGCGCAGGTTGCGCAGCGATTCGGGGCGGACGACATCGACGGCACCGTGATCGAAGAGAAGATCTACCACGATGCCGGGGCAAAGACCCCGCAAGCCCTGCGTCGCGACCAGCTATTCCGCCTGATCCGCGAAGCAGGGCGCGAGCCCACCGAGCGCGACACGCTCTACCGCGAGGTATCGCGCGACGAGGCGATGCTGACCCTGGCAGTCTGAAGCCCCGCCGGCGAGACCTGCGTCAGGGCGCGAGCAGATCCCGGATCTGCTCCAGCTTCGAACGGATCTCTTGGAGGGCGGGACGTGCGACCGGCCTTCCCTGCGTTGCGGCACTTGCATCCGCCTCCGAGTGGCTGCCTGCGGCAACTTTGGACCCGGCCCCTGACCGCAACGCCCTTCGCGCACCTGCAATCGTGTATTTCTCGCCGTAAAGCAGTTCCTTGATGGTGAGAATTGTCTCGACGTCCTTGCGCCGGTACTGCCTCTGGCCGCTCGGCGTCTTGCGCGGCTTCAAGGTCGGAAACTCGGTTTCCCAGAAGCGCAGGACATGAGTCTCGACACCGGCGATCTCGCTAACGTCGCCGATCCGAAAGAACATGCGGTCGGGGATCTCGGGCCTTCCGTCGTCAAGGCTGGCATCGTCCGGCATGGGCGCAGTTCCATCCTAGCGCAAGGGCGCAGTGACGCAGGCAGACGAAAGGCGGGGCTGGCCGAGCCCGGCGATCCCCCGCAGAGCGCGCTGTCCTGTAGACTCGTGCGAGATTTGGATGCCATGGTTCCCGCCCGGCTCGCTATACCGCTCGCGCTCTTATGCGCCTTGGGCCAGGCCGCTGCTCGTCCCAACGTGCTGCTGGTCCTGGCGGACGACCTCAACGACTGGGTCGGCAGCCTCTCGGCACATCCCAACGGCCGCACTCCGAACATCGACCGCCTGGCTTCGCAGGGCATGCTCTTTCGAGAGGCCTACGCAGCTTCGCCGAAGTGCAACCCGTCGCGCACGGCGCTGCTCCTCGGGCTGCGTCCGTCGACCACGGGTATCTACGACAACGGCCATTGGTGGCGGCCCCATCTGCCGGACGCCGTCACCCTCCCCGAAGCGTTCCGGCAGGGAGGCTACGCGGTCGCGGGTGCCGGAAAGGTATTCCATCACACCGCCGGATTCAATCCTCCGGACGTTTGGGACGAGTACTTCGCCTTGCAATTCGACGACCCCTGGGATCGTGCGGGCAGTGCGTATCCGCATGTCGCTGCATCCGAACCGCCCCCCGGCCATCCGCTCGCGGGAATCGCTCCATTCCTCCACGAACTCGACTGGGGCGCGATCCCCGTTGCGGACAGCGAGTACGGAGATGCCAGGACCGTGGCGTGGGCAACTCGCTTCCTTTCCGAGTCCCGGCAGACACCGTTCTTCCTCGCCGTCGGCCTGTTCCGCCCTCACCTTCCCTGGTACGCCCCCGCCGCGTACTTCGAAGCGTTCCCGCCGGGCGAGGCCTTGCTGCCGCACGTGCCGGAGAACGACCTGGCCGACGTCCCGGACGAGGGACGCCGCCTTGCACGTCGCGGGGGCGAGGTGTTCCGCCGGATTCGAGACAGCGGGAAATGGGCCGAGGCCGTTGCGGCCTACGCGGCGAATATCGCGTTCGCGGATGCCATGGCAGGCCGCCTGCTGGGTGCCCTCGACGCGAGTCCGTACGCCGAGAACACGGTTGTAGTCTTCGCTTCCGACCACGGCTTTCACTTGGGCGAAAAACAGCATTGGCACAAGTCGACGCTCTGGGAACGCGCGACGCACGTGCCCCTGATCGTCCGTGGGCCGGGCATCGAACCGGGACGGGCCTGCGACCGTCCCGTGAGCTTGCTCGATATCTATCCGACGTTGCTGGACATGGCGGGCCTGCCGGCCCGTCGCGGCTTGGACGGCGCGAGCCTCCGCGGCCTGCTCGAACATCCTGAAGCCGAGCCGGGCCGCCACGCCGTCATCACGTACCTGCCCGGCAACGATGCCGTGCGTCGCGGCAATTGGCTCTACATCCGCTATCGCGATGGCGGGGAGGAACTCTACGACCGCGAGGCGGATCCGGAAGAACTCACGAATCTCGCAGGAAGGAAGGGGTTCCGCGCTACGGTGCAGGAGCTTCGCACGCTGTTGCCGGACGCGAGCGCCCCTCCGGCCCCGGTGAAGAGCAGCTACGTCTTCGATCCGAGCGCATACTCGTGGACAGCCCGCCGCTGATACTCGCGGGCACGCAGATTCGGAAGCAGGTCGCTCCCTATAATGAAAGTTCCCGCTCCGCGGGGGCTAATGGCATTACATCCCAAGATTCGCTCTACGACCGTCCTGTGCGTGCGCCGTGGAGACAAGGTCACCATGGCCGGAGACGGCCAAGTCACGATGGGTTCCGAAGTTGTCAAATCGTCGGCACGGAAGATCCGCCGCCTGCACGACGAGCGGATTCTGGCGGGCTTTGCCGGCTCGACCGCAGACGCCATCTCGCTGTTTACTCGCTTCGAGGAGAAGCTCCAGGCCTACGGCGGCAACCTGAGCCGCGCGGCCGTGGAACTTGCGAAGGACTGGCGGATGGACAAGGCGCTCCGCCATCTGGAAGCGCTGCTGCTCGTTGCGGACACCAAGTCGACCCTCCTGCTGAGCGGCACGGGCGACGTGATCGAGCCGGACGACAAGGTGGCCGCGGTAGGCTCGGGCGGACCTTACGCCGTTGCCGCCGCCACGGCGCTGCTCGAGCATACCGACCTGGGAACGCGCGAGGTGGCCGAGGCTGCAATGAAGATCGCCGCCGATATCTGCATCTACACGAACGCGAACATAGCCTTCGAGGAACTGGACTAGGGAGATGGTGATCTACCTACCCGGCAACTCGGACTCGGACTCCCCTGCGCTCGACGAGCTGACGCCCCGCGAAATCGTCGAGCAACTCGACAAGCACGTCATCGGCCAGGCCGCTGCGAAGCGAGCGGTCGCGGTCGCCTTGCGGAACCGAATCCGCCGGCAGCGACTCGAGCCGGAAATGGCCGAGGAGGTCATGCCCAAGAACATTCTGCTGATGGGCCCGACCGGCGTCGGAAAGACCGAGGTCGCCCGTCGGCTGGCGAAGCTGTCGAATTCCCCATTCGTCAAGATCGAGGCCACGAAGTTCACCGAGGTCGGGTACGTCGGCCGGGATGTCGACTCGATGATCCGAGACCTCATAGAGATGGCCATCGACATGATCCGCGAAGAGAAGATCGACATGGTCGCGGACAGGGCCGAGCAGAATGCCGAGGACAGGCTCCTGCAGATCCTGATGCCTCCGCAGCAGTCGGACGAGGCGGAAGGCGGGGAGGACCCGACGGCGAAGACCCGCGAGAAGCTCCGCAAACAGCTTCGCGACGGCAAGCTCGACGACCGCATGGTCGAGATCGAGACCCAGGGGCGCAACAACCCGATCGAGATCATCACCAACCAGGGCGTCGAGGAGATGGACATCAACATCAAGGAGATGCTACCCGGGATCTTCGGTGGTCAGACGCGGCGGCGCAAGATGACGGTTCTCGACGCGCTGGACGCGCTGGCGCAGGAAGAGGAACAGAAGCTCATCGACATGGAGCAGATCACCCGGCAAGCCGTCGAGCGCGCCGAGCAGGCGGGCATCGTGTTCCTCGACGAGATGGACAAGATTGCCGGGCGCGAGGGAGGCCGCGGGCCGGAGGTCAGCAGGGAGGGCGTCCAGCGCGACCTCCTGCCGATCGTCGAGGGCACGACCGTGAACACCCGCCACGGCATGATCCGCACGGATCACATTCTCTTCATCGCGGCTGGCGCGTTCCACGTGGCGAAGCCCAGCGACATGATTCCCGAGCTTCAAGGGCGGTTCCCCATCCGAGTCGAGCTCAGGTCGCTCAAGAAGGCCGATTTCATTCGCATCCTGACGGAGCCGAAGAACGCGCTCACGAAGCAGTACGTGGCCCTGCTCGATACCGAGGGCGTGCAGATGGAATTCACCCAGGATGCGGTGGAGGAGATCGCGCAGACGGCTATGGCTGTCAACGAACAGACCGAGGACATCGGAGCGCGGCGCCTTCACACGATCATGGAGAAGCTGCTGGACAAGATCTCGTTCGATGCTCCAGACATGAAGGAGAAGTCGGTGAAGATCGACGCGGCCTACGTACAAGACCAGCTCTCTTCCATCGTCAAGGACCAGGATCTGAGCCGCTACATCCTCTGACCCATGCCCGGGAGGGACCGAGGAGCGCATATCGGCCTGCGGGCAGCCTCCGCGCTGGCAGCTGCCCTGTGGGGGTGCGGATCCGTCGGAGATCCGCTGCCGCCGCTGCTGCATCTCCCGCGCCCGGTTACCGATCTGACGGCGAGCCAGGTCGCGGGGGAGGTCGAGGTCGCATGGACCTGGCCGCCGCTCACGACCGAAGGGACGGTCGCGCGCCAGATCGACGGTTTCACGCTGTGGGCGGTCGACGTCCCGGGGTACTCGGGGAGCCTGACACGGGAGACGATCGACGAGTACCGGCGTCCGGTCACGACGCTCGGCTCGGCCGCACTCGTGGACAAGGAGCCGGGCGACCTGCTTGCATTTCGCTCACCTCTGTCGAACTGGCAGCTGGGTCAGCCAACAATCCTGATCGTGACGGCAACCAATCGGGCGGGCCTGGACGCCGGGTACTCGAACCAAGTGAAGCTCCATCCCCTGGAACCGCCGGCAGAACCGCAATGGATAGAAGTCTCCGTCGGTCCCGGCGGCGTGGCGCTGTCCTGGCAGGCCGCCGACCGCGCTGATGATTACGCCATCGAGAGAGCAGTCGGCGAAGAAGGCCAGTTCGCGCCCCTGGGGCGGCTCGGCGTCGAGTCCTTCGTCGACAGGACTGCGGAATGGGACCGCACGTACAGGTACCGGCTTCGACCCTACAGGCTATCCGAGGCAGGGTGGATCGAGGGCCCTCCTTCCGCTGCAAGCGAGGTGACGCTTCTCGACACGTTCGCGCCCTCACCGCCAGCGGGGTTGAGGGCTGTGCGAGCGCCGGCTTCGGTCGAACTGTCCTGGCTTCCGAACCGGGAAGCGGACGTGGAGGGATATCGCGTCCTGCGCGACGGAGAGGATCTGTCAGGCCTGGTTCCCGCGACTGCCTTCAGCGACGAACTGGCGGTTGCGGACAGGGCTTACGAGTACTCGGTGACTGCCATCGACACCGAAGGCAACGAGAGTCGGCCGAGCGATGCGCTGCGGGTTGCCGCGACGGCACCGCGGATCGACTAGGCTCATTCATCCGCGTCTGGCATGTCGCGCTTTCCAGCAATCCGTCGTCCTCGCCTCTCCGTCGGTGCCAAGGCATCGACACGCGACACGGGCTGGCAGGAGTGCGGGGAGGGCCTGGCTTGACGCGCTGCTCCTGTCTCGCGCAGATCCGCGGGGATAACGCCGGCCGGCGGCGCCCTGGAGGGCCACGCCTGCGGTGACAGCGTGAGCCGCCCGGGGGCGACGATGTACGTCGAGACGCCGCACGTCAAGGTTCGTGCCATGGACGCAACCGACCGCACGGAGGTCTGGAGGTTCGATCCGTTCAAGGGCTGGGCGGCCGGCGGCGCGGGCAAGAACCCGACCAGGCCAGAGAACGAATTCGTCGGGGTCGCGCTCGGCAGCTACCAAGAGCCCGGTCGTCACTCGTTTGGCAGCGGGTCTTCTAGGCCGCGCAAATACGGATTGAAGGTGTAGCGGAGCGAGACCTGCCCCGGCAGGGTCAGGTTGCGGGTCACCGCGTACGCCGGATCGAGAGCCCACTGGCCTGTCGAAAGCACGCTGCGATCATGCGTCTCGTTGTCGTGCCAGCCCCAGAAGGGCTTGGCCATGTCCACACCGTGGCGGACGCCCCGGAACGCACCGGCGAGGCGCTCATACGAAGCGAGCGGTCGGCCGCCGTGGGGCCGGTAGCTGAAATAGCTGCTGAACGCCTCCTCCCTGTTCTCGGCTCCGCGGTGGGCCGGCAACCACCAGTGGTCGTAGATCGGCAGGAGATCGTAGCCGACCTCCCGGTCCGCCGGATGCTGCGGCCTCTCGGCGACCCCCTTGTAGACGTAGGTCACGCCTGTCCCTGCATGGAACCGGTCTTCCTCGAACGAATAGCCGGCATGCCGGCCCGGCCCGTAGACGCCGTGCCCTCCCGAATGCACGAACACGACCGGATGGGAGTCGCTATGGAACTCCATCTCGCCATCGAGGTCGTGGAAGTTCCCTCGCACGCGCGGGTCGGCCCGATACGAATAGACCTTGTTGTGCGCGAGCGTCTCCATAGCGACTGCCCTCCCCTGGGGCGAGCCGTCCCTGGCGACAGTCAGGACCATTCCCTCGTTGTCGTTCTCGTGGCAGGTGCCCGCGACGCACTTGTCGGAATAGTCCCTCGGGTGGAAGAAGTTGTAGATCAGGAACCAGTGGGTCTCGGTCTCGATGACGGCGTAGTACACGTACGCTTGCGAGCTGGCTTGGGGAGCATTGGCCCAGTTGTTGTCGCCGCGCCAGTCGCCGTCCGCGTCGAACCGAGCGAGGTAGTCCGACTTGGGCTGGAACCAAGTCTCCTGCGCGACGAAGGGGGCGTGATGCTCGGCCAGCGCACGGTAACGATCGGTCGAGCGCGGCTGCTCCCCGAAGGTGACCCGCTCGGCCGGTGCCGTGCGCTCTGCCTCGGAATCGATCAGGATCCGGATGGAACCGGTCACGCCGTCCAGCGTCGCGGACAGGACCGCTTGGCCCTGGTTGCCCGACGCGGTGAACAGGACGGAGTCCTGGAGGAGCGAGTGCTGACCGGCCATGTCGAACAGCCTCGCTTGGAATCCATCCTGCCTGCCCTCGCCGCTTGGCAAGGCATCTCGGCCTTGGTAGCGGAACGGCTTGGAGAGCCAGCCGGACCTGGGGTCGCGCAGGTGGAACGCGGCCAGGCCGCGCCGCAGCCGCACCCTGGCAAAGCTCGTAGGATTCTCAGCCGCCATGCCGTGCGCCACGATCCGAACGGGAATGCTCTCGAACGGGCGGATTCGGGCGTCGGGGGGGTCGGTGCGCAGCTCGACCTCGCTTACGGCCTCGGGCGCCTGGGCCACCGCGCCGACCGGCGAAAGCCCAAGGGCGAGCGCCGCGGCGGCCGCCGCGGCGCTCGCCCAGCCAATGCTGCCCGCGCGGCAAGAACGGCCGCGACCCGCGATGCCCACACTCGCCATCGGGTACAGCTTGGCATACCGGGCGGCAGCGAGTTCGGAAGCCGGGAGCTATGATTGGCCTCTGCCCTCGTTCGAAGAACGTCAAGTGCCTGCGGAAAGCATCGGACTGGTCGGCCTTGGACTGCTCGGAACGGCAATAGCGGAGCGCTTGCTTGCCTCTGGATTCGCAGTCCTGGGCTTCGACAAGGAAGAGGAGCGCCTCGCGAATCTCGTCACGATCGGCGGCGAGCCCGTGGGCTCCGCAACCGAAGTCGCTCGCAGCTGCATGCGTCTCGTTCTGAGCTTGCCGGATTCGACGGTCGTGAGAGGAGTGCTCGAAGAGATCGATGCGGCTGCCCTCTCGGGCCGACTCGTCATGGACACGACGACGGGCGCGCCAGAGGACGCGGCAGCATTCGGCAGGATTCTCGAGGCACGGGGAGGCAGGTACCTCGACACGGCGATCGGCGGGTCAAGCGATCAAGTGCGGCGGCGCGAGGCGATCGTCATCGCCGGGGGCGATGCGGATGCGCTGGATCGATGCGTGCCCGTCGTGAAGTGCCTGGGACGGAAGGTCTTCCACGCTGGCCCCTGTGGCACCGGGTCGAGCATGAAGCTCGTCCTGAACCTCGTGCTAGGCCTGAACCGCGCGGTGCTTGCGGAAGGTCTCTCGTTCGCGAGCCGCTGCGGGCTCTCGCCCGACCAGGCGCTCGACATACTCAAAGCGGGTCCGGCCCACTCGCGGGCAATGGACCGCAAGGGCGCCAAGATGCTCGGAGAGGAATTCTCTGCGGAGGCCCGCCTGAGCCAGCATCTCAAGGACGTGCGCTTGATTCTGGCGGAAGGCCAGCGCCACGGAGCCCGGCTGCCCCTGTCGGAGCAGCATGCCACGCTGCTCGAAATTGCAGAAGCGATGGGATTCGGCACCGCGGACAACAGCGCGGTAATCAAGGCCTTCGACTGAGGCCCCTTCAGCTCATTCCGCAGCGAACTCGCGGAACCAGCGCTCGATCTCTGCGGCCTCGGCGCCGCCCTCGTGGATCACGACACGGTACCGAAACGTCAATGCACCGCCACGGGGAACCACATGGCTTCCGGCGGCGTTCCCTTTCCCGGTGAAGTCCGAGACGCCGAACGGATTTGCCGAGCAAAGGCTGTATCCTCTGGCGTGCCATCTAGACGGGTGTCTCAGGTTCGACGGGTGGTCGAGGATCGCGACGCCGACCGGCTTCCCGCCGACACCTGCCGAGTAATCGACCCAGCGCGCCTCCCGCCCCCAGATGTTCTCCGTGCCCATCAGACCGTCCGCATTCGAGAGCACCGCGCCTCGCTCCTGACGGAACTCGTCGGCCAGACGCATCCCGAAGCCGCCGTCCTCGGTGTCTCCGAATCGAACGTCCTGTCCCTGATCGGCCCGGAACTCAAGCTCTGCGTCGATGCGAACCGCCGTACCGGCTCTCGAGAACGAGTATCTCTGGACTAGGGTCCCCTGCAACTCGCCATCCGCGCTCCGGAGTCCGAGTTCCGCTTCGATCGAGCCGGATTCCTCCCCCTGCTCGAAGAGAGGTTCAGACAGCGGAACGATCATCCCCGTCCTGTCGCGACCGAGTTCGCGCCAGAAGTCGTGTCCGTTGATATCCCCGTGACCGTACCAGATTCCGCGATGCCAGTCGTGGTCTGTCTCCTCGCCGGGCCTCGGTTCGAGCGGGTAGCCTCGCGAAACGGTTGTCCCGGACGCGGTCCGCAGGGGATACAGGAACGGCTTGTCCCATTCCCTCTCGAAGTGGAAGGTCGTGAAAGGCTCGCCATCCAGCAGCACTCGGATCGCGCCTTCGCCTCGTTCGAACGAGACCGCGGCGGGTCTCCCGAGGCCGGAAGCGGCGCCCTGTCCACCGGTCCCCGGATCTCCCTGGCAGGCAGCGAGAGCCCACAGGGCCGCCGCTGCGACAGCAACGATTGCGATCGACCGGCAAGCGAGGTGCCTCTTTCTTGACCTAGATCGGGCCCGGGCCGGTCTGCCAGAGACGATTCGCAAGTCCACCGCGATCCACCGCACGAGTTCGTAAGGGAGCCTAGCAGATCGCCATCGGCCGGAGGCCGCGCATCGGCACCGCTTCGTCCTGTCCAAACCATCCACGATGGCCGGCTCCGTTTGTATCGTGGCAGAATAAGTACCGTTCCGCGGCTGGCGCCGCCGAGCCGGATGCCTGTGACCTATGCAGCTTCGCTTGAGTCTGGTGAACACGCCATCGGTCGGCGGGCGGGCGCGAAGTCCGATGCCAGTTCCCCCGTGTCGCGATGGTACGCCAGGTCTTGCCGTCCGGCTGCCGTGATCGCGGCAGCGCTGCTAGCTGCGGTCGTATCGGCCGCAGAGTCCCCGGTGGTCGTCGGGGTGGCGACTTTCCCCCCGCACGTCATGGAATCCGACGGGAATTTTGCAGGCTTCGACATCGACGTATGGAACGAAGTGTCCAACGCGATCGGGCTTGATTCGACCTTCCGGCTGATGCAGTTCAGCGATCTCATCGAGGCGTTGAAGGACGGAGAGGTCGATGCCGGGATGGCCGGCATCAGCATCACGCACGAGCGCGAGATCCACATGGACTTCAGCCACCCGTACATGAATAGCGGCCTGCGGATTCTCACGACCGTTGACCAAGATCCCGCCCTGCTTCGAGTACTCCGGGCTCTGGCGACGGAGGCAGAACTCGGCGCGCTCGGCTACTTGGCGGCATTCGTCCTCCTCTGCTCGCACATCCTGTATTTCGCGGAACACGGCAGTTCGGGCATCAACGACCGATATTTCCCGGGAATCTTCGAGGCTGCCTGGTGCATCCTTGCAACGATCACGACGGTCGGCTACGGAGACGTGACGCCGGCCAAATGGCTCGGACGGCTTGTCTCGCTGGTCGTAATGGTCATCGGCATCGCCCTGTTCGGCGTTGCGATCGGAAAGTTGTCAGCCGGGTTGATGATGGAGGAACTCAAGAGCGACATCTCCGGCCCGCAAGACCTTAGCGGGCGCAGGGTCGCAACCGTGGCAGGGACAACCAGCACGGATGTCGCGATCCGATACGGCGCAACGTTGCGCGAGGTCGAGCAGATCGAGGCCGGCTACCGCCTGCTTGAGTCCGGGGAGGTCGATGCGATCCTGTTCGATGCCGCGCCCCTGATGCAATACGCAGTGGCAGATGGAAACACGACGGTGACGGTGGTGGGACCGCTCATCGAGCGACAGGTCTATGGAATCGCGTTTCCTGCGGGCACCAACCTCAGGGAGTCCGTGAACCGAGCGCTCCTGGAACTCGAGGAGTCCGGCGACTACGGCCGAATCTACAACCGGTGGTTCGGTCCCTCGCATCAGCGATGACCCGGCGGGCCGGGGCGCCACGGCGCTCGAGCAACTGTTGGAGAGTCGCGCATTTCCTATGATAGGAGCGCAGGCCCGACATCCCGGCGCGCCTCTGTGCCATTCGACCTTGCAGCGAACCCGGCTGCGGTCGGGGCGATGCACGCGGCTCGAGCGCAGGGACTCTCGGGCCGCGCTCGCTGTCCGAATGTCGAAACAGCTGCACAGAATGCTCCATTGGCGAACCGGCTTCGCATGCGTCGCAGCGTTGTGCGGCTGCGTGGCACTCGCGGCTTGCGGGACTCGTCTCGGCCCTCGCACCATCCCAGGTGCTCGATTCGACTACAACGAGCGCATTGCACGGTCCCAGAACGACCAGTTGCTTCTCAACTTGGTCCGGCTCCGCTACAGGGACACGCCGGTCTTCCTCGATGTCGGCACCGTGATTGCTCAGTACACCTTGGACGCCCGAGTGGGCGTGCTTCCCAGGATCAACGTCGACGGATCGGGCGGCACGGAATTCGGCGTCGACCTCGGCGGCCGGTACAGCGAGCAGCCGACGATCACCTACCAGCCGGTTTCGGGGGCTGAGTTCACGCAACGACTCCTGACTCCGATCTCGGCCCAGACGATCATTCTGCTGTCGCAGTCCGGCTGGAGCATCGAACGCCTCCTGATGTGCTGCGTCGACAGCATCAATGGCGTAACCAACGCGCCGGTCGCGAGCGGCCCGACGCCGACCAGGATTCCCAATAACAGCGACTTCAGGGAGGCGGCGCGACTGCTACGCGAATTGCAGATCTCGGGATCGCTGGATTTCATGCTGGCTCAGGACCGGGAATCAGGAGAGACATCCATCCGGATCCGGAGGCCCGAGTCCGATCCGGACCGGGCCGACACGTTGCGGAGCATTCGCAGCATCCTGAGCCTCGACAGTTCTCACGAGACGTTCAGGCTAGCGACGCGAAGCTCCCGATTGAGCCCCGAAGCGATCGTACTGACCGGTCGGTCACTGCTGGGAGCAATGTTCTTCCTCTCGCACAGCGTCGACCCGCCCGAGACCCACAAGTCGAAGGGACTGGTGACGATCATGAAGGGCGGGGAGAGCCAGGGCCTGAACTGGGACACGGTCTCGGGGAGCTTGCTCAAGGTCTCATCGGCGGAGTCTCCGCCACTCGAGGCATTCGTCAGGATTCGCTACCGCGACCACTGGTTCTATATCGCGGACGCCGATCTGAACTCTAAGGCGACGTTCAATCTCCTGACATACCTGCTGTCGCTGCAGTCCGCAGGCCCGCAAGGTATCGATGCGATGCTGACAGTGCCAGTGGGCGAATAGAGCTCCCCTCGCGCCGCCGGCCCCAAGCGCTCGAGCGCCAGCACGCGAAGCTGGAGGCACGCGTCGACCTTCGACGCGCGAAGCGGATCCTACAGGATTTCCACCTGATCGGGACCCTTCCCTCGCGACAGTCCTGACCAGGCCGCAGGTACGGATCGCCCTTCGTGCGAGGACCCGGGAAGAGACGAATTCGATGCTGGGTTCGCGCGCTAGCCCGACCGACAGGAGTGCGTACAGAGGCGCCGGCCGGCCCCACCACACCTCGGAGGGCTTCCGTCGGTGACCCAAGGAGCCTTCATGCCTCGGAGAGGAGGGGGCGGAGCGACGGGCGTTGAGCCCAACGTTCGTTCCGGTTGCTATCATGTCAGCCTCCAAGCACACGTTCCGCCCCGAGGGCGGCCAATGAAGATGTCATTGCTCGGTGCACGCGCCGAGCCGGTGCGCGACAGTGCCGGCCAGTCTGCCAGCTCGGGCCACGGGTTCGGGACCGCTCCCGTATTCCTCGCCTCCATCAGCACGATCCTCGGAGCGATCCTCTTTCTCCGTTTCGGCTACGCCGTCGCGCATGTCGGCTTGTGGGGCAGTCTTGTCATCATCCTCCTGGGGCACCTCGTCACGATTCCTACGGTGCTGGCGGTGTCAGAGGTCGCGACCAACCGACGCGTGGCGGGCGGCGGCGCGTATTTCATCATCAGCCGCTCGTTCGGCACGAGCATCGGCGGCACGATCGGCATCGCGCTGTATCTTTCCCAGTCAATCTCGATCGCCTTCTACCTCGTAGCCTTCGCCGAGGCATTCCAGCCGGCCTACGAATGGCTCGCGGCTGCGCACGAGTTGAATCCGGATCCGCGCTGGGTCAGCTTGCCGAGCACAATCCTGCTCGCAGTCCTGATGCTGACCAAGGGGGCCAACCTGGGAGTCCGGGCGCTTTGGGTGGTGAGTGTCATCCTCGCCGGGGCGATAGGCGCGTTCCTAATGGGCGAGGGCCCCGAGTCGATCCGTCCGGACGGCCTCAACATTACCGCGAGCATCGAGAACGGCGATGGTTTCGGCACCGTCTTCGCGACTTGCTTTCCTGCTTTCACGGGGATGATCGCGGGCCTGGGGCTCTCGGGCGATCTCAAGAGCCCCCAGAGGAGCATCCCTCTCGGAACGATTGCCGCGACCTTGGCAGGCATGCTGGTCTACGCGGTCGTCGCTGTCAAGCTGGCAAGAAGCGCCACTCCGGAAGCGCTAGCCGCGGACCAGTTCGTAATGGCTCAGATCGCCCTGTGGGGCCCCGCGATCTACATCGGGCTGGGCGCTGCCGCGCTTTCCTCGGCCCTAGGTTCGATCCTCGTCGCGCCCAGGACGCTGCAGGCCCTGGCGCGGGACAACGTGCTGCCGGTCCCCAAGCTGAACCGCCTGCTTGAGCAAGGCCGCGGAATAGCCCAGGAGCCGGTAATCGCGACGTGGGTTTCGAGCGCCATCGCGATCGTGTTCGTACTGGCAGGCGGCATCGACTTTATCGCCCAGATCCTCAGCATGTTCTTCATGGTGACTTACGGCGCCCTGTGCGCAGTCTCGTTCCTGGAGTACTTCGCGGGCAACCCCTCCTACCGCCCAACCTTCCATTCGCGCTGGTACCTCTCGCTACTCGGAGCGGTGATGTGCGGACTGATGATGATCCAGATGAACGTCCTGTACGCCTTCATCTCCTTAGCTTTCATGGCGGCGATATACGTTGGGCTCCGTCGGTCCCGACGGGAGGAGCGGGACCTGACCGCAATCTTCCAAGGTACGATGTTCCAGCTGACGAGGCGCCTCCAGATCGCGCTGCAGAAGAATCGCTCGGAGGGGTCTATGGGGGGCTGGCGCCCGTCAATCGTCGCCGTGACGCGATTCGGAGAGCGCCGGCTGGGGCACTTCGACCTGCTGCGCTGGATCTGCCATCGGCACGGGTTCGGGCATTTCATCCAGTTCTTCCAAGGCGACTACTCGTTTCCCGAGGAGATCGAAGCGCGCACGCGGGTGAACAAGCTGATCGAGCGGACCGAACTCAGCGGAGCTGGCATCTTCGTCGACTCCCTAATCAGCCCTTCGTTCCAGATGGCCATAAGCCAGACACTGCAAATGCCGGGGATATCGGGTCTCCCGAACAATTGCGTCCTGCTCGAGTTCGACAAGGATCGTCCCGACGAGATCGATGAGCTGGCGCAGGGCGCCCTTCTCGTATCGGGATCGCTCTTCAATGTCCTCGTGCTGCGCTCCACGCGCTTCCGATTCGGCTACCGCGCGTCGATTCACGTCTGGATCACAGACGACAACGTAGCGAACGCCGCAATGATGATGCTTCTGGCATACATCATCGTCGGGCACCCGGAATGGAGACGCGCGCAGATCCGTCTGTTCGCATGCTTCGAGTCCTCAGACACCGAGCGCGAAGCGGACAATCTCTCCCGTCTGATGACTGAAGGGCGGTTGCCCATCTCGAGGCAGAACGTGACTACAGTCGCATGCAGCGTCGGCGATTCCCTGGAACGCGAGGTTGCGCGCCGATCTGCCTCCGCTGACCTTGTCATCGCCGGCCTGGAAGAGTCCGCTTTCGAGCCGGACGCGGCACCAGAATCGCTCATGCGTTACAGAGCCGCCAACGACGTGCTCTTCGTTCATTCGAGCGAGCAGATCTCGATCAACTAGCCGATGCCGGGCCACCCACGACGATGAGCCGCCTCAATGGCATTCGGTAGCCTGTTGCGCGGGTGGAAGCCCCGAGCGAGTGATGGAAGTTGCTGATTCCAAGGATGTTGACATCCCGGCAAACTTTTTCCGCGCAAGGGCTTGACTTTTTCGCCCGAATCTGCCAGCTTAGTTCCGGATGACTCCTAGCCCCGCCATCGACCCGCGCATCCAGAACCTGGAATCGACCACTTTCCTCGGCAAGCGCCTCACCCGCCGTCAGATCGCCGACATCCAGGAAACCGTCGGCCGCTTCCCCCAGCTCAGCCGCGCCGAACTCGGCCACACCATCTGCGAGCATCTCGGCTGGCACGCGCCCAACGGCAACAACAGCATCCAGCTGGCCCTCCGCGTGCTCGAGACCCTCGAGCAACTCGAGATCCTCACCCTGCCACCCAAGCGGCACCGCGGGCGCGGCCCGCAGAGGCCCGTCGGGACTTCGGCCCGCTCGGATCCCCAGCCGCCGGTTGCGGAGCCGCTGGCTGCGCTGCGGCCGCTGCGGCTGGAACTGGCCGAGAACCCGGCAACGGTCGCGGAGTGGAACGAGTGGGTCCAGCGCCACCACTACCTCGGCTACCGCCAGCCATTCGGCGCGCACCTGCGCTATTTCCTGCGCGACTGCCAGGGGCGCCTGCTGGGCTGCCTGCTGTTCGACTTCGCGGCCCGCGACCTGGCCTGCCGGGACCGGCGCATCGGCTGGCAGAGCCAAGCGCACCGCAAGCACCTGCGGCTGGTGGTGCGGAACTCGAGATTCTTGCTGCTCCCCTGGGTGCAGGTGAAGAATCTGGCCTCGCATGCGCTGGGGCTGGCGCTGCGGCAGCTGCCCGGGGACTGGCAGCGCAAGCATGGCTACCGGCCGGCGTTGGTCGAATCGTATGTGGATCCGGAGCGGCACCGGGGGACCTGCTACCAGGCGTCGAATTGGGAGCGGGTGGGGCAGACGCGCGGCCGCAAGGCGAAGGGCGACCAGCCGGCCAAATCGCCGAAGGACGTGTACATCCACCCGCTGCGGCCGGACTGGCAGCGGGTGCTGGCCGGGGCCCCGGCGGGCGTGTCCCGGCCGCGTCCGGCGCAGCCGGAGCCACGGCCGCAACCCGACGAGCGCTTCACTGCCCTGTGGCAGGAGATCCTGGCGGCGGTGGTGCAGGTGGCGAACGAGCACGACGCGGCCTGGATGCAGCGGCAGCGGGTGCTCAGCACCCTGCTGGTGGTGCTGTTCGTCTTCCGCCTGGTATTCTCGCCCAACCGCCAGGGATATGCCCTGACCTTGCGCGATCTGTGGGCGCAGTGCCGTGATCTGGACATCCCCCTGCCCAAGCCCGAACCCGTCTCGCAGGCCTCGATGCACGCTGCCCGCCGCAAGGTCCATGACGAAGTGTTCTTCCGCATCCACCGCGAGATCCTGCGCCACGCACCCCCCGACGAGCCCCGCACGCTGTGGCACGGCCACCGCGCCTTCGCCGTCGACGGCTCCAAGCTCAACCTGCCGCAACCCCTGCTCGAGAACGGCTACCGCCTCCCCTCCGACGGCTCGCACTACCCCCAGGGCCTGCTCAGCTGCCTGTTCCGTCTGCGCTCCCGCCTGCCGGTCGACTTCGAACTCGCCCCCCACGGCGACGAGCGCCGCCTGGCCCTGGCCCACTTGCCCGCCCTCGCCCCCTCCGATGTCGTCGTCTACGACCGCGGCTACTTCTGCTTCCGCCTGCTGCACACCCACCTCGACCGCGGCCTGCACGCCGTCTTCCGCCTCAAGTCCAACGCCAACTCGGTCTGCGAGCAGTTCCGCCGCTCCGGCCGCCGCGACGGCATCGTCACCATCGAGCCCTCCGACACGGCCCGCGAGCAACAGCCCGAGGCCGGCTGGCGGCCCTGCCGCGTCCGCCTGGTCCGCTACACCGCCGGCGACACCGACTACCTGCTGGCCACCACCCTGCTCGACAGCCGCCGCTACCCCGTCCGGGCCCTCGCGGACCTCTACCATGCGCGGTGGGGCGTGGAAGAACTCTACAAGATCAGCAAGCAATGCCTGCAAGTCGAGCGCTTCCACGGCCAGAGCGAGCGCCTGGTCCGCCAGGAGCTCAGCGCCCATTTCAGCCTGATCGCGATGACCCGCCTGTTCACCAACCAGTCCGAGGCCGGCTTCCGCTCCGAGGCGGGCAAGCAGCCCCAGCAGGCGAACTTCCGCAACGGACTGCGCACCGTCGGCCGCCACCTGGAGGGCCTGCTCCTGACCTACGCGACCACGCTCAGCGAGACGGTCTCCACCATCCTCGCCAGCATCGCCGGCTGCCGCCAGCGGAAGCGTCCGAACCGCTCCTATCCGCGCGTCTCCCACAAGCCCGTCAACAAATGGAGGTCCCGCAAGTCCGCTCCGGCCCCGCTCTCAGCCTGACGCCTCGAAAATCCGGTGCTTCAGCGCCGGAAATCCCCATTCCCCCTTAACCGAACGCCATAATTCCTTAAACGAATGCCATTGTGAGCCGCCTACGTGCTCTGTGGAAGTGGCTCGTCGCGCTCGTGTGCGTGGTAGCGCTTGCAATAGCGCTCCTGATGGCCGAACCGCCGGACGTGCCGGCCCTGGTGTGGCTGTCGGATTTTCTCGCTGCGCTGTGGACGCGACCGTTCTTTTCGGGCGAAAGCTACGGTTCAACCTTGCTGCTGGTGGTCAAGGCGACCGCGCTTCTCGTCGTTCTTTGGTTCGCGACCAAGCTGGCGAGCAGGATCGTCCGAGTTCGATTCCTCGATCGGACCCACCTCGACGAAGGGCGCAAGTTCGCCCTGCAGCGCATCGTCGCCTATTCGCTCTTCGTCTTCGGCGCGCTCACCAGCGTGCATGCGCTCGGCGTGGACGTGGGCAGCGTCGCCTTGTTCAGCGGCGCTCTCGGCATCGGCTTGGGACTTGGCTTCCAGACGATCGCCAAGAACTTCGCCTCGGGATTGATCCTGCTGTTCGAGCAACCGGTCAAGGTGGGCGACCGCGTGCAAGTGGGAGACCTACAGGGGGACATCGTCACGATCGGGTCCCGAGCGACGTGGGTCCGCTCTAACGACAACGTGGTAATGATCGTCCCCAATTCGGAATTCATCGAGCAGCGTGTCACGAACCTGACGCTGAACGATCGGAACGTCCGCATCAACGTGCCGCTCGGGGTGTCCTACGCAAGCGACCCGGAACGTGTCCGTGCGATCCTGATCGAGGTCGGGCGAGCCCACCCCGATGTCCTGGAAGACCCGTAACCGGACGCGATCTTCACCGGCTTCGGCGACAGCTCGCTGGACTTCGAGTTGCGGGTTTGGACCATCAGGCAAGTCGCTACGCCGCGAGTCATTGCCAGCCAGCTGTACTTCAAGCTGTTTGCAGCCTTGAAGCGCGAGGGAATCGAGATTCCATTCCCCCAGCGCGACTTGCACGTGAAAACCGTTCCCGACGCCATGACCGGAGCAACGAGCGCGGCGAAGGCAGTTTAGGACACCCGCCCCTCCGGCGAGTTGCCGGGAGTCCCGGAAACGGGAGCCCCGTTGTTCGAGACCCCGAATAGGATCGCCGGTGACCCGTCCCAATTGGCGGCTCCTGCCCGCTGAGACTTCACTCAAATCGGCTGCCGTAGCGCAGGCAAGGCTGGAGCCGAGCGTCCAGCTCATTCGAAGCCGCAAACGATCAAGCCCCCGGTCGGTACCGACCGGCAACGATTCAGCGTGGTTTTTCGGGTGGGAATCAGCCAAGATTCCTTGCCGCCCGGAAGCAGCACCCGTACGATAGCGGTAGGCCGAATCCATCGGCGACAATTGCTCCGGGCTGCCACGGTGCCGGAAGCCTGACAGAGTCCTCGAATGAACTTGCCCAGCAGCATTCCATCACTTGCTTCGGCGGCATTCGTTTCCCTGGCAGGCATTGCGGCGGCCCAGGCACCTGGCCCGCTCGAGATCTCGCACGAACACGTTGACTTCGCCTCGCAGATCGCGCCGATCCTGGAATCGAGATGCCAGACATGCCACGGTGCGGCGCAGCAAATGAGCGGACTGCGCCTCGACAACCGGGCAGCGGCCCTCAAGGGCGGCTACTCCGGACCAGTCCTTGTTCCGAAAGACAGCGAAGGGAGCCGTCTCATCCGTCTGGTATCGGGCCAAGTCGACAACTTGGTCATGCCGCCGGCTGGAGAACGGTTGAAGCCAAGCGAGGTCAGCCTTCTGCGTGCATGGATTGACCAGGGGGCGGACTGGCCAGATCCCGCCGGCGCAACCGCGAGCGAAGCTCCGGAACCGAAGACCGATCACTGGGCATTCCGACCGGTCCGCAAGCCAGCGCTACCCGCCATAGAGCGTGATTCCTGGGCACGTAACGAAATCGATCGGTTCGTCCTGGCCCGGCTGGAACGAGAAGGCATCGAGCCGGCACGAGAGGCGAGCCCCGAAACGCTCGCGCGACGGGTCAGCCTTGATCTCACGGGCCTGCCGCCGTCTCTGGAGCAGGTCGCCGCGTTCCTGACAGATCCCGAGCCGGACGCGTACGAGCGTCTGGTGGACGGGCTCCTCGACTCTCCGCAGTACGGGGAGCGGTGGGCGATCCAGTGGCTTGATCTCGCGCGCTACGCCGACACCGACGGCTACGAAAAGGACAGCGAAAGGCCATACGCATGGCGCTGGCGCCAGTGGGTGATCGAAGCTATCAACCGGGACATGCCGTTCGACCGGTTCACGGTCGAGCAGATCGCCGGCGACGCACTTCCCGAAGCGTCGCTCGAACAACAGATCGCTACCGGTTTCCACCGCAACGGCCTCAAGAACCGGGAGGGCGGCGTGAAGATCGAGCAGTTCCGGTTCGAAGAGACCATCGATCGAACGAATACGGTAGGAACCGTCTGGCTGGGCCTGACTGTCGGCTGCGCACAGTGCCACGACCACAAGTACGATCCGATTTCCCAGAAGGACTACTACCGGCTCTTCGCGTTCATGAACGCTGTGGATGAAGCGGAGATTGCCACTCCCATGCCGGGCGAGATGGGGCCCTACCTGAAGGCGCTGCCCGTCTATCTCGAACGCCGCCACCGGCTGCTGGAGAAGAACCGCGTCTACGAGTTGCAGCCCGCCTGGGAAGCAAAGATGGTCCAGGCCGCCGACAATCCCGGCAAGTGGACGGACTGGGACCATGCTCTCGACGCTGTTCAGAAGTACATGGACAATGGCGAGGGGATAGTGAGGAAAGCGCGCTCGGCACGTACCGATCGCGAGCAGACGAAACTGGAAGACCACTTCATCAAGAACTACCATCGCGTGATCACGAAGGAGTTCTGGAAGGAACTCGATTGGGTCGGGTTGCGCAAGGAGTTGCTTCGCATGCGGGCAGAGACTCCAGACATCACCTATGCGCGAGCGATCACCGACGCCAGCCCTCCGCGCCCTTCGCACGTCCACCTCCGCGGGGGATGGAACGCTCTCGGCATTCCCGTCGAGCCGGGTACGCCTCCAGCGCTGCCGCCGTTCGAATCTGAAGGCAGGCATCCGAGACTTGCGCTAGCCGAATGGCTGGTGTCGCGGGACAATCCGCTGACGGCGCGGGTCGCGGTCAACCGCATTTGGCAAGAGTACTTCGGCAGAGGGATCGTGCCGACTGCCGACGATTTCGGAACTCGGAGCCCCGGGCCGTCCCACCCTGCCCTGCTCGATTGGCTGGCATCCGAGTTCTTGGATCAAGGGTGGAGCATGAAGAAACTGCACAAGTCGATCGTAATGTCGGCGACCTACCGACAGTCGTCCGCAAACCGGCCCGGACTGCAAGAACTCGATCCGGCCAACGTCCTGCTGGGTCGCCAGCAGCGCCTTCGGCTGCCGGCCGAGATCATCCGTGATGCCGCACTGAAGGCGAGCGGTCTGCTGAATTCGGCTGTCGGCGGGCCCAGCGTGCGACCGCCGCAGCCCGACGGCGTCGCGGACCTTGCGTACGCAGGATCCGTGAAGTGGAACGAGAGCCGGGGAAAGGACCGGTACCGACGAGGGCTCTACACGTTTTTCCAGCGAACCGTGCCTTTCCCGCAACTGGTGAATTTCGACATGCCCGACAGGACGGCGGCCCGCTGCTCGCGCGAGCGCTCGAACACGCCGCTCCAAGCCCTGAACCTGCTCAACGACAGAACCTTCGTGGAAGCAGCGCGCGCGCTGGCGATCCGGGTCCTGAACTCGAACAGCGGCGACTTCGAGAAATCGATCAGGGAAGCGTTCCGGTTGGCGTTGTCCCGAGAGCCGTCCCCAAGCGAAGCGCGTCACCTCCGGGACTACTACGACCAGCAAAAGGCGATCTTCGCTTCGGAACCGGAAGCAGCGGAGCAGTTCATGCCACTGGCGGTGGCCGGACTGGACACGGCCGAGGCAGCCGCTTGGACGGGCGTTGCCAGCGTCTTGATGAACCTGGACGAGTTCATCACCCGCGAGTAGGCGAGGAGGAGGCGACAGGGCATGGATCTTACTGGCTATCGGGCCATCCAAACGAGGCGGCATTTCTTCCGCTATTGCGCCGGCGGCCTCGACACCGCAGCTCTGGCGTACTTGCTGGGGAACGGCATTGCCGCGAGTGGCGCAGAGTTCGCGACTGCCAACCCGCTGGCTCCGAAGCAAGGCCATTTCACGCCGAAGGCCAAGAATGTCATCTTCCTGTTCATGGCGGGCGCTCCGAGCCAGATTGACCTCTACGACCCGAAGCCGGCACTCCAGCGCTGGCACGGCCAGCCCCTGCCTGAATCCATGACACGGGACCTGCAGCTGGCCTTCGTCAAGCCGAACGCCAAGGTCCTGGCCAGCCCCCGGGAGTTTCGTCCTCATGGAGACAGCGGCACGGAATTCTCGGATTTCGTCCCCCACATCGCATCGCGCGCGGACGAAATCTGCCTGGTGCGCTCAATGCACACCGAGGCCTTCAATCACCATCCGGGCCAATCGCTGCTTATGAGCGGCAGCGTGCAACTGGGGCGGCCAACGATCGGAGCGTGGGTATCGTACGGGCTCGGGAGCGAATCCGAAGACTTGCCCGCATTCGTCGTCCTGAGTTCCGGCCGCGGATCGAGCGGCGGGTCGAGCAACTGGTCCAACGGGTTCCTGGACTCGACTTACCAAGGAGTCGTATTCCGGAACACGGGCGAGCCGATCCTCTACTTGAAGAATCCTCCGGGGGTCAGCGAGCGGACGCAGCGAGCGAGGCTCGACAGCATTCGGAAGCTGAATCAAGAGCGCTACGCGGCGACTGGCGACACGGAGATCGCTTCGAGAATCCAGTCTTACGAACTGGCGTTCCGCATGCAGGCCGCGGCACCGGACCTGCTCGACTTCTCGAATGAATCGCAGGCGACTCTCGACATGTACGGTGTCGGCAAGGACCCGACACATCCTTATGCGACGAACTGCCTGCTCGCGAGGAGAATGGTTGAAAAGGGAGTCCGCTTCGTGATGCTTGCGCACGCAAGCTGGGACGACCATCAGGAGATCGACAAGAAGCTTGGCAAGAATTGCGCGATCACCGACCAACCCGCAGGTGCGCTGCTCAAGGACCTCAAGCAGCGCGGACTGCTCGATTCCACGCTTGTGGTGTGGGCAGGAGAGTTCGGGCGCACTCCGCTAGGCCAGCTGGAAAGAGTCGATGAAGCAGCAGGTCGCGACCATCACGCGGAGTGCTTCAGCACGTGGGTGGCGGGCGGCGGCGTTCGAGGCGGCCAGGTGATCGGCCGGACCGACGAACTCGGCTTGGGGATCGCGGAAGACCCGGTACATGTCCACGACCTGCAGGCGACGATCCTGCACTGCCTCGGTCTCGATCACGAACGCCTGACCTATCGGCACATGGGAAGGGATTTCCGCCTTACCGATGTTGCCGGCCGCGTCGTGGAACGAATCCTCGCCTAGGTCGGGCCAGCGCGGCAGATCGCATCGATCGAACTAGCTGCTTCTCGCGGAAGCACGGCAGGATCGCGCATACTAGTGCCGGGCGACGCGACGATCCTAGACGGTCGCAGCCCGGAGACATGAGCACTCTGAGCAGAAGACGGTTCATCCAAAGCCAAGGAGCGGCGCTTGCACCGGCCGCCGCGACAGGGGCGTACGTCAAGCCCAAGCACTTCACCATCGACTGCCAAAGCCACATCTTCGTGCCGGAGCTGGTCGCCTTCATGCAAAAGCGCAAGGACCCGCCCTACGCCTATCGGAAGGACGGGGACACCTACGTCGTTGTCGGGGAATGGCACCGCCGGCTGCGGGAACGGCATACGGACATTGACGCCAAGCTCGCCGACATGGACGAGGCCGGCATCTCCCTGACAGCATTGAGCATCAACGATCCCGGCCCCGAACTCTTCGGCGACGATGGCCCGCACGTCGCCAGGATGGTCAACGACTACGTCAGCGACCTGGCGATGCAGCATCCTGACCGCCTGTTCGGACTTATCGTCCTGCCTCTCCAAGACATCGAAGCATCCCTGAAGGAACTTGACCGCTGCGTCAGCGAGCGCGGCATGAAGGGCGTGCTCCTGTATTCGAATCTCGACGGGTCGTTTCCCGACGAGGACCGGTACAGGCCGCTGTTCGAGCACGCCCAGCGGCTCGACATCCCGGTGCTGCTGCACCCGGCCTATCCGGTCACCTACGACGCGACTGTCGGACGCAACCTGGTTGCCGGGCTCGGGCTGATGTTCGACACGACCATCGCGCTGGCTCGCCTAATCCTGTCGGGCGTGCTCGACGAGTTCCCCGACCTCAAGCTGGTCTGCCCGCACGTGGGTGGCACCCTGCCCTACCTGATCGGGCGCCTCGATCACCAGACGCAAGTGCTCAAGCGCGGGGCCGAGAACATCACCAAGCCCCCGAGCGAGTACCTTCGAAACATCTACCTCGACGCCGTCTCTCCGATCCCGATGGCCATTCAGTACGGAATCGACTACGTCGGGGCCGAGCGCATGCTGTACTCCAGCGACCACCCGTGGGTCGATCCCAAGGTCATTGCGGATTGCGTGCATAGCCTGAATCTCCCCGACGAAGACCAAGAGCGAATCTTTGGCGGGAATGCGAAGAGGCTCTTCAAGCTATGAGGCCGAATCGACGCGAGGTTCTGGCGTTGCTAGCGGCAGCGGGCTGCGCCACCAACGAACCGGACAGCGAGGCGGCGGCCGCATTGGAGACCGATGAGGCCGGCAGGTTCCGCCTGGCGATCTGCAACGAGACCTTCCAAGGGTCGGAATTCGCAGCTAGCTGCCGGGGCGCACTCGATACGGGCTACACAGGCATTGAGATCGCGCCGTTCACTCTCTCCCAGGATCCGGCTTCGCTCCAAGCGTCCACTCGCAAGGAATACAGGGATGTGATCGCCTCGGAAGGACTGGGCTACGTTGGCCTGCATAGCCTGCTGACCGTCCCCAGCGGAGAACTGCATGTCACGACGCCCGACGACGCCGTGCGCGAACGCAGCTGGGAATACTTCCGCAAGCTGATCGACTTGTGCGCTGATCTCGGCGACGACGGCATGATGATCCTCGGCTCGGGCAAGCAGCGTCGCGCGGTCGGGGGATCCACGGTAGAAGATGCGACCGGTCGGCTGCGAGACGGCCTCGCTGAAGTGGCACGGCATGCTGGCGACCGTGGAGTGACCATCCTCCCCGAGACGCTCGCCCCGCATTTGTGCGATGTCCTGACTTCAATGGAGCAGACAGTCTCGATGGTGCGCGAGATCAACCATCCTGCCATTCAGACCATGTTCGACACTCACAACGCCGTGGCAGAGAACGTGCCGCACGACCAGCTCATCAAGGAACACGCCGAATTGATCCGTCACGTGCACATCAACGAGATGGACGGGAGGCATCCGGGCACCGGTTCCTACGACTTCTCGGTTCCGCTGCAGGCTCTCAGGGATATCGGCTACAAGGGATGGCTCTCGCTTGAAGTCTTCAAGTTCGAGCCAAGCGGCGAAGAGGTCGCCAGGATCTCGAGTCAATATCTGCGCGACATCGAAGCGGGGCTGGCTGCAGCCTGAACGGCGCCCCCGACTACGGCATGGCGAGATCGCGCGCTCGCAGGTCGGTGACGAACCCGTGCCCCGGCGAGTGAGTGATCATGATGTCGATTCCCGCCTGAATCGCAGCTTCCTGCGGCGTTACGCCGCAGGCCCAGAACACAGGCACGACATCGGCCGGCACGGCATCGACTGGCGGCCCGAAGTAAGGATTTGCCAAGTCGGCTCCGATCGCGCCGGGATCGCCTATGTGCAACGGCGCGCCGTGGTTGAACGGGAAGCGCGCGGTGACTTGGGTCGCAGTGATCACCTGCGCGGGTTCAAGCCAGCGCATCGTAACCACCAATGGGCCTCGGAAGCGACCGGCGCGTTCCGTCGGCAACGTCGTACGCAGCACCCAACGATCCTTCGTGGTCCGGACTCCCGCATCCTCCAGGGCTTGGTCAAAGGTGATTCCCGAGCCGATCAAGAATGCTACGAAGTCGTCCTCCCAGAGACTACGAACGTCGGTCATGTCCGAGACGCGTCGACCGTCCCGATATACGGCGTAGCGGGGAAGGTCGGTGCGCAGATCCGCCCCGGGTGCCAGCCGCGCGGGTTCGGGGATGCCTGGGTCGGTAACTTCCAGAACGGGGCACGCCCGTTGATTCCGCTGGCAGTACAGGAGGAATTCGTACGCGTACGCCTCCCGGAGTACGACCAAGTTGCATTGCACGAAGCCCATTGCGAGACCGCGACTCGTCCCGGCTAGGCGACCGTCGCGGCAGGCCGCGCGAACGTTCCGAGGCAGGGCCAGCTCCGTTGTCGCGATCTCGTGTCTCATCAATGGCCGCTTCCCAATACCGCGCGCAATTCAAGGATTCGAGACTCTCCGCGGGGCACCCTGCAGTTCGCAATTGGAATCGACTGCGATTCTAGCGCCCCAGGGACGGCGAGCGATAGGCTCGACTGAAAGGCACGAATCTCTTCGAAAGCGATCCCGCAGCGACCCAAGACGCCCGACTGCCACGCCGAGGCACTGTCCAGGGTCGGGTTCGACCGGGAGGTGCTAGGCTTCAACTGCTTGTCGGGCGGCCAGACATGGACGCCGCCTTTCGGACGGAAATCGACCACCGCCTGGGTGATCCGTCTCGATCGCAAGTGAGGCTGGCAGCTTTCGATTTCAACCGAGGGGGCTGGGCCGATGCGGTGGGGGGCTGGCTTGGAAACGGTCGTACGTCAGCCGAGTTCACTGCAAACCGGGACTGTGTTCATCGATCCTTGAACCGGGCTCTGCGGGAGGTCGCCTTGCTGGGGACTGCGCCGGCGTGGCCATGGCAAGACCTGCCTCATCCGGCATGCACGGCGTGCTTCTTTCGCGTCCCCACAATCCAAGTTCCAGCTGCCACGAGCGCGACGACGGCCCACGCCCACGGCGCGGACCCGGTCGGAAGGCAGATCGCGGCTGCCGAAGCCGATCCGACAAGAATCCTCTCGGCGACGAAAAGCGGCCGCAACCAGTAGCCGACAAGGGACACGGCCCATCCGGCCGTGGCAAAGACGAGAGCAAGGCCGGCCAATGCGATCGCCGCAGGGTCCGACTGTCCAAGGAGCCGCGGCTCGAACGCGAACGCGAACGGGATCAAGAAGCAAACGAGTGCCAGCTGGAAAGCCTTGGCGCTCGTCCGGATCGCGCTGCCGCCCGAAATGCCGGCGGCCGCGTAGGACGCGAGAGCCACCGGCGGAGTGACCATCGAGAGCACGCAGTAGTACATCACGAAGAAGTGCGCCGGCATTTCTTCGATTCCAAGATCCTTCAGCGCAGGCACGAACAGAATGGCGCCGATCAGGTACGCAGCGACTGTCGGCAGGCCCATGCCCATGACGAGGCATCCGACCACAATCAGGCCCATCGCTCCCAGTAGCGAGCCGCTTCCGCTGATCAGCTCCGTGCTGAATTTCAAGGCTAGGTTGGACTGGATCGCGATCGCGATGATGATGCCGATCGCCGCGATCGGAACGGCGACCTGGCTGGCTTGGCGAGTAGCGGCTTCGATGAACTGGGCCAGCCTGCGTCCGACCAGCCACGTATCCTTATTCGCGAAACTCAACGCGACGCAGCCGAAGCTCGCCATAACGGCGGAATACGTGGCAGTGTAGCCGGCAATCAGCAAGCTGACGAGCAGCGCCGGCGGGGCAAGCAAGTACAGCCGAGGAAGGATCGGCGACTGGGAGACCAGGGCGTTCCTAGACACCGTCCCAACCCCGGTCTTTCGTGCGCGCAAGTCCACCACGAGAAAGAGCGCCGCGTAGAATGCAATCGCCGGCAGCAGGCCGGCGAGCGCGACTCTCCCGTAGTCGACTTGAAGCATCTCGGCCATCACGAACGCAGCCACGCCCATGATGGGCGGCATCAATTGCCCTCCTGTGGACGCAATGGCTTCCAGCGCGCCGGCCGCATCCGCGGAATAGCCCGCTCGGCGCATCAAGGGAATCGTGAAGACGCCCGTACCTGCGACGTTTGCCACGGCGCTGCCGGTGATGCTGCCCATCAGGCTGCTCGACACGACAGCTGCTTTGGCGGACCCGCCACTGTGAGATCCGGTGAGCCTCAGGCCAATGTCGATGATGAGCTGACCGCCCCCAACCGCGCTGTAAAGAGCGCCGAACAGGATGAAATAGAACACGAACTGCACTGACGTGCCTGTCGTGATGCCTAGGATTCCGTTCAGCGAAAGCGTTAGGATCTCGACCGCCTCGTCCAATCCGAATCCGGAGAACCGCAACCAGCCAGGCATCCAGTCGCCGGTGAATCCGTAGAGGAGAAACACAGCGATTACTCCCAGCAACGGCCATCCGACCGCTCGACGCACTCCCTCAGCGAGAACCGCTACCGCGACAACGCCGAACGCCACGTCCACAGGTAGGACCGGATCGACTCCCTCCATTCGTTCTGTAAGCCGACGCGCCGCTAGGAGGTAATAGGCCCCTGTGCCAGCCGCGGCAAGGAATAGCGTGGAGTCGCACACGATCCTCGCAAAGCGAATCCCTCCGGCAGGAAGCGGCATCCACAGGAACAAGATCGCGGTCGCCAGAGCTAAGTGAAGCGGGCGCTCGACAAGGGGGGCTTGCGGCCAGAAGAGGATGTAGATCTGGAACGCGATCCAAAAGGTCCCGAGAGCGACACGCAGGGCCGCGACCGCAGAATAAGTGGGTGATGCTGGTTGGCAGGCACCGGCCGGCGGCGCGCCTCCAATGCCTATAGCCATCCGCGCTGCCTGTAGTACGCTTCCGCGCCGGGATGCAGCGGCACTCCCGTCTTCTCCAAGCGCGCAGCCTGTTCCGGATCGAAGTCCTCCCAAGCCCTGTGCGCTTGCGCCATGGCATCCCTTTCCTCGCAGACTGTTTTCGCAACCAGGAGGGCCAATTCGCTCGAGGTGTCCTTGTGGGCGATGAGGACCGTGCCCATGTCGACCGAATCGAGAGGACCCTGCTGCCCTCGGAACCATGCCGGCATGGGCGTGCGCTCGATACCGGGCCCCGTAAGCCTGGCTATCGTCGCTTCCGGGTAGTCGAGAAATCGCACCGGTGTCGTCGTAGCGACTTCCGTGACGGTGGGATGGCCGCGAATGGCGGTTTCGAGATACAGATCAGCTCGTCCGTTCCGCAAGATAGACGACACTTGGTTCGCTGTGACTTGGATGATCTCGCCGCCCTGTTCGACGATCCGCTCCCGGCTGGTGCCGAGCGAGTCGAATAGCATGTCCGCAACCACCGGCACCGTGCTCCCGCGCGGCTTCATGACGATCCGGAGCGGCCCTCCGGAAAGCAGCGCCTTTTCCAACGTATCGTGACCAGTACGGTCGATATATTCCTCGGTCATCAGCGCAGCCATCCAGACCCTGTTCAGGCCGCCGGCTAGCGCTCGCAAGTTGCGGTGCTCCCGTTCGTAGGCAACGGGATTGCCATGGTACGCCCACGCGGCAGTCGCCGCTTGCGCCAAGGCGATCGTTTCATCCCCTCTGTCAACTAGAATCGGGTTACCGATTCCGCCTCCGCGTGCTACAACCTCGACTCGAGTTCCCTGCGGAAGCGAACCTTGCAGCAGTTGAGCGAGAGTCGCTGCGAATACGTACCAGGACGTTCCCGGCGGCATGGCGCCGATCGTGATCCGGTCACCGGCCTCGCCGCGGCAGCCGATGCCGCCAACGAGTCCGCCCTGCGCCCCTGCCAGAGCCAGAAACTGCCTGCGTCGCATCCTCATCGGGGTCAGCGCTTCCTAGCGTAAGCTAGCCCGCAAGCACCGATGCTTCGGCAAGCAAGCCAGCCGCCCGAAGGGCGCCCTCGATGCGGGCCAGCCGCTCGGGCGAGGGCGGGCGCGTTGGCGGACGCGTCACGGAGGACTTCAGGCGACCCGCCATGACCATAGCGGCCTTCATTCGAGCGTGGGCGTCACCCGACGGCTCCTCGCTGGCATAGACTGCCTCTTTCAAGATTGTGATCCGATCCTGGATCCGCCGTGCGCGGTGGAGGTCACCCTCGCAGACGGCAGCATACAGCTCCACCAGAAGTTCCGGAATGAACGACGCGAATCCCACCAAGGCGCCATCCACGCCCTGAACCATCGAAGCAAGAACATACTCGTCGTGGCAGGTCAGGATCGTGCAGTCAGGATTTGCGGCCCGGATGGCACGGATGTCCCGCTCGTATTTCGACATCTCTCGCGTGCCGACCTTGAACGTCGTCACATTCGGGACATGTGCGAGCCTTGCGAGGAGGTCTGACGAGTACGTGGCCTTGGTCCAGGCAGGGTAGACGTGCACGATCAAGTTCAGGTCCACAGCAGCGGCAATGGCCTCGAAGTGATCGAGCACGTGTTCGGTGCGCATGCCGAACCGCAGCCAATAGTGCGGCGGCATGACCAACAGCCCACTGGCTCCGGCATCGCTCGCCATCACGGCGTGCTCTACGGACTCTTCAATCGATTCGCAACAAATCCCGGATACGACGGGTGCACGGCTCCCTGCCTCCTCCGCGACAATGCGCGTGACGTCGGCTCGCTCCCGCGGGCTGAGGGCGAAGACCTCGCCGGTGTGGCCGTTGGTCACCAAGCCGCCGATCCCGGCGTGGCTCGCAAGCCAGGACGAGAAACGTCGGAGTTCGGCCTCGTCGATCCTCCGGTCCCCTCGGAACGGTACTTGCATCGCAGGAAGGATGCCACGGAAGGGCTGAACGCGCGCCATAGTGCGATTCTCGTCCGTCAGAGCGGATTTGAGCAAGGCCTGATCTCAAGTAGAATTCGCAGGAAGCTCTTGATTCCGCTCGAACCCGCCTCTAAGGACATGGAAGCACGGCTGCACTCGGACGCGAATTGCCGAACGGGCGCAAAGCCGGCCGGGCCGTTTGCCCGAAGGAGATCATGGCCGGGCGGGACAATGTCTCAGAATCTGATGTGGCCAGCGACTCTGCAACTGCGAGATCGGAGAGGATGTGCGGACCAATGTCCGGATATTGTAGGATTCGCTGGAGCGACTCGAGTTCCCGCGATCCGCGCATGCCAGTCTCGTGTCGCGGCCTGGATGGCGAGACCGCAGTATGCGAAGAATCGGCCCCGGGTCGGCTCGCAACAACCGGTCCCATGGCGGGGAGCCGCCGGCCGGATCAAAACGCGTGCATTCCAAGACCCAGCGGCGGCGGGAAACAAGACGTGCCAGCTCGGCAAAGCGATCAGAGCTGCCAGCGGCCTAGAGGCCCCAGACTTCATGAGACG
Organism: Bryobacterales bacterium; assembly: GCA_965206775.1. Lineage (GTDB taxonomy): Bacteria > Acidobacteriota > Terriglobia > Bryobacterales > UBA6623 > VXMF01. The sequence goes on along the minus strand of CBDBKU010000002.1, from coordinate 1,692,413 downwards.
AATCGGGGCGAACTGGTCGGCATTCATAGCTTCGACTTCCTCAGAGCGTCGGCACATTGATCCCGACCAAGCGGGTAGACGGAATCCATGAACTTCTTAGCGCACCTGCTGCTGGCTGAGGCTGACGACGAGGCCCGCGTTGGTCAGGTTCTCGCCGATTTCGTCAATGCGAGCAGCATCGGCACCTTCGCCCAAGGCATCCAAGCCGGAATCCGCGCTCACCAGCGGATCGATGCGTTTGCGGACGGGCACGCCGCATTCTCGACGGCCCGTCGACGTTTCCGCCCGCCGTATCGCCGGTATGCGGGCGTACTGCTTGACGTGTACTTCGATCATTTCCTCGCCAACGCATGGGACCGGTACGGAGACGGGTCCAGCCTGCCGGACTTCGCCGAATCGTCCTATCGCGTACTGCACGCCTACCGGCACCTTCCTGCCGAACGATTCCGCCGCGCGGTCGATGCCATGCGACGCGACAACTGGCTCGTCGGCTACGCCGACCTGGAGGGCGTCGATCTGGCTCTCAAAGGGATCGCGAGGCGCTGCAGGCGCGAAAATCCGCTGGGGTCCGGGGCGAGGATCCTCGAGGCGAACTATGAGTCGTTGCGATCCGACTTCGAGGTGTTCTTCCCGCAGCTGCAGGCGTACGTCGCCGCAATGCACGCCGAGTCGAGCCTGGACAACCCGAACGGCAAGTCCGCAGGCGCTCCCGAGCACTCTAAGGCGTTGCCCGTTCCAATGCCGTAACGCTACACTTGATGCGTATGAATGGGAGCACGAGCCTAATGCGAATCGGCTCTCTTGCGCTGGCGGCGGCAGGGGCAGTTTCGCTGCTCGTCGCGCAGCTGGTGCCCAGCGCAGAGCCTGCTGAGACCGACCGGCCGCATGTCGTTTTGATCACTGTCGACACGCTGCGGGCCGACCACCTGGCGTCATACGGATATCACCTCAAAACCAGCCCCGCCATCGACCAGCTGGCGCAGGATGGCGTCCGGTTCGACCGCGCCTTCACTGCGATCCCCATGACCGGCCCGTCGCATTTCTCGATGTTCACGGGTCGGTACCCACAGGAGCACGGGGCGCGCATCAACGGCGTTTCGCTTCCGGGTGACACCAAGTGGCTGACCGTGCCGCAAGTCCTGCGGCGTTTCGGGTACACCTCGGGAGCGTTCGTCAGCGCTTGGCCGCTGATCGGTCGCTTGACCCAGCTGAACCGCACTTTCGACCACTACGACGAGGAGCTGGGACGCTCCTACCAGGTATTTCATTCGATGCGCTGGGCAGAGGACGTGACCCGGCCCGCCCTTCGCTGGCTCCAGGATCACAAGGACGAGAAGAACCTGTTCCTCTGGGTACACTACTTCGACCCGCACGAGCCGTACAACCTCCGCGAGGAATTCGCCGATCCCCAGCAGGTCGGCGAGCCGCATCCGGACAGACCCGAATACGAGCAGGAAGTGCAAAACCGCATCCGCCGGTACGATTCAGAAATCGGATACGCGGACAAGCACATCGGCATGCTTCTAGACCGGATCGACCGACTTGGCATGAGAGAGAACACGCTTGTTGTACTGGTGTCCGACCATGGCGAAGGCCTTGGTGAGCAAGGCTTCGTGGGCCACGGCCGGTGGCTCTACGAAAGCACGACGCACGTGCCGTGGATCATGCGCCTGCCGGGGCGAATTAGACCCGGCACGGTGATCGAGCAGAACGTCTCGATGCTCGACCTCGCACCTACGCTGCTGGACCTCGCTGTTCCCGAGTTCCGAGAGGAGCCGCAGATCTCGATTTCCTACGCTGGCCGCAGCCAACTCCCGGCGATCATCGACGGAACCAAGCCGCAGTCGAGGCCTATCAGGTTCGTATCGTTCGAGGGCAAGAAGGGCTTCATTCCATCTTGGATCTCCTGGGTCTGGAAGCCGAACTCGGGCCTGCCCTTCCGCATCGGAAAGCTTGACGAATCAATGAAGATGATCTGGACCCCGGATGAGGACCAGTTCGAGACCTTCGATCTCTCCAGCGACCCGCTCGAGCTTGATTCCGGAATACTCGCCAAGGGCGACAGGCGCTACAAGTTCGAAAGCGCGGCGTTCGAACGCTGGTTCGAGTCCACGAATCTTGCCGAGAGCGACAAGTCGCGCCTTACCAAGCGCGACTCGGAAATTCTAAAGAGCCTCGGTTACATCAATCAATAGCGGCCAGAGATCGCGGTTTCGCAACCTGCCCGCGAATTCAGTCCGATTCCGGAGCGGCTGATTCATCGGCCGCAGGGTGCTCCTCGATTCCCTCGCCGCCTTCCGATTCCGACTCGTCCCCGCTCATGCCGCTCTCGACAGACTCCAGGATTCGATCTACCGAAGCGCCGACACTGGACCTGTAGTCTTCGAAGTCGGTGTTGACGGCAGAAAGCTCGTCCGCCAGATGCAGTGCCGTGAGGATTGCGAGCTGGTAATTCTCCGCTCCAGGCGTCGCGTCCGAGAATCGCGTCATCGTCTCGTCAACCTTGCGCGCCAAGATACGCGTGTGCTCCGGGTCAGCACCCGCGAGCTGATAGGTGCGCCCGTGAATGACGACTTGGACCCGACTGCGGGCGGCCACTGCGATCAGCCCTCTCGCTCCAGTTCGTCTATGCGTCGCAGGAGCGCTTCTATGCGCGTACGCACGGAGGTGCGCAGGTCATCCCCTTCGATCTGCTTCTTCAGCAGAACGATCTGCAGGTCTCGTTCTCGCACGCGCTCGCGCAAGACATTCGCTTCCGAATTGGCAGCGTTGCCCGCCCTCCGGGCCTCCCTGAGGGCCACCGCCATAGCTAGAACGCGCCGCTCGAGCTCCTCGAAGGGGCCTTGCTGGCTTTCGCCGCCCGTGCCGCTTCGGCTATCAGGTAGTTGCTCTTGCATGGGAGCGATTGCGATTCACCCCATAGTAGAGCACGCAGGCGCGGGCTCGGACAACCGGCCGCTTGATCGGGGCCGAATGCCCGGCCAGAGCATGGTGCGCAAGAGAGGACTTGAACCTCCACGGGATTTAACTCCCACTAGGACCTGAACCTAGCGCGTCTGCCAATTTCGCCACTTGCGCACGGGCCGGGCGAAGCGCCGGCCGCCACCAGCTGACCAGACTTCACCCCCTATTGTAAGCCATCGAGGGGCGCGCCTCGGATGGCCAGTCAGCCTCGGCCATCGGCGTACCGGCGCAAGTCGTCCAAGGTCATGCCGGAACCGAATCCGGGGATGGCCGAGCTTGGCGCTCGGCAGAGGAACAGCGCGTACTCGGCTTTCACCGACGAGCGGGCCGGGATCCATCCGATGGTCCTCTCGCCGAAGAGCCTCCCCCGCTCAATGGCCTCGCGTCGGGTCTCAGGGAACGGGGAGGCCCCGAATTCCATTCCCCGCGTCAGCGTTTTGCCGCTCCACGGCGAGTGCTGGCGCGAGAAGTTCTCCTCCCAAATCCCCAGCCATGGGAAGTCCTCTCGCTTCCAGACGTAGCCAATGAGCGTTTCGGTGCTCGGCTGGTAGGCTGCGAAGAACGCTTCGTCAAGCTCCGGATCCATCAAGTGGGCCGTGAAGGCGCCCGATGCGTCGGCACTGACCGCCCGTCGCATGTCGTCCAAGCCGCCTGCGGCGAGCGGCGCGAGCGGCCAGTCGAATTCGGCCCCGGCCACGAACCGGTCCGCTCCCGGGGCGAACTCCCCGTCGATCACCTTCGAGCGGGTCGCAGACATCTCGAATAGCGTCCTTCCCTTCTCGAGAAATGGCGGCCCCAGGGTCGCATGCTGAGTCCAGCCCACCGGGCGGTCGACGCCGGTTAGATTGGTGGCGGTCTCGGCAATGCTGACGCGACCGCTGCCCGGCGCCAGGTCCATGCGCCGCACAAGCTGCATGCCGGTGAGCGGCAAATCCGCTCGCGCCTCCATCCACCGGTCGCCCGATTCGACTTCCCAATCGACAGAGGACGCCTCGCCGTGCACGCCGAGGCCCGCTGCGGCCTCCTCGTCTGACGGCACGCCGAATATGTCGAAGCAGAGATTGTGGCCGGCAATTCCGGCGATCACACGCGCGTCCACGTCGCTCCCGAACTGCGGATGCGCCCCGGGGTCATAGGCCGAGGGGTCGACCGTCTCCCACGGAGGGTCCCACAGCGGATTGACGCCGTTCTCCTTCAGTTCGACCGCCGCTATGTGCCCGCCTCCCGGCAGAAACGTCAGCCGCAAGCGCTCGTTTTCCAAGTGAAGCTGGGGGCGTTTCCCGATACCCATGGTCCTGTGCCGAAGCGCCCAAGAATAGCATGCAGGCGGTCAGTTGGTATGATTGTGAGGCGGCCCCGTAGCCCTCGGAGGGAGAACGGGTTCGCCTTTCATCCTAGCTCCGTTCTTCGACACGGCACCTTTGGCGCCCGGGGATGGCACGGAGCCGTCGCAGGGGCCGAGAGCACGACTATGACGAAGCACGGACTGCCTATTGCACAGGGACTATACGACCCCCGGTTCGAGCACGACGCTTGCGGCATTGGCTTCGTCGCAAATATCAAGGGGCGTCCGAGCCACAAGATCATCGAGCAAGGCGTCGAGGTACTCGTCAACCTCACTCACCGCGGCGCATGCGGCTGCGATCCCGAGACCGGGGACGGCGCCGGCTTGCTTTTGCAGATCCCTCACGGCTTCTTCGCCAAGCAGGCTGGAGCGAGCGGCTTCTCCCTGCCCGCCGCCGGGGAATACGGGGTGGGCATGGTGTTCGTCTCGCCTCGCGAGGAGGCGTGCAGGGCGGCCCAGCAGATGGTCGAGGAAGTCGCCGAGTCCGAGGGATTGCAGGTGCTCGCCTGGAGACGAGTCCCGACGAACTCCAGAGCGATCGGCTGGCTGGCACGGGAAAGCGAGCCTCATATCTACCAGGTCTTCTTCGGGCAGCCTAAGGCGCCGCTGCTAGGCGGCGATGCGTTCGAGCGCAAGCTGTACATCCTGCGCAAGCGCACGGAACAAGAGGCCCGCAAGCGGCAGATTCCCTACTACTACCCGGTGACCATGTCCTCCCGGACGATCTGCTACAAGGGCTTGCTGCTAGCGCCTCAGATCTTCGACTTCTATCCGGATCTGGGCGACTCCGACTTCCAGTCCGCCATCGCGCTGATCCACCAGCGCTTCTCGACAAACACATTCCCGACCTGGGAGCGCGCCCAGCCGTTCCGCTATCTCGCTCACAATGGCGAGATCAACACAGTGCGCGGCAATGCCAACTGGATGCGCGCTCGCGAAGCGACTCTCGAGAGCGAGCTGTTCGGGTCCGACGCGGCAAGGATCAAGCCGATCATCGACGAATCGGGCTCGGATTCGACCCAGATCGACAACGCGCTGGAGGTTCTGATCCAGTCGGGGCGATCGATCGCCCACTCGTTCATGATGCTGATTCCGGAGGCCTGGTCCTCCCACGAGCACATGGAGGACTACAAGAAGGCCTTCTACGAGTTCCACGCCACCATGATGGAGCCCTGGGACGGCCCCGCGTCCATTGTCTTCACGGACGGGCGCTTCGTCGGCGGTTCGCTCGACCGCAACGGGCTGCGTCCGTCGCGCTATTCGGTGACCTACGACGACCTCGTGGTCATGGCGTCCGAGACTGGCGTGATTCCCGAAATCAAGCCGGCCAACGTGCGCATGAAGGGGCGCCTGCAGCCGGGCCGTATGTTCCTCGTGGACACGCAGGAGGGCCGCATCATCCGCGACGAAGAGATCAAGGAGACGATCTCAAAGCGGAAGCCCTACAGGGATTGGCTGCGCAACAACCTGATCCACTTGGGAGACCTGCCCGACCCGCCGTCTGTGAAGACAACCGACTTCGAGACCCTGGTCCAGCGGCAGCGGTCGTTCGGCTACACGCTCGAGCACCAGCGCATGCTGCTGAACCCGATGGCGACCGCCGGAGCCGAGCCGGTCGGCTCGATGGGGATCGACATCCCGCTGGCCTGCCTCTCGGAGCGGCCCCAGTTGCTGTTCAGCTACTTCAAGCAGCTGTTCGCGCAGGTCACGAATCCCGCTATCGATCCGATCCGCGAAGAGCTGGTGATGTCGACTGTCACCTACGTGGGCCCTCAGGGCAACGTTTTAGGTGAGCAACCCGACTACGCCCACGTGGTCAAGGTGCCGCTGCCCGTCATCGACAACGCGGAACTCGAGAAGCTGCGCAACCTTGGCCCGAGCGTGCGTTTCGGCGCGACCACGCTGCCGACGACATTCCCGGCCTCCGGCGGGCCAGGCGGCCTGCGCGGGGCGCTGGACCGGCTGTGCAGCGACGCCGAAGCCGCGGCCGATTCCGGCTCGAGCGTGCTGATCCTATCGGACTGGGGCGTCGACGAGGCAAACGCCCCTATTCCATCGCTCCTGGCCTGCGCAGCGGTGCATCACCATCTCATCCGAGCGGCCAAGCGCAGCAAGGTCGGCATCGTGGTGGAATCCGGCGAGCCGCGCGAAGTGATGCACTTCTGCCTGCTCATTGGATACGGCGCGAACGCTATCAACGCGTATCTGGCGTACGAGACGCTTGAGGACATGCATGCCCGGGGCGAGATCACGGACCCGACCCTGCCTCTGGAGGGTGTGCATTCCAACTTCGAGAAGGCCATCCGCAAGGGCATCCTCAAGGTCATGTCGAAGATGGGAATCTCGACAGTCCAGTCATATCATGGCGCCCAGATCTTCGAGGCCATCGGACTGGCCCGCGAAGTCGTCGACCGGTACTTCACCGGCACGACATCGCAAATCGAGGGCGTCGACCTGGAAACGCTGGCGGGCGAGGCCCTCGAGAAGCATCGGTACGCATACCTGCCGCTAGCCGAGGACATCACCGAGCTTCCCGTGGGCGGGGAGTACCAGTACCGCCTGCGGGGCGAGCAGCACCTGCTGAGCCCTGAGACCGTCGCGCGGCTTCAGCAAGCGGTTCGGCAGAACCACTGGTCGACGTACGAGGAATACTCGCGCGCCGCAAACGACCTGAACAGGCAGCTGTGCACGCTGCGGGGACTCTTCGACCTCAAGAAAGCCGACGAGCCGGTACCGCTCGACGAAGTGGAAGCGACATCAGAGATCGTCAAGCGGTTCTGCACGGGCGCGATGAGCTTCGGTTCGATCTCGGCCGAGGCGCACGAGACCCTCGCGCGGGCCATGAACAGCATCGGCGGGCGCTCGAACACCGGCGAAGGCGGCGAGGACCCTGCGCGCTACGAGGACGACCGACGCTCGAAGATCAAGCAGGTGGCTTCCGGCCGCTTCGGAGTGACCGCGCACTACCTAGCCAACGCGGACGAGCTGCAAATCAAGGTCGCCCAAGGCGCGAAACCCGGCGAGGGCGGCCAGCTGCCGGGCCACAAGGTCGACGAGACCATCGCGTGGCTGAGGCACTCCACGCCCGGAGTCGGCCTGATCTCGCCGCCGCCTCACCACGACATCTACTCGATCGAGGACCTCGCCCAGCTGATCTTCGACCTGAAGAACTCCAACCGCAACGCCAACGTCTCGGTCAAGCTGGTCTCCGAAGTGGGGGTCGGCACAGTGGCTGCCGGCGTGTCCAAAGGACATGCCGATCTAGTGCTGATTTCGGGGCATGACGGCGGCACGGGGGCCTCGCCGATGAGTTCGATCCGGCATGCGGGCACACCCTGGGAGCTGGGCCTGTCCGAAACCCAGCAGGTCCTGGTCATGAACGACCTGAGGGGACGCATTCGCGTGCAGGTCGACGGGAAGCTGCAAACCGGGCGCGACGTCGTGATCGGTGCGTTGCTCGGAGCGGACGAGTTCGGATTCTCCACCATGCCGCTGATCGCGATGGGCTGCATCATGATGCGGAAGTGCCACCTGAACACTTGCCCTGTCGGCATCGCGACACAAAACAAGGAACTCCGCAAGAAGTTCGACGGATCGCCCGAGCACGTCGTGAACTTCTTCTTCTTCGTCGCCGAGGAGGTGCGCCAGATGATGGCGCAACTCGGCTTCCGCAAGTTCAACGACATGATCGGCAAGGTGGATCGCCTCGATGTGCGCGAGGCGGTGGATCACTACAAGAGCAAGGGCCTGGACTTCGCCAAGGTGTTCTTCGACCCGCCGGTTGACCGTGCTGTCGCGCGGTACCACAGCGAGTCGCAGGACAACGGCATCGAGAGCCAGATCGACAATCAGCTGATCGAACTCTGCCGGCCCGCCCTCGAGGACCGCAGCCCGGTGGAGTTCGCCTACGACCTGCGCAACACCGACCGTACCGTCGGCACGATGCTGTCGCACGAGATCGCGAGCCGCTACGGCGCCGAAGGCCTGCCCGAGGACTGCGTCAAGATCCATTTCTCCGGCAGCGCCGGCCAGAGCTTCGGGGCCTGGGCCAGCAAGGGAATGACGCTGCAGATCCGCGGTGACGCCAATGACTACTTCGGGAAGGGGCTTTCCGGAGGACGCCTGATCGTGTCCCCGCCTCCCGGGTCAACCTTCGTCTTCGAGGAGAACATCATCATCGGGAACGTGTCGTTCTACGGGGCGACAGCCGGCCAGGCCTTCGTCAACGGCATGGCGGGCGAGCGGTTCTGCATCCGCAATTCGGGCGCTCAAGTCGTGGTGGAGGGCGTGGGGGACCACGGCTGCGAATACATGACCAACGGCTGCGCCGTGATCCTGGGCGAGTGCGGCAGGAACTTCGCCGCCGGCATGTCCGGCGGCATCGCTTACATCCTGGACGAGCGGGGAGATTTCGAGGAGCGCTGCCTGCAGAACGCGAACGTGGATGTCGAGCCATTCCATCTGGAATCCGATCTCGACCTGGCCAGGGACTTGATCGAGCGCCACGTGGCTTACACCCGCAGCCCGAAGGGCCAGTGGGTGCTGGAGCACTGGGAATCGATGGTGCCGCGGTTCAAGAAGATCTTCCCGCGCGAGCTCAAGAGGGCGCTGCGGGAGCGCGAGCAGAGGGCCGTGACGCGGGCCTGACGGCCCGCTGCCCTCCTGCCATCGCCGAGCAGTTCCGGGCCGGTCAGAAATCGACATTGCCCGGCGTTCGGGGAAACGGTATCACGTCCCGGACGTTGGCCATCCCCGTAACGTAGCTGATGGTGCGCTCGAAGCCGAGCCCGAAGCCCGCGTGCGGCACGGTGCCGTACCGACGCAAGTCGCGGTACCACCCGTAGTTCGTCGCATCAATGCCACATTCTTCGAACCGGCTGTCCAAGACGTCAAGCCGCTCCTCGCGCTGGCTCCCGCCAATAATCTCGCCGATTCCAGGGGCCAGCACGTCCATCGCTGAAACGGTTTCGCCGCCGTCGTCGAGGCGCATGTAGAACGGCTTGATGCTCTTGGGGTAGTTCGTCACAATGACCGGGCGGCGGACGTGCTGCTCTGTCAGGTAGCGCTCGTGCTCGGACTGCAGGTCCGCCCCCCATTCCACCGGAAACTCGAACTTTCGCGAAGCCTCCTGCAGGACGCGCACCGCCTCTGTGTATGTCATGCGCTCGAACGGCTGGTCAACGACGGCCCGCAGCCGCTTGACCGCTTGCGAGTCGACGCGCATCTCGAAGAATTCCATGTCGTCGGCACGGTCTTCAAGCACCGTATTGAACAGGTGCTTGAGCAGTGCCTCGGCTAGGGAGGCATTGTCGTCCAGGCTCGCGAACGCGGTCTCCGGCTCGATCATCCAGAACTCGGCCAAGTGCCGGCTGGTGTTGGAGTTCTCGGCGCGGAACGTCGGCCCGAACGTGTAGACGTTCGTCAGCGCAAGGCAGTAGGCTTCGACGTTCAACTGGCCTGAGACGGTAAGAAATGCCTCGCGTCCGAAAAAGTCCTTGGAAAAGTCCGGCTTGCCGGCAGGATCGCGAGGGTGATTCGCCAGGTCCAAGGTGCTGACACGGAACAGTTCGCCCGCGCCCTCGGTGTCGGACGCGGTGATGATCGGGGTGTGGACCCAAAAATAGCCGCTTGAATCGAAGAAGTCGTGAACGGCCTTGGCCAGGCAGTGCCGGACCCGCGCAACGGCTCCGAACGTGTTGGTCCTGGGACGGAGATGCGCGACCTCCCGCAGGAATTCGAAGGAATGGCGCTTCGGCGAAATCGGATACGTGTCGGGGTCGTCGACCCAGCCTTCCACGTGAATCGAAGACGCCTGGATTTCCACTGACTGGCCGCGTCCGCGAGACTCGGCCAAGCTGCCCCGGACAGCTATCGAGCAGCCGCTGCCCAGACGCAGGACTTCGCTGTCGTAGTTCGGAAGCTCGTTGCCAGCCACGACCTGCAGGGTCTTGAAGCAGGAACCGTCGCTGACGTGCAGGAACGAGAAGCCGGCCTTGGAGTCGCGCCGTGTCCGGACCCATCCTTGGACCGTCACTTCCGTCCCAACGCTCACACCACCGCTGAGAACGTCGGCAATCGCGCGCTTCGCCATACTGTTAGTGTGCAGGATCGGTCGGTTTCGGGCGGGCAGCCGGGTCCGAGCGCTGGGGTTTGCCCGCCCTTGGCGCGGATTCCGTTCGCATAGGGGGCCGTCCCGCACGACAACGATCACAAATGGCTTCCCAGAAGACACGTGTCGCCGTTCTTTTCGGTGGACGTTCGAGCGAGCACGAAGTCTCCGTCCGTTCGGCGGCATCGATTATCGCGGCGCTGGACGGCGAAACGTACAAGGCAGTACCGGTGGCCATCGAGCGGACCGGGCGCTGGTTGGAACCCGAGCAGTCGGCAGCGCTGCTGCCGGGCGAGGTCTTTGCCAAGTGCAGCTTGGGTCGCGTCGAGTTCCATCACGAGCCCGGCCTGTCGAAGGGCTTCGACGTGGTGTTCCCTGTGCTCCACGGTCCGTACGGAGAGGACGGCCGGGTTCAAGGTTTCCTGGATCTGGCGGATGTACCGTACGTGGGCTCGGGCGTCCTTGGTTCGGCTTGCGGAATGGACAAGGACGTCATGAAGTGCCTGTTCCGCAGTCATGGCGTTCCGACTTTGGAGCACGTCACGGTCAGATGGGGTGAACTGGGCGAGCGGCACGGCGAAATCGAGGAAAGGATCGGCTATCCAGCGTTCGTGAAACCTGCCAATCTCGGATCGTCGGTGGGCATTCGCAAGGCGGTCGACCGGGAGAGCCTCGCGGACGCTCTCGAGTACGCCGCCGAATTCGACAAGAAAGTCATCGTCGAACCTGCGGTAGTCGCGCGGGAGATCGAGTGCGGCGTCCTCGGAAACGAGAATCCGGCCGTGTCCTTCCCCGGGGAGATCGTCACGGAGGGAAGTTTTTACGACTACGAAACCAAGTACGTGACAGACACCGTCGAGCTTCGCGTTCCTGCGGCAGTTACGGACGAGGAGGGACGGTTGCTTCGGGACCTGGCGCTCAAGGCGTACCGAGCAGTGGGTTGCTCAGGCCTGGCCCGTGTCGATTTCTTCATTGAGACGCGAACGGGGGAGATCTGGGTCAACGAGGTGAATACGATGCCGGGATTCACTGCGATCAGCATGTACCCGAGAATGTGGGAATTCAGCGGGCTACCATTTCCGGCCCTAGTCGAACGCCTGATCGAGTTCGCCTTCTGCCAGCACGAGCGGAACCGGCGGATCCGGTTCGACCCGAACTAGGCGCGCTCTTCGATCGGGCGCGCCGATGCGCCGACCGGCTGAGGAGACGCGTCTCAGCGAAATCAGGGGCGTCCCTGGCACCCGAGCGTTCGGGTGGCAGGCGGTCCTCGCTGATTGCCGATGCCGCTCGAAATCGAACCACCGAACTCGATCGCAACGCTCGAGTCCTGCCAGCGGTGCGCAGAATCGTGTCGTCAGGTGCCCCTACTGCAAACAGATAAGGAACTCACAATCAGCGTGCGAGTTCCCGATTCCCGAAAAGACGGGCGTGCCTGCACTTGAGGCTCCTCGTCCATGCAATGGTGCTGGCAAGATCGAGGATTCCAGGAGGGCGGAGACTCGCGGTCCCATCATGGTCCGGATCCATAGCAGTTCCACTTCACGAGCGGATATCAAGTGCCAGGAATGACCTTCGTTCTTGCGGGGGCCGCCCAGCAGGTCCTGCGGGACAGGCTGCCCCTTGCCTTTCGGATCGAGGCGAATCGCTTCGACCGGATCGACGGGCCACTAGTTCTCGCGACAGACGAAGCATTGGCGAACGCCTTGTGCCACCGCGACTACCCGATCGGCAGCGGTTCTATAGTTGTGGCAATTTACAACGCCAGCCCGAAAGTCACATCATCCGGCACCGCCGAACTCAAGCGTTCGAGCAACTCCCGTATAGTCAGCGAGCATCCGGGATGGATCGCTTGGGGCGCAATCATGGCTAGCGGCTCCAAGACGAATCTTCTCTCGTGCATCTTGGGATGAGGGACCATAAGTCCCTCTTTTGCAATTACTTGATTGTCGATCAACAGGAGATCGATGTCGAGCACCCGAGGTTCGTTTCGAATTCGCCTCTCGCGTCCCCGGGCGCTCTCGATTCCCATCGAAACGGCAAGCAATTCCCAAGGGTCTAGCGCGGTCTCCAGGCACGTGCACCCATTCAAGAACATCCCCCCGCTGGGACAGTCCACCGGCTCCGTCTCGATCAGTGGCGACCTAGCCAGGACAGTGCCATGCTGAGCCAGTTCGCGGATCGCGTACTCCAGGTGCTCGCGCCTGTTGCCGACATTCGAGCCGAGCCCTAGGTACGCCCTAGCCATCCCTTCTCCGCACGACCTCGACCCCGGCCCATGGGACGCCAAACTCTGCCAAGGCGGACGGCTTCCGCACCCGCACCAGAGCTTCGTCGGCCGGGAACACCTCGAGCAGTCTGAAGGCGATCCGTTCGGCGATCGTCTCGATTAACGCGTAGGGACGTTCCAGTGACACACCTTCCGCCTCTTCGCGCACGCAAACGTAGTCAATCGCATCTGCAATCAAATCCGTTCGCGCCGCCGGGGCCAGGTCGCATCGCAGCTCAATGTCAACGAAAACTGTTTGCGGGTGTCGACGCTCGTCCTCGGTGCAGCCGACCCGAGTCTTGACCGGAATGTCTGGAATCAGGACCCTATCCTGCATCGCCCGCCTCCGCAACGGCATCGAGCACATCTAGCAGGCGCCGGCATGGCTTCACGTCGTGCACGCGCACGATCCGAGCCCCGTTCATCACGCCGGCGGCGACGGCAGCCAGCGTGCCCTCAAGCCTTTCCTCGGTCGGGAGCCTGTCAGTCAGGCTTCCGAGAAAGGACTTCCGAGACGGACCGATCAGGACCGGGTACCCTGATTCCTCGATTCGGCGCAATCCTGCAAGGATCGCAAAGTTCTGTCCCGCTGTCTTGCCGAAGCCAAGGCCCGGATCGACCGCGATTTCCTCGACGCCCGCGCGTTCCGCGACCGCCGCCTGCGTTTCCAAGTACTCCTTGACCTCCGACACCAGATCGCCATAAGCGGTGTCGCGCTGCATCGTAGAAGGAGTTCCCCGCATGTGCATGACAACGACGGCCGCCCCAAGTTCCGCGGCGACCGCCGCCATCGCCGGATCGCGCAGGCCGCCCACGTCGTTCAAGATGGCAGCGCCCGCCTCCAGGCACCGCCTTGCAACGGCCGGTTTTTGGGTGTCGATGGAAATCGGCACACCAGCCTTGGCAGCCATCGCCTCGACGACCGGCAGGACCCGACGAAGCTCCTCGGACTCGCTCACCGCCGCGGAACCGGGACGCGTGCTTTCTCCGCCGATGTCGACGAAATCGGCTCCCTCGCGGACCATTTCGAGTCCTCGCTCGACTGCCAGCTCCGCACCCCAGTACCGGCCGCCATCGGAGAACGAGTCCGGCGTCACGTTCAGAATTCCCATCACGAGCGTGCGGGGGGACCGGAAGCACTGGCGTCGAGCCGCCAAGCTCCCATTGTCTACCGACCGAGGGGTCGGTGCGCCTGCGAAGCTCGGCCGCTCTGATATGCTTGCTCTGCGATGCGACAGACCCGCCGTGAACTCCTCGGCACACTGGGTGCAACAGCTGCGGCGAGCTTCGCGTGCGGCCCTGGATCCGAACCCGTACGCCCTCCGAACATCCTCTTCCTGCTCACCGACGACCAGCGCTTCGACATGTTCGGCGCAGGCGGGAACCCCATCATCCGCACGCCGAACATGGACCGCCTGGCAAGCGAAGGCGTAATGTTCACGAACAACTACGTCACCACGTCGATTTGCGCTGTCTCCAGAGCCTCGTTCTTTACGGGCCTTTATGCCCGCTGCCACGGAATCCATGGATTCGCCACGCCGTTGAGCGAGGAGCAGCACGCCCTCAGCTACCCTGTCCGCCTGCGCGAAGCCGGTTACCGCACGGGGTTCATTGGCAAGTACGGGGTGGGCCGGGCCCAGCACATCGAGGATGCCGCCTCGCGCTATGACTACTTCGAAGGCTGGCCGGGCCAGGGACAGTACCTCGTACCCGGACGGGCGCACATGACGGAGCATCTAGGCAACCAGGCGATCGACTTCCTGGAGGGATCCGCGGTCGGCCAGCCTTGGAATCTCTCGGTGAGCTTCAAGGCCCCGCATGTCCAGGACAGAGTCGATCCGTATTTCATCAACGATCCGCGACTGGATGACATGTACGACGGATTGCGGTTGCAGCCGTTCCCGCACATGGACGGATCGTACTACGACTCGCTGCCCGAGTTTCTCAAGGCCAGCACCGAAAGCCGGATCCGATGGGACCGACGGTTCGGCACCCCCGAGAAGTGGGAGGAGTCAGTCAAGCGCTACTACGCCCTGATTCACGGCGTCGACATTCAGATCGGTCGCATGCTCGAAAAGATCGGCTCGATGGGCCAGCTCGACAACACCGTCGTGATCTTCGCGGGCGACAACGGGTTCTTCCTAGGAGAGCGCGGCTGGGCCGGCAAGTGGTACATGCACGAGGAATCCATCCGCACTCCGATGATCGTGCGGGATCCCCGCCTGCCCCATCGCGCGGGCACCAGGCGGTCCGAGATGACTCTGAACATCGACGTGTGTCCGACAATCCTCAGCGCCGCTGGCCTCGACGCCCCCGAGAGCATGAACGGACGCAACTTGATGCCCCTGGCACGCGGCGAATCGGTGGAATGGCGGCAGGAATGGTTCTACGAGCATCTGTTCGAGAATCCAGGCGTTCCCAAGAGCGAAGGGGTCCACACCGGCGACTGGAAGTACTTCGTCTTCCCTGAGGCCCAGCCTCCGCACGAGGAGATGTACCACCTCGCTGTCGACCCACAGGAAACCGTTAACCTAGCCGGCTCCTCCGACGACAGCGACACCCTCGCGATGCTACGCTCGCGACGCCAGGCCTGGACGGAGAACCTCGAGTCCTGGCAGATCGACCGACCCTGGACCGAGCCAGCCATCGAGGCGGCCTGATCTCCCGCAGACGCGACCGAAAAAGGGCCGGCTCAGCCGATCACGCCTTCCAGAGGCGAGCTCGCGCTTGCGTATAGCTTCCTGGGCATGCGCCCGGCCTCGTACGCAAGCCGGCCGGACTGCACCGCCAGCTTCATCGACTCCGCCATCTTCACGGCGTCGTCCGCCAAGGCAATAGCGGTATTCATCAAGACGCCGTCGGCACCTAGCTCCATGGCTTTCACAGCGTCGGAAGCCGTTCCCACTCCGGCATCCACAATCAGAGGAACGGAGGTGATCTTCTCGCGCAGAATACGCAGGTTGGCCGGATTCTGGACGCCAAGGCCCGACCCAATCGGCGCAGCGAGCGGCATCACCGCGGCGGCGCCGGCATCGATGAGCTTCCTCGCCACGATCAGGTCGTCGCTGGTGTACGGCAGCACGACAAATCCTTCCTTGACTAGCTGCCGCGTCGCGGCCAGCAGGCCTTCCGTATCCGGAAAGAGCGTCTCGGGATCGCCGATCACTTCGAGCTTGATCCAGTTCGACAAGCCCACTTCCCGAGCCAGGCGAGCCGTTCGGATCGCGTCATCGGCCGTGTAGCAGGCCGCGGTGTTCGGCAGGATGAACATCTCCTCGCGATCGATGTAGCCCAGCAGGGATTCCTTCGAGCGGTCGCTCAGACTCACCCGTCTCACCGCAACCGTCACCATCTCAGAGCCGGAAACGCGATGGCACCGCTGCATCTCCTCGAAGCTGCGGTACTTGCCCGTGCCGACGATCAGGCGCGACATGAATTCACGATCCGCGATGCGTAAGCTCATGCTTCGATAGTAGCCTGTGCGCGCGCTTCGGTTCGCATCCCGGCTGGCCATCCGCCCCGTTGCCGGCGCGCCTGCCAAGATAACTGCAGGGCTATGTTCGTCGACGAGGCAGTTGTCAGGGTGAAGGCGGGCAAGGGCGGCAACGGCTGTGTCGCGTTCCGTCGCGAGAAGTTCGTCCCGAAGGGCGGGCCCTCGGGAGGGGATGGAGGGGATGGCGGCAGCGTCATCCTCCGGTCGACCAGCCGCATCAACACGCTGACGAAGTTCCGATTCCAGCCCGAGCAGAAGGCCGAGAGGGGACGCCACGGCGAAGGCAGCAACTGTACGGGCCGCACCGGAAAGGACTTGGTGATCGAGGTGCCGGCGGGCACTCTCGTCTACGACGCGGAAACGGGGGAACTGCTGCGGGATTTCGACGGGCCGGAACAACAGTTCCTCGCAGCCCTGGGCGGCCATGGAGGCCGCGGGAACACGCGCTTCAAGTCTTCGACGAACCGCGCGCCGCGATTTGCCGAGGACGGAACCGAAGGCCAGTCCGCAACACTGAGCCTGAAACTCAAGCTGCTCGCGGACGTCGGGCTAGTCGGCTTCCCCAATGCGGGCAAGTCCACGCTGATTGCCCGCATCTCATCCGCACAGCCGAAAATTGCGGATTACCCGTTCACGACCCTCCAGCCGAATCTCGGTGTCGTCGACCTTGGCGAATTCGACAGTTTCCTGGTGGCTGACATCCCCGGCCTGATCGAGGGAGCGCACGAGGGGCACGGCCTCGGCGATCGCTTCCTGCGACACATCGAGCGCACCAAGATCCTCGTCCACATGGTCGATCTCAGTGACGCCGCGGGCCGCGACTCGGCCGAGGACTACGAGGTCATCGCGAAAGAGCTGTCGAGCTTCTCTCCCCGACTGGCGGAAAAACCGTGCATCGTAGCCGGGACAAAGCTGGACGCGATGCAAGACCCGGAGCGAATGGAGGCGCTGCGTCGACATTGCGACGCCTTGGGACTGGCCTTCCACGGTATCTCGGCGGTGACCGGAGAGGGTATCGACTCCCTCGTTCGCAAGGTCGGAGAGCGCGTGCGCGAAGCCCGGGACTCTGCCGAGCGACAGGCCGCATCGGCCCCGGGCGCGCCGGGCACGGAGGCCGCAGAACCCCCGCAGAATAAGGAGGCTATCGCATGAAGCTGGCACTGTTCGGCGGTACGTTCGACCCTATTCACAAGGGCCACATCCACGCCGCTCTGGCGGCCGCGGATGCCTGCTCCCTGGATCGCGTGCTTGTCGTGCCGAGCGGCACACCGCCGCACAAGCCCGACGCCTGCAATGCGGGGTACGAACACCGGTTTCGCATGGTCCAGCTGGCATGTGCGGCGGACCCGCGCCTCGAAGCCAGCCGGCTGGAGGAGCCTAGCCGAGGAGGGGAGCCGCATTACTCGGTTGACACGGTGGAACGCGTCCGCTCGACGATCGCCTTCAAGCACCCCCTGCGCTTCATTATCGGAGCCGACGCGTTCGCGGACATAGGGATCTGGCGCGACGTGGAGAGGGTTATTGCGGCCGTGGAGTTCCTGGTAGTCGGCCGGCTGGGCTGCGAGCCGGTTCCGTCCGGAGCGACATGCGCGCCAAAGGCGCGAATTATCGAGTCCTCGCATCCAGCTTCTTCGAGCGTGCTCCGCCATCGCGTAAAGATAGGCGGCACCCTGGCTGACCTCGCTCCGCCTGCCGTCTCCGCGTACATCTGGAAGCACGGGCTGTACCGGATCTGACCGTCCGCCCGGCGGTAACCGGTTCGGGCGGGCCGACGCGCATCGTGGCCGGCCGGAGCAGATTCTTCCCTATTCGAGGGGCGGGACAGCATCTACTGGCATGAGGAACCGGACTGCGCTTGTCTCCGGCAAAACGGATCAGCGAGCGACGTTCCTACAGTCTGACGCCCGATACAGCAGTCAGGTCAGCGAGCTTGTTCTTGACGACTTCGGCTAGTGGCGCATCGGGCGCGACGCGGAGAAAGGCTCGGTAGGATTTGACTGCCTTGTCGAAGTCAGACCGGTTCTCGTGGACCAAGCCCATGATCACGTGAGTCCTCGGCCATTGTGCCTCTTCGCCAAGGGCGAAGACAGCTTCCAACAACTTCTCCGCTCGATCAAACTTACCTTGGTTGGTCGCCGCCACGGCCACTCTGTATAGGGTCTTGGAGGATCCGGGCGACAGGGCTAAGTAGCTCTCGCCCAGCGACTCAAGCGCGGGCCAGTGCTTTCGCTGGAAGGCCAGCGCCATCAGCGGTTCGTACGGCCGCAAGTACTCCGGGTCGGCCGCCATCGACCGCATGTAGGCCTCGCGGGCACCTGTTTCGTCCTTGAGCCCTGACCGCGCCTCGCCGAGGACCCACCAGGCGGCCGCGAACTGCGGATACACTCCGACAGCTTTCTCCAGCTCCTGGATTGCTTGCTTGTACTTGGGACCCTTCCGGCTCAGCGCGGCAAGCCCCTCTTGGAAGGCCAGCGTCGCAGCCTTTGGTGCCTCTCGAGTCGTCGGGCTGAATGCGCTCCCCGTGAAGCCGTTGAGCGGGCGCAGAACGACGACTCCGACGTCAAATCCCCCCAAGCCGAACAAGCCTCGCAGGCGTAGCCGGTCCGAGCGGTAGCCCGGCAACTCCACGTGAATGGCACAGTTCGACAGGCCGATACCTCTGCTCCCGGGGCCACGCGGGAGGCTTGGCCACGCACCGGGAACGAGGACGGGCAGGCTAGATTCGGCATCTATCACTGTGCGGTTGGCTCCCGGACTGAAGCTGAAGAATCCATCCGAGTCGGTGTAATCCTGAGGTTGGGGGCGGATTTGCGTGCCGCAGACCATCTTGACGACAAGGCGCTCGAACGGTGGTTCTCCGCTCGCCATAACCACGCGACCGTGCACGAATGACTGCGAGCTTCGTGTCCCGCCAGCCCGTCGCCCGCCGCGAATACCGGTGCTAGTACGGCCGACTTGGCTGGCACCGCTCTTGTCAGGCTGCTCGCTCGCCTGCCCGCTGGCACTCGCAGACCCGCCTGCCCGACTACCGGTTTCGGAGGTGCCTCTTTGGGACGCTCCGTCTCCTTGCGCCTACGCCCAGAGCGCGCCCGCGCTCACAAGAACACACACCAAGCTAGAAGTGAAACTGAGCGTCGCCGGCAAATTGCGACCTCTCCCACTCACCCTAATCGGCGGTCGAGGGTTTCGCAAGCGCTGCACGCGCAAGAAGCCTCAGTAACAACCGCAACGCCGGGCCGACGGGGCGGCGGTCGGGCGCGAGCATCCTACAATAGTGCGGTGAACTCCAGACGCCAATTCCTGTCCCTGCTCGCGGCAGCCGGCCCGCTGGCGGCTGCCTCTCCGAGGCAGTGGCCGCAGTTCCGAGGCTCTGATTCGCTCGGGACATCCGAGGACGATCCGCGCCTTCCGGACACATGGAGCGCCACGGAGAACGTGCGCTGGAAGACGCCGCTTCCTGGCATGGCATGGGCGTCGCCGGTGGTTTGGAACAACCGGATCTTCCTGACGAACGTCGCAAGCGAAGGCGCGGTCGAACCGGTCAAGAAGGGCCTGTACTTTGGCGGGGACAGGCCGAGTATCTCCCAAGACCGACACATCTGGACCGCATGTGGAATCGAATTCGGCACGGGCGAGATCGCTTGGAAGACGACACTGCATCAAGGCGTTCCTCCGACCCCGCGACACCTCAAGAACTCTTACGGATCGGAGACCCCGGTCACGGACGGCGAGCACCTGTTCGCACACTTCGGCTACCTCGCGACCTGGTGCCTCGATCTCGACGGGAAGGTCGTGTGGAAGCGCGACTGGAAGCCGTACAGGGTTCGTAACGACTGGGGCACAGCTGCCTCGCCCGTCCTGCACGGCGGACGGCTGTACCTAGTGAACGACAACGAAGAGCGGTCCACTCTAAGCTGCCTCGACAAGCTCAACGGCAAGACGATATGGGAAGTCGAGCGGGAGGAAGGCAGCAACTGGTCGACGCCCTTCGTCTGGGAGAACGACCAGCGCACCGAGATCATCACGACCGGAACCGGCAAGGTCCGATCCTATGACCTGGACGGCAGGGTGCTCTGGGAGCTCGGCGGCATGTCATCGATCGTGATCCCGGTGCCTTTCGCGGGACACGGCATGCTCTACATTGCGTCCGGGTACGTCGGGGACCAGAAGCGTCCCGTCTTTGCCCTCCGACCCGGCGCGAAGGGCGACATCAGCTTGCAGGAAGGCGAATCCGGCAACGAGCACATAGCTTGGTTCCACCCGCAAGCGGCGCCGTACAACCCCTCGCCGCTGCTATACAAGGATCTCTACTACACGCTATACGACCGAGGATTCCTGACCTGCCACGACGCCTTGAACGGCAAGGAGATCTACGGCAAGCAGCGCTTCGAAGCCGGAGCGAACGCATTCACGGCATCGCCCTGGGCTTACAACGACCGGATCTTCTGCCTAAGCGAGGACGGCGACTGCTTCGTGATCGAGCACGGCAGCGACTACCGCCTGATCCGCAAGAACTCGCTCGGCGAGCTTTGCATGTCGACACCCGCTATCGCGCAAGGCAGCCTGATCCTCCGAACCGGAGAGCATCTCTACCGGATCGGCGGATAGCCATCCGTCAACGCGCGTTGCCCGCTAGGGCCTGGCCGCCATCAGGGAGCGCAGGCGCCTCATACGGTCGGGGCTGCGCAGCGCTCGCAGGGCCTTGGCCTCGATCTGCCGGATCCGCTCGCGAGTGACCGAGAACTCCTGGCCGATCTCCTCCAGCGTGTGCTCGCGCTCGCAGTCAATGCCGAAACGCATCCGCACGACCTTCTCCTCCTTCGGAGACAGCGTCTTGAGGACGTCGCCTGTCTCTTCCTTGACATGGGAGTCGATGACTGTTTCCACGGGCGAGTCCACCCACTTGTCTTCGATCAGGTCGCCAAGCGCCGACTCGCCGTCGCGTCCGACCGGCGTTTCCAGCGAAACCGGATCCCGAGAGATGCTCTTCAGCTTCTGCACCTTTTCCGCCGAGATTTCCATCCGCTCGCCGATCTCCTCGTTGTTCGGGGCGCGGCCGAACTCCTTCTCGAGCTCGCGCGAGGCCCTCAGGAACTTGTTCATCGACTCGTTCATGTGGACGGGAATACGGATCGTCCGGGACTGGTCCGCGATGGCGCGCGTGATCGCCTGGCGGATCCACCAGGTCGCGTAGGTGGAGAACTTGTAGCCGCGACGGTACTCGAATTTCTCCGCCGCCCGCATCAGGCCGATATTGCCCTCCTGGATCAGGTCCAGCAGGTGGAGGCCGCGGTTGACGTACTTCTTGGCTACGGACACGACCAGCCGGAGATTCGCCTCCACGAGTGCCTTCTTCGCCTGCTCGGCCTCGCGCTCGCCAGCCTTGATCATCCTCGCGCATCTTCTGGCCACGTCCGGGGTCATGCCGGTCTCCGACTCGGCCAGGCGCAACTGAGTGTTCAGCTTCCGAATGCACGACAGGTAGGCAGGCTGCTTCGGCTCGACCGCCTTCAGCTTGCCGATCTCGCGGTCGATCTTGCGCAGGCGCTTGTTGGCATCGAGAAGCGCACGGCAGAACTCGTCCCAGACGGGCTGCTTCAACCGGATCCTCTGCATCGACTGGGAGACCTTGATCACGTGCCGCCTGCGCAACCGTTCCAGTTCCTTGTACTCCCTGCGAATCTTCTGGTTCGGCTTGGGGACCGACTGCTGCCGGTCCTCGATCTTCCTCAGCTGGTTGTACGCCCGCAGAACCTGCATGAACTGGTTGCGAACCTGCCGCTCCTTGATCGCCATCGAGTCCGGGCCGTCGTCGGTGTTGGGGATGTCGACAACCCCGGTCACCTTCACTTCGCCCAGCTTGATGCGCTCGTAGAGCTCGAGCAGCCGGTGGATCGTCGAACGGTTCCGCGAGATCGCCTTCCACATGCGAAACTTGCCGCGTTCCATGCGGCGCGCAAGGTCAACCTCGCCTTCGCGGGTGAGCAGCGGCACTGCGCCCATCTCCCGCAGGTAGACGCGGACCGGATCGTCCGTGTAGACCGCTTCGTCCTGCTCGTGAGCCGGTGATTGCGGCGAATCGTCGCTGTCCTCGCTCGCGAGATCCGGGTTCAGGTAAGCGGGGGCCGAATCCTCCATCGCTCTCGGAAGGCTACTCTTCGCAACTCCTATCGATTCATCGTACTGGTCCATCACAGCACCGCCTTTCACTCCAGATTCCACCGGCACCTCGTCCGGCCGCGCTCAGCGCGCGGGTCGGAACCGAGACAACCGGAACTTGGTCAATCGTCCTGTTCTGCCAGAAGGTGACCGGAACTGTCGTGCACGGATGAATCGTTACTCTCTTGCCCTTGGTTTGATCGGGCCATTGGATCCGCTTCGAAGTCCGGCACTCGGCCACGCGCTAGCCTGGCCGAGGAGCTTGCTTCGCTCTCAGTATCGGGCATCCATTGCGTTAGCGCAATATATTGGGCCAAAAAAGTTGCGTATGCGCACCAGTTCCCTTCTGCGTCCGGTCCCGCAGCCCGCGATTCCGCCGGCTAGCGCCGCGCTCGGCGCGCGTCGATCCCGAAGCTCCCCGGTCAGTCGGAGGGACCGGATTGGGATCGCAATGCCTCGGACCGCCGCGCAAGTTCCTCCGGCGAGACGTCCTCGACATGCGTCGCAATCGTCCAAAGGTGGCCAAAGGGATCCTGCACCATGCCCAAGCGGTCGCCATAGAACTGGTCTTGCACGGGATGGATCTCGGTCGCGCCTTCGGCAATTGCCCGCGCGAACATCTCGTCGACATTCTCCGTGAAGATTGCCAGCCTGACCGGCGTCCCTCCAATTGTCTTCGGCGACAACGCGTCCATTTCCGGAAACTCGCTCGCCATCATGATGACCGAGTCGCCGACCGTGAACTCCGCATGCCCGATCTTTCCGTCGCCCCAATCCATCCGCATGCGCTCGACGGCTCCGAATGCGTTCGCGTAGAAGCTCAACGCCGCCGCGCCGTCATCGACGATCAAGTAGGGGGTGACCGAACTGTAGCCGTCCGGAATGGGCTTAACTGCCAAGGCTGTGTCCTCCGATACCCAAGGCTAGCGCCTTCGCCCGAAACCGGAATCTCGAGACCCGGGCCAGCGGATGCCGGCCCCTCAGTTCCTCGAAGCAGCAGCGCCAGTGCGGAGCCTGCCGGCCGGTGCCAGCCGATTCGCGCCGCCCCACCCGGCTCTCCAGTAGACTCGAAGGATGTTCAAGGTCTGGACCGAGCGGCAGATCCTGCCGGACTGCGTGCCTCTGCTAGGCGGGGTGGCCGAGCCGATCGGGCCCGGCTCCGCAACCCCCGACAACTTCCTGTCGGCGTTTTCCGGTGCCGACTGCATCCTGGCCGGGGGCATGCGATACGACGGGGCAGCAATGGACCTCGCCCCCAACCTGATCGTGATCTCGAGGATGGGCATCGGCTTCGAGAACATCGACCTTCAGGCGGCAACGGAACGCGGGATCGCCGTGACGTACACACCCGACGGCCCCACCATCGCCACCGCCGAGCACGCCGTGGCGCTGATGTTCGCAATCGCCAAGGATCTCAAGAAGGCGTCCCACGGGTTGGTCCACGACCGGCGGCCCGACTACTACGGGCGGCACTCCGCGGTCGAGGTGTTCGAAGCGCGCATCGGCCTGGTCGGTCTCGGCAGGATAGGCTCGCACGTGGCCCGGATCCTTTCGGCAGCGGGCGCTCGAGTGACGGCCTACGATCCGTACATCAGCGAGGGCAAGGCCATGGAGTTGGGCGTCGAGCGCGCCGGTTCGCTCGATGGCTTGCTGGGCGGTTCAGACATCGTGTCCCTGCACCTGCCCCTGAACCGGTCCACGCGCCACCTGGTCAGCACCGACACGCTGGCCCGAATGAAACCGGGCTCGATCCTGGTGAACGTATCGCGGGGCGGACTCGTTGACGAAGCGGCCCTCCTGGAAGCGCTGGACTGCGGGCACTTGCGTGGTGCCGGCCTGGACGTCACTGACCCGGAGCCTTCCGAGGCGGGCAACCCGCTTCTGCACCGCAACGACGTAATCGTGACGCCGCATGTCGGCTCGGCCACGTTCGCGGGCAAGCGGAGGATCCTGTCCATGGCGATCGACAACCTGCGGCTCGCTCTGAACCGCGAAAGGCCCGAGCACCTTCTCAATGCCGATGCCTGGACCCGCGCGACGGAACGGATCGCAAGCCGCGTCTGACCTGGCCGCGGCATCTCTCCGAGCCGACGGCCGGAGTCTGCTATCGTTAGCTGAATCGGCGCCTTGCGATCGGGCCTATCTAGGGGCTCGGACGCATCCGGCGGCGAGGTCGGAGATCCATCGAAACTGCGCATCTGCGTCCTAGGAAGCGGCTCCAGCGGCAACGCGACATTTGTCGCGACCGATGAAGTCCGTGTCCTCTTCGACGCGGGCTTTAGCTGCCGCCAGATCCAAGTCCGTCTCGAATCGATTGGCGAGGATATCGGCTCGCTCGACGCGGTCGTAATCTCTCACGAGCATTCGGACCACGTTCAGGGTCTTGAGGTACTAGCGCGCAAGACGGGCGTCCGCATCTACGTGACCCAACCGACGCGCAGCGTGCTGTCGTGGAAGAAGTCGGCGCCCGAGGAGTTCGTCGAGTTCGAGGCCGGTCGCGGATTCGCAATCGGGGACTTGGACATCGAGACATTCACGGTATCGCACGACGCCATCGATCCGGTGGGGTTCTGCGTTCGCGGACCCGGCAGCAAGCTCTCGATCGCAACAGATCTGGGGTACATGACCGATTCGGTCAGGTACCACCTTGCGAAGTCGGACATGCTGGTTCTGGAGTCGAACCACGACTTGGACATGCTGAAGTCGGGCCCCTACCCTTGGGAACTCAAGCAAAGGGTGATGAGCAGGGACGGTCATCTCTCGAACACGGCGGTGGCCGAGTACCTTTCCAGCGAGTGGGACCGCCGCTCTCGCAAGATCGTGCTGGCGCACCTGAGCAGCAACAACAATCACCCGGCCATAGCAGAACTGGATGCACGCGGCGCGCTCGACTCGGTCCGGGCGCACGCCACCGATGTTTTCGTCGCGTCCCAGCACGCGCCCACGGCAGTGTTCGACTTGTAGCGGCCCGTGAGGCCGTCGCCGAATCAACAGATCGTGCCTAGGCTGCGGGAACTGTCATTCCGGTCTTCAGCAGGGTACGACGGGACCGTCGCGGACGGCAGATTCAGGATCCCGGCAGCGAAGACATGCATGGCCCACGCTTGCGGGCCGAACGCCGCGAAGACCAGGTAAGCCGCAGCGGGTAGCTCGAAGGCTGTGAGCCCGGCACCGAGACTCGAGATGCTGTACCACCTCGCGTCGGCCATGTAGTTCAGACCGTCGGCGATCAATCCGCAGAACACGCCGGCGGCCGCCAGCGCGGCGACACGGGCCCGGCCGGTGCCGGACCAATCGAGCCACAGGCTCGCTCGACTGCGCGCGGCGTTCAACGGGTCAAGGACCAGCATGAATCCCACGCCGGTCAAGGGAAGGAGATGCTCGCCAAAGTCGAGCCGGGGGACCAGCAGCGGCACGGACAGGCATGCGGCACCGACCGCGGCAACCGGGAATGCGTGACGGTAGCGCGGGCGGTGGCAGCGTCCACCTGGCAGAGGCTCGCGACGCGTGACGGCCAGGAACAGGTCGGCTGTCTCGAAGAGTGCGGGCCAGATGCAAGCGAACGACCACCCGAGCAACAAGTATCGGATCGGGCCGGCGGGCAGCCCCGAGCGATACCAGCCAGCCAGGTGCAGGTTGTACCACTCGAACGGCAGCCAGAGGAATATCGAAAGCGCCGCAAGCCAGACGAAGCCCCGAGGGCTGGATCGGATAAGGGACCGGCCGCGCAGGGAGAATACAGCCGAGTCCGTGGCCAGCACGTAGCCGCTCCAAGCTAGAGCGACAAGGATCGAGGGCTTCGGGAAGGGACTCGCCAGCAGCGCCGTGCAGGCGCCGAAAGTGGCCACGCCCACCCAGCCGACAACGCCGAAGCAACGCGGCCGCGCCGCCCGGACCCAGGCCGCGATCAAGCCAGCAACAGCGAGCGTTGCGGCGGCAAGCCCTGCTACCGGCACCCTTGGCATACTCTAGCGGTAGCCACTCTGTTCCGATTATGCAATTCATTGAAGTCTCGCAGTGGCGCGACGAGGCCGACCTGCTCACCGTCCCACCGGGCGCAGGTGTCTTCCGTATCGAATTCGATGGCGGTCCGCCCTACGTCGGCAAGACGGCCGACCTGCGAAGGCGCCTGAGGCGCCTGCTAGTTCCACGGCAAGGAGTATCGGCGCGCCTGACGCTGCGAGAGGTTGCCCGCGGGGTCCACTACCGGCGCACGGGGTCGGCATTCGAGTCGAGCTTCCTGCTGTACCGAGCCGTCCGGCGTTACCGGCCGCGAGACGGCCGGGACTTCCTGAAGCTGCGGCCCGCGCCGTTCGTCAAGGTGCTCATGGGCAACCGCTTTCCCCGGACGTGCGTCACGCAGCGCCTGGCACGCAGCCAGGCGCTCTTCTATGGTCCCTTTCCTACGCGGAACGCGGCCGAGCAGTTCCAGAAGGCGTTTCTCGATCTGTTCCAGGTGAGGCGCTGTACAGAAAATCTAGCTCCTTCGCGCAACCACCCGGGCTGCATTTGGGGCGAGATGGGACTCTGCCTGCGGCCATGCCAGGCTGCGTGCGACGACGAAACGTACGCGAGCGAAGTCGGGCGCATGGCAGACTTCCTGGCAACGGACGGGGAATCGCTGCTCCGGGAAACCGAGGAGGCCCGCAACCAAGCCAGCGCTTCCATGGAATTCGAGGACGCGGCGCGTCATCATCGCGCGCTTGCCAAGGCGAAGGACGCCCTTCGCTTGCGAGGAGCGCTTTCTCGCGAAATCGGAGCGCACTGCGGGATCGTGTTCCAGCGCTCCGCACAGGCGGCTTCCCTCGAGCTGACCCCCCTGTACAAAGCCTCGCTGCAAGAGCCCATCCGACTGCGGTGGGAGGCCGAACCGCGCCCGGCCGCATTGCGTGCGGCGATACGCGACGAGCTGGCGCGCGGCAATTGGTCGGAATCGCCGCCCAGGGAGCAGGAAGAGCACCTGGCGCTGCTGCAGCGCTGGCACGGCAGCAGCTATCGAAAGGGCGAATTCGTGCCATTCGCAAGCATCGCGGAACCGCCGCTTCGGAAACTCGCGAACGCGGCAATGCGGGTGGCAACGAGCTAGATTTGTAAGGCCGACGCGACCGGAAGGCTTGCTGGCAAAAGGTCCGGTCAAGACGAGCGCGACCCCCCGTTCCTCCTGCGCTGGCGATCGCTCGCCGGGGCAGGAATCGGAGACAATAGCTCGGCGTTCCAGGGAATGACCGCCAGGCCGATGGGCCTGGCCGCTCTTTGCGCGCGCCGTGTCCAAGGTGTGTTCGCAGTGACGACCCGCGTCCAATTCGCGAGTCTCGGACTCGAGCGCCCCGCCTGCACGGCATTCCCGTTTCCAATGCGGACTCTAGTACAATGCCGTCCGATGAATCGTGTTCGCTGGATCGGGATATTGCTACTTTCGTGTCTCGGACTGGCCGTCTGGATCTCCCTCGGAACTGCTCAGGACTCGGAGCGGCGAGACTATCTTCCGGAAGACCTGCGCGCGCAGGTCGAGGCGCTCAAGAAGGCCGCTATTGACCAGCCGACTGCGGCTGGAAACCTCGAGAGCCGTCTCGACACGCTGTGGCCTTGGATCAACGCCTATTCCCTGACCGGCGGGCCCATGCCCGTGAACGCAACATTGCAGATTGCCACGGCGTATCGCGCTCTCGAGGCCATGCGGCTCGACGGCACGAAACCGACCGGAGCAGCGCTCGAAAGCGTGGACGACTTGATTCACGAGTTCGGCATCAAGGACGAGACTCCCAAGGCGCTGGGACGCGTGACGCTCGAGACTGACGATCCCGTGCACGTCGGATCGTGGGCAACGATCGAGCAGACCTACACTGTAGGCGAGACGCCGCTGGGGCCGGGAGCATGCGTCATGGTCGCGAAGCAGCTGCAGGCTGACGGCGGACTGCTCCAGCACGACAGCCCGGAGGCTCCGCACTACGTGTCCGCGCGGACCTCGAACCCCTCGGTCAGCCTGGGCAGGACCACGGTTCCATGGGTAGGGATGCACGGCGGATTCCGCTCGCCGGCTCCGATGCCAGCGTTTCAGGTCGAACACGGCACGCTCGAGCCTGGCGACACGCTAACGCTTGTGTATGGCGACCGCCAGGGCGGCTCGGAAGGCTGGCGACAGCAGACCTTCGCAACTGACGAGTCCATGCTGCCGATCTACATCGACTTCGATGGATCCGGGCATTTCCTGACGCCGCGCTGGCCGGCCTACGAGATCGTGGGCAGCTCTGTCGCCGGAGTCACCGCGGTCGTCCCGTCGGTCGTGACCCCGGGAGAAGCGTTCGACCTCTCCATCCGCTGGGAGGACGCCGCCGGGAACCGCGCGACCGGAATCATGCCGGCAGCGTCGGTGACTCTAGAGGGCGAGGAATTTCGCTTGATTAGCGGAGGCGGAGAGGCCATACACTTGATCGAGTCCATTCAGCTTGAGAAGGAAGGCATCTATCGATTCCGAGTCGCCAGCTCGGACGGTCGGATCGAGACGCTGAGCAACCCTGTCTGGGTTCGCCGGAGCCCGCCGTACCGCCTGTATTGGGGCGAGACTCACACCCATACCGGGATGGCCGAGGGCCAGGGCTCCATCGGTCGCTCCTATCGGTTCGCCCAGGAGGACGCCCGACTCGACTTCATGGGCCTGTCCGAGCATGACATCTGGCTGGACGATGCGGAGTGGCAGGCGATGCGCCAGTCCGCCGAAGCCAACACGGTTCCCGGGAAGTTCGTGGCGTTCCTGGGATATGAATGGACGCTCCGGCGACAGTGGGGCGGTCACCATAACGTCTTCTTCCGATCGCCAGGTGCCACGCGCGTCGGCGCTCAGAAGGCGCCGACCCTGACTGGACTCTACGAGGGCCTGCGAGCGAAGTACGGGACCAAGGACGTCCTGATCATTCCGCACGCGCACCAGGCAGGCGACTGGCGGACTAACGATCCGGAGATGGAAACGATGATCGAGATCATGTCCATGCACGGAACGTTCGAGTGGTTCGGGAACTACTACCTCCGCCAGGGCCACCAGGTTGGGTTCCTGGCGGCGTCGGACGACCACCGCTCGCGGCCGGGCTACAGCTGGACTTCGAGCCGTCAGCCGAATTCCTCGCTCAGCCAGTTCGGCGGCCTTGCGGCGGTGCAGGCACGCGACAAGACAGCCGATTCGATCTTCGACGCACTTAAGCGACGCCACGCCTATGCGGTGACCGACGCACAGCGCATCATCCTCGAGACGAACATGAACGGTACCGGGATGGGAAATCGCCTAGCTTACACGGACAAGCGTCGGCTGAGCGCGAAGGTCGCTGGGACCTCGCCGATACGGAGGCTCGCTGTGATCAAGAACGGCGAAACCGTGTACATGAAGCGCCCGCTGCAGTCGTCGCTCGGGAACTCCGCAAAGCTCGTGATTGGATTCGAGTCGTCTTCAGAGCCGTTTTTCCGTGACAACCCTCGCGGATACAGGCCTTGGCAAGGAACGCTCGAGGTCGAAGGGGCAAGGCTCGCGGGCATGCGCACGCTTCACTTCGACAACAAGCACAAGGAGTGGGCAAGGATCGAGAGCGACGACGGAAATACCGTGAGGTTCAGCACCGGAACCCGCGGCCAAGCCGACACGCTCCTTCTGGAACTCGAGGAGGCGTCTCCGTCGACGACGGTCTCGTTCGATCTCGAAGGCACCCGCGAATGGGGAAAGTCGCCAGTTCCCGTTCGACCGCTCCGCGATATCGCAGCCAAGAAGTTCCGCGTGGCCCTCAGCGAGATGACCGACGGCTTCGCGAGGAAAGACCTGTCGGACTCGATCGACCGCGACGCAGTCACGGTTGAGCTGATAGGCGGAGAGATGCCGATGGAGGCCGAACTCGAATTCACCGACACCGGCCAGCTCCAACCCGGCGATTACTACTACGTCCGCGCCGACCAGCTCGACGGCGCGCGCGCCTACTCCTCGGCGGTGTGGGTAGGCGGGGAGCCGCGCCGGTGAAGACGGGACAGCGGGGCATGGACGGGTGCACCGCAATCGGAAATGCTGATCATTGACACGCACGCCCACCTTTTCTCGCAGGACGAGGCGACCTACCCGCCGAGGGAGAACCCATCAAGGCCGCCGGCCGGGACCGGCACCCTCGAAAAGCTGACCGAAGAGGCCGAGCGGCACGAGATCCGTGCGGCCACGATCGTGCAGGTCTCCGGATTCTACGGATTCGACAACCGCTACATTCGAGAGGTATCGCTCCAGAATCCCCATTGGACCGCAGGCATATGCACGCTCGACCCTCTCGACAAGGGTGCGCCCGGGAAGCTGAAGAGATTCGCAAGGGACGGCAGCATGCGGGGCTTGCGCAGCGTACCCGCACCGGGTCAAAGGCTCGACCATCCGGGCGTGAGTGCTCTCTGGCGCGCGGCCAGCGAGGAAGGCTTGCCCGTCAACGTCCTGGGCAGCTACGAGCTCGAGGGCCAGCTGGATCACTTGCTCGACTCGTTCCGCGGGCTGCCGGTGGTGCTGGACCATTGCCTGCGTCTGCAGGCAGGAGATCGGGCCGCGGCCACCCTTTCTGCATTGGAGCGCCTGTCCAAGCACCGTCATCTTTATGCGAAGGTCTCGTTCATCGCCAACGGCGAGCAAGGCTGCGGCGACGGCTGGCCGTGCTCGTCGATGCATCGAACAGTGATGCGCGTCATCGACCTGTTCGGCGCGGAACGCTGCACTTGGGGTTCCCATTTCCCGACAGAGAAGTACGCCAAGCCACTGACCTACGGCCAGCACCTTGACATATTCCGCAGTCACCTCCCGCTCTCCGACAGCGATCGCGGGCAGATCCTGGGCGAGACGGCTCGCCGCCTGTGGTTTCCGGAGATGGACCGGCGGCCTTGACGGACACCCGGGTCCCAGCCGTTCTCGAACCGTCTCCTTGCCTCGCGGTTGTCGGGCCAACAGCCTCCGGCAAGAGCGAGATGGCCATTCGTCTGGCCGAGCGATTCGGAGGCGAGGTCGTCAATTTCGACTCGGTGCAGGTCTATCGCCACTTCGATATCGGCACTGCGAAGACACCGCCGAACCGGAGGCGCGGGATCCCGCATCATCTACTGAGCCATGTCGAGCCGGACCGGGCTTACTCGGCCGGCGAGTTCGCGCGCGACGCGCGCGCGCTCCTGGAACGCTTGGATGCAAGGGGCCGCCTGCCGGTGCTTGCCGGAGGTACCGGCCTCTACCTCGAGGCGCTCTTGAGAGGACTCTTCCGAGGACCGAAAGAGGATCCGGCGCTACGCGAACGCCTGCGACAAAAAGCGGAGAGCCGCCCCGGAGGCTATCTCTGGCGGATCCTGTCGAAGCTTGACCCCCAGGCTGCGAATGCCATTCATCGCAACGACACGCCGAAGCTCGTTCGGGCGATCGAAGTCTCGCTGCTGGGCGGCCGACCGATGACGCAGCAGTGGGAGGATTCCGGGGCGCCGCTACGCGGCCACCGGGTGCTGGCGCTCGGGCTGGAACCTCCTCGGGAGGCGCTGTACGCGCGAATCGACCGCCGGGCCGGCCTGATGTTCTCCGAGGGATTGGTCGAAGAAGCGCACTGCCTCCTCGAGCGCGGGATCCCGAGGACGGCAAGAGCGTTCGGATCGCTGGGCTACGCGCAGTGCATGCGCTATCTGGACGGGGACTGCAGCCTGCCGGAAGCTATCGAATCAACAGCCCGGCAGACGCGGCGCTATGCGAAGCGCCAGCTGACCTGGTTCCACCGGCGCACTCCGGACGTCCGGTGGTGGCGTGGATTCGGGGACACGAACGAAGCTGGGGAATGGGCGGAAGGCGAATTCGGCGAATGGCTTCGAACGCGCCGGAATTCTGCTTACCTTGAAGGATGACGGGTCATGCGCTGATCATCGGGTCAGGCTTCACCGGAACAAGAGTGGCCTGCTTGCTGCTCGCACGGGGATGGCGCGTCACCGCGACTACCCGCTCTCCCGCGAAGCTTAACGGCTTGCAAGCCCGAGGCGCGGACGTGCTTCCGTTCGACGCCGCGACCGACGACCAACTGAATTGCTCGGCAGACGGAGCGAGCGTCCTTCTGTCGGTGCCCACTTTGAGGCTCAACGGCGCTCTCGACGAGCCGACCTCCCGGATCGTAGCGGGATTGGACGGAAAGCTGTCGCACGTGACGTACATCTCGACAACCGGCGTCTATGGTGCGACGAAGGTTGTCGACGAAACAACGGACCCCTCGCCGGATACCGAGCGACAGCGCCTTCGGTCGATAGCCGAGCAAGCGGTTCGCGCCCTGCCGTGCCGGTCGCTTGTATTGCGGCCTGCGGCGATCTACGGGCCGAACCGAGGCGTGCATGCCGCGATGCGAGAGGGCCGGTTTCGGCTGTCGAGGACCGGAACGCGCTACGTTTCAAGGATCCATGTCGACGACCTCGCCGAAATCGCGGCGGGAGCGATGGCCCAGCGGCTGGAAGGCACCTTCCCGGTCGCGGACACTCTTCCTGCGACATCACGCGATGTCGCAGCGTTCTGCGCTGGCTTGATGGGCTTGGACCCACCGGCGGCAGCGGCCGACCGGGACCTGAGCGAAACGCGCCTGTCGGACCGTCGCGTTGACGGCCGAGCGGTACTCCAGCTGCTCGGATTGGAACTGCGGTACCCGACATACCGCGAAGGCATTCCGGCGAGCATCGCCGCCGAGCCAAGGCGTTGACTGCCCAGGTGTGCAAGTCGCTACGCCAGGCCGCCGATCTCACCCGGCAGCCTCACCCCGCCCGCATCCAGAAGGCGATGCACATGCTTCGCCAGCATGTCGCATTCGAGGTTGACTTCGCTCCCGACACGAAGCGAAGCAAGCGCAGTCACCTCGTAGGTGTGCGGAATAATCGCGATTCCGATTGTTGCATCCTCGAGGGACGCGATCGTCAGGCTGATGCCATCGATGGCGACGCTGCCCTTGTAGACCAGGAATTTCAAGAGTTCCTTGGGGGCGCCGACGGACAGCCACCAGTTGCCGTCTCCTACCGGTTCCAGCGCCTCCACCTTTCCCTTGCCGTCGACATGGCCAAGAACGAAATGGCCGCTAAGCCGGCTTGTCGGCAGGAGCGGGCGCTCCAAGTTGACAACCGAACCGGGTGCCAAGTCCCCTAGGTTGGTCCTGTCCAGCGTCTCGGGCGAGAGGTCCGCAGCAAACGACTCCTCTTTGATCGAGACTGCAGTGAGGCAGCATCCGTTGACGGCGATGCTGCCGCCGAGGTCGAGATCTTCCAAGACTTCGCGCGCCCTGACCACGAGGCCCGCCCCGGCGCCGTGGCGGGCCACGTCCAAGACCGTACCCGTCTCCTCTACGATTCCCGTAAACATCTGGAACGCCTCGGAGGCTCGATCACGCCTTCTGGAGCGTCTCCTTGACGACGTCCGCCTCGACCGCGAACTCGTCTCGGGAGACCATGAATGTCCGCAGGTTGCGCAGTTGCAGCGCACCGGCCCTCGACCGTCGGCCGGCTCCGCCGGCCATCGGAAGCGAATCGAACCCTCCGAGGATTTTCGGCGCGAAGTACAGCAGCACCTTGTCAACCACGCCCGCCTCGAGCACGGCCCAATTCAGCTTCGCCCCGCCTTCAATCATTAGCGAGACGATCTCGCGGGTGCCCAACCAGTCCAGCAGGCCGTCCAGGTCAACCCGCCCGGTCGGAGAATCGAATACTCGCGCCGGTATCTTCTGACGTGCGAAGAGCTCGCGTCGCTTGGCGGAGGCGGCCGACGTCGTCGCGACGACCAGATCGTCGTTGAACGACTCCACAATGCGCGAGTCGACGGGAAGCCGCAGGAGCGAATCGGCAACGATTCGCAGTAGCGGGCGGCGCCGAGGAAGACCGGATCGGTCCGTCAGCAGGCAGTCGTCGGCCTGCACGGTGCCAATGCCCGTCATGATGGCGTCGTGGCGATGGCGCACCCCCTGCACATGCAACCGGGCGGTCTCGCTGGTGAGCCAGCCGGTGTTATCGTCGGGCGCGGCGATCTTGCCGTCGAGGGTCAGGGCGGTCTTGAGCGTCACCAGTGGTCGGCCGGTGCGCGCGAAGTGGAAGAACGCCTCGTTAAGCTTGGCTGCCTCGGCCTCGAGATCGCCGTCCGCCTCTTCGATGTCCAAGCCGGCCTGCCTAAGGTGTTCCAGCCCGGATCCGTCAACGGCAGGATTCACGTCCCGGGTCGCCGCGACGACTCGAGAGACTCCGGCTTCTAGAATTGCGCCGACGCACGGCGGAGTGCGTCCGCGGATGCTGCAGGGTTCGAGCGAGACGTACATCGTGCCGCCGCGTGCCCTGCCGCCAGCCTGTTCCAACGCCAGCACTTCGGCGTGCTTGCGGCCCTCGTAGCTGTAGCTGCCCTCGCCGGCCTTTTCACCTGCCTTGTCGACGAGCACGGCGCCGACTTGGGGATTCGGGCTTGCCAGAGCGTCCCCGCAATGTGCAAGTTCGAGAGCTTCCCTGATCCAACGGCGGTCGGTCTCAGTCATGTCTGATCCTGCGTTGCGAACAAGGATCGCACGAATGTCCCGGGATCGAAAGCGACGAGATCCTCGGCCCTCTCCCCGATGCCTACCCAGCGGATCGGCAGCCCGAGTTCCCTCGCGATCGCGACGACGATGCCGCCCTTCGCGGTGCCGTCCAGCTTGGCAAGGACAAGACCCGTGACGCCGGCAACCGAAGTGAACTGCCGCGCTTGCTCGAGCCCGTTCTGCCCGGTAACCGCATCCAGGACGAGGAGCAC
Organism: Bryobacterales bacterium; assembly: GCA_965206775.1. Taxonomy (GTDB): domain Bacteria; phylum Acidobacteriota; class Terriglobia; order Bryobacterales; family UBA6623; genus VXMF01. Next base: position 1,657,311 of record CBDBKU010000002.1, on the reverse strand, counting down.
CTGATGGGGAGCGCCCGGCACCAAGCGACCCGCGGTGCGGCGGATCTTCTCAAGCTCCGCCATCAAACCTGCCTTGTTGTGCAATCGGCCGGCCGTGTCGACGATCACCGCATCAATGCTCCTCGCCTTCGCCGCCTCGAGGCCGTCGTAAAGGACCGCGCTTGGATCGGAGCCCGCCTTCTGGCGGACGACCGGGCAGCCTGCGCGCTCGCCCCAAATGCCAAGCTGCTCTGCCGCAGCAGCGCGGAAGGTATCGGCGGCGCAGAGCAACACGCTCCGCCCTTCCGCTCTCATGCGGTGGGCGAGCTTGCCGATCGTGGTGGTCTTGCCGACTCCGTTGACTCCGACGACTAGGATGACCTCCGGCGCCCTTGGCGCCGCTGCCGAACCGTTCGCGCTACTGGCTTGATTCAGAATCTCAAGCATTCGACGCGCGATCAGATCCTTGATCGCGCTCGAATCCTGCAGCTGCTCGCGTGCCAGCCCCGTGCGAACGTCCTCAAGGATCTCGTCCGTGGTGCGGATCCCGAGGTCCGCGCCGATCAAAGTCATTTCGAGATCTTCGAGAAGCTCTGGGGCGATTTCCCGACGACCTTCGAGAATCTCGCCAATCTGGCCGGTGAGCGACTCCCTCGTCTTCGAGACAGCCCTGCGAAACCGCCCGAACAGACCGGGCTCCGTGGGCGGAGCGTCGAACAGGGTCTGCATCGTAGGGAGTACGGGGAGCCCCGCACTTCGAATCATATCAAGGGCCCTGTGATGTCCGATCCGATGGCGCCGCGACAGCCGCGCCCGGTCCGCACGCCGCCGGCGGCGACGGTCGCTGACGACGGTGCTGGGAAAGCGCTATGGTCGCTGAGAAATCCAGATCGGGCTCGACCACGCTAGCTCGCCGTCGTCCTGCTCGACCCGTACGTAGTACCAGTGATCGCCGGGTCCGGCCTCGACGTCAAGGTACTCGAACTCGGCCTCCTGCTTGCCGGGCTCGACCTTGTAAACGTAGGTCCCATTGCGGATCAGGTGGATTGCGGAAATCTTGTCCGTTCCCCGCGTTCTAACGAAGACGCGCTGGGGCTCGGACGCGGCGGTTTCCTCGCCCATGAACGCGTCGCCCATGCGGAAGTCCAGAACGATATTGTCCGTCGCTCCGTAGGTCCGCCGCTTGCGGATTCCGTTGTGAATCGCCTCGCGCGTGGTGTCGGGCGTGTAGACCATCGCATAGGAGATGTGAGTCGAGAAGTGGTCCGAACTCGCGATGACGCCGATCTTGTAACCCTTTCCCCATGCGTTCCAGAACATGCCCGGTTCCTGGAACCCTCCGGCCGCGTCGCCCTCCTCGCCATCCTTGATACCCCGCGGCGCATTCTTGTGCTCGTAGTTCTGACGCGCCCCCTGGTAGATCTCGGCGACGGTATCGACTTCGGGATCGTTGTCGCGCCAGTCCGTGCCCATCGAATCCGTGCCGGATGTGTGCGGGATCGCCAAGCCGTTCGTCTTCCTAGCGATCTCGTAGAGGAGCTTGGTCTCGTTGCGCACGCCGCTGCCGAATCCCATCGAACTGAAAGTCAGCAGTTCGCCGTCCGGGCTGTCCGGCAGGAGGAAGCGTGGATGCGCCGGAATGAAGAAGGGCACGATCGGATAGTTGCGGTGGGTGTAGATCAAGTTGCGGTGGCCGAACGGGTTGCCAGGATTTCGCTCGTAGCCGTAGAGTGTCGAGAACCGCTCGGGGAAATGATACATGTCGGCTAGCTTCTGGGTCATTGCGTTCCAGTAGTCGGTGCCTCCCGCCTGGTGGTCCGTCGAAGCGCCGAAGTCCATTTCCGCGGCGTCGATCATGTACCGGTAGAACTCCGGAAGCGATCCGTCGCTCATGCCACCCACGTCCTGCGAGAGCTCGGTGTGGCGGTGGAGGTCGCCGCGGACGATTCGCAGCGTCTCGCCTGCGTGCTCGGCCCGGTAGTTGCGGATGAAGCGGACGTCGTCAAGTTCGGTCGGATGCGAATCGGGGCGGGACTCGCCCGGTTCGGGCCGGTATGGCCTCAAGCGGGGCGCAGCTCCCGCACCTGGCAGTGCCAGGGATCCGGCGACAACGCGGTTCAGGCGCGGGCGGCTGGCGAAGCCCCACCGGCGACTCTCGTTGGGCCAGAACGCCCAGAGTCGACCATCCGCCACGGTCATTCCGATGCGCGTGCTCTTGCGGGCCCAGCTCGAGGGCAGCGTGACTGGTTCGGTCCAGCCCTGCCCGTCCAAGCGCGTCAGGAAGTACTCCCAGTAGGATGTCGGCCTGTACGAGTGCCGGCTGTACCGCCGCTTGAAAGACATCCATAGGTTGCCGTCGGAATCGAAGAACAGCTGGGGACGGCTCTCGCCGGTGGCGCCGGTCGCTTGGGGGTCGTCGAAGGCGACAGCCGCAGGCACCTTCCACTGGCCTCCGTCGTAGCAAGCGACTTCAATCCGCCGGGTCGAGCCCAGCGGAGTGCCCGGCTGCCGGTCTCCCAGGCCCCGGCCCAAGTCCTTGCCCCAGTGAACACCGGAGGTTTCCCAAGCCACCCACGGCCTGCCCTCCTTGTCGACCGCAACGCTCGAATGCGCTTCGAACCGGGTCGTCGACGCCACGGCCATTTCGGGGCCCAACCCGCTCGCAGGCGAATACGACCGCACCAAGACGTCGTAGCTGCCGCCAGATCCCATCTTGTAGCGGTCCCACGAGATCCACGCGGAGCCGTTCGGAGCCGTACTGACGGAGGGGGACCAATCGTTCTCGGCCGAGCTCGTCACAGAGACGGTCTCCGACCAGCGCCCGTCCCGCAGGTATTTCAGCCGAACCTGCGAATGGCGTCCCACCATCGATTGCCAGACGACATAGATCGTGCCGCCAGCGCCTCGGGATACGTGCGGCTCGATGTCCGGCAGCGGATTGTCCGTGAGCCGGTACTGCCGGCCCCACTCGTCGTCTTCCCATGCCATGGCGTAGATATCCCAGTTGCCCGGTCCGTCGGATGGCGGCCGCTGCGAGTAGATCAGCCACGGCTTGTCGGTCGCGTCGATGGCGATCTGGGGACGCCACAAATCCTCGGCCGCCCGCCCTACGGGGATCAGCCGGGACCACCGGCCTTCGTGATAGCGGCGGAAGTTGAGTTCCTCGCGGCGGTCGTGATAGCTGTACCAAGTCGTGAAGAGATTCCCTTCCGAATCAGCGGCGATCGCCGGCGAGTCGTGCTGCCGCAACTCCGTGCCAGACAGATCGGTCGCCGGCGGAGTGCGCTGGATTGCGACCCGGCCTTCCACAGCCCTCGTCCAAGGCCCGACTTCGAGCGTCATGGGCTTGAATGAGAAATCGCCTTGGACGGTGGTCACCGAGACGGATGTCGCTGCATTGCCGCTGCCCCGGACCCAGAGGCCCTTCGGCATCGGCTGCTCCCGGCGCGACGGCGTTGGCTGCGACACCACAGTCGACCTCAGAAGGATCCGCACGTCTTGGGTCTGCAGCCTCCAGCCCCCTTGAGGAAGAATCCGGTCCGGAGGCTCCTGGCGGTGCGGATCCATTCCGAGGATCTCGCCGCCTTGGATGGACAGGCTGCCGTCCCACGACTCACCTGCCGCATCACCGATCCCGAACAGGATCAGCACCTGCCACATGTCAGCTTCGCGGGTGCCTCCCGGGTGCCATGTGAAGTTGTCTAGAAAGTCCGATGTAGCGGCAGCGGAAGCTCCCGATTGCACGGGCGCGGCTTGCTGCCCGACCGAGGGCGCGGCTATCACGACCGCCGCGAGCGCGATCCGCAATCCCAACGGGACCGGACGAAGAATGTGACTAACCACAGCTGATGACCTCCAGGGCAAAACGAACTGCTAGCCCGTTCCCGCTCCGTGTTCGAACGATGCCAGGCGCCGGTCCGATTGCGGAACGCGCCGATTGTACCGTGGCCTGGAATCGCGAGACGGGTGCCCGGTCCGCGCAGCCTCCGGAACGACTGCGCCGCTGCCTACAGGCCGGTTCCGACCCAGCTTCGCCGGGCAGCGGATGTCTCGATTGCCGCGAGGACGCGCTGCACGGCCAGGCCGTCTTCGAAGGTCGGCCTGGCCGGCTCGCCGGAATCCAAGCCCGCCAGGAAGTCGGCCAGCGAGCTGATGAAGGTGTGCTCGTACCCGATCGGGTGGCCGGGCTTCCAGTAGTGGGGGTCGCCGGGCGGGCCGGGAGCGGGAGCGAGCACCTTGCGCCGTCCCTTCAAGTCCGGCTCTCCCCCGGCATCCGCATACTCGAGGCGGTTCATGTCCTCGAAATGGAACTCGACCATCCCGCGCTCGCCGTGGATCGCGAAGCTGTTGTCGTTCTGATAGCCGGTAGCGAAGCGGGTAGCTTCGAACGTGCCGAGCGCCCCGCATCGGAACCGTGCCTGCACCAGCACTGCATCGTCGATGTCGATCGCATAGGTGCGGCCAGGAGCTGCCGGGTCGGGCTTTTCCGGCAGGAATGTCTCGAAGGTCCCAGAGAGCTCGAGAATCGGACCCAGAAGCATCATGGCGGTGTCGAGTAGGTGTGAATTGAGATCGCCGTTCACGCCGGAACCCGCCGTCCGCTTCGCCATCTTCCAGTTCCTGGGGCGGCTCGGATCGGGTCCCCACTGCTGCAAGTACTGAGCGCGGTATTGGTAGATCCGGCCGAGCCTGCCCTCTTCGACCAGCCGGCGCGCCAGTTGCACCGCCGGTACGCGCCTGTAGTTGAACCAGACAAAGTTCGGAACGTCCGAGGCCGCCGCGACCATGGCGCCAGCCTCCTCGAGCGAATTGGCAAGCGGTTTCTCGCAGAGCACCATCTTGCCGGCCTGGGCCGCGGCGATGGCCATCTCCGCGTGCAGGTAGTTCGGCGCGCAGATGTCGACGATGTCGATGTCCCGGCGGTCGATCACCCGGCGCCAGTCGGTTTCCACCTCGTCCCAGCCCCACGCGCTGGCGAGCGAATCCAGCCCGGTCCTGTTGCGCCCGCAGACTACTCGCCGACGCACCTTGCGGATTGTTGGGAAAAAATGCCCCACCTGGGCGTAGGCGTTGCTGTGGGCCTTGCCCATGAAGCCATACCCGATCATGGCGACGTTGAGTGCCGTCATCGCCGAAGGGTAACATTCAGCGGGCAGCGCGCGCGCCCGCTCTGGAAATCAGGCCACGGCCGCCTTGGCCAGCCTCCCGGCGGCGGCGTCCCAGCCTCCGCCGGTGCGAGGATCCGGCCAGTAATGGACGAGGTCGAACGACCGACGCACGATCGCGCGGCCCTCTGCAAGGTTGCCGATCCTCCCCGATGCGATCCCTTGCATCAGGGAGTTGCCGGCTGCAGTCGCTTCCACCGGACCCGCCACCACCGGAATCCCGCAGGCGTCGGCGGCGTATTGGCATAGGAGCTCGTTGAGGGATCCGCCGCCGACCACGTGCAGCACGCCGGGCGGACGACCCGTAATCTCTGCAAGGTCGGCCAGCACGGAGCGGTACCTGAGCGCGAGGCTCTCGAATATCGCCCTGGCGAACTGCCCCGTTGACTCGGGCACGGGCTGGCCGGTCCTGCGGCACGCGTCCGCGATCCGGCCGGGCATGTCGCCGGGAGCGACGAACTCCGGAGCGTCGACGTCTACGAGTGACCGGAACGCCTCGCACTCCCCAGCCTGCGCAACCAGTTCGGCGTACTCCGTAGCGACACCATGCCTGGACCACTCGCGACGGCACTCCTCCAGCAGCCACAGGCCGCAGATGTTCTTGAGCAGGCGCGTCGTACGGCAGACGCCCCCCTCGTTCGTGAAATTCTTCGCCAGGACCGCAGGCGTAACGTGAGGACGGTCCGCTTCAACGCCCAGCAGCGACCACGTGCCGGAACTCAGGTAGGCCCAGTCACCTTCCTGCGCCGGCACCGCGGCGACAGCGGACGCAGTGTCATGCGTTCCGGGAGCGACCACCCGCATTGCGGGCAGCCCGCACTCCTCCGCAATGGACGGGCGGAGGCCGCCTAGGTCGGTACCGGGATCGACGACCTCGCCGAATATCTCGGTCGGCAACCCCAGCGCCTCCAGTACCGAGCGCGCCCAGTCCCTGCGGCGGGGATCATAGCATTGCGAGGTCGTTGTGTCGGTGAACTCGCAGACCCGCTCCCCGGTGAACCAGTAGTGGAACAGATCCGGCATCATCAGGAGCGACCTCGCAGCCTCCAGCGCCGGCGAGCCCTTCATCGAGAACAGCTGGAAGAGGGAATTGAATTCCATGAATTGCATTCCCGTGCTCTCAAAGATTCGCTCGCGCGGCACGACGGAGAAGGCCTCGTCCATCTTGCCCAGCGTGCGAGCGTCCCTGTAGTGATACGGATTCCGGAGCAGATCCCCCTCCCGGTCCAGAAGCGCGAAATCGACGCCCCACGTGTCGACCCCGAGCGACACGGGCTTGAATGCGCCAGCGGCGCTCATGCCCTGCCGCATTTCCCGGAATAGGCCCAGAGCGTCCCAGTGCAGGCGGCCAAGGATCTCGACCCCCGGGTTCCCGAACCGGTGCAGTTCCTCGACAGCGAGGCGCTCTCCGTCGAAGCGGCCCAGCATCACCCGCCCGCTGCCAGCCCCTAAATCGATCGCTAGATAGTGTTCCGCCGCCACGGGATCGCTCGCAATAGGGGCTGATTGTCGCGCAACGCCGTGGTTGCGGGCAAGCCGCCGTCCGCGGGACACTCCGGGCCAGCGGCGGCCGCTAGCAAGACTGGCATCGTCCGGCATCGATTCGCAGGCCCGTCAGCAGCCGGACGAGGGCAAGGCGCCGCTACGCTGGATGCATGACACCGATTCCGTGGCAGGTCTCGCTTCACGGCGGTCACTCCGGCGAGTTCTGCGAGCATGCCGAGGGCACGCTGCGCGAGACGCTGGAAGCCGCCGCCTCGTCCGGATTTCCCGTCTACGGCGTGTCGGAGCACGCGCCACGCGCGGAGCCTCGCTTCCTGTACGCGTCCGAACGCGCGAAGGGGTACACGGTAGAGCGATTGGAACGCGACTTCGATGACTACGCCGAAGAATCCCGGCGCCTTCAAGCCGAGTTCGCCGGGCGCCTTGCAGTGTTACGGGGATTCGAGGCCGAGGCGGTGCCGTCCGCTCGCTACGGAGACCTCATGGGGGAGATCCGCGAGCGCTACGAATTTGACTACGTTGTCGGCTCCGTTCATCACGTGGGGGAGATTTCGATTGACGAGTCGCCTGACCAGTGGGGTGCCGCAGTTGAGGCTTGCGGCGGGCTGGAGCCGTTCTTCGAGAGGTACTACGGATTGGTCCGGGACATGATCGACGAGATCCGGCCGGAGGTTGTCGGGCACCTCGACTTGCCCAAGCTCCATGCACCGGCCGGGACCGATATTGCCACGAGGCGAATCCGGATAGCGGCGGCTGGAGCGATCGAGGCCGCGAGATCCAACGCTAGCATTCTCGACCTGAACACGGCGGGCTGGCGCAAGGGGCTTCCGGAACCGTACCCCTCCCCGTGGCTGGTCCGCCTCGCACAGGAGGCAGGCGTTCCGTTCTGCTTCGGCGACGATAGCCACCGCCGGTCCCAAGTCGGATTCGGGATCGAGCGGGCGAGGGACTACTTGCTCGAGAACGGAATCGGGTCCGTGACCGTCCTCGAGCCCCGGGGAACCGCCGTCATCCGTCGCGAAATCCCTTTACGGCCCTAGCCGCCAGCGCGCATAGTACAATCGAAAGCAGCCGGACCTCGCTCATCCGAGGTCCCTGCGCGGCAGTGGCTTCGGGGACTGCCAGCGCTCGAATGTTCCCTGCGAGAAGGGAAACACCGGACTCTATCCATGCTGAAGCTATTCCAAAACCAAGGCAAAGCCTTGCGTTGGATCATGGGCAGCCTGCTCTTCCTCATCGCTGCGTCCATGATCATCACGCTCATACCGAACGTGTTCGGCCCCAGCGGGCCCGGCAGCGCCGACGTTCTCGCGGAAGTGGACGGGCTGGCCGTGACGACGCGCGACGTCGAAGTCGAACTCCGGCAGCAGCGCTCCGGCGGCCTGCCTGACGAGGCGATCTCCATGATGGCAGGCACCGTCATCGAGAACCTGATCGCGGAAAGGGTCCTACTCTCCGAAGCAGACGATCTGGGCCTGGTTCCCACCGAACAGGATGTGGCCGAGTGGCTTCGAGAGTACCTGCCCGACGTGCTGTTCCCGGACGGCAAGTTCATTGGCACGCGAGCATACGAGGGATTCATCCGGCAGCAGTTCCGGCGGACGGTCGCCGAGTTCGAGCGCGAGGTCCTCTACAACCTTGCCATCGACCTGCGCCTCCGGAGGATGGTCACCGACAGCGTGAGTGTCAGCGACGAGGAGGTCAAGCACCGATTCCACGAGCAAAGCGACAGCGTCAGGATCGAATGGGTGTCGGTGAACTCCGAGAGCTTGCGGAATGCGGTTTCGCCGACGCCGGAGCAATTGCGCGACTACTTCGATGCCAACAAGCTGCGCTACCGGCATGCGGAGCGGCGGCCACTGAAGCTCATGACGGTCGGGCCCGAGGCTGCGGTCCGCGAGCACGAGATCACGGAACCTGAGATCGAGCTGTACTATTCCCAGAACCAGTACCGCTTCGAACAGCCGGAGAGAGTCAAGGTGCGGCACATCCTGTTCATGACGATGGACAAGTCGGACGAGGACGGCGAAGAGGCCCGCAAGAACGCGGAGCAGGTTCTGGGCCAGCTACAGGACGGCGGGGATTTCGCCGAGCTGGCGAAAGAACACTCCGAGGATCCCGGCAATGCGGACAATGGCGGCGACCTCGGCTGGGTCAGCCGCGGCATGATGGACCCGGCGTTCGAGGACGCCAGCTTCGCGCTGAAGGTGGGTGAAACAACCACCGAGCCGGTGAAATCGCAGTTCGGGTATCACCTGATCCGCTTGGACGAGAGGGAAAGCGGTAGCGTGAAGCCGCTGAGCGAGGTGCGCGAAGTGATCCGCGCCGACCTGAGGGCCGAGCGATCGCAGAACGACCGGTACGCTCTCATGGAGAGCGCCATGGACGCGGCCCAGCAAGCCGGGCCGGCACTGGAGAATGCGGCCGCGCAACTGAACCTTCCGTTCCAGGAGTTCCCGGCATTCAGCCGCTCGGAACTGCCTGGCGCGCTGCCGAAGGCCACCTCGCTCGTCCAGGCGGTCTTCGAGGAGCTAGTGGGCGAGGTCTTCACGGTGGCTCAGGAGGAGACCCTCTACATCGGCATCGTCACCGAGGCAGTCCCTGCGCGCGAAGCCGAGTACGAGGAAGTCGAGGCCACCGTCAGGCAGGACTACGTCGACACGGAGTCTGCCAACATCGCCCGGACGCGTGCCGAGGAGCTGGCGCAACGGGTTCGCGACGGGTCCGGCGACCTGGCGGCTGGGGCCCGCAGTGCCGGACTGACGCCGAGCACGACGGACTTCGTGGAGCGCGACGGGGACATCGAGGACCTCGGCGCTGTCAGCGCGCTCGGCGAGGACGCCTTCACCAAGACCGATGGCGAGTTGCAAGGACCGGTGGCCGTCGGGAACCGCTGGATCGTCTTCCGGACCCTCGAATTGCGCCCGGCCGACGAATCCGCACTCGCGACGGAAGGCGATGCCATTCGGGAAACGCTGCTCACCGAGAAACGCAACCAGGTCTTCGACTACTTCCGCCAGGAGAAGGTGCGGGAATACATGGAGAACGGACTCCTCGTCCGCTACAGTGATCGCATCCAGTCCTACTTGCGGTCGATGCAGAGCGCGACATAGTCTAGCCTGCTAGGACAGGCATCTCGAATCATGCGGATACAAAAGCTCGTTCCCATCCTTCAGGAGTTTCCGGATCGCAGCTTGCCCGATGTCGCTGCAGCCGTCCGCGAGCAGATGGAGCAGGCAGCGTGGGCCCGCACGGTCGCGGCCGGCAGCCGCATCGCGGTGGGCGTCGGAAGCCGCGGAATCCGGAACATCGACACCATCGCGAGGGCCGTGGTCGACTTCTGGCTGTCACGAGGCGTCCAGCCCTTCATCGTTCCCGTCATGGGCAGCCACGGCGCGGCAACCGCTGAGGGACAGGCCGACGTGCTGTCCCACTACGGGATCAACCCGACCACCATGGGTGCGCCGGTCAAGAGCTCGCTCGAGGTGGTGCAGGTCGGCACCACTCCCGAAGGCATCGACGTGTCGATGGATCGTCGGGCCTTCGAGAGCGACGGCGTCATGCTCTGCGGCCGGATCAAGTGGCACACAGACTTTGAAGGCTCGCTCGAAAGCGGCATTCACAAAATGATGGCGATCGGACTCGGCAAGTGGGCCGGAGCGAAGCGATACCACAGCTGGGCGCTCCGAATCGGCATGGACCAGGTGATTCGAAGCGTCGGTGCCTCGGTGCTGGGCACGGGGAAGATGCTAGGGAGCCTGGCTATCCTCGAAGACGCGCACCACAACACCGCCGAAGTGCGCGCGCTAGGGGCGGAAGGCATGGCGGACCAAGAGGAAAGGCTCCTGCAAAGGGTGAAGTCCTGGAAGCCCAACCTGCCAGCCAAGGAAATCGATCTGCTGATCCTCGACGAGATCGGCAAGGACATCAGCGGCGCGGGGATGGACACCAAGGTGGTGAACAGGGGGGGGCCCGGCGGCCCGAACAGCTGGACCGGCGTGCCCGCCGTGAACCGGATCTTCATCCGCAACCTGTCGGGAAACACCTATGGAAACGCGATTGGCATGGGCCTGGCGGACATAGCTCACGACCGGCTGGTCAGGCAAGTCGACTACCCGGCGACCTGGGTGAACGCGCTGACCTCCTCGGTGACCTCGCCGGGGTTTACGCCGCTGCACTACCCGACAGATCGCGAGTGCATCGAGCGCGTGCTGGCGACCTGTGGGAAAATCGACACCTCGGAATGCACCGTGGCCTGGATCCGCAACACCTTGCAACTCTCGCGCCTGCTGGTGAGCGAGAACCTCCTCCCGGGATTGGCTGCGAACCCTGCAATTCAGGTCCTGGGCCCGCCCGCCGCACTGCCGTTCGATTCCGCTGGCGACCTGATCAGCCCGTTCGAAGCCGCTGTCGCGGCGTGATGGGCTGCATGACGGGCGTGCAATCGAGTTGCGGCTAGCCCGATCCATGGTCGAGATGCTTCTGCGCGCGTAGGACAGGCCGCATGGATCTGGTTCAGGCGGTAATCCTGGCTCTTGTCCAAGCGCTCACGGAATTCCTGCCGGTCAGCAGTTCGGCACACTTGGTGCTGGTCCGGTGGCTTCTGGGATGGGAGGACCCGGGGCTGGTCTTCGACGTTGCGCTGCATTTCGGCACGCTGCTGGCACTCGCGGCCTATTTCGCTCGCACCTGGGCACGGATCCTGGGGCTGGCCGTCGGAAGGCGAGTCCTGGAACCGCCCCCGGATCACCCGGACCGAGACCTGTACGAAACCCCCCGGCTGCTCTGGTTCCTCGTGGCAGCCACGCTGCCGGCCGCATGTGCCGGCCTTGCCCTGCAAGACGTGATCGAGGCGCACCTTCGCAACCCGTTCGTGATTGGCTGGATGCTGGTCGGCGTCGGCGTCGTGCTTTGGTGGGCCGAGCGAAGCGGCAAATTGCGGAAGGGACTGGACGGGCTGCCATTCGCAGGTGCCGTGCTGATCGGATGCGCCCAGGCACTGGCGCTCGTTCCGGGAACCTCCCGCGCGGGCATAACGATCGCTGCCGGCCTTTTCCTGGGCCTGACGAGGCAGTCCGCGGCTCGCTTCTCGTTCTTGCTCGCAATGCCTGTCGTGCTCGGAGCGTCGCTGAAGGCTGGCTTGGAAATCTTCGGAGGACCCCTGCCCGCGTCTTCGGATCTCGTCCCTCTGGCCGTGGGCGTGGGCGTGAGCGGGGTCGCCGGCTACGCCGTAATCGCCGTGTTCCTCCGATACCTCCAGCGCTCGACGATGGTCCCTTTCGTCTACTATCGCCTAGCGTTTGGGATAATCGTACTAGTTCTTGCCAGCACGACGGAGCCCATGGCATTCCTGGCCGACAACGAGTAAGGCGGATGCGAATCAAGCTACTCGTTGACAACCCTCGCCTGAACGAGATGGCGGGAGTTCTGGTCCTGTTGCTCGCGGCCGGCGTGCTGCTTTGCCTGGTTTCGTACACACCGACGGATCCCTCGGCAAACGTCTCCACGTCTGACCCTCGCCCGACGAACTGGATGGGCCTGCCGGGCTCCTTCAGCGCTGACCTGATCCTCCAGTCGCTCGGGCTGGCTGGATTCCTGATTCCGGCGTGGCTCGGCTTCTTGGCCTGGAGCCGGATTCGCAACATCTCCCTGGAACACGTGAGGCGACGCGCCGGGGGCAGCGCGCTGCTGACGCTGGTGTTCTGCTCGACGCTCCAGCTGGTCAGCCAGCCGATCGAGGCCGTCATGCCGACCCGGTGGGAAGCGACTGTCCGGGCGGGTGGAGCGCTGGGCAAGGTGCTGACCGACAGCTCGACGTCGGTCCTGAACATCGGCGGCACCATCCTCCTACTGCTGGGATGCACCTTGGTCGGGATCTACATGCTGACGTCGTTGCGAGTGGCAGACGTTTTCGGACGGCGCGAAGCGGAAGGGCTGCCAGATGCGAATGCGGAGACCGAGACCGCGCCCGAAGGGGAGGCGACTCTGATTCCGATCCCGGCCCGGATCGACACCACGCAATCGGTGGAGACGACTCTGCCGCATCCGCCATCGAGCCCTAGCGAGCCTCCGTGGGAGGGCACGGTCGAGACAGAGGCCCAGCCGGGAGCACCCCCGATTGTTCCGTATCGCGAAGCGGCCGGCAACTCGACTATCGGGGGGACGATTGAGAGCACGCTGGAGCGGCGGGAGTCCACCGCTGTCCGAGGGCGTTCCAGGGTTCCGCGCGCCGCCAAGCCGAGCTACAGTGTCCCGAGGACATCTCTTCTCAATCCGCCGTTCGCGAAGGAGCCGTACGACGAAGGGCACCTGCGGGAAACGGCGCAGCAAATCGTGCAGAAATTCGAGGAGTTCGGCGTCCACGGTTCTGTCAATCAGATCAATCCCGGCCCGGTCGTCACGACATTCGAGTTCAAGCCCGACCGGGGCATCAAGTACAGCAAGGTGGTCAACCTCTCGGAAGACCTTTGCCTAGCACTGGAATGCGAATCTGTCCTGGTCGAGCGGATCCCGGGCAAGTCCACGGTGGGCATCGAGGTCCCGAACAAGAACCGCGAGGTCATTTCGCTCCGGGAGGTGGTCGACTCGCCTTTCTTCCGTCAGTCAAAGTCCCAGTTGACGTTCGCTCTCGGCAAGGACATCAATGGCAAGATCCACTGCGCAGATCTAGCGGGCATGCCGCACCTGCTCGTTGCCGGCCAGACCGGCTCAGGAAAAAGCGTGATGGTGAACTGCGTGATCATGTCGATCCTCCTGCGCGCCACGCCCGAGGACGTGCGGCTCATTCTCGTCGATCCGAAAACAGTCGAGCTCGCCCTGTACCGGGAGGTTCCGCATCTCCTCACGCCGGTCATCACCGACATGAAAAAGGCGACGAACGCGCTCAAGAACGCGACCCGCGAGATGGAAAGGCGCCTGCAGCTGCTCGCGCAGCACGGGGTGCGGAACATCAGCCAGTTCAACGAGAAGGCCGCGAAGGCGAAGAAGGGCGGCGAGGGAACGACTCCGGAAGGTTTCGAGAAGCTGCCCTACATCGTCGTGATTGTCGACGAACTTGCGGACCTGATGATGCTCGCGGGACGGCAGGTCGAGGAATCGATCCAACGGCTGGCGCAAATGGCCCGAGCGGTCGGCATCCACCTGCTCCTGGCGACGCAGCGCCCCAGCGTCGACGTCATTACCGGCCTGATCAAGGCGAATATCCCTGCCCGGCTCTCGTTCCTGCTGGCCACCCGCGTCGATTCGCGCACGATCCTCGACTCCATGGGTGCAGAGTCCCTGCTGGGCAAGGGCGACATGCTGTTCCTGCCACCGGGGGCGGGCCGGAGGACCAGGCTGCACGGGCCGCTGGTCTCGGAAGACGAGATCCAGGCAGTCGTTTCTCACTGGAAAGATCTGGCGACACCGGAGTACGAGAACGAGTACCTGGACTCCCCGGAGGGCGAGCAAGAGGATTCCGAGGCGGATGGCGACGCCGGATTCGACGATCCGATGTACAAGGACGCGGTGCGCCTCGTGCTGGAACAGAAGAAGGCATCCACATCAACGCTGCAGCGTCGCCTGCGGCTCGGCTACGGCCGGGCAGCGCGCATCCTCGACGCAATGGAGCGGGACGGGATCATCGGGCCCCCGGATGGAAGCCGGCCCAGGGAAGTGCTCAAGCGGCCCGACTGGCTCGAGGAAGTCGAGAGCCGGGTCGACTGATCCCTGTCGACCCGGCCTGGTTCTCCTGCCCTCTTGGGGCAAGCTGCCTGCCGCTCAAGCGGAAGGCGAGTTTCCGATGATCGGCAGGGTGGACGTTTGTTGCGGGCGAGACGAAAACACGGCATGAGCCGCAGTCTCCGCCAAGTGCTTCGCGAACGAACCCCGGTAGCGGAACTTCAGCGATTCTCCGGATCGCTGCTTCAGCACGAGTTCGGAGACAAGGTGCCGATCCACATCGCTTTCGCGTACCGGCGGCTGCTTCGCCTCGGATACGTAGATCGGAACGTACTCCGTGCCATCGACGAGAATTCGCTCGATTGCGTCGATGCGGAGCGCGACATGGATCTCGCCGTCACGCTCTCGCGGCACAAGCAGCAGGTGAGGTCCGCGCAGCAACAGGTACAGGGGAGTTCCTCGTTCGAGACTGTCCTGCCCGCCGTCACGAATGGCACCGGCCCATTCTCCCCCGTTCAAGAGGTATTCGGCTCCGAGCGTGCGCTGCATTCGACGCTCGCGGTCCGGATCGACTGTTCTTCGCAGGAGGATCGCGAGAAGCGCCGGGGCAAGTGCGGCGGCGCGCCACCAGCCAGTCGACAGGATGGCGATCGCAGCGGCGGCCAGGAGCAATGCCGTGCGAACCCCAGTCCAGGCCCTGGTCCGGCGTAACGCGCGTAGTCGGGGAAGGACCAGAATCGCGGAGAACAGGACCTGGAGCAGGCCCTTCAAGGGTCGGGACGAACCAGCTTGCGGGCCATCCCGGGCGGCGACCCGGGAGCGCAGCGTCGGGTCCGCCCGTCGGATTCGGGACGGGCCTCGCAGCGAGCTCATTGCCCGAGATGTTGCTCGAACAAGCTCGCGATAGCGGTGGAGTGCCTCACCACGTCATTGAGTCGCTCGGCCTCGACCATGACCCGAACGACAGGTTCGGTACCTGAGTATCGGATGACGATCCGTCCTCGGCCGGCCAGTTCAAGCTCCCGGTCCGCGATCGCACGGCGAATCTCCGGCAACTCCTCCAGCGGCTGCTTCTCCCGAACCCGCACATTGACTAGCTTCTGAGGAAAGACCCGCAAGCGCTTCCGCAATTCGCTGCACGTCACGCCCTCTTCGGCGAGAATCCGCAACATCATGAACAGGGTGAGCATTCCGTCCCCGGTCGTGGAGAAGTCGCCGAAGATCGCATGTCCGGATTGCTCGCCGCCGAGCGCCGCCCCGGAACTCAGCATCTCGTGGATCACGTGCTTGTCGCCCACCGGCGTGCGAGTCAGGAGGATTCCCTGCTTCTGCAGGGCCGCGTCAAGGCCCAGGTTGGACATCACTGTCGCCACTACGAGATTTTCGTGCAGCAGGCCGCGGCGCTTGAGGGCGACCGCAGCCGCGAGGAGAACGTTGTCGCCATCGAGGCGGTTGCCCCGCTCGTCAACGAAGAGGCACCGGTCCGCGTCTCCGTCCAAGGCCGCGCCGAAGTCAGCTCCGCAGGCGACCACTTCCTCGGCGAGTCGCTCCATGTGCAGCGGCCCGCAATCCTGATTGATGTTCCGCCCGTTGGGATCGCAAGCGATGTACTTCACATCGGCACCCAGAGCCTCGAAGGCCAGCGGAGCGATCTCGGACGCCGCTCCGTTGGCGCAATCGATCACGAACCGCAGGTTTCTCGACGACGGAGGAGGACTGCTGGCTCGCAATAGGTGCCGCACGTACTGCACTGCGATTTCCGGGTCCTCGTCCAGCTCTTCTGCGGTCGGAGACATGCCGTTCGACAGCGCTGCCCGGATCCGGTTCTCCAAGTCAACTTCCGTCTCGTCCGGCAACTTGTACCCAAACGGCCCGAAGACCTTGATGCCATTGTCATTGAACGGGTTGTGCGAAGCCGACACGACCACGCCGAGCGAATAGTCCCCCTGTTGGGTCGCGTAGGCGACAGCCGGGGTCGGCACGATTCCCGCAAACTCCCGTCCCACGCCGCCAGCCTTCAGGCCGCCAGCCAGCAGCTGCATGATCTGGGGACTCGACTCCCGGGTGTCCATGCCGATCAGGACCTTCGGCTTGCGAGTTCGTCGGATGTGCTTGGCCAAGGCGAGGCCGGCCGCGTAGACGGTCCGGTCGTCAAGGGGGAACTCACCGTAGCGGCCGCGAATTCCATCGGTGCCGAAGAGCTTCGTAGCCATGGGACTCAATGAGCTTCCGCTGGGCTCGACCCCACCAGAAGCTCCCCCGATTGTACGACGTCTAGACGGTTCACCGAGCGGCTGCGTCGTCGGCCGACCCGAGCCGACACCCGAGCCGATGCGTCGTCACACCCGGAACGGAGATTGGCTACACTCGGTGGTCGAGTCTCGCATGGCGGAAGGCGTTAGGAAACGGTTGGTGGAAGGCATGCTTGCCCACTATCCGTTCGTTCTCAAGAACTTCAAAGCGTACGCGGGCAACCTCTACCGGCGGCACGTGCTTGGATCCAGCGTCGTCGTCCCGTACTCGGCCGTCTACTACGCCACTCACAAGTGCAACTTGGATTGCTCGTACTGCACGCAGAAGAACCCCCAGGTCTTCAGCGAGGAACTCTGCACCGAAGACACGATCAGGCTGTTCCACAACATCCACAAGGAGGTGGACACGCTGCTGATCACCGGCGGCGAATGCACCGTGCGGCCCGACATTGAGCGACTGGTGATCGCGTCGCGCGAAGAGGTGGGATTCCGATCGGTCCTGATCGTGACCAACGGCGTCCTGCTCGACACGAAGCGCAGCATGCTCCCCTACCTGAACGGGCTGGTCTGCAGCCTCGACGCGATTACCCACGATTCCTCAGAACCGCTCTCCAAGTCCGCGACGGTGCCGCGTGTGATCGACAACCTGCTGATGGCCAAGGAGATCCTTCCTCCGCAGTCAATCACGGTCTCGTGCGTGCTGGAGCAATGGAACCTGACCGAAGCCGAGCGGATCCTCGACTTCTGCGGCGAGCACGGATTCGTGTTCTCGGTGCAATCGGCCCAGACCAATGGCAAGTTCCCGAACTTCGCCTTCCTGCGCGACCCGCGCTACAGGGACTTCGTCGAGCGCCTTATCGCCATGCGCGAGCAGAACACCATTCGAATCAACGGCACGCCCAAGCTGCTGCGCACCCTGCTCCTCTTCGAGGAGTTCAAGTGCTACCCGACGATGTTCCCAAGAATCTACCCGAATGGCGACATCTTCTATCCATGCGAGGTGCTGCGCAAGATTGCCGGGAATGTCCTCGAGGACGGCTCCATCTCCGCAGCGTTCGAGCGCGGACGCAAGCTGTACGGAGAAGTGCCGCAGTGCAAGAATAACTGCTTTTTGTTCGGGAACGTGCTGTCCTCGTACTACGTCGACGACTTC
This sequence comes from Bryobacterales bacterium, assembly GCA_965206775.1. Classification (GTDB taxonomy): domain Bacteria; phylum Acidobacteriota; class Terriglobia; order Bryobacterales; family UBA6623; genus VXMF01. The sequence continues at coordinate 1,639,600 of CBDBKU010000002.1, read as the reverse complement.
TGGGGACTGGCGGGCGACACTGTCCGCACGCGCGGGTGAGCGGCGCTGGCGCGGGTCAGCCCGAAAACCCGTGCATCTCCCTGTAGAGCGGCGCGTCGTAGCGCTGCGTCGACTTGAAGTGCTCGTGGCGCCCGTCGCCCGCTTCGGGCAGGGCTAGGCTCATGATTTCCTCGCGGGCTTCCTGCGAGAGCGGCTTGAACCCCCGTGCAATCTTCACGTCGGCCATCAGCTGTTCCATGTTCAGGTAGCCGCGCACGATCGAAGACACCGGCAGGCTTAGCGCCCAGCGAACGCACATCTCGGCGGTGACATTCGTCGTGCTCGGAATCTCGGCTTCGCGCGGGCCGCCCCCGAGGCATTTCATCCCGATGACGCCGACGTCCTTCGCGAGGCACAGGGGAATGACTTCCCTCTGGAACGAGCGGTAGAAGTGGTCCATGGGGTTGATGGGCATCTGGGACGTGGCCCATTCGAATCCCTTGCTTAGCATCTTGACGTGGATGCTGGGGTGCTTGTGCCCTGTGAAGCCGATGTGCCGCACCTTGCCGGCCTTCTGCGCCTCCAAGGCGACCTTCAAGCCACCCCTGTCGAGGACCCAGTCCGGATCGTTGTCGTAGTTGATCTCGTGAAACTGCCAGAGGTCGATATAGTCCGTCTGCAGCCGGCGTAGGCTGTCGTCGAGGCATTGGCGAGCGAACTTCTCGTCGCGCCCCGAGTTCTTGGTCATCAGGAAGACCTTGTCGCGACGGCCCTTGAGCGCCTTGCCCATGAATTCCTCGGCATAGCCATCGTGGTACATCCAGGCGTTATCCCAAAAGAAGACGCCGCTGTCGACGGCCGCATGGGCGAGCTTCTTCGCCGTCGCCTCACCGTCGTCCTGCGCCGCCCGTCCTAGGTGCGCGCCGCCGACGCAGAGGATGGAAACCTCCTCCCCGGTGCGGCCCAGCCTCCTCGTCGGAATCCCTCTTCCGGCATCGTCCTGCGGCACTGCCTGTGCCAGGAGCGCGGCGAGGCCGGCGCCACCTGCGGCATCGTGAAACGATCGAGTGCTCGACATGGCTCACAGTATAGGAAATCGTCGACCCCGGGCCGCGTCGGCGTCCCTATCGGGGCCTGCGAACGGCGGAAGCGAAGAAGTTGCTCGGCTCGACGCGAACGATCTTCCACCGATTCCCGCGCCTGCGCATCCCAAGCGCGAGTGTCTCGCTTCGGCGCTCGACCGGCCCGGGGTCGACCTTGGGCGTCAGGTCCAGAAGCCAGTTCACTCGCACCGTGCATTCGTCAGGACAGCCCTCCGGCGTGCCGCTCTCGACCGACGAGGCGATGCGCCTTTGCGCGGCTAGTGCGGTCACCTGCTCGCGCAACCGCTCGAAGTCCGGTACGGCCCGTCGGTCGAAAGCAGAAAGGAACAGCGGCGCGTTGCCAGCCTGCAGGGCGCGACTGGCGTCGAGAATCACCTGACGAATCCTATCGGCCGAATCCCTGTCCTGGGCGGATCCCAGGATCGTCGCAGCGGACAGTCCGGCGGCGACTGCCACGAATCGGAAGCCACACGTCGGAGCGCGAGTCCTTGCCAGCACGGCCATTCGAGGGAATCGCATGCATTCCCAGATTCTAGGCGGATCCCCCGGAGCCCCTACGCCTCGCGAAACGGGCTCCGCCCGACAGCGTAGTCGATCGCTTCCCGAGGGACCTTGTACTCGGTATGGGACGCGTTGCCCACAAATCCGAGATCCTGGATCCCTGCCGGGCTCGTGTAGTAGGCGTCGATGGTCAGCTGTCTAGCCCATCCGAAGAACTGCAGGCCCCGCCGGGCGTCGGACGGCTTCCTCACGCCGAAAACCGAGAAGCGCGCGTATTCGCGGGATTCCCGCCGCGTGTCAGTGCCCGTGTCAATTCGTTCGGCCTCGACCAGCGCGTCCAGGATTCCGGTCTGATCTTCATCCGAAGCATCGGCGAAACGATTCCCGTTGCGAGTGCGCGAGGCGGCGTCCAGCCAGAGGATCCCGCCCGTGAAGATGCCGGCCAGTTCCGGATTCTGGCTCGAGAGCAGGTCGATGAATTCGGGCGCGCCGCCATCGCGTCCGCTCGGACCGCCTTCGTCGGCCGGCACGATCAGTTCGGAGAGACGCTCGAGCGTGCTGAATTCGTGCTCGTTGAAGTACTTGACCTTGTACTCCCCGCTGAATGTCCGCTCGCCCTCGACCTGCTCGTGCACCTCGGCGGCGTCGGCACCGGCGATGCTCTGACCGAGACCGGCAGCTGTCACCGCTAGCGCAATGCGCCGCAAGGCGGCGCGTCGCGAGAGCGCTTCGATCGAAACGAATCCCTGCGTGCTAGACATTTCCTTTCCTCAATTCCTCGGAGAGATACTCCGCCGTGCGCCAGGACAGCGCGTTGATCGTCAGAGTCGGATTCTTGTCAGGATTGCTGACGAAGGTCGAGCCATCGGCTACGAACAGGTTCCGGACATCGTGGGTCTGGCAGTACTGGTTCAGCACCGAGTTGGACGGGCTATCGCCCATCCGGGCGGTCCCCACCTCGTGGATGATCGAGCCGGGCACGGCGATGCCCTCGCTTTCGCGCGCCTGGTTCGCAATGCCCACCACCTTTCCACCAGCCGCCTCGATCAGGTCGTGGAACGTCCTTTCCATGTGGCGGGCCTGCTTCCACTCGTAGTCGCTGAACGAGAAGTGGAATCGCGCCACCGGGATGCCCCAGCGGTCGACCACCGCGGGATCGATGTCCATGTAGCTCTGGTCGTTCGGGATCATCTCTCCGCGGCCCGAGAGCGCGACGCTGGTGCCGTACTGCTCGCGGACCATGCGCTTCAGGCTCGTCCCGTAACCAGCTTCGCGGGCGATGCTCCCGAAGCTCCCGGGTCCGGGCATACGGAATCCGCCGCTCATCTCGATGTGGTACCCGCGCGGGAAATCGAGCTTGCCGTGCCCGTCCCACAGCCACCAAGGCGCGTATAGATGGGCTCCGCCGAACCCGTCTGTGTCGTAGCGGGGCATGTTTTCCAGTGCCGGCAGGGTTCCCCGCACACTGAAGCCGACCGTGTCCATCAGGTACCGGCCGACAAGGCCCGATCCATTGGCGATGCCGTTCGGAAAGTGCTTCGACTTGGAATTGAGCATCAGCCGCGCCGTCTCGCACGATGACGCTGCCAGCACGACCGCCCGCCCCTCGATGCGCTTCTCCGTCCGGGCCAGCTTGTCGACATAGATCACGCCGCGCGCGAGGCCGCTGTCGTTGACCTCGACCTCCCGGACCATGGCGTCGGTAATCACCGTGACGTTTCCCGTCTTCATCGCGGGGAACACGTCGGTCTGCGACGCGGAGTAGTTCGATTCCGTCAAGCAGCCCCGGCCGCACTGGCCGCAGTAGTGGCAGGCCGCCCTGCCGTTGATCGAACGGGTGATGACGGCGCGTCGATTGGCGATGAACGGCACGCCGAGCTTCTTGCCGCCGGCGCGCATCAGCCGCTCGTGAACCTTCGGTTCTGGCGGCGAGTGGAACTTCCCGTCGGGCGCGCTCCGTATGCCTTCCACGGTGCCCGTGACACCGATGTATTCTTCCGCGCGGTCGTACCAAGGCGCGATGTCCTCGTACGAAATTGGCCAGTCCCAGCCGACACCGTCCCGGGAGTACGGCTTGAAGTCCATGTCGGAGAAGCGGAACGACATCCGGCCGTAGTGGTTGGTCCGGCCGCCAACGACGCGAGATCGGAACCAGTGGAAGCGCGTTCCCGGGGCGGACGTGTACGGCTCGCCTTCGAGCTGCCAGCCTCCGCTGACGGTGGTGAAGAACCCGTAGGCCTTCCCCTTGCCGAAATAGGCGTTGCCCCCGTGCTCGGCCGCGCGATGGCCGTAGTCATGCGGCCACTTGTGCGTCTTGAAGTCCTTTTGCGGGTCGAGCATGGGCCCGGCTTCGAGCAGGGCGACCTTGATGCCCTTCTCGGCGAGGACGCGCGCCATCGTGCCGCCCCCTGCTCCCGCGCCCACAACGACTACGTCGTAGTCCGTTTCCGCCATAGCGCTTCGCTTCCTTCCTGATCCACCGGCCCCTCGTCTCAGCTTGCCCGCGGGGGCGCTGGCGCCGCCCGGCCTACTGCAGGCTGGCGGGCAACGGATCCGGCCGCTTGCTGACAACGCCTTCGTACGCCTCCGCGATAGAGATATTATGCGCGGTCAGAGTGTGGCCGGTGGAACGGTCCAAGTTGATCCGTGCGTTTGCGTACTCGTTCTGGGTGGCGATCACATTCGTGCGGGCGTTCGCGAGATCCCGCTGCGCCTGCACGACCTGGAAAATCGTCGAGGCCCCGAGGTTGTAGCGCTTCTGCTCGGCGTCCAGAGCCTCTTCCTGGAGTTCCTGCGACTTGATCGCCGCGGTATACCGCGCACGGGCCTGCTGAATACGAATGACAGCAGACTGGACCTCGGAGCGGACCGAATTCTCCGCCTGCACCATCTGGATCTCCTGCTGCCGCTTCTCCAGTAGCGCAGCTGTGAAGTCCGCCCGGGCCTGGCGGTTCTTCAGTGGAATATTGAGCTGCAGCCGCACCTGGTAGTCAGGGAAGTTGCGGCGGAGGAGCTGGCCACCGGCCGTGCCGAGCCCTCCTAGGAAGAACGGGGAAATCAGGGAACTCTGGCCGGGGCTCGCCAGGAAGTTCTCGTTGACAGCCCCTGCAAGGGCGTTGTTGGTCAGGTCGACGACCACGCTGGCGCTCGGCAGCATGCCGTTCCTGACGCCGATCAGGCCGAGATCTGTGTTCCGCAGCCGGATCCGGTTCTGGGCCATGTCCGAACGGGCGGCCAGCGCGACATCCATCAGCACCGTCAGCGGCTCGAGCTGCTCGGCCATGTCGATGAAGATCTCGTCAGTCGGGATGATCTCGGCGTGCAACAGCGTGGGGCTGGCGATGCCATTGACACTGATCGCGTCCTTGAGCAGGGTCTCCTGCAACTGAACCTCTGTCTGGGCCGCGGTCAGATCCGCCTCGCGCGCGGCCACCTCGGCTTCGGCGCGGATAATCTCGATCGGCGCCAGGGTGCCGATCTCGACCCGGCGCTTGTTGTCGCTGTAGAGCTTGTTCGCCAATTCGAGGTTCTGCCGCTGGCTCTCGACTTGCGCTCGCAGCGAGACCAGTCCCCAGTAGATCGCCGCGACCCGCGTGACGACCTCCTCCACTTGCAGCTTGAACTGCAAGTTCGAAACCTCGTGGTTGTTATTGGCGACCTTGATGTTTCGAGTGTTGACCGCCACGCCGAACCCCTGCAGGAGGGGCTGCGTGATCCGCAGCGTGATGGCGCTGACTACGGAGGGGTTGAAATTGGTTCGCAGGCTATTCGTCTCGGCGCGCGAGTTCGCCCAGATTAGCGCCGCGGTGGCGCCGGAGGGAAATCCCTGGCGGATGCCAACCTGAGAGTTGCTGATCTCCCTCACAAGGGTGTTCGTCCCGGTGACGAAATTGCTGGTCTGGGGATTCGAGAAGTGCCCCCAATCCATGTTGCCGAACAGCGAGGGATCGAGGTTCACGGCGGTCGTGCCGAAGAACGTGCTAGCGTCCCCGACATCGGCCGCTCCGCCGCCGCCGCCGCCAGCACCGCCGCCGCCGCCAGCGCGCTGGGTAATGCCCGTGGCCTGACCCTGGGGCCCGCCGCCGCCGGTGTCGCCGAGACCGGTCGACAGGGTGCTGATCTGGTTCTGCACGCCGCGGAGCTGAGCGCCCGACTTGGCGCGCATCAGGTCGTTCGCGGCGCTCTTGGGCCCGTAGCGCGACCACGCGATGTCCAAGTTGTTCTCGATCGCCAGGGCGAGCGCGTCAGACAGCGACACGTAAAGCTTGGCGTCGTGCAGCAGCGCCTCGAGGCGGCTCGAATTGCTCAGTGAAATGTCAGGAACGTCGGGGGCTTCGAAGATGCCCGTGAACGGCGGCCAACCCGACACGCCTTCGCTGTAGTCAATCGGCCTGGACCGGATCGACTGGGCGCTAGCAAGCGGCTGCAGCACAAGGATCGCCGCCATGAGCAGCGACAGTTCGACACTCCTGTTTTTCATGTGGGGGCTAAAGGAACGAGGCACCGCCTTGAGGCGCAGAATCCCAGAGTGATTAGACGTACCGGGCAACGCACTGGTTACCAAATCCCGGGCTCGGAAAGGTCGGCCGAGCCGCGCTACGCTGCCATTGTGATGCCATCGGATCGCACTTGGAAACTGACCTTATCATACGACGGCACGGATTTCGCAGGCTGGCAGGTCCAGCCCGGGAAGCCCACTGTTCAGGGGAGGCTCGAAAGCGCGCTTGCACGCATCGAGGGCGTTCCCATCAAGGTCTCCGGTTCGGGACGAACCGATGCCGGCGTCCATGCCCTGGCGCAAGTTGCGTCCTGCTCGATGCAAAACCCGATTCCTGGCTATGGCCTCCTCAAGGCGCTGAACCGCCTCCTGCCGCCGTCGATTCGCGTCACCAGCGCTTGCGAAGCGCTTGCAGGGTTCCACGCCCGGTACGAAGCGACTGCGAAGACCTACGAATACCGCATCCACCGCGGCGCGATCTGCCCGCCATTCGAGTCGCGCTACGTCTACTGGCACCCGTACCCACTGGACGAAGAGGCGATGTGCCGGGCGGCGCGGTCGTTCGAGGGCAAGCGGGACTTCGGCTCGCTCGCGTCGGCGGGACGAGGCGTCATGGACTCGACCGTGCGGACGGTGTTCTCCTCGGACTTGCGCAGCGAACGCGACCGGTTGGTGTACCGGGTGCGGGGCTCCAGATTCCTCTACCGCATGGTGCGCAACGTAGTCGGGACCCTGCTGGAGGTAGGTCGCGGCAACCTGCGTCCGGACGACATCGATCACATGCTCCGGGCCCGGGATCGCCGCGCCGCCGGGCCGACGGCGCCCGCCCGGGGCTTGTTCCTGGCAAGCGTCGAGTATCCGGCCCGCGTCGGACGGACCCCAGAGGCCGAGGTCTAGCTGGTCCTCGCGACGATGAGGTTCGCTAGAGCGCGGAGCGCCCAGGCGCTCTCGCCGAACAAGTCAAGCTCGCTCAACGCCTCCCCCAGGCACTGGCGCGCACGGTTGCGCGAGCCCTCGATCCCGTACAGGGCAGGATACGTGGCCTTGCACTGGCTTTGGTCCTTGCCCGCGGTCTTGCCGAGCTCTTCCGAGGACGACACGACATCCAGAACGTCGTCGACGATCTGGAATGCCAGCCCGATCTTCCCGCCGAACTCGCTCAACGCGGCGAAACGCTGCGCGTCAGCGTCGGCGCACAGGCCGCCGAAGCGGACGGACGCGCGAATCAGAGCCGCTGTCTTCGCGCGATGGATGTACTCCAGCTGGGACGCCGCAGGCTCGCGCCCCTCCGCTTCGAGGTCCGCCACCTGCCCGCCGATCATCCCCTCGTCCGTCCCCCCGGCCGCTGACAGCTCCGAAACAAGCGCAATCCGGGTCTCCGCAGGCAGGTCCAGCCCGGCCAGGATTCGAAACGCGAGCGTGAGCAGGGCATCGCCGGCAAGAATGGCAACCGCTTCCCCATAGGCCTTGTGGCAGGTGGGCTCGCCCCGGCGCAAGTCGTCGTTGTCAAGCGCGGGCAGATCGTCGTGGATGAGCGAGTAGGTGTGCACGCACTCCAGCGCGCAGGCGGCGCCAAGCACGGAAGCCGACGCACCGCAAGCCTCGGCTGCGGCGATGGCGAGGATCGGACGGACTCGCTTTCCTCCCGCGAGCACGCTGTGGCGCATCGCGGCATGGATCGTGCCTGGCGGCATCTCGCCAGGGGGCAGCAGACGGTCCAGCTCGCAATCGACGCGCCAGCGCCGATCGCGCAGGTATTCGTCCAGGCTCACTGGCCGCGCACCTCAGCCGTTCTCGTCGAGAGCGAATGGCTTCGGTGCGTAGTCCCCACCCTTCTTCATGAGAATCTCGACCTTCGACTCGGCGGCGTCGAGCTGCTTGCGGAGAGCTTGGCTGAGTTGAACTCCGTCCTCGAATAGCTTGAGTGACTGCTCCAAGGAGACTTCGCCATCCTCAAGCTGCCTTACGATGCCTTCGAGCTTCTCGAGCCCCCGTTCGAAAGAAAGTTGTTCGCGTTCTTCAGGCATTGGCGACCAAGGCCCCCCATTGTACTGTGACTTGACCCGGCATCGGGACGGCCCGCCAGCGAAACGAATCGGTTCAAGCCGCTCGCCCGAGCAGCGCGCAGCTCGGCAAGCCTGGGAACATTTTCTCGATCACCGGCCCCCAGACCGCGCCGCAGAACATTGCCTTCGTCAGCGAGGCGGAGCTCTCGGATCGGACAGCCGCATATGCCCAGCCGGCGAATCCCTGCAAGTCCGCTTTTCTCGCTGCCTTCGTCTCATGTCCAACGACTGCATCCAGACCAAGGTCAAAGGCCTGACGAGACTGCAAGGCGGGGCTCCGGCCGAGGCATCCCGGACCGAAGAGTCACGGGCCCGTGGACCCGCGCGGTGCAATGCGACAATGGTACCTCTCCGAGAGCACCCGATGCAGCCGTTCCCTTGGTCCCTTTCCGAGATTGAGTCGTTGGTTCAGGCAAGCGAACTGACGGCCGGACACCTGGTGCAAGCCTCCGCGCATGCTATCGCCTCGCTCGAACCGGAGGTCCGCGCGTGGAGCTGGCTCGGCATCGAAGAGGCAAGGCAGAAGGCTCGCCTCCTTTCGGAATCTGGCCGGTTTCCGGCAGGCAGCCCCCTTCGCGGCGTGCCGTATGCAGTCAAGGACATTTTCGACACGGCCGGGATCCCTACCGAGTGGGGCACCGAGACGCAACGCGGCCGCATGCCAGACAGCGACTGCGACCTCGTGGCGATGCTGGATTCCCTGGGAGGCATCCTGCTGGGCAAGACGCACACGACAGCCTTCGCTTTCTTCGACGCCGCGCCTACCAGGAATCCCCGCAACATTGCCCACACGCCGGGCGGATCTTCGAGTGGGTCGGCGGCGGCCGTGGCGGCCGGCATGGTGCCGCTCGCAATCGGCAGCCAGACCCAGGGCTCGGTACTCCGCCCGGCATCCTTCTGCGGAGTGGCCGGCTTCAAGCCGACGCACGGACTGCTCCCGCTGACGGGCGTCATGCCGTTTGCGCCGACTCTGGATCACGCCGGACTGTTCGCATCCACGGCTGCGGACATCCGGGTGGCGTGGCGAGCGCTCGGATTCGAGACAGATGCCGAGCCGGCGGAATCGATCACGATCGTCGACTGGCCGCCCGGAGACCGGGTCGACCCGGAGATGGCGATGGCCTTCCGCCAGGCTGTCCAGTCGCTTTCCGCAGCAGGACTGCGGGTGACGCGGACCGTTCGTCCAAGGTTCTTCGATTCCGTGCCAGGCGCTCTGCGCACGGTCATGGCCTGCGAAGCGGCCCGCGAGCACGGCGACCGGTACCGAGCGTTCGGGCAGAGAATAGGGGCAAAGCTGTGGGCCTTGCTGGACGAAGGGCTGCGGATCAGCGACAGCCAGTATCAAGCGGGCCTCAGGACACTTCACGCTGCGCGGAACGCATTCGCGGAATGGGCCGTCGGTCACTCGGTCGTCGCGACGCCCGCGGCGCCGGGTCCGGCGCCCGCCGGTCTCGACTCGACCGGCGACCCCCGCTGCAACGCTCCGTTCACCGCGCTGGGCATCCCCGCGGTCTCGATTCCGATGCCCGTGCCTGAAGACCAGCTGCCGCTGGGCCTGCAGCTGGCAGACGCCTCCGGAAAGGATGGCCGGCTGCTGGCCACGGCGTTGCTCTGCGAGGACCTGCTGCGCAGCGTCGATTGACGACGCGCGAACCCGGCGAATACCGGAAAAGAGTCCCGCAGCCGGCATGATACCCTCAAAGTTCGGGCTTGGTTCGGCATGCGCATTCTGCTAGCCGGAGGCGGCGAAGGGGCCGCCCTCATTGCCGCTCGCCTCATCCGCGAAGGCAATGAAGTCACGATCGTCGAGCGAGACGCCGACCGCTGCCACGAGCTGGATGAGCACCTGGACGCCAAGATCGTCCATGGCAGCGCCGGCAGCATCCGCACTCTGCAAAAAGCTGGCATCGCCGATGCGGAGATGTTCATCGCGGAGACCGACTCCGACGAGATCAACCTGCTCGGGTGCGTGATCGCGCAGACGGAATCGCAGGCGAAATTCAAGGTCGTCCGCGTCCGAACCCACGAGTTTCAGGAGTGGGAGCGCATCCTGTCCGGGATGGGCCTCAATGTGGATCGCATCATCCACCCTGAAACCACGATCATGCGGCGCATTATGCGCGTGCTGCACGTTCCCGGCGTTTCCGACATCCTCGATTTCGCAGACGGCGAGATCAAGCTGTTCGGCATGAACGTCGACAGAGGCAGCTGGTTCGCCGGCAAGACCGTCATCGAGCTCGACAGGGCTGGTCCCCCGCCAGACTGCCTTATCGCGATGATATTCCGCGGGCCCCAGGTCATCATCCCGCACGGAGCGCAGCGGCTCGAGCCCGGCGACCACATCTACATCTGCACGACCCGCGAGAACCTGGACGCAGTTTTCGAATTCATGGGCATCCAGCCTCAGAAGGCCATCCGGCGGGTGGTGATCGTCGGCGGTCGTCAGCTCGGCATCTGGTTGGCGCAGGAGCTCGAGAAAGCCGGCGTCTCGGTCAAGCTGATCGAGCGGGAGCCCGCACGGTGCGAACTGGTCTCGAACATCCTCGGCAAGACGGTTGTCGTCCACGGCGACGGGACCGACCAGCAGACTCTGGAGGAAGAGAATATCACGGGCGCCGACGCGTTCCTGGCGCTGACCCGCGACGATGCCGACAATATTGTCGCTTCCCTCATCGCCCGGCGTCTCGGCGCGCAAAAGGTCGTTGCCCTGGTCAATCGCCTGAACTACCTGCCCATCGTCCAGAGGCTGGGCATCAACACTTCCATCAGCCAGCGCCTTACCGCCGTGGACATGATCCTGCAATTCGTCCGCAAGGGCCGCGTGCTGTCGGTTACAACGTTCCGCGACGAGGAGGCCGAAGCCATCGAGATCATCGCATCCAAGGGATCCGCGATCATCGACAAGAAGCTGCGGGACATCCGCCTTCCACGAGGCGCGATCGTGGGGGCGATATCCCGTCCCAACGGTGACGTCTGCGTTCCGCGCGGCAATGTGTCCGTCCACGAGGGGGACCGCGTGATCTTCTTCACGCTCGCCACGGCTGTCCCGGAACTCGAATCGGCGTTCCTGTCGAACCGGAAGCGCAGGAGGGACGCGGCGTGATCCGCTGGGCCCCCATCGGAAGGGTGGTGGGTCTCTTCCTGGCAGCCTTCGGGGGGACGATGAGCGTCCCCGTCGCCTTCTCGCTCTTCACCGGCGGCGACGACATCATTCCGCTCGTTGCGGCGATGTCCGTCACCGTCGGGACGGGAGGGCTTCTGTGGGCTCTTTCCCGGAAGGGACAGCGCGAACTCACGCAGCGCGAAGGGATCCTTCTCACGGTCTTTGTCTGGGTGAGTGCCAGCCTGTTCGGGACCTTGCCGTTTCTGTTCGCTCCCGGTGTCGAGTCCATGACGGATGCGGTCTTCGAATCGACGTCCGGAGTGACAACCACGGGTGCGTCGATCTTTGGAGACGTGGAGGCGCTTTCGAGGCCGGTCCTGCTTTGGCGGGCCCTTTCGTCGTGGCTCGGAGGGATGGGAATCGTGGTCCTGGTGATTGCGGTGCTGCCGCTGGTGGGCCACGGGGGCATGCATTTGTACCGGGCGGAATTCTCTGGCGCGAAGTCGGAGAAGCTCAAGCCTCGAATTGCCGAGACAGCGGCGTCGCTTTGGGGCATCTACGTTGCGCTGACAGCCGTGCTAGTCGGGCTGCTCATGCTGGCGGGCTTGGGGGCGTTCGATGCAGTCGCGCATGCATTCGCAACTCTGGCGACAGGAGGCTTCTCGACCCGCAATGCAAGCATCGGGGCCTTCGCAAGCCCGCTCGTAGAGTACATCACGACGGCGTTCATGCTCATGGGAGGAACCAGCTTTATCCTCCACTACCGGGCGGTCCTGGAACACCGTCCACTGAGCGCCTTGCGCGACTACGAGTTCCGCCAGTACCTCGCGGCTATCGGGGGGGCGGCGGCGATCGCGACCCTCCTGCTGCACTTTCAAATCGGCTACGACATCGGGCACGCCCTGCGCGCCGCGCTCTTCCAAGTCACGTCGATCATGACGACGACAGGCTTTGCGACTGACGACTTCGAACTCTGGCCGCCACTCGGCCAGCTCATCCTGCTGGTCCTGATGTTCACCGGCGGCTGCACGGGCTCCACTGCGGGCGGCATGAAGATTTCCCGGATCGCTTTGCTAGCCAAGGTAGTGGCCCGGGAATTCAAGCGCATGGTCGAGCGGCACGGCGTGTTCGCCGTGCGCCTAGGCGGCCATGTCATACCCGAGCCGACAATCCAGAGCCTGCTCAACCTGGTCTACCTCGCATTTGTCGTCAATTTCGTCTCGTGCCTAGCACTGGCGGCGGTCGGCGTCGACGTCCTCACCGCGATCTCGGCCGTTGCGGCGGCGATGTTCAACATCGGACCGGCCCTGGGCGGAGTGGGGCCTACGGACAATTACAGCCAGCTTCCGGCACTGGCGAAGTGGGTGCTGAGCTTCGACATGATCGCCGGGCGGCTCGAGTTCTATACGCTGCTGGTGACCGTGACGCCTTGGTTCTGGCGGAAGTAGCGAGACGCTCCATCCCGCTACCGCTGCGAGCCCCGGGCAGGCTGCATTCGCTGGTGCTGCCGAGCGGTCGGCCGGGCTTCGTAGCCAGGTCCCCGCCGTGTCGGGCGGGTCAGCCGGAATCGGCCAGGAATCGCGCGCCCGAGATCTCCGAGACTGATACGCTGGAGCATAAGGCTCCGGCATCGCGGCCGCCGCGACGCCCCGGGATCCGGCGAGCGTCGCACACGAAGACTCCCGCTCTGGCGATGGACTGTCCGAGCCCCTGTTCAGCCCCGGAGGACTGCCATGAACCTGGATTTCACGAAGTGCGACGGCCTGGTGCCCGTGATCGTTCAGGACCATCGGGACGGCCGCGTGCTCATGCTGGGCTTCATGAACGAGGAGGCCTTTGCCAACACGGTCGAGTCGGGGAAAGTGACCTTCTTCAGCCGGACGCGAAGCAGGCTCTGGATCAAGGGCGAGAGTTCCGGGCACTACCTGCTCGCCAAGCGCATCGAGGTTGACTGCGACCTCGACACCCTGCTCATCCACGCCGAGGCGCTGGGCCCGGGGGTTTGCCACGCTGGATTCCGCAGCTGCTTCTACCGCAAGCTCGACGACGGAGCATGGGTCCACGACGAGGAACGCGCGTACGATCCGGACAGCGTGTACGGCGCTTGAGGCCGGAGCGGCGATCAAGTCATGCTCCGTGTCATTGCCAGCCAGGACCGGGAGGCTTTGGATGCGCTCCTTCGGGGACGGGTCCGTCGGCTCGCCGAGGCCGAGCGGGTAGTCGCTCCGATCCTCGATGCTGTGCGCACTCGCGGCGACGAGGCGCTGCTCGGATACGCTCGCAAGCTCGATGGCCTGGAAGGCTGCGCGGCTCGCCTGCCTAGGGCTTCGCTGCGGGAAGCTCGCAATGCGCTCCAGCCGGACTTCGTTGAAGCGGTGCGAGTTGCGGCGTCGCGGATTCGGGCATTTGCAGAACGCCAGATGCCATCGGAATGGATGGAGCCAGCCGGGCTAGGGATCGAGTTAGGCCAGCTGGTCCGGCCGCTGGACTCGATCGGGGCGTACATCCCGGGCGGAAGGTACCCCTTGCCCTCCACGGTCATGATGACTGCGGTACCCGCCCAGACGGCGGGAGTGCCCCGCATCGCGGTCGCCGCGCCCAGACCCTCTAGGGAAACCCTGGGCACGGCCGCCATGCTGGGCTTGGACGAAGTCTACGCGGTCGGCGGGGCGCAAGCCGTGGCGGCGTTCGCGTTCGGAACGGAGAGCATTCCCAAGGTCGATCGAATCGTCGGGCCGGGGAACGCCTACGTTGCAGCGGCCAAGAAGCTGCTGGCTGGTGAAACGGGCATCGACTTCGTAGCGGGGCCCACGGAGATTGTCCTGCTGTTCGACTCGGGCGACCCGAAGGCACTCGCGGCCGACATGCTGGCGCAAGCGGAGCACGACGTCGATGCCGCCGCTGTCCTGCTCACGCCCTCGTCCAGCCTGGCCGCAGCGGTAGCCGCGGAAGTCGGCCGGCAGATTCGGACTCTCCCCACTCGTGAGGTGGCGGCCCGGGCCATCCGGGAGAACAGTGCCGCGGTCGTCACCGGCAGCCTCCAGGAGGCCTGCGACATCGCCAACCGTTTCGCCCCGGAGCACCTCTCCGTGAGCGAAGCCGTGCCGCTTTCCGAGATCAGGCACGCCGGCAGCGTTTTTGTCGGGGCCTGGAGTCCCGAAGCGGCCGGCGACTACGCGGCCGGTCCGAACCATGTCCTGCCGACCGGCGGAGCGTCCCGCGTTCGCGGGGGGCTGACTGTTCTCGACTACGTCAAGATCGTCTCGGTGCAGAAGCTGTCCGAGCACGGCTTGCGGGAACTCGCTCCAGCCATCGCGACGCTTGCCCGGGCCGAGGGCCTGGAAGCGCACGCTCGGTCGATCGAAGCCCGGACGGGGCCCGTGGCAGGTGCACGCCATGCCTAACGCCCCGAAGCCTCGCGAAGCGGTCCGGCGGATGGCCCCCTACAATCCCCCGCTTGAAGGCCGCGGCGAGAAGCTGCGCCTCGACTTCAACGAGAACGTCACAGGCTGCTCCCCCAAGGTTCAGGAAGTCCTGCGGGAGAGCTCGTCGCGCGGCTTCGTAGCGACGTATCCCGAGTACAGCGAGGCCCGGGAGAAACTCGGTGCCCACCTGGGGGTCGGCGCGGACCAGGTGATCATCGGCGCGGGCACGGACGAGGTGATCAGCGCAGTCATGCACGCCTACGTCGACGAAGGCGACGAAGTCATCATCCCCAAGCCGTCCTTCAGCATGCTGAAGTTCTACGCCCAGCTTGTGGGCGGCCGGCCCAGGCTCGTCCCCTATCGCCAGCCGGACCTAGCGTTCCCCGCGAGTGAAATCATCAGTGCCGTGGGACCGCGCACTCGCGCGATCTGCATTGCGTCCCCGAACAACCCCACGGGAGGAGTGCTCACCGCCCGCCAAGCGGAGCGGATCCTGCAGGCGGCGGACGGCTGCGCCGTCCTGATCGACGAAGCCTACTTCGACTTCCACGGCGAGACCATGCTGGATCTCCTGGCGAGCTGGCCCAACCTGTTCGTGTCACGAACGTTCTCCAAGGCGTTCGGCATGGCCGGCTTGCGAATCGGCGTGCTGGCGTCGCAAGCGGAGAACATCGCGATCGTTCGCAAGGGCCAGTCCCCTTACGGGGTGAACTCGCTGGCGATCCGTTGCGCAATCGCGGCGATCGAGGACGCGGACTACGTGCGCAGATACGTGCGGCAGATCCTGCAGGCGCGCGAACTTCTCTGCGCGGCTCTCGACGAGCTGGAGATCCGTCACTGGCCGAGCCGCGCCAACTTCGTGCTTTTCGAGCTCGGCGACGAGTCGAGCCGAATCTGCACCGCACTCAGCGAAAAAGGCATCCTGATCCGGGACCAGTCGGCCAGCATTCCCGGCGCGGCACGTGTCACGGTCGGCCCACTCAGGGAGACAGTTCGGTTCCTGGCAGCTTTCAAGGAGGTGCTTGGGCGATGAGCAAGGAAATGCTGGTTTTCGACATGGACGGAGTCCTCGTCGATCCCACCGAGACCTTCCGGCGCGCGCTGATCGAAACGGTGCGGTACTTCGCAGGCGTGCGGATGAGCCAAGACGACATTGCCCGCATCAAGAACGGTGGCGGGTACAACAACGATTCCGACATCGCGATGCTCGCGATCCGATCGGCCGGAGCCGCGGCGGATCCGACCGAGGTGCGCGCGTACGGGCGCATCCTCTACTGGGGCGAGAATTGCGACGGACTGATTCGGAATGAACGCTGGCTCGTGCGCCCCGGCATTCTCGAGCGGTTCGCCGAGCGGCGGCGACTGGCCATCTTCACCGGACGAGGGAGGAAGGCGGCGCACCACACGCTGGACCGCTTCTGCCCTTCCGTCGAATTCGACCCGGTCGTCACGCACGAGCTCGTGGCAAACCAAAAGCCGGCGCCTGACGGGCTGCTGTACGTCAAACGCGAGGCTCCCGACGCCGAGATCGTTTTTGTCGGCGACAACGTGGACGACTGCCGGTCCGCCGGCGCCGCGGGCGTGCGCTTCGTCGGAATCGCTTCGCAAGAGACGCCCCGGCACGAAGAGACGCGCATGCTCTTCGAGGAGCTAGGCGCCGAGGAGGTGCTCGAGAGCGTCAACGATCTGGAGGCGATCCTGGGATGACTTCAACACGCACCGCAAGCGTCGAGCGGAACACAAAGGAGACGCGCATCGCCGCCGAGCTGAATATCGACGGCGAGGGCCGCTACGACATCCGTAGTGGAATACGATTCTTCGATCACATGCTCGAGTCGTTCGCCCGGCACGGAGCGTTCGACCTCGGGCTGCGTGCGGAGGGGGACCTCGATGTCGACCAGCACCACACCGTCGAGGATTGCGGCATCGTGCTCGGCCAGGCCTTCGCCGCCGCCCTCGGAAACAAGGCCGGCATCCTGCGGTCCGGCTACTTCCTGATGCCCATGGACGAGACCCTCGCAGCAGCAGCCGTCGACCTCGGCGGCCGGCCCGCCCTCGTGTATAGCGCCCCATCTCCATTCCAGATGGTCGGCGACCTGCAGGCCGAGCTTCTGCACGACTTTTTCGACGGCTTCGCGGTCCACTGCGGGGCTAACCTCCATCTGAGAGTGCTCTACGGCCGTTCCAGCCACCACCGCATCGAAGCTCTCTTCAAGTGCTGGGCGAAGGCCATGCGCTTCGCGTGCTCCAAGGACCCGCAGCTCAAGGACCAGCTTCCGAGCACGAAGGGCATTCTCGAGAGGGGAGCGTGAAATGACCGCTGTGTTCGATTACGGCGCTGGCAACCTGCGGTCCGTCGCCAACACGCTGGCGAGCGTATCCGCTCCGTTCGAGATCGTCTCGGACGCAGCCGGGCTGGCGGCAGCCTCGCGCATCATCCTCCCGGGCGTGGGCCACTACGGGCAGCTACTCCGATCCCTCGACAAGCTCGGCGTGAGACAGGCATTGTGCGAACGGATTGCCGCGGGCGTCCCGTTCCTAGGCATCTGCCTTGGCCTGCAAGCTCTTTTCGAAAGCAGCGAGGAAGCCCCCGAACGAGGCCTCGGGATCTACCCTGGGCGCGTCGTGCGGTTTCCGGAGGAAGCGCGCGTGCCCCAGATGGGCTGGAACTGCTTGGAGATGCAGGGTTCGCCGCGCCTGTTGCACGGTATCGGTGCGAATCCGTACGTCTACTTCGCGAACAGCTACTACGTGCCTGCCTCGGCGGCAGGGTCCCACGCGGCGGCACTGTGCGGCTACGCCGGGCAGACGTTCTGCGCGGCATTCGAGCGGGGCAACGTTTTCGGCGTGCAGTTCCATCCGGAAAAGTCCGGGCCGCTGGGCCAGCGCATCGTGCAGAACTTCCTCGGAGCATCGCCATGCTGACGAAGCGCATCATTCCGTGCCTCGACGTCAAGGCTGGACGCGTCGTCAAGGGCATCAACTTCGTGGGCCTGCGCGACGCCGGGGATCCAGTGGAACTGAGCGCGCGCTATAACGAGGACGGTGCCGATGAACTGGTCTTTCTCGACATCACCGCTTCGAGCGACCGCCGCGACACGATGGTGGACGTCGTGGAGCACACCGCGCGGAAGGTGTTCATCCCACTAACAGTGGGTGGCGGAATCCGGTCAGTCCGGGACGCCCGGACAATTCTCGTTGCTGGAGCCGACAAGGTCTCGGTCAACACCGCGGCCGTCGAGCGCCCGGCGCTGATCCGCGAGCTCTCCGAAGAATTCGGCGCGCAGGCAGTGGTGCTGGCGATCGACGCGCGGAGCGTGAGTCGAGGCCGGTGGAACGTCAACACCTACGGGGGCCGCAAGGACACGGGACTCGACGCGGTCGAATGGGCGCATCAGGGCGAGTCGCTGGGCGCGGGCGAGATCCTGCTCACGTCCATGGACGCCGACGGCACTCAGGAAGGCTACGACTGCGAGCTGACCCGGGCTATCGCGGAAGCCACGCGGGTCCCGGTCATCGCCAGCGGCGGCGGCGGCGTGCCCGGAGACTTCGTGCGAGTCTTGACGGACGGACGGGCGGACGCCGCGCTGGCCGCTTCGATCTTCCACTACGGGACATTCACCTCCGACGGGCTCAAGAAGCTGCTCAGGAAGGAAGGGATTCCGGTCCGGCTGCTCGAGCCGGACAAGGGGGACTGAGCGGCGACACCCGCTCGGCTGGCCAGCCGCGGCATGCCGGCCCGCGAGCAGATTCCCTCCGGCGGACGCCGCTCGGCTGGCCAGCCGCGGCATGCCGGCCCGCGAGCAGATTCCCTCCGGCGGACGCCGCTAGCGCTCCGGGCACGGAGGTAGGCGGAAAAGCCCGGGTGGCGCCGCCTCTGACGAAAAGAAAGTGGAACCGTAACTACTCAGGCCCCTTTTTGACTATTTGTCCTTTCGCATGCCGTCACTCGGGTCAATGCTTGCGCTTGTATCCGGTCAGGTTTCGAACGGTTGTTCGTGTCGGGAACCTGTCGCTGAGCGGGAACCGTCCTGACCGGCAATCGGCGGCATTCCGGACCTAGCGGGTTTTTTGCTTGACAACCTCATTGTGACCGCCTATGCTGCTTGCTAACGGAGCCTTCGGCGGAGGACGCGGCGATGGGAGCATGGTACGGATCGAAGGCGACCTCGGGTCTGTGCCAGCCGCTGATCGCAGCGATGCCGCCGCATGGCACCTATATCGAGACCCATCTCGGTGGCGGCGCGATCATGCAGCGCAAACCGCCGGCCCTGAGGAACATCGGCATTGATCGCAGCGCCCGCTCCATCCGGGCGTTTCGCTGCGATTACGAGGTGGAACTGGTGCACGGGTGCTGCCACCGCTTTCTGTCCGACTTCCCGTTTGCGGGCGACGAACTGGTCTACAGCGACCCACCCTATCTGCACGGCGCCCGCCAAGCGCAGCGCCGCTACCGCTATGACTACACGCAGGCCGATCACGAGGAACTGCTGGCGTTGCTCAAAGGCCTGCCCTGTGCGGTGATGCTCTCCGGCTACCCCTCGGACCTGTACGAGCGGGCTCTGCCGGACTGGCACAGCCTGTCGCTGCAGGTGATGAACCAGGCCGGGGTGGTGACCGAGAAGGTCTGGTGCAACTTCGCGCCGGGACGCGTGCACTGGCACCGCTATGCGGGCCGGAACTTCACGCACCGCCAGTGCATCCAGCGCAAGGCCGCGAACTGGGCGCAGCGCTATGCGGCGATGGAGCCGGGCGAGCGCCTGGCGGTGCTGGCCGCCCTGATGGCGGTCGAGGCCGAGTGATGGCGACGCTGAACGACAAGTTCCTGCGCGCGGAACTGGAGGCCGCCAAGCAGCAGATCGCGGCTCTGCGCAAGAGCGGCAAAGTGTCGCCCGAAGCCGACGCCGTGTTCCGGGTCCTGATGCCCTTGCTGACCCTGCTGCTGGCGGTCTTGCTCGAAAAGACAACCCGCAAGAACAGCCGCAACTCCAGCATCCCGCCCTCGCAGGTGGAGCAGGACGAAACCGCGCAGCGGGCCAGCCCGGCCAAGCGGGCCGCCAAGGCCAACGACCGGACCGGCCCCAATCTGCAGAAGGTCACCACCGAGGAAACGGTCACCGTCGAGACCTGTGACAGCTGTGGCGCCGATCTGTCGGAGGTCGCTCCCAGCGACCGGGAACGCCGGGTCCTGTACGACATCGTGTTTCAGGTGATCGAGCAGCGTGTCGAGGCCGAGGTCAAGCAATGCCCCGACTGTCAGGCCCGCAACAAGGGAGCGTTCCCCGCTAGCATGCCGGGGCCGGTGCAGTATGGCAGCGGCTTGCAGGCTTTCATCATCAACCTGCTGGTGGCCCCTATGCTCTCCCTGCGGCGCACCGTCGAGCTGGTCCGGGCGATCTCCTCCCTGCGCTTGTCCGAGGCCACCTGCCTCGGCTACATCCGCCGCCTGCACGCGGCACTGCAAGCTTGGGAAGCGGCCGCCAGCGCCCGCCTGCTGGCATCTCCGGCCTTGCATGCCGACGAAACCGGCCTGCGAGTCGACCGCAAGAACCATTGGCTGCATGTGCTCGCCAATGGGTCGCTGACGCTGAAGTTCCTGCATCCCAAGCGCGGCAAGGCAGCCATCGAGGCGATCGGCCTGATCCCCCGCTTTCGCGGCACCCTGGTGCACGACTGCTGGGCCTCCTACCTCGGCTACGAGCAATGCCGGCACCAGCTCTGCGGCGCCCATTTGGTCCGCGAACTGACCTTCCTTGTCGAGTCCAGCAAGTACCGCTGGGCGCGCCTGCTGAAAGCCCTGCTGCAAGAGGCCTGCCACAAGCTCAATCGCAGCCAGAGCAAGGTCTTGAGCGAAGCCGCATGCAAGGCCCTGCGCAAGCGCTACCGCACCATCCTGACCCAGGGCGCTAAGGAATTGCCCGCGATCCCGCCACGCAGCAAGGGCCAACGCGGACGGATCGCCAAATCCGCTGCCCACAACCTGCACGAGCGGCTCGCCAAGCACGAAGCGTCCGTGCTGCGCTTCCTGCGCGATCCGCATGTGAGCTTTACCAACAACGCCGCAGAGCGCGCACTCAGAATGGCGAAAGTGAAAATGAAAGTGTCGGGCTGCTTTCGAACGCAAGCCTACGGCGAGGCCTATGCACGCATCTCCAGCTACTTACAGTCCATGGCCGCGCTCGGCTACAATCCTCTCGTCGCCATCCAAATCGCGCTCGACGGCCACGCTGCCGACACGGTCAAGCAACACGATGGCCCGACACTAACAGAGGTGTGAGTAGTTACGTGGAACCAAGCACCGGCATCAATACATAGTAGATCTATGTATAGTAGTTCTATGCTTGGTACAAGACGGATCGCGGGCTGCTCGGCGGAGGCGTGGCGGTGAATATCGGCAAGGACTTGGTGGCAGCGTCGGCCACCCCGCTCGTGCTGGCCATCCTGGCTGAAGGAGAGAGCTACGGCTATGCGATCCTCAAGCGCGTTGGCGATTTGTCGTGCGGCAGGCTCCTGTGGACGGACGGCATGCTGTACCCGGTCCTGCACAGGCTCGAGCGGCTAGGGCAGATCGAGGGCCGGTGGGGGACGCCGGCAAGCGGACGCCGGCGCAAGTACTACCGCCTTACCGAGAAGGGACGCGGCCACCTCGCGGAGCACAGACGGCAATGGCAGGCGGTGGACGCGACGCTCCGAGAAATCTGGCTCGCCCTGCCCGAACCGAGCGGCCAGGCATAGGCACCGACAGGAGGCAGCGATGACAGCGAACGGCCCGTCCCACAGCGAGCACCTGGAGAGACGGATCGCCTCGTGGCGAGCTTACCTGCATCGGCGACGGACGATCGAATCGGCCGACAGGGATGAATTGGAAGACCACCTTCGCAGCCAGGTTGCCACCCTGACGGAGGCGGGCCTGTCAACCGAGGAAGCGTTTCTGGTGGCCGTCAAGCGCCTCGGCGAGCTCGACGCACTGACGAGCGAATTCGCTCGCGAGCATTCCGAGCGGCTATGGAAGCAGCTAGTCGCCCCGCGGCTCCCGGAAGAGACGGACTTGCGGAGGCCCCGGAACGAGGCCCTGGTGGTCGTCGGCCTCGCGATCGCCGCGGGCGCCGCATTCAAGCTGCCCTCGCTTCTCGGGATCCCGTTAGTCGATGGCCACGAGGGATTCTACGCCCGTAACGCCAGCCTCTTCGTGCTGCCGTGCCTTGCCGCCTACTTTGCGTGGAAGCGCCGGATCGCTCCGGCCCGGTGCGCTTGGATCGCGGCCGCCTTTGGTGCCGCGGCCGTGCTCGCCAATGCCATTCCGTTCGAGCCCGGCGGATCGACAGAGGTACTTGCGGTCCTGCATCTCCCAATCGCGCTCTGGCTGGCCGTCGGCATCGCCTATGCGGGCGGGAACTGGGGCGACAGCGACGAACGCATGAACTTCGTCCGCTTCTCCGGCGAGCTATTCATCTACTACGCGCTCATTGCCTTAGGCGGTGGTGTCCTGACGGGCGTGACGATGTTCATGTTCAATTCGGTCGGCTTGGATGCAGAGGGGATCGCGCAGTCTTGGATCCTGCCGTGCGGAGCGCTCGGCGCGGTGGTTGTGGCAGCCTGGCTGGTAGAAGCGAAGCAGAGCGTGGTGGAAAACATGGCGCCCGTGCTGACGCGCCTGTTCACGCCGCTCTTCACGGCGGTCCTGCTAGCGTTCCTGGGAACCATGGCGTGGACCGGGAGAGCGATCGACTTGGAGCGAGAGGTTCTGATCGGATTCGACCTGCTTCTGGTTCTCGTGCTCGGGCTGCTCCTCTACGCCGTGTCGGCACGCGACCCGCGGTCGGGACCGGACGCTTTCGACGTGCTCCAGGTGACGCTGGTCGTATGCGCCCTGCTGGTGGATGCCGTGGCCCTGGCGGCAATCTCGGCGCGCATCTCCGAGTTCGGATTCAGCGCGAACAAGGTGGCGGCTCTGGGCGAGAACCTGATCTTGCTCGTCAATCTCTCGTGGTCGGCCTGGCTCTACGTTCGGTTCCTGCGCGGCCGAGGGCCGTTCGACGCGCTCGCGCGATGGCAGACTGCCTACCTGCCCGTGTATTCCGTGTGGGCGGCTCTTGTTTTCTTCGCCTTCCCGCTACTCTTCGGATTCGGCTAGATCACGCCGCAGGTCGTCCGCCATGCCCCGCGGAAGCCTCCCAAGGGGAGCGACAACTCGCGTTAAGCTGGTACTTCTGGACGTTCGGGCAGAGTTGACGCCCGGTGCGCAAGCGCCATGATCATTCCGTGCATCGACCTGATGGGGGGCAAGGTGGTTCAGCTCGTGCGCGGGCGAGACAAGGCCCTCGAGGGCGACTCGCCGGAGCGCATGATGGAACGCTTCGGGTCGTTCCCGGTCATTCAGATCATCGACCTCGACCAGGCGATCGGCATCGGGTCCAACCTGGAGATCGTGCGACGTATCGCCGGACTGGCCCGGACCTGGGTTGGTGGCGGGGTGCGGACCGTCGAACGCGCCCGAGAACTGATCGACAGCGGAGCGGAGCGGGTCATCGTGGGCACAGCGGCATTCGCCGCCGACGGACCGGACAGCGATTTCCTCGGGCGCCTCGCTGCGACGGTCGGGCCGAGCAGCGTCACGGTCGCACTCGATTCGATGAACGGCCGGATCGTCGTGAGAGGCTGGCGGGAATCGACCAGTCTTGCTACAGAAGAAGTGATCGCCCGGTTCGAGCCGTACTGCGGTGCATTCCTATGCACCTACGTCGACAAGGAAGGCACGATGCAGGGCACGGACCTGGAGTGGTACCGGCGCCTGCGAGCCGCCACAAGCCACGAAATCACCGCGGCGGGCGGCATAGCCACGCTGGACGAAGTGCGCGACCTGCTCGATATCGGCGTACACGCCGCGCTCGGCATGGCCGTATACACTGGACGCCTGGACCTCGAAGAGCTGGCGGCGATGCAGCGAGCAGCCGCGCCTTCGAGTTTCGTAACCTGACTCGCTACGGACGCGCCTTCATGTTTGACATATGGCACACAGGCGCCGCCCGCCACGGCAGCTCTTGAATGCTGGTTGAACCCGAGACAATCGAGAGGGCGCAGTCGGGAGACGACGAAGCCTTCAGCGAGATCATCCGAGCATACCGAAAGCGCATTCTTGGCACGGTATATCGGACGATCAGTCGCGGGGACGACGTGGAGGATGTCGGACAGGAGGTCTTCGTCCGACTGTACGACTCCCTCCAGCAACTCAGGACGCCGCAGGTGTTCGAGCCTTGGCTGTATCGGCTGACGATCAACGCCTGCTACGACTATTTGCGCCGCAAGCGCAGGGAAATCGATATCAGGATGGCGGATCTCAGCGAGGAGCAGGTCGTCGCAGTGGATGCGGCGCTGAGTAGCAAGAAGGCTCTGGAAGCGAGCCAGAAGGAGGGCGCGAGAGAATTGCTTGAGATCCTGCTCGCCCGGGTATCCAACGAGGACAGAGTCCTGCTGACGCTGAAGGAGATCCAAGGATTGAGCTTGAAGGAGCTGAGCGCGGTTTACAAGGTCAATACGAATGCCCTCAAGGTTAGGCTCTTCCGGGCGCGCAAGCGCGCTCTGAAGGCCTATGACGAACTGACCGAGGAAGCCAAGAATCGAGTGACAGGTGAGGATGATGGAAGCCAAGCACATGCAAACAAATCGTGACGAATTCCTGAACCGTCTATTCGCAATCTATCGCGACCTGCTGGGCGAGTTCGAACCCAGCCCGGCTTTCGCCGCAAGGGTCTGGGCCGCGATCGACGCGCGCAAGCGGGAAAACGCATCCTGGGCGTCCTACCTGATCGCGTGGTCGCCTCGCCTGGCTTTCGCGTCCATGGCGCTGGCGGGGCTGGTGGCTTTCTCCCACTGGGTAACGGCCGGGACCGACAGCGGGTCCGTGGTGCTGGAAGCGAGCTACGAAGACGTGCTCATCCGCAACGCAATGGACCAGAGAGACGGCGCCATCTGGGTGCTCGCTGAGAACGGGGAATGACAAGCGGCCAAACCAAGAAGCGGGCGGCGCTGTCGCTTGCGGCGGTATTCGTCGCGGGCGCGGCGCTCGGGTTCGCAGCGACTCGATTCTACGGGAGCAACGCTGGCCGGCCATCGGGCATGACCCCGGAGCAGTATCGAGCTCAATTGCTCGATACGCTGACCGGGCGACTTGGCCTGACCGAAACCCAGCAGGCAAGTGTGGAGGAGATCCTCGACGAGATCGGCAATCGATTCCAATCGGTGCGGGATGCGATCGAGCCCGAGATGGAGGCAATCCGAGCGGAGCGCGGCGAGAGGATCATGTTGGTCTTGGAACCGTCGCAGCGGACCGAGTACGAGCAGATCCTCGAGGAGCGGAAACGCAAGCGGGAGGAGTTCAACAATCGCATTTCCCGCCGCTAGGCGCCCATGTCCGGCGCCAGGCCACCAGCACAATCGTCGCGACGGCTGCGCGTGACGAGCCTGCAGAGCATTTCCCTCTCGGAGTCATGGCTCAGCGCCGCGAGCGCGGACTCCGGAGCGAGCCAGGCCATGTCCCGCACCTCCGCCGAGGGCTGGAACCGGCCCTCGCAAACCGCGACCATCTCGAAGTACACGACGATCTTGGGCCGCCGGCCCACGTAGTACGGCAGCAGTCCTCCGAAACCTAGGATCTCGGCCTCGGAGCACGTCTCTTCCAGAACTTCCCGCAGGGCGGCTTGCTCCCAGTCCTCGCCGGGGTCGAGCTTGCCCTTCGGAAGGCAGCATTCGTCCCGCGAGTGGCGGTCTCGGTAGATGACCGCGACCTGCTCGCGATCGGGGCTGCGCCACACGATCCCGCCTGCGGCCCGGATGAATGCGGACGGCGACTGCTGCTCCACAAGGCCTCCCGTCAAGCGTCCCCGCGCAGGTCCCGGCCGGTCATCTCAGGCGGCTGGCTCACGCCCAGGCAGCCTAGGATCGTGGGCGCGATGTCGCGTAGCGACCCGCCTGCCGTGAGTGGCCCGTCATGCTCGCCGACCAGGACGAGCGGCACCGGAAACGTCGTGTGATAGGTATGCGGCGCGCCGGTTTCCGGATGGACCATCAGGTCGGCGTTGCCGTGGTCGGCGGTGACGATCCACTGGCCGCCGCAGCGCTTCAGAGCCGCTTCGATCCGGCCGAGACAGCCGTCGACAGTCTCGCAGGCCAGCACGGCCGCCTCCAGTACGCCGGCGTGACCGACCATGTCGCCGTTCGCGAAGTTCACGACGATCAATTCGAACGATTGACTCTCGATCCCTCGGACGACGGCGTCGCAAACCCCCGCAGCACTCATTTCCGGTTGCAGGTCATAAGTCGCGACCCTGGGAGACGGCACCATTTCGCGCTCCTCGCCCTCGTACGGCCGCTCCCTGCCGCCGTTGAAGAAGTAGGTCACGTGAGGGTACTTCTCGGTTTCCGCGACACGCAGGTTCCTCCACCCCTGCTCGGCGCACAGCTCGCCGAGAATTCGGTCAGGGAACTGCGGCGGGACAATGACGGGGTAGGAATAGTTCCTGTCGTACTGGGTCATCGTGACGTAATGCAGGCCGCTCGGTGCGAGCTCGCGGCTCACCCCGTCCAGATCCGGGTCGTTGAGCGCAAGCGTCAGCTCTCGCGCGCGGTCGGCCCGGAAATTGAAGAACACAACCGCGTCCCCGCTGCGGACGGGGCCGACCGGGGCACCATCAGGCCCGGTGATCACAGTCGGCACGACGAACTCGTCAGTGACGCCGTCCGCGTACGACGCCTCGATGGCAGCCAGCGGGTCGGGCACCCTGACCCCCTCGCCTGCGACGATCGCTCGAAACGCCTTGTCGACGCGATGCCATCGACGATCCCGGTCCATGGCGTAGTAACGTCCGCTCAACGTGGCAAGCTGCCCGCAACCGATCTCGCCCATGCGATGCAGCAACCGGCGCAGGTGGCCGGCGCCGCTGGTTAGCGGGGTGTCGCGGCCATCCGTGAACGCATGAACGAACACGTTCTCCACTCCCGCGTCCCGCGCGACCTCGAGCAGGGCATAGAGGTGGGCGGCCTGGGAATGGACGCCGCCATCGCTGAGCAGGCCGAGCAGGTGCAAGGCACGGCCCTTGGCGTGCGACATGGCGCCCTTCAGAGCGGGATTCTCGGCCAGTCGGCCGGAGCGGATCAGCTCGTCGATCCGAGTGATGTCCATTTGGATGATGCGGCCCGAGCCAATGTTCAGGTGGCCGACTTCGCTGTTGCCCATCTGGCCGTCCGGAAGCCCCACGTACTGTCCGTCCGTTCTGATCAGCGTCCGGGGATAGTCGCGCCAAAGGCGATCGAAATTCGGCGTGCGGGCCAAAGCGACAGCGTTGCTGGCCGGGTCCGGGTTGCAGCCCCAGCCGTCCATGATCGTGAGCACTAGCGGTTTGCCTGTCGGCATGCAATCACCAATTCCCGATTATCCCGCAAGAAATCCAGAGCTGACGCGTGTCGCTCCGAGCGGCTCGAGAGCCTGGCTGACGGTTCCGCCACACGCCCGGGGCCTCCGCTACGAGATACAGCCTCAGCGCGGCCAGCGCAATTGCGTGCGCGATGCCAAGAACAATCGATGGGGGAACCGTCGCTTTCAACGCATCCCGCAAGGAAGCCGGTCTGGCGACAAGGGACAGTCCGAAGGCAGCCAGTACCCAGTAGACGACGGCGAGCGGCCCGATGGAACCAACGACGGCACGCACATAGGGGCCTAGCGAAAGGCTTTCCAGGAACCGCGACGCGTTGAGTGCGCCAAGGCTCCGGAAACCAGAATCCCGATGGAACGCCCACTCGATTCCAGTCGGGATCGTAACCAGCAGGGATCTTGCCAGAAAGGCCCAAGGCAGGCTGTATGCGACAACGGATCGAACCTGGCCGAACTCAGCTCCGAGCCGAAGGCCCTGGAAGAGGCCGGCAGTGCCTGCCGCCAAGAGCAAGACCGACAAAACGCAGTCAGCCGCAATCGCGCCCAAGGCAACCGCAGTCCACAATGCGCAGGTCCCGAGGTCGCTGACGATTAGAGCGAAACTCAGCCCCCGGGGTTCCAAGTCGCTGCCCGAGTACTTAGGTATGAGAAGGACGCGGCTGACCTAGTGGAGCACTGTTGCAGCCAGACCTTCCAGGGCAGCCGGGGAAGCCAGGACGGACGCTCGCGCAGATCCTCGAATACCGTCCGAGGCCGGTAGATCATCCGAACGAGCCGTGCCCACTTCGAGAGCGGAGCTCGCATGCTTCGTGCCTCTCCGGGACCGGTCTCGGGTTCATTGATACTGGCCTCCTGCCAACTCGCTTGGCAAGTCGCCTTCGTCGCGATCAGCCTGGCGGCGGGACACTGACCCGCTGTTCGCTTGCACCGAATCGCTCAGCCATGGGCCGGAAACGCTCAGCCTTTCCGGCCCAGGATCCAGTCGAGAGCGTCGGACGTCTGGTAGATCAGCGCCTCGGGGTGGTGCTCGAATGGATGGAAGTACTCGAAGGTCAGGTATCCGTCGTACCCGACACGGTCCAGCTCCTCGATGACCGCAGGCCAGTTCGTCGTTCCGTCGAGCAACGTCCGGAACGTATTCAGGTTGAACTCATTGGTGCGCTTGTCCCACTCCTTCAGATGCACGTTCTTGATCCGCCTGCCTAGAATCGGGATCCAGTGCTCCGGGAACTGGTACTGCATGATGTTTCCGGTGTCGAAATGGACCTTGACGGCCTCGCTCTGGAAGCCGTCGACGAACGCAGCCATCTCCTGCGGGCTGAACAGGAACCCGTTCGCGAAGATGTTCTCGATGTTGATCGTGACTCCCGCCCGTTCGGCGCGGGGGATCAGCGCCCTCACGGCATCTCGCGCGAGCCGCTCGCAAACATCGTTCGGCACAGGGACGGGATCTTCCAGCCACGGAGCGTAGACGGCGCCCGGAACAACGAGCAGATTGTCGGTACCGAGGAGCGCGGCCGCATCGGCCATCCTTCCCGCGAGTTCGATGCCCCTGGCGCGACGCTCCGGATCGGGATGGGTCATCGAGTAAGGCCAGAACAGGAACGAGCAGACGCCGCTGATCGCGACTCCTGCCTCGTCGGCGATGCGTCTGACGGCCCGGATCTCGTCGTCGGTGGACTCCGCCGAGAACTCCCCTTCCAAGTTGAAGTTCGGCTCCACGGCGTCGAAGCCGGCATCCCGGGCAACTTGGAAGCACTCCTTCAGGGACCACTTGCCCGGATACGGAAAAGCCCACAGGTTAATCGACTTCTTCATGCCGAGCATGGGGCGGGAAGGCGAGAGCGCCTGGACGCTGGCCGCCGGCGCGGCGGCCAGGCCCTGTCGAGCCATGAATGCGGAACCGAAGAAGGCCGAATAGGCCAGCAGCTCCCGCCGGCCAGGATCACTGGTTCGCTTTCGATTGGACATGGTGCTCTCCACGATTCGGTTCCCAGCGCTAGCGGTCGGCAAGCCGGTCGCCAGCGGCGCGCATTCTATCGGACAGCCTGCGGCTGAGCTTCTCGAGCAGCGACCGCGACTTCGGGTGATAGATCAGATTCGTCGTCTCGTCGGGATCGGCGCCCAGGTCGTAAAGCTCGCTCCGGTCGGGATTGAGGAAGTCCCGGACGAGCTTCCAGCGGGGCGTCCGCAACATGCGCATGTGCGTGCGGGACTGGTGATGCGTCGAATACTCACCGTAGATCTCTTCGTCCCATTTCTCCTCGGTGCCGAGCAGCAGAGGCACCAGATTGCGCCCGCGCACCACAGCGCCCGCCGGAATTTCCGCCTCCCCTATCGAGGCGAGCGTGGGAAACCAGTCGAGATTCGAGACGCTGTTCTCGATCACCTTGCCGCCTTCGATCTTGCCAGGCCACACGACCGCAGTCGGGACCCGTATCGACCGATCCCACATGTTGGGCCGCTGGCCGTCCGGGACGTTCGCCGTCGCAGGCGGATTGCGGGTCATCACGTAGTGGCCGTTCCCCTTGTGCCAGACGCCGCTGTGCCCCATGTTGTACCCGTGGTCGCTGGTATAGACAATCACCGTGCTGTCGTCGAGTCCCAGCTCCTCGAGCTTCCGGAGCAGCCGGCCGAGGTTCCGGTCGACGCTCTTGGTGCTGGCTAGGTATTCCCTCGTCATGCGCCGGACGCGTTCCACGTCGAGATACGGAAAGCCCGGGTTCGGGATGATCGGATTTAGGCCGTCGAACGGCGCCCAGTCTTCGGGCGCGACCGGCAGCCAGCGAGTGTGCGGAGCACGGTAGTGCAGCGAGAGCAGGAACGGGCCCGCCTTCTCGCGCTCGAGAAATTCCATGGCTTCGGTCGTCAAAATGTCGGCGGTCAGGCCTTCGAATTGCCGTTCCTGCCCGTTCTTCTCGAGGACAGGGTCCGCTGTCTTCGTGCCGCCGCCGCGGAATCCCATGAAGTATCCGTAGCCATGCTTCGTCGGGTGCTGCTCATCGAGCAAGCCGAGATGCCACTTCCCAACCAGGCCGGTCCGGTACCCAGCCGCTCGCAAGAGTCCCGGCCAAGTCACGGCCTCGGCGTCCAGGCCCAGAAACGGCTCGCGCCTTGGATTGAGCCAGTCTGTGAGCCCGAGCTCGCTTCCGTAGCGGCTGGTAAGCAGGCTCGCCCGGGACGGCGTGCAGACCGGGGTGACAGTGAACGAATTCGGGAGGTAGGCGCCGCTCCG
The DNA here is from genome assembly GCA_965206775.1 of Bryobacterales bacterium. Lineage (GTDB taxonomy): Bacteria > Acidobacteriota > Terriglobia > Bryobacterales > UBA6623 > VXMF01. The sequence continues at coordinate 1,609,263 of CBDBKU010000002.1, read as the reverse complement.
GAACAGCTTGTCCATGGCCGGCGTTGAGGCGTGGGGATGACCGGACATGCCAAGCGCCCAGCCGGCTTGGTCGTCTGTGTAGACGAACAGAATGTTGGGCTGTGCGGCGATTCCCAAGTGGGCAGCGAGGGCGATGAGGAGGAGCAACCGAAACACGGGGCTAGTGTAGCCCGCAGCCGCGGCGAGATCCCGTTTCGAGATTCGAGGTGGGATATGATGCAGCTATATGACACGTTTCGCACTTCTTTCAGCACTTCTCGTGGCGTCCCTGGCCTTGATGCCAGCGTCTGCGGTGGCAGGCGAAAAGGCCCTCATGCACTGCTTTGCATTCACGGAAATCGATGGGGCCAGCGCTGCAGACTGGAAGGCCTTCATGGATGCGACGAACGAACTGCCGGACGAGATCGAAGGATTGGATCGCGTCTGGGTCGGCAAGCTGCGCCGGCCGCTGCGGCAGTACGGGCGCAATCAAGACGAGGCCATGGTGCGCCAGTGGGGCGTCTGCATGGAAATGACGGACGAGGCGGCCCTCGCGGCCTACGCGAATCACGAAGCGCACACAGCCTGGGTCAAGGCCTACGAGAAGGTCCGGGTCGCCGGTACCACGACGTTCGACATTCTCGGGCAGTAAGGGCTTCGTCCCGGCCGTGATCTTGCCCGCGAACGGGCCGCTCCGAGCGAGCGAATTCCCTTGGGGGAGGGTCTACAGCCGCGTCCTTCCGGCCGCCGCCCGCTCTAAATGGGCTTGGCTGGCGGACACTCACATCGCCGGGGACGAGTCGGCCGAGCGGTCCGGCTGGCAGACGGCTTCCCGGTTACGCAGGATCGTCGCGGAAATTTCGGCCGTTGGCCCGTGCGGAGCAGTGGTGAACGGAGATCTCGCGTGGTCGCGCGGCGAAGTAGAAGACTACCGCCGGTTCCTAGCGATCGCACACCCTCTCGCTTCTGGCTCGGAGCTGGTGCTCGGTGTAGGGAACCACGACAACAGGGGCAACCTGCTCGCCGCTCTCGCGGAGCCCAGCGAGCCTGCGCCGGCTCGGCTCGTGGCAATGGTCGACCAGCCCCCGAACCGCTTCGTCATGCTCGATTCCCTCATCGACGCCGGCGAAGTCGGAGGCGAGATCGGCAGCGAGCAACTTGCGTGGCTGGAATCGACGCTGTCGAACGCTCCGCCCATGCGGACATTCCTCTTCGTGCATCATCCGGGCCGCTCGGCCAGCAGGGGCTGCCGGGACTTCGGAGCGTTGATCCGGCTTGCGGAAAGCTACCGCTGCATCCAGGCGGTCGTCACCGGTCATGAGCACGAGTTCTCGCTCGGCAGGGCCAGGGGCGTCCATCGAATCGGGCTGCCGGCGGCCGGGTTCCCATTTGACGCCGGAGTTCCCTGCGGATGGATTGAAGCGAGCCTCTCCAACGAATCCATCGAGCTTCGGTTCCACGATAACGAGGGAGCGATCAGTCACGTCCTGGAGTGGCAATAGGGCCGGCCCTCGCCCGCTGCCGTCGGCACCCGTCTTGATTCCCTGGGCTCGTTCCGCATATGATGATGGGACTTCGGAGTTCTTTGATGAAACACTTGCCCGCCCTAGTCCTAGCCGTGGTGGTTTGCGCTCCACTGGCCATCGCCCAGGATGTGCTGGAAATCCGGAACGTTGAAATCGATTCGCAGTCGCCGGAAGGCGGGGTGCTAACCCAGGCCGGCATCGCAGAAGAAACGGCCGAGAGGATCGGGATCCTCGAGGGCTTCCTCAATGACTACCCGGAGAGCACTTACCTAGGCTACGTGCTGCTGCAGCTGCAGGGCCTATACACCGAGCAGCAGAGCTGGAGCCAGGCGGCCACGGTTGGACAGCGGCTGCTGGCGTACGTCCCCGGGGATCTCGAGGTCCGGCACAACTACAACCAATCCCTGCTCAACTCCCAGCAATGGCCGGAACTCCTCGTGGCCCTTGCCTCAACAAAGCCGCTAGCGGACGCGGAAGCGGCCAAGCCAGCCCCCGAGGACCCTACCGACGATGAGCAGATGCTGTACGAGAGCGGCGTCGACTACGCCAACGGGGTCGTGCAGTACTCCGAGTGGGCGATCAACGTAGGCGTTTCGCAGAGCCCGCCCGCCCAGCAGATCCAATTCATGGACTCCCTCAAGGAGCTCTATCCCGAGAGCCAGTACCTCGCCGGCATTGACGACAAGTACGTACTCGCCTACCAGCAGGCTGGGGATATTCCCGGCATGGTCGGTGCGCTCGAACGAGCGCTCGCCAGCGACCCGAGCAACGAGCAGTACCTATACGTGCTTGCCGAGACCGCCCTGAGCCTGCAGGACCACGACAAGGCCACGGTCCGCTCGGAGGAACTCATCAAGCTGATGGAGGAAAAGCCCGCACCCGAGGGCACCTCCGCGGAGGACTGGGAGGCGACCAAGAAGACATTCACGGCGCGGGCCCACTACGTCATGGGCAGCAGCGAGTTCGGAAAAGGCGCCTGGCGCAACTCCCGGCGTCATCTGCTGCAAACGGTTGAATCGATCAAGGCCGAAGGCGGCGAGCGCTACGGCATCCTCGCCTACATGCTCGGATTCTGCTACGTGAAGCTCGATATCGCGGGCGACAACATCCGCCAGGCGACGCACTGGATGAGCGAATCGTCTAAGGTTCCGAATCCGATGCAGGCTCAGGCTGCCGAGACGATCAAAGCCATCCAGGCAGCGCAAGACCAATAGGCGTTCAGCCGGCATTCGGCGGCAGCGCTCGTTCCGCCTCGCGGAGCGCTTCCTCCAGCTGCTGGGGCGTCTCGTCGATCAGTCCCAGCGCGAGCTGGCGAACCCGGTCGCGGAGGGAATCCGCAACCAAGTATTCAGCCGGCGACTTTCCGTCGATGCGCGCCAGCATGAGGAGGGCAAGATGCCGCACGCTCGCGGCCTCGAACCAGCCCAGCGCGGGCCGTGGCAGGAACCCCTGCGTCCAGGCGAAGGCCGTGCGGGCGAGTCCTAGGTAGCCCGCGGCCAGCTCGGGCCGCAGGAACGCTTTCAGGATCAGGTGGTTCAGCATGAATCCCGCGTCGTAGCTCGGGTCGCCGAAATGGGCGCACTCGAAGTCAATGCAAAGCAAGCCGTCCTCGTGGACAAGCAAGTTCTTGGGGCTCCAGTCCCCGTGGACCATGGCGACGTGTCGCTGGGATGAAGCGGCGATCCAGTCTTCAATGCTCCCCGCCAAGCGGGGGTGGCGCCTTCCGACCGTGCGGTAGTACGGATTCGTGCGGAGCTGGTCGAACGCTGTCCGGTCCGAGAACGCCGCCCGGAATTCCGGGCGGCACCAGGTCCCGCGGACGATCAGGCCGAGCGTCGCTCCCGCCAGCCGGGCCGTCCGCGCCGTGCAGTCGCCCGCGAGCAGGCGCGTCTTCCAATCCTGGCTGCCGCCGGGCGCCGCTCGCATCGCGTAGAGAAACCGGGATTCGTCGAGGAACAGCAGTTCGGGCAGGCGACCCTCGGGAAGAATCCGGCCGAGCGCCCGCATCGCTTGCCATTCGCGAAGGATCCGGGAGCGGTCCGCCAGCCACTCGTCACGGACGCGCAGGCGAGGCATCGCCTGCTTCAGCACGATGCTCTGCGAGGCGTCCTCGACGAGAACGACATTGTTCGATACGCCGCCCCCAAGGCGGCGAGACTTCGCCCCGCTGGAAACATCGACGCGTCCGGCGAGAAATTCCAGGGCATTGCCCTCGTCCAGCGCCGCGACACCGCCCATCAGGGTCCGGGCGCACCCGAAACTGCAGCGGAGGGGACCTGTCGATCCGCTTTCGGTCGGCTGCGAATCAGCGTCCACGGGCGCTGGCGCAGTTCGGCGCTCAGGGCTTCGATGTCCTGGGAAGCGTTGCGGAAGTTCTCGACGATCTCCGCGATGTTCGTCTCGTTCATCAGCATCAGCGCGCGTGCGTCCCTCAGCACCAAGCGGGTGTCCTCCAGCGTGCCTTCAAGCTGGGCGAGGCTGCTCTTGAGCGGCTCGCGCGTCTCGTCGACCGTGCGATTCACGTTGGCCACCGCGGAGTCCGTATTCCGGGCCAGCTGCCGGAAATCTTCAGTGAGCGCCTCCACGTGGTCCAGCGTGCTGCCGATCTGCGTCGTGATCTGGTCGATCTTCGGCGACTGGGTCTCGATCAGCTCTGAGCTGCTCGCCAGCATTCTCTCGACGTTTCTCTGGTTCTCCTCTCCGCTGAGTTCCTGCAAGTTGACCATCAAGCCGTGCATGTCATCAGCGACCATCGTCATCTTGGCGTCGATCCGGGCCATCAGGCCGACCGCGGTGTCGGCGACATCCGCCACCTTCCGCGTCAAGTCCGAGAACGTCAGGGCCTCGGACGACGGCACGATGCCGTCAGGCTCGATCCGCGGCGCGTCGATGGACCCCGGCATGACTTCGAGATAGTTCTGACCAAGCGCATTCAGGCTGGCGATGGTGGCGACAGAGTCGCGGTTGACGGGTATTTCGGCCCGCAACGAGAAGACTACCTCCGTCTTGGTCATGTCGTCTCGCCACGGTCGCAAAGCCTGGATGGTGCCGGCCTTGCGGCCCCCGAAGCGCACCGTGTTGCCCTCGTCCAAGCCTCCGATGTAGGAGAAGTACGTCCGGTATCTGTGCGTCTCCCCGGTTAGCTGCACGTTCGCGACGATCAGAAACGTCGTCAAGAAGATCGCCAGCGCGAGTATGACGAGGAGGCCCACCTTGGCTTCGTTGCTCATCTAGAATCCCGTTATGTACTGGTGGGACGACTCGTCGAGCTCGTCCGGTACGCGCCGCACGAACTGGTCGATCCGGGGGTGGGCATGACTGAGAATCTCCTCGCTTGTCCCGACCGCGAGGATCTTGCCTTGATCCAGCATGCACATTCGATCGGCAATCCGGAAGGCGCTCTCCATTTCGTGCGTCACTACGATGATCGTCATCCGGAACGCTTCCTTCAGGCGCAGAATGAGTTGGTCGATTCCTGCAGCGATGATCGGATCCAGGCCGGCCGAGGGCTCGTCGAAGAACAGGATCTCGGGATCCAGCGCGAGCGCCCGCGCCAGCGAGGCGCGCTTCCGCATGCCGCCGGACAGCGCGGTCGGGTACATGTCTTCGACCCCGCTCAATCCGACCTGCTGGAGCTTCATCTTGGTCATCAGGCGGATGGTGGATTCGGCGAGGTCGGTGTGTTCGCGCAACGGCAGCGCCACGTTGTCGCCCACTGTCATCGAGTTGAACATCGCCGCGCTCTGGAACGAAACGCCCATCAGGCGGCGCACCTGCAGCATCTCCTTGGGTGAAGCCGTCACGATGTCCTTGCCTTGGATCCGAATGGAACCGGCCGCCGGCTTCTCTAGTCCTTCCAGATGCCGCAACAACGTGCTCTTGCCGCACCCTGACGGCCCGAGGATCACCATCGTCTCGCCGCGATAGATGTCCAGTTCCACGCGATCGAGAACCTTGCGGTTACCGTAACGCACCTCTAAGCCGCGCACGGAAATCAGCGGCTCTGCGCCCGTCTCGTGGGGGCGCCGCTTTTCCGCGGTCGGATGGATCTCCTCGTTCATCGCCAGAAGAAATAGAAGAACGCCGTGCACAGCAGATCCGCGATGATGACCAGGAAGATGGACTTCACCACGGCGCTAGTGGTCGAGCGACCGACTCCCTCCGGGCCGCCCGTGACTAGGAACCCTTCGAGGCAGCCGACATGGACAATGATCGATCCGAATACGAGCGCCTTAACCAAACCGCTAAGAATATCGCGCATCAGCAGAATCTCGACGGTTCGACGCAGGTACATCAGCAATGTGATATCGAGAGCGAAGTACGAGAACACGCCTCCGGCCAGAATGCCCGAGAAGACGCCCATCACTGTGACGCAAGGCATCATGACCGTCATGGCGACGTACTTGGGGACTAGGACGAAGTCGATGGGATCGAGCGCCATCGCACGGAGAGCGTCCACCTCCTCGGTCACGACCATGGTCGCGACTTCCGCGGAAATCGCGGAGCCGGAACGGCCGATGACAACAATCGCCGCGATCAGCGGGCCGAGTTCCCGCGTCATGCTCGTGCCCACTAGGTTGATCACCGCCTCCATGGCGCCAAACTTGCGCAGTTCGGCACCGGTCTGCAAGGCCATGATCATGCCGGTGGCACCGGACACCAGGCACAGCACGGGCAGCGAGCGGACGCCGATTTCAGCCATCTGCTGCACGGTGCGCCTCCAGCGGAGGGGCCGGGTAGCGAACGGGTTGACGCGGACCGAGAATCGCAAGCCGTGCCAGAACTGGATCGTCAGGCCGCCGACGTACTCGACCTGTCGGATCGTAGCGCGACCGACCGAAGCGAAGAAACTCATGGACTGCTCGTCGCCGGGCCGGCTCAGGCGCTGAGCGCCTCCGATTCCGAGGAGTGCACTTCGAAGAGATCGAGCAGGCGGGTCAGCTGCAGCACGTAGCGCGGCCCTTCGTTCAAGCCAGCCAAAAGCAGCTTCACCTTGGATCGCCTGGCAACTTGCAGGCCTTCCACCAAGCTGGCAATCCCCGAACTGTCGATGTAATCCACTTTTTCCATGTTGACAATGATCTTGATTCTAGAGCCGTTCCGCAGCAGTTCCAGGATTGCCTCGCGCAGCTGAGGCGAACTGGACATGTCAATGTCGCCGGCCACCCGCACCACCGAACCCTCGCCGACTTGCCTGATGTCGATCTCCATGGTTCTCGCACTTCCTCCCGTCACTGTCCGGTCGCGGGGACCGGCAGGCGCTTCCTCAGCCGGACACGGTTCCAGCCGTCCTCCCGCTTGTACTGGCACTCATCCACCGACGAACGGATCAAAAAGAGACCCCGGCCACCGCGACGCAGCTCGTCGGGCGGAGGCACGGGATGCGCGAATGGGTTGAACTCGCGCCCGCGGTCCCAGATCTCGACTTCGAAAGCATGTCGGTCACGACGGCACACTATGCGAATCGGGCGTGTCTCGACACCAAAGTATGCATGTCGCATGACGTTGCTGACTGCTTCGTCAACCGCAATCACGATGTCGCGCGTGCTAGACGTCTCAATATTGAATTCAAGACAGCACTGCTCCACTACGATCCGGGCCAATTGCAGCCACCGAGGGTGGCTTGCGATTCTGACATCTACGTCGTTGGCCACGACTGTCCCGTCGCTCTATGACCAAGAGCAACCAACCACTACAACCGCCGAGGCGAATTGTAGCACGGGGAGGGGGCTTGACTCCTCGCAGCCGGGTCGGCAGGTCCGAGCAGCGACCTGCCTGCCCGAAGCGTGTCGCGGTCTCCGACGCCGCGCCGTCCGACAAGCCTTCGGAAAGCTCTGCTATTGTGGCAATTCGTGGCTGCCTCGGCGGCAAGGAGCACGGCGTTCAGCGTGACGCTCCGTATCGATCGGGACGCCGCCTACGCGGACGAACTGCTCCATTCGGGACGCATGTCCAAGCTCGGAGCCCGCGACCGCGCGTTTGTCACCGAGCTTGTGATGGGCAGCTTGCGGCGCCGCGGCGAACTCGACGCTCTGGTCTCCCGCACGCTCCGCAAGCCCCTGCGGACGGTGGATCCCGAGGTCCTGGCCGCCCTGCGCCTCGGGGCGTACCAGCTGCGGTACATGGAGGGCGTGGCGGCCCACGCCGCCGTGTCCGAATCCGTCGAACTGGTGAAGCGCGCGCGCAAGCGATCCGCGGGCGGCTTGGTGAACGCGGTGCTGCGACGCCTCCCTCCCTCGCCGCCCCCGGACGAGGCCGCCCGACTATGCCATCCGGCCTGGCTCGTGAACCGCTGGGAATCGACATTCGGACGCGTTGCCTGCAGCGCTCTGCTCCGTTCGAACCTCGAGCGGCCTACTACCTATTTCCGGATTCCAGCACCAGCCGCCACCGAGGAGCCCCTCCTGCGCTTAAAGGATGCCGGAATCGGCGCGGAGCCAATGGCGGTCCCGCGCGCCTTCCGCCTGGTATCCGGCAACGCGTCCGAAGCCCGCTCCGCTGCGGGCACACCGCTGGTCTTCCAGGACATCAACTCCCAGCGAGTCGGGATCCTGCTGGATGTGCAGACCAATTCGAGGATCCTGGACGTTTGCGCCGCGCCAGGCGGGAAGGCCAGGCTTCTCGCGGAATCGGCGCCGGTCGTTGCAGCAGACCGGCATCTCCACCGCCTGCGCCTGTTGCGGCGACTGGGCAGCCGCGGGATCCGCGTGCTCGCGCTTGACGCGGAGCAGGGACTTCCGTTCTCCCGGCAGTTCGACCGCGTGCTCGTCGATGCTCCCTGCTCGGGCACCGGGACGCTCGCGCGAAACCCTGAGATCAAGTGGCGCTTGCTGCCAACGGACATCGCGGAACTGCAGGGCCGCCAGGCAAGAATCCTGGGCAACGCCCTGGATGCCGTCGCGCCGGGCGGCATGCTGGTGTACGCCACGTGCTCCCTGGAGCCGGAGGAGAACGAACATGTCGTCGAAGCCGCGATCCGAAGCAGGCCTGGCTGGAAAGCGCGCAGAGTCCTTGCGACGCTCCCGGGGCGCGACCCGGGAGACGGCTTCCAAGCGTGGCGCATTCAGCGCCCGCCTCACTGACCCCCGCTTGCACGGCTGGATCGTGCTGGCCGTCGCGGGGATTGCATTCCTCGGCACCGTCTCGAGCCCGCCCTCCCTGCTGGACGACGTGGACGCCACTTATGCCCAGATCGCCCGCACAATGCTGGAGTCGGCCGATTGGGTGACCGCCCGCCTCAACGGCGTTCCCTACTTCGACAAGCCGCCCGGCCAGGCGTGGGCGATCGCGGTTTCTTACGCCGCGCTCGGGGTTCACGACTGGGCGGCGCGGCTGCCAATGGCACTGGCAGCGATGGCTTTTTGCTGGCTTGCCTGGCGCACGGGGCGATGGGCGCTCGGCAACGAGGCCGGGCTCTATGCCGGGCTGGGACTGGCCACATGCTGCGGCCTATTCCTGTTCACGCGCGCGAGGATTCCCGACATTTATGTCGGCTGCGCCTCGATGTTCGCGCTCGACTGCTTCCTGCGAGCACAAGAAGGCAGCGACAGTTCCGCCCGCGCTCGCATGCGCTGGGCCGGCGCCGCCATCGGGGCGGGCCTCCTGTTCAAGGGCCTGGTCGCCGCGGTGCTGCCGCTGGGCGCGATCGGCGCCTATCAGCTTGCGAGCGGGAACTGGCGTTCCCGCAAGGCGTGGAGCCGCTTGGGTCTGGGCGGGGCGGCAGCGTCCGCTGTCCTAGTCGCCGCTCCGTGGCACCTGCTCGCCATCCTCAGGCACCCGCCCGTACTGGAATTCGGGCTGGACAGCGGCCCTGGCCAGTACCGCGGATTCCTGTGGCGGTACTTCGTCAACGAGCATCTCCTGCGCTATCTCGGCATGCGTTACCCGGTCGATTACAACCGAGTGCCGTTGCTCTGGTTCTGGGCGGGCCACCTGGCCTGGCTGTTCCCGTGGAGCGGCCTGCTCGCCGGACTGCGCCGGCTTCCCTTCCATGTCGGCGACAGGGCCAGCCGAACCCGCCTCCTGATGCTCTGCTACTGCGGCTTTGCATTGCTGTTCTTCTCCGCGTCGACCACCCAGGAGTACTACACGCTGCCGGCCTATGCACCGGCCGCGCTACTGATCGCGAGCGTCGCCTCGTCGAGGCCTGCATCCGCCCGGACCGCCGCCCGGATCGCCGCGACCGTGTACGGCTTGGCCCTAGCCGGGGGCATCGCAGTAGTCGTCGCAATCCGGCACTTGCCGTCAGACGGGGACATCGCTGCGGCTCTGACGAGCAACCCCGAAGCCTACACGCTGTCGCTGGGCCATTTCCAGGACCTGACACTGGGGACGTTCGCCTATTTGCGCGGCCCCCTGTCGCTTGCCCTGGCGGCGTTCGCGATCGGAGCCGCGGGCGGATGGGTTCTCGCGCGGCGCCGGGCGCTCGCCGCGCTGGCGTGCGCGGCTGTGCTTTCGCTGCACGCCGCGCACTGGGCGATGGCGGGGTTCGACCCCTACCTCTCGTCCCGCGCCATGGCCGAAGCCTATCTTCGAGAGCCTCCCGGACAGTTGGTCCTGGACCATGAATACTATGCCTTCTCTTCGGTCGCGTTCTACGCGAACCGGCAAGTGCTGCTGCTCAACGGGCGCAGGAACAACATCGAGTACGGCTCGAACGCGCCGGGCGCGCCGGACGTGTTCCTCGACGATGCTGGACTGGCCTCTCTCTGGCTCGGCAGGAATCCGGCATACCTAGTGACCTATGCGCGAGACCGAGAGCGCTTTGAGGCGCTGCTTGGCACCGCCGAAGTGCATTCCGTGGCGGAGTCCGGGGGCAAGGTCCTGCTCGCGAACAGGGTCTCGCAGGCCGGCCACGCACCAGGTCCGGACTAGCTGGCGGCGCGACCGCTGCGGTATAGTGAAATTATCATCATTTGGCAGGTTCAATACCTGCCGATTCCGCGCCGGCCGCTCTCCTGCAGCGCCTGATAGGCACCCAGCGATGAAGAAAGATATCCACCCAAAAAATTACCGCGAGGTCGTCTTCCGCGACGTCACGACGAAGACCGAATGGATCACCCGGTCCGCGGCGAAAACCGACAAGATGACCGAGTTCGAGGGCAAGCAATACCCCTTGTACGATCTGGCAATCTCTTCCTACTCGCACCCGTTCTACACCGGCAAGCGCAAGCTAGTCGACTCTGAAGGACGCATCGAGCGCTTCAACAAGAAGTACGGCCGCAAGTCCGCCTTGTAGCAGACCCGCCTGGACCGGGCAGCCCGGTCCCCTGCCACTACCAAGCCGTTGTGAAGCCGACCGTCACGGTCCGTCCCATCTGGGATGCGCTGCCGGGTGAACGGATTCAGGGAATTCAGGTGCTCGTAGTAGTGCTTGTCGCCCGCGTTCTCGATTCCGGCATGCAGCGTAGCACCCGTCCACAAGTCAGCGCCGAACCGGACTCCGTGGAGCGTGAATCCGGGAGAGGGCGTCTCCAGGCGGGCAGCCGAGACCCGACGCTGGTCCCAGACGTTGCGCATGCCGTACTCGGCCCAGATCCGTCGCCCCGGAGCCACGAATCGAACCACCGAATCGATTTCCATCGGTGCAATGCCCAGGACCGGTTGCATCAGTTCGCGGTCGTCCGCGATCGTCTTGGAGGCTTGCGTGCGGAATTCGATCCAGTCGGCTGTCCGACGCACTCCGAAATTCCAGCCGCGGAAAAATGCGCTATCGCCGTTTGCATAGCGGAAGACCACGGGCGGGCTCAGCGGTAGCCGCTTCACCAGGCTGCGCTCAGCCAATGCCGTGATGTAGTCGCCAAGGCTGCGGGCGTATGCGCCGGCGTTGAAGCGGAACTTGCCAGCCTTCCACTCGATGTTGAGGTCTCCCTGCAAGCTCGACTCTGGACGTATGCCGGGGTTGCCCATGAACTCCGCGGCAACTTGAAAGCGCGTGCTCGGGAACCGGTCGGAGTAGCGTTCCAAGGCGCTGGCCGTTCGCACCACTCTCCCGACCCCTCCCGCAAGCGTGAACCCCCTGCCAAGGTCGTAGCGACCAGCCAGGCTGAAGTTCGCGTTGGTCTCGCTTCGCTCGATCTCCGTGCCGGAATTGGCGAGAAAGAACTCGCTCGGCCGACCCGCGTCGCTGCTCACGAAGTCGATGCGCACGGCCGCCCTGATCTCGCCCCGGTCGAAGCTGCGCCCGGCGTGGAAGTACGTCCCGACGTCGCTCAGCGAGGTGCCCGCCCAGACGGCGTCGCTGAAGATCAGCTTGCGGTTGCTCGCGCGGGCGATGAATCGCTGGGCGTCCTGCTCGAGGCGAAAGAAGTCGAACCCGGCTTGCAACTCCCAGTCCTCGCCCGGCGACAGCTCGAAGCGGCCCGCCCCGCCAAACGTGTCGGCCTCCGCCGGAAGCGACACATCCAGCGCGAATGGCGGCTTCCGGCCGGGCATGTCCAGCGCGGTGGGCTTTTCGCGGTTGCTCATGCGATGGCTCTTCTTGTTGACGTAGGCACTGAGCTTCACAGACGAGAGCAAGGCTTCGGGCTTCGCAAGGCGGTAGCTCGCCTGCCACGACCGCAGCAGAAAGTGCTCCGCGGTCAGCAGCCGGCCCGGAAAGTCGACTCCGGTCTGCTCGTCATAGAATCCGCCAATCAGGACTTCCTGCTCGGCGGAGGGATTGAAGCGCATCTTGGCACCGAACTGATGCGAGGCCGCGTCGGCCGGGACGACAGAGGCGGACGACCGGCCGCTCGCTCCCGATTTGTAGTCATCCAGCAGGTCGCCTGTCCCGCGAATGCTGAAACCGAATCCGGAGTTGCCGGCGTCGATTCGGGCATTGCCCATTCGCCCCGCGCCGTTGCTTCTCCATCCGATACCTCCCCTGCCCCCGAGGCGCCAGTTCTGACGCTTCGGGATCTCCTCCGAATTGACGAGTATCGCTGCCATCGCTCCCGCACCCTCCGTCAGAGCGTACGGGCCTGTGACGACTTCGACGGCCGCAACGGAATTGGGATCGACATGGCTCAATTCAGAATCCATGCGTGCCGGCCCTGCCGCGAACGTCCTGGTGCCGTCGACTACCATTGCCAGCTGGGTCTCCCTTAGGCCTTGCACCACCGGCTCGAAGTTGGTGCCGCCCCGTCGCAGGAGGCGCACGTGCGGCGTGGAGCGGAGGCTCTCGACCAAGCCGGCCCGAGCCAAGCGATCCGGTTCGACGGAGTCGGACGCGACCGGCGCCACTGCTTCGAACTGATCGGTGACATCCAATGCACCGGTAACCGGCGCCAGCCGCATGCGAACCGTCACCTCCCTTCGCCCGCGCGTCGCAAGGGTCTCGATCAGGAATCCCTCGGCCGCCACCTCCGCTTTCGCGGCAGCCTCCGAGAACTCGGCGGCGCCGGCTGAGGACGTCGCGCCACGGGCTACCTCCCTGCCGGACTCGTCGCGCAGAACCACGGTCGCGCCCGGAATCACGGCGCCTGACGGGTCGAGCACCCGAACCGTCAGGTCCGCCCAGGCCGCGGTGGCGACCCACAAGAAAATCAACAATCTCGCTACTCTCACTGAATTTCCCCTTCAAGTCCCCGCGACGGCAAGCGACTCAGTGCCGCAAAGGCCCGACAAAATAGAGAGGGGCCGAGCCGCCCCAAGTCCGCCCGGTTGGGTCGGCAGTCAGGTGGGGCGTCAGCTCAGCCAGCGATGCTGGCTTGGGGCGGAGGCGAAGAAGGGGAAAGTAGCAGGCTGGGCCAGTCCACTGGCAGCGGGATTGGCTGAAGCACCAGCATCACCGGCGGCGGCAGTTCCGACGAGACCCCAGGCAGGTACGGAGGCTCGGGATTCCAGCGAGTCTCTGCGTGATCGTTGCCGCAACGGCTCTTGATGCCGCACTGCGGCTTGGTTTCGGGCTCCCCGGTCGCTCGATGGCATGCCGGCCCAGGCTTCACCGTCTGGGCCTGCCGGTTCACTGCCGCTTTCATCGGGCACGACCTGCGAGACTCCCCTGCTGCCGGATTCGCCTGGCAGCAGGCGGGTCGAGGCAAGGCAGCAGCCGACACCGCTTGCTAAGGAAGGAGCGCGAGGGACAGGACCATCGCTGCGAGCCGGAACTCGCGAAGCTGTTGCATGCGACCGCTCCTATCCCCCGCTCTCATGGTAGCCGACCCGGCAGCGAGAGCGCCAGTTCCAACCAGGGAGCGCCCGGATTCTCGAGACTCAGAGCAGGTTGCCGCCTCGACTCGCCCAAGGCGTCGACGCGGACTGGGTCGCCGGCTCGCACCGGGGAGCAATTCCGCGGGACCTATGCGACACTCTATCGGGAAGGACTTGCATCGCTTGATGACGCGGCGCTGGTGGATCGGTTCGGCATGGGGCGGCCTGCATGCTGGAGCGTTGCTGCGGGCCGCGCAACGGAAGCAGTCCGAGCCGACGGCGCTACTGTTCGGAACCGTCTTCCAGGAATCGTACCTCGCACTGCCGGGCGCTCGGGTCGTCGCCTACGAAGAAACCGAGCCCCGCAAGAAATACCGGGCCGTCACGAACTTCCGTGGCGAGTACAGGATCAGGGTGCCTGCGGGCGACGCGGCTTACGTCATAGCGGCATCGGCACCGCGATTCACGGACGCCCGCCGCACGGTACGGGTCTACGGCGTCGAGAAAACGACCGCAAACTTGATTCTCAAGGCCCGGAAGCGGGCGCGAGGCGCGGGAAGGCAGCCCGCCGGGCAGTAGGATAAGGAGTATGATGCGTAGCACCCGGCGAAGCCTGCTGCTCCTCGCCGTTGTCGCGGCCCCTCCAGCCGCGTGGTCCCAGTTCCCCGGCTTCGGCAAGAAGAAGAAGAAGGAAGACCCCACCCGGTCTGTGAAGGGCCAGGTCACGGACAAGCACGAGGAGGGAATCCGGGCGATCGTGCAGTTGAAGAACTCGCGGACGCTCGAAGTCAAGTCGTTCCACACCAACGACGTCGGGGAATACTACTTCCACGGCCTCGACTTGAGGATCGATTACGAGCTTAAGGCGTTGGCGGAGGGCCTGCAGAGCAAGACCCGCACGGTGTCGAGCTTCGACAGCCGCTCGGAGCTGATCTACAACTTCAAGCTGAAGGCCGCGAACTGAGCGGCGAGCGCAGGGATGCCCAAACCGGACCAGCCAAGGGATCCGCACAAGCGGCGAAACTCCGCAACGGGGTTACCATGATGTTGCCTGCGCTTCACCAACCTGCCGGTTGGGCGGGCGAGGCATCAGAGGAGCACCACCATGCACGATACCTGCCAGTTTCTCCGAAAGGCTGCGGTGCTGATCGCGGCAATGGCAATTCTAGCCCCGGAACTCGCAGTATCCCAGGCGCAGGGCCCGGTCGGCGACCGGCCGCGACGTCCGGTGCCGGGAACCACGAGGCCGCCGGGGAGCCCGCCCGGCCCAGGCGGAGTCCCGGGCTCTCCCACGAACCTGCCGCGGGTCGAAGCGCGCGCGCCTCAGCGCGTGCCCGAAAACCAGCCGCTCTTCACCGCGGACACCAACGCGGTCACGGTGGATATCGCGATCCTCGATGGCAGCGGCCAGTTCATCGCCAATATTCCGCCAGGAAACTTCCAGATTCTCGAGGACGGCGTCCCGCAGAAGATCGTGAGCATCGGCCAGACCCAGGCCCCGGCAACCGTAGCGCTGCTGATCGAGTTCAGCAACCGCTGGCAGCAGTACTGGTCCGAGACCTGGTATCAGACGATAACGGCAACGTATGGCTTCGTCGAGACTCTGAGGCCCGAGGACTGGGTCGCTGTGATCGCGTACGACCTAAGGCCGGAGATCCTTGCTGACTTCACGCAGGACCGCAGGGAAGTCAACAACGCTCTCCAAAGGCTTCGGATTGCCGCGTACAGCGAGTCCAATCTCTTCGACGCCCTCACCGACACCGTCCAGCGCATGTCCGAGATCGAGGGGCGCAAGTCCGTCGTCCTGCTCTCGAGCGGCGAGGACACGTTCAGCCGCCTGAATTTCTCCCAGGCCCGCAAGATCGTTCAGGAAGCGGGCGTCACGGTGCATGCGATCGGGCTGGGCCAGATGCTCAAGGAACTCCTGGATTCCTACGGCTATGTGGGCGGAGCGACCCGAATCGGCTGGCTCCAGGCGGATAACCAGCTCCGGACCTTCACGAAGGAGACCGGGGGCTTCGCCTTCTTCCCGCGCTTCTACGGCCAATTCCCCACGATATTCCAGAGCCTGAACTACCTGATGCGCAACCAGTACACCGCGATCTACCAGCCCTCCAACACGAGACGCGACGGCACCTTCCGCGAGATCAAGGTGCGTCTGGTAGATCCCCAGACGAACAAGGACCTGCGGATCACAGGAAAGAAGAACAAGCGCATCAAATACAATATTGTGGCGAGAAAAGGCTATATGGCACCCCGCGAGGTGGAATAGAGCCCGTCCGAGCCGCATGCGACTCACGATACGCGGGCCCACTCGAGCAGCCCTTCCGGGGCGGATTCGGATGCTTCCAGATCGGTTGACGCGACCCCTGTAGGATGGTAGTGTTTACAGGCCATGGAAACCGGACTAGGACGGGGCAGGATTCTGCTGATCGACGACAACTGCCAAGGCTTGGTGGCGCGAAGGATCATCCTCCACGACATTGGCTACGAAGTGGTGACAGCCGAGGGCGGGCAAGAGGGGCTCGACCTCTTCAAGTCCTGCGCCGACGACGCGCCGTTCAGCTTGGTGGTCACCGACTACCGCATGCCAGGCATGCGCGGCGACGAAGTCATCCAGCAATTGCGCCAGCTGACTCCCGCGATTCCGCTCGTTGTACTGTCTGGCTATGTGGACGCTCTGGCGCTGACGCCCGAATCGACCGGGGCGGACATCGTCCTCGCGAAGGGACCACGGGAGCAATTCGACTTGGTCGATACGGTGATGAGACTAGTGCCCAGCGGTGCCAGCAAGCAAGGCAAGCCTGCCGCGACCGAGCGTGATTCCGCGACCGGAAGGCCGGTGCCGCGACGCCGGCGACAGCGATCCGGGTAGTCGATTCCACACCTCCGAACAAAAGGACGGGGTATCAATGACGAAGTTCACTTGGCTGGGGCATTCCACTTTCTACGTCGAAGTCGGGGGCGGGCCCGCGATCCTGCTGGATCCTTGGTTTTCCGGGAATCCCTCCTATCCCGAGGGCTTCGGACTTGATCGTGTTGACCTGATGCTAATCACCCACGGGCACTTCGACCACATCACCGATGCCCTGGCCGTGGCCGAACGGTTCAAGCCCGGCATCCTGTGCAACTTCGAGATCTCCGCGTGGCTGGGATCGAAGGGGGCGGAGAACGTCGTCGGAATGAACCTAGGAGGCAGCTTTGACACGCACGGGCTGCGGGTGACGATGACGCAGGCGCTGCACAGCAGTTCGATCAACGACAACGGCCAGCAGATCTACGGCGGCGTGGCCGGTGGATTCGTCATCCGCCAGCCGGACGGGCGGACGTTTTATTGCGCCGGCGACACCGACGTATTCAGTGACATGCAGCTGATCCAGCGCCTGCACAGGCCGACGCTCGCGATGCTCCCGATCGGCGACCTCTTCACCATGGGACCGGAGGAGGCTGCGGTGGCATGCGAATTCCTGGAGCCCGAAATCGTGCTACCCATGCACTACGGCACGTTTCCCGTGCTCACCGGAACGCCGGAGAAGCTGCGCGAAGAACTCGGCGGAGATTCTTCGGTCAGTGTGGCGACTCTCGAGCCCGGCGGCACCTTCAATTGGTAGGCCGGAGCCTCAGCGTTTCGAGAGTTCTTCGTATGTCTGGTCGGCCGAAGCCTCGGTCGTGACCGGCAGACCGCACGACGCCCAGCCCGGATACACGAGGGCCCCCATCATGTCGGATTCCCCGTGGAACCCGCCGCGCATGTCAACGATGTTAGAAAAGCCGTTCGCTATGAGCACCTGGGCGGCCCGCATGGAACGACCGCCCTTGAGACAGGCGGTAATGATCTTGGCGTCCTTGCCTAGTGCGGCCTCGCACACGCCAACGAAGTCCTGATTCGGCTGCATGCCCATCGGGGTTCGATGCAGCAAGGGAATGTTCTTGGCACCAGGCGCGTGGCCCGCTTCGAATTCCGGAACCGAGCGGACGTCTAGGTAGACGTAGCCGTCTTCGGAGTCGAGCAGGTCGCGAGCCTCTTCGGGCGAAATGCGTTTGAGTTCCATAGCCGGTAAAGACTCACGCTCGCCTATCCGAGCCTCGTTTGTCAACTGCACAAGCAGGCACGCGCCGACTCGCTGGCAATGCAGGGGGAGCGTGGATGTACGACGCCGCCGGTTCGAAAGCGGGCGGAACGTCGGACCGAGCACGATTGCCGCTCGGGCCTTCCAGCCGATTCTTGCCCGCATTTGCCCAAGTCGGTATGATCGGCGTTTCCCTTGCTATGCCAGATACGCCGGAAGTTTCCGTGGTCGTACCGGTTCGCGACGAAGAGGCGAACGTTGCCGAGCTGGAGCGGCAGTTGCGCGACGCGCTGACCCCGAATCACGAGATCCTGTTCGTCGACGACGGCAGCACCGACGCCACGTGGAGCAGTCTTGTCGGCATCCACGATCCCGGGCGAGTCCGCCTGGTGAGGCTCCGTGCGCCGAGCGGGAAGTCCGCAGCCCTGATGGCAGGCTTCGCGCGCGCGCGCGCGCCAATCGTATTCACGCTGGACGGCGACTTACAGGATGACCCGGCCGAAATCCCTGCGTTCCTCGAGAAGCTCCGGGACGGATACGACCTCGTCTCCGGATGGAAGAGAATCCGTCACGACCCCTTGCACAAGGTGGCGGCGTCGCGAATCTTCAATTTTGTCATGCGGTACGCGACGGGGATGGATCTGCACGACATGAACTGCGGGTTCAAGTGCTATCGCGCGGAGGTGACTGGATCCCTGAGGATCTACGGTGACCAGCACCGGTTCATCCCAGTCTTCGCAGCCCATCAAGGCTATCGCGTAGGCGAGATTCCGGTGCGGCACCGGGCGAGGCAACATGGGCGATCGAAGTATGGACTCGCCCGTCTGTTCAAGGGCTTCCTTGACCTCGGTACCATTCTGCTTCGTACGCGCTTTCGGGACCGTCCGGCGCACGCCTTCGGATTCGCGGCAATTGCATGCCTGGCAGGAGGCGCTGGCCTTTCGATCCTCTCGGCGACGCGACTGCTCGGCCACCGCTTCGCAATCGCAGTCCTAGCGGTAGCCGTCACGCTCGGAATCGGGGCGTTCGTTCTCCTGGCGTGCGGCTGGCTAGCCGAAGTACTGCTCGACCGCGCGTCGGGGGGGACAGCTTCGGTCTTTCCGGCCATCGGGGAGACCCGTGATTAGGCGCAGCCTTCCCGCGATCAAGATCGCTGTTCCACTGATCCTGGCATTTTTCATCGGCCGCATGATCCACGGGAACTGGCAGCAGGTCCGGGCCGAGCCCTGGAGGCTGGAGGTCGGCTGGCTCGCCCTGTCGTTCGTCCTCGCCGCGGCCTGGCATCTGATTCGACCGCTGGGCTGGACACGGCTGATCCGGGGCTTCGGCCACGACGTACCCTACCGGGAGATCTACCGCGTCTACCGCAAGTCGGAACTCAGCCGCTACGTACCCGGAGGCATCTGGCAGTTCGCCTCCCGCATCTACCTGACCAGGCGCCACGGAGTCGGGGCAGCGGCCTGCCTCGGGGCGACATTGCTGGATATGACGCTGGCCGCCCTTGCCGCGATGGTTCCCGCCGCGTGGCTTGCGGGATCGGCATCCACATCGCTAGGCCCGTGGCAGAAGGCCTCCCTGCTGGCATTCCCGGTGCTCGCGTGCGTCTTCGTCTTTCCAAGAGTGTTCAACGCGTGGGCCGAGCCCCTAGCCAAGCTGCTTGGGCAGCCCTACCAGCGGCTCGAGATCGGTGCCTCGCACATGTTCGCAATCTGGGGGATGTACGTTGCAACATGGACGCTGCTCGCTTTCGCGATGGCCAGCTTCACCCGGGCATTGCTGCCAGGCACGGAAAGCGCGCAACTCACGTACATCGCGGGCTGCTATGCCCTTGCGTGGGTTGCGGCGCTGCTCACGATGATCTCGCCCGCTGGCATGGGCATCAGGGAAGGCATTCTGGGCCTGCTGCTCGGGCAGGCCCTGGCTGCGGGGACCGCGATGACGGTGGCCGTTGCGATGCGCCTTTGGGTCGTATGCATGGAACTCGCCTGGCTTGCTGCCGGCTACCTGCTGCCCGCGAGGCCCGGGCGGGTGCAAGACTAGAGTTCCCGCACGGCGATGTTGCGGAAGCGGTGCTCGAGCCCGGGCCTGCAGCGGTCCCCGCCATGCACCTGCACCGCAAGGCTGCCTTTCGCGGTCCCACTGGGCAAGTGGTTCGCGGTGTCTTGGAAGTCGACGATTCGGACGTCGTTCAGCCAGACCTCGATCCGCGGCACCTCTCCACGGATGCGGGCCCTGACGGCGTTCCAGTCGCCTTCTTTCCAAGCCTCCCGCCAACCCTCCGCTCTCTTGGTCTCGACGCCTTCGAGCCGCTCCCCGTACACGCCTCCTATGTTCCCGCCGTCGAGATAGTCAAGCATGACCTGATAGGCTTGGCCGCTGCCGCTCGACCGAAGGAACAGGCCCCCGTCGCAGCCGAAGTCGGGGTTGACCTCTACATAGACCTCGAAGTCTCCGAACGATTCGTCGGTCAGCAGGATGCCCCCGTTGCCCTCGCGATCCTGCTTGCCGACCAACGCGCCTTCGAAGACACGCCACTCCTTCGTGTCCCCGTGGTGGTTAGTGAGGCTCATGTGCCACCCGGCCAGGTTGCTCCCGTTGAAGATCGAGCGAAAGCCGTCCGGCACCTGGGCGCCAAGCAAGCACGGAACTAGCAGCAAGAGATACCGTCCGTTGAACAAGTCGTTGTCCCCGTTCGGGCTAGCGTAACACGTTCGATCGCGAGCCCCGCCTAGGCCGGGCCGGTTGTATACTGAACCGGTGCGGGCGGCTCTTACCGCCTTCTTGGAGGACTGTTGGTCGATGGCCGGATACTACGAAGAGGACGACCTGCCGCGGTTTGCGGAAATGGCAGAAGGCGCTCCCGAACTATGGGAGAAGTTCAACGCCTGGTACGGGGCGGTCTTCCAGGCGGGGGCCTTGACGGAACGCGAGAAGAGCCTGATCGCCCTAGCCGTCGCGCACGCGGTGCAGTGCCCGTACTGCATTGACTCCTACACGCAGGACTGCCTCGAGAAGGGCTCGAATATGGAACAGATGACGGAGGCGGTTCACGTCGCTTCGGCGATCAAGGGCGGCGCGGCGCTAGTTCACGGCCTGCAAATGCGGAATGTCTCTGCCAAGCTGAGCATGTGACGCTTACCGTGGGACAGAGCCTTCAAGCAACCCGGCATCCGCTGGCCTCGGCCCAGGAGCAGCTGCGGATCCTAGGCAACGGCCCGGCCGGCAGCAGCGTCAAGCCGTTCGGCAATTCGCTTGCGGACTCGGGGCTTGGCCCGCTGGCAGCCGATCGAATCGACGTGTTCCAGATCAACGTGGGACGGCTTTGCAACCAGACCTGCAGGCATTGCCACGTGGACGCCGGGCCGGACCGGACCGACGAGATGATGTCTCGCGAGACGTTCGAACTCTGCCTGAGGGCGATTCGGCATATCGGCCAGCCGAAGGTCGATATCACCGGCGGCGCCCCCGAATTCAATCCGAACTTCCGCTGGTTCGTCGAGCAGGTTCGCGCCCTCGGATGCCACGCGATCGACCGCTGCAACCTGACGGTCCTGACCATCGGCTCGCAGCGAGGGCTCGCGGAGTTCCTAGCGGGCCACCAGGTCGAGATCATCGCGAGCCTGCCGTATTTCCTGGAATCTCGCACCGACGCACAGCGTGGAGGCGGCGTGTTCGAGAAATCGATCAGGGCTCTCCGAATGCTGAATGCGCTGGGATACGGGGTGCCGGGAACCGGGCTCGAGCTCAACTTGGTCTACAACCCGACAGGCGCGTTCCTGCCGCCGGACCAAGGCGCCGTCGAAGCGGATTTCCGGCGCGAGCTGCGGGCGCGGCACGGGATCGAATTCAACTCCCTCTACACAATGACGAACATGCCGATCAGCCGGTACCTGGAGTTTCTGATCCGCAGCGGCAACTACCAGCAGTACATGGAAAAGCTCGTGAATGCCTTCAATCCGGCCGCCGTGTCGGAACTGATGTGCCGCTCGATGATCTCTGTCGGATGGGACGGCCGGCTCTTCGACTGCGACTTCAACCAGATGCTCGATCTCGAGATCGGCTTCGGCGCGCCTCGCCACCTCTCCGAATTCGACCCGGACCGCCTCGCGGTCCGGCGTATTGTCAGCAACCAGCACTGCTACGGCTGCACGGCCGGATCGGGATCGAGTTGCGGCGGCGCGACCGCGTGAGACCGGAACCGGCTCGAAACGCGATTTGACAAAACGCGATTTGACAGTTCGTCCAGGCAAGGCCTGCTGTACACTACTGGCAGCTGCCTGCATCAGGCACACAGCACGTTGGCTAAGGAGGGCGCCGCATGCCGATCAAAATTCTCTTTCCCCTACTCGTCGCGCTCGCGATGATGCTGCTGGCCCATTGCGGCGGCAGCGAGGCGCCGCCCGAATCCGCTCCTCCCGAGCCTCCCGAGGCCGCGGAGGTCCCCCCCGCCCCGGAACTGGAACCGGAGATCGAGGCAAAGGTGGAGCCCGAGCCTGTCCCGCCCCCCGAACCAGCCGGGCCACCGAAGGTTCGCATGGAGACCAGCAACGGCTCTGTGGTGCTGGAACTCTATCCGGACCGTGCACCCGAGACAGTCAAGAACTTCCTCCAATATGTGGACGACGGGTTCTACAACCGGACGATCTTCCATCGCGTCATACCGGGATTCATGATCCAGGGCGGCGGATTCACCGCAACCCTGAGCAAGAAGACCACCCGTCCCGCGATCGATAACGAGGCCGGCTCGCTCTCCAACGTCAGGTATACCGTCGCCATGGCGCGCACGGCATCCCCTCATAGCGCCACGGCTCAGTTCTTCATCAATCACAAGACGAATAGGGGCCTGGACAAGGAACACTCTGAAGACGGCTGGGGCTACTGCGTGTTCGGGAAAGTCATCGAAGGAACCGAGGTAGTGGACGCTATCGCGAAGGTGGAGACAGGGAACAAGGAGGGGCTCCCAAACGTTCCCGTGATGCCTGTCTTGATTCGCTCCATGGAACGGATCGGCTAGCCCATCTTTGTCACCCTATTTTGTAACTGCCTTAAAACAAGCAAGTTGCGAGGACTGAATTTGGCTTCTGGTACTACATTTGCTGCACTTTTGTGAATCGAGGCGGACTAGACGATCAGCTTGCGGACTCCCCCGGGGGCCGCATCGATGCCGAGTGCGTCGTAGACCGCCTGCTGCCAGGCCTCCGCGCGCGTCGCCTTGCGCACGTGCAGGCTGCGCCCGTCCTCCCGCCGGAACACCGCCGTGACCCGCTGCTGGCCCTCCAGCCGCTTGCGCAGCGTCGTCCAGCTCGCCGTCTCCCCGCTCTCCCGCAGCCGCCTCCGAATCACCTGCACCAGCTGGTACGCCAGCACCGTCAGGAACAGGTGGCCCTCCGACCGCTCCGCCTTGCCATGGTAGATCGGCCGCAGCCCCAGCTCGCTCTTCAGCGTGCGGAACACTGCCTCCAGGTCGGTCAGCAGCACGTACGTGCGCCACATCCGCTCCTCGTCCCAGTCCGTGATGTTCGTGCGCAGGCAGTACGCCCCCGGGTGTGTCGCCTTCGATCCATCGACCGGCTTGCGCTCCCAGCTCACCGCCACTGCCTTGTCTGCCTGCGCGCTGGCCTCCACGCGGATGCTGTAGTGCGGCGAGGCGGCCTGGTGCGCTGCCTGCAGCCGCCCGATGCGCCGCCAGACCGCCTCCAGGCGTTTCACCGTGCGCGGACGCGACAGTCCCTCGTGCAGTTCCCGCAGGCCCTTCTCCAGGCGCTCCCCGGCCCGCCCCACGATCGCCCGCTCCTTCTTCGCCCGCTCCTCCGACTCGCAGTACAGGCGCGCCTCCCCATCCTTCCCCGTCGTCTTGTACACGCGCACGGACGGCCCCGACGCCGTGCCGATCGCGATCGCCTTGCCGGCGTCGAACTCCCGCTTCCGCTCGCGGCTCGCCACCAGATAGCGGTACCCCTTCTCCCGCAGCCACTCGATGTTGTCCTCGGTCGCGATGCCTTTGTCCATCACCACGACTGCCTCCGGCGGCGCCTTCAGCGCCTCGAGCATGCCGGCCAGCGTGCCGCTTTCGGCCACGTTGCCGGCCAGCACCTCGGAACGCCGCACGAACCCGGCCCCGTCCAGCACCAGGCCCAGGGTCAGCAGCGGGCAGTCGCTGCGCTTCTCCTTCGAACGGCCCCGCCGCGCCAGCGGCTGCCCCGCCGCCGTGCCCTCGAAGTAGGTGTTGGTCAGGTCGTACAGCGTCACCGTCGGCTCCAGCTCGAACAGGCCCATGGCGCGCTCGAACAGCCGGCTCTCGATCGCCTCGCGGAGCCGCAGCAGCCGGTCCGAGGCGCGGTACAGCGCGCTCAGGCCCATGGTTTCGAAGTCGCGGCCGAGCAGTTCGCCGAGCCCGCTGCGCTCGCGCAGCCAATGCCAGGACGCCAGCTCGGAGCCTGGCGCGGCCATGCGGCTGACGACGGATCCGACCACGGCGGCGCGCTGCGGGCCGGACAGGCCCGCCCCTTCCAGCAGCGGCAGCAGACCGAGCTGCTCGATCGCCCACAGCGCGACATGCTCGACGCCGACCGAGCGCGGGCGCACCAAGTCCAGCGAGTTGACGTCGATCCGCTGCAGGTCGGGCCCGCCCGCCGGCGGGCCGTCCGATGCCGTGTCCGGCGAGGACAGCGGGATGGAGTCCTGCACGAGGCGGGCGGCGATGCGCTGGGCTTCAGCCTCGACCGGCGGAGCGCAGCGGATCGGCTCGATCGACCGCTGGGTGGCCAGGAGCTGCCCGACGCGTGCGCAGAGACGAGCCCAGTCGTCGCGCTCGATGGCGAAGTGGCTCCCGAGGTTGAGCAGGGTGCGCTGGCGGACCTTGGGGCCGACGCGCTGGGAGCGCACGAGGCGAAAAGTGAAGTAGGCCTGACCGCCGTCGCGGGCACGAGTGCGGGTGCGGCAGACGAACATGCCCGCAGTAGAGCATGCGCCGGGCGGGAAGTCAACAGTTTCGTTAATATTATGGTACTACATTTCGGGTTCCGACGAACCCGTCTCGAAGAATCAACGAGTTACGCCCCAAGAAAGGTCAAATTCGCCCGAATTCGGTTTCGGGCTGACAAAGATGGGCTAGCGGAATTCCCGGCCCCCGAGCCGGGCGAGCGGCTGCTCGAAGGCCGGGGCCCCTGGCTCTCCGGCGAGGGGCGACTGCGCCCCAAAAGGGCTTCGCGGCAGCACGGCCCGAACGCGGGCCGCAAGGCGCGGCCAAGCCGGTCCGAATCCGAGTGAGGCGGAGCGAGAGGCGAATAGCCAGGCCTGCGGAACGCGGCGGAATCGCCCCGCCGACCGGAGGGGCCTTGCGCGCGCGCTCTGACGGCTCATTCGTCCAGCAAAGGCCTGGGTGGCAGCACCGAGGCGAATCGAGCGGGCCTGGCCCAGGCCGCGGGCGGAGCGAAATCCAACGGACGGCAACCGGACTTGCCTGCAGTTGCGGGCGGCAGCGTCGACCGCGAAAAGGCTTTCGCGATCGCATTCGCGAAGTGCGGCAGCCCGAACTTTCGGCAGCTAGTCGCGCGGCTTCCGCGGCAGCAACGCGATCGCCAGGGCCCCGAGCGCCGCCAGCCCGAACACGGCCCAAAGAGCCTGGGCGTACCCGGCGAGTCGCCCAGCGAGCATGGCAATGAACCGCGGCGTCCAGAACTGCAGGATCGTGTCGCTCGGCAGGATCGCGGACATCGCCTTTCCGAGCGAGCGCAAGCCGAACTGGTCGGCAGCCATCAGCGGGATCAGCATGTAGTCCGCTCCCATCGCGAAGCCGAACACGATCGCGAAGAGATACACCATGTTGGGCTGTTGCGGCGTGACGAGGAACAGAAGCGGAATCGCCATCGCGACGATGACATATGTCGCGAGCATCACGTACTTTCGAGGCAGCCTATCCGCTAGCCAGCCCGCGATGAGGCGCCCGAGAATGCTCGACATCAAGTACGTGGACGAGGCGTCAGACCAAATCTGGTCGCGCGCGGCCTGGTCGGTGAATCCCTGCTCCTCGTATACGAACTTCATTAGGAAGTTCACGGCCGCAATCGACCCGATCGAGAAGGCGCTGCCAACCAGCAGCAGCCAGAACGCACTTCGGCTCGCAAGATCCCCGAAGCTCCTTGCCTCCTGCTTGGCGGGCGCGACCGCAGGCTCCTCAGCCTGAGCCTCATCCTCGCTCGGTCCGCCGTCCGCAAGCTGTCCCATGTCCTCCGGCTTGTCCCGGATCACGAAGAACGCCAGAGGCCAGGCGATCATCATCAGGTAGCTCAGGGTTCGCAGCGCATGGGTGTAGTCCATGTCCGTGACAAGGTACGGTGCGAGCTTGTTGCAAAGCGCGCCAATCACGGCAACGCCCACGTACGTGATTCCCATCGCCATCCCGCGCCGGCGCTTGTACCAGTTCGAAATGATGATCTGGTGCGGTATCGGCCCCGACAGGAAGTAGCCCGCCATGTAGACGCACCAAGCCGCGTAGTACTCGTACTCGCTCCCCCCAAGCCGCCCGAACCACTGGAACGAGATGAAAGTCAGGAACGTGCCAATCAGTATCAACTTCCGCGGCGACACCCTAGGCACGATCACCGGGCCGATCCAGAGGGTCAGTAGGACTGCGATCGGCGCTCCCGTTGTCACCAGGACTTGGGTCCATGAGTGACCGTCGCGGAAATAGTCGAAGAAGAACGAGATGTTGTAGTAGGGGAAGCCGGTCGACAGGCCGAACGTGACAAAGCAGCTAGCAATGATCCAAGGTCCGAAAAACGACTTCTTCGACGATTCCATGGTCGATAATACTCCAAGACGGACTAGCCAGTGTACCCGAAACGGGGGCCGACCCTGTGACCCGGCGGGGCGCTATGCTGGATTGATGGAGCGGCTCGCAGCCCGGAAGCGGAGTGCGGCAGCCATCCGGAGGCTAGTGCCGTGAAGGACCGCAACTCGAGATT
Organism: Bryobacterales bacterium; assembly: GCA_965206775.1. Lineage (GTDB taxonomy): Bacteria > Acidobacteriota > Terriglobia > Bryobacterales > UBA6623 > VXMF01. Next base: position 1,582,590 of record CBDBKU010000002.1, on the reverse strand, counting down.
CGGTTCGATCCTAGTCATCTTCGCTGCCCTGGTCATCGTCCTAGCGGGCATTCGCGCTGCAAGCGATATCGTCACTCCATTCCTGATTTCCGTGTTTCTCGCAACGCTGACGGGACCGATGGTGTTCTGGCTGCATCGCCATCGCGTCCCGAAGCTCCTGGCCGTCCTCGTCGTTCTCTGCACGGTCGTCGGTGTTCTGACGTTGGTCGGGGGCGTCGCCATCGGTTCCCTGCAGGAGTTCAACGAGAACCTCCCGTCCTACCAAGAGCGCTTGGCGGCCCAGATTGATACGGTCACCAGCCGCTTGCAGGATGCCTTGAAGCGGTCCGGCCTTGAAATCGCTTCCGCGGATCTTTGGAACGAGCTGGATCTCGGGTCGGCTGCCGGCGTGGCCGGCAACACGCTGCTGCAGTTCGGCAACGTCCTCACGAAGGCACTCCTGGTTGTGCTCACGATCCTGTTCATGCTGTTCGAGGCGTTCCGAATGCCGTCCAAGCTCGCACAGGCCTTTGGCAAGGCGGACAAGACCTGGTCCGGCTTCACGACATTCGCGAGATCCGTCCAGAAGTACCTCGCGGTCAAGACTGCCACGAGCTTGCTGACTGGACTCGTCGCGGGCCTGTGGGTCTGGGTCCTAGGCGTGGACTATCCCGTGTTCTGGGGATTGCTCGCGTTCCTCTTCAACTACGTGCCGAACATCGGTTCGTTCGTAGCAGCCGTCCCGGCCGTGCTGATGGCAATCGTGCAGTACGGCGCAGGCACGGGATTGCTTGTCGCGATAGGCTACTTCGTGATCAATGTAACGATCGGCGGCGTCATCGAGCCCCACTTCATGGGAGACAGAGTAGGGCTCTCCCCGCTGGTCGTCTTCACGTCGCTGGTCTTCTGGGGCTGGCTGCTGGGAGGTGTCGGAATGATCCTGTCCACACCGCTGACAATCAGCGTGAAGATCGCTCTGGAGAACTACCCCGACACGCGCTGGATCGCGACCTTGGTCGGGTCCGGCAAGTCGTGACAGGTGTCGGCACGTGTCCGGCCCCGGAACGCCTCAACTGGGCGGAATCCCTCGCCCGCGTCAAGCTCCTCGCCTACAATTGGAGACGGGGATCCCGGCAGTGACACGCACTCTAGCAATTCTATTGTTTGCGGGACTCTCGATTCCGGCCCGGGCTGCCGAGTTCAGCGACGGGGAGCGCGGGTTCTGGTCGTTCCAGCCCCGGTCCGGTGCCGCTCCCCCCTCAATAGGATCCAGCTGGGTGCGAAGCCCGGTCGACGCCTTCGTCCTGAGCAGGCTCACCGGCGCAGGCCTGCAGCCCGCTCCCGAAGCGGATCCCGAGACGCTGGCCCGACGCGCGTACTTCGACGTGACGGGACTGCCTCCCAGTCCAGCCGAACTCGCGCTGTTCCTCGAAGACAAGAGACCCGGGTCATGGGAGCGGCTCGTGGACCGGCTTCTGGCCAGCCCGCGGCAGGGCGAGCGAGCCGCCCAGCGCTGGCTCGACGTGGTGCGGTACGCGGAAACCGAGGGCTTCGAATACGACCGCTACCTGCCAGGCCTGTGGCGGTACCGCGACTACGTGATCGACTCCTTCAACCGTGATATCGGATTCGACCGGTTCATCCGCGAACAGATCGCGGGTGACGAAATGGCCCGGGGCGGCCCGGATCTCGAATCGAACCAGGCCCTGCTCGCCGCCGCTGGCCTCCATCGGCTGGGACCGGTTCGCCGCAACGCCGGTAACCAGGAAGTCGCATCCAGTCGCAACGAAGTCCTCACCGAGCGCACGGACATCGTCGGCGCGGCGTTTCTGGGGCTTACTGTCGGTTGCGCGCGGTGCCACGATCACATGTTCGATCCTATCCGCCAGGTCGACTACTACCGCCTCCAAGCGTACTTCGGCCCGTCGCGGGAGGAGAATGCAGTCTTCGAAGGCGACGGCACGATCGAGGAATGGCAAGAGCAGACCAAGGAAATCGCCGGGAAGATGAAAGCGCTTCGAGGCAAGATCAAGCTTGCCAGCGGGGAGGAGCGGCAACGACTGCAAGCGGAACACGACGAGCTCGAGGCAGGGCTGCCTGAACCGCCGCCCACCCTAGCAACCATCCGCAATGACACTGAGAACCCAACGAAAGTCCGTCTGCTCGCCCGGGGCGACCACACCAAGCCCCTCCAGCCCGTCGACCCTCGACCGCTCGGCGTCTTGCTGCCGGAAGACGCCCCGACGCTTCCGCCGGACGTGGAGAGTCCGCGCACGCGGCTCGCAGAGTGGATTACCGACCCGGGCCATCCGCTGACCGCGAGGGTAGTGGCCAACCGGGTTTGGCAGGGTTACTTCGGCCGGGGCATCGTGGACACTCCCAATGACTTCGGATCCATGGGAGGACGCCCGAGCCACCCGCAACTGCTCGACTTCCTCGCGAACGAGCTGGTAGCGAGCGGGTGGAGCCTCAAGCAGCTCCGGCGGACAATCCTGACCAGCAGCACGTATCGCCAGGCTTCGGAAAACCGAGCCGCGCTGGCCCTCGGGATGGAAAGGGACGCCGATAACAGGCTCCTGTGGCGGGGGCCGCGCCGACGCCTGAGCGCCGAGGAAGTCCGCGACGCGATGCTGGCGGTCTCGGGGGATTTGAATCTGGCGTACGGCGGCAAGAGCGTGATGCTGCCCGTCGAGGACGCGCTCGTCGACCTCCTGTATGACCCGACGCAATGGCGGGTGCCGGCCGACAAGGCCCAGCATCGCCGCAGATCCATCTACCTGATCGCCAAGCGCAACCTGCGCCTGCCGTTCATGGAGGTCTTCGACCAGCCAGCCCTGCTGACGAGCTGCTCCCGGCGCGAAACGAGCACGCACGCGCCCCAGTCGCTGGAGCTCCTGAACGGGCAGATCTCGAACGACCTGGCGACGCTGTTCGCCGAACGCCTCGAGAGTGGCGGCCCGGACGAGCCCGAGAGCATCGCACGCCGCGCGTATCTCCTCGCAACGGGCCGACCTCCGACCGAGGACGAGATCCGCATCGCCTCCGACTTCCTCGAGAGCGGCCCGACGCGGGAATTCGCCTTGGCGATGTTCAACCTAAACTCCTTCCTCTACGTCAACTGAGAGGGAGCCTGGCGCCTGTGCCGCAAGCGGCGCTGATACAATCGCGGTTTCGCTCGTGTTCCGGAAAGTACTGGTTGCCAATCGCGGCGAGATCGCCGTGCGGGTCATGCGGACATGCCGCGAAATGGGCATTCCGAGCGTTGCGGTGTATTCCGATGTCGACCGCGTGGCGAAGCACGTGCGGCTTGCTGACGAAGCGCACGCGATCGGCGGCGCTCCCGCTGCAGAGAGCTACCTGAACATTGATCGAGTCCTTGGGGCGGCTGCCAAGGCCGGAGCGGATGCGGTCCACCCCGGCTACGGATTCCTGAGCGAGAACGCCGACTTCGCGGAAGCGTGCGCTCGCGCGGGCGTCAAGTTCATCGGCCCGCCCGCTGAAGCGATTCGAACGATGGGTATCAAGACCCGAGCGCGAGAGGTCATGAAGGCCGCAGGGGTGCCGGTTGTTCCCGGCACGACCGCAGCCGCAAGCGACGTAGGGCAGGCCGCTTCGTTCGCGGGCGATGTCGGATATCCAGTCATGCTCAAGGCTGCGGCCGGGGGCGGCGGGAAGGGAATGCGCCTTGTTAAGAATCCGGGCCAGCTCGCAGCCGCCTGGACGCAGGCACGCGGAGAGGCTCTCCAGGCGTTCGGAGACGATTCCGTCTACATCGAGAAGGCCATTATCCGGCCCCGGCATGTCGAGGTCCAGGTCCTAGCCGACGAGCACGGCAGCATCGTGCATCTCGGAGAGCGCGAGTGCAGCGTGCAGCGGCGGCACCAGAAGGTCTTGGAAGAATCCCCGTCGCCTCTGATCGCCTCCCATCCGCTCGTGAGGGCCGAGCTTTGCTGCGCGGCCATCGCAGCCGCCCGTGCCGCGGGATACGCCAACGCCGGAACGGTCGAGTTCCTCATGGACGCCGATCGCCGGTTCTACTTTCTCGAAATGAACACGCGCCTTCAAGTCGAGCACCCGGTCACCGAACTCGTGACCGGCATCGACTTGGTCAGGGAACAGATCCTTGTCGCTGCGGGAGAGCGGCTGCGGTACGCCCCCGGGGACATTGGCTTTCGCGGCCACGCCATGGAATGCCGGATCTACGCCGAGGACCCCCGCTTGGGCTTCCTGCCGTCGCCAGGCCGCATCTCTCGCCTGGCGATGCCGGAAGGACCCGGCATTCGCGTGGATTCGGGGGCCGAGGAAGGCTGGACCGTGCCGCTCGAGTACGACCCTCTGATCGCCAAGCTGTGCGCGTGGGCTCCCAGTCGCAACGAGGTCATCGCCAAGCTCCGCAGCGCGTTGCGAGAGTCGGTTGTCGGCGGAATCGCCACAACTTTGGGCTTTTTTCGCGAACTCCTGGAAGACCCGCGGTTCCAAGCGGGCGAAATCGATACGACCTTCCTCGAGCGCGGCCTCGATCCCGCCGCGGCGGAAGCTGCGGCGCCTTCCGGAGAGGCACGGCTGGCTGCGATGCTCGCCGCGGTCCAAGCATCGGTCTCAACGGGTAGCGGTGGCTCGCCAGCGGGAAGCGAGCGCTCGTCATCCCACTGGAAGAGCCGCGGACGCTACGCGGGAATTGCAAGCCGGAGCCCCGTTCGATGAAGAGCTTCGAGCTTGTTGTCGATGGCGAGCCGTTCGTCCTGCGAGCAGGCCAAGGTTCCTGCGAATTCAACGGCAGGAAGGCCGCCGTCGACCTGGCCGACCTGGGAGGCAGCGGGTACTCGGTCACGGTCGATGGGGTCCAGCACACCGTCCACCTGACATCATCGGAGCCGGGTTTGTACGAAGTGGCTGTGAACGGGTCGGTTCTCGCCGTCCAGGTGCGCGATCCAAGGCGCCTAGCGGGACAAGCGGCAGGGTCCACCGCCCCGGGAAGGCACGAGGTTCGAGCCCCCATGCCCGGAAGGGTCCAGGCCGTGCATGTCTCCGAGGGGAACCGGGTAGAGCGCGGGCACGGACTCTTGATTGTCGAGGCGATGAAGATGCAGAACGAGCTCCGGTCCCCTTGCGACGGCTGCGTCGTGGAAGTGCGCGTCAAGGTGGGAGATTCGGTCTCGTCCGGAGACGCGCTGGTCGTGGTCGAATAGGATGGAAGGGTAAGATTGATTCGGAGATGGCTTTGACCACGCAGTGCCCGAGCTGTCAGGGCACCGGATGGGTCCAGATCAGCACGCCCCGGGGACCGGCCGCAAGTCGTTGCGAGTGCTTCCGGAAGGACCAGATGGACTCTCGGTACCAGGCCCTTGGCCTGCCGCCTCGGTTCGTCGACGAGTCCTTTGACACGTTCAGCGCCGGAAGCTATGTCACGGAAAAGAGCCGTTACCATACGCTGACGGCCGCGATGGGTAAGGCGAAGAGGTTCGTGGACGAGTTTCCGATCAGCCGCAACAAGGGCCTGCTCTTCCACGGCGGATCGCCCACCGAGCAGACACACCTCGCTGTGGCGACGTTGAAGTGCTTCGTCGACAAGGGCTTCAGCGGAATGTACTGCGACTATCACCAGCTCATGCTGACGCTCCGCGCCCGGAGCGATCCGAACTCCGCGATCGCCGAGGCGAGCAGGGAGACGGCCCGCAGGCTCGTTCATGTCGATGTCCTGCTCGTGGACTCGCTCGGGGATCATCGACCGACCGAATGGACACTTGATACGGTCGGCGGAATCATCAAGCACAGGTACTATCACGAAAAGTGCCTGCTCGCGACGACCGGGCTGCCACTCGAAGCGCGGCCGCGCGTTGAACCGGACGGATTCATCGAGATGCGGTCGTACAGGCCGGTGAACGACGCGCTTTCAGACCGCATCGGGCAGGAGAGCGTTTACCGTCTGCTCGACCATTGCGACCCGATTTGCATGACCGTGCCGGAACCTCGACCGCCGGGGCCCGCGCCCCGCAGAACGCGAGCCTAGAACGCGCCGAGCACGCCGTGCCGGCGCTCGACGAGGAGCGCGGCCTCCCGAGCCCGCAACTCGCGCGCCTCCGGCTGCAAGCCAACGGCGCGAGCCGCCTCTCCGAGCACGGCTTCGGGCCTCGCCCCAGCGAGACGCAGATCTCGGATCGCCGGCGAGCGCTGCTTCTTGCTCAGCTTGGTCCCCATTGCGTCCTTCACGAGCGGATGATGGAAATAGCGATGCGGCCCGCCGCCTCCCAGCATCCGCGCGAGGCGCTGCTGCCTGCCCGTCGACGCCAAGAGGTCATCTCCGCGGACCACGAAATCGACACCGTGCCGGATGTCGTCGACGGTCACCGCGAACTGATAGGTCCAGTGGCCGAGGCGATCCTGCAGCAGCAGGTCGCCGCACTGCCGCTCCGGGCTCTGCCGCTGCGGCCCGAGCAAGCCGTCGGCAAACGACTCGGGGAGGGCATCGGCTTCCCATGCGAGCCGCAACCCATGGCGAGACGTGGCCGCGTGGTCCGCGTCCCGGCAGAAGCCGGGATAGATCCTCTCGCCCTCCGGCCCCGAAGGTCCAGCGGCCTCTAGAACCTTGCGGGTGCAGATGCAGCGGTAGACGAGTCCCTTCGCGGCAAGGCCTGCCAGCGCACTGGCGTAGGTGGCCTCGCAATCGCTCTGCCGGAACTCGCCGGAGACAGGCCGGACTTCGTTTGCCGGCTGGAAGCCCAGCCACTCCAAGTCCTCGAGAATGCCGGACTCGTATTCCGGCCTGCATCGCTGCCGGTCATGGTCCTCGATGCGCAGCAGGACATCGCCACCTACAATGCCCGCGACGCCCCAGACGTACAGCATGTGGGCGGCGTGACCGATATGGAGGTGACCGGTCGGGCTGGGCGCGTACCTAGTGACGAAACCGGCACGCACTTGGCCGCGCCCCGCAAGCCGAGCGGGGCCTTGCAGGCCCGCGTCGCGTCGCACTCCAGCCGCTATTAGTTCAGCGAGAGCGCGACGGAATTCGACGCGCCGAATGCGTTCGACGCGGTTACTGACACGGTGCTGAGATCCTCGAAGACGCCCTCGTCCAGCATGAATTCCACGGTCACCGTGAACTGGCTGCCGAAGCTGACGGACTGGGTTCCTCCGTAGTAGGTACGGAAAACCTCCGTCACATCCGCATCTAGGCTCGGCGTTCGGAGATCGGATCCCGCCGCGCCCGCGAAAGCGAAGGACAGCGAATCGACACTTCGCGATGTCGCGTATCCCGTGATCTGGACGCTGAACCTGCCCTGCCCTGTCGAGCCAAGCGCCACACGCTGCAGCACAGGCGCCGCTTCCATGACGGTGAATCTCGCCTCCGGCACTGTGTCCGGCGTAATTTCCAAGGAACCGGGCTGGGCCTGGGCCTCCTCAAGCGACCTGGGAATTCCATCGACGACCGAGACAAAGCGGGCTGTAACCACGATTTCCCCGGCTACAGTGCCGGTCTGGAACGAGTTTGTCGAGGCTAGGTTGGTGAAGGTCGCGGTGGTCGACCCCTTTGGAATCGAGAACCCAACCGCACGTCCCCCCGTCGCCCACTGCACCGACGGATCGCTTGTGAACACGCGCGTTTCGAACGCCAGAAAGACCGCACCGATGATATCCGTCGAATAGGCTTCGGCGATGGTCAGCCCAATTGGTACCTGATCGGCAGCGCCCACGATCGCGCCGCTGCTCGAAAAGCTGACCGCTGGCAAGGCCGGGATCTCCACGTTGAACCGGATCTCCGGAGGGTCGTCTGGCGTAACATCCCTATTCCAGGACTCAGCCAGAAGCTGGGCGGTTACAACGATCTCGCCCGGCACGCTGCCGGCCCGGAACTCCACCTCTTCGGCACCGGCTCCGAACGTTGCCGCTGTCGTGCCTGCGGAGATCGTGAAAGCAACCTGGCGTCCGCCTGTCGACCACTGCACCGACGGGTCCCCGTCAAAGTCCTGCGCCACGAATTCCAATGACAGATTTCCGGATAGATCGATCGGAAACGGTTCCGCGAGACTCAGGCCCAGAGGAACCTGCTCGGCTCCTCGGACCGTCGCCCCGGACCGCGTAAAGAAAACTTCGGGCAAGACGGGAACCTGCACGTCGAATCGCACCTCGGGTGCGGTCTCGGGAGTGAGGTCGATCCTCCACGAATCGGCAACCAGCCGCGCCGCGATGATGATTTCGCCCTCGACCAGACCTGCCCGGAACTTTACCGTCTGGCTGCTCCCTCCGAACACCGCCTCGGTTGCTCCGGCGGGAATCGTGAAGGCGACCTCGCGACCGCCCGTCGACCACTGTACCGACGGGTCGCTGTCAAAGTCGAGCGGGACGAACTCTAAGGACAGCGCACCGGTCAGCTCGACCGGATAGGGCTGGGCCAGGCTCAGGCCGAGCGGAATCTCTTCGGTGCCACCAACCGTCCCGCCGGGTCGCGAGAAGCGGACTTCCGGCAAGGCCGGAATTTCTACGCTGAATCGCAGGTCGGGAACCGGGTCGGGCGTGATGTCGATGCCCCACGTATCAGCCGAGAAGCGCGCCGTGACGGCGATTTCACCGGAAACCGACGACGCTTGGAACTCGATCGATGTCCGTCGCTGGGCGAACACCGCCTGGGTCTGGCCTGCGGGGATCGTGAAGCTCGCCTGGCGGCCTCCCGTCGACCACTCGACCGACGGGTCGTTCGCGAAGTCCACTGGCGAGAACTCTAGATCGAGCGCTCCCGTCAAGTCCACCGGATACGGCTGCGCCAAGCTCAGTCCGAGGGGAACCGTCTCGGCGCCGGCAACCTCCCCGCCGGCGCGAGAGAAGCCGACCGAAGGAAGCGCCGGGACGGTGAGGGCAAGCGGGAAGTACGCGTCACCGATCGTCACCGTCCCGGTTAGTTCCCCGACGGTGACGGAACCGGGCTCGATGTGCACACTCAGGCTCTCGCCTGGCTGCAGGCTTGCCGGCAGACTGGGGCCCGCGGTGATCGCGAATGGCCCGGTTACGGCAATCGACTGCACCAGCTGCGCGCCCTGCCGGGTGTTCAGACCAGCAATCTCGATGCTGGACGCCCCAGGCCCGAAGGTGATTGTGTTGCCGGACTGGATCCGGGTCGCCGATCCTAGAACCGAATCCCCGGAATAGGATCTGAGCATGTATTGCAGCAAGTCCCCGCCGACACCGGTCAGGTTGAATTGCTGCTTCAGGCCGCCGAAGTCAAACGTCATCAGCCCCCGGTACGCGTCCGTGGTGGTCGGCGTGAATCCGAGCTGGATGCTGAGCTGCCTGCCCGGCTCGATCCGCGTAGGAAACGGCGGCGGACCGACCATTGCGTAGACGGAGCTGCCGGTGATCTGGACGCCCCGCAGGATGCCCGGGCCGCTTCCGTTGTTCTTAAGGACGAGCGTGGCCTCCGTTGGCTGGCCGGTGCCCTTGTTGCCGAAGTCCACGCTGCCTGCGACGGGAACGTTGCGGGAAACTCCGCCCGGCAGAATGTAGCTGAGGGAGTACGACGGAACCCTGCCGACAAGGTTGACGGTGTAGACAGTGTCCGTCGGGCTGAGGTCCGACCCTTCGAGCCGCAGGGTCAGTTCAAGCACGGCCTGGGCGGGCCCTGGCCCGGTCGGCAGGTAGAACGCGAACAGATCGAGCTGCAGTTCGTTTCGGATCACCACGGGCAGGCGCGTGATGTCCTTGATCTCGTGCGTGAAATCCGTGGAACCCTTGATGCGTACCGTCCTAAGGGTGAGGCTCTGCCCGACTCCCGGATCGAACGTCAGGTACATCCGCTGGGACACCCTCTGGCCGATCCCGTCCGAATCGAAGACAACCGTGTCTCCCAGAACGGATGGATCGCTCACACCCTCCACCGCTACGTCCAGCTGCGCGGCGAGTGGCATTGTCGAAGCCGCTCCGAGGACCAGGGTTGCGATCGCTGTTAGAAACGTCTTCATGGCTACTCTTTCGTGGTTCGGCCCGGATCGGTGCATGCTTCGCAAGGCCGCATCCCTAACGCGGAGTGGCAACTCCCACATTGCCGATCCGAATGGTCGTGGGCGTGGCCTGCTCGGTTTCCCCGCCCAGCGCCCCCGCGATGATTCCCACCGTCGCTGCCGCGCTGATCGCCGCGATCATCCGCCAGCCGATGCCCCGTCGCTTCGGCTTCGGCTCGCCTGGAGCGACGGCGTTGGACTGTGTGATCGCCGCGCTGGCAGACATGTTGTTGTACTCGGCCTGAATCTCGATCTGGAACGAGCCCTCGATCGTGTTCGGCAGCATGCCGCTGACACGAACCCTGCCTTGGTCGTCCGTCGTCATCGTCGCAACCCGCGACGCGCCGAAAAACGTCACGCTCGGCCCTGACGCGGGCGCTCGGAGCGTCACAGTGGCTTTCGCTACTGGCTGGCCAGCGGAATCGGCCACCTCGATCACCGGCTCGACTGTAACGTTGCTGTTGATATTGTTGATCCCGCCATCGCCCGCGAGCACGCGGATCTGAATCGCGGAACCGACGCCTTGCGCGAACGACGGAGCGACCAGCAGGACGCTCAGCGAAACAGCCAAGACTTGAAAGAAGAGGTGAGCCATGAAGCCTCCGGGCCAGCGGTGCCGCGCCCGTGACGCGCGGCCTTCAAATACACAGTTTTCGACCGGCCTAGCAGGCCATGCGGTGCTGAAGACATAAAGACGATATGACGAGAGAGCGGGTTACAGCAGAATTCGGGCGCGGAGCTCAGGCATGCGCCTCCACGGCCTCTCCGACCGGGCGGAATCCGAGTTCCTCCAGCAGCGCCTCAATGTCATCGTCGGTCAGTCCCTTGCGGGTGTCGGCAAGGTGAGTGAAGGCTAGGTACACGGTGCGGATCTCGTCCCGGTTCAGGCTTCCGTAGCCTAGGTCCTCGACTCGCTTGTGCAGCGCATGACGGCCGCTGTGCTTGCCGAGAATCAGCTGCGAAGCCGGTACGCCGACCGATTCGGGCGTCATGATCTCGTACGTCGTGCGGTGCTTGAGGAAGCCGTCCTGATGGATGCCCGCTTCGTGGGCGAAGGCGTTGCGGCCGACAATCGCCTTGTTCGGCTGCGGCTCGAACGTGATGCACTCGCTCAGGATCCGGCTCGCGCCGTAGAGCTTCGTGGCATCGATCCCGCAATGGAATGGCACCCGGTCCGGGCGCACCTTCATGATCACCACGACCTCTTCCAGAGCGCAGTTGCCCGCGCGCTCGCCGATCCCGTTGAGCGCGCACTCGATCTGGCGCGCCCCCGCGTGCAGCGCGGCGACTGCGTTGGCCACCGCCACCCCTAGGTCGTCGTGCGTGTGAACGCTCACCTCGGCCCGTCCGTCGAGCGCGTCAACCACGCGTGCGATCCGTTCCGCGTAGTCGTCGGGAGTCATGAAGCCCACGGTGTCCGGTATGTTGACCACCGTGGCGCCCGCATCCGCCGCCGCGACGCAGATCTGGCACAGGTAGTCCATGTCGGTGCGTGTCGCGTCCTCGGCGGAGAACTCCACGTCATCCACGAAGCGCTTGGCCTGCTCGACCGCCGCGACGGCCTCTTCGAGGATCTCCTCCTGGCTCTTGTTGAACTTGTACTTCAGGTGGATCTCGCTGGTCGCGATGAAGCAGTGGATGCGCGGCTTCGGATGGCCGTCCAGAGACGCCGCCGCGCGGTCGATGTCCGCGGGCATGGCCCGAGCCAGCGCCGCGATGTGCGCTCCCGGATGCTCGCGGCACACCGCCCGGACCGCGTCGAAGTCCCCGTCCGAGGCAATCGGGAATCCGGCTTCGATGACGTCGGCCCCCATGTCCACGAGCGCTCGGGCCACACGCAGCTTCTCGGGCGTCGTCATGCTGCAGCCTGGAGACTGCTCGCCGTCACGCAGCGTCGTGTCGAAGATATGCACTTGATCGGTCATTCGATCCGGTCTCTACACTACAGTAGAACGCAATCACCGCAATAAGGCAAATTTATTCTTTTTGGATGTACGATAAGTTCTGAATATGGATCTGTCCCTGCTGCGCGTATTCGAGACTGTGGCTGCGGAGGGCAGCTTCTCCCAGGCGGGCCAGAAGCTGTTCCGATCGCAGCCGGCAATCTCCCTGGCCGTGAAGCGCCTCGAGAACGACCTCGGATTCCAGTTGATCGACCGGACATCCCGCAAGCTTCACCTGACCGATGCCGGACGGGAAGTCTCGGCCCACGCGAAGCAGTTCGTCGCGCTCGAGCGCAAGCTGCGGTTCGCGCTGGAGGAATTGCGCGACCTCCGCACGGGCAAGCTCATGATCGGGGCCAACGAGTCAACCGCGCTTTACCTCCTCGGACACGTCGAGGCATTCCGCATGAGGTATCCGGGGATCCAGGTCGAGCTGCGCCGGAGCCTTTCCAGCCGGATTCCCGAGGCGGTGCTCGAAGGCTCGCTGGAGATGGGTGCCATCAGCTACGACCCGGGCGATCCCAGGCTCCGGATCTTCCGCCTCTACCAAGACCGTCTCACGTTCGTGGTCTCGCCCGAGCATCGCTTCGCGGGGCGCGGTGAAATCCGCATCGTGGAACTCGGCAACGAGACGTTCATCGCGCACAACGTGGTGTCGCCGTACCGGGCCCGCGTGATCGAGGCGTTCCGGAAGCACCAGGTACAGCTCAACATGGCGATCGAGATGCCCACCATCGAGACGATCCGACGCCTCGTGCAGAGGAATCTGGGTGTGGCGTTCCTGCCGAAGATGTGCGTCGAGCAGCAGATCCAGAGTGGCGCGCTGTGCGAGATCGAGGTTCGCGAACTAGGCGTCGAGCGGACAATCCGGCTTGTCTATCCCGCCCGGCGGTCGCTCTCGCAAGCGTCTCTGGCGTTCCTGGAACTCGTCGGCGAACGGCCCGGCAAGCGGCGGCAGGCAGAATCCGATACCCGAGGCGCTGAGCCTGGGGCAAGCGGGTCGCCATGCTAGGATGAGCGGCGAGTCGCCCGCTCGGTTCCGCACGGCATCCAACGTGAGAGTCTGCTATCTGGACTGCTTCTCCGGCATCGCCGGGGACATGCTGCTCGGTGCGCTTGTCGACGCGGGCCTCGATGTCGAGGCGCTGCGCGGGGCGATCGCCAAGCTGGGCATAGACGGCCTTTCCCTCGATGCCGAGCGCGTCAAGCGAGGCGGCCTGGCGGCCACCAAGGTCCACGTGGCCGCGGCTCGCGATCACTCCCACCGCTCCCTGTCGACGATCGAGCGCATCATTTGCGATTCGGACCTTGACGCAGGGACCAAGGACGACAGCTTGCGGGTGTTCCGCAGGCTCGGCGAGGTCGAGGCGCGCGCCCACGGCATACCGGTCGAAACGGTCCATTTCCACGAGGTCGGGGCACTCGACTCGATCGCCGACATCGTCGGCTCGTGCGCGGGCCTCCGCGCCATGGGCATCGACCAAGTCCACTGCTCCCCGATCAACCTCGGCAGCGGGACGGTGCAGGCGGCCCACGGCACCATGCCGGTACCGGCGCCGGCGACGGCGAGGCTCGTCGAGGGCGTGCCGACGTATTCCGACGGTCCGCCTGTCGAGATGACTACTCCGACAGGCGCCGCGCTCGCCGTCACGCTCAGCCTCGCCTTCGGCCCGCCACCGCCCATGCGGATCTCCGGCAGCGGCTACGGAGCCGGCACGCGGGATTTTCCCGGACGCGCGAACCTGTTGCGCGTGCTGGTCGGCGAGGCGGGCGAGCCCGACCACGCACCCGGTGAAGTCTGGGTCCTCGAGGCGACCATCGACGACATGACGCCCGAGATGGCAGGCTACGCGATGGAGCGCCTGCTCGAAGCCGGAGCGCTCGACGTGACCTTGGCCCCGGTCTATATGAAGAAAAACCGCCCTGGCTTCAGCCTGACCGTTCTCGCCGCCCCGCCGGACCGCGTCGCGCTTGGCGAGCTGATGCTGTCGGAGACATCCACGATCGGGATTCGGGAGGCTCCCGCGAGAAGGCGAACCCTGGAGCGCGCATGGCAGGAAGTCAGCACGCGGTACGGCACCGTTCGGGTCAAGACCGCCGGACCGGCGGGAAGCGGGTCGAACTTCGCGCCGGAGTACGAGGACTGCCGCAAGCTGGCCCGCGAGCACGGCGTTCCGTTCAAGCGGGTATGGGAGCAGGCGAACCACGAATTCCTGCGCCGCCAGGGCTCCTGAACGCCAAGATTCGGGCCCGTGCCCGCGTGCGAGACTAGGGTAAAGTCCCCGCGCGATGCCTAGGTTCTCTCTATCGACGCCGATCTACTACGTCAACGCCGCCCCCCATATCGGGCACGCGTACACGACGATCGTGGCAGACACGATCAAGCGGTTCCGACGCATGCTGGGCGACGAGGCCTACCTGACCACGGGCACCGACGAGCACGGGCAGAAAGTGGAGAAGTCGGCGCGTGCGGCCGGGCTCGAGCCGAAGCAGTTCACCGACCGCATATCGGCAGCGTTTCGCAAGGAATGGGACGAACTCGGACTCGAGTACGACTATTTCCGGCGAACCAGCGACCCGCGTCACGCCCTAGCGGTCCGCAGGATCTTCGAGCGCTGCCTGGCGAACGGAGCCATCTACAAGGATTCCTACACGGGCAAATACCATTTGGGTGACGAGGCGTTCGTCACGGACGAAGAGGCGGCCCTGTCGGACCCCGAACAGATCACTACGGTGACCGAGGAGAACTACTTCTTCCGGCTTTCCGACTACCAGCAGAGGCTGATCGACCTGTACGAATCGCAGCCGGAATTCATCCAGCCGGACACCCGCCGGAACGAGGTTCTCGCGTTCGTGCGGGGCGGCCTCAAGGACCTTTCGATCAGCCGGTCGAGCCTGCGCTGGGGAATTCCGCTGCCGAACGACCCTCAGCACGTGTTCTATGTCTGGTTCGACGCCCTCACGACCTACATGAGCGCCATCGGCTACGGGGAGGAGGAAAGCGGAGAGACCGACTACGAGCGCCTGTGGCCGATCGACGTCCACTTGGTCGGCAAGGAGATCGTGCGTTTCCACGCCGTGTTCTGGCCCGCCTTCCTGATGGCCGCCGGCCTGCCGCTTCCCAGGCAGGTCTGGGCTCACGGCTGGCTGATATTCCAGGGCGGCAAGATGTCAAAGTCGAAGGGCAATATCGTCCGGGCGCTCCCTATCAAGGAAGTCGTCGGCACGGACGGATTGCGCTACTACTTGCTGCGAGAGATCGTTTTCGGTCAGGACGGCAACTTCTCGCACGAAGCTCTGGCGACCCGCTACAACGCGGATCTCGCCAACGGGATCGGCAACCTCGCGAGCCGCACCGCCTCCATGCTCTCGCGCTACTGCAAAGGCAACATCCCGGCGGCGGCCGGCGGTGACGACGGTGGCCTGCCGGGTCTGGCCGCCGAGTGCATTGCAGATGCCATCGGCCATTACCGCAAGTTCGCGTTCTCGCGGGCGCTCGAGACGGCCTGGGCGCTGCTGGCACGTGCCGACAAGTACATTGTCGAGCACAAGCCGTGGGTGCTGGCGAAGTCGAAGGAGGCGTCCGCCCGGCTGCAGCTCGACGCAACGCTGTACAACACCGCCGAGGCGCTGCGGATCGCCTGCGCCCTGCTGGCGCCTGTCATTCCCGACGGGGCGCAGAGGGTGTGGATCCTGCTGGGTCAGGAGGGCTTGGTCGCGAACGTGCGATTGGACGGCCTGCGCTGGGGCGGACTGGCCGCGGGCACCCCCGCCGGCCAGCAGCAAGCAGTGTATCCGAGGCTCGACGTAGCCAAGGCGGTCGAGCAGATGGAGATTCTCGAGGAGCGCGCGCTGGCCGAGCAGGCGGAGCTGATGGGACAGCCGCGCGCCGCGGAACGGGTCGAGATCGACACCCCTGAGATCGAGATCGGAGATTTCGCCCGAGTCGACATGCGAGTCGGCCTGGTCCAATCGGCGGAACGGGTCAGGAAGTCCGACAAGCTGCTGAAGCTGCAGGTCGACATCGGCGAGAGCGAGCCGCGAACGATCCTGGCGGGCATCGCCGAGGCGTACGCACCCGAGGAATTGGTCGGAAGGCGGATCGCTGTCGTGGCGAATCTCAAGCCGCGGAAGATGATGGGACAGGTTTCGCAGGGCATGGTCGTGGCGGCGTCCCTGGGGCGCGGCACGCCGCGCCTGGCCCGATTCCCCGACGAAACGCCGGTCGGCGCCCGGCTCAGCTGATCGGCAGGACGGGATCGCGATGCTCGTCGACTCGCACTGCCACCTGGACAGCCGGGCATTCGATGGCGACCGCGACGCCGTAATCGCCCGGGCCCGCGATGCCGGGGTCTCGTTCATGATGGCCATCGGCACGGGAGACGGCCCCCCGGACCTCGAAGCGGCGGTGCGGCTCGCCGAGACCCATGAGGATATCGCCGCGACTGTGGGCGTCCATCCGCACGACGCAAGTAAGTTCGATGGCGCGGCGGCGAGCCGCGTCGACGCGCTCTGCGAGCATCCGGAGGTTCTGGCGGTCGGCGAGATCGGCCTCGACTACCACTACGCCAATTCCCCTCGCGATACCCAGAAACGAGCCTTCGTCGAGCAGATTGAAATCGCCGGCGCCAGAGGCAAGCCGATCGCGATCCATACCCGCGATGCGTGGGACGACACCTTGGACCTGCTGGGCAGGCACTGGGCAGGCAAAGGCCTCGGCGGCATCATGCACTGCTTCACGGGATCCTCCGAGCAGGCACTGCGCTGCCTGGACATGGGCTTCCTGCTGTCGTTTTCCGGCGTGCTCACGTTCTCCCGGTCCGACGACCTTCGGGCAACAGCTCGGTGGACACCTCTGGACCGCCTGCTTGTCGAGACCGACGCGCCCTACCTGACGCCCGCGCCACACCGGAAGATCCGTCGCAACGAACCGCGCTTCGTGGTCGAGACGGCACGCGCCCTCGCGGAGGTGCACGGAGTCTCGCTCGAGCAGATCGCGCAGTGCACGAGCGACAACTTCCGCAGCCTGTTCGGACTGGATTTCCGCTTTCAGGCGCGATCCGGCGACGGCGGTATCTCCGCTACGTAGACCTGCGTGCAGCCGGACATGTCGCTTGCAAAAACTGCCATCGACTCGTCCCGCGAGAAAGACGGGTGCGGATGCGTCCACTGCGGTCCGTAAACGGTATCGGCGGCCATTTCCATCCAGCTCAGCGAACGTTGCTTCTCGGCCGCCTTGCGCGCCCGCTCCCAATCCTCGGCGACCGCATAGCGCGACAGGCGCCACTGCGTTCCTCGCGAGCTCGCGCGCGACATGCACACGGTCGTGCGCTCGCCGGAAGCCACGTCGACCAGCTGCAGCCCGATGTCGGGATGCGCGGTGTCGCATAGAATCCGCGTGCCGGACCGGTTCGGCGTGATGTGCCATGCGTTGAAGGCGCTGATCTCCGAAATCTCGCCGGTGCGCCACTCCAATCGCCGCAATGAATGCGGCCAGACGCAGAACGCCAGGTCCTCGGACGCGCCGAGAAACGTCTCGTGGACAATGAACTCGTCGTTGCCGTGGCAGTGGAGGCATTCCAGGCCGGTCCCGTCCCGTCGCACGCGGTGCATCCGGGGAGCCGGGTCCCCGGCGAACTCGATCCAATTCGGATTCACGGGATTGAACTGGGGATGGATGATGGCGCGGGGGAATTCGATGAAGCCGGACTCCCGTCCGTCGACGGTGCCCACGACCAGCCCCCATCCGCCGGCCCGCTTGCACGCCGCGACATACGAGTTGCCCGACGGGCTCAAGGAGCACTCGCCGAGCTGCCCGCCGCTCTCGGCGATGAGATCCTCATCCAGGTTTTGGCAGTCGATTCTCCAGATCGCCCCTCGGCGCACGAAGAAGACCGCTCCATCCGGAGCGAGTACCGCCGAGAAGGGATGGATAGGGTCCCCGCCGGTCAGCTGGCGGATGCCTCCGTCCGGGAATCCCACTTCGAACAGTTGCGCGGAGCCGCTGCGATACCCGGTGAACAACAGGTGGCTCTGATCCTCGGTGAACGAGCATTGAAGGAAGTAGGTGGGATGGCTGATCGACGGGTGGCCGGTCAGCCGATGCACGGACGCTCCCGTTTCGGGATCCACGAAGAACGCATACTCCGACGGCCCGCACACGCCCTTCCGCCACGCCGCCGATCGCACTAGCGCGGTCCGCTGCGCAAGGCCTCGCGCAGCACGCGCGTGCTGGGCGCTGGAGGCATGGTTACGCCGAGGACCGCAGCCAGGGTCGGAGCCAAGTCCGCGGGCCCTGCAGCGGTCTCATGGCGGCCGGGCGAGATGCCCGAGCCAGCCAGCAGGACAGGCACGCGGCGGTCGTGTGCGTGGGCTGTCCCGTGGCCGGTCCCCGTCTCCCCGCCCACGTACAGGTACGGGTGCAGATGCACTTGGATATGTGGCGAGCGGCCCGGGAAGAACGCCCTCTCGAACAATGCCTCGAGCGGCCCGCCTCCGCCGGCCGACAGCTGTCCCGCTGTAAGGACTGCTTCGACTCCCGGCTGGCTGCGCAACCAATCAGCGACACATTCGCTGGCTTCGCCAGGGTTCAGGTCCCGCTCGCGCAGCGCGCTCTCGTCCCAGTAGAGCCGCCTGCCTGAGGCGTCCGCGACCGTCTCGCTCGCCGGACCCGCGCCGCAGTCGTCGGTGGCTCTCCGGGCGCCGTCCCACAGGGCCGCCACGGAAAAGCGTTCAGCGGCAACGCCGCTCGCCTGCAGGTGCTCGACCAGGGGCATCGCGCCGTGGTCCGCGCTAAGCGCGAACACGACGTGGTCCAGGCCCACGATCTCATCGATCGCCTCGATGAGATCGGCCAGGCCGCGGTCCAGGCGCAAATGATTGTCCATCGCCTCCTGGCTGAACGGGCCGTATCGGTGCCCGATCGAGTCAGTCGCCGACAGCCCGAGCGCTAGCAGGTCGGGCTCGCCGTCCGTACCGAGCTCGCCGGAACGCAGTGCTGCGAGCGCCGCGCCAAGGGTGATCTCGTCCGAGAACGGCGTGGCCGCAAGCGTCGACTCGTAGCCCTCCGCGGGACGGGCGTGGGGGAAATCCGTTTCGATTCCGTCCGCCTCGGTGGGAAAGCGATCCCGCCTGGCCAGACTGTCGTAGAGGGAGGCGTCGTCGTGCAGCCTGTGCCAGTCCTTGCCTGCGTACGCTGCCGCAGGTTGCGTGGCGTTGAACTCAGCCAGCCAGCTGGGCAGAGCCTCCCCGTAGTAGCTCGACGAGACGAGGCAGCCGCAATCCGGCTCGAACCAGAAGGCGCCGTCCGCACCCTTTCCCGCAAGCAGGATTGCCGAGCGATCCTTGGTCGACACCGAGTAGACCCGCGAGCCGCCATGCGCGTCCTTGAGCCCGTCTCCCAGAGTGTCCGCGAGCAGTGCAAGAGGCGACCTGGACTCGCCCGGCCCGCCCACGGCCGGGTACCGATCGTCCGCGACGCTGTAGACCTCGCCCCGGGCGCTCTCTCGCCACGAGTTGCCGACGATTCCGTGGCTCGCGGGATGCTTGCCGGTCGAGATCGTGGCGTGGCCTGCGGCCGTGAACGTTGCGGAATAGCGGTAGGCAGCGCGCGGGAAATAGGCACCCCTGTCGAGCAGCCAGCCCAGGCCGCCCCGGTAGTGATCCTGGAACCGCTCGATGTAGTCGGCGCGGAGCTGGTCGATCACGAGCACGACGACAAGCCGCGGCGGCTGATGGCCGGTGCCGGGAACGAACGCCGCCCCGAATCCTAGCGCCGCCAGGACAATCAGTGATCCGAGCCACTTTGCCCCGGGCGTCATGCGCTGTCGGACCCTGCGGCGGAAGCCTCCCTAAGGAGCGCCATGGCTTCGTCTGCCTGGGACTCCAGCACCTTCAGGAGCACATTCCCAACCGGCTGCTGGATGACGTTCTCCCGCGCTACCCAGCACGAGATCCCGGCCGATTCGAGCAGCGACTGAATGACCTCCGCCTCTATGTTGGCCAAGTGGGTCCGGGAGGAGAAAACCGTGACGAGACTCTCGTCGGTGAAAGGCTGCTGCATCGAGCTTTGCGCAAGTCTACCAGAACTTCGTGGGCCTCCCGTTCCGGTCCGTATTCCTAAGGAGCTGTATGGCATACTTGAACTCGCGAGCGAAGCCCGATGACCCCATTTGTGATTCTTGCCGCGCTTCTGGCGCTCACACCGGCCGGCCTGGCAGGGGCGGAGGGTGCCAAGCAGCACCCGACCGGATACACGGACACTCCGTTCCTTCCCGGCGACCGCTGGAGGGTCCATGACGATGCCCGGTCGCGCCCGCGGATCGTGGAACCCGGCACGAGAGGAAGCCCCGATGAGCCAGGCAGGCCGCCGTCGGACGCCATCGCGCTATTCGACGGCACGGATCTCTCGCAGTGGGTCCAGCGCGGTCGAGGCGGCAAGATCCTCGAACCGGGCTGGAAGGTCGAGAACGGGTACATGGAAATCGTTCCCGGCACAGGCAGCCACAGAACCAAGGAATCGTTCGGTGACGTGCAGCTGCATATCGAGTGGGCCGCGCCGGCCGAGCCGAACGGCTCGAGTCAGGCTCGCGGCAACAGCGGGGTCCTGATCATGGAACTCTACGAGATCCAGGTCCTGGATTCCTACGACAACATCAGCTACGCCGACGGGCAGGCAGGCGCGATTTACGGGCAGTATCCGCCGCTCGTCAACGCCTCCCGCAAGCCGGGCGAATGGCAGGCATACGACATCATCTTCGAGGCCCCGCGTTTCGATGACGGCGAGCTCGACAAGCCGGCCTACGTGACCGTCATCCATAACGGAGTCCTGCTGCACCACCGGAAGGAAATGATGGGGCCGATGCGACACAGGGCTCCGACCGAGTACTCGCCCCATGCGGCCCACCTGCCGCTTCTGCTCCAGGCGCACGGCAACCCGGTCCGGTATCGGAACATCTGGGCGCGACGGCTGGACCTAGACTAACCGCAGGGCAATCACCACCGCCGGCAGCAGCAAGCCGGTAGCCAAGTCCCGCACGCGGAGTCGGGGCCTTGTCTTCCGGGGGAATTCGCCTCGGAATCCCCGGGCCAGCATAGCGTGTGCCACGCGATCGGCTCGGTCCCAGCCGCGAACGAACACCATGGCGGCCTGATTCGCCCATAGCCGGGTCCGCCGGGCAGCAACGCGCCCGCCAGTCCGGCAGTCCCGCGCCCGAGCGACGCGCCGCCATTCCTCGAGCAGCACGGACAGGTACCGATGCATCAGGATCGCGGTCAGGGCAAGGCCGCGGGGAGCACCAAGGCGCCGCAGCGACTCGACAAGATCCCCGATCGAGGTCGTCGCGGCCAGCATCGAGAGCAGCAGGATCGCCGAGTAAGCCTTCCACGCCACGGCCATTGCGAGACCGTACCCGCCCGGCGCTGCGGAGGCAATCGGCAGTGCCGCCGCCATCGCGATGAACGGCGTCGCGGCCAGGGATCGGTGCAGCAGGTAGCGCACAGGCACCCTCGACAGAGCCGAGACGCAGGCCAGAACCGCGAGAACGGCCGGATACCGCCAGCCAGCGCCCGCCGGGAACGTCGAAATTGCCAGCACCGAGCAGAGCGCAGCACACAGCTTGACGAGAGGATCCATTGCCACCAGGGGAGAGCCCGGGGCCGCCAGGGTGCTGTCGAACTCTCTCACGTCCCAGCCTCGCGCTTGCGGATCATCCACCAAACGACCGGCACCAATACCAGCCCTGCCACGACGATATCGCGAATCGCGAACGCAGCTCCACCGGAACTGCCCGTCGCTCCGCCGGCATCGTCGACAGACACGTCCAGCTCGGTCCGGTGACCAAGTCCGTCGTCCACCACGACCCTCCACAGCCCGGCGGCGTCCGGCACGAAGCTGGCCCTGCCGCGGATGTCCGTGCGGAGCCTCTGGTAGATCCGGGCGGGTTCGGACGGAGAGTACACCAGCACCTCCGCGTCGGCCGGCTCCCCGCTCGAGTAGGCGCAGCGCACGACCACGGCTCGAGAGGCCGTCTCGACCTCGAGTTGCATTCCATGCGCCTGCGCGATGAGCGGGACGCAAATCCAAGCCGCCGCGACTCTGGCCGCGCGCCCCGTCACCGGGCGCCCTGCGGGAAGATTTCCGGCTTTGCGCGCCCTAGGAACGATACGGCCAGAGCCGTGACTGCCGCCTCGATCGCAGCGACCACGGCGTAGAGCGAAACGACTACGTAGAAGCCTCGACCATAGCTCGCGAGCTCGAATTCCCATGCGAGCAGCAGGGCAGGCAGCAGCGCGCCCACCAAGCCTGCCGCAAGCGCCTTCAGGCCGCGCCGCGCCGGGAGGAGTCGCCACAGCCACCAGCCGACGAAAGCCCCGAGCCCCATATTCAGCGAGTTCACGCCCAGCGAGAGCAGCCCGCCGTGCTGCAGCAGCAGGGACTGAAAGAGCAGGCACACGTACAAGACTGGGAAGGCCCGCCTTCCCAGCAAGATCCCGAGCAAGCCGTAGAGTCCCAGGTGCGCAGGAAGGCCCGCGACCGGGAACTGGATCGTCGAGATCACGAAGGCCGCGGCGGATGCGAGGCCCATCTTCGACGCCTCCGCAACCTCTAGGTCGCGGCAAGTGGAGTAGAGCCACGCGGAACTCGCAATGTGCGCGGCGACGCAGCCGGTCACGGGTAGAATGCCGTCTGCGACATGCACCGGACATGCGAGTATAGCACCCGCGCGGCAGCGGGCGGATCCCGCTCAATCCCCGATGCCGTGACCGTCAGCGATCCGCTCGGCCAGGTAGTTGCGAATACGAGACCGGTTGCGCTCGACCTCGTACATGGCGGACCGCAGCAGCTGCCGCTTGCGGTTGGCCAGAACTTCCCGTATCGAATCCTGCACTCCCGGATCGTCGAATTCCCGTCTCCCGGCGGGCTCGATCGCGATCAGGTGCAGTATTCGGAACTCACCGTCCGTCTGAACCACGGGCGAGACATCGCCCGGCTCCAACGCAACCAAGGCGCGACGCAGGCGGACGTCGGTCTTCTCGAGCGACGACTGAGAAATGAAGCCCATGTCGCCGCCGTTGGCGGCGAAGACCGGATCCTCCGAATAGTGCAAGGCGAGCTGCTCGAAGTCCGCGCCCGAGTCGAGTTCCTCGCGGATGCGCTGGATCTTGCGGCGTGCCGACTCCAGGTCCGTCGCGTCATCGTTGCGCAGATTGGGAACCGGGGCGACCTGCGTGTCCGTGACCAGGATCTGGGCGAGGTGCAACTGCTGCTCGGGCACCGCGAAGGCCGCGAGGTGATTATCGTAGTACTCGCGCATCTCGGTCTCGCCGACGCGCACCTTGGACGCGATCTCGCGGTTCAGCAGCTTCTCGACTGTCAGCTGGCGTCGGAGTTCATTCCGGAAATCGCGCAGCTCTATGCCTGCGCCGTCCAGGAACTCTTGGAAGTCCTCGGACGTGCCGTACGCCAGCCGGTGGCGTTCGATCGCGGCGTCCACATCCTTGTCCGCCACGGCCAGGCCCTGCGCGTCAGCCCTCTGCAGCAGGACCCGCTGGTCGACGAGCTCGCGCAGCAGGCCCATGCGCTGCAGCAGCTCCTGCCGGGCGTCCAACGAACCCGCGGAACTGCGAAGGTCCTGGATTCTGGAGACTTCATAGCGGGCCAGGTCTGCGTACGTGATCCGCTCTCCGTTCACCTCCGCCGCGACCTGCCCGACGTCCGGCTCGCTGCCCGAGCAAGCAGCCAACGCGACCGCAAGGACGGGTATCAGGGCCAATCCCCGCTGAAGCGGAATCGAATGGTTCCCTGATTCCAATGGCAGCAAGGGCTCTAAGTCCCGTCGCCCGCCGTCTCCGCAGTCTCGTCGGCTTCCTTCTGGATGCGGGCTTCCCGCCGCTTCTTCTTTTCCTCGCCCTTCTTCGCCAGACGCGTTCCGAGCAGCTCGAGAATCGCCTTCTCCGCGCCGTCGCCCTGCCGAGGGCCCAGACGCACGATGCGTGTGTAGCCGCCGGCGCGGTCCGCGAATCGCGGGCCGATGCTGTCGAAGAGCTTCTTGACCGCTGCGGGCTCGAACAGGTAGGAAGCCGCCTGCCGGCGCGCGTGCAGGGTGTCGCGCTTCGCGAGGGTGATGATCCGCTCGACCTGCGGCCGGACCGCTTTCGCCTTCGTGACAGTCGTCTCGATGCGCTCGTGCAGGATCATGCTCGTCGTCAGGCCTCGCAACAGCGCCCGACGCGCGGACGGGTCCCGCTGCAGCTTGTAGCCGCCTTTTCTGTGCCTCATTGAAACAGCTCCCTACTAGGCATGCTCGCCGACGGATTGCCTCGGGATCAGCCGGCCGTGCTCGTCCTCGCGCATGCCGAACTGAAGCCCCATGGTCTCCAGGATGTCCTTGATCTCTTCCAGGGACTTCCGGCCAAAGTTCTTCACCTTCATCATGTCGGACTCCGACTTCACCACGAGGTCTCGAATCGTCTGGATGTTCGCGTTTTTCAGGCAATTGTACGACCGCACCGAGAGTTCCATGTCGTCGACCGACTTGTTGAGGTGCTCGGTGAACCGGTCCGCATGCAGTTCGGCCACCGCTTCGACTGCCGCCGCCTCCTCCTCGAAGTTGATGAAGATCTGCATGTGATCCTTGAGCAGCTTCGCCGCGAGGCCGATCGCGTCCTGCGGGGTCACGGCGCCGTTGGTCCACAGTTCCATGTTCAGCTTCTCGTAGTCGGTCATCTGCCCGAGGCGTGCCGAGTCGACCTTGTACTTGACTCGATGCACCGGCGAATGAACGGAGTCGATCGGAATGTAGTCCACAGCCAGATCGTCGTCGTAGTTCTTCTCGGCCGAAACGTAGCCTCGTCCGAGCTTGACACGCATCTCGATGTCGAGAACGCCGTCGTCGCTGACGGTGGCGATGTACACGTCCGGATCGAGGATCACCACGTCGGCGTCCGTCTCGATCGCCCCGCTGTAGACCTCTCCGGGCTCGGTAACGCGAAGCCGGACGATCCGCGAGCCTTCGCCATGCAGCTTCAGGGGAATTTGCTTCAGGTTCAGGATGATATCCGTGGCATCCTCGACCACTCCCGGGATGGGAGTGAACTCGTGCGAGACGCCCTCGATCCGGACCGCGCTGATCGCCGCGCCCTCAATCGAGCTCAGCAGGGCCCGGCGCAGCGAATTGCCGATCGTCGTGCCGAATCCCCGCTCGAACGGCTGGGCGCTAAAGTTGCCGTAGGTCTCCTGCAGCGAATCCGAATCGACCGCCAGCCGCTTGGGCTTCTGGAATCCTCTCCACATACGATGTCTGCCTTCTCTCTGCTTTCTAAAGCCCGCCCGCCGGGCTCGTTTGCGGAACCTACCTCGAGTACAGCTCGACGATCAACTGCGCGTTGATCTGCGAGGTCTCGAGGTCCTCCTTGGAGGGCGCGCTCAGCACGCGACCCCGGAATTCCGCGGGCGACTGCTCCAGCCAGCCCGGCGTCCTCGGAAGCACTGGTGCCTCCAACGCCAAGCGGACCCCGCCGTGCTCGCGACTCCCCTCTCTGATCTCTACTACATCGCCAGGCCGTGCCAGGAACGACGGAATGTCTACCTTTCCTCCGTTGACCTGCACGTGGCCGTGGTTGACGATTTGCCGGGCCTGCCGCCGGGAGACGGCAAAGCCGAGCCGGAAAACCACATTGTCCAAGCGCCGTTCCAGCAGGCTAAGCAAATTGTCGCCTACGACGCCCGGCATCCGCGCCGCACGCTTGTAGTAGTTGCGGAACTGGCGCTCAAGTACATCATACATGAAGCGCGCGCGCTGCTTCTCCTGCACTTGCAGTGCGTAGCCGAGCATCTTTCTCGGCCGCTGCGTCTTGCCGTGCTGTCCCGGCGCGTACGGGCGCTTGTCGAGCTGGCGCTCCGACTTCGGGTCGAGCGCCATGCCGAGCCGCCTCGAGCGGCGGACCACCGGTCCCCGGTTTCTTGCCATGCGTTCCTCCCTGCCCCTCAGACGCGGCGCTTCTTCGGCGGCCGGCAGCCGTTATGCGGAATCGGCGTCACGTCCTTGATGTGGGTGACCTGGATGCCTGCCGCGGCGAGCGCCCGGACGGCTGACTCGCGCCCGCTTCCGGGCCCCTTCACGCGCACGACGACCCGCTCCATTCCGTGTTCCTTGGCGTTGTTCGCCGCCGTTAGGCTGGCCTGCTGCGCCGCGAACGGCGTTCCCTTCTGCGAGCCCCGGAATCCCAGCGACCCGGCGCTCGACCACGAGACCGTGCGGCCTTCCAGATCAGTGATGGTCACGATCGTGTTGTTGAACGTCGCCTTCACGTGCACGATCCCGATCGGCACGTTCTTCTTCTGGCGGCTCTTGAATCGCTTCTTGTCCTTGCTCTTGGGCTTAGCCATCGATCCTCTCCCCGCGCCTACTTGGTCGCCTTCTTCTTGTTCGCAATCTGACCGCGCCGCGCGCCCTTCCGGCCGCGGGCGTTGGTGTGCGTCCGCTGCCCCCTCACGGGCAGGCCGCGCCTGTGCCTGAGACCACGGTAGCAGCCGATTTCCATCAGCCGGCGCACGTTCATGGCAACCTCCTTGCGCAGGTCGCCCTCCACGGCACGCTCCTCCTCGAGCAGGCTGCGCAGCGACGTGATCTCCAGATCGTCCAGCTCGCCCATACGCTTGCCGAAATCGATGCCGGCCCGGTGAAGCAGCGAGCGCGCTCGCGTCACTCCAATGCCGTATAGGTAGGTCAACGAAACCTCTGCCCGCTTGTTGTCGGGAATGTCGACGCCCTCGAATCTAGCCATATCGCCTCTCCTGCCGGGGCCTAGCCCTGGCGCTGCTTGTGCCTCGGGTTGGTGCAGATCACCCTCACGACGCCTTGCCGCCGGATGATCTTGCAGTTGTTGCAAAGCTTCTTTACCGATGCCCGTACTTTCATCTTTCCGCCCGTCCTAGAATCCTCGCCCGCGTCGCGTCGCGCGGCGAGAGCCGCACGCGCACGCGGTCGCCCGGCAGCAGCCGGAGGAAATCCATCGCATGCCGCCCGGTCGCTGCAGCGCCCACGACGTGGCCGCTCTCGAGCCGCACCCGGAACAGCAGGTTCGGCAGTTCCTCGACCACCGTTCCGGTCGTCTCGATCGGTGTTGCCTCGCGCCTGTCTCCTCCAGCGCCCATGCTCGCTCCCGGTCCATCCGTCAAACCACCGTCAGCAGCTGCGGACCCTCGCGAGTGACCGCAACACAGTGTTCGTAGTGGGCGGCGTTCGAGCCGTCCCGCGTCACCGCTGTGAAGCGGTCCCGCAGGATGCGCGTTCCAGGGTCTCCCGCGGAAACCATGGGCTCGATCGCCAGCACCATGCCGACGCGCAAGCGAACGTTGCGCATCTTCGGATCGATGTGGTTCGGCACCTGGGGCTCCTCGTGCAGCTGTCTGCCGATGCCGTGTCCAACGAATTCCTTCACGATGGAAAAGCCGTTGCCCTCGACGTGCCGCTGCACCGCTCCGCTGACGTCGAACAGGCGGCGGCCGTCCACCATCTGCTCGACCGCGAGGTCCAGCGACTCCCGCGTCACCCGCAGCAGCCGCTCAGCGTCTTCCGAGATCCGGCCGACGGGGATGGTCGTCGCCGAGTCCCCGTAGTAGCCGTCCAGCAGGACACCGCAATCGACCTTCACGATGTCACCCTCGCGCAGGATGCGCCGTCGCGACGGAATCCCGTGAACGACCTCCTCGTTCACGGAGGTGCACAGAGCCGCGGGAAACTTCTTGCCCACGGCCGGCACGTAGTAGCCCTTGAACGCGGGCGTGGCGCCCGCGTTCCGGATCATCGCCACTGCCATCAATTCCAAGTCCATCGTCGTCGTGCCAGGCTGGACCGCTCCGTGGAGAGCGGACAGAATGCGGGCAACCAGCTGGCCGCTGGCCCGCATCCTTTCGATCTCCATGGGACTCTTACGCACGATCATGATGGAATGCTCCCGGCCGCCCCGGAGGGCCAGCCGCCTTGCTCACGCGAAGGAGTGGCGCCCCCGAATCCGGCCCGCACGCGGCGTGAAGCCCTCGTAGTGGCGCATCAGCAGCTGCGACTCGATCTGGTTCACAAAGTCCATTGCGACCCCGACCACGATCAGCAGCGACGTGCCGCCGAAGTAGAAGCGGACATTGAGGCCTTCCAGCAGCCAGCGCGGCATGTTCGCGTCGGCCCAGTTCCCGATCACCGGAAGATGGTGGATCTTCGCGCCGTGCAGCATCAGATCGGGAATCAGCGAGATCGCCGCGAGATACAAGCCGCCCACCAGTGTCAGCTTCGTCAGGATGTCGTTGATGTGCTCCGCGCTCGGCTTGCCGGACCGGATACCCGGTATGAACCCGCCGTACTTGCGCATGTTGTCGGCCACCTCGTTGGGATTGAAGATGATCGACACATAGAAGAAGCAGAAGAAGACGATGCCGAGCACGTAGATCAGCTCGTAGAGAGGCTCGCCCGGACGCACCGTCTCCAAGAGCCGCGAGAGCATCGGGCTGTCGGCGAACATCAGCGTCAGCGTTTGCGGCAGCGAGAGGATCGACGACGCGAAGATGACCGGGATCACGCCTCCGGCGTTGACCTTGAGCGGCAGGTGCGTCGACTGCCCGCCCATCATGCGCCGCCCCACGACCCGTCGCGCATACTGG
The DNA here is from genome assembly GCA_965206775.1 of Bryobacterales bacterium. Classification (GTDB taxonomy): domain Bacteria; phylum Acidobacteriota; class Terriglobia; order Bryobacterales; family UBA6623; genus VXMF01. The sequence continues at coordinate 1,554,019 of CBDBKU010000002.1, read as the reverse complement.
ACCGGAATCCGGCGCTCGCCTCGCTCGACAAACACGATGAAGGCCACTACCGCCACCATCGCGACCACGATGACGACAGCCGCGATCACGTTCCACTGGCCCGTGACGAACACGTTCTCGTAGACGTTCTGAACCGCCCCGGGCATCCCGATGACAATGCCAGCGAAGATGATGAGCGACATGCCGTTGCCGATGCCGCGCTCGGTGATCTGCTCGCCGAGCCACATGATGAACGCCGTGCCGGTCGTCAGCGTCAGGATCATCATCAGGCGGAAGCCCCATCCAGGGTTGTAGGCCAGGCCCTGCTGGACGACCAGCTGGGCGAAGGCGAACGACTGCACGATGCTGATGCCGATCGTCAGGTACCGCGTCCACTGCGTGATCTTGCGACGGCCGAGCGCGCCTTCCTTCTGGAGGCGCTCCAGCGTCGGAACGGCGACCGTGAGCAGCTGCAGGATGATCGAAGCCGTGATGTACGGCATGATCCCGAGGGCAAAGATCGTCAGCTGGCTGAGCTGGCCCCCCGAGAACAGGTCCAGGAATCCCAAGGTCGTGCCTCGGGCCGCCTCGAAAATCCTCTGCAGTTCCTCCGTGTTGACGCCCGGCGTCGGAATGTGCCCCCCGATGCGGTACACGGAGAGCATCGACAGCGTGAATAACAGCCGCTTGCGCAGGTCCGGCACGCGAAACGCGTTCGCGCAGGCTTCGAGCCACTTCATGATCGAGCGTCCGTCTCCCCGGCGCCGGCCAGCAGCACCTTGCCGCCCGCTCGCTCGATCTTCTCCCGAGCCACGGCCGAGAACCGGTGCGCCGTGACCGTGACCGGCCGGGTGATCTCGCCGTTGCCAAGGATCTTCAGGCCGTCCCGAAGGGTCTTGAGCGTACCCTTGGCGAGCAGGCCGTCTGGCGTGAACTCCTCGCCATCAAGCTCCTCGAGCCGCGACACGTTCAGCACCGCGTACTCCTTGCGCCCGGGATTGTGGAATCCGCGCTTGGGCACGCGCCGGATCAGAGGCATCTGGCCGCCCTCGAAACCGCGCTTGCCCTTGTAGCCAGAACGGGACTTCTGCCCTTTCTCGCCGCGGCCCGCGGTCACGCCCAGGCCCGAGCCCGGGCCTCGCCCGATACGCTTGCGCGGCCGGCGCGAACCGGCCGGCGGATGCAATTCGCTGAGATTCATCGCTCTATCCGCCTACTCGACGACTTCCACCAGATGCGGCACCTTGGCGACCATGCCGCGCGTGGCCGGGCCGTCCGGACGCTCGACCACCTGACCGATGCGGCGCAGGCCGAGGCCGCGCACGACTTTCTTGAGCTTCGATGGAGCACCGATAGCGCTCCGCTTCAGCCGGATCTTGACCGTTTCGTCCATCACGCACCACCCTTGATCTCCTGGACGTCCTTGCCCCGGATGCGCGCGATCTCTTCATAGTGACGCAATTGCTTCAGCGCCTCAAATGTCGCCTTGATCACATTGTGCGGGTTCTTGGACCCGATCGACTTCGTCAGCACGTTCTGGATGCCCGCCGCTTCCACGACGAAGCGGACCGCGCCGCCAGCGATCATGCCCTTGCCTTCCCGAGCGGGCTTGAGCAGCACGCGGCCGGCACCGAAGACCCCCAGCACTTCGTGCGGGATCGTGGGACCCTTGACGTGGACCTGAATCAAATTCTTCTTGGCCTTCTCCACGGCCTTGCGAATCGCCGAGGGCACTTCCTTGGCCTTGCCCTTGGCAAAGCCCACGACGTGCCGTTCCGCGTCGCCCACGACCACGAGGGCCGAGAAGCTCAGGTTCTTGCCGCCCTTGACTACCTTGGTCACGCGGTTGATCGCAACTACCTGATCGGTGAGTTGCAACTCCGCCTGCTCGATGCTCTGGCTGCGTTCCATGCGTCCCTACTCCCCTTCCCCGCGCCGCGGCCTGGAGGGCGGAAGGAGCCCGGCCCGCTGGACCGCCTCCGCAAGCGCCCGGACCCGGCCTTGGTAGTTGTGCCCGCCGCGATCGAAGACCAGGCGCTCGACGCCGGCGGCGCGAGCTTGATCCACGATCATCTCGCCGACCCTCGCGGCAGCGGCAACGTTGCCGCCATACGCTTCGAAGCCGGCGCCCGTCGTCGAGGCGGCCGCAAGCGTGCGCCTCGCATCGTCATCAATCACCTGGGCGTAAATGTGCTTGATCGAACGGAACACCGCGAGCCGCGGGCGCGCCGCCGTGCCGTGCACCTTCCTGCGTACGCGGGCGTGCACGTGCAGGCGGCGTTCGTTCCGATTGGGCCGTGAAACCATCGTGAATTCGCTCCGTATGTACCGGCGCCTAGGCGGCGCCGCTCTTGCCTTCCTTGCTGCGAAGGCGCTCGCCCTCGTAGCGCACACCCTTCTGCTTGTAAGGATCCGGCTTGCGCAGGGAACGGATGCTCGCCGCAGTCTGCCCGACCAGCTGCTTGTCGATCCCCGATACCAAGATCTTCGTATTGCCTTCCACCACGGCGTCGACGCCGTCGGGAAGCAGCACCTCAATCGGGTGGGAATACCCCAGCTGCATGACGAGGACCCGTCCATGCTTCTGGGCCCTGTATCCGACACCCACGATCTCCAGCCGCTTGCTGAAGCCCGTCGTCACGCCGGTGACGCAATTGCTCGCCAGCGCCCTCGTCAGTCCCTGCAGCGCCCCACGAGATTCCTGCTCGAGGGTAATGCGCAGGGTGGATCCCTCGAGTTGCGCGCCAATGCCCGTGGGCACCGGCACGCTCAGCTCGCCCTTCGGGCCGCGCACAGTCAGCTCGCCTGGCGCGATGGCCACGCTCGCCCCGGCGGGCACTTCGACCGGCAAGTCTCCGATTCTCGACATCGTCTCTCTCCCGTACGCCGCAGCCGCTCAGTACACCGTGCACAGCACTTCGCCGCCCACGCCCTTCTCGCGGGCCTGACGGCCGGTCATGACGCCCTGCGAAGTGGTCATCACGCAAACTCCCAAGCCTCCGATCACCTTCGGGACGCTGCGCGAGTCCACGTAGACGCGACGGCTGGGCTTCGAGACCCGGGTGAGGCGCGTGATCACCGGCTTCCGGTCGGGGCGGTACTTCAGGTAGACCTTCAGAACCTGCTTGTGGTCGTCGTTCGCCACGCGAAAGTTGGCGACATACCCTTCCTCCTTGAGGATCCTCGCAAGCTCGATCTTCACCTTGGAGCCGGGGATGTCAACCTTGGTGTGGCGGGCTGCCAGGCCGTTGCGTATGCGCGTCAGCATGTCTGCGATGGGGTCGCTGTGCATCTCGCCTCCTACCAGCTGCTCTTCACTACGCCGGGCAGCTCGCCGCTGAGCGCCAGATTGCGGAAGCAGATGCGGCAAAGCTCGAACTTGCGCATGTAGCCGCGGGGCCGCCCGCACCGTCGGCAGCGGTTGCGGTAGCGCACCTGGAAAGGCAGCTTCTTGCGCTCACGCGCGGTCTTCGCTTTCGTCGCCATGGGTCTCCACTCGTCCTTCCCCGCGCCTAGGCGCGGAACGGCATGCCCAGCAGCCTGAGCAGCTCGTAGCCTTCTCGATCCGTGCGCGCTGTCGTCATCACCGTCACGTTCATTCCCTTCATCACCTCGACCTTGGTGTAGTCGATCTCCGGGAATATCGTGTGCTCCTGGATTCCCAGCGTGTAGTTGCCGCGGCCGTCCAGCTTGGGCGAGACGCCCTGGAAGTCGCGGACTCGTGGGAGGGAGACCGCAATCAGGCGGTCAAGGAACTCCCACATGCGCACTCCGCGCAGTGTCACCGTGCAGCCGACGGGCATCCCTTGGCGCAGGTTGAAACCGGCGATCGGGCGCCTGGCGCGCGTGACCACCGGCTTCTGGCCGGCGATTGCGGCGAGTTCCTCCGCGGCGCTCTCGACGACGCGCTGGTTCACCGAGGCCTTCCGCCCCGCGCCCTGCTTGTCGCCCTGGCTCTTGGAACTCTTCTTGGCACCGCCAACCTGCTTCTGCAGGACGCTCTTCCCGATGCCGATGTTCAGCTTGACCGCGACGACCCTGGGCACGGCCATCGGCGTCGAATAGCCGAACTCCGTGCTGAGCGCCGGCACGACGTCGGCCCGGTACTTTTCCTTCAATCGCAAAGCCACCATCACTCAGCCACCAGTTTCACGTTCGAGAGATCCAGCATCGACTCGCGTGTCGCAATGCCGCCCTTGACCTGCTTCTGCGGATTCGGGCGGACATGCTTCTTCACCATGTTGGCGCCTTCGACAAGCAGCCGGCCACGCTTGCGGTCGACCTCCAGGACCCGCCCGCTCAGGCCCTTGCTGCGGCCTGCCAGCACCTGCACGGTGTCATTCCGCTTGATCTGGGTCTTGCGCATCGCCAGCGGCTTGCGCTGCTTCCTCATCGCGGGCATCAGAGCACCTCCGGGGCGAGCGAGACGATCTTCATGAACCGCTTGTCGCGCAGCTCGCGGGCCACCGGGCCAAACACTCGCGTGCCGACCGGCTCGCCGGATTCGTTGACCAGCACCGCTGCGTTCTCGTCGAAGCGGATGTAGGTGCCGTCCTTGCGGCGGGTCTCCTTGCGCATGCGCACGATCACCGCGCGCACGACAGACCCCTTCTTGACGCTCGAGTCCGGCACAGCCTCCTTGACGGAAGCCATGACGATATCGCCCAAGCCCGCCTTGCTTCCGGTCGAGCCGCCGCGCGGCAGGATGCACATGAGCCGCCGGGCGCCCGAGTTGTCGGCCACCGCCAGCCTAGTCTGCATGCCGATCATGCCGTCAATCCCCCTTTCCGCCGGACGCTAGGCGCCCTTCTCCTTGCGCCGACGGCGAACCTTGATCTCGACCTGCGTCGACTGCAGCACGACTTCCTCAAGAAGCCAGCGCTTGCGCTTGGAGAGCGGGCGGCATTCCACAATGCGCACGCGGTCGCCATTCCTCGCGGACCCGTCCTCGTCGTGCGCCATGAACTTCTTCTTGCGCGTGATATAGCGGCGGTAGAGCGGGTGCGCGACGCGCCGGCTCACCTCGACCACAATGGTCTTCTCCGCCTTCGTGGAAACGACCACGCCGATCTTGCGATTCTTGTGGCCCTGCTGCTCAGCCATCGTTGCCTCCCTGCGCCGCGGCCTCCCGCCGCTTGTCGCCAACGACGGTGAGAATGCGGGCTAGATCCTTGCGCGTCGCCCGGTACTTGCGAACTCCCTCGGCCTGGCCCATCGAGATCTGGTAACGCAGCTTGAACATCTGCTCGCGCGCGTCGGCCTCCTTGCGCTCCAGCTCCGCGAGGGTCATCTCCCGGTATTCGGCGGCCTTCACAGCAGGCCTCCGTCGAACCGGCTGACGAACCGCACCGAGATGGGCAGCTTCTGCGCGGCCAGCTGCATCGCCCTGCGGGCAACGGCCTCGTCGACACCCTCGACCTCGAACATCATGCGCCCGGGCTTGACGACCGCGACCCACTGCTCGGGAGCGCCCTTGCCTTTGCCCATGCGGGTCTCGGCGGGCTTCTTGCTGATCGCCTTGTCGGGGAATATGCGAATCCAGAGCTTTCCGCCGCGCTTGACGCTACGGCTGATGGCGATGCGGGCGGCCTCGATCTGCCGGTCGGTGATCCAAGCAGGCTCGAGAGCCTTCATGCCGAAGTCCCCGAAGTCCAGGCCGGAGCCGCGCCAAGCCTTGCCGCGGCGCCTGCCGCGCTGCATCTTGCGGTATCGCGTCTTCTTGGGCATCAGCATGGCGCTACTTCTCCTCGCTCTCGGTGGGGGCGGGAGCAGGTGCCTCTCGGCCGGAGTCGGCCATGGGCGGGCGGAACGCCGCCTCACTCGCCTGCGGCTCGGGCGGGACCGCCGTGGGCGGCTGAGCCGGCGGGGAGGCCGGCTGCGTCACCGCCGGGGGACGCAAGCGCTCGCGCTCCCTCTCGGCCATGGAGCGGGCTTCGCGGCGACGCGCAGGCTCGGGCTCCTCGCGGCCAGTCCGGCGGATCGCCGCCCCGCGGGGGTCGATGATCTCGCCCTTGTAGATCCAGCACTTGACGCCCAGGACCCCGTAGGTGGTGTGGGCCTCGCTGAAGCCGTAGTCGATATCGGCGCGCAGCGTCTGCAGCGGCAGCCGGCCGTGCAGGTGCCACTCGCTGCGGGCGATCATCTTGCCGTTCAGGCGGCCCGCCACCCAGATCTTGATGCCCTTGCAGCCGAATCGCTGGGCGAACTCGACCGCCTTCCGCATCGCGCGGCGGAAGCTGACTCGCTTCTCGATCTGCAGCGCGACCGACTCGGAAACCAGCTGGGCGTCGAGCTCCGGCCGGTGCACCTCCTGGATGTCGATGTAGATGTCGCGCTTGGTCTTGCTCTGCAACTCGGCCTTGAGCTTCTCGATCTCGGAGCCCCGCTTGCCGATGATGATTCCCGGCCGCGCGGTGCGGATCGCGATGCGCAGCTTGTTGCCGGGCCGGTCGAGCTCGATGGAGCTGATGCCCGCCGGCTTGAGCCGCTTGCGCAGCTCCTCCTTCAGCTCGATGTCCTCGTTGATCAGGTCGGCGTAGCCCTTCTTGGCGTACCAGCGCGAGCGCCAGACCTTGGTGTAGCCGAGGCGGAAGCCGTACGGATGTACTTTCTGACCCATGCCGTGTCCTCTGCGTTCCTTTCGCGAAGCCTAGGCTTCGTCGAGCTCCTCGAGCTTTTCCTCGCTGGCCTGGCTGTCCGAGACCGTCACTACGATGTGCGCCAGCCGGTGGACGTAGGGCGCAGGGCGCCCGCGAGCTGCAGGTCGCATGCGCTTCATGCGCGGGCCCTCGTTGACAACGATCTCCGCGACGTACAGCTCGTCCACGTCGCCTCCGAGGTCGTCCGCGTTCGCAACCGCCGACTTGAGCACCTTCTGGATCTGCCCGGCAGCGCGCTTGTTCGTGCGGTCGAGCACCGCCAGAGCCTCATCCGCCGGCAGGCCGCGCACCTGATCCGCGACCAAGCGCGCCTTCTGCGGGGAGACGCGCACGTAGTTCCACTTGGCAATGGCTTGCACGGCCCTATGCCCCCCGTCCCGACTTTGCGCTGCCCGCGTGCCCGCGGAAGGTGCGGGTCATGGCGAACTCGCCTAGCTTGTGACCGACCATGTTCTCGGTAATGAACACGGGGATGAACTTGCGCCCGTTGTGCACGGCGATGGTGTGGCTGACCCACTCCGGCAGCACCGTCGAGCGACGCGACCAGGTCTTGATCACCCGCTTCTGGCCCGAGGCGTTCATCGCCTCGACCTTGCGGTTCAGGTGCTCGTCGTAGAACGGCCCCTTCCTCAGAGAACGACCCATCTCGTTGACCCCTAGCCCTTCTTCTTCCGTCCGCGGCGCGACACAATGTAGCGGTCGGTGCGCGGGTTGCTCCGCGTCTTGTAACCGCGTGTCGGCTTGCCCCACGGCGTGACCGGGTGGCGGCCGCCCGAGCTGCGGCCCTCGCCGCCGCCGTGCGGGTGGTCCACTGGATTCATCGTCACCCCGCGGTTGTGCGGCCGCCTTCCGAGCCAGCGCCGGCGACCGGCCTTGCCGAGGTCGACATTGCCGTGATCGACGTTGCCGACGCGCCCGACCGTCGCCATGCAATCTTCCAGTACCTTGCGCACCTCGCCGGAGGGCAGCCGCAGGAGCGCGTAGCCGCTTTCGCGCGACACCAGCCGGATCTCTGCCCCGGCAGCCCTCGCCATCTGGCCGCCCTTGCCCGGCCGCAGCTCGACGTTGTGGACGAGCGTGCCGGGCGGGATGCGCTTGAGTGGCAGTGCGTTCCCGACCAGGATGTCGGCGCCCTCGCCCGAGACAACCTCCATGCCGACCTTCAAGCCGACAGGCTGCAGGATGTAGCGCTTCTCGCCGTCCGCGTAATGCAGGAGCGCAATGTTCGCGGACCGGTTCGGATCGTACTCGACCGAGGCGACCTTGGCGGGCACGTCGTGCTTCTGCCGCTTGAAGTCGATCTCGCGGTACTTGCGCTTGGCTCCGCCGCCCCGGAATCGGATGCAGACGCGGCCCTTGCTGTTGCGTCCCCCGTGCTTGTGGATCCCGCTCGAGAGCGACTTCTCCGAGCGGTCCCGCGAGAGCTCGTCACGGGTCGTGGTCGTCTGGAAGCGCCTGGTGGGCGTCGTCGGCCTGTAGGTCTTGATCGGCATCGCTTGCTGTCCCCGGACTCCTTTCCGCTAAACCTGCGTGTACTCGACCGCCTTCTGGCCGTCCTTGAGCTTGACGTAGGCCTTCTTCCAGTCCGGGCGCCGGCCCTGGAAGCGGCCCTGGCGGCGCATCTTGCCGACATAGCGCGTTGTGCGGACGCTATCGACGTCGACGTTGAAGATGGCGTGAACCGCGTTCTTGACGTCGGTCTTGGTGGCCTTGGGATGGACCTTGAAGCACAGCACCTGATCCTGCACCCGACCGAGCTCGGACTTCTCGGTGACGAGCGGCCCCATGATGACTACGTACGGACTCATGCGAACACCTCGCAGCACTTGCGGGCGGCCTCGGCCGACATCAGGATGCGCTTGTGCTCCAGCACGGCGTACGGGTGCAGCTGGAAGCTTGACAGGAGCTGCACGCCGGGCAGGTTTCGGCTGGAGCGCTCCAGGTTCTCGTTGGAACCGTTGTCGACGACCAGCACGCTTTGGCCGGCGCCCAGGCCCTCGAGGGCCTCGCGGAACTCCTTGGTCTTGTGGCTCTCCATTTCGAAGTCCCGCACAACGACGATGCGGCTGTCCTTGAACTGGGTGGAGAGCGCCGAGCGGAGGGCCGCGACGAGCATCTTGCGCGGAAGCCTCTGGGCATAGAGTCGGGGCTGGGGCCCGTGCGCGGCGCCGCCGCCGCGCCACAGCGGCGAGCGCCGCGACCCGATGCGCGCGCGACCGGTGCCCTTCTGCCGCCAGGGCTTGCGCCCGGAGCCGGCGACCTCGCCCCGGCCCTTGGTCTTGTGCGTGCCGGCGCGCAGGCCGGCGCGATAGGCCACGACGGCCTGGTGGATCAAACTCTCGTTGACCGGCGCCTCGAAGACGCTGTCGGCAAGGTCAAGCTCGTCCACTTTCTGGTTCTGGAGATCGACTACATCCACCGTCGGCATGTCCCCTACCTCGATCTGCGAATCGCGATGTATCCGCCCCTGGCTCCGGGCACGGCGCCCCGCACCAGGATCACGTTATCGTCGGGCTGCACCTCGACTATCTCGAGGCCCCGCACCGTGACGCGCTCGCCGCCCATGCGGCCTGGCAAGCGCACGCCCTTGAACACGCGCGACGGATAGGCGCTCTGGCCGATGGAACCCGGGGCGCGATGGAACATCGAGCCGTGAGAGGCCCCCCCGCCGTGGAAGTTGTGCCTCTTCACTACGCCCTGGAAGCCCTTGCCCTTGCTCACGCCGATCACGTCGACCATCTCTCTCGGGCTGAAGTCCTCGGCCAGGATGCGGTCGCCGGGCTGGAATCCCTCCGCCCCCTGCTGGAGGCGGAACTCGCGCAGGAAGCGCATGGGCTCGACGCCGGCCTTGGCGAAATGGCCCCGGGCCGGCTTGTTGACCAGCTTTTCCCGCATGAAGTCCACCAAGCCCACCTGGATGGCTTCGTAGCCGTCGCTATCGGCGCTCTTGCGCTGGACCACCACGCACGGGCCGGCCTGCAGCACCGTGACGGGAACAACGCGGCCGTCCTCGTCGAAGAACTGCGTCGTCCCGATTTTCTTTCCTAGGATTCCGGGCGCCATTGCGTCATGCTCTCCTGCGACTGCTCAACTCTTGCACTGTGCACCGCTACGCGCCGAAGGCCTTGATCTCGACATCCACACCGGCAGGCAGGTCGAGGCGCATCAGCGCGTCCACGGTGTCCTGGGTCGGCTCCAGAATGTCGAGGAGCCGCTTGTGGGTGCGGATTTCGAACTGCTCCCGCGAGCGCTTGTCGGCATGCACCGAGCGCAGCACGGTGTACTTGTTCTTCACTGTCGGCAACGGGATCGGGCCAGCGATCTGCGCTCCCGTGCGCAGCGCGGTGCTGACGATCTCGCCGGTCGACTGGTCCAAGACGCGGTAATCGTACGCCTTCAGGCGGATCCGGATTCGTTCTTTCGGCATCGCTGTCGGTGTCCTTCTGATTCCCGCGTGCAGCTTCCACTACTCCACGACGGAGGAGACGGTGCCGGCGCCGATGGTGCGGCCGCCCTCGCGGATCGCGAAGCGCAGGCCCTGCTCCATCGCGATCGGCACGATCAGCTCCACCTCCAGCTCCACGTTGTCCCCCGGCATCACCATCTCCGTCCCTTCCGGCAGGTTCGCCACTCCCGTCACGTCCGTCGTCCGGAAGTAGAACTGCGGCCGGTACCCGTTGAAGAACGGCGTGTGCCGGCCGCCCTCCTCCTTCTTCAGCACGTACACCTGCCCCTTGAAGCGCGTGTGCGGCGTGATGCTCCCCGGCTTCGCCACCACCTGCCCCCGCTCCACCGCTTCCTTGTCCAGCCCCCGCACCAGCAGCCCCACGTTGTCCCCCGCCTGCCCCTGGTCCAGCAGCTTCTTGAACATCTCCACCCCCGTGATCACCTTCCGGTGCGTCTCCCGGATCCCCAGAAACTCCATCTCCGTCCCCACGTTCACCACCCCACGCTCGATCCGGCCCGTCACCACCGTCCCCCGACCCAGAATCGAGAATATGTCCTCGATCGGCATCAGGAACGGCTTCTCCACGTCCCGCTCCGGCGTCGGGATGTACGCGTCCACCGCCTCCATCAGCTCGTCCACCCCAGGCTCCGCCTCCGGGTCCCCGTCCAATGCCTTCAGCGCCGACACCTGCACCACCGGCACGTCGTCCCCCGGGAAATCGTACTCCGTCAGCAGCTCCCGCACCTCCAGCTCCACCAGCTCCAGCAGCTCCTCGTCGTCCACCATGTCCACCTTGTTCAAGGCCACCACGATGTACGGCACGCCCACCTGCCGCGCCAGCAGGATGTGCTCCCGCGTCTGCGGCATCGGACCGTCCGTCGCCGCCACCACCAGGATCGCCCCGTCCATCTGCGCCGCCCCCGTGATCATGTTCTTGATGTAGTCGGCGTGCCCCGGGCAGTCCACGTGCGCGTAGTGCCGGTTCGCCGTCTGGTACTCCACGTGCGCCGTCGCGATCGTGATGCCCCGCTCGCGCTCCTCCGGCGCGTTGTCGATCGAGTCGAACGAGCGCACCTCGTTGGAGGGATCGTGCTTGGCCAGCACGCGCGTGATCGCCGCCGTCAGCGTCGTCTTGCCGTGATCGATGTGCCCGATCGTGCCCACGTTCACGTGCGGCTTCGAGCGATCAAACTTTTCCTTCGCCATCTTTGTCTGTTCCCTTGCGTTGCCTTCCCGGGCGGTCTCAGCGGACCGCCTTGCCGCGCATGCGGCTCACGATTTCCTCCTGCACGGCGGCAGGTGCCTGCTCGTAGGCGTGCAGGTGCATGGTGTAGCTGCCGCGGCCCTGGGTGCGCGACCGCAGGTCCGTGGCGTAGCCGAACATTTCCGCCAGCGGCACGAAGCCCTTGATCACCTGCGTCGAGCCGCGGAGGTCCATTCCCTCGATGCGCCCGCGTCTGGTGCTGATGTCGGCCAGGACATCGCCCATGTACTCTTCCGGCACGACGACCTCGATCGCCATGACCGGTTCCAGCAGGGCGGGCCTGGCGCGGCTCGCCGCGTCCTTCCAGGCCATCGAGCCGGCGACCTTGAAAGCAACCTCGGAACTGTCGACGTCGTGGTAGCTGCCGTCGTAGACGGTGACGCCGACGCCGACGGTCTCGTAGCCGGCGAGGGCTCCGTTGGCCAGGGCCTCGCGGACGCCCTTCTCGACAGCGCCCACGAACTCCCTGGGGATCGACCCGCCGAAAATCTCGTCGCGGAACTCCACCTCGCCGTTTGCGAGGGGCTCGACGCGGATCTTGCAGTGGCCGTACTGGCCGCGCCCGCCGGACTGCCTCACGAAGCGGCCCTCTCCCTGGCAGGCCTTGCGAATTGTCTCGCGGTAGGCGACCTGCGGCCGGCCGATGTCGGCCGCGACCTGGAACTCCCTGAGGAGGCGGTCAACGAGGATCTCCAGATGGAGCTCGCCCATGCCCGACAGGATTGTCTGGCCCGTGTCGGTGTCGGACTCGACGCGGAAGGTGGGATCCTCCTGCGACAGCTTCGTGAGCGCCATGCCGATCTTCTGCTGGTCGGCCTTGGTTTTGGGCTCGATCGCGAGTGACAGCACGGGATTGGGAAACTCGATCTGCTCGAGCACGATCGGCTCCTTCGGGTCGCAGATGGTGTCGCCAGTCTGGACGGTCTTGAGACCGACCACGGCGAGAATCTCGCCCGCATGGGCTTCCTGCACGTCCTCGCGCTTGTTGGCGTGCATGCGCAGCAGACGGCCGACGCGCTCCTTGCGGCCCTTGGAAACGTTGAATACCGATCCTCCGGCCCGGAACGTGCCGGAGTACACCCGCAGGAATGCGAGCTGCCCGACGTACGGGTCAGTCAGGATCTTGAAGACAAGCGCGGAGAACGGCTCGTCGTCTCGCGCCTCCCGTGTAAGAGACTTCTCGCCGTCGAGATCGGAGCCTTGGACGGGCAGCACGTCGAGCGGCGAAGGGAGGTAGTCGATCACGGCGTCGAGCAGCCGCTGGACGCCCTTGTACTTGAAGGCGGAGCCGCACAGGACCGGCGTGATCCGCATCGCCGCGGTCGCGCGCCGGATCGCGGAGCGAAGCTCGTCGACACCGATCTCGCCGCCCTCGACGTAGCGCTCGAATAGAGCCTCGTCCTCCTCGGCGACCTTCTCGATCATCTTCTCGCGGCGATCCATCGCCTCGTCGATCAGGTCCTCCGGAATCCCGCCGACCTCGTACTCGGCGCCGAGCGTCTCGTCCTTCCAGAAGATCCCGCGCATCTCGACGAGATCCACGACGCCGCGCAGTCGGTCCTCGGCGCCGATTGGAAGCTGGATGGGAACCGGGTTCGCCTTCAGGCGATCGATCATGGTCTGGACGGCGTAGTCGAAGTTCGCTCCGACGCGATCCATCTTGTTGATGAACGCGAGGCGCGGCACGCGGTACTTGTCAGCCTGCCGCCAGACGGTCTCCGACTGCGGCTGCACGCCGGCCACGGCGTCGAACAGGGCGATGGCCGCGTCGAGCACGCGCAGGGACCGCTCCACCTCGGCCGTGAAGTCGACATGGCCGGGCGTGTCGATGATATTGATCTGGTGGTCGCGCCAGAAGCAGGTTGTCGAGGCGGATGTGATTGTGATGCCGCGCTCCTGCTCCTGCTCCATGTAGTCCATGGTTGCGGTGCCGTCGTGGACTTCGCCCATGCGATGCAGGCGACCCGTGTAGTACAGGATGCGCTCCGTCGTCGTGGTCTTGCCCGCGTCGATGTGCGCGGCGATACCGATGTTGCGAAATCGCCCTAAATTGACTGTGCGCGGCATGGGGATTTCCTCGTGCGTCGCCCTAGCAGCCGCTACCAGCGGAAGTGCGCGAAGGCCTTGTTGGCCTCCGCCATCCGATGGACGTCGTCCTTCTTCTTGATCGTCGTGCCGCGGCCCTGGGCCGCCTCGAGCAGTTCCGTGCCCAGGCGATCCGCCATCCGGTTCTCGCTTCGCGAGCGGGCGTTCCCGATCAGCCACCGGAGCGCCAGCGACTGCCGGCGGTTGGGACGGACCTCGATCGGCACCTGGTAGTTGGCGCCGCCGACTCGCCGCGACTTCACCTCGACCACGGGCTTGGCGTTCTCGACGGCCTTCTTGAAGATCGGCAGGGGATCCTCGCCGGTGCGGGCGCGGATCCGCTCCATGGCACCGTAGAAGATGCCCTCGGAGATGGACTTCTTGCCGTCCCACATCATGCAATTGATGAACTTCGACACCAAGGTCGAGTTGTAGACCGGGTCGGGCACGGGCTCGCGTGCCGGAACGTCTCTTCTGCGCGGCATGGCTTCAGCTCCTTGGTGCCTATTTCTTCGGGCGCTTGGTGCCGTACTTGCTGCGCGCCTGTCGCCTGTCTTCGACGCCGGAGGCATCGAGCGTGCCGCGCACGACGTGGTAACGGACGCCGGGAAGGTCCTTGACGCGTCCGCCGCGGATCAGCACGATCGAGTGCTCCTGCAGGTTGTGGCCGACACCGGGGATGTAGGTGGTGACCTCGATGCTGTTGGTCAGCCGGACGCGAGCGACCTTGCGGAGGGCGGAGTTGGGCTTCTTGGGCGTCACCGTGTAGACACGCGTGCAGACGCCGCGCTTCTGAGGGCACTTCTGCAATGCGGGCGAAGACGTCTTGTACTTCGGCGCCTTGCGTCCCTTGCGCACTAGCTGACTGAACGTCGGCACGATTCCGCTCCCTTTCCCCGCTTCAATTCCCGCACGCACCGCCAGGCACGCGCAAGCTATCGCATCCGCAAAGCTCCGTTGAGCCCCGCGCCCTCAGCCATAGCTGGCCCCTGGGAGGAACCTTTTCGGCCTTGGATTGCACGGGGCGACACCCCCGAAACCCTTACTGGATCCCGTTCAACGATTCGGCGTCCCGACAGGATGCCGAATCGACGCAAGCTCTAGCCCGCCCGATCCTCCCGGCCAAGAGCCGAAACGCAGGGCGAACCGTCAACCCAATCCTTCACACTATCATAGGCATCGAAAGACCGGATGTCAAACGCAGAGCACTCTACGATATCCGGAACGGACCCGTGCCAGCGGCGAGCTGATCCGGTTCCGCTCCGATCGTAGCCACGCCACCAAGCAACTCTCTGTTTCAAGTCCCTTGCGAGCGCGACTGTGGTCCATGATAGCGCATTTCGAGACTGGATCGCCCAATTCGCGGCAATAATTCACGAACCGGCCAGCGGGCCCGTCGCGACAGCGTGCAGAGCCGACGTCCCGACCGGGCTATTCCTCCGCGTGACCGTCCACGACAATGCCTACCACCGTGCCGGCGACCGTCAGGTCCAAGACCCAGTGCTCGTAGTCATTCTCCCAGAGGTTCGGACCGCTCTCGCCTTCGGGCAGCTCGAGGCGAGCGACCGTCGGGTGCGGGTTGCCGATTTCGCCGCTAAGCTGCACGATCCCTTCGAAGTCGTAGTTCTTCGCTATTTCGAGATCCTTGTCGACGGGAGACAGGAGGGCGAAGTCCCTGCTCGGGGCCACTCCCATATGGTTGCCGTCCTCGGGATGCAGGCCGAATCGCATCGTATAGACCCCGGGCGGCACCGCCTGCTCGCGGAAGTCCGATGCTTTCTCGGGAAATTCGACAACGCCCAGGAAGGCGCCTTCCGGAACGTTGTCGAAGCGCACTCCGAAGCCGCTTGCCGGATCGCCGTCGAACGGTGCGCTGCGCATCCAGAAACTGGCCACCACGACGTCGCCGGCCTTCACCGCGACACCTTCCTTCGCGACCAATTCACGGGCCGCCTCGGGAACGGAGCCGGGCAATGCCGTGCCGGACTCAGCGGTGTACTCCTGGGCAAAGGCAGGGGGCAGGGCGACGAGCAGCGCTGCGGCAACCACCCCTATTGCGAGCATGCGTCGCATTCAAATCTCCTCTTCGGCAGTGACAGCCCGGCTTCCCTCGGGGGCCGGGCGACGGTTAGCAGGCCAGCCATGGCGTACACGTCAGCCCGTCGTCGGAACTATGCGCCCGGCGAAACGAGAGTAAGAGGCAGTCGGAGGCGAGGATCGCGCACTCAGCTGCCATGGGCAGTGAAGGTGCCCACGTATGCGCTCGAGCGCCTGTACTCGCGCATTTGGTGACCCAATCCGTCCCCGCGGAACGACTGCTCGACAGCGAAAGCCGGCATGGCGTGATCCAATCCGACGAGAGGCTGGTAGTAGATGTCGTCGAGGTGGCAAAGCGAGTCGGCGTCGCGGATCTCCCGGGTCTCCAGCGACACAATCTCGCCAGCGCGAAGAGTGGCGACGCGGTCATGGAGGTTTCCATGGAAATCAATCTCGATCGGAGCGGTGTCCGTGTGGACGACGTTCGCGGTCAGGGGGCCCGCCTGGGCCTTCACGAATGCCGCCAGCGCGCCGCGCTGCACGACAGAGGTGCCCTCGTCGAAAATCAGCATCGCCTTGGCAGGCAGCGGGTCCCCGAACGGGTTCCCGATCGTGGAAGACGCGTTCACGACCGCCACGACCCTCGCTCCAGCCAGCGGCACGCCCATGTAGCTGCCCTGCTCGATGTCCCAGGCCATGACGGCCATGTCGCCGGCGATTCCCACCTCGCTGTTGGCGAAACAGTGCGACGCGTAGATTTCGGCGTTCCGGGACTCGATGTAGCTGCCGCGAATCTCGGGCCCGGCCAAGGTTGCGGCTGCAGCCGTGCCGGCCGCCAATGCGACGCAGAGAAGTGTGAGGCTCGCCAAACGAATGGTTTTCATGACTTGTACTCCTTCGACTTGAGTTATGGACTGGCGCAGGCCTGTCGTCCCTATTCTACACAACGATGCGCGGCGGAAAAGGCCAATTCACCCGGACATTCGGAGATTTGCGCCAGTTCCGAGCGCGAGCAACCCCTCGAAAGACCGTTTGAGGCAGGTCAGCTGCCGGCACGCGGAATAGGCAGGTCGACGTCCATGGCGATCCGGTAAAGGACGCCGAGCGCGATGGCGGATGCGACACCTCCCGCGAATGCGTGCGCCAGGATCGGGTCCAATGCCAAGCACCAGACTATGCCGTACCCGGCGGGAACCGCCCAGAAGGAGGTGCGCTCGGGCGCGGTCAGCACGGGGGCCTCGAGCCCGTATTCGTCAACTGATCCGAGTTCTTCCCATGAATCCCCGTCAATCCCCAGGTATCCCCAGAAGCCGAGCAAATGCCAGTACAACATGCGAATCAGAATGACGGCCGTCATTCCAACCATGACGGCCTCGACGACGGAATCGTCGGTGTCGTGGAACGTCTCGAGAAGGAACCACGCAAGAGCCGGAAGCGAGCTGACAACACCCTCGTGCTTGATAAATCGATCGGCCGCGGCGCCTTGCGACTTCATCCGACCACTATCTCCCCGGCCGCGGGCGGCGGGGATCCGACAGCGGACGAAGCGCCCGGCAAGCGGGTCCGAACCAGCCGGTAAAGCGACTCGTCGCACTCAGGAAATCGGGCAGCCGAACGCCAGCAGCCCGCACTCAGCCGCCTCCCGGACTGGACAGCGGGAATACCCGCATGTAGGCGGCACCGATCGCAATCCCGCCCAAGACCGCTGCTGCGAACGCGTGAGCAACACGGGATTCCGAGCCGACCAACTTCACAAGCGTGTACCCGAGGGGTGTCGTCCACACCGAGACCGTCTCGAAAACAGTCGCTAGCGAGGTGGAGTCCTCCAGCGCGTCGACGGTTCCCTCGCCCGGCTCATCGCCGCCCTCGTGGTTGAGATCCGCCCGCCAGTAGACCTGGCAGAAATAGAACGATCGAATCGCAGTCAGCACGGCAAGCCCGGCCGTGACCGAGTAGTCGACTGTCCAGCCCACCTCGAGCAAAGACCCGAGGATCATCCACACCAGCCACGCGATCCCTGTGTACAGGGACTGGTCTTTCATCAGCCGGTTCAGCTGGTCCCTCGGAGACATCGCCCCTGGAGGGCAGGCACGGGGCCTGCCGGAGTCGCCGAATCCAGCCGGCAAACCCCTCTTTTCGGGCTGCGCTCCGGGCTAGTCGCCCTCGACGGGCCGCAACGGCTCGCCGACGAAGCCCTTGTGCCGCCGGTTCGCGATCCGCACCGAAATGTCTTCGAGCGTCGCGTACACGACGGGGATGAACACCAAGGTGATCAATGTCGACGTCAGCAGGCCGCCGATCACGACTCTCGCCATCGGAACCTGCAGCTCGGACCCCTCTCCCAAGCCTAGAGCCATCGGCGTCAGGCCGAGCACGGTCGTGACAGTCGTCATGAGAATGGGCCGCAGGCGGCGGCGCCCGGCTGTCATTACGGACTCGTTGACCCCGTAACCGTGGTCCCGGCGCAGCTGGTTCGTGTAGTCGATGAGGACGATGGCGTTGTTCACCACAATGCCGACCAGCACGATCACGCCGAGGAATCCCTGCATGTTGAAAGTCGTCTCCGTGATCACCAGTATCGTCACGATACCGATCGCGGCGAGGGGCACTGAGAAGAGGATGATGAACGGATCGCGTAGCGATTCGAACTGAGCCGCCATGACCATGTAGACAAGCAGCAGCGCCAGGATCGCGGCGAACGTCAGTTCCCGGAAGGCCTGCTGCTGGTCCTCCCATTCGCCCCCAAAACGGATTTCGTACCCGTCCGGCCTGTTGATCTGAGCGACCCCGGCGCGGAGATCCCCAATGATGCTGCCCAGGTCCCGGTCGCCGATCGTGCCCGAGACATAGACGATTCGCTCCTGATCGACCCGGTTGATCTCCACCGGGCCCTCCTGGCGGTTCCACTGGACGACGTCGTCGGCATAGATCAGCTCGCCCTGCGGCGTCCGAAGCGGTATGCGGCCGACCTGGGCCAGTTCCAGGCGATCCTCCTCGCGCAGGCGGACAACGATGTCGTACTCGTCGCCTTGCTCCCGGTAGAACGTGGAGCGGCGCCCTCCCACAGCGGTCTCGAGGGTGTCAGCAACTTCAGACACGGACATCCCCATGCTGGCCGCCCTGAGGCGATCCACGCGCACGACCATCTCGGGGGACCCGGGCCGACGGCTGATCTGGGCCTCTGCCACGCCCGGCACGGCCAGCATCGTGTCCCGGACCTGCAGCGCCAGCCGGTTCGTCGTGTCCGGGTCGTAGCCGCGGATCGTTACCTGAAGCCGGTCGCTCGAACCGTCGCCGCCGCCGCGCCGACGCCCGAAGTTGCCGCTCGAGATTCTGGTCCTCAGCTGCACGCCCGGGGCGACGGCCATCAGCTTCGGCCGGAGCATGTTAGTGATTTCTCGTGCGGACCGCGTTCTATTCGCCTGGTCCGCCAGCGTGACCCGCAATTCGCCGATATGCGTGGAAAGGGACCGGAACGGGCTGTCGCTGCCGGCCTCCGTCATGATGTATTCCACCTCGGGAACGTCGTCCATGATGATCTGTTGCATGCGGTCGACGATTTCCTTGGTCACCTCGGCCCGGGTCCCGGGCTCGGACTCCAAGTTGATGCGGATCTGGCCCTCGTCCACCTGGGGCTCCAGTTCCACGCCGATATAGCCGCTCAGCCAGATCGCGCATACGAACGTGGCGACCGCGACCCCAGTCACCACAGTTCGATTGGCCAGCGACCACCGGATCATTTCCGAGTAGCCCGCGGACATCGAATTCATCGAGCGCTCGGCGTACTGAAGAATGCGCACGTTGCTCCCGGCGCCCGTCCCCTTGCGTCTCGAGCACAGTGCCGGCACGACCGTCAGGGCCACGACCAGCGAGCACAGCAGGGAAAAGCTGACGACGTATGCCAGTTGCTGGAACTGCTGCGCCGAGTACCCGCCGATGAACATCACCGGCACGAACACGGCGATCGTCGTCAGTGTCGATGCCGTGATGGCAGTGGCCACCTCTCGACTGCCGACCAGAGCCGCTTCGCGACCCTCCCGGCCCTCCTCGCGATGCCTGTAGATGTTCTCAAGCACGACAATCGCGTTGTCGACAAGCATTCCGACGCCCAGCGCCAGACCCCCGAACGACACGATGTTGAGCGTGAATCCGTTGAAGTACATCAGGGCGAATGTCGAGACCACCGAGATCGGGATCGCGGCGCCGATAATTAGCGTGCTGGAGAGGCTGCGCAGGAACAGCAGCAGCACAAAGACCGCGAGCACTGCACCAACTCCGGCCGCGGCCTGCACGTTGTTGATCGCAGCCACGATGAAGTCCGCAGTGTCCATCGTCTTCTCGATGCGGATAGCCGGGTAGTCCTGATGGATAGAGGCCACCTCGTCCCACACGGCCTCCGACACCTTGACGGTGTTCGACCCTGACTGCTTGAACATGATGAGTCGCAGCGCCTCTTGCCCGTTCACTCCGACGTAGTGGCGAATGTCGGGGTGCGAGTCCTCGACCTCAGCGACGTCCCGCACGTAGACGGGCACGCCGTCGCGCGAGGTCAGGGCGACGTCCAGGATCTGGTTGACGCTGTCAAACTCTCCGCTCGTCCGCAAGAGCACGTCGAAGCGCCCTTCCTTCACCGGGCCGACCGGCCGGTTGAGGTTTTCCTGGCGGACCGTGTTCACGACCTGCGCGACGGAAAGATTGAGCGCGCGCAGTTTCTCGAGGTTCAGGTCGACATGGATTTCGCGCCGCAGGCCGCCCCCGATCCGGACCTGGCCAACGCCCTTGATGCGTTCGAAGCGGTACAGGATGTTCTTCTCCGTGAACATCCGCAGCTGGCGCGGGTCCATGTCCGGCGTGGCGACCGTGACGAACATGATGGGGAACTGCGTCACGTCGAACTTGAAGATGGTCGGCGGCTCGATGTCGTCGGGGAGCGAGCGGCGGCCGCGATCCAGCCGGGAACGCACCTCGTCGGCCGCCACATCGATGTCCATCCCGAACACGAACTCGACGCGAACGGACGAGCGCCCTTCGCTCGATGTCGAAGTAACGCGCTCGACGCCTGGAGCAGCCGATACGACCTGCTCCAGGGGCCGGCTGATCAGCGTCTCGATCTCCTCGGGACCGACGCCCTCGTAGTCTGTCGTGATGCTGAGTGTCGGGTAGTTCACCTCAGGCATCAGGTCGACCGGGATTTCCGTGAAGGCGATGAATCCCAGGAGAAGGGAGACCATCACCGCCATTAGCACGGTGACAGGGCGTTTGATCGAAAACTCAGGCAGGCTCATTTGCTAGTCCCCAGCAGCGGCGTTCGGCGGGCTGTTCGGCTCACTCTGCGCGGAACCGGCACCAGCCATACGATAAGGCGTCCGCAGAGTAGGAAACGGTTACCCGCACCCGGAGCGACTCAGTCTCCCGTAGCGGGCTCGAGGCCTTCGGGGACGAGCCGCCGCACACGTCGCACCGAGCCAAGTTCCTCGAACGTTACGTACATGACCGGTATGAAGACCAGCGTGATCAGCGTCGATGCCGAGAGGCCCCCAATCACCACGCGGGCCATCGGGGCCTGCAGTTCGGACCCGTCTCCGAACCCCAGCGCCATCGGGGCAAGGCCGAGCACGGTGGTGATGGTGGTCATGAGAATTGGGCGCATCCTGCGCATCCCGGCGGTGACGACCGCCCGGTGCAGGCCCAGTCCGTGGTCCTTTCTCAGGAGGTTGGTGTAGTCGACCAGCACGATGGCGTTGTTCACGACGATGCCCAACAGTACGATGACGCCCAGGAAGGCGTGCTGGTTGAACGTAGTTTCGGTCAGCAGCAGAACCAGGACGACACCGATGGCCGCGAGCGGCACGGAGAGCAGGATCAGGAACGGATCCCTCAGCGACTCGAATTGCGCGGCCATGACCATGTAGACGAGGATCAAGGCAAGGATTGACGCGAACGCAAGGTTCCGGAAGGTCTCTTGCTGCTCCTGGTACTCTCCTCCGAACTCGACCGAGAATCCCTCCGGCATGGCTAGCCCGGCGATCTCCGCTTCCAAGTCGCGGACGATGCTGCCTAGGTCCCGGTCCTCGAGAGCGGCGCTGACGAATAGGCGCCTCTCCTGGTCCACGCGGCTTATGTAGGTCGGCCCCTCCTGGCGGCGCAGCTCGATGACACTTTCAGCAGGAATTGTCCGGCCAAGCGGCGTCGTTAGCGGGATGCGGCCGACATTGGCGATGTCAAGGCGATCCTCCTCGCGCAGGCGCACTAGGATGTTGTACTCGTCCCCTTCCCTGCGATACATCGAGCTGCGCGTGCCGCCGATGGCGGTTTCTAGCGTCGTCGCGACATCGGACACGTTCAGGCCCATGTTCGCCGCGCGCATGCGGTCTACCTCGACAAGCATTTCCGGCATGCCTGGGCGCTGGCTGATTGTCGGCTCGGCGACGCCCGGAATGCCTTCCATGGTCTCTCGAATCGTCTCGGCGAGCTGGGCGGCAGTGTCGATGTTGTGACCGCGGATTTCGACGGACAGCCGGTCGTCGTTGTCATCGCTGCCCCAGCTCCTGAACATGCTGCCGGAAACGCGGGTCCTCACTAGCATGCCGGGCTGGATTTGCAGCACGGTCCTTAGCTCGTTGGCGACGTCCCTGGCCGACCGAAGGCGCTCGGTCTTCGGAATGAGATTCAGGCGGAGCTCGCCGAGGTGTCCGCCGGACCCGCTGCTGCGCGAGCTTCCCCCCGCGGTCACCATGATGGTGCTGACTTCGGGAACGTTCTCTCTCGCCACCCTCCGCAGATCCTGCATGACGGCGTCGGTGACCTCGACGCGCGTGCCGGGCTCGAGTTCCACGTTGACTCGGACCTCTCCTTCATCAACCTCCGGCTGGAGCTCGATCCCGAGATAGGGAACCAGGTACAGCGCGATTCCGAACAGGACGGATGCGAACCCGATCACGGCGGCCCTGTGGGCGAGCGACCATTGCAAGGCCCCTCCATAGCCCGCCGCCATGTTGCGCTGCCATGCCCTGGCGATCTGGCTGACCCGCGCAACCCGCGCTCCGGGCTTCCCGCCGTGGGAGAGTTTCGCGCAAAGGCCCGGCACGACCGTCAGGGCAACGACCAGCGAGCAGAGCAAGGCGAAGCTGACCACGTACGCAAGCTGCTTGAACGTCTGGGCAGCGATACCTCCGAGGAACAGCACGGGGACGAACACGGCGACGGTCGTCAGGGTCGAGGCAGTGATCGCCATCGAAACCTCGCGACTGCCGACCACAGCCGCGTCGAAGTTGCTCTTGCCGTCCTCCCTGTGGCGGTACACGTTCTCGAGCACGACGATGGCGTTGTCGACCAGCATGCCGACGCCCAGGGCGAGGCCGCCGAACGAAACCGTGTTCAGGGTGAAGCCGTTGAAGAACATCAGGGAGAACGTCGCGATGACCGAGATTGGGATCGCGAGACCGATGATGAGAGTGCTCGAAACGCTGCGCAGGAAGAAGAGGAGGACGAGCACTGCAAGACCCGCACCCTGCAGCATCGCCGTCCGGACGTTGGCGATCGAGGCGCGGATGAAGTCGGCGCTGTCGCGCGTCTTCTCGATCCGGACGTGCGGAAGGGCTTTGTGGATGCGGTCCACTTCCTCCCACAGGCCGTCCGACACGTCGACAGTGTTCGCCCCGGCCTGCTTGTAGACATACATCCGCACGCCGGGCTGGCCGTCGACGCTGACCACGTAGTCCGTGTCCTCGTGGCTGTCCTCGACCGTTGCGATGTCGCGCACATGCACCGGTACGCTGTTCCGGGTCGTGAGGACGACGTTGCGGATCTCCTGGAGACTCTGGAACTCGCCGCGCGTGCGCAGCAGGACCTCGAAGCGCCCCTCGTCGACCGGGCCGACGGGCCTGTTCATGTTCTCCCGCCTGAGGGTCTCGACCACCTGCGGGATCGACAGCTCCAGGGCGCGCAGCTTCTTCAAGTCGAGGTCGACGTGAATCTCCCGGCGCAGCCCGCCGCGCACGGTGAACGCCGCCACGCCCGGAACGCGTTCGAGGCGGTGCTGGAGCTGCTTCTCCACGAAATGCCGCAACTCCTTGGGCCCGATGTCGACGGCAGACACCGACAGGTAGAGGATGGGGTACTGCGCGGAGTCGTACTTGTACATGCTCGGGGGATCCATGTCCTCCGGCAGGTAGCGCCTGCGCCGGTCGAGGCGCGTGCGCAGCTCGTTGGCCGCCTCGTCGATATCGACTCCGAAGTCGAAGCCGACCCTGACGTAGCAGAGCCCTTCGTAGACCGAGCTCGAGATCCGTTCTACGTTCGGCGCCGCCGAGAACGCCTCTTCGAGCGGCCGGACGACGAGCGTCTCCATTTCCTCCGGGGCGACTCCCGCGTACTCGGCACGAACGCTGATCGTCGGGTAGACGATTTCCGGCATCAGGTCCACCGGAATGTTGAGGAATGCTACCGTGCCCAGAAGGATGGCAACCAGGCACGCCATCAGGACCGTCACCGGCCTGTGGATCGACACTGTAGAAAGGTTCATCTCAGAAAGCGGAGGAGCCGCCCAGCCGAACGGCTACTCCACGCCCCAATCTACCACCCGCGCAAAGCGCGGGGAACCTTTCGAAGCCCCCGAAACTGGCCGTTTCAGGCCTAGCTGGCGCTCTTCGTCGCGGACTTTCCGGTGGCTCCGCCGCCGCTACCCTCCGGTGCCTGACGGGCGCCTTTGGCAGGAGCCCCGCCGCCAGCGCCCGTGCTGATCCGGTCGCCGTCTCGCAGCATGGTCGCTCCTCGCCCGACAATGCGTGTGCCAGCGGCAAGGTTGGCGAGTACCTCCACCTGATCGTCGCGAGCCATGCCGGTCTCAATCACCCGGAATACCGGTCTCACCGAGTCGCCCTCGACGATGTAGACGCCCGGCTGCTGGCCCCGGTAGACCAGGCCGTCCCTGGGAATCAGGGTCGCCTCGCGCATCGAACCGAGATCGAGGGTGATCCGAGCGAACATCTCCGCCTTCAGCACCATACCTTCGTTGCGAATGTCGATCTCGATCACCGCGCTGCGGGTCGCGGCGTCCAGCACCGGAGCGATACGGGCCACGCGGCCTTCGAAATCGCCTTCCGGGATCGCATCCACGTCGACCTTGGCGTGATTGCCGATCCGGAGCCTGCCGATGCTGCGCTCCGGCACGTTGCCCTGGGTCACCATGGTCGCGAGATTCACGATCTGCAAGATCGAGTTGTTCGGCGCGACGATGGCTCCCGGGTCGACGTACCTGGCGGACACGACGCCGCTCATCGGGGCGTAGATCTTCGACTGCGCCAGCCGGATGCGCAGCTCGTTCAGCTCGGCCTGCGACTGCTGGGCCTGCGCTTTGGCAAGCGTCACCTGCGCCTCCATCACCTCCAGTGACGTCTGCGACTGCTGGTATTCCTGCGGGGAAAGAAGCTCCTCGTCGAACAGCAGCTTCGCGCGGTCAAGATCGGCCTTGGCGTTGGAAAGCTCCGCGGCCCGGGAGGAAATGTTGGCCTCGCTCACCGCGTGGGACGCCTCCGATCTCATGACCTGCTGCTCGAGCTCGTCGTCCTCGATCTCGGCCACGAGCACGCCGGCCTTCACCCGGTCGCCGACGAGGAAGTGGATCTTCTCGATGCGTCCCGTGGCCTTCGGATTCACGTCGACGACTTCCTTGGGCTTCAGCGCACCGGTCAGCAGCAGTTCCTCTCGGATTTCGCCGATACGGGCCTCGGTGAGGTCTACGTTGATGACTCGGCCGACCGCCTTCTTCTTGGCAGGCGCGTTCGCCAGCTGGTCCGCTTCGTAGACCCGGGATCCTACCAAGTAGACCAGGCCCAGGCCGATGGCGACGGCTATGAATCGTTTCTTGGACATTCGTTCTTGGGAAGGCGCGGGCGCAACTACCCTTAGTTCACTAGGCGGTACGGACTCGGATCCGGTTACGTCAGAAATCAATCCGGTCGCCCGTCCGCAAGCCCTGTGCGTCGGCCTGTCCGGCGGCAAGCTCCAGCACATAGACGGAATTCACGGTGCCGCCGTACGACGGGCAATTGCGAGGGTCCGGATCAGAGCACGGCGGAGCGGAGCGGACGATCTCGACAATCCTGTGCGCGCCGTCCATCCAGACCATGTCGAGGGGAATCCGGCAGCGGTACATCCAGAAGGAGCGCGGAGCGGCCCGGTCGCCGACGAACAGCATGCCCTCGTCATCCGCCAGGTGCGACCGGTACATCAGCCCCTGAGCCTGCTGCTCGGGCGTGACCGCCAGCTCAGCCTCGATCCGGGTGCCATTCGGCAGGACCACGGTCGTGGTCGGCAGGCGCGTGACGGATTCGGCTGCCGGACCGGGGACAGGGCCCGAACAAGAAGCAAGAATCGCCAGCAGGAACGCGCAGGGCAGCGCCCTGGCGCGCAAGCGGGCGCTTGCTGAAGTGACGGAGCGAAGCCGGGGACCGGGCATGCCGCCACCGTCTCCTAGTACTTCAGGAGGCGTTCTATGGCCAGGCGCACGGAGTCTTCGGATGGAAGCACCTCGCGCTCGAGAGTCACGGCGGACGGCACGAAGCAGTCCTGGGCGCCGATCCGCGCCACCGGGGCGTCGAGGTGGTCGAAGCAATGCTGGGTAATCTCGGCCGCGACCTCCGCGCCGAAGCCCATCGTCAGCGTGTCCTCGTGAGCGACAAGGACGCGATTGGTCCGCCGGACGCTCTCGAAGACGGCCTGCTTGTCCCACGGCACGATGGTCCGAAGGTCGATCACCTCGACCGAGCCGAGGCCCTCTTCAGCGAGGCTGCTGGCAACGGACACGGCCTGGTGCACGGTGTATCCCCACGTCACGACCGTGAGATCGGTGCCGCTGCAGCGAGTGCGGGCCTTGCCGAACGGGATCAGGTAGTTCTCGTCCGGCTCTGGAGTCCGCGCAGGCATCGCCCGATAGAGGCCCTTGTGCTCGAGGAAAATCACCGGGTCGTTCATGCGAGCGGAGGTTTTGAGCAAGCCCTTGGCGTCCTGCGCGCACGACGGATACACGACGTACCATCCCGGGATGTTCGCGAAGAACGCCTCGATGTTGGCGGAGTGCCAGGGCCCGCCCTTGATATAGCCGCCGACGGCGACGCGGCAGACCATCGGGCAGCCCCAAACGCCGGCGCTGCGCCATCGCATTGGCGCGATCTCGTCGCGCATCTGCATGAAGGCCGGCCAAATGTAGTCGGCGAACTGGATTTCCACGATCGGCATGTAGCCGGCCGTGCCCATCCCGCCGGCAATGCCCAGGATCGAGGCCTCGGCAAGGGCGGAGTTCATGCAGCGGGCCTCGCCGAACTCGTCGGACAGGCCCTTGGTCGCGCCGAACACGCCGCCCTTGGGGTCCTGGATATCCTCGCCCCACATGACGATCTTCGGATTGCGGCGCATTTCCTCGCGCAGCCCGTTGTTAATGGCCTGCACCATCGAGACCCTGGGGTTGACGAACTGCGGTTCGGACTCCTCCTCGATCGGCTGGTCCTTCGAGAAGACGTGCTGCATCACGTCGTAGTGCTTGGGATACGGGTGAGAGTCGGCTTCCTCGGCTGCGTGGTCGACCTCGGCCTTGATGCGGGCGCGAAGGTCCGTGACGTCGGTCTCGGCCATGATGCCCGCGTCCAAGACCCGACTCTCGGCCAATAGGAGCGGATCGCGTCCCGCCAATTCGGCGATCTCGTCGTGATCGCGGTACTTCCGCTGGTCGTCGGACGAGGAATGGTTGTCCAGCCGAACGACGTTGAATTCGACGAGGGCAGGCCCCTTGCCGTCGCGGATTTCCTGGATCAGGCCGGGGAGCAGCTGGTAAATCGCGTCGAACGTGGAGGTGCCGTCCAGGTTGAACGCACGCAGGCCGAACCCTTCAGCGATCCGGTGGATCTTCGACGCGGTCTGGTACTTCTGCGGGACACTGATCGCGTACCCGTTGTTCTGCACGACGAAGAGTATGGGGAGCTTCTCGCGAGTCGCCCAGTTGAGCGATTCGAAGAACTCGCCCTCGCTCGTGGCTCCTTCCCCGGAAGAGGCGTAGACAATCGCGTCCGAGCGGTCGTACTGCAGGGCCCGGGCGGCCCCGACCGCGGGAAGGTACTGGGTCCCGGTGCATGCGCTCTGGGCAACGAGCTTGAGCTCTTCCGAGGACCATTGCTCGGGCATGTTGAGGCCTTGGGAATTCGGATCCCCTTCTCGGTTCAGCAGCCCGAGGAAGATGTCCTTGTAGGACATGCCGAGAGTGACGGCAACGCTCTTCTCGCGGTAGTAGGTGTAGAACCAGTCATGGCCCGGCCGCATCAGCAGCGGCACGCCGACCTGCACCTGCTCGTGGCCGCGGGTCGACGAGTAGAAGGCAAGCTTGCCCTGCTTCACGAAAACCTTGGAGCGCTCCTCGACGTAGTAGCACTGGAGCATCTTCTCGTAGAGCTCCATGAGCACCTGGTCGGGTACGATTCGCTCGGTTACATCCATTACGTGGGTTGCCATCGTCGCTCTACGTCCGCCAAACCGGCCGGAAGCCGCCGGAGCGCGCACCACACCCCTCCCCTCCGCCAGCGTGAACCTGGCGGGAGCGCCTTCGACCGAGGCGGAGAAGCGGCCGCTTCCTTGACCTACACGAACCTTACGATTATACGTAACATGTTCTTGGCGGTGGCTCCTGGCCGGCCGAGCCGCAAGGCGAATCCGTCTTCCGCCCGGTGCCAGTTCGGAGTCCAGGCCCCGGATTGAAGCCGCCGGAAGTGCGCATGCAACCTCGGAGGGATCGTGTCGGAGACAGCAGCGGATCATGCCGGAGCGAGCGCCCACGCCCTGCTCCTTAGAGGCGTCAACGTGGGCGGCCGGAACCGGCTGCCGATGGCGGTCCTCGCGGCGGCGCTGAGGGATGCGGGCTGCCTGGCCGTGAGGACATACATCCAAAGCGGCAACGCCATCTTCCACGCCACGGCCTCGGACGCCAGGGACGCTGCCAGCGCGGTAGCGGCGACAGTAGCCGAGCATTCCGGACGCAGCGTTCCGGTCATCTTGCGCACCCGCGAGGAACTGGCGCGGGCCGTCCGCGACAACCCGTTCCCCGACGCCGGGCGGGACCATCGCACCCTGCACGTCGGATTCATGGGCGTTCGACCGGCGCCGGAACGGATCGCCGCGCTCGACACCGACCGGTCCCCGCCCGACGAATTCGCGGTGGTCGGCCGGGAGATCTACTTGCAGCTGCCGAACGGCATGGCGCGCACGAAGCTCTCCAACGCATACTTCGACTCGGTCCTCGGAACGACGACCACGTTCCGGAACTGGCGAACCGTACTGAAGCTGCTGGAGATGGCGTCCGAGTGAGGCACGCGGCCGGACCGGTCGCCCAGGTCTGCATGGCACAGTTGATCCGGCTGGCTCGCGGGCGCCAAGTCCAGGCGTATCTGGTTCGCAATGGGCGGCGGCACGCTTACCCTGCCCTACACTGAGGTGATGACGGCGCCTTCTTCGAGAACGAAAAACCGGCTCGCGACCGTTGCGGTCCTAGCGGCAGCCAGCATGACAGTAGCTACCGCGAATTCCCTTGCAGCAACCGCCGGCCCCGAAATAGGGTCGAAAGTGCCCTCTTTCGAGGCCATCGACCAGTCCGGCGAGGCGCGGGACTTCGAAAGCCTCACCGGAGAAAACGGACTCCTGCTCCTGTTCTTCCGGTCGGCAGACTGGTGACCGTTCTGCAAGAGCCAGCTCGTGCAGCTGGAACGCAAGCGGAAAGACCTCGAGGGCCATGGGATCCGGATCGCGGCAATCAGCAATGACAGGACGGATGCCCTCAAGCACTTCTCGGATCGCATGAATCTCGGCTTCCCCCTGCTTTCCGATCCGGAGTCCGCCATCATCCGGGAGTTCGGCGTTCTTAACGAGGACGTGCCGAAGGACCACCAGTTCTTCGGCATCCCGCATCCGGTCGAACTGCTGGTGGACCCCGACCGCACCGTGCGGGACAGGTTCCACGAAGAGAGCTACAGAGACCGGTTCACGGCAGGTCGCGTACTGGTGCGACAGCTCGGATCCGAATCGGGTGCATCGCGCACCACGGCCCGGACCTCGCACCTGAAGCTGACCTCGTGGGCCAGCGACAGCGTCGTCCGAGGCGGCAACCGGTTCGCCCTCGTGCTGGACGTGGAACTCAACGACAAGATGCATGTCTACGCGCCGAGCGTCGAAGGCTACATTCCCATCGACTGGCAGATGGAGGAAGCCGGCGGCTTGATTCAATACGACGCCGAGTACCCGGAATCGCGGACGCTCCACCTGCCTGCTATCGACGAGCGGGTACCGGTGTACGAGGGCTCCATCCGCTTGGTGCGCGACGTGACGGTGGGCCAGGCCAAGGAACTCGGCGACCTGGTGCAGGACGGCCAGCTGACGATCCGAGGCAAGCTGCGCTACCAGGCATGCGACGACCGCATGTGCTATCTGCCGACCTCCATTCCCGTGGAATGGACGATCGATTTCGAGCAGCACGACAGGACTCGAGTTCCCGAGGCGCTGCGCCGGTGAGTTGAGCAAGACTGCGATGGCGGGTACTCGAGACCGGCGCGGCTTTCTGGAGGCTTGCCTCGGGGGCTGGGCACTGGCGGGCTGCCAGAGCGGGCCGGAGACACCGGATTCGATTCCGTCCATCGAGGCGCTGGACGCCGCGGCATCAAAGCCCGTGCTGGATCTCACGGGCCTTGGCGAGCCGCTGATCATCGATTCGATCGAATTGCTCGAAAAGGACAGGGATCAGTTCGTCCGCGTCCGCACCAAGGACGGAGCCGAGGGCATCTCGCTGACCAACGGACGCCGGCAGTTCGCGAGCATTTTCGAGGAGCTCGTCGTCCCTTTCTTTCTGGGCAAGGACGCTCGCGAGCTGGAATCGCACCTGCTGTTCGAACTCTACCGGCATCGCAGCAACTACAAGCTTCAGGGGCTGGCGTTCTGGTCCGTCCAAGCCTGGGTCGAGTTCGCTGTGCTCGACATGCTCGGACGGGCCAGCGGCAGGTCGATAGCCGAGCTGCTCGGCGGCCGGCTGCGGGACGAAATTGACTTTTACGTGGCTAGCGGCCGCCGCGACACGACCCCGGAGGAAGAGGCGGAGTACCTGGGGTCGCTCGTGGAGGAAACCGGCGCGAAGGCCGTGAAGTTCCGGCTCGGGGGCCGTATGAGCAGGAACCAAGACGCCGCTCCCGGGCGATCCGAGGCGCTGATCCCGCTGGCTCGGGCGGCTCTCGGCGACGGCATCGACCTGCACGGCGATGCCAACAGCTCGTACCACCCGGAGCATGCGCTGCCGATCGGGCACCTGCTGGAGGAAGCCGGCGCCGTCTACTTCGAGGAACCCTGCCCGTTCGATCACCTCGAGGACACCAAAGCCGTAGCCGATGCGCTCGCCATCCCCGTAGCCGGAGGGGAGCAGGAATTCAGCGAGCGCAGGTTCCGCTGGATGATCGCCAACCGGGGTGTCGACATCGTGCAGCCCGACCTGCACTACTACGGGGGCATGATCCGTTCGGCGCGCGTCGCGAACATGGCCGAGGTTGCCGGCATGCCGACCACCGTGCATATTTCCGGAGGCTTCGGCTTCGTGTACATGCTGCACTTTGCGGCCCGGACCAAGAGCATCGGACGATACCAGGAGTACAAGCGGAACATCGAGCGGTACCGGGACTGGTTCGACCCGGGGCTACGTATCGGCGATGGCAAGCTCGCCGTGCCAACCGGCCCCGGGGTCGGCATTCGCGACATCGGGGGACTGCTCCGAGACGCCCGCCGGATCTCCTGAAGCCATCGATTCCCCGAGCCTTCGTCGGGGACAGAATGCTGCGCGACGATCGGTCGATCCGCGGATTCGCTACGATTGCGTTAGGCGAGAGACGCCAATGCCGACGACAGAACCCGCGACGATCGAAGGCGACCTCAACGCCCAGGGGCTGAGGATCGGCTGCGTCGTCGCACGATTCAACAGTTTCATCACGGACCGCCTTCTAGCCGGGGCGCTCGACGCGATCCGCCGACACGGCGGAGATCTGGGTGCCGTGCAGGTCGTGCGGGTGCCGGGATCCCTTGAACTGGCGACAGCGGCGCGGGCGATGGCGGACAGCGGCAAGTTCGATGCCCTGATCTGCCTCGGCGCGGTGATTCGGGGCGAGACATCGCACTACGACCACGTGGCGCAAGGCGCGGCCAGCGGCATCGCAAGAATCGGCCCGGAGACCGGCGTGCCGACGATTTTCGGAGTTCTGACCTGCGACGAGATCGAGCAGGCGATCGATCGCGCGGGCGCGAAGAGCGGGAACGCCGGCTTCCAGGCCGCCGTGGCGGCAATCGAAATGGCAAGCGTGCTAAAGCAGCTAGCCGGGACCTAGGCGGGTCGCATCGCTCGCTCCTCCATGCCGTCTAGACGCCGATCGCGAGAGAGCGCCCTGCAGATGATCTACCAGTGGGATGTGGGCGGCGGGTCGCCAGAGCAAGTTGTCGAAGACTATTTCGGCGGCCTTTCGCACGACGGTGCCCGCCCTGTGGATCGCTTTGCCGAGCGGCTCTTTCGGGGCGTGGCCGACGGAGCCCCGGACTTGGACGCGGTCATCCGGCGTCACGCAAGCCGGTGGTCGCCCGAGCGCATGTCGCTGATGGTGCGCCATCTGCTGCGACTGGCGATTTCCGAGCTTCGCTCCGGGAAGACGCCCCCGAACGTGGTAATCAACGAGGCGCTGGAGATCGGGAAGCGATTTGCAGGGGAGGAATCCACTGCCTTCTTGAACGGAGTCCTGAGCGCAGTGAGCAGGGAGTACGCGGCGGGCGCAGGGACGAGCGGGAACCCGGCGGAGTAGCTCCGCGGTCCGTCGAGCCTAACGGGGATGCACCACGGCGAACCCGTCGTAATGGGTTTTTGCCGAGTGGGACGACAGCGCGGGCCAAGCGCGCTGATGCTTGTCCGAGGCCACCCACTCCATGCGCTGTTCCTCTGTGTCGAAGCTTAGGCGAACAGTGAACTCATCCGTTGCGGGCTTGCGCATCAGCAAGGCGCTGCGGAATCCCGGCATGCTGCTCACCGCCGGATAGAAGATCTCGGCGAAAGCCTCCTGCAACGCCGCAGACTGGCCGCTCTTGGCGGTCATCCAGATGTGAAGCTCGACCGGGCCATCAACATCAAAGGCTCGTTCGGCCCCCGCGGGGAGCAGCAGGAAGCAAGCCAGCAGGACAAGTAGGATCGGGCGCATCTGATTCCTCTCGATCGTGAAGGGAGGCGGGTTCCTCCGTCGCCAACATGATACAGCCCAGCCGGCGGCACTACGGCCGAACGACGCGAACCCGGTGATTCTCGCTGTCCCCGATGTAGACATTGCCCGCCTTGTCTACGTAGACACCATGCGGTCGCGCCAGCCCGCACGCAAGCGGATCTCCGTCCGGCCCGTCGTGGCGTGAGCCGTCGCCGGCGACTGTCGAGATCGTTCCGGTGGCGAGGTCGATACGACGCATTGCGTGGTTCTCCGTGTCAGCGAGGTAGATCGCCGAGTCGGGACCGACCTCGATCCCCTTCGGACCCGCGAGGGTGGCCTTCGCAGCCGGGCCGCCGTCCCCGGTGTAGCCCTTCTCTCCGGTACCGGCGACGTGATGCAGCGTCATCTCCTCCATGTCAAGCCGGTAGACGGCGTTGCCTTCGCGCAATGCGATGTACAAGTCTCCGTTCGGGGCGAAGGCGAGCGCGCGCGGACCGTTGAGTGGCGTCCCTCCCACCGGCGCGCCGTCCGGAGTGGGCTCGCGCTCACCGGTGCCGGCGAATGTGCTCACGATTCCGGTCGACAGGTCTACTCGCCGGATTCGATGATTGCCAATATCCGCGATGTACAGGCCTGCCTTGCCGTCCAGGGCGATCGAGTGCGGGCGGTCGAAGCGGGCGAGTTCGGCCGGACCGCCATCGCCGGAGAACCCGCGCTCACCGGTACCCGCAACAGTCGAGATCGTTCCGCTGCGAGCGTCGACCCTCCGGACGACAGCGTTCAGCATTTCCACGAAGTACATGTTGCCGTCAGCATCGAAGCGAACCTCGTACGGATCGTTCAGCTGCGC
The DNA here is from genome assembly GCA_965206775.1 of Bryobacterales bacterium. Taxonomy (GTDB): domain Bacteria; phylum Acidobacteriota; class Terriglobia; order Bryobacterales; family UBA6623; genus VXMF01. The sequence continues at coordinate 1,520,448 of CBDBKU010000002.1, read as the reverse complement.
GTCCCGCGCCGGGCCCCCGTCGCCTGAATACCCGATTTCGCCGGTGCCGGCGACAGTGGAGATCGATCCGTCTGCCATGTCGATGCGACGCACCCGTTCGGTATCGACCTCGCAGACATAGAGGGCGCCGTCGGGCCCCAGCGTGAGGCCGTACGGATTGCCGACCTGGGCCGCGATTGCCGGGCCGCCGTCACCGTCGGCACCGGACTCGCCCGTACCGGCCAGGGTTTCCGATGTCGCCGCGAACACGCATGGAACGGCAAGAAGTAGCGCGAGGATCAACCGCATGCGGTCAGAGTATCGCAGTGCGACGGGCGTCCACTTCGAATCACAGAGATTCGGAAGGCCGGATCGAAGCCACCGTCATCAACAGGCAACGGCCGGCTGACCTGAATCCAAGCTGGTCGTGGTACCAGCGATTTCGCTGTCGGACTGCGGCTAGCCCGGTTCTCCGACTCCGTCGATTGACCGAATCGCCTCTCAATTCACTACCCACTCATGTCGTCCAGCGGAGCGCCGCACCAACTCAACCGCTCAGTGCGGTTGGCTGCGTGCCGGGCACGCCTCCCGGCGCGGTCGGAGGACATCGGCTTGGATCCAGCAACGATGGACGAAGCGGCAAGCGGGGCACGGATCGCCGGGTTTCGGGGAGACGCTTTGGCGTGGCTGCTCCAGAGGCTGATCCGATCGTTCTTCGATGTCCGATACACTGACGCCATGCCATCATCGCTACTCCTCCGACGACAATTCCTCGCCTTGAATTGCGGAATCGCCGGCGCGGCGTCCTTCCATGCCCTCGCGTGCGGGCACAGCGCCGAGAGCCCGGGGAAAGCCACCAACCAGGTCGGTTACGGCCCGCTTGAGCCGGTCAACGACGACACGACCGGTCTCCCGCTGCTTCATCTTCCGCCGGGATTCCGGTACCTGTCGTTCGGATGGACGGGCGACCCGCTCAGCGGCGACCTCCCCACTCCCGGGGCGCACGACGGAATGGCCGCATTTGCATCGAGCGGAAGCCTGATCCGGCTTGTGCGCAATCACGAACTCCGCACGGGCAAAGCATTCGCGACCGATCCAGTCTATGACCCAAACGGAGGCGGCGGCACGACAACGATCGAGTTCGACACCGAATCGGGATCGGTTGTCGGCGCGTGGGCGAGCCTCGCGGGCACGGCAGTGAACTGCGCGGGCGGCCCGACTCCATGGGGATCATGGCTCTCGTGCGAAGAGACGGTACTCGGCCCGGGCGGCGAGAACGCCTACGGGATGCCGCACGGATACGTGTTCGAGGTTCCCTCCGACGGACCGGCGAATGCTGAACCGTACCGCGCGATGGGCCGATTCGTGCACGAAGCGGTTTCTGTCGATCCAGGCACGGGAATTGTCTACGAAACGGAGGACCGGCCCGAGGCGGGCTTCTACCGATTCGTCCCGAACGAAGCGGGCCGGCTAGCGGCCGGCGGCCGGCTCGAGATGCTGGCTCTTGCGAATCGCCCGGGAGCAGACACGAGAACGGGCCAAGAGCCGGGGGCGTGGGAGTCCGTGAAGTGGGTTCCGATCAGCGAACCGGACCCGAATCCCATCGAGACCGACGCAGTATACGCGCAGGGCGTTCGGGAAGGCGGCGCGACGTTCGCACGCCTCGAGGGGACATGGCACGGCAACGGGAGAATCTACATCGTCTCGACCAACGGAGGCGACACCGAGGCCGGCCAGGTCTGGGAGTATGACCCCTCCGAGGAGCGGCTCGCCCTGCTATTCGAATCGCCGGGCGCGGAGGTGCTGGACATGCCGGACAACATCTGCGTGAGCCCGCGCGGCGGCCTTGTTCTTTGCGAGGACGGCGACAGCGAGAATTTTGTGAGGGGACTCACCACGGACGGCGAGATTTTCCCGTTCGCGAAGAACAACGTAGTCCTTGCGGGCGAGCGCAACAGCCTGGCCGGAGACTTCAGGGACCGTGAATTCGCGGGAGCAACCTACAGCCCGGACGGACGCTGGCTCTTCTTCAACGCGCAGACGCCTGGGATTTCGTTCGCAGTGACAGGTCCGTGGGGCGACAGCTTGATCTAGGCAATGGGCACGGGGTTGCTATACTGTGCAAGTCTCACTTGAGGAGGTGCCCCCCCATGCAAGCCGCCAGGTGGACTCATAGACCTCGATATGTTGTAGTGCTGTTGCTGGTCTGCGTCTTCGGCGCGATTCCAGCCGAGGGCGGGGACTTTTATGTCGGCGCTACTGCAGCAGGCGATCGCCTGAACGTGCTCTACAAGAAAGTGGTCGACAGCACCGACCCCCGGAACTTCTCCCTGAATCAGGGCGAGATATTTCGAACCGACGATTCCGCCACCGAGCTGGCATACAGAGTCGGGCTTCTGGCCGGATACAAAGTGCCACTGAGCCTGACCGGGGTGTACGTGGCCTTGGAAGGCGACATGTCGCGTCACGGCGGGGTGACGGCGGGGCGTCTCGCGGGCGCGGGAACCTCGGCAGGCAGGAACCAACTCGGCGAGGTCTGGCCAGAGAATTGGACACTGGGGAATGACAAGAGCTATGGCCTGACAGCCCGCCTAGGTGCGGGAATTCCGTTCTTCGGGACATGGTTCGGCCCGAGCGCGTACGCGCTCGTCGGCGTGCGCCGCCTTCAGGGTTCTTTCCGTTCCGAATATACCGGGTGCCTGACTGCGGAGCCCTGCGAGGACCCCGCCGAATTCACGTCAGGCTCGGACAGTTTCGGCGAGAATTTCAACGGGTGGACGGTGGGCGGCGGGGTGGAAAAGAAGCTAGGAAGTTTCGCGGTCAGAGGCGAAGTGCGCCGTACCGATTATCGAAAGAGCGGGAGAGTCGTTCCGTTTGACGACATATTCGTGACGGTGCCACTTGAACTGGAACCCGACTCGCTGAGTTTCGGCGTGAGCCTGCTTTGGTACTTCTAGGCGCTTGCCTAGTCAGAAGACCGGGCACGCCTGCCGGAACCAGAACGCAGGGAGCCAGACCCCTCCGGCCCACTTGCTTCAACCTTTCCAGAAAAGAGGCCTTGCCTCAGATTTCCTTACATCGGTTGTTTTACGTTGGCATGATTGTGGGAGGAGATGCCGGTTCTGGGTGGGTTGGGGCAACGATTGAGGTGAGGGGGTTGTCGGGGAGGATTTCGTAGACCAGGCGCAGGTCGGTTCCGGGAAACAGCGTCGCGGTTTCGTTCAGTTCCTTGAGCAGTGCAGCCAGGGCGGCGTCCTGGCCGCGGCTGGCTTGGTGCAGCAACCGGACGGTGAGAGTCCCGGCCGCAGAGTCGGGAAGAAGGCTGGCGTCGCTGCGGAACAGCGCCTTGAGCAGGGGGCGCACATTCTCGGGCCTGCTCAGTTCCGGCGCGACCGCGCCGGCCATGGCGGTCTCGGCGCGGTAGGCGATCATGCGCAGGGTGTCGAGCAGGTTCCGCAGCGGGGCAGGCAGGGCCTGCAGCCGCTCTTCGGTCGACAGGTCGCCGGCCCGGACATGCTCCTGGACGTCGCTTTTCGCCAGTTCCAGGCCCGTGATGCGCCGCTCGATCGCGGCGGTCTCCGCCTGGAGCTGGAGGGCCTTCTGCGAACGCGCGCCGCGCTCGGCTGCCAGCTTGCGATGCAGGTGCCCGGCCTTGCCGCGCAGCCTCCGCAAGGCGCGCTCGAGCCAGCGCCAGAGCGGGTTGACCACCCGCTCGTCGGCATCCACCCCCACGAGCGCGTGCTCGGCCAGCGTGTCGAGACCGAATTCCGCGCGCATGTACTTGAAGAAGTTCTCCTGCGTCCAGCGTGAGCGCAGCAGGCCCGCGACCCGCTCCGCGGGCAGCGTGGGATGCGTGGTGAGGATCGCCGGCTGGCGCTCGCCCGCCGCCGGCTGGCCCGCCAGCTCCAGCGGCTTGCGCGGCTGGCCGCTCTTGCCCGGCCGGCGCAGGCGCCGGTCGATCCAGAAGCGGATCTCGCGCGCCGCGCAGGCGTTCCCCAGAGCCGCCTTGCGCTCGGCGATGCGGCCCTCCAGCGCTTGTTCGCCGCCGGGCGCGTGCACCGCCAGGCGGGCCGGGACAAACTCGCTGTCCGGCCAGCGCTCCGCCTGCGGCCCCTTGCGCCAGGTGATCACCGCGATCCCCCGCTCCGCCAGCTGCGCGAACAGCGCCGGACTCCAGCCTTCCCGGTCGAACACCAGCGTCAGGCGCGGCCGCGACGGCTCCTGCGCGGCCGGCAGCAGGCCCAGTTCCTCCAGCTGCGGCAGCAGCCCGTCCCGCAACTCCGCCACCAGTGCGGGATCGACCTGCTTGTGCACGCACAGCAACGGCGCCCCCCCGAGCGCCCCCACCCAGTAGCTGGCCGCGGCCGGCAGGCACAGCTTCTGCCGCGGCACGAAGTGCTTCGGCAGGCGGCCTTGGCCGCTGTAGACCTGGACGTGCCCGTCCACGAACAGCGTCGCGACGGCCTCCGGATCGGCGCCGGCCCAGTCCCGCGCCAAGGCGCCGCGCCAGGCCTCCAGCGCGGCCGTATCCGCCACCAGCTGGCGTGTCCTGCGCCGTAGCGTGCGATCGCAGGGGCAGCGGTCCAGGCCCAGCAAGGCACCCCATTCCCCGGGCTGCTCGTAGCGCAGCCGCTCCGGATTGCGCACGCGCGCCAGCAGCAGGAACGCCAGCAGCAGCAGGATCGAGCGCACCCCGTAGAAGCCCTTGGGCAGGCGCAGCAGGCCCTCGTGGCGCAGCAGGCCGGCCTGCACCAAGGCCGGAACCGCCGTCAGCACCCCGCCCCCGCTGACCGCCGAGGCCGCGGCGAAACGCGGCTCCCGTTCCTGCAGCGGCCCCAGGCTGGTCAGCGTCCGCCCGGCCGTGTCGCATGTCGCCCGGCCCTGCGGCGCCTGCGCGTCGCGCTGGTTGCGCCGCTCCTTGTCGGGCGGCTCCCGCACCTCCGCCTCCGCCGGCTCGCTCCCGGCCGGCGCTCCTTCCGCTGCCGGCCCGGCCGCCGCTCCCTGCTGGCCCGCGACCCCCGCCAGCAGGCCTTTGCGCAGGTACGCCCGCAGCGTCGAATAGCACAGCCCCAGCTCCCGCGCCGTCCCGCGCAAGCTCGCTCCCTGCGCCAGCTTCTCCCCCGCCCGCCTCAGCAGCTCCGCATCCTCGATCCCGTGCAGGCGCCGCCGCTTGCGCGGCTTGTCAAAGTCCTGCTCTCCGCGCGCTTCCATCTGTCGCCGCGCCCGGGCCACCGTGCGCGCGCTGATCCCGTGCGCCCGGGCCAGTTCGGCGTGCGTGGCCAGCCCGAGCAGCGCGAAGCGGCCGAGGCAGCGCGCGCGGCCTGGCCGGTCGTCGACGCCGCAGCTGTCGATCGGGTCGGTGTTGAGGAAATAGACCCAGCGGCCAGCGTCCAGGAGCATGCTCAGGCGAGCGTTGACGGGGATCGCCTCACCGGGCCGCAGGCCGAGCGAAGCGGGGAGTGGGGAGGGTTCGGGGTGCGCTGGGCCGCCTTTCATGTGGACATATTAAAAAAACCGAACCGGCCATGTCAAGCCCGCGACACCAATTGCGAGAAAAACGTAACCCCGTGCGCTAGAACGGCTTATACCGATTCACTCGATCTCGCCAAATTGTCGATGTAAGGAAGTCTGTGCCTCGGGGCCGGTTGAGCAGCCAAAAGGCGCGAAACAGGCTACTTTGCGATTTTGTGGACAACTTTAGTGGTCGTTTAGTGGTCGTGGCATCGTGTGGACAACGGACCGGATCAAATGTAATATAGATTAACTATTCTACACTGCGCCTCGAATCACAAAGCCCCTTACCGCGCAGTCCTGCGATGTCCGGCCGGCGCGCGGCTGCCGCATGGCGGGCTTTGGACGGGCGGCAGCCGCGGCGGGTCTCGTCTCGGAATTCCGGGATGGTCTTCCGGTGACGCAGTTTCCGCGGGCACCCGGGAATCCATCCCGGTCAACGCGGAAGCGTTCAGGAGTGCCCGGCGAGCGACGTCTGGAATGGGCCGGTGGTACCCCGGAGTCGGAGGTGGCGGGAGGGGGCAGGAACGGCTGCGGAAGGCGGAGGGCGGAGGCTGGCTCGATTCTTGCCGGCCGGAACGGCACACGCGTCTGTGCGGTCGCTGCGGCGATGCCTAGAGCGTCGCGGGCGGCCGGCGGAGTCGCAGTGGACCCAAATTTGCATAGACTTGCGGCTATCAGGAGGCAAAATGCCCCGAAAGGCATGCCGTGTCTTGCAGGAGGCTCTCGCGCGGGACGAGTCCTGGCGCAGCAGTGACGCCGTGCGCGGCAATGGGACAGTACGTCGCAGGTCCCGCGGAAAAGACGGGTGGCCAGCTGCCCGCGAAATGCCGCGGCGCGGGCGGAAGCAAAGCGGCTCGCTGGCAAGGCCCGTTCGCGATGTGCAACCGGAGACTGGCCCGGTCACACACCGCGCGGCCCCCTGCATTCCTTCGCAATTTCCCGGGCCCCGGCGGCGAGAAGGACTAGGCTGATCGCTGCGGCCGCCCATACCCCTTCAAGGGAGCTCAAAGATACGGTGTCGTGGCAATAAGATCAATAATGTAAGGAAAAGCCACGCCGAAGTGCGGAATCATGTGACGTATTAGGATGTTCCACTTGGAGAGTCCACGGCAGGAGCGGCAAATTAGATTCGGCATCGGCACACGCGCAATCCCGCTCGACAGAGGACGGTACCGCACGCGCGGTACGCCGCTGAGGAGAGACCACCATGACTGAAACGGAGAATGCGCCACAGAGCGTGCCACAAAGTGCGCCACAAAGCCCGGAAGGCGAAAGCAAGCCTCCGGCCCGGTCACCTCCTAGGCGCGGCCCCGGCATCGTGACGATCGCCGGGCATTTCCCCGAGGGCGTCCGTCGTCAGCTGCGCATCATCGCGGCCCAGGAGGGCCGCACAAGCCAGTCCCTGCTCGGCGAAGCCCTCAACGATCTGTTTCGAAAGCGCGGGCAACTCCCTACCGCCCCGGAATAGGCTGGGCGTTCGGATCAAAGGACAGCAGACAGCGGACCGCGTCCGGAGTCCTCGAATCGGTCGGAGGGGGGCTCCGCTTCAGAACGGCCCTCATCCGGGCGAGCAGTTCCAGAGCCTCGACGGGCTTGGTCAGATTGTTGTCCGCTTCTACCGACAAGCCTCGCAGCATGTCGTCCAACCGCGTTTTCGCGGTCAGAATCAAGATAGGCATGTCGATCCCCCGGTTCCGCAATTCTGCGCAAACCGACAGCCCGTCCCTAACGGGCAGGATCAAGTCCAGGACGATTACGTCGAACACGCGACTCAATGCGCACCGCAAGGCCGCCGCACCATCCTCGGCCGTCTCCACCTCGTAGCCCGCCACTTGCAGACTGTCTTCCAAGGCAGGGCGTATGCCAGCCTCGTCATCGACTACAAGCACGCGATAGGGCATCGGCAGGAAGACGTGCCTGAGTTATAGGACTGCGGCGAGGATCATTTTCGGCTTGCTCGTCGGAAACGCCGCTTGCGCTCGGAAGCTCGCGTCGAATCGGGCGATCCGAAATGCCTGGGTCTGACTCTAACAGTGGACGCCAGACGGGCTGATGCGCTCCCGGTCCCAGCAGGCATTTTCAATATTCGGTTGAACGTTCCGACTACTCTGCATAGCACGACGGAGTCGCGAGTACGCACCGCTCCCAAGGGAGCCTTCGCACGCCTTGGACACTTCGGTAACGCGAAACAGGCGAGGTCTGCGCGGCATGGCCCACAGGGAAGCCGGGCCGGGAGCCGCGACACCATCGCGGTCCGAATCTTGAAGTGAACTCTCAAACGAACCGCACGGAGACTCGCGGCGAGAAAATGTCGAGAGAAAATGGCCCTCGCCGCCCATCCGCATGAACAGGCGCGGCAGAATGCAGAGGACTACTGCTACCCGGGCGCTACGGGGGACGGCTGAATCCGGGCTTCGTACCGGGAAGCCTACGCTGCTAGCTTGAGCGCCCCGGTCGGGGCCTCGGACTTCTCGAGATCCTTGAGACTCGGAGCGTACACAGCCTTCGCGATACCGAGCTTCTCGAGGATTCGGATCTGGATGTAGCTGATATCGAGTTCGTACCATGCGATGCCATGCCGGGCCGAGACCGGGTGCGCATGGTGGTTGTTGTGCCAGCCCTCGCCGAACGTGATCAGAGCGACCCACCACAGGTTCCTCGAATCGTCCTTGGTCTTGAATCGGCGCCTGCCCCACATGTGCGTCGCGGAATTCACGAGCCAGGTCGTGTGCAGCCCGATGATGACCCGGAGCGGGACCACCCAGAGCATCATGCCAAACCCGCCGAGAATCCACGCCAGCGAGCCGACCACGACTAGCGGCACCCAGTGCCATTGGCTCAGCGTCCTGTAGAAGGGATCCTTGAGCAGGTCCGGGGCGTACTTGCCCGAAATATGGGTGTTGTTATGGAGGGTCTTGCCGAAAATGATCCAGCCCATGTGCGCCCAGAAGCCGCCGTGCCTCGGGGTGTGAGGGTCCCGATCGGTATCGGAGTGCTTGTGGTGGCAGCGATGCGCCGCGACCCAGTAGATCGGGCCGCCCTCCAGGGCCAGGGTGCCGCAAAGCGCCAAGAAGTACTCGAGCCACTTCGGCACGCGGTACCCCCGATGCGTGTGGAGCCTGTGGTAGCCCATGCCAATGCCCCAGCTCACCGCCATCCAGTAGATGACCGCCGTGACAATCAGGTTCTCCCAGCTGAAGAAAAACGGGGCAGCGATCGCTCCTGCGTGGAAAAGTACGAGGACAGTGAAGGTCGATACGTTCAGCCTCGACCTGTCACCGAAATCAATGGCACTTGCTTTTGTGTCGCTCACGTTTTCAGACCGTTCCCTGCGATTCGATCGGGGAGCCCCGGACGCACAGCCGTGACGCGCGCCAGCTATCGCATCTCTCGGAATGACTACCTTAACAATCAGGGCGCGGGCGTGGGCGGCGCCAATGTAATAGTTGGGTAACAATGCCCGCAGGGCTTGGTCAGGCGATCAGCGGACCAGCGATTTTGCCAGCGCCGCGTTGCCTGAACGGTCGCGCACCCTGAGGACGACCAGATGCTCTCCTGGCTCGAGCTCGCCGAGCCGCAAAGTGAACTCTTCCCGCAACGCGTCAAGAATGCCGTCGTCTGAGACAACGGGCTTCCAAGAGCCGGCATCGATTGCAAATTCCGCGGCACGGATTTCAGACACAAGGTCCTCGGCCGCGAATCGCAGCTCGCCGCCCTCTGCGGGCGGCAGTGCCTGGATGGCCGGGGGCGTCTGATCCACGAGAACAGGCCTGCTGATCCTCTCGGCGCTAAGCGCGCGGTCCTCGGGATTGGCCTTGCCATCGTCGACCCTCACGCGAAACTCGTACCGGCCGTCGGCCAGCGTGTCGCTCTCGACCGAGAATCGCGGGCCGGGCAGGTCCTTGCGGATTGTCTTCCACTCGCTCTCGCCCTCCCCGCGGAAGGACACCTCCGCACGCAGCTCGTCACCGTCGGGGTCCTCCGCGCCCCACACGATCGCGAGCCTGCGGACCGGGGCGGATGCGTTCGACTGGCCGTTCGTCGACTGCGGCGGAGAGGACGTGCCGGACGCCGACACGGTGATGCTGTAGCTGCTTGTCGTGTCGGACGCGTTCGAGCTCGAGGCGGAATCGGCCTTCGCCGCTTCCGGCACGACGTTCACCGAGCGCACAACGGGCGCGGAATTCTGAGGCAGGTAGTGGATGCGAACGGCATCCAATCGAGCGTCGCCTCGCAGCGTGGCCCGCCATTGCAGAAAACGGGCCGGCGGCGAGGTCAGGGCGCTGCCGGCGCTATCGGTCAGCGCCTCCGACCAGTCGCTCCAGCTCGCGTCCGGCCGATAGGTATTGCCGCTACGAGTGCTGATTTCAATCGCCGAGCCATCGGCATCGCCGGACGTCCCGCGCCATGTAACCCGTCCCCACTGCGAAACCCCGCCCGTGTCGCGCGGCGCTGTCTCGTAGACGCCGCTCGGGGCGGGTGCTGGATTCAGGCGATAGAGAGCCCCACCGTGGGCCGACCCGACGAGGACTCCTTCAGCCGAGCGCAGGAGCGCGGTCATCTGCGCCTTCCCCGTTTGCGAGAGCAGGCTCAGGTTCCGGTCAGCGCCAGTCTGGTAAATCCGGCCCTCCCGATCCGTGGCGAAGAGTACCTTGGACGGCGAGTCCCCGTCGACCACCAAGCCGAGAATGTTCTCCTCGCTGGACGACCACAGCTTCTCCACGGCCTGTCCGTCGACCACGCGCATCAAGGCGGCGCGCTCCCCGCTATAAGCGACTTGCGGCTGGGCGTATGTCACCGAGGACGCAACTTGCGGAGTAGCGACCTGGACACCGGCCGAGGCGGCCGCCTGCACTTGCAGGGCAGCCTGCGCTGCCGGAATCGCCTGCAACAGGCGGTCCATCCCTCCACCCATGGCAGCGAAGTAGATCGCGCCGTCAGCATCCACTGCGACGGATCGCACTTCGGGGAGGTCCGAGTCGTGGAGCGCGAACGATGACCCGTCTTCTTCCAGCCGATAGAGGATTCCGTTGGGGTCGGTACCCGCCAGCACGCGGCCTGCGGAATCGAGCGCCAGGCTCATCACGTGACGCTGTCCCGACTCGAACCAAGGCTCGCCATTCCCTTCGGGGGACACCCGGTAGATCTTGCCCGCTCCCCCCGTGCCGACCAGCAACCTGCCCTTCGCATCGAACGCAAGGGACCAGATGTACTGCTCGCCGGGATCGAAGAACTCGGAAGCCTGGCCGTCGGTCGAGACCTTGTAGACTTTGCCGCTCGGCGAGGTGCCGGCGTACAGGTGCCCGTCCGGTCCGACCGCCAGGGCGAAGACCTCGATCTCGGGAGCCTTCCAGAGCAGGTCGCCGGTCCCTCCCGCAGGAACCCGGAATACGGCTCCCTGGTGCCCCGTGCCGTAGAAGACGGTTCCATCCGCACTCCGGGCCAGCGACCAGACCACCGCCTGATCGGACGCGTAAATCTCGTCAAGCGACGGGGCCACGCGCAAGCTCCCCTCGCGATCCAGGGCGACATCCTTGAAAGTGCCCGCGAGGAAGTCCCCGTAGCGGGACAGCTCCCAGCTCCGCGTGCCGGCGGCAGGGGCGACTGCGACCTGCAGCGCGGCCGCAAGCAGAATGGCGAAACAGCGCATCTTCAACTCGATCAGCTCCCAGTGACCACGAAGCGGAGCGTCAGGCGCCCCCGCACAACGCCCCGGAACCCGTCGATCATCCGGTCCTCGAGAGTGGTGGATAGATCGCTCAGCGCCCCGGCGCCGCGCCCCGCCGGAGTGGACAGCACGGCATGCAGCGAAGCCGGCGGGGCCGGCAACTTGTCGGAAAGAAGCCAGAGCGACCGCTTGCGCTGCCAGACCCGCAGATAAGCCCGGTCGCTGCCCCGGAGGTTGTTCAGGAACCGGATCGTCGCGGCGGCGTCGCGCACCTTGCGGCCTGCGAACAAGCCGCGCCACTGCTGGAGATTGGCAGTGAATGCGTCTCCGATCGTGACTTCGACCGCTCCCGCCGGCTGCGAGACCGGAACCACGTAAGGCAGCGTCCGCAACCGCTCCGTGCCGTCGGGACCTTTCGCCGCGAACCGGATCTCAACCGTTTCGCCCGGCCTGACCTGGGTCTTGGAAACCCACGCGCGAACAAGATCCGTGTATGCGTCCGCCTGGACCGACTCGACCTCGACATCAATCGAGTCGATTTCCAAATCCGTATGACCTGTCCGAAGCAAGTACGAGAGGGGCGCGGCGGTTGACAGGGCGGCGATCTGGCCGACACCGCCAGTCCCTGTGTAAATGTCGTCGAGGACGAGGCGCGGCAGGCCGTTCTTGAATTCGACGCCCCCCCGGACGCTCACGGTCTGAGGCCCGAGCGATCGCTCCGTGACGTTGATGGCGGAGAAAAGCGCGATCTGAAGCAGGAGCGGCGTGAGCTGGGTGTCGCGTACCAGTTCCATCGAGTACGAGGCCGAGCCGCCGTCCGCCTGCCGCACGCGGATCGAGCTGGGAACCATTGACGGCCCCGGACCAAGCTCGCCTGCGATCCCCGCTTCCCTGTCGAGGGAGATCTTGCCAATGAGAGGGCCGGTCCCGCTGAGCTTGAACGACGCGTTGAGGTTCGGCACCAGCGTCATCACGGACGCGCGCATCATCGGCATCTCCGTGTTGCCGCTGGAGAGAAAGCGGTGCCCGAACGCGAACACGCGGTCGCCGTCGACATGAGTGACCGTGCCGGAGGCCGTAAAGGTCATGTCTCCCCGGATCAGGCCGACGCTGATCATGGACCCGGGTTCGAGCGCCCCGCCGGGATCGTCGGTCAGGCCGCCGCCCGCTCCTTGGAGAGGCCGCAAGCCGAGCCGCTCGAAGTCCTTGGCGAAGACTTCAAGCGTCCTGTCGGTGAATCCGCCGAGCGACACAGGCGTGGCGATGGGGCGAAACTGGTCCGCTTGGGGGCTCGGGACCTCCTGCGCTCTCCCCGGCATTCCGGCGAGCTCTCGCCAGGCTTCCAGGGGGCCGACGGCCGGAGCGGATGCGTGGTCGTCCGTTTCGAAGCCCGCGATCATCTCGCCGATCGGCCGGATACCGGCTAGCGGCTCCTTCGAGAAGGGATACATGAACGCAACCGCGCCTGCCAGCCGCCCGTCAATGTAGACCGGGCTGCCGCTCATCCCCGACATCACGCCGGTCCGCTCGAGCGGTCCGCCAGAAAGGCGCCCGATGATGATCGATGACTTCGGGCCGGTGTAGTTCTTCAGCGCTCCGAGGATCTCGACATCGAATTCCTCGACGGCTGTGCCGGAAAACACCGTGCGTCCGGTCGCAGACTGCCCGGCGCGAATTTCCTCGATCGGGAAAAAGTCCTGTGCGTAGAGCGCTCCGGCGAACAGGAGACTGAGCGCAAGATAATGCAACAACGTACATTCTACCCGCCCCGGGCTACAGGCCGGCCCCGGCGGGGCCGCGCAGGCAGGTCGAAGGCATCAAGTCGTGCAAGGGAAGGCGCGGTCCACCGAATGCGGCATCCATCCCACGTCCTACAGTTGGCTGAGTCGGATGGATATGCTGAAAGAGGATCCGAGCAACACGCGGGCTTGCGGGGACGCGAGAGACGATTCCAATTGCGCCGACGGATCCCCGTGAGATCCTACGCCCGGAGAAGCTTGCGCATACGGCATCCGGGCTTTGGATCTCAGGACGGACGCATGGAATGACGGACAGCGTGACCAAGGAGATTTGGAGTCCATCGACCGGCATCACCGACCTTGAGATTGATCCCACGGAGCTTGCCTCCTCGGAGATTCCGGGGATCAAGGCAGTCTGGCGTGACCAACGGGAGCGCCTCAAGGGTACGGATCTCATTTCCCAATTCACTGAGCGGCTCAGCCGTGAATGGGCAATCGAGACAGGAATCATCGAGAACCTCTATGAAATCGAACGCGGTGTAACCCAAACATTGATCGATCATGGGTTTCGGGCGGAGTTCCTTACCCAAGGTTCAACTAATCGCCCGCGTGAATTTGTCCTTCAATTGCTGAACGATCAGAAGCATGCTCTCGAGGGGGTGTTTGATTTCGTCAAGAGCGAGCGACCCTTGTCGAGCTCTTTCATCAAGGCCCTCCATGAAGCGCTGCTTCGCAGCCAGACGGTTACACAAGGGATAGACACCCTCAACCGGACGATCCAAGTACCGCTAATCAAAGGCGCCTGGAAGACCCAACCCAACCACCCCGTTCGGGATGGCGTGACATACAAGTACTGTCCCCCTGAACAGGTGGCTTCCGAGATGGACAAGCTTGTCGAGACGCACGCGGAACACATTGCCAAGCAAATCCCGACAGAAGTGCAGGCGGCCTGGCTGCACCATCGATTCACGCAGATTCACCCGTTCCAAGACGGCAATGGCCGTGTGGCGCGTGCGATCACGTCTTCCATTTTGGTCAAGAACGGACTCTTCCCCTTGGTCGTCACCCGCGATCACAGGAAGATCTACCTTGATGCCCTCGAGGCCGCCGACGAGGGCGAACTCAAGCCACTTGTAGATCTCGTCGTCAGACTGCAGAGAACTCGGTTCTCCAAGGCAGCAGCGATTTCCGAGACGGTGCTGTCGGGGCAGGCGGATGTCAAGGCCTCGCTCGATGGCCTGCTCAAAGCTGCCTCCAAGTCGGCTGTGAAAAGGAAACAGGAGCTCGAGAAGGTCTTTGCTATAGCTGACTGCCTCAAGCAGAACTTGCGCGAACGGCTAGATTCGATCACCCCGGAAGTCCGCAATGCGATGCTTCGAGTCGCTTCATCTGGTAGCGCATGGGTGAGTGTCGCGTCAGAGCCTACTAGTCACTACTACCGATCACAGGTCTTCGAAAATGCCAGCAAGCATCTGGACTACTTCGTCAACTTTTCGGATTATCGCTCCTGGGTCGGCTTGAACATGCGATGGGAACGACGGGCACGCCTTGTGTTCGCCATACATGGCATCGGTCACCAATTCAGCGGAAGCTTGATTTGCGCTCCCTTCTTGGAATTCCAAGACAACGATGGGGATGACGAATCACGCTATACCCTCGTGCCGGTCTCGCACGAGGGGTTTATCTTTTTCTTCAACGAAACAACGGAAGTTGTGGTCACTCGATTCCAGCCTTGGCGTGATCGTGTTCTGCAGGTTGCCCTGCGTGAACTGACCCAGAACCTATAGCGCAGGCGTGGCAGGTTCGCTTCCTAGTGTCCTTGCCAGCCGGCGCACGACACAGCCAGCGACGGCCATCCCGACCGTGCTGTCTGAGCTGCTACAGACCGAATCACTGTTCGGCCCGTCACTGTACGTTGTACAGCCCAAGAGCTAGACAATCGAAACGCTCGGGGGTCATGCCCCGATTTCGGCGGAAAGAGGATTGACCAGCACGAGGGCCTTGAGGCCACCGCTGAAGCCCGACTCGTACGGTCGTCCGGCCAAGCTCGCGAGCCGGTCAGCGTACCTTAGCAGTTGGATGCGTCGTACTGGAAGCGAGGTGAGCCATTGCTAGTTCCGGTCCCCCAGCCCTCGAACTGAAAGCACCCAGGCCAATTCCGGTACAAGCGGCCTCGCACGCCAACGCCGCTCGGCTACAGGCCGACGCTGCCAGCCGACCTTGTGGCAAATTTGGCTTGTCCGTCGGCCACTCTCATGTGGTCTGCTCTCCGTGCAACGGGGGCGAGGATCCCTGCATGCGCCGCCACGACAAGCAAGGCTGGCGCAGTCAAGCTCGCATCCTGTTCAGGTGGAGCCTAGGAAAAGACTGGAGGCTGTGCTGCTGGAAGCCGGCGCCAAGCTGCTAGGTCCTTCCTAGAATCGTGGAGATCCTTAACTCCTCCGGACGTCCCAGACTGGCGGCCAAGCCCTTGATCGGGGAATTGGTCGACAGTGCTATGCGCTTCAATCCAGCAACTCAATATGTTGTGGTGGATCGGTATGCGCTTCAGTCCAGTGATCCTGCATTCCGTGCTGGACCTCTGGCCTGAGCGCTCTCAACCATCGCACGGCGAGGGGCCGGTTCCGTGGCGACAGCCTGCTGCATGAGCCTGTGGAACAGCTTGCCGCGTGAGCGTGATGTCCTCCGGTTGAATCGGAACGTGAACTCGTCCAGGTAGTAGTCCAGATAGGAATGCCCGACAGCGCCTTGGTGAGTGCCGAGCAACCAGCGCTTCAACAGGGACCCGACGCGATGCACCCGTGGGAATTCCCGGTCCGTCCTCGCCGGGTCGCCTCCCGTGACGCGGGTCTCGTGCCGGTACCTGCGAGCCTGCCGCCTCGCATAGCTGGACCAACCGTCCGTGCGCACCGCGCTGCCGGGCTCGACCGCCTCGAGAATGAAGGCTTCCAGGCTGGCCGCCGAAGCGTCGGGCACGCGCTTCAGCCGAATGCGCCCGACTCCCGACCCGGCCTCTTCTGCTGCGACCGCCACCAGGGTCTTCTTGCCCAGCTTGCGCCCCTGCCCTCCTTGCTCCTTACCGCCCACATAGGTCTCCTCCACCGTCCCGCCCAGCCGGTCCCGGCCAGACTACAACATATTGCGCTTACTGGAGTCAAGCGCATAGCCCTGTTGATCGAATCTGGGACAATCTCCCGAGCACGGCCTTGCAATGCGGCGCGGGCGTTCCTACCATGTGGGAACTTGGGAAAACAACTGCAATGACCAAATCCGCCGCCCGTCTCGCCGCGATCGCCTGCGGCATCTTCCTAGTCACATCAACGGCAGCAGCGCAGCAGGGACCACCGAGCCAGCAATCTCGAATGAAGCCCACGGTCGCGGACTTTGCCTATGGCGACCACGAACGCCATGTGCTGGACTTGTATCGTGCCGAATCGTCGTCGCCTACGCCTCTGGTGCTCTACATCCACGGTGGCGGATTCACCGGAGGTGACAAGGGTACCGTTAACCAGGAGACACTGAAGCAGCTCGTGAACGCCGGCATTTCAGTCGCCGCAATCAACTATCGGCTCGCTGGGCAAGTGCCGCTTCCAGCGGCCCACGCTGACGCTCAGCGAGCCTTGCAGGCATTGCGGTCAAAGGCGAAGGAGTGGAATTTCGATAAGAGTCAAGTTGGTGCGTTCGGCGGCTCCGCCGGTGCGCAGCTGTGCATGTGGCTGGCCTACCACGACGATCAGGGGGATCCGTCTAGCAGCGATCCAGTCGCTCGAGAATCGACTCGGCTGGCTTACGTAGCGCCGCTAAACGGTCAGATCACCAATGACTTCGATTGGTGGCTGAAGAACCTTCCTGGCTACACCGAAGTCCATCGCGACCCGGCTGAAATCTTCGGGACGAAAGACCGGGACGGCCAGGCTGCCATCGCTAGGAGGATCTCCGTGATTTTCTTGGTCTCCGCCGACGATCCGCCCACGTTCATGACCTACCGGATGGCTCCGGGAGACCCAGTTCCTGAAGGCGACCGCGCGACAGGCTGGAAAGTCCACCACGTGAATTTCGGGCTGGCACTCCAGACGAAGCTTGACGCAGTCGGCGTCGAGAATCACCTGCACTACCCCGGTGCGGACTCCACGTATGCGTCGGCGGCTGACTTCTTTGTCGACAAGTTCGGCAAGTGAGCAACCCTGCATCTTGAGGCGAAGGAGTTGGCGGACTATCACATGAAGCTTGCCGAGTTGCCCGAGCGGCATCCGACTCAGATCGGGAAGGCTTACCTTCAATACGTCTCGGGCGAGGTCTGTAGCTGATCACCCTTGCCGGAGCTCGAGGATCGCAACCACTACATGTCCATCGTGCGTTGTGTCGGCAGCAACTGGGCGGAGTCCCTTGACCAGAAGGCTGACTCCTGCGTCATGCTCGAGGGTTCGGACACGCTCTTCCTAGGCGGCAATATGGCAGAGGCCATCCAACCCGAGTGCTGTCCCGATGCCGCCGCGACCATTGCTTGCATCTCTTGGGGCGGCTACCGTGATCCGATGTGGCAAACACCCGAAATTTCTGCACGAATTGAATCCCAAGTGGGCCCAGTCGCCAACCAGTCGAGTCCGTCGGGAAACGCCCGGCGCGAGAGTCGATTCTCAAGGGAGCGCTTGCGCCGCGGAAAGCAAGAACAGGCGCGCCCGGAGTTTACCTTCCCTACCAAGGAGCGAACAGCATGAAGGCCCACTCTCCAGCCAGCCAAAGCATTGGATGCGTGTTGCTGGTTTGCCTCGGATTTGTAGCGGTCTCCAGTTCTAGTGCGCAGGCCATTCGCGTGACATTGCTGGGCACAGGCACGCCGAACCCCCACCCCGAGAGGTTCGGCCCTGCCACACTCGTCGAGGCCGGTTCCCAGACACTGCTGTTCGATGTGGGCCGTGGCGCCACGATTCGGCTCAATCAGCTCCGCATTCCGCTGCGCGCGGTTACAGCGGTGTTCGTTACTCACTTCCACTCCGATCACCTAGTCGGCCTTGCTGATCTGTGGCTCACCGGGTGGCTGCCTCCCAACTATGCCCGTCGTCAATCGCCACTGCGCATTTGGGGGCCGTCGGGATTGGGTAAGATCACCGCGGGCTTGGAGCAGGCCTATGCGGCGGACATCAACATCCGTGCCAAGGACGAGGGGCTGCCAAGATCCGCCGCTCGGTTCGATGTCACGGAATTCAGCAAGGATGGCGTGATCTACGAAGAGGACGGAGTCACCGTTTCCTCGTTCGAAGTCAACCACGGCGACGAAATCAAGCCGGCCTACGGCTACCGCATCGAATTCTCTGGACGTTCCGTGGTGATCTCTGGAGACACGCGGTTCGACGAG
The DNA here is from genome assembly GCA_965206775.1 of Bryobacterales bacterium. Lineage (GTDB taxonomy): Bacteria > Acidobacteriota > Terriglobia > Bryobacterales > UBA6623 > VXMF01. The sequence goes on along the minus strand of CBDBKU010000002.1, from coordinate 1,502,192 downwards.
AACCTGATTGACGCGGCAAAGGGCGCCGACGTGCTCGTTCACGAGGTGGTGGCGATTCCCGAGAAGCTCTTCGATGTCAACCCCGCGATGAAGAGGGTCGAGGCCCATCACACGACCCCGGAGGAAGTTGGAACGGTCTTTTCCAGAGCGCAGCCCAAGCTCGGGGTCTTGAGCCACTACGTGCTGACAACCGGTCCCGGGATTCCCCCGTTGACAAAGGATGAAGTGCTCGCGCGCGTCAGGGCGAACTACTCCGGGGACGTCGTTGCCGGTCAGGACCTAATGACCATCGAGGTGGGCGATTCGGTGGCAGTCGTGAAGGCAGATTAAGCGGCCCGGCGACGGCCGTCCGGAGAGTGCTGCCGGGTCTAAGCCAGCACTAGCGCCACCAAGAATGCGCCGTGACGAAGTCGATCCGCACTTGAAGCGCTGGTGCGCCCGCAATCTCGGATACAGCACCGGCAGGCTGCCGTTTACACACAAGCTACGCCGAGCGCTGCTACTCATAGAGCTCGCTGCTCTCGTTGAGCCAACGGGTCCGTTCCACCACCTGCGTAATCGTGGCCAGCTGCGTGTAGCCCTCCCACATCACTTGGTGGCCCGGTACCGCGTACCGCTTGCGCTTGTAATTCAGGTACCCGCCCAGCATCGCCAGCATCAGCACCACCCGCCCCAGATTGTCCGGCGGCAGCTGCCGCCGGTCCTACGCGAAATCCTCCAGCGCCGTGAGCTCGATCTCCGTGAACAGCGTCTCCGCCGGCAGGTCCGGCGTGTCCCGTCCCAGCAGAGTCATCAGCGTCAGCCGCCAGGCGATCACCGCGTTGATCGTCACCGCCCGCTCGATCCGCTCCCCCCGCCGGTGCCCCAGGTACTCCACCTTGCAGCCCGACTTGAGCACCCGGTGCCAGTCCTCGATGCGCCACCGCAGCTTGTACCACTCCAGCACCCGCTCCGCCTCCTGCTGCGTGTGCACCGCCAGCGTCGTCAGCAGGAACCATTCCAGCCGCTCCGCCCCGTCCGGCTGTGTCTCCTCCCGCACGTGCACCAAGCGCAGCTTCAGCCCTGCCTCCTGCCGGTCCGGGTCCGCCAGTTCCACCTCCCGCCAGCGCAGTGCCACCTGCGCCTCCCGCTCCTCCCGCGCCTCGCTGCCCTTCTGCCCCCGGCTCGCCAGCCTCGCCGACAGCCGCGCCACATGGATCTGCAGCCGGCCCTGCGCTGGCTCGGCCCGCACCCAGTCGAACAGCTTCGGCCCGTCCGCGCCCAGCGAACGGTTGTGCCTAGCCCGCACCAGCAGGTCCACCTTGCGCAGCCGCCGCTGCTCCGCGAACAGCGCGCACACGTCCGCCTCCCTGTCCAGCACCGACACCGGCCGCACCCCTTCGAGCTGCCCGGCCAGTTCCGCGCACTCCCGCAGCCCCCGGATCCAGCGCATCGTCTTGCGCTCCTCCAGCGGCTTGCCCCTCTCCGCCTTCCCGTCCGGCGCCTCGTACTGGATCTGCGGCACTCCCAGCGGCACCCCCTCCCCATTCACCACCAGCGTCGAATGCATGTGCAGCCCCAGCGTCCCTGCCGAGCCCTTGTTCCTGCCGCTATAGCCCAGCCCCACGCAGCCCGGGTGCTCCGCGAAATTCAGGTCCGTGCCGTCCTGGATGCACAGCAGCGCCGACTGCCCCCGCATGCGCTGCAGCGTGCGCTGCCGGTGCGGGGCCAGGATGTTCTCCGGCGTCACCTGAGAGTCCGCCGGATGGTCGATCAGGCGGTAGTAGCCCCGCACCGCCGCCTGGTCGTTCTGCGCCGCTCCCGGAAACGATTTCGTGGGGGCTTCCGCTTGCTTGTGCACGATCTGCACCAGCCGCTTGCCCAAGCGTGCATCGCCCAGCCGGGCGCCGCCGAATTCGTGCCCGGCCCACACGTCCGCCGCCAGGTTCTCGGCCGCACCCAGCATCTCCGGCGCGGGCGGCTCGGGCACGCCCAGCTGCGCCCGCCAGTCGCGCGTCAGCGGGTAGAGCCAGACCGCCTTCACCGGCACTGCGGCACCGCTGGCCGCGAAGCGGCCGCGCCCGGCGGTCTGGCCGACCCGGACCCAGTTGGCGGCCGCCAGCGAGGTGCCTTGGTAGCGGTCTTGCTCGACAAAGGTTTCGCATAGCAGAGGAGCGTAGCCGTAGCGGCGCTGGCAGTCCTGCGGCAGGCGGCGCAAGGCCAGGCCGAGGGCCTTGGAGGCGAGATTCCGGCAGTGCACGCAAGGGCGGATCAGGAAGCGGCTCAGGGCGATCACGCGGTGCAGCTGGCGGGAGCGCTGGTCGGCGTCCCAGCCGATGAAGGCGTCGCGCGCAGCCAGCGCGAGAGCGGCTGCGGCGAAGCCGATGGCTCCCAGCACGCCGTGCTCGGAGACCAGCAGGTAGCGCAGCTGGGCCCCGGCGTGCTGGACGGCCCCGCGCGGGTGCTCGCTGCGCATCAGCTCGTTCCAGATCCCGCGCTGGGCCGGGTCGGTGACCTCGACGAGTTCGAGTCGGCGCAGCTGGTCGACGCGCGGGGGAACGCCGACGGGCGGCGGCACGGGGCGGTCGCAGCAGCGCGGACGGCGGCGCCGGTGGGTATCCCGGGGTGCGGGCAGTCGGATCTGGCCGGCTGCGTCGAGAGCGCGCAGGGCTCGTAGACAGCTGGCCAGCTGGGGCTGCCCGCGGGCATCCAGGAAACCGAGCCGCCGGCAGACCCGGCGGCCGATCTCGGTTCGGCTGGCCGATCCGGCAGCCGTCACCAGCGCCTTGACGCTCGCCAGGGTCTCGGGATTCGAGAGCGTGGAGGGAATCCGGTGTTGCTCGTACATGTCCTAGGGATGGCACAGCACGAACGTGTTTGTCAAGTGCAAGTTGTGTGTAAAAGTCAGCCCGCGAGTCCTCAGGGCATCACCCGAACGTACTTCTGGATATTGCGCGGGTAAGGCTCGCCGCCATATAGGTTGCCCTCTGCGTCGACGGCCACCCACTCGGCTCCATGGCCGCGGTCCACGCGGGGATCGCCCCAAGGGTACTGGATGAATGCGCTGACCCAGCCCTTCTCCGAGTCGCCGATTCGAATTCCGTATGCGAATCCGGGATTCTTCTGGTCGTCGGACGTCGAGTCCGCGACGTAGATCATGCCGTTCCCGTCGAACGTGATCCCGCTAGGACGGCCGAACTGCCGCCAGGTCGCAAGGTGATTGCCGTCCTGATCGAAGATCTGGATGCGGGCGTTCTCTCGGTCTCCGACAAAGAGGCGTCCGCTCGCGTCAATGGCGATGGTATGAGGCAACCGGATCTGGCCGGGGGCATAGCCGGTGCCGCCCCACTCCTTGATGTACTTGCCGTCCTTGGAGAACTTAACCACCCGGTTGTTGCTTTCCGCAGCGTGCCCGTCGGCTACGAAGATGTCGCCGTTCCTGGCGACGACGACGTCGGCTGGCGAGTTAAAGTGACTCGAATCGTTCCCCGGCACTCCGGGAGTTCCGAGCCGCATCAGGATTTTTCCCTCGGGACTGAACTTGACGACCTGGTGCCCTCGCTTTCCAGGCGGTGTCCATTCCTCGCGGATCGCGTCAGTGACCCAGATGTTGCCGTCGGGGTCGATATCCATCCCGTGGGGCCAGATGAACATCCCGCCGCCGAAGCTCTTGACCGGGTTGCCCTCCGGATCGAACTTGATGATCGGGTCCAGGTCCGAGTTGATGCACTCGCGACCGTGTGTCACCGTTGGGTCGCATCGCACGACAGCCCAGATGTGCTTGCCGTCCGGGTCAACCTCGACATCGCCGACGCGGCCCATGTCCCGCCCGGCTGGCGGCTTCGCCCAGTCCTGAATCGCTCGATATGGATTTGGGTAGTTCTGCGGGTGCGCGCGATCGACGGCGGTCACGAACATCGTGGCAGCCAACAGCAGGGTTATCGGACGCATGGATTCAATCCTATCTCGAAGGCTTTACGCATTGCCGGGTTCACAGGGGGCGCGAATTTCAAGCGGTGGCGCGGTCGAGGCCGGACTCGCATGGCTGGACGAACAACGTTCTGCACAAGATCGGGAGCTTGTACCGGCTGAACCAAGAGCGGCTGGCGGCCCGCGACGGGCAACGCCCGCGACAGTCGCCGGCCCGTCCTGGTGGAAGCTCGCTGCGAACCGCCGCGCTTCCGCGGCATTGCTTCGCCTGCTGCCGGGCTACCATCCGGACCCTAGGCGGCCAAGCCTAGGGCGGCGGCGAGCTTGACACGCACAAAAAGTTCGGAGTTCGCCTTGCTCGTCGAGGACATCTTCCTTCAATCCGCTCTGTCCGGACCGGAAAGCGATTCTCAATCGCTAGCCCGCAAGCTATCTGTCACGCCCCGCTCGAGCGCCCATGCCAATCACTCAGCTAGACATATGCAGGACCGGGCCCTCGATGCCGCAGGGACGCGGACCGCTACGCAACAAAATCGCTCTTACGCAACATTAGACTGCGCGAGCGCGCTGATGTTGCGCATATCGACGACGGACAGCGCGTGAGCGGCAGGGCAATGCGGTCCACAAGCATTCGCCGACGAGGACGTCCAATCCACGCATCTTGCTGCTGATATTCGGACAGCATGGCTCGGCCTGTAGCATCGAGTATCTCTTCCGCCGTCGGTAGTGAGCTGAGGCAAGCCCTTACGCAACTACATAGTGATTCCGCAATATAAGACCGGAAAATCGCCTCAATATTGCGCATGAGCTGCTATAATTGCGCAAGCAGCCCCGAAACATGCAGACACCAGATGCCTAGATTGATAGCCGAGGAAGAACTGCGGGCGATCGAGACAGCGGTTCGCGGCAAGCCGGGAGGACTCTCGGCTCGGCAGATAGCCGAGCATCTGCCGTCCGGTCATTCACATCGTACCCTGCAGTTCCGGTTGAAACGCCTCGTGGATGACGGGCGCCTCGTAGTGCAGGGTGTGAGGAGTCGCGCCACGTACTGCCTGCCGCCGCATGCGACGGAGACAGCCCCCGCCGAGGTTTCGATACCGCTTACAGAACAAAGTACTCGGCTGCTGGAGTATTTCAAGAGGCCGCCACAAGCCAGGACGCCTGCTGGCTACCAGCGAAACTTCATAGACTCCTACCGGCCGAACTCGAGTGCCTATCTTGATCGTGGCACTCAAATCGAGCTCGTGAAGGCGGGTAGTCCTACGACAGGACCGCATCTTGCGGGGACGTACGCCAGGCAGATTCTGCAACGGCTCCTTATCGATCTCTCGTGGAACTCGAGTCGGCTCGAAGGGAATACCTATACGCTACTCGACACCCAGCGCTTGATCGAATTGGGAGCGGCAGCAGAGGGCAGAAACATCTTCGAAACCCAAATGATCATCAATCACAAGGAGGCGATTAGCTTCCTTGTCGACTGTGTCGATGAAATCGACTTCAATCGCTACACAATCTGCAATCTGCACGCTATCCTCGCGAACAATCTGCTGCCTGACGAGCAGGCATTGGGTCGATTGAGGCGCATTCCCGCTGGCATCGAAGGATCGGTGTTCGACCCGCTTGAGGTGCCGCAGCTCATCGAGGAATGCTTTGACCAGATTCTCGGCAAGGCGACAGCTATCCGAGATCCATTCGAGCAGTCCTTCTTTCTGATGGTCCATCTGCCGTACCTTCAGCCGTTCGACGACGTCAACAAGCGCGTATCGCGACTCTCCGCGAACATCCCGCTGATCAAGGCCGACCTGTCTCCTCTTACCTTCGAGGACGTGCCGCAGTCCCTTTACACGCGCGCGCTGCTCGCCGTCTATGAACTGAACGACACGAGTCTCCTGAGCGATGTCTTCCGCTGGGCCTACGGCCGGTCCGCAGCACGGTACGCATCCGCCCGGCAGTCGCTGGGCCAGCCCGATCCATTTCGCCTGCGCTACCAGGACGATTTGCGCGAGGTTGTAAGCGAGATCATCAGGATGCGTGTCAACCGCGGAGCAGCGACTGGCCATATCGAACAGTGGATGGAGGCCAGAATCGACGCCTTGTCGCGAGAGCGCTTTCGTCAAGCGGCCGAGAACGACCTGCTCGCACTAACCCGGGAAAACTTCGCGCGCTTTCGAGTGAGACCCTCCGAGTTCGACGCTTGGTGGCAGGTTTGGACGGAGGAGACTGGCTCCATCATCAAGTGATCCAGACCGCCGTGGCAACACATGCCGATGCGCAACGCCTTGCGGGCAATACCAGCAGGTCGAAATCGGGCGCGGATGAACCGTTTGGCTACTCGGTCGCGTGCAATCTCCCTTCTCTCGCTCCCGTCGGCCATCTTCCGCGCCGCCGACCCAGAAACCCCACTCGATTCGCAACAATATACGAATGATGGAATCACCCTCTAGCCGCAAGCTCGAACCGAATGACGAATCCCGGCGCTCGCGACGGTCCTTCCTTGGACTGTCGGCGGCCGCACTGAGCGCCAGCTCTGCGCTTCCTCTGGCGGGGCAGCGGCAGGCGGCGGAGGACCGGCCGAACATCCTGTTCTGCATCTCGGACGACCAATCCTGGCTGCACGCGGGCGCGATGGGGGATCCGGTCATCAAGACGCCGGCCTTCGACCGGGTCGCCGCCGAGGGCGTGCTGTTCACGCGTGCGTTTTGCGACGCGCCGACGTGCGGCCCGTCCCGCAGCGCAATCGTCACGGGCCAGTCGATATGGCGGCTCGAGGAGGCCGGCAACATCCACAGCACGCTGCCGAGCAAGTTCGCGACCTACACAGAGTTGCTCGAAGACGCCGGCTACAGGATCGGCCACACCAGCAAGGGATGGGCACCCGGCCGGCTGCCGCCGGGAGGCCGGACGCGCAACCCCGCCGGCGACCCGTTCGAGAGCTTCGACGCGTTCTTCGGGGAGCAACCCGCCGACCAGCCGTTCTGCTTCTGGCTGGGCAGCAGGGACCCGCACCGCCCGTATGAGCTCGGATCAGGCGCGGAATCTGGAAAGGATCCCGGAAGCGTAGTCGTTCCGCCGCATCTGCCGGACCACCCGGTCACCCGGAACGACATTCTCGACTACTACGTAGAGGTCGAGCGATTCGACAGCAACGTTGAGCAAGCGCTTGCGCTGCTGGACAAGGCCGGGCAGCTTGCCAACACCATCGTTGTAGTGACGAGCGACCACGGGATGCCCTTCCCTCGTGCAAAGGCCAGTCTCTACGACTACGGCAGCCGCGTGCCGCTGGCAATCTCCTGGCCAAAAGCCGTCCCCAAGGGCAGGACGGTTGACGATTTCGTCAGCATGAGCGACATGGCGCCGACCTTCCTCGAAGCAGCCGGCCTAGCGGCACATGAGGACATGACTGCGCGAAGCCTCGTGCCGATCCTTACCTCGGGCGACAGCGGGCAGGTCGACCCGTCGCGCGACGCGGCCTTTATCGCGATGGAGCGGCACGACGGATGCCGCCGGGGCGGAAAGGGGTATCCGTGCCGCGCCATCCGCGACAGCAACTATCTCTACATCCGGAACTTCGAACCGACCCGCTGGCCTTCAGGCTCGCCAAACGCCAAGGACTGCGCTCGCGGCATCCCATACGGCGAGATCGACAGCTCGCCGACCAAGACGTTCATGATGGAGAATCGCGAAGACCCCGCCGTGGACCGCCTCTCCGAACTCTCGTTCGGGACCAGGGCAGAGCATGAGCTTTACGATCTGCGAGAGGATCCCGGACAGCTGCGCAACATCGCCGCGGAGCCCTCGGTCGCGGACCGGCTCGAGGCTCTGCGCGATCGGCTGATGAAGCACCTTGCCGACACCGGCGACCCCCGCGCCCTGGGCAAGCCCGCGCCCTGGGACTACTACCCCTACTACGGCCGGAAGGTTAACCAGGACTGGACGGTCGACCCGCCGGCCTGATCCGGTGCGGCCGTGCCGGACAGCTACAGGAATCGACGTCGCCCCAGCATGCAGGTCAACCTGCCATTGGAGGTGAAATTCTTGGCACGCAACAGATCCCATCTCATCCGCGTCCTAGCTGGGCTCGCCGTGCTCTGCGCTGTCGCCGAGCCGTGTCGCGCTGCTGAGGACCGGCCCAATATCCTGCTCATACTCTCCGACGATCACAGCGTCCCCCACCTCGGCTGCTACGGGAGCGAGAACTGCAAGCGCTTCAATATCACGCCGCACCTCGACGCCCTGGCCGAAGAGGGCATGAGGTTCGATCGCGCCTACACCTCGGCGCCGCAGTGTGCGCCATCGCGAGTCTCCATCTTTGCCGGACGCTCCCCGGTCGGGCTTGGGGTCACGCGGTTCGCGCAGCCCGCCCGGCCTGACGTCCCGTTCTTCACGGACGCGCTTCGCAAGAACGGCTACTGGACCGGTCTCGACGGGCGGCATCAGCATCTGGACGGTCGGCAGAGAGACGCCGAACACGTCCAGGAGACGCTCGGCGCGCTTGGAATGAGGAGCCTTGAGTCCCGCTTCGACCATTTCGTGCGCTCGGCTCGAACGAAGGGAGACGATCTGGCCAGGGTTCCGGCCAGAATCGCAGCCGCTCTCGACAACGTCCCGGCTGGCAAGCCGTTCTTCCTCTATTTCGGGTTCAACCAGCCGCACCGCGGCTTCGGGGATGATCACGAGAACATCGATCCGGCCAGGCTGGATCTTCCGCCTGACTGGCCGGATCTTCCCGAGGTCCGGGTCGACTACGCCCGTTTCCTGGATGAAGTGCGGGACCTTGACACGGGGGTCGGGGCCATCATGAAGCTCCTGAAAGATCGCGGGCTCGAGGACAGCACGCTGGTCATCTTCATGGGAGACAACGGAGAAGCCCTGTTTCGCGGCAAGGGAACGCTGTTCGACAGGGGCACGCACGTGCCCCTGCTCGTTCGCTGGCCGGGCGTGGTCGAGTCCGGCTCCGCGAGCGACGCTCTCGTTAGCGGAGTGGATCTGGCCCCGACAATCCTGGCGGCTGCAGGCCTCGATGCGCCGACTGACATGACCGGGGTCAGCTTCCTGCCCGAGTTGCGCGGGGAGGAGTATTCCGGCCGGAAGCACGTCTTCGCCGAGCGCGGCTGGCACTGGGGCCCGATCACGCGGACCGACGGCTTTGACCTCTCGCGATCGATCACGTCGAAGCGATACCGCTATATCTACAACGCGCTCCCGGACAGGAGCTACACGCCGGTCGACATGCCGGAGAAGAACGCGTGGCTAGCGGTGCAATCCGCGCACCAAGCCGGAAAGCTCTCGCGCTTGCACGAGCGTCTTTACTTGGCGCAGACTCCAGAATCCGCGTCCGGTTCTTGAACTCTACGACCTCGAGAACGATCCCTACGAGCTGAAAAACCTCGCCGGGAAGCAGGAAACCAGTGCGATCGAGGAGGCCCTGCGCCTGGAACTGGAGCGATGGATGATCCGCGAGAGCGATTTCCTTCCCCTGCCGACTCATGTCCTGGCCAATTGATGGCCCGGCTGAAGCCCTTGCAGGACTCCATGCCAGCGCGGCAACGCGGACTCCAGAGCTGAGGCAGGTCGTCCTCTGGAGATGCACGGCTTGCGCGGACAGACGGAGGCAGACGGCAGGCTAGGTTCGGCGAAGCGTCCAAAGCCCGCCGGGGTGCGCGATAGAGCGGGTCCGCGCCCCGAACAGCCGCCGGGCGGGCCCCCGCAACGGGCGGTGTGCCTGCTAGCGATGCGGTCTAGAAGTTGTATGACAGCGACGCCTGCACGATCCGAGGCTGATCAGCATAGATGATGAGGCCGCCCTGAATGGAGTCGAACTGCGAAGCAAGGCCCCACGGCCTCCCCAGTTGCGTGGAGTTCGGTGTGTTGAAGGCGTCCATGCGCACCTGAAGCCGGCGCCGGCCTTCGAAGCGGAAGTTCTTCTGCAGGCTTACGTTGAGATTGAAGCGGCCCGGAACGTCCAGGATGTTCCGGCCCGAGTTACCCACTTTGAACGGCTCGAATCCGTGTTCGCTCGCGACGCACTCGATCCCGTTTCGGTTCTGAGTCCCGATGCAAGGGACCCGCTCGAACGCGGAAAGATCGAACCAGGGGAAGTCCACGCCCTTGAGCCCTGGAAACGCATCCGGCTGCATGTACCCGTGAGAGATCCGGTTGGGCCTTGGCGATTCGCCTGCGTTCAAGTCGACGTTCGCCGAGGTTACCGTGAACGGCTGGCCGGAGTAAGCAGTCAGCGTCGAGGCGAACTGCCATCCGCCCAGAATCACCTGGACCGGGCCGCGCATGTTCCCGAAAAAGCGTCTCCCGTTCCCGATCGGCAATTCGTAGCGCGCCGCGAAGGTCATCGAATGGCGCTGGTCGAAGCTCGAGCGGCCCCGGTCGAGCCGGAGGTTCCGCGTGTCGGCGGCGCCCCCGCTGGCAAACCCGCCGCCACTGAAGTCAAACGCCGCGGAGGCGTCGTCCAAGGACTTCGCGAACGTGTAGTTGAGCCTGTAAAAGAACCCGCTCCGGCTGCGCCGGCGCAGGGACGCCTGCAAAGCATGGTAGGACGAGTTCGAACCGAAGGAAGTGTAGTTGAGCCTGTTGAAGCCTTCGATCGGCCGGGGAAACACGAAGGTCCCGCTGGCGGTTTCGCTCGCCAGGGCCAGATCGCGGATCGGCTGGTTCAGGTCATACATGCGCTGCAGGTGACTGCCCTTGGAGCCCACGTAGCCGATCTCGAGGGCCTGCCCTCCACCCAGGTCGCGCTCGATCGTTAGATTCCATGACTGGAGGTAGGCCGTGGGCGGGTCCGGGTCGAACCCGCTGACGTTCTGGATCCCGGCGCCTCCCACCTGTTCCCGGCCCTGAGGGAACGGGTTCTGAAGGGTCGGAGGCGGCAGTCTGCCCCCGCCGAACGAACCGAATGTCTGGTTGAACGTGAACGGGAAAACGCCTGCGAGCTGGCTTCGCACCGGACCCAGCAAGTAGCCTTGGTAGAAAATCCCGTAGCCCCCGCGAAAGACATTCCGGTTGTTGCCGAAAGGGCGCCACGCAAAGCCGAGACGAGGAGCGATGTTGTTGTAGTCCGGATCGATGAGCCAGCGGTCCAAGCCAGCCTCGCTCGCAACAACCGTCCGTTCAGAGAGCCCTTGTGCTGCGAGGATCTCGTCCAGGTTAGGCAGGGTCTGGTCGCCGGCGAGGACAACCTTGTTCAGGCCGGGCATGTAGTTCGAGAGACGGTCGTTCGTGTCGTATGGAGGAAGCTCGACCTCGTAACGGACACCCAGGTTCAGGGTGAAGTCGCGGGTGACCTTCCAGTCGTCATTCAGGAACACGCCAAAGCCGCTGGATCTCAACTCGCTGACCGTCGTCTGAACGCGGCGGCTTACGGTTTGCAAGCGGCCGAGCAGCAGGTCGCCGACCGAATGCCTGGTGAACCGCCTGCCGATCCGGTACGAGCCGCGCACGTTGCTGTTTTGCGGCTGGTCGTAATGCGTCCGGGAAAAATCGAAGCCCGTCTTGATGGTGTGGGTCCCCTTGATCCAAGAGAGCCGCCCCGAGCCCTGAAAGTCCCAGACCTGCTGCTCGCGGGGCGTTCTCGACCCTTGCCCTAGCGGGAAATAGCCCTGGACCGTGACACGCGGAAGGCCTCGCAGCTCCGGGGCCAGGTCGTCCGGCAAGGGAAGGCCGAGCGTAGCGGGATCGTCGTCGGCCGCGATCGAGTTGGAGTAGTTGTCGCGATGGCTGAATCCCCCTGAAACCTCCAGCACGAGCGTCGGCGAGAACGTGTGCGTGTGCCGGATCGAAATGAGCTCTCGGCGGTCACGGGTCTCGTCTCCCCAAATCGCCAGCGCGCTGCCCGCGAAGGGATTCTCCAGGTTATTGAAGCGCTTCTGGTAGCTGAGAGAGAAGTTGTCGCGGGCCGAGAAGTTCTGGTCCACCTTCAGGACTATTTGGTACCAGTCGTCGTCGTCCGTCGCGGTCGCAATGTTGTTGAGCCGAATGTTCTCGCGGTTCGGCAGCGGATAGTAGTCAACAAGCCCAAGGGCGATCGGATCCATCCGCGAAGCGGGGACTAGGTTGTTCGGAAAGCATCCCCGCTGGACGCGCGCGTTGCAAGCGCCCCGCGCGTCCGGATCATTCAGGATCACGTTTTGAATTGCGCCGGCCGTCCATCCTCGACTGACGTCCAGCGATTGCGAGAAATCCCCCGCGCGCTCGAGCGCGGTCGGGACGTTGCCAAGCCGCGTGCGGCCGATGGACTGGATGCGGCCCTCGACGCTGGCCAGGAAGAAGCTCTTGTTCCGCAGAATGGGGCCTCCGAGAGTACCGCCGAACTGATTGCGCCGAAGGCGGAGGCGCTCCTCGTCGAAGAATCCCCGCGCGTCGAGGATCTCGTTGCGGAGGTACTCGAAGGCCGATCCATGGATCTCGTTTGTGCCTGACCGCATTGTCAGGCCGATGATGCCGCCGGAAAACCCGCCGTACTCGGCGGAGAACCCGGACGTCTCGACCCGGAACTCCTCGACCGCGTCAAGTGGCGGACGGACTTGAGGGCCCCCGTTCACGGGATCGCGGTTGCTTACACCGTCAACGTAGAAGTTGGTCTGGTCGCCCCGAGCACCGTTGATGGTGGCAAACGACCCGCGCGCCGGCCCGCGCGGCATGACGCCCGGCACGAGGAACGCGAGATTCGTGAAATCGCGTCCATCGATGGGCAGGTCCTGGATCTCCTCGTAGACAATCACGTCGCCCTTGACGGCCCCGCGCTCCAGGTTGATGGATGGCGCGGCCGAGGTGACCGTGACGGACTCGGTGATCGCTCCAATCTCGAGTTCGACGTCTAGACGCAGCTGCTGGCCAGTCTCGAGCTCGAGATTCGGGCGGACGAACCTCCGGAATCCCTGCGACGAAACGACCAGTTCGTAAGATCCCGGAATCAAGCTCAGTAGTGTGTAGTAGCCGGTCTCGTTGGTCTCCACGGCGGTCTCGATCCCGGTTTGGACATTCGTGATCGTGACACTGGCGCCGGGTATGACAGCCTTTGCCGAATCCGCGACGACACCCGTGACAGTTGCGAGGCTGACTTGGGCGTCCAATGGCGCGCCGGTCGCTAGCAGCAACAGGACCGCGAACACTCCGAATCGTTGTCGAGTCATGACTTCTCCTCGTGAGTGGGCTTCGGGCGCGCAGGGGGCGTCACGCCGGCATGGTCCTCCCGGTTCCCGCAGATCCCTCTACGGCGGACGATAGCACGGCGTGACGATCCTTGGATACGCGGTCGGGCAAGGATCAGCGATTCTCAAAACCTGAGATGCAGGTGGGCTGTTGGCGTCTCGCCGGGCGTTCGGGGGTGTTGCAGAGAAGTTGGGAGGGCACCAGTGGCGGCTCGGCAGTAGCGAGTGGCACACCTGTGGACGGCTCCGAGCGCCTCACCGGCAGTTCCGGCACCCTCGGGGCAGACGTCTGCTGCGGGCCCCCTGCGGGTCCGGCGGTCGCCGGGGAATTCGGTCGCAATCTCATGGGAGCGTGAGCCCGGGGCCGGCCCGCGGGGCGTGGTCAGCCAGCATCTCGGTGAGCAAGCTCGTCCAGTTCGGGAACCAGTACCGCTGCGACAGACAGCGCAGATCATTGAAGAAGTTGCGGCGTGTGCCGGCATCGTCGCGGCATTGCCGCCACAAGCCCCGCATGCCGTCCAGCAGCGTGTGCAGCGCGAAGGCGAGCAGGTTGAGAGTGGCGAGCAGATTGGCCAGGCCCCGGCTGCCGTGCCCGAAATTGTGCTTGAGATTGTAGCCCTGGCAGGACAGGCAATGGAAGGCCTCGTTCTCGATCTTGAAGCGGGCTTTCCGAGGATACCCGGCCACGTTCCAAGCCGGCAAGGCTGGTGAAGAAGGTGTTGTAGTAGGTGGGCTTGCCCTGGCGCTGGATCTCGAACTCGATCCACCTTGCACGGCAGGCGTCGGAGCAGCGGACCGGCAGGCTGCATCCAGCGATAGCGCCTCTGCAACTCGACCTGCCGGGTGGTTGCGGGTGCGGATCCAGCCGGTCGAGTGGGGGTCGTCATGGATGCAGTTCGCTAACCGCTTGTGAGCCGGGCTTGCAGACGAAAAGGAAGTCCGCCCGGAGGTCGAGGACCAGTCGGCACAGGGACTGGCAGCAGTACAGGTCGTCGCCGAGGAAGACCGGCCGGTAGGGGCGCGCTCGTCGCTGTGGGCGAGGGCCACGCTGGCGGCGTTGCGACTCGCTCCGCTTGCGCTGCTCCTCGGACAGACCGCGGCTGGTCCCGGCCGGGTCCTGCTGGGGCTGGACGAACTCCTGGCATGAGCGGCAGGACGCGGTTGTGGCCGGGGCGACGACCGTCGCCGCGAGCATCGTATGGAAGACTGCTCGGTCTTGTGGGCCCCGACATGGCGGATCGAGCACTGCGGGCAGCGGATCGAGTCGGAGCAGTGGATTTGGATTCCGTCGAGCGCGACCGCAGATGGACGGCCGTCGAGGCCAAGGGCTCGAGGGCCCCGCTGGTCGCGGGCCTGGTTCGGAGGCAATCGGCAAACAGGGGGCCGGAAGGCCTCGGTCCGGGGCCGATGTGTCCGTCGAGGAGAAGCCGAATGGAGTTGTCACAAGGGATCCTTGTCGAGGGACTCGCAATTGGAGCGAGCGGCCTGTTTCTGCATGCGGCGTTGGAAGTCCAGCAAGGAGGTCTTGGAGGAAGCGTCGTCCAAGGCGCAGGAGGCGGCGTCGGGATCTGTAGCGCTTGTCGCGCCGGTTCGGGGATTCGGGCGGCGGAGGCGATCTGGCGGAATCTGTTGAGAAGGGACTCAAGGACGGGAAGGGGGCCACATCTTATGTTTCAAGGCGGTGACCGCGTCCAGTTACTGGCCCCTCATTCGGCAGCGGCAAGTCCCCAACGCAGCCTAAATTTAGAACTGCTGGGCAAGGATTGGCAAGATACCCCGCCTATAGAAGGCGCCCGATTGCGGCAGTTCCCAGAAAACGCCGCCCGGAACTCGGGGCGACCTAGGCAAGCGTGCTGTCCGCAGGACAGGACGAGCGAGTTGCTAACGAGAGGGCACCACCAAGACGACAACGAGGAGACGCACCGCGCTGCAGATTCGGCAGGTGCTGTACGATACTTGCTGGAATTCTCGCGACAGCCGGTAGGAACTCTGGTTGTCCGAAGTTGGGCGGTCCTGATGAAGGGCTTGGGGCCAGTCTTGGGCCGGCTCGGCCGCGAGGCTCTGCGAATCGGAGGAGAGTAGGCGTGAGCACGGAAACAGAGCAGGAGTGCCGAAGCCTCTTGATCGGCGTTCTGGGGGCCACTGGCAAAGTAGGGAAGCAGTTCGTCCGGCTGGCACTCGAGCAGGGAGCCCTGCGAGCGCTGGCAAGGACCCGACGCCGGGAGGCTGGAGCCCTCAAGCCACCCTCGCCTTGACGCCGTGGTCGGCGACGCCAACAAGGCCGTCGACGCCGCTGCTGTGGTCGCCGGGGTGGATGTGGTGGTCAGCTGCCTGCAATGTCGCTCGGGCACGCATCATGTCCGCGTCGTTCGAGCACATCCTTGCCGCGGCGGCGGCCGAACAACGGTTCCGCGGTGCGGTTCATCACCACCATCGGCTGCGGCGGCACGTCAGCCTGGCTCGTGAAGCAGCTGCTGAGTCTGATCGGTCGAAGGGCCGCTTTTCAGGACCGTACGAGGCTGCGGTGACGAGCTCGTGCGCAACGAACGCAACCTGTCCTCGGCGTTCCCGTGCGTGCTGGTGCGAACCGCTCGTAGCGGCGCTGACCGACAAGCCGGCGCAAGAGGGACGTACCGAGCCGTGCCTCGCGGACGAACGGCACGTTCGCCAAGCCGATCCCGCGCGCTGACGTCGCGCGGTTCCTGGCGATGCCGTGACGGACACGAGGTGGGACCGGAAGGCTGTTCAGCTCAGCGGCCGCTGAGCGCGGCGCCCCGTGAAGCTGACCTGGAGAGAGGCGTGCCTGGCCGAAGTTCCTGCGGGGTCTCCGCCAGCTTCCAGGCACGGAAGTTCGAGTCCGGGCGGCATGACGCCCTGTCGGGATTCAAGCGCGTCTATCGCAATCGAGCCGTCCGGCCTTGCATCGCGAACACGTTCCTCAAGTTGGTGCAGTTCAAGGCCGACCGTGCAGCCGAACTCCTGTTCCGGACCCTTGGAGTGCTGTCGCGACACGCAAATACGGGCAACTTCGCCGAGTTGATTGACTACGAAACGGCGCTGGCGAGGTCCGCCGCGGGTGCCGGGAGCTACAGCTGGCCGGCCACCGCATCATCTGTCCGTCATCTTCGAGATGATCCCGGGACTCGCCACGCAGCGACTCGGAAACCGTGGGCTTCCGACCGATGCTGCCGTCAGAGACCGGCAGCCCTTTTGGCCTTGAAGGGCAACGGCTCGGCCGGAAGCTCGATTCGCAGCGTGACCGTCAACAGGCTCGGCGGCGAGCCAGGCCAAGGCTTGGCAAGGCTAGACTGAGCTTCATTCGCCAATTGCTGGCTATTCCCAGCAATTGAAAGCAGTTATGCGATCTTCCAGCGGGCTCTTCCGAGGCGGGCAATCCCGGCCACGTTCTCGGCGGTGACCTCCAAGCTGGTGAAGAAGGTGTTGTAGTAGGTGGAGCTTGCCCTGGCGCTGGATCTCGAACTCGATCCAGGTTCCTTGCACGGCATCGTCGGAGTCGCGGACCGGCAGGCCGTGCATCCAGCGATAGCGCTGCAACTCGACCTGGCGTTTGTGGTTGCGGGTGCGGATCCAGCCGGTCGAGTGGGTGAAGTCGTCATGGATCAGTTCGTATAACCGCTTGTGATTACCGGGCTTGCAGACGAAAAGGAAGTCCGCCCGGAGGTCGAGGACCAGTCGGCACAGGGACTGGCAGCAGTACAGGTCGTCGCCGAGGAAGACCGGCCGGTAGGGGCGCAGCTCGTCGCTGTGGGCGGGCAGCCAGCGCTTGGCGGCGTTGCGCTCGCAGTCCTGCTTGCGCTGCTCCTCGGACAGACCCGGCTGGTCCGCGGCCGGGTCCTGCTGGGGCTGGACGAACTCCGGCATGAGCGGCAGGACGCGGTTGTGGCCGTCGGCGACGACCGTCGCCGCGAGCATCGTATGGAAGTACTGCTCGGTCTTGTGGGCCCCGACATGGCGGATCGAGCACTGCGGGCAGCGGATCGAGTCGGAGCAGTGGATTTGGATTCCGTCGAGCGCGACCGCAATGCGGCCGTCGAGGCGGAGGAAGGGCTCGAGGGCCCCGTGGTCGCGGGCGGTTCGGAGGCAATCGGCAAACAGGGGGGCGAAGCGGTCGGGGTCGTGTCCGTCGAGGAGATTCCGAATGGAGTTGTCACAAGGGATGTCCTCGACACCGAACAGGGACTGGCAATTGGAGCGAGCGGCCTGTTTCTGCATGCGGCGTTGGAAGTCGAGAAAGGAGGGTGCTTGGAGGAAGAACGTCGCCAAGGCGCAGGAGGCGGCGTCGGCGATGCTGTAGCGCTTGTTCGCGCCGGTTCGGGGATCGGGCAAGGCGGAGGCGATCTGGCGGAATCTGTTGAGGAGGGACTCAAGGACGGGAACGGGGGCCACATCTTATGTTTCAAGGCGGTGACCGCAAAGTCAAGAGCCCAGAAACTGGCCCCTCATTCGGGCATCTGCAGCGGCAAGAACCCCAACGCAGCCTAAATTTAGAACTGCTGGGCAAGGATTGGCAAGATACCCCGCCTATAGAAGGCTGGGAAACCGATTGCGGCAGTTCCCAGAAAACGCGCCCGGAACTCGAGGGCGACCTAGGCAAGCGTGCTGCCGCAGGACAGGACGAGCGAGTTGCTAACGAGAGGGCACCACCAAGACGACAACGAGGAGACGCACCGGGCAGATTCCGCAGGTGCTGTACGATACTTGAATTCTCGCGACAGCCGGTAGGAACTCTGGTTGTCCGAAGTTGGGCGGTCCTGATGAAGGGCTTGGGGCCAGTCTTGGGCCGGCTCGGCCGCGAGGCTCTGCGAATCGGAGGAGAGTAGGCGTGAGCACGGAAACAGAGCAGGAGACGAGCCTCTTGATCGGCGTTCTGGGGGCCACTGGCAAAGTAGGGAAGCAGTTCGTCCGGCTGGCACTCGAGCAGGGACACGCCGTGCGAGCGCTGGCAAGGGACGCCGGGAGGCTGGAGCCCTCAAGCCACCCTCGCCTTGACGCCGTGGTCGGCGACGCCAACAAGGCCGTCGACGCCGCTGCCGTGGTCGCCGGGGTGGATGTGGTGGTCAGCTGCCTGGGCAATGTCGCGGGGTCACGCATCATGTCCGCGTCGTTCGAGCACATCCTTGCCGCGGCGGCGGCCCGAACAACGGTTCCGCGGTGCGTTTTCATCACCACCATCGGCTGCGGCGGCACGTCGTGGCTCGTGAAGCAGCTGCTGAGTCTGATCGGTCGAAGGGCCGCTTTTCAGGACTACGAGGCTGCGGACGAGCGCGTGCGCAACGAGTCCTCCGTCCCGTGCGTGCTGGTGCGACCGGCGGCGCTGACCGACAAGCCGGGCAGAGGGACGTACCGAGCCACCGAGCGGACGAACGGCACGTTCGCCAAGCCGATCCCGCGCGCTGACGTCGCGCGGTTCCTGGTCGATGCAGTGACGGACACGAGGTGGGACCGGAAGGCTGTTCAGCTCAGCGGCCGCTGAGCGCGGCCCCCCGTGAAGCTGACCTGGAGAGAGGCGTGCCTGGCGAAGTTCCTGCGGGGTCTCCGGCAGCTTCCAGGCACGGAAGTTCGAGTCCGGGCTTCCGCATGACGCCCTGTAGGGATTCAAGCGCGTCTATCGCAATCGAGCCGTCCGGCCTTTCGCGAACACGTTCCTCAAGTTGGTGCAGTTCAAGGCCGACCGCAGCCGGCAACTCCTGTTCCGGACCCTTGGAGTGCTGTCGCGACACGCAAATACGGGCAACTTCGCCGAGTTGATTGACTACGAAACAGGCGCTGGCGAGGTCCGCCGTGCCGGGAGCTACAGCTGGCCGGCCACCGCATATCTGTCCGTCATCTTCGAGATGATCCCGGGACTCGCCTGCGCGACTCGGAAACCGTGGGCTTCCGACCGATGCTGCCGTCAGAGACGGCAGCCCTTTTGGCCTTGAAGGGCTACGGCTCGGCCGGAAGCTCGATTCGCAGCGTGACCGTCAACGGCTCGGCGGCGAGCCAGGCCAAGGCAAGGCTAGACGTCGGTCGCCAACAGATCGAGATTGAGCTGGGAGATGGGTGAAGAACTCAGATCCGGATTGCGACAAGCATCCCTGTGGGGCAATCCTTGCTCTGGCCGGTCAGCCCGAAGGGCGACGCCGGCGCTAAGGCGGCCCAAGACCGGAAAAGGAGCTGCTGGAGTCGTATTCGCGGTTGCTAGATCGCCACCAGTTGGAACGTGCTCGAGTGGCCTCGCAAGCATTGTGATCGAGGCTCTTCAGTTCCTGGCTGCGAGCGAATGGGCAAATAGCCACTTCAGCATCTCGGGCTCTCCGTCACAGCGGTCGCTGCTGCATTGGGTGCTGCCGTTATCGCCACCAGTAATCATCTTTCCGGCAACGCCATGTCCATCGCCGGCCCAGGTCGTCAGCTTCATGTTTCCGCCCAGCTGTTTCATCTCGGCGAAGAGCTTCTGCTCGCGCTCGTACGGGCAGGTCTTGTCCGCGTCCCCGTGAAAGGCCCATATGGGGATGTCCTTGATCAGGGATGGATCGATGAAGTCCTCGGTCTGGGGCAGGCCGGTCCCGGCCGAGGGCATCGCCGCC
This sequence comes from Bryobacterales bacterium, assembly GCA_965206775.1. Lineage (GTDB taxonomy): Bacteria > Acidobacteriota > Terriglobia > Bryobacterales > UBA6623 > VXMF01. The sequence goes on along the minus strand of CBDBKU010000002.1, from coordinate 1,482,532 downwards.
GCGAAGTAGCCGGGATCGATTTGCAGGAGGATAAACGTCCCATGCCCCCCCATGGAATGCCCGAGCATGTAGATCCTGTCCATGTCGGCGGACGGCAATCCCGCTACGACCGACTTGATCTTCTTGAGGTGCGCGGCATCCCACAGACGAGGTGTCTGGGGGGCCAGGACATAGCTCGGATACTCGGAGCGCCTCGCCTCGTCGGCAAGAAGCTTGTTCCAGACGCGCAGTTGCTTGCGGTTATCCGTCCCCCTGCCGCCTCCGCCATGCAATGAAACGATGACCGGGTACAGCCTGCCTGGATCGAAACCGAAAGGCTTCATGAGACGGTACGGCATTGCGTCATCGGCGTGAGGTTCATAGAGACGAACCCAGTCTTCCGAATCCTCGGCTTCCGCAACCTGAGCGTTGGCGAGCGCGTGGGCCGCCAGGAGCAAGGTAGCCGAGGCAAGCCAGCGAGACAGGTACATTGCAGATGCTTTCAACTGTTCCTCCAGTCAAGGTCCAAGCCCACTATACGCCCCGAGCGGGCGAGGCGCCTTCGCCCGGGCTGACAGACTCGGCACTCCAGACCATTGCTTTTCCGCTGCTCATTAGCCCCGCCCAAAGGCACCGCTACCGACGCTTCGCCGAGGGCCTCGAGGGTGTGCGCGAGTATTGCACAGACGAATCGCCGATTCCGCCGGCCCCAACGCTGCAAAGTTCGGCGTGAACCGCCCGCGCGCTTGATTGGCCTGGCGGCAGACGGCCTAGCGAGGCGATAGGTGGAGAGGTCGAGGCCGTGGATGGTGAGGACCGCTGCGCGTACGCTGGGGTCAATGCGGAGGCTGCGGTCGCCCGCCTCTAGGGCGCAGCCGCGACGACACCCGCCGCGTCCGACCTGCGGCTCTGCCACTTGGAGCGGGCCTGGGCTGTACCGCCCGGCATCCCCCGGGTGCGCGGCGCGAGAGGCGATCGCCGTCGTCGATACCAGAGAGCCCCGCGTCGCACCTGGACCTGCATGCCGCTGTCCGTGCCCTTCCAGGCCAGGCCAGCCTGGTCACCCACGGCGCAGCCCTGCTCGCAGATCTACACCTCCACCAGCAGTTGGCACAGGCAACGGGAGCTGCGGATCATCGGGTGCCCTGGCACCGTCATGGCCAACGGCTACGCCGCCCGCACCGGCCGTTTGGACGGCCCGGTTCGCGGAGCCCTGATCGACACTTCGCCGGTGGGCGTCGCGGTCTTCGATCCCGGGACCGGCCATCCTGAGCCGATGAATCGGGAGGCAATGCGCTTGGTCGAGCGCCTCCCGATTTCCCATGGCGCTTGCCTCTTCAGCATCTACACTGCCCAATGACCCCAAGCTAGCGAAATCAGTAAGATCATTTTTCAAATACAACCCGATAGATCACTTGTCAAGACAGACAACCGCTCTGGCCTGTCCGCAAAATCGGCAACACTATAATCCTGCGGGAGACGACGCGAAGAAACATGACTCGCTTCGGAATCGCCCGGAGGGTTTTCGTCGCTATCGCGCTCGTTGCGGCGCTGCCGCAGGCGAGGGCCGGAGCCCAGCGGGCTGAGTCCGCCCGTCAAGCCGCCTATACGGCCGAGCAGGCCCAAGCCGGTTTGGCGGTCTATCGGGGGGCGTGCTCGGAGTGCCACCTCGAGAGCCTCCGGGGCCGTTTCGAGGCCCCGGAGCTGGCCGGTCCGAACTTTCTGGCGCAATGGGCGGATGTTCCGGTCACCGAGTTGCTGGACTACGTCCGTGCGACGATGCCGGTGGAGAAGCCGGCCTCGCTGAGCGACGAGGAGTACGCCGCGGTCGTGGCGTTCATGCTCAGGGAGAACGGCGTCCTGCCCGGCTCGACGCGGCTTAGCTTCTCGTCGGATGGGCCTGCGGTCGTGGGCGATCCGGCCCCGGCACCTCCGCGGCGGGTGGGCAACGGGGCACGGAAACGGGCCGACCAGGCGGCCATGCCCGCCGCCGTCGAGCCGACCACGCGCAGGCACCCTTCGAGAGCCGACGTCATCCCCCCGGTTCCCGGTCGCCCCGGGACCGGCCCGTCACCTCACGCGGTCGACCGGGCGCCGGAGGAGGTCGGAGAGGTTCGCGAGACCCCGACGGGCGTCACGCGGAGGTATCGTCCGCTTGAGATGTTCAATCCGCCCTCGGACGCCGATCTCGCTGACCCTCCGAGCAGCGATTGGCTTCACTGGCGCGGGAACCCGGGCTCGTGGGGACACAGCCCTCTCACCCAAGTCAACACCGCCAACGTCCACCGGCTGCAGCTCGCTTGGAGTTGGGGTATGGAGGAGGGACGCAGTCAGCAGGCGCCCCTGGTGCGGGACGGCGTTCTCTTCCTCAGCAACCCGGGGAACGTCGTGCAAGCACTTGACGCCAGGGACGGCACGCCGCTCTGGGAGTACCGCCGGCGGTTTCCCGAAGGCGGAGGCCAGAACCAGCTCAGGACGCTGGCAATCTGGGAGGATCTGATCTTCGTCGCCACGGCGGATGCGTACATGGTCGCCCTCGACGCACCCACCGGCGCTGTCCGCTGGGAGACCCGGATCGCAGACCGCGAGAAGGGCTATACAAACTCCACCGGCCCCATCGTCGCGAACGGGAGGGTGATCAACGGAATCAACGGGTGCGAGCGGTTCTACGAGGACAGCTGCTTCATCACCGCCCACGACGCGCGCACGGGTCGCGAACTGTGGCGCACGTTCACGATCGCCCGGCCGGGGGAACTGGGTGGCGATACCTGGGGCGACTTGCCGCTCGAGCTCCGCGGTGGCGGGGATGTGTGGATGACCGGGAGCTGGGATCCGGAGTTGGGCCTCGTCTACTTCGGCACGGCACAGGCCAAGCCATGGGTCGCCGCGAGCCGGGGCCTGAGCACAGCCGCCTCGGCGGCGTACACGAACTCGACCCTTGCGCTCGACGTCGAGACTGGGCACATTGCCTGGCACTTCGCGCACGTGCCCGGCGAGTCGCTGGACATGGACGAGGCCTTCGAGCGGGTTTTGGCCGACATCGACGGTCAGCCAATCGTGCTTTCGGTGGGAAAGCACGGGATCCTCTGGAAGCTCGACCGTCGCGACGGGACCTTCCTGGGACTCACCGAGACGGTGTTCCAGAACATCCTGGATGTGGACACCAAGACGGGCACGGTACGCTACCGCGCGGACATCGCGGACGCGAAGGTCGGAGAATGGGTCTCGGTTTGCCCATCGACCGCCGGAGGACACAACTGGCCGGCGGCCGGCTACCATCCGGAGACGCGTCTACTGGTCATCCCGCTAAGCCAAAGCTGCATGGAGATAGCCGGCAGGAAGACCGCACTCGAGGTGGGCTCCGGCGGCACGCAGGCTGACCGCGCTTGGATGGAGATGCCCGGAACTGACGGGCGCTTCGGCAAGCTGGCCGCGTACGATGTCGTGACGCTGGAGGAGGTGTGGAGCGTGGAGCAGCGCGCGCCCTTCCTGACCGGCGCTCTCACGACAGCAGGTGGACTCGTCTTCGCTGGTGACTTCGATCGTTGGATTCGCGCCTACGACGTCGAGACGGGTGAAGTGCTCTGGAAGAGCCGCCTCGGCACCTCGGTCATGGGCTACCCGATTTCCTACGAGGTGGACGGCTTTCAGTATGTGGCCGTGGCGACGGCCAGGGGTGGCGGGAGCCCATGGCGAATCCCCACCTTCCTTACGCCCGAGCTGGTGAGCCCTAGAGGCCACAACGCTCTGTATGTCTTCCGTCTGAGCTCGCCCTAAGCCAGATTCCACGGCGCTCCGAACGGCCATGCGTCTCATGGCGGAACTGTGTCGCCAGATCGCGGAGATACCCCTGCATACCGGACTCCGACGGGCGCGCTTGCCCCAGCTGATCCCGACCACTCACTGTGTGGTCAAGGCGGGGCAAACAATGGTCCAGCGCCTTCAGACCCGCCTGCGTCAGTCGCGGCATCGTGCGGTCCTGTCCCCTCCGGACCTCAGCCCACCCGGTATTTCTCGATGGCGTCCATGTCGAGCGACACGCCCAGGCCTGGCTCGCGGGGCACTTCGTAGAATCCGTCCTTCATCTCGAACGGCTCGAGCATCAGGTCGTCCTCCAGGACGTGCGTCACGCTTATGGCGTGTTCGATGCCCGGGAACGCTGCGGCTTGGTGCGCTTGGAACACCTGGTTTACGCCGCTCGAGATGCTGTGCTCGACCCAAAGCGGAATGCGGGTTTCCTCAGCCATCAAAGCCCGCTGCACCAGCGTTCGACCCATCGGCTTGCCGACGACGAAGGCGTCGACCAGCCTCTCCTGGACGAACGGCATCGGGTCGGCCGGGATGTGCTCGGTCACCTGGAGCGCGGTGTTGCCCTTCAGCAAGCGGTAGTCGTCGATCCGCTCGCGGGCGAAGGGCGATTCGATCGCGAAGTATTGATGGAACTTGGACAGCCCTGCGCAGAAGTGGAGCGTGCGCCCCACCGAACCCCACCAGGCATTCGCATCCACCCACACCCGCATGTCCTTAGGGATCACGTCGCAAATCGCCTCGGCCTGCGCGATCGGGTCTTCCCACGGTCGGGCCTTTACCTTATGGACCCGGTACCCGAGGTCAGCCCCTCGCTTGGCCTCGGATGCCATCAAGGCCGGAGGGAAGCACTGGCTCCACCACGTCTGCTGGATGTGGGTCTTCGTCTGTGTCGCGAAGAGCCTTGACACAGGTAGTCCGACCGCCTTGCCGATCAGGTCATAGACTGCGACCAAGATGCCTCCCAGCCGGTCGTCGAGCATGTGCTCCCACGGAGACGATCCGACCAGGGATTCGAGGATCGCCCGGGCCGACCCTGCCGTCATGTCGGCGTCGCCGACCCCGACCAGGCCGTCGTCCGTGAACAGCCTGACGATCACGGGCTCGTAGTGCGTCTGGAAACGGCCTTGCCGGAAGAAGCTCCGCTGCCACGCCTCCCGCACGCGCGCATCCATAGGGACCTGGGTCCGGATCAGCTCGTACCGGGCAATCCGCTGCTTGGAGGCTCCAGGCAGGCGAACGCTGCGCAGTCCTGCCAGAGCGGCCGCAGCGATGCTGCCTTCCCGAAGGAACCGGCGGCGGCCGAGCGGGGCGTGCACGTTCGAAATGCTCCTACTTCCGGGCGGTGACCGTGATCTCGATGCGGGCCTTGCCCACGAGGCTGGCCACCGCGACGGTGGTTCTTGCGGGCCGGTCCTCCTTGAAATACTGCGTGTATACCGAGTTCATCTTCTGGAACGTGGAGATGTCCGTCAGATAGACTTTGACGTCCACGGCATCGGAGTAGCCGTAGCCGGCTGCCTTAAGGATGATGCCGATGCGCTTGAACGTCTGGTGAACCTCCTGCTCGAACTCCTCCGGGTAGTCGCCCGTCTCGAGGTCCGAGCCCGTCTGGCCCGCGCAATACAGGGTGTCCCCAACCTGCACTCCTGGGCTGAAGGGCATGCCTTCCCGAAACTCCGTGGGATAGATGATTTCCTTATCGGCCGCTACGCCGATGGACATCGACGAGGCCAAGAGGGCGGTCGCAAGCAGTCTGGTCATGGCGGGAATCCTCCTCCGCGTGCCCGAATTCTACCGCGAACTGTTCCATGACGCGTCGCCGGACGGTGGGTCCTGCAATCCCGGTTGGTCCGTCCGGGCCGGAGGCCACGAATGTCCCGCTCGGGCGGAGCGGCGGCCGTTCGCGATTCTCGGGCTTAACGAACGTCGTTGCTATGTTCACCGTGATAGCACAAGCGAGACCGGCAGGCGGACCGTACCGGCTCGGGCTCGCGCCGTCCCTCTGATCCGCTACGAATTCCGGCTCGAACGCCGCTACATGCACAATGTGGCGGGCTGCGGACAGTTGCAACCTATATTCCGCAGTTAGCTCGGAGGCAGCGAGCCAGAACATCCAGTGTGGAAGGGGCTACGGCTGAAGATTCGGCACCACTGGCCTTGCACACGTAAATTCTGACAGGCCCGTGCCGAGACCGCCGCGGTGGCTCTAGCCGGCCTGACACAGGCCTGCTTGGACCTGTCAGAACGGGAGCTCAACCCTGCGAGAGCAGCTGCGTGTGCCTCCAAACCACGGAATTCAGGTTCATTGGTCGATTTGCCGGCTTCTGAATCGTTGACGGATCCTCCTCCGCTGCTACGTTGGAACTGGCCTTTCCCCGGCCTGCCGCTGCCCAATGTAATTCACAAGCCCTTCGAGGAGGGACTCGACGATGACACGCCTGCCTTTCTGTTTGCCCGTCCTGGCAATCGCATCCATGCTCCTGGTGGCCGCACCGGGCAGCGCCCAAACGGCCTACGGCACCCTCCTGGGCTCCATCACCGACGCGAGCGCCGCGGCGATTCCCGGAGCCAGCGTCCGAGTCACCAACATCGGCACCAACATCTCGAACGAGGTCACCACCGGAGTCGAAGGGGGATATGCGGTGGCGCGCCTCATTCCCGGACAGTACCGGGTCGAAGTGTCCTACGAGGGCTTCAAGACAGCAGCCTCCCCCGCGCTGACACTGCTGGTGAACCAGAACCTGCGCTTTGACGCCGTGCTGGAACCCGGCACGGTGGAGACGGTGGTGGAAGTCACCGCCGTGGGAACGCTGATCGAAACGGACACCAGCAGTGTCGGCAAGGTAGTGGAAAACAAGCAGATCGTCGACTTGCCGATGGTGAGCCGCAATTTCACCGATCTGATCGTCCTGAGCCCCGCTACGGTCACTGACAGTCAAGGCTCGCTGCGAAACGAGCAGAGTATATACCGCTCAAGCCTTGCGGGGGGAGGCTCGTTCATCGGGGGAGGCCGGGCCGGAGACAACGCCTACATGATCGATGGAGTCGAGAACAACGATCCAGGCTTCCAGACACCTTCCATCACTCCGCCCATCGACGCGATCCAAGAGTTCCGCCTGATGAACAAGAACTACTCCGCGGAATTCGGGGGAGGCGCCGCGCAGATCAACATCGCGATCAAGTCCGGCACGAACGAGATTCATGGCACGGCCTACGAATTCCTGCGCAACGACGTCCTGAATGCGAGAAATTTCTTTGCGGAGGAGGATCCGATCACGGGTCGATCAAAGCCCCAATTGAGGTACAACCAGTTCGGCGCTAGTGTTGGTGGGCCTGTCGCCAGGAACCGACTGTTCTACTTCTTCAACTATGAGGGCACGAGAGTCCGCACGTTCGCTCAGGAAGCCGCGCGTTATCCCACCTCGGCCCAGCTGAACGGGGATTTCTCCGGCGAACTGCCAGTCACGGACTACCTTACCGGCGAGCAGTTCCCGAACAACCGGATTCCCACCAGCCGGATCAGCGGAAAAAGCCGGGACCTTCTTTCCCTGTTCCCCGAGCCGAACGTACAGGCTCGCACGGGCTTCAACACAGTCAAAACACTTAGCCGTCCGGAGAACGTGGACCAGTACCATGGCCGAACGGATTGGCTTGCCTCCCAGAAGGACAACCTGTTCATCCGGGCGTCCTTCAGCGATCAGGATATCCTGCACCGAGCCTTGCGGCCGCTCGGCGGGGCCCTCGAGCAACAGAAAGGCCGGAACATCGCATTGGCTTGGACACGCGTATTCTCGGCGAAATGGCTGAACGAAGTTCGAATCGGGTTCGCCCGGCCGATCAGCCTCCGCGCGCAAGAGGGTGCTTTTGAGGAGGACGTAGCCGGGTCCCTGTTCCGAGGCACCGACTCGGCTCCGGTCACGTTCGGCGCTCCCGCGATCGGCCTGACGGACTATGCCGGCGTAGGCAGCACGGGGAACGGCCCCCTGAACTACCTGACCAATTCCTGGAGCTTCGTCAACGCCGTCAGCTATACGACGGGCAAGCACAAGATCAAGGCGGGTATCGATTTCCGGAACTTCCTCTTCAAGGAAGTCAATTCCTTCCGGCCGCGGGGTTCGATTAGTTTCACCGGCCTGTTCACGCAGAACCCGCAGAACGCGACGGGCAACTCTGTGGCGGACTTCGTTCTGGGATTGCCGTTCTCGGCCGCTGTCAATCAGGGCGAATTCACAAGCTGGTTCCACGCGCAGGTGTATAACCTCTACTTCCAGGAGGACTGGACGGTCAGTCCGAACCTGACTATCAACTGGGGACTCCGCTACGAATACCGCACGCCCCTCGAAGAGGAGCTCGACCGCGTCTCGATCTTTGATCCCGACTATCCGGGCGGGCGCATGCTGACACCGAACCAGGCGGTCGTCGACCAGCTCAATACGCCGCTGATCGGCGGGGGAGCTTCCCGCGGGCTCATCGACCCCGACCTCAACAATTTCGCTCCCCGAGTCGGCCTCGCGTACCGGCCCTTCCGTGACAATCGGACGGTTGTGCGAGCCGGCTACGGGGTCTTCTATTCGACGTTCGAGTTTAACGAGTACATCTTTTCGGTGTTGAACGCCCCCTGGCAGAAGACTTCAGCCGTGAACGCGTCGCTGGAGAACCCGATTGATTTCGAGAATCTGTTCCCGACGGCCGATACGCCGGTTCCTATCGCGGGCTCCATGTCGTCGCTGACCCTGGATCGTCGCAACCGTACACCCTACGTGCAGCAATGGAACTTCAATCTGCAGCGGGAATTCGGTCAGAACTGGGCCCTGGAGGTGGGCTATCTTGGCTCCAAGTCGACGAAGCTGGCAACTCGCAGCGTGATTTCCCAAGGCATGCTGCTCCGGCCTGGTCCCAGCCCGGAAGTCTTCTTCCCCTATGGCAATTTCGCCTTCATTCTGATCGACAGAACCGAGGGGATCTCGAACTATCACGCCGGATTCGTGCGACTGGAGAAGCGATTCCGGGATGGCTTCTACTTGAACGTGCACCACACCTGGAGCAAGGGGATGAGCTTGGCTTCCAGTGCGTGTACCGTTGGCAACGATGCTTGCCTGGGTCGCCAGAACGTATGGAACCTGAGAGCAGACTACGGTCCGAATTCGTACGATGTCACCCATCGGTTCGTCTTCAGCGCCATCTGGGAGCTGCCATTCGGTCGTGGCAAGCGCTTCGGATCGGGCATGCCTGCCGTCGCCAACGGGATCCTGGGTGGCTGGCAGATCAACACGATCTACCAAGCGCAGTCGGGCTTTCCCTACAGCATCAAGGCGCGGGACGCGTCCGGAACCCGCAGCAGCTTCTTTCCGCGCGCGAACCTCGTCGGGGATCCCCACGGGCGGGATCCCGAGGATCCCGAGCGTGTGTTCAACCGGTTCGCGTTCGCCCAGCCCAGCGAGGGGACGTTCGGCAACAGCGGCCGCAATATCCTCCGCGGAGGGGGCCTGAACAACGTGGACTTCTCTCTCTTCAAGAACGCCAGGGTCACCGAACGCGTGACCGCGCAGATCCGGGCGGAACTCTTCAACCTGTTCAATCACACGCAGTTCGGCCCGTTTCCGGGAGAATCGTTCAGCCTCGACCCGCAGTCGCAGTTCGGCGTCTACCGGGGACTTCTGCAGGACGCGCGGATCATCCAGCTGGGTTTGAAGTTCATTTTCTAGGAGGACTGTGCAGCTGGCGGTCGTGCGGGCCGGGGAGATTTCCGGTGTCTGGGACGCGAGCGGGTGCCGCAGCGGACGAGCCTGGGGGCTCCGAACGGGGTCCCTGTCCTTCGCCTCTATCCAGCGAGAGTCCGAAGGTGAGAGACTAGCGGACGGGAATAGCGGCAGTGCAAGCGAACGCTAGGATAGGCAATCGCCCGGGCCGCGGCCTGCGGCTGGCCTGGGGGCTGGCGCTCGCGCTCTTCGGAGCCGCCTCGCCGGGGGCCGGTGCCGCTGATGCTCCGAGGCTGCCACCGCCTGTGAGCGGAGTCGTCGACTTCAAGAGCGAGGTCGAGCCGATTTTCCGAGAGCGCTGTGCCGCCTGCCACGGACCGTCGGTCCAAACCAACGGCCTGCGGCTCGACCAGCGGGATCCTGCGCTGCGGGGCGGCTACAGTGGGCGGGCGATCCTGCCGCACGACAGTGCGGAGAGCCCTTTGGTCCATCGCGTTGCCAGCGGCGAGCAAGCGTTCCGGATGCCGCCCGAAGGGCCGCGCCTGACTCGCGAACAGGTGGGCATTCTGCGGGCGTGGATCGACCAAGGCGCTTCATGGGACGGTCCCGAGCAGGCCGACGAGGATGCGCCGCGCGCACCTGCCTCCCGATTGCATTGGTCGTTCCAGCCGATCCGGCGATCCGAACCACCGGACGTCAAGCGGAGCGAATGGGGCCGGAACCCCATTGATCGATTCGTGCTCTCGAGGCTCGAGTCCGAGGGCGCGGAGGTCTCTCGGGAAGCCGGGAAACCGACCTTGCTACGCCGCTTGAGCCTCGACCTGATCGGGATTCCGCCCTCTCTTTCCGACGCCCGGATGTTCCTGGACGACCCTGACCCCGAAGCCTACGAGCGGCTCGTGGACCGGCTGCTGGATTCGCAGCACTATGGCGAGAAGTGGGCCCGGCACTGGCTGGACCTCGCCCGCTACGCCGACACCGACGGCTACACACAGGACCTAGCCCGCCCGTACGCTTGGCGCTGGCGGAACTGGGTGATCGATGCGTTGAACCAGGACATGCCCTTCGACGAGTTCACCATGTTGCAGCTTGCCGCCGACCTGCTCGAGAATCCGACGCCCGGCCAGCTCGCCGCTACGGGCATCCACCGCAACACCTTGAGGAATCGCGAGGGCGGCACGATCTACGAGCAGTCGCGCTTTGAGGAGACGCTGGACCGCGCCAACACTGTCGCGACCGCGTGGCTCGGGCTCACGATCGAATGCGCCCAGTGCCATGACCACAAGTACGATCCCATCACGCAGAAGGACTTCTATTCGTTCTACGCGTTCTTTGACAACGTCAGGGACGTGCATATCGACGCACCTCTGCCCGGTGAAATGGGACCGTACCTGAGCAATCGCGCGGAGTACGAGCGGAAGCGCCAGGAACTCCTTGAAGAGCATCACGTGCCGGAGCTGCAGCCGGAATGGGAACGGCAGATGAAGATTGCCGCGGCGAATCCCGGCGAGCGCACCGACTGGGACCTCTGCTACGGCGTGCTGTACCAGATGACCGATGGCGGCTGGGAGGTCCTGTACAAGGATCCGGACGCCCGCACCTTCCGGGAACGGGAGATGCTCACGGACTACTTCATCGACTGGTACCACACGGTGGTTTCCAAGGAGCGGACGGAAGAGCTGCAGTACAAGGAGCTGAGGAAGAAGCTGAGGAGCCTGAAGGCCTCGTATGCCCAGCTGAGCGAAGCGCGCGTGATTCGGGAGCGGGACGAGCCCGGACGGACCTTCCTGCGGATCCGCGGCGAGTGGAACCGCAAGGGCATCGAGGTGGAACCGCGCACCCCGGCATTCCTGCCCCGGCTCCCGACCCAGGGGCGGGTGACGAGGCGTGACTTGGCGCGATGGCTCCTCTCGGAGGAGAACCCGCTCACGGCGCGAGTTGCAGTCAACCGCATGTGGCAGGAGTTCTTCGGCCGCGGCCTTGTCCGCACATCGGAGGATTTCGGCACGCAAGGCGACTCGCCATCCCATCCTCAGCTGCTGGACTGGCTAGCGCGCGAATTCATGGACGGCGGCTGGAGCATGAAGCGCATGCACAAGCTCATCGTGATGTCAGCCACCTACCGCCAGTCGTCGGAGGACCGTCCGGAACTCGTGGAGAGGGATCCTGAGAACTCCTGGGTCGCGCGCCAGGCCCGCTTGCGCGTGCCATCGGAAGTTCTGCGCGACTCCGCGCTCTTTGCTGGCGGGCTCCTGGCGCCCGAAATCGGAGGTCCGAGCGTGTATCCCCCGCAGCCGAAGGGCGTGGCCGAACTGACGTACGATTGGGACACAGAGCGTTGGCCCGAGAGCAAGGGGCCGGATCGATACAGGCGCGGCCTCTACACGTTCTTCCGGCGCACCGCGCCCTATCCGCAGATGATGATCTTCGACGCTCCCGACTCACACAGGGCGGCCAGCCGCCGGCGCCGTTCGAACACACCCTTGCAGGCGCTGAATCTTCTCAACGACGAAGTGTTGCTCGAAGCTGCCCGGGGCTTGGCGCTTCGGGTCATCACGGGCTCTCCGCCCGACTGGGGCAAGCGCCTGGACCGAATGTTCCAGATCACCCTTAGTCGTCCGCCGTCCGGTCCCGAGGCCGCGGAGCTGCTGCAATCGTACCGTCGGCAGACGCTCCTGCTGCGTCAGTCCCCTGCAGACGTGACACGCCTGGTCCAGGTTGACTGGAGCGATCACGATCCGGTGCAGATCGCGGCGTGGACGGGCCTTGGTCGCATCCTGATGAACACCGACGAGTTCATCACCCGGGAGTGAGAATAGGCAAATGCATCGTTTCCAGACGGCTAGGCGCAGGCCCCGCCTGCCCGGGTCCCTCCGTGGACCAAGAGTGAGGCGTGGCCCTGCCGTCGGCATCCCATGCAGCCTTAGAATGAATGTGCTACGGGGGCGGACGACCATGCATTTGTTACTTCGGTTTGCCGCATACCTCGCTTTGGCGGCGGCCGGATCGATTCCGACCCCGGCACCCGCCGCAGCCGTGCCCGACCTGCCGCCGGCGGTCGGCCGAACCGTCGAGTTCGCAGCCGATGTCGAGCCCATCCTCCACGCGCGCTGCTACGCGTGTCACGGTCCGTCCGTCCAGACAAACGGACTGCGTTTCGACCGGAAGGAGGCGGCTCTCAAGGGCGGCTATGGCGGACCGGCCATCCTGCCGGGCGATAGCGGCACCAGTGCCCTGATCCATCGCGTATCCAGCCCGGTGGACGGATTCCGGATGCCCCCAACCGAGCCGCGCCTGACAGGTGAAGAAGTAGGTATCCTGCGCGCCTGGATCGATCAGGGTGCTCCTTGGGCCGCAGAGGTCCGGAAGGAGGCCGCAGCGTCGCGGCCGCCGGCAAGCGGGCACTGGTCGTTCCGGCGGATTGAGCATCCGGAGCTGCCCGAAGTCCGGCAGCCCGATTGGCCCCTCAATCCGATCGATCGCTTCGTGCTCGCGAGACTGGAAGCCAAGGGCGTGAGCGCTTCGCCGCAGGCCGGGAGACTGACACTGCTGCGGCGTTTGAGCCTGGATCTTATCGGGTTGCCGCCTTCGTGGGAGGAAGCAGAGGCATTCGTGACTGACTCCGCCCCCGGCGCCTACGAGCGAGCGGTTGACCGGCTGCTGGATTCGCAGCACTACGGGGAGAAGTGGGCGCGCCACTGGCTCGACCTGGCCCGTTACGCCGATAGCGACGGCTACGAAAAGGACTTGGGTCGTCCGTTCGCTTGGCGCTGGCGGAACTGGGTGATCGACGCGCTGAACGACGACATGCCCTTCGACGAGTTCACGACCCTGCAGCTTGCCGCCGACCTGCTCGAGAATCCGACGCCCGACCAGCTTGTTGCCACTGGGTTCCACCGCAACACCTTGCGCAACCGCGAGGGAGGCACGATCTACGACCAGTCGCGCTTCGAGGAGACGCTGGACCGGGCCAATACACTGGCAACGACTTGGCTAGCGCTCACGGTGGAGTGCGCCCAATGCCACGATCACAAGTACGATCCGATCACGCAGAAGGACTTCTACTCGCTTTACGCGTACTTCGACAACGTTGAAGACGTGCATGTCGAAGCCCCGATGCCGGGCGAGATGGGTCCGTACTTGCGCAAGCGCGCCGAGTACGTGAGGAAGCGCCAGGAACTTCTCGTCGAGCATCACGTGCCGGAACTGCAGCCGGAATGGGAGCGGCAAATGAAGAGCGCCGGCGGGAATCCCGGCAAGCGCACCGATTGGGACCTGTGTTACGACGTGCTGTTCCAGATGACCGACAACGGCTGGCAGGTCCTCTACAAGGACCCCGCCGAACGGACTTTTCGGGAGAGCGAGGTCCTCACCGACTACTTCATTGATTGGTACTACACGGTTGTTTCCAAGGAACGAATCGAGGAACTGCGGTTCAAGGACCTCCGCCAAAAGCTCAAGGACTTGAGGTCTTCGTATCCCCAGCTGGCCGAGGCCCGCATCATCCGAGAGCGGGACGAGCCCGGCAAGACTCTCCTTCGGGTTCGCGGGCAATGGGACCGCACGGGTATCCAGGTCGAGCCCCAGCCTCCGGCTTTCCTGCACCAGGTTCCCACGCGCGGCCGGGAGACGAGGCTCGATCTCGCCAAGTGGCTCCTTTCGGAAGGCAACCCGCTGACGGCGCGCGTGGCGGTGAACAGGATGTGGCAGGAGTTTTTCGGCCGAGGGCTCGTTCGCACCTCGGAGGACTTCGGCATCCAGGGGGAGCTGCCTTCCCACCCCCGGCTGCTCGACTGGCTGGCTGCAACCTTCCGAGAGCAGGGCTGGAGCATGAAACGCATGCACAAGCTGATCGTGATGTCCGCGACCTACCGCCAGGCCTCCCATGCCCGGCCCGAGATTGCGGAAGTTGATCCGGATAACGCCTGGCTTGCGCGCCAGAATCGACTGCGGCTGCCGGCCGAGATCCTGCGCGATTCAACTCTGCGTGTCAGCGGCCTGCTGTCTCGGGTCATCGGAGGCCCCAGCGTGTACCCACCGCAGCCCGACGGCGTCAAGGAGCTGACGTACGGCTGGGACACGGACCGGTGGCTGGACAGCCAGGGTCCCGACCGCTACAGGCGCGGGCTCTACACGTTCTTCCAACGGACCGCGCCGTATCCGCAGATGATGAACTTCGACGCTCCGGACTCGAATCGCACGGCCAGCCGGCGGCGGCGCAGCAACACGCCGTTGCAGGCGCTGAACCTTCTCAACGACGAGGTGTCCCTGGAGGCGGCCCGGGCGCTCGCGATCCGCGTCTTGGCCGAGTCTTCGCCCGAATGGGACGACCGTCTCCGCCGCATGTTCCAGCTGACTCTCAGCCGGCTTCCAGCCGACCGCGAGGTCGCGCAGCTGGCGGAGTCCTACCGACGGCAGACGCGCATCTTGGATCAGTCCCCGGCGGATGCGCGACAGCTCTCGCGGATCCGCTTGGGCGACCATGGCCCCGTCGAGATCGCGGCCTGGATGGGCATCGGGCGAATCCTGATGAACACGGACGAATACATCACGCGGGAGTAACGCGATGACCTTGCAGCAATTCCACGCAATTCAGCGCCGGCGCGACTTTCTCAAGAACGTCGCTTCCGGGATTGGCATGGCCGCCCTGGGGGACCTTCTCGCCACGGACGGGCTGACGGCGGCAAACCTGCCGGACGTTAACCCGCTCGCCCCCAGGGAGCCGCATTTCGAAGCCAAGGCGAAGCACGTCATCTTCATGTTCATGGAAGGCGGGCCGAGCCAGTACGAGCTCTTCGATCCGAAGCCCGAGCTGGAGAAGCACCACGGCACGGCGCTGCCGGAATCGATGACCAAGGATCTGAAGCTCGCGTTCATCAAGCCGTCCGCCAAGGTCATGGCCAGCAAGTTCGCGTTTCACCGGCACGGCCAAAGCGGCATGGAAATCTCCGAGCTGATGCCCCGGCTAGGGGAGGTCGCGGACGACATCTGCCTCGTGCGATCGATGCGCACGGATGCGTTCAATCACCATCCGGGGCAGTTGCTGCTTTTCACCGGCCACACCCAGTTCGGCCGGCCCACCATGGGCGCTTGGTCGGTGTACGGCCTCGGCAGCGAGTCCCAGAACCTTCCGGGCTTCGTCGTGCTGACGTCAGGGCGCGGGACCAGCGGCGGGTCGAGCAACTTCTCGAGCGGCTTCCTGCCTTCGCACTACCAGGGCACCGTGTTTCGCAATACCGGGGACCCGATCCTGTACCTGTCCAATCCGGATGGCGTCAGCGATGCGCTGCAGAAGGAGACCCTGCAATCTGTCCGCAAGCTGAACGAGATGCGGTTCGAGGCGACGGGCGACCTGGAGATCGCTTCTCGCATCTCGTCCTACGAACTCGCATACCGCATGCAGATGTCGGCTCCGGAACTGCTGGATTTTTCCGGCGAGCCTGCGCACGTGCTCGACGGCTACGGCGTCAACAGCGAGGACGAGGACCAGCGACAGTACGCGACGAACTGCCTGCTGGCGCGCCGTATGGTCGAGCGCGGAGTCCGGTTCGTGACGATGATGGACGCCAGCTGGGACGACCACAGCGAGCTGAACAAGAACCTTCCCAAGCGCTGCCGGAAGGTCGACCAGTCGAACGCGTACTTGATTCAGGACCTCAAGCAGCGCGGATTGCTGGACGAGACACTGGTCGTGTGGGGCGGCGAGTTCGGGCGCACGCCGATGGTGGAACTCCGCCGGCCGGGCGACGCCGACAACGCCGGCCGCGACCACCATCCGAACGCCTACAGCATGTGGATGGCGGGCGGCGGTCTCCGTGGCGGACAGGTTGTCGGCAAGACGGACGATCTGTGCCTCAACGTCGTGGACGATCCCGTTCACGTCCACGACTTGCAGGCAACTCTGTTGCATCTGCTGGGGTTCGATCACGAGAAGCTGACATACCGCCACATGGGACGCGACTTCCGGCTGACCGACGTGCATGGCCAGGTGGTCAACAAGCTGCTGGCGTAGCTGGCGGCTGTGCCGCGCCCCTCGTTGGCTCCGTCTCTCGTTTCCCGGCGGGCCTTGCTTCCAGCACTTCAACGGGCTCGTTCCTGAATCCTCAAGAATGGGCTCGTTTCTATTGCCGAATGACACACGCAATTCCCCGGTCTTGCAACGTCGTTTCCAATTCACAGATGAGCCAGAAGGAGGCCGAGAAGAGGAAGCGAGAACGAATGGATCGTACACACTATCCGCCCGGTCCAACAGAGCCGCCCCTTCCCGGCCGGAAGGAGGCTGAAGTGGGCACGGGGCGGGTGAGTCGCTCCTCACGCCCCAGGCCAGGACCTGCGCCCCGGCGGGTCCAAGCGACAACCGCACCGCTGATTCCTTATTGGTTTGGGGGGGGGATGGCCCAGATAGGGCGTTGGAGCACGGGAAGCGGGGCGGTCTGCGGAGTGAAAGCGGGTCTTGTTGCGGTGCTGGGGACGCTGCACGGGCCGGGAATCGGCGGGTGGGCCGCCGGCGGCCGCAACGCGGGCGCAGCGGGACCGTCCGCCAGGCCGCGATGGACCTGGCTCCGCGGCTGCGGGGCGGAATCCTCGCTAGCCAGGAGTCAGCAGCAGTTGCAGGGCCTCGTCCCGGTTGCCGACGTAGTAGGTTTGCGCCTCCGGCACCGTGTCCTGTGGCCGCTGCGACAGCAGCAGCGCCAGCGCCAGGTTGTTCAGCGCCGCGGCGTTGGACGGACCGTGACCCGTGCGGATGCGGCTGCTGTCCTCCCCGAACGAGACGTCGCGGCGATAGTGGTTGGCGCTCTCCACCTTCCAGTGACCCCGCTGCAACGCCAGCAGGTCCCGCGCCGTTGCGGCCTGCTCCGACAGCGAGCTGATGCCGTAGCTGTAGCTGATCGACACCGCGCCGCCCAGCCGCTTGCAGGTCTCGTGCGTGATGCGGTACGCCTGCCGGGCATGCGGGTACGGCAGCAGTTTCGGATGGGGCGTGAACACATCGATCGAGCGCCGCTCCCAGCTCTTGTTGCGCGAGCGCTGCCAGCGCCCTTCCTGCCAGCTCCGCTCCGCTCCCTGCTCCCAGTTCAGGCCCGTCAGCGTCTCGTAGGTGAGCGGGCAGTTGCCCTTGATGCGCACCAGCACCTCCCCGCCGTGCTGCTCGATGATCGCCTGCTGGATCTCCTGCCCCGCATGCCCCGCGTCGATCGTCACCGTCCGGCCGCGCAGGTCCACCTCCTCCAGCAACGCCCGCAGCGCGCCCTGCTCGCCGCCTTCCTCGCGGTAGCTGCGGCTCGCCACCGGGATGCCCTTGACATGCTCCACCAGCGTCACCGTCTCCCAGTGCTCCCCCTCCGCCGCCATCCGGTTCGCCCCCCGAATGCGCTTCCCGTCCGCCGCCAGCGCCTTCGGCTGCGGCACCAGCGGCTGCGTCCAGCGCTGGATCACGCGTTCCAGCGAGGCCGGGTCCGTCCGCTCCATGACTCGCTGGAATGTCGTGTCCGAGGGCGTCACGCACCTCCGCTCGCGCTCGTCCCAGCGGCATCCCAGTGCCCGTAACTCGTGCTCCTTCAATGTCTTCGAGTACGCTTCCGCCGCCCTCCCGCCGCGCTTGCCCGCCAGCCTCGCCAGCACCAGCAGCGCCAGCACCACCCCCAGCGCATGCCGCTTCCCGCGTCGCCCCCGGCTGTCCTCCACATCCTCCAACTGCTTCCGCAGCGAGCGCAAATCCTCCGTGCCGTAGCGCACATCCACCGGCCCGCAATCCCACTCCGGCCGCTCCTGCGGATCCGCCAGCCGCTCCCGCGCCCCCGCCCGCAGCTCGTATACCAGCATGACCTTCTTCTGCCCGTGCTTGTCGGTGTACTTCCCGTTCGACCGCGCGTAGCCCTTGCTCAGCCCCAGCTTGATCCAGTTCGACGCCAGATAGACCGTGCCCCGGTACTTCTGCGGATCCACGAACGTCTCCGCGAGTTCGAGCGGATGCCCCCAGCGCGCCTCCCAGTCCCCGCTCAGCCGCCGCAGGTTCAACCCCAGCACCCGCGAGGCCAGGTTCTTCACGCCCTGCCCCGCGGGCAGCACCAGGAAGCGCGTGTTGTTCCCGCACAGGTGCAAGCGCCGGAACTGCACCGCCTTGTGCCAGCCCAGCCATTGGTCGCGCGGCCGGCACTGGAACACCCCCGTCTGCCAGCCCAGCAGCGCCAGCCACTTGCCCCGCCACTCCGCCACGTAGCGCAGCCCGCGCCCCGCGAACTGCTTGAATCCCAGATAGTGCTGCGCGTCCATCAACCCGTCCCACAGCAGCCGCTCCTCCGGCCGGGCCAGCCGGACCACCACCTCGCTCAACACCGGAACCTCCGCGGGACACACTGGCACAGTCATGCCCCATCAATACACGATCCCGGCCAAAAAAGCCAGCCCCTTGTCTAACTCTTTGCGACCGAGGTTACAACCCTCGAACAAGAATCAGCCGTGGCGACAACCGCGACTCGTCGGTGAGTCGGTCGTGGGCTATCCTATTGTCGGATCTGCCTGTTCGGCAATCCATTGATCGGAGGTTCGCCCTTGGAATCGAGACGGGAATTCCTCGGCCATCGCCTGCTCGATGCCGCTGCCCTCGCCGCGGCGGTGGGTTTGCCGGCCGGGATGGCCGCGCAAACCGCGAAGCCTGGCCAGATTCGTATCGGAGTGGTCGGAGGAGGCTTCGGCACTCAGTTCTACTGGCACGAGCATCCGAACTGCAAGGTCGCGGCCGTAACCGACTTGAGGGCCGACCGCCGCGACAGGCTTCAGACGACGTATCGGTGCGACACCGTATACGAGTCTCTCGAAGAGATGCTCCGTCGCCCCGAGGCCTTGGACGCTGTCGCTGTCTTCAGCGGGGCGCCGGATCATTTCCGCCACGTCTCGATGTGCATGGAGCGCGGGCTCCACGTCATCTCCGCTGTGCCCGCGGTTATGACTCTCGAAGAGGGCGATGGCCTCCGGGAACTCAAGGAGCGGACCGGGCTGCGGTACATGATGGCCGAAACCAGCTATTACAGGCAGCCCACCATCTACGCACGCAACCTGCACGGCGAGGGCGGTTTCGGGGAAGTCTTCTATTCGGAACTCGAGTACTACCACGACCGCGGCGACCTCGATGCGCTGCTAACCGACAAGTCCTCGCGCTTCTACGAGCCTGATGGTTCGCGCTCGTGGCGCTGGGGCTTGCCTCCAATGCACTACCCCACCCATTGCCTGGGTCACTTGGTCGGCGTGACGCGGGAACGCATCGACCGCGTTTCGTGCCTCGGCTGGGGCGGCAAGCATGCCTGGCTCCAGGACAATCGCTATGAGAATCCGTTCTGGAACCAGTCGGCGTTGATGCGCACCGACCGCGGCCACATGGTCCGATGCAACGTCTTCTGGCTGGTTGGAGGCCACGGAGAGAGAGCTCGCTGGTTTGGGGAGCGAGGCTCGCTGCACATGTCGGTGGGAGGCCTCCACGACGATGCCTGGCTGCCACGTGCGACATCCCTCGACCGTCGCGAGGGCATTGAGACGATCGAGATTCCTGACTACTGGAAGAGTGACATGCTGCCAGCTCCGATGCGGCACGGGAGCGGTCACGACGGCAGCCACGCCTTTCTTGCAGCGGAGTTCATCAACGCCCTTGTCGACGACCGGGAGCCCGTGATCGACGTTTACGAATCTCTGGCGATGACTGCGCCGGGCATCGTAGCGCACGACTCGTCGCTGAAGAACGGCGAGCAGCTTGCCGTGCCGAGTTTCGATCGCTCCGGCTGAGCTGTCGCGCACCGACATCTGCTCGGATTCCGACCGGTCGAACGATGTCGAGCAGGCAGGCCCCGCCACAACCGTGTCTCGGAGCCTCCGTCGACGTAGAGGAACTCGTTCGGACTCGCTGTTGATGTCGAGGGCATCCATGGCCTCGAGCCACGCGACGGATTGCAGACCGCCTCGGTCGAACGAGCGTTCCCGAACGTCATTCCCCGTTTGGCCAAACGGTCGATGCTCGCGTCTTCGCTTGAGGATGACCGCCGTGAGGGCCGATCCAGTGGTTGAGATCGTCGATAGCAATGAGTAGGATGTCGGGCTGATCTCCGGCGACTGGCAGCGGAACCAGGTCGCTGGCGGCGAGCGTGAGCAAGTGCATGGAAAGCTTGGCCGTAGGACGTCAGCGGCGCTGTTCTTGGGAAAGCCTGCCGTAGTGGGGATTCGACTCCCATGTCGGTGGGAGACCGAGAGCCCTCGGGTCGGCAGTTGCCAGGAGTCGCTGGTCGAGGCGGGTGGCCAGGGAGCTCTTGCTTCCGGCGTAGGAGTCTCGATCGGCGACGTTGCTCATTTGACTGGGATCCAGGGCGAGGTCATAGAGCTCCTCGGCCGGACGCTTCGAGAACGCGGCCTCGTAGTAGCGCTCGAATCCGGGGGCGTCCTTGTGGGCGCGCATGAAGTCCTTGGTGGGAGAGGGATCGACTTCCCCGAGGATCGGGGGATCTCCCGCAGGCCAGCGGTCCGGTTCGAGGTTGCGGATGTAGAGGTACTGATCCGTGCGAATGGCGCGCATCGGGTATCCAACCCGTCCAGTGCGCCAGGGAGTATGACGCTCGCGCGCCAGGACCACGTGGTCACGGGCGGTATCGATGCGGCCTTGCTTGCCAGATGCCAGCAGGTCGAGGAAGCTGAGGCCCGTCATGTCTGGCGAGGGCTCGAGCCCGGCGGCCTCGAGGATTGTCGGCGCCACGTCGACCAAGCTGACGAAGTCGCTGGCAACGCGTCCGGCGGGGATCCGTTCGGGCCAGCGGACTGCTAGCGGCACGCGCGAGCCGTAGTCGTAGAGATCGGCCTTGGCGCGCGGAAAGGGCATCCCGTTGTCGCTGGTGACGATGACGCTCGTGTTGGCCAGCTGGTCGCGCTCTTCCAGGAAGGAGAGGATTTCACCCAGCTCGCGGTCGAAGCGCTCGATTTCGAAGTAGTAGTCCAGAATGTCGCCGCGGACTTCCGGACCGTCGGGAAGGAATTGCGGAACGGGGACATCTTCGAGGCGGAGGCCGCTAGCCAGGCCGGCGCCTTTCCTATAGGCGCGGTGAGGGTCGGTGCTACCGAACCAGAAGCAGAACGGAGCTCCGTCCGGCATGGCGTCGTGGAATGAGCGGAAGTCGTCGTACTTGGGGCCTGCGGGGTTGCGCGACCGTCCACCGGCTTCCAGACTGCCCGGCCCCCACCCCTTGCGGGTGTAGCCGATGTGATATCCGGCCGCTTCGAGGAGGTCGGGATAGGTTTCGAACTTGGCCGGCAGCGAGCTCCAGAGGTTGACGCCTTCTTCCAAGCGGTAGCACTCCTGGCCGGTCAGGATTGCGCCGCGGGAGGGCGTGCACGACGGAGAGTTGCAGAAGGCTTGGGAGAAGCGGACCCCTTCGGCAGCGATGCGGTCGAACACGGGCGTCCGGACCACAGGGTCGCCGGAAGCCCCGGTGTGGGCGAAGGACTGGTCATCCGAGACCGCGAACAGGATGTTCGGGCGGGATGAAGCGCCACTCAGGCGTTGCGCAAGCGCCGTGGCGGCGCTCCCGGCGATGAAGTCCCGTCTTCGAATCGGGGTCCGAAGCGCGCGAGCGGACACGTCAGCCGGCTGGCCGAGCGGTGCTTTCGAACTTCGTGGCATTGGGAACCTTGCAAGCGCGTCGCGCTGGCCAGTTGTACGTAGAACAGCTGGCCAGACTGCCAGGCGATTCGCTACTGGGCGACGATCTGAACCAGCCCGGCGGACTTTTCCCCCGTCATCATCGTTCCGGCGGCGACCGTGCGACGCGCCAGCTCGTCAATCATCCACTCTTCAGCGCCTTTCACGTCACAGCGAAAGGTGTTCGCGATGGGCTCGGTCCACTTCTCGGCAATCGCTCCCGGCCCGAGGATGATCCCCATCACCGGCCCGACGTCCCCAGCATTCGTGTCCGTGTCCCAGCCTGCCATGACAGCGATCGTGATCGTCTTGTCGAAGTCGCCATCGCCGTAGAGCAGCGCCAAGGCATTGACCGCGTTGTTCGGAAACACCCGGCGGTTCTTTTCACCCTCGGGGGCCCACTTGGCGTCGATCTGCTCATGAGCCTTTTCCCAGTCGTCGGGCCACTGCTCGTGCCACATCATGACGTCCCGGATGCACTGGGCATAATCGCAGTCCGCAGGGATCTCGGCGAGTCCAGCCTCCAGCAGCTTCACCGGGTTCGACTCGAAGAAAGCTTCGGCGGTCAACGCCGCCATGAACATCTCGCCGTAGATGCCGTCGGTGTGGAAGGCAACCTCGGCGTCAATGCGCCCGTACTCCGCAGCTGCTTCGGAGTTCCCGGGCAGCACGTAGCCCCAGAACTCCCCTTTCATCTGGCCCCCCATGAACTCGCCCATTTCATGCTGGCCGGACTCGGGAGGCATGATTCCCTCCTTCAGGCGCTCCTCCGCTACTCTCACCGCGCGCCCGCAGTTCTGGGCCTCGAAGACGGAGAACGACGCGAGCCATTTGTCAGCAATGTCCTGGCTCGTGATCTCGGGGCCCTTCTCCTCGAGCAGCAGGAGATTCGCGACCTGGTAAAGCGAGTCGTCGTCGGGGCCGAACCCCTCCGGGCCCCAGTTGTCCACCGTGTACGATTGCCTCGACCTCCGGCGCGGCGGAGAGGTCTTGATGTAGTCGGTCAGCGGCCACTGCCCCAATTCGGTAAGGAAGGGCTTGAGGTCGTCCTTGTGCATCCCTTCCACGCTCATCCCCAAGGCACCCGCAATCGCGGCCCCAAGCCACGCGCCGTGGACCTTCTCGTAGTATTCGCCGGCGGGGAGCGTGCGGATTGACTGGCTCTCCTCGCTGGGCTGAGCCGCCTGCTCGCCGCCTGCGCACGAGGCGAGCATGGCGATTATCAAGAACGTGGCCGAAATTGCAGCAATTGATCTCATGGGTTTGGCACCTCCATGCAATTCTACAAAAAGGGTAACTACCCAGGTACCCCCACTCGTACTCGGGTGATGGCCAGAATTCCGCAGCACTTGACTTTCCGCTGGGAAACCAGTTAGCAATAGTAATGTTGTGGGCATCCGGACCGTTGTGAGCAAGCCGATGGGCTCGCGACGAGCAGTACTGGCGTCAGCGGGATGAAGATGGAGCGAGCGAATCGCGAGCCACGTCCGGCGGACTGGCACGAGCGTCTGGCGCAATTGGAGGCCGAAAACGCGCAGTTGCGGGCCGCAAACGCCCGGTTGCAGGCCCTCCATGAGGAGTTGACGAGGCAGCTGCAGTCGTTGCGAGAGCAAGTACAGGCCTTGCAACGGCGATTGGGCCTCGACAGCAGCAACAGCGGGAAACCACCGTCAAGCGACGGGCCGGCCAAGCCAGCGGCAGCGCAACGGACGCGCAGCCAGCGGCGGCGGTCCGGCAAGCGCGCGGGTGGGCAGCCCGGTCACAAGGGCGCGACGCTGAGCCAGACCGACACACCGGACCGGACCCAGGTCCACCTGCCGTCCGGTTGCCGCGAGTGCGGAGCGGCCCTGGCGGCGGCCGACGTGGAGGGCGCGCCCCAGCGTCGGCAGGTCTATGATCTGCCCGCACCGCCACCGCCGGAGGTGACCGAGCACCAGGCCTGGGGCTGTCGTTGCCAGCAGTGCGGACAGCTGACGCGGGCCGCGTTCCCGGAGGGCGTGACCGCGCCGGTGCAGTACGGGCCGCGGATCGCGGCCATGGCGGTGTACTTGCAGAACGCCCATTTCCTGCCCGAGGATCGACTGGCGGAGATCTTCCGGGACCTGTTCGGGGTGGCCTTGTGCGCGGCGACGCTGGCGGGGATGACCCGCAAGGCGGCGCAGGTCTGGCGGAGTTGGACCGAGCGGGTCCGGGAGCTGCTGGTAAGCGCCAGCGGAGTGAAGCATCTGGACGAGACGGGATTCCGGATTGCGGGCCAGGGGCAGTGGTTGCACGTGCTGAGCACGGCGCAGCTGACCCACTACCGGACGAGCCGCCAGCGGGGTGGCGTGCTGGAGGGGTTGCGAGGCATCCTGGTGCATGACCACTGGGCCTCGTATTTCAAGGTGCCGGGAGTGCTGCACGCGCTGTGTAACATTCACCATTTACGGGAACTGGAGGCGTTGGCGAAGATCGACGGGGAAGACTGGGCGCGGCGGATGCAGCAGTTGCTGCGGCGGGCGAAGCAGGCGGTGGACATCGTGCGGGAGCGGGGGGTGGCGCTGCCGCGATCGCTACTGGAGAGGATCGAGCGGCGTTACGACAAGTTGGTGCGGGAGGCGTTGGCGTATCACGAGGGGTTGGAGCCGTTGCGGCCGGCCAAGCCGGGACGGCGGGGCCGCAAGAAGCGTCGGCCGGGACATAATCTGGCGTTGCGGCTGAGGGACAGGCGGGAGTCGGTGTTGCGATTTCTCAGGGACGAGCGGGTGCCGTTCACGAACAACCAGGCCGAACAGGATTTGCGGATGATGAAGCTGCGCATGAAGATCTCGGGTGGGTTCCGGTCCGAGCAGGGGGCCCGAGACTTCGCCACGCTACGCAGCGTACTATCGACCGCGCGGAAGCAGGGCCTGAACCGCATCGAGGTCTTGTTGCAAGGGCCGGCGGCCCTGCTGGCGAAAGTGGAATCCCAGCCATCCCACTGATCAGGGCTTGTGCCTGCGGAGTACCTGGGTAGATACCAAAAAGGGGTTCAATAGCCGCGACCGCATGGCCGCCTTCCAGTCGGCAACCGCTGCCGGAAAGAAGGCTTCGCTTCCCCGGGGGTACTTGGCGGAGGGGATGATGCAGCCGCCATCCAGACGCACGATCAAGGACGCATCGTTCAAATCGCCATGACGGGCGGGACGGGGGACAGCGGTCCTCTCCCCACCGTCAACGGTGAACGGAACATTGACGAAGCCGGTTACGGTCAGATCGCCGCCGTTAGTCGCCAGCATCGAAAGCAAAGTGGCAAGGGCAACTCGGATCAAGACCGCTAGGATCAAGAGAAGGAATCGATCATGAGCATCGATCAGATGAACCACTATCAGCGCAAGCTCGCCTTCGAAATGGATTCCTGGGATGTCTACGTGGCCCTAGGCAAGAGCGAGCCCATCGTCGTGGTCGACGGCCGTTCCGCCGAGGCCTATGCTCAGGAGCATATCCCGGGCTCGATCAATCTGCCCCACAGGGAAATCTGCTTCCGTTCCACGGAGTCGCTCGACAGATCTAAGACCTACGTCTGCTATTGCGACGGCATCGGATGCAATGCCTCGACAAAGACAGCGCTGAAGCTCCTGACTCTGGGCTTTCAAGTCCGGGAGCTGATTGGCGGGCTCGACTGGTGGAAGCGTGACGGCTACGCTACCGGTGGCGAAGTCCCGCAGTCCGGAACGGAGATTTGATGCGGGTGCTGAACCTGCTGGCCAATACCGGAGAAGAGCCCTTGGCTAGGTGCGACTGGTGCAAGACAGTTCTGCTCGCAAGCAAGGGGACCTAAGAATCATCCTGATCCCATAGCAAATCCATCCAGCCGAGAGAATTGGCAAGTCGAGTTGGCGCTCCTGCAGCAGGGCGGTCAAGGGCGGGCATAGAGCACCGGACTGGTGAGTTGCTTCGTGACCTTGGGACTCGGATGATTATGATTGCGGTTCCGACACTGGGCTCGGTCGGTCGTGAGCAGCTCCCCGCAGGAATAGTCATATCTTCGTCTCTATCGCGCTATTTTCTTAACTAGTGCCCGTGACAAAACTCGTATCTTGTTGACTACAAGAATGTTATACCCGATTTCTCGGGGCGAAGATTTCGCCGGGAGGCCAGGATTCGCCGGAAATCGCACCGATTCGAATGGATTCGTGCAGATCTTCGCATCTTGGAACTCAGCAGTCACCAAAGCATGAATACAAGATGTTGTATGAGCGACTCGCTCCAAGGCCATGATATGGCGTGTCCATGACACCTCGCCCAGATTTCCGGGGTTTTGTCCCAGGCACTAACTAGTGCCCGCGCCAATAGGCCTATCCTATTGAAAACACATAGCTTGTAGTGTTTTCGCAGCACCGAAGATCCGGCCCTCCGTGGGCTGCAGAGCCGCTTGCGGCCAATTCGCTACAATCTTCGGTCTGGACACCCCATGAGATCCGTCCAAAACCCCCAACCCAGCCTCGGGCAAATCCCCATTGAAGACATCCAGTTCGACCCGCGATCCCGCGATGACATCCCCGCTGTCCTGCTCGGTATCCAGTCCATCTACACCGATTCGATCCTGCGCGATAAGGTCTTCCAGCTGCTGGAACTCCATCTGCTTTGCGACCCGGATTCCGCCGGGGACAGGCAGGATTGTCCGACCGGCAATGCCCCGGTCGGAATCGATCCCTGGCACGGACGGCCCGGCATGGACCGGTGGAACATCCTTGTTCTCGGACTGCTCAAGCAGGGCCTGAACTGCGACTATGACCGGCTGCATGAACTGGCCAGCAAGCACTTGGATGTGCGGCGCATGCTGGGCTGCAGCGATGTGCAGGAAGGGCCGTTCTTTTCCCAGCGCACAGTCGTGCGAAATGTCTCGCTGCTCACGCCGGACCTGCTGGCCGAAGTGAACCGAATTGTCGTGGGGGCGGGGCATGATCTGGTGGGGCATGATGGCTCGCAATCGCTGCAAGGCCGGTGCGACTCGGTGGTGGTAGTGAAGGCATCAGACTGCTCCTTCTATTGAATCACGTTTCTCCAATACCCGTCCATCCCATGCAACTCATTGATGTAGAGGATGTTACGAGCGTTTGAACGGTAATGCGGCCGATGTCGCCGGATGGGCCGACATCGTGCGAAACACCATCCAGGTCCGTTTCCGGGACACTTCGGCTTTCTCCCGCCTGAGCCCCCTGTCATCGCTCCACTCTCGTCGCGGAACGGGCCAGGCTGGAAGCGTTGCAGGAAGCGGTCCGGACTGCGGAGCGAGACATCGCGTCGCTGGAAGCGCTGTCGGCCAGGTCGGAGCAACGCGTCAGCCCGGACCGGTCCGGAGCGCCAGGCCTGCGGACAGGCAACGCCATTCGATGGGTCATCGCAACCCGTCTCCTGGCATGGCGTTACCCGGCCTCGCCCGGGCGCCGGCGCGCCTGTCCGGCCCGGTAGCGGGCGATGTCCGGTTCCGGGATCACAGAGTGGCGCACCATCCGAACGACCGCATTCCAAGGCCTTGCGCTTGCGCGTCGAACTTCGCCGCCTCGTCTCTCCTCGTGTTGACGCCGCGTGACTCCAGCCGCCGACTCCCCGATCTGTTCCGAGCCGGTTCACGTTCCCGCCCCCCAGTCCAGCAAGCGCTGCCGATCCCAATCCCGCTTCACGTACAGGCCCTTGTGCGTGCCGCGCACGATGCGCTTGGCATCCAAGGCCCCCTCGCGAATGCGTTGCCACAGGGCCTGTCGCGACAGGCCCAGCTCGCGCCGCGCTTGCTTCGCCCGCACATACCCCTCCGGCGGCGACTCGCAGAACCGCGCCCGCACTGCCGGGCTCAGACGCACCTGCAGGGCGGCGCCCTCCACCGCTGCCTCCGCAGGCACGAAGCCCTGCTGGATCCAGCGATAGAGCGTGCTCGCCGTCGTGCCCAGCTCCCGCGCCGCCTCGCTGACGCTCTGCGGCGGCGCCTCTGCCTGCCGCTTCCCGCCCCGCAAGAGCTTGATGCCGTGACGCTGCCGCAGGCTTGCCACGATCCCCCGGCTGAATTCCATCCCGCGCGCCGACCGCAGCCCCTGCCGGTTCAGCGTCTCCGCGATCCGCTCGTCCGCGTGCAGCAGCGCCAGCCCCCGCACGATCTCCACCGTGGCGGGGTCGTCTTGTATCGGCGGCGGCGTCACGCGCGCAGGCAAGGGCAGGTCGGTCTCGTCGATCCAGCCGCCGCGCCAGCGCAGCAGCACATGCAAATGGCCCGCTGCCCGCTCCACCTTCAGCACGACCTCTTCCACCAGCGCCGCCAGCAGCCGCTTGCGATCCCGCGCACTGACTCGAGGCGATTCCCACAGACTGCGCACCCGCGCCCCCAACTGCGCGAACACCTCCCCGGACACTTCCGGGTCACGCCGCGGCTCGCGCTCCGCGGCCTGTTCCAACTCCCGCTGCGCCCGCTCGACCTCGCGCAACGCCGCTTCCCAGTCCCGCGCTAGCGTCCGCGTGACCAAGCGGTTCTCCGGATCCTCCGCCTTGTACCTCCTCTCGGCCAGCTGCGCTGCGTACGCGCAGCGCTCCAATTCCAGCTCGTAGCTGCGCAATCGCCTCGCTTCCCGCTCCTCCGCCTGCCGCTCCGCTCGCAGCGCCGCCTCGACGCCGCCCATGCCCGCCGCTTCCAGAAACCGCTCCGAGACCCACCGTTCCAGCTGCGCTCCGCCGACCGACTGGCACCCGCGCTTCCCCGTCCCGGACTGACTTGCCAGACACACGTATCTCACCCCGCTGCCGTACAGCACCTGCATCCGCCGACCGCACACCCCGCACGCCACCAGCCGTTGCAGCAGCGCCCTCCCCTCGCGCGGCGCTCCGCTCCCCACGCGCAACGAATTCTCCGCCATGCGCTCCTGGATCTCCAGCCATTCATGCCACTCGACATAGCCCTCGTGATGCTTCTCCAGCACCACCGTCCACTCCTGCCTCGGCAACCTCAGCACCTTCTTGCTCACCTCCCCCCGCCCGTCCACCCGCAACTCCGTCCGCTGCCGCTGGTACACGTACGCCCCTCCCATCAGCGGGTTCGTCAGCACTTGGTACACCCGCGCGTAGGTCGCCTCGCTCCACTCCATCTCCCTGTTTCCGCGCTTCCCCGGCAGCTTCGTCCCCGCCTCCCGCAGCTTGCGCACCGTCTGCCGCGCCGAACCCGTCTCATGGAATTTCGCGAACACCTCCGCGATCGCCTGCCGCACCTGCTCGTCGGGGTCCTTGCGCAACTCCGTGCCGACCACCACGTACCCGCTCGCCACGCTCCGATACAACTCGCCACGCTCCGCCTTGCTCCGCAGGCCCTCGTCCATGCGCGCCTTGATCCGGAACCGCTCCTCCTCCGACAACGTCCCCTCGATCCCCAGCACCACCCGGTGGTCGCCCTCCCTCAAGTCGTACACCTTGCCCGCCTTGACGAACAGCGTGTCGGTCAGCCGCAGCCAGCGCAACAAGCCGAACCATTCCGCCGTGTCGCGCGCCAAGCGCGACGAATCCAGGCCCAGCACCACCCCCACCCGTCCCCGCGCCACCAGCCGCGTCAGCTTCGCGAAGCCCGTCCGCTCCGTATCCCCCGCCGCCGAAACCCCCAGGTCGTCGTCGATCACCTCGACCCGCTCCGCCGGCCAGCCCAGATTCCGCGCCACTTCCCGCAATCCATACTGCAGCCGCGTCGATTCCCGGTTCGTCAGCACCTGCTGCGGCGTCGATTGGCGCACATAGACCACCGCCAGCCGCTCAAGATGCCGTTCGCGGATCGTCGTCTCCCGCTTCATTCCGGGCCTCCTTCTCCGCGATCCGCAGCATCAGCCGCGCCAGCTCTTCCAGCAGTTCCTCGTGCGCCGCCTCCGGAAAGCTGTTCCACAGCGCCAGACGCTCCTCGTGTTCCAGCAGCCCCGGCAGAGACGCCTGCCAGTTCGCCGCTCCCTCCTTCTCCGCCATGCGCGTCCTCCAGCACCTGCACCAGTTTCTGCAAGGCATGATAGTCCGCCATGCGGCCCTGCGTGCGCGGCGCATCGTCCGCAGGAGCCTCCCAGCTGGTCCACGCCGCAGGGATGCTCTTGCGCTTGCCATCGGGCAGTTCGACCCACAACGCCAGACTACCGTCCGAGCGCCGTTTCCGAGCCAGCACCGCCAGCTCCTGACCGTCGAGGGGGTGTCCGAGGCGCTTGATCAGAACCCGCTCAGGCCCGCAATCGCGGAATGGATTAGTTTGATCTGCTCTTGGTCGAGACGGACGTGCATTACCCGACGGACGTGAGCCTGCTGTGGGACGCGCTGCGCAGCCTGATCCGGACCATGGCGGCGCTGTGCGAGCGGCATGAAGTGGGAGGATGGAGGCAGGCAGAGCATCTGAAGGAGAAGCTGAAGAGGTATTTCAACCGGGTGAGAACGTCGCGGCAGAGGGCGCGGAGCCCGCGGCGAGTGAGGGCCTATTTGCAGTTGGCAGTGGACTTGGCAGCGCGGGCAGGAGAGTCGCTGGAGGAGCTGGCCGGGAAGGGGGTGGCGGAAGAGGAAGTCCAAGCAGCAAAGGGTTACCTGGACCATGTGCTGCGATTGGCGGACCAGGTAGAGCGTCGAGTCCTGCAGAAAGAAACGATCCCGCAGGAGGAGAAGATCTATTCGATTTTCGAGGAGCGCACGCGATGGATTGCGAAGGGCAAGGCGGGACAGGCGGTGGAGTTGGGGGTGCCGGTCAGCATCGTGGAGAGCGAGCACCAATTCGTGCTGCATTGGGAGGTGATGTGGACGGAGGAAGACGTGGACATGCTGCCGGGGCTGATCGAGGCAGCGCAGGCAAAGTATCCGGAGCTGAGCGGGTGCAGTTTCGACAAAGGGTTCTACAGTCCGTCGAACCGGCGGCTGCTGGACAGGCTGCTGGAGAGGAACACGATGCCGAAGAAGGGGCATCTGGGGAAGGAGGACAGGGAGCGGGAAAGCGGGGAGGGATTCCGGGAGGCAAGGCGGGCGCATCCGGCAGTGGAGTCGGCGATCAACAACTTGGAGCAGCGAGGATTCGACCGGGTCCTGGCGGAGGGAGCGGATGGCTTCGAGCGCATGGTGGGCCTGTCGGTGGTGGCAGCGAACGTGCATCGAATCGGGCTGATCTTACAGAGGAGAGCGCGGGAGAAGCAGAAGCGGGAGCGGCTGCGAGTGGCCGCATAGAAGCAGGAATATCGAGTCGGAATTCCCGGGGACAAGCCCAAGGGAAGGGCAATCCATGCTTGGATAGATCAACGGGCGAAGTAAGAGTAAACAGATCGCATAAGATTTTCAATGCAGGATTAATTCTGGAAGCATATTGGTGGATCAACGGCCCAATAGCTTCGACAGATAGAGGTCTCCATGTCAAAAATCAGGTGTTTTGTCACGGGCACTAACTAGTGCCTGGGACAAAACCCCGGAAATCTGGGCGAGGTGTCATGGACACGCCATATCATGGCCTTGGAGCGAGTCGCTCATACAACATCTTGTATTCATGCTTTGGTGACTGCTGAGTTCCAAGATGCGAAGATCTGCACGAATCCATTCGAATCGGTGCGATTTCCGGCGAATCCTGGCCTCCCGGCGAAATCTTCGCCCCGAGAAATCGGGTATAACATTCTTGTAGTCAACAAGATACGAGTTTTGTCACGGGCACTAACTATAAACAAAATACATCCAATATCAATGAGCAGGCCAAACGCATCCTGCGTCCAATTCCCTCGCTCTCCAAGGCCCAACTAAGTCCAGTTTGAGAAAGGCCTCAGCCTCGCCGGCCTCCTCGCCGTCGACGGCTCCGCGTCACAGTGCGAGGAGGCGTTCTTTCAAACGCGCCCCTGACGGGTTCTGCTGCCCTACCTGCGGCGCGCAGAGCTTCTGCCGCCTGCGCAGGCGCCGCGTCTTCCAGTGCAACCGCATGCGAAAGGTCGCGATCCTGGCCGAAACACTCTCCAGTCCACCAAGCTCCCGCTGACCGTCTGGCTTCCCGGCATCTACCTGCTCGCGCAGGGTAGGAACGGCATTTCGGCGCTCGAACTGGACACGCGCCAGCTGAATGTGAACGACTACACCGTCTGGATACCCAAAGAAGAGCTCCTGCCAGCGATGCAGGAGCCTGATCGGGGCCGCAAGATGCGAGGGACCGCGCAGATCGACGACGCCTCCATCGGCGCGGAGCAGCGCGGCGGCAAGCGCAGCCGGGGGTAGTAGGAGAATTAGACGCCGGTGGTGGTTGCCGCTAAGGTGACGGGCGAAACGCAGTGGCGAGTGGTGCCACGGCCGAGCTTGATGGCGGGCTCCCGCAAGACGGAACTGGAGTGCTGGGCTGGGGAAAACCACCGGCCGGGCGCGAGCGTGCGCTCGGCCGGGCCGGGCTGCTTCCGGGGCGTGGAGGAGGCTGGCTGCAAGCACGAGGCGACGCTCACGGGCGGCGTGACGGATGCTGCGCCTGCTACTGGCCGCCCAGCCCTTCTTCGACCGGTAAGAGCGGCAGATTCAACGACGGGTCTGCCTGCGCCATGTGCCCATGCTGCCCGGTTCGGCTTGATCCATCCCGGCTCAAATGCGCACGGCTCAGCCCGCGGGGAATCATCGCACCGGCCCGCCGCTGCGACTTACGGCAATCGCGTCGACCGCGTCGGTTACAGTTCTCCCATGAACCGATTCGTCTAGAATGCGCCGTCCCTCCTGACCACACGAGTGAACCTTCCCTCGCCTCGCAGTCCCATTCTGCGCTCTCTCGCGTTGGCATGAAGTTAGTTGGGAATCACGTACTCCAATGCAGAAAGCAAATTGCTTTCATCGGTGTGACAATGTCAGAATACGAGTACGAAACTGAACGTGACCGCGATCAGCACCAGTACCGGGACCGGAATCGCATCGTAGGCATGGCACGGAGCGACCTTATCGTAAATCTCGTGATAGCCGGTATTAGAGGTGACCCGACGGATGTCCGTACGACGGCCGAGGCTATTGCTGCGGACGAGCGAGCAAAGAAGCACACAGGAGTGGCTGAGAGGATCATTCGAGCACTAGATGGTGCGAAGCCGGTGAACGGCAACCGACACACTCGGCCTGGACTGCGCCTCCACGATGGGTCGGGGGGGGTTTTGCGCCGTGAACCTAGCCGGCCGATCAATCAGTTGCACCTTGATCCACTGGTCCGACAAAAGTGTTACGAATTTGTAGAAGAGCAACATCGTGCAGACATACTGCGCGCACATGGCATCGAACCTCGTCACAGGATACTCCTTACTGGACCGCCTGGAAACGGAAAAACATCACTCGCCGAAGCTCTAGCGTACGAACTGGCCCTGCCGTTGTTTACCGTCCGCTATGAAGCAGTCGTTACAAGCTATTTAGGAGAAACAGCTCAAAGGCTTCGACGACTGTTCGACTTTGTCAGGACCGAACCTTGCCTCCTCTTCTTCGACGAGTTCGACGCAATTGGAAAAGAGCGCGGCGATATACACGAAACAGGTGAAATCAAACGCGTCGTCACTACTCTTCTGCTGCAACTGGATGACTTGCCGTCGTACTGCGTCTTGGTAGGTGCCACTAACCACCCCGAATTGCTAGATCGGGCCACTTGGCGCCGATTTGAACTTCGCCTCAATCTTGATGCGCCGACTTCTGATCAAATGACTTCATATTTCTCGTCCCACTTGGCAACTTTTGCAGGCCCACTTGGATATACAGCAAAACGTCTCTTCGAAGCGGTATCACCTAAGAATTACTCCGAAGCCGAGGCGTTTTTTCTAGATGTCAAGCGCCGTTTCATTCTGGCACAAGGTGCCCGAGATATCCGATCCATCCTAGACGAACGCGTCAAGGCGTTCACGTCGACATGGGATCACTCAAGGAGATATGAGGATGGGCGATCGACCGATACTCAGATTTGCGAGCACGACTAACTCTAATAGACGGAAAGGCAGTCCAGCGAAACGACCACAGCCCAAGGGCCCGGGACTGCATAGTCAAGGGCGGCGATTTCGAAATATCTTTGCCCGGCTCTCCGAAGCCTTCAATAGCAACGATCCTGAATCCGTCTTACGGCAGGACCCGACCGGAATTGCTCCTGACCGCGCACTTGTCTTTGTTACGGCCGGCAGTATTCAGAATTTCGCACGAGCCGCCAAGACGATCGGACTAGAGGTCTTCTTTGAAGAGCATCTTGACCCTGTTGAGGATTTCCCGGAAGGTTTTCAACCTGCTGTTCAAGAAAATGCGTTGGACCGCACGCTTTACGCTACGATGCCCACTTTGGAATCGTTCAGGAAGATCCTATCCTTTTGGAAGACTCATCAGAATGGCGGTACTAGACCTGATGGTGCCGCTCCATGGTGGTCTGTATTCGACCTCTTGTTGGAGCTACGCCCTTGGGGGCCGGAAGACCGACTTCAAGAGAGTGCGCGGTCCATCATCGAAGACAGACTTCCTTTCGAAAACAACACTCCAGTTGTGATTGAATTCGAACTTTGGCCAACGGCAAACGTCGGAAAACGCACTGCGTGGAGGGATGAAACCGAGCAGAGAGTTCACGAGTTCGGCGGAAATGTTCTGGACCGGAGTTCGATTGTCGAGACTGGATTCACTTATGAAGCTATTCTTGTAAGCCTGTCGGCGAAGGTAGTGCGTACTATGCTAGATGATCCGCACGACATAGGCGGACTCGTCAGCATACAAGGTGTTCAATTCGTCTTACCACAGATGATTGGACAAGCTCAGCCCCACTACGCCGGCAGCAAAAGCGCCGACCGTGACATTGAGGACTACTTTGTCGATGAATCGCCAATTCGTGCGGCATTGTTTGACGGAACACCAGTTGCAGGTCATCGTGCACTAAATGGAGGGGTCGTTATTGAGGACCTTCACGATTTAGTTCGCCTATCGGTGGTGGAGCAGCGTCTTCATGCGACGGCTATGGCTTCGCTTATTCTTAGGGGCGACTTAGAGGCAGACGGACGAGCACTTCAGGATACACGCTTGGTCAGTGTTCCCCTCTTAGTAGAAACCCAGAATGGCGCTTGGACACCAGGCGATAGACTATTCGTCGACTTGGTCCACACTGCTCTAACTCGGCTGTTGACGACCAGAAATCCCATTGCTCCAAGTGTATTTGTGGTGAACTTTTCTATTGGAATCAAAGATACTCGGTTTGCTGGCAGAATCAGTTCTCTCGCGAGATTGATGGATTGGTGGGCGGCAACACAAGGTGTTCTATTTGTGATTTCAGCAGGCAACGTGGGGGATTTGCCATTGGCCGGGACTAGTGCTTCATCATTTGAGAACTCCTCAACGATTGACCGTCGTGACATCGTTCGTTCGTCGATCCAAGCGTTGATTTATGATCGAACTTTACTGGCACCAGCGGAATCATTGAATGGAATCACCGTTGGTGCTCTATCAAGAGATCTTGGTCATTTCTCTCCACCTCAACTGGCAGGTGTTTTGACTCTTGAAGACGGTTTAGAGCTTCAACCCCAAGTGACAAGCGCTGTCGGCCCGGGTCTTCATCGCACCATTAAACCGGATTTTCTCAATTTCGGGGGTCGCCAAGAATTTCGTGTACATCCGAATGGAAATAGGGTTATCCTTACACATCTAGATGTATCGCAACGCACCGGTCTTGTAGTGGCGTCACCTGAAAGTGGTGCGACCATGACCAAGAAATCACGTGGAACTAGCCCGGCAGCGGCGCTCACTACGCGTGCTATCCTTGAGTCAGCTGAAGCACTCACTGGAGACCAAGGCGCTTATGAGGGCCAAGAGTTGCCGAGACGTCAGTTGGCTCTCTTGACTCGTGCGCTAGCAGTTAACGCCTCCCGTTGGCCTGATGATGCAAGAGAATTGTACCGAAGGGAACTGGTTCGACTCGGTACACGGCAACATGCCCGAGCAAAGGGGGAGGTCTGTCGTTATTTTGGTCATGGAGTAATCGATCCGGAACTTATGCGACGGTCGCCGGAACACGGCGTAACTTTGGTCGCGGTTGGCTCGATTCGAAAGGATCAGGCGCAAATCTTCAGGATGCCATTGCCACCCTCAATGTCAGGTGAAAGAGTTCCCCGATCGATGCGTGTGACGCTTTCTTGGTTCACTCCGGTGAACCCCTCACGGGCTCAGTACCGTTTGGCGAGTTTGGAGGCTGTGGCTGCTGACGAGTCCGAGGGTGATATAGACGAAGGTTGGCTGCTTGGACTTAAGGCAGATGGCCCAGATGCCAACATGATAAAGCGGGGGTCTGTTTGGTCTCGGAGGCTTGTTGCTCGTACAAAGAGTGTCCCTGATTTTGAGGGAGACAGTGAGTTTTCGATTCTTGTACAATGCCGTGATTCGTCGGGTGGAGGATTGAGTGATGACGATGACATCGATTTTGCAATTGCAGTGACCCTTGAGGTCGAAGCAGGGGTGAATTATGATATCTTTGATGAGGTGAGCGATATTTTGCGTATTCGTATGCGCGGCAGAAGTTGAGAGTTGTCGAGTCGATATAACATCTCTTGGAGGTCCCGGAGTTTCGGCGTGTGTCTGTATGTGTTGACTATAGAAACATGTCACATTGTTTCCTGTGCGGCACGACAAGAGGATAGCCACAGCCTGTCGCAGACGGCCAGGGAGTACTATCGCAAACCAGTGGAATAGCGATGTGCGGGCAATGGTTAGTGCAGGTAGGCCGCAGATGCGTTCTCGATCGGCTCGACAGGGTTCTTGGCGGGGGCGGCCGAGATTCTGAAACGACTGGGGAGCGCAAAACACGTGGCTTGCTGGGATCCTGGGACAAGCGCCTTCCCACGGGTCACCGGAGCGCCCCGAGAGGGACAGGATCGGCCAAGGCCCCCGCAATCTCGGATAACTGAAAGGAAATGATCCGCAACGCGGTGTAGGCTAGGGCTGCGGGGAGCCCGAATCGGAGGTCGTCGCAGAAAGGCTTCAGAGACTAATGTTCTTCACGCTGCTGATCGTCACTTTCCTCATCGCCTTGGCGGTGTCGTTTGGCGTGGTGCGACTCTTTGACCGTCCCATCGCCCTGATTCTCCGTCGGATCGTAGCGGAGGAGTTGAGCGGGGCATGGCACCGCTACATCAAGTTCGCGGGATACGTCGTCGGCATCTCCGGGGGTGTTCGGATCGGCGAGCTGGAACGGTATATTTCGGCCCCTGACAAGGACGAGGAGGTTCTGGTCCTCACTCCGGAACGGTGGACACTGGAGGTCTATCGGACTGTCATCGAGACGCTTCAAGGCATCGCCTGGATGTTTCTCCTTGTCTTCGTGGTAGCGCTGCTGGCTTACGTGCTTGCGCGAGCCTTCGAGCTGAGACACGTACGAACGTCTAAGGACTAGGTGCCTTGACGTGCCCGGCCGCACGGGTCGGGAGCGGCCCTGGCACTTACGGAACCTCGGCTTCCGGCGCGAAGGAGCTTAGTAAGGGCGGTGATCTGGACCGCACAGCGAGAGCCGCAGGGCCAGCGCGGGACCGCCAGCCCAACCCTGCGAGCCGGCACTTCGGGCGACACCAATCCGTGCAATGACTCGCCATGACTGTCATACGATGGGAAAGATGTACGTCTCGAGAGCCGCAGCCAGCGCGTGCGCGCTGATTTTGAGTGCGGCGATTTGCCCTGCCCAGCAGACCAGCGGGCGGATTCACGGCGGCGTCACCGACACGACCGGAGCCTCGGTGCCCGGCGCGAGCATCACCGCCCGGCGTGTCGAGACAGGCGCAGTCCGGAAAGCCTCGAGCGGCCCCGGAGGGCTCTACGCGATTCCCGCGCTGGCCCCGGGAAGCTACGAGGTAACTGTGGTGGCGGACGGATTCCGGCCTGCGTCAGGAGAACCGATCGGGCTGGACCTCGGCGGCGAGGCGAGGGCAGACTTCACTCTGGAAGTAGGCGCGGCAACGGACGAGATCACGGTTACTGGAGTTCGGTCGACACTCGACACAGCAAGCGCGGCAATCGGCAGCGTCATCCCGAACCGCTTCATCGTAAGCCTGCCCCTGAACGGGCGGAACTTCCTCGAACTCTCGCTCCTGGTTCCAGGGACCGTGCCGGCTGCGACTGGCTCGCCGGGCAGCGAGCGAGGCCGGTTCGCCCTGCAGGCGAACGGAGCGCGGGAATCAACAAACTCGTTCCTCTACGACGGCGTCTACGCCATCGACCCGATTCTTAACAGCTTCGCCTTTGCCCCGCCGGTCGACGCTGTGAGGGAGTTCCGCGTTCAGACCTCCAGCTCGGAGGCTGGCCTCGGCCGCAACAGCGGCGGCCAGATCTCGGTTGCCATCAAGCAGGGCACGAACGAAGTTCACGGCACAGCGTACGAATTCCTGCGCAATGACCGGTTCGACGCCCGCAATTTCTTCAGCCGGCCGGACGACCCGGTTCCTACACTCCGCAGGAACCAGTTCGGCGCTTCGGCTGGAGGACCGCTGGTCAGGAACTCCACATTCCTCTTCGGCAACTTCGAGGGCCTTCGCGAATCGCGTTCGCAGACACGCACGACGAACGTTCCGACTCTCGCGGAGCGCGCGGGCGATTTTTCGGCCCCGGGAAGCCGCGCACCGATCAATTTCCTCACCCAGCAGCCTTTCCCGAACGCATTCCTTCCGTTCTCCAGCGCGGTCGGCAAGGCGGTGGCAGGCCTCTACCCCGAGCCGACCAGCAACGTTCCCGGGCAGAACTTTGTCGCCGCGCCC
Source organism: Bryobacterales bacterium (assembly GCA_965206775.1). Classification (GTDB taxonomy): domain Bacteria; phylum Acidobacteriota; class Terriglobia; order Bryobacterales; family UBA6623; genus VXMF01. The sequence goes on along the minus strand of CBDBKU010000002.1, from coordinate 1,443,689 downwards.
GTCGGGGAGGACCGCACGGCGAAGTTCGATGTGCGGGTGGATCAGCGCCTAGGAGAACGGGGGCAGCTTTCCGGCCGGTACAGCTTCACCGACACCAACCGTCTCGAGCCCTACGCCGCGCAGCAGTTCTCGTCGGTCCCCGGATACGGCAACGACCTGGAGCAGCGAGGACAGAACGTGATGGTCTCCGAGACGCACGCGCTCGGATCGAACTGGATCAACGAGGCCCGCTTCGGCTTCAACCGGATTTCGAACCGAACGATCCACCAGAACAGCGGGACCAGCCTCAACAGCGAGGTGGGCCTGCCGGACTTCGCGACGCGGGAGATCGACCTCGGGCTGAGCTTCGTCCAGGTCACGGGCTACTCCTCCCTCGGAGGTGAGTACAACAACCCCCAGGTCAGCACCGTGAAGACCTGGCAGGTCTCCGACACGCTCAGCTACTCGCGGGGAAGCCACCTGCTGCAATTCGGATTTGAGCAGCGGAGCATCGGACAGGACGGCTTTCGCAACGTTCTCTCGCGGGGAAACCTGTACTTCACGGACCTCGCGTTCACCCAGAGCGCGTTCGCCGACCTCCTGCTCGGGTTCCCGAGCTACACGCTCGCTGCGCGGAGCGACACGATGCAGGCGGCCCGAACCGGGGCGACGAATGCATTCGCGACCGACACCTGGCGCGTCTCGAAGAACATCACTCTGTCGCTGGGGTTGCGCTACGAGTACAACCGGCCGGCGTTCGACGTGGAGGACTCCGCATCGATCTACGACCCCGAAAGCAGGCAGATCTTGCGGCTCGGGCAAGGCGGCCTGCCGCGAAGCGGATTCCACTCCGACCTCAACAACCTGGCGCCGAGAATCAGCCTCGCCATTCGCCCGTCCGGCACTGACCGAGCTGTCATCCGAGCGGGCTGGGGCCTTTACTACAACTTTTCCGACCTTGCTACGGGCCAAGGCATCTACTTCAATCCGCCGTTCTTCCAATCGTCCCTTTTCATTCCGTCGCAGACATCGATCCTCATCATCAACGATCCTTGGCCGGAAGGCCAGGCTACTCCACTCCCGCCGAGCGTGACGACCTACGACCGCAACTTGCGCACCAGCTACGCGCAGCAGTGGAACTTCACGGTGCAAACGGAGCTGCTCGACGACACAGTGCTCAGCGTGGGCTACAACGGCTCGCGCGGGACGAAGCTCGTCGGAGCGCGGGACATCAACCAGCCGGCACCGTCGCCGATCCAGCCCAACTACAGGCCGCTGCCCGCGTTCTCGGACATCAACCTGATCGCGTCGTCGTTCGACTCGGTCTACCACAGCCTCCAGGCGCAGTTCCAATGCCGGTTCCAAACCGGCCTGACCGGGCTCTTCTCGTACACGTGGTCGAAGTCGATCGACAACGCGTCGAACTTCTTCGCATCCGCGGGAGACGCCAACTACGCGCAGGACAGCAACAACATCGCGGCCGAGCGAGCGCGCTCGAGCTTCGACGTGCCCCATCGATTCAGCGGGAGCTTCGTCTACGAACTGCCGATCGGCCCAGGCAAGGCCTGGGGCAGCGGACTGAGCGGCGGCGCGGCGAAGCTGCTCGGAGGCTGGCAGGTGAACGGCATTGTGACCATGCAGTCCGGGCAGCCGTACACGATCGCGCTGCCGGGCGAGTTCGACAACTCCAACACCGGGCGGTCGAGCTACGGGTTCGGCGCCGGCGACCGGCCGAACGCGATCGGGAACCCCAACCTGGCCAACCCGGATCCGCAGCAGTGGTTCGACCCGGCGGCGTTCGCCCTTCCGCCCTTCGGAAGTTTCGGGAACGCCGGGCGCAATATCGTGAACGGCCCCGGCCTGGCGAACGTGGACTTCTCCGTGATCAAGGACGTCGAGCTCGGCGAGTCCGCGACGCTGCAGCTGAGAGCGGAGTTCTTCAACATGCTCAACACCCCGGGCTTCCTGAATCCAAACGTGTTCTTCGGCACGCCGGGATTCGGCAGGGTGCTGGCGGCGCGCGACGGGCGCGAGGTGCAGTTCGGCTTGAAGCTGATCTTCTGAGGCGACCCGCTTCAGCCGAGGCGATCCCAGATCTTCGAGAACTCGTAGACACCCTTGCGGCTCATGATCCACCGGGCCGCCTTGAGCGCTCCGTTCGCGAAGCCGAGACGGTTCCTGGCCGCGTGGCTTACGCGAATGGTATCCGCTTCCGAGTCGAATCCAATTTCGTGGATTCCGGGGAACTGCCCGCTCCGCTGCGTGGCAACGTCCACGGGACGCGAGTACCCGGCGTCGCGCATGGCATCGAGGAGCCGGAGGGCCGTGCCTGACGGCGCGTCCTTCTTGTACTTGTGGTGGGCCTCGTACATGAAGGCGTCGTAATCCTGCTGGGCGGCAAGAGCCTTGGCCGCTGCCTCGACCACGCGATAGAAGGCGTTGACGCCGATCGAGAAGTTCGCCCCGTACACGAGCGCAGAGCCGTTCCGGTCGACGGCCTCGCGAACCCTGTCAAGCTGGTCGAGCCAGCCCGTGGTTCCGATGGCCAGCGGAACTCCAAGTTCCGCAAGCCTGACCGCGTTGTCGGCCACGACCTCGGGAATCGAGAAATCGACCGCAACGTCTATTCCAGAGAAGTTCTCGGCCGTCAAGCCGGTTCCGCCTGGATTGTTGAACTCGTCGAGGCGCAACGCCACCTCGAAACCGTGCGACGGAGCCAGTTGCTCCAGAAGGCGGCCCATGCGGCCGTAGCCGACCAATGCCAGCTTGTCTGGGTTGGCGCTCACTGCAATTGTCCTTTCGGAGGGCGCGGCTCGTCGAAGAAGGTGGCGTGGAGGCGCCGGACAGCCGCCTCGAGATCCTCCTCGTCGACAACGGTTCCGACGTTCACTCTCGAGGCACCTAGCGAGATCATGCGGATCCGAATGCCCTCAAGCGCGTTGAAGACCCTGGCCGCGATGCCCGGAGTATACCGGATGCCCTCGCCTACCACGCAGACGATGGCCTTGCCGGGAGTCGCGTCCGCGTCCGAGAACCCGGCGAGCTCCGAGAGGATGCGCGGCAGATTGGCCGGCCGGTCGACAGTCATGGAAACGCTGACTTCGGAAGTCGAGACCATGTCAACGGGCGTCTCGTACTTCTCGAAAACCGCGAAGATCCGGGCGAGAAATCCGTGAGCCATCAGCATGCGGGTCGAGTAGATGTCTATGAGAGTAATGTTTTCCTTGTAGACGACCGCCTTGACGACGCTCTCCGATTCCGGCGGCTCGGCGAGGATGAGAGTGCCCTGAAGGTCGGGGCGCCTTGCATTCAGCACGCGGATCGGAATGCCGTCCTCGATCGCCGGCAGCATGGTCGACGGATGGAGCACGCGCCCGCCGAAGTAGGCTAGCTCGGAGGCTTCGCGCAGAGAGAGCACCGGCAGGCTGCGTGCCGAGTCGATCAGCGAAGGGTCGGCGGTCATGACCCCATCGACATCCGTCCAGATCTGCACTTCCTCGGCATCGAGAGCGGCGCCCGCGAGCGACGCGGTATAGTCCGAACCGCCTCGTCCGAGAGTCGTGGGCGAGCCATCCTCGCCCTGCGCGATGAACCCGCCGATCACAGGGACCTTTCCGTCCGACAGGATCTGCGGGACGGCCCGTCGCAAGCGGTCGCGGGTCGGACCGATCAAAGGGGCGGCTCCGCCGTGACGAGCTTCGGTCACGAACAGCTCCCTGGAGTCGAGATTGGAGGCTGCGAGGCCTCGCTGGGTCAAGGCAAGCGTCACGAGACGGCTGGAAATGCATTCGCCGAGGCTAAGCAGGGAATCGAAGGCAGCAGGAGGGGAATCCTCGTCGGAGCAGGAATCGATCTCTTGCAGGAGATCCTCCGCCTCGGCGAATGCCTCGTCGAGGAACGGGATCGCTTCAGAAACGGCGCTGCCAAGAATCACTGCCCGGGCGGTCGCTTCGGTCCTCTCGCGGAGAGCCGCGAGCAGCGCAGCACCGTCCTCACGAGTGGCGTCCGCCGCTTCGGCCAAGCGGTCTGTCGTGTCGCCGATCGCGGACACGACGACAAGTGGGTTGCGGTCGCTGCTGCGCTGGACGATAGAGCAGGCCCTTTCGATCGCTTCGGGACTGCCGACGGAAGTCCCTCCGAATTTCATGACAATCATCGTTGACTTTGCTTTTCCGGCCTGAAAGCCCGGTAGCCGATACGTACCAATTCGTCAATCCCGTCGCCGAATCACCGATCAGGAGGGAACGTGGGGCACCTGCGGGAGCGGGACCTGGCCAGAGGGAGTTCGGGGCGGCCCTAGGACTGGCCTCCGGAAGCACCCCTTCATTCTCGCAGTCGAGAAGGTCAACGCGGATCGTCGGGTTCTTGACAGGTTTGCTACGATACGGGTAAGCGTTGCCGCGAGTGGAGAGGTGGCCGAGCGGCTTAAGGCAGCGGTTTGCTAAACCGTCGTAGGGTGATAGAGCTCTACCGAGGGTTCGAATCCCTCCCTCTCCGCCATGGTACTTATAGAAGTTATTGATAATACGTTAGTTGCATGACAGACAAGATGTCTGATTCCACTAAATGTCCCACAATTGATTGAAGCTAGTAAGACCGCAGGTGGCTGCTGCTGGCTCGGCCCCGCAGGAGAATGCCGAGTACCTCAGTTGGATTCGCTGTCCGAGGGGCCGCCGCGGCGGTCCGCCGGGTTGTGCGGGGTGGCCATGCGGGCGCCCGTCGGAGGGGTGCGGCTAGGCAGGGCGCATTGACCGCCGTTTCCTGCCCGTCGCCGACCCCACGCCCTACCAATCTCCCACCGATCCGTGCAGCCAACACACGACTCCGCTGTACGGTGCTACGCAGCTGGTCCGAATCCATCTCTCGGCACCTTGGCTAGCGAACTCGAATCAACCCTGCCGTCGGAGGACATGAGGCCCCCGTCGAAGCGAGCGATGACCCCGCGGCGGCCGTGTTGGGGAGCTCGATTGTGGTACAGTGTGTTGGCATAAAGCGTGGTCCTTGGGAAGCTCGTAATTGACTGATAAAAAACAGCTTGCCATGGCTTGACGCCTCATGTCTACCCCCCGTGTTGAGATATCCGGGCTAGCGTTTGCCGCCCCAGTAATCCGGAGCGGAAAGCCATCGGTTGCGAGCTGCGGACGATGCCAAGCCGCGGCACCGGACGAGGCCTAGTGCCATGAAAGCCACCGAAGCCAATTTTCTGGGCTTCCTCAAGAAGTCACCACAGTTCGTCATCCCGATCTATCAGCGCACGTACTCATGGTCCGAGCGTGAATGCCGCCAGCTTTGGGATGACATCGTCCGCAGCGGCAGTAACGATGCCATCGCGGCCCATTTTGTCGGTTCCATCGTATACATCGAGAAGGGCTTGTACCATGTATCCAGTCAGTCACCGCTACTCGTGATCGATGGCCAGCAGAGACTGACCACGGTCACATTGATTCTCGAAGCCTTAGCGCGCCAACTGGGAGATAGTGAGCCCATTGACGGCTTCTCGGCCAAGAAATTGCGCAGCTATTACCTGCTGAATCTGTTGGAGGAGGGAGAGCGCGGATTCAAGCTGCTGCTCACACAGACCGACAAGGCGAGCCTGCTGGCCTTGGTTCAACAGAAGGCGCAACCCACCGACCAATCCCTGCGCGTCACTGAGAACTTCGCCTTCTTCAAGGAGCAGGTGAAGAACCTTGGCGCCGACCTTCCCGCGCTTTGCCACGGCCTTGCGAAGCTGGTCGTGGTCGACATCGCGCTCAGTCGAGAGCAGGACAATCCTCAGCTCATCTTTGAGAGCATGAACTCGACCGGACGCGCGCTCAGCCAGGCCGACCTGATCCGAAATTTCATCCTGATGGGACTGGAGCCCGCTCACCAGACCCGGCTGTACGAGGATCATTGGCGGCCGATGGAAGTGGGTTTCGGTCAGGAGGGATACGGCTCACATTTCGACAGCTTCATGCGGCACTACCTCACGCTCAAGACGGGAGAGATACCGAACGTTCGAGCGGTATACGAAGCGTTCAAGTCTCATGCGCGAACGCCGGGCATAGCCGCTGCCGGCGTAGATGCGCTGGTCGAGGATATCCGCGCCTACGCGGGCTATTACTGCGCGATGGCATTGGGCAAAGAAACCGACAAGAAACTCGCTGAGGCCTTTCGTGACCTGAGAGAGCTGAAGGTGGACGTCGCCTATCCGTTCTTGCTTGAGCTCTACGACGATTCTTCCAACGGAAGGCTCGAGGGTACCGACTTCGAGGCTGCCGTCCGGTTGGTCGAGGCGTACGTATTCCGCCGCGCGGTATGTGCGATTCCTACAAACTCGCTGAACAAGACTTTCGCCACTTTCGGGCGTGCGCTGCGGAAAGACCGGTACCTTGAGAGCGTCCAGGCTCACCTACTGACGCTCCCTTCCTATCGCCGGTTCCCGGGCGACGAGGAGTTCAAGCGCGAGTTTGTCGTGCGTGATCTCTACAACTTTCCTCGTCGAAGCTACTGGCTGCGTCGACTCGAAAACCATGGCCGCAAGGAGCGTGTTCCAGTCGACGAATACACCATCGAGCATATTCTTCCGCAAAACGAGAATCTGTCCGCGAACTGGCGGGACGAACTCGGGCCTGAGTGGCATCGCGTTCAGGAGAGCTGGTTACACACGCTCGGCAATCTTACGCTCACTGGCTACAACGCCGAATACAGTGACCGACCCTTTCCAGAGAAGCGTGACATGAAAGGGGGATTCCGGGAGAGCCCACTAAAGCTCAACGAGGGTCTGAGCGGCCTCGATAAATGGGATGAAGCGGCTATCAAGAACCGTGCTGAACGCCTTGCCGCGGTGGCCGCGGGCGTATGGGCGGTGCCTTCATTGCAAGCCGAAGTGCTCGAGTTGTACCGTACCCGCGGCGAGAAAGCAGCAGGCTACACGATCGATGACCATCCGCAGCTGGCGATCGGATCGCCCATGCGCGAGCTGTTCGAGATCTTTCGAAAGGACGTTCTGGCGCTCGACCCGTGCGTCTCGGAGGAGTTTCTTAAGCTCTATGTCGCCTACAAGGCGGAGACCAACTTCGTAGACATAGTGCCCCAGAAAAGCCGCCTCCGCCTGTCGCTCAAGATGCAGTTTCACGAGCTTCATGATCCGAAAGGTCTGGCCAAGGATGTCACCAGCCTTGGTCGTTGGGGAAACGGCGATGTAGAAGTGGGCTTTAGGAAGCCGGAGGAATTGCCATATGTGATGGGTCTGGTCCGGCAAGCATTGGAAAAGCAAATGGGAAACGGGGAGGCGGAAGCGTGAGAGGGGCCAGACGATGAAACAGGAGAAGATCACGCTCGCCCAGCTCGAGTCCTTCCTCCTTAAGGCCGCCGACATCCTGCGCGGCAAGATGGACGCCTCGGAGTTCAAGGAGTTCATCTTCGGCATGCTGTTCCTGAAGCGGCTCTCCGACGAGTTCGACCGCAAACGTGACCAGCTCCGTAAGGAGGACTTCGCCCACCTCAAGGGCACGTCAGAACTCGTGGCTGAATTGCTCGAGGACAAGACATCCTACGGAGAGACCTTCTTTGTCCCCGATAGAGCCCGTTGGCACGAGCCCTGGAAGGACGACAACGGCGATCTCGTGCCGGCCCTGAAGGACCTCAAGCACGACATCGGCAACATGCTCAACAAGGCCATCGCTGCGATCGAAGACGAGAACGATGCGCTCGCCGGTGTGCTGAAGAACAACATCGAATTCAACGCGGTGAAGGGCAGGACCAAGATCCCGGACCAGAAGTGGAAGGACCTGCTCGACCACTTCAGCAAGCCCGGGTTCGTCCTCGTCAACGACAACTTCGAGTTCCCCGACCTGCTCGGCGCCGCCTACGAGTACCTCATCAAGTTCTTCGCCGACAGCGCCGGCAAGAAGGGCGGTGAGTTCTATACCCCGGGCGAGGTCGTCCGCCTGCTCGTCCAACTCACCCAGCCGGAGGCCGGCAACACCATCTACGACCCTACGGTCGGCTCCGGCGGCTTCCTCATTCAGGCCCACCAGTACGTGGACGAGCAGGGCCAGAACGCCGACGACCTCGCCCTCTACGGCCAGGACTCCAACGGTACGGTCTGGTCGATCTGCATCATGAACATGATCCTCCACAACATCACCCGATCCACGATCGAGAACGGTGACACGCTGGAGGAGCCGCTCATCCTCGGCAACGGGCAGATCCGCAAGTTCGACCGTGTGCTCGCGAACCCGCCGTTCTCGCAGAACTACAGCCGCGCCGGCATGAAGTTCACCAGTCGCTACCGCGAGTGGTGCCCGGAGTCCGGCAAGAAGGCAGACCTCATGTTCGTACAGCACATGCTCGCCAGCCTCAAGCCCAACGGCCGGATGGCGACGATCATGCCGCACGGGGTCCTGTTCCGTGGTGGTAAGGAAAAGCTCATCCGCGAGCTCTTCATAAATGACGACTGCATCGAGGCCATCGTCAGCCTGCCGCCCGGCCTCTTCTACGGCACGGGCATTCCCGCGTGCGTGCTGGTCTGCAACAAGAGCAAGCCCGACGCACTCAAGGACAAGGTCCTCTTCATCAACGCCGATCGCGAATACGCAGAGGGCAAGAACCAGAGCCGGCTTCGCCCCGAGGACATCGAGAAGATCGATTTCGTCTTCACCCACAAGCGCGAGCTGCCCAAGTACTCGCGCCTCGTGCCCAAGTCCGAGATCGTGGACACCCACGACTACAACCTCAACATCCGCCGCTACGTGGACAACACGCCCGACCCCGAGCCGGAGGATGTCCAGGCGCACCTCATCGGCGGAATCCCGGAGGTGGAGGTCGCTGCTCTCACGGACGACTTCGCCAAGTTCGGCGTTAACCCGGACTCACTCTTCGAGCCCGAGTGTCCCGCCTACCTCGCCTTTCGCGAGTCCATCGACGCCAGGCCCGCCATCAGGGCCACGCTCGAAGCGGCCCCGGCTCTGCTTGACACTCTCACCCGGCACCACGACACCCTCGAATCCTGGTGGGCGGTTGCCAGGGACGACTTCGCCCAGCTCCAGCAAGCGGGCAACGGCGGCAATAAGATGCCCGAGGTCCGCCACGAGCTGCTCACCACCCTCAAGGCCAAGCTCGTGCCGCTGGGCGTGCTCGACGAATTCAAGAGTGCCGGCGTCTTCGTCAACTGGTGGCAGCAAATCCGTTACGACCTCAAGACTATCGTCTCCACCGGCTGGCACCACACGCTCATCCCCGATGAATACCTCATCGCCGAGTACTTCCAGGCCGAGGCCGAAGCCATCGAGGCGCTGGAGGCGACCATCGCCGAAGCCCAGGGCGAGCTGTCCGAGGCCGTCGCGACCGCCCAAGAGGTCAGCGGCTACGAGCCCGACGAGGATGAGAAGGTCACCGCCGCCGTCATCAAGAAGGCCCTCAAGGCACTCATCGACGACCTGAAGGACAACGCCGGCGCTTCCGCCAAGAAGGAGCTCAAGAACCTCACGGACCAGGACAAAGCCATCAAGGCGATCGAGAAGCGGAGCAAGGACGCCAAGGCGACGCTCAAGAAAAAGGCCTCAGAGTTGGTGTTCAAGCTCGAACTCAAGCGCCTCGGGGCCGACGACTTTAAGGCCGAGACCCAGTCGCTGGTCGCGCATGCCGATGCCCGTCTCGCCGGGCTGGACCCGAAGAAGAAGGCCGACAAGAAGACCGTTGCCGCTCTCGATAAGGACAAGGAGGCGCTGAACGCCCGGCTTGTCCAGGTCGATCCGGTGCTCAAGGTGATCGGCGGCCAGATCAGCGAGGCCGACGCTCGCCGCCTGATCCTGAAGAAGATCTACGACGTCGCCCGCGCCGAGCTGGACCGCTACCTCAATGCGGAGAAGCGGGTGCTGGTGCGGGCCGTCGAGAAGCTGTGGGAGAAGTACGCAGTCAGCGTTGATTCGATGAACGCCGACCGTGCTGTGACACTAGAAACGCTCGATGGGTTTCTATGCGGTTTGGGGTATCGCCAATGCCACTAAATTGGCCCACCTCACAGTTGCGAGACCTAGCTGATGTCCACGTGAGCAATGTCGATAAGAAGTCGTACGCCACCGAGCGGCCAATCAGGCTCTGCAACTACATGGACGTGTACGCCAATGATTACTTAACTTCTGCGCTACAAGACTTCATGCGAGCAACCGCAAGTCCTTCGGAGATTAAACGATTTGCGCTTCACGCCGGTGACGTCGTCATCACAAAGGACTCCGAGACGCCCGACGATATTGGTGTTCCTGCCGTCATTGTCGAGGACATCGACGGACTCGTGTGCGGCTATCACCTCGCGCTGATTCGCCCCAAGGCCAGCGTGCATCCGACCTTTCTGGCGAAGCAACTCGCGAGTGACTTAACCAATAGGTACTTTGCGGCGAATGCAACAGGCTCGACTCGGTTCGGACTTGCGATCGGAACGATCGAGAAGCTCGATGTTCCGACCCCGCCAATAGCCGAGCAAGCCAAGATTGCCGAGGTGCTTTCGACGGTGGATCGGGCGATCGAGGAGACCGAGGCGCTCATCGCCAAGCAGCAGCGCATCAAGACCGGCCTGATGCAGGACCTGCTCACCCGCGGCGTCGACGAGCACGGCAACCTCCGCTCCGAACAGACCCACGAGTTCAAGGAATCCCCGCTCGGGCGGGTTCCGGTGGAGTGGGATCCGATGCCGCTCGGTTCCTGCGGCCAGTGGTTTAGCGGCGGGACTCCCTCCAAGGCCATCCGGCGATTCTGGGGCGGAGAGGTTCCGTGGGTTTGCCCGAAAGACATGAAGCAGTTTGAGCTTCACCAGAGCATCGACACAATTACCGGGGATGCCGTCGCTGCGGGCGCCCGACTCATGCCGACCGGCACGGTGTTCATTGTCATTCGCGGGATGATCTTGGCGCACACATTCCCGGTAGGAGTCTCCACGACGGAGGTGGCTTTCAATCAGGACTTGAAGGCGATTGTGCCCAAACAGGAGCTCATGGGTCGCTATCTGGCGTACTGGCTCTCGTCGCACTCTCACCAGTTCCTAAAGCTCGCCACGACCGCGACGCATGGCACCAAACGGTTTGACATGGATGAGCTGCAGGCCGCCTTGGTAGGTGTCCCACTGCTGAACGAGCAGGAATACATCGTGAGGATCTTTGACGAGCAACAGTCGGTCATCGAGCGGCTCCAGGGCCTGACCGCTAAGTTGCAGGCAGAGAAACGCGGCCTCATGCAGGACTTGCTCACAGGCAACCGCCGCGTGACGGCGCTGCTCGATCAACGTGAAGAGGTCACAACATGAGTGGCTGCACCAGAAACGGAGGCCATGCAGATGTGGCTCCGTGAACTAAAGATCCGCAACTTCCGAAAGATCGACGCGCTCACAGTGAGTTTTCCACGCGGTCTGACGGTGTTGGTTGGGGAGAACAACTCGGGTAAGACGACGATCATCGATGCACTGCGTCTCATATTGTTCTCAAGCCGGGATCATGATTCCCTCCGGCTGACTGAGGATGACTTCCGAGCCGGAACCGAACACGCACCAATCGAGATTTCCTGCCGATTCACCGGACTTGAGGATGAGGACGAAGTCCACTTTCAAGAGTGCCTCGTCGATATCGGTGATGGCAAGTTCGAGATGCAGGTCAATGCCCGCGTTGAATTCAACGAGACGACGAATCGCTGCAACGTGAAGATGTGGGGTGGCGAGACGGAAGGCAGCTCACTTCCGTCGAACCATTACGATCGACTTGCGACGATCTACTTGCAGCCGCTGCGTGATCCCGAACGCGGCCTGCGGCCTGGCCAGCATTCCCAGGTGTCCCGCCTTATCGACTGCCTGACTAAGGAAAATCAGCGCGCGGACTTTGAAACCATCGCCAAGGACGCCAATGAGAAGATTCGAGTTCTGAAGCCAGTCGAAGACGCGAGGGGCGACATCAATGTGCAGATGGCAGCTATCGCAGGTGGTGAACTGACCCAGAAGACGGAGCTGATCTTCACCGACCCAACTTTCCGTCGCATCATCGCAGGGCTGCAGCCTGAGATTGAAGGACTTCCGTTTGCCCTCAATGGGCTCGGCTTCAACAACTTGATCTTCACATCCGCGACTTTGGGCACGCTCCGGCGGAGTCCACAGTTCTCATTCCGTTCAATCCTGGTCGAGGAACCCGAAGCGCACCTGCACCCACAATTACAGGTGCTCCTTCTCAAGCATTTGGCTGATGTCGCCAGCAATCACGAAGGCAACGAAGTGCAGGTCGTCGCGAGCAGCCACTCTCCTATCCTGGCGAGTCAGGCCCCGATCGACTCGGTCGTATCCGTTCATGAGGTTGATGGCAAGGTCAGCGCGGTCTCGGTCTGTTCCATCACGATTGAGGATAAGATCAAGAAGAAACTCCAGCGGTATCTCGATGCGACCCGCGGGGAGTTGTTTTTCGCCCGACGCATCTTGATGGTGGAGGGGATCGCGGAGGCGCTACTGCTCCCTGTGCTGGCCAAGATTTCAGGTGGCAACCTGAAGGAGTCGTCCGTGACCGTTCTGAACGCGGATGGGATCAACTTCAACGCGTTCATTCCATTGTTTGGAGTGGAACGGCTTGGTGTGCCGGTCGTCATTCTCACAGACGGTGACGCGAGCGAGATCGGTGGAGAGATGTCGGCGACTGCGTCAGGCTTGAGAGAGCAGGCAGCCGGTATTCCGAATCTGAATGTCGAGATGTCGGAGATAACCTTCGAGCACGAGCTTGCTCGATCGGAAATGCTGCTTCCGCACATGGTGTCTGCGCTCAAGGAGCTACATCCCATCATTGGAGCAACGCTCGAATCCGAGCTCGCGGCGCTTTCGACTGTCGAGGAGAAGGCCGCGAAGTTCTTGAACGTGTTCATTGAGAAGTCGGTCTCGAAAGGCCGGTTTGCGCAGGAACTCGCCGGGATCTTGGCGGGATGTAATATCGGGGCCAGCGCCGTACCCGATTACATCCGCAACGCGCTCAGGCATCTGGGCGTTCTCAGTGAAGCGGCAAACGATGGCCACGGCTGATCAACTCCGGGAGGCGATCCTTGCGCAGAACCCGACAGACCAGCAGAGGGAGGCCATCTTTGCTGAGGAGTTGGAGTTTCTCTTGCGCGCAGCGCCAGGAAGCGGAAAAACCTGGACATCATGTCGACGCTTTATCTGGAGAGCGGCCAACTGGCCTCATCCTGTCGGCGGACTGGCCCTCCTATCGTTCACAAACGCTGCCATCCGCGAGTTCAAGACCGCCACGATCAACGTAGGGCGAAGAGACCTCCTCTCCGATCCGAACTACGTCGGTACGTTTGACTCATTCGTTGAACGCTACATTCTCGCACCGTTTGGCCATCTGCTCACCGGCGCAGACAAGCGGCCAAAGCTATTTCCAGGCCCACGTCCGGGTGACTGGAAGAATACGCAACTGAAGGTGTGGAGGGACGGCAAGGGCGGCCGGAAGATCCCCGTTCCGGCATGGGAAGTCGTACCCTATCCGGATCGCACCAAGCTCCGCTTCAAGACGTCACCAACTTTCGGGAATCAGCCCATTGCCGCCGCCACTGCGCCTGTCTACAAACTGCTGTCTCTGGGCTTTTACACCCATGCCCAGCGCATATTCTGGGCGTGCAAGCTTCTGATCGAGAGACCCCACATCGCGGAGCTGCTCGCCAGGCGTTTCCCCGAGATCATCGTCGATGAAGCACAGGATACGAATGCCTGGCTTTTGATTCTCTTGAACCTCCTGCGTGACAAGGGCGCAAAGATCACGCTCATCGGTGACCCGGACCAGTGCATCTTCGAGTTCAGTATGGCGGATGCGACATCGTTGCCCAATCTGAAGACGAAGTGGTCAATTCCAGAGAAGCCCCTGAGTCAGTCGTTTCGTTGCAACAACCAGATTGCCGCGGCCGTCCGTAACGTGGGCGGTAACGCAGACTTCACCGGAGCTGGTGATGGAGCAACCAAATGGCGCCGGGCGTTTGTGGTCCAAGAAACGTCGACCACATTCTCTGATTGCCTAGCGGCACTCCAGCGTCTCGCAGGCAAGACCGGAGTGAGCATCAACTCTGCTGCCGTCGTCTGCCGAGCTCATGGGCAACTGGAATCAGTGCGGGGCAAGGTGAACTACACCAAGCTCAAGGGCAAGGCAAAGGGTTTGGCTACGGCCGCGTTCCTTCGTGATTCCCGACACGATTACCGTGGTGCGTCTCAAACCGTCGAACGTATCGTGCGAGAACTCACAGGTGACGACCCTCTGTGGGAGCGCATCGACACCGACCCGAACTCACGCGAGCGCATGGCTGTGGCATTGGCAATCTGGAAGTTCGTCAAAAGCCCGGACCGACTAACACCGGTATCTCAGCTTGGTAACACATGGATTCCTTCCATGCGGACGCAGTTGGCGAGCTTGATCGAGGAAATCGGCTTGCAATGTGATGCGAAGCTCGGGCAGCACATCAAAGCAACCGGGCTCTCTGCCGCTCAGAAGGCTTTGCCGCTCTTCGAATCGGTCCATGAGTTCCCGGAAGTGCGGCAGGACACGATTCACCAGGTGAAAGGCGAGAGTATCGACGCGGTGCTGGTCATCGGTAGAGTCGAGGAGAGACGCGCGCACCTTAGCAAGGAAGCAGTAGCTGTTTTGGGGTGTTCCTACGGCTTTCGCCATCTGTAGGTGCCTCACTGGCCTTCCCGCCTAGCCACGGTTCCTCTCCCCGCTCGTCAAACCGGACGTGCAGTTTCCCCGCATCCGGCTTTCAGTGGAAATCATGCCTTCGCCCACGGAAGGCTCGCAGTCGTTGGCGCGAGGCGGACGAGGCCGTACTCTTCGCGCAGCCTCTTGTCCGGGAAGCGCACGTACTTCCCGGCCTTCACCTTGTGCTTCCGACAGAGCCACTGGCGCAGCCGCCGGACCGCATGCTGGTCGATCGCGTTGTAGGCCGGACTCACTTGCCCGAGATGGAAGTAGTTCGCCCATCCGGTCATGGACCGGTTCAGGTGTTCTATCATCTCTTCCCGGGACATTTGCCCGTACCTTGGCGCCGTCCATTCGCTGATCTTGCGGCAGATGCCTTGGACGCTTGCCTTGCTGGGGCGGGTGCCAATGTAGGCTCCCTTCCCGTTCGGGCGGTAGTTGCGTCCGATACGGTAGCCCAGGAACTCGAACGGCTCCTCCGGGCACCGCAGGCAGCGGGTCTTCCGTGCGTTGACCGGCAGCTTCAGAACTCCCATGATCCGTTGGGGGATTATATACATAAGTGCCCAAATCACGCTTGACAGACACAGCTAGCGCCGCCGTCTGGGCCACACGTACTCGACGTTCACCGTCCGCGTGAGGGCCTTTGCCATCTCTTCCAGCGTGGCGTCGATATGGAGCGGTTCCTGCAGTTCCTCCCGCGTGGGCTGGTAGTTCGGATGGATCAGCTTGACGATGGGCGGTTCGGGCCGTTCCTCCGGCTTGCCGGACATTGCCTTGCTCATGGGATGGCTCCTGTCTTCAGTCCCTGATTCCCCGCGCTCTCAGCCTGGCGGCGAAAGCGGCCTGGTCGATCGTTCCCTTGGTCGAGTTGCAGGCCCCGCACAGCAGCTGGAGGTTGTCTGGATGGTCAGTGCCGCCCCTGGCCTGCGGGACGACGTGATCCACCCTCAAGTTGCGGCACGGGAAGTGGTGCGGACAGCCCGCGCAATTGCCCTCCTGCTTGCCATGGAGCGCGTGCCGATGCGTCTTGTACGGCGGCAGCTTGCCGCTGTCCGTCCGCTGCGGGATATCGGCACGGCGAGACACGTTCTGCGGCAACTGGCCCCCTCCGGGCAGCGCTCCGTCATCGGCCGCTTGCTGGAGTCTCGACAGGACCAGTTTCACAGCGAGGCTGGACAGGTCGATGCCTGTCCGCAAGCGGCCCGGCGTTTCAGCGGCTATCAGTGTGGTCGCGCACCCGCAGAAGGGATCCAGTACCACGTCACCCTCGCTGGAACTGGCGCGGATGATCCGGCGGAGCAACGCCAGCGGTTTCTGCGTGGGACAGCCCACGCGCTCCTTGGAGCTATTCGTCAGAATTGGTCCGCGCCAAGTCTACGTCGCTCAGCGTCCAAGTGTCCTTGAAGGCCGCGCCCGCTGCCTCGCTGCCCACCGGCGCTGAACAGTCGCGGTTCGAGTTGAACGGCGGGTCCGGGCAGATCCAATCCACCGACTCGGAGTTCATGCCTCGCATCACGTCGGGATTGTCCCCGGCAAGGAGCGTTCGATTCTTCCAGTTCGCTATCGCCGCTTCGTGGCCGGAAGCATAGCGGAGATACGAGGGGCGGACCGGTAACGGCGCCATGCTCCCGACGGTTCCCAAGCTCACGCCCGCGCTCCTGACGCCAGTCCGTTGTCCGCGATCAGCGCCTTGTACGTCAGTCGCTTGCCGTTCATCCCGCCGCTGATTGACTGCAACTGCTCGACGGTGTCCAACTCGCGGATGCCGTGGCGTCCGGTGAACTCCTGCACGTAGCGGCCGAGGTGCTTCGGAGACAGTTTGTGGAACGTTCCCTTGTGAGCCCGCTTCAGCATCGACCACAGCGACTCGATCCCGTTGGTGTGCACGTCGCCCTTGACGTACTCGCTTAGCGAGTGCTTGACCGCAGCATGGTTGAAGGGCAGCGAGTCGTAGGCTGACGCATCGTCCGTGTAGATCGTGGCATCCCCGGCCGCGTGATCCTTGACGAAGCCTTGCAGCGTCTCGCTGTCGGTGGAGGTGACGACCCTGGCCGCGACCTTGCTGGTGGCGCGATCCTTGGCTCCCACAACCGCAACCTTGCCAGCCGGCCCCCTGCCGGTCAGTTCCTTGCGCTGCGAGCTGTGCATGTTGCGGCGCTTCCCGCCCATGTAGGTCTCGTCCACTTCCACCGGACCTTCGAACAGCTCGCCGTCTTGAGACAGCGCCTCCCGGATGCGATGGGCGAGGAACCACGCGGTCTTCTGCGTCACTCCGATATCCCTGTGCAGCTTCATGCTGGATTCGCCCTTCAGGTTGGTGTTCACGAGGAACATGGCGATGATCCAGTCCTGGTAGCCGACCTTCGAGCACTCCATCACGCTGCGGGTCTTGACGCTGAACCGCTTCCGTCCGCAAGCCTTCTCGCGGCAGCGGAACGGCATGCTCTTGTGCTTGCAGCCGGTCTGTACATTCAACGAGCCGCAATACGGGCAGCAGACGCCTTCCGGCCAGCGCTGCTTGACGAACCACGCTTCAGCTGTTGTGTCGTCCGGGAACATCCGCATAATCTGCTTGAACGTGATGCCCTTCCTGTGATTCTTTCCTGGTGCCTTGGTCATGCCGTAACTCCTTGATCTATTAGCATTTTACCGCAAAGTGCCCATGTGTGTCAAGCGTGATTTGGGCACTTATGTATATAATCCCCTTGCCGATCACACAGAAGTCGTCCGCGTAATTCACGATCTCCGCGCGGAAGCGCCGGGCATAGCCCAGCGTCTTCCAGCCCAGTATGAAGCGCCGCATGTAGAGGTTGCTGAGCAAGGGCGAGATCGGAGCCCCTTGCGGAGTCCCT
This sequence comes from Bryobacterales bacterium, assembly GCA_965206775.1. Classification (GTDB taxonomy): domain Bacteria; phylum Acidobacteriota; class Terriglobia; order Bryobacterales; family UBA6623; genus VXMF01. The sequence continues at coordinate 1,426,171 of CBDBKU010000002.1, read as the reverse complement.
TTCCGTTCCCTGCGCGCACGGTTCGTGCGGCGTGTGCCGCCCTGTCCGTCGTCCTCCTCGACCGGCATCTCCAGCCATCCCTTGACGAGTCCGAGCATCCGCCCGTCGCTCACGCGCCGCGCTATGCTCCGCATCAGTTCCGCGTGCGGAATTTCGCCAAAGTAGTTGGCTAGATCGCCATCGACAACCTCGTTGCACCCCCTGTTCAGGAGGCTGTGGACGTGGTTGACCGCGTCGTTCGCGCTCCGCCCCGGCCGGTAGGCGTACTGCTCCGGTTGCAGGTCGGCTTCGACAATCGGCGCCAGCACTAGCAGGGCCGCCGTCTGCGCCACCCGGTCCCGTATGCAGGGGATCCCCAGGGGCCGGAACTTGCCGGGCTGCTTCTTCGGGATCAGCACCTGCCGCACCGCTTGCGGCGCGTAGGTCCCGTCCTTCAGCTCCCTTGCCAGTTCCCCAAGCCATGGCTCCACGCCTCGCTCCTCGATGTCCTGGAAGCTCTCCCGGTCCACCCCGGCAGCCCCGCCGTTCCGGCGGACCTGCCTCCAGGCTTCCCTGAGAAAGTCCTCCCGCCACATCTTGTCGCTCAGCGCATGGAACCGCAGCTTCGGTTCTTCCTTCGCTTTCGCCTGTAGCACGGTCTGGAGTTTCCGAACCTTTTCTGACCCTGTTAGACCTTCGTCAGTGGTCATGCCTTGTCTCCTTTCCGTCCTGCTCTCCACTCAAGGCCCCTTTCCTCCGCGGGCGTTACCCCGCCTCTGCGGTACTACGGGCCTATCCGCCACCCTGCCGGCCCGGCCTGCCCCTCGCGGGGTTCCAGTTGATGCGTGCCGCATCTCCGACAGGGCTTCCCGTGTTGCTGCTTCCTTCCTCTTCCATGCGTGCCAGCGCCCTTACCCCGGCGGGAACGGATCGGTGCATCTGTCGCTCTCTTCCCGATCCGCCAACGGCCTTCCCCTTAACCACGAAAGAGTCGGCTCCCGCATTAAATGTTGCGAGGCCTGCTCGGCGTTCACTCGCGTTCCGGCCCGCATGGTTGCTGAGCCGCCCTAGGCGGCCCTTTGTCACCAGAGTGCTTCAGCCCACTTCGTTACCTCCGTGAACCGCCCTGGCTGCTACCAGCCGGAGCGTCAGTTGCTGGACGGGATTCGCACCCGCCAGAGGGAAGCGCCTTTCCACGGCGCACGCAGTTCTAAATTTAGGCTGCGTTGGGGTTCTTGCCGCTGCAGATGCCCGAATGAGGGGCCAGTTTCTGGGCTCTTGACTTTGCGGTCACCGCTTTGAAACATAAGATGTGGCCCCCGTTTCCGTCCTTGAGTCCCTCCTCAACAGATTCCGCCAGATCGCCTCCGCCTTGCCCGATCCCCGAACCGGCGCGAACAAGCGCTACAGCATCGCCGACGCCGCCTCCTGCGCCTTGGCGACGTTCTTCCTCCAAGCACCCTCCTTTCTCGACTTCCAACGCCGCATGCAGAAACAGGCCGCTCGCTCCAATTGCCAGTCCCTGTTCGGTGTCGAGGACATCCCTTGTGACAACTCCATTCGGAATCTCCTCGACGGACACGACCCCGACCGCTTCGCCCCCCTGTTTGCCGATTGCCTCCGAACCGCCCGCGACCACGGGGCCCTCGAGCCCTTCCTCCGCCTCGACGGCCGCATTGCGGTCGCGCTCGACGGAATCCAAATCCACTGCTCCGACTCGATCCGCTGCCCGCAGTGCTCGATCCGCCATGTCGGGGCCCACAAGACCGAGCAGTACTTCCATACGATGCTCGCGGCGACGGTCGTCGCCGACGGCCACAACCGCGTCCTGCCGCTCATGCCGGAGTTCGTCCAGCCCCAGCAGGACCCGGCCGCGGACCAGCCGGGTCTGTCCGAGGAGCAGCGCAAGCAGGACTGCGAGCGCAACGCCGCCAAGCGCTGGCTGCCCGCCCACAGCGACGAGCTGCGCCCCTACCGGCCGGTCTTCCTCGGCGACGACCTGTACTGCTGCCAGTCCCTGTGCCGACTGGTCCTCGACCTCCGGGCGGACTTCCTTTTCGTCTGCAAGCCCGGTAATCACAAGCGGTTATACGAACTGATCCATGACGACTTCACCCACTCGACCGGCTGGATCCGCACCCGCAACCACAAACGCCAGGTCGAGTTGCACCGCTATCGCTGGATGCACGGCCTGCCGGTCCGCGACTCCGACGATGCCGTGCAAGGAACCTGGATCGAGTTCGAGATCCAGCGCCAGGGCAAGCCCACCTACTACAACACCTTCTTCACCAGCTTGGAGGTCACCGCCGAGAACGTGGCCGGGATTGCCCGCCTCGGAAGAGCCCGCTGGAAGATCGAGAACGAGGCCTTCCATTGCCTGTCCTGCCAGGGCTACAATCTCAAGCACAATTTCGGGCACGGCAGCCGGGGCCTGGCCAATCTGCTCGCCACTCTCAACCTGCTCGCCTTCGCGCTGCACACGCTGCTGGACGGCATGCGGGGCTTGTGGCGGCAATGCCGCGACGATGCCGGCACACGCCGCAACTTCTTCAATGATCTGCGCTGTCTGTCGCAGCGGTACTGGTTCCCGAACTGGACGAGCTTGCTCACCGAGATGCTGGCTGACCACGCCCCGCGGGCCGGCCCCGGGCTCACGCTCCCATGAGATTGCGACCGAATTCCCCGGCGACCGCCGGACCCGCAGGGGGCCCGCAGCAGACGTCTGCCCCGAGGGTGCCGGAACTGCCGGTGAGGCGCTCGGAGCCGTCCACAGGTGTGCCACTCGCTACTGCCGAGCCGCCCCTGGTGCCCTCCCAACTTCTCTGCAACACCCCCGAACGCCCGGCGAGACGCCAACAGCCCACCTGCATCTCAGGTTTTGAGAATCGCTGTGCTCCCGGGGCAGCCCTTGCCATTTGCGCGGACCTGCATGAGAGTGAGGGTTTGTGTGGACGGGTTCAACCTCTACCGCAGGGCGCTACGGGAAAACTCTTCAAGTAGCTCAATTCCGTCCCGTTGACTGAGATGGTCCGGGTTTCTCGGCTATTCCGAGATCGAAATAAGGCAATGACCGGTACCACCGCCCCGAATTGCGACGATCTCCTTTACGGCTGCCGAGTACGTGCGGCGTGCGTCATCCGGTCGACTGCAGCAACCAATCTTGGTAGGTCTTGATCCACCACACTCCAGACGACCTCGAGGTCGATCTCGAAGTAGTCATGCACGAGCACGTTGCGAAAGCCAGCGATAGCACGCCAAGGTACCTCGGGCTCGGTTGCCCTGATGCCAACACTGAGCCGCTGCGTAGATTCCGCGATGGTCTGCAGATTGCGAATTACGGCGTCCTGCACCAAGTGTGAGTCGTAGAACCGTGATCTTTCCCCGTTGGTGTACTCTTCGATGCGGGCGATGCGTCCACGGATGTGCTCCAGGAGCCCCAGGTCGGCCTCAGGGTCCATCTTCACAGGATCTGCGCTTCTTTCAGCACCCGGTTTCGGAAGGCAGGGTGCAGGCAATTCTCGGTCACCACATCGACCCGTCGTCCCAGCAGATCCTGGACGTCCATCAGCAATGCGCCAAGGGCCAAGCCCGTCTTATTGGCCGGTAAGGTCACCAGTAGATCGACGTCGCTACGTTCATCCACGTCGCCCCGCGCCATGGATCCGAACACGCGCACGTCGTCGAAACCGTGGCGCTCAGCCAGAGTACGGATTTCGGAACGGTGAGATTCGATCAGGGCGTGCATGCACCACTCACTTGCCTGCGCGGCTCTCATGGCCGCCGGACCACACCGCAGTTCGTGCGCCTAGCCCATCCGTGATCATAGCAGCGGATCTACGCAACCAAACCGCCAGCCTCGTACGAGTCACGCAGCCATTACAGGCACCGGAGGCATCGATGGGGTACTGCCGAGCAACGGATCCGATCCGATCAGCCAATGCTGCTGGCAGGTTCCAATACTCGGCCACTGGCGCAGGAATCCTTCCGCTCTCGAGCTGCTGCTCGCCGACGTGTCAATCGAGGACGTCAGCGTGCTGCTGCGCCACGGCATTGTGTAAGCGGGACTCCCTGCTCGCGGAACTGCACGGGTTTCCCGCCCATTCCGCGTGACCAGACTCGTTCCGATCGCGCAGGCCCGTGATTTGAAACGGTATACGTCCTATCCGCAGTAGTCAGTAGGTCATCGAGGCCCAAGGTCTCCACCCTCTCAACTTCGCTCTCTTGATGAACTCCCGCCGTTCCACTCGTCGGCTTCCCTTTTGGTGGTGTTGTCAACTTCTTGATGGTCGGCGACTGCGAACCAATCACATCAACGGAACGCTTTCAAACACCATCTCCACCCTATCCTCGGACCAAGCTTGCCAGTGTACCGGTCACTCAGAATCGGCATCGGCAGGAGCATGTCATGGAAGTAATCGCTGATCCGCCAGTCCTACATCCACGAGTACCTGTCGCCTGATTCCGCAATTCACCCGGCACTGGCAACCCTAGCTTGGGATGCCTTGGCACTCCCAGTGCGCGAAGACATAACTAGAATGGCGGCCGTGTTGCCTCACCCTGCACCCCAAGCGTTTGGATGCTTCGATGGTCTACGGCCTCCATACACAGTCGAAGTTCTAGCCTCTCCCGGATCGGGAAGTCACGAATCAGCGAGAAGTGCGAGTTCCGGAAATTGTGGCGGGTTCAGCTGACCTGAATTCTCCCCTCCCAAGAGTATTTTCTCCTTGTCAGGGGCCGCGTTCGCGGCTTCCTGGAGGGGAGGAGACTGTGTACGACGAGAGGAAACGGCGCAAGATTCGCCTGCGACAGGCTGCTGGGATACTTCGCAACAGCGAACACGAGTGGGATGATGACCCGGCGGCGTGGGTGAGGCGGCAGCGCAGCGGCGACCCACGGCGCGTTGGATGAGACGATGCTGGTGCTTCTGGATACAACAGTGCTGATCGACTACCCTCGGGGACAATCTGCGGTTGACCGGGTCAACGCGGTGCTCGCCCGTGGAGACACACCGTGCACGTCCGCGGTTAACGTCGAGGAAATCACTCGGGGCCTGCCGGCGTCGGAAGCCGCAGCGGCAGAGAGTCTCTTTGATGGCCTCCGTGTCTTGCCAATCAGGCAGGCGGAAGGCCAGCAGGCTGGTGAATGGCGGCGCCAGCTCGCGGCCCAAGGGGTCACGCTATTGCAAGCAGACTGTCTGATCGCCGCGGCAGCGCATGCCGTAGACGCTGTGCTCGTGACTGGGAATCCACGCCACTTCCGCATGGGCGGGCTTGAAGTCGAACATTGGCCGGTTGGAGAGTAAGTGGCCGACTAGAATGGCGGGGTTTGCGCGATCCGCAAGGCGGAAGAGGCGATCCGGATCGCGCACGAGGGCATCCGCATGGAGGCTGCCCGCAAGGGACGGCAGATGCAGCCGAAAACCTTGGAGTTCGCCCGGCACGTGATTCTTTTCACGACCTTTCCGACAGCGGACCTCACGGGCTCGGAGGTTCTGGAGTGGTACCGCATCCGGTGACAGGTCGAGTTGGTGTTCCAGCGCTTCAAGTCGCTGGCAGAGCTGGGGCATCTGCCCAAGCGCGACGACGAGAGCGCCAAGGCCTGGCTGTACGGCAAGCTGCTCGTGGCGCTGCTGGTGGAGAAGCTGGTCGGCCACGCGACCGCCGTTTCCCCCTAGGGGTACCACGTGGCGACACCGTCGGCCGCACAGTGCCTGGCGTGAATTCAAGTTCGCGCTCAATCAAGTCACCCGGGCCATCGAACCCCACTTGCCGCTGACGCGGATGTTCACCGGATGGAACGAGATCCGAGGAGCTAGCCGACCCGCCCCGACTCCTCCTGGCCCAGCTAGAGTCATACTTCGACTGACCGCAAACTAGTTAGCTCCTATGGGGCATGTTCCTCTTTACACACAGTCGGCGGATTGCGAGAATTCTGGAATATCGTACTGGCCGCCACGATGCCCGATAGCAGCAGGATGTGCAAGTCAAGCGGTTCCAGGCGGCAGTTCGGGCCGACCTGGCTTCGCAGCACGGACATACGAAACCGTCCGACAACGGTAGTCGGAATGGAGGTTCTCGACAGGCCCGCTCGGCCAAGAACCTGGCCTCAAACTCGACCGGCATCCGGGAAAGATCTTCCCGCTCGACCTCAGATGCAACATTTAGTCATGCCTGCGGCCAACTACCCAGTTCAAAATGACAAATTCCGTTGACATCCGGTGAAGCCGGTGTTGGTATTGGGCTGCACACGACACGAAGTGCCTGTGTGTGGGCCTTGCGCGGAGCTACCAGTGGGGCCCCGATTGAACCGGAGGCGCCATGACCCGCACATTCTTCAACCTTCTTTTTCTGGCGGCCCTTGCCTGCGGTGTAGCCAGCGCCCAGTTCAGCGGGGCCGTGGAAGGCTTCGTCAGGGACGGCACGGGTGGCGTGATTCCGGGGGCCGGCGTCACCGTGGCGGACGAGAATCTAGGGCTTGAACGGGAGATCACGTCGAACGAGACCGGATTCTTCCGAATCGGAGAACTCCCCGCCGGATCGTACTCGGTTACCGTCGCATCGGCCGGTTTCGTCAGCTGGTCTACAACCGGCCTGCTTGTGCGCAGCAACGAGACGCGGACCCTCTACCCGGAAATGCAGATCGGCGAGGTCACGACGTCGATCACCGTGGCAGCCGAGACGAGTGCCGTCAATACCACCGAAGTCGACAACACGAACTACATTGACCAGGAGTCCCTCAGGAACCAGCCGCTGCCGCGTAACACCATTTGGCAGCTCTCGACCCTCGTGCCGGGTGTGACGGGGACTGGCGAGACAAGCGGCACCAACGGCGCTTTCGTTGACAACTACCAAGGGGAGATGGGGCTGCGAATCAACGCGTCCGGACAGCGCCAGGGAGCCAACCTGGTCATGCTGAACGGAAGCTACGCCGAGGTGCCGTCCCGGGACGGCACGTTCATGGTGAGTCCGATTCCCGATTCCCTCCAGGAGTTCCGCGTAGAAGCGCAGAACTTCTCGGCCGCCAAGGGCCGCTCCTCCGGCGCGTTTCTTGAATTGGTGACCAAGTCCGGCACCAACGACTTGCACGGAACGGTCGGCTACCTGTACACAAACAACAGCCTCACGGCCCGGACCATAGCCCAGACCAGCATCACGGACTTCGCTCAAAAGAACTTCTGGGCGACCGCCGGAGGCCCCATCAAGCGCAACAAGACATTCGTCTTCGGCTCGTTCGACTTCTTGCGGGCCAGCACTTCCACGACCGCGGTCGGTATCGCCGAGACCCCCGAGTTCCGCAACTACGTGAGTTCCGCCTTCCCGCAGTCAACCGCAGCAAGAGTGTTTGCGCTGTCCCCGGCTATCGATCCGACCAGCGACATCATCACCGTCGGCGAGCTCAAGCAGCGCAATCCCGGACAGTTCGACACGACGTCCACAATCCCGGACTCGCTGCCGGCCGTCGGAACCGTCAACTCCAGTGGTTCGGTGCCGCGCCAGGGCCAGCAGTTCCAGGTGCGGGTCGACCATCATTTCAGCGCCAAGGATCGGCTCTTCGGGTACTTCTACAAGTCGGACGGCAACCGGCAGTTCGCCAGCCTGATCCGCCCGGCCTACACTCGCTGGTCGCCGGTGCTCAACACGTGGACGAAGTTCGACTGGAACCATGTCTTCTCGCCCGGCCTCATGAACAGCATGGGCTTCCGCTACTCGCGGCAGACCGGCGAGCAACAAGCCCCCCTTGGCGAGGGGGCCGTCGACGTCCCGAACATCGGCATCTCCGGAACCCAGGGATTCGGCGCGTGGGGCCCGGGCGGGTGGACGACGCCAACCTGGGAGTGGCGCGACATGGTGACCTTGAACAAGGGCAAGCACACGCTGCAAATCGGTGCCGAGTACGTTCGCCCGGACGACACCGTTCCTTGGCGCAAGACGCTGACAAGGCCGACGTTCGGGTTCGCCAGCCTGCTCGACTTCGCCCAGGACAGGCCGACCTCGCAGTTCGGTCCGGCCGTGGACCTAGCCAGCGGAGAGGTCGGTGGCGCGTATCTCAGCTACCACACGGCCTTCATGGGCTTCTTCGTCCAGGACAACTGGCGCCTGCGCCCGGGATTCTCGCTCAACCTCGGAATCCGGTTCGACCACTACGGCGAGGGGATCCGCTACACGGAGGCGTCGGACCTGGGATGCTACCTGTTCCCCGGCGATGGCGCGGACTCGATGGAACGGATCACCAACGGGTATGCCGAATGCCGCAAGACGGCCACGGACAGGCTCCCGTGGATGATCAGCCCGCGGATCGGGTTCGCTTGGGACGTGTTCAGCAATGGATCGCTCTCGATTCGCGGCGGGTACGGCATGTATCGGGACCGAATCGCCCAGAACTGGTTCTCGACGCTCAATCTGCTCGGACCGCCCGCGACCGCGACGCCCAGCCTGAACGTGCTGCAGGGTGACACGCTAACTTACGGTCTTGGAAACTGGGGCGAGCTTGACGCGTTGGCCCAGGACGCATCGCCGGACATCTGGCCCAAGCCCGACGTCACCTACCAGATCAACGAGCGCGGCGGCGTCCAGGGACTGCGCTCCAGCATCCTGAGCATCGACCAGAACATGAAGATCCCGACGGCCCACAGCTGGATGCTCAGCATCCAGAAGCGACTCGGCCCCGATTCCATGGCAGAGCTGAACTACACCGGTTCGGCAGACCACAACCTGACCGTTCACAGCGACATCAACCGCGTCGCCGGCGATCTCCTGGACGGCCGGCTGGACCGGCTCAATCCATTCTTTGGTGCCGTCCAGCGGCGCTGGACGGGAGCCAACTCGAATGCCCACCTGCTGTCGCTGATGATTCACAAGCGCCACACGCGCGGCCTCTCGATGCGGGGCGTGTACACATATGCGAAGGCGTTGGACCACTTCAGTACCAGCGGCCTTCCGCAGGCGTCGGTTCCGTCAACACCAGTTTTCGATGTCTGGAACCTGCGCGCCCAGCGTGGCCGCGCCGACTTCGATGTCCGGCAGCGCCTGACTTTCGACGCGATGTGGGAGGTCCGGGTCGCAGAGGGCGCGGCGGCGGCGCTACGCTCGATCGCCAACGGCTGGCGCCTAGGAACGGTAGGAGTGCTGCAGTCTGGCCTCCCCTACACCGTGCTGACATCGGCATCCTACCCGAACGGAGACTTCAACGCCGACGGGCTCAACAGCGATCTTCCAAACGCCCCGACGTTCGGCAATTCCGTCAGCGGCTCTTCCAGGGCCGACTACCTCTCCGGCCTGTTCCAAGCATCCGACTTTCCCTCGCCAGCGAGTGGCCAGCAAGGCAATCTGGGCCGCAACACGTTCTCGCATCCCGGCATGTTCAACATCAGCCTCCTGGTTTCGCGCGAGTTCAAGGTGCCCGGACTCAGTGAAGGGTCGATCCTCCAGTTGCGGGGGGAGATCTTCAACCTGATCAACCGCACGAATCTGGATCGGGTCGTCAATAACATGACCAGCGGGCTGTTCGGCAGGGTGACGAATTCCATCGGGCCGCGATCGGCACAAATCGGAGTGCGCCTCCAGTTCTGACAAGCTGATCGAGTGCGCACATCCAGGCGAGAACTGCTCGCGATCCTCGGTCCCGCGCTGGCGCGCGGCCAAGGAGTGGCGACCCGTAACGTACGCGCCCAGCGACAGGGGCAAGACTCCGGAAGGCCGTTCGCCGCGAATTTCGTCGACATTGCCGCGCAGGCCGGCCTGCGCCACCCGACCATCTACGGCCCTGTGGACCGCAAGGACTACATTGTCGAGACCGTCGGCTGCGGCTGCGCGTTCCTCGACTACGACAACGACGGCTGGATGGACATCCTCGTCCTAAGCGGATCCCGTGTGTCCGGAGCGCCGGAGGGAACGAGCAGCAGGCTGTACCGGAACAATCGCGACGGAACCTTCGCAGACGTAACCGAGGAGGCTGGTCTGTTGCGGGAGAGCTGGGCTTCGGCCGTGACCGTGGGCGACTACGACAACGACGGCTACGAAGATCTCTTCATTACCGCGTTCGGGCAGAACACGCTCTATCACAACAACGGGGACGGCACATTTACCGATGTGACGCGCGAAGCAGGGCTGGTCGACACGGACGTCCGCTGGGGTGCCGGCTGCTCGTTCGTGGACTATGACCGCGACGGGAATCTCGACCTATTCGTCTCGAACTACTGTCACTTCGACTTCGCGACCGCGCCTCGGCCCGGCTCCGAGAGCTGCAACTGGAAGGGAGTCCCGGTCCACTGCGGTCCGCGTGGACTGCCGTTCTCAAGGCATTCCCTGTACCGCAACAACGGCGACGGCACGTTTCGGGACGTCAGCGAGGAGGCAGGGATCACGAAGGCCCGGCCCGGCTACGGAATGACGGTGGCTGCCGCCGACTACGACAACGACGGCTGGCCAGACATCTACGTGGCCTGCGATTCAACGCCGAGCCTGCTGTTTCGCAACCGTCATGACGGCACGTTCGAGGAGACAGGCCTGTTCAACGGAGTCGCGCTCAACGAGGACGGTCAGGAGCAGGCAGGCATGGGCGTGGGCGTGGGCGACTTCAGCTTGAGCGGCAACCTCGACATCTTCAAGACCCACTTCGCCGACGACACCAACATCCTGTACCTCAACGACGGTACAGGCCGCTTCAAGGACCGCACGCTAGCGTCCGGGCTGGCGGTGGAGGTCAGCTACGTTTGCTGGGGCGCGGGAATCGTCGACTTGGACAACGACGGATTGCCGGACATCTTCTACGCCACCGGCAACATCTACCCGGAGATCGAGGAGAAACTGCCGGGCTATCCCTTCAACACTCCGAATGTTGTTTTCCGCAATCTCGGTGACGGGCGGCTGGAGCGATTGCGAGAGGAGGCGGGACCGGCGATCGTCGCCGCCCATTCGAGCCGCGGGTGCGCGTTCGGCGATTTCGACAACGACGGGGACGTCGACGTGCTAATCGTTAATCTCAACGAGCCTCCGTCGCTGCTTCGAAACGACGTGGAAGACGGAGGCAATTGGCTGAAAGTCAAACTCATGGGGACGGTATCGAACCGCAGCGCGATCGGGGCGCGCGTCCTCTGTTCTTACGGACCCCGCCGCCATGCCCAGGAAGTCATGGCGCAGTCGAGCTATTACTCCTGCAACGACCCCCGCCTGCACTTTGGCCTTGGGGAGGAGACATCGGCATCACTGCGGATCCGCTGGCCCAGCGGGATCACCCAGGACTTAGACGAAGTGCAGGCCAATCAGATTCTCACGGTCAGCGAGCCGAAACCGCCGACCGCATAGGGCTGGACCAGGATTGCCCATTGCGGGACGTGCAGCAGTTCCTTCTGGCGCTGATAGACTCTAGAACGCATTGTCAAGCTGCTGGACGTGTGCGGCCCTGGCCCTCGTCGACGCGGAGCGACGGGTCGACAGCCTCCCACGGCTCGGTCGGGGCAGAGAGACTGGAGATCCGTGCGGTACCTACGGGTAGCCTTCCTGTTGTTGGCAGCGATCCTAGCGGGATCGCGAGACGTCTGCGCGGCAGACGCGGCTCCCGGATTGGAACACTTGCGGGCGGGTCGCGTCGACGAAGCCCTCAAGCACTTCGAAGCGGCGATGGCCAGCAATCCGGACGACTTGGTCACGCTAAACATGATCGGCGCCATCCTCTGCATGAAGGACGAGCCTGCGGATGCGGTCCCGTACTTCGAACGAGCCCTTCGAATCGACCCTGGATTCGTTCCAGCCCGCAAGAACCTAGCAATCGCGGAGTTCGAACTCGGCCGGTTCGAAACTGCCGGGGCTCATCTACAGGCGCTGATCGATGTCCCGGAGGCCCGGGCGCAGGCGAGCCTTTTCCTAGGCATGATTGCCTCTGAATCCGGTAGGCACGACGAGGCTATACTCCATTTCGAGAGTGCGGGCGAGCTGACCGGAAGCCAGCCGCGGGGGCTGATCGCCTTTTCCCGTTCCCTGGCAGCGATCGGAAAGGCCGATGTGTCGCAGGAGATCCTGGCTGCCCTGCGTACTAGGGAAGATCTCACTGCCCCGGACTTAGTCGATGCTGCCGAGGTCGCAACGGCTCTCGGCCGCTACGACGAGGCGCTAGCCGATCTGGATCGGGCCGCTTCTAAGGATGCGGACCTGCCGGGGCTGAGCCGCCTCCGCGTCGAATGCCTTGCCAAGGCGGGCCGGCACGAAGAGGCCTTGGCCCTGGCCGGCCGGGCTGCCACCAAGAGTCCGGACGGCTCGCTGCTCTCGCTCGTGGCCGGCCATGCCGAGCGCGCGGGAGACTTGGACGTCGCGATCAAGGGGCTGCGAGAGGCGATTCAGGTTGCGCCGCATTCGGAGGACCGGTACATCGAATTGAGCGAGTTTTGCGTGAAGTACCGGAACGCGGATTTGGCGCTGGAAATTCTGGATATTGGCCTGCAGCAACTCCCGGAGTCCTATCGGCTGCTGGTGCAGAAGGGCATCACACTCGGCCAGGCGCAGCGGTACGAACCAGCAAGACAGGTCCTTTCGAGGGCGATCGACCGTCAGGCGGACCACTCGGTAGCACTCACGGCGCTCGGCGTGAGCCTGATCCTGGCGGGAGACATGAGGAAAGCGCTGGAGCTTCTCGGTGCCGGCGCAGATCGATTTCCGAACGATTTCTACATGCACTACATCTATGGATTCGCGCTGGATCGATCCCGGGCCGAGGACGGTGACAGCGCGCTTGGCGCCCTCGCGGAGCGGCACCTCCGGAAATCCATCGAGCTGAACGGCGAGTTTCCCTCCGCGTACTTCAGGCTGGGCAAGCTGCTGGTCGACAGGGACCCCGAGGCCGCGATCCACAACTTGGAAGCTGCGGTCCGCCTGGACCCAGAATCGATGGCGGCGAAGTACCAGCTCGGGCAACTCTATCTGGATATGGGCCGGCGCGACGACGGGACGCAACTCATCCAACAGGTCGGCGAGGCGAAGCAGCTCGAGCTCGATCAAGAGCAAATGCCCCAGTTCCGCGCGGTCAAGACCCTGAGTTCTGCCCGCTAGTCTCCTAAGCGCCAGCACCTGACTGTCGCCGCGTTCCCCACAGCTACTCCCAGTCGCTGGTGCACAGCATTCAGCGGAAGCCGACGGATGATGGAGCCTACTGTAAGATGTAGAAAGTGGATCTGAGGACCATGAAGGAGACGCCTCCGTGGGACCGGCCGAGGGACTCCGCCGAACGGTTCCTTGAGGCCCTCCGTGATCAGCACGCCGACGAATCGGAGCGGCTTCTCGCCGCGGAGCTGGCGGGCGACTTCACCGCCATCAACGACGAGTTGGCCAATGAGTTGCTGGCAATCGTATGCAGTGGTGAGGAAGCAAAGAAGTTACGTGCTAGGGCAGCAATCTCACTGGGCCCAGTCCTTGAGTACGTGGATCAGGACGGATTCGAGGATCCGTCCGACGTACCGATCACCGAGCATATGTTCGGTAGGGTCCAGGAATCGCTCCGACAGGTCTACATGGATGCCGATACGCCTAAGAAGGTCCGACGGCGCGTCCTGGAGGCAGCAGTACGTGCCCCGCAGGACTGGCATCTGGACGCGATCCGCTCCGCCTACTCCAGCGCTGACGGAGATTGGAAGCTGACCGCTGTGTTCTGCATGGGCTGGGTTCGTGGATTCGATGACCAAATCCTCGAAGCGCTGCAAAGCGGCAACCCCGAGATCCACTACCACGCGGTGTGCGCGGCTGGCGAGTGGGGAGTAGATGGAGCCTGGTCTCGTATTGCCGCCCTCGTCGTTGCAGAGGATACCGACAAGCCCTTGCTTTTGGCGGCCATCGACGCCGTCGCCGGCATCCGCCCGCAGGAGGCAGAAAATCTCCTCGCCGAGCTGACTGACGCCGATGACGAGGATATCGCCGAGGCGGCAGACGAGGCCATAGCCATGGCCAATGGCCAGTCGGAATACGAATCCGATGACGAAGATGACGATTTTCTCCACTGAACGGAAACAAACGTCGTAGCGCCAGGATGGCCAAGAAGAAAAACAGACCCAACCAGAAGATGCAAGCTTGGATCGACGCGCGCAAGCGGCACAATTTGTCTCACGCCCAGGTCCAGATGGCTCGCGAGCTAGGGATGAACCCGAAGAAGCTTGGCAAGAAGGACAATCACGACCAAGAGCCGTGGAAAATGCCGCTTCGGCAGTACATCAAGCACCTCTATTTCAAGCGGTTCGGGACGCAGCGACCGGATGTTGTCCTCTCTATCGAGGAGAAAGTCCGCGCGGCCGAGGAGAAGAAAGCGCAGCGGCGGGTGGCAAGGCTGCTGCGAAGGCAGGTCGAGGAGATAGCGAAACCCGAGGCAAATCAACCATGAGCGACTTTGGCCCGAGAGGACACAAGCCCATCGACCCGATCGATCAGGCCATTGAGACGGCCCTCACCCCTGACAGCTTCATCTCCTGCAAGGCCACCCCGTCATTCGAGGTCATTCGTGGACGAACTGAGGGAAGTTGGAAGAGAACTGGACAAGGTCATTGAGCGAGAGCCCGTATGGACGGCCCGCCTATACCACGCCTTCAGCGCCGCTTGTCGGGAAAATTAGAGAGCCAGCAGGCGCTGGGAATCGCATAAAGCTGCCTTCAATCCAATCTTCACCGGCCGCTCAACCAAGGGTAGCGACGGGCTAGGTAGCGACAGTTCCGGCAGGTCTTCGCCCTCGCGGATCGTTGCGACGATCAGTTCCGGCAACAAGTCCCGGGCTTCGGCCAAAGCTTCCGCCCTGGTTGCTCCGTCTGTCGCGCCTCAGCCGAAGTCCGGGAACGTGATGACGAAACGTCCGACCTCGTCCCATTCGATCTCGGCGGGATAGATGAATGGGAATGGCATGTCTCCGGCACTCCATCCGTCGCTGCACGTCTCTTGATTCGGTCCTTGGAATTCGTCCCCGTCGATCCCAGGGTCGGCGAGCATCTTGCGCACCAGGGCGCTGCCGATCTCCTTCTACCCATCCTTAACGAATGTCCTGCGTGCGCCCACACGGAGCGTCCCGCGGGAGATCGATCGCTCGGTGGCCGAGAATCGAGCCCGCAGACCGCTGGCCCTGGCCCGTTTCTGCACTCTCGTGACAACCCGCTGGCCGTTCCCGCCCTGATGTTGCGAGCAATAATGCGCGCACGTCAGTCGGACGCGCGGCCGGAGAGCCGACCCACAGGGCATTGCCCTTGGCGTACGGGTCGATCGTATGTGACTCCGTACTTCCGTCAGCAGTATCCGGCATCGCTGAAGGTCGCGGGTGGGAATCGGTTGCCAGTCCACAGGCTGCACGTACGGAAGGCAAGTCGCGCGGAGGCCGGCCAGCGGGCGATCTACGACGCGCTCGGCATCGACGCATCACCCGGAGGCATCCGCAAGCTGATCATCGAACCCGATTCAATGCAGAAGAAGTCACGGAATGTAGTACCGGACGCCAGATTCTCGACCCTCAACCGCTCTACTTATTTGAGCCCGCCGGAGATCATGCGCAGTCATAGAATAGGGAGCTAACGATGGGCCAGTGGTCGGGGTGGGTAACCGACAAGATATGCGAGATTGATCCGATAATCCCGATCGCTAGGCAGTCGCAGACCGTCCTGCATCTACTCGACAAATCGTCATCCCGGGTGAATGCCCCAATCGCGTGGCCGCTGCCACCAGTTCGCACGATCTTAGAGATCAAATGATTGAAATTGAATTGACACGCGATCACAACAGACCATATGATAGGTGCAGGGAGGAATGGGCGCCTGCGGGAGCACTCGGAGGCACCGTTCCGGCGTCGATGCGGCTACAAGGACTCAGCTGGCCCTTCGCGCTCGCGATTCCAGAACCCGGACTGCGGCGTTTACGATACAGCGGCCCACGGATTGGCGACCAACCGAGGTACTCAACCCCAGCGGGCTGCTCGACACCCACTTCACAGACGCGACAGCATGGGAGTTCATCGCGTCGCGACTGGAACGCGGGCGAGGACGTGGAGGTCATCCCGCTCCGTAAGCCAAAAGGGCGGCATGGCTATGTCATGAAGATCGATCTCGGACCGGGATTGCCCGAACTGTACGTAAAGCTTCAAATGGGCGCCCGAGGCGTCATCGGGCGCAGCTTCCACTACTCCGAGCAATGGTGAAGGGACCACGCATCATGAATCCGAACAACACGACCCGGCATTCATTGGACCGTGCTGCCAGAGACCTCGTCTGCCCGCTGTGCGACGGAGAGTCAATCGTCACATCCCAGCACTCCGATACGTTCAACTATGGATCCGGCGATTCCGCGGTCACGCTGCATGTCGACCTGCCCGTTCACCGTTGCGCGGAATGCGAGTTCGAGTTTGTCGACCATGAGGGAGAGCGCCTCCGGCACGAAGCGGTGTGTCGACACCTCGGAGTCCTGTCTCCCGCCGAAGTGCGCAGCGTCCGGGAACACCACGGGATGGCCAGAGCCGCTTTCGCCCAGATCACCGGGCTCGGCGAGGCTACGCTGGGCCGGTGGGAGAACGGCGCGGTGGTCCAGAACAGGGCGAATGACCTCTACCTGCGACTGATCAGTACTCCTTGGATCATGAGCAGGCTGCAATCCCTGGCGGCTCCCGAGCCCACTCTCTCCAAGGGAACCGTAGTCATCAGCCAGCGATTCCGCTCCTTGGACGTGTCAGAGAGCGTGCGCCGTAGGCAGGCAGGCTTCCAGCTCCGACTGGCGAGCTGACCCCAATGTACGTAACGACGTTCTACTCCTTCAAAGGGGGAGTAGGGAGAACGATGGCACTCGTGAACGTTGCCGTAGAGTTGGCGCAACGAGGCCGTCGCGTGCTCGCGGTGGACTTCGACCTAGAGGCGCCCGGCCTCGATACGTTCGACCTTCCCCGCCCGCCAGGCCTGATCCCCGGCATGGTCGACTTCGTCAGCGAGTACCTCGATAGCGGCCAGGCACCCGATGCCAGCGAATTCGTCTTCAAGTCGCGAGGCATTGGGAGCGAGAGCGGTGGGCTTTGGATCATGCCATCGGGGGCGCACCTAGATAGCTACGCGAGCACATTCGCAAAGATCGACTGGGGCGAACTCTATGAGCGCCACGACGGCTACTTGCTGTTCGAAGATCTGAAAGAGCAGTGGAAGAGTTCCGTCAAGCCGGACTATGTGTTGGTCGATTCTCGCACCGGCCATACGGATGTTGGGGGGATCTGCACGCGCCAGCTTCCCGATGCCGTAGCGATCCTGTTCTTCCCCAACACCCAGAACCTGCGCGGACTGACCAAGGTCGTCCGGGATATCCGATCGGCAAGAACGGAGCCCGGCAACCAGCAGATCAGGCTCCACTTCATCATGTCCAACGTGCCGGACCTGGACGACGAGGACAGGATTCTGGAAGAGAGCATCGCTTCGTTTGAGAAGGATCTGGTGTTTCGGGGTCCCCAGATCATCCATAGGTACGACAGCCTCTCCCTGTTGAATCAGGTGATTTTCACAAAGGACCGCCCGAGAAGCCGGCTTGCCAAGGAATACCACGCCGTCACAGCGGGGATCATGCGCCACAACCCGCTGGATCGCGACGGCGTGCTCGATTTCCTAGACAGCGTAGCGCCAATGCGACGTTACCCTCGCTCTCTTGGGCTTCCGATCCGACAGCGGATGGAGATCGGAAAGTACCTGGAGACAGTGGAAGGGAGTCACCAGAATGACGGAGAAGTACTCTTCCGAATCGGATCTCTCCGCAACAAGTCGGGTCGCTTCAAGGAAGCGGTGGAACTGTTCGACAGGGCGATTGAGGCTGGGTACCGGGAACCCGAGGTCTATCTCAGTCGCGCGCACATTCGGCGGCGCGAACTAGACGACGAAGGTGCTCGGCGGGACGCCGCAGATGTCATCGACTCCTCCATGGCGTCAGCAGACCAAGTGCTCGAGGCACTCGGCATTGTCGGATCTGAAAACTTGAAGAGTGTCGCTAGCTCGCCCGCACTAGTGGCCAAGCCGCCCGAGGAACGGGTGTGGATTGCCCAGCAACTCAATACATCCACGTCCGAGGCCAAGGTCGCTATAGGCCTGTTGAGGCCTCTGCTCGCAGACGCCGAGCTGCCGACCGACATGGTTAGTCAGGCTAGGCATCTGCTGGTACTGTCGTCCATCGCTGTAGGTAGATTCTCCGACGCCGTTGAGGCCATCCTGAACGAGGACCCGGATGTCAGCGCGATGAGGATCACTCACGCGTTCAACTACGGGATGGCGCTGTGGGGCGAAAGCGGCCAGATCACCCGCGAGCCGTTTGAGCGTGTATTGGAGCGCAACCGGATCGAGCCTATGGAACCTCCGACGCCCAACTATCTGCAGTGCATGGCGATCGCACATTGGGCCGTTGGGGAAACGAATGCGGCACGAGAACTTGCAATTGGCGCAACGCGGAAAATCCAGTCACGACGAGGACAGGAGTTCAGTTGCTGGCGGTATCTTCGCGTGCCAAAGAGCGAATTTGAGCAGGATGTTGACGAACTCTTGCGGCTAATCGGTGGCGAGGAGAACGTGGAACCACGCATTCGTTTCCCGAGCGAGCGATTCCTCCCCGGAGTCGCTGAGCTTCTGTCCTGACGTGACTCTCGGCAACACCGAGGGACAGACTGGCTATGTCAGTGAGTCTGCCGCCAGTGTCGCAATGCATCGGAGAATCCAGACGAGGAAACCGGAGTCGAATGTCTTCGCAACGGCCCGCCTTTCCGGGGACCCGGGCTTCGTACTCTCGTTCGCTAAATTTAACAAGTACCAGCAAGAATGTAGCCGAGGGAGCGGATTGCCGCGAGATCGCCCGCGACCGAATCAAAACGGGGTGTCCTGCCACAGCTTCAATCCGCGAACGATAGCGTCTTCAAGCCAGTCCAAGAATCTAGCTTAGGCGCGATCTGGGAGTTCCGCGTCGTAGATTGGGAATACAGCGTCCCTGACGGACGCCGCTGGGCCGATTTCTCTTTAGCCGGCCGTTCCCCCACGCTGGAACCCCTTGGAATTCGTGTTCAATTCCGTGAAATGAGATCGACAGCTCGGTCTGATCGACGTTTCGTATTACTAGGTTGAAGTTCTGAAGGGTTTTGAGGAGCAACTTCTTGGTTTCCAAGCAGATGCGCTTGGGAGCAATTCGCGTCTACTGCCTACAAGCGGTGATCGTGTGCATTAGGCCTGGATTCCTTTCAGCAATTCGATGGCGCGTGCCTGCTCCGTGCTCAGCTGCGCGTCGAGTTCGAATTCGGAATGCCGCGAGCCCTCCTGGCCCTTGGCCCGGCAGGCGTTGCGCGTGACGTTCGCCAGATCCTCCAGCAGTGTCCGGAAGCTGTGCAGCGGCGTCCCGTCCTCGGCCCGGCGCGTGGCTTTCTGCCGCTTCGCGCTGGCGGACGGCTCCGCCGGCGCGACCGGATCGCGCGTGCGGGCCCGCTCCGCGAGCTCGTTGTCGGCGACCAGCAGCGGACGCCACGCCTCGCGCATGTGCCATTCCACGTAGTAGGCCAGCAGGCACAGGAAGATGTGCGCGCGCACCCGGTCCGCCAGGCGGTGGTGGATCGGGCGCACCTGCAGGTCGGTTGTCTTGAGCGTGCGGAAGGCGCGCTCGACCCGGGTCAGGGCCTTGTAGCTGCGCACGCAGTCGGCCGCGGACAGGTCCGCTGCCGGCAGCGAGGTGCGGATGACGTAGACGCCGTCGAGGGCGGCCTCGCTGTCGATGCTGTCCTGCTCGCGCCGGTAGTCGAAGCCGCTGCCGCTGATCTCGCAGGCGAAGTGCTTGCGGACCTTGTAGCGGTTGATGGCTGCGCCGACCCGCAGGCCGATCGCGGCCTCGCCCTGGAGACGGCCGGCGGCGACGCTCGCGCGGATCGGCGCGAGCAGCTGTTCGGTGGCTTGCAGGAGCGAGTCCCGCGTGCGGGCCCGCTGGGCCGCCAGGCGCGGGTGAGGCCGAAGCGCCGGCGGAGTTGCCCGCGATGATGACGAATGGCGATCAATCCCCGTGCGCGCGCGGGCTCCGTAGTCTTATTTTGCTGCTGCCAGCGGATGCTAGACTGCCAAACGAACGAGGCAACCTGCCATGTCGATGAAACCGAAACGAACGCTATTTCTGCTGATAGTTGCAATGGCTGCCAGCGTGGCCTTGCACGGAGGCCGGCCGCCCTCTCCTCCAGCGGGCTGGACTGACAGTTTCGTGATGGCCAACGGAATTCGAATTCACTACTGGCGAACTGGGGGCGCGATGCCGGCGCTAGTCATGCTGCATGGATCGTCAGACGACGGACTGTGCTGGACCAGCCTCGCCAAGGACTTGGCCGCCGACTACGACCTGATTCTGCCTGACGCTCGCGGCCACGGCTTGTCTGATCCGGCTTCGGCGTCCGACCCGCCCGACGTACAAGCTGACGATGTCGCCGCACTGATCCGTGAACTGAAGCTCGAGAGCCCGATTGTCATGGGGCATTCGATGGGCGCGTCGGCTGCGGCCTGGTTCGCGGCCAAGTACCCTGACATGGCACGGGCGATCGTGCTTGAGGATCCCGGGTTGCTGCCTCGCACGGGACACCGCACGATCGACCAAAAGGAGATGCAGGCGCGCATTCTGGCACGCAACCAAGCGAGTTACGACGACCTCGTCAAGGGTTGCGTCGAATCCTCGCCCACGTGGGGACTTGAGGAGTGCCGCATCTGGGCGCCATCGAAGCGGCTGCACCATCCAAGCAACGCCTATCGATACCGCACATACTCGGAGAGGCCCCCGATGACCGAGCTACTCGCGAAGATCGCAGTTCCGACATTGATCCTCAAGGCGGACGCCGACGAAGAAACCCGGAAGAAGAACCAAGATGTCGCCGCGGTGTTGAGGAGCGGCAAGATCGTGCATATCGACGGAGCCGGACACAACGTGCGTAGAGAGGGGAAAGCGGCGCTCTTCGAAGCTCTGAGAGATTTCCTCTCCTCTCTTTGAAGCTCGTCGCGAAGATTCAGCCAAGGCCCGTTGCGCAACAAGAGTCACTTAGCTCTTCGCTTGACTGCGAATCTCCACGGTAGGAGGGTTGGACGAGGCTACGTGCGTCGTATTCGCCTGATCCGGAAGTCCGGGCCTTCATCGAATCAGGAGTAGGACATGCGTGCGAACCCACCTATCGAGTCGATGGTAGATCGGGCGGATCTGGAACTCGACGGTATTGAGGCTGGGAAAGGAACGGTCCACGGAGCCTCAGAGGCCGGGACGAGAGGGGTCCAGGGGTTTCGCGAGGCCGCGGAACGTCAGCGGGCGCGTCGAGAAGACGATGACCGAAGGCAATCCTGCTCGCGAGTCCCCAACGCGAGGCGGTAGCTGCTCTTGTCGAGGGGGCTGCGCACGGAGAATCGGCCGTCATCGCCCGTCACGGCAAGCCCCGTGCCGTCATCCTTGGAGTCGATGAGTGGAATCATCGTCGCCGTGTGCCGTCGTTCGGCCGGCTGCTGCTGTCCTCGCCCCCCGAAGATGGCGACCTGCTTTCGCGCGAGACGAGCCGTCAAGGGACAGAGAGCTTTAGGAGCCGTGCTTGTAGCTGGTGGATAAGAACGTGTTGTCGGTCGGAGCTCTCGCCCGCACTAGGAGTCTGGGTTGGAAGTCGGGTGTCTTGCCGATTGAGCCGACCGACTGGATGATCGCGGATCTCGGCTGGCCCGACACGACCAACAGAGTTTCTTGACTGGTTTGGCCGGATTTCCGCCAATCTGCCCCCAAACGCCCACAGAAGCCGCGAAACGACCGGTTTCCAAGCCGAAATCCGCGAGATTCCGGACGCCGCGAGACCCAGGCCCTGCGCCTGCAGGGCCCGGAGCGTTCCGACCCCTGTCTATAGCCTCATCGGCACGCACAGATTGTATCCGCCCGCCTGCAGCAGGCTGGCCTCGGGCCCCTCGGCGGGCTCGGTACGGTTTCCTCTTCGGACTCGGCTGAACAGCGGGTCTCACTGCGGGATGCACGCCGGACGGTCTCGGCTCCGGTGCTGTGCAGGATCCCTTTGCGGAACGCTCAAATCAATACGGCCTACGCCCCCGCGTCCATCATCGCCGCCGTGCTGGCCCAGTTGCTATCTGCTTTCATCCCGCGGAGTGGGTCCAGCGCAGCTCCCGCCTAGGCGTTGCTGTGTATACGATAGGCATACACTGCTAGACTAACTAGAGAGCCCGCGTGTTCCCCCGACACGAGGAATGTCAGATGGCCCAAGTGAACTTTCGCGTGAAAGATGCTCGCCTGGCGCTCATTGATCGGGCTGCGGAGATACGTGGCGTGACGCGTACTGAATTCGTACTTCGGTCGAGCGAAGCGGCAGCAATCGACACGTTGAACGAGCACCCTGTGATCGCACTTGATCCAGGAATGTTCGATGCGTTTCTTGCTGCTCTCGATGCGCCGGTGGAACCGAGTGGCCAGTTGAAGCAACGGTTCGCCCGGCGGCCGCAGTGGGAACGTTAACCGCTCCGAAGCCGCTCAGCGGGATTCACGACGTTTCGCAGTTCGACTCGGGAGTGCCGAGCCTCAATACTTGGTTGTGCCGAAAGGCCCTGCTGAACGAAGCGAAGGGCGGTGCGCGTACATACGTCGTCTGCGATGGCGTGCGAGTCGTGGCGTTCTACAGCCTCGCAGCCAGCTCCGTGGGGAGGAAACGCGTGCCTTCGCGCGTGGGAAGAAGCATGCCCGAGCCAGTCCCGGTGATTCTCTTGGGGCAATTGGCGGTAGACATGAAGTATCAAGGGCGGGGCCTAGGTTCCGACTTGTTGATCGACGCCGCAAGGAGGGCGCTGAGAGCCGCAGGCTTGATTGGTGCGAGGGCCATCGTCGTTCAGGCCCTTGACCGCAGGGCGAGAGAATTCTACGAGCGGTTCGGCTTCTTGCAATTCTCAGACCGCGAACCGCTCCTCCTGATCCTCAGGATCTCCGAACTGAGGGCGCTGCTCGATGACCAAGCCGTCACCTCGTCTGGCTAGAGACAACAACGGAAATCGATCTGTCGGCTTCGACGCAGCGAATCCACGGAGGGATGGACGGGGCGATCACAGTTGGCGGGGGTGAGGTGAAATCTGACGGTTTGGCACAAGCGCTCGGATACCGGTGACCACGACAAGGAATTCAGGCAACGAACTTCGGCCCGGACTGCAATAGCCGGTCCAGCCGCGCGACTCCCGTGAATTGTTCCTCCCACTGTACCGGCCACGGCTCAAACTGGCTTGGCCAGTTCTAGGCTGAAGTTCTGGCCCGTTTTTCCAGCCCTGGGCGCTCCAACTTATTGATTCCATTGCGTTTAGTCCCATTTTCCGGGTCCGCTCATTTTGAATATTGTAGGCACTAGATAATTTTGGATACCATGAGTGTCCGATAGCAAGTCCCTGTATTGCCACATTTGCATGCCTTCCTGTTTTGCTCTATGCTTCTTCTTGTAGGCACTAGAAAGGATCGCCGTGCACATCTCCGTCATCCAGTCCGTCCAGAACGGCAAGCTCTACCACTCCAAGCTCCTCCGCTCCTCCTACCGCGACGACAACGGCAGGGTCCAGAAAAAGACCCTCGCCAACCTCTCCCACCTCCCCGATACGGCCATCGACCTGCTCAAGGCCCATCTCCAGGGCCGCACCTTCGTCGCCGCCGACGAGGCCTTTGAAATCGTCCGCTCGCGCGCCCACGGCTCCGTCCAGGCCGTGCTCGAGGCCTTCCGCCAGCTCGGCCTCGCCCGCCTCCTCGCTTCCCAGCCTTCCCCCCAGCGCGACCTCGTCTGCGCCATGATCGCCGCCCGCATCCTCCAGCCCCACACCAAGCTCGCCACCTCCCGCTGGTGGCACTCCACCTCCCTCCCCGACTTCTTCGACCTGCGCGACGCCTCCGCCGACGACCTCTACGCGGCCATGGACTGGCTGCTCCAGCGCCAGCACCGCATCCAGGCCAAGCTCGCCCGCCGCCACTTCGCCAACGGCGGGCTCGTCCTGCTCGACCTGAGCTCCTCCTACTTCGAGGGATCCGCCTGCCCGCTCGCCCGCTACGGCCACAACCGGGACGGCAAGAAGGGCAAGCTGCAGGTCAACTACGGCCTGCTGTGCGAGTTGCAGGGCCGCCCGGTCGCGGTCACCGTGTTCGAGGGCAATGTCGGCGATCCGCGCACCGTCATGCCGGCCGTCAAGCAGCTCCGCCGGCGGTTCGGCCTCACCCGCGCAGTCCTGGTCGGCGACCGCGGCATGCTGGTGCAGGCCCGGATCGCCGAACTGCGCAAGCTGGACGGCATCGACTGGATCACGGCGCTGCGCAGCGGCGCGATCCGCAAGCTGGAACGCTCCGGCCAGCTGGACCGCTCCGACGAGGTCGGCCTGTGCGAGATCCTGCAGCATCCGGACTATCCCGGCGAGCGCCTGGTAGCCTGCCGCAACCCGCGCCTGGCGACCCAGCGGGCCCGCACCAGGCAGTCCCTGCTGCAAGCCACCGAACAGCTGCTCGCGCCGATCCGCGCGAGCGTCGCCGCCGGCCGTCTCCAGGGCGAGGCCGAGATCGGCCTGCGGGTCGGCGCAGCCATCAACCACTACAAGGTCCGCAAGCACTTCGCCTGCGAGATCAGCGACACGGGCTTCGACTACCGGCGCGAGCAGGACAGCATCGACTCCGAGGCCGCCCTCGACGGCGTCTACGTCATCCGCACCTCGCTGCCGGCGCCGGACCTGTCCGCGGCGGACTGCGTGCGCAGCTACAAGGCCCTGACCCGGGTCGAGCGCGCCTTCCGCACGCTGAAGACAACGGACCTGCAGATCCGCCCGATCCACCACCGCCTGGCCGACCGGGTGCGCGCGCACATCTTCCTGTGCCTGCTGGCCTACTACGTGGAGTGGCACATGCGCGAGGCGTGGCGTCCGCTGCTGTTCGCCGACAACGAGCTCGCCGAACGAGCCCGCACGCGCGATCCGGTCGCGCCGGCGGAGCCGTCCGCCAGCGCGAAGCGCCAGAAAGCCACGCGGCGGGCCGCGGACGGCACGCCGCTGCACAGCTTCCGGACGCTGCTGGAGGATCTGGCGAACGTCACGCGCAACGTCTGCCGCGCCAAGGGCCAGGAGGGCTCGCGGCAGTCCGAATTCGAACTCGACACGCAGCTGAGCACGGAGCAGGCACGCGCCATCGAATTGCTGAAAGGAATCCAGGCCTAGCCCACACGATCACCACTTGTAGGCAGTAGACGCGAATTTCTCTCAAGCGCATCTGCTTGAAAAGCAATAGGTTGCGCCTTAAAACCCTTCAGAACTTCAGTCTAGGAGCCGTGCTTGTATTCGGTGGATGCCAACGTATTGTCGGTCGGGGCTCCCGCCCGACCTAGGCAATCAGCGATGTTGATCGACTGGAAGGATAGGCATTCGGACCAACTATTCCTTTCGGCCGTCACCGTGTCCGGGATTTTTGGCGGGATCGCCAAGTTCCACCGAACCGGATCCGAATTCACGGCCGGTGCGCTCGAGAATTGGATCGATCTGGTGCTTCATCTCTATGGAGAGCGCGTGCTGCCGTTCGATGCTTCAGTGGCGCGATTGGCCGGTGAACTGACAGATAGAGCGCGAGTGACCGGTCATTCGCCCGGCTTTTTGGATGTAGCCATCGCCGCCACGGCGAGGAGCCGCGAGCTGACGATCCTGACACGGAATCTACGCCACTTCAGGCCGCTTGGCCTGCCGGCAATTGACCCGTTCGAAGTATTGCCGGATCCTGACCGCTCGTTAGGTGGTGGAGCGGAGGTCTTGCGACTGCACATTGATGAAGCGTGCTCGAGAGCGTCCCCCAATTTGAAGTCTTGCACCGACTTTATCCAGCCACGCGGAACGCTGGGCTCGGCTGCCATCGTCCAACAAGCCAGATGCGTAACTACTCAGGCCCCTTTTTGACTATTTGTCCTTTCGCCTGACGTCACTCGGGTCAATGCTTGCGCTTGTATCCGGTCAGGTTTCGTGCGGTTGTTCGTGTCGGGAACCTGTCGCTGAGCGGGAACCGTCCTGACCGGCAATCGGCGGCATTCCGGACCTAGCGGGTTTTTTGCTTGACAACCTCATTGTGACCGCCTATGCTGCTTGCTAACGGAGCCTTCGGCGGAGGACGCGGCGATGGGAGCTTGGTACGGATCGAAGGCGACCTCGGGTCTGTGCCAGCCGCTGATCGCAGCGATGCCGCCGCATGGCACCTATATCGAGACCCATCTCGGTGGCGGCGCGATCATGCAGCGCAAACCGCCGGCCCTGCGGAACATCGGCATCGATCTCAGCGCCCGCTCCATCCGGGCGTTTCGCTGCGATTACGAGGTGGAACTGGTGCACGGGTGCTGCCACCGCTTTCTGTCCGACTTCCCGTTTGCGGGCGACGAACTGGTCTACAGCGACCCACCCTATCTGCACGGCGCCCGCCAAGCGCAGCCGCCGCTACCGCTATGACTACACGCAGGCCGATCACGAGGAACTGCTGGCGTTGCTCACAGGCCTGCCCTGTGCGGTGATGCTCTCCGGCTACCCCTCGGACCTGTACGAGCGGGCTCTGCCGGACTGGCACAGCCTGTCGCTGCAGGTGATGAACCAGGCCGGGGTGGTGACCGAGAAGGTCTGGTGCAACTTCGCGCCGGGACGCGTGCACTGGCACCGCTATGCGGGCCGGAACTTCACGCACCGCCAGTGCATCAAGCGCAAGGCCGCGAACTGGGCGCAGCGCTATGCGGCGCTGGAGCCGGGCGAGCGCCTGGCGGTGCTGGCCGCCCTGATGGCGGTCGAGGCCGAGTGATGGCGACGCTGAACGACAAGTTCCTGCGCGAGGAACTGGAGGCCGCCAAGCAGCAGATCGCGGCTCTGCGCAAGAGCGGCAAAGTGTCGCCCGAAGCCGACGCCGTGTTCCGGGTCCTGATGCCCTTGCTGACCCTGCTGCTGGCGGTCTTGCTCGAAAAGACAACCCGCAAGAACAGCCGCAACTCCAGCATCCCGCCCTCGCAGGTGGAGCAGGACGAAACCGCGCAGCGGGCCAGCCCGGCCAAGCGGGCCGCCAAGGCCAACGACCAGACCGGCCCCAATCTGCAGAAGGTCACCACCGAGGAAACGGTCACCGTCGAGACCTGTGACAGCTGTGGCGCCGATCTGTCGGAGGTCGCTCCCAGCGACCGGGAACGCCGGGTCCTGTACGACATCGTGTTTCAGGTGATCGAGCAGCGTGTCGAGGCCGAGGTCAAGCAATGCCCCGACTGTCAGGCCCGCAACAAGGGAGCGTTCCCCGCTAGCATGCCGGGACCGGTGCAGTATGGCAGCGGCTTGCAGGCTTTCATCATCAACCTGCTGGTGGCCCCTATGCTCTCCCTGCGGCGCACCGTCGAGCTGGTCCGGGCGATCTCCTCCCTGCGCTTGTCCGAGGCCACCTGCCTCGGCTACATCCGCCGCCTGCACGCGGCACTGCAAGCTTGGGAAGCGGCCGCCAGCGCCCGCCTGCTGGCATCTCCGGCCTTGCATGCCGACGAAACCGGCCTGCGAGTCGACCGCAAGAACCATTGGCTGCATGTGCTCGCCAATGGGTCGCTGACGCTGAAGTTCCTGCATCCCAAGCGCGGCAAGGCAGCCATCGAGGCGATCGGCCTCATCCCCCGCTTTCGCGGCACCCTGGTGCACGACTGCTGGGCCTCCTACCTCGGCTACGAGCAATGCCGGCACCAGCTCTGCGGCGCCCATTTGGTCCGCGAACTGACCTTCCTTGTCGAGTCCAACAAGTACCGCTGGGCGCGCCTGCTGAAAGCCCTGCTGCAAGAGGCCTGCCACAAGCTCAATCGCAGCCAGAGCAAGGTCTTGAGCGAAGCCGCATGCAAGGCCCTGCGCAAGCGCTACCGCACCATCCTGACCCAGGGCGCTAAGGAATTGCCCGCGATCCCGCCACGCAGCAAGGGCCAACGCGGACGGATCGCCAAATCCGCTGCCCACAACCTGCACGAGCGGCTCGCCAAGCACGAAGCGTCCGTGCTGCGCTTCCTGCGCGCATGTGAGCTTTACCAACAACGCCGCAGAGCGCGCACTCAGAATGGCGAAAGTGAAAATGAAAGTGTCGGGCTGCTTTCGAACGCAAGCCTACGGCGAGGCCTATGCACGCATCTCCAGCTACTTACAGTCCATGGCCGCGCTCGGCTACAATCCTCTCGTCGCCATCCAAATCGCGCTCGACGGCCACGCTGCCGACACGGTCAAGCAACACGATGGCCCGACACTAACAGAGGTGTGAGTAGTTACCCAGATGCTAGGATTCGTAGTGCGGTTCCGCTGGGCGGGCTCCTCCAATTTGTGGCCCACGACATTAGCCTGGGCAGCCGCGATAGACATGCACGAGACCTTCGGACGAAGCTTTCTTGCCCGGTCCGTTGAGTGCCTGGTCGATCCGGTCGGCTCTGGACGAGGCCGCAGGCTCCAGAACGCAAGCGCATTCCGGGGCCGCCGGACCGTACCCGCGCCCCCTAGGCAGGCATTGGTTCGGTTCGTGCAAGTCGCGTGCCTTGCTGTGCTCGTATCCTGGTGGCCCGCAGCAGCTCAGGACCCACCCGTTTTCGATGCCGAAGCAGCCTTGATGGAGATCGAGGTCCGTGTCACCGGTCGCAACGGGCAACCTGTCCCGGATCTTTCCAAGGAAGATTTCGAGCTTCAAGAGAACGGCAAGTCGCAACGAATCGCAACCTTCGAGTTCGTCCGGAGATACGAGCCGCCGGCGGCGCCCGACTCGCCGGAGCCCGTTCGGGCCCCCTCCGTGGACGAGGACGAGGATGCCGCGGACAAGCTTCGCAGAAGCACGTTCATCTACATCGCGACCCGCGGGCGCCGCGAGGACCGGCTTCGCATAGTGGACGCCGTCAGAGGATTCATCGACGAGAATCTAGCCCCGGGCGTGTTTGTCTCGCTCGAAGGCTCGCCGTTCACATCGAGTCAAACCGATCTCTACGGTGAGCTAGACGAGATGCTCAGGCGGGGCTCAGGCCGACAGGGTGGAGGCGGCTTGGTCGACACGCTTGCCGTCGATCTGGCGCGCGATTTCGAATACGACGAGAGTCTCGAGAACCTGATCGAGGAAGCGAACGAGGAATTCGAAGACCAGATCGAAGAGATCGCCGACCGCGCTGCATTCTACCGACGCCTCCGGATGTACGAGTACATCGACCTCATCCGCGCCCTAAGCATCTACCCGGGCAGGAAGATCGTTGTCCTGTTTTCCACCGGCCTGCCGATCGACGAAGAGAACATCGACATCATGAATGTCCTTGAAGACGCGGCGACCAAGGCACGCGTGCGATTCTTCATCTCGGACGTCAGCCGGCTGACCGCGAATCCTCCAGGCGGCGATGCGGAAAGCGCGGGTGACGCGAATTCCTTGTTCGGCGATGCCTTGAACAATGGCTTCAACACTCAGGCGCAGCAGCGCCAGGACAATCAGGACGGTCTCTACGAGGTTGCACGTCGAACGGGCGGGCGAGCCGTGCTCAATAGCAACGACTTCGGCGAGGTCTTCGACGTGGTTGATCGCGAGACGAGCGACTACTACCTCCTCGGCTACTACCCGAAGAATAAAGAGCAACGCGGCCGGCTCCGTCGCATTCGCATCCGCGTCCAGCGCAAGGGCCTGCGGGTCAGCCACCAGCGGGGTTACTACGAAGAGACTCCCTTCGAGAAGACATCGCGTTCGGAACGGAACCTCAAGTTGCACCAAGCGCTTACATTCGACACGCCCTACACGGACTTGCCGATCGTTGTGGGCCACGAGTTCTTTCGGAACTCTCGCGGTTCCCCCACCTTGGTTTACAGCATAGGGCTGCATGTCGGGGACATCCCCTCAGACTCCTCGAAGAAGGGCGAGGAGCTCAAGCTCACGGTCGTCGCGCAGGCATCGTCAAGGGACTCCGGCGACGGACCGAGAACGCCGCTTGCGATCGACGAGAGGCGGTTCGAGATGACTGTGCAGGAGCCGGCACTGCGACGCCTGAGCGACGATCCTCACGCGTGGCTGCACTATGGATCCCAGATGCCGCTAGCTCCGGGAGCCTACGACTGGAAGGTGGTCGTCCGCGAAGACGTCTCCGGCTTGATGGGAAGCTTCCAGACGCAACTGCAGATCCCGGCTTTCAAGAGCCAGTTAGGCGCGAGCTCGCTGCTGCTGACGAGCAGAATTGACGACGTAAGCGGTGCGAGGGCGAAGAAGCCCCGTCGGAATCAACCCGAGGACGTGCTGGAGGTCGAAGGAAGCCGGTTCTTCACGTCCGCCGTCAAGAAGTTCCGTCGCGGCGACGCAATCTACGCGCTGTATGACGTCTACAACGCAAGCGCCGGTTCCCTCGCGACTCCGCCCAGCCCAAAGATCGCGCTGTACCGCGGGACCGAACGAGTCGCGCCGCTGCCCGTCACCGGTCATCAGACCGTTCCCGAGCCCGAGTCGAACCGACTTCGATACCTCGCGGCGCTGTCCACATCCGAACTCGAGGTCGGAGACTACACCATCGCCGCGATGCTGCCAACCGCCAAGGGAGACGGTCCGGTGATCTATCGCAAGTTCGAGATTGTCGAACTGAGTGCGGAATGACCGGAACGGACTAGCGCATGCCGGTAATCAGGACCTCGGTCCGAACGATCCGTCTGCAACGCAACGCGCATCCACGGGGACAGCGCGTCGGGCTAAGAGGTCGCTAAGCGCAGCAATCAGGCGTCCAGGCACTCGAAGACCTTCTGGTAGAACTCCGGGTGCGACTCCCAGGTCTGCGCGCTGACAATGTTCCCGTCGCGAACCGCCTGCTCCTCCGAGTACGTGGCGCCGGCTCGCTCCGCCTCGGACCGGACATGCACATAGCATGTGACGGTGCGACCGGCGACGAGGTCGGCGGCGACCAGGATCTGGATGCCGTGGCATATCGAGAAGACATGCTTTCCGCGGGCCGCGAACTCCCTCACGATCTCTACGACCCGAGGGATGTGGCGGAGGAATTCAGGAGCCCTGCCTCCGAGCAGCAGCACGGCGTCGTAGTCATCGACTCGCACGTCGTCGAAGGCGATGTCCGCCTCGAGCCCATAGCCCTGCCGCTCGATGTATGTGTCCCAGCCAGGCTCGAAATCGTGCATGACCAAGTGAAGCCGGCGGGCCGACGGGGCCGCCACCACGGCTTCGTACCGGGCCTCCTGGAAGCGGTGCAACGCGTACAGCGCTTCGTAGCTTTCGCCGGAGTCTCCGGTGACGAGCAGAATCTTCTTCGACATAAGTGTCGATTCTACCGAGACGCCGTCCGTCGCGCCGCGCCGGTTCCTAGAGGCCCTGCAGGAACATGTTCAAGGCTCGCTCTCGACCGATCGTCGTGCCTGGCCCGTGACCGCACACGACCTCGATGTCATCGTCGAGCGCGAGCAGCTTGGTCTTGATCGAGCCGAGGAGCTGCCCGTGGTTGCCGCCGGGAAGATCCGTCCTTCCGATGGAGTCGCGGAACAGCGTGTCGCCCGCGACCAGCTTGTTCTCCGACGGAATCAGCAAGCTAACGCTGCCCTGGGTATGGCCCGGCGTGTGCAGCACGTCGAACGTCGTTCCGCTGAGCGCGATCGAATCCCCGTCCCTCAGTCGCGAGTCGATTTCAATTCCGTCCGGAACCGGCATTCCCACCCAGGCCGCCTGCTGTCCCAGCATGTCGATCCAGGGAAGATCGTGGTCATTCATGTAGACCGGGGCTCCGGTCCGGGCGCGCAGCTTCCCCGCCCCGCCGATATGGTCGATATGCGCGTGGGTGATCACGATCCACTTCACGGTTAAGCCGTGCTTCGCCAGGATCGATTCGATTCGCCCGATCTCGTCGCCCGGATCAACGACGACCGCTTCCCTGGTCGTCTCGTCGCCGAAAATCGAGCAGTTGCACTGCAACGGGCCGACCGGCAGGATCTCGTGGATCATCGTTGGTATGCTAGCAACTCTCCAGTGAATGGCAGCGAGGCACTGCGGCTGGGCGCCGCTTGGAGAGATTTGTCCTCGCGCGGCCGGATGCGTGCTAGCGGCGAAGACCGGGCGCGCCTGATCCACGCTATCTCTACCAACGCGGTCGAGGGACTCGACCCGGGGCGAGGCGCTTATGCCTTCTTTCTCGACGCCCAGGGAAGGATCCAGTCCGACAGCCACGTGTTCGTCGACCGCGATCACCTCCTGATCGACTGCGAGCCGGAAGCAAGCGGTTCGCTGCGGGAGCACATCGAGAGCTACATCATCATGGACGACGTTGTCCTGGACGATGTATCCGCCTCGACCTGCCTGCTGGCCGTCGAGGGACCGCGTTCCCGCGATGCGGTGATCAGGCTATGCGGCACGCCGCCAAGCCAGGCACTATCCTTCGTCCGAGAGGACAAAGTCCGCGTGTTCCGAGTGCCGGTCGGGAGCACCGACGGTTACTGGATCCTGGCCCCTCGCTCGGAATCGCAGCGGGTCGTCACGGAGGTCGAGGCGCGGGGGGCCGTCCCAGCAGCCGAGGAGGAATTCGAGGGTTTCCGCGTGAAGAGCGGCATTCCCAGGTTCGGAAGGGACTTCGGGCCCAAGAACATACCGCACGAAACGCAGCAGCTCAACGCGGTGTCCTTCACGAAGGGCTGCTACACCGGGCAGGAAATCGTGGAACGCGTGCGTGCCCAGGGCCAGGTCCGGCGCTTGCTCGTGGGCGTGGAGCTCGAATCGCCGACCGTCCCGGAGGACTTGACCGTCTATCACGGCGAACGGCCGGTTGGAACCGTGACCTCGCCCATCCCGGGAAACCCTCCGGACGGCAAGGCTCGCGGATTCGCGATCCTCCGACGCCAAGCTGCCGCGCCCGGAACGGCTGTCCGGGTCGGGGGATCCTGGGGCAGCGTCCTCGACGTCTCGAGGGATTAGCGCGCGCTGCGTGCCGGCACAGCCTATGCTAGTTTCAGCGCGCCGGAAATGATGGATTCCTGGGGCCAGTCGCACGTCGGGTACGTCCGCTCGAACAACGAAGACTCGTTCGATTCCGTGCCAGAACTCGGCTTCTTCGTGGTCGCCGACGGCCTGGGCGGAGCAGCCGCCGGAGAGCGAGCGAGCGCGGTCACAGTACGCACCCTTACGACGGAAGCGCGCGCAGCGGGCGACACGCTGACGGCCGATACCCTCGTCCGGGCGATAGAACTGGCGAATCTCGTCATCCGGCTGGAGGCCGAGCACGATCCGGCCTTGCGCGGCATGGGCACCACGGTGACGGCGGCGATCGTGCTAACCGGGAACGTCCAGATCGTGAACGCGGGGGACAGCCGCGCCTATCGCCTGTCGGGAGGACAGCTCGAGTGCCTGACAAAGGACCACACCTGGGTGCGCGAGTTCTCGGACGCGTCGGGCGTGAGCCTCGAACAACTGAAGGATCACCGGTACCGCCACGTGCTGACAAAGGCCGTGGGCGCCGAAGAGCTCGTCGGAGCCGAGACCGTCGATGCCGAATTCCGACCAGGCGACATCCTCCTGCTCTGCAGCGACGGCCTCCACGGCGTCCTCTCCGCAGATGTGATCACACAGTGCCTCGAATGCGATTCGGCCGCGCAGGAGAAAGCGGATGCCTTGATCAGCGCCACGCTCGAGCGCGGAGCGCCGGACAACGTGACCGTCCTCGTGGTGCGCCATCCCGGCGAAGAGGACGGGGAGTAGCGGGCGGGAAGCCGACGTTCACGTCAGGTCAGCCCGTCGTTCCGACAGGGCTTCGATGCGACCAAGGTCCAAGGCGAATCCCAGGCCGGGCCCTTCCGGCGCCGCGATCGTTCCCTGCGCCGAAACCTCGACAGGGGGGATCACGATGTCTTGGCTCCAGTATCGTTTCGAAGCCGAGACATCGCCGGGCAGCGTGAAATTCCCGAGCGTCGAGAGCGCGATGTTGTGCGCCCGGCCAATCCCCGACTCGAGCATGCCTCCGCACCAGACCGGCACTCCCGCCCTGCGGCACACGTCGTGAACGCGGAGCGCCTCGGCGAACCCGCCCACGCGCCCGAGCTTGACGTTGACGAAGCGGCACGCTCCCAGCCGGATTGCCTGTTCCGCGTGGTGGGCGGTCCGGATGCACTCGTCGAGGCAGATCGCGGTCTGCAATCCGGCCTGCAACACGGCATGGTCGATCACTTCGTCGTGGCCGAGCGGCTGCTCGAGCATCGTCAGGCCGAAGTCGTCAAGCTCCTTCAGCCGTTCGAGATCCGCCAGGGTATAAGCGGAGTTCGCATCCGCCATCAGGGCAATGTCGGGAAACCGCTGGCGGACGGCCCGGACCACAGCGACGTCCCGGCCGGGCTTGATCTTGATCTTGATCCGCTGATATCCGGCTTCCAGCTCGGCCTCGATGAGTTCCAGCAGCGTCTCGGCCGACTCTTGGATGCCGATGGAGACGCCGCACGCGATTTCGTCCCGCTCGCCCCCGATGTGCCGCCAGAGGGGACGCTCCGCCTTGCGAGCCTCGAGTTCCCAGCACGCCGCCTCGAGGCCTCCTCGGGCCATTCGATGCCCGCGCACGGCCGCTGTCAGTGCACCCACTTCCCCGGCCGAGCGAATCTCCGCGCCAAGAACCCGAGGGGCGGCGAAATCCCGGAGAACGAGCCAAGCCGCATCGACCCATTCCTCGTTGTAAAAGGGCCGCTCCCCGCAAGTGACCTCTCCCCATCCGACCGCTCCGTCGGAATCCTCCGCTTCCACTAGGAGGATGCGGCGCTCGTCGGTCCGTCCGAAACTGGTCTCGAACGGACGCACCAGGGGCATCCGGATCTGCCGCAGCCCAATCCTCGTCAGTCGCACGACCGCATCCTGCCTAGCGCCTCTGGCAACGAGGGCAGTAGTGGGTGCTCCGCTGCGCGACGACAATGCGCCGCACTGGCGTCCCGCACCCGCAGCAGGGCTTGCCGGTCTTGCCGTACACCTGGGTCTGCAACTGGAAGTAGCCTTGCGAACCCTTGCTGTCAACGTAGTTGCTGATGGTCGTGCCTCCGGCGGCAATGGCGTCCTGCAATACATCCTGGATCGCTCCATGCAGGTCGCCCGCCTTGCGCGTGCTCACGCTGGTACCGCTCCGCTCCGGGTGCAAGCGAGCGCGAAACAGGGCTTCGTCGGCGTAGATGTTGCCAAGGCCCCTTAGAAACTCCTGGTTCAGCAGCAGCGCCTTGAGCCTGGTCTTGCGACTCGCCAGCCTTGCGATGAATTCCTGGCGCCCGATCTCCAATGGTTCCGGGCCCAGCTCGGCCAGGCGCGGCGGCAGCCGCTCGGACCATTGCCAGCGCCCGAACTTGCGGATGTCGTGGTAGACGAGCCTTCTGCCACCCTCAAGGAACATCTCCGCGCGAGTGTAGCGGCCGGGCTCGCCGTTCAGAAGAAGGTTCCCCGTCATCCTCAGGTGGATCACGAGCAGCGATTCGCGCCCTTCCTTGCGAAGGCGGAACAAGAGATACTTCCCGTGCCGGTCGAGCCGCTCGATGCGCTGGCCGGCCAGCCTGTCCTCCGTCTCGCGGGCGTCGCCGGCACAGGTTCGCGGCCAGTGAAACAGTACGGCCTCGATCGTCCTGCCCTCGACCGAGGGGCCCAGCGTACGCCGGATCGTCTCGACTTCAGGAAGTTCGGGCATGGGCTCGAGGATCGCTATGACTTCGGGCTTGAGCGGAGACGCCGACGATCGCGGGCAAGACGGCGCCGATCTCCCCCCGCACGACCGAGTCCGCAATCCCGTCCAAAGGAGTGTCGTCGCGATTCACGATGACCAAGCGGGCTCCCGCGCGTTTCGCCACGCGCGGGAGCGAGGCGGCGGGCTCGACGACCAGCGAAGATCCGACCGCCAGCAGCAGGTCGCATGTCTCCGCCGCCTTGTACGCCCTCTCCATGACGTCAAGCGGCATGGACTGGCCGAACGAAATCGTCGCGGGCTTGAGCAGGCCGCCGCACGGCTGGCACCGGGGGGCCTTCTCGCCCTCCCGGACACGGCGGCAGGCTTCGTCGGAGGTGATCCGCGCACCGCACGACAGGCACACGGCTTCCGTCGTGGTGCCGTGCAGTTCCATCACCTTGTCCGCCGGCAGGCCGGATCGCTGATGCAATCGCTCGATGTTCTGCGTGATCAGGGCCTCGAGCTTGCCTTGCTTGTGGAGCTCGACGAACGCGTAGTGGCCGGCATTCGGCCGGGCCTGGCGCATGGCCGGCCATGCCTCCACCTTCTGCCGCCAGTACTCGATCCGTCCCTCCTCGCTGGAAGTGAACTCCTGGAATTCGATGATCCGATTCCTAGCCCACACACCGTTAGGACTGCGGAAGTCGGGAATGCCGGACTCGGTCGAGATGCCCGCTCCCGTGAACCCGACAATCCGCGACGCGTCGGCGATCCACTCCCGCACGGTTCGCAGATCCATGCCGCGCATCCTACCACGCCCCTTGCGCACGGCTGACGGCTCTTCGCTACGATGGGCAGTTCGGAGACAGGAATGTTTGAGTTTCGAGGCGTCGACTTCATGGAGTTCGACTCGCTGCTGAGCGAAGAGGAACTGCTGGTCCGGCAAACCGCGCGGCAGTTCGTCGAGGACCGGTTCATCCCCCTGATCACAAAGCACTTTCGCGACGGCACGTTCCCCGAGGAGCTGACTGCTCCGATCGTCGAACTGGGCTTTTTCGGTGCGAACCTGCACGGCTACGGCTGCGCGGGCCTGAGCAACGTGGAGTACGGATTGGTAATGCAGGAGATGGAGCGAGGCGACACGGCGCTGCGGAGCTTCGTCTCAGTGCAGAGCAGCCTCTCGATGTACGCCATCTACTTGTACGGCACCGACGAGCAGAAGGATCGCTGGCTTCCCAGGATGCAGCAGGGGAAGGCCATGGGCTGCTTCGCCCTGACCGAGCCCAACTACGGTTCGAATCCGGCAGGGATGATCACGAGGGCGATGCCGGACGGCGACGGCTACGTCCTGAGCGGCGAGAAGACCTGGATCACGAACGGCAGCGTGGCGGACATCGCAGTGGTTTGGGCGAAGCTCGGGGACAGCGACAAGGTCCAGGGGTTCCTCGTGGAAACGGACAGGCCCGGGTTCACGGCTGTCGACCTCCACAACAAGCTCTCGATGCGCGCCTCGACAACTTCGAGCGTCGCCCTGAGCAATGTCCGTATCCCGGCCGAGAACATCCTGCCGGGAGCGAAGGGCCTGAAAGCGGCGCTAGGCTGCCTGACGAACGCGCGGCTGGGTATCGCTTGGGGCGCCATCGGCGCGGCCATGGCCTGCTACGACTGCGCCCGGCAGTACACCATCCTGCGAACGCAGTTCGACGACCGCCCGATCGCGTCTCACCAGCTGGTGCAGAACGAACTGGCCTGGATGATCACCGAAATCACCAAGGCCCAGTTCATTACCCTGCACGCGACGCGATTGAAGGACTCCGGCCGGCAGCATCACGCCCATGTCTCGATGATCAAGCGAAACAACGCGGAAATGGCGCTCGAAGTGGCCCGGCGAGCCCGAGACCTGCTTGGGGCCAACGGCATCACCGACGAGTACCCGATCTTCCGGCACATGTGCAACCTCGAGACCGTCAAGACCTACGAGGGCACCCACAACATCCATACGCTGATCCTCGGAGCGCACGTCACAGGCATCGGGGCATTCACGTAGGAACGAGCCGGGAACGTTCCCGGTGCTGACACGCTCTTGTGCCGCTTCCTCGACGTTTCGCGGGGACGAGGGCGGTGTTGAGGGCGGAAGTGTTTGGGCGGGTCCTGATGGCGAGTAGCGCGGGAACGAGATTTCGCGGGGGGTCTTGCGTTGCCTCGACTTGTTGATCGCGCCTTCACCCATGCTCACCGATTTTCATTTCATATATAGAGACCTAATTTTGGCGATAGAGCTAACCACGAGCGACACGCCAAGGGATTCATGATCGGGAAGCTCCGTTAAAGACGACCTGGCGGTTGCCGAGCCAGGGGATGCGAGGGGTGCCGACGGTCTGGAGGGCCTCCAGCAGGGCGGGCAGGTCCCGTTTCTTCTTCAGCGAGACGGTGCACAGGTCCGGGGTGAGGGAGATGTCGGCGGCGGTGCAGAGGAGCTTCTCGTAGAGCGTGCGGGCGGTGAGCTGGCGGTAGCCGGGCGGGAGATCGAGGGCGAGCAGGCGCAGGAGGTTGTAGGCGAGGACGGTCATGGCAAGGTCGAAATCGACCTTGATGACCATGGACGAGGAGAGGCGGTTGAGGTGGAAGAAGGCGAGCTGCTCGGCAATCGATTGCTCGACGAGCCAGCGGCGGGCGTAGCGGCGCAGGATGGCGGCAAGGCTGGAGTCGAAATCGTTGGTGAGCAGCAGGGAGGGGCGGCGCCGTTCGCCGCGCAGGATGGTGATCTGGCGCAATTCGCCGCCGAAGTCGCGCAGCGCGACGGTTTCGTCGTGGGCGGTGACCAGGCGCGTGCCCGAGGCGGCGGGGACGCGGATGCTGCGCTGGGAGGAGCTGTCGAGTGCGCGCGCGTTGGCGAGCAGGCGCTTGCCGCGGCGGCGGACGGTGACGAACAGGATGCCTTCCTGGTCGAGGCGGGCGAGGCTGGCGTAGGTGGTGAAACGGCTGTCGAAGACGAGGTAGCGGATGGGCGGGCCGTGACGGCGGGAGAAGTCGAGGAACTCGAGGGCGGTGCCGGCGCTGGTCTCGTTGCGGACGCTGCTGGCGTCGGCCTGCAGGAGCAGGCCGGAGTCGGGGTCCTGGGCGAGGGCGGCGGAGATGCTGAGGAGGGAGCGGCCGCGGGTGCCGGACCAATGCTTTTGCAGGGTGGCGTCATCGCCCCAGTGGGGCAAGGTGGTGAAATCGAGGTTGGCGGAGTCGCCGGCGAGGCCCTTGGAGGTCCAGATGGCGGCGAGGGCACCGAGCAGGCGCTGGTTCATGGCGCGCGTGGTGCGATCCGAATACGCGGATAGCGAGGCAGTCTTGGGCAGGACGTTGAGGCCGGCGAACAGGCCGAGGCCGCGATCCATGCACCACAGGTCGTCGGCGCTGTAGCGGCGGGCATCGGAGAGCTTGAGCGCGACGAAAGCGAGCACCGACTGCAGGGCCGGCAGGGTGCGGGTGCCGGGGTAGCCGGCCTCGGCGATCGCGGTGTCGAGGCCGTAGCGGCGGATCCAGGGCAGCAGGCAGAGCATGCCGGCGGCGCGCTCGGACTGGAAGGTCTGCTCGGCACGCGGATCGAGCAAGACGCTGGCGGGAGCGCGCAGGCGGGGCGTGGAGGCGGCGGCGCGCTCGGCGCGGGTGCGGCGGGGCAGGCGCTGGAAGCCTTCCTCGCGCAAGACGTTCCCGATCGCGCGCAGGCTGGGGGCGCCGGCCTGTTCGGCGTCGAGGCGGGCTTTGATGTCGGGCAGCGACAGGTTCGCCTTGCGCAATTCGATCACGCGCTGGCGCACGTCCGGCAGCGGCAGGACGGGAGTGCGCCCGGGGGGTTCGGGGGGGCGGAAGAAGAACGCGGCCGGATCGTCAAGGCGACGGAAGTCGCGGGTCATCGCATAGACCGAACCGACGGCATAGCCGAAGCGCCGGGCGACGGCCTCGGCAGAGAGGCCCTCGAGGAAGAAGGCGCGCAGGACTTCGTACCGCCGTTGGAGCGGGTTGGCAGGCTGGGCAAAGAATGCGGTGTCGGACTGGGAGGCCATGGCGGCTGCCTGACTTAGGATACCATATCGTACATGAAACAACTATATCAAGCTACTTAAACACAAATCAGGTTCCAGGCCATCAGCTCGGAAAGCATGCGGAATCAGGCAGTTGCAGCCCTTTCCTGCCGGGCTGTCGCCTGCAGACGCATGTTTTGATCCCAACCGGGATGTCGCCTGAGCGATGAATCGCTTGGCGTGCACCTAAACCTCGCCGAACTCGAGAAATCCGTAAATCACTCAATTCAGCGATGTTGTGCAATCTCCGGGCGATTTCAGGCCAGTCTGCGCACACCAGAATTAGGGTCTAATCGGAAATGAAAATCCGTGATGCTTGCTATGTCTGCGCGCCCTCCCAACCGAGCCCAGCCACCTATCCCAAAATGTCGGTGAAGCAATCTCAGCCGCCTCCCCCAACAGGCCAGCGGAGCGTTTGGAGGCTCTTCCGCCGACAAAGCGTATCCTGACTCGGAAGGAAATCGAGGAAGGCTCGAAACTTTGCGGGGCCCGTCCAATTGGTCAGAACGGTTCAACACCGGCGGCAAGCAGTCCGTACGACTTTGGACCCAGAGTTCAGACAGCCTGTGGCTGGATCGCACCCAATGCAATAATCTCGTTGGATCGCGTGGGGTCCCTCCAAGGAGATTCTCCGCCCCGCATTCCAGTCCGGAGCTTCCAGGCCCCTTGCGAGGCCACGTCGTCCAATCGGCCCTCGGCCAGTTCTTCGCAGCGCGACTCGGCCCAGCTTGACCGTTTCCGTTCGCGGCTTTCCGGAGTCGGCCACGCAATCGGCGGCGTCCGCTCCCTCGCGCCCACTTGCGACCCTTCCGTTGTCGACGGCATCGGTCGCAACCTTGGCAGTGTCGTAACTTGAACCATGAGATACTGCATGCACAGACTTCCTTACATCGACAATTTTGCGAGATCGAGTGAATCGGTATAAGCCGTTCTAGCGCACGGGGTTACGTTTTTCTCGCAATTGGTGTCGCGGGCTTGACATGGCCGGTTCGGTTTTTTTAATATGTCCACATGAAAGGCGGCCCAGCGCACCCCGAACCCTCCCCACTCCCCGCTTCGCTCGGCCTGCGGCCCGGTGAGGCGATCCCCGTCAACGCTCGCCTGAGCATGCTCCTGGACGCTGGCCGCTGGGTCTATTTCCTCAACACCGACCCGATCGACAGCTGCGGCGTCGACGACCGGCCAGGCCGCGCGCGCTGCCTCGGCCGCTTCGCGCTGCTCGGGCTGGCCACGCACGCCGAACTGGCCCGGGCGCACGGGATCAGCGCGCGCACGGTGGCCCGGGCGCGGCGACAGATGGAAGCGCGCGGCGAGCAGGACTTTGACAAGCCGCGCAAGCGGCGGCGCCTGCACGGGATCGAGGATGCGGAGCTGCTGAGGCGGGCGGGGGAGAAGCTGGCGCAGGGAGCGAGCTTGCGCGGGACGGCGCGGGAGCTGGGGCTGTGCTATTCGACGCTGCGGGCGTACCTGCGCAAAGGCCTGCTGGCGGGGGTCGCGGGCCAGCAGGGAGCGGCGGCGGAGGCGGCCGGGCCGGCAGCGGAAGGAGCGCCGGCCGGGAGCGAGCCGGCGGAGGCGGAGGTGCGGGAGCCGCCCGACAAGGAGCGGCGCAACCAGCGCGACGCGCAGGCGCCCCAGGGCCGAGGCTTCCTCCCACGACCCTCTGCACACGAAAGGAAAGACGAGATGATGATGAGGACCATCCCTCCCTGGCCATCCGGGGATCCACTTGACGGAGGCGCTACCGGTACGGCATCCTGAGTTCGCCAGCGTCGCTTCGCTCCGAAGTGTTCACGTTCCTTCGGAACAGGTGTTCACGATGGACCGGAATGAGCGTTCACGTTCCTTCGGAATGAGCGTTCACATTCGCCGGAATACGCAGCGGGACTGGGCCGGCGCCGATCCGGAGGCCGTCGCGACGCTGTTCGTGGACGGGCACGTCCAGGTCTACAGCGGCCAAGGCCGCCTGCCGAAGCACTTCGTGCCGCGGCAGAAGCTGTGCCTGCCGGCCGCGGCCAGCTACTGGGTGGGGGCGCTCGGGGGGGCGCCGTTGCTGTGCGTGCACAAGCAGGTCGATCCCGCACTGGTGGCGGAGTTGCGGGACGGGCTGCTGCCGCAGCTGGAGGAACTGGGCCTGCTGCCGGCCGCGCAGGAGCCGTCGCGGCCGCGCCTGACGCTGGTGTTCGACCGGGAAGGCTGGAGTCCGGCGCTGTTCGCGCAGCTGGCGGAGCGGGGGATCGCGGTGATCACCTGGCGCAAGGGGCCGCAGGCGGAGCGCTGGCCGGACAGCGAGTTCGTCCCGGCCCGCCTGGCGGTGCACGCGCCCGGCGGCGAGCAAGCGCTGGAGGGCCGCATCGCCGAGCGCAAGGCGGCTCTGGGGAACGCCTGCGCGGCGCGCGAGATCCGCTTCTGGATCGACCGGCGCCTGCGCCGGCCGGGCAAGAGCGGCCAGCCGCGCAAGCCGCTGGAGCTGGCGGGCCAGCCGGCGGCGGGCGAGCGCCAGCCGGCGATCCTCACCACGCATCCCACGCTGCCCGCGGAGCGGGTCGCGGGCCTGCTGCGCTCACGCTGGACGCAGGAGAACTTCTTCAAGTACATGCGCGCGGAATTCGGTCTCGACACGCTGGCCGAGCACGCGCTCGTGGGGGTGGATGCCGACGAGCGGGTGGTCAACCCGCTCTGGCGCTGGCTCGAGCGCGCCTTGCGGAGGCTGCGCGGCAAGGCCGCGCACCTGCATCGCAAGCTGGCAGCCGAGCGCGGCGCGCGTTCGCAGAAGGCCCTCCAGCTCCAGGCGGAGACCGCCGCGATCGAGCGGCGCATCACGGGCCTGGAACTGGCGAAACGACGTCCAGGAGCATGTCCGGGCCGGCGACCTGTCGCCCGAAGAGCGGCTGCAGGCCCTGCCTGCCCCGCTGCGGAACCTGCTCGACACCCTGCGCATGATCGCCTACCGCGCCGAGACCGCCATGGCCGGCGCGGTCGCGCCGGAACTGAGCAGGCCCGAGAATGTGCGCCCCCTGCTCAAGGCGCTGTTCCGCAGCGACGCCACCCTTCTTCCCGACTCTGCGGCCGGGACTCTCACCGTCCGGCTGCTGCACCAAGCCAGCCGCGGGCAGGACGCCGCCCTGGCTGCACTGCTCAAGGAACTGAACGAAACCGCGACGCTGTTTCCCGGAACTCACCTGCGCCTGGTCTACGAAATCCTCCACGACAACCCCCTCACCTTTGCCCCAACCCACCCAGAACC
The DNA here is from genome assembly GCA_965206775.1 of Bryobacterales bacterium. Lineage (GTDB taxonomy): Bacteria > Acidobacteriota > Terriglobia > Bryobacterales > UBA6623 > VXMF01. The sequence continues at coordinate 1,383,277 of CBDBKU010000002.1, read as the reverse complement.
GGCATCTCCTCCCACAATCATGCCAACGTAAAACAACCGATGTAAGGAAGTCTGATGCACGTCGGCAATCGGCGGTGGCAACACGAAACTTTGGCGACCCTCGCTGAGAATATCAACTCCTCGATCCTCACATGGGCACGCGAGACGGCGGGCCTATCGGTTGAGGGTGCGGCTTTGCGGCTTGGCCTTACGTCGAGCTCGCATGGGAGTGCGGCACAAAAACTCGAAGCACTTGAGCGTGGCGAACTGAAACCGACACGGAAGCAACTGCTCAAGATCGCGGCAACCTATAGGCGGCCGCTTACCGCATTCTATCGCTCAAACCCGCCTCTTGTAGGCGACCGCGGCGAAGACTTCCGAAGTCTTCCCAGAACGATCTTGAAGGAAGAGGCCGCGCTGCTTGACGCCCTTCTCCGCGATATTCGCGCGAGACAAGATATGGTGAAATCGGTTCTAGAAGACGACGAGGATGTCAACCGCCTTGCCTTCGTAGGCTCAATGCCGGTGACACTGCGCATCGCGGAAGCGGCGCAAACGATCCGGCAAGTGCTCGATATCGGCGAGGATCACGCCTTCCGACGTGGGCAAAACTCGCCGGGCGAACTGTTCTCTGCGTTGAGGGTGCGAGTGGAAAAGATCGGTGTCTTCGTCCTGCTGGTTGGCAATCTCGGATCTCATCACACGAATATAAGTGCTCGCGTCTTCCAAGGATTCACAATCGCCGATGAGATTGCCCCCTTCATCGTAATTAACGACCAAGACGCAACGTCGGCGCGATCATTCACTTTGATCCACGAATTGACCCATATCTTCGTAGGTTCCACAGGCGTCAGTGACGCTCCCTCCACAGTCACACGGAACACGCAACTGGCGCGCGTCGAACGATTCTGCAACGACGTTGCGGGCGAGTTCCTAGTGCCGCTGCGATCGCTTCCCGATGTCGGGAGACTGAAAACCTTCGATATCGCCGCCGAGGTGATCATCGATGTCGCTTCTGATAGAAACGTCAGCGAGGCTATGGTTGCTTACCGGTTCTGGCGCATTGGCGCAATTGACGAAAACGTCTACCGCGAACTAGTGGCGATATATGAGGCACGGTGGCAGGCTGCCAGAGAGAGACGCCGAGAACGTTCACGAGAAGCGGGCGAATCCGGGCCGTCCTATTACACGGTGCGAAAGCATCGGCTGGGCAACGCTCTGGTCAGCCTCGTTGGCCGCACTCTCAGGGCCAACGAACTGACCCATACCAAGGCGGCCAAGATGCTAGGCGTGAAGCCGAGCAGTGTTGAACCGCTTCTGAAGGGAGTCGGTACGGTTAGCGGTTCACATTCGGCTGCGAGAGGGCAGGCGTGATATACCTTCTTGATGCGAACGTCCTAATCCGAGCATAAGAACACTACCACCCGCTTGACCGTGTCCTCCCGTTCTGGGATTGGCTGTTGGCTGAGGCGGTAGCGGGCCCAACAAAAATGCCACTTGAAATGGGGATTATATACAAAAGTTCCGAGGGGGCCTGAGGGGGTTCGAGGGGAGATTCTAGTCCAATAGACGCGACAATAGCGTGATGGCTGAAATGACGATTCCGGTTACTGTAGCCGTCAGAATGATCACGAACCTTCGAGTACTTTTCCTCTGACTGGCTTTGACCTTATTAAGTTCGTCTCGGCTCACGTCTAGTTCATGGATCTTGTCTCCAAGTTTGAGAAATGTATCCATATACTCGGTAGCCTGCTTCTCGGCAGATTCTCGATTCAGACGCCCATTGCCAAGCATGGTGCGAGCTTTCACCGCGAGACTTAGAGTTTTCGGGTAATCGTGCAAGACCGAAGTGATCTGAACATCCTTGAAATCGCCAGAGAATTCGTTCACTAGGTCCAGAAAGTAGAGAATGCCTGCCTCCGAAGCCTCGTACATTGAGCGCTGGCAGTGACTTTCCACCTTGCGCAGTTCCGCCTTGAATTCCTCGTCATCGGCGCTTGTAAGCGACTTCAGCAGATGGTGTCCGGCATACCGTAGCTGGTTGATCGCGGGAATCGAAATATCCGATTGGTGCGTTTCAACGTGCTTGATGAAGCATTCCGCCTTGTTGTAGAGATCGCAGATTTTGGTGAAAGTTTCGGGACCACGGTCAATCCTGGTCATCGAATCTGTAGTCCTTCACCTGTTCCCACTTCTGATCAACGTCTTTCCGTGTGACGTACTGACCGCGTTGCAGGCGGACGCTACCGGTCGCAGTGCGTCTTACCACGCCTCTAGCGACATCCTCCCCAACGGCCTCGCTGCTGCGAATCCGCCCGTCGCTGACAGTTGGACGGAATGCTCGCTGAAAGGCTTTGATGATTCCGCGCACTTCTCTTGTCCCCTCGTGTGTCATGGTTCAAGGTGGCTCCAAACCAAAAAACCTAAGAACCACTTCGAATCCTATCATGGTCATTCAGGCTGTCACTGGCACCAGACAATTGAGCAACCATGCCGTTCTTGGCGGGCAGCATACAGAAATCGTTGCAAAATTGCAACCGATCAAAACAAAATATCGAGTTGTTGAAGCCGTTGACGCGTTTTGCGGGCGGCTTACCATGCCTTGCCGTACCTAGCCGCGCATCGGAGCGTCATGCCTCGCCTCGCCATCCACTGCCGCGCCGCGCCATGAAACTTCCTGCCCGACTAGCTAGCGCTTGCGCTTCGCGGGCTTGACGTAGCAGATTTTCACGGGGCGCAGAACGGCCTCCACCACTTCCTCGAACGTTGCATCTACGCGATGATCCTCGTTCAGTTCCGCTCTGGTCGGCTGGTAGGTGTGATGAGGAATATCCACAGTGCGCGGCTGCGGCCGCTTGTGTTCCTTAGCGTGACTGAGATACGCCCAAGAGCTAGTGATCGAGGCAACACGTCGGCGCCGACCTTGGCGCGGGCCGCGCAAATCGACGAGGCCGACACCGGCTTCGGCTGCGGCAGAGCGACCCCCAGGCGGCGGCACTGCTCCCATAGCTCGGCCAGGGTCTGGGCGAAGCCCTAGCGGTCGGGCACGAACACCGGCCGGAAGACGAACAGCACCACCAGCAGGGTGTTGAGGACGCACCGCCGGAGGGGCCATTCCCGGTCGGTCGTGCTCGCCCGCCACCCGCACCAACGTGCCAGCGAGGTCGGTTCAACGCTGGCGGCTGGGTGCAGACCCGGGTGGGGGAGAACTGACCACTATTGCCGCAGTGGTGCAGGAATCCGCAGGCCCTGCCACAGGCCCTGCCGCAGTACCGCCGCTGACGGGCCGCCTGTTATGCTGACCGCTGGCAACAGCGCCATCGCCGGCTTCACGGCAACCACTAGGGCAGGTTCTAAGGAAGCGTCGGCAGCCGCCGTAGAGTACCCGTACTCGGACGGCAAGGCGCTGTTCGAGAGCCCACGGCATGTCGACGCCATCCTCTATGCGTTCACGACCCTGCGCAACCGGTTCGCCGAATCCCCCTTCGAGCAGGTCGGGGCGAACATGAACCTGTTCTACGAGTAGGGCGATCCGAAGAAGAAGCTGGTGCCGGACCTATTCGTCGTGCGGGGCCTGGCGGCGCTGCCGGAGCCGTCCTACAGGGTCTGGGTGGCGGGCCGGCCGCCGGGCTTCGTGCTGGTGGCCTCGCCCTCGACCGAGGGACGGCACCGGGTGGAGAAGCACGCCTTGTACGCGTCGACGGGAGTGGCGGAGCACTGGCGGTTCAGTCCGGCCGGGATGCTGAAGGGAGCGTCGCGGGAGGGGGATCGCCTGGAGGGGAGCGTCCTGGTCGGGCTAGGGTACGAGCCGCTGGCGAGTACCGCGGACGGATCGATCCGCAGCGAGGTGCTGGGGCTGGAGGTCCGGGTGGACGACCGGCCGGGGATGGAGCACCTGCTGCGCTTCCGCGACCCGCGGTCGGGCAAGGATCTGCTGACGTTCCGGGAATCGGAGCGGGCCCGGGCCGAGGCGGTACAGGCGCTGGGCGCGGAGGTTGCGGCAAGGCACGACGCCGAATCCGAAATCGCTCGTCTCAAGGCGCGGATCACAGAGCTGCAGACCGGTCGCGTGCCAGGCGGAACGGTCGGAAGCCCGTAGCGTCGAGCCTTTCGCGCGGGACTGTTAGGAAGTTTCCCCGGCAGGTTCGCCGAACTTAGCGAACAGGGCATGCGGGGCTTCTCGCTGAGTGCCGTGCCGTGGGCACTAATGTCCCTGGCACTGCCGCGAGACAGCGTCGGTCTCGCCGGACTGGACCGAATCGAGCGACAACGTCAGGTATGCGTCACGGACACCTCGAACGCTTCCCCACCGACAGGCCAGCGGAGTCTCTGCAATTTATTCTGCCCACAAGGCTGGTCCTGATGCGGAAGAAAATCGGAGAAGGCTCCCGCCTGTGCCCGGCACCTCCGATGGGCCAGAACGCTTCAATACCGGTGGCTAGCAGGCCGTCGGATTCTGGACCCAGAGCTCAGGCAGGTTGTGGCTGGATCGCACACAATGCGATGGCTCCGTCGGATCGCGTCCGGTCCCTCCATTGTGACTCTCCACCCCCTATTCCAGTCCGGAGCTTCCAAACCCCTTGCGAGGCCGTGTTCCGGGTTGTTTTCTCGCTGACCGCGCCGCCCGCACCGTTCTAGCCACGCCCATCTACGCCAGCGAGCCGATTGCATCCGGTCACTGCGATGCAGACGGTTCTGCGTTCCGCAAACAAACTCAAATTGTCGACGATGAGTCTGGATCAATTCCTGGCCGCAGTCGATCGGCGACCTGACTCGATTCTGCCCCGGTCCATTCGGTTCATCGAACAACGCGCTGGCCGGTGCGGGGAGCAGCCTCGCTCACTGTGTTCCTGTAGTGTGTCCCGTGCCGCCCGAAAAAGCCTCTAAGGCGCTTCTGCCGGCACGGTCCTCTCAGGCGTCTGGTACAGGAAATGCTCGAGACCGCGAAAGTCGTCAACGAGGAAGTCGGGCGGGTACCGCTCGAAATCCTCCGGACGGAGCCCGAAAGTCACGCCGGCGCACGCAACTCCGGCATTGCGAGCGGTGAGCACGTCGACCGAGCTGTCGCCGACCATCAGCGTCTGTTCGGGAGCGAATCCCATCTCGCTCATGATCAGCCGGAGCCCGTACGGGTCCGGCTTCTTGGTCTCGAAGCTGTTGCCCCCGTAGATGCGCGTGAAGTATCCCTCCAGCCCGAGTCCCGCAATGAGGTCCGTGCTGAATCTCTCCGGCTTGTTGGTAAGTACCGCCATGGCGGTTCCGTGCGACCGCCAGCCGTCAAGAGCCTCGCGAACTCCGGGGTACAGCTTGGTGTGGACCAGCATGTTCTCGCGGTAGTAGCGCAAGAAGAATGACACGCCGTCCCATACCTCGTCGTCGGAAGCGTCGGGACCCAGCGCCCGGCGGATCAGCGCCTTCGTACCATTCCCGACGTACGATGCCACGGTTGCCATGCCGAGCGGCGGCAGGTTCGCCTGGGCGCGCGTCGCATTCACCGAAAGGGCAAGGTCCATCGACGAATCGATGAGAGTTCCGTCCAGGTCGAAGACGATCAGGCCGAACCTGGAATCCACCGCCGGGCCGCCCGTCAGTCTTCCAGCAAGGGCTCGATCTTGCTTCGCAGCTGGTCGAATATCTCTCCCGGCGGCAGGGTCGCGTCCACGACGATGAACCCGTGCTTGTCGACCATCGAATCGAGGACTTCAAGGAGCTTCGCCTGGTATCCGACGAAGCTCTCGTACCGGTCGTTGCCGTACGGCACGTCCATCCCGCTCTCCCAGTAGTCAAAGTAGCGCCTACTGCGTACGACCCTCGCGAGAACTTCCTCGACGGGCGCGCGCAGGTAGAAGATCGCGTGCGGCACGAGGGCGAATCCGGCCACGCGCTCGAGCCACTCAGTATCCTGGCGGCGGGCCGCAGCCCGCGCGATAACCGAGTAGAAGTACCGATCCGTGAGCACCACGAAGCCTGCCCGGAGGGACGGAATGATGAGATTCTCGAGCCGGTCGGCGAAATCGGCCATGTAGAACAGGCCCATCGTGAGGGGCCCCAAGGTGTGCCCGCTCTTGGCTTCCTGGATGCCGGCCTTCGTTAGCGCGGACCGGGCCATGCCCGTATCGACGACGGCATAGCCACGCTCCTCCAGCCAGGCTCGGAGTCGATCCACCTGGGTGCTGCGCCCAATGGAATCCGGTCCCTCGATCGCGATCAGCTTGCCGTGCAGGCTCGAAACGTCGACGCCCGGCAAGGGATCGGAATAGAAGTCCAATGGATTGGCGTTCGTGGGCATGGCGCAATCTACGATGGCAGCCGGAGGATGTCGCGCTCGAGCGAGACGCCGATCCGGTCCATGACAATCTCTCGAACCCGTTTCTGCTGTTCCTGTATCGAGCCGGTCGCGTCGATCACGTGGAATCCCATCTCCCCGGCCATGGCTTCGTACTCCTGCAGGATGCGCTCCTGGAACAGGGCGAAGCTCTTCTTGATGTCCGGGCTGAGGTGCAGGTCCATGCCGGCCTCGTAGTACTTGAGAGCTGCCCGGCCGCCCAGAATGCGGTTGAGAGCGACTTCGAGGGGCACCCGAAAGTAGAATGCGATGTCGGGCTGGATGGCCACGCGATACAAGTTGCGAACCCAGTCCGGGCTGACGCCGCGCGCGGCGTCGCGCGCGAACGCCGTGAACGCGTACCGGTCCGCGCAGACGATGGCTCCCGCGCTGAGCATGGGCACGATGCGACGTTCCAACCGATCCGCGAAATCCGTCGCGTGGATCAGGCTGAACGTCGTGGGCGTGAACATCTGCTTCTTCTTGCCCTGGCGGGTGCTGCCCCGCACGATCGATGACGAGTTCCACTCGCTGAAGGAAACAACCAGGCGCTTCGAGCGCAGCCACTGGTTCAGGAGAGCCAGTTGCGTGGACTTGCCGGATCCGTCGATACCCTCGACGATGATCAGCTTGCCCGGGAAGTGATTGGGCCGGAAGGGCACGGCGGCAGAATCGATCCATCTTAGCACCGCGTGCTCCGGAACTCGGGGCGGGCAAGCCCCGAGCCTGTACGATTGGAGGAGTGCTGGAATCGCGAATCGACACCCTGTTCGACCGCAATCCGGAGGCCTACTCGCATCAGGATCTCGAGACGTTCCGCGAATTCAAGACCGGGCTGAACAGCGGCCAGGTACGAGCAGCGGAGCCCGACCCGACCGCGTCGCTCGGCTGGCGCGTGAATGCATGGGTGAAGCGGGGAATCCTGGTCGGATTCCGCATGGGCAAGAGCGTCGACATGTCCGATTCCGGCAGCCGCTTCCGGTTCATCGACAAGTCCACCTACCCGCCGCGCGACGTGACGGTCCAGGAGAGCGTGCGCGTGGTCCCGGGGGGGTCCAGCTTGCGGGACGGCTGCTTCGTCGGTCGCAGCGTCACCTGCATGCCCCCGATGTACATCAATGTCGGAGCCTACGTGGACGACGGTTCCATGGTCGATTCCCACGCCTTGGTGGGAAGCTGCGCGCAGATCGGCAAGAACTGCCACCTGAGCGCCGCGGCGCAGATTGGCGGAGTCCTCGAACCCGTCGGTGCCCTGCCCGTCATCATCGAGGACAATGTGCTCGTCGGCGGCAACACAGGCGTGTACGAAGGCACGATCGTCAGGCGAACTGCCGTTCTCGGGGCGGGCACGGTGCTGACCCGCTCGACACCGGTCTACGACATCGTTCGCGACACCGTGCATCGCGCCGACGGGGATCGCCCACTCGTCATTCCCGAAGGCGCCGTGGTCGTCCCGGGGTCCCGTCCGATCGCGGCGGGACCGGGCAAGAAAATGGGCCTCTCGCTGTACGCGCCGGTGATCGTCAAGTACCGGGACGAGAAGACGGAAGCGCGCGTGGAGCTGGAGTCCCTTCTGCGCTAGGAACGGGCCAGAGCAAGCGAGCAGCCTCCTGACGATGGACAGCGATCTCCTGCCCGCGAGTTCCCCGCCCGACTCGGTCCGCACGCGTTCCGAAGTCCGGGACCTGGCCCGGGAACGCATCGGGGACCGCCTTTTCGTCAGCGTCTCGAACCGCGAGCCGTTCGTCCACTCGCACGGTCCGGACGGAACGATTCAGGTGCGGGCGGCAGTGGGCGGCCTGACCCTGGCCTTGAACTCCGCAATGCAGGCAGTTGGCGGCGTCTGGGTCGCGCACGGGTCAGGGGATGCCGACATGGAGGCATCCGACCGGGACGGCCGGGTCGCGGTGCCCCCCGACAGCCCGGCGTACGACCTGCAACGGGTCTGGCTGAGCGCGGAGGTGAACGAGGGGTACTACAACGGCTTTGCCAACCAGGCGCTTTGGCCTCTCTGCCACAACGCCTTCGTGAAGCCGGTCTTCCGCGACGCTCACTGGCAGGCGTACCGGACCGTCAACGCCAAGTTCGCCGACGCCGTCGCCGGAGTCATTGGCGACCGCGATGCCATCGTCTTCATTCAGGATTATCATTTCGCCCTGCTGCCCTCGCTGCTCCGGCAGCGCTGCCCGCGCGCGGCCTGCCTGCATTTCTGGCACATCCCCTGGCCGCTCCCGGACATTCTCAGGATCTGCCCCTGGCACGATCAGATCCTCGAAGGCGCTCTCGGCAACGACGTGCTCGGATTTCACACGCCGCAGTACGCGGACCGCTTCCTCGCAGCCTCCTGCGCGCTTCCCGGCTGGAACCGCGTCGCCGAAACCGTGCTGGAGCGAGACGGGCGGCGGGTTCGTGCGGAGGCGTTCCCTATCTCGATCGACTTCGACGGGATCTCGGCCAGAGCCGCAAGCGCCGAATGCGACGCGGCCGTGGAGCGGCTGCGCAAGCGGTACGGGCTGGACGGGAAGTTCGTTGTGCTGGGCCTGGACCGCATCGACTACACCAAGGGAGTGCTCGAGCGCCTGCTGGCCATCGAGTGCCTGCTGGAGCGACGCCCGGAGTTGCGCGGCAAGCTGGCGTACCTGCACGCGGGAGCGCCGAGCCGGACCGACATCCCGGCCTACCGGGAACTGCACGCGGCGATGGATCGAATGGTGGCCCGGGTGAACGCGAATCACGGGCTCGCCGGAACCGGCCCGGTCGTGTCGATTAAGGAGCACTTGCAGGAAAGCGAAGTGCTGGCCCTGTACCGGCTGGCTGACGTGTGCGTCGTCAGCTCGCTGGAAGACGGCATGAACCTCGTGGCGAAGGAATTCCTCGCGGCGCGCAACGACGAGGGTGGCCGCCTTCTGCTCAGTCAGTTCACGGGCGCGGCGTGGGAACTCCCCGGCGCCGAATGCTTCAATCCTTTCGCGACGGACGAGTTTGCGAACCGTCTCTTCTCGATGAGGCATTCCGAGGGAGACCGGGCCGGCGCCCTGATGCGGCGCCTCCGCAGCCACGTGCGCGAGCACAACATCTACGGCTGGATAGGCAAGATCCTCGAGGCCGTCCCGCCCCCGCGGAACGGCTAGTGACGCACCTCTTCGACGACTGGGACGCCGTGTCCGGCCGGCTGCGCATGGCCAAGCGCATCCTGCTGATGCTGGACTTTGACGGGACGCTGGCGCCGATCGTTCCTCGTCCGCCCGACGCCCGCGTTCCCCCGGAAACGTTGGACGTCCTGCTCGCGCTGCGCGACTGCCCGAAGGTCGCGATGGCTATCGTGAGCGGACGGGCTGCGCGGGACGTCCGGCACCTTGTCGGCCTGGACGGAATCCACTATTTCGGGAGCCATGGCAGGGAGCGCATGCGGCCCGGGAGCGGGACAGTCGAGACCGACTGGCGGGGACACGAGGCGATTCGGCGCCTCTGCGAGCGCCTATCGGCCGACCTCTCGGACGTAGGCGGGTTCGAGGTCGAGAACAAGGGCGTGTCGGCCGCCGCGCACTACCGTAACGCGGAACCGAGAGACCGACCGAGGATCGAACGGACGGTGCTCGATGCGGTCGAGGCCGTCCCATCGCTGAGAGTCGCTTCCGGCAAGATGGTCTACGACATCACTCCCGCCGACGGCGTGGACAAGGGCACGGCCGCGTTGGCTCTGGTCGTCGAGACCGGAGGCCTGCCCCTGTACTTCGGAGACGACACGACGGACGAGAGCGCTTTCGGGGTGCTGCCCGCAGCGTCGGTCACAGTATTCGTCGGGCCGCCGACACAACCCTCGCTGGCTCGCTACAGGGTGTCCGGTCCGAGCGAGGTCGCCGAGTCGCTCGCTCGAATCCTCGGCGTGGCGCAGTCGTGACCGCGAGCTGACCGGCTCGTTCGCGAAACAAGAACGATAGAGCGCGTCCGAGGACGCTGCATGGGAGTCTGATACGATGTAACCGATCCCAGCAGTCTGGAAACGGTCTGTGGAAAACAGCTATACCCTCAGGAGACCTCGGTGAAGCGCATGTCCTCGGAAGGATCGCTTCGCTGCTCTTTCTGCAGAAAGAGCCAGGACATCGTCACAAAGCTCATCGCCACGCCAGGCGACTACCCGAAATCCTACATCTGCGACGAGTGCGTCCTGATATGCAACGCGATTCTCCAGGAGGAGCAGGCTAGCAAGGGGCAGGTGCAGGGAGTCACCCTGCTCAAGCCCCACGAGCTCAAGGACAAGCTGGATCAGTACGTCGTCGGTCAGCATGCCGCCAAGAAACGGCTTTCCGTCGCGGTCTATAACCACTACAAGCGCATCTTCATTCAGCAGCGGAAGCCCGTCCCTGCAAGCGCCGAGCCGGATGTCGAAGTCCAGAAGTCGAACATCCTCCTGATCGGGCCGACCGGAACGGGCAAGACGCTGCTGGCCCAGACGCTGGCGAAGATCCTGGACGTGCCGTTCGCCATCACGGACGCGACCACGCTCACCGAGGCTGGCTACGTCGGCGAGGACGTCGAGAACATCATCCTGAAGCTGCTGCAGGCGGCGAACGGGGATGTCAAGCGCGCGCAGAAGGGCATCATCTACATCGACGAGATCGACAAGCTGAGCCGGCGGGACGAGAATCCTTCCATCACGCGCGACGTCTCGGGCGAGGGCGTCCAGCAAGCTCTGCTCAAGATCCTGGAAGGCAGCGTCGCCAACGTGCCCCCGCAGGGTGGGCGCAAGCATCCTCACCAGGAGTTCACGCCGATCGATACGACGGACATCCTGTTCATTTGCGGCGGTGCGTTCGTAGGTCTGGACAAGCTCGTGGCGAGACGCGTGGACGAGAGAGTCGTCGGCTTCCGCAATCTCGATGTTGCGGAGCAGGCCGTGCCGTTGCCTGCTGCCCGTGCGGAGGACCTCGGCCTGCTAGGCCAAGTCCAGCCGCAGGATCTGATTCGGTTCGGCTTCATACCGGAATTCATTGGACGCCTTCCGGTTATGGCCACGCTGGGCGGCCTCGACGAGAGCGCGCTGGTCGAGATCCTGACCCGGCCGAGAAACTCCCTGGTTAAGCAGTACCAGAAGCTGTTCGAGTACGAGAATATCGAGCTGTCCTTGGATCAGGGCGCCCTGGATGCGATCGCGAGGCTCGCTATGGAGCGCGGCATGGGCGCTCGCGGGCTGCGCATGATCATGGAAGAGCTGATGCTCGAGCTCAGTTACCATCTGCCATCCCAGCAGAAGCGCGTCAAGCAGTTCGTGGTCACGGAGCAGATGGTCATAGAGGACCAGCACGAGTTCCGCGCGCGCCTGCTCGAGAAGGCCGGCTGATCGCGGCAGAGCCGCGAGTCCCCTTCCCACGCGCCCCTGCGGTCCCGCAGTTAGTCCCGCTCGGCCCGAAACTGTCGGCGAGCCGTCCGTATGGCGTGGCGAAACACGTCGTAAGATAAAGACATGCCTAGTTCGAGCGGTGCCCGTACCAGCATGCAGATCCCGATGATGCCCATCCGGGACGTCGTGATCTTCCCTCACATGATGTCCCCCTTCGTGGTGGGGCGCACCGCCAGCGTTTCGGCGCTGGAAGCCGCCCTCGCGCACGACAAGAAGATTTTCCTGACGACGCAGCACGACGCCTCGAACGACGAGCCCAGGCCCGACGAGGTCTACCAGATCGGCACCATCGTCAGCATCGTCCAGAGCCTCAAGCTCCCGGACGGCAATGTCAAGGTCCTCGTCGAGGGCTTGGAGCGCGCAAACCTCATCAAGGTGCGGCTCGAGGACGGCTACATGCAGGCGACGGTCGAGACCCTGCAATTCCCCGCCGCGTCGCATCCGGAGCTCGAGCAGCTCACGAGCCGAGTCACGACCCTGTTCGAGCAGTACGTCAAGCAGAGCCAGAACGTCAACTACGAAACCATGATCGCCGCGGTGCGGGTCGAGGAGCCGGACAAGCTCGCCGATACGGTTTGCGCCAATCTCCAGATCACGGTTCCCGAAAAGCAGGACCTGCTCGAGATCTTCGACCCCATCGAGCGCCTCACGCGCATCGGGGAACTGCTGGACATTGAGATCGAGAAGCTTGCAGTCGACCGGACCATTCAAGGCCGGGTCAAGAAGCAGATGGAGAAGGCCCAGAAGGAGTACTACCTCAACGAGAAGATCAAGGCCATCCAGAAGGAGCTCGGGCGCGGCGAGAAGAGCGAATTCGACAAGCTTCGCAAGCGCATTCAAGATGCCGGCATGACCAAGGACGCGCAGAAGCAGGCGCTCAACGAGGTCCAGAAGCTGGAGAACATGCCGCAGATGTCCGCGGAGGCCACTGTCTCCCACAACTACGTCGACTGGCTCCTCTCGGTGCCTTGGAAGGCAAAGTCTCGGGAGATTCGCGATCTGGGAAACGCCGAGCGAGTGCTCGACGCCGACCACTACGGGCTGGAAAAGGTCAAGGAGCGGATCCTCGAGTTCCTCGCTGTCCGACGCCTTGTCAGCCGCCCGCAGGGCTCGATCCTTTGCTTCGTCGGCGCTCCTGGAGTGGGAAAGACCTCCTTGGGCAAGTCGGTCGCGAGAGCCACAGGGCGCAAGTTCGTGCGGCTGTCGCTGGGCGGCGTGCGCGACGAGGCGGAAATCCGCGGCCACCGGCGCACCTACATCGGCGCGCTGCCGGGGCAGATCATCCAGATGATGAAGAAGGCCGGCACCCGGAATCCCGTCTTCATGCTGGACGAGATCGACAAGATGTCCACCGACTTCCGGGGGGATCCCTCGGCGGCCCTGATGGAGGTTCTCGATCCGGAGCAGAATTCATCGTTCCAGGACCACTACCTCGATGTCGAGTTCGACCTCAGCCAAGTCTTCTTCATCGCGACCGCCAACGTCCTGCATACGCTCCCGCCGCCGCTGCTGGACCGGATGGAGGTGATTCGCATCAGCGGATACACCGAGGACGAGAAGACGGAGATTGCCAAGCGCTACTTGGTTGGCAAGCAGATCGCCAAGGTCGGGCTCAAGAAGGAAAAGAGCATCGAGTTCCAAGAGGACGGCATCCGCGCGATCATCGAGCAGTACACCCGCGAAGCGGGCGTGCGTAACCTCGAGCGCGAGATCGGCAACATTTGCCGCAAGGTGGCCCTGAAGGTCGTGCGCAGCAAGAACGGCAAGCGCCCGGCCAAGACCACGATCACCCCTGACAACGTGATGGACTTCTTGAAGGTTGCCAAGTTCCGGGCTCCGGGCGCGGATCTCAAGAGCCAGATCGGCACCGCCGTCGGCCTGGCCTGGACGGAAATGGGCGGCACGCTGCTGAGCGTCGAAGCCACCCTGATGGACGGCCAGGGCAAGCTGACCCTGACAGGCAAGCTCGGCGACGTGATGCAGGAGTCGGCCCGGGCGGCCATGAGCTACATCCGGTCGCGCTCGGGCGCCTTCGGCCTGCCAAAGGACTTCTACCAGAACCTCGACATCCACATCCACGTGCCCGAGGGAGCTATCCCCAAGGACGGCCCCTCCGCGGGCATCACGCTGACGACGACTCTGGCCAGCGCGCTGACCAAGACGAGCGTGCGCGGCAACATCGCGATGACGGGCGAGGTCACGCTCCGCGGCAAGGTTCTCCCTATCGGGGGACTGAAGGAGAAGCTGCTGGCCGCCAGCCGCCACGGAATCCGGGAGGTGATCCTTCCCAAGGACAACGAGAAGGACCTGCCGGAGGTGCCGGACAACGTCCGCGAGAATCTGAAGCTGCACTTCGTGGAGACCATGGACGATGTCCTTTCCCTGGCCCTCGAGGAGCCGATCGACGGGCTCGCCAAGCATCCATTCACGCCTGGGGGTGTCGAGATCGTGCGTCACGAGGAGAGGGTGGCGAACTAGCCACGCCGTCCCCGGCAGTAGGCGATGCCGGTCGAATTCACCGTCAGCGCGTACGGCGCCGGCCAGTTCCCCAGGGACCGGCTGCCGGAAATCGCGTTCGTCGGCCGCAGCAACGTCGGCAAGTCCAGCTTGCTGAACGCCCTGCTGCTGGGCTCCGGCAAGCGGGGCCCGGGCAGCGACGGGGTCAGGCGGAAGGATCTCGCCAAGACCAGCCAGACCCCGGGCCGGACCCGGGCGATCAATTTCTTTCGCATCGACCGGCGCTACTACTTCGCGGACTTGCCGGGCTACGGCTACGCCAAGGCTTCGCATGACGAGCAGGAGCGTTGGAAGCACCTCGCGGAGTTGTATCTGGAATCGCGCGAGCCGCTGAAACTGGTGGTCCTGATCGTTGACATCCGTCACGGCCCGACCCCGCTAGACCGGCAGATGAAGGATTGGCTGGATGCCAACGGTCAGGCGCACTGCGTCGCGGCCGCCAAATCGGATAAGCTAAAGCGAGCAGCGCGCTTGCGCTCCGCACGCTCCATCGAGCAGACCTTCGCCACCCCCATCCCGTTCTCGGCAGTGTCAGGGGAAGGCGTGACGCAACTTTGGCGAGCCATCGAGTCGGCTCTCGCCGCATAGTTCCAGACGCCCGCAACGGCGTTGGGCGTAAGCGAGGTAAACCATGCCTTCCGATACCACCGAAACCCCTAAAGAGACTCCAGCCCCGGTGCCAAGCGGCGATTCCGCCGAGGAAGCCCCGAAGCGCGAAGACCAAGAGACGCCTCGCTCGCGGCGATTCCGCCGTCGCACCGAGGAATCCAGCGCCGAAGCATCTTCCGAGAACCGGGCCGCGGAGGCTGAAGCGGCCCCCGCCGCAGCGGACGGGGACGGTTCGGGCCGGGATGCCGAGGCCCCGGCAGGCCGGGCGCGTCGCCGCAGCCGGTTTCGCGACACCGAGGCAGGAGACGAACCTCGGGGGGAGCGTCGGCCTCGGGAGCGGGAATCCAAGGCAGGGGCCGGCGAGGGAGATGGCGATCGGCCGGCAAGGAGGCAACAACGCAAGCCGCGCCTCCGGCGCGAGCGCGGAAAGCGCCGCCCCGCGGAATTCGAGCGGGCCGACAGCATCGACGAGGAAGCCGAGTACCAGGCCGCTGTCGAGGCGATGGCCCGGGACGGCATCAAGCCTCTCGACCTCGCGGCGCTCAAGGAACTCAGCATCCCCGATCTTCACGCAAAGGCCGCCGAACTCGGCCTCGACACCACGGGGGGCCTGCGCAAGCCGGAACTGATCTTCACCATTCTCCAGGCGCAGTCGGAAGGCACGGGCCTGATCCTTTCCGAAGGCGTCCTGGAAGTGATGCAGGAGGGCTACGGCTTCCTGCGCTCCCCGGAATACAACTACCTCGCCGGCCCGGACGACATCTACGTCTCTCCAGCCCAGATCCGGCGGTGCAAGCTGCGCGCAGGCGACACCGTCACCGGACTGGTGCGGCCTCCGCGCGAGGGCGAGCGCTACCTGGCGCTCATCAAGGTCCAGGCCGTCAACTTCGAGCCGCCGGAAGCGGCCGAGACCAAGATCCTCTTCGACAACCTGACACCGCTCTATCCCGAAGAGGGATTCAAGCTGGAGACCAACAAGAACAACCTGAGCGGTCGGGTCATGGACCTGCTCGTCCCGATCGGCAAGGGCCAGCGCGGCTTGATCGTCTCGCCGCCGCGCACCGGCAAGACCATGCTGCTGCAGGCGATTGCCAATTCGATCACTACGAACCAGCCGGAAGTGTTCCTGATCGTGCTGCTGATCGACGAGCGGCCCGAGGAAGTTACGGACATGCAGCGGTCAGTGCGTGGCGAGGTGATCAGCTCGACGTTCGACGAGCCCGCATCGCGACATGTCCACATTGCCGAGATGGTCATCGAGAAAGCCAAGCGGCTTGTCGAGCACAAGCGCGACGTCGTGATCCTGCTCGACTCCATCACGCGTCTGGCGCGGGCCTACAACACGATCGCGCCTCCCTCCGGCAAGGTGCTCTCGGGCGGGGTCGACTCCAACGCCCTGCAGCGCCCCAAACGCTTTTTCGGAGCGGCCCGCAACATCGAGGAGGGCGGTTCCCTGACAATCGTCGCGACGGCCCTGGTCGAAACTGGCAGCCGCATGGACGAGGTGATCTTCGAGGAGTTCAAGGGCACCGGAAACATGGAGACCCACCTCGACCGGAAACTGGTCGACAAGCGGATCTTCCCGGCCATCGACACAAACCGCAGCGGCACGCGCAAGGAAGAGCTGCTGCTCCCGCCGGAAACGCTGAGCAAGGTCTGGGTGCTGCGCCGGGTCCTGAGCGGCCTGCAGACGGTCGAAGCCGCTGAACTCTTGCTCGACCGGATGGCGAAGACGCGCAACAACAGCGAGTTCCTGGCGTCCATGACAGGCTGACGCGGCCTCGCTCGAGACCGCGTTAGCAGTGCCTGCGCTAGGCGGCCGCGATCACGGCCTGCGCGGCGGCGAGCCGCGCGATCGGAACGCGGTACGGGGAGCAGCTCACGTAGTCGAGCCCGGCCCGAACGCAGAACGTGACGGACTTCGGGTCGCCTCCGTGCTCGCCGCAGATTCCGACCTCGAGACCCGGGCGGGTCGCGCGGCCCTTCTCCAAGGCAATCTCGATGAGCTGGCCGACGCCCGCGCTGTCGAGAACCTGGAACGGGTCGTCACCGAGGATGCCCTTGTCCAGGTACGGCTTGATGAACGATCCGGAATCGTCCCGGCTGAACCCGAACGTGGTCTGCGTGAGGTCATTGGTGCCGAAGCTGAAGAACTCGGCGTGCCGGGCGACTTCGTCGGCGGTAAGCGCGCCTCGCGGCACTTCGATCATCGTCCCGACCTTGTAGTGAACCGTGCGGCCCGTTTCTCCGAAGACCTGCTCGGCGGTTTCGACGACGATCTTCTTCTGGTTCTCCAGTTCCTTGTGATTCCCGACCAGCGGGATCATCACCTCGGGAATCGCGTCGATGCCCTTCTCGGCGCACTGGACGGCCGCCTCGAAGATCGCGCGGGCCTGCATCGCGGTGATCTCGGGGAACGTAATGCCGAGCCTGCATCCCCGATGCCCCAGCATGGGATTGAACTCGTGCAGCTCCTCGACGCGCTCGAGAAGCGCGGCGATCTCCTTCTGCCTCGAATGGTCCACCTTCGAGCCCCGAAGGTGCGCCAGCTCCACCATCAGCTCTTCGCGCTTGGGCAGGAACTCGTGCAGCGGAGGATCGAGCGTCCGCACGATCACGGGATAGCCGTCCATGACTTCAAACAGCTCCCGGAAGTCCTGCCTCTGCATGGGCAGCAGCTTCGCAAGCGCGTCGGCCCTCGTTTCCGGATCCTCCGCCAGGATCATCTGGCGGACGTGCTCGATTCGCTCCGGCTCGAAGAACATGTGCTCGGTGCGGCACAGGCCGATGCCCTCGGCTCCGAAGGTCCGCGCCATCCGGGCGTCGCGCGGCGTCTCAGCGTTGGCACGCACCCGCGCGGTGCGGAATTTGTCCACGAATTCCATGAACTGCGCGAAGTCGCCGGACGTGGGATCGGGGTCGATCGTCGCCGCCTTGCCGGCGAATACCTCGCCAGTCGAGCCGTCGATCGAAATCCAGTCGCCCTTGGCGAGCGCGTGGCCGTTGCAGGCGATCCGGCCGGCCTTGGCATCCACGTTCACTTCGCCGGCGCCGGCAACGCACGGCGAACCCATTCCGCGCGCAACGACTGCCGCGTGCGACGTCATCCCACCCCGGGAGGTGAGGATGCCCTTCGCGGCTTCCATCCCGTGAATGTCCTCAGGCGTCGTCTCGGCCCGCACGAGGACGACCGGGTGCCCCTTCTCGGCCTCCTCGACCGCTGAGTCAGCAGAAAAGACGATGCGTCCGACCGCCGCTCCGGGCGAAGCCGGCAGGCCGACCGTCATTGTCGCGAGCCGTCCCTTCGAGGAAGGCTCGATCACGGGGTGGAGCAGCTGGTCGAGATGCTGCGGCTCGACCCGCATCACCGCTTCCCGGTCGTCGATCAGGCCCTCGGCGACCATGTCGACGGCGAACTTCACCGCCGCCGCCCCGGTGCGCTTGCCGTTCCGCGTCTGGAGCATGAACAGCTTGCCCTCTTCGACAGTGAACTCGAAGTCCTGCACGTCGCGGTAGTGCTTCTCGAGCTGGGCCGTGATCGCGCGCAATTCCTTGTACGCTTCCGGCAGGACCGACTTGAGCTCTTCGATCGGCCGGGGCGTGCGGATGCCCGCGACAACGTCCTCGCCCTGGGCGTTCGTCAGGAACTCGCCGTAGAACTCGTTCGAGCCGGTCGCCGGATCGCGGGTGAAGCCCACGCCGGTCGCGGATGTCTCGCCGAGGTTCCCGAACACCATCGCCTGCACGTTCACCGCAGTGCCGAGGTCGTGGGGAATATCGTTCATGCGGCGGTAGTGGTTGGCCCGCGGGTTGTCCCAGGAACGGAAAACCGCGTCGCGGGACATCGTGAGCTGCTGATGAGGGTCCTGGGGGAAGTCCTCGCCAAGGGAATCCTTGTAGTGCGCCTTGAATGCCTCGACCACCTCGAGGAGCTGCGAAGCATCGAGATCCATGTCGTTCTCGGCTCCGGACTTCTCCTTGACGCCCTCGAGGATTTCCTCGAACTCGCGTTTCGAAACGCCCATGACGACGTCGGCGAACATCATGATGAGCCGTCGGTAGCAGTCGAGCGCGAAGGTCTCTTTGCCGCTGAGAGCGACCAGGCCCTCGGTGACCCTGTCGTTCAGCCCCAGGTTCAGGATCGTGTCCATCATGCCGGGCATGGAGAACTTCGACCCTGAGCGGACCGAGAGCAGAAGCGGGTTCGCAGCGTCGCCGAGCTTCTTGCCGATGTCGGATTCGAGATGCTGCAATGCGCTCGCTATCTCCTCCTCGACGCTCTCGGGGACGCGGTTGCCGCCCGCCAGGTACAGGTTGCAGACTTGCGTGGACACTGTGAAGCCCGGTGGAACCGGAACGCCCGCCCGGGCCATTTCCGCTAGGTTGGCGCCCTTGCCGCCGAGCGTGTCGCGCATCGACTTGTCGCCTTCGGTCTTCGTGCCGCCGAATGAGAACACATGCTTTTCCATCGTGGTGCTTACCTTCTGTGTTGAATTGCCTTCCAGGTCGCTCTGGGGAGGGTCCGCACGCGCACCGCGAGGGCACGGGGCCGTTGCTGGTTTGTCGGAGGCCGCTTCAGGGCATTCGCGGGCTAGTGCCGCCGCGGAGCCGCGAGCATTGGAGGCGGAACTTTCATCTTACCTTGACACCGCGATTCGGTTCCGTGCGATCAACTCGCACCGCTCTGTACGCAGAATAGGCTGGATCGGGCTATTGGCCGAATGGGGGGGGGGGGATAGCTGTCTCCGCCCGGGCGTCTCAGAGCGGTAGGTCATGCCGCGCGATGCTACTCTTCGATCCCCCGGCGCCGGCTGCAATTCGCCGCAGAGTCCGGAGAGAGGCTTGAACCTCCCGTGAGGATCATGCGGGAATCGGTGCCGGAGCATGTACCTGCGTCATCAAGCTGTCGTCCCATTCGCCCTCGACAACGACCTGGGCCAGAGCCCCCAGCTCGACGGCCTCGATCAGGTTGTGCGTGAGGTAGTTGTAGACACCCGGCTGCTTGAAGGTGTAGATGGCGGCGCCGGCCGACCCTCCGCGGATGAACCAAGTCTCGAGCCCATGGGCAGGAGGGTCCGAGAATGACCCCTGCTCCCAAACGTAGTCGCCGTGACCCCCGATGAGGTGCGGCCTGGAGTCCCGATTGGCTTGGGAGTGTATGAACAGTACCGTCTCGCCGACCTTCGCCTTTAGAGCCTGATCGCCGGTGAGCGCGCCGACCTTGCCGTTGAAGACCACGTGGGACGGGATGAGCTCGCGCATGACCCCGAGCATGTCGGCGATTCCGTCGGCATGTCCGCCGTATTTCTTGAAGTTCCCGTCGGCGTCCCGAGGAATGTAGAAGTCCTGCTCGCCGATGTAGTACGCCCGGTCGTAGCGGATGGAGCTCCCGTCGCGGTCGCTGAGACCTTCCCTCGGCAATACCATGACGGCTCCGTTCATGCCGGAAACGACGTGGTATGGAATCATGGACCCGCCCGGCGCGCAATGGTAAATGAATGTGCCCGGCTTGATTGCACGCCAGCGGAGAACAACCTGCTCGCCCGGATTCACCTTTGTGAGGGCGCCGCCGCCAAGCGCTCCCGTCGAAGCATGAAAGTCAATGTTGTGCGTGAACAGATTGCCGTGCGGGTTCTTCAGCGTGAGCTCGACGTAGTCACCCACGTGAAGGATGATCAGCGGCCCAGGAATCGAACCGTTGAACGTAAGGGTATGAATCTCGGTCCCGCTATTGTCCACGACCCTCTTGCCTTCGACGGCAGCCAGCTCCACTTCGACGATCACCGGGCCACCCGGGGCTACCTGCTCGTGCTGGGGAACGAAAGGGGGATCGACGAGTCCCTGCTTGACGCGAGGCAAGTCGCTAATGTCCGCCTCGGACATGTCGGCCGCACGATCCGTGTCCTGGCTCGCTGCTGGCATCGCCGCGAGCGCGCCGCTGACCTGTAGAACCAGCCGTCTGCTGACTCTTGGCATAGCCGTAAGGTTGATTCTAGCGGAACGCTGTCGAGGGGCTGCGGCAGCATCCGAACACGACCTGAGCTTTCGGGTCCCGCTCTCCGCAGGGACATGACTTGCTTCTGCGGCGGACGCAGGCCAGGTTCCCGCCCGCCGCAGAGTACGGGGCGGCCGGCAGAGGCGAAACCCGCTTGCAGTACGCTGAAGCAAGCATGCAACTGGGATTTGTGAGCGCAATCCTCCCGGAGCTCTCGTTCGACGAGGTCTGCGGTGTCGGAGCGGCTGAAGGCTACGACTGCATCGAGGTCATGTGCTGGCCGCCAGGCAAGGCCGAGCGCCGCTACGCGGGCGTGACGCACATCAATACCGCCAGCCTCGACGACAACGAGGCGGCTGGCATCCGAGCCGCCCTCGACCGCCACGGGATTGCGATCAGCGGGCTGGGCTACTATCCGAACCCGCTCTCGCCGGACCCCGACGAGGCGCGCGTGGCCCAGGACCACATCCGCACTGTCATCCGGGCCGCCCGGAAGCTCGGCCTGTCGACGGTCAACACGTTCGTCGGACGGGACTGGACCCGATCTATCGAGGAGAACTGGCCCCGGTTCCTGGATGCCTGGCGGCCCCTGATCGCCTTCGCGGAAGATCACGGCGTCCGGGTCGGCATCGAGAACTGTCCGATGATCTTCACTCGCGACGAGTGGCCCGGCGGAAAGAACCTAGCCTGCTCGCCAGCGATCTGGAGACGGATGTTCGAGGCCATTCCCAGCCCCTCCTTCGGACTGAACTACGACCCGTCCCATCCGACCTGGATGCAGATGGACGCCATCGCGCCGCTGCAGGATTTCCGCGAGCGGATCTTCCACGTCCACGCCAAGGATGTCCGCGTCGATCGCAGATTGCTCGACGATGTCGGCATCCTGGCCTATCCGCTGCAGTTCCACACACCGAAGCTGCCCGGCCTCGGAGACGTGGACTGGGGCCGGTTCTTTTCGGTTCTCACTTCGACCGGCTACGACGGGCCGGTCTGCGTGGAGGTCGAGGACCGGGCCTACGAGGGTTCGCTGGAAGCCCGCAAGCTCTCGCTGCGACAGAGCGCGCGCTTCCTGAGGCAGTACATCCCAGAGCGAAGAGGGCTGTAGCCGATCGCCGTCAGCGCCCCTTGCCCGAAGGCGCATCGGGCGCAATTGCGGCGAAGTCCGCGATTGTCGAGAGCTTCGCCAGCATCCCCGCGAGGAACGAGAGGCGATTGCGACGCACTGCCTCGTCTTCAGCCATGACCAGGACTTCGTCGAAGTATCGGTCCAGGGAGGGCCGGAGGACTGCAATCTCCCGGAGGGACGCAGCGTAGTCCCTGCTGGCGTGGTAGGCAGCGACCTTGCTAGCGACCGAATCGAGGGCCTCGTGCAGCCACGTCTCCGCTCCCGCTTCGAGCAGGTCCGTGTCGATACCGTCGCTCGCGGCGGACTCGCTCGCTCCCGCGTGGTCGAGGATGTTCCGAATCCGCTTGAAACTCACCGCGAGAGATTCGAACTCTGGCGCTTCCCGAACCTCGGCCAGAGCCGTGGCGCGAGCCAAGACATCGAGCGGCACGTCGTCCGACGCAGCCAGGACGGCTTGCACGACATCGGCAGCGAAGCCACCTGCGTCCTGCAGCCAGTGCCGCAATCGCTCCAGCAGGAATTCACGGAGCTTGGGAGCGTGGTCGCTGGCGCGGCAGATCTCGACCAAGCGGTCCACCGACAGCGGCATCCCGCCTTCCACGACGATCCGAATCGCGCTGAACGCCGCTCGGCGCAGTGCCAGCGGGTCCTTCGAGCCGGTCGGAATCAGGCCCAGCCCGAACATGCCGCCGAGGGTCGCCAGCTTGTCGGCGAGGGACGCCGCGCGTCCGGCTTCCGAGCGAGGAATCGGGCCGGCAGCACCCAGCGGGAGGTAGTGGTCGTAGACCGCGTCCGCGACGGTTCGCGGCTCCCCCTGGGCGACCGCGTAAAGGCCGCCGATCTGGCCCTGAAGCTCGGGGAACTCTCCAACCATTTCCGTCGTCAAGTCGCACTTGGCCAGCTGCACGGCACGGGTCGCGGCGGCCTCTGTGCCGGGGTCCATGCCCAGGGCTCCGGCGATTCCGGCAACTGCCCGGAGATTGGCCTCGGTCTTGTCCCAGTAGCTGCCGAGCGAGGCCTGGAACGTGACGGCCTTCAGATCCTCGACCCGCTCGGCGAGGGAACTGCGCTGGTCGAAGTCCCAGAAGAACCGAGCGTCGTTGAAGCGGGCCCGCAAGACCCGCTCGTGGCCCGCGCGGATTGCTCCGCTCTCGTCGCCGCCGGAATTCGCCACGGCCACGAAGCGGTTTGTCAGCCCTCCGCTCTCGTCCTCGATCGCGAAGTACTTCTGGTGCACGAGCATCACCGTCTCGAGCACCTCGTCGGGCAGGGTAAGGTAGCTCGGGTCAAAGGTCCCCAGCAGGGCGGTAGGAAACTCGGTTTCGTAAACCAGGGTCTCGAGGAGCCGCGCGTTCCGACGAATCCGGCAGCCGGGAGGCAGGAGTGCCTCGGCCTCGGAGACGATTTTCCGGCTCCTCTCCTCCGACGAGAGGATTACAGCGTTGTCCCGGAGCACCCGCACGTAGTCGTCCGCTGAGCTCACCGCATGCGGTCCGGGTCCGAGCCTGCGGTGGCCCGCAGTCTGGCGACCGGATGCGACACCTGCAATTTCGAACGGAACAACCTCCCCGTCGAGCAGCGCGACGAGCCATCGAATGGGCCGGATGAACCGGGGACTGCCCTTCCCTGCCCAGTACATTGCGCGGGGAAACCGCAGTCCCAGGACGACTCCGGGCAAGCTTGCGGCCAGGAGACCGCTGGCATCGCGCCCGGCAATGCGCCGGCGAACCATCAGCTTCCCGTTGTCGCCGGTCATCAGCTCGTCGACGGGGACCCCAGCCTTGCGCGCGAATCCAAGCGCGGCCCGAGTGGGGTTGCCCTCGGCGTCGAAGGCGACCTTTCGGGATGGCCCCGTCAGCGTTTCTGTTCTGTCCGCCTGCTTCGGCGGCAAATTCTCGGCGAATAGCGCCAGCCGACGCGGCGTGGCTTCGACCGAAATTCGCGTGCCAGCATCGAGGTCCACGGCGCGAAGCGATTCGACGAAGCGGCGCTCCAGATCCTTTCGAGCCCGCTCGATCATGCGGGCGGGAATCTCCTCGGTTCCGATTTCCAGTAGAAGGTCGCTCACGAAGCCGCCTCCGCTATGCGCCGCTGCTGGTCAGACCAAGCGCTCGCCACGGCGACCGCCAGATTGCGGACTCGCTGAATGACCTGCGCGCGCTCCGTGACGCTGATCGCCCCGCGAGCCTGCAAGGTATTGAACAGATGCGAGCATTTCAGAGTCTGGTCAAACGCAGCCAGCAGCGGGAAGCGTCGCTGCTCGAGCGGGTCCTTGCGATTGCCGTACCGTTCCAGCAGCCGCTGGCACTCCGACTCGTGCAGGCGGAACTCGTCCCAGACGAATTCGACGTCCGCCTCCTCGAAGTTATACGTGGAGTACTGCTCCTCGTCGGCGAGCCTTACATCCGCATAGGTCCAGCGGTCGTTCCAGCGGATGTCGTACACGCTTTCGACGTCCTGAATAAACGCAGTCAGGCGCTCCAGGCCGTACGTGAGCTCGGCGGGCACGACTTCGAGGTCCAGGCCGCCGCACTGCTGGAAATATGTGAACTGGGTGATCTCGAGGCCGTCCAGCATCACCTGCCAGCCGACACCCCAGGCGCCGAGAGTCGGGGACTCCCAATTGTCTTCCTCCAGCTTGCAGTCGTGCTTGGAAAGATCGATTCCGATCTCCTCGAGGCTCTTGAGGTAGAGCTCGACCACGTCGTCGGGCGCGGGCTTGAGGATCACCTGCAGCTGCATGTGCTTGTACAGCCGGTTGGGATTCTCGCCGTATCGGCCGTCTGCCGGGCGCCGGCTGGGCTGGACATACGCGACACGGTACGGGTCCGGTCCCAGCACCCTCAGGAAGGTTTCCGGACACATGGTCCCCGCGCCGACCTCGCAGTCGAACGGCTCCTGAATGATGCAGCCCTGGCGGGCCCAGTAGGCCTTGAGCCGCATGACGATGTCTTGAAACGTCAGCATGAGGGTACGGAAAGCCCCGTAGAGATCGTCGGAAGGGGGCGTGAAACGGCCTGTTCGCGAAGGAGCGACGACCTGAACTTTGAGAATAGCATCGCATCCGGCGATGCCTAGCCGCGACTCAGGCGGGAGATCCGAGCCGAACCGAGTAGCCCAGCCGATCGTACGAGACCGAGTGCCGCGCGAGCGACCCGGGCGAGACGCCGAGGGCGGTGGCCAGACCGCGCCGGACGATCGAGTCGGACTCGTCCGAATTGGGAAAGCGCAGCCTGTCGTTGAGAAACACTTCCCAGGCACCGTCGATGACTCGGAATCCGACCGGGAAATCCGGCTCGGCCAGCACTGCGGAATTCAACTCCCGCGCACGTCGAAGTGCTTCGCGGAAGCGATTCTCGAGATTCCCTTCAAGCCCGTTGCGCACGCTGGTGAGCAGCCCCGGGCCCGGCGGATTCAGGTTGACAGAGAACGTGTCCCGCTTGCCTGCAATCAGGATTCCCGGACCGCTCGGCATGTGGGCGTAGTCGGCCAGGTCCACCCAGTCCGAGGGATGGTCCAGCTGCTTGCGCCATCGATCGAAAATTGCCAGGAACGGATCGAGATCGAGATCCGCCGGGGCGTCGAGCAAGAGCTTGACGTCGATGCGCTGCAAGCCGTCGTCCATTCAGCGGATTCGCTCCTAGAACGCCGAGGCTTGGGAATAGACGCCTTGCGCAGCTTCGATGAACAGCGTCGCCTCTTCGACTCGCAGGCGCGCGCGCTCCGGGTCGCCGCTCGGACCCTCTTTCGCGCTCCGCAAGAAATTGTCCGCGAAGGGCCGGTAGAAGGCGTTGGATTCGTAGAAATGCTTGCGAAACTCCGCAACCGTGTCGTATTTGTCGGACAGCCAGAGACCTTTCGTGAATAGCAGCGCGTCGGCAGCTTTGCTGCACGCTTCGAACGCTTTCGCCGAAGCGTCGCCGTACCGGCTGCCCTCCAGGTGCAGCGTGGATTCGAAGTGGATGCGGTCTGCATCCTCGAGCATGAATTCAGCCTGGTCGACCACCTCGCCGGCGCACTCCCCGACACCGATCGACCGCTTGTACTGCCATGGCTGGCGGAGGTCCTGGTAGAAGTCGGGTGACTCCTCGAACGTGGGCAGAACCATGAACTCCTGGAGCTCTTGCTTGACGCGGGTCTTGCCCAGACGGGCCACGACGTCACTCAGCGTCTCGTCGCCGCGCTTCTCCCGGCTGTAGAACTCGCTTACCTTAACGATAGCCTTGTCGACGTTCTGCGATGGAATCTTGCCGATCGCCAATCCATACGACTCCGCATTGCTCCGAGTCGAACCTCCGACCGTGACTTGGAAGACTGGAGCGGTATCGTTCTTCTTTCGCTGGACCGAGCCGAAGAATCCTATGTCAGCGATGTGGTGCTGGCCGCACGAATTGAAGCACCCGCTGATCTTGACCTTGAGATCCGAGCGATGCGCGATTCCGCTCATGCCATTGGCGAACTTCTTCTGCAGGTGGGCAGCCAGGCCGCGCGACGAAGTAATCCCCAGCTTGCACGAGTCCGTGCCCGGGCATGCAACGACATCCTTGAGCCGGCCCGCTCCCGCCTCAGCGAGGCCGATCGCCTCGAGCCCCCTGTAAAGGTCAGGCAGGTCGGCGTTCGTGACCCACTGCAGCAGGAGGTTCTGGTCGACCGTGGTCCTCAGCGTGTCGCTGACGTAGTCTCTCGAGAGTTCAGCCAGCTGCCGGGCCTGTACCGAGGTGATGTCGCCGAGGGGCAGGAAAACATCGACCATCGAATAGCCGTCCTGCCGCTGAGGGTGCACGTTGCGGTCGAGCCACTCGATCAGCGCTGGATCCGAATCGTCCGGAATCGCCAGCCCCGACGGGGGCTTCAAAGGCTTGTCTATGAGCTTGCCGAGCGCAGCTTCCAGTTCGCTGTCCCAGCGGGGGTCCTTCGGCAGGCGCGAGCGCTCCTCTTCGACGAGGCGCCGGAATTCGTCGATACCTTGCTTGGCAATGAGGAACTTCATCCGGGCCTTGGCGCGGTTCTTCTTCTCGCCAAACTTCGCGAACACCCGGGAGATTGCTTGCGCTAGCGGCAGCATCTCGTCGGCTGGCAGGAACTCGCTGTACACCTTCGCTTGGTGAGGAAGCGCTCCCAAGCCGCCTCCCACCAGCACCTGGAACCCCTCGACGCCGTCCCGGGTGCGCGCCACGGCACCGATGTCGTGCATGCGGCCGAGTCCGCAGGCATGGCTTTCGCAGCCGGAATAGGAAATCTTGAACTTGCGCCCGAAGTTCTGCGCATCCGAATGACGCAGCATGAAGTACGCCATGGCGTGAGCGTGGGGCATGACGTCGAACGTTTCGTCGCAGCATACGCCCGCGTGGGGGCAGCACGTGACGTTGCGCACAACGTTGCCGCAAGCCTCGCGCGTTGTGATTCCGACGGCCGCAAGCCGCCGCATGAGGTTCGGCGTGTCATTGATGTCGACGAAGTGGCACTGGATATCCTGCCGCGTCGTCACATGGAGCACTCCGACCGCGTACTCCTCCGCAATATCGGCCAGGGCAGTCAGCTGGTCCGCGCTCATCCGCCCCATCGGGATCTTGATCCGCTGCATCTGGACCCGGTCCTGGCGCTGCCCGTAGACGCCGTGGCGCAGGCGGAATTCCGTGAACAGCTTCTCGTCGACCAAGCCGGACTGGACGCGGCGCAACTCGGTCTCGTATATATCGATCTCCTGCCGGAGGTCAGGAGGAATATGGCCCCATTTGACGCTGCTGTCGACGGGCGCGAGGTGCGGAGCGGACATAGTGGGGATACTCCGGTTCGGACTATCGGACAGCTACTGGACTCCCAGCTAGGGGAAACCAACTGCCGCCGACGGCTAAGTGCGATATTACCACTCTAATCCTCATTTTCCCGCTTTCCCCGGCCGACCAGGTGCGGTTCCGGACCGTAGGTCCACCATCAGCGGTGGATTGGCGACGGGATCTGGGTTCGTGTGGCCCGCCCGCCCAGGCGCAACGTCCGCTGTGATACAGAGGAAGCAATAGCGAGTCTTGGAGAAGAGAACGGAGAGAGCTCGACCGGCGATTCAAGGGCGAGAGGGAAAACATGACGTTTGGGCTGACGGCTGGATTTTGATTTCGGCACCTCGTCTCACGACGAGCAACGAGAGGATTGCAGAAAGAATCGTGAGCGAGGCGACGCGTGGGGCAACCAGTGCGATTCGGTGGGGGTGCATATCAGGTCCGAAGTTTCCGAGGGACCGAGAGTCGCCGATGACTGGTAGCACTTACCTTTGTTGAGGATGGATCGCCGCTGCTTCAACGCTCGGCCCGCATCGAGCGGGAGGTGGGGTTGGCCTAGGCGCAGCGAAGCGACACCTTTCGCAAGCGGGCGCTGCCGGACCGCACCCTGAGACCTTCCCTGTTTGAACGCCGAGACGTTGCGTAATTCGCGGATTCCGAAGTCATATGGGGAAGTAGTGAGATGGCGCACAAAGCGCCCAGCAAGAGCTACCCAAAAAGGCACGGCCTTGATGCAGGTGATGGACTTGTTCCGGAGCGACGAATCGGCTCGCGATTGGTTCGTGTCCGAGCGCTGGCCCGAAGGCCCTGAGTGCCATTCAAGAAATATCCACTGCGGCATCAAGGGCGTGCCGAGCATGAGGTTGTACCGCCATCTGGGAAGCACGCAGAAATCCGCGTGGCACCTCGCGCAAAGAATCCACAAGGCGTCCGAGGCGGATCACGGCCCGTTCGCCGGCCCTATCGAAGTCGACGAGACCTACATCGGCGGCAAGGAGCGGAACAAGCATGAGTTCAGAAAGCTAGAGTCCGGGCGCGGAACGGTTGACAAGACAGCGGTAGTCGGAATCAAGGACCGCGACACGAATCAGGAAGTCGCGACTTCGATGGGCGGCGTGAATCAGGCCGAAGCTGACAAGCTCACGGAGGAGGTCGTCGGCGAAGGGGCGCAGGCATACACCGATGAGAACGCAGCCTACAACCGCCTGCTATGTCGAAGCGCGAGGCGGTTAATCATGGCGCGGGCGAGTATTTCGGCGGCATGGCGCGCACAACGGCATCGAGTCGTTCTGGGCGATGCTAAAGCGTGGTCACTACGGAACGTCCCACCAGATAAGCGCCAAGCACTTGGACCGGTACGTGAACGAGTTCGCCGGGCGGCACAACGTCCGGACCTTCGACACGCTGGACCAGATGGCGATCATCGCTAGCAGGATGGAAAATCGGCGGCTTCGCTAACGCGACGTGATCGCGGGCCACGGGCCGTCGCCAGGCCCTCGACACATTCAGGCATTCAGGCGTAACTTGATGAAAAATAAAGAGTTGCCGAAACTCTTATAGAATAGTCCTTAGTGGCGTTGTTTTCATGCCATATGCTATTGTAGCTTGCTTGGCTGGATTGGAGCATGAGGGTGACTGAGTACAATGTTAGGCTTTCCCTCCGGATGAAGGAGGATGGGAGAGACTGGCTCGTCTGGTGTCCTATCCTCGACGTAGCCACACAGGCACGGACCAAAAGAAAGGCGCTTGAAGGCCTGAGAGAGGCTGTCGAGCTCTGGTTCGAGTCCTGCATCAGCCGCGGAGTGCTGGATCAGGCTCTACAAGAGGCTGGATTTGCCACGAGGTCTGGCGATCAGATCCCTCCTGACGCAAATAACTGCGTTACGGTGCGAACCGTCCAGAATCCCGATTCCGAGCAGCATATGCCAACTAACGATACGTAAGCATTCAGAAGCGGGGGCGCGAGAGGTCGGCTGAGCCGATGTTGAGGATGCCCGAGGAGGCGGGCATCTAGCGGGAGCGCGCAGGGCGTGTTTGTCCGAGCAGGACCGTCTGCCAGTCCCGCCGCAGCGGATACACGAAAACAGCCTTGGGCGTCTTCGCGGGCGCCGTGCCCCATGCACCGCGTGCCTGAGTCTGTCCCAGATAGTGCCAGTTCGAGGCTCGGTAGCAGGTTCCCTTGTGCTGGTCGCTGACGTAGGTTTCGACCAGAACGGGGACCACTCCATGGACCCGCTGCCAGTCCGCGGCCAGCTGGCGCAAGCTCAGTCCCAGGACCTTCGACGCCAAACATTGCACGCGCACCCAGGGAAACAGCAGGAAACGGGCTTGCCGCACAACCCGCTCCAGCGGCCGGCGGGGCTGGTCCTGCCAGCCGATCCAGCGGTCCCGCACCGCCAGGTAGCGGGCGGCGAAGTCGTACAGCAGGCAGCCCAGCAGGCGCCCTTGACGGTCTTGGAGGAAGTAGCGCAGGTGGGAGCCGATCGGCTGGCGATTGCGTATTCCGGCGAATGTGAACGCTCATTCCGAAGGAACGTGAACGCTCATTCCGATCCATCGTGAACACCTGTTCCGAAGGAACGTGAACACTTCGGAGCGAAGCGACGCTGGCGGACTCAGGATGCCGTACCGGTAGCGCCTCCGTCAAGTGGATCCCCGGATGGCCGGGGAGGGATGGTCATCATCATCTCGTCTTTCCTTTCGTGTGCAGAGGGTCGTGGGAGGAAGCCTCGGCCTTGGGCCGGGAGCTTGCCTGTTCCAAATTCGGTCGGGCACGACCCGGCGCGGTGTCGGGCTTGTGCCGCCAGTAGTCCTCGCAGCGTCCGAGATTGAACTCCAGGTGCTGCCAGTAGGAGTCGGGGAATCGCTCGCGCTCAACTTCGCGCAGCAACGCTTCGAAGAAGCGGAGGCTGCGCACGGGCTGCGCGGCGGGCCGGTCGATCAGCGACATCGACTTGCGCACGCAGCCGAGCAGGATGGCGCGCCGGACGGTGGCCAAGGGCACGCCGGCGGCGTGCCAGGCAGCGGCGAGACGCTCGTCGGCGGGGCCGAAGGCCGCCTGCACGCAGGCGGGGCCGAGGAAGGCCTGGCGCACGGTCCCGACGTAGGCCCTGGCAGCGGCATCCGGAGGATCTGCCGGCGGGGCGCTCGCGGCGCGGTAGGGCCAGTATTCGGCCCGCACGGCCAGCACCGAGCCGCAGTGCTGGTTGGGAGCGGTCTCGAGGTCGCAGACCCGGGCGCGGACCAGTTCGCGCAGGTGGCGCCCGAGCGCGCTGCGGCTCTTGCTCAGGCGGAGCGCCAGATCGGCGCGTTCGAAGGCCAGCCGCCCGCTGGCGCGTTCCGCTTGCAGGCACACGTGCACGAACACCTTGAAGGCACCGTCGCTCAATTCGCGCGAGGCCCGCTCGAACTCGACTCCGGCGGCGAAGAACCCGCGCCGGCGCTTGAGCCGGTAGCCCGCCCTCATGACTGCTCTCCTTCCGCGGCCGCGATCTCGGCGCGGCCCTGGAGCTTGCGCAGCGACTCGCCGCGCAGTTCGAAGCGGTGCGCGTTATGCACCATGCGATCCAGGATGGAGTCGGCCACGGTCGGATCGCCGACCGGGCCGTGCCACAGATCCGTCGGCAGCTGCGAGGTGAGAATCGTCGAGCGCAGCCGGAAGCGGTCGTCGCAGATATCGAGGAAGTCGCGCCGCTCCAGTTCCGTCATCGGAGCGAGGGCGAAATCGTCGACCACCAGCGCGTCAATGCGCGCCAGCTTCTCCAGCAGGCGCGTCAGGCTGCCTTCGGCACGCGCCGCCTGCAGGTCCCGGAACAGTTGCGGCGCCCGCGTGTAGAGAGCGCTGAAGCCGTCGCGGCAGGCCTTCTGCGCCAGGGCGCACGCCAGGAAGCTTTTCCCGACTCCGGTCGGGCCGACCAGCACGACGTTCTGCTTGCGCCGGATCCAGGCCGACTCGTGCGCCAGGCTCATCCAGCGCCCCCGCTCCAGCCCGCGCGGATGCCGGAAGTCGATGTCCTCCACGCACGCCTGCTGCTTCAGCTTCGCCAGCGCCAGGCGCCGCGTCTGCGCCCGGCTCTGCTTCCACGTCCACTGCGAATCGACCAGCAGCGCAAAGCGCTCCTCGAAGGCCAGCTCGCTCGCGGCCGGGTCCTCCAGCTGCCGGCGGAACGCCTCCGCCATGCCGTTCAGCCGCATGGCGTACAGCTGCTCCAGCGTTGGTTGCACTAGCATCTCCGCTCCTCCTGGCTCCTGCCACCGGAGGGCGCCTCCCCGTAGTAGCGGCCGCCGCGCACGTTGTCGTGCTCGACCGGCTCGCCAGCGGACGGCTCGGGCTCGCCCTCCAGCGGCTGCCGGTCCGCCCCGCTCGCCAGCATCGCCTTGATGCTGGCGTAGCTGACCGTCCCGTAGTGCAGCGCCCGTCGCGCCGCCGCTTCCATGCGCTCGTCCCCGCACTGCCGCGCCAGGCGCATGATGCCCAGGCAGCTCCCGTATCTCTCCTGCGGGTACTCGCTCTCCTCCAGCAGCTCGCTCACCGCGCGCCCCGTGCTCGGACCCACCGTGCCCGCCCATTCCCGGATCCGTTCCGGCGGCCACTCCCCGTGCTCGCGGTGCGACTTCGGCCGGTGCGCCGGCTGCGTCGTGAAGCCTCCCTGCACCCGGCTGCGCACATGCAACGCCACCCGCCGGCCCTGATGCAGCACTTCCACGCAGCTGGCCGTCAGGCGCAGCTCCACTTGCTGCTGCACCAATTCGCACGGCACCGAGTAACGATGCCTGCCCGCCGCCACGTGGTAGTCGATGTTCACTCGCCCCTGGGTCCACTCGGCATACTCGTAACGCTGCGCCGGCAGTGGCCGCAAGGCCGGCCGGTCCAGTTCCTCGAACAGCTCCAACCGGGATTCGGGACGCTTCTGGAACGGCTTCGCGTTCAGCACGTCTCGCAGCTCGGCAATCGCCTCGTTCAGCTCCCCCAGGCTTGTGAATCGCTCGTGGCGCAGCGCTTCCAGCAGGCTCTGTTCTACCCATTGGACGCATTTCTCGACCTTCGCTTTGTCCTTGGGGCGATACGGCCTCGCAGGCACGATTGCCATCTCATAGTGCCGCGCCATGTCCTTGTAGCTGCGGTTCAAGACCGGCTCGTAGCGGCACGCGCGCGTCACTCCCGACTTCAGGTTGTCGGGCACGAGCGTGCGGACAGAGCCGCCGAAGTGGCTCAAGGCCCGCACGTGCGAAGCGATCCAGGACTCCACGTCCTGGCCCCAGCTCGCTTCGGCGTAAAAGTACGAGCTCGCGCCCAGCACCGCCACGAACACCTGCGCCTCGCGCGTCTGGCCCGTCTCCGCGTCCTCCACCGGAACCGTTTGACCCGCGTAATCAAGGAACAGCTTGTCTCCCGCCTTGTGCTCCTGCAGCATGACCAGGTCCTGGCGGGACTTCCACTGCCGGTACAGCTCGCAGTACTGGCTGTAGCTGTACCCGTCCGGGTTCTGCTCGCGGTACTCGTGCCACACCAGCTGCACGGTCAGGTGCTTGCGCCGGCTCAGTTCCTTGCGCACCGCCGCGAAGTCGATCGCCTCCAGCCGGGCACTCGGCCTCGCACCGGCGGGACGTCCGTACACGCGCTCGAACAGCTCGCCCTCGTCCAGGTCCGGCGGCAAGGGCCACGACAGGCCGGCCTGCCCGGCCAGCCGCAGCACCTTGTTCACCGCTCCCGCCGACAGCCCGCACGAGCGGGCGACCTCCCGTTGCGATCGGCCGCACTCGTGGTGCAGCCTCAAAATCTCTCGTATCGAATTCATTGCGAACATGCGCTGCACCGGGATATGCGCTGCAAGAACTGTATCTTCTTGGAAAGCAATGCTCTAGCGGTGATCCTACAGCGCATAACGTAGGAACTCACAGAGTGCGCAGGAAGTCTATCAGTCCCTTGTCCTCGCGAATGGGCCGGGCTGGACCCGGTTCGTCCGCGTCGCATAAGGCGACGGCCCTCGCCTTCGCTTCGAGGTCGAGGTCGGCGTAGATCAGCGTTGTTGCGAGGCTGGCGTGACCCAGCCAGGCACGAATTGTGTTCAGGTCCACCCCTGCCCGCAGCATGTGGGTTGCTGCGGAGTGGCGAAGCGTGTGCGGGCTGACCCTCTTCGAGCGGAGCGACGTGACCCGGGCGGTAGCGGTCTTCGCGCAGCGCTTCACCAGTTGCCGCATCCCCGAGCGTGTGATCGGGGCCCCGCGCCGATTTCGAAACACAGCCTCCCCTGAGGCGCGCCCGGCAACCAAGGCTTCCAGTGCTTCCGCCGAGCCTTGCAGCAACGGGCACTGTCTCGTCTTCCCGCCCTTCCCGCGCAGAGTGACGAGCGACCGCCCGACACCCTTGGCGGACAGTTGCACGTCCGCGATTGTGAGCTGAACCGCCTCGGAAACCCGGGCACCCGTGTGGTAGAGGAAGAGCAAGATGGCGTATTCTCGACGGCCCTGATGAGTTGCGGTGTCCGGGACCGCGAGCAGGGCGTCGATTTCGTGTTTCTCGAGGTAGCCAACGGCTGGCGGGGCAGCCTTCTTCCGTGGGATGGCGGCGATCTGGCTGCACCATTCGATCTGTTCGGGGCATCGGCTGGCTACATAGCGGGCGAATGCCAGGACGGCAGAAAGGCGGTGATTGCGCGTGCGCGGAGAGCAGTCGCGGTCGTGCTCGAGGTGCGCCAGAAACGCGAGCACCAGCTCGGCGCTGCAGTCTCTCACGGTCAGCCGGTCGACCGGCCGACGAGCCTTGCGGGCGACGAATGGCAGCAGCAAGGCCAGCGTGTCGCGGTAGCTGAGCTGTGTGTTGCGGGCAAGGTTTCGCTCGGTCACGACATGCTCTTCGAGGAAGCGGCGCAGCCACGGCCCGAGAGTCGGGTTGTCACTCATGGCCGCCTCCCGAGCCTGTGTCCGTATAGCTCTGGAAGCGCAACGCGGCCTCATGCAGCAACTCCGGGGTCATGCTGAGATAGGTTTGCGTGCCGACAAGGCTGGCGTGGCCCAGATAGGTCGAGAGCAAGGGCAGCAGGCGTTGGACGTCTTGCCCCTCTCGGTACCAGGCAAGCAGCCTGTGGACTGCGAACGCATGGCGAACATCATGCAAGCGAGGCTGATGGCGCGGGCCGCCCGCTCGACTGACGCCGGCAGCCTTGCGCAGCTTGCTGAAGGCCGCCCGGACGGTGCCGGCCCGCACGGGTGCACCGTCCCGATAGACGAAGAATGCGGCTCCGTCCTCTCGTGAGGCACCTGCGGCGTGCCGACGCGCTAGGTACTCGGCGAGCACTTGGCCGACTTGTGCCCCGAACGGCACATACCGGGTTTTGTCGAATTTCGTGGCTCGAACGGTGAGCAGGGCGCGTTGCAGATCGACATCGGCCAGCGTTAGCGCGAGCGCCTCCGCGTGTCGCAGGCCCGTGCCGTACAGCAGCAACAGCAGAGTACGGAAAGTATGCGGCTCCAACAAGTTGAGTCGCTTGCTGTAGGTTGTCACGGCGTCCAGCAAGCGGCGCAGTTCGTTGCGGGAATACACGTACGGCGGGATCGGCGGGGTCGGTCGCGGCGCTTCCGCCGGCACGGGGGACGAGGAGGCGAGACGGCGGGCGATCGCGTAGCGGTAGAAGCCGACGAGTGCGGAACGCCTGTAGCTGCGGGAGCTTGAAGATGTCGTTTCGCCCAGAACAAAGGCCATCGCCTGGTCGTCTCGCACCGCGTCGCAAGCGATGCCGTCGCCGATGCTGCGCGCAAACCGACGCAAGTGGTAAGCGCCGCTAAGGAATTGGATTCCCTGCGCCTGTTTCCAGGCGATGTACTGGTTGACAGCTGCGAGCAAAGTCATAGCAGCCCCCCGAGATCGAAGTTGGCCACTTCCCGGAGTCCGGCCAGGTTGACCTTCGCATAGATCGCGGTTGCAACGGGGCTGCGGTGCCCGAGGCAGTCGCCGATCTCAGTCATCGAGAAGCCCTTGTCCAAGAGACGCTGGGCGAACGCGTGCCGCAATGCATGCGATCCATGGCGTTCGCAGTCGGTGCCGGTTCGACGCATGAGTCGGAAGACAGAACTGGATATCGCCGGGCTGGGAACCGGGCGCACGGGCGCGTTGAGGGTGAGGAAGAGTGCCCTCGAAGCGGAATGAGGGCGTGCCTCTCGTAGGTAGCGCACGATCGCTGCAGCGACGCGGCGCGAAAGGGGGAACAGGTTCGTACGCCCGGTCTTGCCGCAACGGACGCGGATCGTCTCCGCCTCCCATTCGATGTCGTCCAGGCTCAGTCCGCTGACGTCGCCGGCCCGCAGGCCGTAGGCGGAGATCAAGAGCAGGATGGCCCGGGCGCGCAGGTCCGCAGGCCGGTTGCCGTCGGTTGCCTCCAGCAGGCGCTCGACGTCCTCCCAGGTCGGTCCTGCGGGCAGCGTCGCGTGGGTGTAGATGCGAGGCGTCGCAATCATCTCAGCCAAACCGGGCCGGCACCAGCCTCGGTCCTCGGCGTAACGGAAGAAGGCGCGCAGCGCATGCGCGTGGCTGCGGACAGTGACCCGGGAGCGGCACCTCCCGGTCCTGGCATGGGGCTGGCCCAAAGCTTGATCAATCATTCCGATCGTGACATCAGCGAGCGTGGAATCGTCACCACGAAAGCGGCGCAGGAACTCCTCCACCCGGCGACGAAACGAGAGGATCGTTGCTTCCGAAAAACCACGTTCCTGACGCATGTAGGCAACAAAATCCGCGCTGTAGTCGGAATGTGGTTGGGGTGGGGAGGGGCATTCCAATCGTCTGGCGAAGCGAAGCCAATCGGCCGCGCGACCGGCCAGCCGCCTGCTGGCTGCCGCGTCGTCCCCGCCGCGGCGGGCGGGGTCTTCGGCGGCCCAGCGTTCCGCAGCAGCCACGACAGCGGCCAGCGGGACTTGCCCCTCCTCCCCGAGCTCGAGGTAACGGACAATCGCTACCTGTGCTCGCGCGATCATCCGTAACGTGTATCGCGTGGCCCCTTGCTGGGAGCGATGGGCGAGATAGGCGAGACGCGACCGAAGCAGGGGAGCAGCTAGGTGTCGCTCAACCACGTCGGCCCGCTCAAAAAGTTTTTCGAACTGGAACACTGTTGAATCTCCTTTCTGAAAAGACAGGGGGCCCGACGGTGATTTCCCGTCGCACGACACTAGGTTATGCGCTGTAGGATCACCGCTAGAGCATTGCTTTCCAAGAAGATACAGTTCTTGCAGCGCATATCCCGGTGCAGCGCATGTTCCGCAAATATGCGCTGGAGCCCATATTTGCGATTCTCGCGTTGGCCATCGAGAACTCCTTTCCGGGCAGGAGTTCGCTTCCTTAGCTCGTGACCGCGACGCTCCAGCCCCTGTCCATTAGGACGGAGACCGGTGTTCACGATCGATCGGAATGACCGTTCACGATGAATCGGAATAGGTGTTCACGATGGATCGGAACAGCTGTTCACGTTCCATCGGAATATGCAGGCGATAGCCCAGTGGATGGTAGCGGGCGAGGAATTCGTTCCACAGGGCGGCCTCGTCGCGGCCGTTGACGAGCCGCAACCTCAGCGGCTCGAGCTGTTGCAGGGGGCCATCGACCGGGGCCTGGGGCGCACTGCGGTCGCCCGGCGAGAGGGGCCCTTGGCGACCGCGTCCGAGGCCTTGGCGGGCGGGCAGGGCGAGGATCGAGAGCCGTTCGAGTTCCTCCAGCAGGCGCATCGCCAGTTGGATGCGGTTGCTGCCGCGAGGGGTCTGCCACCGCAGGTACTCGCAGACGGTGTGGCCCAGTTCGGTGCGGCTCAGCAGGGGCAAGCTGGTGACGATCTCCTGGATGTCCGCGATCTGGCTGCGTCGCAGGCGGTGGCCGCAGAAGGTGGTCGAGGCCAGCCGCACGATGCGCGGGTCCAGCTCGGCGGCGGAACGGGCCATTCAGGCCGCCTTGCCCAGCTCGCTGTCCCCGCCGGGGGCGACGGACCCGATCCAGTCCACCGGGGCCTTGCGGAGTTGTTCGCGACGCGGCTCGCTCATGCGCCACGGCAGCCAGGGATCGAGCTGTTGCGGGGCCTTGTCTCCATGGCGGGCGCAGGCCGCCAGCCAGTCCAGCGTCCAGGTATACGGGTTCAGGCCCGCCAGGCGCACGGTCGCGAGCACGCCGAACAGCAGACCCGCCGCTCGCGCACCGTCCGGCCCGCCGGAACCGAAGCTGGTGTAGCGGGCGATGACCGGCCCCCGCAAAACCCGCTCCGATGCGTTGTTGTCGAGCGGGATCCGTGGGTCCCCCACGAAGCGGCTCAGCGATTCCCGGTGACTCAGCAAGGCCCCCAAGGCCCGCCCTTGCGCCTCCACACGGGCCAGCTCGGCACCGTGCCGGCTGCGGCCCTGGCCCGCTTGGTCGAGCAGAATCCAGTCGATCCTGCGCTCCCCGCTCTGCCGCTCCAGCGGTTGCTGCGGATCCCACTGCTGGAGCCGCTGTCGGTGCAGCCGGAACAACCCGCCGATGCGCTCGACCCACTCCTGCGCCCACGCCTTGAGTTCCGGGTGACCGGTGCCGACCCGGACAAAATTGCGGCGGATATGCGCCCAGCAATGGGACAGCACCACCAAGTCCGGAAACCGCTTGGCAAAGGCCTTGTACGTGCTGTAGCAGTCACACACCAGCACCGTCAACCCGTTGTTGCCGACCAACGAGTCGAGCACTTGCCGGGCGGAGTCCAGGCCCCGGGTCGGCAGGATCCGCATGCGGACCGTGTGGCCGGCCAGACAGGCCCACAGCCAGAACTTCGGCTTCTGCCGCCCGCGGGGAGGCGGATCCTTGTTGCCGTCCTCGCTCCTGGCCAGCCACTGCACCGGCCAGGAGGTCTCGTCGGCCTGGGCCACCGGCTGCTGCTGCTGATACGCCCCGATCGCCGCGTCCAGCGGCTCGAACAGATGCGCGAGCCGCCGCAATCCCGTCGACAGCGTCGAGTGCGGCACGCGCAGCCCCAGTGCCGCCAGATCCCGGGCGACCGCCGCCTGCGGACGGAACAGCGCGTAGACCTGGATCAGACACCAGGCCCACACACTGGTGCCCAACTGGCTGGTGCCCAGCCGGGGTGCCGGCGGGGCGATCACCGGCCGGGCTGCGGAACAGTCACAGTCCGGACCATAGCGCTGGCGCACCACCTTGCGCACCAGTGCGTTCCAGACCATCTCGTACAACCAGCTGGTCTTGTGCCCGCACCGCACGTAGGCGGTCCCGCAGTCCGGACAGCGGCGCTCCTGCTCGGGCACGTCCAGCCACTCCAGCACCACGGGCAGGCCGGGCCGCTTCTCGCGCGGCGGGGTCGGCGAACCCGGCTCCCGCCCGCGCTTCCTGCGCGGCCGGACCGCCGGATCCTCGCTCTCGGACGGACCCGGCGCGGGCGTTTCGGCCGACGGTGTCTCGTCGGCCGACGGGTCGGCAGCGACTCTCGCCGTGGCGGACGGGTCGTCCTCGCCCGCTGGCGTGGCCTCGCTCTTGCGTCCGAACAGCGACCGTTGCAGGTTCGCCAGCCGGGCTTGCAGCCCAGCCTCCCGTTCCTGCGCAGCCTGCAAGTCGGACTGTGCAGCGTCGAGTTCGCGTTGGAGTTGCTCGCAGCGAGCGCACGCGGTCCGCCCCCCGACTGGCTGTCCGTTCTTGCTGGACTTCGTCCTGCCCACAACGACTGGGCTGACCGCCCAATCCTACGATGGCAAGGTTGCCCAGGCAAAGTCAAGTGCTCAGCCGTCAGCTATTCTAAATTTGGGGTTTCTTAGGGGTTAGCGGTCATCGTAGGAACCGGAAACAAGGGGCTATTTGCTGGGGGCTTGACTTTTCCGGTGGCGTTTCCAACCATA
Source organism: Bryobacterales bacterium (assembly GCA_965206775.1). Classification (GTDB taxonomy): domain Bacteria; phylum Acidobacteriota; class Terriglobia; order Bryobacterales; family UBA6623; genus VXMF01. The sequence goes on along the minus strand of CBDBKU010000002.1, from coordinate 1,343,701 downwards.
AAATGTGGCCTTTGTTTCCGATTCCCTCCTGGATCCCCTCCTACACAGCTTCCGCCAGGCCGCCGCCGCGCTCCCCGATGCCCGCCGCGGCTCCAACAAGCGCTATGCCGTCGCCGATGCCGCCGCCTGCGCCCTTTCTACCTTCTTCTTCCAAGCCCCCTCCTTCCTCAGCTTCCAGCGCCGCATGCAGACACAGTCGGCCCGTTCCAACTGTCACACCCTCTTCGGCGTGCAGGCGATCCCCTGCGATGCCCAGATCCGCAATCTGCTGGACGGCCTCGACCCCGACCGTTTCGCCGACCTGTTCCCCCGCTGCCTCGACACCCTGCAAGAGCAGGGTGCCCTCGCCCCCTTCGAGCGCCTCGGCGGCCGCCTGCTCGTTGCCCTCGACGGCATCCAGATCCACTGCTCCGACTCTATCCGTTGCGAGCAGTGCTCCACCCGCCATGTCGGCAAGCACAAGACCGAGCAGTACTTCCATACGATGCTCTCGGCGACCGTCGTCGCCGACGGCCACAACCGTGTCATCCCGCTCATGCCGGAGTTCGTCCAGCCCCAGCAGGACCCCTCCGCCAAGCGGCCCGAACTGACCGAGAAACGCCGCAAGCAGGACTGCGAGCGCAACGCCGCCAAGCGCTGGCTGCCGGCCCACATCGACGAGCTGCAGCCCTACCGGCCCGTCTTCCTCGGCGACGACCTGTACTGCTGCCAGTCCCTGTGCCGACTGGTCCGCAACCTCGGAGCGGACTTCCTCTTCGTCTGTAAGCCCAGTTCCCACAAGCGCTTGCAAGAAGTGCTCCATGACGATTTCATCCACTCCACCGGCTGGATCAAGGCCCGCAACCGCAACCAGCAGGTCGAGCGGCACCGCTACCGCTGGATGCACGGAGTGCCGGTCCGCGACAGCGACGACGCCGTCATGGGCAGCTGGGTCGAGTTCGTGATCGAGCGCAACGGCCAGCGCACCTACCTCAACACGTTCTTCACCAGCCTGGAGGTGACGGCCGCCAACGTGGCCGAGATCGCGCGCGCAGGCCGGGCCCGATGGAAAATCGAGGAGAGCTTCAACTGCCTGGCGCGCCACGGCTACAACATCAAGCGCAATTTCGGGCACGGGAACAAGGGCCTGGCCAACCTGCTCGCGACGCTGAACCTGTTCGCCTTTGCGCTACACGAGGTCCAGGACTGTGCCTGCCAGCTGTGGCGGCGATGCCGCCAGCGGGCCGGCACGCGGCGCGAGTTCTTCGAGGAGCTGCGCTACCTCACCAAGCGGGAGTGCTTCCCCAACTGGACCGTGCTGTTCGCGGCCCTGCTGGAGGAAGCCCCCCCCACGGCCAACCCCCGCGCGGCCGCGCCCGCACTGTCATGACACAGCGAGCCAGCCACCCAACCACCGCTGGGCTCCCTCGGGAGCCCAGCGGGAGTGTGCCTCGCCCGGCCTGCCAGCGCCGCTTGGCCGCTGCGCTGCGGCCCGGAGCCCCCGGCTCGCATTCCCAGCCGCCCCAGCGCCTCTGGAACGGCCTCACTCCGACGAGCACAAACGCTCGGTGGTTCCGCCATACACTGGCCAGTTCGCCCAAAATTAGAATTGCTGCTCAGCCGTTCTATGCTTGCTTGCCCATCCACCCGCTCCACCGACGCCGACCGGTTGCTCCTCCGGCCACACCGGAACTCCTTGCCGCAGCGTTGAGGTTGCCCCAGAAATCCAGTTCGCCTGTCCCTGCGCTACTCTCCTGGTTCTGCGACAGCGCTGAACTGTAGCGCCCCGAGACCTGAATGCTTACAACGATACTATCAAGTTTCGCGTTTCTGGAGGACGTGGAGGAGACTTTCTAGAAGGGTTCATCCCCGCATTGCTAGCAGAAGATGAGCTGGGAACTTTCAGTCGTGCGTCCGTTTGATTGAAAGGAACTCAGGGATCTCTCACTGGGTAAGGGATACAGATTCGACCGGCATCGCGGCGATCACTATATCATGACCAAGCGGGGAGCTAGCAGGCCCGTTGTCATCCCGATGAAGAGGGGCCTTAAGGAAAGAATTGTTCTTAGCGTTGCCAAAACAATTGGACTTAGTCGCACGGATCTGGAGAATTATATCCGGGGATCCTAGCCTCTCCAGGTGCGATGCTGCACTACAATCAGCCTATAGCGAAGGCCACCAGGCGACTGGAATCCGGCCGTGTCGTCACGCTCAAGTCGTCGCACTACCAGCCTCAGAAACGATTCCGACCAACTGCCCGAGCCGTCTCGAGGGAGTTCCAAGTCCAGGTGTCACGGGCGGTCGGCCCGGAAGTCCGGACCGGCCGGCACCTGGCTTTCCGGTGAAGCCGGGCTCGGCAGCGCCGCCAACGCGTCTTGCACCCATCCGAATCGAATGCGCTCCTGCTCGAGGCGCAAGCTCGCACCGAACGTATCGTTTCGAAGATCTTCGTAGAGCAGGGCCTCCGGTCGAGTGAGCCTTCGCAGGCGCCGGTATGTGGGCGAAGGCTCCGAAACCCAAAAGGCTTCAAATGCGAGGAATGTCTTGCGGTCCATCAGGAACGAGTTAACAGTCCCGAAGTGACCACGGAGTTCATCGAGGATGGCGAAACCATGTGTATCGATGTCGCCCCAGTAGTGGAGACTGCAACGCATCAGCCACCGGGCTTGACTTACCGCGTCAAACCCGTACCCGCTACCGAATATCGCGATCGTGCGTTCCATCGGAGGCAGTGCGAGGAAATTAATCTCGTTCTCGGTGATGATCGCCCTGGAAGCAGGGGTTTGGAGCGTGGAGAAACGAGTCGCGCTGAGTGTCAGGTCCTGGCCTCCCTCGTCATCTCGCCACGGCAACAGAGCGCATTTCGGGTCTAGGATGCGGATCCGGACCCGCTCGGGCTTGCTCTTGAAGCCGTAACGACTGGCAAACCTAGTGGCGCCGGTCTGGGTCGGGTCGATGGACTCCACGGGCAAAACGATGTCCAGCAACTCTGCCAGAACACTGCGGTGCTTGTCCACGAACTTCGTATCTACGCCCGCGACATCCATCTGGCGTACGTAGATGCCCGGCCGAGCGTTTTCCTCCAGCCACTGGAGGATATTGAGCAGTCCGCCCCAATCGGAACCAAGCCGCAATGCCCGAATCGGCTTCCGTGCGAGCCACGGCAGCAACGCCGGCTGGCGGTCTCCAACGACTCCTAGCAGCTTTCGGAATCGCTCCAGTTCACGCCGCTTGCCAATCATCGCAGCAGCATCTTCAGGAGTATCAACCCGAGCTTCACGCGGTAGCGAGTTAACGCCGAACACACGATGCCGGGACTCCCGCGCGGTCAGGTGTAGGTGTGGCGCAGACCGAAGCGACACGCTCCATGAACGGGCGCTCTCGAAGTGATCCCGCAACTCGACGGAAGTAGGAGTCCTGAGGACGAGGCGCTTGGGAAACAATTCGCCCCCGGAAGCAATGTCCGAGAGAATCGCGCCCCGCTCCCAGAGCCGCCTCACCTGAAGGCGCAGATCCTCGACAGTCGTCCAAGATGGGCCGGCACGTTCGCTAGTCATGTCGATCGATTCGATCCACCGGCGTTGCCTTCGCTTCTTCCAAGCCAGCTGCTCCCGAAATCATGGCTCCCGACTCGACCCATCGAAAGCAAGACGAGTCTAGGCTACTCCACCAGCGGCCTGCTTCTCCTCGTTGTATTCCCTGACCGACAGATTGCGTAGTCTCGAATCACGGTCGTCGTCAATCTGCACAAACCCGACGCTTTCGACGTACGGCTCGATGACGTGGATCTTTTGCAACGGCGTGACGATCAGCAGTTGCAAGTGGAGCTTGGAGAACAATGTCAGTGCGTACTGAGTGGACTCGTCGGATCCACGCCCGAAGGCTTCGTCGATGACAACGAATCGAAACGACCGAGAGCGAACAGACCCCGGCTCCAAGCCGAATTGATACGAGAGGCTTGCCGCAAGCACCGTATATGCGAGCTTTTCCTTCTGTCCTCCGGACTTACCTCCCGAATCAGAGTAATGCTCATACTCGACGTCGCTCTCCCGCCAGCGCTCGCTGGCTCCGAAGACAAACCAGTTACGCACATCCGTCACCTTCCACACCCAGCGACGGTCGAGCTCCGCTGACCCTTCGCGACCTCGCAGGCGCTCAATGACAGCCTTCACTCTAAGGAATTTCCCTTCTGAATACTGGTCGTCGTCGGATCCGCTCAATGCTCCTTCTGTGCATTCCTTAAGGCTCTTTCGAAAATCTCGAATTTCTTGGTCTGGAGCGTACCGGTCCTGGAGCTTGATGAAACGGCCGGGGTTATAATCGATTTCAGCAAGGGAGTCATTGATGTGCTCGATGCGGCCCTTGATGGTTTCACGCTCACGGTCAAGAATTGATTGAAAGTTTGCGACCTCGCGAATCGTATTCTCGTTCAACAACTTCTTGAAACGCGCTTCAAAACTCGGAAGATCGTCTGATTGCAACCGGCCTAGGAGGTCACGGTACTCGGAGTGTGATTCCATACTTGGATCGAACTCGGATGTTTCCAGTGGGTATGTATTACTGAATCCGATCATCGATGCAGTGACTTTGTATTGTATGGATCTTTGAGTTTTACTTTCTGAATCGATGTTTTTCTTCAACCCTACATCGATCATTCTCTCGTTCTTGTCGCAAGACTCCACTCTGAGTATACGGTCGCCCAATATTTCCGATAGAATTGTCGAAAGCGATTCGAAACGAGACTTTACGGATTCAATATCTGACTCTTCTAGTATCGCCAAGGCTTCTGTTTGCAGCACCTCATGTCTTTTCAGCTTCTCTTCAATGCCTCCAAGTGCCTTTGTCTTCTGGTTTCGATCTTTTTCGGCGCTATTCAGTAGGTTCTTAGTTCGATCAAGCTCATTCTTGAGCTGCATGAGCTTGTCGGATGCGGATCTAAGTTGATTTAGTTCTTTGGTTAATTCTGCAATCTGGCTCGCTGTGGTTTGCCAATCGATCTCCCGAAAACTAGAATAAGACTCGATTCTTGACAGAGTGTCGACACGCACGTTGACGCTTCTCAGATCGGATTCCATGCTTGCGATCTGCCCGCCGAGGTCGGTAAGGCGCGCTTCGATCAACCGCGCTCGAGCCTCCAGCGTATCGATCTTGGCTGCGTTCTCCCAGCCCAAGATGTACCGTGCCCGATCATCAATGCGATACCTGTCGTCTTTCTCGTGACGCTCGCCTGGGGCCTTGATTTGGCCGGACTGGGTGATCGCGCGTGGCTCCTGCCTGAACTGCTCGTGTGTTGCGCAGCACGCCATGTCGAACCGGCGCGAAAGTTCCCGGTTCAGCCAGCCGTAGAACGAAGAGTCTGGCTTGACAGTGAGCTTCTTCACGAGGGAGTTGCGATGCAATTCCGGCGCCTGGCCCCGCTGTTCCCGGGCGCGGAAGTAGACGAGGCGGCCTCTGAGGTTGGTCTTGTCGACCCAAGCCGCGACGACCGGATAGTAGCGGTCGGCCACCAGCAGGGAGAGCCCGAAACTCCGCAGCAGCCTTTCAGCGGCCCCTTCCCATGCGAGCGCCTCCTCTTTAACACCCACAAGCTCTCCCACGAACGGCACCGAGGACTCCTCAAGATGCACTGCCTCGCAGATCTTGCGGCGCATCGCGATCTGTGTAGTGGGAATGTTCGTGGTTCGGGCCTTGAGGCTGGCAATCTCGGCAGCGAGAACGTCGTGCTTGTCCTTCTCCTGGCGAAATGAGACCTTCCGTTCCATAAGGTCGTTCTGCACACGGTCACGAGCCCCGCGCGCCTCCTCGGCAAGATCTGCCAATCTCCGGCATTGTGATTCGAACCCGTCGGCGCTGTCGGGCATCTTCTCGTCGATCTTCCGGAGAAGGACGGAGTATTCGTCGGACTTGCGAGCACGCCTGTCTCGTTCTACGGCCAGGTTCCGTATGGCGGCATCGAGGCGGTTGAGCCGGTCGCCGCCGCTCTCCGTAATGTCACGCTTGAGATCGTCGATCTTGGCCGCGAGAGTGTCTCTCCGCTCGTCACAACGTCGAATAGCAGCAGTCTGCCTTGCGAGGTCATCCCGGATCGACTTGATGCGCTCGTCCACCAACTCAAGCTTCAGGCTCGCAAAATAGGGGCTCAGGGCTGCTCGCGTCTGATTCAAGTCGTCAATGCTCTCGGACAGGGCGGCATAGCGGTCGCAGTCCTCGACCAAGGGCACGAGCAACTCGATCTGATGCTTGGCCTTGAGAACCGCTTCGTGTGCTCGGTCCAAGTCGTCGAAATGGGATATCAGGGCTTCGATCCGCGGGACAGCGTCGAACGGCTCCAGCATGTGATTGCGGACGAAGTCTGTCAGGTTCCCGACGGACTTCATGGAAACTGTTTGGTGGAATAGTTCGAGAGCTTGTTCGTTGTGAATTCCAAATCGCCGCCGGAACCAGGCGCCATAAGGAGGAAAGCTGTCCCAGACACTCACATCGTTGCGACGGAGTCTCTTGCGCAGTTGCGCGATCTCGGTTCCGAATCGGGAGAAATCGCCGGCAATTGACATTTCGCGTTCAGCAGCGGCGAAGAGCCGCCTCGGCTGGCCGGCACCGTCGGCGATCCAGAATACCTGCGCCAGCGTCACGACTTGCGAATAGCCGACGTTCTTGAAGACGCCGAGAACGACGGAGAAGCTCTTGTTGTCTCGCAAGGCGACAGGTCGCGCGGATGAATCGGCAAACTCGCCTCGCTCGGCCTTGTAGTGGCCCAGCACGTAGGATCGAAGCGAGCGTTCGCGGGTAGCGGCACCAGCTGCCTTGTTGTAAGCCACTCGATGAGCGGGAACAAGCAGTGTTGTGACCGCATCCACTAGCGTGGACTTCCCGGTTCCTATTTCGCCTGTGAGAAGACCGTTCCTTCCGTCCAGCACCAATGTCCAGATATGCTTGTTGAATGTGCCCCAGTTGAGCACCTCCAACCGTTCCAGGCGGTATCCCGTAAGCGGGTCGCCCTCGAGATAGTCGAATCCGATCTGAGAGCTAGCCATCTTCTCTATCCTCTTGGATCGCAGCGAGACGAATACGCTCGGATAGCGTTGCTCCGAACTCGGCAAGCCACTGGCCAGTCACAAATTCCCTGATTATCCTTTGCACTTCATATCTGTGCTGCGTCCCGGGAGCACTAGAAGTCATGCGACGCAAGAACCCGAGCCTAACTATCTGACTCAGTTGCTCGTTAAGTCGCTTCCTGAGCCTAACTTCATTACTGCTGTCTGGAAGGAATACCCTCACCATTTCCGCAATCTCGTCCCGCGTCAATACCAAGCGCGTATCGCCGCCCTCTGCGTCGAATTCAACGAGACGCTTCCGCAATAGGGCAAGGATCAGACTGACTGGGTACGAAAGCGGGTGGCGCGTGATGAGTTGCGGCAGCTTGTCCTCTTGCTGCTCATCCGATGCTAGGCGCGAACGCAGGAACGCATAGCCTTCAGCCTCGTCAAGCTCGAGTCGTAGGTTCAGCACGCTGACGTAGTCGCGAACCCGCCCTTGCATGTCGACAAGTGACTGCCAGATCAACTCGTCGTCCCGTCGCTGAACGACTCCCTTGAGAAGAGGGATGACTACGCGTGGCAGTGCGTCTTTCGACGGAGTGTCATCAACCGGCGGCTCGGACACATTCACCTCATGAATATTACGCGCGGAACACGTGCCGCTTTCGTGACGGGCAGACCGCTTGCACTCTTGGCGCGCCACAGCACAATTTCGGTTGCGCTGTCATCGACCGCCATTTTTAGGGAGTCCCCCGGCAACTGCAGATAGGCCAGCAATTCGGCCAAGCCATGCTCTAACGGCCTCAACTCGCAAATCTCCTGCAAAGTGGCCTGGGACTGGTTCTGCAGGACGCGGCGAACATGATCAAGAAGGCGCGACTTGTCCACGACCACCTGCGCGTACAAAGCCGACGTGTCCAAGTCCTCGTCTCCAACCTCTAGCTGGATCTCATTGACCACGTGCTTGGTCCGAGGCCTGTACAGCGGACGCTCCATCGGCAGGTTGACGCCGGCAGCCGCACCTTCGATTTCGGTGATGTTTCCAGTGGGCGCGATGTCCCTCAAGGCCAATGCGCTCTTCTCGATGCCACGGAGGAGATCCATGATCCGACGATTCTCCAACTGCGCCCGATCGTCGAGAAACTGCCGTAGCTGGCGCGAAAGGTCCCTTACCGTTCTTTGCGTATGGCCGCCAGCGTCCATCCAATCGTAGTGGACCCGCCTCATCCTTGTACCTGGATTCATCTCGTCTATCGGCGGCAGCGCGAGTGCGCGTTCCAACAGCGAGGTGAACTCGTCGCGGCGGTCCTCGGACATTAGGAAATCCCAGAAGGCACGGAAACTGCGGCCTTGGTCAGAATCGGCTATCGCGTCGCGCTTTCCGAGGAACTCGTCGAGCAAATCCTTCTTGGATCCTTCGGACAATGTGATGCGTTCTCGAGTCTGGCGATCTAGCGAGCGAAAATTCTGCTCGACTTCTCGAAAGTCGCTGAGCAGATCGCGGGAAATCTGCATGAACTGCTGGAAGCGATCCTTCAGTTCGGTATCGTCGAGCACGTGCATGTCTCCTTGCCGCACACGCTCGATTTCGATCTCTATTTGACTCTTTCGTTGATTCAACTCCTCCACCCGGGCCTTCGGGTCCGTCTCGGCGCCTGCGCTGATCTGCCTTAGCAATTCAAATAGCGTCAAGAGCCGTGACTCCGTACCGATGAAGCCGCGCCCCGAGAGCGAAGTGATCCAAGCGATCGCCTTCTCGGTCGAGGGCGTGAGATCGAAGTGGGGCTCGTCGGAACCGTCAATGTAGAACTTGCGCAGCCATTCCTTCTGCGGCTGCGCCCAATCGTCGAGATACTCGAGCGCACTCTTGGGGAAGGCGTTCTCACCGGCCCGTTCTCGGATGCCAAACAAGTAGTCTTCCAATGTCTCGGCCAAGTCGCTCTCCGGCAACACCCGTTTGTTTGGCCCGACGAAGGCACTATGCAAGAAGCTCGCGACGAGGGCCGCGTGGTCGGACCGCAAGAGGCGCCACGCGGAATGGTTGCGGAGGAGGAAGTCGAGTCTGTCGTAGGTTAGGCTCGCATCGGGTGACCCGAGCGGCGGCGCTTCGACATGCATTTCGTCTGGTCGATCAGCGGACAAAGCCAAACCCCGCAAATACTGGCGTCGACCGCTAGGCCGGCTTCGCCAAGAGCCATGTCGGGCCCGAGCGCCGAATTCCAGGACCGCGCGACCACCCGACACGAGCCCTACCCTCGCAGTGTGGAATGATCTGCGCCGGATTCCGGATGTCGCCGTGAATTGCTTGCCAGTTCGAGTTTACCGCGAGCCCGAATGTGCTGGTACAACGACGTTCCCAGGCGTAACCGATGGAGCGATTCCTTCTTCGCATTCCGGCCTCTCAGGGATACGGGCTCAGGTGGAAACTCGATAGCCGACAGGCAGCCGAGCCCAAGACCACATGTCAGTGGTCGGAACCGCCGACAGGCCGCAAGAGATGGGGCTGGAGCGCCTTCGCAAGGGCGCCCTCTTATGTGTATCTCTCGATCCGCCTTCGCACATGACCGCCGTTGCCGATGAGCAAGCGGGTCGGAATCGCGTCTACCTAGTAGCGGCGGACGACCCTACCCCCTTGGCCTTGCAGCGCAGGCTAGCTGATCCCGGCCGCTTCGAGATACTGGCGTACCTCGCCAGCAGTCCCGTCACCCACCTCGAGCACGACGAGACCATCCTCCGAGCACCGCTCTTGGAAGCGTTCCAACCGGGACCGGTCCTCTCGGCAAGTCCCGCACCATGTCGCCCAGAGGTTCAAGGCAACGGCCTTTCCTGTAGTCGCGAGGGCTCCGGGCCAGAGCCGGGTCGCCTTCCGCGAAGTAGGGAGGTCAGTCGCGAAGCGAGACGTGATCGGGCGGGCGGACGCGCAGTTCCCGCTTGCCCCGGCTAGCGAGTTCTTCGAGAATCGCCATCCGGAACCTCTTCTTGCGAGGAAGAACTATGTGGGAGCATCGATGCGCTTGGTTGGAGTGCAGACTCAGCCATTGCTCGGTGCCACGACTCTTTAGCCAGCGGGGCAGGATGAGTGCATGGGAGGCCCCGAGGGAGCCCGCCAGAAAGTACGGGCCGGTGAGAAAGTACACGGGCACCATCGGCAGCGTCGCCAGCCAGTAGGTCTTGTCGAAGAGTGGCAAGCGTATGCGGACCCGTGCTCGATGGACTTGAAGGTCGGTGTATTCGAAGCGCTCAGAGGTCTCGCCATCGACTTCGACCGTAACGGCCGAATCCGTGAAGACTAGCTTGGCAGGTCGAAGTCCCGGTCCTTGGATCCTGCCGCGGACACCTTTCGAAAGGACAACGCGGTCCTGCGCTTGGGAACTATCCGCCCGCGCGCTGCCAGGGAGAAAAGCCAAGGCCAACGCAAAGGCGATCGGTGAAATCTTGAGTGATCGGGCCATGATGGACTCGTCTTACGCTTGGAACGAGCGGCCCTGCAAGGGAGTCGAAGCGAGTGACCGCAGAAGTCACCTAGCGGGCCGACCTTGGTTGAGTGGACGTGGTGAGAGCGAGGAAAGAGTACAGAGATCGCACGGCGCATCCAACACTGAATTGAGTCGGAAGAGCCACATGCATCGGAAGCAGTGCTGGCAAGGATCACCGTGCGAATGATCCCACCGGGCGACTCCTTCGACGGGAACCGCCGACGGTGCGATGGACAGGAGGCGCATTCGGACTCCTGGCTCCCGCTACCTAGAATCCGACGTTTCGTGTACAGTATTGGCGAGGTAAGCAACCATGCAACGCACAGCGATCACTGCGCTCTTCGCGGCCCTTCTCGTCTTCGGATGGCAGGCGGGGCTGGCTCCCGCTCCGACCGAGGCGGACAACCACCTGGTCAGCGGGCAGGGGAACTACCAGTTCAAGGTCGTGTACAAGGGCAGCCATCTGCCACAGGAAGCGCAGGACGTGCTCGAGAAGGCGCATGGCGGCTTCGCGGTCGACCGCCGGGACGGCAAAGGCGAAGTCTATTTCGCGCTTCCGGGCGCGGGGATCATCCAGGTCAGCTCGGACCTGGCGAAAACCAAGATGCTGGCAACAGACGACGCGATGAAGCCTCACAACATGCACAACGCGACGATCTGGTACGACTCGGACGGAGGGGCCCATCTTACGTTCCCGGGCAACGGAACCGCGGCGGTCTACACCACGGACCTGGAGGGCAAGCTCGAGCACACGCTCACCTCGCCCGATGGCACCAAGGATCTCGGATTCCCGACCGCAACGCAGTACTTCTTCGGACGCGGCAACTTCGTGCCGACGGACGTCGAAAAGCTTGGCAGCCTGCTGTATGTCGCGACTGGGTACTCCTCGCTCGACTACGTCGTCACCGCCAAGATCGAAAGTGCCAACCCGTTCAAGGTCTCTTGGTATGACCTCGCGTTCGGCGGCAAGGGCACCGGTCCGGGCCAGTTCGGCACGGGCCAGCGAATCGACGTCGCCGACCGTCCCAACGCCGAGATCGACCGCTTCACCCGCCACGGGCAGTACATCTCCACGCTCAAGCTCCCGCTCGGATCCTTCCCCTGCGACGTTGACTACCTCGATAACCTGGGAGTCGTGGGTGCGCTTCACGGGCCGGACCGCCCGAAGGGCGCGCCGATCTATATTCTCGAAGACGACAAGCTGGTCTCGACGATCATGCCGAAGGCCGAACTGGGGCTGGAGAACTTCCAGCACGTGCACAATGCCGTCCTGCACAAGGCCAACGGCAAGCTCTATGTCATCGCTCAGGCATGGAACCCGGGAGACTTCGCGATCTTCGAGCAGGTGATGTGAGCGAGGCCTGCTCTCCTAGCATTTGTCCGATGGCGATGGCGACGAGCAGGCTTCTTGCTGAATCGCCTGCCTGAGTGCTGCAATGCTCCCGCCGCTAGCCTATGCCTGAATCGCTCGCACCGGCAACCCCCGAAGACCTGCGCGACACCCTGCGACGCTGCGGCGACGAGCAGGCCAGCATCGAGACCGGGGGGGCGTTCTCAAAATGTCTAGTGGGCGGTCCCGTCGCAGAGGCGAAGTACCGCTTGGAGACTCGCAACCTCTCCAAGCTGCTCGCCTACGAGCCCGCCGACCTGACGGTCAGCGTCGAAGCCGGCATGCGGTTCTCCGAACTCGACCGTATTCTCGCCGAAAACAACCAGTTCCTGCCATTGGATCCTCCGTTCGGTTCGGATGCCACCGTCGGGGGCGCGCTGGCCTCGAATTCGAGCGGGCCCCGCCGGAGGCGCTTCGGAACGGCCCGCGACATGGTCATCGGCATGCGCTTCGCGACGTTGGACGGCAAGCTCGTGAGTTCTGGCGGAATGGTCGTTAAGAACGTCACCGGTCTCGACATGGGCAAGCTCATGATCGGATCGTTCGGGACGCTCGCGGTCATCGCGTCAGCCAACTTCAAGGTCTTCCCGATGCCGGAATCGGCGGCATCGTTTGCGTTCAAGTCACAGTCCGTCGACACGCTTCTCGAAGTGCATCGCGAGATCCTCGGCGCCGCCCTGCAACCGGCAGCCATCGATTGGCTGGATCCGATCGCATCGCGGCATGTCGGTTTGAGCGCATCGCATTCCCTTCTGGTCGAATCGTCGGGCAGTCCCGCCGCCACGCGCCGATTCGACGACGCGTACAAGTCGCTTGCAGCCAAGGCAGGCGTCGAACTCGAATCCCTGCCGCAGGAGACCTGGGACCAGGTCAGGGAGTGCGGCCCGCAATGGCTCGAGGCCCAGCCCGGCGGTGCCGTCATTCGAGTGTCCACTGTCCTTTCGGGACTCGGAGGGCTGCTGGAGCGATCGGGTCAGGCTGGCTGCGCCGCAGTACTCAGGGCAGGCAACGGTACGGGGATTTGCCTGGCCCCTGATCAAGAGACGGCGCGCCTAGCAGCCGAGAGCCTTCGCAGCCATGGCTGCCACGCGACACTGGAGGCCGCGTCTGACGAGGTGAAGCGCGGCATTGTCCAATGGCCAGCTTCCGGAAACGAGATCGACGTCATGCAGCGAATCAAGGCCGATTTCGACCCGCTCCTCCTGCTCAACCGCGGGCGCCTGTACGGCGTGATCTAGTTTCGAACAGTTGCATGATTGACACGCCTTGGTGTGTCGAATTCCTTATCTAGCAACCATTTGGAAAACTTCGGGCAACCTGCTATCAAGATAGAGGGACCGGATCGGCGGATGCCCTTTCCCGACGACGGCAGCGCTCTGTACGAGCACACGATCAGCAAGCCGGTAGAGATAGGCGGCGTCGGGCTCCATAGCGGAGTTCCGGTCAAGCTGCGCATGATGCCCTCGGCTGCCGGCCGAGGCGTGGTCTTCGTCCGGACGGACCTTGACGGCTTCGAGATCCGAGCCAGTTGGCGGCACGTCGCCAAGGTGGCCTACGCCACTAGCCTCATGCGCCAGGGCGTGTTGCTTTCCACTACGGAACACCTGCTGAGCGTGTTGAGAGCGCTCGGAATCGACAACGTCCGGGTCGAGGTCGACAACTTGGAAGTGCCGATCCTCGACGGCAGCGCGCAGCCGTTCGCTGAGTTGATACGCCAGGCCGGCATTCGCAGGCAGCGGCGGCGCAGGCGATACATGAGGGTCCGAAAGCGAATCGAGGTCTCCGAGAACGACAAGAGGATCTCGGTCGAGCCGGCAGGCGCTTTCGAAGTCGCTTGCGAAACGCAGTATCCCCACCCCCTGGTGGGAGAGCAGCGACTTGAAATGACGGTCACGCCTCGGGCCTACCTGGACGAGATCGCTTCGGCCAGGACGTTCGGCTTCGAGCGCGATCTAGACGCCCTGCGCGACATGGGGCTGATCCGCGGGGCGTCGCTGGAGAACGCCGTCTGCTTTGGTAGTGGCGGCGTGCTCAACGAAGGGGGGCTCCGGTTCGCAGACGAGCCCTGCCGGCACAAGCTCCTAGACCTGATCGGCGACATCGCGCTGCTCGGTCACGCGGTCGTCGGAAGGGTGGTCGCAACGCAGGCGGGTCACGCGATGCACGTGGCGCTGGTCGACCGCATGGTGAACGATCCCGAGAGCTTCGAGATCCTGACGCTGGATCAAATGGAGCCGTCTGGCTCGTTGCCCGCGCCCTGACCGGAGGAGCGCTCGCGAATCTTCTCCAAAGTCAGCGCGGCTTGCTGGGCAACCTGCATGCCCAGTCCGTCCCGGGGCCTTTGGTAGGGCCTCACCACGTCGATGTCCTCGGGCGTGCCGACCAGATAGAGCCCGGCAAGCGCCTGCAAGACATGCGTCGATTCAGGGCGGACTACGGTCACTTCGGCCCCGATGGCGACGCTGTCGCCATCGGCACGCAATTGCCGATCAACGATTCCGGGGAGCCGCGCCCTCACATCCAACGCTTCTCCCTCCCCGTCCGGCTGGACCCTCACAAGCAGCGCCCCAGCGTCGAAAGCGTCACCGGGCTCGAGCCGGTTGGTGACGACACCCGCGTGATCGGTCGAGAGGCGGTACGGCTGGAGCATCGCACGCATCTCGTCGCGTCCGACAGAATCGCCGAATCTCGCCAGTGCGAGCGCGGCGTTGCGACGAACCATTGGATGGGGATCTGCAACGAGCAATCGGAGCGCGCCATGAAACTCCTCGCTGGATGGATCGTCGCCCATAAGCCACGCCACGGTCAGGCGAAGCTCTGGAAGCTCGTGGCGCGCCAAATCCAGAAGCTTCGGGTACCAGACCTTCACGGACTCGTCACCTGCCGTGATGCGCTGCGAGATCTGCGCCATCGCGTGCTGAGCCCTGCGGGGCCGCTCGGCGTCTGTCAGGTACTCCTCGATCTGCTCCTCGGTCAGCTCCTTGCCGAACCAAGTGTCCATCCAGAACCAAAAGGGGATTCCCACGCTGGCGATCGCCAGTGCAGTCGCGAGTAGCGCAGCCTTGCGGGTGGCGAAGACGTCGCGAGACGTGCCCTCGGTTGCCATGCCTCTATTGTCGTACCCCCTACTTCGCCGCATCCATTTGCGAGGAAAGTGCATGCAGGCCCATTGCTCTTAGTGGCAATAGTTCCGAACCTCGCCTGCCTCGTCTTGACTCTGCCATCCTTGGGGTTTTCGATGCTGCCCTACTCGCCCCCAACAGCGTGGCTGTTACTTCCTTGTACCTGGGACTGGGCCTAGGATTGGTCGACGGATTTCCATTTAGGAATCAGAAAGACTCAAGCCGACCGCCGCTCGGTCCAGGCCTCGTGATGATTGGCGGGGTCATGATGGCCATCGCCGTGTGTATCCAATACCTGATCTTCCGTGCCCATTGGGCCGTCGGCGTGACGATCCTCGTCTTGACCTCAGGCTCCTGCTACCTGACTAGGCAAAGGATTGTCGAACTCGCTTCGAGCAGCCGTCACTAGCTCGACCTCTTGGCACTGGGCGGGCCAGCTCGGATTGGACCCAAGTCCCTCCATCTCGGGCGATAAGATCCGGGTTTCAGGGCCACTCAAGATAAGTTGTCTCGGCTCGCGCTTTCGGCGACACCGACGATAGCGTCCAGCTTCTCCCGAATCTCCGGGTCGATGTCGTTTTCCGGGAGATCCCCGACCAGATCTCCCGCATTGGGCACCGGTATGCTGTCGCTGACTCCAAGGTTCGACCGGTACGCTCGAAATACCGAGACGAGAACGTTTCCCCTGCCCCCGGAGCTGCTCGTCGAATCCGGCTCGCGCACCGGTTCCAGCACCGTTTCCTCGATCGCCTTGCGCATCGCCGCGAGGCGCGTGTCGGCCTGGTCCGAAGCGAACAACGGTCCGGCAGCCTCCGTCCGGCCCTCCCGGACTGCGTAGGCTTCCAAGGCCGCGGGCGTGCATACGTAGTCCTCGATTCGGCAGCGCTTCCAGCCGAGGCACAACATGCCGGGCAAGTCAGGGGGGCTGGCAGTGCATCCGACGGAACCGTTGAAAAGCGCCAGTGCGCGTACGGACGGCACTACTCCGACAAGCGACTGGAAATGGTGCGCCGCAGCGTCTGCGGAATCTGCGACGTAGTGCACGAAGGGTCGTTGCAGCACCTGAATGGAGGCGTCGTGACCTAGCCGGCGCGCAAGCCCCTGCAGGACAGACAGGTCCGTGGGCCCGCTCAGGTACAGCACCCAGCCAGTTTGCTCTGCCTGCATGTAGTGCTCGAAGCCGATTTCCCGGAGCGATCGCGAAACGCGCTCCCGGTACTGCCGTCCGATCCGATGCGGCTGCCCTATGAACGCCAGAGCCAGATCCTGGTCGGCAGCCTCGTTCAGCAGGACCTCCGAGTGGGTGGCGATGATCGCCTGGCAGCCAGTCTCGCTCGCGACTTCGCGAATCGTTCGGTACGCCTGGCGCTGGCGCAAGGGCTCGAGATGAGCATCGGGTTCGTCGAGCAGCACCACCGAGCATGGACGCGCGTACATATAGGCGAGCATCAGAAGCGTCTGGTGAAAGCCCCGCCCCGCAGAGGAAATGTCCAACTCGATGCCACCTTCCCGGAACGACATCGTAATTTCTCCGCGCTCGGGCTGGTACTTTGGCGCATCGATCTCGACGCCGAATAGGGCACGGATCCGTTCGGCAAGCAATTGCCACTTCTCCGGCTGCTCGCCATGGACGTTGAGGCACAGGTTGCGCAGCACCTCGGCAGTCCTGCCCTCGCCGATCCGGACCGCAACCGCCCCGGGAGCGAGGAGCATCTCGGTCGATGCGAGGCCCGAGATCGAAGTGAGGAAGGCCGTGCGAACCGAGCCCGCCTCGTCAGGAACGGCCATGCGGGGTGACTTGCTGACGTCTTCGGTCCGGAGCGGTCGGCAGTAGAACGACTCCTCGTTCGCATAGTCGAATTCCAGGCCGCACTCCCAGGCCGACCCGCCGCTGGTCCCCTCGACAACGATCTCGACCCTGACATTCGAGGTGACTTGGCGCCCCTCCTGGCGTTTCACATCCCGAACGTGCAGGTTTCTCCATAGGAGGTTCGCCTTCGGGACCGGCATGGCAACGAGATCCTGACGGTTGAGCGTCACGCCCGGACGGGTCGCTACGGCCTTCGAACCAGACCACTTCTCCCGCCACCTCTTGAGCCCGATCTCCCAAAGGGCAATCGCTTGCATCGCAGTCGACTTTCCCGAGTTGTTGGGCCCTAGGAAGACGACCGGACTGCCCAGTTCGACCTCAACCCGGTCGAACCGCTTGAAATTCCGGATCTTCAGCCTTGTGAGCACGCCGCTTTCGCTCGGGCCGAGGCGAGTCCATTGATTCCGCCTGGGACCGGCCAGCAAACAGTGTAATGCCCCCGGCGAGCGCCTGACGCTCGGCATGTGGCGCTGCTGAGCGCATGTCTCGGCCGGAACCGCATCGCCGTCATGGAATTTCCCGGACGGTGTGCGAGAATCTTCGGTGCCATGAACCGGAGAATTTTCTTCCTTTCATCCGCCGGTGCGGCGCTTGCCCAAACGCCTAGCGAAACCGTCCGGCTGGCCCTGATCGGCGCTGGAGGACGGGGCAAGCGCGTCATGTCCGAATTCAAGCGGGATCCGAACCTCAAGGTTCACGGCGTCTGCGACGTTTACGAGCCCAACCTCGAAGCCGGCCTGTCAGCCGCGGGCCCCGGCACGCAGGCCTACAGGGACTACCGGAAGGTTCTTGACGACAGCAACGTGGACGCTGTGCTGATCGCGACGCCCGAGCACTGGCACCACCGCATGACGCTCGATGCAATGGCCGCGGGCAAGGACGTCTATGTCGAAAAGCCGCTCTGCCACACGCCGGAAGAAGGCAAGGAACTAGTCGAAGCCGAGCGCAGCTCGGATCGCATTGTCCAGGTCGGCATGCAGCGGCGAAGCTATAACCTCTATCTCGAGGCGCGCGACATGCGTCGCGACGGGAAACTGGGAACGGTGCGGATGGTCCGAACCTATTGGCTCAACTCTGTTACCGAGCCCCGGCGTTCGAGCTTCACGGGACCCATCAACTGGAAGGGATGGCTCGGGCCCGCGCCCGAAGTCCCCGAGGATCCGCTCACCTTCTTCAACTGGCGCAGCCTATCCGCGTATTCGGGTGGCATAACCCAGGACCAAGGCTGCCATATCTACGATTCGATCCACCTGATCATGGACGCGGGGTATCCGGTCTCCGTCAACGCCACGGCACTGAAGCCGCATATCGAAGGCATGGACCTCCCCGAGTCAGTGGTCGTAGCAGCCGAGTACCCGGAAGGCTTCCTCGCGATATTCACGATCAACTACAACGCGATGCGCTACGCGATGCGCGCTGACCAGCTCAATGCGTACGACGGCTCGCTGGCGCGGATGGACATCGGACGGGAGTTCCTGCGGGTCTACGACCACGCCTCGCCCGAGACAGCGTCCTTCTCCAAGGAGCAACCCGGCGGCTTCGCCCAGGCGACGATCGATCACGTGATGGACTTCCTCCGCTGCGTCCGGACCCGCGAGACCCCGCGTGCCACGATGGACAAGGGATTTCAAGCGGCCCTGATCGTCCAGCTCGCCAACATTTCCATCCGCGAGGGGCGCAAGGTGGGCTGGGACGCGGAAACGCTGTCAGTCGTCTGACCGCTCGGCGACCTGATCCCGCGCACGCTCGCGACCCCGATACCCTCGAGTACAATACGCGCCTATGCCTGGGAATCCACAGGAGAGCGGGCTGCCGGACTTGCGTCGTCTCGCTGCCGTGGTCGGAATCGGCCTCGCGGTTTACTGGCTCCTGCCCCAGCCAGAAAGCGTTTCCGACGAAGGCTGGAGACTGCTTGGCGTGTTCTCCACGGCCATCGCGGGCTTGATCCTGCGCCCGTTTCCGGGCGGCGCCGTGATTTTCCTAGTCCTGGTGGCCGCCGTCTGGACTGGCACGATGAGTTTGGAACAGGCACTGTCCGGCTTCGCGACGCCTGCGGTGTGGCTGGTGGTCGGAGCCCTGCTGATCGCGCACGTCCTAATCGAGACCTCCCTGGCCAAGCGGGTGGCGCTGCTGTTCGTGCGCTTCTTCGGCGCGACTTCGAACGGCGTCGCCTACGCTTTGATCCTCAGCGACTTGTCCCTCGCGACGATGATCCCTTCCAATACCTCCCGCGCGGGAGGCGTGATCATGCCGATAACCCGCAGCCTGGCGGAACTCTACGGCTCCAAACCAGGCACGACCGCGAGTCTGCTCGGAACGTTTCTGATGGTCGCGGTCTACCAAGGCGAAGCCGTTGCGTCGGCAACGTTCCTAACCGGGCAGGCGGGAAACTTCATTGCCGTCGAAATCGCTGCGACGCTGGCAGACTACGAACTGAGCTGGACCCGATGGGCGATCGCCGGCATCGTGCCGGGACTCGTGAGCGTAGCCGGCTTGGTCTGGATCGTCTCGAAGCTCCTTCCTCCCGAGATTCGCCGCACTCCACACGCCAGGGAGTTTGCCAGCGAAGAACTCCGAAAAATGGGGGGGATGGGGCCTCGCGAGTGGACGACCGTGGCGATCGTCAGCGTCGTCTGCGGCCTTTGGATCACATCCAACCTGCACGCGATCCCCGTAGCTCTGGCATCGGTTTCGGGAGCGTCCGCGCTCCTGATCTGCGGCATCCTCCGGTGGCGGGACGCGATCCGGCAGCACTCGGTGTGGGACATCATGATTTGGTACGGCGGGGTGATCACCCTGGGACGGGCACTCAGCGATGCAGGCGTGCCAAGGGCATTGACTGACTACATCGGGGCAACGCTTGGCGACATGCCCTGGCTTCCCATGCTGGCCATCGCCGTGCCAATCTATTTCTTCGCTCACTACGGGTTGGCGAGCATCACGATGCATTTCCTGACGCTGCTGCCAGTGTTCCTGCTCATGCTGCTCGACCAAGGCGCCCCGACGGGGCTCGCCGTGTACCTGTTCGCCTGCCTCGGCGGTCTCTCGGCGGGACTGACCCACTACGGCACGGTCCCGTCCCCGATCTTCTATTCCCAGGGCTATGCCAGCTTCAAGCAGTGGTGGATAGCCGGCTTCGTGGTGGCTCTGTGGAACCTGCTAGTCTGGTGCTCGATCGGAAGCCTGTGGTGGAAGCTGCTGGGAATCTGGTAAGCGCCAGAACGCAAGAGTGCGTTGCGCATTAGAACGTGCCGATTCCGTTATCCGCGCTTGACATAGGCATCTTCATCACAAGCATCGTTGCGGTTCTGGCACTCGGGCTGTGGGTCGGACGCAAGGAAGACACAAGCGAAGACTTCTACCTCGCCGGCAAGACGGTGCCTTGGTGGGGCGTGGCGGGCTCCATCTTCGGCACCAACGTCAGCGCTGACCACTTGGTCGGCATGCTTGGGATCGGCTACTCGATCGGATTCGCGCAGGCTCACTTCGAATACGGGGCGATTGCCGGACTGCTGATCCTTGCGTTCGTGTTCCTGCCCCTCTATCGAAGGATGGGGCTCTACACCCTCTCTGAATACCTGGCCAAGCGCTATGACGAGCGCAGCCGCGTTCTGTACTCGGCGTTCAACATCCTGACTATGGTGGTCGTTCGGATGGCTCTCGGCTTCTATATCGGAGCCCGGGCGCTGAGCTTCCTGCTGGACGGCACGCCACTCGAGATCGGGTACATCACCGGCATCCTGATCTTCGCCTTCGTCACAGCCAGCTACACCATCGTCGGCGGTCTCAAGGCGGTCATCTGGACGGACGTCATGCAGTCGGTGCTGTTACTGCTGGCGGGCATCTTCGTGGCGGCGCTGGTATTCGCCCAGCCCGAAATCGGCGGCCTTAGCGGCCTGCTCGCAAAGGACGCGGCATTGCCGGAGGCCGAGCAGAAGTTCCATCTCTACCTGCCGCCCGATCACCCGCAACTGCCGTGGACGGGCGTGTTCAGCGGGCTGCTGATCATTCACATCTTCTATTGGTCTACCAACCAGTTCATCGCGCAGCGAGCGCTGGCAGCACGCTCGGAATTCGACGGCCAGATGGGAATCCTGGTCGCAGGTTTCCTCAAGCTGCTGATCCCGTTCGTCTCAATCGCCACGGGAGTTGCGGCAGGCTTCCTTTTCGAGTCGCGCATGGCTAGCGGCGAGATCGCGGCGCTGCCGCTGCCGGATGACGCATTCCCTCTGCTGGTGCAACTGGTCGTCCCGGCGGGCTACGGCTTGGTCGGCATCATAACGGCTGGACTGATCGGGGCAATCCTGTCGAGCATCGACTCGATGATGAATTCGGGAGCGACGCTTTTCACCTTTGACTTCTACAAGCGATTCGTCAACCCGGGCGCGTCGGAGCGAAAGCTGATTCTCATTGGGAGGGTGGCGATTCTCTTGTTCGTGGCGACCGCGGCGTGCATTGCGGCGATGATCTACACCGAGGACGCAACCGGCAATTTCTTCCTCAAAGTACCTGCGCAGATCGGCCACGTCGTACCGGGCATGGCTGTCGCTTTCCTCGCGGGCGTGCTCTGGAGACGAGCTTCCGCGTCCGGGTCGTTCTGGTCGATGCTGATCTCCCCGCTGTTCTCGTTTGCAATCGAGTGGGGCTACAGTGCGTGGGTCGGGGGCGATTCCGGGTTGGCCGAACTCCTCGGCCCGCAACTGAACTTCCTGCACCGAACGGCATTGACAGCGGCGTTCGCGCTAGCAGTTCTCGTCGTCCTGAGCGTGCGGGCTGATTCGGACGGGGCCGCAATCGAACAGTACACGTGGCGCGGCCACAGGGCCGCCCTAGGGGCACCGGCAAGGGCATTCTGGCGTAGCGAACGGCCGTGGGGATGGCTGCTCGGAGCATCCACAATCTTCATGCTTGTGTACTTCGCTTGAGCGGACGCGTCGGTCCGGTGCTGGCGATCGCATTGCTTGCAGCCGCTGCCTAGCGCTCGAGTCGCGCGACAGCCACGGCCGGCACTCGCCGCAAGACACCCGCAAAGGGCCAGTGGAAGGCGTCATTCGAACGGGCCGGTCGCAATTCCGTGCGACCGCCGCCACTGGGGCTATCGATTCGACAAAGAGACTCGATTCTGCCCGAAATCGGACCTGCGCTAGCCTGTTGATGAGGACGAGGCTCGGCCCTCTCGGATTGCCGCCCGCTCGCACTCCCAAGGTGTCGCCCCACGGGTCAATGAAGTTCGATTCTTACAGGACAGACGGATTCTACGACGAGCTGTTTCTCGCTGACGGGACCGCTCGGCAGGAGTTCAGCAGGCTCGTGGAACGCATCAACTCGCTGCCCGCGGGAGCCTTCGAGCGCCGGCAGCGAGCTGCGGAGCGAAACCTGATGCGCATGGGCATCACGTTCAACGTGTACGGCGACGACCGGGGCCAGGAAAAAATCTTCCCGTTCGACCTCGTGCCGCGGCTCGTCGCCGCCAAGGAGTGGGATTGGATTGAGCGAGGCCTGAAGCAGCGAATCCAGGCGCTCAACCTCTTCATCAACGACATCTACCACGGCCAGAAGATCGTCAAGGACAGAGTCATTCCGAAGGAGATTATCCAGTCGGCGCAGGGCTTCCGCAAGGAGTGCGTCGGTCTCGACCCGCCGCACGGCGTCTGGTGCCACGTAACCGGAACTGACATCGTGCGCAACGGAGACGGGCAGGTCTACGTGCTCGAGGACAACCTTCGGGTGCCGTCCGGCGTTTCGTACGTCCTGCAGAACCGGGCGGTGATGAAGCAGACGTTTCCAAGAGTCTTTCAAGGGTTGGGGGTCCGTCGCGTCAACGACTACGCGGGGCGGCTCCTAGCCATGCTCGAGGAAGTCGCGCCTGCAAAGTTCGAGCGGATGCGGGTCGCGGTGCTCACGCCGGGGCCGTACAATTCCGCCTACTTCGAGCACTCGTTTCTCGCCCAGCAGATGGGCGTCGAGCTGGTGGAGGGTCGCGACCTGGTCGTCGAGGACGACACGGTATTCATGCGCACCACGGCGGGGTTGGAACGGGTTCACGTCATTTATCGGAGAATCGACGACGACTTCCTGGACCCGCGGGCGTTCCGATCCGACTCCCTCCTCGGCATCCCCGGCGTGATGGAAGCCTATCGGCGGAACCGGGTGACGCTTGTGAACGCGCCGGGCACGGGCGTCGCCGACGACAAGGTCGTCTACGCCTATGTCCCCGAGATCGTTCGGTACTACCTTGACGAGGACATCATCATCCCGAACGTGCCGACCTACATGTGCTGGGACGACCAGCAGCGGGAGCACGTCCTTGCGAATATCGACAAGCTGGTCGTCAAGCCGGCGAACGAGTCTGGAGGCTACGGAATGCTGATCGGGCCGCACTCGACGGCTAGCGAGCAGGAGGATTTCAGACAGCGCATACGCGCGGACTCCAGGAATTACATCGCCCAGGAGACGCTGTCCCTGTCTCGCGTTCCGACGGTGGTCGACGGGCAGTTCGAAGGCCGGCACGTGGATCTGCGCCCCTTTATCCTCTACGGTCGCGAGATCTATGTGCTGCCGGGGGGGCTGACCCGCGTGGCCTTGCGCAAGGGCTCGCTCGTCGTCAACTCCTCGCAGGGGGGCGGGAGCAAGGACACCTGGGTGCTCTCTCCGCGTGATGCCGCGACCGCAGGTCCCGGCACGGGTTCGGCCTGATGGCCGAGATGCACTCCGACACGAAGTAAGGGAATGCTGAGCCGCGTCGCAGATTCGATCTACTGGATGAGCCGCTACATCGAGCGCGCCGAAAACGTGGCGCGTTTCGTCGACGTGAACCAGCACCTGATGCTGGACCTGCCGCCGGGCCTGGCGCCGCAATGGGCGCCCCTGGTCGAGATCACCGGGGACGGGCCGGCCTTCCGGAAGAGCTACAGCGCGGCAGATCAGGAAGAGGTCTGCTGGTTCCTGACATTCGATTCCAATAACCCCAACTCGATCCTCTCTTCGCTCAGAGCGGCCCGCGAGAATGCCCGCTCGATCCGTGAAATTCTGTCCTCGGACGTATGGGCGGAAATCAACGAAGTGTATCTCTACGTGGAAAACCAAGCGAGGCAATCGACCTCGTCGCTCTCCGATTTCCTAAGGGAAGTGATCCGCGCCAGCCACAGCGTGGAGGGCGCCGCGAACGCGACCCTGTCGCACGGGGAGGCGTGGCACTTCAGCCGTATCGGACAACTGCTGGAGCGGGCCGACAAGACCACGCGCATCCTCGACATCCGCTACTTCACGATCCTGCCGTCGCCGAGCTACGTAGGCAGTCCGACCGACGACCTGCACTGGACCGCCGTTCTCCAGTCCGTAAGCGCGCTCGAAATGTACAGGCAGAGGCACGGATTGGTTCGCATCGACCAGACGGCGGACTTCCTCATCCTGGACGCGGAATTCCCCCGGTCGGTGCGGAACTGCCTGAGGCGAGCGGCCGATTCGCTGCACGCGATCACCGGGACTCCCGCCGGAACCTTCCGCACCGAGGCCGAGCGCAGGCTCGGCCGGCTAGCCTCGGAGCTTGACTATACTGCGATAGGAGAAGTGATCATCGCCGGCCTGCATGAGTATCTGGACACGTTCCAGGTGCGGCTCAACGCGATCGGCGACGCACTCCGGGACTCGTTCTTCGCACCCCAGCTCGAGAGACCTCGCACTTCGCCAGCAACCTCCATCGAATGACGTTCTGCCTGGGAATCAACGTGCACGAAGGGCTCGTCGGGATAGCCGACACGCGGATTACCTCCGGCAACGAGTGCCTGACTGCCCGCAAAGTAACCGTCTACGAGCGCGACGGCGGCGCGATGTTCATCATGACGTCGGGCCTGCGCTCGGTCCGCGACAAGGCGCTGACGTACTTCGAGGAGGCGCTGGCGGACCGAGAGGAGCCGTTCACTAGGCTGTACGAGGCCGTCAATCTCTTCACAGACCAAGTCCGCCGGGTTTCGAAGGAAGACAAGGCCTATCTCGAGAGGGCCGGCTTGCATTTCAATATGAAGGCGCTAATCGGCGGGCAGATGAGGGGCGAGCATGCCCACAAGCTATACCTGGTCTATCCGGAAGGCAACTGGGTCGACACGGGTCGGGGTACGCCGTACCACATCATCGGATCGAGCGGGTACGGAAAGCCGATTCTGGACCGCACCCTGACTTACCAGGACTCCATGCGACACGCGTTCAAGACCGGTTGCCTGGCGTTTGACTCGACGAGAATCAGCGCGGCCGACGTCGACTTCCCAGTCGACGCCGTGCTCTACCAGCCGAACTCGTTTCGGATCGTGGAGCACCGCTACCAGAAAGAGGACCTGGAGGAGATCTCGAATTGGTGGCAAGAGCACCTGCGGGTCACGATGCGCGACTTGCCGGTCGAGTGGCTCGAGAGTGCGTTCTCCAAGCTCCGGCTGTCCGACAACGGAGATTCCGGCGCACCTTGACGGGGCTTGGCACCCGAAGCATGCGATACCGCGCAAGCCACGAGATCCGATTCAGTTACACCGCCCCGGTCTTCCTAGAGCCTCACACAATTCGGCTGAGGCCGCGGTCCAATAGCTGGCAGCGTCTCGAATGCTACGAAATAGAGCTCGACCCGAAGCCCGCACTGCTGGCGGAAGCGGTCGATGCCGAGGGCAACGACATCGTTCACGCATGGTTCTCGGACCTCACGGATTCGCTCGTGGTTCGAACCGAGTTCGAAGTCGAGACGCTGAGGACCAATCCCTTCGACTACCTGGAACTCGAGGGCGGGTCGCAGTTGCCAGTGCAGTATCCGAGCGACCTCCACGCGCAGCTCGGTCTGGGGATCCGGCGCGCTGATACGGAAGACCGCTCGGTTTCGGAATTCGCGAACTCCGTCGCCGACCGGACTCAGGGCCAGACGTTGTCGTTCCTCAAGGCCTTGAGCGAAGAGATTTGCAAGACCCACGAGGTCACGGTGAGGCTAGAAGGGGATCCCAGGCGGCCTGCCGAGACCTTGCGGGTCCGAGGGGGTGCCTGCAGGGATCTCGCAGTGCTCTTCATGGACTGCTGCCGCCTGGTCGGAATCGCGTCCCGATTCGTAAGCGGGTACCAGGCGCAAGCTCCGGACGAAGGCGAGCAGCACATGCATGCGTGGGCCGAGGTCTACCTGCCGGGCGGAGGGTGGCGCGGCTATGACCCCACCCACGGGCTGGCAGTCTCGGATCGCCACATCGCCGTGGCGGCATCTTCGGTGCCTCGCTTGGCCGCTCCGACGAGCGGCACGTTCCGCGGCGCGGCAGGCGCCCTGCCGATGAAAGTCGACGTTCGGTTCGCGCCAGCCGAGGCAGTGGTCGGGAAAAGGACCCGCTTGCGCGGTTCGTGACCGAAAGGCATGCCCCGGGAGCGCGTGTCGGCGGGACCCGCCGTGCCCGGAGCTGAAACGACCTAGAAACATGGGTCGCCGGCAACCGGCCCGGTCCTCGAAGGCACTCAGAGGCAACCATGTATGCTGTTGAGACTTCGAATATGACGAACTGGGATAGAATTCACGATCTGCCGTCCTACAGGCGGATGATCGCCGCGAAGACCCGGGCCATCGTCGCAATGACGGTGTTCTTCATCGCATACTACTTCGCCTTGCCAGTGCTGGTGGGGTACTGGCCCGAGTTGATGGCCCGCAAGGCGTGGGGCGTCGTGAACTGGGCTTACCTGTTCGCGTTCTCCCAATTCCTGATGACCTGGGCAATCGCGTACGTCTACATGCGGTACGCGGGCCGCTTCGACCAAATGTCCGAACGCATTCTGGCCGAGGCCGCAACGGCCCCGACCGCGGTCGGCGAGGGAGGCAACTGATATGTCGCTTCCGCTCGCAATGTTCCTGACGTTCATCGCCGCCACACTTGGAATCACCTATTGGGCGGCGGGCCGGTCTTCCGGTGCAAGTGCGTTCTTCGCCGCTGGGCGGCGCATCACGGGATGGCAGAACGGGCTCGCCATCTCGGGCGACTACATGAGCGCGGCTTCGTTCCTCGGCATCGCCGGCCTGATCGCGTTCTTCGGCTACGACGGATTCATGTACTCGGTGGGATTCCTCGTCGCCTACCTCACCGTCCTGCTCGTGGTTGCAGAGCCGCTGCGCAACACGGGCAAGTACACCATGGCTGACGTACTGGCCTTCCGACTCCGGGGACGCCCGGTCAGGGCCTGGGCATCGCTGAGCACCCTAACCGTGTCGACGTTCTACATGATTGCCCAGATGGTGGGGGCGGGGGCTCTCGTGAGCCTCCTGCTGGCCGATTCCGGGATCAGCTACACGGGCGCCGTGACAGGTGTCGGAATCCTGATGATCGTGTACGTGGTCTTCGGCGGAATGCTCGCAACTACCTGGGTACAAATCGTGAAAGCGGTGCTGCTGATGAGCGGCACGTTCCTGCTGAGCGTACTCGTCGTAGCTCATTTCGGGTTCGATCTCGGCGCCCTCTTCGATGCCGCGGGCAACGTGACCATGCAAGCCGGCGGCTCCGAGGTCACCCGGGATTTCATGACGCCCGGCCTCTACTACAAGCCTCCTTACGGTTCCCTGGACCTGATCTCGCTCGGCATGGCGCTGATCTTCGGTACGGCTGGCCTGCCTCACATACTCATTCGCTTCTACACCGTGCCGGACGCCAAGACAGCGCGAGTGAGCGTCCTCTGGGCGATGGTGCTGATCGGCACGTTCTACATCATGACGACGTTCCTGGGATTCGGAGCGGCCACGATCGTCGGACCCGACACGATCGCGGCCAACGGCGGCACGAACATGAGCGCGCCGCTGCTCGCCCAGGCCTTGGCCGGGGATGTGTTCTTCGCCTTCATTTCCGCTGTGGCGTTCGCGACGATCCTAGCTGTCGTCGCCGGCCTGACGATCAGCGCCTCTACATCGTTCGCTCACGATTTCTATTCGAACGTGCTGCATCACGACAGAGAGAGCGCACCTGGCGAGGAGGTTCGCGTGGCGCGGTGGACCGCCTTCGTGGTCGGCGCCATTTCGATCCTGATTGCGATCGGCCTGGGGCCGAATGCGAACGTCGCCTTCCTTGTGGGGCTGGCATTCGCCGTGGCAGCTTCGGCCAACCTTCCGGTCATCCTGTTCTCCCTGTACTGGAAACGTTTCACGACTCGCGGGGCGGTTTGCGGCATGGCAGCCGGGCTGCTAGGTTCCGTAGGCCTGATCCTTGTCAGCCCCAGCTTCATGGGAATCGACGGACCCGAGGTTGCGGAAAGCGCGCGCCGAATGATCCAAGCGCAAGCATTGTATCCGCTCAAGAATCCGGGAATCATCAGCATTCCCCTCGGTTTCCTCGCAGCGTTCGTAGGCTCGATCTCCTCGAGGGAGCCGTCCGCCGAGAGGAAGTATGTCGAGCTCAGCGTCCGGGCCAACACCGGCCTCGGCGCGGAGAAGGCAACATAGGAAAACCGCGCCCAGCGGGCCGAGCTCCGAGGACCAGCAAGACCAAACCGACCGTTCGCGAGGTGCCCCATGACTGAACCGACTGCCCGCCGTTCGAGCCTGCTTTCGTCCGAGGACTGGGTCGCTTGCTGGCTCGGCTTCGCACTGATCCTGCTTGCCTTCGCGGGTGTGCAGCCGGCCCTGCCAGCCTTCTCCTGGGATAGCGGCTCCGTTGCGGCCGTATTCGCCCAGGACAACATCTTGGCCAGTTGCGCGCTCGGAGCCCTGTTCATGGCGCTGGCCGCGGCAGGCATCCGACTCATGGGCGGAAGCCTCAAGGCCTTCGGAATCGGATTCCCGGCGGTGTTCGTCCTGGGCTGGCTCTCGCAGTTCATCGCCGGGAACTCCGGAATGAAAGCGTGGGGCCTTACCTACGTCATCACGGCTCTGTTCCTCGGGCTCTTCATCTCGAACGTTCTGGCCGTCCCGCGATGGATGAGAGAGGCCGTTCGGACCGAGTACTACATCAAGTCCGGCTTGGTCATCCTAGGCACCAACATCCTGATCGGCGACATCCTCCAGGCCGGCATGCTCGGCGTCGGGCAGGCATTCCTCGTCATCCTCGTGATCTGGTACGTATGCTTCTGGATCGCTCAGAAAATGCGGGTCGATGACGAATTCTCGGCAATACTAGCCACGGCCGTATCGATCTGCGGCGTCTCGGCAGCGATCGCCGCTTGCGGGGCGGTCCAGGGAGACCGCAAGAAGCTCTCTTACGTCACGTCGCTTGTGCTCATTGTCGCGATTCCAATGATGCTGGTCATGCCGTGGGTGATCAGCTGGTTCGATATTCCAGCCGTCGTCGGGGGAGCCTGGCTCGGAGGCACCATTGACACGTCGGGAGCGGTCGTCGCCGCGGGAGAGATCGTCGGCGACTCAGCGATGAACGCGGCCGTGATCGTCAAGTTCTCGCAGAACGCGATGCTCGGCCTAGCAGCCTTCGGTCTGTCGGTTTGGTGGACGTTCCGGTCCGGGGCCGCAACCGGCGAGAAGCCCTCGGCATCGATCATCTGGGAGCGGTTCCCCAAGTTCGTGCTCGGGTTCACCGTTGCGTCGCTGCTGTTCTCGTTCGTGCTGAGCGCCGATTTCGTCGACTCGACGAAGAGCCTCATGAAGGGCCTGCGGACGTGGTGGTTCGCCTTGGCCTTTGTGTGCATCGGCCTGGAAACAAGATTTCGGGATCTGGTCTCGATGGACGAAGGACGCCCCGCGATCGCCTTCCTGCTTGCGCAGGCAGTCAACGTTTTCTGGACTCTCTTGATCGCCTGGCTGTTGTTCGGCGGAGTTCTGTTCGACGCTCCATCGCTGTAGTCGAGCGATACCGAGCCACTGGATTCGCGTCGCGTCAGATCCTCGGAGGGCCATTGGGCGGTCCCTGCATCCCAGGCCGCGTCCGAATTGGTCCCCTCAAGAGCCCGACACTCCGACTCGTCACAGCTAGCATTCACTTGAGAGAAATCTCATGGTCCGTCATGGACAGGGTAGCTTGCCCGTAGCGACTGGATGTCAGCCACTTGTGGAACTTCGCACTACCGCGTCAGGATTCGGTTAGAGATTGAGAATCTGTTGATATAGCTGGATTTACCCGCATCCCAGTTGCGCATACTGTGTCATTTTCCGACACCGAACCCCTTGGTTCCCCGTGATTCAGCTGGGTTCCCGTCCTTGCGGGCGGGTCTCGATGCGATATTTTGATATAGTATATTGCATTTGCGGTCTTTAATGTTATATAGTATCATCATGCCTCGGCGCTCCCCCGACTTGCTCCTCCCCCTGCTGGCTTCCCCCTCACCCGTCACTCTCGAACAACTCCAGCAAGCCCTCGGCCAAGCCTCCCGCGCCACCACCTTCCGCTACCTCCGCCAGGTCCGCCACCTCCGCAGCTACAACCACAACGGCCGCTTCTACACCGACTGCGATCCCGATCGCTTCGACCGCTTCGGCCTGCTCTCGATCGGCGACGTCCGCTTCTCCCGCGACGGCTCCCTGACCGCCACCGTCCAGCGCTTGCTCCGCGAATCCGAGGACGGCTTCACCGACCAGGAACTCCGCGACCTCCTGCACGTCTCCGTGTACCCATTCCTGCTCGCCGCCGTCCGGCAGCACCGCGCCCTCCGCGAGCGCCTCGGCGGCGTCTATGTCTATTTCGCGGCCGCACCCCCGACCGCCGACCGGCAGCGCCGCGCCCGCCAGACCCGTCTCGACGCCCGCCAGGCCGCCGACCTGGCCGGCACGCTGGACCCGGCGATCATCATCGCGGTGCTGCTCGTGCTGGTCCGCCATCCCGGCTCGCGGCCCGGGCAGGTGGCCCGCCGCCTGCAGGGTCGCTCCCCGCCCGTCCCGCTGGGGCAGGTCCAGGCCGTGTTCGAGCGCTTCGAGCTCCACCGGATCAGCGAAAAAGGGGGGTCTACGGTCTCCTGACGCTGCTGCTGGAACAGGCCCGCGACGCGGGCTGGTCCGGCGACAGGATCGCCCGTGCCACGCTCGTCGGCGGGGCTCCTCCGAGTGTCGATTTCGTCCCCGAGCGGCACCACTGTTCCCACTGCGGCCGGCCCCTGAGCCCGCAGAAGAGCAAGACCCGCATGCTGGTCACCCTGGCAGCCGGCACGCTGCGGGCGCGCGAGATCCGCAAGCAGTGCCGGCACTGCGCCTCCCGGCCGGTCGCGGTCTCGCAGCAACTGGCCGGCCTGGCCCCGTCCGGCCAGCGCTACGGCTGGGACCTGATCGTGTGGGTCGGACTGGCCCGCTATCACCGCAAATGTGGCTAGCCACATTTGCGGTGCAACACGACCGTGACCATGTCGGCCGAGGAATACAACCAGATGCTCTTCGACCGGATGCATAGTGAGCAGCGCTGGGAGAACCAGCCCGCCACGCAATGGCATTCGTATACATAAAGTCGGCAGATGTCCCGTGAGTGAAGCGATAAACCATTAGTTTTCAACAGGATATGCCCCCACAAGTTTTTTCTCCCGAAGCGCTTGACTTTCGCACCCCGGTTTGTCATCGTAGGTACGGAACACTGGCAAACCCTCTATGGACCCGCTGATCGAGAACCTCAAGGCCACGACGCACGCCATTTGCAGGTACCTGTGGGCACAGTTCGCCCATTTCGGCCTGATTCTCATCACCAAGCTGTTCCACAAGCACCGCGAGCAGAGATTCCGGCCCAGGCCCGGCCTGGCCGGCACCGCAGGCGGACCGCAGAAGCAGCCTGAGCAGCGTTCTGCGGCACTTGGAATGGTTGTTTTCGGAGCACACGGCCACTCTGGGCCGGACTATCAGCGGATCTTCGCCAGGATCGCCGGGTGCCGCCAGAGATGGCACCCGCAACGCTCCTTCCGGAACCCCGCCCGCAACTGGAGGTCAGGTAAGGCAACCGCAACCGCAGCCTGAAGCGAGAAAACCGGCCCGATACGCCGGAATTCCCCTTGCCCGCTTAAACGAATGCTGCAAAACGCTAAACGAATGCCATTGGCCCGCCACGGGGTGGACGGTCGAGGACCTGGGTGTGGCCGAGGTCCGCAACACTGTGGCCGAGGCGGTCCGAATCGGCCGGCTGAACGAGCCCGGCAGCCGGGAACCGGAGGACTTGCTTCGCGGGCTCGGACTGCTCCGCGACGGCGTCCTGTTTCGAGCGGCGGCGGTGTTGTTCGGCAACGTGGAGCGTCTCGAATTCGAGATGCCGCAATGCCTGCTTCGCGTCGCTCGTTTCCGTGGTCTCGACCGGAGCGAATTCCTGGACAACCGCCAGTTCAACGGCAACGCATTTGCGCTGCTCTCGCATGCCGAACGCTTTCTGCGCGACACCCTTCCCATCGCGAGCCGGTTCGAAACGGACCGCGTCCAGCGCATCGACAAACCGCTGTACTCGCCGCTGGCTACACGGGAGGCGCTGGCGACCGCCCTGTGCCACCGCGATTACGCGCTGGGCGGCGGCTCCGTGGGGCTCGCAGTGTACGACGACCGACTGGAGGTAACGTCAACCGGTCCGCTGCATTTCGGATTGACCCCGGCCGAGCTGTTCGGGCCGCACGAGTCGAGACCGTGGAACCCGTTTGATCGCCCGCGCCTTCTACCGGCGCGGCATCATCGAGGAGTGGGGCCGGGGAACGCTCAAGATAGCGGAGCTGGCGCCCCCCGCCGTATTGCCACGTCCGGAGACCGAGGATGTCGTAGGGTGCGTTACGGTGTGCTTCCGACACGCTCAGTCCGTGCCGACCCGCCGAGACGAAAGTGACCTGTCAGAACAACAGCGGGCGATCCTTGAGCTGCTGGATCAATCTGACCGAGCCTTAGCGTTACGGGAAATCCGCTCCAAGTTGGAGCCGCCATCCAACGACAGGCGATTGCGGGAAGACCTCGCCATTCTAAAGGCCCGGGGACTGGCCAAATCCACAGGTCGTGGCCGGGGAGCACGTTGGAAACCCTTGTAAGACCGTGGGTTGGCTTATTCCGACCCATTCTGGCTCAATTTTGGCTCATTCCGGCCCATTCGAGAACGCGGCTTGTCGTTGGGCAGGTCCTGACGGCGTAATCGCAATCGAGACGGGAAGAATCCGGAGATCATCCAACGATGTGTGGCCGTTTCACCCAGCAACTGACGTGGCGTCAGATTCACGATCTCTACGGCCTGACCGGACCGGGGCTGTCCCTGAATCTGCAACCTCGCTACAACGGCGCTCCGGCGCAGGACTTCGCGGCCTACCGGCTCGACGAGGACGGGAACCGCGCCATCGCCCAGCTCGGCTGGGGGCTGGTGCCCTCCTGGGCGCAAGACAGCAAGATGGGCACCCGCCTCATCAACGCCCGGTCGGAGACCGTACAGACGAAGCCATCGTTCGGCGCCGCATTGCACTCACGCCGGTGCTTGGTGCCGGCCAACGGATGGTTCGAATGGCAACGGGCCGGGCACGGCAAACAACCCTTCTTCCTGGCGCTTGAGGACGGATCGCCGCTGTCGTTCGCCGCGCTCTGGGAGCGTTGGGACAACGACGGAGGCGCCCTCGAGTCCTTCACCATCATCACCACTGCGGCCTCAACGACGCTAGCCGACATCCACCATCGGCAACCGGCGATCATCGCCCCCGACCGGTTCGACGACTGGCTCGATCCGGAGTCGCCGGTGTCACGGCTACTCGAGCTGGTGCGTGAACCCAATGCTGGCCCTTACGAGCGGCGCGCCGTCAGCACCAGGGTGAATAGCGTCCAGAATGACGATCCGGATATCCTGGTCGCCCAGGTCGGAGAAGCGGCTGATTTGACAGGCAGTGGGAATCGAACCCACGTCCGAAAGTCTTTAGGGGAAATTTGGATAAAAAAGACGTCCGCAGAGAGAACTCGGACAACCAACCGTTGACGATTGTAACTCTCTGAAAATAAGTGGATTGCGTATATTGGTGCTAAGAGAGCGTGGGTTGCGTGAACTCTGCAAGCCCTCCACCATTTTTCGAAGCACAAC
The DNA here is from genome assembly GCA_965206775.1 of Bryobacterales bacterium. Taxonomy (GTDB): domain Bacteria; phylum Acidobacteriota; class Terriglobia; order Bryobacterales; family UBA6623; genus VXMF01. The sequence goes on along the minus strand of CBDBKU010000002.1, from coordinate 1,309,893 downwards.
TCGTCTCTCCGGGGTGGTTCTCCGGAGAGACGTGCGTCCAAGAACCCCTTATGTCCAAGGGGTTTGGGCGTTCCTTCCATCCTTCCCGCTCCATTCCTCAGTGGTCGAATTCGTCCTGTTTTCCGGCCTCTCATCCTCTGCGCGGCCCGTATTCTCCGTTCTTACTGGACCTCGTCCAGTAGTCGTCCAGTTGGCTTAATCCATTCAATATCAATGGGTTGAACTAAAAACCCGTTTTCGGGGGTTGTGGGAACGCGCCCTGTGCTCGGTCTTGAGCACCCGACGTTTCGAACCACGCGTCCGAAAGGTACGGAGCTGAATTTGTGGAAGCACCCGACGTTTCGAACCGGTCCGTCTCGGAACGGAGAACTGACCATGGCGAGAGCACAGGCCCGGCTCGGCGACCGCTCCAGTCACGGGGGCGTGATCGTCACCGGCGCGTCGCGCACCCTGGTCAACGGCAAGCCGGCGGCGCGCATGGGAGACCAGCACTGCTGCCCCATACCCGGCCACGGCGTCACGCCCATCGTGAGCGGCAGTTCCGACACGCTGACCGAAGGCAAGCCCAACGCACGAGTGGGAGACGCCGCGGCCTGCGGCGCCCGTATCGTGACCGGCAGCCCGGACACCCATGTCAACTGAACAGGCATTCACCGAAGCGGTGCACCTGCTCGCCGCCGGGCTCGGCATGACGGGCGGCGACGAGGCCACACCGTATCTTGGCCAGATCCACGACCGGCTCACGGAGATCAAGGCGGTCATGCAACAGAGCCACGAAGCCTCGGAGGCCATCCGCGCCGAGGCCTAGACCGTGCTCAAGGCGCATGCCGACAGCGCCCGCGACTATCTGCGGGAGAAAGAGGAACCGGAGGCGCCGGACTGCTATCCCTTCGTGTCCGTGCCCGAGGGCACCACGGTGCGTGACCTGCCCGGCGGCGGTCGCCTCCTGACGCTGGTCGACGGCGCGATGGTCCACGTCAACGCCGACGGCGCGATGGTCTTCATCGGCCACGACGGCACCGTTGTGTCCGTTCATCCGGCGCCGGGCGGCATCGTCACCCTCCCGGACGGCCGGGAACTCACGCTCCTACGGAATGCGGTCCGCACCACCCACGAGGCGGCCGGCATCGAGGGCCTGCCGCTCGACGTCGATCCCATGCAAGTCGCCGATGGACGCTACCTGGTGGAACTCCCCGGCGGCGGCCGTCTCGATGTATCGCACCCTGAACGCACAGCCGTGCTCGGCAACCCAGACGGCACTGTCGACGTCTTTGCCATCACGCGCATCGAAGGAATCGGCGAACACATCGAGGTGCGTCCGGTGCCCGGCGGGGCCAGGGGATTCACGGCGCTTGAGAGCGGCCACCGAGGGATCGTGGAAGCGGACGGGACGATTCATCTCGGGTTGGCGAACGGTCTGGACCTCGTCATCCGGTTCCCGGAGGCAAGCGGCCCGGACGCGGGCCCCGGTGATCCGCTCACGATCCTGTGCGAGGAGCGCGACCGATGGCGCTCGACTTTCTGGGCCGGGGGGTTGCGGTTCCCGTTTCGCTTCGGGCGTCACTCCGGTGGCGCGCAAGTGTCGGCGGCGACCTCCACCGATCACGAACACATTCACGAGAGCATCGTGTAGATCCTCGGGACGAGCCCGGGCGAACGCTTCCTGCGTCCCGAGTTCGGTTCGCGCCTGAAAGACCTGGTGTTCGAGGCCAACGACGATGTGCTCAAAGGATTGATCCGTCACTACGTGATCGACGCGATCCATCGATGGGACAAGCGCGTACGGATCACCCACGTGTCCTTCGACGAATCTCCACACCAGATCGACCGGCACGTGCTGCCGATTCACATCTCCTACCGCGTCATCCAGAGTCAGGTGGAAGGCAACCTGGTCTATCCCTTCTATCGCGAGCCGCAAGCGGCTGCTCCCCGACAAATCCACGCCGTTGCCGGCCAGTGACAAGCGGCATCACTGGCCATGTTGAGGGGAGCACACGGATCAGGCCTCGTCGCCCGTCAGGATCTGCAGGTACTCGTGATAGGCGTATGCGCGATTGCGCCGCTTTCCCGTGACCTCGCGGAGCACGCCGAGACTTTCGAGCACTTCGATGGCCTTGCGTGCCGGGGGCGCCGTCAAGCCGAGCAACGCCGCTGCTCCGGGGACGGTGACAACCGGATTCGACGGCAGGCACTCGAGCAACTGGACGGCGGCAACGGTCGACCGCTCATGGGCGATGATGCGACGGCGGTCCTGTCCAACAAGCGCATGGAGCGCCTGCGCGACACGAACACCATCGTCCGCGGCCTCGCGCACGCACTCGAGAAAGAATCTGATCCAGCCCTCCCAATCACCGTCGCTGCGAACGGCCGCCAACCGCGCGTAGTATTCCTGCTGCTCACGCTTGAGCGCCACGCTAAGGTAGAGCAGCGGCTGCTCGAGCAGACCCCAATGCTCCACCAGCAACGCGATCAGCAGTCGGCCGATGCGGCCGTTACCGTCGAGGAACGGGTGAATCGTCTCGAACTGCACATGTGCAAGTCCAATGCGCACCAGCGGCGGGAGATCGCCATCGTCGTGCAACCACCGCTCCAGCGCCCCGAGAGTGTTAGGAACGTCCTCGGGCGGCGGCGGGACGAAGCGGGCGTTGCCGGGTCTGCCGCCGCCGATCCAATTCTGCGATCGGCGGACCTCACCGGGCCGTTTGTCCCTGCCGCGAACGCCGCGCATCAGGATGCGGTGGGCATCGCACAGTAGACGAGTGCTCAGCGGCAGACCTTTTGGATCGGCAAGCTGTCCTCGGGCGTGTGCGAGGGCATCCACGTAGTTGCAGACCTCTCGGACATCGTCCGGACGTTCGCTTTGATCCGTGGCTTCGAAGGTCAGAACGTCGCGGAGCGTGGCCTGCGTCCCTTCGATCTGCGAGGTGACGACGGCCTCCTTGCGAACGAAGCCGTAGAGGAACCAATCCGTGCTCGGCACCATCGATCCCGCCACCCCGAGGCGCGCCATGTCCGTTTGCGCGGCGGCGTGGAGTTCCGCTGTCGGGCAATCCATCACAAGTGGCGGATCGGTTGGCGGCAGAGGGTATGGAACGAACGCCCGGACCTCCTCTCCAAGGGTGCTGATGGTGTGGTATTGACCGGTTTGGCGAGTCATGGCTAAGGAAGCGCTCCTTTCCTAATCCACAATAAAGGAATCAGTCGTTTCTTTGTCAATGCTCTTACGAATCGATTGTTTCCTTAACCCGAGTTCGTCAGTTTGAGTTTTCTTCGATGCGTAAGCCCTGACGCTTCAATGACATACGGATTGACGCAACTCCAGTATGTCACTACAGGATTCTTCATCAGGCGTCGGTTTCAGGCGATCGGAGTGCGAGTCCGGACGCGGTGGAGTGCCGGTGGGACGCCGGCGGCCCGGGCCAGTGCGGCAGCCTCCAGGTCCGGGCGGGAGTCCTGGCGGCACTCGATGCGCTCCTCGCCGGCCGTTTCGAGCGTGGTCGTCAGGCGGACCCAGCCGGCCAGCTTGCGGCGGATCGTCTCCCAGCTGTCGTGACAGCCGTGCGCGCCCAGGCGGCGACGCAGCAGGTGCACCGCGTGGTAGGCGAGCACGGCGATGAACAGATGCGCACGGATGCGGTCCTGCTTCTCGTGCCAGATTGCGGATTCCGGCGAATGTGAACGCTTGTTCCGATTCATCGTGAACATTCCGATAGGACGTGAACACCTCGGAGCGAAGCGACGCTGGCGCCCTCAGGATGACCTTCCGTTAGCGCCTCCGTCAAGTGGATTCCCGCTTGACCGGGAAGGGAGAATCATCATCATCTCGTATCTCCGTAACTACTCAGGCCCCTGTCAGTGTTGGGCCATAGTGTTGATTGACCGTGTCGGCAGCGTGGCCGGCGAGCGCGATTTGGATGGCGACGAGAGGATTGTAGCCGAGCGGGGCCATGGACTGCAGGTAGCTGGAGATTCGTGCATAGGCCTCGCCGTATGCTTGCGTTCGAAAGCAGCCCGACACTTTCATTTCCACTTTTGACATTCTCAGTCCGCGCTCTCCGGCATTGTTTGTGAAACTCACATGCGGATCGCGGAGGAAGCGCAGAACGGCCTCTTCGTGCTTGGCGAGCCGCTCGTGCAGGTTGTGGGCATCGGATTTGGCGATCCGTCCGCGTGGGCCCTTGCGGGGCGGGATAGCGGGCAATGCCTTGCCGCCCTGGGTCAGGATGGTGCGGTAGCGCTTGCGCAGGGCCTTGCATTCGGCTTCGCTCAAGGCCTTGGTCTGGCTGCGATTGAGCTTGTGGCAGGCCTCTTGCAGCAGGGCTTTCATCAGGCGCGCCCAGCGGTAGTTGCTGGACTCGACAAGGAAGGTCAGTTCCCGGATTGAATGCGCGCCGCAGAGAGCGTGCTGGCATTGCTTGTAGCCGAGGTACGAGGCCCAGCAGTCGTGCACAAGGGTGCCGCGAAAGCGGGGGATGATGCCGATCGCCTCGATGGCTTCCTGGCCGCGCTTGCGATGCAGGAACTGCACCGTCAGCGACCCATTGGTGAGGATATGCAGCCAATGGTTTTTCCGCTCGACCCGCAGGCCGGTTTCGTCGGCATGCAAGGCCGGACAGGCCAGCAGGCGGGCGCTGGCGGCGTCTTCCCAAGCTTGCAGTGCCTCATGCAGGCGGCGGATGTAGCCGAGGCAGGTGGCCTCGGACAACCGCAGGCCGGAGATCGCCTGGACCCGTTCGACGGTCCGGCGCAGGGAGAGCATAGGGGCCACCAGCAGGTTGATGATGAAAGCCTGCAAGCCGGTGCCATACTGCACCGGCCCTGGCATGCTAGCGGGGAACCGTCCCTTGCTCCGGGCCCGACAGTCGGGGCATTGCTTGACCTCGGCCTCGACACGATGCTCGATCACCTGCAACACGATGTCGTACAGGATCCGGCGTTCCCGGCCGATCGGATCGACATCCGACAGATCGGTGCCACAGCGGTCACAGGCCTCGACGGTGACCGTTTCCTCGGCGGTGACTTTCTGGAGATTGGGGCCGGTCCGGTCGTTGGCCTTGGCTGCGCTGTTGCCCGGGTTGGCACGCTGCGCGGTTTCGTCCGCGTCTACCTGAGAGGGCGGGATGCTGGAGTTGCTGCTGTTCTTGCGGGTGGTCTTTTCGAGCCAGACCGCCAGCAGCAGTGTCAGCAAGGGGATCAGGACCCGGAACACGGCGTCGGCTTCTGGCGACACTTTGCCGGTCTTGCGGAGAGCCTCGATCTGCTCCTTGGCGGCCTGCAGTTCCGCGCGCAGGAACTTGTCGTTCAGCGTCGGCAGCACTCGGCCTCGACCGCCAGCAGGGCGGCCAGCACCGCCAGGCGCTCGCCCGGCTCCATCGCCGCATAGCGCTGCGCCCAGTTCGCGGCCTTGCGCTGGATGCACTGGCGGTGCGTGAAGTTCCGGCCCGCATAGCGGTGCCAGTGCACGCGTCCCGGCGCGAAGTTGCACCAGACCTTCTCGGTCACCACCCCGGCCTGGTTCATCACCTGCAGCGACAGGCTGTGCCAGTCTGGCAGAGCCCGCTCGTACAGGTCCGAGGGGTAGCCGGAGAGCATCACCGCACAGGGCAGGCCTGTGAGCAACGCCAGCAGTTCCTCGTGATCGGCCTGCGTGTAGTCATAGCGGTAGCGGCGTTGCGCTTGGCGGGCGCCGTGCAGATAGGGTGGGTCGCTGTAGACCAGTTCGTCGCCCGCAAACGGGAAGTCGGACAGAAAGCGGTGGCAGCAACCGTGCACCAGTTCCACCTCGTAATCGCAGCGGAACGCCCGGATGGAGCGGGCGCTGCGATCGATGCCGATGTTCCTCAGGGCCGGCGGTTTGCGCTGCATGATCGCGCCGCCGCCGAGATGGGTCTCAATATAGGTGGCATGCGGAGGCATCGCCGCGATCAGCGGCTGGCAAAGACCCGAGGTCGCCTTCGATCCGTACCATGCTCCCATCGCCGCGTCCTCTGCCGAATGCTCCGTTAGCACGCCGCATAGGCGGTCACAACGAGGTTGTCAAGCCAACCATCCGCTGGGTCCGGAATGCCGCCGATTGCCGGTCAGGACGGTTCCCGCTCAGCGACAGGTTCCCGACACGAACAACCGCACGAAACCTGACCGGATACAGGCGCAAGCATTGATCCGCGTGACGTCAGGCGAAAAGACAAATCGTCAAATAGGGGCCTGAGTAGTTACCAAATATGAAAGGTTGATAGTAACCATTCAGAAGCGGGGGCGCGAGAGGTTGGCTGAGCCGATGTAGGGGATGTCCGAGGAGGCGGGCATCTAGCGGAAGCGCACAGGGCGTTTTGGTCCGAGCAGGACCGTCTGCCAGTCCCGCTGCAGCGGATACACGAAGACAGCCTTGGGCGTCTTCGCGGGCGCCGTGCCCCAGGCACCGCGCGCCTGGGTCTGTCCCAGATAGTGCCAGTTCGAGGCCCGGTAGCAGGTGCCCTTGTGCTGGTCGCTGACATACGTTTCGACCAGCACGGGTCGCACTCCATGGACCCGCTGCCAGTCCGCAGCCAGCTGCCGCAAGCTCAGCCCCAGGACCTTCGACGCCAGGCATTGCACGCGCACCCAGGGAAACAGCAGGAAGCGGGCTTGCCGCAGCACCCGCTCCAGCGGCCGGCGGGGCTGGTCCTGCCAGCCGATCCAGCGGTCCCGCACCGCCAGGTAGCGGGCGGCGAAGTCGTACAGCAGGCAGCCCAGCAGGCGCCCTTGACGGTCTTGGAGGAAGTAGCGCAGGTGGGAGCCGATCGGCTGGCGATAGCCCAGTGGATGGTAGCGGGCGAGGAATTCGTTCCACAGGGCGGCCTCGTCGCGGCCGTTGACGAGCCGCAACCGGAGTGGCTCGAGCTGTTGCAGGGGGCCGTCGACCGGGGCCTGGGGCGCACTCCGGTCGCCCGGCGAGAGGGGCCCTTGGCGACCGCGCCCGAGGCCTTGGCGGGCGGGCAGGGCGAGGATCGAGAGCCGTTCGAGTTCCTCCAGCAGGCGCATCGCCAGCTGGATGCGGTTGCTGCCGCGAGGGGTCTGCCAGCGCAGGTACTCGCAGACGGTGTGGCCCAGTTCGGTGCGGCTCAGCAGGGGCAAGCTGGTGACGATCTCCTGGATGTCCGCGATCTGGCTGCGTCGCAGGCGGTGGCCGCAGAAGGTGGTCGAGGCCAGCCGCACGATGCGCGGGTCCAGCTCGGCGGCGGAACGGGCCATTCAGGCCGCCTTGCCCAGCTCGGTGTCCCCGCTGGGGGCGACGGACCCGATCCAGTCCGCCGGGGCCTTGCGGAGTTGTTCCCGACGCGGCTCGCTCATGCGCCACGGCAGCCAGGGATCGAGCTGTTGCGGGGCTTGGTTGCCCTGGCGGGCACAGGCCGCCAGCCAGTCCAGCATCCAGGCATACGGGTTCAGGCCCGCCAGGCGCACGGTCGCGAGCACGCCGAACAGCAGACCCGCCGCCCGCGCACCGTCCGGCCCGCCGGAACCGAAGCTGGTGTAGCGGGCGATGACCGGCCCCCGCAACACCCGCTCCGACAAATTGCTGTCGCGCGGGATCCGTGGGTCCCCCACGAAGCGGCTCAGCGATTCCCGGTGACTCAGCAAGGCCCCCAAGGCCCGCCCTTGCGCCTCCACACGGGCCAGCTCGGCACCGTGCCGGCTGCGGCCCTGGCCCGCCTGATCGAGCAGAATCCAGTCGATCCTGCGCTCCACGCCCTCGTCCCGGGCGCGCTCGAACAACTCCTCCACCCGCGCTTGCAACTCCTGCTGCAGCGCCGCGAACTCCCCGCTCTGCCGCTCCAGCGGTTGCTGCCGATCCCACTGCTGGAGCCGCTGCCGGTGCAGCCGGAACAACGCGCCGATGCGCTCGACCCACTCCTGCGCCCACGCCTGCAGTTCCGGGTGACCGGTGCCGACCCGGACAAAATTGCGGCGGATATGCGCTCAGCAGTGGGAGAGCGCCACCCCGTTCGGAAACTGCTTGGCAAAGGCCTTGCACGTGCTGTAGCAGTCGCGCACCAGCACCGTCAACCCGTTCTTGCCGACCACCGGGTCGAGCACTTGCCGGGCGGAGTCCAGGCCCCGGGTCGGCAGGATCCGCATGCGGACCGTGTGGCCGGCCAGACAGGCCCACAGCCAGAACTTCGGCTTCTGCCGCCCGCGGGGAGGCGGATCCTTGTTGCCGTCCTCGCTCGTGGCCAGCCACTTGTTGTATCCAACATTATTTCGCTTGACGGATCCCAGATTGTTTCTGCAGGAGTGAGCCGCAAATCTCACTTAAATTCGCTCCCGCAGAGAGCAATCAATGGACGTGGCGACCTGCACTAGCGGGCAAGTGCGCAGTCCGTCAAGGCTTCCGGTACGCGTACCACGGCGCCAACGAGCTCACCTCTCCCGAACTATTCCGATTTCCCACCCAATACGTAACGGGATAATCTGGTCCAAAAACCTGACGATCCCACGAACTAATGTGGGATTCAACACGACTGCACCGGCCAGGAGGTCTCGTCGGCCCGGGCCACCGGCTGCTGCTGCTGATACGCCCCGATCGCCGCGTCCAGCGGCTCGAACAGATGCGCGAGCCGCCGCAATCCCGTCGACAGCGTCGAGTGCGGCACGCGCAGCCCCAGTGCCGCCAGATCCCGGGCGACCGCCGCCTGCGGACGGAACAGCGCGTAGACCTGGATCAGACACCAGGCCCACACGCTGGTGCCCAACTGGCTGCTGCCCAGCCGGGGAGCCGGCGGGGCGATCACCGGCCGGGCTGCGGAACAGTCGCAGTCCGGACCATAGCGCTGGCGTACCACCTTGCGCACCAGCGCGTTCCAGGCCATCTCGTACAGCCAGCTGGTCTTGTGCCCGCACCGCACGCAGGCGGTCCCGCAGTCCGCACAGCGGCGCTCCGGCTCGGGCACGTCCAGCCACTCCAGCACCACGGGCAGGCCGGGCCGCTTCTCGCGCGGCGGGGTCGGCGAACCCGGCTCCCGCCCGCGCTTCCTGCGCGGCCGGACCGCCGGATCCTCGCTCGCGGACGGATCCGGCGCGGGCGTTGCGGCGGACGCTGTCTCGTCGGCCGACGGGTCGGCAGCGACTCTCGCCGTGGCGGACGGGTCGTCCTCGCCCGCTGGCGTGGCCTCGCTCTTGCGTCCGAACAGCGACTGCTGCAGGTTCGCCAGCCGGGCTTGCAGCCCGGCCTCCCGTTCCTGCGCAGCCTGCAAGTCGGACTGGGCCGCCTCGAGTGCGCGTTGGAGTTGCTCGCAGCGAGCGCACGCGGGCCGCCCCCCGACTGGCTGTCCTTGCTTGCTGGACTTCGTCGTGCCCACAACGACCGGGCTGACCGCCCGATCCTACGATGGCAAGGTGGCCCAGGCAAAGTCAAGTGCTCAGCCGAGCTTTCCTTGCTTGCCCATCGAGCCCTGCCCGACGCCGACCGGTTGCTCCTTCGGCCGCCCCGGAACTCCTTGCCTCAGCGTTGAGGTTGCCCCAGAAATCCAGTTCGCCTGTCCCTGCGCTACTCTCCTAGTTCTGCGACAGAGCCGAACTGTAGCGCCCCGAGACCTGAATGCTTACGGTTGATAAGTAGATTGAAACGATTTGGAACCGATATTCTGTATCATTGATGACTTTTCTCCTGACTATCCATCCGACATATGTTGAGTATATTGTGTTGACAAATTTGAACTCTTATTTTAGACAATTCGTCGTATGAATCTCCCATTTGGAAAGGTTTACTGTCGAAATTCGAATGTTATTATCACTGAATGGACGTTGTAGAAGCTCCGAATCCATTCAGGGATCCTTCTCTCTTCTTGAAGCATGACGATATCAGCATTCTCACGCTGCACAGCCTTTCGCAATTCAGAACGCGATTCGGTGGCTCTGTTGACGTTCCATGTGAGGATCTTCATTTTTACATCGTCAGGCCTCGTCTTTTGTTCCGGTCACTCGCGCCGATGATGGAATCTACGCTGATGCAATGCGGCCGTACCAGGCTCCTAGCCTCAGACTTCCGAACATGGACCAATTTGGCATGTCACGATTTGGCGCCGATTTGACCCGGTAACTTAGCGAGCGGCGAGCCCGTCCGCATCGGTCGGCAGGATCTCGTAGATCAGGCGCAGGTCCGTGCCCGGATACAGCGTGCGGGTCTGGTTGAGTTCCTCCAGCAGCGGGGCTAGGGCATCATCGTGGCCCCGGCTCGCCTGGTGCAGCAGCCGCACGGTGAGTGTGCCGGCGGCCGGATCCGGCAGGATGCTCGCGTCGCTGCGGAACAGCGCCTTGACCAGCGTGCGGGCGGTCTCGGGCCGGCTCAGGCCGGGCGCGAGCGCGGCCGCCAGGCGCGTCTCGGCCCGGTAGGCGATCATGCGCACCGCATCGAGCAGGTCTCGCAGAGGCTCGGCCAGCGCCTTGAGGCGCTCGTCCTCGGGCAGGTCGCCAGCCCGCAGGTAGTGGCCGACCTCCCTCCGCGCGGTCTCCCGTCCCTCGAGGCGGCGCTGAGCGGTCTCGACCTCCGCCTTCAGGTCCCTCGCTTCCTGCGATCCGCGCGGGGCTCCCGCCAGGCGGCGGTGCAGGTCTCCGACCTGGACGCGCCGCCGTTTGACGGCATTGTTGAGCAAGCGCCACAGCGGATTGACCACCCGCTCGTCCGCGTCCACATCCTCCAGCGTGCGGTCCGCCAGCGTGTCGAGCCCGAACTCCTCGCGCATGTACTTGAAGAAGTTCTCCTGCGTCCAGCGCGAGCGCAGCAGGCCCGCGACCTGCTCGAGCGGCAGGTGGGGATGCGTCGTGATCGCCGCCGGCTGGCGCTGGCCCTCGCCCGGCGGGCCCGACCGCGGCACTGGCTTGCGGGGCTGGCCATGGCAACCCGTCAGCGGCAGGCGCCGGTCGATCCAGAAGCGGATTTCGCGCACCTTGCCGTGCGCGCCCAACTCGACTTCCCGCTCGGCCGCCTGGCCCTCCAGGCGGATCGACCCCAGCGGCCCCGGCATCAGCAGGCTCGTCGGCCGGAACTCCTGCCCCGGCCAGCGCTGCGTCTGCCGGCCCTTGCGCCAGCTGATCACCGCGATCCCCTGCTGGCGCAGCCTGGCGAACAGGGCCGGGCTCCAGCCCTCCCGGTCGAACACCAGCGTCAGCCGCGGCCGGTCCGGGTCCGCCTCTCCGGCCAGCAGCCCCAACTCCTCCAGCCGGGGCACGATCCCGTCCCGGATCTCCGCCACCACCGACGTGTCCACCGCCTTGTGCACGCACAGCAGCGGAGCCCCGCCCAGCGCGTGCACCCAGTAGCTGGTTGCCGCCGGCAGGCACAGCTTCTGGCGCGGCACGAACTGCTTCGGCAGTCGCCCCTGGCCGGTGTAGACCTTCACGTGGCCGTCCACGTACAGCGTGGCGAGCGTGTCCGGATCCTGCGCGGACCAGCCCTGCGCCAAGGCCCCGCGCCAGGCCGCCAGCGCCTCCGGGTCCGCCACCAGTTGGCGCAGGCGCCGCCGTAGCGTGCGCGGGCAGGGACAGCGGTCCAGGCCCAGCAGCTGCCCCCATTCGCCGGGCTGCTGGTAGCCGAGCCGCTCGGCCCGCTGCACGCGCAGCAGGAGCAGGAAAGCGAGGGTGAGCAGGATCGAGCGCAGCCCGTAAAAGCCCGGCGGCAGACGCAACTGGCCACTATGCGCCAGCAGGCCCTCGGCCAGCAGCGGGGGCAGGGCAGCCAGCACTCCGCCGCCGGCCACGGCCGAGGCGGGAGCCCCGAAGCGCGGCTCCCGCTCAGTGCGCTGCCCCAGACTGGCCTCCACCCGCCCCTGGGTGTCATGGGTCGCCCGCCCCTGCGGGGCCTGCGCGTCCCGGCGGTTGCGCTGCTCGCGGTCCAGCGGGGCCGGCCCGGCGGATGCGGGTGGTCCGCCCCCGTCGCGGACCGGCGGCGTCGGGGCCGCCTCTATTCCGGCCAGCGGCGGCTCCGCCGGCGCGGGGGCCGTCGGCTGTGCAGCCTGCGGCGGCTCCGCTGCGACCGGCTGGCGGTCCGCGTCGAGAGCCGGCAGCAGGCCCTTACGCTGATACGTGCGCAGGGTCTCGAAGCACAGGCCGAGTGCGCGGGCGGTCTGGCGCAGGCTGGCACCGCCGGCCAGCTTCCGGGCGGCCCGCTGGAGGGTCTCCGGATCCTCGATGCCGTGCCGGCGGCGGGCCTTGTGCTGGGGGGCGAAGCCGGCTTCGCCTTCCCGCTCGAGGCGCTGGCGAGCGCGCAGGACGGTGCGGGTGCTGACGCCGAAGGCCCGGGCGAGTTCGGCCAGGGTGGCCAATCGGAAGAGCGCGCAGTGGGCGATCCAGCGATTGCGGGCGTGGGTGTCGTCGGCGCGGTGGGAGGCGAACGGAACGGTGAAGGCGAAATAGGTGACCCGGTCGCCGTCGAACAGCAGGCTGAGGAGGTGATTGACGGGGACGGCCTCGGCGGGCTGGAGTTCAAGGGGAGCGGGGAGGCCGGAGGGCTGGGGGATCTGGCCTTTCATGGTGACATTATAAATTAGTCAGACGAGGGGAGTCAAGCCCGTTGTGACCGGCGCAGGAATCGCACAAGTGACTGTCAGTCAGTGCGTTATCCGACGACGCCTATCAGCAGGCAGGTTTACCATGTTCGGAAGTCTGAGCCTGCTGGGCATCTAGCGATTGCGAGGGGCGAGTTGGCCGCCGAGCGGGCGCGTGTTGGCTTCGAGGTCCTCGACGAACGTCTGGGCCTGCGCAAGCAGTTCCTCGACCAGAGCTGGATGCCGCTCCCGGATGTCGAATTTCTCGCCCGCGTCAGCGAGCAGGTCGTAGAGTGCGTCCGCCTCGAACGCACCGTTCGCGCTGCGGCGCAAGCGGAGCTTGTGCCTGCCCTTCCGAAGCCCCTGCAAGCGCGTCGGCGTCCCGGGCCGGCTCCCCGCAAAGAAGTAGAAGTACTCGTGTGGCGAAACGTCAGTCGCTCCGCTGAGCAAGGGCCAGAGATCGCGCCCGTCCAGGACGCGGTCACTAGGCAGGTCGCTGCCGGACAGTCCTGCGAACGTCGGCATCAAGTCCATGTTCGCGGCTACCGCCGAACTCACCTGCCCCGCGGGAATCGAGCCGGGCATCCAGAAAATTCCTGGAACGCGCATTCCACCTTCCCAAGTTGTCGCCTTCCCAAGCTTGAACGGCCCTGCCGAGCCGGCATCGATGCCGTATTCCAGCCACGGGCCGTTGTCAGAGGTGTATACGACCAGGGTGTTCCGGTCGATACCGAGCTCTTCCAGCTTCCCGAGCACCTGGCCCACGGACCAGTCGATTTCTTCGATCACATCGCCGTAACGGCCACGCAGCGACCGGCCCCACCGCTCGTTCGAGACAAAGAGCGGAACGTGGGGCATCGCGTAGGGCAGGTACAGGAAGAAGGGCTCGCTCCGGTTCTCTTCAATGAACTCCAGCGCAAGTTCGGTGTAGGTGGTCGTCAGGGCCCGCTGGTCCGAATCCACCTCGACGACCTCGTCATCGCGCATGAGCGGCAAGGGGTGCGGGAAGCCCTGACCCCTTTCGAGATCGTAGTAGTGCCCCTTGCCGGCGAAGCCCGTCATTTCAGCGCGTTCGCGAGCCGATATCATCCTCTCGTCCTCGGGCTCGCGAATCGGCATAACCGGGTGGTACCGCCACATGTCATTGGAGAACGGAATCCCGAACCAGCTGTCGAATCCGTGCCGATGAGGCAGGAATTCCGGCGCATCCCCCAGATGCCACTTCCCGATCATTCGCGTGGCGTAGCCTTGTTCCTTGAGCAGTTCCGCAACCGTGATCTCGCCCGGATGGATCCCCGTCGCGGCCTTGGGGCCGTGATTGAAGGCAAGACTCAGGCGCGGCGGATAGCTACCGGTCATCAGTGCCGCTCGCGACGGGCCGCAGAACGGCGCCGCGTAGAAGCTGGTGAACCGCATGCCCTCGCGGGCCATGCGGTCGATGTGCGGAGTTCGGATGTCGGGATGCCCGTACACTCCGAGGTCACCCCATCCCTGGTCGTCGGCAAACAGAACGATGAAGTTGGGTCTTTCCGGGGTTTGGGCGAACGCCGCCGCAACAGAGGCGAGGAGAAGAATCAAGGGGGGAAATCGGAGCATTGTGGTGCTGGTTCGCAAGAGTCTATCACCTCTGGCTCACGGTTCCGACATCCTGCCTGGAACGTTCCTCTCGACAGGCCAGGGCGGCCTATGATGGTGCAAGGATGATTCCCGCCGAAGAGACATTCGAAGGTGCCTTTCCCTTTCAACCCCGTTTCAGCAATGCGCCCGGCTTTCGGATGCACTACGTGGACGAGGGCAGCGGGGAGCCGATCATTCTCCTCCACGGCGAACCCACCTGGGGCTACATCTACCGCAGGTTCATCCCGGCGCTCTCGGAAAGCTGGCGGGTGATCGTCCCCGACCACATGGGGTTCGGCAAGAGCGAGACTCCCCAGGACCGGAGCTATACCCTGGAGACCCACGTTGGCAATCTAGCCGCGCTTATCGACGAGCTGGACCTGGACGGGATCACCCTGGCCGGCCAGGACTGGGGCGGTCCGATGCTTGCCGCCTACACTGCGAGGCATCCCGATCGCGTCAAGCGGATCTGCTTGATGAACAGCATCTGCGGATACGGGGCCATGGTGGCGCCGAAAGGCGCGCCGAGGCCGCCGAAGCTGCACGAATCGGACTGGTTCCGGTGGGTCGTCTCTTCCGAGCGGGACGGGTCCTACTACGAGACCATGCGGAATCTAGGCGACAACGTGGGCAAGCTGATCGGACGCCTCGGCACGGAGTCCGGCCTGAGCGAACTCGACTTGCGCGCCTATGCGGCCCCGTTCGGATCAGCGGCCGAATGCAAGGGCGCCATCGAATTCCCGCTCGATGTCGCGCTGAACCGGATCGGCCCTTACGTCAAGGCAGGAGCGGCGGGAGTGCCGGCCGTTCGAGCAAAGCCGGCGATGCTGGCCGAGGGCATGAGGGACAGGGCCATTCCACCGGCGCTCGCGATCGCGGACTTTCGAGCTCTCTTCCCATCGGGCCCCGTCGTCAGACTGGAGCGGGCAGGGCACTTCTGCCAGGAAGACGCGGCCCCCGAGCTGGTCGCGCTGATCCAGATGTTCATGCAGATGACGTAGTCGGCCACCATCGCCGCCTGGCGAATTCAGAGCTCCCGCCGACCTTCGATCGATTCGATCATCGTCGCCTCGTCAATGAATTCGAGCTCGCTCCCGATCGGAATTCCCAGCCCGATCCGGCTCACCTTGACCTCGAGCGGCTTGAGCAGCCTGCGCAGGTAGGCCGACGTGGCTTGGCCCTCGGTCGTCGGGCTTGTCGCGAGAATAATCTCGCGAACGGGGTGGGCTCGCATTCGCTCCAGCAGGTTCTTGATCTTGAGGTCTTGCGGTCCAACGTTGCGCAATGGCGACAGGGCTCCGTGAAGGATGTGGTAGACGCCGCGGTAAGAGCGCGTTCTCTCGATCACCATGATGTTATTGGGCTGCTCGAGCACGCATACCAGACCGTGGTCGCGCTTGGGGTCCATGCACATCGGGCAAAGTGCGCCCTCGGCGATGTTGTTGCAGCGCTCGCAAAGCTGGATCCGCTCGCGCATCTCCACGATCGCCTTGGCGAGTCCCTCCGCCTTCTCGCGATCGATTCCCAGCAGGTGGAACGCCAATCGCTGCGCAGACTTGGCGCCCACGCCGGGCAGGCGCTTGAACTCGTCCACGAGGCGGGACATCGGCCCCGCAAGGTCGTCGGCGGGCATCGGTGCGTCCTACGGTAAATGCTAGCCAAGCAGGCCGGGCGGCAGGCCGAGACCGCCTACCATACCGCCAATCCTCTGCTGGGTCTCCTGCTCCACCCGTCTAACCGCCTCGTTGCATGCGCCGCGAATCATATCTTGCAGCATTTCGATATCCTCGGCGCCTTCTGGTTCGATGACAATGCTGGTCACGTTCTTGTTTCCGTCCATCTTGACCGTGACCATGCCGCCGCCGGTCGAGGCTTCCACTCGGATCTTGTCGATCTCGCCCTTGAGGCGATCCTGCATGGCCTTCGCCTGCTCGAGCATCTTCTGCGGGTTGCCTGGGAATTGCACTACGACTTCTCCCTCAAGTCCATCACGTTGGTCACGCGGCCTTCGATTCGCTTTTGAAACTCAAGGAACGCGGGATCGGACTGCGCTCGCCCGCCGACATCTGACTCCGAACCAGAAGCCGGTGCATCGGATCCGCGAGGCCGGCTGGGCGGAGCCTGCCGCTGCCCGGACGGGCCGCCCACGGTGCTTACGAGTCTAACACTCGGCTTCCCCCCTACTAGCCCCATTAGGGCCGCATCCAAGAACCCCCGCTGCAGTTCCACCATCGTCATCCACTGGTCGGTGACGTGTATGGTTACGGTGCGGCCCTCCTGTTCCACTCGACTGTCGGCAAGAGCCTCAGCCAGGAAGGACTCGCCCGACGCCTTGATCGCCGCGAGGAGCTGTTGCTTGATGTCGCCGTCTTTTGGCGCTTGCGAGACTGGCTGAACGGGCCTGGGCTGTTGCGGAGGGTCCGGAAGCGCGTCCGTCGGGGAAGCGGAAGGCACTGTCTGGGCCTCAGGCTGGGGCGAAGCGGGCTGCGGCGCCGATACAGGGGCATCGGTAGTGGAAGCGGGGGCTGGCTCCGGCTTGGCAGGACGCGCCGAGGAGATGTCCGGCTGAGTGGGTGCAGCCGCGGGACGAGATGCGTCGGGCCTCTCCGCAGGCGCCGGCTCAGGAGCTCGTTCCGTGGGCGGGCGTAGGTCCGCAGACGCTGCTTTCGTCGGGGCGGGAGTTCTGCTGGGAGCCGTTTCCGTTGGCCTCGGCGCCGGCGGCCCAGACGGCGGACGAGGCTGCTTGGCCGAGCCGCTTGCCGGCAGCCCCGAGAGCATCTCCTCGATCGGTCGAAGCCGTCCGGCGTAGACCAGCTTGAGCAAGCCGATCTCCAAGCGGAAGCGCTGCTGCGTCGCCTGCTGGAGATCCTGGTACAGCGCCAGCAGAATCTGTACGTACCGGATCAGATCCTCGTTCGAGAAGTCCTCGATCCACGTGTCGGCTGCGTCGCGCTCACCCTTCCCCGCAGCGACCAGCTTCGAATCGCTCCCGGCCACCTTCATCACCATCAGGTTCCGGAACTGGCGCGTCAGCTCCCCGCAGAAGTGCTGCGGGTGCCGCCCCTGGCTGAAGAGGTCATCGACCAAGGTCAGCATGGCGGCAGGATCCGCGTCGCGAATCGAGCTCAGGATGCGCTCGGTCATCTCGCTCGGAATGGCTCCCACCAGGTCGCGCACGCCGCCGCTCTCCAAGTGCTTTCCGAACGCGGCGATCGCCTGGTCGAGGGTCGAGAGCGAGTCCCGGATCGACCCGTCACCGGCCAGGGCCAGCGCGGCAAGCGCATCGTCCTCGGCCTCGACACCCTCGCTGAGACAGATCTTGCGGAGGTGCTGAAGCACGTCGGGCTGGTCCAGGGCGCGGAACGCGAAGCTCTGGCACCGCGACACGATGGTGGCGGGGATCGCCTGGGGCTCTGTCGTGCAGAGCACGAACACCGCCCACTCGGGCGGCTCTTCCAGCGTCTTCAGAAGGGCGTTGAAGGCGTCGCTCGTGATCTGGTGCGCTTCGTCGATGATGAAGACCTTGTAGCGGTCGCGCACCGGGCGGAACTTCACGCTCTCGCGCAGTTCCCGGATATCGTCAATGCGGCGGTTGGAGGCGGCATCGATCTCGACCACGTCGAGCGAGCCGCCAGCGGCGATCTCCTGGCAGACTGCTGAGTGCGGGTCGGGGGACGAGCTCGGCCCGCCCTCGCAGTTGAGCGCCATCGCCAGAATGCGGGCCAAAGTGGTCTTGCCCGTCCCGCGAGGCCCCGAGAATATGTATCCGTGGGCGATCCGACCTTGGTCGATGGCGTTGCGGAGCGTCTGCTTGACGTGACTCTGGCCGACGACTTCGTCGAAGGTCTGCGGCCGGTACTTCCGCGCAATGACCTGGTACATGGCAGAGGTCGCAGAAGATGGGCTCCGGATACAACCGCGGCACGCGGCAGAGGCCGCTACCGTTGCTTCCTCCCGGACCTGGCGGAGTTCACAGCATCCCGCTGCACGGGTCCGAAGCCCAAAGTCAGTTTAGCACCTACGCCTGAACCGCGATTCACGCCGGGACAGCTTCGAGCATCGGTTCGGACACCGCGTCCGATACGATTCGCCCGTCCATCAACGCGATCCGGCGGCTCGCCTTCAACGCGATGTGGTCGTCGTGGGTGACCATGACCAGCGTCGTGCCCGCCTCGCGGTTGAGGTTGAGCAGCATGTCGAGCACCATCGCGCCGTTCTGGCTGTCCAGATTCCCGGTCGGCTCGTCGGCAAGCACGATGGGAGGGTTCGTCACGAAGGCTCTCGCCAGCGCGACCCGCTGCTGCTCGCCGCCCGAGAGCTGGACCGGGTAGTGATCCGTCCTGTCCGCGAGGCCCACTTCGCCCAGCAGGGCGATTCCCCTGTCCCTGGACTCTCGATCAGCGTGTCCCGTGAGATCGAGCGGCAGCATGACATTCTCCAGCGCGGTCAGGGTCGGCACCAGCTGGTAGGCCTGGAACACGAAGCCTATCTTCCGCCCGCGCAGCAGCGCCATCTCGTCCTCGGGCAAGCCGGAGAGCGGTTGGCCATCCAAGAGAATTTCACCGGCCGTGGGCTTGTCGAGACCGGCCAGCAAGCCCAGAAGCGTGCTCTTGCCGCTCCCGGACGGACCTTGGATGACCGCGAAGGTGCCTGATGGGATGGAAAAATCGATGCCTCGCAGGATCTCCACCACGCGCGATCCGCTACGGATGGACTTAGCGAGGCCTCGCACCTCCAGCACGGGGCCTTGATTCGACATATGCGGAGCGGGGTTCCCTATTATGACTAGGTGCTCAGCAGCTTCGATGCGTTACCCCACAGGAGCGTTCTCTGCTGTCTTGCAGCGGTCCTGCTGCTGGCCGCGTGCGGTTCTCAGGAGCCTTCGGCGCGTCCGCAAACGGAGTCGGAACAAGCGGTCGATGACATCCCGCTCGCCCGCAAAACCGCCGTTGATCCTCGGCCCGTCCTGGTCGCATTCGGCGACAGCCTGACGGCCGGTCACCGAGTTGCTCCAGACGAATCCTACCCCGCTTTCTTCCAGCGAGAACTCGACCGTCGCGGAATCGCCTTCCGCGTGGTCAACGAGGGTGTCAGTGGCGACACGACGGCTAAGGCACTGAGCCGCGTGGACTCGGCGCTTGGGCACAAACCCGCGTGGGTCGTCCTTGCGCTGGGGGCGAATGACGGATTGCGGGGGCTTCCGCTAGACGCGATGGAGCGGAATCTCCGGGAGATCATCGAGCGCTTCTTGAGGGACGGCGCTCAAGTCCTGCTGACTGGAATGATGCTCCCGCGCAACTACGGTCCCGAATTCGTGCAGCAGTTCGAGGCAGTCTATCCGAGGCTGGCCGAGGAACTCGGCGTGCCGTTGATGCCGTTCCTCCTCGAGAATGTAGCGATGGTGCGGGAACTGAACAACGCGGACGGCATCCATCCAAACGCCAGCGGCAACGAGATCGTAGCCCGGAACGTTGCCGACGCATTCGAAGAGATCATCGGAAAGTGACCGCTATCCGGGACCGAGATTAACCATGCCTGGTCTGCGGCTAGTCATGCCGGAACCGCGGTTAATCATAAACGTGGCTGTGTCTCCGAAGAAACGCAGCAGCTGGCCAGCTACGTGCGGGTCAAGCCCGCAGTCATCCAGCGCTTTCGACATCAGTGCCATCCATCGGTCGCGCGCTCGCTCATCGATGGAAAACGGCATGTGGCGCATCCGCAGGCGAGGATGGCCGCGCTGCTCAATGTAGCGCTGGGGCCCGCCGAACCGGCCGACGAGGAAATCTCGCAGGCGCATCCTCGCGGCCTCGATCTCCCCGGGCGGGTACATAGGACCTAGGATCTCGTCGCCGGGCACCTGGGCGTAGAAGGCTTGCGTCAGGCGTTCGAAACCTGCCTCGCCAACGATTTCGTATAGGCTGTGCTCCATCTGTCCCTATTCTGCGGGTCGCGGCCAAGGGTTGCAATTGCACCGCTTGCGACACCCCGCCAGCCGCAGGCGGCGCTGCTAAGATGCACTCAGACCATGCTGCGGATAAGTACTCTACTGCTGATCGCGATGTCGCTTCCACTTTCGGCGGAGGACGGATTCGAACCGCTCTTCGACGGCTCCACGCTAGACGGCTGGGTGCTGCTGGGACAGCACGGCGACGGCTACGTTCCCGAGGACGGCAAGCTCGTCTGCCCTCGTGGAAGCGGCGGGAATCTCCTCTCGGCGGCGGAGTATTCCGACTTCGTCCTGCGGTTCGAGTTCAAGCTCGAGTCCGGTTCCAACAACGGCCTCTGCATCCGATGCCCTCTGTCGTGGCGCGACCTAGCCTACGCGGGCAACGAGCTCCAGATCATCGACAACACCGCCGAGCGCTACAGCAACATCAAGCCCTGGCAAAAGCACGGCTCGCTCTACCACGTGGCCCCGGCCAAGACCGGCGCGCTCAAGCCGGTGGGGGAATGGAACAGCCAGGAAGTGACTGCGCACGGCACGCGAGTCCAAGTGGTGCTCAACGGGACGAAGATCTTGGATGTCGATACTGCCGAGGTGAAAGACCGGTCGATCCTCGCCAAGCACCCCGGCCTAAAGCGGCCGTCTGGTCATGTCGGCTTCCTCGGACACAACGAGCCAGTGGAATTTAGGAACATTCGCATCAAGCGACTTTGACGCAAGTCTCCCCGGCACTACTTGCCTGAGCGAGCGAGACGCACGGAGTTTCTGTATTCTGTCATTGAGTCTGTTTGGAGGATTCCATGTTCCGCTGGCTATCGCGCGACCGTCGCGCATTCATGAGATCGATTCTCAGCGCTTCGGCTGCGGTGCCGTTCTCCGCAGGCTTGTCGGTCGCCGCGCAACAGAAGAAACGGATCCACACCGCTCGAGACGTGGTCGGCGAGCTGGACGTCCGGACGTTCCTGAACGCTGCCGGAACCTACACCAGGCTGACGGCCTCCAAGATGCAGCCGGAAGTCCTGAATGCGATGCAGATAGCTTCGACCCGCTACGTGGATCTGAATGAACTGCACGAAAAGGCAGGAGACCGCGTCGCGAAACTGCTCGAGTGCGATGCGGCCTTGATCACTTCGGGCTGCGCTTCCGCTCTGACGCTCGCGACCGCCGCATGCGTAGCCGGCACGGATCCGGAGCGCATCAAGCTCCTGCCCGACACGGCCGGCATGAAGAACGAGGTCGTTCTGCAGAAAGTCCACCGCAATGGCTATGACCATGCGATCAGGAACTGCGGAGTCCGGCTGGTGGAGGTTGAGACGGCAGCCGAGATGGAATCCGCGATCAGCGACCGCACCGCGATGCTGTTCTTCCTGAACCACAACGAGAAGGACGGAAGCATCGGGCACGAGCAGTTCGTGAGGATCGGGAAGAAGCACCGCATACCGACGCTGAACGACGCCGCTGCGGACGTGCCTCCAGTCGACAACCTCTTCCGCTTCACGAAAATGGGCTACGACCTGGTGGCGTACTCCGGAGGCAAGGGACTGCGAGGCCCGCAGTCGACCGGCTTGCTGCTGGGGCGGCGCGAGCTGATCGAGGCGGCGCGCTTGAATAACAGCCCCTATTCGGACTCGGTTGGACGAACTAACAAGGTCAACAAGGAAGAGATCGCGGGGATGCTCGTCGCACTGGAGCTGTTTCTCGAGCGGGATCACGACGAGGTCTGGAAGGACTGGACTCGCCGGTGCAAGAGGATCGAGCAGGTCGTCGGGAGCCTCCAAGGTGTTTCAACCGAGGTGTTCGTGCCTGAGATCGCAAATTCCGTCCCGCACTTGCGGATCCAGTGGGACTACGCATCGACAGGCCTCGACCCAAAGCAAGCGGCGGAGCGCTTGCGCCAGGGAGAGCCGAGCGTCGAAGTGAGGCCTGGGTACGACAACGGTCTGGAAGTTGCCGTTTGGATGCTGGACCCGGGCGACGAGCGTATCGTCGGGCGAATGATCCGCGACGTGCTTAGCGGGGCCATTGGCAATCCCGCCTGATCGTTAGATGCAGTCTTCAGGGCGTCACCGACCGCAGTCCAAATTGAGCCGAATGCGCTCGGGCAGGAAGCAATGCGCCGATTGGCTCGGCAGCGTCACGCAAAAAAGATGTAGCGGGCAACGAATAGCGCGGCAAGCAGGTGCAGCAGCCATGTCACCTCGCTAGCGCGGCCCCGAAGGATCTTCAACGCCGAATACGAGATCATACCCATCGCGAGACCGTCCGCAATGCTAAATGTCAGCGGCATGCCGGCCACCATGAATAGCGCCGGCACGGCCGTGTCGATGTGGTCCCAGTCAATTGCCCGTACCAGGCCGACGGTCGTCGCTCCAATGACGATGAGCGCAGCAGCCACGGCAGCCGACGGAACCGCCGAGACGACTGGCGCGATCGGGAGAGAGAGCAGGAAAAGCACGCCCGTGACGACGGCAGTGAGGCCTGACCGCCCGCCGGCCGACACTCCTGCGGCACTCTCGATATAGGTCGTCACCGTTGAGGTGCCGGCTAGAGCCCCGGCCATCGTCGAGGCGCCGTCGACCCCCAGCATGCGACCGAGGAGCGGCACGCGACCTCTACCGTCATTGAGGCCGGCCTTCCTGAGCACGCCGACCATTGTGCCCAAGGAATCGAACAGGTCGACGAACACCATGGCGAGCACGAGATCGACGAGGCCCCAGTCAAGGACTCCCTGCACGTCAAGCTGGAGGAAGGCGTCGAGCGCGCCCCCCTCCTGCGGGGCAGACGTCCCCGAAAGACCGAGCGGAATCGCGATCAGAGTGGCCATCCCAATGCCGATCAGAAGACCGGCTCGCACCCTTCGGGCAAGCAGGGTTGCAATCAAAAGCAATGTACCGATCGCAAGCAGCGCCGTCGGCGCGGTCAGGTCCCCGCGCGTGACGAGCGTCGCTTCGTGAGCACGGATAATGCCGGCGTTGCGGAGCCCGATCACGACTAGGAACATGCCGATGCCCCCTCCGATCGCAGGCAGCAGCGCGTTCGGCAGCGCCTTCAGCAGCGCCTGCCGCACGCCCAGCAAGGTCAGCACCACGAAAACGGTTCCGGACAGAAACACCATGCCGAGGGCTTGCTGCCAGGTCAGGCCCGCGCCTTGCACCACCGTGTACGCGAAGAAGGCGTTCAAGCCCATTCCGGGAGCCACGGCGAGCGGAGCCCGGGCCCAGAGACCCATCGCGATCGTGCCGAGACCGCTCACGAGACAGGTCGCGAATCCGGCCGCCGCGGGCGGGATGCCCGCGTCGGCGAGGATCGCCGGATTAACCGCGATGATGTAGCTCATCGCGAGGAACGTCGTAACCCCGGCGACCATCTCGGTCCGCACGGAAGTGCCCAAGTGCCGGAGTTCGAAGTACCGCTCGATGCGTTCTTGGGCCGTGGACATACCAGCCACATCATTATCCCCGATCGGCAGTTTGCTAATTGAAGGCTTGCAGGCGAGATTGGTGGCTTCTGGCTAAACGATCTCGCCCTGTCAGGTTGCTGCCCGCAGCCTCTCATCGCAGCCTGCAACTACGAGAATTGCGCTCGAAATCTGGGCCAGGTAAAGCCGCAACTGGGCTGGGCACTTAACTCCAGTACATCAATATGTTGTGGTTTCGAGGTATGTACTTCAGTCCAGTAATCCCTGTTTCGCAGCGATGTCCCCGGCGTGAGCTGTCGCGACGATCGTGTGGCGGGGAGCTGGGGAAGTGTCGACGGCCTGTTGGACCAAGCGGTAGAACAGCTTGCCCCGGGATCGGGAGGTCCTCCGGTTGAATCGGAACGTGAATTCGTCGAGGTAGTAGTCGAGGTAGGCGTGCTCGACGGCGCCTTGGTGCGTACCGAGCAGCCATCGCTTCAGGAGGGCGGCAACACGATGTACACGCGGGAACGCACGGTCCAGCGTGGCCGCATCTTTTCCCGTCACGATGGCTTCATGGCGGTAGCCCCTGGCGCGGAGCTTGGAATAACTGGGCCAGCCGTCTGTTCGCACTCCGCTGCCGGGCTCGACGGCTGCGAGGATGAACCCTTCCAAGCTCGCTGCCGAAGCGTCCGGCAGGCGTTTCAGGCGAATGCGCCCGATTCGGTCCCCGTCCTCCTCCGCGGCGATCGCAACGATGGCCTTGCGGCCGAGGCTGCGCCCGAACGCCCCTTCGTCCTTCCCTCCCACGTAGGTCTCGTCCACTTCCACGATCCCGCCCAAGCGGTCGCGACCCGGACGGACCATGGCG
The DNA here is from genome assembly GCA_965206775.1 of Bryobacterales bacterium. Taxonomy (GTDB): domain Bacteria; phylum Acidobacteriota; class Terriglobia; order Bryobacterales; family UBA6623; genus VXMF01. The sequence goes on along the minus strand of CBDBKU010000002.1, from coordinate 1,285,546 downwards.
CAGCGCAGCTTGTGCAGCCAGGTCCACGCGGTCCGGTACTGGCCCAGGCCGAGCACCCTCTGCAACCCGAGCGCACTGGCACCATTCTTCTGCGCCGTCACCCACCACAGCGCCTGGAACCAAGTCCGCAGGGGCTTGCGAGTGCCTTCGAAGATGGTTCCGGCTGTCAGCGACGCTTGGTACCCGCAACCGCTGCAGACGAGACGATTCCGCTTGGCAGGCCAAGCCGGCCCGCCGCTACAGCGCGGGCAAACGAAACCATCCGGCCACCGGATCCGGGCTACGTAGTCGCGGCACGCCTCCTCGGAGTCGAACCAAGCCTCGAATTCCGCCTGTGTTCGCGGATAATCCTCCTGCACGACCTAGACCACAACATATTGATTTACTGGAGTCAAGTGCCCAGCCCAGAGCCGCAATTTTCGATTGACAGGCCCAAGGTATTGTGCTATCATAGCCATGGGACTTGCGATCAGAGTCTCTAGAAAGCAGGAGAGCGATTCTATGAACAAGATCGTCATCGCCGTCGCAGTCGCACTTGCCGTTGCGATTTTCGCACCCTTGAGCTCGGCCCAGACCACTCAAGGCCAGATCAACGGGCGGGTCACCGACACGTCCGGAGCCATGATTCCCGGCGCGGCCATCGAAGTGGTGAATCCCGCAACCGGGGTTACCCAGTCAGTCACCTCGAACGAGGTGGGGCTGTATGTGCTTTACCTGCCATTCGGCACCTACGACGTGCATGCGTCGTCTCCGGGCTTCGGCACGAAGGTGACCACGGGAGTGCTGGTAACGACTGCATCGGAGACTACCGTCAACGTCGAGCTCGACGTCGAAGCGGTAGCCGAACAGGTCAGCGTTACGGCGGCCGTGGCCCAGCTCGAGACGAGTGACACGACCATCGGCGCGGCTGTCGAGGAAAATCTCATGCGCGATGCCCCTATACCCGTGCAAGGGCAAAAGAGGCGGCCGTACCAGTACATTGCGCTCTCACCGGGAGTTAACAACACCAATGGCCGCGGCAACATCGCTGGATCGCGAACACTCAACACGGTCATCATGCTGGATGGCCTTTCCACGGAGACCACGAACAACGGAGTTGGTGAAATGGCCACAGCTACCGAGCCCAGCGTGGAGGCGATCGGCGAGTACAAGATGCTGCTCAGTAATACGTCCGCCGAGTACGGTCGCACCAGTGGCGGGTTGATCACGTACGCCACCAAGTCCGGAACCAACGATTTTCACGGTTCGGCTTGGAATTACCATAACAACTCGTTCTTGAACGCGCGCCCGTGGCAGGCAGCGGAGCGATCTAATAGCCGCAACAACGAATTCGGGATCGCTGGCGGGGGACCGGTGGTCATCCCGAAGGTTTACGACGGCCGTAACAAGACCTTCTTCTGGTCTACGCTGGCGTACTACCGCCAGAGCGCCACCGGCAGCGCGACAAACTTCCTGACTATACCCACGGCCGCAATGCGGAACGGGGACTTTTCGGACCCTGCCCTGAATCAGCTTTACGATCGGAAAGACCAGTACATGGATGCCGATAACCAAGTTCGATTTCGGCCGTTCCGCGACAACCAGATCCCGATGAGCAGGCAGAGCCGAGTGAGCGCGAACGTCATGCAGCTGCTGCCGCTTCCTAACGCTCGCGACACCCCGGAGCTCAACCATCTCGGCAGTGTGGCGACTACATTCAAACCGTGGGACTTGACGGCCAAGGTCGATCACCACTTCAACGACAGGCACCGGATATCCACGTTCTATATGTACGGCACAGCGCCGCGCATCTCAAGCGACCCCGGCGGGATTCTCGACAACAGCTTCGGGAGGACAGACTACAGTCGTTTCCAGCGCATACGGTCGGACTATTCGTGGGTCCAGAGTCCGAGGGTCGTCCACCAGTTCCTGTTCGGAATCAACCGCCAAGCGAACGGGCGTCAACAGAACAACTTCGGGGAGGGTCTTTCCAACCAAATCGGGCTGACAGGGATGCCCAGCAATGAATGTCCCTGGATTCAGCTGGCGCGGGCCTCGAGCTTTGGCGTCAACATCTGCGCGAACCCTCCTGCGAACGACGAGTCCAAACTGATCACGAACTGGTCCTTTAGCACGCTTTGGAACAAGGGGCGGCACACCATCAAGTTCGGCTACCAAGGTCAGCACTGGCGGATCAACCGGTTCAATCAAGGGGGGTTCGCAGGCGGGTTGACTGTCGGTTCAGCTGGAACGTACCTGTTCGGGGTCTCGGAAGGGAACCTCGGCAGCGAAACCAAGGACACAAATGGCAGCGGCGGCTTTCATCTTGCCGATTTCTTCCTGGGTCTTCCGAATTTCGTAGGAACTGCAGCAGGTCTCGACCTCCAGGAGCGTGAGGCTTACCATGCCCTCTACGTGCAAGATGACTGGAAGGTCTTGCCAAAGCTGACGTTGAACCTCGGTCTGCGCTGGGATCTCCAGATCCCGTTTGCCGAAACCAAGGGCCAATTCTCAGGCTTCGACGAGACGCTGGAGAATCCCGGTGTGACCGGGTACAGGGGAGCCTTGGAGTTCTACGGGACGGCACCCGGAGCGAACGGCAAGACTCGCGTCGGCCCTCCTACCTGGGGCAACTTTGGGCCGCGAGCTGGATTGGCCTACCAGATCAGCGACAAGCTCGTGTTTCGGGCAGGCGCCGGCATCCAGTACATGGCCATCCAGGACACGAATGTCAGATCCGTCCTCCGAACCGGCCACGAAGCCCGCGGGAACCCGCCGCCAAAAGTGACTCCGTACGATACCTACTACGAATGGGATCAGGGTTTCCCCTCCACGCAGCTCGGGACACCGCCGTTTATTGATCCGACGTTTCTGAACAACCAAAGCATCTCCAACTGGATGAACCCGCGCACGATCGGGACTCCTCCCGTGCTGTACATGCTCACCGCCGGCTTCCAGCGCCAGTTCGCCAACTGGGTTCTGGAGACCACCTTCTATTCGAATATGGGCCGCAACAACCACGACCACGAGCGCATCAACGACTTGCACCCGGACTACTGGCACCTTGGTCCGCTTCTCAATCTGGAGATCACCGATCCTGCGGTCGCCGCTGCCGGATTTGGCAAGCCGTATCCTGAGTTTCCCGGCAACCTCCCCTTGCATCAGGCTCTGCGACGGTTTCCACAGTACTCGAATATCTCCAACGATGCGGGGATCAACACCGGAATGAACTACAACGCCTTTATGTTCAAGGCGACAAAGCGCTATTCCAATGGCCTTTCGTTTCTCGGGCACTGGACGCTCGCCAAGCAATTGGGCGATGTCGACTGGGCTCCGGGAGCGTTTGGCAGCAATACCCGCAACTCGTACAACCGCAGGCTGGACAAGAGGATCAATCGCTACGACACGACGCATCGAGCGGTTCTCAGCTACTCGTATGATCTGCCCTTCGGCCCAGGCCAACGGTACGGCGGAAGCGGAGCATTCAGCCGCTATGTGCTGAGTGGCTGGACGGTCGCCGGAGTCCAGGAATACGTCAACGGTTTCCCGATTTCGACTGGCGGAGGGCTATCAGTGGGCATCCCTGGCGGCGTACGGAACCTTGCCGACCGAGTAGCGGACGTGCCGTGGAGAAGCTCCATAGGATGCGGCGACATGGTGTTTGGCGATCCCTCACGGGACTTCATCCTGAACGCCGGAAATCCGACCCAGGTCGCCGGGAACAGGCCCCAAGCATGGGCGCCCCCCGGAGACTATGTGGAGGGTAACGCACCGGAAGTCGATCAAGAGGCCCGCCAATGTCCGAACTTCAACGAGAGTTTCTCTCTACTTAAAAAGATTCCGATCCGCGGAGAGCATCTCAGCATTCAGTTGGGCGCCGATTGCTTCAACTGCTTGAATCGCCACCGCTGGATTGCCGGCAGGTTCGGTAACAACATCAACAGTTCTAACTTCGGCAGAATCGTGCCGGCGCAACCGAAGGGCCCAAGGACAATCCAGCTTCGCATGCGAGTCCAGTGGTAGGCTGATCGGCCAGTCTCCATACGGGAACCCCTCTAGGCCTCGCGGCGCAATGCGTCGCGAGGCCTCTGTAGATTGAGGTCTCGGCGCAATCCACGTCGAGCAGCCGGGCTCGTTCAATTCGAGCGCAATGGGGGTCGCGAATGCTACGCGGTCCCGATGAGGAACAGAATGCCCAAGTGAACCTGACCGGGCTTGCAAGAACCGTCCGGGCGGTTCGGTTCACGCGCCTCGGCTCGGAAATCTCTGGGTCCGAACGACTCCCTTGCCCTCTTCGATATAGATCAACTGGTCGGCTTCGACATCCGCGATCACCTCGCTCCCGCCGTTCGGCCACTGTACGCGGACCGAGTCAACGCGGCGTGCTCGGCCGAAGCCAAAATGCAGGCGCAAGTCGCTGACGGACAGGTAGCTGTCTTGACTGTGAAGCTCCTGAACCTGCATCAGCCGTCCAGACCGAACGTATACTCGCGCTCCGATCGCTGTGCGGTTTGACTTGACGCCGACGAGCTTCACCTTCAGCCAGTGGTTGCCTGAGCGCGAATCGGACCGGATCAACGAAGGCGGCTCGTTCATGTTCATCACCAGGATGTCCATGTCGCCATCGTTGTCGAAGTCGCCGAAAGCGCAACCGCGACTCGAATGCGGCACTGTGAGCCCGGGCCCGCATTGCTCCGTCACGTTCGCGAACGAACCGTTCCCGAGGTTGCGAAAAAGGAACCTCGGACCCCGGTAGGGGTAGTCCGGGTTGACCGCTTCAACCTCTGGATAGACGCTGCCGGCGACATAGAACAGGTCCGGCCGGCCGTCGTTGTCGAAGTCGACAAAGCCGGCTCCCCACTCCAAGTGCCGAGTGCTGGCCTGGAGCCCGGCTGTGGACGATTCGTCTGAAAAGTACCCCTGCCCATCGTTGCGGTAGAGTCCCGGCTTGTCGTCGGCGAAGTGCGTCTTGACGATGTCGAGCTTTCCGTCGGAGGTGTAGTCCCCAATCGCCAGTCCCATGCCCGCCTGGGCCACCCCATCGGGGCTGTAGGCGAGTCCGCGCTCGGTTGCAATGTCGCTGAACGTGCCGTCTTGGTTGTTGCGCAAAAGGATGCTTGGGCTCGAGTCGCAAGCGATGTAGATGTCCTGCCAGCCATCCTCGTTGTAGTCCGTGGACATCGCCGTCAGTCCGTAACCCAGGGCATCGAGCACCTGCGCTTCTTCCGTGACCTCTGTGAATGTGCCGTCCCCGTTGTTGCGGTACAGGATGTGCGATCCCTTGTCCAAGCCCTGGGGACCGTAAGCAACCGGCACGCCCTTCCATGTCGTCCGCCCCTTCGGCGGCAGGTTCGCGAGGCTCTTGGTTCCGACGTAGTTCGCAACGAAGAGGTCGAGGTATCCGTCCCGGTCGTAGTCCAGGAACGTGCAGCCCGTGCTCCATCGTCGCGGGTCTCCCCCGACTCCGGCTTCGTCTGTCACGTCTGTGAACGACCCGTCACCGTTGTTTCGATACAGGACGTTTCCTCCGCGATAGGTGATAAACAGGTCGTCGAACCCGTCGTTGTCGTAGTCACCGATGCAGACGCCGTTTGCCCAGCCGGTCCTAGTAAGCCCCGCCTCTTGGGTGACATCCCTAAACGTCCCGTCCCGGTTGTTCTTGTAGAGACGGTTCGTAGCGATCTCGCCCTCGGGAATGCCGCTTCGTCGCGAGCCGTTCAGCAGCAGGATGTCCAGCCACCCATCGTTGTCGTAGTCGTAGAACGCAACGCCGCAACCGTTCGCCTCGACGATGTATTCCGACGTGTCAACTTCGCCGTAGAAGATCGTCTGCGTCAAGCCGGCCTGTTGGGCAACGTCGACAAAGTGTACGGGGTAGTCTCCCAGGCCGCCGCCTACCACGGATCTGGGCCTCGAAGGCACGGTCCGTGGCTCGCGCTGGCCTTGCGCTGGCCGGAGAGCCAAAGCGCTCCCGTTCAGGATTTGCAGGAGGCGCCGCCGTGTCACGGTCAGTGTCCGCCAGGGGAGGGCCTTGCGGTGAGCCCCTGTCCCAAGCGAGAATCTTGGCTTATCTTACAGGAGGAGCGTACGAGCATTCGGATCGCATCGAGGAGTGTGCGCCTAGTGGCCGCTTTCTTGGCGCTGGGGCATCTGGCGCCGATTTGCCCGCAGCGGCGAGCTGTGGACGTTGACCTGCTGAGGGCTTCTGAAGCCGCCGAAAGCGAGAGAATCCGTCCATTGCTCGAGCAGGGCGCGGACATCGACGTCCGCAACGATCACGGAACGACACCCCTGATGGTCGCCGCTTTCGAAGGCCATCGCGAAGTGCTGGCAATCCTCCTCGCTGAAGGCGCAGAGGTTCAGAGCACGGACGATCGGGGCATGACTGCGTTGATGGCGGCTGCGTCGCAGGGCCATGCGGAAATCGCCCGGGACTTACTCGAGGCCGGAGCCCGTGTAGATGGACAGAACGACGAGGGGCGAACCGCGCTGATGCTGGCCGTGGCCGAGATCCGACTAGGAGCGATCCGGGTTCTCCTGGAGTCGGCAGACGTCGATGTGCGCAACGATGCGGGCCAGACCGCCCTGCTGATGGCTGCGGCGGGCGGCCACAGGTCGATGACGCAGACCCTGCTCGAAGCCGGCGCGGATCCGAACTTATCCGACGATTCGGGGCAAACACCTCTGATGGCCGCTGCCTTTCGTGGCCATGCCTCGGTCGTCGGGGTGCTTTTGGGCGCAGGTACCGACGTCCATGCACGAGGGGCCGAAGGAGCGAAGATCGCTTCCGGCGATGTCGAAGTCCCCTTGGGAGGCGTGACGGCCCTCATGCTCGCGGCAGCGAAGGGTGCGACGCCAACCGTTCTGGCCCTGCTGAATGCCGGGGCGGCGGTCGGACCCGCCGCCATCGATGGCCGGACTGCACTCATGTTTGCGGCTTCCAATGGGAATACCGAGATCGTGCGAGCGCTGCTTGAGCACAGGGCCGACATTGACGCCGTCGACACTCTCGGCGAATCGGCGCTTGTCCAAGCGGGGCTCATGGGTCGCATTGAAGTCGTCGACGAACTAAGGAACAGGGGAGCCGTGTCGACGCCGAGAGAAGACCTTCTCTACGCGGCGCGTGTCGGGAGAACCGGCGAGGCCGAAGTTGCCTTGTCGAGAGGCGTGGATCCCGATGCGAGCGACAGCCGGGGCGTCACGGCCCTCATGAGCGCTTCGCTACATGGCCACGCCGAGACGGCTCGCCTCTTGATCGCAAGAGGAGCCGAAGTCAACCGGCAGAGCAAGGAGGGCATTCCGATTGCCGTCCAGAGCGGTACGGTCGAGGGGGGAGGAGTCACTGCGCTGATGCTGGCTGCCACGGAAGGCCACCTGCAAATCGTCGAAGCGCTCGTTGAGGTGGGAGCTGACACGGCTCTTTCCAGCCCTGCCGGCTGGACGCCCCTGCTGATGGCCGCCTGGGAAGGTCAGACCTCCGCGGTGGAGAGGCTTCTTTCGGCCGGCGCGGATCCGAACGCCCGCGGCGAGGGCGGGAGAACGCCATTGCTCCTCGCCGTCTCCAAGGGGCTGCCAACGATGGCCCGGATCCTGATTGAGGCTGGCGCAAACGTCGACGCCCGCGACGACGACGGCAGCACGCCGACGATGACCGCGGTTTCTTTGGGGGATCACGCCATGCTTCGCGCGCTGCTTGCCAGCCAAGCCAGCGTAGACCTGCGATCCGTTGACGGGCGATCGGCCTTGATGCTGGCCGCCAGCAAGGGCGATCTAGCTGCTCTCGAAACCCTCGCGACTGCGGGTTCCGATGTTCGCGCGAAGATGCGCGACGGGAGAACGCCTCTGATGCTGGCTGCGTCGGGCGGGCAGACCGATGCAATCAAGTTCCTCCTGGAAAACGGCGCGAAGGCCGACGAGACCGACATGCAGGGGCGAACTGCGCTAGTGCACGCCGCCTTGGCCGGCCATGACGAAGCCGCACTGCTGCTCGAGGGTGCCGGTGCGGTCGAGGACTTGGATGAGCTGCTCCGGATCGTGGCGGCCACGGGCCGTGCGGAGAGGATCGCAGACTTGGTCGAGGCCGGCGCCCAGGTCAACGGCCGAGACTCGAACCAAAACACTCCGCTGCTGCTTGCCGCCGCTGCCGGGCACGTTTCGGCTGTGTCCGAACTCCTTGCGAGAGGGGCGGACGTGAATGCATCGACACCGGAAGGCGGGACTGCACTCATGCTGGCGGCAGGGCAGAATCGCCGCGGGGCAGTCGGCATCCTGCTCCAGAACGGAGCCGAGCCGGATGCCCGAACTCCGGAGGGTAGAACCGCGTTGATGATGGCATGCTTCGAAGGGTTCTCGACGACTGCGGACACGCTCCTAGAGCACCGAGCGGATCCCGACCTCGTGGACACGGAAGGGAGTTCAGCGTTGATGTTTGCCGCGGCTGAAGGGCATGCCGAAACAATTGAAGTGCTGCTAGCTGGCGGGGCCGACCCGAATAGCAAGCGTCCCGACGGTGTCACGCCTCTTATGCTGGCCTCGGCCTCCGGCACTCTCTCAGGCGTCCGGCATCTCGTCGAGAGCGGAGCTGCCCTTGACGCCGCGGATTCACGAGGCTTCACTCCGCTGCTCATCGCGGCAACCCGCGGCCAGACACTGGTCGTCCAGGATCTGCTTCAGCGGGGAGCAGATTCGAATGCGCGGACCGCGGACGGAGCCACGGCCCGATCGCTTGCGGAATCGAAGGGGTACCGCAGGATAGTAAGCCTCTTGTCCGAGAGGCCCTGAGCGGCTGGTTGCGCTGGCCTAGATTGCCAGCCACGGAATTGGACGTGATCGATTCGGCTCGTCAAAGCCGATAACGAGCTGCAGCGTCGTGCTGCCGAGCCATGGAGTGGCCGGTGCCCGCAGAATCCGGCTGTTATCAGCAGGGGTTGTGGGCGCGGCGGCCGAGCCGCATCTCGACGCTGTGAGCGTCGATGCGCAACGTCGCGATTCCCACGAAGCGCTCGCGGGCGCACATCCGCTCCTAGCCGTGGCCGAAACAGCTGGCCGGCAGGTGGTAGAGCGTGCCCGCCATGAGGGTTACCTGCAAGTCCACATCGATTTTCAGCGGCACATCCAAGGACAGCGCGTCCATGTGGAATAAGTCGGTGGACTCGGCAATGGACCTCTCAATGACGATGCGGCGGCCTTGGCGTCGAGCTGGTTGGCGAGCAGCAGGGTGGCCTTGTCATCGCCAGAATCGGTGACTGCAGTCTGGCGGATCGGATCGGGGTAGCCCCACAACGTGACGAGGCAGTCGAGGGTGCGCAAGTTGGATCGGGTGCGGGCCCTTACGAGCCAGCCAGAATGAGTTCGAGATCCATGATCTCTGCCGGGTCGTCGTTCCGATTGTGGCTCCTGTTCGGGCGGGCCGAGTGAATTTTCCTTCGCTCGGGAGCTGCCCCGGATTTCCCGCATCTTCCCCCGGCCTCCACGAACACCCGTCCCTCGAGCTGCCCCTCGCCTCGGCTCGCGCTGGAATCTAGTTGGTTTCCTCGATGAAACGAGCGGCGGCGGCTCGATTGGCGCGTGTCATTCCGGGGACGTGGCTCTCGATCTGATTGCGTGCGTTCCGAAAACCGTAGCGCCGTGCGTTGTTCTTCAGATACGCTCCGCAAAGGTGATAGCCGACACAAGAAGGGATGTCCAGCAAGCGGTTCAGCGTTTCAGCGTAGGCGGCGGAGTCGTGGGTGCGATCCTCCGCAGGGGGCCAGCCGGGAGTGTAAGGCTCTGCCCAATGGGCTGCGTCAGCGAGCAGGATCGGCTTGCCGGAAAAATCGGCCCACCCCTTGAGGGTGGATTCAATTTCGGCCGGCGGGGAGAAGCACTGGAAACTCAGGACATCGACGAAAGGCAGCGCAGCTCCCACGACTTCTTCCGGCAACGGTGCGCGGGCTTCGTAGCGGTCTCCGAGGATGAGATGGTTCGCGTCGTAGCGCCGGATTGCCTCATGAAGGGTTCGATAGTACTGGGTCGCGATGCGCTGCAGCTCACGGCGGCCGGATGCGGTCTTGAGTTCATTGGCGTCGAAGAGGGCTCCGCGCCATTCGTTGTCACGCCGGGTATGCACCCAGACAGGGCAATCGGTGTAGAAGTAACCGATCAAACGCGAGTCGTCCCGGTAGCGGACGCACTGATCACGGGCCACGTAGTCACACCATTCGGCGAATCCTTTCGAATCAATCTTCGGGAGCCGGGTTTCAATTTCCCATTGATGGGACTCGATGAAGGGGAGCATCTGACAGTAGGGAAGATCGAGCCAGCCGTACTCCTCCGGATTGAAGTTGCGGGAATGACGGCGGTGCTGATCATTGATGACCACGTACTCCTGCACCCAGCCGGCCGTGTTGAACCCCCAGCGGAGCAGATCGTCGTGTAGGAAGCGCAGCCAGCGCCTGGCGTCATTACCGAATTCCCGCTGCCACGTGTCGTCTGAGCGCAACGGGGCGGAGTCGATATGGTTGAGGCCCAGGGAGAAGAAGGCTTGACCGTCCGGATCGATGAGGCAGACGCGTTCGTTCTTCTTTCCGATTCGGAAAAAGCCGGTCGCCGCCGAGGCAGAAGCGGCAAGCATCCAGAGCACGTGTCGCCGTGATTGCAATCTCATGTCTGAAAGTCGTAAGTACCAATCAACGTTCATCGATTCGTCATCACGGTTGCCAAGCTTGAACAGCGCGCTAGTTGCGTTTTTGCTCGTACCTTTCCCAGAGGTCGAAGAGGGCTCGGTCTAACTCGCGAATCTCCTCGGGCGTTCCCGGGTGAGGAGCGTGAGTGTAGACTTCGCGGTTGATCTGCGTCACTGTATCGATCAAGTCTTGACGGGGAATCCCGGCCATGTCGAAGTACCCGGACTGCAGATTCTTCTTCAAGGTCTCGCCGTCCTGGTCGTACATGCAGAGGCAATAAGTGACTCCTAAAACCTGGGGGTCCTTGTAGTGCCTTATTAGGTTCGCCCTGTAGATCTCGCCACGCGCGTCGTGAGACACGACGCCTCTATAGAGAGTGCCCGTGTTTCCGGGGTAGTGGAATCCGGCATCCTCGTCCGACACAATCATCGGCAAACCGGCGGCGTCCGCCAGCGCGTTGATGGAGATACCCGGATTGACGTGCTGAGGCGCGATCATGTCGACATAGGGAGCCGCCGCCTTCCACGACTCGCCGGTCAGCGCCCACTCCTTGATGAACGATCCGAAGATGAGGTGATTTGTGTCCCATCGACGAATCGCCGTGTGAGCAATCCTATAGAGCGTTACCGCCATGTGAGAGAGAATGGCCTGGTAATCCGCCATCTTTGTCGGATCTAGATTCTTGCCGACAGCCGGGTAGTTGGCGCGCTCAAACTCCTTCGGGTATACCAAGACATCCTTTTCCTTCAAGTCTTCAATCGCTTGGACCGACGTGCCGTAGACGCTGTTGAATTCTCGAACGTCGCCCTCATGGCGGTCAGCGAGCAGATCGACCAGCGCGTTGCGGCCGGCGCTGCCTGGCGGAAGAGACAAGTGGTGATTCACCCACTGATCGGAGCGGTTGAACGCCCCGAAACCGTAGTAGTAGCCCATCATCAACGGGTCATCCTTGACCTTGGGACACACAGCCTCGGCTCGAGATTCGATGAGCTGCTCGTACGCAGGATCGAAGACGTCCGGCAATGTTTCGCCCTCGACGAACTCCCAGGGGTGCTTGAGCAGGATCACCCCGGCAGCGTACGGAAACTGGTCTTCTCTGAAGATACTCTCCGCTAGCTCAAGGTCGACAAACCCGTTAAGGTTGCGTTCCGGGCTAGTGGCGCCGCCGAGAGCGCAGTTGAAGCCCATCGCCCGAGCCTTGTCGAGCGAATCGCGAAGCCAGGCTTCCTGGTCGTCCCCGAACAAATTCGTGGCCGCGGTATAGCTTTCTCCCGACAGCAGATGACTCATCGCCACACCGAAAAAGACGTTGCCATCTGGCGTGATGAACCAGTTTCGGCCGTTGACCTCCTCCAGATGAAAGAAGCCGGTCGTTTCTCCCTTCAGGCCCGTCCAGCCGCCGTATTGGTCGAACTCGGCCTTGTCACTCGAACAGGCCGCTGCCAAAACGAGAAGCGCGGTCGCCACTGTAAAGACGAGGCGACTCGGTAAGTCGAAGATTCTCATGCTGACCTCAAGATGATTTCGTCCCGTCACTCGGGACACGTCAACCGTGTCAGCCAGGGCCTGGCCAGGACAATCCGGTTGAACCATGAATTTGCTACTTGGTGGTAGCAATAATTCGCCATGACAGGACGGACATTCTGCTCGATGTACGCCACGCCTGAAGACGCGGGTTCGTTAGCAGGAAAACCTGTCGGCGCATGCATGCATCCGACCAGGATCCTACCAAAGTTTCCCCTCGGAACCTCAGCCCACTGCCAAAACGCAAGGCCCGCCCGAGGCAGCGCCCGGGTTTTTCCTAGGGCTTCACACCATGGTACCTCGGCCCTCGCGCAGCAAAAACGTACCGAAGGCCGCCTTCGCCTCGCTCAGCGCTACAATCTCAACATCTTGGTCAGCCACGCCACTAGCTACAACAAGACTCGCCCGAAGCCTTGGCAGTCTCCGCTTCTGGTTGCAGCCTGTCTCTTGCTGACCGCCGGACCCACCATGGCCCAGCAAGCCGCAGCTCAACCTCGGATCAACGCCCTCATTGTCGACGGGTTCAGCAATCACGACTGGCGCAAGACGACAGACTTCATCAAAGCGACTCTCACGGAGACGGGCATTTTCAAGGTCGCGGACACGACCACGCCCAGCGAACCGAACGACCCGGGTTGGGAACAGTGGCGTCCGCAGTTCTCCGACTATGACGTCGTCGTTCTCAACTGGAACAACATTCGTCAAACCGAGCTTCAATGGCCGCAGCACGCTAAGCTCGCCTTGGAGGAGTACGTACGAGGAGGAGGCGGTCTGCTGGCCTTTCACTCCGCGAACAACGCATTCCCGCGCTGGTCCGAATACAACCGCATGATTGGCCTCGGCTGGCGTACCAAAGACCAAGGCACCGCATTGCAACTCGACGCGGAAGGCAGGATCCGGCAAATCCCGGCCGGAGAGGGCGAGAACACGAGTCATGGCCCGCGTCAGGACACTGTCGTGATTCGGCTCAACGACCACCCAATTACACGCGGCACTCCTAAGCGATGGATGACCCCCGACATCGAGGTTTACACGTATGCACGCGGTCCGGCCGAGCAACTGACGGTGCTGACTTACGGTCTTCACATCGCCACCAACAGGTATTGGCCGCTTGAATGGGTTGTCTCCTACGGTCGGGGGCGGGTCTATAGCTCGTCGTTCGGACACATCTGGGGGAGCGACGTCGGAGTCCCCGACCGAGTGCTTTGCGCGGGCTTCCAGACGAGCCTGATCCGCGCGGCGGAGTGGCTTGCGACCGGTGCCGTCAGTTACCCGGTGCCCGACGACTTCCCGAGTGAAGACGCTATCATCCTTCGCAGACCCTGATCGGTCGGCTGGCTGGAAGAGTTCCGCCAACCCGCCGGCATGGCTAGCTCGCTGCCGGAATCGTCAGAACTCCTCCGAACGAACGATTCCGCTGCCCTCTTCGATGTAGACCACGCGATCCCCCGGAACGTCCTGGAGGCGCTCACGCTTGCCATTCGGCCAGCGGACAGTCAGTTCGTCCGCCTGGGACTCGCGGCCGAGTCCGAAGTGGATGCGCAAGTCGTTGACCGAGTAGTAGCTGGACTGGCTGTGCACTTCCTGGGACTGCCGCCTGCTCCCGGACCGGAGGTCGATCCTGGCACCAATCGCGGTACGGTTCGACTCGACCCCGATAAGCTTGACCTTTAGCCAGTGGTTGCCCGTCGAGACATCGGTCCGAATCAAGGACGGCGGCTCGTTCATGTTCATCACCAGGATGTCCATGTCGCCGTCGTTGTCAAAGTCTCCGAAAGCGCAGCCCCGGCTGGAGTGAGGAGTCGTCAGACCGGGCCCGCAATCGTCGGTGATGTTCGCGAACGAGCCGTCACGCAGGTTCCTGAACAAGAATCGCGGGCCCCGGTACGGATAGCGGGGATTGAACTGCTCCACGCGCGGAAACAGGTTCCCGACGGTATAGAACAGGTCCGGCCAGCTGTCGTTATTGAAGTCAACGAGGCCCGTGCCCCATTGGATGTGCTGCGTCACCGCGTGCAGGCCTGCCTCCACAGACATGTCTGCGAAAGTTCCGTTCCCGTAATTCCGGTACAGGGCCGGCATCTCGTCGGCGAAGAGGGTCTTGACAATGTCGAGCTTGCCGTCACCGTCGTAGTCCCCGGTTGCCAGGCCCATTCCGGCTTGCTCGCGCCCGTCCTCACTGTAAGCGACCCCGCACTCGACTGCGATGTCCGTGAACGTCCCGTCGCCATTGTTGCGGTACAGGATGCTCGGAGTGGAGTCGCAGGCCACGTAGATGTCCGGCCAGCCATTCTCGTCGACGTCCGTCACGACTGCTGTCATTCCGTAGTAGCCGTGCGGGCTATGGATTCCAGCCTCCTCGCTCACGTCCGAGAACGTGCCGTCGCCGTTGTTGCGGTACAGGTAGTTCTTGGTGCCCTGCATGCCTCGCGGGCCGCAGAAGACCGGGACGCCCTTCCACTCGCAGTTGTTGCCTTGGCCCGGAAGGGGGAGCTTGGCGAGGTCGACCTCGACGTAATTCGAAACGAAGAGGTCCAAGTACCCGTCGCGGTCGTAGTCAATGAACGTCGCGCCTGTGTTCCAGCGATCTGGAAAGCCGCCTAGGCCGGCTTCCTCGGTGACGTCGGAGAAGGTGCCGTCACCGTTGTTGCGGTACAGCACGTTCTGGCCCCAATACGTGATGAAGAGATCGTCGTGGCCATCGTTGTCGAAATCTCCGATGCAGACGCTGTTCGCCCAGCCTGAACGGACGAGGCCGGCTTCCTCGGTGACATCCGTGAACGTACCATCTCGATTGTTCCTGTACAGGCGGTTCGTGGGCGCTGCGCCTGACGGAAAACCATCCAAGCGCGTTCCGTTCAAGACGAAAACGTCGGGCCACCCGTCGTTGTCATAGTCGTAAAAGGCGACCCCGCAGCCGTTGGCCTCGACGATGTACTTCACCTGCTCGCTGCTTCCGTAGTGGACCGTCTCGGTCAGGCCTGCCTGTTGCGCCACGTCTACGAATTGGACACCGTAAGGCTCGCCTGTCCCTTCGTCCGGCGTGGCTCCGAGCAGGCCGCCTCGGCCGGAGGCGCCGGCAGCGCCGAGTTGCAATAGTCGCCGCCGGGACAGAATCACAGTTACTCCGCCCGTCCGCCGGGAACGCGAGCGGTGACTCCCTCGCCCTCGGTAATTTCCAGGAATTGGTTCGTGGCCAGATCATCTACCGTGTCGCTGGAAGACAGGTGCGGCCAGTCCACCACGATCTTTCCGACGCGCTCGTAGTCTCCCAGCCCGAAGTGAAGTCTCAGGTCGCTGCTCGACATGAAGCTGGAGCCTGATCGCACCTCCTGGACCATGAGCCTGGAACCGGCCTCGACGGTAACGCGCGCTCCGATTGCGCTCCGGTTGGACTTCGTGCCGATCAGCCGCAACGACAGAAACCCGCCTGCTGGCGGGGAGTCGTTGCGGAGGAGGCTCGGGCGCTCGTTCATGTTGTTGACGAACACATCGGTATCGCCGTCATTGTCATAGTCGCCTACGGCCAGGCCGCGGCTCGTGTGGGCAGCCAGGATGGCGGACCCGGCCGGCGGCTCGACGCGTTCGAGCCGCCGGCCTCCCATATTCCTATACAACAATCGCCTCTGCCGATACGGGTTGTTGTGGACCAGGCCTTCGATTTCCGGGTAAGTGTGACCGTTCACCACGAAGACATCGGGCCAGGTGTCGCGGTCGAAGTCGAGCGCCCCGACACCCCATCCCATGTAGTTCACGCTGGTGCCTGCGCCCATCGCGTGGACCTTGTCCTCGAACGATGCCGCTCCGGAACTTACATAGATGTTCGAAGCCTCCTCGATGAAGTTCGTCTTGATGAGGTCGAATCTGCCGTCGCCATTGATATCGGCCGCCGCCGATCCCATGCCCGCCTGGACGCCTCCGTGCTCGTCGAGGGCCACCCCCGCGAATACTCCGACATCCGTGAACGTGCCGTCGCGCTTGTTCTCGAACAGGATGCTGGCTTGCGAGTCAACCGCCACGTAGATGTCCGGCCAGCCATCGCTGTCGTAGTCGAGAGGCGTAACGGACAGCGAGTATCGATCCGTCACGCTGGCGACACCGGATTCCTCCGAGACATCCTTGAACCGGCCGTCGCCAAGGTTGCGAAACAGCTGGTTGGATTCTCCAGGCAGGCCGCGAGGCCCGCATAGCACGGGCTGGCCCTTCCATCGGCAGGAAGGACCGCTACCCTTGGCCGGGATGCGGTCCTTTTCGAAAACTAGGTAGTTCGCGACGAACAGGTCGAGCTGTCCGTCGAGGTCATAGTCCAGGAACGCGCATCCAGTGGACCACCGCGCCTCCCGGTGGATGCCGGACTCCGCGGTGACGTCGGCAAAAGCCCCTTCGCCGCTGTTACGGAACAGCCGGTTCTCCCCGAAGAACGTGACGAACAGGTCATCGAACCCGTCGTTGTCGATGTCGCCTACGCAAGCGCCTTGCCCCCATCCGGAGCTCCTCAATCCGGTCCGGTCGGTGACATTCGAGAACGAGCCATCGCCGCTGTTGCGATAGAGCTGGTTGCTAGGGACCTGACCGACCGGAAATCCCTCGAAGGTGCTTCCCGAAACGAAAAACACGTCGAGAAGTCCGTCGCGGTCGTAGTCAAGGAGGGCAACCCCGCCTCCTAGAGCCTCGAGGATGTAGTCCTTGCGATCGTCCCTGCCGCAGTAGAAGACATCGGTAAGTCCAGCCTCCGCCGCAACATCGACGAAAATTGGCGGCTCGGCGAGGATCGGCAGGGCCATCGCGAGCGATGCGCTCGCAACTGCACGGGAAACAACCAATTCGCGCGTTGCCACGCGGCCCCTACTGCACCGATCCGGGCACGTCGGGCGCCTCCTTCTTGCGCAGGCGCTGGATTCTGGCTGTTCTCGTTTGCCTTGCTTCGTCCTCATTCCGCTTGAATAGCTGGAACTGCTGCTGGGCTAGGTCCATTTGCCCGAGCTGGCGGTAGAGTCTCGCGAGTACGTAGTGGACACGGTTCAGCGTCGGATCCAATGCAATCGCCAGATTGTATTCCGCTATCGCGTCGTCCCATCGCTTCAGCAGTTCGTAGGCCCTTCCCAGGTCTGTCCGGACATCCGCGTCTTCGGAATCCGCTTCCGTTGCTGCAAGCAGGAACGGAAGCGACTTCTCTGCATCTCTGAGCTGCACGTGGATCCTGCCCAGACGCTTTTTCGCGGCACTCGAATGTGGGTGGATCTCCAGTTCGTCAAGGCACGCTTGGCGCGCCTCGTCGTATTGCGAGTTCCAAAGGTAGTAGTCAGCCAGCTCGATGCGGATTTGGGTGTCGAACGGGCACGCCTCGATGGCCCCAAGGAACTCCGCTTCGGCCTCCGCCTTTTCCTGGGCGGCTAAGTTCATGGCCTTGACGAGCCGGGCTCGGCACGAAATCGGATAGTCGCTGACCAACCTGCCGAAGTTCTCGATCGAGGCCTGACGGAAAATCTCCGCCCTCAATGTCTGAACCGCCTGCAACGATTGAGAGGCGAGCGAAGCGCTGCCTGCCACGAGAGCCGCAGCGTCGTAGTCGTCCAACCAAACGTGCACGCTTGCCCTCAGGTAGTCGCGCAGCCATTCGTCACCCTTCGTCCGGATCATGTCGAGCGCTGTCAGAGACTCCTTGAACCGTCCAGCGGATGCAGCTTCGACCGCTCGAGTCCAGGTGCCGGAATCCGGGCGCTCCAGGCGCTCGGCCAGCTCTTCGTTGATTTCTCGGCCCACCATCGGCAGGGGCGGCAAGCGTGCGGGATCGACAGGGGGAAGCGACCTCAGAATCCCTTCGAACTCTACTTTCGTTCCGATCTCGGCCACCTGTTCCTTAGGCAGTATGCTCTTGTCGATCGGCATGCGCGGCACGGAGGGAAGGAGGATCCAATATCGCCCCAGCGCAAGATTGGACGGAACTTCCAGTCCGAGGATTGCGAGCATGCGCGCTAGCGGAAAGAAGATGGATGCGTTGTGGGGATCCATCTCCGCCGCCTCGAGATACTTGATCGCGGCCACTTGATACACCTGCTGGCTCTCAAAGACCTTCGCGGCTGCGAGATGGGTCTCCTTCGACTCGGGGTACGTCTCCGCCTGCTCGTTCACGATCCTCTCCGCGATGTTCAGGTAGGTTTTACCGATGGAATAGAGCACGTTCGCGACTTGGTCCCCGGCCAGCGGCAGGGCCTCCCTGTACGCGTCGATGGCTTCTCCTCGACGGAGGTTCGCCGCATAGGCTTGCCCTAGGTGCAAGGCGCTCTCGAAGGTCGGTTGAAGCTTGTGCGCGGCTTCGAGATGCGGCAGCGCCTTCTCCGGGCGCTCGACATTCAAGTACGAGACGCCGAGAAACAATCGGCTTGCGACCATCGTCTTGTCGAGGTCTATCCCGGTTTCGAAAGCGTCGATCGCGCTCAAGTAGTCGCGCTGGTAGTAGGTAACGAGCCCGAGATTGTGGTACACCCGGGGCACCGCCGTCGGGTATTTCTCGAGAATGGTTCGGTACTCGGAGACCGCCTTTGCGAGGTTCCCGTTCTGTTCGAAGTTCTTGGCGGCGCGAAAGCGGGTCTCGATCTCAGCAAAGTCCGCGGGTCCGAGCGGGACCTGCTGAGAGCTCGCGACGGCACCGGCGAGAAGCAGAGCAATCGCCGCCAGCCAGCACTCTTTAGTTCCATTCCGCGCTCTCATGAGACTCGCTAGATCTTGCAGATGGGCATCACGGTGATTCCGACCGCACAATCCGGATCCAGTGATCGCTGAACATAGAATGACGCATTACGCGTTCCTGTGGCATATGGCAACTCGAGCAGTTCTCTGACGCTACGGAGCAGACCGCTGCGTGCTCTCGGGCTTTCGTGCTGTGGCAGGACAGGCAGGATGCGTCAAGCGAGTCGGCCTCGTCGGACACGTCGCCGTGCGGGTCGTGGCAGGTCGTGCAGGCCAGCTCGCCGAACGTTTCGTTGAAACAGCGGCTCAGCACGATTCTCTGGCTGGGGAAGCGAACACTGTGCGGGGTCCGTTCCAGCAGCGCCAGGGCATCGAATTCGTTGTCCTGCGGGGGGCGGCCATGGCAGGCTCCGCACAGCTGCGCCTGCGGGAATCCAGAAAGAGCGCTGGGGTTGAATATCGTGCCTCGCAGCGGCAGGCCATTCATCGCGGCCCCAGTGTGCTCGCGGCCGGGACCGTGGCACCGCTCGCAGCGAATGCCCATTTCGTCCTCCTTGGGAGCCGAAGCCCGTTCGTCATATCCGGTCGTGTGGCACCCGAAGCATTCGATGACCTCCTTCGCGGTCAGTCCCCGCCCGAGGCTCTCGACAGCGTTCCTGGGGTCGTACTTCGACGCGCCGGTCGTGAAGTCTATGGCGTCCAAGCTCTCGTACCAGGTGAGACGGCTCTCGACCCAGCTCCCGGAGGCAGTCGTTCCAATGGGCGTGATTCCTTTCGTCCCGCTTCCGAAGGCCCAATGGAGCTCGGCTTCGCTCGATTCCGCATCATTTCCGGCCGAGAGACGGATGCCATCCGACGAGCTGCCGGACAGCGTCAGCGTGAATCCCGAAACGCGGTCGGGACGAGTTAATGGCAGGGAGGAGGCCAGTTCCGGAACTTCGCGAGCAGCACGCAGGGAAATCGCGTGGTTGCTCGAGCGCTGGCGTTCGTAGATTTCCGGATGACAGGTCTTGCAGGTCTCCGATCCGCCGTATTCGGACTCCTGCGGCCAGAAATGCACCGGGTCCGTCAAGAAGGTCGTCTGCCCGAGGCCAGCCGGCAAGCATCCCAGGAGCAACCCGAACAGGCTCGCGCGCCAAAGCCCAGGCTGCGTCACCCTCGGCCTGGCGCGGCGTGAGTTGGTGGGCACTGGTCTCGGTCTCGAGGGGGGCCAAGCGGCTACGCCCCATGGAGGGAGCGGAGCATCAGATCGAAGTCTTCGGCGCATGGCGCTTCGAGCCCGGCCGCTGCGCCTCGCTATGCCCCGCTCGCGAAGACGAACGGCAAGTGAAGCGACTCGTTCCTCCCCGCACCCTTGGGATCGACGCCCGCAAGCTTGAGCGCTGTCGAGTAGATATGACCGTGATTGGGCATGATGAATCCGTCCGAGGGCTCGTGGAATCCCTGACGCAGATTGCCGTCCCGGTCGTAACGCGGGTCCAGGTCTCCTGTCACCGGGTGGATCGGTATCGGCTGGAATGTCTTCTGTCCAACCCATCCGAACTGGGTGCCGCCTCGGACTCGGGGACCGATGAATGCGCAGGAGTTGACCGGATTGTGCGCGCTGATGTCTTGGGAGAGGATCTGCTCCCGCTTCTCGGCTTCGACCAGGTCCGAATTCCCGAGGATGCTCTCGATGCTGCCGCCCACCGTCCTGCCAAACTCGCTGGCGAGCACGATGGTCGTGTAGTCGTAGAAGGAGTTCCCGGTGCCGCCGTACTCGGTTTCCTTGAGTTTCCGCACGAAGGTCTTGAGCGGGGTCCACAGCTCGGCTCGCATCATCTCCCGCTGGTCAAATGGATAGCCTGACAGGATCTTCTTGCGCGACCAGTGATGATCGAATCCCCTGACCAGGCGGTTCTCGAGCCAGCCCGCGCAGCTCAGCCCTTTGGTCATCATTTCGAACATCATCATGGCCTGGACGTTGATGTTGGGCGTGTACTTGCTGCGCGGCAGCGTCTGGTTGATGAGTTCGAAGTGAATCTCCTCGTCGGACGGCTCGACCTCGAATTCCTCTCGCAAGCTCGCATCAAGGAACATCGCTTGCGTGTCGACGCTTTCGTCGTTGCCCTGGATGAGCCGCTTGTAGACGTCAAGCGCGGATGCGAAGCTCTGGAGCTCGGGACTGTTGCGATCGGCGAGCAACGCTTGTCGCGGCTGCTCCAAGAACCTCTGAACGGAATGGTTCCGCGCGTCGTTGCGCATTGCCAGCGTCTGCCTGACGAGGCTGCGGGTGAACTTCGGGGTCTGCGGATAGATTAGATGCGCCCAGACCGGTCCGAGCGCGTGGTAGATGCCCGTGCCTTCGGGATACGCAGCGATGTCCAGCTCGCCATCGGAAAGCCAGCGGTGCCAGTTCAGGTTCGGAAGCAGGTACGGCCGGCCGGCATTCTCGCAGAACGCTTGCAGGACGGTTCGTTCGTCAGGCTCCCGCCGGGCTTTCATGTCCACGGTGTACTGGCCGTAGTGCGCCTTGAACCGATCCCTGGTATGCCCGCTTCCCGTGAGGGCGCTGGAAAGGATCGCCATTTCCCCGAACAGCTCGCGACCGTCTTCGGCCAGGGGCCCGTGGAAAATCTCGCCGTGACGCCGGAAGTCCTCCGGCGCCAGGTCCTTGGTCCGATAGACGTGCTCGGATATCTCGCCCCAGTCGCCTGAGTCCCTTGGAAGATCCGCGAAGCTGGCATCGTTGCGGTAGGGAAGGACGGGGCCGAACATGTCGTAGCTCATCCACGCCCCTTCCATGAACCAGTAGACGAGGAACCGAGGCTCGGACGCCTCCTTCGCATGCTCCTTGACCGCGCCGGTCAGGACTGGGCTGAGCGAGTCCAGCCCGCCGCTGAGCGAATAGCTGAAGAAGTCCGATGCCGCTAGAGCACCGGCCGCTTGCGCGGACTTGGCGAGGAATCCCCTACGGTTCAATTCTGCCTCCGGTCGCGATCTGGCTTCGCGTCGGTCCGATTATAGGCACGAACTTCGATTCACTCAACGTTCTCGCAGCCTGGACAGGCGGGAATTCTCGCCTTGCGGAGCCCGCGCAGTCGGGATCCCCTCTTCGATCTCCCAATCGGATGCCCCCGCAGTACTGAGGCAAGGCCTGCGCGGCGGGATGATTCCGGGCAAGGGTGAAATCCTGCCGCACCTAGATCTCCCCGGAGGACTCGCCGTACCGCATGAGGATCATTCTCTTGAGCAGCGGCCGGATTCGGAGGTCATTGGCGACAGCGAAGTCATAGAGTTCCTTGTATTCGTCCCTCTGATCTTCGTACAGGCGCAGTTGGCGGTGGAATAGCAGGTCGTGGTGCAGGTTGACGAAGGATCGCACGAATCGCTCCTTGCGAACTACCTGGGACGCGAACGCGCTCAAGCCCGTTCCCTTGAATGGGTAGTCCGGCACGACGCCCCTGTCGGTGTCATCGATCGGCTGGTGCTCGTCGTCTACTGCGCGGTAGTGCCCGTGGACGTCCCAGCGTTCCCGTTGGTTCGCCAGCGGCGTCAGGAGCTTATGGCAGGAGTAGCAGATGCTGTTTGGATCCGTGGTACTGACGACCTTGTCGCGTGCGTCCTCCACCGCGTCCGACACTTCGAATTGCACGCCCAAGGCGAATGTGAGCACCTCGGCCGGATATATGAACTTGGGAAGCCCGGGCTTGCCTTCCAGGTATCCCTTCATCGTGAGAAACCCGGTCGCCCCGTGGACTGGCCGGCGGCTAGACTTGTTCCAGTCGGTATCCACCGTGTAGTCCGCAGTAAAGAGCTCTCGGTAGGAGAGGTCATGCATCGCGATGTAGGTCCAGAGGCGCGCAGGCTCGTCGCTATCGGCCGTGCCGCGCGAACGAAAGACCCCTCGGGCTCGGTGGAAGAAGAAGTCCTTGAAATCCTCGGATGCCAGGTAGCTGTCGATCATGGGCCCGAGCCGGCCGGTGCGCTCGAAGCGGCGGATTTCGTCCGCCGTCGGCACCCTCCCCGCCAGATCGAGGGCGACGCGAGCCAGCTTGGCGGCAGGCGCGCTGTCTCTTTCGTCGTAAGGCAGCACGAACTCCGGGCGCTGCAGCAACGCCTCGATGAGCCCGGCCCAGCCGGCACGCGGAGAATTTAGCGGCGGAACGCGGAACCGGGGTGACGGAGTCGTTGCGCCTTCGATTCGAAGGCCCAGATCGCTCGCGTCGTGCGTCCATCGGAATACGAGCGGCTTGCCGGCCGGGTGGTACGTCGCGGTGGCATCCAGGAATGCGGTCTCTCCTACGTTGTAGACGGGCGGCGCTTCAACGAACGCTACCGGTGCGAACGAGCTTCCGCGAATGTCGAACGGGACCCAGTCGGCATGGGTGTGTCCGCCGGGCGTCCAAAGGTAGACGCTGTACCACCCCGAGCGGTATTCCCCGTCCCTCACCGGCCGGTAACGTGCCCACACTCCCTTTTCGGGATCGACCTCGTTGCCCTCCACCGGTTGCCCGCTCTTCGAGGGAGGGTAATGCAGGATGTCGTCCCCGTACATCTTGCCGCGTCCTGGCAGGTTCCTGACCAGCTTGTCCGGAGCCCAGCCGTCGGAGACGTCGAACCCCTCTTCAGAGGCGTTGTCGACAATGATTTCCGGACCGTCGCCGAGCGGGACGAACTTCACGGCGTCAGCCACGATGACTCTCTTCGTGGAGTCGACGCCCCGGTTGCTGACCTCGACATAGTCGCCGGGCCCGTCGAGCAAGACCTCGCTGTGCACCAGCTTCCATTGCGTCTCGCCATGGCTGTCGAGCGTGCTCTCGGTCTGGTCCAGGTATGTCGTCGCAAAGCCGGGGGACCGCTCCTGCCAGTTAATGGCCGGCGAATGGGTGCCTGTGGCTGAATGGACCTCCACAAGAGCTGCGGAAGCCAGCCGCGGAATCCTCGGCCAGCTGAGGTAGACGTTGTACTCGCCGTCTTCCTGAATCCGCAAGGCCACGGTGGCTGTCGCGAGACGGTTGTCGAGGTTGCGGCTCTCCAGATGGTTGCTTCCGACGACATGCAGGTCCATGTCGTATTTCTTCTTCGGGTCCCCGGCACGGCTGCGCTCGCCTTCCTTCTCTACCGGTTCCCACTCGCCCGAGAGGGTGCATTCAGGATCAAGGTTGTCCAGCACAACGGATAGGGCATTCTCCCTCTCGCCTTCGACCTTGACGAGCTTCAGCGCGTCAAACGCGGTAACGTGGTTGCCCGGGCGTGCCACGAGACGCACGAAATGGTCCGGATTCGCCGCTTCGAACCGGTACGGGCCGTCTCCCACGCGGAACCATGCATCTTCGGTCGGCTCCCGAGTCTGGTCAATGAAGAACCGGGACACGGAAGCTTTGGACGCTTGGAGCCCCACGTCGACGTCATGCCGGGCCTGACGCGCGTCCGCGTCCTCGACGCTCACGCTGAATCGCACGGTTCGGTGTTCATCGACCCGGCTCTGGAGTTCGCGAACGAGACGCAGCGCCCTTCGAACTTCCGTCTCGGATGGCTTGACGAACAGAATCCTCTCGTAGAGCGTCCGAACGTTGCGTTCGGCGGCCTTTCGAGATCCGTCGACGAACAGGTTGGGATCGAATCCCTCAAACCGGACCTCCCGTGGCGCGGAAACGAAGCGCCGCGCAATCTCGCGGGAGACCTCCTGCAAGGCAGAGAGATAGCTGGCCGTCAGCGTGCGCGACTGGTCGAAACTGCTACGGAAATCGGCCCCTCCGAAGGCATGGGCCTTTTGCTGGAAGGGATCGTCGCCGGACGCCGAGAGCCACTCGGACCCGAAGAGCGTCGCGAAAGATCGCCGTAGCTGGAAGTAGCCCATCCGTCTCTGAGCGCGTTCCGAGCGTTCCTGACCGTCGTAGCGGAGCAGCAGGCTGTCGGGGAACCGCTCGTCCCGCGGAGTCCCGGGATCGAGACCGTCCCTGTCCAGCTCATCGGCAAGGTCAGTGGCGAAGCTGATGATGGTTTCGATCTCGGCGTGTTCGAGTGTCCCGGCTTTCGGCATCCGTAGCTCCGGATCCTCGCTGGCGACGCGGCTCGGGATAGCCATCGGATCATGGGGCACAAGGAGGTCGCGCTCAAGTAGCAGGCTAAATGTCGCGCCTGAAGAACTCAGGACCTGGAACGCCTGGGAGGCCTGAGCATGGTGGCAGGCGGCGCATCCGCCAGCACCGTTCGTCAGCAGAGGGTAGACCTCGTCGCGAAACCGTTCCGCGAACTGCTCGAGTACGGCAGTCCGGCCGACTGTCGCGCTGGGCAGGGATTGCGTGGCTCCGAGCAGTGCCAGGGCTGTAGCCGCGCCCGTCAGCGCGAAACGCGTCCGAACCCGCATTTTTCGCTCCTTGCGATCTCGCTGCCTTCGAGCAGCAGGCGATCGCCGCTCCTCGCGACGACCGAGGTCAGGTCAACATGGTCGCCATTCAGCCACCGTCGTCATTCTGGTGCATACCAGCCCCGTGGACCGACGAGTCGAGGGTACCACTCATCTCGCACAGCGTCACGTTCGCCTTTGGTGCCTCAGCGCACTCGACCTGTTCATCGATGGCCCGGGACAACGCGCTGATCCCCAATGTCGTCACCTCGCAACTCCCGATCAGTTTGGCCACAAGGTGGACCGCGCATGACTATGGCCCCGTAGTTGCCTGGGGCAGCGTGGAGACTGTCCAAGTCCCGTTCTCGTTCTTCTGTATCTCCGCGCCGTACTGGCTTAGGTCAAGGGAATCGGCACCGCACACCCACATGTCGAGATTTTCCGTCGAGCCAAGCGCGCAGGCCTTGCCGTCCGCGTCAACTTCGAGGATGCCTGTGCTCTCACTGAACGTTGCAAGGCAGCGGTCGAGCAGATTCAGGACGAGGCCGGCTGAACACGACGTGGTTGGGAGCAGGGACTCGGCCGTTGCCACTTCGAGCTTTGGTCCAGCCAGCGACTGAACGCTGTCGACAAGAACGCTGAAGCTGTGGGAGCCAGTCGGCGCATTCTCGGGTATCTCCAAGACCAACTGCTGTATCCCGGCAAAGTACGGCGCGGAACCGGCGTAGTGGACATTGGCAGCTTCGAGTTCCGTTTCACCAAGCATTACGCGAAGGTCTGTGGTTTCCAGCGGCCTCAGTTCCGATGCCACTTCTCCGGCCGCGTGTGCCGGATTGACCGGGCCGAAGCCGGTGCCGAAGAGATTCACCACATCTCCTGCAATCGCAGGGCGCGTCCGCCTGCCTTCCACGGACCCAGAAGGCGCGACAAGGGCAATGTTCTGGCCCAGAGCGGCGAGTCCGGCGGTCTCGTCGGAGAACTGGAAGAATACCGGCCGAACAGCGGCAATGGTGAAGTCTATCGAGTTGCTTTCCGTCGCGTCGTCGGTGTCGCAACCCCGGATCACCTTGACGGTCGACGACCCCTGGCCGATGTCCGACGGTATCTGGAAAGTGACTCTGTCGGAGGAAACGTCCAGCAGCGGCGCACGATGCATCCCGCCTAGTACCACACACACTTCGCCCGCCACGGTGGGCAGCTTGCCGGAGTCCTCCAGCATCAAGCTCGCAGTCGTGCCTGAACCAACGAAATTCGAGCCGATTACCGACGCGATCGCGCCTGGTGCGCCTTTCGCGGTCACACCCTCCTCGGCCAGACCGGCAAGAACGTCGCCGCCTCCGGTGATTTCCGGCGGCTCCGTGGCAGAGGCCGACTGAATCGTGAGGACCTTCGAGGAGATGTCATCGCCGGAAGTCCCCCCGTCCCCGTTTCCTCCGTTCGCCACGACAGAGACCGTGAGGGGACCTACATCTTCGACCGGCAATGTCCAGGCGACCTCCCAAGTGGCCGTTGTCCCAGTGGTGGGCCTAGTCTGGGTAGCCCACCAGACATCGTTCAAAAGGTCCCCGCAAGGCTCGGGCCTCTGCCGCTGGCCGAAGTAATCCCCTGCCTTCCTAACTTTGACCGTTGCTCCGGCTTCGGATGTCCCAGGCGCCATCGTGCCCCCAGAACCGCAGCGAACCTCAGTCTCCGACGAGACGGGTTCGCCGGACCGCGCCGTGACCAGGAAACCAAGGCGACTGGCGCCTGTGTCAGTGAAATTAATGGTCAGCGAAACTGTCTCGCCGGGAGTATACGCATATTCGGACACCGGCGATCCATCGACGAGGACATCCAACATTGCCGTCGAGGGGTTGGCAGTCCCGCCCCTGTGGCACTGCGTGCAACTCTCGCCAGGAAACGTATCGATGGGCGTACCGCCCCGAAACAAGATACCTCCGAAAGGATTGGCTGATGCGTGTACCGCCAACCCCAGCAGTCCGGCGAAAGCCACAGCTGCCGGCACGGTCTTCCTAATCCACTTCATACAACTTCTTAGTCTAAGACACTAACAAGACATTGCATCCTCGCATGTGCAACCGAACCGGCCAAGTACGTGGCATGTGCGGACCGGAAGAGGGAGAAAAGCAGGCCCTCGTACCACAATCGACTCGTCCGGCCTTGAGGCGGCAGTCGAATCGTGGCGTGCGACCGGTCGCAAGAATTCGTCCACCGATGTGCGGAACGGCACCCGCCTCTGCAGGATGAACGCCTACAGCGACCCCGACGGCAGAGCACCCACCACCAAGGGAAGAAGCTAGGGACTCTCGCTAGGGTGCAGGGGCCGGTGGCAGCGTCTTCACCGTCCAGCTAAGGTCGTCGTTCATCTCGACCTCGGCGCCAAACGTCGCCAAGATAGAGACCATCGTGTCTCCGCACAAAGGGGCGGCGAGGGTACTCACCGTGACACAAGCGCCTCCATCCTCTGCGACCTCTAGCACGCCGGTTATGCCGGAGATCGTTGCCGCGCAGCTTTCGCCGGGGTTCACGACAAGGCCCGCCGTGCATTCTTGCGGCTCGCTCTCCATGGACGCGGGAGGATCGGGGAGCTTCGTAATCGTCCAGCTCCCGTCGTCGTTCTTGGCAGCCTCGCCGCCGCCTGCGGAAACAGTCGTGTCGGCGCAAGTCGTTTCCATGTCCGCGACAATGCACCCCTGTCCGCTCTCGTTCACATTGAATTCGACGGTGGCTTCGCCCACCGCCACCTCGCAGCTCTCGCCCACCTGCAGCACGGTGGTAACTATGCACATCGTCGCCCCGGCAGCGGCTGGATCGCCGATCTCAAGCAGCGGCCCGGCCGCTGAAGCGACCCCGTCCAGCAGCACGGAAAATGAGTGGGAGCCGGCCGAAGTGGCGTCGGGAATCTTAAGGCTCAACTGGTACAGGCCGGCGAAGTTCGGCGCGGCGCCGGCGTAGAGGATATCGTCGGCTGTCACTTCGAGCTCGCCGATCATCGGCCGGAGATCCGATGTCTCGAGCGATTGGGGCTGAACTGCAATCTCGCCGGTGTCGAGCGTCGGAACCGTCGGCCCGAATCCCGTGCCGAAGAAGGTCACCACTTCGCCAGGAAGGGCCGGACGGGTCACCCTGCCTGACACGGCGTCGGCAGCCGCGACGAGGGACAGGTCCAAGTGCAGCGCAGCGATGCCAGGAGAACTGTCGGAGAACAGGAAGAAGACCGGCTTGACGGCAGCGACTTGGAACTGCGCGCTGTTGCTGCTCGTCTCGTCATCCGTGTCGCAGCCGCGGATCACCTTGACGGAAGCCGCGCCGAGACCAGTGTCCGCAGGAATCTGGAAAGTAATCTCGTCACTCGCGATCTGGACCAGCGGAGCGCGATGCTGGTTGACTTCCACGCAGGTCCCGTCCAGGACCGTGCTTACCTTGCCTGAGTCGTCGACCGTCCCGGAGATCGGAGCTGCCGCTTCGGAGAACCCCGAACCGAGTACCGCCGCGAGCGCGTTCGGTGCGCCCGTCGTTGTCTCGCTGAAGAGATCCGCGAGAACGACCCCGCTATCCGAGATCACCGGCGCAGGCGCCGTCGTTGCGGCCGGCTCGATAGTCGCCGTGTACGTATAGATGCTGTCTCCGGTGCGAGCGCCGTTGCCGTTCGCCCCGTTCACGGCGACGGCGATCGTGACCGTACCAGCGCTCTCCGCAGGGGCCGTCCAGTCGATATCCCAAGTAGCCGATGTTCCAGTGGTCACCCGTCGATGCGTTGCCCATTGAATGGTGCCGGTCCCGCAGGTTCCTTCTCGCACCTGGACGGTCGATCCGTTGTCGCCTGACCCGGCGGCGAGGCTGCCGGGCTGGCCGCAGCCGTCGCCCGAGCGCACCGTCAGTTGGAAGCCGCTCCGAGCAGCGTTGGCGTCGGTAAAATTGAGGATAAGGGAAACCGTTTCTCCCGGCGTGTAGGAGAACTCGGAGGCGGCTGCGTCGCCGATCAATAGCTCGACTGTTCCGTCGCCGGAGTTGGCATCCGATCCTACGTGACAACGCGTGCAAACTTGTTCCCCCGGGAACGGGCCTCCCGACTCGGCGGTCGTAAAACGCCCCGAAGAATAGGCCCAGGAACTCCCGGCAAATGGGATAAGTCCCGCTAGCAACAAGCCTGATATGAGCGCCTTACGGATCAACTTCATGTCCGTCTCCTGTCCAACTCGCAGTCCCTGCTATTTATAGCACGGAACCATTGGATTGCAAAAATGAAGCTGTCTCGCGATAGCGGAGGTACAGGGGCTTGTACTGTTTCGTACGGCTTCTATCAGGCGCTACCAAGCACCCTTCCCTGCCCTCGATGTCCTTGCGAACACCGCCGATCGTGCGAACCGCGGACCGTACCGAGCTGAATCCGCCTGCACGCTTGCCTGCGGCGACGGCCCCGAGAATCGCTGCTCCGAGGGCCGGCCCCTGCTTGGACGGATGCACGAGGATGGTCTCCCCGAGGACGTCCGCAACGACCTGCACGAACAGCGGATTGCTATGCGGCAATCCTCCGGTCGCGACAAATTTCTTGACCGGCACGCCGCTCTCTCGCAGCATTTCGACAATCCAGCGCAACCCGTAGGCAGTCGCTTCCAGCATCGCCCTGTAGAGGTGCTGGGGCCCGTGCCGCAGCGCCAGGCCAGTAAACGCGCCGCTGAGGTTCCCGTCCATCAGGGGCGTCCTGCAGCCGTTGAACCAATCCACGCAGAGCACGCCGTCCGCGCCGGGCCCGATGGACGCCGCCATTTCGGTCATTTGCGCGAAGCCCTTTTGCTTGGTGAGCTGCCGCAGCCAGTCGAAGGCGTCTCCGACGGCCGCCTGGCCGGTCTCGTATCCGAACATGCCGGGCAGGATACCGTCCCGTACCACTCCGGCTACGCCAGGAACGGGATGATAGTCCGCCGAGTTGAGCATGTGGCACGAGCTGGTGCCGCAGACCATGACAAGCGTGCCAGGGTCTGCCGCGCCGACGCCGGGCACACCGGCATGCGCGTCGATGATCGCGGTGCTGACAGGGATGCCCTGTTCGAATCCGAACTTCTTCGCCATCTCGGGCGATAGCTTGCCTGCCTGCTGCCCGGGCGCTTTCATGCGGCCGGGCATCTTGGTCCGGACGATATCCACCAGGTCCGGATGCACGGCACGCAGGAAGGGCTTTGACGGAAAGCCGTCGCTCGCCGTCCACATCCCCTTGTATCCCGCTTGGCAGGTTGATCGGGCCATCTCGGCCGCGCCGCAGCCCACAAGCTGCCAGACAACCCAGTCGCCCGCTTCGACCCAAACATCGGTGGCACGGTACACTTCCGGCGCCTCGTCCAAGGCCTCTAGTACCTTTGGGAAGAACCACTCCAGCCCGATCGTCCCTCCGTACTGCTCGAGAAACGGCTCGCGCCGCTCGTGTGCCACGCGGTCGATCCGCTGGGTCTGAGTCTTGGCCCCGTGGTGCTTCCACAGCTTGGGCCACGCCTGGGGATTGTGCTTGTGCTCGGGCAGCAGGCAGAGGGGCACGCCGTCGCCCTGCGTCGGCAGCACGGTGCAACTCGTAAAGTCGACACCGATTCCAATCAGGCGAGTACCCGTCTTGTCTACCCGCCGCCAGGCGTTGCGCGTGGCACGGGCGGCCGAATCGAGCCAGTCCGAAGGATGCTGGAATGCGAAGTCGGGCGGCAGGTCCTCGCGGGTGCCCGGCAGCCTCTTCGTGATCTGACCGTGGGCGTACTTGGCGAACGAGGAGGCCCGCTCGGTACCGTCTAGGTCCACGAACAGCGCTCGCACGGACTCCGTGCCGAAGTCGAGTCCCAATACTAGTGCGTCCCTATCCGGCAATTCCGTCCCGCTCCCTGATCCGATGTAAGCCTACTATCGTACCTTTATGCAACCGTTCCAAGGTAGGCCCAATTAGAGAATCCCCCCGGAACGACACCTTGCAGTAACGCTAAAACGCATCACAATAAAGGTCTTACGGTACCGATCCGGCCCGAAGCCACAGGCTTGCCCGGCGAATCGAGAACCGGCAACCGAACCAGTTCCCGAATAGGAAGGCCCATAGTTATACTAACAGCCGTGGGGGTAATTGCTCTGGTCTTGCTGCTAGTCGGCGCGCCGCTGGCCCTCGCCGAGGAAGACGAGCAGGGCCAGCCCTCGTTCGCGGAGCGTCCCGAGGAATACTCGGAACTGATCGACGAGGACGAGCAATTTGCTCCGAAGAAGCAGGTCTACGCCTTCAATCCAGTTCAGGCGCGGAACGAACTCAAGGTCGGCAACTACTACTCCAAGAAAGGCAGCTACCGCGCTGCGGCCGGCCGCTACTTGGAAGCGACGCGCTGGAATCCGAGTTTCGCGGAGGCGTACTGGCGGCTGGGTGTGGCTCGCGAGAATCTGAACCAGCCCGCCGAGGCGATCGAGGCCTACACCCGCTTCCTCGGAATCGAACCAACCGGCAGGAGGTCTCGGTCTGTCCGCCAGAGCCTCGAGCACCTGCGGAAATCGGTCGAGCAGCTTCCCCTTGCCGCGGAAGGCAGCGAGGCTGAAGCGCTGCCCTGACGCCGACTCTAGGCCCGGTCTGAACGAAGCCCAATGACCTCCCGTCGATTGCTGGCGCGAAGCCTGCTTCACTTTCGCGCTGTTCACGGAGCCGTCGCGATCGGCGTGGGTGTCGGGGCAGCGGTCCTCGCCGGCGCCCTGATGGTCGGCTCGTCCGTGCGCGGCAGCCTCCGGGGCCTGACTCTGGATCGGCTCGGATCGATCGACTTCGCATTGGTGGGAGAACGGTATTTCCGCGAGTCTGCTCGCGACGCGCTGGGAGGGCCTGGAACGGCGGCGTCAGGAATCCTGATCCGAGGCAGCGCGGAGAACGCCGCCTCGGGTGCCCGCGCTTCCAAGGTCCGCATCCACGGCGTCGGCAGTGATTTCTGGGCTTTCTACGACACCGAGGCGCCGAGCATCGGGATCCGCGAGGCAGCGATCAACCGGCGTCTGGCCGACGAACTCGGCTTGGGCGAGGGAGACGACATCCTACTGAAGTTCCACACGGATGCCCTTGTCCCCTCGGAATCCGTGATGGGCCGCAAGGCCGACAACGTGCGCCTGCTCCGACTGAGAGTCGCGAGCGTTCTGGAGAATCGAGGTCCCGGGCGATTCGGCCTCTCTCCCCAGCAGCAGCTGCCAGCCAACGTCTTCGTGGCGACGGAATCGCTACAGCGGGCACTGGAGCAGCCAGGCAGGGCCAACTCCCTGTTCGTCGCGGGCGGGACCCTCGAGTCCGTGACCACCGCCTGGCGCGAGGAGTTCTCTCCTGAGGACGCGAGACTGGTGGTGAGGCCACTGCCGGACGGACGCGGCTTTCTCGTCGAGTCCGAACGCATCGTCCTCGACCCACCCGCCGTCGAGGCGATCCGCGAGGCCGCCGCTGCGGAAGGCCTGGCTTCGAACGAGGTCCTGACCTACCTCGCGAATTCCATCGAAGCGAATGGCCGCCGAGTGCCGTACTCGACCGTGACTGCTCTTCAGGCCTGGCCGGATTCGCTCCGCCTGACTGGCGGAGGGACCCTTACGGGCATCGCGGCTGGCGAGATCGTCCTGAACGAGTGGACGGCGAACGATCTCGGAGTCCGTCCCGGCCAGGACGTCTCGCTCACCTACTACGTGGTCGGCCAGGGTTCGGGTCTCGAGACAGCTTCCCGCGAGTTCCGTCTCGCCGGAGTCGCGCGGATGGCCGGCGGCGCGCTCGACTTGGACTACGCGCCAACGTACAGGGGCATGACCGACAGGACGCGGATGTCCGACTGGGACCCGCCGTTCCCGCTGGATCTGAGACTGATCCGACCCCGCGACGAGGACTACTGGGACCGGTACCGAGCGGCCGCGAAGGCCTTCGTGAGCCTGCCCGAAGCGAAGGATCTGTGGACGAGCCGCTTTGGCCAGTTCACCTCGGTCCGGCTCGAGCCGGGGCCTGGAATGCCGGCCGAGCCAGCTCTAGCGGCCTTCCTGGATGCGCTGCGGCAGCGGCTGGACCCAGCCGAGTTCGGTCTTTCGTTCGCACCGGTCAAGCAGATCGGTCTTGACGCGTCAGCCGGCGCCACGGATTTTTCTGGGCTGTTCATCGGGTTCAGCCTATTCCTGATCGCCTCCGCAGCGATTCTGGTCGCACTCCTGTTCCGGCTGGGAGTCGAGCTGCGGTCCAGGGAGATCGGCACGCTGCTTGCGACCGGACACTCGCCGGGCTTCGTTCGCAGGATGCTGTTCGCCGAGGGGGCCATCCTGGCAGGCGCCGGCTGCCTCCTCGGCATTCCCGGCGCGATAGCTTACGCGGCGCTCATGCTGTACGGCTTGAGCACTTGGTGGAGCGGAGCGGTCGGGGGATCGTTTCTGGAACTTCACCTCCGGTGGGAGGATCCGATCGCCGGGGCTGTCTCCGCGCTGGCGCTAATGCTCGTCTCCATCTGGCTTTCGCTCCGGCAGCTGGTGCGGCTCTCTCCCCATGCGCTGCTCGCCGGCAAGGTCGAACCCTACTCGGGTACTGAGGAGCGGGCCCGCAAGGCGCGCCGGCTTAGACGCATTGCCACCGCAGCTGCCGCAATGGCAATTGCGCTTCTCGGCATGTCTCTGGGTGGCGACTCGACTGCGCGCCTAGGCGCATTTTTCGGGGCCGGCACGCTGTCACTGGCCGCGTCCCTGACCTTCTTCCGGGCCCTGCTTCTCGCACCGCGGCGCACGGAGGAGTCGATTTCGGGGATCGCCCAGCTCGGTGCACGCAACGGAGGGCGCAATCCCACCCGCAGCGTCCTCTCTGCGGCGCTGGTTGCCTGTGCGTCGTTCATGATCGTGACGGTCGCGATGAATCGTCACGACGTCAGTTCCAAGGAACCGTCGTTCGAATCCGGCGACGGGGGTTTCCGCCTGATCGCGGAAGCGGACGTACCGATATTTCGGGACAGAATCGAAGAGGTCGAGGGTGACCAGTCCGCTGCGATGCGGATCGTTCCGCTTCGGGTGCGCGCCGGAGAGGACGCCAGCTGCCTCAACCTCTACCAGCCTTCGAAGCCGACCCTGGCAGGCGCTCCGCAAGCCCTGATCAGGCGTGGCGGGTTCGCCTTCCAGCAGACGCTCGCCGAAACTGACGAAGAACGGGAGAACCCCTGGCTCTTGCTCGAGAAGGACTTCGCCGGAGCGATCCCGGTCTTCGGCGACGCCAACTCCGCGACCTGGATACTCCATCTCGGAATCGGAGATGAGCTGAGCGTCGAGGACAGCGGCGGCAGCGAACGCCGCCTGATCCTCGCGGGACTTCTTTCGCGGAGCATCTTCCAGTCCGAGCTGGTACTGTCCGAGGAGCGGTTTCTCGAACTCTATTCCGACCACAGCGGCTATCAGGCCCTGCTGGTCGAAACTGACGCGGACGAGGCAGCCGTTGCCTTGGAGGAGGCCTTCTCGGACGAGGGCCTCGATGCAACGCGCACCTCGGACCGACTCGCTGGATTCCTCGTCGTCGAGAACACTTACCTCAGCACCTTCCGCACGCTCGGCGGCCTGGGCCTGCTTCTCGGGACGCTGGGGTTGGCTGTCGTGATGGTGCGAAGCGCGCTCGAGCGCCGCGGCGAGCTCGCGCTGCTCGAAGCGCTGGGATTCGCAAAGGGCGCCGTCTCTCGGCTGATCTTCGCGGAGAACTCCCTCCTGCTCCTGTTCGGAGTGGCGACCGGCACGGTGGCAGCCTTGATCGCGGTCGCGCCGCATCTTGCGAGCGGAGCGGCTGACCCGCCCTGGGTGCCGCTGTTCGTGACACTGGGCGTCATCGTCGGCCTGGGCTTGCTCGCCGGGGCCGCCGCCGCGACGCTGGCGCTACGGGCGCCGCTCCTGGCGAACCTGCGACGAGACTGAGCTGCGGCCTACAGTTCGCGCGCCAGTTCCACGGCTCTGAGCAGGGCGCGAGCTTTGTTCATCGTCTCGTCCCATTCCCTCTCGGGAACCGAGTCTGCCACGATTCCCGCCCCGACTTGCAAGTAGGCCTTCTCGCCGCGCACCATCATCGTGCGGATCGCGATCGCCGAAGTCAGTGCCCCCGAGAAATCGAGGTACATCACGCTTCCCGAGTAGACGCCCCGCTTTGTCGGTTCGAGCTCGGCGATGATCTCCATTGCACGCACCTTGGGAGCGCCCGAAACCGTTCCCGCCGGAAAGCACGCCTTGAGCGTGTCGAAGGCGTCCCGGTCGTCGCGCAGCGTTCCGAAAACGCTCGAAACGATGTGCATCACGTGGGAGTAGTACTCGATGATCTTGAACTCGGGAACCCGCACCGAGCCGTACTCGGAAACCCGGCCGACGTCGTTCCGTCCCAGATCCACGAGCATCACATGCTCGGCGAGCTCCTTTTCGTCCGACAGCAAGTCCTCCGCTAGGGAGCGGTCTTCCTCCCGTGTCTTGCCGCGCGGGCGCGTGCCGGCGATCGGACGGTACTCCACCTTGCGGCCATCGACCTTGACCAGCAGTTCGGGAGAGCTGCCGACGACGGCCGAGTCCCCCAGCTGCAAATAGAACAGGTATGGCGAAGGATTCACTGTCCGCAAGGCACGGTAAATCTGAAACGGGTGGACGCCCGGCAGCATCTCGAGGCGCTGCGAGAGCACGACCTGAAAGATGTCGCCGGCCAGAATGTACTCGCGCGCCTTGTCGACTGCGGCGCAGTAGGCTTCCTTGCCAATGTTCGAGCGAAGTTCCAGGGGACCGTTCCGCGTCGACCGGCCGGGCAGGGAGACCGGCCTCTCCAGGCAGGCCTCCAGCGCCTTGATCTCGGCGCGCGCCCTCCGGTAGGAGTCCTCGGCATCGACGCCGTCGCCGACTCGGGCGTTCGCGATGACGTAGATCTGATGCTTGACGTGATCGAACACGAGGACCGACGTGAAGAACATGAAGACCGCGTCTGGGGCCCTCACGTCGTCCTCGCGAAACGGCGGCACGCGGGGCTCGATCCGGCGTACGAGGTCGTAGCCGGCGTAGCCGACCGCGCCTGCGCTGAACGGCGGCAATCCGTCCGTTCCGGCCGGCTTGAATTGAGCGGCCAGGTCCTTCAGAACAGCGAAGAAATCGCCGCTCCTTCGACTGACCGAATCCCCCTCGCGGATCTCGATATCGTCTCCAACGGCCGTCAGGACCATGGTGGGCGACGCCCCTACATAGGTGTAGCGTCCGATGCGCTCCCCGCCCTCCACGCTCTCTAGCAGGAACGCGTAGTCCTGGCGCTCTGCCAGCTTCAGGTAAGCCGAGACCGGCGTCTCGAGATCCGCCGTGAGGAGCTTCCAGACCGGTACGAGATTCCCTTTGCCAGCAAGTTCCTGGAATGTTTGGAGATCCGGATTCGCCATGCCGAAGATTTCGCCCCGTCTATTTCACTGTACGTTCCAGCACGGCATTGCGCATGACTTGGCGAGGGGCCTCGAGGCCGGTCCAGATCCGGAACTGGGCGGCAGCCTGCTCCACGAACATCTCGATGCCGCTGATCACGACCTTGCCCTGGTCCGCTGCGTGCTTGAGAAGGGCCGTTTCCAGAGGGTTGTAGACAAGATCGAACACCACGTCCGCAGGAATCCTCTCGCGGAAAAGGCTGTCCCGGACATTGGGCAGCATGCCCACCGGCGTCGCCTGGACGAGGACGTCGAAATAGTGATCGCCGAGCGACTGGAAGGTGACGGATTCCGCGCCGTGGATACGAGCCAGGCTCTCCGCCCGATCGGGATTGCGCCCGGTGACAAACACTTCCGAACCCTGCTGCCGCAGCGCTACGATCGCGGCCTTGGCCGCGCCGCCGTTGCCGACTACGAGCACCCTCGCTCGGTCCAGCTTGACGCGCTTGCCCAAGGGAGCCGTAATGCCGATCGCGTCGGTGTTCGTGCCGACAAGCTTGCCCTGCTTCCAGTAGATCGTGTTGACCGCGCCGATTCCCTCTGAAGCCCGGTCGACCGAATCCAGGTACGGGATGACAGCCTGCTTGTGAGGAATCGTCACGCTGACACCCGATATCGGCATCGCGCGCAACGTCTCAAAGAAATCGCCGAGGTGAGCGGGCTCAACGAGAAGCGGAACGTAGATCCCGTCGAAGCTCGTCGCATTAAAGGCTCGATTGTGTATGAGAGGAGACATCGAATGGCCGACGGGCTTGGCAATGACCGCATAGACCTTGGTGTCCTGATTGCCGTCCTCGACGCGGAACAGCCGCCGAACTGACGAAGCCGCGACCTGTCCTGACGCTGTCGGCGCAGCCTGGAGACGAGGCGCATCTCTGCCGCCCGAGCTGTTGCAGGCGTCAGGAGAGGCGTACGTGAAGAGGCCGCCCCGCAAGAGCGAGAGCAAGCGGGCCGGCGTCCCCGTCTCTCCCATTCCAGCCACGACCACGTTGGGGTGGTCCCGGCAAAGGTCGAGCAGCTTCAGGTTGTCGCTCGGCCGATTGACCTGGGTCGCAACCTTGAGGATGTTCGCCCCAGCCTGCTGGAGACGTTGCACGACGGACCGCAGGTCGGGCGTCTCTTTGAAGTTGTGATAGGAAACTACGGTCGTAGCAGCCTCGCGAACCGCGTCCAGCGAGCGCGGCGCTTCCTCGATGCTCTCGATCTCGATGTCGACCATCTGGGCCCCGGAATCGATGGCCGAGCGAAGAATCGCAGCCTCCTGGTCGATCGAGCCATCGAATTCGCCTCCGTTCGCTCGCCGTCGGCACGTGGCGATCAAGGACACTTGCGGATACCTCTCCCGGACGCGACGTACAATCCCCGGCCCGAAGCCTGGCTCGGCGAGCATGTCAATGCGGAGTTCCAGAAATGACTCTCCGCTATCGCAGCTCGCCAAAGCGAGCGCGGCTAGCTCGGACTCGTCCGGGTGCCCGATGCATGTGCAGATCTTGGGCAGTGCGGATGGAAGGTCCATGGCAAGAACGCCGCTTCGAGTAGCCTATCACAGGGATTCCGCATGGATTCCGTCCTTGCCGAGCAGCACTTGGCACGCTCTATATTAAATGTTAGATTTTATTTGCGAATCGCATCGAGATTCAGCAGA
The DNA here is from genome assembly GCA_965206775.1 of Bryobacterales bacterium. Lineage (GTDB taxonomy): Bacteria > Acidobacteriota > Terriglobia > Bryobacterales > UBA6623 > VXMF01. The sequence continues at coordinate 1,247,293 of CBDBKU010000002.1, read as the reverse complement.
TACTTCAGGCAACCTAGACCTGGAGTTCGGTCGGTGCGGCCGGTGCGAGGGCCGGCCTAGTAGGCCCGGCCCCGCCCGTAGCCGTCAATTCACCGTCGCCCACGGGGAGTTGCCGCCACCTTCACCGAGCAGGCGCGTACAGGTAACCGGCTATCGAGCCAGCTCTTCGAAGATGGCTCTTCGGCTGGCCGGGCAACCGCCACTCGGTTCGAGCTAGCGTGAAGAGAGGAGATGCGTGCGAGCAGGGTCGCCCCGGGAGGGTACGGCGGAGCCTCTGCGCGGGGCGCGCAACTCCCCTTCGATTCCTCGCTCGGCCTCGCGCCGTGATGCTAAGTGGTGGGCCCGCTTCAATGAAGGTGCTGATCGTAGACAACGAGGACTCCTTCACCTTCAATCTGAGCCAGCTCGTCGCGAAGATCGCCGGTTGCGATCCGTTGGTGGTCCCCAACTCCCACGGGCACTGGAGTGCCCTGATCAGGGAGCACAGAATCGAGGCCATCGTGATTTCTCCCGGCCCAGGTGCTCCCGAGAGGCATTCCGACTTCGGCAAGTGCGTGGACCTGATACTGGGTTCGCGGGTCCCCATCCTTGGTGTCTGCCTGGGGCACCAGGGTCTCGGCCACGCCTACGGGGCACGGGTCGTGAGGGCGCCGGTCCCGATGCACGGAAGGGTCTCGCAGGTCACCCACGCTGGCGGTCCTTTGTTCGAGGGGATCCCCGAGTCTTTCAACGCGGTCAGGTACCACTCGCTCTGCCTCGAGAGGAACTCGGTTCCTCCCTGCCTCAGAGTGACCGCGACAACGGCCGACGGCATTCCAATGGCAGTGAGCCACAGAGCACGACGGCAGTTTGGCGTTCAGTTCCATCCGGAGTCCGTCTCCGCGGAGTTCGGCGAGCGATTGATCCGCAATTTCCTGCGCATCGCTTCGAGCGGGAATCGCGGAATCCCCAGGATGGAACCGGCCCCGGCGACACTCGCAGTGAAGGTAAGGTGTCGCGGCGACGGGGAATGCCGGGTGGTATCCCGCGCCTTGGAACGGTGGATCGATCCGCAGGAGGCATTCGAAATCCTTTTCGCGCGCTCGGAGCATAGCTTTTGGCTGGACAGCGCGGCCGTCATTCCGGGCTACTCGAGATTCAGCGTGATGGGCGACGCCTCCGGTCCGGGCTGCGCAGTGCTTCGATACCGGACGGCCGACCGCAGCTTCCGGGTCAGTCAGGGCGAGATGTCGCGGCGGATCCCATCCGACTCGTTCGTTTCCGAGCTCCGGTCCCGCCTTGCGCGTCCAGTGCAGCCGGACGACTCCCTTCCGTTCGACTTCCAGACCGGCCTAGTCGGATTCCTCGGCTACGAGATGCGCAACGAATTCAGCGCCCCGTCGCGAAGAATCTCCAGCCTGCCAGACGCCGCATTCGTCGACTCCAGCCGCTGCGTCGTCTTCGATCATGCGGAGCGGCGGGTTTTTCTCGTTGCTCGGTCCGAGACGCGGTCGCTCGATCCGGAGCCGTGGTTCGACCGAGTCTCGCAAGCCCTCGGGAATCTGGCCGCCAGCGGCTACACGCCTCAGGCGAGCGGCCAGCCAGTGATCGCGACGCTAGCCGACGGCCCAGACCGATATCTTGCGAAGATCCGCGATTGCCAGGATCGCCTGGCGGCAGGGGAGTCCTATCAGATCTGCTTGAGCAGCGAGTTCACGGTGAGCTGCAATGTCTCGCCCTACGACGCGTATCGCGAGCTGCGGGCGCTCAACCCTGCACCGTACTCAGCCTTTCTCCGTTTCGGGGATTTTGCGGTGCTGAGCTCGTCGCCGGAGCGCTTCCTGAGGGTCTCGTCGGATCGGATCGTCTCCGCCAAGCCAATCAAGGGCACCTCCGCCCGCAGCATCGAACCGGAAACCGACGCAAATCTGGCCGATTGGCTCCGGTCTGACGAGAAGTCGCGCTCCGAGAACCTGATGATCGTGGACCTGCTGAGGAACGATATCGGGCGGGTCGCGTCAATCGATTCGGTGCGGGTGCCGAAACTCATGGATGTCGAGTCGTACGCGACCGTTCATCAACTCGTCAGCACCGTCACGGGAAAGCTCAGGCCGGACCGGGACTGCTTGGACTGCCTGGCGGCCGCGTTTCCAGGGGGATCGATGACTGGAGCTCCGAAAGTACGGACGATGTCAATCATCGACCGCTTGGAGGGCCGAGCGCGCGGTCCGTATTCAGGCGCGCTCGGCTTCCTGTCACACGACGGCCGGATGGACCTGAGCATCGTCATCCGAACGATCGTCATGGATCGCACGAGAGTGACGGTCGCCTCCGGAGGGGGAATCGTGGCGCTGTCGGACCCGCGTGACGAGTTCGACGAGATGGTGCTCAAGGCGCGGGCCCCGCTTCGGGCGCTGGCTGCAGCTAGCACGGGCGATCCGAGTACGTGGGAGCTTCGCTACGCCACCCCTTGAGCAGGCTTAGTCCATCCGAGTCAGGACGCGACGCTTTGCCGGACTGGAAGTCGAAGCCTCTGATGTTTCCGTCGGATGTCGCGCGGCAAGTCTTGGGGCTCGGAGTCGAGCCGGGGAAGCTGGTCTTGGCGGACGCATCCGTTGAAGGGCCTGCTAGGGCGAGTCGACCACGAAGAAATCGACCATTTTCTTGATCGCTTCGGCGTCGTGGCCGGGTGGCCTCAGGCTGAAAGGTCGGTCGGGTACGCGCATACCCAGCTGTCGAACGCTTGGGACATAGGTTACGTTGTCGTAATCCGTTTCAGACAAGACCCGACGCGCTCTCTCCATGCCAGAAGGTCGGGCTGCAAGGAATGCAACGACGCTTGGCGAAGCTCACCGTAGCTTGCCTTCGGAGTTCACGTCGGGATGTTTCGCCGATGCCCTAGATTTCAATTCACACACTCGGTCAAACACAGCTCCTGCGACCTCCGCACATACAGACTTCACCTCGGACCATTCGTGCCAGCGGCGGTCCAGGTCCTTGTACTCTGAGAGGCCCCCTTCTTCGAGGTCGAACGGTTGAGGGCTAACGAGCTGGACCAGCATTTGCTGGAGCGAAGATTCCCCGCTATCTTGCGGATACAGCGAATCGAAGCGCTCGAAAGCCTCGGCCGCCCGCGCCTCGCCGAGTCCGTCAGCAAGCGCCGCGAAGTCGACGTAGTCGCGGGTTGCGTTGCGCCTCAGCAAGAGCACTCCTTTGATTCGTAGGATCTCCTCGTGGGTTGGAACGGTCAGGCGACCTCCTGCGGTCTCCACAACCACCGTCTCCAGCGGTTCCTCGCGGATCAGTTGCCTCACACCCGTCTCGATACCATCGAGGCTTCCCAGGACGAGCACGGGTTTCTGAATACGTGCAGTAGTCCAGCCGGCCACAGACTCCAAGTCGGCCAGCACTTGGCTAAAACGGATTCGGAGATCTGCAAGGACATGGTCGGCGTCCCGGGAGAGCCTGTGCCGAACATGGATGGCAGCAGCGGTTCCGCCGACTAGAACAGTTCCAGGCAAGACCCGCTGGAGCCGGGCGGCAGCCGATAGAACTTGTTCCCACTCAGGAAGCACGAGGAGTCTGCACGAGGCGGTGCTCTGTAGCGTAATGCAGCCAGAAGCGATGCCGCATTGCGAATCGATCGGATGCACGGGCACAGCAGACCCGCTTAATCGTCTCCGACAGCGACGGGTCGACCAGAAGTGCCAGCCGAAGATCGGCCCAGTCGGCCCACCGGCCGCGGGAGATCACGTCGTCAATCGCGGCCGGCGAGTAGCGCTCGTGGTCGAGATGGCGGTGCAGCACTGTTTCATTGTATTGCCGCAGCACTGCGGCACGGACAGCCCAGGCCTGGCTCCAGATAAATCAGATTGACCGGTTGGCTGCAAATGCGCTGATTGGCCGACGTGAGATGAGCAGCTTGATCTTGCGGTGGCTCGGAAGATGAGCGATCGCGAGTTCCCATCGCCCGGTGTGGGGTAGCGGACAGTTCCCGACGAACGGGGCAATGTGCAAAACGTCCCCTTCCCTCGAGCCGCGAACTGACCACCGACGAGGAATCGAGCGCTCTACGATATGATGCACGCCAAAGGCCAGTAAGGAGGGTCCGATGGCAAGATACCGAATCGCTCAGCTGGACGAGACCCCGGCCGTCGACTGCCCTTGCGGGCAAGCGCGGCGAGCGTTCGCTGAACCGGGCAACGATCTAGCGACGGTCCACCTGACGGACATCAGCTCGGATTCAAGGACCCACTACCACAAGCACATGACGGAGATCTACGTCGTGCTCGAAGGCGAGGGCAGCATCGAACTTGATGGCCGCTCATACCCGTTGCGGCCGCTGACGTCGGTGATGATCCACCCCGGCTGCCGGCATCGCGCCACCGGCAGCCTGCGAATCCTGAACATCCCGATTCCGGCGTTCGACCCTGCGGACGAGCACTTCGACTGAGGACGGGCGGGTATCCGGCGAGTCGGGAACGGCGCAATTCGAATCCGTCGAAGTGTTACTAGGTGTGATCCGGCGAGGGTCTTGTTGCGAAACCGGAGGTGCGCATCAGCTGGATTGCCCATATAATCGTGCCGGAATGCGCATCCTGCTTGTAACCATCTTCGGTGTTCTCCTCATGGCTTGCGGCCAGAGCCAAGAGGAGGTTCCGCCGACCGAGTTGCCGCCTGCCGAGGTCGCCGGCGAGATCCCGTCAGAGCGAGTCTCGCCTGCCGACAGGACCGCGGACTGGCCCGGCCTCGCCGCCGGAGCGGACGGCAGCCTCTGGACAGCCTACGTGGAATGGGACGGCGACCACTCCGACACCGTGGTCGTTCGCCGCCGGAACCCCGACGGCATGTGGGACGACCCGGTCCGAATCGACGACGGGAACTGGGACCACTACCTCCCCGCCATCGTGGCAGTGCCCGGCGGTGCCACGGCCTTCTGGTCCGGGCGAGACGAAGGTAGCTTCGACCTCTTCGGGGCGATGATCCGAGACGACGGCGAGGTTGGGCCGATCGAACGGGTCGCGTCGAGCGACCATAGCGACTTCCACGTCAGAGCGGCCGCCGACGAGGATGGCAATGTGACGGTCGCTTGGCAGTCGTTCCGAGACTTGCAGGGAGAGGTCTACGCCAAGCGGCGGACGGACGCCGGATGGGGCTCCGAAGTCAAGATCTCCGCATCCGGCGCGAACGACTGGGAACCCTCCATCGCCCTCGACGGAACCGGAAGGGCCTGGATCTCCTGGGACAGCTACCACGCTGGCAACTACGACGTCTTTCTAGCTTCGTTCGATGGCCAGGAGGCCGGAGCTCCAATCGCAATTGCTTCTAGTCCGGAGGCGGAGTTCCATTCGAGCGTCGGGGTCGATTCGACGGACAGGATTTGGGTTGCCTACGACACGGCGAGGGAGAACTGGGGCAAGGACTACTCGAGATCGAGCGCCGTAGAGGGCAGCGAGGGGCTTCACGCGCGCAGGGGGCTGGGATTGAGGGTGTACGCGAACGGACGCGTGTCCGAGCCCGAAGCTGACATCCGTGACATCCTTACCGGACGCATGAGCAAGTTTGCCGAATTGCCGACGGTCGCGGTTGACGGCGGCGGATCGGTATGGATTGTCTTCCGCCACTGGACGATCAGGAAACCTCACGAGATGTACCACGTGTACGCGACGCGCCTTGGCGAGCAAGGCTGGACGACGCCGGTGCTCATGGAGAACAGCTCGGGCCGGAACACGCAAAGAACGGCTGTCGACACAAGTCCTGACGGCACGGTCCACCTCGCCTTTTCGAGCGACCTGCGCGCGCCGGAAAACTTCCCGACCAGCCAGATGCACGCATTGCACTACAACGTCTTCCTTGCGTCGCTCGAGAAATTGGAATCCCCTGACCCGGCGCTGGCCGAAGTCGAAGTGCCTGCCCCGCAAGAGGGATTCGAGCACCGCGTGAGAACGCGGATGACCGCAAACGGCAAGACTTACTCCCTGCTGCTCGGGGATTGCCACCGGCATACGGACGTGCGCGGCCACAGCGCCGTGGACGGATCGGTCGAGGACACCTACCGTTACGCCCTGGACGCGGCCATGCTGGACTTCGTCGGTCCTAGCGACCACAACGAGGTTCTCGGCGGCAGGTGGCCCGATTCATTGCGCGACTACCAGTGGCGGTATGCGCAGAAGCTGGTCGACGTGTACACTCATGCGCCGAAGTTCTGGGGAATCTACACGTACGAGCACTCAATGGCACGACCCGGCGGGCACCGCAACGTCCTTTACCTGAAGCGTGGCGGTCCTCTCCGGCCCATTGACAGGGAGAAGGGCCTTGAGGCGCCGGACAACACGCCGCCGGTGATGTGGGAGTGGATGCGCGAGAATGCCCTGACGCAAATTGGGCAAAAGACGGTTGTCGTGCCGCACACGTTCGCTGCGGGCCCCATCGCCGACTGGAACTGGGAGCCGGCGCCCATCGACTGCCTGCTCGAGATCTACCAGGGCGCCAGAGGCAGCTACGAGTTGTGGCAGGCGCCGGAGGGCGAGAAACGCGGGGGGACGCAAACCGACGAACCGGGGCACTTCGCGCAGGATGCCTTGAACAAGGGCCACCGCTACGGGTTCGTTTCGTTCAGCGACCACGGATCGACGCACAATTCCTGGGCCGCGGTCTGGGCGGAGGACACCACGCGCGAGTCCCTCTTCGACGCCATGCTCGCACGACGCACGTTCGCTGCGAGCGATGAAATTTACGTCAAGGCCTCCGCCGGCGGTCACATGGTGGGCGAGGAATTCTCGGCAAGCGCATCGTCACCTCCGGAAATCGTCGTGGAGATCGAGGCGCAGGACGAGATCCTGCGAGTCGACGTGGTTAAAGACGGAGCGTATGTCTTCACTCATCGGCCCGGCGGACGTTCGGCAACGCTCACCTACAAGGACACCGAGGCCAAGCCAGGCGAATCCTACTACTACGTGCGAGTCTTCCAGCGAGATCCGGAGAAACCGGACGGAGATCCGGAGATCGCTTGGACCTCGCCGTTCTTCGTCAAATACGAGTGACCTGGGATCGGGCGGGCGGGCTATTCGGGTCTGGCACGGGGACAACGGGACGCGACACTCGCCTGGCCAGCCTTCAATGCCGCGTAGTCATCGTCGGCTCCCGATTCAGAATGCGGGCGAGCCCGTCCAGTGCCGCTCCCGCTTCACACCCGAGCACCTCTTCGAACAGTCGACGGTCAAGCTCCCGGCGCACGTCGTCTTCAGCCAACTGCGCAAAGCCTTGCAACTGTCTGCCTTTCATGTCCTCGAACAGAGTGTGAGCCGCATCTCTCTGGGCTAGGGACAACGCATCGATGTCGATGACGGGCAGGTCTCTAGCGATTTCGTGCGGCAGGGCGCTACGCCCAAGATAGGGTCGGTTCGAACACAGGATGCGGAGCAACACGCCCGGCGTACTGTTGAGCCACAGGCAGAGCGCTTCATCCTTGCCTTGCGCCGATTGCTTGGGCAGGAGCGTGATCCAAGACCTAACGCCTAGCATCGCTTCGTCAGTGAGCACTGCGGCTAGCCTCTGCGGTGCGTGCCTTAGTTCACGGGCAAGGTGCAATCTTCCCGCTTTCGCTAGCATTGCGGCTTGAGCGTTCGGATCGCGCCCACTGCGTTCTCTGAGCCTCGCATTCGCCACCGCCTCGAGCGACCCAATGCGCTTGGAACTATGATGCCAAATGGCGGGATGGCCGACTCGTGTCGGATCGTCGGTTTCGACGATATCGAACAAGCCCTGGGTCGGGTTCTTTATCTGCATTTCGTATGGCCCGAGTTCGCACGCGGATGACAGCTTGGCGATCGGGATACGGAGTGTCCGCCCACCGACTCGCAAGATGCCGTCTTCGGCTAATTCCAAGGCCGTCTCTGCCAGCCTTCCCTGAGAGAAGGTCGATTGAACCCAAGGGCTGCCACTCAATCTGGACTGCTCGACGAATAGCACTTCGCCCCAAGCATCGTCCCCGATGGTGATTTCACTTGACTGGAGGCTGCCGGTCTGCCGGCGAATCTCCAGCAGCGAGCGCGCAATCGCCATCGCGTCGATCGCCTCGTCAGGGTTGCGACGGAGATTGACGAATCGCGTCACGCAATCCCGTCGGGAATCCGATTTGCGCTTCTTCGTTGCAACAATCAAGGTCTCCGCCATCCTGGTCGATTCGGAAAAGGCCACGAAAAGCCTTCCAGGCAGGTCTCCTTTTGCAACTCTGTGTCTGCGGTCGTGGCTCGCTACGACCCATTCGACATCGAATTCGTCCAACAGCATGTCACGGACCGGCGCCCACCTGCTTCCCGTGAGGACCGTGGCAGGCAACACGAGTGCAACTCGGCCTCCCACCCTCACTCTCTCGCAGGCCAGGACGACAAAGGCGGAGCCGAGACCAGCATAGAGGCTCGCTGGCGTTCCAGCCAACGTGCGACGCAAGGCGTCCTTCATCACGCCGCCGTCCGACTTCGAAAGCGCAGACCCGAAGATCGGGTTCCAGTCGCTGTTTTCCGTGGTGCCCGGCCCACCAGCCCGCGTGTAGGGCGGATTCCCGATCACGAGATTGCAGTCGCTCGGCATTACAGCGTCGTAGATTCGCTCCCCCTCACCGGTCATCCGGCCCGGATCGCGGCCCTCCGCGACAAAAAGCGGGAGGAATTGGGCTGCACCCCGATTCGGCGATCCGAGCAGGAAGTCCAAGCTTCCCATGCGGGCTTTTCCGTCTCGCACGTCATGCGGCATCCAGTACAGCGGCATGTTGCCGATTATCTGGCGCATCTCGGCCATTGATAGCGTCGCTGCCGTTAGGTGGACCGCTGCCGGCACAACGTCGTACCCGTGGACCACCTTTTCCAGCAGCGTTCGGATCATGTCGCCCTGCCCATTGGCAGTGCCCCCCGCCCGTCGATACAGCTTGAGGATTTCCTGCAACGCCGCCATCAGCAGCGTGCCGCTCCCGCAAGCGGGATCTACGATTCGCAGCTTCTTGGTATCTCCAAGCGAAGTCCAGTCTGTCTCCTTCCACATTGGGTGATCGCGGTCGAAGGCGAGACCGGCTAGCAGGATCGCGGCTGGGATCGTCGTGTAGTTCGTCGCTAAGAACTTCCTCGTCCCGAGCAGCCTATGGAAGATCCTCCCAGCGATATCGTGCCGTCGGATAACACCTTTGCTCGCGATGTCAGTAGCAGCCTCGACCAAGCCTTCGAGAGCGAGCGAAGCCTGTCTGGTTGGTGCTGATTTCAGCGCCTCGCGAGCGACGTGAAAGATTGGCCACCAGTTGATTTGAAGAATTCGTTCCCATTGCGCTAGGAGCACGCCCGGGTGGCCAGCGGGGTCCGGCTTTGGAATCCCGGTGTCGCGAAAGCCAGGGGGAAGCAGGGTGGCGTCCAAGTGTTCGGACAGCAATTCTTGAAATAGAAGCGCATTCAGCCACATCAGCGCGCTGGTTGACTCCGGATCTCCATCGACTGCAGCAAACGGATGCGGTCTAGGCGCTCTCCGGAGAATCTCGCTGGCCCGCTCAATCGCTGTCGAGGCTTGGCTGACGGTCGCCTCAACCGAGCCCCCTTTCGCCCTTCGAATCCAGAAGTCATGCAGGTATTCCGCAAGGGTGAGGACCGAACCCCGATGGCGCGTCCCGAGAATGTGATCGCGCACATCTTCGGAGACGCCAGCCGACTCGCTCCGGAACACGCTTGTGAATTCGAGCGAGTCACAGGTCGCGAGTTGTTCTTTCGCCTCACTCTCGGGAATGCCCTTCAGATGCGCTGGATAGACCAGTGCAAACACGAAGTCAACTGTGAGCCCACGCCATAGAAGCGGTGCCTTAGGCAGGCGCTTTTCGGCATCGGCGCGAACGGTCCGGGCCGGAGCAAACTCCGCCTCAATAGCAATGGCGTAGTCGCCTAGTTCGACCAATACGTCTACTTGGTGACGCCGACCACCAACTTGCAGCGATTGCTCAGATTCAGCTTCGAGTCCCCGTCGTCGGAGCAACGCCGCAACTTCGGCGTTGAGCACGACTTCAGCAGTGTTGCCTACTCGTGGCGTCACAGACGTTTCGATTCCAAGAATCGAGTCCGCGCGGACGCGCCAATCCGGTTTGCACCGACCGAGCATGGCGTCTGAATGGATTGCTTATTGAATTCAGTACAGATACCCGTGCCTACGATGACACTCGAAACCGGAACAGGCTCGAAGGCTGCACTTCGCGCCAGAACGATCCTCACCGGACTAGATCTGTTCTCGAAGCGGCCGACCGGGAGAATTCGCTTCAACGAATGCTCGATTCCATCAGCAGGTTTCGGTGGACCGACCATTTTCTGTATCCTCATTGCAGCACATGCGTTGAAGAGTAGATCGTCGGAATCGCAGACCTCGCTCTATTCCTTTCGATCAGCTCTCGTCGCACGGTCCCAGGAATTTCGCCTGGCGGGACCGAAGCCAAGCCTCCGTTACGTCACGAGGATCTCGGGTGCCGCGTATGGCTTAGCGCTCTCAGTCAGTTCGACGTGAGCGTGACTGCTTGCTTGACCAGTCCCGGCGGCCGGACGTTGGCCCCGGCCCGGCGGCCGTCTCCGAGATCGGACCGGGCCACCTCCGCGAGGGCCTTGAGGCGCTCCACAACTTGGGGGTAAGCGGAAGCGACATCCAGGGACTCACCTATATCCGACTCCAAATCGTAGAGTTCCAAGACCGGATTCGGCTCGTAATCGGGATAACGACCGCCCATCCGCGCGACATGCAGCTTCCAGCGCCCGCTGCGCACCGCGTTGAGATGGGTCATGAAGTAGTAGTAGTACGCCAGATGGGGAGTTGGCACTCTCTCCTCGCTCAGCAGCAACGGACGGATGTCCTTCCCGTCGATCACACGGTCTCGGGGCATCTCAGCGCCTGCAAGGGCTGCGAATGTCGGCAGAAGGTCGACAGAGATCGCCATTTCAGCGGTAGCAGTGCCAGCGGGAATCCGTCCTGGCCAGCGCGCGAGGAAGCACACTCGATGGCCGCCCTCCCAAGTGGTTCCCTTGCCTCCTCGAAGCGGGGCATTGCTCGCGCCGTGCCTGGTCGCGCCCCCGTTGTCGGACATGAAGGCAACCAGGGTGTTGTCGTCCATGCCGAGCTGCTCGAGCTTGGCGAGTATCTGCCCGGTGGACCAGTCGATTTCCTCGACTGCGTCGCCCCACTTCCCATTCTTGGACTTGCCGGCGAACTTCTCCGACGAGTACTGGGGCCAATGGGGCATCGTGTGGGCGAGATACAGGAAGAACGGAGCGTCCTTGCCGCTCTCGATGAACTTGAGCGCCTCCTCGGTGTAGCGCCTCGTGACGTACCTCTGGTCCGGTTCCTCTTCGGCCACCTCTTCCATGCGAAGGAGCGGAAGGGGCGGGTAGCGGTAGGGCTGCCGCCTCGAGTCGTGGCCCATGTCGTTCGAGTAAGGAATCCCGAAGTACGAGTCGAAGCCGTGCCGGGTCGGCAGGAATGCTGGCTGATCGCCTAAGTGCCACTTGCCCACGCAGGCGGTCTTGTAGCCTGCTTCCTTCAGGACCTCCGCCATCGTGATCTCATCTGGATTCAGTCCTTCCTGATTGCCCGGGAACAACACCCACTGGCCTTTCTCGTTTTCGTCGAGACCGACTCGCCGGGGGTAGCTAGCGGTCATGAGAGAACTGCGCGAGGGCGTGCAGACGTTCGCGGTCACGTAAAAGCTGGTCAGCTTGCGGCCCTCCGACGCCATGCGATCCAGATGGGGCGTGCGGTGAAGCTCCGACCCGAACGGCCCGATGTCGGCATAGCCCAAGTCGTCAACGAAGATCAGGATGATGTTCGGCTTGGCCGCCGCGGTCGCCGCACACGCTAGGCACAGCAGGATAGTTGGCAGCGCTCTCGTCATCTGGCTACTCCTAGGGGCGTCGCTCGACTGTCGACCGGCCTAGCAACTATGAACGCGCGCCGGATTGCCCTGGATCGGGATCGGCACGAAGGCCAAGATACCACGTGGGGACAGCGCTCCTTTGGGCACGAAGAGCCGGCAGGATCGTCCCGATCCTACTGGGCTCCGTTCGCGAACGTGCGTCGGAGATGCTCCGCAAGCAATCCCGGAACGGGCAAAAGGGCTTCGGAGCACGGCGATTCGGTCACTCGTATCCCGCGACCAGCATCCGCAGGTCCCGCACATTGTTGCCGGTCGGCCCAGTCAGGATCAGGTCGTCGAGCCGTTCGAAGAACCGGTAGGAATCAGATCGCAGCTCGTAGTCGGCCGGGTCCAGTCCCATGGACTCCGCTCTTGCGACCGTTTTCGTGTCCGCGATGGCGCCAGCCGCCGGAGAGTTGCCGTCGATGCCGTCCGTGCCGGCGCTGAGAACCGTGGCGCGCGTTCCCCGGGCTGCAAGCTTCCGTGCGGCCCAAAGCACGAAGGCTTGGTTGCGCCCACCCATCCCATTTCCCTTGACCGGGCTGCTCAGTTCTCCCCCAGTTGTCACGGCGACTGTCCGTCCCGGGTGGGCTCTGGCGAGGGCCTCCAACCTGTCGAGCAGGGTGTCAGCGGCATGTTCGACGGGCTGGTCGTCCACGGTCAGGTCGCGATCCAGTACCCAGCCGAATCCCCGCGCCTTGGACTCGAGGCTTTCCAGGGCGGTGCCGTTATCAAGAAGGCAAGCCCACTGACTTCGAATGAAGCTATCGGAACCGGGCTTGGGCGTTTCCTCAAGAGATCGTTCTTCAAAGCACCTCCTGACGGAGTGCGGGAGGCGCGGGACGATCTCCAAGCGCTCTGCAATCTCGTACGCATCCTCGCGAGTGGATTCGTCCGGCATCGTCGGGCCGGACGCCACGGTGGACGGCTCTCCAGGAGGGACGTCCGAGACATACAGCGTTAGCTGCCTAGCCGGGCTCGCTGCTTCAGCGAGCCTCCCGCCCTTGACCAGGGAGAGGTGCTTGCGAAGCACGTTCATTTCCACGATGTTGGCACCGCAAGTGACAACCAACTCGTAGAACCCCCGGAGATCTTCGAGGGTGATTCCCGGATCCAGCGGAGACTCGCAGATCGCGGACCCCCCTCCCGAAAGCAGGCAGACAAACAGATCGTTGCCCCCGAGCCGCTCGGCCCGGGACAGCACGCACTTGGCAGCAATCTCGCTCTCCTCGTTGGGATAGGGGTGGCCTCCTGCAAATGTTCCGAAACCGTCCGGACGAAAGTCCGCCGAACTCGGAGCCACCACCGCGAACGATGTCTTGGCAGCAGGCAGCAATGGCACGAGAGCATCGCACATTGGCCGCGACGCCTTGCCGATGCCGGCAACGAAGATGCGGTCCGGTTCGGATACGTCAACTTCTGCGTCGCCGGCGACTAGCCTCTCGCCCCTTCGCCCGACCTTCGAGGACATCACCCGACCCAGCGACGATTCCTCGAGCGTCTCGAGGAACAGTCGCAGCAGCGTCTCCTTCATGCCGCCAAGCCTCATCCAAGGACGTCAGGGTTGACGATGTCCGGCGGCCGCTGCCCCGTCAGGCCTGCCATCAGGTTCTCGGCCGCCATCAGGCACATCCGACTCCGCGTTCTGATCGAAGCGCTGGCTATATGAGGCACGATCACCGCGTTCTCGAGGGCTAGCAGCTTGGGATGCACCGAGGGTTCGTTCTCGAAGACATCGAGTCCAGCCGCTGCAATCGTTCCGGATTCAAGGGCATCGGCGAGGGCGGCTTCGTCCACGACCGGACCTCGAGAAGTGTTGACCAGCACGGCGCTCGACTTCATCAACTGCAGTTCCGCCGCCCCGATGAAGTGACGCGTCTTGGGCGTCAGCGCGCAATGCAGGCTGATGAAGTCGGCGCGGGCCAGCACCTCGTCCTTGGATGCGTACTCGACTCCCAGCTCCCGCTCGACTTGCTCGTGGTGCCGGAAGAGATCGTAGTACAGGACGCGCATATTGAAGCCGCGGCCGCGACGCGCAACTGCCTGACCGATGCGTCCCATCCCGAAGACGCCCAAGGTCGAGCCCCAGATGTCCCAGCCCGTCAAGAGGTCGATCCGCCACTGCTTGTACCGGCCGGCCCGCACGTATCGTTCCGCCTCCCCAAGCCGCCTGCCTGCCGCAAGGATCAACGTGAATGCAAGGTCAGCAGTCGTGTTGGTCAGAATCCCGGGCGTGTTCGTGACAATGACGCCACGCTCGGTCGCCGCCGGAATGTCGATGTTGTCGAAACCGACCGCGACGTTCGAGACAACCCTGACGGTGGGCACGGCGTCCATCAGGGAGGCGTCAATCCGGTCGGTGAGCTGGCAGACCACGCCGTCCTTCCCGGCGAGGCGTGCCCGCAGGGCGTCCGCGTGCAGGCTCTCGTCCGAGTCGTGGTAATCCAGACGGACTCGATCTGCGAGGTAGTCGACCGCTTCCTGATAGACATGCTTGCTGACCAGGACCGACTGACGCATGGCGGGTGTATTCTCGCACAGAGGCGCTGGAAACCAAACGGTCGCCAGGGACGGAGGCCAGGAATATGCCGGAGGCGCTCACAGGGAAAATCCGTCCCGGATGGGGATACACGAACCGTTCCGAAACTGGGGACGGTCAGTTCGCAAGAATGCTGATAGAACCGTTCACCGTCGAGAGGGCGAACTGAGCTCCGTTCTCGCCGATTCTGCCGCTGATCGAGGGCCGACGGCTGTGTTTTCCCTTGCGAACTTCGAGCGGCAGGTCGGTTTTGATCGAACCGTTTACCGTATTCGCCTCGAACGCCCCCTGCACGTCGCTGGGCATCCATACCTTGAGTGAGCCGTTGACGGTCTCCAGCGAGTTCTTCGCGGAACCTTCGAGACTGTCCCATCTCACTTGTAGGGATCCGTTGACCGTCCTCGCCGTGACGCTTCCCGACACCTCGCCGATCTTGACAGAACCGTTGACCGAAGTCGCGTGCGTCTTGCCCTGGGTTCCGTTGATCCTGATCGAACCGTTCACCGAGGTCGCTTGAACCTGCGCGCCGCGCGGAACCTTCAATTCGTACGAGACCCTGGCGCTGTTGGCCTTACGAGGGATCTTTGTCTTGATATCGATGCGGTCCGGGGATTCGGCGATTTCGATCGTTATTGCCTCGAGTTCATCGGCGTCTCGGGCCGTCTTCCTTGCCCGCAAGAGCACTCGATCGCCATCAGCTACGTTGACCTCGACAGAACCGTTCGTATTCGTGACGGTCACGGTCCCGCCATCGTCGAGCGTGAAGGAGCGTTCGAAGTCGTCGCTCAGTCTGGACCCGACAGCTTCCACGCAAGAAACAGCTGTCAAGAGGGCGACGGCGGAGAGCCAGATTGCGACACGGTGGAGTTGAGGCACGATTGATTCCTTTCGCCTGGTCCGACTGTCGGCGACGATTCCGGGGACAGAATCCGCCGTCGCCGGGCTCAATGATGTAGACGCAGCGGGAGCGGTTCCGTTAACACGCGATCAGACGATCCGGAGCGGAGCGCAGGTTGGAGCGGAACGGCTTCGCGCGGGCAGGACAATTGGTGTCTGCGGCGCAACGGAGGGTTTTCTAGAAACGGTGAAGCAAGCTACGAGCTGTCCCTCGCTACTGGGGATGGGCCAGTTCGCTACGCGTCAGGGAGAGCTCCCCTTGGACCTCGTCATCGATGCTGATGATGCGGAACGTCACCGTGGGATCGGACTTGGTCGTGTCGAACGCAAGCAGCCCGAACGACTGCTTCTCGTTGTAGCCGAACAGCGCTCCTGGCATCAGGTCGTGCACCGCCTGGTTGGTGAGGCGCGAGCTCTCGAATTCGTAGAGCGGATAGCCGTTCGGGCGCTCGATGCGCCGCGCGTCCGAGCGATGGCGATCGGCGGAGAGCAGAAACACCCCTTCGATTTCGTTCTCGGCCAGAAAGTCGAATATTTCGGTCCGCTCCCGGCGGAAGCCGTTCCATGTGTCGACCGCGTCGCCTTTGGTGTCGAACGCCCATGGGACGGGCGATACGAGGACCTTGAAGGTGGCGCTGGATTGCTTCACGCGTTCGAACAGCCACTGCTTCTGGGCGGGTCCGAGCATCGTGGCCGATTCGGCGAACGGGTTCGTGCGGTAGAAGCGGCCATCGAGCATGAAGAAGTCGACATCGCCGATGGAAAAGTCGAACCAAGTGCCGGGCCACTCCTCGGAACCGTACCCCGGGTTGACCCAATTCTGGCGGAAGTGCCGCCATGCTGGCAGCTTCCAGGCCGGCCTGTCCCTGTACGGTCCCATCCAGACGTCATCGGTGGCACAGTCATGGTCGTCCCAGATCGCGTAGACCGAGGTCGTCGCGACGAGGCGACGGAACTCTGCCCTGGACTGCCGCCGGTAGTAGGTGTAGTAGTGGATGCCGTTGGGTTCCCCGGGCATGTCGATATACACGTTGTCACCGAGAAAGAGAAAGGCCTGCGGTGCATGAGACCGGATCGCATCCCACATTCGCTCGTTCTCGGGCACGTAGCCCGCTCCTCCTCCGAAGCCGACCTCGAATCTCGCCGGCTCGCCGTGGTCGGGTGAAGTGACGAAGGCCGGATGGTCAGGTCCCAACGCGGACCGGCCGTCCACGAGCACGTCGTAGCGATAGCTTGTGCCCGGCTGCAGGCCATCCAGGACGACGATCGCTGTATAGTCGGCCCCGGCCGTTGCTAGAACAGTCTCGGAGCGGGCCGCGGGCCTGAAGGTATCGACGTCGCCCGCGCTTGCCTGGGCGACGACCCGTATGGCGGCCTCCTCGGGGGTGCGCACCCAGAACCGGGCGCTGGTGCCTGTTACAGACCCGACCATGGGCCCGTGGATCAGCCTCACCTCCCGCCGGGAGGCCTCCTCTCGGAAGGGCTCATATTCAGTCAGTGGCTTCAGCAGGTCGCGCGGCCCGGCCAGGAAGCGCTCGAAAGGCAGTCCGGCTTGTTCCGCCAGGCGAGCTGCATCCACGGCCCGGTCAAGCTCGCCAAGCTGGGCGCGTGCAATCGCCAGATTGAACAGCGACTCCTGATC
Source organism: Bryobacterales bacterium (assembly GCA_965206775.1). Classification (GTDB taxonomy): domain Bacteria; phylum Acidobacteriota; class Terriglobia; order Bryobacterales; family UBA6623; genus VXMF01. Next base: position 1,230,313 of record CBDBKU010000002.1, on the reverse strand, counting down.
TGCAGGATTGGTCGCCAGAAGCTCTTCCGCATAGCGGACGGCTTCCTCGGGCCTGCCCCGCACGAGGTCGAGCATCTGGCGCTGCCCCCTGCGCTTGACCAGCCTTTCTGGATGTTCCGTGAAGAATCGCAGGTCCCAAGGGGTCTCGGCACCGAAGTAAGGGTATTCTGAGCCCTCGAGATAGGCTTCTGGCGGGGCATGCCCGCGGAATGGCGCCTCCGGCCCCGCGCAGCCTAGCAAGAGGACGGGCAGTAGCAAGACGAAATCTATTGGGAAAGCCGGCATGACACTACGGGGCCGCCCCGGCGAGGTCCTGCACAGGCATCCGGCGTGCGTGGCCTTGGGGGAGCCTTCGGCTTGACGACCCTGGCAGGGACGCTGACGTCTCGGCCCGCCGCAATGAATGGCACGCCAATCCCTGGTGACGAGCGCAGCGGAACGGGTTCCCGCGCAAGTGCTCGCGATCAACGGTGTGTCCCAGCAACCCATGCGTCGATCTCGGCTTGGTCCGCTCCTAGCCCGGCGGCTTCATTTGGGTGTATCGGGCGTCCGGCGCCAGTCCCAGGCCATGCCGGCGGGGGATGCGTGGCGTGCCAGGACGAGACCGCTCGGTCGAGCTCGGCGGCACGAGCTTCGTCGTCGCCGCTGATGTCGTCGCTCTCGGAAATGTCCTCGCCGATGGCATAGAGTTCCGGTTCCCGGTCAAGCGTGCGAACGAGCTTGCGGGCTGGGGTACGAGCGGCATATTGTCCGCCCCCGTCCGAGTACCAGTAGAGCTGGTCATGCGGCGACGCTCGCTCGGATCCGGCCAGGTATGGCATGAGATCGACGCCATCAAGGTTTGACGGCCGTTCGACTCCCGCTGCCGCAAGGGCGGTTGGGAAGATGTCCAGCGAGCTCACCAGCTGGTCGTAGTGCATCCCGGATGGCAGAATTCCGGGCCATGCGACGACGAAGGGAACACGCACGCCCCCCTCGTATACCGTTCCCTTGGTTGCCCGCAAGGGCCGGTTGTCCGAGGCGTTCGCTGGCGTCGGTCCTCCGTTGTCGCTCAAGAAGAAAACCAGGCTCCTGTCGGTTAACCCGAGGTTGTCGATAAGCGTCAGGATGTCGCCAACGCCATCGTCGAGTGAGGTGACCATCGCGCCATAGGTCCGCCGTCGAGGGTCCGGGATCGACGCCACCCGCTCCAGCAGTTCTGGCGGCGCCTGCAAGGGGCCGTGAGGGGCGTTGTAGGCGAGGTACAGGAAGAAGGGCCTCTCGGAGTGGCGCTCCACGAAGTCAAGTGCGGCTTCCGAGAGCTGCTCGGTCAGGTAGCCTTCGACAGGGACCTCCTCGCCATGCGCCTCGAGCGGAATCAGGTACTCTCTCGCGTCGCTGCCAGCCGACTTGAAGTAGTCGTGCCCTCCGCCGAGTAGGCCGAAGAACTCGTCAAAGCCCCGCTCGCGCGGATGGAACTGCGGCGCGTCGCCCAAGTGCCACTTGCCCACGATTCCGCTCACATAGCCGGCCTGCGCGAGAATTTCCGGCAGCAGCGTTTCGCTTAGCGGCAGGCCCTCGCCCTCCCGGAACTTGGGATTGTGAATATGGCCGAAACGGTGCTGGTAGCGCCCGGTGAGCAGGCCCGCGCGCGACGGGCTGCAATAGGGGTGGCTTACGTAGCCATTGGTGAAGCGGATCCCGGCCGCTGCCAAGCGGTCGATGTTGGGTGTCGCGAATTCCTTAAGTCCTTGGAATCCAACATCTGCGTAGCCTAGGTCATCCGCCAGGATCAAAATGATGTTCGGCGGACGACCCGTTTCGGCCTGCTCTGTGCCCTGCGGCGGGCCGGAACATGCGCAACACAGGACGAGCGATAGCAATGAACACCGCACGCCTAACACAATGGCGCGGCGGGGCCCGGCTTGTAAAGCCCAACGGGTAAGCGAAGTTCTAGTCTGAGCTTCATTCGCCAATTGCTGGCTAATCCGGGAAATTAAAAGCAGTTACGCGAAATCAACCTGCCACCTTACTGGAAACAACTTTGTCGGGGTCCACTCCCAGCAGGGCGAACGCCTTCGCCTGGAAGGGAGTGGACCGGGCCAGCAGCTGGAACTCGTGCTGGTCGTCCTGGGGCAGGGTCACCTGGTTCAGCGTCAACGATCCCAGATGCTCCAGCAAGGGTCCGCAGGCTCTGCACCGGCAGCCTGTCCGGGGTCCGCTTGGTGTCTGCCTTGGCCTCGGCCGCGCGCGAAATCCGCGCCGGCTCCACCGGCGAATCCCGTCGCATCGCGGCCGCATCGCGCTCGGCATCCTCGAACAGCAGCGGCGCCAGCTTGCGGCGCAGGTGCCATTCCACGTAGTAGGCCAGCATGCACAGGAACACGTGCCCTCGCACGTGCTCTTCCGCATACACATACAGCGGCCGCACCTGCAGCTGGGTCGTCTTCAGCGAGCGGAAGGCCCGCTCCACCCGCGCCAGGTGAGGGAGCGCCTCGTTCGGACAGGCGACGGTGCAGGAGGTGACGGTGCAGGAAAACCTTCCGCGCGTAGTACAGTTAGCCTTGAAGGTCTATTTCTGACGGGCGAGGTTGATCGACGGGTAGCGCAGAATTCTTTCGCCGCTCGATGGCGGGAAGGGCGTCAAGGAGACGCCTAGTCCACCCTCCACGGCGGGCTCGTCTGACCGCGCAAGGCGCCCACCCGAGTAGAATTGTGTTGGTGGTTCGTCTCTGGCATCGCGGAAGAGGCCGCGTCCGTCACTTGGTGGGGAGCGGTGCCCTCACCTACGTTCTGGCGCTTGGCATCGCTGTCATATCCGCTGCCTTGAGCGGCCCGTTATGCGGGCAGCCCGTCCCCCATGGTTCCGGCCCAGCCGTTGGCTCGGCGCCAGCTTCGTCCGAAGTGGAAGTGCTTCGAAAGCGGGTTCGCGAGGCTCCCCAAGATCCCGCCGGCCACTACGATCTGGGCGCCGGCCTGGCGGAGCTAGGGCTCAACGAGGAAGCGGTGGTGGCCTTGCGGGAAGCGCTCAGGCTCCGCCCGATCTACCCGAGAGCACGGTATGTTCTCGGGCTGGTGCGGTTCCGCACTGGAGACTTGGATGCGGCTGTCAGGCATCTTCGGCAGGCGATCGACCAAGAGGCGGCTTTTGCGGAGGCGCACAATGCTCTCGGTCTTGTGCTCGGTCAGAGGAGTCGAGATATCGGCGAAGTTATCTTCCACTTTCGAGAGGCCGTGCGGAAGAAGCCCAACTACGCGGAAGCGCATCGAAATCTAGGTCTGGTCCTGGCTCAGGCCAGGAAGACGGAAGAGTCGATCGCGGTGTTGCGGGAAGCGGTTCGGCTCAAACCCGATTGGGCCGTAGGGCAGAACTCGCTGGCGGTTGCGATTGTGAGGAGGAACCCCCGCGAAGCGATCCAGTACTATCGACGCGCTCTCGAGCTGGATCCGCAGTTCGCCGCAGTGCATTTCAATCTCTCGGTGGCATACCGGGACATCGACGATTCGGACAACCAGATCGAGAGTCTGCGACGGTATATCGCGTTGGTTCCCGACGCACCGCTGGCCCACGCTAATCTCGGAAAGGCTCTGGAGAGAACGGGCGAGTTGGAGGCTGCAACAGCGAAGTTTCGGACGGCTGTAGCCCTGGACGATAGCTCAGCGACTGCCCACTACTACCTAGGTCGTGTTCTGCTCAAGCGTCGGGAATACGACGAGGCAGCCCGGGAGCTGCAACGTTCCATTGCTCTCGATCCGCAAATCGTGGAAGCGCGTCGCCTACTGGCTAGCGTGTTGCGGAGGAGGGGCGAGTTCGAGGAGGCGCGGGAACAGCAGCGACAGGTACAAGCTCTGACCCAGTCCGTGCTCTCCGACACTGCCGCGGACGTGAAGATGTCCCTCGGGCGCCAGAAGCTGATTGAAGGCGATCTTGACGAGGCGGTATCGATTTTCGAGGAACTCACGGAGGAGGCCGCCGACTGGCCGGAGGCCCACTACTACCTTGGCGTGGCCCTGATGAAGAATGGCTCCGCGAGCGGAGCGATTGCGTCGCTGGCACGCGCGATAGAGCTAAGGAGTGCTTTTTTTGAGGCCCATTACAGCCTTGGCTTGGCGCATCGCGAGAACCGAAACCTCGATCAGGCCGCAGCCCTATTTCGCAGGGCTCTCGAATTGCGCGCATCTTCGGCGGAGGTACACACCTCTCTCGGCGAGACCCTGACAGAACTGGGACAGCATCGGATGGCTTTGGAGTCGGTCCAGGAGGCCATCAGGCTGGATCCCGAGCACCCAACGGCCCGGTTCCGTCTTGGCACCCTCTTGGCTCGTCAGGGCGACATCGAGGGCTCTATTCGACAATTCCGAAAGGCCCTGGAACTCCGTGTCGACTATCCCGAAGCTCACGACTCGCTGGGAGTTGCATACGCCGCCGAGGGTGACTTTGAAGGGGCTCTCCGAGAGTTCGAAGCTGCACTTGCGGAACGGCCCGACTACGCCCTGGCCCACTACCATGTAGGTGGCACGCATCTACAGAAGAACGACTACGAGGCGGCCGCAAGCGCATTCCGGGAGGCCTTGCGAAATCGGCCTGACTACGCCGAAGCTCGCAATCAGTTGGGTGTTGCGCTGGCGAGGCTGGGCCGTTTCGACGAAGCCGTCAAGGAGCACAAGATTGCTCTTGAGCTGCGCCCGACCTTCGTGGAAGCGCGATACAACCTGGCGCTCGCGTACGAGGAGCAAGGCTGGTTGGCGGAAGAGATTGCGGAACTCCGGAGGGTCGTCCAGGAAAATTCTCGCCATTGGGATGCCCGCCGAAGGCTTGGCGGGGCGCTCGAGTCTGTCGGGACCGTGAACGAGGCAATCGAGGTCTATCGTGAGACTGCCGACATGTGGCCGAACTCTGCGGAAGCGCATCTGCTTCTGGGAAGCGCGCTTGTGAAGGCCGCTCGCCATGAGGACGGGATCGCTGCTCTTCGCAAAGCACTCCACCTCGACTCTTCTTTGCTCGCCGCTCACCACCAGCTAGGAAGGGCACTCAACCAGATCGGCAAGCGTGCGGAAGCGCTGGAGGAATTCCGCCAGGCCGACGCCATCCGAAACCAAAGCGACGACCGGTTACGCTCGGGTGCTCATCTGGAAGACGGATTGGCGAAAGTCAGGTCGGGAGATTTGGAAGGCGGCATTGCGGAGTTTGAGAGGGCGACCCAGCTGGCTCCGGATTCGGCCGAGGCGCGCCAATTCCTAGGCGTCGCTCGATACAGGAAGGGAGAGCTGGAGCAAGCGATCGCGGAACTGACTAGGGCGCTGGAACTGCGGCCCGACTATTTTCAAGCGCGCTACACCCTGGGCCTTGTGCGGGCCCGGCAAGGGGACCTGAACGGTGCTGTCGCCGACTTCCGGAAGGCCCTGGAACTCGATGACCGTGCTGCCAAGTGCCACGACGATCTTGGGGTGGCTTACGCCAACCAAGGCAACATTGATGCCGCGATCAGCGAATTCGAGCGGGCCGTGGACCTCGATCCGGAGCTGGCGATCGCGTATTTCCATCTCGGGTTGGGTCTGCAGCAGAAGAGCCGGCTTGAAGAGGCCCGCGAAGCCTTCGCCAAGGCCCAGCAGCTGGACCCTCTGTAGCGGACTGTCATCAATTCAACGTGGTTTCGTGCCGGATGGCTCTCCGACTGAGGTTTCCAGACGTTCTTGCGCGATCGACCGGCGAGCTTCCTTCAGCCGATTGATGATCGCGAGATTCCTTTCCGCCTCCTCTCGGTTCCCCAGCATCTGGTGCGCGCGTCCGAGATTGTAGTAGAGATCTTCTTGTCTTGAAGTCCTAGGCGCAGCGCCAACTGCAGATGCTCTACAGACTTCTGGTATTCACGTTTCTTGAAGTACACCCGTCCCAGCGTCTTGTGCGGTGTCGCGGAGGCGGGGTTGATGGAGATCGCTTGCTTGAGAACCTTGTCAGCCGCGTCGGTGTTCCCAATCACGAAGAACACTTCGCCCATTCGAGCGAGAGCGGCCACGGAGTACGCGTCATTCGTCAGTTCGGCCTGAAAGGCGGCGAGCGCTTTCTCGTATTCCCTTTGTCCCAGGTAAAGCAACCCGATGGCCAGATGGAGTTGGGTGGCGCTGGGCACCAAGGCCAGCGCCTTGGTGTACTCTGCAATCGCTCGCTTGCCGTCGTCGCGCGAGGCGTGATGCTCCGCCCGAAGTTGGTGAGTGCGGTAGGACTCGGGCTCCAGGGAAGCGAATAGCTCCAGAGACTCTAGCGCGAGTTTCTCCGCGCACGCCTGGAGAAAAAAGGCGAACTCGACATTGCTAGGCTGGCGGGCCCGCAGAAGCATCAGTTTTTCCAGAGCGTGATTGGCTTGGCCCATCGCAAGGTAGGCCCGCGCCTGCCAGTAGAGCGCCTCATCCACGTTTCCGTCGATTTCGTGGCTTGTCAGTTCCGGAAAATATGGCGGGTTCGGCTGACCTGAATTCGCCTGTCTCAAGACTATCGTCTCCTTGCAGGGAGCCGCGTTCGCGGCTTCCCGGCGAGGAGGGGATTGTGTACGACGAGAGAAAGCGCCGCGACGTGGGTTTGTTGCTGGGGGCCGCGGTCCCGCAGGAGCGCGTCGCTCAGCAACTCGGTGTTTCGTTGCGGACGGTGCAGCGGATCGCGCAGCAGATGAGCGCAGAGCCGAGCGAGGAGTCCGTCTCGGAGGCGGTTGCGCCGCCGCCGGAGACGCCGCCAGCGAGCGTCGCGGCCGCGGCACGGACGGGCCCGGGACGTCCCTCGGCGGTGGAGGCCTACCGCGACCGCGTGGCGGATCTGCTGGCGGAGGAGCCGGGCCTGAAGAGCCTGGAAGTGCTGCGGCGGCTGCGCGAGCGCGGCTATGACGGGGGCAAGACGGCCGTGTATGAATTGGTCCGGCAGCTGCGTCCGCGGGCGGTGCGCCCGATGTGCCGTTTCGAGGGGCTGGCGGGCGAGTTCTCGCAGCACGATTTCGGCGAGGTGCGGGTGGAGTACACAGGCGGCGGGCGGGAGCGCGTGCAGTTCTTCGCCTCGCGGCTGAAGTACTCGCGCTACGCCTTGGTGACGCCTGTGCCGAACCAGCGCGTCGAGACGCTGGTGCGCACGCTGGCGGAGCATCTGGCGGGGTTTGAGGGCCTGCCCTTGCTGGCGGTGGACCGCTGTGCTGGCCGTATCGCCCGTTCCCCAGCTGGCGGTGGAAAGCAGGGAGCGGTCGAGAATCTTGTCGGCTGGGTGAAGAACTCGTTCTTCAAGGTGCGGCGTTTCCTGGACGGCGAGGACCTGCGCCAGCAGCTGGCCGACTGGCACCAGGAGGTGAACGAGCGGCGGCCCAGCCGGGCCACGGGGCGCGTTCCGGGCGAGGTGCTGCGGGCCGAGGAAGCGCCCCGCTTGCGCCCGCTCAAGCTCGGTCCGGAGGAACTCGACCTGCGCTATCCGGTGCGCGTGGGCCCGACCGGCATGGTGACCTTCCAAACCCAGCGCTACTCGATGCCGGCCGAGGCGATCGGCTTCTCCGCGACCCTGCACCTGTACCGCGAGCGGGTGGTGATCGTGGCGGGCCGCCACCGCGCCGAGCATCCCCGCTTGCGGGGGCGCGACCGGATCTCGAGCCTGCGCGCTCACCGCGGCGACCTGCTGGCCGCCGTGACGGGCCGCCGTGCCCGCATGTACTTGAAACGGGAGCAGTTGCTGGAACTGGGCCCGGCCGCCCAGAACATTCTGACCGAGCTGGTCCATCAGCGGCCGACGCGCTGGAGCGATGACGTCGAGCGTCTCCACGAATTGCTGCAGGCCTTCGGCAGCGGGGCCCTGCGAGCGGCCTTCCAACGCGTCCAGGGCCGGCCCGGGCCGAGCGTCGAGCGCGTCACGCACGAACTGGAAGGCCTCGCGCCGCTGTTCGACACCCGCCCCGTGGAGGACCCTTCGTGAGCGTCCCTGCCACTCCCGCCCCGCCCCTGGCCGCCGGCCAGCCCCCCCAGCCCGCGCTGCCGGGCGAACTCCCCGCCCTGCTCAAGCGCCTGCATCTGGCCAACGCCCGTCGCGCCTACCCCGACCTGATCGAGCGCGCCGAGCGCGAGCACTGGTCCTTCCACGAGTTCCTGCTCGCCCTCGCCCGCGAGGAAGTCGCTCACCGCGCCGAAACCCGCCTCCAGCGCTGCGTCCGCAAGGCCCGCTTCCCGCTGCTGAAAACCATCGAGGAGTTCGACTTCTCGGTCCAGCCCGCCCTGCACCCGACCCTGCTTGGCTCGTGCTTCTCGCCCGAATTCGTCGAGCTCGGCTCCAACCTGATTCTCACCGGCCGCAGCGGGCGCGGCAAGACTCACCTCGCCACCGCTATCGCCTACAAGGCCATCCAGAACGGCTTCGAGGCGCTCTTCGCCACCGCCGCCTGCCTCATCGACGATCTCGCCCTCGCCACCCGCCAGGGCCGCTTCCGCGAAACTCTCAAGGCCTACCTCCAGCCTCACGTCCTGGTCTGCGACGAGCTCGGCTATCTCAGCTACTGCGACGCGGCCGCCAACCTGCTCTTCCATGTCGTCAACGAACGCCATGTCAAGCGTCGCTCGATCGTCTTCACCACCAACAAGGCTCTTCTCGACTGGGGCGCTGTCCTGCACGACCGCGACCTCGCTGCCGCGATCATCGACCGCGTCCTCGAACGCGGCCGCATCATCCCGCTCGAGGGCCCCTCGATGCGTACCCGCCACTTGGAGGGACTCGACTATGAAGCCTGAACGCCCCCGGCCCCTCGCACGCTCTGTCCTGCTGTCCGGACCGCAGGCTGCTAGCATGACGCTTGTGCGTGCTACCAGCAGGGGATCCTGGCCAGCCCAGCCGCTTCGTTCCTCTCCTTGGCTCGGACCGGCTCAGGCCCTCCTCGCAGGGCTGCACTCTGACGCCATCACAACCGCCGCTTCCATCCCGGCCCCGACATCCAAGGAGAGCTTCGTGAATCCCATGCCCAACTCTGCCTCACCGCCTTCCAACCCGCCAGAATTTCCGGAATTCACCCGCCAAAATAAACGGAACCCACATGGCTCTCCGCCAACTGAAGGACCTTGTCTGGCAGACCGGCAAGCAATGCGTGCAGGGAACGTTCCTTCCAGGACTGCTCGGCACGGGCTGGGAAACCCGGCAAGAATTCTCGGATTCGCTCGACCTCCTCGGCGCCAAGCTGCATGTCCCTGCTGGGGCCCGGAGCCGGTGCGGCAAGCGTCCTTCCCGCTGCGGGGGATCCCTGGTGAAACCGCAGCGCCTGTTCCCGGACAGCCTTCGCATCGGTGGAAAGGCGGTCGAGCCCGGCAGCGTCATCCGCACGGACGGTTGGCCCAGCTATTCCAAGTTGCACGACCTGGGCTACGGGCACGAAGCTTCCGTGACCGGAGGGGACCCGAGCAAGACTGACAAGTACTCTCCGCGGGTGCATCGCGTCGCTTCTCTGCTGAAGCGCTGGCTGCTGGGCACCCACCAAGGCGCTGTCGAACACAAGTACTTGGACTATTACTTGGACGAATTCACCCTCCGATTCAACCGAAGGACGTCGCGTTCACGCGGCATGCTCTTTACAGGCTGCTCCAGCAGGCGGTCGCAACCGCCCCGGCCCCACGCCCGACGATGATGTCGCTTGACACGGCCACCGGCGCCACTGCAAGCGGAGATCCTGTGGAGTGAAGCGCCTACTCCCGACCACAATATATAGTACCGTGCGGAGTGAAACGCATAGCCCTGTCCCGGAATTACCGGTCTTCGGCGTCATGCGCACTTGGGCTTTCAGAATGAAATCTGAGTACTCCTGCTTCATTACGAGGAAGTTGTTGTGGGACTCCCCACGGATGACGCCTTCCTCAACGGACCAGAAACTCTTCGACTCCTGCCATTGATTGGATGCGCCCTCTTCGAACAATGGTCGGAACTCTCGTGATGCGCGAGCCTGCCCTAGCAACTGTTTCGTTTCAAGCGCCCACGCCTCCTCCGTAATCCGCCCGAACTGGGGGTCCTCAGCCTTCCAGTCGTTGGCGGGTCGGCCTTTGAGATCTCCTGCGGGAGGACTCGTAGGCCAGTGGACCTCCCCAAGCAGGCGAATCTGGAGATTCCTGAACTCCGCCCGCCCCGGCCCGTCGAGCCGAAAGCCGATCGATCCTTCCCGCGGACCGTCCAAGTGTCGGCAGTGAACGATGATTGCCCCGTTTCGCTTGAGCGTCAGACGATCGCCCAAACACGCCAGTTCATACTCCACCCATTCGTCACCGTTGGGCTGACGGGGCGGGTCCCAGGAAAGTAACATCGTGGCGTTGGTATACGGAACACCCTTGGCATGGGCTTCGGCCATCTTCGCGAAGTTCGGAAAGTCGAGGAAGGACAGGCCGCCATCCTGGGCGCCGAGCTTGAACTCGTAGCCACCGAGCAACTCGATAGGATGGATCGCGGTCCGCACGAAGACCGCGCCACCACCGGAGCCGGCACTCGCCTGAAACCGCAGCACGAAGTTCCCGAAGCGCTCGACGGTGAAGATGCGTCTTGTTCGTGTGCCTTCGAGGTTGGCCTTACTGCTGAGAACCCCGCGATCGAAGAACCAAGTGGTCTTGTCACCGTAGAACCTGTCCAGACTGTTCATCAGCGGAACAAAGCCCGCACCCAACGCGGGAGCGGGGTGTGACGCCGAGCTGCAGAGCATAAGAAGCAGGGCGAAGATCCCCATTAGCAGTCGTGGATGGTGCTTCAATGGTCTCCCTCAGGAATGGAAATGGGTTGGCAGTCTGGCAGGTCAATCCCTCCAAGCGCGGAGTGGTCCAGCAAATCGCTTGGCCGCCTTGGGGCGGTTACGAGACTCGAAGCACCTTCTTTTCGCGCATCGCCTTGTTGGCCCAGTGCGACGTAGCGGCGGCTTCGACACCGGCTCGGATGTGGGCGTTGGGGGTGCTTCGGCTTCGCATGCAGTCGAGCCAGTTCCGCACATTGCTGAGGGTGCCAGTTCCGTCGACCCTCTCGATCGTCGATGTATCCTCGCTACGTGAGAAATGGTGAATCGGTTCCGGTAGGCTCACTGCCTCGAAGGGCCTTGCGCCTTCTTCATAAACGTCGTAACCAAGCCGGCTAAGTCTCATCATGGCTTTGTCGCCGCGGAAAACGATGCCGCCGCCGAGCAGCCCGAATGTCATGTTGCCCTCGTAGGCCGCCATGTATCCCTCGGGGAACAGCATGGTGGCCGTGACTGTGTCGGGTGCCTCGAGCCAGTCTTGGATATAGGTAGTCCCGGCGGCGTGCACCTCATGCGCCCGTGGGCTCTCCATGAACCACTGGATCACGTCGATCCAATGCGTCATCAGATCGGTGATGCTGCCTCCCCCGAAATCCCAGAAGAACCGCCAAAAGCGGAACCGAGTCTTGTCGAACGGCTGCTTCGGCGCGGGCCCCAACCACTGCTCCCAGTCAAGTTGGTTGAGATCGATGTCCGGGGCGGGGCTCGACCCGAACCTCGAATAGTTCTGCGACCAGTGGCAGCGGACGAACGTGATCTTGCCCAACACCCCTTGGTCAATCAACTGTTTCGCCTCGCGGAAGTGCTTCCAGCTTCGTTGCTGCGTTCCCGTCGCGACGACTTGTCCGGAGTCTTCAACTGCCTGGACGAGCTTGTCTCCTTCCGCTAAGTTGTGGGTGACCGGCTTTTCAACGTACACATCCTTGCCTGCCGCCACGGCCTCGATCGTCATCGGCGCGTGCCAGTGATCGGGGGTTCCGATCACGACGGCGTCAATGTCTTTATCGTTCAACACCTCGCGGTAGTCCGCGAACGGCTTGGCCATCGACCCGAACTGTTCGCACGCCTGCTCACGCCTCGGCACGTAGACGTCGGAAACACCGCGCACCTCGGCGCCCCCGATCTTGGGGACGTAATCCGTGACTCCGCGCCCCCGCCCGCCACACCCGATCAAGATAACCCCGACGCGGTCATTCGCACCGAGAATGCGTTGTGAAGCAAGCGCAGTTATGGCACTCGTACGAAGAAAATTACGTCGTTGCATGGAATGAATCTCCTGTGAGAATGAGCTGAAACCGTCAGGCTCGAACGCGAGTTAACGATTCCTTCGTCCTTCTTCGGTGCGAGTGTACACTCGTTCCTCTGGGAAGACAATGGCGGTCGAACTGGCATGTGCAAGGCATTCTTGCGACCAATGAGCCGGGGAGCAGGCTTGTTGTTGTTAGCCCGAGTGGGTTGAATACACGAAGACAAAGGAGGCCCCAAGTCCGACTTCCACTCCTCCCGAGCTAGCGTACTAGAGCGATGGTCGAACTGGCTTGCTGGGACTGCGTCACGAGGCAGATGCGAGGAACTGGGTTATCAGGAGCAGCGGGGTGCTGGCGGAGCGAGTACCGGCCGTAAGGGAGAATCGGTGCTTGCAGCTGTTGCACTGGTACAGTCTGCGGATAGGGAGCCGGCAATGCAGGCGCGCGGCGAAGGCGCGCGGCTCCTCAGTGCGGGAAGGCGGCAGTCGGGCTTGCGCCAATCGAACGGGCGAGATCTTGCCCGGGTCCAATGCGATCGGATATCTCGCGTCATCTCGTTGTGAAACAAGAACTTATTCACACCGCAAACAGTGTGAATCGAACGGTAGCGACAAGATCAACAAGACGGGATTATCACGACTGCAATCACCATCCGGTCGTCAGACTGGCCGGTGCGCGGTCACTGAAGTTTCGTAGCGGCGGGGGCCGGCAGCAACGTGCTGACATGTGTTGCCGCCACGAAGCGAAGCGTGTCGGGCGGGCTTCTGTCCAGCCAATCGCTTCGGCTATGAACCCCTTGCTATCGCGTACGCAGAACCAACCCCGAAACGCGCAACGACCCTAGGAGTCCTGTTTCCCGTCTGGCACCAATCGGCATTTCCGGAGCGCGGCTCGCGGACACAGCGAGCGACGAGCCAAGCGGACGAATCTCGGGACGCGATGTCGGCACGGCCGTATCCTCGCGGCGGTCGTCGCTCCAGCCCTGGCTAACCGAGAGCGCGGAGAAAAGCCGTCAGAGCGAGTCCGATACAATCTCAAATATGGCGAAACTCGGTTTTCTCGGACTCGGACTCATGGGCAAACCCATGGCCGAGCACCTGCTGGCAGGCGGCCACGAGGTGGCGCTTTGGAGCCATACGAGCTCGAAGGCGAGCGATCTCGCCGATGCCAGCACGGCCGGCCACTACTGCGAAACACCCGCCGAAGTAGGTGAGTTCGCCGACTGCATCTTCCTTTGCGTAGGCGATTCAGCAATGTCTGAAGAGGTCCTGACCGGCGAGAACGGGGTACTCTCGGGAGTCAATGCGGGAACCATCGTGGGAGACTGCTCGACGATCGGACCCAGCACGGCGCGACGTATCGCGGGAAAGTTCGAAGCCAAGGGCTGCCACTACCTGGACGCCCCATGCACAGGTTCGACGCCCGGTGCCAGAGGAGGCACGCTCACCTTCATGATCGGGGGGGACGAGCAGATCTCTCGAGAGCGTGCGTCCTTACTTCGAGTGCATGGGAACCAACCTCTACTACTGCGGCAGCCAAGGCATGGGCCTCCACGCAAAGCTATCTCAGAACTTGGTTCTGGCAAATACGCTGCAGGGTTTTGTCGAGGGCATGGTGCTCGCGACCAAGGCGGGCGTGCCGCCCGACCTCATGTTCGAGATCCTGGACAACTCCGCCGCCAAGTCCGGCCTGATTGCCTTCAAGGCGCCTGCAGTGTTCAAGCGAGACTTCAATGCGGCGTTTCCGCTGAAGTGGATGCGCAAGGACATCAGCCTGATGCTCGAATCGGGGCGCGAGCTTGGCGTGCCTCTCCCGTCCACGAGTCTCGTCCACGAACTCTTCAGCGCCGGCGTCGCCAAGGGGCACGGCGACGAAGACATCATCGCGGCCTTCAAGATGTTCGAGGAGCTGGCCGGGGTTGTGGTTGAAACCTGAACTCCCGCTGCGGCAACGCGGGCTGCTGGTTCTGCTCCGGGCAGCCGAGCGTCGGAACCCGTTTCCAATCGCTCGGCCGGCAACCAAGGGTGAGCGCGGAGAGGCTTGTTCCCATTGGCCCTGGAGCGGACCGGCGGGGACAGGGAGAGTCAGTCAAACACTAGCAGAAACCCATTCGGAGTCACGTCGTCCAATTCCGCAAACTTCGTGACCGCCTCGACCAAGTCTTGCTCGGACTGCCCACTGATCAAGTACACTCTCCTCTTTGAAGCCGCGGACGGGGAGTACGCGAAGCCTCGATGCTTTGCTGCATGACTGCTGCCGGGCAGCCACTCACTCACCATTTCCAGTTCGTCATGCGTTAGCAGCTGTACCACGTTGACCTCGAAGAAGACCCGTGCATTTTCTTCCGAAGTCGTAGCAGAGACAGGAGGGATCAGCTCAAAGTACGCCTCGGCGGCGTCCGGATGCCTCTCTGTCCCCAGCACGCCAACGCCGAGCAGCATGTACTGCGGACGCAGGACCTCGTCTCCGAGCTCGGCGTCTGCGGCCAGCATGTACTGCTCCGCGAATCCGGCGTGGAGTGTCGAGCCGGCCGCAAGAGCTTTCCTCAGCAGCGGCTGTGTCGAAAGTGCCAGCCTTGGAATGTAAGGGTGGTCATAGAAGTCCTCCATCTCCACATTCAGTCTCTCGAAGGCAAGCAGCTGCAATGCCGTCGCGATGCCCTCGTTCAGCAAGGCATAGTGCGCCATCGAGTGAGGTTGGTCTGCCTCTAGGAATTGCGTGACCAAGTCTTGATGGAGCTTGATCGAGCCTTCGTCATAGAGGATGTGCGTGAGCTCGTGGAGGACCTTCCAAGCACCGTCAGTCGGCGTGTCGTCGGATGAGAACTCTATGAAGAGGTGCCGTCCCATGATGGTCGCCAGCGCTCCCTCCCCGGGATAAGGCGCTGTGACCGCGTGCAGGCCAGCGCGGGCAAGGCGAGCCTGCATGAAGCCTGCCAACTGGTCGGACAAGTCCCCGAGACCCGCGCTTTCTATCTCGCGCAGCACCTTGAGGCCGTGCTCGTGAGCCGATTCCGGGGCCCGAGACTCCCACCACGGCCGAAGGCGGGCTTCGAAATGGCCAAACGCTGCCGACAGGCGTCGCGCGTTCTCCCCCGTCAACGAATCCGCGACCGCTTCCGCGATTGCCGGGCTCGACCCGGATTCGACGATCAAGCTGAGCAGGGAGTAGCGGGCTCGATACCCGGGATAGTAGCCGGAGAAGTTCGGTGGAACGGCAACTGGTTCCGGGTCAGGGGCGGAATCGCCGATACGCTTCACGATTGACTTCAGCGAGCCAAGAGCTTCTTCGTCCTCTTCATCCCACCCAAGCTCGTCTTGCCAGAAGCGTTGAATCTTGTCATGGCTGCAGTTGATCTCTCCGGCCAGACAAATGACGTGGTAGAAGGTGTTGGCGAACAAGCCCGAGTCAGGCTCTAGCTCGACGGGGAAGGCAAGGAGGAACGCAAGTGCTAGCATCTGACGCGGTAAATCTCAGCCACCCTAGCTGGGTCCGAAGACTCGCTCGAAGATCGCGTCGACGTTGCGCAGCTGGCGTTCCAGGGAGAACGCGCGCTCGTAGTCCTCGCGTCCCAGGACGCCGCGGATGTCGGGGTCCGCTTCGACGAGCTCGCGAAAGCTGCCGTCCTCCTCCCAAGCCCTTAGCGCGTTGCGCTGGACCCAGCGGTAGGCCTTCTCCCTCAGAACGCCCTTGGATGCGATCTCCAAGAGCAGCTGGCCGGAGTACACGAGGCCGCCGTTTGATTCAAGGTTCTTGGCCATCCGCTCTGGGTAGACCAGCAGCCGGCTCACCAAGCTGCATGCCTTGGCGAGCATGTAGTCGACTAGCGTCGTCGAGTCGGCTAGGATCACGCGTTCAACCGAGCTGTGAGAGATGTCGCGCTCGTGCCAGAGAGCCACATTCTCGAAGGCGGCGACAAGATTCGCTCGCACGACACGGGCCAGCCCGCTGAGCTGTTCCGACACGATCGGGTTCTTCTTGTGGGGCATCGCCGAGCTGCCCTTCTGCGTCTTCGAGAAGTACTCCTGCGCCTCGCGCACCTCCGTGCGCTGAAGGTGCCTCACCTCGACGGCGATCTTCTCGATCGTTGCGGCTATGTTCGCGAGCGTCGAAACGTAGTGCGCGTGGCGATCGCGCTGGATAACCTGGGTTGAGACCGCGGTCGCCCGGAGGCCGAGCTTGGCACAAATCCGCTCCTCTGCCTGCGGGCTGATGTGAGCCAGGGTCCCGACGGCTCCAGAGAGCTTGCCGACCCGCATCTGCTCGCGGGCGGCCTCGAACCGCTCGATGTGCCGTCCAACCTCGCTGTGCCAGTTGGCAAGTTTGAGACCGAAGGTGGTGGGCTCGGCATGAACTCCGTGAGTGCGTCCTACCGTCACGGTGTCCTTGAATTCGAACGCTCGGGTTCGCAGGATGCCATGCAACTGGCCTAGCTGCGTCGCGATCGGCTCGGAGGACTGCTTCAGCAGCAGCGCCTGCGCTGTATCCACTACGTCATTCGATGTAAGGCCGTAGTGCAGCCATCGCGAGTGTTCCGCCGCGCCGGCATCCGCCATCTTCTCGGACACGGACGTCAGGAACGCAATGACGTCATGGCGCACCTCCGCTTCGATCGCCTCGATGCGAGCCAGGTCAAAATCGGCGTGTTCGCGGAGAGACTCTGCTGCCTCGCGGGGAACTTCACCCAGTTCAGCCAGCGACTCGGACGCCATGAGCTCGACCTCGAGCCACTGGCGGTACTTGTTTTCGTCGGACCAGATGCGAGCTAGGTCCGGCCGCGTGTAGCGAGGGATCATCGCCCTAGTTTCTCGCAGCTGTGGCGGGCGTTCGGGTTGACGCAACTCGCGCTCCCCGCTGCTGCTCATCGCCCCATCACAATTCAGCGACAGGCACCGGACGGCCGGTCGCCTACCTCCAGCAATGCGAGGCGACCCTGAGAGCGGGCGTCGACAGGTTGATTCGCCTGGGCGCAATGCACTTCTAGTGCGCCGGCCGACAATGCAGATATTGAGGAAGCCACGAACCGAGGCGCGTCGGATGGCTGAACTGGCATTCTGATAGATGTCGCCCGTCAAGCGATCGACGCTCCCGGCGTCAAGCTTGCCGTATGCGAAAGCGGCAGGAAGCCTCGACCCGACGTCCGAACCGAATGCGAACCGGCACTACACGACACGTGACTCGGAACCTGGCGCGCGTGCAGCAAGCGATTCTCGGAGTCCTGGTACTAGCGCTCACTGCGGCAGCGGGGGAGTCCAAGGCTGAAAGCGTCACCATCCTGAGCGGTGGCGACATCGCAGCATGGAAGGAGAAGCTCTTCAAGGGAAGCACCGTCTACGAGACTGTCACGTTGGATGGCCGTGCAGCGCTGCGTGCATCGAGCAACGGGTCCGCCTCGGGCGTGTTCCGCAAGGTTCGCGTCGACATTGAGAAGACTCCCATCCTCAATTGGAGCTGGCGGGTCGAGGAATCTCTCGACCCGATCGACGAGCGCATTCGCGGGGGCGACGACTACAGCGCGAGGGTCTACGTCATCCGCAAGCATCGGTTGCTCTTCTGGATGACGCGGGCATTGAACTACGTATGGTCGAGTTCCCAGCCCAGGGGCGAGAGCTGGCCGAACGCCTACACGGATTCCGTGCGGATGGTCGCGGTGCGCTCCGGAAGCAGCGAAGCCGGTCGATGGATCGACGAACGGCGAAATGTGCGGGAGGACTTCCTCAATCTGTTCGGACGGCACATCCGCCACATCGACGGAGTTGCGGTAATGACCGACACCGACAATGCGGGCGGAACTGCGGTCGCGTACTACGGAGACATTCGCTTTTCCAGCGAGTGATGTCCCGGATTCGTCTTCAAAGGGCTGCGCTTGCCCCGGGGCAGGACCGATGCCGGACAGTTCTGCAAGCAATCAGGCCGGTCTCGTCGGCTCGCAGTGAGTCCTGGATTCCCAAATCCTTACGGAGGATGGAGGTTGTCCGGCACCCGCAACGGCGACCCGTGAAGAGGGCTTTCTACGTTTCCCGCGCCCAGCCGGCGCTCGAACGCGATATCCTAGTTGTGGGGCGTGGGCTGGCGAACGCCAGTGCCAGCGCACCCTAGGGTACTTCCACTCGTTTGGTCGAACGGCGGAAGTTCGCGGTTCGATGCAAGACAAGGCTTGGTTCAGAGAGACGGGAACGCGGACGCTTGGTCTCGCTGTGTTCCTCGCGGTCACCGCGGGGTTCGGAATGGCGAGTCCGGACGCGTCAGAAACAGAGACAGCCGAGGCGGGCGCCGAATCCAGCGCTCTACCAGCGGTGGCGGGAATCGGGACCAACCCGCAGCCGGAAGGAACCGAGCAGGGAGCGGAAGCGACAACCGCGGATCGCATGGAACTGAACCTCCTGGGCGAGGTCGACACCGATTCCGGAGAAAGCCGGCGCAACGAGAATGTCCGGCTGACCCTCGTCGACAACAACGTCCAGAAGGAACTCAACATGCGGATGGGCACGAGCGCGACAATCGTGCGCGAGTTCGACCCTTCGCAGAGCTATTTCGGCAGCGAGTTCGGGAATCCGTCCAAGCGCCAGATCCATCTCAAGCCCGCGGCGCGACGGGACTTCCACGGATCCATTTACGAGACCCATGGCAACAGCGTTTTTTCCGCGCGCTCGTTCTTCCAGGTCGGGGCGGTCAGGCCGGCGCGTTCGAACGACTACGGCGCGAGCCTGCTGCTGCCTCTAGTGGCCGGGTCGTCGCTGTCGGTCGACGTGTCGCAGCAGCGCAAGCGCGGGAACGTGAACGGCAACGTGCTGATCCCCCTGCCCGAGGAGCGAACCCCGCTTGCGACCGATCCCGCTCTGCGCTCCGTGGTCTCGCGAATTCTTGACTCATTCCCGGCCGAGGCGCCAAACCGTCCCGACATCAATCTGAGGGCGCACAATGCGAACGCGCCCCAGGAGATCAACAACGACTCGGCCGGCGCGAGGCTCGATATTCCGTTCAGCGGCCGCGATCGGGCCTCGCTGGACTATCGCTTCAAGAAGCAGGCAGTTGACGCATTCCAGCTGGTAAAGGGGCAGAACCCGAATACCACCACGGGGTCGCACGACGGGCGCCTCACATGGACGCGCGATGTGTCGGCCGCAACAACGAGCAACTTCTCAGCCGGATTTCGGCGCATGACGTCACTGATTGTGCAGGACGAGACGGCGTTCGGCCCACTTGTCTTCATGATGCGCCAGCTTCAGACGCTCGGCGGCACGTCGAGCATTCCATATGACCGAGCGCAGAACTTCTTCCGGTACGCCGGCTCAGTTGCCACTCGGAAGGGCAACCACCAACTCGTTTCCGGTTTCAGCGTTGTTCGAGAACAGCTCAACGGTATCGAGAGTTCCGGCCATTCCGGCATGATTCTGTTCAGCTCGAACTTCGGCCGGGACATGATCACCAACGTGCGGCTGGGAACGCCGAGCAGGTTCACGCTGGCGATCGGCACCCCGTATCGAGGTTTCCGTCGCTGGCGGATGCAGTACTTCGCCGGCGACACATGGAACGCGCGTCGGGACCTCACGCTCAGCTTCGGGATCCGTTACGAGCCCACTACCCGCCCCGTCGAGGTGAACGGCCTCTCAAACCTGCCGTATCGTTGCGATTGCAACAACCTCGCTCCTAGCTTCGGTTTCGCGTACCGCGCGCCGCTCGGCGTAATCAGGGGTGCGTACGGCCTTCAGTACGGTGAAATCTTCACTGCTACATACTCGCAGGAACGATTCAACCCGCCGGGCAACGTCCGCGTGAACATCGTCGCACCGGACCTGGTCAACCCCTTCGCAGGCCTGACCGTGAACGCTGCCGATCCGAATACACGCAGCACGATCATCCGGATCGCGCCGGACCTTGTCGCACCGTACTCGCACCAATACAACTTCAGCTGGGAAGTGGCGAACTCCCGCGGACTGTACTCTCAGATCGGTTACGTGGGAAGCCGTACTCACCGCCTGATCTCGGGCTGGGTGCTGAACCGCGCAAGGCGCGTGGAAGGCATTGCCCGGACAACCCGGACAGTGAATCAGCGGCGGCCGGACCAGCGCTACTACGACGTCCGCCGGATCCTCAACGGTTCGCGAGCTTACTTCGACGCAGCGAAGGCGACGCTTGGCGTTCGGGACTTGAGCGGACTGACCTTCGACATTTCCTACTGGCTGAGCAAGGCCATCGATCTAGGCGCCCACTACGCAAGTAATGCGTCCTCACGCGATGCGTTCGCCGGACGCAGCCAGACCCAATTCGAGGTCCACGGCGACGTCAAGTCTCTCAGCGATTTCGACCAGACTCACGCTGCCATCGCGCGAGTCAAGTACAGGATGCCGTCGGTCGGCCCGTCCGGCAGCGCCTGGAACAAGGTCCTTGGAGGCTGGGAACTCTACTCCGTGATCCTGCTGAAGACCGGAACTCCGTTCGTCATGTACACGGGTTCGGACGCCCCCGGCTTCGGCAACGTCGACGGCGCTATGGGCGATCGCCCGCAACTGCTGGCCCCCTCCATCCTGGGTCGGAGCATCAGCCACCCGGACACGTCCAGAGAATTGCTGCCCCGCTCGGCGTTCGGATTCGTCCCCTTGGACCAGTCCAGCGGCAACCTGGGACGCAACGTTTTTCGCAAGGACGGAATCCAAAACGTCAATTTTTCCGTGTCGAGGAGCTGGAAGATCGCAAGCGAGAGCACGCTGACGTTTCGGGCCGAATCGATCAACCTGCTCAACACCCCGCAATTCGCCTACCCGGGCAACGATCTGTCCGGGGGCAACTTCGGGCAAATCACGAATACACTCAACGACGGTCGCACGTTCACCCTCACCATGCGTCTGTCGTTCTGAACCGGCCCCCTGGCTCCTGATTCCAATCGCGGCATGTAGCGGCCGAGAGGGCCTGAAAGCATGCCTTGCAGCGTGTATACTCTGGTTGACTCAGATGATCGGACCGGAGCGGCGTGGGATGTCCGTGGCGTGCCGGTGTTCGCATCTCTCGACGCCGAGCATGATGAAGCACGGATCCGTCCTGGCAATCGGCACCTTGCTGGTCTTCAGCACCGCTTGGCTGCCCGCCCAGGCGCAGTACGCAGCAGGGCGGACTCCGGACGGCAACCCGGACCTCAATGGCATCTGGCAGTCGATGGGCTCGGCGCACTGGGATCTCGAGGCACACTCGGCGCGACACGGCCCCGTCGAGGCGTTCGGTGCTCTCGGCGCGATCCCGGCTGGCCTGAGCGTGGTCGAGGGCGGCACGATTCCGTACCAGCCTTGGGCCGCGGAAAAGCGCGCGGAGAACCTGGAGCATTGGCTCAAGCTCGACCCGGCTGTCAAGTGCTACATGCCCGGCATCCCGCGAGCGACGTACATGCCGTTCCCGTTCCAGATCGTGCAGACGCCGAAGTCGATTCTCTTCGCCTACGAGTTCGCCAGCACGAGCCGGGTGGTTCGCATGGACAAGCCCGGATCGGAAGCGCTTGCACCATCGTGGATGGGGTATTCGCTCGGACGGTGGGAAGGCGAAACGCTTGTGGTCGACGTCACCGCGCAGGTCGCTGACACCTGGTTCGACACTGCGGGCAACTTCCACAGCGAGGAACTCAAGGTCCAGGAACGCTACACGCCAACCGGGCCCAACGCCCTGCGCTACGAAGTAACCATCGATGATCCCAAGGTGTTCACGCGCCCGTGGAAGATGAGCATGCCGCTGTACCGTCGCCTTGAGCCGAACGCGCAGATACTCGAGTTCAAGTGCGTGCCGTTCGCCGAAGGAGCGGTATACGGGCATCTCCACCGAGGGACGAATCCCTCCGACGAGTCATCGTCGGGGTCCGAGCCGGGCAACTGAGAAGGGGGAAGGCATGGCCATTCGAAGCAAACTCCGCATACGCTTCCTGCCGGCGGCGACAGCACTCGTGACGGCGGCGGTTGTCATCGTCATCGCGGTGCCGCTGACGGCTTCAGCAAGCGACATTCCCAAGACGAGCTGGGGAGCCCCCGACCTGCAAGGCACGTGGGACTTTCGCTCCATCACGCCCTTCGAGCGCCCGAAGGAGTTCGGGGACAAGCAATTCCTGACGGCCGAGGAGATCGCCGAGTGGGAGGAAAGGACGCGGAAGTCCCGCGAAGAGCGCAGGAACCGCGACCCGGTCCTAGGCCAGGGCGACGTGGATGTCGGCTACAACGCCTTCTGGCTTGACCGAGGCGAGAAGATGACCGGCACATTGCGTACTTCGCTCGTCGTGGACCCTCCGGACGGTCGCGTGCCGGCGCAGACCGAGACGGCCAAGCTCCGTTCTGCGGAGCGGTACGCTCGCTGGGGAGGAGTGCCGGCAAGCGCGGAAGACAGGAATCCGCTCGAGCGGTGCATCATGGGCTTCAATTCCGGCCCGCCGATGAACCCGGGCGCCTACAACAACTTCCTGGAGGTCTTCCAGACGCCGACATACGTCGCGCTGCTCAACGAGATGATCAACGACCATCGCATCATCCCGCTCGACGGGCGCGAGCACGCGCCGGACAACGTCAGGCTCTGGAAAGGCGACTCGAGAGGCCGGTGGGAAGGCGACACCTTGGTGGTGACGACGAAGAACTTCACGAAGCACACCAACTTCCGAGGTTCCGGCCCGAATATGGTGCTCGTGGAACGCTTCACGAGGAACTCCTCGGGCACGCTGCTGTACGAGTACACGGTGAACGACCCCGAGTCGTTCGAGAAGCCGTGGTCTGTCGCGGTGGAAATGAACAAGACGTCCGACCCGCTGCTCGAGTATGCATGCCACGAGGGCAACCGAGCGATGTTTCTCATGCTCTCGGGCGCTCGAGCGCAGGAGGAGAAGGGCAAGACCACGGACGACTGGCTGGCAACGTGGTACGGCGGTTCGAAGGCCGTCAAGGCGGCCGAAGATCAGCTCAAGAAGGACGGGGAAGCGGAACCCGAAGACGGGAATTGATCAGGGGCGTTTCGGCTCCGTCGGATCGGCCCCGTCACGCGGCGCGCCGGTCCCGGACGATCCCATGAAGAGCTTGCGGCCGTCCGGGAACGTGATGTCCCGGCCGCTGCCCTTGCAATTCGGATTGCACATCCGATCCTTGCTCTGATAGCCGCGCACTGTGACTGCAGTGCCCGGCACCAGCAGCGTCCGAGTGAGGCCCCGCCGGAGCAGCGTGTTCGGAGTGCCCGCCTCGAGTTCCCATACGACCTTGTCGTCCTGGTCGCTCTCGACGTGAACCCACGCGTGCGGGTTGATCCACTCGACCTTGACGACGTTGCCGGTCACGTGAATCGGAAGGTTCGAGTCGAACTCGGCAGAGAACGCGTGGTGTGCGTATGCGCAGGGAAGGGCCGCCAGCAAGGCGGTCAGCAGCAGGGCGCTGGCTAGATTGCGGATCATTGTCTGTCTCCCGTCTCTGACTCCCTATGAGTATAGGCAAAGCGAATCGGTGCCCCGCCTCGTCGGCCGTCACTGCGCGCCCGAAGCCTCCCGATCGATATTGGCCCTGGAAATGATGTACTGCCGGATCAATTCGGTCTGCTCCTCGTCCAGATCGTCAACAAAGCTGTCCATGCCGAGATCCAGCAGGAGGCCTTCGCGGACGACTCTCTGGAACGCCTCGTGAATCGCGCCGCTCATGATGCGCAAGTCGGCGTTTCGGTAGCCCCTGGCTTGGTAGCCGTGACAGGATGCGCAGAACTGGTGGTACAGCTTGTCGCCTTGCTGGAGTTCCTCCGTTGACGCCGTCATCGGCGGCTGCTCCGGAATGGCGCGATCCCTCTTCGGCGGCACGGGCAGCTGCGCGTCCCCACCAAGCGAGAGCACAAGCAGCTTGCCGTAGTCGTAGTACGCAAAGCTCGACCCCACGACAACTGCCACGTACTGGGTATTCCCGACTGCGTACGTGACGGGAGGCGCGATGATCGACCCGTAGGAATCGAATTCCCACAGCAATTCGCCATCGTCGCTGTCGTAGGCCGAGAACGTGCCGCTTCCGTCGCCTTGAAACACAAGGCCTCCCGCCGTCGCCAGCACGCCGCCGATACGCGCGGTCCTGTTCTGGACCCTCCAGACGGTCTCGCCTGTGAGCGGATCGAATGCCTTGAGGAATCCCTTCGCCTCTGGCGGCTCGCCCGCGGCCTCGATCAGCTCCATGCGATAGGTGCCCCTGGCGATGCCTAGGTTCATCGTCCGCTCGCGCGGGCTGTAGACGCCGGTCTTCTGGTAGTCCTCCGGAAGCGCGAAGAAGTACGGCGTATCGTGGGTCGGGATGTACATCAGGCCCTTGCTGGCGTCGAAGGCCATCGGCTCCCAGTTGTGGGATCCCGTGTTGCCAGGAAGGATCCACTGGGGCTTCTCTTCCCAGACGACTTCGGGGTTCTCCACGGGCCGTCCCGTCTCCATGTCGACATGGGTGGCCCAGGTCATCGCGCCGTAAGGATGGGCCCTAAGCAACTTGCCATCGCGCCGGTCCAGCACGTAGAAGAAGCCGTTCTTGGGCGCCTGCATGACGACCTTGCGGTCCAGGCCGTCGACGACCATGTCGGCAAGCACGATGTCCTGAGTGGCCGTGTAGTCCCAGTTGTCGCCGGGCGTGGTCTGGTAGTGCCACTTCATCCGGCCGGTGTCGGGATGCAGGGCCACGATGGAGGACAGGAAGAGGTTGTCACCGCCACCTGGCGAGCGGATCTCGCGAGACCACGGAGTCCCGTTGCCGACGCCTACATAGACGGTGTGCAGGTCGGTGTCGTACGCAATGCTGTTCCACACCGTGCCACCGCCGCCGAGCTTCCACCACTCGCCTGTCCAGGTCTTGGCCGCTTCCTCGAGTTCCGGGTTCTCGAACGGCTTCGAAGGGTCGCCCGGCACGGTGAAGAAGCGCCAGGCCTTCTCTCCGGTGTTCGCGTCGTAGGCGGTAACGTATCCGCGGTGATCCCACTCGGAACCGCTGTTGCCGATATAGATCTTGCCAGCAGCTGCGAGCGGGGCACCGGAAATCGTGTACGGGATTCGGGAAGGGTAGTCGGCCGTATCGACATCCCATGCTTTTTTCCCCGTCGCTGCGTCGATTGCAAGGAGACGGGCGTCGAAGGTCGCAGTGTAGACCCGGCCCTTGTAGACAGCCACCCCTCGGTTGATGGGACCGCCACAGCATGACCAGCGGGCATACCGCCGGCGCGTTTTCGGATCGAAGGTCCAGATCGTCTCCCCTGTGTCGCCATCGACCGCGGACACGACGCTCCAGCTGTCGGTGTAGTAGATCACGCCATCGACAACGACAGGCGAGGATTGCAGGCGGTGGCGCACCTCGACCCTCCTCGACCAAACGAGGCCGAGGTCCGAGACGGTCTCGCGATTGACCTGCGTCAAGGGAGAGAAGCGATGCTCGTTGTAACCGCGGCCATAACTGAGCCACGCCCCGGGCTCGTCCTCGTCGATGCGATCGATCCGCTTGTCATCGACCAGCGCCGCCGTCGGATCGGGCGCAGCGGACTGGCCGACCGCCGGATCTGCAAGGCCGAAGCAACTCGCGAAGGCTAGCGACGCCAGGCGAAACTGCACCCGACGGAAACTGCAGCCCTGCCTTTTGCCCACTCGCGCCACCTGAACTGCTCGGACCCGTCGAGCGGCCAGCAGTATAACGTGTTCCGCGTTTCGCGCTTCATTCCCGGGGCCGGTATTCGGCCGTGTCGTCTTAGGTCCGACGACCAAGACCGTCCCGCTGGGCCGGAGCCACGTGGCTCGCGGAATTCCGGTGCGATATTCCTTCGACGAACGCGGGATCTGTGCAGTCGGGGACGGGTCTCCTTCCTGCCGAACGGGAATGATCGGTCGTCGGGTAGCCAAGCCGTTGCCAGACGAGGAAACGCGGGCGACCACCGTAGAGCCGGGCGGCAGCCAGGCAGATGCGTCGAGACCGAAGTGGCAGCGCCAGCTGGTAGGATGCAGGCATGCGTCGCCGGCTTGCGCTGCTTGTTTTCGCGGTTGCCGTTCCAGCCGCTTGGGCCGAGATTGACGACAGCTTCACGTATCGAGGGCGCGGAGCGATCCTGCTCTCCAACGACCAGATCCAGCTGGTGGTCCTCAAGACTGGCGGCTCATTCCCTTCGATTACGCTGGCCGACGACGATGAGCGCACCAACCCGATGTGGGACTCGCTACGGGCCGACCGCGAGCAGGGCCGCGCGGAACGCGCGAGCGGGGCTGTCGGACATTTCGTTTGCGTGGACGGATTCGGACAGCCCTCCGACGACGAGCGCAGAGCGGGCATGGAAGGCCATGGCGAGGCGCACCGCCTCGCATGGTCAACCGAATTCGCCGGGGAGTCGGACGGCGCAAGCGTTCTGCGGCAAGCCGTGAAGCTACCGCGCGTTGGCGAAGTGCTGCGCAGGGAGATGCAACTGCTGCCCGGCGAGAACATCGCGTATGTCAAGGCCAGCCTCACGAGCCTCCTGGACTTCGACCGTCCGGTCAATTGGGCGGAGCACGCGACCATCGGTTCGCCGTTTCTGGAACGAGGTGTCACAGTCGTCGACATTTCCGCGAACCGAGCGTTGACAAGACCCCGCGAGGAAGCGTCTCGCGGCGGCTTGTCGCACAGGCTCGTCGGAGGCGAGGAATTCGAGTGGCCGATGGCCCCAGCCCGCACGGGCGGCCTGGTCGATCTACGGGCCGCGCCGAGGGAATCGCATTCGCTCGATCACACCGGGCACCGCATGGATCCCGAAGCGGAGTGGGCGTTCGTCACGGCTCTGCATCCTGCCAAGCGCCTGCTGCTCGGCTACCTATTCCGCCCCGGCGAATTCCCGTGGCTACAGACCTGGGAGTCGTACCCACGGGACCGATTGATGGCCCGCGGACTGGAGTTCGGAACGCAGGCATTCGACCTCCCGAGGCGAGAGGTCGTGACGCAGGGGCGGATGTTCGACACATTGCTGTACCGATGGCTCCCGGCGCGGTCGTCGGTCAACGCCTCCTACCTGATCTTCTGGACAAGGACGCCGGAAGGCTTTGCCGGAGTCGACACGGCCGTCTGGCGCAACGGCGTCCTGAGCCTTCAGGACAACCGGTCCGGCCAAGTGATCGAACTTCCGGCCCGGGGAAGCCTCTAGGGACTGGGACCGCTCCACTCGGGCCCCGCCGAGGAAGGCCGACTGATGGAATTCCGATGCCAATCGTGCGGAGCGCAGCTCCAAGTGCGGATTCCGTTCAAGGGACGGCTCGTCTGGACCATCGACGAGGTGGATCCGGACTTCAGTTCGAAGTTCCCCGAGCCGCGAGGCGAGTACGGGACTGCCAAGGTGGTCTGCTCCGCCGATCCGTTGCATAGCACCGGCTTCCATCTGATCGACGGGAACGTCGAACGAAACCTTGCCTCCAAGGTCTGGGACTGAGGCCCGAGCGGGCTCCGGCCCACCAAACGCCAGTGTCGCGAGGGCGCTGGACTCAATCGCCCGATGCCATGACCGCGACGGTGTCCTTCCTGAACCGGATCACCGCTTCCACCACGAGCCAAACGCTCAGGACGAAGATCGATGCGGCAATTCCCAATAGGAGATACTGCCCGCCTGCCATGTATTTCCGGATGTCGAGAACCATGGCGATGATCGTCACCGTCAGCATGAACGCCATCGGCAGGAACGTGTACAGGTAGTTGCGCCCCTTCTGCCGCAGGTAGATCGTGACGGCCAGAAGCGTGAGCGCGCCGAGAACCTGATTGGTGCTGCCGAAGAGACTCCACAGGGCCAGCCCGACAGGCTGTCCCTCGATCTCGTAGAACGCGAAGAACCCGATCAGCACCACGGCAAGCGTGGATGCCACATATCGCTGGCCCAGCGCCGGCAGGCCGACCGACTGGGAGATTTCCTCGATGTTGTAGCGGAGGAGCCGCGTGCCGGAATCCAGCGAAGTGAGCGCGAAGGAGACCGCCACTAGCGCGATGAATGCCTGGGCGAGTTCCATGGGGATCCCAAGAGAACCCAGGAAGGTGGCCGTGCCGTCGATGAACGCCTGCATCTTCTCGGCGAGCCCGCTGGCCGCGCCCCAACTCGCGTAATGCTCGGACCAGCTCTCTGCGGACCGGAAGCCGGCCGTGCAAGCGAGGACGGCCATCAGGCCGAGCATCGACTCGCCGACCATTCCGCCGTATCCGATCGGCAGCGCGTCCGTTTCCTTGTCAATTTGCTTGGATGTTGTACCGGACGACACCAAGCCGTGGAATCCGGAGATCGCGCCGCAGGCAATCACAATGAACACGAAGGGGAAGATCGGGGGCGCGTCCGCCGGGTGAGTGTCGATGGCCGGAGCGACGAATTGCGGGCTCAGCACGAAGAGGCCCACGTACGACGCGCCCAGGCCTAGGTAGAGTAGCCACGAGTTGAGATAGTCGCGCGGCTGCAGCAACGCCCAAACGGGCAGGGTCGAAGCCGCGAACGCGTAGAGCAGCAAGATCACGACCCACGCGCCGCTGCTCAAGTCCGGGCGCCCGATGCTCAGCCCGACTCCGATAGACAGGATCATCAGGACGAAACCGACCACCGTCAGGCGGATAACGGAGACTCCCCGCTTGTAGACAAACCAGCCAATGACCATCGCGATGCCGATCAGCGCGAATGTCGGGAACACCGACTCCGGATAGAACTCGGCGGTGAACAGCCCGGCGACCGTGCGGACGAACACCCCCATCACCAAGCAGATGAGGAACAGGATGATCAGCAGGAAGATGCCCTTGGCCCGGCGGCCGATAAGGTCCTCGGCCACCTTGCCGATGCTCATGCCCCGATGCCGCATCGAAACTACGAGCGCGCTGAAGTCGTGCACTGCGCCGATGAAGAGCGTTCCCAGAACCACCCAGAGCATGCCCGGCAGCCAGCCCCAGATCACCGCGATCGCTGGGCCAAGCATCGGCGCCAGGCCGGCAATCGAGGCGTAGTGGTGGCCGAACAGCACCATGCGCCGGCAAGGCACGTAGTCAACGCCATCACGCATCGCGTGGGCGGGGGTCGTCGCAGCAGGGTCGAGTTGGAAGATCCGTGCTCCCAGGTGGCGCGCGTAGAATCGGTAGACCACCGCGTAGACGATGAAGCAACATACGGCTGCTAGGACTGGTTGCATGGAAATTGAAGCCTCCTCGAACGGGCTCTAGGTATGGTACCGCCCGCGCTACCGCCGTCAAGGCGGCGCTTCGAGCCTGCAGTGTCGAACTACCGCTGAATATCCTCTCATGGTCGGCAGGTATTGGCGAGCGAGATCTAGCGAGGCTCTGCCGCTCCCTGGCGCCCGGACCAGCCTGTCGGCTGCTGGAATTCAGTTGCGCCCCCATCCCCCCAAGGCTGGCGGTGCGCTTGTCCGGACAGCCTGAAACGCTCCAGTGCTCGAATCATCAATCGATGGAGGTGCCTGCATCGTCGGGGCGGCGGAAAATCGCGGATCCTAGTTCGCGGCTCGCGAATCAGTTGTGCCCTCCAGTTCCGTTGGCGTCGACTTTTCGTTGCCAGTGTTGGAACCGGTCCGTTCGGTGTACGCGAGGCTGGCGCGGTCGTCAGAGAGTGATGGAGGACCTTCGCAAGGGGTTTGTGAGCGAAGGCCGGAGCCGGAGCGAGAACGACAGGACCTGGGAAGTGCGCGAATTGACCAAGGCGGTCTGCCTGGCTTGAACGCATCGGGCATCCGGATGCGCTCCAACACTGCGAATGTTGGCGCAAAGCGTAGGATCGCGGACCGCCCCGCGGCACTGGATGTCGAGCGCTCGCGAAAGTCCCTGCACAAGAAATGGGGCAGCCGCTCCACGGAGGACCCGTTTCGATAGGACCGCTTTCGGCTAGAGACTCAACGAACGGCGCGTCGGAAGCGTCTTAATACAGCGAGGGGTTGCCTTCGCGCCTTAGAATGAAAAGCAAGGGACTCGACATGAAGCGACGCAGGAACCGCGGATTCTCGCTGATTGAACTTCTCATCGTCATCGCAATCATCCTGATCATCAGCGCCATCGCGATCCCTAGGGTCACGAGCACCAAGCGGATGGCGAACGAAGTTGCCGCGATCCGGTCTTGCCAGACGATCAATACCGCCCAGATCCAGTACTTCGCGCAGTTCGGCCGGTACGCCTCGACGCTGAACGAGCTCGGTCCGGCCCCGGGGGGCGCCGGCCCGTCTCCGGCCGCGGCGAGTCTCATCGACGATAACCTGGTCGACGGCCTCCACCTCGGGTACGCCTTCTCGATGATCGGGACGCCGGCAGGGTACTCGGTGAACGCCGATCCCCAGTCTCCGGAATCCGGCAGCCGGACTTTCTACACGGACCACGGCACAACCGTGCGTTACCGTTACGGAACGGACCCGGCCTCGGACTCCGATCCGCCGATCGAATAGCGTGGCAGGCCTACCGCAGCCTTCCCCGCCCCGCTTGCCGGGTCGGTCGAATTCGATTGCGCCAGATCCGAGAAGCAAAGGCTTCGGCGCGGTTCGCCCCGGCGATGGATTGGCGCGGTGAAGGGCCCGCATACCTCAACCGAGCTTGAAGCTCGGCTCGAGTCCGGAAGCGCGCGAGCCGGAGTTGTCGGGCTGGGATACGCAGGACTGCCGCTGGCCGTGGAACTGGCCCGCTCTGGCTTCGCTGTCGTCGGCGTCGACACGGATCCGGTCAAAGTCGCGGCCTTGAATTCCGGTCATTCCTACATCCGCGACATCGCTTCGGACTTGCTGGACGACCTCGTGACTTCGTCCCGGCTGCGAGCCACCTCGGACTACGCCGAATTGGAAAGCTGCGACGCGGTATCGATCTGCGTGCCCACGCCGCTGCGCAAGACGAGGGATCCCGATCTCACCCACGTTCTCGAAGCTGCGCGAGCGCTTTCCAAGCATCTGCGCAGCGGAGCACTGGTGGTCCTCGAATCGACCACCTACCCCGGCACGACGGAAGATGCCGTACTGCCGATTCTGGAAGAGTCTGGCCTCAGGGCGGGCAAGGGGTTCTTCCTCTGCTACTCGCCGGAGCGCGTGGACCCGGGGAACGCAGAATACGGGACGAGGAACATTCCGAAGTTGATCGGGGGCGTGACCCCCCATTGCCTCCGCATGGGCCGGGCGTACTACGGGCGCGTCATGGACAAGCTGGTGCCTGTCTCGTCGACGCTGGCGGCAGAGACGGCGAAGCTGCTCGAGAACACGTTCCGCATGGTGAACGTGGGACTCGCGAATGAAACGGCGATCCTCTGCGACCGGATCGGCATCGACGTGTGGGAGGTCATCGACGCGGCCGCGACGAAACCCTTCGGGTTCATGCCGTTCTACCCCGGTCCGGGGCTCGGCGGCCACTGTGTTCCCGTCGATCCCCACTTCCTGTCCTGGAAGTCCAGGCAGACAGGATACGAGCCACGCCTGATCCAGCTTGCGTCAGAGATCAACGGCGGCATGCCGAGGCATGTCGTGAGCAAGATCCAGTCCGCGCTCAATGACAGATGCAAGCCGGTGCGGGCGAGCCGCGTTCACCTCGTCGGAGTCGCGTACAAGCCGAACGTGGCGGACACGCGCGAGTCCCCTGCCAAGGACGTCGCGGCGCTGCTCGCGCAAATGGGTGCCGCCGTGACATACAGCGATCCGCACGTGCGTTCGCTGCGAGTGGGTTCCCGAACCCTGGAGCGCGGCGAACTTCTGGAATCCGCCAAGCGAAGTGACATTGCAGTCGTGCTTACGGATCACAGCGGCGTGGACTACCGGGCGCTTCTAGCCGCCTCGCCGCTGCTCCTGGACACGCGGAACGTTCTGAAGGGAGCGACGGCCCCGAACCTCCTGCGGTTGTGAGATCGGGATTCGGAAGATGCCGGCATATCTGCTAACGGGCGCGGCGGGCTTCATCGGCCACTGGGTGGCGAAGCAACTGCTAGATGGCGGGGCGGAGGTTGTGGGAGTCGACAACCTCAACGACGCCTATGATCCTCGCATCAAGCGCTGGAGGCTGGACCAGGTCGAGAGCCGCTCTCGCTTCCGGTTCGTGCGGGCGGATGTCACGGAACGCGAGGCGCTGGCCCGGGCTTTCGGGACGCGCCAATACGACGCTGTATTCCACTTGGCGGCGCGAGCAGGGGCGCCGCAGAGCGTCGAGCAGCCCCTGGCGTATATTGCGGCCAACGCAGTCGGCACGCAGAACGTGCTGGACCTGTGCACCGCTCGAGGCGTTCCGAAGCTGGTACTTGCCTCCACCTCCAGCCTGTACGGCAGCGGCAACCCGATGCCGCTTGGCGAGGACAGCGACACCGGTCGGCCCCGCTCCCCCTATTCCGCTTCCAAGAAGGCAGCCGAAGCTCTCGCGCACGCTCACCATCATGTCCATGGCCTGGATGTCACGGTGCTGCGGTACTTCACTGTGTACGGCCCGGCCGGGCGACCTGACATGAGCCTGTTCCGGTTCATCCGGTGGATCCGGGAAGGCGTGCCTGTCGTCCTGCACGGAGACGGTTCCCAATCCCGCGATTTCACGTACGTGGCTGACATAGCCCGCGGCACGATCCAGTCGGCGGCCTTGATGGGATACGAGATCATCAATCTGGGATCAGACGCGCCGGTTGAGCTGCGAGAGGCGCTGGGGATGATCGAGGATTGCCTCGGCCGCAAGGCACGGATCCGCCGCGCCGCAGTCCATCGCGTGGATGTGGATGCCACTTGGGCTGATATTGGAAAGGCGCGCCGGATACTGGGCTGGCAGCCCGAAACGACCTTGTCGGAGGGAATCGAGCACGCGGTTCGCTGGTATCTGGACCATCGGGACTGGGCCCGCGAACTGGTGCTGCCGTGAAAATCCTCGATGGCAGCAGAAGGCCGAAGCCACCAGAACGCCATCGCGAGTCCGCCAAAGAGCGTAGGGCGAGTCCGGCAGCCAGAGAGACTCTCGGAGATCCCACGAGGCTGATAAACTTATTGTTCAGGGTGTCGCACGGGGTGCGCGGTGTATTGCACCGTTCGCTCCGTGAGTGATTTTGTGCTTGGACTACAGGTGGGAAGCAAACGGCAAACGGCGCTGATTGCGGCCCTGCTGGCGTTCTCTTCCGGTACAGGATGGGCGCAGGACAGGGCTTGGGACGAGTCCATCGACTCGGCGAGGCGCGCCCTAGCCTCGATGCAGTTCGACCAAGCCGAACGCATCTTGCGGCAGGCCCGCAGCAGGTCACGCAGTTTCGCGAGTGACGATCCGCGTCGGGTCGTCCCCCTGATGGAATTGGCAAGGCTGCACCTTGGGCGCGGTGACTACGCCCTGCCCGAGCGGCTGTACCGGGAGGCTGACCCGATTGCCCGGCAGGCTTGGGGCGCGGAGAGCCAGGAGTACGCTGCCCTCCTCAACGATATCGGGCGCTACTATCACTTGCGAGTCCGCTACGACGAAGCGGAGCGATTCTACAGGCTGGCGTTCGGCACCCGGACCCGGCTGCTCGGCCGCGAGCACCCCGACGTGGCCACTAGCGTGAACAACCTAGCAGTGCTCTACGAGAATCAAGTCTACTATTCGAGAGC
This sequence comes from Bryobacterales bacterium, assembly GCA_965206775.1. Lineage (GTDB taxonomy): Bacteria > Acidobacteriota > Terriglobia > Bryobacterales > UBA6623 > VXMF01. Next base: position 1,196,807 of record CBDBKU010000002.1, on the reverse strand, counting down.
CGAAGCGTATTACAGCGTGGCCCTGGCCATCAGGGAACAGAGCCTCGGGTCGGATCACCCTGATACGATCGTCACGCTCGAACACTACGCACGACTGCTTCACAAGCTCTCGCGTTCGGACGAGGCGGCGCCGTTCAACGATCGGGCACGCGCCTTCCGTAGGGCGCGGTCTGACTCCGGCCAAACAGTGGATCTCGGCCCCATCGCCTCGGGAGATGGAGTCCAGCCGGCGGGGCTCCTCGAACGAACGGAGCCGCGATACACGGACGAGGCTCGCATAGCGAACCACGAAGGCAGCGTGCTTCTACAAGTCGACGTGGACACCGACGGAAACGCGAGGAATGCCGTGGTGCTCCGCCACTTGGGTCTGGGCCTGGACGAGAAAGCGATCGAAGCCGTCCGTCAATGGCGGTTTCGTCCGGCACGCAGCCAGGGAAGCAAGGTGCCGTCGCGGGTTCGCTTGGAGATCGCATTCCGACTCATGTAGCCGTGCCGCCGGGATGGCGCGCGGGCAAGTAGGCTGAAGGAGCCTTGGTGCCCGTGATTCCGGGTCGCACGGTCACGGCGATTTCCGCAAGACTCGCAACATCAATTGGGTCGTCGGCCGGAAGCCGCTCGGTGGAAAGCAACATCCCTCACGTTCTCAGTCAGTCAGAGGCGGGGCTCTCAGCATCGGGAGGCCTTGGGCGCGGCTCACTGTAGAACTCCTCGAGCACTTCGTTTTCGACCCGGAGTCGCGTGCGAAGCACCAGCAGGTTCAGCACCGATGCGCATACGGCCAGGGTCCAGGCACCGAATATCAGCGGCACCACGGCGATTTCGCCACACACGATCAGATAGTTGGGGTGATTGAGGTACCGATACGGGCCGCTCCGGATGCGTGTGGCGCCAGGAAGGACGATGACGCGGGTCGTCCACCTCGTACCCAATGTCATGATTACCCACACCCGCCCGCACTGCAACAGGACGAAAACAGCAAGCAGCGGTATCGACACCGGCGTCCATGGCTCAATGATTGCTAGCAGCGCCAGCAGCCAGCCGGTGTGCAGGGCGACCAACACGAAGTAGTGCCGCTCGCCGACCTCGATGGCCCCCTGAGCCACCAGCGCTCGGCGATTGCGGCGCGCGAATACCAGCTCCGCCAGGCGCTGAACGGCAAGAAAGCCGATGATCGTGTAGAGCGGGCTCACGGGAAACGGGATGACCTTCAACTCGATTGCAACACCAGAAACCCGACCGAAAAACCTGGCCCCAGGCTAGTCACCAAGTGCCGTTTCGGTGTCTGTTCCTTGAGGGTTCGGTCGAGGACGAACATCACCGTTGCGGCGGACATGTTGCCGTAGTCACGGAGGACCGCTCGCGAATGTTCGAGACCGCCGGCCGGAAGGTCGAACGCAACTTCTAGGGCGTCCAGCACCTTGGCGCCGCCTGGATGACAGATGAAACTGTCGATGTCCCAAAGACCAAGGCCCTCGGAGGCCAGGAACTCTTCCGTCACTCGCCGCATGCGCGTACGAACGAGGTCAGGAATGCTTCGAGAGAACACCACCGCGAGCCCGTCGTCGGCGACGTCCCACCCCATAACGTCGAGTGAATCGGGCCAGGTGTATTCGCCCCACGCGGAGATTGCCGGTCCCGGTCCGTCGTCCGTCAGCACCGCCGCGGCGGCGCCGTCGCGGAATAGCGCCGTGGCAACAAGGTTCCGAGCCGATCGATCACGAGAACGAAACGTGAGCGAGCAGAGCTCGACGACGAGAAACAGGACGCGACTGCCCGGGCGGGCGCGCACGCACGCGGCGGCGCGCGCTAGTCCAAGCACGCCTCCCGCGCATCCCAGGCCGAAAATCGGCAGTCTCTGCACGTCACGGCGAAACGGCAGCTCGGCCATCAGTCTGGCGTCCAGGCTGGGCGTGGCGATGCCTGTCGTCGAAACGGTGACGATCAGGTCGATGTCGCTCGGTTCGAGATCGGCGGCAGCCAGGCAGTCGACGGTCGCCTCTTTCAGCAGAGCCATCGCGTTCTCGAGGTACAGACGGTTCTTCTCCTCGAAGCCATGCTCTTTCCCCTCGTACCAGCTCCTGGGGGCGCAGACATACCCCGCCCCGATCAAGGCATTGTTGAAGACGTCCAACAATCGGCCGAGACCCGAGACGGCACCGGCAAAGAACGTGGCACTGAAGTCCTTGACCTCGTCCTGGGTCATGCGGTTGTTCGGCACGGCCGTGGCAATCGACCTGATTCGTGGAACCGCTTGCATTCCTCTCATCCAAGACGCAGGTGGCGCACCCGCTCCGCTCCGAGAGCGGTGAGGCCCGTGCGAGCGTCAGGTCGCAGGGTGGCGACCCCGGCCTGAGTAGCGGGGTCACCTCGCTCGAAGGCTTGTTGGCCGGCGACAGTAGCGGCGTCGGCGTGGCTTGGGTCGATACCGGCGTTGCTCGCCGTATGGACGTTCATGAACGTCTCGACCATTCTGAAGACCGACCTGTTTCAACCAAGCTTAGCCTACAGACATGACGACCATCCGTTCTCAGGATGGCGATTGCGATTAGTTGATGAGCGGGACAGATGCGCGAGTCGCACCGGGGGAGCGGCGAGTGCGGGGCCGGACCGCTGCGGAGGCGGTGGCCGAACCGAACGAGATCTGCAATCAGCGGAACCGTCCGTGCATAGGCTCGATGCAATATGGAAATTCTGCCCGTTGGAACCTGCCTGGAGATCTAGCGAATCTGTGGCGAAGCTGGCCATCGCGGGGGCCTCAGACACGACGGTCCTCCAACGGAGCCGAGTAACCGAAGCCATAAAGGAACCGCCCCGCCGCTGGGAGGCCGGGCCTGACAATCGCCCTGGCGGGCCCGCCGCTCTGGCGCTTCTGGATCGCCTACTCGAAGTCGTAGTCGTCCTCGTCGCCGAAGAAGGTCCACTCCTCGAGCCAGTTCTCGCCGTTGCAGAATGCGCCGACGCACAGGGCGCCCGTATCGAGCGTGCCGTCCGACGGCGGCGTCGAGGACGCTCCGAGCGTGAAGGCGTAAGACCCGGCCATGGGCCGGGGATCAGGGTTTGCCTCGTAACGGATGTTGACAAGCATGGGATCGACGTCCATGTACTCGACAAGTGCTTCCACCCCGCCGTTGATCTGCGCGTCGCCCACACGGCCCCCATTGTCGTGGATGATCGCATTCGTGATGCTGCTCGTGCCGTCGGTGAATAGTCCGGGAGAATTGCCCATGACGTCCACGGCGACGCCACCGAACCCGGTGACGAGAATGTTGCGGCCTGTGACTGCAGTGCCTAGGCGCAGAACGATGCCCTGGTTGGAAACGACGCTCGAATTGACAGCGCTGTGGGCCAGGCCGCCGACCATCGTGACATTCCACAGCTGAGGATGCGAACGCGGTAGCGAATCTTGCCCCTCCTCGTTGTTGTCTGCCTCGATGCCTCTGTCGCCTTGGCTGGCATCCTGGAGCACGAAGACGTTTTGCGCGGTGCCTGTCCAGCCGAACGCCCAGCCGAGAGAGTCGTCTTTCGAGCCGCTCGAAACGCAATACGTGCAGTTCGCGGTGCCGCCAAGAAACTCAATCCCATCGTCCGCGCCCTCGTGGGCCTGAATGTGGTCGATTACGGTGCCGGCACCGACCCCGTGAAATCCGAAAGCGTTAGCCTGCGAGTCGTCATTGAAGTCGACTCCAGCGAACTCAACGCGAACGTAGCGGAGAACTCCGCTTGAATCCATTGGATCGTCACCACCGTAGACCGCCCGCGTTTCAGGTGTTACGCCCTCCGCTGTTCCTTCATCGTGATTCGTGGGAGCACTGCCCAGTACGACCAGCCCGCCCCAGCAGCCCGGTTCGCGCACGCCGACATCCGCATCGCACGTCATGACAATCGGTAGCTCTCGACGCCCATCCGCCATGATCTTGCCGCCTTTCTCGACGACGATGACTGCATTCTGGCCGCTGGCCACGATCAGAGTGCCTGCCTCGATCGTCAACGTCGCCCCGGCATTCACGAACACCTGGTGCTTGATCTTGTAGATCTTGTCGTTCGTCCACGTAGTGTCCGTGGAGATCTCCGTGTCCATGCCGTCGCCGCCCAGCACTGTCGGCATTTCCTGCGTCACCGCGAATTTTGCGTAAGCCGTCTTCAATACCTGGGTGGTATCGGCGCTGCGGAGTTCGGCGACAAACTGCCACAAACCCGGGACAGGCACGCCTCCGGTCCAGACCACCGTCCCCTCGGCAGCAGAAAGCTCGTGGGCCGTGATCAACTCCCCGGACATGCCCAGGACATCGGAGACCTCGTCCCGAAGCGCGTTCGATACGGGAAGGGTATCGATGTACTTGCGCTCTGCAGTCTTGAAGTTCTCCCGGTAGAGGAACATCTTGTATTCCGTGGTGTCGCCCATCGGATCCAACGACAAGCGCGCGCTCATTTGCTCGCCGGTGTTGTAGCCGAGCTTGTCCGTCCACAGCTGGACCTTCGCCGGCGTCGGCGCCAGGATCTCGGGGGCTTCCGTCGGATCCATTTCCTGGCCGGTCGCGACGAACGGTCCAACGCAAAGCGCAGGCACCAAGAGCAACAGAATGAAGAAGCATCTCATCGATTTAGTCCCCCTCGCCACTGATTGACCGGGCCGCCGGACCCGCGCCGCTGGCCCACAAGCCTTCCTGCGAAGGCTCCCGCACCCCACCCGCCGATGGGCACTTCGCCTCGAAAAGGGCGGCGCGGTGACGCGGAATCCCGGCACGCCGTCAGTGGTCCTGAGAGTGTCGTAACTGGACCTGATGGTATCAGGATCGTGCAGTCTTTCGACGCGGTGCCGCTCGAATAGCCGGCACCTGCCGGCGAAGGCTGCGATGCGGCTCCGGCAGGACCGCAGTCTGGGCCCCAACGCTTCTGGAGACAGGCCCCGTCCCCAGTGCTCGTTGCCCGAACGGAGCACGATTTGCGGACGAGACGAGTACTTCAAACCACGAAAACGGCGTTCTGGTGCCGGTCAGCGTGGGCGTATTCTCAGTTGCCAGGAACACCGTGGCGCGCCAGCGCATTGGCTTGGGATCGGACTAGCGAGCCAGCGAAACCGTCCGGCGATGACGGTTTCGCGCGGCCCGCAGCGAATGAAGCAGAGCACCGTGTCTCATCAGGCTGGAGATCGCATGCCGACTGAGGCAGCCTGACCGTTCAGGTCCGCTGCGGACGAGCGGGCCGCCGAAATCTTGGCACCGGGACGGCGGACTGCAGGGGAATGCCCGTGGTCGCGCGATTCGCGAAGCGCATCGGGGCTTGGGACGGAATCCCCTGACGAGCCGGGAGTGCGGGCCGGTCCGCGGCCGAGGCGGCGGACCGAGTCGAACAACGGTTGCAATGAGCGGAATCGTCCTTGCGGAGGCTCGTCGCAATGCCGGTGCCCTACTCGTCGGAGCCTGGCGAAAATCCAAGCTCCTCTTTGGCGACACCGGTCATCGCGAGGGGCTCGGACCCGTGGGTCGTGAAATGGTTCCGAGCGACGCAATCCCGCGAAGAACGGCCCTTGCTCGGGAGGAAGGGCCTGACCGGAGCGCGCCGGCGTATCCATGACGACGGCGTCTTCCGGATTGCCTATTCGACGTCGTAATCGAACTCGTCGCCGAAGAACGTCCACTCCTCCAGCCAGTTCACGCCGTTGCAGAAGGCGCCGATGCACTGGGCAGCCGTGTCAAGCGTTCCGTCAGACGGCGGAGTCGCGGCCGCGCCGACCAAGAGGGCGGGGGAGGCGTCCATTGGCCTGGGATCGGGGTTGGCCTCATAGCGGACGTTGACCAGCATCGGATCCACGTCCTCGTACCCGATGGACGTTGCGACGTCTCCGTTGATCTGGGCGTCGCCCACGTTGTCTCCATTGGCGTGGATGATCGAGTTCTTGATGGTGCTCGTGCCGTCCGTGAAAAAGCCGACCGAGTTGTCGCGAACGTCCAGCGCGTCACCGCCGAACCCGGTCACGAGCACGTTCCTGGCCGTGATCTTCGTACCGACGCGGATCCTCAGACCGTCGTTGGTGGTAGTTTGCGAGTCATTTGCCAGACCGCCGACCATCGTCACGTTGTACAGCGTCGGATGCGAGCGGGGAGTTCGGTCGAATCCCGAGCTGTCGTTGTCCGCTTCGATGCCGTTGTCGCCGTTCGAATCCTGCTGGATGAACACGTACTGAGCCGTGCCTTGCCAGCCGAACGCCCAGTCCAGCGAATCGTCCTTGGCACCGCTCGACACGCAATACGTGCAGGCGGCGGAGCCCCCGAAGAACTCGATGCCATCGTCCTCGCCTTCGTGCGCTTGGATGTGGTCAATCACTGTGCCGGCACCCACACCGTGGAATCCAAATGCGTTGGGCTGCGTTTCCGGGTTGAAGTCAACTCCGGCGAATTCGACGCGTACGTACCGGAGCACGCCGCTCGAGTCCATGGGATCGTCGCCGCCATACGTCGGGCGGGTTTCCGGAACCACCCCTTCCGCGAGACCCGTCCCGCGCGTCATGGGAGCGTTGCCCAAAACGATCAGCCCGCCCCAGCAGCCCGATTCGCGCTGCCCCACTGCGGCATCGCAAGTCATGACGATCGGGGCCTCGCGACGCCCTTCCGCCATGATCTTGCCTCCTTTCTCGACGACGATGACGGCGTTCTGGCCGCTGGCCATGATGAGCGTGCCCGCCTCGATCGTCAAGGTCGCCCCGGTATTGACGAATACTTGGTACTTGACCTTGTAGATCGTGTCGTTGCTCCACGTGGTATCCACCGAGATCTCGGTGTCGGTGCCATCGGCACCGTACTCGACAGTCGAATTCTCCGTCACGACAAACTTTGCGTACGCCTTCTTCACAACCTGGGCTGTGTCGGCGCTGCGAAGCTCGTAGACGAAATGCCAAAGGCCCGAGGTTGGCACATCGCCCGACCAGACCAGCGTTCCCTCGGCGGCCGCGAGCGCGGCGGCCGCAATCGAATCCCCAGACATCCCCAGGGCGTCAACGACCTCGTCCCGAAACGCGTACGAATTGACCAGCGCATCGATGTACTTGCTCTCGCCGGTCTCGATGTTCTCCCGATAGAGGAACTTTGTGTAGGCGGTCAAGTCGCCCATCGGATCCAGAGACAAGCGCACGCTCATCTGTTCGCCGGTACTGTAACCGAGCTTGTCGGTCCACAGCTGGACCTTCGAGGGCGTCGGCGCCAGAATGGCGCTGCTCTCCACCGTGGCTGTGTCCGTGGCAGTTTCCTGGCCGGTCGCAACGAACGGCCAGGCGCATAGCGTCGCAAGCATAAGATACGGAATCACGAAACGTCTCATTGATTGAGCCCTCCTCACGATTGATTGACTTGGCAGGCGTACGGCATGGGTTGCCCAAACGCCCTAGCTGGTTCTCATCGTATGGACCCTGTGTTACCCGAATAGGACAGGGCGGTTAAAGCTCGGTGAAGATGAGAGTCGGCCGGCTCGGCCACAGTCCGGACAGCCCGTGGCGGGTACCGGACAATAGAATGATGAGCTCCGCCATACTCTCACCGCGCGAACTGCTCCAGCAAAACGATCCCCAACTCTTCGCCGCGCTCGCCAGCGAGGAACAGCGCCAGGCGACTGGCATCGAGCTGATTCCGTCGGAAAACTACACGTACCCGGAAGTGCTCGTCGCTCTTGGATCGGTGTTCACAAACAAGTATGCGGAAGGCTACCCTGGGCGCCGCTACTACGGCGGCCAGGAATTCACTGACGCCATCGAACGGCTTGCCCGATCGCGGGCGAAGGCACTGTTCCGCTGCGAGCATGTGAACGTCCAGCCACTCTCCGGAGCACCGATGAATGCAGCGGTCTACCTAGCCACGCTCCAGCCGGGAGATACCGTGATGGGCATGGACCTCTCCCATGGAGGCCACCTGACCCACGGCGCTCCCGTGTCCCACATGGGCCGCCTGTTCAACTGGATTCGCTACAAGACAGACCCCGACAACGAGGGCCGCATAGACTTCGATGCCCTGCGGCGGAGCGCTCTCGAGCACCGGCCGAAAATGATTGTCTGCGGGTATTCGTCCTATCCGCGGGACTACGACTACGGCCCGTTCAAGAGCATCGCTGACGAGGTCGGGGCGCTGACTCTTGCGGACGTCTCGCACATCGGCGGACTGATCGCCGGCGGCGCTCTGTCCAATCCGGTCGACGCCGGGTTCGACCTCGTCACGACCACCACCCACAAGTCCCTGCGGGGCCCCCGCGGCGGGATGATCCTCTGCAGGAAGGAATTCCGGAAAGCGATCGACCAGTCGGTGTTTCCCGGCTTGCAGGGGGGGCCTCACATGAATCAAGTGGCCGCCACGGCGATCACGCTCGGCAAAGCGCTACAACCCGAATTCAAGCTCTACTGCCGGCAAGTCATGGCAAACGCGCAGGTGCTGGCGCGCACGCTTCTCGATGGCGGCGCAGCGCTCGTAACGGGCGGCACGGCGAACCACATGATGGTGGTGGATTGCGTCCGCAGCTTCGACATGAACGGCCGCCAGGCCGAGGAGACGCTCGACGAGATCGCGGTCACCTGCAACAAGCAGGTGGTTCCTGACGACCCGAACCCTCCCTTGCGTCCGAGCGGGATCCGCCTAGGGACGCCTGCGGCGACGACCCGAGGGATGCGCGAACCTGAAATGGAGGTGCTCGGAACCTGCATCGTGGAAGCGCTACGGCAATGTGGCGATCCCAATGCCCTCGCGGGGCTCAAGGGGCGGGTCCAGGAACTCTGTGCGGCGTTCCCTGCACCCGGGATCCCGCAATAGCTCTCACCCAATCCGCTACGCTTGAAGCGCCAAGCCCACGCCCCAGCGGATTCTTCCCAATTCCCCGCATCAGCCTCTCAACCCACGATGGAGCCTCCCCGAGCAGCCCGCGCAGGACCGACCCGCTGGGCTTGGATCGTCCCGATCGGCACTGTCTTCCTTTCCAGCCTTTGCATCATGGTCCTGGAACTCGTCGCCGGGAGGCTGATCGCGCGGCATGTCGGAAGTTCTCTCTACACCTGGACGTCCGTGATCGGCATCGTGCTTGCCGGCATTGCCGCGGGCAACTACGTCGGCGGCCGGCTTGCGGACCGGTTCCCCCCCAAGGAGACACTCAGCGCGATTTTTCTTGTCGCGTCGGCAAACTGCCTGCTCATCCCGCTGCTCAACAATCGAGTCGGCGGACTCGAGGCGCTTCGCGATCTCGACTGGCCGGTGCGGATCGCTTTGCACGTGTTCCTGGTGTTCTTCACGCCGTCATGCCTCCTGGGAATGATCAGCCCGGCCGCAGCCAAGATGGCGATCGTGCTCGGGCCGCAGCTCGGCCGCACCATCGGCAGCGTGTACTCGTGGGGCGCCATCGGCAGCATTCTGGGCACGTTCCTCACCGGCTACCTCCTCATCGCCAAGATGGGGACGACGGCGGTCCTCCTCGCAGTTTCCGCCGTCCTGCTCGCTATGGCGCTGGCGTACGGCGGCTCGAGCCTGCTGCCGTATCTGTGGACCGGGGTCCTGCTCGCAGTGTTGACCGCGGCCTGGGCTCCGTTCCCATGGGCCAGGGCCATGGGGGAGCGGCTGGGGTTCCGGGCACCCGGCTCGGAGATGGTGTTCTTCGAGGACGAGTCGCAGTACTCGTTCATCCGAGTCGACGATGTCATTGAGACTCCGGGCCTGCGTTCTATGACTCTCGACTATCTGGTCCATGCCTATGTCGACATGAACGATCCCGACAGGCTGCACTACGACTACGAGCGAATCTACGCGGGCGTGACCGAAGAGGCTGTCCGCGCCCGCCATCCCGATGAAACCGTCCGAGCGCTATTCCTCGGCGGGGGAGGATATGTCTTCCCGCGCTGGTTCCTGCGCAGGTATCCGAAAGGCTACGGGGAGGTGGTCGAGATCGACCCGCAGGTGACGAGGGCAGCGTTCGACGCATTCGGACTGGAAGCCGACACCCCGCTGGAAATCGTTCACCTAGACGCCCGGAACCGCGTCGACGAGCTGTTCGCGCAGGCGGAGCGCTCCCAGCTCGAATTCAAGTTCGACTTGGTCTACAACGACGCCTTCAACCACTATTCGCCGCCGTTCCACCTGACCACGCTCGAGTACGTCCGGAAGCTGCGGACCTTGATGAGCGACGATTCCGTGTTTCTGGCCAATACGATCGACATCTTCCGATCAGGCCGGTTCCTCGGGGCCATGATCAACACGGTCGAAGAGGTCTTTCCGTACGTCTACACCTTCTGCACCTCCCCGGGCGGGCCGACCGACGAAGACGAGCGGGATACGTTCGTTGTCGCCGGGTCCACGAGGCTGCTCCCTGTCCAGAATCTCGACTACCTGCTGTACAGCGCGGCCCTGCTCTCGCCGCGCGACACGGCCCTCCTGCGTCGGCGATCGCGCGGACTGGTCCTGACCGACGACTACGCGCCGGTCGACAATCTGTTGACTCCCGTCATCCGCCAGGTGGAAAAGCAGTAGCGCCCCGCGCGGCGCGCCTACGCTCGCCCGATCTCCCTGGCCCTGCTCTCGCTGAGCAGCTCGTAAACGCGTCCGCGCCAGGCGATCCTCCGCGTCAGACCGGACCGGAGGAAGGCGTACAGCCAGACCCACGTCGCTATCGGGGTCATCCAGAAATAGGCCCACCCGTATCGCTCCAGCCAAGCCTCGCGGCTTGGAAATGCCAGGGTGCAGATGTACGCTCGCATGCCGCCCTTGGCCATGCCGGGAAGCAGGATCAGCAGCAGCGCGCCCAGGCCGAGGAGATTGCCTTGCAGCAGCTGCAGCAGGCACAGCACCTGGGCTGCGCAATACACGATGTGGCTTACGCAGCCGCCGAGCCATGTGCTGAACCTGTATACCCGGGTAATTGTCAGCTGGCGCACGGTCCAGGAGAGGAATTCGGCGCCGGTGCATTGACCCGTCGTGGCGACCATCGCCTCCGGCACGAATCGGATACCGAGTCCGGCCGCACGCACCGCAGCCGTCAACCGGAGGTCGTCGCTAACGGCACCGCGCCAGAAATCGCGGACGCGGCATGACTCGAACGCGTCCCTGCGCAAGGCCATCCCGCCCCCCCATGCGAAGCTCCGGTCCCTGGTGTCCATGATCGTCGCGACTGAAGAGTCCCAAACGCTGCGCAGCAACGGCCAGAAGCCGCCGTCTTCCGGGAAATGCCAGCGATACGCCGTCACCGCTCCGAGCCCCGGCTCGCGCAATGGAGTCACGAGCTTCCGCAGCCAGTCCGACGAGACCTCGCCGTCGGAGTCCGCGAAGGCCAGGATCTCCGCCCCGTCGCCCACGGCATCGACGGCACCCAGTAGATTGTGGATCTTCTCACCCGTGTCGGGAGGCGGCTCGCCGGCAACCACGATCCGGCAACGGTCTCCTAGGGAGGTGCGGGCCACTCCGAGAGCCGGGTCGGACGCATCAGCGCAGCAAACGACGAGTTCGAGCTGCGGATAGTCTTGCGACGCCAGCGAGGCCAGGTTTGCAGCCAGTCCCGGCTCGGCCCCCTTGACGGGCACGATTACGGTCACAGCGGGGAGCTCGGAATCCGGAACCCGCAACGGCTCGCGGACCCGGTCCTCGACGTACTCCAGGATCCTGCGGCCGCTCTTCACGGAAAGGAGCGTCGCAACGACCGCCGGAACCGCGAACAGCCAAAAGAGCGCGTCTAGCAAGGTGGAGAATACCACGCCGCCAGAGCCGTCCCGCCCGCGACCGTCCCGGCTGGACGGCTGGAGCGAGCGAGAGTCGCCGAAACACGGGCGGCACGGCTGCGCCATGATCGGACCGGACGCGCTCGCGGCTCGAAGAGCGGCGGTCTGAGGACTGCCCTAGACCCCGGCCCGGCTCGAGAAACCCGACGCTCGCCAATCGCCTGGCAGGCGGCCTGCGACAGGCTTCTCTGGCAAATGCTCTGATAGCCGGGACGCGAAACGGCGGCCCCTCGTGATAACGTTCGTTCATGGACCTCGCCAAGAAACGAGAGGAACTGAGACGGCTCAACGCCGCCGCCCTCGCGGGCGGCGGGCCCGACCGGGCCAAGCGGCAGAGGGATGGGGGCAGGCTGTCTGCCCGGGAGCGGCTGGATCTTCTTCTCGACGAGGGCACGTTCCAGGAACTCGACCGCTTGGCGGCGCACGACTGCATCGATTTCGGGATGGACGAACGGAAGGTCCCGGGCGACGGGTTCGTCACCGGGTACGGCAAGATCGACGGCCGCCTGGCATACGCCTTCGCGCACGACTTCACGGTCTTCGGGGGCTCGCTGTCGCTTCAGAACGCCAAGAAGATCTGCAAGGTCATGGATCTGGCGATGAAGACCGGGGCGCCGGTGATCGGACTCAACGATTCCGGCGGAGCGCGGATTCACGAAGGCGTCGCGTCGTTGGCCGGCTACGCGGAGATATTCCTGCGCAACACCCTCGCCAGCGGCGTCGTGCCTCAAATCTCGGCGGTGATGGGACCGTGCGCCGGCGGTGCGGTCTACTCGCCCGCGATCACGGACTTCGTATTCATGGTGGGCGAGACCAGCCACATGTTCGTGACGGGGCCGGACGTAATTCGAACCGTGACTCACGAGGAGATCAGCAAGGAGAAGCTGGGCGGCGCTCGCACTCACAACGAGACCAGCGGCGTCGCGCACTTCCTGGCTGCGGACGACACGCACTGCCTGCAAATGATCCGGGAGTTGCTCTCTTTCCTGCCGTCGAACAATCTTGACGACCCTCCCTTTCAGAGCACGAAAGATCCAGTTGATCGGGCAGACCCAGATCTGGACGAGATCGTGCCGGCAGAACCCAACATTCCCTACGACATCAAGAGCATCGTGACAAGGGTCGTCGATGACGGCCGATTCTTCGAAGTGCAGGAGCACTTTGCACAGAACATCGTCGTGGGCTTCGCGAGACTGGGCGGGCGTCCAGTGGGAATCGTCGCGAACCAGCCCGCAGTGCTAGCCGGCTGCCTCGATATCAACGCATCGCTGAAGGGAGCCCGGTTCGTTAGATTCTGCGACTGCTTCAACATTCCGATCGTGACATTCGAGGATGTGCCCGGCTTCCTGCCCGGCAGCCACCAGGAATACGGCGGGATAATCAAGCACGGGGCCAAGCTTCTGTACGCCTACTGCGAAGCTACAGTGCCAAAGGTCACTGTCATCACTCGCAAGGCATACGGCGGAGCGTACTGCGTGATGGGATCCAAGCACATCCGCACGGACATGAATTTCGCGTATCCTACTGCAGAAATCGCGGTGATGGGGCCGGAAGGCGCGGTGAACATTCTCTACCGACGCGAGCTCGCAGCCAGCGCGGATCCGGAGGGATTCCGCCAGGAGAAGGTCGCGGAATTCAGCACCCGCTTCGCCAATCCCTACCGCGCGGCGGAAAAAGGCTGGATCGACGAGGTCATCGAGCCGCGAGACACCCGATCCAAGCTTGCCAGTGCTCTCGACATGCTGGAGAACAAGACCGAATGGACGCCGAGCAAGAAGCACGGCAATATCCCGCTGTGACGCTCGGGGCAGTTCCGAGCCGCGGCTAGCCCTGTTCCAGCAAGCTGAAGAAGAACGCCCGCTCGGCGGCGGCCGTATCCGGCCCGTCCGAACCGTGGATCGCATTCTTCTCGATGTCGGTGCCGTAGAGGTTGCGAATCGTGCCTGCGGCGGCTTCCAGGGGATTCGTAGCGCCCATGGCATCTCGAAGCGCGGCAATCGCATTCTCGCGCTCCAGCACCATCGGCACGATCGGCCCCGAGGTCATGAAAGCGACCAGGCTCCCGAAGAAGGGACGCTCCCGATGGACCGCGTAGAAGCTGCGGGCCTGCGCCGCGCTCAGAGAGAGCTTCTTCATCGCAACGATAGCGAAGCCCTCCCTTTCCAAGTGGGCAATGATATTGCCGGCGTTGCCGGCCGCTACGGCGTCCGGCTTGATGATCGTGAGAGTGCGTTCGGTGGGCATGGCTTGCTATCAGTGCCTTCGGCTCGCGGCGAATTTTGGGATTCCGACTTGTCCTAGAGGATCTGGCACAGGGTGGAGCCGAGTTCGGCGGGGGTCGGGGCCACGGCGATTCCAGCCGCCGTCATTGCGGCCTGCTTTTCCTTGGCGGTGCCCTTGCCTCCGGAAATGATTGCGCCCGCATGTCCCATCCGACGACCCGGAGGCGCAGTGGCTCCGGCAATGAACCCGGCGATCGGCTTCTTGAAGTGGCTCTTGACGAATTCGGCAGCGTCCTCCTCGGCCGTGCCGCCGATCTCGCCGATCATAATCACCCCGGTAGTTCCGGGATCGTCGTTGAACAGTTCCAAGACATCGATGAAACTGGTGCCGATAATGGGGTCTCCGCCAATGCCGATGCAGGTCGACTGACCGATGCCCAGGCCTGACAGCTGGCCGACGGCCTCGTACGTCAAGGTGCCGGAACGCGACACCACGCCGATCGAGCCCGGCTGGTGGATCTGTCCCGGCATGATGCCTAGCTTGCACTTGCCAGGCGAGATCACGCCCGGGCAGTTCGGGCCGATCAGCCGGGACCGGCTGCAACGCAGCGCTGCTGCCACCGAGACCATGTCCCGGACGGGGATGCCTTCGGTGATGCAGGCGATCAATCCGATCTCGGACTCGAGGGCTTCGAGGATTGCGTCCGCCGCCCCGCCCGCCGGGACGAAAACCATCGACGCGTTCGGGCGCGCCTGCTTGGCGGCTTCGCGCATCGTGTCAAAGACCGGGAACCCGAGGGCGGCCTGACCGCCTCTCCCGGGATGGACGCCGGCCACGATGTTCGCCCCGAAACGCATACACTGCTCGGCATGGAACAGACCCGCCCGGCCAAGGCCCTGGACAACGACGCGGGTGTCTTCATTCACCAAGATGCTCATGGCTTCAATCCCCTACGCGACGCGCGCCACAGCGTGCCTCGCGGCCTCCTTCATGTCGGAAGCGACGATGAAGTCGAGTCCGGAACCCGCGAGGATCTCTCGCCCCTGCTCCACGTTCGTGCCTTCAAGCCGGAGCACCATGGGCACGCCAATTTCAAGCTCCCGAGCCGCGGCCACAATGCCTTGGGCCAGCACGTCGACCTTCAGGATCCCGCCGAAGATATTGATCAGAATGGCCTTGACGTTCGGATCGGAGAGGATGATCCGGAAGCCGTTCTTGATCTGGTCCTTGTTCGCGCCCCCGCCGACGTCGAGGAAGTTCGCCGGCATGCCGCCCGCATACTGGATGATGTCCATCGTGGCCATGGCGAGCCCTGCGCCGTTCACCATGCAGCCGACGTTGCCGTCGAGCTTGATGTAGTTGAGGCCGTGGTCGATGGCGTCCGTCTCGAGCGGCTCCTCCTCGTCGAGGTCCCGCAGGCCAGCCAGCTCGGGATGACGAAACATCGCGCTGTCGTCGATGTCCATCTTGGCGTCAAGGGCCACGGCCCGGCCGTCCTCCGTCAACACGAATGGATTGATCTCGACCAGCGACGCGTCGGTCTCGTCGTACGCCCGCGCCAGTGACTGCATGGCCTGCACGGACGGCTTCAAGGCGTCGCCGCGAATATCGAGTCCGAGCGCGAGCCGTCGGCCCTGATACGCTCGCAGCCCGGTCACGCCGACAGGCTCCTTCACAATCGCATCCGGATTTGCGGCCGCGACCTGTTCGATCTCCACCCCGCCTTGCGCGGATGCCATGAAGACGGGCTTGGCGGCCGCGCGATCCAGCGTGATTCCCAGATAGATCTCGCGCGCGATCGGGAGCTGCTCCTCGATCAGCACGCGCTTTACGGTTCTGCCCTGCGGGCCCGTCTGATGGGTGACAAGATTCATGCCGAGGATGCGGTCGGCATGCTTTTCGGCCTCGTCGAGGTTGCTGGCCAGCTTGACGCCGCCGCCCTTGCCGCGCCCGCCCGCGTGAATCTGTGCCTTGACGACCACCTTGCCGCCCAGCTGCCGGGCCGCGTTCCGGGCCTCAGCGGGAGTCGTCGCGACGATGCCGCGCGGCGTCGGCACGCCGAACGCACGCAGGATGTCTTTCGCCTGGAATTCGTGAACCTTCATAGGTTGCCGCCCGTAGGGTACGATCAGGAGATCGCGGAAGCGGTCCGAACTTCCACTATATCGGGCGCCCGAAGCGGAACGCAATTCCATGCCGGCCATACAAGAAGCGCTGCATCGGGCCGCCGACAGACAGGATCTGACCGAAGACCAAGCCAACGCGGCGATGCTTGACATCCTGCGCGGCAACTCGACACCGGCCCTGACCGCGGCACTCTTGACCGCCTTGCGGATGAAGGGCGAAACCGCGTCTGAAGTCACTGGCTTCGCCCGCGCCATGCGCGCGAGCGCAGTGCGAGTCGCGCCCCGTGAAACACCCCCCGAGCGGCTTGTCGACACCTGCGGCACGGGCGGCGACGGAGGAACGACCTTCAATGTCTCCACGGCGGCTGCGTTGGTCGCGGCCGGAGCGGGCCTGGCGGTCGCCAAGCACGGCAACCGCTCCATCTCGAGCCGTTGCGGCTCGGCCGACGTGCTCGAAGCGCTTGGAGTCCACATCGGCCTCGATGCCGAGCAAGTCGCCCGGGCGATCGACGAGATGGGAATCGGATTCCTGTTCGCGCCGGGAATGCATCCGGCCATGCGCCACGCCGGGCCGGTACGGCGGGAACTGGGCATGCGCACCGTGTTCAACATGCTCGGCCCGCTTACCAACCCGGCCGGTGCCGGGATCCAAGTGATGGGTGTCTACGATGGCCGAATCGTGACGCTGGCCGCAGAGGCGCTCGCGCGGCTCGGGGCGCGCCGGGCGCTCGTGGTTCACGGCAGCGACGGGATGGACGAGATCACGCTTGCCGGACCGACCTGCTACGCAGAAGTGCGGAACGGCGAGGTGAGCCGCGGGACCCTCGAACCGGAAGACTTCGGATTGCGCGGGACCTCTACCAGCGAGATCGCGGGGGGCGACGCTCGAGCGAACGCGTCGACCATCCGGGCGGTGCTTGGTGGAAGGCCGGGACCTGCCCGGGATATTGTGGTCATGAACGCGGGCGCGGCACTTCGCGTCGCGGGAAAAGCGGAGAGTTGGCGCGACGGCGCAGCGCGGGCGGCCGATGCAATTGATTCCGGCGCGGCGGCCGCCAAGCTGTCCGAACTGAGCGAATTCTCGAGGCGATTCGTCGGAGCAGCGTAAAAGGCGCCGCGCGGAGGCCGGTCCGCCTCGCTGGGTCGACCGCGCTCGAGTTCTTTGATCCGGCGTGCGAGCGCCGCCGCCAACCGCGCGGGCATCCTGTCGTACCGGTCTTCACCGGCGACGCGCTTGCGCTCGACTTCCCGGAACGCAGCCAGAGCTTCCCGCTTGTTCCCTGCTGCCACATGCATGGCGGCCGATTCCAGGGCAAACGTGTAGGCCCGTGGGAAGTCCGCTGCAAGGGAGCCGAAGACATTGGCGGCTTCGGCGGACCGCCTCTCCCTGCGATGCAACATCGCGAACAGAAGCCTCGCGTCGTCTCTGTTCTCCTGGCCCTCGCGCGCCACGCGGGCGATGATCTCCGCGCCCTTCTTCCTGTTGCCGTGGTATCCGCTCAGGGCAACCAGCACCCTTGCGGCCCAAGGCAAGCTCCCTAGGATGTACTCGTCCACGCCAGCAACCAGCAGGCCGTCCACGAATTCTGGATAGAGCTCGCCGACCCTGTAGCTCGCCACCCTCGCGCGCCGGCCGTTCGCCAGCGCCCTGAAGTAGGCCTTCCCGACGAAGATCTCGAAACCGGCCCGCAAGGCCAGCAGCTGGGCGAGGGCATGGAGGGACTCCCGGTCGTCGGGATTGGTCTCCAACCGCCGCTCGCAAAGCGCACGCCCGCCGCTTAGCGCTTCCCGGATCACCGCGCTGAACTTCGGATCCGGCTTCGGCTTCACGACGGAATTGTATTCCTTGTCGCCTCGAAAGGCGCTCGTGCCGACCATACGCAGCCTGTCGAGTTCCCTGTACAGCAGGCTCTTGGCCAGGAGGACGTGGGCGGTCGGATCCTCCGGTTCCTGCTCCACCAGCCGGCGGAACGACCGGACCGCCGGCTCGTACTCGCGGTTGAAGTAGTGATCGTTGCCTACCGCATAGCGGTCAGAGGCACCGGTTAGGGGCATCGCTAGGACGGCAAGCGCTCCGATGCAGGCCCGGGCCACAAACCGGGACGTCCGGCGGCTAGCTGACGACAAGCACCTCAAGCAGGGCATCTCTCTTCAGATAGAAATGGACAGCCCGGAACTGGGGAAACAAAATCTCGAGCTTCCTCGCGCTGAACTCCTGGGCCAGCTGGCGACGCCCAACCTCCCGCATCGAGATCGTGCTCGCGGAATCGACGCTGCAATTGTAGACCGGGATCGGCTCGTGGCTCGCTTCTCCGTGGAACATGCAGAACATCACGCCGTTGGGGCGGACGACCTTGGAAAGTTGGGAGATCGTACTCCGCATCGCCGCCTCGTCGAGGTGCTGCAAAACGTCCCAGGCGAGAACGGCGTGGAAGCTGTTAGGCGGAAAGTCCAACTCCATCCGGACAATCCGGCTGGCCAGGTCCGAACTCAGTTCGCCCGTCTCTGCAGCATGCTCGGACCGCGCCGTGTCGAAGCAATGCAGGAGGCTGACGAAATTCATGCTGTGGCCGAGCCCGCCGACATGCCAGGCCGTGTCTTGGGAGAGCATTCCCAGATCGAGGATCTGGAGTCCGGAGAACCGCGACAGGTGGTCGAAGAAACTTCGAATCGCTTGGCTTTCGCGAATCGTCTTGCTCCCATCGGGTTCGGTGCCTTGCGGCCTAAGCACGACTCCGGAGCCCTCCTTGGGGCTGAACGGCGAGCCATCGCTCGAAAGCGGGCCATTCTTCGCACCCCATATCGGCACCAAATTGCTTCCCTTGCAACTGACCAGCGACCAACGCTGGGGAACTGCCCCTAATGGGACGTCTCTTCCGCTGAATGCGGTTTCGCCGCCCTGATCCGGATCGCGGGAAACCGACCCCGCAAGGATCCGGGACCCAGCCAGCCGGACGGCTCAAGAGCTCTTGCACGCACCACGGCAGCCTCCGTCGCTCAGGTCGTGACGGGCTTGGCGGCGGCTGGCGCGCCGGAAGCGGGCCGGGGCGCTTGCACTGAGGTTCCCGCCTTCACGCCCGACGACAAACTCGGCTCCTTCGTGCCGGCACTGGCAGGAGCCGAAGCCTCCACCTTCGGAGGATGAACTTCGCTGGTCCCGCAGAATACCGCTCCGTCTTCGATGACAAGCCGATGCGTGACCAAGTCGCCGTCCAAGCGGCCTTTCTTCTTGATCTCGATCCTCTCGCCAATTTTCACCTTGCCTTGCAACCGGCCGTGCAGCACGAGCGAACGAGCCTGGATATCTGCACGCACCTCGCTGTTGGGGCCGATCACTAGCATGTGGTTCGGAATGTCGATCATGCCGTCGACGGTCCCGTCGACAAACAGGTCTTCGTCGCAATGGATCTCGCCCTGGAACTTAACGGACCTGCACATTCGCGAAGACGTCCGGCTCTCTGGACTGGGCGAGGACAGAACGTCTGGCGCGGCAGCAGTTTCGCGTCGGGCGACCGGTGGCGAGCTGGTCAGCCCTACTTCGGGCTGGGCCGCTTCATCGCTCCTGGCGTCGGTTTCCTGGTCTTTTCGTCCCCACATGCTCATGCTTCGATCCGATCCTCTCTGTCGACAAATGGCAAACTGTAAAGAATAGTATAGTCGGACTTCGGACCCTCGGTGGCAACTCGCATTGAATCCCTTCTGGTGCTCCGGCACCTGTCAGCGGATCAGGTCCGGTGCCTAGTCGTTTGACGAAGCGAGCGATATCGGATACGCTCGGAAATCTGGAATCGGAACGACCTGTATGGACGCCTTCGAGCTCACGCGCTCTTTGATCGACATAGACTCGGTTACCCCGAACGAACGCGAGATCGGGGATTTCCTGTTCGACTACCTTCGGCCGCTAGCCGAGCGGCACGACGGAACGATCGAGAAACAGGAAGTCGCGCCGGGGCGCAACAACGTTTGGGCTTGCTGGGGCGAGCCAGCGGTAGTTTTCTCCACCCACATGGATACCGTGCCTCCGTTCATCCCGTCCCGGGAGGACCACGAGTTCATATGGGGCCGCGGGGCGTGCGACACGCACGGGATCGCCGCCGCCATGATCAAGGCATTGGAAAAGCTGCTGGAGGATGGCGTCCGCGGTCTCGGCCTGCTTCTCGTTGTAGGGGAGGAGGTCGACGGTGCGGGTGCGCGCCATGCCAACGAGGATCCGCCGCCGGTTCGGTACTTGATCAACGGGGAGCCAACGGAGAACCTTCTGGCGCTGGCTTCGAAGGGAACGCTCGGGCTGAGGATCCGGGCGTCGGGCCGCGCGTGCCATTCGGCCTATCCTGAACTTGGCGAGTCCGCAACCGAGCTCCTGCTCGACCGGCTCAACCGCCTACGCTCGATCGACTGGCCGTCGGATCCGCTGCTTGGCGAAACGACGGTCAACATAGGTACGCTGGATGCCGGACCGGCGGCCAACATTATCGCCGACTACGCATCGGCCTCGGTGGTCATCCGCATCGTGGCCGATCTCGCGGAGACCAAGGCACTGGCAATGTCGGCGCTTGACGGGGTCGAAGTGGACGTCTTCTCCTACACCCCAGCCCTGCGCCTGGTCGGCATCGAAGATTTCAAGACGTCGATCGTGAAGTACACGACCGACATACCGAAGCTATCCAACTGGGGCCGTCCTCTGCTGATCGGACCGGGCTCCATCCACCACGCGCACACTGTCGACGAGCGGATACCCAAGCGCCAGATCCAGGAGGCTATCGGCTTGTACATCCGGCTCGCCCGGTCTCTCAGCGAGGCGAAAGCAGCCTAGTAGCGCTTCCGCTACGCAGGGCGCAAGATGGGAATGGCACGTTGCGGCAAGGCCTGAGAGTTTTCGATACGCACACGCACCTTGGCCGAGCGTTGCATTCGGGGCGCGTCGCCACGGCGGAGGCCCTGCTCCGAGCTATGGACAAAGCCGGCGTGGACCGATCGCTGCTCATCCCGTTTCCCGTGGTCGAAGACTACCGGCGCGAGCATGACGAGATCGGGGATGCGCTGCGCGCGTACCCCGATCGGTTCACGGGAGCCGCGTGCCTTAACCCGTTCGTCCCCGAAAGCGAGTACAGGGACGAGGTGAGGCGCTGCCGCGAGACCTACGGCTTCCGCGCGCTAAAGTTCCAGCCCCAGTACCAAGGGCTCAATCCGCTATCCGAACGCAGCAACTTCCTCTTCGAGACAGCGCTCGAGAATCGCCTCGCCCTGGTCTGCCATACCGGCGCGGGCGCGCCGTTCGCGCTCCCTTCGCTCTACATCCACCCTGCTCGGCGCTATCCGGACCTGCGGATCGTGCTCGGCCATGCCGGCGGCGGCATCTACTCGCTGGAAGCTGCCGTTGCGGCAGTCGTGTGCCCGAACATCTTCATCGAGCTTTCCACTCTGACGCCGCATGGAGTGCTCGAGATCCTGAAGCACGTCGGACCTGACAGGCTCATGGCTGGATCCGATCTGCCGGAGAGCGTCGAATCCGAGATCGGGAAGATCGAGACGCTTCCCTTGCCGGTCGAAGACAAGGAAGCCATCCTCTGGGGCACGCCCTCGAAGGTGTTCGGGCCATAGGAACACCTATCGCAACTTCCCCGTTCTGCGATACTAGGAATCGTTCTCCCCGGGGAACAATCACCAACTCAGGAACTGCATGGCAAAAGAAGAGGGCATAGAGGTCACTGGGACAATCATCGAACGCCATCCCGGCGGCATCTTCAGCGTGGAACTCGACGATAAGCACAAAGTCCTCGCCCAGATCGCGGGAAAACTCCGCAAGCACCGCATACGCATTCTGACCGGCGACCGGGTCAACGTCGAACTGTCGCCCTATGACCTGACACGGGGCAGGATCGTCTACCGGTACCGCAGCTGAAACGCTTCTGGCCTCGTGGGCGGTCGACCCGGCAATCGATTCATTTCGGTGGTAGGTGCGGATTCGGAATCCCTTGGCCGAAGCCGAAGCGGAATGCCCTCCCCGGAGGTCCGGCAGTGGGATCGCCCGATAGCCTGCACCTAGGCGCAGGCGTTGCGGGTGGCTAGATCGAGACTAGCGAGGCGCCCGCTACCGACGGGATTCCTGGGACTAGTGTTCTGTATCATAAGTTCTTGACCAGTGGATGTTGATTCTGGTACCGTCAGCCTAAGGAGGGAGGCGAGGATGCCGAATCATCACACGAGAGGGGTTCCCGAGGTTTCGGAGGATGATCGGAAGGAACTGCAGCGCGGGTTGCGGCGCCGGAAGACAGCCCAGTCGCTGGCCCTGCGGGCGCGCATTGTCTTGGAGAGCGCCACAGGCAGGAGCGATCAGGCCGTAGCGGGCAAGCTGCACACGACACGGGCGACGGTCGGGAAGTGGAGGCGGCGGTTCTTGGAGAAGGGCTGCGAGGGCTTGCTGGACGAGCCGCGGCCGGGGACGCCGCGCTCGGTCGGGGACGACGCTGTGGAGGACGTGGTGATCCGGACGCTCGAGACCAAGCCGCGGGGAGCCACGCAGTGGAGCACGCGGTCGATGGCCAAGGCGTGCGGGCTAAGCTCGGCGACGGTGAGCCGCATCTGGCGGGCCTTTGCCCTGAAGCCGCATCGCAGCGAGACGTTCAAGCTGTCGCGAGACCCCCTGTTCCTCGAGAAAGTGCGCGATGTCGTCGGACTGTACATGCACCCGCCGGAGAGGGCCGTGGTGCTGTGCGTGGACGAGAAGTCGCAGATCCAGGCGCTTGACCGGACCCAGCCCCTGCTGCCGATGCGCCCCGGATCGCCGGAGAAGCGGACGCACGACTACAAGAGGAACGGGACCACTTCGCTGTTCGCGGCCTTGGACACGGCCACGGGCGAGGTGATCGGGAAGTGCTTCCGCAAGCACCGCTCGGTGGAGTTCAAGAAGTTCCTCGCCATCATCGACAAGCGAGTTCCGCCGGAATTCGACATCCATCTCGTGCTGGACAACTACGGCACGCACAAGACCGCGATGATCCACAACTGGCTAGCGCGTCGCCCGCGATACCACCTGCATTTCACGCCCACGAGCGCCTCGTGGCTCAATCAAGTGGAACGCTGGTTCGCGGAAATCACGCGGCAGCAGATTCGGCGCGGCACCCATCGCAGCACGCAGGCGCTGGAAAAGTCGATCCGCGAGTACCTGGATGTCTACAACGAGGACCCTCAGCCGTTCGTGTGGACGAAAACCGCTGACGAAATCCTAGAATCGCTCAAGAGTTACTGCATACGAACTTCCGATACAGTTCACTAGCGAGAACGGCGCATTAAGCTGTAGTCGATGACGCTGTACGTCCTGCGCCACGCGATCGCCGAGGAACCGGGACCGGCCCAGCCGGACTCGGCCAGACAGCTTACGGAACCGGGCATCGCGAAGGCTAGGCGCGTGCTGTCACATGCAAGTCGGGTTGGAGTGCTTCCGGAGACGATTCTCACGAGCCAGTATGCACGGGCCGAGCAGACCGCTCTCATCGCCCGCGAGGAGTTACGATTCCCCGGCCAGTTGGTTCGAAGCCACGCCCTCGTCCCCTATGTGAGCGTGTTCGACTTGTGGGAGGAGATTCGCGGCTACATCGCCGCCGGCGACGTGATGATCGTCGGCCACAACCCGCAACTCAGCTCGCTCGTCGCGTGGCTGGTGGGAGCCAGGTCGGACGCGCTGTGGCTCAAGAAATCCGGCCTCGTCGCGTTGGATATCAGCATCTCGGGCCGGCAGCCGCACGCCATGCTCTCTTGGCTGATGACGCCCGGCTCGGTTGGAAAATGAGAACCGCGCACCGCCATTTTCCGGGGACAAGCCCGCGCCGCCATCGATTTCGATGCCAGATCGCTTCGCAGACATTCACAGGCCCTTAGCCCGGTATTTCCGCACCCGTCGGCTCCGCATGTTCGCGCGAACGTTCGGCGTTTGCGCGTCGACGACCGTTCTCGACCTGGGCGGAGACGAATACTACTGGCATTGGCTTTCGCCTTGCCCGACCGTGACCGTGGCAAACCTCGAAGGGCGCGACCTCCGCCGCGACGCGATGCCCTGGGTCCAAGCGGACGGGCGTCTGCTGCCGTTCGAAGACGGCACTTTCGACGTGGTCTACTGCAACTCGGTCATCGAGCACTTGCCCGACGAGCCGAGCCGAGCCGCGATGGCACGGGAAATCGCTCGCGTCGGTCGCGGTTACTGCGTGCAAACGCCGAATCGGTGGTTTCCGGTGGAAGCGCATACTCTGACGCCAGGCTTCCATTTCCTGCCGAGGAGCTGGCAGGTTCGCCTCGCGAGGAACTTCACCGTGTGGGGATGGCTGCAGCGTCCGGGCCGCGACGAGGCCCGGGGCTTCGTGGAGAACACTCACCTGCTCGCCGAGGAGGACCTGCACCGCGCCTTCCCAGACGCCATGATCGAGCGAGAGCGATTCCTAGGCCTGACGAAATCAATCTCGGCAATTCGCAAGCAGGAACGGTAAGTCGCGCACCGAGTCGAGCACCCAGTCGGGGCGCTCGGCGGAGTCCAGGTCGCTGGGCCTGAACTTCCCCGTTCGGACAAGCGCAGCCTGCAGGCCGGCCCGTTGCGCGCCCATCGCGTCGGCTCGAATGTCGTCGCCAACCATCAGCAAGTCGTGCGGAGGCACGCCCAGCTGCGCAGAGGCCTGCAGGAAAAACTCCTTCGCCGGCTTTCCCAGGACAGTCGCTCGACGCCCGGTGGCGCACTCCAGAGCAGCGACGAACGGCGCGACATCCAGATTGGCGCCGTCCGGCGAATGCCAGTATCGCGTCAGCCCCAAAGCGATCAACTCCCGGTCGGAACTCCCGTGCAAGAGCCGGAAGGCGCTGTTCAGCGTCCGGTAGTCCCACGCATCGCCCAAATCGCCGACGACGACGTACCGCACATCTCCATCCTCGGATTCGGGAGCGGCTTCTAGGCCGCGAAACTCCTCGCGCGTAGCCTCGGGCACGAAGAGAGCAGCCCGGCCCTCGCCGCGATTCCGGATCCAAGCGGCTGCTGCGACTGGCGGAGTCAGGAACTCATCCAATCCTGCCGGGACTCCGAAGCGGCGCAGCTTGTCGGACAGCGCACTGCGGGGACGGGACGTGGTGTTGGTGACGAATACCGAGGGGATTCCCGACTCTCTCACGGCCTCCACTGCCGCGGCAGCTCCCGCGATCGGTTCGTCGCCGTTGTACAGCACCCCGTCCAAATCGAACAAGACCCCGCGGATCATGCATTCAAGGCTAGCTCACGAGCACTTGACGGTCGCATGGCGCTTGTGGCGACACTCGGATTGTTCAGGGCGTGTCGCACCCAAGGCGGGCTCGCCCCGCGGGAAGCAGGCATATTGCAGCCGCCAGCGAGCCAGTCGGATGGAACTGCCCGCAGCCTGACTGCCCGACGCGCGGCTCCAACCTGCAGACGCCTCGGAAGAGATCCCCGGGGCCGGCTCCGCTAGGAGTCACCCCAGACGCTTTGCAACCGCCTGTCACGTCCGCAATTCCAGCGGTAGAACTTGTACCTCACGGCGTTCTTCTTGTAGTAGTCCTGGTGATAGTCCTCGGCCGGATAGAACGTCGCTGCCGGCAAGATCTCGACCTGGATATCGCCATGGGGGGACTCCTGGGCGGCCAGTATCGCCTTCGACTCCTCGGCTAGCTTCCGCTGCTTGTCCGTCAGCGCGAAGATCGCCGCACGGTACTGGGGGCCTTTGTCGCAGAACTGACCGCTGGAATCGAAGGGATCCACGTTGCGCCAGAAAACCTCGACCAGCGTGGCGTAGTCGACTTTCGAGGAATTGTACTCGATTCGGACAGCCTCGTAGTGTCCGGTCCGTCCGGACGAGACCCGTTTATAGTTCGCGTCATCGGCAGACCCGCCGATGTAGCCCGAGACGGTTGAGTGCACGCCGTCAATTTTGTCGAATGGTGGCTCCATGCACCAGAAGCAGCCCCCGGCGAAGACCGCAACGGCGGCTTCGGTCTCTGCCTGCTGCGCTCTTGCTTGCGGAGCACTGTTCGCGGCAAGTGCCATCAGAATTGCGATCGCGAGGATTCTCATGTGCTGCCCCTCAATCTGCCTGGAACTTCATTGCCACGCCGTTAATGCAGTGGCGCTTGCCGGTAGGGCGCGGTCCATCGTCGAAGATGTGCCCGAGATGCCCGCCGCAGCGCCGGCAGTGGACCTCGGTGCGCGTCATGAAGAACGATCGGTCGGTGGAAGTCCCGACTGCGCCCTCGATCGCATCCCAGAAGCTGGGCCAGCCAGTTCCGCTGTCGAATTTCGTCTGCGAGGAATACACCGGAAGATCGCAGCCGGCGCAAAGGAACGTGCCCGCTCGCTTCTCCGAGTCCAACGGACTCGTGCCCGCTCGCTCGGTTCCGTGCCGACGCAGTACACGATACTGCTCAGGAGTGAGGATTTTCATCCATTCTTCGTCGGTACGCATGATCTCGAAATTCCGGCTTGATCGATCCTCGGCAATCGCTGGCAAGCCGGCAGTCGTGGCAAGTAGAAGTGATCGTCGTGTCAGCTTGAGCATGTTCGCCTCCTTGCAAGTCCCTCGCTGAATCGCATCCCTTTCGGATGCGGGCCATCATCGTGCGACCCGGCACCAAACCCGTTCGGCACCGCGCTGCACTTCGTTTGACGCAGGACTAGAATAGCCGGTTTCGACAGGATTTCGGACCGACCGGCACGGGTTGCTAGGAAACCAGGTCGCGGATCACTTCACCACCGATATCAGTCAGACGAAATTGACGCCCTTGGTACCGATAGGTCAGTCTTTTGTGGTCAATGCCTAGCTGGTTCAGCATCGTGGCATGCAGATCGTGAACGTGGACCGGCTTGGCGACGGCGTTGTAACAGAAGTCGTCCGTCTCACCGTATATCACTCCAGGCTTCACCCCGCCACCGGCAAGCCAGATCGTGAAACAGCGCGGGTGGTGGTCGCGACCATAGCTCTGACCGGTCATCGTGCCCTGGCAGTAGACCGTGCGCCCGAACTCCCCGCCCCACACCACCAGCGTTTCGTCGAGCAGCCCGCGCCGGTCCAGATCCTCGATCAGCGCCGCCGAAGCCTGGTCGGTGTCGGCGCACTGTTTCGGAAGTTGTTGCGGCAGCGACCGGTGCTGATCCCAACCGCGATGGAAAAGCTGGATGAAGCGCACTCCACGCTCCACCAACCGCCGTGCGACCAGGCAATGGCGGGCGTAGGTTCCCGGCTCGCGCGCACCCTCGCCGTAGAGCTCGAACGTGGATTCCGGCTCGCCGGAGAGATCCATGAGTTCTGGCACGGACGTTTGCATGCGGTACGCCATTTCGTATTGGGCGATTCGCGTCTCGATCTCCGGATCGGCGAACTCTTCGTGCTGGATTCGGTTGAGCGCCGAAAGGTCATCGAGGAACATCCTGCGACGATCGCGGCTCACGCCTGCCGGGTTCGACAGGAAGAGCACCGGATCGCCTTGCGAACGGAACTTCACGCCTTGAAATCGACTCGGCAAGAATCCGCTGCCCCAAAGTCGGGTGTACAGCGCTTGACCGACGCGCCCGGATCCTCGCGAAGTCATCACGACGAACGCCGGCAGGTCCTCGTTCTCGGTTCCGAGGCCGTATGAGAGCCACGCTCCGATGCTCGGTCGCCCAGCCAGCTGCGCACCGGTCTGGAAGAAGGTCACCGCGGGATCGTGATTGATCGCCTCGGTGTGCATCGTCCGGATGAACGAGAGCTTGTCTGCAATCCTCGCTGTGTGCGGCAGCAACTCGCTCACCCAAGCGCCGGATTCCCCGTGCTGTCGGAATTCGTACCAGGTCTTGTGGACTGGAAACGACTTCTGGGAGGCCGTCATGCCGGTCAGACGCTGGCCTCGGCGAACCGAATCGGGCAATTCCGTACCGTGGAGTTGGTCGAGCGTTGGCTTGTAGTCGAAGAGGTCGAGTTGCGACGGCCCGCCGCTCTGGAACAGGTAGATGACGTGCTTGGCCTTGGCCGCAAGGTGCGGGAGCCCCGGCAGGCCGCCCATCCCGGCAGCGTCTCGTCCCAGCAGATGTGCCAGCCCAGCAATGCCCAGACCGGTCGCACCACGCCCGAAGAAATGGCGCCTGGTCAGATCGACTGCGAAATCGGGTGCGTTCATTGCTTTGTTACCGTCTCGTCCAGGTTGAGGATCATGCCCGCTGTCATGGCGTAAGCCGCCAGCTCGGTTCGACGGACACGCTTGTGGACCGGGCTGTCTCCGTGGGCCAGCAGGCTTTCCGTCGCTTCCGAGGCGCCGTTAAAGCTCTGCAACTGCTTCGCGAACGCCCTATGCAGAATCTTCGCCTCCCGGGCGCGAGGCAGCCTTGCCGTCGCCATCTCGAAGCCGTATGCGAGCCGATCCTCGAGGGCTTCGCCACCCTCGAGGTACATTCGCTCCGCGAACTTCCTAGACGCTTCGACAAACGTGACGTCGTTCATCAAGTTGAGGGCTTGCAACGGCGTGTTCGTACGCTCGGTTCGCACCTCGCATGTCTCCCGCGTGGCCGAGTCGAAGTTGAGCATCGACGGCGGACCGATCGTTCGGCGCCAGTAGGTATAGAGGCTCCTGCGATAGAGGTCGTCGCCGTCGCCGCGCGTGTAGCCGCCGCCAGCGGCGATGTCGAACCAAAGGCCTTCCGGCTGATAGGTCTTTACGGACGGCCCGCCCAAGCGCTCGTGCAGCAGCCCGGCCAGCAGCAGCGCCTGGTCGCGAACCGCTTCGGCAGGCAGTCGGAAGCGTGGCCCTCGCGCGAGCAGCCTGTTCTGCGGGTCCTGGCGCGAAGCGTCGGTCGAACCTTTCGATTCCTGTCGATACGTTGCGCTCGTTACGATTGTTTTCAGCAGCGATTTGACATCCCATCCGCTATCGATGAATTCGACAGCTAGCCAATCCATCAACTCCGGATGTGTCGGCCGCTCACCTTGCGTCCCCAGATTTTCCGGCGTCCGCACGAGCCCCGCGCCGAACAGCATCTGCCAGAACCGGTTCACAGCCACGCGGGCGGTCAGAGGATTTGCCGGATCGACCAGCCACCGCGCCAGTCCCAGGCGATCATTGTTCGACGAACTGGGCAGCGGCGGAAGCGCGCTCAGGACGCCCGGAAGCACTCTCTCTCCAGGCTTGTCGTAGGCGCCGCGCTCGAGCATGAACGTCTCCCGAGCGGAATCCATCTCGGCCATGATCATCACGCTGGAGACGCGGGACATAAGAGACTCCCTGGCCCGTTTCAACCGGTTCAAGCCTGCCCAGGCGGCCCGCACAGCCGGAGGCCCGTAGGTGTCGGCAAAGGCCCACTCGAGCTTTCGCTCCTGTCCAGTCGATCGACCGTGTTCCTCAACCTGCGCGATTTCACCGAGGTTCTCGGCAACGGCAAGCACCGCGGCCTCTTCGCTGGTGAGTGCCCGGTCGTAGACGGCAACTTCGTCGATATCGCCGACCAGGCCGCTGTGCTCGTCGGCACCAGCGCCTATGCGGAACGGCTCCTTCGTCTTGATGCCACCGTTGGAATAGTCCAGCTCGGCGACCGTGTCGACCTTGAGACCGTCAATGTAGAAGATGATACCGGCAGCGAGTCGCGACCCGTCGTACGTCGCGGTTACATGTGACCAGCGATTCAGGGGAAACGGCTCGCGAGCACTGACAATGATCCAATCGTCCATCCGGCCGATCAGCTTGAGCTTCAATCGCCCTTCCTCGAGGACAAGGGTGACTCCCCGCCCGGCGTTCTCGTCGTCCGTCTCGAACCTCTGCGAGCGACTCGCGATGACACCTTCGGCAGACTCCGACTTGACCCAGGCGGCAAGACTGAATGCGTTGTTGTAGTCGTAGTCCGCTGTCCCTGGCTCCTCGACATGACCGCCGCCCTGGAGCGAAACCGCACGGCCGACCCTGCCGTCAACGTACCCGACTAGACCGGATACCACTGCGTCACCGAGGTCGCTATCGAAATCGTAAATGGCCGCCAGCCCGCGGCTAGGACGCCAATTCGATGGCTCCATCGTTCGAATGAGCTTGCGCTCCCAAGCTTCAAACTCCGGCGCAGCGGATTCGCGTGTCGCTTGGAAGGCCGTCTCGGCAACAGAGATTTCGTCGCCGAGATCCTCGAGCTTTTGAGCCTCCGCCCTTGTAGGCGCTGGAATCTTCGGCGGAGAATTGAAGGGTCGCAAGACCCTGCCGCGCTCAGGCACGTTGTTGAAGTACGCGAACAGCTGGTAGAACTCCTTCTGGGAGATAGGATCGTACTTGTGATCGTGGCATCTTGCACATCCCACCGTCAGGCCTAGAAACACGGTCGACATGGTCTCGACTCGATCGACGACATATTCGACCCTGTACTCTTCCTCGACGATTCCCAACTCGCTGTTGCTGCGGTGGTTCCGATTGAAACCAGTGGCGATCAGCTGGTCGAGCGTGGGATCGGGCAGCATGTCGCCGGCAATCTGCTCGACCGTGAACTCGTCGAAAGGCTTGTTCGCATTGAAGGCCTCGATCACCCAGTCGCGCCAGCGCCACATCTGGACGGGAGCGTCGTTTTGGTAGCCCTGCGTATCGGCGTACCTCGCAGCATCCAGCCAGCGACTCGCCATCCTTTCCCCATAGCGCGGAGACTCCAGCAGCCGGTCAACCACACGCTCATAGGCGCCCGGAGAGGAGTCGTCCAAGAAGGCGCGGACTTCCGTAACATGGGGAGGCAGACCCGTCAAATCCAAGCTCAGCCTTCGGATCAACGTCCTGCGATCCGCCTCCCTCGCAGGGGACAGCGCCTCTTGCTCGAGACGCTTGAACACGAAGCGATCGATCTCGTTGCGGACGCGGTCTTCCCACTTCACCGAAGGCCCCTCGGAGCGAATTGGCGCCACGAAGGCCCAATGCGCGCTCCAGGGAGCACCGGCTTCGACCCAGTTGCGAAGAATCGCTACGTCACTGTCCGGGAGCTTGTCATGCCCGAGGTAGGCAGGGGGCATGCGCCTGGATTTGTCGTCGCTAGCTACTCGCCTGAGGACCTCGGTTGCTGCGGGTCGAGCCTGATCTTCGAGATCGAGCCGCAAGTTCGCTTGCCTGTTTGCGGCATCCGGCCCGTGGCATGCATAGCAATTGTCGGAAAGGAGAGGCCGTACATCTCGATCGAAATCGACCGAGAATGCAGGAAAAGCAATTAACGGTAGCGACCAAAATACCGCAGGACGCAGCAAACCGCCTACAGTATATCGGTCTAGGACTAGCCCGGAACCGCCAGCGCTGCGCCAGAGTCGATGCTGGGGGGCAGGTCTTGGAATCGGGCAGGCAGCCCGCCCGACTTGGCAGCCTCCCACGTCAGCGACGTACGAGGAGCTCGATTGTCGCCACTGTTCCGAATCAGGGGATGGGATCCGCGACTGCAATCGTCGAGGGCTGCGGATGTCGTCTTGATGCCGATGCTGCAGCCTCATGTCGTGGGGGCGGGGACTGGGAATTCGACATTTCGACAGGAGCCGCTTCTCCTCTTGACGGTCGAAATCAAGACAAGCCATTGGAAACCTCAGACGGAGGCAGGCCACAAGAAGAATCGTCCAACGTTCCCAGACCATCTGCGCAACCGGCTCGTCATGACCGACCTGAGCACCGACACGCCGGTCGCAACGCATCGGAGTGAGAAGATCGGCCTATAGAAGTATGCGAAAGTCCGCCAACTCGGCCGCCGAGGACACCTGCTGGTCCAAGCAGGCGAACGTGAGCGGGCCGGCCAACTGCTCCTTGACCAGTAACGCCGCACCAAGCTGACCCGCACCGGCGGCGCGCAAGTCATGGCGTGCCGGCAGCGTTCGCCAAGGAACGAATAGCAAGTGCGTCGGTCACCTCGCCCCAATTCCTGGCGAAGGCGTCGAAACGCCCGAGCACTTCTCGGCGCTGGACACGCGACAGCGACCCTTGTCGCGTCCGGCGCTCAATCGCAGTGACGTTCTCGGTGCGGGTCCAGATCCATGTGATGATCTGACCATCTTCGGCCAACCACTCCCGCACCAGACTACTCACAGGTTCAGCGACGACCAGCGGCACCAGTGCAGAAGCGTGCCAATACCTCACGGCCGATCAGTCCGATCTTCGGCGAGCGCTTCAAGAAGGCTCACCGGCAGCACCAGCGTAGGCTCGTCCAGAACAGCGGCTTCGTCTACCTTGCCGGCCTCAGAAGACCTTGGCGGATCAACCTCTCTCCGACTCCCCGTTCATCCCCCGCATCTGCTGGGACAAGCCTTGCGACCGGCTTGCCGCGATCATGGACCCGAACCTCGATTCCTCGGCGAACCTCACGAATGAAGCGCGATAGATTCGCCTTCGACTCGGAAATCGACGCCTTCGACACTACAGACTGGCATTGTCCGGAGCTTCAGACTTATCCGGTCCCGAGAATCCCAGGATCTCGAACTCCGGCTTTGGCTGCCTGCCAGGGAGAGTCTCGCTGGGTGCGCGACCGATAGCGACGGCAAACGGCTGAACCGATGCCGTTGATAGACTGGTCGTTTCTCGACTGGAACACCGAATACGATGTCAAATCCCCTCAAGCACGCGAGCGCGACGATCACCGACGGGCGGGACCGAGCCCCGGCCCGCTCCATGTTCAAGGCCATAGGATTCAATGACGAAGACCTGGCCAAGCCGATCATCGGCATCGCCAACACGTGGATCGAGACGATGCCTTGCAACTTCACGCTGCGGGACCTTGCGGTCAAGGTGAAGGAGGGCGTGCGCGCCGCCGGCGGAACTCCAATGGAATTCAACACCATCGCCATTAGCGATGGCATCACCATGGGCACGGAAGGCATGAAGGGCTCTTTGGTGAGTCGCGAGGTCATTGCCGACTCGATCGAGCTCACCGCACGTAGCTACATGTTCGATGGGTTGATCGCGCTGGTGGCCTGCGACAAGACTATCCCGGCTGGGGCGATGGGGCTGGCCCGTGTCAACGTGCCGTCCGTCCTTCTATACGGCGGCTCTATCCTGCCTGGCCAGGTCAACGGGGTAGACATCACTATCCAGGACGTATTCGAAGCCGTCGGCGCCCACGCCGCGGGAAAAATCAGCGACGAGGAACTCCTCACGATCGAAGACAACGCCTGCCCCGGCGCGGGGGCGTGCGGCGGGCAGTACACCGCCAATACGATGGCGACCGCGATGGAAGTCATCGGCATCTCGCCGATGGGCACAGCGAGTATTCCGGCGGTCGACCCGCGGAAGGAAGACGCAGGGTACCAGGCTGGCTTCGTGCTCATGGAGGCGCTGAAAGCGAATCGGCGACCTCGAGACATCATGAACCGCAAGGCCTTCGAAAACGCGATCGCGAGCGTTGCGGCCACCGGCGGATCGACGAACGCCGTCCTGCACCTGCTGGCATTGGCCCGCGACTGCGGGGTCGACCTCAGCATTGACGACTTCGACGCGATCAGCGAGCGCACTCCGCTGCTCGTCGACCTCAAGCCTGGCGGCAAGTACGTGGCTGCCGATGTCGACAAAGCTGGCGGCATCCAGTTGATCGCGAAAAGGCTCGTGGACGGCGGTTACGCGGACGGGTCCCAGATGACGGTGACCGGATCGACGCTCGCCGAGGCCAGTGCGAGCGCCGGCGAGACTCCCGGCCAGGACGTGATCCGAGCCCTGGATGATCCGATCAAGAAGACCGGCGGACTCGTCATCCTCAAGGGCAACCTCGCCCCCGAAGGCGGCGTCGTAAAGGTGGCGGGAGGCAGCCACTTGACCCACCGCGGCCCGGCGAAGGTCTTCGAGAACGAGGAATCGGCGATGCAGGCCGTGACCAGCGGCGGGATCCGGGACGGCGACGTGATGGTGATCCGCTACGAGGGCCCGGCGGGCGGGCCGGGAATGCGAGAGATGCTGGGCGTCACGGCGGCGATTGTCGGGGCGGGCCTCGGAGAGACCGTGGCGCTACTTACCGACGGTCGATTCAGCGGCGCGACGCGCGGCCTGATGGTCGGTCATGTAGCGCCCGAGGCGGCCCGGGGTGGCCCGATCGCTGCGGTAAGGGACGGCGACATCGTCGTCGTCGACTGCGGCGAGAGGCGGCTTGACGTCGAGCTGCCCGAAGAGGAAATTGCGGCGCGGCTGGCGGCCCTGGAGGCGCGCCCGTCACGCTACAAGTCCGGAGTCTTCGCCAAGTACGCGGTGCTCGTGTCCTCGTCGTCCCAAGGGGCTGTCACCCATCCCCAGTAGGGTCATAGCCCGGACGATTCCGCGTAGCGCTCCAGCAGCTCGGCGATCCTCGTGCGGTCGTGCCCTACCGTAATCGGAGCGTTTCCGAAAGCGGAGCGGATCGGCTTGCCGGTCGGCGTCTCCAGCTGGCTCGAGTGGTATCGGTAGACGTAGTCCGGATCCTTCAGCAGATGCCCGGTCAGGATCGCTGCGACGTCGGCCGAGGGTTCGATCACACCGGCGTCAACCAAGTTGCGGATTCCCGCCAGCGTTGCCGCTGAAGCCGGCTCGCAGCCGATTCCGCAGCGCCCGATCACGGCCTTGGCGTCTGCGATCTCCTGCTCGGTCACGGATTCCACTAGCCCTTCCGCGGATTCGACTTCGAAAGCGGCCTTCCGCCATGAAACCGGATCCCCGATTCGGATAGCCGTCGCAAGCGTCTCGGGCTCGCCGACTGGACGCAGGTTCCCGCCGTCTCGAAACTGTGCGACAAACGGTGCCGAACCTTCCGCCTGGATCACGGCAATGCGGGGCATCGCATCAACCAGCCCGGCTTGGCGGAGTTCGCGCAAGCCCTTCCCCAACGCACTGACATTGCCCAAGTTCCCGCCGGGAAGGACAATCCAGTCCGGCACCTGCCAGGCCCTCTGGTCGAGCATTTCGATGACGATCGACTTCTGCCCTTCGATCCGGAACGGGTTGACGGAATTGAGCACATAGATTCCGAGTTCCTCGGCCAGCTCCCGGACTAGCGCCAGGATGCGGTCGAAATTCGCTTCCACTTGGATAGTAAGCGCACCGTATTCGAGAGCCTGCGCGAGCTTGCCATAGGCGATATTGCCTGCCGGGAGGAATATCACCGCTTGCATCCCCGCCGCGGCGGCGTATGCAGCCATCGAGGCGGACGTGTTGCCCGTCGACACACAGGCAACCCGCTGCATGCCGAGGATCTTCGCCTGGGTGACGCCAGCCGTCATGCCGTTGTCCTTGAACGAAGCGGTGGGATTGTAGCCCTGGTGCTTGAACTGCAGCCCGTCCAGCCCGGCATACGACGCCGCTCCCGGCGCGTCAAAAAGGGGAGTGTTGCCTTCTGGCAGCGTAACGATCCGGCTCGCGTCCTTAACGAATGGCAGCATCTCTCGGAATCGCCAGACGCCGCTGACATCGACTTTCGCGAGGCTAAGGCGCCGTTGCGTCCAGACTGCCCGAAGCCGGCTCGGATCCGAGTCCTCGAACGAGTTGGAGACTTCGAGGAGGCTGCCGCAGTCGCCGCAGGAATAGACGACTTCGTTCAGTCCGTAACGCTTGCCGCAGGTTGCGTCGAAGCAGGCGAGACAGGTGGGCATGTCGACCAAGAACCCATCCTATCAACGGTGGTCCGGCCCCGATCCACAGGGCATTTCGACGCCGCCTTGCCTAGATGGCCCGTCGTGCGACAGAATCTAAGCCGATGGCAATCCGCTACATCCTGCCCTGGCTTGTGCTAGCTATTCTAGCCGCACCGGCGCGAGCCCAGCCCAACGTCGTGCTGATTCTAGCTGACGACATGAGCTGGGTAGGCACTTCGGTGCTCATGGACCCGAGCCAGCCGGACTCGAAATCGGACTATCACAGCACGCCCTCTCTTGAGCGTCTAGCGAGGGAGGGGATGCGCTTCACCGACGCCTACGCGCCGCACCCCAACTGCTCGCCGACCCGGCTCGCCATCCAGATCGGCAAGTCGCCGTCGCAGCTGCGCATGACGGACATCATCAATCGCAACAGCGGGCAATTCTACGAGGGGCTCCCGATGATCCCGCCGCAGCACAGCAATCACGTGCCGCACGAGGAGACGACAATCGCGGAGTTGCTCAAGCAGCACCGACCGGGATACTTGACGGCTCACTTCGGCAAGTGGCACATCGGCGGCGGCGGCCCCGGCAGGCACGGGTACGACGACCACAGCGGGCCGACCTCCAACCGCGAGGGCAGAGCGGACGCGCCGGACCCGAAGCGAACGGTGAGCGTCACGACCCGCGCGGTCGACTTCCTGGACCATCGCAAGCAGGAAGGCGAGCCGTTCTTCCTGCAAGTCTCCTACTATGCCGTTCATCTCGGAGTCTTCGCCTTCGACGAGACGGTTGCGGAATTCGAGGCGAAGTCCAAGGGCGAGCGCCACAAGCACCCGGGGCACGCCGCGATGACCCACGAACTCGACGATGGGGTTGGACGGATTCTGCAAGCGCTTGACAGGCTGGGTCTCGCCGACGACACCTACGTGATCTTCACGTCGGACAACGGGTCCTACCACGAGCAAGGGCCCAACGAGATTTCCACCAACGCCCCGCTGAGAGGACAGAAGGCTTCGACATGGGAGGGCGGCATCCGCGTGCCGCTGCTGGTCCGAGGCCCTGGCATCAAGGCCGGGAGCGTCAGCAGGGTTCCGGTGACCGGCACGGACCTCTATCCAACAATCGCCGAAATGGCACGGGTGCGTGCCGAACTGCCTGCCGGAATCGAGGGAGCGAGCCTGCTCGGACTGCTGCAGTCGAACGGCGAGGGCACCTTGGCGCGCAGGTTCGACAGCCTGGTCTGGCACTTCCCGCACTACCAGACGCTCAAGGGAACGACTCCGATGTCCTCCATTCGGGTCGGAGACTGGAAGCTGGTTAGGATGTACGAGACCGGCGACGCCCATCTGTTCGACTTGTCCGGCGACATCGGGGAAACCAAGGACCTCCGCGCCGCGGAGCCGGATGTGGCCGCACGGCTCTCGCGGCAGCTGGCCAGCTACCTTGAGGCGGTTGATGCGCCCATGGCGAGACGTCGGAAGTGACAGTCACATCAGCCAGGCATGGGGCGTCCGGGCCCTTCGAGCACGCAGCGGTGCCCTGCCTGGTGCTGGCCCTTGTTTGCCTGTGTCTGGCCAGCCCCTGCCGATCGCAGGACCTCGACCTCGTCATATACGCGGGCGACCCCTCGAAGCGCACGCTGATAGACCAGATCGAAGACCCCGAGGAGCGCGAGACATTCGAAACCTTGAAGGCAGCCGAGGACCCCGCCAGGAAGCGAGCGCTGGCCGAGGACTTTCTCAAGCGGTTTCCGGAATCTTGGCTCGTCAGCTTCGCGCACTCGATGGCGGCCAAGGCCTGCATCGCGCTGGATGACCTGCAAGCTGGCCTGGAGCATGGCAGGAAATCGATCCGGATGCTTCCCGAGAACAGCACCCTTCTTGTCGCTCTGGCGAATGTCGAGGTTCATGCGGGACTCCTGGGCGAGGCCGAGCGCAGCGCCTTGGACGCTCTGGAATACCTCGGAAGATTCCGGCGGCCTTCGCTCTACACGGAAGCGGAGTGGAAGCGGATCGCGCGGGAACTGGAGGCTTCTGCGTATTTCGTGCTGGGACGAGTGGCGGCAACCAGAGCCTTTCGGGCACCGGCAGGAGAGCTAGTCGCGCAGCTCGGTCCGGCCCTGAAGTCGCTCCGCAACTCCATTCGGCTGAACAGGGAGGACGGCATCGCATTGATGCTCCTGGGAATCGTCGAGGAGGAGCTCGGGAACGGCGACCAAGCGCTGTCGGCATTCGAAGCGGCCGCCCGACTCTCCGGGCCAATCCAAGGGCGCGCACTTTCCAAGATCCGGGACGCGCACCGGGCACTGGGACCGGAGGCTGCATCCCTGCAGGAATTCCGAGCGGCGATTCGGCCGCTCCGAATGACTAGAGAGGGCGGCGAACGGCGCGCACGACCGAAAAGGGACGCTCCTGGCGTGTACGCGGGAAGCGAGGGCTGCCGCGAATGCCACCAAGGGATTTTCGATGCCTGGTCGAAGACGGGCATGGCACGGATGTTCCGACCGTACGCGTTCGAAAACGTGATCGGTGACTTCAAGCAGGACGTCGAGTTTCGCGATCCCGCAGGGGAACTCCTCAGCCGCATGCTCGTGGAGGACCGCCAGCACTACTTCGAGCTGCCTGCCGACGGCGGCACGAAGCGATTCCGGGTGGACTACACAATCGGCTCGAAGTGGCAGCAGGCCTACGCTACTCGGCTGCCGAACGGACGGATCCATGTCGTGCCGATTCAGTACAACGTCCTACACGGCAAGTGGGTGAACTTCTGGGAGCTCTTGGACGACGGCCCGTCCGAGCGCTCGCTTGTCCGGAACTTCCATCGCATGAAATTGTCGACCAACTACCAGGTACACTGCTCTCCCTGCCACACAAGCCAGGTGCAGGCCGAGGGTTCGCTGGTCGTCCCGGAACGCATCACGTTCCGCGAAACCGGCATTAACTGCGAAATGTGCCACGGCCCCTCGCAGGCTCACGAGGCTGCCATGCGTGACGGGCGGTCCGAGACGCCCAAGGCGGGCATCCCGCCATTGCGCTTCAGGCTACTCGACCATCGGGCGTATCTCGATGTCTGCTCGCAATGCCACATGCAGTCCGGCATCGTAGAGACCGGACCGCTCGGGGAGCTCAACTACTCGGGGAAGCAGGACCCGTTCCTCAGCCGCCGGAGGCAGCGGCCTTACGAGGAGTACTCCCGGACCGCCTTCTACAAGGACGGCAGGTTCCGCGAGACGACGTTCATCGGGGAGGCGTTCATGAGAACCCAGTGCTTCCGCCAGGGAGAGGCCCACTGCGGGCATTGCCACGATCCCCACCCGGCAGATAGCGGTGCCAATCCCACCTCGCTCAAGCACCGGGACGAGCCGAATCGAATGTGCCTGCAATGCCACGAGTCGCTCGCGGAGGACGTGCCGGCCCATACGAGGCACGCCGCGGACTCGGAAGCCAGCCGGTGCACGGCCTGCCACATGCCGAAGATCATGAACAGCATGATGTTCCTAGCCGGCACCCATCGAATCGACGATATCCCGGACGCCGCCATGACAGAGCAATTCGGCCGCGAGGAGAGCCCCAACGCTTGCCTGGCGTGTCACGAGAGCGAGTCGACCGCGTGGCTAGCGCGTTCGCTGGCGAACTGGTAGGCGCCCGAATCCGCCGGTCGGCTAGCGTCCCTGGAACGCCGGCTTGCGCTTCTCGAGGAAAGCCTGCGTTCCCTCTCGCACGTCCTCCGTCGCGCAACTGAGTGCGTACTGCGAGACTTCCCAGTCCAGAGCCTCGGCGAGTGGCATCTCGCACCCCCGGTTGACGGCCTGGAGCGTCAGGGCGATCGCGAGCGGACCGTTGCGCAGTATCCGACCGGCCAGATCCATGGCCTCCGGGAGAAGCGACTCCGGTGCCACGACCCGATTGATCAAGCCCATGGCGCAAGCTTCCTCGGCGCCGACCGGATCGCCAGTAAGAAGCATCTCGAGGGCGCGCCCCTTGCCGACAAGCCGGGGCAGGCGCTGGGTGCCTCCGAATCCGGGGACGATGCCAAGCTTGAGCTCCGGCTGGCCCAGCCTCGCGCGGGCCGACGCGATCCTGATGTGGCACGCCATAGCCAGTTCGAGCCCGCCGCCGAGCGCGTAGCCGTTGATGGCGGCGATCACGGGCTTCTCCAAGGCCTCGATGCGTCGCAGCATCGCCTGCCCCCGCAATCCCCACGCCCGCCCTTCGAAGGCGGTAAAGCCGGACACCTCCTCGATGTCGGCGCCGGCGACGAAGCTCCTCTCGCCGGCCCCGGTGACGATGACCGCGCGTGTCTCTTCGTTCTTAGCCGCGTCCCGAAAGAATCGGTCAAGCGAACCGACGGTTGCCCCGTTGAGCGCGTTGAGCTTGTCGGGGCGGTTGACAGTCAGCACCGCGATTCCATTGTCAAGCTCGCTGAGGAGGTTCTCGTAGTGGGCCATTCGGCCCAGTGTACATTCGAGCCGTCAAGGCCCTGGCGAGCAACGCGAGAAACCCGGTTCCGGAGAGCGCAGCGCTCCCCGGGGTCCAGACCGCACCCATGCCCGAAGCGGAGTGCTGAGGCAGGAACAAGTCGCGCCGCAGGGCTGCGCGGGCCTGAACAGGAATTGTCGGGCGAACGGGATCGGTGCTACTGGGTTGCTTCGTCTTCGACTTGAAGCGCCGGCACGAAGAGCACCCGCGGGTCCGCTCCCACCTGAGCGATCTGCAGCGGCTCGCGGATATCCTCGGTCAGCCGGAAGACATTCCCGTCGGCGAGAGGTGCCAGGGACGTCGCCGCGCAAGCGCATTCAGCAAAGACCGGGGCTCCTCCGTATAGAGGAATCGAAGCGATGCCGCCAGGCATTCCCACGGCCACGAAACGCCCGTCAACCGTCGGCTTTGCTCCGAAAGGATTCTTCACATCGTCGTTCGCCGACGCGATCACGGAGGATTGCCTGCGGGCGACCACGTCCCGGTACAGGACGATCTCGTCGGCAGCTGTGTCTGTCAAGACCGCATCGTTGCTGCCCGCGAAGAAAGCGATTTCGCCGGCGCGCTGGACCCCCGCTATCCGGACGGCGGAGCTTCCGGCGTTCAGCATGAAGAGCGAGCCGGCATCGGGCCTCGCCGCTGCCGCCGCGATCACGCCCGTGTCGCTGATCGCGAAGGCGGTCCAGGCGCCGACCCCCTGGTCGAGCTGAACGGTCTCTCCTACTGTCGGAAGGCCCGGCAGACCTTCGAGCAGCTGGATTCGCCCGGTCTCGGTCGAATAGAGCGCCGCGTGGCGGGCCATCGGGCTGATCATCGCGCCGGTTGTCTCGCCAAGCGCCCCTTCGAGCTCCACAGCCTTCGGAGGCTCCGCCACCAAGTCCACGAACAGCGTCCGGCCCTGATCGTCGCGAGCGATCGCGAACATCTGGGTCGGAGCGATGTAGACCTGCTTGATAACTAGCCCCAGGTCGATCGCTTCCCCGACCCAGGACGCGCCGGGAATGCCGTCGAGCCGGTGGAGCGACCCCGCCTCCTGATCGAAGACGTAGCCCAGCACAGGTGTCCGAATGGTATAGCCGTCCGCCGCTTGGAGCGACGGGACAACAAAGAAAATCGCTCCCAGGAACAGGGAGCCGAGCCGAGAAATCATGCGAAGAAATCCTTACCTAAGAATGGCGCACCGCGCACTTACAGGTTACCGGCGCGAGCCCGGCCGGCCGCGGGGCGAGGCCCGCCCTGCCTCCTTGCTACAATCGAAGCGCTGTCATGGCAGGCAAGCTTCGAGTCTGCGCCGTCAGCTACTTGAACACGGCGCCGTTGGTCTGGGGCTTGTCGCACGGCCCGCAATGCGGAATTTTCGACCTCAGCTTCGCGTTGCCCTCGGAGTGCGCGGACCGACTCCGCCGCGGCGAGATTGACGTTGGACTCGTGCCCGTCATCGAACTCGCGAGGCAGCCCGACCTTGTGGTGGTTCCCGGTGTCGGCGTAGCCAGCCACGGTCCTGTCCGCAGCATCGTGCTCGTGTCCAAGAAGCCGTTTGCCGCGATCGAATCGTTCGCGGCCGACACCGGATCCCGCACGTCGATCGTCCTCGCCCAGATCGTGGCAGCGCACATGCACGGAATCAGGCCGCAGGTCCGGCCCTACCCCCCGAAGCTTGACGAGATGCTGCAGGTCGCGGACGCCGCGCTCGTGATCGGAGACCCGGCGCTCAGGATCGATACCGAAATGACCGAGTGGAGCGGGCAGCCGGTGCATACCTATGACCTCGGAGCGGAGTGGACGAAGATGACCGGCCTGCCGATGGTCTTCGCCGTGTGGGGCGTCAAGAACCTCGCCAATCCTGAAGGCCTGGCGGATGCCCTGGCCGATTCCGCGCACTACGGGCGGGGCCGGATCGAGGAGATCGTGAGGGGGGAGAGCCCTAGGCTTGGCTTCGCGCCCCACGTCGTCCGGGAAT
Organism: Bryobacterales bacterium; assembly: GCA_965206775.1. Taxonomy (GTDB): domain Bacteria; phylum Acidobacteriota; class Terriglobia; order Bryobacterales; family UBA6623; genus VXMF01. The sequence continues at coordinate 1,154,757 of CBDBKU010000002.1, read as the reverse complement.
ATCTCACGCGGTACGTGCGCTACGACATTGGCGACCGCGAGCGCGAGGCCATGCGGGTGTACCTCCGGCTCGCTTCCGAGTTGGGCTTGACCGAAGCCGCCCGCGATATCGATATGCGGTTCCTTCCCGAACCTGCGCTTTCGAGGTAGGCAGGGAGACGATGACGAACGACCAAGCGCTCGATTGCTTCGCAAGCGACGACCTGATCGGGATCGGGATGGAGGCGGACGCAGTCCGCGAATCGCTCCACCCGCACGGCATCGCGAGCTATATCATCGACCGCAACATCAATCACACGAACGAGTGCACCGAGTACTGCAGCTTCTGCGCCTTCTACCGACCCATGGGGCACGAGGAAGGCTATGTCCTGCCGTTCGAGACGATCGCCGGGAAGATCCAGGAAACCGTGGACTGCGGCGGGACCGGGGTCCTGATGCAAGGGGGGGTCAACCCCGATCTCGACATCGGCTACTTCGAATCGCTCTTCAGCGGGCTCAAGGAACGATTCCCCGAAATCCAGCTGCATTGCCTGTCGGCACCCGAGATTCTCTGCATAGCCGAAGTCAGCGGGCTCACGATCAGGGACACCCTCCTGCGGCTACGCGATTCCGGCATGGATTCGATGCCCGGCGCGGGCGCGGAGATTCTCGACGACGAGGTCCGATTCCGCATCGCACGGCTGAAATGCACCACGGCAGACTGGATCGAGGTCCATCGCACGGCGCATGGTATCGGAATGCATACGACCGCGACGATGATGTTCGGCTGCGGAGAGACCGCAGAGCATCGCGTGCGGCACTTAGAGACGCTGCGCCAGCTCCAAGACCAGACAGGCGGCTTCACTGCCTTCATTCCGTGGCCGTTCCAGCCAGACAACACGGCGCTGGGCAAGAAAGTGCCCGAAGAGACGACCGCCTGCGAGTTCCTTCGCACGCTGGCAATTTCGCGTCTTTACCTCCGCAATTTCCTCAATGTCCAGACATCATGGGTGACGCAGGGATTGAAGGTCTGCCAGCTCGGGTTGCGCTTCGGCGGCAACGATGTAGGGAGCGTGATGCTCGAGGAAAACGTCGTCCGCCAGGCCGGGGCTAGCCATTCGGCAACAGAAGAGGATCTCCGTAGGATGATCCGCGAAGCCGGCTTCATCCCGAAGCAGCGCGACACGCTGTACCGGACGTACTACCTGAACTGACCGCCGGGCCGCGCTCACCGAGCCCGCTTGCCAGCGAACCGCAAAGAAGTCTCGTCGTCGAGGTTGACGCGCTCGCCCTTGATGGAATTCCGGCTCACCTCGCCCGTCCACTCGAACTCGACACCGTTCTCGACCGTGGAAAATTCCAGTTCCTTGGCAAAGACCAGCCCGTACTCGACATCTGTCGACTCCCCGCTGGGCAGCGTCACTGTCCCCCTGACATCGCCGTCCTCCTCGACGAATTCGATCCGGTACGTCTGCCCGCCAACGTTCACGTTCCACGTCCCGTTGATGGGCGACTTCTTCTGCGCAAAACCCATCGGGAGCGCCAGCGCCAGAATCAGTATTCCTTTCAGGAGATCTCTCGCATGCATCGGGCTTCTCTCTGTCAATCCCCATGATAAGACCGAGCAAGCGGTCCTGAGGTTTCGCATCCGCCACCGGGCGCGGACGCGGGCGGCTGAAGTTGCGGGAAGCTCCTCCATCGGGAGAAGCTGGAAGTAGCCGCGGCGCCCGGCACGTCGCGGGCCTCCCACATGGTCACGCTCAATCCGATCCCTCGCGCGCTGGTACCTGTCGGTTCTGAAGCCGCCCAAGCTCTCTCCAGCCCGAACTACGACGAGTTCCAGGGCGACGGTGAGATATTCGACCTCCTCCGGCGGGAGCCGGACAGCGTCCTGCGCATTACCATGCCCCACGCGTGCGCAGCGTCGCTCGACGGAATGCTGGCCGAGGGATCCCCCGAGGCGCTCCAAGCCGCCAGCGCTCGCATGGCCGAATTGCGCGACGGCCCGCTCACCCGAGAGCTTGGCGATGCCATGTTCGTCTACGAAATCGCCGATCCGAAGCGGCCCGGGGTCCGACAGATCGGGCTCGGCGGGCTTGCGCCGGCCAAGGACATCCTGACGGAGCGGACGCCGGACGGTTCCATCGTACGGAATGAAGGCGTTCGTCCGAAGAAGGCACGCGGGCGGGCGGATCTAATCCGGGCGACGGGAGCGATCGTCGGCACGGTAAACAACGCTGTCGAGGACTCCGACGGAAGATTCGCCGAACTGCTCGAGAAGTGCGCCGACCGGCGGGCGCCCGATTTCGGTGCCACGGCCGAGGATGGCTGCCGCCATCGGATCTGGCTGCTCGCCGAATCGCGCGAGCGCAGGACTCTGGTACGTGCGCTCCGCGAGGAGCCATTCGCTTACGTCGCCGACGGCAACCATCGCAGCGCTGCGGCGGCAATGCTCGGTCTCGACGGATTCCTGGCGGTGGTCTTCCCTGCATCCAGGATGGGCCTAGCCCCTTACAACCGCTTGGTGCATGACGGGTCCCGGTCAGAGGACGCTTGGCGCGTCGCCTTGTCGGCGGCGTTCCAGGTCAGCCGGTCCGCCGGGCGGGCGGACTACCAGCCAGTCGAGCGGCATTGTGTCGGGCTGTATGCAGACGGCTGCTGGCTCCAGCTCTCTCCAAGGCCGGAGTCGTTCGATCCGGCGAATGCCGCGGAGTCAATCGACGCCGCCATCGTGCAGCGACGGATCTTCGAGGAGATTTGCGCCATCGCCGATCCCCGCGACGAGCGCCTGACGTTCGTCGGGGGAAATCGCGACGCCAGCTACCTCCGCGATCGCGTGGACGCAGGCGAGTACGCTTTCGCCGTGACCCTGCCTCCGGTCGCCATGGACCAGTTCGTGGCGGTCTGCCGCCAGCGGCGAATGATGCCCCCGAAGTCGACTTGGTTCTCGCCGAAGATTCGGAGCGGGCTGGTAATTGCGATGCTCGGCTGAGGCCCCGGCCGGGCACGGATGCTGGCCCGTCCGGACCGTGTGGCACAATACCAGAACTCCACTATGAAGCGAATCGTACTGGCCTGCCTGCTGCTGGCCGTCGCGGGCGACGGCTCAGCCGCAAACAAGCCCGAGCGCATTGAATGGTTCCGGGATCTCGGCCTCGGCCTGTTCATCCATTGGAGCCTCGACAGCCAGATCACCTCGGTGATCAGCCATTCCATGGTGGGTGCCGACGAAGCATACCTCAAGCGCTACGTCGAGGAGCTGCCGCGCAGCTTCAACCCGAAAGAGTTCGACCCGCGGGAATGGGCCCGGGTGGCGAGGCTGGCGGGGTTCCGCTACGTGGTCTTCACTGCGAAGCACCATTCGGGCTTCTGCATGTTCGAAACCGCAACGACGGATTTCAACATCATGAACACCCCCTTCGGGCGCGACACGGCCAAGGAAATCGCCGACGCCTTTCGCGCCGAGGGAATCGCCGTCGGATGGTACTTCTCGCCCGACGACTTCAACTTCCTGTACCGGCAAGGGACGCTGATCAGCCGGCTGCGGGCGGAGGTCCTTCCCCCGAACAATCCGGGCCTGCTCAAGCTGAACCTTGACCAGGAGCGGGAGCTGATGACCAACTACGGCCGCATCGACGTCGTGTTCTTCGACCCGCCGACCAATGCAGCGGTGCCGAGAGACGAGATCGTGGACGAGATGAAGGAGCTGATCTGGAAAATCTCGCCCGACACCGTCGTCACGAGGGGCGAGATCGAGACGCCAGAGCAGTACACCCCGGGCGTTCCCTTGGAAGGGGCTTGGGAAGGCAACATGACGATGGGCACGCAGTGGCAGTACCGCGGCACCAACGAGCACTACAAGTCGGGCAGCGAACTGATCGCAGCGTGGATCGAGACCCGCGCGAAAGGCGGGAACTTCCTGCTGAACATTGGGCCGAAGCCGAATGGCGAGATTCCGGTCGAACAAGAGGCCAGAATGCGTGAAATGGCCCTGTGGGCGATGGTAAACGCCGAGGCGGTAGGGGCCGTCCGGCCTTGGGTGATCACGAACGAGGGCGACATCTGGTTCACGAAAGCCAAGGCAGGGGGCACGGTTTACGCATTCGTTCCCGCTTCCGACTGGGCCTGGGGCGCGCAGAAGACAGTCGTGTTGAAGTCCGTGAACGCAGGAGAAAGCACCCGGGTCGGAATCCTGGGCCAGAACGACAAAGTGCTCGAATACCGGACCGACGTCACTCCGGGAACGGAATGGGAGCAAACCCCGGAGGGCCTGCGCATCCGCGCCTATCGAGCCCAGCGACTCTACAACGACCGGCGATGGCCGAATCCGGTGGTGCTCAAGATCGAGAACGCCTCGCCCGGTCTGCAGCCCCCCGAAGTGGAGACGCTTCCGGGTGCCGGATGGGGCGCTAGGGGCGCCGTTCTGGAGGCTGAATTGCGGAGCCTGGGCGACGCGTCGTCGGTACGCGTGGGCTTCGAGTTCCGCCGCAGGAAGGGCACCGCCGAAATGTACGAGCCCGACGATTCCTGGAAGCCCGTCGAAAGGAAGATGTCCTCAATGACGGCTCCCGGGAAGTTCGCGTCGGTGCTTGGCCGGGCCGACGCGAGGCGCGATTGGGAGTACCGAGCCGTGGTCGAACATCCGAAGGTCCGGCTCTACGGCCACACGGCGACTTTGCGAGCGCAATAGATGGGAGCCGGCCGAGAGATGCGGGGTTCGGTCCGCCGGGGCGGGGCTGTGCGCGGATCGGCGTTCGGGATTCTGGCCTGCCGGTTGCTGGCGGGGGCGGAGACCATCGAAATGCCAGTCGGCGTGACCGCGTCAGGCAGCCCGATACGCGCCGTGATCGCGGGGCCGGCTCTGCAACCCGCCAGTTCCGTGCCAAGCGTCCTTCTTGTGGCGGGCTTGGACGGCAACGACGAGTCGGTAGACCTCGCCGCCGCGCTGCTCCGGAACCCGGGCGAGGCGGCATTCTCGCTGTCGGCCGTGCTGAACGCGTATCCGGACCGGGCGCCGGTCGAGACGTTCCCGCCTTCCGGCGCGGCGTACGGAGGGAACGCTGTCGAATCCCAGTACCTCTGGCGATTCATCGGGATGCTGGCACCTGACCTGGTGGTGGACCTGCGCACGGACGAGCTTCCAAGCCCTCTAGCAGAAGCGTTGCAGCGCGGCGCGACGCCAGCGGACGTCGGAAGGGTCCCCGCGGCTACGCTCCGGCTTGCGACCGATGGAAGGGCTCTGGAGGAAATGCGCTTGGAGGCATTCGGCCGCTTGGAAGACCTCGCGCGCGAATTGACCGAATCAGGTGCCCGGCGCGAGCTGCGTTCCAGGCTGGAGCGCCGCCCGCTCGAGGTGGCAAGCGCGTTGGAACGGGCCTACGGCCACTCCCTCGAAACCGCCACGTACATTCCTGCCCTCGCGCTGATCGGCCGCCTCCGCCTAGGCGACCTTGACGGGAGAAGCAGGCTTGCCGACATCGAGCGGATCGTCGAGCCGTTCCTCGAAGGGAAGCCGTCGCTGGGAGCGCGAGCAACTGGCAGTCACGTGTCGGGGCACTTGGTGTTCGGCGACCTGTACGACCGGACTGGCACGCCAGGGTACCTTGAACTGGCACGGTCCGCGGCGGACCTCGGGTTCGAGCAGGACGAATCTCTCAAGCAGTCCATGCCGTTTCACAACGAAATGAGCGATTCGGTCTTCATGGGCTGCGCAATCCTGGCTCGAGTGGGCAGGCTGACGGGAGAGAGCCGGTACTTCCGGATGGCGCTGCGGCATCTAAGGTTCATGCAGGCGCTGGACCTGCGACGGGACGGCCTGTACCGCCATTCCCCGCTGGACCAGGCGGCGTGGGGACGTGGAAACGGGTTTCCGGCGCTCGGCCTGGCGCTGGCTCTATCGGATTGGCCTGCCGACGATCCGGGAATCGCGGAAGTCGCGGAATCGTTCAGAGCACACCTGCGGGCGGTCGTGCGGCACCAAGATCCTACGGGCGCATGGCATCAAGTCGTCGACCGCCCGGAGAGCTACCGCGAGTTCACCTCGACCGCCATGATCGGCTTTTCGATTACGCGCGGATTGCGGATGGGCTGGCTGGACCGATCGGAGTTCGAAACCGTCGCAGACAGTGCGTGGAGAGCCGTGCAGGCACGTGTCAAGTCCGATGCGACCTTGGTGGACGTCTGCCGGAGCACGGGACGGCAGGACTCCCTGCGAGACTACTACGACCGCGAAGCGATTCTCGGCCGCGACGACCGAGGGGGCGCGATGGCACTCCTGATCGCGACAGAACGAGCGTTCTGGCTGCGGGAAAGGTAGCCCTTGTTTGATGGAGTCTTTCACAGCCATCCCCACACCCTCTCATCCTCCTCCGTTCACACTCTGCTTGAACCTAAATTCCGTAGTTGGATCAAAGTCGCTGCGTTGAACTGCCCATTTTGATGGGTCCGGGCAGGTCTCTGTCAGGCCGGCAGGAACCCCGGCGGTGGCCCGTGAAAGTATTTCTGCAAGGCGCGCCAGAATCCTTCACCAACGCTCCACACCGGTCAACTGCGGCGCGTTTTGCAGTTTTCGCAGGAAACGTGTCACCGCAACAAAGGCCGACCGCAATCCGGCCCCGGCGCTATGCGCGATCGTCAGCAGCAATGTCGTCTGCCGGCTGTGCCGCCTCACTCGGCCTCACCCTCCATCATCAGCGGCCGGCTCGTCTTCGCTTCCTGTCGCGATCCCGGCTCGATCAACCGTGCAAATAGCGACCACCAGTTGTAGAACAGCGCATTCAGGTGCACCATGATGCTCGTCCGCTTCAGGCCCCGTGTCACAAAACCGCCCCAGGCCCACCGGTTCTTCAATTCATCGAACGCATTGCGGGTCCCGGAAAATATGGCACGCAAATACGGATGGAACTGCATCAAGACGACGGTTCGGCTAGGCAGTGGCGAGTATAGGCTGCGGATCGACCGGAGCGGCGTTCAATTGCTGCTGAGCGGAGAACCTAAGGCCGTCTCGACTGACATTCAGAGGGATCGCTTCTTCGAGCACCTCGCACAATCGCGAGTCTCACGGGATCTGGGGTCGGAAGTTCGTGGGATGACAGGCATGTGACGATGGAACTCGTCTTGCTGAACGTCCACGGCCCCGGAGGCACGGTACGATTTGGGGCTCGACAGGGAAGCTCCGGGCCAGTCTTCTGGATAACCGGGCGCCTTCAGTCCGCTACGCCAACACCTCGACCCGTTCAAGCAACCGAATCAAGCTCGTTCTTCGCGGCCAGCGCCAGCGGTTTCAGCGAGGTGCCCCGCGGGCGCTTTTCCCCCGTTCCCACTGGCTGACCAGCCCCATGGTCGCGTTCGGATGGCGGGCATCGAGCGTCTGACTCGCCTTCTCCCGAATCCAAGGCACGCCGACCTCATCGGGCCAAGTCTCATCGATCATCGTGAGACAGATCTATGATCGGCACGTGAAGTTGAATCGCCTGGAGGCGAACGGCAAGGAATCCAAGTAAGTTCGCCCTGGAGACTTCGGCTGTCAATCAAAAACCACGAGGCGCTTAGGATGCCTTCAACTCTGGAAAATAGGTCGCGTAGAAGCCTCGGTCTCGAGTAAGAAACACATTCGCCGCGGCAAGGGCGTGGGCACCGATCAAAAAGTCGGAAATGATCCGCGTCCTTGGCCCGCCCGCCTGGCGATAGCGCATCCATCGCAGCCCCGCCTCGTACGCGATGGAAGCACCGATCGGAGCGACGTTCACATTTATCGACCGCAGCGCCTCGTCGAGTGCCCCTCTGTTGCCAAACGTCGGGACGAGTTCCGCGTACACGATATCGCAGACGATGATCGCACCTGCGTCGTAGGCAGCGCAAAGACGCTCCTCCGACCGCGGACCGTGACGATCGTCGGGGAGGAAAACGTCCAGCAGGACGCTTGTGTCGACGGCGGAAATCACCGGCCCCGGATTTCCTCGATGTATTCGTCGGTGTTTCCATTGCCGCCGAGAATGCCGTACACGCGTTCCACAGGGTGTTTACCGGCTGTTCGCTTCTGGATCAGAAGGCCCTGTTCGGTAGCGGTGATCTCGATTTCGACGTTATGGTTCATCCCATAGCGGTCCCTCAGGGCCTTGGGAATCGTGATTTGGCCTCGCTCGGAAATCCGCATGAAATCTTCAATATGAATATTGGATCCCTACTATCATACCTCGCAGGGCGTCCCGCTTGGGGCTTGCCCGGGAATCAAGTGAGAACAAGTTCGGGCTGCCAGCGTTTCGACAGGGTCACGGCCGGAGGAACGGCCCGGTTCGCGAGCGGAGGAGTTGTGCCAGCGAGGGCGCACGCATGACGACGCGAACCGGCAGGCTGTGAGCTAGCCCAGCGAATGACTAGTTTGCTTGCGGCACGCGGCTTTGAACGGGCGACACGATTCCCAACGGGCGGCTCACCCGACCGGCGCTGCCACGCCGCCCCGGGCGCGCGACCGATTCATCGCGAGCGCCATGCGGAGGGATTCGGCGGAGTCCTCGGGTCGGCAGATCGACGGAGGCTCGCCGGTGGCGCAGGCGTCCGCGAACGCCTGCAGCTCGGCCACGAATCCGTCGCGTTCCGGCAATTCGACATCGACAGCTTCTCCCGCGGCGGAGTGGAGTCTCAATCCAGTCTTGTCGGAACTGTAATCGAGCGTCCCGCCGTCGCAAAGGATGGTGAACTCCATCGAGAACGGGAAGCTCGCAGGATGGTGCCAGCCGCCCGAAACGAGCACGGGCACGCCGTCTCCGTAGTCGAGGCGGGCGTCGACGAAATCGATGCCTGCCTCGAGATCCTCGCATCCTACGGCGCGAATCGCGCCAGGCTTCCCGAACACGTGCTGGCAAAAGTCAAGGTCGTGGATGAGGAGGTCGAGAGCGCCGCCTCCGCTACGGGCGGGATCCTTGAGCCAGCGGCCCCAGGCCGGAGCCGCGCACCGGCGGCGGAACGTCGCGGCCCTCACGACGCCGATCTCGCCCGAGAGGATCATCGACCGGGCGATTGCGTACTCCGGAAAGAACCGCAGCACCTGCGCGACCATCAGAGCGCGGCCCGCGGCCCGCGCGGCCCGGACCATCTCGTCGCAGTCCCCGCCGCTCAGGGCCATGGGCTTCTCGACCAGGACGTGCTTGCCGGCGGCAAGCGCGCGAAGGGCGAGCGGCTTGTGCAAGTAGGTGGGCGTGCAGATGTCAACGGCTTCGACGCCGGGATCTTCGATCAAGTCCTCGGCGAGCGAGTAGCGGGCGGCAGATCCGAAATCGATCACGCCCGCGCCGCGCCCGAGATTGCCGCCAACATCGCTCAGGTCACCCGCCAGCTTCTTCGGGCTCGAACTGGAGACCGCGGCGAGTTCGAATCCTCGCACTTTCCCGTAGGCTTCGAGGTGGGTGCTGCCCATGAAGCCGAGTCCGATCACGCCGATCCGCATATCACCAGTCCTCTGCCTACTCTACCCGCTGCGGGCTCGGACGCCGGAACCCCGATCCGGACATCCTCGCGCCGAGCCCCGCCAGCCTGTCGGCGGACCCGGCATCGTCAGATTCTCTGCCAGACGAAGGCGGGGAAGGATGCGATGGTTCGAAACCCGTGGCGCTCGTAGAGGCGGATGGCCCTCGAGTTGGACGCAGTGACCGTCAAGCTGACGGCTTCGCATCCCGCGCCCGCAAACGCGCGGAGAGCCCGGCGGAGCAGTTCGGATCCAAGCCCGCGGCCGGACGATGACGGAGAAACGCATAGCTGGGAGACATGTCCCACTGCGTCAGACACGAGGCTGCCGAGGCACAGCCCGATCAAGGCGGACGAGCCGGACTCGCGGACCACGATCCCGGCGGGAGGGAAGAATCGGCCGTTCCGCAACTGCCGCGTGGACTGCTCCAGGCCCCGCCGCGCTCCGGGAACGCTCGAGTACTGGTCGTTGATCCTCGAATCGACGTGCCCTCGGTAGCTCGAAACAACCAGTTCCGAAGCATGCTGCAAAAATCCGTCCGACCACGGGAGATACCGCACGGCATCGGTAGCGGGCGCCTCGGCCGGAAGTCCGTCAAGGCCGCTCTTGAGCATCAGTGCTCTGCGATATGTTCGCAACACCCCTCGAATGGCTGGCCGGGCGATTGGAAGCCAGTCAAGGCAAAGCAACTGGCCCTCGACCCTCCGGACACCGCAATGCAGGCAGGCAGCGTTCAAGGTGCTCTCCAGCAACTTGTGCGACCAGAGGCTCCCGACACCATCGGCGACAAACAGGTCTCCCACAGTTGCCCTGGGCCCCTCCGGGACGAAATAGGCGTACCCGACCGGGCGGCCCTCACGGGCCAAGGCCCGGCCCATCAAGAGGCGCCGGTCGAGGAGGCGGCGAGTCGCGAGCATTCCTTGACGGCAGTCCCAAGCGAAGTGCTCCTGCCAATGCAGCGCCTGCGCCTCCAAGACCGGCTGGAGATCGCTGCCCCGCAAAGTGCGAAGGTCGACCAGACTGGCAGTAGTGGGACGCACGCCGCAGACAGCTCGCTGGGAACGCTATTCAGCGTATCGCGGACCGGGTCAGATCGCACCGGGACGGATCCAAGGAATTCGGATGGACGCCCGTTTCTCCCAGGCAGGCGGACTCGATGGCGCAGACGAACGAGGGCTAGCTGAGAAGTCCGTCTAGTTCGCTCCCACGACCGAGACGAAGCTCACGCACCGCCCCGGCGCACCGCCGAGATTGTGCGTCAAGCCCAGCTTCGGAGACGGGATCTGGCGCTCCCCGGCCTCGCCGCGGAACTGGAGCCACATCTCGTACATCATGCGGAGGCCGCTGGCTCCGATCGGATGTCCGAAGCTCTTCAGGCCCCCGTCTGGATTCACCGGCTGCTCTCCGCCTATCTCGAACCGTCCGTCGAGCGTATCGCGCCAAGCGTTGCCCCTCCGCGAAAAGCCCAGGTCTTCCATCAGCACGAGTTCGGTCGGCGTGAAGCAATCATGCACTTCCGCCATCGAGATCTCCTCGCGAGCGTCGCGAATCCCCGCCTGGGCGTACGCGTCCGCAGCGCTGGCGACCACTTCCGGGAACGAAGTGTAGTCGTAGTCCTGCCGCTTCGCACCGTCCGCAGGGCCTGCGATGAATGACAGCGCCTTGATGAGCAGGGGATTGTCAGTGTACCTGTGTGCGTCCTCGGCGCGGCACAGAATCGCGGCGGCGGCCCCGTCGCTCACGCCCGAGCAATCGAACACGCCCAGCATCCCGGCAACCTTCGGAGCGCTCTCGATTCTCTCCGCCGGCACCGCTCGCTGGTACTGGGCCTTGGGATTGCGCGCGCCGTTGGCGTGATTCTTGCACGCGATGCGCGTGAGCACGTGGCGCAAGGTCTCCAAATCCAAGCCGTACTTCTTCGAGTAGGCGGGCGCGAGCAGCGAGAACGTGGCGGGCGCGGTCATCGACGATTGCGTCCCGTCGGACGGAATCCCGCCGCCGGACACGAGACCCGAATAGCCGGAGTCCTTGAGCTTCTCCACGCCGATCGCCATCACTAGATCGTAGGCTCCGCAAGCGACAGCGTAGGCGGCATTGCGAATGGCCTCGCTACCCGTCGCGCAGAAGTTCTCCACCCGGGTAATGGGCTTGTAGCCGGTCTTCAGCGGCTCGGACAGCATCAGGCCGGAAAAACCGCTCGTCAGTGTGCCCATCCAGTAGGCATCCACTGCATCGCGCTCGATCCGCGCCGACGCGCAAGCTTCCAGGGCGGCTTCCACGAGCAAGTCGCTCGCACCGCGATCCCAGTGCTCTCCGAATCGAGTGCATCCCATCCCTACGATGGCAACGCGGTCTCGGATTCCCTTGCTGGCCATTGCCGTTGTCCTCCTCTCCCCGATGCTACCGCCGGGGGCGCGCCTTCCAGAAATAGTTGCGGACGCCGTCCGCAGTGTACAGCCTGCGGAATGTCATTTCGAGTTCCTGCCCGATCTCGACCTTGGCCGGCTCCACGTCGGCGAGCTCGCATGCGAACCGCCCGCCCTGGTCGAAGTCGACAACCGCCGCGACAACAGGCTGCTGCAGCGAATACGCCAGATGGTCGACCGTGTACGTCGCAACCCGCGCGGTGGCGTCGGAGTACGGCGCTGGATCCATTGCGTCGACCGCGCCGCAGTTCACGCAGACCCGCTGCGGCGGCAGATTGGCCGCTCCGCACAACCTGCAGCGCGATCCGACGAACGCGTACTTCCAGCGCTCGGACCGCTGCATCGGCGGAGCGGCCGGCCGAGGCGGATCCGGGCGGCGCGGCGGCTCGAAGGGGAGGATCTCCCGCCATTTCAGGTACGTCTGGTAGGAAAGCCCCTCGCGCTTCGATTCGATCCAAGCGGACACCGCGTGCGACGGACGGGCCGCCGCTACGATTGCCGTGGCCTCCAAGATCAGGGCTTCGGCGCCGTCTGCGGCGGACAGAACAGCGAACCTGTCGCCGGGTGACGCGGAATCCAGCCAGCTCGCCAGCAGCAGGCCGGCGTGGGCTGCCCCCGCCCGGCCCACGCTGCCTGACAGATCGTCGGCCAGTTGGGCGGCTTTCAAGCCGGCCGCCCTCGCAAGCGAGGCGGCGATTCTGGGGTGGGCGGTGTCAATGGCCACGCGCGACAGCTCCCGCACGGAGATTCCGGCATCTCGCAAGGACCTCTCGAATGCGCCGGCAAGAGCGGGAACGAGGCGCTGCTGCACGAAGCGCTCCTCCCACTGCCTCGCAAACGGCTGCTCGGGCCCGCGCCACACGTCGAGCAACTCCTCGGTGTGGGAGGCGGTGCCGACAATCTCCGCCGCAACGCCCGGCCCTTCTCCGATCAGGAATGCGCATGCCGCATCGCCGCCCATGGATTCGCGCGGACCCGCAGGCGCGCCCACGACCACGTCCGCCGCACAGACCAGCACGGGCTCGCTTCCTAGGTGAGAGGCCAGGCCAAGCGCCGCCAGACCGGTCCGGCTCGAAGAGGACAGGTCGATGGCCCGGGCTTCCGACGGCAGCTCGAGGGCTGCGTGAAGCGCGGCGGCGTTAAGCTTCTCGGCGTAGGGGTGCGAGGTGGATGCAAAGAGCAGGTTGGCCGGAGCCAGCCCCGAGCCCCGCAGCGCCTCGCGGCCCGCCTCCACCGCCAGCGAGGTCGCATCCTCGTCGAAGCTGGCGACCGCGCGCTCCCCGCGGCCGCGGCCGGCCAGGACGGAGCGCTGCAGGCGGCAGTACGGAACGTACGAGCCGTAACGCAGGATCCCCGCCATGGTCCGAGTATAGTTGCCGTCCACCAAGGCCCGGCTCGGCCTCAAGTAGCCAGATGCCAAACTCGTCCGTTCCTTTCGCCGGGTCCACAATGGCAGATCTGGGGAGCTGAGGAGTTGGTACGCGGAGCAGGGTGTGCCCGCTGCTGGCAATCAGTTCGTCTCTGAGTTCCTTGCACGAATTTAGGCTCTACGCCACCATCCGCTGCTGGGCCGGACTGCGCCAGAGTTCGAGCAGTCATCCCTGCGGGAGCTGCTCCATCCACCGTTTCGCATCGTCTACCGCCGCGAACCCGAGCACGTCAGGATCGCCCGCCGCTGGCGGAGCGAACGGCTGCTTGCACTTCCGAAAGACGAGGAGGCGCGAGCGCGAGACTCACCGTCGCCCGTCGAACCCAATCCCAGCTCACGAGGCCAAACCAGGACATGACAGCAAGCTCAACTTGGAAGCAGGTCGCGCTGCACGCAGGCCTCGCTCGGTGCCCCGCGCACTCTGCACCGGCGTTGCCCTACTCCCCCGCACACCGCTTGCAGGGTCCCAATCGATGCAGCGCTCGCGATCGGCTAGGACTCAAACGATGCCAAGGTGGGAGAGGACGAGCTCGAGCCGCCCGGGCCCGGAGCAGTGTCGGGAATGCGGTGCTGGGCCGCTTCTTAGTGAGGACAGTTCCGGTTGGCCTCCTTCACCGTGTTGTCTGGGGCATTGGCAGCCGGAAACGGCGTGGCCTGCGACGGCCCGGGTCTATTCGGACAGGAACTCGAAGCTCACCGGTCCAACCGTCGCAACGATCCTGCCCGGGCCAAGCTGGCGCCCCGCCGTCGGAAAGAAGAGGGCTCCGTCGGTGGAATCCCCGGGACTGACCTTGCCGCTAGCGAAGGTGATCGCGGCCGCAGCCGCGGATGCCTTCAAGCCCTTCGGACCGAAGGCCAGCGCTGACAGCCTTCGCTTCTCGTAACCGTTGTTCGGGCGGATGTACTGGTTGTTGTAGAGCGCCTGCTCGTAGGCGGTTTGCAACTTGAGCAACTCGGAGCGCCCCGCTGTGCGGAAGAACTCGTCGATAACCCGCTCCTCGGAAACCGCACGAATGACCGTGCCATCTCGGTACTCGAAGGCGAAGTCGGCGGCATCGACCTGCCATGTTTCGGGGCTGCCGTTGCTGACTGCGACATGCATCACGGCATACCGGCTTGTCTTGAACGGCATGGCGGCGCACATAAGCGTGAGTCCGTCGCGCGTAAGAACTTGGTAGTCCATCCCGTTCGACTCGAACTGGATGACCTGGGCAGCTGCCGGGAATGACGTCGCCGCGAGCGCGGCGAGACAGCAAACCCACTGCCCTGCTCGCAACCGAGGCATCGTTTGACCTATGATACAGGAAGCGTTTAGGGTCTTTGGTTGAGTAATGAAACCCCTTACAGGGCTTCCCGTGGATGTCTTCGTTCAGGTATCCGGGGAATTTAATATTCCGTTGAAGGATCTGCTGGAGTTCGTGCAGCAGGTCGAGAATGGTGCTTCTGCCGCGTTCCTTGCCCGGTACCGGGCTGACCTTTGCGGTGGGCTGGACGAGCAACGCGTCCATAGCGTCCTGCGCACGCTCAAGGAACATCAGGACCTGATCGACCACCGCATTTCGATGCTGGCGACGCTCGGTCAGCGAGGCGTGCTGACACCCGAGCTGAAGCAGCAGCTCGAGCAGGCCGGCGATCGCACCGAACTCAACGATATCTTCGCTCCCTACCGCCCTCGCAGGCGAGAGGCGGCGGACGAAGCTATCGAAAAGGGCTTGGACCCGCTTGCTCGGATGCTGTGGTTCCAGCAAGACGGTCTCGACATCCCCGCCGAGACGGACAAGCACGTGGACCCGGAGAAGGGCGTGGAAAGCGCGGAGCAAGCGCTGGACGGGGCGTACGCTATCGCGTCGCGCTGGCTGAGCGACAAGCCGGAGATCCTACGCGAGCTGCGCAGGCTGTGCCGCCGGGACTGCGAGATCGTACTGGCCACGAAGCCGGCCGCCCGCAAGGAACCGCGATATAGCGCGCTGGACGGATTCCGGGCGAAGGCGTCCGAAATCGGCTGGCAGAAGCTGCTGTCCATACGTCGAGGCATGCGTACGGGTCTCTTGCAAGCAAGCACCGAGTTCCCCTTGGAAGCCGCCACCCAATACCTAGAGCGATGCCTGCTCAAGGACGCCGAGTCGGGCTACGCACCTCACCTGAGACAGGTAGTCGCCGCAGCGCTCCGGAACGGCTTGGCCGAGCGCGTCAAGAAGGACGTCCTCCGCCAGCTCGACGAGCAGGCGGACAGCCGAGCGGTCGATTCGTACTGCAAGGTGCTGCGGGACGCCCTGCTAGCTCCTGTCGCGCACGGCTTGACTATTGTCGGCATCGAGACGGGCCGCCACGGCGGGTGGCGCGCGGCGCTGATCGACGGCAAGGGCGACCTGATCGACTGCGCCATCGTCCGACAGGGCGAAGCGGAGGCCGGGTCGCGGAGCGAGCCGCCCCCCGAGCGATCGGTTCCCCAGGACCGTCAACCGGTCGTAGCCGACCTGCAGGCACCCGCGCCCGTGACAAGCGCACCGCCGGTGGCGGACTCTGGAGAAGCACCTCCTGCCGCCGCACCCGCCGACCCGGTCCAGGCATCGCAAGCACCCGAGCCGACCGAGAACCCTCCCTCCGCCGCACCCGCCAACGATGGCACGCCGGCTGCGGAAGATCCGGCCCCGGAGCCGGCCGCCACGGCGAAGGAGGCTGGCCCGAAGGGCGACGGTACCGGCGAGGCCAAAGCGACCGAACGCGTCCGGCTGCAAGTGCGGCACGCGGAGCTGAGCGAGATCCTGACCGCTCATGACGTCGATCTGATCGTCTTCCCGTCCGGGCCGCGGCAGCGGTCCACCGAGAAGTTCCTGCGCTCGCAGATCCGCAAGTCGGGCAAGTCCGGCATCGCCTGGCGGGCGATGCGCGACAGCGGGACCTGGATCTACGCCACGTCGAAGACGGCCAAGCGCGAATTCCCGCGACTGGAGCCGGCTTTGCGCAGTGCCGCCAGCCTCGCGCGGAGGGCCCAGGATTCGATGGCCGAACTGGTCAAGTCGGATCCCCGGACCGTGGGGATCGGAAGCCACCATCACGAGGTCAACGCCGAGCAGCTCCGCGAGGCGCTCAGCCTCACGGTCCAGCGCGCCGTGCATGATGTCGGGGTCGATGCGAATCGCGCCTCGGTCGCGTTACTGTCTCTGGTCCCTGGCTTCACGGAGCGACTCGCCAAGCGAGTCGTGGAGCACCGAAGAAAGAACGGGCCGTTCGGGTTCCGCACGGACCTGCTCAAGGTCGATGGCCTTAGCGAGCGGATCTTCGCGCAGTCTGTGGGATTCCTGCGGGTCTACGGCGGCGACCCGCTCGACGGCACGGGGGCGCACCCCGAGTACCGGGAATTGCACGAGGGTTTCGCGGAAGCCGCCGGTTGCGATGTAGCGGCGCTGCTGGCCGAGCCAGAGCGCCTGGAGGAAATCAATCCCGGGCACTTCGCAACGCCGGAGCGCTCGGTCGTGTTCGTGCGATCCGCCCTCGATGAGTTCAAGCCTGCCCGGCGCAACTTCCGGGGCGAGTTCCAGCTCCCGAAACCCGCCGTGCCGCTCCGAACGGACGAGGAACTGGTTCCCGGCTGCAAGATCAGCGGCGTGGTAGCGAGCATCGCTGACTTCGGCGCGTT
Source organism: Bryobacterales bacterium (assembly GCA_965206775.1). Lineage (GTDB taxonomy): Bacteria > Acidobacteriota > Terriglobia > Bryobacterales > UBA6623 > VXMF01. The sequence goes on along the minus strand of CBDBKU010000002.1, from coordinate 1,137,821 downwards.
CGTCGACATCGGCGCGGACCAAGACGCGCTGCTGCATATTTCGCAGATCAGCCGCGAGCACATGAAGGAATCGAAGCCAAGCCTCCAGGTGGGGGACTCGGTCGAAGTCTTCATCAAGGCCGCAGACCAAAGCAGCAGGCGCATTGGGCTCACGATGTGGGAACCGCGCTCGCGCCCGCCCAGGGACCGCAACGGTGCCCGCCCGCCCAGGATGCCCCGCACGGACGGAGGGGAGCGGCGGCGCGGGGGACGCGGCTCTGATGGTTCCGACCGGCGCAGGCCGTTCGTTCGAAGCTTCGGGCCCGATTCGGAAAGGCGGAAAAAGGGCGGCCGCTCCAAGATGAGCATGGAAGAGAAGCTCGGCATGCTGCAGGACAAGTACCGCACCAAGGTCTAGGAATGGGGCGGTCCGACGGCTACGACGGCAAGCCGACCTGGTCGCTCGAAACCGAGGCGCATCGAGGCGGATTCCGAAGGATCGCGGGAATCGACGAAGCGGGACGGGGATGCCTGTTCGGCCCGGTCTTCGCGGCCGCCGTCGTGCTCGACCGGGCAGCGGGGCTTTCGGGACTCGACGACAGCAAGCGGCTCACTCCCGAGCGGAGGACGGAGCTGGACAGGCAAATCCGAGAGACCGCTGTGGCTTACGCGGTAGGAGCGGTGGACGCCGCGAGGATCGACCTGCTGAATATCCTGCAGGCGTCCAGGCTGGCGATGCGCTTCGCCGTGGAAGGCCTCGAGCCCGCTCCTGATTTCCTGCTGGTTGACGCGGTTGCGGTGGACGTCGGCATTGCCCAGAGGGCAGTCGTCAAGGGAGACCGCAGGAGCCGTTCCATCGCGGCGGCATCGATCCTCGCCAAGGTCGCTCGCGACCGGTGCATGCAGGCTTGGGACTCCGTGTATCCGGAGTACGGCCTGAGCTCGCACAAGGGCTACCCCGTGGCGGCGCACGTAGCTGCCATTCGCGCCCACGGCTGCTCGCCGCAGCACCGCCAGAGCTACGGGCCGGTAGCGCGGCTGTCCCGGCTCGAGCCGCTTGCCCCGGCGCACGGCTACACTGTGGAATCGTGAGCATCAGCCCCAGAGTGCCCCCGGTGTCGGCAGAAACGAAGCCGTTGCCGGGCAGGCCTCACGTCGTGCTTAGCCAGATTGTCTACTTGCTGTTTTGCCTCGAGGTGGGCCTGGTCTTGCTGCTGCTGCCCTGGACCCTGCTTTGGGACAACAACTACTTCTTCAGCCTGCAGCCGCAGCACAGCGAGTTCTGGCTGAGCAACCACCTCCGAGGCGCAATCTCCGGAATCGGCCTAGTGAACCTCTGGATGGGTATCGACGAAGCGCTGGTGATCTTCCAGCGGAACCGCGGGCGCGCGAATCTCAATGCGTCATTGCGTAAATGATGTAGTTGATCGCCAGCCTGTACGACATTGCGGTAAATCGCTCGGGGTACTCGGGCAGGTCGGCGTGCTCCCAAGCGTCGCCCAGATCCATGTTGTGGTTGATCAGCACCATCAGGCGGCCGTCATCGTCGCGAACGCCCCGCCAATGCGGGACGTAGCCGTCCTTCTCGTAGGGCCTCCCGCTGAAGAGCATCTGCACTCCCGGGATTTGCTCGCGGTGCTCCATGTCGAACAGCACGTGGAACACCTCGTTCTCGACACCGAGATCCTCCATGGGACGCTCCGGGAAGATCCGTCGCATTCCTTGCATGAAGTTCTCCCATTCCTCGCTTCCGTGGAAGTCGTCGAACAGGATGAATCCACCGCGCAACAGGTACTCGCGGATGCGCCCGACCTCCGTGTCCGTCAAGTTCCAATGGCCCGCTTCGACGACGTAGAGGAACGGAGCGTCGAACAAGCCCGGCTCGTTCGGATGAACGTAGAATTCCGTCGCCCGCGCGTCGACGGCCGACAGCCGTCGCAGCCCTTGCAGGAAGTGGCGCTCGGCCGCCGGCGAATCGATCTGCCAAGGGCGGACTTCGAGCCACTCGTTGGCATAGAGATCGGAATACGCCATGCGAGCCAGGACGAACTCGGCCGGCTCGGACACTCCGGAGGCTTCTAGCAAGCCCAGCTGCGATCCCGGCGGAATCGGCAGGTCTCGGTACGTGAGCTGCGCCGACAGCCAGCCCGCGCAAGCGAGGGCAGCAGCAAGCGCCGCAAGGCTGGACGAGCGTGCCCGCGGGCCTCGGCGCGCGTCTCGAGGATTCGTTCCGGCCATCGCCCGCACGCCAGTCGCGCACTCAGTAGCGGTAGTGGTCCGGCTTGTACGGACCCTCAACCGGGAGGCCGAGGTAGTCCGCCTGCGCCGGCGTTAGCGCCGTCAGGTCAACGCCTAGAGCGGGAAGGTGCAGACGCGCGACCTGTTCGTCCAGCTGCTTCGGGAGCGTGGCGACCGTGCGGCCGTACGACTCCGCATTTCGATGCAGTTCGATCTGGGCCAGCACCTGGTTCGTGAAGCTGCATGACATCACGAAGCTCGGGTGCCCGGTGGCATTGCCCAGATTCAGCAGCCGGCCCTCGGAAAGGACAATCACCGAGTGTCCGTCGGCGAAACGGTACTCGTCCACCTGGGGCTTGATCGTCTTGCGAGAAACTCCACGGTACGCGGCCAGGCCGGCCATGTCGATTTCGTTGTCGAAGTGGCCGATATTGCCCACAACGGCCTGATGCTTCATCCGCGCCATGTGCCCCGGGTTGATAACGTGCTTGTTCCCGGTTGCGGTGACAAAGATGTCCCCCGCCCCTAGAACATCCTCGAGACGACGCACCTCGAAGCCCTCCATGACCGCCTGCAAGGCGCAAATCGGATCGATCTCGGTGACGATGACCCGGGCTCCCTGGCCGCGCACCGACTGGGCGCACCCCTTTCCGACGTCGCCGTACCCACAAATCACGACAACCTTGCCGCCGATCATGACGTCGGTGCCGCGGTTGATCCCGTCGACGAGGGAATGCCTGCAGCCGTAGAAGTTGTCGAACTTGGACTTGGTAACCGAGTCGTTGACATTGATTGCCGGAAACAGGAGCGACCCGTCTTGCTGGCGCTGGTAAAGTCTCCGCACGCCGGTCGTCGTCTCCTCGGAAACGCCGCGAATGCTGGGAGCCAGCTCGCTCCAAACGGCGCCGTGCTCGCGACGCAAAGCCTCGAGAGTCCGGAGAATGACAGCTTCCTCTTCGGAATCCGCGGCCGAGGGATCGGGGATCGCTCCAATCCGTTCGTACTCCAAGCCCAGATGGACCAGCAGCGTGGCGTCACCGCCATCGTCGAGGATCAGGTTCGGACCCTGCCCTGCCGGCCAGAGCAATGCCTTCGAGGTAGCCCACCAGTACTCTTCGAGCGTCTCGCCCTTCCAGGCGAACACCGGAACGCCCCGCGGGCGATCGGGAGATCCGTGCGGCCCGACCGCGACCGCGGCCGCGGCATGATCCTGGGTCGAGAATATGTTGCAGGACGCCCAGCGGACCTCCGCTCCGAGCTGGGCGAGGGTCTCGATCAGCACTGCGGTCTGCACCGTCATGTGCAGAGATCCAGTAATGCGCGCGCCTTCCAGTGGACGCTGGCCCGCATACTCGTTGCGGAGCGCCATGAGTCCGGGCATTTCATGCTCGGCGAGGCGGATTTCATCGCGACCGAAGTCGGCCAGGGCGAGATCCTTCACCTTGAAGTCCGCCTGAACGGACGTCTCTTCCGATGCCGTTCCCGGAAAAGTCTCAACTGCCGACATAACCAGTCTCCTCGTGGTCGCCTCTGAAATTTCTCAGGACAGCGCTCTTCGGTGCGCTGCCGGTCAGGCCCGCGCGTTCAAGTCGCCGGTCCGGTCGACTCGCTCCCATGTGAACGTATCCTCTGTGCGCCCGAAATGGCCGTATGCTGCCGTGGGCTTGTAGATCGGACGCCGCAAGTCGAGGTAGTCGATCAGTCCGCGCGGGGTAAGCGGGAACAGTTCCTGGACGAGTTCGGCGAGGCGCGATTCGGCGATCCGCCCGGTTCCGTACGTGTCGACCCGGACCGACACAGGATCGGCGACGCCTATCGCATAGGCAAGCTGGACTTCGCAGCGTGCGGCAAGGCCGGCCGCGACGATGTTCTTGGCAATGTGGCGTGCCATGTAGCAGGCCGAGCGGTCCACCTTCGTAGGATCCTTGCCCGAGAACGCGCCCCCTCCGTGGCGACCCATGCCACCGTAGGTGTCCACAATGATCTTTCGCCCGGTCAGCCCGGCATCTCCGTGCGGGCCTCCGATTTCGAACTGGCCCGTCGGATTGATGTGGTAGCTCGTCTCGCTGTCAATCAACTCCAGCGGAACGACGGGATCGATGATCACCTCCCGAACGCGCGCACGAAGCTCTTCCTGGCTTGCGAGCGTTTCGCCGCCAACCGGGTCGTGCTGGGTCGAGACAACCACGGCGTCGATCCTCTTGGGACCGTCCCCGTCGTACTCGACGGTGACCTGGGACTTGCCGTCGGGCCGCAGGAAGGCCAGCCCGCCCGCGTTGCGCACCTCGGTGAGCTGTCTGACGAGCTTGTGGGCCAGCATGATCGGCAAGGGCATCAACTCGTCAGTCTCGCAGCAAGCGAAGCCGAACATCAAGCCCTGGTCCCCCGCGCCGCCAGTGTCCACGCCCATTGCGATATCGGTGGATTGCTCGTGCACGTGGGTCTTGACCTGGCATGTGTTCGCATCGAACAGGTAAGCCTCGTCGTTGTAGCCGATCTCTCGGATCGTCTCGCGAGCGACACCTTCCAAGTCAACCTCGGCGGCTGTCCGAGTCTCGCCGGCAAGCACGCAGAGATTCGTCGTCACGAGCGTTTCGCAGGCGACGCGACCGTGCGGGTCCTGCGACAGGACCCGATCGAGCACGGCGTCCGAGACCATGTCGCATAGCTTGTCGGGATGGCCCTCTGTTACGGACTCCGACGTAAATAGTTGCGTACCGCTACGATGCAAGACGATTCTCCGTTCGGAAAGCCGCCGGAAACTTCCCGCTGCTCGTGCAGGCGGGCGGGCGGGCGGCTGGTTTCTGGATTCCGGGGCGCTCGACGCGCGGCACACGGACCCGGCCTCAATCCTTCATTCTTTCGGTCGGGGGGAGGGTTTGTCAATGCTTGGAGCGACCTAGCGGCGGCTCGCAGGCCAAGCGGCCGTCGTCGTGCGCGCGGCGGGCGGCGAAAAACGCCCGCAAAGGGGCGAGGCATTCGAGCGCGAGCACACCTTCCGAAACCTCAAGCCTGTGATTGAGGAGTTCGGAATCCGCAAGCCGGAACTTGCTGCGCACGGCGCCGAACCGCAGGTCCCGCGAGCCGAAGACGAGACGGGCGAGGCGCGCGGTGACGAGGGCCCCTGCGCACATCGGGCAGGGCTCCAGCGTTGAGTACAAGGTGGCCCCTCGAAGCCTGTGGTCCCCAAGCACGCCAGCGGCCTCCCGCAGGGCGACGATTTCGGCGTGCGCTGTCGGGTCCGCATCGCGGATCTGGCGGTTGGCTCCGCGCCCGAGAACCCGTCCCTCCCGCACTACGACGGCTCCGACGGGAACCTCGCCAGCATCCGCGGCCTGAACCGCTAGAGCCAGCGCCTCGCGCATATGCCGCTCGTCGTCGGGCGGCACATCAGTGACCGGCGCCCTCGCGGCCCAGCCAGTACTCGAGATCCGGGAACACCACGGCGCTCATTTCCGGAGTATCGACATTGTCGGGCCTCAGCAAGTACGCCCCCGAATCGATGTGAGGAACGGTTTCGCCGCCGTCGAGGTGTATCGACATCTGACGGGTGCTCTCGTAGCCCATCTTGAAGGGATCCTGCACCACGATCGAGTCGATCACCCCCGCACGCATGTCTTCGACCAAGGTTTCCGAGGCATCGAACCCGACAATCTTGACCTTGCCGGACAGACCGCGCTGCTTGACCGCCTGGACGGTCCCGTCAAGGCTCGACTCGTTGTCGGCGAAGAGACCGGCGAGATCCGGATGCGCGGTGAGGAGATTCTCCGCTTCCTCCAGCGCTTTGGCGCGATCCGCCATGTTGAACTTGACACCCAGGAACTCGATGCCGGGGAACTTTGCCTCGATGGTTTCCTTGAATCCTGCCTCGCGCTTCATGGTGGAGGCGCTGCCGGGCATGAATCCGATCACGCCGACCTTGCCCTTGCCGTCCACGATCGCGCCCATCCGTTCGGCTGCCATCACGCCGCCCTTGTAGTTGTCCGTCACCACGAACGTAATGATCCGGTCGGTCTCGATCGCGGAATCGAAGATCGCAACGGGTATGCCGCGATCGGCGGCCCGCTCGACGACCCGCACCAGCGCCTCGGCGTCTACCGGGGCAAGCACGATCCCGTCGACCTGCATGGTAATGAGATTTTCGACAATCGCGATCTGGCGCGACGAGTCGATTTCCATCTGCGGGGCGTTCCAAAGGATCTCCAGGCCAAACTCCTCTCCGGCCTTGATCGCGCCGGCATGGACGGATTGCCAGAAGGTGTGATTCGTCCCCTTCGGCACGACCCCGACCACGGGCAGGCCGCTTCTGCCCGCGCAGGCGGCAAAGCCGCCGAGAGCCGGGACCGATGCGAGGAGTTCCCTCCGTGTAAGCATGGGCACATTATGGCGCAGCCGACCCTCGACTCAAGCGACCGTGCCGCCGATCGGAACGTATTGAACAGCGATTGGCTCCGCGTGCGAACCGTGCTGGCTCGGCTCCGGACCTTGGAGCGACGTCAAGCCTGGGCCCAGTAGGCAACGATGGGTTGCGCATACCGACGCCCCGATTGGGAAGCTTGGATAGACAGCCCGTACATCTGCGAAACATCAAGGACATCAAGTCCCGGCGTTCGGCTGCCAGAGCGTCTCCGGCTCGCCCATTGAGCGGCACGCCCACCGGCTCCAAACGAAGAACGCATCGGATAGGCGGTTGAGGTAGCGGAAGGGGAGATCAGCGCCCGGCTCGGAAGCCTCAAGAGCAGCGACCCTCCTCTCCGCGCGCCGGCACACGGCGCGGCAAACGTGCAAATCGGCGTTCAGAGTTGACCCGCCCGGCAGAACAAAAGACCGGAGCGGCGGCAGGTCCTCGTTCATGGCGTCGATGTCCGCCTCCAGGCGTTCAACCTGAGAAGCCAGCACGCGCGGCTGCCGCTCCCCAAGAGAGCCGGGATCGGTCGCGACCTCCGAACCGAGGTTGAAGAGCTCGTGCTGGACGCGGAGCAGGATCCCGCCAAGTGGAGCGAGTGCAGGACGGTGTTCCTCGGCGGCCCTGAGGTTCTCTATCGCGCATCCGACGAACGCGTTCAACTCGTCGACCGTGCCGTAGGCTTCTACTCTGGGGTCGTCCTTGCGAACCCTGCGCCCGTTCACAAGGGCGGTCTCGCCGCTATCGCCCCGGCGAGTATAGATCCGGTTCAAGGCAAGACGGGGTTCGCGGAAGGGCTTGTTGGCCATACCTGAAGATCATACGACCAACGCGCTCGCAAACCGGCGCGGCTTCAGGCGAGCGGTTGCAGGTCGAGTTCCACGCCAGCCTCGACCAGCAGGTTTCTCGCGGTGCCGGCGAGCGGGTATTCAAGGTTGTAGACGACCCTTGCAATCCCGGCATTGATGATGATCTTCGTGCAGATGAGGCAGGGCGAGAACGTCGAATACAGCGTCGCTCCCTTGACTGCAATGCCGTGGTAGGCCGCTTGCACGATCGCATTCTCCTCGGCGTGGCTGCAAAGGCACTCGTCCAAGCGCGTTCCGCTGTCCGCGAGGGAATTGCAGCGGGGACATCCGCCTTCGTTGCAGTTCTTCACTCCGCGCGGCGTGCCGTTGTAGCCCGTCGAAATGATGCGCCGGTCCTTGACGACCACCGCCGCGACCTTGCGTTTCATGCAGTTGGACCGCAGAGCAACGATTCGTGCGATTTGCATGAAGTACTCGTCCCAGCTCGGTCGCTCCGACTGCATCAGCCAGCGCTTGGCTACCGCGGTGACGGCGTCGACGAATTCTTCCCGAGCGCCATCATTGTGAATGGTCTCGTCGGCCTCGGCCCAGGTGGCGCGCAATTGCTGGCGCGTCTTGTCCGAACTCTCCAGCTCCCGCCGCTCCTGATCGACGAACTCCTCGAACGATGCGGGAATCCGGTCGCCACCGCGATTTCGAACTCGCCGGTACCGCTCTTCGACGGGGGCATCCAAGTGAAGCAGGTGGAAGTCGCCCCACTCGCGCAGGGCCCGCACTTCGAAGGGCGTGCGGATAGAATCGACTACGTAATGCTGGTCCAAGCGGAACTTCCGACCCACGCGCTGGGCAAGAATCGCCGGGCCGAACTCGGAACGAAGGCGGTTGCCCTCGGCGATGAGGTTCTCCCTGTTCGGCGGGAGGGCGCGCCCGTTCAGTTCCTCGCGGATCACGTCCGAAAGAGAATAGAACTGGAATCCCTTCCTTTTCAGGTGCTCCGCCGCAACCGTCTTGCCCGAACCGTTGGTCCCAGTCAATCCGATGATCATGGCCGGTAATCCCCTATCGTAGAGCAGCGGCAGCCTCGTGGCCCGTTGCTCCTGCGACGGTCAAGAAAAGGCGCTCCTGCAATCGCTTCGTAAAGCGCGCAGTTCCCGAGTGGTTCCGTCGATTTCGTGCTAGCCTGAGGGGGTATCGCGATGCGGAGTGCGGCTGCGCAACGGCAACCAAGCGATGAGCGGCCGGTACCCAGCGGCATGAAGCTCACCAGCTTTGAGTACGATTCGCTAGCCAGAGCTTCGGAGCGGTTCGGGGAGAGCTTGGCGGAGACCGGTTCCCCGAGCCAGCGAAGAATCGCGAGCGAGCGCAGATCGCGTCATCGCGCGAATTGCGATTCTCGGCAGGGTCCACACCCAGTTCGGCTCCGAACGTGGCGTCCGCGCCGTGGGAAATACGGGGCCCTCACGACAATCCTGCCGAGATTGCCGAAGGCTTGAATCAGACACAAATCGCTATGGACCATTACCTCGCGCTAGCTCCGATCCTGGGCGCGGTCGGCTTGCTGGCCTCGTTTCTTGCCCTGCTGGCTGTCAAGAGAAACTCGCCAGGCAACAGCCAGATGCAGCGCGTGTCCGGACTGATCCGGGCCGGCGCGATGGCCTTTCTCTTCCGCGAGTACCGCATCCTGGCCATATTCGTGGTGGTCGTGGCAGGGGTGATCGCGTGGAAGCTCGGCGCGCCGATGGCTATCAGTTTCGCGGTGGGCGCGGCTTGTTCCATTCTCGCGGGTCTCGGCGGCATGCACGCCGCTACGCTTGCGAATTCGCGCACGAGCGAAGCTGCCCGCGCGAAAGGCCTGGGGGCTGCGCTCACGGTGGCCTTCAACGGCGGATCGGTGATGGGCCTCGCCGTGGCGGGCCTGGGCCTACTCGGCGTGGGCCTGCTGGCGCTCAACTTCCCCGACCCGGCGAACGCGGTATACCTCAATGGCTTCGCGATGGGAGCGAGCTCGATCGCGCTGTTCGCCCGCGTGGGAGGAGGAATCTACACCAAGGCTGCCGATGTCGGGGCGGACCTTGTCGGCAAGGTGGAGGCCGGCATCCCCGAGGACGACCCGCGCAATCCGGGCGTGATCGCCGACAACGTCGGCGACAACGTCGGCGACGTAGCCGGGATGGGTGCCGACATCTTCGAATCATTTGCCGGCTCGATGATCGCGAGCCTGGCGATCGCCGCCACGCTGCCGGAAGGAGCCCTGTCGCAACTGGCGGGTTCGCTGAGCGGGGAAGCGCTGCGCTCGGCGCTGATGGCACTGCCTCTCGTCCTTTCATCGGTGGGCCTGGTCGCTTCGCTCGTCGGCATCGTCTCGGTCCGAGCGCTGAAGGCCCTCGGCCCTGCAGCCGCGCTGCGGTACTCCGCGTGGCTGAGCGCCTTGCTGTTCCTCGTCGGAGGGTACTTCGTCGGGGAGGCCATGGGTATAGCGACGGGCGTGTTCGGCGCGGTCGTGGCCGGATGCCTTGCGGGCGTCGCGATCGGCTACATCACCGAGTACTACACGTCGATGAGGCCCGTGCTCCAGATCGCGGAAGCGTCTCGCATGGGAACGGCCACGAACATCATCGAGGGCCTGGCGACCGGATTCCGCAGCTGCGCGGCCCCGGTTCTCGTGATCTGCGCGGCGATCTACCTCGCTCACGCTTCGGCCGGCCTCTACGGGATCGGCATCGCGGCCGTCGGCATGCTGGCGACTGTCGGAATTACCATGAGCGTGGACGCCTACGGCCCTATCGCCGACAACGCCGGAGGCATCTCGGAGATGTGCGGGTTGCCCGAGAAGGTCCGGACGATCACCGACCAGCTGGACTCCCTCGGCAACACGACCGCAGCCATGGGAAAGGGCTTCGCGATCGGCTCGGCCGCACTCGCCGCGCTCGCTCTTTTCTCCGCCTATACCCAAGCGCTCGACAGCGCGAGGGCGGCGGTCGGCCTGGGACCGATCTCGATCCCTCTCAACTCCGCGCACGTCGTCATCGGCCTGCTGCTCGGCGGCATACTTCCCTTCTTGATCGCAGCCCTCACGATGAAAGCGGTCGGCAAGGCCGCGGGCAAGATCATCGACGAGATCAGGCGGCAGTTCCGGGAGATTGCCGGACTGCTCGAAGGCCGGGAAGGTGTCAATCCGGATGCGGTCCGTTGCGTGGACATCGCCACTGCGGCGGCACTCAGGGAAATGATCCTGCCGGGATTGATCGCCGTTTCGGCTCCTGTCGTCGTGGGCGTTTTTCTCGGACCGGAGGCCCTGGGCGGGACGCTAGCCGGCGCGACCGTCACCGGAGTCCTGCTGGCGCTCTTCATGGCCAATGCCGGGGGTGCCTGGGACAACGCCAAGAAATCGATCGAGCAAGGCTTGGTGCAAGGCGAGGGCAAAGGCTCGGAAGGCCACAAGGCGTCGGTCGTCGGCGACACGGTTGGCGACCCTTTCAAGGACACATCCGGTCCTTCGATGAACATCCTCATCAAGCTGATGTCGATCGTGGCGCTCGTGATCGCCCCGCTGATCGCTGTCTAGGAGGCAGCCGCGCAAGGCGCTTGCCGACCCTCTGATAGAGTGGGGAATTGATGTCTGCGGGCGGAGGAAATCCATCGGGCCGCCCCAGCGGGGCAACGGGACGAGCTGCCCGCTCTGCGGTCCCGCCGCACCCATTGACGCTCGATGGCGCGGCTGTCCTGCACCAGATGTTCCGGATGCGCTGGCCGGCTTGGCGGGCGCTCGACACGGAGGCGCGCACAAGCGTCGCCGAGGAAGCGGTGACCGCCTTTGGAGCGATGGAAGGCGACGGGCCGGGGAGTTCCGCGCTGTTCTCCATGCTGGGTCACAAGGGTGACCTGCTGCTGGTTCACTTCCGGAAGGACCTGGAGGAACTGAACCGCGCCGAGCTGGCGGTCTCGGCGCTGCGCCTTTCTGAGTTCCTCGAACCGACGACATCCTACGTTTCCGTTGTCGAACTCGGGCTCTACGATTCCACGGTCAAGCTCTACCAGGAACTGCTGGACGAGGGAATCGTCCCGGATAGCCCCGAGTGGGCGGCCCGCGTGCGCGACCGAACCGGAGAGCAAGCCTCGGCGATGGCTCCGCGCCTGGACCCGCCGATGCCGCCCCACAAGTACCTGTGCTTCTATGGAATGGACAAGAAGCGGGGCGAGGAGCGGAACTGGTACAGCGTTCCGATCGAGAAGCGCCGGGACATGATGCGAGAGCACGGCATGATCGGTCGCCGGTACGCTGGACGGGTCAAGCAAATCATTTCCGGATCGATCGGCTTCGACGACTGGGAATGGGGCGTTGACCTGTTCGCGGACGACCCGCTCGTGTTCAAGCAGCTGATCTACGAGATGCGCTTCGACGAGGCGAGCGCGGTCTACGCGCTGTTCGGGCCGTTCTACATCAGCCTCCGGCTGAGTGCCTCGGAAGTAGGCGCCTGGCTCAGCTCAGGCGACGTCGAGTTCGGGTCAGCCTGATTCCGAGTCCCGCCGGAGCGGGCGGATTGAAGTCGCGGCGAGGGGACTACTATTGGTACGATTCAAGCGGCGGTCCGCGGCAAGGCGGCCGCCACAACAAGACACTGGCATGCGGGCAATCGGATTCGCCTCGACCCTCGCTATCCTGCTGGCCGCGACTGCCCCGGGCGCGGACTTCAAGCTAGCGTACATCGGCCCCGAATCCAGCAACGCCCTTCAGGGCGTTCGATTGGGTATCGACGAATCCAACGTTCAAGGAGAGTTCCTTGGCGTAAAGCTCACACTGGCAGCATCTCCCGACGGGCCGGTTCCAAGCGACGCGATTGCGGTTTTCGCGGACCGGCGGGGCGGGGTCGCCAACCTGGCGGAGAAGGCTGGCGGCAGGGCCATCTTCAACCTCAGCGACGATTCTGACAGTCTCCGGGCGGCATGCCTGCCCAGCGCCCTCCACGTGATTCCGAGCGCGCGCATGAAGGCCGACGCAGTGGCCCAGTGGAAGGAGCGCGCCCCGAGCGCGGCCGTCTCGGCAGCGGCCTGGCACGGCGGTGCGGTCAAGTTCGCCGCACGCGACCTCAACAGGCGCTACAAGCAGCGATACGGGACGGAAATGGATTCGATGGCCTGGGCCGGATGGTTCGCCGCACGCGCGGTCGGAGACACGCTGATGCGCGAGCCGGGCGTCGACGCAAGCGCGCTGCTGCGCTTGCTCAAGGAAGCCGACGGGCTGGACGGGCAGAAGGGCGACCCGCACAGCTTCCGTGCGAGCGGCCAGCTGCGGCAGCCTCTGGTGCTTGTCGGCGCGAACGGAGAACTGCTGGGCGAGGCTCCGGTGCGCGGCGCGCCTGGCGGCCTGGACGGTCTCGGGGTTTCCCCCTGCGAGTGACGCAATGCTTCGACTTATTCCCGCAGTCCTCCTGCTTCCCCTTCCGCACGTCATCGCCGAGCCGACCCATAGGCTCTTCGTCACGAACGAGGCCAGCGATTCCGTCACGGTGATCGACAGCCGGAGCGACAGAGTCGAGAAGACGATCGAAGTGGGCGGGCGGCCGCGCGGGATCGGCTTCAGCCCGGATCGCGCGAAGGTGTACGTGGCGCTGGGCAACGAGAACGCCATCGGCGTGATCGACATGGCCACTCTGGAGCTGGAGCGCAAGATCCCTGCCGGCTCGGATCCCGAAGCGTTCGCCGTCCATCCGAACGGCACGATCTACCTTTCGAACGAGGACGACGGCCTCGCCACCGCCCTGGACCCGGATTCCGGCAAGATCCTGGCGGAGATCAAGGTGGGTCTGGAGCCGGAGGGAGTCGGCATCAGTCCCGACGGGAAGCAGGTGCTGGTGACGAGCGAGTCGTCCAACATGGTGCACATCATCTCCGTCTCGGAAAACAAGATGGTCGCAAACGTCCTGGTGGGAGCGAGGCCGAGAGAGGTGGCCTTCAGCCCTGACGGGAAGTTCTTCTGGGTCACGTCCGAGGTGGCCGGCCATGTCTCGAAGGTGGACCGCGCGACGAACCGCATCGTGACGGCCAACCGTCGGCTCCGTCGCGAGATCAATCCGCGCGTCAAGCCTAAAGGGATCCTGCTCAGCCCGGGCGGCGACCGGCTGTACGTGTCGCTCGGCCGCGGCAACGCGGTCGCCGCGCTCGATCCGGAGACGCTGGAATTGCGCGGCACTGTCGGCACGGGAGTCCGCACGTGGGGCTTGGCTCTGTCGCGTGACGGCACACGGCTGTACGCCGCCAACGGTCCGGACGGCACGCTCTCCGTAGTCGACACCGAAGCAATGAAAGAGATCAAGACGATCCCGACCGGCGAAATGCCTTGGGGCGTCGTGCTGGATGACTAGGGGCATGCGCTGGCCTACGCTCGCACTGGGGCTGGTCGCGGCGATCCAGCCCGCCCTTGCCGCGAGTGGAGACGCAGGCGCTCTCGCGGCGATTGGATGGAAGCTCTTCTTCGATCCCCTTCTATCGGCTCCCCGCAATACATCCTGCGGAACCTGCCACGATCCCGAGAAGGGCTTCGAGTCGGGCGTAGCCCTCGGCGAGGGGGCTTACGGAGACATCCTGCCGCGGAACGCGCCGACCGTCGTCAACCTGGCGAGCGCCGAGTACTTCTTCTGGGACGGTCGCGCCGGTTCGCTGGAAGAGCAGGCCAAGGGGCCGATCGAGAATCCGATCGAGATGGACCTCTCCCACGAGGAAGCGGCTCGGCGAGTCCGCGCAGAGCCGCATTACCTGCAGGCATTCGCGAAGGCCGGCATCGACGAAATCACAATCGAGGCGATCACGCGGGCTATCGCCGCATTCGAGCGGAACCTCTTGACGGGACCGGCGCTCTACGACAAGTGGCTCGAGGGGGATCGGACGGTGTTCGACGAGGAGCAGGAACGCGGTCGTATGATCTTCTTCACGCGCGGGCAATGCGCCACCTGCCACTTCGGACCCAATTTTACGGACGGCATGTTCCACAACATCGGCACGGGGACTCCGGCCGATCCAGGTCGCTTCGAGGTCTCGGCGGACGACTATGACCTAGGAGCGTTCAAGACCCCGTCCCTCCGCAACTGGAAGGGACGCGAGCCGTTCATGCATGACGGCCGCTTCCAGTCCCTCGACGAGGTGCTCGAGTTCTACAACGAGCCCAAGACGGGCGCGCTCGGCGAGACGGAGCTCGACCCCCTAGGACTGACGAAGCGAGACCATGCCGACATCAAGGCTTTCCTAGATACTCTCAACGGCTCCTGGCCCGACCTAGCCCCATACGAAGCCGCTTGGACCGCGCTCCAGTGAGATCGCTTCCCTAGGCTGGAACCTGCGTCGACAGGATATCGTGACATTAACTTGCGACCGTGCCAGGTGGAACAGGTGGATCGCCGGGGCGGCCTTCGGCGCGACTGCCGCGAACCTCGCGTCGATCGCGCTCGCCCACTCCATTCTTGCGGTTGGCCTCGCGTTGCTTCTTGTCAAGCCGTCGAAGGTGCGGTTTCCGCCGATCGTCTGGCCTTTGGCGGCACTCATCGCTTGGACTCTCGTTTCCGCCGCAGCCTCCGACGATCCGGTCGCCGCCCTGCCGCAGGTCAAGAAGTTCTTTGTCTTCGCGATGCTGCCGCTGGCCTACACCGCCTTCCGGTCGGCGGACGCATGCCGGCGCGCGACGGAGGCGTGGTTCGTGGTCGTGCTCGGCGCGTGCGCGCTGGCATGCGCTCAATTCGCGGGCGCAGCCGTTCGGGCGGGAGCGCTGGACGGCAACTTCTACCGCCTCTACGTGGATGACCGCGTCACCGGCTTCTACAGCCACTGGATGACTTTCAGCCAAGCGTCCGTGCTGGTCCTGCTCACGCTCGCCTGCTACCTAGTGTTCGCCG
The DNA here is from genome assembly GCA_965206775.1 of Bryobacterales bacterium. Lineage (GTDB taxonomy): Bacteria > Acidobacteriota > Terriglobia > Bryobacterales > UBA6623 > VXMF01. The sequence continues at coordinate 1,122,507 of CBDBKU010000002.1, read as the reverse complement.
AGCGGCGCCGAGGTTCGGGGATCTGGGTCGGAGCGGGCGTCATCATCACGGCCGCCCTCCTTCTCAGCTTTACGCGAAGCGCGTGGCTGGCCCTCCTGGCCGGCGGAGCCTACCTGCTAGCGATCAAGAGGCCGAGAGCCTTACTGGCTGTCCCGGTCCTGCTCGCCGGCGCGTACCTAGCCGCGCCGGAAGCGCTGCAGCAGCGCGTGCGCTCGATACGGCCCGGAGCGAATCAAGCCCGGATCGTGATGTGGCGGACCGGCCTCAATATGATCGCCGAACGCCCCTTGCTCGGCGTCGGCCCGGAGCGTGCCGGCCCGCTGTTTTCCGAGTATCAGCCGGACGATGTGCGGGAGCTGCCCGCAGGCTTCTACGGGCACTTGCACAACGTCTACGTGCACTACGCCGCCGAGCGCGGCATCCCGGCCGCCCTGATCGTCCTCTGGCTGTTCGGACAGGTGCTCGTCGACATGCGTCGCGGGCTGCTGTCGCTACCCGATCGGCGCGACGACCGGCGCTTCCTGTTGCATGCGGGCGTTTGCGGCACGCTCGCGATCGCAATCCTCAGTTGCTTCGACGTTTCGCTGGGCGACAGCGAGGTCCTTGGCGCATACCTGGCGCTTGCGGCCGTCGCCTACCGCGGCATGCCTGACCGCCAGCAAACAGGAGCCGCGGAGTAGCGCCCCGGGGTCTTACCGCCAATGGGCCTGGCCAGGTGCTGTGCCATGATTGGTGCATAGATTCATGCAGTTCAAGCTCACGGATGCCGCACTCGAGAGCATCGAGGCGGATGTCGCGATCGGATTCGTTTACGAAGGGGACGGAGACCAGCTTCCGGGCATTCGGTATTGGAACTCGCTCACCGGCGGCCTGGCTGGCGAGATGGCAGGTCGGGGGGAATTCCGCGGCAAGTACCAATCCGCCGCGGTTGTCCACCGCCCTGCTGGCGCGCGCGCGGCAAGACTGCTGCTGGCAGGCTGCGGATCGCCGAGCAGGCTGATGCCCGCCCGCTGGCGCGACTGCGCGGGGAGCGCGTGGCGCCGGCTGCGCACCACAGGTGCCAGGAGCGTGGCGATCCTGATCCCGTATGGCGCCGAAGCGGACGCCGGAGTGCGGGCGCTCGTCGAGGGAATCGCTCTGGCGGACTACGAGCCAGACGTTCACAAGAGTTCCGACCGCAAGGAATCGTCGCTCGAGAGCGTGACGATTTCGGCACCCGGAGCGAGCCAGGACGCACTGGACCGCGCCGTTGCGACGGCGGATGCGCAGAATCGGGCGCGCGCACTGGTGAACGAGCCCGCCAACCTCCTGCCGCCCGAGGTTCTCGCCAAGCGTGCGTGCGAACTGGCCGAGGAAGCCGGCCTGGAGTGCGAGGTGCTCGACAGAGACGAGATGGGGGCCCTTGGAATGGGAGCGTTGCTCGGCGTCGCTCAAGCGAGCGTCCACGAGCCCGTCACGATTGTCTTGCGCTACCGCCCGGACGACACCCCGGCCGAGGAAAGCGCTCACCTCGGGCTGGTGGGCAAGGCCGTGACGTTCGACACGGGGGGAATTTCGTTGAAGCCGCCGAAGGACATGCACCTGATGAAGTCCGACATGGCTGGCGGCGCGGCTATGGTCGGCGCGATGCTGGCTATCGCGGCGGTCCGCCCGAGCGTCGCCGTAACAGCTGTGATCCCGTCCGTCGAGAACATGCCCGGCGGCGCGGCGCAACGCCCCGGAGACATCGTCTCGACCATGTCCGGCAAGACGGTCGAAGTGCTCAACACGGACGCGGAAGGCCGGTTGATCCTCGCAGACGCGCTCACTTACGCCAAGCGCCAGGGGTGCACCCACCTAGTGGACGCGGCGACGCTCACTGGAGCGATCATGGTCGCGCTCGGCGTCAATCACACCGGACTGTTCGGCAACGACGAAGCTTGGAGCGGTCGCGTCCTCGGGGCATCAAAGGCCGCCGGGGAGAAGATGTGGGCTATGCCGCTGGGCGAGGAATTCACGGCTCTGCTCGAAAGCCCTGTCGCCGATCTGGCGAATATCGGGCCGCGCTGGGGAGGGGCTGTTACTGCTGCAGCATTCCTGGAGCAGTTCGCCGGTGACACTCCCTGGGTCCACCTCGATATCGCGGGAACGGCTTGGTACGAGGCGCCGCTGCCGCACGCGCCGGTCGGCCCGAGCGGTGCGGGCGTGGCGACGCTGGTGGAACTTGCGCTGGGGCTCGATTGAGCGGCTCCGGGAAACTCGCAAAGAGCCGGCCGGGCTATTGAATGGTCGACGCCCCTTCCACCCCAAGCGGACCGGTCGTCACGTTGCGATTGACATGCCGGTCGAGGTTGATGATGTAGGTTTCCGGCGCGTTCAGCAGCTGCGGGGAGTGCGTCGCCGCAACGATGCGGAAGTGCTTCTGGTCGACGAGTTCCTTGAGCATCTTCAGAACGCGTCGCTGGTTCGCCTGCGAGAGCGCCATTTCGGGCTCGTCAAGCAGGAGCACCGAACCGTCGGGAAGTTGCGGGAAGGTATCGCGAAACAGCGAGAGCATGACCTGCCCGTGGCTCGCCGTCATCAGGAACTCCTGCATCTTGGAGTCATTTTCGTAAAGAGAGGGGTCATTGCGAGGATTGTGCTGCTCCGCGTCAAACAGCAGAACCTTGCCCAGTTCTACCTGCCGCTTGTCGACCCTGTAGACGTAGTTCTCGACGTCGTCCTCTCTCAAGGCGTAGTAAATCGAGTGCAGGAGCGTGGATTTGCCGGACCCGTTCTCGCCCTCCAGCATGATCAGCGGGTGCGACAGGTCGACGATCATCGGCATGTGGAAGTTAAGGTTCACGAATACCGGGTGGCTGAGGATTTTCAGGTACATTCTCTCCACCAGCATAGCTTGCAGCTTTCGAGCGGAATCAGGGAACCGCAGTAAGATTGGGGAGGCGCCTGCGGGCGCGACCGGCGGGAATGCCGCCACGCGACCGGCTTCATGCCCACCCGATGCAGCATCGAGGTTCTCGGATCGGGAACCAGCGTGGGCGTTCCGACCATCGGGTGCAGCTGCCGTGTCTGCACGTCCGAGGACCCGCGCGACCGGCGACTGAGGCCTTCGGTCCTGGTTCGCTTCGTGTCGGACGGAACCGAGCGGAACGTGGTGGTCGATACGACGCCCGACTTCAGGCAACAGGCACTGAGCGCGAGGCTGCGCCGCCTGGACGCGATCCTCTACACGCACGATCACGCGGATCACATCATGGGCCTCGACGACGTGCGTCCGTTTAACTACGGGCGGAGGGATCGCATTCCCGTGTATGCCTCGAAGCCGACAATGAAATCGTTGCTCCGGGTTTTCCCCTACGGATTCGCCGGCGAGGGCTCTCACCCCGGCGGAGTCCCGCGCCTTGACGGGCGAACAATTGCGGACGGCTGCCCGATCGACTTGTTCGGCATGCGTTTCCAGCCATTCACAGTTCACCACGGGCCCAAGCGAATCCTCGGGTTCCGCTTTGGCAGGGCCGCGTACGTTACCGACCAGACCGGATTTCCGCCCGAGTCCCTTCCATGGCTGCAAGGCCTCGACGTGCTCTTCCTGGGCGCGCTGCGCCACGTGCCCCATCCGATGCATTCAACGGTCGAGCAAGCGCTCGCCTGGGTCAAGCGGGTCCGGCCGGAACGCGCGTTCTTCACTCACGTCTGCCACGAACTGCCTCACGAGGAAACGGATCGCCAGCTGCCGGACGGCGTGTCGCTCGCCTATGACGGCCTCAGGATCGCCGTGAATGGATGAGACGGGAATGACAGCAATCTGGAGAGGACTGGAAGCGATTCCAGGCGGCATCGGCGCCACCTCGGTGACGATCGGAAACTTCGACGGCGTTCACGTCGGGCACCGGAGGATCCTGCGCGCCGCCGCCGATACGGCGCGATCTGATTCCATCATGTCGGTTGCGCTTACATTCGACCCGCACCCGCTCAAGATCGTCTCGCCGGAGCACGCTCCGAAGGCGCTCACGAGCATCGGCCAGCGCATCGAGCTGATCCGCGAGCAGGGTATCGATTGGGTCGCGGTGCTGCCCTTCACCAGCCAGCTGTCGCAACTCTCGCCGCGGGAATTCGCTGAGCAGGTCTTGGTCGCGAAGCTCAACGCAAGGCACGTCATCGTCGGCGAGAACTTCCGGTTCGGCCGCGGACAGGCCGGAAACGTGGCTACGCTGCGAAGTCTCGGTGCGCACTTCGGCTTCGATGTCACGCTCGCAGGGACCGTGTCTGTTGGCGGTCTCGCCGTGAGCAGCACCCGGGTGCGGCAGCTATTGGGGCAAGGCCTCGTTGAGCAAGCGCGCGACCTGCTTGGCCGAGAGTTCTGCCTGCGCGGGCCGATCGTTAGCGGCGACGGGATCGGATCGCGGCAGACCGTGCCAACGCTCAACCTCGTCCCCGAGAGCCAGGTTCTTCCGGCGGATGGAGTCTACGTGACCGCAACCCTGCTGCCCGGCCAGGACACCTGTCGCGATTCCGTCACCAACGTAGGCATGCGGCCCACCTTCGATGGCCGCAAACGCACTGTCGAAACGTTCCTGCTCGGGACCATGGAAGGCACGCCTCCGGACGCGATAGAATTGAGGTTTCTACGGAAGATCCGGGATGAGCGCAAGTTCCCGTCCGCCGAGTCGCTGAGGGAACAGATCCGAGCCGACATCGAAGTCGCCGAACGCTATTTCCAGAAATCGAATTCGTTGTCGGCGGACTCGTCCGTAGCCATTTGACAAGGTCCGGGGGGCCGGTCCCGGGAAAGAAAGAGGATTCATGAGCACCCGAATCTCAGCCGCCAAGTGCGCGCACCTGCAAGCTCTCGCCACCGAAAGCGGGATCATTGGGGCAGCCGCTATGGACCAGCGCGGCTCGTTGCAGAAGGCGATCGCCAAGGGCAAGGGCATCGACCCAGGAGAAGTCACTTACGAGATGATGAGCGAGTTCAAGCTCAGCGTCTCGAAGGTGCTCACCCCCCACGCCAGCGCGATCCTGCTGGACCCGATCTGGGGCCTGCCGGGTGCCGAAGCGCGTTCGACAAACGCCGGACTGCTGCTCTCGTACGAGAAGAGCGGGTACGACAATACGCAGCCCGGCCGCTTCGCTGACCTGATCGGCGAGCTCTCCGTCAAGAGGATCGGAGCCCTGGGCGCGAACGCCGTCAAGATCCTCCTCTACTACACACCCTTCGACGACTCCAGGGTCAACGAGGTCAAGCACGCGTTTATCGAGAGGATCGGGGACGAGTGCGCGGCTAACGACCTGCCGTTCTTTCTCGAGTTCGTCAGCTACGACTCGGAGGGCGGCAACGAGAAGGGATTGGAGTTCGCAAAGCGCAAGCCGGAAATTGTCGCCGAGAGCATGCGCGAGTTCTCCAAGGACAGGTACGGGGTCGATGTCCTGAAGGTGGAGGTTCCGGTCAACATGAAGTTCGCGGCCGGTTCGAGAGCCTGCGAGGGGCAGAGCGCGTACTCGAAGGCCGAGGTGCTGGAGCATTTCCGCGCCGCGGCGGAGGCTGCGGGGAGGCCGTTCATTTATCTCAGCGCCGGCGTCACCAACGAAGTCTTCACCGAGTCGCTCGAATGGGCGGACGAGGCCGGCGTCCGCTTCTCCGGAGTGCTATGCGGCCGGGCGACGTGGCAGGACGCGATTCCGATCTACTGCGAACAGGGCGTTGCCGCGCTCGAGGACTGGCTCAGCGAAAAGGGAGTCGAGAACATCGGGCACATCAACAAGCGCCTGGAACAGGCCACGCCTTGGTACAGCTTTTACGGGGCCAGAAGCGCCGAGGCGCTCGTCGCGTAGACGGAGGGGCGAGACGCGTCGCCAGCTACGCGTCTCGCAGGCTCCCGAGTTCGACCAGGGTTCGCTCGTCGCGCGCATCCAGCGATCCGTCGGGGAGAAGTTCCGCGCGAAGGAGCAGGTTTGCACCGCGAGCCGATGCGCCCTGCAGCGCTTCGAGCAGTTCCGCCGCTGTCCGGGGCCGCCCAGCGGCCCGGTCTTGGGAGCCGAACATCCGCAAGGGAAGGCTGGTCTCTACCGGCTTGCCGCTCGTCTCGGCCGGCTCGAGACTTCCTTCGGGCGAATCGGTGAACTCCTCTTCCGCCGTTGCAAAGTCCTCGTCCCCGTTCGCGCCGAGGCCGAAGCTGACGAGAGCTTCGGGCCGAGCCTCGCGCAGGATGGAATAGGTCTGCCCCACGGGGAACAGGTCAGGACGGGACCGATAGCCGGCCAAGGGCTCCAAGCGGATACCGGCGAGCGACGGGTAGCGGTAGGCAATCTCCTGCAGCTGGCTGTGCGCGAAGCGCACGTAGTGCAGGAAATCCTCGTCCTTCTCGAAGCGGTACTCGACCTGCGGCTCGTCGTAGTCCGGTCGGGATCCCCGCCAGCCCGTGCGAGATGTCTCCGGCGGGTAGAAATACGGATGACGCCAGTCGGCGGCGTAGGAATACGAGAGGAGGAGTCCGAGCGCCTTGCGCCCGCACGCTTCGGCTAGCTCCCCGACCAAGTCTCGCCCGCTGCTCTCCAAGCTGTTGAACTCGGTTTCGATCGTTCGGAAAAGGCAGAATCCATCAGCGTGCCGGGCGTTCAGCCCGAGATACCGCGCGCCGCATTCCACCGCCAGATCGGCGATTCGATCAGCGTCGAAGCCGCCGGGATCGAAACTGGAGTTGAGTTCGCTGTAGCGAGCGACCGGAATCCGCTCGTCGAACTGCACCGACGGGCCGCGCCGCAGTTGCGTGTAGACCCCGTAGTCCAAGAACAGGCCGCTCTCGGCAGAGCGGAACCACGCCAGAGACGCAGCCCGAGGATCGCCCGCGTACTGCGCCTCGAAGCCTCGTAGGAAGCTGGGGAACTCGGGCTCCGGATCGGGCTCGAGGACATTTGGCGCGCACCCCGCAAGGCCCGCGACCATCGCGAGAAACTCGCGGCGACGAATACTTCGCAGGTTGCCGGCCCCGGGCCCCAAGGCTTCTCCCGGCGGACGCTTGATTTCAGAATGCATGCAGTGAGAATGATGTCCGGCTGGCATCCTCGCCGGTAAGACGGCAATTGGCGAAATGGCACCTGTTCCGTCCCTCCCGCCCGGACGCCCTGTCCAGGAAGGTCGCGCAGTCAGTCGCGATGCTCTCGCCGAAAGCAGTGGGCACCGTCTCGCCGTCACCGGACCGCAAGGCGAGCATTTCAGTCGTCCTAGCGCATCGGGCGAGCCCTCGGCTGGCTGGTGATCGCCAGACCAAGTGCGAACCGAACGTTCCAGACGCGGGCATGCGCGACATCTTGCGACTCGCCGGACTTTCGATGGTCGCACATCAGTTCGGGCATCCTCGATCCGGCGACCACCGCCAGTACCGGTTGCCAACCAGCGCGTCAGCCCTTGGACAGCTCCCCTGCCTCTTCCTCGGTTCGGCGGTGGCAGTTGATGCGGGCAGCGCTCCCGCCTCGGACCGGGACCATGACCTGCGCCCCTCGCACGGGAATCAGCGGAGGCTCGAATGCGTGAGCCAGCGGTTCTGCGAGGACGCCCCTTCGCCTTGCCGTTCGAGATCGTTCCGGCATGCCGGGATGCGTTTGCGCGGCGCCAGTGGCTCGATTCCGACGCGTGAACAGGCTGGTAGGATGGCTCCATGCGCCGTTTCCTAGTTGCCCTGTCTCTCGGTTCTCTACTGCTCGCATGCAGTGCCCCGACCGAGCTTCCAACCGGCACTTCCGATATCCAAGTCTCCCGGCTCTACGAGGCGGAGACGGGCGGGTACGCCCACTACAGGGTTCCAGCCATCGCTGTCTCTCCGGCGGGCACGGTGATGGTGGTTGTCGAAGCTCGGGCGAGCGAACGAGGGGACTGGGGCTTGCAGGACATCCTGCTTAAGAGGAGCTTCGACGGCGGCAAGACCTGGGACGAGCCACGCAAGATCGTTCATCTGAAGGGCTCTCAAGATCAGAATGAGGCGGCGCTTGCCCAAGGGCTCGCCGAGCCCGGCGTGACGACGTACAACAACATCGTGCCGATCGTCGATCGTAGCGCAGGAGTCGTGCACTTCCTGTTCTGCAGTGCTTACGCCCGGGCCTACTACATGCGCACGGCCGACGATGGCGAGACATTCACTGAGCCAGTGGAGATCACGGATACGTTCGAACGGTTCCGCGACGAGTACGACTGGAAAGTGATCGCGACTGGGCCCGGCCACGGCATCAGGCACTCTAGCGGCCGGTTGATCGTGCCGGTATGGCTGTCCGACGGCACGGGAGGCCATGCCCACAGGCCTTCGATCGTCTCGACGATCTACAGCGACGATGGCGGCGGGACCTGGGAGCGCGGAGACGTCGTCGTCCGCCATCCGGAACTGAAGAACCCTTCCGAGACCCTGGCGGCCGAGCTATCGAACGGGACGGTCATGCTGAACATTCGCAACGAGTCGCCGGAACACCGGCGCTCGGTGACGGTCGGCCCGGACGGAGGTTCCGGCTGGTCGGAGATTCGCTTCGACGAGGCGCTGGTCGAGCCCATCTGCATGGGAAGCCTGCTCATGGTCGGCAACGCGCTGCTGTTTGCGAATCCGGACAGCGCCGAGCCGAGAGACCCGGAGAATCCGACGGGGAGCTGGAAGCGCCAGAACCTCAGCATCCGGATCAGCGAGGACGATGGCGCGACCTGGCCCTACAAGCGCGTCATCGAACCGGGCGTGAGCGGCTATAGCGACCTAGCGGCGGATGCGGACGGCAACGTCTATTGCGTCTACGAGGATGGCACGCCGACGGACCGAGGGACGCACGTGAAGTACCTCAGCGTCGCGCGTTTCAGCTTGGATTGGATCCGCGAAGGCGCGCAGCAGTGATCTGGGCCGGACGGTGGGCGGGCGCCGCAATTCAGCCTAGGTGGCCCGCTGTCGTGGCGGCCCGCGTCAGTTCCTTCACGATTCCGGCGTTGCCCGAATCGTCGATCAGGTTACGGAACTCGCCTGGATCATTCGCTAAGTCGAACAGTTCGCTGCGTTCCCAGCTCAAGTAGTTCAGCTTCCACCGATCCGTGCGCACCATGAGAATCGGCGGCTTCCCCACAAACCTGTCGTCGGCAGTGAAAACCCGACGGCAGAAGTAGTACTCCGAGTAAGCGAACTCCCTTGCACTGTAAGGCTGATCGGTCAAGGCCGGCGCGAACGAGCGGCCGTCGATCCCGTCGGGAGACTTGAACCCGCATAGTTCGGCCAGCGTGGGGAATAGATCGACCTGCTCGACGATGTCCTCTCGTGCCGATCCCGCGCCTAGGCGATCCGGAGTGCGCACGATCAGCGGCACCCTGACGGACTGTTCGTACATGTTGTGCTTCGTCCACATGCGATGCGCGCCTGCCATCTCGCCGTGATCCGAGGTATAGACAACCACCGTGGTCTTGTCCAGGCCGAGTTCTCGCAGCGTGTCGAAAACCCTCCCGACATTGGCATCCATTTGGGAGACGTTGCCGTAGTACCCGCGAATCGCGTCGTGCAGATGCTCGTCGGTCTGCTGGTACCAGCCCCGCTCCTTGGCGCGAACAAGGTGTCCGTGAAACCCACTCTCGAGAGCCTCGGGCGAGCGATCCGGAAGATCGAGGCGCACGCCGTCGTACATGTCCCAGTACTTCCGGTGCGGAACCAGAGGCGTGTGCGGCATGAAGAACGAAGCCCACAGGCAGAACGGCTTGTCGCGATGGGCGCGAAGAAACCTGACCGCCTCCTCCGAATAGAAGGTGTCCCGGAAAAGGCGCTCCGGAACGGCCGAGGGCTTTCCTCTCGTACCGCCGGCTCCCCCTTGGTCGTCGCGAAAGGCTCGAATCTCGGAGCGGGTCAGGCGAGACTGATACGTGTCCGCGTTCACGCGATGCGAGAAGCCGTGACGGCGGCTCTCGTCGACGAAGTGCATCTTGCCGATCGCTGCCGTCGAGTAGCCCTGGTCTTCGAAGAAGTGCGCCGCGGTGCGCGCCTCTGTCGGCAAGGGATCGCTCAAGATCCTTGCGCCGTGACGGCTCGCATAGTTGCCGGTGATGATCGAGCCACGGGACGGGACGCAGACGGGCGACTGGCAATAGGCGCGCTCGAAGCGCACCCCCTCGGACGCGATCTCGTCAATATGGGGCGTCAGGGCCTGATGATGGCCGTAGCATCCCGACGCGGCGGCTTGGTGCTGGTCCGAACAAAGGAACAGCAGATTGGCTTGCCTGCTCTTGGAGAAGGCGAAAAACGGGCCCGCTGACGTAGCGGCCAGGGTTCGAATGGCGCCTCGCCTGTTCACGGATGCCCACTATAACAGCGGTGCCCCTGGGGTTCGGCGCTGAGCGGCCCGATCATTGCGCAGAGCGGGCGAAGCAGTAGACCTCGCCACTCCGAGAGCCGATCACCAAGTGACCGTCGGCGATTGCCGGCGAGGCGACGATCCGTCCCCCGATCGCAAACTTCCAGAGCAGCGAGCCGCTGCGGTGGTCGAGCGCGTAGAGATTGCCGTCCATCGAGCCCACCCAGATCACGTCGCCAGCGAGCAGGGGAGACGAATCCACCCTCGAGCGGGTCTCGAACTCCCATTTCAGCTTGCCGGTCTCTTCGTCGATCGCATGCACGCGCTTGTCGCGCCCGCCGATCACGACGAGGCCGTCTCGGACCACCGGAGAGGCGAAGAACTCGAAATCCGTTACCGGATGGTCATAGCGCCAAACGACGCGGCCGCCCTCCCAGTCGATCTTGAGCACCTCGTAGCCGAACGTACCAACATAGGCCGAGCCCCCGACCACCGCGGGCGAGGCGGCCACGTAGTCCTTCATGTCGACGAACGCGTCCTCCTGGCCCGACCGGATATCGATGATTCGAAACTTTCCGTCGCAGCCAGTGATGAACGTCTTCCCCCCCACCACCGCAGGGCTGGCGTTGACGCGGTCGTCCGTCGGGTACTTCCAGTTGACCTCGCCCGTCTCGGGACGAAACGAATACAGATGGGTGTCGTACGAACCGACCAGCACCGCCTCGTCGCTGCAATGCGGCGACGATAGGATCTCGGCGAACGTCTGGTACACCCACTTCTGCTCTCCGGTCTCTAGGTCCACCGCGTGGAAGAAGCCTTCCTCGTCGCCGAAGAAAACCGCGCCCTTGGCGACGCACCCCGATGCCGGGACGCCCAGCTTTGCTTGGTAAACCCACTTTGCCTTGCCCGTCTCAAGATCTACCGCGTGAAACCTCCCGTCCATCTCGCCGAAGTAAACGGTGCCATCGACGATGATCGCGGTCGAGTCGACGCCGCCCGGGGCGTCGTACACCCATCGAACCTCCAACGGCGGGTCGAATGCCGATTCGGCAATGGCATTTCGATCACTGTTGCCCAGGAATAGCGGCCAGTCGGCCGCCCGCCCCAGGTGGGGCGGAGTCGCTAGCAACGCCAGCAGCGCAACCCACGCGAGCGCTGACGATGGCCCGCTGCCGAGTCGACAGATGCTGCCAATCCTTGTCCCCATGGTCATCCCGGAAGCTACTACGCTGCGATCATCGGCGTGCTCAGACGGTCTCTAGAAGGTCGCGATCGGATTGAACGGACTCCCAGTCCCGCCGCCAACCGCCATCGGCGCGGCCGTGACCAGGAACTCCCAGCGGTTCTGGCCGGCGGCCTCTTCCGCAACTGCCTCGAGATCCAAGTTGTCGAAAATGGGCATGCCCATGGCAATGATGACCAATTGGTGGATAGGCTGGCCTACTCCTTCCACGAGCGAAGGCGATACGTCGCTGGCTGCGTCGCTGCCCAGGATTGCCGCATTACGATCCTTCAGCCACTTCGCGCACGAAGCGTGCAGCCCGGCTGACTTCTTCGAAACTTCCCAAGGCCCGTCACTGTCGCGCTTGGCCCAGCGCCCGGTCCGGATCAGCACGATGTCGCCGCTGCGCACGTTCGCATTCGCCGTCTTCTCCCAGGCGTCCAAATCCGAGGGGTAGATCGGCGTTCCGGGCTCGAGCCAGTCGACACCCTTCAGCCTGGGGATGTCCATCAGGACGGCACGCGCGAAGATCCCTTCCTTGAAGTTCGTCACAGCCAGCGTCGGCGCTCCCTCTGCGACAACCTCGGCCTGGGGGAAGCCGTTGTACATCTTGCCCTCGAACGCCATGTGGCAGAGCGAATCCATGTGAGTGTGAGCGTAGCCGTGGTAGCTCACCTGGTAGTTGTCGGACACGAACTGGCTCGGGTTGTTCAGCCCGACGTTCAGCATGCTGTGCTTGAACGGCTGGGGGTTGTCGATGGCGGTCTCCTTCTCCACGTCCCGGGCCAAGGAAACCGAAATGCCCTTCGTCACGAGCTTTGCGGCCTCGAGCCGGGTCTCGGGAGTGATTAGGTTGATCGCGCCCAGCTGGTCGTCGTCGCCCCAGCGCCCCCAGTTCGAGAGCGATTCCATCCATTCGTCCACGTCCGACTTCGTCATGGTTGGCTGGCCGTAGGCGCAGGCAAGCGCGAGCAGGACGGCCGGCATGAGAATCTTCTTCATCACGTCAACAGCTTAACAGCACAATCCGGGCTTCAGTCGCGCGAACGGCTGCGAGCGGGCCACCGCTCCCGTGCCACGATGCCGGTTCCTTCCTCGATCCGGATCAGGGCATTCGCAGCTACTTTGCTATACGATTCGGACGTTCCAGACGGCCATCGGATTTCGAGATCCGCCTCATTCTCGCGGCCTAGTCCGAAATGAAGGCGGCTGTCGTTCGCGGAATGGAAACTCGACTGGCTGAGCACGGCCTGGGCCTGGGTTCGGTCGCCGTACTTGACCACTACGGTTGCCCCGATGGCACTTCTGTTGGACTTGGTTCCCTCCAGCTTGACTTTCAGCCAGTTACCGGCGCCCGAAAGGTCGTTCCTGAGCAGGGACGGCGGCTCGTTGAGATTGACGATCAGGATGTCGACGTCTCCATCGTTGTCGAAGTCCCCGAAGGCGCAGCCACGGCTGCACTTTGCCTCGCCGATGGCTGGCCCGGCCTCGTCGAAGAGCTGTTCGAACCTCCCGCCACCGAGATTCCGGAAGACAACCCGCGGGGTAGCAGCCGGATAGCGGTCGAATTCCTTGGCAACTTGCGGGTAGACGCTGCCGGTTACGAAGAAGATGTCGGGCAGCCCGTCATTGTCAAGGTCCGCAATGCCGGCTCCCCATCCCACGTAGCGCGTCTCGACTCCGATACCCGAGCGAAGTGTCATGTCGTCGAAGTACCCGGCTCCGTCATTGCGGTAGAGGACGTTTGTGTCGTCGGAGAAGTGCGTCTTGAAGAGATCCAGCTGGCCGCCGAGGTCGTAGTCGCCGACCGCAACTCCCATGCCTGCCTGCTCGGCGCCGTCCTCGCTGACGGCGCATCCTCGCTCCAGCGCTTCCTCGGTGAACGTCCCGTCGCCGTTGTTCCTGTAGAGCAGGCTCGGGCTCGAATCGCATGCGACGAAGATGTCCTGCCAGCCGTCGTTGTCGAAGTCGGCAGCCACTGCTGTCAGAGCGTAGCTCTCTGTGGCGGAAGCTATGCCCGATTCGTCGCTGACATCCGCGAAGGTTCCGTCGCCGTTGTTCCTGTAGAGCAGGTTCCGACCCCGACGGAGACCGCGAGGCCCGCAAACCACGGGCACGCCCTTCCAAACGCACACTGACGACTCCCCGGGAAGCGGGACGGAGTCGAAATCGAATTCCAAGTAGTTCGCGACGAACAGATCTAGGTGGCCGTCGCGGTTGCAGTCAATAAACGTGCAGCCCGATCCCCAGCGCACGTCGTCGCGAGCCAGGCCGGCGTCTTCGGTCACGTCCGTAAAGGTGCCGTCGCCGTTGTTCCGGTAAAGGACGTTCTGTCCCCAGTAGGTGACGAATAGATCGTCGAATCCGCTGTTGTTGTAGTCACCGACGCATACCGCGGACGCCCAGCCGCTACGGACTAGGCCGGCGTCTACCGTAACATCGGTGAACGTGCCGTCTCGATTGTTCCGGTACAGGCGGTTCGAGGTGCCGTGCGGAATCCCTTCGAGCGTGCGTCCGTTCAACACGAATATGTCGAGCCATCCGTCGTTGTCGTAGTCGAAGAAGGCGGCGCCGCATCCGATCGTTTCCAGGATGTACCGGGGATTGTCCGGAGAGCCGTAGACGGTCGGGTGCGTCAGGCCCGCGGCTGGCCCGACGTCCGTGAAACGGGCATTGAAAGGCAAGCCGGTTGACCGGGCACGGGCTTGGGGGCGCACCCCTCTGGAGGCTACTCCCTGCGCGCGGAGCTTGGCGGAACCTATGCCCGCCAAGGACAAGACCTGCCGTCGCGATAGACGCCGACCCATGCCGTCAATGTATCAGCGCGATTCGATGAGGTCACTTGCACGTCGCGCTAGCGCTGTACCTCGACCGGTCAGCGTATCCGTACCGTCGCGAGTGAACTACGGTCTAGTCGATTGCCGCGCAGCGCCAGGCGGCTGCCAGTTTGAGGACCGATTCAGGAAGGACTGGCAAACGCGCGGACCCCGATGCCAGGCCCAACTGGTCACCTGAGCGCCCTTAGAGTTGGGTGAGTTCTCGGGGACGTTGGTGTGACCTGAGCAGAGGTCGCGTATCTCTGCGCGTGCCGAGGGCTCGCGACCGCGAGCCGGACGGTGCCGCAGAGCGCATCCAGTTCCATTGGCGCTGGCGGGGCCGCAGGTGGGGCCTGTCCGCGAGCACAATCAGCCACTTGAAGCAGGTCCCGGCACAGGAGCACGAGGAGTGGAGCCGGCGCGACCTGCGGGTGGACGGAGTGTACGCCCAGGCGCGTCTGGAATAGGAGAAGCGATGCGTTCGGGTGGCGACAGGGGCAGACGCTGCAGGCAGCAAGGAGGCGACGAGGCTGACAGACGGGTACCGCGAAAGCGGGCGATGCTGGCTGAGGTTGCTGCTGGACCTGAAGCGGCAGGGCGGAAAGGGGGCCCGGGCTGGCGGTCGCGGGCGGGGCGCTTGGTTTCCTGGCAAGCGCCGAGGAGGGCCTATCCGAAGGGGCGGGCACAGCGTTGCTGGGTGTGCAAGACCCGGAACGCTCTGTACCAGCGGCGTGAGGGCTCGCAGCATTAGGCGAAGGACGGCCTGCACGCGATCTGGGAGGCGCCACCGAAGTAGCAGGTGGAATCGGCCTTCGACCACTTCGGGATGGCGTCGAGGGCAAAGTGCCCATACGCGGCACAGTGACTGGCGAAGGACCGCGAGGAACTGCTGGCGTCTTGCGACTATCGGGCCGAGCATTGAGGGCCATGCCGGACGACGAACCTGATCGAGAGCGTCTTCGCGACAGTGCGTTTTCGGAGTGCGAAGACGCGAGACTGTCGGAGCCGCAGGCAGACGTTCGAGATCGTACTTCGGCCGGTGCGCTCGGCACAAGGGAAATGGCGCAGGCTGGGCTGAAGGGAAGAGTACCCCTAGGTGTAGGGGGTCAGATTATTCGGACGCCCAATTCTCAAATTCCTCCGGCGGCAGGACGTTTTCTCACATTGATCGCTCCTGCCGGAAGGGAAGTGGGCGCACGGCTGCCTGAAACCGACTGTTGGTAAGGGGCTTAGCAGGACCTCCAGGCAGCAGCTATTCTCGGATTATCTTGATTTCCAGCCTTTTTGGCGTCAATTTAATTCGACGAAAAGTGGCCGTTCTTGGCCGGAATAATTAGAGAACCAACACTAGGTCATCGAGGAAGTACGAGCGGACTCGCTCACCCGGACGGTAACCATTCAGGTTTCGGGGCGCTACAGTTAGGCTCTGCCGCAGAACCACGAGAGTAGCGCAGAGGCAGGCGAACCGGATTTCGTCGGCAACCGCAACGCTGAGGCAAAGGAGTTCCGGGGTAGCCGGAGGAGCAACCGGTCGGCGTCGGTGGAGCGGGTGGATGGCGTCGGGCAGGGCTCGAAGGGCAAGCAGAATATCGGCTGAGCACTTGACATTGACTTGGCCTCGGCAAGCTTGCCATCGTAGGATCGGGCGGTCAGCCCGGTCGTTGTGGGCAGGATGAAGTGCAGCAAGAAAGGACAGCCAGGCGGGGGGCGGCGCGCGTGCGCTCACTGTGAGCAACTCCAACGCGAACTCGACGCTGTACAGTCCGACATGCAGGCTGTGCAGGAACGGGAGGCGGAGCTGCAAGCCCAGCTGGCGAACCTGCAACGTAAGCGTTCAGATGGCGAGGCGGAGGTCGGCTGAGCCGATGTTGGGGATGCCCGGGGAGGCGGGCATCTAGCGGGAGCGCGCAGGGCGTGTTGGTCCGAGCAGGACCGTCTGCCAGTCCCGCTGCAGCGGATACACGAAGACCGCCTTGGGCGTCTTCGCTGGCGCCGTGCCCCAGGCACCGCGCGCCTGGGTCTGTCCCAGATAGTGCCAGTTCGAGGCCCGGTAGCAGGTTCCCTTGTGCTGGTCGCTGACATAGGTTTCGACCAGCACGGGCAGCACGCCATGGACGCGCTGCCAGTCCGCGGCCAGCTGGCGCAAGCTCAGCCCCGGGACCTTCGACGCCAGGCATGGCACGCGCACCCAGGGAAACAGCAGGAAACGGGCTTGCCGCACAACCCGCTCCAGCGGCCGGCGGGGCTGGTCCTGCCAGCCGATCCAGCGGTCCCGCACCGCCAGGTAGCGGGCGGCGAAGTCGTACAGCAGGCAGCCCAGCAGGCGCCCCTGACGGTCTTCGAGGAAGTAGCGCAGGTGGGAGCCGATGGGCTGGCGATAGCCCAGTGGATGGTAGCGTGCGAGGAATTCGTTCCCCAGGGCGGCCTCATCGCGGCCGCTGACGAGCCGCAAGCGCAGCGGCTCGAGCTGTGGCAGGGGGCCGTCGAGCGGGGCTTGGGGCGCACTGCGCTCGCCCAGCGAGAGGGGCCCTTGGCGGCCCCGTCCGGGGCCTTGGCGGGCGGGCAGGGCCAGGATCGAGAGCCGTTCGAGTGCCTCCAGCAGACGCATCGCCAGTTGGATGCGGTTGCTGCCACGAGGGGTCTGCCAGCGCAGGTGCTCGCAGACGGTGTGGCCCAGTTCGGTGCGGCTCAGCAGGGGCAAGCTGGTGACGATCTCCTGGATGTCCGCAATCTGGCTCCGTCGCAGGCGGTGGCCGCAGAAGGCGGTCGAGGCCAGCCGCACGATGCGCGGGTCCAGCGCGGCGGCGGAACGGGCCATTCAGGCCGCCTTGTCCAGCTCGGTGTCCCCGCTGCTGGCGACAGACGGGATCCAGTCCACCGGGGCCTTGCTGAGTTGTTCCCGACGCTGCTCGCTCATGCGCCACGGCAGCCAGGGATCGAGCTGTTGCGGGGCCTTGTTGCCATGGCGGGCACAGGCCGCCAGCCAGTCCAGCATCCAGGTATACGGGTTCAGGCCCGCCAGGCGCACGGTCGCGAGTACGCCGAACAGCAGACCCGCCGCTCGCGCACCGTCCGGCCCGCCCGAGCCGAAGCTGGTGTAGCGGGCGATGACCGGCCCCCGCAGAACCCGCTCCGACAAATTGTTGTCGAGCGGGATGCGCGGGTCCGCCACGAAGCGGCTCAGCGATTCCCGGTGACTCAGCAAGGCCCCCAAGGCCCGTCCTTGCGCATCCACACGGGCCAGCTCGGCACCGTGCTGGCTGCGGCCCTGGCCCGCCTGGTCGAGCAGAATCCAGTCGAGCTTGCGATCCCCGCCCTCTTCCCGGGCGCGCTCGAACAACTCTTCCACTCGCGCTTGCAACTGCTGCTGGAGCGCCTGGAACGCCCCGCTTTGCCGCTCCAGCGGTTGCTGCGGATCCCACTGCTGGAGCCGCTGTCGGTTCAGCTGGAACAATGCGCCGATGCGCTCGACCCACTCCTGTGCCCACGCCTTGAGTTCCGGGTGACCGGTGCCGGCCCGCACGAAATTGCGGCGGATATGCACCCAGCAATGGGAGAGCACCACCAGGTTCGGAAACTGCTTGGCAAAGGCCTTGTACGTGCTGTAGCAGTCACACACCAGCACGATCAACCCGCCCTGGCCGACCAACGAATCGAGCAATTGCCTGGCGGAGTCCAGGCCCCGGGTCGGCAGGATCCGCATGCGGACCGTGTCGCCGGCCAGACAGGCCCACAGCCAGAACTTCGGCTTGGGTCGCCCGCGGGGAGGCGGGTCCTTGTTGTCGTCCTCGCTCGGGGCCAGCCACTGCACTGGCCAGGAGGTCTCGTCGGCCTGGGCCACCGGCTGCTGCTGTTGATACTCTCCGATCGCCGCATCCAGCGGTTCGAACAGATGCGCGAGCCGCCGCAGCCCCGTTGACAGCGTCGACTGCGGCACGCGCAGCCCCAGAGCCGCCAGATCCCGGGCGACCGCCGCCTGCGGACGGAACAGCGCGTAGACCTGGACCAGACACCAGGCCCACACACTGGTGCCCAACTGGCTGGTGCCCAGCCGGGGAGCCGGCGGGGCGATCACCGGCCGGGCTGAGCAACAGTCGCAGTCCGGACCATAGCGCTGGCGCACCACCTTGCGCACCAGCGCGTTCCAGACCATCTCGTACAACCAGCTGATCTTGTGCCCGCACGGCACGTAGGCGGTGCCGCAGTCCGGACAGCGGCGCTCCTGCTCGGGCACGTCCAGCCACTCGAACACCACGGGCAGGTCGGGCCGCTGCTCGCGCGGCGGGGTCGGCGAACCCGGTTCCCGCCCGCGCTTCCTGCGCGGCCGGACCGCCGGATCCTTGCTCGCGGACGGATCCGGCGCGGGCGTTTCCCCGGCCGCTGTCTCGTCGGCCGACGGGTCGGCAGCGACTGTCGCCGTGGCGGACGGGTCGTCCCCGCCCGCTGGCGTGGCCTCGCTCTTGCGTCCGAACAGCGACCGTTGCAGGTTCGCCAGCTGGGCTTGCAGCCCAGCCTCCCGTTCCTGCGCAGCCTGCAAGTCGGACTGTGCAGCGTCGAGTGCGCGTTGGAGTTGCTCGCAGCGAGCGCACGCGGGCCGCCCCCCGACTGGCTGTCCTTTCTTGCTGGACTTCGTCCTGCCCATAACGACCGGGCTGACCGCCCGATCCTACGATGGCAAGGTTGCCGAGGCAAAGTCAAGTGCGCAGCCGATATTTTCTTGCTTGCCCATCGAGCCCTGCCCGACGCCATCCACCCGCTCCACCGACGCCGACCGGTTGCTCCTCCGGCTGCCCCGGAACTCCTTGCCTCAGCGTTGAGGTTGCCGACGAAATCCGGTTCGCCTGCCTCTGCGCTACTCTCGTGGTTCTGCGGCAGAGCCTAACTGTAGCGCCCCGAAACCTGAATGCTTACCCCGGACGCGTCACAATCCCAATCGCGAGCTCGTGGGACAGGGACTAGGCAATTTGGTCGCCGGCTTGCTGGGGGCGCTTCCCGGTGCCGGCAACACCACGGGCACCGTTACGAGCATCCGCGCCGGCGGTCGCAGCCCGCTAGCGGGCGCGCTGGGCGCGATCATGCTTCTGGGAGTGGTGCTGGGCGCTGGCTGGTTGGCCGAATCGATCCCGCTTGCCGTTCTAGCCGCAATTCTCGCAACAATCGGCTGGGGGATCATAGATTGGCGTTTTCTCGCTCGCATCCACCTGATCCGGCGCGAATACGTCCTGGAAATGCTCATCACATTCTCCGTCACCGTTTTTGTCGACCTGATCACGGCGGTGGCGCTGGGCCTCATTGCTGCGGGAGTGGTGCGATCGAGAGAATCAGAGCGCCCGGAGTTGGACAGCGTGAAGTCCATGCCGCTTCTCGATCCCAGGTTCTTCCCGGAAACAGACGAACTTGTGGATGTAGATCCGTTTAGTGTGCCGGTCGGTCTAGTGAAGTTGACCGGACCGTTCTCGATCGCCTCCGCGCATGATCTGACACGCGCGGTTGCGGCTGATATCGAAGACCATGACATCGTGATCTTGGATTTTTCAAGCACGACCAGCGTGGACGACAGTGCGGCCCTCGTCATCGAACAACTCGTCCATGCCGCCGCGGATAGAGGCGTCGTCTGCATCGTGTCGGGTCTCGGCGGCGAAGTTGCCGCCGTGCTGCACTCGCTCATGGTCCTTCACCGCATCCCGAGCGAGCACTTCACGGACACTCTGGCTGAAGCAAGAGACCTGGCGGCAAGCATACTTGGCAAGCGCGGAGGCACGGCAGGCGTCAGTAGTCCGAAAGAATGAACAGCATCGGGCCGTCGAAGGGGATTGGACCTCGTGCCTCTAGCCGCGGGCTAGGAGTCCGGGGTAGCCTCGGTTCTCGATTCGCGGCCCAGCCAAGCGGACCGGAGACAGTCATCCAGTCGCCATTCAGCTCGCGTCACGGTGTCGGACCCCGAGCCTTGCCAAGACGCAGGGACCCTGTAGTTCGTCGATCCCGATGCCGCGGAGTCTCCCTGCTTCTGCCAAAGCGTTAGAGTATGGGGAATTGGAGGCCTTGACCGGACGGCGATTCGTCTGTGCAAGTCCGGCGCGACGCCACCATTGAGAACAGGCCCCGGCAACTTTCCAGTGAGCAGTCGGACCGTCACACATGCGTGGATACTTGCGGCTGCGTCGCTTCTAGGCGACGCCCGCGCCCAGACCGCGGACGAAGCGCTGGCTCGCGGCGCAAGGCTCCAGCAGGAGGGCAACTTGGAAGCCGCAGTTGCGGCCTATCGAGAGGCGGTGCGGCTAGCCCCGACTCGCATCGAAGCAATCTCGAACCTGTCGCTCGCTTATCTGCAGGTCGGCCGTCCCGCAGAAGCGATTCCGGGCCTGCGCAAGGCGCGCGAGTCGGCTCCCCAGCATTCCGGAATCGCTTACTTTCTCGGGCTGGCCTACTTTCAGACCGAGCGGTACACCGATGCGCGCCGGGAGCTGGCCTGGGTTCTCGAGCGACAGCCGGCCAACAACCAGGCGCTGCACCTGCACGGCCTCTGCCTGCTGAAGCTGCACGACCTCGCGCAAGGCATCCAAGCACTCGAAAAGGTGTTGCAGGCCGATCCCGAAAATCGCCAAGCCGCCTACACCCTAGGGTCGGCCTACATCAGGAGCGGCCAGACCGAAAGAGCCGACGCCCTTGTGAGTCATTTCATGGGAGAGGACGAACAGCCCGAGGCCTTGCTGATCAAGGGCTCGCTGCAGCTTGCAAAGAAGGAGTACCCGGAGGCACTGGTCACCTTCGAGCGGGCGCGTGCAGGAGGCGACCGGCTGCCGACACTGCACTCGCAGATCGGGGTCGCGCTGCTGTACGAGGGACGCAGGGAGCGTGCAGCCAATGAATTCCGAGCCGAACTTGCTATCAATCCGGGCGACTTCAACGCGAATGCGTACCTCGGGTGGCTTGTCCAGCAAGACGGGGACTTCGAGGACGCACTGAGACTGCTCCGAACTGCGCACGCCCAGAACGAGGGCGACACCGGCGTGCAGTACCTCCTTGCCCAAGCGCACGCCTCGCAAGGAAGCTGGACCGAGGCGGGAGCACTGCTCGAGCAGGTCGTCGAAACCCAGCCGGCCTTCATTCCCGCGCACGTCATGCTGGCTCGCGCATATGCAAAGCTGAAGCGGACGGACATGTTCCGCAGGCAGCAAGGGATCATCGAAGAGTTGAACGCGCTCCAGCAGGAGCGGGACCTGCAAGGCGTGGACCAGTTGTACGACGGCAGGGTTCTCGCAATGCCCCGCCAGTGACTCGCACCACGATGAAGCCGCGCAACCCATCGCTTCGACCGGTCGCTTGCGCAGCATTGCTGGCGTGTGCAAGTCTCGTTGCCGAGCCAGCCCCCGCACAGACCGCGTCCGATCGTCTCACGGGGGCAATCCGGTTCCAGCCGGTCCCGCCCGAGAGGAGCGGGATCCACTGGACCCACACCAACGGGATGTCGGACGATCGGCACCTACCGGAAACCGTTGGCGCCGGCTGCGCGTTCCTGGATTTCGACGGCGACGGCTGGATGGACATCTATTTCGTGAACAGCGGCCCGTCCGATTTCTACAGCCCGGAGGGGCAATTGTCGAACGCCCTGTACCGGAACAACGGAGACGGCACGTTCAGCGATGCCACCGTGGCTGCCGGGGTCCAAGGCGGTGAGTTCGGCATGGGCGCGGCCGCGGCGGACTACGATGGCGATGGCGACACCGACCTCTTCGTCACATCCTACGGGCGCAATCTCCTGTTCCGCAATCTAGGCGACGGAACGTTCGAGGAGGCGGGAGAGGAAGCGGGCGTCGCATCCCTGGGATGGTACACGGACGCGGTTTGGTTCGACTACGACAATGACTCGCACCTCGATCTTTTCGTGTCGGGCTTTGTGTCGTACAGCCTCGGCGAGTCCAAGTATTGCGGAGACAACGAAGCTGGGCGGCGGCATTACTGCATCCCCCGGTCGTTCCGCCCCACGAAGTGCCTCCTGTTCCACAACAACGGAGACGGCACGTTTCGCGACGCGAGCGATGAGTCCCGGATCTCGAGCGTCGGAAGCAAGGCCTTCGGCGCTGTCGCCACCGACATCAACAAGGACGGGGCGCTGGATCTCTTCGTCGCAAACGATACGATCCAGAACTTCCTCTTCGTGAACCAGGGCGACGGCACGTTTTCAGAGGAAGGACTGCTCCTCGGCGTCGCGTACAGCGATGCCGGCCTGCCGCGCTCCGGCATGGGAGTCGACTCTGCGGACTACGACGGGGACGGCTGGCTGGATCTCTTCGTCGCGAATATCGACCAGGAGATGTTCAGCCTGTACAGGAACCTGGGCGGCGAGGACTTCAGGGACGCGTCTGTCGAAGTGCGCCGGGAGACTCGGCTGTCCAGCGGGTGGGGCCTCAGGTTCTTCGATTTCGACAACGACGGCGATCCGGACCTGATCCTCGCGAACGGCCACCCCGACGACATGATCGGTCTGTTCAAGCCACTTGTGACCTACAGGCAGCAGCTACTGCTCTTCGAGAACGCCGGCAAGGACTTCGTCAATGTCAGCGAGGGCGCCGGCAGCGCGTTCGAGGGAAAGCACTCGTCGCGCGGTCTTGCGGTCGGCGACTACGACAACGATGGCGACGGAGACGTGGTCGTTTCCAACAACGGCGAAGCTCCGATTCTCTTGCGGAACGACACCGAGACAGGCAACAACTGGATCGGCTTGCGCCTGCTTGCGAGGGGGAGCAACGCGGCTGCGGTTGGGGCGATCGTATCGTGGCAGGCCGGCGGCCTCGAGAGGAGCC
This sequence comes from Bryobacterales bacterium, assembly GCA_965206775.1. GTDB lineage: Bacteria > Acidobacteriota > Terriglobia > Bryobacterales > UBA6623 > VXMF01. The sequence goes on along the minus strand of CBDBKU010000002.1, from coordinate 1,099,390 downwards.
GATTCCGGACGAGCGGCGGCAGCTTTCTTTCGTCGCACGATCCCAGGGAAGTCCTCGGCCTCGGCTCCGCGGACCGCGCGGAGTGGATCGAGATTCGCTGGCCGAGCGGCACCGTCGACCGGCTCTCGGGCGTTCCCGCCGGAAGATACGTCGATGTTCTCGAGGGCACGGGCATCACGGAATAACCGGTCGGAGGAAGTCGAACCGCTGTTGTACCCTGAAGTTCGGGAATGTACGGCAGCAGCGAGCGCAAGAGGCTTGAGCGGAAGCACCGGGAGGAAGGCAGGCTCCCGCCCGGACAGTCCCTCACCCTGAAGTGGCCCGTCCTGCATGTCGGCTCGATCCCGGAATTCGATCCCGCCGCTTGGAAGCTCTCGGTGGCAGGGCTGGTGGAACACTCCTTCGAGCTGACCTGGGAGGAGTTTCAAGCACTCCCGCGAGTGCGCGTGCAGGCCGACTTCCACTGCGTGACCACTTGGAGCAAGTTCGACAACGTTTGGGAAGGCGTTTCGATACGAACGATCGTCGAACGCGCAAAGCCCAAGCCAGAAGCGCAATACGTCGTCCAGCACTGCGATGGCGGCTACACCACGAACACTCCTCTCGATGACCTCCTGCGAGAGAGCGTGCTCCTCGCTGACAGCCATAGCCCAGAGCCGCTCACGCCGGAGCACGGCGGACCGCTGCGCATGATCGTGCCTCACCTGTACGCGTGGAAGAGCGCGAAGTGGATACGAGGGCTGGAGTTCGCCGACAGGGACAGGGCCGGATTCTGGGAAGAGCGGGGCTACCACATGTACGGCGACCCGACCCGCGAGCAGCGCTTCGGCTAGGCGCCTCCCGATGTTGAAGCGACTGCTCAGTCGACTGCGGGAAGGACGCGAGGCCGAGCCGCCGACGTTGCGCGGGCGCCCGCAGATCCGACGGGAGAAAGCCTATGCCGCAGACAGCGGCTACGTCTACCAGTACACGTACGAGGGCTATCGGGATACCGCGCGAGACGGCACGGACGGGCGCGAGTACGTCTTTCTGTGCTCTTCCGACCGAGCCGCCCGCTTCTCGATCGTCGTCTTCGCCCCGAAGGAGAGTTTCGCATCGTGGGAGCGGGAGTCGGAACGGGAGCTGACCGAGGTCGAGCGCTATGCGGTCGTGAAGATGCGCCTGTTCGAGGTCTTCGACGAGTCGGCTCACATCAGAGAGGATTTCGTCGGCCTGCTGACGACGAGCGACGTTGACCAGCAGGTCGAAGCTCTCGACCTGTGATTCGGCGGCACACGTACAATGGGCGCATGAGGATTCGCGACGCCTGGCTGCCCGTAGCACTCGCGGCTCTGTCGTGCGGGACGGCCCCGTCATCCCAGGACAGCGCGTTCGTGGCATTGGCGGAACGCTACATCGCCAACTTGCTGGAGGAGTACCCGGAAGTCGCGACGGCGCTAGGGGACCACCGGTACGACGGACAGCTCAACGACTACTCGGCCGGAGCCGTGGCTGGGGGCATCGAGTCGAACAAGCGCTACCTGGAAGAGTTGGAATCGATCGATCCGTCCCGGCTTGGCGCTGCCAACGCGGTTGACTTCGAGATCCTCGGCAACGCGCTTCGATTCAGCATATGGTCCGCCGGGCAACTCCGCGAGCACGAGTGGAATCCGATGCGCTACGGGGTCGGGGACGCCTTGTACTCGCTGCTCTCAAGGGACTTCGCACCGCTCGAGACAAGGCTCGCGAGCCTCAAGCAAAGGCTCGACGGCCTGCAGCCGGTGATCGACGCGGCGCGGGCGAATCTCATGAATCCCCCCAGGATTCACACCGAGACCGCAATCCGGCAGAACGATGGCGTCATCGCGCTGATCCGCGACGACCTGGAGTCGTTTATCGCCGAGGCACCGGGCATGAAGGAGGAACTCGCTTCGGCCCGGAAATCGGCCGTGGAAGCGTTGCAAGCATACGGCCGCTGGCTGAGGGAAGACCTCTTGCCGCGCTCGGACGGGGACTTCCGGATCGGCGAGCAGAACTATCGGGCAAAGCTGGCCTTCACGCTGCACTCGGATCTCTCGATGGAGCAGATCCTCGACAGGGCGCAGGAGCGGCTAGCGGCGCTGCAGGACGAGCTCTACGAGACGGCCCTGCCGCTCTACCGGGAGTCGAATCCTGGCGCAAGCGAGGCGGAGGCGGGCGAAAGGCGGGCTGTAGTCCGCGCGGTTCTGGACGAACTGGCGGATTCGCACCCCACGGATACGTCTATCGTCGAGGACGCGAGGCGCTCCCTCGACGGCGTTACCGCATTCACGCTGGAGCGGAACCTCGTAACGCTTCCCGAAGAGCCGCTGCAGGTCATCGTGATGCCGGAATTCCGTCGGGGCGTATCTACGGCGTATTGCGACTCCCCGGGCCCGCTCGAGAAGAACGGCGAGACGTTCTACGCGATCTCGCCGACACCGGAGGACTGGTCGTCCGAACGCAAGCTGTCGTTCTATCGCGAGTACAACGACTTCATGCTTCAGGATCTGACCGTCCACGAGGCGATCCCCGGCCACTACCTCCAGATCGCACACTCGAACCGCATGCAAGCGCCGACGATGATCCGCTCCATATTCTATTCCGGCAGCTTCGTCGAAGGCTGGGCCGTGTACGCCGAGCAAGTCATGGTGGAGCACGGCTACGGGGGAGCTCGCCTCAAGATGCAACAGCTCAAGATGCTGACCCGCGCGGTGATCAACGCGGTCCTCGACCAGAAGATTCATGCCGGGGCCATGACCGAGCGGGAGGCGATGGACATGATGCTCGAGGAAGGCTACCAAGAGGACGGCGAAGCAGCGGGCAAGTGGATCCGAGCGCAGCTGACCTCGGCCCAGCTCTCCACCTATTTCGTGGGAATCGCGGAGCACAACGACCTGCGAAGGGCGTGGGAGGCTCGCAACGGGCCGATCGAAGACTGGAAGGCGTATCACGACGCGGTGCTGTCCCACGGCTCTCCGCCAGCGAAGTTCGTGCGGGGACTGCTAGGCCTGTAGTAGATCCATGCGAAGCGACAGCCCGGCTTGCGAGGAATCGAAGGCGGCTCGCGCAGGCGTGACCGACCAATTCCGGCAAGCGCCCGCCAAACGAACCCGCATGCCCGGTCGAGTCTCGGCGCTTGCGATCGCCATCGCCGTGCTATCCGCTGCCTGCTCCGTCAAGAAATTCGCCGTCCGGCAGGTGGGCGACGCCCTTTCCTCCGGGACCTCCGTCTACGAGACCGATCCCGACGTGGAGCTTGTGGGCGGGGCCCTTCCTTTCAGCCTGAAGCTGGTCGAGAGCCTGCTGGACGTAACGCCGCGCCACCGGGGCCTGCTGGTGACCGCGGCCAAGGGCTTCGCCTTGTACTCGCTCGCCTACGTGGATGCGCCCGGCGAGATCCTGGTAGAGGAAGACTTCGAGCAGGGGCAGGCCCTTCTGGAGCGCGCCAAGAGACTCTACCTGCGTTCTCTCGAATTCAGCATGCGGGCGCTGGACAGCGCCTACCCGGGAATCTCCGGCGAGTTCAGAACAGGGCCCCGGCAAGCCGCGAACCGGGCGAAGAAGAAGGATGTCGACCTCCTCTACTGGGCGGGTGCTGCGCTGGGCCTGTCCATCTCGACCGACCCGACGGATCCGCGCATGGTCGTGAGGCTGGGCGAAGTGGATGCCCTGATTGATCGCGCAATGGCGCTCGACGAGTCCTGGGACCGCGGTTCGCTTCACGAATTCAGGCTGCGCTTGGAAGCTGGAAGGCCGGGCGGAGGAGACTCTGAAGTCATCGAGAGCAGCTTTCGCCGAGCCTTGGAGCTGTCCGATGGAGAACGCGCGGGCCTATACGTTGCGTATGCGGAAGCGGCCGCCGTCCCTGCTCAGAACCGAGCGCTCTTCGAGGAGATGATTACGAAGGCGCTGGCGATCGACGCCGATGAATTCGAGCAGTACCGCCTGCTGAATCACCTTGCCCATAGGCGCGCTCGCTGGCTGCAAGCCCGAGTGGACGACTTGTTCTTCTAAGGCCCGGCTGGATCCCCGAGGCCGCGCTTATACTTAGGTAGAGTTTCTGAGGGATGCTCGGGCGGCTACCGCCAGCTAGCGCTTCGATAGTCGCGCGGCAGGGTGGGCGCCTTTCTGTGGTCAGCCTTGAAGCTGGAGAGCGAGCTGCCCTGCATCGTCAACCGGGTCGAGGATCTAGATGAGAAGGCTTTACTTGGTCGCGCCCGTCGCTCTCGCGGCAATCTTCGCGCTCTCCGCGGCAGTAGTCTCAGCACCCGCGCAAAGACGGCGCGCCAACAAGATAAAGCTCGGCACGATCGCTCCCAAGAACAGCGTGTACCACGAATTGCTGCTGCGCATGCGCCAGTCTTGGAGGGAGATTTCTGGCGGCAGCGTGGACCTCACGATTTACCCCGGGGGCGTCGCCGGCGACGAGATCACCATGCTGCGCAAGATGCGGGCGGGCCAGATGCAGGCCGCTCTCATTTCGGGCAGCGGAATGTCCTTCCTGGACGAGGGCATCAGTGCCCTGCAAGTACCGCTGATGTTCGAATCGCTAGAAGAATTCGACTTCGTCCGGTCGAAGATGGCTCCAACCCTGGAGCGACGCCTCAAGGAAAAGGGATACACGGTGCTGGGATGGGGCGACGCAGGATGGGCCTACTTCTTCGCAGTCCGGGAATTCAGCACTCCGTCCGAACTCAGGGAGATGAAGCTCTACACATCCAAGGGCGACGACGAAATGCTCCGGCTCTTTTCGGAGTTCGGGCTCAGGGCGGTACCGCTCGACCTGACGGAACTGCAGGCGAATCTCGAGACGGGATTGGTCGAGGTCTTCGCTGTCCCGCCTTTGGTGGCCGCGGGATACCAGTGGTTCGCATCCGCTCCGCACATGCTCGACATGCGATTCCTGCCGATTGTCGGTGCCGTGCTGATCGGCAATGAAACCTGGGAGGCGATTCCTGAGGTCCAGCAAGCGCTGATGCGGGAGGCAGCCGCGAAGGCTGCCGGAGACATTCAGAGTGCAGTGCGAGAGCAGGAGACGGCCGCTATAGAAGAGATGGAGAAGTACGGCCTGAAGGTCGTCAAGGCGGACGAAACCGCCATGGCAGAGTGGAAGGGGGAAGTCGAGAAGGCCTACCCAGGCCTCCGAGGACGATATGCCCCCGCGGACTTGATGGACGAGGTCTTGAGCTGGATCAACAAGTACCGGGCAAAGTAGACCCGGCACTCGGAGCCCGTTGAATCGGCAGGCAACAGTCTCCGACCGGAACGGCGAGCTCGGCCGCCGCAAGACCGCTGGACTCCGCAAGCGGCGGCTCCAAGGGATGCGCTGTCCAGCCCTCCATCTGCCGATCGCGGCGCGGCATGCGCCCATCATCTATAATCCCCATCGAAATGCGTGGATTGAACCGTCGCGAACTCCTGGCTCTCGCCACCGCCTCGTCTTCGTCCGCCGCGACCGCGGGCGGAGCGAGCAAGCCGACTCTGTGCCTGTTTACGAAGCATCTTCCGCAGCTAGGCTACAAGGATCTCGCAAGCACGCTCCGCGGGTTCGGGTTCGGCGGGGCCGACCTGACTACCCGGCCGCGCGGCCACGTCTTGCCGGAGAACGTGGAGCGTGACCTGCCGCGAGCCTACGACGCGCTGGCGAACGAAGGGGTCGCCCTGCCGATGATCACGACCGGGCTGCTCTCCCGCAATGATCCTGCCGCACGCCCCACCCTCTATACGGCGGCGAAGCTGGGCATTCCCTACTTCAAGATCGGCTACTACCGCTATCGCGACTTCGAGAGCATCGACCGGTCTCTCGGCCAGGTCAAGGCGGAGGTCGAGAGCCTGGCGGCCATCGCCGGTCATGCCGGCATCACCGGCGGATTCCATAACCATTCGGGAACCTACGTCGGGAGCGCCCTCTGGGACCACTGGTGGATCCTGCGGGACACCGACCCGCGTCACGTCGGCTTCTACTTCGATCCCTGCCATGCCACGATCGAAGGCGGCTCCGCTGGTTGGGAGATCGGCTTCCATCGCCTGAAGGATCGTCTCAAGATGGTCGCGTGCAAGGACTTCCGCTGGGAAAGGATCCAGGGGGACTGGAAAGCTCGGATGTGCCCCTTGGGGCAGGGCATGGTGGACTACCCGAAATTCTTCCAAGCCTTGGCGGCAAGCGGTTTCTCCGGCCCGATTTCCCTGCATGTCGAGTACAGGATCGAGGCGCCTACCGAGGCACAGAGGATTGACAAGGAACTGCAGGCGATCGAGACTGATTTCAAGTACCTGAAGTCCCAATTCGACGCTGCGTTCGGAAATTCCTAGCGCTGCCGGCATACCCAAGGGCCGCGAAGCTGGCGCGTGCGGGGATCCCGGGACTCGGAGCGCTTGCCCGGCCCCCCGGTTCGAAGCTAGTCGAGAGTGAAATTCTCGGGATGCACCGAGGAATCGCCACGCACGAGGATGCTGCGGCCAACTGCCGACTCCAGCTCCTCCAAGTGCGAGTTCGACTTCTGCTTGAGCGATTTCGCGATCTCCGGATGGACGCGCAGGGTCAGGTCCTTGGTCTTGTGCCCGTTCCCTTTCTTGCTGTTCGCAGCGATTCGGTCGGCTGCGGAGAAAATCTCCGAAAGGACGGTAGCCGACGACTTGACTGTACCGGACCCGGAACAAGCGGGGCACGGCATGCACAGCGCCCTTTCCAGGGACTGGCGGACAGTCTTTCTGGTGATCACAACCAGCCCGAAATCGTTGAAGGGTAGCAACCGCGACGGCGAGCGCGTGCCCTTGAGCGCGTCCTGCAGCACCTGATGGACGCTCTGGCGGTTGTTGCGGTCTTCCATGTCGATGAAGTCGATCACGATGATCCCGCCCAGGTCGCGCAGGCGCAGTTGCCGGACGATCTCTTCCGCAGCCTCGAGGTTCGTCTTCAGCACGGTGTCCTCGAGCCGGTTCGACTTGCCGACGTACCGGCCCGTATTCACGTCGATCGCGACGAGCGCCTCGGTCTGGTTGATCACGATGTAGCCGCCGGACTTCAACCAGACCTTGGGCTTAAGCGCTTTCTCCAGGTCCTTCGTGACGCCGAACGAGTCGTAGATGGGCTGCGCTCTGGTGTGGAGCTTGACGCGCTTCGTCATTTCCGGCTGGAACCGCTCGACGAAGCGCATGATCCGCTCGAACTCGTCCTCGGAATCGACCCACACCGTCTTGTAGCTCTGCCCGAGATTGTCGCGCAGGACACGCTCGACGATGTCGAGGTCGCTGTGGAGCTTTGCGGGGGCCTTGCGCTTGTCCGCCTTCTCCTGCAGGTCTGCCCAGAGCTTGTGGAGGAACTCGATGTCCGCGACCAAGACCTCTTCGGCGACGCCTCGAGCCGCTGAACGGACCACGAACCCGCCCGCCTTGCCCTCGGAGTGCTGGTCGACGATCTTGCGCAGGCGGTTGCGTTCCGATTCGGGCTGGATCTTCCGCGCGACGCCGTTGTGCCTGGCCGTGGTCATGTAAACCATGTAGCGGCCCGGCAGCGAGACATGAGAGGTGATCCGAGCCCCCTTGGCGCCGACCGGCTCCTTGTTGACCTGGACGATCACTTCCTGCCCGCTCTTCAGCAGATCGTTGATGTTGGCTTCGGGGCCGGGCTGGCGGTCCCGCGGCGGCATTGCCGTTCGCGTGCCTCCGTCGCTTCGAGAACTTCCCCTGGACCTGCCGGCCTGCGTCCGTTTCGCCGGAGCGGGCCGCCGCGCGGGCCTCTTCCTCGCCGATTCGACCGGAGCGCCGGGCACGGGCCGGACGTCAGCCGTTTGGTCCGTCCGCGCCTTGGGCGCGCTCCTTCTGGAACCGCGGCGCTTCGGACGTTCGGGGCGGGCTTCCGGCGCCTCCTTTTTCGGGGGTTCTTCCGTGCCGCTTGCGACCTTGCGTTTCAGCCAGTCGAACACGCCGAGCCGCAATTCGGCAATCATCGAGGGCGCCTCCACCGAAGCGCTGCGCTGCGGCGGTTCGCTGTCTGGTTGCTTCGATTCGACGTCCGGAGCACCCGCTTCCGGCTCGGGCTCTGCAGGAGCCGCGGCGCCTTCGACGGCACCCTGCCCGTCCTCCTGCTCCCGGGTATTCCGCGGGGGCGCGTCACGGTACTTCGCAATCGACTCGCCGGGCAGCACCGCCAGCGGCGCCTCCGCTTCGCCCTCGGATGCCGGCGGGGCGGTGGGCCGCTCGGAGTCGGACACTGCCGGCACGGAGGCCTCGGCGCGGCCTTCGCCGCGACCGGAGCGACGCCGGCGCCTCCCGCGGCGACGGGAGGGCTTGGCAGCGGCGTCCTCGCGACCGCCGCCCGGCTCCGGGGCGTCGGAGGCACCGGCCTGCGCGGAGTCGTCCTCCGATTCATCCGCAACGGCCGGCAGCGGCTGGATCGGATCCGCCTCGATCGGCCCGGCGTCCAGATCGTCCTCGATCCCTTCGGAGGGGTCCAGCACGTCCGTCACGTAGAGGAATGCGTCGCGCGGGAGACCGAGATTGACGAATGCGGACTGCATGCCCGGCAGAACCCGCGTTACGCGCCCCTTGTAGATGCTGCCGGTTAGAGCCTTCCGTGCCTGGTGCTCGACATAGATTTCGACAAGGCGATCATCCTCCAAGACCGCCACTGTCGTCTCGATCGGATTCGATGAGATGACCAATTCCTGAGACATGGGATTCCCCAGGGAAGCTCGACTTGCGGTTCGGAGCCGTTTCGATTGTTGTCAAAGACCTGCAGTTCATGCATTCACTCTGTCGGTCGAAATCGCTCTCCAACTGCGTCGCGAAAGTCCGCGAACGGCCCGGATTTCCGGTCTCCCCAGCGGCAGGCGGAGCGCCTCGCGTTTCGCGGGGCTCGCACGCTCGCTCGAGCCGGGGCCGCCCGGGTCCGTGATCCACAGGTTGAGTTCTTCCCGTTCTACCTTTCTTTCTTGGTGCCGGCGACGCTGCCAGGGCCGGCGAAGATGCTCAATTCACGAAGCGGCGAAGCCGAACGTTGTTGACCAAGCCCAGCATCGCCAGGAAGGTCACCAAGTTTGATCCTCCGTAACTCATCAGGGGCAATGGCAGGCCGGTGACCGGCAGCTTGTTGGCCACCATCCCGACATTGACCACGATATGGAACAGCAGCAGGGCCGCGACGCTCAACGCAATCAGCGCTCCTTCTGCATCCGTCGCCGACTGCCCGGTTTGCACAATCCGCATCAGCAAGGCGTAGTAGAGCGCCAGCACGACCGCGATGCCCACGAAGCCTCTCTCCTCGGCGAATGCCGCCAGGATGAAGTCCGTGTGCGGGGTCGGCAGGAATCGCAGCTGCGTCTGAGAGCCTTGGACAAAGCCTTGTCCCCACATGCCGCCAGCACCGACTGCGATCTTGGACTGCAGGATCTGATACCCCGTGCTCCGCGGAGCCTCGTCCGGATCCATGAAGCCCGTGATTCGGTCCTTCTGGTACGGCTTGAGCAGCGACCACCCGAACGGAGTGAGCATGACTCCGATCAAGCAGACGCCCACGATGTACTTCAAGCGGATCGTGGACAGGTACAGGGCCATGCCGAAGATCGGGAGCATGCTAAGCGCCGTACCTAGGTCCGGCTGCAGGACCACGAGCACGAACGGCGTGAAGATGAGCGCTGCGATTACGGCAAAGCCGCGAAAATCCAACGACTTGGCCGTGTGCGCTCCGCAGTGCTTCGCTACTATCAAGACTAGCACCACTTTGACGAATTCGGAGACCTGGACCGAGACCCCGAACGGAGTGGGCAGCCAGCGACGCGCTCCGTTGATCGGATCCGTGAACGCGAGCACAGCGACGAGGGCCAGGACTCCCAAGCCCCACAGCACATGCGAGGCATCGACGCTGAAGTGATAGTCCAGGTGGGAGGTGACCCAAAAGAGCACGCCGCCGAGCACCAGCCAGCCGATGTGATTCGCGTAGGCGTCCTGAAAGCGGGTGTTCAGCGTGGCGCTGTAGACCTGGACCAAGCCCAGAAGGGAGATCGCGAGCGCGAGCCCGCACATGGTCCAATCGAAATCGCGGAGCCAGTCGCCCTTGACGCTTGCAGGGTCCACGATCAACCGTCCCCGCCAATCGAAAGGGCGAGAGTCCCGTCAAGGTCAGGTGGCGGTTCCTGGCGGCGGTTCAGCATCCAGACCTGCATCACGTCCCGAACCAGAGCCGCTGCGTAGTAGCTGTGCTTCCCATTCTCAAGGAGAGCGGCAACGACGATCTCGGGGCTGCGGCATGGGGCAAAGCCCACGAACCAGCCGTCGTCCTCGAAATCCTCCCGGTTGGCTTTGAGGCGCAGCTCGTTCGAAACGCGCTGGGAGGTTCCGGTCTTCCCGCACACGTCCACCCCTGCAAGACGTGCCTGTCCCCCCGTGCCCCCGCCGTTGACAACGTCCCACATCGCCTGGCGCAGGACCTCGAAGTGCTCCGTTTCAATCGGGGCAGTCCGCGGCGGGGCGGGCCGGTCCCCGGGGTCGATCAGGCTGCGCTGCTGGTGGGAGACGAGATGGGGGCGATGCCACACTCCGCCCATCGCCAAGCCCCCGATGGAGTGGGCCGCCTGGATCGGCGTGAGCGACATGGCTCCCTGGCCAATCGCCACGACAATCGTCTCGCCGGGGTACCAAGGCTGCAGGGTCCGTCGAATCTTCCACCGGACCGACGGTACGAGCCCGGGCACCTCGTCGGGCAAGTCCACTAGGGTCCTGGCTCCCAAGCCGGCCGTCCGTGCATAGCGAGCGAGCGTGTCGATGCCGAGCTTGTGGCCGAGCTGGTAGAAGTACACATCGCAGGAGACTGCGATCGCCCGCCGGAGATCGACCGTGCCGTGGCCCCCGCGCTTGTGGCAGCGGAAGTACCGACCGCCAAACGGCATGCCGCCTGAGCAGTGAACCCGGAAGTCGGATCCCGCCTGATTCGCTTCCAGTCCGGCGAGCCCGTGAATCGGCTTGAAGACCGAGCCCATGGCGAAAGTGCCTTGGATCGCGCGGTTCAGCATCGGTGTCCGCGGGTCGCTGTTCAGCTCGCTCCACTCCTTGTTCGTGAAGCCCACCACAAACTTGTTGGGGTCGTAGACCGGAGCGCTCGCCAGCGCCAGAATCTCGCCGTTGCGTGGATCGAGTGCCACTACGGCACCCTTGCGGTCCTCTAGGCCGAGTTCCGCCACGGCTTGCAAGTCGAGGTCGATCGTGAGGCGAAGATTGTTTCCCGGTACGGATTCGACGAGGCCGACGGTCGCCAGCTGCCGCCCGAAACTGTCGACGAGGAACTGCACGCTCCCGTTGTCTCCCGAGAGCCAGCGGTCGTACTGCCGCTCGATGCCGCTCTTGCCAATCTCGGCGCCGTAGTCGTACAGCAAGTACTCGCGCAGGTTCAATTCGCTCTTGCTGACCTCGCCGACGTATCCCATCGCATGGACGGCGACGGCGGTCTCGGGGTACTGCCTGCGCATGCCTTCCACGATGTCGATCTCCCGGAACTCGCTCCGGTGGGCGTGCAGGAATGCCAGGTCCGCAGGCGACAGGTTTTCCTTCAGGACGATATGCTCGGACTTCCCGTACTCGGAAGCGTCCGCAAGCCGGCGCCGCAGGTACTCGACATCGAGCCCAAGGCCTCGGGCAATCGCCGGCAGGCTCTCAACCGAAGCGAGCGCCGGATCGATCATGGCCGACAGCGCGATCCGGCTCTGCGCCAGCACGCGGCCGTGCCGGTCTAGGATGTTTCCGCGGGCTGCCGGCACAGGCAGCGTCTTGATGCGGTTCTGCTCGGCTCGCTGGCGATAGTATTCGTTGTTGGCAACCTGAATATCCCAGAACGCGAGCAGGAGAAGCAGAAAGACAACGGTCGAGACGACCTGGAACTGAACGACCCGATTATTCAGCGATTGGCGCTGCGGCTTCTGCGCCCAAGTCATTTTCCGCCCACTAGTCTATCGAAGAGGGGGTAGAGCAACAATGCCACTCCCGCGTGGAGGGCAGAGAGGGCACACCACGTCCCGAGCTCGAACACCGCCTGCTGGCCGAGCAGGTACTCGCGGATGGCGAACAGGATGACCTCGTGCGCAAGATAGGCCAGACCGACGAAGATGCCGAGAACGGAGAACAAGCTGAACTTGAACAGCTGGCTCGCCAAAGAGGAAAGGTAGCCGAGAATCGCGTAGACGAGGCCTAGCGTGCCGACCGGCCCGTGCATCAGTCCGTCATGAGCCCAGCCGACGAGCATGCCGACTGTCATCGCGGGAATGGCAGAGCGGAACGTCAGCATCAAATAGACCGCCACCAGCAGGGGCAGGTTGAACAGGCTCGCGACGGGCAGCAATGTCGGAAGGAACGTCTGGAGGCCGAGGGCGGCAGCGGCCAAGATGAGGACCGATCGGACGGACGGCCCCTGATCGCGGCTGAAGCCGGCGGCTCCCGCCGATCCGACCGCCGCCGCGATCACCGCGGCTCCTCGCGGTCAGGCGTCCCGGCGGACCCGGACGCGCGGAGAGGGTCGGAAACGGCGCTGAAGTCAGGAATCCCGGTGCCATAGCTGAGGACTCCGACCGTCTTGCCCTGCGAAGCAACGACGCTGCGATACGCCTGCTTGACCCGGTCCGCCTGCGTGGGCAGCGACTGGATCGGGAGGGCGTCACTCGGGTCGTTCCACCCGCCGCGCATGTCGGCGAGAGACTGCTGCACCTCCTCCGGAAGCAGTTCAAGGCCGCTTTCGAGCATGACCAGAACCTCGACGAGTCGGTCGAGCTTGGCGAAGGGACGCACTTCGATGGCTTGCGTCTCGACTCCCGGATGGATGGCGCTCACACGCCCGACCGGCAAGCCTCGCGGATAAACGCCGTCCAAGCCCGACGTGTAGACGAACTCGTCCTTGGCAACTGCCACATCGGGGCCGATGTAGTCGATGCGGCAGATCGCGCTGCTCGCGCCCCGCAGGACTCCGGGTGCGCCGCTTCGTCCAAGCAGCACGCCCGCTCCGGCCTCCGAATCGTTGATGAGCAGGACCACGCTGGTCATGGCTTGCGCGGCCTCTACCTTGCCAACGATGCCCTCTGAAGTCACGACCGCCATGCCTTGGCGGACGCCGTGCTGGCGCCCCCGGTTCAGGAATACTTCCTTGACGGAACGGCTCGGCCCGTGCGCTATCACGCTGGCTGCCAGGGTTCTCGTCGCTAGGCTCGCACTGTAGGCGTTAAGGTCGGTCCGGCTCTCGAAACGCAGAAGCTTCTGGCGCAGGAAGTGGTTCTCCATCTGGAGACGCGCGGCTTGCGCATCCAGTCGGCGGTTTTCTTCCTCGGCACCAACTAGCCAGACGTATTGATCAATGGTTCTCTCGAAAAACCCGAGCGCGGCCTGCACGCCGCGCTGCAAGGGAAGGAGCAGCGCGCTGCTCCAATAGCTGAGGCGCGACTCGCCCGGGCCCGTGCGGACCTGCTGCCCGACCATCAGGATCTGGCCGAAGACGAGCGCAATCAACACGGTGCCGTTGATGTTGCGTCTGATCAACGACTGCACGCAGTTCTCTTCGAGTGTTAGTCTAACTGACCGCGATGCGACGCAGCAACTTCATGTCGGTCAGGATCTGGCCGGTGCCCATCACGACACATTGAAGCGGGTCCTCCGCTATCGAGACCGGCACTCCAGTCTCGTCCCGGATGCGCTTGTCCAGGTTGCGCAGGTATGCTCCGCCTCCCGTGAGCACGATGCCGCGGTCACAGATGTCACCGCTCAGCTCGGGCGGCGTGTTCTCCAGCGCCTCGCGGATTGCGATCATGATGCGATCCACGCTGTCCGCGATTGCCTCGCGGATCTCCTCGTCCGAAATCGTCAACGCACCCGGAACGCCTTGCGCGAGGCTGCGACCCTTGACCTCGTATGTCAAGGGAGTGTCCAGCTTGGTGGCCGAGCCGAGCTCGATCTTGATCTTCTCGGCGGTGTGCTCTCCAATCATGAAGTTGTAGTTCCGCTTGAGGTGCTGCATGATCGCCTCGTCCAGCGCGTTCCCGGCTACGCTCACGGATCGCGAAAAGACGATGCCCGACAGGGAGATCACGGCAATGTCCGTCGTGCCGCCCCCGATGTCGACGACCATGCTGCCGGCTGGCTCAGTCACTGGCAGGCCCGCGCCGATCGCGGCCATCATCGCCTGCTCGACCAGGTGGACCTCGCTCGCGCTTGCCCGCATCGCGGAATCGACCACCGCCCTGCGCTCGACAAGCGTGATCTGGCTGGGAACCCCGATAACGATCCGGGGATGGACGAGCATCTTCCGGTTGTGCGCCTTGTTGATGAAGTAGGTGAGCATCCGCTCGGCGACTTTGAAATCGGCGATCACGCCGTCCTTCATCGGGCGGATCGCCGTGATCGTGCCGGGAGTTCGGCCGAGCATCCGCTTGGCTTCGGAACCGATGGCCTCGACCTCTCCGGTTACGTTGTTGATCGCCACAATCGACGGCTCGTTGATCACGATGCCGTCTTCGCCGACATAAACCAACGTGTTCGCCGTGCCCAGGTCGATCGCTAGATCGTGGGAAAAGAGCGATAGGAGAGAACGTAATGCCATCGAGCTAGGCTGTCCTGCACTCTGTCAGGCAGGCGGGAGGGAGCTGGCGCAACCCGACGGACAGCATGGATTCGCACCGACTTCCGGTGCAAAGCGGAGATGGTTCCGCTGCATGCAGAAGGTTGGTTCTGGGCACTGAAAAGTAGTGTAGCGCAGGTCCGGACGGACGATTCGCGGGCAAGCGGGCACGTCGACACCGCGGCCCTCGGGCAGCATTGTGGTGCGAAAGCGTCCGCGCCGGCGCTGCCAGCCCGAAACGCGGCGCATGCCGCGGTCGCGCTTGAATTCGCCGCCGCCACCCGCCTACACTCGGTAACTGGCTCGCAGCGGCTCGCTCGCGGCGAGCCCGGCAGGGGAGGTTTCCGTACATGGAGAAACTACGCGTCGCGGTGATCGGGACGGGATTCGTTGGCCGGGTGCATGTCGAGAACATCCGTCGACAGAACGACGCCGAAGTCGTGGCGATCGCGGATCAGACCGCCGACCTGGCCGCACGGTTCGGCGAGGCACTGGGCATCGAGCGGGCGGCCGGCGACTACCGAGAGCTGCTCGACGACCCTTCGATCGACGCGGTGCATATCTGCACCCCGAACAAGACGCACTTCCCGATCGCCCGGGACGCGATATCGGCAGGCAAGCACCTGATCTGCGAGAAGCCGCTGGCGATGTCGGCGGAGGAGGCATCGCTGCTGGTCGACCTCGCGCGAGCCAAGGGGGTGGTCAACGCCACAAGCTACAACCTGCGCTTCTATCCCAACGTCGCCCAGATGCGCCGCATGATCGCCACGGGAGAAGTGGGCGACATCCTGGCGGTCCAGGGGAGCTATGTGCAGGACTGGCTCTTTTACGACACGGACTACAACTGGCGCCTGGAGCCGGATGTGGGCGGCGCCTCGCGAGCCATGGCGGACATCGGATCGCACTGGTGCGACCTGGTCGAGCATGTGACAGGCAAGGAAATCCGCGCCCTGTGCGCCGAACTGGCTACGTTTCACCCGATTCGCAAGAAGCCGAAGCGCCCAATCGAGACATATGCGGGCAAGATGCTCGCTCCCGAGGACTACGAAGACCGTCCGATCTCGACCGAGGACTTCGGGGCGCTCCTGCTGCGGTTCGACGGCAAGGCACGCGGCGTCCTCGCGGTCAATCAGGTCGCTGCGGGTCGCAAGAACCGGCTGCAGGTCGAAATCTACGGGACGCGGTGCGGCCTGGCATGGGACGGCGAGAAGCCCAACGAGCTCTGGATCGGCCGGCGCGACCGCAACAACGAGCTGCTGGTCAAGGATCCCTCCCTGCTAGAGCGTGAGGCTAGGACGTTCGCGGACCTGCCGGGCGGCCACGCCGAGGGCTACGCCGATACCTTCAAGCAGTTCTTCCGGCGTTTCTACGCCGCTTGCCGCAACCCCTCGCTCGCGCACGCCCTGCCAGGCTTCGAGGCGGGACTGCGACAGCTTCGACTAGTCGAAGCGACGCTCCGCAGCAATGCGGAAGGAGGCTGGGTCGATATCGACTAGCGGGACGCGCGAGGGTTGAACGGCCGCTTGGCCGGAACGGTCTGGCTGCGTCTACAATGGCGTTCATGAAGCGTCTCGAGCCTCTTCAGGTGGGGCTGATGTTCTGGACCGGCGGCGACCTGGGCGTCGAGGCGACTCCCGACGAAATCCTCGATTCGGTCGATTCCTTCGGCGTGAGTTGCGGGCAGCTGGGCATCCACGGCGAAGCCGAGCTCAGCGCCTTGTACGCGGCTGCGTGGAACACGGCGCTGGAGCGACGCAGCTTCCGTGTGGTCACAGCCTTCACCGGCTTCCGTGGCGAGAGCTACGCGTCGATCCCGATTTGCGCGCAAACGGTCGGGTACGTGCCGGCCGCCACGCGGCAGGAACGCGAACAGCGGACCTACGAAGTCTCGGATTTCGCGCACGCACTGGGAATCCCGGGGCTGGCGACGCACATCGGGTGCCTTCCGGAAGACCGCGACACGCCGGATTACAAGGATGTGCTCGAGCTGGTGCAAAGGGTCTGCGACCGATGCGGCGAGAACGGCCAGACCTTCGCGCTCGAGACCGGGCAGGAGCCCGCCGCGGAACTGCTGGACTTCCTCCACGCCGTGGACCGGCCGAACATTGGCATCAACTTCGATCCGGCCAACATGATCCTGTACGGGTCGGGCGAGCCGCTGGCGGCCTTGGAAGTGCTCAAGAATTACCTCGTCACGGTGCATTGCAAGGACGGGACATGGCCGGTGACGCCGGGCGAATGGGGCCGGGAGACCCCGCTAGGCGAGGGAGACGTTGGCATGGACAGATACATCGCCGCCCTGCGGAACGCGGGGTACGCAGGGCCCCTGACCATCGAGCGCGAGATCGGCGGCGAAGAGCAGCGCGCCGACATCCGGCGAGCGATCGCGCTGCTGAACGGCTTGCGCGGATAGCGCCCTGTACCGACCATCCAGCATGCCGGAAACTGCTGCCGACGCGCCGGCAGCGTTGCTACACTGCGAGTGAAGCGTGCGCCGGTTCATCGGAGTTGCCGTATTTCTTTGCGCAACGGGGAGCCTAGCCGCCGATGCGCTGCGCCAAGCTGCGGAAGCGCTTACCCGGAACGACTACGCTGCAGCGATTCCGCATCTCGAATCCGCGCTCGAATCCGATCCGGACAATACCAACGCCCGGTTCAATCTAGCCTACGCCTTTCAATCCATCGGAGACGACGGTAGTGCGATCCAGCACTACCGCCTGGTCTCCGCGCAGCAGCCGGATCTCCTTCCCGCGCGGCAGAACCTTGCCGCGCTGCTCATGCGCTCGGGCCAGTTCGCGGATGCCGCGGAAGAGTATGGGGCGATCGCAGAGGCGCGTCCGGGCGATCCGCAGATCCTGTCGATGCTCGCGACAGCACACCGGGAAGCCGACGATCCCGCAGCAGCCGCGCGGGCATACGGCAGGATGCTGGAACTCGATCGGAATTCGCTCGACACCCTGCTGGGACTGGCGCAGGCGCTGGACGCCGCCGGGCACCTGCACGAGGCGGTTCCGTACTACTTGCGCGCTGCCGCGATCGACTCGAAGCTCGAGGACCTGCTGCCGGAAATCGCAGAGCGGCTCGAGGAGGCGGGCCACAAGCAGGACTCGCTAGAGCTGTATCGGCGATACGCCCGTTCCCGTCGTGACGACGCGGCCGTGCAAGAGGACATCGGCATCCTGCTGCTGGAGGACGGGAACTTCCGATCCGCGGCGCTGGCACTGGAGCGCGCGGTCGCGATCGAGCCGACTTCGCAGCGCCACGCGGCACTGGCCGAGGCGTACCGGCGCGCCGGGACTGCCGAGGCGGCGCACGACCAGCTTCGTCTGGCAGCGGAATCAGCTCCGGGGGATTCCGGAATCCGCGTTCGCTACGCAAACGCGTTACTGCAACGCCGGGAGTTCGAGCATGCCGCGCGGGAATACCTGGCCGCTTGCGAGGCTGACGCCGGCCATCGCGATGCATGGAATGGCCTGGCCTTCGCCATGTTCCAGCTGGGGAATTTCCCCGCGTCCCTCCGCGCCATTCAGGAATCCGAACGGCTCGGACCGCCGCAGGCCGCGAGCGTCTACCTGAAGGCGCTGGGCCTCGACAAGCTCCAGCAGTACGAGCAGGCCCAAACTGCCTACGGGACATTTCTTGCCATGAAGCCCGACATGCAGGACGAGGTTTGGAAGGCGGAGCAGCGGCTGAAGACGATCGAGAAGGTCCTGGCAAAGCGATGACCAGCAAACCACTGTCCGGACTTGCCTTGCTGGCGGCAGCAACATGCTGCCTGGGCGCACAGTACGCGGGACTGGAAAGGATCAAGGCGATTCCGGACTTGGAAAAGCGGTCCCGAGGGGCGCTGGAGTTCGCGAAGTCGCAATTGGACACTGCTTTGGATGCCTATCGCCGGGACGACACGGAATCTGGCAAGGCGGCATTGGATCTGGTCGGCGAGGCCGTCGAAATGGCGGTCGAATCCCTCCGTTCGACAGGAAAGCACCCCAGGCAACACCCGCGTCACTTCAAGCACGCGGAGATCCGCACGAGGAGGCTACTCAAGCTGCTCCGCCAGGCCCGGGGAAAGGCGCACTTGCAGGATCAAGGGGATTTTGACCCGCCGATCGAGCGGGTCGAAAGCGCGAACGGGGCGCTCCTGCTTGGAATCATGAGTCCGAAGAAGTAGAGTGAGTTGGCAGCCATGCCGAAACTCGCCATCGCCCTAGCCTTCCTGGTGCTCGCTCCGGCGTACGCGCAGGAGTTCGTCGGAGGGAGGGATTTCCTGACCGATTACGAAGTCGACGTCTTGCGGGACAAGCAGGGCTTCGAGGATCGTATCGAGGCGTACGTGAAATTCGCGGCGCTGCGGTTGGAGCTAGTCGATCAGTCTCTCGAGGAGGCCGAGGCGGGTCGGGGCGCCAAGGTGCATCGCTCGCTCAAGGAATACGGTTTGATCATCCAGGCGATCGATGACGTGATCGACGACGCGCTGCTCCGAAACCGGAAGATGGACGGGGCGCTAGCGGGCCTGCTGGAGGCCGAGCGCCGGTTCCAGAGCCGCCTGGCAGCCATCGCAGCCGAACCGGAGGACGACGCTTGGCGCTACGAATTCGTGCTGGAGGACGCGATCGGCATCACGCAGGACAGCATGGAACTGCTGGCGGAGGATCTCGGGGACCGGAAGCAGGAGGTCGTTCGGCAGGAAGAGGTTGAAAAGCAGCGCCAGCAGGAGCGAATGGCGCCCGAGCGCAGGCAGGAAGTCGAACGGGAGCGCAAAGTGGAAGCGGCCGAGACGGCGGACCGCGAGCGCAAGCGCCCGTCGCTGCTCCGGCCCGGCGAAAAGGTCGGCGGCAAGTAGCTCCTCTACCGCACCGGCAGCGTCACGGCATTGCTCGTTGCGCCGTGGACCGTAACTTTCAGTTCCAAGTCGCCGGCCGGGGCATCTCCGGGAACCGCGATCTCCACTTGGCTCATCCCGGCCACGCCGGAAATCGAGCCGGCGTAGGCAACGGCAGCCGGCACTCCGTCCAGTGTCACCGACGGTGCGTGGGCGATCGGGTTGGGCTCTGTGGCGGCGGTGCCCGTCGACGCCGGACGCTCCAGCGGGCCGTTGCCTGTCATGAGGATCGTCACCGCACCTCCCGCGCGAGCGGGGGCGACCGCGGAGACCAAGGATCCGTCAGGGTGCTGCAGAGCGGGTACCAAGCCGTCGGCAGTGTCGAGGGCGAAAATGCCCGGCGCGACGTCGGCCAGTTCAACCACGACCGGGTCCGACGCAAAATCGAAGCCCGACCGGTCGAGCACGCGGACTTTCAAGTAGGCAAAGTTCAGGCCCGCAAGCTCCCACGGAACCTGCAGGCCGACCGGGTTGCTATGCGCGTAGAAGACCGGGGCCGGAACGCTCAGGTTCATCTCGGGAAAGTCGAAGCCGTTGCTCACCGACTTGAGCGCCAGCGGTAGAGGCGTCGGCGGCGCCTCGCCTTCGAATTGGGCGAAGCCGGAGCCGAAGACAGTGACGAGCGCGCCCGGAGCGACGGGACGGCTGGAGTCGAGGCTGGCGCTGTTGGAGACTTTGTCGATCGTCGGCCTCTCCACGTCGGCCTCGAACCGGAACGGGATCTCGAATCCGCCTGCAGAGGCAACTACCACTTGCGCTCCGGGCGAAGCTCCGTACTCGACGCGCGCTCGGGCCACCCCGAACTCGTCCGTGGCCGAGTCGGCGGAATCGATGCGGGCATCCCCTTCGCGGACAGCGAACTCTACCGGCAGCGAGGGTACCGGGGCACCATTCCTGTCGACGAACTTTCCGGCAACGTACCGGGTGGCGCCTTCCCCTGCGAGGCCGAGCCCGGCACTGTCGGTGACCGGGAACGCGTTGTGAGCCTGGTTGGCCCCGACGACGTAGAGATACGGAACGAGGATGTCCGATCCGCCGCTGGCCCTTGACACCCTGAGATGCCCTTCGTACTAGCCCGGCGCCGGGAGCAACCCTTCCAGCGCTACCCGGATGCGGGCATACTGGTCCGGTTGCAGTTCGAACGAGATGTCTTGCAGTCGGTCAAGCGTTACCGCTGCCCTCGTGTCGGCGTCGCGGGGTTCCACGACCATCCGATACGAATGGGTCGCGCTGCTTCGGTTGGTCACCAGGATCTCCTGCCAGACCGGAAGCTGCGCGCTCGTAAAGGATCCGAAGCCAACTGTCGGGGGCTCGACCGTGGCGATCGGACGCAGAGCTTCAGAGATGTCGAGCAAGCCGGATCCGACCCCGTCGGCGATGCCGTCGAGCTTGAGTTCAAATTCGCGGCTGCGCACGACGGTGCCGACACCCGGGACGGAGGCGAGGGCCTCCGCCTGCGAGGGGGTGGCGCGAACAAAGACGGCGTTGAGCACGTTCGGCACGGTGCCGAGCACCTCGACACAGCGCACCTCCATCGCGGCAGTCACTGGCTCCTGGGTCCGGGCGACGGCCCTGGCGATCGTCTCGATGCTCGTCGCGGCGACCCTTCCGGGAACGCGGCGCACGGCCTTGCCGCGAGAGAGCGAGAGCCTTCTGCCCGCCGACGGCGAGTCCAGGACGACCGTGTACTGGTGGGCACCTTTGTCGGTCGCGGAACTGACCGGCAAGCTGCCTAGCAGGGCGACGCACGAAGTCAATGCAAGCGCCCGCGTCAGGATGGCCCGCTTCCAATTCATCTCGACGAGATTCCCAGGGCGATAAGACCGCGCGGCCGGCCATTCGGTTTCGCTCGCCCCATTTAGGTGTTCCGGCCGTTCGCTCCGGCCTTGCTCTGAAGCAGCGCGTCCGTACAATGGAACTTCGATGCACGGGTTTCGCGCCGCGACCCTCGGCTTCGCGCTGATTGCCTGCTCGGGGCAAGCGCTAGGCCAAGCCGAGTACCGGGTCTACCAAGAGCGGCCGAGGCTGTTCCTGGAATCTGCCAGGCTGGCGAGACTCCAAAAGGACGTGGACCGCCAAACCTTGCGCTGGCGGTCACTTCGCAGCTTGGTAGAGGCTGGAACGGCCTTTCCCGAACAGCCTCTCGTAGACGCCCTGCTATTCCAAGTCGAGGGTGCAGAGCAACCCGGCCGCAACGCAGTCGAATGGAGTCGCCGACTGGCGGGGGAAGGTATCCGCACGGCCGCGGACCTGCGGCAGGCCGCTCTCGTCTACGACTGGTGCCACGACTTGTTCGATGCGGAGACCCGCGAGGCCGTGCGAAAGGCGATCGTCGAGGCCATTGACTCCCTGCTTCCGAGCGCGAACCTGGACGTTGGCCTGGTGCGGGCCGGGATTCTCGCCTCGATCGCTCTCGCGGGCGATTGGAACGGCTCGGAACCGGCGCTCGCCGAGTTGCTAGGGACCCACTGGAACGACGACGTGCGCCCGGAGCTCGAATCCGGCGGGCTCACTGATGACGGAGCGAGTCTGATAGCAATCCTCGAGGCTAGCCTGGCCGTCCGTCACAATCTAGAGACGGACTTGCTTCGCCCGGCGACGGAGGCGCTCGCCTCGCTCGTGCGCACGCGGCTTCTGAGCTACTACCCGCTCGACATCGAGACCTCCGAAGGCACGGCACGCCGGCCGTCGCGCTTCGGGACCGATGACGGCCGGGCAGGGATCCAGGCGCCCCTCTACCGCATTGCCGAGTTGCTGCTTGTCGCTTACGAGTCGAATCTGCAAGAGTTCCAGTTCATTCAAGGCTGGATCCGCGACGACAACTACCTGCTGCGCTCCCCAATGGCAGCTCCTTACGAGTTCTTGTGGGTCAATCCCTATCTGCCGGGCCTGACTCCCCAGTCAGCGCCGAACCTCGCGCACGATACGGTGCGCGGACGCCTGTACGGCCGGATGCAGTGGCAGCGGCCCACAACCTGGATCGGATACGCCGACGGCCGGCTGGAACTGCTGGCACGAGACAGCGCCTCGGCTAGCGACAGTCTGGAAGGGCTGTCCCCGATGTACTTCCCGGAGGCTGTCGTGGTGCCGGTCAAGCCGCCGGCCAAGGTGGCCCTGTCTTGGCAGCCCAAGGGCGAAACGCCCCCGGAGATGGTGCAGATTTACGTGATCGGCCTCCGCGCGGGAGAAACGTACGGCCTGAAAGTGGGCGGCCGCCCGGCCCGCCTGGTCAAGGCGGGTCCCGGCGGCATCCTAGTCCTGCGCAGCGATCCGAACTCTCCCAGGCGGGATCGAATCGACTTGCGAAAAAGGGTCCGCCTGGAACTGCGCCCGACGTTCAAGCCCACCGATCCCGGAAGACCGCCTCCCTCGCTCGGACGCTGACAGGAACGAGTGGCGTCAAAGCTCCTTGCCCGCGGACGGGCACAGTTCCACTAGCCCGCACCCGTCGCACCGCGGCTTGCGAGCCCGGCAGACCTGGCGCCCGTGATGGATGATCTGATGCGAGTACGGAACCCACCGAGCCCGCGGCAGCAGCTGCATCAAGACCTTCTCGATTTTCTTGGGATCCTTTTCCGAAGTGAGGCCCAAACGATTTGAAATGCGCTGCACGTGGGTGTCGACGACGACTCCGGTCGCCTTGCCGAACCACGTGCCGGTTACGACGTTCGCTGTCTTGCGGGCGACGCCGGGCAACGTCAGTAACTGCTCCATCCGAGACGGCACTTGCCCCTTGTACTCGCCGACAATCCGCTGAGCCGCCCCCTTGAGGGACTTTGCCTTGTTGCGGAAGAATCCGGTCGTGCGGATGAGGTCCTCGATACTCTCGAGAGGGGCTTCGGCCATTTCCACGACGGTAGGATACGCCGCGAAGAGGCCTGGAGTGACCTTGTTGACACGCACGTCCGTGCATTGGGCCGAGAGAATTGTTGCCGCCAGCAACTCCCATGCGCTGGCGTGCCGCAAGGCGCACTCGGCTTGAGGGTAGTCGCGGTCCAGGTGTCTCAGGATTTTCCTAACGCGCCGCTGCCGAGCCGCCTCGGTTTCGGGCGGCGCATCCGAGTCGTGCATTCACGCCATGGTAGCCGATGGCTCGGGGACGGGACCGGCGGACCGGAGCGTTCCGGAAAGCTCCGCCTCGTAATCGCGGAGCACGTCCGCCTTGCGCGCGTGGTCCCATCCCGACACCGATGCGCAGATCTCAGCTGTCCGTTCCGCCCAGGATGGCGAATAGCAGGGATCGAACGCCAGCCCGGTACGCCGCAGGAGGATATCGCCGAGGGTGCGCGCCTTCTCCCGCTCGATCGCGAACAGGACTTCGCCGCGAGTTGTCTCGCACCCATCGGCAACGGGACGGGCCAGTTCCGCATCCGAGTCCAGGTACCGCAGGAGCTCGGGTGCGCGGGCGCCGTAGATCCTGGCGATTCGGGTCGGCACTTCCTCCAGGCTCGGCGCTGAGGGGCTCGGACGGGCACTCGAAGGCGTCAATCCCAGTTTGGCCTCGACTCTTCGCAGGGTGGCTCTGGCGAACGACGGCGCGGTTGTCAGCTTGCCTCCCGCCATGGTCAGCAAGCCCCCAATCCTGTCTGACCGCTCGTGGTCAATGATCTCGTGCCCGCGCGATGCCCGATTGAGGCTGCCTGACCCGGATCGCAGGAGCGGGCGCGAGCCGGAATAGGAGTAGAGGATCGACTCCCGGCGCACGGATGCCTCGGGGAAGAGGTCGTTCGCCTCGTGGACAAGGTAGCCTATCTCATCCTCGGAAGGGAGCGTGCGGTCGGGATCTCCCTCGAATGGCGTCTCGGTGGTCCCGATCAGGTAGAGACCGCGCCAAGGCACGATAAAGAACGGGCGCCCATCCGAGCGGGCCTCGCGGTAGACCGCATGGCGGGGCGCGCCAGGAAACTCGCGCACGACGATGTGGGCACCGTTGACCAGCGTCAGCAGGGGCCGGGTCCGACCGCACGGCAGGAGCCCGAGAACGCTATCGACCCAAGCGCCGGCCGCGTTGACGACAAGTCGGGCGCGGCACTCGCGCTCGCCTTCCGGGCCGTCGAAACGGACCCCTTGCACGCGGGATCCACTCGTCAGAAACGCAGTGACCCGGGCGTGGTTCCGCACGTCGGCACCCGCCTCCGCTGCCTGTAGAGCCATCTCCAGCGCAAGCCTCTCGGGATAGACCGCCTGGCAATCGTAGTACTCGAAGCTCCCCGAGAGGCCCCTAGGGTCCAGCCCTGGGAGCAGCGAGAGCGTCTCAGACGCGCTCACCCTGCGGTGCGGAGGCAGGCTGCCGCCGGACGCCAGCGCCCGGTAGAGCGTCAGCCCGAGCGCGAGATACCAGGGCGGCCGGGAATCCCTGGCGTAGGTCGGAAGCAGGAACGGCTGCGGGGCGACCTGGCCCGGAAACTCGCGCAGCAGCGCTTCCCGGTCGCGCAAGGACTCGCGCACCAGTGAGAACTGCAGGCTCTCCAGGTAACGCAGGCCGCCGTGGATCAGGCGTGTCGAGCGGCTCGTAATCCCGGCCCCAAAGTCCCGCTTTTCGAGCAGAGCCGTCCGCAGGCCCCGACGAGCGGCAGCGCGAGCGAGCGCGCAACCGTTCACGCCTCCGCCCACGACGACCAAGTCATAATGGCTGCTGGTGTCCAAGTTCCAATCTAACAGCCGGTTCGTGGCCAGCCGTGGCGAGGGCCAGACGGCATGGAGCCGGGCGGTCTAGCTCGTGGCCGATCTGCGCACAGAGATCTGCGGCATCGAGCTGAGAAACCCGATCGTTGCCGCAAGCGGCACCTTCGGGTACGGCCTGGAGTTCGCTGCGCAGGCCGACTTCGGTCGGATCGGGGCGATCGTCGTCAAGGGGCTTTCCCGCGAGCCCATCCCTGGGAATCCCTCTCCGCGCGTGACCGAAACGTCCTCGGGAATGCTGAATTCGATCGGTCTCCAGAATGTCGGAGTCCGGGCGTTCGTGAGCGACAAGCTGCCCGGGCTGGCGCGGCTCGACGTGCCTGTCGTGGCAAACGTCTTCGGGTTCCGAGTCGAGGACTACGTCGAGGTGCTGCACGTGCTCGAGGATGCCGACGGCGTCGCCGCTTACGAGATGAACGTGTCGTGCCCGAACACGCACCGGGGAGGCATCGAGTTCGGCGCAAGCCCGGCGGCTCTCCACGAGGCGGTCGCGGCGGCCAAGTCTGCTGCCCGAAGGCGCCCGTTGCTGGTCAAGCTGTCGCCCAACGTATCCGACATCTCCGAGATCGCCCGGGCCGCCGTGGAGGCCGGTGCCGACGGACTGAGCCTGATCAACACCCTGCGGGGCCTCGCGGTAGACGCAAGATCGAGAAAGCCGCTTCTGAGCACAGGCTACGGCGGGCTCTCCGGCCCGGCGATCAAGCCAGTCGCGCTGTACATGGTCCACAAGGCCGCCCTGGCAGTCGATGTCCCTATCCTCGGCATGGGCGGCGTCGCGACGGGCGAAGACGTGGCCGAGTTCATTCTGTGCGGCGCAAGGGCGGTTCAGGTCGGCACCGCCAGCTTCTGGGATCCCGGGAGGGCATCTGCCTTGTCGTCGGAGCTCGATGCATTCCTCGACCGCGAGGGGATCGACAGCGCGGCGGAGATCCGCGGGACACTCCAGATGCCGGATTGGACGCCGTAACGCACTGACCGGCTGGCGCGTGCGACCCTTTGGTCGTCAAACCTTCGTTTGGAGACAAATGGGCTTGGGCGATCGCGGTCTGGCTGCCTACGGTTGCGCGCCGCCAGGGTCGAATGCGAACCCGAAGGCTCCACTGGCGAGGTCTCCGACTTCCTCCCAGGAGAACCCGACCTGGCGCAGCCCGGCCAGCTCTTCGGAGAGGCTTGCTCCGAAGAACGTCGGATCGTCCGTGCTGATGACCAGCGGGACTCCCGCCTCGAACAGCTCGCGAACGGGATGTTCCTTCATGGAGGGGTACACCCCGGTGCGGATGTTACTCGTAGGACAGACTTCCAGGGGGATCCGTCGCTCGGCCAAGAACCGCACGAGCGAGGGATCCTCTATTGCGCGGACTCCATGCCCGACCCGCTGCACTTCGAGAATACGGAGAGCGTCCCAGACGCTCTCCGGGCCAAGAGCTTCGCCGGCGTGAACAGTAGTCTGCAGGCCTCCCTCGCGCGCGATCTCGTAGACCCGCCGGAAAGGGGCAGGCGGGTGCAAGTGCTCCGCGCCGCCGAGCGTCAGGCCCACGACAGTGGGCGGTCGCAAGGGAAGCAGCGCCTCCAGCAAGCTCTCGGCTGCAGGCGGCCCCAGGTTGCGAACCACGTCGACAATCCAGCGGATTCTCGGCGGATCGGGATGCTCTTCGCCGAGCACCGCCATGATGTCGCTCAGCGCCATTCCTTGGTGCATGTACTCGGGCACCGAGACAGTGACCTCGGCATAGATCACGTTCTGCTCTCGCAGGCCTCCATGCACGACAGCGACCAGCTCCCGGAGGTCGTCGACATCGCGGACGAAATACCCGGTGAACAGGTACGCGGCCAGGAACTCGTCGAAACCCACGCAGCGGAATAGGCTGTCAACCTCGCGTTGGGGATCCTCGGCCCGGACGATGCGACGGATGCCGGGATGCCGGAGCATCCAATCCAGCAGCCTCGCCGGAGCGGAATCGAGCGCACGTGCGGGCGGATACTTGCGGAACTGCTCGCGCAAGTACGAGAGGGGCATGGCACCCCTGAGGTGAACGTGCAGCTCAGCTTTCGGCAGCGCCTCCAGATCAGCCAGCGAAGCAACGGCGGGAGAACTGCGCAGGCCCGGCATCGGTTGCTATTGATGTGCCCGCCCGGTCATCGGCTGGCGGGCGGAAGGGAGTGAATCCGAGGTCGCTCCTCTACCTCAGCTTAGCCCCAAGCGCTTCGCAAGCCACGGCCGGAACTCAGCCGCGCTCGCCGTACTGCTCGCGAAGCCGTAGCAGTTCGGCGCGCAGTTCCCCGATCAACTGACCGTGACCTGGCTCGCCGTATAGGTTCTGCAGCTCGTGCGGATCTTCTCGGAGATCGAACAGTTCCCAGTAGTCTTCCTCGCCGTAGTACTCGATCAACTTGTATCGATCCGTCCGGACACCGCGGTGGGGCCCGACTCGATGCGGGGTCCAGAACTGGAAGCTCGGGTCGGTCATCTGGTCGCGGGCCATCTCTCGAAAGGCCCAGGAATTCTCGTAGTAGCTGTACAGGATCGATTCGCGCCAGTTGTCCGGCGGGTCGCCTTCCAGGAGCGGCCGCAGGCTGCGGCCCTGCATCTCGCCGGGCACTCGGATGCCAGCGAAGTCGAGAAGGGTGGGGGCAATGTCCACGTTGAGTGCCGGCCGGTCCGGAACCAGTCCGGGGCCGATAAGGCGCGGGTACCGGACGAGCAGCGGGATGCGCAATGCAGGCTCGTACATGAACCTCTTGTCGTACCAGCCGTGCTCGCCCAGGAAATAGCCGTTGTCGGTGGTGTACAGGACGAGCGTGTCCTCGGCCAGTCCCGCGGAATCCAGATAGTCAAGCACCAGGCCGAGATTCTCGTCGACGCCGTACACGGCTCGGTGGTGATCCTTCACGAATCGCTGGAAGATCCACTCTCGCCGCCCCTCTGGACTCAGGCCGGCGGGCAGGTCCGGGTAGTCGCCCGCCAGGCTCACCTCGAATCGCATGTCTTCGGCCTCGGCGGCCACCCGACGCGTGGCGTAGTCATCGTCGTAGGACGGTGGCTTGGGCCAGTCGACGTCTTCGAACATCCGGGCGTGCCGGGGGGCAGGGGTGAACGGACGGTGCGGGGCCTTGTGCTGGTACAGCAGGCAAAACGGCTTGTTCCCCGTGCGGCGCAGGAAGTCGAGGGCGAAGTCCGTCGTGATGTCCGTCGCGTAGCCGGATTCCGCGGAGGGATTGCCGTCGATCGAGAATTCCGGATCGAAGTAGACGCCCTGGCCGGGCAGAATCTTCCATTCGTCGAACCCTCGAGGCTGCTGGCGAAGGTGCCACTTCCCGACCAGGCCGGTATGGTAGCCGGCGTCGCGCAAGAGTTGCGGGAACGTCGGAAGGTTCGGGTCAAGGGCTTCGACGGCATCAGCCTTTTCCGAATTGCCGCGGATTCCGTGGACATGGGAATAGCATCCAGTGAGGACGCTGGCGCGGGAAGGGGCGCACAGGGAATTGGTGCAATAGGCGTTCGAGAACCGCGCCCCCTCAGTCGCCAGCCGGTCCATGCTTGGCGTGTTCAGAAGCGAATGCCCGGCGCAGCTCATCTGCCCGTGCTGCTGGTCGTCGGTCATGACCAGGATGATGTTCGGACGGGGAGCGTCCGAGCCGCCGCAACGGTTCAGGAATGCCGCAGCTCCTCCCGCCAGGGAGCGAATCGCGTTCCTGCGGGTCGTGCCAGCGCCCTCTGTCATCGGCTGCATTCGTTCTTCCCTCCCTTGGCGACTGCCCACGGGGGGCGCGCCTTGTCCAGAAACGCCCGCACGCCGGAGCGCCCTTCCTGGGACGACCGGCGCGCCGCCAGCACGTCCGCGGTGCGTTCCCGGATCGCGGCGTCGAGAGGCGAATCGGCAATCTCCCGGACCAGTGCCTTGCAGCAAGCCTGGGCTCCGGGGGCCCCCCTGAGGAGCCTGCGAACCATCGTTGCGGTCGCATCCGGAAGTTCGGGAGGCGGATGGACTTCGTGCACCAAGCCCCACTCCGCCGCCTCTCGGGCGTCGACCCGCTCGGAGGTCAGCATCAGGCGTCGCGCGACGCGCACACCGAGCGCCTCCACCAAGTACGGCCCCACCATCGCGGGCACGAGCCCGAGCTGCACTTCGCTGAGGCGGAAAAACGCGGCCTCGGAAGCCACCGCGATGTCGCAGCAAGCAACCAGGCCAACGCCTCCCCCTACCGCGGCGCCCTGCACTTTCGCGACCGTGGGCTTGGGAAGGGTGCTCAGCACGTGCAGCATTTCGACGAACCGGCGCGTGTCTGCAAGGTTCTCCCCGGACTGCGCCGAGCCCATGCGACGCATGGCGCGCAAGTCGGCACCGGCGCTGAAGCACGTGCCCTCGCCAGCGAGAACGACAACACGCACGGCCGGGTCGGCGGCGGCATCGCGAAGCTTGCCTGTGAGTTCATCGACTGTGGCCGGGTCTAGAGCATTGCGGGCCTCGGGCCTGTTGAGAACGAGGGTCGCGACGCAGGCGGCCTGGTCGAGACGCACGCGTTCGGACTGCATAGCCGAAGATCATACCGAAATACCCCGTGCCTAGCGTCGAACGGGCACGGTGACGGGAATCGTCTTCGGCGGCAGGCAGGCCTTGTCGTTGCAAGCTTGGAAACGGAAGGAGCCGCGGATCTCGCGCAATCCCTCGGGCACGCTCTCGACCTCGAACGTTGTGACGATCTCGATACGCGACGAGTAAACCGAGAGCGGCTTGTCCGAATAGTCGTAGCTGACTTCCTCCGCAGGCGGATACGCGATCGATTCGACGCGGAACGGCGCGCTGTCCCAGGCCAGGGCGGTGGGAATCAAGTACGGGTCGTTCGGCCGGTCGGAGTTGATGTGGTACCCGCGCCGGATGCGAATCGAGACCGGCACTCTCACCGGCCCGGGGTCCGCGACGCTCACGCCCGGATTCGGTTCGATCGAGGCGGCGGAGAATCCGGAGGTCTGCGACAGGACGGGGCCGCCGAGCGACCCGGTCATGCCCGCGAGGGCCAGGGCAACAAGGACGCTAGAGCAGCGCCTCGATCTCGTCCTCATAGGTTCTCTTGGACACCAAGCCCGTGTGGGTGAAAACGATGTTGCCCGCCCTGTCCACGAGGAGAGTGGTCGGAAGGGCGCGGATGCCGCCGAAGTCCTCGGCAACGGGGTCGTCGCCGAGAACGACCGGAAAGTTCAGTTCCAGTTCCGCCGCAAACTCGCGAACGGGATCCCACCCCTCCTCGTCGAGCGAGATTGCGAGCACGGTGAAGCCTCGGTCCTTGTACTTGCGCTGAAAGTCGACGAACCACGGCATCTCGATCTTGCACGGCCCGCACCAAGTCGCCCAGAAGTTCACCAGCGCGACCTTGCCGTCAAGCTTCTCATTCGTGAAGAGATCGCCTTCGAGATCCTGGATGCTGAACTCCGGCAGGGGCCTGCTCGGCGCGTTCGCGTCGACGGGAACCTCGGATGTCGTGCACGCGACCGCGGCAAGAGCCAGCGCGAGTAAGATTGAGGATTCGGATTTCCGTGGCATTTCTAGGTTCGGCGCGCAAGCTCCGCCTAAAGTGATTATACGGTCTCGCTGCCCGCAGGAGGCCGGAATTCGCCGTCAGGATGGGTGTTCTCGACGCGCACGTCCAGCTTGCCTCGGTGCAACCTTACGGAGAGGGCGTCGCCCGCAGCGACCTGCCGGTGCTCCCGCACCGCCTCGCCCGAGTCTGTCTGCAGGATCGAGTATCCCCGCTTGAGAATCGCGAGCGGGCTCAGCGCGTCCAGCCTCCCGGACGCCGAGGTCAGCCGGAAGGCCTTCCGGTCGAGAACTGTCTTCAAGGACGGCCGCAAGCGCGGAGCAACGGCAGCGAGACGGTCGGATTCCCGGACCAGCCGCCGGCGCACGGCATCGAAGCTTGCGCCGAGAGCGTGCATTCGCGACAACCGGGCTTCCAGGGCCTTGCGGACTGCCGGCTCCAAGCGCACCGACAGCGAGCCGAGCTGCGCGGACTGACGGGCGAGCCTCAGCTGCAAGTCCAAACCGCCGAGCTTCCGATCGACTAGATCGAGGCGTGCCCGGCCGGCGCGAAGACGCCCTTCCTGGCCCGCATGCAGCTTCTGGTCCGCGTCGTCGAGGAGCTGCCCCGCCTCTCCGATACGGCGTTGGACCGTCAGCGCGACGCGGTCCATGCCGTTGCGCAGGAGATGGTTCCCGAGACGCGCGATGCGGAAGCTCATCGCCTTTCGCGCCCGCGCTTCGGCGTCGCCTGCGGCCTGGCGCACTCCGTCTGCCTGCGGAACAACGAGCTCGGCGGCCGCGGACGGCGTGGGAGCCCTGAGATCAGCCACGAAGTCGGCGATCGTGAAGTCGGTCTCGTGGCCGACGGCCGACACCACCGGCACGGAGGATACAGCAATGGCCCGGGCGACAGTCTCCTCGTTAAAGGACCAAAGATCCTCCAGGGAGCCGCCGCCGCGACCCACGATAACGACCTCCGCCCATGCCCGCTCGCTGAAGTACTGGATTCCGTCGACGATTTCCCTGGCGGATCCGTCGCCCTGCACGCGAACCGGAAACAGTCGAATATGAAGTCCCGGGAACCGCCTCTCGATGATTCGAAGCATATCGGCGATGACCGCTCCGGTGGGCGACGTGACGAGACCGATACGACTCGGCATGGGAGGAAGCTGGCGCTTCCGGTCCGCATCGAACAGCCCCTCGGTCTGCAGCTTGGCCTTGAGACGGTCGAACCGCACTTGCAGCGCGCCGAGCCCCTGTGGCTCGAGCGATTCGACATAGAGCTGGTACTTGCCCTGCTGCGGGTAGACGCTGACCCGCCCGCGGGCGATGACAGAGAGGCCGTCCGCGGGCTTGGTCGTCAGGAAGCGCGCTGACCCTCGGAAGCACACGCAGGAGATCTGCGCGTCTTCGTCCTTGAGGGTGAAGTACCAGTGGCCGCTGCGGTACATCTTTGCATTCGAGATCTCCCCGCTGACCCTCACGTCTGGGAACTTGTCTTCGACCAGTCCTTTCAGCTCCGCTGTGAGGCTGGCAACGGAGTACACCTTCCGGCCCGCGCCGAAGCTCAGCAGGCTCGCTTCGGCGTTCATGGTCGGCGGCCCTCGCGACGGCGTTGCAGGGAATCGAAGGCAAGCAGGAGAACCGTCCCCAGGACGACACCAAGGATCGCGAGCATGTCCAAGTATGCCTTGAAGCCGGGACCGATCTCGATCATCCATCCCTGCATGAAGAGTCCGTGACGGTAGTGGGTCGTTGCCACGAGCAGCGCGAGCGCGCTTGTGATCAGCGCCGCGAGGCGCAGGACAGTCTCGCTTCCTCGACCGGCGAGACGCCGCAGGCACGCGGCAGCCGCGAGGAAGCCCAGCGCCGCTGCACCTACGTTGCGGGCGAAGAACGGGTACAAGTACTCCTGCCGGACAACGGAGCTGATCGAATAGCCCAGCTGGAACAAGTAGAACGACAAGTAGTAGGCAGCAACGAAAGCGACAACAGCTATGGCAAACGCACCAAGCCGCTGGCGGTAGGCCGCGAAAAAGGCCACCGCGAGGAACCAAGCGCCGGCCGCGAGCGCGCCGGGCAACCGATCGCTTCGCTGTGCGGCGAGAGACTCCTCCCGATTCGGCATGTGCTTCCGAAGCGCCTCGCGCTGCTCGCGCTCGAGTTCGCGCAGGTCGGCCTCGTGGTCGGCAGGAAGGTCCAATGCCTCCCAGAGCACGCGTCCCTGGCTGTTGGCCGGGATCGGGAGACCGAGGAGCACGCTCGCCGTGGGCGCGATATCGACGATTCGTGCCTCGAGCGGATCCGAAGCCCGAATGCCCGGACCGGCCAATGCGAACGGCGCGAAGAGGACTTCAGCCTCCTCTCCGCCGTGACCGCCCTTGCCCCAGCGGTCGATGTGCCCGTGATCCGAGACTGCCAGGACAGCGGTGTCCGGTCCCGCCACAGCCACCAGGCGGCCCAGGCATGCGTCCACCGCAGATGTCACCTGGCGGTAGCCGTCCGACTCGCCCCCGTAGTTGTGACCGGCCTCGTCGCCGGCCAGCACGCCCACGACGTGCAGAGCGGCAATGGAGCCGACGAGGTGTTCCGCTGCCTCCACGCACGACCTTTCCTGCCACTCGACCAAGTCTGCGGCGTCGTAAGACGACGCCTTGCCGGAGGGCGCAAGATAGGAATCAATGTAGTCGCCGAAGGCCCGGGGCCAGAAACTCGACCCGAAAACGGCTGTTTCGATGCCGCGATCCCGTGCCAGGCTGAACAGGGACTGCACCGGCGGAGGAGAGAACGATGAGTTGTTGGTCACGCCGCTGACTTCCGGCAGGGCACCGGTAACGAAAGCGGCCCGCGCAGGGTTGGACAGCGAAGGCAGCGTGACCTCGGCGGTACCGGAGACACCGCGTTCCGCCAGAGATCCGAAGGCGGGAAGGTCTGCAGCGCGGTCCGTCCTAAGGCCGTCGAGGACAACCAGGACCACGCGGCCCGCCAGCGCAGGCCCGGCCTGGAACTGCCGGTCCAGCGCGTAGCCGCTCCGATAGGTGGTGACAGTCTTCCAAGAGGTGTCGGCGACCACCACGCTCACGACGGCCAGGACTAGCAGATACAGCAGCGGGGCCGCGACTCGGAGGGCAGGCATTCCGGCTCATTATCTCGATTCCGGTGCCCGAGTTCCTCGAAGGGGGATCTCGCCCGAACTGGCATCCTGCGCGAATCGCATAGAATGGTTGGCAAGGATGGCGGCTGTCTCGAATCTCCAAGACCTGATCGGCCAGGCCCCCGATCGCCTCAATCTCGCCACGCGCGAGGCGACCGTCGGCAAGGTCATTGCCCTGCAGGTCTACTCGCCGAAGAATCTCGCGCTGCAGCGAATCGAAGCGATCGGCGACACGGTGCAGGATTGCGTCGCGCAGCTCAGGGAGCGCGGACTCGACCCTCTGGACCACGAATTCTCTCGGTTCAACCCGCCGTTCCTAGCGCGCTGAGAGCCCGTCCGAGACAACGAGCGACGATGAGCTTCGGATTCCTGCTGGTACTTGCCGCTTGCGTAGGGGCAGGATTGGTCTGGAAAGGGAGTTTTCGATCGTCGTGCGGCAGCTGCACGTCGAAAGGCAGCGGGCAGAGGAGCGATCCGGGCCGTGCCGCGAGCCGATCCTAGATTCCTCATATACTGAGGGCCATGCCCGACAGACGCGCCTTCCTCGCCGGGGCTGCCGCCCCGATGCTGCTGCCCTCCGCTGCCATCGGCGCGAACGACCGCGTCTCGATCGCGTTGATCGGCGCCGGCGGCCGCGGCCGCCGCGTGATGGCGGCCTTCCGAGAGCTGGGATCCCCCGTTCAGGCGGTGTGCGACGTGTACGAGCCCAACCTTGCGAAGGGGCTCGAGGAAGCCGACGACGGCGCGCGGGGATATGGCGACTACCGAGAGATCCTCGAACGCGAAGACCTCGATGCCGTGCTGATCGCGACGCCGGACCACTGGCACGTCCGCATGATGCTGGACGCGGTCGCAGCCGGCAAGGACGTGTATTGCGAGAAGCCGATGTCCCACTCGATCTCGGAGGGAGCGCGAGCCGTGCAAGGCGTCCGGGCGACGGATCGGATCGTCCAGATCGGCATGCAGCGCCGCAGCACTCCCTGGATTATCGAGATGCAGCGGGCTGTCGCGGATGGCGCGATTGGCAACATCACGATGGCACGCGCGGAATGGAACTGGGCGATCTCGAAGCCGCTCGACAACTCGGCACTGCCCGGAGAACTGGACGAGGAGCGATTTCTCGGGGGAGCCGCTCGTTCGATCGAGCCGATGATGTTCCGGAAATGGCGCTATTTCTGGGCGTTTTCAGGCGGCAACATGACGGACCAAGGCACCCACTTAATGGACGTGATTCAGTGGTTCGCAGGTGTCGGGGCACCACGGTCGGCAGTCTGCCAGGGCGCAGTGATCGGCATGCGCGGATCGCAAACGCCGGACAGCTTTGCCGCGGCCTTCGACTACGGCTCGTTCCTGGCGAGCTGGAACCTGAATTACAACAACGACTACCAAAACGGCTGGACGATCGAGCTGCTAGGCGACAAGGGCACAGTCGTGCTGAACAACCGCGGGTACCGCATGTACGCTGCACCCTGGATCGAAAACCAGGAGCCGGCCAAGGTTCACGAGGATCGCTTGCCGACAATCCCGCACGTGCGCAACTTCCTCGAATGCATCAAGAGCCGCGAGGAGCCCAACGCCCCGGTCGAGGTGGGTCACACCGCCGTATGCGGGCCGCACCTAGCCAACATTGCGTTCCACCGGAGATCCGCCGCCTTCCTGAATCCGGAGGCCACGGAAGTCTTCTGACCCGGAGGCACGCGGGCGTCCATCGGACCGCCGCTTACGCGGCGCGGCGCCCCGCTGGATGACTAGCCCGGAGGGGCAGCCTCACTGCC
This sequence comes from Bryobacterales bacterium, assembly GCA_965206775.1. Classification (GTDB taxonomy): domain Bacteria; phylum Acidobacteriota; class Terriglobia; order Bryobacterales; family UBA6623; genus VXMF01. The sequence continues at coordinate 1,063,794 of CBDBKU010000002.1, read as the reverse complement.
CGGCTCGGGTCGACTCGTCGGATCTCCGGCCTCGTCGATGGAATACCAAGCTCGTCGCTCCGCTGGCGGTGCGCAGGCGCTCGATCTCGACTTCGAACACCGGCACTAGGAGTTCGTCCGTGAGCACCTCGCTCGTCGGCCCGTGCGCTCGCAGCTTCCCGCGATGCAGAAGCACCGCACGATCTGCCCAGCGGGCGACCGCATTGAGATCGTGCAGCGCGACGGCGACCGCCTTGCCTTCGGCGGCCAGCTGCCCGAGCAGCTCGAGCGTTTCCAGCGAATGGTCGAGATCGAGGCTGGAGGTCGGCTCGTCCAGCAGGATCGCCTCGGCTTCGGTCGCCAGGCTGCGCGCAATGACGACCCGCTGGAATTCTCCCCCCGAGAGTTCGTTGACCCGCCGGTCTGCTAGCTGCAAGACGTCCACTCGAGCGAGCGCCTCCTCCACTGCGTCGAAATCGCGCCCGCGAGGCGATTCGAAGCGCCCTAGATGCGGATGGCGCCCCATGCTGACGACGTGCCTGACGGTGAATGGCACGTCGATACGAGGGTTTTGAGGAACGAACGCAACCCGCCGCGCTAGAGCCCGGCGCCGGAGCCCGGCCATGGCGACCCTGTCGAGCGAAGCCGTGCCCTCCGAAGGTCTCCACAGGCCGGCCAGCAACCGCAGCACGGTCGACTTGCCAGACCCGTTGGGTCCGACCAAGGCGGTCACGCAATTCGGGGAGATTTCTAGCGAGACGTCGCGCACAAGCCAGTGCCGGTCGATCTGGACGCCAGCGCTCTCCAACCGGATGCTCACTGGATTGCGATCTCCAAGCGCTTGCGGCGAAGCAGGTAGAGAAACAGAGGCGCACCGAACATTGCGGTGACGACGCCGAGCCGCAATTCGGTCGGCGGGTGGATCGTGCGAGCGAGGATGTCGCAGACGATCAGGAACAGGGCGCCGGTCAGGATGCTCGCGGGGAGCAGCGTTCGATGGGCCGGTCCCAGCAGCATCCGGATGACGTGAGGCACGACAAGTCCCACGAATCCGATCACGCCGCTCACGGCGACGGCCGCTCCGGTCAGCATCGCGGCCGTTCCGAGAATCGCTCGCTTGACGCTCTCGACCTCTACCCCGAGCGACGCCGAGGCCTCCTCGCCGAGGAGCATCAAATCGAGATCCCTGACGTACCACAGCGCGACCGAAACCCCGATCGCGACGAACGGAGCGCAGATCCAGACATGTGTCCAGCTGCGCCCGTCGAGCCCGCCCATCATCCAGAAGACTATCTCGGAGGCAACCTGCCAGTCCACGAAGTTCAGGGAGATCAGCATCGAGGTGGCGGCGGTGATCAGCGCACCAAGTGCGATTCCGGCCAGCAGGAGTGTGGCGACCGGGGTGCGGCCGGCCCTGCTCGCCACGGAGTACACAACGAACAGGGCGATCAGCGCCCCGGTAAACGCAAATAGCGGCAGCCACAGCGCGGAACGGCTGGATAGGTCGGTGACGAACGCAATGACCGCGCCAAGGGCCGCCCCCTGGCTGGCCCCGATCACGCTGGGCTCGGCCAGAGGATTGCGGAACACGCCCTGCACCTGGGTGCCGGCTACCGCCAGGCCGCAGCCTGCCAGTCCGGCGACGATGGCGCGAGGTGTTCGAATCAGCCAGATAATCACCTGCTCGGCCTCAGATACCCCGCTGAGATCGATCCAGCCATCGGGCAGCAATTTCGCCGCGATCACCCTCAGCACGGACTCCCAGCCAATCTCCGTGCTGCCGATGGCCACGGCCGCGACTATGGCGGTCGCAAGCGCGGCCGCCACTGCGGGAAAGTACAGCAGCGCGGCGCGCGGCCGGGCCGACCGCGGGCGCGCGGGCGGCACCTCTTCCTTGCACGAACCGAGAGCCTCGCTCATTCCGTCCCCGAATTCAGGGCCGCGGCAATGGCCTCCATTACCATCACGGCATGGTGGGACATTGAGAGATACCAGCGATTCTCGATCAGGAGCAGTTGCTCGAGCTGTCCGGCGCGCGTGACGGCTACGCCGGGGTCGGCGAGCAGACGCTCGCGCGTGCTCTCGCCCAGGCCGGATTCCACACCCGCCACGATCCAATCCGGGTTCCAAGCCGCGACCTGCTCGCTGGTGATGGAGCCGTACAGGCCGACGCCCTGCTCGGCAGCGACGTTGATTCCTCCGAGATTAGTGACGATGCGATCGAACAGAGAGCCTGCACCGAGCGTTTGCGCGAAGTTCGAGTAGGCGAGGATCCGGACGGGATCGGCTCCGGCGGCTCGAAGCTGCCGGGCCGCGCGAATCCGTCCGCGGAGCCGCGCGACCTCTCGCTCGGCAGCTTCGTCCTCCCCGGTGAGGTAGCCGGTAGCCTGCAGGGCCGCAGCAATCTGCTCGAAGTCCTCGAAGATTGTGATCATGCGGAAGACCGGTACGCCGATCGCTCGCACGAGGTCCACGTAGTCAGCCCGCGCTGTGTGGGAGACGAGCATTAGATCCGGGCTGCGCAGGGCGATCGCCTCCGGATCTTCCGCCAACGCGAAATCCATCCCGTTCACGAGGTCTGCCACGTTGCTGTACCGCGGGTCGCCAGCGAAGGAACTCACGGCGACGATGCGGTCGCTTGGGGCGATGGCGAACAGGAACTCGTCGGTGGCCACGGCCTGCGAGCCGAGCCTTTCGGGGGGCCGCTCCAATCTAATCCGGTCGCCGTGGGCATCGCGGGCGATGCGCGGGAAGCGGCCGCCCGCCAAGGCGCCCGGAGTATCGAGGTCCTGCGGGATCGCGGCGGGCGCTCCTCCGGCAAATCGGAATGCCGCCGCAAGCAGCAGCATGCAGGCCGCCGCCTGGCCGAAAACGATGTATCGCGATCTGGAACTCATTCGCCCTCCTCGCAGGAGGCGTGCGCCTGCAGTCGGGAGACTCCCGCACCGCTTGCCGGCTGTCGCGCCTGATTCATTGGAAAAGCTGCCGTTCCAGTGTCTGATTCTCTGACTAGAACTTGAACCGGACCCCGCCTATCATCCAGGCGCCCGGGCTGCCAAATCCGTCCTCGTAGTAGTCGCGATTGAAGACATTCTCGACCTTGCCGTAGAATTCCAAGCGCTTGCTATCCACTACCGGCAAGTCGTAGCGGAAGACAATATCCGCCTTGATGGGTCCGCCGAAGACCAGTTCTCTCGACTGTGCGCCATACGGCGAAAGGATGTAATCGCTGGCCGCGAAAATGTCGAAAGTGACATTGATCCGATCGCCGAACCACTGGGTCGCCGTTGCCGTGTAGACATGCGCGGAGACGCCTGGGACCTGGAAGAAGCCCGGTCCGATCGTCGGCTTGCGCGAGTCAGAGTTGGAGTAGGTGTACGAGCCGCGGACATTGGTGCCGGAAGAAGGCGCAACCTGTGCGCTGATCTCGACACCGCGCGAGATGCCGCCCCTGGAGTTCCGGTAGCCCCCGAAACGTCCGAACACATCGTCCGCCGGGAAATTAGCGAAGTCGAATATGATCGTTTCCGGCAGGTTCGTGTAGAAGTACGTGCCGCTCAGCCGCACCGTCGAATCCAACAGCCACTGGTCAATGCCGAAGTCGGCGGCTAGCGAACGTTCGGGAGCCAGGCCCGGATCGCCCCAGTAATTGAAGCTGCCCGAGTAGGAAGAGAAGGAGCCTCCGAAGCGCTCGTACGGAGACGGGGCCCGGAATCCGTTGCCAACATGGGACCGGACCTTCGTCCCCTGGGACTTGAAGAAGTATGCGATCGCGGCGTCACCGGTGTAAGCGCTGCGCAGGGATTCGGCAGCGACCTCGGCGTACGGCCCGCGCGCGCCCGAATAGCGGGGGGTTCCAAGTGCGAACCTCTGCGCCCGGCCGGACAGAGTGAGATGCAAGCTGCCGTCGAGCACCCGGATCTGGTCCTGCGCGAATAGGGCGTGGCTGGCTTGATCGATATCGGTCCTGCTCTCGACCGGCGACGGGCTCTCGTCAGTGTTGAAGTCCGAATAGATTTCGCTCTCGAACTCGTATCCGAGGCTGACGAGGTGGGACTCGCGGACTCGCTGGTCGGTTCGGGCAAGAACCGTGTGGGTCCGCCCGTCGTAACGGGCGTCGTTGCTGACTGTCGGGTCGAACAGCCCAGGACCCGCAGGACCGTCCTGGTACCTTCGGCCGGTCCCGATCGACTGGTACGAGAGCTGGTAGGAACTGCCCGGCGACAACTCGTGTCGCAATGCGAACGATGCCGCGAGGAACGAGGATGAATTGCGGCTGTCGGGATCGATCTGGTCAGGGACGAATGTCGCATTGCCCGGTGTGTAGGGTTGGCCGCGCTCGAACAGAGCCAGCTGGGAGACTGGCAGCGCCCTCGCCTGCACTCTGCCCGAAGCCGGGAAGTTCGCAAGGACCGGACCTGGATAGCTCGGGCTCTCGACCAGAGTGCGGAAGGAGTCGGCCCCCCAGGCCCTGCCGCTGAGCGACACGTTCGGCTTGATCGAGTATCTTGCAGATCCGTGGGCGCTGGAGTTTCGATGCGGGCTGCCTCCGCGGTAGCCCCTGGTCACGTTCAAGTGGGACAGTCCGCCACTGTACTGGAACCGTTCATCCGCGAGCCCGCCTCCGGCCCGCGCAACTCCGCGCAGCATTCCCAGTCCCCCTCCTTCGGCCCGGATCTCGCCATGCGGTCTGCCCCCGCCTTGATGAGTGCTGACGTTGATCACGCCGGCGATGGCGTGCGAGCCGTATAGCGAGGAACCTGTGCCGCGGAGGAACTCGATCTGGTCGGCGGCGACCACAGCCATGTCTTGGTAGAAAGCGGTGGCGTCGCCGTGCGCCGAAGCCGCGTCGCGGAAGCGCATGCCGTCGACGAGCAAGGCGGTGTCCTGATTCCGCAGTCCACGTGTCTGGATGGTGACGAAGCTGCCCGGCCCGCGCAGTTGCTGGACGCGCACGCCAGGCGTGTTGCGAAGGGTTTCCGCCAGGGAGAATTCGTTTCGAAGAGCGATCTGCTCGGCCCCCAAGGCATCGAGAGCCTTGGCGACTTCACGTTGCGCTACAGGCGTGCTCGATGCGGTGACGACGATCTCTACCGCAGACACCGAAACGGCTAGGTCCAGATCGAATGCCGTGTCGCCGTTGACCTCGAGTTCGCGGGAGCCCGCCAGCAAGGCATCCGAGGTCTCGCATTCCAACAGGTAGTCGTTCGTGGGCAGGTTGAGGAAAGAGTAGGTCCCGTCGTCCCGGCTGTGTGCGTTTCGCACCGGCCCGCCCCCTCGATCGAAGAGGCGCAACCGAGCGTTCGCGACGGCGGCGCCATGCGGGTCGAGAATCCGGCCGCGGAGGCTTCCAGCCTCCAAGGACCCGGCGAGCAGGGCAGCTGCCAGGATTGCGGCCGTTGCAGAGAGACAAGGAATCGAGCGTCCGATGACGCTCCGGGGCCAGTTCGCCTTCCGGCGGATTGCCTCGAACGCTGGCCGCAGTCGGCCGCAAGTCGGCCGCGGGACGTCACGCGCCTCCCTGGTCTCGGATCGGAAACCCGGTCCCGACGAATGAGCGCCGTTGGCTGGAACGGCATGCCGGCTTCTGCCGGGATTGAATGTACTGGTCACGCTGCCTCCTTGCCCGTCGTCGCGGGCGTTGGGATGCTGCGCACTATTCCTCAGGTCGAACCTGGTCCAAGAATCGAATGGGATTCACTCGGGGCTCCGACGGGCCTCAGGACTGCGAACCGATCCCGGTTCCTGTCCGTCGAAGCAATCTGGTCGAAATCCAAGTCGCTCATCCGTACCTCGCGGAAATGTGCGCGCACATTGCGCCAGAGCAGGTCTCCTGACTAACGGCTTCAGGCGAAATTCGCTCGCCCTCGTCGCACCGGCCTTCGCAAGGCAACAGCCTCACTGGCGATTCGGTGCAACTCGCCGCTCACAGTGGCGGGACCGTGCCGGATTTCCACCGGACTTCCCTCTTGGGCCCTTGCGGGCACCCCGGAGCCCCTTAATCGTAGCAGATGAATTCTCTCTCGGGCCCGGGCTCCGGGCTCGGACCACGGCTGATTCTTGTTCGAGGGTTGTAACCTCGGTCGCAAAGAGTTAGACAAGGGGCTGGCTTTTTTGGCCGGGATCGTGTATTGATGGGGCATGACTGTGCCAGTGTGTCCCGCGGAGGTTCCGGTGTTGAGCGAGGTGGTGGTCCGGCTGGCCCGGCCGGAGGAGCGGCTGCGCTGGGACGGGTTGATGGACGCGCAGCACTATCTGGGATTCAAGCAGTTCGCGGGGCGCGGGCTGCGCTACGTGGCGGAGTGGCGGGGCAAGTGGCTGGCGCTGCTGGGCTGGCAGACGGGGGTGTTCCAGTGCCGGCCGCGCGACCAATGGCTGGGCTGGCACAAGGCGGTGCAGTTCCGGCGCTTGCACCTGTGCGGGAACAACACGCGCTTCCTGGTGCTGCCCGCGGGGCAGGGCGTGAAGAACCTGGCCTCGCGGGTGCTGGGGTTGAACCTGCGGCGGCTGAGCGGGGACTGGGAGGCGCGCTGGGGGCATCCGCTCGAACTCGCGGAGACGTTCGTGGATCCGCAGAAGTACCGGGGCACGGTCTATCTGGCGTCGAACTGGATCAAGCTGGGGCTGAGCAAGGGCTACGCGCGGTCGAACGGGAAGTACACCGACAAGCACGGGCAGAAGAAGGTCATGCTGGTATACGAGCTGCGGGCGGGGGCGCGGGAGCGGCTGGCGGATCCGCAGGAGCGGCCGGAGTGGGATTGCGGGCCGGTGGATGTGCGCTACGGCACGGAGGATTTGCGCTCGCTGCGGAAGCAGTTGGAGGATGTGGAGGACAGCCGGGGGCGACGCGGGAAGCGGCATGCGCTGGGGGTGGTGCTGGCGCTGCTGGTGCTGGCGAGGCTGGCGGGCAAGCGCGGCGGGAGGGCGGCGGAAGCGTACTCGAAGACATTGAAGGAGCACGAGTTACGGGCACTGGGATGCCGCTGGGACGAGCGCGAGCGGAGGTGCGTGACGCCCTCGGACACGACATTCCAGCGAGTCATGGAGCGGACGGACCCGGCCTCGCTGGAACGCGTGATCCAGCGCTGGACGCAGCCGCTGGTGCCGCAGCCGAAGGCGCTGGCGGCGGACGGGAAGCGCATTCGGGGGGCGAACCGGATGGCGGCGGAGGGGGAGCACTGGGAGACGGTGACGCTGGTGGAGCATGTCAAGGGCATCCCAGTGGCGAGCCGCAGCTACCGCGAGGAAGGCGGCGAGCAGGGCGCGCTGCGGGCGTTGCTGGAGGAGGTGGACCTGCGCGGCCGGACGGTGACGATCGACGCGGGGCATGCGGGGCAGGAGATCCAGCAGGCGATCATCGAGCAGCACGGCGGGGAGGTGCTGGTGCGCATCAAGGGCAACTGCCCGCTCACCTACGAGACGCTGACGGGCCTGAACTGGGAGCAGGGAGCGGAGCGGAGCTGGCAGGAAGGGCGCTGGCAGCGCTCGCGCAACAAGAGCTGGGAGCGGCGCTCGATCGATGTGTTCACGCCCCATCCGAAACTGCTGCCGTACCCGCATGCCCGGCAGGCGTACCGCATCACGCACGAGACCTGCAAGCGGCTGGGCGGCGCGGTGTCGATCAGCTGCAGCTACGGCATCAGCTCGCTGTCGGAGCAGGCCGCAACGGCGCGGGACCTGCTGGCGTTGCAGCGGGGTCACTGGAAGGTGGAGAGCGCCAACCACTATCGCCGCGACGTCTCGTTCGGGGAGGACAGCAGCCGCATCCGCACGGGTCACGGTCCGTCCAACGCCGCGGCGCTGAACAACCTGGCGCTGGCGCTGCTGCTGTCGCAGCGGCCACAGGACACGGTGCCGGAGGCGCAAACCTACTACGTCGGCAACCGGGACGAGGCCCTGCAACTGCTGCTGACTCCTGGCTAGCGAGGATTCCGCCCCGCAGCCGCGGAGCCAGGTCCATCGCGGCCTGGCGGACGGTCCCGCTGCGCCCGCGTTGCGGCCGCCGGCGGCCCACCCGCCGATTCCCGGCCCGTGCAGCGTCCCCAGCACCGCAACAAGACCCGCTTTCACTCCGCAGACCGCCCCGCTTCCCGTGCTCCAACGCCCTATCTGGGCCATCCCCCCCCCAAACCAATAAGGAATCAGCGGTGGGGCTCGGACTGAGCACAGGCGAATCACCTCGCCAAGGGTTGCTTCCGCGACGCGAATACCGTGCCGGATTCGGCCGGTCCAACCAGCGCTCGGAGGCGAAGACTCTCGACCGGGCTGGTGCGTCTGCTAGCCGCCGGGCAGTGCCCGGCGGCTAGCAGAGTACCGATCCCAAGACTTGCTAGAAGATCACCTTCACGCCGAACTGGATGCTTCGAGCGCTGAACGTATTCGACACCCGTCCGAAGTTGCCGCTCTGCAAGCTGCCACTCACAGAGCCAAGGTTCTCTTGGTTGAAGACGTTGAAGAACTCCGCACGCAGGTCGATTCGTCCGCCCTCGCCGAGCAGCGGCAGTGGAATCTGCCGCAGCAGGTTGAGATCCGTGTTGCTATACGCCGGATTGTTAAACGTATTCCGCCCGAGCGAACCAGGCCTCACGCTCTGGGGCCTCGGAAAATCACTCGCCTGGAACAATCCGTTGATGAAGTCGTCCTTGGTCGCTCCTTCGATCGAGTCGCCGAACGCGGGCGTGTCCGGACGGTCGTTGTTACGTCCGTCCGCGTTGAAGTCGCAGCCAGTATTGCCGGTCAAGTTTCCGTTGTCGTCAAACACAGGCCGGAACGGAAGCCCGCAGCTCACGTTGAAGGGCGAACCGCTCTGCAAGATCGTGGTGATGCCTACCTGCCAGTCGCCAAAGATCGCCTTGCCCACACCTCTGCGGATCGGCGAGGGGACTTCGAAGATCAAGCTCATAGCGTATTTCTGCCGAACGTCGAAGCGCGACCGTCCGCGATTCAGGCTCATATCTGTCACCTCCACCAAGTGCTCTCCCGAAAAGCTGCTGCCCGTGTCGACAGCCTTGCCGAAGGTATATGCTCCTTGAAACAGCAGGCCGTGGGCGAAGCGCTTCTTGAGGCTGACGTTCATCCCTTGGTAGTAGGACTTGCCGTTGTTCTGCCCGTAGTTGATGTCGCCGAAGCTGGGGTTCAGCCGGTCCCGCCGTCCGTCGAGCAAGTCGCCGGCGAACCGGTTGACTTCGTACTGCTGGTACAGCTTGGTTCCTTGCGATCCCACGTAGTTCCCCTCGACCGCCCAGTCCCTGCCAAGGGCGTACTGAATGCCGAAGAACCAGTTGATGGCGTACTGGTTCTTTAGGTGGGGCTCCCAAATGTTGATCAGCGCACGCACGCCGCTGAGCAGCCCGCCGCGCTCGTCAAGGCCAACCCGGAGGTTCGGCGGGCGCGGGAACATCCAGGGCGACTCGAGCGTGCTGCTTAGCCCGTAGACCGGTTGAACGACGTCTTGCTTGGTTGCACTCGCGTTCGCGAAGACGGGTAGGGTTGTGCAGCAGTCGTTGTAGAACTGGCCGCCCGGCCGGTCGTAGAACATGCCGCTGCCTGCGCGAATGGACATCTTGCCCCTCCCGGTCGGATCCCAGGCGATCCCGAGGCGGGGCGCGATGTTGTTCATGTCGGTGGATTGCAAAGGCGGGCCTTGACGCACTCCGACATCGGCGATCCTTTCCGTGAAGTCGCTGCCGCCCCTGAAGTTCGCTCCGACGAAGATTCCATCCAAGTCAGTCGGAATCGGAAACGCCTCCCACCGCACGCCCCAAGTGACCGTCAAGTTCGGTCGCACCTTCCAGTCGTCATTGACGAAGAAGCCCCAGTTTGTGAACCGCGGCCTGAAATCGAACCCCCTGGCATCGCCCGTGGCCGGGTCGAAGCCGATGTTTCCATGCGAGAACGGATCGTCCAACGCGAAGTCCCAGATGCTGTTGAACCCGTAGTTCGGGCGTTCCCAGACCGCCGCGAACAGGGCGCCGGCGCCAGGACAGCCGCTGTCGCAGTTGAAGTTGCCCCCGAACTTGAACGAGTGAGAACCCTTGTTCCAGGTGGTGACGTTGCGCCATTGCTGGTTGTTCTGGATGAACACCGCGTCCGAGAAGCCCTGGCCGTAGCCCACGATTCCCGGCACGTTGATGCGGGGGATCTCGCCACGCCCGATGGGCGCGTCGCCCTCTGCGTGCTGCCAAGACCAAGACGCCTCGTTGATCACGTTCGTCGAAATGATACGTGTCCAATTCAGGTTCGCGAAAGCGGTCCACTGCTCTTGCATGTTCGTAAAGGCGGGATAGACAGAGGGACTGCCGAACAACACCTGCTGGTTGGTCGTCCGAGCGACGCTGCCGTAGATGCGATCCTTGCTTTCGTTGAAGTTGTGGTCAACGCGAAGCGTCCATTGCATGCCGTCGCGCGGGAGGGTCTGTGCGAAGGACCCGCGCTCGGTCACAGGGAAGTCGCACGGCAGGGCGCCGATAGGCGTGGATACGGCCGCGGATCCGCTGCAGTCCGAGCCGAGCAAGCTCCCGGCTGTCTGGGCGACGCTCTTGTTTTCCAAGATGTCGGGGAACTCGTTCATGACCATGGAGCCGATGTTGTTGGGATACCGTTCACGGGCCAGGTTCGCGAACTGGCGGCTCACGACGGTTCTGCTGAACCCGGCTCCGACGCCGGAACGCAGGATGTCCATGGACCCGAACGCGAACGTCCGATTCTTGATGATCGGCGCGCCCAAGCTCCAATTGGCTTCGTTGCGGCGGAATATGGGAACGCCGCTGGACTGAAACCGATTGGGCTTTTGCAGGACGTTGTTGGTGTGGTACCAGCCCAGCGTGCCGTGTACCTCGTTGGTGCCCGATTTCGTCACCACATTCACCAGCACGGACGAATTGCGCCCGTACTCGGCGGAAAAGTTGTTGACCGACACCCGCAGTTCCTGCACGGAGTCAGCGTTCGGGTTGTGGTTCACCACGCCGCCGCGCGGGCTGGCATTGACCGACGCGCCATCCACGTTGAAGCTATTTGACTCAGCGCGCTGCCCGTTGCCGCTTAGGTTGACACCGTACTCGGCGGAGAATATGTCGCCCGTCGCCTGCGCGTAGGCCTGCCCTCCTCCGGACGGCAGACCGACCACGCCCGGCGTCAAGACGACCAAGGTCATGAAGTTCCGGCCCACGAGCGGGAGGTCGGCGACCTCCATCTCCGCGATCTGGCCCGAGACCTTCGCCTCGCCGGTCTCGATCAACGGTGCCTCCGAGGTCACGCTGACTGTCTCGGTCGTCGCGCCCAGCTCCATCTGGATATTCAGGGTGGTCGTCTGGGCCACCTCGAGGGTGACCCGTTCCTGTACGTACGTCTGGAACCCCTCTGCGCTTACGGTGACACGATAGGTGCTGGCTGCCAAGGCGGTCGCCCGATAACGTCCCACGCTCGATGTGGTCACCGTCCTAGTCGTTCCGGTGTCAATGTCCTCGACAATGACGTCGACCCCCGGGATCACAGCAGCGGCCGGGTCGGAAATCGTACCTTCCAAAATGCTGCTGAACTGGCCCGGCAGGCACACGGCACCGGCCAGCAGGCAAAACAAAAGCCGGATTGAAAATCCGGCTTGAATCTTCTTGCAAATCGACAGACTTGCTGCAAGTGTTGTTTCCGTCATCCGCGACATCTCCCTTCCATTTCCCTTGAAGCTAGCAGCGGGACGCAGTCTAGGCTGCAGATTGCGGACTTTCGATCCACATCCTTCGTCGTGTTGCTAAACCGTCTCGATCCCAAGACCCTTTCCAGCGATCTCGCCACCAGCGTCGCCCCTACGCTACACCCCGTGACAGCAAACGTCAAGATGTTGTCACTCTTTCTTGGCCCCAGCGAAACTGGCCTGGAACGGTCCTCGGCGCGATGCAGGTGCGGCGAGGGTCAATGCGGAAGCGCCCCAGCCGATCAGAAGATCAATTCCTATCCGCTGCGAATCTCGCGTTCCTCCGCACAGCTAGATTGCGATTGCGCTCTGCAACTCGGTACCTAGCAACCAGCAGGCCGCTATGGCGACCGCCATGCTGGCTGCAAGGAGAGCGATGCGCCTGGCTCGTCGGTAGTCGGCCGAGGCCGACGCGGCAGGGTCGGCCGGATCGCCCAGCCAAGTGTCCGTCACCAGGACGCCCTGCAGCCACATAGGCCCTGCTAGCCTGCGCTGAATGGCACCTGCCATTGCGGCTTCGCTCCAACCCGGATTCGGGCCCGGTACGACAGCATGATGCCTCCAGCCGAAGCGACACGCCTTAGCCCCGGAGCCACCTGGAGTCAGCAGCGCCGACAGTGCGACTAGAAGCCAGGCGAGCCGGGCCGGGACGAAATTGAGCAGGTCGTCCGATCGCGCACCGCACCAACCGAAACGAAGGTAGCGGTCGCTCTTGTAGCCGACCATGGAATCCATCGTGCTGACTAGCTTGAACAGCACAAGTCCCGGCAGGCCGGAGATCGCGTACCAGAACACGGGGGCAATGAAGCCGTCGACGAGGTTTTCGGCCAGGCTCTCGATCGCGGCGCGCCGGCAGGCACCGGCGTCCATGCGATCCGTATCGCGACCGACAAGCTTTCCGGCAGACCGTCGGACAGCGCGGAGATCCTCCGCGGCGGAATCGACGGCATCGCCGTGCTTGAGCAGATCTCCCAAGGCGAGGAAGCTGTATAGGGAGATAAGGTGGAACGCCATTCCGGCGACCGGGTGCATCGCTTCGAGAGCGTCGTGCAGTGCCCAGACTCCGCCGACCCAAAGGCACGCGAGCAGCGCAACCAGCGCGCAGCCACCGGCGTGGCCGTCCGCCCCGAGCGCGCGGAGCCAGCGCTCACCCGAAGCGATCGAACCGCCCATCAGCCGGACGGGGTGCCAGCGGTAGACGGGATCTCCGAGCACGAAGTCCAAGGCAACAGCGGCAAGCAGCAAGCCGCCGTCCGGGGACGGAATCGTCAAGCCCACTTCACTTTCCAGCCCAGCGCCACGGCTCGCAAGACAAGATCGAGAGGGTCGCCCCTTCCTCGGTCCAAGGCGACGTACGCGTTGTGCCATTCCTGCGGCCGCGCGGCCAGCGAGCAGGCCAGGCAGGCCGCTTGCTGCCGCAAGGCCTCGCTTGCCGCTGCATCGGGAAGCGTGCCGAACCTGGCGCGGTCCAGTACGGCGGCGAACGCGTGAGCCGCCGCTCCGACCCCCGGCTCGTAGAACACGGCATTCTGGTTGTCCTTGAGAAGCGCGAACTGTCGCTCTGGCAGCATGTCAGCCAGCGACCGCATCACGCGCTCCTCCGTCAGGCCGAACCGTGCGAGCGCATGGAAGAACCCGCGGGTGCTTGACGATTCCAGACCGTTCTGCCACCTCAGCGCCTCTTTCACGGCTTCCTTGACCGAAACGCCGATGATCTCGCCGGCCTTGGCGTGCGGACCCGTCGATTCCTTAGGCTTCCGACCGGGGCCGAGCGGAGCCGCGAGGCAGAACTGGTCCGTGCCGGTGCCCGTGGCGATGGCAGGGGAGTAGAGACTCGGCACGGCGAGCTCGGCCAGCGCAGCCGACTTCGCTTCGGTCATCGTCACGACAGCGCGGGCTTGAGCGGAAGGCGTTAGTGGGAAGTTGAGTAGGAGGATCGTGTTGATCGTGCCTTCGTACGGGGATACTTCCGTCCACCCCTCGTCCGTTTCGCTCCAGCGAGCCGGGTCCCCCGCCCTTGCAGCGTTCCCGCTGACACCTGCTGTCACGAATGCGTCCGCACGCAAGTCCTCGAACTCGGCAGAGCGATGGGCAATGTACGCCATATTCGCGGCCGTGCCCATCAAGGCCGTGCGATCGGGGTCGACACCCATCTCCTCACAGACCTCGCAATGGTAGCCGGCGAGCCCGTGTCGCGTGATTGTTGCTTGCCTCTCATTGTCGCCGCGCGCTTCGCAGCTCTGGTGGTTGGCAAGAAAGCGGACACTCTCCTGCTCGCCCCCGCACTGCGCAGAGGTGCTCAATACGCGATGAGACGATTTGAGCTCGACCAGAAAATAGCGCCCGAAGCGGCACGCCACGAACAGGTCGCTGGACCGCAACGTCTCGGCTGATGGCGGAGTGTGCGATTTAGCCATGAGTCACGACTCTCGATTATCGCGAAGGAATCCGTGGGAGAATCCGAGGCCGGTTCCGGGCACCGGGGCGCTCTTGCCCGCCGGACCGGGACCGGAGGCCGGAGCAAGGCCGACACGGGCAAGTCTGAACAGCCCGCTCCGACTGTCGGTCTCCCAAGTCGGTACGATCAAGGGAATGGCCGCCTACCTGGCAAGCTTGATCGAACGCGCCCGCGCAAAGCCGTGCCGCATCGTCTTCCCGGAGGGCGACGATCCGCGGGTCCGGGAAGCCTGCGCCAGGCTGGCGCGAGACAAGGTCGTGCAGCCGGTCCTGGTCAGCACGAACACCGAGTGCGCTCCCGGTGTCGATTGCTCGCATCCCGGCACGTCCGGCATGGCCGGGCACTACGCGCGGATCTACCACGAGCGCCGGCGATCTCGCGGCGTCACTTCCGCGGAAGCCGAACGGATCGCGAGGACTTCGCTCTACTACGCGGCCCTGATGCTGGAGAACGGGGACGCGCAAGGCTTGGTGGGCGGCGCCAAGAACACCACAGCCGTGACGCTGCGCGCTCTGATCGAATGCGTCGGGGTGAAGCCCGAATACAAGCTCGTCTCCAGTTTCATGGTGCAATTGCACCCGGACCCGCAATTCGGTGCCGGAGGCGTGATGGTGTTCGCAGACCCGGCGGTAGTGCCCGATCCGAACTCCAGCCAGCTGGCTGATATCGCGATCGCAACGGCGAGGAACAGCCGCAACCTGCTCAACTCCGAGCCGTGCGTCGCGCTGCTCTCGTTCTCGACCAAGGGCAGCGCGAAGCACCCGATGGCCGACAAGGTGATCGAGGCCCTGCGCATCGTGAGAGCGCGCGCGCCGGAACTTCGAGTCGATGGCGAGCTGCAGGCCGACGCGGCATTGCTGGAGAGCGTCGGGGCATCGAAGGCACCCGGCTCCCCGGTTGCGGGACAGGCGAACGTGCTAGTCTTCCCGGACCTGAACGCCGCCAACATCGGCTACAAGCTAGCCGAGCGTCTCGGCGGGGCGCAGTCTCTCGGGCCGTTCCTGCAAGGTCTCAACAAGCCGGCGAACGACCTTTCCAGGGGCTGCTCCGTGGACGATATCTACTACGTGGCGGCGGTCACAGCCCTGCAGGCGGCCGGCGAGGCCTAGCGGAAGGGCGCTTGGCCGAACGCATCGCTGCGGTCCACTCCAAGTACCGGACGAGGCTGCGGCGCTCCCGCCACACGAATCGCCAGAACTCGGCCGGTCCGATCGAACCGGCTTCCAGCCCGGAGTAGGTCTCGATCCTCCAGCGCAGGTAGGGGCTTCGCCACGGCCGCAGGCGGGAGCCTCGCGACGCCTGCCACAGGAAGCGCAACGCTCCCGGCCAGGCGCTCAGTATCATGGGCGGGACCGCGGTCAATCGGCGTAGTAGCCGGGCCTGTGACGCACCTTGTTGGCCCTGGCCTTGCCCTTCAACTCGACTCGGATGCGCCGGTAGCCCGAGCGCTTTCCCTGCGGGCGGTTGTACTCGATGATGTACTGGTTGCGGATGTCGGCCGCGATCCGCTTGACCAACGGCTCCACTTCGTCGAACGAGGCGGGGAAGTAGGCCGGGCCGCCGGTCGGGCGGGTGAGGCTGCGAAGATGGCGTTCCGCTCGCTTGGCTGCCCGCCGCTCCTCGTCCGAGAGGATGCCGATGCCGAAAATCGTGGCGTCCGAAGCCTGCAGCTTGCGCACGAGAATCTCGAGATCCATCCGGCTGGAAGTGTCCTCGCCGTCGGTGATGACGAGCAGAGCCCGCTTGTTATAGGCCTTGTTTCCGTGCTCGGCCAGATGGTCGAGCGAAATGGCAGTGGCGTCATACAGGGCCGTGCCGCCGCGGGTGTCGATCCGCTGCAGCGCGTCCTGCAAGCGGTCAAGATTGCTCGTGAAGTCCTGGTCCAGGTATGCCTCGTCATTGAAGTTGACGATGAAGACCTCGTCCTGGGGATTTGACGCCTTGACGAACTCGAGGGCGGCGGCGTTCACTTGCCGCCGGTTCTCTCGCATGCTGCCGGAGTTGTCAATCACCAAGCCGATCGAAACGGGGACGTCTTCCTGCGCGAAATAGGTGAGGCTTTGCGCTTGGTCGTCCTCCAGCACGGAGAACGCCTCCTGGCCGAGGTCCGTCACGAATCGATCCTCGCGGTCGACCACCGTGACGTGCAGAACGACCCGTTCGGTCTCCACGCAAAACGTCACGCCCGGCTCGCATCCCTCTGGCACCTTTGCCGCAGCCTGAGCGTATGCCGACGGCAACACCAGCGCCGCGGCGAGCAGGCCGAGTGCCCCCGCCACTGCGCCGGGCAAGGCGAGACCGCGACGGCAGGCGCGACTATCGGGTCGGCGCATAGTATCCATTGCGGTAATAGGCGCGCAACTCGGGCATCCCGCGAATCTTCTTGATCTCAACCTTCACCCTACGCCATTTCCCGTCCTTCTGGGTGTTTTCGGGGATGTAGCCGAGGATGTACTGGTTGCGCAGCTCAATGCCGATCTTCTCCGCGATGTCGGGCAGTTCATTGACGTTCTGCACAGCGAACTGCCTGCCTCCCGTCGACTCCGCGATTTCCGTCAGCAAGCCCGGGCCGGCTGCCTCCTCGGGAGTGCGGCCGCGCGTCGAATACGGCTCGTAGATGCCAATCGCGTAAATCTGCACGTCGGATTCGCGCACAGTGCGCTTGATCTCGCGCGGCGTGTAGCGACTGGAATTGTCGCCGCCGTCAGAAATAACGAGCAAGGCCTTCTGGCTGTTCCTGGCCTGCTTCATCTGGTTGAGCGCCAGATAGATCGCGTCGAGCAGCGCCGTCCGGCCCTTCGAGCGGACGAAGGTGAGACGGCTCTGGATATCCTCCAGGCTGCGAGTGAAGCCGGTCACCATCTCGGGCCGGTTGTTGAACTGCACTAGGAAGAACTCGTCCTCGGGATTGACTGTCTTGAAGAATTGCGCGACCGCCTCGCGGGCCTTGCTCATCTTGTAGCCCATGCTGCCGGACGCGTCGAAGACGACCGCGAGCGAGAGCGGCGCCTCCTCGGCCCCGAACTGCTCGATGACCTGTTTCTTCTTGTCTTCCGTGAGAAGGAAATGCCCCTTGTCCAGGCCCGTGACCATGCGACCGGTGGGATCGGTCACTGTCACGTTGATCAATGCCATTTCGACATCGACCCTAATGATGTCTCGCCGTCCGAACTCGAGATCCAGGTCGCTATTCTCGGAGTCTACCCGCAGGACCGGATCCGCGTCGGCGGCGGCCAGAACCGCGCAGAACGAAACAGCGGCTAGGCAGGCCGCGGAGAGTCCAAGGCGCCTGCCTGATCGCCGTTTCCGTCGCTTGCCTTGCATCGGCGGCACTCCGAGCAGGGCGCCTGCGCAGACGCTTCGCCCGACCGCGATATCAGCATACCACCGCCGCCGGCCGATGCAATCTACGCCGCCGCGCACGTAATTGTTTCACGCGGGCCGCAGGCCATAACGTGGTAACCTGAATCGTGCCGCGGGACAAGGCCGGGACCCGTAGCGAGCTCCTGACCGGGGCCAGCCGACAGATCAGCAGCCGGAGCCGCGGGACATGCCGCGTCGGGCGGTCCGACTCGCTGCCATTCGCTAGAGCGGCAGGGCAAGAGGCGATTCGCTAGTGGCTCGGCCCAAGTACGTCTTCATCACGGGCGGCGTCGTTTCCTCGCTCGGCAAGGGCATTGCGTCCTCCTCGATCGCGAACCTCCTCGAATGCCGCGGGCTGCGGGTCACGCTGCAAAAGCTGGACCCCTACCTCAACATCGATCCCGGCACAATGAGCCCCTTCCAGCACGGGGAGGTGTTCGTCACCGACGACGGGGCCGAGACGGACTTGGACCTCGGCCACTACGAGCGGTTCACCCACGCGGTGCTGACGAGGGCGAACAACGCCACGAGCGGGAGCATCTACGAGCGCATCCTGGCCAGGGAGAGGCGAGGCGACTATCTCGGCAAGACTGTCCAGGTGATCCCGCACGTTACCGACGCGATCTGCGAGCAGATCGCCAAGGTCTCCGCCAGCGACATCGATGTGGTGCTGACGGAAATCGGAGGAACGGTCGGCGACATCGAGTCGCTGCCGTTCGTCGAGGCGATCCGCCAGGTGCGCCAGCAAGTCGGGCGCGACGGCTGCGTTTTCGTTCATGTGACGCTCGTGCCCTACCTCGCTGCAGCTGGGGAGCTCAAGACCAAGCCGACGCAGCATAGCGTGAAGGAGCTAAGGGCGCTGGGCATCCAGCCCGATATCCTGATCTGCCGGACGGAGACAGGGTTCTCCCGCGAGATCAGGGAGAAAATCGCCTCGTTCTGCGACGTGGACAAGGAGGCCGTGATCGCGGCCCGAGACGTGGATACCGTCTACCAGGTTCCGGTCGAATTCGCCGAGCAGGGTGTCGATGACATCGTGCTCGAGCGGCTCCGCCTCAACGCGGGCCGGAGAAACCTCGCGCCGTGGAAAGAGATGCTCGACCGGTTGCGCAATCCCCGCGACGGAGTCCGGATCGCCGTGGTCGGCAAGTATGTGGACTACGAGGATTCCTACAAGAGCCTGAAGGAGGCCCTCCTGCACGGCGGCCTCGCACACGGACTGGAGGTTGAGGTCGGCTGGGTGGAAGCCGAAGGCATCACGCCGCACACGAGCGCGGGCCAGCTGGACCGCTACGACGGAATCCTGGTGCCCGGCGGGTTCGGCCTACGCGGCATCGACGGGATGATTGAAGCGATCCGCTACGCCCGCGAGAACCTCGTGCCGTACTTCGGGATCTGCCTCGGCATGCAAACGATGGTCATCGAGTTCCTGCGGAACGTCTGCGGCGTCCGAGATGCCAACTCGTCGGAATTCGATCCGGAGGCGGCAGACCGCGTTTTTCTCAAGCTGCGGGAGCTCAAGGGGGTCGAGGACCTGGGCGGGACAATGCGGGTCGGTGCCTGGCCGTGCAGGCTCGAGCCAGGAAGCTTCGCCCATCGCGCTTACTGCGTGGGCGAAATCAGCGAGCGTCACCGGCACCGGTACGAGTTCAACCGGCCCGAATACGAGCAGGTCATCACTGACCACGGGATGCGGATCACGGGCGAGACGCCCGAAGTCGACTATGTCGAGATCTGCGAGCTGCCTAACCATCCTTGGTACCTGGGGTGCCAGTTCCACCCCGAGTTCAAGTCGAAGCCGCTCGAGCCCCAGCCGCTCTTCAAGGCATTCGTGCGCGCTAGCTACGAGAGGCGCTTGCAGCAAGGCAAGGCCGCCGCGGACATAGAAGCCGAGCAGTTCCTGCGCCTGTCAGGAACCCGCCTGCAGCGAGCGTCTGTCTAGAATCCCGTTGCGAATCGGAACGCAGGCACGCTCAGGAATCGGAACCAGAATGCTCTCGATCGGACAGTTCGGTGCGGGCCGTATCGGCCGCATGCATGCGAGGAACCTCGCCGCCAATCCGCGCGTGGAACTCGCGGGAATCTACGACGTGGATTCCGCCGCGAGTGCCGCGGCAGCTCAGGAATCCGGCACCCGTGCCGCTGGATCGGTCGACGCCATCCTCGGGGACGCCTCGATCGACGCCGTGCTGATCGCAACCTCCACGGACACACACTGCGACCTGATCGAAAGGGCGGCGCGGGCCGGCAAGGCCGTGCTGTGCGAAAAGCCCATCCACCTCGACATCCACAGAGTCGAAGCTTGCCGCAAGGTTGTGGAGATGTCAGGCGCGCCCGTCCAGATCGGCTTCAACCGGCGGTTCGACCCGAGTCACGGGGCGCTTCGCGAGGCCGCGCTGGACGGCGAACTCGGGCGGCTGGAGCAGGCGGTGATCACGAGCCGCGATCCGGCTCCGCCCCCGCTCGACTACCTGCGCGTCTCCGGCGGGATCTTTCGCGACATGGCTATCCACGATTTCGACATCGCCCGGTTCCTGTTCCGCGAGGAGCCAGTCGAGGTCGCTGCCATGGGAGCCGTACTGGTCGATCCTCGCATCGGTGAGATCGGAGACATCGACGCGGCAATGGCGGTCCTGCGCATGGAGTCGGGCGCCCTGTGCCACATCAACTGCTCGCGACGGTGCGCCTACGGGTACGACCAGCGAATCGAGCTGTTCGGCGAGAAGGGCATGCTGGTTTCGGAGAATCCGACCGTGACGAACGTCTCGCGATTCACGGGGACTGCGACGTCGGCCCGGGACCGGCTGCATCATTTCTTCATCGAGCGGTACGCCGAATCGTACGTCCGCGAGATCGACGCATTCGTGGACTCCATCGAATCGGGCGTCTCGCCGTCGCCGTCCTTCGACGACGGACGGCGGGCGCTCGTTCTCGCGGACGCGGCCGCAGAGTCGGCGGCGACCGGACGGACCGTCCGGGTCGGCGGCTAGCGACAGGACGCAGCCGAAGTTCCGAACCGCCGGCTCAGCGGTATACTCTGGGCAAAATGCGGTTGCTAGGCGCCAAACTCCTCGTCGCAGCGACGCTGATTGGGGCCCAGCCGGCCGATTGGAGCGTAGGGCTTGCGACAGTCGATATCACGCCTGCGGAGCCGATACCAATGTCGGGCTACGCGTCCCGCAGAGCCCCGTTCGAGGCAGTCGCCCAGCGGCTGCATGCCAAGGCGATGGCCATCGAGGATCGCGACGGCGGGCGGGCGCTGCTGATTACCGCTGACATCCTAGGCTTCACGAACGAGCGGTCCGCGTCGATCTGCCGCCGGCTGAGCGAAAGCGACGGCCTAGCCAGGGGCCAGATCCTGCTCAACGCCTCGCATACCCACGCGGGCCCCCTCGTCGCAGGTTCGATGATGGCGTCTGTTCCGGAATCGAGCCGCAAGGACATCGAGCGCTACATAGAGGAGATGGAGGACAAGATCGTCGCTGGGGCACAGAAGGCTCTGAGGGACTTGCGTCCGGCACATCTGTCGTGGGGTCGCGGCGTCGCGACATTCGTCATGAACCGGCGGGAGTTCACCGCCAACGGCGTGATTCTCGGCACGAACCCGAGCGGCCCTGCCGACCGCACGGTTCCGGTTCTGCGGGTCGCGGGACCGGACGGCAGGCCCAGGGCCGTGATCTTCGGAGCCGGATCCCACTGCACGACGCTGACCGGGCGCAACATGCTCATCGCCGGGGACTATGCCGGCTACGCGCAGCAATTCCTCGAGACGCGCAACGCGGGAGTTCAGGCCATGTTCGTGACGGGCTGCGCGGCAGATGCCAATCCGTACCCTCGCGGCACCCTCGATCTGGCCAGGCGCCACGGGAGCGAACTGGCCGCAACGGTGCAAGAGGTCCTCGGCGGCTCACTGACGCCGGTGCGAGGTCCGCTCCGGACGGAATTTCAGAGAGTCGAATTGCCTCTAGTCGGACACGCAAGGGAGCAGATCGAGGCGATGCAAGTCGGAGCGCCTTCTTACCGGCGGTTCTTCACGGAAGGCGCGCTCGCCAAGCTGGACCGAGGAGAGCCGCTGCTACGATCCTACAGCGCGCCGTTTGCGCTGTGGCAGTTCGGCTCGGACTTGACGCTGGTCGCCTTCAGCGGCGAGACGGTCGTGGACTACGTGCGCCTGTCACAGGAGGCTCTGGGTCCGTTGAATCTCTGGGTCAGCGGCTACAGCAACGACGTGTTCGGCTACCTGCCCACGTCGCGCATCCTGCGGGAAGGCGGCTACGAGACGCGCGGCCTCTACGTCGAATACGGCTTGTTCCAGCCGGGCGTGGAAGACGTCGTCATGGGAGCCGTCGAGGCCATGGCTCGCAGCGCAGGCCGCCTGAAAGACTGAGCCGGAACGCCGGCCGGCTGCCGCGGCACCGCTATTCCGCCAGCTGGCTGCGGACCCTCGCGAAGAAATCCCGGGCCTCGCGATCATCGGGATGCCACATGAGAACAGCGCTCAACGCGGTTCGAGCAGACGCTAAGTCGCCCCTTCGGAAGGCGAGGCTTGCCAGGGCGCGCTGGGCCTCGGCCAAGCTGGGGGCGAGACGGACGGAAGCGCGGAAAGCGGCGAGAGCCTCGTCCTGCCGTCCGGCCTCGCTTAGCGTCAAGCCCCGCTGGTAATGCGCCTCGGCCCTTTGCCGGTTGAGTTGAAGCGCCGTATCCAGAGATGCCAGAGACGCGTCCATGTCGCCGCCAGCCGCCCGCACAGCGATGCCATGGTAGAGGTGCGCATCCTCGAAGTCCGGGCGGACATCGATCGCCTCGCGAAACGATTCGATCGCCGCCGAAGCGTCGCCCGTCTCGAGAAGCCGCTTCCCAGCTTGGACGAGCAGCGCTGCCCGGCCCTCGCTGGATCGCCGGGCAGCAGCGGCGACGGATCTCTCGCTCGCAGATCGCGCATCCTCCTCGCGCCCGGCGCGCTGGTATGCCTGCGCGAGATTCCGATGCGCCTTGACAAGCAGCGGCGTCCTTCGAATCGCTTCCTCCAGATGGCGGATCGCGCCGTCCAAGTCCTTGAGCCTCATCAGCACGGCTCCGAGAGTGTTGCGGGCATCGGAATCACTGGGGAATTCCTGCACTGCCAGTTCGAGCTGGGCCGCGGCGGCGGCGAGATCGCCGCTTTGCTGCAGCGCGGCGCCTAGCGCGCGACGAGCTCCCGGATAAGACGGGGCGGATTCCAATGCGGAGCGGAAGCACTCGATGGCCTCGTCGAGCGCCTGCCGCTTGGTCAGCGCAAGACCGAGATTGTAAAGCGCTTCGGGACTGCCGGGCTGCAGTTCGACAGTCCTGCGGAGGGCCGAGACGGCACCGGAAACGTCCTCGAGTTCCGCACGCGCGATTCCCATGGCCAGCAACGTACGCGGATTGTCAGGTTCAATTTCGTTGGCTTTTCTGAGAAGCGCAAGGGCGTCTTCCGTCTTCCCCTCCCGCTGCAGCAGGACGGCAAGGTTGAACAGCGCTTCAGAGAACTCCGGCGCGCGCGCCACGATGTTCCTGAGCAATCGTTCCGTTCCGCGTGTGTCACCCCGCTTGCGCAGCGCGGCGCTCAGCATGTAGCGGGCCGGAAGCAGGTGCGGATCGGATCGAAGGGCCTCGTGATACGAATCGATCGATTCATCGGCGCGGCCGGAGCGTTCGAGCGCCATCGCGCGATGGAAGTGAGCCTCAGCGTAGTCCGGGTCGATCTCCACGGCCTTCTCGAGGTGGCTCAGCGCATCGGCCAGCCGGCTGCTTTCGGCAAGGATGATGCCGATGGCGCGATGCGACTCCTTGTCTGCGGGATCCGCCTCGACCGCCGCGTAAAAGTGACCGAGAGCAGCCTGCGGGCTGCCTTCATTGAGGTATCGGAGTCCCTGCGCCCGGTACTTGGATGCGATGGTGCCCGGGCCGGCGTCTTGAGCCGCGAGGTGACACCAAGAAACCGCAGCTAGCGCCAGTAGCGCTATCGGTCGCGTTGACGTGCCGATCCTGCCCACCAGCCCAGCCATCAAATTCCAGGAGGCGAGTGCCGGGCCGAGCGCCATCGAGCCGAGCGTCACGAGGTTCCCCCCGCCCTTGTCCAGCATGAAGACCGGTTCACGGCGAGCCTTCTCGAACGATCCGGAGCAACCCGCCCTTGGTGAATTCCTCGCGATCCTCCGCTTTCTGCTGGCCGACAAGCGCGAACAGTTCCCTCGCCCGTTCCGCGTTTCCCCGGCTCCGATGCACAAGCGCGAGCTGGTACGTGGCCGACACATCGCTGGAATCGATGACTCGCGCTGTCTCAAGATGCTTGACGGCTTCGTCCAGCGATCCTCGCCGGGCCAGCATCTTCCCCAACAGCAAGTGCGACTGGAAGAGGTTCGGATTCAGTGCGACCGACTCGCGGAGGGCATCGACAGCTTCGGCCTCCTCTGCAGTGCCGGGGTCCACCCCGGACCGCTGCAACGCCTCGGCCAGGAACCACAGAACGAGGTAGTCGTCAGGTTTTCTCTCGCGTCGCGCCCGCAGGACCTGCACTGCGTCCGGGAGCCGATCCTGCTGCATGAGGATCAGGCCGAGAGCCGAACCGGGCAGGCTCTCGTCGGGCGCGAGCTCAGCGGCTCGCTCGAATGCCATCTCGGCGTCTTCGAATCGGCCCTTCATTGCCAGGGCGACACCGCGCTGCAGGTGGAGGCGATGCGAATCGGGCAGCCGGTCGACGGAAATGTCCGCGATCTCGACCCCGAGATCGAAATTCTCGTGATCCAGGCAAAGGGCTACGAGGTCGACGTAGTTCGACTGGTCGCCGGGATCCAGCTCGGTCGCGGTTCGCAGCGCGCCGTAAGCGCTGTGGGTGTCTCCGGTAGCTTCGTACGCTCGCGCAAGGAGGTTGTGAAGCTCTGCTGTTCGATGCCCTCCCCCGAGCAGCGCCTCGCCCGCCCGGACAGCCTTGTCGTGCCGGTCGCTCATGACGTACGCCAGCACGAGGTTGAATCCAAGCTCGTACGGATCGACTTCCGATCCTTCAGCCAGTTCGAATTCACGTGCCGCCAACACGTACCTTTCAAGGCCCGCGAGCGCCAGCCCCGCTTTGAAGTGCAGCTGGGGGGGCGCAGTGGCCGGCAGTCTCTCCAGCGCCAGGAATGCCTGCGAGGGCCGCCCGATCTCCAGCAGGGCCGTTGCGAAATTCACGAGCAGCCGGGGATCCCTGGCCAGCAGGCCGTGGCTCTCCTCGAAATGCGGGGCGGCAACAGAGTACTCCCCCCTCGCGAATGCGATCTCGGCGAGCCCGAGGTGGGCGAAGGCGTCCTCGCCCGGCACCCCCAGAAGACGGTCGAAGTATGGCTTCGCGGAGTCCGGACGATTCAGGGACATCTCGTGCAAGGCCAGGTTCTTGAGAGCCGAAGGGTAGCCCGGTTCCAGTTCGAGCGCCTGCTCGAACTGCTCGGCGGCGGCCGCGGCGTCGCCGCTCGAGGAAAGCGCGATGCCTAGGGTGTTGTGGAGCCTAGCGTTCCCCGGCACGGCCGAGACGACCTCGCGGAGCATCGCGATCGCGGGATCCCACTCGCCCTGCTGCATGTGCGAGACGGCTTGCTGGTACAGGTCGCGGGGGGATTGCCCGAAGGCGAACGACGCGACCACTACGAACGCGGCGGTCGTCGCGAGGCTTGGGCAGCGGCTGCTCAATGGGTTCGGCATTCCGGCACCGTTTGCGCCGAGAGGCGCGAACGCCCTTAGATTACAGGGTTGCGGGCCTAGAGCTTCGCCACCTCCGGCGCCGACGTGCTCCTCACGATCAGGAAAGACTTCTCGCCCTGCCTGGACTGTGACTGCTCGCCGATGTCGAACCGGCCTGGTCAGGGAGAACCGCGATAGGAAGGACTGGTACGCATCTGGGTCGAAAGCACGTGGATCGAGGTCCGCGAGCGCCTCGGCATCGCGCATCGCGTGCTGGGGATCCGCCTTCAAGGCATCTAGGTCGAGGGGCAGGATCGCAGGACTAACGAACAGCCTCACTCGGCTCTAGCAGCTCGAGCCGGCGCATCCACTCCTCCATGCGGTCGGGCCAGCTCGTCACGGGCAGCTCAGTCGGTCGCAATCCGTACCCGTGGCCGCCGCTCTCGTAGATATGGAGCTCCGTCGAGACATTCGCTTTCTTGAGGGCGATGTACAGTTCCGCCATCGCGACCGAGCGGTCCCGATCGTCGTGGGCGATCACCATGAAGAAGGGAGGGCAATCCTCGGTGATCGTCGCTCCGTCCGGAATGCCTCCCGAGTAGATCGGAGCCGCAAAGTCCGGCCGGAACGGCACGTCGTCGTACTTGTCCACCGGCTTGTAGAGGCGTTCCTTGACCAACGCCGTGTATCGCACCGGCGAGCCTCCGGCCGAAAACCCAAGGATGCCGATCCTATCGGGGTCGATTCCAATCTCTTGCGCTCTTCCCCGCACGAGGCTCATCGCCCTCTGGCCATCTTGTACCGACGCAAGCCACCGCTTGGCTGGGTCTCGGCTCGGGACTCGATACTTGAGCACGATTCCCGTGATGCCGATCGAGTTCAACCATTCGGCCACTTCGGTCCCTTCCAGGTCGTAGGCGAGGATGGTGTGCCCTCCCCCGGGCGCAATGACAACCGCCGTTCCCGTATCGACCTCGGCCTTGGGCTTGAAGATCGAAACATTCGGAGTGGAGACGTTGGTCAGCCGAATGACGCGACGTCCGGCGACGAGCCGACCGTCCGGGCCGGTCCTATCGAACTCCGGCGCGAGTTCCGCGCGCTCCCCCGGCGGCTCCCCTGGCCACAAGGCCCACACCACCGGCTCGGCAGCTTGGGAAGCGGTGACGACAACGCCTCCCAGAAACAGCGCCGCAGCAAACCAGCCCCTCATCGAACATCCCCTTTCATCGACCGCAATGCGCCTGTCATCATAGCCATTCTCAAGCGTTCGGTCGCTGCCCTCGCGGCCGCTTCGCGGGACTCCTGGCGAATCGGTTGCGGAGTTGGTCCTCTGGCCTCGCGCACATTCGCGGGACCGACGTCCAACCACCACCGTTTCCGGGTCACGTCTGTGCAGAACTGACTCGCCCGCGCCATCCCTCGAATCCCGCAGCGTGCCAGGCTTGGCACGACTACTTGGGATACCATCGAGCGGTCATTGCACCGCGCCCTGCCAAACGCCTCCGTCTCGCACGCTCGCGGCGACTCCGTGCGTGGTCAAGCCTGACCAGTGGTCCGGGGCTCATACACTCATATTGGCGGCGAGCCGCTTGGGCGGGGTAGCGTGGACTCTAGCGAGTTCCCGGCCGCGCGGTTCTCGCACGACCTGCAGGTAGCCACAGCCGAAGACGATCATCCATGACGGAAACAATTGCAATCCCGGCCTGGCTCGTCGCCCTGGCCGGCGTGATCGTGCTGTGGTCCGTACTGGAGCGGCTGCTGATTCCCAGCACGCGATGGTTTCTCCGGCGGCGCATCAATCGAATCGTCGAAGAGTTGAATACGCGCCTGCAGTTCCAGATTCCGGCATTCAAGCTGACCAGGAGGAAGGTCCTGATTGACCGCTTGGTGTCCGATCCGAAGGTCATGCAAGCTGTCGATTCGCACGCCGAAGACTCGGGCGTCCCGAGGGAAGTCCTCAGAGGCGAGATCGAGCGCTACGCGCGAGAGATCGTGCCGTCGTTCAACGCCTACGCATACTTCCGGATCGGGAACTACCTCGCGCGTCGAATCGCCCAGCTCCTGTATCGAATTCGCCTGGGCTACTCGGATGACGACGCCCTGTCCAAGATCAGCCCGAACGCGAGCGTTGTGTTCGTGATGAACCATCGAAGCAACATGGACTATCTGATCGTCGCGTTCATGGCAGCCAGCCGCACGGCGCTCAGCTACGCCGTCGGCGAATGGGCCAAGGTCTGGCCTCTGCAGACCGTGATCCGATCGCTTGGCGCCTACTTCGTCCGACGCAACTCCCGCAACCCTCTCTATCGCCAAGTCCTGGCGCGGTACGTCCAGATGGCAACGGAGAGCGGCGTAGTGCAGGCTATGTACCCGGAGGGCGGTCTGAGCCGCGACGGCGGCTTGCGACCGCTCAAACTCGGCTTGATCAGCTACATGGTGTCATCGTTCGATCCCTCGGGGGACCGGGATCTCGTATTCATCCCGGTGGGAATCAGCTATGACCGCGTGCTGGAGGACAGGTCGCTGATTCGGGCACTCGACCCGGAAGCCGAGCAACGGAGCGCAAGCTTCGCAATCGCGACGCTCCTGAGAGCCGTAGGGCACAATCTTGTCCTCATGATCCGGCGGCGCTGGTACCGCTTCGGATATGCCTGCGTGAATTTCGGGACGCCGATTTCGATGCGATCCTACTGCCGCCGCCAGCAGTTCGATTTTCGCCGGTTGAGTGCGGAAGCGCACGCTGAAGCCGTACAGCGTCTCGGAGATGAACTGCTCGCCGCGATCGCCTCAGCGATCCCCGTCTTGCCGGTGGCACTGGTCGCTACGGTATTCGCCCGTCGCCCAGAGCTGGCGATGAGCGCACTCGAGATCAAGGCCGAGGTGCAGTCGTTGATCGACGAACTCGAACCCCGAGAGGCCTATGTCCATGTACCGAGGGCGGATCGCGACTACGCAGTGACGGTAGGGCTGCGGATGCTTGTGCTTCGGCACCTTGTCGTAGAAATTGACGGATTGTATCGTGCCGAGGCCAGCGAAGCCGCAATCCTACGCTATTACGCAAACGGGATAAGTCACTTCCTCGGCGAAGCGGCCTGACGCCTTCCGTCGATTTGCTCTGACGAGGGAGGCTGCCGCTCTTCAGAGTCACGCGGAGGTCAACGGCAAACTGTATTCGTCGCAAACCGCTGAAGTGCTGCCATCGCTCTGTCCTTGGACCGGACCGTTCGAGGAATCGGAACTCGCGCGGATGCCACTCGCAAGGCGACTTGACTGGTTGGAGCAAGCCGCGAAGCTCGCAACCGCGCCGCGTTCAGCGCGCGGAACACCCGGTTCTGCGTAAAGATCGTATTCAAGCGGATAGCGGGCCAAGTCAGGGCCCCGAGCGCAAGCCGGGGCCCTGTTACATTCAAGTCGGGCGAGTGCAGGGAAGAGCTCGAGAACGCCGGCACCGCGACGCGAAAGCAACGTGACTGCGAGAAGAGCGCACGTAGGACCCTTGACGGGGCGCGGCTCGCGGATGGCGATCCGGCACCTGCTCGTTATCGGCGCCGCTCTGTGTTCAGTCCTGGATCTAGCGAGCGGTGACGCGGCGGCCCCAGAAGCCGCGGTCGGATTCATCGACGTGACGCGCGAGTCCGGGATCGCCTTCACCCACGAGAACGCTGCGACGCCCGAGAAGTACTTGATCGAAACCATGGGTGGAGGAGCCGCGTGGCTCGACTACGACGGAGACGGCCTGCTCGACCTCTACCTGACGAACAGCGCGGCGACCGATGCATTCGTCCCTGTCTCGCCCCTGAGCAGCGTGCTGTATCGGAACGCAGGGGACGAAGGATTCGTGGATGTCACGACGGAAGCAGGAGTCGGCGCGGAGGGCCTGTTCGCGATGGGTGTCGCTGTCGGCGACTACGACAACGACGGAGATCCTGATCTGGCGGTGACCGGGTACGGACGGTCAACGCTTTTTCGGAACGACGGGAACGGGACGTTCCAAGACGTTACCGATGCGGCAGGCACGGCTAACCCCGGAATGTGGGGAACGAGTTCCGCATGGTTCGACTACGACAACGACGGCCTGCTCGATCTGGTGATCGTCAACTACCTCGATTGGTCGCCCGAGCGGAACGCGCATTGCGGCGAGCGACGTCCTGGATACCGTTCGTACTGCCATCCCAACAGGTATCGAGGCCAGAATCCGACGCTGTATCGCAACCTAGGGAACGGTGCCTTCGAAGATGCAACCGAGAGTTCGGGCATCGGCGGCTACGCCGGCAACGGCCTGGGCGTCGTTTGCTTCGACTTCGACAGGGACGGCTGGATGGACATTTTCGTCGCGAACGATTCCATGCCTAACTTCCTGTTTCGCAACAACCGGGACGGCACGTTCGAGGAACTGGCTTTCGTCGCCGGAGTGGCGCTTGGCGAGAACGGCGAAGCCGAGGCCGGGATGGGCGTGGACGCTGCGGACTACGATGGCGACGGCTGGCCGGATCTCTACATGACGCACCTTGACTTCGAGTTCGACAGGCTCTACCGAAATCTCGGCGACGGAAGCTTCAGGGACGCCACGTTCCAAGATGGCGTCGGATACAAGACCTTTGATCTCAGCGGGTTCGGAACTCGGTTCGTGGACTACGACAACGACGGCTGGCGCGACCTGTTCGTGGCCAACGGTCACGTCCTCGACAACATCCAGCTGTTTCACGAGGGAACTCGATACGAGGAGAGGAAGCTTGTGTTCCGGAACGTGGGAGGCAAGTTCGAGGAGACGGGTGAGCAGCTCGGACCGGCCATCTCACTCCCCCGCGTCAGCAGGGCTGCAGCGTTCGCAGACTACGACAACGACGGGGACACGGACGTAGTAGTCGCCAACAACGGGCAGGGCGCCCAGCTTCTGCGAAACGATGGCGGCAACCGCAAGAACTGGCTTCAGGTACTCCTGGTAGGCATCCAGTCGAACCGTGACGGCGTCGGAGCGAGGGTGACCGTCTCGTCGGACGGATTCGTGCAAGTCGCCGAACGGACCGGAGGCGGAAGCTACCAGTCTGCGCACGACCCGCGCCTTCACTTCGGGTTGCGTCAGGGGCTCGAAGTCGTCAGCGTCCGAGTCTCCTGGCCAAGCGGAGTAGTCGATACGCTCGAAGGACTTGGGCTGAATCGCTCGCTCGTCATCCGCGAGGGCGAAGGACTGGTTGGGCAGGAGGGCGAATTCGCTGCCGGCACGGGAGACCGCTAACGGAGATGGGCGGGAGGCATTCGCGAGCGCGGAAAGCCGCGATCAGGGCTTGGGATCGAAAACCTCTGTCGAAGAGAGTTCGGGGCCTCCCCCGCGACCGCCGCTTCCCGCCGCGAAATAGATCTTTCCATTCAGTACCGCCGCTCCGCCGCCGTGCCGCCCTCGCTGAAGCGAGGCAACCAGCGATATTTCGCCAGTTTCGAGGTCGAGCCGGTGAGTTTCGGAATGGGCCAGCTTCTGGGCCGTCTCGCCGCCGAAGTAGTAGATCGATCCGTCAAGAGCAACCAGCCCTCCAGCGGCGGTTGGCACGTCCAGCCCGCCGGGGAGCGTGGACCACTTGCCCGTCTCGAAGTCGTAGACATCCACTTCGGGGATCACGGTCCCGAAGAATGCGGTGAAGTTGCCGGGCTCGTGATAGCTCGTGTTCCGGCCTCCAACCAGATAGAGGCGGCCCTCGCTGACGACAACGGAAAAGTGGTCCCGCGCTCGGGGCGCGTCCGGCAACTCGCGCCATTCGCGGGTCTTCGGATCGAATTCGTCAAACCAAGCCACGGTGCCGCTCGTATGCCCGTCCACGATCCCGCAAGCCAGGTAGATCTTCCCGTCGTACACAGCCGTTCCGGCTCCGCCTCGCCTGCGCGCGTCAGGAATCGCTGCGCCCTTCCGCCAGGAATCGTCGTCAGGGCTGTATACGTACCACGTCTCGAGAGGCGTCTCCTTCGGGTATTTTCCAGTCATGGCGGTCATGACGTAGATCTGATCGCCATATGCGACGGGCTGGAAGTGATGCATCTCGAACGGTGTCGATCCGAGCTTCCGCCAGGAATTCGTGCCGGGGTCGAATTCCTCGACCGGCTTCACGCCTCGACCGCCCATCAGGTATGCCTTGCCCCCAAACGCCACCATCGCAGTCTCGTGGCGGGCCGTCGGCTCGGCGGAGACCGATACCGTTGACCAGGTCGCGGGAGGAAGATCCTCCGATGTCTGGGCGGCGAGCTGCGGCCCGAGGCACAGCAGAAGGGTTGCGGTCCACCAAAAGCTTCGTTTCATCTGTCGGATGTCTCTTTCCAGGCGGATCGTTACTCGCCTACGAACCTCTCGGGACTGAAATGGCACGCACGCATGCAACGATCCGCATGGCTATCGCCGACCCAGTCCGAGATTTCATTATCCAGATTCCGCGAATGAGAAGCCTGCCAGCCTGCCCGATGGTGTGTCATCGTGGCAGCTACGGCGAGTTCGAGAACGCTGCCGCCAGATCGCGGCCGTGGCCCGGCCGGCTAGCCAAGTCCAGGCGGTCCATGCGCCGACCGAGTCCGTGCCGACGTCAGGGCAGCCGGCGCCCCGGGACCACCCCCTGCAGCAGCTCGACCGCAGGCAAGCATACAATTCCATCCACTTCGAGACGCTCGTCTCCTCCGTAAGCAAGACGAGTGCGGGCTTCCGGGTAGTCTTCCCGGAAGCGCTTCAGGTGGCGGAGATCCGAATGGCGCACCCGCCGGGAGTGCTTGACCTCGAGTGCCCAGAACTCGTCCTCGCCGTACACCACGAAGTCCACCTCGCTGCCGGCGCGAGTCCTCCAGTAGTAAACGCGGGCGGATGATCGGGAGTAACTCAGCCAAGCTCTCAGATGTTGGGCAACGAGCCCTTCCAATGCCCCTCCTCGAGCCTCTTCAGAGCTGTCCAGCGGCCCGGCGGGCCGCAGTGTCTGGAATACACCGGCGTCGGCGAAATAGAATTTCGGATGAGCAACGATGTGCCGGCGTGCACGCCTCGTGAAGACCGGTATCCGGAACGCCAGCAGCACGTCTTCCACGATTTCCACGTACCCCTCGACTGTCTTGCGACTGACAGCGCATTCACGAGCAACCTCGCTGACGTTGAGGGCGGCTCCGTGAGCGAAGCTGATCGCTTCGAGAAATCGGTGGAATGCCCCGGTATTGCGGACAAGTCCCTCCGGTTGGACCTCTTGCTGCACGTACAAGCCTACGTACGCGCTCAAGGTGTCCGAGGGGTCCCGAGCGTCCCAGACGAGAGGCAGTAACCCGATCTCGACCGCCGAGTCCAGATCGAATCTTGCCCCGAGTTCCGCAGCCATGAAGGGATGCATGGTTCGGAGGGTCGCGCGGCCTGCTAGCAGGTCGACGCCGTCTCGCTTCAGCTTTCTGGAACTGGACCCTGTAAGCACGAAGCGCGGGCACCCGGGCTCCTCCATGAGCTGGTGTACGATCGTCAGCAACTCGGGGACTCGCTGCACTTCGTCGATGACGACTTCGCTTCCGCCGGGCGCAGCTGCAACCAGTTCGCGCAACCGTTCGGGCCGGGCGGCGTAGAGTCTCTGCTGCGCCGGGGAGAGGAGGTCGATCCAAAGGGCATTCCGACAGGCGCTCCGCAGCTATGTGCTCTTTCCGGTGCCCCGAGGGCCAAAAAGGAAGAAATGACCTTCCGGCGGGCGAAAGAATTTCCTTTTGATCGCCATATTTCAGCTCGTTATGGCAACTCAAGTAGCAATTTGCCGAGCAAAGCCTTCCTCAAGGCGTTCGATATCGAAATTCCCGTCGGTTCCCGCATTCCCGGCTTGCGAGTTCCAAGGCGCGACGAGCCGAATTCGTGCGAATCGTCGAGCCCGACCTCGCTATGCGGACACCCAGCGGGACGAGCGAAGCCAGATCTAGCGCGAGTTCCGAACCGGCCTCTAGATCAAACGACACCGCGGTCTTTCGTCATCCTTCCAACGTTCCCCTAGCGCGCGGAATCGTTCGAAGAGTTCAGCGACGTCGGTGCGACACGAATCTGCGACGGAGGCGCTCGCGCCCGATCCGGTCCGCCGTTCTCTGGCAATTGCCGTAACCTAGCGCCCTTGTGCACTTACCTTATGATTAGGCGGTCTCGCGCGCGGCATGGATCCGTAGCGCGGGACTTGAGTATCAGGCGATGAAATTGATCCCGGGAATTGTCGGGGTCGCGCTGTGCGTGATTCCATTCGTGCCAACTGGCAGGGCGGCAGACGATGCAGCCGACGTGCTAGGCGTGATGGCTGCGGAACTCGATCGCTCGATCGATATTCTGTCCGAGGAGAGCACACCCCTCTATTTCCTCAGTTACGAGATCACGGAGGCGGCCCGGGTCTCGCTGGTCGCTTCATTCGGCGCTGTCTCGGGGAACTCGCGAAGCGAGAGCCACATCCTCGACATTGACCTGCGCGTGGGCAATGAAGACCTCGACAACACGCACCCGGTCCGCGGCGGCAGGGGAGCGGGCTTTCGGAGGCGGTCGCGGACCGAAGTTCCGGTATCCGACCCCGAGGCGCTTCGGAACGCTCTCTGGCTGGAGACCGACAGGAGTTACAGGCAAGCTACGGAGCAGCTCGCAAGGATCAAGACCAGTGTCCGGATCAATGTGGACGAAGAGGACCGGGCGGCCGATTTCTCCGCAGAACGGCCGGTGCAATTCACTGAGGAGCCAAAGTCCATCGCGATCGACGACTCGGCATGGGCGAACAAGCTAAAACGATACACGGTTCCGTTCGCGCAGGCCGAGCACATCTATTCCTCCAACGCGATCCTATCGGCCAGTGCGGTGACGCGGTGGTACGTCAACAGCGAAGGCACCAGGATCCGTACCTCGGACACGTCTTTCAGGTTGAGCGTATCGGCCACGACGAAGGCTGACGACGGAATGAACCTGCCCCGCTACGAGGCGTTCTTCGCGTTCAGCCTGAACGGCCTGCCCGACGACGAGACGGTGATGGAAACCGTCAGGCAGATCATCGACGATCTCGAATCGCTGAGAGTCGCCCCGGTCGCGGAACCGTACAGCGGGCCTGCCATCCTGTCGGGACGCGCCAGCGGAGTCTTCTTCCATGAAATCCTAGGCCACCGGGTCGAAGGCCATCGGCAACGCGAGGCCGACGATGGCCAGACCTTCAAGGACATGGCCGGTGAATCGCTGCTGCCCGACGCGTTCTCTGTCGTGTTCGATCCGAACGTGCGCCGCGCCGCAGGGACAGATCTTGCGGGTTCCTACAGGTTCGACAACCAGGGGGTCAAGGGTCAGCGGGTGGTGGTCGTAGACGAGGGCGTGCTGAAGCAGTTCCTCATGTCTCGCAGGCCGATTGAGGGCTTCTCGGGGTCCAACGGCCACGGGCGCAAGCAAGCGGGTTTCTCCCCTGTTGCGAGGCAGTCGAACCTGTTCGTGGAGGTGGGCGAGCCGCTCTCGACGAAGGACCTGAAGGCAATGCTCGTCGAGCAGCTCCGGAGGGAAGGCAAGGAGTACGGGCTCTTGTTCGACGCCATCCAAGGTGGATTCACGATGACGGGCCGGAGAACGCCGAATGCATTCAACGTCCTGCCGACCATGGTCTATCGAATATTCGCCGATGGCCGCGAGGAGCTCGTTCGGGGAGTCGATCTGATTGGCACGCCGCTGACGACATTCAGCAAGGTTGCCGCCGGAGGGGCGGAACTAGCGACGTTCAATGGCGTTTGCGGTGCGGAATCCGGAGGCGTCCCGGTAAGTGCAGTATCCCCGCCCATACTGGTTTCCCAAATCGAAGTGCAGAGAAAAGAGAAATCCCAAGAACGCCTCCCGCTTCTTCCCGCCCCGTCCGGATTGGCGCAGGGCGGGCGCGAGATCGTGACCGGAGTCGTCCAATGAATCACGTGGGGACTTGCGCTCTCTCCCTGTCACTCGCGATCGCTTCGTTGCCTCTCGCGGCGCAACGCAACGTGGTGATGCAAGCGATGCAGGACGAGATGGCTCGCAGCATGAACGAGCTCAGGCTAGACAATCTGGAAAAGCCCTACTTCGTTTCGTACACCGTTTACGAAGTCTCGGACATTCGCGCAACGGCTGCCTTGGGCGGAATCGCCAGCAGCGGAGAGAGCGCTGGCCGAACCTTGAGTGTCGAGGTCAGGGTAGGGGATCGGACCCTTGACAACACCAACTTCTATTCCAGGCCGGACTTCAGGTCGCTTGGATTCACGTCCGGCCGAGCGGTTTCGCTGCCGCTGGACGACAACTACGACGGGCTCCGACGGGCAATCTGGCTGGCGACCGATCGCGCATACAAGCAAGCCCTCGACCAAATCTCGAAGAAACGCGCCCTGCTCCAGAACGAAACGGTAGTGGAAGAAGCCCCGGACTTCAGCGTGGAAGACCCCCACCAGTACGACGACGGCTCGGCTTCGCCGACGGCGGAAGCGAACCGCGTCCGGGCGCTCGCAGCCGACTTGTCGGCCGTCTTCCTGCAGCACCCAAACATCCACGCATCGGCGGTCGAGGCGCGCGCGACTCGCGTGCGCGTGCTCTACGCCAACAGCGAGGGATCGTCGATCATCCGCGAGGATCCCAGTGCCGCGGTGAGCGTACGGGCTGGCGCACGGGCTGGGGACGGAACGGAGATTTCTGATTCGTTCACGGTCTACGGCCGCACATCGGAGGACCTGCCCGGACACACGGAACTCGCAGCGCGAGGCCAGGTTCTGGCGGGACGCCTCGAAGACCTGCGGCAAGCGCAGATCTTCGACCGCTACGCAGGGCCGGTCCTGTTCGAGGGGCAGGCAGCGGCGGAATTGGTACGCCAAGTTCTCCTGCCCCGACTGCTCGTCCAGAAGGCTCCTTTGGCAGACGACCCTCGCATGCGGCAGACGATGGACCGGATGGCCAATCCATTCCAAGACAAGCTCGGCAGCCGGGTCCTGCCGAGATTCCTGGCTATCGAGGACAACCCCACGGTGCGAGAGAACGAGCAAGGCCCGCTCTGGGGCGGCTACGAGGTCGACGACGAAGCTGTGCCTGCTCGCGAGACAACGCTGGTCCAGCGCGGAATCCTCAAGACCCTGCTTTCGACACGCAATCCGGTAGCAGGGATTCCGCGCAGCAATGGCCACATGCGGGCAGGAGGACCGGCGCCGTCCAATCTCTTCCTCCTGCCGAGCGGCGGGCTCTCGACAGAGGAGATGTCCGAGGAATTCCTTGCACTGGTGGAAGAGAGGGAACTGGAGTACGGAATCGTCGTGAGACGTGCCGCGCAACCCGGATCGAACGCGTTCGGGAGCCGCCGGACAGGCGGGTCACGGGGAAGTCCCTCGATCAGGGCGGTGGTCGCGGTCAAGGTCTTTCCCGATGGCCGGGAGGAATTGATTCGCGAAGCCGTGCTGACAGGGCTCACAGAAGGCAGCTTCCGAGACATTGTCGCAGCGTCCGAAGCACTGACGAACCACACGATCATGTTCCGATCCAGTTCTTTGGTCACCTCAGCCAGCATCATGAATCCCGCCCGGCGGTTCGGGGCCATCGCATCCCTGGTCGTCCCGTCGCTCCTGTTCGAAGACGTGTCCGTGAGGCGGCCTCCGGGCAACATTCCGCGTCCGCCGCTCGTTCCCCGACCACCGGCCGGGGACTAGCCGACACGGAAAGTCGGGGCTTGCCTGTCTCGGAGGCAGAGTTGCCAACCTAGGCAATCCACAGCTTGTCGATTCCCGAAACGCCGACGGCCTTGAAGGGCACCCCATCCATTTCGTTCATGAAGGTCTTGAACGACGACAGCGTCCGAGCCGCCAAGGAAAGCGGCAAACGGTGCCGCCTGCGTGCCGACTCCGGGATCCGCCGGGAACTCGAAGCTCGCGCTCGACATTCGTAAAGGCGGCCCTGCCGTCTTCGTCAGTGATTCTGAATTCCGAAATGACCGCTCGCTCCGCACCTTGGTCAGCACGTCACTGATCTCGTCTCGCCCTATTCCCGCCCTGACCGCGACGGCGACGAAATGGGCCGTCAGCTTCGCCTTCGCGACCATCTGGCTCGAATGGATGTCATCTGATGGATTCGTGTCGTACATGCGCTCCCCAAGCAGGTATTGGCATTTCGAGTACCGCAGCAGACCTAGCACCCGAGCAGGCCTGCATGATCTCGGCCACCGCGCCTCACGGCGTCACGAGACCCTGGCAAGACGCCCCGCCGAGAGGCACCGCTGCGGACGCGCGGCGAGACGATCCCCTTTCGGAGGCATCAAGGTGCCGTCAGTGGACCGGTGCCAAGCGGAAGATGGACGGCGGGCCCTCGATGCGCGAGCGGCTGCTCTGCGCCTGGGACGATCGGAAATGGCGGGGCCGATCGGAAACAGCGGTCGGGTCGCCGTCAAGACAGCTATATTGTTGTCGGGCCAACCCGAATCCTCCCTTGGGAAGACGCCCGGAGGCGAACCGTGACTAGCACTCGGCGAACGTTCCTGGCTGCGACGACCGTCGCCCTCGGTGCTGCGTGCGCCGCAGCTCGCGCCAAGATTACCGGTATCGCGCTTTCGACCATTCAGGGCAACTTCCACAAGTTCGTCGCAATGAACTCGTACGACAACGAACCGAAGGGCACCAGCTACACCAACACCCTCGTTCGCATTTCCACGGACGCCGGCGTTGAAGGGGTCGGCGTGATGGGCTACACGAGGCCGGACGCGGAGTTCCTAGCGGACGTGCGGACTCTAGTTGGCGCGGACCCGGAGTCCGTGTACGAGTTCCGTGACGGACACATCTCGGGCCGGTCGCCCGAGTTCGAGGACCTGCTCGTCAAGTACAAGCATCTGGACGGCCCGCTTTGCGACCTCATCGGCAAGCTGCGCGGAGTCCCGTGCTGGCAGCTATTCGGCGAATCCGTCCGTGACCGCATCGAAGTTTACGACGGGACCTTGTACTTCAGCGATCTCTGGTTCCATGAGCGAGGCGTTCAGGCGGTGGTCGACGAAGCGACGGAGGCGATAAGGAGCGGCTACCTGGGGATCAAGCTCAAGATCGGGCGCGGGAGCAAGTGGATGCAGCGAGACGCCGGCTTGCAACGCGACATCGAGGTCATTCGGGCCGTGCGAAGCGCCATCGGGATGGAGCCGAAGCTCCTCGTCGACGCTAACAACGGCTACCAGGACGATTTCGCAGGAGCCTGGAATGTGCTGTCCGAGACCAAGGAGCAGAGGCTGGACTGGCTCGAAGAGGTCTTCCCGGAGGACAAGGATCTCTACCGGCGGCTGCGCGGACGGATGCAGCAAGCCGGAATTGAGACTCCGATCGCGGACGGCGAAAGCATGCGGAGCGCTGCCGAGTTCCGGCAGTACATCGAACCCGAGCGGCTGTTCGACGTGATGCAGCTTGATATTCGGACTGGCGGGGTCCTCGACTGCCGCGACATGTCGACAATGGGCGAGCCGCACGGCGCCGCCGCGGTACCTCACAACTGGGGTTCGCAGGTCGGCTTGCTAACGAGCCTGCACCTTGCGAAGACGCAGAACAACATCATTGCCGCCGAGGACGACCGCTCGGCGTGTCCCGCTCTGATCGTCCGGGGATACGAGTTCAAGGATGGATACTACACCGTCTCCAACGAGCCGGGGCTAGGCGTGGAGGTCGACGAAGACTTCTACGAAGCTTCGGCCTTCCCGGGGCAGACGCTGATTCGCTGATCCCCGCGAAGCGGCCTCTAGGCGGTTCAGGTCAGTTCTCGATGTGCACCTGGGCGATCGCGATGCCGCTCTCGCCCGCGACTGCGTACAGCAGGTAGACCCGCCCGTCCTGTTCGAAGATGGCGGGATCCCGAAGCTGATTCACCGACCCGTACGCCACGCTTCGAATCGATGGCTCGTTCGGCTCGCCGGCGCCTTCCCAGTCGCGTTCAGGACGCAAGACCTCGACCGGCTCCGTTTCCTTCCACTCGGTCCAGGGTCCTGAAAGGTCGATCACGCTCAGCAGGATCCGCTCGGGCGCGTGACCGACCTGTGTCCAGAACACATGCAGGCGGTCCCCCCGCTTCAGCAACGCGCAGTGCCGCATGCTGGGATTGAACAGCAGCGGGCCCTCCTGGAAGTTCGAGAGACCGTCGTCAGACCGGTACACCTGGCCGGGCATCGCAATCCCGAATGTCTTCCCGCCGTACCGGAAGGCTCTCAGATAGGTCCTGCCGAGAATTTCCGGACGCGCCGTGAAGTCGATACCGTCGGTCGAGAGCGCGACGCGGCTCGACTGGCGGCCGAATCCCTCGAGGCCGTGAAAGTACATGACGATGCGACGGTTCTCGTCGTCGACATGAACGTCGGGCGAGGCGATGTGCGGCGCGGTGAATTCCTTGACGATCGAATGCGGCAGCCTGTTCCCGCCATACACCGCTGACCGCCGCGCCTTGGCCCGCTCCAGTTCTTCCGGATCTACCGGAGGGGGCTCGCTGGGGAAGTGCGATTTCTCGATCTGAAGGCTCCCGGCCGGATGGGCCTTCCACGGGCCGAGCAGGTCGTCGGCGTAAGCCAGCCTGATGTAGCTGCCTTTGTGGTCGGCGAAGTAGAGGTAGTACTTGCCCAGCGGATCCCTGACCCATTCCGGGACGCGAATCAATGACGGGCCTTGGATGTTCGGACCGATGCTGGGATGAGTCCCGGGTGTGATGATCGGCCTGTCCAGCAAGCGCTCGACTCTGACGACTGGATCCCTAGCCAAACTCATGCCTGCCCCAAGTATTAGCAGGGCGACAGATGTCGCGACCGGGCGCTTCAACCCCTTCGAGACGCGCCCTCCGGCTATCGGTGGCGAGCAGTGATCGGTCAGTGGCATTGGCAAGCTCCGCAATCCGCCAAGTCTCAAGAAAGACCTGAGGGAAGCCCTCTCCTAGCGACCTAAGGATAGCCAACAGCCGGACGCGGCCGCGACTTGCAACTCGAATGGAATGACGCGCGGCTAGAGGCACAACTATACTCGTCGCGCCTCGGACGCCCGGGCGCGGCGTGCCCCGAGCCGGAGATTGCCATGTCGGGATCGATCGGTCGCCGGGCGTTCGTCGGTACGCTCGCAGGCGCTGCCACCGTGCCTTTTGCCTGCTCCCAAGCTCGGCGCAAGCCCAACGTGCTCTGCGTATTCAGCGACCAGCACCGGACATGCTCGCTGCCGGGCGAGCCGTTCAACGACGCCGAGGCCCCGAAACTCACCGGGCTTGCGTCCGAAGGGATCTCCTTCCGGAACTGCATTTCGAACTATCCGGTCTGCTCCCCGTACCGAGGGATCCTGCTGAGCGGACGCTGGCCCTACCAGACTGGCATCATCGACAACAGCTTCCCCCTGAAGGAAACGGAAACTTCGCTCGGCGAGACGTTCAAGGCAGCAGGCTATCGCACAGGCTGCATCGGCAAGTGGCACCTTGACGCGAGGATGCCAGACGATCTCAGGCCCGCTGGAGAAGCGCGGCACGGCTTCGACTTCTGGCGAGCCTGGTTTCGAACGAACCAGCACATGCAGGGGTCGTACACGTTCGACCCGCGAACCGGCGAGCGGATCGAGCCAAGGGGATACAACGCCACGCTGATGACCGATCAAGCCCTCGAATCCATCGAGAGCGATAGCGGCGTTCCGTGGATGCTGGTCCTCTCGGTAAACCCGCCTCGCCCGGTGTTCACCGACGCACCCCCGGATCTCATGAAGCAGTACCGGAACGCCGAGCTTCAGCTGCGACCGAATGGCACCGAGAGGCTGCTGGCCGACCAGTCTGGTCGCAGGGGCCGCCCGGTACGCGAGGACCTCGCCGGATGTGACGCCCA
Source organism: Bryobacterales bacterium (assembly GCA_965206775.1). Taxonomy (GTDB): domain Bacteria; phylum Acidobacteriota; class Terriglobia; order Bryobacterales; family UBA6623; genus VXMF01. The sequence goes on along the minus strand of CBDBKU010000002.1, from coordinate 1,022,828 downwards.
CATCACTGCGGTCGACACCGAGATCGGCCGGATTCTGGACAGCTGGGACGAGACGGGCCAGGCGGGCAGCACGATCGTCGTCTACACCTCAGATCACGGCGAGATGATGGGATACCACAACTACACGGGAAAGCGCTGCCGCACGAGGAGTCCGCCAAGGTGCCGTTCCTGGCTCGGTTCCCGGGCACGATTCCGGCAGGACGAGAATCGGAGGCCGTGCTAGGCGCGATTGACCTGTACCCGACGCTGTGCGGCTTTGCCGGTGTGGAAGCGCCGGCACGCTGCGAGGCGCGACCTCTCGGCCGCCCTCAGGGGCGAGCCCTTCCGGGAGCCCGAGCACGCCTTCCTCATGCACCAGAACGTCAAGGGCGTCAATGTGCCGATCTATCGGGGAATACGGACCTCCCGACACACCTACGCGGTGAGCGACCAGGGACGCTGGCTCCTGTTTGACAACCGCGAAGACCCCTACCAGCAGCACAACCTGATCGCGGACCCGACCTATTCCAAGCTGATCCGGGATCTCGACGGCGAGATCCGGGACTATCTGAGGACAGCCGATGACCCCTTTCGGCACAGGGCAAGCACCGGCGGATAGGACCCAGTCGAGATAACATGACTGAAGCCGCCTCAGAAGAACAGCTGGATCATCTGGCCGTGGAGATCGTACAGGGTGGAGCGATTGCTGGGCCACATCGGCTCCGCAAGTTGCGCGTTCCACTCCTCGAGTTCCGACTCCAGGCGCTCGACCACCTCGGGGTGCCTGTCGGCGAGGTTCTCCTGCTCGGCGACATCCGCGGACAGGTCGTAGAGCACAGTCATCTGCCCCATCGGGGAATCCCCGGCGTAGTCAACCTGCGGCAGCCTGCGCCCTGCTATCACTAAATCGTCGACTGTCTTGTCCGTCTTGTTGACCTTCCAGAGCTTCCAGTTTCCCCAGCGCACCGCCATGTTCGGGTTAGCCCGCCAGAACAGGAATTCGTGGGGCGGATCGCTGTTCTCTCCTCGGAGGTACGGGAGTAGGTTGACGCTGTCCTGGGCCGTCTCGTCCGAGCCGGCCGCGGCCGCAAAGGTGGCAAAGAGGTCCAACGAGATCGCCGGATGCCCGAACGTGTTCCCTGCGGGCAGGCCCGCCGGCCAGTTGAAGATGAATGGCACCCGGATGCCGCCCTCGAGATGGAAGCGCTTCGAGCCGCTCAGCGGATCGTTCGAGCAAACCTCCTGCGACAGGTACTTCACGCAGCCGTTGTCCGAGAAAAACACAAACAGCGTGTTCTCCTCCAGTCCGTGCGCCCTGAGTTCCGCGACGACGTCGCCGACGTAGTCGTCCACCGAAGAGACCATCGCCGCGAAGATCCGACGACCGGCCGGTTCCACGTCGCGATAGCGGTCGGTGTACTCGGTCGTTGCCTGGAGCGGCGTGTGCGGCGCGTTGGGAGTCAGCATCAGGAAGAACCGCTCGTCCTTGTGCCGCCGGACGAAGTCGACCGCCTTCTCCGCGAAGACGTCCGTCAGATAGTCCTCGACCTCCACCTGCTCGAAGCCATCGTAGATGGCGCTCGAGGCCGGGCGCGTGGTCGGCGCGCTCGCTGCCGGCCACGACTCGACACCTTCGGTCCGCGAATCGATGTACGTGGAACCGCCCGACAGGTGCCCGAAGTACTCGTCGAAGCCGCGATTGAGCGGGTGATGCTTCTCGGACTTGCCCAGATGCCATTTCCCGATCAATCCGGTGGCGTAGCCGGCGCTCTTCAGCATGTCGGCCAGCGTCCTCTCCTCGGTCGGCAGGCCGACCGAGGTGTCCCGCCCGGAGGTGTTGAATTCGTATCCGAAACGAGGCTGGTACTTGCCCGTGTAGAGCCCGGCGCGCGACGGGCTGCACACGGCCGCTGACACGTACCCGTCAGTAAGCCGCACGCCGCCTTGCGCGAGTGCGTCAAGGTGCGGCGTGAGAATTGTGTTCGAACCGAACGCGCCGAGATCGTTGTAGCCAAGATCGTCGGCGAGGACAACAACAATGTTGGGCGGCCGCGCGGTCGATTCCTCTGGTTCCGGGACAGCGCAGGACAGGGCGAGAAGAACGAGCAGGAACGAGGCCGGTGTGCGCATGATCTCCGATATTGTAGTTGGGGAGATGCAATCCAGGCCGGGCCCCGGCAGGTGCGCTACGCAGAACCGGCGATACCGATCCCGTCCTTGGTCTCGGCAGCCGCGAGATCGACGACCGCACGCAGCGCTTGGTCCTCGGTGTCCCCTTCCAGGCGCCGCAACCGGAAATGGTCGACCTGGCGGTCCGCTCCGGTCCCCTCCCGGACAATCTCCGTGGCGCGGAGGAGGTCGGCATGGCAGCCCAGGGCGCGGGCATCGTCCGCGAGATCCTCGACGAGCTGGGCCGTGTAGTCGTCGATGTCCATCCGGCCGCCTAGCTCGGGATTGCCGAGGAAGGCCATCACGCCGTACCTCTGGGCGACCCAGCGGTTCTCGGCAATGATCTCGGTGGGCGGGTCCGGTGGCAGGGTGCCGTCCCGGTCCCGACGCAGCAAGTGGCGCACGAGCGAGGCATAGAGAGCGACGATGCACATCGCGTCATCGACGCGGGTGCATATGTCGCAGATGCGCAATTCCACGGTCGGATAGGAGGTAGAGGGCCGGATGTCCCACCACAGTTCGCTCCCGTTCCGGATGAAGTGCAAGCGACGGTAGTCTTCCACCAAGCCATCGTATTCGGCCCAAGAGGACAGCGGATTCGGAAGGCCCGTGCGCGGCAAGCTGCCCACTAGATTCAGCCTGTATGACTTGAACCCTGTCGAACGGCCTTCGTTGAACGGCGAAGAAGCCGAGAGGGCATGGAGCAGCGGCAGGTACCGCCGGAGAGCCGTCATCACGCGAATGCGGGAGTCCCTGTCGCCAAAACCGGCGTGAATGTGCATTCCGCCGACGAGGAATCGGCGCAAAGACTCCTGGAAAGTGACCACGAACTGGCGGTATCGATCGCCCGGCGTGACCACTTGGGTGTCCCACGCGGCAAAGGGATGCGTGGATGTGGCGAGGGCTGCGGCTCCGTACTGCTCCGCGGCCTCGACCACGACGCGGCGCGTTTGGCAAATGGCCGTGCGCACCTCGGCCACGGAATGGCACACGCACGTATTCGTTTCGATCTGCGACCGCAGGAACTCGCGAACGACCTGGTGGCGCCCTCGCCTCTTCTTGCAGGCGTCGAAAATGCCCTTGTCGGGATCACCGAGCAGATCGCGTGTTTCCGGATCGATCAGGAAGAATTCTTCCTCGACCCCAAGGGTCATCGCAAGGTCGTCTTTATGCGGAAGGCCCGTCATTGTCCCCCTTGAAGCGTCTCCCGTCGAGAACCGAACGGGCCCAGTCGACCGCCGAGCAAGAGATTGCCCGGCCCGGCCGTTGAGTCGCCGACGCATCGGTCGGTCGCGCGAGACGGGGCGCGATCAGCTGGCTATCGCGAACCCCTCGCTTCCCACTCTCTGTCGTTGGAACACCGCTGCAAGCGGTAGAAGCAGCGATTCGCATATCCTAGCAAGCCGCGCAATGGTGGCCTATCGCGTCGAGAACGACTCGGACTGCGTCACGGCGACGATCAAGTCGCGGAATCCGTTGCGCTCCGCCCGCGTTGAGGCGACGATCGCATCGACCGCCCGCCTGTCGCGGAAGCCGAGCGGACGCCCGCTTGCATACACGAGCAGCTTTTCCGTCAGGCACCGAGAGAACATGTCGATGCGATCCAGCACGTATCGCTTCAGGTCGGGGGCGCCCTCTAGGCGCGTACCGTCCGCCAAGGTGCCCGCCGCATCCACAGGCGGGCCCAGCGCGAAACCTTCGCCGATCGTCGAATAGTACTCTTCTTTCAAGGCTTCCGCTCCGTCAGGGGGCTTCGTGTAGACGGGATAGCGCTCTCGCCAGCGCCCTACCGGATCGAAGCTCTCGAGGAGCATGCCCAGCGGGTCGATACTGTCGTGGCAACGAGCGCAGCTCGGATCTGCCCGGTGAGCGGCCAGCTGGTCGCGCATGGTCGTCGTGCCGCTGGTGTCGGGGGCGATCGCAGGCACGTCGGGCGGCGGCTCGGCTGCCGGCGCGCCGAACACGTTCTCCAGAAGCCAGACCCCCCGCAATACAGGATGGGTGTCGACGCCATTGGCAGTGGCCATCATGACTGCGGCGAGACCGAGAATGCCACCGTGGCGGCCGCCCGGCTCGAATGTCACGCGGCGCATCTCGAGGCCTTCGAGATCCCCTCCGTAGATCTTGTTCAGCCGGGCGCTGCGATAGCTGAATCCCGGATCGATGAAAGTCTCGAGCGGCAGGTTATCGCGCAAGACTTCGGCGAAGAACAGCTCGGTCTCGTCGATCATCGCCTCGCGGTCCGGATCGATGAACTTCAGCAGGCGAGGATCTGGCATGATGCCCCGGAGAAGGCGCGTGGACAGCCACTGGCCGGTGAAACTGGTCACGAATGCGTGGCTGCGCAGGCTCGCGAGCAGTCGTTCGGCCTCGCCCGCGAGGAAGCTCTTGTCGGAGAGCGAGCCGTTGCGGGCGAGTTCGAATAGGCGATCGTCGGGAGGAGAGGACGTGAGGAAGTAGCTGAGGCGGCTCGCGAGGTCGAATGCGTCAAGGCGCCCGGGACGCAGCTCGCGATACAGGAAGCTGGGCGACACAAGGGCGCGACGCAAGGCCAAGTGCAAGCCGTCCTCCAGCCTGGCCTCGGGGCTTGCTTGAAGATGGCCCGTCACCAGATCGAGGTAGGCGCGCACCTGCTCCTCGCTCGCAGGCCTTCGGAAAGCGCGCGGCAGGAAGCGGCGCAGGACCGCTTCCGCGTGATCGCGGTCCGTCGCACCGGCCGCACGGGGACCGAGGAAGTTGCGGGTCAGAGCCTTCCTGGCGCGGGCTGCGTCGTCCTCGACGAGCCGGAGCGGCCCCTCGGCCTTCACGTCGGTCACGTCGACCGCGGGCCCGAACCGGTACAGCTCCTCATAGACAAAAGCCTTGATCCAGTTGTGCGGCCCGTTGCCCAGGCCTCCGCCCCAGACTTCGGGGAGCTTGTCGAGCCTGGGATCGGCCAGGTCAAGCTCGCCGCTCTCCATCAGCGCCTCCATGGCCTCGTAAGCCTGCACTTGGGTGGTGCCGCGAGGACCTCCGCCGAATTCCAACATGGCGGCGTAGAACAGCCGGTCCCTTGTCAGGCGGTCTGCGAGAAACCGGGGTGAGAATTCGCGCCGCGGGGGATCCGAGTACGCGGGACCGTTTTCCCACCGGATCCCGAAGATCTCCCCCTTGAAGAGTTCGACTTCGGCGGCGAGCGTCTGCGGCTCGTCCGGATGGGTGGGGAGGTCAAATTCCGCCAGCTTGCGAATCTCTCCTAACGGGGCGTACACCTGATCGACCTTGGGCCTCGCATACAAAGACACTCGGAGCGCTTCGGTCCGAGGCGCGTAGAACATCTCGTCGGTCTCGAATGGCGCCGCCTTGATCGTGATGCGGTACGCGCCGCTCTCGCGCGCCTCGAATCGATCTGGCCAGGCTGCAGCGCTGGCCATGTTCCGGGAAGACACGATTCGGAACGCACCGCCCTCGACAGGCCCGCCGCCGGTGGTGGCGAGGCCGTCAGTGCCGAGAGCGTACAGCTTCCTCTCCGCCGCGACGGGCCCACGATCAGGAGGCAGCACCCAGTCGGCCACCTCCGTTGCGAGCGCCAGATATTGCGCCATCAAGGGAGGCGAGAGAACGAGGCCTTCGCCGACGTTGTCGAATCCGTGCAGCGAATCGTCCGCAGGGAAGGCGTCCGGGAGGGTGAAGTCGGGCATTCCGAACAGTTCCCGGATCGTGTTCTCGTATTCCACGCGGTTCAGGCGACGCGGAACCGCGCCGCCCATGGCCGAATGCTGCGTCAGCTGCTTGCCCAGCCACTCGACTATCCGTTCCCGGTCGGCATCAGTCGGCTGGGCCGCGCCCCGAGGAGGCATATCAGCGTTAGCGACTGCGTTGTAGACCCGCTCCCACTTCGCCGTCGATTCCCCCGACTGCCAGTCAATTGCCCTGCCGTCGAGCCTCACGGCGGCCTGCGCTTGCTCGCCCGAGTGGCATGCGGCACAGCTCCTTTCAAGGATTTTGCCCGCGAAGACGGGAATGGGTTCCGCGGCGCTAGCCAGCGACGCGGCAAGCGCCGCCAAGACGACGGTGAATCGTGGAAGAGCCATGGGCTGGCCTCACCCCAAGAGCTCGTTCATGTTGCTCTTGGCCCCCGCGAACTGATCGATCTCGATATCGAAACGCTGCAGCAAGGTCAGATACAGGTCTCCCAGCAGTTTCGGGCTGGCGGCGTCGCGCTCGATCCGATGGTGCCACCCGTGCCGGAGCCCGCCACCGGCTAACAAGGTGGGCAGATTGCTGTTGTCATGGGTGTTGGCGTTGCCCATGCCGCTGCCGAAGATCACCGCGGTCGAGTCGAGCAGCGGACGGCCGAACGCGTCCTTCGCCGCCTTCAGCTTGTCGAGGAATCGACTGAATCGCTTAACGTGCTCGATCCCGACAAGGTTGTAGTCGGCGATCCGGCCAGGATCGTTCCCATGGTGCGACAAACCGTGGTAGCCCGCGCTGAGCTTCCGGCCGCCGAGCGTGAAGACCTGGCTCCATCCTGGAATGAGGAAGGTCGCGACACGGGTCGAATCTGTAGTCAGCGCGAGCGCCATCAGGTCGTACATGATCGACTCGCACTCAAGTGAGAGATCCGGGGCGACCGGGTCGAATTCCGGCAGCGGATAGTCGACCTTGGGAACGGGACGGTCGAGCCATAGCCGCTGCTTGCGGAGGCTCTTCTCGACGTCGCGGACCGAGGCGAAGTACTCGCCCAGCTTCGCTCGGTCGCTGGCGGTCACGCTCCGCTCGAGCGCCCTGGCCTCTACAATCACTCCGTCCAGCACGCTGCGGTTGCTGGAGAGGATGTAGTCCATACGCGCATTGTCTGCGGCAGAGCGGAACAAGGTGCTGTAGAGCACGCTCGGGCGGCCGATCATGGGCAGGGCCACGCCCTCCTTGGTGAAGCTCAGCCGAGCGTCGCCCGGCGGATTCCCGCAAGTGAGCTGGAGCGAGTCGAACCGCGTGCTGTCACCAACCTTGGCGGCGACCAACTGGTCGATCGAGACGCTGCCGGATGCCGAGCCGCTCATCCAAGCTTTCCAGCCGAGATGCCCGTTGCGCCCCCGGTGATCGAGCCCTGAGAAGACGGTGAACTCGTCGCGAAACGACTCGATCGGCTTGAGGACGGGCGAGCACTCGTACTCGCGCCCGGCCCCGGCGGGGAAGAAATCGGGCTGGTGGAATCCCAGGTAGGTACCGACACAGACCAGCCGCTGCAACGAGGCTTCCGGACTCCAGGCGCCTCCTGCCGCGCGCGGCGCGAACGACTCGAGCATCGGAAGCGCGAGACTCGCTCCGGCTGCCCGCAGGAATCGACGCCTGTCGGTGCTGGCCATCAATGCGATGTTAGCGCGCCTTCAGGCTGGCCGCTACCCGAGTAGCGGGCTTTCGGCGATGATCCTCTCTGCCTCAGCCCCCTAGTCGGGTCCGTCGCAATGGATTTCGGCAGCCGTTTGCGCTCCGGTATGCTACCTTGGCTGCTCGTGAGGACCAACACGCCATGAGAGCACTTCTCCTACTTCTCCTCTCGGCCGCGCTTCTGCCCGTCCCGGCTCAGCAACGGAAGGTCGTTGTCGTCGGCCAGTCATCCGAAGTGGTGGCCGCGCTTCGCGAAGGCAGCCCTGCGAACGTGACGATCGAGCACGTCACGGATCGAGGCGCCGGAGACGCGAATCTCCTGCGCGCGGTGGCCGACGCGCACGCCGTCATCGGCAATCCGACGCTCGCCGTCGTCCAAGCCGCGAAGGATCTCGAATGGGTGCAGATTACAAGCGCAGGAGTGAAGCCTTACCTGCACCCGGAACTTGTTGACAGCGATGTCGTCATGACGAACGCACAGACGCTCTCTTCGGCGGCGATCGCAGACCATGGCTTCGCCATGCTGCTGGCGCTCACACGCAACCTCAATCACTTCATTGTCGAGCGAACGAACGAGACGTGGCGCGGCGGGAACTACGGGTTGGAAGAGCTGGAGGGCAAGACCGCGCTCGTCATCGGCACGGGCGGCATCGGGTCGAACGTGGCTCGCCGGGCCAAGGCCTTCGGCATGACGGTGATCGGCGTGGACCCCGAGGAATTCCCGCCGCGGCTGAGTTTCGACCGCATGGTCTATCCGGACCGGCTGGACCAGGTGATTCCCGAGGCGGACGCTGTCTTCGTCTGCGCACCCCACACCAAGGACAGCGAAGGGATGATTGGCGCCGCCCAGTTCGACCTCATGAAGCGCGGCAGCTACTTCATCGCGGTGTCCAGGGGAAAGGTCTACGACATGGCTTCCCTGGTCAAGGCGCTGGATAGCCAGCGCATCGCGGGAGCGGGCGTTGACGTCACCGACCCCGAACCGCTGCCCAAGGGACATCCGCTCTGGAAGTTCGAGAATGCGATCATCACTCCCCATGTAGCGACCCAGGGCCTGCTCGGAACCAAACTCCGGCTCGAGGTCTACAAGGAGAACATCGCCCGTTTCGCCGCTGGCGAGAAACTGCGCAACGTTGTGGACATGCGCAAGGAATACTGACCCGCCGGGAGATCGCCTCCCCCAGCGGCGCGCGGCTGGATGCCTGCGAGCCAGACGCAGGAATGACAGCTACGGCTGGTGGCTCTCGCCCGAGACCTGAACTGTCAGTCCGTTGAGATCCTCGAAATACACCCGGTCCTCTCGACGGGTCGACTTGATCCCGTGCTTGGCGAGCTTCGCCATCACCGACTCGGGCTCGTAGTCCTCGACCGAGAAGCAGAAGTGGTCCACAGCCCCTCCTTCAGGCCGTTCGAAAAGGGCTAGGAAGTTGTCGCCCAGGCCCAGGAATGCACTGGTCGAAGTCCTCCGGATCACATTGAGGCCCATCAGGCCCTGATACCATTCGACGGATTTGTCGACGTCGTTTACCTGGAGCGCCAGGTGGTTGACATCGATCGCATGCAGGATCGAGCCAGGCGTCGGATCCTTCCGATAGGCGTCCGCCACCTGATCCTCGCGACGCATCGTCTCCGAGAGGTGATTCTGGATGCCGTCCGGGTCGAGGCAGGCCCAGATATTCCTCGCTCGCTCGAACGGCTCGTAACCGTTCGCCTTGAGAACGGCCCCTGCGCCGGCCTCATCCAGCCCGTCCACTCCAGGGGAGAAGTGGTTGAGACCCGGCTGCTCTCCCTGGAACAGCGCGAGGTAGTTCCGCTTCAGACCCTTCATCTGGCCCCTGTCGCCCATGTCGTTGATGAGACGCATGCCGAAGACCCGGGCGTAGTACTCTCCGGCGCTCTTGACGTCCGGAACGGTCAGGGAGAGGTGATTGATCGTCGTGGCGTGAAACAGCCCCTGCTCCGCCTTGCCAACCGAAGCGGCCGCCAGGCCTCCTGCTGCCGCGAGCCACTGTCGTCGGGTAACGTGCATTTCAATTTCCTCGGAGCGGAATACCGCCACGGACAGTGTAGCGCCGCGGGCGGGCAGCCACTCTTGCGACGAGGCGCCGGGCCTGGTGCCAGCACGGGACGACTAAGAGCGCGTGAGATCTAGCGGGAGGGCGGCAAGGACCACGACCGTGTGCGCCGCATTCTTGAACTGCCCGGGACCGCGGTAATCTACCAGCACTTGCAACAGCATTACTTGCGGATCGGCCCGTGGTCGCGGAAAGGGAGCCTGTGCCTTTCGTGCCGGCCTCATCCGGTACCATCAGGCCAATATGCGAAGAGTATCGATCCTGATGGCGATCCTGGGAGCGACGGCAATCTCGCTGGCCGGCCAAGACAGGCCCAACTTCGTCGTTATCCTCAGCGACGACCAAAGCTGGGTCGGCTCCTCGGTCCAGATCGACGAAGCCGATCCGCGGACACGAAGCGACTATTTCCGAACGCCTGGCCTCGAGCGACTGGCCCTGAGCGGGATGACCTTCACGGACGGCTACGCTCCGGCACCGTTCTGCTGTCCGACCCGCCGCAGCATACAAGTCGGCCAGACCCCGGCCAGGCATCTCTATCAACGCAACCAGCAGGCTTGGCCAGTTGCGTATCGAAACCAGGTCAACATTCCAAAGGTGCTCAAGCGGGCTGATCCGCGATACCTTGCGGCCCACTTTGGCAAGTGGGACCACCGCTTCGACATGCCGACCCCGGAGGAGATGGGATACGACGCGAGCGATGGCCATACGGGAAACGGCACCGGAGGCGGAAAGGGGTCCGGCGGCCCGGCCGCAGCGGCGGACCCGAAGCTCATCGACCACATCACGGACCGTGCATGCGAGTTCATGGAAAGGCAGGCCGAGTCAGGCGCGCCATTCTACCTGCAGGTATCCCACTACGCAGTCCACCTGGATATCTTCTACCGGCAAGCGACATTCGACCTGGTCAAGCCATGGAAGGCCGGCAAGAAGCACTATATGCCGGAGTTCGCAGCGATGACGGCTGACATGGACGCATCGGTCGGTCGCGTCCTCGACAAGGTCAAGGAACTGGGACTGAAGGACAACGCCTACATCATCTTCCTGTCGGACAACGGCGGCCGCGCGACAATTCCGGGGGCCGGAGACCCCCCCATGCCGCGGAACCATCCCCTGCGAGGTGCGAAGGGTTCGATGTACGAGGGCGGGATTCGCGTTCCATTCTTCGTGGCAGGACCGCGAATCGAGCCGGGGAGCGTCAGCCGAACGCCCGTGACCGGGCTTGACATTCTGCCGACGGTTGCAGAACTCAGTGGCTACGGGGCGGCGAATCTTCCGGAAACGGCGGACGGCGGGAGCCTCGCAGCTCTGCTCCGCGGGGAGTCCGGAACGGTTGACCGGCAGAGGGAATTCCTGCTCTTTCACCAAGCGGTGGGGCGCCGCGCCCAATCCGCTCTCCGGCTCGGACGATGGAAACTCGTGAAGACCTGGGCTAGCGGCTTGCTAGAGCTGTTCGACTTGTCCGGGGACGTCGGCGAGACGCGCAACCTCGAGAGGGAGAATTCGGAGCAGGCGCAACGGTTGCACGCGCTGATGGCGGAGTTCCTTGACGAAGTCGGTGCCGAGACCCGCAAGACAGAAGACTGATACCGATTGACTAGCCCTCGCATTGCGGTTCTGACTTCGTGTCAGCGGGCTCTCGATCGGCGGCTACAGGTAGAACGCGGTGTCCCTTCGCGCCTTGAGCATCGTTCGTTCCAGGGCAGTGGAAAGCCCCTGCGCCTCGGACATCTCTCCCCGCACACTCATTCGCAGCTGTGGGTAGCCGCTCTCCGGCATTCGGGGCGCAAGGCGATGCGCGTTCGCACGGTTCGTTGAAAGCCTCGTCTTTGGGCCTGTGCTCAACGTGTTCCCAAGTCTGAGAGAGGACGGCATCTAGCGGGAGGACAAGGACTTGTGGGTCTTAGGGAAGGCACCCATGAACATCGCCGGGGCAAGCGGCGCGAATCCGCCGGTTCATCGCAGGATTCCTAGCCTCCGTGATCACCAGCCCGGACACCCCTAGGGTCGTTTGACAGGCTCCCGCGAGCTGAAGCGGTCCTTCGCCAAGAGAAACGGGGCTAGCACGGTGAAGAACATCGCCAGCGCGATCACTTCCAGTGCGGCGATATACCACGGCCAGGGTGCGAAGAAGAACGGCGTGAGCGTTCCAGCGGGCGGCTGGGAGAGATACAGATAGTTCGATCCAAGGACGATATTGATAAGGGCGACCACTGCCGCGAAGGCGTTGAGACAGGCAAACGCTCTGAATAGACCGCCTAGCGTCGGCCGCATCCCCAGGGCCCACGTGGCATACAGCGCCCCCACGACAATGCCGGAATGGGCGATGAAGTACTGGAAGAAGCGATACCCCGGGTAAGCCAGCTCTTGCGCGCTCGGGGTGATGACAGCGTTCGACGCGGCGACCAAGCCCCAGAAATAGGCGATCTCGTAAGATCTCTGGTTCCGCGAAAGCAGAGTCACGGAGGTCGCAAGCACCGAGATGCCGCAGGCATGGAGGGGCAGATGGTTCTGAACGAAGTGAGTCAGGCCGAACTCTGCGATCCGGTAGCCCCAGTGGGTCACCTCGTTCGTCAGAAGCACTCCCGCGAGCACATAGCCAAAGGTCACGGCCATCGCGCCGGAGGCATCTCGTCGAGCAATTCCAGCGAGCAGAATCGGCACGGCCAGAGTCAGTGCCAAGGCGACCAGGTGCGGCGTGCCGAACGTTACGAATTCTTCGGCTTGCATGCGGTGCTAGGCTCGCAGGCCGAGCGCGTTGAGTTCCTTGCAGGCATCGGCGCGGGCCGAAGTGTCGAGCCAACCATGGCGACGGGACGGTGTGCGTAGGCTAAGGGGAACTCCTGCGAGTTTGATCTACCAAGCCGCCACGGTGCCATCCTTGCGCGGGTCGGTGCCACCCATTAAGATGCCCCGTTCCCAGTCGATCATGATCGCCTGGTACCCGCCCATCGGCCCGGATGCGCTCACGGTGTGCCCCCTGCCGATCAGCTCGCTGGCGACGCCGGGATCGATTCCGCTCTCAAGCCGGACCCCGCCGCCGCTGTGGCTGGCGCGCGGGGCTTCGCCTGCTTCCTGCACGTTCATCCCGAATTCGATCATGTTCAGTAGCACCTGGACGTGCCCTTGCGGCTGAAGGTCCCCGCCCATCACGCCGAACGACAGCCAAGGCTTTCCATCCTTGAATGCCATGGCGGGAATGATCGTGTGATAGGGGCGCTTCCGGCCTTCTAGCCGGTTCGGATGCTCGGGGTCCAACGAGAACAGGGCGCCTCGGTCCTGCAGCAGGAGGCCGGTTCCCGGCACCACCACGCCCGAGCCGAACCCTTGGAAAATGCTGTTGATGAAGGAGACGGCGTTGCGGTCCTTGTCGACGACGGTGAAATAGACGGTGTCGCCTTTTCCTTCCAGCCATCGAACGGGGCCTTCGATGCCCGGGCTCACGTTGGCGGAGGCCTTGTTCACGTCAATTCGCTGCCGCTGCCGGCGGGCGTAGTCTTTCGAAACGATCGTCGACACCGGGAGTTCTGCACGTGCAGGATCAGCGAGCCAAGCTTGGAGGTCAGCGAAGGCAAGCTTCTTGGCCTCGACGAAGAGATGCAGGTACTCGGCCGAGTTATGGCCGCTTCGCTTGACGTCGAAGCCTTCGAGGATGTTGAGCATCTCAAGCGCTGCCATCCCCTGGCCGTTCGGTGGCAGCTCGTAGATGCGGTGGCCCTTGTACGTCGTACTGATCGGGTCGACCCAGTCAGAGCGCTGGTGGGCAAGGTCCTCCATCGTCATCGGCCAGCCCAGGGTGTTCAAGCGGTCGACAATCTTGCGCGCGATCTCGCCCTTGTAGAAGACGTCTCGTCCTCCGCTCGCGATCTGCCGGTACGTCCAAGCGAGCGGCTTGTTCACGAAAACGTCACCGTGAGCCGGGGGCTTGCCGTCCGTGTAATATGCCCGAACGAATTCCGGGTCGTCTTCGTAATTCGCTCCGTACTGCGCCCAGTCGGAGGCGAAGATCTCCGATACCGGGAATCCGCTCTCCGCGTACTCAATCGCCGGCCCGAGCACTTGTCCAAGCGACATGGTGCCGTATCGTTCGAGCAGGGTCGCCCAGCCGTCGACCGCGCCTGGAACGGTAACGGAGAACGCACCCTTCGTGGGGATCCGGTCCAGGCCGCGACTCTTGAAGAAGTCGATGCCCGCGGCTTCCGGGGAGAAACCGCTCCCGTTGAGCCCGGCCAACTCGCCGGTCTCCGCCAAGTAGACCAGCGCGAACATATCGCCGCCAGGGCCCGTCATCATCGGAGCGACCAAGGCCAGCGTGGCAGCCGTGGCCACAGCTGCGTCGACGGCGTTCCCGCCCTGTCGGAGGATCTGCAGCCCTGCTTGCGAAGCGAGAGGCTGGCTGGCCGCGACCATTCCGTTCTGCGCCACCACCGCCGAGCGGCCGGCATTGGGAATCGGGCGGACGCCAGCCATGCACACACCAAAGAAGAAGATCGCAGCTGCGAGGACGTACCGGAACGGCATTGCTAGCTCCGGGGAGCAGTATCCGATCTTAGCCTCCCGAGCCGGTTCAAACCGAGAGTTTTCTCCAGAAATGCCCTTGAAGGGTGGCAATGGTGCTGCTTCGCCGCATCTGAAATCTCTCCGCCTGTCCGTCACGCAGATGATCTCGGACTCGGCTCGGGTATCCGCGACGATGCGTTCCGATAGCCACCATCCATGCCGAGGGCGGGATAAACAGCCTACCGCTCCATGGCCCGCTGAGTTTTGGGCAGCATTGCCCGAATCCTCGTCGCTCGCCGCGATCTCTCTTCAACGGGCCTTCTCGATTCCCGAGAGCCGACTAGGAAGCGCTGCAAGCTTCGGCAATGCGGATCCCGAACAATTCAATCATCCTGGGCTAGGGATCCGGGTTTGCCTGCTGTCGCGTATGTGCGCGGCCTTGAAACGCTTGGAACAGCTCGCCTTCAATCGCGCCGGCGCTCAGACCTTGTTCAGTGCATTTCCGGCAGAACCAGAGCCCCAATCAATTCATCACGATCTGCGATCGAGTACATTCTCTAGACGGAGGCACCCACGGCCGATCCAGGACATGTGTCAGGCAGCCGATTCCGCTTGGCGGCCCTGACACTCTTTGCTAGCGCGGTGCTGTGGTGGCTGGGCACGTCTGGCGACGCTCAGGTACAGCAAGATCCGAGCTGGAGCCCGCGCCTCGTCCTGAACGTGATCGACGATTCCACCGGCCGCCGGCTCGCCGCTCGGTTCACTGTAACCGTCGACGGGGCGCCCCACGAACCGCGCTGGATAGGACCTCACGGGCTGAGGTTTGTGTCGGTGCATGTCTCGAAGCGCCAGAGCCAAGTAGTGACTTACGCGCGGAACACAGGCCCTGTCTGGGTGCCGCTGTCGCCCACGGCGAGGCGAGTTCGGGTCGACGTGGCGAAGGGCCTGGACTACTTGCCGGTTTCTGTCGAGGCCGAGGTCAACGCGGACCCGGTCGAGGTCACAGCCAAGCTCAGGCGATGGAACCAACTCCGCGAAGACGGCTGGCGAGCGGCGGACTCCCACTTGCATTACGATCGCGTCGAGCCCGCCGGCGATCGTGACTGGTTCGCCATGATGGCGGGCGACGACATCGCCCATGGCCAGTTCATGACTCTCAAGGGCGGAATGGTGCCGGGAGTCTGGGCGGAGCAGTTCGCGTTCGGCGATCGCGGCGAAGCGAGCGCCGGCGGGCGGACGATCGTCGCCGGAGAGGAGTACCGAGACAGGCTGCAAGGCCACATCCTACTGTTCGGCCTGGGCGGGCTAATCCAGCCCATCATGGCCGGCACGTCGGAATCGCCGTATAACTTCCCAGCCCTGGCGACCGTACTGGGCCGGGCTCGCGAGACCGGAGGGCTAGTCGGCACAGCCCACGGCGGCACACTGGGTGGGAGCCCTACTGTACTAGTCGACACGATCCTGGGAGAGGCGGAATTCATCGAGATCGCGAATTGGGGATGGGGCTTCTGGCCCTTGGACAATTGGTACCGGCTGATGAACTGCAGCTTCAGCCTCCCTCCGACCGCAGGCACGGATCTGCCCAACAACCCTCGGCGCGAGCCGTGGCAGCCCTTCCTCGGCGGAATGCGCCTGTACGCCAAGACCGGCGAGGCGACAGGTTCGGAGGCTTGGAACAGCGCGGTGAGAGAAGGCGCGACGTTCGTCACCAGCGGGCCCCTCATCGAGCTTTCTGCCGAGAGCGCCGGTCCAGGCGAAACGCTCTGCCTTCCGCCGCACGGCGGGGAGGTGAGGATCAAGGCGCAGTTGCGCAGCCCGCGCGCCCTGGGAAAGATCGAACTCGTCCAGAACGGACGTGCGGTCAGCGAGTCGATCGAGGAGCGCAGCGAAGGCAGCATACACTCGATTGCCTTGGAGACCGTGTTGCGGTTCGAGAAGAGCAGCTGGATCGCGGCCCGCGGGGAGGGAGAGTCGGGAGGGGTCCTTGGCGGCAATGCGGTAGCTCACACGGCCGCGATCCGAGTTCTCGTTGGCGGGAAGCCGATCTGGTCCGAAGCTGACGGCCAGGCTTTGGTCCATCTCCTCGAGAAGCAACAGATGTTCTACGCCGAGAAGGGACGCTACGCTAAACAGGATGATCGCCAGCAGATGTTGAATTCGTTCGACCGCGCCATCGCGGAGCTACGCGCTAGGCAAGCAGGCCGCGGTCCGCGCGAATCCGTCGCTTGCGCGCAGTAGGAATAGAAGCGGCGCCCCGGACCTGGCAATCGACATCTCTCCGGACTTCCGCCGTCGCCGCGCAACTGACGCAGAAAAGGCGTTGCCGGTGAGCGCTCCATAGGCCGCCCTGGGAGGATGACGGGGCCGCGAAGTCATCGAGACCGTTTTTCCGCATTCAGACTTCATTCGCGCAATAAGTGAACGAGCGTCAGGGATTGCCGGGTTGGGCGTCCGACTTGCACGGGCACCCGGCCAGCTTGCGTGCGAACCCGAGGTCTCCTGCTATCGGAAGAATGTCGAAGCTTGGAGGATCGCGGATGGCCCGATACAAGCAACTCCAGGGAGTGGAGCAGGGCTAGGACGGGTGTATTGCGGGGCACCGGATCAGATTCACGCGTACGTGTCGCTGACGGTGCTGGCTCTGTCGCTGGAAAGGGTGGCGGAGCTGGCCTGAGCCGACACGTGGAGGAACAGTCGGAACCGGCCGAAACGGACCCAGCTGGCGCAATTGTTGAGCGACGGACGAGCAGTCCGGCAGGTGAGGGAGCCAACGGAGGAAGCCAGCAAGTTGTTACAAAAAGTGTAGATAGACGATCCTTCACCAATTCTCCGAATGGACTAACGCTGCAAGTTCCTAGACACAATCGGGATCTTGAGAAAAACCCGTGAGCTGTCGGTTCATCTCGGCATTTTTGGCTGCTGTATCTAGAAACTGTCAAACTCATGTGCGCCCTCGGCAGCTCATCGCCGACGCTTCGTTCCAGTTCCAGCCTCCACTCGTCTACACCAAAGCCGGCGACTCCGAAACAAACCTTGCGCGCTAGGGAATACCGGTTCGGGAGGAGCCCGTTGGAAGCGAGGCCGATCAGCCTGCTGCCTTCCTAGACGCTCGAAGCCCGCAGCAGTTCCCGGCGCTCCGCTGTCGTCGTAGCGGGCAATTGCGTGGCTCGATCGATCCGCCTTCACGCGCATTGCGCGGCCAGGAACGAAGAGCTCTGCCGTCGGAGCCGTGGCGAGACTTGGTTCCGGAAACCAAGGATCCCACCGGCCAGCCAATCCGGGAGTTCGCGCTGAATTGCGGCCATTGGCCGGGCTTGATCAGCCAGTCTCCGGCGATAGTATGGGGTCTTCGCCGTTACCGGACGAGCTGCTCTTCGAGATGCATGGTAGCGTCACGCTCCTGACCTTCATTCATCCGGAGCGAAGTGGCGCCATCACCCCTAGCATGCGCGTCCATTACCTCGACCTGCTGGACCTGTACCGGGACATTCCCGACATCAGGGCGATCGTGCTGATTGGCGCTGGCAAGTCGCTCCGCGCCGGCGCGGATGTCCAGGAGCTCAAGACCTCGGGCCAGCATACGATCGACCGGATCCGGCAGCCCGGCAGGCCCGTACACTAAGCGCTTTCCATTCCCAAGCCCATCGTCTGCGCGATCAGCGGCGGCTGCGCAGGCATCTCGTGGCTGCTACCGCGGCTGGTGGGCCAGTCCAAGACCCGGGACCTGTTGCTGTCAGCTCGTGTGATCCTGGCCGACAAGGCCGAGCGGATCTCTATGACTGGCGAGAATCCGCTTTCGCTTGCCGGTTCGCCAAGTCAATACGCGTGAAGGACACTATGCTCGGACACTGTGTGCGACACGCACTCAATCTCTTGGGTTCCGGTCGCATACGGTGCCGGCCAGGGTGACGGGGCGGTGATGTCCGAGGAGACGTTCCGGCGTCACAACCCAGGCACTTCGCCTAGACTGCGACGCCGTATCCGGGTTCGGTCGTTAAGCTTATAGCAAGGAGATCGAATTGATGCGTCTACGGTTTCAGCACTGGCGGTTCGCAATTCTAGGATGTTTGGCGCTGCTCCTCCCGACAGGGCTGCAAGCCCACGATGAACCGATTGCAGTCTATTCCGCCGCTAGCCTGAAAAAGGACTCGCCGGTCGCGCCGAATTCGATGGCTCTCGTCGATGGCGAATTCGGAGACAGCACGACCATGGCTCCAGATGGCGAGCCCCAGCTCGAGCTCGACAGCGTGACAGTCGAGATCGAAGGCTCTGACGCCGTTGTGCTGAAAGCGTCGCTGCTCTCCGTCGAGCCAGAGACGCTTCGAATCCTCGTCCCAAACCTTCCGGCCGGCAGCGCCCACATGACCGTGAAGCGAGGCGAGGAGTCCATCGCGGACGGGACATTCCAAGTGCAGTCTGTCAGTCCGGGACTGTTCTCGGCCGCGGGAAGCGGGGGCGGCCTCGCAGATGGCCAAGCCGAGATCGTCAATCTCCTTCAGGGGTCCCGGCATTTCCAGGACCTCGCGTACTTCGATGACCTCAACGGCGTCTACCGGCCCGTGCCGCTCAATCTAGCGGCGGAGGGCACCGTGTTCTTTCTCAAGCTCCGGGGAACCGGAATCCGCTTCGCCTCCTCGCTCAGTGTCACAGTCGGCGGAGTCGCGGTCCCGGCTGGCTGCCGTAACGAGCATGGCTTGTCTGCAGGCATGGACGAAGTCAGCATCGGCCCGCTTCCAGTTCAGCTCGTGCACAGCGAACTTGCGGATGTCGTGGTGACAGCCGACGGGATAGAGGCCAACACGGTCCAAGTCTCGTTCACGGCTTCTGCAGGTGACTGGATCACTTTCGGCAACCAGATCTCGCGCCTCTTTCAGGAGCATTGCCAGGTGTGCCACCACCCTGGCGAGGTTGCTCCGTTCTCCCTGATGGAGTACGGGGACGCCAAGGAGTGGGCGCCTGCCATCAAGCAGGCGGTTGAAGACGGCAGCATGCCTCCTTGGAAGCCAGTGTCCGGGCACGGCGAATTCGTCGGAGAACGGCGCCTGACGGACGAGGAAATCGAGATCGTCGCGTCCTGGGTAGACCTTGGAGCGCCCGAAGGCAATCCGAGCGACCTTCCCGAGCCCTTGGCTTTCGATGCCAACTGGACGCTGGGCGAGCCGGATCTGATCCTCGAGACTCCCTCCTACACGCCTGATCCGATCGCGTCAGATGACTACCGATGCTTCAGCGTTCCGCTTCCCGACAGCATCACGGAGAGCAAGAGCGTCGTTAGCATTGAGGTCCGGCCCGGGAACCGCAAGATCGTGCACCACATGATTCTCTACGGAGACCCTGTGGGGGAATCCGAAGGGAAGGAAGCGGCCGAGGACGACGGCAAGCCGGGGTACGAGTGCTTCGGCAGCGCAGGAATCAGCTACGGCAGCTTCACCCTCGGCGTCGAGTCGTACTTTCTCGCCCTATGGGCACCAGGCGCCCGTCCCCAGGTCATGCCGGAGGATTCCGGGATGTACGTGCGGCGAGACTCGCGCATCGCGGTCCAGCTGCACTACCATCCCGACGGCACCGAGCAGTCCGACACCACCCGGATCGGCCTTCACTTCGCCGAGGAGCGAACTGCGAAGAACGCCACGGTTATACCGGTGATCAACACGGAATTCTCGATTCCGGCCGGGGCGGAGCGGCACGAGGTGACCGCCGAGTTCAAGCTCGAGGGAGAGGGCGGCCCGGACATACCGGCGGCATTGCTGAACGTGCTCGAGACGACCGGTACGTTTCCTCTTGACATCATCAACGTCGCCCCCCACATGCACCTGCTTGGCCAGGAGATTCGCATGGACAAGGTGTCCGCGTCGGGCGAGAAGACCCCGATGGTCTATATCGACGACTGGGAATTCGACTGGCAGGACGCCTACACCTACACCAATCCGGTGCCATTCAATCGGTCCGACCGCATGGAGCTCTCGGCAATCTACGACAATTCGGCCAACAATCCGCTCAACCCGAACGACCCACCGATTGCGGTGGGATGGGGAGACAGGACCACCGACGAGATGTGCATCGTCTTCTTCACCGTGGTTGTGCCGGATCTCTGCAATCTTCCCCTTGGGCTCTGTGCGGGCCACTAGCCCGCATTTCTCATCACAGGCAGGGCATAAGGCCGTCTCTCGTGGTATAAGATGTGTTTTATGAATAACTTACAACGATTTTGGACGACGGTATTGTGACTACAGGATGTACCACGGGCGCTTGGGACGCCAGCGAGTGGTCGGCCGGTTCGACGGTGGGGAGCTCGGATCGGATGGTGGTGGAGTGCTCCCGCGGGAGCTGGCGCTGCAGACGGGGCTGTTCCGGCGGCTGAGCGCCTGTTTCCAGGACCACCGCGATCCTCGGCGGACGCAGCATCCGGTGGAAGTGCTGCTGACGGCGCGCGTAATGGGGCTGGCGCTGGGCTACGAGGATTTGAACGATTAGTGTTCCGCTCAGCATAAATCGTTGAGGACTAAACCGCTTCGCGGTACCCGGCGATCGTGGGCAGCTGTCGCAGCGGCTGGGAGCAGATCATCCCGTTCTTCGCCTTTTCGGAACCGATCCGCAGGGCGATCTACACGACCAACGCGATCGAGAGCCTCAACAGCACGGTGCGCCACGGCGTGCGGACGCGGGGTCATTTCCCGCAGGAGCGGGCGGCGACCAAATTGCTCTATCTGGCCCTGCGCAACGTGCAACGGGGCTGGCGCGCCCCGCCAGCCTACTGGCACCAAGCGCGGGTCGAGTTTGGCATCCAGTTCGGCGAGCGCTTCGCGATGGTGGCGAAATGACCTCGCACGGAGAAGCCCTGATAGCACCGGAATCGGGCTTCCAGTTCGCTACAATGACCCGTCCGTGGGAACGGGCGAGATTCGACAACACTGGCCTTTCACACGTGAATTCTGACAGGGCCATGCGACACGGCGTCCAAGATGAGCCCATCTCGACGGCTACCGGCGAGGGGGTCTCCAGATGCAGCTCAAGCGACCAACAACTGCCGGCTTCATGTACTCCGACACCGGTGGCGACGGACCGGTCGTAGTATTGCTCCACGGGGTGCTTATGAACGGCACCTTGTGGGATGGGCTCGTCGACAGCCTGCGAGATCGGTACCGCTGCATCGTCCCGGAGCTGCCGTTCGGCGCGCACCACACGCCGATGCCCGATAATGCCGACCTCACGCTCGAATCGATCGCGACCATGATCGCCGAGTTTCTCGTGGAGCTCGACCTGCACGACGTCACACTCGTCTGCAACGACTGGGGCGGTGCGCAGCTTGTCATTAGCCCCGGAGGGTCCGATCGTGTCGCGAACCTTGTTCTTGTCTCTTGCGAAGCCTTCGACAACTACCCGCCCGGCCTACCCGGCCGGCTGCTCTGCCTCAACGCATGCCTTCCAGGAGGCACCTTCATGTCGGTCCAATTGTTGCGGCCTCGCTGGATCCGACATCTTTCGCTGACATTCGGCGACATGTCGAAGAAGAGGGTTCCAAACGACCTCTTCATGAGCTGGATTCATCCCGCCCGCCACAACCGGAAGGTTCGTCGCGACCTGAACAAGTACCTTAGAAACGTACCGAAGAAGAAGCAGTTGCTCGAGTGGGCCGAGCAACAGCGCTCGTTCCGCGGAAGGGTCCTCATCGTCTGGGCCCGCGAGGACAAGCTGATGCCGCCCGCCCACGCCACACGACTGGCTGAACGCTTTACAAACTCGCAGTTGGTATGGGTCAGCGACAGCCGGACCCTGATTCCGATCGACCAGCCAAAGATCCTGACGGACCATGTCCGCACGTTCCTTGCTGCGCATACGTCCTGACTCCCAACTTGCTCCACTACGATGGAGTTGCCGACCGGCCCGAGCGCCGTGATCGGGCGTCAAGCCGAGATCGGAGTTCGGAAGCGGCCAGCAGAGTGCCGTCGTCGCGCTAAGGCGACCGCGCGAGCCACGACCACGACGATCAAGGCTCCGACCTAGAGCGAGACCGTCGATCCGGGCGACGGATCGACGCCTTCTCCTCAGACGAACGGACAGCTCCGCAGAGACTGCTCCGAACTCTTGGACCCCAGGACAGATGCGAGGGCCGTCGCCGCGTATATCGACGCTACCTCACGGCCCCTCACACTGACACGGTGCCCTGCTCAACCTCGCTCGTGTCGGCCGTTGGCTATCCGGTCGCGTTAGGGACACAAACGAGGACGACATCGATCCCTTCGCGCCAGCCAAGTTCCAGCACCGCGCCGTGTTCAGAACCACGCTGGATGTACGGTAATCGTCCGCAGCGCGCTCGAAGAAGTTGCGGGACTGGCGAAAGGACCGAGTGTGGATTGGCGATTCCGAATCCCGGTACTGCCGCTCAAAAGGTTGATAGGAAGGTGGGACAGAGGGGCTATCTTTCGATTAACTTATCCAGTATCAGTCACTTAAGGCCAAAGTATGGCGGTGAGGGTGGGATTCGAACCCACGGAGCCCGCGAAGGCTCAACGGTTTTCGAGACCGCCCGATTCAACCACTCTCGCACCTCACCGCAGTCTGCTCTCAGTATAGGCGCTTCGATCCCACACGGCGTCTCGCGCCGCTACCTGTCTCTTACGTTGCTGCGCATCACCCGGCCCGCACGCCAAACGGTCCCGAACGTCGTCCCGCCGAATCGGAGTGGACGATGGCGTTAGAGCCCGAATCAAACGATTGCTTCAGCACGCTCCGACTCAGGGAGGCGCGCAGGCCGCTCACTACGCACAACTTCGGACTGGTCTGCACCACGCTTGCTGACAGGCGCACCTATCGCTTCCGGCTCAGGTTCGTTCTGTAGGGCGCAAAGCGGCTAGCCCCAGCGTTGCGAGACTCGCCACTCTTCCCGGTCGGGCAGCACGGCAGCTCCATTGCGCTTTCGCTTCACCGGAGCCAGCCCGCCAACGCGGTCTCTGTGATCACAGCATTGGCGCGAGCCACGAGCTGGAGCCCGTGCCGTGCCGACCCGCGCTACCGTGATGGCTAGGCGAACCAACGATCGTGCCGGGGGGCGAGAGCGAGAGGTTGCCGTCCGGACTTCCCACGGCAACCCGGACTCGGCAGTCCCGGCTCAGGAGACCCGATTGGAGCGAGGCGCTCAGGACCGCCAGCAAGACGCCTCGATGCACCGAACTGCCTGGCGTCGGGCATAGCCGATGGGACTGGGGCTCTTCGGATTCCGAGTTAGTCGAGTGGCTATTCGCCCAGCGCCGGCCGGAGACCCGACGCCATCGGGCAAACGCCGCTGCTAGCATGGTCCCCAGCCATGCAAACCCTCAGTCTGGAGAGAAGTCGCTTCCTGCTGCGCCTGTCTCAATTCCTTCTGCTCGTCTCACTCCCGGCAACGACAGGCCTCGCACAACCCAAACCGAATTTCGTGTTCATTTTGACCGATGACCACGGGTGGAGCCAGCTGTCGTTCACGATGGACCCGGAGATAGAACAAGCCGCTTCTGAGTTTCTCGAAACGCCGAATATGGCGCGTCTCGCCGAGCAGGGCATGCGCTTCGCAAGCGGCTATTCGCCCGCACCGCTTTGCACGCCAACCCGCCGCAGCATCTTTTGCGGAATGACCCCGGCGCGCCAGCGCGGCACGGAGTTCGCTTCCGAATTCGAGTGGGAAGGCCGCTTGACACTGCCTCAGGCGCTGAAGCAGGCCGACCGCACCTATCGCACGGCGCACTTCGGAAAGTTTGGCTCCCAGATGGGCGCCAACCCGGAGCAGGTCGGGTTCGACGAGAGCGACGGTTGGACCACCAACAGCACCGGCGGCATGCCGATTCCCATGGAAGAACGCGGGCGAAGCGTGACAAAGCAGGACCCGAAGCTGGCCTTTACGATTACCGAGCGCGCGATCGACTTCGTGAAGCAACAAGTCTCCGATAGGCGGCCGTTTTATGTGCAACTCAGCCACTATGCAGCGCACATACAGGTCCAGACGCGTCCGGAATCGCTCGAGAGATTCGAGAACAAGGGGCGCCCGGATCGTGCTGTGACGCACGCGTTCGGCGGCATGCTCTTTGACCTGGATGAGGCGGTTGGCCAGATGCTGGATGCGCTCGAGGCGCTGGATGTCGTCGAGAATACCTACGTGATTCTGATGGCCGACAACGGCGGAAGGGGAACGATTCCCGGCGCGCAGGATTCGTTGACACCGCCGAATCGTCCGCTCAACGGCGCGAAGCACTCCTTGCTCGAAGGCGGGATTCGAGTCCCGTTCCTTGTCACGGGGCCGGGCGTCAAGCCGAATTCGATCTCGCGCGTTCCGGTCACGGGGTATGATTTGCTTCCTACTCTTTACGACCTGGCGGGCGGCACCAAGCCGCTGCCGGCCGAAGTGGATGGCGGGAGCTTTCGAACCGTGTTGGAGCATGGCGGAGTCGGGAAGATCAAGCGCGCTCTCGGGGGTCTCGTGTTTCACCGTCCGAAGCATCGAAGAGACCCCGCTTCGGCGATTCGCGTCGGTGACTACAAGCTGTTGCTACGGTACCCGACCGTCGCGCGCTCACGGACGCGAATGCTTTTCGACCTGGCGACGGACCCGCTCGAGAAGCTGGATCTGAGCAAGGAACGCGCGGAGAAAGCGGATGAGCTGGAGCGGATGCTGCAGGGATACCTGAAGTCGGTGGAGGCAGAGGAGGCTTCGCGCCAGTAGCTGTTTCGGGGAAACGGCTTCGCGCCCGCCAATCCACTCAAGATGTTCGCCGACGAGCTGCGCTGGGAAACCGTTCCTCGGATTCAATGTCGCTCGGAACTGCCAGGAGCGACCCTCTCTTTGCTGACGGACTTGCATGAAGCCGACGTCGCTGCATAGGCCTCCGAAGGGGCTTGGCCGGGGTCTGCGCTCCTTTCGGACTCTTTCATGTATGGCCCGAAGGACGCCGTCCGTCATGGCGTCTTCGAGGTTGCAGACCTCTCCGATGTCCCGGCGGCAATCGCCCCTCGACCGCTGCTGGTCGAGGCTATTGCGAATAGACGCAGCGTTCGATTGGATCGCCCGGAGCTAGAGCGCGCGCTTGAGCCGGCCAGCCAGGCGCATGAATCAGCTAGACAAGTCAACCGGTCGAGCTCCGGGAGCGAACCGGGCAACGCCGCACCCTGGCTCATACACGAGCTGACAAATGGCCCCTCGAACTGGGATGGATGAGGCCTTTGAGCTCGCTCACCAGGGTGTCTCGGGCCCGGCCGAAACCCGAATCAAGCCCCTGCGGATGGAGGAATGTTGGGTGAGCGATGCCATTGCCGGAGCTCTTGCCGCGCTGCACGTATGCTACGAATGCGGCAGCTGAAACATGTCAACTTGCCGCCTCATTCATCAAAGCGATAGGTTTGCCGGGGCGGGGGGCCAAGCGCTCCCCAGATCAGACCATAGGTCATGTAACTAATTGACCAAAGGTCACTTAATGACGTTTCGAGGGGCCAGAGGCGGCGATCCGGGGGTGAGCGACGGCGCCGTCATCGAGCACCTCCAGGCGCATGCCAGCCTGAGCCCCGGCATCGCCTTCTCCGGCGGCACGGCCTCCTCCGACCGGTGCGTGGCCAGCGGGTCCGGAGGGGCCGGGGGTGCGGGTCTCCGGACAGCGAGAAGGGCCTGACGGGCGCGCGAACGAAGGAGCGGAGGCCGGGGAGGCGAAGGCGCCGCGCTACATCGGCGCCTTCGGCAAGGACGAGAACTGGCTCAAGGAGTGGACCTTCGTCGGTCCGGAATCCGAGTACGACACGCGGGAAGCAAACGGTGCGGACGGGCAGCCCTAGGCCGTCAGTCCCTGCATCGCTGGCCGACCCCGGGGACGCTCCATACGGACGGCCATCGCGGTCCTGATCGTCGCGACCGGTCGTGGCCCAGCCGCAGCCGGTCCCCCGTCATCACCGATCTGATCTCCGCCCGCAGATCCTCCCCCGCGTAGTGCGGCAAGTTTGTCGCGACCCTCCCCACGTTGATTGCTGGCCTCGGAACTGGTCTCGAGGGGAGGGACTTTGAAGGTAGACAAGCCGGCTCGACCCGGAATTACCGATTTCGTTGACATTGGCGCGGGTCTGCGGGGACCGCCGCGGGCGTTCGCCTCTAATGACCGGAACAGAGCCCGAGGGGCAGCGCGCAGAGATCCGGCATGACCACAGTGAAGAAGACGATGCACATCTCGTCCTTGGTCCCCTCTCCCCATCCCACTGCAATCGGTGGATCGTTCGGGTTGAGCGGATTGTTGGCCGAATTGTCGTAGATCGCCGAGAGCTCCATACGGTCGGACCGATGGAACGGCACCGGATTGTTGTAGGTAGTGCCTGCGACAAAACCCCTGAATTTCGCGCAAACACACACGAGGGTCCAGTTACTGTGCTGGTGGCGGGCGCCGTTTCGGGGCGCAATCCGCCCCGGCTTGCCGTCGCATGGCGGCTTTCCAAGCCGGATTCCGAGCCCTTGCGCACCCTTCCCGCACTCCTGCCTGCCAGCAGGCTGGCGCTGCTCGTTCCCGGGGCGCTCCCTCGCCGCTACGCGGCCAGCCGTAGCGGGAGCGCCCGCTTGCGTGCCCGCTTCAGCCGCTTCCGCTCCCGCCTCTGCAGGAGCAGTCCGATCCGGTGCAGGTTCCCCGCCAGCACCGCCAGCCCCACCGCTCGCTCGAAGCCCGCCGCCCCTTTCGACCGCACCCGGTCCAAGCCCCGGCATTCCAGGTTGTGGATCGCCGATTCCACCGCCGGATGCGCCTTCCGCGCCGCCGCGAATCCCGGCTCCGACTCCCGTTCCCGCCCCGCCTTCGACAGCTTCCCCTTCTGCGGCAGCGCGTTCAACACCAGCACCTTGTCCAACTCCTCCCGGTTCCCCGCACTGTGGAAGCCCTTGTCGAAACTGCAGCCCGCCAAGTCCGGATACATCGCCTGCGTCTCCTTCACCAGCGGCTGCGCCACGTCCACGTCCTGCTCCGTCCACATGATCCTGGCATGCAGCACGAACCCGTGCTCGCTCTCCACGATCCCCACCGGCACTCCCAGCTCCACCGGCCGCCCTGCCTTGCCCTTCGCGCACCAGCGCGTGTGCGGCTCGAAAATCGAGAACACCTTCTCCTCTTGCGGAATCGTCTCGCCTCGCAGCACGCGCCGCTCCACCTGGTCGACCTGCCGCTCCGCGTGTTCCAGGAAGCCCTTGATTTCGCTGACGATACCCTCTCCCGCTCGCGCCGCCTCCAAGCGCTCCAGAGACGCCTTCGCGCGCTCCGCTATGCAGCGCGCCTGCCGCAAGTAGTCCTGCACCCGCCGCGGCTGCTGCTTCCTTCGCTTCGACGAGCGCACCCGCTGGAACAGGCCGCGCACTGTCCGGATCAGATGCGCGCTCTGGCGCCAGCCGCCCAGGCCGTGCTGCTCGCAGGCCAGCGCCGTGACCCGGATCAGGCAGCGCAGCGCGTCCCACAGCAGGCTCACGTCCGTCGGGTAATGCACGTCGGTCTCGACCAAGAGCAGATCAAACTAATCCATTCCGCGATTGCGGGCCTGAGCGGGTTCTGATCAAGCGCCTCGGACACCCCCTCGACGGTCAGGAGCTGGCGGTGCTGGCTCGGAAACGGCGCTCGGACGGTAGTCTGGCGTTGTGGGTCGAACTGCCCGATGGCAAGCGCAAGAGCATCCCTGCGGCGTGGACCAGCTGGGAGGCTCCTGCGGACGATGCGCCGCGCACGCAGGGCCGCATGGCGGACTATCATGCCTTGCAGAAACTGGTGCAGGTGCTGGAGGACGCGCATGGCGGAGAAGGAGGGAGCGGCGAACTGGCAGGCGTCTCTGCCGGGGCTGCTGGAACACGAGGAGCGTCTGGCGCTGTGGAACAGCTTTCCGGAGGCGGCGCACGAGGAACTGCTGGAAGAGCTGGCGCGGCTGATGCTGCGGATCGCGGAGAAGGAGGCCCGGAATGAAGCGGGAGACGACGATCCGCGAACGGCATCTTGAGCGGCTGGCGGTGGTCTATGTGCGCCAATCGACGCCGCAGCAGGTGCTGACGAACCGGGAATCGACGCGGCTGCAGTATGGATTGCGGGAAGTGGCGCGGAATCTGGGCTGGCCGGCGGAGCGGGTCGAGGTGATCGACGACGACCTGGGGGTTTCGGCGGCGGGGGATACGGAGCGGACGGGCTTCGCGAAGCTGACGCGGCTGGTGGCGCGGGGACGGGTGGGGGTGGTGCTGGGCCTGGATTCGTCGCGCTTGGCGCGCGACACGGCGGAATGGTTCGGCTTGTTGCGCTGGCTGCGGCTGACCGACACGCTGTTCGTGAAGGCGGGCAAGGTGTACGACTTGAGGGAGGGCGACCACCGGGTGGTGCTGGGGATCGAGGGGACGTTGTCGGAGGAGGAGCGGTTCCGGATCAAGGCGCGCATGGACGAGGGCCTGCGGAGCAAGGCGGAGCGTGGCGAGTTGTATCGGAGCGTGGCGAGCGGGTACGTGGTGGTCGGCACGGAGTTGCGCAAGGACCCCGACGAGCAGGTGCGGCAGGCGATCGCGGAGGTGTTCGCGAAATTCCATGAGACGGGTTCGGCGCGGCAGACGGTGCGCAAGCTGCGGGAGGCGGGGACGAAGCTGCCGGGGAAGCGCGGAAACAGGGAGATGGAGTGGAGCGAGGCGACCTACGCGCGGGTGTACCAAGTGCTGACGAACCCGCTGATGGGAGGGGCGTACGTGTACCAGCGGCAGCGGACGGAGTTGCGGGTGGACGGGCGGGGGGAGGTGAGCAAGAAGGTGCTGAGGTTGCCGAGGCAGGAGTGGACGGTGGTGCTGGAGAAGCATCACGAGGGCTATGTCGAGTGGCATGAATGGCTGGAGATCCAGGAGCGCATGGCGGAGAATTCGTTGCGCGTGGGGAGCGGAGCGCCGCGCGAGGGGAGGGCGCTGCTGCAACGGCTGGTGGCGTGCGGGGTGTGCGGTCGGAGGATGCAGGTGCTGTACGGCAGCGGGGTGAGATACGTGTGTCTGGCAAGTCAGTCCGGGACGGGGAAGCGCGGGTGCCAGTCGGTCGGCGGAGCGCAGCTGGAACGGTGGGTCTCGGAGCGGTTTCTGGGCGGGCATGGGCGGCGTCGAGGCGGCGCTGCGAGCGGAGCGGCAGGCGGAGGAGCGGGAAGCGAGGCGATTGCGCAGCTACGAGCTGGAATTGGAGCGCTGCGCGTACGCAGCGCAGCTGGCCGAGAGGAGGTACAAGGCGGAGGATCCGGAGAACCGCTTGGTCACGCGGACGCTAGCGCGGGACTGGGAAGCGGCGTTGCGCGAGGTCGAGCGGGCGCAGCGGGAGTTGGAACAGGCCGCGGAGCGCGAGCCGCGGCGTGACCCGGAAGTGTCCGGGGAGGTGTTCGCGCAGTTGGGGGCGCGGGTGCGCAGTCTGTGGGAATCGCCTCGAGTCAGTGCGCGGGATCGCAAGCGGCTGCTGGCGGCGCTGGTGGAAGAGGTCGTGCTGAAGGTGGAGCGGGCAGCGGGCCATTTGCATGTGCTGCTGCGCTGGCGCGGCGGCTGGATCGACGAGACCGACCTGCCCTTGCCTGCGCGCGTGACGCCGCCGCCGATACAAGACGACCCCGCCACGGTGGAGATCGTGCGGGGGCTGGCGCTGCTGCACGCGGACGAGCGGATCGCGGAGACGCTGAACCGGCAGGGGCTGCGGTCGGCGCGCGGGATGGAATTCAGCCGGGGGATCGTGGCAAGCCTGCGGCAGCGTCACGGCATCAAGCTCTTGCGGGGCGGGAAGCGGCAGGCAGAGGCGCCGCCGCAGAGCGTCAGCGAGGCGGCGCGGGAGCTGGGCACGACGGCGAGCACGCTCTATCGCTGGATCCAGCAGGGCTTCGTGCCTGCGGAGGCAGCGGTGGAGGGCGCCGCCCTGCAGGTGCGTCTGAGCCCGGCAGTGCGGGCGCGGTTCTGCGAGTCGCCGCCGGAGGGGTATGTGCGGGCGAAGCAAGCGCGGCGCGAGCTGGGCCTGTCGCGACAGGCCCTGTGGCAACGCATTCGCGAGGGGGCCTTGGATGCCAAGCGCATCGTGCGCGGCACGCACAAGGGCCTGTACGTGAAGCGGGATTGGGATCGGCAGCGCTTGCTGGACTGGGGGGCGGGAACGTGAACCGGCTCGGAACAGATCGGGGAGTCGGCGGCTGGAGTCACGCGGCGTCAACACGAGGAGAGACGAGGCGGCGAAGTTCGACGCGCAAGCGCAAGGCCTTGGAATGCGGTCGTTCGGATGGTGCGCCACTCTGTGATCCCGGAACCGGACATCGCCCGCTACCGGGCCGGACAGGCGCGCCGGCGCCCGGGCGAGGCCGGGTAACGCCATGCCAGGAGACGGGTTGCGATGACCCATCGAATGGCGTTGCCTGTCCGCAGGCCTGGCGCTCCGGACCGGTCCGGGCTGACGCGTTGCTCCGACCTGGCCGACAGCGCTTCCAGCGACGCGATGTCTCGCTCCGCAGTCCGGACCGCTTCCTGCAACGCTTCCAGCCTGGCCCGTTCCGCGACGAGAGTGGAGCGATGACAGGGGGCTCAGGCGGGAGAAAGCCGAAGTGTCCCGGAAACGGACCTGGATGGTGTTTCGCACGATGTCGGCCCATCCGGCGACATCGGCCGCATTACCGTTCAAACGCTCGTAACATCCTCTACATCAATGAGTTGCATGGGATGGACGGGTATTGGAGAAACGTGATTCAATAGAAGGAGCAGTCTGATGCCTTCACTACCGCGAAACTATCGCAGCGGGCTTGCAGCGGCTCGCCCGGGCGGCACCCGGCCAATTCGTGGCCCGCCCCCACCACCAAGCGGTTCACCTCTGCCAGCAGTGCCGGCGTGAGCAGCGCGATGTTGCGCGCCAGCGTGCGGTAGCTGAACCTGACGCCGCCGAACACATCGCTGATGCCGAGCATGCGGCGCACGCTGGCGTGCTGGTTCGCCAGATCATGCAGCCGATCGTAGTCGCAGCGGATGCCCTGCTTGAGCAAGCCGAGCACGAGCACCTGCCACAGGTCCATGCCGGGCCGACCGACATCCGGGTTGATCCCGTCCGGCTCGGCGCTCTCCTGCGTCTCGGACGCAGGGCGGTCGGAGGCGGACTCGCCAGCGGCGAAGACGCTCTCTCGCAGCAAGGCGAAGAGGCTCTCCCGCAAGGACGGGTCGCAGTAGATGTGCTGGATGCCCTTCAGCACGGCCGGGATGTCGTCGCGGCAGCGGGCGTCGAGTGGAATGTCTTCGATGGCGATCTGGCCGAGCGTCATCGAGGGATTAAAAACAGTTCGCAAGACGGTTTACCACCGAAGATAATCGCAAATTGAGACGAATCTCGCCATGCGCGCCCGATCCGCCTCATCTTCACCCGCCGGAAATCGCCAAAATCCATTGGATATCAACGAAATACGGATTTCCGCCGCAGGCACTAGGTATAAATGTCCTGCCAGTCGAACTCCCAGTCGTCGATGTAGATCATCGGGGTCTTCTCGCCTGACGCGGACACCTTGTCTAGGCGGATTTCCTGGCCAAGCAGGTGCATGTGAGGGGCGACGTTGATGATGTCGAGCGGGAACGCACCGTTTTGCTCGAGAAGGTTCAGCAATGCGGCAGGCATGGCCTGCCCGCCTTCTCCCTCAAGCTTGAGCTCGGCCGTGACCTCGTGCCGCTCCGCTCCGGCCGGAATCGAGAATTGCGTGTTGATCACCGGTATGATCGTGGCGTTCTGCGCAGTTCGCTCGTCGGCGAAGTGAAGGCCGATCCGGGTGCTGTCGGACTGCTCGGTGCCGTCAGGATGGTAGTGCATCTGAATCGCGATGCGCGATGCGCGTCGCACGTACATCCCGGCACCCTCCGGCATGACCATGGGGCGGGCACCCGGTGCCCACCCGCCGACAACATAAGACTCGACACCGGGCGTAAAGGCGGTGTAGCTGATTCCAGCACCCCCGAAGCACTCGTACCCCGGCTTGCCGTCAGTGGTAGCTGCTGCTTTCGCCGCCGATTCCCCAACAGGGTCACCGAAGAGAATCAGGTGATGCACGATCTTGCGGTTCCCGGGCCGGACCTCAACGCCGACAACACTCCTGCTCTCGGTGATGCTGTCCGGAAGCGGGACGCTGAAGCATCGATAGTCATCTGACGCGTTCGGGTCAGGCGTGTAGGAAGGAGTCTCGAGGATCAGGTCCGGCTCGCCCAGTGTCCAGCTGGCATCGAAAGCCAGGGGCTCGGGGAGGTCGCTCGGACTGCCTTCGGGCGCTCCGATGTCCACCCAAGACGCAACCATCTCGATTCCCTCGTCCGTCAGGCGCCGTTCTCCGACGAATTCGCCGTGCCCGGGTATCGGCTTCCAAGGCGGCATGCTGCCCTCCTCAACCGCCTGCTTGATGGCCGGCGCCGACTCCTTGGCATCTGCGTATTCCATTAGCGAAAACGGAGCGACCTCGCCAGGGTGGTGGCACACCTGGCAATGCTCCTGGAACAAGCGTGAGATCTGGTTGCTGAAAGTGATCCATGCACCTGCGGAATCCGTGAAGGAGAGCTGCACTGTGTTGGCCGCGATCCCGTCGGCTGTCACCACCACATCGGCGAGTTCGCTATGCACAAGCTGAACCGGAAGCGGACCGATCCTGACTTCGTCAATGCCCGCGGATACGCCGTGCTCGTTCCGGCAACCCGCAGGGACGGCAACTCCGCCGATCGTGACACTGAGGCCGGAAGCGAATCGGATGCCGGTTCCGCGGAGCTTGAGAAAGAACACGGTGCCCTCCGCTGCCAGGTTGAGCGGCACGGGCCGAAACACTCCGTTAAGGTCATCGAAGTACGCGAGATCCTGGGAATGGCGGGAGCCTTGCAGGAGATTGACGATCTCAGCTTGGCCATCTGCCAGGCCGCCCCCGCTCTCCGCAGCCGAGAACAGTCCGGGACTGACGGACTGCACTTGAAACGTCCCGTCTGCAATGGACTCCTCGCCCCGCTTCACAGTCATGTGGGCACTGCCGGCCGGAAGGTTCGGGATCAGAATTCGCAGGGTCTCCGGCTCGACCGAGAACAGCGACGCCTCCAGGGCAACGCCGTCGGAGCCTTCGATCTCGACCGTGATGCTGTCGAGCTCAAGCTGGGGCTCGCCATCCGAAGCCGTGGTCGTGGTGTCTCCGAATTCGCCATCGACGAGGGCCACGGAATTCGGAGCGACCGGCGCTTCCTTGTTCAGGCTCGCTGCGGAATAGACCGCGATCGGTTCGTCGTGGGCTCGTATCCCGGTCGAGAGGAACAGCGTCAAAGACGCCAGCGCTACGAATCGCAGGCACTGCGAACGTAGGTGCAGCAATTCGATCTCCACCCTTCCAAGGTAACGCCTCGCCCTCGCCGTGCGCCTCGCGCATCAGTGCCGCTACGCTCCCGAAGCACCTGATTGTGTCCGCTCCCCCTTTTATGTTGGAGAGAGTGAGGCCGGAGAGAGGCAGGGTGTTCGGAGAGCGGGGGCCAGGGAGGCCTTGCGGAGGGAGCGGAGCGACCGCAGCAAGGCCTCCCTGGCCCCCGCCGGGCTCCCGCCTCCACTGCTTCCGCCAAGCCGGCGCGGGGCTGCCCGATGCCCGCCGCGGCTGCCACAAGCGCTACGCCGTCTCCGACGCAGCCGCCTGCGCCCTCGCCACCGTCTTGTTCCAGGCTCCCTCCTTCCTCGCGTTCCAGCGCCGCAGGCAGGAGCAGTCCTCCCGCTCCAACTGCCACACCCTCTTGGGCGTGCAGGCCATCCCCTCCTATGGTAGAGAGGTGCCCGAGAGCGGGAACCCAGGCAGGATCCGGGATCCTCTCTTCCCTGGCCGCAGGTGGCGTCAGCCACCGCTGCGGCCACTATCAGATCTCTCCCTGCCCCAGCGCAGGGAGGGTGCCGGCGGGGCCTGGCCAGGCCCCGCCGGCAGCGACGGGTCGGACCGTTTGCCCCCTCGGCCTTGTGGGCCGTCGTGCAGCTTGGTCGGCCCGTCGCAGCAATTCCTGTGCGCCCTCAACGGAAGCGTGGGTACAGACCCGCATCGCAAAAGGACAGGAACGCAGGAATGTCCACTGGCCATCGAAAGGAAAGGTACTCAGCCATGACCACTCCCACTCCAACTGTAGTCGCCGGCATCGATGTCGGCAAGTCCGGACTCGACGCCCATCTCGAACCCGGCGGCCAATCCCGGCACTTCGCCAATACCAAGCACGGCCGCCGCGCCCTGCGCAACTGGCTCGTCCGGCACGGCGTCACCCGCGCCGTCTTCGAACCCACCGGGCGCTACCATCGCCCGTTGCACCAGTGCCTGTTCGACTCCGGCCTCGAAACCGTTGCCGTCAACCCGCTGCGCTCCCGGCGCTTCGCCGAAGCCATCGGCAGGCTCGCCAAGAACGATCGCGTCGACGCCTCCATGCTGGCCCGCTACGGCCTCCTCTCCGGCTTGGCCGCCACCCCGCCCAAAGCCCCTATCTTGCATCGTCTCAACGACTTGATCGCGATCCGGCGCAAGCATGTCGCCCAGCGCGCGGCCCAGCTCAAGCTGCACTCCCAGCTGGACCCCGACACCGCCAGCGAATTGGGTGGCCCGCTGATCCAGGTCTTCGACGAGCTGATCAGGCAAGCCGGCAAGGCGCTGCAAGCCTGCATCGACTCCGACCCGGAACTGGCCCGACGGGCCGCGATCATCCGCTCCATCCCCGGCTTCGGCCCCGCCAACGCCGCCAGCCTGTGCGCCGACATGCCCGAGCTCGGCTCCATCGACCGCCGCCAGGCGGCCGCTCTGATCGGCGTCGCGCCCTACGACCGCGACAGCGGCCAGAGCAGCGGCGGCCGCCATATCAAGGGCGGCCGCGAGCATCCGCGCAACCTGCTCTACATGGCCGCCACTTCGGCCATCCGCTTCAATCCTCCGATGCAAGCCTTCTTCGAGCGCCTCAGCGCCAGCGGCAAGGAGCACAAGGTCGCCCTGGTCGCCGTCATGCGCAAGCTGATCACGCTCGTCAACGCCTTGCTCCGCGCTGACCGCGAATGGCAGCCCGAAGCGCCCGCCGCCGGATCGCCGTGCTGAGCGAAGTGGAGTGGGAGTTCATGTTTTCATGATGCACGGACATCTCGATCGAACCGCCCCTGTGCCACAGGACGCGGGAGAGACTTCCGCCGACTACGGCTACGGCTGCCTGGCCTGCCGCGCGCCCATCCCGGTCGGCCGGCGGGGCCCCATGCCGGTCTACTGCCGCGGTTGCGCCAAGCGCCTCCAGAACCTCCGCGCCCGCTCCGGGCCCGCCTGCGATCCCCGCTCGCCCGTCCCGCGACGCCGGCTCGCGGCCCGCGCCGAACTGCTGCGCACCGCGATCGGCAACGCCCGCGCCGAGCTGGCCGCAGTCGAGCGGCAGCAGGCAGACCTCGCTCAGCTGGCGCGCGACCTCGACCTGGCAGCAGAGCAGGCACGCCGCCGCAACCTATACGGACATGCCCGGAATTCATCCGCGATTCCGGCCATTCCCGGGAAAAACGCTTGACATTCATCACGGAAGCTGCATAGGTCGGTTTTGGAGGAGGGGTGCCGTGCTCGCCGGCGATGATGACCAGGCATCTGGTTACCCGCATTCCCGGCACCCAATCCCGGACGCCCTTGACGCTAAGTGCGATTCGCCGCAAGGTCTCCTGGAAGTGCGGTCTCCGGGACGGCCATCGGCGGTACTCGATCCTCGCTATATCAGCCCCGCTGACACTGCGGCTCGCCTTCCGCCTTTGCAGTGGCGTGGCTGTTCGAGTGCGATATAGCGGGGTTCTTGGCCAAGGCGAAGGCGGAGAAAGCGGTGCAATTGGTCGAACAGAATCTGCTGGAGGCGCTGCGTTACGAGCGCTTCACGAGCTTGGGGGGCTCAACGAGGCGATTGCTGAGCTGCGGCCGGTGCTGCACGGGAAGCCGTTCCAGAAGCGACCCGGTCCCGGCGCGCCTGCGCAAGCTCGTAGCTCGCCTGCATCCGCATCCAGTGATCGGCGGTGCCCCAGCCGATATCCTC
This sequence comes from Bryobacterales bacterium, assembly GCA_965206775.1. Classification (GTDB taxonomy): domain Bacteria; phylum Acidobacteriota; class Terriglobia; order Bryobacterales; family UBA6623; genus VXMF01. Next base: position 986,729 of record CBDBKU010000002.1, on the reverse strand, counting down.
CAGCGCCAGCGCCATGCTCGCGGACAGACCCGCCTTGCCGTTCAGCAGACGCGACAGCGTTCCCCGCTCGCAGCCGAGTCGCGCCGCCGTCCCGGTCACGTTCCAGCCCACCTCGTCCATGCTCTCGCGGATCAGTTCGCCCAGATGCGGCGGATTCAGCATCGGGCCGACGCGATCGCTTGCGGTGTCATTCATCGTTAACGCTTCCTTCCAGTCAGTGATAGTCGATCAGGTCCACGTCCACGGTCTCGCCGTCCTCGAAGCGGAACACCACGCGCCAGTTGCCTGAGACGCGAACGCTCCACTGCCCTGCGCGGCCGCCCTTCAGCGGATGCAGCCGGAAGCCCGGCGCGTCGGCGCTGCCCGGATGCGTCGCCTCTTGCAGCCGGAACAGAATGCGCCGGAGCCGCGGCACCAGACCGGCAGGCAGCCACGCGGCATCGTCCCGCACATGCAGCGCCCGCAGTCCCTTATGCCTGATTCTCATAACCCACTGTAGCGCGTTGCGTTACGCGCCGCAACCGCCTGCCGTGCCAGCCGAGCGCTCGCGGAGCGGCAACATGCGCACCGCCCGGTTCTGCGTGGGATCGACCGGTTCGGGTCGGAGCCGCCGTTACCGGCCGCCGCGCGAGCCGACCAGCCAAGCGTGTCCAGCGCCTTACGGTATTCGTCGAGCGTTGAAGGATAGACGAGCAGCACCGTGCTGGCGTCTTTCCGCCGCACTAGCGTCTGTAACAGTGGTCGTTGCCGAACGGGCCCGGCATTTCGTCATGCTTGACGATCCGTCGTTCCTTTACGAGACACTTAATCGGTTCCTGCCGCCGATGCCGCCGAGTGCGCGGTGAAGGGGAATCTCATGGACACGCCTTTGGCCCTGTTGGTTGAGCTAGAGCTACCAGCGGCCGTACGCGGAGACCGTGAGGCGTTTGCGCGAGTCGTGGAGGGCACGCGAGGACTGGTCTCGTCCATCGCATTGGCCATCGTTCGCGACGCGGAACTCAGCCGCGACATTTCGCAGGACGTGTTCCTGGCGGCTTGGCGTGACTTGAGACGATTGCGTGACCTGGGCAGCTTCCTCCCGTGGCTGCGTCAGATGACACGACATCGGGCGTATCACGTGCTGCGGACAATCTGGCGGCCGACACGCCACCTAGTAGATGGGGATGTCCATCCCTTGATCGAATCGGCCGAGGACCGGTGGCCATTAGCAGACGCCCACCTCATGGCAGCGGAAGAGCGAACCACGCTGAAGGTCGTGCTCGGCACGGGTCCAGTCGGGGGGTAGCGGCAGCCTGCACCTCTTCTCGCAGGAAGGTGCGGGGTGGCCACTGGACTGCCAAGAGAGACCGTATACTGAGCCGGTGGACTATATCGCCCCGACCGACGACGAATTGCAGTTCATGACCGACGAGGAGATCCTGGGCCCGCCCGAAGGAGCGACCGTGGACGACCTCGCCGGGCGCTACCCCATTGAGCTGGAGGTCTCCGAGGGCGAACTCGAGGCGCTGGGGATCGGTCCCGGAGACGAGGAGACCGTTGACATGTTCGACGTGGAGAACCACTGCTATATCGACCTCAAGCGGCGCTGCATGATCCACGGCCCCCGCTGCCGCTGCATCAAGCCCTCCGAATTGGCCGCGGACAGCGCCCACGAGGCATAGAGAGCACTGCTCGGGGGCTGGGGCCGGGCCTCCAGCGCGAGGGATCGGGGACCTCCGATCCGGCGCACTACTCCGACTGGTCAACGCCGCTTGGGTTGTAGCCGGATCCAACAAGCAGCGGCACCCCCTGCGCCCGCACGAGCTTGACGAAGACTGTCCTGGGCTCGTCCGCCCCCGTCTCCGGGTTCGTGACGTTGTAGTACCAGAAGGTTTCTCCGAATTCGGCCGTCGCCTGGACAAGATCCCGCCCGTCGAACAGCTCGGGGATCCGCCCCGAGAAGGCGAACATGCTCTCGCTGCCGCTGAATTCCACCGTCCCCGTCTCCACGTTCACCCCGAACACGAAGATCGACCCATGCTTCCAACGCGGGTCCCGCGTCAGCACGGGCCATGCGAAATACCCCAGCCTCTCGACCCTCAGCGCTGCGCAGCGCACGAACTCCCGCAGCCTTTCGTCGCTCGGCGCCTCGTCCAAGGAGGCCGCGTTCACCTCCTCCGCCCCGCACGTCCCCGGCAGGTCCGGCGAGTAATGCGCCGCCCCGATCGCCGCCCGGCCCCCATTCCAGGCGATTTCCATCACATACGAGCTCTTCGGCTGCCGCTGGCCCGTTACCGGGTCGCTGAACGCATGGTAAATCCAACCCTCGTCCACCAGCGACAGCAGCCGGTGCAGCTCGAACGAGTAGTCCGTTCCGAACTCGTCGATCGACCTCTTCCGCACCGTCCCCTCCCGCCACGGGTCCGGCGGGAAGACGTGCGTCAGCAAGTTGTCCCCCGACGGCTCCAGCCCGTGCACGAAGACGTGGATCTGCCCGTGCGTCCAGCGCACGTCCTCGCCGAACGCACGTCGCGCTTCCGCCTCGCCGTGCTCCAGAGCGTATTCCGCCGCGCACCGAACGAAGGCCGGCAGCTCCTCCCGCGATCGAATCCCCCGAGCCGTCACGTAGTGCTCCGAACAACCGCCGCGCCCCGCGGCATCCACCGGCGTGAAGGTGACCGATGCTCTCGTGAAGTAGATCTGGGTCCGAGCCTCAAATCCCGAGTCGGTGCCGATCAGCAGCCAGACTCGTCCATCGGCAGGTATCGCGATCGGTGCGGGCATCGGGCGGTCCTCGAAAGACTTGAGTTCCCACTGGCGCGACTGCTCGCAGCGTCTGGAGTTGGCGATGCTGCCGAGCACTACCGCCTGCGTGCCGCTGCGAGATTGGTTCCCGATGTCAATGTTCATGCGCAGGTAGGAGCCTTCGCGGCAGGAATTCTCAATTTGGCCATTTTGGTCCCGTGAGCCGCTGAGGGGCCGGTAGCAAGGGACCAGTTTCTGGGGACTTGACTTTGCGGGCACCAATTCCAAACATAAGATGTGGCCCCCGTTTCCAACCCCTTGCTACTCGATTCTTTGCTGGACTCGTTCCGCCAAGCCGCAACGGCGCTGTCCGACCCCCGCACCGGCTCCAACAAGCGCTACGCCGTCTCCGATGCCGCTGCCTGCGCCCTCGCCACGTTCTTTTTCCAGTCCCCCTCCTTCCTCGACTTCCAGCGCCGCATGCTCGAGGAGTCCGCCCGCTCCAATTGCCACTCCCTCTTCGGCGTCAGCAAGATCCCGAGTGACAACTGTATTCGCAATCTGCTCGACGGTCTCGATCCCTCCCTCTTCGCCGATCTCTTCCCCCTCTGCCTCGACACCGTCCGCGACCAAGGCGGCCTCGACCCCTTCCTGCGCCTCGACGGCCGCCTGCTCATCGCCCTCGACGGGATCCAGTTCCATTGCTCGGACCGCATCCATTGCGAGCAGTGCTCGACCCGCCATGTCGGCAAGCACAAGACCCAGCAGTTCTTCCACACCATGCTCTCGGCCACCGTCGTCGCCGACGGCCACAACCGCGTCCTCACCGCTTCGTCCAGCCCCAGCACGACCCCGCCGCCAACCGGCCCGACCTGACCGAGCAGCAGCGCAAGCAGGATTGCGAGCGCAACGCTGCCAAGCGCTGGCTGCCCGCCCACATCCCCGCTCTGCTCCCCTACCGGCCGGTCCTGCTCGGCGACGATCTGTACTGCTGCCAGCCCCTCTGCGCACTCGTCGCCAACCTCGGCGCGGACTTCCTCTTCATCTGTAAGCCCAGCAGCCACAAGACGTTATACAAACAGCTCCCTAACCGCCGCATCTGGTCCACCGGCTGGATCCGCACCCGCAACCGCCGCCAGCAGGTCGAGCACCAGCGCTACCAGTGGAGACACAACGTGCCGCTGCGCGCCGGTAACGACGCCCTCAAGGGAACCTGGGTCGACTTCGAGATCTGCCGCAACGGCGAGCGCACCTACCGCAATTCGTTCTTCACCAGCCTCAAGGTCACCGCCGACAACGTGGCCGCGATTGCGCGGGCGGGCCGTGCCAGATGGAAAATCGAGAACGAGCATTTCAACACGCTGTCGCGCCACGGCTACCACCTCAAGCACAATTTCGGGCATGGCCAGGACGGCCTCGCGAACCTGCTCGCCACGCTGAACCTGTTCGCCTTCACGCTGCACTCGGTCCTGGACTGCGTCTGTGACTTGTGGCGGCAGTGCCGGGACAAGGCCGGCACCCGCCGCCGCTTCTTCGACAAGCTGCGCGTGCTGGCGGAGATGTTCTGGTTCCCCGACTGGACCGCGCTGCTCGACACCATGCGCGGCCAACGCCGGCTGGTGGCCGTTCCGACTTGACGCAACCTACCTGCTGTCCGGCCAGCGCCTGGCTCCGGCAGGAGCCGCCGCCGGCCCTGTGCCTCGACGGGCCCGCCAACCGACGCCAGCCCGCCGGGGAGGACCCGCCGGGGACTGCTCGCCATCCCGAGCGGCCTCGCTTGCTCCGTACAGACGGCCCATAGCAAGCGCGAACGCTTGCCAGCGGCTCTACATCCTAGTCAGACCCCTCACTTTGAGAATCGCTGCCTTCGCGGACCGGGAGCGGTTCCTCGGCGGTCACGCCAGCCTTGATCCAGACGCTCTCGCCCGGTGAGCCGCCGACACCGAAACACCCTGCGGGGGTGTCGGTGGCGACCTCCAAACTAACGGTAACCGTATAGTGGGCACCGGGCCGCAGGCCGCTCACGGCGCCCTTGAGGAACATGAAGAGATCGTCGCTCCGGTTGACTCCGGAGAGGAAGAGGCCAGCCTGCGACTCCAGCGGGGGCGGAAGGGTCCGGTGGTCGGAAGCCAGCTCGTAGATTGGTGCCTGGGCGGGGGGATAGTCTGCGAAGCCGCCAACGAATCCCTGGGGCCCCCGATGGAAGTCGAAAGTGAACGTCGGCGCATCCGAGAACTCGCTCGGATGACTTGAGGAAACGCCGGCGAACGAGCCGATCAGGAGCGTCGCCGTCGTGATGAGGGGCCGCCAGCGGCACATTTCGGTGCATGCTGTCACAGACTGAGACGTTTTCTGCCAGAAACGAAGCCGCCGGAAAACGAGACCACGCTGTCGCCAGGGGGCGGCCTGCATGCGGGCGAGGAACTCCTGCGGGAACTCGACAAGTCCGCCTGCGACCCAGACTCAACCACGATCCGTCGGCGTCGTTATTCTCGCAGAAGCGGTTCTGATCCTACGATCGATGCGTGGATCCCCTCTCAGTTGACGAGCGTCGCCAGTTTCCAGGCGTTGGAGGCCCGCTCACGACACGGTCGATGATGAATCGCATTGAGACGCTGGCGCTCGACCCGGAATGCGTTTTGCATGGCAGCGCGGACCGCGAGGAAAGGCTGCGCTAGCTACCGGCTTGAAGTGGCGCTCCCGCTGGCGCTGGTGGGACGCTTCGGTCCGGTTGTTCTCGTACGGCCCGGTTCGATGAATAGGCAACAGGCCGAGGTCCCGGCGGTAGCCGCATGGCTTCCCGGCCGGTCGGTGACCAGCTGCCATGGCGGCCTCCCGTGCCCCTTCAAGAGCTTGCGGAAGAAGCGCCTGGCGGGTCTTGCGTGCCGACGGCGCCTGACTAGGGTATCCACGACGGCGAGGTCGTGGACCACGGCTCTCCAGCGATAGCGGCGTTCCCCGCAGATCCTGATGAACGCCTCATCAACCTGCCAGGCATCGCCAAGGCGACCTTGCCGACTGCACAGGTTCCGAGCACGCGCGGGACCGAACTTGCGACACCAGAACCGGAACTCCTCGCAGGACAAGGTGACGCCGCCCTCGGCGAGCAGGTCCTCGATGTCGCGGGGACTCAGGGTGCACTGATGGTACAGCCACACGGCGTGACTGATGATCTTAGGCGGGAAGCGGCGACCTCGACAGAGTGACTTCACCGAGCCGTCATGGCACTGAGTCTCGCGCACCATGTCGGAAGCAGCGCCGAGTAAGCCTATGTACGATCTGACCTTCTGGCGGAGCGTCGGCAGCTGATGGACCAGTGGGGCGCAGTCGTAGGGTGTGGAACGTGTGTTTAGACTCCGAACTCGTGATGACGCGACAAAGAATCCATTCGAATACTATCTCTGGAGCGGGGGCGGACTGCACGCGGGCATGAGGGACCGGCGTTTCTTCCGGGGTCTACTCCTGTCTAGTGCGCCCGACCCGAGTCACCCGGTCGCGTCCCTTGTAGTGGTGTACGAGAGGCTGAGATGCCCGGCTTGCCAAGGCCGGGCACCCCAGTCAGGCGCCGATTCGTGGCTCCTTGCTGGGGTAGCCTCTCGTCGGAGCGATCGATTGATGCATCGTCCGAGGTCCCGGGCTTCCGTCGGCCGCATGCCGGATCGACTACCACGATGCGAGGAGGCGCAAGCCGGAAACAGTCTGCGCCGATTGCGTCGCGCTTTCTTGCGAGCCGTTCCTGGCGGCAAGCATGTGCGCTCCTGTTCTTCGGCTCGCATCCAGTATCAGCGAGTCCCGTACTTGCTGCCAGTAGGCCTGAGTTTCCGCACCCGGTTTGCGAAGGCTTCGGTGACGAAGAGATTCCCCGCAGAGTCTACGGCAATTGCACTGGGCCGGTCCAGACTGGCTTCGACCGCCAGGCCCATGTCCCCGGTGGATTCCTGGCGACCCGTGCCTGCGATCGTCGTGATGATTCCGTCGGGGCCGACTTTGCGAATCCGGCCAGCCCAGTACTCAGTGACGAAGAGATTCCCCGCAGAATCCACGGCTACCCCCGCAGGAGTAGCGATCCGGGCCTGAGTGGCTGGACCACCGTCGCCCGACCATCCGCTCGTCCCCGTCCCGACAACTGTGTCAATCGTGCCGGCAGGGTCGACCCTTCGAACTCGAGCCTGATTCATGTCTGTCAAGTAGACATTGCCAGCCGCATCGACCGCCAAGCCATTCACGAAATCCAGCTGTGCTTCTCTGGCGGGCCCGCCGTCCCCTCCATTTCCCTTCACTCCGGTTCCGGCAAACCCTGTTATGACGCCCGCAGCATCAATCTTTCGCACCCTGTGCGAGCCGTGTTCAGCAACGTAAACGTTGCGTTCGGCATCAACCGCGATCGCATTGGGGCGGTCAAGCTGCGCCTCGATTGCTGGCCCGCCGTCTCCACTCGACCCTTGCGCCCCTGTGCCCGCGATCGTCGTGATTGCGCCCGCTCCGTCGATCTTGCGAACACAATGCCCAAGGGAACTGGCGACATAAATGTTGCCATCAGCGTCTAGAGCGATCGCACTGGGATTGAAGAGCTGCGCCTCAGTAGCCGGCCCGCCATCCCCGGACGTGCCCTGACGCCCGGTGCCAGCGATCGTAGAAACTGCTCCAGAGGCGTCGATTCTACGCACCCGGTTATTGTTCCGGTCGACCACGTACACGTTCCCGGCTGCATCCACAGCCACACCGTCTGGAGTGCGGAATACCGCCTTGGTCGCGGGTCCGCCGTCACCACCGAATCCGCGGTGTCCGGTCCCCCCGATGACGTCGATGATGAAAGCTCCGTCGGGTGCGCCCACTGACAGCGGAATGGGATTGCCGCCTCGATCGTCAACAGCAACGAACCGCTCCGGGAGGTAAGTGGCAACAATCACCCCGGCCGGAGTCTGCGAAATCGAATACTCCGTGCCATCACGGGCCGTGACTTCGAATCCGTTGAGGAGCGGCCGGTCACCCATTCTCACGACCCCGTTTTCGGCAACCGTGAGCAAGACCTCATCCCCGCTCGAACCCAGTGTCAGCGTGAACGCCGACCGCTGGGCAACAGGCCTCAGGATTCGAATCTTGTGCCCAAAGGCTTCGGTGATGAAGAGATTCCCGACGGGACCTACTGCGATTGCGCTGGGCCGGTCGAGACCGGCTCTGGTTGCCAGGCCCATGTCCCCGGAAGATTCCTGCTTGCTCGTACCTGCGATTGTCGTGATGATTCCGTCCGGACCGACCTTCCGGATCCGGCCAGGCCAGTACTCGGTCACGAAGAGATTTCCCTCCGCGTCCACTGCTATGCCCGCGGGGGTACTGATCCGGGCCTCAGTGGCAGGACCGCCGTCGCCCGACCATCCTCCCATCCCCGTCCCCGCGACTGTGGCGATCATGCCTGAAGGATCGACCTTGCGAACTCTGGCCTGATTCATGTCCGCCAAGTAGATGTTGCCAGCCGCATCGACCGTCAGGCCGTTCACGAAATCCAGCTGCGCGTCCGAAGCGGGGCCACCATCTCCTCCGTTTCCCTTCACTCCGTTTCCAGCAAATCCGGTGATGGTGCCGCCAACGTCAATCTTTCGCACCTGATGTGTGCCATATTCAGCGATGTAGACGTTGCCTTCGCCATCAACCGCGATCGCGTTAGGGCGGCTTAGCTGCGCCTCGGCTGCTGGTCCGCCGTCCCGCGGCTTGCACCCCTGTGCCCGCACGGTGGTGATCGTCCCCGATGCGTCGCCGAACACGGTGCCCGAGGCCGCCGGCGACATAGATGTTGCCGTCGGCGTCTAGCAATCGCATCGCGCATCAGTAGCCGGCCCGCCGTCCCCGGCTGTACCCTGCCGCCCTGTGCCAGCGAGTAGCGTTCCAGAGGCGTTCTACGCACCCGGTTAGTGTTCCGGTCGGCCACGTACACGTTCCCGGCTGCATCGACGGCGACACTGGATGGAGTGTGGAATATCGCGTCGGTGGCGGGTCCGCCGTCACCGCCATAGCCCTGGTGTCCGGTCCCCCCGATGGTGTCGATGCTGTAGGCTGCTTCGAGTACCGCGCTGGGAGGTAGGACGGGATTGCCGTTCTCGTCGAGAGGCACTGATATGAAGCCCTGCGAGGCCGCGGTTTGCGCAAGGAGCAGCGCAATGCAAGTAAACCGTGCAACGCGAACAATCGAGCGGACCAATCGTGCCGGAATTCCGAACGCGGCGGCATCGAGGCGTGCCAGGTTCGTTGCGCGACCGCTAACCAATTGGCGCGAGCGGCGCCCAATCCCGGGGGCAACGCGAAGGATTGGCGGTTGTCTCGGGTGCATAGCAGTAAGAACGTTGGACCCCGGACGGGCGGGATTGGTTGCCACCTCAAACAAGCTGAATCCGATTCTTTGCCGGCCCCGGTCGTACAACTCGCTGATCGCGAAGAGGCGCTTGAAGTTGTACCCGGCCTTGCAGCCGGGTCGAAAGCACGTGCGAGGTCCGGCCGTTGCCGTCCAAGAAGCGGTGGATGTGGCTGAGTTGGAAGTGGGCGATTCCCGTGAGCAGCACCGGGTGGACATTGCTTTTCTGGTTCAGCTAGTCGATCAGCTCGATCATCAGGATCGATACGTTGTGCGCCTGAAGCGGCGTGCACACGACCTCTCCAGTGCCCGAGTTGACCAAGTGGTTCTGTGAATGCCGTGTATCAACGTAGATCGCCGCCAGACCCCGGGGCATTGATAGCCGGACTTGTCTCTATGCGGGTTGAGCTGGGAAGTCATCCTTTTGCGTGTGAATCGCTTGCCACAATTGGCGCATTCATAGATGTAGCGCAGCCCGGTGGGCCAAGTTGCCCGGCTGGGTCTGCGTGGTTCGGCGCGTCTCGGCTGACGGGGCCGCGCTACCGGCGCTGACCGGGTTGTACTCGGTGCGATGGCAACAGTGCCTTGTGGGCTCAATTCCACCGCATAGCGCGGGACATGACTCTGGCCGGTAGTCCGAACGCCCTCGATGCGGTCAATTCGGTAGCTGCGGTGCTTACCATCGGATGCTCTTATCGCGTGCAAGACTATATCTCCGTCCTGAGTGCGCCGCAGGGAATAAGGCTCAATCCGCCGAACAGAGCCCTGATACTGCAGATCCACGCACAAACGGTTGACACCCGCGCCTCCATTCCCCAAGGCCTTGAACTGGCAATGTTCTGGGCCCTGTCAATACATGACTAGCTCCGGGTCTGTCGACTGCTTCCGGCTTGCCGGCTCTATTCATCCCGCTCCGGCGCGGTCGAAGGAGACGGGATCTGCATTCGTGGCGTGAGGCTCTACGAAGCGCGGTGGCTCCCGCTCGATCTCCAAACGCAACGTCCGCTCGGCGACATCCAGATCGTGTCGTGCCTGGAGATTGATCCAGAACTCCGGCGTCGTGCCAAAGTAGCGCCCTAGGCGAAGCGCGGTATCGGTGGTAAACTCCGCGACGTCTAAGTCGTTTAGCCGCGGCCGCGAAATTTTGAGCGCGCGGGCGAGCCGATAAACGCTGAGCCCCAGCGGCCTTAGGAATTCGTCTCGCAGAATCTCACCAGGATGCACGGGCGGCAGCAGCCGCTCGGTAGCTACATCGGAGAAGTCAATCGCTCGCCGGTCCAAGTCTTCGCGCTTGATGGTCATGCTCGCTCCTCCTCAATGGTAATCGGTGATCTCGACATCCCATGCTTCGCCATCGCTCCAGACGAAACAGATCCGCCATTGATCGTTGATACGAATACTGTACTGGCCTCGTCGGCCGCCCCGCAGCGCCTCAAGGCGATTGCCAGGCGGTGAACGGAGATCATCAAGCCGAACAGCCGCATCAATCACCAGAAGCTTCGCTCGAGCCCGCGGCTGGACCTGCAACGGCAAGCCACGAATGGCATGACCCGCAAAGATCGCCGCCGAGCGCTTGCCTGCAAAGCTCCGGATCAATCCCTAGCGTAACGAATCACGGTACGTACTGTCAGGCGTTACTGATACCCTCGCAGTGCAACCGGCCCAATCCTCTTCGCTCCGTGCCAATGTTGTCTCGGGCACCGTCGCCGAGATTTCCAATTGCCATCGGGCGGTTCTGGAACAATGATTTAGATTCATCCGCCAAGAGGTCTGCAATACCTTTATTCGTGGGTTCGATTCCCACCAGGCCGCCGGCAGGTTCGCGGCGTTCTTCTTCGCATTGCCGCGAAAGCTCCGATCTCTGCCTGCGCCGCTCCGCTGTCCGGCAAATACGCCGATGGCCCAACCGCACCGGCCGCGATGCTGCCAACATTCGCGCAACAGCCGACGAGCCGGCAGTGCCCAATCCCCCAGCAAGGCCGTTGCCAAGCTGCCAGAGATCCAGCAAGACGGCCGTTGGAAAACCGCCGCCATGGTCTACCGCTGTTTCCGCAAGGAGCGTGCGGCCCAAAGAGGCACCGCACGCCTACGCCCCGGCTTGATCGAACACTCCGCGCAGTGAGAGGGTCTTTCCTATGGGCGCTCAGTTTGGTCTTCTTGTCCGCGTTGCCGTGACGTCGAACTTGTGACAATCTCTGTATGAGAACGCGAAAGCCGGGCCTGCTTTGGGTGCTGCTGTGTTGCGTGCCTGGCGGGGCGAGTGATCTTGAGTGGCCCGTGTATCTGGGCGGTAAGGACCGTTCGCATTATTCGACGCTAGACCAGATCAACAAGAGCAACGTTGGCCAACTCGAGGTGGCCTGGACGTTCGACACCGGCGACCGCGGGGAGTTTCAGGCCAATCCGCTGGTCGTCAGGGGCGTGCTCTATACCGTTTCGCCAAAACGGAAGGTGATGGCGCTCGATGCGGCGACTGGTAAGGAGATCTGGCGTTGGAATCCGGCGAGCGTCTTCAAGGGAAGGATCGCCGCACGGCAGCGGGGCGTCGTCTATTGGGAGGATCGCGAGGATCGGCGCATCTTTACGGGTGTGGGGACGTATTTGTATGCGCTTGACGCCGATACGGGCAAGCTGATCGAGAGCTTTGGCAAAGGCGGCTCGATTCACCTTGGCGAGGGCATCGAGGTTCATGACCGGCCAGGGCCACCGAACGTGATGATCAATACGCCGGGGGTGATCTACGAGACCCGTTACATCGTCGGCGGCAACACCACCGGGCCGGGCACGATTCGGGCGTATGACGTGCGCAGCGGCGAGATGGAGTGGGTCTTCTATACGATTCCGCGTCCCGGCGAGTACGGGTACCACTCTTGGGACCCGGATTCGTACAAGACCGCCGGCGGGGCGTCGAATTGGTCTGGGCTGTCGCTCGACGAGGAGCGGGGCATCGTCTATGCGCCGACCGAGACCGCCTGGCCTGATTTTTGGGGAGGCGACCGCCACGGGGCGAATCTCTTTGCAAATTCGGTGATCGCGTTAGACGCCAAAACCGGCAAGAGGATTTGGCATCAGCAGCTGGTTCACCACGACTTGCTCGACAAAGACCTGCCGACGACGCCCGTGCTGCTGACGGTGACGCACCACGGGCTCAAGATCGACGTCTTGGCGCAGGGGACGAAGAACGGGTTGCTGTTCGTCTTCGACCGCGTGACGGGCGAGCCGCTGTGGCCGATCCATGAGAAGCCGGTTCCGCAGAGCAGCTTGCCGGGCGTGGAGACTTGGCCGACGCAGCCGTTTCCGACGAAGCCGCCGCCGTTGACGCGGCAGATCTATACGGTGGACGACGTTTCGAGTGTCTCGCCTGAAGCGGCGGCCATGACCAAACTGCGTTACGAGCTGGTCGGTTCGTACGGGGCGTTCCCGGCGCCGAGATTGAAGGAGACAATCCTCTTTCCGGGTTTCGACGGGGGGATGGAATGGGGCGGCGGGGCGGCGGACCCGGACGGGATCTATTACGTCAACGTGAACGAAATGCCGTGGATCTATCAGTTGGTTTCGACGCGGGGCGAGGACGGAGAGCTGCTTTCGATGGGCGAGCGCGGTTACCGCATTCACTGCTCGTATTGCCATGGGATCGATCGTGCGGGCGACGTGGATGCGGGCCTTCCGTCGTTGCTCGAGATCGCCGAATCGGGAACGGCCGAGTACGTCGCCGGAGTGGTGAAAGACGGGGGTGGGGGAAGGATGCCGGGGTTCGGCTCTCTCGGGGCGGGTCAGCGGCAGGCGATCGTCGACTACTTGTTCGGTCGGGAAAAGCCTCAGTCGGAGTACGCCAACCTCGGGCGCAGAGCGCGCGGTGCCCGGCTGGGAGACCCGCCGTATTCCTTTGCGGGCTTTCGGCGCTGGCTCGATGGCGAAGGGTATCCGGCGATCAAGCCTCCCTGGGGCACGTTGAACGCGGTGGACTTGAACACGGGCGAGATCAAGTGGAAGGTCGTCCTCGGCGAGTATCCCGAGCTGACCGCGCGAGGGATTCCGCGGACGGGCACGGAGAACTATGGAGGGCCGGTCGTAACGGCGGGCGGCTTGATCTTCATCGGGGCCACGGCGGATGAGACGTTTCGGGCGTTTGACAAAGAAACGGGAGAGATTCTGTGGAAGGCGAAGTTGCCGTTTGGCGGGAACGCGACGCCGAGCACGTACATGGTTGATGGGAAGCAATACGTGGTGATCTCGGCGGGCGGAGGCAAGTCGGGCCGACCGGCCGGCGGTAAGGTGGTCGCGTTCCGGATACCGGATTGAACGGCCAGATCCGAGGTTTCAAGTTCAACAATTGCGCCATTGACGAATCGGCTCACCTTCTCGCTGTCGCTTTGCTTCTTGCGACAACGCCCTCTTTTCAGACCCAATCTTGGTCCAACCCAATTCCAACTCACTTGCCTACGACGCCCCTGCCCGTAGCATGACTCATCTTCGACACCCGCTGACCTGAAGCTCCAGCGATTTGCTCGGGATTACAACGACTTAGCGCTAGCTCGATTTGCGCAATGCCCAATGTGTTGTGCCATGGGAAAATTACGGCGACCGCGTTTTTCTCTCTCTTTTTCAGTAACTTGGGACTGTTCCATGACGCCTGTATGTTGTGCCCTGTTGAGTCCTCCGTGTTCTTCCGCACCAAATCCTCATCCCACTACACCTACCTCCAACTGGTCGAGGGCTTCCGCCAAGGCAAGAAGGTCCGCCAGCGCGTGATCGCTACCCTCGGACGCCTCGACCAGCTGCAAGCCAGCGGCGCTCTCGACCGGCTCCTGCAATCCGGCGCCCGCCTCTCCGAACACTCCGCCGTCCTGTCCGCCCTGCCCCCGCCCGACGACCCCGGCGCCGACTCCCGCACCCTCGGCCCCGCCCTCGTCTTCGAGCGCCTCTGGCAGCTCACCTCCTGTCGTCACGTCGTCTCCCAGGCGCTCCGCAAACGCCGCTTCCGCTTCGACGTCGAGCGCGCCGTCTTCCTCACCGTCCTGCACCGCCTGACCGCCCCCGGATCCGACCGCAGCGCCCTGGCCTGGATGGCCGACCAGGCAGTCGCCGGCAGCGACCTCCAGCTGCAGCACTTGTACCGCGCCATGGCCTGGCTCGGCCAGCCCTTGCCGGACAAGGACCAGAAACACTGCACGCACGCGCCGCGCTGCGTCAAGGACGAGTTGGAAGAGGCCCTCTTCGATCGCCGCCGGGACTTGTTCTCCGATCTGGACCTCGTCTTCTTCGACACCACATCGCATTACTTCCATGGCGCGGGCGGGCAGACGCTGGGCCGGCGCGGCAACTCGAAGGACTACCGCCCGCAGTGCCGGCAGATGGTCCTGGGGCTGGTGCTGGACAACCAGGGCCTGCCGGTGTGCTGCGAGATGTGGCCGGGCAACACGGCCGATGTGACGACGCTGGTGCCGGTGGCGCAGCGCTTGCAGCGGCGTTTCGGGATGCGCTCGGTCTGCCTGGTGGCGGACCGGGGCATGATCAGCCAGGCGACGATGGCGGCGATCGAGGAGCGCGGCTGGAGCTACATCCTGGGAGTGCGCATGCGCGGCTCGAAGGAGTTCCGCGAGCAGGTGCTGGGGGCGGACGCACCGGAGCTGGCGGTGTCGGTGGAGCGGGCGCACGAGCCGCGCCAGCAGCTGGAGCTGAAGGTCCAGGACGTGCGGGTGCGCGAGGAGGGCGAGGAGTCCTCCAGCGAGCGGCGCTACGTGGTGTGCCGCAACGCCGAGCAAGCGCGGCGCGACCGCGCCGTGCGCTCAGAGATCGTCGCCAAGCTGAGGCAGCAGCTGGTGCGGAGCGAGAAGCAGTTGGTGGGCAACCGCGGGTACCGGCGCTACCTGCGCAAGGCGGTCCAGGAGCCGGAAGCGGTGGCGGGGAGCCAGCCGGAGGCTCTCCCGGAGGTATCCCGGGAGACGGCGGAAGAGGCGCCGGAAGAGACCCCGCAGGCGGGAGCGGCGTGGGAGGTGGACGAGGCCAGGATCGCGGTCGAGGAGCAGTTCGACGGAGTCTGGGCGCTGCGCACGAACGCGGCACTGACGGCGACGGACGTGGCCTTGCGATACAAGCAGCTGTGGCAGGTGGAGCAGGGTTTCCGGAGCGCGAAGTCGCTGTTGCGGACGCGGCCGGTGTACCACCGCACGGACGAGACGATCCGGGGGCACGTGTTCTGTTCGTTCCTGGCGCTGGTGCTGAAGAAGGAATTGGAGCGGCGTCTGGAGGCGGCGGGCATCGAGGTGGAGTGGGGGGACTTGATGCGGGACCTGGGCCGGCTGCGGGAGACGGAAGTGGAGTTGCAGGGGAAGCGCTTCGTGGTGCGCAGCAAGGCGTACGGGGTGGTAGGCAAGGTGGCCCAGTGCGTGGGAGCGCGCTTGCCGGCGACTGTGCGGCGGGTGGGTCAGGAGAGTGCCGAGCCTGCTCGGGAACCCGCACAGCAACTGGCCTGAAGACGTGTGGAGGTGCGATCGCCCACTGCCCAGCCAAACCCGGGAGGTGTTGTGCCAAACGCTCGCCCTAGTCTCGCAACCTGTTCTTATATCAGTACTTCTGGAATTGTGGTGTCGAAGATGAGCATGACTGCGGTGCCACGAAACGCAGTCTCTGAGCAAGCGGTGCTGGAGAGGCGCGCTGCATTCTGAGAAAACGACGAACTGGGGCTCCCGAATTGAGGACACAGGGTTGGCATCGTGTTGCTGCGGAAACTCAACTCTCCCTCCGACTGAAAGAGACTCCGTTCGCAGTGAAACGGGTGCCCCGACCCTATCCGGTTTCGTCCGGGCCAACCTGCCCTACTCGATTGCTCCCCTTCGCACGCATAGCATGAGCATCCTATGCCGTCCGCAGGGCGCCAGGGCGCAAATCAATCCAGCCGGTGTCCCATCGATTGCGATGGTGGCAAGCAACACCGTGCTCATGCGCTTGGCCGCGCCTTGTCCTCGACCGGCCATTGCCTATTGCGCTTGCGCCCTTGGGCTAGATCGTAGGCGCCCTGCAAGCGGATCCAAACGTCTGCTTTCGACCAGTCCTGTGCCTCAAGCTTCAGGGCGAGCAAAACAGAAATACCCGCGCTTCCGTTGAGCACGCGGGAAAGCGTCGCTCGCGACACACCGAGTTTGGCGGCCGCCTCGCTCACGCCCATTCCGTTCAGGCAGCCGTCGAGAATGGCATGACCGGGATGAGGCGGGTTGCGCAGCAACCAAGCGTCATAGTCCGTCGTTCCGGTTTCGTCACTCATGATTTCCTCCCTAGTGGTGGTCCGTCAGACCTACATCCTTCGCATCACCGTTCTCAAGCTGAAACACGATTCGCCAGTTCGAGGAAACGCGCACCGACCAACAACCCTTGCGGTTTCCGGTCAGCGGATGCAACCGGTACGTTGGAATGCTAGCGCAGCCAGCGGATCGGCCCATACATCGACCTGCTCGAAGCAATCGCCGAGTGGCTGACGGAGCGCGGCGTCCGACAGTATTTGCCCGGAGCTTTCCGCGACACCCGGTCGTACTTTGCCACCTCCATTGAGCGCGGCGAAGTCTATTGGGCTTGCATCGACGCTGTGCGCGTGGGCGCGGTTCGTCTCCTGAGCGAGGATTCCATAGTTTCGCCCGACGTCCATAGCGGCGAGGCCATCTACGTCAACATCCTCGTTGTGCAACGGAACTGGGAGCATCGGGGAGTGGGCCTGGGAATTCTCCAATAGGCCGAACGAGAGGCAAGGGCGATGGGAAAGGTCTTCGTGCATCTTGATTGTGTCACGGACAATCGGTTTCTCCCTCAATACTATGCGGAGGCGGGATTCCTAGCCCGCGGTGAGGTCGAGGCACGGTACCCGGATCCGTTTGGAACGATGCGTTTGCAGCTGTGGGAGAGTCGTGTCCAGGATTGCCTGCAAGAGCCCGCCGGGGCGGGGAATGGCTATCGTCCGCTGGTGTTCCCTGGCGTGTTGAGTGTTACGCCAAGAGGAGGGCAGACTGGTCTCTCCCTCGTCGTTGCGGAGGGGCAGGGAAACGTCAGACATGACGCTGACGAAACTACTGAGGACGACCGGACTCGCCGGGCGCGCGACCGTGCACGGATTCCGCGGCAGTTTCCGAGACCGGGCTGCGGAATGCACTGACGCTCCTCACGCCGTCATGGAATTGTGCCTCGCTCACAATGTCGGAATTAGCGTCGAGCAAGCCTACGCAAGATCGGACCTGCCAGCAAAGCGGCGGCGGCTGATGGACGGGCGCAGTCGTAATGTGCAGGACGTCTGTACGGTTATTCCGAGCTCGGAGTAACCACCACTCCGTAGCCACCCCACGTGGCTTCAACGTGACCTCAACGTGACCGGATTGGTCGGAGGATCTGTCGGACTGCCCGGCATGGCTGGAATTTCCCCCGAGCGGCGGGCATTCCGCAACGCCGGCGCGATCCAGGGCAGGTGCAGGGCCTTGGCATGGGTAGCCTACCTGCGGCTCAGGGAGTGGTGCTTCCGCATCCAGTCCTTCCAGCGGCTCCTCGTGGGGCGGCACCGTCGGTGCCCGCGCGTCGTGGAACGGGATCCCGTCCTGACCCGCTCCGCGAGTGATCGCGCAAGCAAGGCGGACTTGTTCAGTCCTCCGCCTGAATGCCTCGTCAACCAGCCATCGCTGCCGAACCATGAAGACCCCTGCCGTCAACGGGGGACTCAAGCTCGTCCAGTTCTCTCATGGCAGAGGCAGGCGACGCACTTCTCCGCTGTCGAGCTCGTATATCCAACCTTCAAGCTGCAGGCGCCCCGAGGCCGTGCGAGCCGCGACCCAGGGATGCGTGTTCAGATTCGTGAGCTGCTGCAACACGTTCTGCTTGACGAGTTCAATCCAGCGGGCGACAGGGCCGAGATGGGGGTGCAACTCCTCGACCGCCAATCTCGCGGCTTCGGCAAACTTGATCCAGTTCCTGATGTTTGGGACGGTCTCGAGGCCGGCTGGATCCACGGCGGCCTTCATCGCGCCACAACGCGTATAGCCGCACACGACGATGGTCGGCACCTCGAGCACGGCGACGGCGTATTCGATGGTGGCGGCCACTCCCTCGGGACGAGCGTCATACGGAGGCACGATATTGCCCGCGTTGCGAATGACAAACAGCTCGCCAGGACCGGTCCCCGTGATGAGGGACGGGACCAGGCGGGAGTCCGAGCAGGTGATGAACAAGCGACCGGGCGCCTGGCCTTGGGCCATCGCCTCGAACTGGAGGGCCCGGGCCCGCGCGCCGTCAAACGCTTCGGCGGCGGCTTCGGCACGCATTGCGACTGGACTGCCGTCAAGGACCTGGGCGGATGCCGGCCTGATGTCGAAACCGACAAGGACCGCGAAGGCCAACGAATACATTCCAAGGAGAATCCTGCGGCCAGGGTTGCTGCTATCCGCCATGCGTGCACTTCCGAAACGACGCGACTGCTCGGGGCTCGCAGCCCGCGACCGCACGACGATCCTGACCGACGCAGCCGTGCAGGAACGGCTCGGCGGCGATGGCGCGGCCTTGACTTCGTCTTGTGCTCGCACCAAAAAAGCGGTCAAGGCGTCGGTGGTCCGAAAAGGATCGATGCCTATCGCTACTGTCCGGTTCGTTGGCACATGTTGGCTTGGAACTGGCACTTCAACAACAAGCTCGTGCTGGTCCTGGGTAGTTGCGACCTGAAAGGAAACGCATGGATCCGTGCCACTTCGGGCCCGCGCGGCGTACTGCCACTCAGCCTCGGTCAGAAGCCGAAACCGGTACCCTCCGCCAAGTTCGAAGTTGCCGTCAGTACTTCCAAGAACTCGGAATGGTACCGGCTCGCACCAGGGCCGCCCACTCGCGCAGGCGGTCCTGGCCGCGTTCCCAGAATCCGGCACACAGATCGATGTATTTCAGCACCAAGTCCCGTTCGCCTTGCTCGAGCAGTCCCTTGGCGAGTTCAGTGTCTGGGCCTCGTGCACGCAACTTCGGTGATCCCGGCGCGGATCCGGCAAGAAGCAAGTACGATGCCGCTCGTTGAACATCTCCCTCGGCCAGTGCGATCTTCCCGAGGGTAATATTCCCATAGTGCAAGTTGTACCCGTAGTGGTGCGATCCCCGGCGATCGACATTCAGCATCAAGGACGCGTACTTCCGGGCCTTGGCAGTCTCGTTCGCCGCGAGGGCAACCTCCGCAGCCAGCGCCAAGTAACCCCCGCTTCGCGTCTCATCCAACAGTTCGAAAGCCCTGTCGAATTCGCCCAACGCCTTTCGAGCCGCCTCGACAGGCGATTCTTCCGATCTGCGGCGAATAGTCCGATAGGCGTTGTAGTGGTTATAGGCCAACCGGATCGTCCATTCGGGATTCGAACTGTCGAGGGATCGAGCTCGCTCGCCTAGCTCGATGGCAAGCGCCCGATCCCGGAAGGACACGAAATCTGCTGCACGTTTCAGCAATGTCAAGTCATTCGGTTCCTTCTCGAGATGCGCCAAGAACGCGCTCCTGCCAGCGAAAAACTTGTCAGGATCAAGGAAGCGGTTGAATTCCAAGAGCAGCATCGGCGGGTCTTCGGCCAGGACCTCGGATTTCGGCTCGTTCTGGATGAGCCAAAGCAGGTGAGAGCGCAGGCGGTCGTACGCCTTCGATGAAGCCTCCTGAATCCTAGTTTGGCGTTTGTAGTAGCCGAGCAAACGCGTGCGTGCGGCCATGTCCAGCGGATCGCCCGCCAACTGCGCTTCGAGATCCGCAGCCTGGTCGACCGGAAGGCTTGCGCCCTCCTTCAGAAGGGCTCGATCGGCGGCGGCGAATGCGAGACCGGTCAGCGCGCAGCTCCAGGCAACCGTAGCGGCCAGGACCAACGTTCGTCTCAGCACAGCCTAATCCTAAGCCTGAACTGCATCTCACTCAATTGTGATTCACACGCGAGGGATTTCGGAACTCTTGTGTTTGGTCCCCTTTCGAAGGGTTCGTTCCGTTCCGTTTCCGCAGCCGCCCCTACTGATTGGTGCGATCGGAATGTCCGTGCACTGACTGGCAATCGGTCAAGCTGGCAGGCCGGCGCGAACAATTCCAACAGCATCGATATCTGGAAACGGCGAGCGCTCGGATTCGCTGCCCGAGATTGCTCTTGGGAACATTCTGGCTCGCAACGGCGTCGATTCACTCGAGGCGAGCATTCCGTCTCGCCGGGAGGTTCAAGATGCCGATTCGACTCTGTGGGGTGCTGGTGGCCTTGCTCGCGGGGAGCGGGCTCAGCCCGTGGGCGCAGGCACAAGGGCTCTATTCCGAATTGCGCGAAGGCAGGCAACTCTTGCAGGAAGCAGCCATCGTTTTGGAGCAGCGGCTCGCCGACAACCCCAGCGACGAGACTGCAAGAGTCCAGCTCATCGCCTACTACTTCGGACGACCCCGCAATTCGGATGCCCGGCAGAGCAGGATCGAGCACGTATTGTGGCTCGCCAAGAACCGGCCGGAGTCCGAGGTGCTTTCCGCACCGCATGGGCGAATCGATCATCGGCATTACGCCGATGCTTCCTCGGAAGCATGGACAGCTTTGTCGCAGCACCTCGAAAGCATGCCGGACAACCTCAAGCTGCTGAGGAGTGCTGCGGGATTCCTTCGGTTCAGCGACCGGCCACGAGCGATCGAACTCCTCGAGCGCGCGCAGCGGATCGATGGGGCGAACCCTCTATGGGCCAGACAACTCGGGCAACTGCACCGGCTGGACATGGGCGGAGGCCTGCGGGAGCTGGATGCAGAGGCGGCGGCTCGGGCGCTGGCCCAGTTCGAACGCGCATACGAGTTGCTTGGGGCAGGCGGCGGCGATTCCCTCTTGCGATACCTCGCGGAGACAGCCCTTGCGGCCGGGCAGCCGGAGAAGGCGCGTAACTACGCGGATGCCATGCTGGGCAACGACGCCAAGGGCTGGAACCTCGGCAATCGGATCCATCACGGCCACCTGACCCTCGGCAGGATCGCGCTTGCCGAGGGCAACCTCGAGGAAGCCAAGAACCGTCTCCTAAAGGCCGGCGAAACGCCGGGTTCCCCGCAACTCAACTCATTCGGCCCGAAGATGGACTTGGCGAAGGCCTTGCTGGAGCGCGGGGAGACGGTAGTCGTTCTCAGGTATTTTGAGCTGTGCTCGGAGTTCTGGGACCATGACCGCGCCGTGGCAAAGCTGGCCGAATGGACTGAGCTCGCGAAGACGGGCAGGATCCCGGACTTCCGTTAGCGATCGTAGCCCCTGCATGGTGCGCGCAATGGAATCGACACATCCGTACATACGGACTAGAGGCCAAATGACCCTCCTGCGGGCCTGGAGCCCTGCTCACTCGGCACACCCGAATCGCGCAGGCTGCATCGTCCTGAGTCGTGTGACGGAGGGCAGCCTGGGAAGTGCGCTTCGACTGTGGGGATGGGATGCTGTCGCCACAGCCCGATATGGTCGACACAGCGTTGGAGGGCCGCAGCCGTGATGCGTAGTTTGAGTTCACGACCGATGGCGCTTGTCGCTGTCTTGTTCGCCGGGATTCCGCAAGCGCATGGGCAGGAACCACCAGCGGAACCCTCAGGCAGCCGGTACAGCAACGCCCAAGAAAAGGCGATTGATCGGGTCGACCATCTCTCGGAACGTCTCCGCAGGTAGCCCTCAAGGTTGGTCGTGGCCCCGTTGCGGGCCACCCAAGAGCCGACACCCATCACGACGACGTAGTAGAGGACCAGAGAGGCGACGATCGTCAAGTTCACGAACCATCCTCAGGTCCGTCAGTCGCCTACCTCCACTTCCGGGTCGCCCGAAGAAGGATCACGGTGCTGACGACCCAGAAGAGGGGAAGCCGAGCAGCAGCACGGCGGTGCTCAGGGGAAGCTCAAACATCGCTTCGAGTCAGATCCGACTCGGCTTTGCGCGTCGGCTCACTTCCAAAGCCGTCATTGCTCCATCGCGGAGCGATCGACTTCTTCCCCATTCAGGTAAACGCTCACGATTTGGCGGGTATTGGTCACGTCGTCTAGCGGATTGGCCTCGAGCACCAGGAAGTCCGCGCGCTTTCCGGCTTCGAGAGTACCGGCGTCCGCGAGGCGCAGCAAATCCGCTGAATTGCGAGTCGCGGCCACAATGACCTGAGACGGCGTCATGCCAGCGGCCACCATGTCTTCCATCTCGACGTGCGGGGCCCATGCTGTGTTGCCGTCAGTCCCCAGCGCGATCGTGACGCCCTCGGTGCTGAGTCTCGCTAGGTTTCTTGCCTGAATCGCAAAGGCGGCCTGCGCGTCGGGGTCGTCGACGGCCTCCGCTTGCAGCTGTTCCAACTCGTCGGGCGGAAGGGAGCCGCTCAGCCAGCTCAAGTCCGTCGCCACTCCGCGATTGGGGAGGTTTGGCACCAGTACGACTTCCCGGCGCTCCTTGAACAGCTCGACGACCTCGTCGTCAACATCCGTGTCTCGTACGCCGTGGGCAAAGGCGTCCACCCCGGCGCTCAAGAGCGCTTTTGCGTCCTGGAGCGCAAAAATATGGGCCGTGACGCGAATGCCGTGCTCGTGGGCCTCGTCGATGATTGCTCCGTATAGTTCAGGTGACAGCTTCTCGTAGCGCCCATTGCGATCGTCGACCCAGATCTTGATGATGTCGACCTTTCTTGCCGCCTGATCCCGCACAGCCTGACGGGCTTCGTCCTCGGCGGTCACCCAGTAGGGAGTTTCCGAACGCCCGGGTTCGGGCGAGGTAATCCCGACGCCTGCCGAGCGAAAGCGGGCCGCGCCACGAATCTCTTCCGCGCGGATCGACAGGTCGCGCGTATCTCGCCCCAAGCTCATCGCGGCGCTCACTCCATACCTCGCTCTGGCCCGCAGGTCTTCGATGAGGGCATCGCGTTCCTGGTTGAGGTGAGTGTGCGTGTCGATGATGGCCGGCATGACCGTCATCCCGGTCAAGTCCACGCGTTTCGCGCCGGCAGGTGCCACTAGTTCGGCGGCAGGGCCGATCTGGACGAACTGACCACCGTCGACGACGACGGCGGCATTCTCGATGGGCTCGCTGCCGTCTCCAACGATCAGCCGCGCGCCCTCGAACACAACGGCATCGGAGGCCGGTGTCGGCATTGACTCGCACCCATAGTTCGCGAGCAAGCCAAGCAGCAGCAGTGGGGCCATCACGCCCGCGCCACAAAATTTCGGACTCATCTCATGCATCACGTTTACCTCCCTCGATTCAAGCCTTGGAATGAACCGGCTCTCCGCCTACAAAGGTTCGCACAACATCGATTTCCTTGACGCGATCCGGTTCAACCTCGTGCGGATCTTCAGCGAAGACGACAAAGTCCGCCAGCTTGCCGGCCTCGATCGATCCCTTCTCTTTTTTTTCGAACGATGCGCAGGCGCCGTTGATCGGGCACACCCGCAAGGCCTTGTCCACGCTGATGCGCTGGTTGGGTGCCTACTAGGCTGCATTGGCGTAACCTGCTTATGTTCCACAGGTTATAGAATCGGCCCTCGGAGTTCTAACTCTCAGTCTGGGCTTTGGGGGGAGAAATTGGGGGCCATGACTCGGCTAAATTGTGTTGTGTTCCGGCAAGCGAGGGGGGCGCTGGAACTGTATAGACCAGACGGAAGGGTGACAGTGAAAACCGGGCGGATGGGTAACACTCCGGCGTATGCCATGGAAGGAGACCTGTTCGATGCAGGAAAGGAAAAGATTCCTTGAGGATTGGCTGTCCGGAGGAGCGGGCAACAACGCTGAGCTTTGCCGGACCTATCAGATCAGCCGCAAGACGCGATACAAGTGGATGGAGCGATTCCAGCAAGGCGGGCTGGGTGCGCTGGAGGACCGTTCACACGCGGGTCGGCGACAGCCGGGGCGGATGCCGGAGAGCTTGGAGCGACGGATCGTGGTGGATATGATCGGATCAAGGCCCGTGCAAGCCGTGACGAGCACAAAGACAAGCGAGAGCGACCCGCTTCGCATCCCCTCTGTCATTCCGTGCGATGACTTCGGCCGGATCGGCCTCACCTTATGCCCGGGCAAGAAGGATCCATGCGGGAGGACCGGGTCTTGGGATCGCGATCTGGATCGCGATTTGGACGAAGTCCAGCGTTGGGGGGCGACAGCGGTGGTCAGCTTGATCACCGATCAGGAATTCGACCTGTTGCAGGTGCGCGGACTTCCCGAGGCAGTTCAGAGCCGGCACATGGAGTGGTGGCACTTGCCGATCCCCGACGGTCAGCCGCCGGGAGCCGAATTCGAGCGTGCCTGGAAGGCCGCTGGCGAGGCCATCCGCGACCGGTTGCGAATGGGATTCGACGTGCTGGTCCATTGCAAGGGCGGGTTGGGCCGCGCTGGGACTGTCGCCGCCCGCGTCCTCGTAGAACTCGGAGAGACCTGCAACAACGCTATCCGCAAGGTGCGAGACGCGCGCTCGAGGGAAGCCATCGAGACCAGGGAGCAAGAGGGCCACGTGATGCGTTGCACTCCTCGGGCGCCGATCGTTCCATCCGCGACGGTAGACGGCATCCGGGACCGAGCCTCCGGGGCCTTGCTTGGCCTTGCGGTGGGCGACGCCCTCGGGACGACGCTGGAGTTCCGCGACCGCGACGAGGCCCCGCGACTAGTCGATATGGCGGGGGGTGGACCCTTCAACCTTCCGCGCGGTTGCTGGACGGACGATACGGCAATGGCGCTCGCCCTCGCGGACAGCTTGCTGGCGTCCAAGAGCCTGGACTGCCGGGATCTCATGGAGCGATTTGTGTCGTGGTGGCGGTACGGGGAGTATTCGTGCACCGGGCACTGCTTCGATATCGGGCTCACGACCCGTCTGGCGCTTGAGCGCTATCGCCAGACCGGCGACCCTCTTGCAGGTTCGACCGATCCATTGAGTGCGGGTAACGGCTCGCTGATGCGGCTCGCCCCGGTCGCCCTGCGCTTCTGGAGCGACCGCACCCGGCTTGGTTGCGCTGCCGCGCAACAGTCCCGAACGACGCACGCGGCCCAGGCATCGGTGGCCGGCTGCCGGGCTTTCGCCGAGATGCTTGCGGACGCCATTTCCGGCAAGCCACGTCCGGCTGTCCTCGCCCCGAAGTCATTCGAAGGCGATCGGGCGATTGCCGAGATCATCGGCGGCAGTTGGCGCGGACGCACACGGGACGAGATCCGGTCCAGCGGCTACGTAGTTCACACTCTCGAGGCGGCCATCTGGTCGGTTGCGCGCACGGCCAACTTTCGCAACGCCGTCCTGCTCGCGGCCAACTTGGCTGACGACGCCGACACGGTGGCGGCGGTGACGGGCCAGCTTGCCGGTGCCCTATACGGCCTGTCCGGCATTCCGCAGCCCTGGCTTGACCAGATCGCCTGGAAGGACCGGCTCCTCGATACGGCAAAGCTGCTGCTGGAGCCCATTCCCTCGGCATCATGAGCATGACGCTGACCGAGCTCAAACGGCCGCTAGGTACCGGCTGGTGCAGGGTACGGTGGAGTAAGAAGCCAACTGGCACCGGGAATGCGATAGTCACTTCCCCAATCGCAGCAGGGCGTTGACCCATGCGGATCCCGACGGCGGGTTGCAGCGGGCTGACATCAAGACACCGACCGGCACAGGGATCGAGGCGCAGCTCCATCTCCCGGTGGAGGATCCGGGCAACCAGGGCCTGCTCTTAGTCGAGAGGCAGGTCGCCCCTATCGAACGCCTCCCGTACGGCTTGGCGAGTCGTGACTGTCGATATGGTTGCAGGTGTCCTCCAGGTCGTGCATCTCGTCGCTTGTCAGCTGAACTTCAAGGCACATCGGAGGTCTTGGTGCGCTGCCGAAGCCGAGCGATCAGGTATTGGCTGTGGGATGCACATCGCCGCCGCCAATCTGACGGTTCCTCGGAGCGGGGACCTTGAGCAGCGGCATCGTCTCTTGCGTCTGCTCAAGGACGTCAGCGTCCAGCAGGACAGCCTTGGCTAGACCGTTCTAGGCTTAAGTTCTGAAGGGTTTTTGAGCGCAACCCCTTGTTTTCCAAGCAGATGCGCTTGAGAGAAATTTGCGCCTACTGCCTACAAGCAGTGATCGTGGACGTTAGGCCCGGATTCCTTTCAGCAACTCCGGGTGTTGTTTTTGGTTTATTCCGTCAGAAATGTCTCAGATTGAGGCGTCACGGAACGGTTGGGAATCGGATTAGCTTGGAGCAGCAGGTGGAAGGGAACGGGCAACAAGTGGCTCATGACAAGGGACTTATGGACATTGTTGCAGCCATTCCTGTCCTGCAGCGGCGGATTTACTTGAGAACTCGTTCATGCTTGACCACGGAATACTCGGATGAGAATTCACGGATTAATGGGAAGTTCAACACGGCCGGCGAGATGAGCCTTGAGCAGCCCGATGGCCGCAGCCGGGAGGTGGGAGAGGTTGGCGAGGGTCCTTTTTCTGGACCCTGCCGTTGTCGTCGCGGTAGGACCAGCGGAGGAACTTGAAGTGGTAGACCTTGCCGTTCTGCACGGACTTGAGGATGGAGATGTGCACGGCTGCCCCTTCTAGTGCCTACAAGTTTCAAGAACTGCGGACCCATTAAACCGGATTAAGTACAGTGGAATTAGTCAGTTATAGGCTTCCGTGCGGGAAAAACGGGCCAGAACTTCAGTCTAGAATTCGACCGCGGGAAACACTCGATTCGAGGCGCACTCGCTCTCCCGGCGATTCTTCGCAAAGCACCTGCTTAGGGTTCCGTGACGTCGGGGTGAGCGGCGCCCCGCTCATGAACGCTTGTGTGCCAACGCTTGTGGCATTGAGAGATTCTCGGTCGCCATCGGTAGCTCGAAAATTCCTTTCAGCACACTACGCGCCTTCAGGCGGCGCTCCTGTTCCGCGCAGGATGGCATACAGGAGCTGGTCTTGCACGGTGCCGTCTTTGATGGCACTCCGACGCATCCGGCCCTCGAGACGGTATCCTGCCTTCTGCAACACGCGACAGGATGCGGAGTTCGAGGCGAAGGGCACCGCAAACAATCGTTCCAGGTCGTAAGCGGCAAAGGCAAAGCGGGTGAACCCCGTAAGCGCGAGTGTGGCGATGCCGAAGCCCCAGTACGGCTCCCCGAGCCAGTAACCGACTTCTGCCGAGCAGCGCTCTACGTCGTCGCGGAGTGTTGCGCCGATCGAGCCAACCGACACGCCGCTGACGGTGACCGCGAAGTTCGTCTCGGGGTCTCGACCGCGAGCGAACGTGATGAAACGCCGTGCATCGTCGATCGTGTAGGGGTGCGGGAACCGGTCGCGCAATTGCAGCCATACTTTTCGATTGTTGGCGTGCCGGGCCAGATCAGCGGCGTCCGTGTCGCAAAACGACCGCACAACGCATGATCCCAGGTCGAGTTGCATCTCCTGTCCCGATGAGTTGCGATTGCCCAGTATCTGCCACTCCGGCGAGCGATCGCATGAGTGTAGAGCACCGATTCATGCTACCAAGAGGGTACTTTCGAGTTCACGCTGTCCGCTGAGCTGGGCCCCCTGGGCTCTATTCAGGCTCGCCAGCCCCCCAACTTCATGTCTGGAATGGTATCCGCCTCCACGCGGTCCAAGGAACAACACTCTTGCGGGTCCACGGCCAAGACAAGCCCAAGCACCTTGCTCCTCGGTTTCGCGCCGTCTCCGGGCTCCGTCTCGACGAACCCGCCCCTCCACCGCGGGGGCTCGGCCTTGCTGGTTTCAAGCGCTCAGGCTCTGCGGAAGAGGCACGGAACACAAGACTCCCGCGTCGCTACCAAAATTGCCGCGCATGGCGGTGGACCCGTCGGCCGTGCTCGCGCATCGATCTGACCCACTCGTCGCCAGGAACACTCGCGTCGGAAAGCACCTGCAAGTCCTCAAGCAGCTCGGCTCGGCCATTCGGCGCTGCAAGGGCGACCGAGACCGCCGGATGCGCCAAGCAGAAGCGGTAGCAGTCGGCAGCTCCAGGTGGCAGGAACCCCGGCGGGTCGTCCGGTGTCGCCCGGAGCAAATCCGTCCACCGCAATCCCGTGAAGGTCACTACCGGCATGCCCAATTCGGTCGTCACCGGGAACACATCTTGCTCGGCACCCGTGTGGGCAGCGTTGTAGCGAATCATCAGCAGGTCCAGGCGCCGCCCGCCAGCAGGGGACAGTTCACCGGCCCAGTTCGCTGCCAGGATGCGCTGATGGCTAGTGAGGCCGAGCAATCGCAGTTCCCCGGCCTGCTGACGCCGGGCAAGTGCGCTCCAGGCCCCGAGCGGTCCCGTGATCTCACGCCACTCGTCCTCGGACTCAACGTAGTAGAGCGTCCCGATATCCAGTTGGGTGCTTCCGGTCTGCGCGAGAATGCGGTCCATCTCGCGCTCGGCTTCGTCGGCCGACCGTGCCTTGATTTGGGCAGCCAGAACGACCTCTCGCCGCAACGCCCCAAGACCGGCCATCGCGCTGGACAAGCCGTCGGGCTTGCCGCACCAATTGAAGTACCGCACTCCGCGCTCCAGCGCGAAGTGGATGTCGTCAATCTCCAGAGAGGTATTGCCCCGTGTTGCTAGACCGAGGCGAGGCACGGACGGCAAGCCTCCCGGCAAGCACGCAAGCTCTCCCATCTTCACAAGAGGCAGCCCATGACCCCAACTGAGCAGGTCGGTCCGCCGACGTTCATGCCGGCTTCGCCATCAGAACGTGAATCGCAGGGTAAACCGAAACGCCCTGCCGTCGTTAAGCGTGTTCGTGATCCGTCCGAAATTGCCTTGCGCCAGCTGCGCTCCGGGCTCCTGGAACTGCGGATGATTGGTGAAATTTAGCGACTCGGCACGGAACAGCAGCGTGTTGTCGCCGCCCAGGCTCCATGACTTCGACAGGGCCATGTTGATGTTCGCAATCCCGTCCCGCCGGAACGTGTTGCGTCCGAGGTTGCCGCGCAGGTCCGTCGGATTGATGAACGAGAACGCGCTGGCCGGCAACCGGTCGAACGCGGTGTCAGGGTGGTCGATCGAGCGCCCGAGGACCGACACGTTCTCCACGATCGGAGTGTCGCTCTGCGACCCGTCGACATTGCCGAAGCCGGGTGCATCCGAGCCAGACTGCACGGAAAAGGGCGTTCCCGACTTCAAGAGCACCACCGAACTCAGCTGCCACGCTCCGAACAGGTTGCGGATCAGCCCGTGCTGGCCGGTGAGCGGGGCGGTTTGATAGCTGACGTTGAACAGCGCCGCGTGGGGTTGGTCGAAGTTGCTGACCGAGCGCAGCTCTCCGTGCATGTCGAACTCGGAGGGGCTCTCCGTTTGCAGCCGGTTGGCGTTGGCCGCGGTATTCAGGTAGCTGCCTCCCAGGTCGATTGCCTTGCTCCACCAGTAGGAAGCTTCGAAGCTCAGGCCTGCCGATTGGGGAATCCGCAGCGTGGCCCGGCCCGCGTCGAAGTATCCCCGGGATCCGTTCGTCACGTGGAGAAAGTTGAAGTAGCGCTGGTCTGGCCGGCGCGCGTTGACCGTCCTGGTGGTTTGCGGGATGCCCTCCACGATCCGGGCGCGATTGAGGAAGAACATCGCGAGCAGCTTGTGCGAGCGGCTGCCGACGTAGGCGAGGTCAAGCGTCCAGTCCCTCGCTAGCTCGAACTCCCAGGAGAAGTTGTAGTTGTGGGTGTAGGGGATCGTCAGGTCCGGCGCGACGTCGAAGGTCACCGAGCGGACGTCCGGATCGAAGGAGATCGGGCGCATATCCTTGAGAGGATCCACCAGATCGGGCGTCTGCACGACAACGGTGATGTTCTGGGGAGGATTGATGCGGGACTGGATATACGTCGCGGTGAAGATCTCGCCGTAGTGGAGGCCGTAGGCGCCGCGCAGCGCTCCCCAGCGGCCCGGCATGCGATACGCGAACCCGAACCGCGGCGCGAAATTGTTGAGATCCGACGAATAGGGGATCCGGGTGAGGTCGTTGACCTCGGTCGGCTTGGCGACAGGCTCCCAACGCAGGCCCAGGCTGAGAGTGAGCTCGCTACTGACCTTCCACTCGTCGCCGACGTAGACTTGCGACATCCATCTGCGAAATCCGCGATGAACGTTTCCGATGGCAACCGAGTAGTTGCTCGCCAGCCCCATGCGCAGGTTCGTCACGCCGTCCCGGCCGAAGTTCTGGCGGAAGATGAAGCGGCCGCGGTGGTCCTGAAGCTCGCTGCCGTTGATCTGGCCCCGGTGCAGGTCGCCACCAAACGTGAAGTTGTGATTCCCGCGACGGTAGCGCATGCGCGCGCCGTAGCGGAAATTATTGCCGGCCCGGTCCACTGGAAACCGGCCGGCAGGCCCGATGGAGTTGAGTTCCCGGCCGATTCGGATCCACGGTCCGATCGAACTCTCGTCAGGAATGAGCTGCGATCCCACTCGGTCGAACCCGGCGGAGAAGTCGCCGGTCAGCTGAGGCGTCCAGCTCTTGTTCCAGGTGATGCGCGACTGGTGGTTCCGGGTGGTCGTATTGGGGTTCTGACCGCCGACCAGCTGGAAGGCATCGACATTCTGGAGCACGAGGCCGTACCGCATGGTGATCCGACCGTCGCCCCCTGTCTGCTGGTCCAGGGTCGCGGAGACGCGGTCGTTGGCGATGTCCTGCGGCGCGTTGGTGTTGAGCGCGCGCGGGTTGATATCGGTGCGGTTGGGCACCGCGACCGGAAAGGCGTCCATGATGCGCTGCACGAACGCTTTTGTGGCCGGGTCGTTGGTCAGCGGAGCGCGCTCCTCGAGAGTGGGCACGAGGACATTGCCGTTGACCTGGCCCCTGTTGCGCGTCTGGCTCCCGTTGACGGTCAGCGCAGCGCCCCTCCAGATCGGCGTACCGACGGTGAAGCCGTAGTTGTTGCTATGCGCGGGCTGCACTGCGCCCACCTGGAAGAAGGATCGGGCGCTCACGGCGCTGTTGGTGTGGGTCAGGAAAAAGTTCCCGTTCACGCGGGACGCTCTGGCGGGAGGGTTGTGGAGGGGGCGCGAGGGAGGGCCGCCGTATTCGGTCGCCCAGTAGGAACGATCGACCTGGAAGGCCTTCACGGCGGTGGCCGAGATTCCGAGACGCTCGTTGAGCTCGCGCAATACGTTGTTATCGATGAGGGTGAGGCGCACATTCTCGTTGCGCCGTCCTTCGCCCTGTTCCGAATTCACTTCCCCCAGCAGGTTCAGGCGCGTCCTGTCGGCCGAGTCAGAGGCCGGCGCCGCGGTCGCGGCGGCTTCAGCAGGCTCCGGTTCGGAGGATTCAACGCTTGAGGACTCGGAACTGGATCCGGCCGCGCTCGAGCCGGTCGAGCCGCTGTTTCCGGAATCCTGCGACTTCGCTTGAAATGGCAATCCCAACGCAAGAGCGAATACGAGAAATAGGGGACATGCATTAGTACTCATGATGGATCCCGTGGCTAAGCCGCCAGTCACGGTAACAAGCCTCCACAGGCTACGAATCTAGGCGAAATTTGGCATCAGGGCGTTACAGAGACCGGCGTTCCCCGACCGCAGCCGCCCGCAGCTAGCTGCGGAACGCAGTGGGCGGGACCGACCGTCGGAAGACCGGGGGACGGCAGACGCGGCGTGGAGCGGGCCTGGTGCCCGCGAGAATCGGCCCGCCCCCCACCAACCGGCCAGACGACAGATCGTGATTCCGAGGCTCTTAGGATCTGGCTCCCTGCCCGCCTTTGCCTGAGATCAAGCTGGCGTCGTACCCGAAACGGGAGCCTTCGCTAGAATTGTGAGTTGCCCGCGCCGTCCGCAATGCGATCCGGCAGCGAGCAATTTCGGATACCCGCCCCATGAGAACACGTGCAGCAGTCACTCGAGAAATCGGACACCTTGCGATCGAGGAGGTCGACCTCGCTCCTCCCAAGGAACACGAAGTGCTGGTACGGATGTGCTCGGCCGGCGTGTGCCACTCGGACCTGCACACTCTCCGCGGCGAGTTGCGAGCAGTCCCTCCGCTGGTCTTAGGGCATGAAGGCGCGGGAATCGTCGAGGCCGTCGGGAGCGGAATTACGCGGTGCAAGCCGGGCGACCGGATCGTCGTCAACTGGCTCCCGGCGTGCGAGTCCTGCCAGACTTGCCTGAATGGTCGGCAAAACCTCTGCGAGCGACTCGCGGAAACCACATTCAAGGCGCTGCTGGTTGACGGCACGTCCCGGCTAACTACCGCGGACGGACTGCCTCTCAAGCACTTCCTGAGCGCGGCAACCATGGCGGAGCACGCGGTAATCGACGAATCGAGCGTCGTGCCGATCCCGGACGGCGTGCCGTTCGACGTCGCGGCGGTGATCGGCTGCGCGGTGGCGACGGGAGTCGGCGCGGTGATGAACACCGCCCAAGCCCAGCCCGGGCTGCCCGCCGCCGTGATCGGATGCGGCGGCGTAGGGCTCAGCGCCTTGATGGGCTGCAAGCTTGCCGGCTGCAACCCGATCATTGCTGTGGACGTGCTGGACTCGAAGTTGGAGTTCGCCAAGGCCCTGGGAGCGGACGACACGCTGAACTCTGCCGCCAGCGAGAACGTCTCGAAAGACCTGCGGGCTTTGACAGGCGGGGGTCCTGAATACGTGTTCGACAGCGTCGGTGCCGCAGCGACAATCGACCTGTCGATCAAGGCCGTGCGCCCCGGCGGTACCGCGACAATCGTCGGCCTGCACGCCGCAAAGCAGGCAGTCGAGATTCCGGCGGGAGCGCTGGTCCTTCAGAACAAGCGGCTTCTCGGGTCGTTCGCGGGCTCGATCCGCCCGCGCCTGGACCTGCCGAGGCTGCTCGGCCTGTACCTAGGCGGCAGGCTGCCTCTCGACGACCTGATCACCAAGCGCTACTCGCTGGACGAGTTAGGCAAGGCGTTCGAGGACATGGAAGCGGGTCGGGTGGCCCGCGGCGTCCTCGCGCTGGCTCCGGAGGCGTAGCCCCTGCGAGCGTCGCAGCGGGAAGAGGCTGCGGTCGAGAGCCCCATTGCTTGCTTCCGCAAGGCTTGGCCCCTGCTCGGCTGGGCTCGCGCATCGCCGCTCGCTGCGAATCGTGGAGGTGCGTGTTCAACGGAGCGGAACAGCGTTCGTTTCGGGATCGTGTCTTGGCCAATTGCCGGCGAGGCGCCTGGCGGGGGCGTTCGTGAAGGCCGCAGCCGACCCACGAGCCTCCGTAGCGACGGCCGGAACCACGGCAAGTTGATGGTCAACGGCGACGGTGCTTCCGGCGAGCAAGATCGATGCAGCGCTGGCTTCCGCGGAGCGTAGTGCGACAATGCACAACGCCAGACAGCGGAGCCATCGCATCCCGAGGAATGAACTTCGAGTATCGGGCCGTGGATTCGCGCCGGCTGGAGGACCCCAAATGATTGCGCCGAGAACGGTTCTCGTTATGATCTCGCTGATGACCGCAGTGACAGCCGTAGCGGAAACGCACCGATTCCAGCCGACGCGCTACCACAACACGTTCTCGTTCGCCCATGAACCGGTCTTGAAAATCGCGCCCGGCGACCGCGTCGTCACAAGAACGATCGACGCCCGTGGTTTTGACGCCGAGGATCAAAAAGTGGGGGAGCGCCCGAATCCCCAGACTGGTCCTTTCTATGTGGAAGGCGCTGAACCGGGCGATGTCCTGGTGGTGCGATTCGAGAAGATCGAACCGAGCCGCGCTACAGCTTGGTCGAGCAGCGTCCTTGCGCCCTACACCGCGGACCCGGCTTTTCTTCGCCACGAAGCCGAGCGCGAGCAAACGACCGAGACTTGGGAGATCGACAAGGAGCGTGGCATGGCCAAGGTTGCATCAGATGCGATTCGGCCTTCAGGCATCGAGGTTCCTCTCCGGCCGATGCTGGGGTGCGTCGCGGTTGCACCCGCTCGCAAGGAGGCCGTTGCGACCAGCACCCCCGGTGCCTTCGGCGGCAACATGGACTACAACGGCATGGTCGTGGGCACCAAGCTGATGCTGCCAGTCTCCGAGCCGGGTGCGCTGCTGTTCGTAGGCGACGGTCACGCGCGCCAGGGTGACGGCGAGGTTGTCGGGAATGCGCTTGAGGTGTCAATGGACGTCGAGTTCACCGTGGATCTCATCAAGGACCAAGAGATCGGCTGGCCCCGCCTGGAAACTGACGAGCATCTGATGGCGATTGGCAGCGCCCGACCATTGCTGCAGGCATTGCAGCACGCGACGACCGAGCTGCAGCGCTGGCTGATGAGCGACTACGGTTTCGATGAACGAGGCTCGTCATTGCTGATGGGGCACGCGCTGGAATACGACATCGCCAATGTCGTGGACCCCCATTTCACCGTAGTCGCCAAGATCCGCAAGGGCTTGCTGCCAGACAGCCAATAGGAGAGGCCGATCTTGCCTCGGGTGGGTTGATGAATCGCAGACCCTGAGCTGACTCCCGTCAAACTGCAACGAAGTCGGGTTGGGCGGGATCCAGGGGACCGGTTCCGGCGTCAGGAGCCGACCGCGGGCACCCGAGCTCTGAACGGATGTTCCCTCACGGGGATTTCGACTCCTGCTGCGCGGCCTGGGCGGCGGCCTTCTCTTCGGAGCGCGCTCCAGAGAGAATATTGAACATGCTGTAGTTGCCCTCGTGACAGGCGTACTCGAAGATCGGCCCCTCGCTCCTCATCATCGGAAATACCGCCGTCCACGACTTCTCGAACGACTCCGGGTCGTCGATCGTGTACTCGTATAGCAGCGTGTCGGCGTCGACACGTCGAAACCGTTCGATCACGTGCAGGTTCTCGCCAGAGCCCTTGAACATGGTCTCGTCCCTCAGATTCGTCGTGTCGACGACCAGCGTGTCACCCTCCCAGCGGCCGCGCGAGTCGCCCATCCACTGGCGAATCCGGGAGGGCAGATGGGCCGGCCCGTCCAACGGGATGATCCGGACGTCATGGACCATCTCGTTGAGAATCGCCACGTATCGAGGTGTCTGAAAAAGCTGCATGTTGTTGTTGTAGGCGCTTGGGCTCATGGGCGGACCGGAGTTGAATCCCACGATGCAACGCGCGCCTACCCGGCGGTCCTCGGGGCCGCGAGGGGGACGTCGCCTGATCTCCGCGATAGCGTCCGCCCTCTTCCGCGCCTCGGGCGTCAAGGGAGGAATCCTGCCATCGGGCGGATCGACAATCAGCGACGTTCGCCGGTCTGCTATGACTTCTGTTCCGCGGTCAAACCAGAGCTGGTTGTAACTGCCAATGCAGTCGACGAAGTTCGGAGAGCCGACACAGCGCTCTGGGATGGCGGGCGTGTCGGCTTCTACGCGACGTTGCGCAGTTTGCTCTTCCAGTTCATCCGCCTCGGGTTCCGTCAGAACCTGCTTCCCTTCCAAATGCCTGGGGCGTTCCAACGGCGTAATCGTGCGGAAGTCCCAGATTCCCCGCAGGTCGGGGGCGCCCCAAGCGGTAAGCGTCGGCGCAGCCGTGTCCTCCGCAGGCGTCTGGGCCTGGGCGATACCGGGCAGCGGCAACGTAACCGCGATCACAGTCGCCACCGCAATGATTGAAGCGAGATATCTGCGGCTCATCTCGAACCTCCCTTCTAGCGCTGCTTCCAGGTCTACTTCTGTTTCTCCTTGAGCGGCCACAATTTGATGTTGCGGAAAAAGAGCTCCGACCCCTCGGACTGGAAAAGGATCTTCCCTTTCGTCAGGCTGGCATCGCTGCCTTCCATGACGAGCGCTCCGTTGACCCAATACTTGACGCGATCGCCGTCAGCGACCATTTCAAGGACATTCCACTCGCCGTGAGGCTTTTCGACTTCGCTGTGCGGATCGCGGAAGCCGGCGGGCGCCCGGTAGTGCTTCGGCCAGCCATCCTGGCGGCCCAGGTCGGTCTTGTTGAAACGATCGATCTGAATCCCGCGGTCGCCGCCCTTCCGTTGGCCCTTGACCGTTAGCTCGGACCCTCCGAGCAGGATGACATCGCCGGTGCCGCCTTCCATGATTTGGAATTCGAGCGCCTTTGGCCAAATGGCGCCGTTCGTCTCGGCTGCTTCCGCCCTCTTCGTCACGTCCACGGAGCGATAGAGAATGCCGCTATCGCGTGCCTTGTCCTTCCGGCGCCCATGCGTTGCCTCGCCCCACTTGAACTCCGCACGCAGATAGAAGTCATCGTATTCCTCTTTGGTGATGAAATACCCATACGGCATTCCTTCCACGCGAACCATGCCGTCATGAACCCGGAAGACGCCCTCGGGGTCATGGTTGAAACCCTTCCCGAAGACGAACGTGTCGAAATTCTCCAGGCTCTTGCCGTCGAACAGCCGAACGCCCTCGCCGGCAGGCGGAATCTCGGCCGCGGAAACCGTGGCTGCGAGGGCAAGAAAGGCTAGCAGGTGACGAATCGATCCGGGTTCCATCAGGATCATGATCGCTGCTCCTGGCTCGAGCTGGCTGCAGCACTGGCCGGGCCGCCCAAGCTACTGTCGCGCGTCAGTATATCCAATTCCGCGACGCGCTCGGGGAGCTGCCGTCCGCTGTGTGCGCTGGCACAGCGTTGACGCGACGCTCGCGTTCGGGAAGCGGGCATGCGCACCCCGAATCGTCGGGACGATTCCAATCGGTGTCAATCGGCGATCGCCTGATAGGCGAGGCGCTTGAACTGGGCTTGCCCGGCGCTGAACCGGGGCGGCAGCATCTGGATCATGTAGATGCCGATCAGCTCCTCCTCGGGATCGATCCAGAAGGACGTGCCGGCCAGGCCGCCCCAGTTGTACTCGCCGACGGAGCCGTTCAGGCCGCTCGCCGCCGGATCGAGGTGAACTGCGAAGTCCAGCCCGAACCCGTAGCCCGCCCTCGAAATGGACGATGCGCGGGGCACGCTCGCAACGTGGTCGATCCTCATGAGATCCACGGTCTTCCGGCTGAGGATCCGCTGGCCGTCAAGGGTGCCGCCGTTGAGCATCATCTGGCAGAAGCGGAGATAGTCCCGGGTCGTGGACACGAGCCCTCCGCCACCCGAATACCACTGGGTGTCCTCGTAGTAGCGCGTTGTGCTGCTCTTCGGGGCCGGGACGATCGCTTGCTTGTCCTCGCTCTTCTGGTAGATCTGCACGAACCGGCCGGCCTTGTCCTTGGTCATCCTGAACGAGGTGTCGCGCATGTCGAGAGGATCGAAGACTCGCTCCTTCATGAACGTCGCGAGGTCCTTGCCGGAGAGGATCTCGATCAGTCGGCCCTGCACGTCCACGGACACGCTGTACTCCCACGCCGAGCCTGGCTGGTGCTTGAGCGGCAGCTTGGAGAGCTTGGTGACAAACTCGGCGATGGTCTTGTTCCCGCCCAGGACATCGGCGTCCGTGTACATCTTGTCGACCGCGCTGTCTCCGAACAGTCCGTACGTCATGCCCGAGGTGTGCCGCATCAGGTCCTGGACCGTCATCTCGCGATCGGAGGGCACCTCTTCTCCGTCGACCAGGACCTTCAGGTCGCCCAGTTCGGGAATGTGCGTCTTGACCGGATCGTTCAGTGCGAACCGGCCCTCCTCGTAAAGCGTCATCAAGGCGACGCCGACGATCGGCTTGGTCATCGAGTAGATGCGGAAGATCGTGTCGTCGCTCATCGACTTGCCGGCTTCCCTGTCGGCCATCCCGACGGTCTCCCAGTACGCGATCTTGCCCTTGCGGGCGACAACGCCGATCGCCCCCGCCAGGTGTCCGTTGGCGACGCCGCTCTCCATCGCTCGCGTGATCCGGTCGAGGCGCTCTTGGGAAAGGCCGACCTCGGCCGGCTCGGCGCGGGGAATCTCGCCCCCAAGGGCGGTCGCGACCGCGGTAACCAGAAGAATCAGGATTCGAAAAGACATTCGCAAATCTCCGAGCATTTGAAAGAGTGTACGCGAAACGGCCGTCAATCCAGACAGGCGTTCCGGTACTTGGTCTAGCCGAGTCCCAGCAGCCGCCTGCTGTAGGCAAGGTCTGCCGCGACCTCGCGTCGCTCCAGTTCCACGGGATCGCCCTCGGGCGGATCGTACGGCTCGCCGGTACGAGCCAGCGCCATGAAGTCTTCGTAAACCCACGCTGGTACGTCCCTGTATTGGTCCCAAAAGGTCTTTTCCCTCACTGCGAACTTCCGCGCGAACCGAAGGTTGATGATTTCCAGCGAGAAGGCTAGGTCGGGACGCAGTTCCCAGAATCGCCGTGCCCATCGGTCGATACCGATATTTCCCTGGCCCATGGGAACCCACATCACGTTGACTGAACCGTCATCGAGCCAGATGCGCGAGTCGCGGATACCCGTTGTCAGCGCGAGCGGCGCGAGGACTTCCAAGGTGTGAAAGGGGTCCTCCATCGTCCAAGTTGCGTTGCCGGCATCCACCAGCGTGCCCACGTAATCAGTGCCGGCTTCCTCCACCAAGTGGCGCAGCTGGCGGGCCTGCAGGTCCCCCGCGTGGTTCTCGACGGCGATCTTGATGCCGTGACGCCCGTCCTCGTCGCGCACGGACTTGCAGGCTGCGATGGTGTTCTCGATGTGTTGTTCCAAGGGGATTTCGCCCTTGCGCTCGTCGGCGCTGCCGAGATAGCAGCGCACGAAAGGGGATCCCAGGATCTGAGCGATGCCGAACATCTCCAGCAGCTGCTCGCGGGCAGTGCCGTCTTCTTTGAGGAAGCGCGTGGAAGTAGGGCATATCGAGCCGAAGCCGACCTCGACCTGGATACCGAGCCTGTCTGCGTGCTCCCGGACCCGCTTGAGATGATCCACCTCCGTGCCCCCGAGGAATCTCGGCTCGGAGAAGTTCGCTACAGTGACGCCGTTCTGGCTGGCGAAATCGAGAAGCTCGAATGCGGACCAGCCCTGCGACCGCAGGCTGAACAGATCGAGACCGAGTCGTTTGGCTGGCATTTGGGCTTCCATGAGGCGCGACGCGGTGGCGCTGGCAAGCAGGAGTTCGCGACGTGTCATCAACGATGCTCTCTCAATGGTAGGAAGGGGCATGCGGAGTTGCAACCGGCGCCCGCGATTCGGATCGAACGGTCCCCGTTCCGGCTCGCCCGGGTCGCGGCAGGCGCAGTCTCCGGTCGCGCCATCGTCAGAGCCCGGCTTCGGCCTCGACCGCGCCTCGAAATTCTGGCGGTAGGTCCGCGATCGCGGCTCGCAACCGGTCAAGCTCCCGGTAGGCTTCCTCCAGTTCCTGATGGATCTGCCGGCGCATTTCCAGAATCAGGTTCCGGCCGGAGGAGCGGGCGATCTCGTGCTCCTGCATGATCCTTGCCACTGGAGAGGAGTGAAGCTGGCCGATCGAGTACTGCAGCTCTCGGCCCCGGTAGCGCACCCACGCGATCTGCCGGTTCGTTCGCGACCACTGGGATCCGTATCCGAACCCGAGAATCGGCTCGCTCTCCGCCCGCCAGTGCTCCAGAAGCCACTGCAGCCGGCGCTCGTCGTTGTCGCGGTAGGCCAGGGTCGCCTCCGCCATGACCTCGTGCCTCCTGCGACGCTCGTTCTCGTCCTTGGCGAGGTCGGGGTGGATCTGACGGGCGAGCGCGAGGAACAGCCTTCTCGCCTCCCCGCCGGGCCTGGGGGCGGACTCGCCGAGGCCTTCCTGCAGCCCCTTGCCGCTCTCCGCGTCGGCCCCTGCGCGAGTTCGGGCCCGGCCGAGTGCTTCCCACGCGCGGTTCGTTCGTTCCCTGAGGCGCTCGAGCTCGTCGTATCGATCTCCGACTGCCGGGCGGTAGCGCCTCTCGAACTGGCGGATCCTCTCCACGTCCCGAGCATACTCGCGCTCCAAGGCGCGCAAGCCGCGCTCCATCTCGGCGAGCAGCCCCCTTCGGTGGAATAGGGCTCCGTCCGCGCCAGGCTGGTACACGACGAGCGAAGTGCTCATGGTCGGACCTCGCCATACGCGGCACCAACTGCGGCGCGGATCGCGGGCGGCACGATATGACCCCATCTCTGTCCGTCGCGGATGGCCTCGCGAACGGCGCTCGAAGACGCTTCCTCGTACCGGGCGTCGATCCCGAACGGCGAGATGCGACCGGAATGCTCGGGAGCCACGGCATAAGGTCCGCGTCGCGACGCCACCAGCAGGCGGTAGAGCCGGAGTTGCTCCGCGAATGGCATCCCGTCCCCGTAGTCCCAGGTCGCATACCGTTCGGCGGCATCCCGCCCGGCGATGACGAAAATCTCGCAGCCGGCTCCCAGTTCCGCGCGAAATGCCTGGACGATGTCGATCACGAGTCCGTCGCTGCACGCCGACACGGCTCGGTCGGGCCGATCCTCAGCGATTGCGGACAGCCACTGCAATCTCTCCGCGGGTCCGGGCCGTTCGATTCGCTTGTGCGGCATGGCCTCGGACAGCACGTAGACAACCTGGCCGAGAGCGAAACGCCGCTGGGCGGCTTCCGCGAGCGCGAGATGCGCGGTGGTGGGCGGATTGAACGCCGCAGGCAGCAGGCCGACGCGCCCCGTTGCGGGCAGCCGGCCCGCGACCGTGCGTACCACTACTCCAGGTAGGGCCCTAGCGCGCGGTCGAGCCCGGCATCGTCCCAGCTGTCCACGGAAACCGGGCGATGTAGCGACCAGACTTCTAGGTGATCGATCGATTCGCCGGGCCGGAGTACCCGCATTGGGCCGAGAGTCTCGAGTTCCAGGAACCGCTCGTTCGTGAACGCCTCGAATGACGAGCCCATGTCCGGGTATTCCTCGTCGGGCGACGCCTCGAACTTCTTCACGAACAGCTCGCCATTCAGCAAGTACGCCCCCCTCGTCGCGGGATTGAACAGGCCGATCTTCTCAGGGTCGGAATTGCTCGGATCCTGTCGCAGGGCGATGTACTTTTCCAGCCAGCTCCACCGCGGGTCGCTCATGTTCGTAAAGGCGAACACGATCAGGGGATTGGTAGGCGCCAGCACCTCCGGGTGCGTGCCCCGCGGCGGCAGGGTCGTAATCCCGACTCCCCCGCGATTCATCATCGTGAGCACCCAGGTGGCGATCCGCAGCGGCCAGATCGTGCGGTTCTCGAGCACGTAGCGCACCCTGGCCTCGGTGCCCTGCTCCGCGAGTTCCACCTCGATCCGCTTCTGAACCCCGGTGTTCTCCACCGGCGCTTGCGCAGTCAGCTTGTTGCCCGACACCTGGATTTCGACGGGGTCGTTGTCGGCTCCGTAGCTGTAAACGGCATCTTCCGGCGCCACCCAGAGGCGGCTGCCGCCGTAGAGACGCCAGCTCTCGCCCCCTGTCTGGCCGAGATCCTCCTCGAGTTCAACGAAGAGGTTCTGCCCGCCCGGGTATCCATAGCGGATGATGCGCGGGCCCACGTCCGAGGTCACGACAAGTTCGACCTCGCCGTTCGAGACCCGGTAGCAGTTGGGCCATCCGGCGTATTCGATTCTCTCAATGGTCACGGCAGCGGTTACGGGCGCGACAGCAACGATGAGCGTCACTCCAAGGGCCTTCAAGAACAGACGCAAGGATACCTCCGGGATGGGGCTTCGGACTTCGTCTAGTAAGTGGCTCGCCCGCCGCTCACATCGTAGCACTGGCCGGTCACGAACGAGCAGTCCGGGCTGGCCAGGAAGTGGGCGACGGCCGCGACCTCCTCCACGGTCCCTGTGCGGCCCCGGGGAATCCGAGAGGTCATGTAGTTCACTTGGTCCTCGGTCAGCTGATCGAGGATCGGCGTTCGGATCACAGTGGGGCTGATCGCGTTGACGCAGATGTCGTACTGCGCCGTCTCCTTGCCCATGGACTTGCTCATCGCGATCACGCCGGCCTTCGAGGCGGAATAGGCGACCATGTTCGGATTGCCTTCCTTGCCGGCGAGCGAGGCGATATTGACGACTCGCCCGTAGTTGTGCTCGACCATCGTCGGGAGCGCGGCCCGGCAGCAGTAGAAGACGCCGCTGAGGTTCACGTCGATGACGGACTGCCAGTCGCGATCGGATTGCTCCCAGGCAGGCAGCGCCGTGCCGGCGATACCGGCATTGCACACCAGCACCTGAATGCGTCCCTGCCGGTCGAGCACCGAACCCATCGCTCTCGCTACCGAATCCGCGTCCGACACGTCGATTTCGACTGGAAAGGCGCGCAAGCCCTCCGAGCAAATCCCGGCCGCCGTGGAGGCGGCGTCAGAGGCATTCAGGTCGGCGACGGCCACTGTCGCGCCCACCCTCGCCAAGCGCGTCGCGATTCCGGCTCCGATGCCGCGGGCAGCGCCCGTCACCACCGCCGTGTGGCCGGTCAGGTCGAAAAAGCTATTCTGCACCGGCCTCGCCCTCGGGGGCCGGAACTTCGGCGCCGGCTTCCGCCGGCTCTGCGCCCTCTGCGGTCTCTGCGGTCTCCGCAGCCGCCTCAGCCGGCGAGTCGGATTCGGCAGCTGCCTCCGTCAGCTCGCTTGCCTCCGCAGTGGCCTCCGCCTGGTCCTCGGACTCCTCGGTCCGGACCGGAGCGGGCGCGAATTCCAGTTGCGCTGCCGATTCCAGGGAGCGGGTCAGGGGCTCGTCTTCGCGGCCTTCCGCCCGAACTTCCACCTTGATCGTCGACGCCAGTTCCTTATAGATATGCACGGGGATGTCGTAGTCGCCCAAGCTGCGAATCGGGGTCGTCATGTGGATTCTGTGGCGGTCCACTTCGATGCCAGTCTCGGCCAGCTTTGCTGCAATATCCCGGGCATTGACCGAACCGTAGAGCTGGTTGTTCAGGCTCGCACGGGCGACCACTCGCACCACGACGCCTTCGAGGGCGCTAAGCTGCTTCTCCGCATCGCCCCTGACGCGCACCGCTTCACGGTCGGCGGCGGCCCTCATGGCCTGCAACTGCTTCAGGCTGCCCTTGTCAGCTGGAATGGCCAGACGCTGGGGATAGAGGTAGTTCCGCGCGTACCCGGACGCCACGCGCACGACCTCGCCCCGATCGCCCAGCCGGTAGATGTCCTTCTTCAGGATGACCTCAAGCATCGGACCGTCCTCCGGACTTCGCCTTCTCGACCACGCCCGCGAAGGGAAGCAGAGCCAAGTTGCGGGCACGCTTGATCGCGCGACGCAGGTCGCGCTGGTGCTTCGCGCTCAGCCCTGTGTGGCGGCGCGGGTTGATCTTGCCGCGATCGCCGACAAATTGCTTCAGCGTGTCCACGTCCTTGTAGTCGATATGGTCGATGCGGTTGACGCTGAAGTAATCGACCTTGCGCCGGCGGAAGAATCGCTTGCCTCCCGGGCGACCGCGTCCGTCGGAGCCGCCCCGGTCCCGGTCTCTTCGCGGCGGACCTCCCCGATCTCCGGGCGACGCGCTCCGCGCGGGTGCAACGGGTGCCGCTGGTGCGGCGGCGGGTGGTTTCGTTTCGCTCTCAGCCATTCGTGGAATCCTCTCGTTCGCCCGCGCCTACGCGGCGGACGGCACGCTCTCCGGGGCCGC
This sequence comes from Bryobacterales bacterium, assembly GCA_965206775.1. Classification (GTDB taxonomy): domain Bacteria; phylum Acidobacteriota; class Terriglobia; order Bryobacterales; family UBA6623; genus VXMF01. Next base: position 943,398 of record CBDBKU010000002.1, on the reverse strand, counting down.
GGGCTTCTCGGGCTGGGGCGCACCGGGCGCCTGCGGCCTGGCAGGCGCGGCCTCGCCCCCCCGACCCGCGTCCTTAGCCGCCAGCCTGGGCGCCCGCTTCGCGCGCCGGTCCTTCGCCTTCTTCAGCCGCTTCAGATCCTCGTCGATGCGAATCGTCATGTACTTGACGATTGTGTCCGCGACCCGCAGCCTGCGCTCGACCTCTCGATTGAGCGAGGAGCTGTCCTCGGCGGAATACTGGATGAAGACGTAGTGGCCGTTCCAGAATCCACCCACGCGGTAGGCCAGCTTGCGCTTGCCCCAGTCGTCGACCTTGTCGATGATGGCTCCGCCATCGGTCAGCGCCTGCTTGACGGCATCGACCGAGGCCTGAGCGTCCTGCTCGGGCAGGTCGGGCTTCAGGATGAAGCCCAGTTCGTAGATTCTCATGATGCTTTATTCCCGTGGCTCGGGTGCGCGGCGGTTGCAACGCGCCATGGCCTTTTCCGCCCCTTCGGCAAGCACGTCGCGAACAACGTCCGCCGCGCGGCCCACGAGTCCCTCGACTTTGTCGATCTCTGCCCGGCCGAAGGGACGCAATACATACTTGGCCCCGTCCGAAACCGGATGGCCCGGGTGAATGCCGATTCGCAGCCGGGCAAAGTCGGAAGTCCCCAGCGAGTCGATGATGGACTGCATACCATTATGACCCGCCGCCGATCCCTTTTGCTTGAGCCGCAACGCGCCCCACGGCAGATCCAGCTCGTCGTAGACCACCAGCAGGCTCTCCGGCTGCAACCCGTACCGGCGTAGCAGGCGCTTGACCGGGCCGCCGCTGCGGTTCATGTACGACAGCGGCTTGGCAAGCAGGGCTTCTCGACCGCAAGCCTGACCGCGCCCTACAAGCGATTCCTCCTCCGGTCGCGAAACGCGGATGCCCGCATCGCGCGCGAGGCTCTCGACAGTCAGGAAGCCGAGGTTGTGGGGCGTCAGACGGTATTCCTCCCCGGGATTCCCGAGGCCGACAACCAGCCAATCTGCCCGCTCGCGGCCGCCTCGCCTCCAAAACATGCTTCTCCGCTCCCCCGGCCCGTGGAGCGGGCCGGCGCGCTGTCACGCCTCTATTCATCCTGCTCGGGTTCCGGTTCCTCAGCCTGCTCTTCTTCCTCGAGGGCGTCGACAGCCCTCGAAGCCATGATGTGCAGGAGCAGCTTGTGCTCGTCGTCCGCCAGCTCGTACTTGTCGCTGGCTGGAATGTCCTTGGCCCGGATCGACTCGCCGACGTGAAGCTCGGTGATGTCGACGTCAATGTGCTCGGGGATGTCGAGCGGCAGGCACCGGACTTGAACTTCTCGACTGACCATCTCCTCGAAGCCGGCTTCATTCTTGACACCGAAGGCCGTGCCGACCGAAGCAATTGGCACCGAAACCGTGACCGGCTTTTCGAGGTCGATCCGGAGCATGTCCACGTGCAGCAGAGCATGCTGGACTGGATCGATCTGGTAGTTGACCGCCATGGCATGCTCCTCGGAGCTGTTGCACCTGAGGCTGAACACGCGGTTGCGCCCGGCGGGATCCTTGAGCACATTCGTGATGGCCTTGGTGTCGATCGCGACCGACTGGGGCTCCCTATCGAGGCCGTACACGATTGCTGGCACCTGACCGGCTGCGCGCAGGCGCCGGGCGGCGTTCTTGCCGCGCTCCGAGCGCTCGGCAACTTCCATCTCAATCTGTCGCTGCATTGCGATTTCTCCTTCCCGCGACGCGGGCGGTATTCCATCCTGGCGCGTCCGATCCCGGAACCGCGATCCTTCTCTAGTCGAACAGCATGCTGATCGACGACTCGCTGTGAATCGAGTCGATACCCCTCGCGAGCAGCAGCGCCACGCTCAGCTGGCGGATCTTGCCGCTAGCCCTCGCTTCTTCGGACAGGGGAATCGAGTCCGTGACGACGAGCTCTCTGAGACGTGACTTCTTGATTCTATCGACTGCGGGGCCGGAAAGCACGGCGTGCGTGCACGCAGCGCACACGGAAGCCGCCCCCATGCCCAGCAGTGCGTCGACGCTGTGGACCAAAGTCCCGGCCGTGTCGACGAGATCGTCGACGATCACGCAGTTGTGGCCCTTGACGTCGCCGATGACATGCATGACCTCGGATACGTTCGCGTCCTCCCGGCGCTTGTCGATGATCGCCAGGGGGGCGCTAAGCCGCTTGGCAATGGCACGAGCCCGTTCCACGCCCCCGGCGTCAGGCGACACGATCTTGAGTCGAGGCAGTCGCAGGTTCGCCAGATACTCGACCAGGACCGGGCGACCGTAGAGATGATCGACGGGAATGTCGAAGAAGCCCTGGATCTGCGCCGCGTGCAGGTCGAGCGAGAGAATCCGGTCCGCGCCGGCTGCAACCAGCAGGCTGGCCACGAGCTTCGCCGAGATGGGCACCCGCGGGCGGTCCTTGCGATCCTGGCGCGAGTATCCGTAGTAGGGCAGGACAGCGGTGATCCTCTTGGCCGAGGCGCGCCGCATCGCGTCCATCGTGAGCAGCAGTTCCATCAAGTGCCGGTCGACGGGCGTGCAGGTCGGCTGGACGACGAATACGTCCATGCCGCGGACGTTCTCGACGATCTGGAGATGGATCTCTCCGTCAGAGAACTGCCTGAGCGCGATCTTGCCCAGGGAAATCTGAAGGTGCTCGCAGATAGCCCCCGCCAGACTCCGGTTGGCCGAGCCAGTAAATACCCTCAAGCGCGATCGATCCGCCACAGCACTGCGCCCCCGCCCGGAATCCCTTGAACCTGCCGTCCGTCTACAGGCCTATGCCGCATTCGGCACGCGTCAGGAACCTCGATACCTCGGCCCGCAACCCGTCGGCCGCGAGGCCGGCCGCCGCTTGCCGCGCCCCTTCGGGCGTATCGAAAATACCGAACACGGACGAACCGGATCCAGACATCAACGCCTGCCGCGCGCCGCTTGCGAGCAGACCGGCCTTGATTTCCGCGAGAGCCGGAAACTGCTGGAAGACTACATTCTCGAAGTCGTTGTGCATCGGTTCGGAGAGGCTGTCGTAGGCGCCTGGTTCCGACAAGGATTGCCTGGACCCGAGATCCTTCATTGTATGCGGCGCGTCCGGATATGTCAATCCGGTTTCACGGCTCTCCGCGAGGGCCCGGTACGCCTTCGCCGTGGACACCTCGATGCCGGGCAGCGCGAGCACGAGCGCCGCAGCGGCCCGCTCGGGGAGGATCGACACCTCGGTGCCGCGACCCGTCGCAATGGCGGTGCCGCCGATCAGAAAGTACGGCACGTCGCTGCCCAGGCCTGATGCGATTTCCAGCAGTTCCTCAGGCGGGAGCGGTTGCGGAAGCAAGGCCGCGAGTGCCCGCAGCACGGCGCCGGCATCGCTGGAGCCCCCGCCTAGGCCCGCTCCGGCCGGTATGCGCTTGCGAAGGCGAATGCGGACGGACGCAGCCGCCTGCAGGCGTCGCAGCAGGCGGTCGGCGGCCATCCACGCCAGGTTTCCGTCGTTCTCGAGGTCCTTGCGGTCACATTCCAGGCTGACGGAGGGGCAGAGCGTCTCCTTCACGGACACGCTGACGTCGTCGCACAGGTCGATCGCCTGGAGCACCGTCCGGACATTGTGGTAGCCGTCCGGCCGCACGTCGAGCACTCGCAGGCCGAGATTGACCTTGGCGAACGCGACCTCCCGCCGATGTCGCACGCTGGCGGGGACAGTCATGCCGGGAAGGAGGGGTCCGAGTCAGCTGTCGTACCGGACCAACGACGTCACGCCGTAGCCGTCCAGCCGGTCGCGGCCGCTGAGGAAGTCGAGTTCAACAATGAATAGCAGGCCCGCGACCTCGCCCCCGAGGCGCTCGACAAGCTTGGCGGCAGCGGCAGCGGTCCCGCCGGTCGCGAGCAAGTCGTCCACGATCAGGACGCGCTGACCGGGCCGGACAGCGTCGGTGTGGACCTCCAGGGAGTCCGTTCCGTACTCGAGGTCGTACTCCACGCTCGTGGCAGCGGCAGGGAGCTTGCCGGGCTTGCGCAGGAGTGCGAACCCTGTTCCCAGCCGCAGCGCGAGGACGGGCCCCAGCAGGAACCCGCGAGCCTCCATGCCGGCGACGAGATTGACATCCAAGCCGGAAGCCTCCTCGGCCAGCCTGTCGGCCACGAGCGCCAGGCCCTGCGGATCCTTCAATAGCGTGGTGATGTCGTAGTAGAGAATTCCCGGCTTCGGAAAGTCGGGCACCTCGCGGATCAGAGACCGGATTCCTTCCATAACTCCTCGTATGGTATCCGAGCGGGGCCGCCAGATTCGCGATCTCCCCGCGCCCGCAGGCGCGCGGGCCTTTCAGGCTCCCGGCTCGGCCTCCCCGGTATCGCCTTCGTCGGCTTCCTCGCCCTCGCCGGGTGCCCGCAGGATATCGTCGACCGAGCGCGCGATGTTCTGAACCGCCGCCTGCTCGACTTTGTACGTGGACGGCTCACCTTCGCGCGCCGCATAGACAGCCGCCTGGTCCGCCGAGGAAACGCGAACCTTCTCGGTCGGCGCGTCTTCTCCTTCCGGCGTGACAGCTGCCTCGATCGCCGGCGCATCCAGTCCGTACCTGGCCTGGTCCGCCGCGCTGTCGGACGGGAAGTCCGTCGCTGTCAGGTTCCGCAGGCGGTCAAGCAGGGTCTGCACCTGCTCGCCCTCGAGCTCGCGCCCGTTGTCGGATTCGAGACTCCACTTGCCGTCGGAATGAACGATCGCCACGGCCTTTTCCCCGGCGCGCACCTCGACTCGGGCCGGATCCGCGTAGCCGAAGTCGAACAGTTTCTTGTTCCTGAAGTCCTCCAGATCCTTGTCGAGGCTCTCGGCCAGGGTCGAGCTCACGCCGTAGACGCCTGCCTGCGCGCTGCTTCGGGCGAAGTAGGTGTCACCTTCCTGCGCCATCACAAGCTCGTGAGTGCCGCTTGCGTCCGTGACCCTGACGGTCACCCGGGGCTGACCGAACGAATACGTCCCGCCCTCCGCGTCTTCCGCCAGGACCTCCGTCATCTCGGCAGTCCGGATCGCCCGCGACAAGTCGCCGGCAGTGAAATCGTCGGCCCTGGTCTCGAACGGCTGCACGATCCGCCAGTCGCCGTCTTCCTTCGCGAACGCAATCCTCCGGGACGCGGATTCGATAGTGATCCCCGAAATCGTGTCCTCGTCAAGCCGGAGCAGCTTCTTGTCACGGAGGTCAAAGACAGATTTCTCGAAGGACGTCTTGTTGTAGCTGAAGACCGTGAAGAGCCGCGGATCGCCCTCGAGGCGGGCGAATACGCCCGAGCCGGTCGGAGTGTCCCTGCCGAATTGCACGCTGCCGCCGCCGCCCTCAAGCTCGTAGCTCACGGACAGCGCGGGGGTTTCTAGCTCGTACGGCCCCCATTCGGCGACATTCTCGGCAACCACGCGCTCCGCATTGAGAGACGCCAGGCTCGATACCAGCAGGTCGATCGAGGTATCGTCCGCGGCAATCTCCAGCCCGCCGCCGAATTCCCATTCGCCGTCCTCGCCGCGAACCATCTCGATCGCGTCCTCGCCCGACCGGCGCAGCGTGACACTGCGGATGTCGTCCCCTTCCAGGTTGACGATCTTCGGTGCCGCGTCGTCGTCTGGCGGAGGGTTCTCCCGCGTGTACCAAACTGCGCCGCCAAGCAGCGCGAGCACGACAGCCGCTATTACAAGTGGATTCGATTTCATCGCTTTCCGTCGACTTGACCGCTCGCGGCAGAGCCGCGTTCCATTCCCATCGCCGCGGCCGCGCCGCAGCCCGTAGGCGAGGCCTCCCTACCGGCGACCCCACCAAGTCCACACGCCCGTCACGATGATGACGAGAGGCAGCAGGATCAGGCTCCCGAGGAAGATCCGGCTCATCTCGCCGCTGGTCATGTCGACCGGCGTTGATTCGGGATCCCGCGGGCGGATCGATATCAGGTCCTCGTCCGAGCTCAGCCAGTTCATCATGTTGAGCAGGAGATCCCTGTTGCCGCCGAGCGACACCCCGTAGTTGCTAGCGAAGCCGAACGATCCAACTGCCACGACGCGCCCCTCCGGCTCGGCTTCCTCGTCCGAAGCTCCAATTTCGCTGCCCGCCTCGGAAGCTTCCGCCGCCGCGTCCTCGGCAGGCTCCGGCACATCGTACTTCGCGGCGACGGCGAGCCCGATCGGGCCCTCGGTCCTGCTGGACTCCGGACCCAGCGTGACCGCCGAGCCGTCGATCTTCATCGTGTCGGTTGCGAAGCTCGCGGCCGACGTCTCGAACAGCTCGTCCACCGTCCAGCCGTCGGGCGTCTCGTCTGCTGCGCCCATGCTCCGCGCTCGCGGGAACAGCGTCGCTACGTTTTCCATTGGTTCGACGATCGGGTGGTACTTGTAGCCGCTCACCAGTGGCGTGAACGGCCCTCCGCCAAAGAGCTGGCCGATGGCGGACTCGTCGATCACGACGTCGTTCCTGGTCTCGATGCCCCAATCCGCCAGCAGCGCCACCAGCTTCGGGCTCGTCTCGTCGCGTCGCCCGCGCTGGTCGGGAAACGCCGGCCGCAGCATCAGGAGCGCCCGGCCCCCGCCCTTGACGAACTCGCGAATCGCTTGGATTTCGGGATCGAAGTAGGCCGTGCTCGGCCCGGGAACCACGAGCAGGGTGCAGTCCTGCGGGACGCCGTCCGCGGCGAGGCTCACGTCCTCGTACCCGTAGTTGGCGTCCTCGATCAGAGTCTTGGCGCTAGCGAACCCGTCGCGTTCCATGTCGCCGCTGGCCGACTCGCCGTGCCCTGTTGCGACGCACGCCGTCTTGTCCTGGCCCTTCAGGGCCATGATGATCGAGTTCGTGATGTCCTGCTCGCTTGTCGACGAGGCCTCCTGCCGGACGTCGCCGATGTGCAGGATCAGGGTTCCGTACGACCGCACGTTCATCGCCTCGGTCTTGACAGGGTCCTCGTCCGGGTCCACGTACTCCACGCTCACCCGGCTCGACGCGTTCTCGTAGCGCCGGAGCATGTCCTCGGCCGCCACGAACTGGCTCGTGCGGTCGAAGTAGGACATCGAAATATCCCGGTCGAGGCCGTCCAGGATCTTGTGGGTCTGGTCCGAAAGGCTGTAAAGCTTGCGTTCAGTCGAGTCGAAGGTGTCGTTGTACTGGACGCCGAGCCAGTTCGCCGCCGCCAAGATCGCCACGAACACGACGACGTAGATGGCGCTGTAGCCGCCCGACTTAAACTGCCTGGAATGCAAGAAGTCCATGGTCAGAATCCCCCTATGCCTTCCAGCGGAGCGCTTCAAGGGACCGCTTGCTGAGAAACAGCCCTAGCGAAATGGCGCTGAGATAGTACAGCAGGTCCTTCAGCTCGATCACGCCTCTGGAGAACTGCTCGAAATGCGGCGAGATCGCCAGATACTCGCACAGCTGGCCGAACGTGGACGACTCGAAAGAACTGACCCAGTTCAGCACCCAAAGCAGCAGCAGGGTGCCGAACGTCAGCGCCCCGGCAACGATCTGGTTCTTCGTCAGCGTGGACAGGAAGGTGCCGATCGCCAGCATCGTTCCGCCCATCAGCAGCAAGCCCAGAAGGGACACTGCGAGCGGCTTCCAATCCGGCGTCGAGTACACGAACAGCACCGATATGTTGGCGACGGCCACCAGCAGTAGGCAGGCGTACAGCAGCAAGGCTCCCAGCCACTTGCCGAAGATGATGTGGTAGTCCTGCAGCGGCGAGGTCAGGAGCAGCTCGATGGTGCCGCTGCGCTTCTCCTCAGCGAACAGGCGCATGGTGATCATCGGCGCAAGGAACAGCAGCACGATGCTCATGTTGCCGAGCGAGGGCTCGATCACGAACTGGTTGACGTTCATCGGCGGGGCTCCCATGCCGCCGCCCTGGGCAGCCATGCTCGCGCTGTAGTCGAGGAAGAACGCAAGGCCGGTCGTGAAGAAATAGCCGAAGATCACTGCGAATATCGAGAGCACGATGTACGCGATCGGCGACGTGAAGTAAACCTTGAACTCGCGCATGGCGATCATCCAGACGTTTCTCATGCCTTGTCAGCCTCCTCGTTCCCGACGCTCTCCTCGGAGAGTTCCCCTGCAGGGGCCGCCTCGCCCAGGTCTGCTTCAGGAGCCTCCTCGCCAGCGTCCTCCTCAGGGGCCGTCTCGCTCAGGTCCTCTTCCGCCGGCACGGGCTCTTCCGGCGCAGCAGTCTCTTGGCTGGTCAGCTTCAGGAAGATCTCCTCCAGGCTCAGCCCGAGCGGCTGCATGCCATACAGGCCCCAGCCGGAGTTGACCACGGCGTCCGCGAGCCTGCGGGGCAGGTGTTCGTCCTTCTCGGCCTCGACCCGCCACGCCACGCGCCCGTTGGTGGCGTCCTGCCGGACGACCTGCCGGACGCCCGGCTCGCTAAGGAGCCGGTCCCGGACGTCGTCCTCCGGACCCTCGACATCCACCAGCATCGCGTTCGCCCCCTGCAGCTGCGCGGTCAGGTTTTGTGGCGTGTCGCTCGCTTCGATGCGGCCTTCGTTGATGATGATCACCCGCCCGCAAGTGCCCGACACCTCGGGGAGGATATGCGTGCTCAGGATGATAGTGTGCTCGCCGGACAGGGAGCGGATCAGGCGTCGGACCTCGATGATCTGCTTCGGATCGAGCCCCGACGTCGGCTCGTCCAGCACGAGCACCTCGGGATTGTGGATGAGCGCCTGGGCCAGGCCGACGCGCTGCCTGTATCCCTTGGACAGCTTGCCGATCAGCCAGTCGCGAACGTCCCCGCACGAGGTGCGCTCGAGGACGCGCTCGATCCGGCGCCCGATTTCCCTTTTCGGGATCCCCTTGATCCCCGCGACGAAGCGCAGGTACGCGCCTACCTCCATTTCGGGGTAGAGCGGCGGCGTCTCGGGAAGGTACCCGATGCGCCTCTTGACCTCGATTGGGCTCTCTCGGACGTCGAAGCCGCCGATCCTGGCGGTGCCGGATGTGGGCGGCAGGAATCCAGTCAGGATCCGCATGGTCGTTGTCTTCCCGGCACCGTTGGGGCCTAGGAAGCCGACGATCTCGCCGCGGTCGACCTCGAAGCTGATGTTCTTGACGGCGGTCTTTGGGCCGTAGCGCTTGGTAACGCCTTCAACCTGGATCATGGGCAGCCTCGCACGGAAGCGGAATAAAGAAGGAAGTCGATCAGTGGATGATCGCCTGACGACCCCGAAGGGCCTGTCCTCATTATGTAGCCAACACACGCACCCTCTGTCAAACGCCTCCCTGCAAGCTCAAGATCGCGGGTTCGCTTGCCGTGCGGCCACCGAAGCCCGCGCGCAACGACGGGACGCGGTTGTGCCACCTGAAACACGGGGGGCAGGCCGCAGGCGGCTCCGGGCATTCGCTCTCCTGTATGCTGATCGCGCACCATGAACCGGCGTGAGCTCCTGTCTCTTCTTCCGGCGGCGGCAATCGCCCAGCAGCCCCGCGTCAACGTCGTTTTCTTCATGACGGACGACCATGGCGCGTGGGCGCTCGGCTCCGACATCTGCGCCGAGATGCACACGCCCAATCTCGATCGCCTCGCCGCACAGGGCATGCGCTTCCCGAGGGCCTACGCCTGCACGCCGGTTTGCTCGCCGTCGAGAGCGACGTACTACACGGGCCGACTGCCTTCGCATCACGGCGTCCAGGACTTTCTTCTGCCGGAAGACAGCTACGGGCCGGACAGCCGGCGATTCCTCGACGGGCAAGCTACGTTCGCCGATGTGCTCAAGGCGAGCGGCTACACCTGCGGTCTGGTGGGGAAGTGGCACCTCGGCCAGGACGACAAGGCCCAGGCAGGTTTCGACTACTGGCACACGACGCCGCGGGGCGGAGGCACCTACAAGGACGCAGAGTTCTTCGTCAACGGCACCTCCGTCAAGGAGACCGGGTACAAGACGGACTTCGTCGGCGACGGAGCCCTCGACTTCCTCGAGAAGAACCACAGCCGGCCGTTTTGCCTGGTCGTTCCGTTCTTCGCGCCGCACAGCCCGTACGACTACCAGCCGGAACAGTACCGAAAGCCCTACGACGGCGCCGCCTTCTCGTGCTTCCCCCGCTCCGACCCGCATCCGCAGGGCAGGGGCCGGTTCCGCCAGCACTTCGGAAACACGGAGACGTACACAAGCTACTCGGCCCTCGTCACCGGGCTGGATGCAAACGTCGGCCGGGTCCTGGACAAGCTTGAACGCCTTGGCGTTCGCGAGAATACCGTAGTCGTCTTCTCGGCCGACCAGGGATTCAACTGCGGCCACCACGGTGTCTGGGGCAAGGGCAACGGAACCATCCCCTTCAACATGTACGAGGAGTCGATCCGCGTTCCGCTCATCTGGAACCATCCGGGTTCGATTCCAGCCGGGTCCGAAACCGTCGCCATGGTCTCGTCCTACGACTTCTTCCCGACGCTGCTCGACTATCTGGGGGTCACGGCCGAGCCGGACCCGCGCCGCGTCGGCCGCAGCTATGCCGGGTTTCTGCGGGGGAAGCGACCGGCCTGGCAAGACGAACTGTTCTTCGAGTACGGCTACACGCGCGCGATCCGCACTAGGAACCTGAAATACGTCGAGCGCTCGGACGGGTGGCCGAACGAGCTGTTCGACCTCGAGGAGGATCCCGGGGAGCAGATCAATCGCGTTGGCAAGCCCGAGTACAGAGAGCGGCGGCTGGCCCTGCAAACGAGGCTTCATGGGTTCTTCGACCGGTCCGGAGCACCGCCTTTGTCTGAATGGCGCTCGACCACACGCCAGCAGATTCCCACGGATGCCGGCTACTACCGCTGGACCCCTTGAGCGGTCGCCGGCCTTCGGTGGGCCCGGCGCGGCATCGGGGCCGGCGTCGCTACGCCTGGGATGCCGCGCGCACGTTCCGTCGCGACAGGGTCTACCGGAACCTGGAGAAGCGAGCTGCGGAGGGGCAGGCCGTTCCGCCACCCCTGGAACCAAAGCCCTTCCTGGGGCCGGGCTTGACAAGCGACGACATCGTTTTCCCACGGCGCGCAGCCTCTTTCCTCAGCCTCTCCATGACCGAGTCCTCCCTATTGAACGTTGTCTTCATGTGGATTACCGTAGATGTGCTCTGGCAAACCGGCTATGCCGGGAATGGCCCGACCGGGACGGAGACAGTGCGTCGAGGTCTGCGGAAGCGTCGCTATAATGTTCCCACTGGACGCGGCAGCTCCCGCACACAGAGGAGCCGCCGCAGGAAAGGAGCGCTCCAATGCGTCGTACCGTTTGCTTTCGCACCACCCTACTGGCCTGCTGCCTCGTACTCGGGGCCGTGGCCTACCATGCCACGACGGAAGACTTGATGGTGACGACCGCCAATGCCTGGCTCGCGTCCCTCAACGACAACCAGATCACCTCGGCCAAGTACAAGCTGGACAATCCGGACTACGAGACTTGGCACTTCGTCCCGGACAACAACTTCGTGACAGCCCGCGGCTACAGCCGCAACGGACTGACTTACCGGGAAATGAATGCCGAGCAGCGGTCGCTGGCGGATGCGCTGCTCGCGGCCTCGCTCTCGAGGGCGGGCTTCGTCTCGGTCAAGACGATCATGAGCCTCGAGGAAGTCCTGCGGATCCAGGAGAACGACACGGTTGGCAGGCGTGACGTGAATCTCTACCACTTCAGCATTTTCGGAGAGCCGTCCATGGAAGGCGACTGGGCCTGGAGGCTCGAGGGGCACCACGTCTCGCTGCACTTCCTGATGCGTGGCGGAAAGCTCGCCTCCACCTCGCCGACCTTCCTCGGCGCGAACCCGCACGAGGTTCGCGAAGGTCCCCGGAAGGGCGTCCGGCCACTCGGGGCGCGCGAGGATACCGGCCGCAAGCTGATGATGTCGTTGGAGGGCGACCTGAAAAAGCAGGCGCTCGTGGACGAAACTGCGTACCGGGACATCCTCACGTCAGCGGACACGCGTGCCAAGCTCGAGGGCCAGCCCCAGGGCGTGTCGGCGTCGCAGCTCAGCGATGCCCAGTACTCCATGCTGCTCGAGACCGCAGACGAGTACGCCATGTCAATGCCCGCCGAGCAAGCCGACGCACGTCAGCGAATGGTACGCGACACGCCGCGGGACAAGCTGTTCTTCGCCTGGGCGGGATCCGTCGAGCCCGGAGGCGGGGACTACTACCGCATCCAGTCCCCGGAGTTCCTGATCGAGTACGACAACACGCAGAACCGTAACAACCACAGCCACACGGTCTGGCGCGAGTTCGAGAGTGACTTCGGGCGTGATGCCATGGCGGCGCACTACAGGTTCGACAGCCACGGGCTCGATCTGGGCGAGGTGCTGGCCGCGGACTAGTTCAGGCGATCCGCCGCTACCCGCGGAAGCGGTGCGCCGGCGAATCTGCGTCTCCTGCCGCGCTAGACGTCGAGACTGCGGGAACGGGGACGCGGAGGGACTTGGCATCGAGGCGATTCTTGCGCGATCTCGACCGGCGAAGTTACCGAGGTTCCGAGTCCGGGGCGGGCCAGATCCGGGCCCGGAACCGTGCGGCGGCTCCCAGCCAGGGTCGGTGGGTGTACGACACTATGTTGATACTTCGCGGGTTTCGGCCCGATGAGCCCAGAAATCCTCGTAGCCACCGCTGAGGACGCAGCAGCGCAGGGCGAGAATAGCGTTGGCACCGTAGACTGTCCAGCGCATCCCGGACTGCTTTAGTCTTGATCCGACAATTCTCTTGCAGGCGCTCTCAACGACGCCGGAGCCGACGCACAGGCTTTGGGCGCGGAAGTCGGGGTAGCGCATGCGGTTGCGGTTCTTGTCGATATAGTCGGCGCACTGGCCTGCCAGCTCGCAAGTGCTGGCGTGGGCTCGCAGGGTGGCGAGCAGGCCGTTGAGACGGCCTTGCTCGAGATCGTCGCAACGGGCATCGGCCCAGGCGTCGCGCTGCGTGGGATCGTCGCGGAAGAGCGCCTTGGCGACCTCCCAGAGGTGCTCCTTGGAGTGCCAGAGGTCGACGATCTGGATCGCGCCGGGATAGGCCTCGCTCGCGATTCGCCAAATCCATTGGGCTCCGTCGCCGAGGATCACGCGGCGGCGGGCGAGCGGGAAGCCGCGCCGCTCGGCCTCGCGCCGCATGCGCTGGGCGAAGGCGGAGGGGTCGGGGTCGGGCGGCCGTCCCGGCTAAGCGTTTCGGCGGTCCAGACGGTGACGAGCTTGACCTCGCGCGTACGGGCCGAGCCGTCCGGTTGCTTGCCAGCGCGTCCGGCGGTCTCACTCGGGCGCACGGGCACGCCGGTGCCGTCGACACCGAGGTACATGGTCGGGGCAGGGGCTGGAGCCAGCTCGGCCGGCCCCTGGCGCTCCAGAGCGGCGATCTGCTGGCCCAGCGCCTCGGCCGTGCGCTGCACGTGCTTGGTGCCCACCCGCACGCCCGCCAGATCGTCGAGCAGGCCGCTGGTCTGCCCGAAGCTGACCAGGGCCGCGGCCGCGCCGGTCATGCGCGTCACGCCCGGGGACAGGTCGGTGCGCGCCATGCCCAGCGCGCGGTCGCGCGGGAAGAAGCCTTTCCCACAAGCGGAACAGTGGTAGTAGGCGCGCTCCATGGTCAGGCGGCCCAGGACCGTCGCGAAGGTCTTGGCGCGGCGCCCGGCGTAGCGTGCCGGCTGCCCGCAAGGGCACGGCCGGGCCGGGCCGGTGTGATCGCTGCGGTCGGCGTGGAAGCGCTGTTCGACGGCCCGCGCGGCCAGTTCCAGGGCGCGCTGGCGCAGGCGGGACTCCAGCGCCTCGAAGTCGACGGTGTCGGCCGCGCCGGGAGCTACGAAGCGGTCGAGCTCGGCTTCGATGGCGGGGGCGAACTCCTGCGCGCAGGCTTTTTTTTTGCCTCGGCCCGGGTGTTGGTGTCGGTCGGGAGCAAGCGGGCGTCGGCGAGCTGCTCGCTGGTCTCGAGGAGCGCGGCGCAGAGGCGGCGGAAGCGCTGGTGCTCGTCGAGCTGGGCCTGGACAGTCGCGGCGGCGGCGGCGGGCAGGGAGCGGGAGGTGCGCTTGCCATCGAGGTTGCGGACGAGCAGGAAGTACGGGCCGTGGCCGGGATCGCCTTCCCGGCGGCAACGGCAGGTGGGAGTGCTGCACTGCATGTAGCGGTGGACGAGGGAGCCGGGGCGCATATCGCCGATGGCGGCGAGTTGGGCGAGGATATGGCGACGGTGCAGCTCGAGGGCCGCGATGTCGGGGGAATCTGGCATGAGGCCTCCTGGCTTTAACTATATATGTTAAAGCAAGGAGTTCGCAAAGCAAACCGAATGAAGGCAGTCCGAACCCGCGCCTACCAAATTTGGTCTATCGCAAGATGGTGTCGTACACCCAGGGTCGGTGGGTGCAGGACATCATTTTGATCCGGGCTTGATTTAGCGGAACCGGTCGAGGAACGCCTTGTGTACCCATGCTCGATGGCGGCCCATATCTTGACAAGTGATACTATCAAGACATGGACCGCCTCCCTCCCCCCTCCGCAACGATCCGCGCTCTGCAGCAACGGCGCGCCAGTATCCTGGCCAGCATCAGCGCCATCGGCGAACTGCGCTCCGGTACGGTGGTCGCAATCCACACCAAGTGCGGTCGCCCCGCCTGCCATTGCATGCAAGAGGGCGATCCCGGCCACGGCCCCTACTTCCGCCTCGTGTTCAACTCGGCGGGCAAGCAGACCACCCGCTCCCTCTCGGCCAAGAACGCCGCGCTGGTGCGCGCCGAAGTCGCCGAATGCCAGCGCCTGCGCCGCTTGACCGGAGAGCTGATCGAGGTCAGCGAGCAGCTCTCCGATGCCCGGTTCCAAGCCAGCGGCCCGCCCGCCCAGCGGCCCGCAAAAAAAAAGCCTGCGCGCAGGAGTTCGTCCCCGCCATCGAATCCGAGATCGCCCGCTTCGTAGCTCCCGCGGCCGCCGACTCCGTCGATTTCGAGGCGTTGGAGACCCGTCTGCGACAGTGCGCTCTCGAACTGGCAGCGCGGGCGGTGGAACGCCGCTTCAACGACGACCGCAGCGACCATGCCGGCCCGGCCCGGCCCGGCCCGTGCGGCCACACGGCACGCTACGCCGGCCGTCGCGCCAAGACCTTCGAGACCGTCCTGGGCCCGCTCACCCTCCAGCGCGCTTACTACCACTGCCCGGACTGCGGCCGCGGCTCTTTCCCGCGCGACCAAGCCCTCGGCATGGCCCGCACCGACCTGTCCCCGGGCGTGACCCGCATGACCGGCGCGGCGGCCGCGCTGGTCAGCTTCGCCCAGGCCAGCGGCCTGCTCGATGAGCTGGCCGGAGTGCGCGTGGGCACCAAGCACGTGCAACGCAGCGCCGAGGCCCTGGGCCGGGAGATCGCCGCCTTGGAGCGGCAAGGGCCGGATGCGCCGGCACCGCCTCCCGCCCCGACGGTGTATCTCGGCGTGGACGGGACCGGCGTCCCGGTGCGGGCGAGCGAGACCGCCGGGCGCCCCGGCAAGCAGCCCGACGGCTCTGCCCGCACCCGCGAGGCCAAGCTCGTCGTTGTCTGGACGGCCGAATCACGCGACGACCAGGACCGTCCCGTGCGCGACCCGGGCTCGGCCAGCTACTCGGCCTCGATCGACAGCGCGGCCAGCCGCGACACCGATCCCGACCCGTCCGAGTGCGCCCGGCGCATCCGGCGCGAGGCCGAGCGGCGCGGCTTCACCCTCGCCCGGCGTCGGGTGATCCTGGGCGACGGAGCTACCTGGATCTGGCGAGTCTGCTCAGAGGACTATCCCGGCGCGATCCAGATCCTCGATCTCTGGCACGCCAAGGAGAGGCTCTGGGAAGTGGCCAAGGCGCTCTTTGCCCGCGACAAGACCCAGATCGAGGCTTGGGCGCGCGCCCGCTGCGACGACCTGGAGCAAGGCCGCCTCGACGGCCTGCTCGCCACCTTGCGCGCCCACACCGGCACCTGCCCCGAACCCGGCCAGTGCGCCAACTATATTGAGAACAACCGCAGCCGCATGGGCTACCCGGAGTTCCGTGCCCAGGGACTGTGCGTGGGCTCGGGAGTCGTGGAGTCCGGCTGCAGCACGGTGGTCGGCCGCCTCAAGCGCTCGGGAATGTACTGGACCGTCAACGGCGCCAATGACATCCTTGCCCTACGCTGCAGCGTCCTCAGCGGCAACTACGAGGACTTCTGGGCTCAACGGACCGAAAATCCCTGAAATCCAAACATAGTGTCCTGCACCCAGGGTCGGTTCTGCGATTGCCGAGCCGATCGGCGACTCGGTAGGATAGTGAATCTATGCCCGATCAACCCGAACGCCAGCTCGGCTTCCAGACAAGGTCGCTACACGCTGGCCAGCGTCCCGATCCCGCCACCAACGCCAGGGCGGTGCCGATCTACCAGACCACCTCGTACGTCTTCAACGACACCGATCACGCCGCAGCCCTATTCGCGCTGCAGGAGTTCGGCAACATCTACACCCGCATCATGAACCCCACCAACGGGGTGTTCGAAGAGCGCATGGCTTCGCTCGAGGGAGGCATAGGCGCCTTGGCGACCGCCAGCGGCCAGGCAGCCCAGCTGGTAGCCATCTCCAGCCTGTGCCAGGGCGGCGACGAGATCGTCTCGTCGGCGACGCTCTACGGCGGAACCTACACGCAGTTCGACACGACCTTCCGCCGGTTCGGCTACAACACGATCTTCGTCGACCCGGACGACCTCGACAACTTCCGCAAGGCGATCACCGAAAAGACGAAGGTGCTCTTCGTCGAGACGGTCGCGAACCCTCGGATGAACGTGATCGATATCGAGGGCGTCGCCAGGATCGCCCACGAGGCGGGCATCCCCCTGATGATCGACAACACGTTCGCCACGCCGTACCTGTGCCGCCCGATCGACTTCGGGGCCGACATCATCGTCCATTCCGCCACCAAGTTCATCGGAGGCCACGGCACGTCCATCGGCGGCGTGATCGTCGATTCCGGCAAGTTCGACTGGAACAACGGGAAATTCCCGATGCTATCCGAGCCCAGCCCCGGCTACCACGGCATGGTCTTTACCGAGACGTTCGGCGCCCTGGCCTACATCCTCAAGTGCCGCGTCGAGGGCCTGCGAGACCTCGGTCCCTGCCTGTCCCCGCAAAACGCCTTCCTGTTCCTGCAAGGCCTGGAGACGCTCGCACTGCGCATGGACAAGCATTGCGCCAACTCCCTCGCAGTCGCCGAGCACCTCGAGAAGCACGAGCTGGTCACGTGGGTCAATCACGCCGACCTGCCGGCTAGCCCATATCACGCCATGTCCAGGAAGTACCTGCCCAAGGGCCAGGGCGCGGTCTTCACCTTCGGGATCAAGGGCGGCAAGGAAGCCGGCCGCAAGTTCATCAACTCCCTCGAAATCTTCTCCCACCTCGCCAATGTCGGAGATGCCAAGAGCCTTGTCATCCACCCCGCGACCACCACGCATCAGCAGCTGAGCGAGGCCGACCACGCCGCGGCCGGCATCACGAACGACATGGTTCGCCTGTCGGTGGGCATCGAGGATCTGGACGACCTGATCTGGGATCTCGACCAGGCGCTAGCGGCGTCCCAGCGCTGATCGCGACCGCATTCGGCCGGGTCCGCGCAAGGCCGAACAAGCCACCGGGAGCGCCCGTAACGGCATCCTCCGGGATCCCGTTTTCGGGATCCCGTTTTCGGTACGCACATGGGCCCGTTCCGGTCGGAAATTGTAGTGAATTAAGGGTTTATCAGGCCGATTCGGGGTTGGAACCCGGGGCTCCACTGGCATATAGTGAAAGAGAGGTGCGACCGGTGCGGCTCACCCCGGTGCCGGTCGTCTACCCGCATGGTTCAGTCTCGCGAAGTAACGAAGCGGTTCGCGATCGGTGCCCTCGTCTCGATGGCATTGATCGCCCTCTCGCTCGCCAACTGGGCGGAGCGAGGGCGCTTCGGGGTGCCGGAGGACGGAGTCGTGTGGAGCGACTCGGAGGCGGGCGTTGCCGCTTTTCGAGTCGACGCAGAAAGCCCGGGCGCGCTGGTGGGGGTGCGCCCGGGCGACATGCTGCGCGCGATCGGCGGCCAAGCCGTCTCGGAAGCCCTCGACGTGCCGCGCATTCTTGCGGGAGTCGGGGCCTGGAGCCGGACCGAGTACCGCATCGAGCGAAACGGCCGGGCCATGCAGCTGTCGGTCATCTTGGGCGAGAGCACTAGCCGGGGCGCGGTTGGCACGTTCCTGCTCGTACTCGGGTGGTCCTACTTTGCGATCGGGCTCTGGGTCTGGCTGCGGTGCCCGGCGAGCCGGCCTGCCCGCCTCTTCTACGCCTTCTGCATCGCATCGATGGCGGTGTACTCCCTCAGTTCCACCGGCCAGCTGGACGGGTTGGATCGGCTAGTCTACTGGCTTGATGTGTGGGGCCTGCTGCTGATGCCCCCGCTGTTCCTCGATTTCTGCTCGCGGTTCCCGGACGGAGCCGCCCGGCACCAGAGCGCGTCCCGCGCCGGGTACGGGCTCGCGGTCGCGGTTGGAGCGGCGCATCACGCGGCTGCCGGCGGCTGGGTAGCCGGAGGCATTGGCGACCCGGCTCTGCTTCAGTTCTTCGACTCCGCGCCGCTTGCGCTGCTCTCGATCAACCTGGCAGGGGCGAGCGCCATGGTCTGGATGCAATCCCGCCGTTCCGAGGACCCGGTTCACGCGCTGCAGGCGAAGTGGCTGCTGCTGGGCACTCTCGCTTCCGTCGTTCCGTTCACGGCTTTCTACGCCGTGCCGTTCGCCGCCGGCATCGGCCCCGGACCGAACCAGGCGTTCGCGGTCTTCTCGCTGGCCGCGCTGCCCGTCTCCATCGCCGTAGCTCTCTTCCGTTACAGGCTGCTGCACTTCGAGGGTTTCCGCAGGCGGGCCGCAGCCTCGGTGTCCGCGGTCGCCCTGCTGGCAGCCTCGGGCTATTGCGCACTATTCGTCGCCGGCATTCCGGCCGCCTGGCTGGATCGCTACGCGCCCTTGGTCTGGCTGGGCTCGTTGGGCCTCGCAGCCGGCCTCTACCGCCCCTTGTACAGCTGGCTCGCGACGAACTTCGAACGGCACGCGTACCGCGACCGCTACGAGGATCGCCGGACGCTTGCCGCGTTCGCGAACGAACTCGCGACCGAGACGGATCTGGAGCGCATGGCGGGAGCGGCGACCACCCGCATTGCGCGCGCTCTGGACTTGGATCGCGTAGCGCTGCTGGTCCCGGCTGGGCAAGACGGCAATCCCTCCAAGTTCCGCCTTCTCTCCGGTCGCGCCGCAGGCCTCGGGGAGACGAAGGATCCGATCGACATGGGCCCGGTCGCACAGCTGGCTTCCCGGGCAGGCCAACCGGTTGTGGTCGCCGGATCGCAGGCAGGGACGCTGCCGGAGCAGCTCGCGGACCTCGGGTGCAGCCATTTCGTGCCGTGCAGGATGCGCGGAAGGACGGTGGCCTGGATCGCGCTGGGGCAGAAGAGGGAACAGAGTTTCCTCAGCAGCGACGACCTTTCCCTCGTCGAGGCCCTGTCCTCCCCTCTCGCCATCACGCTGGAAAACGCCAGGCTCTACGAGTCGCTGCAAGCCAAGGCCGTGCAGTACGAGCGCCTGAAGGACTACAACGAGAACATCGTCGAGTCGCTTGCGGTCGGCATTCTCGTGCTGGACACCGAGGGCCGGGTGCAGAGCTGGAACACTCACCTGGAACTGGCATTTCACATCTCCCGCGACGACGCGCGCGGACGACGGCTCCGCGACCTCCTGCCGTCCGACCTAGTGGACGAATTCGAGCGGCGCACGGACGCAACCGGCGCGGCCAGCGTCTACAAGTTCCGCTTGCGCGCCGCGGGGTTCCCGGAAGAATTCCGTCCCTCGGATCCGGGGGACCGGTCCGAGCGCATCGTGAACCTCGCGGTCGCCCCGCTCATCGACAAGGACTTCCGGCGGGTCGGCCAGCTGTTGATTCTGGATGACGTCACCGACCGGATCGAACTTGAGGAGCGGGTTGTCCAGGCCGACAAGCTCAGTTCGATCGGCCTGCTCGCGGCGGGCGTGGCGCACGAAGTCAACACTCCCCTGGCGGTGATCTCCAGCTATTCGCAGATGCTCGCCGCAAGGGTCGGGGAGGGGAGCGACGAGGCAAGAATGCTCGGGAAGGTCACCGAACAGACCTTCAGGGCGAGCGAGATTGTCAATTCTCTGCTCGACTTCTCGCGCACGTCGGGCTCGGAGGTGTCTCGCTGCGACATCAACCGAACGATTGAGGACACGATCGACCTGATCGCGCCACAGCTCCGCCAAGCTGGGGTGGCGGTCACGAGGGACCTGTGCGGGCCGACGGCAGTGGTGGCTAGCAAGGGCAAGCTGCAGCAGGTGTTCCTGAACCTGTTCCTGAACGCCCGGGACGCCATGCAGGGCGGCGGCACCCTGCGGCTCTCGAGCCGCGTCGCGACCCAGCCTTCCGGCGAAGACTGCGTCGAGGTACTTGTCCAGGACACGGGAACCGGAATCGCTCCGGAAGCGCAACGCCGGATCTTTGATCCGTTCTTCACGACGAAGGAGCCCCGGCGCGGGACCGGCTTGGGTCTGGCCGTAACCTACGGGATCGTCCGCGAGCATTCCGGAACCATCTCGGTAGAGAGCGAACCGGGCCAGGGAACGAGGTTCGAGCTCAGGTTCCCGCTTGCCAAGCGGCCGGTGCATGCCTGACGAAGCCCCTGCGGCCCGGATCCTGGTCGTCGACGACGAGCCGGCCATCGTCGAGACACTGCAGCTGGTACTCGAGGGTGCCGGTCACGGCGTGATTGCGGCAGGCTCGGCCAGCGAATGCCTGGATGTCATCGCCAGGAAGCCGTGCGACCTGGTGCTTCTCGACCTGATGCTTCCCGACCGGCCCGGCCTGGAGGTGCTCAAGGAGATCCGGAAGATCAACCGCGACCTCCCCGTGGTGATGCTGACTGCCTACGGCTCGATCGATACCGCGGTAGAGGCGACGAGGCTGGGCGCTTCGAACTTCCTGACCAAGCCCTGGAACAACAGCAAGCTCCTCCTGGAAATACGGCAGACTCTGGAGCGGCGCAGGCTCGAGACCGAGAACGCCCGGCTGCGCAGCGAACTCGGATTGCCGAGCCCCGTGGAGAATCTGATCGGGAAATCGGAGGCGATGCAACGCGTCTTCGTGATGATCTACCAAGTCGCGCGCACCAGCTCGACCGTGCTCGTTTCCGGGGAAAGCGGCACGGGCAAGGAACTTGTCGCCAGGGCGATTCACAAGGGGTCTCCTCGGGCGGACAAGCCGTTCGTCACGGTCAACTCGGGCCGGATTCCGGGCGACATGCTCGAATCGACGCTATTCGGCCACTTCAAGGGGGCATTCGCCGGAGCCGTTCGAGACCGGCGGGGGTGCTTCGAAATCGCCGACGGAGGGACGATCTTCCTCGACGAGGTGGGAAATCTCACCTCGGAGACGCAGACGAAGCTCCTGCGGGTGATCCAGGAGCGGGAGTTCGTGCCGGTGGGGTCGAACGACCCTGTGCGCGTCGATGTGCGCATCGTCGCAGCCACGAACGTCGACTTGGGAGCGGCGGTGAGCGAGGGCCGGTTCCGCCAGGACCTCTACTACCGGCTGAACGTGATCGGAATCGAGCTGCCGCCGCTGCGCGAGCGCATGGAAGACGTCCCGCTGCTCGTGGAGGAGTTTCTGACGCAGTTCTGCCGCCGGGAAAACAATCACTTCCTTGATCACCAGCGGAACTCCACGCTGCGCTTCACGCCCGAAGCGCAAGCGGTCCTGATGGCCCATGGCTGGCCGGGAAACGTGCGGGAGCTGCGCAACGCCGTCGAACGGGCGGTCGTTCTCGCGACGCAAGAGGAGCTGGGCCGCGAGGTCCTTCCCGCGGCGATCGCAACCGCTGGCGCACGGGCCCGCCCTTCCCTTGCAGCCGGGGTCCGCGAGCATCCCGGAGCGAGCCTCTCGGAACTGGTCGAGGGCTTCGAACGAGGCATCTTGCTGGACGAGCTCGAGAAGCACGGGTACAATCAGACCGAGACCGCCAAGGCGCTGCGCGTCGCGCTCTCGACGCTGAACCAGAAGCTTCAGCGGCTCAGCATCGACGTCAAGCGACGGCGCGCGGAATGACGGGCGCGGGACCGGGCGAACCCAACGGGACACCGGACTTGCGGTGCGCGATGCCTGCTGCCATCTGGCTGATGCCGGAGGAAGCCTGACGTCGGGGCTCGCCCGCCGGTAAGCGGAGGCCGGATGCGTCCCGCAGGAACGGGACGCATCCGGCCTCTGTTGACATTCGCGAGCGGCAAGACGTACTTTCAGCCTTGGTCCTGTTTCTGCAATGGAAGAAAAGAAGCTCGTCGAGCGGCTCCTAGCCGAGAACACCCGCCTCAAGCTCGCTATCGAGGAACTCTCGATCCTCAACGAGGTCTCCACGGCCGTCTCGTCCACGTCATCGCTCGACGCAACGGTCGATCTCATCGTGCAGAAGTGCGTCAAGCACCTCAAGGTCGAGCAGGGGGCCGTGCTCCTCTTCGACAAGCTCGAAGGGGGATCGGCGCTGAAGACGATGATCCGGAGGGTCGAGAACGACGCCGGCGAGATCCCGATGCGCCTCGGCGAGCAGATCACGGGGTGGATGCTGAAGCACCAGAAAGCCTTGATCGTCAACGACTTCAACCGCGAGACCCGCTTCCGCGCGCCATCGGAGCGGGGCGGGGTCCAGTCGCTGCTCTGCGTCCCGATGAAACTCAAGGGACGCTTGATCGGGGTGCTCAACGTCTTCAACAAGAAAGGCGGCAGCGCATTCAGCGCCGGGGATCAGCGGTTGCTTAGCATCATCGCGACCCAATCGGCTCAAGTGGTCGAGAATTCCCGCCTTATGGAGGAGCAGAAGGCGCTGGAAATTCTCCAGGAGGAGTTGCGGCTAGCCCGCGAGATCCAGAAGAAGCTCCTTCCCAAGGGCCCGCCGGTGGTGGCGGGCTACGGAATCGCAGGCCTGTCCGAGCCCGCCAAGCGTGTAGGCGGGGACTACTTCGACTTCCTCGAGCTCGGAAAGAATCGGCTGGGGCTGTGCGTAGCCGACGTTTCCGGCAAGGGCATCACGGCGGCGCTGCTCATGTCGAACGTGCAGGCGACGATCCGCAGCCAAGGCCGGCTGGCTCCGGATGTCGGGACCTGCGTGGCGCAATCCAACGACATGCTGCATGCGAGCACGGACTCGGACAAGTTCGTGACCATGTTTTACGGCGTCCTCGATACGGAGACGCACCGCCTGGAGTATTGCAACGCGGGCCACAACCCGCCGATCATGCTGTCCGGCCAGAACGGCCCTGTGCTGCTGGAGGCCGGAGGGCCGGTGCTTGGCGTCGTGCCAGGCTTCCCTTACCAGCGCGGCGAGGCCGAATTCAGGCCGGGCGAGACGCTGCTGGTCTACAGCGACGGGTTCAGCGAGGCGATGAACCAGCGCCTCGAGGAGTTCACCGACGAGCGGTTGCGCGCATTGGCAGAAGCGAACGCCTCCTTGCCGCCTGCCCGGCTGCTTGAGACGATTCTGAACGAGGTCACGGAGTTCTGCGGTGACGCTCCGCAAACCGACGACATGACGATCATGGCCGTCCAGCGCTCCGACGGGTGAGGGCCGCACGGTCGCTCGAGCCTCAAGTCACAGCGACCGCCTCCGCGATAGTCCGGCTGCGGCGAATGCAGTCGGGGATGCCTAGACCGGAGTATCCGTTCCCGGCGAGCAGCAGCCCGGGCAGCCGCTCGAGCCGCTCGTCAATCGATCGGACGAGCTGTGCGTGGCCCACGGCGTAAGCCGGCATAGCCTTCTCCCAGCGATATACCCTGCTGCCGGCCAGTGCGTTCTGGAAGCCCATCCATTTGCGCACTTCTCGGTCCGCCTGGCCCACGACAGAACCATCTTGGGCATCGAGCGCCCAATCGGCATCGCCGCCCGTGAGAAACGCCCGAAGCAATACCTTGTCCGGCGCCGAGCGACCGTCGAATTTCGTGCTGACCCATGTGCAGGCTGCGATCGAGCCGCCTTCAACGCGCGGAACGAGGAAGCCGAAACCGTTGAGCGTGTGGCCGAAGTGCGCCCGCGGGTACGACAAGGCCACGACCGCGGATGCCTGGTAGAGGATGCGGCCAAGCAACTCGGCGAGAGCGCCGTCGGCTGAGGCGGCCAGGCGGCTCGCCTCGTGGGCGGGCGTGGCCAGGATCACGACGTCGGCTGCGCACGACGCCTCGTCTAGATGCAGGTTCCAGCCGCCCTTGGTCCGATGCAGCTCCCGCACAGGACTGTGCACGATCTCGCAGTCTCTCTCGACATACCGCTCCAATGCGCCGATCAGCGAGCCCATGCCGTCCCGCAGGGTCAGGAACAGCGGCCCGGCTGGCCTGCGATGGCGGTTCTTGAAGGTTCCGCGCAAGATGCTGCCGTATCGCCGCTCGTATTCGACAAAGCGAGGAATGACTTGCTGCGCCGACAGGAACTCGGGCGTCGCGCCGTACACGCCGGTCGTCATGGGCTGGGCCAGATAGTCGATGGCCTCTCTGCCGAAATGGTCCCGGACGAAGTCCGCAACGGAGCGCTCCTCGCGCTCGACGGGACGGTGGAACCACTCCAGGGCCATTAGAGCCTTCGTGACCGGGCCGAACAGAGAGGTCGTCGCGACTTGCCACGGCTTGGCCGGCGCTAGCATTCGCATGCTGTCTGGCATTGCGACGAGCCGCCCCTTTCTCGCAACGAAGGTCCGCCTTCGCTTGTCGTTCGATCCGATGACCTGGCGGCCCAGGCCGAGTTCCTCGACAAAGTCCCGCATCCAGCGCTTCTCGGCAAGCCAGCTGTCCGGACCGCCTTCGACCAGGCAGCCGTGCGCGCGATCGGTGCGGACCAGGCCGCCTAGGCGCGACCGGCTCTCGAACAGTTTGCAGGGGATGCCCCTGCGACTCAGGTAGTAGGCAGCCGCCAGCCCGGACACGCCGCCGCCGACGATCGCAATCCGCCTCATGCCAGCGGAGCGGCACGGTAGTCGCGGACCATTTGCACGACGGCGCGGACGTGCTCGACTGGCGTTTCGGGAATGATGCCGTGGCCGAGGTTGAAGATGTGCCCGGGACGCCCTGCCGCACCGTCGAGCACCGCATGCACTTTCGCGCGAAGTTCCGAGACCGGCGCGAGCAAGGCGATCGGGTCCAAGTTCCCTTGCACTGCGACGTCGGGACCCACGCGATCCCAGGCCGAGCCGATCTCGACCCGCCAGTCAAGCCCTAGCACATCGCCGCCCGCCTTGCGAAACAGCTCGAGATACGCGCCGTTTCCGGTGCCGAAATGGATGACGGGCACGCCCTCGGCCCGAATCCGCCGAATCAGGTCCCTGGAATGGGGCAAGACGAAGCGTTCGTAGTCGGAAGGAGAAAGGGCGCCGACCCAGCTGTCGAAGACCTGGATCGCCGCCGCGCCACCCGCGACCTGAGACGCCGCGTAAGGGACGAGCACTTCGACAATTCGCTCCATCAGCTCCTGCCAGACCGCCGGCTCCCCCCACATCAGGCCCTTCGACCTTGCGTAGTAACGAGATGACCCGCCTTCAATCATGTAGCTGGCCAGCGTGAATGGAGCGCCGACGAACCCGATGACCGGCACCCGTCCGCCGAGGTGCTCGCGTGCCAAGGCGATGGACTCCCCGACATAGCCAAGCTCGGCCGCCCGCCCTGTCTCCAGCCGGCGCACCGCCGCCGCCGAGCGCACCGGCGGGTCGATCCGGGGGCCGTCGCCGCTGACGAATTCAACGCCGAGGCCCATCGCCTCGAGCGGCAGCAGGAGATCCGCGAAGACGATTGCCGCGTCGACGTCCAAGGCGTCGACAGGCTGCTGGGTGACCTCGGCGGCGAGGCGAGGCGTTTTGCAGATGTCCAGAATCGAATGGCTGCGGCGCAGCCTGCGGTACTCCGCCATGTAGCGGCCCGCCTGCCGCATGAACCAGACCGGCGGGCAGTCCGCAGGCTGGCGCGCGCAGGCGCGGAGGAATCGCTCGCGCATTCTCCCAATATATCAGCGATTCGAGTAAATAACTGAAATTCAGGCACTTAGCAATCCGGTGACGATGATTCCGAGCCCTGCAATCGCACCGGTGCGAGTATCGAATCGCGCGGTCAGAAGGCTGCTATGCCGCGCCTCCCGTAGCGCTTGCCGAACCCTCCCGGCGCCGAAACACGGGGAATGCCCGTCACCGCCTTCTCGCCCAGGTAGGAGACGCGTCTTCCTATGTACGCGTAGGTGCGCTCGTGAATCCGGCCGTCCTTCTCCACCAGAACGCGGAAGCCGGTGCCGACGCCGCGATCCGTCCTGAATTCTGGCAAGATCTCGACTGGCAGGTACCCGGCCAGTTCCGAGGCCTGCCGGATCACGACATAGCGGTCTCCGCGGCTGTCCCACTGAAAAACCCTGAGCCTGTCGAAGTCGTGGGTCTGGCCGCGCCCGCTCGACTGAAACCAGACCCACGTCGGTTTGGATTCGCCCAGCGACTCGTCCTGCACTGAGCCGATCTGGAAGTAGGCGACGATCGGGCGCCCCTGCGCGAGCGCCCCGAGATCGAGCGGGACGTCCGCGTAGGCCATGTTCGCAAGCAGCCAGCCGGCTTCGCCGATGTCCGGGATTCGCGCCAGGTACCAGTAGTCCTCGCCAGTGGGCTTGACCGGGTAGGAGGGATCCGCGGCCGCCGCCGGAAGCCGGTCCACCACCATCCGGTCCAGCATCTGAAAGCCCTCCTCCTTGTCGAGTTGGTAGAACGTAGGAGCCCATCGGTACGGTTCGGTATGGACGTTCAATGTATCCCGCGAGCGAAATTCGCCTTGGGCCGGTACGGCGGCGGCCAGGTTGGTCAGCCTGCTCAGCTGTCTTCGCAACGCTTCGTCCAGCAACATCGAGCTCGGCAGCCAGCCTTCGAGCTGGCCCGCCGCGCGCACTCGGGCGAAGCTGCGGTGCGTGTCGAGGACCGTCACTGGCGTGTCAAACTCCAGAACGGACACCACCGGTGCATCGTGCTCGAGGCCGGAATACAGTTCGACTTCGTTCCGCGTGTAGTGGAATCCCGGACCGGGAGGCGCGACCTGGCCCGAGCATCCGACGAGGACAGCGCAGGCGAGCGCGGGTACTATTGAAGCGCGGCGGCAGATCGAGTTCGGGAGATGGAAATCCATACTCGGTGACTCGTTCGGTCGGAAGGGCCCGCCGCGTATCGCGAGCGAATTCACGGTTCTGCCACTTCAATTGAAGCAAATGGCAGCCCGCGTTGCGACTCTACGGGCAACGGCCCGGAACAGACCGGCTAGGACAGACCGTGACAAACAAGGAGACGGTGGTGTGCGGCGATTGCCGGCACCGATTGGGACCCGAGGCATCGATCCCCGCCAACGGCGGCGTGTCGGAAGCCGCCCTGTACTGCCCGCAGTGCAGGGCGGGTACCCGCGACGGATTCGAGTGCCCGCATTGCGGCAGCGAAGTGTGCCGCCAGTGCGGGTCGATCCTGGAGTCGCCGGCCGACCTAGGGTATGGCTGAGGCGATCCGCGGGCAGAGCGGCTGTAACCTTCGCTGGCTCGCCATTACCTATTCGATTTGGGCGGGCCGGTTGGAATTCGGTTCGCTTGGTAGCCCGTCGCGACCCGTCTGACGCTTGATCGGGGGCGAGGGCAGGATGGAGGAGAAACTCATGCTTGGAATCGTTCAGCGGACGGCTGTCCTATGCGCGTTCGCTATTGCCCTGACCCCGTTGGCGGTCGCCGACAGCCACGGCTTCCTGGAGGAGGCGCAGGCGCGCCTCAAGGGGCTGGAAGAAAAGTACACGGGCTTGGCGGAAGCCGTGCCGGCCGATAAGTACACCTACCGCCCGGGGGAGGGCGTTCGTTCTGTGAGCGAGGTTTATCTGCACGTCGCGGGCGCGAACTACTTCGTGGCGCGAGCCTTCGGCACCATGCCTCCGGAAGGGCTCGACCTCCGAGGGCTGCAGACTTCCACGACCGACAAGAAGGAAATCCAGGAGCGGATCAAGATGTCGTTCGACCACCTGAGCGGGGCCATTGGCAAGGTCGCGGCGGGTGACGCGGAAAAGGCCATGCAGATGTTCGGCAGCGACACGACCACCCGCGGGGCGCTTTGGATCGCGATGGGACATCTCAGCGAGCATCTGGGCCAGAGCATCGCCTACGCCCGCGTCAGCGGCGTGACGCCTCCTTGGAGCGAATGACCCGCAAGTCACCGGTCACGTCACTAGTTCTCGCTCTGGCTCTGGCTGCGCTTCCGGGCCTTGCCGCCGAACTGGCCTTGGAGTCGGCGGAGGGCTTGGAACTTGTCAATGTCGAAGCCGCTCCGGACGCACTGAATGGGCGCAAGGGCCTCAAGCTCGGCGCCGATCCGGCAGTGCTGCGGGCGGTCGTCGCAAAGCGCCGGGAAATGATGGCGGCCATGGAAGCGCGAGGCGAGCAGCCGCGAGGGCCGGGCGCGTTCGAGAGCCTGCGTACGGACCACCTGGCGATCGTCGAAGGCGTGGAATTCGGCAACGGCACGATCGAGGTTGAGGTATCCGGGCAGCCCGCTCCGGGCACGCAGGGCGGAGCGCGCGGCTTCGTCGGCATCGCCTGGCGGCTGCAAGAGGACAAGAAGACGCACGACTGCTTCTACTTGCGACCGACCAACGGTCGCGCGACGATCAGGAGAGACGCAACCATTCGGTCCAGTACACCTCGCATCCCGAGTGGACCTGGTACCGGTTCCGCAACGAGACGCCCGGCAAGTACGAGACGTACGCTGACATCGTTCCCGGCGAATGGATCCAAGTGAAGATCGTTGTCGACGGGGAGAAGGCCCGCCTGCACGTCAACGGTGCCGAGCAGCCCACGCTCGTCGTCGACGACGTCAAGTCGGGAGCCCACGCGACCGGAAGGGTGGCCCTGTGGCTCGAGGGGTCAACGGTAGCCCACTACCGCAACCTCAAGATCAAACCGAGCGAATAGCCGAGCCTGAAGGCAGGAGGGCTACGCGAACGCGACGCCCTCCCAGCTCATCCGCGACTGCCGGGATGCGCTTGGATACGGAGCGCTCCCAGGATCGCAGGAAGATGGCGAAATGGAGGCAACTCCAAGCGTGCCGCTATGCTAGGCTGTCAACCGGACACGCGGGATGAAACGCAGAGACTTCATTCGCCACGCTCTCGCGGCTGGCGCGCCGGTTGCAGCGGTCCAGCAGCGGCTGTTCGGAGCCCCGGCTGGCTACGCGGCGAATCCGACCCGCCGCTACGCGCAAGACAAGGTGTCGCTCGGCCCCGACGGGCTCGAGACCTCGCGACTGGCGATGGGGACCGGCACGAGCGGCTTCGCGGGAGCGTCGAACCAGACGCGCAAGCTTGGCGTCGGAGGTCTGGCGGACCTGTACCGCTACGGCTTCGATAACGGGTTGACGTTCTGGGACACGGCCGACGGCTACGGCAGCCATCCGCACCTGAAGAGCGCTCTGCAGGACATTCCTCGAGAGAAAGTCGTCATCATGACCAAGTCGCTGTCAAAGACGGCGAAGGGAATGCGCGAGGACATCGAGCGCTTCCGCAGGGAACTGGGGACGGACTACATCGATCTGCTCCTGCTGCACGCCGTCCGGGAAGAAGACTGGCCGGTGCAGCGCCGCGGCGCGATGGACGTCGTCAACGAGTACAAGGAAAAGGGGATCGTCAAGTCCCGGGGCATCTCCTGCCACTCGCTTCCGGCCCTGCGACAGGTACACACGCAGGAATATATCGACGTCGATCTCGCCCGCGTCAACGCGATCGGCGCGAGGATGGACGCCGATCCTGCCACCGTGATCGAGGAGCTTTGCAAGATCAAGGCGGCCGGCAAGGGCGTGATCGGAATGAAGATCCTCGGCGAGGGACTTCTGAGGGACCGGGTCGGCGAAGCCCTGCAGCACGCGATGGCGCTGGATTGCATCGACTGCTTCACGATCGGGGCCGAGAACCGATTCGAACTCGCCGACCTGATCCGGCAGATTCCCGAGGCCTCGACCCTCGGCTGGAAGACCTAGAAAGGAGCCTTTCATGAGAGCCATGCTCTGGGGCGGATTCGTTCTCGCCATAGCAATCAGTTCGACGGCGTGCGGGGCGGCGCCCGAACCGGCGGCGAGCCCTGAAGAGGAAGAACCGGCGGCGAGTCCTGAAGGGGACCCGGCGGCAAGCGAGCCGGCTGTACCGAAGGAACTCGACGTGGAAGACGTGGCCGCACGGCTGGAGGCCGGCGAGGACATCACCCTGCTGGACGTGCGGACTCTCGCGGAACTCGAGAGCGACGGCGCCATCGAGGGCTATCTCCATATACCCATCGACGAACTGGAGGCCAGGATCGGGGAGGTCCCCACGGACAAGCCGATCGTGGCCTATTGACAGCGCGGCGGTCGGGCCTCCCGTGCGGCGGCCATCCTTCGCGAGAACGGCTACGAGGGCGAGATTCAGACAGGCGGGATCCAGGCTTGGAAGGCTGCGGGCAAGGCAGTCGTCCAGCCAGGGCAGTAGACACCTGATCGGGCGCCGCGGCAGCCAATGTCCATTCCTGGGGCTTGTTCCCCGGACAGGGCCCTGCTGATATAGTTTGGCCATGCGTCGCAGGCATTTCCTCGCCGCTTCTGGCGCGGCCGCGCTTCCTTTGCGGGCCAAGGCAAGCTACCGGGTGGGCGTGATCGGCCACACCGGCCGAGGCAACTTCGGCCACGGCATCGGGGATGTCTGGCCGGCGTTCCCCCAGGCGCGGGTCGTGGCAGTCGCCGATCCCGATGCCGAGGGCCGCGCGAAGGCCAAGGAACGCACCGGAGCACCCGCCGACTACGCCGATTTCCGCGAGCTGCTCGACAAGGAGCGGCCGGACATCGTCAGCATCTGTCCGCGGCACACGGACCAGCGGCTGGAGATGGTGACGGCCGCGGCTCGGGCGGGCTGCCACATGTATCTCGAAAAGCCCTTCGCCGGAACTCTGTCGGACGCCGACAGGATGGTCGGCGCCATCCGCGAAGCCGGCGTCAAGGTCCAGCTCGCTCACCAGATGCGCAGGTCGCCGTTCACCCTGAAGGCTCTCGAGATGATCGAAGCCGGCGAGATCGGAGAGATCCACGAGGTTCGCGGGCGCGGCAAGGAGGACTTCCGGGCGGGCGGAGAGGACTTGGTGGTGCTCGGATCGCACATCTTCGACATGATGCGGGCGATCCTGGGAGACCCGGAATGGGTCTTCGCGCACATCACTTCGGGGGACGAGGAGCTCGGCTTCGATCACCTGCACAAGCCGACCGAGCCGATCGGCCCGGTCGCCGGCCGCCAGATGGCCGCGATGTTCTCCTTCGGGCACGGCAGGCACGGGTTCTTCGGAACGAAGAAGTCGAGCGCGACGCATTCATGGCGGTTCGGGACGCACGTCTACGGAAGCAAAGGAAGAATCTTCCTGCCGAACGAGATCTACAGCGAGAAATCGGAGGGGTTCGTCCTCCGCAGTCCCGCCTGGATCTCCGGGCGCGGACGCGAGTGGGAGCCGATGGAACCCGATCACCGCAGCTTCGGCGATCAGCGATACCTGACGGCTAACGCGCTTATGGTGGAGGACCTGCTCGACGCCATCGAAAACGACCGCGAACCCTCCTGCAGCGAGCGAGCGGGACGCTGGACGGTCGAGATGACGCAGGGGATGTACGCGTCGCAGCTGGACCGCGCGGTGAAGGGCTTTCCCCTCAAAGACCGCGAGCACCCTCTCGAGAGGCTTCGCGCGAAGCGCGTCTGAGGAAGCTAGATCACGCCGCGACGACCGCCGCTCCCGGCGAACCGGGGATCCGTCGGCGTCCGGCGATCCTTGTGGAACATCCGCCAGTTGTCGTAGACGACCTCGCCCACGTAGTACGCGTCGCGGTACAGGCTGTGCATCTGCGGGAGCTCGCCCTCGTCGACGGGATGGCGCAGCTTCGAGCAGAGCACGAAGTCCATATAGGTAAACGCCTTGAAGTTCTTGAGGTGGAAGGCGACCTCCGAAACTGGCCCGGGGCACTCGCGGCGCATGACCGCCGCGGCTTCCTCGGCGTCCGGATCCTCGGGCAGGTCGGCCATGATCCGGTGGATCGCTGCCAGCTCGTCCGCGACCGCCGCTTTGCATGCCGCCCGCCAGACTCCCCAGCGATAGCGCAGCGCTCCCAGACGGGACTTGGCGATCTGGATCAGCACGAGCGCGGCCAAGGGGGGCAGATACCGCCCGGCTATGCCCGCATCGCTCCAGCCGGTGTAGGAGGACACGCCCCAGACCGAGAGAACGGCGAGAGCGGCGACAAGCGCCAAGATGCCCGGCACGACAGATCGCGTCACGACGAATCGCGGAAAGAACGATTCGAGATCGTCGCGAATTGCCGCAAGCGCCTCCCGCGCCCGGGCGGCCGCGTAGAATGACTTGTCCCAAGTCTCGTGGGCAGCTGCGGGCGGGTAGTAGAGGACGAACAGCTTGTCGGTCGGAACCGGACGGCCGCTGAAACTACAATTCATGAAAGCTACAGGGCCGGGCGCCTGCGCCTTCCCGCCCGCGTCGCCATCGTGCCGACGTGCAATTCCGAGAGTATCACAGCGAACCCGAAGCGGGCTTGGCAGCCGCCTCCGCCAGACCCGGACGGGCGGGCATGCCAAACCGGTAGAATGCTCGGCTATGCGGAGTCTTCTGCAACGGCTGGAAGAATGCAGGACCATCGACCTCGCCCAGCCCTACTACGTGGGCATGCCGCATCACCCCAACCATCCGCCGTTCCTGTACGGCCTGAGCAAGGCGCACGGCGAGAGCTCCCGCTCGGGCGTGAGCGCCGCCGCGGAATCGATCGCGCTCGGCGGTCACGTGGGCACCCATATCGACGCCTTGTGCCACTTCTCCCTGCGCGGAAAGCTCTTCGGCGGGGCTGACGCGATCGGCTGCCAGTCCTACGCCTCGGGAATCTCGGTGCACCATGTCGACACGATCGAACCGATCTTCAGGCGCGGCATCCTCCTAGATGTTGCCTGCAGCGAAGGATTCAACGTCCTGCCCGAGGACTTTGTCGTGGACGCGGACTGCTTGGAAAGGGCGGCGAAGCGAGCCGAAGTCCGGGCGGAGGCTGGCGACATCGTGCTGGTCCGAACCGGCTGGGCTCGCTTCTGGAGCGATGCGGGCCGCTTCATCAACAACATGCGCTGCCCAGGGCTCAATCGCGAAGCCGCGGCCTGGCTGAGCGAAAAGGGCGTTTTCGCCGGGGGATCCGACACCATAGCGTTCGAGTTCCTCCCGGACCCCACGATGCCGGTCCATATCCACCTGCTGGTCGAGAGCGGCATCCACATCATCGAGGCGCTGGATCTCGAGGCGCTCTCGCAGGCAGGAGTGCATGAGTTCCTGTTCGCAGCGTCTCCACTGAGGATTCGCGGCGGAACGGGCTCCCCGATCCGACCCGTTGCGCTGGCCGCGCGTTGAATTCCAACTTACGGACGAATTCCGGGACGGAGACGAGAGATTCTTGAGCAGAAAAACTCGTTTGATATAAGACACTTATGGCCATTTCAAAGAGCCGGCGAAAAAAAATCTACAAATTCTTGTAGAATCGCTTGCCAAGGGCTATGGAATTCGGTAGAGTAACAACTGCCGGGGGGGTCAACCCCACCAACGCATACTAATCCTCAACCAAAGACCCCTGAAACAAGCCCCTCCGGCACCTATTCCCAAAAAGACGCCGAACAGCATCCGCTGTTCGGCGTCTTTCTTGTTTCGGGCGAGCCGGGGGCCACTTTGCTTGGTAGCGGACCGGCGGGTCGGCTATCCTGTCTGAGCCGTAAGAGCGAACCGAGCGCTTCGCGGTATCCTCGTGCGATGCCTCGATGGCGCCGGACGATGCAACGACGGCACCCGCGGACGTACTCCGTCATGCAAGGCCGACTGATTGCTGGCTTCCTGTTAGTCGCTGCACTAGCGGTTTCCGCCGCCTTGCGCGGCGCAGCAGAGCGCCCCGCGCCGGAGGAAGCGAAGGAGCTGCGCAACACGGTTGCATACTCGGCGGGCGCAGCCCGGGAAGGCAGCAAGACGTACCTGCGGCTCTGCCAGTACTGCCACGGCGCGGACGGGCGGGCGCAAGCGAATCCGGATTTTGAGGCGCCCAGCCTGCGCGAGCCCGGCGAGTGGCGCTACGGCGCGACGGACGGCGAGCTGTTCGTCTCGATCAGATACGGCGCGGGCCACGACATGCCGCCTTTCGGCAAGCAGCTGGACGACGAGCAGATCTGGCAGCTGGTTCACTACGTGCGCAGCATCGGGCCGAAGGACCTCCGACCCGTCGCGGCGGATCAGGACAAGTGAGGGGCGCGAGCAAAGGCCCCCAAGGAGACGAATCATGGCGAAGACCAGAACCGGCGGTGCGAGCCCGGTGTCGAGACGCAGCTTCGTGGCCAAGGGCGCTGTCGCGGCCGCGGTCGCGGCAGGAGCGAGCGCGAAGGCGTCCACGACGGAGCGGCAAGACCCCAATATCAAGATCCCGGGCGAGGTGCCCGCCAGCCTCTCGGAAGACGCGAGACCCGCCGAATTCCCGATGACGGGGGCCCAGATCTTCGCCAAGGCCTGCAAGGAAGAGGGCCTGGCAGCTCTGTTCTGCGCACCGGGCAACTACACGGTGATCAACGCCATCGCCTCCGAGGGCATCCCCACCTACGGCGGCCGCACGGAGGGCATGATGTGCGCCGCGGCAGACGCCTTCGCCCGCGTGACCGGAGAGGTGGTGGCCGCGTCCGGAACGGAAGGGCCCGGCTTCACGAACATGATCATGAACATCGCCTGCGCTAACGCGGCGCGGTCTCCTTTGCTCGTCCTTGCCAGCAACATGACGCTA
This sequence comes from Bryobacterales bacterium, assembly GCA_965206775.1. GTDB lineage: Bacteria > Acidobacteriota > Terriglobia > Bryobacterales > UBA6623 > VXMF01. The sequence goes on along the minus strand of CBDBKU010000002.1, from coordinate 908,544 downwards.
GGCCTCGAGGATACCGAGCAGGGCATCCAGCGGGTGTACCAGCAGCCTACGACCGCGGGCATGAAGAAGTACGGCAAGAGGCTGATCAATCCCGAGCGCGTTCACGAGTACGCAGGCTACGCATTCCGACAGCTCAAGAGCGGCGTCCCGCGACCGGTCCACCTCGACTTTCCCGGGGAAGTCGCCCGACAGCAATTCGAGAGTTCCGAGGAACTCCGGTACTTCTACGACAAATCGAAGTACCGGACCGACTCGCGGCCGCATCCGTCGCCGAAGGAGATCGCCAAGGCCGCGACGATGATCGACAAGGCGGAACGACCCATCATCGTCGCCAGCGCGGGCGTCTTTTATAGCAAGGCGTGGGAAGCGCTCAAGGCCGTGGCCGAGAAAGCAGACGTCGCAGTGGTGGAATCGGGTCCGAGCCGCGGGCACTTCGGCGACGACCACCCGCTGTCCGCCAACGCTGCCCCGGACGCGCTGCTGAGCGCCGACCTTATCGTCCTGGTCGGGCAGTACTGCATGCCGAATATCGGAGAGTTCTCGTTCGACCCGGACGCGACCTACATCCGCATCGACCCCGATGCGGCCGACATCGGGCGCAACCTCCCGATCGACCTCGGTATCGTGAGCTGCGAGAAGGCAGCACTCGAAGCGCTGGCCGAGGAACTGCCGAAGAAGAAGCGTCCGGCGTGGCGCGACGAGCTGGCGGCGGCTCGAGCCTCGTTCGAGGCCGAAAGCGACGAGCACTACAAGCTCGGACTCCAGTACAGCGAGCAAGCGAACTGCGTGCATCCGGCGGTGATCGCCAAGGGCATCGACGACCTGCTCTACAACGGAGACATTCCCAGGGAGCAGACGACGGTGGTTTCGGGAGGCTACGGGATCGCGCGCTACACGCGCCGACGGATCCGGGCTTACCGGCCGGGCCAGGTTTGCAACGGAGCCTACCAGTACGGAGCCATCGGTCCCGACATCGGCTACACGGTCGGTGCGGGCGCGGCTGTCCAGCAAGGCGCCGGCCCGCATTCCCCGTACAAGGGAGCGCCCGTTCTCGCCGTCACGGGCGACGCTGGCTTCGCATACTCAGCGATGGAGGTCGAGACGCTGAGCAAGTACAGGATTCCAACGATCCTGGTCGTCTACAACAACAACGCCTGGGGGGTCTGGCGGAGCGGGGAGAGTGGCGGACGGAGCGGCACATCGCGCGCCCAGCACATGTACCTTTTCCAGGAGAATCTCCGCTACGAGAAGATCGGCGAGGCCCTTGGGGCGCGGGGCGAGTACGTCACCAAGGCCGCCGACTTCGCGCCTGCCCTCCGGCGCAGCTACAAGATCGCGGCTGCAGAAGGGCTCTCGACCGTCATCAACTGCCAGGCGATCAAGGAATTCTGGAGCGCTCGCGACTATCCGCCAGGTCTCCTTCAGAAGGTCGAGCCAGGATGCATGGCGTACTATCACTGATGGAGGACTGGTACGCTCCGGCGCAAGCCGTCGACGCGCTGCTCAGGGATCGTGCGAACCGGGGCGTGTTCCGGTCGTTCGCTTCGACGAGATTCCGGGGCAGGCTCGACTGCTCCGTCGTCTGGCTGAGGGAGCAGCGGATGCGGATCGTTTTCGATCCGAAGCGCCGCACGCTCGTATTCAGGGACCTTCTGCCGAACCTCGGCGCGGAATCCTCGCTCTACCGGGATCTGAAACGGTTCCTGAGAGGCCGCGCGGATCCTGCCCTGCCGAACCACCGACGCATCGACCCGGACCGGCTCAAGCTGCGCAGCACGAACCGCAAGAGGAGCGTGTCCGTCGCGCTCGAGAGCCTCGACGGCGAATGGGACTACCTGGTCGGCAAGAGCCTGAAGCTCGTCAACGAGATCTTCCTGGGATTTCTTCGCGGGCCGTATCACGAGTATATGGTCGAGAACTTCCAGGAACCGGAAGATTGACCGGCCTGCCGGGCGCCATGCCCCGGCGAATCCGACGGCGCTACAATCGCGCCTTAGCAAGACGGAGTCGAAGATGAACAAGAAACCCGCCGCCGCGATCGCCGCGATCTCTGCAATGCTGGGATGCTCGAGCGCGCCCGAGGGCACGGTAGCCTTCGAGAACGTCAACGTACTTCCAATGGACGGGGAGCGCGTGCTGGAAGCTCAGACTGTCGTGGTCTCCGAGGGGCGGATCTCGAGACTGGGTCCGGCAAGCGAACTGAAAGCTCCGCGAGGCGCGGACGTCGTCGATGGCAAAGGAAAGTTCCTCCTGCCGGGCATCACGGAGATGCACGGGCACCTGCCAGGCGGGGACGCGGCCCCCGAGGAAGTCGATCGCATCCTGTACCTGTTCCTTTCGAACGGCGTCACAACGGTCCGGGGCATGCTCGGGGATCCATTCCATCTCGAGTTGCGCCAGCAGATCGAGGACGGAACGCGGCTGGGCCCGACGATTCACGCTGCCGGGCCGGCATTCCGCGGGACCCCGGAACTTACAGGTGAGGAAGCGCGCGTGCGGGTGCGCGAGCAGAAGGCAGCGGGCTTCGATCTCCTCAAGATCCTGGAAGGACTCAGCGTCGATGTCTACGACGCCATCGCCGACGAAGCCAACCAGGCGGGTATGCCCTTCGGCGGGCACGTCCCGAACGAAGTCGGCCTGCTGCACGCGCTGGCGGCTGGCCAAGGCAGTGTCGATCACCTGGACAACTTCCTGGAAGCGCTTGAGGCCGACGACTCGCCGATCAGGAACGCCGATTCCGCAACGCGCTCGCGGGAGCTGGGATTGCACGCGGACGAGGCCAAGATCCCCGCTCTGGTCGCGGCTGCCAGGCTTGCGAATGCCTCGGTCGTGCCGACGATGGCGCTGTGGGAGACATTCAATGCAGACCGGCCAGTCGAGTTCTACGCTGAATTGGACGAGCTCAAATACATGCCCCAAGAGACAGTCGATGCATGGGTCCAATCGCAAGCGGGACGGCGCGAGCGACTGAACGCGGAATCCGGTGCCCGGGTTATCGAGATCCGGAAGAAAGTGCTCGAGGCACTGCAGGACGAGGGAGCGCGGATCGTGTTCGGCACGGACGCGCCGCAGATCTTCAACGTTCCTGGCTTCTCTATCCACCGGGAAATGGGCATCATGGCAGACGCGGGCCTTACGCCCTACGAGATCCTGGCGTCCGCCACCCGGAATGCCGCCGAGCATTTCGGGAGCGCCGCATTCGGCCAAGTTGCTGTCGGCAAGCGCGCCGACCTCATCTTGCTCGAGGCGAATCCTCTCGACGACGTGTCGAACATGGCACGCCGAGCCGGGGTCATGGTCCGAGGCCGGTGGATGCCGGAGTCCGAAATCCAGTCCAAGCTCGAAGAACTCGCCATGGAGTCCGGAGAATGATCCGGAGCCGCCAGCCCCGGGCCGGACCTAGCGCAACCCGCGGAAGAACTGCGTGACGTCGTCGAGATAGAGTTCCGGCTCCTCCATGGCTGCGAAGTGCCCGCCGCGCGGCATCTCGGTCCATCGGACGACCTTGTAACGAGCCTCGACCCACTTGCGCGGCGAGAAGAAGATCTCACCCGGAAAGACCGCGACAGCAGTGGGCGCCTCCACACGGCCCTGCTTGCGCCCGCTGCGCCTCGATTCGTAGTAGAGCCGCACTGCCGAAGGCATGCTCTGGGTAGCCCAGTACAGCATGATGTTGGTGAGGAGCTGGTCCTTCGTGAAGCGGCTCCCTACATCGCCGTCGCAGTCGCTCCAAGCCCGGAACTTCTCGACGATCCAGGCCGCGAGACCGGCCGGGGAATCGTTCAAGCCGTAGGCAAGAGTCAGCGGCTTGGTGCCTTGGATATTGCCGTACGCGTTCTCGCCCCGCCACCAGTCGGCACGTTCCCGGTGGCGCTTGAGTTCCCATTCGGGGATCCCGGCTTCGGGATCGGGCATGCCCTCCGGGGGGCCGCCTCCGACCATGTTGAGGTGAATGCCGATCAAGCTCTCCGGGTTGTCTCGAGCGAGCCAGGACGAAACGCCCGAGCCCCAATCGCCTCCCTGGGCGCCGTACCGGTCGTAGCCGAGCTTCGCCATCAGCTTGGCTATGACGGCGGCAACGGCGTCGACGCTCATGCCGCGCTTGTGCGACGGACCGGAGAATCCGTAGCCGGGCATCGAGGGAAGGACGACGTGAAACGCGTCCGTGGCCTCTCGGCCGTGCGCCACGGGATCCGTCAGGGGGCCGATTACGTCCATGAATTCGTATACCGAACCGGGCCAGCCGTGGGTGATGACCAGCGGCATTGCGCCGGGTTCATTCGACCGGACGTGGACGAAGTGCATTTCGATGCCGTCGATCTCGGTCTTGAAGTGCGGAAGTGAGTTGAGGGCAGCCTCGTGCTTGCGCCAGTCGTACTCGGTGCGCCAGTAGTCCAACAGCTCGTCCATGTAGGCCCTGTCAGATCCGTAGTCCCACCCCGAGCCGGGAATCTGGTCCGGCAGCCGCGTCCTCTCCAGGCGGGACTGCAGGTCCGAGAGCACGGAATCTTCAACGTGGATCGTGAATTCTTGCACTTGGGCATTGCCTCCGACAGCGGATGCTGCTAGCAGGATAGCGACGGCGATTCGGAACACGGCACCATTGTACGAACGCCGCGTCTTCGCGACGGCACGAGCCGAGTCAGGCCGAATCAATCACGCCCGGATTCGCGAAGGACGGTGCGAACGCGTTCCAGCGATCACTGGAGGCTTGCGGCCAGGCTGTCGCGGTCGAGCGGTTCCGCCCTGTTGCTAGTGGCCTCGTGGCGGCCCTGCACGGCGAACGGCTTCGGAACAAGCAACGCGCGAGACTCGTCAGCTCCTGGCTCCTGGTCTCGGAGGATGTCGAGCAGGGCCGCTAGGTCGTGCGTTAGGGAAGGACAAAGCCATGCGCCGCAAGCCACATCTTCGGAGCTTCTCGGCGGCCTGCTGCGCATCGAAGCCGGCGATCTCGTCGGGAAAGGACTCCTTCGCGGTCATGCCCCGGAATGCACGCAGATCGAACTCGGCAGCCCTACCGAGCGCCGGCGCGCATTTGTCGGTCGCCCATGGAGAATCTCCCCCGCCCGAAAACGCGCGCGACAGGAGCCAAAGGGCGACATTGGCTCGCTCCGAGCGGCTCTCGCTGCTATATTGTGCTCGGACGATCAGCGCTGAGACCACGGCAGGTTGCCGCAGCGCGGGCGGCCGACACGGCAAATGGGCTAGAGAGCCGAGTCATGGACGCGATGTATCTCGGCGACGGGCGGAAGGGATCGCGGCATCCCGCGGGCCCATGGTCGCCGTGGATTCTAACTGCTGTGCTCTCCGCGACGGTATGCGTGAACCTGCCCTCGCGAGCCGAGGACGTTGCCGATCTGCCGCCGCCCTCGACCGAAGCCGTCGAGTTCGGACGGGACGTCGAGCCGCTCCTGCGCACCCGCTGCTACGCCTGCCACGGCCCGTCGCTGCAAACGCAGGGCTTGCGGTTGGACCGGGGTATCGATGCCCTGCGCGGGAGCTATGCAGGGCCTGTGATCTTGCCGGGCGACAGCGCCGGTAGCAAGCTGATCCTGATGGTGGCCGGCCTGGTCGAGGGCAAGGCGATGCCTCCTACGGGCGAGCGCCTGACGCGAGCCGAGATCGGTCTCCTGCGGGCTTGGATCGATGAAGGCGCCGACTGGCCGGAATCACGCGAGCAATCTTCCGACGGCGACCGCGGCAAGTTGTCTCACTGGGCCTTCCAGCCGGTCTCGCGTCCGGCCCCGCCATCCGTCGAGAACGAGTCCTGGCCTCGCAACGAGGTCGACAGGTTCCTGCTCTCGCGCCTGGAGAGGGAGGGCGTGGAGCCATCTCCCGAGGCCTCGCAAGAGACGCTGCTCCGGCGCCTGAACCTGGATCTCACCGGGCTTCCGCCAACTCTCGAGCAACTGGACGCATTCCTGGCGGACAAGAGTGCGGATGCCTACGAAAACCAAGTCGACAGGATGCTCGATTCGCCGCACTACGCGGAAAAGTGGGCCCGCTTCTGGCTCGACCTGGCGCGCTATGCGGACAGTGACGGCTTTCGGGGCGACAACTTCCGGCCGCACGCGTGGCGATACCGGCACTGGGTGATCGAAGCGTTCGACAGCGACATGCCCTTCGATCAGTTCACGCTCGAGCAACTGGCAGGGGACATCCTGCCCGACCGAAACGTCAACCAGCACATTGCGACGGGATTCCACCGGAACACCCCCACCAATACCGAAGGCGGCTCGGACCCGGAGGAATGGCGGTTCGAGCAGGTGCTGAACCGCACGAACACCGTCGGCACGGTGTGGCTCGGGCTCACCGTGGGGTGCGCTCAATGCCACGATCACAAGTACGACCCGCTCACGCAGAAGGAGTACTACCAACTCTTCGCATTCTTCAACAACCTCGAGGAAGTCGACATTGACGCCCCCCTGCCGGGCGAGCGCGGGCCGTACCTCCGGTCGCTGTCCTCCTATCAGCGCCAGCGCCGCCAGTTGCTCGAGGACCACCGAGTCTTCGAACGGAAGCCGGCATGGGAGAAGGGCGTGCTATGGGCAGCGGACCATCCGGGAGAGTCCGCCGAATGGGACGGGGCCTTCGACGAGCTTCGCACGTACGTCAACCTGGGCGAGCGCATCATCCGCACGCCTCCCGAGCGCCGCTCCGTGCGCCACGAAAAGACGCTGACCGATTTCTTCGTGAGCGAGTACCATCGTGTCCTCTCAAAGGAAGAGTACGAGGAAATCGGCTACAGCGCACTCTCGAAGAAGCTGAAGGCGCTCGACGAATCCCTGCCCCGGTTCGGCGAGGCGCAAGCCGTGCATCTTGAAGAGCGCCCGAGAATGACGCATGTCTACCTCGGCGGCAGCTACAAGGCTCCGGGCGTGCCGGTGAACCCAGGCCTGCCGGAATGGCTTGCCGACTCCCCTCGTTCGGAGGACCTTACACGGATCGACCTTGCCGAGTGGCTGGTGTCTCCGGACAACCCCCTCACCGCGCGGGTCGCCGTCAATCGGGTGTGGCAAGAACTCTTCGGACGGGGACTCGTCCCGAGTTCCGAGAACTTCGGCTCGCAGGGGAACAAGCCGTCCCATCCGGAACTGCTCGACTGGCTCGCTTCGGAATTCACGGACCGAGGATGGAGTTGGAAGAGGCTGATCAAGACGGTCGCAATGTCAGCCGCGTACCGCCAGTCTTCGGACAGCCGCGCGGTTCTCGAGGCGAACGACTCGGAAAATTCGCTGCTGGCCCGCCAGGCGCGGTTGCGACTTCCCGCCGAGCTGATCCGGGACTCGTCGCTAGCCGTGAGCGGCCTGCTGGATACGCGGGTCGGAGGCAGGAGCGTCCGTCCGCCCCAGCCGGAGGGAGCGAGGCGGATGGGCAGCACGGGGACCGGTGGCTGGATCACTAGCGAAGGCCCAGACCAATATCGGAGGGGCATGTACATCCAGTACCAGCGCATGGCGCCGTATCCCTTGCTCAGCGCCTTCGACATGCCCGACACCTATGAGTCGGCCTGCCGCCGCGGACGCACGAACACCCCGCTCCAAGCCCTCAACCTGCTCAACGATCCCGTGTTTCTCGAGGCCGCACAGGCCTTGGCAGCCCGCGTGTTGACCGAGTTCAACGGAGATCTTGCCGGCTTGCTGCGCCAGGTCTTCCGGCTTTGCCTGGCGCGCGATCCCGATCCCGCGGAAATGGATTTCCTGCAAACGTCGTGGGATCGCCAGCGCGCGATTCTCGAACGGACGCCCGAATCGGTCGAGCGGCTCTTCGCCATCGAACTGCCGGGAGTCTCCCCGCTCGACGGCGCGACCTGGGTGGCGCTCGGCAGCGCGTTGCTAAACCTGGACGAGTTTCTGGCGAGGGAGTGACCGCGATGAATCCATTCGACTGCCAGCGCATCCTCGACCGGCGGCGATTCCTCGACAACTGTTCCGGGGGCCTCGGCGCGGTCGCTCTGGCGCACCTGCTAGGCATCGAGGGCCGGACGGCGGAGGCGCGGGACGCCAACCCGATGGCAGTGAAGCGGCCGCATTTCGCGCCGAAGGCGAAGAACGCGATCCTGATCTACCAGTCAGGAGCGCCCAGCCAGCTGGATCTCTTCGACCCGAAGCCGGGTCTTGCGAAATGGGCCGGCCAGGCTCTGCCGGCCTCGCTTACGAAAGATCTCAAGCTGGCCTTCATCAAGCCGAACGCCAAGATCATGCCCAGCGCCCGGACGTTCCGACCGTACGGTCAGAGCGGGATCGAATTCTCCGACTGGGTGCCGCGTCTGGGCGGCTGCGCAGACGACATCTGCATGATTCGCACCATGCATACGGAGGCGTTCAACCACGACCCGGGGGCCCTGCTGCTTTCGACGGGCGTCACGCAGTTCGGCCGTCCTTCGATGGGATCGTGGGTGTCCTACGGCCTCGGCAGCGAGTCGCGCGACCTTCCGGGATTCGTCGTGCTCGGCTCGGGCAAGGGGCCCAACGCAGGCTCCAACATCTGGTCCAACGGATTCCTGCCGTCGGCCTACCAAGGAACGAGATTCCGCTCGGTCGGGGATCCGATTCTCTACGTCTCGAACACGGACGGTATCACCGACGAACTGCAGCGGGCTCGCATCGACACGATCAGGCAGTTGAACGAGAGGCGGCTGGAGAAGACGGGCGACCTGGAAATTGCCGCCCGCATCGCATCGTACGAACTTGCCTTTCGAATGCAGGTGGCGGTGCCGCAGCTGCTCGACTTCAAGGGAGAGCCCGAGCATGTCCTGGAATCGTACGGAATCGGACAGGAACCGACGCACGCCTACGCCACGAACTGCCTGCTGGCCCGTCGCATGGTCGAGCGCGGCGTGCGGTTCGTCATGCTGACTCACGGCGACTGGGACGACCACAAGGAACTGGACAAGGGCCACACGCGCAACTGCGCTGCGGTCGACCGGCCGAGCGCGGCGCTGGTGAAGGACCTCAAGCAGCGCGGATTGCTGGATTCGACGCTGGTGATCTGGGCCAGCGAGTTCGGACGGACTCCCATGGGGCAAATGGACCGCCAGGACGAGGACCCGGGGAGAGACCATCATCCCGACTGCTTCAGCATGTGGCTCGCAGGCGGCGGTATCGCGGGGGGCCGGATCGTAGGCGAGACCGACGATATCGGGCTCAAGCCCGTCGAGGACACGGTTCACGTCCATGACTTGCAGGCAACGCTGCTGCACTGCCTCGGTTTCGATCACGAGAAGCTGACCTACCGGCACCAAGGCCGCGACTTCCGCCTCACGGACGTCGGCGGCCGCGTCGTCGAGAAGCTGCTGGCCTGAGCAGCGGCCGGATCGGTTCGGGCGCGCCACAATTGAATGGACTCCGATCGATCCTACGTTCTATGATGAAACCTGTTGGCGAACGGTTCTACTGATGGAAAAGACGACCAAATCCCAGACTCTCGAGTCTCCCGTCCTGGTCCCTCCGGTAATCGACGCCGCCAAGGAACATGTATTCCAGCCCCTGCCAGTCAACAGGTTCCCTTGCCGGATCTGCTCGACGTCGGGCGCTACGGACAGGTCGGATCGACTCTGCTGGGTTTGCAGGCGCCTGAAGATCAGCGCGTGGCAAGGGTCCGACGCGCTGGAAGCCGCTAGCGAATAGCCGAATCGCGGCGGAGAGCCGTCCAGGTAAGATCGGTTCAAGGACGAACACGGGAGTTGCATCATGTTGCGGGTCGGATTCGTCGGCTGGAGGGGAATGGTCGGCAGCGTCCTCTTGGAGAGGATGCGCGCCGAGGGGAATCTTCCAGGCCTGGAAGTCCATTTCTTCAGCACGTCGAACCCGGGCGGCGAGGCCCCGCGGGAGGGTTCGTCCGATGTCCTTGGTGACGCTCGCGACATCCGGCAGCTTCGGCAGTGCGACGTCGTACTCACCTGCCAGGGCGGCGCGTACACCTCCGAAGTCTTCGAGCCGCTGCGAAGCACTGGCTGGAACGGATACTGGATCGACGCCTCCTCGACGCTCCGGCTCCGGCGGGACGCCACTCTCGTTCTGGACCCCGTCAATGGAGGCCAGATCCGACAGCAATTGGAGAGCGGCTGCCGGAACTTCGTCGGCGCGAACTGCACCGTCAGCCTGCTGCTGATGGCGATCGCGGGACTGTATCGCGCGGGATTGGTCGAATGGGTCAGCACGATGACCTATCAGGCGGTCTCGGGGGCGGGCGCTCGCAAGGTCACGGAACTCGCCCGCCAGATCCAGCACATGAGCGTTCCCGGAACGGAACTGGCGAAGCTTACGAGCGTAGAGGCGGAGCAGGCCATCACCCGGGTCCAGCGCTCGGACTCGCTGCCGGTCCAAGAGATTGGCGCTCCTTTGGCCTGCAACGTGCTTCCGTGGATCGACCGCGCCGCGGATTACGGCCAGACCCGAGAGGAGTGGAAGGCCAGCGTCGAGGCGAGCAGGCTGCTCGGAGCCGATCCCCCGGTCAAGATCGATGGCACCTGCGCTCGTGTGGACGCCTTGCGCTGCCACAGCCAGGCCCTGTGCATCAAGCTCACGCGCGACCTTTCCGTGGCGGAAGCGCACGACGTCCTGCTTGGCGGCAACCCCTGGGTGCGGATCGTCGAGAACTCCAAGGAAGCGACGCTCAGCCAATTGACGCCGGCCGCGGTGGCGGGCAAGCTGGAAGTCGCCGTGGGCCGTCTCCGCAAGCTGAACCTCGGACCGTCGTTCCTAGGGGCTTTCACAGTCGGCGACCAGCTTCTCTGGGGTGCTGCCGAACCGCTCAGGCGGATGCTCCTGATCTTGCAGGAACGCCGCGTCTAGAACCGCCTGCACGAGTGCGGCTGCCTGGGTGGCCGGCCGGAATCCGTCGTCTCGGGACCATAGCGAACCCGGAGGGTGCGGACGGACCGCGATTGATCGGCTCGATAGCGAGCGATCAAGCCCGAAATTCGAGATCTTGGCCGATTTCCTGTAAAAAACTGCGCCCACACACTTGCTTGACTGGGAATAAAAGGCGAATATATATCTATGCCTGGTCAAGCACCGATCGGAATTGCAGCGCTGGCTGCGAGCGGCAAGGCTCTTGGGGCGAAACGACAGGTCGAGTACCGCAGCCTCCCGTCGAAGAGCATTCTGAACCGCTGCGCTAACCCGCGGATGCCCTTCCGCTGGACTGTCAACCCGTACCGCGGCTGTGAAATCGGGTGCCACTACTGCTACGCGGCCTACACGCACAAGTATCTCGGCATCGAGGATCCCAGTCGCTTCGACTCGCTCGTCTTCTCGAAGGAGCAAGCGAAGGAACTCCTCGAGCGCGAGCTCGAGGGGGGCGTGAAAGGTCCCGTCGCCATCGGCACCGGGACCGATCCGTACCAGCCGGCCGAGCGAAGGTTCGAGACCACCAGAGGGATCCTCGAAGCGTTCTCCCAAGTCTCGGGATGCACCATCGGCATCACAACGAAATCCGATCTCGTGCTGCGCGACCTCGACCTGCTCGGAAGGATCGCCGCTCGGAACGAATTGCACGTCAACGTGACGATCACGACGATGGACAATGGCCTCGCGCGATTGCTGGAGCCTCGCGCGGTGCGGCCGGACAAGCGCATCGAAGCGGTTCGCCAGCTTCGCTGGAGAGGCATCCAAGCGGGGGTGTTCAGCGCCCCGGTCCTGCCCCTGCTGACCGACACCCGTGAGATCCTGGGCGCTGTTGCCGAGCGGGCGAAGCGGGCGGACGCGTCCTACTGGACCGCTCATCCCCTGTTCCTGCAGACCGCGGCGAGGGAAAGGCTGATGCCATTCCTCGACAAGCAATTCCCCCACCTCGCCGCGCGCTACAGGTCGCACTTTCGTCGCGGCGCGTACGTGTCGCCGGGCTATCGCGACTGGCTAGGCGAGAGAGTGGACCAGATTCGCCTGCGGCACGGACTCTCCAGCACGATTCCGTGCCACCCGGAAGCCGGGGGGCTTCAGCAGAATCTCTTCGAGCAGCCGCCGGAAAGCGACGCCCTCCCCCATCGCGGCGTTGCGAGCGCGGCAGTTCCAAGCGAGGCGGCGGGTGGCGCGGTGCGCGCGCTAAGAGGCGAGCAGCCCTTGCCGAGCCCGCGATGTGCGGCTTGACGGCCTTGACGAGCGCCGCCTCGTTCGAGTATGCCTCGATCCTGTTCACGATAGTGCCGTCCCGTCCGATGATCACGCTGGTCGGGACGGCGCTGACGTGGTAGCGCCAGAATGCCCGGCCGGCACCGTCGTGCAGGGTGGGGTAGGCGAAGAAAAGCCTGACCTTCCGCACTTTTCCGTCCAGAATCCTGCCGCGCAGGCCTCTGGAGAAAACGACAGTATCGTCGGCCGTCGATTGAGGGGATTCCGCCTTCGCTACCGCTTGTACGAGCGAGAGCAAACCCGCCAAGGCAGTCCCTGCGAGCCTGGCGAATCGCCTGACGGGCACCGCAGTCCTACCTGCCTGGCTCATCCAAATCAAGCGAACGCCCTCGACTCTCCGCTAAGACTAGGCCCGGAGAATCCGCAGCCAAGCGGCCACCCGAGGATTCGCGCCGAAGTCGGATCAGTTTCGAGGTTGTTTGAGCTGGCGCGGCCAAGTGGCTATGATCGAAGATTCTAGGCGCTCCGCAATCTGTAGCGCCATTTTGCAATGCCTTGGTTCCGCCGCGAGCACGAGCCGAAGAGAGTCCACACTGAAGGTCTCTGGATTAAGTGCGATTCGTGTTCCGTTCCCATATGGAAGAAAGACCTGGAAGCCCAGGCAATGGTCTGCGGGCAGTGCGGCTTCCACTTCAAGATCAACGCCCGCGAACGGCTCGAGATGCTCTTCGACGACGGCAAGTGGGAGGAGATCGGCGGGAATCTCCGTTCGACGAACGCCCTGCAGTTCAAAGATCGCAAGCCCTACGAGGACCGGCTTGAGGACGCGAAGGAAAAGACCGGGCTGAACGACGCCGTCATCTGCGCTCTCGGCAAGCTGGAGGGCCACGACGTTGTGATCTGTGCCATGGAGTACCGTTTCATCGGAGGCAGCATGGGCGCGGTCGTCGGGGAGAAGCTCACGCGCGCTGCGGAGACGGCCGCTCGTGACCGCAAGCCGCTCGTAATCGTGTCCGCTTCGGGCGGGGCGCGCATGATGGAGGGCATGGTGAGCTTGGTCCAAATGGCCAAGGTCTCCGCGGCCCTGAAGAATCTCGATCGCGCCAAGGTGCCGTACATCAGCGTCCTGACCGACCCGACGACCGGCGGCGTCACGGCGAGCTTCGCAATGCTGGGCGACCTGAACATCGCCGAGCCGGGAGCCCTGATCGGGTTCGCGGGCCCTCGGGTTATCGAGCAGACCATCCGCCAGAAGCTCCCCAAAGGATTCCAGCGCTCGGAATTCCTTCTGAAGCACGGCATGCTTGACGCCGTTGTACCGAGGCCCGAACTGAAGAGGTACATCGGGAACGCCTTGGAATTCTTCAGCGGTCCTGCTAGCTAGGCGCGGATGCAGCCGCTAAGTCCTTCCGTCCGGTACCTTTTCTCCCTGCTGGGTTCAATCCGCAAGGAAAGCTTCGGACTGCACCGCATGGCGGGGCTGATGGGCGAGCTCGGGAATCCGGAACGGGCCGCTGGCATCATCCACATCGCGGGGACGAACGGCAAGGGATCCACGGCGGCGATGATCGAGAGCGGCCTGCGAGCGGCCGGCCGTTCGACGGGGCTCTATACGTCACCGCACCTGTCCCGCATTCACGAGCGATTCCTGCTGAACGGCGAGGCCGTTTCGGACGAAGCTCTCGCGAGCGCGGCGGAGCAAGTGCGCAGGGCGAACGAGCGGCTCGTGGCGCGACATGGCCGCGCATCGCATCCGACCTTCTTCGAGTCGGTTACGGCGGTCGCGCTGGTTCTATTCGAGCGGACGGGCGTCGACTTCAAGATCGTGGAGACGGGACTGGGCGGCAGGCTCGACGCCAGCAACGTGGTATCTCCGGAGGTAGTCGTCTTCACTCGCATCAATCACGATCACGAGCGGTTTCTGGGGCGAGGCCTCGGACACATTGCCGCTGAAAAAGGGGCTATAGCCAAGCCCGCCAGCCGAGCCGTGATCGGCAGGCAGGCTCCGGAAGGCCGCGAGGTTCTGCTGCGCTGCTGCTCGGAAGCGGGCGCGGAAATCCGAGACGTCGAAGCGGACTGGCAGGCGCGCGCGGCATCGAGCGACTCCGGCCGATGGCGATTCTGGGCTGTCGGCCGGCAGAAGTCGATTTCCGTCGAACTCGGACTGGCGGGCGAGCACCAGATCGAGAACGCCCTCACGGCCATCGCCACCCTGGACGCTCTAGGCATACCCGCCGAATGCATCGAATCCGGCTTGCGCGAGACCAGGTGGCCCGGCCGGCTCGAGTTCTCGAGCACGGACCCCCGAATCCTGCTGGATGCCGCTCACAATCCGGACGGTGCACGCGCCCTGGCAGACTTCCTGGGGAGGGAAGCCTGCGGTCGCAAGATCACGCTGATCTACGGATCCTCTCGAGACAAGGCCGTCGACGAGATCGCAGCATGGCTGTTCCCGGCAGCCGACCGGGTTGTGCTGACGCGGTCCAAGGTTCAGCGTTCGGCAAGCCCGCGCGCCCTGCTCGCGACGGTCGGCCACCACCATCCGCGCATCGAGACCGCGCCGGACATCGCGGAGGCGATGCGGGTTGCAGGCAGCGTCGACACCGGGGGCTGGATCGTAGTCGCGGGTTCGATCTTCCTCGTCGGAGAAGCCCGGGAACTGCTCGGATAGAATCAACGGTTGCGGTGGATGCGGGAGACCTTTAGCTTTCTCCGCTCTGTGTGCTGGATGATCCCCATGCTAGTGGTGGTCACCTGCTTCATGGGGTTGCTCTCGTTGCTGTCTTCGCTAGTCGACAGCAAGGGCGAGCTCCAGCACAGAATCGCGAGGACTTGGGGGCGCATGCTCATGGCCCTGTTTCTCGTGGACCTGCGAGTGCTGGGAAGCGAGAACCTCGAATCCGGAAAGCCATACGTCTTCGCATCGAACCACTTCAGCCTGATAGACACGCCACTGATGTTCGGATTCATGCCGCAGACATTCCGGATCCTGGCCAGAGCCGGCCTATGGAAGATCCCCTTCATCGGATGGCACCTGAGCCGGGCCGGGCATCTTCCCGTCAACCGGGTGAATCCGCGGCTGGCAGCCCGGAACATCGCCTACGCCGCGCGAAAGGTGAGCGCCGGGCGCTCGATCCTGGTCTTTCCGGAAGGAGGCCGCCGGAGAGGCGGGTCGATGCGGCCGTTCAAGACGGGCGCCGCCCATATCGCACTCCAAGCGGGCGTTCCTATCGTGCCCATGGCCATCGCGGGAACGGGCAGCGTGCTTCCGCCAGGATCGTGGCACCTGCGACCGGGAATCGTGGAGGTGCGCATCGGGAAGCCGATACCCACGAAGGGACAGGAACACCTGACTGCGAGGGCACTAACGAACTCCCTGCGGCAGGAAGTCTCGACGCTCGCCGCGCGTCCGCCATCCGGCAGCGCGGACAATCGAAATACGAGGAAAGTATGAAGTACTGGCTAGGGATCGATATCGGCACGGGCGGATCGCGGGCACTGCTTGTCCGGCCTGACGGAAGCGTCGCGTGCGGGGTGACGGCCGCTCACGAAGAAATTCTGATGCACCGCCCGCTCTGGGCCGAGCAGCGACCCGAGAACTGGTGGGATGCCGCTCTCAAAGCAATTCGCGGCGTGCTGGCGAAGGGGGGGACAGGCGGCGGCGATATCGCCGGCATCGGCCTCTCCGGGCAAATGCACGGCCTCACGCTCCTGGATGGGGCGAGCGAGGTCATCCGGCCAGCGCTGATCTGGTGCGACCAGCGCAGCCAGGAACAGGTCGACTGGATCAACGCCACGGCCGGCCCCAAGATGGTCTTGGAACAGACGGCCAATCCGGTCCTGACGGGTTTCACCGCCCCGAAGCTGCTCTGGGTGCGGGACCACGATCCGGCCAGCTACGAGCGGGTCCGGAAAATGCTGCTTCCCAAGGACTATATCCGCTTCAAGCTGACGGGCGAGTACGCGAGCGAGGTGTCCGATGCGTCCGGCACGGCCTTGTTCGACGTCGTTGGGCGGCGCTGGGCGCGGCCCTTGATCGAGAAGCTTGGAATTGATGCATCCATTCTTCCCGATGTCGTCGAATCCTCGGAATCAACCGGACGGATCACGGCCTCCGTCGCCGCCGAGACCGGTCTTGCGGCCGGCACTCCCGTCGTCGGGGGAGGAGGAGATCAAGCCGCAAGCGCAGTAGGCAACGGCATCGTCGAATCGGGCCTGGTGTCCTGCACGATCGGAACCTCCGGCGTGGTGTTCTCTCATTTGGACGAGGCCGCCTACGATCCCGAAGGACGAGTGCACACGTTCTGCCACGCCGTGCCGGGCAGATGGCACGTGATGGGCGTGACCCAAGGAGCGGGCCTGAGCTTGCAGTGGTTCCGCAACCACCTTGCGCCCGGACTCACTGAAGAGGCCGAGGAGCGAGGGGTCGAAGCCTACGACTTGCTGACGGAAGAAGCGGCAGGAGTGCCGGCTGGCGCCGAGGGACTGATCTGGCTCCCGTACCTGATGGGGGAGAGAACACCCCATCTCGACCCCTACGCGCGGGGCGGGTGGATTGGAATGACGGCAAAGCACACGCGGGCCCATCTCGTCCGGTCGATCCTCGAAGGCGTGTCGTTCAGCCTGAACGACTGCCTCGGCATCATCGAGTCGCTCGGAGCAGAGATCGCGGCCGTCCGGGCGTCAGGCGGCGGAGCAAAGTCCCCGCTTTGGCGGGCCATCCTGGCCGGAGTCTTCCAGAAGCCGATCGCAACCCTGCAAACGCAGGAGGGCTCCGCATACGGCGCGGCGCTCCTTGCGATGGTGGGCACCGGAGAGTACGGCTCCGTGGAAGAGGCGTGCAGAACCGTGATCGTCGAGCAGCAGCGGACCGAGCCGGACCCGGCTCTGATAGACGAGTACGAGATTCCGTACGGATTGTTCCGGGAACTGTACCCTGCCCTGCGAGAGGTCTTCCCCAGGATGTGACGCAAGCCGAGCCGTCTCGCCGACACCGCCGGTCGCCCCGGGCGGGACCCGGGTCGACTGCAGCAATCGAGTCGAATTTCGTCTATGCCGCGCAGTCCCCTGGGCGAACCGCAGCGGGCCAAGGCCCTAGAACGAATACAGGAGCGTTCCGGTCGCGACGGCCAATCCGCCGGTCCCCTCTAGCTCCTCGTCGTCTTCGGGCAGGTTGAGCTGCCGGTAGTACAACCCGTCCGGCCCCCGGAAAATCTCGAGTTCAGCCGGTCGCGGCAGCTGGTTCTGGATGAGCGCCTCGGAAAGCGGATCTTCCAAGCAGCGCTGCAGAGCGCGTCTCAACGGCCGGGCTCCGTAGCTGCGATCGCTGAGCGTCTCGTCGAGAATGTACTGCGCTGCATCCTGGCTCAACCGGACCTGCAGGCCCTTGCCGAGGAGGTTCTGGTTCATCTGGTCGACAAGCAGGTGCACGATTGTGCGCAGGTCCTCGTCCGTGAGCGACCGGAAGATGATGGTCTCGTCAATCCGGTTGAGAAACTCGGGGTTGAACGTCCGCTTGACTTCGTTGCGAACCTCCTGCTCGGCCTTCGAGTCGGTGTAATCCTTCGAGCTGCCCTGGAACCCCATCGGCGTTCTGGATTGCAGGTGCCGTGCGCCGATGTTGGAGGTCATCACGATGATGGTGTTCTTGAAGTCGACCGTGTTGCCAAGGCCGTCTGTCAGCTGGCCGTCTTCGAAGACCTGCAACAGGATGCCGAACAAGTCCGGGTGCGCCTTCTCGACTTCGTCCAGGAGAATGATCGAATAGGGTGCCCTTCTGACCCGTTCTGTGAGCTGGCCGCCTTCCTCGTATCCGACATAGCCGGGAGGAGAGCCGATCAGCTTCGACACGGAATGCTTCTCCATGAACTCCGACATGTCGAAGCGGATCAGAGCCTTCTCGCTGCCGAACAGGCATTCGGCCAGCGCACGGGCCACCTCGGTCTTGCCGACGCCCGTCGGCCCGAGAAACAGGAACGACCCCGCCGGGCGGTTCACAGGCTTGAGGCCGGCCCGCGAGCGGCGTATGGCCCGCGCCAAGGCCGAAATCGCGCTGTCCTGACTGACGATCCGCTTGTGCAGATCCTCCTCGATCCGCAGAAGCTTGTCCAGCTCCTCTTCCTTGATCGAGGTCATCGGCACGCCCGTCCAGCGAGCGACGACATCTTCGATATCGTCCTTGCCGACCGTGGCTGTCACCGATTGGTCGAGGTCCTGCTTCTTTTGCAGACGACGCAGGTTTTCTCGCTCCTTGCGCTCTTCGTCCGAATAGAACCGCGCCTTCTCGAACTCGTGGTTCGCGATCGCATTCTCCATGCGGTTGACGATGAACTTGATCCTCTTGTGGATCTCGGCGCTTTCGTCGGACATCTTCGTCTGCTGGAGCTTGACCCTCGCCCCGGCCTCGTCGAGCAGATCGATCGCCTTGTCCGGGAGGAAGCGGTCCGGTATGTAGCGGATCGAACTGTAGACGGCCGATTCCACCGCGTCGTCGGTGTAGACGACTGCGTGGAACTTCTCGTAGCGCTCCTTGATACCGATCAGCACCTGAACCGCTTCCTCTTCGGTCGGCGGGCTGACCTTGACCGCCTGGAATCGCCGCTCCAGCGAGCGATCCCTTTCGATCGACTTGCGGAACTCGCTGGGCGTAGTCGCGCCGATGCACTGGAGTTCTCCCCGGGACAGGGCAGGTTTCAGGATGTTCGCCGCATCGAGGGACCCTTCTGCGGACCCCGCGCCGACCAGCGTGTGCAATTCATCAATGAAGATGATGGAATTCCGGTTCTCCATCAACTCCTTCATGATCGTCTTGAGGCGCTCCTCGAATTGGCCGCGGTACTTGGTGCCTGCGACAATCAGCGACAGGTCGAGCGAGAGGATGCGCTTCTCGGAAAGGAACGGCAGCACGACGCCGCTCGAGATGCGCTGAGCGAGGCCTTCCACGATCGCCGTCTTGCCGACGCCCGGCTCGCCGATCAGAACGGGGTTGTTCTTGGTGCGCCGGCAAAGAATCTGCACGACTCTCTCGAGCTCTGCGTCGCGCCCGATCAGGGGATCGAGCTTGCCATCGGCAGCTTCCTGCGTCAGGTCCCGGCTGAACTCCGCGAGCATCGAGCCTTCCTTCGGCCGGCTCGACAGCATCTTCTCGGACTGCACCCGCGCAAGTTCCTCTCGGATCGTAGAGAGCCGCAAGCCTCGTTCGTGGAGAATCTCCGCTGCGAAGCAGCGTTCCTCTCGCAACAGGCCAAGCAGGAGATGCTCGGTTCCGATGTGCTTGTGCGAGAGCCGCTCCGCTTCCTCCGCGGCATAAGCCAGGACGCGCTTGCATTCGTGGCTGAGCGGCAAGTCCACGGAAGTGGACACCTTCTCGCGGATCGTCGTGTGGGCTTCGATCTGCTTGCGGATCGAGTCGACGGCAGCGTGCGAGCGCAGGAACCGGTTCGCCAGCGCCTTGTCTTCCCGAATCAGGCCTAGCAGCAGGTGCTCGGTCTCGATATAAGGACTGCCGAACTGGCTCGCCTCGTATCGGGCGAAGAAAATGACCCGGCGGGCCTTCTCCGTATAGCGTTCGAACATGCGATTCCGAAGCGCTACCAGGCGTGCTGCGAGCACCGCCTGGCGGGCGCCCGTCCTTTGTGGATCATCATACCAGCCCCGGAGCCGCCAAGGGACGGGCGCTCAGGGGGCAAGTCGCGCCGACCAATAAGGCATCTCGGGGTTGCCAGGCAAGCGACGAGCTGATACAGAGGGTCGGACAGGGAATGTACGGCTCGAGAGATCATCGAAGGATCCAGGATCGGCATTCTTGCTGGCGGCGGCGCCCTGGTGCCCGGACTGGAATCGGCAACTTCCCGGAGGAAGCCGGGAAAGATGCGGCAGCAGCCAGCTGTTCCGTATCCTCAATCCTTGCTTCGGGAACAGCGCCGGCGTGGAGCTTGCGGGGCCCGCAACCTTGCCGGCTGCCAGACTCCCGCCTGACCCGGGATCCGCGAGAGGCATCAATCGGCCAGCAGTTCGCTCATCTTGAATACCGATTCGAGCGAGCATCCCAGCGCTTCGAGAGCCTCGCAAGCCCCTTGCTCGCGATCGACCATGCAGCAGGCTCCGAGAACTTGCATGCCGGCAGCTCGAGCGCGCTGGATCGCTTGGATCGTCGATCCGCCGGTCGTACAGACGTCATCGAGGACTACGCACCGCACGCCTTCGGTGATCGGAAGCCCCTCGACGGGGCGCTTCCGTCCATGACCCTTTTCGGCCTTCCGCACAACGAAGGTATTGATCGGGTCGAGCGTCTCCTGGGATGCGTAGGCTGCTGCGAACGCCACGGGATCCGCGCCCAAAGTCAGGCCGCCCACGGCCTCCGGCATCCAGCCGCGCGAGCGGATCCGGTCCAGAATCATTCGACCGACGAGCGGCATCGCCTCACCGCGTAGAGTCGTTAGCCGGCAGTCGACATAGACGTCGCTCCTCTCGCCAGAGGCTAGGACAAAGTTCCCGCGCATTATCGAATACTGCTGTAGGATCCGCTTCAGCCTCTCTCGGTCGTTCGCGTTGTTCATCCGGTCAAGCATCCAGCAGTCAGAAGAAACGGAAACCCGGCCCTAGAATAGGCGGACCTGCTCCAAGTAGCCATCGTAGTTGCGACGGATCTCGCCGAGCGAATCGCCGCCGAACTTCTCGAGAAATGCTGTGGCTACGGTCAGGGCGACCATCGCCTCGCCAATGACCCCGGCTGCAGGGACGACCGCCACGTCGGAGCGTTCATAGGCAGCGCTAGCGGGATCCCGGGTCGTTAGGTCGACCGATTCCAACGGCCGTCGGAGCGTCGAAATTGGCTTGAGGTAGCCGCGAACCACGACGTCCTGACCGTTGGTGATGCCGCCTTCGAGGCCCCCTGCCTTGTTGGAGCCGCGGTAGAAGTTCCCAGAGCCCTTATTGTAGTGAATGGTGTCTTGCACCTCGGAGCCGGGCGAGGCTGCGGCAAGGGCCGCGGAACCGATCTCCACGCCCTTGACTGCCTGCATCGAGACGATTGCCTGCGCCAGCATTCCGTCGAGCTTCGAATCCCAGCTCGTGTGGGAACCCAGCCCGGGCGGAGCGCCCCGCACGATCACCTCGAACACTCCGCCACGGGTGTCGCCGGTGCCGTAGGCCTCGTCCACCACCGCCTTCATGCGCTGCTCGATTTCCGGATCAACGCAGTTCAGGAGCACTTCGTCCTTCGCGGCCAGCGCTTGGATTTCCACCCAAGTGGCAGCCCGGTTCAGTTCCACTCCGCCCACCGCAACGACATGGCTCAGGATTTCAATGCCGAATTCAGAGAGCAAGAGCTTCGCGAAACCGCCCATCGCTACCCTCGCAGCCGTCTCGCGGGCGCTCGCGCGCTCGAGAATGTACCGAGCCTCCGGGTAGTTGTACTTGATGCAGCCTGCGAGGTCCGCGTGCCCGGGCCGGGGTCGGTTCACCGGCTTGGCATGCCCGGCCGACCCCTCGTAGTCCTCTACGGGAAGCGTCTCCGTCCAGTTCTTCCAGTCCCGGTTCCGGAGCAGGACGGCGATCGGCGAGCCGATCGTCTTGCCATGGCGGACACCCGAGACGACGTGAGCCTTGTCGCTCTCGATCTTCATCCGGCCGCCGCGGCCGAAGCCCTGCTGCCGACGCCAAAGGTCGCGGTTGATCCTGCTCAGATCGACTGGAACGCCAGCCGGCATGCCAGATAGGGTGGCGACGAGCGTCTCGCCATGAGACTCGCCGGCTGTGACGAAACGCAACATCCCTGAGGAGCGGGGTAAGGAGCGGGCGGAGAATTTCTATTATAGGCGTCAGGCCATGCGGCGATTGGTCGGCATTCATGCGGTCTCGGCCGCGTTGCGCACTGCACGGGAGTCCAGCGCGCGGATCGACCATGTGGTCGTCGCGCAAGGCGCCAGGAACAGTAGGCTGCAGGCGCTCATCGACGAGTGCCGACGGATCGGGATCCCTGTCAGGTTCGAGCCGCGCTCGGCCCTGCAGCGCCTCGCAGGTACGAGCGCCCACCAGAACGTTGTCGCTATCTCGCCGACGGCTCCGTTCCAGACGCTGGACGAAATCCTCAGGAACGTCGGCGAGCAGTGCACACTCGTCGTCTTGGACTCGGTCCAGGATCCGCACAACCTGGGCGCGATCATCCGCACGGCGGACGGGGCGGGCGCCGCGGCCGCCGTGATACCCGAAAGGCGATCGGCGGGCTTGAGCGAGGCGACAGCCAAGGCTGCCGCGGGAGCCTTGGAGTCGCTTCCGGTCGTTCGGGTGAAGAACCTTGGACGGGCGCTCGACCAGCTGAAGGAATCGGACTTCTGGCTGTACGGCTTCGATGCGCAGGCCGAAGCCACCTACGACGCTGTCGAATACTCGAGCAGGTGCGCGCTCGTGATGGGGGGCGAGAGCCGCGGCCTGCGAGCGAAGGTTGCGGAGCGATGCGACTTTCTTGTCAGCATTCCGCTGTCCGGCAGCGTCTCATCGCTCAACGTGTCTGTCGCAACGGGTATCGCGCTCTTCGAGGTGAACCGCCAGCGACGGCCGGCGGCCCGAGCGGAATCCTGACTGTCGGTTGACAGTTGCGCGCGCCACGCTATAGCGAGGCGCCACGCCCCGTGATCCAAGGGGCGGTGGCCGCTACCGAAGCCATGCCGCACCGCCGCCCGATTTGAGAACAGTCGCGGCGAGACCCTTCCTACGGTCGGAATCCGGGGTCCCTAGGAGGCGGCCTATAATCTTCGGTATGACACTTGCCCAAGTCTTTCTGGCCGAATTCGACCAGGAGATGCGCAACACCCGCCGGATGCTGGAATGCGTCCCTGACGATGCGCTGGGCTTCAAGCCTCATGCGAAATCCATGTCCATGGAACGACTAGCTGGCCACATCTCGGAAATGCCCGGGTGGGGCACCCACACGGCAGAACTCGAGGAGCTAGACATCCGACCTCCGACCGGCCCGGCATACGAGCCATTTGAATCGTCGACAGGCCCAATTCACTGATATTTCCTTGACGGTAGGGTAGGCTAGGCTAGGAACCAATCGAGTTCCAACCCGTTTGGTGCGGGAAATTCAGACAATTTCAGGTCCCAGACCGCATTGCATCGAACTGTAATGCGACGCGGACTAGAATGTTCGGGAGGACAATTCGGATGCTTGCATCACTTCGCATTGGCACTCTAGGCGCAGTTTGCGCCGCCATCTCTTTCGGTCAAGTTGATGCGGGAACCGTCACCGGTACCGTTCGGGACTCGACCGGGGCGGTCATCCCCGGAGCAACGGTCATCATCGAGAGCGTCGGAACAGGACTGAGAATCGAGACCGGCAGCGGCGCCCAAGGCATCTACGTATCGCCGCCGCTGCGTCCGGGTGAGTTGACCGTCGAGGTGCGCTCCGATGGATTCGAACCCGCGGCGAAGCGCTTTCGGCTCGAAGTCAATCAGCGGGCTGTCGTCGACTTCGACCTCAACCTGGGGGCTGTTACGGAGGTCATCGAAGTCCTCGATGTCGCCCCCCTGCTGCAAACCGAGTCCGCAACGCTGTCCAACCTGAGAACCGAGAAGGCAATCAAGGACCTGCCTCTGAACGGCCGCAACTGGGCGCAGCTCATATTGCTCAGTACCGGTACGCAGCCGGCGAGCACGCAGTCCCAGGGCAGCCCGATCACGCGAAAGCGCGGTGTCGCGAACGCCTCGGTCAATGGCAGCCGGCCATACGACAACAACTATTTGATCGAGGGAATCAGCAATTCGGAGAACCACAACGGACTGGGCATTCTGATCTTTCCGTCGATCGACGCTATTCAAGAATTTCGAAGCGAAACATCGGGAGCGGACGCGCAATTCGGCCGCGGCGGCGGTGCCACGGTGAATCTGACCTTCAAGTCTGGAACCCGAGAGTTTCACGGAGGGGCCTATGAGTTCTTGCGGAACGCCAGGCTGGACGCCAAGAACTTCTTCGATCGAGCCGACGAGGTCATACCGCCGTTCAAGCAGAATCAATACGGCGCCTTCGTCGGCGGCCCCGTGTTCCCCGGAGCGACAGACCACAAGACGTTCTTCTTCGCCAACTTCGAAGGCCAGCGCGTGCGGCAGGCTCAAACCCTGATCAGCAGTGTGCCAACCGCAGATTTCCGCTCGGGGAACTTCTCGCAGTCTCCCTTCGACATCTTCGATCCCACGACGCAAATACAGCTCGAAGACAACAGCTTCGTTCGAGATCCTTTCCCGAACGACACCATCCCCGCCGTCATGCAGGATCAAGTCGGGCAGAACATCATAAACCTCTACCCGTTGCCCAATCGGAATGCGGACACTTCCGACAACTACCTTTCGAACCCAGTCCGCAGCATCAATGGCGAACGGTTTGACTTCAAGATCGACCACGTGGTGTCCGACAGCAACAACATGTTCGCGCGCTACAGCTACAGCGACGATGACTTGATCGAGCCGAGCTTCTTACCTGCGCCGGCCGTGGGCCGCGGGCCCGGTGTTCCGGGGCCTGCTGACCAGCCCGTCAATCAGATTGTCGTCAGCGACACGCACTTGGTGTCTCCCACCAAGATCAACGAGTTCCGTGTAGGCTGGACCCGACTGAACCTGCGATCGTTCAATCCGAATTACGGCCAGAACGTCAGCGACGAGATTGGCATCCCGGGGTCGAATGTCGCGGGCGACGAGCTGACCTCGGGGCTTGCGATCATCAATATCGCCGGCTTTCGGAGCATGGGCGGCAACGGCTTCTCACCTGCGATTATCGTCAGCGACAACTATCAGATCAGTGACACCTTCAGCGTGATCAGCGGGCGCCACAGCATCAAGTTCGGAGGGGAAGTCCGGCGATTGCGTTACAACGCCCTGCAGTCGAATGCACTCCGGGGAACGATGAATTTCGGCAACAGTTTCACTATCAACCCTGCTTCGCGAGCCGGAACCGGGCTGGGACCGGCGGATGTCCTGCTTGGCAAGCCCGCGAGCGGTTTCATTCGGTTCGTAACGGGCACGAGAGGGTATCGACGGACGGAAATCGCCTTTCACTTACAAGACACCTACAAAGTAAACGACCGGCTCACGCTGAACTTTGGCGTGCGATATGACAACTTCCTCGGATGGCCTTGGACCGAAGTCAACAATCGAGAGCACAACTTCGTGCGCTCAGAGGGAACTGTCGTCCAAGTCGGCACTGGTACGGTGCCTTGGCGCTCCGGCCATCCTGGCGATCACAATAACTACTCACCACGCTTTGGAATGGCGTACAAGATCGCGTCGAAGACGGTCTTTCGTACCGGGTACGGCCTGTATTACTCGACCGGACAGCTGGACACGACACGCAATCTGGGTGCGAATCCTCCCGAGGTCATCAGCTCGAACTTCAACAACAATCAATTCGATTTCTTGGGTGCACGTCCCGTTTCGATGGGTTTTGACCGACCAGCTCTTGGAGTGATTGCAGGCACCCTGCGCTCAATCGACCTGGACACCGTCATTCCGTACACACAGCAATGGAACGCCACGATTCAGCATCAGGTCGGCGAGATGTCCTTCACGGTTGCGTACGTTGGGAGCAAGGGAACGAAGCTGCAAGGGCAGACGGATATCAACCAAGCGGTTCCGGGGACAGGTCCGGTGGCCCCGCGTAGGGACTTCCCGGCGTTCGGCGCCATCCGGCAAATCCAGAGCCGCTATGACTCGAACTTCCACAGCTTGCAGATCTCGGCGGAACGCCGCTTCAGAAGTGGGCTCGGCTACTTGGTCAGCTACACGTGGGGAAAGGCGATCGGAAATTTGGACAGCCAGTTCGGAACGCCGACAGATATCCGTAACATTCGGCGAGACCGCGGACCGTCCGGTTTCAGCGCGCCGCGTCGCTTGGTGACCAGCTTCATGTACGACTTGCCATTCAAAGCGAACGGGGGCCTGAACCACGTCGTGGGCGGCTGGCAGATCAACGGGATCCTAACGATGTACGACGGCTTCCCGATGCGGGTGACCTCGCCGAACACGCTCAATTGCTGCACTTCCTACCCGGATCGCACCGGGGACGGTCGGCTGCCGAGAAGCGAGCAGACGCTGCGACGGTTCTTCGACGTCGATGCATTTGCGCGACCGGGGCCGCAGATGTTCGGGAACGCGGGACGGAATATCCTTTTCGGGCCGGGAACCAAGAACCTCGACTTCTCGATCTTCAAGGAGTTCTTCTTCAGCGAGAACCAGCAGCGCCGGTTGCAGTTCCGTGCCGAGTTCTTCAATCTGACGAACACGCCCCAATTCAACAATCCGACGACGAATATCGGCAGCGCGAATGCCGGGAGGGTCAGGTCAGCGGCTTCGACAATCGAATTCCGCGCCACATTCAATTCGGGCTGAAGCTCTACTTCTATCTTCAAGGAGTTCTTCTTCAGCGAGAACCACTGCAGCGCCGGTTGCAGTTCCGTGCCGAGTTCTTCAATCTGACGAACACGCCCCAATTCAACAATCCGACGACGAATATCGGCAGCGCGAATGCCGGGAGGGTCAGGTCAGCGGCTTCGACAATCACTCTGCAGCGAATTCCGCGCCACATTCAATTCGGGCTGAAGCTCTACTTCTAGCGACTAGTCGGCTCGGACTGACGGGCATGCCACACCAGGGCTGTTGCAGGCTCCGGGGGCTGAAGGGTGGGGGGTCCTTCGGGCGGCTAGGGATTCCCATCGCCGCCAGGCAGATCACGGGCAACTCGAAAGAGCATGCTGGCCAGCCGGCGAGTTGCCCGGCTGGCCAGCGGCTACTCACTCGCCGGGAACTCGCGGTTGAGGATCGCCTGGATCTCTGTGAGGTCGTGTTGCCGCGCGATCCTTCTCGCCTCGGCGACATGCCGGGCCGCTTCCGCGTGATTCCCCAGAGCGCGCTCGGCGCGAGCCAGCATGACAAGGAATTGTGGGGTCTCCCGGTCCTCGACAGCGACGGTACTGCGGAAATGCCCTAGAGCCTCCGAGCGTCGATTCTCCCGATACAACGACATCCCGAGGCGAAAGTGCGCCAACCGATGACCGGGGTTGATCTGCAGGACGCGGCGGAACTCGACCCTAGCGGCTTCGGGTCGGCCTTGGTTCTCAAGCGTGTCGCCAAGATTCAATCGGGCATCTGCCGAGTACGGATTCACCGCAAGCGCTTGTGTGTAGGCAACTTCCGCCTCGCTGTGCTTGCCAAGCCGCGACAGCAGCACGCCGTAGTTGTAGTGGGCCTCCTCGCTGTAGGAAATCGCGTCGAGCGCTTGCCGATACGCGCTGTTCGCTTCCTCGTACCGCCCCATCTTGCCGTAGACGCTGATCAGATTCACTCGGGCGTGGATCTGGACGGGCTCCGCATCCAAGGCGCGCGAATACTCGCGCAAAGCCTCCTCCAGCCGTCCGGCAGCTTCAAAGCCCATCCCGCGGTTCAGGTGATGGAGATAGGATCCTTCGCGCAACTCCTCGACCTGGCGCAGGAGAGGATCGGGAAATGGGGGTCGTCGGTCGGGTTCCAATCGCTCATAAAGAGCCAGGAACCGCTCCGCTTCACGTTCGCGACCAACGCTGCGCAGCGCCAGGGCCAACTGGTAGTACAACGGGCGGTAGTCCCCGGCGAGGCTAGCCGCCTCTTCAAGTGCCGCGACGGCTTCCTCTGGACGATCCACACGGGCCAAGGCCCTTCCCCGGCCGAAATGAACGGCCATCGAATCGGCCTGCGAACTCGCGACTTGTTCGTAGATTTCCAGCGCCTCCCCGGGCCTGCCTGCTTCCAGGACAGCTTCGGCCAGGCGCAACTTGACAAAGAGTTTCTCGGTTTCGAAGCTTGCGGCGGCTCGGAACTCCTCCTCGGCCTCCGCCAGCCGGCCGATGTCACCGGCGACAAGGCCTCTCAAGTAGTGCCATCGGAAGTCGTCCAGGCTTTGTGAGGAAGCTCTCCGATATAGTTCCATGGCAGGCTCGCGAATCTCGTAAGCATGCAGGGCCATCGCCGCCCGTCCGAGAGATTCTGCATCGTCCGGATGGGCATGGGCGGACTCGATACGTTCCTCAAGGAGAGCTCGCGCTGCATCGCCATACGCAGCGACATCCACCTGAGGGAAGGACACCTCGGTGTTAGGCTGCCCGGCGCATCCGCTCAACAATGCAGCCAGCACCGGTATCGGGACCCCGGCTGGAAGTCTGCCAGCCTTCCTCGGCCATCGAGCTCGAGCCTCCTCCCTGGCCATGCCCAGCCGCGGAATCCGAAGCAAGCGGCCGGCACTGACCCTGGATAGGAGACCTGTTCTACGGAGCCACGCAACTCGCGCGCAAGCAAGGTGGGTCATTGCGTCCTGCCAGTTACGCACAGCGTTTGATTCGCAGCGAGCCCGCACGACCGCATCAGCCTGGCTTCAGCCGAACAGCCCCGCAACTGCGAGCATGGACCAGCCGAACACCATACGTCAATGGCAGAGCATTCCATGGGTGAGCAACCCGCATCAGCTCGACAGCCACCGGAGGCCTGCAAAAAAGGTTCTTCAGCAAAATCTGTGGGCAAGATCGTGTTCCGGTAGATTTCCAAGTGCATGATACAGCGTAAGTTCGTAGGTCTTGTAGGATCGGAACCCGTACGCTTTTCTCATAGCCAGTTTCGCTTTGTTGTTCAGGCCTTCCACCGCCCCGGACGAATGGGCCCGGCCAGTGCGGAACCAGTTCAGCACCAGCGGCCTGTGCTTGCCCAGCATCTTCGCGACCCGCTGCATCGGTGCCAGTCTCGAGCGCATCGCGCGCGCGCACCAGCGCTTGAGAAACCTCCGCGCCCGGGTCGGGGAGCGACACTCCCACAATTGCTGGAAGTCCTCCTTGAGCAGGTACGCCCGCACTGTCCGCAAGTTCAGCTTCACCAGCTCCGCCAGTTTCGGCTCCTGCTTCTCCGTCAGGTGCTCGGGCCGTTTCAGCAGCAGCCACCGCGAACCCTTCAGCACCGGGTCCCGGCCCTGCGCCTGCAACTGCTTCGCTTCCGCTGCCCGCACCTGGTCGATCGCCTTGCCCAGCTTCTGCATGATGTGAAAGCGGTCCAGCACGTGCACTGCGTTCCGCGCCTGCTCCGCCACCACGCGCAGGTACGCCTTCCACATGTCCGAGCACACCACCTGCAACCGCTGGGAGCGTTCCTTGCCGAACCACTCGAAGAACCCCTCCAGCGTCTCGATCCTGCGCTCCTGCCCCACCCACAGCAGCCGTCGGCTGCCTGCATCCAACTGATACACAAGGGTTAGGTAGCGATGCCCGCGCTGCCACGCGATCTCGTCCACGCCGATCGTCGCCACCCCGTCGAGCCGCACCCGCGCCCGGCCCCACTCCACCGCCATCTCCACCGAGCGGTAGACCCGGTCCCAGGAAGTGCGGAAGATCGTCGCCGTCTCCTTCCACGACAACCGCTTCGCCCAGCTGGCCAGCAACCAGGCGAAAGCCTCGGTCGCCTGGTGCTTGCCCTCCGCCCACGGCACCTTCTCGACCTTCACCTTGCCGCAGCGCGGGCAGCTCACCCGCCGCATCGCATAGACGAAGAACGTCGGCAGGCCCAGCACGGGCGCGAACTGGAAGCGCCGCGGCTGCAGCCGGTCGTAGCCCGGGGCCGGCTGCCCGCAGCCCGAGCAGCGGGCGCGACCGTTGGACCGGGCGCGCACCTCGACTTCCAGCCGCGCACCCTCGCCCTCGCTCTCGATCAGCTGGATCTTCCCGTACACGAAACCGGGCAGCTTGTAGACCCTGTTCAAGATGGTGCGCAACTCCATCGACGCACCCCCTTTCTCGTGGAGGCTGGAGCCTCCCACCCCCATGTTCCTACAAGCCCGGCAGCACTGGCTCCCTCAACCACAGGCGCAACAGCTACGCTGCTGCAAGAGAGAGACTAGTTCCTAACCCACAGATCCTGCGGAAGAGGCGCAAAAAACATCTTTGGAGTCCATGCTGGCGGCAGCGACGGAATCCGCTTGGAGGGTAAAGCTGGCGTCCTCTGTATCCGCAAGCCTTGTTGACGTCCCAGAACGCTCGAACCGTCCGATTCGTTTCCGCAAGACCCGCGCAGAACCCGCCGGCCCGAATTGCGGCGTAACACGCAATCGGGCCTAGTCCGGGGCCAGCCTGACGAACGGGGCCCCCTCCTCTTGGATCCGACACGATATCCTTGCCTAGACTCCGATGGTCGCGCATCGGGACCAATCGAATGTCCCCTGCCCGAGCACGACGATGGAAACGACAGTTGACCAAGCCTTGCTAGAAGAGTTCGATCCCGAGATGCGCAACGCTCGACGAACGCTGGAGCGCATTCGTGACGACGCGCTGTGCTTCAAGCCTCACCCCAAGTCGATGTCGATGGGCCAGCTGGCCATCCATATCGCTGAAATGATCGGATGGGCAGGGAAATCTAGTTCTCGGTTCGGGCCTCGGCCATGGGGGTGCAGCGACGGCAATGGTGGTCGCATGAGCGGCCGGAGACCCTGATCACAGGGTGCGCACGGGGATCGCACGGTACCGCAAGGGAGTGCAGGCGCACTGCCGCCCTGGTCGCAGTGCAGACGGCGCTGGAGAATGGGGCGGGCTAGCCGGTACCGCAGACGAGCTGGGTCATGGTACCCAGGCAGTCGCCGTGGAGCCAGTCCATCTGGTCCTGGATGTTTTTCACGCCCGTCAGGCGCAGGATCGAGATCGCCAGATTGGCGAAGGCGGCCAGCACGCGCGGCGGCGCGTCCTTGCGACAGCGCGATTTATCCTCGCCTAGCGCCACGTCCCGGACGTAGTGGATGCGATTCTCGATGCCCCAGTACCCACGATGGAGGGCCGGCAGGCGCTCGAGAGTGGCCTGCTCCGGTCCCAGGCTGGTCAGCAGGTAGACGGTCTCGGGTTTCCGCTCGCGACCGGTCTTCCTGGCGGTCGCCTCCCAGTGCACCTGCGCGACGAAGCGCACCCCGGGGAAGTCCACGTACGCACGGTCGGTTCGAGTTCGTCGGAGACCGGGACCCAGCGGGTCTCGATCCGTCCGTGGTCGCAGTCGGTGGTCCGGCGGGACCTCAGGCAGTCCCAGTGGAAGCCGTCGCGGACCTGCTCCAGCGCCGTGGGCTGGTTCTGTTTCACAACCAACAGGAAGTCGAGACCGCGGTCCAAGATCTGCCGGGCCGTTTCGCGCTCCGTGTGCAGTGCATCCGCCATCACGCACGTGCCGGGTGAGAGTTCGTCCAGCACCTTGCGCAGGGCCGCCCCTTCGGCGTCCTTCTTGCGGCCAGTGAAACCGAGCTGGACCACCACCATCCCCGTCGCCAGGTCGAGACCCGGCAACTGCTTCTGCCCCGCCTGCTGCGGGCTGGCCGCCTCCTTCTCCTCGGCGGCGTTGCCGGCCGCTTCCCGCTCGGCTCTCCGCACTTGCACAGCGGTCCAGTTCGCCAGCAACTGCTCCACGCTTTCCCCGTCGAGCCGCTTCAGGATGCCGAGAATTAGATCGGCCTGGCGTGGCTCCTGTGCGGACTCGTGCGTGCGAACAACTTGTACACTGTTGGGCACGTGAGCGAGTACCAGTACTACGAATTCCAAGCGATTGACCGACCACTCGGGGAGGCGGACATGGAGGCGTTGGGGAGGCTCTCAACGCGAGCGAAGATTACGCCCACGAGATTCACAAACGTCTACAACTTTGGCGATTTCCGTGGCAACCCTCGCAAGCTGATGGAGCGCTGGTTCGACTTGCATCTATATCTCGCGAATTGGGGCACGCGAAGCATGATGATGCGGCTCCCCAAGCGGCTGATTGATCTCTCGCGACTCAGTGGATTCGTGCGCGAACTCGAAGAGGTCGAGTTTGTTGAGTCTGGCGAGAACGTGATCGTCGAGATTATGTTCGATTCTGAGTCGTCAGGATACCGCTACCCAGACGAAGAAGGTGACGGATGGCTCGATTCGCTCGCACCGCTTCGAAGCGACGTACTTGGCGGGGATCTCACGTTGTTTTACCTTCTCTGGCTCACCGCCGTGGAAAGAGGCATCCTCGCCGATGGCGCACGGGAGCCACTTCCAGGGATCGGGCCGCTTTCTCCCCCGGTCGAGGCGTTCGCCGAGTTTTTCCAGATTGATCGGGACCTTATGCGAGCGGCTGCCGAGTCTCCGACCAACTCCAACGGTATCGATCTGTTTTCCGATGTATCTCGCAGAGCCATCGCATCCATTCCGGAAGATGAGAAAACAGCGTTGCTTCTGCGTCTTGCCGACGGCGAGGCTCATTTAGCCTCGGAGATTAGGAACAAGATTCGCGTCGCCTCGGGCGCGACGCAGCGGCAATCCCGTGTCAGGCACAGGATGGTTCGAGAGATTCGGGAACGCAGCCTAGCCATTTGCGAGGAGCGAAGAGCCGAGGCGGCCAAACGTCACGAAGCCGAGCGGCTTCGCAAGGCACAGGAGGCGGAACGAGCGCAGCGAGTGCGCCTGGATGCCATCAGGCACCGAGGAGCGCGAGCCTGGGACGAAGTCGAAACGGAGATCGAGTACAGGAATGCCAGTGGCTACGACCGGGCGGTAGCCTTGCTCGTCGATCTGCGAGCGCTAGCACAACAGTCTGGCACCCTTGTCGCCTACGCAAAGCGGGTGGAATCCATCCGGAAACGGCACGAGCGCAAACGGAAGTTCATTGATCGCCTGAACAAACAGCGGATCGGCCGCGGTTGAGTGCGAAATCGCGTTCCGGAATCGTTTGCTCGACCCAACAAACGCAATGGCCGTGCTGGCCTACCACGCCGTGCACCTGCCGCACCTCCAACTGTCCACGGATTCGTAGCCAGCCCAGGCCTGGCAGGGTCAGGGTTCCCTGGAGCCTGGGAGGCGTTTAGATCGAACCCCACCTGTAATTTCTGAATTCCCGCAAGGCATGTTCGCGAGCCTCCGGGGTGATGTTCGTCAGATCCGCTTCCGTGATCCCGATGCGCCCTAGCGGCGGGGGCTTGAGAGGGAACGGCTGGGTCCGCCATGTCTCCTCGCCCGGCACGTCCGAATTGGGCACTGCCAGGTCATGGACAGGGAAGGTCGGCTCACCCCTGGCACGGTCCAGCACGAAGGTCAGGCCCATCTTCGTCAGCTGGACGACAGCATCGCGCTCATTGGCGCCGGATCCGAGAGTTACCAGGATCGGAGCCGCCGACAGGTCGTAGTCCCAGATGTCGTGGCGAACGAGCTGGTAGTGCCAGTCGCGGCATCCAGCGCTATGACGCTGTTGGCGAACAGGTTCTTGCCCTTCCGATATGCCCCGTAGAAGTCGTCCGTGACGACACTGGTGCTCACGAGCACCCACCACGTTCCTCGTCGATCGTGATCCCGCCTCACGCATTGCCGCCTCCGCACGTTTCCCCCTCCGGCCATGACCATGTATCGTGCCCGAACTCCCCGGGCCGGGGAATCGTGTGGAAGACCCACTCGAGGCTACCGGTCACGGCATCGTACGCCCAGATAGGCCCGGGCGAGGACCCATGGGACTCGTTGACGCTGCAGCCGAGGATGAGCAGGTTCTCGTAGACCGCGCCCGGTGTGGTCATCTCCACCGCAACCCCTTGCGGGTCGACGCCGAGGTCTTCCCGAGGTCGATGTAGCCATCGCTTCCGAAGGACCGAATCAGATCCCCAGACCGCGCGTCAATTGCGTACGCCCGGTCCCGGACGAAGTGGAAGATTCTTTTGCCCTCGGCCCCCTTCCAGTGCGTGACCCCTCAGTGCCGCAGCCGGATGACCGTGCCATTGTTGTGCACGGAGGGGTCGAAGAGCCAAATGCGCTCCCCGGTCGGGGCGTCCAGAGCCACAGCGTTCAGGCTTGGCGCAACGGCGTAAAGAACCCCACACACGACAAGCGGGTTGGAGTACATCGTCGAGCGCTCCGTGGCATCCCCGGCCCAATAGACCCAGGCGGGCTGAAAACGGTGCACGTTCGTGGCGTTGATCTGCGCTAGGGGCGAGTCCTGCCCTCTCGCCTGGTCGCCGAAGTACACCGGCCAAGCCCAGTTCCAGCAGGCATGCACGGTTTCGCTGAGATCGTGCCGGCCGTTGGTGGTCTGCGCCGCAGCAGCCACAACAATGAGAGACAGCGCGGCAACAATCCGCGTTCGCACCGGCGGAGCCCGGGCAAGGGTCACCTCGCAAAGAGGACTGGCCACTGACCGTTGGGCTGGCAAACCACAGTGAGGCTTCATAAGGCTGCGACGCCATTCTTGCCGATCAGCCTCCGATCCCGTTAGCCCAGTTGCTCGGCAAGACCCGGATCCTTGCCGTCCTCGACGCGAAGCACCGTCGGCCGCCCCGGCATCCGATCGATCAGGCCGGCTCATCGAATCGCGCTTCCAGCTTACGATCGAAAGTTCTTGAATCGCGAGACGGCTCCTTCCAAGGAGACAGCCTCGACCTCCCTGGATAGCGGAAAACTCTCGTCACCGGCATGCACGACGAGCCGCAGCGTTGGCTCGAGATCCTCGCAAGCGCTGAAGAAGCCCCTCGATACCGACGGCGCTCGGCTCCGCTTGATCTCAATCGCCGCGAGCTTACCCGGTCCGAGGTCCACCACGAGGTCAATCTCCGCTCCACCGGACGTGCGGTAGTAGCCGAAGCGGGCGTGACGCGGCAAAGTGCCGATTATGTTCTCAATGACGAACGCCTCCCAGCTGCCTCCGACAACAGGATGCCCCAGCAAGTCGTTGAGCGACGCAATGGCTAGCAGCGCATGGCAAACGCCGCTGTCCCGCACATACGTCTTGGGAGCGCGGATGAGACGCTTGCCAAGATTACTCGTCCAAGGCTGAAGTCGACGCACAAGGAAGAGGTCGACCATGAAGTCAAGGTACCGGCTGATCGTCACGCTCCTCAGACCCAGTCCCCCTCCGAGCGCCGAAGCGTTGAAGATTTGCCCTTGGTTATGGGCCAGCATCGTCCAGAAGCGCCGCAATGTCTCAGCGGGGATACGAGGGCCGAGCTGCGGCATGTCGCGTTCCAGGTACGTACGGATAAAGTCGAGCCTCCAGTCAAGACTCCCTGTCTCGCTGTCCGCGAGGTAGCTCTCCGGAAAGCCCCCGCGATGCCATAGCTGATGCAGGGCTCCATACCCGGCTTCCCTCACATCGAGCGGACGCAGTTCGCAGTAGGCGACCCGGCCGGCGAGAGTCTCGCTCGATTGGCGCAGCAGTTCGATGCTGGCGGAACCGAGGAAAAGGAACTGTGCCGACCTCTTGCCGGAGCGCCTACGAGTGTCGATGACGCCGCGGAGCGGGGCAAACAGATTCGGGGCGAGCTGGACTTCGTCAAAGATCACCATGCTCGTGTCGTTGAGGTCGCAGAACTGCTCAATGTCGGCGATTCTCGCAAGATCGCTCGGACTCTCGAGGTCCAGGTAGACGCCATCAAACGCGCCCGCAATCTCCAGGGCCAGGGTTGTCTTGCCAACCTGACGCGGACCCATTAGAACGACAGCGGGATTGCACTCTAACATCCGCACCAGTTCTGCCTGCTGGACTCGGTGAACCATCTATGTAAATTTAACATGACTGATTCAATTTGCACAGAAATCCGGACCCAAACGGGCCAAGGCCCTTCCCCGGCCGAAACTAACGGCCATCGAATCGGCCTGCGAACTCGCGACTTGTTCGTAGATCTCCGGCGCCTCCCGGGCCTGCCTGCTTCCAGGACAGCTTCGGCCAGACGCAACTGTACGAAGAGTTTCTCGGTACCGAAGCTCGCGGGGGCTCGGAAGTCCTCCTCAGCCTCCGCCAGCCGGCCGATGTCACCAGCGACAAGGCCTCTCAGGTAGTGCCATCGGAAGTCGGCCAAGCTTTATGAGGAAGCTCTCCGATATAGTTCCATGGCAGGCTCGCGAATATCGTATGCATGCAGGGCCATCGCCGCCCGTCCGAGAGATTCTGCATCTTCCGGATGGGCATGGGCAGCCTCGATACGTTCCTCAAGGAGAGTTCGCGCTGCATCGCCATACGCAGCGACATCCACTTGAGGGAAGGACACCTCGGTGTTGGGCTGCCCGGCGCATCCGCTCAGCAATCCAGCCAGCACCGGTATCAGGACCCAGGCTGGAAGTCTGCCAGCCTTCCTCGGCCATCGCGCTCGAGCCTCCTCCCTGGCAATGCCCAGCCGCGGAATCCAAAGCAAGCAGCCGGCACTGACCCTGCACAGGAGACCAGTTCTACGGAGCCACGCAACTCGCGCGCAAGCAAGGTGAGTCATCGCGTCCTGCCGGTTACGTACAGCGTTTGGTTCGCAGCGAGCCCGGACGACCGCATCAGCCTGGCGTCAGCCGAACACCTTACGTCAATGGCCGAGCGTTCCACGGGTGAGCAACCCGCATCAGCTCGACAGCCACCGGAGGCCCGCGAAGAGCATCTTTGGAGTCCATACTGGCAGCAGCGACGGAATCCGCGGAGAGGACAAAGCTGGCGTCCTCTGTATCCGCAAGCCTTGTTGGCATCCCGGAATGCTCGAACCGTCCGATTCGTTTCCGCAAGACCCGCGCAGGACCCCTCCGACCCGAATTGCGGAGTAGCATGCAATCGGCCCCGGTCCGGGGCCAGCCTGACGAACGGGGCCCTCTCCTATTGGATCCAACGCGATATCCTCACCTAGACTCCGACGGTCCCGCAACGGTACCAATCGAAGGTCCCCCGCCCAAGCACGACCATGGAAACGACCGTTGCCCAAGCCTTCCTGGAAGAGTTCGATCCCGAGATGCGCAACACTCGTCGAACGCTGGAGCGCATTCGTGACGACGCGCTGGGCTTCAAGCCTCACCCGAAGTCGATGTCGATGGGCCAGCTGGCGAGCCATATCGCTGAAATGATCGGATGGGCGCCTGTGACGGCCGAACTTGACGAATTCGACGACGATCCCCCGGCCGGGCCACGGTACGAGCCTTTCGAAGCTTCGGCTGGGGCTGGCGTCCTGGAATTGTTCGATCACAACACGCAGGACGCCAAGGATGCGGTTGGGAGGGTCAGCGACACAGCTATGCAAGCCCCTTGGACGCTGCTGGCCGGCGGCGACAGGGTCTCCCCGGATTGAAGTCCTGAAGACGATGTTGCTGAACCACACCATTCACCACCGTGCTCAGCTGGGCGTCTATCTGAGGCTGAACAACATTCCAGTGCCTGGGATGTTCGGGCCGTCAGCGGACGAGACTAGGCTGCCAGCGGGCTGACACGAATTGGCGGACCGAGTCCCCGGGGATGGCTGGCGAGGAGTCGCGGGCCGAGTCCCTGATCTAGGGTCGAGAGATGACCTCTCGGAATTCACCGCTCTCTGCCGCACCAAAGACTACAAGCGCTGGGTTGCACAGCGTCAATTGTGCCCGGATGGCCGAAAGGCACCGCCGTGGCCACGTAGCTCTGCGTCTAGGCAGTCGCCGGACGGTAGACCTTTCTGCCCTCGTTGCTCCGTCGGGATACCAGGTAGCGCTGCAAGGATCCCGCGGTTCTTGTGCGCCGCCGTGTCGCTGGGAAGAGCTTGCCGCGGCACTCCAGCCATCCGTAGTTCCTTTCTTGGCGGCAGCACCCCGTAAGGTCCTCGGTCGGGCTGACGCTCTATCGCCTGCGGCACGGTCGGGTCCGAGCCTAGAACGCTGGCCGCGGATTCCATCGCCGCTAGCGAAGCAACACCTCGCACGCCAAAGTGGCCGGTGAGGGCAAACAACTACTGCTTGCTCCGCGAGAACGAGCCCAGCGCATAGGAATCTCTCCTGATACGCTGGAACGCCCGCTGTTCGCCCGTGCTCCGCCTGCCCAGAGTCTCGCTAGCCGCCTGGATCCTCATATCGATGGCAGCTGGCATCTGTCTGGGCCTCGCAGCCCCGCACTGGGCGGAGCGCATCGAATTCTTGAGCACGCTCTTCCTGCGACTGATCCGGTCGATCATCGCACCCGTGCTGGTGGGCGTCTTGATCCGAGCGATCGCAGGAGCAGGATCCGTTGGCGCTCTTGGCCGGCTGGGTTGGAAGTCAGCGGTCTGCTTCGAAATCGCTACTACCATTGCGCTGCTGCTGGGTTGGTTCATCGTGATGATGGCCGGACCCGGCGATGGCCTGTCGCTCCAGGCGGGGGCCGACCAGGACATTCATGAACCGACCGGATTGGCGGAAGCACTCGAGAGCGCCGTTCCGACAAGCATCGTCGACGCCCTTGCGCGGGGTGATGTTCTACAGATCGTCGTGTTCTGCTTCGTGTTCGGGATTGCGTGCCTCTCTGTCGGCAATCGGGCACGGCCCGTAGTTGACTTTGCCAACGCGCTTGCAGAAGTTGCCTTCCGCTATACCGACTACGTCATGTATTTGGCTCCAATCGCGGTCTTCGCAGCCGCTGCCAACGCAGTCTCGGGCGGCGGTTCCTCCGCACTGGGGGGGCTAGCCGAGTTTGCAGCCGTCGCCTGGCTCGCGCAAGGGCTCTTTCTGGCGGCCGTGCTTGCGGGCGGGCTGCTGTTGTGCGGAGTTCCTCTTCGCAGATTCGCGCATTTCGCTCGCGAACCGTTCCTTGTCGGCTTCGCGACAACCTCGAGCGCGGCGGCCCTGCCGCAGACGCTTGAGAATCTACAACGCTTCGGAGTACCGCGCCGCGTCCTGGGGGTCGTGGCGCCGCTGAGTCTGAGCTTGAACTTGAATGGCAGCACGATTCACCTGGCGATGGCGACCCTATTCGTCGCGCAAGCGGGGGGAATCGAGCTCTCGTGGGAACAGCAGGCGGTCATCCTGCTAACGCTGAAGCTGACGAGCAAGGGGGTGGCTGGCGTCCCCCGCGCCAACTTCGTGATCCTCGCTGCGGTATTCGAAGGGCACGGCCTGCCAATGGAGGGCCTCGGCGTCTTGCTCGGGATCGATGCGCTGATCGATCCGATCCGCACAAGCGTGAATGTCACCAGCCATTGCGCCGCGCCAGCCGTCGTTGCCCGGTGGGAAGGATGTTCGTTCCCGGCCGGACGCGAAGCGTCCGAACACGACGGCACTGGAATCGCTGGCTAGCGTTGGCCTATCGGCGACTCTCCTACTGACTCATCCACTCCTGGCGACGGGGCCATTTCGGGCCGTCTTCGAAGAATCGCACGCCACTCCCGATCCGGTCGTGATCGCCAAGTTCCTCGCGGGCATTCTCTGCCAAGGCCGCCAGGCGCTCGACAATCTCGGGATTCTCCTCAGCGACGTTTTCCTGTTCGCCGATATCCGACACGAGATTGTAGAGCGAGAGTTCGGTGACAGGCTCGAGCAGTTCGCCAAGAAACGCGCCGCCCTTCGAGAGGAGCCATTCCGATTCGTCGAGACCGGGACGAGGGAACACCAGCTTCCACGGGCCGCTGCGGACCGCGTCGAGGTGGGTTTCCCGGTAGTAGTAGAACGCCTCGTGAGGGCTCTGGGCCCCGGCATCGCCGAGGATCAGCGGCGAGATGTCGCGTCCGTCTAGCGTCCGGTCCGCAGGCAGCTCGGCTCCAGCAATCCTGATGAAAGTCGGCAGCAGGTCCATAGTGGTGGCGACTTCCGCGGTCTCGGCGCCTGCGGGAATGTATCCGGGCCCCCACATCACGGTCGGCACTCGGATGCCTCCCTCCCAGGTCGTGCCTTTGGCCCCTCGGAGCGGGCCGGACGAACCGGCGTGCTCTGTGATCGCGGCCGTGTACTGCGGGAGCGAGTGATTGCTCCACGGACCGTTGTCCGAGGTGTAGACCACGATGGTCTTCCTATCGAGTCCGAGTTCGACGAGGAGGTCGACAATTTCGCCCGTACTAGCATCCAGCTCCTCGATCACGTCACCGTAGAGGCCGCGCTCGGAGCGTCCCTTGAACGGCTCGGTCACACCCAGCACGACATGCGCCATGGTGTGCGCTATGTAAAGGAAGAACGGCTTGTCCTGGTTGGTGCGAATGAAGCGCAGCGCCTCGTCCGTGTAGCGCCGCGTCAGATCGTCGACACCCGCTGACTCTTGGATCCGCTCCTCGTTGCGATAGACCCAGTGAACCTCTCCGCTGTCGTTGGCCCCGACAACGCCGAACCAGTAGGCGAAGCCGCGCCTGACCGGGTTGAGCACCGGCTTGAAGCCGCGGCGACGCTGGGTGATGTCCACCTTGCCGATCATCCCCGTCGCATAACCGGCATCCTGAAGCACCCTGGGCAGCAGGATCTCCTTCTCGTGGACGTACGGGAAGCTGTTCTTCTCGTTGCCGTATTCGGCGACTCGGATGGGATAGCTTCCGGTCAGCAGCGCCGTGCGCGACGGCCCGCAGACCGTCTGGGCGTAGAAATCCGTGAACTTCATGCCCTCGCGAGCCATCTGGTCGATGCGGGGCGTGTCGAAGTCCGAGGCACCGAAGACGCCGAGGTCGCCGTAACCTTGGTCGTCGGCGAACACGATGATGAAGTTGGGTGGCCTCGTCTCCTCCCCCTGGGGCGACGAGCACCCGAGGATGCCCATAGAGAGGGCAACTAGCGGTATCAGGATCGTTTGCGGGTGCATCGAGGTTCCTCCCGGCTGCGGAGACGGCAACAGCGTAGCGCAAGGGGCAGGCCTGGAACAGCCCCTTCCGCCGGGCTTGTCGTAGTCGTTTAGAAATGAGCCCCTTCCGCCGGGCTCTTGACGACTGTGGCATCGTCGGTCGGACCGCTTGCGGCAGGTTTCGACCGGTGGCCTATTTCCGGGTCCTCTCCAACCGCAGAGTGGAAACAAGTGCTGGGGCCGTCGCGAGTGAACGTGCTGAAGGCGGGACTGATCTCAAGGGCGTCGAAAGGGAAGCGGCTGGCTCGCCCACTTTCAAGCCCGAGCCTGCCACGTATCACAGCAAGAGCTGTTCCTTCTCAGCCTGCTGGCGAGCTTGCTCGACTTCGGACGGATGCTAGAGATCAACATCCCTGAGGTCTGAGAACCGGGAGAACACGTCGTTGAAGACTGCGTCGCGGTTGACATTGTTCGCCACACGAATTTTGTGGCGGCCAGGTGCGGTTTCCCAACGCATGTCGTTAGTCAGCACGGGGCTCGGCACGATCTCTGAAGGTACCCAGTCGGGGTCGTTCAGCCAGGCAATTGCTGAAATATCCCAGATGACTTTGGAATACGGGAAGTCCCTGTTTCGCCCCTTCGTTCGCACGGCTTGATACTGAAGGAACTGGCCATATAGGTAGTCCCCTATTCGCGAACGGCCGCGCATGAACTGCTCCAGCTCCGGGGCCGTCGTCCTCAAGTGCTCCGCGACGTTCTTGGTCGGGATTTGGACCAAGGGAACCCCGCTATCGAACAGAACTTGCGAGGCGATCACGTCCTGTCGAAGGTTGAACTCACTCGCAGAATGCCAGTAGTGCGTGGTCCCTCCCAGCCAGACGACCACGACCCTCTCCTTGATCTTCGGTTCCATCAGGATGGCCGACGAGACGTTCACGGGGCAGCCAATGGTCAAGACAAAAAGCGGCTCGTCGCTGGGGTCGAGCGCCTTCTCGATCAGGTCTCGCGCGGCGGGGCTCTCAACGGGCCTGTCCTTGCGC
This sequence comes from Bryobacterales bacterium, assembly GCA_965206775.1. Taxonomy (GTDB): domain Bacteria; phylum Acidobacteriota; class Terriglobia; order Bryobacterales; family UBA6623; genus VXMF01. The sequence continues at coordinate 866,957 of CBDBKU010000002.1, read as the reverse complement.
TCGAAGAACCGGTTCGAGCCACGGAACACCGTGCTCTGGATTGCATCCGGGAAGAAATCTAGCAGTCGCAGGATCTCCTCATAGCTCTTCTCCATCCCGCCAGCGGCGGTTGGCGAGCGATCGTTGACAAATGGCGCGGCATAGATCGCCTCCACAGACATTCGCTCCGGAGACAGCAAGCTGTAGGCGACCGCGTATTGGTCGTCGATCTCGTTGTAGGTGTCGGTGTCGAGTACGGCCCTCACTCGACCAGGCCCAGGAATGGCGAGAAGGCCTTCGAGATCGACCGTTTGGGCCTGTGCAGAAGCGGCGAGTGCGCCGACAGTGGCTTGCATGAAGCTGCGTCGCGAAGTCATCCTTATCGGTGAGACTACCACGGCTAGGCTGGAACGCGTCAAACGCCCAAAGCCAGCAGTCTGTGCCGCGGGTTGCCGATGTCCCAGGAAGGGGCGGCAACAAGTTCATTCCGATATCTCCTCGGCGATGCATGAAACCGCACCATCGCATTCTCGGGACGCCTTCGAGTTCCGAGGGCCTCGAGGGCATGCCCTCGCTGATGGCTCAAGAGAGCGTCCCCCATCGCACGTCGCTGGCTGACCGCATTTGCTTGGACCTTGGCTTCCTGTAAGCCGCTCGACACTCCGCGGGGCTCCAGCTGTCTCGATGCCTGCGCTACACCTGCTCTACCACGTCGTCAACGAGCGCCTCGTCAAGGGCCGCTCGATCACGTTCACACCAACCTGGCGGTCGCCGACCGGGGCGCCGCCCTGCGCGACCGGGACCTCGCTGCCGTGCGCAACGGGCGGCGAGCCCGGGAAGCAAACCCGCCAACGGGTCGCGTGGCACATAGGTCGCAACGAGGCCCCCGGGGCGCGGCCGCACCCGGGGTTGGCATCGTCACGACTACGTTCCATGCCTTGGGAAATCGCCCCCCGCAGGGTGGGACGGCCGTGTCGCAGCGGCCGTCTACTCGTACCGGACCTGGACAGCAACAGAAAGTATCGTGAAACAAGGACTCAATCTTGGTCACCGACTTCAACCCCGCGAGAACTTCCGGAAGTTTCGAAGTGGTTGCGAGCGCCGGTATGCCTGTTCGGCCAGCTGTGCCGCGACGATCCAGCCCACTTGTCCTGAACCCGACGCCGCGGTGCGGAGCTCGTGGGTCGACCCAACACGAAACTCCCGGAGCGAGAAAGAGATAGAACGCTTGCTAGAATGAACTGCTCCGGAACGGGACAGCCTCAGTTGCCGACAGCCGGCAGTATCCCTGAGCCGCAACTGTATGACATGGAATTTGACGGCAAATGGTGAGGGTCAATAGACGTGGACGACCATCAATTCGACGAGATTCTGGGTCGTCTGTACGTAGCTGAGGAACTGTGCGACTCCACGGAATACGAAGAGGCAATCAATGCCTGTAACGTAGTGGTACGCGACTTCGCAAACATCGACGATCCAGATATCCCCGAGGTGATTGCAGCGGCACTCCTGTGCAAGGGCAAGGCGCTGGCCGGACTGGAGCTTTTCGAGGATGAATTGCAGGCTTACAACGAAATCGTTAGACGCTTCGAGGCGAGCGATTCTAACGAAGTTGGGTCACAGCTCGCACGGGCGCTCTTCAATACAGCGGTGGCGACAGGCCAGATGGGTCGCGAGGAGGAGTCACTTTCTCAATATGCCTCGTTCGTAGCTCGTTACGAGTCGGACCGGGATCCCGAGATCCAGGAACAAGTCGCGCGCGCACTGCTCAACACGGCTATCACGTTGCGGCATTCTCCACGCGTGTCGGAAGCGCTTGCGACCTTCGAAGACGTGATCGGAAGGTTCGGGGCGTCCAACTCACCGGAGATCTCTTCGACAGTAGTCAGGGCATTGACTTCCAAAGCTGGATTGGAACTTTGTTTGGAAGAACCCGAGGCAGCCATCGAATCGGCAAGCCGTGCACTAGCCGGATGCGACACGAGATTGCAAACTGAACGCTTTCACTGCCATTTGGCCCTCGCAGTGGCTCATTTCATCACGAAAGACACAGCCTCCGGGGAAAACGAAATCATATCCGCCCTAGCGGTCCTGCCTGAACTCGCAGATCCCGCCCATGCCTTGCACTTCAGCTATACTCTGCGGAACGTGGCGGAGGTACTTGGACGACGCCACACGCTAGACCTCATTCAGCGGTCACCATCTGCACGCATCCTATCGTCGGTCGCGAACGAGCTTCAAGACGAACTCGAGCGAGAGACCAAGATCCTAGGGGACCTAAAGGATGTGGCTAGGGATCTCCAGCAGGACTTTGCAAACCCGGATCGATGTGGAAGGTGAAGCTCTACGAGCCGGCCCAAGTCCGGCAGGAGTGATTCGACCGGTGACGCTGAAGTGAAGGCGCTGGCGGTTGGAGTTCGCGTGCTTTCGACCGGCACGCGAAGGCTCGTCTCTTCGAACTAGGAATCTCGAAGCTCATCCAGGGTAGTGGTATGGAACATCCATCCTACTGACGGCGATTCTGCCGAAAGGCGAGAGGCTCTGCTTGGATCGCAGTTTCGCCGACCTAACGACGGAGGCGTACGGACCGAGTCACTCAAGTTCAATCTCGAGCACGTGCAGCGGGACTCCCGCCTTTCGTGCGCAGGCCGATGGAGACACGCAAGTCCACGCTGACGCGCGAGTTTCCTGCGCCGAACCGCGCATCGACCAGAAGAGCAAGGCGGCTCGCCCGGAATCCTAGCGCTCCGGCGCGACGCAACTAGCCGCTAGCCCGAGTTTACCGAGTTGGGCCGTAGGATTCCGGCAAGGACATTGATTCCAAGAAGATAGAGGCAGCCCGTTGTATGACCTAACAGTGGGCCGTGGATCAGATTTCGTATTCCTTGAGGCCTAGGATTGCGTGGAGTTTCTGCTGCTCGGCGGTCATCTTGGAGAGCGTTGTCTTGAGTACAGGCTCGCCGCCCTCCTGCCGGGCCGGATATAGCACGTCGACTTCCCGGATCCCGCCGAGTTCGTCGAGCAGCGCCGGGATCGAGCGCTGCACGCCGTGGCGGCTCAATTCCCGCTGCAGCAGGGCGCACAGCGTCAGCGCCAGCACGCAGCAGAACACATGCACCTCGATCTTCTGGTCCGTCCAGTGGTACTGCGGGCGGATCGCGATGCAGTCGGTATCCTTCAGCTGCCGGAAGGCGCTCTCGACATGGTGCTGCGCGCGGTAGCCGCGCACCAGTTCCGCGTCGCTCCAGCCGGCGTTGTCGGTGAACAGCAGGGTCTTGCCCAGCAGTGTGCTCTGCAACTCCTCCCAGGCCTTGCGCCGGAAGCGGTAGCGCACCGTCGGCAGGCCGTCCGCCTCGCCGACCTCGACCGCGAACAGGTCCCGCATGTGGCGCGCCTGCAGCCAGCGGTCGACCTTCTTGCGGGTGGAGGCGACACTGGGCTTGCGACCGCCGCGCAGCTTGCCGTCGCGCCGGCGGCGCAGCTGCCGCTGCAGGCCCCGCAGGCGCTGCTTGCGCTGGGCGGTCTCGCGCAGCAGGGTGCGGCACTGGGCGTCGAACAGCGCCTGGTTCCAGGTCACCAGCACCGTGCGCTCGGTTCCGAAGACCTCGCGCTGGGTGCGCCAGGCGCTGACACCGGCCAGCCCGTCGGCCTCCAGCGAGCGCAGTTGCTCGGCGGGGACGGCCAGCAGGTCGGGATGCTGGGTGGGCACGAGCGATCCGATGAAATGGAACGGGCCGCGCTCGACCTGCTCGAGGTTCTCCCGGGAGTTGTTGCCCTTGTCGAAGACCAGCGTGACGCTCTCGGCGGCACCGGCGATCTCGCGGCAGCGCCGGGCGAGGTCGGCGGCGAGGCTTTCGAACATGGGCGGGTCGGGGCGGTTGCCGGGATAGGTGCGATGCAGCAAGGGCAGGCGGAAGTCGGCCGAGACGAGCAGCGCGACGCCCACGATGCGCAGCGACTTGCGGCCCTCCTTGCTGTGGCCGCGCTGGGCCAGCGAGGAGCGCTGGTTGAAGGAGTCGATGTAGGTGAAGAAGTTGGTGGCGTCGAACAGCACCTGGCGCAAGTCGACGTCGAACTCGCGGGTCATGGCGGCGACGAGGTCGCGTTCGACGGCCTGGATCGAGTCGGAGGAGACGCGGTCCATGTGGTCCCAGAAGCGCTGGCTGGAAAGTTGGGAGGAGCGGACCGGGAGCAGTCGCTGCAGGACGGTGGAGTCGAACCAGGGGGCGAGGGCGGCCTTGGAGCCGGGGGCGAGGCAGCGGTTGAGGACCGCCGCGAGCAGATAGGTGCCGACGGAGGGGCCGGAGCCGCGCTTGGGGACGTGGCGGTCGATGTGCTCGGCAAGCCGGAGGCGGCGGGCGAGGGCGAGCAGGGCGGCGCAGGCGCCGAACTCCCGCACGACGGCCTCCCGGGGTTGGGCGCCGGAGTCGGGAGCCTGGAGTTTCTCGATGATGCGGTCGGCGCGGCCCAGGTAGGTCTGGGAGACGATCTTGGGCTTGCCGTCGACGCGCTGGGAGACGCGGGCGTAGTAGTAGGCGTTCCCGCGGATGATCTTCTTGAAGAGGCTGGCCAAAATGTTAAGTCATACAATAGCTAGGGTCGAGGCAGGAAGTCCAGGGAATGCAGAATATAACCTCAATAATATCAACGATATCAGTGATCGCATGGATCCGGACAGTGCGTCGAATATGTTAGGTCATACACAATCCGCGGCGACTTCACGGACACTCCAAGCGGACGCTCGGAGGACAACCCCCTCTATGTCAGTGAGTTACGCGAAGTAGACTGAGGACGCCGATGTGCTGGGTAGATGCTCCGCTATTGCGAACTCGGTAAACTCGGGCTAGGCGTTCGCAGGGCGCCGCGCAAAGTCAATCCGCCATCCGGGTTGCGGGCCTTGCAGCACCGCCGATGTGGAAGGTCAGCGACTTAGGCACTCCGTCCGCACCAACGTCGAACGTCACCGTCGCGGCAGTCCAGCGAAGCGAGAACTCCTTCTTCGAGTGGGGCAGCAGCTCCAACGGCGGAATCAGACCGAATGTGCCGTACAGCGTCTCGCCCTCTCTGCTGATGACCACCGGCTGCCCGGCATCCTGCGCGTACTTGCCGACATACCGATCCAGCATCAGAGGTGTCATTGTCATAATGGGCTTGGTCTGGAGATGTTCGGGGCCGGACCGCGGTTCCTCGTCGAGTTCGCGGAGCCAGATGTTGCGATACAGCACCGGGTTGGCGTGATCCTGCAAGGACAGCGGAAGACGGTCCGGGTGAGACTTGTACGGCAAATGCTGCAGCCACGAGGTGGGCCCCCAGATCTCGGAGTTGTCCTGCACGAGGACGCTGTTGTGGAAGACAGTGACACGGGCCGGCTGCGCGACGGAACCGTCAGGGCGGAAGCGCGGACGCCGGAACACGATGTCGTAGGCCTGCCAATCCCCCGCGGGGCGGCTGGCGTTGACTAGCGGAGGGTACTGGCCATATACCGCGGCGGCCTGGCCGTCGACGTAGGTGACGTTCTCGTGCGAGTCCAGCACCTGGACTTCGTACTTGCCCATCAGAAAGACGCCGCTGTTGCCTCGGCCCTGCCCCTTGCCGCGAACCGGAGTGGGCGCAGCCCATTCGATGTGCAGCTGGATGTCGCCGTACCCGTCGCGGGTGTAGACCCCTCCTTGGCCGGGCACGGCCGCCAAGCTGCCGTCCTTGACAATCCATTTGGCGGGGCTGCCGTCGACCGCACGCCACTTGGATACGTCGGTTCCGTCGAACAGCACGACCGCATCGGATGGCGGCGGGACCGGAAGGTTCATGTTCGACACGACCTTGCGAGGCGCAGGACGCGTCATGTCGTGGATCTTCCACCGAGCGGTGGACTGGGATGCTGCGGGCGTTGCGCAAAACAGGATGGCTGCCATCACGGCAGCGAAGAGAGTTCTCGTTACGTTCATGGGGTGCATTCGCCTCCGTTCGATTTTACCCGCTCCAGTATCCGGTGAGACAACGCACGCGACATTGAATTGGCCCCTAGTGGCCAGAACACTCCCTTGTTTCGGCACGGGTACAGACCGATCCTGGCGCGGTTCCATGTCCATGGCAGAACCCATCCGACATGGCTGCCGGGCTCCCCCGACCCAGCCGGGGCCGTCTCGATTCAATCCACGAACAGGAACTCGTTGCTTGCCAGCATGGCGCGCAAGAAGCCGGCGCGCTTCCGCTCGTCGCTGCCGGACGCTTCCGCAAAGTACGCCCGCGCCCGATCGGTCTCCGCCGGACCGGCGGACCGTCCAAAGACCGTTCTCGTTGCCTCTTGCAGGAAGCCGTCGCGCCCGGCACCGCTCGCGCTCCAGCGCTCCGCCATGGCCTGGGCCTGCTCGTGCATGAAGTCCGAGTTCATCAGGTAGAGCGCTTGGAGCGTTGTAGTCGTCGACTTGCGCTCGCCCATCGGCAGGTTCCCGTCCGGGCCGTCGAACAGATCCAGGTACGGGTGCTTCTGAATACGGGGCTGCATGAGGTACACCGATCGCTGGTTCGTCTCGAAAAACCTCGAGAACGGCTCGTGCTGACGGTAGAAGAATGTCTGCCGGTGCGGGAACGGATGCCTGCCGCCTTGCGACAAGTCAAGATCGCCGCTGAACGCCAGTATCGAGTCCCGTATCTGCTCGGCGTCGAGCCGGCGGCGGTTGAATCGCCAGACCAGCAGGTTCTGCGGGTCCTTCTTGAAGTTGGCGTCGCTGTCGAAACTAGCCTGCCGGTACGTGCGCGATTCGAGAACCAATCGGTGCAGTGACTTGACGGACCAGCCGCTGTCGATGAAATAGCGCGCTAGGTAGTCAAGCAGTTTCGGATGCGTAGGAGGCGTGCCGCGCACGCCAAAGTCGCTCGTCGTGCGAACCAGGCCAGCCCCGAAATGATGATGCCAGATCCGGTTGGCCATCACTCGAGCTGCGAGCGGGTTGTCAGAATCAGCGATCCAATCCGCTAGCAGGCGACGGCCGCTGCCTTTGTATCCGTCCGGTACCTTGGCACCCCCGAGTATCTGCAGGAAGCCGCGCCGGACGGTCGGGCCCGGCGCCTTGGGGTCGCCCGCGCGGTGGATCGGCGAGTCTTTCGGGGTCCCCTCGCTGATTGCGTACGCGGTCTCGAGGGGCGGCTCCGTCCGAGCGAAGACGGCGCGCTCGGCTCGCAGCTGCTGCAGCTCGCCCCATACAATCTCGCGCGAGCGGCCAGGCGTGGTGATCAGCTTGTCCTGGAAGGACTGGTACTCGCGAAACTTCCCGCGCTCCCTGTCGTTCCAGCGGGTCAGCCGCTCCGAGTACGAAGCCATGATTGCCTTGGCCTTCTCCTCTCCGACCCGATAGACGAAGTCACTGCGGTAGGGCAAGTGCTCCGCTCCCGCGTGAGGAAATACGGAACTGTCGAGGATGCCGTAGAGACCGTAGTAGTCGGCAGTCGGTATCGGATCGAACTTGTGATCGTGGCAGCGCGCGCATTGCACGCTGAGCCCGAGAAATGTCTTCCCTAGGTTGTCGATCGTGTCTTCGAGCGTGATATGGCGCAGACGGTGGGGACTGACCCCTATGCGCCGGGAAATCGCAAGATACCCTGTCGCCACGACTCGATTCCATCGCTCCGCCTCGCTGTCGGATTCCAGGAGGTCGCCCGCGATCTGCTCGCGAGCGAACTGGTCGTACGGCTTGTCGTGCTGGAAGGAGTCGATCACGTAGTTGCGGTACTTGTAGGCTTCCGGCACCGGAAAGTCGCCCGAGTCTCCGGCCGTATCGGCGTACCGCACTAGGTCGAGCCAGTGGCGGCCCCATCTCTCGCCGTAGCGGGGCGCGTCGAGCAGCCGCTCGACCAGCTCGCCGTAAGCCTCCGGCGAATCGCTCGCCAGGAACTCGTCCGTCTCGGCGGGCGTGGGCGGCAGGCCGGTCAGGTCGTATGTAACACGCCGGATCAAAGTCCGCTTGTCGGCCAGTTCGGAAGGCTGCAAGCCTTCCTCCTCGAGCCTGGCCCGGATGAAGCGGTCAATGGCGTTGCCCGAAGAATCCGCGCCCGCAGGCGTGGGAACGGGCCCTTGGTCAAGCGGCTGGAAGGCCCAGTGCGCCTTGTGCTCTTCGCTGATGACGTATTCCTTGAGGTCGGGTTCGGCGTCCGGCCAGACCGCGCCTTCGGCAACCCACCGTACGAGATCGTCGATTTCGCCCTTCGGAAGAGGCCCGGTCGGGGGCATCTTGAACTCATGATCGTGACGTACCGCCTGAACGAGCAAGCTGGCGTCCGGATTGCCCGCTACCAGGGCAGGGCCGGACTTCCCACCCTTGAGCAGGGCCTCGCGGGAATCCATTCGAAGCCCGCCTTGCGGTTCAGCCACATGGCAACCGAGGCACTTGGCTTCGAGCACCGGCCGAATGCGCGCCTCGAAGAACTCGCGCGGCGACATCGGCCACGGTGCTCCCATCGCGATCCACTGGGTGAGGGACTCGATCTCGTGGGCCTCGACCCGCCGTCCGGTCGGGGGCATGCTCATGCGGCCCTTGATGCCTAGGATGGCGTGGAGAAGAATACTCTCCTCCGGATTGCCTGGCTGGATCGCGGCTCCGGACTTGCCGCCCTTCATCAAGCCCTCCCGGGAATCGAGACGGAGACCGGCGGTGGCGTTCTCTGCATGGCAGCCGTAGCAACTCCCGGCAAGGACCGGGCGAACCCTGGATTCGAAGAATTCCGCCTCAGGGGTGGCCGCTGCCAAGTGCGCTGCGCCGACGATCGGAAGCAGCCAGAGACGCATCACGGTTCCATTCTACATTCGCAATCGTTGCCGTCTGGCAGCGAGATGGGAGCGAAAGCCATCGGATAACAGGCGGTGAAGGAACGCTCCCCGATGTTGACCGCGCGATTCTCCTGGAGTCGCTTCCTAGAGGCGACGCCGTGCCAGGTAGCGAAGCGGATGGGCTGGGGTGGAAAACCAGCTTGCCGTTCCGGGAGCGCATTGCCCGGCACATGCCCAGAGAAGATGCGATGCGAGACCGTCGAAAGCTCTTCTGTGGGTCCCGTAGATCACAGCTGTCGCCTCGCCATGTATAGTCGGTTCGATGCCAATCGCCAACAAGGCTACTCGTCGGCAATTCGCCAAAAGTTCAGCCGCGGCGCTGCTGGCGTCCTCTCCCGCGCTCTGGGGCTGCAGGGACGAGCCCGATGCGCCTGCGCAGCCAAGGCGGGTCTCGGACTTTGACCATTCCGCCTACACGCTGCAGGGCCGCGAGAGCGTTTTCTCCCCGCCGAACTGGGCAACATCGACTCGCAAGAGCTGGGACGGCAGGAACGTCATCGTCCTGATGCTGGACAGCTTCCGGTGGGACCACCTCGGCGCGTTCGGGAATTCAAGAGTACCGACGCCGAATCTTGACAAGTTCGCGTCCGATTCGACTTTCTTCACACATTCCTATCCCGAAGGCCTGCCAACTGTTCCGGTGCGCACCAGCCTGCTCACAGGACGATTCACGTATCCATTTCGACGCTGGCAGGTCCTATATCCCGAGGATCACCCCCTGCTTCCCGAGATCCTATGGAGCGAGGGGTTCCGGACCTCGCTGGTCAGCGACACGTATCACCTGCACAAGCCGTCCTACGGATTCTGCCGCGGGTTCGACGACGTCAAGTGGATTCGCGGCCAGGAACAGGACCCGTACGTCCGCGACCCGGCGATCATTTCGTCGGTCTACGTCGACCCGTTCTTCAAGCCGAGGGGAACCCGGCCGAACGAGTCGAATGAAACGCGGACATACCTCGCCAACAGGCACGCATGGAAGACGGAGGAGGATCACTTCACGCCGCGCGTCATGCGGTCAGCGGTGGACTGGCTCAAGTCCCAGCCACGCAAGGAGAATCTGTTTCTCTGGGTCGACAACTTCTGCCCGCACGAGCCGTGGGATCCGCCTGAGAGCTATTTGAGGCAAGTGGATCCTGACTTCGCGAACTGGTCTGTCCGAAACATCTGTCCGGTCCCTGGCGACAGCGAAGGCTACCTCGAAGAGGAGGAATTGCGGCAGGTTCTTTCCCTCTACGGAGCAGTGATCCGCTTCGTGGACGCGTGGGTCGGGTATTTCGTGGATGAGATCAAGCGAATGGGCATGTTCGAAAACACAATGATCGTCGTGATGACCGATCACGGCGAACCGTTCGGCGATCACGGTATCGTCCGCAAGGTCCGGCCATGGGGCTACGAGGAACTGGCGCGAACGTTCCTGATGATCCGGGATCCATCGGGTAACGGCGTTCCTCAGGTCGACTCCTACACGCAGCAAACTGACGTCACGGCCACGATTCTGGACTGGCTCGGAATTGACAGGCCTTCCCACATGACTTCCGAGAGCCTGATGCCGCTGATTCGTGGTGAGGAAGAGAAGATCCGCGACGAGGCAGTGTGCTGCCACTACAACGAGAGCATCTCGATCCGCCACGACGAGTGGAGCTATCACTGGTTCATCGAGAACTCAAGGGCCAGAGTGTCGGAAAGAAGCGCAATCAGGAAGGAAGGCCCCGAACTGTACAACCTGCGGGAGGATCCGACGGAGCAGAACAACCTTGCGCCGGAGGAGCCGGAACGGGTAGTGGATTTGGACCGCAGGATGCGCGAGTTCACACAACGACTGATAGATCGCGAGCGGGTGTAGGCGTTCAACGATCGCATCCAAGGGCGGAACAACTGAGGCCCGGACAGAACGACATGCGCGACGATCCGGGTCTACGAGCGCGGACGGCGCGAGCTTTGCTCTCTCCCGAGAGTGTGCCCTTCCGCGGAGCGATAGCGGGCTTCCAACAACCCCAAGGAGGTGGCCAGCTGCTGCCGCCAGTGCGAATTTGACATATCATGTCAGACGATTCGTCGATCGACACGGCACCGATCCATATACGATGAAGCGGTCGGCTCAAGGGGATGGGCGAAGGCTGGACAGAACGCGACACCAACACGTTTCTCAGGGACGCGGAGTGCTTTGTACCTGATCGGGAACTGCTGGTCGAGAGTGTTTGTCGTCTTATCCCGACATGGATCGACGCCGGACTAGTCGTTGAGCTTTGTTGCGGCGACGGCACCCAGAGCGAGGCGATCCTTGAAAAGTTGGCTGGTGTCCGGGTGCTTGCCATGGACGCATCGGCCGCAATGCTGGAAGCTTGTGCCCGCCGGACCGAACGGCACAAGGATCGGATCGAGATTCGCCAGTTCGACCTCGCCCGCGTGGACTGGCGGCGATTCGTCGCTCCCCCGCGAGCGATCGTTTCAACTTTCGCGATACACCATCGGGCGGACAGTGCCAAGCAGAGGCTCTGCCGAGACATGGCGAGCCAGCTTGCGCCGGGCGGCGTCCTAGCCATCGCCGACCTAGTCCAGCCGGCGAGCGAGGCCTCGACCCGACTCGCCGCCTGGCAATGGGACGAGGCGGTCAAGGAGCGATCGATCCTGCTGCGGGGAGACCTGTCCGGTTCTCGGGCTTTTCGCGCGGAGCGGTTGGAACCACCACGCACTAGAAGACCCGGACCCGATCGACCAGCCGGCCCGATTGCTTGATCAGCTCCGCTGGTTCTCGGAGGCGGGCCTCGAACCGGTGGACGTTCATTGGTCGAAGGGTGGGATGAGCCTCTTCAGCGGCATGAGGCCGTCAATCTAGCGAGACGGCCGGCTCATTGTTTCGATACGGGCAGATCCGGTTCGCCGAGTTCACGGGTCTGCGAGGGCTGCCCGTAGCTCGATTCCCGAGACCCAGAAGCAAGGGCCGGACCGGCAAATCGCGGAGATCGACGGACACACGAACTTGCTAGAACCGCCAGCCGAGGGTCAGCCATTCAACCAGCCAGCGAGAGCAGCTCGGATTGCGTGCGGGCAGAGAGATCTCTGCCTTTACTTCCGAAACCAGAGTCTGTAGCTACCGCAATGATCAAGACACTTGGGCACGTCCTAGCCATATTGCCGCGATGGTCGGCCGCCGGGCGGTACGTCGTTGAATCAGAAAACCAGCACTGGCTCCCAAAGTACAGCGCCACCAACACCATACGCGGCGATCTGGCTGCCGTCTGGCGAGAACCTGACCCCGATGATGGGGCCGGGACGCGGTCCGAGCACTGCCAGTTCCTGTCCAGTGGCGGCGTCCCAGAGGCGCACGGTCCGGTCGACGCTTGCGGTTGCCACGAGAGTCCTATCAGGCGAGACAGCCATCCCGAGAACCCTGCCCCTGTGGCCGGTAAGCGCCATCAATTCCTTTCCTGTGAGAGCATCCCAAACGCGAACGACAGGGTCCCGGGAGTATGTGGTGATCACCCGCTTCCCGCCATCCAAGAACCGCGCTGAATTCACACGTGCGCCCTGCCTCTCGAACGCGGCTGCCTCGGCCTGGGACTCCAACGACCAAGTCTGCGCACGACGAATCCGGAACCGTCCGTCAATGGTCAGCAGGAGCGATCCGTCAGCCGCCTCCTCGACGTATGAAGCGCCCTCTTGAGGGTAGACCGCGAAGAGCTTTCGCCCCGACATCCAGTCCCAAATCGCGGCGCCACTGCGGGAACCGGTCAATAGCCGCTCGCCGTCGCGTGACCACGCGACATGTTCTATCTCCGTATCGCTTCCCGGGCCGTCCGGCTCGATGAATATCGTGCTCGCATGGCGGTCTGCCAAATCGAGAACGTAGACGCCGTAACCAGCTGCGGCGACGCGGCGTGCGTCTGGGGACCAAGCCGCCGCCGTAACGTTGAAACCCAATCCGAACGCCGGGCCGACTTTGGTCGATACAGTGCGGGTTTCCAAGATCGATCCGCTCTGAGAATCGGAAAGCATGAGGACCGCGTTAGATGCGGGAGAATACGACACCTGCGTGGCTGGCCGGGAAACGGGGGCCCAACGTGACGCGCCTTCGTCAAGCGGAGGCAGATCGAATAGCTGTCCACCGGTCTCCGTGTACCAAACCTTGACTGCGCCATCGCGACCGGATGTGACCAAGCGCGGCACGCCGGGAGCGAAGTCGAGAGATATCACCGTTCCTCCTAGATGGCCGTCGAATCGGGCCTGTTCCTGGCGGGTCGCCAGATTCCAAATCACCGAGGCACCGTCGGCGCTGGCCATGGCGACACGCATTCCGTCCGGCGACCAATCGACAGTCTCGACTGCCCCGAGAAACGTGTCCACGTTTGCGACCTGGGCTCCGAATTTCACTTCCCAGACCTTCGCCGACGCATCGAGGCCTGCGGTCGCGAGGTACGCCCCGCTCGGGTCAAACTCCAGGTCGGTGATCGTACCGAAGTGCGGCACGTATGAATTGTCACTGGGATCTGGAAACCAGCGCCTCAATTCCTCGCCGGTCTCGACTTCCCAAATCCGAACTGAATCGTCGGCAGAGGCGATGTGACGGCTGTCCGGGGAGAACGCCAGCGCACTGATCGGAAGCCCTTGGAGAATCGGATGCCCGATGGCACCCGGCGGATTGAACCCTACCTGTACGCTCGACATGCCTTGCAGGGTGTGGGCGAGCGTCCAGTCGATCGCATTCCAGATCTTCACCAAGCCGTCTGATCCGCCAGTGGCAACGAACTCCCCGCTCGGCGACCACACCAATTCAAGCGCTCCTCGGTCCGAGTGAGCGTCGACCTCAAACACCCTCGTTCCGTCGGTGGAGTTGAAGACGAGGAGCACGCCATCGCGCCCAATAACTGCGATCTGCGATTCGTCGTGAGACCAAGCCACCGTCGGGACGCCGTGCATCTCGGTCTCGAAGCTCCGCATCAGCTCGGCGCTCAGCGGATTCCAAAGATGGACGAGGCCGCCCGAGGTGGTGGCGATAAACTCTCCGCCTGGAGACCACAATGGCCGGAACGTCTGCGCGGCACGTTCGGGATCGAACCGGACGACCACTTCTCCTGTCGCCGAGTCAACGATCGTGGCGCCATCTCGGTGTACCGTCATTACGCGGGACCCGTCGGGCGAAACAGCGAATGGGAATACGGTGGCCCGGTCGATCAGGCGCCGGATCTCATTGCCGTTCTCGGCATCCCAAACAACCAGAGAGTCGAACGAGCTGCTGATGATCGTGCGCCCATCCGGATCGAGGTACTGCAGGAATCGCACCTCGCTGCGATGACCCGTGATCTCGGTCACGGGAGCCGCCATGGCCTCTTGGGCAAGTGCCGGCGATACTCCCCAAGGCATCAGCGCCGCCACGACGAACACCGTGAGGGCACCAGTGCAAGGGGAGACGGCTCGAGGGGCGCGAGCCAAGAAGCAGGAGTGTTTCACCTCTTGATCGTATGGGGAGGAGGAGTATTGCTAGCGACTGGGACGCAAGATCGGTGATTCGATGACAAGCTTCCAGACGTCATCGACGCCATTGCTGGCCCCTATCGAATCAGCCACTCAACGCCTCTCACGATGACAGCTGGCCCTGACCGCTGCTCGGACCTCAGCGAGCCTTTCCGGCACTCACGAGATTGGCGAACATCCGATACGCACCTGGCACCCCGGCCGGCAGTTGGCGGAACCACGAATATCCGGTGAATACGTACGCACCATCCCCGTATCGGGCATAGAGAAGGCCGCCGTCCATGGATTCCTCTCCCGGGTCATTGCAGGCGATCACAGTGTCGTAACGCTCGTCCCAGTCCGACATGAAGTAGAGTCCCCGTTCCTGCACCCAGCCATCGAAGTCTGCGGACATGATCTTGTTGGGCACTTGCAGCAACGGATGGCCGCTCGCCAGGAATCGCACTGCCGCTCGCTCGTCCGTTACCCTGAGGCGCGAGGCGGTCATTGGATACGGCCCGAGCGTAGCGCTGTTTGCACGCGCCGGCCGCCTCCGGCCGAACGGGGCCGTGTTGTATTGCACGACGAGCGTTCCGCCATTCTCGACGTACTCGAGCACACGCTCGCGAGCGGCCAGCAAATCCGGCCGAGTGTTCAGCGCCCGAATGCCCGCCACTACCGCATCGAAACGTGCCAAGTCGCCAGCGGCCAGATCCTCGGCGGTCAATAGAGTCACGTTAGCGCCCAGTTGCTCCAACGCTTCAGGGATCTTGTCTCCCGCGCCCATCACATAGCCGACTTCACGAGCAAGCAGTTCGACATCGAGCCGTTCGACCCGCATCGCGGCTTCGGGGAAGACAGGCGTGACTGGTATGTGTCCGTACTCGATCGTGCGCATGCCCGAACTGATGGCCTTGCCGTCGACCGTCGCTGACGCCGTCAACGTTCCGCTCGACGTTCGACCGGGAGGAGTGAGCTGGAACATCGCGGTCTGCTCCTGGCCTGCCCGGTCGAACCTCACGTCAATCGACGGAGGTGACACAGACCACCCCTCGGGCGCAGCAAGCCGGACCGCGGCAAGCGCTCTGCCGGAGTTCGAGGAGAGGCGCACAGGTACAGGCGAAGGCGTCGTGTCGGGGAAGATCCTGTTCTCGTTGGCAAACGCAACCGTGACAGGCGGAACAACGGCCAGCGGCCGCGACCGCTCTCCGAGTGACGGATCCACCCAGCGGTACAACACGGGCTTCTCCAAGGCGATGTCCGTCCCGTCGCGTGTCTCGAAGTCGAAAACAGCGCGAAGCGCGGGCGCAGGTCCTTGGGTGTCGGAGCTATCGGCGCATCGCCTCCTGCCAGCTTCTTGCCGAAGCCAATGAGGTTGCGAATAGCAGGCATCCTCCGGTACCGGTAGACGGAGGACTCGGTCGGCCAGGCGATTCTGCTCCAGTGGCGTGTCGCCTCCGATTGTTGCAGAGGCCACTCCCTCGATCCGAGCGCCGCGCCATGTCCACGGGAAGCCGGAACGGCGCATCGCCCTGAGAGTGACCTCGATTTCGCCGCCCGGAACAGCGTTCCATCTGTCGGCAGTAGCATCCACCCAAATTCCGGAAGCGATCTCGATCGCTTGAAGAATCTCGCGCCGCTTGTATTCGACTTCCGGCCCCGCGATCGCACTCATCTCGCTGTAAGCGGCTATGAGGTGCGGCAAGACCCCTTGCGGGTCTCGAGGGTCGAGTTGGTCTCGCGCCCTGGCAAGACTCGCTCCGACCTTCTGGCCGCCCTCGATGCGACTCCATCCCGTGTCAATTCCCTCGAACAGGTCGTCCGATGACTTCTCGCCCGCTACGTATTCGAAGTAGGCGGGCACGCTGCCCTTGCGCTGGCTCGTCCCCATAGCCTGGCTTCGGTGCATGCTCCGGCTTTCTCCCGCTACTTCCGCATAGGACTTGCCGAGGACTGGATCGTAGCTTCCGAGTTCCACGCGGATGCGACCGGGCTGCCGCGCCGCAGCTTCTTCCATTTGGCGATTGAACGTCGGTACGTTGTAGTAGTAGCGCCGCGTCCGCCAGGCCGGAAGGCCAAGCTCGGGATATTGGCCGGGGTCTCCGGCGGCCTCTGCCGCGACTGGTCCGGTCCAGCCGACGGCTGTATGCTGGCCGTGCCCACCGCTCCCCGGCCGAGGCGGGAACCGCGACACGATCACGTCCGGGCGGACTCTGCGGATGACGCGCACCATGTCCCGCAAGAGCCGTTCCTCGCCCCAGACGCTCAGGGCTTCTTCGGGTGTCTTGGTGTACCCGAAGTCAACAACGCTCGCGAACTCCTGCTCGCCCCCGTCGATCCTGCGCGCCTCCAAGAGTTCGTGCGTCCGGATGACGCCCATCAAGTCCCCTTGCTCGGTACCGATCCGATTCTGCCCGCCCTCACCCCGCGTTGCCGAGAAATACACAGTTCTCAGATGCAAGCCGCGCGCGAAATACGCCATCACGGCGGTGTTCTCGTCGTCGGGATGGGCGCCGAGCATAAGCACGGTGCCCACCGTGTTGAGCCGGTCAAGAAGCTCGTGCAACTGGGCCGTGCCCCTGAGGGGCGTCGGCTGGCCCTGCAGCAATCCGGCGAACACAAGGGTGCAAAGGGGCAGGGATCGACGCATCACCGAATACGAGTTTAGCGCTCGCCCCAGCCTATCCTGAAGGTTCGGCTCATGGCTGACAGCGATCCCCGCGACCTCTTCCAGAAAGGCATCGACCTGTTCAACGCGGAGGAGTTCTTCGAGTGCCACGAGATTCTCGAGGAAGTCTGGACGCACTCGCAGCAGCCGGACCGGTGGTTCTTGCAGGCTCTGATCCATTTCGCGGTCGGCTTCCACCACCACAGCCGAGGCAATCGCAACGGGACGACGAGACAGCTGCGAAAAGGGATCAGGAAGATCCAGGGGTACCTCCCGGAATGGGGCGGCGTCCGGACCGCGGAGATCGAACGCGCGGTGCGGGACCGGCTGACCGACATCGAGGCGGGCGGCACGTTGGCTAGCTATCCGCGGATCGTCCAATCCGCGCCGTGGCCGGGTTTGCGCTTGCCGTTGAGGACGTGACAAGGTAACGACTAGATGCACACTTCGGCGGAATTCCTGCAACAGCTCTTCGGCCTCGATTCCGAAGTCGCAATCGTGATCGGAGGCACCGGCATCCTTGGAGGCGCCTTGTGCGATGGCCTCGCGGGGGCCGGAGCCCATGTGGTCGTTGCCGGGCGCTCCGAAGAGCGCGGCCAGGCCCGTGTTACCGCGATCCGCGCAGCGGGCGGTTCGGCCGAGTTCGCTTCCGTGGACGTCACTTCGAGGGAATCGTTCAACGTATTGCGGGATGCGGTCCACGGCAAGCACTCTCGCGTGGACATCGTGGTGAATTGCGCAGGCGTCAACTCGGCGGTGCCTTACGAGGAGATCCAAGACGACGACTGGCAGCGGGTACTGGACACGAATCTCAAGGCCACTCACCTCGGGTGCCAGATATTCGCGCCGCTAATGGCGGATCAGGAACAGGGCGGCTCGATCCTGAACATTGGAAGCGTCTCCGCCCACCTGCCGCTTTCGCGAGTGTTCGCCTACTCGGCGTCGAAAGCGGCTGTCAACAACCTGACCAAGAACCTGGCCCGCGAGTACGCGAAGCGAGGCGTGCGGGTCAACTCTCTAAACCCGGGATTTTTTCCGGCCGAGCAGAACCGCAAGATCCTTCAGCCGGAGCGGGTCAAGAAGATCATGGACCAGACGCCGATGGCCCGCTTCGGAGAGCCGCCGGAGCTTGTCGGGGCAGCGCTGCTGCTTGTAGCCCGGCAAGCGGGAAGCTTCGTCACGGGGGCGGAAGTCTTTGTTGACGGCGGGTTCACCGGGATGCGGTTCTGATCACTCGCAAGTTCGCAACCGGCATACGCAGATCACATCGTCCACTGACGCGAAGGGGACCCGCCATTCGTGGCGTACCCGGATCCGGCTACCGTTCGCTTGAGTTGCTCCACGTAGCGAGGTGGATGGAACGTGGCCTTCTTGCACTCGGAGCTGAATCTGGCCAGCCAGGCGCCGGCCAGCCGTTGGAGGCTGTGGCGCTCCCGCCGCTGCAACCCGGCTTCGGCCGGCCTGGACGCTAAGTCAGATACAACGTTGAGAAGCGCGTAAGCGTTCTCGCCAATCTCACAAGCGTACTTCTCGCTTAGCGATTCCACCTGCTTGTTGAAATCAGTCCAGGCCGCCTCGGCGCGCTTCGACGGGTTCTCCGGAGCCTGGACCCGCAATGCGAGCAGAGAGATCCGGGGGATGAACTCCGAGGGGATCGGGCACTTCTGCAACGGATCCAGGAAGTCGAGGAACGACGCCTTCATGTTCTGGAACCGGCTCTTCGAAGTCTCGAACTCGATCCGTTCCGGGATCTTCTTGGTGTTGTGGTTCAACGAGAAGCTGATGCTCGATTGGGGAAGGATCATTCCGTTCGAGCAGACCTTCCTCATGAAGCCGATGTTGAACCCGAGGGCACGCTTGCGGTTGTAGCTGTTCGTCACCCTTATGAACGGCCCGTAGGCGTCCGGGCGTTGACTGGCCGAAACCCAGTCGAACTGAAGCTTCGCAGAGCTGTGCGTCAGGTCGAAATGGCAATGGCCGCCGGTTAGCGGCGCGTCGGCGCCATTGATGTCCCATGAGTCCTCGGGAACCTCCGGGAACGCTGCCTTGCAGCATCGAAACGCGTAGTCCACCGCGTCCCGATTCGTCACGACCTGGTACTTGTCACTGACGACCGAGATCACGCGGCCGTTGGTGCAGTTCACGATCGCCTTCTTGCCGGGTATGCGCTGGCGCGATGCCTCCACACCCTCGCACAATTCGGCAAAGACGCTTACCGTGCGCACGGGAAACAAGCAGGTCGCGGTGGTTGGTGATTCTGTTAGTCACTAGCTTCCTCCCCAACGACATGGCCCTGATGCGCCTGGCTCGGCGAACTCTCTCGCCGACGACTCCGGTTTCGGCCCGGCATCGCCGAGGGCGCGACTCGTGCGCCGGCGGTTCGATCTCGCGATCGAGTCCGGTTTGTGCAGTGCCATAGGAAATTCAAGACCATATGATGGATATGTACTGAAACTATACTACTAGTAATTTGACTGGCCCGGTGTGTAGCGCACTATTTCGGGCAGCCGTTGCGGAAATCCGCGATTTCGGAGTCAAAATGGCACAAAGCAGGCTCGGTGGGTCTTCAGTCTCCACCGCTGGCGAGACAATTTGCGCAACGAGAGCGCGCAAACGGAGAGTTATTCTGCCGAAAGGCTGGGAGGACACAAAGGGTCGGAGCACCGATCCCCTGGTCCGAGCGAGGGGCTGGCCCACGAAAGGGAGCCGTTACGGCCGAGGCGGGAATACGGCGACTGCTCGATCGCCGCCGTTAAGCCGTCACCTTCTCGGACTTGCGGCTCGCTACGCGCACCGGCGCGGGCGGCGGCGGGTCCGACTCCCCGCGGCGGTGCTTGCGATGGAGCTGGTAGGCCTCGTAGATGATCTTCACGAAACTGGCACGATTCTGCCAGAGCAGGCTGATCCAATGGCGCTTCGTCATCTGCGGGAAGTAAATGCCCCGGAACGCGAGCCGCGTGAAGAACATCACTGCCCGCTCGTAGAACGGGCGACCCTCGATCTGCTTGAGCGCCCGGGCAGTTGATTCCGGCGAATAGGATTCCGTCCAAGCCTCGTGCACTTCGGCCTCGGACTGCTCGATGCTGATGTGCTCAGGCGTGTACGCCATGCGGAACGGGCGGAAGTCGAGCCAGTGCTTGGGGCGGGTCAGCCGTCCTTGCTCGAACAGGCGGTCGTACAGCGGCGTGGCCGGGTAGGGCGTCATGAGGCCGTAGACCGGCAGCCCCGGAGGCCATTCGCTGATCGCGTCGAGCGTCTTCCGGGCAACGCCTGGACGGTCGCCGTCCATCCCGAAAATGAAGGATGTGATCGAATAGATGCCGCGGTCCGCGAGCCGGTTGAGCACTTCCCCGTACTTGGCTGGCTTGTTGAAGCCCTTGTTGACGTCCTTGAGGCTGGCCGGGTCGATGGACTCGAGGCCCATGAAGATCCAGCGCCCCCCGCTCTCCTTGATGAGGTCGCACAGTTCCTCGTCCTTGAGCAGGTTCATGCTGATCTGGGCCACCCACGGCACCTGGGCACCCCGATCAATCATGGCCCGGAGCAGCGATTTCGTCCGCTTGACGTTGATCGCGAAGTTGTCGTCGATGAAGAACACGCCGACCTTGCCGCCCTCGGCGACGGCCCGGGCCTTGAGGCGCAGGATCTCGTCGATCACGCTGTCGTTCGTGCGGAAACGGATCGAGTCCCCGAAGAATCCGGTGACCGTGCAGAAGTCGCAACCGTACGGGCAGCCGCGACCCGACTCGATCGGCACGATATAGAGGCTCTTCCAAGTGTTGCCGGCCTTTTCGAGCAAGTACCGCGTCCATGCGGGAACCTTGGCGATCAGATCGAACTGCTGCAGGTCCATCGTCTCCCACGGGATGACCGGATAGTCCTGCAACGTCGGCTTCACTTCCGCGCCTGTCTCGTCAACAGGCTTGTAGACCTCCTGCAACCGCCCGGCCTCGGCATCCCGCACGATGCGGGGCCAGAGCGCGTCAGCCTCTCCCAGAGCCACTGCGTCCGCGTGGCGGGGCTCCCCGTCCATGCCGATCGGCTCGTAGGGGACCTCGGTCACGTGCGGACCTCCCATGACGACCTTCGCTCCCGCGGCGCGGATCGCGTCGGCCATGCGGTAGGCCCTCGCAGCCATGCGCGTCATGGCCCCGATGCCTGCCAGCTGGATATCGTTGTCCCGGACGAAGCCCGCGATACCCTCCTCGGTCATGTTCTGGGCGTTGCCGTCGATGAGGAATACCTTGTGCTCTGGCGGCGTCACGGCCTGCAGAACGAACATCCACAGGTGCGGCATGTAGTTCTTCGTGACTTGGTTGTCGGGGTTGTAGAGAAGGATGTTCATGAACCGCTCGGCCTCTTGGGCATTGAGGGCGTCACAGGCCGAACGTCCGCAATCCGAAGGTACGAGATGATGTCTCGCTTCGCAGACGCAAGCCTACCACGGATTGTCCTGCGACTGCTAGGATTATCGCATTTGTCCCGTGGCCGGCTCCGGCCGCGGGAAATGGCCTCTCGAAGGCGAGCTAGAAATACAGCTTGAGCCCGAGCTGGCCGATACGGGCCGCCTCGGCTGCGGTGATGTTTCCGAAGTTGTTGTTCCCGAAGCTCGTGTTCGGGCGTCGGAAGACAGTGTGGTTGAAGAAGTTGAAGAACTCGGCCCGGAACTGAAGGCGTACTCGTTCGTTAAACGGGAAGTCCTTCAGTATCGAAACGTCCCAGTTGACATAGGCCGGCTCGCGGGCGTCGGGAAGGAAGTTCCCCATGTTCCCGAACATGAATGGCTCCGGCTGCTCGAAGGCATTCGCGTTGAAGTACGGCTTGCTGGAGAAACGCCCGCCAAGGCGCTCGACGACGCTGCCCTCGGTGAGGGGGCTCTCGCCTATCACCCGGTTCGGCGTCTGCCGCCCCGCGTAGGCGTTTAGGTTGTTGAATCTCGCCGTGATGCCCATCGGCAGCCCGCTCTGGTACGTAGTAACGCCGTTGATGTTCCAGCCGCCCAGGACCTGGTTCACCCAGCCGCCCCGGTTCAGGAGGGCCTTGCCCTTCCCGAACGGGAACTCGTACTGGTAGTTGATGACCAGTCGATGAGCCACGTCCAAGCCTGAGAGCGTCCGGTCCAGGCGCTTGTCGTAGTGGTTGGTGTAGCCGGGATTCTGCGCGCCGACGAAGCCCGCGACGGAACTCACGTCGTCGATCATCTTCGACCAGGTGTATGCGCCGAGAAGCTGCAGGCCGTTGCTGTAGCGCTTGCGGACCTTCATCTGCAAGGCGTGGTAGTTGGACTTGAACTCGTACCCGCGGGGCGTGTTGACGGCCGAGAAATGCGGGTAGGGCCGCAGCAGCTGGCCGTAGGCGATCGTCCGCCTGCCTAGTGCCAGGTTGCTCGGGATCACGCCGAAGAACGGGTTGTCGACCCGTTCGGTGAGCCGGTCGCCTAGGGACTGGTGCTCGTTGGGCAGCTGATTGAACTGCACTCCGGAGCCGAGCAGTTTCACGCCGGAGTTTCCGGCGTACGCGACATCGACCAGCCAGTCGTCCGGCAGCTCGTACTGGATGTTGAAGTTCCACTGAATGGAGTAGGGCGTGCGATCGGCTCGGACGATGGCGGCGGGACCCTGCCCCAGGAAGGTCGCGAGCCCCTCGGACCCGTTCGTCGCCACATTAAAGCCGAGCGGATTCGGATCGGATACGTCCGTGAAGGGCGTCCGGCCGCCGTCCTGGCTTCCGACGATCGGCGAGATCGAGTTGAAGCTGACCGCCCCGGCAGTCGCGGTGCCGGGACCGAATCCGGTGGTCGGATTGTAGAAGATGCCCGCCCCGGTTCGAATGACAAGCTTGTCCGTCAGCTTGTAGGCCAGTCCCAGCCGCGGGGCGACATTGTTGTTGTCGTAGTTCTTGATGTGCCGGGGATTGCCTCCGACGCCAGCAAATTGGAGCCCGCCCAGGACCTGTCGTTCGAGGCCCGGCGTGTCCAGCACCAAATCGGGCTGGGCGATATTGAAATCAAACCAGCCTGCCCGGTTGTAGCGCTCCGTGATTGGACGGTCCTGGTCCCATCGCAGGCCGATGTTGATCGTGAGCTTGTCCGAGAAACGCCAGTCGTCCTGAATGTAAAACCCCCAGTATGGCGTCTGCTGCGACAGCGCCGGCTCGAACCGGATCCGGCCCCCATTCATGAGGCCGAGCAGCATGCTGGCAACCGAATTGCCCTGTCTGCCGCGGTTGAATCGCTCGCGCGTCCAGTTCCGGTTGAACTGGTAGAAACCCGCCGGGTCCGCCGGCCGGTGGTTCGACACGCGGTTCAGGCGGAAGACCCCGCCGAACTTGATCGTGTGGTCTCCAAACAGGCGGGACATGTCGCCGACCCAAGTGTGCCACTCGAACTTGTTTCCGATGTACCAGAACGCGTTGTTGCCCATCTGCTGGAAATCAGCAACCTGCACCCGCGGGAACGCAGGAAACTGGGCCTGGCCGTCGATGCTTGCCGGCAATCCGAGCGACGCCTGGGAGACATCCTCCTCGATATAGCGGCGGGGATTCGCGTGATAGGAGTACCCGGAGTTGCCGTGCAGGACCCAGCCGTTCCAGATATGGGTGTCATCCATGGTGTACGAACGGTTGATCGATCCATTCCAGCCCGAGCCGGGCGAGGCGATGTTGTTCCAGCGGCTGGGCAGGGTATTGATCGTCTTGTTGAAGGAGACGCGCACGAACAGGGTGTTGCTGTCATTGACGCGATAGTCGACCTTGGATGACGAATCCCATGTGTTCGGGACGGAACCGAGCTGGGAAAAGAAGTTGTTGCGGACCCCGGGCGCAGTCGGCTCCGGATATTACGAGAGGAAATTGCGGGCGGTGGCGTTATGCCGCGAAGCCGGAACCACGTTTCCGGGAAACGGATCGCGCGTGCCGTCGCCACGAAGCGTCAGGGGATCGTGGATACCTCGGTTGTCCTCGCTGAAATCACCTTGCTTCATCAGGGGCGTCGGCACCGATTGGGTAACCGAACCCGGGTTCACTTGCCGGCGGAATTCGACGCTCTGGAAGAAGAACAGCCGCTGGCGCGATGGTGAAAGCGGACCGCCTAGCGTGCCACCGAACTGGTTGAAGCGGAACGGCGCGCGGTCCCGGCCGTTCGCGTTCGAGAACCAGTTGTTGGCTTGGAACTTGTCGTTGCGGACGAATTCGTAAAGGACGCCGTGGAACTCGTTGCCGCCCGACCGAGTCACCATGTTCACGACAGCGCCAGCTGTCCGTCCGTACTGCGCCGAGAACGCGTTGGTCTGCACCTTGAATTCCTGCAGGGTGTCGGGCGAGGGGATGTAAGAAGGCTGGTTGAAGCCCATGACCTCCTGGGACGAGCCGTCGAGCATGATCGAGTTGGCGACGTTGCGGCCTCCGTTGGCCGAGAAGGCAACAGCAGAAATCGATCCGCTGCCGCTGGTCGAATTGCGGAAGTTCCGCGTGGTGTTGATACCCGGCGTGAGGCCGATCAGCTGCAGGACATTCGTGCCGTTCAGCGGCAGGGACTCGGCGGTCAGGGAGTTGACGACCTCGCCGAGGTCCGAGGTGGCCGTGGCGAGCAGCGGGGCTTCCGCCGAGATCTCGACGACTTCGGTCACGTCCCCCACTTCGAGTGGTATGTCAAGATCGGCAACCTGAGCGACCTGGAGAATCAAGCCCTGGCGCTCGTAACGCTTGAAGCCTTCGGCCTCGACAGACAGCGAATAATTGCTGGCGCTCGTAACGCTTGAAGCCTTCGGCCTCGACAGACAGCGAATAATTGCCCGGCGGAATCTGCTGGAAGACGTATGCGCCCGACGCATTGGACTCGGCGGACCAAGGCCGGTTCTGGTCCACGTTCGTCAGCGTGAGAGCAGCTCCCGGAATCACTGCTCCGGAGGCGTCAGTCACTGCGCCGCGCACGGTCGCAGTCTGAGTTTGCGCGTACGCGGCTACAGCCGCTACTAGGAGCGGCAACGCGGTTCGACACAGGTACGGGAAGGTACTGCGGATAAATTGCATGATCTAACCCTCTTTTTCGCCGGAACGCACCCCGGCGTCATTCCGGCCAGGGCCTCGCACTGACACCCCAAGTTCGCGAAGACTGCCTAGCCGCCTCCTGTGTAAAGGGCTCTAGGCGACTTTCTCAAGCGTTGGGCGTTGAAAGGCCGTGCAAATTACGAGAATCCTCAACCGCGAGAATCCTTATCGAGGAACTGGCCAATCGCAGACGGTCCGCCGCGAGGCCGAACCTGACTAGGGGATCCAGGCCGGAATGGAGGTCACCGTCCGGACGCGAAGTCTTGCTCCCAAATCTTCTCGATGCTGCGGGATCGGATGCGATCGGAGGCTCTGGACGCTTCTCAAGCGTCCAGAGCAAACAAGGGCATGGCCATTGCTCGAGCAACCGCAGCCATCCGGTGGTTGTAAGTGGCGAGTTCGACCGGCTGTCCGAGGCTCCGCAAGAAACCACATGTTGCGAGGTGCAAGGCATCGAGAGTCCGAACTGGAATGGGGAAGGCGTCTAGAGCGCGTTCGAGCACCGGCGGAGCTAGCTCCACCAATGCGATGCGGCTGATCATTCCTTCGGCAGCCTCCCCGTGCGTGCCCGCTAGCCCCCGGGCGTCAAGCCGAGTCCAAATCTCATACTCGATCAGCCTGCTAGCGACAAGGGTTTCTCCCCAAATCGCACCGGGCGGCCGCCGGTCCTCCGCCAGGAGGTGAGCGAGGGCAACAGAAGTATCGATGTAAATCACCGGTCGCTACGATCGTCAGCCACTTCGCTGAGGAGTTCTTGCAAGGGCATCACTGGCGCCGGTGCCGCAGGAATCCCGCCAAGAGGCAGTGCCGGGGGCGACAGCCATCCCTTGCGAACCGCGTCGGCGAGCATCGCATCTGCCAGAACAGGGTTCCTTGTCTCTCTCGGCGGGCCGATCTCTGCCACGACGTGGTCGCGATCAGTTACCAAAATGGTCTCTCCTGCCGCCGCTAGACGCACATACTCGCTGAGGCGGCTGTTGAGCACCTTTATACCGACAGCGCGCACAACGCACAAGGTAGCTACTTGTCGCAACTTTGTCCAGATTCGTTGTTCGACGTCGCCGGGAACGACCCTTCGGACCGTGGTCCGGGCCATCCGTTCGTGCAAAGCCTAGGGTGGCACCGCTCCCGATCCTCTCGGCTTGGCTAGCTTCAAGCTCGGTGGGGCTAGGCAGCCTGCGGTGCAGGCTGCCTCAGGCTTGACCTTGCAGATGCTGGCGGCTCTACCGTGCTGTGAGGCTGTGCGCCGTGTTTCGGATTTCGCCGTTCGGCGGCCTGAGAATCCGAGCGATCAAGAAAGCCCACAAGCACTATCGGTTCGACTGGTCGCTTGTTCCCCACGACGGCCCCAAGTTTGAGAAGCTGATTGCCTGTCGGTTGCTGAAGTGGATCCAATTCCAGCAAGACACACAAGGAATCGACCCCGACCTGACGTTCTTCGGAGACGCTGACGGGCGTGAAGTGGATTTCATCGATGCGGACAGAACGCGGCCAGTCCGCGCACTAGAGTGCAAACGGTCAGACCCCAAGCCAAGCCGCAGCCTGGGCTACTGGAAAAAGCGATTCCCCGACTGCGCGGCAGGGCTCTTTTTTAGTCCGCATCCAAGGTGGCGCGATGCGGGGGAGGGTCAGTGCGCGGCTGTCCGCTAGGCGCTGCGATCTGCGGTTTCCGACGGTCGACCAAGAAAGGGCTGGACATTTCGTTGTCGATCTGTCAGATTGAGCCGTATGGAGTCGTCGCCGACGGGACGCCGCGACTTGGATTTGCGCGCCGTCAGAGTGCGCCCGACCTGGGGCGCGCAGGAACACCGTCGCTGGGACCAGCTGGTCGCGACGCATCACTACCTGTCGTTCCAGGGCCTGTTCGGCAAGGGCCTGCGCCATGTCGCGACCCTGGGTTCGACCTGGATTGCGCTGCTGGGCTGGCAGGCGGGGGCGTTGAAGCTGACCGCGCGGGACCGCTGGATCGGCTGGTCCCAGGAGCAGAAACTGCGCCGACTGCACCTCGTCACCCAGCATTCCCGCTTCCTGATCCTGCCGGACTTCCAAGGGGTGCCCAACCTGGCCTCGCGGGTGCTCGGTCTGAGCCTGCGGCGGCTGGCGGGGGACATGCAGCGGGAGCACGGCTTTCCGGTCTTGCTCGCGGAAACTTTCGTGGACCTGGCGCGCTTTGCGGGGACCTGCTACCGGGCGGCGAACTGGCGTTCGCTGGGCATGACCGGCGGCTATGCGCGCCAGCCGGGTGCCACGCCGAACTGGCTCCATCATGGCGAGCCGAAGGAGATTCTCGTGTTCGAACTGCAAGCCAACGCTGCCGCGACCCTGCGGCAACCCGCCGAGGAGCCCGCCTGGCAGGGCCCGGACCGCAGCGCGCCGCCCGCCACGCCGCAACTGCGCAGCCTGTTCGAGTTCCTCGGCACGGTGCCGGAGTACCGCCATGCGCGGGGCCAGCGCTACAGCCTGCAGACCGTACTGGCGCTGGCGGTCGCTGCGCGGCTGGCCGGCTACCGCGGGGTCACGGCCTTCGCCCAGTTCGCCGCCCTGCTGGACCCGCAGCAGCGGCAGGCGGTGGACTGTTTCTACAGCCCCAGCCGGCAAGCCTACACCACCCCGTCGATCACCACGTTCCACAACATCCTGGCCGCGCTGCCGCCAGAGACGCTCGAAACGGCTGTGGGGGAGTGGGCCCGGGAGCGGAGCGAGCAGAACGGGCAAGTCCCGCAGGATGAGACGGATACAGGCTCGCCGAAGGCGGCCGGGAAGAGCCGTGAGAGCGGCAGCCGGCAGCCGGGCCTGCCGGCGGTCTGCATGGACGGGAAGGATATCCGCGGCGCCTCGAAGCAGACCGCGGACGGCCGCCGCATGCTGCTAGCGGCCGTGCAGCAGGGGAGCTGCCTGGTGCTGGGACAGCTCGAGATCGACCGCAAGACCAACGAGATCCCGGCGCTGCGCGAGCTGGCCCGCGGGCTGGACCTGGCCGGGCGCGTCGTCACCGCCGACGCGCTGCACGCCCAGCACGAGACGGCGCGCTGCCTGCTCGACAGCTGCGGGGCCGACTACCTGATCACAGCCATCCAGGACAACCAGCCGACCATGCTGGCCGACCTGCGCGCCATGGACTTCAGCGCCTGCCCCGCGTACGAAACCCTGGACAAGGAGCACGGCCGCATCGAGCGCCGCCGCTACTGGGTCAAGGATCTCAGCGACTCGGCCTGGGACGGCTATGCCAGCCTCTACGGACGCCGGCAGGCCATCCGCATCGAACGCGAACGGTATGTGGTCAAGACCGCCGAGACCAGCATCGAAGTGACGTATGCGCTCACCTCGCTGCCCCCCGACCGGGCCACTCCGGAGCAGCTCGCGGCCTTGGTCCGCAACCACTGGCACATCGAGAACCGCCTGCACTATGTGCGCGACTTCACCTACGACGAAGACCGTTGCCGCGTCTATGTGCGCGACTTGCCGCGCAATCTCGCCTGCCTGACCAACACCGCGATCTCGATCATCCGCTGCCAGTCCGGGTTCCGTTACGTGCCCGAGGCCAACCGCCATTTCGCGGCCCGCCCGCAGGAGGCTCTCGACTTGCTGCTGGCCCCGCCCCCGCGCTAGCCCATGCCCTGCTCCCGCCAGCCTGCAGTGCGACGCCGAGCACGGCGTAGCGCCACCACTGCGGCCGCGCTTGCCACTCACCCGTCCACCCTGCTCGGGCCACCTGTCCAGCCCCCTCATGGCAGGCCCTCGCGCCCCGCCTAGTGACTCCACACGACGGGAGAGCAGGACCCAACTCCAATCAGGAGCCGTCCGTGCGAAAACAAAATGCTCCTGGACTGCGCGGCGTGGCAGTTGACGGCCACAGGCGACCACGACTTCGTGACGCCCGAGGGAATCCGCGCCTGCCAGGCGAAAGAGTTCCTGAAAGGACTGGCGGAGCACCACGAACCGTCTTAGCGTACGGGGTCCCCCGTTCCAACTCCCTGTCCCAAACTCTCGAGCACCTGCGCGGCGTGCCCGAAGACACTGACGTTTTTGTAGACCGTGTCGATCCTGCCATCTTCGTCGATCACAAACGTCGACCGAACGATCCGCCTGTACCCGATCCCCAGCAGCTTCCTCTGTCGCAACACTCCGTACGAGGCCGCGATACTGCGGTCGGGGTCGCTAACGAGCGGAAACGGCAGCCCGTGCCGCGCCTTGAACCGGTCGTGCGATTCCACGCTGTCGCCGCTGACACCGAAGATGACTGCCTTCTTCGCCCCGAACTGGGACTGGGCGTCCCGGAACGAGCAGGCCTCCAGTGTGCATAGAGGAGTGCTGTCGTTCGGGTAGAAATACAGCACCACCTTCTGGCCCCGGTAGTTCGAGAGCCGGATCGCGCCTCCGCTGTCGGTCTTGGCCTCGAAATCGGGAGCCGTGTCTCCAGCCTTCAGCATCGGTTTCGACCCGGGGCCGTGCGAACCCACTTCTATCATCGTGGCAAACCAATGCTTGGAGCGTCCCGCCCGATGCCCGAATTCGGAGCTCCGATGCCACATCTCGGCATGGACCAGGTGCGTTCCGGTCAGATCACATCCCAAATTGATCGCTCGGACTGCAGAGCGGCCTCTAGTCGTCGGACTTGCCGAGCGCTTCTGCCTCCAGGATCCGAGCACCCCGGAGAATGCCGCCGAAGGAGTAGTTCGCTTCGTGGCAAGCGTACTCGTATACCCTGCTGTCGGTCGAGGGCCATACATACTCGCCGCTCCACGGCGCGGTCCAAACGGCCGGGTCCTCGACGGTAAACCGATAGAGCAGAGTG
Source organism: Bryobacterales bacterium (assembly GCA_965206775.1). Lineage (GTDB taxonomy): Bacteria > Acidobacteriota > Terriglobia > Bryobacterales > UBA6623 > VXMF01. The sequence continues at coordinate 837,194 of CBDBKU010000002.1, read as the reverse complement.
TCGGCGTCGACTCGCCTGATTCGCTCGACGACGTGCAAGTCGCGCGAAGCGCCGGAAAGAGCAGGGTGGTCGTTGAAGTTGGTCGTGTCGACAACCAGCGTGTCACCTTCCCAGCGGCCCACCGAATCCCCCAGCCAGCTGCGGACGTCCGACGGGGCATGCTCGGCATTCATCCTGATGATGCGCACGTCGTGGACCATCTCGACCAGGATCATAACGTGATCCTCGGTCTGCACGACCCGCTTGAGATTGTTGTAGGAAACCGGCAGCATGGGCGGTCCTCCGGTCGAGCCGAATCCTAGCAGGCAGCGCTCCTCCAGCGGTCTGAGTTCGGGGTCGTCGTAGGGGCCGGGATCAAGCCCCTCATCGATCCACCAGGCGGTCCCGGTATTTGAGTGCGCGCGCTTGGCGCGGGCCTCGGCACGTTCCTGGGCAGCTTGAGTCATGGGCGGCCGGCGGCCGTTCTTCGGGTCCGTGATGATCGAGGTGCGCCACCTGCCGTCGATCTTGAAGGCCCCGGTCCCGCGATCAATCCAGAATGAGTTGTAGCCCCCCACATTGCCGGCAGCGCCCGCGGAGCCGTCGCCTCCCCGGGGCGGCGCCTCTCGGTTCGGGTCCGAAGCGGCGTTCCTCCGCGCCAGGGACTCAGCCGCCTGCCGGGCGATCTCCGCGGCCTCCTTGTCGGTCAGCGTGAGCTTGTCGCCGTGATCCTGTAGGCGTTCCAGCGGCGTCAGCGTCTTGATGTCGTAGGTGCCCGAGAGATCCGGACGTCCGGAAGGCGTGCGAGGGATCTCGACCGCTCCGAGAGCGGATATTCCGAGTATGCCTGCCAGGAGCAAGAGTCGACTTGTCATTTCAATTGCTCCTTTGTGACCAATTGTCACCCGCGCCTCCGCGAACATCGCGATGAACGGCGAGCGGTCGGGCGGGAATGCCGTTTGCTTCACCAAGAAAATACCACTTCCCCATCGTTGGTTTCGGTCGGCGCGAGAAACCGGACCCTCGACCGTCTGGAGCACCGGAAACCGCGAAGATGCAAGAGCAGGGCGAACCTGCCGGTCACCCCATCGACTTGGCCCGAGAGACGAACATGTCTCACTTGGTCGACCAAGCACAGGCTGCGAGAGAACTGGACCGATTGGAAATGGCCCTGCGACTGACCGGGCACAGACTCGCTCTGATCCCTCTGGTCTTCTCGTCAGGCATGAAACTGGACGCCCGCCTGCTGCTCGGAGATTCACTTGCACGAAACGCCACCTAGGAGACGAGTAGTGGTGTGAGCGTAATGGCAGACGCCCCGCTCGTCGCAAACTCAATCGCATCGATGTCCGATCGGACTACCGCAGATTCGAATCGAGCATCGATGCGCGACCTCATCGCGGCAACCAGGAAGGCAGAGGTGGCTGCGTTTGGCAGCCTTGTCGACCTCCACTAGGAACGCGTGTCTCGCACTGCCAGCGCCCTCCTGGGTTCGGGCTCGGATGCACGGCACGCCATCCAAGCAGTATTTCTTTGGGCTTGTCGCAACATCTCGAAGCTTGTCGAGTCGCGTGGCCTCGGGCCCTGGCTTTGCGAGATCACCGCAAACATTTGCCGTGACATCGCAAGGGGTGGGCGGCGCTATGAAGGGGCACTGATCGGGGAGCGGAGACTGGTCTGATCCTGGACGGATCCATTTGAGAGCGTCGCCCAGCGCGTCTTCGGGCGTTGCAAACCTCGCCGAGCGACTCGGCCTGCAAGAGGCAACCGCATGCTTGTACCAGCTCCTCTGGCTCTGCAAGGTGCTGAGACAAGCGACCGGCAACGCCGGTTCGGGTAGTCCGTTGCCAGCCGTACACCCCCATCGCCGACGGAGGTGTCGACTGAGGTTGCACTATATAAGTAGTTCCACTAATCTTGCAGTGTGAGCTCCGCACTCCCCGCATTGGGAATTGGGGCTGTCCTGTGGGCGGCTGGCGGGCATGCCTCGGTCTTAATCGAGCCGGACGCAATCCGTCTCCAGAGCCCCGGCCAGGTACAGCGCATCATCGTGTCGGGGGGGTCGGACTGCGTGGCGTCGAGCACCGATCCCGCCATTGTCGGCGTCGATTCGGACCGCCTGGTCGCGCGCGCTCCCGGAAGCGCGCGAATCGCAGTGAGTTGCGCCGAGGGATCGAGCGAAACCACCGTGCACGTGGGCGAATCCGGCTCGACTGTCAGCATCGGGTTCGAGCGTGACCTGCTCTCCATCCTAACGACGAAGGGCTGCAATTCCTCGGCGTGCCACGGCTCGCCCGCCGGACAGAACGGCTTCAAGCTGTCGCTCTACGGCTCGGACCCGCGCCTGGACTACGACATGATCGTCAGCGCCCAGGACGGACGCAGGGTGTCTCTCGACTCCCCCGAGGACTCCCTGCTGATCGCCAAGCCCGCGTTTCGCATCGCGCACGGCGGCGGCCAGCTCATGACCGCCGCGTCGGACGAGTACGGGACGATACTCGAGTGGCTCCGCCAAGGCGCGCCCTACGGCGCGTCGGGCATCCGCTTGGAGCGCCTCGAGATGCACCCGGCCGAGCGGGTGCTCGAAGGCCCAGGATCGCGCCAGCCGATCGTGGTCGTGGGCCGCCTGTCGGACGGTACCACCCGGGACATGACGAGCGAAGTCCGCTACGCGGTCAACGACGAGGCGGTCGTCGCCATGGACAAGGACAGCCAGATCGTCGCCAAGGGCCCCGGCATCACCACGGTCATGGCGCGCGCCATGGGCAAGGCCGCGACCTCGCAGTTCATCGTCATCGAGGAAGCTGCCTCGCCGAATTTCCGGCATCCCAAACCCGCGAACCTCATCGACGAGCACGTCTTCCGGAAACTCAAGAGCGTCAATGTCGAACCCTTTCCGGTCAGCGACGACCGAACGTTCCTCCGCCGCGCCTACCTGGATGCGGTCGGCATGCTGCCGACGCCCGAAGAGGCCCGGCGCTTCCTCTCGAGCCCGCTTCCAGACAAGCGCTCCGCGCTCATCGACGAGCTGTTGGATCGGGAAGAGTATTCCACGAACTGGCTGGTGAAGTTCGAGGACTGGTTCCGCAACTCCCAGTACTATTCGCAAGGGCGCACGAACGGCTCGTTCAAGCGCTGGCTCCACGCCTCGATCCAGGAGGACTGGGCGTACGACGAGACGGTCCGGGCCATGCTCACAGCCGAGGGCGATACAACGGTGCGGCCCGCCGGGAACTTCTGGCATCCGGCAATCGACTTCATGCTCAAGAAGTTCGAGGTCGAGAAAGCCGTCCCGACGATCACGCGCCTGTTCCTGGGCCAGCGGCTTGAATGCGCTCAGTGCCACAACCACCCGCTCGAGAACCTCACCCAAGACGACTTCTACGGCCTGGCAGCGTTCCTAGCGCGGACGAGGGTGAAGCACGGCTACGGACAGTACCGGCGCGTCTGGTACAACGACCGCCGGGGCGAGATCAAGCATCCCGTGACGAAGGAGCAGGTACCGCCGAGGTTCCTTGGGGGCGGGAAAGCCGCGATCCCCGACGGCGCGAGTCGACGGGACGTGCTGGCCGACTGGATCACGCGAACCGAAGAACTTCAGTTCGCCCGCGCCACCGTCAACCGCGTGTGGTACGAGTACTTCCAGCGCGGCATCGTCGAGCCCTTCGACGACTTCCGCTCGACGAACCGCCCTTCGCATCCGGAACTTCTGGACGACCTCGCCCGATTCTTCATCGACTCGGGGTTCCGATTCAAGGCGCTGCACCGGCTGGTGCTGAACTCCAGGACCTACCAGCTGGCAGCCCACACGACGGAACGCCCCGGAGGGCAAAGTGCGCTGGAAGACGCGCTGTTCGCTCGCTATGTGCCGCGAAAGCTTCCGGCGGAGGTGCTGCTGGACGCGATCTCGCAGGTCACCGGAGTGCCCGAGGAATTCAACAACTACCCGCCCGGCACGTCCCCGAAGGAATTGATCGCCAGCATAGGAGCTACCTATTTCCTGACGACATTCGGGCATCCGCGGCGGGACATCATGGAGGCGCGATCCAGCGCTCCCTCGCTGGGCCAGGCTCTGCAGATGATGAACGGAGGGGTGCTCGCGGACCGGATGCAGGCCGACGGGTTCGTCCTTGACGGTCTCATGGAGCAGGGACTTGCAGACGGCGAGATCGTCGACGCGCTGTACGGGCGGGCATTTGCGCGCAAGCCGGACGAAACCGAACGGGAAGCCTTGGCTGCCTACCTCGATGCGGAGAGGGAAGCGGGGAGGAGCCGCCGGCAGGGTCTCGCGAACCTGCTCTGGGCGATTCTCAATACCAAGGAATTCCAGATGAACCTGTAAGGAGACTCGCGATGCACCTGTCCGCCATGCGCAGCCGCTACAGCCGCAGGGACTTCCTGCGCGTGGGCGGAATGTCTCTCGGGGGCGTCTCGCTGCCGCGCCTGCTGGCCGCTTCGAAGGGCCGCAGCGACGTTTCGTGCCTGATCTACTTCCACACCGGCGGGCTCTGCCAGCACGATTCGTTCGATCCGAAGCCCGGAGCGCCGCGCGAGATCCGAGGTGGTTTCGGGACGATACCGACTTCTGTCCCCGGCGTTCATTTCAGCGAGCTGCTGCCGCGCAGCGCCGCCGGCTTCGACCGATTCTCTGTGATCCGGTCGATGTACTCCCTGGAGGCGATCCACGAGAAGGCCAAGCAGTACGCCTTCTCCGGCCAGCGCCCGAACAACGCCTACAAGCACCCGGTCTACGGCGCGGTCCTGGCGCACGAGCTCGGCAACCGCAATGGCCTGCCGCCTTTCGTCGTCATTCCGCGGAAGGACATTTGCGCCGACGCCGGCTTCCTCGGCTCTGCCTACGATCCGTTCATTGCCGGCGATCCGGCCAAGGAGAACTACTCCGTCCAAGACCTGACCCTGCCGACCGGGCTCGGCCTGGAGGAAGCGCGAGGAAGGGCCCGCCTGCTCGCAGCTCTCGACTCGCGGCTGGAATCCGTCGAGAAGTCGGGCGTGGTCGGGAGCATGGACCACTTCTATCAGAAAGCCCTGGACTTGGTGAGCTCTCCCGAAGCGAAGCGGGCGTTCGATCTCGGCGCGGAGCCGGACAAGCTGCGAGACGCCTACGGTCGCACGACGGGAGGCCAGGGGGCGCTGCTGGCTCGACGCTTGATCGAAGCCGGTGTCCGCCTGGTCACGCTGTTCCACAGCGGGTACGACACGCACTCGGACAACGACAAGACCAACAAGAAGCTGTATCCGGAATTCGACCAGTCCTTCGCCACGCTGCTGGAGGACATGGACTCTCGCGGCCTTCTCGACACCACCCTGGTGCTGGCGATCGGAGAGTTCGGACGCACGCCCGAGATAAACTACTCTGCGGGCCGCGACCACTGGCCCGGCGTCTTCTCGATCGCGGTCGCAGGGGCCGGCGTTTCGGGCGGGCAGGTCATCGGCGCCTCGGATGCGACGGGAGCGGAACCCCGCGACCGGCCCGTCTCCATCGAGGATCTCGGCGCGACGATCTACCGCAAGCTGGGCATCGATACCCACAAGGAGTACCACTCGCTCGGAAGGCCGATCAGGATCAACGATGGCGGGGAACCAATTCGCGAGCTCTTCGCGTAGGCGAAGGATGCAAGTCTGGAGAATCGCGCTGGCTGCGGTCGCTGCCGCCTGCGTGGCAACTGCGGCGGAAGACCCCGCCGATCCCTGGGTGGACCGCATCGAGCCCTTCGGGGGCCAGCGAGGGACGGCCTCCGAGGTCGTGCTGGTCGGCAAGAACCTCTCACTCCCCGCAAGGCTCGAATTCGATTCGCCCCACCTGTCCTGGGAGACAGTGTCGCTGGAAGAGGACGGGGCCGTGCGAGGGATTGTGCGAACCGATCCGAAGGCGCCTCCCGGCCCGCATATCGCGACGCTGGCCACGTCCCGAGGGCGCTCGAACTCGCGGCTGTTCTACGTCGACGAGCTGCCCTCCTCGCGGGAATCGGAACCGAACGACACGCTGGCAGCGGCGCAACCCGTCACGCTCGAACCGCAGGTCCTGCACGGCGGCATGCACGTGCTCTCCGACCTCGACTTCTTTGTGTTCGAGGCAACAGCCGGCGATCGCCGGACGTTCGACGTCCGCTCCCTCGAGTACGGGGGGTTCCTGGAAAACAACCTGTCTCTGCTTGACGCCGGAGGGACGCGCATCGCCTTCAGCGACGACCGGGACGACTACCTGGAGACTCCGTTTCTCGAACATGTCTTCGAGCGCTCCGGCACGTACTACCTCAAGCTCGACCAGTACCGCGGCCCGCAACGCGTGAATTGCGCGAGGAATTGCGGCTATATGCTGCGCATCGGCGACCTGCCGGTCGTGGACGCGGCCTTCCCGCTTGGCGCTCGGGTGGGATCAAGCGTCGAGGTCTCGCTCCGGGGCCGGGCGCTCCGAGACGTGGAGAGCGTATGGCTCGCTCCGGTTCGCCGGGCCGAGTACTACCGACTGACGTTTCCCTTCACTGTGCCGCTCCGCACGGACCAGCGACCCGCGGACCGCATCCAAGGCGAGATCGCGAGCCGCGAGAACGGCCGGCTCGGCGTGCGGTTCGCGATACCAAGCGACGCGTGGCAGGGTCTCTGGCGGCTCTGGGTGCGCTCGCCAGGCGGCATTTCGGACACCGTCAGCTTCGAGGTCTCGGCCATGGCCGAGCCGGACTGCCGCGAGATCGAGCCGTCACCGGCAGGCATGGCCTGCAACGGCGTATTGGAGAACTCAGGCGACGAGCACGAATACTGGCTGACTCTCAATGCCGGGCAGCCGCTGGTCGCCACCACGCTGGCGGCACAGCTCGGCATGCCCCGACTCGACACCGTTCTCGAACTGTTCGACGGCGAAGGGCAACTGGTCGCCGACCACGACGACCTGATGACCGGGCAGGGGACCGTGATCGGGAATCCCGACTCGATGCTCCACTACAAGACCGCTTCCGGCGGCCGGTTCCGGCTGCTGGTCAGGGATCGCATCGACAGGGGCGGCCCGGACATGGCGTATCGCCTCCGCATCGAGGAGCGAGAGCCGGGCTTCAAGCTCCTGTCCGACCCGGAAAACCTCAACGTCCGGTCCGGAGCGACCGAGCGCGTAGGCGTGCTGATGACGCCCGAACCCGGATTCGAGCGGGCCGTGGACGTCTGGGTCGAGGACCCGCCGGCAGGGATCTCGGCGGGGCTCGGACAGTTCCGGGCCGGGCAGTTCTTCGGTCCCTCCGGCGATGGCGACAACGTCGTCATTCCCGAGGTATTCCTGAACATCCACGTCGACGCCGGCCTCCCGCCAGGGGACTATCCCTTGCGGATCCTGGGGCGCGCCGCCGAGGGCGGCGAGACGGTCGAGGCCATCTCGACCCTTTGGATCGGACCGCCGCGAAAACGCAACGACGTGCGACGGCCCCTGGAGTCGATCCGACTGACGGTTCTCGACTCCATTGCCCCCGGGGGCGATGAGGCCGACGGGGCTCCGCTGTCGGGCGGGTCTCGCTGATCCTTCCGGACCGGCCGGCCCGAGCGCTACTGGATCGGGAGCGTCGACTGCTCGCCGCCCGAAGCCGGCGCCTCGACTTCCTCGGGCTCGTCGATTTCGTCGGTGCGCGGCACCACGACGGCCGCGGCGACGACGTCGCCTTCCTCGAGGTTGACCAGCCGCACCCCCTGCGCCGAGCGGCCCGTCGAGCGAATCTTCTCGCAACCGATCCGTAGGATCTTCCCGTTGCGAGTCACGATCATGAGCTCGTCATCCTCGACGACCCGCATGACGGACACGACCTGGCCGTTAGAGCGAGTGATCTTCAGGTTGACAACGCCCTTGCCGCCTCTCGCTGTCGCGCGGTACTTGCCCAGCTTCGTCCGCTTGCCGTAGCCGAGCTCGCTGACCGTCAGGACGAGGTGGTCTTCTTCGGCGCAGATCATGCCCACGACGGTGTCGTCTTCCTGCAGCCGGATTCCTCGCACTCCGCGGGCCACGCGGCCCATTGCGCGCGCTTCGCCATTCTCGAAGTGATTCGCCTGGCCCAGGCGAGTCGCGATGAGGATGTTCTGGTCCTTCTCGCATAGCTTCGCCCGGACCAGTTCGTCGCCATCAGCAAGGGTCAGGGCGATAATGCCGCGCGACAGCGGCCGTGAGAAAACATCCAGCGAGCATTTCTTGATCGTGCCCTGGAGGGTCACCATGACAATGTATTTCTCGGGGTCGAAGGACTTCACAGGCAGGAAGGCCTGTACCGTCTCGTCCGGCATGAAATTGAGCAGGTTGACAATGTTGCGCCCGCGGCCGGACGCGGCGACTTCCGGGATGTTATAGATCTTGAGCCAGTAGACGCGTCCCAGATTCGTGAATACCAGGATGTACGAATGGGTCGTGCCGATGAACAGGTTCTCCACTAGGTCGCCGTCGCGGGTCGTCATGCCGATCCGGCCACGCCCGCCCCGGGACTGTTTCCGGTAGATGTCAAGCGAGGTGCGCTTGAGGTAGCCGTTCTTGGTCACCGTCACTACCATGTCCTCGTCGGCGATCAGGTCTTCGATGGAGATTTCCCGAACCTCCCCGCCGATCTCTGTCCTGCGATTCGAAGCGAACTTCTTCCTCAGCGCGCGCAGTTCCCCAACGATCAGGTTGTTCAGGATCGAATCGGAACCGAGAATCTCCAGATAGCCTGCGATCTTCTTCTGGATTTCTTCCAGCTCGTCCAGGATCTTCTGGCGCTCCATTCCCGTGAGGCGCTGGAGTTGCAGCTCGATGATCGCCTGCGCCTGGCGGGCGGTGAAGTCGAATGGCCTGAAGCTTGCATCGGCGTCGGCCCGCAGGAACTGCGAGTAGTCGATCTCGATCTCGCCCATCAGGCCGGCCTTGGCCTCTTTGGGGTTGCGCGAGGCCCGGATCATGGCGATGACCTCGTCGATTCTCAGGAGCGCTTTGGCGAAACCAAGCAGGATGTGCTCGCGATCGCGAGCCTTCCGCAGCAGGAAATTCATGCGTCGACGGACGACGTCCTGGCGGTGCGCAATGAAAAGCTTCAGGTATTCGATCAGGCCGATTTCCCGGGGCCTGCCGTTGACGATCGCCAGGATTGCCACGCCCGACCCGTGCTGGAGGTCGGTGTGCTTGTAGAGGTTGTTCAGCACGACTTCCGGCTGCTCGCCGCGCTTGAGCTCGAACACGATCCGCATGCCGCGCCGGTCGCTCTCGTCACGGATGTCGCTAATCCCTTCCATCTTCTTGTGGTTGACAAGGTCGGCGGCCTTCTTGATGAGCCGGGCCTTGTTTACCTGGTAGGGAAGCTCGCTGACGATGATCGCGTGGCGGTCCTTGCCCCTCTGCTCGATCGCCGTCCTGGCCCTCACCACGAGGTGGCCGCGTCCTTCCTTGTAGGCGCGGATCACTCCGGCGGTGCCGCAGAGTATGCCGCCAGTCGGAAAATCGGGCCCTTGCACGATGTTGAGAATGCGCTCGAATCTCGTGTTCGGGTGCTTGATCAGCTGGATCGTGGCGTCGACGAGCTCGCCGAGGTTGTGGGGCGGGATGTTCGTCGCCATGCCAACGGCAATGCCGTTCGCGCCGTTGACCAGCAGGTTCGGGGCGGCGGCGGCCAGATGCTCGGGCTCTTCCGCCGAATCGTCGTAGTTCGGTCGGAAATCCACCGTATCCATGTCGATGTCTTCCAGCAGCGCCTCCGCATAAGGCGCGAGGCGCGCTTCGGTGTAGCGCATCGCCGCAGGAGGATCGCCGTCGACCGAACCGAAGTTGCCCTGGCCGGTGATCAGCAGCTCCCGCATGCTGAACGGCTGGGCCATGCGCACAAGAGTGTCGTAGATCGAGGCGTCGCCGTGCGGATGGTATTTACCCATCACCTGGCCGACAATGCGGGCGCATTTCCGAGGCGGGCGGTTCGAGCGCAAGCCCTCCTCGCGCATGGCGTAAATGATGCGGCGCTGCACGGGCTTGAGGCCGTCCCTCACGTCGGGGAGAGCACGGCCAACAATCACCGACATCGCGTAATCGAGATACGATTTGCGCATCTCGTGCTCGATGTTGATCGGTCGAATGTCGGCGGTTAGGCCTGGTTCTTCAAGGGGCAACTGCTCGGGATCGTTGGGATAGTCTTCGGCCATAGAACCTATTGCAAGAAGTGAATTATGATTATACTGCGTTTCGTACCTGCAGCTTGGATCAGGAGTATTGGTGGGGAATCCTGATCGCCTTCGCCAACGACGCTGGGACTCTCGGCTGGGGTGATCAAGCGATTGGAGCGCTGGTCGAGACCGGTAGCCCAGAGGTTATGGAATCCCGCCCCTCGAAGATCCGGAAGATTAGACCGGACTTGACGCGGAGCCGTCACAACTGCGGCCGCCTTCAGCGACAATGTATTCTTCGTGCAATGGTAGCCCCGCCTCCGTGCGGCCCTTCGCGCCAGAGCACTGCGCGTTGCGCTTCCATTTAGATGTCGGCATATCGTCAGCCACTCCGGTCAAGATCGATCGCGACCGTAAGTGTCGAACCCTTAACATCGATTCGCAGTTTGCTGTCTGTTCCGTCAAGTACTATCTCAGCGGGGCTGGCGGACAAGTCTTCAAAGTCAAGTCGTATTTGACGCGGACTGGAGGCAACGGCAACGGCGCTAGATACCGGGCTGAAGGCTCCCTCATCAAATCTCTGCCCTCGGATTTCCAATTTGACCCGCCAGGTCTTCAGCACCTTTGCGAGCCGGTCAGGGCCGGGAATCGCTGTTCCGTTGAGATATTGGTAGGCAGTCTGCCTCGTAACCCCAAGAAGCCTCGCGATTTCACTTGCCGGTGTCTTCCGCTCATTTCTCAGTTGCGCGGCAACAGATTCAAAAACACGCTGGACCGCGTCACGGAATTCGGCACTGGTCTTGGGTCTGGGCATTCCGACACCGTTGCGAGGGAAGGTTGCAACTGTACAGTGTGTCACGTATTATATGTTTCACTGGTGACAGGTATATTATGTCAACCAGTCCGATGAAGCCTAGTTCGCAGCAGATTTTGGACGCCGTCGACACCGAAGACCACGTAGTCGGCTCCGTTCGACGAGACGACGTCTTTCGCCTAGGAGTCAATTTCCGGGTTGCGCACCTCTTCCTGTTTAACGACCGGTCTGAGATTCTCGTTCAGCGGCTCGCATCCTCAAGGCAGCGTCACCCAGAATGCTGGGGATCCTCCGTCGCTGCCTATGTGAAGTCTGGAGAAACCTATCGCGAAGCAATTGAGAGAAGGGCCCGCCAAGAACTAGGCGTCTCGTTGAGAGACGTCACGCTTCTCGGCAAGACATGGATGTCGGACGACAACTGCAAGAAATTCATCTCCGTATTCTCGGGAACGTGGAACGGTCCTTTCACTGTCGACAGAAGCCATATTTCTAGAATCCAATTCATGCCAGTAGCCGATGTCTTGCGCGTAAGGAGTTTACGCCTACATTCGTTCATTTACTTGACGCGTACTATGACAGTATCTGCTGATCGGGGGAACTCTGCGGCGCCGTTACTCGACCTCTATCGCATCGCGATAGAGGAATACCGCTTCAACGTACAGCTCGGTTGGGATCGGACGAAGTTCTACGTCGGGCTAAATACTGCGTTGGCAGCGGTAGCGTCGACGTTGTTGCGCATTGAGAGTGATGCGACCCTACCATTCGCGGCCATCTTATTGGTAGGAGTGGTCAGTTCGCTTTTTGGGATCCAAACGATCTGGAAAGGGCACGAGTATTACAGGAAATCAATCTATAAGAAGACTCTCATCGAGGACAGACTCGGCTTGCACGAGAAGCTGGACTCGTATCACCACGAATTGGCAACTCTGGCAGTGACTTCTACCGGCAGCCAAGCTAGCACGAGAGAGATCTTTTTCTGTACACCAAGTTGGCTACACAGGAGGATTCGACTTTCGACGATCACTGGAGGACTGACTTGCCTGATGATCGTCTTCATCCTCCTTTACATCGGTGTGTTGTTGTGGGCATTGCTCAGCTGACTGACGACTTTCTCTGGTGAACCAGACGCTGCGTAGTGCATTCTACCTGGGACTTCAGCACTAGGGCGCGCGAACCAGCCACGGACCCAACAGCGCGGTCCGCGAGCACCTCTACAGCTACGTCGCAGCCCTGCGGGCAGTTTCGGCTGTATTGAATTCAAGGAGCTACGCATGAGAAACCCGTCGCGGCACGACATCTTTGAAGCTCATGCAGCACAAACGCAGCTCTTCCCTCCGGGCTCGGTCTAGCGGCCGAGGCGACTAAGTGGTCAGCACGCTATCGGAGTCGGGTTGCGAGGAGATCTCGGGCCGGCCTCGCTGGGGCTAGATCGATGCCCGGTGTGGTCGACGACGTAGGTATCAATTGCCCGACAGTTCAAAGGATGGCGGCTCGCAACAGATGCTGGCCTCCGTGGATGCTGAAGATCGCGTGGTCGGCAGAGTCCGAAGGGGCGATGTATTCCGACTTGAGGCGAACTTCCGGGTCGCCCGTCTGTTCTTGCTCAACGAATGCTCCGAATTGCTCATTCAGCGCCTAGCGGATTCGCGGAAACGGCACCAAGGACGCTGGGGATCGTCTGTAGCCGCTTACCTGATCTCCCGGGAATCCCATCTCGGCGCAATTCTGCGAAGATCTCGAGAAGAGTTGGGCATCGGCTTGGAATCCCCTGCCCCGCTCGGCAAGACCTCGATGGCCGACGGGGGCTGTACGAAGTTCATCACGGCATTCTCGACGCGATCGAGCGGTTTGGCTGCCATTGATACGAGCCATATCGCGGAAGTTCGATTCGTTCCGGTTGCCGAGATCCTGCGCGCTCGGAAGGACGAGGCCCGTACGCTGACGCCGACGTTCATTCACCTGCTCGACCTGTACGGCGCAAGTGTCCCGTGACCGAGCCGGGGTTTGATCCGAGTCCGTGAGTCCCGGTATCAGCCGGTGTCCCCTGCCCCGCCCACCGGCCGGTGGCGGATAACCGGACTCCCGGCAAGCTGCGTTGCCGATGGACGCGGGAGCCGCTAGACCAGCGGAAGCAAGATAGCCGCGATCTGCGACGCGACGTACCCGACCAGTCCCATGACGGCGAGCAGCGGGGTCCACGTCTGCAACGCCTCGGTCTCGGTCAGCCCCGACATCTGCTTGTAGACCCAGAACCCGGAATCGTTCATCCACGAGCCGACGAGCGATCCGGATCCGATCGCGCAAGCCACGTACACCGGGTGGAATCCAGGGGGCGTGTCGAGCACCAGCGGGGCCATGATTGCCGAGACCGTGATCATCGCAACCGTTCCGGAACCCTGCGCGACTTTCAGCAGCGTCCCGAGCAGGAAGGCCAGCAGGAGGACGGGCACACCGAACTCCTGGGACATCTCTCCGATCGTCTTGCCGACGTCGGCCTGCACCAGCATCTTCCCGAACGACCCGCCCCCGGCGGTGATGAGGATGATCAGGCCGCCGCTGGCAAGCGCCACTTCCACCGGCTTGGCAAGCTGCGCAAGCGTGTAGCCCTTCTGCCGGGCAAGCAATGCGAGCGAGATAGCCGCGGAAGCCAGCAGCGCGAAGTTCGGATTGCCGAGGAACCCGGTAATCTCGCGAACGGCCCCCCCGGCACCCAAGGCTCCCGCCAGCGTGTTGGACGCGATCAGGACCACCGGCAGCACGATGGGCAGCATCGACATGAAGAAGCTCGGGAGCCGAGCCTCGTCGCGCTGCGCCAGCGTCTGCAGCTCATCCAGGGTCAGGCCCGGCGTCTCCCGCAACGGCACGTCGAGCTGGCGGTCGCGCAGAATAGCGAACAGCCATCCGGCCACGGACATCGGCACTGCGATCACGGCTCCGACCAGGATCATCACGCCGAGGTCGATACCCAGCGTCGCCGCCATGGCCAGCGGCCCCGGCGTCGGCGGAACCATCGAGTGCGTGACCGCCCCTCCCGCGGAGATCGCCATCAGGAACAGCAGGTAGTGCTTCCCCATGCGCACGCGCATCGCGCGCGCCAAGGGAACGAGCAGGTAGAACACGGTGTCGAAGAACACCGGCACGGACAGCACGTACCCGCTGCTCAGGAGCGACAGCGACGCGTGCTTTTCGCCGAGAGCACGCACGAAAACACGCACGATCTTGTCCGCCGCGCCGCTCTCCATCAGGCACTGCCCGATCAGCGCTGCCAGCGCAATCACGATGGCTATGCTCCCGCAGACCCCTCCGAACTCGCGAGCCACGGATGGCATCACGTCTCCCAGTGCCACGTTGGGCGTCAGGATTCCGACGGTCGTTGCCGCAGTGATCAGTGCGATGAACGCGTTGATCCGCAGCCGCAGGATGAGGACGAAGACAACCGCAACGGCGATCGCGAGAATAGCAAGAGGGTGCAGGGGCATCGCGGCCATAGAGAGTAGCAGAATGCGGCCCCGGCCGCATCGCAATCAGTCGAGACGGGCGGCGCGAACCTTGTCTGCCTGTGCCTTGCGGAATTCCTTGAGGGCGTCCCGCAGGGACTCGTCGCCCGTCGCGAGAATCGCGACTGCCAGCAAAGCGGCATTCTTCGCACCTGCCTTGCCGATCGCGAGGGTCCCGACTGGGATGCCGCCGGGCATCTGCACTGTGGAGAGCAGCGAATCGACACCGTCCAGAACGCTGGGCATCGGCACGCCCAGAACCGGAAGCACGGTGTGAGCCGCGCAAACGCCAGCCAGGTGAGCCGCTCCTCCCGCAGCCGCGATGATCACGCGCGTTCCTCGCGCTTCTGCGGAGGAAATATACTCCGAAGTTAGGTCCGGGGTGCGATGCGCAGACATCACTCGGCACTCGTGGTTAACGCCGAATTGCTCTAAGATTTCGGCGCAAGGTTTCATGGTGGCCCAATCGCTCGTGCTTCCTATGACGACGGCAACTAGGGGTGTGGTTGAGGTCATTCCGGCTGACTAGATCGCACTCATTCCGGCTGACTTGGATGCGACCCATTAGTTTGTGATATTTTAGCACGCATTGCAGTCGCATTGACATGCGATACTCTATGGTGAGAAGGTACTTTTCCGTGGACGATTTCTGCCCTCGGCAACCCCTCCTGTATGCAGCTAAGCTCCGGCCGGAACGACCCGGCACCACGAAGGTGCCCCCTATGACCTTGCGCTCCAAGGTCTCGCTGCTGGCGCTGATCTGCGTCCTGGCCGCCTCCTGCTCGCGAAGTTCCCGCTCGCCGAGTCCCGACCTGATGCAGGCTCCGGTCCCATTGGCGGACGAGCCGAGAGACGTCGGGCGGGAGCGGGTCGCGGCAGCTCCGGCGGTAGCTGCGGCCGAGGACGAGACGATTCCCGATCCTGGCTTTGGCGACGAGCCTGCATACACAGAACCCGACGTGCCTGCGTACGTGGAAGCCGACGAGGAAGCGGACCAGTTCTTCGATATTCCGTTCGACCCTGAAGAACCGGCTGTCAGCGAGGACGAGGTCGCGCTGCTGGACGAGCTGATCGAGCTCAGTCTCCCGGAAGCTCCGCGGGCCTTGACTCACGAAGAAGCCCTGCTCCACACGCGTTCCGAGCTGCCGCTCGTCATGAACTCCGACGTGCAGCGCCTCGTCAACTACTTCACCAAGACCAAGCGGGGCATGGCGACCATCAGGCTGTCGCTCGGTAGAGGCAACGCCTACCAAGCCATGATCGAGCGGATCCTCGAGGAAGAGGACGTGCCCGCCGAGATCTTCTACCTCGCCATGGCGGAGTCCGGATTCCGGCCCAAGGCCCGCTCGCATGCCTTCGCGACCGGCATGTGGCAGTTCATTTCGTCGCGAGGCAAGCAGTACGGGCTTCGACAGGACCGCTATCTGGACCTTCGCTACGACGCCGAGACCGCCACTCGAGCGGCCGCGAAGCACCTCAAGGACCTGCATATCGAGTTCAGGGACTGGTACCTCGCGATGGCCGCGTACAACAGCGGTCCGAACCGGGTCAAGACAGCGATCCGGCGAACCGGCAGCCGCGACTACTGGACCTTGATCAAGCGCAGGGCGCTGCCGCGCGAGACGCGCAACTACGTACCGATCATCCTCGCGATGACTTATGTCGGCAAGAACATGGACCTGTTCGATCTAGGCGAGATCGACCCAGCGCCGGAACTGCGCTACGACACGGTTCGCACCAACCAGGAAGTGAGCTTCGAACTGATTTCCGACGCAACCGGCTCCTCGGTCGAAGCCATCAAGGAATTGAACCAGGCTTTGTTCCGTTCCGCGACGCCGCCCTACGGGTACGACCTCAGGCTGCCCGGGGGCTCGGCGGGGCAGTACGCAAGGGAAGTCGCGCTGGTTCCGTCGGAAAAGCGCAAGGACTGGCGGCGCTACGAAGTGCGCCAGGGCGAGACGCTGCAGGCGGTCGCGCACCGCTACAAGGTCAAGCCCGAGGAGCTTGTCTCGCTGAACGCTCTGCCCGCAGGAGCGGAACTCTCGGGCGGCATGAGGCTGACGATCCCGACCACCACCAGGACGGCGATCTATCGGTATTACGGCGGCGGAGCCGGCGGCTTGCTGGAGCCGGGAACGGGCCGGTACCGGATCGCTAGGGGCGACACGCTCGGAGGCATTGCGAGGCGTTTCAGAACCTCGGTCGCCAACCTGCTCTCCTGGAACGGCCTCTCCAGCACCCGCATTCGCGCGGGACGCTACTTGATCGTCCAGCAGCCGGGCGAGGGGGGGACGGTTGCCGTCGCATCGTCCGGGTCCACCCCGACCGGGCGCTACACCGTTCGCCGGGGCGATTCGCTGTCGAAGATCGGCTCCCGCGTGGGAGCTTCCGTCTCCCAGCTCCGCGCCTGGAACGGCATCCGCGGCTCGACCATCCACATCGGGCAAACCCTGAAGGTTCCGGGACCTGCCCCGGCAGTTCCCACGCCCGCAGCAACGGCCTCTGCCGGGCTTCCCGCCCGTTCCGAGCCAGCTCCGAGCGCGAACCACTACCGCATCCGTTCCGGCGACACGCTGTCTGTCGTCGCGGGGAGATTCGGGGTGTCGGTTGCCGAACTGCGCAAGTGGAACCGCCTGAGGAGCAGCCGCATCACGGCAGGCAAGTATCTCATCGTCAGACCGCCCTCGCGGACAACCGTAGGGTCCACCTCGACCAGCACCCGCTCGCCGGCATCGGCGGCGCGCGCTGGCTCGACCACGCACTACCTCGTGCGAAGAGGGGACAACTTGGATTCCATCGCCAAGCGCCACGGGACGACGGTCCGCGCATTGCTCGCCGCGAACAACCTGAGAAGCTCCCGCATCTACCCGGGCCAGCGGCTCGTGGTGCAGGGTTCCGCGACCGCGGCCGGAATGCAGAACTACCGCATCCGCTCCGGCGATACGTTGGCGGTCATCGCCAAGCGCTTCAACGTGACCGTGTCGGATCTCAAGCGCTGGAACGGGCTGGAATCATCCAGAATTCGCGCCGGGAAAATGCTCGTGATCCGATCCTCGGGATCGTGATCGAGTGAAGGGTTATTCGGCGAAGCAATACAGCGCGTCCTGAGTGCGAACGAACAGGCGTCCGTCCATCACGACGGGCGTGGCGTAAATGCCTTCGCCCATGGAGTTCGTGCGAATCACGCTCCAGTCGGCTCCGGGCTTGATCACAGAGACCTGGCCGGTCTCGTCCGCCGCGAATACCTTGCCGTCCGCCGCCACTGGCGACGCGAAGTAGCGGCCCATGGCCTCCCGCAGCCGGCCCTGCTTGAGAACGGTTCCGTCTTCCGCGCTCAGCGCAGTCATGACGCCGCCGTCCTTGGTCAGGTAGATCACGCCGCCGTAGAGCAGAGGCGACGGAACGTTCGGAAGGCTCTTGTAGTGCAGCCACTGCACCGCTCCATCGGTCATGTCGCCCTTGCCGCCGAGCTTGATCTTGCGCACGGCGTTGACGGCGCGACGCTTGCGCCGGTGATGCTCCCAGTCGCGCCTCTCCATGAAGCCGGAATTGTCCAAGTCGTAGCTGTCGAGACCGTTCCGGACCTTCCGGCCGAACAATCCGCTGACTTCCGCGGCCGACAGCTTGCCGTCGCTGTTCGCATCCAGCTCGCCGAGCACCCGGTCGAAAGGCGGGACTTCCTCCTGCTGGCCGACGTCTGCGCTGCCTGCCCAGCCGAGCACGTAGGCGTAGCCCTTGCCGTCGAGGACCGGCGTCGGCTTCATCTGCCACGTCAGGCCCTCCACCCACCAGACTTTCTCGCCGCTGGCCACGTCGTAGGCCGAGAGTTCGTAGGAACCCGCCACTAGCAGCTGGACTCCACCCTCGTCCGGCTGGTAGACCACCGGTGTCGAGAAGCCGCGCAGGGAGTACGGACGCTCATGCCGCCAGGCGACCTCGCCCGTCTCCGCATCCACGGCGACCATGAAGGAATCAGTCTCCGAATCGCAGATCTGGATCACCATGCCACCGACGTAGACCGGGGAAGCACCCAGTCCCATCGGGTTGTTGAACGGCCCCAGCGGAAGCCGCCAGAGCTCGTTGCCATCGGGACCGTAGGCGACCATCCCGAAATCCTGGAAGAATGCGAACACGATCCTTCCGTCGGTCGCCGCGCTGGGCGAGGCCGGATTGTTCGGCGCGCGGAGCTTGCCGGCGCGCTCACGGACGATTTCCCTGCGCCATTCGATCCGGCCCGACTCGCGATCGAGCGAGAAGGTGATCAGCTTGTCGCCCTGGAATCCGGTCAGGAAGATGCTGTCGGCGCCGAATACGGGGGACGAGAGACCGTCGGGCAGGGCAGTCCTCCAGGCCACGTTGGCCTCGGGCCCGAAGACCTCGGGAATATTCGCCTCGCTGGACACCCCGGCACCGTTCGGCCCCCGGAACCGATCCCACGCCAAGTCAGCCGCAAGGACGGCGCCGGTCGCAACTAGCAGCAGAAAAGCAACCCGGCGGGTCATAAGCGGCAATATATCATGCGCCGACTCGCCCCGTTCCCCAAGGGCAGCAGCGACTAGGCGCGCGGACTAGCGACGCAGCGAAGCAATAACCTTGCGAAACTCGGGCTCGGACGCCTCGGCGGTCTTGGCGGGGGCAGTCAGCTTGAAGAAGATAGGCGCGTCCGGGCCCTGAACGATAGCGGCCAGCATCCGGTATCCCGGCATCGGTGTCGCGCGCGGCGCCATCGGGAAGGGCTTGAACAGGTACGTGCCGCTGACATCCAGGACGGTCACGCTAAGGCCGTTCACCTCCTCCTCTCTGCGCTCGGCGGAGTCGGCGGTCATCGGGCTGCCGTCCGAGTTCACGAACTGGCCCAGCCAGCGGCGTACGTTCGCGTCCACTCCGCCGCCCTGCCCCGGTCCGAAATAGTACACGGCCATCTCCCCGTCCTGGCCGTCGCCCGGAGCCGCGGGAATCGTGTAGTTCGCGGTTCGCATGGGCTTGGGGGTGGAAGTCCACGCGGCGGGAGCATCGAACTTGACCCCTCCTGCCTCCGCGGCGCACAGAGTCGGGGATAGTCCCGTGAAAGTTCCAAGCAGGACAAGAAAGAACGACGGGATAGAGCGAGCGAGCGGCATGGAAGACCTCGGCAAAACCCAGTCTACAGCGTTGCCGGCGGGACGGGCGCGGCAATGCGGGATGGGGTGGAGCGGACGGCGTGATGAAGTGAGACGCCGGGCTCACCGAGACTCGAACCCTGCAGCCGTGCAGCGCGCGAATCATTCGCGAGCAGCCTGCCTGTAGTCTCGCGCCGGGCGCCGACACGCAGCGACCGCTCGACCTCAGTCTCTCGCCCGATGCATGTCCGCGAAGTCCAGGAATTGCGCCCAGTCATACGCGGTGACATCATGCTTCCCGGTCCTGATGTGATACCCGACCGTGCGCATCACCGGCTCGTTCACCGCCGGCCGCTCCGACACGTCCAAGCCCTGCTTGCCGAGCAACTCGTAAGCCGAGCCCGCGTGCAGCGCAGCCAGGAACTCGCCTTGCGGGTCGGCCCACGCATCGTCTTCGGCGCTTGCCACGTACAGGGGCCTTGGGGCGACCAGCGCCAGCAGCATGTGCTGGTCCACGGGCAGGTCGTCCTCCTTTCCGTTGTACGCCTGGAAGTTGTCCGCGAACCAGTGCGGGAACCTCGTGTTGATGCGCTCGACGGTCTCGCCGAACCGCCGACGGCTCAGAGCCGCGCCGCCGCAGCCGGAATCGTTCGAGATCACCATCGCAAAGCGCGTGTCCCTCGCACCCGCCCACAGGCCTGTCTTGCCCAGCCGAGAATGCCCCATGACCGCCACCCGCGAACCGTCGGCGTGAGCGTCCGTCTCGAGGTAGTCCAGGACCCGGCTCAGACCCCATGCCCAGGCGCCGATGCTGCCCCAGTCCTTGGGGAGCCGCGGCGGGGCCAGCACGTGGACGCCGTTTCGGAATCCGTCGTCGAAATCCGGGTCGAGATCCCCGCAATACACCGTAGCCAGGCCGTAGCCGCGCTTGAGGATCGTCTCGACCTGCCAGCGGCTCGCGCTCCGTCCCCGCGATTCCTCGGTCGCCCTGCTGTCGACCACGCCATCTCCGTCGCGCATCCAGCTGGTCGAGAGCCGGATCGATGGATCGGAGTGCACCGTGTGGTTGCCGCCGAAATTCAAGCCGGTGAATACGGGAACGGGCGCGTCTCTCCCGGCGGGCGTGTACAGCAGGATCTCCATGCTGGGGCTGGACGCTCCTGCGGCGAACTCGACTAGGATCTGCTTGCGATGGGCCAGCCCGCCCAAGGCGGCGGGGTCCTCCTCGACTATCTTGAACCGCATGCCTTCCGGAGCTTCCGGGGCGACTCCGTAGACTTCCTCCTCGAACAGCTTCAGAATCTCCGCGCGGCGCGGGGCCCACCGGTCCGCTTTCTCGATGAGTCGGCCGTCGGAACCGCGCAGGATCTCGGGCAAGACGTAGGCTGGCACCTTGGCTTCGTCGTAGTTGAAGCCCTCAGGCTGGCCCCAGCCGAGGGTAGCGGTCACCGCGACGAGAGGCAAGACTCGCAGCAACCGTCCGAAGTGTCCCGAAAGGGTCGACTGTGATCGATCGGATATTCTTACAGCAGTGCCGTTCGAGGGAATCCTCTCCGTCGCGGTCGTTGCAGGCGTCATCGCGGCGCTCATCACAAATCGCGTCGCCGTGGAAACGGCAATGCTCGCCGGCCTTGTGGTCCTAGTCCTGCTCGGAGTCGTGGATCCGGCAGCGGCCCTGTCGGGCTTCGCCCATCCCGCCGTGATCACCATCGCCGCGCTGTTCGTTGTCGCGGCCGGCCTGCGCGAGACCGGAGCCACGGTGGCTGCGGCACCCCTGCTCCTTGGACGACCGAAGACGATCGCTTCCGCGCAATTCCGACTCATGGCGCCAGTCGCCGTGCTATCCGCTTTCATCAACAACACCCCCGTCGTGGCAATGTACCTGCCGCTCGTGCGCGACTGGGCGAACCGTATTCGCGTCAGCCCTTCGAAGCTCCTGATTCCGCTCAGCTTCGCGTCGATCCTAGGCGGGCAGCTCACCTTGATCGGCAGTGCCTCTAATCTTATCGTCATGGGCCTGTACCTCGAGTATCTCGAGGTCAGCGGACTCGCGGCCCCGAGCCACGTGCTGAAGTTCTGGGGCCCCGCGCTGCTCGGCCTGCCCGCCGCTCTTGTCGGCATCACCTATCTGATGGGCGCTTCCCGGGTGCTGATACCGGATCGGCTGCGGGTGCCGGACGACCCGACCGACGTTCAGGAATACACCGTACAGATGGACGTGCTCTCGGGCTTCTCGATCGCAAGCGCGACCATCGAATCGTCCGGCTTGCTTCAACTCCCCGGGCTGCACTTGTACGAGATCGAGCGGGACGGGGAGGTGCTGGAGACGACGCCGCCGGAGCTGCGGCTGAGGGCAGGGGACCGTCTCGGCCTCACCGGCACCATGGACTCGGTGGTCGACCTGCAGCGCGTCCGCGGGCTGGCACCGCCGGAGCGGCGGAAATCCGGCGTTACGGACCCGGGCAAGCGAGAACTGGTGGAAGCCGTGGTCGCCGCGGGTTCCCCGCTGGCCGGTCACACCGTCCGCGAAATGCGGTTCCGGACGCTGTTCCACGCAGCAGTGGTAGCCGTGCGTCACAGAGGGGACGCGGTCCGCTCCAGGATCGGCGACATCCGGCTCGAAGCGGGCGACACCCTCCTGCTCGAGGCACCGAAGGGCTTCGCTCACGCGTACCGAAGTTCCAACCATTTCTATCTCGTCTCTGCAGTGCCCGACTTCGCGCCGCCCCGGCATGACCGGCTGCGTAGGGCCGTAACCGTATTCTGCCTGCTGATCGCGGGCTTGCTCGCGGCGCCCTGGGAGCCAGTGGTCGTCTGCCTGGCTGCGGGGCTGCTAATGGTCTGCCTGGGCTGCGTGCGGGCTAGCAGGGCTCTCACGGACGTCTCCCTGCAAGTTATCGTGGCGATCGCGGCCGCGCTAGGGATGAGCGCCGCCTTGGGGCGGCTCAGGCAATTGCGACGTGGCTGCTCGACACCAGCAGTGATATCGGCCTCGGAAACCGCGGCATGCTCTTCGTGATGATGCTGACCGGGTCGGCATTCGCGCAAGTAATCACCAAGAACGGGGCCGCTGCCCTGATGTTCCCGATCGCAAAGGCCACGGCGGACGAGCTGAACTTGCATCTCGAGCCGTTCGCATTCAGCTTGATCTTCGGCTGCGGTCTGAGCTTCCTCTCCCCGGTCGCGTACCAGACCAATCTCATGGTCTACGGCCCGGGCGGCTACCGTTTTCTCGATTTCCCCCGGATCGGCGCCCCCCTCACGATCCTCCTGGCAGCGCTGGGAGCCCTGCTGTGCCCGCTGCTGCCAAATGCCTTGTTCCCCGTGCTTCCGCTCGAAAACCGCTGCCTTGAAGCGCGATTTCCGGCCGGTGCTTCGATCAAGGCTCGATCGGATGAACCGCTTCCTCTTCGAGCAGGGGTCTCGTGCCAACGAAACCCCATCCCGCGTAGCGAGTCGATTCGGCGGAGGGCATCGTCGCCCCGTCGTCACCGCACGGCGCACGCGCCGACCAGTCACCTCGTGTGCCGCAGAGACCTGGCCCTGTCGAAGTCCGGCTACGCAGACGCGGGAAGCGAACTGCACGCAGAAGCCGGTCTCGTACGTGCCGCTCCGCCTAACTGCTCTTCGAGTGCTTGGGCGCAGTCTTGCGCGAGTTTCGGAAAATCGACGGGTGCGGGGCTGTCAGGCCGCCCTGTCTGGGACCACCAAGACACGCGGACTGCATCAATTGGAACTCCTGCTTGTCGATACCGAATTGCCTGAGCATGGCAGCCAACCGCTCGAGGAATCTCGCCACGCTGAGCCGCACCAAAGCGACCGCCAGTGCAGATCGGGGCATGGCTGCTCTCGCCCCGGTCTGGCGCCAGGAAAATTCCGAAGCCGGCCCTCCTTGCGAATCGAGCTCCTTTCACGCCCGAACCTCTCGCTACTGCCATGCGATTCGGAGCCTGGAACGTCCCCGGCGTACCATTCCTGACATCAAGCAACCGCCACTCCCGCATCCCGGCCCGATCGCACGTTGGATCGGTGGCGTCGGGCCATTCATTCAGTGGTGTGACAAGCACGGCCGCCTGCGTGCCGACATGAGGCAAATGCGGGGCAGCCTCCTAGTCCCGGCAGGTGTCTCAGGCGCCGCTGAGTACTATTAGGGACGTGGATGAACAACCCGCTCACTATGCTGCCCGTCTCGAGGTCGACTACCAAGGCCAGCTCGACCGTCTGACAACGCTATTCCGCTTGGTCTGGATTATCCCTATCGTTGTCATCCATGGTCTGGTGAGCGGTGGGTGGGTCGCGGCTGAGGACGCCCGCAAGGCTGCTGACGAGTCTGGCAGCATCGCTGGCGGACTCATGCTCGCCGTTGCACTGATGATCATAGTCCGTCAGCGCTACCCACGCTGGTGGTTCGATTTCCTTCGTGAGTTGGTTCGGTTCTCGGGACGGGTGACTGCCTATCTCTTGCTGCTAACCGACCGGTATCCGTCAACCGTTGAGGAACAGGCGGTGCACTTGGAGATTGACTACCCAGATGTCAAGCAAGACCTCAATCGGTGGCTTCCGCTGGTCAAGTGGCTGCTGGCCATCCCCCATTACGTCGTGCTCGTCATTCTGAGCGTAGTCGCCCTCGTGGCAGCCGTCGCAGCTTGGTTTCTCATTCTGGTGACCGGACGCTATCCTCGGCTGCTGTTCGACTTTGTTGTCGGAGTCTGGCGCTGGTGGCTGCGGGTGTCGGCCTACGCATTCCTCCTTGTAACCGACCGCTACCCGCCTTTCAGGCTGGATTGATGCCGCAGATCGTGCCAGAACACTGCGGGCTCTCCTGCGTCATGGAAACTGGAATTTTCATGAACTTCAAAGGAATTCCTATGGCATCTTCTGAGCCGATTCGGGCGATATGAGGCCCGGCGAGTCCCGAGATTGACCATCGGATCCAGACAGGCTTCCGGGTGAGAAAGCAACCACGATAGGCTTCCGATCACGGCGGTGCTGGAATGTGGGCAATACCCTCCATGTATTTCACCGCCCTCCCCGTAATCTCCACCCGTCTGCCCCGCTCACGACAGAACAGTTCTCCGCCGCGGGTGGAAATCTGCAGGGCGTGTAGCTCCCGTCGTCCGAGCCGTTCGGACCAGTACGGCACCAGGCTGCAATGGGCCGATCCCGTGACCGGGTCCTCGGGAATGCCATGGCAGGGAGCAAAATAACGGGAGACGAAGTCGGCGCGTTGCCCGGCCGCCGGTGCCGTGCAGATCACGCCCGCGTCAGCGTCGTCCTGCGCCAGCGCCAACGCGAGAGCAGAAGTATCGACGTCCAGCCCGGCGACTTCAGCCTCGTTGTTATACACCAGAAGCCAGTTTGCGCTCTTCAATGCTGCGATAGGCTCGGCACCTACCGCCTCGATAATCCCCGCAGGACGACCGGCGTGTCGCAGGTCCGCGGCGGGGAAGTCCATGGTGTAGCGCTCGCCGTTTCGGCGGACCGCAAGGCGGCCACTGCGGGTCTCGAACGTTACACGGTCGAGCCCCCCGTCGATTTCCGTCATGAGCACAAACGCGCTTGCAAGCGTCGCATGGCCGCATAGCGGCACCTCGACGGTCGGCGTGAACCAGCGCAGCTCGAACACGCCGTCTTCCCCGGCAGGGCAAAAGAAGGCGGTCTCTGATAGGTTGTTCTCAGCGGCGATGGCCTGGAGAACGGCGTCTTCCAGCCACGTTTCGAGAGGCATGACGGCTGCAGGATTGCCTTGGAAGACCGAGCCGGTGAAGGCATCGATCTGGTAGAGCGGCAGTCGCATGCGATTGTCTCCTCTCCGAAGCCATGGACGATGTTAGCAGTCACTTTCCACGAGACATGGGCCTGAGCGAAGGGGTTGTTTCCAACGAGCGGCGCGACCGCTCCCGACAGGATGCCGCGCCACCGGGGAGGCTCTTCCTGAACGCAGCGAAACCTGCCCCGCCGGAGAAGAATGCCGGCGCGGAGCGGCGCAAGCAGCGACGGCGGGCCAATCCGCCGGAGCTACGCCTGCAAGGTGCGGGCATCAACCCGGACGTCCGCGAGCACTGGCCTGCTGCGGGGCCGCGGACGGGCGGGGTCCAAAGCTCAGACTTCCTTACATCGACAATTTGGCGAGATCGAGTGAATCGGTATAAGCCGTTCTAGCGCACGGGGTTACGTTTTTCTCGCAATTGGTGTCGCGGGCTTGACATGGCCGGTTCGGTTTTTTTAATATGTCCACATGAAAGGCGGCCCAGCGCACCCCGAACCCTCCCCACTCCCCGCTTCGCTCGGCCTGCGGCCCGGTGAGGCGATCCCCGTCAACGCTCGCCTGAGCATGCTCCTGGACGCTGGCCGCTGGGTCTATTTCCTCAACACCGACCCGATCGACAGCTGCGGCGTCGACGACCGGCCAGGCCGCGCGCGCTGCCTCGGCCGCTTCGCGCTGCTCGGGCTGGCCACGCACGCCGAACTGGCCCGGGCGCACGGGATCAGCGCGCGCACGGTGGCCCGGGCGCGGCGACAGATGGAAGCGCGCGGAGAGCAGGACTTTGACAAGCCGCGCAAGCGGCGGCGCCTGCACGGGATCGAGGATGCGGAGCTGCTGAGGCGGGCGGGGGAGAAGCTGGCGCAGGGAGCGAGCTTGCGCGGGACGGCGCGGGAGCTGGGGCTGTGCTATTCGACGCTGCGGGCGTACCTGCGCAAAGGCCTGCTGGCGGGGGTCGCGGGCCAGCAGGGAGCGGCGGCCGGGCCGGCAGCGGAAGGAGCGCCGGCCGGGAGCGAGCCGGCGGAGGCGGAGGTGCGGGAGCCGCCCGACAAGGAGCGGCGCAACCAGCGCGACGCGCAGGCGCCGCAGGGCCGGGCGACATGCGACACGGCCGGGCGGACGCTGACCAGCCTGGGGCCGCTGCAGGAACGGGAGCCGCGTTTCGCCGCGGCCTCGGCGGTCAGCGGGGGCGGGGTGCTGGCGGCGGTTCCGGCCTTGGTGCAGGCCGGCCTGCTGCGCCACGAGGGCCTGCTGCGCCTGCCCAAGGGCTTCTACGGGGTGCGCTCGATCCTGCTGCTGCTGGCGTTCCTGCTGCTGGCGCGCGTGCGCAATCCGGAGCGGCTGCGCTACGAGCAGCCCGGGGAATGGGGTGCCTTGCTGGGCCTGGACCGCTGCCCCTGCGATCGCACGCTACGGCGCAGGACACGCCAGCTGGTGGCGGATACGGCCGCGCTGGAGGCCTGGCGCGGCGCCTTGGCGCGGGACTGGGCCGGCGCCGATCCGGAGGCCGTCGCGACGCTGTTCGTGGACGGGCACGTCCAGGTCTACAGCGGCCAGGGCCGCCTGCCGAAGCACTTCGTGCCGCGGCAGAAGCTGTGCCTGCCGGCCGCGGCCAGCTACTGGGTGGGGGCGCTCGGGGGGGCGCCGTTGCTGTGCGTGCACAAGCAGGTCGATCCCGCACTGGTGGCGGAGTTGCGGGACGGGCTGCTGCCGCAGCTGGAGGAACTGGGCCTGCTGCCGGCCGCGCAGGAGCCGTCGCGGCCGCGCCTGACGCTGGTGTTCGACCGGGAAGGCTGGAGTCCGGCGCTGTTCGCGCAGCTGGCGGAGCGGGGGATCGCGGTGATCACCTGGCGCAAGGGGCCGCAGGCGGAGCGCTGGCCGGACAGCGAGTTTGTCCCGGCCCGCCTGGCGGTGCACGCGCCCGGCGGCGAACAAGCGCTGGAGGGCCGCATCGCCGAGCGCAAGGCGGCTCTGGGGAACGCCTGCGCGGCGCGCGAGATCCGCTTCTGGATCGACCGGCGCCTGCGCCGGCCGGGCAAGAGCGGCCAGCCGCGCAAGCCGCTGGAGCTGGCGGGCCAGCCGGCGGCGGGCGAGCGCCAGCCGGCGATCCTCACCACGCATCCCACGCTGCCCGCGGAGCGGGTCGCGGGCCTGCTGCGCTCACGCTGGACGCAGGAGAACTTCTTCAAGTACATGCGCGCGGAATTCGGTCTCGACACGCTGGCCGAGCACGCGCTCGTGGGGGTGGATGCCGACGAGCGGGTGGTCAACCCGCTCTGGCGCTGGCTCGAGCGCGCCTTGCGGAGGCTGCGCGGCAAGGCCGGGCACCTGCATCGCAAGCTGGCAGCCGAGCGCGGCGCGCGTTCGCAGAAGGCCCTCCAGCTCCAGGCGGAGACCGCCGCGATCGAGCGGCGCATCACGGGCCTGGAACTGGCGAAAAGCGACGTCCAGGAGCATGTCCGGGCCGGCGACCTGTCGCCCGAAGAGCGGCTGCAGGCCCTGCCTGCCCCGCTGCGGAACCTGCTCGACACCCTGCGCATGATCGCCTACCGCGCCGAGACCGCCATGGCCGGCGCGGTCGCGCCGGAACTGAGCAGGCCCGAGAATGTGCGCCCCCTGCTCAAGGCGCTGTTCCGCAGCGACGCCACCCTTCTTCCCGACTCTGCGGCCGGGACTCTCACCGTCCGGTTGCTGCACCAAGCCAGCCGCGGCCAGGACGCCGCCCTGGCTGCACTGCTCAAGGAACTGAACGAAACCGCGACGCTGTTTCCCGGAACCGACCTGCGCCTGGTCTACGAAATCCTCCCCGACAACCCCCTCACCTTTTATGTTGGGGAGAGTGAGGCCGGAGAGTGGCAGGGTGTTTGGAGAGCGGGGGCCAGTGAGGCCTCACTGGCCCCCGACGGGCTCGCCGGACAGATCGGGTCCGTCCCTGCCGGCCTGCTCCTGCTCTTGTGCAATTGTGGGGTTTCAGCTGGTCGCCAGCGATGGCGACTGGCTCTGCAAGGATCTCCTCGCCTCATGGCGGGGAGTCCGCCGCCGGGCCTGGCCAGGACCGGCGGCGGGCGGCGGGTCGGATCGTTTTTCCGCCTGGGTGCCTGGCACCGTGATTGAGCTGGATCGCCCGCCGCAGCCATTCCTGAGAGACCTGAACGGAAGAACGGGCACAGGCCCGAATTTGAAAAGGTGAGGTTCGCAGGAATCCCACTGGCCACTGGAAAGGATACCAAGCAACTCGTGACATCTCTCGTTCCCGCCCCTCCCGAGCCCGTCGCCGGCATCGATGTCGGCAAGCACTGGCTCGATGTCTTCGCCGATCCCGCCGAGCTCTCCCGTCGCTTCGAGAACACCAAGCCCGGCCGCCGCGCCCTGCGCAACTGGCTCCGCCAGCTCGGCGTCCGGCGCCTCGCCCTCGAACCCACCGGGCGCTACCACCGCCAGCTCCACCAGTGCCTCCACGACGATGGCGTGACGGTCATCCTCGCCGACCCCCTGCGCGCACGCAACTTCGCCCGCTCTCTCGGCCAGCGCGCCAAGAACGACCGCATCGACGCTGCCATGCTCGCCCGCTACGCCCGCCTCGACGGTCTCGACGGCTCTCCGCCCAAGCCCGCCAACCTGCAGGTCCTGGCCGACTGGCTCGCCCTCCGGCGCAAGCTCGTCGAGCAGCGCGACGCCTTGCGCAAGCACGCCGCCGAGCTCGGCGGCGAGGCCGCCAAGCTGCTCGCCCCCCTGCTGAAAGCCTTTGCCGGCAAGATCCGCGAGGCCGACGCCGCCTTGCAGGCTTGCATCCAAGCCGACCCCGCCCTGCGCCGACGCTGCGAGATCCTCCGCTCCGTCCCGGGCTGCGGCCCGCTCAATGCCGCCAGCCTGTGCGCCGACCTCCCCGAACTCGGATCCGCCCGCCCCGGCGAGTCCGCAGCCCTCGCCGGCCTCGCGCCCTACGACTCCGATTCCGGCGGCCACCACGGCCGCCGCAGCATCCGCGGCGGCCGCCAGCATCCCCGCAACCTGCTGTACATGGCCGCCCTCTCCGCGATCCGCTGCAACCCGGACCTGCAAGCCTTCTACCAGCGCCTGGCGGGCAAGGGCAAGCCGCACAAGGTCGCGCTCGTCGCGGTCATGCGCAAGCTGCTCGCCCTGCTCGGCGCCCTGCTCCGGGACGACCGGCTGTGGTCGCCCGCAGCGCCCGCCGCCGGACCGCCGTGCTGAGCGAAGTTGAGCAGGAGTTCGCTTTTTCATGCTGCACGGGCATCTCGATCGAACCGGCCCGCTGCCGCAGGCCGGGGGAGAGACTTCCGCCGACTACGGCTACGGCTGCCTGGCCTGCCGCGCGGCCATTCCGGTCCGCCGCCGCGGCCCGATGCCGGTCTGCTGCCGCCGTTGCGCCAAGCGCCTCCAGCACCTCCGCGCCCGCTCCGGCCCCGCCCGCCCGCCCCGCGACGCCGGCTCGCGGCTCGCGCCGACCTGCTGCGCACCGCGATCCGCAACGCGCGTGCCGAACTGGCCGAGGTCGAGCGGCAGCAGGCAGACCTCGATCAGCTGGCGCGCGATCTCGACCTGGCAGCGGGGCAGGCACGCCGCCGCAACCTATACGCACATGCGCTGAATTCATCCGCCCTTCCGGACATTACCGGGAAAAACGCTTGACATTCATCACGGAAGCTCAATCGTTGCCCCAACCCACCCAGAACCGGCATCTCCTCCCACAATCATGCCAACGTAAAACAACCGATGTAAGGAAATCTGAAGCTACGGGTCTTCCGCACGACAACACCCGCGCTGGAGGCATTGGCCGGCTCGAGTCGGAGGGCTTCCGGCCTGTCGCGATGGAGAGCACGAACGTGTGCTGGATCCCGGTCTACGCGCTGCTGGAGGCGCTGACTCGAGGTGGCGCTGGTCAACGCCCGGCCGAACGGTTACCATCTCGCGAGGACGCCCGGATGCCGGAACTACCTGACATCGTTGTCTATATCGAGTCGCTCGAGTCCCGTCTGGCCGGGCAGGAACTCGGCGGTGTGCGGATCGCCAGCCCGCTGCTGCTGCGCACCGTGGATCCGCCGCTTGAGGCCTGCCTTGGCAAGAGGGTGGTCCGATTCCAGCGTCTCGGCAAGAGGATCGCGATCGGGTTGGAAGAAGACTACTGGCTGGTCCTGCACCTGATGATCGCCGGCCGCCTGCACTGGCGCGCACCGGGCGCGAGGCTGCCCGGCAAGCGGGGTCTGGCCGCCTTCGATTTCCCGAACGGCACCCTCGTGCTGACCGAGGCCGGATCGAGGAAGCGAGCTTCGCTGCACGTCGCGCAAGGCGAACAGGCGCTCGAGGCGCTCCATCGCGGCGGCTTGGAGGTGCTGGAGGCAACGCTGGCTGATTTCCAGCAAGCGATCCGCTGTCGGAACCGGACCTTGAAGCGCGCGCTGACGGACCCTGGCGTCTGCAGCGGCATAGGCAACGCCTATTCCGACGAAATCCTCCACCGGGCCCGCCTTTCGCCGGTCGCCCTGACAGGAAAGCTGGAGCAGTCACAGGTCGAACGGCTCTTCGTCGCCACTCGCGAAGTGCTCGAGGAATGGGTGGAGCGCCTGCGGGCGCAAGCCGTCGACAAGTTTCCGGAGAAGGTCACCGCTTTCCGCGACGGAATGGCCGTTCATGGACGGTACGGCAAGCCGTGCCCCGATTGCGGGGCCCCGGTCCAGCGCATCCGCTATGCGTCCAATGAAACAAACTACTGCGCTCGGTGCCAGACTGGCGGGAGAGTCCTGGCGGATCGCTCGCTATCGCGTCTGCTGCGCTCGGACTGGCCCCGCAGCTTGGAGGAGCTCTCGAACGGGTGAGCGGGACCCGAACGACCCGGAGTGACGGGTCGCCAGGCCTCTCGGCACGTTCGAGAGCGCTCCGCCGGGCAGCATCCTTGCGGGGCCAAGGCGGCCGACGCAGGGGGTCCGCGGCGACAGCGGGGGTTTGGAATCCGGGGCGGGACGAGCGTCCTGCCGCCGATCGGGATTCCGAGGCGCGTCCAGGCGAACGAACTTTCCGGGCTTCAGCGCGATTCGACGGTTCCCAGCAGGCCGTTCCGCGCCGCTGCCTTTCGGTGCGTCGGGTGGCGGCGTCTCGAGGCGCGAGACGGCGCAAGCCCCGTCCGCTTCACGAACAAACCCGTAGCTCAGGCCCTGGGACGGTTGCGCTAGCGGGCCGGCAACCCGCAAGACTGGTTAGAATGCGAATAGTGGAGATTCCGAGACAGTTGTGCTTCGGTTCGATGCGCATCGAACCCGCTGTGGTCCTGGCGCCGATGGCCGGCGTCACGGACACCGTCTTCCGGCGATTCATCCGGCGCCTGTCAGGCTGCGGCCTGATTATGACCGAATTCACCAGCTCGCACGGAATCGTTGCCAACCATGGCGAATCGAAGGGCAAGCCCCGGCGCACCGCATTCAACTATCTCTACTACGAATCCGACGAGCATCCGATCGTCGCCCAGCTGTTCGGCTCGGACCCGGCGGTGCTAGCCGACGCGGCGCGTCTCGTCCAGGACCTGGGTTTCGACGGCGTCGACATGAACTTCGGCTGCCCAGTGAAGAAGGTGGTCAAGTGCAACGGCGGTTCGGGCCTGCTGCGCGACCTCCCGGCGGTCGAGAGCATCCTCAAGTCTGTCCGCTCGGCCGTGGCCATACCGTTCACCTGCAAGTTCCGCACAGGCTGGGACGATGGCTCGATCGTGGTCCGCCAGATGGGCCGCCTCGCCGAGGACTGCGGCCTGCAGGGAGTCTCGCTCCACGGGCGCACTCGACAGCAGGGCTACGGGGGCACCGCGGACTGGGATCGCATCGCCGAGCTCAAGCGTGCCGTGCGGATTCCAGTCGTCGGCAATGGAGATGTCTTCTCTCCCGAGGATTGCGTGCGGATGTTCCGTCACACCGGCTGCGACGGCGTGATGATCGGGCGCGCCGCATCCGCGAATCCCTGGATATTTCGGCAGATTCAGCAGTACATCGCCACCGGGGACTACGACCGGCCCACCGAGCGGCAGCGCTACGAACTCCTCCGCGACTACTTCCGCATGCTCCTCGACGACGCTGGCAAGATTTCCGGCCAGCCCCTGGGCAAGATGAAGCAGTTCGCCACCTACTTCACTCGCGGGATGCCCAATGGATCGCAGCTTCGCCAGCGCATCCACCGCTCGAGTTCTACCGCCCGGGCGATCGAGTGCGTGGAGGAGTGCCTCCAGGAGCACCTGGCCCGGGCCGCCTGAGCCCTCGACGCATCAGTCCCCTGTTCCGCCGAAATCCGCCCCGAGGCGACGCAGCGATGCGGCGACCCGCACCCCGAGTTCCGGAGCCTCCTCGGTGCTCGCCGTATCCTCGGTGCGGACCATCCCGCCCTCGGAGCCCGCGGCAGTCGCCAGCAGGCGCAACCGCCCGTTGCGTGACGAAGCGTGGGCGCCTAGAGGAATGTCGCAGCCGCCACCCAGCGAGCGGAGCAGCGAACGCTCCGCTTCGACTTCCGTCGCGACGCGGATGTCATGCAGCGGGGCGAGCGCCTCGAGCGCGACAGAGTCGCCCGCACGGATCTCGATTCCCAAGGCGCCCTGACCGATTGCGGGGACCATCGTATCGACCTCGAGATACTCGGCAACCTCGGCCTGAAGGCCGAGCCGCTCGAGTCCGGCCGCCGCGAGCACGATCGCGTCGTAGTCGCCCGCTCTGAGCTTCCGGATTCTCGTGTCGACGTTACCGCGGATGTCGGCTACGGTCACGTCCGGCCGCAAGGCGCGCAACTGGGCAGCCCGGCGCGGCGAGCCGGTTCCCACAAGGTCGCCTCGGCGCAGATCGCCCAGCTTCTTCCCGAGCAGCGCGTCGCGCGGGTCGGCCCGAAGAGGGACGCCGCCGAGCGCTAGGCGGGTGTCAAGATCTGTCGGCAGATCCTTGAGACTATGCACCGCCAGATCGATCTCGCACGCAATCAGGGCTTCCTCGATCTCCTTTGTGAACACGCCCTTGATACCCTGCCGCTGCCCCAGCGCTGCCAGGGGCACCGCGCCGATGCGGTCGCCGGTCGTCTTGATAACCCGAATGGTGACCCGGTTCCCCAGTTCTTCCAATCGTCCGGCGACCCAGCCGGTCTGTCGCAGCGCGAGCTTCGAGCCGCGCGTCCCGATCGTCAGGTCTCGCACGCCTTAGCCTAGTCCAGACCGAAAATCCGCCGGATGTCTTCGACGGTGATCCGCGAGCGCGGGTCGGAGACGCTCCGCTTGGCCTCACGGATCGGATGGTGGGCAACCTTGTTGATGATGCCTCGCGTCAGGGCATCCACTGCTTCGCGCTGCTCGCCGGTGAGGTCTCGAAGCCTCGACTGGTAGCGCCCCAGCTCTCCCTTGCGAATCGTCTCGAGTCGCTCATTCAGCGACACGATCGCTGGAGCCGCGCTGTGCGCCTGGATGCGCCGAAGGATCTTCTCGACCTCGTCCTCGACGATCCGCTCCGCAATGTCCGCCTCGCTGTGCCGCTGCTTCATGTTCGCCGCCGCCACCTGTTCCAAGTCATCGATGTCGTAGACGAACATGTTGTCGACCTCGTTGATGTCCGGATCGATGTCGCGCGGCACGGCGATGTCGACCAGGAAGATCGGCTTGTTCCTACGGGCCGCGATCACGCCCTGCGCCGTGCCCTTCGACAGGATGTGTCCGGGGGCTCCGGTGGACGAGAGCACGATGTCGACACGTTGCAGGAGTTCCAGCAGGCGGTCGAACGGCACGGCCTCGGCGCCGAAGGCGCTGGCCAGGCGGTCCGCGCTGGCTAGGGTCCGGTTCGTCACGAAGAGATGCGACGCTCCCGCGCCCCGTAAGTGCTGCGCCGCCGACTCGGCCATCTCACCGGCCCCGATCAGCAGCACGGAGAGGCCGTCGAGGTCCCCGAAGATCTTGCGCGCCAGCTCGACCGCAACGTAGCTGACCGAGACCGCCATCTTGCCGATCTCGGTCTCGTTCCGCACGCGCCGGGCGACGTGAAACGAGTGCGAGACGAGCCGGTCCAGCGGGCCGCCCAGCGTGCCGGCGTCGCGAGCCCTCTGGTACGCGTCCTTTACCTGGCCGAGAATCTGGGGTTCGCCCACCACCATCGAATCGAGGCTCGCGGCCACGCGGAACACATGACGCACCGCGTCGCGCCCGTCGTACGTGTAGAACGCACTCTCGTCCACGCCCTCCCGGTTCGGCGTAGAGGAGATCCGTCCCAGGACTGCCCCCCGGAGCGCGTCCCGCTCGCCGCTGGCCAGGAACTCGACCCGGTTGCAGGTCGACAGCACGAAGGCCTCGTCGAGAGACTGGACCAGGGTCAGCTCGCGGGCGACCTCTCCGGTATCCTCCTCGGAAATCGCCAGGCGCTCCCGCACCTCGACCGGAGCGGTCTTGTGGTTCATCCCGACCAGCTGGATACTCATCGGCCCATGAAGGTGTGGGCGCCGCTGTTCACAACCCAGGTCAGGGCCGCGCAGCCGAAACCCGCGATCGAGAAATAGGCACCCTTGCGGCCCCGCCAGCCGACTGCGAGGCGGCCGAACACCATGGCGAACGAGATGCCCCATGTCAGGAAGGCCAGTGCGATGGTAGGGTCGACGACCCAATTGGACCCCCATTTGGCGAATGCCCAGACCGAAGCGGCAATCAGGCCCAGGGTCACCATCACGAACGCCGCCGCCAGCGCCTGATAACCGATCTCGTCGAGCTTGCCCAGAGGGGGCAGCCGGTAGTAGAACGCCCGCGGACGCTTCGACTTCAGCTCGCGCTCCTGAATGAGATACATCACTCCCGCCACGCAGGTCAGGAACAGCGCCGCGTAGCCGAGTAGGAAGAGCGCGGCGTGGATCGATATCCACCACTGCAGCATCGGCCGAGACGCAGAGGGAGCGCGTCCGCCCATTGCACCGGCAAGCGAGAGCAGGAAGACCAATGGAAACACGAACACGGCGAGACTCTCGTACTTGAAGCGGGCGTACACCGTCAGGAACACGACCGTCATGAAGAACGACGCCATGGACGACATTTGCTGCAGTGTCTGGACGGGGAACCGGCCGTGCTCGAGGCTGGCGGCCGCCAACGAGAGGCCGTGCAGGATCGCGCCTAGCACGAATGCGTACAACGCAGGCCTGAACAGCTGACGCCGCTGCTTGACAACGCTGTAAAGCGAGTCCAGCAGGCCGAACGAATACAGGACGACCGCCGCCCGCAGCAAGAGTGTGTCCTGTCCTTCCATGGCCGAATTATACAGACCGGCTTCGGAACCAGACACGCAGGCGGTTCACGCCGGCAGCCGGTCGAAGTCCGCGCGAGCCCGCTCCCACGTCACGGCAAGGGATTCCGGAAGCACCCTGGTCTCGCCGATCACGGTGGCGAAATTCGAATCGGCCACCCAGCGAGGCAGCACGTGCATGTGGATGTGGCCCGCGACCCCCGCACCGGCGGCACGGCCGATGTTCATGCCCACGTTGACGCCATCGGGTCTGTATAGTGCCTGCAAGAGGCGCTCGAGGCGGCACGTAAGGCGCATCATTTCTTCCAGGGTCTCCGCCGGAGCTTCCCGCAGCGCCGCCAGGTGGTGATACGGGATGACCATCATGTGGCCGCTCGTGTAAGGGTAGCGGTTCAGAATGACGAAGTTACTCTCGCCCCGGTAGACGATCAGGGACTCCTCGTCGCTGCAGCCCGAGTCCAGGATCCGGCAGAAGACGCACTGCCGCCTGTCCTCGGCACCGTCACTAGGGTCAGTTACGTATCGGTACCGCCACGGCGTCCAGAGGTAATCCATCGAACCGCCCGGCTGGCGACCACCCGGTCATTCCTCAGTCGGATTCGCGTCGGACACTGCGTCACGCAGCTGCTTGCTCGGCTTGAAGAAAGGCACGGTCTTGGGCGGGACTTCGACGCTGTCCCCAGACTTCGGATTACGGCCCGTTCGGGCGTTCCTAGTGCGGGTCCGGAAACTGCCGAATCCGCGGATCTCCACTTTCTCGCCCCTGCGGAGAGATTCAACGATGCTTGTCAGCGCTGTCTCGACAATCTTGTCGGCTTCCTTGCGGGTAACAAGAACCTCCTGCGCAACCTCGGCAACAAGTTCAGCTTTTGTCATGGGGGTTTGGGTATGGACTCCTTGAATGACCCATTGTATCCAACGGGGAGGGGCAGGCCGGATCCAGCGGCACGAATGGCGATCAGGCCTCCGACTCGGCCGGATCCTCGAGCGGTTCGGCTCGCTCGCAGCGCAATCCGATTCGCCGCGCCTGCTCGTTAACATCGAGGATCTCGAAATGGTAACGCCTGCCCGATCGCAGGCCGTACTTGCCTTGGGGCGACTGGGATCGGTGGCAAAGTCCCTCGACGCCCGGAGCCAGTTCCACGAACGCCCCGAACTTGACGAGGCGCCGAACCAGACCCGGCACGGCGTCGCCGACCGCGTTCTGTCCAAGGAAGGTGTCCCACGCGTCGGGCTCGAGCTGCTTGACGCCTAGCGACAAGCGCCGGTTCTCGATGTCGACCTGGAGAATCACGGTGTTGATCTTCTGGCCCTTGCGGGCCACGTCGCGCGGGTTCTTGGTCCTTGTGTCCCACGACAGGTCCGAGACATGGACCAATCCCTCGATACCTTCGACGATCTCCACGAAGAGCCCGTAGGTCGTGATCCGGCGCACCAGGCCTTCCACGACGAGACCCACCTCCAAGCTGGGGCCGTACTGGTCCCAAGGATCCGCCACGAGACGCTTGAAGCTGAGAGAGATCCGCCGCTCGGCCGGTTTCACGTCCAACACGACCGCCTCGGTTTCCGCACCCGGCGAGAACGTTTTCGAAGGATGCTTGGGACGGCGGGACCAGTCAATCTCGGAGACATGGATCAGGCCCTCGACTCCGGGCTCGAGTTCGATGAACGCGCCGTAGTCGGTCACGCTGGCAACCTTGCCGGTCAGGCGGTCTCCCACTTTGTAGCGCTCTTCAATGGTGCCCCACGGGTCCGGACGCATCGCGCGCAAGCTGAGCGCCACGCGCTCCTTCTCGGAATCAATCCTCAAGACCTTGGCAGTCACCTCCTGACCCGTCTTGAGCAGTTCGGAAGGGTTGCCGACGCGCCCGTACGACAGTTCGGTCAGCTTGATCAGGCCGTCAATGCCGCCGAGGTCCACGAACACTCCGTAGGTGGTGATGTTCTTGACGACTCCAGTC
Source organism: Bryobacterales bacterium (assembly GCA_965206775.1). Taxonomy (GTDB): domain Bacteria; phylum Acidobacteriota; class Terriglobia; order Bryobacterales; family UBA6623; genus VXMF01. The sequence goes on along the minus strand of CBDBKU010000002.1, from coordinate 799,726 downwards.
GCCGGCTCACCCATCTCGAGCCGGCCGAGCGTCTCGGCCAGACGCGCCTGCTTCTCGGCCTTCAACAGCTCGCTGCGCGAGACCACGGCATTCGAGCGACGCCGGTTGCACTCGACGACGGCCACTTCGACCGTCTTGCCGACCCAGTCGTCCAAGTTGCGCACCGGGCGAATGTCCAGTTGCGAGCCAGGCAGGAAGGCGGCCACGCCGATGTCGACTCGCAGCCCGCCCTTGACTCGCTGCACGATCCGCGCCTGGACCGGGAGATGCTGCGCATGGGCGGTCTCGATCTGCCTCCAGGCGACCGACTCGCGGGCTCGCCGGTACGACAGCACCGCGTACGCACCCGGAGCTCCAAGGCGCTCGACGAAAACCTCGACCTCCTGTCCCGCCTTTGCGGTGATCTCGTCGCTAGAATTGCGAAACTCCTCGAGCGGGACATGGCCTTCCACCTTGGTGCCGAACGAGACAATCACTCCGGCTTCGGAGACAGTGACGATGGTTCCCTTGCAGCGACTGCCGGGATAGATCTGCGGGCTATCCGCGGGCTCCGCCTTGACGAATGCATTCAACTCCTCGGGGACGTACGGATCGTCCTCGGGATCCTCGTCGGGCGCGTCAGGATCCGGGAGACCGGGCACGGGAAGGCCCGGAACTATCTGCGCTGCGGACCGATGCGGCGATTCCAGTTCTGGTTCGGAATGCGACGACTCCCTGACCTCGTCTACTTTCGCTTGCATCGCTCGCTCCACTCGGCCGGGGCGCTGATACCCGAAGGCACGACACCATGCGGAGCGACCCTCACCGTCCGTCTAGCCCACCGTCGCCTCTACAAGACCTTGGAGCGTCTCCCGACCCAGCAGCAGCCGAGTCCGTCAACCGTTCCCCGTCTCGGAAATTCGAGGCTTGATAACTATACCCAAGCCAAAACAAGTTGTCAATCGGCGGTCCAGCAATTCGCAAAACCCGAGATACAGGTGGGCTGTTGGCATCTCAGCGGGCGTTCGTCGGCGCCGCAGAGAGGTTGTGAGGGCACCAGCAGGGCATCGGTCGTTGCGAGGGGCACATCGCGGGGCGGCTCGGTGGGCCTCGCTAGCGGTTGCGAGACCCACGGGGCAGACCCCGACTGCAGGCTGCCCCACGAGCCCGGCGCTCGCCGCTGGATGCTCCATCGATTCCATCAACGTACCGGCGAGGGACCGTCCCGCACTGGGCGTTGGCCCAGCAGCCTCATCAGCAACGCGGTCCAGTTCGGGAACCAGAACTCCTCCGCAAACACGCTGAGTTTGTTGAAGAAGCGGCGGCGCGTGCCGGCTCGGTCGCGGCATTGCCGCCACAAGCCCTGCAGGCAGTCCAGCAGCGTGTGCAGCGTGAAGGCGAGCAGGTTCAGCGTGGCGAGCAGATTGGCCAAGCCGTTGCTGCCGTGCCCGAAGTTCCGCTTGAGGTTGTAGCCATGCCGCGCCAGGCAATTGAATGTCTCGTTCTCGATCTTCCAGCGAGCTCTTGCGAGCCGTGCGATCGCGGTCACGTTGTCGGCCGTGACCTCTAGGCTGGTGAAGAAGGTGTTGTAGTAGGTGCGCTCACCGTGGCGCTGGATCTGGAACTCGATCCAGGTCCCGCGCACCGCATCGTCGCCGTCGCGGACGGGCAGGCCGTGCATCCAGCGATAGCGGTGCTGCTCGACCTGGCGTTTGTGGTTGCGGGTGCGGATCCAGCCGGTGGAGTGGGTGAAGTCGTCGTGGATGAGTTCGTATAAGCGCTTGTGAGAGCTGGGCTTGCAGATGAAGAGGAAGTCGGTTTCGAGGTTGCGGACGAGTTGGCAGAGGGGCTGGCAGCAGTACAGGTCGTCGCCGAGGAAGATGGGCCGGAAGGGGCGCAGTTGGTCGCTGTAGGCGGGCAGCCAGCGCTTGGCGGCGTTGCGTTCGCAGTCCTGCTTGCGGTCGGCGTCGGAGCGGCCGTCGTGGGGGTTGTGCCGGGGCTGGACGAAGTGAGGCATCAGGGGCAGGGCGCGGTTGTGGCCGTCGGCGACGACGGTGGCTGCGAGCATGGTGTGGAAGTACTGCATGGTTTGGTGCTTGCCGACATGGCGGGTCGAGCACTGTGCGCAGCGGATCGAATCGGAGCAATGAAATTGGATGCCGTCGAGAGCGATGGCGAGGCGGCCGTCGAGGCGCCGGAAGGGGTCGAGGGCACCGTGGTCGCGGGCGGTTTGCAGGCAGTCGGCAAACAGGGGGGCGAAGTGGTCGGGATCGTGTCCATCCAGGAGATTCCGGATGTGGTTGTCACTGGGAATGGCCTCGACCCCGAACAGGGACAGGCAATTGGAGCGAGCGGACTCCAGTTCCATGCGGCGCTGGAAGTCGAGGAAGGAGGGGGACTGGAGGAAGAAGGTGGCGAAAGCGCAGGAGGCGGCGTCGGCGAGGCTGTAGCGCTGGTTGGCGCCGGTGCGGGGATCGGGCAAGGCGGAGGCGATCTGGCGGAATCTGTTGAGGAGGGACTCAAGGACGGGAACGGAGGCCACACTATATGTTTGAAAGCGGTGTCCGAAAAGTCAAGTCCCCCAGAAGCTGGTCCCTCATTCCGGAAGCTGCGGAGGCAAAAAACCCAAAATAGGCGGCAATTTAGAATTGCTGTCGGCGGTCCAAGGCAGCGTGTACCTGTCCGACAGTTTGCTGAACTCTGACCGCAAGGCTCCAGATTGCCTTTGAGATGCAAGGCGGGTGTTCCGAGCGGCCTCTCGGTTTTCTGAACTGAAAGGAAAAATGCCCCAGTTCCCCCGAAACTCTCCACGCAGCGGGACCGGCTAGCGCAGATCCGCTTGCAACTCACATTCATCGTCGAGCGCGCCCCCGAGGCCGCCGGTCGCGCCGGAGAGCACCCGGACGGCTCCGCCAAGACCCGCGAGGCGAGGCTGGTCAACGTTGGGACCGCCGAATCTGGAATAAGAAAGGCTTCCTGGCGCGCAACCGCGGCGACACGCTGGCCGCCACGAAGAGAAGGCCCGGGTCAACGCGCGGGGCAGTGCAGCGGCGCGGAATCCGCCAGGCGACGGAACAGGCCACGTGCAATCGCTTGCGGGATGCAACTGTTTCCAGACGAACAGCGCTAGGCCGGTGGACGGAAGCCCCTGACTGACACCTTTCGAGGCACAGCGGATTGGGAAATGCCTACCGTGGCGCGGGGAGCACCGCGAGAGGGTGCGGCCATTTCGCAACCGAAGCGGCCAGCACTGCGTGCAATCGCCTGCTTCGAGCGAGACGTCCCGCATCTGCGCGCCAACGGAACGAATGCGGGACCGGCGCGGGCGCCGAAAGCCCCCAGCGCCGGATCCAGGCGGCTAGCCGCCAACGGCAGGGGGGTATCCTAGGGACTTAGCCCGCCCCGGAGGAGACGATAAGTGCCGATCAGCCCCGAACTGCTGCAGATCCTCTGCTGCCCGACATCGAAGACCCCGCTGGAATTGCTGACTGCTGCCAGAATCGCGAGGCTCAACGCCGCGATCGGAGCTGGCGCGATCCGCTACGCAGACGGCTCCGCCGTAGAGCAGCCGCTTGAGGAAGGCCTCGTGACGACGGACGGACTAACCGTTTACCGAATCGACGACAGCATCCCGGTAATGCTCGTGGACCAAGCCATACCGACCGGTCAGCTTGAAGGCTGGTAGGGACTGCGTCCCCAAAATGCGAGCGAGGGCGGACACCGGCTCACGCCGGGCCGCCCCCGCGAATGAATTCGGGCAGCGTCCTACTCTCCCACGCCGTCGCCAGCGCAGTACCATCGGGGCTGAGGAGCTTAACTGCCGTGTTCGGGATGAGAACGGGTGTGGCCTCCTCGCTATGGCCACCCGAAAGGGTCCCGCGCCGTCTGTCGGCCCGGGATGCGCTCCCCGAAAGGAGCGCGCAACCGAATATCGAAGGTCTGGCAACCGCCTGCCCTGTAGCTCCGAGGCGACTTCCCCTGCCCGGGGATCTCGCTCGGGGTAAGCTTTACGATCAAGCCGAACGGGCGATTAGTAACGGTTAGCTCGCATGTTGCCATACTTACACATCCGTCCTATCAAACTTGTCGTCTTCAAGTGCCCTTCAGGGAAACCTTATCTCGGGTTGGGTTTCGCGCTTATATGCTTTCAGCGCTTATCCCGACTGAACTTCGCTACCCAGCTATGCCACTGGCGTGACAACTGGATCACAAGAGGTTCATCCGCCTCGGTCCTCTCGTACTAAAGGCAGCATCCCTCAAGTTTCCTACGCCCACCAAGGATAAGGACCGAACTGTCTCGCGACGTTCTGAACCCAGCTCGCGTACCGCTTTAATAGGCGAACAGCCTAACCCTTGGGAGCTTCTCCACCCCCAGGATGCGATGAGCCGACATCGAGGTGCCAAACCCGGGCGTCGATATGAACTCTTGGCCCAGATCAGCCTGTTATCCCCGGCGTACCTTTTATCCGTTGAGCGACGGCCCTTCCATGCGGGACCGCCGGATCACTATGGCCTGCTTTCGCACCTGCTCGACTTGTCAGTCTCGCAGTCAACCCGGCTTTTACCATTGCGCTCTACGGCTGATTTCCAAACAGCCTGAGCCGAGCATCGCGCGCCTCCGTTACATTTTGGGAGGCGACCGCCCCAGTCAAACTACCCACCAAACAGTGTCCCTGAACCGGATTCACGGCTCTAGGTTAGATCCACAGCATAACAGGGGTGGTATCTCAAGGTTGGCTCCACCGAACCCAAGAGTCCGGCTTCGAAGCCTCCCACCTATCCTGCGCAAGCTATGTTATGAATCACTGTTAAGCTGTAGTAAAGGTGCACGGGGTCTTTCCGTCCTTTGGCGGGTAACCGGCGTCTTCACCGGTACCACAACTTCGCCGGGCTGGTTGTTAAGACAGTGCTCAGATCGTTACGCCATTCGTGCAGGTCGGAACTTACCCGACAAGGAATTTCGCTACCTTAGGACCGTTATAGTTACGGCCGCCGTTCACCGGGGCTTCAATTCGAAGCTTCGCCGAAGCTAACCTCTCCTCTTAACCTTCCGGCACCGGGCAGGCGTCAGCCCCTATACGTCGTTTTCGACTTTGCAGAGACCTGTGTTTTTGTTAAACAGTCGCCTGAGCCATTTCACTGCGACCCCCTCTCAGGGGCACTCCTTCTCCCGAAGTTACGGAGCTATTTTGCCGAGTTCCTGAACAACCAATCACCCGAGCGCCTGAGAATTCTCTTCTCGTCTACGTGTGTCCGTTTACGGTACGGGCACCTTGCCATCTCCTTAGAGGTTTTTCCTGGCAGTGTAGCTACGCAGCTTTGTGGCCGTGCGGCCTGGAGTTCGCCCTCGGTGTATTCCTGGGTGGATTTGCCTGCCCAGGCACCTTGAGACGACCAAAAGGGTATTCCATCACCCTTCCTGCTTCACTTCCTGCGTCACCCCATCGTCAAACGAGGCAAGGTGGTCGCGGAATATTAACCGCGTGTCCATCGGCTACGCCTTTCGGCCTGGCCTTAGGACCCGACTAACCCCGGGCGGATTAACCTTCCCCGGGAAACCTTAGACTTTCGGCGGCCAGGGTTCTCACCTGGCTTCTCGCTACTAATGCTGGCAGAGTCACTTCTTACAACTCCACGGATCCTTTCGGTTCCGCTTCGAAGCAGCAAGAACGCTCTCCTACCATCCCCGCCCTGCAAGCAGGCCGGGAATCCGCGGCTTCGGTGCTACGCTTGAGCCCCGTTACATTTTCGGCGCCAAGGCGCTTGACCAGTGAGCTATTACGCTTTCTTTAAAGGATGGCTGCTTCTAAGCCAACCTCCTGGCTGTCTTTGCGACTTGACTTCCTTACCCACTGAGCGTAGCTCAGGGACCTTAGCCGGCGGTCTGGACTGTTTTCCTCTCGACTACGAAGCTTAGCCCCCGCAGTCTGACTCCCGTGCATTTTCGTCGGCGGCATTCGAACTTTAGTTGGATTCGGTAAGTTGTGGAACCCCCTAGTCCATCCAGTGGCCTACCACCGCCGCGCTAACACGAGGCTAGCCCTAAAGCTATTTCGGAGAGAACGAGCTATCACGGAATTTGATTAGCCTTTCACCCCTACCCTCAGTTCATCCAAGCCGTTTTCAACCGACACTGGTTCGGGCCTCCATTTGCTGTTACACAAACTTCACCCTGACCAAGGGTAGATCATCCCGCTTCGCGTCTAATCCCAGCGACTTCGCGCCCTATTCAGACTCGCTTTCGCTGCGGCTCGATTTCTCTTAACCTCGCCACTGAGATTAACTAGCCAGCTCATTAAGCAAAAGGCACGCGGTCAGGCATTGCGGACCCTAAGGTCCGCCATAGCCCTCCCACTGCTTGTAGGCATACGGTTTCAGGTACTTTTAACTCCCCTAGCAGGGGTACTTTTCACCTTTCCCTCACGGTACTGGTTCACTATCGGTCGAGAGCGAGTATTTAGCCTTACCGGATGGTCCCGGCAGATTCCCACAGGATTTCACGTGTCCCGCGGTACTCAGGATCCCTCTGAGCCGTTTCACCTTTCGCCTACAAGGCTGTCACTTTCTCCGGCCGGTTTTTCCAAACCGTTCGGCTAGGATCGACGGTCCCATGATGAGGTCCTACAACCCCGGGCTTCCCGTAAGGGTTGCCCGGTTTGGGCTGGTCCGCGTTCGCTCGCCGCTACTAGCGGAATCATGGTTATTTTCTTTTCCTCCGGGTACTGAGATGGTTCACTTCCCCGGGTTCGCCCCGCCGGTCTATGAATTCAACCGACGGCGACGGGAGTTAACTCCCGCCAGGTTTCCCCATTCGGATATCCCCGGTTCGACGCTTGCTTACAGCTCGCCGAGGCTTTTCGCAGTTAGCCACGTCCTTCATCGCCTGCTCTCGCCAAGGCATCCCCCGTACGCCCTTAGTAGCTTGACCGTAAAACTTACCCGGAACCAGATCCCGCCCCGCTCCCGCGGGTCGGCTCCAGCGCCAGGCGGCGCTACTCGGACAGCGCCCTCGGCGCGCGCTTATGCGCGACGGACGCTTCCGGCGATTGCCTATGACCTTCTGTATTCGATTGTCAAGGAGCGGGATTCCGCTTCGCGGGATCCCTGGCGGAGATGCGGAGCTTTCTCGCTCCGCGGCTCCGCCAGCGACCCGTCCTGGTGGGCGTGGCTGGATTTGAACCAGCGACCTCATCCTTATCAGGGATGCGCTCTAACCAACTGAGCTACACGCCCCCGTCGGTGCCCCCGCGGGAGATGGTGGAGCTGATCGGAGTCGAACCGACGACCTCCTGAATGCAAATCAGGCGCTCTCCCAACTGAGCTACAGCCCCGGATGCGGAAGCAGCCCGAGCTGAGGCTGGCTGGACGTGGGCAGCCGGCTACGCCGGCCGCCGATCAGTACAGGTGTCGATTCCGAGCAAGAGAGCGCCGGATGGCTGGAACCGTCTGCCACTGACAGGGCCCCGGAGGGCCGACGGACCGACGGTTCGGTCTCTCTTAGAAAGGAGGTGATCCAGCCGCAGGTTCTCCTACGGCTACCTTGTTACGACTTCACCCCAATCATGAATCATACCGTAAGCCGCTGCCTCCCGAAGGTTAGCTCACGGATTTCTAGTACAATCCACTTTCGTGATGTGACGGGCGGTGTGTACAAGGCCCGGGAACGTATTCACGGCGCCGTTCTGATGCGCCATTACTAGCGATTCCAGCTTCATGCAGGCGAGTTGCAGCCTGCAATCCGAACTAAGGATGGCTTTGGGGGATTGGCTCCGTCTCGCGACTTGGCAACCCGTTGTACCACCCATTGTAGCACGTGTGTAGCCCTGGACATAAAGGCCATGATGACTTGACGTCGTCCCCACCTTCCTCCAGCTTGTCGCTGGCGGTCTCCTGCGAGTCCCATTTATGGCAACACAGGACGAGGGTTGCGCTCGTTGCGGGACTTAACCCAACATCTCACGACACGAGCTGACGACAGCCATGCAGCACCTCTACAGCGGTCCCCGAAGGGAAAGCCCTGTTTCTAGGGCGGTCCACTGCGGTTCAAGCCCAGGTAAGGTTCCTCGCGTTGCGTCGAATTAAACCACATGCTCCACCGCTTGTGCGGGCCCCCGTCAATTCCTTTGAGTTTCAGCCTTGCGACCGTACTCCCCAGGCGGCATACTTAACGCGTTAGCTCCGGCACGGACTCAGTGAAGAGCCCACACCAAGTATGCATCGTTTAGGGCGTGGACTACCAGGGTATCTAATCCTGTTTGCTCCCCACGCTTTCGAGTCTCAGCGTCAGTTACGGTCCAGAAGGCCGTCTTCACCACCGGTATTCCTCCTGATATCTACGCATTCCACCGCTACACCAGGAATTCTACCTTCCTCTTCCGTACTCTAGTTCGCCAGTATCGACCGCACCCTCCCAGTTGAGCCGGGAGATTTCACAATCGACTTGGCGAACCGCCTACACTCGCTTTACGCCCAGTAATTCCGAACAACGCTTGGAGCCTACGTATTACCGCGGCTGCTGGCACGTAGTTAGCCGCTCCTGCTTCTGCGGGTACCTTCATCATAGTCCCCGCTGAAAGATCTTTACGACCCGAAGGCCTTCATCGATCACGCGGCGTCGCTGGATCAGGGTTTCCCCCATTGTCCAAGATTCCCCACTGCTGCCTCCCGTAGGAGTCTGGCCCGTGTCTCAGTGCCAGTGTGGCCGTGTGCCCTCTCAGGCCGGCTATCGATCGAAGCCTTGGTAGGCCATTACCCCACCAACAAGCTAATCGACCGCGGGCCCATCCTCGAGCGCATAAAGCTTTCACCCCGAAGGGTCGTATGCGGTATTAGCCCCAGTTTCCCGGGGTTATTCCCCACTCAAGGGCAGGTAACCCACGTGTTACTCACCCGTTCGCCACTGTACTCACCCCCGAAGGGGCTTTCTCGTTCGACTTGCATGTGTTAAGCGCGCCGCCAGCGTTGATTCTGAGCCGGGATCAAACTCTCGAGGAAAGGTGTTTTGTCCGCGACACCCGAAGGGCGCGAGCAATTCCACGGAGTTTGCCGATCCGACATCCACTCGGAATCAGACGAAAACGTACTGCACGTCCAACCGATCTGTCAAAGATCATTGCCGCTTCGGATCGTCTCGCCGATGCGTCTTGCGACGTCGGCAATCCCCTCAGCGAACCAGCCTCGTGCCGGAGCGGGTAGCTCCGGCAGCGGCGCAGGGCGCAAAGCCCCCGTAAGCCGCTCTTTCAGTAGATTACCAGCGCCGAACGGGGAATGCAAGGGCTTTCGAGAATTATTTTCAAGTATCCCGGGCGAGGCGGTCCGGACGGTGACGCTGCTAAACTCGGGGGCGTCATGAGACGCATTTTCCTAGCACTCTCTCTCTCTGCGGGCACGATGGCGATTGCGGTCCCGCTGCCCGCCCAGCTGCTTGCGGCTCGCGAGGCGCCGCTTGCGATCGGGCACCATCATTTGAACGTGAGCGACGTCGAGACGCACAAGAAGTTCTGGGGCGAACTGCTGGGCGCCGAGCTCGTTAAGTTCGGCAACACCGACGTGGCCAAACTGCCGAACGCCCTGCTGTTCCTGCGCGAGCAGGACCCTTCGGGGGAGAGCAACGGCAGCACGGTCAACCACCTAGGCTACCGGGTGCCGGACCTGCACAGCCTCGCGCCGAAACTCAAGGCCGCGGGATTCGAGATGGTAACGAAGCAAGTCGTGTCCGGAGCCACCGACGATGTCCACTACAACGCGGGCCAGGACGTCCACATGGCCTTCGTGAAGGGACCGGACGGCGTCCGGGTCGAGCTGATGGAGAGCAAGGCCCTGGACGGCATTGTCAGCCACCACATTCACATCTTCACCGAGAACGACGGGGCGACGCGGGACTGGTACGTCAAGCATTTCGGGGGCAAGCCGGGCACGCGGGGGCCGTTCAAGAAGGCTGACGTGCCCGGGATCGAGCTGACGTTCGCCCCGTCGGACGGCCCCACCGAGCCGACCAAGGGCCGGGTAGTCGATCACATAGGCTTCGAAGTCGACAATCTCGAGGCGTTTTGCAGGAAGCTCGAGAGCCAGGGCGTCAGCTTCGACATTCCGTTCCGCAAGATTGAGAACATCGGCCTGTCGGTCGCATTCTTGACCGATCCCTGGGGCACGTACATCGAACTCACCGAGGGCCTGGACAAGTTCTGACGGGTGGGGCTTCGACATACGATTCACCCGTGTCACCGGCACCGGCGTTATCGAGGTTGCCCTGACCGGACCCTGGAACACGTAAATCCCGCTGGCCGAGGGCTTGGAGGCGTTCTAGGAGCCGTACCGAGGCTCTAGCGGAGACTAGTCCCGAGCGCCCGCCGTTTTCGCCGCGCCCGGATTGATAGACTGAAGATCTTCCCCAGTCCCATCACACTCAAGGAGCGACACACGATGGCATTTTCCGTACCCGACCTTCCGTATGACTTCGGAGCTCTGGAACCCCATATCGATGCCCGCACGATGGAGATCCATCACGACAAGCACCACGCGGCGTACGTGGCGAAGCTGAACGCTGCGGTCGCCGGCACGCCGCAGGCGGATGTGGACATCAACGACTTGGTGGGCGATTCCGCCGCGATGTCCAACCCGGCAATCCGCAACAATGGCGGCGGCCATGCCAACCACTCTCTTTTCTGGACGATCATGAGCGCGTCGGGCGGCGGCGAGCCGTCAGGAGACTTGGCGGACGCGGTCGGTGCCGCGTTCGGCAGCTTCGGAGGCTTCCAAGAGAAGTTTTCCGCGGCAGCGGCCAACCGCTTCGGCAGCGGCTGGGCTTGGCTCAGCGTGGACGCAGGCAGCCTGGTGGTCGAATCGACCGCGAACCAAGATAACCCGCTGACGGACGGACGGACGCCGATTCTCGGCATCGACGTCTGGGAGCATGCGTACTACCTGAACTACCAGAACCGCAGGCCTGACTACATCAACGCGTTCTACAACGTGATTGATTGGAACGCCGTGGCCCATCGCTACGCGGCAGCGCTGTAGTCCAATCCTCTAGCCCGCGTCGGCGTTTCCGGCGGCACAGTCCCTAGTCGCATTCGGGCGACACAGGGAACCGGTCCGGGCGGAAGACCAAGGCAGGATCCCAAAGGCGGTTCTCGAGCATCTCGTCGGCGAGAAGCTCTCCGCTCAGGGGAGCCAGCAGGATTCCCTTGCGGAAGTGGCCCGCGGAGACGAAGACGTTGGCTCGGCCGGGCACTCGGCCTATAACCGGGTGCATGTCTTTGCAGAACGGGCGGAAGCCGGACCAGCGGCTGGTGAACGGCAGGCCCCGAAGCGACGGGAAAAGACTCCCCCACTCCCGACGGATATCGTCTGCCACCGCGTCGCTAACCCCTTCGCGGAAACCGACATCCTCTTCCGAGCCGCCTCCGGCCAGCGGTCCGCAAGCCAGCTGCCAGAAATAGTAGCTGCGACCGATCACAATCGATCTCAGCGTGCCGGTTGTCTGCTTCTCAGTGGCAAGCAAGGTGCCGCGAACGGGCCGGATCGGAGGATTCCATCGCAGCAGTTTCGTCAGCAGCGGCGTCCACGCGCCGGCCGCAACGACGATCGAGCCGGCGGCCGTGCGCCCGCCCTCTGTCGCAACGGCGAGCCTAGCGGGATCTATTCGCAGCACCTCCTGATCGAGACAAAACCTGACTCCGTTCCGGCGCAGCCCGCCGGCGATACTGGCGGCAAGCTTGAGCGGGTGAAGCGAGCCGTCATCCGGGAACCGCACCGCCGTGCCCGCATGGCGAAGCAGAGGCTCGCAGGCCTCCAATTCGCGGCCCGAGAGCAGTTCCGCTCTGAATCCGGCCCGTCGAGTGCGGTCCACCCGGGCGACGCCGTGCGAGGCCTCGGATTCATCCAGGAGCACGATCAGGCCACTCTGCACGAAGTCGCAGGCGAAATCCTCGCGCAGCGCGAAGTGAAGGTCCCGTGCCTGGCGAACGATGTCGGGCGATGGAAGCGTCAAGCATTCGTGGCCCGGCCACAGGCCGCCGGCGCTGGCCCCGCTCGATTCCCCGCAGATCGAGGTCCTGTCGACAACCACGATGCTGCCGGCGCCCCTGCGATGAAGCGAGAGCGCGGCGCAGAGCCCCACCAGGCCGGCACCGACCACCACGACATCGGCCGTGGCGGGCAGCGGATCCGAGGCCAGCAGCGCATCGCGGGACGCAGGCAGCAATGTCCGCGACCAGATTGCATCCCGCAAACGGCCATGTTATCAACCAGTAGATCGTGGCTTCGGAACAGATGCCCGATCGGGCGCGCGACTCGTCAAAGAGACCTGGTTGACCGCCCCGTTCGCGCCGTCAGAGGATGGCGCTAGGATCGTCGTGACCGACACGGTCCCCTTCGGCCAGTGGAATGCGCGAGGGGTTATTCCGCGGTCACGGTGATGCCGACAGCCGGACTACTGACCGAGCGGACGCTCGCTGGAGGGGCGGAGCGCGGCGCTCAGACTGCTCGAGGGGTTCCGCCGGAGACGCTGCTACCGCAGAGCCCGTGCGGGGAGCGGGCCGGAGCCAGACTAGCGAGGAAAACCCGAGCACGCGCCCGCAAGGACCCCGGGCCCTCTTCGAACGGCCTGGCTGTCGCTCGATCGCTCTTCGGGGAGACGGAACGAACCGGTTGCCGATTCTCTAGCCTTCGAAGCAAGATCGACTCCGCGCCGGCGCAGGACAGCGCGCTGTTCCGCCGGGCAGTCGGCCGAGTGGCGAGCACGAGGGCCGGCCATTCGCTGCTATTGGAAACAGCACCTCGGGTCCAGGGCAGGCGGGATCCGGTTCGAATTCCCAGATGTATACTGATCGGGCGGCTGTTTCGACCGCGGAACCGCACCCGGCGAGGGATTCTGGATTGACGGCTGTACGAATTGCGCTGGCAGTCATTGCGGGCTAGGCAGTGATGTTTGCGGCCGTGTTCATTGGCATCGCAGTAGCGTGGGCGGTACTAGGAGCCGAAGGCGCGTTCCAGGAGGGACGGACGGAAGCAAGTACTCTCTGGAGCGCTACGAACTGCGTGTTCGGGTTGCTTGCTAGCGTCGCTGGCGGCCTGGTCGCAGCAGCCGTCGGCAAGCAGAACCCGCAAGTTCCGGTCGTGCTGCTCGCTCTCTTGGTGCTCGGGCTGGGCTTGGCCATAGCTGTCCACCAGCGCGGATCTCCGGCGCAGCCGCTCCCGGAGGGGAAGGCTGTAGCGGACGTGACGTTCTTCGAAGCCGGGGAGATCGCCACCTCCCCCGATTGGTACAACTTCGCGATTCCCTGGATAGGAATGCTGGGGGTGGTGCTCGGCGGCAACCTCATCAGGACTGCCAAGCGCTGACCTCTGGCGCTGCGCCCGCTGCCCGATTCGAATAGGAATCGAGCCTTGGCGCAAGTTCCGGCAGGAAGACAAATCTCCATGACGAGCGGCAGAACCGCTCGGAGCCAGCGGCCTGACCGCGGTCAGGCGGCCAGGGCCTCCTCCGGGATTGCGAATGAGCCCTCCCGTACGAAGCTTATGCTGTCTCCGTCGCACTCCGCGCGAACGGTATCGCCTTCGGCAAAGCGCCCTTCGAGCACCGCCAGCGCGAGCGGATCCTGGATCATCCGTTGGATCGCGCGCTTCATCGGGCGCGCTCCGAACTGCCGGTCGTAGCCCCGCGACACGATCAGGGCCTTCGCCTCAGCGGAGACGACCAAGCCGAGCTGCCTGTCGGCCAGAAGGGACTCGACCCGCGCAAGCTGCAAGTCGACGATGCGCTCCAGGTGCTTCCGCTGCAGGTTGTTGAAGACGACAATGTCGTCGATCCGATTGAGGAACTCCGGGCGGAACGTGCGGCCAAGCTCGTCGAGCAGGTCGCGGCGCGCGCCCGGATCGTCGCCTCCGGACTCGCTGAGGGAGAATCCGATTGCCCCGTTTCTTAAGATTTCCTGCGAGCCGACATTCGAGGTCATCACGACGACCGCATTTCGGAAGCTGACTGTCCGGCCCCTGCCGTCGGTCAGGCGTCCGTCCTCGAGGACCTGAAGCAGGACGTTGAAAACATCCGGGTGGGCCTTCTCAATCTCATCGAGCAGCACGACGCAGTACGGGCTGCGACGGACGTGCTCTGTCAGCTGGCCGCCCTCGTCGTGCCCGACGTACCCAGGCGGCGCGCCGATCATGCGCGAAACGGCATGCTTTTCCATGTATTCCGACATGTCGATACGAACCATGGCTTGGCGCGAGTCGAAGAGCAGCTCAGCAAGCGCGCGGGCGAGTTCCGTCTTGCCGACACCGGTCGGGCCGAGGAAGACGAAGGATCCGATCGGACGGTCCGGATCCCCCAGTCCAGCGCGGCTTCGACGGATCGCATTCGCCACCGAAGCGACGGCGCTGTCCTGTCCGATCACCCCCGCCCGCAGCGCTTCGTCCAGATGGACCAGCTTCTCGACCTCGCCCTGCAGCATCTTCGCGACGGGAATGCCGGTCCACTTGGCCACGATCCTCGCGACATCCTCCTCGACAACCTCGCCTCGCGACAGCGGGCCGTTGCCGCGCTGCTCCTCCAGCTGGCCGGTTGCCGCTTCGAGATCCCGCCGGGCCTGGGTCAGGCGGCCGTAGCGGATTTCGGCCGCGGCGGCCAGGTCGCCTGCACGAGCGGCTGTCTCCTGCTCGTTGCGCAACTGCTCGATCTCCTCCTTGAGCCGTCGCACATCGTCGATCAACTGCTTCTCGCGCTGCCACTTGTCGCGCAGCACTGCGGACTTCCCTCGCAGTTCTTCGAGCTGGCTTTCGATGGCGGCAAGCCGTTCCTTCGACCCACGGTCCCTTTCCTTCTGCAACGCCTGGCGCTCGATCTCGAGCTGCACCGCCTTGCGTTCCATCCTGTCCACATCGACCGGCACGGAATCAATCTGCATGCGTAGGGTCGCTCCTGCCTCGTCGATCAGGTCAATCGCCTTGTCTGGCAGGAACCGGTCGCTGATGTAGCGATCCGAGAGCGTCGCGGCGGCGACAAGCGCCGCGTCCCGGTAGCGCACAGAATGGTGGATCTCGTAGGTGTCCTTCAGCCCGCGCAGGATCGCGATCGTGTCGTTGACTGACGGCTGGTCCACCAGCACGGTCTGGAACCGCCGTTCGAGGGCTGCATCCCTCTCGATGTGATTCCTGTACTCGTTGAGCGTGGTTGCGCCGACGCAGCGCATCTGCCCCTGCGCGAGGGCTGGCTTGAGCATGTTTGCGGCGTCGATCGAGCCTTCGCTGGCACCCGCGCCGACGAGCGTGTGAAGCTCGTCGATGAAGCAGACGATCTCGCCTTCAGAGTCCTCGATCTCCTTCAGGACTGCCTTGAGCCGCTCCTCGAACTCGCCGCGGAACTTCGTGCCGGCGACCATCGACGGAAGGTCGAGGGCGATGAGCCTCTTGTTCTTCAGCGTTTCCGGAACGTCCCCGCGGAGAATTCTCTGCGCGAGGCCCTCGGCAATCGCGGTCTTGCCAACCCCCGGCTCGCCGATAAGGACGGGGTTGTTCTTGGTCCGGCGAGAGAGAACCTGGATGACGCGCCGGATTTCGTCGTCGCGGCCGATCACCGGGTCAAGCGTCCCTCGCCTGGCCTGCTCGGTCAGATCCAGGGCGTAGCGCTCCAGCGCCTGGTACTTTTCCTCGGGGTTCGGGTCGGTCACGCGGTGCGTGCCGCGAATGGCGGCAAGCGCCTGCAGGATCGCCTCGTGCGTCGCCCCTAGGTCCCGGAGCAGTCGGCGGGCGGGATCGCCCTTCAGCGAACTCATCGCTAGCAGCAGGTGCTCAGTGGACACGTACTCGTCCTTGAACCTGCCGGCCTCTTTCTCCGCACCGGAAACGACCGCTGTCAAGGACTGGTCCAGGTGGGTAGCGGACGCAGCCCCCGTCACGGTTGGAATGTCAGCGAGCAGGGCGCGAGACCTGGCGGCGACCTCGCCGGGGTCGAGCCCCAGCTTGGACAGCACGGCGGGAACGATGCCGCTCTCCTCCTCGGCGAGGGCAGCCAGGAGATGCGCCGGAAAGAGGGTTTGATGGCTCGCTTCCGCAGCGAGCACCTGCATCTGCCGGAGCGCTTCCTGCGCCTTTTGCGTAAATCTGTCGATCGGGATCATTGCTTGCTCCTTTCGTGATTCCGGGATCGCGGCTGCGAACGCGGAAATCCGGAAAGCGGATCAGTTCAGCGTCCTCGCGAGAGGGCGGAAGCGGATGCGAACCCGCTCCCGCGCAACAGGCCGATCAGCTGACGGGGATCAGCCGGGAGGTGTCCACAGCTTCGCGCTTCGGCAGCGTGACCTCCAGGACACCGGCTGCGTACGCAGCCTTGACGCCGTCGGCGTCGACCTCGTTCGGTACGCGGAACCGGCGCACGTACCGGCCGTGCAGCCTCTCGGCGCGGCGGAACCGGCCGTCCGTCTCGGAGGCCTTGCGCTCTCCGCTCACGGTCAGCACGCCGTCTTCGATTCGGATCTCGATGTCCTTCTGGGACGCGCCCGGCACGTCACCGCGCAACACGAAGGCGGCATCGGTCTCCTCGATGTCGAAGGCGGGGATCCAGGCCGCGTCGTGCGCCCGAGGCGCGAGGAACCGATTCGTGTCCCTCCAGGGATTGAACGGGTTGTGATGAAGCAGAGTCATGGTTGTTCCTCCTTTCATGAAATCGCTGCTTTCAACCTCAGTATA
Organism: Bryobacterales bacterium; assembly: GCA_965206775.1. Taxonomy (GTDB): domain Bacteria; phylum Acidobacteriota; class Terriglobia; order Bryobacterales; family UBA6623; genus VXMF01. Next base: position 783,061 of record CBDBKU010000002.1, on the reverse strand, counting down.
CACTGGTTCGCCCGTATGTCAAGCATAGTAATAAAAAAATCTTAGTGTATTCTTATAAGATTATCTAGTATCGATACGGGCTGGTGCATTCGAAGAAGTGTCGAAGGCCGGAGACGAGCGTCGGCGCCAGGCTGCCGGGGCGACCTCAGAGTCCGTGGCGCCAGTGCGGCGGCCCGGATGCTTCACGCGAGACCGGGGGATCCGGCCAGCTAGCTTTGCGCGAGGGTTTCTGGCGAGCGGCCGCATCGGCCGTCACCAGCCCCGGACTTGGGGGATGGCTCGCCCTCGGCGGCGCCCAAGCGTTCGGGCCTCGTCGCCGGCCGGTCCTCGCACCCTGTCTCCTGCATAGCCGCAGCCTGAGGCAACGGTGAACATGCGAGTGCCGTCAACCCGGGCGAGCCGATTTCGACTGATCGAAACGGCCAGTGCCGTCCAACCGACGGTCTAGAGCTCGGCTCGGGGGGCGCAGCAGTCAGAAGAGCCCGCTCCGAAGCCGCCTCGAGCACGATCGATACAAGTCCGCGATCAGCTCGCGGTGCCGGCCTGCCCGATCCGTGAAAGCCGCAGCTGACTGGCCTAATCTGGGAGTGTAGCCCGCAAGGGCGGATCCACATGCGACTGGCACTGATTTGGGCTGCAATGGCGATCGTATCCCTCTGGGCCTGGCAGGGCCGGGTCGCCGGACAGGCGGCGGACGGACACCTAGTCGGGATCGTCCTGGACCAGACCGGGGCGTCGATTCCCGGCTGCGCCGTGGCGGTCGAGAACGTCAGCACCGGGGCGACTTGGAACCAGGAGACGGACGCGCTCGGAGCGTACCGTTTCAACAACGTCCCTGTCGGGCGGTACACGCTGTCGGCCCAGTCGGAAGGCTTCTCGCCGAAAGTCGTCTCCGGCGTTGCCATCGCCCTCAACCGCTCGACCACGCCAACATCATTCTCGAGCTAGGCCAGGTCCAGACGGAAGTTGACGTGACGGCGGCAACGGCGCAGATTGACACCACCTCGTCGGCGATCAGCGGCTCCTTCGATTCCCGACAGGCGCTCTACAGCCCCAGCTCCGACATCGCCCTGGGAGTGCTGAACCTGTCGCTGCAAGGCGCCGGCGTTGCTTCGAGCGGGGGAACCGGTTTGGGCCAGGGCCCCTCGATCGGCGGCCAGCGGCCCCGCAACAACAATTTCATGGTCGAGGGCGTTGACAACAACGACAAGAGCGTAACCGGCCGAGTCGTCGACGTGCCGAACGAGGCCGTGGCCGAATTCTCCCTTCTCCAGAACCAGTACAGCGCGGAATTCGGCCGCTCCACCGGCGGCCAGTTCAACACGGTCGTCAAGAGCGGAACCAACGAGATCCACGGCTCCCTCTACGAGTACTTCGCGAACCGTCATCTAGACGCGATCGACGAATCCAACAAGCGAAGAGGCATTCTGGAGAACCCTCGCCTGGACGACAATCGCTTTGGAGGCACGATCGGCGGTCCCGCCGTCCGGAACCGGCTCTTCTATTTCGGCACACTCCAAATGAACCCTGTCGGAGTCGCCTCCGCCCCGGGCCGCCCGTTCTCGTCGCCAACGGCCGAGGGCTTCGACGCGCTGGACCGCATTCACGGGCTTTCGAGCACGAACCTAGAGGTGTTGAAGCGCTTCGTGCCGCCCGCTCCGGCCGCCGACCGCGCGACGACGGTCCTCGGAACGGAGATTCCGATCGGGTTTTTGCCCATCAACGTGCCGGCCTATCAGGACAACAGCTCGGCACTGGCCAGCGCGGACTACACCGGCGCCCGGGGCGATCAGGTGCGTTTCCGCTACATCCGCAATGCTTCAGTCGCGATCGACCCGGGCTCGGTCCCGGACTTGCCGACGTTCACGAGCGAGAGCGAGGACAGCCGGCATCTGGCTTCGCTGTCGTACTTCCGCACCCTCTCTCCGGACTGGTTCAGCGAGACCCGGCTCGCCTACACACGCTCCTCGAACAGCCTGCCTTCCGGGGATTTCGAGTTTCCCGGCCTCGATTCCTTTCCGAACATCACGATCGAGCAGGATCTCGACATCCAGATCGGTCCATACAATGTCTCACCTCAGCGAGGCGTGCAGAACACCTACCAGATCGTGAGCAATCTGACATTCGTGCGCGGGCGCCACACATTCAAGTTCGGGGCGGACGCCCGGCGGAACATCACGTCCGAATTGTTCATTCAGAGGCAGCGGGGCGACTACAACTACTCCACCCTCGAGCGCTACCTGCGCGACCTGAGTCCCGACATCCAGGCCGAGCGCAATACCGGCGGCGGCGTGTATCACGGGAACAACACCGAGTTCTATTCGTACTTCAGCAGCGAGACCAAGATCCGAAGGAACATCACGCTGACGCTCGGCCTCCGCCACGAGTACAAGGGCGTGCCATACGGAGACACGCTGCAGCGGCTGAATGCGATCTCGAGCGTTCCGGGAGTGCTGACGTTCGGCGTGCCGTAGATTGCTGCATAATCCCACCCTCGCTACATCGTTGAAAAACAAGGACTTCCTGATTCCATCCTCGTGTCAACGGACGCCTTTCCGCCGGTTTTCCATCCCCGGCCATACGGAATTCCCGGCTGGACCCCGGAATTGGCAGGCTGGCACGGCCACCGGGTCGCCTGCTCGCTGCTCGCCTGACAGCATAGCGGAGAATGCGACACCCAGCCCGGCCCCGCCAACTCCCGGATCTGCAATCCTCCCATGCGAGCTGGAAGCGCTGCTGGGACGGCTGGAGCACCGCGACCGGGCCGGCCTGCACGCCAGGTCCGGTGCGGGCCCCGCTGCAAGCGGCCACTGATCGCGCCATGGTCCCCGCTTCCCCGTCTCATGCGAGATCCAGGACCTGCTGGTCCGGGTCTGACGGCAACGCGCTCCGGCCCGCCAGCGCCTCGCGCACCGCCGCCGTCTCCAAGCCCTGCTCTGCGATCAGCCACGGCGCGCCCTTGCAGGCCTGCCGGGCCGGCAGGACTCCGCTGCGAATCAGCCGCCGCACCACGCTGGGGTCCGCCTCCAGCCGCTCCGCGGCTTCCGCCAGCACCAGCTCGCCTCGCTCGCGACGCTCTCCCTCCCGGTACGGCGCGATCCCGCGGCTGTTCCGGAACGTGCGCACCCGGCCTTGCGTCCAGCTGTTGCCCTTGGCGGTCCGTCTCCCCAGACGGTTCAGCAACCCCGCGATCGACGCGTCGGACAGGCTCCGCGCCAGTTCCCCGACCAGTTCGACCGTCTCCGCGTCCGTTGTCCAGCGATGCTGCCCCGTGCGCCGACGCGCCACCTCCAGTTCGCTGTGGTCGCCGCCCTTCCAGTGCAGCAGCAAGCGGACCCGCTCCTTCTCGACCGTCGCAACGATCTCCACCAGCGCGGCGCGCAGGACCGCCTTGCGCAGTTCCGGCGTCGCCCGCTCGTGCTCCCAGGCCTGCTCCAGATCCGCGCCGTCTGCTGCCGCGGCCCCTCCAGCGCCGCCAGCCGCTCCTCGCAGGCCCGCACATCCACCAGGCATTGCTCCCACTTGCGCACCAGATTGTGGAACACGTTGCGGTTCGCTGGCTCGACCGCCTCGAACTGCGCCTGGGCCCGCTCCGCCCGGTAGCTCGCCTCCGCCAGCGCCGACCGCGCCAGCCGCTCCTCCGCGGCTCCCTCCTCCGCGGCTCCCTCCCATGCTGCCAGCGCCGCTTCCACTCCCAGCGGCTGCAGCGCCTCCAGCAACGCCGCTTCCACCGCGGCGTCCGCCCACACCGCCCCGAAACCCTGGCAGGCCCCGCCGTTGCCGCTACTGTCTCCCCGGCAGTGGTAGCCGGCCCTCTGGCCGTGCCGCGTGCAACGCCCGCACCGCAGCAACCCCGCCAGCAACGCCCGACCCGGCCGCACCGCACCGCGCACTTTCGTGTTGTTGGCTGCGATCAACGCCTGAAATGCGCTCTAGCCCGTTATGCTCTGCGGGCAGCGTATCTCTGTCGGATACTAGGGGTTCAGGCAATTGAACAGCGCATAACGGCTTAGTTGAACTGGCCGATCATGGTTGGATCATTCCCTTCTGAAAGGAGATCCAACTTTGATCGAACAACTCTTCAAACGGGACGAGACGGTTCAGCAGCATCTTGCCGCTCCACTCGCCGAGTCCCGCTTCGCCTACCTCGCCGACTGCGCGGAGCTGGGCGCCAGTCCGGACACGCTCCGGCGAATTGCCACGGCCCAGCTAGCGGTCGTCCGTCACGTGGCGCTTGGGGAGGCCGGCAAGGCTTCCCTGCGCCAAGTCGAAGACGCCGCCGAGCAATGGGCCTCGCTCGACCCCGGCCGGCGCAGCAAGACGGCAGCGAGGCCCGGCGGCGATTCGTCGCGGGCGCAGTTCGGTGGCTGCGCGGCTCCCTCCGGTCGAGGCGCATGCCGGGCGAGTCGCGGAATTCGCGAACCACATGCGCCAGGAACTCGGCTGGTCCGCGGCCACGATCCGCTCTACAGCGGACGGGTGGACCTGTTCTTCCGTCGGCTGCAGGGCGGGAAGCGTGCTACGGACCGGTGGCGGATATCGCCGGCCCTGCCTGGCAAGGCGACGGGGGCGGGCTCTCCCGCGTCACTCAACGGAGCTACGCGCACGCTCTGCGCGCGTTCTTCCGGTTCGCTGCACAGCGCGCGGTACGGTCCGGGCCTGGCCGAGTCGATCGCGGCGCCGCGCATCTATCGGGATGAACGGCTGCCGTCCGGGCCCTCCCCGGAAGAGGTTCGGCGTTTGCTCGAGACGACCGACGGCAACCGCCCCGCCGACGTGCGGGACCGCCCCGTGCTGCTGCTGCTCACCGTCTACGGACTGCGTGCCGGCGAAGTGAGCGGCCTGCGGCTGGACGACATGGACTGGGAGGCGGAGACGCTCCGTGTCCGCCACTCCAAGACGGGGTCCGTTGATCGGTACCCCTTGGCTCGCGGCGTCGGGGACGCGATCATCCGCTACCTGCGCGAAGCCCGGCCGCACTGTGCCGACCGCGCGATCTTCCTCACCCTAAACGCCCCCATCCGCCCTCTCGGCCGCACGGCGGTTTCGAATCTGGTATTGCGGCGCATGCGGCGCATCGGCGTGGACAGCAGGTGCCGCGGGGCGCATTCGCTCCGGCACGCCTGCGCGCAACGCTTGGACAGCGGCTTCTCGATGCACGAAATCGCCAACCTCGGTCATCCAGCCTCGCTCCACCGCGATGCCAAGGTCAGACCGTCGGCCTGCAGCACGGTGGCCGATTTCGACTTGGAGGGACTGGCATGACCCTGGCTGCAATCGACCAATACATCGCCTTCCGGCAGGCGCAGGGAGCGGCCTTCACCAGCATGGCGTGCGCGTTGCGCCAGTACTCGCGGAGTGTCGGCGACGAGATCGGCTGCGACACGGCGACCAGCGACCAAGCCGGCGCCTTCCTCGAACGGGGCGGCCGACCCGCCTCAACTACCGCGCTTGGAAGCACTCCGTCCTGGCCGGCTTCTACCGCTACGCACTCGCTCGCGGCCTGGCGACTCGCTCGCCTTTGCCGACCGAGCGGCCGAAACTGGCTCCCGCCGCATCGCCGCACATCTATTCGCACGACGAGCTGTGCCGCCTGCTAGCCGCCACGCAGACCTACCAGCAGCGCGTGAACCAGTTGGAACCGCAGACGTTCCGCGTCCTGCTGCTGATGCTGTACGGCACCGGGTTGCGGCCCGGGGAGGCGTTCCGGCTCACGCAGTCCGACGCGAACCTGCCCGATGCCCTGCTGACGGTGCGCGAAACAAAGTGCTACAAGACGCGGCTCGTGCCGGTCGGGTCGCAGCTGGCTCAGGTCCTGCGGCAATACGCGGCGTGGCGCGCGGCGCGCGGCGACCGTCCGGACGGCGATGCCCCGTTCCTCGCGAACCACGACGGTACGCCCTTGGTCCATCGCACGGTCAACTGCGCCTTCGCCCGCCTGCGACAGGCGGCGGGCGTGCGCCGCGCGCAGGGTGCGCGGTACCAGCCCCGCCTGCAGGACCTGCGGCACAGCTTCGCCACTCGCCGACTAGCAGCCTGGTACCGCGAGGGAGCCGACGTGCAGCGCCTGCTTCCGCTGCTGTCGACCTATCTGGGCCACGCCAGCCTCGCCGGCACGCAAGCCTACCTCGCATGACACTGGAACTGCTGGGCGAGGCGTCCCGATGCTTCGAGCGCTACGCCGACAGCGGAACAGGAGGCGGCCATGACTGACACCCGCACTCTCGGCCCGTGGGTGCGCCGCTTCCTCGAAGAGCATCTGAGGAGCGAGCGCAACTTGGCCCGCAACACGCAACTGAGCTACCGCGACACGTTCGCACTGTTGCTGCCGTTCGCCAGCGCCCAGGCCCGCAAGCCGGTCGACCGACTAGCCGTCCGCGACCTGGGCCCCGGCCTCGTGCGCGCCTTCCTGGCCCACGTCGAGCAGGAGCGCGGTTGCTCCCCGCAGACCCGCAACCAGCGCCTCGCAGCCGTGCGCTCCTTCGCCCGCTACGTGGCCAGCGGCAGTCCCGAACACGTCGAATGGTGCGGACAGATCCGCGCCATCCCGCTGAAGAAAGCCGCGCCGCCTCCGGTGGGCTATTTGGAGAAGTCCGAGATCGACGCCCTGCTCGCGGCTCCCGACCGTGCCACGCCGCAAGGGCAGCGCGAATTCGCAGTCCTGCTGTTCTTGTACAACTCGGGCGCCCGGGCATCCGAAACGGCGGGACTGCGGGTCAGGGACCTGCAAGCGGCCGAGTCCGCGCCGCACCCGAGCCCGGCGCTCGCCACGCTAAGGGGCAAGGGCGGCAAGACACGCCGCTGCCCGCTGTGGTCGCGGACGACGCTCGCGCTCGCCCCGCTGGTCGCGGGACGGGGCGCCGAGGAGCATGTCTTCCTGAACCGTCACGGGCGTCCCCTGACGCGTTCCGGTATGCGCCAACTGGTTGCGCGTTGCGCACGACGCGCTGCCGACCGAGTACCCTCGCTGGCCGGCAAGCGCGTCGGCGCTCATCTGGTGAGACACACGGCAGCAACTCATATGCTGCGGGCAGGAGTGGATCTCAACACGATCCGTGCTTGGCTTGGACATGCCAAAATCGACACGACAGCCGTCTACGCCGAAATCGACCTCGAAACCAAGGCGAAGGCGGTCGCCAGTTGCGATTCCGCAGAAGCGGGAACGAGCAAGCCTTGGAGCAAGGACAAGGGCCTGATGACATTCCTCAGATCCTTGTGACCGCAAACCGTTATGCTCTGCCCGCCCTCGGATTGCCCCTTCTGTCACAACAGGTTACGCTGCCCGCAGAGCATAACGGGCTAGAGCGCATTTCAGGCGTTATGCTCTGGAGAGCATAACGCCTGGTTCCTCTCGTACTCCGCCCACGTAATATACCCCTCGTGCCGGTCCCGCAGCAGCACCGTCCATGCCTCCGGGCCGGACTTGCGGATCCCGCTGCGCACGCGCTTGCGGCCGTTCTCGATCACCGTCTCCTGCCGCCGCCGCCCGAACGCGTAGGCCCCCGCGTAGAGCGGATTCGACAGCATCGAGTACAGGCCGCTGTCGGTCGGCAGCTTCCAGACTATGCCCTCGCCATGATGCCGCACCGGCAGCTCGACCTGCTCCCGCCGACACCACAGGTAGACCTGCCGCACGCTGCGCAGCTCGGCGAACTTGGCGAACACCAGTCCCAGCGCGTCCCGCTGGCGCTGGTCCGGGCTCTGCTCGATGTGCCAGCGATCCGTCTTCTCGTAGCCGGCCGGCAGCGTCGCGAACAGCTCGCCGCGCCTGGCCAGCGCCTGGCGGCTCTCCAGCGAGCGCTGGCGGAAGACCGCCAGCTCCGCTTCGGCGAAATTCCCCTTCATGCCTTATGTAGGGCACGTTGTTATGTCTGGCAGCATGCGGAAACTGCTGTTAGAAAGCCTTCTTTTCCGAAATTGCCTGACATAATATTTGTCCTTCATATTGCCTTCAGCTGCTCAAGCAGGCCACCTTTCGTCTTCCATCGCGGTTCATCTCCAGCATCGCCAGGACTGGTGGATTTCATCGCCTCTTCCTTCGCTTCAAGATCGACTTCGGCGTACATGTTGGTGGTGACGAGCGACACGTGGCCGAGCCAGGCCCGAATGGTATTGATATCGACGCCGGAGCGAAGCAAGTGGCAGGCGCAGCTGTGCCGCAGTACATGCGGCGTGATCTTCTGCCCTTCGAGTGTCGGCACTCGGGCTGCGGCACGCTCCACCAGGTCGATGAGGCCATGCCGGGTATAGGGCTTGCGATGTCGGCTCCAAAAGACGCTCCGGCAGCCGGGCGGGCGGTCCCCGGAGAGAGCGGCGAGCGCCTTCGCGGTTCTCGTCCAAAGCGGCGTGATGCGAATCTTTCCTCCCTTGCCATGGATCGTTGTCCGTGCGCTTTCGCCCGTGCGTTCCGGGAGATGCAGATCCTCTACCTGCAGGCCTGCCGCCTCGCTGGCTCTTGCTCCCGCGTTGTAGAGAAAAAGCAAGAGGGCATGCTCCACCCGCCCGGTCACGGATCGCCTGTCCGACCCCGCGATCATGGCTTCCATATCTTCCGTCGACAGCCAGGCGATCCGGGGCCGCACGGTTTTCTTGAGTGGAATGGCGCGGATGCTGCCCGCCCATTCGACCAGTGCGGCGTCGCGCACCGAGACATAGCGGGCGAAGGACCGGATGGCCGCAAGGCGCTGGTTCCGGGTCTGCACTGAACAGCCCCGCTCTGTTTCCAAATGGCCGAGAAAGGCTGTCACGCGGTCGGCGGACAGATCTTCGACCTTGAGGCGTTCCACTGGCTTGCCGCGGCGGCTGGCCGCAAAGGGCAGCAGCAGCGTCAGGCAGTCGCGATAACTCTTCAGCGTATTGACGGCCAGATTGCGCTCGGTCGGAAGATACTCGATGAGGAAACGCTTGATCCACGAGCCGAGCACAGAGCTGCGTTCAGGCATGGTTTGGACTCCCTTTCTCTTGCTGCCCGGCATCCGGGCTTCGGTTGCGCTCGCTGTAGCGCTCGAACCGGCGGCTGGCCTCGTCGAGCAGTTCCGGGGTCATCGAGATATAGACCTGCGTCGCCGCCACGCTGCCGTGGCCGAGATAGGTCGAAAGCGCCGGCAGGAGCGTTTGCACGTCGGCTCCCTCGCGATGCCACAAGGTCAGGCGGTGGGTGGCGAAGGAGTGCCTCAGCGAATGCAGGCAAGGCGCCCGGCAGCCTGGCTTGCGGTGGCTGATCCCGGCTGCCCGAAGCGTCGCCTGAAAGGCGTGCCGTACGATGGCCTTCTTCAGCGGCGACCCGTCGCGGCAGGCGAGGAAGACGGATGCCGTTCCCTCGCGGAAGGGGCGCTGTGCCCGGGTGGCGGCGTAACGGCGAAGCACGCCGGCAAGGTCAGCGCCCACCGGCACGAGTCGGCTCTTGTAGAATTTGGAATCGTTCACCGCGAGCACCGCGGAGTCCAGGTCCACGTCCGCCATGGTCAGTCGCCGCGCTTCCCCGGAGCGCAGCCCGGCACCGTAGAGGAGGAGCAGGAAGGTCCGGAAGGTCTCGGCATCGAGCTTGGGGCAACGCCTGCGCCCGCCGCCTGCCGCCTTGAAAAGACACCGCAATTCCTCGCGGGTGAAGATGAAGGACGGCGCGACTTCCGGTGGCCGCGGCTCCGCCTCGCGCGGCGGCATGGGAATGCGGCTCACATGGCTCCGGCTCAGTGCGAAGCTGTAGAACCCGGCCAGCGTCCCATATTTCACGGAACGGGTTCTCGTGAGCGTCCCCTTGCCGGCAAGGAAGCAGCGGACTTCATGCTCGCCCACCGTGTCACAGCCCCTGTCCTCTCCGACCTGACGGCAAAACGTGTCGAGGGCTTGCGCGCTTGAGCGGAACTTCGCGCCGTGCTGGCGCTGCCACGCAACATAGCGGTCGACGGATTCACGCAGTGTCATGGAGCAGCTCCTTCAGGCCGATGTCAGCGACCGGGCGAAGCGAGGCGAGATCGATGGTTGCGTAGGCGGCTGTCGCGCTCGGGCTGGCATGGCCGAGGAAATCGCCAACGGTCTTCAGGCTGCAGCCCTCGTCGACCAGCCGCTGGGCGGCCGCATGACGCAGTGCATGGGCCCCCAGGCGCTTGCCGGTAATGCCGAGGCGGTTCGCGCGGCTGCGGACGATCATCCCGATCGCGCAGCTCTGCAGTGGTCGGAACGGGGCCTGCAGCGTCAGGAACAAAGCCCGCTCCCGTCCCGCATCCGGGCGCACCTTGAGCAGATAGTCCAGCAACGCGTTGCCGATGGAGGGGGTCAGCGGGAAGGTGTCGGTGCGGCCGGTCTTGGGACGGAAGACGCGCAGCAAGTCCCGCTCCCAGTCGATGTCGTCGACGCGCAGAGCGCCAACCTCGCCAGCCCTGAGCCCGCAGGTTGCAAGGATCATCAGCACCGCACGGTCGCGACAGTCTGCCGGAGTCGAACCTTCGGTCGTGGCGAGCAGCTTCCCGACTTCGTCCCGATCGAAGCCCTTGGGAACCGGTCGGTCGGGATAGGCCAGTGGCGGCATGATGCACCCGGCGATGCCCGGCCGGCACCAGTGCCGCGTTGCGGCGAAACGGAAAAAGCTCCGCAGACACCCGGCCGCGGTGCGTGCGGAGGTGCGGCGCAGGCCTCCGGCGGCAATCCTCTCGGCAAGGTATGCGTCGACATCACCGATCGTGATGTCGGCCAGCACCAGGTTCCGGCGTGCTGCCCAGGCAAAGAGACGGTCGCTCTCGGAACAGCAGTTGCTGACGGTCGCTTCGGACAGCCCCCGATCGTCCCGCATCCAGGCCGCGAAAGCCTCCACCTGCCGGGCGTGCGGATGAGCGTCGCGAAGAGGTTCATCCAGCCAGCCGAGGAAACGCAGCCAGCGCAAGCCATAGCGTCGAAAATCCGCCGCGGAAACCTCGGGAACATTCCGGCACCACTTCTGAACAGCCCTCTCCACCGTCGCCAAGCGGATCGGAATGTCCGCATCAGGCAGGTTCAGCAGCTCCATGAGAACAAGCTGGGCGCGCGCGACGCGGCGTGCGATGTCGCCGACCACGCCTGAGGCAACCACGGAGCGCAAATATCGCTCCCGATCCTCCAACAGGGGCGCAAGTTGATATTTCGCGATCGTTGCAGGGTCCTTGTATAGATCCTCGAACATGTTTCATCTCCTGAAGGCATGGAGATGAAAGCATGTCAGACAATCCCAACCGAGAATATTATGTCATGCAGTTTCGGGAAAGAAGGCTTGTTGCCAGCAGTTTCCGCATGCTGCCAGACATAACAACGTGCCCTACATAAGGCATCTTATGTCGGACCCTACATAACATGCCCAACCAGAGCCGATCATCCGCCAGTCCCGGATCGTACAGCCGCTGGCGGTCCCCGACCAGACAGCCCACGATCGCACAGAAGTCCAGCAGCGTGTGCCAGTCGCGCCCGTTGCGGGCCAGCCGCGAGGCTTCGATCGAGAGCACCAGCCCGACCTCGCCCCGGCACACCGCCCCGACCAGGCGCTCGAACCCCGGCCGCGCCACGCCGCTGCCGGTGAGGCCCTGGTCGTCGTCGATCGTTTCCACCACGTTGAATCCCAGCTCCCGCGCATACTCGGCCAGGCCGTACTGCAGCTTCTGGCGCTCGACATGGTTGCGCACCTGGTGATCGGACGACTGGCGCACGTAGACGCAAGCCTTGCGCCGGAGCTGCTCCGGAGTGATCCGTTCCCTGTCAGACGTCCTCATGCGGGCCTCCCTGGGGAGGGGGTGCGGCGGGTCGCCGCAACGCGGCCGCGATCAGTGCCGCCAGGGCCGGCAGGACCGCTTGCCGCAGTTCCGGGTTCAGTTGCACCGGGGCGTGCGGATCGAACAGGTCCTGCTGCCGTCTCCCGCTCTTGCGCTGGTTCATGCTGTGTTCCTTTCTTCGCGGACGGCGCCTCGCGCAGGAACGTCGACACGAGATCGCGCAGGTCGGCCAGCGCCGCCAAGGACAGGCGCGGGACCTCCCGCACGGCCCACTGGGCCGCTTGCGGAGCCGTCATCCACTCAGGGATGTGATAGCGCCTACCGTGCGCATCCGCAACCACCAGGATCGAGTGGCCGCGCCAGGACCGGCGTTCCACCTGCGTGACGCGCTGGCCGCCCAGCGGATGGAACCGGTAGTGAACCGTGACATCTCCACCCGCAATGTGGGGGTTGTGTGGGTATCTACCCGAAGGCGCAAAAGCGCAACTTCGCTCCCCGGGCCGGACTGGCCTACTCGCCCGGGTCTGACGGAAAGACTGTTGTGCGCGCGGGCTTCGGCGTTGCGTACGACACGTACTTCACGAACCTCGGCGCCCTAACGAAGCCGCCGCAGATCGAGAACACGTTCCGGGGCGACCCGACCGTGGATACGCCGAACTACCTCGCGAACGGCGGCATCCGCCCCGACCAGCGGCCCGAGCAGCTCGACGAGGAGGCGGCCCGCTCGCTGACTTCGGCCTATATCCAAGATCAGCACCTGCCTTACTCTCTCCAGTGGAACTTCGGGGTCGAGCGAGTTGTCGGAGAAGACTACACGCTGTCCGCACGGTACCTAGGCACGCGCGGGGTGCGGCTTTTCACGCAGACCATCCTTCCGCTTGTGGCCCGGGCGCATCCGCAGAAGTCGCTTCCGACGTTCTACCAGCGTCCGGCCCAGGCCGACTTGGACGCACTGGCACTGACCCTCGCAGACATCGACGCGCAACCGGTCTCACTGCCGCGGTTCGCCAACGCGGGATTCGGCCCGCTTATCTACACGTTTCTCAACCGGGGCAATTCGATTTATCACGGGCTCGCGACCGAGGCGAAGCGGAGGTTCTCGAACGGCCTCCAATTCATCGGCGCGTACACCTGGAGCAAGAACATCGACGACAGTACAGCCGACCTTTTCTCGACCCTGCTTTCGCCGCGCCGCCCCCAGGACTTCCAAGACCTGCGCGCCGAACGCGCCCGCTCGTTTCTCGACCGCACGCACCGTTTCACGATCGCCTGGGTCTACAAGGTTCCGTGGTATCGGAACTCGCGACGGTGGTTGCGCAAGAACGTCCTTGGAAACTGGGTGCTCTCGGGCATGTACACGGGGGAGTCGCCGCAATACGCCACGGTGCAGAGCGGGCTGGATTCCAACCGCAACCTGGACGGCGCGACGGACCGGGTCGTGGTCAACCCGGACGGCGCTGACCGTACCGGAAGCGACGTGACAGCGCTGACCAACAGTGGCGGGGACGTGGTCGGATACCTGGCCGACAATCCGAACGCCCGCTACGTCAAGGCCGGTGCCGGAGTCCATCCGAACGGCGGGCGGAATACGCTGCCGCTGCGCGGCATCAACAACTTCGACGCCAGCGCGAGCAAGCGGATCTCGATCGGCGAGTCCAAGGCGGTCGAGTTCCGGGCCGCGTTCTACAACGCGCTCAACCACCCTCAGTTCACGCCGGGCTCGCTCAGCAGCGTGCGGGCAGTGCCATCCAACATCACCCGCAACAACCTCATCCCCGGTCACGCGCTGTTCGACCGGCCCGACCAGGTCTACGACAGCCATGCCCGCGAGATCCACCTAGTGCTCCGGTTCACGTTCTAGGCCCGGATCGACCTCGTCCGGCTCTTGTAGCTACCCCGCCCCCGGCGTCACCATCAACGCCCAGCGTGCGGCGTTGCGAGTCTGGTTCTTGGCGCAGTGGAGTCTGGTTCTCATCCGGTGACCCAGGACCGGATCCCTTCTCAGGCGAAGCCCCGCGAGCATTGCCGGGCGACCGAGCGAGACCCAGGCCGGCTGGCGGGAGAGGTTCCAAGTGTCGCCGTGAGGCGGCCGCACGACCGTCCAGGACCGCCCCTCAGCGCATGCACGCCTCGATGAGATCGCACGTGCGCCCGATTGGATCAATGCCGTCGAATCGCCGCGCGATTTCCGTGGACCGGCGCTTTACCTCTTCCGCCCCGAGCAGCACTGCTAGATGGCGAGCCATGCGTGCGCCGCTGCAGCGCGCTGGAGACATCGTGCGCGCCACGCCAAGCCGCCCGAGCCGCGCTGCGTTGTCCGGCTGGTCGAACGTCATCGGTACCACAAGCTGCGGCCGCCCAGCGGCCAGCGCCTGCGCGGCAGTGCCGATTCCGCCGTGGTGCACCAGTGCGGCGGAGCGTGGCAGCACGGCGCTGAACGGCGCGTAGTCGGCGTGCCGCACCTCGTCGGGCAGCCTTGAAGGGAGCTGTCCGGGGTAGCGAGTCAGCAGTATGCCGCGCCGCCCCAGCCGCCGACAGGCATCGGCCGCCGCCGCGAAGAAGCGGCCTGCCTGCCGGTTGCTCGAGCCGGGCGCGAAGACGACCGGCCGGGCGCCTTCGGCGTCCGCCTCGGCGAGAAACTCCTCCAGGTCCGGCGGTACCCGCGACACATGTCGTTCGTCGTAGAGCGGGAACCCGGTTAGCGTTGCCTGGGACGGCCAATCAGGCTGCGGTGCCGCGAACCAGTCGGGGAACAGCCCGATGACGCGCTGCGGGGAGTGCCACCAATGGCTTGCGATATGGCGCACCGGCGCGAGACCGAACTCGGCGCGGAACCGGTTCAAAGCAGGTGCCATCGCCCGATCCGCGAGCCGGTCGCCGATCCCGAGCAAGAGCCGCTTCGCTGGCTTGGGCAATGCGTTGACGGAGCCGAGCCACCGGGTCGGTACCGACGGCTCCTCCAAGCTCCAGACTGTGGATGGCGCCAAGTGCAGCGTCACCAGCGGGACGCCGAGCGTCTCGTGCGCGATCCGCGCGGCAAACGCGAGCGGGTGGGCCACGACGAAGGTATCCCCCCTAGCCGCTTCCTGCTCGACGACCCCATACAGTGCCGGAGTGCTCCGGCTAATTATGGTGGCGAGGACGCCAAACCCGCCGACTTGACGCCAGAGCGCGGGGTGAGTCGTGGCTTCGTCGAACTCCTCGACCGTACTGGTCGGCACGAGCGGCATCCCGACCTGCTGGAGCAGTGGCGCGAAGTACTGGTTTGTCGCAAAGGAGACCATGTGTCCGCGGTCGCGAAGCGCAAGAGCGACCGCCAGGAACGGATGCACGTCACCAGAGCTTCCGACCGAGACGACAAGCACTCTCACGGCCGGTCGGCCTCCGCCTCGCACGGCCGACCGGCTATGCCCGCAAGTCCAAGCCTCGGATCGACGGGGCGCCGAACTCGGCATGATGGCTGCCGCCCTGGTCCCCGGCCAACCTCGCGACACGAGTCGGGCGCACGAAATGGAATCACTGCGTGACCCGGCTGCCCTGAAGAATAGACTTGACGCAGCTCCGGCTGCTCGTTGTTGGCGACCGGAAGGGCCGAGCGATGACTGTGAAGTCCTGGGTGGGCCTTCCTACACCAATTCGCCGTTTTGATCCCCTCGGTCAACTCGGTCCCTCCGGACCCGGCTGCCGATTCTACCACCGTCGCCGCAAGTCAATCCACGCCCCTCGCGCTGCCACCGCCCCTCCGGCGAAGCCATTCCACCGCCCCGAGAAGGAGAACTGCAAACACCACCAGGAATGTGGCGACCGCAAGGATCTCGGGGCTGATCTGCTCGCGAATTCCGGCCCACATCTGCCTCGGAACGGTCCGTTGGTCCAAGCCGCCCAGAAACAACACGACGACCACCTCGTCAAACGACGCGGCGAATGCGAAAAGAGCGCCCGAAATCACGCCGGGAGCGATCAGAGCCAACTGGATGCGGCGAAAGACCAGGAAGGGGCCGGCCCCCAGACTTGCCGCGGCGCGCGCGAGGTTGGCGTCGAAACCGACGAGAGTCGCCGTCACGCTGATTACGACGAATGGCGTGCCGAGAACTGCGTGGGCAAGGATCAGGCTTAGATGCGTCTGCCCGAGTCCAAGGCTCGAGTAGAAGAAAAACATGCCCGCCGCTGAGATAATGATGGGCGTGACCATCGGCGAGATCAGCAAGCCCGTCACAAGAGCGCGGCCCGGCATCGCAGGACTTGTAAGGCCAATCGCAGCGAGAATGCCAAGCGCCGTGGCGATGGCAGTGGCTGCGAGGCCGATGAGCAAGCTGTTTCCCAGCGCGTGTCGCCAGACGCCGTCCTGGATGACGTTGCGATACCACCGCAGCGAATAGGCGTCGGGGTCGAGGCTCAGCATCCCCTCGGTGAACGTGAAGTAGGGCTCGGCATTGAAACTGAGCGGCACCACCACCAGCATGGGCGCGATCAGGAAGAGGAATACTGCCGCGCAGAACGCGATGTGAAGGCCTCGGCCCAGCCGCTCGCCGAGGCCGAAGGTTGCCATTCCCCGAGCCATCAGGTCAGTCTCATCCGCTCGATCCCCACGAGGCGATCAAAAACCAGATACAGAAGCGCCACGCAGGCGAGCAAGATCACGCCAAGCGCGGCGGCGAGGCCCCAGTTCAGGGACTGCTGCATGTGGTAGGCGATCATATTCGAGATCAGCTGCCCGGTCCGCCCGCCGACCAGTGCCGGCGTGATGTAGTAGCCGATCGAGAGAATGAAGACGAGGAGCGAACCCGCGGCCACGCCGGGGAGAGTCTGCGGCCAGTAGACGCGCACGAAGCCCTGCCGGAAGGTCGCGCCGAGACTCGACGCCGCCCTGAGATGAGCCGGCGAAATCGAGCGCATCACAGCATAGACGGGAAGGATCATGAATGGCAGGAGGATCTGGGTCATCGCCACCAGCGTGCCGATCATGTTGTAGACGAGTGCGATGCGGCCATCCTCGCCTATCAGGCCTACGGCGACCAGGAGGTCATTGACGACGCCCTGGTTCTGCAGAACGACGATCCAGGATGTAGTGCGAACCAGCAGCGAGGTCCAGAACGGCACAAGCACCAGCAGCAGCAGCACGTTTGACCTTGCGGCGAAGGCATTCGCGATCAGGTAGGCAACGGGATAGCCTAGAAGCAGGCAGATGCCGGTGATGGCGAGACTGACGGCGAGGGTTCGACGGAGGAGCGGCAGGTAGATCCGCCCCTCTGGCGGCTGGGCAACCACCTCGCCGGAGCTATCCCTGTCCAGATCGAGCGCATTCAGGTAGTGGCGCGGCGTATAGCGCTCGCCGGCGCGGCGCACCGCGAGCCAGGCCCCAGCCTCGCCCCAGACCGGATCGGCACCGATCATGGCGTCGCGCCAGGAATCGGGTTCCGCACGGCCCAGCGCGCGGGCCGTGGCAACAATCTTGCTGCGCATGCCGCTCTCCAGGCGGTTGATGCGGGTTGCCACAACGCCCAGCTGGCGCCGCTCGTTCAGCGCGCGGAACTCGGAACCCAGGGCGCGGAACATGTCCTCGCCCGGAACTGATAGCCTGTCCCACTCCGCGAGCATCTCTAGAGTCCGCGGCAACGCTTCGGCTACGTGCGGTTCGTAGAAGCTCCGGGTCAGCATCATGCCGAGCGGCGCGACGAAAGTGACACCCACGAAGGCGACGAGCGGCAGCGTCAGGGCTGCGGCCCGCAGGCGGGCGCTCCTCAGCGGGCTAGCCATGCGCTGAAACGCTCGTTCATCTCCTCGGCATGGTCGATCCACCATTCCGGGTTGTTGCGGAGTGCTCGAGCGACGTTCTCAGGGGCGCTCGGCATATGCGGGCGCATGTCGATTCCAGTCTGATGATGGGTGGAAATCAAATCCATGCCTGACCCGCGGGTGGGACTGTAGGCGATGTAGCGCCCGACGGCCGCCATCGATTCGGCCCTGGAAGCAAACAGAAGCAGTTTCTTAGCCGCCTCGAGATTGGGCGTCCCGGAGACAATCGCGAACTGGCCGTAGTCCAGCACCTGCCCGTCCCACACGATCGTAAAGGGCTGGTTTTCCAGCACTTGAGCGCTGAAGATACGCCCGTTGAACGCTGTGCTCATCACCACCTCCTGATCCGCAAGCATCTGCGGTGGCTGGGCACCGGCCTCCCACCAGACGACTTCGTTCTTGATCGTGTCGAGCTTGCGGAACGCCCGGTCCACGCCTGCCGGCGTGTCCAGGAGAACATACACTTCGTCAGGAGGCACGCCGTCGGCCATCAGCGCGAGTTCGAGGTTGACGACGGCGGTGCGACGCATTCCGCGACGACCGGGAAACTTGTCGAGGTCAAAGAAGTCCTCGATGGTGGACGGCCGCGCACCTGGGAAGGTTTCGCGGTTGTATGCATAGACAGCTGAGTAATAGAGGCCGCCGCCGCCGCATTCCGAATAGGTGCCCTCGAAATAGTCGTCGCGCGCGGCAGTGCCGTCCGGAGCAAGCGGGAGTTCGTCGATGTCGATGAGTTCGAACAGGCCCTCGTCGCATCCCCTGACCAGATCCGCGAACTCGAGGTCAACGACATCCCAGTGGACGCTGCCGGTCTCTACTTGGGCACGGATCTGCGCGAGGCCGCCGTTGTAGCTCTCCAGGCGCACCTCGATGCCAGTCTCGGCGGTGAAGGGATCGAGGAACGCCTTCTCGCAGGCCTCCGCGTAGGACCCGCCCCAGGAAACCATCGTCACCGCATCGGCCCCGCATCCCGCGTGGGAGCCTGCAAGCCTGCTTCTCCTATGCGCCGGTACTTTCGGCGCACCGCAATGTCGTCTCATGAGACAACTCCTTCCGATCTTTGTTGACTGGGTTCGCCTCTGGGTCGTGGCGGGCCAAGAGGCTCGTCCAACTGCGGAAAAGCCACGGCGGCGGAACGGTTCCGGCCGAGCCAAGGGCGATCACACGGGAGATTCTTGCCCATCGTCTTCCAAGTATTCCTCGTCCGGCAGCGCACGGCAGTCTGTCACGGCCCACCCTACGCCAATGCGATCGCCTTCCAGCACTGCTCCGTGGCCTACGACATTCGGTATCTTGACAATGAAATTCGGGTTGCCGCACAGATTGAGCCGCAACCGCAGATGGTCGCCGATGAACAGGATGTCATCGATACGGGCCTCGAACTGATTGGTGTATAGGCCGGGCTTTGACAGCCCGACCCGTTCCGGGCGGATAGCGAGCACAGCCCGTTCCCCGGGACGGCACTCATGCACCGGAAACGCCTTGACGGACCCGCCCGGGGTCTCGACCTCGCAGACACCGCGTTCGACGGAAGTGATCCGCCCGCGAAGGATATTGTTGTGGCCAATGAAGCTGGCAACAAATTCCCGATCGGGTTCTTCGTAGAGAATTTCCGGCTCCGCGACCTGCTGGATCCGGCCCTTGTGAAAGACGGCCACTCGTGACGACATCGCCATCGCTTCCTGCTGATCGTGGGTAACGTAGACGACTGTAACCTCGAGATCGTGCTGGATCCGGCGGATCTCTAGTTGCATTTCTTCGCGCAGGCGCCGGTCGAGCGCCCCGAGCGGTTCGTCCATCAGCACCAGGTTCGGCTGGAACACGAGCGCCCGGGCGATGGCAACGCGTTGCTGCTGGCCGCCGGAAAGCTCGCCGGGCCGCCGGTGTTCGAGGCCTTCGAGACGAACGATCTCCAGCGCCTGCCGGATGCGTTCGGCCCGCCGCCCCGGGGAGACGCCTCTCACCTCCAATGGAAACGCAAGATTCCGCCCCACTGTCATGTGCGGAAACAGGGCGTAATTCTGAAAGACGACGCCGATTCCCCGCTTCCGGGGAGGCATGCTGCTGACCGAGCGACCGGCGATGGATATCTCGCCCGAGGTGGGTGCCTCGAAACCGGCGAGCATCATCAGGCAGGTGGTCTTGCCGGAACCGGACGGGCCGAGCAACGTGAAGAACTCGCCCCTCCTAACGCAGAGATCGAGGTCCTGGACGACCATCGTCCGCCCGTCGTAGGTCTTGCTGACGCCCTGGAATTCGACGTGCGTCTCGGTGCCTGTGTCCGCCATCGGGGTAAGCCGAAATTCGTGTGCTGTCGTCGATTCCAGCCACGAAGCGGGGCCAGCGGGAATTGCAAGCGTATCACAGGTGGAAGTGTCTCGCTCGCGGCACTCTCCCCGCGGCAGAGGCCCGGGAATCGATAACGGTTTCGTCGCCCCCGAGGAGAACCGCGGCCCGCGCGGTTCCTGACCACGCGTCCGGGGCGCTGGATGAAGCAAGCTACAGTTCGTTCTTGCGGGTAAATACGGAGTCGCACTCATTGCCCGCCGGCTGAGCGCCGATCACGCGCAGCAGGCTGTCGACGCCGGAGAGGTCCTCATTGGGGCACAGTCCGGGAATTCGGCGCCGCCTCGCTTTGCTGGTCAAATGCCTGCGATCTAGGCAAGAACTTCCTTCACGACCCTGCCGTGGACATCCGTGAGCCGGAAGTTACGGCCTTGGAACCGGTACGTGAGCTTGGTGTGGTCGATACCGAACAGGTGCAGCATCGTGGCGTGCAGGTCGTGGACATGGACGACGTTCTCTACCGCGTTGTAGCCGAGCTCGTCCGTCGCCCCGTAGCTGACCCCACCCCTGACCCCGCCGCCGGCCATCCACATCGAGAACCCTTTGATGTGGTGATCCCTGCCCATGAGATCGGGACTCGAGCCCTGGGACATCGGCGTGCGCCCGAACTCGCCGCACCACACGATCAGCGTGTCCTCGAACATCCCGCGCTGCTTGAGATCCTTCACGAGCGCGGCGGTGCCTTGATCGACATAGCTGCAGCTCTTGGGAAGCAGGGTCTTGATTTCGTTGTGATGATCCCACCCCCGGTGATAGAGATGAATGAAGCGAACGCCGCGCTCCGCCATGCGACGCGCCAGCAGGCAGTTGGCGTTGAATGTGCCGTCCCCGCCGCGCGTGCCGTACATGTCCAGCACGTGCTGCGGCTCGTTCGAGAAGTCGACCAGGTCCGGAACGCTCATCTGCATCCGGAAGGCCAGTTCGTACTGGGCGATGCGCGTTGCGATTTCCGGGTCGCGAGTCCAGCCTTGCTGCACTCCGTTCAACTGGCTGACCGCATCGATCAGCTCGCCTTGCATCGCGCGGCTGACGCCGGCCGGATTTCGGACGTAGTTGACAGGGTCGCCGGCCGAGTTGAACTTCACCCCCTGGTAGATGCTGGGGAGGAATCCGCTGTTCCACTGCCGGGCAGCGATGGGCTGGCTCTGCGAGCCGCCCTCCGAGGTCAGCACCACGAACCCTGGCAGGTCCTCCGACTCGCTGCCGAGGCCGTAAAGCAGCCACGAGCCCATGCTCGGCCGCCCGGGAAGACGGAAGCCCGTGTTCATGAACGTGTGGGCGGTGTCGTGATTGATCTGCTCGGTCTGCATCGAGCGCACGATGCAGATGTCGTCCGCGATGCTGCCGATTTGGGGCAGCAGGGACGTCATGTGCTGGCCGCTCTCTCCGTAGCGCTTGAACGGGTGCTGCGGCCCGAGAATCCGGAGCTCCTTGCCTTGGAGCTGAGCGATCTGCTGGCCCTTCGTGAACGACTCGGGCATGGGCTCGCCGTGCCGCTTCGCGAGTTCCGGCTTGTAGTCCAGCAGTTCGAGGTGCGCCGGGCCACCCGCCATGCACAGGAAGATGATGCGCTTGACCTTGCCCGGCGCATTCGGAAAACCGCCGGTTCCGGGCTGGATGCCCATCAGGCCCGGCTTCATAAGCGACGCGAGGGCCACCGATCCGAGGCCCATGGACGCCCTTCCGAGGAACGCGCGTCGCGTCTGCAGCAGGTTGAATTCAGGATTCCGCATGATCGCGCCTCAGTACCGCATCAGAAACTCGTGCTTGTTGTACAACGCCCGCGCCACCGCCGTCCACGCTGCCAGCTCCGTTGCGGCGACATCGCGGGGAAGCCGGGAGATCCCAATGGCGAGCAGGTCGTCCGCCCGGACTGGTTCGGACTCGAAGTGCTCTTCATAGCGCTCGAGCAGGCGCAGCGCGATGTCTCGCTCCTCGGGCAGGGGCGGGCGGGAAAAGGCCTCTCGGAAAGCGAAATCGATCCGTCCGAGGTCGTTCTTGCCACCCTCGCGCAAGATGCGCGCGGCGAACACCCGGGCCGCTTCCACGTAGCTCGGGTCGTTCAGCAGCACGAGCGACTGCAGCGGCGTATTCGAAACCGCTCTCTCGGCCGCGCACTCCTCGCGAGCAGGAGCGTCAAACGCCATGAGCGCGGGATGGAGGTACTGACGCTGCCAGTGCGTGTACAGGCCCCGGCGGAACTGGTTCGGATTCATATCGGGCTCGTAGACGCGCTTTGGGAAATTGAGCTCCTTGTAGTATCCGGGCGGCTGGTACGGCTTGGCACTCGGGCCGCCCATCCGGCGGTTCAGCAACCCGCTGACTGCCAGGGCATTGTCCCGAACGAACTCGGCATCGATCCGCGCCATGGCCTGGCGACCGTGGAGGCGATTGGAGGGATCCGCCGCCAGCAGCTCGTCCGACGCCTCGCTCGAGCGCCGGTAGGTCTCCGACAGCAGCATCGTCCTGACGATGTGCCGGACGTCCCAGCCGCTCTCGACGAACTCCACCGCAAGCCAGTCGAGCAGCTCCTGGTTGACAGGCGTCTCGCCTTGCGATCCGATGTCGTCGAGGATCTTCGAGAGCCCGGTGCCGAAGAACATCTTCCATAGCCTGTTTACGAACACCCGCGCGGTCAGCGGGTTGTCCGGGTCCGTGATCCAGGCGGCGAGATCCAGGCGGGTCAGGCGGCGGTCCGCCGGCATCGCGCCCAAGAACTCCGGCACCTGAGGCTGAACTGCCTGTCCCGAGCCGTCCATCCAGTTGCCGCGAGGCAGGATCCTCATCGTGCGCGGCTCGTCGACGGCCTTGGCGACCAGCGATTCGTGGGCGCGGTCGAGCAGCATCTTCCTGCGTCGCTCAAGAGTCCGGATCTCGACCCAGCCCGCGTTCCCGCCGACGATGCGGTCGAATGCCGCCCCCAAGGCAGCGGACTGTTCTGCAGAGCGGGGCCCGTGTGCGAGAAGCGCCTCCCGCAACGCGCCAGCTGCCGGAATCTCGGGAAACGGCGAGTCCGTGCCGAGAATCCGGAATCGCGAAGGCAGGCCGTCGCTCCCGCGCCCGTGGGCGATCAGGGAAACCTGGAGCAGCTCGTCCTGGCGGGTCGCCAGCGGCGCTTCGAACACGAACACGGCCGTGCGCGTCCGGTCTTCCTTCCAGTCGCCATTCCAGCCGGTATGGTAGTTGTCGTCGAGGGTATCCCGCAGCATGGATCCGGGCTCTTCCCGGTCTGGGATCAGCCCGGCCATCGAGATGCGCACGGGCCATTCCTCCCTGCCGAGCAGCCGTACCTCGAACTCGCTGAGATAAAAGGAGTCGAAATCTCCGGTCGGGTATAGCTCGAGAGCAAGCGCCGTCAATCGTCCGTCGGCTAGCGGGATCTCTATCCGGTGGATTGACTCGCTAGGCTTCTTGTCCCCGGCAAGGACGACCCGGACCAGTGCATCGCCCTCTTCTTCGAGCGCGAACCGATCGCATTGGTTGAAGTCCGGGTGCCCGCAGTCAGTCCAGACCTTGCCCGGGTCCAGAGCCTTCCAGGACAGGAGATCTTCCCGAAGATGCGATGCCAGCTCGTTGAGGCTCCCGGGTCCCGCCGGCAGGTCTCGCCGTCCCTCGCCGCGCAGCCATTCGAGCCGGCTCTCGATCTCGGACAGCTCGGCCTCGGCGGGGCCGCCCAGCACGCGTACCTTCGAGCCCCAGTCGCCGTTGCCCGCGAACACCCCCCTCTCCTCGATGTCCGCGAAGAAGGCGGCCATCGAGTAGAAGTCCCGGGCAAGGAACGGATCGAACTTGTGGTCGTGGCACTCGGCGCATCCGAGGGTCGAGCCGAGCCACACCGTCGAAATGTTCCGCACCCTGTCGGTAGCGTACTTGGCAAGGTACTCCTTCGGCTGGGAGCCTCCCTCGTTGGTCATGCGGCTCAGGCGGTTGTACCCGCTCGCCACCAATTGCCAGGGCGTGGGATCCGGCAGCAGGTCGCCAGCCAGCTGCTCGCGCGTCATCTCATCGAACGGCTTGTTCTCGTTGAATGACCGGACGATGTAGTCCCGGAAGGGATAGACATTGACCGCCACGTCCCCGTGGTACCCGACCGTGTCGGCGTAGCGGACCAAGTCCAGCCAGTGAACCGCCATGCGCTCGCCGTAGTGGGGCGAATCCAGAAAGGCCTCGAGCAGCTTCTCGTAGGAATCGCGGCTCCGGTCCCTCACGAAGGACTCGACGACCGCGGGCTGGGGGGGAAGACCCGTCAGGTCGAAACTGAGGCGGCGGGCCAAGGTGCGGCGGCGGGCTTCGCCCACAGGCTGCAAGCCCTTTTCGTCGAGCCTGGCCTTGACAAAGCGGTCGATTGCTGCCGGCCCGTCCGGCCCGTCCGGCCTCTCGGGCTTGATGTATGCCCAGTGCTCCTGGTATTCCGCCCCCTGATCGATCCATGCCGAAAGGAGTTCCTTTTGCCGGTCCGTCAGCTTCTTGTCGGTCGCGACGGGCGGCATGACAAGCACGGGGTTCGATTGGCGGATGCGGGCGACCAGCCTGCTGGCCGATGCGTCGCCTGGCTGGATCACGCCTCTCGCGAGTGCCTCGTCGCGCCGATCAAGCCGCAGGCCGGCCTGTCGCGCATTGCTGTCCGGGCCGTGGCATGCGAAGCAATTTTCCGAAAGGATCGAGCGGATGTCGCGGTTGAAATCAACCCGCTCCGCACCAGGTGCTGCACCGCCCGCTAGCGAGACGGCAACTGCGGCGATAGCTGGGATTCTCATGTCCTGTCTCAGATCTGCGGCAGGTCTTGCCCGTTCGAACAGGGGCGCTGCGCGCCGCCCCGGCCTCGGGCGCATCCGTCACCGGGGAGTCTGGAGATCCTCTGACACTCTATCAGTTGATCGCCTCCAGCGGCCATCCAATTCCGTCTTTCCGTCAATGCCGGATCAAGGTCCGATCTCGCGAGCCGGCACGGTCCGAGCGTCGGCCGGGAGGCTTGCGACTGCCGTGCGGCAGCAGGAGAATTCGGTCCTCGGCACTTTTGGGATCCAGCGCAACAGCCCCATTGCCGCGTGACTCGGGATTCGACTCGGAATGATTGAATCTCATGGAAGGTGCTGGGCGCCCGCATACCCCCGGGCGCAAGTCAGGCTGCAGCCGTGAGGTAGCATGGGCACCGGATGGATCCGTTCAAATTGCCCGGCGCATGGTTGTCGCCAGTTCGACTCTCTTCTTGCGTCCTCGCCGGCCTCCTGGCTGCCGTCGCCGCCGATGCTCAATCCGACAAGCCCAACATAGTCGTCCTGCTAGCCGACGATCTTGGCTACGGCAGCGTCTCATGGTACGGGGGCGACATCCCGACGCCGAACATCGACTCCATCGCCGCCAGCGGGATCGGCTTCACGTCAGGCTACATGACCGCTCCGGTCTGCAATCCGTCCCGGCCGGCGCTGATGACGGGGCGCTACCAGCAGCGCTGGGGCAAGGAACTGAATTCGCAGGCGGTCGGGCCGGTCGGGGCGGCCCGCAAGTCGCTACCGCAAAGCGAGACGACCCTCGCGTCCGCATTGAAGCGCTCGGACTACGCCGCAGGTGCGGTCGGCAAGTGGCAGCTGGGCATGGCCGATGGCTACCACCCGCTGGACCGCGGCTTCGATACCTTCTTCGGAATGGCCTCGGGCTCGCGCTTCGTCGACCCGAGCTGGCCGAACGCGCGCATCGCGCCGGGCCACGAGGATTCTGGCGAGTCCGACACGTCAGGCCGGTTCCGTGGCCTCGTCAGCGGCCGGGATAGGGTTCGGATGGACGAGTACCTCACGGATCGCCTCGGACGGGAGGGCGTGAGCTTCATCGAACGAAACAGGGACAGGCCGTTCTTCCTTTACCTAGCCTTTCACGCCCCGCACGGCCCGATCCAGACGATCGACAAGTACTACGAGCGGTTCCCGGGGATCGCCGACGAAACCCAGCGCATCTACGCAGCGATGATCAGCGCGCTCGACGACTGGGTCGGAGCTGTGCTGGCCGAGCTGAGAAAGCACGGCCTCGAGGAGAGAACGCTCGTGATTTTCGCCAGCGACAATGGTGCCGCCAAGCAAAGCGACATCGACGGCAAGCGCAACTTCCCGCTGATCGGCCACAAGCGCAACCTCTACGAGGGCGGCATCCGCGTCCCCTACCTGCTGCAATGGAAGGGGCGGCTGGCTGGCGGCGCAAGATTCGAGCATCCGGTCACCTCGCTCGATATCTTCCCGACAGCACTCGACGCCGCAGGGGGCGAAGCCGGCAAGTACGATCTCGATGGCGTCAGCCTCCTGCCGTTCTTGGATGGCAGGCTTGACAGTTCCCCGCACGGCCATCTCGTATGGCGCTCCGGCCCGAATGCTGCGGTGCGGCGGGGCCCGTGGAAGCTGCTGGTCTCGGAGAGCGGCCTGGCAAGGCTCTACAACGTGGACGAGGATCCCGGGGAGACAAACGATCGCGCCGCCAGCCAGCCCCGCCTAGTCGAGGACCTGCGGCGGATCCTAGAGAACTGGGCCGAAGACAAGGTCGAGGCCCGGCAAGGCTCCAGGACGGTCAAGACGAAGCTGAACGGCGACCTGATCGAATGGCATATCTAGCGGCGGGCTAGAAGTCTGCCGGCGGCCGCGGCACGAGGTTCTTCACGGGCAGCGTGATCGTATTGCTGATGAACAGGCCTTGAGCGATCCACAGCGGCGTGGACGGGTTGTCCACAATGTCCGTGTTCGTTCGCAAATTGACTTGGTAGACGCCGACCGATCCCTCCATCAGCCCCACAAACTCCACCTGCGCCGTACGCCCGCCGAATTGCGAGGAAACGAAATCGTTCGCTACGAGCGGCACGTTGGCGACGGTCCCTTCAGCCGTCGGCCGGCCGGTCTCGACGTCCTCCTGGTTGTCAGTGAGGCCCAGGCCCGTTCCGAAAACGATGATTAGCTCTCCCGGCACGACCGGGTTCTCCTCGGTAATCGCGGAGAACGGCTCGTTTCCGCAGCAAAGATGCGAGCCGCGCGCGGAGAGCGTCAGGAGCACTTCGGCCTCCGTCCGCTCGTTCGTGTCGGGTGTCGTTGGATCGTCGTCCGGCACCTCGGTGCCCCTAGCCGCGTAGGTGATGTCGTTGCCCTGCTTGCCGGCCTCGCGCGCCTTGAGGATGACCACCGGAGGAGTGTTGCCGTCTTCCAGGAAACCGTTTTCCCGGTTCGTGACAACCTCGATGCCCGCGCCCGACGAAACCTCCAAACCGAACGGGATTTCGTTGCCGTCCGACCCGAGCGATCGCGCCACGATCTGCATCCTCACCGACCCGACGACCTGCAGCCCTCGGGCCGTGACCTCGCGGTCGCCCACGCCGGCGTTGACGGAACGCACCAGGATGTTGCGCATGATGAGGAGCGCGGTGTCCGAGTCCTCGGCATCCTCTTCGGTCAGCGTGTAGCTGTAGGGGCGGTCCCGCACGGTAATCGTCACCGTGTCGCCGGCCGTGGGCTCGCCCTCGAAATTGAAGTCCGCTCGCGCCGAGAAGAATCCGACCGTGCCCGCCGAGGCGACCACCTCCGGATCCCCGTCGCCCTCGTTGACAAGCGCGATGAAGCGGCCGCGGATTTGCTCGGGGCCTTCGTCGCCGGGCGAGCGGTAGTAGTACTCGCGACCGTTGATCACGATCCGGCCCTCGGCGCCTTCCTGCGTGAGTTGGCGGTTCTCGGTCTCGTCGTTATTCGGGTCGTCGTCGCGCGGTCGGTCGGGCACAGTGACCGCCACTGTGCCCTCGGCGACTCCGGTGGCGTGCACGGCCATGCCCAGGCGCGGCTCCTCGCCGTCGACCGCGAACAGCCCCGGCGCGGCGCGCACGGATTGGTTCGCCCTGGCCGCGGAGACCTGGACACTGCCGTCCGCCATCGTCCTCCGCACGTAAAAGCTGAAGCCGGTTCCCTCGAGCTCCCACGGCACCTGGAAGTTGATCTGTTCATTGGAGACCATTAGCAGCGGCGCCAGCCTCCCGTTGGCGAGAATCTGCACGCCGCCGAGTTCGGTCGGCAGCTCGATCCCGTCCTCGATGCTGACGCTCTCGCTTGCGAGGTCCTCGCCGAAGATCGTCGCGATCGTCCCGGGAGGCAGGTCGCGGGCGTCCGATCCGCCGGTCAGGCGGGACCCGGAGGTCGTTGCATCCAGCTCGGTGCCGCTGTTGCGCAGCTCGACCTGGGTCCAGTTGCCCTGCGGACCTTCCCTCTTCGCGAGCAAGTTGGCCCGATAGCTCACCTTGCCGCGGGCGAGTGTCGGACCGGACACCTCGGTTGTCGTGGGCGAGCCGGACGTGATGCTGATCGAGAACGGCAGGCTGTTGCCCACCGGTCCGACGTTCTTGTGGACCAGCTCGAGAGTCTCGATCTGGTCGATCCTGCGCTCGACGATCACCTCGGGGTCGGCGGCGGTGTCCACCAGGTAGTTCAGGCGGTCGACGAACCGCTCGGGAATGTCTCCGTCGGGCACGGTGAAGCTGTACTGGCGCCCGTTGATATCCAAGGTGACGAGGTCTCCTGGACGGGCCTCGCCTCCGAACCGGACCTCCCCGGTCGCATGCCGTCCGACGCCCAGAGACGGATACGAGGTGACGGGCAGCGAGCCATCGTTGTTGATGATGTCGACCATCTTGTCCCGGACATCCTGCGCGGTTTCGCCCTCCACGGTTGTGTAGAACAGTTCGACGCCGTCGATTGTGACCTTGAGCTCCTCCCCGCCCGGCAGCACGGGAGGCTGCTGGGACTCGTCGAGCTCCGTGTCCGAGATGTCGACCGGAAGCTCCTGGTCGAACTCGAGATGCCCGCGGCTGTGGATGCGGATCGCCGCAGCGTTGCGGATGCCTTCGAAAGTGATCAGGTCCAGGCCGCGCGTGAAGACCAGGATTCGCCTGGTGAAGGGATCCGCCACGTAGAGGTTCTCCCCGTCGTAGGCCATCGAGGACGGCGATCGAATGCTGCCCGGACCCTCCGATTCGGTGAGCTGGACGAAGTTGGGCTGGCCAATCACGAGGTCTGCGTTCGCACCGTGCTCGGTCGGGATCCCGTCGTAGACCAGGATGCGGTCGTTGCCCGCATCCGCCACGAACAGGCTGCCGTCCACCGCGAAGGCGAAGCGAGGGAAGTTGAGGGTGCTCTCGCAGCGTCGCGGATAGCGGTCCACGTCCGAGTCGATCTCGCCCAGCCGGGGCGGAAGCGGCACAGCGAGAGGCACGTTCGAGGGGGGCGTCTCGTTCTCGCTGCGGCTACCGTCGTCGTCGAGCGGGCCGATCGGCTCGCACAGCGCCTCGCTGTTGTTGGGCAGGCTGGATGAGAAGTCCGGCTGGCCCACGACCACATCGGCGGCCGCGTGATTCTGAGTAGGCACTCCGTTGAAGATCAGGACGCGGTTGAAGCCGAGATCCGCCACGAACAGGTGTCCGCCGGAGACGGTGACCGAGACCGGGTCGAGCATGTGCTTCTCGTCCGCCTCGTACACGCCTTGCGTGAGATCGGCCTCGTGGCGGGTGTTGAGATCCGGCTGGCCAAGCACGAGATCCGGCGCTTGGGCGTTGGATGTCGGGATCGCATTCCAGATCAGGATGCGGCTGTTCTGCGTGTCCGCAACGAAGAGCCTGCCTCCGTCCAGCCAGACTCCTTGCGGCCCCCGCATCCCGGTCGGGGAAGTTTCCGGGAAGCTGCTCGTGAAGTCGGACTGGCCGAGGACAACGTCGGGGTCCGTGCCGCTAGCCGACGGAACAGCGTGCCACAGGAGAACGCGGTTGTTGTTGGTATCGGCGACCGCAAGCCTGATCCCGTCGCTGTGAACGGCCGACGGGTTGTTCAAGCCCGGGACTTCCGGCAGGTCCGAGGAATCCGTCGTGTCGAAGTCGGACTGCCCGAGCACCGTGTCGGGCACGCCTATGCAAGCCGGGCAGGCCTCTTGCTGCGGGAGCAGCTGGTCCGGTTGCGGCACGAAGCCGGATACGTTGTTGTAGATCAGGACCCGGTTGTTCACGGGCAGGGCGCCAAGCCGGTTGCCGTCCGCCACGAAGAGCTGGTTGCCGGCGAAAGCCACGCCCTGCGCCGCGCCGAGCACCTCGCGGCTCGACACCGGGTTCTGCCGCGTGAAGCTGTCCTGCCCAATAACGAGCCGGGCACCTTGGTTCGAGACCCATTCAGGCGCTTCGTCTTCGGGAACCGAGGGGGGCGGCGACTGCGCGCCCGCCCCGCCGAGCAGCAGGGCAAGCGCGCACGCCGGGAGCGCCTTGAATCGATCGAATCGCATTTCGGTTTCCGTCAAACAGCCTTTACAAGCCCGCCGTCGACCATCGTTGATGTTCCCGTAACGTAGCTTGCCTTCTCCGAGCAGAGGAACGCGACGACGGCAGCGAACTCGTCGGGCCGACCGACTCGCCGGAGCGCCGTCTGGCTAGCGAGCCGCTCGATCATGTCCTCGCGGCTCACCCCGGCCTGGTCGGCCCGTCGCTGCGCAATGCTCAGCAGGCGGTCGGTGGCGACGAGGCCGGGGCCGGCGTTGTTGAACAGGATGTTCTCCGGGCCGTACTCGGCGGCCAGGGTCTTGAGCATGCCGACGACAGCGGCGCGGACGCCGTTGGAGAGGATGAGCCCCTCGATCGGCTGGCGCACGGAAGTGGACGTCAGCGTGACCACGCGGCCCCACCGCTGGGCCCGCATGTCAGGCAGCACCGCTTGGATGAGGGCCCACGAGCTGAGGAAGTTCAACCGGAACGCCGCGGTCCAGTCGTCCGCCCCGAAATCCTCGAACCGGCCGCCCGGCGGACCGCCTGCGTTAGCGACGGCGATGCTGAGGGGCCCGATCTCCTCGCGAGCCTCGGCGACGAACGCCTGAAGAGCAGCCGTGTCGCTTACGTCCACAGCCCGGTGGAATACCATCGCCCCGTGCCCCTCCCCGATCGCTGCCGCCGCGGAGCCAATGGCCGCCGGATCGCGCGAGCAGATCGCCAGCTTGCAGCCCTCGGCCGCCAGCGCTTCCGCTATGGCGCGTCCCATGCCGCGGCTGGCCGCCGTCACGACCGCCGCCCGGTTCCGAATTCCCAAGTCCATCGATTTATCGCTGCGGTGAGCGTCCCTGCGAATAGCCGGTCGTTCCGGGCGCGGCGCGGGTGATCATTCTCCTGAAGTCGCTTAGCAAGTACGCAGTCAGGATCCGGACGGTTTCCTGAGGTAGCTGTCGTCGCCTTGGATCCAGTCCTGCCGAACCGGCTGGAACACGTCCATCGCGACAGAGTCCTCGAGCGCCACGACTCGATGCGGCTCGTGCGATGCGATCTCGACGAGGTCGCCGGCGCCGGCCGTGATTTCCCGGTCGTCGAACTGAAACACGAGAGAACCCTCCAAGACATGGCTGATCTGCTCGTTCTCATGGCTATGACGGGGCACCACCCCGCCCTTCTTGAGCAGGATCCGCGCGGTCGTCATGCGTTCGCTGTGGATCACGCGCCGCGAGGCGGTCTTGCTGAGGTTCTCCAGCTCGACTTCGTCCCAGGAATGCAGCTTCATAGCGTACGGGCGAGCGGGACTTACAGTTCCACCCCTTTCACAAGTATCTCATTATACGGAAGGGATTCGCCGACCGGCCGCAGAGCGTGTCGTAGAGCGCCCGCACGCGAGCCTCGTCCGACCTGGCACGGAGCTGCAGAAGGGCGTCGATTCCGACGCATGCGATAGAATGGCGTTACCGCCACGGATGGAACAGGCCAAGAGCATTCTCCCTCGACTGTTCCAGCAGGGCCAGGCTCCGTTCCTAGATGAACTGGACCTGATCCGGGGATACTGGCCTGAGACGGTGGGCCCGCTTCTGGCTCAGCGCTCGACGCCGGTCAAGGTCGAGTCGGCGACGCTGGTCGTCGAAGTGCAGGATCCGCCGTACTTGGAACTCCTCGGGCCGATGCGGGCGCAGATAGCCAGCTGCCTCCAGACGGAACTGCGGAACACCTCGGTGCGGACAATCGAGTTCCGCTTGGCGAGCGCCGGGGGCAAGGGCAAGGACGGCGGTACGCCATGAAGATCACGCCAGAACAAGTCCTCAAGATCGCGAGGCTGGCGAACTTGCGCCTGAGCAGCGAGGATACGGCCCGGTACGCGAGAGACCTGGAAGAGATCCTCTCGTACGTGGACCAGCTCAACGAGCTCGACACCTCCGGCGTGGAGCCCATGGCGCAGGTGCTGCACGAGGGCAACGCCGCTCAGCTACGCCCGGACGATCCCGGCCGGAGCCTGGACCAACTCGCCGCCCTGCGGTGCGCGCCCCTGTCCGGGGCAGGACACTTCAAGGTCCCCAAGGTGATCGAGCGCTGAGGCTTCCGATGGAGAACTATCGCGAGCTCACCATCGAGTCGATCCAGCAGAGCCTGCGGGAGCGGCGATTCAGCGCGAGGGAACTCGCGCAAGAAGCGCTGCGAATGGGCGAGACCGAGAACGAAGCGTCGGGAGTATTCCTCAGCTTCACGCCGGAGAGAGCGCTCGCGGCGGCCGACCGGGTCGACAGCTTGATCGCGGAGGGCAGGGAGATTGGCCGCCTCGGGGGCGTGCCGCTCGCTGTCAAGGACGTGATCATGACCGAGGGCGAGAGGACGACCTGCGCGTCTCGCGCCCTGGCGAACTTCATCGCGCCCTACAGCGCCACCGCCGTCGAGGCCGTGGAACGAGCCGGGGCCGTCATCGTCGGCAAGACCAACTGCGACGAGTTCGCCATGGGCTCGTCCAACGAAAACTCCGCGTTCTACCCCGTGCGAAATCCCGCCGACCCGGAGCGCGTCCCGGGCGGGTCCAGCGGGGGGTCGGCCGCGGCAGTCGCGGGGGGATACACACCGATCTCCCTCGGCTCGGACACGGGCGGGTCGATTCGGCAGCCCGCGTCGTTCTGCGGCGCGATCGGCGTGATGCCGACGTACGGCCGGGTCTCGCGCTACGGCTTGGTCGCCTTCGCAAGCTCGCTGGACCACATCGGGCCGTTCTCGAGAACCGTCAAGGACTCAGCGAGCCTCCTAGCGGCGACCGCCGGCGGGGACCCTTTCGACTCGACCGCGGCGAACCTCCCGGTGCCGGACTACGCCGGCGAGCTCAGCGAGAAGGTCGAGGGCTTGAAAATCGGAATCCCGTCCGAGTATTTCGCGGAAGGCCTCGACTCGGCGGTCGGGGCTCGGATCGAAGCCGGAATCGGCAAGCTCGAGCGCCTCGGATGCCGGGCAGTGGAGATCAGCTTGCCGCACACGAAGTACGCGATCGCGAGCTACTACCTGATCTGCACGGCCGAGGCGAGTTCGAATCTCGCCCGATACGACGGCGTGCGCTATTCCAGGCGTTCCGAGAGTTCCGGGACCCTGAGCGAGATGTACCGCAATTCTCGCGCCGAGGGCTTCGGGTCGGAGGTTACGCGGCGGATCATCCTCGGCACGTATGTCCTGAGCGCTGGCTACTACGACGCCTACTACAAGAAGGCGCAGGAGGTCCGCGCGCTGATCGCCCGTGACTTCTCGAATGCCTTCGACGAGGTGGATGCGATCATTACGCCTGTATCGCCGTTTCCGGCGTTCAAGCTCGGGGAAAAGACCAGCGATCCCCTGCAAATGTACCTGTCAGACATCTACACGATTACCGGCAGCCTGGCGGGAATCGCGGGCATGAGCGTGCCGTGCGGCACGACTCCGGAGGGCCTGCCGGTCGGGATGCAGATCCTGGCCAACCACTTCCGGGAACAGACAATGCTGAACTTGGGCCATGCGTTCGAGCTGGACGGCGGGTTCGAGGGCTAGGGGAGCGAGAGCCTTGCCGACACTTGCAACGCGTCGCTGAAGACGGCTCGCGCGAGAAGAAGGGCGCCGGCCGAAGCGGCCGCCCAGTCCGGTACCGACTCTCCCGAAAGCACCAGACGGGGGCACGTGAGGAAGAACCGGCCCGCGGCGACCTTGAACGGGGGGCCATTCGCCGCCACACTGGAACGAACTATGGCTTGCGGCGCAGTGTATCTGGTCTCCACACCGCTTGGCAACCTCGAGGACATCACGCTGAGGGCGCTTCGGACCCTCCGAGAGGCCGACGTGATCGCGTGCGAGGACACCCGTCATACCGGTCGCCTGCTCCGGCACTTCGACATCGAGAAGCCGCTCCTGAGCTGCCACGAGCACAACGAGGCGGCACGCGCCCGCGAAATCGCGGCCCGGGCCGTCGAAGGCGAGTCGGTCGCGCTGGTGTCGGACGCCGGCACGCCCGGCATTTCCGATCCCGGATACCGCGTAGTTCGCGCCGCGCTGGAAGCCGGAGTCGAAGTCGTGCCAATCCCCGGACCCAGCGCGGCGGTTGCCGCCCTGTCGGCGTCGGGACTCCCGACGGACAGCTTTCTCTTCAAGGGCTTCCTGCCGCCAAGAAAGGCGAAACGACGGGCGGCGCTGCAAGCCATCAAGGCCACGGAAACCACGATCGTCCTCTACGAGGCCCCGCATCGGGTTCTGGACATGCTGGCCGACCTGCTGGACGTGCTAGGAGATCGAACGGTCGCGCTTGGCAGGGAACTGACAAAGCTGCACGAGGAATTCTTGCGGGGTACGGCCTCCTCCGTACTGCGGGAACTCGCCCGGCGGCCTGCTATCAAGGGGGAGTTCGTCATCCTAGTCGGGCCGGAAGACGCCGGCGCGGCAACCTGCGAGGAATCCGTGCCAGCCAGGGTGAGCCAGTTGGAACGGGACGGGCACCAACGCATGGACGCCATCAAGCAGGCCGCCCGCGAGCGAGGAATCAGCAAGCGGGAGGCGTACGCCGAGTTGCAAGCGACGAGGGCCGAACCCTCGTCTGCTGCAGAGGACCTGGACCAGTCAGCGAAACCCGCGGAATAGGTGGTACCCGGCACGTCGTTCATGGACGGGCACGAAACGACAGGGATCCTATAACTCAGCGCCAAAACCATTGAGAGTGGCTATTGGGTGGTCATGGCCCGGGACGCCCACAACCGAAGCTACCTACACTTGGTGAGCGATTCGGGCTAGGTCCAGCTCCGGCCCGCCGGACGCGGCGATTTCCGTTGCCGGCGCGTGCCGATGCTATGCGGTTTCTTCGCGGTGTCGAACCGACCGGGGCAACGACCGGCACTTCCTTGCGTTGGCTGTACCGATCAAATCGACTACCCACTGCAAATAGTGCGTCGGAACGCGCATGCGACCCCAATACAGAGCATTCAAGACCGCTTCAGAAAGTCGCGCGCGACCTAGCGCGGACTTGACCCGGTGATGACTGAAGACATCTAGCGTGACGCCTGTTAAGAACCGGGGAAATCGCTCCGAGCAGATCCGGAGGGCTTTCCGTTCGTCGATGAGGCCGATTGCACCAAGTTCGAGGGCAATGGCGATTGTCGCCGCTTCGCCATCACCTAGGGTTTGGCCCGCCGGGCCGTTAACAAGGCCCCGGAATCTCCGAAGCCCCACTGGGCTGAGTGCCACCGTCTCCGCCCAGCCGTGTGAATTGAGATTCGAAATGGATCTAGCTCCGTCATTGACCTTCCTACGCCCGCGCTTGACTTCTCCCGCAACCTCTTCTGGTATCAGCAAGCGGTTGGGAAGCGCGTCCAAAATGGAATCAACGCAACCACTTGCGTTGAGGTTGATAACAACGCTGGCGTCGGCAACAACCGGGACGGCAGAGCTATTCAGGCAGTTCGGGGGCTCCATCCGCCATGCTCCTTTCGTCCTCCACTTCATCCAGGAGCTCCCGTAACTGGACTCGGTCAAGCCGCAAGAGCCCAGCGAGCTGACCCTCGCTAAGCAATTCTTTCCGCCAAGCCTCCGCTGCTAGCAGGTGAATCCGCAGAGTTGTGGGACGACGGATATCTTGATCATTGTCAGGATCTTCGACCAAATCGCCCAGAACTTCTAGGGCTTGTTGATTCGCGATTCCCCCGTGCTCTTGGAACCAGTCCCAAGTGCCCCGCTTTGTGAGACTGAGTTCCTCAAGTCGTCGGGCCATTGCCTCGTGGGAAACCCGGAAATAGTGAGCCATTACGATGATGTGACGGCGGGTTAGCCTAGAAGCTCCAGCTGTGATCTGGCGAAATCGTTGGGTGACTGTGCGGACAGGCGTTAGAAATGCTCGTCCGAACGCGTCCGCGTAGCGCTCTTCCCGTGATTTCCTCAAGCTGTCCGCTCGCATTACGCTAGGTGTTCCGCGACTGGATACAAAATGCCCGAGTTCGTGTGCAGCGGTCTGGTTGCGGCGTTGGACCGGATGTTTGGCATTGAGGAGCATGCAAGCGCCACAGCCCTCTTCAAATGCGAAGAGTCCGGAGACCTTCGGTTCGAGCGGGCGGATATACACGCGCACTCCAAGGTCTAGTTCGAGAAGGCTCACCATGTCGCGAACCGGAGCCAGACCTAATCCAAGCCATTGCCGCAACTCTGTGGCGTCATGCTCGGCTTGAGCAACTACATCCCCGGGCATGAGGGGCCGCTCTGGGGGGTAGTTGAAGGCCCGGCTGACACCGAGGAGGGTCTCAAGTTCAACTTCTGCCCGAACAAGATCCTCCAGAAGCTTGGCGGCTGCATCGCATGCCGAGTCCCCGCTCGTGGCGAGCTTCCGAAACTTTGGCACAAGTTCAAGAAACACGGCCTCCCGCCTGAGGATTGAGTTCACGGAAGTGCCATAGGCGCGCGCAAGGTGCTGCATCTCTCCGGTGCGAATCCGTCTGGACCCTTTCTCGATCGCCACTAGAGTCGTCCTCGCGGCACCTATCCGAGATGCAGCTTCTGCCTGCGTCATGCCGGCCGCTTCGCGCGCCATCCGCAGGCGAGCTCCGATGCTGGCTGAACTCAGTTCTTGCGAAGACATCTTTCTACTCGCGATCAACCCAACTGGCTACGAAAGACTGTGACCCCAAAGAGTCAACAAAGCTGGTCCATTCTGTCTTGTGCTGCCGGAGCAACCCCTTCAGCTTCTTGCGGATCTTGCTTTCCGGGATTCCGAGTGAACGGCTCAAAGCGAAGCACTGTCGATTGATCGTTACCTCATTTCTATCAGGGCTGCAGAGAGCAGATAGGTGCTCGAGATGAAGAACACCGGCAATCACGTATTTCCAAAGAGATCCTGAAGGGTTCCCGTGTTTGAATCCAGTCGCGGCACCGTCCAAGAACCTTGGCGAACACAGGTTTTCCCAGACATAAGTTTCTGGAGTTTCTTGAAATGAAATCGAGTGTATACTCATTCGCCTCAACAAGCAAGCCGCGCAGATTCCGCACTGGCGTCGTTTTCCCAGCACAGAAACATGTCGTGCACTTTGCCAGCATGAACGACTGGCTGACGGATCGACTTCGTTATCTTGGGGTCCCATGGCTTCTCTGAGTGTCTGGCCCTTTGTGCACCACAACCGCGGATAGCGGTAGCGGACGCTATGCCCAAAAAGAGCCCCGACCAAGGCCGTCATGCGGTCAGTAAAGACCGGATGGCATCGGTAATCCTCGTATGCTTGCCCGACTGGGACTAGGACTGGCCCCAATGCTCCCTGTCCGCTCTCAGGGACTACAATCTCCTGCGCTCCCAAGAGATGCGCAGCTATCCCGCAAAGCAGCATGAACTTGAATCCTCTCGACCTAGCGCTGAACTCAACCGTCCGCCCCGTCTTGACCCTAAACGGCACATTTGCAAACGGTTGCTCCGTACGATTGCCATTGCGGTTCGAGAGTGCATTCGACCCAAGACGGACGCGAATCAAACTGGAACCGAGCTTGCGCTCCATCAGCTTCGCTACTGCCAGCGAATCTAGCCCGTCGCTAAACGGCATGACGATCCCGGTGGAGTCCGGAATACAGAAGCCAGCCTGCGCCGGTGAGGGGAAGTAATCCTTTCTCGGGGTGAAGATAACCTGCCATTGGTCACCGGTCAACAATCCGAGGGCGGCGTGCAGCGTCTTCGAAATGTCGGGCGAATTCCACCGATCAGGATCGTGAACAGGGACACGTAGCTGAATGTTCCTTCCCCAGATCGGTGCGTGTCGCCGATTCGTCAAGTCGCAGAACTGGACAGCGGCAGCTAAGACAAAGGCGTCGTACACCCGGGAATCCCATGCCGCTAGGCAATAGGAGTGTATGCTGTCTGAATCCACAATCAAGTCCTCCCCGACTTCGCACCTAGTCCATCCATCGATGACCGGGACTTGTGGTTCAACCACGTGGACGCGGTATGCGGGTTGCGACTTGGTCGCTGTTGTCTGAACCTTCATCCGAGCGGGACTCCATCGTCTAGCGCTGTCTTCTTCCTCTTTGGCCTCGAAAGAGTCTCATTCCGACACCCAAGCAGGTCCTGTGCGAGCTGAGAGTAGTCAATCCGTAGAGCAGCTTGACGAAGACGACTGAGTAGGTTGGCGACACCGCTATCGGAGCACTCTCGGTGACAATGCTCCTCGACCTGGCGCATGCATCGCGAAGCCCGGTCTGAGAGGGCGTCTCTGGTTCCGCGAACCAAGCATGAATGGTCGCAATCACCGCGATCTACTGCCCTTGCGACGCAATCGATCAGTACCAATGCAAGTGGATAGCCGACCACATGCTCATCTAGCTCCTGAAGTCGCGTGATCTGCTGGTCACGAAACAACAGACCTTCCCCTGTATAGACGATCTCTAGGATCCGCTTGTGGAGTACGGGGTGAATTTCCTTGCGCCAGTCGGATACGAGCGCCAACTGCAACGCGTCGGCCACTTCGTCGAGAGGGAACGCGGGCGTGCCGGCGCAGAGCATAAGCTTCTTCCAAGCTCTGGACATGGGGAGGCTCTTGTGTGGACCGTCGGACATGAGAATCCTAGAATGTCATAATTATACCATCAAGTTCCGACAATGTCAGGTCTTGGTCGAGTCTCGCAGGTTGAGGGCAAACGATAGAGCGTGTCGGTCGGCAAGCGAAGGCGCAACAAACGCTACGCCACAACTGAGGCGAGCGGTAACTAACGAAGCTATCGGGCCGCTACAGGAATCTCCACAGCCGCAATCTCGAGGGCTAGTCGGTCTGCACGGCTTGGGGCAGGCCTGATCCCGGGCACATACCCTTGCGTCGCGAGGAGACCGCACGAAATCAGAGTCGCAGCACCACACGGCCCCTCGGTACCGCGGACCTGCGCTGTTGCGCTCGCCTCGCCAGCCAGCCATTTCCTAGAGAGTCGCCGGCACGACTTCGACCGACCTCAGGCAGCCGGAGTCGCCATCCGGTCGCTGAGCTTGAACCCCTCGTGCCACGTCGAGTCCGCGCCTGCTCCGATGCGACGGATCAATGCCTCGACCACGTAGGGCTCGCCTCCATTCGTGACTTCGATGCCGCGCTTCAGGGCGGCTTCGAGCTCCCCGGCCGTTGACGCTCTCTCCCCCTTGACGCCCTGACTCGCCGCAAGCTGGACAAAGTCGATGTCCGGATCCCCCAGGTACATCCCCGCGTACTTGCCGGTGGCCGCCATCTGCCCGTCATAGCGGTGGAATCCGCCTCTGACCGTCTGGTAG
The DNA here is from genome assembly GCA_965206775.1 of Bryobacterales bacterium. GTDB lineage: Bacteria > Acidobacteriota > Terriglobia > Bryobacterales > UBA6623 > VXMF01. The sequence continues at coordinate 743,685 of CBDBKU010000002.1, read as the reverse complement.
TTCTGATTGTTCCAAACCACCGTCAGCACCGGCACGCCGTAGCGCGCCTGGGACCAGAACGCGCTTGACTGGTACATCACCGCGCCGTCGCCGATCGAGCAGACGACCGGACGGTCAGGCTGGGCCAGCTTGGCACCCGTGGCCGCGCCCATGCCCCAGCCGAGCGAGTTCCCCGTGTAGCCAATCCAAACCGGGTCGCCATCTCCGTAGCCCCAGTGGAAGTTGTTGTGCTGGTTGTAGCCGGAATGCACCTCTCCGACGACAATCGCGTTGCGATCGACCGTCTTGGCCATCAAGTAGGTCATTTCATCGGGATGCATCGGATCGAGGCCGAAGTTGTTGCGGACCCTGCCGTCGAAATCGCTCCACATTTTCGCGGTCATGCCGCGAACCTCCTCGCCGCGCTCCCTCCCGAACGCATCCATCCGCTGCCGGGGAATCCTGTCTTCGAGCGCTGCGTCCAAATCGGACAGGGATTGCTTCACGTCAGCGAGCATGGGCAGGTCGGTCGGGTAGTTGCGCCCCATGTTGCCGGTGTTGAGACCAATGCGGACGATGCGAGCGTCCAAGGGCGCCTCAGGACCAGTGGGCAGCCGCCAGATCCCGAAATCCCGGGCGCCTACCATCAGGGCAAGGTCGATGCCGGCGCTCGCGTATGCCGAGCGCATGCTGAACCGGCCCAGGTGCAACGGATTCCGCGACGGGAAGTTGAAGTAGCCGCCCGTGCCGGAAGCGACCGGAACTCGGTATTTCTCGGCGAACCTCTCGAGAGCGGCCTGAGCCCCGGACTTCCAAACCTCGTCCCCCACGACGATCAGCGGCCGCTTCGCCTCGGTGAGCCAGTCGGCGGCCTGCTCGATCGCTGCTGCCTCCGGGCGCGGGCGCGTGGACATCAGGAAGCGCTCGCCAGGGACAATCTGCGACGTCACTCCCTTCGTCTCGAGCGCTCCGTTGGTCATCGCCAGGTATACCGGCCCGCCCGGGGGCGTCGTGGCAACCTTGTAGGCCCGGCGCAGCATCATCGTCAGGCTCCGCGCGTCGCGCGATTCCCAGCAGAACTTGGTGAACTGTCGCGGAACCTCCTTCTGGTCGTAGCCCGGCCGCGGCGCCAGAATGCCTTCGTCGCTCCAAAGCTCGTTGTCCAGCATGCCCGCGGTGACCACGAGGGCGGAACCGTCGCGACTGGCATTGTAGAGTTGCCCTCCCATCTGGGCCGTGCCCGCAATGACGTGGACATTGACGAACGCCGGCTTCAGGCTGGCCCGGTGATAGCCGTCGGCCATGGCAACGACTATTCCCTCATGCAATCCCATGATCAGAGGGACGCCCGAGGTGATCTGCGCGTCGAAGAGGCCGACCTCGAACGAACCGGGATTCGTGAAGAGATATTCGGAGCCCGCGGCCTTGGCCTGCTCCATGACCAGCTCGCCGCCGCTGCCGGTCAGTTCCCTCGTCCCGGGAACCGAAAGGCTGGATCCCGCCGTCTCCGTGGCGTCAAGAGTCTTCAGCAGCGATTGCGCTGCAACTGCCGTCAGTCCGACCGACGCCAGCTCCCGGGAGAGCCCCCGCCGCGTCAGATCCTTGTCAAGAAACCGCTTGATCAATTGCTGCATTCTGATGCCCTCCCTGCCGCAAGTAGTGCCATCATAACGCCATCCATCGTGCCAGCCGCGCGCATTGGCTACGATAGATCACTCCATGCAACGCCTGATCGGAACTGCTGCTCTCGCTCTGTCCCTGGTAGCCATGCTGGCGGCCCAGAGCAGGCCGAGGCCCCGGGTGCTCGGACCGGAATGGGTCTCGCTCTTCAACGGCCAGGACCTGACCGGATGGAAGAAGGTCGGCCAGGAGAGCTGGGAGGTCGTCGACGGAGCCATCCACGGTCAGGGCATCACCAAGGAATACGGCTACCTGGTAACGGAACGCTCCTACCGCGACTTCCACCTGTCCCTGCGCTTCAAGTGCGAAGCCGACGGCAACAGCGGCGTCTACATCCACACCGCATTCGAGGGCGACACGCCCAGGATCGTGGCCGGTCGCCAGATCGAGATCGACCGGACCCTAGGGCACCACACGGGCGGCATCTACGGCGACGGGAAGGGATGGATCGCCTGGCCGTCCCCCCAGTACGAGACCGTGATCCGGCCTTACGACTGGAACGAGATGCTCATCGAGGTCGAAGGCAACCACTACGTCGTTCACTTGAACGGTATCCGCGTCCTGGACTTCACCTATCCTTCCCCCGGGGCCGAGGAAGGCGTCATTGCGCTCCAGCTTCATTCCGGGGGTGAGGGCAGGATGCGGTTCCAGGACATCTTCCTCCGCGACCTGGGCGGCGATTGATCCGGCGCGGCGCGAGCGGCTGCCGCCTCACGCGAGAATGTCGTGGACGATCTCGCCATGCACGTCCGTCAGGCGCATGTCGCGCCCGCTGTAGCGGTAGGTGAGTTTCTTGTGATCTAGACCCAGCAGATGCAGCATGGTCGCGTGCAAGTCGTGCATGTGGACCTTGTTCTCGACCGCGAAGTACCCGTACTCGTCAGTCGACCCGTACCGGGTCCCGCCCTTGACTCCGCCGCCGGCCAGCCACATGGTGAACCCGAAGGGGTTGTGATCGCGGCCCGTGTCCTTGTTGAAATCGTTGCCGTTCGTTTGCGCCGTGGGCGTGCGGCCGAATTCGCCGCCCCAGACCACCAGCGTCGAATCGAGGAGACCGCGACCCTTCAGGTCCTTCAGCAGGCCCGATATCGGCTTGTCCGTCGCGCGCGCGTTCACCTGATGGCCCTCTTCCAGCCTCTGGTGCTGGTCCCACCGATCCTGGCCCTTGCGAGCCGGCGTCAGCAGCTCGATGAAGCGAACGCCGCGCTCGACCATGCGACGGGCCAGCAGGCACTGGCGGCCGAACTCGCTCGTCTCGTCCTCGTCCAAGCCGTACATCGCCTTGGTCGCCTCGGACTCGCCGGCCAGATCCAGCAACTCCGGCACCGCGCTTTGCATGCGGAAGGCCAGTTCGTAGTTTGAAATCGTGGCCTCGATCTCGCTCACAGTGCCGAGGCGCTGCACGACTCCTCGGTTTAGATTGCGAATGAGATCCAGCTTCGCTGCCTGCAGGGCCGGATCGGCTTCGAGCGGAACGATGTCGGCGATGGGGTGCTCGCCTCTCCGGAAGAGCATGCCCTGGTAGGAAGCCGGAAGGAACCCGCTGCCGAAGCAGTCCATGCCTCCGGGAGGTATGAGGCCGCTGTCCAGCACCACGAAGCCCGGCAGGTCGTCGCACTCGCTGCCCAGCCCGTAGGTGACCCAGGCCCCCATCGACGGGCGGCCCTGGAAGCCCGAGCCCGTGTGGACGAAATAGTTGCCGGCTGTGTGCTCGGAGTGGTCCGCCACCATGGAATTCACGACGCACAGGTCGTCCGCGCACCCTGCCACGTGCGGGAACAGGTCGCTGACCCACAGGCCCGACTCGCCGTGCTGCCTAAATTCGAACGGCGAGCCGAACACCTTGTCCGTGATGTTGAATACGGTTGTCGGAATCTCGGGAAGCTGGATCTTCCGGCCGTGCTCGGCGCGCAGCCGGGGCTTCGGATCGAAGGAGTCCATCTGGCCCGGACCGCCGTCCATGAACAGGAAGATGACGCTCCTGGCCTTGGCCGGAAAGTGAGGCGCCCGGACCGCCATGGGGTTCGCGGCCCGGCCCGTTGCGGAGCGGGCCCTCTCCTCCGCCAGCATGGCCGCCAGCGCCAGGCCGCCGAAGCCGTTGCCGCTGCGCGTCAGCCATTCCCTGCGTGTCATCTGCCCTCCATCTTAGGCCCCGCGGGGGGTCGTGCCCAAGCCGTACAATGGGTGAACGCATGGAATTGAGGGTGCTTGTCCTGCCTGGTGACGGGATCGGTCCGGAAGTCACGCGGGAGGCAGTCCGCGTCCTCGATCACGTCGCTGCCAAGTGGGGTCACGGACTCCGGCTGCACGAGGGGCTGCTCGGCGGGATCGCGATCCGCGAGACCGGAGGGCCGTTCCCGGACGAGACGCGCGAACTCGCCCTAGCGTCCGACGCCACCCTTCTCGGGGCCGTCGGCCTGCCGGAATACGACAGCCTGCCGCCGTCGGAGCGGCCCGAGAAGGGCCTGCTCGGCCTGCGGAAAGCTCTCGACGTGTATGCGAACCTGCGTCCGGTCTACTGCTATGAAAGCCTCATCGAGTCGTCACCTCTCAAGAACGACATCGTGCGCGGCACTGACATCCTGATCGTCCGGGAACTCACCGGCGGGCTCTACTTCGGCCAGCCGCGTGGCATCGACGGCCCCGAGGGGGCCGAGACCGCCCTCAACTCCATGGTGTACGCGCGCTCCGAAATCGAGCGGGTCTGCCGCATGGCGTTCGAGCTGGCGCGCAAGCGGCGAGGCAAGGTCACGTCTGTGGACAAGGCAAATGTCCTGGAAAACTCCCAGCTCTGGCGGAAGGTCGTGACCGAACTGGCGGCGGACTACCAGGACGTCGAGCTCGAGCACATGCTGGTCGATAACTGCGCGATGCAGCTTCTCCTGCGGCCGACCGCTTTCGACGTGGTCGTTACCGAGAACCTGTTCGGCGACATTCTTAGTGACGAGGGCTCCGTGCTGGCCGGCTCGATAGGGATGCTTCCCTCCGCCTCGGTTGGCAACCGCCTCCCGAACGGCGCGTGGCGGGGGCTCTTCGAGCCCGTCCACGGATCGGCTCCCGACATTGCCGGGCAGGGCAAGGCGAATCCGCTTGCCGCAATCGGATCTGCCGCGGCAATGCTGAACTACAGCTTCGGCCTGACCGAGGAGGCCGCGGCTGTCGAGAGCGCCGTCAGTCACGTGCTCAAGAGTGGCCGCGTCACGGCCGACCTGAAGCCCGCAGGCCCGCCCGCCTCCACCCAGGAGGTCGGCCTTGCGGTCTGCGAAACGATCGGCTGAGCGCGCCCCTAGCTCCTGACCGCCGCAGCGTACGCTTGGGAATAGAGCTGGTCGAAAATCGAGTCCCAGGACTGCCTGAGAGCGGTTTCCCGCGCAGCTTGGCCCATCCACGACCTCCTGGACCGGTCGCGGTAGAGCGCGATCGTGTTCTCCACGAACTCGGCATCGGAACGGCTGACAAGTCCAGTCTCTCCATCTCGGACGATGTACCGGGGCCCTCCGCTGTTCGTCACTATGGCGGGCACGCCGGACGCCTTTGCCTCCCAGACGACAGTGCCGTAGGTATCCGTGTGGGAGGGGAACAGGAAAATGTCCATGCTGGCGTAGGCCTTCGCCAGCGGTTCCCCCGTCAGCACGCCGCGCATCCGCGCCTGCCGGAGGTTGCTCCGCAGCCATTTCAGTTCCGCGCCGTGGCCCACGATCTCGAAGCGGTAGTCGCTCAGGCCCTCGGAAAGGAGCGCCTCCTCCAAGCGCTTGAACAGGCGCAGGTTCTTCTCGCTGCTGAGACGGCCGACGTATCCGAGGACGGTCGCGGTGTCCTGGCGCTGGCGGCGGGCAGGGTTGAACAGCACGGTGTCGACCCCGCGCTCCATCAGGAACGCCGGCTTGCGCGTGCCTGCGCGAAGGAGATCGACAAGCTCGGCGTTTGGAGCCAGGCCGACCGCCCCCTTGCGATAGAACCAGATGGAAACAGCCAGTGCGAACCGCTCGATCGCGTCGGCGATCGCGCCCCTCGGGCGAGCCGGGATGAAGGGCACGGCCTTCTCGAATCTCCATGCCGCGTACTCATGGACGTTGGTGTGCCAGGCAGTCACCAGAGGCAGGCCGAACTCGCGGGCGAGCTTCCATCCGAGATGGCCGAAATCTCCCATCGAAGTGACATGCACAACATCCGGGCGGAAGGCCTTGAATCGCGACCGCAACGGCGCCAGGTAGCGCAGGATCGCCGGGTCCTGCCACAGGTCCGCCTCGATCCGAACCGCCATCCTGCTTCGCCGCAGCTCCACGTTCTCGACAGATCGCTCCTGCCATTGCCTGGACGCGGCCCCGGGCCGGATACACAGGAACGGTAGGTCCCGGCGGAGCGCATAGGCGGTCAGCTGGCGCGCCGTGCTAGCAACTCCGTTTGCCTCATGGAAGGTGTCAGGCAAGTAAGCGACGCGGGGCGCTCGCGACGAGAATGAACCGGGTCCGGGCAGCGGTTACTCCAATTCCTTGGTCTGCGGCATGGCCCGTTCGAGCGCCGGCCGCGCAGCCCATTGGTCTCCAAGGCGTGGGCCCACGGCTGGAGGCGATCCATGAACCCTTCCCGGCGTTCCTCGTCGAGGGCATTCACTCCGTATCGGCCGCGCGCCCTTTTCACGAAGGTCCTCGCCATGCCGAAGGCCAGCAGATGCCTGCCAAGGGGCAAGGCGCTTTCCTTCGAGTCTAGCGAATGGCTGTACGGCGAAACGCCCCTCCCGTATTCGTCTGCGGGGCGGGGCAGCGGCCGACGCGCGCCAATTGCCGTTCCATGGCTTCCTACTCGCTTGCCAGTGCCGGCTCGGGGGTCTTCGCGCGTGAAGGGATAGACGAGCCGCGCCTGCCTCGCAAGAGATTGTTGTCCAAGGTTTGCGGATGGCCCGCCGAAACTGCCGGGACGATCAATCCTCTGTCCTGAGGGTGGAGATTCAAGATTCCAGTCGGGGCACCGGTAGAAGAAGCGTCCGTGACAATTCCGTGGAAAAACGCTTAGGTGGAGAATTATTCCCAGGTGACTGGAGCCCGGGGTTCCGGCCAGCGCCAGCCGGCACGCAACGCCGCAACCCCTGCAAAGTCCGTACAATGAGGTCTTTATGAAACTCAACATGCCCAAACTCACGGTCGGCTTCGGCGCGAGCCTGATCATCCTCGGGATCGGAGCTTACGTTCTCAGCGGACTGGTCAGCCTGACAGCCCTGATTCCCGCCGCGTTCGGGGGTGTTCTTGTCGCCCTAGGCTTGGTGGCAAGACGGGCCGCGTCGACGAAACACGCGATGCACGCTGCGGCGGTAGTGGCAGTAATCGGCATCGCTGGCTCCTGGAGCGGCCTGCCTGAGATAGCGCGGCTCCTCATGGGCGGCGAGGTGGTAAACCCGCTGGCGGCAGGTGCCAAGAGCGCGATGGCAATCGACCTGGCGATGTTCCTAGGCTATTGCGTCCGCTCGTTCCGCGAGGCGCGCAAGTCCCGGCCGTAGCGCCGGTCCGGGCAGTCGCTCAGATATCGAGGTTCTTGACGTCCAGCGCATTGTCGCCGATGAATCTCCGGCGCGCCTCGACGTTCTCGCCCATGAGCGTCGTGAATACCTCTTCGCTCTCGACCGCGTCGTCGATGCGCACTTGCAGCAGGCTGCGAGTCTCCGCCGTCATTGTGGTCTCCCAGAGCTGGTCGGAATTCATCTCGCCAAGGCCTTTGTAGCGCTGTATCGAAGCGTCCTTCATCGCTGCATCCTTGAGATGGGAGAGGAGCTGCAATGGGTTCTCAGCCCTGCTGGTAGACCGCTTCCCCACGATAAGGAACGGCGGCTTATTCAGGTCGGCAAGCTGCCGGGACAGTGAGCGAAGGCGCCGGTACTCGGGCTGCACCGCCAGATCCAGGTTGATGCAGCCCGAAGCCTCGGTTCCCTCCTTGAACGCCACCGCGTAGGCGGAATGCTCCTCGTCCTCGATCAGGGTCGCCTCTAGGCCGGCGGCCCTCAGATGGCTCGCGACTTCCCGCAGCGATCGCTCGTCACGGAAGTGGTCCTTCGTGTCGAGGTCGAGGCCGGCGTTCGCGATGAGGTCAACCACTCTGCCACTACGCAGCCGGCGAAGGATCCTCCTGTACATTCGCGCGTAGATGTCCAGGTCAGAGACGTACTGCCGCAGGTCCTCTTTCTCTAAGACTTGGCCCGGCGTGCCGTTGTGGCCCAGTTCGAGCCTCACGCCGTCCGTCGCGATCTGAATGACCTGGCTGGCGAGCTCGGAGTCGTCCTTGATGTACGTTTCCTTGCTGCCCCGCTTGATCCGGTACAGTGGCGGCTGCGCGATGAACACGTGACCCTGCATGATCAGCTCCCGCATCTGACGGAAAAAGAATGTCAGCAGCAGCGTGCGGATGTGCGAGCCGTCCACGTCTGCGTCTGTCATCAGGATGATCTTGTGGTAACGGAGCTTCGCCGTGTCGAATTCGTCGGCGATCCCGGTTCCAAGGGCGGTGATCATCGCCCGGATCTCCTCGTGGGAGAGCATCTTGTCGTAGCGCGCCTTCTCGACGTTCAGGATCTTGCCCTTCAGCGGAAGAATGGCCTGGTACCGCCGGTCGCGCCCCTGCTTGGCCGTGCCACCGGCCGACTCGCCCTCGACGATGAACAGCTCGGCCCGCTCCGGGTTGCGCTCCTGGCAGTCCGCCAGCTTGCCCGGCAAGCCCGCCGAGTCCAGCGCTCCTTTGCGACGGGTCAGGTCGCGCGCCTTGCGCGCCGCCTCGCGCGCTCTCGACGCCTCGACGGCCTTGCCAACGATGTTCTTGGCCACCGCCGGGTTCCGCTCGAAGAACTCTCCTAGGTGCTCGTTCACCGCCGAAACGATCTGTCCTTGGATGTCGCTGTTGAGCTTGCCCTTGGTCTGGCCCTCGAACTGCGGCTGGGGCAGCTTCACGCTGATGACCGCCGCCAGGCCCTCGCGAACGTCCTCGCCGGAAAGGCTCATTTTCACGTTCTTGAACAGGTTGGCACTCTTGGCGTAGCCGTTGATCGTGCGCGTCAGCGCGGACCGGAAGCCGGAAAGGTGCGTGCCGCCCTCGATCGTGTTGATCGTGTTGGCGAAGGCGAACAAGTTCTCCTGGTAGGTGTCGTTGTACTGGAGGGCGATGTCACTGGTGACGGTTCCGCCCGAGAACTCCCGCTCGTCGTGGAAGGAAATCGGATCGGGATGCAACGTCGTCTTTCCCCGGTTGAGGTAAGCGACAAACTCCGCGATCCCGCCCTCGAAGTGGAACACTTGGGGGTCTCGCTCGGCCCGCTCGTCTGCGAGAATGATCTTCAGGCCTGCATTGAGGAACGCCATCTCCCGCAGGCGCGTCGCGAGGACCTCGTACTTGAAGTCGGTCGTCGTGAAAATTTCGAGGTCCGGATGGAAAGTGATCCGGGTGCCCGTCTTGCGGGATCGTCCAGTCTGCTGCAGGGCAAACTGCGGGATCCCCCGTGCATACTCCTGTTCCCACGCGTGGCCATCGCGCCAGATCTCCATTTTCAAGGTGTCTGACAGCGCGTTCACGCAGCTGACTCCGACGCCGTGGAGTCCGCCGGAAACCTTGTAGCTGTTCTCGTCGAACTTGCCGCCGGCATGCAGCTTGGTCATCACGACCTCAGCCGCCGAAACGCCTTCTATCGAGTGCGTGTCGACCGGGATGCCGCGACCGTTGTCGACGATAGTGACGGAGTCGTCGATATGGATCGTGACCTCGACCATGTCGCAGTAACCCGCCAAGGCCTCGTCGACAGCGTTGTCGACCACCTCGTAGACGAGATGGTGCAGGCCAAGCTCTCCAGTGGAGCCGATATACATCGCGGGACGCTTGCGGACCCCCTCAAGCCCCTCAAGGACCCGGATATTGCTGGCTGTGTACTCGTTGCCTTGCTTCTTTGCTGTTGCCGTCATGCCTGCTCGATACGTGCTTTGCTTCTCTTGCGTCGCCGGGCAAGTTATACCCGGATGGGCATGATCACGTAGCGGTAGTCCTTTCCCTTGGGCAGGCTAGGCACCTCGAACTGCGCGGCGCTGCGCGCGTCCTTCAGGCGCATCAGTACCTGCTCGCTGCCGCAGACGCTCAGGAACTCGGTGATGTACTGCGCGTTGAATCCGACGCCAAGCGGGTCGCCCTCATACTCGACCAGCAGCGACTCCTCGCTCGATCCGAACTGCGAAACGCCGGCCGTCATCTGGAGCTTACCGTCCTCGAGGTCGAACTTGACCACATGAGAGCGCTCGTCGGAGAACTGCGAGACACGCCGGAGCACCGCGCCGAGCTTCTCGCCGTCCAATTCGAGCGCAATATCGAGATCCTTGGGCATCACGCGGTTGTAATCGGGAAACTTGCCGGTCATCTTGCGCGAGATGAAGAGCCTCCTCCCGGACTGGAAGAACATGTTGTTCTCGTCCATCGCGAAGCCGACCGTAGGCCGCTTCTCCTCCCCGCTCTCTGCCTGCTCAAGAACCTTCTGCAATTCAGCCATCGCTTTCCTTGGCATCAGGCCTTGGACTTCGTCAGCCATCTCGGCCAATTCCTGCTCCTCGAAGTAGAGCGAGAGGCGGTGGCCGTCCGTCGAAACAACGCCGATCGAATCGGAACGGATGACCAGCAGCGCCCCTGCGAGCGTGTAATGCGACTGCTCGCCCGCTACCGAGATGATGGTGCGCTTGATCGCGTTGAGCAGCGGCTCGGCTCCGAGTTGGGCCAGAGTCTCCGGCACCTCCGCCAGCTTCGGGAAGTTCCGCGTCTCCATCCCGGCAATGCGCGTCTTCGCGCTTCCGCACGAGATACTGATCGAGTCGGTCGCCGTGGACACGATCGAAAGATCCGCGTCGGGCAGCAGGCGCGCGTAGTCGAACAGCCTGCGCATGGGAACCGTGATGGAACCTTCCTCTTCGACTTCGGCCGTGCACGACGTACGGAATCCCAGTTCCAAATCGGTCGCCGTCAGCTCGAGAGCCCCGCCCTTCGCCTCCAGCAGGACGTTCCCGAGCATGGGTATGGTGGTCTTCCTCTCGACCACGCCTTGCGCCAAGCTGAGTTCCCTCACCAGATCCTGAGATCTAAGAGTCAGTTTCATTCGTTGGCTTCCCCCTTCTTGCGGATGTCATCCACCGAGCTCTTACGATTACCCCGAGCGAGAGTTCTCTGCTTTCCCTCTAGTAGTAGTAGTGTCTGTGGATTTGTGGAACACTTGCTCAAGTCCTTGAATTGCAAGCCCGCGCAACCGCGCGACCCCGTGAAAAACGAGTCGGCGTATCCACAGTCTCGAAGTAGGTCGCTACTTTGTACAGCCGTCCACAGGGTTTGCAGGGGCATGTTGTGGATATACCAAGTATAGCTGAATCTGTAGGATCGCGACGTGCCGGTTCCGTTCGGTGCCGGTTCCGTTCGGCATGGGCTTTCTCCCACTGCTAGGCGATGTCGGAAAGACGATTTGCAGTCGGCACCGGGCTGTCCGACGCATCGCGGCCTGTTGCTGGTCGCGAGCCTGTGTTGACGATCCGCAACCGAGGCCTTCCGGGCGAATGGAGTCGTTGTGGCTGGCGGTTTGGCGCCCTTTCTGCAGCATCGCCTGGCACCCGTCGCGTGCGATTCGCCGGCTACCGCCGAGGTGGAATAGAGCGGTTCCTGCACCTTGGCAAGTCGTTTGCATGGGAGGCAGCCTGATCCTTGTGGCCTCCTGCGAAGCGATGCGCTCCGATAGCTGAATCCAGAATGTTTATTGAGGGTTAGTGCTAGGTAAGGCTTGAATTGTTGCACTGATTTAGCTTGTTCCTGAGGCCCGTAACTATCGTTTTCAAGTCCTCATTCTTGTTTATATTCTGTTCAGTTTTTGCAATGCTATGCAGCACAGTCGTGTGATGTTTCTTGAAAGCTCGCCCGATTTCGGAGAGCGAAGCTTTGGTTAGTTTCTTGCATAAGTACATCGCGATCTGCCTGGGGCGTGCGACGTCGCGGCTATTGTTCTTAGCGCTGAGTGCGGCGATTGGAAGGTTGAACTCTGCTGCGACTGCTTGCTGGATCGCCGCGATGCTGGGGCCCGTCACCTGCTGCAGCGCCAGCGGACCGAACAGGTTCCGGACCATGCCGAGCGTGATCCGGCTGTTGACGAACTGAGCCCTCGCTATGAGGCGGTTCAGCACTCCCTCGAGTTCCCGGATGTTCGAGTTGAGGCGAGTGGCAATATAGCTGCGGACGTCCTCCGGAAGCAGGATGCCCGCCTCCTCCGACTTGCGGTCGAGGATCGCCATCTTCGTCTCGAGGTCTGGAGACTGGATGTCGGCCATCAGCCCCCAGGAGAATCGCGACTTTAGCCTGCCGACCAGCCCCGGAATGGCTTCGGGATCCGAGTCGCTGGAAATCACGATCTGCTTGCCGCGGTTGTGGAGTGCGTTGAACGTGTGGAAGAACTCCTCTTGCGTGCGCTCCTTGGAGCCGATGACCTGAATGTCGTCCACAAGCAGCGCGTCGGCCATGCGAAAGCGCTGGTGAAAATTTCGCATATTATTGTAGCGTATAGACTTAATCATCTCGTTCATAAACTCTTCAGCAGACACGTAGACAACTTTCATCGCCGGGTCCGACTGGCGGACGAGATGTCCGATCGCATGCAGGAGGTGCGTCTTGCCCATGCCGACGCCGGAATAGAGATAGAGCGGGTTGTAGGCAGTAGCCGGCTGGTTGGCGACGGCCTGCGAGGCAGCGTGCGCGAACTCGTTGCAGGCTCCGACCACGAACCTGTCGAAGGTGTACTTGTCGTTGAACAGCGGCGGCTCAGGGTCGAAGTCGAACGACTGCTGGACCAGCTTTGGTTCGGGCTCTGCGGTCTCGATGTCGACCGAGCGGATATCGAGGCCGAGCGCCCGTGCGGCCCCCATGATCTCGGACTGGAGCTCCGATTCGAGCCAGCCCTGCACGTCGCTGTTGGGAGCGACGAGATGCAGCTTCCGGTCGGCTGCGATGTGGCTGCAAACCACCGGCTCCAGCCAGTTCCTGTAGCTCTCCTCGCTCATCGATGCTCGGATTGAGTTTTGTATGCGGCTCCACTGGTTCATCGGCTTGGCTCGGATTGGTTCGACGTGCGGTCAGAAAGACCGCGTTGCCGGGCTCCTTGTTCGCAATTGTCTGGTTCAGCCGCCTCTGAGACGAGGGCCACAACCGAGAATCCTAAAATCTTAGCAGAGAGGATTCTTCGAATGGAGGGATTATTTTGAACAAAAACATTATTTTGAAATTTGATTATAGTTCGCTTTATTCGTATTGTTTAAATCAATCAGACGTAGAGTTGGATCTATTGGCTTTACGTCGGCGAAGTCGAAAGGGCCGGCTGCTGTAAATAATTTCTATTTAATAGATGAGTCTGAAGGAGGCCGGAGCGGGCACGGGGCCGGGGAGGGTGCTGGGGAGGGCGCCCCACCAGCACATGGTGTCCCGATCTTGTTTTGCATTCGTAGAATGCTGCCGCCAGGCGGAACCGTCTTCCGCATCGGGCGAGGAAACGGAAAAATCCCACCTGTACTGCGCAGTTGCAGTGCGCAGGGTCAATTCAGAATGCGGAACGGCGCGACGCCGGCCTCGGGAAGGACCTCGTTGAGGGAGCCTTGCCGATACCCTGCTAGATCGAGCGTGACGTACTGGAACCCTAGATTCTGGAATATCTTCACGAACAGGTCGGCCATTTCGTGGTCGAGAGCCTTGTGCAACTCGTCCTTGCCGATTTCGATGCGCGCCAGCTCGCCGTGGTAGCGCACGCGATAGACGCGGAATCCCAGCTGGGCCAGCGCCTCCTCGCCTTGCTCGACGGACTTGACGTTCTCCCGGGTGACGCGCGTTCCATACGGAATCCGGGAGCTGAGGCAGGCAGCCGCGGGGCGGTCCCAAGTCGGCAAGCCTGCCTCGCGCGAAAGAATCCTGATTTCGGACTTCTCCAGATCGGCCTCGAGCAGGGGCGCCCGCACCTCGTGCTTCTGCGCTGCGCGGTGTCCCGGCCTGAAGTCGGACGTGTCGTCCTTGTTCACTCCGTAGGCAATGGCCGAGACCCCGAGGCTGTCGCCGAGGTCGTTCATTCGGCTGAAGAGCTCGTCCTTGCAGTGAAAGCAACGGTTCGGATCATTGCGCACGTAGTCCGGATTCTCGAATTCGCCGGTCTCGATCATGCGGTGGCGGATGCCGAACTGCTCGGCGAAAATCACGGCATCGCGCTTGTGCGTCTCAGGTATGGATGCCGAGTCGGCCGTCACCGCAAGGGCTTCGTGTCCGAGGACGCGGTTCGCCGCCCAGGCCAGATAGGCCGAGTCCGTGCCTCCCGAGTAGGCGACTAGGACCTTGCCCATGCCAGCTAGCAGGTCGAAGAGCCTCGCCTGCTTCTGCTCCAGTGCGGAATCCACTCGAGATTCATTATACCCGCGGGATTGCGGAGCTCCCGTCGGATGCCGCTCGATCAGGTGCCGAAGTACGACGAGCCGCCTGTCAAGTGGCGCCTGCAGACCTCTTCGTTCAGTTCGATGCCCAGCCCGGGCTTGTCCGTCATCACGTAGTGGCCGTCTCGATAGAAGGGTCCGTCACGCTCGATGAGGTCGGCCCAGTGCTCGAGTTCCACGGAATCCGATTCGAGCGCCACGAAAGAGCGGATTGCCGCGCAAGCGTGCGCGTTTGCCACGGTGCCGACGGGCGTGCACATGTTATGGCAGGCGAAAGTGATGTAGTACTGATCGGCCCAGTCGGCAATCCGCTTCGTTTCCAGGAGGCCTCCGGCCTTCTGCGGGTCCGGCTGCAGGATGTCGGCGGCCTGCTTCTCAATGAACGGCCTGAAGGTCTGTCGCGTGTACAGGTTCTCGCCCGTGCAGGTCGGTACGGCGCATTCCGACGTGAATCGCGCCATGGCATCCGCGTTTTGCGGAGGGATCGGATCCTCGATGAACCAGAGGCCCAGATCCTCGACCATGCGGCTGAACGACAGGGCGTCTGCATAGTTGTAGTTGAAGTGCAGGTCGATGCCGAGCGGGTAATGCTCGCCCAGCCGCTCTCTTACCGCGACTAGAATGGCGCGCCACTGCTTCATTTCTATCGAGGAGATTCCGCGATTCCAGATCTCCCCTCGGTATCGGAACGGCTCTCCGCGGATCGCCCGGCCGCGGCTCTCCCAATCCATGTCGAACTTCGTCGCGAGAAAGCCGTATTCGAGCGACTTCTCGGCTTCTGCCACCCACGCTGCCGGATCCGGCGTTTGCGGCGACCCCGTGTCGTGGTAGATCAGGACCTTATCTCGGAAGCGGCCCCCCAGCAGCACATAGACCGGGACGCCTAGAATCTTCCCCGCCAGGTCCCAGAGCGCGATCTCCAAGCCGCTGATCGCGCTCGGCAGGGATCCGGTCCAGGATCCGTGCCCCAGTTGGGCCTCCGCCATCTTGGTCGCCAGGTAATCCACCTGCAGGGGATCCTCTCCCTTGAGGATTTCCTCGAAAGAGCGGACGTGGCTCAGGATGCCGTCTCGGTTGTACGACTCGCCGAGCCCGAAGACGCCGGAGTCCGTCTCGATACGCACGAGGTGAGCCGGGTACTTGATGTGGACCGAGGCGGTCTGGATGCCGGTGATTTTGACCTTCCCCAGCTGGCTCTCGGCGGCCGGGTATGCTTGCAGCACCTGCGGTATCGAAGGAACCAGTGACGCCGCCCCGCCGCAAAGACCGGCTTGAAGGAACTGGCGGCGTCCGAGCATGCCAGCATCATACCGGAACTGTCCCCTCCTCGCGCACAGCATGAGCGCGGCCGGCAACGCTTCGCTAGAGGCTGTCGAGGACTTCCGAGACGTGACCCCGGACCTTGACCTTGTCGAATGCGGCCTCGATGCGACCCACCTCGTCGATTACGAACGTCGTCCGCGCGACTCCCATATACCGTTTGCCGTAAAGGCTCTTCTCCCGCCACGCGCCGTAGGATTCGGCAATCGCATGATCCGGGTCACTCACCAAGCGGAACGGCAGGCCATGCTTCGCCGTGAATCGGTCGTGCGACTTGACGCTATCTGGGCTCACTCCGAGGATCAAGGCGTTCCTGGCCGCGAAACCGGGTTGCGCGTCGCGGAACGAACAGGCTTCGGTCGTGCATCCCGAAGTGCCATCCCTCGGGTAGAAGTACAGCACCACCTTCGTTCCGCGCAGCTCGGAAAGCCGTATCGACTCGCCACCGTCCGTCGTGGCGGCGAAGTCCGGAGCTAGATCACCCAAGCTCGGCATTGGCAGCAGTCCAGCCTACCAAAGGGCACGACTCGGCGGCGACGCCGTCCAGGCTCGCAGTCCTTCGTCGAAGCGCTATAATTCCATCCGCGCCAGACGGCGCATGGTGGCAGTGCTTCCCCTTGCCTTGGTTATATTGCTCCTCGCGAGCTGTGCGCCCGAACCGCCTAGGCCAGCCGCGCCGCCGTCGTTGCAGGTTGCGGAGGAAGAGGGCGGCTACATGGTGCGCGAGGCCGGGATTCCGGTGCTGTTCTACCAGCTCGAGCCGCGCTCCATGGACGGTCGGTACGAGCGTTCCAACTACATTCACCCGCTCTACGGCCTGGACGGCGAAGTCCTCACCGAGGACTTTCCCGAGGATCACCGTCATCACAGGGGTGTGTACTGGACCTGGCACCAGGTCATCGTAGGAGACGTGCGTGCCGGAGATCCGTGGCTCGCGCAGCGCTTCTCGTGGCAGGTCGAGTCGGCTCGAGTGCTGCCACGCAGGAACGGCTTGTTTCTGAAGCATCGCTGGTTCTCGCCCGACTTTCGCGATGGCGAGGAGCCTATTCTGGAGGAAACAGCCGAAGTCGTCGTGCATCCCGTGGAGGGGGATGCACGGAAGGTTGATTTCGATATCCGCCTCGTGCCTCTGCACGACGGGGTGCGTGTGGGCGGCTCGGAAGACGACAAGGGCTACGGCGGGTTTTCCGTTCGCGTCGGGATGGTCGAGGGCTTGCAGTTCACGGCCTCCGGCGGGCCGGTCGAGCCGCAGCGCCTGGCAATGGATGCAGGCGACTGGGTCGATTTCTCGGCGGACTTTGCCGGGAACGGCCGTGCGTCCGGGGTGGCGGTCATCGTGCATCCTGCATCGGCCGGCTACCCGCAGCGGTGGATCCTCCGTTCGCCGGCCGCCCCCAGCATGCAGAACCCGGTATGGCCGGGACCCGATGCTGTGGACCTGGTTCGCGGCGAGGAAACGCGACTGCGCTACAGGCTGGTGGTTCATCGGGGTGGCGCATCGAGAGTCGATCTCGATACGGTAGCTGCCGAATTCGCGGCGATGCCGTAAGCGCCCCGAACGGCAGGCTTTCGGCCTGTGTTTTCCGATGCGGGGCTCAACCCCGCGCGATTCCGCCCTCGGCCGTCCAGATGACCTGGCCGGACACGATGGTTGCAGTCGGGCCGCCTCGGAACTCCTGGCCGCCGAACGGCGAGTTCTTGCTTTTCGACTGCGTCCTGTCCACGTCAAAGATCCACTTCCGCTCCGTGGAGAAGATTGTCACGTCGGCCTGGCCGCCCGGACGCAGCCTGCCCCGGTCCAGCCCCAGGCAGTCGCTAGCAGCGCTTGTGAACATCCGCACCAGCCCCGTCAAGTCGACGATGCCGCTGTGATAGAGGGTTCTCAGCGACAGTCCTAGCGATGTCTCCAGCCCGGTCACGCCGAACGGGCAGCGCTCGAATTCCTGCATCTTTATGTGACCGGTATGGGGCGCGTGATCCGTCGCGATGCAGTCGATGGTGCCGTCCGCCAGGCCCTCGATGGCGGCTTCGATGTCTCGCTCGGTCCGCAGCGGCGGCTTCATCTTGTAGTTGGAATCGTACCCGGGGATCTCTTCGTCCGTCAGGGCGAAGTGGTGTGGCGTGACTTCCGAGGTCACCGGAATTCCGAGCGACTTCGCGTGCCGCACAATGGCGATCGAGTTTGCAGTGGAAATGTGGGCGATATGCACCCGGGCCCCCGTGTCGGCCGCCAGGATGATATCCCGCGCCACCATCACGTCCTCCGAACATCCCGGGATGCCTCCGAGCCCGAGGCGCATGCTTTGGATTCCTTCGTGGATGTCGCCCCCCGCGCTCAGGGTCAAATCCTCGCAATGGTCGATGACCGTGATTCCGAATGACGCGGCATACTTCATGGCCCGGCGCATCAGCCCGGAATTCATCACCGGAATCCCGTCGTCGCTGATTGCCACCGCTCCCTCGGCATGCATCGCGCCGATATCTGCCAGCCGCTCGCCTTTGCTGCCCTTGGAAATCGCGCCGATTGGATGGATGTGGACGGCCGCCGTCCGGCGCGCACGCTCGACGATGAAACTGGTGACCTGCGCCGAGTCGTTGACCGGCATCGTGTTCGGCATGCAGCAGACTGCGGTGAACCCGCCCGCCGCCGCGGCCCGGGAACCGCTTTCGATGGTTTCCGCGTGCTCGATGCCCGGCTCTCGCAGATGCACGTGGATGTCCACGAATCCCGGTGCTACGACTTGCCCGTCCGCATCCAGCACTTCCGCGTCCGGGCACTCGATTCGCGGCTCGATCGCCACGATCCTCTCGCCGTCGATCAGCACGTCTCGCTTCGCATCGAGTCCGGTTGCCGGGTCTACCGTTCGTCCGTTTCGGATCAAGAGGCGCATCGGGCGTTCTGTCCTAGCTGGCGCAGACCCATTCCAGGACTGCCATCCGAATGGCGACGCCGTTCTCGACCTGGCTCAGGATCATGGATCGCTGCGAGTCGGCGACCTCGCTCGAGATCTCCCGGCCTCGGTTGATCGGCCCGGGATGCAGCACGATAGCGTCGGGCTTCGCCAGGGAGACATGTTCGAGCGAGAGTCCGTAGTAGCGGAAGTACTCGCTCTTCGGAAAGACTTCCACGTTCTGGCGCTCCAGCTGCACTCGGAGCATCATGATCACGTCGGCATCGCGGACAGCCTCCCGCATTTGATACGTCAGGCTGACGCCCGGTGCCATCAGGGGCAGGTTTTTCGAGACTGTCGTCGCCGGCCCGCATGCGACGACATCGGCCCCGAACTTCGACAGGAGGTGGATGTTCGACCGCGCCACTCTCGAATGCGCTATGTCGCCGATGATCGCGACCCGCAATCCGATCAGCGTGCCCTTGACCTGGAGGATCGTCAGCGCGTCGAGGAGGGCTTGGGTCGGATGCTCGTGGCGCCCGTCGCCTGCGTTCACCATTGCCGTGGAGAGGTAGCGCGACAGGAAGTGCGGGGCTCCGGAAGCAGCGTGCCTCATCACGATGATGTCCGGGTTCATTGCCGCCAGGGTGTTGAGCGTGTCCACGAGGGACTCGCCCTTCGAGAGGCTCGTGCCCAGGGCCGAGATGCCGATCGTGTCGGCGCCCAGGCGCTTCGCGGCTAGCTCGAAACTTGTCCGCGTGCGAGTGGACGGCTCGAAGAACAGGTTGACGATAGACCGGCCCCGCAGGGTATCCAGCTTCTGGTTCCGCTGGATGGACTTGTAGTGGCGGCCTCGCTCGAGCAGGCCCTCGATCTCCGATCGCCGCAGATCCTCGATGCCGAGGAGGTTTCGGGGGTTCGGGCCTCTGGAATGCAAGGTCCCTGCGAGCCTTCCTAGCCACCCATCATAGCGAGTTGTTCCTCGGGCGCCACATCGCCCCTTCGCGCCCGCGGCAATCTCATGCGGACGCCGGCTATGCCACCGGCTGGTCGGCAAGTTGCACCTAGGAGTGCTCGACCGTCACCGTCCGCTAAACCGCGGCATCGAGGAATTCCTCGGTCCCTCGGGCGCGGGCGCGAGCTACATCGACTCGGCGAAAGCGAGCGAGCATTCCTGCCGCGACCTTCACCCCCCGATCGATCGAGGGTCCGCGATGCAGACGCCACCAGGGTGGTTTCGACGTCATCGAGGCCTAGGACTACCCGACTGACATCTTCGCCCGAACGGCCGTGGAGTTCATCCGAAGAACTGAAGCCGATCGGCTCTCTCGAGATGGACGGAATCCACCTGGATCTGGCGACGGCCGGTCGAGGTGCCCGCAGACCTGGAACAGAGGCTTCGGTGAGCGGGGCGGCGGCCGCTAGACGGCGCCGTAGGCGAGCATCGCGTCGGCGACCTTCACGAATCCAGCGACGTTCGCACCCTTGACATAGTTGATCCAGTCCCCGTCTTGCCCATGGTCCACGCACTGGAGATGGATGCTCTTCATGATGTTCCGGAGCTTTTCGTCCACTTCCTCGCGCGTCCAAGAGATGCGGATCGCGTTCTGACTCTGCTCAAGGCCCGAAACCGCGACGCCACCCGCGTTCGCCGCCTTCGCCGGTCCGAATAGGATCCGGGCGTCCAGGAATCGTCCGACCCCCTCGAGATCCGTCGGCATATTCGCTCCCTCGCAGACCCCGATCACTCCGTTCTTCACCAGAGTCTTCGCCTCGTCGCCGCTAAGTTCGTTCTGGGTCGCGGAAGGGAAGGCCAAGTCGCACGGGACGGCCCAAGGGCGTTTCCCGGTGTGGAACTCGCAGCCGAAGTTCTGGGCGTATTCCCGGACGCGGCCCCGCCTGACAGTCTTGAGCTCCTTCAGCCACTCCAGCTTCTCTAGGTCGATGCCGTCGGGGTCGTGAATGAATCCGTCCGAATCAGACGCGGTCACAACCTTGGCACCCAGTTGAATCAGCTTTTCGATCGTATAGATCGCGACGTTCCCCGAACCCGACACCACCGCCGTCTTCCCCTCGATGCCGTCACCGCGCCCAGCCAGCATCTCCCGCATGAAGTAGACGCTGCCGTAGCCGGTGGCCTCGGTGCGCCCCAAACTGCCGCCGAATGCCAGCCCCTTGCCTGTCAGGCTGCCCGTGAAGCGGTTCTCCAAACGCTTGTACATGCCGAACATATAACTGATCTCGCGGGCTCCGACCCCGATGTCGCCCGCCGGGACGTCGGTGTCCTCGCCGATATGGCGGGACAACTCCACCATGAGCGAATGGCAGAAGCGCATGACCTCGCGGTCGCTCTTGCCCCTCGGATTGAAGTTCGATCCTCCCTTTCCCCCTCCCATCGGAAGCGTTGTGAGGCTATTCTTGAAAACTTGCTCGAAACCTAGGAACTTCAGCACGCTCAGCGTCACGTCCGGGTGAAATCGCATCCCTCCCTTGTAGGGACCGATGGCGTTGCTGAACTGAACGCGCCAAGCGCGATTCGCGCGGAATCTCCCTTGCCGGTCCTCCCATGTCACACGGAAAACGACAATGCGATCAGGCTCGGTCATGCGCTCGAGAATCTGATCAGTTCCGTATCGCGGGTGCTCGTGGCAAAAGGGGATGATCCACTGTGCGAACTCCTGCACGGCTTGGTGAAACTCGCTCTCTCCGGGATTGCGGCGGCGCAATCCTTGCATGAACTGTTCGGTGTCAGCTCGGATCGCACCGGAGGCTTGATTCGTCATCCGCAGATCCCTCCCCATGACAATCGATTCCGGTCACGAGACTTCATCCTAGACCGTGCCATCCATTGAAACGGAAAGCCAGGTCTCCCCGACAATCGATTCCGGTCATCAGGCTCCCGGAGAGATTCAATTCTCAGCCTGCCTTCTCGGATTCCGGAGATACAGCGATTCGGAGCATCGACGGGACGCCGAGCGTGGGTCGAATTGAAGGGTCCTGGTGGCTTTCGGTGGAGATATTGGCGTCTCCATGCCTGTATCAGGTGTTTGGGCGCCACCACCTGCTTCCCCTGAGCCCCGTACAGCTCGCGGTACCCGAAGAAGTGCGGCTGCCGCATCAATGCGACCCAGCACCCAGCCCTCGTCGGGCTGCACCGGCCGCACGATCGCCTCCCCCAGGTCAATCGAACGAGCCCCGGTCCTCGCGTTATCGCAGATTCGCGCCGGGATGTACAGCCTCCAGCCGAATCAATCACAGATTCGGCTCCTTCACCACTTTGGAATAGCCCTGCCTTCGCGCCTCGTGCGCGCAGCGGGACGAGCGCGAAAGGCGGCCTCCGGAAGAGCCCGTCGCCGTGTCGGTCACTTCAGTCCCATCCGTACCCGGCGGATTCGGCCGCGCATCGAGTCGTCGGCGAGCGCGAAAGACTTGACTTCGCGCTCTCGCAGCCAGTCAGCTCGAACCGGCCTGAACGAGCGCCGCCGCGATAGAGTCCACTAGGTGCTGGGTCGACGAGGAGGCCAAACCGAAATTGTTCGCGAATATTGCGAAAGCCAGCGTCCGTCCGCCGACCGTGCGGGCGTAGCCGGACAGCGCCAGCACGTGGGACATCGAGCCGGTCTTTGCGTGGATCCGCCCCCGAGCTGCGGTCCGCTTGAAGCGCCAGTCCAGCGTGCCGTCATGCCCCGCGACGGGCAGACTGTCCACGTACGCCTCTCGGTCCTCGGAGTTCCACATGTACTCGAGGAGCCGCACTGTTGCCGAAGGTGCGACGAGATTGTGACGTGACAGGCCCGAGCCGTCTCGCAAGAAAAACTCGGTGGACCCGAGCCCAACCTCCGCGAGGAAGCGCCTCATGCTCGCGACTGCTGCCTCTTGACTGCCGATGCCGGACTCCTGCAGGGCGACTTCTCGCAGCAGCATCTCGGCATGGAGGTTCTGGCTCTCCTTGTTCACCACGCGAATCGCTTCCCGAAGGCTTGCGGACGGGGATTCGGCCACCGTCTTGGCGTGGACGTCTCGCGTACGAGGCACGCGCGACCGCAGGGTAAGCAGCCCGTCCGGCTGCAGGTGGTGCGCCTTGGCCTGCCCGTCGATCTCGACACCGGCATCCTCCAAGGCCGTTCGAAACGCCAGTGCGGCGTATCGGGCCGGTTCATCGGCCGCGAGCTGGAAGGTCCGGCCCCGCGAATGGGACGGGATCTGGCCTGCCAGAACGACTTCGCGGCTCCCTTCCCCCCAACGTGCCTTCAAACTCCGGGCGACTTGCCTTGCCGTTGTCGTCAAAGTTCGGTTGGAGAGGTCGTAGAAGGCCAGCTGCGGGACGACGAGCAAGCGAGCCGGGCCGCGTGCCTTGCCCGGCCTGACGAGAACCTCGATCAGGTTGTCGTTGAAGACGAGGGCGCTCGCCGGACTGCCGTATCCCTCGAGCGTGTCGGCATAAGACCATCCCCTCGGATAGGGCTGCCAGACGTACCGCGAGTCGTCTCCGATCACGTCGCCGGAAATCCTCCGGATGCCGGCCTCCTGCACGAGCTGGGCGAGGCGGCGGAGGGGCGCGAGCCGGTCGGCGCCGTAATCCTCCTTCTTCCGGAACGGAAGCGCCCGCGAGGAAAGGTTCGGGTCGCCGCCCCCGACGAGCCTGAGATCGCTGTCCAGCACGCCGTTGGCGTTGACCGCACCTTCGGTCGCGAGGACGGTCGTGAAGCGGTAGTCGGCACCCAGGCGCCTGAGGGCGAGTGCTGTGGAGAATAGCTTCGCGTTCGATGCCGGGAGGAACAACTTGTCCTTGTTTCGCTCGTAGACGGTCTCGCCCGTTTCGAGATCGCGGGCCAGCACGCCCCAGAACGCTCGGCTGGCCGCGGGCCGTGCCAGCAGTTCGTCGATGAGCCCGGCGACATCCGCCGGCGGAGCGGCTGTCTGGGCCGCGACGCCCAGCGCCGCGCCCGCCAGCAGGATTAGGATCAAGGGTCGAAGCACCGGCATGCGGATTTCAGGCGAGCAGTCGGGCTGCGTCCTTGGCGAAGTAAGTCAGGATGAAGTCCGCTCCCGCGCGCTTGATGCATAGCAGGCTCTCCAGCATGGACCTGTCGCCGTCGAGCCAGCCGTTCCGCGCTGCCGCCCGGAGCATCGCGAATTCCCCGCTCACCTGGTACGCGGCTGTCGGGACTTCGAACTCTCGCTTCGCATGGAATAGGACATCCAGATATGGCATCGCCGGCTTGACCATGATCATGTCGGCGCCTTCTTCGAGATCCGCGCGGATCTCCTTCATCGCCTCGCGATGATTGGCGGGGTCCATCTGGTATGTCCTGCGATCACCGAATTGCGGCGTCGACTGCGCGGCATCGCGAAATGGCCCGTAGAACGACGAGGCGTACTTGGCTGCATAGGCAAGGATCGGCACCCGCTCGAGGCCGGCTCCGTCGAGCGCCGACCGGATCGCCCCGACGCGGCCGTCCATCATGTCTGACGGGGCAATGACGTCGGCTCCGGCTTGCGCCTGCGACAGCGCCGTCTTCTGCAGGAGCTCCAAGCTCGCGTCGTTATGAACGTCGCCATCCTCGACAACGCCGCAATGGCCGTGATCCGTGTACTCGCAAAGGCAGGTGTCCGCTATGACCAGCAGGTCAGGCAGTTCGCGCTTGAGTGCGCGGATCGCCTCCTGGACGATTCCGCGCTCGTCGTAGCCGCCGGTTCCGAGGGAGTCCTTGGCCGGAGGGATGCCGAAGAGGATGACGCCCGGTATTCCTAGGCTGCAGGCCTCGCGGCACTCCTTGACCAGGCAATCGATCGAGAGATTGCAGACGCCCGGCATCGAGGCGATCGGAACGCGCTGGCCTTCGCCCGGGCAGACAAAGACGGGGTAGATGAAATCCCCAGGCGAGAGGCCGGTTTCCCGCACCAGCGACCGGAGGCTGTGGGAACCGCGCAGCCTCCTCGGTCGGTGGGCGGGAAAAGCCACAGAAATAGTGTATCCGGTCCGCCGGGACTCCCTGCGCCGGATACCTCGCAGCTCTGAATACGGCGGAAGAAACCTAGGTCCGGGCCTGGGTTTCCTCTTGGCGGCATAGCCTTGCCTTGACGCGTTCGATCGTCCCGAGGCGTCCCTGATGGCGTGCAGACGGCCTCCGGCGTCGCTCGCGGCGCGTGTTCCCTTTTATGTTGGGGAGAGTGAGGCCGGAGAGTGGCAGGGTGTTTGGAGAGCGGCGGCCAGTGAGGCCTTGCGGAGGGAGCGGAGCGACCGCAGCAAGGCCTCACTGGCCGCCGACCGGCTCCCCGGACAGCTCGGACCCGTCCCTGCCGGCCGATTTCTGCTTGTGTGCAAGTGTAGGGTTTGAGCTGGTCGCCACCCTTGGCGACTGGCTCTGCAAGGATCTCCTCGCCTCCTGGCGGGGAGTCCGCCGCCGGGCCTGGCTAGTGCCCGGCGGCGGGCGGCGGGTCGGATCGTTTTCTTCCCTAGGTGCCTGGCACCGTGCTGGAGCTGGATCGCCCGCCGCAGCCATTCCTGAGAGACCTGAACGGAAGAACGGGCTCAGGCCCGCATCGAAAAGGTGAGGTTCGCAGGAATCCCGCTGGCCACTGGAAAGGATACCAAGCAAGCTCATGACCCCTCTCGCCCCTCCCGCTCCCGAGCCCGTCGCCGGCATCGATGTCGGCAAGCGCTGGCTCGATGTCTTCGTCGATCCCGCCGAGCTCTCCCGCCGCTTCGACAACACCCAGCCCGGCCGCCGCGCCCTGCGCAACTGGCTCCGCAAGCTCGGCGTCCGGCACCTCGCGCTGGAACCGACCGGGCGCTACCACCGCCAGCTCCATCAGTGCCTCCACGACGATGAAGTGACGGTCATTCTCGCCGACCCCCTGCGCGCGCGCAACTTCGCCCGCTCGCTCGGCCAGCGCGCCAAGAACGACCGCATCGACGCCGCCATGCTCGCCCGCTACGCCCGCCTCGACGGGCTCGCCGGCTCGCCTCCCAAGCCCGCCAGCCTGCAGGTCCTGGCCGACTGGCTCGCTCTCCGGCGCAAGCTCGTCGGGCAGCGCGACGCCTTGCGCAAGCACGCCGCCGAGCTCGGCGGCGAGGCCGCCCAGCTGCTCGCTCCCCTGCTGAAAGCCTTTGCCGGCAAGATCCGGGAGGCCGAGACCGCCTTGCAGGCCTGCATCCAGGCCGACCCCGCCCTGCGCCGACGCTGCGAGATCCTCCGCTCCGTCCCGGGCTGCGGCCCGCTCAATGCCGCCAGCCTGTGCGCCGATCTCCCCGAGCTCGGATCCGCCCGTCCCGGCGAGGCCGCGGCCCTCGCCGGCCTCGCGCCCTACGACTGCGATTCCGGCATCCACCACGGCCGCCGCAGCATCCGCGGCGGCCGCCAGCATCCCCGCAACCTGCTGTACATGGCCGCCCTCTCCGCGATCCGCTGCAATCCGGACCTGCAAGCCTTCTACGAGCGCCTGGCGGGCAAGGGCAAGCCGCACAAGGTCGCGCTCGTCGCGGTCATGCGCAAGCTGCTCGCCCTGCTCGGCGCCCTGCTCCGCGACGACCGGCTGTGGTCGCCCGTAGCGCCCGCCGCCGGCTCGCCAAGCTGAGCCAAGTTGAGCGGGAGTTAGCATTTCCATGCTTCACGGACATCTCGATCGAACCGCCCCGCTGCCGCCGGCCGCGGGAGAAACTTCCGCCGACTACGGCTACCGCTGCCTGGCCTGCCGCGTGGCCGTGCCGGTCGGCCGCCGGGGCCCGATGCCCGTCTACTGCCGCCGTTGCGCCAAGCGCCTCCAGAACCTCCGCGCCCGCTCCGGCCCCGCCCTCGATCCCCGCTCGCCCGTCCCGCGACGGCGGCTGGCGGCCCGCGCCGAACTCCTGCGCACCGCGATCCGCAACGCGCGTGCCGAGCTGGCCCAGGTCGAGCGGCAGCAGGCCGCCCTCGATCAGCTGGCGCACGACCTCGACCTTGCAGCAGAGCAGGCACGCCGCCGCAACCTGGTCGGACATGCGCAGAATTCATCCGTTATTCCGGCCATTACCGGGAAAAACGCTTGACATTCAACACGGAAGCTCCAGTCGTCGCAACAGGTGCAGCCCGTCGACCCGAGCTCCGGGGTGACCCGCGCCTGCACCCAGTTGCGCGCGCGTCAGGAAGTCGTCTCGGGCAGAAGGGTGCCCTTGGCCCGCGTGACGGGGCAGGCGGGCGTTCTTCCGGTAGGCCCTCGCAGGGGGGCGGCCTGTGCTGCCGGTGACCCACAGTTCGCGTGGAGTGAGCAGTCGAGGGCCGCCGCGATCAGCCGGAGCCGAGGGCGCGTCTGGTATCCTCTAACCAGAGTTGGCGGCGCGCAAATCCGCGCTGCAGAGCATAGCGGAAAGCATGTCAGGGCACTCGAAATGGGCAACGATCAAGCACAAGAAGGCCGCCACCGATGCGAAGCGCGGTAAGGTCTTTACCCGCCTGATCCGGGAAATCCAGGTCGCTGCGCGGGAAGGTGGTGCGGACCAAGACTCCAATCCGAGGCTTCGCACTGCAGTCGCCGCCGCCAAGGCCCAGTCAATGCCCGGCGAGAACATCAAGCGGGCGATCATGCGCGGTAGCGGCCAGCTTGAAGGAGAGACATTCTCGGAGATTGTGTTCGAGGGCTACGCCCCGGCGGGCGTGGCGGTGCTCATCGAGACCGTCACCGACAATCGCAACCGCACCGTGGCGGCATTGCGGCACATTTTCGCGAAGAACGGCGGCAACCTGGGAGAGAACGGCTGCGTTTCCTGGATCTTCCAGAAGCAGAGCCTGATCGTCGTGTCCAAGGAGGCCGCGAGCGAGGACGAGCTGATGGAGCTCGCGTTGATGTCGGGTGCGGACGACTTGCGCGATGACGGCGAGCACTGGGCGATCTATGCGTCGCCCGAATCCCATGAGGACGTCCTCGCTTCCATCAAGGACGCCGGGATCGAGCCTCTGACAGCGCAGGTGTCGCTCGTCCCGGAGAATACCGTCAGGGTCCAGGGCAAGCAGGCCGGCAGCGTGATTCGCATGATCGAGAAGCTGGAGGACCAGGACGATGTCCAGAACGTCTTTGCCAACTTCGACATAGACGACAAGGAGCTCGAGGCGCTTTCCGCCTGAGCCTCGGCCTCCGTGCGGATCCTCGGCATCGACTGCGGCTCGCGGATCACGGGATACGGAGTGATCGAGAGCGATGGCCGTTCGCAGCGGGCGGTTTCCTACGGCGCGATCCGCGTCCCGGCTGGCCGGAACCTAGGCGAGCGGCTTTGTGTCGTGGCAGACGGACTCGACAACGTCGTCGCGAAGTTCCAGCCCGACGAAGCTGCCGTCGAGGATGTGTTCACTGGCAGGAATGTGCGGAGTGCGTTCGTCCTGGCCCATGTCCGCGGCGTGGCCCTGCTGAGCGCGTCGCGGGCCGGGCTGCCCGTGGCGAGCTATGCCCCTTCGCAGGTCAAGAGCAGCATCGCCGGGCACGGGAATGCAGGCAAGGACCAGGTTCGCCGGATGGTGCGGTTGCTGCTCGATGTGCAGGAAGAGATCGATCCGCTGGATATCTCCGACGCGTTGGCGGTCGCGTACTGCCATGCGAACCTGCGCGATGCGAGCGAGCGGGGGGGCTGAGGTCGTGCTTGGCACATCGCTTTTGGCCGCCCTTCTGATGGCGGTGCCTGTGGTTGCGCAAGACGCGATCCATTTCGAGCGGGATTTCCCGGGTTCCGTGCCTGATCAGTTCGAAGTCAGGCTGACGCAGGACGGGGAAGCGGTTTACACCGAACGCGGCGAGGCCCCGTTGGATCTCAAGGTCGGGGAAGAGGCCGCAGGAGTGGTCTTCGAGTTGGCGGCGGGTCTGGACTATTTTTCCAAGCCGCTGGCCAGCCAGCGCAAGGTAGCGTCCACGGGCCGGAAGGTCCTGCGCTACGAGTCCGGGGGGGCGGTGCGCGGCGAGGCGGAATTCGACTACTCCGAGGATCCGCAAGCCCGGGATATCGCTTCCTGGTTCATCAAGCTGTCCGAAACGCAGCAGCATCTCCAGGAACTAGAACGGGTCTACCGATTCGACCGGCTAGGCGTCAACCACGCGCTGGTGAGTCTGGAGCAGGCCTACGAGCGGGACCGAATTGTAGCTCCGGACCTGCTCTTGCCAATTCTCGGCAAGATTGCGGAAGAGGATCGGATCGTGCACCTGGCCCGGGCGCGGGCGGAAGGGATGCTGGAAAGGATCCGCGCGGGACGCGGCGACCCGGAATAAGCGTCAGAAAACAGAGCGTTTATATCGGATTCAGGCGGATTCTCCCACAATCCGGTCATAAATTGAGGCGAGTTCTTCCTGCGATGAATAGGCGATTTCCAGGCAGCCCTTCTCGCCTCTGCTCTGCCGCAGGCGCACGGGCGCTTGCAGCACTCGTTCCAGTTCCTCGATCGCGGCAGCGACATTCGGATCCAGCGTCCGCTGGTTTCTTTTTCGGAGAGGCCTGAGCACTTTGCGAACCATGCGTTCGACCTCCCGGACGGAAAGCTGGGAGCGGGCGGCATGATCCGCCAGCGTCTCCTGGTCGCGCGCCTTGTCGAGAGGCAGCAGGGCTCGGGCGTGTCCCATCTGGAGCTTGCGTTCCCGTACGAGCTTCCTTACGGACTGGGGGAGTCGGAGAAGGCGCAGGTGGTTCGTGATGGACGCGCGGCTCATACCGGTCCGGACCGCCAGTTCCTCGTGGATCAGGTGCAGGTCGGCGACCATGCGATCAAGGGCAATCGCGACTTCGATGGGGTTGAGATCCTCGCGCTGGATGTTCTCCACGAGCGTGACTTCGAGGAGCTTCTCGGGCTCGATCTCGCGGACGATAGCCGGTACCGTTGGCAGGCCGGCGAGGCGGCAGGCCTTGAGCCTGCGTTCCCCGACTACCAGCGTGTAGCGGTCGCCGTCAGGGCTGACCAGCACCGGCTGGAGCACGCCGTCGGACCGGATGGACGCAGCGAGCTCGCGCAGGGATTCCGGGTTGAAGCTTGTCCGCGGCTGGACGGGGTTGGGGTCGATCTTGGCGACGGGAATCTGGATGACGGCTTGCCTTGATTCCGTCCCGCGGCCCGAAACCTCTGGCAGCAAGGCCCCAAGGCCTTTCCCTAATGCTTTATGTTTAGGAGAGTTATGTGATATATTACGCATTGTCGAACTCCTTCTCGCGGGACGCATCGGCGTGTCGCTGGCGCACCCGGGCCAAGATCTCGCGCGCCAAGCCGAGATAGGCTTCCGCCCCCTTCGAGCGGATATCGTACTGCAGGATCGGCTTGCCGTGGCTGGGCGCCTCGGCGAGACGGATGTTGCGCGGGATCACGGTCTCCAGGACGTAGCCGTGGAAATGCCGGCGGACTTCGCTCGCTACTTGCTTCGCGAGCGAAGTGCGTCCGTCATACATAGTCAGCAGGATGCCCTCGACGGAGAGGCGCGGATTCATGGCCGCCCTCACCGAATCCATCGTTCGCAGGATTGACGAGATCCCCTCCAGGGCGAAGTACTCGCAATGCATCGGAATCAGTACCGAGTCGGCGGCGGCGAGGGCGTTGAGGGTGAGAAGATCCAACGACGGAGGACAGTCCATGAGCAGGAAGTCATGCTCTGGCTCGGCGTCCTCGCGGACTTGCTTCAGGCGCAGCGCGCGATCGGACTCGTGAGCGAGTTCGATGTTTGCCCCGGCCAGGTCCGGGCTGGCGGGAATAATGTCGAGGCCGCTGAAGGCGGTCTCGACTATAGCGTCCCCGAACGCGATTTCGCGCATGAGAACTTCGTAGAGGCTTGGTCGTTGCGGGTCCGGGCCGAGGCCGACGCCGCTCGTGGAGTTGGACTGGGGATCGCAGTCAACTAGCAGGGCACGGCAGTCGGCTGCGGCTAGGGAAGCTGCGAGGTTGATGGCAGTCGTGGTCTTGGCGACGCCGCCCTTCTGGTTGGCAATGGCGATCCAGGTAGCCACGTGCTGTCCGTCAGCCCTAGGCTATCATGCCTTGTCGGGGAATGTTTCACGTGAAACAATTCAATCTGCCCGTAGCGAATGTTTCACGTGAAACATTGCGGCGAATCGCTAGGTCGCTTCGCCGGTCCATAGCCGCCCGCCGTCGCTCCACGGCGTAGGCCTCTGTTGCCAGCAGCCGAACGCGCCGGATGGAGGGCAAGCGGTGCCGAGAATCGCGACGCGGGACACGCACCTGGCGAGGTCCGGCAATATCCCCGAGGGAGCGACTCCCCGCATCAAAGCCCACTCGGCTGTTCCCGTCCAGTCGGCGATCCGGCAATGCCCCACCCTGACGTTCCGCAGGTCCCTTGTTGCCTCGCGCAGGAACGCTGCCTTCCTGCGCTTCGATTCCACCAGGGTCACGGAGGTGTCGGGTCGGAGAATCGCCACCGGCAGTCCCGGGAATCCGGCCCCCGAGCCCACGTCCACCAGCGAACTCGACGGCGGAAGCTCTCGGTGCAAGAAGGCCGATTCGCCGAAATGCCGCTTCGCGATCCCGGCAGGGTCCCGTACGGCTGTGAGATTCATGCGCGTGTTCCAGCGCTGCAGGATTCCGAAGTGCCCGCAAAGGCGAACGAACTGCTCCTCTGACGCGGCGACGCCGAGCTCCTCCAGAGCTTCGCGGAGGGACGCTTCGAACGTCACGCGCCGAGGTGCATGTCCAGAATCGTAAGGGCGGCTGGCGTCATGCCCGGAATGCGACCCGCCTGACCAAGAGTCCGCGGCCGGACTCTTTCCATCTTTTCAACGACTTCGTTCGAAAGGCCGGGCAGGCCGCGGTATTCGAATCGCTCCGGTATGCGACGCGCCTCGGCGCGCTTCATACGATCGATCTGGCGCCGCTGCTGGTCTAGGTAGCCCGTGTACTTGATTTCCGTCTCGACTGCCTTCCAGTCGGATCTCCGCAGGCCCGCGCCGAGGCCATCCGGAAAGACTCCCCGCAAGTCTGCCAGTCCAACTTCTGGTCTCCGCAGGAGTTGGCTCAGGCTGACGCGACCGCTGTTCGGAGGCACGAGCGTCGCGTACAGGGCGCTCGACCGCGGGGGCCTGTGTCCTTCAAGGAACCGCACGACAGCGTCGCGCTCCTCGCAGCTGGCCGCGAATCGCCCCCAGTCCTCGTCGCAGACGGTCCCGGCACGGCGGCCGATCGGCGTCAGCCGCCGGTCCGCGTTGTCAATCCGCAAGTGCAACCGGAATTCCGCCCTCGAGGTGAACATCCTGTACGGCTCGTCCGTACCCTTCGTCACGAGATCGTCGATGAGGATGCCGATGTAGGCGTCCGTGCGGCCGAGCACGACCGGTTCCGCGCCTCGCAGGCTGGAGGCGGCGTTGATTCCGGCAAGCAGGCCCTGGCACGCCGCTTCCTCGTACCCGGTTGTCCCGTTGATCTGGCCGGCCAGGTACAGGCCTCGAATGCGTTTCGTCTCCAGCGTCGATAGGAGTTCCGTCGCGTCGACCGAGTCGTACTCGATCGCGTAGCCAGGCCTGATCATCTCCGCACGGTGCAAGCCGGGAACCGAAGCTACCATGGCCTCCTGCACATCGATAGGCATGCTCGTCGACATGCCGTTCACGTAGACCTCGTTCGTATCAAGCCCCTCGGGCTCGAGAAAGATCTGATGGCGGGTTCGATCGGGAAATTTCACGATCTTGTCCTCGATCGACGGGCAGTACCGCGGTCCGACGCCCTCGATCTGCCCGCTGTACAGCGGAGACCTTCGCAAGCTCTCAGACAGCAGCCGGTGGGTGCTCTCGTTCGTGTACGCGATGTGGCATTCGATTTGCGGACGGTCGATTGTTTCCGTGCGAAACGAGAACGGCGTGGGCTCGGAATCGCCGGGCTGCGGCTCGAACGCGCCCCAGTCGATGGTCCGTCCATCCAGCCGAGGTGGCGTGCCAGTCTTCAGCCGGCAGCATCGAAAGCCCTGATTTCTAAGGACTTCTCCAAGCATGACTGAAGCTGGTTCGCCGCTGCGGCCCGCCGGATAGGTTCGCTCGCCGATGTGCACGAGGCCGTTGAGAAACGTGCCCGTCGTGATCACAACCGCACCAGCCGAGAGCGCTCGGCCGTCTAGCAGCTCAACTCCCCGGATCCTCCCCTGCTCGAGAACCAGATCGACCACTTCCGCCTGCTTGATGTCGAGGTTCGGCTCCTGCTCCAGTAGCTGGCGCATGCGGATGCGGTAGTGCTTCTTGTCGCACTGGGCGCGAGGCGACCAGACCGCAGGGCCGCGGCTCGTGTTAAGCAGCCGGAACTGGATTCCGACATCGTCGGTCACCCGGCCCATCACGCCCCCCAAGGCATCGATCTCCCGCACAAGATGTCCCTTGGCGATCCCGCCGATGGCGGGGTTGCACGACATCTGGGCGACCAAGTCGAGATTGAGAGTGACCAGAGCCACCCGCGCCCCGATCCGCGCCGCCGATACGGCCGCCTCGCAGCCGGCGTGGCCCGCGCCCACGACGACAACGTCGTAGCGCTCCGGCGCCCTGGTTCCCGTCGGCATGATCCGGCTCCCTATCTTGCTATTCTAGGCGGTCGCCCCCAGTTAGCGGCTGGCGAGGGCACCGCAACCCGATGAAGGTACTAGTCGTTGGCGGCGGCGGCCGCGAGCATGCAATCGCCTGGCGTGTCGCCCAGGATCCCGAAGTGCGGCGCGTGTACTGCGTTCCAGGCAATGCCGGCACGATGGCGGATGTGTCGTGTGTTCCGGGTAATATATTGAATCCAAATGAGATCTCTGCCTTGGCGGAGTTCCTGGGAGCCGACTTCACGGTCGTTGGGCCGGAAGCTCCCTTGGTGGCGGGGATCGTCGATGAGTTTCAGTCCAAGGGACTTCCGATCGTCGGCCCGTCGCAACCTGCAGCCCGGCTCGAAGGCAGCAAGGCCTTCGCGAAGAGCTTCTTCCTCGAGTGCGGGATTCCCACCGCGCAATCCTTGCTGCTGGACGACGAGCGGGAGGTGGATGCCAAGGTCGGCCGCTTCGGCTATCCCGTGGCCTTGAAGGCGGACGGCCTAGCTGCCGGCAAGGGCGTCGTGATCGCACGCGACGAGGCCGAGGCAAGATCCTGCGCGCGCGAGATGCTCGCGGGCAACGTCGTCGGGCCGGCCGGCCGGAGGATCTTGGTAGAGCAGTTCCTGGACGGCGAGGAAGTCAGCTTCATGGTTCTGAGCGACGGAAACTCCTTCTGCGCTCTCCCAGCGACCCAGGACCACAAGCGGGCGCTGGATGGCGACCAGGGCCCCAACACCGGGGGCATGGGGGCCTATTGCGACGACTTGATTCTGTCTCCGGCCATGCGCGATCGCATCGTGGACCTCGTCGTCGAGCCCGCGCTATCCGGGATGCGGCGTCGCGGAACGCCTTTCACGGGATTTCTTTATTGCGGCCTCATGATCACTGATGACGGGCCGCAGGTGCTGGAGTTCAACGTGCGGCTGGGCGATCCGGAGACCCAGCCGTTGCTGTACCGCCTGGAAGGCTGCTTCGCCGAACTGCTCGGAGGAGCTTCGCGCGGAGCCCTGGATTCGTCCCTGGTGAGCGTATCGTCGCAGCCCACCGCATGCGTTGTGATGGCTTCGGGCGGCTACCCCGGCAAGTACGAGAATGGCTTCCCGATCAGGGGCCTTGCCAAGGCCGAGGAGACGGGCGCGAAGGTCTTTCACGCCGGCACGGCGCTGGCGCGCGGCGGACCGGTCACGGCCGGCGGTCGAGTGCTCGGCGTGACCGCCCGCGGGGATGGACTCGAAAAGGCGCTCAAAGACGCCTATCGTGCCACAGAACTCATTGATTTCACGGGAGTTCAGTACCGTCATGACATTGGCCGCCGGGGCCTGCGCCGGGTCCGCGGCAGTTCGGAGTGAGGATGCGCGTCGGATTGGTCGGGACGGGAGCGATCTCCCACAAGCACGCCGAGAGCTATCTTGCGATTGGCTATGAGTTGGTCGCCTGCTCGAACCGCGGACCAGCGAAAGGCGAGGAATTCGCCTCCAGGCATGGCTGCGCATACGAGTTCGACTACCGGGACTTGTGCGCTAGGGAAGACATCGACTTCGTCGACGTCTGCACGTTCCCGGACTCGCACGTCGATATCTGCCGTCACGCCGCCGCAAACGGCAAGCACGTGCTGCTGCAGAAGCCGATGGCGCTCACGTTGGAAGATTGCCGCACCATGATCGCGATTTGCTGCAAGGCAGGCGTGGGGCTCGGCGTGGTCAGCCAGCACCGCTTCGACGAATGCGCCATCTTCCTCAGGAAAGCTATCGCAGACGGTCGACTCGGCCGCCTGCTCCAAGTGGACGGCTACGTTAAGTGGCACCGTCCCCAGGCGTACTACGACCGTCCCGGAAAGGGCACTTGGGCGGTCGAAGGCGGCGGGGCGCTCATCAACCAGGGCATTCATACCGCTGACGTGATGCAGTACTTGGGAGGGCCGGTTAGACTCGTTTTTGCCCACTGGCAGCTCGCTGCCGCCCATGAAATGGAGGCCGAAGACTGGGTTAACGCGGTGCTGGTTTACGAGAACGGCGCTGGTGGTGTCCTGCAGGCCGCGACAGCGGCGTGGCCAGGCTATCCGGAGCGTATCGAGGTTCACGGGACAAGGGGAACGGCGGTCGTCACCGGCGACCAGCTGACGGCCTGGGACGTGGAGGGGGATCCGGGAGACGACGCTCCGCTTGCCGCGGGCGTCGATTCGGGTGCCGCGGATCCGATGGCGATCTCCATAGAGAACCTGCAGCGACAGTTCCGCGACTTCGGCGAGGCGGTAAGCGAGGGCCGGGACCCGATCGTCAGCGGGGAAGAGGGTCTTGCCGCGCTTCGCTTCGTTCTCGGTGTCTACCGGTCGGCCCGAGACGGCAAGGCCGTCGAACTGCTGTAGCGGTACAGGCCGGACACCGCCTATAATCTCTGTTAGGAATGCGCGATCATCCGCGACTTGGCGGGGGCGGTTAGGCTTGCGCCTGCCATTCTTGGCTTGGGCGCGGCGCGATTTCTAGGTGCCAATGCAGTTAAAGGTTATTCAGAAGCTGGAAAACGAGATCCGGGAAATCGAGTCGGAGATTCATGACAAGCTTCCTAACGAGATCCAGAAAGCGCGTGAACTAGGCGACCTCAGCGAAAACGCCGAGTACGCTGCCGCGAAGGAGCGCCAGCGCCTGCTCGGGGCTAGGATGGCACAGCTGTCCGAGCGGCTCGGCAAGCTGAAGCTAGTCGATATGTCGAAGATTCCGGTCGATGCGATCGGCCTCGGCTCGACCGTCGAGCTCTACGACCTGGACGAGGACGCGGAAATCACCTACGAGCTGGTGACGACCGAGGAGTCGGATGTTGCGTCCGGCAAGATCTCGACAGCGTCGCCGATTGGCAGGTCCCTGCTCGGAAAGCGCGACGGCGACGTCGCCGAGGTCTACACGCCACGCGGGCGCAAGGAATTCGAGATCCTGAGTCTCAAGACGATCCACGCCAAGTAGAAGAACGCGGAAGCACGTTCGAAATGTCGTTCACGAAGGCAATCGGCAGGGGATTCGGCCTGGTGCTGACGCAACTGGTCCGGCTGCTGACGCTGAGCGGCGTCCATCCCAATGTCCTCACCTTGATCGGTTTGGTCGTCAACGGAGCCGCGGCGTGGATCCTCGCGCGCGGTGAGTTCGTCTACGCCGGCTTGGTCATCCTTGGCGCCGCCGTGTTCGACCTCACCGATGGAGCCGTTGCGCGGAGCGCGAACAAGGTAACGCGATTCGGCGCGTTCCTGGATTCGGTCATGGATCGGTATTCGGACCTGATTATTCTGACGGGCCTGCTGGTTCACTACGCCCGAATCGACAGGTTCAGCTACATCGTCTTAACGGCCGTAGTGATGATCGGATCCGTGATCGTGAGCTACAGCCGTGCCCGCTCCGAGAACCTGATTCCGTCCTGCAAGGTCGGCTTTCTGGAGCGCCCGGAGCGGATCGTGCTCCTCATGATCGGAGCCCTGTTCGACAGGATGGCGGCGGTGCTCTGGGTCATGGCCGTCCTATCCAACCTGACCGTGGTTCACCGCATTATGCATACCTGGAAGGAGAGTCGGCGCCTCGCCGAAGCGGCAGCGATTCCGGCGCCGTCGAAGAACGGCGCCGTGGATGCCGAATCGACCGGCCAAGCCGACCTGCGCGAGGGCTACCGGTCCGTTTGAAGCCCAGGGCATTCCCACATTCGGCGCGAGGTTCCTATGGCCTCCGACAGCCGGGATTCCGGCCCTGCATCCAGCAGGCCTCACCTGAGAACGCGGTTTAGGCTGAACGCCGCACTGATCAGGCCTAGGTGGGTGAAGGCTTGCGGGAAGTTGCCCAGAGCCTGCCCGCTCGGACCGATTTGCTCCGAATAAAGCCCGAGCGGGTTCGCGTAGGTAAGCATCTTCTCGAAGATCAGGCGCGCCTCGTCGATACGGCCGGCGCGGGCCAGCGATTCGACCAGCCAGAAGGTGCAGACGCTGAACGTGCCCTCCGAGCCCGTCAGCCCGTCTCCGGCCCCCTTGCCGATCTCGTAGCGATATACCAGCGAGTCCGAGACGAGCTCCTCCATCGTTCGGTCCAGCGTTGCCACCATGCGCGGATCGGAAGGCGAAACGAAGCGGACCAGCGGCATTAGCAGGTTGCTGGCGTCCAAGGCCTCCGCTCCGTAGTACTGCACGAACGCCTTGCGGCGGGAGTTCCACCCGTTCTTCATGATCGACTCGTAGATGCGGTCCCTCGTGCTGCGCAGCCATTCTCGGTTGTTGGGCAGGCCGCGCTTGAGGGCAAGTCGCAGCCCGCGGTCGAGAGCCACCCAGCATTGCATCTTCGAGTAGACGAACTGCCTGCGCCCGGCCCGGACTTCCCAGATGCCCTCGTCGGGCGATTCCCAGTGGCGGGCTACCCAGCGCAGCATGCCCCGGATCTTGAGCCAAAGGTCGTATGAAACCGGCGTGACCCACTTGTCGTAGAGATAGATCGAATCGATCAGCTCCCCATAAATATCCAGCTGCAGCTGTCCTGCCGCGGCATTGCCGATGCGTACCGGGCCGGATCGCCTGTAGCCCTCGAGGTGCGGAAGCTCGAACTCCGGGATTTCCGGGCTGCCATCGATGCGATACATGATCTGCAGCGGCGCGGTCGGAGTGTCCTCCTCCTGGACGCGCGTCTCCAGCCAGTGCATAAAGTCGGCGGCTTCCTCCGTGTACCCTAGGCGCAGGAAGGCGTAGATTGTGAAGGCGGCGTCCCGGATCCACGTGTAGCGGTAGTCCCAGTTGCGGATGCCTCCAATCTCCTCCGGAAGGCTGGATGTCGGTGCGGCCACGATCGCACCAGTGGGCTCGAAAGTCAGCAGCTTGAGCGCTAGGGCGCTGCGCTCGACCATCTCGCGCCAGCGACCCTCGTAGCGACCCTTGTTCAGCCACTTGCGCCAGAATTTCGTCGTCCTGTTGAGGGCCTCTTGGCCGTCCGTCGCCGCTGCCAGGAGGTTGTCGGCCGAGCCGTGCCGGAAGGTGAAGACCGCTTTCTGTCCCGGTTCCAGCGTGAAGCGAGCATAGACGCCGCCAGCGTCCCGTTCGAGAGGGACCGGGCTCAGCAGGGCGAAGTTTGCGCTGGGATAGGCGAAGACTGCGCCTTCCGGCCGCAAGGAGACCTCGTGTTCCGACCGCGCGTAGTCGTAGGCGGGCTTGCATTCGAGCCTGCACGCCAAAGTCCCCCGGACCGACTGGACGATCCGCAGGATCTCGTGATGCTTCGCGCTTCCCTTGGGAACGATCGGCATGAAGTCGATGACCTCGCCAACTCCCTCCTCGCTGAGGAATCGTGTGATCAGGATGTTCGTCTCGGGCAGATAGAGCTGGCGGTGCGAGCTCTCGTGCTGGACAGCAATCTTGAAATATCCGCCCTTTCTCTCGTCAAGGATGGAAGCGAACACGCTCGGGGAATCGAAGTGCGGCAGGCAGCACCAGTCGATCGAGCCGTCGTTCGCGACCAGGGCCACCGAATGGAGGTCGCCAATGACTCCGTAGGACTCGATGGGCTTGTAGGGCATGGCTTCAAGGCGCGAGACAGGGAGAGGGGGGACGGTACGCACCGCAGCGGCCGGACAATTCGATCCACGTCCGGTCGTTCGCGGGTACTCTCAAGGATAACCGCCCGAGAGGGTGGGACATCGCTGTGATAGACTCCGAGAAACGGTTGCTATTTTCCGGGGCGACAGCACCCGCCGCCGTCGGGTCCGAGGTATTCCTTCCGTGCTGCTGACGCTAGAGAAGCGCCTCCGAGAAGCCCTCTCCGCTCATATCGCCCACCGTTACGGCGTGGACGCCGAGATCGTCGTGGAATTGCCGAAGCAGGCAGCGCACGGCGATCTAGCCACGCCGGTCTGCTTCGGCCTCGCGAAGGCGTTGCGACGCGCTCCGCGCCAGA
The DNA here is from genome assembly GCA_965206775.1 of Bryobacterales bacterium. Taxonomy (GTDB): domain Bacteria; phylum Acidobacteriota; class Terriglobia; order Bryobacterales; family UBA6623; genus VXMF01. The sequence continues at coordinate 704,958 of CBDBKU010000002.1, read as the reverse complement.
TCGCTGCCGAGCTGGTGGCCGAGCTTCCTGGCATTCCCGGCATCCGGACGCTCGAGGTTGCCGGCGCCGGGTACGTCAACCTACGCTTTGACCGGGCGGCTTACGCGCTGGGAGTCCTTGCCGGAACGGACGAGCCGGCCGTCGATGCCTCGAAGGCAATCGTCGAGCACACGAACATCAACCCTAACAAGGCCGCACATATCGGCCATCTGCGCAACGCCGTGCTCGGAGACACCCTCGTGCGCATGCTGCGGGCGCTGGGGCGGCGCGTCGAGGTCCAGAACTACATCGACAACACCGGCGTGCAGGTTGCGGACGTGGTGGCGGCGTTTCGATTCCTCCGGGGCATGGGGGTTGACGAGGTGCGGGCTCTGGCGGGCGACCCGCAAGTGCGGTTCGACTACTACTGCTGGGACCTGTATGCCGAGATCTCGCGCCTGTTCGCCGGTCGGAATTCCGACGCGCTCGCATGGCGCGTCGAGACACTCAAGGCGCTCGAGTCCGGCGAGGGAGAGCTCGCGGCGATCGGCGCGGTCGTCGGCGACTCCATCGTGGCTTGCCACCTGGCGACGATGCAGCGGATCGGCGTTTCCTACGACGTGCTACCGCGCGAGAGCGAGATCCTGAAGCTGCGTTTCTGGGCCGCGGCATTCGAGTTGCTGAAGTCTCGCAAAGCGATCCGGTTCGAGGCAGCGGGCAAGAACGCCGGCTGCTGGGTAATGCCGGCGGCAATTGTTGGAGTCGCGCCGGGCGGCAGCCCCGGACGGCGAGGAGCGGATCGCTCCGAGGAGACTGACGCAGACAAGGTAATCGTTCGCTCGGACGGAACCGTCACCTACGTGGGGAAAGACATCGCTTACCAGCTCTGGAAGTTCGGGCTGCTGGAAGGCCGGGATTTCGGGTACGTGCCGCTCCGGACATTGCGCGCGAACACGCTCTGGGTGACGACTGCGGACGGAGGTTCGGGAGACGCGCCCGACTTCGGAGGCGCCTCCGAAGTCTTCAACGTGATCGATGTCCGGCAGTCCTACCTCCAAGACGTCGTGCGGGCCTCCCTCCAGGCGCTCGGTTTCGGCGAGCAGGCCGAGCGCAGCGTGCATTTCTCCTACGAGATGGTCGCCCTGTCGCCGCGCTGCTGTGCCGAGCTCGGCATCGAGTTGACCGACCAGGAGCGCTCCAAGCCCTACGTCGAGGTTTCGGGCCGCAAGGGCCTAGGCGTCAAGGCGGACGACCTTCTCAATCTTCTGATCGACAATGCGCTCGATGAAGTGCGCAGCCGGCACGAGGACCTCCGCGAGGTCGAATGCCGCTCGATAGCGGAGGGAATCGCGGTCGGGGCGCTCCGCTACTTCATGCTTCGATTCACTCGCAATACGGTCATCGCCTTCGACTTCCAGGAAGCGCTCGCGTTCGAGGGCGAGACCGGCCCGTACGTGCAGTACGCGGCGGTGCGAGCTCGCAATATTCTGCGCAAGCACGGGCACTCGGGGGAATCCGCGACGGATCCGCGCGGGACCCTGTCGCGCGACGTTCTCGGGCGACATCTCGAAGACGAGCAGCTCTGGCAGCTCCTGCTGGCAATGTCCCAGTCCCGGTGGACCGTGGCGCGGGCCGGGCTGTCAGGCGAGCCCGCGCAGGTCGCCAGGAACGCTTTCCAAGCCGCGCAGGCATTCAACAACTTCTACCATCACACGCACATCCTCACCGAGCGCGATCCCCGGCGCCAGTCCGTTTTGCTGGCGGTTATCCGCCTCGCCCTGGACGAGCTCACCTACTTGATGAACGTGATGGGCATGCCGGTACCGGAGCGGATGTAGGCGCGGCGGCGAAGTCCCCCGATCCGGGCGCGTGCTAGATTCGGACCTGATGCGCTGCCGTGCGATCGTCGACTTGCGGGCGCTGAGAGACAACTACATCCGCCTGCGGGACGATGTCTGCGACGGCGCAACGCTCCTGTGTGTCGTCAAGGCTGACGCTTACGGGCACGGCGCCATGCCAGTGGCCCGGGCCCTCGGCGGGGCCGGGGCCCGCCACTTCGCGGTCGCATCTCTGGAGGAGGCCGTCGAATTGCGAGACGGCGGAATCGGCGGATCCGTCGTCGTCCTGGGCGGAGTGGACTGCGGCGACGAGCGGGAGGCGTCGCTACGCGGCATCGAGCCCCTGATAGGATCCGTCGCCCAGCTGCGGAACTGGAACGCCGAGGCCCGCCGAGCGGGCCGCCAGCTGTCCTGCCACCTGCTGCTGAACACGGGCATGAACCGCCTAGGAATTGACTTCGACATGTCGAGCGGTTCGGGCGCCGGGGAGTTGCTGCAGGCGCTGGCCGATTGCGACTGGATCGACCCGCGGGGCGTTGCCACTCATTACGCATCGTCCGAGGACTTCGACTCGGGGCAGGACGAGCGGCAGGCCGAACTGTTCGGGCGGCAGCTGGCCGCTCTCCGGGCCGCTGGCGTCGTCCCTCGGTACGTCCACTGCGACAACAGCGCCGCGCTCGTGCAGCGAGGCCTGACGGTGTTACGCGATCACGGGGCCGTTGGCATGGCGCGGCCCGGCCTTGCCCTCTACGGCTACGTCAAGGCCCCGGTCGGCCGCGACCGATCCGCCGGCCACGGGCTCCGCCCGGTCCTCGAATGGAGGGCGCGCCTGATCGCCGTGCGCGAGGTTGCGGTCGGAGCATGCCTGGGATACGGAGCGACGTTCGTGGCCCCTCGATCAATGCGGGTCGGCGTCCTGTCCGTCGGATACGGCGATGGCCTGGACTGGCGGCTTTCGAACCTAGGATCGGTCTCGTTCGGCGGGTCGCACTGCGCCATGGTGGGCCAGATCAGCATGGACCTGACTATCGTCGACCTGACTGCGGCGCCTCACGCGGAGGAAGGTGACGAAGCCTTGCTGCTGGGGGCGGAGCCGTACGACGCCGAAGGGATGGCCGCCTTGACAGGCGGGATCCCCTACGAAGTGCTCTGCAGGATCTCCAAGCGCGTCCCGCGGCAGTACGTCCGCCGCCCTATCGGCCAATGATCAGGCCGACCTCGTTGCTTCGCGTGCCGTCGGCCTCCAGTCTTAGCCGGACGGTGCCAGGCGTCGCCGTCCCGGGAATCGCGACTTCCACCAGGTAGATCCCAACGTATCCGGGTGCGAGATGCGAAGAGACAACTTCGGCCGCCGCCCCGCCGACGCTTGCCTCGACGCGCGCCACCGTACGGGGCGGGTCGGTTTCCCTCGAAGGCACGCCCGCAGGCCACGGCGGCTTGACCTCGCCCAGCCCGGTCGCCATGACCAGGACGCTGCCGCCCGGCCGGGCCGGCTGGTTCCAGTTGACCAGCGCGCCGGTTCCGGCATCCAGGATCAGCGGCTCGCCGGCCACCACGAACACGGCTGGCGAAACGTCCTGGAGCGGCAGGTCGACAAAATGGCTGGTTCCGTCCGAATCGAGCTGGAGGCGCAAAGACCGCCCCTCGACTGCGAAGGGCACCTGTACCTGAGTCCGGCCTAGGCCGGCGTCCAGGATCGGCGCGGGCCGCCCGCCGGCGCGGACTCTTGTAGCCCGCTCTCCTAGGACAGTGAGCAGGCTGCCGGGGGCTGCCGGGCGCGACGCCAAGTCGGCGGCGCTGAGGACACGCAGGGCCCGCTCGACTTGCGGCGTCCGCATCCAGTAAACGCCGTACCCGGGCAGCGTAACGTATAGCCGGCCGCGGAGCGGCTCGAGAGCGAGATCACCCACCTCCGCCGAGGGCAGGTTCTGGCTGATCCTGACCCATGCGCCCGCCGGGCCCGGCTGCCTCAGATCCACCTGCGCGAAGTACACGCCGAGCGGCCCGGCCACGTAGGCGGTTCCGGCCGATGGATGGCCTTGCACGGCCATCCAATCCGATTCGGGTAGATCGGCACTGATGTCGAACCACGACGTACCGCCGTTGGTCGAGCGCAGCACTCGGCCGCCATTGAGGGCCAGGGCCGTCGTCGGCATGTCCGGATCGGCCCACAGACGGGCTACAGTGGCCCCCCGCGGATCGGTCCAGGACAGTGACCACGAGACGCCGGAGTCGGGGGAAACCCAGATTCGGCCGTTCGAGGTCCCCGCCCAGAGCTGCCCGTTCGAGGCGAGCGCGGTGATCGAATGGGAGGCGCATGCCGGCGTCCCTGCGCATTCGGTCAGGTCGCCGGAGATCGGTTTCCCGTTCCTCCAGACGCGGTGCGAAACGTCGTACCCATCCGGCAGTAAAGACGGGGCTTGCTGGGCGCGCGCCCGCTCGGGCCGCGGGATCGCGCTTGCCGGCAAGGGGGAAGGCGACGCACGCCAAACGGGCCCGCCAGCCGTCCGGACCAAGTCCAGCATGCCGAGCTGGCCGGACAGCAGCGTCGGGGATGTCGATGCGCCGGCACTCCGGAATCGCGCCGGGGGGAAGTTGGGCAAGCCGCCGTTCAGGCTGGCCCAGGTTGCCCCGGCATCGTAGGATTTCCACAGCCCCATCGAGTTCCCCACAACGATCAGCTCCGGATCCTTCGGGGAAATCGCGAGCACTGCCTGCCAGCGCCCGATCAGGGATTCGCCGCCAATCGCAGTCAGATTCGTCCATTCGCCACCCGCATCGTCGGAGCGGTACAAGTGCTCGCCGAGAGCGTAGGCGACGCCCGACCGGTAGGGGTTGGGCAGCATCACCGCCGAGCCGTCTCCGATGTCCTGAGGGTCGAGCGTTGCTCGGAACTCACCTTGATCGCGCTCCGCCGGGGCCCATGTAAGGCCCGCGTCGTCGCTCGCCCAGAGCGCTCCGTCCTGCAGGGACGCCCAGAGGCGGCTCCCGTCTGCGGAAAACCACGCGTCCTGGACGGGCCGCCCGACAGGGCCGGCGAAACCGGCGGCGACACCGGTGCCGCCGACTCGCTTCCAACCGGCGCCGTCGGCGGAACCGGCAGCGAGGACGAGAATCACGCCCAGCGCCCAGGCGGCTCGCATCGGAAAGGCGTTGCCGTGTCGCATGAACAGCGGGCTCCCATCGGTCCGAGAGCCTGTCTCTAGCGTAGCCCCTCCCAGCAATGGCTCGCTCGCGTATAATACGGCGGATGCTGAGAATGGCGCTCGCCGGACTGGCAGCGGCAGCCGCGATCGGGGCTGGCTGCGGATCCGGGCTTCCGCCCGATACGTCGGGCATGGTTCTCGTCGAGGGAGGGGGGTTCACGATGGGGACCGACGACGGGCTGCCATACGAACGGCCCTCGCACCGTGTTGTCGTGGACTCCTTCTATATCGACGAGCACGAGGTAACGAACGCCCAGTACGCCGAATTCGCCAAGGCCTCCGGCTACATCACCGAATCCGAAAGACTGGGCTGGTCGGGCGTATTCGATCCCAAGCAGAATGGCTGGACCAAGGGTGACGGAGCCGACTGGCGCCATCCTCACGGACCGGGCTCCACGTACGAGGAGATGGAGAACTTTCCAGTCGTGCACCTGTCGTGGGACGACGCCGACTCCTACTGCGACTGGCGGGGCGCGCGCCTGCCGACCGAGGCCGAGTTCGAGTATGCCGCGCGGGGCGGGCTGGAAGGAGCCACTTACGCTTGGGGCAACGAACTGATGCCGGGCGGAGTTCATCAGGCGAACCTCTGGCAAGGCACGTTTCCCCAGGAGGATCGGACGTTAGACGGCTACGGGACGGCCCCGTGAAGAAGTTCCCGCCGAACGGTTACGGGCTGTATGACATGACTGGGAACGTCTGGGAATGGGTGTACGACTGGTACGCCCAGGATTACTTCGCTACTTCGCCAGTCGAGAATCCCCGTGGGCCGCGCACCGGGGAGCAGAAGGTGCAGCGCGGGGGCAGCTGGCTGTGCAGCGAGAACTACTGCCAGGGCTACCGCGTCGCCGCCAGAATGATGACTGCCCCCGATTCCGGGCTCAACAATCTGGGATTTCGCTGCGCGGGGGACGCCGAATAGGCGGCTAAGCCGCGCGCGCGCGCGGCCTCGTTTCTTCCCCGGCCACACTGCCTTGCGTCGTCGGAGTCGCCTCGCCGCCTACGTTGGCGAACGCGGCCTTGAGCAGCGGCGGCGTGGCCAGTGTCGTCACCATGACCATCGCGACGATTGCGGAGAACGTCTCCGGACTGAACACGGGGGCGCCGCCCACCATCACAGTCGAGCCCACGCCGGCGAAAATCAGGCCCACCTCGCCACGCGGGATCATGCCCAAGCCGACCGCCCACCGGTTGAGGCCTTTCTCCAGAACGCCCAGTGCGCTGACGAACTTGCTCACGATCGCCACCACGCTCAGCGCGGCTGCGAAGACCAGCACTTCGGTGAACGCGAACGAGGGCAAGTCGACTCGCATTCCCATGTACACGAAGAACACCGGCACGAAAATGGCGCTGATCGGGGCCACCAAGCTATCGATCCTGTACCGTCCGGAATGCGTCCCGAAGCGTCTCGTGATCGCATCGTCGATCACCAAGCCCGCCGCGAAGGCTCCCACGATGTCGGCTAGCCCGAATAGTTCCGCCAATGCGGACATCACGAAGCAGTAGGCAATAGCCAGCACGACCGGCATGTACCTCGACCTGGCCTTTCGGACGACAGAGACCAATGGCACGACGATCCATCTGCCCATCAGGACGGAGCCTGCAAGGAAGCCCACGGCTTTCGCCACGATCAGCACGATCGGCAGGGCTCCAAACTCCAAGCCAGTGCCCGAGTCGGCCGAGCGAATGAGGCCCAGAACGAACGCTAGCACGACAAGTCCAAGGATGTCGTCCACCACGGCGGCTCCGAGAATGACCTTCGACTCCGGAGCCCCCATCTTGCCGATATCCTTGAGCACCCGAGCCGTGATGCCGACGCTGGTTGCGGCCAGGGTCGCCCCCACGAAGGCATGTACGTACCATTCGGCATCTTCGGGCATAAGGATGGTCGAGGCGAAGTAGCCGAGCGAAATGGGAGCGATGACACCGAGTAAGGCCACGGTGAGCGCAGACGGGCCGACCGCGAGGAGTTCGTCAAGGTCGGTCGCGAGCCCGACTTCGAAGAGAAGCAGGATGACGCCAATTTCGGCCGCGATGGCCAGGAAGGGGGCGTCCTTGAGGGCGTCGACGAATCCTAACCCGATCACGCCGAGGTTGCCGAGGACGACTCCGAACACCAACTCGCCCAGCACTGCTGGCTGGTGAAGCCGGTCGAAGAGCTCGCCGCCGACCTTGGCAGCAAGGAGGATCACCGAGAACGCAAGCAGGAATCTGGTGATGTCGCCGTTATGACCGCTGATTTCGGCAGCATCGGAAACGGCCCAACCGACCGCCCCGATCGCCGCGATGCCTAGTACGCGTCCGGGAACGAACTTGCTGGAAATCCGGTTAGGGGTCTTGCTGGCAGGCACCCGAGCCTCTTCCCTTCGGCAGTGGTTGATGCGGACCCGGTCGCTGCTTCCGGAGCCACCTACCGGCGGGCTAGTCCCCAAGCTCTATCGTAGCGAAGAAACTCCCGCCGCGGCGGTCGGAACGCCACCAAATTAGGCATCTTCTTCCTTTGACGCGCTTCGAAGACCCCAAGTTGCGAGGCGGGCCTAAGAATCCATCGCCAGGAGACCCTTTTGCCACACTGGCCTCTCGCTAAGGGCGGGCTGGCTAGACAGGGGTGACACCGCTTGCAGGGCAGTTGGAACGGGCTTGGGTCGCAATCGAGTTGGGAAGTAGCCAGTTACCCGACAAGATAGTTTCGGCCCTTTGCGCAATCAAGCCAGATGCATAACCACCATCTTCGTTTCTGTCATCTCCTGGACGGCGTACTTCGGGCCTTCCTTGCCGAACCCGCTCTCTTTCAGGCCGCCATACGGCATTAGGTCCGCGCGCCATTGGGTTCCCCAGTTGATGTGAATGTTGCCCGAGTCTACTTCCCGGGCGAAGCGCATCGCGTTGTCGAGATTCTCTGTGAATACCGCCGCCGAAAGGCCGTAGTTGGTATCGTTGGCGCTGGCGATCGCCTCGTCGACGGACTCGAACCTTGTCAGTCCGACCGCCGGTCCGAAGAGCTCGTCGCAGGAGATGCGCATGTCATTCCTGACGTCCGCTACAATCGCAGGCTCGACGACGGCTCGGTTGCGGTTGCCTCCCGCTAGCAGCCGGCCACCGGACGCTTCCGCGTCTCGGATCCACTGCTCGACGCGGACCGCATCATCTTCTCGTACCATCGGTCCGACTTGCACGCCTTCATCGAGCGGATTGCCCGTCTGCAGAGCCGAGACGCGGGGCTGCAGGCAATCCAACAGGTCCCCGTAGACCTTCTCATGCGTCAGAATGCGCTGCGCGCTGATGCAAACCTGTCCGGCGTTGGAATAGCCGGTCGCGACGATTGCGTTCGCCGCCTTCTCGAGATCGGCGTCGGGCAGGATGATCACCGGGGAGTTGCTGCCGAGTTCCATCGTCACCTTCTTGAGGCCGGCCGCGCGGCAGATGGCCTCGCCGACATCGCGGCTCCCGGTAAAGCTGATCTTGCGGATGCGGGGGTCCGAACACAGCTGGCGTCCGATTTCGCCGCCCGACCCGGTGACGACCTGAATGGCTTCGGGCGGGATCCCCGCGTCTAAGAGCAATCGCGCGAACTTGAGCGCAACCAGCGGTGTGTCCGTCGCGGGCTTGAGGATGGCGCTGTTCCCGGCGGCGAACGCGGGGCCGATCTTGTGGCAGACGAGGTTGAGCGGAAAATTGAACGGCGTGACCGCGAGCACCACGCCGCAGGGCACGCGCAGCGTGAACCCGAAGCGGTTTCCCGTGCCTGGTGCCCCGTCCAGCGGCACTACCTCGGACCCGAGGCGCTTGGCCTCTTCCGCCGAGCCGACGATAGTCTCCCTGGCGCGATCCACTTCCATCCGCGCCTCGCCGATGATCTTGCCCTCCTCGAGAGTGATCGTGCGGGCGAGGTCCTCGAGCCGGTCCTCCATCAGCGCCGCCGCCCGCATCAGCAGGTTCGAGCGCTCGTATCCGGACATCGCCTTGACGCGCGACGCGCCTTCGACGGCATACGCGATCGCGCGGTCGATGTCGGCGCTCGATGCGCGTGGAACCGTGTCGACCTCGCTACCGTCGTAGGGATTCAGGACAGGGATCGAAGCCGAGCCCGCAGCCCAGTCCCCGGCAATCAGCATTTCCATTGGGTGCCTCCGGCGCCGCGATCGGGCGCGAATAGAAAATCATGCCCAGTTCGCGACCGGCTGTCAAGCCATGAGCCGCCAGAGCGTACCACCGAAAGCCGTTCACGCTGTTGCAAGTTCGGTGAAAGGCGTAGATCTGACGGCTACTGCTCACGCGGCTCAGGTCCCGCCGCCTGGATGCAAGCGGCAGTCAAGAGTGTCTCCCATCGCCGCCCTTCATGCCGCGACTTCGATCAGTTCGAGCGCCTCGCCGGCGGGCGACTCGGAACAGTCGGCTGACCAGCAGCCTTCGATGACCCCGTCAAGATCGGCGAGCAACTCATCGAAGGCCTCTGCCTGAGGCGCGCACCCGGGCATGGACGGCCCTGCAGACCTGTAGCCGCCACCCTCCTCGTGAATCACCACCTTCAGTTTCATGGTTCCTGCCCTCGCCAGCGCCCGCTAGCGATGCGTTGCATGGAGGATTCCAAGGTCACCGTTGTGTTCGAACTCGCCCGTTTCCGTTCCGCACGCCCACATCGGCCTGGGAGGCCCGTTCGAAGGGACAGCTTGAGGAGATGCCGATAGCGTGGCAGCGGATCCGCCGGGCCGGCATTGTCCACGGCGCGCGCTGCGCCTAGCCGGGGAAGCCCGCGCGTCGCGCCGACCGTCCCCCTCCGCCCCGCTATAATTCTGTGTTCCTGCGCGTCCCCTGATCCACCCCGAAGAGACCCAACTGGAAATCGCTCGGAGCGGCCCGTCTCGGGATTCCTGCCGAGGTGGGTTAGGTCTCCGGCCTTAGCAGGACGCTTTGGGCGCGGGGATTGGGCGCGGAATCCGCATGTCTCAGAATCCTGCCACGAAAGGCCGCCGTGTCGTTGTCGTAGCTCCGATGCCGCCGGAAAAGAGCGCCTATGCGCTCGCTCGCTACAGCCGGTCGGCCGATTCGGTCGTTGACAGCCTCGAATGGGTGCGGGGCCACAGTTCGGAGAGGTTTCTGGACAGCTTCTATTTCCAATACGGCCACGCTTCGATCGCCGATCTCGGGCATTGCGTGTTCTGCTTCGAGGGTGTGTCCGAGCTTGCGGCTATCGAGATCGAGGACGAGCAGTTGTGGGACGGCCAGGCCAAGTCCAGCCGCTATCAGGACTTCTCGCGGGGCGAGGCACTCGTCCCCGACGAGCTGCTGGGCACCGCCCACGCGAGAAAGTACTCTGACGCCGCCGCCAGCCTGCTCAACTCCTACCTCAAGATCCACGGCAGGCTTCGGACCTATCTCGAGGAATTCCACCCGAAGCCGGCCTCTATGAAGCGCGGCGCCTACGCGCGAACGATCGACGCGCGCGCCTACGATGTCGCCCGATACCTCCTGTTCGCCGGGATCTCGACAAACGTCGGCCAGGTGGCGAGCATCCGCACGCTCGAGAAGCAGATGCGGCGTATGGGAGTTTCCAGGTATGCCGAGGTGCGCTCGCTGGCTGCCGAAATGCACGCCGCCTGCGCGGCGCCGCCCGCATGTGGTTGGGAGGGGTATCCTCCGGACGAGCCGATCGCGCCAACTCTCGCGAAGTACGCTGATCCCGACACGGCGCACTCCGAGGCGCTCGAGCGCGTCGAGGCCTGGGCGCGGCAGAACTTCGACCCCGGGGGATACGACCTGCCGCGAGACGTGGATCTTGTTCGGCCCGGCGACCCCCTCGATGAGATGGCGGCAACCTGGCTCTACGCGGTGACGGACCACCCCTTCCGGGTGATCCTGGACTCTGTGAGCGGCTGGAGCCGGCGGCGGCGCCTAGAGGTGCTGGAAACAGCTCTCCACGGCCGGAACCGTCGCGATGAGCTGATGAGTCCGTTCCGTAGCGGCTACCGCTACATCTTCGACATCGTCTGCGACATAGGAGCGTTCCGCGACATGCACCGCCATCGCCGCTGCCAGCAGGTCCGCCAGAAGCTCGGCGACAAGCTGGGCTTCGAATGGCCGTCCATCATTGGCGACGCCAAGGTCGGTGCGCTCTACGACGACGCGCTGCAATCCGCAAAGGCCGCCCGGGCGCGGATCCGGGAAGCCTCCGAGTCGGCTAGCCACTACCTGCTCCCGTTCGCGGCCCGCTGCCGCTCGCTATTCAAGATGGACTTCGCCGAAGCGGAATACATCGCTCGCGTCCGTTCCGGGGTCAAGGGACATATCTCGTACCGTAGAGTCGCGTGGGAAATGAGGGAGCGCGTCCTGGAGACGGACCCCGAGCTCGGCAGGCTGATGCACGCCACGCCCCCATGGGAGGAAGACCCGCTGACGCGGTAGGGCGACCATGATCCGAGGGGCCATCTTTGACCTCGACGGGACACTGGGCGACACGCTCCCCGTGTGCTTGAGGGCGTTCGCTCGCGTACTCGGGCGGAGGCTCGGCCGCGACTTCGAGGACACCGAGATCCATGCCATGTTCGGTCCCAGCGAGGAGGGCATCCTGAACCGGCTTTTCCCCAATGACGCCGCCGGCGCCCTGCAGGAGTACCTGCGCGAGTACCGGGCGGCGCACGTCTCCTGCCCGCAACCGTTCCCGGGCGTGCGAGATGTCTTGGAATTCCTGCAGGGGCGGGGCGTCGAGCTCGCGATCGTGACAGGCAAGGGTGCCGGCAGTGCCCGCATCTCGCTGGATGCGTTCGGACTTGGCGGCCTCTTCCCGGTGGTCGAAGCAGGCTCGTCCGTCGGCGGTGTCAAGCCCGCTTCCATGCGGCGGGTGCTGGGCCGCTGGCGGTTCTCGCCGCCAGATGTGATCGGCGTCGGAGACTCGCCTTCCGACATCCGGTCCGCCAAGGAAGTCGGAATCGCGAGCGTGGCGGCCGCGTGGGCTCCCGGCGCTCCTGCCGAGCAGCTGGCGGCCTGCTTGCCCGGCCGCATGTTCCACGACGTGGAAGCTCTGCGCAGCTGGCTGGATGAAGCCGCGCCCGCGCTCACAGGATGAGCATGCAGTCGCCGTAGGAGTAGAACCGGTACTTCTCTTGCACCGCGTGCGCGTAGGCTTCGAGCACCAGTTCCGTCCCTGCGAACGCGGCTACGAGCATCAGCAGGGTTGACCGGGGAAGGTGGAAGTTGGTCAGGAGCCCGTCGACCGCGCGGAATTGGAATCCGGGCGAAATGAAGAGGTCGGTCTCGCCCCGCATCGGGCCGACTGATCCTCCGGCCCGCACCGCGGCCGATTCCAGCGCTCGCACGGCCGTGGTGCCGACTGCGATGGTTCGCCGCGCCGCGCGGATCGTCTCGGCCGCGCGCAACGGCACGTCGAACCGCTCCGAATGCACGAGGTGATCCTCGACGCGCTCCGCCGATACGGGTCGGAACGTCCCGAGGCCCACGTGCAGCGTGATCTGGGCGACTTCGGCTCCGCGGCCTCGCACGGCGCGCAGCAAGCGCTCGTCGAAGTGAAGCCCGGCCGTCGGGGCGGCGACCGACCCCCCCTCCCTTGCGAAGACGGTCTGATACCGCTCTCGATCGGCATCGTCGTCGCTTCGGCGGATGTAGGGAGGCAGCGGAACCCGGCCACGCTTGGCGAGCAGCCGTTCGACAGCGGCCTTGTCGAGGCCTGGAAACTCCACGATTCGCACGCCGTCGGCAAGACGGTCCAGCACTAGGACCTCGATGCCTCCGACGTGGATCGACGCGCCCTCGTCCAGCCTCCTGCCCGGGCGAACGAGGGCTCTCCAGCGCCCGCAGCCACGGGTGTCCGGCTCGAGCACGAGGATCTCCGCGCTTCCTCCAGGAGAGCCGGTAGCGGGCAAGAGGCGGCGTCCGAGTAGGCGCGCCGCGAGCACGCGGCTGTCGTTGACCACGAGGCAGTCCCCGGGCTCCAGCCGCTCGGGCAGGTCGCGGAATCGAGAGTCCGTCCAGGTTCCGGCACCTCGATCGAGCACCAGCATCCGGCTGCCGGACCGTTCTGGCAGCGGTCTCTGAGCGATCAGGCCCTCCGGCAATTCATAGTCGAATTCCGCCGCGAGCAAGCCTCATTGTAGGAATCCCGGCCCTGCACATGGCCTCCGGCGGCGGAATTCACCGACCCTTAACCAACCTGCAACCCGCATTTAACAGGGTCCGCGCTAACGTCGGACTAGACACGATGTCACCCAAGGTCGCGGTCATCGAGGACGACAGGGATCTGGCCGGCCTGCTCCGGTACGCCTTCGAGCAGGAGGGCTTCGAGTTCGCGGGCACTCACGACGGTCTGAGCGCGTCAGCATTCTGCCTGCGGGAGCGACCGGACGCCATCGTGCTGGACGTGATGCTTCCCGGGCTGGACGGATTCTCGGTCTGCAGGCAGCTCAGGGCGGACCCGTGCCTGCGCGAGACGCCGGTAGTCTTCCTGACGGCCCGCTCCGAGGAGGCCGATCGTTTGAAGGGACTCGAGATCGGGGGCGACGACTACGTTGTCAAGCCGTTCTCGGTTCGGGAGCTCGTGGCCCGCGTGAAGCTGCGATTGAGGGGCCGGCTCGCGCCAGTCTACAAGCTCGGCGGACTGGAGCTGGATCAGGAGCGGCGCGAGGTGCGTCTCGACGGGCGCCCTGTCGCCGTGACAGCCACCGAATTCCAAATTCTCGAACGCATGCTTCGCGAGCCCGGTCGCGTATTCAGCCGCGACAGCCTGCTCAATGCGGTGTGGGGCGTTGCCTGCAACGTCACCGATCGGACCGTGGACGTCCACATCCGGCGGCTGCGGCGAAAGCTCGAAGCGGATCCGTCGCGACCGCAGTACATCCGGTCCGTTCGAGGCTTCGGCTATACCGTGCGGGATTCGGACTGAGATTCAGAGGACCTAGACGCGAAAGCAAACGGCCCTTAACTTGCTGCCAATACAACAGTTGTCGGCTCGGCATAGGCGGGAGAGTTCCAAGCGGCTTCCCGCTCTTGAGTGCGCGTCGCAATTCCGAAGAGTAACTGGAGGAGGCACTCTGCCATGCATGTTTTCACAAGAAGCAACCTGGCTCTCGTCGCGGCCCTGGCGGCCATGCTCGATTCCGGCGCGCCGCTCCGGGCGCAGGACAACAGCGGCACCGTGCTCGGAATCGTCTACGACGCGTCGACTGGCAACCCCATTCCCCAGGTCGAGGTCGAGATGACCGGCGAGCTCACCGTCACCGCGACCACGACGATCGAGGGCAGCTTCACGATCGATGGCGTACCGGCCGGCCTGTATACCGTCAGCTACAAGTCTTTGAACCACCAGGCGGTCAACGTCGAGGGACTGGAAGTCCTCGTCGGGGAGATCGCGGACGCCAGCACGGTGATGTCGGCGAAGGGCGAGACGACGGTGGTGGACGTCTTGGCGACAGTCGCGGCGTCCGTGGCGACGCAGGAAGCCATGCTCGTCGAGCGCAAGCTCGCCTCGACGGTTTCGGACACCATCAGCGCGGAGGAGATCCGAGGGGGCACCTCGTCCGACGCGTCGGAGGCGATCGAGAAGGTCACCGGCGTGACGACGATGAACGACTTCATATTTGTGCGCGGTCTCGATCCCCGCTACAGCGGCACGACATTGAACAACGCGATGCTGGCGACTACCGAGCCGGAGCGCCGCGTCGTGCCTCTTGATCTCTTTCCCGCGAGCCTGATCGACAGCATCAAGGTCCAGAAGACCTACGCTCCGGACCTACCGGGAGAGTTCTCGGCGGGCCTCGTGCAGGTCGAGACCACCGAATTCCCAACCCGCCCGACGCTGAGCATCAGCTACTCGATCGGCTACAACAGCCAGACACAGGGCAGGAGGTTCCTGGGCTATCCGGGCGGTGGCCGCGACTTCTTCGGCTTCGACGATGGCACGCGAGCCCTGCCGGACTCCGTTCCTGGCGACCAGCGCGTCGACCGCTTCACCTTCAGCCGGGACGAGCTGCAGGCCTTCGGTCGCTCGTTCTCCAATAACTGGGAACGGGTGCCGTTCGACCTTAGGCGGCCCTCGATGAGCTGGAACATCGTGGCTGGCAACACCTTCGGCAAGCTGGGAGTCGTCGGAGCCCTGACGTTCTCCAACTCGCTGCAGTCGATCTTCGACCAGCAGCGCAACTATTACCTGCCGAACCCGCAGGCCGCGCTGGGCGAGGCCAACGCCGGGCCCCCTGTGCTCGCGAGCGAGTTCGATTACGACGAGTCCACCGAGTCGGTGCGGCTCGGCGGGGTCGTCAATATCTCCTACCAGTTCACGCCGGCCAACAAGATCGCCCTGAAGAACTTCTTCTCCCGAGACAGCGACGACGCGACGCGGTACTACGAAGGCTTCTACCAGGACTTCAACACCGATATCCGAAACCAGCGGCTGCGCTACATCGAGCGCACCATCCAGAACTCGCAACTGGAAGGCGAGCACCTTTTCACGGGTATGAACAACACCATTCTCAGCTGGGCGATGTCGTACTCGAAGGCGACCCGGGACGAGCCGGACATGCGCGAGAGCTTGCAGATCTACCAGCCGCGCACCGATTCGTTTATCTTCTTCGACGACAGCCAGAGCGCTTTCCGCATGTTCAACGACCTGGACGAGACCGTCCTCAACCCCAGCGTCGACATGCTGGTCCCGTTCTACCGGGGTTCGTTCAGTGGCGCCGTCAAGTTCGGGGCGAGCTACGCGTCCCGCGGCCGCAACTTCCGGTCCCGCCGATTCCGCTACAACCTGCGCAGCTCGCGCGGCATCGACCTGACACTGGCGCCGAACGACCTGTTCTCGGAGGATCACATCCGCCCCAGGGGCTTCGAGCTGAACGAGACCACGCGCGTTACGGACGCCTACCGCGGCACCCGCGACGTATTCGGCTACTACGGCTTGCTCGAGCTGAACTTCGCCGCGAAGTGGCGCATCATCGGCGGCCTGCGGATAGAGGACGTCGATCAGGACGTCACGACGTTTAACCAGTTTCTGCCCTCGACGGGTCGCGAGCCCGCGCCGTTTGCGACGACCAACTACCTGCCCGCGCTGAACGTGATCTACTCAATGACCCCCAAGCAGAACCTGCGCTTCGGGTACAGCCAGACTGTCTCCCGGCCCGACTTCCGCGAGCTGGCCCGCTTCGGCTTCCTTGACGTGGTCGGCGGCCTGCAGACCATAGGCAACCCGGATCTGGTCCAGACGGACATCTCGAACTACGACGTGCGGTGGGAGTACTTCCCGGGCAGCAACCAGCTGCTCGCCGCCAGCTTCTTCTACAAGAACTTCGACCGGCCCATCGAGCAGACGATGATCTCGGCGGTTGCCCTGCTGCGCACGTACTCCAATGCCAATGCAGCCCAGAACTACGGATTCGAGTTCGAGTTCCGGCGCGGCATGAACTTCGTGTCGCCGAAGCTTCGCGAATTCGCCCTCTCGTCGAACTTCACCCTGGTCGATTCGAACATTGACCTGCAGAACGTCGACGAGACGCTCGTGCTGACCTCCCTGAACCGCCCGATGCAGGGCCAGTCGCGATACGTCGCGAATATCATCGGCGAGTGGTCCAGGCCGAAGGCGCGGAGCACAGCACGTTTCTACCTAAACTACTTCTCAAGCCGGATCACCGACGTCGGCTCGTTCGGGCTGCCCGACGTGGTGCAGGACGGTTTGGCGACGATGGACTTCGTCTATGAGTTCATCCTGAAGGGTGACGATCGCTGGAAGCTGCGAATTTCCGCCGAGAACATTAACAACGCCAGCTGGTTCCTCACGCAAGGCGGCGAGACGTTTCTCGCCTACCGGGAGGGCAGGACCCTGACCGTAGGCACGAGCTTCCGGATCTTCTAGTCCCGGGTGGGATCCGGGGCGCGGCTATCTACGGCCGCTGCCCCTTTCTCATGCTCTCGCCGCCACAGGAGCGGCCGAGGCAGAGGGATCGCCGCCTGGCCGGGAGCCATCGGGACAGACCCGGCCACGCGGGACGGTCCAGGGGCCGGGCGACCGCGAGGTCCTGCAGCCCGTCGACGAGGCAACGGAGCGATAGGAGGCGAATCAGGAGCATATCGGCCGAGGTTTCCAGGTTCAAGAAAGCTGACTACGAATAGCCGTCGAAATATGACTCCCAGAGTCTTTCTGATCCTGTTATAAATTGTCCATTCAATCGATGACATAGCGAGATATGAACTGCTCTATTCGGAATCCTTCCCTATGGAAAATGCGAAGTTTACAGAAATCATAGAGGTTGTTTTTTGGAGGACTTAAAGATCGACTTGAAGGCAGTATCATCCAATTCGTGGCTGTACTACGTTTGATAGATGAGACTAATATCGTCCTAGACATTGAATCTCGTTGATTTCGTGCGGGCAATCCAATAGATTTGGTTCAGACAAATTCTGCGATCTTTTCTAGGACTGGAATGGGCCTATTGCGGGGACTGAAGATGGATCCAGATCGAACATACAGCCACCGCGGAAACACTTAATTCGCCCGACAGAATATCGCCCGCTATCGGTCAAATGCATGCTGGCGATGCGAAACTTTGGAATCGATTTCCTAGAAACTGGTCGCTCGGCTAGCTCTACGAGCAAACCATCTAGGATGATAGACTGGAATTTAACGATGGATTACGATGTCTTGGTGATCGGCAGCGGTCCGGGCGGTTACGTGGCTGCCATCCGGGCGGCCCAATATGGCCTCAAGGTTGGGGTCATAGAGAAAGATCCGCATCTCGGGGGAACCTGCTTGCACGTCGGATGCATTCCGACCAAGGCCTTGCTGCACTTCGCCGAAGTCTACGAGTCGGTCCTGCATGGCGGCGAGATCGGGATCATCGCGGATAACCTCACCATTGACTTCGAAGCGATGGGACGCAGGAAGGGCCAGATCGTCGACAAGCACGCCACGGGCATTCGGCAGCTGTTCAGGAAGCACAAGATCGACGAGATCCCGGGATTCGCGACACTGCAGGGCGGCAGCGCGGTCAAGGTCGCCGCCGCGGACGGAGAGAGGAGCCTCAAGGCCTCGCACGTCATCCTCGCGACGGGCTCCGAGGCTCGCATGCTGCCGGGCCTCGATCCCGGGTCACCGCGGGTTCTGACGAATGTAGAGATCCTCGATCTCAACGAAGTGCCGGGTTCGCTCGCCATTATAGGCGCGGGGGCGGTCGGCGTCGAGTTCGCCTCGATGTACCGCAGCTTCGGCGCGGAAGTCGCTGTCTTCGAGATGCTGCCGCGGATCGTCCCGTTTGAGGACGAGGAAGTCTCTGCCAGCCTCCTGCGAGCATTCCGGTCGAAGGGAATCGACGTGTTCACGGGCACCGCCGTGGAGGGCGTCGAAGAGACGGACGGCGGAATCGCGCTGGCGTTCGACGGGGCGGATGGCGCGAGGCAGGTTCGGGAGTTCGAGAAGCTGCTCGTGGCCGTCGGCCGCAAGCCGAACACGGACCGGGTCGGCCTCGAGAACACGGCGATCGAGACCGACCGGGGCTTCGTGCCGGTGAACGACTACATGGAGACGGCCGAGATGGGCGTCTACGCCATCGGGGATATCGTGGCCGGCTCGCCGCAGCTCGCTCATGTCGCCTCGGCTGAAGGCATGCTGGCCGCCGCCAGGATCGCGGGCAAGGATGCCCAGCCCATCGACTACAATCTCAATCCCAACTGCACCTATTGCGAGCCCCAAGTTGCCAGCGTCGGCCTGACCGAGGCGAACGCTCGCGAGGCGGGCCGCCAGGTCAAGGTGTCGAAGTTCCCGTTTGCCGCCAACAGCAAGGCTTCGATCCTCGACAGCCACGCCGGTTTTGTGAAGATCGTGGCCGACGAGGAGTTCGGGGAGATCCTTGGAGTGCATATTCTCGGGCCCCAGGCGACCGAACTGATCCACGAGGCAATCGTCGCCATGCAGAGCGAGGCTACGGTGGAATCCATGCGCGCGACGATTCACGCGCATCCGACCTTGTCCGAGGCCGTTCTCGACGCCTTCAACGGCATTTACGGGCAGGCAATCAATGCCTGAGGCCGTTGCGGCGCTCGCAGAAAGGTACGAGAGCCCCCCCGCTCCCGCGGCCCTTCGCTGCGAGATTCGCGATCTCGGGCAAATCGGGTACAGGGAGGCGTGGGAGATCCAGCTGGAACTGGTGCGGGCCCGCAAGGCCGGCTCGGTGTGCGATCAGCTGGTTCTCGTCGAGCATCCCCCGACGATCACTCTGGGCCGCAACGCCGATTCGGCGCACGTCTTGGCGGACGCAAGCCGCCTTCGGCACCTCGGGATCGATGTCGAGGAGACGGACCGCGGGGGCGACGTGACATACCACGGGCCCGGCCAGGTCGTCGCGTACCCGATCCTGGACCTGAGAGAGTGGCGGCGCGATGTGGGTGCCTACCTGCGGGCGCTCGAGGAAGTCATGATGGCGTCCTTGCTGGATTTCGGGATCCGCTCGCGACGCGTGGAAGGCCTTACCGGCGTGTGGGTCGGAGACGCAAAGATCGGGGCCTTGGGCATTCATCTCAGCCGCTGGGTCACTTCGCACGGCCTGGCCCTCAATGTCACCACCGACCTAGGGCATTTCGGATTGATCGTTCCTTGCGGGCTGACCAAGCCAGTCACGTCGATGGAGCGGATTCTCGGGCGCGCGCCCGGCCGCAGTGCAGTGACCAGTTCGCTGGCCGTGCGATTCGGCGAGGTGTTCGGGCGGGCGATGACCCGCGCGGCACCCGAGAACTAAGATTGCAAGCAGGAAATTGAGAGCGAGGAAGGGCCGACATGGGCGAAGTCGTCATGCCCCAAATGGGGGAGAGCATTGTCGAAGGGACCATCACCAAGTGGCTGAAGGGGCCGGGAGACAGGATCGAGCGCGACGAGGCGCTGTTCGAAATCTCGACTGACAAGGTCGATTCCGAAGTACCCGCACCGGATTCCGGTGTGCTGGAGGCGATCTTCTTCCCCGAGGGGGAGACGGTCGAGATCAACACGGTTGTAGCCGTCATCGGCGATGGCTCGAAGGTCGGCCAGCATGGCGCGCCTCCGGCGCCAGCACCCCCAGCGCCCGCGGCCGTTGAGCCGACGACTCCGCCCGCCCCTCAGGCGGAAGTGCCGCAGGAGCCCGGCAAGCGAGTCCGCAGCTCGCCCTTGGTCCGTCGGATCGCCAAGGAAAAGGGCATCGACCTAGCCGTGCTCGGCAAGGGCAGCGGAGCAGGCGGACGGATCACCAAGAAGGACATCCTCGCGTACGTCGAGAGCCAGGAACGCGTCGCCGCGACGGCGCAGCCGGCGACTGCGTTCCCGGCAGCGCCGGAGTCCCGATTCGGGGAGTTCGATGTCGAGCCGCTCAGTTCCATGCGCCGGAGCATCGCCGAGCACATGGTGCGCACGAAGCGGGTTTCGCCGCACGTCTCCACCGTCCACGCAGTGGACTGCACGAGGATCGCCAAGCTGCGGAGCGCCGCCAAGGATCGCTTCCTGGAACAGAACGGCACCAAGCTGACCTACATGCCGTTCTTCCTGCAAGCCGTTTCGTCGGCTCTAAAGGCTTACCCGCAAGTGAATTCCTCGCTCGATAGCACGGATCTCATCAAGCACAGGGAGATCAACATCGGCATCGCGGTAGCTCTGGACTGGGGCCTGATCGTGCCGGTCATCCGAGACGCTGACGAGAAGAGCTTGCTCGGCCTCCAGCGCGCGGTCAACGACTTGGCGGCGCGAGCGCGTTCGAAGTCGCTCAAGCCGGACGAGATATCGCAGGGGACATTCTCAATCTCCAACTACGGCAGCTATAACTCGCTGCTCGCCACTCCTGCGATCAACCAGCCGCAGGTCGCGATCCTAGGGATCGGTACCGTTACCAAGACGCCCGTCGTGATCAACGACGCGATCGCGATCCGTTCGATCTCGTACCTCACGCTCAGCTTCGATCACCGCGCGATCGACGGCGCGGTAGCGGACCTCTTCCTCGAGCATATTCGCGACATCGTGGAGAACTGGAGCGCGCCGGTGCTCTAGATCCCTGATCGGATCCGCCACAAGACTTGCTAAGGTGTCGACAGCGATGCGTGTCTTGGTTCCCAACCTCGGCTCGACCTCGCTGAAATACAAGCTGCTGCAGTATCCGGCCGAACGGGAACTCGCCGCCGGCCGGATGGAGCGCATCGGCCGCCCGGGCGGCGACGAGGCCAGCTACCGCGACGCGATCGGATCGGTGCTGCGCGAGGCCGGGGATGTTGACGCGGTGGGGTTCAAGGCCGTGCACGCCGGCCCCCGCTATCGCGGCACGTTTGCGGTCGACGACGGCCTGCTTGCCGCGCTAGAGGAATACGAGCCTGCCGCGCCGCTCCATAACGGGATCTACCTTGAAGGAATCCGGGAGTTTCGATCCCAGTGTCCCGGGCTGCCGCTCGTAGCCGTTCTGGAGACGGGCTTCCATCGCACCATTCCCGAGTGGGCCTGCACGTACGGCCTGCCGGAGCAATGGCGGCGTGACTTCGGAATCCGCCGTTACGGGTTCCACGGGGCCTCGCACGGGTCGGTCGGCGAAAGGGTGCCGAAGTTCTTGCGCGCCGAGGCGTCCGGCCTTCGCACCATTTCATGCCACCTGGGCGGCAGCTCGTCGATCTGCGCGATCCGGGACGGCCGCTCCTGCGACATCACGATGGGCTTCTCTCCGCAGACAGGCCTCGAGAACGCGACGCGTCACGGGGAGCTGGACCCGTTCGCGGTCCTGTTCCTGATGGACCGGCTCGGGCTGACGGCCGAGGAGATGCGGAGCCGGCTCGTGAAGGACAGCGGACTGGCCGGACTATCCGGGATCGCCGGCGGCGACGTGAGAGACATCGAAGCAGCCGCCGATGGTGGTAACGAGGCTGCCGAGCTGGCGCTGGCGGTATTCGCTTACCAAGTGCGAAAAACGATCGGGGCTTACGCGGCGGCAATGGGCGGCTTGGATGCGCTCGCCTTTACCGGAGGCATCGGCGAGAACTCGGCCTCGCTCCGCCAGCGAGTCTGCGACGGGCTCGAGTTCCTGGGCATCGAGCTCGACCCGCGGAAGAACGCTGCCGCGGTTCCGGACTGCCGGATCGGTCGCAGCAGAAGCGGTGTCGCCTGCCTGGTGCTCGCCGCCCAGGAGGAGCTGGTGGTCGGCCGCGAGGTCTACCGGCATCTCACCCGCGCCTAGCGGCGGCCGCCCGTGCGGGCGGCTATTCCCGCAGCGCCCTCGGCTGTTCGCTCAAGGCAGCCAGAGAATCCCCTTGGCAAGCGCGATGAGAGCAATCACTACGACCACGGCAAGGGCCAAGCCGTCCAAGTCGACCCGGAAGCGCCGGTAGAAGCCTGCGAGCCCTCGCCCGAGTCCCAAGTCGAACAAGTGGACGAACAGGAGCGCGTTGCCAGGCCTGCTGTCGGGGACCTCGCGACCAGCGTCCGCGTCCCAGCGCGACGCGTGGTCCAGCCTCTCGTAGAACGGCTCCAAGCGTTCCCTGGGCTCGGGATCCGTCATCAGGCTCACCGCTGCCAGGGCCAGGAACCCGACGAGGAGGGCGATTCCGAAGTTGGCGGCCTCCCATTGAAGTAGCACGCCGTATTGGCGGTAGGTGAGCCAGAAGAATACGGCCGAGGAGACGAGCAGGCTGGCCAGAGCTCCCCAGCGGTTCGCCCTCCTCCACGAGATCGCGCCGAACATGCTGATCCCCATGAATGCGGCGATCGTTTCCGTGAACAAGAACGCCTGCAGGACGCTGCCGACGTACAGGCCGAAGACAACGCCCAGCATGGTCATGGCGACGCCGGCAAAGCGGCCCGACCAGAGGTAGTGGCTGTCGCTGCGATCCTTCGCGACGTAGCGGCGGTAGAAGTTCTGGGTGAAGAGCGCCGCGCTGTCAACCATGAAGGCGGAGCCCGTCGACATGTTCGCCGCAAGCACGCAGGCGATCATCAGGCCCAGCCCTCCGGGGAAGAGCAGCTCGCGCGTCGCGTAGCCGAAGGCGTCCTCGGGATCGGCGAAACCGGCTTCGCCGCGCTGCACGAGCAACGTCGCCACGATAATGCCGACCAGCGCCCAGCCAATGGTGCAGAAACGCTTGATGAAGTTGCCGTAGGCCATGCCAATCCTGCAGGAACGCTCGTCCCGTCCAGTGCCGACGCTGGCCAGGATGTGCGGCTGCGCGACGATGCCGATCAGTCCGTTGAGAGTGAGCATGACAATCGTGAACACGCCCACGTCGCCCGGGGTCACCATCGAAAGCATGCTCGGGTCGAGCGTTTCGCGGATCCCAGTGAATCCGCCAGTCTCGCGCAGGCCGATCGGGATGAGCAGGAAGCTCAGCGCGACGATGAATATGCTCTGGACAAAGTCCGTGTAGGCAGCGGAGACCAGCCCGCCGACGAAGCTATAAAGCAGGAACGTCGCGGTCATGGCGAGTACCACGCCGTTCGGCGAGACGGCCTCGCCCGATGCAACGCTCACCAGCTTGCCGGCGCCTTTGAGCATCGCGCCCATGTTGAAGGTGAAATACGCCAGCGCGAAGACCGTGTAGACCGCGCCCATCCATTGGCCGTAGCGGTCCTCGTAGACCTCCCCGCTGGTTGTCCTGCGGAAGCGCCGGAAGAGCGGGGCGAGCAGCCAGTAGAAAGGCGTGATGAAAAGGTTCTTCCACTGGTACCAGATGCCGGCGTAACCGGACTGGTAGACCTTCCCGGCCAGCGAAACGGGCATTTCTGCGTGGGTGCCCACCCCGAGAGCCTGGCCGATGACTAGCCAGACGTTGAAGCTCCGGTTGCCGAGGAAGTAGTCGGCGGTCTTCTTGACTTTGCGGGCTGCGAGCAATCCGACGGCGACCATCGCGGCGAAATAGATTGCAATGACTGCCCAATCGATCGACTGAAGGCTGGTCTCCATGTTGCGAACCATCCATTGTACGGGTGGGCAGGACGGTCACCGCTGTCGCGGTCATCCCGCCCGGGGGCGCCCCTCGATGCGCGGAGACCGGGCGAGCCTGGAACGCGGCGCTGCTCGCAAAGCGGAACTCGAGGGGAGATGGCAACGGCTTGAGTCAGGCTTTGGGCAATTTCGCCGGTGCGTGCCCGCCCGGCCCCGCTAGCGCCCGGGCACCGTACACCGCGGCGCTAGCTGCGATACCTGCCGGCACCGGTCCGAGCCAGCCGCCAAGTGCGTCCGGCGCCAGCACGGAGAGGCCGGCCGCGGCCAGCGAGCAGCCGATTGCGGCGAGCGCCGTCCGCTGGCCCGGCCGATTCCAGAACAGGCCGGCCAGCAGCGGCACGAACAGCGTAATCGTGAGCAGGCTGTAGAAGAAGCCGAGCGCCGAGAGGATCGATTGGAACCATCGCGCGAGCAGGATGCCCGCGCCTCCGGCGACCACGGCTGTCTGTCGCGCCCGCGCTAGCAGTGCAGAGTCCTTCAGCCGCCCTCCGGAAAGCGGCTCGAGAACGTCCCGGGCCGCGGAGGTCGAGATCATGAAGAGCACCGCGTCCGCCGAGCTGACTTCGGCCGAGAAAACGGCAGCGAGCATCAGCGCTCCCAGCCATGCCGGCGCGGCTTCGCCGAACAGCCGGACGAGCGCCACGCCCGGATCGTCCAAGCTTGGGAAGTGAATGCGCGCGACCATGCCAAGCAGCACGGGGAGGAACGCATAGCCGAGCAGCGCCAAGCCTTGCAGCCCCACACCGGTCCGGACGGCGGACTCGTCTCTCGCGCCGAAGAGCTTCTGCACGAGTCCGGGAGACACAACGAACGCAGGTGCCAGCATGAGGACCAACTGTGCCGTGCCTGCGAACCCGGCGCTGCCGATCCTCATCGCCTGCTCGCTGGGAGCGGATCCTGCCAGTGCCGACCAGCCGCCGCTGGCCCGGAGCATCCACGGCACGGCAATCGCGAAGCCTGCGACCTTCACGACGACCTGGACCGTATTGACCCACGCGGCCGCGCGAAGCCCGCCCATCACGAAGTACAGCGTCGCCACACACCCGCCCAGCACGGCGCCCCATGTCTCGGGAATCCCCGCGACAACACGCAGCACCAGTCCCACGGCAATAATCTGGCCGGCGAGAATCGCGGGCGCGCCGCAGAGCAGGATCGCGGCAGTGACGAGGCGCGTGGCGCGCCCGTAGCGCGCCTCCAGGTAGTCGCCGACCGTGTAAAGGTCTAGACGCTTCGCGACGCGGTGCATGCGCGGCCCGACGGCGAAAGCAAGCGCGATCGAGCCGATGCCTGCCGAGCCGACCCACCACCAAGCGGCCAGGCCCTCGGTATAGCCGAATTCAGCTGCCCCCACTGTGCTGCCCGCGCCCAGATTCGCCGCGAGGAAGGTGGAGAACAGCAGCGAGGGCGGCAGATTCCGGCCTGCGACGAAGAAGTCCTCGGCTCGGCGCACCGAGCGAGAGGCAAATGCCCCGACTAACAGGAGCAACGAGCAGTAGGCGGTCAGGAATAGAAGCACGCCGCAGAGCCGCGTCAGGGGCGATGGAAGTCTATCAGAGCGTTTGCGGCTGCCGCGGGCAAACCGCCGGCCCAGACGGATGGGAAGTTGGCGTCCCCAGCGGGATTCGAACCCGCGTTGCCGCCGTGAAAGGGCGGTGTCCTAGGCCGGGCTAGACGATGGGGACGCGAGTCTTGGAGTGCCTGGAATCACTCCTTAGTTCGATCCTAGCACGCAGGAATCCCTAAGGATCCGCCGCCTGCGGGCCGCTCCCGCGAGCCGGAGCCTAACGCATTGCGAAATCGGGTTCCGAGGCCACGGGTTGCGCCGCGATCAAATCCCCTTCACTCAGGCCCGAGAGAATTACGGCCTCGGTGTCGCTGACCGATCCGACCTCTACCTCGCGCCGGACGAACTGCTCGTCTTGTTGCACCCACACCGCGGTCTCCTCGCCCAAACGCGCCAAGGAAGCCCGCGGGACCACCAGAACATCCTCCAGCTCTTCCACGATGACGTCGGCAGAGGCCGAGAGATCCGGCTGGATGCGGTCGTCACTGGCAAGGATCTCCACCTCGACAGGCACTTGCTTGATCCACTCGCCCCGCGACCCCGAGGATCCGGGCGGGCCCCGACGGCCTCCGCCGCCTCCGCTGCCCGATACCGCCATGGCTCCGACGGCGTTGACGCGAGCATCGAAGACAAGGTCCGGATAGGCGTCCAGCCGGACCTTGACCGGAACTCCCAGCCGCACCATCTGGCTGTCCGCTTGGTTGAGGTTGGCATACACGGCCATCTTCGACAGGTCCACGATGCGCATGAAGTACGCTCCTCCGTAGACTTGGTCCCCCGCAGACGCCTGCTGGAAACTCCCGCGCGTGAACATGGTCTCGATCACGACCAAGCCGCCGACAGGAGTGCGAATCCTCATCTTCTCGAGGTCGGCCGTCGTACGACCCATGCGCTTCCGGTCTTGATCGACCGTGATGTCGAGGCTCCTCGCTTCCGCGTCGTTGGCGAGCTCTTGCAGCTGCACCTCGCGCTCGAGTTGAGCCGACGAGGCTCTACCCTCCTGCGCCAGCAGGTCGAAGATCTCGGCTTGGATGGCCGACCGCACTTCCGCCGTTTGCAGGTCCAGCTCCGACTTCTCGGCCTCCGCGTGCGTCGTTCTGTAGTCCTGGCGCAGCGTTTCGGTGGCAATCAGGATTTCCGCTTTCCTGGTGCCGGCCAAGGCCTTGGTCTGGGCCAGCATCGACTGGTATGTGTCGAGCTGGTCCTGCGTCTGCTTGGATTCGAACTCCGCGACCACGTCCCCGGCCTGCACGGTGCTGCCCGGCTCGGCGAGCGTCTGTATGGTCAGCGACGAGCCTCCACCCCGGTCGCGGCCGCCCCTCATCCTCGGAGCGCGGATCATGGCGAAATTCGTCGCTCCGACCGTGCCGCCGATGCGGATGGACCGCGTGAAGTCGGACTTCTCGACTGCAACTGTGGCAACCGAGGCTGGCGTCACCACTGCCTGTTCGTTGCCGCCTGCCTTTAGCGACTGGTAGATACCGAGACCGACGGCGATGCCCGCAACGATCGCCATACCGATCCCCCAACCGGGCAGGCGCGGCTTTTCCTCGCCGGGGTCCGGCACTGCCTCCGGCCCCGTACCGTGCCCTGGCGTAGGCAGGGGCTGCGGTTGCGCCGATGAAAAGAATCGTGGCAGCGATAGCCAAGAGAGAGGTGTCTGTGCAACGGCGGGCATGATTCTAGGCGAGCTAACTCTACTGCTCCGAAATATACGGCGAATTTCATGGGCCTCGGGTTAGCGACAAGGTGCTGGCTGTAACGACCAAATGCCCGCTTCCGGCGCGCCAAGCCGCATTCTTGGCCCCGCAGTGGCGAAGCGGGCCGTCTCAAGCGGTCGGCGGGAGCGGTCGACGCGCTGAAGCGCTGCGGGCTTGGCAAGACGTATCCGTCGGACACGGCCCGGCATCAGCGCCACCTCGTCCCGAGGCTTTCCGGATGCGATCTGCAGAGCTTGCAGAGCCCGGGCCCGACCTGGACGAATAGGTGCCACAATGGATGAGTCAAACGCTGTTTCCCACCCGGCCGGCGAGCCGCAACCCACTCGGATGTGTTGCCTGCTCCAGCGGGGGCTTGATATGCTTCCCCGTCTATCGGGCCGCGTCGCGGAATAACCCATGCCATCCCTGAGATCAGGTGCTGTGAGCCGTCATTCGAAGTTCCGCCTGCGAGCTGTCGCGCTGCTAGCGACGGCTTGCGCGCCGTTTTTCCTCGTGTCCGCTCCTGCCGAGCACGACTCGGAGGCCGTGGAACGGTATCTGGAGCACGTGCGATTCCTCGCGGCTCCCGAGATGCGCGGCCGGGGAGCCGGCATGCCGGAACTGGACAAGGCGGCGGAGTACATCGCCAACCGATTCCGGGCGGCCGGGCTGCAGCCGGCCGGCGAGCGCGGCAGCTTCCTGCAGCCATTCGAACTGACGACCGGCGCGAGCATGGGCGAAGCCAACAGCATGCGGGTCGAACGCCCGCGCGGCACCAGCGAGCTCGAGGTTGGCAAGGAGTACAGCCCGATCAACTTTTCCGCTAGCGGCGAGGTTGAAGGCGAGGTCGTGTTTGCCGGCTACGGGGCTTCGGCCGACGAGCTCGATTATGACGACTACTTTCATTTCGACGTCACTGACAAGATCGTCCTCCTCCTACGCTACGAGCCCGACTTCTTCCGCGGCGAAAGCAAGGACAGCGACCAGGAGAGCGGTCGCGGGCGCAACCGCCAGTACACTCGGCACTCGCACCTGATAGCGAAGGCGATCCAGGCCCGCAACCGCGGCGCGAAGGCCGTCCTGCTCGTCAACAGCAGGTCCAGAGGCCGGCGCGGCGACCGGTTGATCCGCTTCGGCAGCGTCTCCGGGCCCACCAACGCGGGCATACCAATGGTCCAGGTCAAGAGCGACATTGTGGAGCGGTGGCTCAGGGGCTCCGGCCGGTCGCTCCGCCTGCTGCAGAGAGATATCGAGGCGTCCAAGCAGCCGCAGTCGTTCGCTCTTGCTTCGTCCTTGCGGATCAGGTTATCGGTGGATGTCGAGCACGAGCGCGCCACGGTCAGCAACGTCGCCGCTTACCTGCCCGGCTCGACTACCGACTACGTCGTTGTCGGTGCCCACTACGACCATTTGGGCCTGGGGAGCGAGAGTTCGCTCTCCCAGTCCAGAGTCGGGGAAATCCATCCCGGAGCGGACGACAATGCGTCGGGCGTTGCGGGCATTCTGGAATTTGCCCGAAAGTACTCAAACCGAGAGCGGAAGCCGAGACTGGGACTGCTGTTCCTCGCCTTCGCAGGTGAGGAAATCGGGCTGCTTGGTTCCAGCCATTGGGTGGACAACCCTACGCTGCCCCTCGAAAACGCCGTCGCGATGCTCAATTTCGACATGGTTGGGAGGATCCAGAGCAGGAAGCTCTATGTCGGCGGCATCGGCACCGCCGAGCCGTTCGGGAAGCTTGTCGAGCAAGCGGCCGCCGAGCATTCACTCAAGGTCGATACGTCCCGCAGCGGCTACAGTTCCAGCGACCACACGTCCTTCGCTGCGAAGAAGATCCCTGTGCTCTTCTTCTTTTCGGGACTGCATTCCGACTATCACAAGCCTGGAGACACCGCCGACAAGATCGACGGCGAAGCGGCAGTCAGCCTGCTCGGCGTTGCCGCACGCGTCGTAGAGGGGATCGAGGCACTGGAGGACCGCCTCGCATTTGTCGAGGACACGCCCGACTCCAGCCATGGCCGGCCGAGCGGGGACGGGGGCGGAGGAGGAGGATACGGGCCTTGGTTCGGTTCGATCCCGGACTTCGGAGAAGTGCCCAATGGCGTCAAGTTCGCCGATGTGCGTCCCGGGTCACCCGCGGCGGAGGCGGGTCTGCGGGGAGGCGACATCCTTACCCACTGGAATGACGCTCCGGTCGAGAACCTCTACGACTTCACGTACGCGTTGCGCGATTCGGAAGTTGGCGAGCTCGTCCAAGTGCGCGTGCTCCGCGATGGCCAGGAAGTCACGGCGGGCGTGACACTGGCGGAGCGCCCGTGAGGAAGGCCGCGCGGCTGCCCGGGGGAGTTGCCCGAGCGCGCGGTCTAAACGTCGGATGCCAGGTTTCCGGACAGCAGCGAATCTCCTCTACCAGCTGGCGCTGCGGGATTTCAGGCAGCGCTACGTCGGTTCGCTCCTAGGGTGGCTCTGGGGCATTCTCCATCCCTTGGTCCTGCTGGCCGTCTACACGTTCCTGTTCCGTCACGCCTTCGGGGCTCGCCTACCTCCCGACGAGGCGACCCAGAGCTACCCGCTGTTCCTGCTTGCCGGCATGCTGCCTTGGCTGCTCTTTTCCGAGACCCTGACTCGCGCGTCCGCATCGCTGACCGAGCACTCCACGCTGATCAAGAAGAGCGTGTTTCCGTCTGAAGCGATCCCGGCGAGCATTCTCGCTTCGACGGCCGTCGGGCACTTGCTCTCGCTTTGCGTGCTGCTTCCTGCAGCGTTCCTGCTGGGCGAGGCGCCCGGCGCATCGCTGGCGCTCCTTCCGCTCTGGCTGGGCCTCCTCGCGCTGTTCAGTCTGGGGCTGGCGTGGATCGCTGCCGGGCTCCAGGTGTACCTCCGCGACACGGCGCAGGTCCTGACCGTGGTCCTCACGGCGTGGTTCTGGGCGACGCCGGTCTTTCTGCCCGAAGCGTTCTACCGGGAGCGGCTCGGCTGGTTGCTCGACTGGAATCCCGTCCGCTACGCGGTGCTCGGCTATCGCAGCGCGGTGCTCGGAGGCAAGCCGCCGAGCCTGCCGGAGGTGGTCGCGCTGTGCGCATTCGCCGTTGCCGCCTTCGTGGCGGGCGGGCTGTTCTTCCGGCACGCCAAGAAGGGATTCCCCGACGTGATCTAGCCAAGAAGGCGGATCGTGGGGGAACTTTCCGTCACTCCCGTCCCGAGTCCGTAAGATATAGGCAAGCCGCGCCGAGCGCGACGCCTCGCAGCCTTGGCCAGGATCGCTTTCAACGCAGTCTCGAAGACCTATTCCGCGTACTCTCGCCCGTCCGACCGCTTGCGCGAGCTGGTGCGGCCGGGTCGGCGTCGCGGCACTGCCGACTTCTGGGCGCTGCGCGAGGTGTCATTCGAAGTCGGCACGGGCGAGACGCTTTGCCTGATCGGGGCGAACGGTTCCGGGAAGAGCACTTCCCTCCAGCTGGCGGCGCGGATCCTGCGTCCTACCGCCGGGCGCGTGGAGGTCGAGGGCAGGGTCGCCGCCTTGCTCGAGCTCGGGGCGGGATTCCATCCGGAGTTCACGGGCCGGGAAAACGCCCGTCTGAGCGCCGCCCTGCACGGATTATCGATTCGGGACATGCGAGTCAGGCTGCCCGAGATCGAGGCCTTCGCCGAGATCGGCGACTTTATGGACCGGCCCGTCAAAACCTACTCCAGCGGAATGCTCGTCCGGCTGGCTTTTGCGGTAGCGATCAGCGTGAAGCCTGAAATCCTGCTGGTCGACGAGGCTCTTGCGGTGGGCGACTACTACTTCCGCCAGCGCTGCATGCGGAGAGTGCACGAGTTGCGCGCCAAGGGCGTTACCATCCTGTTCGTGTCTCATTCCATGGCGGACGTGCAGGCGCTAGGAACGCGTGCCCTTTGGCTCGACGAGGGGCGCGTCGCCGGCCACGGGGATCCCCGGACCGTAGTCCGCCAGTACCTGGCGCGCATGAAGGAAAGGGACCGCCAGTCCGTCGGCTCGCAGGGCGGCGAGGCTGCCGCCCCGCTAACCGGCGGATCGGTTCCGGAGGCGGCGGAAGGCGTCCCGAACGTAGACCACCGCTTCGGCACTGGACGGGCCGAAGTGACCGGAATCAGCGTCCTCGACGCCAGCGGCCGCCGCACGCAAGTGCTGGCGCCTAGTCAGCGAGCAATCGTGCGAATCACGGCGCGAGCTAGAGACCGGATCGCAGAGCCCAATATTGGGTTCATGATGCGGAATCACCTTGGCATCGACTTTGCCGGCACCAACACCGCTCGCGAGGGATGCGTGCTCGATCCGATGCAGGCAGGGGATTTGCGCACGGTCGACTTCCACATCGACCTTCCCGAGCTGTACGCAGGTTCCTTCTCGTTTGCTCCCGCGATTGCCGATGGAGGGTTGCGCGACTACGAGATCTGCGACTGGATCGACAACGCCCTCGCGATTCCGATGGCACGCGGCGTCGGCGAGGTGTACGGGTACATGCACATGCCGTGCCGAGTCGAGGTCGGCGGAAGCCCGCCCCAGAGCCCGGCTGAACCAACGGCAGGCCCATGAGACAGGTCCGAGTCTGGCTGGGGGCTACTGCTGCTGCGGCGTTTTTGCTGGCGGTCGCGCCGGCACTGCTGCTCGGCGTCGCGCTGCTCCTCGCAGTCGCCGACCTGGCCGCGCTGCTCGCTCGCCGCAAGCGGCCCGGTCCGGCCCGGGGCGTTTCGCAGAGCGCTGTCAGCGTCGTGATTCCGACTTGGAATGGAAGGGAGCCTCTCGCCCGGAACCTTCCGTCGGTGGTGAAGGCTCTCGCGGCGAATCCGGATCACGAAATCCTCGTCATGGAGAACGGATCCGACGACGGCACGGCCGAGTATCTCGCCCGCGAGTTTCCGTCGGTCCGGGTCGTCGAGATGGGATCGAACCTCGGTTTCGGGCGGGCTTGCAACGCCGGGCTCACCATCGCCCGCCACGACATCGCGATCCTCCTCAACAACGACATGCGGGTCGAGCCGGACTTCCTGCAGCCGCTGATCGACGGCTTCCGGGATCCAAGGGTTTTCTCGGTCACGGGCCAGATCCATTTCTCGGACTCCTCGAAGCCGCGTGAGGAAACAGGCCTGACGATGGGACGGTGGCACCGAGGGCGGATCCATCTGCAGCACGTGGCGGACGAGCAGGTGTCCGAACTGTTCCCGACCTTCTATTCCGGGGGCGGGTCCTCCGCATATGACCGGCTCAAGATCCTGGAACTGGGCGGCTTCGACGAGCTGTTCGCCCCTTTCTACATGGAGGACGTCGATCTAGCCTACATGGCCTGGAAGCGCGGCTGGATCAATCTCTACGCGCCGGCCAGCGTGCTGCACCACGAACACCGCGGCACGATTGGCAAGCACTTTAGCGAAGAGTCTATCAATCGCGTGCTCCAAAAGAACCGCCTGCTGTTCGCGTGGAAGAACATGCACCACTGGGGACGGTTCCTCACGCACTTCGGCTGGCTGTACGCCGACATGTGGACGTCGTTTCTCGTCGGATCTTCCTCGTCAAAGCCGGATTCGAGGGCCTTCCTCCAGGCGGCGCGCCAATCGATCCGGGCCGCCGGGCATCGCGCCACGGCCCGCCGCATGGCGGAGATTTCCGACGCGGAGGCGTTGCGACGTCCCTTGGGCGGTTTCTTTCGGGACCGCTATCACCGCTTGCGGGGCGGGTCCGAGAGCGACCTGAACGTGCTCTTCGTATCGCCGTATCCAATCGAACCCCCGACGCACGGCGGAGCAGTCTTCATGAAACAGGCTGTCGATGGCCTGGCCGCAAGGTGCCGCCTCCACTTGCTCTGCCTGGTCGAGCGGGACGAGGACTTCCAGGCACACGGCGACCTGGCCGGGCGTTGCGCAAGCGCGGAACTGGTATTGCACGACCCGCGCGGCCAGCAGGACGCCCCGATGCTCTGGCCGCAATCGGCGCAGTCCTACTGGGATCCGAACCTGCTTTGGAGAATCCATCGCACGATCCTGGCCCGACGGATCGATATCGTGCAGCTCGAGTACGCGCAGCTCGCGTCGTACGGCGAGCAGTTCCGACAGATCGTTTGCTGCCTGTTCGAGCACGACCTGCACTTCCAGTCCGTCCAGAGGGCTGTCTTCGCAAACGGCCCGGCGGCGTCGCTTCGACTCGGTTACGAATACTTACGGGCGCTGCGGTTCGAACTGAAGGCGCTTCCTCGGCTAGACGCAGTGCAGGTTTGCAGCGGTGGACAGCGAAAGGCGCTGCAGGCCCTTCTCGGCGAGAGCCCGCCCGTGCTAGACAACCTGCGCACGGCCATCGACGTCGCAAGCTATCCGTTCCGAACGGACGGCCGCGAGCCCGACACGATCCTCTTCGTCGGCAACTTCCGCCACACACCGAACCTTGAAGGCCTGCGATTCTTCCGCGAGCAGGTCATGCCGGCAGTGCGCGCGCGGAGGCCGCAGGCCCGGCTCGTAGTCGCGGGCGCCGATGCGCCCGAGTCGCTGGGCGCGATGCTTGCGGACGACAGCATCGAGTTTCTCGGAACCGTGCCGGATATCCGGCACGTGCTGCGCCGGTACGCAGTGTTCGTAGCACCCATTCTTTCGGGATCCGGCATCCGAGTGAAGATCCTGGAGGCATTTGCATGCGGAATCCCAGTGGTCTCGACCACGCTCGGTGCGGAGGGCCTTGGCGCGACGGAGAGCGGAACGGCCGAGATCGAGGACAGGCCGCTTGCCTTCGCCGAGGCGGTCGTTCGATTGCTCACGAATCCGTACCGCGCCGCTGCCATGGCTCGCGACGCGCGGCGGGCCGTCGAGCGGAGTTGGAACAGCGAAACCACCGTGGGGCGCCTGCTCTCCCACTACAGTTCGGGACTCCAGACGAAGCTGCTGTCACGGCTTGCTTTCCCGCAGCCGTTCCGCTAGGCACGAGCGTCCAGTTGAGGCACCGCGCCGGAATGCCACGATAGACAAGGAGTGAGCGTCTGAGGATCCTGCGATGCCGAAAAGCAAAGAGAGCACTTACCTGATTGCCTATTGCACCTGTTCTCCAGAAGCGGCGGCGGACCTCGCTCGCGAACTGGTCCGGCGGCGCGTCTGCGCCTGCGTCAATGTCGTGCCGGGCCTTCGGTCCTTCTACACCTGGAAAGGGAATGTCGAGGATGACAACGAGTCCCTGCTCGTGATCAAGACCCGCGCGGACCGATTCGAGGCCCTGGAAAAGGCCGTGGGCGACTTGCATCCCTACGAGGTGTTTGAGCTGGTGGCGAGCCGGGTGGAAAACGGCAACGAGGCGTACTTGCGCTGGATCGACGATTGCGTGGCCCCTGGCGTCTAGCGCCCGCTTCAGAGACATCCGCGAGACCATCGCTGACTGATTCGAGGATCGGCGGCTCCCTTCCTGCCGGGTGGAGCGTCACGGGATTCTCCTCGCAGGCGACCGCGTTCCTATGCGCGCTTCCCCGGGGAGCCGCGTCGTTCTGACGGGGCGGTGCCGGATCTCCCGTCTCGCGATTTCCGGGAGACTGCGCGGCTGCGCGCGGCCAGGGCGGCTGAGGGGGCGGCAGGCGGCCGACGGCGCATCAGCCGGAGAGCTGCCTCCTGACGACTGCTTCGTTCAGCTCGACTCCCAGGCCAGGTCCCGTTGGCGGGGTGATGAACCCGTTCTCGAACTTGATCGGCTCCACGAATATCTCGCTATGCAGGCTGTTCGCGTTGAATTCTTGGATCAGGAAACTCGGCGAGCAGGTGTCGAGCTGCACCGCTGCTGCTGCAGCGACCGGGCCGCAGTACATGTGCGGGGCCGTCATCGCGTAATGCGCTTCGGCCATGCCCGAGATTTTCTTGGCCTCAAGGATGCCGCCGCACTGACCGACGTCGAGCTGAATGATCTGTGCGGCCTGCTTTTCAAGGACCTCCGCAAATTCGAATTTCGTAACCAAGCGCTCGCCAGTCGCGATGGGAATATTCGTGTGGGCCGCTACTCGGGCCATTTCATCCACGTTTTCCGGCGATACGGGCTCTTCGAACCAGAACGGGTTGAATTCCTCGAGGATGCTCGCGACGCGGATCGCCCCGGCTGTACTGAACTGACCGTGAGTGCCGATTCCAATCTCGAGTTCGTCCCCGACCGCATCACGAATCGCCCGGAAGATCCTGGCCACATGGCGAATCGTCTTGAGCGAGTAGTCGCGAGGAGGGCCGGTGATGGGCCGGAACGGGTCAATCTTGCAGGCCGTGTTGCCCGCTTTCACCAATTCGACGGCTCTCTCGCCGGCCAGCTCCGGGTTCTCCCAGACGCCCTGGGTGTTCATGTATGCATAGGCGCGAAGCTTTTCGTGGTATTTGCCTCCCAGCAGGTTATAAACTGGCTGGCCGGTCGCCTTGCCGATGATGTCCCAGCACGCCATTTCGATAGCCGAGAGCGCTGGGATGCCATAGAGGCTCGGGTGGCGGTAGTCGTGGGGCTCGGTGTAGATACGTTGCCAGATTCTCTCTATATCGAACGGGTTCTGGCCAATGACAAAGCGCTCGCACATGTCATGGAGCAGCTCGATCTGCGACTTCAGATTGGGTATGCCGCCTGTCGGCCGCTCGCCCAGCCCCACGATGCCCTCGTCCGTTGTGAGCTGGATGAACAGCCATTTCGAGTGGCCGATATACGGACGGACATTGTCGAGCAGGATGGTCTTGAGCCCAGTGACTTTCATTGTTTCCACCTTCGATCTTGCAGCCGCACCGACCGCAGGCTGCGACGCTGCGTTGATCCCGCCTCCGAAGCCGGCCGCTGCGATACTCGAGCCTTGCAGGAAACTGCGTCGACGCATGTTGATTTTGGCTGTCCCGAAGGAGCGCTCGATCCTGCTGCGTACGACGTCTGGAGCCGATGCTCGCGGAAAGCCAGCAGCATTATAGTTCAAGACTATGCGGATCCAAGATTCCTCCCGGCTCACCGAGGCACGGGAAACGCCGGGCGACGAGGTGGACCGGAAAGGGACACCGACCGCCTCGTCCTTCGAACCTGATGCTCTTGGACTTCAAGTTGCGTCACCGCTTCGGTGTCTTGGCTCACACCAATCCATGTTCCTAGTGATGCCGGTCTGTGAAAACCCTTGAACTAGCGGACGCGAGCACCACAGGACCATACTCTGCCCGCCCGATTCAACGGACACAACCATCTGGATTGGGGTCGGTGCCGTGCAGAAGATCTCAATGTCCGCCCGGCAGCTGGCGCCCGATGGCACTCGCCGTTCAAGCGGCTAGTCGACGATCATTCCGTCGAACAATCGCACCACTCGCTGTGCATAGGCCTCGAACCTCGGGTCGTGGGTCACCATGCAAATCGTGGCGCCGCCCTCGTGGATATCTCGGAGCAATTCCATGACCGCTTCGCCATTCTTCGAGTCGAGATTGCCGGTTGGTTCGTCGGCAAGCAGCAGGGCGGGGTCCCCTCCCAGCGCCCGCGCCACCGCTACGCGCTGCTGCTGCCCGCCAGATAGCTGGGACGGGAAGTGTTTCATCCGGTGCGCCATACCGACTCGGTCCAATGCATCCTCTACTCGCTTCTTCCGTTCGGAGGCTGCCATGCCCCGGTACGTCAGCGGCAGCTCCACATTCTCGAAGACGGTGAGATCGCCGATCAGGTTGAACGCTTGGAAAATGAAGCCGATCTGCCGGTTCCGGATGCGTGCGCGCTGCCTTGCCTTCAGATCCTCGACTGACTCGCCGCCGAGCAGGTACATCCCTTCGGTCGGTGTGTCGAGCAGCCCCAGGATCGATAGCAGCGTCGACTTCCCGCATCCCGACGGGCCAGAGATCGAGACGTACTCGCCATCCCGGACCTCGAGATTGATGCCCGAAAGCGCGTGGGTCTCGACCTCGTCAGTGAAGAAAACCTTCGAAACCTCTTCCAGGCGGATCAGCGGGGCGCCGGCATTCGTCGAATCTGTCATCGCTTCCCTTGCATTTCGCTCGCGAGACTCAGCGGAAGTCTCAGTCGAGTCGAATCCTGTCGTAGGCGTCCCAGGCGGACATGTCGGACAGTATCACTGTGTCTCCGGCGTTCAGCCCCGAACGGATTTCGATCGCGCTCACCGAGACCTTGCCCACTTGCACTTGGACGCGCGAGGCGTGTGTTTCGTCTCGGTCCAGCATGAACAGACCCATCATGCTCTCCTCTCTCGCATGGATCGGTCGACCTACGTGCAGCACATTCTCGAGCCGCTCGAGTTCGATAGTTCCGTCCACGCTGAGGTCGGGTCGCGCGCCTCGGGGCATCTCGCCAAGCAGCTCGACATCGACGAGCACCGTTCCTTCGATCGCGGCTGGATCGATACGAGAGACCTCGCCCTCGATCACTCCGTTCCGGGTGTCGACTGCTGCCCGCTGCCCAACCGCGACGTCGTTCACCAAAGTCTCTGGAATCTTGAGTTCGGCCTTGAGATGCGTCGGGTCGGACACGCGGGCCAGCTCGTCCCCCGGTGCAACCAGCTGTCCAACCTCGACTTCCATGAGCTGGAGGACCCCGACCATGCCGGCGCGAACCCTGAGTTGGTCAACCTGCTCCTTGCGCAGCGAGACGAGCGCTTCCATCTGCTCGATACGCGCTCCCTGTGCCGCCAGCTGCGCTTCTACGGAAGGCTTGCGCGCGTCCTCCCGGGCACGTTCCAATTGAAGCCGCTTTTCCAGCTGTTCCATGGCCACGCGCGATTTCATCATGGTGACCCGGTCCGTGAGGCCGGACTTCGTTAGCTCGAGATCGGCCTCGTACTGCGCTTTGGCCTGCAGGTACTGGCCTTCGATGTCGGCTGTCAAGGACTCCTGGGTGAGGCGCTGGTCCTCGAGTTGTGCCTGGAGATTCGCGAGGTCGGCCTGGGCCGCCCTTAGCTGGGCCTCGGCGTCCAGGTATTCCTGCTCGACTTGCGGGCTACTGAGTTCCAGCAGGACAGTGCTTGGACCTACCGGCTGGCCGGGCTGGACATGACGGCGCTCGATGCGCCCAGCATCTCTCGCCGCGATAACGATGACAGTCTCCGGCACGAGGGTGCCGATACCGCGGACCTGCCTAAGCATCTGGCCCCGCTTGACCGTGTCGCTGAAGACAACCGCGGCATCCACGGCCGGTGCGGCAGGTTCGATCCGAGAAAGCGCCCATCCCATCGCCAAGACCGCGATCAGCAATCCTGACCCTGCGATGATCCGGCGAACGCGCTTCCGCTCGGCATACCCGACCCGCGGCTTGTCCATCAATTACCTCTTCCGGAGGCGCTTTTCAGAGCGAGCGCGGATGGGTAGGCAGATTGTGCGGCCCAAAACTACTTCACACTACCATCGGCCGCGGAACGCCAATGATGACTGCTATTTTAAGCCGACCCTAGGACCGAGATGACCGCGCTTCAGGATCGCCGTCATCTATTCCGTTTTCTAGGCCGGGCTCCGCTACTCACGGCAATCATCATCAGATTTCCTTACATCGGTTGTTTTACGTTGGCATGATTGTGGGAGGAGATGCCGGTTCTGGGTGGGTTGGGGCAACGATTGAGGTGAGGGGGTTGTCGGGGAGGATTTCGTAGACCAGGCGCAGGTCGGTTCCGGGAAACAGCGTCGCGGTTTCGTTCAGTTCCTTGAGCAGTGCAGCCAGGGCGGCGTCCTGGCCGCGGCTGGCTTGGTGCAGCAACCGGACGGTGAGAGTCCCGGCCGCAGAGTCGGGAAGAAGGGTGGCGTCGCTGCGGAACAGCGCCTTGAGCAGGGGGCGCACATTCTCGGGCCTGCTCAGTTCCGGCGCGACCGCGCCGGCCATGGCGGTCTCGGCGCGGTAGGCGATCATGCGCAGGGTGTCGAGCAGGTTCCGCAGCGGGGCAGGCAGGGCCTGCAGCCGCTCTTCGGGCGACAGGTCGCCGGCCCGGACATGCTCCTGGACGTCGCTTTTCGCCAGTTCCAGGCCCGTGATGCGCCGCTCGATCGCGGCGGTCTCCGCCTGGAGCTGGAGGGCCTTCTGCGAACGCGCGCCGCGCTCGGCTGCCAGCTTGCGATGCAGGTGCCCGGCCTTGCCGCGCAGCCTCCGCAAGGCGCGCTCGAGCCAGCGCCAGAGCGGGTTGACCACCCGCTCGTCGGCATCCACCCCCACGAGCGCGTGCTCGGCCAGCGTGTCGAGACCGAATTCCGCGCGCATGTACTTGAAGAAGTTCTCCTGCGTCCAGCGTGAGCGCAGCAGGCCCGCGACCCGCTCCGCGGGCAGCGTGGGATGCGTGGTGAGGATCGCCGGCTGGCGCTCGCCCGCCGCCGGCTGGCCCGCCAGCTCCAGCGGCTTGCGCGGCTGGCCGCTCTTGCCCGGCCGGCGCAGGCGCCGGTCGATCCAGAAGCGGATCTCGCGCGCCGCGCAGGCGTTCCCCAGAGCCGCCTTGCGCTCGGCGATGCGGCCCTCCAGCGCTTGTTCGCCGCCGGGCGCGTGCACCGCCAGGCGGGCCGGGACAAACTCGCTGTCCGGCCAGCGCTCCGCCTGCGGCCCCTTGCGCCAGGTGATCACCGCGATCCCCCGCTCCGCCAGCTGCGCGAACAGCGCCGGACTCCAGCCTTCCCGGTCGAACACCAGCGTCAGGCGCGGCCGCGACGGCTCCTGCGCGGCCGGCAGCAGGCCCAGTTCCTCCAGCTGCGGCAGCAGCCCGTCCCGCAACTCCGCCACCAGTGCGGGATCGACCTGCTTGTGCACGCACAGCAACGGCGCCCCCCCGAGCGCCCCCACCCAGTAGCTGGCCGCGGCCGGCAGGCACAGCTTCTGCCGCGGCACGAAGTGCTTCGGCAGGCGGCCTTGGCCGCTGTAGACCTGGACGTGCCCGTCCACGAACAGCGTCGCGACGGCCTCCGGATCGGCGCCGGCCCAGTCCCGCGCCAAGGCGCCGCGCCAGGCCTCCAGCGCGGCCGTATCCGCCACCAGCTGGCGTGTCCTGCGCCGTAGCGTGCGATCGCAGGGGCAGCGGTCCAGGCCCAGCAAGGCACCCCATTCCCCGGGCTGCTCGTAGCGCAGCCGCTCCGGATTGCGCACGCGCGCCAGCAGCAGGAACGCCAGCAGCAGCAGGATCGAGCGCACCCCGTAGAAGCCCTTGGGCAGGCGCAGCAGGCCCTCGTGGCGCAGCAGGCCGGCCTGCACCAAGGCCGGAACCGCCGCCAGCACCCCGCCCCCGCTGACCGCCGAGGCCGCGGCGAAACGCGGCTCCCGTTCCTGCAGCGGCCCCAGGCTGGTCAGCGTCCGCCCGGCCGTGTCGCATGTCGCCCGGCCCTGCGGCGCCTGCGCGTCGCGCTGGTTGCGCCGCTCCTTGTCGGGCGGCTCCCGCACCTCCGCCTCCGCCGGCTCGCTCCCGGCCGGCGCTCCTTCCGCTGCCGGCCCGGCCGCCGCTCCCTGCTGGCCCGCGACCCCCGCCAGCAGGCCTTTGCGCAGGTACGCCCGCAGCGTCGAATAGCACAGCCCCAGCTCCCGCGCCGTCCCGCGCAAGCTCGCTCCCTGCGCCAGCTTCTCCCCCGCCCGCCTCAGCAGCTCCGCATCCTCGATCCCGTGCAGGCGCCGCCGCTTGCGCGGCTTGTCAAAGTCCTGCTCTCCGCGCGCTTCCATCTGTCGCCGCGCCCGGGCCACCGTGCGCGCGCTGATCCCGTGCGCCCGGGCCAGTTCGGCGTGCGTGGCCAGCCCGAGCAGCGCGAAGCGGCCGAGGCAGCGCGCGCGGCCTGGCCGGTCGTCGACGCCGCAGCTGTCGATCGGGTCGGTGTTGAGGAAATAGACCCAGCGGCCAGCGTCCAGGAGCATGCTCAGGCGAGCGTTGACGGGGATCGCCTCACCGGGCCGCAGGCCGAGCGAAGCGGGGAGTGGGGAGGGTTCGGGGTGCGCTGGCCCATCTTTGTCACCCTATTTTGTAACTGCCTTAAAACAAGCAAGTTGCGAGGACTGAATTTGGCTTCTGGTACTACATTTGCTGCACTTTTGTGAATCGAGGCGGACTAGACGATCAGCTTGCGGACTCCCCCGGGGGCCGCATCGATGCCGAGTGCGTCGTAGACCGCCTGCTGCCAGGCCTCCGCGCGCGTCGCCTTGCGCACGTGCAGGCTGCGCCCGTCCTCCCGCCGGAACACCGCCGTGACCCGCTGCTGGCCCTCCAGCCGCTTGCGCAGCGTCGTCCAGCTCGCCGTCTCCCCGCTCTCCCGCAGCCGCCTCCGAATCACCTGCACCAGCTGGTACGCCAGCACCGTCAGGAACAGGTGGCCCTCCGACCGCTCCGCCTTGCCATGGTAGATCGGCCGCAGCCCCAGCTCGCTCTTCAGCGTGCGGAACACTGCCTCCAGGTCGGTCAGCAGCACGTACGTGCGCCACATCCGCTCCTCGTCCCAGTCCGTGATGTTGGTGCGCAGGCAGTACGCCCCCGGGTGTGTCGCCTTCGATCCATCGACCGGCTTGCGCTCCCAGCTCACCGCCACTGCCTTGTCTGCCTGCGCGCTGGCCTCCACGCGGATGCTGTAGTGCGGCGAGGCGGCCTGGTGCGCTGCCTGCAGCCGCCCGATGCGCCGCCAGACCGCCTCCAGGCGTTTCACCGTGCGCGGACGCGACAGTCCCTCGTGCAGTTCCCGCAGGCCCTTCTCCAGGCGCTCCCCGGCCCGCCCCACGATCGCCCGCTCCTTCTTCGCCCGCTCCTCCGACTCGCAGTACAGGCGCGCCTCCCCATCCTTCCCCGTCGTCTTGTACACGCGCACGGACGGCCCCGACGCCGTGCCGATCGCGATCGCCTTGCCGGCGTCGAACTCCCGCTTCCGCTCGCGGCTCGCCACCAGATAGCGGTATCCCTTCTCCCGCAGCCACTCGATGTTGTCCTCGGTCGCGATGCCCTTGTCCATCACCACGACTGCCTCCGGCGGCGCCTTCAGCGCCTCGAGCATGCCGGCCAGCGTGCCGCTTTCGGCCACGTTGCCGGCCAGCACCTCGGAACGCCGCACGAACCCGGCCCCGTCCAGCACCAGGCCCAGGGTCAGCAGCGGGCAGTCGCTGCGCTTCTCCTTCGAACGGCCCCGCCGCGCCAGCGGCTGCCCCGCCGCCGTGCCCTCGAAGTAGGTGTTGGTCAGGTCGTACAGCGTCACCGTCGGCTCCAGCTCGAACAGGCCCATGGCGCGCTCGAACAGCCGGCTCTCGATCGCCTCGCGGAGCCGCAGCAGCCGGTCCGAGGCGCGGTACAGCACGCTCAGGCCCATGGTTTCGAAGTCGCGGCCGAGCAGTTCGCCGAGCCCGCTGCGCTCGCGCAGCCAATGCCAGGACGCCAGCTCGGAGCCTGGCGCGGCCATGCGGCTGACGACGGATCCGACCACGGCGGCGCGCTGCGGGCCGGACAGGCCCGCCCCTTCCAGCAGCGGCAGCAGACCGAGCTGCTCGATCGCCCACAGCGCGACATGCTCGACGCCGACCGAGCGCGGGCGCACCAAGTCCAGCGAGTTGACGTCGATCCGCTGCAGGTCGGGCCCGCCCGCCGGCGGGCCGTCCGATGCCGTGTCGGGCGAGGACAGCGGGATGGAGTCCTGCACGAGGCGGGCGGCGATGCGCTGGGCTTCAGCCTCGACCGGCGGAGCGCAGCGGATCGGCTCGATCGACCGCTGGGTGGCCAGGAGCTGCTCGACGCGTGCGCAGAGACGAGCCCAGTCGTCGCGCTCGATGGCGAAGTGGCTCCCGAGGTTGAGCAGGGTGCGCTGGCGGACCTTGGGGCCGACGCGCTGGGAGCGCACGAGGCGAAAGGTGAAGTAGGCCTGACCGCCGTCGCGGGCACGAGTGCGGGTGCGGCAGACGAACATGCCCGCAGTAGAGCATCCGCCGGGCGGGAAGTCAACAGTTTCGTTAATATTATGGTACTACATTTCGGGTTCCGGCGAACCCGTCTCGAAGAATCAACGAGTTACGCCCCAAGAAAGGTCAAATTCGCCCGAATTCGGTTTCGGGCTGACAAAGATGGGCTGGGCCGCCTTTCATGTGGACATATTAAAAAAACCGAACCGACCATGTCAAGCCCGCGACACCAATTGCGAGAAAAACGTAACCCCGTGCGCTAGAACGGCTTATACCGATTCACTCGATCTCGCCAAATTGTCGATGTAAGGAAGTCTGATCATAGCGACGCCTGGGCTGAGTATCGGAGCCAACACGGCGCCCTATTCGCCGGCGTAGCGACTCCCAAACCTCTTCCACTGTCTCCGAGGGCATGCCCGGCGGCCGTCCGCGTACGGGCTTGTCCCGCAGGCCCGTGATGCCTTCGCGTTCAAAGAGTTGCGATCACTTGTTCACGCAAGCGACACTGACTCTGCGGCGCTCGGCGGCCTCCCGCCGCTTGGCGCCTTCGGCGCGGAGCAGCACAATCCGGGCCCGTTTACGGTCCCGGAGCGAATTCCAATCCGCACGCCCTCGCCGTTCCAGCTCCGGTTTCTCCTCCGGGTGCAGTTCGAGGACTGAAACAGGTCGAGCGAGGGGGTCCCTTCAGGTCCCTACGATGGCGCAGTCCGGTCCTGCTGATCATCCAGTCCCAGCGAGAATTCCAAGCAGTGCCAGGCCAACCGCGTTCGCCGGATCCTAGTGCGATGTGTCTGATATCGAGCCGGCTACAGTCGATAAGACTCTTCGAGATGCTCGTTCATCGTCCGCGGCTAGATCGCGCGAAACGAGGTCCTGCGATTGCCTCGAGTCGCATTCCACGCTGGCCAGAACGCTGCAACGAGAGAAACAATAAAGTAACTGCCCAGGTAGGTCCGATGACCTGCGCAAGTACTAGATGAGTGGAGCGTGCGTCGGCCTTGACAAGGTGCAGTCCGGGGCGGACGATCGGGACTCGGGGCGGCAGCTAGAATTTCAGTCCTGCGAGCAGGACCTCCGGCCCTTGCAAGAGGGCCTCGATGCGGTTGCGGCCTTGCTTCCGCGCGGTCGAGAGCACGCTGCGCAACGTGGCGAAATCCTGCGCTCCCTGCTCGGACCGGAACCCGCCGGAGATCTTCATGCGCAGCTTCATCATCCGCAGGTCCTGCTCCGCCTGGTTGTTGGTGAAGGGGACACCGGGATCGCTGACGAAGCGCAGCACGTCTTGCTTGCGGTCCCGCAGCCGCAACGCGAGATTGTGTCCCGGCCGACGCTTCTTGCGCCCCCGCCGACCTTTCTGCGGCGGTCGCAGCGGCGGCTGCGCCTCGTGATAAGCCAGCGCTTCCCCGACCCACTGGTCGTAGCGGCGCTGAATCTGCTCCACCAGCGCC
This sequence comes from Bryobacterales bacterium, assembly GCA_965206775.1. Classification (GTDB taxonomy): domain Bacteria; phylum Acidobacteriota; class Terriglobia; order Bryobacterales; family UBA6623; genus VXMF01. The sequence continues at coordinate 660,492 of CBDBKU010000002.1, read as the reverse complement.
CGCGGCAGCGGAACACCCCGCTCGAGAGCCATCCTCACCGCCCGGTTCGCCCGTCTGAGCAACAGCTGCATCCGTCGCGCCCAGTCCTCCCTGTCGATCTCGACTAGCGCTTGCAGTTCTCGCCAATGATGCGCATTGCACAGGCTGTGCAGCACGTCCCGGACGGTGCAGTACGGCTTCCAGTGAGCGTGCACCAGAATGCCCCGCAGGCCCTCCAGCAGGCTGCCCCGCCGCGGGCTTGTGCGGTAGAACGTCAGCCAGCGCGTGCTGATCACATGCAGCCACTGCGTCTTCCCCCCGATCCGGAAGCCCGTCTCGTCCAGATGCTTCGCCCCGTCCAGGCTCACGATCATGTCGCGTACGCGCTCGCTGCAGCTCCGCCAGCGCTCCGCCGCCTTGCGCGTCATCCCCGCCAGTGTCGCGGAGCAAACCGCGACCCCGAACAGGTCCTGGAAGACCTCTGCCAAGCGCTCTTCGGGCAGGAAGTGCCCGTTTTGCAGGTAGACCGCGACGGCGGCGATCCGCGGGCCGTACTGCACGGGCGCACCCACCCCTTCCGGGAACGCCGCCCGCGTCACACGGCCACAGGATCCGCAGCGGCAGGCAAACGCCTGCTGCTCGGTCACCACCGGAGGCTGGGGCGCGGGCAGGTCGAACACCTGCCGCCGCAGGGGCTCGCCCTGCGTGTCGGCCGCCGCCAGCGGCGCCGAGCACGCCCCGCAACTCGGCGGCAGGTGGGTCTGGATCCGATCCGGGCTGTCTGTCTGGCGCAAGGTCGAGCCCTTGTGCCCCCGCTGCCCGCCCGAGCGCTTGCCGGAGCGGCCCCGCTGGCTCTTCGTGCGCTGCTGCGCCGGCGGCTTGGCTGGCCCGTCGCTCGACGGCGGCTTGCCGCTGTTGCTGCTGTTCAGCCCCACTCGGCGCTCCAGTTCCTCCAGGCGCTGCCGCAAGCCGGCAATCTCCGCCTCCTTGCGCTCGAGGGTGGCCCGCAGCTGCTCGTTCTCGGCTTGCAAGTCCTCCAGGCGCACGTCCCCGCCCGCCTGTCGCCGCTCTGCCTCGGACTGTCCCGGCATGCTCTCGCCAGCGCCTGTGCGCTTGCAACATTCTTATATATACATGTTTTGTCTGTCTGTGTAAACTGCGTGCCGACACGATCGGTCTGCCCACAATCATGCTCGCCGCCGGACTCTTCCACTATCGCTTGCCAATCGCCGCCATCCCCGGCCCCTGTCCGCCTGTTCTGTTCCGCTACCTATGCCCCACTGCCCGCCGCCCTCGTCGTCGCAACTCAACCGAAGCCGTGTACCTGGGCAGTTACAAAGTCAAGAGAAAAGTGGCTACGGAGCCCAAGACGAATGGGTCGCGCGCGGAGACGCTGTGTAACACGTCGGACCCGAGTCTTCCGAACGCGGCGACAGCGGCCGTGCCAAGAACGAGACCCACGCCGGCAAATCGCACAGTGCGCGATACCATGTCGCGCACCACTCGGTGTCGTTGCGCGCCCAGCGCTGTCTTGATCGCGACCTCGGTATCGCGAGCGGCCATCGTCTCAGCGATTGCGCTATAGACCGCAGTAGCGGCAAGAATCACAGCGCACACGCCAAACCAAAGCAAAAGGATCATGTTAAATCGATGTCGTGCCGTATCCCGGTCGATCAGTTCGCCGATTGTCAGCGGGTCGCCCACGTTCTGGCTGGGATCGATCTCCGTCACCACGCGCTGTACCAGAGCCGAGAGTTCCTGGCGGGGCCGAGGTCCGCGAATCACTACATGCCGGGTCGCAGGGGATGCCTGTAGGATCGGCACGAAAATGTGGGCACCCGAGTGAGCGCCGGATCGGTAGCGGGCGTCCTTGGAGATGCCAACGACCCTCCTCCAGCCGCCATCGCGATTATGGACCCTCACGCGATGGCCGAGTGCCGTGTGACCGGCGGATCGCACATGGTCGGCGAGTGTCTCGCTGATGATCGCGACCGGTTCCGCCTCCTCGGAATCACGGCTGTCAAAATCGCGCCGTACGAGCAGTGGGGTTCCGACGGTTTCGAAATAGTCTGCTGTCACGACCTCGTAGTTCGCTTTTGGGAGCACCTTGCCCGCGCTGCTGCCGGCCTCGAACTCGAACTGGTAGGACACGTCCCATCCGATCGGTCCTGCCAGCGGCCGCAGCAGGATTGCGGCTGCGGAAGTGACGCCTGGCTCCTCGCGCAGTCGGTCCACCAGGCGCGAGTAATATGCGTCCCGGACACTCGAGTCGAATCCCTGGGCGGGAAACAAGCCCGGACCGCGCAGTGTTACGTCCATTGTCAGCGCATCGCGATTCGCAAAGCCGGTGTCAGTAAATGTCGCGGCACGATAGCTCAGCACGAGCAGGACGGCGGTAGCCAAGAGCACCGCTGTTGCCGCGGACTGGGCGAGAACGAATAGGTTCCGCGCCCGACTGACGTGGCGGGTCTCCGACGATCGCAGGTCGCCCTCGCTGATTGCTGAATTGAGGCGAGCGCTCGAGACTGCCCACCCGGGCGAAAGCGAGCAGACAGCAGCGACAAAGGCCGCTGCTCCTGCAGCGAAAAGGAAGGAATTCAAGTCTAGAGCCGCTTCCGACAGTCGTGGAATATCGGCTGGAGGCCATCGCACTAGGGAACCAATCGCCAGATATGCGATCCCCAGCCCGGCGATTGTGGCGACGCCCACCACGACAACCCCCTCGGCGGCCATTTGCCCGAGAATCTGGCCGCGCGGAGCACCGAGCGCTAGATGCGTTGCAATCTCGGACCGACGTGACACTGCGCGCGACAGCAGGAGGCCGCCTGCACTAGTCGCGGATGCGGCGAGTAGGAGCAGCGAGGCCGCGAGAACGATCAACAGGTGAATCCTCGCGGTTCCAGTCCAATAGTTGACCAGAGGCATCACGACTCCCTGCTGCGAGCTCGAGTACGCTTCCGGGTGTTCTCTTGCAAGACGCTTGAAGAGGGCGTTCACGTCGCTTGCGATTTGTTCGCGAGAATAGCCGGATTTGGCACGTGCGACTGCCTGCAGGAAGGTTGCGCCCCGTCGTTCGATGACTCGCTGGTCGATTCCCAGGGGTACCCAAAGGGCGGCTCCCCGGGGAAACTCGACGCCGGGTGCCATGACGCCGATCACCGTATGGCCTTGGCCGTTGAGGCGCAGGGTCCGCCCTATGATCTCGGTATCCGCCCCCAAATGGTCGCGCCACGTGCGATCGGACAAGACGACGACTGGCGGCGCGCCGACCCGTTCGTCGGCACTCGCGAAGTTCCGACCCAAGAGGGGGGAAACACCGAGAACGCGGAAGAAGTCGTGCGACACGGGGGCGGTTTCCAGCTGCACGGGATCGGCCGTGCCGCTCTGAAGCACTCGGGCGTAGCCATAAAGGGAGGTCGGCGTAACAGCTACGTATTCGAATCCCGGAATACTCTCTTGAAGATCGACAAGCTCTGGGTATGCCATTTCCTCAACGTGACTTCCCGCGCGCGGATCCACTTTCCAGATCACATGAATCGATTCCTGGTCGGGGAAAGGCAGAGGCCGCAACAGAACCGCATCCACCAAGGAAAACATGGCGACGCTCATTCCGATGCCGAGCGCAAGAGCCGCGTTGACCGCTGGGAAGGAACGTTTGTGCCGCCAAAATGTGCGAGCGGCGAGCCGGAGGCTACGGGTGCCAGCTTCGAGCACGTTGGGCGGATCCATCGCGTTACAACTGTCTCCTAGCCCGAGTTTACGGTGTTGGGCTGCAGGATTCCGGCAGGTCCGTTGATTCCAGGAAACCGTCGTGACCGGTCGTGCGGTCACCACGCCGGCTGAACGCAATCGCGCCCCGCAATCGGCGTGAAATTGGAAGTGTGACAACCGCAGCCCTTTCGCAGAGGCGGCGTGGATGGGAGAGGTGCAGGCTCCGTTCGCAGGTAACCTCCAGCTGCATGCACAGGGGAATAGAGACAGCTCCGTGTATGACCTAACACTGGGCTGGGATCAGCTCCAGAATTCCTCGAGACCTAGGATTTCCATGCACGGTCCGTCCAGTGGCACGGCGGGCGGACCCGGATTCCCGATCAAGAAGAAGCTCCTTGGCAAGCTCAAGTGCTTTGACGGATAAATGGATGACCATCCTGCACTCGAGGTTGAGAAGGACCGCTGACGAGAGAGAATTCTGCCCGAAGGTTCTCGGGCCCGCCCTGGCCCCGGCCCGCGTCCGAGGAGGCCGGGCGACACAGCCAAAAGGCGCTTCTCACGCGCTCCATGACCCGGTGTCCTGGTCTGGTAGAATGCGGCCAAAGGGCCTATGAGCGACATGAGTTCCGCCGCACCGGAGGCAGCCGAGGAAGCCGTTCCGGAACCAAAGAATCTAGTGCTGCGGCTGTCCGACGGCACTGCGGTCAAGCGGCGCCTGCCGCGGCAGCGGGCGTGCGACGAGCCGGCAGGCAAGAAGATCTGCGCTGGCCACCTGAAGCGCTGGTACGGCTTTGGCGAGGAGATCGTCTCCCAGTTCGGACGCGATCCCGAGATCTACCGCTGCGAGCGTTGCAAGATCCTGTTCGTCCCGAACGAGGACGAGGTCGCTCGCACCGGCACGCTAGCCTTCTAGGCCGTGGACCGCCGGACTGCCTCCAGCATTCTGGTCGAACGGCTCTACACCCGCTCGAACGAGGGCGGCCGGGAAGTCGGTCGTCCGGGCGAGCCTCCGTATACCCGCGGAATACACCCGCGCATGTATCGCCAGCGGCTCTGGACGATGCGCCAGTTCGCTGGCTACGGGACTCCGGAAGAGACCAACCGGCGGTTCCGCTTTCTTCTGGGACAAGGCCAGACGGGCCTTTCCGTAGCGTTCGACCTGCCGACGCTGATGGGATATGACAGCGACCACGCGATGGCCGAAGGCGAGGTCGGCAAGTGCGGCGTCGCCGTTTCCTCTCTGGCCGATATGGAGGAGCTGTGCGAGGGCATCCCGCTCGGCGACGTGACGACCTCGATGACGATCACGTCCTCGGCAGCGATTCTCTGGGCGATGTACCTAGTCGTTGCGGAAAAGCAGTGCGCCAGGTGGGAGACCCTTTCGGGAACAGTCCAGAACGACATCCTGAAGGAGTTCATGGCCCAGAAGGAGTACATTTACCCCCCGCGTGAGTCGATGCGGCTCGTGGCGGACTCGATCGAGTACGCGGCCCGGCACGTTCCTCGCTTCAATCCTATCTCCATCAGCGGCTACCACATCAGGGAGGCCGGGGCCACCGCGGCGCAGGAACTCGCCTACACGCTAGGGGCCGGAATCGCGTACGTGGAGTGGACGTTGCGGCGCGGGCTTGGGGTGGACGCGTTCGCGTCCAGGCTCAGCTTCTTCTTCGACTCGCACAACGACTTCTTCGAGGAAATCGCCAAGTTCAGGGCCGCGCGGAGAATCTGGTGCAAGATCATGCAGGAGCGGTTCTCCGCGAAGAATCCAAGGTCCCACAAGCTCCGCTTTCATACCCAGACCGCGGGCGTCACCCTCACCGCGCAGCAGCCGCAAGTGAATCTGGTGCGCACCGCCTTGCAGGCGCTCGCCGCTGTGATTGGCGGCACGCAGTCCCTCCATACCAACGCGCTTGACGAGGCGTACGCCTTGCCGACATCGGAGGCGGCGCTGCTGGCCTTGCGCACGCAGCAGGTTATCGCTTCCGAGACCGGAGTGACCGAGACGGTCGATCCGTTCGGCGGCAGCTACTACGTCGAGCGCCTCACGGACGAGCTGGAGGCTCGGTGCTGGGAAGAGCTCGACAAGATCGATGCGATGGGGGGAATGGTCGCTGCCGTGGAGCTCGGGTATCCGCAGGCGGAAATCGCAAAGTCGAGCTACGAGTACCAGCGGCGCGTAGAGAATGGCGACCTGCGAATCGTCGGGGTCAACGCCAACGAGGAAAGCCGGAGCCAGCCAATCGAGACCCTGACGATCGACGAAGAAGCGAGCCGCCGCCAGCAAGCGAAGCTCGGGGACCTGCGCCGGGACAGGGATTCCGGCGCGGTCGATGCGGCGCTGGCAGCAGTGCGCAAGGCGGCGTGCGGCCAGGAGAACCTTATGCCGCCCATCCTGGATGCCGTGCGCGCCTATGCCACGCTCGGCGAAATCTGCGATGTGCTGCGGGCCGAGCTCGGTGTCTACGCCGAGCATGCCGCGCTCTGATTCCGGCCTCCCGCAGACTTGCCCGCGCATCGAAGATTCACCGTTTTCCTGGCACGGCGCGAGCTTGCCGCGCGACGAATGCCAGGAGGCAACTACCCGTTCACGCGGCGCATGCGTCCGTCGCGCGTGAGTTCGTACTCCCGGTCGCGCCACACGATTCGATTCCCGAAGAAGCCAGCTGCCCAGACCGCGAGGCTGAGTGCGTCCTGGAACGGCACCAGCCACCACCGGCGGAGCACGAGCGGGTCTCCAAGCGCGATTCTTCCAACTGCGACCGCCACCGCTGCGCGAAGGGCGACGCAAGATCCGAACAGCCACCAAGCCCATCCGGCCCACGATGCCGTCGGCAGCAGGACCGCTGCCCACGGAAGTGGGTTCGCGAACAGCTCGCCCCAGTAGCCAGCCGGCCGCGACCGGCGCGTGGAGCGACGCCATCGGAGACGGTGCGCGAAGTTCCTCGCGAAACTCTCGCTCCCGATTCGGTGCTCGACGACATGGGTTGCAAGACGCACGTCGTAGCCCGACTGGCGGGCAAGGCGACCGAGCTGAAAGTCCTCCGCCAGGTAGTCAGTCAGCGCGTCCCAGTTCCCGGCCGCCTTCAGGCACGACCGGCGTACCGCCATAGTGGGTCCCACCGCGAAGTCCATCGGTGCAAGGAACTGGGCTGCCAGCACTCCGCTCCAGAACTCGGTGTTCATGCCGAGAGCCTCCAGGAGCGACCAGGGGCTCGGTCCGGGCACGGCGCGGTACGGACACGTGACGACCCCGACATTCGCGTCTTGAAACTCCTCTGCGAGATCCGTCAGCAGCGAGCGGTCGGCGCGGATATCGCTATCGCTGATGACGAGCACGTCGCCCGACGCGGCTCCGGTCATTTCCGAGAGCGAATGCACCTTCGCGTTCGGGAATGGCGGCTCTCCGACAGCGATCTCCTTCGATCGGGTTCCCGGATGCCGCGCTCCGAGCGACCGTGCCAGCGCGAGTGCCGGGTCTCCGGCCTTGCTCGCCGCGAACAGGATTTCGTAGTCCGGATAGTCCAGATCGAAAAAGCTCTCGAGGTTTTCGGCGAGATCGGGCTCGGCGCCGGCGAGCGGCTTGAGCACGCTGAACGAAACCGCCCGCTCCATCGGGCGTTTCCGATGCGAACGGCGCTTGAGGAAGCCCCGAACCGCGATGAGCACGAGAACGTAGTATGCGCAACCTGCAGTGACGACGCCGGCGACGAGAGCTTGGGACGTGCCTTGCAGCAACGTGGCTATCAGACCCGTTCGTCCTTCGCCGCGCCGCCATCCTCCGCCGACCCGAACACCGCCGCCATCGCCCACCGGGCTTCTTCGTCCTTCTCGACCTTGCCGTCGCGTAACTGCACAATGCGACGTGCGTACAAGGCGATATCCGGCTCGTGAGTGACCAGGATGATCGTGTTGCCTTGCTTGTGCAGCACGTCCATCACGCCCATGATCTCGGTCGACGTGGCCGTGTCGAGGTTGCCTGTCGGCTCGTCGGCTAGGATGATCGACGGGTCGCCCACCAAGGCGCGGGCGATCGCCACGCGCTGGCGCTGGCCGCCCGAGAGCTCGGCCGGCTTGTGGTACATCCGATCCGTGAGGTCAACTTGGTGCATGGCGCGCTGCGCCCGCTCCGTTCGCTGGGCCGGCGGCACTCCGGAGTAGACGAGCGGCAGCTCGACGTTTTGCAGGGCCGTCAGACGGGGCAGCAGGTTGAAGGTCTGGAAGACGAAGCCGATTTCCCGGTTGCGGATGTACGCCAGTTCGTCGTCGGACATCGAGCTGATGAGCTGGCCCGCAATATAGTAGTCGCCCGCCGTCGGCGTGTCGAGCGCGCCGATCAGGTTCATGAAGGTCGACTTGCCGGAACCCGACGGCCCCATCAGGGCCACGTACTCGCCGTAGCGGATTTCCATGTCGACGCCGTTCACCGCATGGATTTCCTGATCGCCCATGACATAGGTCTTGCGCAGGCCGTAGGTCCTGATGACGATGTTGTCCTCGAGCAGCTGCTTGCCGATCGCCGCGGAATCCTGAACTGCAGTTGCTGTTGCCATGTCCTAAATCAGTGTAGGCGCGTCGCTCCTCGGTCTAGTTACTTGCGCGCCCAGACCACCACCTCGCAGCGGTCGCCCGGACGAATCGCCGGGACTGGTGCCGTCACGCTGAGGATTCCTTTCCGGATGGTGAACGGGAACGGGCCGGGCATGCCGCACGCAGACCTAACCGCAGCGATGCCCTCATGGTTTCCCACGCTGGCCTCGAGTCTCTGCAGCGCGGCACGGGCAACCGTTGCAAGCGCCGCTCCCCTGAGGGGCTCCTCGCCTTCCTCGACATGTAGCTCGCGCACCGTCCCGTCCCACGGGCTCGCAGCGACGAACGTGCGCGGGAGCTTTTCCAGCTGCGCGCGGAGCCGCTCGGCGCGTCGCAGGTCCGGCGGCACCCGTGCCTCAGCGGGCTCGTCCCGGCCCAGCTCGTCCTGTTCGGCGCTAGCCCGGGCTTCCTTCAAGCGCTTTCCAAGCGCCGCGAATGCGCGCTCCTTCCCTTCGAATTCGAGGCGGGCGACCAAGCCCTCTTCGTGCAATATCCTCCAACGCTCGAAGTCCTTGCGCGCGGTCTCGAAGGATTCCTCCAAGTGGCGCACCGTCGCGCGCCGCAGCTCCTGCCCGCCCGCCCTTGCTGCGTCGCGCTGCGCTGGGGGGGCGGTAGCGGCCTTCGCCAGGAGTGCGGAAATTTCCCGGTCGAGCTCCGACTTCGAGGCCAATAAGCCCAAGTCCTCGAATTCCACGAGCGGATCGCCGACGGCCACCGCGTCGCCCGGCTTGGACCGCAGGGCAAGCACACGGCCTAGACGCCTTGCGGTGACCCGTCCGTCGAGCGTCGACACGGCCACGGCAGAAAGCTCCACCGCGTGCCCGGGGACTCGAGGCAGATCGGGCACCGGGCCGAGCAGAAACGCCAGCGAGCACGCCGCAGCCAGGCTGGCTGCGGCCATCGCCCACGTTGCGGGCGCAGCGCTCGCACGCGTTTTCCCCATCGCCTTCGTCGCGCCGGAAGGTGCCTAGCCGATTCCCAGCTCCTCCCAGATCGGATCGACCCGCCTCTTCACGTCCTCGTCCATGACAAGAACTTCGGGCCATGGCCGCGTGAAGCCCTCTGTCGGCCACTTGCGGGTCGCGTCGATTCCCATCTTCGAGCCGTAGTCCGGGAGGCGGCTGGCGTGGTCGAGCGAGTCGACCGGCCCCATCGTGAACTGGATGTCCCGTTCCGGATCGATGTTGTTCAGCGCGCGCCAGGCCGTCTCGGAATAGTTCTGGACGTCGACATCGTGATCGACCACGACGATGCACTTCGTCGAAGAGGCCTGGCCAAGGCCCCAGATGGTGTTCATCACCTTGCGCGCCTGGCCCGGATACGACTTGCGGATCGACACCAGCATCAGGTTGTGGAAGATGCCCTCCGGAGGCATCGCAACGTTCACGATCTCGGGCGCCTGCAGCCTCATCAAGGGCAGGAAGATCCGCTCGATCGCCTTGCCCATGTAGTAGTCCTCCATGGGCGGAGGGCCCACGATGGTGGTCGCGTAGATCGGGTCCGTGCGCTGCGTGACGCAGTCCACGTGGAATACCGGGTAGTCATCCTCCAGCGAGTAATATCCCGTGTGATCGCCGAACGGGCCTTCCGTGCGCAGCTCTCCGAGATTGACATGGCCCTCGAGGACGATTTCCGCGTTCGCCGGCACTTCGAGATCTACGGTCTTGCAGCTGACCATCTCGACCGGCTGCTTGCGGATGAAACCTGCGAACAACATCTCGTCGAGATCCGGCGGGAGAGGCAGGATGCCCGAAAACATGGTGGCCGGATCGGCGCCGATTGCCACGGCGACGTCCATCCGCGTTTCCTTGCCCTCCTGCGCCAGCCGGCGGTAGTGCTCGGCGCCCTGCTTGTGGGTCTGCCAGTGCATGCCGGTCGTGCGCTCGTCGTAGACGTGCAGGCGGTAGGTGCCGCAATTGCGCTTCCCGGTGATCGGGTTGCGCGAGAACACCATCGGCAGGGTCACGAAAGGCCCGCCGTCGCCGGGCCAGCACGTCAGGATCGGGTAGTCGTAGAGCGAAAACCCCTCCCTCTTGACGACTTGCTGGCAAGCTCCGGACCGCACGGTGCGGGGCAGGAAGTTCCGCACTTCCGCGAGCTTGGCGATGCCCTTGAGCTTGCCCGCGACGCCCTTGGGGACACTGATTTCCAGGTATTCAGTGATTCGCGCCGCGATGTCGTCGATGTCGTCGACCTCGAATGCGATCCGCATCTTGGACATTGAGGCGTACGAATTGATCAGGAGCGGCACGCTCGAGCCCTTCGGATTCTCGAACAGCAGGGCCGGGCCTCCCCGCTTTACGGCCCGATCGGCGATCTCCGCGATCTCCAGTCTCGGGTCCACTTCGGCTTGAACGCGCTTCAGCTCGCCCTCTCGCTCGAGCGCGGCAATGAATTCGCGGATGTCTCGGTAAGGCATATCGGAGCCCCGCGGCAGGCCGCGCGGCTGTTACTCCACGCAGCTATCGTACTTGCCCCGGAAAGGCAGCTCCCCCTCCGTCCGCCCTTAGGGGCCGATTCAGGTATTCGAGAAGAGGGGCGATGATCCGGAAATGCCGGTCCAGGAGACCGGAAATCGACGGCTTCTCGATTTCGTCCGACGAGAAGGTGGTGCCGGACAGGAACTGCTTGTAAACCAGCAGGTCGGCCGCGGGATGATCCCGCGGAAAGCCCCGGGGCGTCCGCTTGAGCTTCTCGCCCTCGAGGCCGGGAAAGGCCTGCCCGAAGGCCTTGTCCGCTAGGATTGCACGGAACTCTTCCGGGTCTGCCGCGATCTGTTCGCGAATCCGCAACAGTTCGGGGGTGCCCGGCGCGTACACGCCGCCGCCCACGAGCAGTTCCTCCGGCGAGAAATGGAAATAGAAGCCCGCTCCGCTGTGGCGCTCGAGGCCGATCGGCGGGAACACCGCTGCGGCGTGGGTCTTGTAGGGCAGCTTGCTCTTCGAGAAGCGGGTGTCGCGGTAGATCCGGTACACCGACTTGCGGGGATCGCGCAGGTAGCCCGGCGCGTAGTCGGCGAGAGAGGCGCCCAGATCCTCGACGAGCTCTAGGAGCGGGCCGCGGAGGTGTCGCTCATACTCTGCCTTGCGAGCCTGGAACCACTCGCGGTTGTTGTTCGCGCGGAGGTCGCGGAGGAATTGGCGCGCCTCCGGCTCGAAACCCTGGAATTGGAACTGCATCCTTTCCATGATGCGGGATTCCGCGGCTGTCGGCATGCGCGGGCTCTCGCGTATCTCCGCCGTACAATTGGGTATTGCAGTACGCGACACAGGCGGCACCGGCGCTTGCCGACCGGCTCTCCGAAATCAAGGGCTTGAGGCTCGAGGCCGACGTGCCTCTAAAGGCGTACACCCGGTTCGGCATCGGAGGGCCTGCCGACCTGTTCGGCTGGGCTGATAGCCCTCGGGCTCTCGGCAAGGCATTCGTCGCGGCGCGGGAAACCGGCGTTCCGTTCTACTTGCTAGGCGATGGCAGCAATGTCGTCGTTCCGGATGAGGGCTTTCGCGGGCTGGTTGTGCGGTACACGGCGGACCGCCTTGAGTACCGCGATGGAGCGATCGAAGCGGAAGCCGGCGGGAGCCTGCAAGCCCTGGTCGACCTGACACTCGAGCACTCGCTGGAAGGCATGCACACGCTGACCCGCATTCCCGGTTCGGTGGGCGGGGCAGTTTACGGGAACGCGGGCGCTTACGGGCATCAGATCGACGAGTTCGTAGAGCGTGTCGACTTCGTGGAAGGCACGCAGGTCCGGTCGTTCGGGCCGGACGAATGCGACTTCGAATACCGCGAGTCGATCTTCAAGCAGCGCAAGGACTGGCTGATCACCGGAGTGCGGCTGGCGCTGCCGCCCGGCGACGCGGCCGCGCTGCGCGCGCGAGCCGAGGAGATCCGAGCGGTCCGCGACGAGAAGTTCCCGCCCACCATGCGCTGTGCAGGCAGCATCTTCAAGAACCTGTACCTCCGCACCCTGCCGGATGAGACCGCGGCCATCGTGCCCGGCAGGGCGGTTCGGGCTGGCAAAGTGGCTTCGGCCTTCTTTCTCGAGCAGGTTGGCGCGAAGGGCATGCGCAGCGGGGGTATCGAGATCGCCCCCTATCACGCGAATCTGCTGTACAACGCCGGGGGAGGCACGTCGGCCCAGATCCGAGAGCTGGTGGTAGAACTGAAGTCGCGGGTGCGGGAGCGCTTCGGCTTTGAAGTGGAAGAGGAAGTGCAGTATGTCGGGTGACCCGCGGAGGGGGATGCAATGAGGAATGCGATTCTTGCACTGGCGCTCGGGGCTCTTGCCCCGGCTACGTTCGCTGCCGATTGGACTGACCTGCTTCGCAATGGCCTCAACGAGTGGACTGTTCTAGGCGAGGGGCACTGGCGGATGCGCTCGGACGGAGTCGTCACCGCCTACTTCAGCCATGACCGCCAGGAAGAGCTGAAGGGAACCGAGCCCGTCGATCGGGACCGTTTCACTTGGTGGAGCACGCGCCAGTCCTGGCTTTACACCGCACGGGAGTTCGACGAGTACGACCTTCACCTCGAGTACTGGGTCAACACGCCAGGGAACAGCGGCATCTCGATCCGGGACCCGTCGCAGGCTCGATGCGCCATTGCCGAGCGGCCGGACTACGACTGCACGCCATCGAAGCTGGGCTACGAGATCCAGATCGACAGCGACTACACCGGAAGATGGTCAACCGGTTCAATCTACGGAGTGGCGCGTGCTCCGGACGGCCTCCAGATGGCGGGCGAATGGAACCGGATCAACATCGAGTCCCGCAAGGATTCAATCAAGGTCTACGTGAACGGCGTGCTCGCCTCAGAGCACGCGGGCGATCCGGAGCGGCCAACGAAAGGCCCGGTCGGGCTGCAGCTCCACGACGTGCATAGCTTCGTCATGTTCCGGAATATCTGGATCCTCGAGCGATAGGAGTCGTGAATCAGGCGTGTTTCGGGGCGACTCGCTCGGCCAGTTCAAGCGACCGGGATCTCTTACCGCTTCGAAGATTGCGCCACAGCTCGTGCTCTGCGTTCCAAGTAAGTTCAATTGGTGGCGGTAAGGCATGGCCCGCCTCCCTTGTGGGGGAAGACGCCATGAATCTCGCTTGCAGGCGGGCAACGACCGCACGACGATTCCTCAATGGGCTCTAGCCGTCGAAAGGCCTACGGCGTTTCCTGATGGACGATGTACACTTTGTCCCGCTTGCCGACTTCGACGATCACGATACGGTGCCTCTAGTCCCGAATCCTGCAGACGACGGGATAGCCGCCAATTCGATATCACCGGTAGGCCTTGAGCGAACCGGCCAAAGCCGCACCCCGACTGCGAGGGTCTTCCTATGTCGCGATGAGGTCGCGAAGGACTTCGAGCAGTCGACCGGATAAATCTCGGTCGAGTTTTCTGACCCGGGAGCGAACGCGCTTCGAGACTTCAATCGTCCAACTCACAAGCCGACTGAAGCTCCTCCAAAGAATCCGTTTCTTCTTCCCCTCGTTCGATTCTCTGCCATGACTCATCGATACGCGCAACCTCTTCAGCCGACATCTCGTTCTTATCGTCGATGGAATCGTCGGTGTCGAAGTCCTAGCAGGCTATCCGCTTGTCCATCTGTCCGACTACGTCCGGTCCGGCATTCGAATATCGCGCTGAGGCGGCAGACATGATGGAACTTCCTCGGAATCAGTGCGCCTTCGGCTCGTCTCCTACGCGACGGCCTGATCGCTAGCCTGCCAGCCCCGTCCGGATGGCCCGGCATGGCATGCATCGCGGCGCGCGAAACCGGCGTTCCGTTCCACTTGCCGGGCAATGGTAGCGACGCCGTCGGCCCGGGTGGGGGCTTTCGCGTGCCGGCCTTGTGCTGCACGGCGGATCGTCTCGGGCACCGTGACTCGAGAGGGCGCGACATGCGGCGGTGCGCCGCGACCTCGACGCTTGCGCAACCCGGGCCGAGAGTAGCGGCAAAACGCACGGTCCCTCCGGCCATCCGAGTCACGCCGGACCGGAGCATCTGCTACGCTCCCACCAGGATGGCTACGGACACAAATAGACGGGAATTTCTGGGCGGCGTCGCGATAGCGTCGGCCCTGGCCGGCAGCCCTCCCAGGGCGGGCGCCGCCGAGGCGGGCGAAACGTCCTGGGAGGGAATTCGGGGACTATTCCCTTTCCGGGAAGAGCGGGTGCCGATGAACGCGGCGAACCTGTGTCCGTCGCCCGGCAGTGTCGCGCAATCGGTGACGGACCTAACCCGGTCGATCGATGTCGACTGCTCGTTCCAGAATCGCGAGCGTTTCGCAGGCGACCGTGAAACCGCGCGAGCGCTCGTGGCTGGTCAGCTTGGCGCCGAGGCGGACGAGGTCGCGCTGGTTCGCAACACGAGCGAAGCGAACAACATCATCAACAACGGACTCGATCTGGGAGCCGGAGACGAAGTCGTGATCTGGGACCAGAATCACCCGACCAACAATGTCGCCTGGGCGGTACGGGCGCGCCGCCGGGGCTTCACGGTGCGGTCAGTGACCGTTCCGGCGAGTCCCTCCGATCCGGATGATTTGATCCAGCCGTTTCTTCGCGCGCTCACGCCGAATACCCGCGTGCTGGCGCTGACTCACGCTTCCAACATCAGCGGTATACTGCTGCCGGTTCGCGAGCTCTGCTCCGTCGCGCGCCGCTCGGGGGTCCATGTCCATGTGGACGGTGCCCAGACGTGGGGGGCGCTCCAAGTCGATCTGCACGGACTCGGCTGCGATTCCTATGCGGCGAGCGCGCACAAGTGGTTTTGCGGACCGAAGGAAGTCGGGCTGCTTTACGTCCGCCGCGAAAGGGTCGAGGGCATTTGGCCCGGCACCGTGGCCCCGGGATGGGGCTCTACTGCGGACACGGAGCTTGTGGGCGCTCGGAAGTTCGAGTCCATGGGCCAACGGGACGACGCTGCTCTCAGCGCGCTGGGGGTGGCCGCCGAATTCCACGCCTCGATCGGTACTGCGAAAGTCGAAGCCCGCGTCCGCGAGCTCGCTTCCGTGCTCAAGCAGTCCCTGGACTCGATCGGGGCCCGACTCATCACGCCAGGGGACAAGGCACTGAGCGCAGGCGTGTGTATCGTGGAAGTGGAGCCGGAGAGGCGCCAGGCGCTATTCGAAGCCATGTACGACGACTTTGGCATCGCCGGGTCGACCGCCGGCGGCTTCCGCCTGTGCCCCCACATCTACAACACACGCGAGCACGTCGAGAGGGCGGTGCGGGGACTCGAGGCGCATCGCGGTCTGTGGGCCTGAGCCTGGCGGAGCGTCCTGTCGGATGCGCGATTGGGCTCGCCTTCCTCCAACTTGACGCGGGGCTGGTCCTTGCCCTCATCCAGAAGCTTCGGGCGCGATGACCGGGGTGTCTGCTTCCCATCGGCGTCGGCGGGCGCTGCTGCCAGCCGCGCGCAAGCCGTTGCCTCAGCGAGACGAACGAAACGCTGCGCCAGCGTGCAGCTGGGCTTCAGGCAATATCGACCGGCGGAGAATGCCGATTTCATGGCGCTAGCCGTCGCCGGACGACTCGATGCCCACTTCCATGAAGCGCACTTGCTGGCCCCGCCTGATGCGCGAGTGCTTGCGGAATGCAGGTCTCGTGTCGGGGTAGTCTGTCCGGTAGTGCCCGCCGCGGCTCTCTTCCCGGGCGAGCGCGCAGCGCGCGACAAGCCGGATGACTTGATACATGTTGTCGGTCTCGAAGCCGTGGCGGCTGTTGCGGGAAAGGCCTTTCTCGAAGAGGGTGGACAGCAAGTCCAGCTGCTCCAGGCCTGCACGGAGGCCATCCCCGGAGCGGGTGATTCCCGCGTGCCGCCACGCGAGATGGCGGAGGTTCGCGATGGCGTTGCCGGGCAGCGCGCTGGCCGTGCGGCGGCGGCGGATGGGCGGTTGCGGCACGGGCGTGCCGGCGTGCTCGCGCATGCTCTCTCCGGCCCTGGCTCCGAAGACGAGCCCTTCGAGGAGCGAATTGCTCGCCAGGCGGTTGGCGCCATGGACTCCGTTGCAGGCCGCCTCTCCTGCTGCGTAAAGCCGCGGAAGGTTCGTAGCGCCATCGAACCCGGTCAAGACGCCCCCCATGGCGTAGTGGGCGGCAGGATGGACCGGAACGGGCTCAACCTCGAGGTCAACTCCGTACAGCAGGCAGGTCCTGTAGATGCGCGGGAATCGCTTGCGGACGTAGCCGTCGGACAAGTGCGTGAGATCGAGGTACACCGGCCCCTTGCGCAGCCGCGCGAGTTCGCTGACGATCGCTCGCGAGACAATGTCGCGCGGCGCGAGTTCCTCGCTCTCGTGATAGCGCGACATGAAGCGCTGCATGTCGGCGTTCCGCAAGACAGCCCCCTCGCCTCGGAGCGCCTCGGAGAGCAGGAACCTGGGAGCGCCCTCCAGGAATAGCGCCGTGGGGTGGAACTGGACCATCTCCATGTTCGAGATGACTGCCCCTGCGCGGTAGGCCATTGCCACGCCGTCGCCTGTCGCGACGTCCGGGTTGGTCGTTTCTCGATAGATCCGGCCAACTCCGCCAGTAGCGATCAGCACGGAGCGTGCGTAGACGGGCACGAGCGTGCGGTCCTCTTCGTTCCATGCGATGGCCCCGCAAGCCGCCCCGTCGCGAGCGAGCAGGTCGACGACCGAGGAGAAGCTCCGGAACGAAATGGCTTCGATGGACTGGGCCTTTCGAAAGAGAGTGCGAGCGATTTCCCTGCCAGTGGAGTCTCCGTCCGCGTGGAGCACTCGATTCACGCTGTGGGCGCCTTCGATGGAAAACGTCAGGTTCCCTCCGTGGCTATCGAATTCCGCGCCCCATTCGATCAACCGCTGGATCCGTTCGGGACCCGCCTCGGCAAGCGCTCGCACAGCCTTCGGATCGCAGAGGCCCGCGCCGGCCAGCAACGTGTCCTGCTCGTGCAGGCGCACTTCGTCCTCGTCGCTCAGAGCGACCGCTACCCCCCCTTGGGAGTACTCGGTTGCCGATTCGGTCAGGCGGTCCTTCGTCAGGACAAGAACCCGCCCTCCGGCGGCGGCCTCGATCGCGGCGCTCAGGCCGGCCACGCCGGCTCCAATGACTAAGAAATCGGTTTCCATGCGAGCCGGACGGCAGGATCCGCCCGGCCTAGCTCGAAGACGCACCAGGAGGTCCTGCCGCAGAGGCTCATGGTACAAGGGAATCATGCGGCTCGTGCGGGTCGAGACGAGCGGCGGGACCTACGACGTTCGCATCGAAGCTGGTGCGCTGGCCCGGATCGGTCACGCTGCGCGGGAAGTGCTAGGCCAGCGCAGGCTTTTCGTCATTGCGGACGAGACCGTTTGGAACTGCCTGGGGAACCGCATCGGTGCCGGACTCGAGGGACGTGACTGGACCCTTCTTGCAACTCCGCTAGGCGAACCACGGAAGCGCCTCGAGACGGTCGAGGAATTGTGCTTGGCCATGCATCGCGCGGGTGCTGACCGTCTTAGCGCCGTAGTCGCGGTCGGCGGGGGTGTCGCGGGTGACGTGGGCGGATTCGTAGCGGCGTCCTACATGCGCGGGATCGACGTGATCCAAGTCCCGACGACCCTGCTGGCGCAGGTCGACGCCTCGGTTGGCGGAAAGACCGGCGTCAATCTGGCGAGCGGCAAGAATCTCGTGGGGGCCTTCCATCAACCCGGATTGGTGCTGATCGATCCCCGGTCGCTGGACACGCTCCCCGATCGCGAGTACCGGGCCGGCCTGCAGGAGGTCGTCAAGCACGGGATTATCCGGAGCGAGGCGTTGTTCGAGTTCATGGAGAATCACCGGGACGCCGTCCTTCGGCGCGACCAAGCCGCGGTCGAGTACATGATCGAGGCGTCCGTGCGAATCAAGGCCGATGTTGTCCGCGCTGACGAGCGCGAGGGCGGCCTGAGGCGCATCCTGAACTTCGGCCACACCCTGGGGCATGCGCTCGAGGCCGAGACGGAGTACAGCCTCTTGCTGCATGGCGAGGCGGTGGCTTTCGGCATGATCGCCGCCACCCGGCTGTCCGAATTGCGGGGCCGGCTGCAGCCGGCCGATCGCGAACGCATCGAAGGCGTCGTGCTGGGATACGCCGCCTTTTCGGGACTTGGCAACGTGAACGCTCGCCGTGTTGCCGCCCGGATCGCAGGAGACAAGAAGTCGGTCGGCGGCCGGGCCAGATTCGTGCTGGCAGACGGGATCGGGCGAGTGAGCGAGGAACTGGACCCGCCGCGAGATCTCGTCATCGAGGCGACGGAGCACGCGATCCAAGCGTTCGGGACCCGGGAAGCGGCGGCGGTGTAGCGCGTGAGCGGCGAACAAACGGCGCCCGGTGCCGCGCCTGCGGGCATCGAGCCGGGGGACGAGGCCGGGGCCTCTCGCGTGGTGCGCGAGATGTTCGGGCGGGTGGCACCCAGATACGATCTGCTCAACCACCTTCTATCGGGCCAGGTCGACCGCTACTGGCGATGGCGATTGGTGCAGGCCGTGCGGCCGTATCTGAGGAAGGAAGGAGCGCGAATTGCCGACTTCTGCTGCGGCACGGGCGATTTGTCCATCGCCCTGGAGCGCGAGCGCGGGCGCTATCATCCCGGCGGCCGGCCGGCGGTTCTGGGTTCCGACTTCTGCCGGCCCATGCTCCGCCGGGCCGCCGAGAAGGTCCGTCGCACCGGGCTGCCTCCTCTGCTCGCAGAGGCCGATGCATCTCGGATGCCACTCCGCGACGGCTGCTTGGACCTGATCGCGATCGCCTACGGCTTTCGAAACCTGGCGAACTACCGGGGCGGCGCGGAGGAGTTCGCACGGCTCCTTGCGCCCGGAGGGTGTCTGGCCATCCTCGAATTCTCCCAACCCAGGTCGAGGCTCTGGCGGGGGGCGTTCAACGCGTACTTCCAGCATGTCCTGCCCCGACTCGGCAACGCGATCTCGGGAAGTGGCCGAGCGTACTCTTACTTGCAGGAATCCGTGCAGCGCTTTCCCGCCCCGGAAGCGATCAGCGCGATGCTTGTCGAAGCGGGATTCACCCGTGTCGACCTCCACGCGCTGACGGGCGGCGTCAGCGTGCTGTATCTTGCGTACAGGTAGCCGCAATCGCCAATAGGCGGGCCGCGGTGCCGGCCGGGAGGTCGAGCGATGGAATCGAAGTCCGCGTTCTCAGAGTTGTTTTTCTGGGTGCGTCTCAGCGTTAAGGTCGCATTGGCGCTCGGAGCCCTGTATGTCGGATACCACTTCTACGAGCGCAACCGTCTCGCCAGCGTTGACCAGAAGCCCGAGGTCAAGAAGATCGAGCTGCCCGCGGACGTGTTCGCGTTCGTGCCGAAGTCCTATGCAACCGACCTGGAGTCTGCCCGTCGCAAGCTCCTCGGCAAGCCGCTTTGGGTGAAGGAGGGCTACCGGTGGAGCTACCAGCCCGAGAATCGCCTGTTCGGCCCGCTCGAGAAGATCGTACCTGTCTCCGTGGCGGTGCGGAACGGCGAAGCAGTGCTGGTCTTTGACAAGGACGGTCGCGAGGCATCGTTTCCCATCGGCACGCCCGAGCGGGTGTACGTCGACGACATCTTTTTTGTCAAGGACCCCCGGGAAATCTACGATCACTGGACCGAGGAGATGTGGACGAGGGCAGCGAACGGAGAGGCGGACATCGGGATGACCGAGATTCAGATCGGATTCGCGCTCGGCGTTGGCGAAGTCGTCCGGCAGTCGCCGGGCGGGGCGACGCGCATTGTGGACTACAAGCAATGCGCCGAGGCCGGCCTGGACCCGGTCCGCGTGACGTATTTCTACCATGTGGCCACGACTCTCGAGCCGCTGGGTCTTTGAACGGCTGGACAAGGAACCGGGCGAAGGGGAATCCCGAATTGCGCTAGGCGCTCAGGCAAGCTAATCCATGGGACCAGCCTCGCCCATCCTATGTAGCCTCGTCATCCGCCGCACAGCGATCAAGGACTTGCAACGGTCCGCAGACGAGGCGTTTGAACTCTCTTGTCTTGCCTCGCCCGTACATCCGAAAGCAGGTAACTTCCATTCGTGCCGCAAGCCGTCCTGAGCGATGGCTCGGCAGCGCGAGTCCTCCGACTCGCGCCTGGTACTGGGATTTCAGGTCGGGTCGGCATAGGAGATGGGTTACGATTCCCCGCAATGGCATCTCCCTGCCGTGCCGCCTGCCGAGGCGGAGTCGCGCCGTCGGCTGCGGCATCGGACCGCGTTCACACCTGCGAATCCGTGCGGGGCCGCGAACGGTTCGCGACTTGCTTCGTAGCGGCCTGCGCGGGCATCCTGTCGTGCGGATTCGAAGGCACGAGGCCGCTCGCTCCTGCCGACGCCCTCGAAAGATTCCAGATTGCCGAGGGCTTCCGCATCGAGCTATTCGCAGCCGAGCCGCATGTTGTTGATCCGGTGGAGATGGCTTTCGACGAGTCCGGGGGCTTGTACGTGGCGGAGTTGCTCGACAATCCCGACGATCCGCACGAGGGCGCGGCTCCGCTGAGCCGGATCAAGTATCTCGAGGACACCGACGCCGATGGCGTGATCGACAGCCACACGGTCTTCGCCGACAGTCTCCTCGCAGTCGAGGGAATCGCCCCTTGGAAGGGAGGACTGATCGCGACTGCGGCGCCTGACATCCTCTATCTCAAGGATCTCGACGGCGATCGCAAGGCCGACCTACGCGAAGTGCTGTACACGGGCTTTGCGCTGGCGCATGTGGAAGGGCGCCTGAGCAACCCGCGACTCGGCTTGGACAACTGGTTCTATGTCGCGAACAATTCCTACCCGGGCCAGGTCATTTCCCCGCAACGCCCGGACGACCCGCCAATCAATGTCCGTAACCGCGAGTTTCGGTTCCATCCGCTGCGCGGGCTGGCCGAGGCCTCGACGGGCGATTCGCAGTTCGGGCATGCCTACAACGAGTGGGGTCACTGGTTCATTTCCCACAACACCGTGCATCTGCGGCACACCGTGATTCCTCCGGGCTACCTGAGCCGCAATCCGCTGCTTACCGTCGAGAGCACCGAACAGGACATTTCCGACCACGGCAGGCCGGCAGCGCCGGTCTTCCCGATCAGCAATCCGCAGCAGTGGCGGATCGACCGCACCGCAGCCAGGCAGGCCCGGTACAAGGAGACCCAGCCGGGTCGCGTCGAGCGGCTGCAAGGATTCTTCACCGCGTCATGCGGCGCAACTGTCTACTTAGGCGACACATTTCCCGAGGACTTTGCCGGTCGGGTTTTCGTGGGCGAGGGAGCCGGGAATCTCGTCCACTGCGACGCCGTCACCCCGTCCGGCCCCACGTACTCCGCTAGCCGATGGCCCGAGGACTCGGATTTTCTCGCTTCGACCGACAGCTGGTTCAGGCCGGTGAACTTCTCGAACGCGCCGGACGGGAATCTCTACGTCGTCGACTACTACCGTCAGTACCTTGAGCACCCGATGTTCATCCCCGATGCAGTCAAGGAGCGATTGAACATGGATTTTCGCGCCGGCGAGACGCTTGGGAGGATCTACCGGATCGTGCCGGACGAGCCGCGAAGCGACCGTTCCTTGGAAGTTGACCTCGGTTCGGCAACGGGCGAGGATCTCGCCGTGCTGCTCGAGCATCCGAACGGCTGGCATCGCCGTACAGCGCACCGGCTGCTTGTCGAGCGTCAGGACGCGTCGGTTGCGTCCCGGCTTGAGGCTCTCGCCCGCGGCAGCCGCCTTCCCAGCGCTCGCCTCCACGCATTGTGGATCCTGGAAGGGCTCGACTCCCTCGGTGCGGATCTAGTGGCCGCCGCGCTTTCGGACGCTCATCCCGCGATTCGAGAGAACGCAGTCAGGCTGGCAGAGGCGCACCTGCCGCGGTTGGAGCGGCAGGTTCTTGCGGCTACGCGGGATGATGAGCCGCGAGTGGCATTCCAAGCCGCGCTCACGGCGGGCAACCTCCCGAAATCGACGCGGGCGATCGACGCGTTAGGCGATCTTCTTGCGCGGCATCCCGAAGACCCGTGGTTCCGTGTCGCGGTACTCAGCGCACCCTCGGAATTCGCGGTGTCCGTCCTTGAGAGGTTGATTCGCCGCTCCGAGCTCTTCGGCTCTGTGTCGAGCGGGAAGCAGGCCCTGCTTCGGGACTTCGCCCGAACGATCGCGGCCAGGTACAGACCGACGGAGCTCGACCTCTTGCTGCGATGGCTCGTTGCCGGAGGAAGCCTTCGGCAGGCCGACTGGAAGACGGCGGCGCTGGAAGGGATGGCCGACGGCCTTTCCCTGCGCAAGGGCGCCCGCTTGGATGCCGGCGGCATGGGCCGGTCGCTGGAATTGCTTCTTGGCGACGATTCCGAAGACGTGCGCGTAGCCGCGACGGAAATCGCGCAGTACTTCGATCTCGGTTCCAGGATGCGACAGGCAATCGAGGATGCTGCTGACGGACGGATCCCCGTAGCGCACAGGATTCTGGCCATGCGCGTCTCGCGGGGCGGCGACTACAAGGACGTGGCGAGCGCACTCGGGGCGATCCTTCACGGGGACGCCGACCCGAGACTGCGGACCGCCGCGGCGACGTCCCTCGCATCCTTCGACGATCCGGGCGTCGGTCCGGCACTGCTCGGAGGCTGGCCCGGGTACGCTCCCGCTACACGTGACGCCGTAGCTGAATTGCTCATCCGGCGCCGCGATCTTGCAGTGGCGCTTGCCGACGCGATCATCGACGGCCGGGTCGAGACCCTCGATATCCCTGCCGTCACTCGCATCCGGCTCGCGAATCACCCCGACAACGAAGTTCGAACCCGCATCGAGGGCCGCCTTCAGCTGGGGGCGGGCGACAGGGACAAGGTGGTCGAAGAGCATTTGGGTGTTGTCCAGATTGCGGCCGAGCCCGCGCGGGGGAAGATCGCATTCGATCGCGAGTGCTCCAACTGTCACCTGCGTCGCAGTTCCCGCGGCAGGATCGGACCCGATCTTTCGGGGGTGAACAACCTCAGCAAGGAGACTTTGCTGACCAGCATTCTCGATCCGAGCCACTCTATCGAGGATCGGTACCGAAACCACTTGCTCGAAACCACGGACGGGCGGTTCTACGATGGCATTCTGGTCGCCGAAACCGAGGCAACTCTCACCCTGCGTGGCGAAGTCGAGGACGTCACCCTTCTGAAGAGCGCCGTTGCGGGCATGCGCGAGTCCGCGGTCTCGCTGATGCCTGACGGACTCGAGGACGCTCTTAGCGACCAAGAACTTGCGGACGTGATCGCATACCTGCGGGCCGGCCTTTGATCGCCTGCAGTATCCGGCGACCGTTCCCGCAGATTGCTCGAAACGACAAAGGAACCGTTTGGCCGGCCGGCCGACTTGCCAAACCGCAATCTGCGCATTTGGGCGAGGCTGTTGAAGAATGTTCGCAGCGAGGCGGTCCCGGCCCGCTAGTCGACTGATTCGCGCCTCCTGATATACTCCAATCTGTCGGTAGCTCTGTAGCGTTGCGGAGTCCCTCTTACTACTGCCGACCCGCTGTCTAAACTTCCGCGACTCAGGAGCTTGGCATTGCTTCGGCCACGCTCGACAGCGACCCGCCCTGCAACCATGAGACCGCTCCAGTCGCTTCCATCGCTATTGTTCCTAACCGTCGCGGCCGCAGCTCCAAGCACGTCGGAGGACACCGCCCGGCTCATAGACGAAGGACGCAGTCATTTTGAACTGCGCTGCGGAGGCTGCCACGGAGGCGACGGACGCGGAGGCGAGCGCGGCCCCGACATTATCACCACGCGCTCAGCCCGAAGCCGCAACGCCGAAGAGGTCCGCGAGCTGATCCGCGCCGGCATGCCCGACGTCGGCATGCCCGGCTTCTCGCTCCCGGGAGACGAAATGGCCGCGCTAGTGACCTTCTACCGCGCGCAAACCGCCCCGGCCAGCGAGACTGCGCCGCAGGGCGACCCCGCTGCAGGGGAGGAACTGTTCTTCGGAAAAGCCAATTGCCACGCCTGCCATGTCCGTGGCGGTGGCGGTCTGGTCGGGCCTGATCTCTCTTCGGTCGGAGCGAGCCGCACGCTGGGCGAACTTGAAAGCGACCTCAAGGAACCCAACGCGGAATTCGCCAAGGCCTACCGGCTAGTCGATGTGAAGCTCAAGGACGGCGAGCTGATCCGTGGATTCGTGCGCAACCAGAGCGCCCACGACATGCAGGTTCAAGCGCTCGATGGAAGCTGGCGGCTGCTCTCCCGGGACCGAATCTCCGAACTGGTTCCCCAGTCCGGATCCCCGATGCCGGGATTCAACGGCGACGGGGTCGAAGATCTAATCGCCTACCTCAGTCGCCTTGACGGCCGGCCCGACAACCCGCTGAGGGGGCGCTATATCGGTGCGCAGAACGAACTTCCAGGCGCCGTAGGGTTCGCGAGGATCCGGAATCCAAGCGAGTCCGACTGGCCGACTTACAACGGGCGGCTCCACGGCAACCGCCACAGCTCGCTTGCCAAGATTACCGCCCAGAACGTGGCGAAACTGGTCCCGGCATGGATCTTCCCGATGCGTGCGCCGCGCGGCCTCGAGACCACACCGATCGTTGTTGACGGCATCATGTACGTCACCGCTCCCAACGAAGTGCGGGCCGTGGACGCGCGCGTGGGCCGCGAGATATGGAGTTACAGCCGGCCGCGCACTGAAGGCGTCATGGGTGACGCGGGCGCGGGCACGAACCGCGGAGCCGCGATCCTGGGCGACCGCGTCTTCATCGTCACCGACAACGCCAATCTCATTGCAGTCGACCGCCTAACCGGTAACCTGCTGTGGGAAGCCGAGATGGCCGACCACCGCGACCACTACGGCGGCACGCTCGCGCCGCTCGTAGTCAACGACTTGGTCATCGCTGGAGTGGGCGGCGGCGACGAAGGCATTCGCGGCTTTCTTGCTGCCTATAGAGCCGACACCGGCGAGGAAGCCTGGCGCTTTTGGACAGTTCCGCTTCCCGGTGAACCATTGTCGGAAACCTGGGCGGGAAGCGTCCTGCCGCACGGCTGCGCCGGCACTTGGCTAACCGGCACCTACGATCCGCAGCTCGATCTGCTCTATTGGCCGACCGGCAATCCCTGCCCCGACATGAACGGCGACGAGCGCCAGGGCGACAACCTCTACAGCGACTCGATCCTCGCGATCGAGCCCAGCACCGGCAAGCTGCGCTGGCACTACCAGTACACGCCGCACGACCTCTACGACTGGGACGCCAACCAAACGCCGATGCTGATCGACACCGAATTCCGGGGCAGCCTGCGCAGGCTCCTGGTCCAAGCCAACCGCAACGGCTTTTTCTACGTCCTTGACCGAACCAACGGAGAGTTGCTGCTGGCTAGACCCTTCGTCGAGAAGATGACCTGGGCGACCGGGATCGGACCCGACGGCCGGCCGCAGAAACTCGCAGGCGAGGAGCCGACCTACGGCGGAAACGAAGTGTGCCCCTCGCTGGCGGGAGCGACGAACTGGATGTCGCCTTCCTATAGCCCGACAGCGGGGCTTGTCTACGTGCAGACCGTCGAGCAATGCAACATCTTCACGAAGCGCGACGAGACCTGGCAGCGCGGCAAGGCGTTTTTCGGCGGCGCGGCGCGAGCCGTTCCCGGGGAGCGCGTAGCGAGTTCCTTGCGAGCGATCCAGCTTGAGACAGGAGAGATCGCCTGGGACCGTCCTCATGGAAATGCTGGGCGCCCATGGACAGGAGTTCTCTCGACCGACGGGGGCATCGTCTTCTACGGAGACGGAGGCGGTACGTTCACTGCAGCCGATGCCAGCAACGGCGAACCGCTCTGGCATTTCCATGCCAATGACCGCTGGAGGGCGTCCCCGATGACCTACTTGGCCGGAGGACGGCAGTTCGTGGCGGTCGCGGCGGGGTTCAACATCATCGCCTTCGCCCTGCCTGAGTAGTGAATGGTGCGTGGCAGGCATCCAACGACGTGTCAGACGGTCTATAAGTGACTGATTAGCAAGAATGGTTCTCGCGGTTGGGATCGGTCCGGTAGGCAATCAAACGTGCGGTAGTCGGCGTCACGCCAACTCAGTCGCCCTTGCGCCATAACGCGACGCGGCGACGGAAAACGTTCGCGAGCTTGTTTTCTTCGATCCGGTCCTGCGTCCATTCCGTGTCAATCTGAAGCTGTTTGGACCCCTTCTTCTTTGGCTTGGCGATGGGCACAAGATACAAACTGGTCCGGCGGCCGTCGACGGTCTCGTCGGTGAACCTGAAATGGCAGGTCGGCTCGTCGAAAGGCGAGTTGATGATCGGCTTCTCGATAACAACTTGGTTCATGCGGGCACGTCCCGGGCGTCCGTAAGCTCTTGCAAGGCGTCGAGTCGGTCAATCCAATGAGATTGGCGCATTGCGCTAGACGATGCCCCCGTGCTTCGCGAGCATCGTCTCGATGAGCCCGCCAGACTATCCCTTGGCGCCGTCGTTTCGCTCAGGCGCCGTCCCATGGGTTGAATGTGTCGATTCCCATGT
This sequence comes from Bryobacterales bacterium, assembly GCA_965206775.1. Classification (GTDB taxonomy): domain Bacteria; phylum Acidobacteriota; class Terriglobia; order Bryobacterales; family UBA6623; genus VXMF01. The sequence continues at coordinate 633,778 of CBDBKU010000002.1, read as the reverse complement.
CCTCGAAGTCCCGAGTGATGCGCGCTACCACCGCCATGTCGCGCGTCCGAGCAATCGCCGCGATCTGGCAATCGGCTTGCGCGATCGGCCGGCCCCGTCGGCGCCGTGCGGCGGCGATCCCGGCATAGGCGTGCCGAGCCGCTGTCGAACGGCAGGACGCGGTTCGCAAAGCCCGTTTCCAGCATCCGTTCGAGGCCCGACGCAAGGCCGTTCCGGCGCTTGCCCGGCGACATGACCGCAAGTCCGAAGCGCAACTCGGCCTCGGTCACCGCCGTCAGAAACAAGGTCGATGTTGCACGTCCTGCCACCGATGACGCGATCACGGGATCGGGCGCCGGGCGCATCAACTCGGACACCACATTGGTATCGACAACGAACATCCGTGCGCCTCAACTGAAGCCGCGAGGTTCGCGCATCCGTTCGCGTGGTGCCAGTTCCAACTCAACGCCGCCGAAGGGCGCAAAGCATTCGTGGATGAAACTGGCCAGGTTCTCGGGTTCGGTCTCCCGGCCGACCGCCTCACGCAGGATGACCCGCGCCTCCTCTTCCATCGAACGACCGTTGGCGGACGCGCGAACTCGAAGTCGGGTCTTCACGTCGTCGTCGAAGTGGCGGATCGTAATGCTCGCCATTGTCCCGCCTCCTTGTCTGTCACAGCCTATACGACGATTGCGTTGCAATCAAGACAGCCTCCTGTGCATCCATACCGTAGCGTGGTAATCGCCCGTGTCTTCATCCGCATTGGCGTGACCGTCGGCTCGGTCGCTGTCGCGGACCGGGCAGCGACCGGCGTGCTCCGTCGGCTCGGCACCCTTCCCGCAGGGATTGATTTGGTGACGGGAGCGACCCTTCGAGAGGGTGGTATGAGCGCGCACATGCTCGCCATCCGGCGTGTAGTTCGCCCACAACCGCAACCTCAAGCAGGTCATTCTGAGTAGTGGACGTGAACAAGTCTCCAGAGCCCGTCTTCCGTGCGAGTGTATACCTGCGATTCTCGGCCTTTGGTCTGAATCGCGGACCCGTCTTCGCGCTTGGTCGCGTCGAATACCCAGTTGAAGTTCGCAACCGCAGTATCGCCGAATACGTTGACGGCGACGTCATGCAGCGTCAGCTTCCGTTGCGAGAATGAGTCTCTCATTGCCCTTTCGTAGAAATTCTGCGCAATCGATTCCCATCCAACCTGATGTCCGATCGGGCTTATGAACGAGACGGGATCTGAAGTCAGCCAGACATCGCCTGCGACCATAGTGTCGGCCTCGTTGATCGAATGGACATACTTCTCCAGGAGCGAACTAACGGCGGCCACGTCAGCATCGCGGCTCTCGGTAGCCTGGTCTGATTTCTCAAGTCTTTCGGGCTGCGGCACGCATGCGAGTGCAACGACAATCGGGAGCACGAGCCAAGCCGATCCTCGCCGGTGGCCGAGTTTCTCGCGGGTGAGACTCATGACCGGCATTCAGGCGCGAATTCTAGCAGCTTCAGAAGCGATTCCCATGGCGCAGCAAATTCAAAGACTGGAGCTGAGCGCTAGCGGAACGGCGCGGTTGACCGGGCGGAAACTCACAGGCGCCGGCCATCATCCCAACGGAAGCTTCCAGCCGGGATTCTGAGAGGGTCTGTCCCCAACTACGCTTGCGGCTTACAAACCAATCCTGTTCTCCAAGCCTGTGGGTGGCCATGGAACGAGCTGCTCTGCCGCGGGGACGACCCTGTCGCGCGAACCTTTTTTGGTGCGTGCTCTTCCAGGTCATCCCAGCAGGTGAATGCCAGGCAGTGCTGCGCTTCGGCAGCACACGTCCTGGTGGGCGGGCGCTCGGCGATCTACACTGGGGGCGACCGCATTCCGGGAGAAGTGCCGTGGAAGCCCCTGAGCAAGCGTTACGAAGACGAGACTTTCTCGCGACAGCCTTCGTTTCGGTCGCCCTTCCGAGCTGCGGATCCCGGGAGGCAGAGCCGATTGCCGGCGATGCGGCCGCATCGGACGTCCCAGATCGAGTCATTGACTTCCATCAGCACACGAACTACAAGGGTCGCGCGGACGACGTTCTGGTCGCCCACCAGCGCGCGATGGGCGTGGACCTTACCGTCCTGCTTCCGGCAGGTTCCAGGTACGGGCTCGCGGCCGATGCCTTGGGAAATGACTCCGTCGTCGAGCTCGCGAGACGCAATCCAGAAGAATTCGTCTTTTTCGCGAACGAGCTGCCCGACGTGCCCCAGACGGGAGAGGTGCTCGAGCAGTACCTGAAACTGGGCGCGAAGGGAATCGGCGAGCAGAAGTTTCCGGTGGCATGCGATTCGGAAGCCATGCAGCTCGTGTATTCCATCGCGCGGGAGTTCCGCGTGCCTGTGCTCATGCACTTCCAGCACGAGACCTACAACATGGGCATCGAGCGGTTCCACGCGATGCTCGAGAAGTATCCGGACGTGAACTTCATAGGACACGCCCAGACATGGTGGGGCAATGTCGACGCGAACCATGATCAGGCCGTGATGTATCCGCGGACTCCCGTGACGTCCGGTGGAATTACCGACCGCTTGCTGTCGGACTACGGGAACATGTACGGGGACCTGTCGGCGGGCTCCGGGCTGAACTCGATGCTGCGTGACGAAGACCACGCGATGGGCTTTCTTGATCGCCATCAGGATCGCCTGCTCTGGGCGAGCGACTGCAACGACGCACTCGGAAGCGGGGACGGGTGTATCGGTTCGAATGGCCTGGAGGCAGTGCGCCGGCTTGCCCCGGACGACGCGGCCCTTCGCAAGATCCTGTACGGGAATGCCGCGGGATTGCTCGGGCGAGAGTGAGACGCCTCGCTAGCCCGGTCCGACACCAAGCAGGAAGTCCAGGAGGAAGAACTGATGAGGTTTGCCGCACAGGTCATGTATTCGGCGCTGCTGCTGTCTCTTGGCTGCGCGCCCGCTCCCGGCCCTGCAGCGCCGCCGCCGGCTGAGGAGAAGCAGTTCCTCAATCTCCCCTACCGGTCGAAGCCCAGCGGCTATACGCACGTTGTGACGTCTCCGCCCGGCAGGATGATCTTCCTGTCCGGTGCCGGCGGCAGCGATCGCGACGGCAGCATGCCGGAGGACTTCGAGTCGCAGGCGCACAACACCTTCAAGAACTTGCAGGCCGGTTTGGAACTGGCCGGGGCGACATTCGCCGATGTCGTCAAGATCAACTATTTCCTGACCGACATTGCCGATCTCGCGGAACTCCGGCAGGTGCGCGCGAATTACCTGGCCGTGGATTCCCCGCCTGCGGCCTCCGCCGTTCAGGCAGGGCTCGGAGGAGAAATGAAGCTCGAAGTGGAGCTGATCGCCATCCTCGCGGAGTAGTCCCGGGCAACGCAGGAGCCGGGGGATCTCCCAGCCCGGCACGCGGCTTATTGCCGGGGGTGGGCTCGATCCGGTCGCCGCGCCGGCCTTGCAGGCCGTCCGCCTAGGCCTAGCGCCGGGCCCAAGGGAACGAGAGATCCGGCAGGTTGGCGTATCGCTGCATTCGCAATGTCAGTCGCTGGCCAGCCCCCGGCGCAAGGCGCACCGACACGGTGTCCGAGTCGAGATTGGGCACGTCTCCGGCACCCTCGATTCCGATGAACTGATGTTCCGCGTATCCGCCGGCCTGCACCACGACGTCTCTGGACTCTGTCTGATTCAGGTTGACGAGGGTTACCGTCACGAAATCCTCACCCAGTTCGTGGACTAGCGCCGCCACGTCTCTAGGCAAGCCCGCCCGTTGACGCGCAGGGTCGAAGTAGCGCAGACGGCTGTGCAGCACCCAGATCCGACCCCGAGCGAAGTACCCGCCGGTTGTCAGCTGCGTCAACGTGTCCGTGGCCGCCGGCATGATGCCGAGGAGGTAGTCCGCCAGGCGCGTGTCGGCTGTGGTCTCGTCGTTGCGCATCAGTTCCAGGCGCTGGCGAATGTGCATCGAGTCGGCTCGCATGGCTTGCTCCGGGTACTCGGGATTCCCGCCTTGCAGGAATGCGAGCCACGGTTCGTGTTCCAGCGGCACTCGCTCGAGGTCTGACGGCTTCATCGACCACAGGTAGATTTCGGCCAGCCGGTCGGAATAGGTGACGGGCTGGAACCGGTAGAATTCGGGCTCGCCGTCGAACGCATATCCGCGAGGGTCCCCGTACATCGTCGGCAGGAGTGTCCGGCCGTCCTCGACCGTGGCTGCGTCCAGCACCAAGTCCATCTGCTTCCGCAGGACATCGATGTAGCTCTGGTCGCCGGTCAGCAGCAGACCATTCGCGAAGCCCTGGAAGCTCGAGGCCGTGAAGTAGTTGCGGTGGGCGATCTGTTCCAGCTCCCCGTCGAAGATCGTGAAGTTCCAGCCGTACGTGCCCTTCCACCACTGGCCGTCGTGCGCCCCGCCGAGCGTGCCATCGAGGCCGATATTTGACGGAATCATTCCCCCGGTTGCTGCGGCCCGTTCCTTCCACGCGTCCAGGTACTCGAGCGTCCAATCGCGGTATTTCTCTTTGCCTGTGAGGGCGTACGCGTTGGTGCCGAGCAGAGTCGCTGCGAGGTTGAGGAAGTTGTCGCCGACCGAGTCGAGATACTCGTCGCAGTGCGCCAGCATCCGGGGGTACCACTCCTCCAGGTCGAGTAGCTTCGCGGTTCGGGCAGGGTTGTGCAGGAGGTGGAACTTGCCGGGCACGGGATCGCCGACCCAGTCGTAGACGGTCGCCCGGCGCAGCATCGGTCCCAGGCTGCCGTTCCAGATGCTGCGGATGATCCGGTGTTCCGGGTCATAGTTCCCGAAGGACGGGTCCTCGCCTGTGTACATCCGGGCGAACCTCTCCATCCGGTCCACGAAGCGATCGTTCGCCGGTTCGGAGTGCCCCATCAGAAAGAACGCCCGCATCCCCTCGCCGGTGTGGAACCAGTCCGATTGCGTGATGAACTCCTGCTCGTAAGCGCCGTTGGCGGCAAGCGTCGTCAGTTCGGTTCGCAACTCGCCGTACTGCTCCAAGTGCCCCTCGAGCCCCTTCTTGTAGAGTTCCAGGACTTCGTCGGACCCTCCCAGCGCGTGAAGCAGCGTCCAGTTGTAGAAGGTTTCGATCGCGTCGTCCGGGCCGTCAAGCGTGCCCCACCGGGGAGTGTGGAGCAGATAGCCCCTCTCGTCCAGGTATCTTTCGGCGAAGGCCTCCACCGCGTTCGAGTTGTCGTCCAGCAGTGCACGCTCCATAAGCGCCCACTCCGGCGGCTCCATCGGCGTGTCGATCGCTACAGAAACCGTCGGGCTCGACGAGCACGAGAGAAGAACCGACGCCAGGAGCGGCGCCATCAGCGTCCGAGTAGTCATAGAGGTACCCAATATGCTAGCTTCTGCCGTCCGTCGATGCCGGCTCCCGGTCCGGGTCGGCCCAGCCCGGTTCGTGCCGGACGGTCGCGGGCCAGATGTTCCGCCCCCGCATGTCCAGGACGCCGCGACGCAGCAAATCGCGCAGCGTGACCCTTCGCTCGCCCGATTCGAAACGGCCGTCGAACTCGACGGTGCCGACCAGCGGAGCTCTCGGAGCGACGCGGTAGATCGGCACGACTCGGCGCTCCCGGTCGGCCCTGGCCTCCTTGCTGCGGCCCGGCCCCAGCCCGCTCGGACGGGCAATCAGGAATCGGTTCCACGACGCGGTACGGCGGATGTCCTCGTGCGTTGCGCGTTCGAGCACGGTCGTGAATGTCGCGAGCGCCGCTTCTAGCAGCCTGTAGCCCCCGGGTGGCCGCTCGTCGCTTGTCAACGGGTCTTTCTCTCGGAAGGGCAGGATCTCGAGCGAGATCACGTGCGTCGCTCCGGCATCGATCGCGACGTGGACAGGGCTGTTGTTCAGGACGCCTCCGTCGACGAAGTGGTGGCGAGCGACTCGGCTCCCGCCCGAGCGATAGATGCCGATGCGCTGCGTAGGGAACGCCCCCGGAACCGCGGACGACGCAACAACCGACCGCAACAGGTTTTCCGGGAGGGCGAACAGGGCATTGGTCTCCGAGCGGTAGTCCTCGGTGTCAGCCGGATCAGAGTCGAATTGCACCGCCATCCACTCCCGGCGAAGCAACTGCTTGAAAGTCTCTGGACGGACAAGGGTGAAGAGGCATTCGCGGCCCGCCGTGATGTCCGTGCCTGTGATGGCAAATTCCGGGACCTCGTCCCGTCTCCGGTACCACTCGCTGACAATGTCGCGGCTCAGGTTGCGGGCCCTGTCGACCGACTGGCCGCGAGACATGCGGGGATAGCGCCTCAGGTCGCCCTCAGGACCCGTATTCGCTAGCAATCTAAGAAGCGGCAGGTCGAGGAACAGGCTTCGCCGAAAGGCCTTGCCAGACAGCCACACCCCCATGCCCAGCAATAGGGTCGCGACGAACGCGCATCCGAAAAGCAGCGGCACGGATTCGGCGAGTCCGAACGCACCAACCCAGCTCAACGAGTCGCTGCCGGCGCGGGCCGCCAGCAAGGCGAGAGGCAGCAGGAGGTTGGGCTGGAGCAGCACCGCGACTGCGACGACGAGCAGGGCGAGCCCGGCCTTGCTCCCACCAGAGGTCAATCCTCGCGAGGCGAGGCGGACGATCCACGATCGCTGTCCAACCACCCAGCGCGACGCGTTGCCGTCGCGGTCGAGATAGGACCAGACTGAGGCGATGTAGCTCTCGAACGGCTGGCGGATGGCCGGCTCCGATCGAAACTGCGGATTGCCCATTCCGAGAGACTCGAGGAACACGCCATACCCGTTGACTGCACCGGACGACGTGCCCACCAGGATGCCGACTTCGATGCCGCGCTTTTTCAGCCCGTCCAGAAGCACCTCGAGCAGCCCGGCGTTATAGGCTCCCGACGCGCCGCCCCCGCTGATCGCGATCGCCACCTTGCGCCGGCCCGGAGGGCACTTGCGCAGTTCGAGGCCCTGCTTTCCAAACAACCCGCTCGACGGACCGACCTCGAGTTCGAGCGCATCCAGGGCCTCGTCCAAGTCGAGGAAGCCCGGGTCGAGGAACCGGTTGATTTCGATCGGACGTGCGGATGCCCGGTCCATTGCGGCGCGGCGGGACGATGGCGATCTGCCACTTCCCTTGCTGTCCGCAGTATAGTCGGGCCGTTTCGGAGGAGGTTCCGGGCGGTGATACAATCTTCCGCGATCACCCGCCCCGCCTCGGACGGGGCGCAAAGGAGGCTACATTTCATGCAGAGTAAGGCACTGGTCGCGGAGTTCATCGGGACGTTTTCGCTCATCTTCATCGGAGCCGGCGCGGCGGCCGTCAGCGGCAATCTCGTCGCGGTCGCCCTGGCACACGGCCTTGTCGTGATGGCCTTTGCGTACGCCTACGGCAATATCTCGGGAACGCATATCAACCCGGCTGTCACGATCGGGCTCCTAGTCGGCGGCCAGATCAAGCTCGGCGACGCGATCGGCTATATCGTCGTGCAGCTGATCGGCGGCATTGTCGGCGCCTCGGCGCTCTTCTACGTAGTCGGGCCGGGCTCTCTGGGTGCGACCGTCCCTGCGGAAGGTGTCGGCATTGGGCAGGCCTTCCTGTTGGAAGTGATCCTCACATTCCTGCTCGTGAATTCGATCTATCACTCTGCGGTGAGCGGCAAGGCTGGCAACCTCGCTCCGGTCGCCATCGGATTGACGCTAGCGGCCTGCATTGCAATGGGAGGGCCCTTGACCGGAGCTTCCCTTAATCCGGCCCGCTCGCTGGGCCCCGCGCTGTTCAGTGACGCCCCGACTGCCATCTCGTCCCTCTGGATCTATTTCGTCGCCTGTCCGGTGGGAGGCGTGCTGGCAGCCTGCGTGCACAAGGTCCTCGCCAGCGACGACTAGCTAGCAGGGCATCAGGGGCGCGCTGGTAGGATGGGACTAGTGCGACCATCGGCGGGGGGCTGCCTCCGCGACAGCCAGGACCGCTAGCCGGCGCCCCCGCCTCACCCATGAACGGCTTTGTTCCCATCGCCGACCTGCGCGTGAAGCCGATGGTGCCGCTTCACGCCCGGCCGCTCGAGAACCCGGCGGGCTCGCGCCCTCGCTGGCTGCTGGCGCCCGCTGCCACCGGGGCGAACTATCGCAGGCTGAAGCAGCTGGTCAGCGACTTGCGTCTGCACACCGTCTGCGAGAGCGCCGCGTGCCCGAATATTGGTGACTGCTGGAACCGACACAGCGCCACCTTCATGATCCTAGGCAATGTCTGCACGCGCCGTTGCGGATTCTGCGCCGTTCAGAAGGGCCCGCCCGCGGAAGTCGACTACGACGAGCCGAGGCGCGTGGCGGATGCGGTTGCGCAGATGGGGTTGCGCCACGCCGTCGTTACCAGCGTCAATCGCGACGATCGAGCCGACGGCGGCGCCCAGCTGTTCGCCATGACGATCGGGGCGATTCGCGACCGGGTCCCGGGATGCACCGTCGAAGTGCTGGTACCTGACTTCCAAGGCTCCAGAGCGGCCATGGACATCGTGCTGGACGCCCGTCCGGACATCCTCAACCACAACGTGGAGACGGTGCTCCGGCTGTACAGGACCGTTCGCGCCGGATCCGATTACCGGCGCTCGCTGGAGATGCTCCGCTACGCGAAGGCGAACCGGCCGACCATGCCAACCAAGTCGGGCATCATGCTCGGCCTAGGCGAAACGCGGGAGGAGATTCACGCCACCTTGCGAGACTTGCGGGACCATGGCGTGGACATCCTGACCGTCGGCCAGTACCTGCGGCCCTCGTCCGATCACCTTGCGATCCAGAAGTATTACGCTCCGGAGGAATTCGGGTCAATTCGCGACTTCGGGCAGCGCCTAGGCTTTCGTCACGTGGAGTCCGGTGCGCTCGTACGCAGTTCGTACCATGCTGACGAGGGCCTTGGCGCCTTGCGCTCTCGCGGGTCGGAACCGCCTGGCGTCGGCCGCTGACGGAACTGATGGTGCCCGGGGTGGGGTTCGAACCCACACGCCCTTGCGGACAACGGATTTTAAGTCCGTTGCGTCTGCCAATTCCGCCACCCGGGCGCACCCGTTCTGTTCATATTGTAGGTTCAGGCCCGCCCCCTGTGGCCGGCCCCGGGGCACCGTCAAGGAGGTTGCCACGATGAAGAAGCAGCAGTTTCCCAGTCGCGCTCGTTTCCAGCCGGTCCTCGCCGCCTCGATGATGCTGGCTTGCGGGGCCATCGCTTCGGCCGAGGGGACGCGCCCGGCCGCGGATTGCCGGGCACTCGCGGAATTGACCGGCCACGCGTATTCCATCGTGTCCGCCGCTCCCCTCGAGGCCTCGGGCGAGACGGCCGCTCGCTGCAGGGTTTTCGGGGTCCTGCCGCCGGAAATCGCATTCGAGATCGTCCTGCCGGACTCGTGGAACGGGCGCATCCTGATGAGCGGCAACGGCGGCTACGCCGGCACGCCTCCGACCGCGCCGCAGCGCGTGCGCCGCAGCGACAGCGTGGCTTCGCGCGGGTTCGTGGCGGTCTACACCAATACCGGCCATGATCGGGCGGCCGAGCCTCTGGGCACGTTTGCCTTGAACAATCGCCAGAAGGAAATCGACTACAGCTTCCGGGCCGTGCGCCTGACGATCCAGACAGCCAAGGAACTGGCAGCGCTCTACTACGGCAAGCCGCCGAGCTACACCTACTGGGAGGGCTGTTCGACAGGCGGCCGGCAGGGGCTCATGGCGGCCCAGCGATTCCCAAGGGACTTCGACGGCATCGTCGTCGGTGCACCGGTACTGAACTTCACGGACACTCAGATCTGGGGGGCGTGGAACGCGAGGGCATTGGACGAGGCACCGATCAGTCTGGAGAAGATCGAAGCAGTCGCCGAAGCGGTTTACGAACGGTGCGACAGCGTGGACGGCTTGGAGGACGGCCTGCTCGACGATCCGCGGGCGTGCGACTTCGATCCGGCGCGAGACCTGCCTCGATGCGAGGGTTCGGCCACGGGGGACTGCTTTTCCGATGCCGAGGTAGGCGCGCTGGAGAAAATCTATAGCGGGGTTCCGAGCCGGGGCGAAGTGCTCTTTCCGGGCCTGCCCTTCGGCTCCGAAGCGGCACCGCCGAGCGGGAGGAGTCGCCGGAGCGGCTGGAACGGCTGGATCATTAGCGAGGAGGGGCCGTCCCGCCAGGAGGTCTTCGCCGAGACTTTCCTGCGCTACATGGCCTTCGAGCCGGACGAGCCGGACTTCGACTGGCGCGAGTTCGATTTCGACAGCGATCCCCACCGGATGGAGTTCATCCGTTCGATCCTAGACGCCACGGATCCCGACCTGACTCGGTTCCGCGACTCGGGCGGGAAAATGCTGATGTACTTTGGCTGGGCGGACACCGCGCTGAACCCGCTGATGGGAGTGGACTACTACGAGGAAGCCCAGCGGGTGACCGGTCCGGAGACTCGGGACTTCTTCCGGCTATTCATGGTCCCGGGGATGTTCCATTGCGGCGGCGGTCTTGGAGTGTCGAGCGCCGACTACCTCGGCGCTCTCATGGACTGGGTCGAATCCGGCGCGACCCCTGACCGCATCGTGGCGGGGAGGGTTGTCGGCGGCGGCACCGAGATGACGAGGCCCTTGTGCCCCTACCCGGAAGTGGCCCGGTACGATGGCTCCGGCAATCCCGGTTCCGAGGAGTCCTTCGCGTGCGCCGCGCCGGCCCCGCGCTAGTCGATCCCTGCACTTGCTTGCCCGCTGGGCGTCCATCGCGGAGATTTCCAGTTCTCGAGGGTTGCCACCTAGCCGCCGTCCGCCTCCAGGCGGCAGGTCTGTCCCGGGGTCTCGGCGGCGTCACGCAGACCCGTCAGACTCGCTCTCGTCGAATCTCTCCGCGGCCCACCCCTGCCGGCATGCCCCGCCAAAGCGCCTTGGCTCATCTTCGACACCACAATTCCAGAAGTACTGATATAAGAACAGGTTGCGAGACTAGGGCGAGCGTTTGGCACAACACCTCCCGGGTTTGGCTGGGCAGTGGGCGATCGCACCTCCACACGTCTTCAGGCCAGTTGCTGTGCGGGTTCCCGAGCAGGCTCGGCACTCTCTTGACCCACGCGCCGCACAGTCGCCGGCAAGCGCGCTCCCACGCACTGGGCCACCTTGCCTACCACTCCGTACGCCTTGCTGCGCACCACGAAGCGCTTCCCCTGCAACTCCACTTCCGTCTCCCGCAGCCGGCCCAGGTCCCGCATCAAGTCCCCCCACTCCACTTCGATGCCCGCCGCCTCCAGACGCCGCTCCAGCTCCTTCTTCAGCACCAGCGCCAGGAACGAACAGAACACGTGCCCCCGGATTGTCTCGTCCGTGCGGTGGTACACCGGCCGCGTCCGCAACAGCGACTTCGCGCTCCGGAAACCCTGCTCCACCTGCCACAGCTGCTTGTATCGCAAGGCCACGTCCGTCGCCGTCAGTGCCGCGTTCGTGCGCAGCGCCCAGACTCCGTCGAACTGCTCCTCGACCGCGATCCTGGCCTCGTCCACCTCCCACGCCGCTCCCGCCTGCGGGCTCTGCTCCGGCGCCTCTGCCGCCGTCTCCCGGGACACCTCCGGGAGAGCCTCCGGCTGGCTCCCCGCCACCGCCTCCGGCTCCTGGACCGCCTTGCGCAGGTAGCGCCGGTACCCGCGGTTGCCCACCAACTGCTTCTCGCTCCGCACCAGCTGCTGCCTCAGCTTGGCGACGATCTCTGAGCGCACGGCGCGGTCGCGCCGCGCTTGCTCGGCGTTGCGGCACACCACGTAGCGCCGCTCGCTGGAGGACTCCTCGCCCTGCTCGCGCACCCGCACGTCCTGGACCTTCAGCTCCAGCTGCTGGCGCGGCTGGTGCGCCCGCTCCACCGACACCGCCAGCTCGGGTGCGTCCGCCCCCAGCACCTGCTCGCGGAACTCCTTCGAGCCGCGCATGCGCACTCCCAGGATGTAGCTCCAGCCGCGCTCCTCGATCGCCGCCATCGTCGCCTGGCTGATCATGCCCCGGTCCGCCACCAGGCAGACCGAGCGCATCCCGAAACGCCGCTGCAAGCGCTGCGCCACCGGCACCAGCGTCGTCACATCGGCCGTGTTGCCCGGCCACATCTCGCAGCACACCGGCAGGCCCTGGTTGTCCAGCACCAGCCCCAGGACCATCTGCCGGCACTGCGGGCGGTAGTCCTTCGAGTTGCCGCGCCGGCCCGGCGTCTGCCCGCCCGCGCCATGGAAGTAATGCGATGTCGTGTCGAAGAAGACGAGGTCCAGATCGGAGAACAAGTCCCGGCGGCGATCGAAGAGGGCCTCTTCCAACTCGTCCTTGACGCAGCGCGGCGCGTGCGTGCAGTGTTTCTGGTCCTTGTCCGGCAAGGGCTGGCCGAGCCAGGCCATGGCGCGGTACAAGTGCTGCAGCTGGAGGTCGCTGCCGGCGACTGCCTGGTCGGCCATCCAGGCCAGGGCGCTGCGGTCGGAGCCGGGGGCGGTCAGGCGGTGCAGGACGGTGAGGAAGACGGCGCGCTCGACGTCGAAGCGGAAGCGGCGTTGGCGGAGCGCCTGGGAGACGACGTGACGACAGGAGGTGAGCTGCCAGAGGCGCTCGAAGACGAGGGCGGGGCCGAGGGTGCGGGAGTCGGCGCCGGGGTCGTCGGGCGGGGGCAGGGCGGACAGGACGGCGGAGTGTTCGGAGAGGCGGGCCCCGGATTGCAGGAGCCGGTCGAGAGCGCCGCTGGCTTGCAGCTGGTCGAGGCGTCCGAGGGTAGCGATCACGCGCTGGCGGACCTTCTTGCCTTGGCGGAAGCCCTCGACCAGTTGGAGGTAGGTGTAGTGGGATGAGGATTTGGTGCGGAAGAACACGGAGGACTCAACAGGTCACAACAGACAGGCGTCATGGAACAGTCCCAAGTTACTGAAAAAGCAAGAGAAAAACGCGGTCAACGTAATTTTCCCATGGCACAACACATTGGGCATTGCGCAAATCGAGCTAGCGCTAAGTCGTTGTAATCCCGAGCAAATCGCTGGAGCTTCAGGTCAGCGGGTGTCGAAGATGAGCTTGGCACAAAGCGCCCACCGCTGATTCCTTATTGGTTTGGGGGGGGGATGGCCCAGATAGGGCGTTGGAGCACGGGAAGCGGGGCGGTCTGCGGAGTGAAAGCGGGTCTTGTTGCGGTGCTGGGGACGCTGCACGGGCCGGGAATCGGCGGGTGGGCCGCCGGCGGCCGCAACGCGGGCGCAGCGGGACCGTCCGCCAGGCCGCGATGGACCTGGCTCCGCGGCTGCGGGGCGGAATCCTCGCTAGCCAGGAGTCAGCAGCAGCTGCAGGGCCTCGTCCCGGTTGCCGACGTAGTAGGTTTGCGCCTCCGGCACCGTGTCCTGTGGCCGCTGCGACAGCAGCAGCGCCAGCGCCAGGTTGTTCAGCGCCGCGGCGTTGGACGGACCGTGACCCGTGCGGATGCGGCTGCTGTCCTCCCCGAACGAGACGTCGCGGCGATAGTGGTTGGCGCTTTCCACCTTCCAGTGACCCCGCTGCAACGCCAGCAGGTCCCGCGCCGTTGCGGCCTGCTCCGACAGCGAGCTGATGCCGTAGCTGCAGCTGATCGACACCGCGCCGCCCAGCCGCTTGCAGGTCTCGTGCGTGATGCGGTACGCCTGCCGGGCATGCGGGTACGGCAGCAGTTTCGGATGGGGCGTGAACACATCGATCGAGCGCCGCTCCCAGCTCTTGTTGCGCGAGCGCTGCCAGCGCCCTTCCTGCCAGCTCCGCTCCGCTCCCTGCTCCCAGTTCAGGCCCGTCAGCGTCTCGTAGGTGAGCGGGCAGTTGCCCTTGATGCGCACCAGCACCTCCCCGCCGTGCTGCTCGATGATCGCCTGCTGGATCTCCTGCCCCGCATGCCCCGCGTCGATCGTCACCGTCCGGCCGCGCAGGTCCACCTCCTCCAGCAACGCCCGCAGCGCGCCCTGCTCGCCGCCTTCCTCGCGGTAGCTGCGGCTCGCCACTGGGATGCCCTTGACATGCTCCACCAGCGTCACCGTCTCCCAGTGCTCCCCCTCCGCCGCCATCCGGTTCGCCCCCCGAATGCGCTTCCCGTCCGCCGCCAGCGCCTTCGGCTGCGGCACCAGCGGCTGCGTCCAGCGCTGGATCACGCGTTCCAGCGAGGCCGGGTCCGTCCGCTCCATGACTCGCTGGAATGTCGTGTCCGAGGGCGTCACGCACCTCCGCTCGCGCTCGTCCCAGCGGCATCCCAGTGCCCGTAACTCGTGCTCCTTCAATGTCTTCGAGTACGCTTCCGCCGCCCTCCCGCCGCGCTTGCCCGCCAGCCTCGCCAGCACCAGCAGCGCCAGCACCACCCCCAGCGCATGCCGCTTCCCGCGTCGCCCCCGGCTGTCCTCCACATCCTCCAACTGCTTCCGCAGCGAGCGCAAATCCTCCGTGCCGTAGCGCACATCCACCGGCCCGCAATCCCACTCCGGCCGCTCCTGCGGATCCGCCAGCCGCTCCCGCGCCCCCGCCCGCAGCTCGTATACCAGCATGACCTTCTTCTGCCCGTGCTTGTCGGTGTACTTCCCGTTCGACCGCGCGTAGCCCTTGCTCAGCCCCAGCTGGATCCAGTTCGACGCCAGATAGACCGTGCCCCGGTACTTCTGCGGATCCACGAACGTCTCCGCGAGTTCGAGCGGATGCCCCCAGCGCGCCTCCCAGTCCCCGCTCAGCCGCCGCAGGTTCAACCCCAGCACCCGCGAGGCCAGGTTCTTCACGCCCTGCCCCGCGGGCAGCACCAGGAAGCGCGTGTTGTTCCCGCACAGGTGCAAGCGCCGGAACTGCACCGCCTTGTGCCAGCCCAGCCATTGGTCGCGCGGCCGGCACTGGAACACCCCCGTCTGCCAGCCCAGCAGCGCCAGCCACTTGCCCCGCCACTCCGCCACGTAGCGCAGCCCGCGCCCCGCGAACTGCTTGAATCCCAGATAGTGCTGCGCGTCCATCAACCCGTCCCACAGCAGCCGCTCCTCCGGCCGGGCCAGCCGGACCACCACCTCGCTCAACACCGGAACCTCCGCGGGACACACTGGCACAGTCATGCCCCATCAATACACGATCCCGGCCAAAAAAGCCAGCCCCTTGTCTAACTCTTTGCGACCGAGGTTACAACCCTCGAACAAGAATCAGCCGTGACAAAGCGCCTTGGCCCCCGGCCCTGATCCGATCGGTGTGGTACGCTATCTGGCCGAGACCCCGGAGGAGGGTCAAAATGAACCGAAACCGTCTCTTCATAGCGAGTTGCGTAGCCCTTGTCACCACATCGATGGTCTTTTCGATACGAGGCGACGTGCTCGACGCTCTTGGCACAGACTTCCATCTGAACAAGGAGCAGCTGGGCCAGCTGCTCAGCCCCGCCTTCCTCGGCTTCACTCTCTCGATTCTCATTGGCGGATCGCTGGTCGATCTGTTCGGCATGCGTCGCCTGCTGACGATCTCGGGAATTTTCTACGTGTTCGCCATCCTCGCGATCGTCATGGCACCGTTCCCGGATGGACCGATCGCCTCGATATTCGGCAACCCGATCACGTCTCTGCTGTGGTTCGCGATGCTGACTCTCGGCCTGGCCCAAGGCTTGGTCGAGGGCGTGATCAATCCGCTCTGCTCGACGCTCTTCCCGGAGAACAAGACACACCGCATGAACGTGCTGCATGCCTGGTGGCCCGGCGGCTTGATCATCGGCGGCCTGCTCGCGTTCCTCATCACGAAGGTAATGGGCCTTGACGGCTCGGTAGGGGAGGAGACCGCGACTTTGGGCTGGCGCATCAAGCTGCTCACGATTCCGTTGGTGGCAGTCGGGTACCTGTTCTTGATCCGAGGGCAGAGCTTCCCGGCGACGGAAAGAGTCAGCGCCGGGGTCAGCAACCGGGACATGCTGATGGACCTGCTCCGTCCTTCATTCATCTTCCTTTGGATCTGCATGTGGCTGACTTCCGCCACCGAACTGGGACCGGATCAGTGGGTGCCGTCCCTGATCACCAACCTGACCGGGATGCAGGGCATCCTGATCCTTGTTTACACGGCGGGCATCATGTTCGTGCTGCGGTTCTTCGGCGGCCCGCTCGCCCATGCGCTCTCGCCGTTCGGCCTCATGACGATCTCCGCAGCGCTAGCGGCGGGCGGCCTCTACGCGCTCGGCTCGGCTACCACGATGTTCGGAGCGTTCGCGGCCGCCACCCTGTTCGGGGTCGGCAAGACCTACTTCTGGCCGACCATGCTGGGAGTCACGTCGGAGCTCTTCCCGAAGGGCGGCCCGGTGGCACTGGCATTGATGGGAGGCACCGGCAATCTGGCCATCGCATTCGTCCTCCCGGTCATGGGCGGTTGGTACGAGAACGACGGCGCCCAGGCGGCATTCCAGAACGTTGCTGTGCTGCCGGTAGT
The DNA here is from genome assembly GCA_965206775.1 of Bryobacterales bacterium. Lineage (GTDB taxonomy): Bacteria > Acidobacteriota > Terriglobia > Bryobacterales > UBA6623 > VXMF01. Next base: position 617,447 of record CBDBKU010000002.1, on the reverse strand, counting down.
TCTGTTCGTTCTCTTCGGGCTGTTCTTCCTGCACTTCCAGAGGAAGGGAGGGTACAAGCCCGAGCAGCTCGCCGGCGACTGATACGGTGAGTATGTGAAGCGGCATGCCGCGCTAGTTCCGCTGTCGCGCCAGCATCATGACGGCTTGGCGCTGTGCGTGTTCATCGAGCGGGACCTGAGCGACGACGCCGGTCCCGCGGTCGCGGAGCGATTGCGCAAGCAGGCGCTCGATGCCTGGGAGCTTGAGTTGAGAGGGCATTTCGCCGTGGAGGAGCAAGTTCTGTTTCCCGCAGCGCGCGAGGCGATCCAGCAACCCGGAACGATCGACCAGCTGGTTCGGGAGCACGACGAGATTCGGACAGAGATCTCCTCGCTGGAGCGCGCCGAAGGGAGCGACCTGGTAGCCGGGCTGCTCTCCCTTCGCCAGCGCTTGGTTGCGCATATCCGGTTCGAGGAGCGGGTGCTCTTCGAGGCGATCCAAGCCAGCGTGAGCGAAGACGGCCTACTGGATCTGGGCAGGCGGATCGACGCGCTGCTGCCGAAGGTGTGCGTCAGCCTCGGGAGCGCCGACCTCTCTTCGCGGACGAGGACCTGATCAGGCTTTCTCGAGGCTCCGCTCGAGACTCTCCTCGATCTGGCGGTTGATGCCGCCCGTCTCGAACTCGATCGCGACGCGGATGGCGTTCTTGATGGCCTCCCGCGTCGAGCGGCCGTGGCAGATGATCACGCCGCCCCGAACGCCGAGCATCGGTGCCCCGCCGTACTCCTCGTAGTCCACCCGCTTCTTGAACTCCTCGAACGCGCCCTTCGCGAGGCCGTAGCCGATCTGCCGCATCACCGTCGCCTCGAGCGATTCGATCAGCATCGTCTTGATGGTCGACACGAGGCCCTCGCTGACCTTCAAGGCCACGTTGCCGACGAAGCCGTCACACACGATAACGTCCGCGTCCCCGCTGAACAGGTCGCGGCCTTCCACGTTGCCGATGAACCGGAAGGGCTGCCCCTTGAGCAGCGGCGTCGCATCCCTCGTGAGCTCGTTGCCCTTGTGCTCCTCCTCGCCGATCGACAGCAGGCCCACCCGGGGGCGCTCGCAGCCGAACAGGACGCGAGTGTACACGTCGCCCATCACTGCGAACTGAAGCAGCATGCTTGGCGTGCAGTCGACATTTGCGCCGACATCGAGCACCAAGGTGCGCCCTCCCTGGCTGGTCGGGAAGATCTGCGCGACTGCCGGACGATAGACCCCGGGGATGCGGCCCATGACCTTCAAGGCGGTGGCCATCACGGCCCCGGTGTTACCGGCGGAGACGAGGCCGGCAGCGCGTCCCTTGATCACCTGCTGCGCGGCGGCCCGGATCGAGCTGTCCTTCTTGGACCGCAGCACCTTCGCCGGGTTGTCTTGCATCGTCACCACGTCCTCCGCGTGGACGATGTCGATCTGGGCGCGCGCCGGGAAATGCTTCGCCAGTTCGTTGCGAAGCACCTCTTCGCGTCCGACGAGCAGAATCTTTGCGCCGAATTCCTCGGCTGCGAGCAGCGCACCCTCGACCTCGGCTACGGGTGCCGAGTCGCCGCCCATAGCGTCGACCGCTACCGTTACAGGTTGCAACACTGTGATGTAGGCCCCGGGCGCCTATTCTATTCGGAATCGACTTCGATGACTTCCCGGCCCTTGTAATACCCGCAGTGCTTGCAGGCTCGGTGCGGGAGCACGACGGCGGAGCACTGCTCGCAGATTGTCGCGGCCTTGGTGACTAGGTGGTCATGCGCCCGGCGCTTTCCGGTGCGGGCCCTCGAATGTCTTCTCTTCGGATTCGGCATAATTCTATTCTCCCAGCAATCCGCCTGTCAGTGCTTGTAGCCTAGGTGCCGCAGCGCGTCCCACCGGGGGTCGGCGAATGACTCGCTGCATTCGCAGTTCGCCTCGTTGCGGTCCTTGCCGCAGACCGAGCAGATCCCCTTGCAGTCCGGGCTGCACAGGCTGCGCGCCGGCAGCCACAGGAGCAGTTGCTCGCGCACGACGTCAGCCAGCCCGACACCATCACCCTCCCACCGGGGGTAGAAGCCCACCTCCCCTTGGTCTGCGTCGCATGCTGACGACGTCAGGCGGCCCACCTCGCCTCCGTCCTCGATCATTGTCATCGGATAGAAGTACAAGTCGAACTTGGAATCGAAGCAGTGCCTTCAGGCAGCGGTCGCAGACGTGATCCACCGAAGCCCGTATGCGACCGCGCACTCGGATCGACCGAACACCTTGCCTGTCCAGCAGTTCGGCCGCTCCCGCGGCCTCGACATCCCCGGTCACTCTCCAAGGATCGGATAGGTCCACCAGGGCCGGCCGGAGCGCCGTCTCGAATCGAAGCGGCTTTCGCTCCAAGGCGGCCGCCTCGATGTAGATGCTCCTGCGCACACCGCGACACTTACAGTCTAGCGACCAGGACGGGCCATCGCAACGCGTCGGCGCCACGGGAGGCGTCAGGCCGAAGCCGGCCGGCGGTTCATACAATGGTTTCAGTCCCATGGAAATCAAGGATCTGAGGGTGCATTCGATCGCGATTGCCGACCCGCCCCTGCGCAGTTCGTACGGCTTGCACGCCCCCTATGCCCTTAGGAACATCGTGGAACTGGAGAGCGAAGACGGGATCGTCGGCATCGCGGAGACGTACGGTGGGGAGGGCCCGGCCAGCGCGCTCCGGCGCGTGCGAGACCAAGTCGTCGGTTCCGACGCCTACAGGATTACCGGGGACCTGCTCGATGTTGCCGAAGGCGAAGGGAGCGGTGCCGAGCGGTCGCACACCATGCGGACGCCCGGCGAGAATCCGCTCGACGCCGGGCCGCGAACGTACTCGGCAATCGAGACGGCGTGCCTCGATTTGATCGGCCGGAGCACGGGGGTGCCGGTCTGCGACCTGCTCGGGGGCCGCGTCCGGGATGCCGTGCCGTTCTCCGCGTATGCGTTCTACAAGCATGCTGGCGGAGGGGGCGAGGGAGGAGACGCGCGGGAGGACAAGTACGGCGAGTGCCTTACGCCCGAATCGATCGTCCGCCAGGTGCGCTCGATGGTTGACGAGTACGGATTCCTCGACGTCAAGCTCAAGGGCGGCGTCGTCCACCCGGACGAGGAGGCCGAGGCGATTCGGCAGCTGCGAGCCGAGTTCGGTCCGGAGGTGCCCTTGCGCATCGATCCCAACTCCGCCTGGCGGGTCGAGACTTCCGTCCAAGTGGGCGTGGCACTCCGCGATGAGCTGGAAGGCGGCGGGTACCTCGAGGATCCGGCCGCCGGGATCGACGGCATGGCCGCCGTCCGGCGCGAGTTGCTTGCGCGCGGGATCGACACGCCGCTTGCCAGCAACGTCGCGGTCACGTCCTTTGCCCATCTGCCGGAGTCCATTGCGCAGGACGCCGTGCAGGTCGTGCTCTGCGACCACCACTTCTGGGGCGGCATGCGCCAGATCCAGCACCTTGGAAAGCTCTGCCAGACCTTCGGCGTGGCCCTGTCGATGCATTCCAACTCCCACCTCGGCGTGTCCCTCATGGCGATGGTCCACGTGGCTGCGGCCACGAAGAATCTCACCTATGCCTGCGACACTCACTATCCGTGGCAGACATCCGACGAAGTGGTCGAGGGTGGCCGCCTTTCGTTCTATGGTGGATCGATCCGAATTCCGGACCGCGGCGGCCTGGGCGTGGACTTGGATCACGACCGGCTCGCGCGGCTCAAGGAGCGCTACGAGTCGATTCCTTACCGCAGGAGGGACGACGAGGCGGAGATGCGAAAGCATGTCGATTCCGGGTGGAGGAGAGTCCTGCCACGCTGGTAGCCCCGCAATTCTCAATATAAGGGAGCCAGCTATTGCAATCGCCGCCAAGGGTGTCTACCATCGTTGCTACTGGAAGGAGGGATGGTCATGGCAAGAGTGTGCCGTCTAACAGTTCTGTTTCTTTCGCTGGGCTCCGTGCTGGCGTATGCGGTTCCGCGGCTGACTTCCGTTGAACCTGATGCTGTCGCCCCCGGGGGTTCGGCGCTTGCCAAGGGCATGGACCTTGGCAAGGGTTCGGTCGCTAAGCTGTATCTCACTGCAGGCGGTAGCGATGTCGAGGTCAAGATCGTCGAACAGTCGGCGGAAGAGATCAAGTTCGAGCTTCCCGACTCGACCGGGATGAAGCGCTACCGGCTGATGTTTCTGACCGGTGGCCCGAGCCCCGCTTACATGGAGCAGCCGATCGCCTTGGAGGTCGTCGACGCGGCAACCGCCCAGGAGCGAGCCGCGGAAGGCGAGGTCGAGCTCGAGATCATCGAGGCTGAGGCCGAGCCAGAAGAAGAGCCGCAAGGCAAGAAGAAGAAGAGGAACTAGGCTTCTTCTCGCGGGCCGCTCGGGCGGTTGCGTCCAGCCGTGCCGCTCTATCCCGAACGTCCGGTGGCAGCCGGGCGCGCAATCTGCTCCAGCGCCCAGCCAGCATGCTCGCGAACGACCGGTTCCGGCGAGCGGGCCAGTCGTTCCAGAGCCGGGCGGAATGCCGGATCAGCGCTGTTGCCCATGGCAACGGCTACGTTTCGCAGGAACCCCGCGTAGCGGCTGCGCTCGATCGGCGTGCCCGCGAACCGCGCGTTGAACTCGTCCTCGCTCAGGCTCGCCAGTTCATCGAGATCCGGCCGGGCGTTCTCCGGCTGGAAGGCCGGATCCTCGGTGACCGCCGCCCGGCGCGGGCTGTTCCACGGGCACACGTCCTGGCAGATATCGCAGCCGAATAGGTGGTGTCCCACGTCCTCCCTCCGCTCCTCCGGTATCGGGCCTCGCAGTTCGATCGTCCAGTACGAGATGCACAGGCGCGAATCGAGGGCGTGCGACGGGCCTTCCCCGATCTCGACGAATGCGTCCGTCGGACAAGCGTCGATACAGCGGCGGCACGTGCCGCACCGGTAGGGAGCGGGATCGTCGTAGGGCAGCTCCAGGGAAGTGAGGATCTCTCCGAGAAAAACCCAAGAGCCGTGCCGTTCGTCGATCAGGCAGGTGTTCTTGCCGATCCACCCGAGTCCGGCCCGGTGCGCGTGCGCCCGCTCGAGTAGCGGTGACGTGTCGACGCAGACCTTGCATCGGATGTGGCGGCCGTACCGGGAGCGGATCCAGTCCGCCAGCGAGCGAAGTCGCTTCTTGAGAACCTCGTGATAGTCCTCGCCCCATGCGTACCGCGACACCCAGCCCCCCTTGCCGGACTCGAACTCGGTGGAGTACGGCTCGGGCGCGTTGTAGACCAGTCCCGCGCAGATCACGGACTTCGCCGAAGGCATCAAGGAGCGCGGGTCGCCGCGCATCGCTCCGCGACGCCCTTCGAGATATGCCATTTCGCCGTGGTAGCCCCGCTCGAGCCACTGCGGGTAGAAGGCCGATTCCAGCGTTGGTTCCGCCGGTGCCACACCGACGAGGTCGAATCCGAGCTCGAGAGCCCTGTCCTTGACTGGTTGCGGGTCTGGCAAGGGGGAAGATACGCCTTGCTGCCGCGGTCCGATGGCCGCGACGGATTCAGGACGTCCGTTCAGCCCCCAATACTGCCATAGAACCGCGAATTTCCGCTCTTCGACAATTTTTCTTTGCAGAGAGGCCGAATATCGCAGTAGACTTTCTACGGGTTGGCGCGGAGTCCGTCCGCGCTCGCCCCGACCAACGCCTTCCTAGAGCGATTGCAGGCAGGGTTGGGTGATAGGCGACAAGATTCCCTAGGAGGGTGAATTGATGCAGCGACCGGTGAAGTACTTTGAAAAAGGCCTTACGGAGATAGCGAAAAGCGGCTGGAAGATCGCCCGCAAGCTCGATGCCAGCAAGGATCCCAATCCCCCATTCACGCCGAACTGGTCCGAGAAGCCCATGCTTAAGTCGTGGGAGAAGACGAAGCCGCCGCTAGGCTGGCCTCGCCAGACTGATTCGCTCTGCCCGAAGTGCGTGCGCGAGGCGCGCGAGGTGATTCTCAACGGCGAGGTCGACTACTCGATCCTCAAGTCCGAGAAGGTCGGCGAGGTCAAGGCGACCATCGTGCAGCGAGACAACGAGATCTGGATGGTCAAGGAGTGCCCGCAGCACGGCAAGATCGAGGACGTCATGGCGATCGACGCCAGGTTCCTCGAGCACATCGAGGCGCAGTTCCCTGGACGCGACATTCGCGCGCATAACGACAAGGACTTGCACAACCACGGCTCGTCGACCGTGAAATGGGGCCGGGGCGCTGTTCTCACAGTGGACCTGACGAACCGCTGCAACATGATGTGCGACCCGTGCTTCATGGATGCCAACCAGGTCGGCTTCGTGCACGAGCTCGAGTGGGAAGAGATCAAGACCATCCTCGACAACGCGATCAAGATCAAGCCACGGAGGCAGATGTCGGTGCAGTTCTCCGGCGGCGAGCCGACCATGTCCCCGTATTTCCTGAAGGCTGTCCAGTACTGCCGCAAGATCGGCTACAACTCGGTTCAGGCCGCGACCAACGGGATCGAATTTGCCAAGAACCCGGAGTTCGCGGAAGCCGCCGCGGATGCCGGCATGCGTTACGCGTACCTGCAGTTCGACGGGATTGGCAACGAGCCGAACCAGCACCGCAAGATCGGCAACCTGTTCGACGTCAAGATCAAGGCAATCGAGAACATGCACGACGCGGGCATCGAGATCGTGCTCGTGACGACGCTGGTCAACAACGTCAACAACGAGGAGGTCGGCCCGATCATCCAGTTCGCGCGCGACAACCCGGGCCGGATCGCCTTCATCTCCTTCCAGCCGGTGTCGTTCACGGGCCGCGACGAGGAGATCACGGACGAGCGCCGCATGCGGCAGCGGTACACGCTGAGCCACTTGGCGCATGACGTCAAGAAGCAGGTTGGCATCACCGAGCCGACGCGCGATTGGTTCCCGATTTCAGTCATGGGCAGCTTCGTCGATGCGGCCGACCTGGCGCACGGCCCGAAGGCGCAGTGGGGCCAGGTCAGTTGCGGATGCCACCCCAACTGCGGGGTCGGCACGGCGCTGATGATCAACAAGAAGACCAAGGACATGGCGCCGGTGCCGGAATTCATCAACGTGCCGCAGTTCGTGCAGGACATCCGGCGCGTCACCGATTCCGGCCGCGGAAAGCTGGCGACGAACGTGCAGATGGGCCTGGCGCTGCTGAAGAACTACAACCCGATGAAGGCGCCGAAGAACTTCTCGATGTTCGACTTGCTCAAGAAGTTCGACAAGTCGTTCGCGCTGAGCGGCAAGAACTACGGCAAGGGAACAGCCCGTCGCAACGATCCTTGGAACTTCCTGTTCGTCGCCGGGATGTGGTTCCAGGATCTGTTCAACTACGATTTCCGGCGCACCGAGATGTGCGTGATCCCTTACGGCACCCAGGAGGGCGAAATTTCCTTCTGCGCGTACAACACCGGCATCGGCTGGCGGAACATCATCGAGAAGATGCACATGACCGCCACGCTGTCGACGTGGTACGGCGAGCACGGGCGCCACAAGATCTACGCCGGCGGGCGCAAGGTCGATGAAATCAAGCAACTGAGCGACAAGCTTCAAATCAACGCCGAGCACGCCGGGCGCGGCGCGCAGGTCTCGGACGGTCCGCAAAATGCCCGCGAGGAAAAGATTGCGGCGCGGGATCGCAAGCTCGCCGAGGCTCGCTCGAAGGGCGAGGAGATTCCGGCGAGCGGCGCGCGGGATCGCAAGCTGTCCTCGGAGGAAGAAGCTCGGCTCATGAAGATGTACCGCCAGGAAGTCCTCAAGGAGCCTGCGGCCCCCTCGCTGGTGCAGATCGGTGGGATGGGTGCGTCGGCGGACCAGCCGCGCGAGACGATCGGCGCGAGCGGCGACTGAGGCTTGGAGACAGGTCCTGCGTGGGCCGCCGAGTCGGGGAGCAGGAGTTACTCGAAAGCCACCGAGAGGTAGCTGCGGTGTCGGCCGACAGCACGCGGGTCGCTAGCGGGGCGGCGACCGAGACTGGATACCACCGGGGACGCCTTGCCCGCCGCCGCGCCCGAGCAGCCGGAGCGGTTCCTCGCCCCCGTGGGTGATTTCCACGATCCCGCCGACTGCCAGGAATTGCGTGCTCTATGCGCCGGGCGCGTTCATCCGGCACGGCGCTCTGCCGGACCCTCTGGACCTTGACGCCAGGGTGGAGCATGCGTGGCGCCCTGATAGAGACAGAATTCTCGACACGGCCGCGATCGGGAGGGCTTCCCGGGTGCTTTCGGAGCGCCTGGGCGGAATGGACCTGAGAGACCACGTCGATATCGTGGGCGGCGCGGTCATCGTTTTGACTCACCGTCGCACCAAGTCGATCTGGATGTCGATGCGTTGATGGTCGACCCGCGCGAAGCGGTCCTAGAGGCTGCGCCGGCCATCAGCCGCGAGCGGGGTCTTGCCCCGGACTGGCTGACCGACGACGTCGGAAGAACCGCAATCTTGCCGCACCGTCGGGACGAGACGGCTCCGTTGTCTTCGAGTCTCCGCATCTCGTGGTGACTGGAGCCTCGGCGCGCCAGAGACGAAGCCGCTTTCGCCCTCCGCGGAGGGTTGGACCGGGCCGGAGTTTCCCCGAATTGTCAGGGCGCGAAGGCCCCGCCCCCCTAGCGACGATAAGAAGCGCCTCACAGTTCGCGCGGAATTCGTAGTTGTCGGTAGCCCTCCGCGGTCGTGCCAGATGCCGCGAACAGGCAATCCCGTCGGATTCGTGCCGTTTCCCGAATCCTTCGATGCAATCGGAGGACGACGGCGGCCTGGAATTATGCAATATGACATAATGCGTCTAGGCATAATCTTGCGTGCAGTTCCTCAACCGTCATGACGAACTCTCGCGCCTGGGCAGGGCGATGCAGCGTCCCGGTGCGTTAGCTGCAGTCTGGGGGCGTCGCCGAGTCGGCAAGTCGCGCCTGTTGCTTGAGTGGACGCGGCGCAATGACGGGTTGTACACAGTAGCCGAGCGGTCCGCACCGGTTGTTCAGAGACGCTTCCTCGCTTCCGCGATTGCCGAGCGCTTTTCGGGGTTTGCCGACGTCGAGTATCCAACTTGGCGCGCGCTGCTCGGGCGATTGTCCGCAGAGGCTGACCGAACCGGCTGGAAGGGGCCGTTCGTGCTCGACGAGTTGCCCTATCTGCTCGCTTCTGACGAGAGCCTCGTTGGAGCGATGCAGAACTGGCTCGATCGCCAGAACCGCATCTTGCGGACCGTGGTTTGCGGGTCAAGCGTGCGCATGATGCACGGGGCTATCCTGGACGCGGGCAGCCCGCTCTACGGTCGGGCCTCGGAAGCATTCGGGGTGCGGCCGCTTAGGCCCGGATACCTCGCCGATGCCTTTCCGTTCTTCGATCACGATGCACTGGTTAGAGTCTACGCGGTTTGGGGCGGCATGCCGCGATACTGGGAACTTGCTGAACCGTTCGGTGAAGACCTCGACGCATCCGTCGATTCACTCGTCCTGGATTCCGCGGGCCCGCTGCATGACGAGCCTAGTCGCTTGCTGCAAGAAGAGGCGCCGCCGGCGACCGCCTTGCGTCCCTTGCTGGACGTACTCGGAGCAGGGGTGCACAGACTCACTGAAATCGCTGCCCGCCTCGGCCGTCCCGCCTCTAGCCTGTCGAGGCCCTTGGCTCTCCTTGCCGAAATGGGCTTGGTGCGCCGCGAGATTCCTTTCGGCAGTGATGCAAGGTCTGGCAAGCGGAGCCTGTACCGAATCGACGACCCGTTCTTGCGGCTGTGGTTCCGCGTGGTCGCGGCGCACAGGTCGGCGCTGGCTGAGTCGCCGGCCGAGACCCGGCTGCGCTACTGGAACCGCTACCGGCCTAGCTTGGAATCGCACGCGTGGGAGGAACTGTGCCGGATGTCCGTGCCTTGGCTCCATCGCGGAGAGAGTCGATTGGGCCGTTTCGGCCCGTTCGAAGAGGCTCGGCGGTACTGGCGCGGAAACGATCCTGAGTTCGACATCGTGGCGCGCTCGATAGACGGGAGGCGATTGCTCGTAGGCGAATCCAAACTATCCCCGGCGCGCGGATGGGCATCGAAACTGAATGATCAGGACATCTTGAGAGTCCTGCCAGCTGCAAGAGGCTGCGAAGTCGTCAGAGCCCTATTCACGCCATCTGCGAACGGACTGAACCAGGTCGATGACTCAGTTCGGGTAGTTGACGCAAAGGCCGTGATGGCCGTGCTTCGTTGAGGATCGCGTATCGACGCAGTTGCCGGTTCCGGGCACAATCGCACCAGGGCGCTCAACCTCCGCCACAGTCCGGCAGCCGGATGAATGCTGGTTGAGGCTGCCAAAGACGCGATGTGTTGCCTAGCTCATCTTCGACACCATTTCATAGGTCGGTACTGAATCTAAAGGGCTTACGTCCACCAACGTTCCGAAGTGCCGATTGTGTAGTGCCACGGATTTTCCGGGCGGTACCCCGATTAACCCCAATTCCCGCTTGATTATTCAATCGTTTCCCGTGTATTCTGTAGTGGAACAGACCGGCGATGTTCCTCCGCACCAAGTCCAACGGCAAGCGCACCTACCTCCAACTCGTCGAGTCCTCCCGCTCCGGCCCCAAGGTCCGCCAGCGCGTCCTCGCCACCCTCGGCCGACTCGACCAGCTCCAGGACTCCGGCGCCCTCGACCGCCTGCTCCTGTCCGTCTCCCGCTTCTGCGAACACGCCGCCGTCCTCGCGGCCAGAGACCGCTCCCTCGCCGACGGCTTCCCCTCCCGCGTCCTCGGCCCCGCGCTCGTCTTCGAACCCCTTTGGCGCCTCACCGGCTGCCGCGATGCCCTGCGCTCCGCCCTCGCCTCGCGCCGCTTCCACTTCGATGTCGAACGCGCTGTCTTCCTCGCCGTCCTGCACCGCCTGATCGCCCCCGGCTCCGACCGCCAGGCCGTGCGCTGGATGACCGACCAGGCCGTCGACGGCGCCGACTCCCTCGACCTCCAGCACTTCTACCGCGCCATGGCCTGGCTCGGCGAGCAACTCCCGGACCCGCCGGAGCGGGCCGGCCGGACCCAGCCGGAAGAGACCGCCGACAGGCCCCCGCGCTACGTCAAGGACGAGCTGGAGGAGGACCTGTTCGCCCGTCGGCGCGATCTGTTCACGGGGCTCGACCTGGTCTTCTTCGACACGACCTCGCACTATTTCCACGGCCAGGGCGGGGCGCAGCTCGGCCGGCGGGGCAAGTCGAAGGATTTCCGGCCGCAATGCCGGCAGCTGGTGGTGGGCGCGGTGCTGGACAGCGAGGGGCGGCCGGTGTGCTCGGAGATCTGGCCGGGCAATACCGCGGACGTCACGGCGCTGCTGCCGGTGGCGGCGAGGCTGCGGGAGCGGTTCGGGGTGGGGCAGGTGTGCCTGGTGGCGGACCGGGGCATGATTGCGAAGGCCACGATGCAGGCTCTGGAGGAGCGCGGCTGGGGCTACATTCTGGGAGTGCGGATGCGGTCGACGAAGGAGTTCGGGGAGGAGGTGCTGGGCGCGGAGGGGGAGCAGACGCGGATCGAGGTGGAGCGGGCCTGGAAGCGGGAGCCGCTGGAGCTCGGGGTGCAGCAGGTGATCGTCAAGGAGGCGGGCCAGCGAGGGCCGGGGGCGGCGGCGGAGAGGCGCTACGTGCTGTGCCGCAACGAGGAGCAGGCGCGGCGGGACAAGGCGGTGCGGGAGGAGATCGTGGAGAAGCTGAAGGCGCAGCTGGGAGGGGGGGCGAAGGGGCTGGTGGGCAACCGGGGCTACCGGCGGTATCTGGAAGCGCGCGGCAAGGGGTTCGTGCTGGACGAGGCGAAGATCGCAGCCGAAGAGCGCTATGACGGGCTCTGGGCGCTGCGGGTGAAGGCGGATCTGAGCGCGGAGGAGGCGGTGCGCAAGTACAAGCAGCTGTGGCGGGTGGAGCGCTGCTTCCGGGAGGCGAAGTCGCTGCTGCGGACGCGGCCGGTGTATCACCGCACGGACGAGGCGATCCGCGGGCACGTGTTCTGCTCGTTTCTGGCGCTGGTGCTGAAGCAGGAGCTGGAGGCGCGCATGCGGGAGGCGGGCATCGAGGCGGAGTGGGCGGATGTGGTGCGCGACCTGGGCCGGTTGTCCGAGACGGTCGTGGAACTGCAGGGCAAGCGGTTCGCGGTGCGGACGCAGGCGCAGGGGGCGGTTCCGCAGATCGTGCGCTGCGTGGGGTCGAGCCTGCCACTGGTCGTCCGGCGGGTCGGCGGGTCGGCACCCCAGCCAGCCCCGGAATCGCAGGAGGAGGCGAGCCAGGCATCTTGACGCTCTTTCCCAAATCGGTGTCGAATGCGGGCATTGTAGTGCCACGCCCGTTCTTGCTCGATCTTAAGCTATTGAATTCGTTGGGTTTACTGCAACTCGGAAATCAAACTGTTGAAGATGAGCCTAGCGCGCCGAGGCGTTGCTGCGGACGGGCCAGCGAATAGGTGTTGACCGGCAACCCGGTCAATTGGTCCAAGGGCGGAAGCTCCCTTCCCGTTTCAGAGCTAGCGGGACGACGTCAGCCTCGCGAGCACCGACCCGTCCCTGACGATGGTCTGCTCTCTCTCCGGTCCAGTCGATACTCCGCCGATTTCAACCTCGAGCCGGTCTTCTAGGAATGCGATGTAGTCCTTGGCCGCTCGCGGGAGGCTCTCGAACGAGGTCACGCCGCGTGTTGGGCAGTTCCAGCCGGGCAATTCCTCGTAGATAGCTTCGACCTCCTCGTATTCCTCTGCGATCGCCGGCATCCAGTCCAATGGGGCTCCCTTGTACCGGTAGCCGGTGCAGACAGGAATCGTCGGCAGGTAGTCCAGCACGTCGAGCTTGGTGATGAAGAGCGAGGAGAGATGGTTGATCGCGTGAGCGTATCGGAGGAGGGGTATGTCGAACCAGCCGCACCGTCTCGGCCTTCCGGTCACCGTGCCGTACTCGCCGCCGGCATCCCGCAATGCGTCGCCGGCGGGCCCGTCGAGCTCCGTGGCGAAGGGCCCCTCTCCGACGCGCGTGGCGTAGGCCTTCGCGACACCGAGGATTTCATGAATCAGTCTAGGCGACACTCCGGACCCCGTGCAAAGGCCTCCCGCAGTCGCGTTCGACGAGGTGAGGTACGGGTAGGTGCCAAAGTCGATGTCGAGCATCGTGGCCTGGGCACCTTCGAAGAGAAGCCGCTTCCCCTCCTTGATCGAGTCGTTCAGGTACTTTCCCGTGTCTGTGACGAATGGCCGCAAGCGCTCGGCGCACTCTTGGTACCTCTCCAGCGCGCCCTCCATGTCCCACGGCTCACTGACTCCTAGGGCGCGGGCGACTGCAGTCCTCTCCGCCGCGATTGCCCGGAACCGCTTCGCGAAGCGATCTCGGGACAGCAGTTCGGCCACGCGAATGCCTCGCCGGGCCACCTTGTCCTCATAGCACGGGCCGATTCCGCGGGAAGTCGTGCCAATCCTGCGCTTGCCCGGCGAATCTTCGGACGAGCGCTCGAGCAGCGGGTGATACGGGAACACGACGTGGGCGCGATTGCTGACGAGCAAGTTGTTTTCGACACGAACCCCAACGCCGCGCAGGGAGTCGATCTCGCCAATCATCGCCTCGGGGTTGATGACCACGCCGTTGCCGACCACTGCCATCTTTCCTGGCCACAGGATGCCGCTGGGCACCAGGGAGAGCTTGTAGACGCGATCGCCGACTTGCACGGTGTGCCCCGCGTTGTTACCGCCTTGGCAGCGCACGACGATGTCGTAGTGCTCGGCCGCCAGATCGATGAGCTTGCCCTTGCCCTCGTCGCCCCACTGGAGGCCCAGGACTGCAAGATTTGACATAGGAATACCGGAAAGGGGCCCGGCCGGCGGGCCAGCAAGACAGGGGGAAGGTCTCGTGCTGCCCCGGAAAGGGGAACCCAGACCAACTTCTATTCTAGCGCCACGGGCGCGGTCGCACGCGATAGCCAGCGATTCTCAAAGTGAGGGGTCTGACTAGGATGTAGAGCCGCTGGCAAGCGTTCGCGCTTGCTATGGGCCGTCTGTACGGAGCAAGCGAGGCCGCTCGGGATGGCGAGCAGTCCCCGGCGGGTCCTCCCCGGCGGGCTGGCGTCGGTTGGCGGGCCCGTCGAGGCACAGGGCCGGCGGCGGCTCCTGCCGGAGCCAGGCGCTGGCCGGACAGCAGGTAGGTTGCGTCAAGTCGGAACGGCCACCAGCCGGCGTTGGCCGCGCATGGTGTCGAGCAGCGCGGTCCAGTCGGGGAACCAGAACATCTCCGCCAGCACGCGCAGCTTGTCGAAGAAGCGGCGGCGGGTGCCGGCCTTGTCCCGGCACTGCCGCCACAAGTCACAGACGCAGTCCAGGACCGAGTGCAGCGTGAAGGCGAACAGGTTCAGCGTGGCGAGCAGGTTCGCGAGGCCGTCCTGGCCATGCCCGAAATTGTGCTTGAGGTGGTAGCCGTGGCGCGACAGCGTGTTGAAATGCTCGTTCTCGATTTTCCATCTGGCACGGCCCGCCCGCGCAATCGCGGCCACGTTGTCGGCGGTGACCTTGAGGCTGGTGAAGAACGAATTGCGGTAGGTGCGCTCGCCGTTGCGGCAGATCTCGAAGTCGACCCAGGTTCCCTTGAGGGCGTCGTTACCGGCGCGCAGCGGCACGTTGTGTCTCCACTGGTAGCGATGGTGCTCGACCTGCTGGCGGCGGTTGCGGGTGCGGATCCAGCCGGTGGACCAGATGCGGCGGTTAGGGAGCTGTTTGTATAACGTCTTGTGGCTGCTGGGCTTACAGATGAAGAGGAAGTCCGCGCCGAGGTTGGCGACGAGTGCGCAGAGGGGCTGGCAGCAGTACAGATCGTCGCCGAGCAGGACCGGCCGGTAGGGGAGCAGAGCGGGGATGTGGGCGGGCAGCCAGCGCTTGGCAGCGTTGCGCTCGCAATCCTGCTTGCGCTGCTGCTCGGTCAGGTCGGGCCGGTTGGCGGCGGGGTCGTGCTGGGGCTGGACGAACAGCGGCATGAGCGGGAGGACGCGGTTGTGGCCGTCGGCGACGACGGTGGCCGAGAGCATGGTGTGGAAGAACTGCTGGGTCTTGTGCTTGCCGACATGGCGGGTCGAGCACTGCTCGCAATGGATGCGGTCCGAGCAATGGAACTGGATCCCGTCGAGGGCGATGAGCAGGCGGCCGTCGAGGCGCAGGAAGGGGTCGAGGCCGCCTTGGTCGCGGACGGTGTCGAGGCAGAGGGGGAAGAGATCGGCGAAGAGGGAGGGATCGAGACCGTCGAGCAGATTGCGAATACAGTTTTCACTCGGGATCTTGCTGACGCCGAAGAGGGAGTGGCAATTGGAGCGGGCGGACTCCTCGAGCATGCGGCGCTGGAAGTCGAGGAAGGAGGGGGACTGGAAAAAGAACGTGGCGAGGGCGCAGGCAGCGGCATCGGAGACGGCGTAGCGCTTGTTGGAGCCGGTGCGGGGGTCGGACAGCGCCGTTGCGGCTTGGCGGAACGAGTCCAGCAAAGAATCGAGTAGCAAGGGGTTGGAAACGGGGGCCACATCTTATGTTTGGAATTGGTGCCCGCAAAGTCAAGTCCCCAGAAACCAGCAATTCTCAAAACCCGAGATACAGTTAGGCTGTATGGCGTCTCGCCGGGCATTGGGGGCATTCCGGAGCGTCGCTGAGAGGTTGTGGGGTCCCGCAGTTGCCAGTCAAGTCGGCTCCGAGCGCCTCGCGTGGCTCCGAGGCCCTGGCTCCGAGGCCCTCGGGGCAGACCCCGACTGCGGGCTCCCCTACGAGCCCGGCGCACGGCGCTGAATACCCGCTCGGTGTCATGAGGGTGCCGGCGAGGGGCCGCTCCGCACCGAGCGCTGGCCTAGGATCGTCAGCAGCAACGCGGTCCAGTGCGGGAACCAGAACTCCTCCGTAAACAGGCTGAGTTTGTTGAAGAAGCGGCGGCGCGTGCCGGCTCGGTCGCGGCATTGCCGCCACAAACCTCGCAGGCAGTCCAGCAGCGAGTGCAGCGTGAAGGCGAGCAGGTTCAGCGTGGCGAGCAGATTGGCCAGGCCGTTGCTGCCGTGCCCGAAGTTGCGCTTGAGGTTGTAGCCGTGCCGCGCCAGGCAATTGAAGGTCTCGTTCTCGATCTTCCAGCGAGCTCTTCCGAGCCGTGCGATCGCGGCCACGTTCTCGGCGGTGACCTCCAGGCTGGTGAAGAAGGTGTTGTAGTACCGTGAACTCGATCCAGGTCCCGAGCACCGCATCGTCGCTGTCGCGGACGGGCAGGCGGTGCATCCAGCGATAGCGGTGCTGCTCGATCTGGCGATGGTGATTGCGGGCGCGGGTCCAGCCGGTGGAGTGGATGAAGTCGTCGTGGATGAGTTCGTATAAGCGCTTGTGAGAGCTGGGCTTGCAGATGAAGAGGAAGTCGGTGTCGAGGTTGCGGACGAGTTGGCAGAGGGGCTGGCAGCAGTACAGGTCGTCGCCGAGGAAGATGGGCCGGAAGGGGCGCAGTTGGTCGCTGTAGGCGGGCAGCCAGCGCTTGGCGGCGTTGCGTTCGCAGTCCTGCTTGCGGTCGGCGTCGGAGCGGCCGTCGCGGGGGTTGTGCTGGGGCTGGACGAAGTGGGGCATCAGCGGCAGGACGCGGTTGTGGCCGTCGGCGACGATGGTGGCCGAGAGCATCGTATGGAAGTACTGCTCGGTCTTGGCGGAGCCGACATGGCGGGTGGAGCACTGTGCGCAGCGGATGGCATCGGAGCAATGGAGTTGGATGCCATCGAGAGCGATGGCGAGGCGGCCGTCGAGGCGCAGGAAGGGGTCGAGGGCACCGTGGTCGCGGGCGGTTTGCAGGCAGTCGGCAAACAGGGGGGCGAAGTGGTCAGGGTCGTGTCCATCCAGGAGATTCCGGATGTGGTTGTCACTGGGAATGTCCGCGACCCCGAACAGGGACTGGCAATTGGAGCGAGCGGACTCCAGTGCCATGCGGCGCTGGAAGTCGAGGAACGAGGGGGACTGGAGGAAGAAAGTGGCGAAAGCGCAGGAAGCGGCATCGGCGAGGCTGTAGCGCTGGTTCGCGCCGGTCCGGGGATCGGGCAAGGCGGAGGCGATCTGGCGGAATCTGTTGAGGAGGGACTCAAGAACGGGAACGGAGGCCACACTTTATGTTCGAAAGCGGTGTCCGAAAAGTCAAGTCCTCCAGAACCTGGTCCTTCATTCCGGAAGCTGCGCAGGCAAAAAACCCAAAATAGGCGGCAATTTAGAATTGCTGCCCAGAAACTGGTCCCTTGCTACCGGCCCCTCAGCGGCTCACGGGACCAAAATGGCCAAATTGAGAATTCCTGCGCGATAGCGGAACAGGCCCGGCCTTCCACCTGTTCCATAGGTGCTCCATCGCAGCCACTCGCTCCGGCATCTCCGCTGCCCGGTCGTGCAGTTCAGTGCCGTCGGATTCCATGTCGTAGAGTTCCCAGGCCTCGTTCCTCACGGCGACAAGCTTCCACCGGCCCTGCCGGATCGCCCGGCCCCGGCTCCATTGCCAGTACAGTTCCCCGGGAGGTTCGCGAATGCCGCCCCGGAGGACCGGCAAGAGGCTCGTGCCGTCCATCGAACGCACGGGACGGCCCTTGAATTCCGACGGCAATTCGACTCCGGCGGCCTCCAGAAATGTCGGCATGAGGTCGATGACGTGCGCAAGCTGGCCGGTCATGCCTCCCGCTCCGGAGATCGCCGCTGGCCATCGGGCGATCAGCGGCACCGTGATGCCGCCTTCGTGATCATGTTGCTTGTAAAGCCGGAACGGAGTGTTGGACGCGTTGGCCCAGCCGTAGCCGTAGCTCTGGTACGTGTTCTCGGGTCCAGGCATGAGGTCAGGCAGGTTTCCCGGAACGACGGGCCGGCCGTCTCGGGTGGTTTCCGGAAGGTACGGTCCCTTGCGGTCCGTGGCGTACTCGACGTGGCATCCGCCGTTGTCGATCTGGAAGACCACCAGGGTGTTGTCGGCCGCGCCGGCCTCGTCGACGAGATCGAGCAGCCTCCCGATGCCATGGTCCATGCGCGTGACCTGGGCGGCGTAGACCTCCATGCGACGTTCCTGCCAGGCCTTGTGAGGCTCGTCTGTCCAGGCGGGAACCTCGGGGTTGCGAGGCGAGAGATCCCAAGCTGGATCCACCGTTCCCAACTCCTTCATGCGTGCGTGGCGCTCTGCGCGAAGGGCGTCCCAGCCGGCCTCGTAGCGCCCCGAGTAGCGCGCGATGTCTTCCTCGAAGGCGTGGAGCGGCCAGTGGGCGGCGGTGTAGGCCACGTACAGGAAGAACGGTTCGTCCTTGCTGAGTCCTTCGCGCATGAAGTCGAGAGCGTAGCTCGAAATTGCGTCGGTGTAGTAGAACTCCGGGTCGACGTACAAATGCTCGGCAGGCTCGTTGTCCACCATTAGCGTTGCAGGAGTCCAGAAGCTGCCTGCTCCGAGGGTCGTCCCGAAAAACCTGTCGAAGCCGCGCTGGCAGGGCAGGCTCTCGTGCTTGCCGTCGTTGGCGAGATGCCACTTGCCACTCATGTAGGTCGAATAGCCTGCCGCGCCCAATGCCTCGGCGGCGGTCACGACATTCTCCGAGATGCTGCTCTCGGGTCCTAGGGCCTTCGTCGTGTAGCAGCCGCTCAGCAGGGACGCCCGCGTCGGCACGCACATGTTGTTCGTGTAGAAGCGCGTGAACCGCAGACCCTGCGACGCGAGTCGATCGAGATTCGGAGTCTCGATCTCGCCTCCGTAGCAGCCCAGGTCGGAGAAGCCCATGTCGTCTGAGATGATCACCACGATGTTCGGGCGCTCTGCCCCCGTGTCCGTCGCCCGTTGCGAGCATCCGGGAATCGCTGCGGGGAGAGCGGCGCTTCCGAGCTGCAAGAACCTCCGACGATCAAGAAGAACCGGTGTTTCGATCACCGCAATATCGTAGCGCCGTCGGGTCCTTGCGTAGACTTGGCCGCGCCCCCTTTCGTGCCTGCGCGATCCCTTCCGGACCTGGATTCGGTCCACACGCAAGCGGTGGGAACGGCACGGGCTGCTTCATTCACGGAGAATCTGGGACTCATCCGCGCTCGATCAGGAGGGCAGGGCCACTCGGCGCAGGCTGCGGATTCGCGTTCCACCGCACAGACTCGAGGTCAATTGAGATCCGCGAGTTCAGGATTGTCCGCTGCCCACTTCATGAAGTCCTCCACGGTGTAGAACGTCGCGTGTTTGTAGAGCCGGCCTTGGTCTTCGATTGGCGCTGTCCAGTCGTAGTCCCACGAATCGCCCGTTCGTTCCATCCAGCGGGCCAATTCGCTGTCCAGCCGCTCTCGCAGAGCGGCCGACTCTGGATCGCCGGCGAGATTCTCCAGTTCGTAAGGATCCGACTCCAGATCGTACAGCACCCACGGCGCGTCCTTGGTGCGCGCGTACATATGGCGGTCTGTGCGGATGCCGCGCCAGCCGTGATTCACCCCGCCGGCCAGGAACGGGCCAAAGATCTGGAAGTACGCCGAATCAGGGCCGGAATCCGATTCGCCGAGGATCACGGCCGATAGGTCACTCCCCTGCATTTCCGGTCGCGGTCCGATCCCGCACAGCGACAGCAGCGTAGGCGCGATGTCGACATGGGAGAAGATCGCGCTTGTCTCGCGGCCCGCG
Organism: Bryobacterales bacterium; assembly: GCA_965206775.1. Taxonomy (GTDB): domain Bacteria; phylum Acidobacteriota; class Terriglobia; order Bryobacterales; family UBA6623; genus VXMF01. Next base: position 597,860 of record CBDBKU010000002.1, on the reverse strand, counting down.
GGAGCGCCCGGATGGCGCACGATGCCCGGAACGCGAATGGATTCCTCCCACGGCTTCCGCTTGAGCCTCGCGCCATGGGATCCCAGCATGTCCCCGTGATCGGACGATACGATCACGATCGTGTTGTCGCGGAGGCCGAGATCGTCCAGCTCGGCCAGGATGCGTCCGATCTGATCGTCGACGGCAGTCACCATTGCGTAGTACGCGGCAATTTCCTTGCGGCCTGGAGTTGCGACGTACGGGTTCGGCTCGAGCTCTCTTTCCGAGTCGTCGCCGGCAAAATTGGGACGCAAGGAGATTGCATCGGGATCGTACATCGCCATGTACTCTTCCGGGGCCAGATAGGGGTCGTGGGGCGGGCCCATCTGGACGGTTAGGAAGAACGGGCGGGCGTCCGCCTGCGTCTGCCGCAGGAATTCAACGCCTATGTCGGTCCACGCTTCGGCTTCGAAGGATTTGATCGGGACGGGGTCGGGATCGTCGCGGAAGTAGTGCGTGTCGAAGTGGGCGTGGCTGACCTCGTTGGCCGCCCAGAATTCGAATCCCTGCCGACGCGCGCCCGGTGGAATCCAGCCCGGCTGGCGCGGGCCGCCGTCCAAGTGCCACTTGCCCACGAAGCCCGTCCGGTAGCCAGCCTCGGCAAACAGCTCGGCCATGGACGTCTCGGACTCTCGCAAGCGCAGATCGTTCGCGATCATTCCGTTCGTGTGGGCGTATTTGCCGGTCAGGATAATCGCCCGGGCCGGACAGCAGACCGGGGAGTTGGCGTAGTGGTTGCGGAACAGGACTCCTTCTTGGGCGAGTCTGTCGAGGTTGGGCGTCTTGACGTCCGGATTGCCCATGCAGCCCATGGCTTGCGCCCGCATCTGGTCCGGGAACAGGAAAAGGACGTTCAGCGGGCTGTCGTTGCCGTCCTCTCTGGACTCGCAGGCCAGTGCCCCGAAGATCGTTCCGCCTGTTGCAAGGAGTTCGCGCCGTGTCAGCATCGGAGCCGCGATCATAGCGCAGCCGGCGAGGCGGATCCACCGCGAACCACGCAGTCGCCTGGTCCGCGACGGCGAATGGTCCGCTTCACCACCCGGCAGCGTATCGTTGCGCGTACGGGTCGGCGCCCGCCTCGACCACGCCGTTGCGCAGAATCTTGATAGCCGTCGGAGCGGAGCCGCTGTTCCTTCGGCTCCGCAGTTCCACCAGATGGCCCAGCCTGGCAAGTTCCTCGACAACGAACTCGGGCATTCGCTCGTCCACCAGCAGGACGTTCGGCTCCATCGCGTGATCGTCGAAGCTGGCCACGAGATGCTTGCTCTGAAAGCGCGGCGCCTCCACGGCGGCCTGCGGATTGAAATCGTAGAGGACAACCGCAAGCAGCACTTGCAGGAGAGCCTGCTCCTGCTGGTCGCCTCCCGGAGTGGACAGCGCCATGAACGGCTCTCCCTGTCGCGTCACTAAGGTGGGGGTCAGCGTGATCCGAGGGCGCTTCCCCGGCTCGACGACATTCGGATGATCCGGAATCGTAAGAAAGCTCTGCGCTCTCTGAGTCAGCGGGACGCCGGTCCGTCCGGCAATTACGGAGGGCATCCAGGCCCCCGACGGCGACGCAGAGAACATCATGCCGTCCGCGGTCGCGATGTTCACGCTGGTCGTGTCCTTCGATGCCAGGGGGTCGGGAAGCGGACGCCTCCGCCCCACCCGCCACGCCGGGTGAACGGGCTGCCGCTCCCGGAAAGAACCCGGCCGGAACAGCGTTGAGGAGCGCTCGGGATTGATGAGCGCGCGCCGAGCCGCCGCATATTCCTTGCCGAGCAGCTCCCGAGGCACCTCGGCGAAGGCCGGGTCGGCGTACCAGGAGTCGCGATCCGCGAACGCCAGCTTCAGAGTCTCGACCAGGTGGTGAATGTAGGCAGGGGTGTTCCAGCCCATCCCTTCCAATTCGAAGCCCTCGAGAATGTTGAGCGCCTGCAGGAGCACTGCCCCCTGGGTCCAGAAGTCCGCCTTGTAGACCTCGTGGCCGTGAAAGGTCGTCCGGAGAGGTTGCTCGACTTCGAGGCGGAACGACGCGAAGTCCTCGTATCGGAGCAATCCGCCGCTGTCTTCGACGAAATCGGAAATCTCGCGGGCGATCGGACCCCGGTAGAAGAAGTCCCGGACTGCCTCGATCGCATCCTCGCGCGACCTGCCCGCCTTGAGAGCTTCCCGTTCCGCCCGCATCATGCTGCGGATCGTTGCTGCCAGATCGGCCTGGCGCAACAGATCGCCCGGACGCGGGAAGTGCCCGCCGGGTGCGTACACCGCCCTCGAAGTCGGAAACAGGCGCAGGAAGCTCCCGGCCTCGCCGATGGACCGAGCGCGCGTGCGGTCCAGCGGGTGCTCCGCCGCCAGCACCGCCGAGTGTTCCGCGACCGCTGCGAACGAGAGGGTCCCGAATCGCTGCAGAGCTAGCAGCGCCGCGTCGACCATGCCAGGTACCAGCGCGGGCAGCGTTCCGTACGATGGGATCGGACCAGTCTCGTGTTCTCTCTGGGCCGCCTCCTCTTCGAGAGCCGGGTCCGGCTCCAGGTTGAGGAAGAAGTCCAGGGTCATGCTGGCGGGAGCGGTCCCGACTCCCGCGATCGAATGCACCTCGCCGTCGGCCGTCCGGATCAGTAGCGGCGCCTCGCCGCCGAATCCGTAGTGAGAGAACTCGGTCACCGCCCCGGCAAACAGCGCCGCCACGCCAGCGTCCACTGCGTTCCCTCCGTCCTGGAGCGTGCGCATTGCCGCCTGCGTAACGAGCTGCGTGCCCGCAGCGACCGCGGCCTCCTGGCCGCGCACGACCGGGCGGAGGACCTCCCAGCGCAGGATCTGGCGCTGGCGGCGCTCCTTTTCTGTCCGCGCCCTTCGGATCTGCGTGTAACCAGCGCAGGCCGCCAGTAGCCCCAGGATCAATGCCCAGGCGATACGCCTATTCCCCAGCACGCTTAACCGCTGCCATCATAACCGGTCCGGCCGATCCGGCGGTTCAGGCCCCCTTCGCGAGCTCTTGGGGGGGCGCGCGCTCGTGTGCCCAGGAACTCCATTGACGGCTCCGGATGCGCCGCTCGGAGCGACCGGACAACCTATTCCCGGTTCTCGACCACGAGGCGGTTCACCACCGAGAACACACCGGCAACTCCGTTCGCCTGCACGCCTGCGATGTCCTTCTCTGCGGAGTCCCGTACCACTCCCTCAAGCGTCACGTCCCCATTCTTCACGATGATGTGGATCGGGGGCACGGACTGAATAGCGTACCGGCTCAGCACCGGATGGTAGTAGATGGCTCGGAAGACGGTGGTCCGGATCCGGTCGTCACTGGACGAGACTGGCAACACCTCGATAGTGTTGGCGACCTCTGATATGCCTTCGATTCTCTTGACAACGCGCTCCGCGGCGGATCGCAGAGTCGGCCGCGTGACTTGTCCCGCGATGGTGACCTTCGATCCATCGATCTTGTACGTGAAGTTGTCGAACACGCTGTAGTAGGGCAGCATCACCAGTTCGTGGCGCACCTGCCGCGCGATGCGTTCCGAACCGGCTGCCCCGGCACTTGTGACGAGGATGGCCGTCAGCGCAAGAAGTTTGGCGAGTGTTGGTCTCATGATTTCCTCCAAGGCGGTCTGTTGCCTTGCTGGGTCAGACGGGCTCCAGCTGCCTGCGGTTTCTACGCCGCGCCCGCACTGACGGCGCCGCGCGCTACGCCGGGCGTACGCTGGATTGCGAGCGGCAACGGCCACAGGCAGCGAGGCACCGGTCTGATCGATGCAACAGGCAGGAGCGGATCTTTGGAGGCGCGCGCCTAGATGTGGCCGAAAACGAGCTCTTCCTCGAGGGGTACGGGCGCGGCTGCGGCTAGCATGTCCCTCACCCTGTCGATCGCGTCCCGCTTCTCGCGGTTGCGCATCGCCCTCCGGTTCGCGAGGAGGTGCGCCGTGGAGCCTTCCAGAACCTTGTGGATGATCTTGAGGCCGTTGGCGCGCAGTGTCCGCCCCGTCTCGGTGTTGTCCACGATCGCTTCGCCGTCCTCCGGAGGCTTCGACTCGGTGGCGCCGAATGAATGGAAGATAGCGATCGGGGAAGCGCCGCTCCGCCGTACGCTCAGCCGAGTATAGGGACTGTAGAGCGATGGGTCCAGATCGGTGTGCTGCCGAATTAACGTTTCAGTGAGATTGAGGTATTCAGTCCAGATGCGCAGCGGCTGCGTACCCGTCGAGTCGACGAACTTGGCAAAGAGTTCCGGAGCGGAGCGCACGTCGTCCCACTCTTCGGAGACGCACAGCACGATATCGACTCGTCCGAAGCCGAGATCGAGCAGGTCTTCGACATTTGCGGCGGCTTCGCTCTCGTAGTACCAGTCCACGCCCGAGATGCCCAGATCGAAGAAGCCTGCCTGCAGCATGTACGGGATCTCCTGGGGCCGCATCGTCTTGGCCTGGACACCCTCGATGCCGAGGTCCGGCCTGTAGCTCCGGCTTCCGTCGGCGTACCCTCGCGGATCGATGCCAGCACGCTCGAAGAAGGCGCGCGTCTTCTTTTCCAAGCTTCCCTTGGGGATGGCGAATCGGATTGGATTCATGCGGATTCCCTCGCGCTGACCGGGTTCGGAAACGCGCCGGGCAACGCCTCGAGCACGGCCGAGGCCTCGGCTCTCACTTCAGTGCCGTCGGGCAGCCTGACCGTTCCTCCGGCCACGCTGGCCTCCGGCGTCCCGGCAAATCCCACTGGCGCACCTCGATCTCGCAACTCCTCCGCTAGCCGAACGGCATCCGCCAGGTCAGCAGCCGATTCCGCCCTAAGGGCGATGCCGGCTGGCTCGATCGTAACGGTCTCCTCGAGCACCAAGCCTTGGAGCGTGTCGAAACGCACTGCGCATCCTGTCGCGGGTGTGGGCTCTCCGCCGAAGAGCTCGACGAGCCGGTCGTAACGGCCGCCCCCGCAGAGCTTGGTGGCGCCGCTCGCGATCTCGAAGACTGTTCCGGTATAGAAGGTGAGTCCGCGAGCAATTCCGAGGGCGACGTCAAACCCGTCGATACCGTAGAGCCCCAGCAGCCGGCACACCGCCATCAGCTCGTCCAGCGCCTTTCCGGCCCGCGAGCCGGCCAGCGCGTCGGATGCGAGCGCCGACACCTGGTCGAGGCTTCCGCGGATCCCGCTCGCGCGGAGCAGGAGTTCCGCCGTCTCGTCCGGGAGGTATCCCTCGACGTTCCAAAGGTGCCTGTAGGTTGCGGCGGCCTCGTCGGGCAACCGGCGGGCTAGTTCTCCGGGTGCAGGCGACGGCCGGTTGGCGATGGCGAATTCGCCGCTGTATCCGACTCGGGCCTGGAGCGACGCCAGATCGCGACGATCGCTCCGCGATTGCTCCGCGATGAGCGGGTTGCCGGAACCGGCCAAGGCGGAGCACCGTTCGCCGATGCCAGCCAGCCGGTCGAGATGGCCGATGATCGCGGCTCGGTCGTCCGCCGTCATCTCCTCAGGTAGAAGGGCGCGGAAAATCCCAGCCGTGCCGATCGTCAGCGAGAGCTTCTCGATGCCTATTCCCCGGAGGAAGCGGTAAGCTGCGGCGATTACTTCGGCGTCAGCCGCTGGTGATGCATCGCCAAGCAGCTCGATGCCGGCCTGCGTGAACTCGCGAGTCCCGCCGGAATGCGGCCTGCAGTATCGGAAGCAGGGCGCCATGTAGAAGAGCTTGTATGGCCTGGGGCGGTCTTCGAGAGCGCCCGACGCAACCAGTCGACAGACCGGAGCCGTCATTTCCGGCCGCAGGGCGTACTCCTCGTGGTCGCAATGAAACGTAAGGAGCGAGCTCTTGATCTCCGGACCGGAGCGGGCCGCGAACAGATCCGCTCGTTCGAACATCGGCGTGGCGATTTCTGCGAAGCCGTAGGACCACGCGTTGAGGGCGAAAGTTGTTTCCAGGCGGCGTCGCAACGCAACATCAGGCGGGAGACTGTCCCGAGTGGCTGGTGGCGGAGCGTTGTCAAGCATGGCAAGCGGCTCTTGTGTCGGTCGGAGGGCGGGAAGCTGCTCGCTGCGGCGGCAATCCCGGTCCGCTCGGCCAGCGACGGCCAGTGCAATCCGTCCGCGCGACGGCTGGCCTGCCCTACCTCGATCTTACTGTTGTTTCGAACCCCTTGTCGGAACCCGTTGGTTCGAGAGCCGGACACCTGTCCGAAATCCCTTGGAGTCCATCGGGAGGCCGGAGCGATCTGCGCGCCCGCCCTCGCCATGGCGAGGGCCGCCACACCGCTGCGCGAAATTGCCGGCCAGTCCCTCCGGCCGGGAGCGATTTGCACCATTTCCGCGCAAAAACTTTCTATACTCAAATATACGTTCGGTAGCGCTGGTGGGCGCCGGGGGCGCATGCCGGCGCCGTAATCCGCAAGATTTCTTCATGCAAGCTGTGAATGTGTCCCACATGGGGGATCCCTTGCCGTTGACTGTGCGGGAGGTCGTGAACGACCTCAGCATCCATGTCGCGACGGTCAACGGGTCTGGAAGCCAGTCGTCGAACCTGATCTTGCTCCGAGCGCTCTTCGAGATGGGCATCCCGGTTTCCGGCAAGAATCTGTTCCCGTCGAACATCGCCGGCCTGCCGACGTGGTACACCATCCGAGCCAGCAAGCACGGATTCACTGGGCGCAAGAAGGAAATCGATGTCCTCGTCGCGATGAATGCCCAGACCGCGCAAGAGGATGTCGAGAGCCTGGACCCGGGCAGGGTGGTGATCTACGACGAGCCGCTGCGGCTGAGCGACCTACGCCGGGACCTGCACTTCTACCCGGTGCCGTTCGACAGGATTGTCGCTCCCGTCTGCCCGCAGCCGAAACTCCGCAAGCTGGTGCGAAATATAGTCTACGATGGCGTGCTGGCGTCCGTGCTCGGCATCGAAATGGACGAGATCCGCCAGGCCATCGACAAGCAGTTCTCGACAAAGCCGAAGGCCGCGGCGTTGAACTGGAATGCGGCTATGGCCGGCTACGATTGGGCGCAGGAAAACTTCGAGAAGAAGGATCCGTTCCGCTTCGAACGCATGGACGGGAACGAGGGCAAGATCATCATCGAAGGCAACGCCGCTGCCGCGCTCGGCGCGGTTTTCGGCGGGGTGAGCGTCATCACTTGGTATCCAATCACTCCGTCCTCGTCGCTTGCCGAGGCCGCGCAGGGCTATCTGAAGCGCTTCCGCATCGATCCCGACACCGGTAAGGCGACATTCGCGGTAGTGCAGGCCGAGGACGAGCTAGCCTCGATCGGCATGGCCATCGGGGCCGGCTGGGCCGGGGCGCGCTCGATGACCACGACGGCGGGGCCTGGCGTCTCCCTGATGTCGGAATTCGTCGGTCTGGCTCATTTCGCGGAAATTCCCGTTGTCTTGATCGATGTGCAGCGCATGGGGCCTTCCACGGGCCTGCCGACCCGCACGTCGCAGGGCGATTTCCTGTCCGCCGCAACCCTGTCCCACGGCGACACGTCCCATCCGATGCTGATCCCGGCAACGCCGGAAGAGTGCTTCGAATTCGGAGCCCGGGCCTTCGATGTCGCCGAACGGCTGCAGGCACCGGTGTTCGTGATGCTCGACCTTGACCTTGGGATGAACTACTGGATGGCTGACAAGTTCGAGTATCCCGACTGGAGCCTCGACCGGGGGAAGGTGCTCAGCGAGGCGGAGGTCGAGGAACTGCAGGGGGACTGGGGGCGCTACCGCGACGTTGACGGAGACGGTATCGCCTACCGGACCATCCCTGGCAACCGGCACCCCCAGGCCGCCTACTTCGCGCGAGGGACTGGCCACGACGCGGACGCGAACTACAGCGAGCGCGAGGACGATTGGATCGAGAACATGGATCGGATCAAGAAAAAGATGTCCGGTGCCCGAAAGTGGCTGCCCGAGCCGGTGATCGACGACAACCCCGATGCGAGGATCGCCTTCGTCGCCGCGGGAACCAGTCACGAGGCGGTCCGAGAGAGCCGCAGCCAGCTGCTCCTCGAATACGGCGTTCAGACTGCCTACTGCCGCGTCCGCGGCTGGCCGTTCAGTCACAGTACCGAAGAGTTCATCGCGAGGCACAACCGGGTCTACGTGGTTGAGCAGAATCGCGACGGCCAGCTGAGAGTCCTGCTCCGCCGGCAGTTCCCCGCGATTCACGATCACCTGCGGAGTGTCTGCTACTACGGCGGGATGCCCTTGGACGCCCGCACTGTCACGGATGCCATCGTCGAGGAGGAGAGGCTGTGAGCGTCGCCACTGCACGCCGGGCTAAGGCCCCGGTTTCGAACCGCATCGGACTGGGCCTCGAGCCGTACAGGGGGCTCAGGACGACTCTCTGCGCCGGATGCGGCCACAATTCCATCTCCGAGCGCATCGTCGAGTGCTTCTTCGAGATGGGCATCGATCCCACGCAAGTGGTGAAGCTCTCGGGGATCGGCTGCTCGTCCAAGTCGCCAGCCTACTTTCTCAGCATGTCGCACGGCTTCAACAGCGTGCACGGCAGGATGCCGGCGGTTGCCACCGGCGCGCTCCTGGCGAACAAGAGCCTGATGGCGCTAGGCGTTTCCGGCGATGGCGACACCGCGTCCATCGGCTTGGGGCAGTTCGTGCACATGATGCGCCGGAACGTCCCGATCGTCTACATCATCGAGGACAACGGCTGCTATGGCTTGACCAAGGGGCAGTTCTCCGCGACCGCAAATCTCGGCTCGACAGCCAAATCCGGCATCGCCAACGACCTTCCGCCGATTGATACGTGCGCACTGGCCGTTCAGATGGGTGCGACCTTTGTCGCACGGTCCTTCTCGGGAGACAAGAGGCAGCTGCAAGCCGTGCTGAAGACGGCGCTCAGCCACAAGGGCACTGCGGTGCTTGACATCGTCTCGCCTTGCGTGACGTTCAACGACCACGTGGGCTCGACGAAGAGCTACAAGTACGTGAGGGACAACAAGGTTCCGCTGCAGTTGATCGACTTCGTCCCCCATTTTGAAGAAATCCACTTGGAAAGCGAGTTTGAGCCGGGGACAGTCCGCGAGGTCGAGATGCACGACGGCTCGCTACTGCGCCTGGAAAAGCTCGAGGAGGAGTACGACCCGGCCAATCGCCTGAACGCCCTCGAGAGGATCGAGCTGGCGACTCAGCAAGCCCAGATCCTGACGGGCGTGCTGTACTTGAACACCGAATCGCCCAGTTTCATTGACCTACTCAATCTCGACGATGCACCGCTTGCCGAGATCGGGCAGGCCCGCTTGCGTCCGCCGAAGAGCGCGCTCGACGAGGTGATGACGGAGCTCGCCTAGCAAGCCTTTTCGGTTAAGGAAGGGTTCGGGGCGCGGAATCCAAGAGCGACCGCCAGTCCCGATTCGCACCCGCCTTCCAGTCTGGGTGCGACATTCGCGAGCCTTTCTCCCGACAGGGCCGGCTCGAACGGTCTCAAGGAGGACGGGCGGGTGCGTTGGCGGAGCGATTCATGGACGAATCATCTGCAAGCCGCGGGAGCTCCTGCCAGCCGGGTGGGGCCGGAACACGATGTCAAGCCGAGTGCCGAGAGCCACGCCAAGTGCGGGTCCTCGCTAGATGGCCATCCGAGCTGCCGCCGATACTTCAGGGCCGAAGAGGCGTCCCGGCGCAAGTAGGCCAAGAACAGGATCGGCCTGGCCAGCCGCAAGGCTCTCCGGCGTTCCTTCACCGGCTTGGCGGATCGCTTCCGTCGCATCCGCGAGCCCGAAGCCGAGTCGAACAAGAATGGGTCCCTTTCGCGTCCGTCGGCATGAATCAGTCCACACTCCGGGGATCGTGAGCTTGAATGGTCGGCCATGCAGCGCCGGGTTGAAGGGCCTCAAGGTGCATTCTCCAGCGCCTCCGGCGAGGCCTGATCGTTCGGCACGACACGTGGCGGATCGCCTTCGATTCGGAATCGGCGTGCTTCAGCCTCGCACTCTGGGATCGTGTTTCGGCTGTAGTGGCGGAGCCCGTACTCGGTGTGTCTCCTGATCTCGCCCATGCAGGCCTCGCTAGCTCGGGCTTGATTCCCGGCGAGGAACTCGCGGGCTCCCGCAGCCCGGCTGGCAGCTGGATACGCTTGGAACTTCACCAGCGACAGCGCAAGAGCGACGATCGAGGCGACCGCCGGGATTGCCCGGGACCCTCCAAGTCTCATTGCGGCGAAGCCCGCCAACGTGGCCAGCGCGACGCCTACGAGAATTCCGCGGAAAGCGCTCTCGACGCCAAGGTCTTGCAAAGCCCGGGTTATGCCGTCAGCTAGCGCCTCGGGGAGAAGTGTCCCGGATAGGGGAGCCAGCATCAGAGTGCAGGCAACGACGAGGAGCAGACGCGGTCTTGGGTTGTTCTTCCATTGGATCGCCATCAGGACTGCCAGCGGCGGAAGGACTGGGAGGATGTACGCTGGCAGCTTGTTTACCGACAGGGAGAAGAATGCTAGCGCACCGAACGCCCAGCAGGCCAGGAAGCGCTGGCTATGATCGCGCCAGAGCGATTCGCGGCGCAAGCCGAAGAGGAGGGGGGTCCAGGGCAGCAGGAACACAAGCAGTACCGGGCCGAAAAACCACCATGGCTGGACGTGCTGCAGGGAAGAACTGAAGAAACGCTCCCAGTGGTGGCGCACGATGAACTCGTCGACAAAGACTCGCCCGTTTTGCGAATAGCAGGCCAGGTACCACGGAAGACAGACCGCGAGGAACGGCACTAGTGCTCGGGCGCCGACAAGATCCAGGGCCCGGCGGCGCTGACTGAGGACAACCGGAACAACCGCGAACAGGGTGACAACCGGCGCGACCAAGCCTTTGCTTAGAACGCCCAATCCGAGCAACGCCCCAAACCAGGGGATGCCGCGGTTGTCAGGCCGCTTCGGATCACGGGCCCACGGCATCAGGCAGAGAAGAGCTGCGGACACGAACACCGTTACAGGGGCGTCGAACACGCCCGCATCGGAGTAGGCCACCCATCCAGCCGAAGTCCCGAGCATGCAGGTTGCCGAGCATGCCGTCCCGTCATCGAACTCCCGGCGCAGCTTCCAGTAGAAGAAAACGAGGAAACCCAGGCACAGCGTAGCCACGGGGAGGCGCGTGTAGGCGTCGAGCCCCGCAGCATGGCCGGCCGCACCGAGCCAGAACACCATCGCCGGCTTCTCGAACCACGGCTCGCCCCAAAGCGTCGGCGTGACCACGTCGCCCGACTCCGCCATGTGCCGGGCGATGGACGCGTAGCGGGGCTCGTCCGGACCCACCAAGCCTCGCTGGGAGACGGGAAGCAGATAGAGGGCGATGGCCAGCGAGGCCGCGGCCGCCACGACCGCGATGCGGGTTCTGGTCACTTCGTCAGTGGCGTCAGCGAAATCTTGCGGAATTCGATCGCGCCGTGGTCTCCCTGCAACGTGATTGGGCCGGGGCTGTCCTCGCGCCAGTCGCTCGCCATGGCGGTGAATCCGTCGATCACAGCTCGGTGGATCGTCTTGACCCCGTTCAGGGCCACGGTGACCTCACGGCCCACCAAGCGGATGTCCAGGGCTTGCCATTCCCCTGCCGGTCGGCTCGCATTGACGCTCGGAGCGATCCTCCCGTAGAGTGCCCCGTTGCCGTGATCGCTGGCCGGTTCGCCGTAGTCGTCAAGCAGCTGGATCTCGTACCGGCCGCGCAGCCCGATCCCGCCGTTCATGCCGGGATGCACCAAGTACTCGACCTGCAGGCGAAAATTCCAGAACTTGGCGTCCGAGACGAGCACGTCGGCCCGACGGCGATTCTTCAGAACGCCCTCTTCGGCGTACCAGCCTTGCTCGCGCCCAGGCCTTAGGGTATGCCAGCCCAAGATGCCGGATCCGTCGAACAGATCCACCGTCGGCCCCTCTTTCCAGGATCCATCGTCCCTGTCCGAGAGAACCGGGGCTCGCTCGCCTATCCATAGCAAGGTGCCGCGCTGCCGCAGGGCGGCGCCATGCAACTGATTGCCCTTCAGGGCCGATACTACCGGAGTCGTGACAAGCGTTTCCCGATTCGGCCCCGTCCTTCGTTCCAAGTGGAAGAGCAGCTGGCCTCGCTCGATGCGAGCGTCGCGGATCGTGTCCAGCTGGCCTCCGGGGCCGCCCCCGACCATCGCTCCGGTGATGGAGTCTGTCCCCGCCCCGTTGATCTCGAGCCAAAGGACCCGCCCGTTGCTATCGCCGAGCGGTTGGATGGTCCAGCGACCATCGAAGGCCTCGTCCCCAGCCAATGCCACCGAGGCAGCGCAAGCTAGGAGCGTGCAAATGAGACGTTTCACGGAACGCACCGGTTCATGATAGCCCTTGTACCCTCGCGGACGGAGCGTCGGCGGGAATCGAGTGTCTTCGGGAATTCGCGACTCTCTACTCGATGGCAGGGCCGGGACCCGCGGGCCTGCGCGAAACGAGACGGAGATTTCGGAATTCTTCAGTTGTCTCGCCTTGTGGTGGGCCGATCTCGCCAAATTCCTTCCCTGTTGCCGTCTGTTGCCGCTGCGGGCCAGCCGACGGCGGCCCGGGCGGCCCTGCAGCGCGGATTGGCGCGACTTGGCGCGCGCAGCGGCCGCTTCCCCCTGGGCGATCCCGGTATGGCCTCGCACACTTGCGAAAGCTTGACAATATATATTACGAACGCGGATAGTATGACCATGCGGGATTGCGCTCGGGCGGTCCCGCAGGAGGCTACGCTCATGTTCAAGAGATCCGGACCGCTCTTCTGCTGCCTTGCCGTCTTGGCTGGCGCGGCCTCTGCGCCGGCCGCGACCGCGCGGGGAGCGGGCGATTCGCCGTTCACGGAGCATCAGCGGAAGCATTGGGCCTTCCAGCCCGTCCAGTCGCCCGATGTTCCGGCTGTGGAGCACGGCAATCCGGTCGACGCTTTCGTAGCAGCACGCCTGGCGGAGCGCGGGGTCTCTCGAGGGCCACTGGCGGACAAGGTCACGTTAATCCGGCGCGCCACGTTCGATCTGCATGGCATGCCGCCCTCTCCCGGGGAAGTCGAGGCCTTCCTGGCGGACCAGTCGCCCGATGCGTTCGCCAACGTCGTCGACCGCCTCCTGGCATCCCCACGCTACGGCGAGCGCTGGGCGCGCCATTGGCTCGACCTCGCGCGATACGCGGAGAGCGAGGGCTTCAAGTCCGACGAGACGCGTCCTAACGCCTGGCGGTACCGCGACTATGTCATCGACTCGCTGAACGCGGACAAGCCCTACGACCGGTTCGTCCAGGAGCAGATCGCAGGTGACGAGCTCTGGCCACAAAGCCCGGAGGCCCGGATCGGGACCGGCTTCAATCGCCACTACCCGGACGAGTCGAACGCGGCAATCCTGGTGCAGAGGCGCCAGGAAGTGCTCCTGGACATCACCGACACCGTCGGAGCGGTGTTCCTAGGTCTTACCTACGGATGCGCGAAATGCCATGACCACAAGTTCGATCCCATCCTGCAGGCTGACTACTACCGGTTGCAAGCGTTCTTCACGAACGTCGCTACGGACAACGAGATCCACCTCCTGAGCGAAGCGGAACGCGCGGTGCGCAACCGGCAGCAGGCCGAGTGGGAAGAGGCCACGAAGGCAATTCAGGCCGAGATGGACGAGCTGCTCGACGAGAAGCGGGCCGAGGCCTTCGAGACACAGGTGAATCGCCGGGCACCGGAAACCCAGGAGGCCTTCAGCAAGGATCCGTCCGAGCGCACGATGTACGAGCGGCTGCTGTTCCAGCAGCACATGTGGCAGATGCGCTACCACGACGACGCCAAGCTGGCGAACACCCTGGAGGACGGGGCCAAGGCCCGCTACCGCGAGCTCGAAGGCGAGCTGGCGGGATTTGACCACCTGAAGCCGCCCGAGCTTCCCGTCGGAATCGGGATCCGGGAATTCGGAGCCGAGGCGCCGAAGACTCATATCCTGTCGTTCGCCAACTACGCCGCCCCGCTTGACGAGGTCGATCCGGGGTTCCTGACGCTGCTCGACCCGCAGCCCGCTTCCTACGAGCCCGCGCTGGATGGGCGTTCGTCGGGCCGACGGACAGCGCTGGCCCGATGGCTGACCCGCCCCGAGCATCCGCTTACGGCCCGCGTGATGGTCAATCGCGTCTGGCACTATCACTTCGGGCAGGGGATCGTCCGAACGCCAAGCGATTTCGGATTGATGGGCGAGCCCCCGACGCACCCGCATCTGCTCGACTGGCTGGCTGGCGAGTTTGTTCGCGGAGGCTGGAGCCTGAAACGGGTCCACCGGCTGATCATGAATTCGGAGACCTACCGCCAGTCCTCGGCTTACCGGGAGCGCGCGTCCGAGGCCGACCCGCTGAACCGACTGCTCTGGCGGTTCCCGCCGCAACGACTCGAGGGCGAGGTTATTCGGGACTCGATGCTCGCGGTTTCCGGCCGGCTGAACCACCGGGTCGGGGGGCCGAGCGCCTATCCTGCCCTGCCACTGGGCGCAGCCGCTCCTCGCGGCGGCTGGGACGTTCCGGAGGAGAGTCACGCCCAGGATCGCCGGAGCGTGTACGTATTCGTCCGGCGCAACTCGCGCTACCCAATGCTGGAATCGTTCGACATGCCGGACACGCACGAGTCGTGCGCGCGCCGCTCAACGACCACGACCGCGCCACAGGCGCTGGCTCTTCTCAACAGTAGTCACACGCTCGGATGGGCGCAGGGCCTGGCAGGGCGCGTACTGGACGAGGCCGGCGAGGACACGAGCCGGCAGATCCAGGCTGGTTTCCGTCTCGCCTATTCCCGGGCGCCTGACGGATGGGAGAAGGACAAGGTGCTGACGTTCTTCGAAAGCCAGCGCGAGATCATCGCCGAGCGCGCGGCAGCAGGCGAGACCCTGCTCCTGCCTGACTCGATTCCGGAGTCCATGAGCGAGGAGGAAGCGGCAGCAGTCGTGGACTTCTGCCACATGCTGCTGAATTCGAACGAATTCGTTTACAGGAACTGAGGAGACCGGGCCCACCCGCGGAGGGATTGACATGAGCGAGAACAGGACTGATCGGATGGCAGCGAGATCCCGCAGGGCATTTCTGTCCCAAGCAGCGGGTGGCTTGGGATCGCTCGCGCTCGCGGCGCTGAACGCCCAGAGCGGATTCGCGGCTCGCGACCCGCTCGCCCCCAAGGAACCGGATCACGAGCCGACGGCGAAATCGGTTATTTGGTGCTTCATGGAGGGCGGGCCGAGTCACATGGACACGTTTGACCCCAAGCCCGCCTTGGAAAAGTACGCCGGCCAGCCGATGCCCGAGTCATTTGGCAGGCCGCTGACGGCAATGCCGGGTACCTCGCACAACACGCTGATGCCCTCGCAGCGGAAATGGGCCCGTCACGGCGAGAGCGGGCTGTGGGTTTCGGACTGGTACCCGCACGTGGCCGAGCATGCCGACGACCTGGCCGTGATCCGGTCCTGCACGGCGGATGGCCTGAACCACGTCGGCTCGGTTTGCCAGATGAACACGGGCTCGATCCTAGCCGGCCGTCCGGCGGTGGGATCGTGGGTGACCTACGGGCTGGGTTCCGCCAACCGCAATCTGCCGACCTACGTGATCCTCAACGACGAGGTCCGCATCAACGGCGGCTCGAAGAACTGGAGCGCCGGATTCCTTCCGGCTACCTACCAGGGGACGATGTTCAAGCAGGAGGGCGCGCCGATCCTCAATCTTGAAACCCCCGACGCGGTAGGCGAGCGACAGCAGCGCGGGAAGCTCGATCTTTTGGCCGCACTGAACACCCACCATGCTGAGAAGAACCCGCAGGAGTCGGAACTCGACGCCCGCCTCCAATCGTACGAACTGGCGTACCGGATGCAGGCGCACGCGCCTGAAGCCGTGGACCTAGGCCAGGAGTCGGAAGCGACCAAGAAACTCTACGGCATGGGCGAGGAGCGGACCGCGGTCTACGGAAGGAACCTGCTGCTGGCCCGGAGGCTGGTCGAGCGGGGCGTGCGTTTCGTGCAGGCCTATTGCGGAGGTTGGGACGCGCACCGCAAGATCGAAGAGAACCACTCCAAGTGGTGTGGGGTCTCGGACAAGCCGATCGCGGGATTGCTCGCCGACCTGAAATCCAGGGGAATGCTGGACGAGACGCTCGTCGTCTGGGGCGGCGAGTTCGGGCGCACGCCATTCAACGAGGAAGGCGACGGACGCGACCACAATCCTTGGGGTTTCACGATCTGGATGGCCGGGGGCGGCATCAAGGGCGGACAGACCGTCGGGACGACCGACGAGCTGGGCTTGCGGGCGGAGGAATCGCCTTACCACGTGCATGACATCCATGCGACGATCCTGCATGTGCTCGGACTCGATCACCTGAGTCTGACCTACTTGCACAACGGCAGGTCCGAGCGGCCGACGGTCAACGGCGGCAAGCTCATCCGTGAAGCGCTTGCCTGACGGCCTAGCGGGACGGCCGATGCCAGAATCCTAGGCCGCGGCTCCCTCCGAGGTGCGGCGGCGGCCCGGCAGCTTGCGTGATACCGTGGGATTTGCCGTCTGATGGCAGCCCGGGCGCGAGATCCCGGCCTCAACGGCCCAAGCCCGTGCAGCCCCGGCTTTCGGCCGGTGTGATCCCTTACAGGACCAGCCCGAGCGGGTCCTGCGAGATTTTCTGGATCCTGCGATCGAAGTCGCTTCGGTTCATGGGCGGATGGAATGCCTTCCCTGGCGGCCGCATGTCGCCTGGGGACGCATCCGTGTCGGTGCAGGGCACCATGGACGGGGAGGAGGCCTTTCTTGACTCGGGACCGCTCGCGGCTCAACCCGCATGCGCCTTGCGCGAGCTGTTCGAGGAGGTCGGAATTCTTGCGGCCATCGGGCCGGCTCCGGACAAGCCCGACCTGGACGCGGCCCGCCAGGCACTGCTGGCGGACCGGCTCGACTTCGGAGCCTGGCTAGCGCAGCGTGATTTGGTCCTCGACGCGTCGCGGCTGCGATTTGCCGGCCGCTGGGTTACCCCGCCGCTTTCGCCGATCCGATTCGATGCAAGCTTCTTCCTGATGGAGTGGCCGCCCGACGAGACGAGGCAGCCGAACGTCATCCCGGGCGAGCTGACCTCGGGCGATTGGATCCGCCCCGGAGATGCCATCGAGCGCTGGCTGGCGGGGGAGGCCCTGCTGGCCCAGCCGACACTCGAAACGCTCCGGGTCCTGGCAGACCACGGCCCGGAAGGACGCAGGAGTCTCTGGCGGTCGGAGTCGCACCGCCCGAATGCGCCGCGATCGATCGAGTTCCGTCCTGGGGTGCGTGCGATCCCCCTCGAAACCCGGACACTTCCGCCTGCGACTCATACCAACACGCTGCTGCTGGGCGACAAGGACTTGATCCTGGTCGACCCTGGAGCCTCCGACGAGGCTGAGCTGAGGAACCTTCGCGAGATCATCGACAGGGAGGCCCTTCGGACAGGCGGGAAACTGCGCGCAATCTGGCTGTCTCATCACCATATCGACCACGTTGCCGGAGCCGAGTCCATGCGCCGTCACTATTCCGTGCCGGTCTGGTCTCACGACGCTACCGCGGCTCGTCTCGCGGAAGGGGGCATTTTGATCGAGGGTCGATTCGAAGGCGGCGAATCGGTGGAACTGGCTGGAACGCCCCGCTTGCGAGTGCGCGTCCTCCACACGCCCGGCCATGCGAGCGGCCATCTCTGCTTCTTCGAGGAAGGGTCTTCCACGTTGCTATGCGGCGACATGCTGTCGGGCTGGGGAACCGTCGTGATCAACCCGCCCGACGGCAGTATGGCGGACTACGTGGATTCGCTCGAGCGCCTCGCAGCACTCGGGGCTCGCGCGGCCCTGCCGAGCCACGGATCGATGTTTCAGGACGTTGCCAAGGTCCTGCGGGAGGCGCGCCAGCACAGGCTGTGGCGCGAGGACAAGGTCTTCGACGCCTGGGAGAGCGGCCTGCGGGACCCAGCCGCGATGCTGGACCCGGTCTACGGCGAGTTGGATCCTGCCGTCCGGCCGATCGCGGCCCGTCAGGTATTGGCCCATCTCGAGCGCCTGGAATTGACCGGGCGGGTGCCCGGCCTGCCTAGCGAGATCCGAGCTAGTTTAGGACGCCCGGAAGCCGAGTGACCGTGATGCGGCGCTCCTAGGCCGCAACAAGGGTCCGGCACGTGCGCCGTGCCTGCAGAATCCGCGCTGGTACGCTGAACCCTATGTCGGACCCATGGAAGCCGGCCCTGCGGAAGGTCTGCGGGATCAGGCGGCCGGAGGACGCACGTCACGCGGCCCTTGCGGGTGCGAACGCGATCGGCCTGATCTTCTATGCGCCAAGCCCGCGTGCTGTTACGGAGGCCGAGGCCGAGCGCATCGCGACCGCTGTGCCCGAGGGAGTTCGTCGAGTAGGCGTCTTCGTGGGCGAGCGACCGGCAACCGTCGCCTCGATGGTCCGGCTGGCGGGGCTCAACACAGTCCAGCTTCACGGAGACGAGAGCCCCCGCGAGTGCGACGACGTCCGCAGCGCCGTCGCGCGCGGCATCGAGGTCTGGAAGGCCGTCCGCGTGGGGCCCGGATTCGACGGCACCGGGCTCGAAGCCTTCGACGTGGACGCTTTTCTGCTCGACACGGCTCGCGACGGGTCCTATGGCGGGACGGGCGAGACTTTTCCGTGGCATCTGGCCGCGCTCGCGAAGCCCCATGGAAAGATCATCCTCTCCGGCGGGCTGGATGGAACCAACGCTGCCGAGGCGGTTCGAATCGCTCGTCCCTGGGGCATCGATTCGAGCTCGCGGCTCGAATCGATGCCAGGCGTCAAGGATCCTGCGAAAGTGGGCAGCTTCCTTCGCGCCGTCCTGTAAGGTAGCGGGCGGGTGACTTCTGCTCTTGTCCGGGGACGCTACCTTGTCGGGGACCTGGTGGCGACCACGGCGGCCAGCGCCCTGGCGGCCATCGTCGCAGTTCTTGCGATCCCTCCGGGATGGCCGTCCTTGGCAGCAATGCTCGTGGGCATGCTGCTGGGGACCGTGCTGGCGATTCCGTGCTCGCTGGTGGCCGGACTGGTACTGGGAATGATCGAGCCGATGCTCCAGATCATGTTCGGCTGCATGCTCGCGGGGATGGCCGCCGCGATGATTGGCGGGCTGGAACCAGAGCGCGATCTATGGACGGTGGCGGTGATCGGCGTCCGTTGCGGGATCGCCACCAGCCTCTTCTTCGCCGTCGCTGACTGGGGCCTGAGAAGGTGGGGTGTCGAATGAGAGCCGGGGATCGCCAGAAGTGGAACCGCTTCGCGCCGAGCTACGAGAGCGTTGTAGCCCGCGCCTCCGAGCGAAGGTGGGCGGGCTTCAAGAGAGACCTGTTCGGCTCCATGGACGGGAGCGTGCTGTTCCTCGCTGCCGGCACCGGACTGGACTTCCAGTTCTTCCCGCGGGGTCGGGCAATCGTTGCGATCGACGTGAGCGAGCGGATGCTGGAGCACGCGGCCTTGCGAGCGCGTCGGTACGAAGGCTCGATTGCGTTGCAGCAGATGGATGTACGCCGCCTCGGCTTCCGGAACGGCTGTTTCGACCAGATCTACACGTCTTGCACGTTCTGCTCCGTTTCGGAACCATTGGAGGGACTGCTCGAACTGCGGCGCGTCCTGCGCCGGGGCGGCACTCTCCGCATGTTCGAGCATACCGGCAGCCGCTGGCTTCCGTTCAGCGCCATGCTCCGCGCATGCACTCCGCTAACTCGCCTGTACGGGCCCGATATGAACCGCCCCACCGTCGACACAGTCCGTCGCGCCGGATTCGAAGTGAGTAGCGTGACCCGCCACTACCTCGACGTGGTGAAGAGCATCGAAGCGCGGAAGCCCGGTCCGTCCTGACCGGGCTTCCGCAGCTAATCCCGATCAGTGATGATATCGACCTGGCCGCGGAACACAGCGCCCTCCTCGACGCGGATCTCTCGCGTTTGCAACTGGCCGGCCAAGTCGGCGGTTTTCGTCAGCTCGACCCGGTCGATGCCTTGGACGTTCCCACGGACCTGGCCGCGAATCAAGACCCTGCTGGCCCGGATGTCAGCCTTGACTATCGCGCCGTTGGCAACGACGAGCTCCCGCTTCGGAATGTCTATGTTGCCTTCGAACTTCCCCGCGATCGCGAGGGATCCGTCAGCCGCTATGTCGCCCTTCAAGTGCAGGGAGGCGCCGAGGTGAGAGTTCTCGTTGTCAGCTGCTGGTCGCCGGGGAGGATTTTCCATGCCTAGATGCTAGCAAAACCCGGTGCCCGAAGCGCACCCGGCTCGCCCTCTCCTCCCGTCAGGTCTTGACCATCCGCTGCCGCCGGCGATCCCAGCCAAGCGACTTCTTTCGCCGGAACGACTCGACGGTCATCTGGCAGGCCATGGACACGTTGAAGCCCAGTTCGACGTCGCATTTCAGCGCCTCGCCCGTCCGGATCGCGTTGTGCAGGTTGTGGTGGTGCAAGGCCATGTCCTCACCGCCGGACTTGCTATGGGTGCGCGATCGCACCTCTTCCTGGAACAGGCGTTCGGGCTCGATCGTGAAGCCTTCCCTCGTGAACTCGATGGTACCTTTGTTGCCTCGGACTAGATGCCGGATGCTGGTCTGGTTGGCCATTGACGAGACCAGCAGCACATTGATGCCTTCCGGGTATTCCAGGAGCGCGTTGAATGTGTCCGGCACCTCCGCGCCGCCGTTGAAGAAGTACTGGCCACCCGTCGCGACCACCCGCGAAGGAGTGGTCAGGCCGCAGGCCTTCACGATCCGCGCCAGCCGATGGACGAACAGGTCGGTCGCGATTCCCCCGGAATAGTCCCAGTAGCGCCGCCAGGAAAAGAACCGGTCCGGTTCCCAAGGCCGCTTCTTCGCCTTGCCGAGGAAGGCCTTCCAGTCGAGGTTCGCGCCGGGCCGCACGTCGGGGTCGGGATCGCGCAGCCAGAAGTCGTCGCGGTGGTTGCGCGAGTAGTCGATATGAGCCATGACCACCTTGCCGATCGCTCCCTCCTGGATCAGCCCGGCGGCCGTCTCGTATGAATTGTCCGACATGCCCTGGATCCCGCATTGCAGGACGATGCCCGTGCTCTTGACTTTTCTGACGACGTCGAGGCCCTCTTCGATGGAATAGGTGAGGGGCTTTTCGACATAGACGTGCAGCCCGGCGTCGGCCGCGTCCAACGTGATGGGTGCGTGCCAGTGCTCGGGCACCGAGATCGTGACGTAGTCCAGTCCTGGGTGGTCGAGCAGCTCCCGGTAGTCCTTGTAGGGCTTGCCGCCCGTGAACTCGGCCGCCGCCTCGCGTCGAGGGTCGTAGATGTCGCACACGGCGCTCATCTCGACGTTGTCCTGGTCGGCCAGCTTCTTGAGGGCCCGCATGTGCCCGTTCGCGTTCCCGCCCGCTCCGATCATTCCGACGTGGAGACGATCATTGGCTCCCACGACGCGGGCTGCGCTCTTCGCGGAGAGTGCCGGTCGCGCCGCGCCGGCGGCCGCGGCGCTGGCCATGAATGCACGGCGGCTGAGATCGCTGGTGTTCGACATGATTGCATCCATGTTATGCCATTCGCCCAGCAGGCTCTTCTCGATTCCGGCCACTGCTAGCCTTGGAGCATGACGGCGCGAATCCGGACCGTGCGGGCGCTCCAGGTTCTCGATTCCCGGGGCACTCCCACGCTGGAGGCCGAGATTGCCCTGACTGACGGGACGGCGGTGACGGCCCAGGTTCCGTCGGGCGCTTCCACCGGCCGGCACGAAGCCAAGGAACTTCGCGACGGAACGGACGGATCCTACGAGGGCAAGGCCGTTACCGTGGCCGCTGCGCATATCGGCGGTCCGCTGGCCGACGCCCTTCGAGGGCTTCCTGCGGACGATCTGGAACGCGCCGACAGGATCATGATCGATTTGGACGGCACGCCGGACAAGTCGCGCCTGGGAGCCAACGCAATCCTCGCCGTCTCGTGCGCCCTGGCCCGAGCCAGCGCGAGGTCGCGCGGAATCCCGCTGTGGCGGTCGCTAGCGGGAGGGCGGCGGGCGAAAATGCCTCTGCCCATGGTCAACATCCTTTCAGGCGGGCTGCACGCGGGCCGTCAGATCGAGTTCCAGGACTTCCTCGCGGTGCCTCACGGGTTCGCAACATTCGCGCAAGCGCTCGAGGCGGCAGGGAGAGTCCGCCTGCGCATGGGCGAGCTCCTTTGCCGGGACGGTCGCGGTCAGTCCGGCGTCGCGGACGAGGGCGGCTGGGGTCCTCGGCTCGAATCCCACCAGCAGGCCCTCGACTACATGGTGCAAGCGATCGAAGCCGCGGGCTTCGACCCCGGCGAGCAGGTCTCCATCGCGATCGACGTCGCGGCTTCCCATTTCCATCGCGACGGGGAGTACCGCCTGGCCAGCGAGGGCCGGTCTCTGGGCGCCGGCGGGATGATCTCCTTGTACGACGGCTGGATGGGGGCCTATCCGATCGTGTCTCTGGAGGATCCGCTCGCCGAGGACGACTGGGGCGGGTGGCAGGAAGCGTGCGCTGTGCTCGGCGGGCGCTGCGAACTGATCGGCGACGACCTGCTGGCGACGAACCCCGCCAGGCTGGAGCGAGCGATCGCGATGAGGGCGGCTACCGCCGTGCTGGTGAAAATGAACCAGATCGGCACCCTGACGGAGACCATGCAGGTCGTTGACCGGGCCGAGGCTGCGGGTCTCCGGGCTGTTGTCTCGGCTCGCTCCGGCGAGACAGAGGACAGCTTCCTTGCCGACCTGGCTGTTGCAACAGGGGCCGGTCACATCAAGGTGGGCTCGGTGACTCGCTCGGAGCGGCTTGCGAAGTACAACCGGCTGCTCCGGATCGAATCCGGCTGGGACGGCTGCACTCCAGAGGGGCTTGCGCCGATTCGCCCCTTGGGTCATCATGAGAGCAGAGGAGATGTGCGCGTCAACGATGCTTGACGACCCCGGAAGTCGTAGCGACAGCGCGATGCCGTGTTGGAACGGCGCCGTTGCGGCGCGTCTGTTCCGAGCCCGGCCGCTTAGTCATGGAGAGGACTCGGACAGAATCGGTGCGGCTGGTCTACCTGACGGAGCTGACCGGCATGCGCCTGATCGGCCCGCAGGGCACGCGGATAGGCCGCGTGCGCGAAGCCGCCGTCTCTCCTAGGGAACATCCGCGCCGCGTCTCGCGCTTCCTGTTCGGCTCGGGACGGACCAAGTTCGCAGTCCGCTGGGACCAGGTGCGGTCCTTCGAAGAGGATGGCATCGTTCTATCCGACGAGAACTTCACGCCCTACCACGGCGACGACTACCACCTGCTGCTGACCAAGGATCTCCTCGACCAGCAGATTATCGACGTCAACGGACGCAAGGTGGTGCGCGTCAACGACCTGGCGCTCCGGGTCGCCCAGAACGGCAACGAGCAGCTATGGGTCCATGAGGTCGGAGTGGGTCTGCAAGGCGCATTCCGGCGCCTCGCGGAAGGCATCCTTCCCAATCGGATCATTCGGGAGATCCAGGAGAGGATGCTGCCCAACTCGATTCCCTGGGAGGCATGCAACATCGTCGAACCGGACCCCCAGCGTCGCCTTCGGCTGCTGATCTCCCACAAGCGCCTTGAGGTCATCCATCCCGCGGACCTCGCCGACATCGTGGAGGAGCTGGGATCGGACGAGCGCGAAGCGCTGTTCGAGACGCTTGGCCAAGAGATCGCGGCAGACACCCTGGAAGAGGTCAAGCCCACGGTCAAGACCTCGATTCTCCATTCGCTAGAGCCCGAGCGCGCCGCGGACATCCTCGAGGAAATGGACCCGGCCGAGGCGGCCGAGGCCCTGGCTCGCCTCGAGGAGCAAGCGCGCGCAGAAATCGTGCGCGACATGGAACCCGAGCCGGCCGACGAAGTTGCGGAACTTCTCCGGTACGAGGACGACACAGCCGCGGGCATGATGGCGACGCGGTACCTGTCGCACTCGGTAGACGCGACAGTGGCCGACGTCGTGACGAGCCTTCGAACCGAAGACTCGCAGTTGAAGCGTCTGACGCACGTCTTCCTTCTGGATAGGGACGGGCGGCTCGCGGGCACGGTTCCGCTCGGCCGGCTGGCGGTTGCGCCGCCGGACGCCCCCGCAAAGTCCCTGGCCTACCGGGAGACCGTCGAGGTGAACATGGATGCGAAGTCGGAGGAGGTTGTCGAGCTCTTCGACAAGTACAACCTCTACGCCCTGCCGGTCGTGGACGGCGAGCGGTGCATGCAGGGCGCGATCACGGCCGACGACGTTATCTCGTTCCTCAGCCCCGAGCTAGGGCGGGGGCTCTAGGTGGTCCTGCCGAAGCGCGTGCGCGTACGCGTGCTGACGTTCCTGGCCGTGCTCGGTCCGGGATTCATCACGGCCATGGTCGACAACGACGCGGGCGGGATCTTCACCTACTCGGACGCGGGAGCCCGCTGGGGGTACGTCCCCTTGTGGACGCTGCTTCCGATCACGCTGCTGCTGATCGTCAGTCAAGAGATGTGCTCGCGCATGGGCGCGGTCACGGGCAAGGGCCTATCGGACCTGATCCGCGAGGAATTCGGGCTGCGCACGACGGTGGTCGTCATGGGACTGCTGCTCGCGGTCAACTTCACGAACGTTGCCGCCAACTTCGCCGGAATCGCGGGTGCCATGGAGCTGCTGCCCGTCAGCCGGTACGTGTCCGTGCCTCTGGGCGCGCTGCTCGTGTGGGTGCTTGTGGTCAAGGGCACATACCAGAGCGTCGAGAAGGTCTTCCTGGCTGCCAGCGCGTTTTACATCGCCTACGTGATTTCCGCGGTGCTTGTGGAACCGGACTGGGATGCGGCGATTCGCAGCACCGTGCGGCCTGTGTTCGTCGCGGACCGAAGCTATGTCGCCGTGATTATCGGCATGGTCGGAACATCCGTCGCCCCCTGGATGCAGTTCTACCTGCAGGCCGCGATCGTTGAGAAGGGCATCGACACGAAGCAGTACCGCGACACTCGCGTCGAGGTTGTCGCGGGGTGCGTCCTGATGGCATTCGTTGCCTTTTTCATCATCGTGGCCTGTGCCGGCGCCATCTGGCAGGACGGGCCCCGGCCCATTCAGAGCGCCGCCGAGGCGGCCGAGGCGCTCCTGCCCCTGGGACCATACGCCTACGCGCTCTTCGCTGGCGGGCTGCTCTGCTCGTCGCTGTTCGCCTCGAGCATCCTGCCTCTGTCAACCGCCTACACGGTGTGCGAAGGGCTCGGCCTGGAATCGGGCGTCGATCACGATTTTGACGAAGCGCCCAGTTTCTACTGGATGTACACCCTCCTGATCGCGCTGGGCGCAGGCGTTGTCCTGATTCCGGGCTTCCCGATCATTCCGATGATCCTGCTGTCGCAGGTCCTGAACGGTATCCTGCTGCCGGTCGTGATGATCTTCATCGTGAAGCTCGTCAACCGCCGGGACCTTATGCACGAATGGACGAACGGACCGTTCTACAACCTCGTCGCCTGGGCAGCGGTCGCAATCATGATCGGACTTTCCGTCCTGCTGGCCGTGCTCTCGATATTTCCGGCGGGTTCCGGAACGTCCATGCCAAGCCTGCCGTAGCGAGTCGGAGCGTTCCGGGCTGGCGCGAGCGCCCGTTGACCTCGGCCTCTCCCGGCGGCTACCTTGGTATCCGTCATGGACTCGGGAGAACTTGAACTCGGCGCGGCGATCTCCGCGATGGTCTCGCCGGGCGGCGATGGCCTCCGTCCGATGCCACTTGTTCCGGCCTCGCCTCGCGAGTGCCCCGAACTCGATGCCCTTCGCGCGACGCCAGCCGCGAAGCTATTCGATGGTGACGCAGTCAAGTCGCTCGACGACGCCAGCTGCGTCCGGTCCGGCCTGTTCCTGTACTTCAGCGCGCTGGACGAATCGCACGCGATCTCGCAGGGAGTGCGGACGTCAACGGGCAGCTACTGGCATGGCATCATGCATCGCCAGGAGGGCGACTGGAGCAATTCCAAGTACTGGTTCCGCCGAACCGGCGAACATGCCGTGTTCGATGACCTCAAGCGAGAGACCGGCGAGCGCTGGGATCCATTCGGCTTCGTCGACCTGTGCGCGACGGCCTGTTCCGGTCGCTCGGGTGCGGATCGACTGGCCGACCTGCAACTGCTCGAATGGCGGCTTCTGATGCGGTACTGCTACAGAAACGCACTGGGCCTCTAGTCCATGGCCGGGTCGCGACGGTTCTTTCTGGGAGTCGACGGCGGTCAGTCCTCGACGCGGGCCGTGATCGGGGACGAGACGGGCCGAATCCTGGCCCGCGCCGTCGGCGCGCCTTGCTGGCGGGCCACGCCGGGAGCCGGGGAAGCGACTCTCAGGAAGACGGCGAGCGAGCTGTTGCGAGACCTCCTGGCCTTGGCGCGCCTTCCGGCAGCATCGGGATTCGAAGCGGCATGCTTCGGCATGAGCGGCGGCGCGGACGACAAGCGCCTGATTCTGGAGGATGTCACGCCTTCATCGGCCATCGAGGTCACCAATGACGCTGAGGCGGCGCTCGATGGCGCCACCGGCGGGGGGGCCGGGATTGTGATCATCGCGGGAACAGGCTCGATCGCGCTGGCGCGTGACGGGACTGGCAACACGACGCGCTGCGGCGGATGGGGCTATCTGTTCGGAGACGATGGCGGAGCCCTCGACATCGTTCGCGGCGCCTTGCGTGCCGCCCTGGCGGCCGAGGAAGGCTGGGGCGAGCCGACGGAGTTGCGCGGACCGCTGCTTCGAGCGACCGGCTCCGCCACGGTGAACGAGGTGATGCATCGCTTCTACGACCCGGACTGGCCTCGCGACCGGATCGCCTCCCTAGCTCCCGTCGTGGACGAAGCCGCTACGCAGGGGGACGAACCTGCCCGAGCGTTGCTGCAGGCGGCTGGCGAAGCGCTCGGGGCGCTCGCGGCGCGCGCGGCGAGGGCGCTCCCCGCGGACCTCCCTGAATCGGCGGTGTACCCTTCAGGCGGCGTGTTCAAGAGCGATCGGATCCGCGGGGCGCTCGCCCTGCGGTTGCGATCGGCGGGGCTCTCGCTTCGCACACCGGCCCACGACGCCGCGACCGGAGCCCTGCTACGGGCCTACTGGGCTTGCGGCTTGAATGTCCAGGCTTGGGAACCGAAGTGACTGCTCTCGACGCCATGCTGATTCGCGCGGATCGGCACCTCGCAAAGGCGTGCCCCCATATGCGAGGCTTGGTCCGCCGTGCCGGCCCGTGCGGGTTGCGGACACAGCCCGACGGATTCCAAATGCTGGTGAGGTCGATCACGGCCCAGCAGATTTCCGGCGCGGCGGCCCGCGCGATCGGACGCCGGCTGAACGAGCGGATCGAACCGTCGGCCCTGAACCCGGAATCGGTGCGGGCGTGTGGAGAGGAGGGACTGCGGAGCGTCGGCTATTCCGGCAGGAAGGCGTCCTACGTGCTCGACCTCGCAAGCGCAGTTTCCGACAACCGCATCGATCTGGCTGGAATGAGGGAGCTGGACGACGACGAGGTGATCAGCCGGCTCACAGCTCTTCGCGGAATCGGCGTGTGGACGGCGAAGATGTTCCTGATATTCTCCCTCGGCCGCCCCGACGTGCTGCCGTACGAGGACTTAGGCGTTCGGCAAGCGCTGCGCAACTTCCACCAGCTGGATGATCTGCCGGGCAAGCGGGAATCCATCGACCTGGCCCGTCCCTGGAGACCGTACGCCAGCGTGGCGAGCTGGTATTGCTGGCGCAGCCTC
The DNA here is from genome assembly GCA_965206775.1 of Bryobacterales bacterium. Classification (GTDB taxonomy): domain Bacteria; phylum Acidobacteriota; class Terriglobia; order Bryobacterales; family UBA6623; genus VXMF01. The sequence continues at coordinate 570,209 of CBDBKU010000002.1, read as the reverse complement.
GATCCGCAATTCGCGACGGGCGACTCATGACGACCGTTGCGATCGCGTTGCTCGAGCGAGCCGGGAAGTTGCTGATTTGCCGGCGCCGCCAGGACCAAAAGCATGCCGGCAAGTGGGAGTTTCCGGGGGGCAAGGTCGAGCCCGGAGAGGCACCGGGCGAGGCGCTGGTGCGGGAGCTCAGCGAGGAGCTCGGCATTGAAAGCGCCGACGCGGAGGAGGTCGTCCGGTACGACTACTCGTATCCGGGCAAGCTGCCTATCCGCTTGGTCTTCTTCAAGGTCACCTCGTTCCGGGGACAAATCGAGTCGTCCCAGTTCGCCGAGGTCCGATGGGAATCCCGGCGCGAGCTGCCGGGCTACGACTTCCTGGAAGGAGACGAGCGGATCGTCCGCGAGCTCGCCCACAACCGCTACTAGCTCCGTCGGCGAAGTACTTTCGCGTACTCGCGGCTCGCAGAGCGGGGGGTCGCCATCTGGTAATCTCTCCGTTGACATGCGCCGAATCGCGATTCTCGTACTTGCTGCCTGGATGCTTCCGTGGGGCTGCGGTCCCAGCGGCGGCGGGTCGGATTCCTCTGGGCCCTCGATCACGCATGGACCGGTGCTGGGACGCCTCGGCAACGATCACGTCGGCGTGTGGGCCCGAACATCGCAGCCCGCGGAGTTCACAGTTTTCTACGGCACCGCGCCTGACGCCCTTACGGGGCGCGCCACCGCAGCGACGGTGCTCGAGGACGACAACACCGGCTGGGTCTTGATCGGTGGCCTCGCAGCCGGGACCAAGTACCACTACGAGATCGGCATGGGCGAGGCTCCCGCTGGCACGGAGGAGCGATCCGGCTCGTTCCACACGCTGCCCAATGCCGATGGCCTCATGACCGAGGACAATCCGGACGGACGGTTCAATTTCCGGTTCGAGTTCGCCTGCGGCAACAACCAGAACGCGAGCGGCAGCCCTATCGGTACCGAGCTCCTGACGCACGGCACGATGCTCCGGCAGCTGGCCCGTGGAGTGGACAGGAGCAAGATCGACTTCGCGATCCTGAACGGGGACTGGCTCTACGAGAACCAGGCACGCCTGTACTCGGTGGAGGAATGGCGCGCTCAGACCGGAACCGACGAGGCGGCGACGCCCCGAGTCGTGTCGCTGATGCCGGCCATCACCGGAGTGTGGGAGAACTATAAGAATTTCTACGAGAATGGCGCGAACCTGCGCGCCTGGCATCGCAACGTTCCGTCGTATTACACGTTCGACGACCACGAGCTGCTAAACGACATCTACGGCGCGGGGGAGCCGGGCCGCCGCAATCGCCGAGCGGTCTTTCGCGATGTCGGGACCCGGGCTTGGTACGACTACCTCGGCTGGAGCAACCCCGTGCCCGAGACGCCGCCTATCGCCTACGGCCGGGCGCAGCTGGAGGCAGGCAGCGACGTGTTGACTGATCCGGAGGCGGACTTCACTGGACTGAGCACAGAGTCGACTCTCCACGTGCACTGGGGTACTTCCAATTGGGGCGCCATGCTTCTCGACCCGAATCCTGACGGCACCGACCCCGACGACGAAGGAGGTGATCCGAACTCGCGCGTCTACGAGATCGCGGAGGTCCTGGATGCCAACCGGCTCCGCATCAGGCCGTCGGCCCTTGAAGACGGCAATCCGGTGTATTCGGTCGGCCGTCGCTCGTACTTCAGCAAGCGCGTCTCGAATGCGGAGTTCCTCTACGTCGACACCCGCTCCTATCGCATGATGCACGACACGAGGGATCGCGAGAAGCGGGGCCGCACCATGCTGGGCGAGACGCAGAAGGCGTGGCTCAAGGACACCATGCAGGCCTCCGATGCGGACTTCTTCTTCCTCGTCTCGTCGGTGAACTTCTCGATTTCCCACGTCGGCGGCACCGGCAACGCGAACATCTCCGAGACGAACAAGGATGACGCGTGGACGGCATTCCTATGGGAGCGCGAGGATCTGATCAACTTCTGGGACGGCTTGGGTAAACCGGTATTCGTGCTCACCGGAGACCTGCACAACAGCTTTGCCATCAAGCTGACGGACCGTGTGTGGGAGTTCGCCTCCGGCCCGCACAATTCGACGAACCACCCCCTCCGCTCCGAAGGGGACCGCCCGAAATCCGGAATGTACGACTCCTTCGGACGGAACACCGAGATTCGCTGGTCGAGCTTCATTGTCAACGGGACGCCGAACGAGTGGCGGAGGCGCCCGGTCTACTGCGTCGTGCAGGTGAATAACGTTTTCAACAACCCGATCGACGGTGGAGACCGGTGGATCCCTTACGAGAGCCCGCAAGCGGTGTTTCAGTACTACGACGGGCTAACCGGAGACCTCCTTTACGCGGAGTCGGTCGTGTCTCGCTAGAGCAGGCTGGCACGGGCAGGGGGAACGGCGGAGGCCTGTGATAATCTGAGTTCGGAGATACGGTCGGGACATTGGAGCCAGCCGATGGCGGGCGCATCTCAAGCCGGGCCCCGACCGCTCGGTGCAAAGCGATGAAGACTTCTCTCTACAGGCCAGGAGGGGTCCTTCCTGCGCTTGCGATCGCGTCCTGCTTGCTGGCGGGCGCACTGCTCGTGCCTGCGCTCGAGGCCAACAACGTGCCTCGCGAAGCTCCCGAGCTTGCGCTCAAGACCGTTGCCGGCAAGACCGTCACGCTGAATTCTCTCAAGGGGAAGGTCGTGGCGGTCCTGTGGATCTCGACCGACTGCCCACACTGCCAGGACACCTGCGAGGCATTGGCGCCGATCTACAAGAAGTACTCAGGCCAGGGCCTCGAGATCATGGCCATGGCGGTGAACCCGAACGCTCCCGGCAACATCGACCGGTTCAAGGACAAACACGGTGTAGAGTTCCCGATCGGGGTCTCGAATCGCTCCGACTGGATGCGTTTCGCCGATCTGTCAGTTATGGCGCGAGCCTACGTCCCCTTCATGATGCTCGTTGATCGCAAGGGCGTGATCCGCTACGAGCACAAAGGAATGGACGGGCAGTTCTGGTCCGAGATGGAAACGAACCTGCTCGAGGAGCTGGGCGTGCTGCTCGCCGAATGATCCGGTGCCGCTCGCTGACATTCTCCCGGTCGAGGAGCCGGCTCGGGAACCGCCGACGCTGCTCTGGAGCGAGGACTGGCGCCTTGACTTCCGGCCGCTTCTGCGCCACGGCGACCTGCAGACGGTGGTGGCGCGCTACTGGCCCCAGTCTCTCGACGAGCGGCGGTTTCCGACGGAATCCCGAATCTTCCGGACGGACCCCGATACGAAGGTTCTTGCAAAGCTGAACGCGCAGCCCGGCGACATGCCGGCCTCCTCGCGGCCGACGGTCCTGGCTGTTCACGGCCTGACCGCTTGCGACAGAGCCCCGTACATGATTTCGATGGCGCGGACCGCGCTTGAGTCCGGCTTCGATGTCGCGCGACTCAACGTGCGCAACTGCGGCGGTACCGAGCACCTGTGCCGGACTCTCTACCATTCCGGCCTGACAGCCGACCTGAGGGAGGTCGTCAACGCGCTAGCACCCCGCCCCTTGTTCGTGGTGGGCTTCTCGATGGGCGGCAACATGGCGCTCAAACTCGCGGGGGAGTGGGGGGCAAGCCCTCCAAGCCATGTCCGCGCTGTGTGCGCCGTTTCGCCCCCGGTCAAGCTGGATCTGTGTTCGAAGAATATCGGCCTTCCGCGAAACATCGTGTATGAAAGGCGCTTCCTTCGGCAGCTGCGCGCTGCATTGCGACGCAAGAAGGCGGCGATGCCCGAGTTCTCCGCTTCATCGGGGATTCCGACCCCGGGGTCGATCTGGGAATTTGACGAGCTGGTCACCGCGCCGTCATTTGGATTCCGGGACGCGAAAGACTACTACCGCCGATGCTCAGCCGCCGGCTTTCTCCAGAGCATCCGGCTCCCCTGCTTGGTGATCCATGCCCAGGATGACCCCTTCATACCTTTCGAGGCGTTCGACCTGGCCGTCTTGCGGGAGAACCCCTGGCTTTCCTTTCTCAGTCCGCCCAACGGCGGCCACGTCGCGTTCCTTGCACGAGGCCGGCGTCGGTTCTGGGCCCAGGAGCAGGCGATGCGATACTTCGACGCGATCCGGCAGGAGGCACGGCACTAGCCTGAATTCCCATCGCATTTTTCGTGGTGACAGATCGGTGGGCCGTCTACGGCCCAAAACGCGGGAATACAAGGAGTTACCCGCTATCTGATATCACTCTGTTCTGATGTAGTACATATATACCCAATGTGTGATAATAGTTTGCCCCGAAATTCCTAGCACCCCCGGAAGGCACCCGCAGTATTTACGTAAGTGATTGCTTTATAATTTCTTAACGCCGAATCCAAGTGCCGGTCCGCTCCTCTTTCCACCCCACTGCCACTTCAGACGTTGACTCATCAATGCATTTATGATATATTGTGTAATAGTACAAGTCCAGATTTTTCCATGACATACCCCCACGACGTCTTCCTCCAGCCCGCCACGCCCACCATGCGCCGCTATGAAGCCCTGCGTGCCCGCTTCGTCGAGGGCTGCTCCACCTCCGAGGCCGCCCGCCGCTGCGGCTACGCCCCCGGCACCGTCCGCAACCTCTGCTCCGACTTCCTGGCCAATCCCGACTGGAGCTTCTTCGCACCGCAACCGCCCCCGCCCCCCGCGCCGTCCCCGACCAAGCACGACATCTCCGCACGCGACCGCCGCATCCTCGCCCTCCGCGACCAGCGCCAGCTCTCGATCCACCGCATCGCCCGCTCCCTCGACGCCGCCGGCTTCCCCGTCAGCCCCTCCACCGTCGCCAATGTCCTGCGCCGCGCCGGCCGGCCCCGCCTCCCCCGCCGGCCCGCCCACCTGCTCGCCGACATCGTCCGCCCCGACGCCGCCGATGTCGCCGACGCCAGGCAACTCGACCTCGCCCCCCGCCGCCTCCACACCCCCTTCGGCGGCCTCTTCCTGTTCCTGCCCTGGCTCGAGACAATCGGCCTCGACCCCCTGCTCGCACAGCACTCCCTGCCGGGCTCCGCGATGCTCCCCGCTCCCTGCGCCTTCCGTGCCCTGCTCGCCCTCAAGCTGTGGGGCATCGGCCGGCCCTCCCGCGCCATGGCCGAGGTCTTCGATGACGGCCTCGCCCTCTTCGCCGGCCTCAACGCCTTCCCCAAGCGCGCCACCCTCACCGAGTACAGCTGCCGCGTCGACCCCCGCTCCGTGCCGAACCTGATGCGCGCCTGGGCCGACGCCGCGCTCCAGGCCGGCCTCCCCCGCGGCACCAGCTTCGACCTCGACTTCCACACCATCCCCTACCACGGCGACGACGCCCTGACCGAAAAGCATTACGTGGCCAAGCGCTCACGCCGCCAGAAGGGCATCCTCGCCTTCCTCGCCCGCGATGCCGAGGCGCGCCTGTTCTGCTACGCCAGCGGCACGCTCCGCAAGCGCACCCAGAACGACGAGATCCTGCGCTTCGCCGAGGACTGGAAGCAGCGCACCGGTCAATGGCCCGGCGAGCTGGTCTTCGATTCCAAGCTGACCACCTACGCCAACCTCGCGCGCCTCGACCAGCTCGGCATCCACTTCCTCACGCTCCGTCGGCGCGGCCCCAAGCTGCTCGCCGCCATCGCCGCCGAACCCCCCGCCGCCTGGCAGCGGATCACGCTCCACAACGTCGGCCGCGCCTACAGGAACCCTCGCATCCTCGACCAGCAAACCACCCTCAAGGACTATCCCGACCCCATCCGCCAGATCGCCGTCACCGATCTCGGGCACGACAAGCCCACCCTGCTGCTCACCAATCAGATGCACGAAACGCCGACCCGGCTGGTCGACCGCTATGCCCGGCGCATGCTGATCGAGAACGCCATCGCCCAAGCCATCGACCTCTTCCACATGGATGCGCTGTCCGCCGCGGTGCCGCTCAAGATCGACATCGATCTCCAGCTCACCGTCATGGCTGCCACCCTGTACCGCCTGCTCGCCGACCGGATTGGCCATGGCCATCAGCACCAGGCCCCGCGGACGCTGTTCCGCAAGTTCATCCACGCCAGCGCCGACCTCACCATCGACGAGCACACGATCACCGTCCAGTTCGGACGGCGCGCCAACAATCCATTCCTCGTCAAGCAGGGATTCGCCGAGGAGCAATGCCGTATCCCATGGCTCGGCAACCGCCTGCTCCGCTTCGCTTTCGACACGAACGGCAAGCAAAATGTCACATCATGAACTGCCGTGGGAATTCAGGCTAGCCGTGGAGGGCCGAGATCTTCGGGAGATGCGAAACGGGACGGCCTTTGCGGCTGCATTCCTGGCCACGAGGCCAGGCAGAGCAGGACAGGCCGACAGGTCGACCGGAGTGTCGTCGTCTACCCGGCCTGAGCCGGGATCCGCAGCCAGATCCTCCGTGTGAGGGCGGGCGGCGGAGCGGATGGGATGGGCTCGTTTCGACCGCGGCTGCCCAGTCGGCCGCGGACCGATTGCTGTTCAGCCACGGACGCGAGGCGGCGTGTTCCGAACGACTCGTTGCTATGCCCGCCGATCAGACAAACTGATCCTCTCGGCCGACCCAGACTACAGGGCGTTGAACCTGATCGTCGAAGGCTAAGCCCATATCAATTCGATCCCGGTATCTGCCAACGCGACAGCGCCGAATCAGCCGCGTTGCACGGCTCCAACCTCAGGTCTCTGCGTAGGTGGCTCGGCCCGTTCGTCGGCGTGCCTTGCCCGCCGGCGACTGTCAGGCAGATCTTGCTGTCGGCCAGCCTGATTTTCCCGTCCGGTTCGAACGAGAACTGCTGGAGTTTCGAAGAGTCGCACTTATTGAGGAAGACTGCAGCGCCGGGCCGGGCTGATTCGGCTGCTGCGCAACGGTCGTAAGCCTTCATATAGAGCTGGCCAGGTCCGGGGTGGCCCGGCGTGAATAGTTCATCAGCGGCTCCGGGCTTGCAGGTGTGAGCCATCAACGGCGCTTCGAGATTCAAGCGGCGTCCCCAGCCGGGAACATCCAGACAGTACTGTTCTGGCTCGTCGAGAGGGTCGATGAGCGAGACCAGGCCTTCCGCGCCGGACATGGACCCAGCGAGCGCGATGACAAGGAGAGGAACTAGTTTGCTCATGCGATTCATTCTAGCTTCCGTCACGATGGCGCAGTCGATCGCGGCTGGCGCACGCCTCAAGGGAATGGATTGCTGGGCCGAGGTTACCGCGGATCCGATGTATCTCTCCGCATTGCGAGCGGTAGCACGACCGTCAAGTACAACGGCCCTGCAGGGAGCAGTGGAAGAACCAGCCACACGACACAACCTCGAATTCGAACGCGACCGATCGCCACGGGTGGCCTATGCGAGATCATCGAAACCGGAAAGCTCGTAGGGTTCCATCTATCTTTCCCATCTAGAACGGAGTGCCTGCATTCCGGATATTCCTACGTCCAACCGGGCCGAAAGGGTTGGCGAGCCGCCAACGACGAAGGCGGCACGCTTGAGCCGCAGAAGCCCGCCCGGAAAAGCCGGCAGAACCGCAAGGGCCTGCTCTGACCCTCTCCGAAAACCCGCCATTCCTGTTGCGACTACAACCGCCGATCCGAGTTGAGGGCGCTCGCAAGTGCGACTGCAGGACGCGATCTACAGCATGAAGGCCGTGAGGCTGGTCGCAATGCGGGGCGGCCCCCTTCGACGCTAGAACTCGAGACGGAGCCCTAGCTGCGTCTGGCGCCCGGTACCGAGAGTGCCGCGAATCCTTCCGAATCCTGAATTGCCGTTGCGGCGCTCGGGAATTCGGAAATTCGCATGGTTGACAATGTTGAAGAAGTCCGCCCGGAACTCCAGCTTGACATCTTCGGATATGCTGAACCGCTTCTGGATCGAGACGTCAACGAGGCCGAATCCCGGGCCGCAGCAGATGTTTCGGGGTGTGTTTCCGAAGACTCCCACTCCGGGAGACGCGAACTGGGACGTATCGAACCACTCCACCAGCCGCTCGGCCTTCGACCGGCTCCCGGACAGCACGTGGTCGCCGAGGACGTTTGGACGCTGGCCATGGCTGAAAGTATTGCTGCGATTCGTTTGCTCGATGAGCCCGAAGGGAGAGCCAGTACGGAACTCGGCGATCACTCCCATGCTCCAGCCCCCGACCACCGCGTGCAGAACCGGATTTTCGACCGCTAGAGGCTTGTTGCGCCCGACCGGAAGCTCGTACACCCCGCTCGCAACCGCGCGATGGCGGATGTCGTTGCCCGATAGAGCTTTGTCGAGGTGGCGCAGCTGGAAGTGGGTGTAGCCATTGTTCTGCTCGCCACCCAGCTCGTTGGCGGATTCTACATCGTCAATGAACTTCGACCACGTGTAGTTGAACAGGTAGCTCAGGCCGCTGGAAAAGCGTTTCTCGGCCTTCACGTTCAGGGAGTGGTAGGTCGAATTGCCCCAGTCGGGACTCTCGACGAAGACGCTGTTGTACTGCGGGAACAGCCGGAGGTCCTGGCTTTGTCGTTCAGGGCCCCGACCACCGGCAAGGGGGATCATATTGTAGTTATAGTTCTGGCCACCGAGACTGTGCCCGACGTTCGCTTGGTACTGCGCCTCAAGCAGAGTGTTGTCCGGCAACTGCTTCTGGAGCGTTAGGTTCCATTGCTGCGAATAGCCGTTCTGCTGGTTCTGCTGGATAAAATCCGGAGATACGGTTCGGCGGCCGGAGGTCACGGCTCCGAACGAGCCGACGCGGTCCTCTTCGGTGAACGGCTGCACGGCGGGAAGGCCGTCGCTCAGCATGAAGGCCGGGGTGAAGCCCCCGTCGGGCGAGTTGATGTCCAGCGTCTTCGAGAAAGTCCAGAACTGCGTGAACGGAACAGCCCGTGCGTAGGCCCCGTTGTAGTTGATGCCATAGCCGGCCCGTATGACCGTCGAACCGCCTGCGCGGTATGCGAAGCCCACTCGAGGTCCGAAGTTGTTCAGATCGGTGTCGTGCGCGTACTTGCTGAGTCCGTTGCGACCTGCGAAAAGCATTGCTCCCGCGCAGTTGCAGACCGGATTCGTCCCGTCCGGGTCGAACCCGCTCTGGTTGTTGCTCAACTCCCACCGAGGCGTGTCCACGTCCCACCTCAGCCCAATGTTCAGGGTGAACCTGTCCGACACTTTCCAGCTGTCCTGCAGGTATGCACCCCAGTAGTCGCTGCGCGTATTGAGAATGTCGGTGTCGACCAGCTGCCCCCTCGTGGTCCATCCCAGCAGGAGTTGCGCCAAGCCGTCTCCGGTCACTCGGTTGTTGAAGCTGAAACTGCCGCCCGCGTACTGATTGAAGTCGTCCTGGTTCCGCGAGTAGCGGTACTCCAGGCCCCATTTAACGCTGTGCGCGCCCTTGAACCAAGATGTGTTATTCACCACTTGATGGGTGCGAATAGGCTTCTGGATCCGCTGCTGGTTACCGGCGCCCAGCCGCGTGTAGCCCGTCAGGTTCACCGTGGCGAAGAAATCCGGGTCAGCGTTCGGCACTCCGATCTCGCCGTTCTTACCGCTGCCGGTCCCGAGTCCGCGAGTCGTGAACGTCCGGTTCCCGAAGGTGTAGCGGAACTCGTTCACCAAAGTGGTCGTGAAGTTGTGATTCCAAGTGGACGTTGAGACGAGATTCGAGCGGGTCTGCTTCGAGGCTCTGAAATCGGCGAACTCGTTGGGAAAGACGGGTTCTGGTTCCGCCGGTGCGGAGACATAGCTGAAGCGGCTGGAGAGCCGGTCGCTGGGCCCGAAGTTGTGGTCGACCTTGACCGTCGTGAAATCCGACAAGCCCCGGTTGGCGACATTCTTGACGAAGTTGTCGCGCGGAGCGGAGGTCAGCGGGCTCGGTGCGTTCGGGGCGGGGTATAGGCTCGCAAACGTCCTGCCTAGGGGGTCGATGCGGCTCTGGGGAATGGTGTTGTTGTCGAAGGGTTCCCCGGTCAGCGGGTCGTTGAGCGCGAAGCCGGAGCGGTTCGAGTAGTCGCCCTGCACCTCGACGGGGTGCGGAACGTCGGTGTTCGCGATGGTCAGCCCGTCGCTGCGCCGCTGGCCTTCGTAGTTCACGAAGAAGAAGGACTTGTCCCGCTTGATCGGGCCGCCTAGCGAGCCGCCGAAAATGTTGTAGCGGAGAGGGGCGATGCTTGGCGCGAAGAAGGTGCGGGCGTCCAGCTTGTCGTTGCGGAAGTTGTGGTACAGAGCTCCGTGGAAGTTGTTGGTTCCTGAACGGGTGCTCATGATGATGAGGCCGTTGCCTGTACGTCCGAACTCGGCCGCGTAGTTGTTGGACTCGACCTTAAACTCGCGCAGGGATTCCACGGGCGGATTGAGGTTGAGCTGCGCGATGCCCAGCGCCATGTTCTGCACCACGCCGCCGTCCAGGTGCCACATCTGGTTGCGGGAGCGCCCGCCGGCCATCGAAAAGAACGGGAGATCGTAGAGTCCGCCGCCCGAGGTGGCGAATGTCACGTTGCCGGCTAGCTTGATGAGCTGGCCCGCCTGCCTGCTGCCCACCGGCATTTGCGCGACCGTGGTGCGCTCGATGAACTGTCCTACGGTGGTGTTCTCTGTCTCCAGCAGCGGCGCTGACCCGGTCACCTCGATGGTCTCGGTGATCTCGCCAATCTCGAGCTGGATGCTGACGGTCTTGGTCAACCCGGTCTCCATCACCAATCCCGACTGCCTGTAGGTCTTAAAGCCAACAGACTCGCAGCGCAATTCGTAGGTGCCTGGTTGCACCAGCGTGAAGTTGAATGCTCCGGACTCGTTGGTCTGCGCCACGCGGTCGACGCCCGTGTCTCTGTTCACCAAGGAGACCTCGGCAGCCACAATCACCGCCCCCGTCGTGTCGGTCACTGATCCGGTAAGCCCGGATTGTTGCGCCCCGAGCGGCGCCTCCCCTAGCACAAGAACGGAGACGGCAAGGAAAACAAGCGAAGGAAAACGCATCACAACCCCCTAATCCACCAGCCGGCTCAGAGCACCTCGCCGACCATATTGAAAACGATCCTACAGCAAAAGTGCTGCCTCGCGCAAGAGGCAGCGTCTTGCCTCAGCAATTCTCAGGATGGGGGAGCTGGCTGGTGTGGGTTGGGATCGGCGAGCGTTTGGGCGTGCCGTAGAGAGGCAGTTGCGGGGTGATCAGGGCGGCTGGGAACGCAGGCCGGGGGGGCCGGGCTGCATGGCACGGGCAGTGGCGTGCTCGCGGGCCTTGCCAGGCGCACCCCCGCCGCTGGGTTCGGGACGAGCCCGCCGCTGGCCGGATGGCTGGCCGGTTGCGTCATGACGGGGCGAGCGCAGCCACCCGGGGACTGGCCGGTGGCGGGCGCTTTCTTAACAGGGTCTCGAACAGGGCGGTCCAGCTGCGGAAGCAGAACCACTCCGTGAGGAAGCCCAGGGTCGCGAAGAAGTTGCGCCGGGTGCCGGCCCGAGCCCGGCATTGCCGCCACAAGTCGGAGACGCAATCCTGGACCGCATGCAGCGCGAAGGCGAACAGGTTCAGCGTCGCGAGCAGGTTGGCGAGACCGTTGCGGCCGTGCCCGAAATTCCGCTTGATGTTGTAACCGTGGCGCGCCAGGCAGTTGAATCCCTCGTTCTCGATAAATGTGAATTTCAGGATTATGTGAATTCCGCTCTGTAAGCCCTTGCCAAGCCGAGGCACGGGGGCTCTGCCAGTTCACATAAAAATACGGCGGTGGCAGGATTGTCGGATCGTCTTTCGTTTCGAAAGGAGGTCTGAACATGTTCGAAACACTCTTCAAGGAGGCGCGAACGGTGCAGCGGCACCTAGCCGCCCCGCTGCTCCGGTTGCGCCTCTGCTACCTAGATCACTGCGCGGCACGAGGGCTCGCAGACAGAACGATCCGCGATGTCGCCAGACACCAGCTGCAGGCGGTGCAGTTGCTGCCCTTGCAGGAGCCGGGCCCGATCCCGGTCGCCGAGGTCGAAGCGGCCGGGCAGCGGTGGGCGGCCGGCCGCAAAGTCGAGCAAGGCGGGAAGCGTCAGCGGGCCTTCGTAACAGGCACGCTGAGGTGGCTTCGCTTCAGCGGACGCCTGGATGCGACAGATCCCGAGCCGACGCCCCACGCCGAGCGGCTGGCGGCGTTTGCCGACAGCTTGCTCCGCGAGCGCGGACTGTCTGCGGAATCGGTCCGCAACTACTGCTCCCGAGCGCGGGAGTTCCTGCGCCGGCACTGTGGCGACAAGCCGTCGCTGGCAGACATCACGGTCGCCGATGTGGACCGGGCCTTGGCGGACAAAGCGTCGCAGGATGTGGCGCGGAAGACATTGGCTGCCTATGCCAGCGCCTTGCGAGCGTTCTTTCGGTACGCCGAGGACTGCGGCCGGTGCCGTCCGGGCTTGGCCGCAGCGATCCCGTTGCCCCGTCAGTACTCCTTGGAGACCCTGCCAGCGGGCCCAGCCTGGGAGGACGTGCAGCGGCTGCTGGCCGCCACCGAAGGGGACCGGCCAGCGGATGTCCGGGACCAGGCCATCCTCCTGCTGCTCGCTGTCTACGGCCTGCGTTCGGGGGAAGTCCGCGGACTGCGCCTGGACGACCTCGACTGGGTGGCGGAAACGATGTGCGTCCGCTGCCCCAAGCCGGGGCGTACTCACCTGTATCCGTTGTCGCGGACGGTCGGTGACGCCATCCTGCGCTATGTGCGGGGCGTGCGTCCAGCCTCCCTGCACCGCGAGGTCTTCCTGTCCCTGCAAGCCCCGGCCCGACCGCTGAGCACGACCGGGCTCTGGCGCGTCGTCGGACCCCGCCTGCGACGGTTAGGCATCGATTCGCAGCGCAGCGGGCCCCACGCATTGCGGCATGCCTGTGCTCAGCACCTGTTGGATACAGGCTTCTCCCTGAAGCAGATCGGGGATTGTCTGGGACACCGGCACCCGGACTCGACCGCGGTCTACGCCAAGACCGGGCTCGGCGCGTTACGGGAAGTGGCCGCCTTCGATTGGGAGGGCGTGCTGTGACAGTCCGGGACGCCATTGAGCGTTACGTCGCCTGGAAGCGCTCCTCGGGAGCGCGCTTCCAAGCTGGCGCGAACGCACTCAACCATTACGCTTGCCTCGTGGGTAGCGAGACCGACCTCGACGAAGTCGGGGAGCACGAAGCCGCCGCCTTTCTGACCGGCTCCGGACCCTTGACCCCCACGCGAAGCGTCAAACGTTCGATTCTGGATGGCTTCTACCGCTACGCGCTGGGGCGCGAGCTGGCCAGCCGCTCGCCGCTGCCCGCGCTGGAGCCGCCACGCCCCCCTTCGGCCCCTCCGTATCTGTATAGCCGGGACGAGGTGGGCCGCCTGCTGGAGGCCGCGCAAGCCCCTCTCAAGCGTGTGCGGCAACTCGGGCCGCAGACGTTCCGCGCCTTGCTGCTACTGCTGTATGGCGCAGGCTTGCGTCTCGGGGAGGCCCTGCAACTCACCCATGCTGATGTCGATCTGGCCAACCTGCTGCTGACTGTCCGCAAATCGAAGTTCGGCAAGAATGTTGACCAAACAGAAATGTTGAGCTGGGCTCGCAAGGGCCTGTGAACAAAGGCCGTAGAGCCCGAATCGCGCAACATAACTTTTCCCCTCTCAGCACCGTCTCCGGGTATCGGGAGAGAACCACCGTGACCTCACCAACCGACCGGAACAGTCCCGGGGAACCGACCCGGGATCCGTTCCAACCAATCATTTCTGCGTACGTTGCGTAGCTGGAACATGCGGGCCTATCCGGCAGCAGTATTGCTGCTTGTCGGGCCCGGCACGACGCTTTCTGACTTGGCTGGACAGTATCGGGACCGCGATCGACGCCGTGGACAGGCGTGTCAACCAGAAGGGAGCCTTCAACGGAGCACGGGACAGCTTGCCGGCTCTTCTCGGCAAGGTCTGAACGCCCATAGTTATGTTGCGCGATTCCGGCTGTATGGCCTTTTTTCACAATGGCTTACGAGCCCAGCTCAACATTTCTGTTTGGTCAACATTCTTGCCGTGATGTTGCGCGCAACATTACTACAAGACCCGTCTCGTCCCGTTGGATCCGACCCTGGGAAAAGCCCTGGCAGCCCATGCGGCCCGCACCCTGCCGGCGGATCCCGCCGGGGCGGCCGGGCACCCCTTCTTCGCCAACCGAGACGGCACGCCGCTACGCCAAGCGACGGTCCGCGGCCGCTTCCGGGTCGTGCGCGAAGCTGCTGGCATCCCGCTTCTGGAGGGAGCCCGCCGTCAGCCGTGTCTGCACGACCTGCGGCACGCCGCTGCCCAGCATCGGCTGGTCAGCTGGTACCGCCAGGGACAGGACGTCCAGCGCCTGCTGCCGGTTCTGTCGACCTACCTGGGGCACGTCAGCCTGGCCTCGACGCAGCTCTACCTGAGCATGACCCCCGAACTGCTGGGCGCCGCCTCGGCGCGCTTCGCGCGGTATGCCGAACCTCGCGGAGGCTGCCATGCGTGACAGATCCACTCTCGGTTTCTGGCTGCGCCGCTTCTTGGCGGAGCATCTGGTGAGCGAACGCAACCTGTCGCGCAACACCCAGCTCGGCTATCGCGACACGTTCACCCTGCTCGTGCCCTGCCTCGCCGAACAGGCCCGCAAGCCGTCCGAGCGCCTCGCTGTACGCGACATGGGCGCCGCGCAAGTGCGGGCCTTCTTGGCCGGCCTCGCCGAACAACGCGGCTGCTCGCCGCAAACCTGCAACCAACGCCTGGCCGCCATCCGCTCCTTCGCCCGCTTCGTGGCCAGCCGTGATCCCGAGCATCTCGAATGGGCCGGCCAGATCCGGGCCATCTCGGCGAAACGGGCGGATCCGCGCCCCGTGACCTACCTCGAGAAGCACGAAATGGACGCCCTGCTGGCCGTGCCGGACCGCACCACAGCCCAGGGTCGCCGCCAGTACGCAGTCCTTGTTTTCTTGTACAACACGGGCGCCCGCGTATCCGAACTGACCCGCCTGACGGTCGGCGACTTGCAGCTAGCCGATCGCCCGGAGTCCCATTCCCTTGTGACCCTGCATGGCAAGCGTGGCAAGATTCGCCGTGTCCCAGTCTGGCCCAGTACAGCCACTGTGCTGTCCGAACTGGCGGGCGACCGCCCTGCGGACGCCTTCCTGTTCCACAGCCGGACCGGTCATCCCTTCACACGGTTTGGTATCCGAGCACTGGTCAAACGGTGCGCCGAGGCTGCCGCGCAGCGGGTGCCCTCCCTGACGGCCAAGGCCGTTATCAGCCCCCACACACTGCGCCACAGCTGCGCCACTCATCTGTTGCGCGCCGGTGTGGATCTGAACACGATCCGTGCCTGGCTCGGCCACGTCAGCGTCGATACCACGAACATCTATGCCGAGGTGGATCTCGAGACCAAGGCCCAAGCGATCGCTTGCTGCGACCCGCCCAAGACGCAACCGGCACGGCCATGGAAGGAGGACAAAGGCCTGATTGAGTTCCTCCGGACGCTCTGAGGCCATCAGGATTATGTGAACCCGCAGAGCCCCCGTGCCTCGGCTTGGCAAGGGCTTACAGAGCGGAATTCACATAATCCTGAAATTCACATTTATCGAGAAATGTGCAATTGCACATTTCTCGATCTTCCACCGGGCGCGGCCGGCCCGCGCGATGTCCGCCACGTTGTCGGCGGTGACTTCCAAACTGGTGAAGAACGTGTTGGTGTAGGTGCGCTTGCCGTTGCGCTCGATGGCGAACTCGACCCAGGCACCCTGCACGGCGTCGTCGCTGTCGCGGACCGGCAGCCCGTGCATCCAGCGGAAGCGCTGCAACTCGACCTGCTTGCGGCTGGTTGCGGGTCTTGATCCAGCCGCTGGAGTGGGTGAAGTCGTCGTGGAGCAGTTCGTACAAACGCTTGTGGGAGCTGGGCTTGCAGACGAAAATGAAGTCCGCCCCGAGGTCGCCGACGAGGCGGCACAGGGACTGGCAGCAGTACAGGTCGTCGCCGAGGAAGACCGGCCGGTAGGGGCGCAGCTCGGCGCTGTGGGCGGGCAGCCAGCGCTTGGCGGCGTTGCGCTCGCAGTCCTGCTTGCGCTGCTCCTCGGACAGATCCGGCTGGTCCGCGGCCGGGTCCTGCTGGGGCTGGACGAACTCCGGCATGAGCGGCAGGACGCGGTTGTGGCCGTCGGCGACGACCGTCGCCGCGAGCATCGTATGGAAGTACTGCTCGGTCTTGTGAGCCCCGACATGGCGGGTCGAGCACTGCGGGCAGCGGATCGAGTCGGAGCAGTGGATCTGGATCCCGTCCAGAGCGACGAGCAGGCGGCCGCCGAGGCGCTCGAAGGGGGCGAGGGCGCCCTGCTCGCGGACGCTGTCGAGGCAGAGGGGGAACAGGTCGGCGAACAGAGCGGGGTCGGCACCGTCGAGCAGGTCGCGAATGCGGTTGTCGCAGGGGATGGCCTGCACGCCGAAGAGGGTGTGGCAGTTGGAGCGGGAGGTGTCCTCCTGCATGCGGCGCTGGAACTCGAGGAAGGAGGGAGCCTGGAAGAAGAAGGTGGCGAGGGCGCAGGAGGCGGCGTCGGCGAGGGCGTAGCGCTTGTTGGAGCCGCGGCGGGCATCGGGCAGGCCCGAGGCGGCTTGGCGGAAGCTGTGCAGGAGGGAATCGAGAACGGAGGCCACATTGTATCGTCGAAAGCGGCACCCGCAAAGTCAAGCCCACAGAAACTAGTCCCTCGCTCCCGGCTCCTACACGGCCCGTAAGCATCCAAAAAACCCAAACTGAGAACTGCGTGCGCCGTGGAAAGGCGCTTCCCTCTGGCGGGTGCGAATCCCGTCCAGCAACTGACGCTCCGGCTGGTAGCAGCCAGGGCGGTTCACGGAGGTAACGAAGTGGGCTGAAGCACTCTGGTGACAAAGGGCCGCCTAGGGCGGCTCAGCGAACATGCGGGCCGGAACGCGAGTGAACGCCGAGCAGGCCTCGCAACATTTAATGCGGGAGCCGACTCTTTCGTGGTTAAGGGGAAGGCCGTTGGCGGATCGGGAAGAGAGCGACAGATGCACCGATCCGTTCCCGCCGGGGTAATGGCGCTGGCACGCATGGAAGAGGAAGGAAGCAGCAACACGGGAAGCCCTGTCGGAGATGCGGCACGCATCAACTGGAACCCCGCGAGGGGCAGGCCGGGCCGGCAGGGTGGCGGATAGGCCCGTAGTACCGCAGAGGCGGGGTAACGCCCGCGGAGGAAAGGGGCCTTGAGTGGAGAGCAGGACGGAAAGGAGACAAGGCATGACCACTGACGAAGGTCTAACAGGGTCAGGAAAGGTTCGGAAACTCCAGACCGTGCTACAGGCGAAAGCGAAGGAAGAACCGAAGCTGCGGTTCCATGCGCTGAGCGACAAGATGTGGCGGGAGGACTTTCTCAGGGAAGCCTGGAGGCAGGTCCGCCGGAACGGCGGGGCTGCCGGGGTGGACCGGGAGAGCTTCCAGGACATCGAGGAGCGAGGCGTGGAGCCATGGCTTGGGGAACTGGCAAGGGAGCTGAAGGACGGGACCTACGCGCCGCAAGCGGTGCGGCAGGTGCTGATCCCGAAGAAGCAGCCCGGCAAGTTCCGGCCCCTGGGGATCCCCTGCATACGGGACCGGGTGGCGCAGACGGCGGCCCTGCTAGTGCTGGCGCCGATTGTCGAAGCCGACCTGCAACCGGAGCAGTACGCCTACCGGCCGGGGCGGAGCGCGAACGACGCGGTCAACCACGTCCACAGCCTCCTGAACAGGGGGTGCAACGAGGTTGTCGATGGCGATCTAGCCAACTACTTTGGCGAAATTCCGCACGCGGAACTGATGCGGAGCATAGCGCGGCGCGTGAGCGACGGGCGGATGCTCGGACTCGTCAAGGGATGGCTGGAGATGCCGGTCGAGGAGGACGACGGACAGGGCGGCACACGCCGCACGAACCGGGCGCGCAGGGAACGGAAAGGGACTCCGCAAGGGGCTCCGATCTCGCCCTTGCTCAGCAACCTCTACATGCGGCGCTTCATACTGGGCTGGAAGACGCTGGGCTATGCCCGGCGCTTCCGCGCGGAGATCGTGAATTACGCGGACGACTTCTGTGTGATCGGCAAGGCCCCGGCGGCAGGGATGCTGGCGGCGGTCCAACGGATCATGGGAGTTCTGAAGCTGCCGGTCAACGCACGGAAGACCCGCTGCCTGCGGTGCCCGGAGGAGCCGTTCGAGTTCCTGGGCTACCGCATCGGACGCAACTACCGCCCGAACGGGAAGGGAGCCTACATTGGCACCCGCCCCAGCAAGGCAAGCGTCCAAGGCATCTGCCGCAAGATCAGCGAATGGACGGCGCCAAGGTACGGGCAAATGTCCCGGGAAGAGATGATAGAACACCTGAACCGGTCCATGACCGGATGGGCGAACTACTTCCATCTCGGGCAAGTGAGTCCGGCCTACAACGCGATCGACCAGCATGCGGTCCGGCGGCTGCGCCAGTGGCTCTGTCGGAAGCACAAGGTGAAGGCCGGGAAGTACGTGCGATTCCCGGACAAGAGGCTGCGCGAAGAGTACGGCCTCGTCCGCCTCGCGCCAACGACTGCGAGCCTTCCGTGGGCGAAGGCATGATTTCCACTGAAAGCCGGATGCGGGGAAACTGCACGTCCGGTTTGACGAGCGGGGAGAGGAACCGTGGCTATGCGGGAAGGCCAGTGAGGCACCTACAGATGGCGAAAGCCGTAGGAACACCCCAAAACAGCTACTGCTTCCTTGCTAAGGTGCGCGCGTCTCTCCTCGACTCTACTGGTCTTGCCTCGGCGGAAGGAGAATTCAAAAAAGGCGGGCGATCAATCTAGACCGGGTCCGGCATCGACCAAGGCTCCCGGTACTCCTTCGTCAAGAGCTTGTCTGCTTCGGAATCGTTGACGAATGTTTCCTTCGCGGGATCGAAGTGCAGCACCCGACCGGCCCGGTACGCGATTTCGCCGAGATGCACGAGGCCGCACGAGAGGTGCGCGACCTCCGCGTTGGCGATGGGCTGCTCGCGGCTCCGAACGCAGTCGAGAAAGTTGTACATGTGCTCGGGGTGGCCCGTCGGTCCGTGTGCCATGCCAGGCCCTTTAACCTCGTTCTTGCCGAGATACACCTGGAAGTAGCCCCTCCGAGAGAAGATCATGTAGCCGTCGGTGCCGTAGAACGCGTTGCCGCTGTCGAATCCGTGGAGGCCGTAGGGGGTCCAGCCGCGATCCTCGTACATGAGCACCTTGCCCTCCTCGTACTGGTAGGCAACTGTCATGTTGTCCGGGAATTCGCGAATACCTTCCAGGTCGATCCTGCTGCCGTGCGCGGTGATGCGGATAGGGTGCGTCTCGACTCCGAGACCCCAGCGGGCGAGGTCGATATCGTGCGGGCCGTCGCCCCCGATATCGCCGTTCCCGAAGGCCCGGTACCAATTCCAGTTGCGGTTGTAGCGGTTGGAATTGAAACTGCCGTCGAATGACGCGGGGCCGACCCACAAGTCGTAGTTCACGCCCGGGGGGACCGGGGTGTCGGCGACGGGCTGCCTGTGCTCGTGCCGCTGACAGTTCCAAGCCTTCGACATCTTGACTTCCCCGATGACGCCTTGCTTGAGCAGTTCGTCCGCTTTCTTCGTGACTTCGCTCGAGCGCATTTGCGTGCCGTGCTGGACGATGCGTCCGTATTTCTTCGCTGCTTCGACTAGCAGCCGTCCCTCGCGGAAGACATGGCTCGCCGGCTTCTCGATGTAGACATCCTTGCCGGCTTGCATCGCGCGCACCGCGATCGGGGCGTGCCAGTGGTGAGGCGTCGCGACGACCACCGCGTCCACCTCCTTGTCCTCCAGGACTCTGCGGAAGTCCCCGACCAGCTTCGGCGTCTCGCCGCGGCCGCTATTGACGGTCTGGCCGGCGCGTTCGGCGTTCGCTTGGTCGACGTCGCAGATCGAGACAATGCGCACGTCGTCTCGCGTCAGAAGGCGCTCGACATGCCCGTGGCCCATTCCGCCGGCACCGATCAGGGATGCCCCGACCTGGTCGCTGGGCGACTGAGCGCTCGCGCGGATCGCTAGCGATCCCAGGGTTGCGCCGGCAGCTTCTCTCCGAGTGATGCGTTTCATGGATCCTCCCCGATACCGGGCGCCCGCGTGCCCGAGGAGCGTCGGACGATTACTCAGATGCGCCGGAACCGACGCTAGAATAGCGCCGCGAGGCGGCGGCGGCAAGTCTTTTTCGAGACCTGTCAAGGCAAAGCTGTAGGGTCCGGTTCCCAGCGCAGCTGCGGTGCCCGGTTTTCGCTTCGGAGAAGGCGCCGCCGATGCAGGTCTTGGCCGCGCCGACAGGATTTTCCTGGTGGTCCCGCTGCATGCCCGGGAGACCGAGTCGGAGCCCACCCGGATGAAATGCAGGGTCCGATCCGGGCGAGAGCGGGTGCTAGGATCCAAGCGGCGAGCTGTCTTGGGGTCGGTGTGTTCGAATGCGGAGTCGGACAGCCACTCCGCCACGAACGCAGGGCTTTCGGGTTGCGACGTGCTTCCGAATGGGGCTGAACTCACAACCGGGGCACCGGGCAGCGACTCCGGAGCCTTACGCTGCGCTTGCCTTGCCGAGGGAGTGGATCGACTCGTCCTCTCGCCTCGACCGCCCGATAGCCGCCAAGGTCCCGGCCTGCTCGGCAAGAGCGCCCAGCTGGGTCCAGCTCCACTCCGTTGTGTCTTTGCGCGCTCGCCTCGCCGATGAGGGCTCAACGAAGCGACTCTAGGAGTTGCGTCGCTTCCGTCGAACTCGGGTCCAGGCGGAGCGCCTCCTCCGCGGCATCTCGAGCCTCCTGCATCCGCCCTTGCATCGCGAATGCCTGGGCTTCCAGCAGCAACGCTCCCGGATCTCTTGGTGCTGCCTGCCGGGCACGCCGGATCGAGATCATCGCCTTGTCGACTTCCTGTGCCTGCAATTGGTACCGGGCTAGGTTGAGATGCGGGCCCGGAGAGTCCGGGTCGGCGTCAACCGCACTTAGAAATGACCCGAGTGCCTGCTCGACGCGTCCGGTTTCCATGTAGAGCACCGCGAGGTTGGTATGGAGCGGCGCGCTCGAAGAGCCGAGGTCTCGCGCCTTCTCGTATTCCCGCAGGGCGTCCGCGAACCTGCCCCTTGACGCCAGAGCAGATCCGAGATTCTCGCGGAATCTTGCATCGCCCGGCTGGACTTCCACGGCACGCCGAAACAGCGTCTCTGCGTCTTCGGACCGGCCCTGCGTGAACCGAATCGACCCTAGGACGGACAGCGCCTGGCCGTCACGGGGCTGCGCCGCCAGCGCCTCTTCGAGAAGCGCCTCGGCCTCGGCAGCAGCCCCTTGCGTGACAAGCAGGGCCGCCAGGTTGACCTGCGAGTCCGTCATCCCGGGCTGAATGGCCAGCGCCTCGCGCAGCAGTTGCTCGCCCCGTGACAGTTCGCCGTCCGATATCAGGATTCCGGCCAGATTATTCAGCAGTCGCGGCGAGCGCTCCCCGGTCGCGAGGGCTTCGTCGAACATACTTCGCGCCGGGTCGCTGAGACCCCTTTCGGCGAATGCCGACGCGAGATCCTCGAAATCCCGCCTCGGCTGCGATTGCGCCCACTTCCCGTCGAACGGCAGCGGGCTGCCCGTTCCGGTCCGCGCGTCCCGGAGGATCAAGCTTGCATCTGCCTCACCCCTGTAGACCTTGACGATTCGCCCGTCAGGCCCCAGAAGGAAACTTGTCGGAATCGCCAGCGGTCGCCGGCGGTCGAACAAGCGCTCGTTGAGAACGCTATAGCTCTCCGCGGTTTGCCGGTCGGCCAGCAGGACCGGGTACTCCAGTCCCAATTCGCGGGAAAGGGCCGTCACCGCGTCCGCGTTGGCTGGATCGTCGACCGAGACAGCCAGGATTTCTACGCCCGACCGTTCGAAATCGGCCGAGCGGCGCTGGAACTGGGCTAGCTCACGACGGCATGGCGGGCACCAAGTGGCCCAGAAGTTAAGAAGAACCCTGCGGCCGCGCCACTCGGACAGCCGCGCGATGTGGCCGGCAGTTCCGGCGACGCGGAGTTCGAAGTCGGGTGCCGGCAATGGCGCAGCCAGCCACGTGCCCTGACGCGCTTCCGGAACCGAGGCACCCGCAGCCTCGGAGGCTTGCGTCGATGGTTCTGACGGAGGCGTCTCCCGGAACGCGGCCTCCCCCTCGACCAGCAGCACCCGGCCCTGCCCCGGCGGCCCGTCGATTTCCTGGACCAAGCCGCCCGGCCACCGCACCCGGACACGTTGCACGACCTCCCCTTCCGCCAGGCCGAATCTCGCAACTCTAGACCTCTGAGACAGGTAGCCGCTGCCCGAGACGATCTCTCGCGTCAAGGTTCGACGGTCAGTGAGCGCCTGGACTCGGCCGCCGACGCCGTCGCGATTGCTCTGCCTCCCTTCGAGTTGCACCGTCAGGTGCCGCGTGTTCCCCGTTCGCAAGTCGTTCCGAAATGCCCGCAGCTGCACCCCGTTGCGGTTCTTGGCGATCAGGTCGAGATCGCCGTCAGCGTCAAGATCGAGCGGCACGAATGCCCGTCCGTCGGCATCCAGGTCGAGCCCGCTTGTGAACGAGATATCGTCGAACGTCCCGTCCCCGCGGTTACGGAAGCACAGGTTGCGCTCCCTTCCGCTCCAGGTGCCGTCGGACCGGATGAGGATGTTGATCGCGCGCCAGGCGTCGGCGTACTGCTTGGAACCTTCGGCTCGAAGCGGGGATTGCGACACGACCTGCCGCCAGAAGAAACTTCATAGGTCGTCCATTCGCTCGCCAGTTATGAATCCGTTCTGCACGAAGAGATCGAGCAGGCCATCGCCATCGAGGTCCACGAAGTCCGATGCCCAGGCCCATCGCCCGGTGCGCACTCCGGCCTCGTCGCTCGCGTCGTGGAAGCCCGCGGGGCCATCGTTTCGAAACAGCGAATTTCCCTGCGCCTGTCGGCGAAACAGACGGCGCGCGCTTGTCTGGGGAGCCACGCTGTCGAACTGGGCGCTCCCTGTGATCCGAAGCCCGGCCGAGGACCACATGTTCGCTGTGTACAGGTCCAAGTCGCCGTCGTTGTCATAGTCGCCCCAGGCGGCAGACATCCCCGCGCCGAGGTCGTCCACGCCGGATTCGGCGGATCTTTCCGAGAACGTCCCGTCTCCGTTGTTGCGGTAGAGATTGTTCCGGCCAAAGTCATTAGCCACGTACAGATCGGGATCGCCGTCGTCGTCATAGTCCCCCCAAGCTGCGGCGAAGCTGAATCGGTCGTTGCTCGGCTCCAGGCCCGCTCCGCTCGAAACCTCCTCGAATGAGCCGTGCCCGTCATTGCGGAAGAGCAAGTTGGCGGGCCCGTTGACGGCGTCGTAGTAGGGCGTGGGAGCGTCGTAGCTGGACCCTGATTGCCAGAAATCATACGCGCAGACGTAGAGATCGAGGTCTCCGTCCATGTCGTAGTCGGCTATCGCGGCCCCGGTGAACATCGCCGCGCGGTTGTCCGCGACATCGAGGCCTGCCCCGTCATCAAGGGCGAACAGTCCCATTCCCCCGTTGCGAAACAGCATCGGTGTCGCTCCGATCAGGATCAGGTCTTGGTCGCCGTCGTTGTCGACATCGGCGAACAGGCTCATCGACGTCTCGTCCAGGATGTCCAGGCCGGCGCCGCGCGTCGAGTCCGAGAACGTGCCGTCGCCGCTATTTCTGTACAGGCGGTTCGGCAGCCCACCCGGCTGGCTGATATAGAGGTCCTCGAGACCGTCGCCATCGAAGTCCCCGAGCGAGATCCCTTGATGGCCGTAGACCGATACGCCCAGAGCCGCGTCCAGCGAGTCCCTCCAAGAGTCCACCCCAAGAGCGAGTTGCTCCTTGAATGAGTCGATCGCGCCAAACGCGTGGTCTGTGACTTCGGTGAATCCGTGACTGCTCGAGCGCGTCTCGCGGAAGTCCCCTGGCGCGATTCCCTGCAGTGCCCAACCGCCATCGGCCCGTGACCAAGTCATCGTCGCCGACCCCAGCAGGGAAAGCAGGCCTCCACCGGAAGCCGCTCCTCCCAGCTCGATCCGGACTCCGACCTGCGAGATGTCTCTGCCAGAGGGATCCCTTCGCGTGGAAACGATCTTGAATTCGACCAGCTCGAGGCTGCGGAACCGGTCCGTCTTGTCGGCCAGCGCCTCGAACGAGCCTGGATCGTCGACCAGAGAGCGGGCAATCTCCTTGAGTTCGGAATCGATCGCCTCGTAGTCCCGCTCGCCGAGCCAGTCGTCGTCGTTCGGATCGACCCGGTCGAGGACGCGGTCGACGGGACGATCCCGCTCGTAGGGGACATCCAGGCTGAAGCCGGTGCCTTGTGCCCAGGCCGCCGAGGCACAGGCCGCCATCAGCACTGCGGTAAGCGCCCTCACCCAGCCTGCATTGTACTTGCCCGGGACCGGCAAAGACCGGCCGCCGCCGGACAGCAGTTCTAAATTTAGGCTGCGTTGGGGTTCTTGCCGCTGCAGATGCCCGAATGAGGGGCCAGTTTCTGGGCTCTTGACTTTGCGGTCACCGCCTTGAAACATAAGATGTGGCCCCCGTTCCCGTCCTTGAGTCCCTCCTCAACAGATTCCGCCAGATCGCCTCCGCCTTGCCCGATCCCCGAACCGGCGCGAACAAGCGCTACAGCATCGCCGACGCCGCCTCCTGCGCCTTGGCGACGTTCTTCCTCCAAGCACCCTCCTTTCTCGACTTCCAACGCCGCATGCAGAAACAGGCCGCTCGCTCCAATTGCCAGTCCCTGTTCGGTGTCGAGGACATCCCTTGTGACAACTCCATTCGGAATCTCCTCGACGGACACGACCCCGACCGCTTCGCCCCCCTGTTTGCCGATTGCCTCCGAACCGCCCGCGACCACGGGGCCCTCGAGCCCTTCCTCCGCCTCGACGGCCGCATTGCGGTCGCGCTCGACGGAATCCAAATCCACTGCTCCGACTCGATCCGCTGCCCGCAGTGCTCGATCCGCCATGTCGGGGCCCACAAGACCGAGCAGTACTTCCATACGATGCTCGCGGCGACGGTCGTCGCCGACGGCCACAACCGCGTCCTGCCGCTCATGCCGGAGTTCGTCCAGCCCCAGCAGGACCCGGCCGCGGACCAGCCGGGTCTGTCCGAGGAGCAGCGCAAGCAGGACTGCGAGCGCAACGCCGCCAAGCGCTGGCTGCCCGCCCACAGCGACGAGCTGCGCCCCTACCGGCCGGTCTTCCTCGGCGACGACCTGTACTGCTGCCAGTCCCTGTGCCGACTGGTCCTCGACCTCCGGGCGGACTTCCTTTTCGTCTGCAAGCCCGGTAATCACAAGCGGTTATACGAACTGATCCATGACGACTTCACCCACTCGACCGGCTGGATCCGCACCCGCAACCACAAACGCCAGGTCGAGTTGCAGCGCTATCGCTGGATGCACGGCCTGCCGGTCCGCGACTCCGACGATGCCGTGCAAGGAACCTGGATCGAGTTCGAGATCCAGCGCCAGGGCAAGCCCACCTACTACAACACCTTCTTCACCAGCTTGGAGGTCACCGCCGAGAACGTGGCCGGGATTGCCCGCCTCGGAAGAGCCCGCTGGAAGATCGAGAACGAGGCCTTCCATTGCCTGTCCTGCCAGGGCTACAATCTCAAGCACAATTTCGGGCACGGCAGCCGGGGCCTGGCCAATCTGCTCGCCACTCTCAACCTGCTCGCCTTCGCGCTGCACACGCTGCTGGACGGCATGCGGGGCTTGTGGCGGCAATGCCGCGACGATGCCGGCACACGCCGCAACTTCTTCAATGATCTGCGCTGTCTGTCGCAGCGGTACTGGTTCCCGAACTGGACGAGCTTGCTCACCGAGATGCTGGCTGACCACGCCCCGCGGGCCGGCCCCGGGCTCACGCTCCCATGAGATTGCGACCGAATTCCCCGGCGACCGCCGGACCCGCAGGGGGCCCGCAGCAGACGTCTGCCCCGAGGGTGCCGGAACTGCCGGTGAGGCGCTCGGAGCCGTCCACAGGTGTGCCACTCGCTACTGCCGAGCCGCCCCTGGTGCCCTCCCAACTTCTCTGCAACACCCCCGAACGCCCGGCGAGACGCCAACAGCCCACCTGCATCTCAGGTTTTGAGAATCGCTGGCCGCCGGACTGTCCACTCGCAATGGAACGGAATCCTGTGCTAGTGTCTTGCACGCGAGACTACCAATGCCAGTCGATTCGATCAATCGTCGTCGCTTTGTCGCTGCTGCGGCCGCGGGCCTCCCACTAGTGGGTGCGCGGGCTGCGACCAAACCTCGCCGCGTCGCCTTGGTCGGTTCCGGATGGTACGGGAAGAATGACCTGTTCCGCCTCGTGCAGGTGGAGGATGTCGAGATTGTGGCGCTTTGCGACCCGGATGCCAAGGGCCTGGCGGCGGACGCGAAGACGGCTGCGGGGCGGCATGAGTCCGGTAAGACGCCGCGCACCTACGGGGACTATCGGGAACTCTTGAAGCAAGAGCAGCCAGATATCGTGGAGGTCGCCACGCCGGATCACTGGCACTGCCTTCCGGCGATCGAGGCGATGCGGGCAGGGGCGGACGTGTATGTGCAGAAGCCTATCTCCGTTGACGTCGTCGAGGGGCAGTCCATGGTTGCCGCGGCCCGCAAGTACGGCCGCGTCTGCCAGGTCGGCACCCAGCGTCGTTCCGCACCGCACTTGATTGAAGCCCGCGACCGGATCCAGAGCGGCATGCTCGGCAAGATCTCGCACGCTGAAGTCTGCTGCTACGTCTACAGGAGCCCGCGCGGCAATCCCCCGGACATCGATCCGCCAGCGCATTTGGACTACGACATGTGGACCGGGCCGGCCCCGATGCGCCCGTTCTGCCAGTGGACCCATCCTCGCCGCTGGCGGTATTTCATGGAGTACGGGAACGGCGTGATCGGCGACATGTGCATCCACATGATCGATCTCGTCCGCTGGACGCTCGACCTCGGCTGGCCGTCGGTCATTCATTCGACGGGCGGCATCTTCGTGGACAAGGGGAGCAAGGCCAACACCCCGGACACGCAAACGGCAACATTCTCCTTTCCTGATCTCAACGTCGTTTGGACGCACCGCAACTGGGGAACGCCCGTGTACGAGGGCTACCCGTGGGCCTATTTCATCTACGGCGAGAAGGGGCTTTTCAAGGGCTCGACCTCGAAATGGGAGTTCATACCGGTTGACAAGTCCGAGAAATCGATCCGACGGGATGCCGTGACAGAGATGGACAAGTACGAGATCGACAACGTCGACACTGTCGAGTCCAGGCTCCCGCCGCACGAGTTTCCGGTGCTGCGAGCCCACATGAAGAATTTCCTGGCAGCGATAGACGACCGGTCGCGACCGGTAGCCGATATCGAGCAGGGTCACATCTCGACGGCTTGCTGTCTTCTTGCGAATGTCTCGCTGGATGTGGGGCGTTCTGTCACCTGGGACGCGGATGCCGGCAAGGTGGTGGGAGACGCCGAAGCGAACGGAAAGCTGGCGAGGCAGTACCGGAAGCCCTGGGTGCATCCAACGCCATCGACCGTCTAGCCTGGACTGGCCGGCTCCAGCGAGCCGCGGGGGCGAGAGGCGAATCTGCTGGTGCCTCGCGGTCTCGACGGCGGACGCAGCACCATCGACAGAGGGATCGACGCTTGGTGGGCCCTGCAGGACTCGAACCTGCAACCAACGGATTATGAGTCCGGTGCTCTAACCATTGAGCTAAGGGCCCCAGAGTGCGTTCGCGCCGTCCTTATTCAGAATATGCCGTTTGGCAAGCAGTCACGTACGGCTGCGGCGGCTCAGGTCCGGTAGTCGGCATTGATTCGTATGTACGATTCCGTAAAGTCGCAAGTCCATACGACCGCGCGGCCGGATCGCTCCCCGCCGAGGCGGAATCGGATCGAGACTTCGTCTTCCTCCATCGTCCGCTGCACGGTCGGCTCGTCGAACTGCGCGCGAAAGCCCCCCGCGCACACCTGAACGCCGTTCACGAACACGTCCGCCGTGCTTGGGTCGAACGGGATTCCAGCCTTACCCGCCGCGCCGAGGATCCTGCCCCAATTCGGGTCGGCGCCGGCTAGCGCGGTCTTCACCAGCGGCGAGTTCGCGATTGCCATGGCGACCGCTTTCGCCTCGCGATCGGTTGCGGTGCCTTCGACCGTGATCTCAGCGAGCTTTGCAGCACCCTCGCCATCGCGGGCGATGTCAACGGCCAGCTCTTGCGTCAGCGTGTCGAGCGCGTCTTGGAACGCTGCCGATTCTTCGTCGATGCGCACGCCAGAAGCGCCGTTGGCGAGGAGATATACGGTGTCGTTCGTGGACGTGTCCGAATCCACGGTGATGCAGTTGAAGCTGCGATCGACCGAGGACGAGAGCATGGCCTGGAGCCGGCCGGGCTCGATGGCGGCATCGGTGAACAGGAAGCTCAGCATCGTCGCCATGTCCGGCATGATCATCCCGGCGCCCTTTGCCATGCCTGCGAGCCGCACCAAGCCCTTTCCCGAATTGACCGCGCCGTAGCGGACCTTCGGCACCGTGTCCGTCGTCATGATCGCGAGGGCGCAATCCTCGAACTGGTTGCGATCCAGCGTCATCCACAGAGCCCCCAGCGCTCGGGGAATCGCCGTCTCGCCGAACGGCTCTCCGATCACCCCTGTCGAAGCCAGCAGCACCTGACTCTCGGGAACGCCCGCAAGTTCGGCGGCGTCGCGAGCTGTAGCCGCTGCCACTTCGTGCATGTTCGGCGTTGCGCAATTCGCGTTTCCGGCATTGGCTATGATCGCCCGCGCTATTCCGCCGGTCTCTCGAAGGAACCGCGCGCTCACTTCCACAGGTGCAGCCCGTACGGCATTCCGTGTGAACACTCCCGCCGCGGATGCCGGCGGGTCCGACACCATCAGCGCTAGGTCGTTCGCTACGTGCGTGCGGATTCCCGCGTATCCCGCCGCGAATCGGTAGCCTAGCGGGAGCCTGTGGTCTTGCCGGCTACTCATTCCCCAGCACCTCGTGAGGCGCGAGGTGAAAGCCCCGGGCGAAGTCCAGAGCCGCAACACGCTTGCGTCCCTCGAGCTGGACCTCCTCGAGCACCAGGCGCCCGATACCGCAATCGACGCTGAGTTGCTTGGCGTCGAGCCGGAGCCGGCCTGGCTGGCCGTCCCCTCCCGCGCCCGGCCTGGCCGCCCCGATTCGCAGCCGCTTGCCTCGAAGGTACGTGTATATGCCCGGCCACGGGTCGAATCCTCGCAGCTTGTCGTAAATCGAGCTGGCCGGCGAGGACCAGTCGATCAGACCGTCCTCGCGCCGGAGAAGCGGGGCCCTCGTCGCGGCCTCGTGATCTTGGGGAACGGGTCGCACCGTGCCCGACGCCAGACCGTGCAGCGTTTCGAGCAGCAATTCCGCACCGACCGGGGCAAGACGCCGGTTCACCGCGGAGGCAGTCTCGTCCGGCGCGATTTCCGTCTCTCTTGCGAGCAGGATGTCGCCCGCGTCCATCTCCCTCACGATCCTCATCGTCGTCACTCCTGTGCGCGTCTCGCCGCGTGCGACCGCCCAATTCACCGGAGCGGCGCCCCTGTACTTCGGCAGGAGCGACGAATGGACGTTCACGCACCCGAGCGGCGCGAGCTCGCGAATGCGCTTCGGAATCATCTGGCCATACCCGACAACAGCGATGGCATCCGGCTTGTGTCGGACGAGACGATGGTATGCCTCCAAGTCGCGAATCCGATGAGGCTGGTACACCTGCAGGCCGAGTTTCTCGGCCTGGCGCTTGACCGGTGGCGCCAGCAGCTTCCGGCTGCGCCCTGCCGGCCGGTCCGGTTGCGTCACCACCTCCGCGACTTCGTGGGCTCCGTCGAGGATTGCAAGCGACGGCACCGCGAAATCCGGCGTGCCCATGAACACGACGCGCAACTTAGTCCCACTCGCCCCGTTTCCTTAGGGCACGGATCTTGCGCTTGATCATTTCGCGCTTGAGCCTGCTGATCCGCTTCAAGAACAGGATTCCGTTCAAGTGATCGTTCTCGTGGCAGATCGCCCGCGCCAGGAGCTGGTCAGCCTCGATTTCAATCCACTCGCCGTCCGACGCGCGAGCCCTCGTCCGAACTCTCGCCGGCCGGGCAACCTTCTCCTGGAAGCCCGGTATCGATAGGCAGCCCTCCTCGCCGACCTGCTCGCCTTCCTCCGAAACGATCTCCGGATTGATCAGCACGTGCTTCTCGCCCGCTTCCTCGCCACCGGCGCAGTCGATTACCGTTAGCCGCCTCGGGATCCCGATCTGCGGCGCGGCTAGGCCGACGCCGCGAGCGTCGTACATCGTCTGGAACATGTCCTCCACGAGAGCGAGCAGCTCCGGACTGCCGAATTCGCTCTCGGGAACCGGCTCGCAGACGCTCTCGAGAACCGGGTCGCCGTACTTGACGATCTTGCGAAGCATCGAGCTTACCGCCCCTTATTCTAGCCACCCACCAAGAAGCGGGATGCGCCTTCATGCTGCGGTGTTCCGGCTGGCTGGGGCCGTCGTGCGTCGGCGACGGACTTCGTTTCGCATCGCGTCGAGAGTGCCCGGCCCATCGGATACAATCTAGGCGCATGCTACAGCTCATCACGGTTCTTCTGCTACTTGTCCCCGCCCTCGCTGGAAGCCCTTGGACGCGCCATGCAATCGACGCATCAGAAGGCGGCGCTGACGGAGTCCGCTTGGCCGACGTCAACGGCGACGGGCTGCCGGACATCGCCACGGGATGGGAAGAGGCAGGGGTCGTGCGGGCTTACCTGCATCCCGGGACTGACAAGGTAAAGGAAGCTTGGCCCGCTGTCACTGTCGGCCAGGTCACCAAGCCGGAAGACGCGGTGTTCGCCGATATGAACGGCGACGGAGCCATCGACGTCGTCAGTTCGACAGAGGGCGACGAGAAGACCATCTACGTCCACCGGGCGCCTGGCGAAGGCTACATGGATGCCGGAAAGTGGGAAACAATTCCGGTCGTCCGCTCCCAAGGCAAGGGGCAATGGATGTTCGCCGTTCCCATGGACGTGGACGGCAATGGGTCCATGGATCTCGTCGCCGGCTCTAAGAACGACTTCGCAGCGATTGGGTCATGGCGGTTCCCGACGACTGCTGGAGGCAAGGCGTCATGGAGCCGGTGGTACGGGGCGGGCTGGGTGATGTCCATCGTCGCTCATGACATGAACGGGGACGGGGCGGTCGACATCGTCGCCAGCGATCGCACAGGGCCGCGCCGCGGCGCGCTGTGGTTTCAGAACATGCCAGGAAGCGCGGCGTGGCCGGTGTACCGCATCGGGCCCGAAGGCGAGCACGAGGCGATGTTTCTCGATGTTGCCGATCTCGACGGGGACGGCCAGACCGACGTGCTGATGGCGGTGCGGGAAGGGCCGATCCAATTCTTCCGCGGACTGTCCGCGCGCGGCAACAATTTCCGAACCCATTCCATCGAGATTCCGGACGGCTTCGGGACCGGCAAGGCGGTAGCCGTGGGGGACATGGACCTGGACGGGACTCCCGACTTGGTGTTTTCCTGCGAGAACGCGAAGGGCGACCTCTCCGGCGTGGGACTCCTGCGCCATGGCGGCGATCCCACCGCGTCGCAGTGGGAGGTGACAGACGTGGGCGGACCGGAGGGCACCAAGTTCGACCGAGTCGAGCTGGTCGATCTTGACGGGGACGGCGACCTAGACGTGCTGACTTGCGAGGAAGCCGAGAATCTCGGCGTCGTCTGGTACGAGAATCCTGCGCGGTGAGCTCGCGCCGCCCGATGCGAGTCGCGGCAAGGGCATGACGTTTGGCAGTCATTGCTCGGGTTCGGGGCTTGGAATCCCCTCGTCTTGAATCGCCTCAGGTTGCCCCTGTTGCGGCACTGCGCAAGGAGCCTGTCCGCCGCTACGTCCGGCCCACGTTCAATTGACCACTAGCTCGCGAAGTGCTCTCGTTCATCGCCTGGGAGTTCGCGGCACGCCGACGCGGCGTCTGCCGGCACAGCCGCGAGTCCGGAGCGCTCCGCCCAATCGGTCTCGCATGCAGCCCGGCGCGAGTGCTTCGAGACTTGCCGAGGAGCCCTCGTACCGCGATATCGTGAAGGGATGCCCCGAACCACAGCCTCGATGCCGGACGAGCTGGGCCGCTTCGGTGACTTCGGTGGTCGCTACGCGCCGGAAATCCTCGTTGCGCCGCTCGACAGCTTGGATGCCACCTACCGTGAGGTCAGGGACGATGCTGGATTCCAAGCGGAGCTGTCCGGCCTGTTCCGGCAGTATTCTGGCCGTCCCACGCCGCTGTTTTACGCCCGGCGTCTGAGCGAGCACCTGGGTGGCGCCTCCATCTACCTGAAGCGCGAGGATTTGCTGCACACGGGCGCGCACAAGATAAACAACTGCCTCGGGCAGGGGCTGCTGGCCAGGCGGATGGGAAAGCGGCGTATCATCGCCGAGACTGGTGCGGGTCAGCACGGAGTCGCGACGGCGACCGTCTGTGCCCTGTTCGATTTGGACTGCGTGGTCTACATGGGCTCGCAAGACATGCGTCGACAGGAGCTGAACGTCTTCCGCATGCGCCTGCTCGGGGCCGAAGTCGTCGGCGTCGACACCGGGAGCCGCACCCTGAAGGATGCAATTTCCGAAGCAATGCGGGATTGGGCGGGAAGTTTCGAGACGACGCACTACATGCTTGGCTCTGCCTTGGGACCGCATCCGTATCCCTTGATTGTCAGAGACTTCCAGCGAGTCATCGGGGTCGAGGCCCGCGAACAGTTCCTGGAGGCCTCCGGCGGATTCCTGCCGGACACGCTCATTGCTTGCGTCGGAGGCGGGAGCAACTCGATCGGCTTGTTCCACCCCTTCTTGCAGGACGAGGGCGTTGCGATGGTGGGTGTCGAGGCTGGCGGCCGAGGAACTGCACTGGGAGATCACGCTGCCCGCTTCTCGGGAGGCTTGCCCGGGGTGCTCCAAGGAACCAAGAGCTACATCCTCCAGGACGACGACGGCCAGATCGCGCTGACGCACTCGGTGTCCGCGGGCTTGGACTATGCCTCCGT
Source organism: Bryobacterales bacterium (assembly GCA_965206775.1). Lineage (GTDB taxonomy): Bacteria > Acidobacteriota > Terriglobia > Bryobacterales > UBA6623 > VXMF01. The sequence goes on along the minus strand of CBDBKU010000002.1, from coordinate 537,226 downwards.
CGGACCAGAGCACGCCTGGCTGCGCGACATGGGACGGGTCGAATACACCTCCTGCAGCGATTCCGACGCGCTCGAGGCCGTCAAGACCCTCTCGCACCTCGAGGGCATCATTCCCGCGCTCGAATCGGCCCACGCCGTTGCGGAGGCCGTCAGGCGCGCCCCGCACGCCAAGGGCCGGACCTTCGTGGTCAATCTATCCGGCCGCGGCGACAAGGACATCGGCATCCTTCGCGAGAACCTGCCGGAACTCGGATAGCGCGGAGTGACCGGGGCGGCGGCCGTCCCATCTGCTCAGGGCCGCGCTGAACGGCTCGCAAGCTCTTCGCGCCGGCGCAGCAGCCCGTCTTCGAGCAACACCGGAAAAGCGCGGCTTGGCCGTGCCACTAGAAGGTCCAGGGGCACAAGCGACAACTGCGACCGGCACCGCTCGCGGGCGCCTTCCAGGGATTCTCCGTCGGTTGCAGGGTCTCCTGCCCTTAGCACCGGGCGCAGGATGTCCTCGTAGTTGCCGTCGAGTTCCTCTCGGCGTCCCTCGCCACCGGGCCGCGAATCGGTGCCGGTCCAAGGCCCGGCCGGCGGGTGCAACTCGTCGTAGATCAGATCCGACTTCATTGCCGTCCTACCCATGTATCTCCGCACCTGCAGCATCCCGGGAGTCGAGGCCTTGGACGCATCTTCGGATCGCTTCGCCTTCGCTTGCCATGCTCCCGAGGCGTCGCGCAACAGCGCCAGCTTGTAAACGCCGCCTAGGGCGGACTGGCCCTTCGCCGACGAGATGCTAGTGCCGACTCCCCAGATTCCGACCCGCGCGCCGCGCGCCTTGAGCTCGGCCATGCTGTATTCGTCGAGGTCGTTCGATGCGACGATCGAGGTGCCGTGCAGTCCCGCTTCATCCAAGAGCGAGCGAGCTTTGATCGACAGTTCGGCCAGATCGCCGGAATCGAGCCGGACGCCGCTCAGCCTGAATCCGAGCTCTCGCAGCTTGCATCCGATTCTGGCCGCCCGGCGGACCCCTTCGAGAGTGTCGTACGTGTCGACCAGCAGGACGCAGTTGTGGGGCATCGCTCTCGCGAATGCTTCGAATGCATCCAGTTCACTCTCGAACGACAGCACCCAGCTGTGCGCGTGCGTCCCTCGGACGGGAATGCCGTAGAGCTTTCCCGCGAGGACATTCGATGTCGCTGCGCATCCGCCAATGTAGGCAGCTCTGCTGGCGCTAAGGCCCCCGTCGATTCCCTGTGCCCTGCGCAGTCCGAACTCGAGCACCGGATCGCCCCCAGCGGCCAGGCAGACGCGAGCGGCCTTGGTTGCGATCAGGGTCTGGAAATTGACGATATTCAGCAGCGCGGTCTCGGCCAGCTGGCATTGCAGCAGCGGCCCTCGAATCCGCACGAGCGGCTCCCCGGCGAACGCGACGGTGCCTTCGGGCACTGCGTCCAGGTCGCACTTGAACGACAGCTTCCCAAGGTAGTCGAGAAACTCGGGCTCGAACAGCGGCCTGTCGCCTTGGCCCGTCAGGTCGGCCAGATAGGCGAGGTCGTCGTCTCCAAACTGCAAGTCCCGAAGCCACTGGAGCGCGGTTTCGAGGCCGGCCGCGATCGCGAACGCACCCCCGAACGGCGCTTCGCGGAAGTAGTGGTGGAAGACAGCCTCTCGGTCGGCGAGGCCTTCCCCCCAGTATCCGCTGGACATCGTCAGCTGATAGAGGTCGGTCAGCAGGGCGAGCGACTGGCCGTAGGGCGGAAGCATGGGGATAGCTCAGGCCCGGTTCAGATTCCAAATCAGCCTCAAGCCGTCGAGTGTCAGACCGTTGTCGACCGTTTGGATGTACTGGGAGGCCGGTGCGAGGATCTCGGATTGACCGCCAGTGGCCACGACTGCCGTATCACGGCCCAGGGTGTCGAGCATCTTGTCCAGGATGCCGTCCAGCATGCCCAGCATGCCGTAGTAGAATCCGGATTCGAGGCTGCCGACGGTGGTCGTGCCGATCACCTTCGCAGGCCGGCGCAGGTCGATCTGGGGCAGGCGAGCGGTGCGTCGAACCAGAGCCTGGGACGAGACTTGGATGCCTGGGCAGATGATGCCGCCGAGGTATGCGCGGTCCTTCGAGATCGCATCGAACGTAATCGCTGTGCCAAAGTCCACAGCGATGCACGGGCAGCCGTAGCGCTCGGCCGCCGCCACTGAATTTACCACGCGATCCGCGCCGACTTCCTCGGGCTTGTCAACACGGATCGCCAAGCCGGTGCGGCTGGCGGCCGTGACTTGGAACGGGTCGAGCCCTAGGTAGCGGGTTGCCATGCCGCTGATCGACGCGTCAAGCTGTGGGACAACCGACGAGAAAATGAAGCCGCGCACGTCTGCGAGATGCAGGTCGGCAAGGGAGACGAGGTTGTGGAACAAGGCTCCCCATCCGTCAACTGTCTGCTCGGGGTCGGTCTTGAGGCGCCAGTCCGCCAGGCGCTTCGAGCCGTCGAAGAGGCCTATGGTCAGGTTCGTGTTCCCGACATCAACTGCTAGCAGCATTCACCTACATTGTGCCTGTGTCGGGCCGGACGCTGCCCGCGAGGACCGGAGCGACGGATCCGCCGTCGTCTCTCAGGAGGAGCTGGCCGGCGGGCGACAGGCCGGCCGTCACGCCCCGGGTCGGCCCAGTCGCTCCGGGGGGAAGCCCTTCGATGACGACCCTTCGTCCCTGAGCGTAGCTGGACGACTGCTGGAACGCCTCTAGGATTGGCGACGGGCCGCGCGATGCAAACAGGTCGTAGAACGACTCCAGGGTGCCGAGGACGGAGCTGAGGATCGCGTCCCTCGTCCAGTCCCTGCCGGTCTCGATTCGGAGCGACGTTGCCGTGTCGCCGAGGGAGCGAGGGAATTCGACGTGGTTGAGGTTGATGCCGATGCCGACGATCACATGGTCGACCGTCCCGTGGGTCGCTTCCATCTCGACGAGGATTCCGCAGCACTTGCGTTCTCGGATCAGGATGTCGTTCGGCCAGCGGATGTCGCAGCGGACGCCCGCGTCGCGCTCGAGGGCTTCCTTCACGCCAAGACCCGTCGCGAGCGTGAGCAGGGGAGCGGAGTCCGGGCTGCAACCCGGCCTGACCACCAGCGAGAGATACAGGCCAAGGCCAGCCTCGGAATGCCAGGCGTGTCCGCGTCGGCCTCGGCCGTCAGTCTGATGGTCGGCCGTCACGACCGTGCCCTCCGGGCAACCCGAACGCGCTCGCTCTGCCGCTACCCGCATGGTGCTGTCAATGCAGGCGTAGTGGAATGCGGGTTGGCCGAACCGGCAAGGCATCGCTCGCGCCATCGATTGCAGATCCTGTATGGGGCCATTATCGTTGATGGCCGGGATCTCCGCCTGATTCCCGGACTAGAACGAGCGAGACATTCGACTCTGGAATTCTAGAGCGCAAGGCATTCAGTGGTAGGACTTCCCCTATGCGGATCACATCCAAGGGACAAGTGACCATGGCGGCGGGCCTGAGGCAACGGCTCGGTCTGCTGCCTGGCACTGCGGGCGTAGCGAGTTGGGCCTAGCCGAGGACACGATAGTCTTCTACTCGAGCGAAAATGGAGCGGCGGTTCGCGAACTGCCGGGGCAACGGGTCAACAACCCCTGCGAGGCCAAGAGATCGGCGCCTCCTAAGGGGGTCACCGAGTGGTGCTTCCCGCTAGCTGGCCCTGTTGGGTCGAAGCGGGGTCTTGGTCGAACGAATTGGTCGCCCTGACCCCGACACTCGCTGAATCGATGACACGGAAGCTCCCTGCCAGTGTGGGACCAGGCACCTTCAGCTTCGTCGGCACCCTGCTCAAGAGCAAACAGTCCAGCACAATCCGAACTTCGCTTGTACAGAACAGCTACGGAGGAGGCCTCGGATTCCGCCATGGCGATTGGAAGCCGCGGGTGTTCGAAGGCGGTGCCGGGAGGCTCGTTGGCCAGCCTTACGGCGTTCACGGCTGGAATCCCTACGACTACGACCGAACCCACCCGTGCGGCCAGCTTTACAATCTCGCAGGCGATCTCGGAGAGCTGCGCAACTATCATTGATAGGAACCCGGGCGCGTCAAAGCGATGATGCAGTTGCTCAGGCAAATCCGTACCGGGCCCACCCGACACGAGTGCCTAGACGTAAAGGTTGAGTTAATTCCGATAACCCGCCCCTTTCATTCGCGTCTCTTCTCTACAGGAGACGCGAGGTAGCGAGCGAAGAGACCGACGCGGTCGAACTCCAGCGGCTAACTCGCTGCAATTCAGACTGTGGGCCAGCCATGCATCCAAGAATGAAGATCGCCACTTCCCGCCGCGGATTCGTCCGCACAGCAGCCGCGACAACTGCTTTCTACACGGTTCCCGGCTTGTTTGCGGAAGAACTCGCGCTCACGCCGCGCCAAACCGAGGGGCCGTTCTACCCGGACAAAATGCCGCTCTACCCGGACAAAATGCCGCGACACGGACAATGACCTCTTGCTGATCAACGACAGCGCAACTCCCGCGCTCGGGGAAGTGGCACACGTCACCGGAAGGGTGCTCACGCCGTGCGGCGAGCCTGTGGGTAACGCAGTAGTCGAGATCTGGCAGGTCGACGGCAACGGCGTATACATCCATAGCCGAGCACCCGACAGGGAGAAACTTGACACTAACTTCCAGGGATTCGGGCGCTTCGAGACCGGATCAACAGGCGAATATCGGTTTCGGACGATCAAGCCGGTCTGGTACAGCACCGGTCGCCGTCAAGCCCCCCACATCCACTGCGCCATCAATCGCAACGGGCGCCGGCTGCTGACGACGCAGCTCTATTTGAAAGGACATCCGGGCAACGAAACCGATCGAGTTGCGCGGGGTCGCGGACGGTTCGGACAACGCGGAGGGCCAGGCACCAATCCAATGGAGTCGCTGGCCGTGGAGTTCGATCCGGTACCGGGTTCCAAAATCGGCGAACTAGCCGCTACATTCGACATCGTCGTCGCCACCTAGTTAGTGCCTGCGACAAAACCCCTGAATTTCGCGCAAACACACACGAGGGTCCAGTTACTGTGCTGGTGGCGGGCGCCGTTTCGGGGCGCAATCCGCCCCGGCTTGCCGTCGCATGGCGGCTTTCCAAGCCGGATTCCGAGCCCTTGCGCACCCTTCCCGCACTCCTGCCTGCCAGCAGGCTGGCGCTGCTCGTTCCCGGGGCGCTCCCTCGCCGCTACGCGGCCAGCCGTAGCGGGAGCGCCCGCTTGCGTGCCCGCTTCAGCCGCTTCCGCTCCCGCCTCTGCAGGAGCAGTCCGATCCGGTGCAGGTTCCCCGCCAGCACCGCCAGCCCCACCGCTCGCTCGAAGCCCGCCGCCCCTTTCGACCGCACCCGGTCCAAGCCCCGGCATTCCAGGTTGTGGATCGCCGATTCCACCGCCGGATGCGCCTTCCGCGCCGCCGCGAATCCCGGCTCCGACTCCCGTTCCCGCCCCGCCTTCGACAGCTTCCCCTTCTGCGGCAGCGCGTTCAACACCAGCACCTTGTCCAACTCCTCCCGGTTCGCTGGACTGTGGAAGCCCTTGTCGAAACTGCAGCCCGCCAAGTCCGGATACATCGCCTGCGTCTCCTTCACCAGCGGCTGCGCCACGTCCACGTCCTGCTCCGTCCACATGATCCTGGCATGCAGCACGAACCCGTGCTCGCTCTCCACGATCCCCACCGGCACTCCCAGCTCCACCGGCCGCCCTGCCTTGCCCTTCGCGCACCAGCGCGTGTGCGGCTCGAAAATCGAGAACACCTTCTCCTCTTGCGGAATCGTCTCGCCTCGCAGCACGCGCCGCTCCACCTGGTCGACCTGCCGCTCCGCGTGTTCCAGGAAGCCCTTGATTTCGCTGACGATACCCTCTCCCGCTCGCGCCGCCTCCAAGCGCTCCAGAGACGCCTTCGCGCGCTCCGCTATGCAGCGCGCCTGCCGCAAGTAGTCCTGCACCCGCCGCGGCTGCTGCTTCCTTCGCTTCGACGAGCGCACCCGCTGGAACAGGCCGCGCACTGTCCGGATCAGATGCGCGCTCTGGCGCCAGCCGCCCAGGCCGTGCTGCTCGCAGGCCAGCGCCGTGACCCGGATCAGGCAGCGCAGCGCGTCCCACAGCAGGCTCACGTCCGTCGGGTAATGCACGTCGGTCTCGACCAAGAGCAGATCAAACTAATCCATTCCGCGATTGCGGGCCTGAGCGGGTTCTGATCAAGCGCCTCGGACACCCCCTCGACGGTCAGGAGCTGGCGGTGCTGGCTCGGAAACGGCGCTCGGACGGTAGTCTGGCGTTGTGGGTCGAACTGCCCGATGGCAAGCGCAAGAGCATCCCTGCGGCGTGGACCAGCTGGGAGGCTCCTGCGGACGATGCGCCGCGCACGCAGGGCCGCATGGCGGACTATCATGCCTTGCAGAAACTGGTGCAGGTGCTGGAGGACGCGCATGGCGGAGAAGGAGGGAGCGGCGAACTGGCAGGCGTCTCTGCCGGGGCTGCTGGAACACGAGGAGCGTCTGGCGCTGTGGAACAGCTTTCCGGAGGCGGCGCACGAGGAACTGCTGGAAGAGCTGGCGCGGCTGATGCTGCGGATCGCGGAGAAGGAGGCCCGGAATGAAGCGGGAGACGACGATCCGCGAACGGCATCTTGAGCGGCTGGCGGTGGTCTATGTGCGCCAATCGACGCCGCAGCAGGTGCTGACGAACCGGGAATCGACGCGGCTGCAGTATGGATTGCGGGAAGTGGCGCGGAATCTGGGCTGGCCGGCGGAGCGGGTCGAGGTGATCGACGACGACCTGGGGGTTTCGGCGGCGGGGGATACGGAGCGGACGGGCTTCGCGAAGCTGACGCGGCTGGTGGCGCGGGGACGGGTGGGGGTGGTGCTGGGCCTGGATTCGTCGCGCTTGGCGCGCGACACGGCGGAATGGTTCGGCTTGTTGCGCTGGCTGCGGCTGACCGACACGCTGTTCGTCAAGGCGGGCAAGGTGTACGACTTGAGGGAGGGCGACCACCGGGTGGTGCTGGGGATCGAGGGGACGTTGTCGGAGGAGGAGCGGTTCCGGATCAAGGCGCGCATGGACGAGGGCCTGCGGAGCAAGGCGGAGCGTGGCGAGTTGTATCGGAGCGTGGCGAGCGGGTACGTGGTGGTCGGCACGGAGTTGCGCAAGGACCCCGACGAGCAGGTGCGGCAGGCGATCGCGGAGGTGTTCGCGAAATTCCATGAGACGGGTTCGGCGCGGCAGACGGTGCGCAAGCTGCGGGAGGCGGGGACGAAGCTGCCGGGGAAGCGCGGAAACAGGGAGATGGAGTGGAGCGAGGCGACCTACGCGCGGGTGTACCAAGTGCTGACGAACCCGCTGATGGGAGGGGCGTACGTGTACCAGCGGCAGCGGACGGAGTTGCGGGTGGACGGGCGGGGGGAGGTGAGCAAGAAGGTGCTGAGGTTGCCGAGGCAGGAGTGGACGGTGGTGCTGGAGAAGCATCACGAGGGCTATGTCGAGTGGCATGAATGGCTGGAGATCCAGGAGCGCATGGCGGAGAATTCGTTGCGCGTGGGGAGCGGAGCGCCGCGCGAGGGGAGGGCGCTGCTGCAACGGCTGGTGGCGTGCGGGGTGTGCGGTCGGCGGATGCAGGTGCTGTACGGCAGCGGGGTGAGATACGTGTGTCTGGCAAGTCAGTCCGGGACGGGGAAGCGCGGGTGCCAGTCGGTCGGCGGAGCGCAGCTGGAACGGTGGGTCTCGGAGCGGTTTCTGGAAGCGGCGGGCATGGGCGGCGTCGAGGCGGCGCTGCGAGCGGAGCGGCAGGCGGAGGAGCGGGAAGCGAGGCGATTGCGCAGCTACGAGCTGGAATTGGAGCGCTGCGCGTACGCAGCGCAGCTGGCCGAGAGGAGGTACAAGGCGGAGGATCCGGAGAACCGCTTGGTCACGCGGACGCTAGCGCGGGACTGGGAAGCGGCGTTGCGCGAGGTCGAGCGGGCGCAGCGGGAGTTGGAACAGGCCGCGGAGCGCGAGCCGCGGCGTGACCCGGAAGTGTCCGGGGAGGTGTTCGCGCAGTTGGGGGCGCGGGTGCGCAGTCTGTGGGAATCGCCTCGAGTCAGTGCGCGGGATCGCAAGCGGCTGCTGGCGGCGCTGGTGGAAGAGGTCGTGCTGAAGGTGGAGCGGGCAGCGGGCCATTTGCATGTGCTGCTGCGCTGGCGCGGCGGCTGGATCGACGAGACCGACCTGCCCTTGCCTGCGCGCGTGACGCCGCCGCCGATACAAGACGACCCCGCCACGGTGGAGATCGTGCGGGGGCTGGCGCTGCTGCACGCGGACGAGCGGATCGCGGAGACGCTGAACCGGCAGGGGCTGCGGTCGGCGCGCGGGATGGAATTCAGCCGGGGGATCGTGGCAAGCCTGCGGCAGCGTCACGGCATCAAGCTCTTGCGGGGCGGGAAGCGGCAGGCAGAGGCGCCGCCGCAGAGCGTCAGCGAGGCGGCGCGGGAGCTGGGCACGACGGCGAGCACGCTCTATCGCTGGATCCAGCAGGGCTTCGTGCCTGCGGAGGCAGCGGTGGAGGGCGCCGCCCTGCAGGTGCGTCTGAGCCCGGCAGTGCGGGCGCGGTTCTGCGAGTCGCCGCCGGAGGGGTATGTGCGGGCGAAGCAAGCGCGGCGCGAGCTGGGCCTGTCGCGACAGGCCCTGTGGCAACGCATTCGCGAGGGGGCCTTGGATGCCAAGCGCATCGTGCGCGGCACGCACAAGGGCCTGTACGTGAAGCGGGATTGGGATCGGCAGCGCTTGCTGGACTGGGGGGCGGGAACGTGAACCGGCTCGGAACAGATCGGGGAGTCGGCGGCTGGAGTCACGCGGCGTCAACACGAGGAGAGACGAGGCGGCGAAGTTCGACGCGCAAGCGCAAGGCCTTGGAATGCGGTCGTTCGGATGGTGCGCCACTCTGTGATCCCGGAACCGGACATCGCCCGCTACCGGGCCGGACAGGCGCGCCGGCGCCCGGGCGAGGCCGGGTAACGCCATGCCAGGAGACGGGTTGCGATGACCCATCGAATGGCGTTGCCTGTCCGCAGGCCTGGCGCTCCGGACCGGTCCGGGCTGACGCGTTGCTCCGACCTGGCCGACAGCGCTTCCAGCGACGCGATGTCTCGCTCCGCAGTCCGGACCGCTTCCTGCAACGCTTCCAGCCTGGCCCGTTCCGCGACGAGAGTGGAGCGATGACAGGGGGCTCAGGCGGGAGAAAGCCGAAGTGTCCCGGAAACGGACCTGGATGGTGTTTCGCACGATGTCGGCCCATCCGGCGACATCGGCCGCATTACCGTTCAAACGCTCGTAACATCCTCTACATCAATGAGTTGCATGGGATGGACGGGTATTGGAGAAACGTGATTCAATAGAAGGAGCAGTCTGATGCCTTCACTACCGCGAAACTATCGCAGCGGGCTTGCAGCGGCTCGCCCGGGCGGCACCCGGCCAATTCGTGGCCCGCCCCCACCACCAAGCGGTTCACCTCTGCCAGCAGTGCCGGCGTGAGCAGCGCGATGTTGCGCGCCAGCGTGCGGTAGCTGAACCTGACGCCGCCGAACACATCGCTGATGCCGAGCATGCGGCGCACGCTGGCGTGCTGGTTCGCCAGATCATGCAGCCGATCGTAGTCGCAGCGGATGCCCTGCTTGAGCAAGCCGAGCACGAGCACCTGCCACAGGTCCATGCCGGGCCGACCGACATCCGGGTTGATCCCGTCCGGCTCGGCGCTCTCCTGCGTCTCGGACGCAGGGCGGTCGGAGGCGGACTCGCCAGCGGCGAAGACGCTCTCTCGCAGCAAGGCGAAGAGGCTCTCCCGCAAGGACGGGTCGCAGTAGATGTGCTGGATGCCCTTCAGCACGGCCGGGATGTCGTCGCGGCAGCGGGCGTCGAGTGGAATGTCTTCGATGGCGATCTGGCCGAGCGCCATCGAGGGATTAAAAACAGTTCGCAAGACGGTTTACCACCGAAGATAATCGCAAATTGAGACGAATCTCGCCATGCGCGCCCGATCCGCCTCATCTTCACCCGCCGGAAATCGCCAAAATCCATTGGATATCAACGAAATACGGATTTCCGCCGCAGGCACTAGTTAGCAAATCTCGCCACGAATAGGTGGGAAGGCCGTGTCGGGCGGGGGTGGGTTGCTCCTGCGGGAGCAGGCCTGCACACGGGTTTGTTCCGGTGCCTTAGCGCCTGTTTCCGGGACCACCGCGGCCCGCGCCGGACGCGGCGCGGGGTCGCCAGCGAAGCTGCGTCGACAGAGTGGGTGGCACGGCACGAGGACCGGAAACAACTGCGAATCCGGCGGCCCCGACCCGGCATCGGCTCGGATCCGATGCCCCGCGGAACGTTGCCATTCCCCCCAATCCACCTCAAGCTGATCAAACACCGCAAATCCCGCGACTGGTGAGAAGCGGGGGCTAGAGGCGAGCCGGCTACCGCGGGGACTCTTTCTCAAGCCAAGTAAGCTGGGACCACCATTCAGGGCCATCGTTGCGAACTGTATTGCCCGCAGTGCTCCGGCCTTCCGTTACGATGGCGGAAATCGCCTTGCGCAGCCGGTCTACTACCTCAGGATGTTGGCTAACTACGTCATTGCTCTCGTACAAGTCCGATTCCACGTCGTAGAGCTCGAAGCCCGGCTCGCCCGGCTTCGGTTCGATGTAGCGTGGTGGGAGGCTTCCTCCGGAACCACGGATCATGTTGAGCTTCCAGCGGCCGTCTCGCACGGAGAAGTGCCCCGAAGCGGAGTGATGCACTAGAGGGGGGCGCTCTAGCCGCTCCTGTCCGTCTAGAAGCGGCAGGAAGCTGAAGCTGTCTTCGCCCTCCTCCGGTCCAAGCTTCCGGTCCATCAAGTCCGCGAACGTGGCGAGCAGGTCGGTCTGGCTCACAATCTCTGACGACATGCGTCCCGGTTTCACGCGCGTTGGCCAACGCACTATGAACGGTACGCGGTGGCCACCTTCGTATAAGTCCCGCTTGCCTCCTCGCAGCCCTCCCGCGCTCGCATGGCCGAATCGTCGCAGACGCTCGCGATACGTCGTTTCGGGGCCATTGTCGCTGGTAAAGATCACCAGCGTGTCGCGAGCCAGGTCATGCCGATCGAGGGCGTCGAGAATCTCGCCTATTCGAGCGTCGGTCTCGGCCATGAAATCACCGTAGGCACCTGCTTTCGACAGGCCCTGGAACTCTTCGGCGGGAATAACAGGTTTGTGAGGCGACGTGTACGCGACGTATAGGAAGAACCGCTCGCTGTCGCCAGACGATGCGGCAAATTCATCGATCCATCGTGTAGCGCGTTCCGTAAACACAGCCAGGACTCGCTGGTCGTCGAAGCTTGGCGCGACTTCGAGATCGAGTCCGTCACGCGAATTTGAGTACGGAGGGGTGATGCGGTAGTCCGAGAGGGCGATCCGGTTAGCCTTCTTCGTGGTCCAAAGAACGGGCGGGTCGAGGACACGCCGATTCTCGATGTAGGTGAGCACGCCGTAGTTCATCGAGGCCGGGATGCCGAAGAAATAGTCGAATCCTTTGTCAAGGGGTCCGTCACGGACCGGGCGCGACCAGTTGCGGGAGCCCTTGGTCCCATGGAACGTCATGCCCAGATGCCACTTGCCGACCATTGCGGTGCGGTAACCCCTATCTCGCAACAGGGATGCCAAGGTTGTTCTGCCGTCCGCGATGAGGCACTTGCCTTCCGCCCCCATCACGCCATTCTTGAGTCGGGTGCGCCAGCTGTAGCGCCCAGTCAGCAGCCCGTAGCGTGACGGAGTGCACACGGTGTCGGACGAGTGTGCGTCCGTAAACGCCACGCCTTCGCTTACGAGCCGGTCCAGGTTCGGCGTCTCGAACTTCGCATCTGGATTGAGGGCGCTGACGTCGCCGTAGCCTTGGTCATCGGTGTAGATGAGAAGAACGTTGGGTCGGGTGTCTTGCGCCGTTGCGGGACCCGTCAGGCCCGCCACTAAGACCAAGGCGGTACAGGAGGTCGCGGCCCTCACGGAGCTGTGAGGGCGTCCGCACTGCGAGGGATGGCGGGCGACGGTCGTTCGGACCTTCATACAGCAAATCTATCTGGGAGACACGGCCTGTGCACTTGTCCGAGCTCTCCCAGACTGTATCGCGGTCACTTGATGACTGGCTAGTCCGTCTATCGCAACAATCGCCGGAGTTCTCTGACCGGCTTGACCTTCGGTGCGCGGACGACGTTCCCACCGAGAGTTGTTAGAAATTGATCTTGCACCTGAAGCGGGACTCCTCAAGATTCGCTCGATGGAGCAAGAGCCCTGTCCGAACCGACCAACGACAGTCGGGAATTGCCCGACAACTCACCTCTGGCAATGCCCGTGGCGGGCTGAGACGCCAAGATCTGGACCCTTCGACCGGAATCAGCCCTGTGCACTCCGCGCATCGAACGCGACAGCCGAGAGTCTCGAATCGGCGCAAAGCGGAATTCGAGCATGCGACCCAGCAACTGACCTTGTCTAGAATCGTCGGCCAGCGCCTATTGCGCCCGGAATCTCCGTTCCTTGTGTCCGGGTGCGAGACGGGGCACCGCTGCCGGAAGCAACTCAGTGCTGGCGCCGACGCCATCTTGGATTCTCCGAACACCCGGCATTTCGGGGCCTTGCAAGCCCAGGTCCCTTGACTAGGGCGACTTCGCGCGCTCGACCCAGATCGGGCTACCCCAAGCGATCTCCCTGTCTTCCTGGACGGCGCGGACGTAGTAGTACGCGCTGCCGCTAGGCGGGTCATTGTCCGTGTAGGCTAGGCTGACTTCTCGTTGGCCGGGGCGAGTTTCGTAAACGATCTCTTCATTTCGGATTACCTCGATTCGCGCGACGGCACTAGTTCCCTTGACGTGGATCTCCAGAGGGGGGATGGATTCCGTAGTGAATGCCTCCCCCATGAAGTGCTCGCCCAGTCGGTATTCCAAGATGATGTTGTCTGTGGCGCCGTAGGTGCGGCGCTGCTTGATCGCATCGAAGATTGCGCTCCGGGTCGGCGCCTCGGTGTAGACCATTGCGTACGACATGTGCGTGGACCAGTGATCGGAGCTGGCGATCGTTCCCAGCCTGTACCCCTTGCGATAGGCGCTCCAAAGGAACCCGTCTTCGCGGTAGCCCCCGATCGGCTTGTCATCGGCGGAACGTGGTGCGCGGGGCGCTCCCGGGTGTTCGTACGAGACCCGGTCTCCTTGGAAGATCTCGACTACAGGTTCTACTGCGGGGTCGTTGTCTCGCCAGTTCGTGCCCATATTGGATCCGGGCGTGTGCGGAACAGAGATCCCGCCCGTGCGTCGCAACGACTCGTACAGCAGCTTCGTGTCGTTCTCGAGCAAGGTGCCGCGGCTGGCGGCAACCAGGGGGCGGCGGCGATCGAAGTCAGCCTTGGTATGGAACGAAACGACCGGAACGCCGCGCTGGATGTGAAATATATTGCGATGCCCGTCTGGATACTCGACGCTCCGTTCATAGGCGTAAAGCGTGTTGAACGCACCTCGCACTTGGAACAGGTCACTGGACTTTTCAATGAGCCACCACCAGTACTCGCTGTCGCCACCCGAGTTGTGATCGGTCACCGCTCCGAAGTCCATCGATGCGGCGTCGAGCATGTATCGATAGAAGTCAAACACCGATCCATCCACCATGCCTCCGCTCGAATCCCAGGAAAACTCAGTGTGGCGGTGGAGATCGCCGCGCAGGATCCGGTTTTCAGAGCCCCGGATGTAGGTGCGGTGCGAGCGGATCGCGGCGACGTCCGCAGATTCGCGAGGATGTACGGGTTCCACGGGGATCGGGTCTTGTACTCCCGCTGGTACGAGCTTCAACTGCGCGGGTCCTCGCGCGGGATTGAGTCGCGCCGTGAGGATGTTCGCCTTCACCTCGCGAACCGGCCGCTCCTCGAGCCGACCATCAGTCGGCCAGGCGACTCTCAGGCTCCCATCGCTACCGAATGCCGCGTCGGCTCGTGCGGAAATCCGACCCCAGCTCTCGGGCATGGTGTGGACGGCAGACCAGCGCTCGCCTTCGTAGAAGACGACAGCGTGTTCCCAATAGGTCGGTCGAAAGCCGAGGCTCTCGGTCCAGCGAACGTGATTCCAGCGATGGAACAGCAGTGCGACTCGACCGCTTGCCGGGTCGACATGCAGCTGAGGGAAGTCGTGGTCAGGGATTTCCGCTGCCGCGAGCGCCTTAGAGAGATCCGAGCCTGGCGCCATGCGGCGTCCGCCTTCAAAAATAGCGAGGTTGATCTTGCGCGACTCGTATAGGCGCGCTCCAGGAATCGAGGGCTGATCGATCCATGAAGTCCATAGTTCCCGTCCTCTTGCGATCCACTGCGGATCGATCGTCGGCCCGGAGTCCTTGCCCCAGTTCGCGGCGCCCTCGTCCCAGGCCACCCAAGCACGTCCGTCTAGATCGACCGCAACGGAGGCGTGGGCCTCGAACTTCGCGGTGGAGGCGACAGGCGTGACTGGACCCAGCTCGCCATCGGCAAGCCTTCGGAGAAGCACGTCGTAGTTCCCGTTGCGATAGCTGTCCCAAACCACGATGGCCGCCCCTCGCTTGTCGATGGCCACCTGGGGTTCCCAGTCGTTCGCCGGGTGGTTGCTGATTTGGATTTCATCGGACCAGCGCGAGCCGTTGTAGTACCGAAGGAAGATGTCCGAGCTGTTGTCGCGGAACCCTTGCCAGACCACCCAGAGCCACCCGCGCGAGTCTGCGGCGAGGTGATGGTCGATGTCCGGGTTCGGGTGCGAGCTCAACCGCACCAGGTTGCCCCACCGACTCGCCGCTTCGTCCAGTCGGCGCGCGTAGAGATCGAAGTTGCCGCCGCTCTGCTGCGACCACACGACCCACGGTTGCTCCTCGGCGTCGAGCGCGACCTGCGGCCGCCAAACATCGCCTGTCACCCCTGGCACGCGGCTGAACGTGCGCCAGGAACCGTCGAGCTTGCGAACGCGGATCTCGTCACGCCCGCCGCTGTAGGATTGCCAGACCAGCCAAGAGACGTCGTTCGCAGCGACGGCAATAGATGGGTAGTCGTCGTAGCGCGTGTCGTCGGTCAGCTTCTCGGTGCCGGGCAGGCCGGACACACGGGCCAAGCCGTCCAGGAACATCAGCTCCCTGCCAGTCGACAGCCCGGCAAGGCGGAACGAGAAGTCACCTTGGTCGCTAGACAGGTGGAGGCTGGCGCCTGCATCGGCCCTGCCCCGCACGATCAGCCCCTTGCGAGCGGGCTCAGGCCGCACAGGATGTCTCGTGTGAAGTTCGAAGCTGTTGAGCTCGATCCGGTCCTGGCTGCCAAGAAGCCAGCCGCCAAGCTCGTCAATCCGAGCGTGCTCGGCGCGAATAGAGCCTGCCCAGCGCGCGGGCGGATCCTGGCCGTGGCCAAAAGTGACGCGGATCGAAAATGGGTCCGCTTGCACGGCTGAAGGGACCAGCAGGCTCGTGACGGCCAGTACGCAAGCCCGTCGCAGGCGGGAAGGCAAGTGGCCTCGGGGAAAAGCTCGAATCATACTGATGCGATGCCGCGCCAGCGGTAGTCAGTGTACAGCTTGTACAATTGCGGACCTTGAGATTGCCACTAACGCAATAGGCGCCGCGATGTATCGCTGGATCAAGAAGCTGCACATCTACTCGGGGCTCCTGAGCTTCACTGGCTTCACGGTCTGGGGGATCGTGGGGGTCTGGGCCAGCTTCATCCCTGCGCCAGGCGAGAGGACGCGCCGCGCACCGGAGATCCGTACGATCGAGTTCCAGGTGGACGGTTCGGCCACTGATCAGGAGATTACTGATGCGATGATCGTCGCCTCCGGTCTGCCGTTCATCGAGCCCGGCCGCAAGGCCATTCGAGACACCGAAGGACGCCTGGAGGTGCGCTACCTGACGCCCAATGGCACGCGCCGCATCCTCTTGCTCGAGAACGAGAACCTGATTCGTGTCGAGCAGACGCGCAGCCCGCTCGCAGGATTCCTGAACCTCATGCACATGCAGACCATCCGGCACCACAATCCGGGATGGGAAGTGCAGTTGTGGGGCGCGTACAACCAGTTCTCCCTGTGGGCTGTGGTCTTCATGACGGTGTCCGGAGTCTACATGTGGCTGGCGACCCGCCCTGGAATGCGATGGGCGCTTTGGACGGTAGGTGTGAGCTCGATGGCTACTGTCGCGCTCTACCTAGGCTTGAGGTGATGACATGTATCGCTTGATGCGGAACACTCATCTGATTCTCGGGCTGGTCTTCGCGCTCGCGCTCGGGGTCTTCCTGCTGAGTTCGGTTCGGCTCGCCCACCGCTCCTGGTTCTCGTCAAGTCCGACTCTCATGGAGGCAGCGTATCCTGTCGATCCGGGCCAAGCCGGGACGCCGCGAGCGCTCGGAAGGCACTTGATGGCGGAGCATGGACTCCGTGGGGAAATCGTGCGGGTCCAGCGCGCAAACGACGGGGTGTTCAGCTTTGTCATCCGCCGCATCGGCACCAACTACCAGGTCCAATACAGGGTCGGTGCTGACGAAGCCCAGGTCCGGACCAATCGACTGGCCTTCATCGGCATGTTGATGGGCATGCACTTCTCGTACGGCTTCTGGCACGAAGACGCGATGATCAACGTGTGGGGCGCTGTCCTGCTCTTGACGTCCATCGCCTTGTTCGCGATGGGAGTCACGGGGATCTACTTATGGTTCGAGACCCACGAGGAACGTGTGGTTGGAACCGTGTTGCTCGCAGGCGGACTGGCTTTCGCCATCACATTGATGGTCATCGTCCGCATTCAAGGCTAGGCGGCCGGTAGCCGGCTAGCGCTCCCGCCGCAGATCGTCTCGGTTGGTAGGCCGCCGCGCAGTTGTACGTAATCTGGCGGCGCCGACCTAACGAGCCAGATCCTCCGCATCGGGTGCGTTGCGGACGGGAAGCGCCCGCCTCAGCTTGGAAACGACCTGCCCGTAGCTGGCGTCGAGCGCTAGGTTGCTAGTCTCGTCGGGATCTTCGCTGTGATCGTAAAGCTCTTCGCTGCCATCGGCGTATCGGATATATCGCCACCGCATCGACCGTACCGCATGGTTGCCCCGCTGGAATGTCATCGCCACGGTGCGTTCTCGCCGGGGGTCGCTCACCAGCGGAACCAGGCTCTCCCCTTCGAGTGCCGGATTGGCAGGCAGGCCTGCCAAGTCGAGGAGAGTCGGATAGAGATCCAGGAGGGACACGGGGGTTTCGACCACCGTGCCCGGTGGAATCGCTCCGGGCGCCACGATCACGAGCGGGACGCGCGTCGTCTTCTCCCACAGGGCGAATTTCTCCCAGTGATTCTTCTCGCCCAGGTGGAAGCCATGGTCCGACCAGAGGACGATCATCGTGGAGCGTGCATGCTCCGACCTCGCGAGCGCGTCGAACAGCCGGCCCAGCTGATGGTCGGCGAACGTGCAGCTCGCCTGGTACGACCGGACAGCCTCCGACCACGTGCCCGGGATTTTCCTTTCGGCGTCGAGAATGGCTTGCATGAAGTGTTCCTTCTGCTTGAGCAGTGCCCGGCCGCCGGACGGAATGTCGATCAGGTCGCCCTCTGGCGTGCGCGGCATTGCGACACGGGACTCGGAATACTCCGCAAAGTACTTCGGAGGGACGTGGAACGGCATGTGCGGCCGGAACAGACCGATGGCCAGGAAGAAGGGCTGGTCGTGGCTGCGCGAGAGGAAGTTGATGCCGAAATCGACAGAACGGGCGTCGGGAGTCTCGGACTCGTCGAGAGGCCACTGTCCCCAATCGAAGTTCAGGCTGGAGACTGCGTGGATTCCGTTGAACTTCCGAGCCGGCATCGGATCGAGCTGCATTTTCTCGAATCGGTGGAACGACGCGTCGTCGTGAAAGGCGCTGTTGTCGTGGTGATGGAAGATCTTGCCCGCGCCTTCGACCCTGTATCCGCTGTTCATGAAATACCGCGGCAGCGTCACGGCGTCCGGCAACGCGCCCCTCCAATCGGAGCGATTGCCGTAGACGCCGGTGGTCGGCGGGCTCAGTCCGGTCAGCAGGGCGATTCGGGAAGGGTTGCATGCGGGAGAGGCGGTGTAGGCGCGATCGAACAGCGCTCCGCGCCTGGCCAGCCTCCGGAAATTCGGCATCTTGACCGGGGAGTCATCTTCCAGCACCCAGTCGTTCAAGTCGTCGACCGCTACGAACAGGACGTTCGGCCTGCCGGTCGCGCCGGCTGGCGTCTGAGCGGGCCTCGCGGCCGCCCGGACTGTCGATGTAGGCTTGTACGCCGCGAACTTCGCTCGGGCGTCCAGCTCCTCCAGCTTGAACCGCACGCTCACGATGTACGGCTCCTCGCCTTCAATCCAGTGCCCGTAGGTCGTGGTGACGAATGTTCCGTCCGGCAGGAGCTCCACGCCGGGATAGGCAGTGTCGGCGCCCTTGTGGTTGTCCATGAGCCGGACGCGGTACTCGCCTTCCCGGCCCTCGACAATGTCTTGGTACGTGCCGACCCAGCCGACCCAGTCCCCCTTCGTCGGGCTGACATGGGTTCGGTCGCGGAAGCTGATGAACAGCCGTCCGTCCGGCGCATACTTCGCCGTGTGTCGGTCTCCTGTCAGCGCGCCAGGCAGCTCGCGCGGCTCGCTCCAGGACTTGCCTTCGTCGTCGGAGAAGATCACGAAGGAGTTCAGCTTGCGGCTGTTCTCGCGCAGCAGCACTGCGATCTGCCTGCCGTCCGGCGAGCGCAGCGCGCCGGGCTCGCACAGGTGCGCAACCGGATGCTTGGCAATGATCTCGGGCTGGGACCACGTCAGGCCGCCATCGGCTGACACGACGCTGTAGACCTCGAACTGCTTGCCCCCGGGATGCTCGGGCGGGATGCGGAGCCACCGTCCGTCGTCGTGGAAGAAGGCCATGTACCTTCCGTCTTTCAGCTCGATCATTGACCCCATCGCGACGATGCCGCCATAGGTGGGTCCCGGCGTGCTAATGGGCTTGAGCGGTGACCAGGTCTCGCCCTCGTCCTCCGAGTAAGCGACGCGAAGGCCCCCTGCCTTGCCGGAGAACATGACGATCCGAGGAACGCCTTCCGGATCGATCAGGCGGAAGAGAGTGGGCACCTCCATCGAGGTGGCCCAGTTCTCCGGCGTTGCCAGCCTGTCGGTCCAGGTCAGCCCGCCGTCGAAGCTCTTCTTGTAGACAATCGCGCCGCGTCCGTGCCCTTTGGGATAGGCGATTAAGATCGTCTTGTTGTCCGGAAGCAGAAGGGTCGAGGGATGCCCCAGATACTGGCCGGGCTCCCGGTCGATGACCACTTGGCGATGGGTTTCCTGCGAGATGTCGACGGTAGGGACGGAATAGCCGCGGGAAGGCTCCGCTGCCGAGCTCCCCCCTGCCATCGAGAGCGCCACAGCCGATCCGGTTGCGAACGCCGTCCAGAGCGGTCGGCCCGTCGACACCCGGGTAGCAGTTCTGTGCATTGCGCCCACAATCATAGGGCCTTGCCCGTCTGTCGGTTGCGAACACGGCTCATGGCTGTACCGCGTCGCCCGTCCTCGCTGAGTCGTAGACCGCGTCGACTACCGCCAGGGTCTTCAGGTAGTCTTCTCCGTGGCTCTCGAACTCATCGCCGCTCAGCAGGCAGTCCACGAAGTGCCGCTGCAGGCTGTAGACGCAGTCGCCGGCAAAGTTCCGGTTCGCCCTCTTGTACTCGTGCGCGCGCACCGGTTCGCCAAGCGGCTTGATGCGCATGGACGAGTCCGCCTCCATTGCCAAGTGGCCTCGCGTCGCGTCCAGCCGAAGGTCCCCGAAGGTGTACCTCGGCGCGTCGACTTCGGCTTCGTTAAATCGATTCGCGTCGAGAATTGCAGTGGCGCCGCTCTCGAACGAAACGAAGATCTGGCCGGCGTCCTCGCCCCGAATGACGGGATTCAGCCGGCGCAGCTTGGCGTACACCTCGACAATCTCGCCCAGCAGGTAGCGGAAGGTGTCGATGAAGTGGACCGCGGTCTCGTAGACCAGAAGCCTCGGGTAGTCGCGAAAGAAGGGTTGCCTCGCTAGGTACGCGTCCTCACCCCATCCGTCGCCCGTTCGCAGCCGGAAGTAAAGGTGCGTCGGTGCGCCGATAACGCCTTCCTGCAGGACCCGCTTGATCTCTCTGTACCAGGGCTGCCAGCGGAAGTTTTCATGCACCATGAAGCGGACCGGCGCGTCGCGGGCGGTCTCGACGATCCGCCTGCTCTCGCCCAGAGCCGGAGCCAGCGGCTTCTGGCAAATGATCGCCGCGCCGGCCCTAGCGGCATGAGCGCAGATCGCGGAATGGGTCTCCGGGGGCGTGATGACGTCCACGAAGTCCGGCCGCTCGCGGTCGATCATCTCGCGCCAGTCGGCATAGAAGCGGGGAATGGCATATTCCGCCATCTTTTGCCGTGCCTTCGATTCGGTCCTGTTCGAGATCGCCGCTACGGTGACCTCGGGGATCCGATTCCAAGCCTCGAACTGGAATCCGGAAAAGTACCCGGCGCCAATAGCGACGGCCCTGAATCTCCGGTCCATGAAGCCACTGTACACGTCCGCGAGCCAAGTCGTTTCTCACTGCCGCAGCAAGTCCGAGCTTGCGGGCTGGCTGATGCGAAGGGTTCGGGCCTTGCTCGCTCACCACGATGCGCGCCCGGTGCGGGCACCTTGGGGTCCGTTGTCTTCAACACCCGTGCCGCCGCCCATGTCGCCAGCCAAGTCCGCCGTATATGCTAGAACGTTGGCCGTGCTCCGTGATTGAACTTCTGGCAATCGTGCTTGCTGCGGTGGCTTTGTTTCGGCTGCGCTCGCTGTCCAAGCAGGTGGAGCGCCTGCAGCGTCGCATCGGCTCGGCCCTTCCCGCGGCCGAGCCGCCGGCTGCGACGTCCATGCCGGGCCGGCGCTCTCCGCCGGCCCCGGCCCCGCGCATCCAGAAGGGCGTGGCCGTGCGCAGAGACGGACCCACGACTCCGGGGCTCGCTGCACGTTTGCGAGGCCGGGGCGAAGGGATTTCGACGGGTTCCGCCCCGGCCGCGAAGCCCAACTGGATGGTTTGGCTGGGCGGAGTTTGCGTTGCCCTGGCCGGCATCTTCCTCGTGAAGTACTCGATCGACCAGGGCTTGCTGACGCCTTGGGCTCGGGTCGCGCTTGCCACTGGCACTGGTCTTGCCATGCACGCGCTGGCCGAATGGCTAGTCCGAAAGACCGGCCGTGGCCATCCTGCGTTCTCTGCCCTGGCTGCGTCCGCGAGCCTCACGCTTTGCGCAGCGGCCTTGGCGGCGCTCCATCTGTACGAACTCGTTCCGCCCCTGGGAGCCTTCGTCTTTTTGGCTGCAGTGTCGATGGCAACGATGCTGCTCGCGTTGAGGCACGGCCCGGTCCTAGCGGCGCTAGGCCTGATCGGCTGCTACGCCGTGCCCCTGCTCGTCGGAGGGGACGGCGGCCGAATTGTCGAAGTGCTCGGCTATTGCGTGATCATCAGCGCGACAGTGCTGCTAATGATTCGCTATACGTTCCGCGCTTGGCTATGGCGGGGAGCCCTCGCGGGTGCACTCTTCTGGTGGCTGGTCTCGACCGGCCAGGACAATGCAGACGGATTCCGCGGGATCTACCTAGGCCTGGTCGCCGGGGCAATGGTTTTCCTGCCAGCGATCGACTGGTGGCCGCGGCTACGCCGGATCGCAGGGCCAGCGCTCGCTCCCGGCACTGTCTGGCAATCCCCGGCGACGGGAGCGTCCGGGTTGCAGGGGGCGGCGGGCGGGGCGCTCTCGTCCAGCCTGCTGCTGCTGGTCCTAGCTCACGGGATCTCGATCGCCATCGAGCCGTTCACCGTTCGGTCGGCTGTCGGCTGGGTGCCCCTTGTCGTGGTCCTGTTCGTTGCCGCGCGACGCGGCGGCAACTACGCCCGGCTGCCTTGGATATCGCTCGGCGTTCAGAGTGTCGCTTGGCTGGGAACCGGTCTCGATGTCGAGGGATTTCGCCTCGTTTGGGCATCAAGCCTAGCTTCCGGCGAAATCGGATTTCCTGCCTACTCGGCCTGCAGCGCATGCGTTTACACGGCCCTTGCTTGCTGGAATCATCGCCGGGACGGTTCGGGGACCGTGTGGATTTCGCTTGCGACGGCTTCGCCCGTCTGCTGGCTCGCTATCGCGTACGCCCTTGCCGCCGACATCTCGATCTCGCGGGAATGGGCCCTCGCAAGTGTTGCGCTGGGCCTTCTCTACACGGCCTCGGGCTGGCTGCTCTCGCGCTCGCGGCTGGAATCCGTCGCGCCTTGGGCGATCCTTGGCGTTTCCGGTTCCTATTCGCTGGCCGCCGCCATGACTTTCCGCGACGCCGGGCTGACTCTGGCGCTCGCGGCACAGGCTGTTCCTCTGGCGTGGCTCGCCGCTCGGCACGGCACATCGAATGTCTCTTGGCTGACCAAGGCGGTCCTAGCCGCCCTCGTCGCCCGATTGACGTTCAATCCGTGGCTGCCCTCCTACTCCGACGGCTCTCACTGGACGCTATGGACGTACGGCGGCTCGACCCTTTCGTGCATGCTCGCGAGCACGCTCGCAACTCCGCTTCCGAAGCTCCGGAGGTGGATAGAGGCCGTGGCCGTTCACTTGCTGGTGCTGACTTGCTGGGCGGTGACGAGAGACTTCCTCTACGACGGCGACGTCTTTTCGACCGAGTACGGCCTGACTGAGGCCTCGATCAACACCGCGACCTGGGCGGCGCTAGGCCTCGTCTACCACTGGCGATCGCAGGTCAGCGAGCAGGTGGCGGCCGTTTACCAATGGGCCGCTAGGATCCTCCTGGCAATGTCCCTGGCGAACTACGGGATCGTTCTTTCGACGCTCAATCCGATCGTCACTCTCGAACCGATTTCCTCCACGATGATCTGGAACGTCCTGCTCCTGGCGTACGGGGCGCCCGTGCTCCTGGCGTTCCTAGCGAGCCGGTACTACGAGGCGCTCGGCGCCCGCGTGGCGAGCAAGGTTGCTGCCGTCGGGTTGTTTGTGTTCGTGAGCATCGAAATCCGCCATTTGTGGCAGGGCAGCCTGGACGCGGTCTCGCCCACATCCGACGGCGAGATGGCCACCTACTCGGTTGTCTGGCTTTCCATGGCCGTCGCCGCGATTCTAGCTGGGGGGATGCGGTATGGCGCGAGCGTCTATCGAGCCGGCATGGCCCTGCTCCTGCTTACGATTTGCAAGGTGTTCCTTGTCGACATGGCGGGCCTCACGGGGCTGCTTCGGGCGGGGTCGTTCATGGGGCTCGGCCTGAGCCTGCTCGCGCTAGCCTTCCTGCATCAGAGATTCGGCCAAGTCGAAGCTCGGCCGGGCAGCGACTCCGCGTAGCGGCGCCAGTGCCGCGAGGATGCATTCGGAGGGCCGAAATGGGTTCAATAGTAAGTGTATGAAGCTGCTCAGCTTCAGCCGCGACGGACGTGCAAGCTACGGGGCCTTCGTCGATGGCGGCATCGTCGATCTGGGAGCCCGGAACGCGGATCGCTGGCCATCGCTGTCGGCGGCGCTCCGCGATGGCGCTCTGGAGGCATTGCGGCATGCGGCCGCCGGCCTCGGTCCCGACTTCCACGCTCAAGAGATTCAGTTCCTCCCGCCAATCCTAGACCCGGGGCGAATCCTCTGTGTCGGCCTCAACTACAGGTCGCACATCGAGGAGACCGGGCGGAAGATGGCCGCGTACCCCACGCTATTCGTCAGGTTTCCGGATTCCCATGTCGGACACGGCGAAGCCATGATCCGCCCAAGCGTTTCCGAGGAATTCGACTTCGAGGGCGAGCTGGCGTTCATCGTCGGCAGTGGGGGACGGCACATACCTGCGTCCCGGGCGCTCGAGTGCATCGCCGGGTACAGCTGCTACAACGACGGCTCCATCCGCGACTTCCAGCGGCACACGACGCAGTTCACGTCGGGAAAGAACTTCTGGCGTTCCGGCGCGTTCGGTCCTTGGATGGTGACCGCGGACGAGATCCCGGATCCCGGCGCGCTGGCCCTCGAGACCCGCCTGAACGGGGAGGTCATGCAAACCGCTCCCACCAGCGACCTGCTCTTCGACGTTCCCTGCCTGGTCGAGTACATCTCGCGGGTCCTTCCCTTGCGGGCCGGAGACGTCGTATCGACTGGCACGACCGGCGGCGTGGGGAAGGCGCGCAACCCCCCGGTCTTCCTCAAGCCCGGAGACCGCATCGAAGTGGATGTCTCGAGGATCGGCACGCTTTCCAATACCGTGGAGGACGAGCGCCCCGGAGGGCTGCTCTGATCGCATCCAGGATGGAGCGACGGAATCCCGTGCCAGAATAGTTCCCGCTTCGCGATGTCAGCACGAGCGCGCAGGAAGGTTCTCGATTCCCTCACAGGCCCTGGCGGCGAGTACGAACTCATCGAGTGCGAGGTTCGCGACGGCCCGGTTTGCCGCGTCGCAAAGGGCGCTCCGGACAGCGTCGTTGACCTGCTGCTCGACACCCGTCGATTCGGTGGATTGGAGTACCTCCGGTACTTGGACGAGACGTACACGTTCGAAAATGTCATCGGCCAGACCGCTCGCCTGGCGGACGCCTTGCGGCGGCTCGGCGTCCGGCGCGGCGACCGGGTTGCGGTCTGCATGCGCAACTACCCGGAGTGGCCCGCGGCCTTCTTCGCTCCGATGGCTCTGGAGGCGGTCACGGTGTCCTTGAACGGGTGGTGGAGCGGGGAAGAGATCGCGTACGGACTCCGGGACACGGGAGCCCGCATCCTTATCGTCGACGGAGGGCGCCTGTCCCGCATCGAGAACAAGCTGCCTTCTATGGGAGTTCGGGCTATCGCCGTGAGAGCGCCGGGCTCCCTGTGCGAGAACGTCGTCGCTTGGGAAGAAGCGCTCGGGCGCGCCTCGGGACTTGAACTCTCGCCGGTTCCCAGCTCGCCCGACGACGACTGTCTCATGCTGTACACCTCCGGGTCGACCGCCGGACCGAAGGCGGCTGTCTCGACGCACAGGAATGTCGTTCACGCCTTGCTCGCGTGGGAAATCGAGAACCGGGCCCAAGCTATCCTACGCGGCCAGCCCGTGCCGGACGAGCCGTTCGAAGTCCAGCACCGCATGCTCGTGACGATTCCCTTCTTTCACGTGACTGCCTGCCACTGCTGTATGCTGACCGCCCTGCGGCTCGGGCGCCGGCTCACGATTATGCACAAGTGGGACGCCGAGGAAGCGCTCGACGTGATCGAGCGGGACCGAATCACCCACTTCATCTCCGTACCGACCATCACCGGCGACTTGGTCCGCGCGGCCTCGACTCGGAAACGGCCCCTTCCAAGCCTGCTCGCCATCGGCGGCGGCGGGTCCCACCGGCCCGCGCAGCAAGTCTACGCAATCCGCGACACCTTCGAGAACGCGAACCCGGGAACCGGCTGGGGCATGACCGAGACGAACGCCATCGGCACGCAGATCTCCGCTCAGGACTACCTGGCGGTTCCGACCAGCAGCGGCCGCTGCTCTGTTCTCATGGACATGAAGATCGTCGACCCGGAATCGGCGGCTGAACTCCCTCGCGGCCGGACGGGCGAGCTCTGGGTTCGTGGCACTCCCGTGGTGAGGGCCTACTGGAACAAGCCGGAGGCGACTGCGCGGGCCTTCCAGGACGGCTGGTTCAAGACCGGAGACCTCGCCTATATCGACGAGCAGGACTTCATCCACTTCGTCGATCGCATCAAGGATATCGTCATTCGCGGGGGCGAGAACATCAGCTGCCTGAAGGTCGAAGACGCCTTGTACCGCTGTAAGGGGGTCGAGGAGGCGGTTGCCTTCGGGATACCGGACGAGCGGCTTGGCGAGGAACTGGCGGCGGTCGTCGTTCCCCGCGACGACACGCCCCTCAAGGAAGAGGACGTCCGCGACTCGATGGAGGAGCACGTGGGCCGCTTCGAGGTGCCGACGCGCATCCTGTTCCGCCGCGACCCGCTGCCAAGGATCGCAACGGGCAAGTTCGCGAAGCGCCAGATCCGCAAGGCCTTCCTAGCCGAGATCGCCAACGGCCGGTAGTCCGCGGGCTCGCGGGCGGCTCGCCCGTCCCCCGCAGCAAATCGGCGTCGCTTCAGGCAAGGATCTTCGTGGCCACCGTGCCTGCGACGTCGGTCAGGCGGAAGTCGCGGCCGCTGTAGCGGTACGTCAGTCGCTCGTGGTCCAGCCCCATCAGGTGCAGGATCGTCGCGTGCAGGTCGTGGATATGCATGCGATCCTCGACCGCGTGGTACCCGAACTCGTCCGTCGCTCCGTAAATTGACCCGGCCTTGACGCCGCCGCCCGCCATGAAGATCGAGAAGCCATAGGGGTTATGGTCGCGTCCGTCGGATCCTTCCGAAAATGGCGTCCTGCCGAACTCGCTGCCCCAGACGACCAGCGTTTCGTCGAGGAGTCCGCGGGCCTTGAGGTCCTTGATGAGGGCCGCGATGGGCTTGTCGACTTCGCGCGACCGGATCGGGTGGAGTCGCAGGATGTCGCCGTGGTGGTCCCATTTCTCTTCCGCGCCGGAGTGCGTGGCCTGCACGACGCGCACCCCGCGCTCGCTCAGCCTCCGGGCCAGAAGGCACTGCCAGCCGAAATCGCGCGTGACCTCCTCGTCCAGCCCGTACAGCTTGCGCGTCGCCTCTGTCTCTCCCGAGATGTCGAACGCTTCAGGCGCCTCCGCCTGCATGCGAAACGCCAGCTCGAACGCTTGGATCCTTGCCTCGAGATCCCGGTCAAGGCGTCTGTCGTCAGCGTGGAGCCGATTCATCTGGCGCAGGAACTCGAGCTCGAGCTTCTGCTCGTCCGCAGCGCCTCCCCGCGGCAGCACGTGGTCGATCGGTTTCTCGATGATGTCGTCGACGGCCATCGGAGCCGAGCCGATGGGCGTCCCCTGGAACGCGCCCGGAAGGAAGCTCGTCGCGAATAGCTTGTCGCCGCCCTGCCATTGCGTGGGCTTGATCGTGATGAAGCCGGGCAGGTTCTGGTTCTCCGTGCCCAGACCGTAGAGCGTCCAGGCGCCCATGCTCGGCCGCGAGAACGAAAACGTGCCCGTGAACAGCTGCAGCATCGCAGCGCCATGGTCGACGCCTTCCCCGACCATCGAGCGGATCACGCACAGATCGTCCGCACAGCTCGCGACCTCCGGGAACAGCTCGCTGACAGGAATGCCGCTCTCGCCGCGCTCTTGGAAAGCCCATGGCGAGCGCATCAGTCCTCCCGCCGACTTGGCGTTGAACGTCAGCGATCGCTTGATCGGCAGCGGCTTGCCGTGGTCGCTGTCGAGGCGGGGCTTCGGATCGAACGTGTCCACGTGCGAGACGCCCCCGTGCATGAACAGGAAGATGATCCGCTTCGCCCGTGCGCCGAAGTGCGGCGACCTGTTCGCAAGAGGTCCGGCCCCGGGGGGCGCTGCCAGGAGGCTGGCGTCCTCGAGAAGGGAGTACAGCCCCAAGGAGCCGAAGCCCAGGGCGGACCGGCGCAGCATTGCCCGCCGGGAAACCGGTTTGCCGACCGACACTCCTAGATCAGCCTACCACCGGGACTGTCTCGCCCAACGGCCTTTTTGCACCGGTTCACTCGACGTAGTGGAATTCGTTTGACGCCAGGAGCATCTTGCAGAGGCTCGTCCAGCCGTGCCGCTGCACCGAGTAGGCCCGCACGTATCCGATCGCCCGGTCGGTCTCCTCGGTGGATGGGGGCCGGGCGAGGACGCGCCGGTAGGCTTGGTCGACCCGATCTGACGCGGGTCCCCCGAGGGCGTCGGCCACTCGTTCCGCCGCGCCGTGCGCAAATCCGCTGTTCATCAGATACAGCGCCTGCGGGGCGACATTCGTCACGGACCGTTGCCCGCCGGCGGTTGTTGCGTCGCCGAAATCGAACAGTCCCAGCAGGTTCGGCAGCTTGTTGCGCATGAGCGGCAGGTAGAGGCTTCGACGCGTGTAGTCGTCGGGATCGATGCGACGGTTGTTCCGGTCGAACTCCCTCAGGTCGCTGGAGCCGAGGTCGGTGTCGCCGCCAACCGCCGGATCGAGTCGGCCGCTGATTCGCAGGTAGCTGTCCCGCAACTCCTCTATCGTCAGCCGGCGCCTCTGGAATCGGGACCAGAGCCGGTTCTCGGGATCCTTCTCGAACGCTTCTTCCGAGATTCCGCTGCCCGTTCGGTACGTGGCCGAATCCATGATCAGCCTGTGGAGGCTCTTGACGGACCAGCCGCTCTCGATGAACCGCCGCGCTAGCCAGTCGAGAAGCAAGGGATGCGTAGGGGCCTCGCCGCGGATACCGTAGTTGTTCGGCGTCCGTACAAGCCCCTCTCCGAAGTGCCACTGCCAGACCCGGTTCGCGATGACGCGAGGGGTGAGCGGGTTGCTGTCCGCGGCGAGCCAGTTGGCGAGCTCCAGGCGCCCGCTCCCCGAAGCGACTTCCGGCTGGTCCGCTCCCGCTAGCACCAGCGGGAACCGCTTCGCCACTGCCCGCCCGGGATTCTTGTGCTGCCCGCGACGAAACACGCGCTGCCGAACCACCTCTCCTTCTGCAACGCAGTTGGCCATCGGCGGCTCCTCGGGCAATGCGTCGCGGGCTCGCGAGATCCTCGACTGGAGAGCCTCGATTCTCGCGCGATCCTGCTGCTGGAGCCGCTCTTCAACGTCGTCCGGGTCGATCTCGAAGGGACCGCCGTCGTCGAAGAGGTCGCGGTAAAGCAGGGTCGTAGGCAATTCCGCAGGAAGTTCAGGGAGATCTCGGGCTGTTTCCGACGCGACCGCCTCCGTCGCCTCCTCGATCCACCGATCGAACCGGGCGATGCGCTTGCGGAGCGTTTCCAGCAACTCGCCCTGGTAGGTGTCTGCGACGGCGGCCATGTCTCCCGACGATTCCCGCCAGCGCGCCAGATGGGGCCGCGGGTTCGGACGAGGTTCCAGGTAGCGGCGAAACCACTCAAGCCTCTCGCTGTCCAGGTCCTTGGCTTCCCTTGCCGCTGCAGCGGCCAGCATGTAGGTCGCCAGTTGCTTCGCCGGGCCGGTCGCAACGAATCGTTGCACCGCTTGCTGGCGTGCGATCCCCTGGATCCGCCCCAGCCGTTTGACAGAGTCGGCGGACTCCTTGTACCGCGCGTAGACTTCTTCCTCGACCAGAGGGTGCTTGTAGTACCGAGACCCGTTCTGGCGCCAGTCGTCGAAGGTCCTCGTGCTGGCGAAGATCCCGGCAAGCGCGTAGTAGTCCGTGGTGAGGATCGGGTCGAACTTGTGGTCGTGGCAGCGCGCGCAGGCGACCGTCAGCCCGAGGAACGCCTTTGCTGTCGTATCGATCTGCTCGTCCACCACGTCGTACTTCTTCTGGATCGGATCGCGCTGGGCAAGCGCCATGGGGCCGATGGCCAGGAATCCCGTCGCGACAATGCCGCGGGCGTTGACGGGCGCTCCGTCCGGCGCGGCCAGCAGGTCGCCGGCGATCTGTTCGCGAACGAACTGGTTGAACGGCAAGTCTTCGTTAAAGGCGTCGACGACGTAGTCGCGGTAGCGCCAGGAATCGCCGAACGGGTGGTCCTCGTCGACACCGCTGGAATCCGCGTAGCGCGCGACGTCCAGCCAGTGACGGCCCCAGCGCTCGCCGTAGTGGGGCGACCCCAGGAGGTCGTCGACCAATCGCGCGAACGCATCCGGCCCTGAATCGGCGGCGAAGCGCCGGATCTCCTCCTCGCTGGGCGGCAGCCCCTGGAGGTCGAACTTGGCCCGGCGAAGCAGCGACAGCGGCCCTGCTTCGGCCGCCGGCGCCAATCCGTTCTCGCGAAGCTTCGCCAGCACGAATCGGTCGATATCGTTGCGAATCCATGTCGAATCGCCAGCCGCGGGAACCGCCGGTTCGGCCAGCGGCTGGAACGCCCAGTGGCTGCTCGCGACGACTTCATCCGCCTCGCCCGGCTTGTCTGGCCCGTCCGGTTCGTATCCCGGCCAGGGAGCGCCCATGCGCACCCAGTCGACCAAGCTGGCGATCGCCTCCTCCGACAGCTTCGATGTCGGAGGCATCTTGATCGAGCTCTCGTAGCGAACCGCCCGGATGAGGGGGCTCGACTCGTCGCCGCTGACAATGGCGCTTCCAATCACTGTGTCCGGGTTGCGCAGGTCGATACCCGCGGATTGAATCTTCTCGCCGTGGCACTGCGAGCAGTGCTCGAAGAGCAGGGGACGGACACGCTTCTCGAAGTACTCGTCCCCCGTTTCCGCGGGTATCGACGCACCGCCGATCAGCGCGTACAGGGCGAGGACTGTCCGCGCTTGGGGAGGACAGCGCATATATCGTCTACTTTGCCGGAAGCGCCCGATGATTGCAATGCACCGGCGTCGTCGGAGCCCTGCCCGGTCCGGTCTTTCTTCACTAGTTCCGAAGCGAGCAGGACTGCGCCGCGCCCGATTCGGATGGGCCGGCTGCGACCCGGGCGGGCCGGTCGCGATGTCGTGCCGATGCGATCGAAACACGCTCGCGGCAATCGGGTGCGAGCGCAAATTGCCAGCCGCCGTCGGCGCGGGCGCGAATTGCCCGTCCGTTGCTCGCGAAGGGTGATTTCGCTTGACACGGGGCCGCAGTCACGAGTAGCCTTGTTGCTCTTATGCCCGAAGTCTCGGCCTTTCATGCGTTCATCGCGCTGCTGCCCATTCTCGCGGTGATGTTCTTCCTGGTCGTGCTGCGGTGGCCCGCGACCAGGGCGATGCCGGTCGCGTACGTGATGACCGCCTGTTTCGCCCTGATTTTCTGGGACGTGTCCGCCGTTCACGTAGCGGCGGCCTCGATCCGGGGCTCGATTATCGCGGTCTCGCTGCTATGGATCATCTTCGGGGCGATCCTGCTACTCCAGACCCTGTCCGAAAGCGGAGCAGCGGCTTCGATCAGACAGGGGTTCATGGACGTGTCCCGCGACCGGCGGGTGCAGCTGATCATCGTGGCGTGGATGTTCGGAGCCTTCATCGAAGGCGCCTCCGGATTCGGCACGCCGGCCGCGGTAGCCGGTCCCCTGCTGCTCGCTCTGGGATTTCCCGCCCTGGCCGCCGTGATGTGCACGCTGATCATCCAGAGCACGCCGGTGACATTCGGAGCGGTCGGCACCCCGATCCTGGTGGGCATGGCCGAATCCCTCAATGTCGAGACGGTCGAGACCGCCATCCAGCAAGCCGGCATCCCCTACTCCGAGTTCATCTACCAGATCGGCGTATTCGCGGCGATACCCCATGCCATCGTCGGAACGACGATCCCCTTGATCATCTGCTGCATGATGACTCGCTTCTTCGGCGCGAACCGTTCATTCAAGGAGGGATTGGGGATCTGGAAGTTCGCCCTGTTCTCTGGGCTTGCGTTCACGGTGCCCTACATCCTGGTCGCCATCTATTTGGGACCGGAGTTCCCTTCCTTGCTGGGCGGCCTCCTCGGCCTGGCGGTTGTCGTGACGGCCGCGCGCAAGGGTTTCCTGCTGTCCGGGGTGCCGGCCTGGGAGTTCCCGCCGCGCGAAACCTGGCAGCCGGAGTGGATGGGGACGTTCAGCGGCGATGTCGAGGGCAAGCAGACCGCGATGTCGCTGTCGCGCGCATGGCTTCCGTACGTGCTCGTCGCGGCCCTGCTCGTGATCACCCGGCTTCCAGGCCTTCCGCTGAAGGCCTGGCTGGCCTCGGTGCAGGTCTCCTGGGGCGACATCCTCGGCACCGGCCTGTCCCAGGGTATCCAGCCGCTCTACCTGCCCGGGACGATATTCCTGATAGTGTCGCTTGTGACCGCCTGGATTCATCGGATGTCGGGAGCGCAAGTGCGCCAGGCGTGGTCGGCCTCGGCCCGCATGCTGGCCGGACCGGCGTTCGCGCTCGTGTTCGCGGTGGCGCTGGTTCGGGTATTCATCGACTCTGATGTCAACGCCTCGGACCTGCAGAGCATGCCGCTCGAACTGGCCGAGTTCGCGGCTGCGACGGCCGGAGCCTCATGGCCGTTCTTCGCGGCGATGATCGGCGCGCTCGGAGCCTTCGTGGCGGGTTCGAACACGGTCAGCGACCTGATGTTCAGCCTCTTCCAGTACGGTGTTGCAGACCGAATCGGCGTTTCCCACCTAGTCGTGCTCGGTTTGCAGGCCCTGGGCGGCGCCGCAGGCAACATGATCACCGTCCACAATGTCGTCGCAGCCAGCGCGACCGTAGGCCTCGTGGGCCGCGAGGGCTTGCTGATCCGCCGCACGATCTACCCGATGCTCTACTACGTGGTCGCGGCGGGCTTGCTCGGGCTGATCTTCAGCTACGGCATATTCGCGGACCGCTTCTGATTCGCAGGCTACTCGTGGAAGGGGTCCCTCGCCCCGTCCTGTGGTGTCCCAGCGGCTGCTTCCTGCCGCGGCTTGGGGCTGATTTCTGCATTCCGAACGGAAGTTTCGTGCGTATGCGCAACTTTTTTCGGATTTTCGCCATCCTTGCCGTAAGAGCGGGCCTCTCAATCGTCTTAGCTAGTGCTGACACAAACTACGGTTCGATTACCTTCTCCTTGTGAACCTGTGGTTGACATAAGCGGCGGAACAACAGTTCCGCCGCTTTCCTTTTAGGGCAAGTTCCCCGCCGCGTGAAGCTTCTCGTTGTGAATGCCGACGACTTCGGCTTCACCCCGGATGTTAACGCCGGCATTCTGCGCGGCCACTTGGATGGCATCGTACGATCCGCTTCGCTGATGGCGAACGGCTCCGCTTTCGGGGACGCGATAGAGATATCGAGGCGCCACCCGGACTTGGGGGTGGGCTGCCATCTCACGCTCGTGCAAGGTGAGTCCGTCGCTCGGCCCGGCACGCGGCTACCTTCCACGCTTGCGCAGCTGCTTGCGATGCCCCTCCACCCCGACGCGGTGCGGAGCGAGTTCCGGGCCCAGGTCGAGGCGCTCCTGGCCCGCGGAATCCAGCCGACGCATCTCGATACGCACAAGCATGTCCACCTGCTCCCGCCCGTGCTCGAAGCCGTGACGCTCGTGGCGGACGAGTACCGGATCCGCTGGATCCGGAGGCCATTCGATATCCCGCTGGGCATGGCGCCGACTCTCAGGACCTTCCTAGCCCTAGCCTTGCGGCCGTTTCGGATTCCCTTCGATGATCGCCTTCGACGGTCGCGTTGCCGGGCCGCCGACCACTTCGCCGGGTTCGTTTCGACCGGCTCGCTCCGAGCGCCGTGGCTCGCAGCGCTTCTAGCCTCGCTGCCGGACGGCGTCGTCGAGTTCATGTGCCACCCGGGCATCTGCGGCCCGGAGCTCTTGCAGGCCGACACGAGGCTCAAGCGGAGCCGGGAAGCGGAACTGGAAGCGCTTTGCTCCCCGCTCGTCAAGCAGGCCGCGACCGAGAGCGGGGTCGAGATCCTCTCCTACCGAGACTTGCCGGGCTGATCCGCGAATGCCGCGGCTCACACGCCCTCTACGATATGCCCGAGCCTGTCACGCTTCGTTTTCAGGTAGGCAATCGCCAAGTGCCCGGCGTCCGGGATGCACGGTACCCGCTCCACGACTCGGATCCCCTCCCGCTCCAGCGCTTCGACCTTGGCCGGATTGTTGGAGAGCATGCGCACTCTCTCGATGCCGAAGTGCCGCAAGACTGCAACCGCAGGGCCGTAGTCACGTTCGTCCGCGCCGAATCCGAGCTTCTGGTTGGCCTCGACGGTGTCCGCTCCCTCGTCCTGGAGCCGGTACGCCATGAGCTTGTTCAGCAGGCCGATGCCCCGGCCTTCCTGCGGGTCGTATATCAGCAGGCCGCAATCGGCCTGCGCGATCTCCGAGAGTGCCAAGGAGAGTTGCGGGCCGCAGTCGCACCGCAGGCTTCCGAACACCTCGCCAGTCAGGCACTGGGAATGGATTCGCAGCAGCGGAGTGGCTCCGCCGGAGCCGAGTTCCCCTTTCCTGAGAACGACGATCTCCTGCGCCCCCCCTTGGCTCGTTCCGCGGAATCCGCAAATCCTGAAGGCGCCGGACCGCGTTGGGAAATCCGCCTCGGCCACCAGCTCAACGGTGCAGGCGGGGGCAGGCTTGCTGGAATCCGGCATGGGGAGTGCTGGCTGCGGGAGGGTGTCGCCGGACACCTGATGCGGGTTGAATTCCCCCGCGCCCCCCGAAGATCATTATAGGCATCGCCGTATCCCGGCGCTGGCGGACGGCGCACCTTCCAATGGCTACTACCGACCTTCTCGTTACGCTCCTAGTCAAGATCGCGGTCCTCGCCTCGATGGCCAGCATCGCGCTGAGACCGAACTTCGCCAAGCGCCTCTTCCTGCGCGAGCAGCGAACGATCCGGCAGCGCTTCGAACTCGCCGCCCTGTTCGGAGTTGTGTTCGCTGGCGGCTCGCTGGTGCGAATTGTGCTCGGCTACCGCGCAGCCGAAGTTGGGATCGAGGGGGCTTTCGTTTCCGGCCTCGTTGGAGGATATGTCCCGGGTGCCGTGGCCGGCGCGCTAATTTCGCTGCCGGCGGTCTTCGGTCCCGGGATCGAATGGGTCACGCTGCCGCTGCTCGTCGGCGTCGGTGCTCTCGGGGGCCTCATGCGCTCCCTGGCACCCGACCCGGAGGAAGTCTGGCGGTTCTCGCCGTTCTTCCTGTTCTCCCTCGTCGCGTGGGTCCGCGGCCAGATCCGCCACTCCCAGGGCGCGTACCAGTGCATGCTCCTCGTTACCTGCCTGGGTATCGAATTCCTCAGGACAGAACTGGCGCACATGTTCGAGCGCCAAGGCCTGCTATTCGCGTTCTTCGGCACCTCCGCTTCGCTCCATCCGCTGGCGTGGCTGCTTGTCTACGCCGCCACCGTCATAGGAGTCGGACTGACGCTCAAGGTCTGGAACAACACCCGGAACGAGTGGAAGATCGAAAACCAGCAACGCTTGCTGACGGAAGCCCGCCTGCTGAGTCTCACCCGCCAGATGAATCCTCATTTCCTCTTCAACACGCTCAATTCCGTGGCGTCGCTGATTCGCAGCGATCCGGACCAGGCGCGCGAGGTGGTCTATCGTCTTTCGACGATCTTGCGAACGCTCCTGCGCAAGCAGAAGGCCTTCGTGCCGCTGCGAGAAGAGCTGTCGTTCATCGACGACTACTTGCAAATCGAACTTGTGCGATTCGGGAGCAGGCTGCGCATCGAGAAGGAGATTGACGAGCGAGTCGCTGACGCCTTGGTTCCCAGCATGATCCTGCAGCCGATCGTCGAGAACTCGATCAAGCACGGGATCGGGCCCAAGGTCGGCAGCGGCACGATCCGTCTGAGCGGCCGGCTGCGCTCAGGGCGGCTCCAGATCGAGATCGAGGATGATGGCGTGGGAATCCCTCTTGATGAAATGCCCAACGTGTTCTGGAAGGGAATTGGCGTCAGCAACGTTCGCGAGCGCCTGACGGTGCTATTTGGCAACGACTTCCAGTTCATGTTCGAACCTCGCGAGGGCGGCGGCGTGCGAGTGCGCATTCAGATTCCCGAATTGCGCCAGACTGACCGCATCTCGGATCGGGCCCTCGATCAAGCGGGCGCCGCCTGATCGGCATCCTGCCTATTCGACGGCTGGATCGATGTCGCTCTCGATGACCCACGGCGCGACTTCGATCTCGCCCGCCATGAA
This sequence comes from Bryobacterales bacterium, assembly GCA_965206775.1. GTDB lineage: Bacteria > Acidobacteriota > Terriglobia > Bryobacterales > UBA6623 > VXMF01. The sequence continues at coordinate 501,653 of CBDBKU010000002.1, read as the reverse complement.
CTTCTCGTAGTAGCCCGCCCAGCGCGAGGAGTTCGGAAACTCGTCGAACATGTCCCCCTGGCCGAACATCCGCGGGTCCTGCTGGGCCTCCAGTTCCGTGGCAAGCTGGGCGGCCAGGGCCTCCTTGGCCGGGGCGTACTCAAGATCCGCCGCGAGGTTGCGGACGCAGGCGGGATCGTCATCGAGGTCGTACAGCTCTTCCGCTCCCCGCTTGCCGAAGGCGAGCCGCCAGTAGGAGTCCTCTTGGGCCGTGCGCCGCAGTGCCAGGATCTCGGTCTTGGTCGGGCTGGCGTCCACCGCGAGATAGCCGGTCTCCGGGTTTCCTGCGGGCCAGCGGTCGGTTGCGAAGTTCCGCAGGTACAGGAGGTTGCCCTTCACGATGCCGCGGATTGGGTAGCCCTGATCGCCGGGCCTGCCGATGTCGTGCCGCTCCTTGCCGATGAGAACGTGGTCGCGGCCCGGATCCACCTGGCCGGATTCCGGCGACTGGAGGATGTCCATCAGGCTGCGTCCCGCCGCCGGCTCCATGCCCGCCCCCGCCCAGTCCACGCCGGCCGCGTCGAGCATGGTCGGCGCGAGGTCGACGAAGCTGACGAAATCGTCCACCGAGCGGCCGGGATGGGGCAGGCCGTCCAGCCACATCATGGCGAGAGGGAGGTGGTTGGACAGCTCGTACTCCTGGGCCTTCACGCGAGGGAAGGGCATCCCGTTGTCGGACGTGACGATGACCAGGGTGTTGGCGAGCTCGCCGCGTTCCTCCAGAGACGCCAACATGCGCCCGAGGTGCGCGTCGAAGTGCTCGATTTCGTATGCGTAGTCGAGCATGTCGTGTCGTACGGTTTCGGTGTCCGGCCAGAACGGGAAGACTTCGTCGATGTCCCCGGGGCTCTTTCCTCCTTTCCCTGCGCCCGAACGGAATTCGTAGGCTCGATGCGGCTCCCTCGAGCCGTACCAAAACGCCCACGGCTCGTCCCCGGGAGCTGCGTCCAGGAAATCTTCGAAGTTCGCGGCGTAGTCGGATCTAGAGATCCTCGATGTCGGCGGCTCGTCCTCGCGGTCGTTGAAGGGCGTTCCGGCAATCTGGCGGGGATTGCCGTCGGCGTCGTTCGCGATGCCGGGACTCCAGCCTTTCGCTGTCATTCCGACGAAATACCCGTTCTCCGCCAATGCCTCGGGATAGCTCCGGAATTCGGGCGGGAAATAGGCCATGTGGTTGCCGGCCGCGCCGAGCTGCCAGGAATTGCGGCCGGTGAGGATCGAGGCGCGCGACGGTGCGCACTTGGCGTTGGGAGTATAGGCGTTCTGGAACAGCACGCCATCCCTCGCGACGCGGTCGAAGTGGGGAGTGCGGACCCAGGCAGTGCCGTACGCGCTCATGTGCGGGTACGACGCGTCGTCCGCGATCGCGAACAGGATGTTCGGCTTCGCCGGAGGTTCCGCCGGTCCCTCCGAGCAAGAAACCAGCGGGGTCACGACGGCAAGCACGAGCGCCCGGTAACGGGTCATAGCGGATTAGAGCCTACCACGGCTCCCTTTCGGGCCGCGCTTACGTCACGCGCCATCGAGCAAACCTCGAATCGGATCGGCTAACCTTTAAGCTGAAGCTGGATGCAACTGGCGTACGCCATACCTCAAACGAAGAGGCCATCCGCTGAGCATGCCTGCCAATTGCCTTCGTTCGTGCAAGAAAGCGCGGGTTCAATCTCCGAGCGCAAACTCAACCGTGACGATTCACAACTACGCATCAACTGCAGTGTGCCGTCATTGGCCCCGAAATCCAACATGCAAGACGAATTACAATACTGGCTGCATTCAGTAAGTGTTGTTGTAACGGCGGAATTTCATAATCCGTCAATTCTGAATCCTGACTTCTTGAAGTCACAAAGGATCGTTCCGACGGATTGGGAGCCCAGCGTACCGATCACCACCCCACAGTTCTCCAATATTCTGTTTCACAACGGAATTGGATGGACAGTTGATCAATCCAAGCTCACAGTCACTGAGAACTGCGAGTCTGAGTTCCGAGAAAGCTATCGTGTCTATGACTTGGTTGTTTCGTACGTGGAGAAGCTCCCGCATGTCCCCTACCGGAGCCTTGGCCTGAATTGCGTCGTGGCTGTCAGGAAGGATGACCCGCAACAGTGGCTCACCAAGCAGTACCTTAAGGATGGGATCTGGCTGCATGACAAGCCAGCGGCACTCAGCATGATTCCCAAATTCACCTTCCAAGCAGGTGACGGGGCACTGTGCCATCTGTCCTTGGATGCCGGCCAATCGAAACTGGGTGGTCAGCAACCTGTGCCTGCTGTCATTGCAAATTGCAATGTGCATCATCAAGGGCCACTTGATTCGGAAGCCCTTTACGATGCGATCGGTCGCTGGCCGCAACGTCAAGAATTCGTGATAGCGGCGCTTGGACGCTTGCTGGGGAGTGCACCGCCGTGAGCCTGAGCCCGATACCGAGCACCTTTGGCGACATGATCGGTGCGGACTCACCCACCCGGTCCGAGTTTTCCGGCTATCCCGAGACCACTAGTCATTCACACGACACATTGCGGGATACCACCGATGAGAGCGTTGGCTTGACTCCCTCTCCGTACAGTGAGGTGCTTGAACGGACCGCCAGGGGGGGGCAACCGATCGACATTGTCGCCTTAGCAGTCGGGCTCGTTATTACGGAGTCAAAAAGTCTAGAGATGCCCGAGTGGTGGGTCGGCGTTGCACCGCAGGCGGGTGCGTCGCCCGACTGGGTACGAATCGCGTGCGGGAATTCCGACGGTACTGCTCGTGAGTCCTCAAGCCTACAGGAGAGGGTTTCTTGGCGTCTCTACCTTGGTATGACGACAACGTGTCAAGAAATTACAGGTTTGCTGCGTGAATTCGGGCGAACTACCATTGCCGACCGCCTCGCCTACCTTCACGGTTTGCACGATGACGACCCGGATGAACCACTTCTCGAGATCGAGTCGCTACGAACCATGGCTAGCTTCTTGTTGAGCGAAGGGCAAATGCGAGATCCGGAAATCGGCCTCGCGCCTAGCGGGCTTGTAGTTGGCCAGTGGAGGATCCCGCCCAGCGGGATCCTCGCCATGGAATTCCACGCGCACGACTGGATTCGCTTCGCGGGAATTGGCAGCAATCCGCGTCCCACCGATCCTCGGCAAAGGATCAGCGGGACGTTAGAGAAACATAAGGCAATCAACGTCGTTCGGGACTTGACGAGGCAGTTAGCGAGGCATTCGTGAGCGGTCGGCTCATTCCCGACAGCGATCATGTTTCCCGCTATTGCAAGCCATCCGTTGTGCAAAACGGCTTGCCGATCGTTGCGGCCTTCCTCGCACGACCAAACGAGGAGTATGTATCTGTGAATTGGGTTGAGTACCTTGATGCGCGGGACTTGCCCGTTGCCATCGGCAAAGTTCGCGCTGGGTTCCAACGCCGCGGCTACAGCCTCAGACCGAACGGCAGGTTCGTAGTCCTCAATGTCGGGAGTTGTAAGGAATCGGCAACTCGAGTCAACCAACAGGTCCGGTTCGAGCACCTTCCGCGTGATGACGATCGCTCTCATGCCGGAATTGTCGGGATTGGTGAAGACGATTTTGCGGTCGCCGCTGAAATTACGAGACTTGTCGCTCCCAAGGATGTACATCCGGCAATAGCCTGACGAATTCGACCACGCCGGAATCCCGACCAATGAATCGGTCGTTCCGGAACGGCAACTCTAGCCGGAAGCGTCGGACTCGGTCCGGGTAGAGGTACACTTGCAGTGCCACTGGCGCTGGACTTGGTGTGACAATTGCGTAACCCGGTCCTGACAAGCTCTTCGACATTTCGGGAGCAAGCGATGAAAGCACTACCCGTCACCGAGTTGGGTCGGCCGGCCGGACCGCACGCTGCCTCGACGATGTCCGATTGGCCGATCATCGGTGCACCGATCAACCCGACGGCTTCGGGCCTTGGCTTCTCGTTCGCCAGGGCAATCGCAAGGCGAGAGCGTGGACCCACCACTCCGGCGACATGTTCCATGTGGCCGGAGCAACCCGGCCCTCGCAGATGCACAACGTCTCTCTAGGAAGGCGCGAACCGCCTTGCGGAATCCATGCGTGACGCCGGCGGTAGCGATCGGGCTTGCTGCCCTTATCGGAGGCCTAGTCCGTGCGCGATCCGGTCTAGGTGCCACTTGGTGTCGCCGTAGGTGAACTCGCAGGCCTTCGCTCGCTTCAAATACAGGTGCAGGTCCTGCTCCCAGGTGAATCCCAGGCCGCCGTGCAACTGAATGCCAGCCTGAGCGGTCTGAACGAGCATGGAGTTGGCGGCCGCCTTGGCTATCGACGCAGCTTCACTCACTCTATCCGGCTGCTCGTCTGCAACTGCGGCCGCATAGTACGCTGCAGTGCGTCCTTTCTCGATGCCGATCAGCATGTCCGCAGCCTTGTGCTGCACGGCCTGGAAGGCCCCGACGGCGCGGCCGAACTGCTTGCGGCTCTTGACGTAGTCGACGGTCATTTCGAGCACTTGCGCCGCCGATCCGACCATTTCCGCCGAGAGTGCGATGGTAGCCTTGTCCACGGTCGACTGCAGGTCGGCAAGCGTGCCCGTGCCGATCGTCTCGAGCGTGCCGGGCTTGCAGGAAACCTGGTACAGCGGACGGGTCACGTCCATGGAATTCAGGTCGGCGATGTCCGGCTCGTGGACGACGGCGAGGTCCACTGCGTTGCCGCCGGTGCGGCTGAGGAACAGAATCAGGTCGGCCCCGGCAGCTTCCGGGACGTACCGCTTCGCGGCGCCTCCGGCCGCGAGAGGCTCCAGTAGCATCGGCGTCCACCCAGAGCCAGCTTCGTAGATTCCGACGGTGGCTTTGACGGCTCCTTCCGCGATGTCCGGGAGGTAGCGCTGCCGGGCAGCGGCTATTCCCAGCGTCCCGATGGCGCTGGCGGCGAGGACGCCGCTCGCGTGAAGCGTGCCCGGGATCAAGTGCCGTCCGGTCTCTTCCATCAGGACGGAGAGATCGAACATTCCCAGGCCAAGACCGCCGTCGTCCTCGCTGACGAGAAGCCCCGGCCAGCCGAGATCGGACATCCTGAGCCACAGGGCACCCGCCGCGGACGCAGCGTCGCGCGCGTCCAGCATCCGTCGCAGTTCCGGTACCGGCCATTCCGCATTCAGGAAATCGCGCGCGGAATTGCGCAATAGAATCTGTTCTTCGTTGAGGCTGAAGTCCACGTTGGCTCTCTCTACTTGCGTGGAAGGCCCAGCACCCGCTCGGCGATGACGCTGCGCAGGATTTCGGACGTTCCCCCCTCGATCGTGTTAGCCCTCGCCCTGAGATAGCCGAACTGCCACGTCTTCTCGAACGGCTCGCCATTCTCCGCGAGGGCTTCCGTGCCCCACGTCGACGATCCGCCCGCCTGCTCGAATCCGCTCCCTGCCAGCAGCGGGGCATCCGGGCCCAGCGTGGACAGTCCGATCTCTTGCAGGCGCTGGTTCATCTCGGCCCACGCCACTTTGACGACCGAGGACTCGAAACCGAAGAGGCGCGAAGAGAGTCGTTCGCAGGTCAGATTCAGGCACCGGCTGTCGACATATGCCTGGGCGACCTCGCGGGACTGCTGGGCGTCAAGCGGCACGTCTCGGCCGCGCACGCCCTGCAGCAGCCGGTCGAACTGCTGCTCCAAGCGAACACTGAGGTTAATCGAGATATTTGCGCGCTCGCGGGTGAACGTCTTCATGCCGGCAATCCAGCCGTCGTTCTCCGCTCCGACCCGATTCGCTTTCGGGATCCGCGCCTCGTCGAAGAACACCTCGCCAAACTCGGCCTCGCCCGTGATCTGCCGGAGCGGCTTCACGGTCACTCCCGGACTCTTCATGTCCGCGATTAAGGCGGTGATTCCCTTGTGGCGCGGCGCGTCGGGATCGGTCCGCACGAGAAGCCAGATGTAGTCGGCGATCAGCGAGTTCGAGGTCCAGATCTTCTGGCCGGTCACGATGTAGTCGTCGCCGTCGCTTACCGCGCGCGTCTGCAGGGCGGCCAGGTCCGACCCGGCGTTGGGCTCGGAAAACCCCTGGCACCAAATCTCCTCGCCGGTCAGGATCGGCCTGAGATAGCGCTTCTTGTGCTCCTCGCTACCAATAGCGATCAGTGCCGGGCCGACGATCATCAAGCCAATATTGTTGATGCTCGGAGGCGCCTTGGCCCGCGCGGCTTCCTCGTTGTAAATCGCCTGTTCACGGAATCCCAGCCCCTGGCCTCCGTATTCGCTAGGCCATGTCAATCCCAGCCAACCAGCCTCGTACAGTCGGCGCTGCCACTTCTTCAGCCCGTCGACGTCGTGCTTGTCCACGGTCTGCGCGTTCTTCTCGAGCCAAGCGCGAACGCGTGCCCGGAACGCACCTTCGCTTGGGGTGTCTTGGAGCCTTGCCATGGGAACTCCGCTATTGTACACGCGCGACGGCCTTGTTTGCGGCAGCCGGTACGGCAATGGCGTTGGGTTCGTGGGCCCGAGCCGAATCGCAGCCTTGTAATTAAGTTTCCATGTCTCAAGCGATGATTTCAAGCAGTCGAGCGGCCCGTCGAGCCCGGCAGCCGTGTTACAGTCTTGCCATGTCTTGCCATGCACAAGCCAGTCTTGCGATCGATTTAGCGAGCGCAGGCTCTTCGCCGCGAGTCCCTTCCGCAAAACGAGCGTCCCTATGCCGTTAGCTCGCGATGGGGAGAGACTCCCTCCGGACCCGCGAGCGAGCGGTCCGGGAGAGCTGCCAGCCAGCGCCTACCTGAGCCTCGACCCCGAGCTCCAGTCGCTGCTCCAGCGAGCCGACCGCGCATTGTGCCGTCTTGGCGGGGCGGCGGCGGTAACGCCCGACGACGCGGTATTCGTTCGAATGCAGCTGAGGTGCGAGGCGGTTACCAGCTGCCTGCTGGACGGGGAGAGGGCTTCACTGTCTGACCTGCTTGCGATCGAAGCGGGTTTGGGTCCGTCCGGGCACTCCGAGGGCAGCCGTGCCGCGGTGCGATGCCTCCGGGCGATGGAAGCTGCAATGGGGCTCTCGCCGGGCGATCCGGTCGGGCCCGGGTCGCTTGAAGAGATCGTCGGCATCCTCCAGGGAGGAAGCGGGGCGACAGCTGGACGGAAACAGGCGTCGCAGGGAGCGCCGAGCCCCCGCGGGTTCTTCCGCGAGATTCTCGACTTCCAAGGCGATGGCGCGGACCTGCCTCCGATCGTGCGGGTCGGAATCGCGCACGCAAGGGCCGAGCTAGCGGGGCCGTTCGGGCTAGGGGCGGGCCGGGTCGGCCGGCTCGTCGCGTTTGCACTAATGCATCGGAGCTGCGGCGCTGCGATTCCCCTGTCCGCGTTCCTTCACCGGCACGCTGGCGAGTACCGAGACCGGCTCAAAGCGGTCGTGCCTTCGCGGAGCTGGGCTGGCTGGATCGGCTTCTTCGTTCGCGGGGTCGTCGAATCCGCCGAGGAATGCGTCGCTGAGATCGGGCGCGTCGCATCTTTGCGCGAAGAGCACCGCAAGGCCGCGGGCGCGGAGCTGGGCTATGCCGCTGCGAAGGGCCTCGTCGTGCTCGATCGCATGATTCGCGAACCGCTAGCGGCCGTCGTTGACGTGCAGAAGATCACCGGCACGTCGTATGTGGCGGCCAACACGCTCGTATCTCGACTCGCCGCACTCAAGATTCTGGAGGAAGCGACCGGGCACCGCCGCAACCGCGTGTTCCTGTACGGGTCCTACGTGCGAGCCTTCGGCGGTCCATTGCCTGACGCGGAACCCTTGCCGTCCGTCGCGCCTCCGCGAGAGGCCGCCGTTCCTTCCGCTCGACCCCGCCGCAAGCCACCCGGCCCGGAAACCCGGCCCAGTGCGGCGCAACAGGCGGTTCCGGCCCGGCCTCGGGAAGAGCGGCCCGCCCCACCCGCTTCCAGGAGGCGCACGGCGCAGATCTCCGACCACCTCCTATAGCTGGCCTCTCTCGCCGTCCGTTCTTGCCGCGACGGATTCCCGCCGCGGGTTGCGCAGCTTCCAATCGACTTGCCGCAGAATGGCCTGCAGTATCCGAGCGTCCTCCGGGGCGAGCCGCAGCCGGCTGACAAATCGCCGAAGCTTCCTGGTCTGCTCCTCGGCCCGGTCTTCGTGGAGGAAGCCCGAATCCCGCAGGATGGGCAGGAGGATCCCCAGAATCCGCTCGCGGACACCGGCGCTCACTCCGGCCGGAGTCTTCAGGCTGGCTTGCGGCCGCGCATTGCGGGCAATTTCGTAGCAGCAGACGGCGACGGCCTGGCCGAGATTCATCGAAGGGCAGTCGTCGATCGTGGGGATCGAGAGGATCCAGTCGCAATGGCTCAGGTCGTCGTTCGAAAGGCCGAACTTCTCCGACCCGAACACGAGCGCCGCCTTGCGGCTCTCGAGATGCGTGCGAATCGGGATCGCTCCGGACGGCAGCTCGCGGCGTACGTGGCGCTGCTTGCGTGATTCCAGGCCGCTGCTGCCCACTACCAGTTCCGCGTCGGATAGCGCCTCGGCCAGGTCGGCGGTCACGCGAGCGTCGTCCAGAACCGCGGCGGCGCCGACCGCGGAGCGCGCCGCCCGGAACGCGGGCTCGTACGGCCGCACGCACCAAAGGTCGGCAAACCCGAAGTTGTACATCGCCCGTGCTGCGGCGCCTATGTTCAGCGAGTTCCGCGAGGAGACTAGGACGATCCGCAGGTTGTCCCGCCAGGAAGCCATTCCGCCTGATCCTTCAAGCCGGGTCCCAGCCAGGGGAAAGCCGGCTACGACCGCAGCATCTGCCGCAGCACGAATTGGAGAATGCCGCCATGGCGGTAGTACTCCGCTTCCTTCGGAGTGTCGATACGCACGCGGGCTTCGAACGTAACGGGTAGTTCTCCCGAGTCGGGGACGGCTTGCACAAGCGCGGTCTTGGCAGACCCGTCACGCAAACCCGAGATGTGGAACGTCTCACTGCCGGACAGACCGAGAGTCATCCGGTCCTCCCCATCGGGGAACTGGAGCGGTAGCACGCCCATTCCGACCAGGTTCGACCGGTGAATCCTTTCATAGCTGGCCGCGATGACGGCGCGCACCCCTAGCAGAGAGGGACCCTTCGCGGCCCAATCCCGCGACGAGCCCGTGCCGTACTCGTGCCCGGCCAGCACGACCAGCGGAGTGCCCTCGTCCCGATACCGCAGCGCCGCCTCGAAGATCGAAAGCAACTCGCCGTCCGGGAGATGCAGCGTCCAGCCGCCTTCCGTGCCCGGGGCCAGGAGATTGCGCAGCCGGACGTTTCCGAACGTCCCGCGCATCATGACCTCGTGGTTGCCACGGCGCGAACCGAACGAGTTGAAGTCCTTCGGAGCGATCCCACGGCCCTGGAGGTACGAGCCGGCGGGGCTGTCGGCCTTGATCGCTCCGGCGGGCGATATGTGGTCGGTCGTCACGCTGTCGCCCAGAACGGCCAGCGCCCTCGCGCCTCGGATGTCGCCGACGGAGCCGGGCTGCACGCCCATGCCGTCGAAGTAGGGCGGCCGACACACGTAGCTGGATTCGGCGTCCCATTCGAATAGTGCCGAATCGGTCGCTTCGAGCTCCCGCCAGCGATCTGTTCCCGTATAGACATTTGCGTAGCCCGCTCGGAACATTTCGGAATCCACGACGGAGCCGGTGATTGCCGAGACTTCCCGCTGCGATGGCCAGAGGTCCCTGAGGTAGACGGGATTGCCTTCGAGATCGTCGCCCAAGCTGTCGTTCGCGATGTCGACCTCCATGCTGCCCGCGATAGCGTAGGCGACGACCAGCGGCGGCGACGCCAGGTAGTTCGCGCGCACTTCCGAATGCACGCGGCCCTCGAAGTTGCGGTTGCCCGACAGGACCGATGCCACGACGAGATCCCCTTCGCGGACTGCCTCGGACACCTCGGCCGGGAGCGGACCGGAATTCCCGATGCAGGTCGTGCAGCCGTATCCGACCACGTTGAATCCGATCATGTCCAGGTACGTGTCGAGCCCGGACTTCGCGAGATAGTCGGTGACCACCTTCGAACCCGGCGCCAGGCTCGTCTTGACCCATGGCTTCACCTGGAGCCCCTTCTCCACGGCTTTCTTCGCTACCAGGCCCGCCCCGACCATGACCGCCGGGTTGGACGTGTTGGTGCAGCTGGTGATCGCCGCGATCACCACGGAACCGTGCCGCAACTCGCACTCCGAGCCACGGATCACCGTCCGGATGCCCGCCCTTGCCTCGGCTACTGCAGTGCCCGACAACCCGCTCGCGGGAGCCCGTGCGGAGATGGCCTCGTCGAGGACGGTCGCGAACGACCTGGACGCGTCCCGCAAAGCGATCCGGTCCTGAGGGCGCTTCGGGCCCGCGATCGAAGGCACGACGCCCGCCATGTCCAGTGACAGAGTGTCCGAGTATTCAGCTGGATGGTCCCCGGGAGAGCGGAACAGTCCCTGGGCCTTCGCGTAGGCTTCCACCAGCGCCACGTCTTCGTCGGATCGCCCGCTGAGGCGCAGGTAGGCAAGAGTCTCACCGTCGACAGGGAAGAGCCCGCACGTGGCCCCGTACTCGGGAGCCATGTTCGCGATCGTCGCCCGGTCCGCCAGCGGCAGCTCGTCCAAGCCGTCGCCGTAGAACTCGACGAACTTGCCGACCACTCCTTTGGCGCGCAGCATCTCGACGACCGTCAGGACGAGATCGGTAGCAGTCGCGCCCTCGGCCAGCTTTCCCGCCAGCTCGAACCCGACGACCTGCGGAATCAGCATCGATACGGGCTGGCCCAGCATGCCCGCCTCGGCTTCGATCCCGCCGACTCCCCAGCCCAGGACGCCGAGCCCGTTGATCATCGTGGTATGGGAATCCGTGCCGACGAGGGTGTCCGGGCAGACCCACGCTTCGCCGTCGCGCTCGTAGGTGAACGCTACCTTGGCGAGGTACTCGAGGTTTACCTGGTGGACGATGCCGGTCTCCGGCGGCACAACGCGGAAATTGCGGAACGCGTTCTGGCCCCACTTGAGGAACTGGTACCTTTCGCGGTTGCGCTGGTACTCGAGGACGCTGTTCAGCGACAGAGCGTTCCGCGAGGCGAAGCTGTCGACCTGCACCGAGTGGTCGATGACCAGGTCGGCAGGCTGAAGGGGATTGATGTCGCCCGGGTCTCCGCCCATCCGCAGCATCGCGTCCCGCATCGCGGCCAGGTCGACTACCGCGGGCACGCCGGTGAAGTCCTGCATCAGCACCCGCGCCGGCCGGTATGCGATTTCCGCGGAAGGGGTGGCTTGCGGCACCCACTCCAGGAGCGTTTCGATGTCAGCCCGCGTGACGCTGCTGCCATCCTCGTAGCGGAGCAGGTTCTCTAGCAGGACCTTCAGCGAGTACGGGAGCCGTGAACTGGCACCGCCCGCAAGGCTCGGGAGCCGGTGGTAGGAATACGTCTTGCCGTTGATTGCGAGAGAGTCTTTGGTCGAGAACGAGTTCATGCGAATCCCCGCGAGGCTCCCTGCAGGCAAACCCTCTCCGCTTGGCTAGTTACGGCAAGCCAGGCGTTGCCGGGGAGCAGCTCACCCTCCCATCTTCTCACCGCCGCTTCCGAATCGGCAATCGAGAGGCTCGAGACACCCCCCGAAAGCGGTTCGAACACCCGCCTCGTGCCCCAGGCCGGCGACGCCACGCTGGCCGACCTCCATGCCCCTTCGGCCGGTCTCCTGCACAGCCGATTGCGCCCGAGTGAGTTGCTATGCTGCGATAGATTGCAGTGGCTCGGATTGTCCGTCGGCCACCTGAGCAGCGCCTATGCCCGATCCCATATCCCCCGAAGGGTCCAAGCCCCCGCGACCGAGGCCCGCGGCACCGGCGGGCCGTGCCGCCAGGCCGGTCAGAAGGCCAATCAAGAAGAAGCCGGCCGAGATGCCCTTGGCTCCGTGGGAGGGAGCGCTTCCGAACGCTCTCGGGGAGCGGTTCGAAGCCGGCATCGAGAAGGCCGTCGTCCTTGGCGGACAGAAGCTTGTTGTCGCCGGGATCGGCATCGCGAGCGAGATGCTCGCGTTCCTCAAGAATGACCATGGCTTCGACTATCTCGTGGATGTCACCGCCGTTCACTGGCCCGAAAGGGAGCGTCAGTTTGACATTGTGTGGATCCTCTACTCGTTCGCGTCCAACGAGCGGGTCCGGGTGAAGGCGACGCTCGCCGAGGGCGAGAAGGCCCCGAGCGTGGTCTCAATGTACAGCGCCGCGGATTGGCTGGAGCGCGAGGTCTACGACATGTTCGGCATCGAGTTCGAGAACCATCCGAACCTTCGCCGCATCCTCATGCCGGACGAGTGGGACGGATTTCCGCTCCGGAAGGAGTACGGGATCGTGCAGCAGGATGCCGACTGGGTTCGCGAGAATCTCAACATCGAGAGCGCACAGTAATGGCAGCGACGACACTCGCCCCTCCGGCTGTCGAGGAAAGCACGTTCCTGGACAGCAACGAAATGGTGCTGAACATGGGGCCGCAGCACCCCTCGACCCACGGTGTCCTGCGTGTGATCCTGAAGCTCGACGGCGAGACGGTCCTGGGGGCGGACTGCGTGATCGGCTACCTCCACCGAGGCGTGGAGAAGATCGCGGAGAACCGAACGTACCAGCAGTTCGCGCCGTACGTTGACCGCATGGACTACGTCGCGGCTGTCTCGAACGGCCTTGGGTACTGCATGGCCGTCGAGAAGCTGCTGGACGCGGAGATTCCGCCGCGCGCCCAGGCGGTGCGTGTTGTCCTCACCGAGCTCAACCGGGTCGCCTCGCACCTGCTCTGGCTCGGTACGCACGCGCTCGACATCGGCGCGATCACCCCGGTCTTCCTCTGCTTCCGCGAGCGCGAGGAGGTCCTCAAGATCTTCGAGAACTACTGCGGCGCCCGCCTGACTACCCACGCGTTCCGGATCGGAGGCCTGCAGTACGAGACATACGACACGTTCGAGAAGGAGTGCCTGGCGGTCTGCGACCTGATGGAGGAGAAGGTCAAGGAGTACCACGACCTTCTGACCGGGAATCGCATCTGGGTCAAGCGCACCAAGGGCGTGGGCATCCTGGACGCCGCGGCCTGCAAGGACTACGGCGTGACCGGGCCGCTGCTGCGGGCCGCCGGTGTCGAGTGGGACCTGCGCAAGGCGCAGCCCTACTGCGGCTACGAGAACTACGACTTCGAGATTCCGACCGCCCGGAGCGGGGACACGTTCGACCGGTATATAGTCCGCATGCAGGAAATGGAGCAGTCCTGCCGCATCATCCGGCAGGCGGTCGGGGCAATTCCCGAAGGCCCCATCAAGGGAAAGGTCAGCAAGGTCATCAAGCCGCCGCCCGGCGAGGCCTATGTCTCGATCGAGGCGCCCAAGGGGGAGCTCGGCTACTACGTCGTGAGCGACGGCTCGCTGAATCCGTACCGCGTCCGAGTGCGTCCCCCGTCGTTCGTCAACCTCGCGGCGCTCGACAAGATGTGCCGCGGCACCCTGGTCGCCGATGTCGTGGCGATCATCGGCACCATCGACATCGTGCTAGGCGAAGTGGACCGCTAGGACCCCCAATGGAACAACTGCTTGCCAATCCCTACCTGCCGCCACTTCTCCTGACGGTCGCGATCATCCTCGTATTCCCGCTGATCGCTGGTTACATCGTGCTCGCCGAGCGCAAGGTTCTAGCCGACCTGCAGGTCCGGCTCGGGCCGATGCGCGTCGGCCCCTACGGCGTCCTGCAGCCCCTGGCGGACGCCCTCAAGCTGATGCTGAAGGAGGACATCATTCCTTCGCGCTCGGACAAGTGGATCTTCTGGCTCGCCCCGGTTCTTTCCACGTTCACCGCGCTTTCCGCCTTCGCCGTCCTGCCGCTCAGCGACAGGCTGTACGTCGCGGACGTCAACATCGGCGTCCTGTTCATCCTCGCGATGTCCTCGATCGGCGCCTTGGGATTGATCCTAGGCGGCTGGTCGGCAAACTCGAAGTACTCGCTGATGGGCTCCCTGCGGGCTGCCGCGCAGATGGTGAGCTACGAGGTGCCGCTGGGCTTCGCGACGGTCACCGCCATCATGTGCGCGGGCACGCTGTCGATGCAGGGCGTCATCCGGGCACAGCTCGAGCGTGGCGTCTGGGGAGCCTTCGACAACTACGGCCTGATGCTGATTCCGACCGTACTGTTCATCATCGCCGCGACGGCGGAGACGAATCGAGCTCCGTTTGATCTGCCGGAGGCGGAGTCGGAGCTCGTGGCGGGCTTCCACACCGAGTATTCGGGATTCCGCTGGGCGCTGTTCTTCCTGGCCGAGTACGCGGCCATCGTGGTGATCAGCTCGCTATGCGTCACGCTCTTCTTCGGCGGCTGGCTCCGGCCGTTCCCAAACGTCGGCGTTCTCGAGCTGCCATTCAACACAATCTTCCCGGCCGCGCTCTTCGTCCTGATCGCTGTCGGGTGCCTGAAGGGCGTCGCCAAGCAGGTGGTGCCCGGCTTTCGGCTCGTGATGGCCGCTCTCGGCGCCGCCTTCCTCGCGCTCGCCGGGCTGTTCGTCCTGCCGCTGACCAACGCGCTCCTGATCGGCCTATTCTGGTTCGCGTTCAAGCTTGCTGTCATGGTCTACCTTTTCATCTGGTACCGCGGCACGTTCCCCCGCTTCCGCTACGACCAGCTCATGGACGTGGGCTGGAAGTGGCTCATTCCGATCAGCATGGCGGGCCTGGTGCTCAACGGCGTCGTCCAGCTCTTTGCCCGCGGATAGCCGGGGGCTGCGGTGCGATAATGAAAGCGGGGTAGCCCATGGCCAACCTGATCAAGACCTTCCTGCTCACCGACCTGCTCAAGGGGCTCTGGACAACCTTCAAGAACCAGAGCCCGTCGAAGGTCGTCACCGAGCAATACCCTCTTGCCCGGCCCCCCGTGGCCGAGCGCTACCGCGGTGCCCCGCGCCTGAACAACCATCCCGAGACTGAGGAAACCCTCTGCATCTCCTGCAATCTGTGCGCGCTGGCGTGCCCGGAGCAGCTGATCGTGGTCACCTCGGAGCGCAATCCCGAGACCAAGCGCAAGGACCTGACGACATTCACTTACGACGTCTCGCGCTGCATGTTCTGCGGCCTTTGCGAGGACGCGTGCCCGGTGGACGCCCTCGAACTCACGCAGGACTTCGAGCTGGCTACCTACACCAGGGAAGGCCAGATCTGGGACCGGCAGATGCTCGAAGAAGGGCCGCTGCCCGTGCATTACACGCATTGAGGGGCTCTAGCGGGCTGCCGGACTCCCTCCGAATCGGGTTCCTTCGAACTAGCGACATGCCGTTGGGAACGGGTAGGGCCAGCGCCCATCCGGATGCCGCGGCTTGCCGGGCCTGTTGGTGATATGCTGGTCAGTCTATCGACACGCCAGCCGCGCGGATACTGCATGCTGATCGATACGGTTCTTTTCTACGTCCTGGCGGCCCTGATTCTCGGCAGCGCGGTCATGACGATCACGCGACGCAACGTCGTCTACTCGGCGGTGTGGCTGATCAGCACCCTCGTGGGCGTCGCCGGTATCTTCCTGCTCCAGGGGGCTGAGTTCCTGGCCGGCGTCCAGGTCATCGTGTACATCGGCGGGATCATGGTCCTGTTCCTGTTCGTGATCATGCTGGTACCGCTACAGGAGGAAGCTACGCAGCGGCGGTTCTCGAACCAGAAGTGGCTGGCGCTGGTCTGCGCCGGGGCGGTCTGCTCCATGCTGGCGGTCATCGTGGTGCGCGGAGTCGGAGCGCTGGACCACCCCGGCATGCCCGAACCGCTAGGCCCGGGATCGCTCACAGAGAATTCCGAGACGGTCGGCAGGGTGCTCTTCACCGAATACCTGCTGCCGTTCGAGCTGGCGTCGGTCCTGCTGCTGGTCGCCATCATAGGAGCCGTCGTGATGTCGAAGCCCCGCAACCGGCAAACGGAGAGCTAGAGCCGGCGCGCAACGACAATGGAAGTCACCACCTCGCACTACGTCGTACTGAGCACGCTCCTGATGCTCGTAGGCGTGATCGGGATCCTGACCCGTCGCAACATCCTCGTGCTGCTGATGTCGGTCGAGCTGATCCTGAACGCCGTCAACATCAACCTGGTCGCATTCTCTGCCGCCCAGCAGCAGGTGCACGGCCAAGTCTTCTCCATATTCGTCATCACCGTAGCCGCAGCGGAAGCGGCGGTAGGGCTGGGCATCTTGATCGCCCTGTTCCGCAACAAGCACACCGTCCACGCGGACGAGATCGACCTGTTGCGCTGGTAGGGAGTGAAATCGGTGTTCTTCCTAGAAGGTATCTGGCTCATACCGATGTTCCCGCTCCTCGGAGCGGCACTGATGCTCCTGCTCGGGCGCAAGCTCGACAAGCAGCACCCTCTCGGCCCGCCCGAGGACGATGCCCACGCGGGCCATCACCACGCCTCGCCCGGTCGCAAGCTGATCGACATCATCTGCCCCGGCATGGTTCTGGTGTCGTTCCTGTTCTCCCTGGGCGCGATCTTCCAGCTTCAGAGCGTCGACGGGCACAGTTACGAGGTCGTCAAGTGGACCTGGCTGGCCGGGCTCGAGTCGGGCACGGATGTCGGCGTGCGGTCTTTCACTGCCGAGTGGGGCTTCCTGCTGGACTCGCTGAGCTCGGTCATGGTCCTCGTGATCACGGGCATCGGCTTTCTCATCCACGTCTACTCGACCGGCTACATGGCCCACGACGGCGGATACTACCGCTTCTTCGGCTTCCTCAACCTGTTCCTGTTCTTCATGCTGGTGCTGGTGCTGGGGAACAACTACGCGCTGCTGTTCGTCGGCTGGGAAGGGGTGGGCTTTTGCAGCTTCGGGCTGATCGGCTTCTACTTCCGCAAGAAATCGGCGTCCAATGCCGCCAACAAGGCGTTCATCGTCAATCGAGTGGGCGACGCCGGGTTCGTGCTGGGCATGCTGCTGACGTTCAGCACGCTGGGCACCTTGAAGTTCACCGAGATCGGCCCCGCGCTCGCTGCCGGCGGGTTCCACGCCGAGGACGCGTGGGGGCCGCTGAGCCTCATGGGCCTGCTGTTCTTCGTCGGCGCGATTGGCAAGTCGGCGCAGCTCCCGCTGCATGTCTGGCTGCCGGACGCCATGGAAGGCCCGACGCCCGTCTCGGCGCTGATCCACGCCGCCACGATGGTGACGGCCGGGGTCTACCTGGTGGCCCGATCCAGCGAGATCTTCGTCCTGGCACCCAACGCCATGCTGCTGGTGGCCGTGGTCGGCGGGCTAACCGCGATCTTCGCTGCCTCGATCGGCCTTGTGCAGTACGACATCAAGAAGGTCCTCGCCTACTCGACCGTCTCGCAGCTCGGATACATGTTCCTGGCCTGCGGCGTAGGCGCGTTCTGGGTCGGCATCTTCCACCTGTACACGCACGCGTTCTTCAAGGCCCTGCTCTTCCTCGGCTCCGGCTCTGTCATCCATGCGGTCGGCGGCGAGCAGGACATGCGCAAGATGGGAGCGCTGAAGGACAGGATCCCAGTCACCTACAAGACGATGCTGGTCGGGGCCTTGGCGATCGCAGGCATTCCCGGCCTCGCCGGGTTCTTCTCCAAGGACGAGATTCTCTGGAAGACTTACTCATCGCACCACGCCCTGCTGTACGTGCTGGGGCTGGTGACGGCGATGATGACGGCCTTTTACATGTTCCGCCTGATTTACATGACGTTCCACGGCGACGACCGCGTCGCTCCTGAGACGCATGTCCACGAGTCGCCCCGGTCGATGACATGGCCGTTGATCATCCTGGCCGCGGGCAGCATCCTGGCGGGCTGGATCGGTACACCTCTGGTCTTCGGCCCAGTTCATGACGCGCTGCCGAGCCTCGAGCACTGGCTGAGCTCGGCCGTGGCCGTCGAGGGGGCGCACGGCGAAGGCGCCGAGCATCCCAGTGCGCTGCTCGAATGGGGCCTGATGGCGCTCTCGGTCGGGCTGGCGCTGTTGGCGATCTGGCTTTCCACCCGCATGTTCCGCACCGCGAGGTACGAGGGCGAACCGATGCACGGGCTCGTCGGCCGGGGTCTTCACAGGGTCTTGCTGAACAAGTACAACGTCGACGAGATCTACGGCGCGCTATTCGTCCGCGGCGCGGCGAAGGGCGGAGGCGCGGGCCTAGCCGCGTTCGACAGGCAGGTGATCGACGGAGCCGTGAATTCCGTCGGCCTGCTCACGCGGCTGTCGTCGAGCCTGACGATGTTCTTCGACAAGTGGGTGGTCGACGGCATCGTGAACGTCGTAGGCTTCGGAGTGAAGCTGGTTTCTTACCCGGTCCGGATGTTCCAGACCGGATTGGTGCAGAACTACGCGCTGCTGTTCCTGATCGGCGTCGGGATCGTCGCGGGGTACTACCTATTCAGATAAGGGAGAGCGGGCGGAACTGTCCGGATCGCACGACACCATGAGCGAACACATTCTGAGCATCATCTGGCTGACGCCGCTGATCGGCATGCTCGCCGTCATGTGCCTGCCAAAGGAGAGCAAGGATCTTGTCCGGTACGTAGCGAACGGCTTCGCCGTCCTCGGGCTGCTGGTCACGATTCCGATGATCCTGGCCTTCGACAGCTCCAACGGCGACTTCCAGCTGGTGGAGCGACACGAATGGATCCCAGCCCTCGGCGCGCAGTACTACCTGGGCGTCGACGGCTTCGGCTACCTGATGATCCTTCTGACAGTCGTGGTCGGCTGGCTGTCGATCCTGTGCTCCTGGTCATCGATCCAGGACAGGGTCAAGGAATACTACGCGTTCTTCCTGTTCCTTCAGGCGGGGATGCTCGGCGTCTTCATGGTGCTGGACGTCTTCCTCTTCTACGTCTTTTGGGAAGTCATGCTGGTGCCGATGTACTTCATCATCGGCATCTGGGGCGGCGGCAAGCGGCTCTACGCGGCGATCAAGTTCTTCCTCTACACGCTGGCCGGCTCGGTGCTGATGCTGCTGGCGATGCTGACGGTGTACTTCCGGCACTTCGAGCAGTTCGGGCACTACAGCTTCGCGCTGGAGGACCTGATGCGGGTGGCGGCCTACACCGGGCCGGAAATGCAGTTCTGGCTGTTCTGGGGCTTCTTCGTCGCCTTCGCGGTGAAGGTGCCGATGTTCCCGTTCCACACCTGGCTGCCCGACGCTCACACCGAGGCGCCGACGGCGGGCTCGGTGATTCTGGCGGGCATCCTCCTGAAGATGGGCCTCTACGGCTTGGTGCGCTTCGCGATGCCGCTGTTCCCGAAGGGCGCCACCGACGACCTGACGGTGCAGCTCGTCGCAGGCCTGTCGATCGTGGGCATCGTGTACGGCGCCCTGGTGTCGCTCATGCAGAAGGACTGGAAGCGGCTGGTGGCCTACTCGTCGGTCAGCCACCTCGGCTTCTGCACCCTCGGCCTCATCGCCCTCAATCCGAACGGAATCGCCGGTGGGATGCTGCAGGGACTCAACCACGGCCTGTCGACGCCGCTGCTCTTCCTGGCGGTCGGGATCGTGTACGACCAGCGGCACACGCGGGAGATTGCCGACTACGGCGGGCTGGCGAACCGGATGCCGATCTACACGGTGCTCTTCGCTATCGCGCTGTTCGCCTCGATGGGCATGCCCGGCCTGAACGGGTTCATCGGCGAGTTCACGATCCTGCGAGGCGCCTTCGAGGTCAGCGCGTGGTGGGCCGGCTTCGGCGTCCTGGGCATCGTCCTGGGCGCAGCCTACCTTCTCTGGCTGTTCCAGCGCGTCATGCTCGGCCCGGTCACGAATCCGAAGAACGAGGGCTTGCGGGACATGAACCTGCGCGAGATCGTCGTGATGGCCCCGCTGATCGCGGGCTGCTTCTGGATCGGCCTCTATCCCAAGCCGTGCTTCGAAATCCTCGAGGCCCCGACGAACAAGCTCGTCGAGCGGCTCGATCCCGGATACTTCAGCCGCAACACGGCCAAGGAGCCAGCAGGCGAGGACCGCCTGGCAGGGCTCCTGGCCGCGGAGATTCCAGCGAGTGAATGATGGACGGGCTCATATTCACACTCAACGACTTCCACGTCCTCAAGCCGGCCATCATCCTCTGCCTTTTCGGCTGCGGAATCCTGCTGACGGACGCGTTCCTGGTGCGTCGCACGGGCAAGCGCTGGCTCAACGCGATCACGGCGCTTGTCGGCGAGGGCGTCGTCACGATCGCGGTGCTGCAGCACCTGGCCGACGTTCGTTCGGGTGGTGCGTTCTCCGGGCTGTCAGGATCCGTCGTAATCGACGGGTTCGGGGTTTTCTTCAACCTCATCTTCGTCATGTCCGCCACCCTCGCGGTGATGCTCTCGGCGCGCTACATGGAATCGGAAGGCGAGCATCGCGGAGAGTACTACGCGCTGCTGCTGTTCGCGCAGGCCGGGATGTCGGTCATGGCGACCGGCCAGGACCTGGTGGTGCTGTTCGTCGCGCTCGAGACGATGGCGCTGAGCTTCTACGTGCTGGTGGGATTCCTGCGCCGGTCGAAGAAGTCGAACGAGGCGGCGATGAAGTACCTCATTCTCGGGGCCTTCTCCAGCGGCCTGCTGGCGTACGGATTCTCGGTCCTGTACGGCATTGCCGGATCGACGAGCCTGGAGGCGGTGGGCGAAGCGGTCGCCGCGAGACCGGACGGGGACTGGGCCACGGTTCTCGCGCTGATCACGACATCGGTCGGGCTGTTCTTCAAGATCTCGGCCGTGCCGTTCCACATGTGGGCGCCCGACGTGTACGAAGGGGCGCCGACTCCGACGACAGCCTATGTTTCGGTGGCGTCGAAGGCGGCGTCCTTCGCGCTGATGATTCGGATCTTCCTTTCGGTGTACGGCAGCGTCGCGGACGCGTGGATCCCGCTGCTCGGCGCGATCGCCCTGATCACCATGACGATCGGCAACCTGGCCGCTGTCACCCAGTCGAACCTGAAGCGACTCCTGGCTTACAGCTCCGTTGCGCACGCGGGCTACATCCTGCTCGGACTGGTTGCGGCCAACGAGGCGGGACTGCGCGGGATTGCCATCTACATCCTCGCGTATGTCTTCATGAATTTCGGGGCGTTCGCCCTGATCGCGGCGCTGCGCCGGGACGGCGAGGCGGCGGAAGAGCTCGACGACCTGAACGGCCTGTTTGGCAGGGCTCCGGGCTACACGATCCTGATGGCGATCTTCATGCTGTCGCTAGCGGGCATCCCGCCCATGGCGGGATTCTACGGCAAGTACTACATCTTTCTCGGTCTGCTGAGGGAGGGCTACTACATTCTTGCGGTGTTTGCCGCGCTATACGTGGCAGTGGCGGCATACTACTATTTCCGCGTGATCCGGGCGTGCTGGCTGACCGGCAGCGGCGACAAGCCCGCGGCGCTGGATATGGGCCTGGGCACGAGAGTGGCGCTGGTCGGGAGCGGCGTGCTGACGGTCGTGATCGGAGTAATGCCGCAGCGGTTCCTCGAACTGGCCGGCGAGTCGGTGCTGACAGCTTTGCGCTAGTACCTAGTGCCAGCTACGGTTTCGGATAGAGGCGTCCGAGTTTGACGCAGGCGTCGCGAGTGGTGAACTGCCACTCGACCGTGGGCTGCCAGTTGTTGCAATGCGGTTCGCACGCGTTGATCTGCTGGCGCATGGCGGCGAGGGCGGGGATGCGTTGATTCAGGCATTGGCAGCATAGGGCGCTCAACTCGATTGCCGCGATGCTCGGCCAGCTGCCGTGCTTGGGGGGCAGTGGATCTCGAGGCGCTCGGCCAGCGCCCGGGCCGGGATCTTGTTGCGGACTTTCCCGAGCAGCTGCTCGTTGGTCTCGACCGTCCAGCCGAGGGCCGACTCGCTTCGCAAGCCCAGGAATAGACTTCCAGGACGTCCTCCATGCAGTCCACGAATGCGGCGTTGCCCCGTGGCGGGTTCACCAGTACTTATTCCAGTGAGCTTTAGTTCCGTTTCTTCAACAGCCGGTGGACAGTCATGGGCGAAACTGTCGGTGCAAATTCCAGTTCCACGGCTTTCTCGGCCAGCAGACGCACCGTCCAGCGGCTCCGCCCTTGCGGTGCGGGCGAGCGAGCCAGCGCGAACAGGCGGGCTTCGAACGCGCTGTCGAACGTCACCTTCCGCGGCTTGCGCTGCCGCGGCTTGCGCCGTAGCACCGCCTCCAGCCCCTCCTTGACGAAGCGCCGCTTGATGTGCTCGATCGTGCGGGACGTGACGCCCAGGGCCTCCGCCGTTCTTGCGACCGTCCAGCCCGGCCCGGCCGACCCCCGGTCGCAGAGCAGCAAGGCCCGCGCATTCAGAAACAGCTTGCCGGATGTCTTGCTACTTCGCGTGAGCGAAAGCAGTTTTTCGCGCTCTTCCGTTTCCAGCGCTATTCGATACCTTGATGCCATGGAAGCTCTCCTCCCGAGGTTTCTATCAGCGTATCATCGAAACCTTAGATAGTATGTGGTACGGAACCGCTTGCGCCCGGGATCTTCCTGACTGCAGCCGCGGCGTCGCGCGATTCCCAGTGCGGGAACTCGCTTGCTTCCAAGAAAATTGGTCGGGTACGATGGATTGATGACAATTGTCGCGCAGGAACCGGCCCGAGGAAACGGAGTCGGTTTCAGGCGCCACTGGACTTCGGATCTGCTGTCGGGGTTCCTAGTGTTCCTGATCGCGCTGCCGCTGTGCCTCGGGATTTCCCTGGCTTGCGGTTACCCGGCCATTTCCGGCATCTTCACCGCGATCATCGGCGGGCTCCTAGCCACGTTCTTCAGCAACTCCGAGCTGACCATCAAGGGCCCGGCAGCCGGGCTGATCGTCATCGCGATCGGCTGCGTCACTGACTTCGGGTTCACGGCCGGCCGGGATCCCGTGGCGGATTTCCAGGCGTACCGCTTGGCGCTCGGAGTCGGTGTCGCCGCCGGGGCGATCCAGATCCTGTTCGGTGTGTTCCGGGCGGGAATCCTGGGCGAGTTCTTCCCCGGCGCGCCCGTGCACGGCTTGCTGGCATCCATAGGCGTGATCATCTTCGCCAAGCAACTGCCCGTGACGCTTGGACAGGGATCGGAAGGGACGCCGCTCGAGCTGCTGGCCAAGATCCCGGACTTCGTACTGGGGATGCATCCACAGGTGGGCGTGATCGGACTCATCAGCCTGATCGTGATTTTCTGCTACCCGCTGCTCAAGATTCCGGGCCTCAGGGTGATTCCCGCGCCGGTGGTGGTTCTGCTGATTGCCGTTCCGATGGGCCTGCACTACGAGCTCGGCCCCGAGTTTCTTGTATCCGTTCCCCGGAACATGTTCGGTGCCCTTACTTTTCCCGACTTCTCAGGCATCGCTACCGCGACCGGAGTGAAGTACATCGTCCTGTTCTCGCTGATCGGGAGCCTTGAATCGTTGCTGAGCGCCAAGGCGGTGGATGAAATAGACCCCGATCGCAGAAAGACCAATTATGACGGCGACCTGCTCGCGATTGGCGTGGGCAACACCGTTGCGGCCTTCGTGGGCGGCCTGCCGATGATCTCCGAGATCGTGCGCAGCAAGGCGAACATCGACAACGGAGCGAAGACGCGCTTCGCGAACATGTATCACGGGATGTTCCTGCTGGTGTTCGTAGCGCTGGCGCCCGCGCTGATCAATCAGATTCCCTTGGCTGCCCTCGGTGCGATGCTGGTGTACACCGGCTTCCGCCTCGCTTCGCCGAAGGCGTTCTTGCACATGTACAGCGTGGGCCGTGAGCAGCTTGTCATCTTCGTGGCGACGATTGTCGGAGTACTGGCGACAGACCTGCTTGTCGGCATCGGCATCGGCATCGCGGTCAAGGCAGTGTTTCATTTAGTGCACGGCGCGCCGCTTGCCTCCCTGTTCCGGCTGCGCGTCGAAATCGACACGGCCGGGTCTACCGTGGCCGTCAAAGACTCGGCGGTATTCTCCACATGGATCGGGCTGAAGAGGAGACTCGAGGGTCTTAAGGGCGAAACTCCGGTGACTCTAGACCTGTCCGAGACGGCTCTCGTCGACCACACCGTGATGGATCGGATTGCCGAAATGAAGGACGAGTTCCAGAAAGACGGGTCGAGCTTGGAGATTCGAGGGCTAGACCTGCATAGGGCGGTGTCGGACGACCCCACTGCGGCCCGCGTGAAAAGGTCTTGAGACGTCTGCCATCGAAGTTGCCCAATGGGTCCTGATCAAAAAAAGGCGCTGCGCCAGCAGGTCATCGAGTCTGGCCGGCCCGTCGCCCAGATCTGGCCTCTGAAGACGTTCGCGTATCGGAACCCGGTTCGCGGCTACGAGAACCTTCCGTTCGCCGAAGCCGTGCAGGAAGCGGCTCGCGTGATCGGGGGAGCCGGCTTTCTTTCCAACAGCGAGTATCGAGATCTCCGCCGCCAGGGACGGATCAAGGACAAGCACCTGCGGCACGCGCTGGGTCTCGCGTGTCCGCAGATTGACTCGGATCCCGTGCGAGCCGGCGGCCGATTGATCGAGCCGGACGAGGTTCTCTGGATCCAGGTCACCCAAGGCGTCGAGGCGCCAGGGAAGCCGGTGCTTGAGTGGCATGCAAAGGCTGACGGCCGGTCGGAACTCCTGGAGGCTTCCATGGCGGCGTGCGAGTCCCTGGACCGGGATCCTGAGGGGCCGGCTGGCGGAGCAGACTTGCCGAGCTGGCGCACGCTCAGCGACTGGGTCGGAACGCTGGCGGGATCCTCGGTCGTGGAGCCGATCAACGAGCAGATGGTCAAGTGGTCGGCGGCTTTCCTGGACGAGGGGATGGCAGGATGGGGGATGCCTCTCCGATCGGAAGGCTTTTACCGCAGTTGGAGGGATCTGGCGCCTCGGGACCGGTCCGGCCGATTCCTCGGGATCCGGCGTTTCGCTTCGAAGGTCCGCGCCCTTCCCGAATCGCCCGAGGAGGCGATAGCGCTTGGCTTGGACCGCCTGGAAATCCCGCGAGAGCGCTGGGTCGACTACCAGGCCCGCATGCTGGCGCAGCTCCCGGGATGGGCCGGGTTCATTCGGTGGCGGAGCGAGAACCCTCAGTACCCAGGGCAGCGCGAGCACCCGGTCGATTTGGCAGAATACCTCGCCGTACGGCTCTTCTACGAGGCCGAGCTCGTCGGCGCGGTGTGCCGAAGGGCTCTCGGCGTGGCCGGAACCCTCTCAGGAGTCCGGTCCTATGCGCGCCAGCACCCGGAAAATCCTGCCGGGGGCGATCGTCCCGGGCCTGCCTCGAGCCGCCTGTATCTGCTTGCAGTGCGCCTCGGGCTGACCGCCCGGCAGGTTCGAGAGCTGTCTGCCGACGGCGTACGAGCCCTGCTGCGGTGGATGGATCGCCTTCCTGAGGACCGTCATGGACCGGTATGGCTGGCAGCTTACGAGGATTCCTACGCTGAGCGAATTCTCGGGAAGATCGCAGCGCGCCGCGGGGGGGACCGACCGTCCGGCGAGAGGCCGCGAGCGCAGCTGTTATTCTGCATCGACGCTCGCTCTGAACCGTTCCGACGCCATATAGAGGCCCAGGGCCCTTACGAAACCTTCGGCTATGCCGGGTTCTTCGGAGTGCCCATCAGCCACCAAGCATTCGACAGCCATGATCGGCTTGCGCTGTGCCCGGTACTGCTCAAGCCAGGGCGCGCGGTCGACGAGGAGCCTCGGCCAGGCGAGGAAGACCCATTGGAGCGCTACGCCTCGGGAACGCGCTGGCGGCGTCTCGGTGATGACCTGTTCCACGACCTCAAACGGAATCCGGTCGGGGCGTTCATGCTGGTAGACGCATTGGGAATTCTGTTCAGCATCGGGCTGGCCGGCAAGACGCTGGCCCACCGGCCGTACGGCCGGCTGCGGGCCTGGGTCCGGAGTCGCTTCCGGAACGAGCTGAAGACGCACCTGCCTGTCGACAGGATCGAGACCGGGTCCCGAGGCCCGGCGGGCTTCACGGTCGAGGAAAGGGCGACATTCGTCGCCAACGGCTTGCGCATGATCGGATTGACCGAGCGGCTGGCCCGTTTGGTAATCGTGTGCGGGCACGGTGCCGAATCCGACAACAATCCGTACGCCGCAGCCTACAATTGCGGCGCCTGCGGCGGGGCGCACGGCGATCCGAACGCCCGTGTTTTCGCCGCGGCCGCGAATGATCCCGAAGTCCGGGGGGCGATCGCGGCGCAGGGCATCGAAATACCGGATGATGTCCGGTTCGTCGCGGGAAAGCACGACACAACCACGGACCGAGTCACATTCTACGACCAGATAGACCTGCCGCCAAGCCACGCGGAGGACCTGCGCCAGCTAGACGCAGACCTGGTTGAAGCCGGCGCCGTCCAGGCGCGCGAGCGCCTTGCGAAGCTGCCCGGAGCGCCGCAGGGTCTCAAGCCCCCCCAGGCAGCGATTCATGTGCTGGGCCGGAGCCTCGATTGGGCGAATCCCCGTCCGGAATGGGGGCTCTCGAGCAACGCGGCGTTCCTGATCGGAAGGCGGGAGCTGACCAAGGGACTGGACCTGGAATCGAGGGTGTTCCTGCATTCCTACGACCCGTCGTCGGACAGCGATGGCGGGATCCTGGAGCGAATCATGACCGCTCCCCTGATTGTCGGCGAGTGGATCAACATGGAGTACTACTTTTCCTCTGTGGACCCTTGGGTCTACGGCAGCGGCAGCAAGGTGATCCACAACGTAGTCGGCGGAGTGGGCGTCATGCTGGGGAGCCAGGGAGACTTGCAAGGGGGCCTTCCCTTGCAAGGCGTGGCGGACGGCCCGCGGCGATACCACGAGCCGATGCGCCTGCTGGCAATCATCGAGGCGCCGACCGCCCGGATTTCCCGGATCATCCAGAAGCACGACGTTCTGCAGGCCCTGTTCCACAACCAATGGGTGAATCTCGTAGCGTTCACTCCCGAAACGAACGAGTTTCATCGCTACAGTCCCGACGCAAGCTGGAGCGGATTGCCGCAGAAGCAGGCCGCCTAGATTCATGCGCAACCGATATTGGAAACGGCTGGCCTTTCGGACGCTGGTTCTGTTCGTTCTCTGGCTGCTGCTGTCAGAGAGCTTCAGGCCGGCCCATATGGCGGTCGGCCTGGCGAGCGCTCTAGTCATCGCCCTGCTTCGCACGGATCCGTCCGTGTCAAGGACGTACAGCGTCCGCTGGGGACACGCGCTGCTTTACTTTCCCTGGCTCTTCGGCAGGATCCTGCTGAGCGGGCTGCATCTTTCCTACCTCATCCTGCACCCTCGCCTCCCGATCAAGCCGTACCTCTTTCGGCATCGGGTCCGGCTGGGCAACGACGACGCGGTGATGCTCATGGGCAACTCCATCACGCTGACTCCGGGAACGGTCACGGTCGAGGCAGGCGCCGAGGAGCTTGTCGTCCACGCGATGGACGACGCGTCGGGGCGGGACGTAACGAGCGGTCGCCTGGAACGGAAAGTTGCCAGTGTTTTCGGCTCCGGAGGCGAGAGGGAATGAACCTCCTGCTCGTCCTGAACCTGATCGCGATCCTGATCGTGATGTACTTGTACCGAGTCATCCGCGGACCGACGCTCTATGACCGGGTTCTCGGATTGAACGGGATCTCCACGAAGGCAATCATTCTCCTGATCGTCATCGGAACGGTCTACGAGCGCGTCGATATGTTCGTCGACATCGCGACGGGCTACGCGCTGCTCATGCTGATCGGCTCGCTGGCTATAGCGAAGTACCTCGAGCAGAGAGGGAGACCATAGATGTCGGCGCTAGTGACGGCACTTATCGCGGTTGGCCTCTTCTTTCTGGTCGTCGCAGCCGTGGGCATGGTGCGCCTGCCGGACGTCTTCGCGCGGTCCCATGCCGTTGCGCTGACCGACGCGCTAGGCGCGTTCTTCCTTCTGGCCGGGCTCGCCGTGTATCACGGATTCACCGCCAACACGTTCCGGATCTTGGTGGTGCTGGCCTTGCTCTACCTTGTGAATCCAGTCATCTCGCACGCCACGGTCCGGGCGGCGCTGCGCGCCGGCGAGAAGCCGATCGGGGAAGACAGGCGATGACGTACTCGTTCGAATTGCCGTTGCTGGTGCTGCTGATCCTGACGGCAGGCGGTGCGATCATCGTCAAGGATCTGATCAGCGCCGTCCTCCTTCTGGGATCGTACAGCTTCTTCCTGGCGCTCATCTGGGCGTGGCTGGGAGCTGCCGACGTGGCGTTCGTCGAGGCCGTCGTCGGCGCCGGGCTGGCCACGGTCTTCTTTCTTGTCACGTTGTTCCGAACGGCTCCCGCAGATACTCGCATCCGGCGGCCCCACCCTCCGGTCGCCGCGGTCTTTGCGCTGCTGCTGCTGGGATTTTTCCTGCTGTATGCAGCGAGCGACTTGCCGGCGTTCGGCGACCCCGGCTCGCCGGCCAGCACTCACGTGTCTCCGTACTATCTCAAGAACAGCCTCGCCGATACCCGGACCCCCAACGTCGTCACGTCCGTCCTGATGGACTACCGGGCTCTCGACACCCTCATAGAAACGGTGGTGGTTTTCACTTCCGGCGTCGCTTGCTGGCTTCTGTCCAGGAG
Source organism: Bryobacterales bacterium (assembly GCA_965206775.1). GTDB lineage: Bacteria > Acidobacteriota > Terriglobia > Bryobacterales > UBA6623 > VXMF01. The sequence continues at coordinate 473,170 of CBDBKU010000002.1, read as the reverse complement.
GGATCCTGAATGATCGAGGCGCGATTTGAGAGCCTAATTGTCCGGCGGGCAGGTTCTCTGCTGGTTCCGCTGGTCCAGCTCTTCGCCCTTTACGTACTCTTCTTTGGACAGTACGGTCCGGGCGGCGGCTTTGTTGCGGGAGTGATGATCGCGGCCAGCCTCGTGCTTGGATTGCTGCTTTTCGGTGATGCCGGGCTGTCTGCGAGGCGGGCAAAGAAGTTGCTGTCCGGCGACGGTGTCGGGCTGCTTATATTCGTTGCGGTCGGCGGCCTTTGCCTGATAGGCGGCGGCGAGTTCCTGAACTACTCGCAGGCCCCCATACCTGGCTTCCCGGATGCCAGCCGGCGCTACGCAGGGATCTTGCTGACCCAGATCGGGGTTGCGCTGGATGTGGCCGTCGCGGCGGTCTCGATCGTCTTCAGCCTGTCGCGCAGCGGGGAAGAGGGGCGCGCCGATGCCTGAGTTCGTCGACGCTGCCCTGCACCGGCCGAATCTCGTTGCCTTTGTGCTGCTCCTGCTCTGGGGCCTGTACATCACCATCACCCACCACAATCTCGTAAAGAAGCTGATCGGGCTCTACCTCGTGCAGACAAGCATCATCTTCTTTCTCGTCACGACCGGCGCCAAGGACGGCGCGACGGTGCCCGTGATCCTGAGCGGGGCGAGTCGCTTCGATGCAGCCGCATACGTCAACCCCCTCCCGCAGGTTCTAACTCTGACAGCGATCGTGGTGCAGATCGCGACCCTTGGCGTCTCCCTGGCCCTGGTCGCCCGGATCTACCGCAGTTTCGGCAGCTTGGACGAGGACGAGATCTTGAAGAAACTGGGATGACTGAACATCTTCCAGCGCTGGTATTCCTAACCCCGCTGGCCACGGCGCTTTGCATGCCGCTGGCCGGTCGCCGAAGGACGGGAATCTGCCGGCCCCTCGCCTTGCTGGCGGTTGCCGCGATGGCGGTCCTCTCCGTCGCAAGCCTTTCGGTCGTGCTTGCGAACGGCGCGATCAGGTACTCGTTCGGCGGCTGGCTGCCTCCGGTGGGAATCGAATGGCTCGTGGACTCCGTCGCGGCAACCATGGTCACTGGGGTAAGTGCTCTCGCCGTGCTCTGCCTCGTCTACGGCGGGACAGTCGTCGATCGCACGCACGCCCAGCACCCGATTCCGTATCACACGATCGTGCTGCTGCTGGTTGCCGGGCTGAGCGGCGCGGTCTACGCGGGGGACTTGTTCAACGTCTTCGTGTTCCTCGAGGTCGTTTCCCTGTCTGCGTACGCGCTGGTGGCCGTGCCGGGCGGGAGGGCGCTGGTCTCGGCGTTTCGATACCTGCTCATGGGTGCCCTCGGCACGGCGTTCTACTTGCTCGGCGTCGGCTACTTCTATGCTGCGACCGGCGCGTTGAACATCGCGGATTTAGCTCAGCGAGTGCCCGGACTACTTGAGTCCAAGGCGGTCGTCGGCGGTCTGATCTTCATGTTCATCGGACTAGCGATCAAGATGGCGCTCATACCGCTGCACGGCTGGCTTCCCGACGCTTACAGCGACGCGCCGACGGCGGCCGTGCCGTTGCTGGCCAGCTTGGTCACGAAGATTGCACTGCTGGTCTGGGTCCGAGTCCTCTTCTGGGTAATGCCAGCCGGCGGTGCGCAGGGAGACGTAGGCATCTTCACACTGGTTTCCGCCCTGGGAATGGTGGCGTCCGTCGCGGGAGCATGCATCGCACTGAGCCAGAGCGATTTGAAGCGCATGTTCGCCTACGGAGGAATCTCTCACGTCGGCCTGGTGCTGATCGGAGTCGGCCAAGCCAACCAGACGGGTCTGACCGGGGGCCTGTACTACTTGCTGAACGACGCGGTGATGCAGTGCGCGCTGTTTGTACTTGCGGGATTTCTCGCCGAGCGATACGGCGTGCGCTCGCTCGACGACGCCGGTCGCGCCCAGATTCGAAACCCATGGGTGATCGCGACGTTCGTGGTCGCCGGTCTCGGCATGATCGGACTTCCGCCGACCGGCGGGTTTTTCGGGAAGCTGCGCATTCTCCTAGGCGCCTTGGAGGCGGAAAACTACCTGGCGGTCGGGGCCGTCGTCCTGACTACGCTGGTGACTCTCGGATATTTCGCGCAGTTGCTGGAGAGGCTCGTTCGCCGCGGCACCGAGGACGCTGGGATGGAACGGGCGGCCACGCCCTTGGCGTTGCGCGCCAGCATGGCCGCGCTCGCCGCGGCGATGATCGGGCTAGGTCTCTGGAACGATCAGATCATCAAGGCGCTGATGTCTGCGACGAGCGGTCTTGCGATATGACAGACAGGCACGGCATGCCACGCGCTAGGAGGGGGTCCCGGTAGGATGTCCCTCTATGTCCTGATTCCTGCGCTTCCGCTTGCGGCGGCCCTGATCCTCGCCATGGGTGGCCGGCGCTTTGGCGAGAGGAGCCACCGCGTCGGGATTCCCGCTGTGGCCGGGTCGTTCGCCCTTTCCGTCGCGGCACTGGCCGAGGTTGCCGGAAGCGGCCCGATCTCCGCCTCGCTCTATCGCCTGCTTGAGGTGGGCGGCCTCGTCGTCGATGTCGGCCTCTTTGCTGACCAGCTCACCGTTCTACTTCTGCCATTGGTGACTGGCGTTAGCTTCGTGGTTCACGTCTACTCGTCGCGATACATGACGGGCGATCCTCGGTACCAGCGGTTCTTCGCGGTCATGGCGCTCTTCACGTCCGCCATGACGATGCTCGTCATGAGCAACAACCTGCTCGTGACCTTCATTTGCTGGGAAATCATGGGAATCTGCTCGTACCTGCTGATCTCCCATTGGGCCGGGAGGCCCGAGGCTGGCCGGGCCGCGACGAAAGCCTTCCTCGTCAACGCCGTTGCCGATGTTGGCCTGGGTTTCGGTGTGGTCCTGACGTTCGCGACGTACGGGACGCTGGACATCCAGGAGATCATCGCCCGGGCGTCCGACATCGACGGCCAAACGCTTGGCCTGCTTGGACTCCAGATCAAAACGAACACCTTGATCGTTGTTTGCCTGCTGATCGGCGCGGCAGGCAAGTCGGCCCAGGTCCCGATGCACGTATGGCTGCCGTTCGCCATGGAGGCGCCAACGCCGGTCTCAGCGCTGATCCATGCAGCAACGATGGTGAACGCCGGACCGTTCCTGCTGGTCAGGCTCAGCCCCCTATTGGTCCTGGCGCCGGCCGCGATGGTTGCGATTGCGGTCGTAGGCGCCGTCACTGCGCTCTACGGGGCGCTTGTCGCGCTCACGCAGAGCGACATCAAGAAGTTGCTGGCATACTCGACGATCAGCCAGATAGGGTTCATGATCTTCGCCTGCGGTGTCGGGGCGTTCGGCGCTGCCGTGTTCCACCTGCTAGCGCACGGCTTCCTGAAGGGTTTCCTGTTCCTTTCCACCGGGGATGCGCTGAAGGCGACGGGCACCCACGGCAACGGGGGCGGCGCGGTCAGCGGAGAGCGGCTTCGGCCCTTGGCCCTGGGGGCGTTGCTGCTGGCCTGCATACCGCCTTTCGTCCTCTTTTCGGGGCCCTACGAGCAAATCTGGATCTCTCAGCAGGTCCCGTCGGCGCGAGTCGCTTTCTGGGTCATCGCCTTGTCGACAATCTTTCTGACCGCGATGTACGCGTTTCGCGGTGTCGTTTCCCTGTTTGGGGGAACCGTCGGCCGGTCCGTCACCGCCCGGCCCAGGCTATTTTCGACCCCCCACCTGCCAGGCCTCGCCATTGCGGCCATTGTTGCGGGTACACTCCTGACCGGAGTGTGGTCGCAGTTCAGCGGTTTCCTGGGGCCGGCGCTGCCCGGCGGCCCGCCGGACTCGCTGCCGGCAGGCCTCTCGCTATTGCTGGCCGCTCCGCTGGCAGCCGCTGTTGCCGGGTGGGGCTTCGCGTACTACGGCCACGTCAGGCCGGCCGCAGTGCCTGTCGGCAGCCGCGAATGGGCCAAGACCGCTTACGTGCTCCTGCTGAACAAGCTCTATTTCGACGAGATCCACCGGGCTGTCGCCGTGAACCCGACGCTCCGGGTCTCGAGCTGGCTGTGGCGGGAAGTCGACGTGCGCGGGGTCGACCGCACCGTGCACGGCGCCGCGAGCCTGGTGCGCCTGTGCGCAGGCTGGCTGGAACGGACCACCGAGGCGAAAGTGATCGACCGCGCCGTGCACGGTGTCGCGAGCCTGGTGCGCCTGTGCGCAGGCTGGCTGGAACGGACCACCGAGGCGAAAGTGATCGACCGCGCCCCGCATCAGGTGGCGAGCGGTCTCGTCCGATTGTCAGTCTGGTTGTGGAGAATCATTGACCGGCGAGGAACGGACGGCACCTTCCAGCGTCTCGGCCGACTTGCGCACGACGCGGGAGAGACGCTACAAAGAATCGGGCCGCGAACGCTTCGCCATCACCTTGTGATCGTTGTATGCTGGCTTGCCCTGGCGATCGGGTTGACGTACTGGCTAGCCACTTAGGGATGCTGCGATCAAGACGGAGATTCGATTGACATCACTTCTCACAGACCACCTGATTAGTTCGCTGATCGCAGTTCCATTCCTCGGAATTGTTGCTCTTCTGCTCGTGCGCAGCGACGTTTGGGCGCGTCGTTGCGCCTTGGCGAGCGCTCTGGCCGCTTTTGGCCTTACTCTCGCACTGTGGTCGGGCTTCGACACGACCGCTGCCGGCATGCAGTTCGTCGAACGCGTCGAATGGATGCCCACATTCAACATTCAGTACGCCGTCGGCGTGGACGGGATCAGCCTTGTCCTGGTCCTCCTCACGACCCTGCTGACGCCCGTTTGCGTCCTGGTGTCTTGGAAAGCGATCGAGAGCAACGTCAAGGCCTTCATGGCCTTGGTTCTCCTGGTCGAGGGCGCCATGATCGTCGTCTTCACGGCGATGGACTTGTTTCTTTTCTTCATGCTGTGGGAAGTCACGATGATTCCCATGTATTTCATGATCGTTCTCTGGGGCGGGCCGGACCGGGTCCGGGCGGGGATCAAGTTCGTGATCTACAGCTTGACGGGAAGCCTTTTGCTGCTCGTCGGACTCTTCGGCCTGTATCTGCAGGCGAACCGGACATTCGACTTGCAGGAAATCATCGCCAGCGGCATCGCGGAGGATGCTCAGACCTGGATATTCGCCGCCCTATTCCTCGGGTTCGCCATCAAGCTGCCGATGATTCCATTCCACTCGTGGCTTCCCGACGCTCACTCCGAGGCGCCCACTGCGGGAAGCGTGATCCTGGCAGGCGTGCTGCTGAAGATGGGTGGGTACGGATTCCTGCGGATCTGCCTGCCCGCGCTGCCGGAAGCATCAGCCGTCTTCGCACCCGCCGTCGTCTGGCTGTCTGTCGCCGGCATCCTCTACGGCGGGTGCCTGGCCCTTGCCCAGTCCGACATGAAGAAGCTGGTGGCCTACTCCTCGATCTCGCACATGGGGTTCGTGACGCTGGGGATCTTCGCCTTCAACGGAGAGGGCGTTCAAGGCGCCGTGATACAGATGTTCGCCCACGGAGTCTCGACCGGCGCCATGTTCATTGCTATCGGGTACCTGTACGACCGGACGCACAGCCGAATGATCGGTGACTACGGCGGGCTTCACCAATCGATGCCCCGTTTCGTCGTCTTGCTGTCGATTTTCTCCATTGCCTCATTCGGGCTCCCGGGGACTGCGAACTTTGTCGGCGAATTCCTGGTCTTGGTGGGCACGTCGTACGGCGGGATGCTCCAGGTGCTGTTAGCGATGGGCGGAATCGTCCTTGCCGCCGCGTACATGCTCTGGATGCTGCAGCGCGTCGCCCTGGGGCGGCCCTCCACTCCGGCCGTGGCGATGCTGCCCGATTTGGGAGCGCGGGAGATTCTCGCTCTCGCGCCGCTCGCGATTATCGTATTTGCTCGGAGTGTTCCCAGTGAGCGAGACGCTCGATTCGGCAGTCAGCAGCCTAGTCGATCAGGTCACGGCCGTTCTAGAGGGGATCGGATCGCCGTCGGGCTGACCTTGGCCGGGCCTGCTGGAACTGGAACGGACCAAGCGCGGCCTCGCGGGCCAGACGATCCGCGCGACTCGGCAGTCGGTTAGGTTTCTCGCCACAGTAACTTCGCCGTTCGAACAACGAGCCAACACGAACAACTGGCTGCGGCAGCGTTCCTGCTGCCATCCACGCCACCCACCACCGCGGAAATCTCAGCCTCCTGCCTGGGCCCGCCATTTTGAATTGCAGTGCGCGATTCGCCGGTCTTGTAGCTTGGCAGCCGACTTTGCTATGGTCAGATCAGGCTGCGGTTCGAGCCCCAGCGCACCTCTAGGTTCCTGCAGCACACCCGATCCAGAGTCTAGGACGAGCCGGTGCCAACCCGCCCCCGCAATGCCGCCGTAGCTGCGGCATTGTCGTTAAGCGGAGCGGTACTGGGAGGGCTGTTGCTAGGGGCGCTGGTGGGGGAGCGATGGGGCTGGAACCCGAAAGCGGCGGTAATTGGGCTGTTCGTCGGGATTCTGGCAGGCTTCTTTAACTTAGCCAAGGCGATGTGGAGACGCGAATGATCTGGGAGATCGCAGGTGGGCTGGCTTGCGGACTGGCGACTGCGGCAGTCTCCGAAGCCGTCCTGCGTGCCGCGCCGGCGGTCGTGGAGCACAGCCCGTTCCGAACTCACGCGGCCAGCGCGGCTTTGCGCGCGCTATGGGTGCTGGCCCTGCTTTCCTGGACCCTGACTGCCGGACCCGGTGACCCGCGGCTCGCTGTCCCGGCCCTTCTGCTGGGCTACCTGTTGGCGCAGGTATTCGAGGGCGTCCGCTACAAGAGGTACTTCGAGCGGTGCTAGGCGCGCAACTCCCGTTCGCATTCCTTGCCGCCTCCGGCGAGGAAGAGAGTCTTGCCGATGTGATCATGCATCACGTCTCCAACGGCGAGGTCCATCTGCCGGCGTGGCTCGATCCCTACCTGCATTCGACGTTCGAGGCCCTGGGGATCACCAAGGCCGTCCTGATGATGCTCATCGCGTCGGGGATCCTGATTTTTCTGGCAGGAGCATTCCTGCGCCGTCCTCGCGCGGGCCGGGAGGCGCCGAGCGGCATGGCGAACGCCCTGGAGATCATCGTGGTGTTCGTACGGGACGAAATCGCGATCGGCAACATGGGCGAGAAATGGGGGCGAAGGTTCACCCCCTTCCTCCTTACCCTGTTCTTCTTCATCCTGATCTGCAACATCCTGGGCCTCGTCCCAGGCGGGTTCACTGCGACCAGCAACCTGAACGTCACCGGCACCCTGGCTATCATTTCGTTCTTCACGTTTCTAGTCACCGGCTTGTTCGCACTCGGCCCGATCGGATTCGTCAAGCACATGGTGCCGGCTGGCACGCCGCTCGTCATCGCGCCGGTCGTGGTCATTCTGGAAACCATCTCGATGCTCGTGCGGCCGATCGCTCTGATGATCCGTCTCGGCGCCAACATGACCGCCGGGCACATCGTCATCCTGATCATCCTCGGGTTCATATTCATGTTCCAAACCGTCGCCTTGGCGACGATCTCGGTGCCCCTGGCGGTGGCGATCACGCTCCTGGAACTGATCGTGGCCATCATCCAGGCCTATGTCTTCACGCTGCTGACGGCGCTTTACGTCGGAATGCTCGTGGCCGAAGAACATTGAGAGCTCTTCTAGTCTTTCCCATCCCTAACGGAGGAATCCAAGCAATGAAAACTACAATCAACATCCTGTTCGTGCTGGCGATCCTGCTGGCACTGCCAGCCGTTGCGTCCGCGCAGGCGCTGGACAAGGCGGCGGGCAGCGCGATCGGAGCCGGCATCATCGTCGTTGGCGCCGGACTCGGAATCGGCAGGTTCACCGCTGCAGCCGTTGAGAGCATCGCTCGCCAGCCGGGTGCTTCGAAGGAGATCCGCGCGGCTTTCCAGCTGCCGCTGTTCCTGCTCGAAGGCGTGGCGGTCATCGGACTGGGCGTCCTGTTCGTGGCGCTCCTGTTCTAGGCCCGTTCGCTGGGAGAAATCCATGGCCTCTGAAAACGGCAACGCGCTGCTCCAGTTCGAACCCGGTCTGATGATCTGGACCGTGGTCACGTTCCTGTTCACGTTCGTCGCGCTGCGCCTCATCGCGTGGAAGCCAATCCTTGGCGCGCTGGACGAGCGCGAGGGGCGGATTCGTGAATCTCTCGAGAAGGCCGAGCAGGCTAAGACGGAAGCGGAGCGGGCTATCGCCGAGAACAAGGCCAACATGGAGGCTTCGCTGCGGCGCTCCCAGGAACTGGTCGTGGAGGCGAGGCAGGAAGCCGAGCGCGTCCGCACCCAGGCTCGGGAGGACGCTCGCGAGGAAGCGCGCAAGATCATGGACGACGGTCGCCGGCAACTCGAGGCGGAGCGGCGCCTCGCCGTCGCAGAGCTGCGTCAGGAAGCCGCCGGCCTGGCCATTCGCGCAGCCGAGCATCTTCTCAAGAAGAACCTAGGCGAGCAAGAGAACCGGCAGCTGGTCGAGGAGTTCCTGGACCAATTGCCCGATCCACCGGTGCATTGATGCCGACCGCCTGTGCCCGCCCCCGGACGGCGCACAGGCGGGCATTGTCTTGTCTCGCTGCCCTTCTCGCCTACGGCGGCTTTGCGTCGCCGGCGAGGGCGCAGTCTGTCACGCACGGACCGATTCTCGGGCGCGTCTCATCCGACGGGATCGGTATCTGGGCTCGCACGAATCGGCCCGGCGCATTCCGCGTGAGATACGGCACGTCGGCCGACAGCCTCCAACGCGCCTCCGCGCCGGTGGCGACCGGCTTGGCACGGGACAACACCGGCTGGGCGCATCTCACCGGGCTTCAACCCGGCACCGAGTACTTCTACCGGCTCGAAGCAGACGGGGACACGCCGCCAGTCGCTTCGTTTCGAACATTGCCTCACCGGTCGGCCTACGCGGATGACCGGCACAACCCTCGCGGGCTCTTCAATTTCAGCTTCGAGTTCGCCTGCGGCAACAAGCAGCTGGGCCCGGACCAGCCGGCATTCCGCACCATGCTGCGCGACCTCGGCGACCGCGTTCATTTCGCGATCCAGAACGGCGACTGGCTCTACGAGGAAGAGCGCGACCACCCTCCCTCGGAATGGCTGCGGCAGTCGGGCGGGGCCAGCTTCCCTCGCCTGGTGGATCTCGCTCCGACGATCGTTGGCGTCTGGCGCAACTACAAGCTCTATCTCGAGCGCGGCGCCGACATGGCGGCCTGGCACCGGGAAGTGCCCAGCTTTTTCGTCTTCGACGACCACGAGATCCTCGGCGACGTCAACGGGGCGGGAACCATCGGCCTCCGCAGTCGGCGGGCCGTATTCCGCGACATCGGAGTGCAGGGCTGGCACGACTATCTCGGCTGGTCCAATCCGATGGAGCACGACCAAGGCATATTCTTCGGAAGGGCTCGCCTGGAAGCCGGAAATCCTGTCTTGCGCGACGAGTCGGGCGGCTTCGAGGGGCTCGACCTGGACCGGGCCGCGACGCTGACGGTGCACTGGGGAGAGCCGGATGCCGGCGTGAACGAAAAAGAGCTCGACGATAGCGGCGGGGATCCGAACGCGGGGGTGTACGAGGTCGGGGGGATCCTTGACGACACCGCCCTGCGGCTGCGCCCGGCCCCTCCTGCCGACAGCGTGTCTTCGTACTCGATCGGGCGCCTCAACTACTGGAGCCGCTCGATCGCCAACGCGGAGTTCTTTTTTCTGGACACCCGGAGCCACCGGCAGCTGCACGACATCAGGGATCCGTTCAAGGAAGGCGTGTCCATGCTGGGCGATCGCCAGAAGCGCTGGCTGAAGGCCGGAATGCTCGTGAGCGAGGCCGACTTCCTCTTCGTGATCTCGTCCGTCAACCTGATGATTCCCCATGTCGGCCCGGGCATGGGAGGTCCGAACAAGGACGAGGCATGGACGGCTGTCGCTGCGGAGCGGGATGAGCTGATCGAGTTTTGGGACGGACTCGGCAAGCCGGTATTCGTGCTGACCGGCGACCTGCACAACAGCCTTGCGATCGAGGTCAGCGATAACGTCTGGGAATTCGCGTCGGGGCCGCACAGCTCGCGCAACCACCCGCTCGTCTCTGAAGCAGGGCGGCCCGCGAACGGGCCCTTCGACTCCCGCGGCCGCACGGCCCAGATCAGGTGGTCGACGTTCTTCCTTGACGACTCCGCGCCTAGTGGGCGAGAGCGTCCCGTGTTCTGCGTCATCCGAATCAACAACGTATTCGAGAATCCGGACAGCGAGGGGCGGCAGCGCTGGGTAGCGTATCCGCGCCCTCAGGCGGTGATTCAGTACTACGACGGACTGACCGGAGACTTGCTCTATGCCGAATCGGTCCTCGCTGCGCACTCCAGGCACGAATGACGCAGATTGCAGAGTACGGATTCTGGCGGTCTCCCTTCACGTCGGATCTCGTCGCCGGCGAGTCCGTTCGCCTGGCCGAGCCTCAGATCCGAGGGGATTCCGTGTACTGGCTCGAGGGGAGGCCCGCGGAACGCGGCCGCACCGCGCTCGTCCGCCGGGACTCCGACGGGTCGACTCGAGACGAGCTGCCGGAACCATGGAATGTCCGTTCCCGTGTCCACGAGTACGGCGGGGGAGCGTACACGGTTTCCGGCGGAGCGATCTATTTCTCGGAGAGCGGCGACCAGCGCCTGTACAGGGCGAAGGCGGGACGCAGCCCGGAGCCGTTGACACCGGCAGGCTCCCGGCGGTACGCCGACTTTGCGATCGATCCGCGCAGGAACCGCCTTCTGGCGGTCAGCGAAGACCACCCGGATCCTGGCCTCGAGGCGTCGCAGTCGATCGTCGCGATTGATCTGGACGGGGCTTGCGGGCCTCCCCGCACGCTCCGATCCGGGGCCGACTTCTACTCCAACCCCCGTCTCAGCCCTTGTGCGAGGCGCGTTTGCTGGCTGGAGTGGCGGCACCCGAACATGCCGTGGGACGGCACCGAACTCTGGATCGGTGCGCTGGGGGCGGGGGGTGAGATCACGGACAGCCGTCGCGTTGCGGGAGGTCCGGGCGAGTCGATCTTCCAGCCCCAATGGTCTCCTGGCGGCGCGCTTCACTTCGTGTCAGACCGGACGGGATTCTGGAATCTCTACCGCCACGACGCCGCAGGGACGATCGCCCTCCACGAGCGCAAGGCCGAGTTCGGCCTGCCGCAGTGGGTCTTCGGGATGTCCACCTACGGCATCTCGGATGACGGCACGGTCTTTTGCGCGTACTGCGACGACGGCGTCTGGGGGTTGGGCACAATCGATCGGCAAGGCGGGCTGGAGCGGATTAAGACGCCGTACAGCCAGATCGACGGAATCGCGGTCCAGGGCAGGACTGCGGTGTTTCGCGCAGTGTCCCCAAGCGAGCCCCCGGCATTGGTCCGCCTCGACCTTGTCTCCGGTCATCGCGAGGTTCTCAGGCGGTCGACGGAACTGTCCGCTGACCTGCGCCGCTACCTCTCGATTGCGCGGCCAGTGTCGTTCGCGTCCACTGGAGGGCAGATCGTCCACGGGTTTCATTACTCTCCTCACAATCCGGAATTCGCAGCTCCGGCGGGCGAGAAGCCCCCCATGATGATCCGGCTGCACGGCGGCCCGACATCGGCGGCAGGCAACGCGCTGTCTCTTTCAGCGCAGTTCTGGACGAGCCGGGGATTCGCGGTTCTGGATCTGAACTACGGCGGAAGCACCGGTTACGGGCGCGCCTACCGTGAACGGCTCAACGGGCAGTGGGGGGTGGTCGACGTCGACGACACTGTGGCCGCGGCTCGGCATGCCGCGGCTCTCGGCCTGGCAGATCCCAAGCGAATCGTAGTGAAGGGCGGAAGCGCAGGAGGGTACACCGTGCTCTGCTGCCTGGCGTTTCGCGACGATTTTGCGGCCGGGGCTTCGTATTACGGCATCAGTGACTTGAAGGGGCTCGCACGGGACACCCACAAGTTCGAATCGCGCTACCACGAGACGTTGATCGGACCCTGGCCATCCGAGAGGTCGACATACGAGGGCCGGTCCCCGCTAGGCGCCGCCGACCGGGTGACCGCTCCGACGATCTTCTTCCAGGGTTCCGACGATCCGGTGGTGCCAAAGAACCAGACCGAGGCGATGGTCGACGCGTTGCGCGGTCGCGGGATCCCTGTGGCGTACTACCTGTTCGAAGGAGAATCGCACGGATTCCGCGACGGAGCCAACGTTAGGCGGGCGCTGGACGGGGAGCTGGCGTTCTACTGCACCATGCTGCTTCGCAAGGGGATTCGGTTCTAGGGGCCGTCCATCGGAGCTGCCCGTGAAGAGGTAGGAGGCGCTGCGAGAGTCGCCAAGCACTTGACCGAATGCCCTCGGGATAGCCCCCTCCGTCCGCCGGTTGCCTTCCGCGGACGTCAATCGCGCTCGTCCCTGGACTGCTCTCGCTCGACCAGTTCCAGCAGCACTCCGCCGGTGCTGCTCGGATGCACGAACACGTACTTGTAGCCCTCCGCCCCCGTCTGGATCCGATCTACGACCAGCCTCCGACCGGATTTTCGCAGGGCCTCGACGGCCGCCTCGATGCTCTCGACTTGTAGCGCGACGTGATGCACGCCCTGACCGCGCCGCTCCAGGAACCGGGCGATCACGGAGTCCTCGGAGGTAGGCTGCAGGAGTTCGATTCGGCCGCCGCCCGTCGGAAGCACGGCCGCCTCGACTTTCTCGTGCTCGACCACGGTGCGCCGGGTGGGGGCCAGGCCAAGCGAGTCCCGGTACAGTTCCAGTGCTTCGTCGATAGAATGCACTGCAATGCCGATGTGGTCGATAGTCATGGCTTCCATTGTTGCCGCAGCCGGCCCAGGACCTCTCTCAAGTAGACATACGGGTTGAGTTCGCCTGCGGCGATGGACTCGGCCGCAATGCCGATGTCCGCGCCCCATTCCGGGCTCGACACGAGCATGGACTGGACCTCCCCGCCGATCCTCTTGAGGAGCAATTGCTTCCAATAAGCGGCGCTTGCGCGATCGCACGCTGCCCTCCGCAGCTCGTCGATGAACGCTTCCACGCCTTCGCAGCGGTTCGCCACGGTTCGCACGATCGGGGGTCTCGCCTGGCCTTCCGGCATGAGCGAGGTCATTGCGAGAAGCTGGCGCTCGAGCTCGTCGGCGCCGGGCAGGTCGGCCTTGTTGATGACGAGCAGGTCGGCAATCTCCATGATCCCGGCCTTCGCCGCCTGGATATCGTCGCCGAGCGTGGGAACCAGCATGACTGCCACGGTACCGGCCAGTTGCACGACGTCCACCTCGCTTTGCCCGACACCCGCGGTTTCAATAACGACCGCGTCCACCCCGGAAGCCTCCAGCAGGACTAAAGCGTCCCCAACTGAGGGTCCGAGCCCTCCAAGCTGGCCCCGCGACGCCATTGACCGGATGAACACGCCCGGATCGCTGTGATGGCGCTGCATCCTCACCCGGTCCCCGAGAATCGCCCCGCCGCTGAACGGGCTGCTGGGGTCGACGGCCAGGATGGCGACCGTCGCCCCGTCGCGCCGGAAGTGCTTGGCAACGCAGTCGACCAGCGTGCTCTTGCCGGCCCCCGGCGCGCCCGTGACGCCGATCCGAAGAGCGCGCCGCTCGGCGGTGTGCAAGCTCGCCAGGAGTGCGTCCGCGCCCGGCTGCTGGTTCTCGACCGCGCTCAGGCCCCGCGCGAGCGCGCGCAAGTCGCCGGCGCGAATTCGCTGGGCCAATTCCTTCATCGTCCCGCTCGCTGGCGGATCGGGAGCCCGCCGGCCGCAGTGCAAGCCGACAGGGCGGACGGATTTTTCCAATGGGGCGTCATCCAGCCGGAACCTCCGATTTTAGTCCGGCGCCAGGCTCGATTCTCGGATCGGTGACTCTCGCTTCCGCTGGGCATTGCAGCCGCCATGTTTTCGTCGGAGCGAGAATGCCTCTGCGGGGCAGTAAACTGAAATTGGTCAAGTGCCTAGCGCGCCATCCAAGCTCAGCGCCGTCGTCGCGGAGAAGCCCTCCGTGGCTCGCGACATTTCCAAGGTGCTCGGAGCTAGCAGTCGAGGGGAAGGCTACTTTTCCGGCAGCGGCTTGGTCGTGACGTGGGCGATCGGCCACTTGGTCCAACTGGCGGAGCCCCATCAGATCAATCCGGATTGGAAGGCGTGGCGGCGTTCCTTGCTTCCGATGCTGCCGACTGGCTGGCCGCTCTTTGTTGACGAGGAGCGCGGCGACCAATTCGAAGTCGTTAAGCGAATCCTGACGAGCCCTCGCGTCGAGCGCATCGTGTGCGCCACGGATGCCGGGCGGGAAGGGGAGCTAATTTTCCGGCAGATCTACGAAGCTGCCGGATCCGACAAACCCGTGGACCGTTTGTGGATCTCTTCCTTGACACCTGATGCAATCAGGCGGGGATTTGCCGAACTTCGCCCGTCCCGCGATTTCGACGATCTCGCTGACGCCGCGAGGGCCAGGAGCCGGGCCGACTGGCTGGTCGGGATGAATCTCACCCGCGCCTACACCTTGGATCACGACGAGTTCCTTTCCGTCGGGCGCGTCCAGACACCGACACTGGCGATGCTCGTCGAGCGGGAACTCGCGATCCGCAACTTCGTGCCCGAGGACTATCTCGAGGTGCACGCCGATTTCGACGCGAGCGAGGGCCGGGTTTACCGGGGCACGTACTTCAAGCTGGACAAGGGAAAGCGCCAGACCAGGCTCCCGCCCGACGGCGAAGAGGCTGCCGCGATCCTTGATCGCGCGAGGGTCGGCCGCGCGGACATCCAGTCGATCAAGAAAACCCGGAAGCGGATCCAGCCTCCGTTGCTATACGACTTGACGGAACTGCAAAGGCACGCCAACCGCCTCTTGGGGTTCAGCGCGAAACGGACGCTGGAGATCGCCCAGCAACTGTATGAAAGGCACAAGGCCATCACCTATCCGCGCACCGACAGCCGGCACCTGTCGGCCGACGTTGCCAGCCAGCTGCCGCGAATTGCCAGTAGCGTAGCGAGAGGTTACGACGCCGCGGTGATTGCCGAAGGAACTGGTACCAGGCCGCTCGGCAAGCGGTTTGTGGACGACTCCAAGGTCACCGACCATCACGCCGTTATTCCGACGGGTTCGGCGCGCGAATTGCCGGCCGGCTCGCCGGAGGCGCAGATACTGGACCTAGTCAATCGCCGGCTGCTGCAGGCCTGGCACGGTGACCACAAGTACTCCTCGACGGCCGTGATCACACGTATCGCGCGCAAGGCGGATGCCGACCAGTACCTGTCGATCGGCACGGCCGTCGACGAAGAGGGCTGGAAGGCACTCGACATCAAGACGGTGCACAAGGGAACGGGAAGGGACGAGCCGAGGCTTCCGGGCGGATTGGTTGAAGGACAGCGCGTCAAGCTGCTGCAGGCCGAGGCGATGAAGAAGCAGACGCGCCCGCCGCCACGGTTTACCGAGGCGACGTTGCTGACTGCGATGGAATCTGCGGGTCGTACCCTCGATAGCAAGCAGCTGTCGGAGGCGATGAGGGAACGCGGAATCGGGACGCCAGCGACGCGCGCCTCGACCATCGAAACCTTGCTCAAGCGCGAATACGCCCAGCGAGACAAGAAGCAGCTGAGCGCGACAGACAAGGGCATCCGGCTGCTGGAGATCGTGCATCCCAAAGTTCGGAGTCCGGCAATGACCGGCGAGTGGGAGTCGAAGCTTCGCGAGATCGAGCGCGGGAACGGAGGCTTCGACGCGTTCATGCAGGGCATCGAAGACTTCGTCAGCGAGGTCGTGGGAGGCAACGGCACTCCGGCCGCCGCCCACCAGCACCCCGCGCCCGAGATTCCGAAAGATCGTGCTTCCGCCGGATTGCCGTCATCCCGCACCAAGCCGCGATCCGGCCGCGAGCCGCCGACCGTGGAGGCGACCCTGGATCACTGGTCCCCGCACGAACCCAGTCCGGAACAAGGTCTTGGAACCGGCGAGGAAGCCCGGGTTCGCACCATCGGCACGCCGCCGCACCGGAACGACGCTTCGGCGATCGAGACGCCGCATGCGTCAACAACTCCGCCCGAGCCGCGACGGACTCCTGACCAGCCGCCCGGAGCCGCTGGGGGCGACTCGCACCAGCCCTGGAGATCGCGCCTGTCCGCTTCGCCTTCGCCAAGCGCGGCCTCCCCGCCCCCGGAGCCCGCTCCCGCCCCGACCGCGGTTCATGCCTCTCCAGCAGAATTGCGAGATCTCCTGTGCAGCCGATTCGGCCACGAAGGCTTCCGTCCCCACCAGGAGACAGTTTGCAAGCAGGTCACCGCTGGCCGGGACGTACTGCTTGTCATGCCGACCGGGGCTGGCAAGTCCCTCTGCTACCAACTACCCGGAATCGCCAGAGGAGCGGCGACGCTCGTCGTCAGTCCCCTGATCGCTCTGATGGAGGATCAGACTGAGAAGCTGCGGCAGCAGGGATTCCGTGCCGAGCGGATTCACTCCGGGCGGGACCGAATGGAGTCCCGGCGCGTCTGCCAGGAGTACCTGGCAGGAGAGCTCGACTTCCTCTACATTGCCCCGGAGCGGCTCGCAGTTCCCGGTTTTCCCGAACTGCTGGCGCGACGGACCCCTGGCCTGGTCGCCATTGACGAGGCCCATTGCATCTCCATGTGGGGCCACGACTTCCGACCGGAATACCGGCGCCTGCGCGATCGCGTGCCCACATTGCGCCCCGCTCCAGTCATCGCATTGACAGCGACCGCCACGCCCCGCGTCCAGCAAGACATCGTGGAGCAGCTCGGCCTTGACGACTGCGAACGCTCGATCCACGGATTCCGTCGCGAAAACCTGGAGATCGAGCTGGTCGAGCTTGTCCCGTCGCTGCGGCCGGCCGCGCTCCAGCGCTTGCTGCGGGACGATGCCCGACGCCCGGCCATCGTCTACGCTCCGACCCGCAAGGCGGCGGAGGAGCAGGCAGAGGTGCTCGCCGGCGACCTGCAAGCCGCAGCCTATCACGCAGGCATGGTCGCCGAGGATCGAGATCGCGTGCAAACGGCCTTCCTGCAAGGACAGCTGGATATCATTGTCGCGACGATTGCCTTCGGCATGGGCATCGACAAGCCTGACGTCCGCACGGTGGTACATACCGGCCTTCCGGGCTCGATTGAGGGGTACTACCAAGAGATCGGCCGCGCCGGGCGCGACGGACTGCCCTCGAAGGCAATCCTGCTGTATTCGTGGGCCGACCGTAAGACGCACGAATTCTTCCTGGATCGCGACTATCCCGAGCCGGCGAAGCTGACGAGGCTCTTCAACGCGCTGTCGAGCAGCGCGATACCGCTCGGCGAGCTTTCGAGTCAATTCGCCGGCGATCCGCGCCAGTTCGAGAAGGCGATCGAGAAGCTGTGGATTCACGGAGGCGTCTTGATTGACGCTGACGAGAATGTAACCCAGGGAATCGAGGGCTGGCTCGAGAGCTACTCCCGGCAGCGAGACTTCAAGCTCGCGCAGCTCGAGCTGGTGACCGACTTCACGCGCTCGCAGGAGTGCCGGATGCTCGACCTCGTGCGGCACTTCGGTGACTTGGCTGACTCGCTCAAGCCGTGCGGGCGATGCGACAGCTGCGACGTCGGCGCCTGCATCGTGAAGACCTTCCGGGAGCCGACGGCGCAGGAGGAGAAGGTGGTGGACGCGGTCCTCGGAGCGTTGCGCGAACAGGATTTCCAGTCTGTAGGGAGACTTTTCCGGGAATGGGCGGAACCGCACAGGATGGAGCGCAAGGCGTACGAGCGGCTGATTGATGCCGTCGTGCGAGCGGGACTGGGGCGGATCCAGAACGATTCGTTCACCAACCAGCAGGGGCAGTTCATCGAATTCCGCCGGCTCGGCCTAACGGCTGCTGGCAGGACCACCTCGAGACCCGCGAGCCGCGTCAAGCTGCCCGCCGAGGGTGCCGGCTTGCCTCCGAGCAAGAAGCGATCCGCGAAGAGGAGGGCCTCTTCCGCGCGAAAGCCGCCGGCGCAAGCCCGGCCCGCGCCAGGCAAGCAACTGGGCTTGGGCAACGTGCCGCCCCGCGACGGGTCCGAGGAACTCATCCGGTCGGCCCTGCAGGCCTGGCGGAAGAGCGAAGCGCAGAGGCGCAGAGTACCCGCGTTCCAGGTCCTGCGCAACCAGTCGGTCGATTGGCTCGCCGAGTCGAAGCCGCGAAACGAGGCCGAACTGCTCGCGGCACCAGGGATCGGCGCTTCCATCGCTAAGAAGTTCGGACCCAAGATCCTGGAGATCATTCGCACCACCTGCAACTAGCCCAGTCGCTGTTCGCTGCCAAAGCAGCGCGCGGTGACCTCCCGGCCGGCCGCTTGCATCCTGCACGCCGGGCTTGCCGAGGGGGGCCGCCGCAGTCCGCCATTCGCAGTGCCGTTCCGAATGGAAGCGTGCGGGCAATACAATTGAAGTTTGGGGGCGATGCCCAGCTCCCGGGACGTGTCCTTGATCGCGAACTCTTGCACCTGCGGCAGCCCGCTTCCGGACGGGGCCTATTTCTGCCCCCGGTGCGGACGACCGCTGGCTCCTGGCGTAGGCGAGCCGGCAGAGCCCCCCGAATCGTTCGCCGACCCGATCGCGCCGCCGTCCGAACCGACGCGGCCCGGCAAGGAGGCATACGTTCGAGCTGCCTTCCTTCCCGCCCTGGGCGCCATGTTCCTGCGGCTTGCGATGGGCGTCGCGAGCCCATGGCTCGCAGTGGCTTCCTTCTTGGTCCCGGGTGCCGCTGGATTCTTCGCCGTGCGGCAGTTCGAACAGCGGCACGCCGTCGTGCAAAGCGGCTGGCAAGGCTGCGCCCTAGGCGCTCTCGTGGGCCTGCTTTGTTTCATCCCCTCATTCCTGCTCCAGGTCGGGGTGATCGCGACGCAGGGTAAGGAAGCGGTTCTTGGGCCGATCCGGGATCAGGCCGAGAGCTTGCCGATGGCGTCCGAAATGGCGCAGCTGCTAGAGGATCCGTTCGTGTTCGCGATGACGATCGCGTTCGGGCTGCTGTTGGAGGGCGTCGTACTGGTTGGAGTATCCGGAGCGGGCGGCGCGATTGCAGCTACGGCGGGCCGGTCCAATCCGGACCGGCAGAGGCCGATACAGTAGCCTTGCATGCGTCCGACGAGCTTGCGGTATACTCACGACGTGGAGTCTGAAAGGGCTTCCGAGACCTATACCAGGTCCGAGATCCGTCGGATCCTCGGGATCAACGAGAACAGTCTGCGCTCATGGGAGCGTGTGGGCCTGACCGAAGCCAGGGACGGATACAGCTTCGCGGACTTGATCTCTCTCAAGACGCTGCAGAGTCTGCGCGAGAACCATATTCCCGTCAAGCGTATCCGCGAAGCCATGCACCAGCTTCGCGTTCGCCTAGCCAACGTCAGCCGCCCTCTGGACGAGCTCAAGATCGTCTCCGACGGCCGCAACATCGCGGTGGAGCTACCGGGCGAGAAAATGGAGGCGCTCACCGGCCAGATGCTCTTCAACTTCGAGGCTGAGACGCTGCGCTCGGTGTCGACGCTCGAACTGCACGAAGGCGGGCGGCAGCCGGCCGGCGGCAGCGAGGGCGAGGAGTACTGGTTCCAATACGCGTTGGAGCTGGAGCGGTCCGGCGCACCCCCACATGCAATCGTCGAGGCCTATCGCAAGGTTCTCGACTGCAATCCGCTAGCAGCCGGAGCATGGATCAACATCGGCACCCTGCACTACCGGCAGGGCCTGCTCCAACTCGCCGAGCACAGCTATAGCGAGGCGCTGCGGGCCTATCCCGAGTACGCGCTGGCTCACTACAACCTTGGCAATGTCTGCGAGGAGACGAATCGGCTCGAGGAGGCTACGGATCACTACGAGGCCGCCTTGCTCCACCGGCGCGACTACGCCGACGCGCACTACAATCTCGCGTTGGTCCACGAGAGGCGCGAGCGTTTCGTCGACGCGGCAAGGCATTGGAAGCTATACCTCCAACTCGACCCCTCGAGCCCTTGGGCGAACGTGGCGCGTCGGAAGCGCGAGCGCCTGCTGGGCGTCACGGGCGGCGGCGAGTCGTCGGTGGGCGCGTCGTTCCGCAAGCCCCTTATGGACGCCAGCGAATAGCTGTCCCCGGATCGGCCAGGGTGGCGTTCGCTACCATCGGCATCATGGAGCGGGCTCTCTCCGACGTCCGGACGCTGACCTTCGACATTTTCGGCACGGTACTCAACCTCTCGGGTAGTCTCGTTCCCGCGTTGCGGGGATACCTCGCCGGGACCGGCGCAGGAGCCGATCCGGCCAGGCTCTGGGCCGACTGGCGGACGCGGCAACGGCTGGAGCAGCATCAGGACACGATTCTCATGCTGGGCCATCGGGGATATTTGGATTCGGCCCGCCGCGCCCTCGTTCACACGCTGCGACGGCATTGCATTGCGCACGATGAGAACGACGTCCTCGGCCTGCTGCAGACGTTTTCCCGCCTTCGCGCTTTCGATGACGCCCAGCAGGGCCTTCTCCGACTGGGCGAGCGGTTTCGGCTTGTCGCGCTCTCGAACGGGGACCAGCACTTGGTCGAGCATCTAGTCAGCCATAGCTTGGAGGCGGAATTCGACCGGTGCCTGTCTGTCGATCGGGTCGGCCGCTTCAAGCCGCATCCGTCGGTGTACCGAATGGCCGCTGCCGAATTGGACTGCGAGCCTGGGGAAATACTGATGGTGGCGGCCCACGCGTTCGACATTCTCGGAGCCCGGGCCTGCGGCTACCGCGGAGCCTATGTCAACCGCTACGGCCTGCCGTATGAGGACTCGAGCCTGCTTCCCGATCTCGAGGTCAGAGACTTTGGAGAGCTCGCCGACAGCCTTCTCGGCGACTGATCGCCGGCACGGGATCCGGGGCCGATCTCTCCCGGGAACTCGGTGGCTGACGGCAATTGCCGACGCTGCCCCCGAACCTGCAACAGCGCAACCTCCGCGATCACACGGTCTCCCTCGCCGCCGGCCGGACGCTCTTCGCAAGCACCCGGGCGCCGGTGGTTTCAGCCATTTCCATCACGCCAGATGAGAATTCTCATCGCCATCGAGATGGTGCGCGATGCCTGTACCTAACGACATGGCTTTGGGCGGAAGCTCAATTGCCATGGTTCGGCGAGACCGGCACTTTCGTCCTCAGCGGGCCGTGCGCAAGCAGCTTCGGCACTCACGATGTCGGACTCTCGGGTGCTACGAATCCTGATGTGCCCGATGACTTCGCTACGCGCTGCCACCGAGACCGGTTTTCGCGGCTAGCGAGACTCCGCCACTCTAAGAATCTGGTCCGGATCGACATCCTGCAGCGTCTGGGTCGCGCCGCTCGGCCAGTGGATTTCTACGCTTCGCACTACCCGACTCGCGCCGAGCCCGAAATGAACGCGGCTGTCCGACGAGCTCGCGTATCCCACCGCCGTAGAAACGTGGTTGTGCTGGACCCGGCCGGAGTCGTCGGTAATCTTGACCCGGGCTCCGATGCCGGCTCGATTGCTCTCGGTTCCCTCGAGATCCAGAATCAGCCAGTTGCCGCCGTCGGTTTCGTTGAACAGGACCTTGGCTTCGACGCCGATCGCCGAGACGACCGCGTCGACACGGCCGTCGTTGTCAAGGTCGCCGAAAGCCGCGCCGCGGTGAGGGGCCGCTTCCTGCATAGCCGGACCTGCATCCGCCGCGACGTCGAGGTAGCTTCCGTCTGAGAGCTGCTGGAACAAGGCATTCGGCAGGCGGTAGGCGACGCTGCGGTACAGCTCCACGTTCTCGCTTACGTGGGAGTTCGCCGCAAAGATGTCCTTGTCGCCATCGTTGTCGAAGTCGAACGCGCCCGCGCTCCAGCCGGACATCGTGAACGATTCGAGGCCGATCTTGCTCGTGTAGGTCTCGTCCGAGAACTCGCCGTCTCCGCGGTTGAGGAACAGCGGGAACGTCTCGCCGGCTAGCGCCGTGACGGTCACGTCCGGCAGACCATCTCCATTCAGGTCACGGAAGTCCAGGCCCATGCTCGAGACAGGAATGCCGTCTCCGGTGAACGCTATGCCCGCCTCGACGCCGACTTCTCGAAATCCCTCCCCATCGACGTTGCGGAAAAGGAAGTTCCGTACCGAATCGTTCGTGACGAAGAGGTCTAGGTAGCCATCGCGGTCGTAGTCCGCAGCAGCGGCGCTCATGCCCTTGCCGACATGCAGGCCGATCCCTGTCGCCCCGCTCGCGTCCTCGAAGGTGCCGTCGCCTCGGTTCCGGAACAGCGAGTTCGGCAAGCCGCGGTAGTGCGCCGGCGAGCACGAAAGCCGTCGGCCCGGATCGCCGCAGACCTGGTTCCTGTCCCAGGACCAATCAAGGTAGTTGACGACGAACAGGTCGAGATTGCCGTCGTTGTCGTAGTCCAGCCAAGCCGCTGCGACCGACCACGGCTTGGCTGGCGCGGTTCCGCCCCCTACGCCGGCGCGCCGCGTAGCGTCCTCGAAGCGGCACGAGCCGAGATTGCGGAAGAGTAGGTTCCTGTCGACGCCCGCTACGTACAAGTCCGTCCAACCGTCGCTGTCGTAGTCGGCGGCTGCGACTCCCATGCTGTAGCCGCTTCCGGCTACGCCCGCGTTCCGCGTGACCTCTTCGAATCTGCGCCCCCCGCGATTGCGGTACAGGCGGTTGTGAAAGGACGGGTCAGCCTTCTCGAAGTCAGGGAAGCGCGCGCCGTTCGTGAAATAGATGTCGAGCAGGCCGTCGTTGTCGCAGTCGAAGACAGCGACGCCGCCCAAGGTCGAGTCCGGCATCGGCTTTTCATCCGTCGTGCCGTTGTTCAGAACGAATTCGACGCCCGACGGGACGGCCTCGAAGCGAATCGTCGATGCCTGCTGGGGCGCGGGAGGCCGCTGCTGCGCGGGCTCGCCGAGCCAAGCCCATGTCCCGGCAGCGATGACCAGAAGCGCACCGAACAGGTAGATAGCCTTGGGGTTCGCTAATCTTGCGTCCTTAGCCGCTGGCTTGGCGGCTGGGTCCAGACGAGTTCTAGCCGCTCTGGAAATGCGCTTCTTCTTTTTCACGCATCAACCACGCCGATGTTGCGATTCAACGGCCCGGAGAAGCTCCGAACCGCTCTCAAGCCCCTACCGAGCGACTCCGGGCCGCCTACAAGACTATTGCGTACGAAGCAGGCTTAGTGTAGCATGTAGCCGCGACGCCAAACGATAGCCGATGCGGCCCATTCATTCCGCTCGGGCCGGAGAATTGGAGATCCAGGAGCGCCGACCTAGAGGAAACGTGTATGAAGGAATCTTTGCATCTCCAACCGAATGCAGCCAGACTGACTCTGGCTTGCCTGCTGGCTGCGGTGTCGGTGTTCGCGCAGAGCACGACAGGCGGCGTCAACGGCACGATCACCGACATAACCGGTGCGGTCGTGCCAGGAACCTCGGTCACTCTCTCCAACATGGGGACCGGGGTCGAGGTCACCACCGGGGCGAACGCTACCGGCTTCTTCGTCTTCGTCAATGTCCAGCCCGGGAACTACACTCTCGTCGCCGAGCAGACGGGCTTCAAGACCGCGCTCCTGCCGACATTCAACGTCGGCGTCAACCAGACTGTCACGCAGAACCTTGCCTTGGAAGTGGGCGCCGTGACAGAGACCATCGAGGTGATGGCGCAAGCCGAGCTGCTGCAGCAGTCCACTTCGGAACTCGGCACGGTCATCGGCGTGAAGGCCGTCGAGGATCTCCCTCTGAATGGCAGGAACTTCACTCAACTTCTGACGCTGACTCCGGGCGCGACGCCCGTGAGCACCGCCCAGAGCAGCGGCATTGGCAGCCACGATCTCGCCAATGTCGGAGTTCCCGGCGCGTCCTTTTCGAACCCGTCCATCCACGGTCAGTGGAATCGCATGAACATCCACCTGCTCGACGGGCTCAACAACACCAACTACATCGGAAACATGTACGTCATTCCCCCGATCATCGACGCGATCGAGGAATTCAAGGTCCAGTCCCACAACGACAAGGCCGAGTTCGGCGGCGTCCTCGGCGGAACTATCAGTGTCATCTCCAAGACCGGCACGAACGAGTTTCACGGCACGACCTGGGAGTTCGTCCGAAACGACGTGCTCAACGCACGGGACCCCTTCGCTGACGAGTTCAACGAGAAGCCGGCGGCGTTCCGGCAGAATCAGTTCGGCGCTTCGGTCGGCGGCCCCATCTTCAGGAACAAAACGTTCTTCCACGCTGCGTACGAGGGCTGGCGGTTCAGTAACCCCAGGTCGAACCGCTACTACGTGCCGACGGAGGCGCAACTGGGCGGCGATTTCTCCGCCTGGCCGACAGGCCGCAACCTCTTCAACCCACTCACGACGCGGCCGGACCCGGGTACAGGCGAGCTGATTCGAGACCGGTACCCGAATAACATAATCCCTTCATCGAACCTGAATCAGTCGATGCAGACCTACCTGAGGGGCTACTACGACACGCCCAACCTGTCGGGCGATCCCCAGTTCAATGTCATCAACGGCGACGCGGCGACCAACGACGCCAACAACCTCCAAGTTCGATTCGATCATCAGTTCAGCGAATTGGACCGTGCCTGGTTCCGCTATAGCAAGATTGACGGCGCGCAACTCACCCCGTCAACCCAGCTGATCAACGAAGTCGGCGAGTTCCCCTTCTTCAACTACGGCGGAGGATGGTTCCACAGCTTCTCCCCGACCTTGATCATGGATCACAGCTACGGCTATGCCAAGGAGCCCTATCGGCAGGGCACCATTCCAGATGACGAAGTCGGAGAGGGCCCGGCACTAGCGGCCGGCTTCGGCACCATTGAGGGTGTACGTGCGATACCCTCGATTGCCATTGGCAGCGGTGGCTTTGCAGGCGGTGATACAGGAGCGCTGCGGCGCATGGAGGGGCCGCTGGAATTCCATTACGAGCAGTTCCACTACACCGGCAACCTGAGCTGGATCCGCGGCAACCACACGTTGAAGTTCGGCGTGCAAACCTTGCGCCACACGCTGACTCCCAACGCCACCGGTGGGATCAGCTTCAACTACACCGAGGTGCCTACGCAAGGCCTCAGGCCGGCCGAGGTCGGCTCGACGGGCGACCCGGTGGCTTCCGCCCTGATCGGAGTTCCTTCGCAGGTATCCGGCGGATTGCCCTCGAACATCTTCTTCGGATACCAGACATTCGGGGCCTACGTCCAGGACGAATGGAAGCTGAGGCCCAACCTGACTCTCAATTTTGGCCTGAGGTTCGATCACTTGATGTGGCCTGACGTGGAATCCGATACAGGGCGGTTCAAGACGAACTACGACCTGGCCTCTGGAGGGTTCCTGATCGGTCTCGAGTCCATGCCCCGGCCCTGCAACGAAGTCGGGATCGCCCCCTGCATCCCCGGGAACGGCCTTGAGGACGTGCCGTATGGGGACAAGATCCGCCTCGCCGATCACACCAGCATCGGCCCGATCCCGGTCTGGGACAATTGGCAGCCGCGATTCGGCCTGGCTTGGGGCATGAATTCCACGACGGTGCTTCGGGTTGGATACGGCATCGTGTTCGATCAGCTGACCGGTGTCAACCAATCTTGGCAAGGCAGCGGCGGGTGGCCGTCAAACGATGGCTTCTTCGCGGCTTCCAATGCAGTTGGCGAGCCGGTCACCTACATCGATGATCTCCGGACGAAACTCGGCAGCCCGCTTCCCGGGCCGCAACCTTGGGGCGACACGTGCTGGTGCGTCGACCACTACAGCAAGAACCCGATGGGCCATCAGTGGAACGTCGAGTTGCAAAAGCAGGTGAGCCAGAACCTCGTGGTGTCCGGGGGATACGTCGGCAGCGTCAGCAGGCGCCTCCAGATCACCGGACTGGCCAACACGGCGAGGCCCGGGCCCGGGTCGGCCGAGGAGGTGCGGGCGAGAACGCCCCAGCCTCACATGCCCACAGTTTTCTGGGGTGACGACCGCGGGCTAGGCGACTACCACGGCATCGAACTCAAGGCGGAGCGGCGTTTCTCCGATGGGCTGTCGTTCCTCGCGTCCTACACATGGTCCCGTGCGATGGACAACGGAGCGAGCGGCTTCTTCACGGCGGAGAATGGCCCGGGCGGAAGTTCATACGTGCAGGACTACTACAACTTGGAAAACAATCGGGGCGTCTCCGGGTACAACATCCCGCACTTCCTCTCCGTGTCATCGCTCTGGGAGATTCCCGCAGGTAAGGGCAAGGGCATTTTCAACCGTGGCCCGGCTGCCTGGATTCTGGGCAACTGGCACGCCAACAGCTTGCTTCAAGCCCGCAGCGGCCAGCCGATCAACATGGTGGTCAATGGGGACGTGGCCAACATCGGCAACACGGTTGCTTGGTGGAGCTACATGCGCCCGAATATGGTCGGGGACCCGAACGCAGGTTCCCGGACGTCCGCCCGCTGGTTCGATCCGACTGCATTCGAAGTTCCCGCCTTCGGCAGCTTCGGCAACGCCGGGCGCGGACTGGTCTTTTCCGAAGCCGTCACCTCCTTCGACTTTTCGTTGTTCAAGCGATTCGGATGGGGCGAAGGACGCTGGGTGGAAGTCCGCTCCGAGTTCTTCAACCTCTTCAATCTGGTGAACTACGGAGCGCCCGATTCCACGGTCCTTTCTCCGACCATGGGACGGGTCTTCAATACGGTTGCGCCGATACGCCAGGTGCAGTTCGGATTGAAGATAATCTTCTGACCCGGGCGGCGGGATCCGGGGGCCATGCTTCCGGACTCGCCGCTCGGCGACCAAGTCCGTTCCGCGGCAGGCGCAGGCCTTCGCCGGGAGTCGCCTTGCAAGTTGCACTTGACAGCGTGATGACGGCCCAAGAATCTGCGCCCGCCGCCTTCGCCGCTTCGGGATCGGATCGCGCCCGAGTGTCTCTGGAAGCCGGTGAGTCGCGGATCTCCAGCAACCCGGCCCGGTCGCGCTCGACCCGAACATCGTTCACTTGCGTGCTTGCCGGGATACTCGTGGCCACGCTGGCCGCCACGGCGACGGGTCTTCACGCGCAAGCGGCGGCAACCCGTCCCGACTCGCGACTGCCGGAGGCCGCCAGGCTGATCCAGCAGGGCGCTCTGAGCGAAGCTATTCAACTGCTCGGCATCGTTACGCAGGGCCGCCCTGACGACGTCGAGGCTCTTCTCATGCTCGGATCGGCGCTGTCCTTGGTTCCCCGCCGCAACCAGGCCATTCAAGCGCTGCTGAGGGCGATCGAGCTGGATCCGGATTCCGCAAGCGTTCACGTTTCCGCCGGCATGGCATTCGCTCGCCTCGGGGAACAAGACGCTGCCCTCCAAGTGTTCGAGAGGGCGGTCTCCTTGAATCCCGGTCTGGGGGATGCGCACCTGAACGTCGCCCTGATACTCGCCGGCAGGGAGCAATTCGGCCGGTCAGCAGAGCACATGGCGAAGGCGCTGAGCCTCGAATCGGATCACGGGAAGCTAGCCCGGCTGCATCTGCTCAACGGCAAGCTGCATGTCGAGCGCGACCAACTGGTGGAAGCTGGACAGGAGTTTCAGCGGTCCATCACTCTCGATCCCGAGAGCGGCGAAGCCTGCCTCGCGCTGGGACTGACCCTGAAGAGGCTCCTGCGCGAGGACGAGGCCTACCCGATGTTTCGGAGAGCGGTCGATTTGGCTCCCGGGGATCCGATCGCTCGCTACCAGTTGGCGCTCGAGCTACAGCGTCGCGGCGACTACGAGGCCGCGGCCGATCACTTTCTCAAGGCCCATGAACTCCAGCCAGATGATCGATCGGTCGTGTACAACCTTACGCGCGCGCTGCACAAAGCTGGTCGGAGAAGCGAGTCCCAGCGATATAGGGAAGTGCTGGCCAAAATGATCGAATTGGGCGACAGGGCTCGCGAGAGAGAGTTTGAGACGGCAAGACTTCACGGGGAAGCAGTTCGGCTGGAAGAAGCGGGAAACCACGCGGAGGCCCTTGACAAGTACCGAGCGGTGCTGCGGTTCGAACCGCTCAACGCGGTCGCCCGTCGCAACCTCGCGCTCGTGCTATGCCGACTCGGGCGCTGGGGCGAGGGAATCGAGGAGCTGGAAGCGATCCTCCGCAGCAACCCGGACGACGCGGAAACCGCGCGAATCCTCGCAATCGTGCGGGACGAAGCGCGGCGATCCGAGATCGAAAGGGCTCCAGCGGCCTCGCAACGCCCGTGAGGCTGCTGGTCCGGCTTCGAGATTCGGGAAGTCGCCCAGCCGAAGCGGCAACGGACGTGGATCATATCCGTCTGCGCGGGCGTTCAGGTGGCTGCATGTGCTCGTAGGCCATTCCAGGGATTCGGGCCATCTTCGGGTGCAATCGAAAGTGCTCAGCATGTCCTCGCGCCCGTGGCAGACTGGAAGGAATGCCCGTCCAGCAGGCACAAGGTGTTCCCAGCTTTGCCGCCATTGATTTCGAGACCGCCAACTTCAGCCGGGACAGTGCATGCTCGGTCGGCATCGCGATGGTTAAGGGTGGTCGAATCGAGGCATTGGAGACCCGTCTGATCCGCCCTCCTTCCCGTCATTTCGAATTCACCTACATTCACGGGCTGACTTGGGATGACGTGCGGAACGCTCCGCCTTTCGACACTGTTTGGAGCGAGATCTCCCCTGCATTGTCGACCGCCGACTTCTTGTGCGCCCATAACGCCTCCTTTGATCGCAGCGTGCTCAACGCCTGCTGCGAGCGTTACGGATTGGCTCGTCCGGCCAAGCCATTCCAATGCACGGTCGCTCTAGCCCGCTCCCAATGGGGGATTTATCCGACGAAGCTACCCGATGTGTGTAGGAAGTTGCGAATTCCGCTCAATCACCATGAAGCGGGTTCCGACGCCAACGCGTGCGCCCGGATCGTGCTCGCTGCGATCAAACAGGGCTGGCGCTGGCGACCCACCTCACGTAAGAGCACGAACAAGGTGCGGAAACCGGCCTCGGTAAGTTAGCCCGGCTCTTACTGGTATCTTGCGGGCTCGACCCAATCGTCGACTTGATCTGCTTGCGGTGGACTCGGTGTCAGTTCCCGTCGTAACGGCAGCCCGGTCGGAGGCTTCGACTCGACGTAGGGGCCGTATAGCGGCCCCGGTAGACCCTGCGGAGGCTATAGCCGCGAATCCGGGCCCTGAGGGATGACACCGTGCGCTCACTGAACAGGCCATGCTGCACATGCAGACAGGAAGATACCCTAGACGCCGACAATCTGAGGTGTCCGCACCATCACCCGGTGTCTCGTCACAAGAGGGCAGGTCCGAACAGCCGCTCGGGTACTACCTGATTGAATACCGCCGGCGCCAGTGCTTGCGTGAGAGAGGACCTTTGCCGATGGTTTCCGACCATCGTATTCCTGCCTTGACTCCGAATCAGGCGCTCCACGAGCGCGTGGTCAGGATCGGTGTCGAGCGATTGGGAATGCCCTCGGCAGACAGCTAGCCGGCGTGGCACTGGTCTTTCTGCGCGGGCTGGATCGACACCCGACAGGAATCGAAGTCGCTGCTGCCGGGCCGATGGATACCCCGGAGCGAAACCGCTCGCCGGTCATGCAACGTCGAAGTCCCATCCGAATCCCGGCTCCTCTGATGGCTGAATGTAGATGCCCTCGGGACCGTGGGTCATCCTTCGCTGTTCTGCGAAAAGCTCGTAGGCCTCGTCGGGTCCACCCGGAGCTGGAATCGTCGCCTCCGCCCAGCTGAGCTGAGGCAGAGTTGCCAGGTAGTGGACAGCGTCGGTGGCGCCTCCCGCATGTGGAATTAATCGCACGTTGTTCGCCAGCGCCATGGCGCCGATCCGGCGAAGCTCTGTCATCCCGCCGCACCAGTTGATGTCCGGCTGCCAGATGTCAACGGAGTCATGGTTGAGCAGTCGTCGGAATCCGTACCGGGTGTACTCGTGTTCGCCCGTCGCTAGGAATGTCGACTTGATTCTGGACCGCAAACGGGCGAACCCTTCGTATTCGTCAGGTGGAAGCACCTCTTCCAGCCAATACACTCGATACGCTTCAAGAGCTTCTGCCAACTGGATTGTGTAGTCCTCCGAAAGAGCCATCCAGCAGTCGATCATGATCTCGCCATCCCGCCCCAGCGCTTCACGGGCTCGTTTCACGAGGGCCGTGTTCTTCTTGAGGCCTTCGCGGCCATCCGCAGGACCGTGCGGGAGAGCCAATTTGATCTTCCTGAACCCGAACTCGACACTCTGCTCGACATCGTTTCCGGTCGCGTAGGCGGGGACCCGATCCCATGTCCTACCGCCAAGCAACTTGTAAACGGGGACGCCCCAAGCCTTGCCGACGATATCCCAGAGCGCCAGATCCACGCCGCTGATGGCATGCACCACCGCCCCGGCGCGGCCATAGAAGAGGGTTGCCCTCCACATGACGTCCCACAGCCGCTACGTGTCGAGTGGGTTCTCGCCGAGCAGCAGCTTCTTCAGGTGTCCCTCGACGACTGGTCCGCCGCCGTATCCGCCTCGCCCGTAGCCCTTGATCCCTCGGTTCGTTTCGATCTCCACGGTAAAGGCGCTCAATGGCCCGCCGGGGTCGGGCATCCACTTAGAGCCTGGTCCGCGCCTGCCGGTGTACTTGGGGTAAATCTCGATGGGACGTGCCGCTTCTCGAGTGGCCCAATAGGAACCCGGGTCCGGGGTGTAAGCGGGCAGAGGCTGTCTTGGCCGGGTCTTCACCAGCCTCACCCCAGTGATCCGCAGGTCGCCTGCAACCTGCGATGGAGCCGGCGCGCCCGAGGCTCGGTCCAAACTGCCCAAAGCTGCGCCCGCACTGGCGATGCAAGCCCAGCGCAGCATCGTCCTGCGCTCGATCGCTTGGCTGGCAGATAGTCTCTCAGCTTGCATTACTTCCGATCCTCCAGTGGGGCCTGACGGGCTGCCACTTCATCGTCGTCGTGTTCCAGATTGGCAGACACTCCCTGCAATCGATTCACCTGCCGGCGCGGGATGCGCTTGGAGCGGTGTTCGCGGAGGTAGCTCCATGCGCTGTGACCGGGACCGGGCAACGCAAGCCCAGTGTCATGTGAATCGGAAGATGGAACCTGTTCAGCGGGCTCCGAAGGGCTGTTCGCATCCGACCTGACACCACGCAGTCGCGTGCCAGGGGCGGCACTCGGTCGGCCCAGCCGCCCCAAACGGACCCGCTGCCGGCTACCGTGAGTCTTTCGTGCGATCTTCGCCAAAACCTCAGAACTGCAATCGCAACGCCAGTTGAAGTTGGCGCGGACCGTTCGCTTGGGCGACCACACGGCCGAAGTTCGGATTGCCGAAGACAGTGTTGGGGCCGCCAAACACGGGATGATTAAACACATTGAACGCCTCCACCCGGAACTGCACTTTCCAGTGTTCGCGGAATCGGAAGTTCTTGAACAGGGAGAAGTCGAGAGCTTCCACAAAGTCAGAGCGCAGAGTGGGATGCACGCGCCCAACGTTCCCGAACGTGTACTGGGCCGGCCGCAAGAACTGATCTGGATCGAACCAGCGCCTCAGAGTCTTCCCCGAGCCGAGGCCGGCGCTTTGCCCGGTAGAGTCCGGCCGCTGTCCGCCTCCGAAAGATCGGCTTGTGTTCTGGTTGACCCGGAACCGAAGCGGCAGCCCGCTGTTCAAGGTCCCGATCCCGTTAATCTGCCACTGGCCCAAGACCGCGTCGAGACGCTTGCTCCAGTTGCCGCCGAATCGTTTTCCGCGGCCGAACGGCAGTTCGTAAGTGAAATTGGTCACCAGCCTGTGCGTTTGGTTGTAGACGGACACGGATCGATCGCAGTGTCGGCAGTACGAGTTGGTCTCGTTCGAGCCGAGCCAGACATCGTCGCCTCCATCGGAAATCGTCTTGGCGAATGTGTACGCCACCATGAAGCTCGTGCCCGCGGCGAACCTTTGCTCCAAGCGTGTCTGGAAGGAGTGGTAGTTCGAATTGCCCCAGCCTTGCTTCGGAAGCCTGGCGCCAGGGTATTGCGGGAACGGCGTCAGCAACTGACCTCGCTGCACCCTCGGCTGCGACATCACGCCGGTATGGATGATGTTGAAGAAAGGGTTGTCCACGAGCTGCAGCAGATTGTTATCCGGCGAAATCAGGTCCGGATGCAGTTGATCCACCTGCCAGTCGAGCGGGAGATGGGTTCCCTTGCTACCCGCGTAAGCGACTTCCCACAGTAGGTTCGCGCCCAGCGATCTTTGGATCGTTAAGTTCCATTGCTGGTTGTAGGGGACAGGCATGCTTGCCGGGAACGGAGCCTGCGACACTGCCTGTCCCAAGGCGGCTGCCACGCCGTTGGTGTCGCCCTCCGCGAAGTTGATGCCATCGGGGAATGGATCGCTCATGTTTCGAAACGGAGATACGCCGTCTAGCGTTGCGAGCCACTGTGTGCTGGCGTTAAACACGGTTCCTGAACCCAGTCGGCCTGCGGCACCGTAGATTGCAGCGTCAAAAAAGAGCCCGTAGCCGCCTCGAAGCAAGGTCTTTTCGCCGATTTGGTAGGCAAAGCCGAATCGCGGGTTCAGATTCTTCCATTGGGTTGGGTGCAGCCTGTTCGTGTCCATGCCCTTCCCGGGAAAGAGATAGCCGCCCATGACCTCGAACCCGACGTCATCGCTGACAGGATTTCTCACAGCGGGGTCGAATACGGTAATCCGGTCGTAGCGTTCCGTCTTTCCCGTCTCGACGTCCCAGCGCAGTCCCAGATTCAGTGTCAGCTTGCGGTTCACCTTGTAGTCGTCCTGAAGGTAAATGCCGAAGTAGCGGTTGGCACTTGCCGGGCGGCTGTTATGGGTTAGCGCACCTGACGCACCCGTGCCCAATAGAAACGACGCCAAACCGTGTCCTGCTCGACCGCTTGGCCTGCGCGGATCGGGCCCCTGCGTCATCGCCCGGGTGAAGTTGAACACGGGGTTGTACGTGCGCTGACTGTAGTTGACGAAATTGAAGCGTATGTCCCCGCCGAACTTCAGGTTGTGCCGGCCAGCCACCCGGGTGATGTTGGTCACCAGGGTATGCACCATGATCGAGGACTTGTAGTTCAAATGATGCTGGGCGGCCGGGGCCTTGAAGTCCTGGACGTTAAATCTCGGAAACATCAGCACGTCGGCCCCCTGCTCCATATATTCCGGGTAGCCCAGGGACGACGGCCGGAAGCCTAGATGGCCCACTTCCCGGTCTAGAATGGACCGGCCCAAGCCCCACCGCATGTTCAACACTGTCCGGGCGTTGATCGTGTTCGTGTAGTCCAGGGCAGCGTTCTGTTGGCGGCTGTAGATGCTTACGCAGTCCGGGTGAGGGCACGCTGGATTGTCCGGCCAGGTTTGCGGCGTGTCGTTCGTGTGGCCGAAGTAGTTGTAGCGTACGAAAAGCCGCTGGGTGTCGCTTAGATTGTGATCGGCCTTCGCAGTCAGGCGATTCGAGTCGTTGGGTCGAGAGAACTGGCCGACCCAATTGAATTGATTGGTGAACTGGTTCCCAGCCGAGTTCGCCTCCGGGTAGTAGTCGAGTATGTTTCGGGAGATTGGATCGACCATGCTCGCCGGTATCCGATTGTTGGGAAACGGATCACGCACAAATCGACCAGGATTCGAGGGGTCCGAATGGGTCGTGAACGGATTGTGGACCGCGCGCAAGGCCCCGCCAGCGTTCATGGTTTCGGAGAAATCGCCTTGATGCTGCAACCCCGTCGGAACCGTGAGCCGTCGTAAGGCCGCAGATCGTGCATACCGTGACTCAAGGTTCACAAAATAAAACGTCTTGTCCGGAACGACCGGCCCGCCGACGCTGCCGCCGTACTCGTGACGTTTGAACTCACCGATTTCCCGGCCGCTCGCATTGGCGAAGAAATTGTTGGCGTCCATGGAACTGTCGCGCAGGTACCAGAAGGCGGTGCCGTGAATGTCGTTGGTTCCCGACTTGGTTGCCAGAGTGAGCACGCCGCCGCCGGTGCGGCCGTACTCGGCCGAGAAACCGTTCGTCTGAATGCGGAATTCCTGGATGCCATCAGCGGAAGGCACTCCCGTTGCAAACTGACGCCCCTCGGCGATGCCGTTCGAGTTGACCGATACACCATCGAGCAGAATTGCGTTCGACGATTCACGGCCGCCGTTCGCGATGAACCGGCCCTGCACGTGAAATGCCTCGCCGATGCCCCCTGTGGACGAGGTGGGGATGCTGGCATAGACTCCCGCTGTCAGCAACGCCAAAGTGAACACGTTGCGTCCATTCAGCGGCAGATCCAAGATCTTCTTGTTTTCGATGACGGCGCTCAGTGTCGACGTGCCAGTTTCGAGTTCTAGCGCGTTGGCAGTTACCGAAACCGACTCCGTGACGGCTCCCAATTCCAAGACGATGTCCGCAGAGATCTTCTGCTGGGTCGACACCGAAATGGCATCCAGTCCGTACCGGCTGAACCCTGAAGTTTCAGCAGACAGGCTATACGTCCCCGGCGGCAATTGAGAAACCACGTAGAATCCGCTTTCGTTGGAGACGCTTCTGAAGGTCGAGTTGCGGTCGGCATCCGTAACACTGATCTCCACGTCAGGCACGGCAGCGCCGGACTGATCCGTCACAAGGCCTGAGATCGAGCCCGAGGACGTCTGCCCCGCCGCAGCCTGGACAAGCAAAGCGGCAATAACCGCAATGAAAGAACAAGTAATTAGCCGACTTAGCATGCTAGTGTCCTCCTGTACCGGTGACTAGATCGCGGTCGAATTGTAGAGGTGCAATCCGGCAAAGTCAAGTAACTGCCCAGGTAGGTCCGATGACCTGCGCAAGTACTAGATGAGTGGAGCGTGCGTCGGCCTTGACAAGGTGCAGTCCGGGGCGGACGATCGGGACTCGGGGCGGCAGCTAGAATTTCAGTCCTGCGAGCAGGACCTCCGGCCCTTGCAAGAGGGCCTCGATGCGGTTGCGGCCTTGCTTCCGCGCGGTCGAGAGCACGCTGCGCAACGTGGCGAAATCCTGCGCTCCCTGCTCGGACCGGAACCCGCCGGAGATCTTCATGCGCAGCTTCATCATCCGCAGGTCCTGCTCCGCCTGGTTGTTGGTGAAGGGGACACCGGGATCGCTGACGAAGCGCAGCACGTCTTGCTTGCGGTCCCGCAGCCGCAACGCGAGATTGTGTCCCGGCCGACGCTTCTTGCGCCCCCGCCGACCTTTCTGCGGCGGTCGCAGCGGCGGCTGCGCCTCGTGATAAGCCAGCGCTTCCCCGACCCACTGGTCGTAGCGGCGCTGAATCTGCTCCACCAGCGCCCGCGGCAGCGGAACACCCCGCTCGAGAGCCATCCTCACCGCCCGGTTCGCCCGTCTGAGCAACAGCTGCATCCGTCGCGCCCAGTCCTCCCTGTCGATCTCGACTAGCGCTTGCAGTTCTCGCAAATGATGCGCATTGCACAGGCTGTGCAGCACGTCCCGGACGGTGAAGTACGGCTTCCAGTGATCGTGCACCAGAATGCCCCGCAGGCCCTCCAGCAGGCTGCCCCGCCGCGGGCTTGTGCGGTAGAACGTCAGCCAGCGCGTGCTGATCACATGCAGCCACTGCGTCTTCCCCCCGATCCGGAAGCCCGTCTCGTCCAGATGCTTCGCCCCGTCCAGGCTCACGATCATGTCGCGTACGCGCTCGCTGCAGCTCCGCCAGCGCTCCGCCGCCTTGCGCGTCATCCCCGCCAGTGTCGCGGAGCAAACCGCGACCCCGCACAGGTCCTGGAAGACCTCTGCCAAGCGCTCTTCGGGCAGGAAGTGCCCGTTTTGCAGGTAGACCGCGACGGCGGCGATCCGCGGGCCGTACTGCACGGGCGCACCCACCCCTTCCGGGAACGCCGCCCGCGTCACACGGCCACAGGATCCGCAGCGGCAGGCAAACGCCTGCTGCTCGGTCACCACCGGAGGCTGGGGCGCGGGCAGGTCGAACACCTGCCGCCGCAGGGGCTCGCCCTGCGTGTCGGCCGCCGCCAGCGGCGCCGAGCACGCCCCGCAACTCGGCGGCAGGTGGGTCTGGATCCGATCCGGGCTGTCTGTCTGGCGCAAGGTCGAGCCCTTGTGCCCCCGCTGCCCGCCCGAGCGCTTGCCGGAGCGGCCCCGCTGGCTCTTCGTGCGCTGCTGCGCCGGCGGCTTGGCTGGCCCGTCGCTCGACGGCGGCTTGCCGCTGTTGCTGCTGTTCAGCCCCACTCGGCGCTCCAGTTCCTCCAGGCGCTGCCGCAAGCCGGCAATCTCCGCCTCCTTGCGCTCGAGGGTGGCCCGCAGCTGCTCGTTCTCGGCTTGCAAGTCCTCCAGGCGCACGTCCCCGCCCGCCTGTCGCCGCTCTGCCTCGGACTGTCCCGGCATGCTCTCGCCAGCGCCTGTGCGCTTGCAACATTCTTATATATACATGTTTTGTCTGTCTGTGTAAACTGCGTGCCGACACGATCGGTCTGCCCACAATCATGCTCGCCGCCGGACTCTTCCACTATCGCTTGCCAATCGCCGCCATCCCCGGCCCCTGTCCGCCTGTTCTGTTCCGCTACCTATGCCCCACTGCCCGCCGCCCTCGTCGTCGCAACTCAACCGAAGCCGTGTACCTGGGCAGTTACAAAGTCAAGAGAAAATGAAGAGTATTTCTTGGGTTAGCGATGCGGTTGCTAGCCGTCGGGAGCCGGAAGGGGCCCCTCCCGCCGGCAGGTCGCAGACACTGATGGATGAAACCGCTCGCCGGTTCCCTGGATATGGGACTGCCTGGCCGGGGCGGCTCCGGCCTCAGAATCCGGTCTCGGCGCCGAGTTGCTTCGCGTCGGAACCGATTGGCATCGCAAGCAGCGGCTCCGGCGCGCCCCTCGAACCCACGGGCGCTACCGCCGGAGACTCTACCAGTGCCTCCACGAAGACGGCGTCGTCGTGGTCCTTGCCAATCTGCTGCGCTCCTGAGGGCACTGCCATGCTGGCGCCCCGCGTTGATCGCTGCTAGAAGCCCTTGCCTACAAGATCGAAGAGGCCAGCAAGGCTCCGCAAGCATGCATCGAGACCAATCCCACGCTACGCCGGCGCAGCGAGATCGACCCGTCCCTCATTCGACGCGATCACCGCTGCAGCTTCAGCCGCAACATCGACTCTCGGTCGGTGGCCCTGCAGCCCATTGCGGGCGACGCAGGTAAGGTTATGAGGTCAGTACTGTCGTGTTCAGGAAGGGGTCTGCAGTCCGCGTGTCCGGCCCTGGCCGTTCGGCCGGCCCGGAAATTGCGCTGGCGGCCCGCGAGCGAAACGCCCGAGCCGTGCGGCCCGGGTCTTGGGGCGAACCGTGCGAACCTCGCGGCAAGCGTGAGAGCAAGGTGCCAGGGACCGGATCGGTGCGCTATGGCCGACACACGGCTGGAAACCAGACAGTCGCACACTGCAACTGGGTAGACTGATGTCTGTATCGTGATGAGCCGAGCCATCGGCCGGGAAAATTCGCACGAGTCTCTGCGGTCTGGGCTTGGTCTGAAATCGCGGGATCCCTTGACCGGCATGCCATGAATCGAAGAGACTTCGTATCTCAATCCGCCCTCGGCGCTGCAGGGCTTGCCGCAGGATGCACGGACGACAGGCGCCCTCCCAATGTGGTGGTTTGCTTGACCGATCAACTTCGTCCGTTCGAGATTGGATGCTACGGCAATCCGGTCGTGCGGACGCCGAACATCGACCGTCTGGCAACGCAAGGGTTTCGGTTCGATGTTGGCGTTACGAATAGCCCCGTTTGCTCTCCTGCCCGGGCTAGCTTACTGAGCGGCCAGTATGCGAGAACCTGTGCCGGGTCCATACGGAACGTCGGTTCGATCGGTACGCAGCGCACGCGGCTTCCCGACCCGACGCTTCCCGAAATACTGCGCGACGCAGGCTACGCCACCGGCCATGTCGGCAAGTGGCACGTGCATGTCGACCCGTTCCTGCTGGGATTCGACTACGCCTACTATCCTGTCGAGATTCCCCATCGATACTACGGGCGCGCCATGCGGGAAGCCGTGCGCGAAAACGGCAAGCTCTCGACTGACACGGGCGAGGAGACAGTCGTCGAAGGATTCATGCCGCAGGCGGCAAGCGACAAGATGCGGGAGTACGTAGGCGCGAATCGGGACAGGCCGTTCTTCCTCAACTACTGGGTGTCTCCCCCGCACATGCCGATCGGACCGGGGAACCTCCCGGACCAGTACGTCGATATGTACGGCAAGCAAGACGTTCTGCTCCGTGACAACGTCTACGATTCGGAGGGAGGGCTCTTCCGTGACGAGTGGTGGTTCAAGGTCTACACGAAGTGGGACTATTTCTGGCGGACTCGCGGGGGTGCGCCGGACGCTCCCGGCGACACCCTGCCGGACGGATTCGACCTGAGAGACCTTACCGCCCTCTACTACGGTGCCGTGACCTGCACCGACGACTTGATCGGGGACCTGATGGCTGCGCTGGACGAGAATGGCATCGCGGATAACACGATCGTCGTCCTCTCGGCTGACCACGGCGAACTGCTCGGAAACCATGGCACCTTCAACAAGGACCGCTTGTACGAGGAAGCGATCCGCGTCCCCATGGTTTACCGGTACCCGAACGGCTTTCGGCCTGCCGAGACCGCCGAGCAGGTCGCTTCCAACGTGGATGTTGCGCCGACAGTTCTCGATGCCTGCGGCCTGACCATCCCCGAGCACATGCAAGGGCAGAGCCTCCTGCCGGTCATGCGGGGCGACGACCGATCCCTCGAACGGGACTACTCATTCGTCGAAGCTGCAGGCTACCGAGGCGTCTCGTACGCAATGCCGTACTCGATGATGGGGATTCGAACGCCTTCCCACAAGTACGGCATCGAAGTCGAGGAAGATGACCGCACTGTCCGGGACGACCGGGCAGTTTTCCACGACTTGAGCTCGGATCCGTACGAACTCGACAACCTCGCCGCCCGAGACGGGCAGACCGAAGTCGCGAGACAGTTGCGGGACACCTTGCTCGAATGGCACCGGACAACGCCTTGGCTTGATGTCACGGACGAATTGCCGCACCTTTGAGTCGGAACAATCGCCTAGTCTCTTTCCCTTGCCGATGGTCTTGTGCTCAATGCAGGCGTGATGCGCAATCCAACAACATCTGATCGCCGCTCACGTTTCATGGCCATGTTTGCCCTGGTGTTCGCCGGGGAAATGGTTTTCGGTCTGCCTTACCATTTGACGCGCTACTTCCGGCCGACTGTGCGGGAGGTATTCAACTTTTCCAACACCGATCTCGGCGACATATTCGTGCCATACGGAATCGTTGCGATGCTCTCGTATTTTCCCGGCGGCATCCTTGCCGATCGCATCCCTCCAAGGCATCTGATGACCTGCGCGCTGGTGGCAACAGCTGCAGGCGGCTTCTATTTCATGACCTTGCCTGCAATCACTGGCACGTTGATTCTTTATGCCTGCTGGGGCCTCACAAGCGTTCTTCCGTTTTGGTGCGCGCTGATTCGCGCGACCCGAATGTGGGGCGGACAGCTTGCGCAAGGCCGCGGATTCGGTCTTCTAGATGGTGGCCGAGGGCTTGTTGCGGCGTTGTTCGCAAGCTTCGCCGTTTCCTTGTTTAGCGCTCGAATTGGCGCGGACCCTTCAATTGCTAGTGCCGACGAACGTGCGCACGCGTTTCAGATGGTGGTTCTCTTCTACAGCATCGTGACCATCGCCGCCGCTATTGTCGTTTGGCAGTTCATACCTGATCCTCCGCCAGCGGAACGTCGATCCCTCTCCACTGTGTTGTCGGACACCAGAGCCGTTCTCGGAACTCGCTCCGTGTGGCTGCAGGCGATCATCGTGGTGTGTGCCTACTGCGGCTACAAGAGTCTCGACAATTACTCGGTATATGCCTACGACGTGCTCGGCATGAACGAAACAAGCGCTGCCCGATTCACTGCCACGTTTGGGTATATCCGGCCGCTTGGAGCGATACTCGCTGGATTGGCGGGCGATCGGTTCGGGATCGCAAGGATGATCGCCGTGCTTTTCGCGTCCCTTGTGGTCAGCTGGGCCGCGCTCGCCGTCCTGGATGCAAGTCCGCACCTCCTCCTCCTTGTGTATGCCAACCTGCTGGTTTCAAGTTTCGGCGTGTACGCTCTCCGTGGCCTCTACTTCGCCCTGCTTGAACAGACTAGGGTTTCGCATTCGCTTACCGGTGCCGCGGTCGGTCTGATATCTTTCGTCGGCTACACGCCCGATATATTCTTCTACCCGATCGCGGGTCGGCTAATAGACGCGACCCCTGGCATAGGAGGGCATCAGCACAGCTTCATCTTTCTCTTCGGCATTGCGACTGCCGGGCTTCTCCTCACCATCTTCCTGAACCGCGACATTCACGGGACGGCCGCGCACGCCTCTGCCTCGAGCGGGGCTTGCGACTGAATCGCCACTCCCCGCTTGCAGCTCGCGCTGACCGACGTGCGTGCGAATCCATGCGCTTGAGGCGACCGTTCTAATACCGGGCACGGTGCGCTTTCGTGGCGGACATTCCAGTGGAGGTAGTGCCTGTTCGAGCGCCTCTAAGGCGCGCCTATTGACAATTTACACATCGACAAGAGTATAATTACTCAATATTATGAGTGAAATAGCATTCGTCCGCCCGCATGGAGCCGAGCTACTCCTGCGGCTGAGCGAACCTCGGCGTTTCATCCAAGTCGTCAGCGGGTCTCGCCAGGTTGGGAAATCAACGATGGTCGACCAGGTCGTTCCGAATGCCGGAATTCCGTTCCGTATCGCCAGCGCCGACTTACCTACCCTGCAGGGCTCCGACTGGATCGAAATCCAGTGGGAAGCGGGCCGCTCGCTGGCGCGCTCGACCGGCCCGACCGGCGCAGTGCTCGTCCTTGACGAGGTCCAGAAGATCCCGCGGTGGTCCGATGCCGTAAAGAGGTTGTGGGACGAGGACACGCGGCTTGGGCTGCAGCTGAGAGTCATCCTGCTAGGTTCGGCACCTCTGCTCGTATATCGCGGCTTGGCAGATAGCCTGGCGGGCCGGTTCGAAACGCTGCGCCTCCCGCACTGGAGCTTTACCGAGATGCGCGAGGCGTTTGACTGGAATCTTGAGCAATACCTGTTCTTCGGAGCCTACCCGGGATCGGCTCCGCTCTCGGGCCATTTCGACCGCTGGCTTCGTTACATCTGCGACTCGCTGATCGAGACGACGATTTCCCGAGACGTACTTCTGCTGACTAGAGTCGACAAGCCGGCGCTCCTCCGACGGCTATTCGAACTCGGATGCGCCTATTCCGGTCAGATCCTGTCGTACACCAAGATGATCGGGCAACTCCAAGATGCCGGGAACACCACGACCTTGGCCCACTATCTCGATCTCCTTGCCGGTGCGGGGATGGTCACCGGGTTGCAGAAGTACACCCGCCAACCGGTTCGAAGCCGGTCGTCGATTCCGAAGCTCCAAGTCTTTAACAATGCGTTGATGACCGCCATGGCTGGCAAGACGCTGGACGAAGCGCGAGCTGATCGCGAGTACTGGGGCCGGTTGGTGGAATCCGCCATCGGGGCTCATCTGGTCAACGCGGCGGCTGCCGGAGCATGCCAGGTGTTCTACTGGAGGGAAAGGAACCGAGAGGTTGACTTCGTGGTGCGTGCCGGCAGCAAGCTCGCACTGATCGAAGTGAAGAGCGGGAAGCCGCGGAACGCTCTGCCGGGAATGGCTGCCTTTGTGGCTGCGCACGGCCCGGTTCGCAAAGTGCTTGTCGGAGGTGACGGTGTCCCCGTCGAGGAGTTCCTGACGCGGCCCCCCGGGTCTTGGCTTTGAGTGCGGCCAGCGGCCGGCAGATCCAGGGAACAGGGAAATTCCGCCTACCGCGCAGGCTCGGGCCGGAGATTGGACGGCCCCACCCTAAATAGATGAGAATTGATGGCCGATTCCGCACCGACGGTGCAGTATCGACATCGATGGAGCTCGTCAATTGCCGAGTTACTCACGATCATGAGAACGTGATGGCGGCGTCGCGGGCCTGGCCAACCGATCCGGTAGGCGTGGACGGCACCGAACAGTGCTGTCACACGCAAGCGACCGCCGAAGACGCGGTCGTTCAGCGGGCGCCACTGAAACCAAGCGCAACGCTTTCCCGCGATCGTCGGGCCCGCCGATCATGCCATTGTTGATTGCACCCTGAATCCGTACCGTGGAAAGCCCTTCGTGACCGATGTCGCCACCAAAGTGGCTTGCTGGCTGCGGTAGCTTGGTGTGTATGTCGATTGACCGTCGCGATTTTCTTGGCATGATGGCGCTACTGAGCGTCGCAGCCCAGGCAGCAGCTCAGACCGGCGATCCCGAATCGGAGTCCTACGAACAGGTTCGGAGCAAGCTCGCTGGCGCGAAGATCCTGCTGGTCCCGTACAGCCACAATGACTTCTCGTGGTTTGCATCCGAAGCGTGGCACTGGGAGCGCGCGGCACTAATCGACGAGCGCGCCGTCGAAATCATGCGCGCGGACGAGAACTTCAAGTGGTTCATAGACGTCAAGCTCGAGCGCATCGACAGGACTGCCGAGCTGAAGCCCGACGTGCTCGCCGAGCTCAAGGAGCTTTGCAAGGTCGGTCGGGTGGGAATCGCGGCCGGAACTGTGGCCAACAACGACAATCCCTTCAACGAGCCCGAGGCAGTCATCAGGAACATGACGCTGGGACGCAAGTTCTTCCAGCGGGAATTCCCTGAAGCCAAGCTCGACGTAGCCTGCTTCATCGACATTCATCCGGGCCACACCCAGATGCCGCAGATCCTGCGCAAGGCGGGCTACAGCTACTACCGGTTCACGCGGCCGATCTGGGCGCTTGACCGCAAGGGTTTCAAGCGCGAGTTCGTCTGGGAGGGCCTCGACGGCAGCGAGGTGACGCTGACCTACGGCCCGTA
The DNA here is from genome assembly GCA_965206775.1 of Bryobacterales bacterium. Taxonomy (GTDB): domain Bacteria; phylum Acidobacteriota; class Terriglobia; order Bryobacterales; family UBA6623; genus VXMF01. The sequence continues at coordinate 430,397 of CBDBKU010000002.1, read as the reverse complement.
CGGCTGGCTCGCGGGCGGCTGGGGGATGGGCAAGGGGCCGGGCGGCTACCTCAGCGAGTTGAACGCATACGAAGAGAACTGGGAAGGGGCCGTGCGTGCGCTGTACGATTCCGCGCTCCGCTTTCTCATGCCGGCCAGCGACACCAAGGTCATCTGGCTGCCGGTCGGGCTAGACCACACGCTGCCCCTCTCGCTCCCCACGTACAACGCCGATGCGGACGGCGAGCCCGCGCTCGACCTTCCGGGGTTCGTCAAGGCGTGGCAACAGCGGGAATCCACGCCCCTGCGGTTCGCTACGCCAACGGAGTACTTCGCCGAATTGGAAGAGTCCCGCTCGTCGATTCCTCGATTCCGCGGCCCCGTGGATCCGGTAGGATGGCCGTTCTGGTACGGGCAGTGCGGCAGCCGAGGTCTCGACAACTGGCGCGACCGCGTAAACAACGAACTAGTCGAGGCCGAAGTCTTCAGTTCCCTCGCGTCGTGCGCGGGCTCGCCGTACCCGGAGTCCAAGATCGAGGAACTTTGGTACGAAGCGCTGACGCTCTATCCGCACGATGGCCTGTATGTCGGTAACGAGGACATGCCCGATGCCATCGAGATCGGACGCAACGTGACCTATCACGCGGGCCGCTTGCGCAGGGATGCCATGCGTCGTCTGACGCATCACATCCGGACAGATGGCGAGTCGCAGACGATCGCCGTGTTCAACCCGCTGGCTTGGAATCGACGCGAGACGCTGGAAATCAAGGCGGTCTTCGCCGAGCCCAGGGCCACGAAGCTGACGGTTCTCGACACCGACGGAAAGGAGCTGGCGCATCAGTTGCTCCGCGTGCGGCACTTTAACAACACCAGCGAGCACCTGCCGCCGGGAGCCAAGAACACCTACAAGGAGGCGTGGCTCCTGGTCGACGCCGAGGTTCCGGCGCTCGGCTACACAACGCTCCGAATCGTGCCGGCCGAGGGTGACGAGGAACCTGCCTATCCCGACGAGCCGGTGCACTCCCTGGAGAACGAATTCGTCAGGATCGAGCTCGGCGCAGAGGGCATCCGCCAGGTTCAGGACAAGCGCCGGAACGCGACATACCAGGCGGCAGGGAACCCTGTTTATTACAAGAACGACGATCCATGGCCCTGGCACGGCGGACCCGTGACCGGCGAGGATCACGTCGAAGGAGCCGACTGGCGGCTCGTGGAGGATGGCGCGCTTCGCACGTCTGCCAGGATGCTAGGCCGCATCGGGGAGCATAGTGTCGAACTGACGGTTTCGCTGAACCACGCCGCCGAGCGGATCGATTTCTCGCTTGACGTCGACAGCGTCGGCGGTTCGGGGTATTTCGCGGCCAACGCGGTCTTCGACTTCGATTCGATTCCGACAGCGGGGATACCGTTCGGTGCCGAGCCACGGGACCTGTCGGGCGAGCCCTGGGGCGACGGCACCGACCCGAACGAGGAACTGCTGCGCAAGAACGTCTTCTTCGCCCATCACTGGGTCGACTACAGCGGCAATGGCAAGGGCTTGGCTCTGCTCGGCGCCGAGGGCAAGCGAGGCTGGCTGTTCCATCCCGAGACGCGCTCGCTAGAGCACGTCCTGATGATGACGATCGAGCCGCGCGGGGAAATGGAGAATCTGTTCGCGAATCAGTACTTCACCGGCCAGGGCAAGCACAGCTTCCGTTACTCGCTGGTTCCGCACGGAGGGAACTGGCGCGAAGCGAGGATACCCCAGGTCGCGGACGAGCGGATCCATCCCTGCCATTCGCGGCATGTTTACGGCCGGAAGGGAGCGGACCTGCCGGCTCAAAAGGGCTTCGTGACGGCGAGCCCTGCGAGCGTTGCGGCTTCGAGCTGGCTCTACAGGGACGGGGGCTACGAGATACGCCTCCACGATACCGCCGGGCGCGGCGGGCCGGTGCGGATCGAGCTCCCGATGATGGCGGCCTCCTGCGAGGCAGTGGATTTCAACGGACGTCCAATGGCATCGCCGAAAATCAGGCTGAGCGGCAGCGCTGCCTCGTTCGAGATGGGCGCTTGGGAGATCGTCACGCTGCGATTCGAAGGGGAATCGTAGGGTTCTGCCTGGATTGGACACCGAGGAGGCATAGTTGTCCCAAAGCAACGCCATGGGTTCCTTCGATCTCGCTGTGTTCGCGGCCTATTTCGTGGTTGCCCTGGGGATCGGCTACTGGGCCGGGCGAAAGAAGAAGGAGTCCTCCCGCGATTTCTTCTTAACGACCGGCACCCTGTCGTGGGCGGTGATCGGATTCTCCACGATCGGCGCTTCGCTCAGCACGGAGCAGCTTGTTGGCGTCGTCGGCTACGCCTATACGCACGGAATGGCCGTCGCCAACTGGGAGTGGCTGAACTTCGTGGGATACAGCCTCCTGATTGGAGTGTTCCTTCCGGTGTACGTGCGCAATCGCATCGTGACGATGCCGGAGTTTCTGGAGCTTCGCTACAGCGTCACGGTGAGGCGGATGTACGCCGTGATCAGCGTGATCAGCTACGTCTTCATCAATTTGGCGGGGGTGATCTTCTCCGGTGCGTTCCTGCTCGAGCAAGTGCTGGGACTTCCGATGCAGGCGGGCATATGGGGACTCGCGATCCTCTCCGGGACGCTGACAGTCTATGGCGGCATGAGCTCGGTGGCGTGGACCCAGGTCTTTCAGTCTGCCCTTCTGATCGGCGGCGGGCTGCTCATCTTCTTCCTGGGGCTCGGCGAGGTGCCTGGTGGGTGGCCGGCTGTCGTTGGCGTAGGCGAGCGAGCGCATCTTGTCCTTCCGGCGTCGGATCCGGAACTGCCATGGACGGCGATGGTCGTGCTGGCGCTCTCGACCGGGCCGTGGTACTTCTGCACGAATCAATACATCAATCAGAACTCGCTCGGGGCGAAGGATGAATGGCATGCGCGAATGGGAATCGTCCTCGCGTGCTTCCTCGGGGCTTTTACGGCGCTCGCGTATATCTTCCCCGGCATGGTGGCCTACGCGATTCGTCCGGATCTCGCAACCGGGGACGAGGCGCTGCCGTTCCTTCTCAAGACGGTGATCCCAGTCGGCTTGCGGGGATTGATTCTTGCCGGTCTCTGCGGCGCGATCATGTCGACGATCCAGGCGCTGATCAATTCCAGCGCCACGATCCTGACCATCGATCTCTACAAGGGCCTCTACCGGCCCAAGGCGTCGGAGCCCGAACTGATCCGCTTCGGCCGACGCTCCGGCGTCGCGATCCTGGTCGTCGGAGCGCTCTGGGCGCCGGTTGTCATGAGCTTCGGCAACATCTTCTCGTACTTCCAGGAGTGCTGGTTCCTGATCGCGGCGCCGATCATGGCGATCTTCCTGCTGGCGGTCTTCTGGCGGCGTGCGACGGCCAGGGCGGCTGCTTGGACGCTTGGGCTTTGCTTCCCCATGTTCGTCCTGCCGTACTGGCTCCGCCTGACCGGCGTCGAGATGAACGCGTTCAACATCGCGGGCGTCGTCTATCTGGGATCCCTTGCTTGCATGGCGGCGCTGAGCCTGGCAACGCCACCTCCCGACACGCGGTCGGTCGAGCGCGTGATCTGGACTCGTGAGGTGCTGAGGCTTCCGCAAGCGATCATCGCAGCCGGGTACCCGATCCACCGCCGGGTGAGCTTGTGGTGGGCGCTCACTGTGGGAATGTTCGTGGCTCTCTATATCGCCTACTGGTAGGGGGCCTGGTCGCGAGCAGCTTGGTGCGCTTCCGGCAGGCCAATTTCCGCAAGGAATCTGATGAAGGGCGGATGACGGCCCGTCCCTCCGGGTTGGCCAGGAGCCCGTCTTCTGCCTTGCACGCGATTCAGTGGCGATCCGCCCGAGTATGCGCGACACTGATGCACAGGAAATCCGCAGAATGAGTGCACCGTATCCGTCCATGAAGTTCCATTTAGCCGCGCTGTTCGTCGCCGCGGCATGCGCTGCGCTACCGCTGGCCGCGCAACCGAGCGAAACGAGCCCCGCCAGCGCAGGCGACGTCGTTGCATTCGAACCCTATCCCGGAGCTGGCACCGGCGGGAACTATATGCACAACTACTACTTGCCGCCTGTGGCGAGCACCCCCTGGCGCCCCTGCTTCTCGCCGGACGGCGAGTGGATCGCCTTTAGCATGGCGGGCTCGATTTGGAAGATCCGTGTCGGGGAAGACGTCGCATACGAATTGACGGCCAACTCCACGTACGATTCCTCCCCTGCGTGGTCTCCGGACGGGCGTTGGATCGCCTACACCGCCGACGACCGCTACCGCAGCATCAACCTGATGCTGCTCGACACCACGACCGGGGAAAGCACGGCGCTCACCCATGGCGCGCACCTCAACCTTGACCCCGTCTGGTCTTCCGACAGCTCTCGCATGCTGTACGTCTCGACTGCTCCCGATGGCTGGTACAACCTTTACTCGCTCCCGCTGGAGAATGGCGTGCCAGGCGAACCGTCTCGATTGACCGAAGACAACGCCTATCCCAATTCGCGACTCTACTTCGGCAGCCAGGACCTGCACATTCAACCGACGCTGTCACCGGATGGCAGCGAGATGATCCTCGTGTCGAATCGCGGGATCCCGCTCGGCTCTGGCGCGCTGTGGCGCGCGCCGGTTAGCCCGGATGCCATGTCGGGGGCCACGCGGATCCATCGCGAGGAAACCCTGTATCGCACCCGCCCGCAGTGGTCGCCGGATGGCACTCGGATCGTCTACAGCTCCCACCGCGGAAGCCAGTACACCAACCTCTACGTTCTCCCAGTCGAAGGCGGTGAGCCCTATCAGCTCACGTTCGGAGATTGGGATCACTTCGAGCCGCGCTGGTCGCCGGACGGGGAATGGATCGTCTACGTCTCGAACCAGCACGGGGGATCAGAGCTGCGTTTGCTGAAGACGTTCGGCGGCGCGGAGCGAGCGATCGAAATCCGCCGGCGCATTTACCGCCGCCCGCGCGGGACGCTCCGCGTGGCCGTGGTCGACCAGGATACCGGCCGATCGACCGCAGCTCGGATTCTGCTGCGCGCGTCCGACGGCAAGGCCTATGCTCCGGTTGGGACGTACCAGCGGGTCGCGTCCCGCGCGCTGAACCTGGACTTCTTTCACACGAGCGGGGAGTTTGCGATCGACCTGCCGGCGGGGGATGTTTCTGTTCTGGCGATGAAGGGCTTCGAGCGCGAGCCGGCCGAGGCGACGGTCACAGTCGAACGCGGGAAGGTCGCTTCCCTCCGTCTCGCTCTAGAACGCTTCACGGACTACGGGGCGCAAGGCTGGTTCAGCGGCAGCGACCACGTGCACATGAACTACGGCGGCAATCTCCGCAACACGCCGGACAACCTGCTGTTCATGGCCGCCGCCGAGGATCTCGACGTGGTCGGAGAGAAGATCGCCAACAAGGACAACCGGATCTTCGACCACCAGTACTTCGAAGGCCCGGTGGACGAGGCCCGATCCGGCCCAGACCACATCCTGGCCTGGGGGCAAGAGTACCGGTCGCCATTCTACGGTCACATCAACTTCATCAACCTCACCGAGCACCTGCTCTCGCCGTACACCACGGGCTACGAGGGGACGGCCATCGAGAGCCTGTATCCGAGCAACACCGACATCTTCCGGATGGCACGCGAGCAAGGAGCGCTGGGAGGCTACGTCCATCCGTACTCAAGCGAGCCCTCCTCGGTCGGCTATGGGGGCGCGCGAGGGTTTCCCGTGGATCTAGCGCTGGGCACGCTCACGTACCTCGAGGTCATGACAAGCGCGCGCCAGGCGCGCAACACCGCCGCGGTCTGGCACCGTGCGCTGAACTGCGGATTTCGGGTGACGGCATCGGGGGGGGAAGACTCGATCACTGCCCTGCACCGGACACCCGCCCTCGGGGCCGCTCGGATGTACGCCCACGTCGGAGAGAGCCTCAGATGGGACCGGTGGGTCGACGCGGTCCGCGACGGCCGCACGTTCGTCACCAACGGTCCGCTGGTGCAGCTGAGCGTTAACGGCGAGATCGCCGGGGGAGAGGTTCGCCTGCCGCGGGAGGGCGGCACCGTCGAAGTGGACGCGCTGATGGAATCCGCGTTTCCCGTCGACCGGCTCGAACTGATTCGAAACGGCGAGGTCGTGGAGCGGATTCCGCTCGGCGACGGGGGCCGCTCGGGCTCCCTGCGCAAGCGGATCGAAGTCGAGCGGAGCGGCTGGTACACGCTGCGCGCGTCTTCGCAAGAGCCGGTGAGCCCAATCGACGATACCCACCTGCACGGGGAGACGGGTCCGGTCTTCGTCTATTGCGGCGAGCAGCCGATTCGTTCGCGCCAGGATGCAGAGTACTTCATCCGGTGGATCGACGACATCACGCGACAGGCGCGGGAGCACCCCGGATGGCGCTCCGACAAGGAACGCGAGCATGTCCTCGGTCAGTTCGAGGAAGCTCGCGCGGTATTCGAGCAGCGGGCTCGCGAGGCTGCTCCGTAACGCGCCTGGCGGCAAGCGCCCTGGGCGGGCCTGTTCCGCTTCAGGCCGCTCCCGCCGCCAGGTCCTGCTTCTATCGCTGTCCGCACGGCCTGTACTATTCTTGCTAGGCCGAGGGACCGTCCCTCCCCGACACCCGCAGCATGGACGCGCGACGAAGACGAAGGGCGTGGAGATCCATGCCGGAGACCGTTGCGATGCTCATAGCCCTCACCGCCGTGCCCATGGTCGCGGGATGGATTCCGCCGAATCCGTACTACGGCTTCCGGACGCCGGACACGATGGCGACGCCTCTGGCGTGGTATGCCGCCAACCGTCTCATGGGGTGCTACATGATCGCTTCCCAGATTGTCGCGATCAGCTCCATCGATGCCGTGGCCGGGGCGATGATATCGAGGTTCGGCAGCGATCGAGTGACCTGGGGGGTGCTGTGGTCGTGCGCGACGGCGCTGGCCGGCATCGGGGCCGGCGTGATTCACCACTATAGTCGCGGCTGAGCCGCTCCGTCTCGCGGAGCGGGCCATGTCGGCGGTCTCACGACGTTCCGCTCCGAGAGAAGCTGGCCGGCAGGATCTCCTGGATTGCCGGGCAATTGATGCGATCCTGCTAGGCGGGCCGCAGATTCCGACGGCAGGAGGAGCACAGGCGGATCGTGGCGCTATCAGTGTCCATGTCTCTTTCCCGTCGCGAAATCGAGTTCCGCCTCGGCGATCTTGTAGTCGTATCGAGCCTGCCCGTGTTCGTTCTCGGCCGCGGCCAGGGCGGTTTGCGCGACGGTCAAGTCAAGGAGATCGGCGAGATCGTGCTTGTATCGGGCGCTTGCAAGCCGTTCGGCCTCCAGGGCTTGCTCGACTCCCTGCTCGGCCGTCCGGACTGACTCGAAAGCGGTCACCAGATCGCCCCGCGCCTCGGCGACCTGCAGGCGGACAGCTCGCACCAATTCCTCGCGTGCAGCCCTGGTCTTTTCCAGGCCCCGCCTGGTCTCCTCGATGCTCGCTTCCAGTCGGCCGCCGGTGAAGATCGGAAGCTGGATTCCGAAGCCGCCGAACAGGAGCCTGCTGAGAGTCAGCTCGGCGAAACGCGTCCAGCCGCCGCTGAACATGGCCATGATCCTCGGGTACTTCTCCCGTTCGGCCCTTCGAACCCACGCCTCCGCTGCTCGAATTCTTGCCTCGACCGCGGCCAGTTCCGCCCGCGATTCCAGCGATTCCGCCGCCAGCGCCTCCAGCGGGCCGGGACTGGCGGCCGAGATCTCCGGCTCTTGCAGCGCGAAGGCTTGCCCGGTGCTCTCGCCCATGGCCTCGTTGAGGCGGGCTAGCGCCTGCTGCAGCGACTCCGTCGCCCTGGTCCGGTCGAGCCGGGCACGGGAGACGCCGATTCCCCCTAGGCTCACTTCCAGTTTGGATGCGAGCCCCGCCCGATGGAGCGACTCCGCCTGCCGTAGCGCAAGCACTCTCTCCTTGACGGTCTCCTCGGTCAGTCCGATCCGCCGCATCGCCTTGAGGGCCGAGTAGAAGGCCCTTCTCACGTCGAGAATCAGCCTCGCCTTCTCGGCGCGCAGGGTCTCGTCGAAGTGCTCCACCTCTGCTCGCCTCGCCTCCGTTTCAAACTTGCTGCGCTTGAAATCCAGCAGGTCCTGGAAAACGTTCGCCGACAAGGCCATGCCTTCGGGGTCGGGAGACGATGCCAGGCCGTGGAGCCCGAAGAGATTGCCGGAGCCCGCAAGACCGCTCTTGGCGAGCCCTCCCGCGTCGATTTGGGGCGAGCGGCTGGATCGCGCCTGCTGCACGCGGAGTTCCGCGGACTCAATGTCAATTTCGGCCTGGCGCAGGACCGGGTGGTTCGACAGCGCCGCACCTACGGCCTCGTCCAGACTCAGGGCTGCAGGCTCGTCGGCGGCGCTTGCATGGAGGGTCCACAGCAGGAGGCACAGGAACGGCAACAGCAGTCTCGATGCCGTCATGGTGCTTGCTCCGGTTGGAATTCCGACCAGTTGACGGGCGCGCCGTCGGCGATTGGTCCGCGCGCCGACACGACGACTCTCTCGTCTCCCTCGAGACCGTCCCTCACTTCCACCCGGACGCCGTCGCCAACCGCTGTCTCGATATCGAATCGCTTCGCGAGACCGTCGACGACGCAATAAACATAGGTGGCTTCGCCATCGACGCGGAGCGCATCGGCTGGGATCGTGAGCGCGTCTGACCGCGTGTCGAGCGACAGCATGGCTCGGCCGTACATTCCGGGACGAAGGGTCAATCCCGGATTGGCCAGGTCGATCTCGATTCTCATCGTCCGAGTGGCAGGGTCGAGAACGCCTGCGAATCGAGTTACCGACCCCTCGAACACCGTGCCCGGAATGGAGTCGAGGGTCACGACGGCGGGATCGCCGACCTGCACGAAGGGCACTTGCGATTCCGGCACGTTGCTGCGGAGACGGACGCGGTCCATGCTCGCGATCGTGACGAGCCGCTGGACCGTTCGGGATGACGTCTCTGCCTGGAGAAGAGTCCCTGGATCCACGTGCCGATCGGTCACGATCCCGTCGTACGGCGCGCGAATCTCCGAGAAGTCAATCAGTGTCTGGATCCGCCTCATGGCCGCCTGGACTTGCTTGACCGCGCTCTCGATTTGCTTCATCCTGCTCTCGCCTACCTTGACGGCCGCACGAGCCAGCTCGAATTCCGCCCGGGCCTCGTCGAGAGTCTGCTGCGGCATCACATCCGGTTCTTCTTGCCGCACCGCTTGGATCCGCTCGAATGTAATCTGGCGAAGGCCGAGTTCGGCCTGGAAGCTCTCGAGTTCGGCCTCGGCGGTGGCGTAGTCGGCGCGCTTGGCCTCGAGTTCGGCCTCGGCCTCCCGGAGCTGATCAATGATCTCGGGAACCTCGATCTTGGCGACGGACTGGCCGCGGCGCACCGTGTCCCCGATATCGACATCGATACGGCTCAGGTAGCCGCTCACCTTGCTAAGCAGCGTCGTCGTCTCAAATGCCCCGACGCTGGCCGGGAGCTCGATCCGCCGCGTGATGTCTCCGCGCGCAGGAGGAACGACCAGCACGTCCACCTGAACGCCGTCGGGCTGATCCGCCCCTGTCGCAGAGGGGCCTGCACCCGGGGCATCGCATCCGAGCCAGCTCAAGCTCAGGGCCAGCGCGAGGAGCAGCGTCGATCGACCCATCATTCCGATCGTGCCGGCTATGCGAACCAAGTCACGTGAGTGCCGCATCTCGATCTCCACTTGGCCGCTTGAGCATCGTGTAAAGGCAGGGAACCACAATGAGAGTAAGGACCGCCGCGCTGAGCACACCCCCGATGATCGCGCGTGCCAGGGGCACGTTGGCCTCCGCACCCGGGCCGCCGATAGCCATGGGGATCAATGCCAGCACGGTCGTGAGGGATGTCATCAGGATCGGACGGATCCGCACGCCGGCCGCTTCGCCGATCGCCTCCCGCACGGTGGCACCGGCGGACAGTCGCCGGTCCGCGTAGTCGACGAGCAGGGTGCTGTACGCTACCACCAGTCCGACCATCATGATGATGCCCATTGCGGACATCATGCTCAGGGGATTGCCTCCCGCAAAGAGCAGCCCGCCGACCCCGATCAGCCCGAGCGGCACCGCCAGCATCACGATCAGGGGATCCCGGAAGGACCGGAACTGCAGGACGAGCACTAGGTACACCAGCACGACGGCAAGCAGGAAGCCTTGCAAGAACTGGTCGAGCGCGTCCCGCATAGTTGCAACCTCGCCGGTGAGGCTGTAGCTGTATCCCGCGTCGGCGAACTCGGGTCCGGCCACCTCGAAGTAGGCGCCGCGGTCCGATTCCCGGGGGATCGGGTGCAGCGCCGCAGAAGCTCCCAGGGCCTCCTCTACCCGCGAGACGGCCGAGCCGATGTCATGGCCAGGTCGCACTGTGGCGTACACGTCAATCACCCGCGTGATGTTCCGATGGCTGATAATCGCCGGACCGGTCTTCCTTCGAATGTCAACAAGCGAGCGGAGCGCCACGGGGGTGTTTCCATTCGTCCCGCTGACCGGGATGTCGCGCAGAGTATCGATCGAATCCAGATCCTCCTCGGAATACTGTGCGCCGATGAAGTAGTGATTCCCGTTTCTCTCGTCAATCCAGAAGGCGGGATCGAAGCCGATGCTGGAGTTCGTGGCCGTCACCAGGTTCTTCATGACATCGTCCGTTTCGACGCCCGCCAAGGCTGCCTTGACCCTGTCGATCTCGATGTCGAGAATCGGGTAGTCCATGCGCTGCGCGATCCGCACGTCAGCGACGCCCTCGACCGCCGCCGCCCTGTCGGCGATGATTCCGGCGATGCGGTGAGAAGTCTCCAGGTTGCTGCCGGACACCTGCACGTGAACGGGCGCCGGCTCGCCTTGGTTGAGCGCGGCGGTCAGCAGTCCTCCCGTGTCGAACGAGAACTCGACATCGCGGAACCGCTCCCTGAGCTTGAATCGGAGCTGCTCCACGTACTCGAATGTGCCGGGACTCCCGGGCTTGCCTTTCAGTTGGACCAGCACGAACGCGTCCATCGGGCCGGTATTGGGAGTGTAGGCCGCCGGCCAGTCCATCAGTACGCCAATGTTGGAAATCAGCATTCGAAGATTGGAATCCGGATGCCGCTCGGGATCCCACGGGTCCGCCTCGCCGATCTCCTCGACGAGAAGCGCTTCGATTTCCGCCAGCCTGGCCTCGGTGTTCTCGATCCGAGTCCCTGAGGGCAGCCGCACCATGATTTGGAATTGGCCCGCATCGACGGGCGGGAACAGTTCCGTCCCCGTCGATCGCAGCAAGAGCAGCGAGCCGGCAAGCAGCAGGACGGCACCTGCGACGACGGCGAGCCGGTGCGGCAGGATGCTTCGCACGAACTCCTCGTAGCCTGTCGCGAGACCGGTTCGACGCGGACCGTCTGCCCTTCCAGGAGCCGCCTTCAGGACTCTGGCGCAGAAGGCCGGCACCAATGTGATCGAGAACAAGAAGGAGGCAGCCATGGCGAGGGTCGCAGCGACTGCAACCGGACTGAACAGGTAGCTCGCCATGCCTGAAAGAAACGTCACCGGGAAGAAGACGATGCAGAACGTAGCGGTTGACACGAGCACCGGGGCCACCACTTCCGACGCGCCGTGCAGCGCTGCCTCGAACGGCGTCTGTCCTTGCTCGACGTGACGGACGATGGCCTCGACGACGACGATCGACTGGTCGATCAGGATGCCAACGACCAATGCCAGGCCCCCGATCGTCATGGCGTTGAGAGTAGATCCGAAAAAGTAGAGACCTGTGAACGCAGCGAGAATGGCCAGCGGCAGGGTTGTCAGGATCAGGAGGGTCGGGCGCAAACGGCGGAGAAACAGGAGCACGACCAACGCTGCGAATCCCGCGCCCAGGATGCCCTCCAATTGAAGAGCTCGCAACGAATTGCGGACGTAGACCGATTGGTCGAGGACGACCTCGATCGACAGGTCCTGCGCCGAGGGGTTCATTTCCTTCAGCCGCTGCTGGATCCTCTCGAGGTTCCGCCGAATCGACTGCACGATCTCGATCGTGTTGGCGCCGGGCTGACGATAGATAGGAATGTAGACCTGCCGTCGGCCGTTGATGCGAACGACATTGGTCTGGATCTGGCTCGAGTCGCGTACATCGGCGACGTCGCCAACCAGAACCGGAACGCCGTCCCGGACCGCCAGCGGCATGTCATTGAGATCTTCCACCGCCGAGGGCATGGAATTGGCGAAAATCTGGTAGTCCAGGTTGCCCGCCTTCATGTTGCCGGCGGGGATGAACACGCTTTGCCGCTTGAGCGCCCTGACAACGTCCATGGGCCCGAGGCCGCGCGCCTCGAGTCGCGTGCGGTCAACGTAGGCCAGGATGCGCCGGAGCTTGCCCCCGTACACGGCGGGCGCGATCACGCCCTGGATGGACTGCAGGCGGTTCCGCAATTCGAAATAGGCGATGTCGTAGAGCTCCTTCTCGTTCATCACGGGACTGGAAACGCTTACCAGGCACAGCGGAACGGACGCCGTGGGATCGAAGGGCATAACCATCGGCGGAATCGTGCCGGGTGGCAAATAGAACATGTCGCTGACGGCGTAGGACGTCACCTGGCTCATCGCGGTCTCGAGACTGATTCCCTCCCGGAAGAAGTCCTTGACCACGCACACGCCGAGCATGGCCTTCGCTTCCTGATGCTCGATACCGACCGATTGCCCGGTCCACCGCTCGAGTCGGCTCATGATGTCGCGCTCCATGACCTCGGGCGGCATGCCCGGATAGAACGTGACGATCTGGACGGCAGGCGTCTTGAAGATCGGCAGGAGGTCGGCCGGAAGTCTTTGGAAGGAAACGATCCCCAGGACGACCGTGACCAGGGCCGCCACGCCGACGGCATACGGGTTCCTGAGCGCGAATCGGATCATGGGCGACTGCTGCGGGCGCAGGCGAGCCGGTCAAGCCCCCGACGACCGGCGCGGCCTGCAGAGGCCGCCCGGAAGTCGTCGACCCTAGGCGTCTCGGGCATTCAGCATAGCGACCTTGGGAGACGCGAGACAACATTGCTTCTCGACGGGAGTGGCCGGGTGATCCCCCGGAGGCTGCGCAAGCATCAATCACGGTGTGCCCCATTTGGATAGTTCACGCGAGTGCGACTGATTCCCGGCTACGCCAGACCCGACCATGCATCAGATAGCAGGGCGTTGGTGGCACGTGGTAGCTGGAAGCCACGGGAATCCCCCAGGGGCATGCGCGGGGTCTTGGTGGTGTATCCCGTCGCCCCGACGTTCGGGTCAATCCCTTCCCGCTGGCTGGCACGCTTTGGCGCCCTTCATTTGGGCCATGGGCTTTCCGCGCGCCATTAAGTTGCATCCTCAAGTCTTCGAGCACCGGCGGCTCGGCACACCTCACCGTGCGTCGGATATACTCGCAAGCATCTTCGTACGCGGTGCACTTCGCGTGTCTGCAACGATGATGGGAGGAGCAGATGGATGCAGACAGCACACGGAGCGACCGAAGCGTCGCATGCGGTTTCGAGGCGTAGCCTGCTGGGCGCCGCCGCGCCGCTCTTCATTCCGGGAAGCGTCCTTGGGCTGGCCGGTGCCGTTCCGCCCAGCGACAGGGTGAACGTTGCCGGTCTCGGTATTGGCGGCCGAGGCGAGCGTGACCTCGAGTCGTTTCTCGCGCAGGACGATGTCCAGTTCCGAGCGATCTGCGACGCTCGGAACGAGCGCCGGGAAGCGATCAAGTCGAAGGTTGACAAGCATCACGGCAATAACGACTGCGTGATGTATGCCGACATGCACGAGCTCTGGGCGCGCAAGGATGTCGATGCCGTGCTCATTGCAACGGGGGATCGGTGGCACACGTTGCTCTCGATCCTTACCGCTAGGTCAGGCAAGGACGTCTATTGCGAAAAGCCGTGCTCGATGACGATCGCCGAGAGCCGAGCGCTGGCGGATACCTATCAGAGGCTGGGCAGGGTGTACCAGGCCGGCACGCAGCGCCGGAACGGGACGAATTTCGAGTACTGCATCAACCTTGCTCGCGACGGAAAGCTCGGACGGCTTCGGGCGCTGCATGCCAACGCGGCTCCGGGAGACCGTTACACGCCCTTGACGACGCATGACTGGCTGCCTGAGGAGCCAGAGCCGCCCAAGAGCGTCGTCGATTGGGACCGCTGGCTAGGCCCGGCCCCTTGGCGCCCGTACAACTCGCTTTACGTTAAGAGTCGCTGGCGGGGATTCTTCGACTTTCACGGAGGTGGGATCCTCGAGTGGGGCTCTCACACGCTGGATCTGTGCCACGCCGCCGCCGGTCTCGACGAGACGGCTCCCGTGAGCTTCGAACCGCACCGGCCGGACGGAGTCACGCCGTACTCGGTGGACTGTCGCTACGAAAACGGATTGGAAATCGTCCTGCGCGACACCGGCTGGGGCGGATCGGGTTCGTGCGCCGTGCGATTCGAGGGCGACGAGGGCTGGGTCCAGACGGGCGATGCAGGGATCGTCGAGGCCTCCGACAGCCTGGAGCAGTACCGGCGGTCGTTCGACGACGCCCGGGAAGCGACGACCCGGCATGTCCGGGACTTTCTGGATTGCGTGAAATCCCGCAAGGAGACCCGCGCGAACGCCCTTGCTGCGTGCCAGACCCACATCGCGTGCCACGCTGCGTACATCGCCTACCAACTCGGCGAGAAGCTGGACTTCGATCCTTCGACCGACAGCTTTCCGTCGAACGATGAAGCGAACCGCATGCGCTCCCGGGCGATGCGGGAGCCTTGGCGGCTGGTCTAGGAAGGAGGCCCCGGATGTTAAGACGCACGGTTTTCGCGATAGGATTCGTCGCCGCGGCGGTCGGCAAGCGGTTGCGCGGCCAGACGCGTGCGGAACTGACCAGGATGGCGGACCAGCAACTCGCCACGACACCCTTCAAGTCGGAAGAGATCATGGGCCTGGATTCTGCCGCCGCGGCACGAGTTCTCGAAGATCCCGATTCCAGCGAGTTTGCGAAGGCCAAGGCATGCCAGCGACTCGCGGTAGTGGGAGATGAGTTGGCGGTGCCGGCGCTATCGACCCTGCTGGGAGATCCCAAGCTCTCGCACTACGCGCGCACGGCCCTCGAACCGATGTCCGGAGCCTCGGTTGACAGGGCTCTGCGGGAAGCGCTGGCAACAGTCGAAGGAGCTTTGCTTGTAGGCGTGGTCAATTCGATCGGCGTCCGGCGAGACCCGGAAGCTCTGACA
Source organism: Bryobacterales bacterium (assembly GCA_965206775.1). Classification (GTDB taxonomy): domain Bacteria; phylum Acidobacteriota; class Terriglobia; order Bryobacterales; family UBA6623; genus VXMF01. Next base: position 415,211 of record CBDBKU010000002.1, on the reverse strand, counting down.
GCCTTGGCCCGCTTGCGGCATAGCGAGGACTCGGACATCGCGGCGGCGGCCACTGCCGCGATGTCCAGGATTCGCCGTCCGTAGCAACGGCGTCCGGTATCGCGACGGGGACATTCCGGTGTTTCCTGCCGGAACGCGGCGTCTTGGCGATCCGGGGGGCAATCCGGTTGAGAATACCCGCTTCTAGCGCCCCTCAAGGGGCGGGCGGAACCGGTTTCGCGCTACACTGCTCGCCGGAGCAGTCATGGAGCACCTAGAGACAGCGCTTTCCAGGCGCAACTTAGTCAAAGCGGCGGCTGTCCTGCCCTTCGCAGCGATCCGCGGAACGGCCGCCAATTCCGCCGTGAAGGTCGGCCTGCTCGGTGCGGGCGGGCGCGGCAGCCGGCTCGCCAGTTTCGTCGTCCAGGTGCCCCAAGCGAAGCTGGTCGCGCTATGCGATCTCTTCGACGAGAAAATCGAGGCGGCGAAGGAGCGCATCCCTGTCGAGGCCCCGCGAGTCTACAAGGACTACCGCGAGATGCTGGCCAGCGACATCGACGCCGTGATCATCGCCACGCCGGTGTTCCTGCATCCCGAGCACCTCGAGGCGGCCATCAAGGCAGGCAAGCATGTCTACGTGGAGAAGCCCGCCGGAGTCGATGTCGCCGGATGCAAGCGCGTGATGAAGGCCGCGGACTCGGCGCGGCCCGGCCTGAACGTTTCCGTCGGATTCCAGCAGCGCTACGGGTGGACTTACCGCCAGGCCCAGAGCGTACTGGCGAGCGGAGGGCTAGGGCAGATCCGCCAGGCGGAGGCCCACTTCCTCAAAGGCCCGGTCACTGGCAACGAGCCCGTCGGGAAGCGTCCCGTCACAATGCTGGAGAAAGTCCGGGAGTGGAAGCACTGGCGCGATCTCTACGGCGACATCATCGTCGAGACCTACTGCCATTCCATCGACGTACTCAACTGGTTCCTCGGCGACCAGCACCCTGTGAAGGCTGTTGGGAGCGGCGGACGCACGATAAGGAAGGACGGCGACATGTCCGACCACGTCACGGTCGCCTACGAGTACCCTAACGGGATTCAAGCCACCCTGGTCGGCTCGCACATCACCCCTCCGTTCTTCCGCGAAGTGCACGAGAGAATCTACGGCTCGGACTCCATGATCGAGATGGCGCGGCACTACTGGAAGCACTATCGCGGCCCGGACGACGTGGCCCATGCGGAGCCTCCGCGAAACATCGATCACGATTCTGTCGAGGCCTTCGTCTTGCGAGTAGCCGAAGGGAAGACCGAGAACGTTGGCATTCGGGGGGCCGAGAGCACCCTCACCGCCATCCTCGGCCGCATGGCCATGGATACGGGCCGGACCGTGACGTGGGAGGAAATGATGAAGTCGGCCTGACCTGCGTCCCGAGCGATTCCATGGCCTGCAGATTCCATCTCATTGCCACGGCTCTGCTCGCTGCAGCCATGGCGGAACTGCCGGAATCGGGCGTGCTTGTCGGCGCCGAGCTCGAGGAGGGCTACCAATCCCTATTCGATGGCGAGACGCTCGACGGCTGGGACGGCGACCCGAACCTGTGGTCAGTAGGGGACGGAGCCATCGTCGGATCGAGCGATGGCCAAACGGTCGATACCAACACCTTTCTTGTCTATCGCAAGCCCTTCGCCGATTTCATCCTGAGACTCGAGGTCAGACTGCGCGACGGGAACAGCGGCATTCAGTTCCGCAGCCAGCAGATGCCGGGCGCCGGCTGGATTGTCCACGGATACCAGGCCGACCTGTCCGACGCTGGCGAGCGCTCGGCATGGGGGAACTTCTACGAGGAGAAGGGGCGCGGCCGCAGCATGATGGCGACCCCGGACGAAGGCTGGCAGCGAGCCAAGGGAGTCGTGCGCACCGGGGATTGGAATCAGTACGAGATCCATGCGCAGGGAAATCGGGTGCGACTGACGCTCAACGGCACGGTAACGTTCGATGGGGTTGACAGCAAGGCCGCAAGCGGGGTGATAGCCATCCAATTGCACTCCGGGCCGGCCATGAAGGTCGAATGCCGCAACATCCGCATCAAGCCACTGTAGGCCTGGCGAAGGGAGAGCGGAATCCTTCATATCAAGGGCCGAAACTACCGGCCTGCCTACCTTCCCAGCGACCTTGGCTTCCGCCTGGCGACGAATGTGCCCTAGCGCATTCGATATTCAGCTAGAATCCCGAGCGGATTCCCCAATTCGCCGCCGTATCGCAAGAGCCCACAGGAAGCGTGGCTTCACACACTGACGCCGATTGCGCGCTCGCGAGTTGTTGGGTTGCGATGCCGGCAGATGAACCGACCGAATGAAGAAAAGCGCACTATCCGGCTGGCGTCCATCTACTTTTCGGAACCCAGCCAGTCCATCCGGCGACTCGTCTTCTATTCTCCATGGTCGTTTTGCACCCTTGCCGGGGCGTCGTCGCGAGACCTAGATAGTGCCTGCCCGAAAACCCCCGGATTGGGGAGACGCCCATTTTCGGTAGCGTGATTGGGGGTCTTTGTTCGGGCTGAGGCTGCTTCTCACAATGCGGCGAGTGGTGTTGGGGACCGGCCCGTGGGCACTGAAACTGGGCGGTCCCGGCCCGCCGACGCACCGCTCCCAGCCGTCCGTTGCCGACTGCGATTCTGTCTGGCCTGCGGCTCTCAGGCCGCGAGTCGGAGCGTCTTGCGTTCCCGTCTCTGCAGGATCAGCCCGATCCGGTGCAGGTTCGCCGCCACCACCGCCAGCGCCACCGTCCGCTGGAAGCCTTCCTTGCCGTGCGTGCGCACGCGGTCCAAGCCCCTCCGCTCCAGGTTGTTGATCGCCGACTCCACCGCCGGATGCTGCCGCCTCGCCTGGACGAACTCCTCCGCGCCCTCCCGCTCCTTGTCCTTGCCGCTCAGCCGTCCCTTCCCCGGCAGCGCGCTCAGTGCCAGGATCCCGTCCAGCGCCGCCCGGTTCGCCGGGCTGTGGAAGCCCTTGTCGAAACTGCACGAGTGTAGTTCCGGATACGCTTCCTGGCAGGCCGTCACCAGCGGCACCACGACGTCGGTGTCCCCCCCGGACCACTCGATCGTCCAGCCCAGCACGAACTGGTGCTGGTCTTCCACGATGCAGACCGGCACGCCCAGCTCCACCGGGCGTCCCGCCTTGCCTTTCGACACCCACCGCGTGTGCTCCTCGAACACCGAGAACACCTTCTCTTCGTGCGGGATCTTCTCCCCTTGCAGCAGCCGCCGGCTCACCTGATCCATCTGCCTCCGGGCGTGGCCCAGCAAGCCCGCCAGACGCTCCGCTTCCCCAGCCCCGGCCTGCTGCAAGGCCGGCAGCTGACGCTCCGCCCGCGCCACCAGCCGCCGGCAGAACGCCAGATAGGCCCGCACCGCCGCCGGTTTCGCGCGACGCGTCCGGCGCACCGCGTTGAACAGTCCCTTCAGCCGCAACCGCAGCGCGACCCGCTTGCGCCAGCCCGGCAGGCCGACCTCCTCGCAGGCCGCAGCCGCCACCCCGATCAGGCACCGCAGCGCGTCCCACAGCAGGCTCACGTCCGTCGGGTAGTGCACGTCGGTTTCCGCGGCGAACGAGTCGCAGCGACCGGCCAGGCTCTCGCCCGGCTGGCGTCCCGCCACCTCGTGCCCCGCCGCCACGATCACCCGGTTGACCTGCTCCAGCAGGTCGGCCGACAGCAGCGCCACGTTGTCGATCACGGTCTGGAGGCCGAACCGGCCGCTGTCGAACCCGGCCGCGCCCAGGCCCAGCATCTGGCGCACCTGGATATGGTTGTTCACCAGCTCCTGCAGCCGGTCAAAATCGCAGTTGATGCCCTGCTTGAGGAGGCCCATGACCAGAACCTGCCACAAGTCCATGCCCGGCCGGCCGATGCTGCGGTCGGTGCCGGGCTGCACCTGCCGCTCGAGCAGGGCGAACAACTCGGCCCGGCGGGCCGGGTCGCAGTAGACGCACTGCAGGCCCTTCAGCACAGCGGGGATGTCGTCGCGGGATTGCGGGTTGAGCTGGATGTCGCCGATGTCGGTCGCACCCAGTTGCGGTTGCAGGCTCAGAACGCTTCTCATGAGGCTCCTTGCAGCGAGCAGCGGTCGAATCTGGCCGGAAATCAGGCGAAATCCCCCGATTGCGGCCAGAGCACGCTCTTTTTCGCTCGCCAGAATCACGTGTAAAGACAACTATATCAGGACGTTAGAGGATTTTCGGGCAGGCACTAGATAGGCTCTAGTCCGCGGTAGGGCCTTGTCCGGGACCACCCTGATTGAAACTCAGAAGCATGATAACCGACTCCGTGCCCACCCGATTGACGATCGGACTTCCCGACGTTTTCCGAAAGCCAAGCCGTTCATAAAGACGAATTGCGGGGTTGTCGATTCTCACGCTCAGGCTTACTCCGGAGTAGCGGGTTTTGCAGAGGCTTAGTAGAGCTTGCAGGATTCTTGTGCCCACTCCCAGCCCGCGGGCAGTGAAAATCGTTCCGATCGCCAACTCAGGGATGTCCTCGCCGACATAGTCTTCGCCTGCTTCTTCACGGCAGAACAACCGCACCCACGCGCAGCTGATCGGATACCCGACACTATCGGACTCCGCTACGACGCCGAGATCACCCCGTCGCCCCCAGTTCAGCCAATATCGCGTCAGTTCCTGGTCACGAAGGGCCTTTTGAATTGGCTCGCCAGATTCCTGCATTCGAGCGGCGAGCGTCAGAAAGCTAAAGATTAGGGTCGATTCACTCGGCAAAACAGACCGAATTCGTACATCCATTGGTCTTCGGGAGTGTATCACCGTGAACGGTAATGACCCCATGAAAGGCGGATGCGACGCAATCCAAGTTGAATGGCGAACGATTGCGAGCCGCACCGATGCAAACGAATTGAGACCAGCCCCGACAGGCGGCCTGACAACAGTCGAGTAGCAATGACCCTATCGACTGCAGGTATAGCCATCTGCCCACGGCACGGCCGAAAGGCCTGCAATCGAGGCCTCGGCATAGAGCTCCTCGAAATAATCCAGCGGCTGCCCTCGTTCGATAGCCGCCCGCGCCATGCGCCTCGCAAGCTCGCGACTCACAAACCGAGTGTCTCGAAAGCACGGAGGCCGCCCGAAGGCAGCGGTCGGAACAGGTCCGCGAATCGATCCCTCCGAGATCGGCCGCGTCCCTCGAGGCGCCGGGCCCGCGTCCCTACAATTCGGCACGGCATAGCGATGTACAAGAGCCTAGCCGTTGGAGCGGTGATTCCTGCCTACAACGAGGAGGACAACATATCGTGTCCAATTCCGATCCGGTTAGCCGTTCCCCGACCGGTGGCAGGGCAGGCTTCTCGCCTTCGGCGATAGCCACCACGAGGCTCTCGCCTGGTCTTTCCCGCGCAACTGCCGGCCCGGACTCACCCCCGCGCAGCAGGTCGGGGACGGTGCCTGCCCGAAGTCCCATTTGTGCTCCGGACCCTTGATGGCAGACGGTGCATTTGAGTTCGAGTTCCGGTCGGACATCTTGAGTGAAGGAGATTCCGTCGGCGAGAGCGGTTGGCTAGATTGTCGCTATCAAGGCGAGAGTGGGGACCACTCGGGCAGGTCTAGCAAGCCAGGGCAAAAGACGGGGACCGTAAAGTGCGAGTGTGATTGCAGCCGTGTCTCGGCCGTTGCGGACGGGCGAGTTCGCCAGCCATTGCCCCATCGAGTCCAATCCTTGGTCAAGTGAGCATAAGGCCCTCGCAGTTTGCAGCCCAGTGGTCGGCTGGTGTCGCGTTCCGATGGTTCCGGCAGTACCATGATCTCCACAGACCTCACTTGGTTTCCGAACCGTCAAGCAGTGGCCGATTGAGGCGGGAGCCATCCTCTGCTCGACGATGACATGATGTGCCCTCCGTCGGCCACGAGCGGGCATGGAATGCTGGGTCCACCTGATACCATCGACAGCGCACGAACCTAAGATGACCCTGACGCGCCGTACACTCCTCACCACGCTGACAGCGCTTCCCGCCGGAGCGTGGCTCCAGCGGTACCGAGCACTTGCGGCGCCCTACGCGGGAATGGTCAAGATCACCGCCGTCAAGGCCATGCAACTCCGCAACATCTCCGGCAATTGCCTGATCAAGGTGGAGACCGACGCCGGCCTGGTCGGCTACGGCGAGGCCGGATCGTCTGGGCCGATGGCAAGGGCACGGCTCGCTGTGATGGAGCCAATGCTTGTCGGCAGGGACCCACTCTCGATCGAGAAGCACTTCCACGAGCTCATCACCCTGATGCACACCTATACGGCTCACATTCCCACGATCAGCGGGATCGACATCGCTCTGTGGGACCTGGCCGGAAAGATCTTGGACAAGCCCGTCAACGTGTTGCTTGGAGGTCCATTCCGCGATGGCATCAAGATGTATTCGCACGGGCGCCCAGCCCAAGTGGGAGACATGCAGGACCTCGGTCGGATGCGTGAGTGGGCCATTGAGATCCGGGAAGCGCCGGAAGGCTTCACAGCCTTCAAGGTCTCCATCGACCCGGCCCTGGGCATACGGGCGGGACGCTTCGCCTCCACACTCGATCCTGTGCAGATCCGACGGATCGGCCGCGGCTTCATGAACGCTCGCGAGGCCGTGGGCGAGGACATCGCCGTCGCGGTGCACGGCCACAACGAACTCGATACGACCAGTGCGATCCAAGTGGCCCACGCGGTCGAGCCCATGCGCCCCTATTTCTACGAGGACCCGCTTCCAGTGCAGTTTTCTGAGGGCTGGCAGGCACTGCGGGACGCCACCCGGATACCGCTGCTGATTGGGGAGAAGTTAGAGCTCGCGCAAGAGTTCCGGCCATTCTTGGATGCGGGGATCGCCGACTTCATCCATCCCGACCTCGCCTTTGCCGGCGGCATCACTGGCACACGCAAGATTGCCGACTATGCATTGCTGTCCCGTCGGCCGGTCGCCCTGCACAATGTCGGAAGCTTGATCCTGACCTACGCCTCGGCGCATTTCGGCTCGGCGATCCACAACTTTTTCCGCTCTGAGAGCCAGCTAGGCCGCCCCGCTCGGCACATCGAAAAGATGTCGGCAAAAGGGGCTCCCGAGGTTAAGGGCGGAGTGCTGACCGTTCCAAGCGGACCGGGTCTGGGGTTCGACCCGGACGACGACTACCTGAAGGGACACCTCTTGATGGGCGAGGAATTCTGGAGTTGATGCGCGATCCGGCTGACTGCTCACAAGGCCTTGCCGCTGGCACTCGATCTAGGCGGGCCAATAGTCCACCGGACGGCGCCCGCCCAAATCTGCTAGTGCGTGGTCCACCAAGCGCGCTCAGCTGTCGGGCTTGAGTACGACCTCTCCATTGCGATCAAAACATTGGACGCGCACTGCCGTTGCGTCATCACGATCAAAGACGATGCGCCGTCCCGTGGCCATTCCGACCCCGTTTCGCCACTATCGTATATAACCCCTTAGCCAAACGGTCCGCGAATGACGGGCTGCCGATTCGCTCACCGACGGACGGAGTCCGATCGTCCCAGGTCCAGTTCGTGTGCGACTACGATCGTCACCGATCGATTGAGAGGATTATTCGGCGGCCGGCGGACCTGGTCATACACAAGCTCCCAGCAGTCCGTACACAGGTCGCGGCGGCGCTCTTGTTGCACGTTTCGGAACGCAAGGGCGGGCGCATTTGCTACGTCCAGGGGATCAAGACCCACCATCGACATCCGAGGGCTGTTGGCTACCGTCGAGCCATCTCGCGACGAAGAGCTACCAAGACATTTGCGCTGGTCCTTCTACTGACGGGTTTCCGCGCTTGCGGCACGGATTGCTGGACGGCTCGATTCGGTCAATCCTGCTGCAGCTGGACGGGCAATACGTTGGCGCCGCCATCTTCCAAACTTGCCGGCATCTGCCAGTAGGAGAACTGCGGAGTCCAGGTGTCGCCGCCAAGCCCGGCCATGGCCAAGAAATTCCATGCCGAGCAGAACATGTCGCCCGGGCCGAACACGGCTGCGTTCTTGCGCAGGATCTTGCCGTCCTTCTTTTCGTAGAGGACCGCTCCGGGCATGTTGTCCTGGCCCTCCATCGCTGTCTGTTCGCGGATGTACTCGCCGCCCAGGTGGGACGCAAGCCGGAATCGCCAGCCGCGCGAGTTGGCGAAGCGACGCTGCACCTCCGGGGAGTCCTTGGAAAGCAGAGCCACGGCCATCGTCGACTCCAGGTGAGGCAGGAAGCCGTTGATGCCATCGGCCCACAATGTGCAGTAGCGGCAACGCTGGCCCATGTTGTGAATCGCGAGGAGCTTGTCATGGCCGGCGAAGAGTTCGCTGAGTCGCACTTCGCCAGAGAGCGTCTGCAGCTTGTAGTCCGGGGCTTCGCGCGATTTCGCAGTTCTTCGCTTCGCGTTGATCTGCTCCGTTAGCTCGAAGATCTGTCGTTCGAGTTCCTCGATCGAGGGTCCGGATTCAGTTGAGGCGATTTCGTCTTGGGGCATGGAAAAGGCTTCCAATGGACGGATCCACACGCCGCTTCCACCGGGAACGGCGATGGGTCATTGAGCTTGAATCCTAGCAGCTTCCTGACCAGCCTCCCAGGCGGCCAGCAGTAGCCAGGCCGGTGCGGGTGCAGGCTGCCCGGCCGGGAGCTCGTTTCGCGGTTCTCCAGCGAGGGCTTTCCCGAGTCGGCCCGGCAGGACGCGACGCTGCACAAGAACCGCGGCCCAATCGCTGAGATTCGGGCGCAGGCACCATGCACCGACGTTCCAGAGTGGACGTCTCCGCGATGCGGCTCTCCGACTTGCCGCTGGAATCGGACTCTGCGCGATACACTACTACGAATTCACGGAAACCGTAGGGGCTTCCACCTGACGGCGCCGCCACGCGCGGCACTGGATCGGCGACAGGAACCTGCGAGCGGCGTATGTGGGTTTCGACGTTTTGAACTGCCTAAACGATGTTCGCGAATTTGACGGGATGCTCAAGCGTCGCATTGGATCGTTTCGAGAGAAGCTGGCTGCCCAGCTCGGCCCGCACCGTCTGACGCTTGAAGAGGCGCGGATACACAAGGTGCTCATCCCAATGGTCGGGGTCTACACGCCCGGATGGCAGGCGCTTCCGGCGGTGTCGTGGGCGTTCGTCGAGTTGCGCACCAAGGAAGGTCTTGTCGGCACTGGCGAATGGTCGGTCGATCTCGACCGAGGAGCCCGCGACTGCATCGCCGTCCTCAAGGACCAGCCCGATCGGAACCTCCTCGATCCCAGTCTCGAAGAGCCTCTGTTCATGGCTTGGTGGGATTTGGTTGGCCAGGTACTCGGCAAGCCCTTGCACCGGCTCTGGGCCGATCTGTTCGAGGCGGAGTACGAGCCGCCGAATCAAGTGCCGATGGCGGCCTACACCTGGCAACGATTTGCTGACATCGAAGGCAACGACGCGATTACGTACGATTCCTGGCCGGAATTCGCGGCCGAGCGGGCCCGGGCAGGCTTCCCGGCGGTCAAGGTCTCGATGACGGCATACCAGCCGGAGGACCACATCGACCTGATCCACCGGATTCGCGAGGCGGTCGGGCCCGAAACCGCGATTCGAATCGACGCTCATGGCACGTGGAACTACCAGGAGGCCCGGCGCATTCTGCATGCCGTCGAAGACTGCAACCTGGAGTACGCCGAACAGCCGGTTCACTCGTTGCTGCCGCAACGGTTCTATCCCGAGTCCGAGCGGCCTCGGGAACGCCGGGCGGCGGAAGGCAGTTACCAAGCCGAGTACTACTACCGGCGCATGACGGCGCTCCGCGCCGAACTGCGGACACCGCTGTCTTGTCACTGGTGGCCGCCGATCATCCATCCAGAGGGTGCCAGCCCGATGGCGAATCGATGGGAGCCGGACTGGTACATGCTCGAACGCTACGAGGGCGCCGACGTGGCAGTGCCCGACATCAACCTAGGACCGTGGGGGCTTTGGCGCTTTGGGCAGCTGGCCAAGTTCATGGGACTGCACATCGCGATCCACAGCAACTTCGAGCTCTGCACGCAACTTGCGTTTCGCGGCGCGATGGCGTCCGCTCTCCTGCAGGAATCGGAGCGGGTGGGCATCTACATGGGCCGGGCACCGCGAACCTGCCATCCAATCGACAACGAGACGATTCACGTCAGTGACGACGTCATCGAGGGCGGCCAGTTCGACTGGACAGGCGGGCATTTGAACTTGTCGGAGTCTCCCGGGCACGGCCTGCGGCTTGACCCGGACCGGCTGGAGATGTACCGGTACTCCCCGGAGGCAGTGGCGCCACACCGGGAGCATGCCCGGACTATCTACGCGAACTACATGCTCGATCGGCCGAGGCGGACAACTCTGTCGGGTTGGCCGAAGCGGCAGGCTGCGGAGCGGTTTGACCGCCATACCTGGCCGTACGAGGTTGCGAGCATATTGGGTTCGGAGGACGAGCAGGACATCGACGTCGAACTGACCGGAGAGCAGTCGGGATAAGGACACTCATGGAAAACGATGCAAGGAAAGTCGGCTTGATTACGGGGGGCGTAGGCGATCTCGGCTACGCCAGTGCCCAGAAGATGGTCGATATGGGGCTGGACGTAGCCCTGCTCGATATCAAGGAGAATTCGGAGCGCGTGCAAGCACTTCGCGAAAAGGGCGCGCGAGCGCTCTTCGTGCAAGCGGACGTGTCCAGCCGGGAAGCGGTGCGCGACGCCCTGGAACAGGTCTGGGCCGAATTCGGCCGGCTGGACGTATGCATGTGCAACGCCGGAATCTCGATGAACGTGCCGTTCCTGGACTACACCGTCGAGCAGTGGAACCAGCACATGGACGTCAACCTCAACGGATACTTCCATGTCACCCAGGAAGTGGCCCAGCGCTGGGTGGAAAGCGGGCACAGGGGCAAGATCATCTTCACTGGGTCATGGGTGCAGGACGTCCCCTACAAGCTGATCGCTCCGTATTGCGTCTCGAAGGCAGGCGTGTGGATGCTTGCCCGCTGCGCCGCGCTGGAACTGGCCCCTCACGGCATCACGGTCAACGCGATTGCCCCGGGGATCGTCGAGGCGGGGCTGACAGCCCGGGAACTGAGGGACTTCCCAGAGTTTCGAGAGGAATTCATGAGCCTCATCCCCCTTGGCAAGATCCAGCAGGCTGAGGATGTCGCGGATGTCGTCGGCTTCTTGGTCTCGGACGCGTCGAACTACGTGACAGGCACGACCATCACCTGCGACGGCGGTTGCGTCGTCGGCGCGGCATCGGCTCCAAAATGACACACCAGAATCTCACGGGGATCGTCCCTGTTCTGCCGACTCCGTTCAGGCCCGACGAGGCGGTCGACCTCGACTCGCTCAAGCGAATCGTAGGGTTCTGCGCCGGCAACGGCTTCAGCGCTGCCTGCATTCCGGCCTATGCAAGCGAGTTCTACAAGGTCACCATGGACGAGCGTTACCAACTGGTCGAGGCAGCGGTCGATGCCGCCAACGGCAGGGTCCAGATCATCGCGCAGTCGAATCACTACTCGGCATCGCTCGCAGGGCAGATTGCCCGCAAGAACGAAGAGCTGGGAGCCGACATGATTTCCGTGGCGATCCCGCGGATGTTCGATATCTCGGAAGCCGACGTGTTCCGTTTCCTGGAGAGCGTTCTGGTGTCAACATCGTTGCCGGTGCTGGTACAGGATTTCAACCCTGGCGGGCCGACGATTAGCGCGGCCCTAGCCAAGCGAGTCAATGAGGAGTACCCGCACTTCCGCTATCTCAAGCTTGAGCAGCCATTGATGGCACCAAGGGTGGTCGAGATCCTGGAGGAGACCAGCGGAGCGGTGCAGGTACTTGAGGGATGGGGCGGGTTGTACCTGCTCGAAGGGATCCAGGCGGGGATCTGCGGAGCGATGCCTGCACTTGGCGTCGCCGACGTGCTGCAGCAGGCATTTGACCTCGCCGTCGCCGGGAAAATGCACGCGGCCTCGGATGTGCTCGAGCGAATCCTCCCCTATTTGGTGTTCAGCCTCCAGAACATGGAACTGCTGCTGCGCATGGAAAAGAATCTCCTCCTCCGTCGCGGGCTGCTTGCGTCGGATAGAGTCCGCGACGCGACTCTCACTCCGGATTCCAAGACCGAGGCCTACGTGGAGTTCCTCATTAACCGGGTGATGAACGTTGTTGGAGCGCCGGACGGCGGCCGGTAGCATGCCGATGGCTCGCCGTGGCGGTGCAATCGCTCGGATCGTAGGCAACGCAAACGGCCTTCAGGCCTGCGATGGCGGATGAACTGGCGTCCACCGATTGGAAACCCCGATGAGTGCGGAGTGATCGAGCCGCGCTCGCTCGTGGGCGGGCGACCGGCTACCCAGCGGTGAGCGCCGACGCCAGATTATTGTGCCCGCCGATGTCAGTGAGCCGGAACTCGCGTCCTTGGAACGGATAGGTCAGGTTCTCGTGCTCGAGTCCGAGCAAGGTCAGGATCGTCGCATGCAGGTCATGGACGTGCACCTTGTCGTCCTGCGCGTTCAATCCGATCTCGTCCGTCGAACCGATCGCCTTCCCTCCCTTCACCCCGCCTCCTGCCATCCAGACGGTGAAGCCGTACGGGTTGTGGTCGCGACCGGCGTTGTTCCTCGAGCCGCCCTCCCCGCCGTCCGTGAACGGCGTGCGGCCGAAGTCGCCGCCCCAGATGACGAGGGTCTCGTCCAGCAGGCCCCGCTCCTTCAGGTCTTCCAGCAATCCGGCGATCGGTCGGTCGACCTGTGCCGCCATCGTCTCGTGGTTGTAGTCGATCTGGTTGTGCCCGTCCCAGCCCGGGCTGGCACCGTTGTTGCCGCAACCCGAATACAGCTGGATGAATCGGACCCCGCGTTCCACCATGCGCCGCGCCAGAAGGCACTGCTTTCCGAACGCGCGCGTGACCGCGTCGTCCAACCCGTATAGAGCCTGCGTCGACGCGGGCTCCGAGGAGATATCGACCACCTCCGGAGCCGAAGACTGCATCCGGAAGGCCAGTTCGTAGGCGGTCATTCGCGCCTCGAGGTCGGAGTCCTCGGAACGGGGCGCGAGATGCTTCCGGTTAAACCAGCTCAGCTTCTCCATCAACAGGCGTTGCCGTTCCGGGTCGGCCGGGCCCGGCCGGCGAATGTTCAGGATTGGCGGCCCCTCGCTGCGCAGCACCGTGCCTTGGTACATCGCTGGCAGGAAGCCGGAGCCATAGGCGGGCGAGCCGGACTTGATGCCGCCGTCCAGCATGACCACGTATGCCGGCAGGTTCTCGCTCTCCGAACCGAGTCCATAGACGACCCACGACCCCAAGCTGGGCCTGCCGACCTGGGCCCACCCGGTGTTCATCCAGTTCTGACCGGTGATATGGGTGAAGCCGTTGTGGTGGCAGGATCGGATCACAGCCAGGTCGTCGGCGTGCCGCGCGACGTTCGAGAAGAGGTCCGACACCTCGAGCCCCGATTGCCCGTGCCTCGAAAAGGTTCTCGGGGTGCCGAGCAACGGCACCCTGTCCATCTTCGTGAACTGGAAGTCCCGCGCACGGAACGACTCGGGGACCGGCTGCCCGTCGTACTTCTGCAGCAGTGGCTTCGGGTCGAAGGTGTCCAGGTGGCTCGGCCCGCCGTGCATGAACAGGAAGATCACGCTCTTGGCCTTGGCGGCCAGCGGCGGAGTCTTTGCGGCAAGCGGATTCCGCTGGGATGCTGAGTCGGCGTCTTGGGCGAGCAGGCAGGAGGCAGCCAGGCCTCCGAACCCCAAGCCGGCCAGTTCAAGGAATTCGCGCCGAGAGGCGACGGTTTCTTCGCGTCTGCAGAACATAGCGATCCTCAGTCGATATAGACGAACTCGTTCAGGTTGAAGAGCATCAAGCTGAATTCGTCGGTCCCCGTTTTTGCCAGCATCTCCACCGCATTGACAGTCTCTTCCGATGAGGGCGGCCGCGAAAAGGCAAGCGCCCAGGCTTTCGAGACCATGTCCTCGGCGCTTGCCGCGCTCCCGAGGCGCTTCGCGAGCGCTCGAGCGGACCGCAGCATGAATTCGCTGTTGAGTAGGGTCAGGGCTTGCGGAGCGACCGTCGTCACCGCCCGCCGACCGCAGCTCGTCGCCGGGTCCGGCGCGTCAAACGTCTTGAACATCGGGTATGGAAACTGCCGTTTGGCAAAGATGTAGACGCTGCGCCGGTCGTGCTCGGCGGCGTCGAGCGACTCGGGCCAGTCGTCCTTGTCCCACATGCCCAGCCGCTCCTCCTCCGAGAGCGGAGGCAGCACCGGCCGCCCACCCATCTTCGGGTTCAATGTCCCGGCCACCGAGAGGACGGCATCGCGTAGGTTCTCCGCGTTGAGGCGCCTCCGGTTCATCCGCCAGAGGAATTGGTTTTCGGGATCCCTCGCGGCGTTCCCGGCGTCGGACGAGGAAGACAGGCGGTACGTGCCGGACAGCATGATCAGCCTGTGCATCCCCTTGACGCTCCAGCCTCGCTCCACGAACGCCGAGGCGAGCCAGTCCAAGAGCTCGGGGTGAGTGGGGGGATCGCCCTGCCGCCCAAAGTTGTTCGGAGTGCCGACGATGCCCTGTCCAAAGTGCCCTTGCCAGATCCGGTTGACCATCACGCGTGCGACAAGCGGGTGATACGGGTCCGTCAGCCATTGAGCCAAGGCCTTGCGCATGGCTTCCGAGCCGTTCGTTTCGATTTCTCCGAGAGCTGGCGGGGTGCCCGCTTCGACGACCTCTCCGGTCGACTGCCAATCGCCCCGGTCCGTCATCCGCACGGGATAGCGCACCTCCGCCCTTCCGAGCACAGTTGCCATCGGCAGGTCAAAACGAGCGGCGGCCGCTGCCTCGCCGAGTTCGGCGATCAGAGTCTTCCGGCGATCCAGTTCCTCAGACGTGTAGCGCAGGTCCGTGGCGTAGCCGCCCGGATTCTCGAGCAAGCCCGCCTCAGTGAGAGCGCGTTCCAGAACAGCAGCCTTGACCCGCTGCTCGACCGTTCGTTCTGCCTTTGCCGTGCGGTACGCCTTGACGATGTCCTCGTCGAAGCCCTGCGCAATGTCGTCGACGAGCCGTTTCCGCGCTCGCCGTTCGAGGGCTTTCAGGGCCTCCTGGTACTCGAAGACCTTGAGCTGTTTCGGGTACGCGGAATAGTACCCGAATTCCGACATCCTATGGACCACCGGGATGCGCCGGACTTCGCTGCCCTCGAAGAAGGCCATCAGGCGGTGGTAGTCCTTCTGGGAAATCGGGTCGAACTTGTGGTCATGGCACCGGGCGCAGCCGACAGTGAGGCCGAGGAACGCCTCGCCGGTGACGTCGACGGAATCCACCAACCACTCGTATCGAAGCTGATGGCCGTTCAGGGCTGCCTCGTGATAGACAGGGCCTACTGTGTAGAGTCCGGTGCCGATACGGGCTTCAAGATGTCGCTGCTTCTCTTCGGGGATTTCGTACGAGCCTCGCAATTCAATGTCGTCCGGCCAGAGCTCGTCAGCTGCGATCTGCTCCTGAACGAATCGGTCGAACGGCTTGTCGTCGTTGAAGGACTTGATGACATAGTCACGGTAACGCCACGCATCCCGGTAATAGATGTCCGTCTCGAAGCCGCCGCTATCGGCATAGCGTACTGCGTCCAGCCAGTAGCGCCCCCACCGCTCTCCGTACCGGTCCGACTCGAGAAGGCGATCTAGCACCGATTCGAAGGCAGCGGGCGATTCGTCCCGAACGAACGCTTGCACCTCATCCGGCGTGGGCGGTAGTCCATGCAAGTCGTAGGTTGCGCGACGGATCCATGTCCTCCGGTCCGCTTCGGCAACCGGTTCGAGGCCTTCCTCAGCCAGCTTCCGAGCGATGAACCGGTCTATCGGCGTTCGCGCCCATCCATTGCCTTGCTTCGGGACCTCGGGCCGAGAGACGGACTTGAAGGACCACCAGGTCTCGCCGGGCGTCGCCGAGACGGTTTCCGGCCACTCCGCGCCAGCCTCGATCCAAGCCTCTAGCGACCGAATGTCTGCCGCTGGCAGGCGCTCCGCCTGCCAGGGCATCGTCAGGTCTCCCTCGTGGCGGACTGCTTGACAGAGCAGGCTTGCCCCGGCATCGCCCGGAACCATGCTCGGGCCTCGTTTCCCGCCCTGCAAGAGACCGTCCAGCGTTCGCAGGTCAAGGCCCGAAATCTTGGATTGGCCGTGGCAGGAAACGCAGTTTTCCCTGAGTATCTGGATCGCCCGTTCTGCGTCGCTGGCCTCGGCGATCGAAGCGAACACCAGCAAGGCTACTGAAATTGAGACGAAGGCCCGCATCGAGACTCAAGGACTACCGACCTGAGTATATAGAGAATCCGCGCCGGTATTGACTCGGATCAATTGGGTCCCCGGAACGGGCGGCACAGCGGAATCGCTGGAGATTCCGGCATCGTGCCAGCTGGCATAGCACCCGCTTGTGCTGGCAGGGTCCGATCAGTGGGCTAGCGCTACCGTGTGTGGTCGGCGCATCCAGTGGCCAACGATTGCCGGTCTCGGCTCGCGACGAGGATGGGCCTGCCCTGTCTCCTCGGAGCGATGCCGGTGGATTCCGTCGGCCGCACCAACCTCCATTCCTCCAGTTCAAGGCTGCGCTTGCTTCATTGGGATTGGTTCGCTGCTCGGCAGGACCAGGTCAGAAGGTGGGAGTGTAGAACCTCGTCTGCACGCAAAACGGGATGCTGTCCAATTGCCGGCCTGATGATCGTCGGCCTGATCGGGAAGCAACCGCGAGTACGAACCTTGGAGATGCACCTGTGCCAGGATGACCTCCGTTACGTCTCCGGCTGGCCGCGTTAGACCTCGGCGCGCCTGTTTCTGATCAAGAAAGTGCCGGTACCTTGTTGCGACGATCCAAGCATGGCGGCACAGGTCCCAACGCTTCCCGGCTCAGGCTCTGCGTCCAGGCGCCCAAGGCATTCCGGCAAGATGCAAGGTCAGCCATTCAGTGTCTGGCGCCCTGCACGCACCCTTCCCGGTCGACAAAATAGCCGGACTGACCGCTGGGGGGCCGTCTTCCTTGGCCGCCTGCAGCGAACCCGAAACGCGCGATACGAGATGCACAAGGCCTGGCGCCGCTGCAGGCGCGGCACCGGGGAGCGTAGCCATCTCTCAATCAGCACCGCCGGGCCGTCCACGCCTGTCCACGCCGACCCGACGGTGCGACCAGTCACATGATCCTGCAGTTATCCTAAGCCGGGTCTCTCCTTCGCCTGGCCCATCGGGCTTTCACGATCGCAGCCTTCTTGCCCGCGTACACCGCGTCCTATTCCCCAGCTGCCCCAAGGACAAGCCCTCGCAGCAGCAATGCCAACCAGGTTCGACTGCGATGGTGCATGTAGCCTTGCAGTCCGAAGATCCCTCGACACTTGCCTAGGGTCGTCCCGCAAGACACACAGCTAGCGCGTGCCAACGGCTGGGAATCTGTCGCTGAGATACGCGACCAGCCTCTCTCTGAGTGCCTCGATCCCATCAAAGCCAGCCTCGCCGAGCGGTTCTGACTAGGGATCGCCCAGAGTTGCAAGCCAGGCGGAATCCCGTCCGAGCAGATCAAGCCGGATCGAGGCCAGAGGGCACCTCATCCGGCCTGGACTCATCAGCCCTTGAGACGGTTTACTATGCGCACCGCGAGAACTGCGGCCACGCCACCGTTCAAGGCCGTGCCGATTGCGCCCATTGCCGCGTCCAGCTGAGCGCCGATCGCGGGAATAGCGTTGAGCGCGTCCGCCATCGCTGCGCCACCGACCGCTATCGTGACGATCAAGTAAGTGTTCGCGTCCTCGGCATCGACCGCCAAGGCGGCGTAAACGATGCCTCCTACTACCAGTAAGATCGAAGCGATGTCTGCCGGTACCACGTCGGGCAAGAAGCCCACCACAAGCGCTAGTAGCGCGCCGAGACCAACAATGATTCTGTTTGCCATTCTGTTCTCCAATAGTCAGTCGTGCTTCTGTGCGCGCGATCTTTCCTGCGACGAATGTCGAAGGAATCGCGTGCCGCGGCGAACTGTACCACTTCCGAGGTATGAGATTCGGGAATTTTCTATGATTTTTGGAAATTTGGCATGAAAATCGGTGCCTCGCGGCTCTTTTTCGAATTTCCAGCAACTCTGCCACTGCCCTCTACCGGGTGCCGGATGCTCGCTTGGGCGAGTCCCGACGCTACAGGATTCCCGGTAGGGCCGTGCACCAGACACCTCTCGCCGGCGATTCGGTCCGCAGCCGTCGCGACCTGCCGGGCTCCGCATAACCGTGATCAATTGGAGGCCTCAGACATGACGCGTGCGATGCCGCGATGGCGTGACCCTAGCCACAGACTTCCTTACATCGACAATTTGGCGAGATCGAGTGAATCGGTATAAGCCGTTCTAGCGCACGGGGTTACGTTTTTCTCGCAATTGGTGTCGCGGGCTTGACATGGCCGGTTCGGTTTTTTTAATATGTCCACATGAAAGGCGGCCCAGCGCACCCCGAACCCTCCCCACTCCCCGCTTCGCTCGGCCTGCGGCCCGGTGAGGCGATCCCCGTCAACGCTCGCCTGAGCATGCTCCTGGACGCTGGCCGCTGGGTCTATTTCCTCAACACCGACCCGATCGACAGCTGCGGCGTCGACGACCGGCCAGGCCGCGCGCGCTGCCTCGGCCGCTTCGCGCTGCTCGGGCTGGCCACGCACGCCGAACTGGCCCGGGCGCACGGGATCAGCGCGCGCACGGTGGCCCGGGCGCGGCGACAGATGGAAGCGCGCGGAGAGCAGGACTTTGACAAGCCGCGCAAGCGGCGGCGCCTGCACGGGATCGAGGATGCGGAGCTGCTGAGGCGGGCGGGGGAGAAGCTGGCGCAGGGAGCGAGCTTGCGCGGGACGGCGCGGGAGCTGGGGCTGTGCTATTCGACGCTGCGGGCGTACCTGCGCAAAGGCCTGCTGGCGGGGGTCGCGGGCCAGCAGGGAGCGGCGGCCGGGCCGGCAGCGGAAGGAGCGCCGGCCGGGAGCGAGCCGGCGGAGGCGGAGGTGCGGGAGCCGCCCGACAAGGAGCGGCGCAACCAGCGCGACGCGCAGGCGCCGCAGGGCCGGGCGACATGCGACACGGCCGGGCGGACGCTGACCAGCCTGGGGCCGCTGCAGGAACGGGAGCCGCGTTTCGCCGCGGCCTCGGCGGTCAGCGGGGGCGGGGTGCTGACGGCGGTTCCGGCCTTGGTGCAGGCCGGCCTGCTGCGCCACGAGGGCCTGCTGCGCCTGCCCAAGGGCTTCTACGGGGTGCGCTCGATCCTGCTGCTGCTGGCGTTCCTGCTGCTGGCGCGCGTGCGCAATCCGGAGCGGCTGCGCTACGAGCAGCCCGGGGAATGGGGTGCCTTGCTGGGCCTGGACCGCTGCCCCCGATCGCACGCTACGGCGCAGGACACGCCAGCTGGTGGCGGATACGGCCGCGCTGGAGGCCTGGCGCGGCGCCTTGGCGCGGGACTGGGCCGGCGCCGATCCGGAGGCCGTCGCGACGCTGTTCGTGGACGGGCACGTCCAGGTCTACAGCGGCCAAGGCCGCCTGCCGAAGCACTTCGTGCCGCGGCAGAAGCTGTGCCTGCCGGCCGCGGCCAGCTACTGGGTGGGGGCGCTCGGGGGGGCGCCGTTGCTGTGCGTGCACAAGCAGGTCGATCCCGCACTGGTGGCGGAGTTGCGGGACGGGCTGCTGCCGCAGCTGGAGGAACTGGGCCTGCTGCCGGCCGCGCAGGAGCCGTCGCGGCCGCGCCTGACGCTGGTGTTCGACCGGGAAGGCTGGAGTCCGGCGCTGTTCGCGCAGCTGGCGGAGCGGGGGATCGCGGTGATCACCTGGCGCAAGGGGCCGCAGGCG
Organism: Bryobacterales bacterium; assembly: GCA_965206775.1. GTDB lineage: Bacteria > Acidobacteriota > Terriglobia > Bryobacterales > UBA6623 > VXMF01. The sequence goes on along the minus strand of CBDBKU010000002.1, from coordinate 395,417 downwards.
GAGCGCTGGCCGGACAGCGAGTTTGTCCCGGCCCGCCTGGCGGTGCACGCGCCCGGCGGCGAACAAGCGCTGGAGGGCCGCATCGCCGAGCGCAAGGCGGCTCTGGGGAACGCCTGCGCGGCGCGCGAGATCCGCTTCTGGATCGACCGGCGCCTGCGCCGGCCGGGCAAGAGCGGCCAGCCGCGCAAGCCGCTGGAGCTGGCGGGCCAGCCGGCGGCGGGCGAGCGCCAGCCGGCGATCCTCACCACGCATCCCACGCTGCCCGCGGAGCGGGTCGCGGGCCTGCTGCGCTCACGCTGGACGCAGGAGAACTTCTTCAAGTACATGCGCGCGGAATTCGGTCTCGACACGCTGGCCGAGCACGCGCTCGTGGGGGTGGATGCCGACGAGCGGGTGGTCAACCCGCTCTGGCGCTGGCTCGAGCGCGCCTTGCGGAGGCTGCGCGGCAAGGCCGGGCACCTGCATCGCAAGCTGGCAGCCGAGCGCGGCGCGCGTTCGCAGAAGGCCCTCCAGCTCCAGGCGGAGACCGCCGCGATCGAGCGGCGCATCACGGGCCTGGAACTGGCGAAAAGCGACGTCCAGGAGCATGTCCGGGCCGGCGACCTGTCGCCCGAAGAGCGGCTGCAGGCCCTGCCTGCCCCGCTGCGGAACCTGCTCGACACCCTGCGCATGATCGCCTACCGCGCCGAGACCGCCATGGCCGGCGCGGTCGCGCCGGAACTGAGCAGGCCCGAGAATGTGCGCCCCCTGCTCAAGGCGCTGTTCCGCAGCGACGCCACCCTTCTTCCCGACTCTGCGGCCGGGACTCTCACCGTCCGGTTGCTGCACCAAGCCAGCCGCGGCCAGGACGCCGCCCTGGCTGCACTGCTCAAGGAACTGAACGAAACCGCGACGCTGTTTCCCGGAACCGACCTGCGCCTGGTCTACGAAATCCTCCCCGACAACCCCCTCACCTCAATCGTTGCCCCAACCCACCCAGAACCGGCATCTCCTCCCACAATCATGCCAACGTAAAACAACCGATGTAAGGAAATCTGAGCCAGTCCCAGCTCGCGTTGGATCGCGACGGCTCGATCCGGCGGTTCCGGTGTTGGCCGTTCCGTCCCTCAGGAGGCCCTTGGCGATTTGGACGCGATGGATTTCCGAGGTCCCGTCGTAGATGCGCATGACGCGGCAATCCCGATAGATCCGTTCGATCGGCAGGTCCTTGCAATAGCCAAGCCCGCCGAAGACCTGCACGGCTCGATCGGCGACACGGCCAAGCACTTCCGCTGAGTAGACCTTGACCATGGAAACCTTCTCGCGCGGGTCCATGCCTTGATCCGTCTCCCATGCAGCCTCCAGGCAGAGAAGCCTCGCAGTGGCGATGTCGATCGCGCTGTCGGCCAGCTGGGCCTGGATCATTTGGAATTCGCCGATCGGAACGCCGAACTGGCGCCGTTCCCTCGCGTGACGGGTCATCATTTCCAGCAGCAAGGTTGCCGTCCCGACTGCCCTGGCACCAATGTCGAACAGTCGCACGCGACCAATCGTGCCCAGAACGAGTCGCAAGCCCTTGCCTCGCTCGCCGAGCAGATGCTTGCTGCCTAGCTTGACGCCGTCAAACGACAGTTCGATATGACTGCCTCCGCGCAAGCCCATCATCGGCTGGTTACGGCCTACAGTGACTCCGTTCAACGCCTTGTCCACGAGGAAGACAGAAATTCCCCTAGCTCCCGCGTCCGGGTCGGTTAGCGCGGTTACGGCGAAGAAGTCCGAAAACGCCCCGTCGCTCACGAAGTGCTTCCCACCGTCCAGCACCCAGCCGTCGCCGACGGGCCTCGCGGTTGTCCTGATTCCGGCAGCGTCGGATCCTGCCCCAGGTTCCGTCATCGCGATCGCGCAGGTTCGGTCCCCCTGCACTGCTGGCAGCAGCCATTCCTCCCTCTGCGGGCCCTTACATGCCAGGAGCAGTTCGTAAACGGTTCCGAAGGCTCGACGGACTAGGATGTCGCTCGTCCGGCCCATCTCTTGCGCGGCCAGGCACATGTCCACCGCGCTGAGGCCCCCTCCCCCGACATCATCCGGCATGTTCATGGCGTAGAAGCCCAGGGCGCGGGACTTGAGGAATATCTCCCGGGCCTTGTCGGGCTCGAACAGACCCTTGGATTCGACCTCCTCTTCCAGCGGCCTCAACTCTTCCGCGATGAACCGCCTCAGCGTGTCGATCAGGAGCTGGGATTCTTCGGAGCTTCCAAAGTCCATGGCGGATTCCTCCTCCGATGCCGGGCGCGGGGGCCTTCTGTCATCGGCCTTCCCAGACAGGAGCGCGCTTCTCCGAGAACGCGCGCGGTCCCTCGAGCGCGTCATGGCTTTCGAGCATTGCTGTGACTGCCGGGTATTCCCTCTGGATTGCTGCCGCGAGAGACGGCTGGTCGAAGCTCTCGCGAGCGACCTGGTTGGTCGCCTCAATCGCGAGGGGGGCGCAGCGCAGCACGTCCGAGACCCACCGCTCGACCGCCGTCTCGAGCTTTGCAGCCGGTACCACCTCGTTGACCAGGCCCATCTGCAACGCGGTCCGCGCGCTGATTCGGCGGCCCGTCAGGAGCAAGCCCATTGCCTGCTTGCAGGGGATGTGCTGCACCGCTCGCTGGATGCCCCCGCTCATCGCTGCCAGTCCGACCAGAGGTTCGGGGAAGCCGAATTCGGCGCTCTCGACCGCGACCGCCAGATCGCATGCGAGCACAATTTCCAGCCCGCCACCGAGCGCGTGGCCGTTCACCGCCGCGACTACGGGCTTGTCGAGATCGAATCGGTGTGTGAGCCCTGCGAAGCCGCTGTCCGGGAGGTTTCCTGCGGCGCGTTCGATCTTCGCCTTGAGATCCGACCCGGAGCAGAACGCCTTCCAGCCTACCCCGCGGATCACCGCGATCCGGAGCCCCGGATCCGAAGCGAAGGCGTCGAAGATCCGGGCAAGCTCGCAGTGCGCTTCCTCGTGGAGGGCGTTCCGCGCTTCGGGCCGGTTGATCGTTACGTAGAGCGCCTCGCCCCTTACATGCAGTCCGACGTGCCGCGAATTGTCCTTCAACCTGCTCATTCCGGCAGGCATCACTTTCTTGCAACCCGCTTCAAATACCGCGACTCGAGTCCCTTGACTGCGGCGAAGAACGTCTCGTTGACGGGCGTCGGCACGCCGAGCTCGCGTCCGAGCCGCACGACGACTCCGTTGATGACATCGATTTCCGTCGGGCGCTCGTTGAGGACGTCGACGCACAGGCTGGACTTGTTGGCGCCCGTGCCCCCTTCGCCGACCAGCTGGTCGAGGATGCGAAGCATCTCGGATGCATTCAGCTCGATGCCCGCGGCGGCGGCGACGGCAGCGGCCTCGCCTACCGCTAGTTCGATCACTGCACGCAATTCCGGAACGGCGGCGGCCTCGCTGATGGGGAGGTTGGTGAACGCCGATGGCGCGCTCAGTCCGACGTTCGCCATCAGCTTTTTCCACATGCCTGCGACAATGTCGCCGCTGGCCTCCGTCGGCAGGCCGGCCGCGCTGAACACTTTCGCGATGGCGAGGGCACGGTCCGAGATGCCCCCGCCCATCTCGCCAACCTGACTCGGCTGCTCGCGGTAGTTGCGTACTACGCCAGGTGCCTCGACGCTCGCTCCCTGCGCAGTCCATCCCCCCATGACTCGCTGGCTGCCAACGATCCCGGCGATCGTCTCCTCGTTCCCGATGCCATTCTGGAAGCTGACCGCTACGGTGCTGTCCGTGAACAGGTGCACCGCTGACCGCACCGCTTCGGAAGTGTGAGCCGCCTTGCACTGCACCGACACGATGTCGGCTGTCCGCACGCTCGCGACATCGGTCGTTGCGCGGATTGGAATCGCGCGATCCCCGCCGAATCCTACCATGCGGAGACCGTGGAGATTGATTGCCTCGACGTGTTCCTGCCAAACGTCGACGAGCGTGACGTCCAAGCCGCCTTCCTTCAGGGTTCCGCCAAACAGGCAGCCCATTGCACCCGAACCGAGGATCACCACATGCTGCGCGTTCTTCAAGTCAGTCATCACGGGCCTTCGATGCGTGCTCGCACTTCGCCGGCACCCTCGAAGAATGCCGAAGCGCAGGTCCCCGGAACCAGAGGCTGAGGTTCCGTAACCGATCCTGTCAATACAAATGATCCCGCGGCCAGTCCAATCGCTCTCTGGCTAAGGCTGTTTATCAGCCAAGTCAGGACGTCGAGCGGATCCCGCCGCCAGCGTCCGGAATACGTCTTCACAGGCGGGCCACCGTCCACACGCAGCGAAACCCCGGCTGCCAGCAAGTCCAGCTTGCGCCATCCGGCAATCTCCTGGCCGATAACCGCTCCGCCGCTGTTTCCGCTGTCGGCGATCTCCGAAAGTTCGTCCGGCGGCTCGGAGTACCGCGAGAGGGTCAGGTCGAATGCCGCGTGCGCGACAACAGCGTCGGCGACTTCCCCTGCATCGTAGGACGCTTCTCTCGGAGGCAGGGACCTTGTCGCGCGGAATGCGAACTCGGATTCGAGATTCGCCGTGGGAAAATCCGATGCTGGCAGCAAGGCCGGGCTCGAATAGGCGCGCGGCTCGTAGACCGGGCCAGAAATAGGCGCGTCCAGCTTCCTCGAGGCCATGATTGCCGGAGTTGCCGCGCCGACCTTCCATCCCGCGATCGGCATGCCCAGAGCCGCTGCCATGGCTTCCTGCGCGGAATAGGCCTCCCTTCGGGAACGGGGTCGCAAAGCTCCCAAGCCGGCTAACGACTCTCCGGACCTCCATGCCTCGGCAAGTAGGCGCCCAGCTTGGACCGGCCGGTCGATCACCTAGTGCAGGTCCTCCGTCGCGCCGCCATCGACAGCGATCGCGGTTCCTTGGATGTGGCGCGCGTCTGCGGAGCATAGGAAGGCCGCCAGCTTCGCGACATCCGTCGGAGTTCCAAGCCTGCGGAGGCCCTGCCTCTTGACGGCCTTTGCCCTGACCTCGTCGACGGACAGGCCGAACTGCGCCGCGCGACCTGCGAAGAGTTCCTGCACGCGCTCGGTTTCCGTCAAGCCTGGGTAGATGGCATTCACGTTGACGCCGTCTCGCTTGCCGCGCGCCGCAAGGCCCTTGGTGAAATTCGCCATTGCGGCATTGACTGCGCCCCCAACCAGGAAGTCCGGATCCGGTGTTCGGGCGAATCCCCCGACAATGTTCACGACGCACCCCTGGCTCTCCACCAGAGCCGGCCAGAACAATCGGCTGAGTCGGACGCACGCGTAGAACTTCAGAGCGAACCCATCCTCCCAGGCCTCGTCGGCCTGCTCGAGGAAGTCTCCGCCCTTGGTCGCCCCGGCGTTGTTGACAAGAATGTCCAGTCCGCCGAACGCGCTCAGGGACGCTGCGTGAACCGACGCGCACCCTCTCGTGGTCCGCAGGTCCGTTGCGACGATCTCGATCCGCCGCCCGCTGGCCGCGCCGATCTCCTGACGAGCTGCCGCCAGATGCGAATCCGTCTTGGCAGCCAGGAGGCAATCGCAGCCGTTGAGCGCCAGCTCCGTGGCGATCGCACGACCGATGCCACGGCTCCCGCCGGTTATGACCGCGACCTTCCCTTCGAGTGCTGTCGCCATGCCGAGATGCCAGAGAATACCATGCAGGCCCGCCGGTCCTGCTTGCCAGGTTTCCGACTCTCACGCTGCGCGTGATCAACTTCCTGATGCATTCGAGGACGGGGGTGCGGACCGGAATCGGAAGGCCTCTGCTGTTCGTCCTAGGTCACGTGCGGTCGCGAGCCACGCCCCGTACAGCTTGTTGTAGAGGGCTGCGAATTCCGGTTTCGTCACCACACTCCAACGATGGGGACTATAGCTATTGCTTGATACCGATACGCCGGCAATCACAGATCCTCGCAAGCAACGCCATCATTGTCCCTGTCCCGCCCGGACGCGTACAAAGGCTCTCCTCTTAGGATCGGATCGACATCGGGACAGTTCGCCTCGATATTTCCGCAAGTTATTGAGAGACTCATTGATTCCAAGGTCTCCGCGCAAGCGTTCTGCTCAGCGGCGGTGCGGGCCGCCTTAGGATTGACAGGCTGGACGCAGGCCATGCTGGACAGGTATGGGTCCGCCGCGCTGACAGCGAGTGGCAGGTGAGATGCGTCCGCGAGCGGATCAGAACAGCCCGGAATCGAACGCTCCCCGCCCGGAGAGTCCGGCATTTCAGACGCGTGCAGCTCCTCCAGAAACTCGGTCCTGAACACCCACTCCGAACCGGGAGAGAGCGTGGGGCGAAAGACCTGCTCATCGGCGCAGTCCTCAAGGATATCGCGCAAGGCCGATCCCTCATCCGTATCGACACTCAGTCCGTAGCTATCCTTGACTCGGACAGTCTGGGCTGCCCACCAGCACAGCCCGTGTTCCGTCAGGTTGTCCCGGAATAACGAGTCCTCGGCAGTTTCGACGTCATGGGCGTCGCTGTCGCCCTTGGAAGCGTTGAGGGACCCGGGAGCGAGCGTCAGGTTGAGCAGGTCAGCCGCGAACTCCTTGCGCGCTTCCTCCCCTCTCGTACACAAGCCGGACTCATCTGCCTCCTTTCTGGCGACGATGTGCTCGATCTGGACATAGTGGAAATTCGGAAACACGATTCCGTCATACGGGGAGAGCGGACCGTGATGGAGTTCGGCGATCTCGCCTTGCAGTCCAGCCCAAGCAGAGGACCCGATCCCCTCGGCCTCGCATTCCACTTCCTGGGAAATTTGCAAACCGCTCAGGGCTGACAGGATGCGCTGTCTGTCCCACTGCTCGCGGTCGGAACCGTTGTCAGCTATCTGTGCGGCGAGTCCCGAAGCCGCCAGACAGACGGTAAGCAAGAGGCGGGATTCGGGCATGAGACCCTCCTATTCTCCCAATCTACTGGCCTCGCGAGCCGGGCCGTGGGAACGTAACGTCAGATTTGGGTGAAGTCCTGCCTGTTCGCCGTGGCTTCGGGAGCTACTCCGGTGCCTGACGCAGTCCTTGCATTCAGCAAGCGACCCGGCACGCGGCCATCTCAGTGAAAGTTTCGGTTGGTAGCGAATCGTACTCGCCTATCCGTGCATCAATCGGTCTCGACCATTGCCAGTCTTTCTAGTCAATGCATCGGACTTATGGGTCCAGAGAATTCGGTCCATCTCAGCGCACAATCCGCGTGGGAGACTGCAGTCAGGCACCGGCTCAGGCGCGTACCATTGCCGCTACCGCCCCACGTCTAGGTCGTTAGCCGACGGGAGTGGCTGGGACTTGCGCCGCTTGCCTCCGACGAGAATTGCGCGGGCCACTACGCTCGCCTCCCACAACTTCACAAGGACCCCTTCAATCGCGGCTTGGTTGCGCAGGCGATTCTGAACGGCATGACGATCGTCACGCCGGGTCCGGCAATCCAAGTCTAACCGGGACCGCCACTCTGGTAGTACCGGGTTGAGAGTCATGCAATTTGGTCGTTCTGGCGAATGGGCCGACGTATCGCCACCGCCATCGCGGGCATCTGCCGCCTAGCGCACTCCGCATCCGCGATGTCGCTGCGCCCGCCGGCTATGCCGCGACCTCGCCCTCGAATGTTCTTGCGATGCCGGGGTGCCGGAGGCTACCATGCAATCCTCTCGGCTGCGGTTCCCGGCCCGTTGGTACAGGCGCACCGAGAATCTGGATCGCTCGTGCCGAGAAAAACTGCATTTGTGGCCGGGGCGACGGGGGCGGTGGGCACGGCCTTGGCCTCCCACCTTGTCTCTTTGGACGGCTGGACGGTGACCGGGGTCTCGCGCAGGGCACCGGAATTTCCGGTGCGTGGTGTCTCTTACCTGTGTTGTGACCTGCTCGATCCCGCTGCCTGCGCGAGGGCGCTTGCGCCTCTTCCTCCCGTCACACACCTCTTCTATTGCGCCCGAGTGACGCATTCCGACCAGCCCGTGGAGAGTACGAGCCAGAATCTGCGTCTGCTGGAAAACGCTATCGAGGCAGTTGGGCAGGCATCAAGCGAGCTGCGGCACGTCCATTTGGTCCAGGGCGGAAAGTACTACGGTGTTCATTTGGGACCCTTTCCCAACCCTGCACGCGAGGATCAGGCCCGGTGCGCGGTGACCAATTTCTATCACGCGCAGCAGGACTACCTTTGGGATTGTTCCAACGGCGCCGACTGGAACTGGTCTGCATCCCGCCCGAACACCCTTCTGCACTACTCGCCCGATATCGCGCGCAATATCGTGAGCACCCTGGGCTGCTACGCTTCCATCTGCGGCGAACTGGGTGTTCCGCTCGACTTTCCGGGCCCGGTCGGGGCGTATGACAGCCTGACGCAGGTCACTTCGCTCAAGCTTCTGGCGAGGACGATGGAGAGAATAGTCACGGACCCGGGCTGCGCCGACCAGGCGTTCAACGTAACGAACACCGACGTCTTCCGGTGGAATGCGGTCTGGCCGCGATTCGCCCAGCGAACCCAGGTCGAGGCAGGAGCGGTGCGTCCGACGCACCTCGCCGAAGCCATGGCTGACAAGGAGGTGGTCTGGCAACGTGTCTGCGAGCGTCATCGCCTTCGTCCGACAAAGATGAGCGACGTGGCGAACTGGCCCTTTGCCGACGCAACCCTCGAACGGGACTGGGACGAGATCCTGTGCCATAACAGGGCCCGCGGCCACGGGCTCGACGGGTGGGACGATAGCGTCGCGCGCTTCTTCAAGATCCTGAAGAAGTACCAGAGTGCACGCATCCTGCCCTAGCGCGAGACCGAATCGGTTCGTTCGAATGGCACGCAACAAGATCGTATCCGCGAGTGCCGCCGCACGTATGATCCCAGATGGCTGCGCGGTCGGCGTGACTGGCGGCGGTGGGGGGCTTGTCGAGCCAGACACCCTTCTCGAATCCATTGAACGGCGTTTCCTGGAGACCGGTTCGCCGAAGAACCTGACCCTCGTCCACGCTCTGGGCCTTGGCGACCGCGATCGCCGAGGAATCAACCGGTTCGCCCATTCCGGAATGGTAAGGAGGGTGATTGGTGGCCATTGGGTATGGTCCCCAAGGATGCAGGAAATGGCTCGGTCGGACGAGATCGAGGCCTACGTCCTCCCCGCCGGCGTGATCACCCAGCTCATGCGAGAGATCGGGGCGCGCCGGCCCGGGCTGGTCACGCACGTGGGGCTCGGGACATTTGTCGATCCGCGAGTCGAGGGCGGGAAGATGAATGCGCTCGCTCGAGAGGATCTAGTCGAACTCATCGAGATCGATGGAAGGACCCTGTTGCGATACAAGCCGTTTCCGGTCGGGGCGGTCTGCATCCGGGGGAGTCTCGCCGATGCGGACGGCAACCTGTGTCTCGACGAGGAAGGGGCCACTCTGGATGCCCTTTCGCTAGCGCTGGCAGCGCATAACACCGGCGGGAAGGTGCTTGCCCAAGTCCGGAGAGAAGTTGCATGCGGCGCGCTGCCGGCACGCTCGATCCGCGTGCCTGGCGCCTTGGTCGATGCCGTGGTCGTGGACCCGTCCCAGCGGCAGAGCTACGCGTCAGCTCCGGACCCGGCATTGTCGGGCGCCTTGCCGGCTTTGGGAAGCGATCCGTCCCGGCCGGATCTCGGCCCGCTCGACGTCAGGCAGGTCATCGCCCGCAGAGCGGCCCAGGAACTCCGGACGGACGCCATCCTCAACTACGGCTTTGGAATTCCCGACGCGATCGCCAAGCTCGTCTCGTTCCGAGGCGAGGTTGAGGCTTACTACCAGACCATCGAGCACGGCACCTTCGGCGGGGAACTGCTCGATGGCGCGCTGTTCGGGTTTTCCCGCAATCCGCGCGCCATGATCGACTCGCCATGGCAGTTCGATTTCTATAGTGGCGGGGGGCTGGACCTCGCTTTCCTCGGAATGGGCGAGGCCGATGCGGATGGGAACGTGAACGTCTCGAAGCTGCAAGGCGTGCCGGTTGGGCCCGGAGGCTTTATCGACATCGCTCAGAACGCCGCCAAGGTGGTTTTCTGCGGGACATTCGAGGCTAAGGGCGCTCGGCTCGACATTGGCCGGGGATGCCTGCGGGTCGGCCGTTACGGGGACGTGCGCAAGTTCGTCGAGACCGTGGCGCAGATAACGTTCAGCGGCAAGGAGGCGGTTCGGACAGGCCAGAAAGTCCTGTACGTGACGGAGCGGGCCGTCTTCCGGCTTTCGCCTGCTGGGCCGATCCTGGAGGAAGTTGCACCTGGAGTCGACATTCGGGCGGACGTGCTCGAGCGCATGGGCTTCGCTCCGCTGATGCCTGCAGAACCTAGGTCCATGGATCCGGCCATCTTCACCGACAACGAAAGGGAATCCGCTTGAGCCAGATTCGAGAGCCTGTCCGCATTGGACTTATCGGCGCAGGAATGATTGGGCAGCGGCATCTCCAGCTCGCGTCATCCGAGGGGCGATGCACGGTCGTCGCCTTGGCGGACCCGGCCCCCGAGGTGGCGGAGATCGCATCAAACGCCGGAGTGCCGCAGTACGGCTCGTACACCGAGATGCTTGACAGAGAGCGGCTCGAGGGGGTCATCGTAGCTGCTCCGACACAACTGCACTCAACGGTGGGTCTCGAGCTTGTTCGGCGACGCATCCCGATCCTGATGGAGAAGCCGTTCACAGACACTGTAGAGTCCGGCCTCCAGCTAGCGACTGCGGCCGCCGTGGCCAAGGTCGGGATCTCCGTGGGGCACCATCGCCGGTTCGACCCCGCGGTGGCCGAGGCGCGAAGGATTCTCGACAGCGGGGAAATCGGACGCCTGATTGGAGTCTCGGGCATCTGGGTTGTTCGAAAGCCGGACTCCTATTTCGACGTCGAGTGGAGGCGCAGCATCGGCGGCGGCCCCGTCCTGATCAACATGATTCATGACATCGACATGCTTCGGCACTTGTGTGGCGAGGTCGCAAGCGTGTACGCGGAGACAAGCTCGCGCAACCGAGCCTCGGCTGTGGAAGACAGCGGGGCTATTCTGCTCCGCTTTGCATGCGGTGCTCTTGCGACGATTGCGTTTTCCGACGCGGCCCCGTCTCCTTGGGGATGGGAGCCGGCGACTGCCGACAACCCCGCGGTGCCCCCCTCCGGCGAGAACTGCTATCAATTCTTCGGCTCCGCCGGATCCTTCGAGTTTCCCCGCATCCGCGTGTGGCACCACGAGCCCGGGGGCGAGCCCTCATGGAACCGGAGTCTCGTCGCGCGAGACCGTCCCGTGGCGGAGCGAGCCGCGCTCAAGGTGCAGCTGCGGAACTTCTGCGATGTCGTGCGAGGGGAGGCCGAGCCGCTCGTGGGTCCGCGAGATGCCTTGGCGACAGTCGCGGCGGCGCAGGCGGTTCACTCGGCCGCGCGGCAGGGTAAGCCCGTCGAGCCGGAATTTGCCCTTGCTGGCTAGGCTGCGCCGCGGCCAGCGCGATCGGTTAGTGCTGACCGTCCCAGCGGACAGCCTCAGGAGTGCGGCAAGGCAGCCTCTCGATCTCTGTGAATTCCGAAACAGAATCGTTCGGTGTTGCGTCCGAGCTTTCGTGAGGGAGCCTTCGCAGTCAGAATGCGTCCAGGATGCGAGCGCCTCCCAGCGCCTCGCCTTTGAAACAAGTAGCCCATTGATGCGTTGCCTTGCCTTCCTGCTTGGAATTGCGTGCTTGAGTGCGCTTGGCTGCGGCGTCAGGAGCGCCAACAAGCACTACCGGATTCTGGATCATTCGGACAAGTCGATGTTGGCGCCGCCTGGCATTCGCAACCTGGCCGGCAACTCGAAGACGTTCGCGCTTCGACCGGGGACGCGCAGCCCTGACTGCATGTCTGACAGAGGCGGGATAAAGATCGTAACGCGGCGCGACAAGGTCAAGGTGTCGATGCAGCAAGACACTCTCGAAGCGATGCCAGCAGGATGGCTGTCTCGCTGGGCCGATACATTGATTGACGGGGGATGCCTTCCCGGAGTCGAGCGCGGATTGCTTGTGAAGCGAATTCTGGAAGCATGTCCACTCGATATCCGGGATACCTACCGAACTGCGTTCGGTCAGCCATCAACTTCGGATTTTATAGACTTTCGTCCCGGCCAGAAACTCAAGATTGTCGGCCCTGTTCTTCGCGATAACGCAGAACCCTTGAATCTAACTGTCGACTCAACAGATTCTGACGGAGCAGGAGGATTGAGTCTTGCAGTACGTTCCTCCTCGAATCTACTCGGGTACGAGGAGAGCAGGTACTTGATCGTAGCGGAGGGAGGCGGGGACCTGCGTCTCGAGCGAGACTACACAAAGTTCATTCAGGATGGCGAGATAACGATGGTTGAAAGGCCGAGTGTCACTGCCGCTACCTTCATTCCGAACGGCAGCTATATTCGCATGATTTATCTCGCAAGAGTTGCGAAAACGAGTGACCACGACGTGCTGTTCGTCAGCGGGCCGACACGCGATGAACTGGAAGCCAGATCCCTGATCGTCTTCAATGACCCCGGCAAGTGCTTGGAACCAGGCTCGGCGGAATGGTGCCAGGAGGTGTCGAACAAGCTTTCCCTGAACCTCTATGTGACGGTTGCTCTCAATGGCACCGACACGGACATAGCTCCGGGCGTGCCGCTTGGCCAAGTCTTGCGAAATGGAATCGGTCGACGGATGAACATCGCTCCGCGCGGCTTAGCGGTGTATCGTCCCCATGGCAATCGGCTGGCGAAGGTGGACTTCGATCCATCGAGCGGAACGATCATGAGACTTCCGCTGCTCGGAGGAGAAAGCGTCGTCCTTCCTGACCGCCAACAGGAATAGTGTCCTCCTGGCCTAGTGGCTGGGATTGTGAATCCACATGAATAGTGTGGCGGCGCAAGGTCCAAGACTTGAAGGTCTCGCTTTCGGAGACGATATTCTGGTGTTGCCGAATTGGGTGACTATAGGAGCTTTTTGTTTTAGACGGTAAGACCGTATAGGTGAGGTGGCTTGCGCATCTGCAGTACTTGCAGATGATGCGAGTCCGGGTGGCGCATTCCTCAGGACTGCGCCTTGTCCGACAGCTGGAAATGCGATAAAGTAGCAACCGAATACCCTGCCAAAGAGTCCCGCAATGTGGAATACCGCCCTAGCGAGAGATCGAGGCGCCGTCTCTGCGATGGCGTCCGGCAGGCCTTCTTCTGCAGGCGGGTTGCGGGTTGCGGCTTGCTTACTAGTTGGGCTGACGGTTGGCTTCGCCCAGGATCCCGAGAGCACGAGCTCGGCCGACGCGGCGGCTTCGGCCGCTGCGTATCGAATGGTCTTGGATCAGTATTGCGTCGCATGCCACGGTGGCGCCGCGGCGATGGCCGGCCTGCGGCTCGATCAAGCCAACATGGCGAGCGTCGGCGAGGACTTCGCCAAGTGGGAACATGTGGTCCACAAGCTGCGAACCGGTACCATGCCGCCCCCGGGCCTGCCCCAGCCGCCCGCACCCGTCCGCATCGCGTTGCTCTCCTGGCTGGAGGCCTCCCTCGACGAAGTCGCAGCCGCCAATCCGAATCCGGGTCGCACCGAGGCGCTGAGGCGACTGAACCGCACCGAGTACCGGAACGCGGTGCGCGACCTCCTCGCTGTCGATCTCGATGTCTCGTCCCTGCTGCCCCACGACGAGAGCGGTCATGGCTTCGACAACATCAACGTGGGCGACCTCTCGCCGACCCTGCTCGACCGGTATATATCCGTCGCGCAGAGGATTGCCCGCTTGGCGGTCGGCAGCACCGCAGCCTTTCCCCAAACCGATATCGTTCGGGTCAGGCCCGACGTCACCCAGGAGCGTCACGTTCCCGGTCTCCCGATCGGCACACGCGGCGGCGTCTCGATTCCCTTCGCGTTCCCGCAGGACGGCGAGTACGAGATCCAGATCTGGCTGGCGCGCAACCGCAACGAGGAGATCGAGGGCCTCGGCAGAGCGCATGACGTGCATCTCTTGCTCGACCGGGAACACGTGCAGACGTTCACGGTACGGCCCCCTACGGATCGCATCGATCATTCGCAGGTCGACACGCATCTCAAGATTCGGCTCAATGTCGGCGCCGGTCCGCACGACGTGGCCGTGACATTTCCCAAGACAGAATCGTCGCTCCTAGAGACGATGCGCCAGCCCACCCAGTCGCGCTTCAACATGCACCGCCACCCGCGCACCGTGCCGGCGGTGTTCCAGGTTTCGGTCACCGGGCCCTACGAGGCCGGGGGCGCGTCCGACACTCCGAGTCGTCGCAGGCTCTTCGTTTGCCGGCCGACCTCGCCAACCGACGAGGCCGAATGCGCGAAGAAGGTCCTTTCCAAGCTTGTGCGACGAGCCTATCGCCGGCCGGTCACCGGAGCGGATCTGGCAGGCGCGATGGCCTTCTATCGGAATGGACGTGCCCGCGGGGACTTTGACGCGGGCATCGAGAAGGCCCTGACCGCCGTGCTCGTCAGCCCGGAGTTCCTGTTTCGAACGGAGCTCGATCCGGACACCGTCCCGCCGGGCGAGTCCTACCGCGTCAGCGAAATCGAGCTTGCGTCCCGCCTGTCGTTCTTCCTTTGGAGCAGTATCCCGGACGACGCCCTCCTCGACGCTGCCGCTCGGGGCGAGCTCGGCCGGGCCGGCGGTCTTGAAAAGCAGGCTCGCAGGATGCTCGCCGACCCGCGATCCTCCAATCTCGCCCGGAACTTCGCCGGGCAGTGGCTCCATCTTCGGAGTTTGGAATCGTTCTCCCCGAACGCGCGGCTGTTCCCGGACTTCGACGACAATCTCCGGCAGGCGTTCCGCGAGGAAACGGAGCGCTTCGTCGAAAGCGTCCTGCGGGAGGACCGCAGCGTGCTCGATCTGATCCGGGCTGACTATACCTTCCTGAACGAACGGCTGGCCAGGCACTACCGCATCCCCGGCGTGTACGGGACGCGGTTCCGGCGCGTCCAGCTGGACAGGAGGAGCAAGCGCGGCGGGTTGCTGAGGCACGGTAGCGTGCTGACGGTGACCTCGTACGCGACCCGCACCTCGCCCGTGCTGCGCGGCACTTGGATCCTGGAGAACATCTTCGGCGCACCGCCCCCGGCCCCGCCGCCAAACGTCCCGGCGCTCGACAACTCCGTCTCGGCCAAGCTGCCGATGCGCGAGAGGCTGAGCGCGCACAGGGACAACCCGGCTTGCGCGAGCTGCCACATGACGATCGACCCTGTCGGGTTCGCGATGGAGAACTACGACGCTCTCGGCCGCTGGCGTGACTACGAGGATGGCGTGCTCGTCGACGTCACCGGAGGCCTGCCGGGCAGCGCCCAAACGGAGCGCGGCGTGGCCGGTCTGGAGGACGCCTTGCTGGACCGTCCGGAATTGTTCGCCGGAACCCTGACCCGCAAGCTGCTGACGTTCGCGCTAGGACGCGGCGTCGAGCACTACGACTCCCCTGCAGTCCGCCGGATTCTTCGCGAAGCCGAGCCGGATGGATATCGCTTCTCGGCGATCGTACTCGGTATCGTAAAGAGCGTACCGTTCCAGATGAGGAAATCCACATGATCATCACGAAGAAGGCGCTGCCTAGGCGAACTTTTCTCCGCGGAATGCAGGCGACGCTGGCCTTGCCTCTGCTCGATGCGATGATTCCGGCCGCAACTGCCTTGGACAAGACGCCGGCCAAGCCCGTGCCCCGGCTCGGATTCGTGTTCATCCCGATGGGGTGCGACCATTCGCGCTGGACACCGAGCGGGGGGCCCGACCTCGGCGAGCTGTCTCCCATCCTCAGCCCGTTGGAGAGCGTGAAGGACGACCTTACCGTCTTCACGAACTTCGACTTGAAGAACGCCTACCCAGGGACCCACTCGACCTCGAACGCGGCGTTCCTGAGCGCGGCCTCCGCCAAGCACACGGAGAGTTCGGACTACTACCTTGGAACAACCGTGGACCAGTACGCGTCCAGGGAACTGGGAAAGGACACCCAGCTGCCGTCGCTGGAGCTTTCGATGGATCTGCTCCAGACCGTGGGCCAGTGCAACAACGGGTACGCCTGCGTCTACCAGAACAACCTGTCGTGGTCCTCGCCCACGACCCCGCTTCCGTCGGAGGCCCACCCCAGAACGGTGTTCGAGCGACTGTTCGGGGAAGGGGGGAGCATAGAGGACCGTCGCGCCGCGCTGCAGGAGCGGGCCAGCCTGCTGGACTGGGTCCGAGACGATATCACGCGTTTGAAGAGCAAGCTGGGCAAGGCCGATCGCGCTCGTGTCGACGGGTACCTCACCAGCATTCGGGAGGTCGAGCGCCAGATCCAGCGCGCCGAAGCGGGGGCGGCCGACAATCCGTTGCCCGACCTGGACCGGCCGCAGGGGGTTCCCGCCGCGTATGCGGACCACGCGAAGTTGATGTTCGACCTGCAGCTGCTGGCGTTCCAAGGCGATATCACCAGGGTGATCACATTCCAGCTTGCGCGCGAGCTCAGCGGCCGCACCTATCCGGAAGTTGGCGTGCCCGATCCGCACCATCCGCTGAGCCACCACGGGAACGATCCCGAGAAGGTCGAGAAGATCTCCCGGATCAACAAGTTCCATGTCTCGCTCTTCGCCGAGCACCTCGAGAAGCTCAAGGCGACGCCGGACGGCGACGGTTCGCTGCTGGACCACTCCGTTCTGCTGTACGGAAGCGGCATGGGCAATCCCAGCAAGCATGATCACGACAACCTTCCGATTCTGGTCGCCGGAGGCTCATCGTGCGGCGTTCGGGGAGGCCGGCACGTGAGGTACGAAGAAGCCATGCCCCTGGCCAACCTTCACCTGACTCTGCTCGAGCGAGTAGGGGTTCACCTCGAGTCGTTCGGCGACAGCAATGGCAAGATCGACGGGCTCTTCCAGAGCGTGCCCGTGTGACGTCAATGGAGCGAGCGGGCGAACGAGGCCCGGAGGAGAAACGCGAGATGCATTGGGTACGAGTCGCCGGAACCTTCTTCGTGCTTGCCGTGACAGCCGCCACCGCGCTGGCTGAGGCACGATTCGGTCTTGCGGATGCTGCGGAGGCCAGGAACGGCGGCGCTGTTCGAAGCATGCTTGCCGCGGGGGCTGACGCCAATGCCGCGCAGAGCGACGGTACGACCGCGCTCCATTGGGCCGCCTATCACGACGACTTGATGACCGCGGAACTCCTCTTGAAAGCGGGAGCCGACGCGGATGCCAGGAACCGGTACGGAGTGCCGCCCCTGTCGCTCGCATGCACCAATCGGAACGGGCGGCTTGTGAAACTGCTGCTCGACGCGGGAGCGGACGCGAATGCCGTGCTGGAGGGTGGCGAGACCGTTCTCATGACTGCCGCGCGCTCCGGGAATCTGGAGTCCGTTCAGGGTCTCCTCGACGCGGGAGCGGATCCCGAGGCAGCGGAGCGGAACGGCCAGACGGCACTCATGTGGGCTGCGGCCGAAGGGCACGCTCCAGTCATCGATGCCCTGATCGCTGCAGGTGCCGACTTCCGACGGACCTTGGTTTCCGGATTCAATCCGATGTTTTTCGCGGTGCGCGAGGGTCGGATCGGGGTGGTGCGCTCGCTCATGAAAGCCGGCATCGATGTCAACGAGCCGCTGCACCGTAAGAATCGACCCCAGTATCAGTACGCGAACAGCGGCATGAGCCCTCTGCTTCTGGCGATAGAGAACGGGCATTTCGAGCTGGCTGTTGCCCTCCTCGAGGGCGGTGCCGACCCGAACGACGAAAGGACCGGGTACACCCCGCTCCACACGATCACCTGGGTGCGCAAGCCCAAGCTCAGCGACTACGGCAGCGATCCGGCGCCGGAGGGTTCGGGAAACCTGTCGAGCGTGCAGTTCGTACGAACCCTCGTTTCAATGGGTGCCGACGTGAATGCGCGGTTGAAGAACGGCAAGCCCGAAGCCCCCAAGATCAACGTGCAGGGGGCAACGCCGTTCCTTTTTGCCGCCGACAAGGCGGATGTGCCCCTGATGAAGGTCCTTCTCGAACTGGGCGCCGACCCGTTCCTGCCGAATGCCGAGAGCACGACTCCCCTCATGGCAGCGGCCGGTCTCGGCACGACAGCTCCTCTCGAGGAAGCGGGAACAGAAGAGGAAGCTCTCGAAGCCACGAAACTGCTGCTGGAGCTTGGTGCCGACATCAATGCCGTGGACGACAACGGTGAAACCGTCATGCACGGGGCGGCTTACGGAAGCTTCCCCTCGGTGATCCGGTTCCTGGCCGAGAACGGTGCGGACCCCGAGCTATGGAAGCGGCCGAACAAGCACGGGTGGACACCGCTCTACATAGCCGAGGGCTACCGGCCGGGGAACTTCAAGCCCGCGCCACTGGCAATCGCGGCGGTCGAGGCACTCATGGCGAGGGAGGGACTGTCGACCGAAGGCGTGCGGCCCCGTCATGTCGGACTGTACGAGAAACTGCGTCTCGCAGGGAAGTCGCCGTAGGGTCGCGACCCGTCTCGCTGGCGCCCCGGCCAGCACGCACTCAGTTGTTGGGGACCCACTGCAGGATGTGGTCCGCGACGGCGACGAGCGCTCCGTCCTGATTGGCGACCTCGATCTTGGAGACCGACCGGCGACGGACGAGGTCCACTGACACAATCTCGTATCTCACCGTCACGGTATCGCCGAGGAAGACCGGCTGGATGAATCGGACCCTGTCCATCCCGACCGACACCGGGGTTTCGGACTCGTCGTCCCTGCAATGCGCGATCGCCATCGTCGAGGCAGTTGACATGAAGCCGACGAGAAGGGCGCCGTGTGCCATGCGCCTCCCGTACTTCGAGCGCTCCATGTAGGACTTGTCGACATGATTTGGCGACAAGTCTCCGGTGATGCCGGCGAACAGATAGACATCGCTTTCGCTGACTGTCTTGGTGAAGGTGACCGCGTGGCCCACCGTGACATGGAAATCGCTCATCGGTGCTATTCTACGGGCTCGCGATGCGACGCGAAGATGCGACGCCCAGAGCCCCGGTCGCTGTCGTGACCGGAGCGGCCAAGGGCATCGGATTCGGCATTGCGAGGCGCCTCGAGCGCGACGGCTGCGCCGTTTCAGTCTGGGACATCGATCTGTCCCCGCTCGAGACAGAGCCGCGCTTCGCGCACTCCATCGCGACGGACGTGACTGACCCCGAGTCGATCGATCGCGCATTGCAGGAAACACTGGAGAGGCTCGGCGGCATCGACGTCCTGGTGAACAACGCCGGAGTGAACGGTCCGACCGTGCCCGCTTGGGACTATCCGCTCGATGCCTGGAACCGCGTGCTTGCGGTGGACCTGAGCGGCGTCTTCCTGTGCTGCCGGGCGGTGATCCCGCACATGCGCCGGCTCGGGTCCGGAAGAATCGTGAATGTCTCGTCCGTAGTGGGCAAGGAAGGCAACGCGAATGCCGCCGGGTATTCGGCAGCGAAGGCAGGCGTGATCGGCCTCACGAAGAGCCTGGCGAAGGATTTGGTCGATGACGGAGTAATTGTCAACTGCGTTGCGCCCGCGATGGTCGAGACCGACCTCCTTGCCGAGATGACAGAGGAATACATCGCCATAGTAAAGCAAAAGATTCCCATGGGCCGGCTCTGCACCGTTCGAGAAGTCGCTGACATGGTGGCTTGGCTTGCCGGTCCCGAATGTACTTTCTGCACGGGAGCGGTATTCGACCTCTCGGGAGGGCGTGCCACTTATTAACGCGATACTGTATTATGATCGACGAGTCGAGACTGGCCATCCATCAGGTCACCTTCCGCGCCCAATGGTCGTTCCGGGAGTCGATCGAGGGCCTAGCCCGCCACGGCGTGCGCCAGACGGCAGTGTGGCGGGAGAAACTGCACGAGATCGGCGTGGACGAGGGGGCCCGCGTGCTCCGCGATAACGGGATGCAAGTGACCGGCCTCTCGGTCGGCGGGCTGGCGACATCGCCGGATCCTCAGGAGTGGCAGGCAGCGGTCGACGAAAACCGGCGCGTGCTCGAGGAGGCTGTTGCGATCGGCGCCGACCATGTCGTCGTGCTGTCGGGCGGGTTGGTTCGCGGCTCGAAGGATGTCCAAGGAGCGCGCGAGCGGGCGCTCGACGCCATTGCCCAGGTGGTGCCGGATGCCCGCCAGGCAGGCGTCAAGCTGGGCTTGGAGCCGCTCCACCCGATGCTGTGCGCCAACCGTGCTGTCCTGTGCACGCTCGAGCAGGCCAACGACTGGTGCGACGTATTGGGCGACGAGAAGGCTGTCGGCATTGTTGTCGATACGTACGCGGTGTGGTGGGATCCTCGCATGGAGAGGGAACTCGAGATCGCGGGCCCGAGGATTTGCGCCTTTCATGTGAACGACTGGTTGCCGGACACTCGGGACTTGCGATTGGACCGGGGCATGATGGGCGACGGGGTGATCGATATTCCGGCCATCCGCCGGGCCGTCGAAAAGGCCGGGTACCGGGGTCCATGCGAAGTAGAGATCTTCTCGGAGCGCGACTGGTGGCAGAGGGATCCCGACGAAGTGGTGACGGTAATCAAGGATCGGTTTAGAAAATGCGTCTAGCCTAGCCGGGCATTCGCTAGGGGACCCGTTCACTCGAGCGGCACGTCCCGGTCCGTACCGAGGTGCTGCACGATTGCGCCTGTCATAACGTACTTGCCGTCGCGCGATTCCAATCCGCCTTCGGGCATGGGATCGCCATCGTGATCCCTGAAGTACAACGGCAAGCCCTCCGAGAAGTTAAGCGGCCTGTCCGTCGGGTCCTGGCGTTGGTGGTGGATGTGAATGTGCGGCTCGCTCGTGTTGCCCGAGTTCCCGCATTCGCCGATCGGATCCCCTTCGACCACGTGATCCCCTGTCTTGACCAGGACGCTGCCGGGCTTCAGGTGGGCAATGATGAGATACGTATCGCCTTCCAATTCCAGCATCACGGTGTTTCCAATCGGGTTCTTGAGATTCATGCTCGCTTTCCCCGGAATCTGATCCGGCGACCCGTCGCTCGCATAATGCACCCGCGCTGAGGTCGGAGCGACCACAGGCGTGCCGTAACAGCCGTAGTCCTCGAGATTCTCCGAACCGTGCATCGCGGGCTCCACCAGGAGGTCGTAGGCCCAGCGCTGGTCCGGGAACGCGGCATGGTAGTTCGTCTTGACCCGGTCGCCGCCCCAACCGACGCGCAGCAACTCGTTCGATGGCAGGCGAATCGTCGCCGATGGGCTCGAGCTCTCCAGATCGGACGGGAATGTCCTGGAAAGGATGCCCACGCTCCATAGTCCCGGCCAGAGTGCGAGGGCTGCCAGTGCGAAGGTAGCTTGCATGGGCCGGCTAAATCTTCGTCTGCGGATGGCGTGGACGAGCAAGGCCAGCAGCGACAATGGCGCGAGAAGCTGCCCTGCTGATATCAAGGCCACCCAGCCGATGACTGCCAGGAAGCCACCTGAAAAGTAAAGGGCCCACGCTGGGAGCAGAACCGCGGCCAGCAGGACCGGCAGCACCCAACGCACGATGGAACGGAATCTGCCCATGGGTTGTTCGGACATCTTAGAATCCCCACAGAGATTATGCGCGACCATTCCCACTCGTGCAGAGCACGTCCAGTTCTAACGGAACGCACGCTGTGCTAGTCTCCAAAGCGGACGCCGGATTCGCGCATTGGAGGGGTCGGCCCCGTGAAGGAATGCACGGCCGCCAGCAGGCTGGTCGACAGGAATTCTGATTCTTAGGAGTCGTTGGGTTTGCAGTGACACGTCTGTTGCATAGCGGTCTGCTCCTGGGTTTCGCGATTGCTCTCCCCGCATCGCCCACGAACGAGAGACTCGAGGATTCGTTCCAGAGCGAAATCCGGCCGCTGCTCGAAACGTACTGCGCTCGTTGCCACGGCCCGGAACTCCGCACCGCCGGGATCGTCTTTTCCGACTTCACGGACCATGCGTCGGTCGTGCGCGCCCGTCCAGTCTGGCTTCGCGCGCTGCGGGTCCTGCGCGAGAACGAGATGCCGCCGGCGAACCCGCAGCCGAGCGTGGAAGAGCGCCAGATGCTGGTCGAGTGGATCGACGGTGCGGTCAATAACCTTGATTGGAGCGAGTTCAGGCATCCCGGATCGGTCACGATCCCGCGCCTGAACCGGACCGAATACAACAACACGATCCGCGATCTCACTGGCCTCGACCTGCGTCCCGCAGATTTGTTTCCGGCCGATGGGCAGGGAGAGAGCGGATTCCGCAATGATCGTGACGGGCTCTTTGTCGCCCCGCTGCTGGCGGACAAGTATCTTGAAGCTGCGAACAAGGTGGTCGATGCCTTGATCGAGGCCAGCAGACCTGCCGACAGCCTCAACGTTCGACTCGAGATCGAAGACTTCCTGCGCACTGAAACCAACCACGCATTCACGGACTACGGCCTCGACTTGCGGAACTACCAGCAGACTGTGTACCGCTACGTTACGTTTCCCCGTTTCGGCCGCTACCGCTTCCGGGTGCGCGCTTGGGGCGAATCTCCGATCGAAGGACAGACGCCCGGCGTCACGTTGCGAGTGGCGGGAAATATCGTCGGCCAGGCTCATGTCACAGGCGACGTCGAAGAGCCGGGAGTGTACGAATTTGAGGCTGATATTGCCCGCGGCAGCCATCGCGTCTCGCTCCACTGGTTCAAGGCCGAGACGGCCGAGACCAGCGACCACAACCGCCGCTTGGTGGCGGAAACAAGACGGCTCGCGGAGGCTGCGAAGGCCGCCGGAGAGAAGCCTCCCGGCAACCCCCCCGTCCTCCTCTCCCTTGACTGGGTCGAGATCAAGGAGAATCTGGAGCCCGGGCAGGACGGGTCCTTCGTTTGGATTGCCAAGCCGGACGATAGGCTGTCCGATCGCGAGGCCGCCCGGAGGGTTCTGGTGCACTTCGCCGAGCGCGCTTACCGCGGGCCGCTACGACGGTCCGAAGCCAGGCGGCTGATGGGCTTGTTCGACCGGGCATCGAAGCGGGGCGAGCCGTTCGAGCAGGCCGTCGGCCTAGGGTTACGGGCCGCTCTCGTGTCCCCGAGATTCCTTTACCGGGCAGAGCGGGGTGGCGATGCCAGGGACGAGTATCGGCTGAGCGCCTACGAGCTTGCCTCTCGTCTGTCGTACTTCCTCTGGATGTCGATGCCTGACGAGAAGTTGATGGGCCTGGCCCGCGACGGGACCCTGACCGACCCGGAAACGCTCCGGCGCCAGGTGGGAAGGATGCTGGCCAACCCGAAGTCGCGGAGGTTCACGTCAGCCTTTATCGGCCAGTGGCTCGGATTCGCGGAACTAGGTGGGGCGATCAAGCCGGATGATGTCGCGTTCCCAACGTTCACTCCGGCGCTGGGCGAGGCGATGCTGGAGGAAGCGACGCAATTCTTCGATCGCATCGTCCGCGAGGACCGGAGCCTGCTGGAGCTACTCGATGCCGACTACAGCCTTCTCAACGAGGAACTGGCGAGGCACTACGGAATCGAGGGCGTCGTGGGACCCGAGATCCGGCCGGTTGAGCTCGGCGACAAGCGTCGCGGCGGAGTTCTAGGCATGGGTGCCATATTGACCGCGACGTCGCTGCCGGTTCGCACCAGCCCGGTCGTCCGCGGGAAGTGGGTGCTCCAAACGATGCTCGGCGAGGAATTGCCGCCGCCTCTCCCCGATGCGGGGGAATTGCCAGAGCCAGGCGAGAGCTCGAAAGGCATGACCCTGCGGCAGATGTTCGAAATGCATCGAAATGAAGCACGTTGCGCCGTCTGCCATAACCGTATCGATCCGATCGGATTCGGTCTTGAGAACTTCGACGCGATCGGGCGCTGGCGCGACACCGACAACGGGCAGCCAGTTGACGCGACCGGGACGCTTCCGAGCGGAGAGCGCTTCGAGGGCCCGGTGGAACTCAAGGAAATACTCCTCGGCCGGCGAGTGGAATTCGCGCGAATGGTGAGTTCGCAAATGCTGAAGTTTGCGCTCGGACGCGATTTGGAATACTATGACGAACCGACGATCCAGGAAATCAGCCAAGATCTGATCCGCAGCGACTTCCGTGCGTCCACTTTAGTCGCTAGAATCGTCAGCAGCTACCCCTTCCGCTTTAGGCGAGCGGGCCCAGAGTCCAGCGAGGAAAGCGATCAATGACCACCAAGCGCATGTCGAGACGAGCTGCCTTACGGGGCATGGGAGTGACCTTGGCTCTGCCATTCCTCGACGTGACGGAGCCAGCCCGAGCCGCCGCGCGGATCGCGCCAGTGCAGGATCCGATCCGCCTCGCGACTCTCTTCCATCCCAACGGGGTGTATCCGCCGAACTGGGATCCGGAAGGTGTAGGTCGTAGCTACAAGCTCTCGCGCATTCTCGAGCCCTTGGAGGCGATTCGGGAAGACGTCAGCGTGATCTCGAACCTCGGCACGGGTGCGAAGGGCCATGTGGGAGCGACTTCGTCGTTCCTGACCGGCACCCCGCTGCACAAGAAGGCTGCCGGCCGGATCAACACGCCGTCCATGGGCACTTCGCTGGACCAATTCGTCGCGGAGCGAATCGGGCATCGAAACAGCATCGCTTCGCTGGAAGTCGGTGCCGAGCCGCCACGCTCCGGGGGCGAGAACGGATTGGCGATTTCCTACGCCAACACCGTCTCGTGGCGTTCCGACAACACGAAGGTCGATCCAGAGATTGAGCCGCAAGCGGTATTCGACCGGCTGTTCGGGATTAGCAAGAAGACTCGGCAGGAGCTTGCGGACGAGGCGAGCATCATCGATCACGTGCTGGAAGACGCCAAGGCCATGCGAGCCCGGGGAAGCGAATCCGACCGGCGCAAGCTAGACGAGTTCCTGGCGTCGGTCCGGGACGTGGAGCAGCGAATCGACCGCAACCTGAATCCGGCCGACCTTGAAGCCGACTGGAAGCCGCTTGTAGAGCCCGAGCTGTACCGGCCCGAGGCGGGAATCCCCGCGACGCGGGACGAGCACCTCCGCCAGATGCTCGACCTCGTCGTGCTGGCGTTTCAGACCAACAGGACAAGAGTGGCGACGTTCATGATGGCGCACGGATTCAGCCGTCAGAACTTCACCTTCCTCGAAGGGGTGAGCGGTGACCATCATTCGATCTCGCATCACAAGGAGAATCCCGAGCTGACCGAGCCTTACACCATCGTCAGCCGATGGTACGTGTCCCAGCTCGTCTACTTGGTCGAGAAGATGAAGTCGATTCCCGAGCGGGACGGCAAGACCCTGCTGGACAACTCCATGATTCTGTACGGCTCCGCATTGAAGAACGGAAACGGTCACACCACCCAAAACCTCCCCGTCCTGCTCGCGGGCCGCGGCGGCAGCAAGCTGAATCCCGGCAGGAGGATCGTGCTCCCCGACGAGACGCCGATCACAAACCTCCACCTGACGCTGGCGCGGAACATGGGGATCGACGCGGAGCGATTCAACACGAGCACCGGTCCCGTTGCAGATCTGTAGCGATTGCACGCTGTTCTTCCGGAGTCACAGGCAGGTGGCGCAATAGCGGTGACAGCTCGGCGTTCCGGGTCTAGGCAGGTTTAGCAGCGGTTGCGAGTCTCGGCGATGTTGATCGATGTCGGCCACTCGAGGCGTTGCATCGCAACAGTGGAGCGAGCGCTGGATCAGCTGCGTCAGAGAGACCGGGACACCATCGCGCATGGCCGAAGTGTCCAGTTCGGATCCGATTCCACCAGGACGCCCAATACCGTCAGTTTCATTCCGACAAATCCACATTGCCATGTCGATACCGAGCTTCGTCTCGTGCTGCTCCCGGCCTTCGCCTTGCTATCGGCGCCAGGCGCCATGCTCGGAAGTGTCGAGTCGCGATGCTCATCGGGTGACACTCGCCCGGCTGCCCCGCACGGACCAACGGAGGGCGTAGTCAGGTTCAATCGTCGGCAAGGCCTTGATTGTCTCGCTGACTTTCTTCTCGGCCAGTCGAAACTCATAGTGTTCCCAGATATTGAGCCAGAATTCCGAGCAAGTGCCGAAGCTGTCAGCTACATACGGAGCCGCATCCCCGGTGACGGTCAGCTGGCCATCCAGAATTCCAGCTTTGCGGTTCGCGGGCACCTGGATCCGGCGCGCAAGATCGGACGTGCTCAGATTGAGCTCTCGCAGTTCTTCAAATGGATGTCTGCCGGGATGGATTTGGGACACAGGGGAGGCAGTTTTCCTCTCCAACGATAGTGACGATCCGCCGAATTGCTAGGAACACCTCATCGACATGCCAGACGTCGCCGAGTTGAAGTTGTTGTCGACATAGCGGAAGCTGAGAGCGAATCCATGCGATAGCCGAACCGCATGGCTATCGATCTCGGGTGGAAAGCTGTTGCGTCGGCATGGGGATCACGGCGCTCAATTCCCGCTGACAGCTTGCCGTAGGTTATGAAGGCCCGCGACAAGAGAGCAGCTACCGAGGAAGCGGCTAGGGTTTGTCCAAAAACCATGACGGATTTTACTGGCTCTTGACGATCCGGACGTACCGGGTAGGGTCAACTGTCAAGAAGAGGTCACTCGCACTATGAATCGTTCGCAGTTCGCTGCTCTGGCATTGGCATTCGCCGTCTCGACGACGGCCGGCGTCGGCCAGACACGGAGGCCGATGCCGCTCGGGCCAGGACCCAACTTTGGAGTTTTCCGAAATGCACACTTGTAACTCATTGATTTGATTGACCTGAGCTTCCGTCAAACGGGTTTGCGGGCACTACGCTTTGTGATCTTTCCCCTTGTCTCTCGCTCCCACTGCCAGCAGTTCCAGAGGCACATCCAGGGTTCGCTGATGGCGTCGGAACGCGAGTCCGGCTGCCGCCGCGATCCGGGCCTGGTCGTTGTTCGGATCCACATCCTGCCGCTGGCTCCACACCTTGCCCGCCTGGGTTCGCATCGTCGTGGTCAGCCGCACCCATGTGCGCATCCGCTCTCGAATGGACCGCCAGCTGTACGTCAGGCCCTGGGAGCGCAGGCGGTAGCGCAAGGCGTGGACCAGGTGGTACGCCAGAACCGTGATGAACAGGTGGCCTGCCACCCGCTTGCCCAAACTGTGGTGCAGGGGTCGCAGTCCCAGTTCCTCCTTCAGGGACCGGAAGGTGGCCTCGATGTCCGCAAGGCGGTAGTACTCCTGCACGATCCGGGCCTCGTCCCAGTCCACCCGACTGGTGCGCAGCAGACTGGTACCCTGCATCCGGTCCCGCTCTCCGTGCCTGGCGCTCGGCTCCCAGCGCACGGCCTTGGCCCGGCCCCTGTCCCCCTCCTCCACCGTGACCTTGTAGTGACTGGCCACGATCCTGTAGCGCTGCTCGAGCCGTCCGAGCTTGCGCAGCACCTTCTCGTGGCTCTTCAGGCGGCGCTTGATCGAGAGCCCCTCGTGCAGGTTCTGCAACTCCTGCTCGAAGCGCCCCCTCTGCCGCTCCAGCAGTTCCTGCTCGTCCTTGTCCCGCGCCGGACTCCATACGCACAGCCGCACTTCGCTGTCCTGCCCGTCCTGCTCCTCGTCCGAGGCATCTGCCAGCCCGGCTTCCTGCCGGCTCAGCCGCCAGATCTTCAGCTCGCGTCCGCTGGCACTGTCCCAGACCGTGTCGGGGTCCCGCTGCGGGGATTCCTGCCGCTGCCGCTGCACCGTGATGAAGTGCAGGTCCTGCTCGCGCAGCCAGGCCAGGTTCTCCTCGCTCACGATCCCTCCGTCGAAGATCACCGTGAGCGGGTCGTCCTCGGCTCGTCCGGCCCCCAGTCGCTGCACCGCCTTCTGCAAGGTGCCTGCCTCGCCCACATTCCCCGCCAGCACCTCCGAGCGTCGCGGGAAGCCGTCGCGGTCCATCAGCAGGCCGAGAGTGACCAGCGGGCAGTCGTGGCGCTTCTGTTTCGAGCGCCCGTGCGCCGCGTAGGCATGCTGGGGCCGTCCGCAATGGTACGTGTTCGTCAAGTCGTAGAAAACAATGGATGTCGGCAGGTCGAACAGAGTGCGTTCGCAGCGGAAGAGGGCTTTCTCGATCGGTTCGCGATGTTTCCAGAGGGCATCGGAAGCGACATACAGGGAATTGGAAGAGAGGTCACCAGGCTGCAACCCCAGCAGCTCGGCCAGCACGGAGTCCTGGCGTAGCCAGCGCAGGGTTTCCCGCTCACTGGCGGGATGCAGTGCCCTGGCCAGGGCCTGGGCCATGCCGAGTCGCACATGGCGGTCCCGCAGGCCGGCTTGTTCGAAGCACTGGCGCAGTTGCAGCTGTGCGGCTACCAGCTGCAGCAGGCGGGCGGCACCGGCCTCGCGCACTTCGGTGTGACGCAGGCTGGCCGGCAGCAGCGGGAGGACTGTCTCGGGAGCCTCCGCAGGGGTGGGGTCCACTCCGACCTGCAGGCCGAGATCGTGGTCTTGCTCTTGCAGGCGGCGACGCAGAACGGGGACGATTTCGTCCACTTCGGCGCGGAGACTCTGTCGGAGCTGCTCCTGTTCGGGGTCCTGTTCGGATAGGGGCAACAGGGACACCTGGCCAGCGAGGCTGTGGCGAATGGCGCCAGCGAGTTGCTTCCAGTGCTGGCGAGGGACGCGATCTTCGAGACCGGCCCGGAAATGAGCCAGGATTCTCTGGCGGACCTTGCCAGCGGAGCGCTGGGAGTGAACGAGGCGGTAGGAGAGACCACCGGCGGCAGCGCCGGGGCGTGTCCGGACAGACCGAATGAACACGACACGAATATATCAACCTTGGCCAGCAATGTCAACCACCGTGGACAGCACGTGGTCACTACAAAAGCACGGATGGCAGAATATGGGTGGATCCCACGTGTTGATTACGATTCATGAGCGATCAAAACGCGAAACCGATGGCTGGGCTGAAGATTCGAATGCCACAATCTTCGTCGAACTCGGGTAATTCTCCAAAGTTGGGAGGAGATCCATTTCCGGAACTGGACGTATATGATGCAGCCGGCAACCCTTTCAATACCACGAGCTTAACGGGGCAGTATACGGTTCTCGTCAACGGATGCTTGACTTGACCGCCCTTTATTCGTAACGTCCCCAGGTTGGAGGCGATTCATCGAGACTACTCGCCGAAAGGCGTCCGGTTCGTCTACCTCTACAAGGCGCTGGCGCACCCAGAGCTGAACGGCTATGTCAACCCGGTCACCCTCGAAGAACGACTGATGCACATCGAGGAAGCCAAGCGAACCCTGGGGTCGGAGATTTCCTGGATTGCGGACACCATGGAGAATGACTTGAAGCATGCGATCGGGGGCCGTCAAAACTCCGAGTACCTGCTCGATCCCAAGGGCCGGGTCCTGCGCGTGCGCGATTGGAGCGACCCAGACCGGTTGCGGAGGGATTTGGAAGAATTCGTCGGCCCGGTAGAAAACCCGACCGAGGTGTCGGACCTGAAGATGAGAATCAAGCCGGCGCCAGAACATGCTCCGACCGGCGTAGTGCCTCGGATCGAAAAGCCCGGGATCTATCGCACGCTGATATCGGAGCCGCAGCTTGCGAAGACAACGGAGCCGTTCTATACGAAGCTCCGTGCTGAAGCAGATCAGGCACTGCTCAACTCAGGTGTGGGCAAGCTCTATTTGGCCTTTCTGCTGGACCCGCTACACGGGGTGCATTGGAACAACCGGGCACCGGCGATGGAGGTGGAACTGTCCGCTCCCGAGGGCGTAAGAATCACTCCTGCTAAATTGCATGGACCGACCGTCGACGAAGATGCCGACGCAGACCCGCGCGAGTTCCTGGTTCACGTGAATCGTGGAGAGGCGCAAGAACCGCTGGGGATGAGATTTCGTTATTTTGCCTGCACCGATAGCTGGTGCAGGCCGGTCACCCAGGAGTACCTGATTACTTGGGAAATAGACCGCGATGCCGGCCGGGTCAGGGCAGGCCGGAGGGATTTCAGTCGTGAGGGGGCGGGCCGTGCCTCCGGAGGCAGACCTGGCCGGGGAGGCCGGCCCATGGGACCGGCCGGCGGTCGTAACTCTGAGGGCTTCATCGAACGACTGCTGGCCAGGGATATGGATGGAGACAATCGGTTAACCCCGGACGAGCTTCCCGAGCAGATGCGACGAAATTTCGATCGGATGGACCGGGATGCAGACGGCTATATCAAACCGAACGAGATTGAGGCCATGATGCAGCGCGGCACCGGCCGCAATGTACCTGCCAGGGGCCCTGGCGGCTTGATGCGGTGGGACGCGGATGGGGACGGCATGCTCAGCATCGAGGAAGTCCCGTCCCAGATGGAGGGGCGTTTCGAGACGCTCGACAGCAACGGCGACGGGCTCTTGGATCAGAAGGAGTTTTCCGCCGTGCGCGGTCGCGCGCGTGGTCCAAGTGGCCGCGGAGGCGGCAACTGAGCCGGGAGGACTGTGTCGACGAGAGCCGAATTTATCTTGCCGGTCACCGGCCCGAGCACCTCGTGTCACAACAACCCCGGGGCAATCGTTGGACCCCGAGGAACCTGCCAATCGAGATAGCTGTAGCGCTCATTGAGTAGATCGATCAGTAATCGCACGTAGCAGTGCCAGCAGCAGCGCAGAATTCTTGACGCGAACAGACCGATTGCGAGAGGGTCCGACGCTGCACATCGCTCGCGACAACATCGTCGGCGCCGGAGCATAGGTTGGCGGCGGACATCAATGATTTCGATCTAGTTGGGAGGGACCTGTCTGCTGGAGATGCCGGAAATGCCTACGGCTAGGAGGCTTCAGCCAAGGCCCACCCCAGGGCCCCTTGCGTGACAAGTTGGAGATGTCCTTGTGGGTCAGAGAAGTAGTGGACTGGCAGCACGCCCGGACCGCGCTGCGCGTGACAGCTGAGTTCGTGAGATCCATCCTGAAACGGAATCCGGACGGCGGATTCCGCTACCAACCGCTGGCCCGGCTTGTACAGCAAGAGATCCTCGAGCAGGCCGAAGCGACCGCGCAGCGACGGAGCGGCGGCGGTCGCGAGTGCCAATGTCCATTGGGAGACCAAGGGCCCTTCGACTGCAATGGCTCGCTCCGACATCCCGTCATCAATCCGGACTACATCGCCCTCGCGCCGGCCCGACACCTCGTACCGGCAATCGTCGCGCGACTCGATCGCGCTCACGAGCGTCCAGCTCCTGAGGGACAGGATCGGGTCGAGATTGCAGACGATTTCGGCTTCCATACGGTTCTGGGGCTGGGAATAGCGGGTGGTCTGTATCACCTTCACGCAGGCCTGATCTTCAAGGCGCCGAGTATGCATTTCCAAGCGTCCGATCTCCTCGTTTACGGTTTCGCCACTGTCCGGCGCCGTACTTCGCCAGCGCAATACCGCGTACGATTGCGAGGCGGCTGCTGGCCGGTTGCCAACAAGAGCATGCCGCCCCAAATAACCTTGGATCGGGGATAGGCCAACGGGCACTCCCGCCCCGGCGCCTAGCAGCGGCAGTCGGCCCGCGGCCGCGAACGCTGCCACAGAGCCAGCGAAGCCCAGCGCGTACCGGCGCGTTGGCGCGCTCATGCCTCCAGCCCCTTCCCTGCCACAATGCTCTCGTACCAAATTCGGGCCTTTCGCAGTACTTCCTTGCGAGGTTCGCCGCTGCGGACCGAGCCAGGAGCGTTCTCGCCGAGCTTCGAATAGAACGTTCGCTCACGGACGTAGCTCCGAAGTCTCTCCGCCAATCTGCGTAGCTCGGCCCTGTGAGCGGGGAGTGCCGCGAGGTTGCGAGTCTCGAGCGGGTCTTCCGCGAGGTCGAACATCCGCGTGGGCGAGGCAGGATAGAAGATCGCCTTCATACGGCCGTCTTGCACCGCTGCCGAATGCTCAGTTTCGCCAAACACGTGCGACCGCCAGCCGGGGGCCTCGCCCTCGACCAGAGCGCGCAGGCTGCGGCCTACGTCAGCGTCAGGAAGCGCCGGGACCCCGGCATAGTCGCAGATCGTAGCTGGGATGTCGAGGCTGGAAACCAAGCTCCGGTCTGCCGAGCCAGCGCCGCCCGCGCCTGGTGGGATGACGATCGTGGGAACGCGCCAGGACTCCTCTTCCAAGAAGTTCTTGAGGATACGACCGTGATGCCCCATGCCCTCGCCGTGGTCAGCCGCGAAGATCACTAGCGTGTTCTTGGCAAAGCGCGACCGGCACAGCGCGTCGTAGACCAAGCCGACGTGCGCGTCGGCCATCTCGGTTTGCCGGTAGCAGGAATAGATGTAGTAGCGCCAGTCCAGCTCGCTCCAGTGCCCCACTCGGCCGCGCTGCTCCCCGGATAGCCAGGGAAGGTCGGGATCGAAGTTGTCTGGCAGCGGCGGCAACTCGCTCGCAATCGCTGAAGCGTACTCGAACTTGCCCACCCCGCCGGCCGCACCGCAGGTGTAGCAGCAGTCGTGCGGGTTGAGGAATCCGACGGAAAGGAAGAAGGGACGTTCCGAATTCCGGAGCTTCAGGAAGGCTGTCGCAGCACGACCGACATCACCATCGCCAATCTCTCCCACGCCGGTACCCGGGTGCAGGTAGTCGAAGCTGTCAGCGACGTTTCGTCCCGGAATGTGCCACTTCCCCGCATAGACGGTGTCGTACTCGCCGTGCTGGCGCAGCCACTGGCCTAGGTCGGGCAATGCGGGATTGATTGGAACGGCGTTGGTCAGCACCCCGTGCTCAAGCGGGGTTCGCCCGGTGAACCAGCTCGCCCGCGCTGGACAGCAGACCGGTTGCGCGGCGTAAGCTCGGCGAAACGAGACGCCATCGCCTACCAAGCGGTCGATCGATGGTGTCGAGCAGTAGGGCGACCCGTACGCCGATACCGCGTCCGCGTGCATCTGATCGACATGCAGGAAGAGCACATTGGGGGATCGATCCGGCACGCGGGTGAATCCAAGGTTCCGCTGATCGTACCAACCCAAGACTGGCGCCCGCAATGTGCGTTGGCAACGAGTGGTTCGATACGCTCGATGCCGCTCGTCGGGTTCGGCCGTACCGGACTGGAGATGGTAGAGACGGGATCGCGACTCCGAGCTACGGTGCTCCGATTCGCTAAGCTCTTCGTGGTGTCCGAGACGCAAAGCACCCGACGGGATCTGATCTGCACGCTGGCACTCGGCTCGGGCTGCTTCGCCGGGAGCAAGTCTTCGTCGGCCGCACAGGTCGCCGCGGTGGGGCAAACCAGGACTATCAGCAAACGGCCCACTCTATACCACGGCTGGCCGACGCTCGCGCGGCGTGCGAACGGAGAGCTGCTCGTAGTTTGTTCGGGAGGCCGGGAGGCGCACGTCTGTCCGTTCGGATGGGTGGAAATGATGAGGTCCGAGGATGGCGGCGGGTCTTGGAGTTGGCCGAGGATCCTGATGGACTCGGCCACTGACGACCGAGATGCCGGAGTGTGCGAGACGAAACAAGGGTCGCTGCTCGTTACGACGTTCACTTCTCTCGCCTATGTCGCCTACCTCAACGAGGCCAAGCCGGGCATCAGTGGTCGGTTCATGGATTGGACTCCAGAGAGAATCGCGGCTTGGAGGTCTGCTCACGAGCGCAGGCCGGCCGCCGAGCGCGAGCAGATGCTAGGAACTTGGATGCTCCGCTCGACCGATGCGGGCGTGACGTGGTCCGCTCCCTACCGCGTGCCCGTGAACAGCCCGCACGGCCCGATAGCGCTGTCCGATGGCCGGGTCATCTACGCCGGCAAGCGCCTTTGGCACGAAAAGCGTCGCATCGGAGTCGCTGATTCGCACGACGACGGAAAGACCTGGCGGTGGCTCGCTGAGATCCCGACACGTGAAGGGGACGATTTCAACGATTACCACGAGCTGCATATCGTCGAGGCGGCCAGCGGGCGATTGGTCGTCCACATCCGCAACCACAACAAGGCGAACGAACGCGAAATCCTGCAGACCGAGTCCGAAGACGGAGGGCTCAGATGGTCAACGCCCCATCCAATCGGCGTTTGGGGCTTGCCCTCCCATCTGCTGCGACTGCGCGACGGCCGGCTGCTGATGAGCTACGGCTACCGTCGCGAGCCGTTTGGCAACCAAGCGCGCTTGAGTAAGGACCACGGGAATTCGTGGTCCAGACCGATTGCGATTTCCGCCGACGGCGAAGGAGGAGATCTCGGTTATCCCTCGACTGTCGAGGTCGATGACGGCTCGCTCGTCACGGTTTGGTACGAGCGGATGGCGGGCTCGCCCTACGCCGTTCTGCGTCAAGCCAGTTGGAGCATTCCCGGGTAGGCCGGACGAAACTCCTGGGGAGCGGTTTTCTGAGCTTGGTCTGCTGCGCGACTCAGCCTGCCCGCCTCAAGCCGCCGGTGTTGTCGCGGTCGCGGTGATTTCAATACCGGCCTTTCCCACTCGGCTCGCGACCGCGACAGTCGTCCTCGCTGGTCGGTCCGCCTTGAAGTACTGCGTGTAGACGGAGTTCATCTCCCGGAACAAGGCGAAGTCGGTCAGATAGACTCTCGCGTTGACTACGTCGGAGAACTCGTGCCCGGCCGCTTTGAGAACGATGCCGATGCGGCGAAACGTCTGGTGAATCTCGTCCTCGAACGATTCCGGGTATTCGCCAGTCTCGAGGTCCGAGCTCGTCTGGGCAGCGCAGTAAAGGGTGGCGCCGGTTAGCACGCCCGGGCTGAACGGCATGTTCGGGCGAAGCTCCGGAGGATAGAAGATCTTCGTTTTCTAGTCGGCAGCGACGGCCGCGAGGACAAGGAGCGAAATCGAGAGCCGCCTCTTCAGGGGATGGAACCTCTTTCGAGTACCCAGATCGTGCCTGACAGGGGATTTCCAATTACCTTCCGGGGAATCTTCGGAAAACCATTGACGCCCCCCGTCCGGCGTCTCGCTTGAGAGCAATTGTCGTAGCCTGTAGTGCAAGCCGGCTTCGCGCGAAGCGAGCGGCATTCCATGACCCGTTGCACACCTGAGCTAGTTCGCGTCGTTTGCAAGGGACTGAACCACCCCGAGGGGCTGTGCCTTGGGGAGGACGGCTCACTCGTTGCCGGAGGCGAGGCCGGCCAGATCTACCGCATCGACGAGCAATCCGGGAGCGCCGAGATCGTCGCGCAAACTGGTGGGTTCGTCCTTGGAGTCTGCGCCGATTCGTCCGGTGCCGTGTACGCGTGCGACGCGGGTCGCAACGAAGTCCTCAGGATCGTGCCCGGCGACGACGTCGAATCGCTGTCGTCCGGGCCACTCGACAATCCCAACGACTGCGCATTGGATCGGGACGGAAATCTGTTTTTCACGGAGTCCGGAACCTACCACCCCGAAACGCATAGCGGTCGTCTTCACGTCGTCACGGCTGGGGGCGAGACGCGGTGCGTGCATCCAGGGCCGTTTCGCTTTGCAAACGGAGTTTTCTTCGACAGCGGCGCGTCGCTGCTCTACGTGGTCGAGAGTACCGGTCCGTGCGTGCTGGCCTTTCGAACTGACGGTCCGAATCTCGCAAGCCTCGAGCCAGTTCGGCGAATTGAGCTCGAACGGGATACCGTTCCCGACGGCGTCGCGCTAGACACTGCTGGGAACCTGTACGTTGCCTTCTACGCCCCGGACCAGATCGGCGTCGTCCGTCCCAACGGGACCTTCGAAGTGCTATTCCGGGACTTCCTGGCCGAGTGGATGAACCGGCCGACCAACATCGCCTTGCGCGAGAACGAGATCCTCTTCGCCAATCTCGGCGGATGGCACATCGGAGCCGTCACCCACGAACTGGATCCCGTCAGGCCGTGCTTCCCGGAAAGCGGGCCGCGGCTTGCGTGACACGGGGCGGGCCTCAGGTCAGCAGCTTCCGCGCGACCGCGTCGCTAACGCCAGCGGGCAGGAAGCTGCGTTCTTGGAACCGGCCGAGCGGTCACGAGTGATCGAACCCGGCCAGGTGCAGGATCGTCGCCCGTCGGTTGCGTCCAAGGTGTCTATCTGCAATCGTTCGGTCGTGCCTCGGGCGTCCGCGAACAAGACGACAGGATCGCCGCCCGACAGGAACGGTAGGGAGTTCGGCGCTAGACTGGAGCCGTCGGGGTGGAATTCTCTGTTGACTGGAGGAGGGTGGAGGTACTTCTTCGCGCTGGCAATCGGACTGGCGACAGCCGGTTCAATGCAGGCTACCTGCGTCGGTGCGAATGAGGGACTGTCATTTACGCAGCAGGCCCTCGCTCAAGGGCGGATCGATGCGGCTCTCGCCCGGCTTGCAGCACTGTCGTCGAGTCATCCGAAGTGTGCGCCGGTGGCGCTGATTCAGGCGCAGGTCCACGCGAGCCGGGGGCAGGCGCGAGAAGCAGAAGACTCTTTCATGCGAGCTTGCGCGCTCGCCCCCGACCAGCCCGAGCCGCACTTCCAGCTCGGCGTGTTCTATGACGGCCGGCAGCAGCACGGGAAGGCGGCGGACCGATTCCGGAAGGTTCTTTCGCTCGCTCCTTCGGATCCGCAGGCCTACGACTATCTCGGCCTCAGTCTTGAGGCTCAAGGGGAGTTCGCCAAGGCGGAGGCCGCATACCGCATGGGGCTGGCCAGGAACAGCGGTCCGCGATTCGATCCAATGCTGCACTACAACTACGGACGCTACCTGATGAAGCAGAGCCGCTTGGCGGATGCCAGGGCTCAACTGGACGAAGCCGCCAAGCACGCGCCTGGCGTCCGCGCCGTCCATTACGAACGGGCGAAGCTCGCTGAGAAGCTCGGCGATCTGGGTGGCGCCAGAACGCACGCCGAACAGGCCTTGAGGCTTGAGGATCGAAACGGTGTGATTCTCGACATGCAAGTGCACTATCTGCTGTCCCGCATTTACAGGGCGCTGGGCGAAAGCGAACTCGCAGCGAAATACACGGCGCTTAGCCAGCAGGCCGACATCCCTCTGGCCGCAAGGCGTCGCTCCGGGCGCTAGAGTCCCTTTTCTTTCATTTAGTGCTGATCGTCGTTACTGGCCTGATCCGCGAACCCCGCGCCACTGGGACGAGTATCGAAAAGAACACCACGCTCAGCACGAGGATCGCGGCTGAAATGGAAATCACGGGATCGAGCGGTTCTACAGCGAATAGCAATTGTGCAAGCGTCTGGGTCGTCCATGCGGACGCAATCGAGCCCAGCGAGAACTTCGAGAGCACCTTGCCTCATCCGCATCGACGCAACCTGTCAGGGTGGTGCAGCCAATGCGACCCGAATTCCGATTTCCGAGGGCTGTCGCGAGACCATGTACGAGATCGTCCCGTGGATGCGGACCATGGCGAGGAGAACTGCGATGACCCCGAAGCCTGCGACGACCGCAGTGTAGAACCGGGGACCGGCCCAATCTCCGGCCACATTGGCGTCTAGCGTCGACACCCGCGGAATCGACTGGCTTGGATCGGCACGCAGCACGAGTTGCTGGACGGCTCGCGCCATCCGCGTCCCGTCCCCAGTCGCCTGAAGGACGAACGGCATTCGGCGTCCGGAGGATTCTAGGACGTCCGCTGTAACCGGTGAGAGCGGCACGTGCATCTTTGGAACCGGTTCGACTTCGGACACAGAAGTGGGTACGGATCCGACAACCCCGATCACGGTGGCGCGGAGTTCGCGCCGATTGAGATACCGAGGGCAACCACGATGCAGGCTGGCGGCCGGCGACGGGTGCGAATCGCGTAGAGGAAATTCCGGATCAAGACTCCGCCCTGTCTCAGACGCTTCCGTCGAGGTACCCTTCGAGCTTGGCCTTGGCGTCCCTGAAGAATCCAGTCAACTCCTCGACAGGCCCTCCGATCTCGAATACCAGCAGGCCTTGGTAGTTGATCGCGCGAAGCTTCGCAATCAATCTGGGGTAGTCGACGAATCCGTGGACCAGGGGCTTGTGCTCGGCCCATGTGTCCGGTTCGATGTCGTGGACGTGCATATGGAAGATCTTCGAGCCGAGTTCGTCGATGATCTCGTGGGTGACGTCGTTGTAGGCGCGGATGCCTTCGGGCGTTCCCTTGTCTTCGGGCTTCACCCGCGATTTGAGTTCCGCGTAGTTCTTCTGGTGCCCGACGTCAATCGTTGCGCCGACATGCTCGTGATCGATCTCGCGTACCAGCCTCACGAACTCCCGCACCGATTCCGGGTATCCGGTTTCGATCGCCAGGCGGAACCCGAGATCGCGCGCCGCATCTCCCCACCTGCGGAAATTGCGCACCAGCATCGGCCACGCGTCCTCCAGGCTGACATGCGCCGAGCGCTGCACGTGGACGTTCGCTACCTCGGCACCTACGAACGCGGACGCTTGGAGAGCCGTGTCGATGCGGCGCACGCCGTACTCGTGCGATGGCTCGAACGGCGAGAAGTACGGCGTGTCTACCCAGGGCAAGTGAGTCGAGACGTATCGAAACGGCTGCAGCGCGTCTTTCAGGCGCTGTTTCTCGCCGTCTGTCATCCTGGCGAACTCGAATCCGGGTGGCATGCCCGGCCGAGCCTCCGGGGACCCCATTGGATGCAGCTCGATCGTCTGGAATCCGAGTCCGTGCAAGATCCCGATGGATCGATTGAGGCTGTAGCCGGGGTAGTAGGGATTCGCGCCGATGATGGCCGGGTCGAGGCCGCGCTCGGCCGCAAGGCCGGGGCATGCCGCGATTCCAAGCCCGGCAAGCGCTGATTCAAGAAACTGACGGCGGTTGGAGTCCATGTGTCTTCCTTCTAGAACGGGCGATAGTGAGAGGTTCACACCTTGCGGGGCACGCCGAAGTGATGCAGTGTGTTTCGCATCAGCGCCTGCATCTTCGGGTCTGCCGACAGCGCCCACCCTCCTGCGATGCACCCCGTATGGAACACCTTGCCGCCCTGCGGGCGCTCCCAATAGGTCATTTCGGCGTAGACGCCGTGTTCGAGCGGTTCCCACCGTCCGAAGTAGTCGATGCCTCGGCGTTCCTTGTCAATCACTTGAGCAAGTGGAACGATGCCTGGCGGGTCGCCGGGTACAGGGAAGGCACCCTGGTTCTGCTTGGTGATCGCCTGAATCAAGCTCGGACGCACGTCGGACTCGTGCCCGCCGACACGAGGCGGACTTCCGCCCGGCGCTTCGCCGAATGTCTCGCCTTCCCGCAGACCCAATTCTTCGGGCCCTTGGAACAGGAAATGGCCAGGGTTGACGACTCTGTAGGTTCCGAAGTGCGCCGCGTCGATCGGCCACCATCCGATGCATTCCAAGCCAAGAACCTTCCATGCAGGCAGGTCGCAAAATCGCATCAGGCTGCCGCGACGCCCGTCGTGGCTGTGGAATATCTCCCCAATATCGGCGCCCTCCCGCCCGCCGATGTCGACACCGTGCTTGCGACACTCCATAGCCGCGCCGTCATCGTCGTAGGTCACCCGCCAGAACATTGTGTTGCCGCTCATGACGATGGCGGCCCCGCCGGCACGGAGAAAGCGGTCCACGGCTTCGTAGGCTTCTGCGGACCAGTATTCGCTGTGGCCGTTGATGACCACGACCTTGTAGCCCGCGAGCTGCCCGCTGTCGAGGTGGAGGTCGTGGTCGCTTGCCACGTCGAATTCGTACCCGCTCTCTTCGAGCCAGCGATGCGCGAAGAGCTCGCCGCGCATCAGGTGGCTGTAGTTCAACTCGTCCATGTCCTTGCTGAACACCACGTCCGGTCCGGCAACCGGCCACGGAACCTTCATGCCAACCGCGTAGGCCGGCTGCCCTCGCGCGTGGTTCCGGTAGCAGCAGTAGGCCGGTGCCCCGTGGTGCGCGTTGTCCTGGCCTGTCGTCTCCCAGAACGGTTCCAGAGAATTCACCGCAAATGGCGTCGCGTTGTAGGCCTGCCAGGTGTTCGTCGAGCACAGCATCAGGATCGGCGCCTTGGGCCTGGCAGGCGGCCGGCGCACCAGGAACGTGACGTCGTAGCTGAGCCGCTTTCCGTTTCGTCGGAAAGCGAATCGACCGGTGTAAACCCCCGGTTTGGCGTCGCTAGGAATTTTGACGCTGTGCGTTGCGTCCCATCTGCAATCGTAGAGGTCGTCCGAGGCGAATCGCAGGCCGTGGCCGCGGCCAGTGTCCGACAAGGGGTCGTAGTGTCCGTAGCGTGGGATGCTCGCTGCTTCGAATGACGGCCCTCCAATCATCCAGGTACCGCGATTGACAATCGTGCCGTCAAGGCCGCCGCCAATGTCGCGCACTTTAGTGCCTCTCTCTTCGTCGAGCGGCCAGCAGGCGACCGCTCCGTAGGGCGGCGGCGCTAGGGCCCGCGCCTCATACCGCGCCATTACTTCTCTTGCCGAGATCGCGCGGTCGTAAATTGCTGGCATCGCAATGTCGCCGTCCAGGAATGCCGTTGCCATGCCGCGATCCCCGGCGGCGCCGAGGCGAACGGGAGCGCTGCCCGATTCGATCGTTCCGGACTGCCGCCAGCTGCTCTGAAAGCGCCCGTCGGCGAACAACTCGACGACTTCGCCGTCCCAGACGAGGGCCAAGTGCCGCCACTGCCGCACCTGCAGGGGCACGTGGGCGACCCGCCGCTGGCCTAGCAGGAACTCGACCCAGCCCCCGCGCGACACGAACAGCCCGAACCCCTCGTCCCCGTCGCATGCTGTTACGAGGCCTTGGCGGTCTTCGGAGGACCAGCGCCGGACCCAAGTCTCGATAGTCAGGGCACCGAATTGCTTGCCAGCGAATCCACCTTCTACGTGGACGTAGGAGCCGGTATGGATCGGCTGGACGGAGGGTCTGCGCTCTCGCAACGTCGCAATCGCCTCGTCGCTTCCCGCTCGCCCGACAGTGAGCTCAAACGGAGTGTCGCTGCTTACGCGGAAGTCTGCCGAGCCGCCTGCATCCAAGCTGCGCTGGGCGTACGCGTGGACTCCCGGAACGAGAATTGCCTCATGAGAAGGGATGCTGCTGGCTGCGGGTGACAGTCTGGCTGCATTTGCCGCAGCAATGCTTGCAGCGGTCTGTTGCAGGAAGCGTCGACGTCCTATTCGCGGCACGACGGCGATTGTATCGGAGTTGCGGATCACGATTCAGATCCGGACGCTGGTGAGTTAGAGGCTCGCGGTCGGCATGCGTGAAGCTACCGCCGTCAGGGGCGCAGCACGCCTACCTCAAGTGAGACAGCCGTTGTCCAGCACTGAAGCTGCTGTTCTCGCTCGGCTGCCCTGTCATTCCTATGGAGATCGTTGCAGCCGTCTTGCGTCATTCTCTGGAACGGAAGGGGTCATTTTTCGCCATTGCATCACGCATCTCGGATGCTCTGCGTCCGAATCGGCAGGACTCCGATCCCGTAGTTCAAGAGTGAACAGACGTATCGGACGGAATACGAGCCTCATTGCGACCCTGCTAGTAGATTCCTCGCCTAGCGGTCGGTAAACTGCTGCTCCATCGCCCACGGCGAACGTGCTGCTCCCCGACTCGACTGATCCGGCCTAGAGTCGTACGGCCGCTCCTCGGGTCCCGGAGTCGGAGAGTGCCTTCCGCCTCAGGTTCTCTCGAGGAGGAGCGAAGCAATTCGAGAATCCACCCAATCGACCGCTCCGGCAATGCCAGAGGACTTCTAGCGGAGTGGCGTGAACGAAAACACCCTGCCGGGAAATAGGCGCAGCGGCAACGGCAGGGTCTTGCTGGCCTTGCCGCTGCGGCGAAGCCCCGTGCCTGCCTGTTCTCCGAGCAGCCCGAAGCGACCCCGTCCAATCCGCCGCCGCCTAGGCTTTACGGCCACCGATCAAGCGGTTTCCAGGGCGAAAAAGAGGGGCAGGCTAGAATAGCCCCTCGACCAAGCCGGTATCGGTGATCCCCATGCCTTCCGCCGAGGGCACGCGCGGCAGGCCCGGCATGGTCATGATTTCACCGCAGATTGCCACCACGAATCCGGCGCCGGCACTCAGGCGAACTTCCCGCAAGGGCACGACATGGCCGGTCGGCGCGCCCTTCAGCCTGGGGTCGCTCGAGAAGCTGTACTGGGTTTTCGCCATGCAGACCGGCAGACTGCCGTAGCCGGCCCTGTCCCAATTCCGCAGTTGATTGCGAATGCGCTTGTCCGCGGCAACGTCATCGGCACGGTAAATGCGCCGCGCGACTGCCCGCACTTTTTCCAGTAGCGGCAGATCGTCGGAATAGAGCGGGGTGAATTGCGCTCCGCCGTCCTGCAGCATGCTGACGACATGATGCGCGAGCTCTTCTGTACCGGCCGAGCCCTCTGCCCAATGCCTGCACAAGATGGCTTCAGTGCCTTGGGTTCTCGCATAGGCCTGGATAGCGGCGATCTCCTCGTCGGTGTCGGTGGTGAAGTGGTTGATCGCGACGACGACCGGCACTCCGAATTGTTGAACGTTCTCGATATGACGGCCAAGATTGGAGCAGCCGGCTTCGACTGCGCCAACATTCTTGGCGGCAAGATCGTCCTTGCCCACGCCGCTATTCATCTTGAGTGCGCGCACCGTTACCACGATCACCGCTGCTTCCGGCTCCAAACCAGCCTTGCGGCATTTGATGTTGAAGAATTTCTCGCCACCGAGATCCGCGCCGAACCCGGCTTCCGTGACAACGTAGTCGACGAGTTTGAGTGCGGTCTTGGTCGCGATCACTGAATTGCAGCCATGGGCGATATTTCCGAACGGTCCGCCATGAATGAACACGGGGTTGTTCTCGAGGGTCTGCACAAGATTCGGCTGCATCGCCTGCCGGAGGAGCACGGTCATCGCGCCATTGGCTTTGATCTCGCGGCAAGACACAGGCGAGCGGTCGCGCCGGTAGGCAACGACGATTTCGCCCAGCCGCCGTTCCAAATCGCGCAGGTCGTTTGCCAGGCACAGGATCGCCATGATCTCGGAGGCTGCCGTGATATCGAACCCGCTCTCGCGCGGGTATCCGTTGGCGATTCCGCCGAGCGAGGAGATCATCTGACGGAGCGCGCGGTCGTTCACATCCAGCACGCGGCGCCAGACCACGCGGCGCGTGTCGATACCGATCTTGTTGCCCCAGTGAATGGTGTTGTCGACCATCGCACTTAGCAAGTTGTGGGCGGCAGTAATGGCGTGGAAATCCCCGGTGAAGTGGAGGTTGATGTCCTCCATGGGCACGACTTGGGCGTACCCTCCGCCCGTGGCGCCCCCCTTCATCCCGAAACATGGGCCGAGCGATGGTTCGCGCAGACACATTGCGGCGCTCTTGCCGATTCGGTTCAACGCGTCGCCAAGGCCGACCGTGGTCGTGGTCTTGCCCTCGCCGGCCGGAGTTGGATTGATTGAGGTAATCAGGATCAACTTCCCGTCCGGCCGCCTTGCGAGCGAATCGATGAACGGGCCTGAGACCTTCGCTTTGTCATGGCCGAATGGCAGCAGGTGCTCGCTTGGAATACCGAGCTTTGCAGCGACATCCTGGATCGGCCGGCATTTCGCTGCGCGCGCGATTTCAATGTCGGTATTGGACGAGGTCATAGGTAAGCTACCCAACCCTGTCTATAGCAAAAAGTCTGCTGCTATCCAGTTCGGGCCTGTAAGTCGGTTTGTCCGAGCCTGCTTTTTCGGAATAAATTCTGGCCTGTTCGGCGAGTTGCGGATTGGGCCGGATGAGGTGCTCATGGTGAAGTCAGCCCCAATTGCAGCCAGCGTCCGGT
This sequence comes from Bryobacterales bacterium, assembly GCA_965206775.1. Lineage (GTDB taxonomy): Bacteria > Acidobacteriota > Terriglobia > Bryobacterales > UBA6623 > VXMF01. The sequence continues at coordinate 352,059 of CBDBKU010000002.1, read as the reverse complement.
CCAGCGAGTCGGCCGCGGTGTCGTATTGCCGACCGGGGAGTTCCAAGGCCCGGGAATCGGCTGGAACATAAGACACGTCTCGGCAACTCTTGCGGGCCCGCCCCCAATTTGGCCGAAAGCGTCATGCTAGCAAATCCACTTCCGTCGGCGGGCTGGCCGGCCGACTCTTATGTCTGCCAGCTCCTCCTACACCATATGGCGCGAATTCCTCGCTGCCCCCTATTGCTTCGCGGCCCGCCCCTGCATCACGACCGTCGCTGATAGCGGTCGAACCCTGCACCGCTTGATTTCGTCGTCCATCGACAACACGTCTCTTTCACCGGCTTCCAACTGCGGATCCGGAAAGAGAGACCGCAAATCAGTGGATCCGGCCACAATTCTTGGGAAGTGATCCATGATCTGTTCGATTTCCCACGCTACAGTCCAACTGCGCGTGCTGGCAAGTTGATCTCGATTGATCGGAGTCGAAGCGCCGTCAGCACCGACCGTTCCTCAACGTTCTGGGACCACGCCGGCAACGGCTTGCAACGAGAGCCGCTGAGTGATGAGGGCACTCTCCATCCAGTCGCCGTAGGAGACCCTGTCCCGGGCGAGTTCGCACTCGGTCAGGTAGCCGGCTGCAACCATCCTGGGACCGACGCTGCGAACGGTCTGAAACCAGACCTCGAGTGACGCCCCGAACTGGTCTTGGCCTTGTGAAATGACTTCGCTGTCGTCCCGGCTCTCGGCTGCGACTAGTCCCGTTTCCAAGCAGAGCCCCTGCAGCTGAGCTCCCATTCGTTTCGACGATCCAGCACGGTCTCTCCAGCTCAAGAAAGCTCGATAGAAATCTCGAAACTCCTTTAGTGGTTCTGGTATCCACTGGTTTCAGGCGTCGCTATAGTCCAGGATCACCACCCGCCCGCCGGGTTTGGTCGCCCGCGCCATCTGCCGAACGGCGGAAGCGAGGTCGCTAGCCGATTGCAAGACCCGGCTCGCCGAAACAACGGCGAAACGATTCTCGTAACCGAGCTTCAAGGCATCCCTTCCTCGAAGCCTATAATCGGCAGCCTGTGGCTCGATCGGGCGATTGCCAGCAGCGCCGGATCTCGGTGAACGCCGACGACGCACCCTGCCGGGCCCACCCGCCTTGCAGGGAAGCCGGTCAGGCCAGAATTTCCTTTACGACTCGAGCAGGGTACTGCCCGATCAGCCGTTCTTCCAGCCCGTGCACGTTGTAGACCAGCCTTTCGGGCGCGAGGCCGAGCAGGTGCAGCATCGTCGCGTGGAAGTCATGCACGCTAACGCGATCTTCGACAGCCTTGTGACCGATCTCGTCCGTTGCGCCGTGAACATGACCACCTTTCGCGCCGCCGCCCGCCATCCAGATGCTGAAGCCCGCCGGTCCGTGGTCGCGGCCGCTCGTTCCGGCCTGCCCGATTTGGGCGAGCGGCATCCGCCCGAATTCTCCGCCCCAGATCACCAATGTCGAATCCAATAGGCCGCGCTGCTTGAGGTCGCGGATCAGAGCTGCCACCGGCTTGTCCGTCTTGCGGCATGCGTAACCCAGTTCGCGGTCCAGGTTCAGGTGGTTGTCCCAGATCTGGTATTCGATAAACACCTGCACGAACCGGACGCCGCGCTCCACCATGCGCCGCGCGAGCAGCAGGCGCGCACCGTATGCGCGCGTGCGCTCGTCGTTCATGCCGTACATCTCCTTGGTCGCTTCGCTCTCCGAAGAAAGATCGGCAACATCCGTTGCGGCCATCTGCATGCGCGCCGCGAGTTCGTAGCTCTCGATTCTGGCGTCCAGCTGCGGCTGCATCGGCCTCCCGTCGCGGTGCGAGAGGTTCAGCCGTCGCACGAGGGACCGCTCCGCTTCGACCAATGGACTCGGCAATTCCTGCTCCCGCCAGAGGTTGAGCACCGGCGGTCCCTCTGCCCGGAACTTCGTGCCTTGGTACACCTGCGGGAGCCAGCCCGATTGCCAGTTCTGGAGATCGTTGATCGGATAGCCCTTCGGGTCGTCCAGCACCACGTACCCCGGCAAGTTCTGGTTCTCGGTACCCAGTCCGTACACCGCCCAGGCTCCCAGAGCGGGCCGGCCCGGCAGGGTGCGCCCTGAGTGCATCAGATAGAGCGATGGCTCGTGATTGAAATGCTCCCCGTGCATCGACCGGATCAGCGTGATGTCGTCGACCACGCTGGCGAGGCCGGGAAGGAGGTCTGAGATCTCCATCCCGCACTGGCCGTGCTTGCGAAAGCCGTACGGTGACGGCATGAGCGTCCCGATTTCGTCCGTGAATTCTAGCTGGTTCGCGAGGTCCCGCGGAGCCGGCTCGCCGGCGTGCCTTTCGAGTTCCGGCTTGTGATCGAAGAGATCGACTTGGCTCGGCCCCCCGTTCATGAATAGGTGAATCACCGACTTGGCCTTCGGCTCGAAGTGCGGGGAACGCGGCTTCTGGTCGTAGGTCGTCCTGCCTTCGCTTGCGGAGAGTTCGCCGTTTAGCAGCCAGGCGAGAGCCGCTCCATGGATGCCATCGCCCATGCGGGAAAAGAAGTCGCGACGGTTCGGTCGATGCATGAAAGCCTCAGTCGATGTAAAGGAATTCCGCCGAGTTCAGGAGCGCGTGTGTCAGCGACCCCAGAGCCATCCAGCGGGCCGCTGCCTGGCGAGGCCCGACGTATCGAGTCTCGTCGAGGTGCCCCAGCCAGTGCGCGTTCAGCGCCGCTAGGTCGGCGCTCGCCAGCCTGACCTCGCGATCCGTTGCAGGCCTCGAGAGAATCCGCTCGTACGCTGCCGCCACTTGAGTCTCGGACTTGCCGGAATGCTCGTCGATGAGGCGGCCGGCCAGGTATCTTGCGTGCTCCAGCGCCGCCTCGCCGTTCATCATCTGCAGCGCCTGGGGAGCCACATTGGATTCCCTGCGCTCCGTGCAGTTCGGAGCGGGCTTCGGAGCGTCGAACACCTCGAGGAGCGTGACCGGCAAGCGCCGCTTCCTCAGGACGTACACGGCGCGCCGCCAGCCAGCCTCCGTCGCATCGGGCACGATCTCCCCGTTTTCCTTCTTGGTTACCTTGACCGGGCGGCCGAATCGTTCGGAATCCAGCCTGCCGGTCACGCGCAGGATGGAATCGTGGAGCACCTCCGCGTCCATCCTGCGCAACGGCATTCGCGAAAGGAGCGTGTTATCGGGGTCCGCATCCGCAGCTTCCTGATCGACCTCAGACGACTGCCGGTAAGCCCCCGAAGTCATGATGAGGCGGTGCATCGCCTTGATACTCCAGCCCTTGCTCACGAATTCCGTTGCCAGCCAGTCCAGCAACTCCGGATGCGTCGGTACCGCGCCCGTCAAGCCGAAGTTCGACGGAGTCGAGACGATGCCCCGTCCGAAGTGGTTCAGCCAGATTCGGTTCACCATCACGCGAGATGTCAGCGGATGACCCGGCTGCGTCAGCCAGCGGGCGAATTCCAAGCGGTTGCCGCTTGTCCCTTCGCGCGGCGGTCTCGGCTCGTACTTCGCGACCTTGGCTGCCAGCATTCGAGGCACGCCAGGCTTTACCCGCTGCCCGATCGCCTGGGCGTCTCCGCGCTGGAGCAGGTACGTCCGAGACGGCGCGCCGCCCATGTCGTAGGCCGCTCGGATCTTCGGTTCGGGAATCAAGACGGACTTGAGATCCTTGATTCGCGTGTTGATCACTCCCGCCGTGTCCTTTAACTCTGGGAAGGCTTCGGCGATCTGGTGCCACTCGCCGTCCGCGTTCGGAATCTTCAGCAGCTCCTCGTGCTCCACCGCAAGGGTGTTCTGAGCTCGTGTTCTCTCTTTCCTCGGTGTGTGTGCGATTTCCCGCAGCCGTTCTCGCAACCCTTGCGGGACATCGGCTAGCCTGCTCTCCAACTCGCGCTCGAAGTACGGAGTCACCAGCGAGTCGAATTCCGCTTCGAGCTTCTTGATCTGCTTCTGCAGCGGCGCGTTCGCCTTCTCGGCGGCCTTCCGCTCGGACGCCAGGCCCACCTCGAGAAAACGCTCGGTCGGATCCCGCCAGTCGTACGGGTCCAGAGCAGACTGCAGAACGGCGCTGAGGCTGTAGTACTCCGCTTGGGAAAGGGGGTCGTACTTGTGGTCGTGGCACCGGGCGCAGCCAACCGTTACGCCCATCACGGCCGAACTTAGAACCTCGATTTCGTCCGCGACCACGTCGAAGCGCTCGGCGAGCGATCCGGTTGCGGAGCCGTATGTGCCGTCCGGCGTCATCCGCAGGAATCCGGTCGCCGCCAGTGTGTCCACGTCTTCAGGCGTGACGGTTTCCAGATTGGAGTAGTCGATCAGCTCATCGCCTGCCAGCTGCTCCGTCAGGAACCGGTCGTACGGCTTGTCGGAATTCAGGGCGCGAATCACGTAATCGCGGTAGCGCCAGGCATGCAGTCGCAAGCGGTCCTCGTCAATCACGCCCTCCGAGTCGGCGTATCCGGCTAGATCCAGCCAGACCTGAGCCCAGCGTTCGCCGTACTCCTCCGAGTCCAGCAGCCGATCCACAAGGCGCTCGTACGCTCCGGGCTCGGTATCTGCCAGGTACGCTCTGATGTCATCCGGAGTTGGGGGCATTCCCGTCAGGTCCAGCGACGCTCTCCTCAGCAGCGCGAGACCGCTCGCCTCGGGTGCCAGCTTGAGGCCCTCGACCTCGAGCTTGCGGAGCAGGAATGCGTCAATCGGGTTGCGGACTTGCCCGGCATTCCTGACCTCCGGAACCTCCGGTCGGACGGGCGGCCCGAATGCCCAGTGCGACAGATCCCTTTCGGCCAGCGGCGCCTCGGCGACCGGTTCGTCGTCTGCCGGCAGCGCGCCATCGGCGACCCACTTGCGCAGGAGCGCCACCTCGGTGTCGGTTGGCGTCTTGACGTTGTTCTCGAACAACATATCGGGCGGAGGCATTTCCCGGTTGACGATCCGCTGCAGCAGCAGGCTCTCGCCCGGCTTGCCTGGCACGAGGGCCGGACCGGACTTCCCGCCCTGTGACCGCGATGCCGTCGTGCGCAGGTCCAGGCCGCCCTCCTGGTTCCGCTTGCCGTGGCAGCGCCCGCAACGCATCTGGAGAATCGGCAGGACGTCGGTCTCTGTCGTGCGGCTAGCCGACGCCAGTGCGCCCGAGCGACCGGCCTCGTCGATCCATGCACGGATCGAGAGGATCTCGGACTCGGGCAGCTTCTCGCCCCCCATCGGCATCTGACCCGACACGATCTTGGCAAGCATCAAGCTCCGGTCCGGGTACCCCGGCACGATGGCCGCTCCGGACTGACCGCCCTCAAGGATGTCGGCCGGAGTGTGCAGCTTGAGCCCCGCTTGAGGATTCTCCCCGTGGCAAGCGATGCAACGCCGCTCGAGGATCGGAAGCACGTTTGATTCGAACTCCGAGGCGAGAGCGCCGCCCGAGCCGAACAGCGCCGCGCAGATCGCAAGCGCGCCGCCGAGATACCGGTTGCTGCCCATCACCAGCCCCATGTTACATGCGGCGTTTCCCTGCAGTGCACCGAATCGGACGCGCGGGCCAACAAAACCTCGTGTGCAGCCTACGAACGCAAGGAATAGGCAGGTCGCTAGGCAGGGGGTCAATTGGACCGGGCGCGGACTGCCTCCTCTGTTGCCGCTCCCAAGAGGCCCGGCATTCGTCGAGGAAGCCTCCTGCCGATTGTCTCGCCCGGGCTGGGATCCGGATCGCCGGAAGTGCCGCTAGACGGAGAATCCAGCTGTGTCGATCCGCACGGCGCCGGTCTTCTCGAGATTGGACCTGACGATATCTGCCCTGTCGCCGCATTCGACTTGAAGAATCAGGCCGTCGTCCGGCAGCTCAGGCACGGGAGCCCGCCGCCGAGAACCGATCAGACCCGCTTCCCAGATCATCATGAGGAGCGTTCCGAGCACCGCTCCGGCCATCGTGGTTTCGAACGTCACGACGGCGGTCGCCCAGCCCGAGATGATCGGCATCCCGCCCGTCATAAGGGGATAGTCGAGCTGAATCCAATACATCAGCGCGGTTACACCGGACCCGACGGCGATCGCGCTCAGCACGGCACCGAGCGACATACGGCTGCGCCGCGGGAGCAGCGGCGGATCCGTCTCGACCGGCTGGCGGGAGTACAGCTCCATCGCGCTCTTCGCGACTCCGGCGATTGCCAGAGACTCGATCGCGACGGCCGCCGCCTCGTTGGTGCGGAACTCAGCGTGCAGGTATTCCTTCGTCATATTCCCAAATGGCGATAATCGGAAACGCCTTGACGAACAGCAGGTAGAGCAGGATCATCGCAGCGAAAGTCCCGGCCGTGATCGACAGCTCGACCCAGCTCGGCGAATAGATGCCCCAGGCAGCCGGAAGCGCAGGCGTTGCGAGGGTCGGAATCACAATCAGGAATCGCTCCAGCCACATGCCGGCCAAGACAGCGACGCTGCTGATCGCAATCGTGGCGATGCTGCGCAGCTTGGAGATTCCGAGAAGGACAAAGGGGATCACGAAGTTGCAGACCACCATCGTCCAGAATAGGAAACCGTAGAATCCATGCTCCCGGACGTTGAAGACATTGATCTCCCGACGGAAGTTGCCGTACCACGTCGTCAGGTGTTCCGAGAACGTGAAGTACAACCAGATCAAGCTCATCAGGAGCAGGAGCTTGCCCAGATTCACGAAGTGCGTCTCCCGGAGGTATTCCTCGAGCCGCATTGTCTTGCGCAGGGCCGCCATCACGAGCACGAGCGCCGCGATACCGCTGAAGATCGCTCCGACGACGAAGTACGGGGCGAAGATCGTGCTGTGCCATGTTGGCGCGACCGACATCGAGAAGTCGTAAGCGACAACCGAATGCACGGAGACAGCGATCGCGAGGATCATGACGGCCATGAGCTTCATGGCACGCTCAAGCGCCTGCCACTGTCGATCCGAACCCGTCCATCCTAGCGACAGCGCCCGGTAGATTCTCCGCTTGATGCCCTTGCTCTGGCCGGCGACTTCGGCAAGATCCGGGACGAGCGGCAAGTAGAGGTAAATCACGCTGCCCGCGAGGTAGGTCATGATCGCTGTCAGGTCCCAGAAAAGCGGCGATCGGAAGTTCGGCCACAGCAGCCGCTCGTTCGGGTACGGGAGCATCCAGTAGAAGTAGACCGGTCGACCAATGTGGATCAAAGGGAAGAGTCCGCCGATCATCAGGCAGAATACGGTGATCGCCTCCGCTGCGCGTGTCACCGGCTTGCGCCAGCCCGCGCCCGTGAGGCGAAGGATGGCCGAGATCAGCGTGCCCGCGTGCGAGATGCCGATCCAGAACACGAAATTGACGATGTAGAAACCCCAGTACACGGGACGTCCCAGACCGGTGTTCCCGATGCCGTAGACGATCTGGTAGCCCCACGCGAAGAGAGCCCACGCGACGACGGCCACGCAGATCGCGACCGCGGCGAGATAAGTCGCGCTGAATCCTTCCATGCGATCCAGAATCTCGGCTCGAACTTGCGAGAAGCTCTTGGCCGGGGCCTCTGACGGGGATTTCACGCTCATCTTCGCCCCGGTCGCGAGACCTCGCCCTGGCCCGGATGCTTCGACGCTCTCATTCGACTGACCGTTCGCATGCTGCCGGCTGGTAGCGGTGCCAAGCTAGTCCGCTTTCTCCAGGTAGAAGACCCTAGGTCTTGTTCCCATGTCGGCAAGCAGCTGTCCGGATCGTCCGCTTCCGATCGCCTTGGAGACCTTGCTCTCCGGATCGCTCATGTCGCCGAAGACCATCGCCTCGGCGGGGCATGACTGGACGCAAGCCGGCTGCACGTCGCCGTCCACGACTTCCCGCCCTTCCGCACTGGCGTCGAGCTTGGCGCGCTTGATCTTGTGAGCGCAGAACGTGCACTTCTCCATTACGCCGCTCGGGCGGATGGAGACGTCCGGATTCAGCTGTAGCCCCAACGGCTCCGCCCACTCCGGCGCGAACCAGTTATAGAAGCGGACCGTGTAAGGGCAGTTGTTCGCGCAGTAGCGGGTTCCGATGCAGCGATTGTAGATCTGGACGTTGAGCCCCTCCGCATTCTGGTACGTCGCGTACACGGGGCAAACGGGCTCGCAGGGAGCGCTGTCGCACTGCTGGCAAAGCACCGGACGATACTTGACCTTGACGTTCGGAAAATCGCCCTCGTAGTAGCGGTCGATGCGGATCCAGTGCTTGGCCCGGCCCAGCGAGGCTTGCTCCTCGCCGGCCGTCGGGACGTTGTTCTCGGATGCGCAAGCCACCACGCAGGCCTCGCATCCCGTGCAGCGGTCGAGGTCTATCCCCATGGCCCACTGCGGGACGTGGTCGGTGGATTCCCGATCCTGCTGCTTGCCTTCCTCGGCCATCGACTTCGCCTTTCCTCACACCCTGTGGGGCGCCTCGTCGCGATCCTGTCGCGAGAACTGGACGAGCTGCCCCTCCGCTTCCGACTTCGCGATCCTCACCGCAACCGGGCCGTGAGAGACAGCGCCGGTCGCTCCGTCCCGGGCATTGCCGATTACAACCATCGGATTCGCGCCGCGCCCGGACGCATAGCGGCCAAAATTCTTGTGGCCTTGCCCGAGCGCCATGGACGCCACCCCTGGAATTGCGGCTGGATTCACGTAGACGGGGGCGTCGAGCGCCCCATTTGCGGACTCCACCCTCACCATGCTGCCGTTGGTCACCCCGAGTTCCGCCGCCGTTCCCGGATCCAGTTCAACTGGAGTGCCCCACATCGCGCTCGAAGTGGGGTCGGGCAGCTCCTGCATCCATGGCCGGTTCGCGCCGGCTCCATCGCCGAATTGCAGCGAAGCATAGGCCTGGAACAGCATCCCTTCCGGTTTGCTGTCTGTCGGGAAGTTGCCAACCTGCGCCGAGCGGATTTCCTGCGTCCCGTCGCGTTCGCCGCGCCAGCCGCCTTCGCGCAGGCGTTCGCGGATGAATTGCGCGGGGCCTGGCTCTGGCGATCCCGCTTGGCTGTAAAGCCCGGCGAGCACGCTCGCTGCGTCGACCGCTTCGAACGGCTTGCCGGCTGCCTCGGCCAACACGGCTAGGATCTCCTCGGTAGCCCGCGTGTCGTGGAGTGGCGCCGCGAAAGCTTCCGTGGCGCTGACCGCAAGCACAGGGGATGCATCCGGCACGCAGGCGGAGCCGCGCTCGAGCGGGTCGTGGTCGGGAAGGAGCAGATCCGCGAAAGCCGCTGTGTCATCCGCGAACGGAGAGAAGCAAACCACCGTTCCGGCCTTGGCCAGCGAGGCCTCGACCGCCGGCGAATTGTAGGCGGGATTCACGCCGTCCACGAACACGATCTCCGCATCGGCGAGCCTCCTCTCCCAGCCCTCGGGCGCCGCTCGCGTGCCTTCGAGCCCGGTGCCGGACACTGCAGGCGGCATCACGCCGCCCGGGCGGCCGGCACGGCCAAGCAGCACGTTCAGCGCGCACGCTGCGGTCACCGCGTCGGCCGAGTTCTCTCGCACCATCGACGCGCCGGCCACGACGACCGGGGCGGATGCTTCGGCCAGGGCGATTGCTGTCTCGCGTATCGCTTCGATTGGAATTCCAGAGCGTGCCGAGGCCCATTCCGGATCGACCCCAGTGAATGCCGAGACAAGCTCCTTCGGCGCGTCGGCAAGCGAAGCCGCCAGATCGTCGGTGACGAGGACGTGTCCGATGCCCAGTGCCAGTGCCAGCTCCCCGCCAGGCCATACCGGGAGCCAGCGGTTCGCGTTCCAAGCGGTGAGCGAGAAGCGCGACTCAGCGTGGATGAGCCGGCCGCGCAGCTCGCGCCGGCCCTGGCGCATATGACCGTAGCGCCTGGAGTAGAGCACCGGCGAAACCCAGCCGCCGAGGAAGTCCGCACCGATCGAGAGGACTAGGGTGGAGTCCTGGATTTCGTAGACCGGTATCCCGTTCCATCCGAAGACGCGCTTCGACGCCTCGATTTCCGCTGAAAAGTCGCCGGTGCCGACGCTTCTGGAGGGCGGGGCCCCCAGCGAGTCGAGGAAGCGGGCTATGCTCGCAGAGCGGGCACTCGCCTGCGGACGAGCGAGGAACAGGATCTTGCTTGGATCCGACGCGACTGCGCTCTCCAGCGATCTGGCGACCTCCTCGAGGGCGTCCTCCCAGGCAATCGGCTCGAACCTGCCCTCCCCTCGCTGGCCTGCGCGCTTCATCGGGCCGCGCAGCCTGTCCGGGTTGTAAATGGACTGCAAGGACGCGTGGCCGCGAGCGCAGAGCCGGCCTCCGCTGACGGGATCCAAGGGGTTGCCTTCAAGCTTCTTGATGGCGGCCACCCGTTGGCGGACGCGCTCGCCGTCGACCTCGATCTCTCTCTCGGCGGCCATGACCCGGGCCACCGTTCCGCATCCCGCGCCGCATTCCCCGCAGACGCTCGGATGCCATTCCTCTACGCCCGGTACGATCTCTTCCTCGCTGACCAGAAGAGGGATGATCTGCTCGGCCTGCTTGCCGCAAGCGCCGGTCATCGCTCCGCCCGAGGCGGTTCCGACCAGCTTGAAGAAATTGCGACGATCCATCTTACGAGACCTTCGGGCGAGTGCCCGCGAACCGCAGCCGCCGCAGGACCGAAGAGGCCAGTGGCCGTTCCCCGACGATGTTCGCCCCTCTCATCGTTATCCTGCTCCCCATCTAGAAGTGGCAGGCCAGGCAATCGTCGCTGGCCTTGTTTTCGCGGTGGCAGGTAACGCAGCTGCCCATCGTATGGTCTGCGGCCTTGACCGCGACGGCCATGGAGGCGACGTCACCGTGGCATTGCGAGCAGGCGATCTCTGCGCGGGCGTGCGGGGCGTGGCGAAACTGGACCGCTGCCTCCTTCTTGAACCCGTACACCCGTATCCAGGGGACCTCGCGCTTTCTGTCCCAGTACTCGGTCAGGCGGACTACCTCGGGCAAGTCCTTGCCGATGAACTGATGGCAGAGCATGCACTTGCTGATTGACGGAATACCCGCCGAGTCCCGTGATGTAGCCCCCGTGTGGCAGTCGACGCACTGCATCTTCGCTTTCTCGATGTGGGCGCTGTGGGAGAAGCCAAGCGGCTGCTCCGCTGCCGCCGAAGGAGGTAGCGCTAGCAACGGCAATAGCAAGACTAAGCGCATCGACAAATCGGAATTAGTTCCGGCTAAAAACGTAAGCATACACCAAGACCGCGAAGCGAGGCACGAGTCGCGCTTTGCCCTGCGAATGCCTCACCTCATCGGCACCGCTCTCCGCCATCAGATCGATCCCGCCAGGGACTGTGGCGTGGTGTCCCGGACGTCTTGGGATCCCCTGCGTCCGCCCGGTCGGAGTGACGAGGCCCTCAGCCGATCTTCAGCGCGTCGCGCGCGCGTTCGACAACCTCCGAGTCCGGATCCTGCGTGCCCCGCAGGTAGTACGCCGCCGTTGCGAGCATATGCGGCCGCCAGGCTGGGTCCACCAGGTAGAGGTCTTCGAAGACCGCCGCCGCGAACTTGAAGTGATGCGATTCTTCGATCTTGCGGAACAAGACGCTGCGGGCCGATTGCAGGAACGAAGTCAAATCCGAGTGCGCCAGCGCGTAGCCGAGAGCCTTGCGGGCGGCTTCGTCCGCATCGGTTGTCAGGAGCCCGAGGAATTCAGCTGCCGCCTCGTCCGGGCTCTCGGGTACATCCGCCCCTTCGAGCTTGCTGATGTCGAGGTCCCTGAACTCCTCCTGCCCCGACATGAAGCGCGCGAACTGGCTCATCCACCCGACGCCCTGGAGCAGGAGGTAGAGGCGCGTTTCCTCCTCGCTTGACATTCGAAAGGCATAGTGGAGGGCGTTCGCCGAAGTCACGCAGTGGACGCCGAGAATCCCGGGAAGCCTCAGCATCAGCTCGCCTGCAGCAAGGTGAATTCCCTCCCACGCTTCCCGCGAACTCATTTCTCCGTCCGCCAGCATCGCGCCGACCGCAGCGCTGGCCGGAACGGGCCTGGCACTGCGGACTGCGGACAGAACCTCTTCGGTTGCCGACGGGCGGGTTGATCCCCCCGAGTTCCACTCGGCCGGCAACTCGGGCAGCATCTTGCGCGCCAGTTCCGTGTTCGCGGCGTGCGACTGGTCCTCGAAGCCGTAACCGTTCATGCGGCGCTTGGTTCCGAAATCCAGCAATCCCATCGTGAGGGACCTCAGTGCTGGTTCCGCGTGCCGCCAGCCTATCGTCTGCAGCGTTCGCCAGGTGTTCGCGGTGAAGATCGCCTTGTGCCCGATGTTCCGGTAGTCCCTCGCGCCGTACCGCCACATGCCCTCGATGACCTCGTGCGCACCTCTCGTACGGGCCAAGGCCGTGATGGCGCGATCCGCGCGCTGCTCGTCCCACGATTCCATTGCGACGCGGTACTCGCCCCACGCCTTGCTCGCTGGAGGAAGCGGGCCCTTCGCCTCGCGCAGCCGGAAGTCGCCTTCTTCGGCGTCGCGCTCCTGCGATTGCTTGAAGTAGTCCAGCGCCCACAGCAGCGGAAGCAGCCTTTCCCTCACTGGCGCGTCCAGGCTCAGCTGGTGGGCCGAGTGGAGGACGAAGACGCAGTGGAGCTTGAACCCCGGGGGCTGGGGGCTCACGTTTCGGATTCCCGCCAGGAACAAGGCCGAGAGGAACTCCCGGTACGAAAGTCCCGATCTCAGGCGCGCAGCCAGGACTTCGATGCAGTCTTCGCGCGGAGTCTCTTCGACAAGGCGGACCAGCGGCTCGATGTCCGGGCCGAAGCGCACCATGTCTGACGCGACGGTTCGCTCGGCAGCCGCGAGGAATCCCGACCCCCCGACGGCTCCCGAGGCGAGCGCCCCGGCTCCTGCGATGCCCTTGATTGCGTCTCGGCGAAGCATTGGAACGAGGCCAGACCCCTTTGTCCGGTTCCATGAAAGCACTAAGAGCCGCGCGATTCAAGCCGCGCCTCTCGCCGCGTGCCTGCACGGCCGGCCGGCCCGAGTCTGATACCGTGGCTGCGAACCGTTCGGCGGGTCAAGTGAGATCAATCTACCTCATCGCGCTAGCTGTTCGTCTGGGCGCCCTGGCAGCCAACGCCCAGACGACGGCCGTCGACTTCGAGCGAGACATCGAGCCGATCCTTCGCGAGCACTGTTCCGGGTGCCACGGCAAGGCGAGCCGATCCGGAGGCTTGCGTCTGGACAATGCCCGCGAAGCCATGCAGGGAGGCCAGTCCGGGATTCCTGATGCGATCAAGCCCGGGGACGGCGCCGGCAGCCTGCTTGTCCGAATGCTGGTCCGGCCTGTCTCCGATGGCCCGGTCATGCCCTTGGGGGCGGATCGACTCCCACCGACCCAGATCGACCTGCTGTCGACGTGGATCGATCAGGGCGCGGTCTGGCCGGCGCCTCGAAGCGCCGGCTCGACTGACCGACAGCGGCCCGGCCACTGGGCATTCGAGCGGCCTGAGCGTCCGCGCGTCCCGCGCGTCCGTGGCGAGACATGGGTCCGCAACCCGATCGACAGCTTTGTCGCTGCACGCTTGGACGCGGAAGGCATCAGGCCATCCCCGGAGGCAGCGCCAAGCACCCTGCTGCGCCGGCTGAGTCTGGACCTCACCGGATTGCCTCCGAGCCCGGCCGCGGTCGAGCGCCTCGAGGGCGGCTCGGAAACTTACGAACGCGCCGCCGAGCGCTTGCTTGCATCTCCCCACCACGGCGAAATGCAGGCGCTGCACTGGCTCGATCAGGCTCGCTTCGGCGAAAGCGACGGATACCAGGCCGACTACATCCGTCCGTTCGCATGGCGCTGGCGCCACTGGGTGATCGACGCATTCAACCGCAATATCGGTTTCGACCGCTTCACGGTCGAGCAGATTGCCGGGGACTTGCTGCCGAGCGCGACGGTCGACCAACACGTCGCGACAGGATTCCACCGGAATTCACTGCACAACCGCGAGGGGGGCTTTCCCGTCGAGATGGACCGAGTCGAGCGCACCGTCGAGCGAACCGCCGCTGTGGCGACCGTATGGCTGGGGCTCACGGCCGGTTGCGCCCGATGCCACGACCACAAGTTCGATCCGATTAGCCAGAAGGACTTCTACGGCTTATATGCTTTTTTCAATACGGCGACCGAGATCGACATCGACGCGCCTCTGCAGGGCGAGCGCGGTCCTTACATGGAACGGCGCCCGGATTTCGAGAGGCGGCGCGGCGAATTGTTCGAGCGTTACAAGGTTCCCGAGCTGCAGGCCTATTGGGAAGCCAGGATCCTCGAGGCCGCGACCGATCCGGGCTCGGACCTCGAGCCGATCTGGAAGATTCTCTGGGACCTGCTCCTGTTCGAGCTCGATGGCGGGACCGATGTCGTGCGGACGCCCGTTCACCTGCGAACATCCAAGCAAAGCGACCGTCTTTCGCGCTATTTCGTGCGAAGCGTCATAGACGGCTACGACTTCCAGACGCCCGACGGCTACGAGGATCTCGATTTCGACGAACTCAAGAAGGAATACAAGAAGCTGGAGGAGGCCTACCCAGCGCTCACCCAGGCCTACACGATGGCGGACAATCCGACCCCGCCCGAGACGCGGATTCTGATTCGCGGGAACTACCGCCGGCCGGGCCTACCGGTCGAGCCGTCCGCTCCGTCTGCGCTGCCGCCGCTGCCGGCCGGCAAGCCAAACCGACTGCTACTAGCACGCTGGCTGGTGTCGAGGGAGAACCCGCTGACAGCGCGTGTTGCGGTAAACCGCATCTGGCAGCAGTATTTCGGCACCGGCCTGATCTCGACTCCCGAGGACTTCGGGGCGCGCGGCGAGCTTCCGAGCCACCCGGAGCTGCTTGACTGGCTGTCGGTCGAGTTCATGGAGAGCGGATGGAACATCAAGGCGCTCCATCGCCTGATCGTCACCTCTTCCACGTACCGCCAATCCTCGGACGTCCGTCCCGAGCTCTCGGATGTCGATCCGGTCAACCGCCTGCTGGCCCGCCAGTCCCGCATGCGGCTCCCTGCGGAGACCATCCGCGACACAGCCTTCGCGGCCGCGGGGCGGCTTGACCGCCGGGTCGGCGGAGCCAGCGTGCGGCCGTACCTGCCGGAAGGTGCCACCGAGATCGGATTCGGCAACTTCGTGCAATGGCCCCAGAGCGTTGGGGCGGACAACTACCGGCGCGGCCTCTACATATTCCGGCAGCGAACATTGCTGTACCCTCAGCTGGAGACGTTCGATGCTCCGGACACAGTGCAGGTCGCTTGCAAGCGGGACCGGTCGACGACTCCCCTTCAGGCCCTGACCTTGCTCAACGATCCGGTCTTTGCGGAGGCGGCCGGGGAACTGGCTAAGCGGATCGCTAGAGAGGGAGGTCCCACAGCGAGAGACCGGATTCGATACGGTTTCAGGCTCTGCCTTTCTCGGGACCCCAGCCAGGGCGAGGCCGGCCGATTGCTTGCCTACTACGAGCGCCAGCGCCGCATCTTCGCCGAGGAGTCGGAGTCGGGATCCCGGCTCGATGCAAGCACTTCCGCAGCCGACGTTGAAGCCTCCACTTGGACGGCTCTTGCCAGCGTCCTCTTGAATCTGACCGAATTCCTCACAAGGACATGACCAGCCCTTTCCTAGCGAACACAGTGCGAGGCGGCGACAAGATTCGCGATGATCCCGATCCGCGAGCGGCGGGGACCCGGCCGAAGATGCGATCGCACGGCAGCAACGGTCCAAGCGACGGCCTCCCCGCCCGTCGCCGATTCCTCCGGGATTCCGCCTGCGGGCTCGGCGCCATCGCGCTTACTCGCTTGCTCGCCCAGGACGGTCTGCTCGCAGCGGAGCCCGATCCCCTGCGGCCGCACGCTCCTCACTTCCACCCGACCGCGAAGAACGTCATCTTCCTGTTTCAGGCGGGCGGGCCCAGCCAGCTTGATCTGCTCGACTACAAGCCCTCGATGCGGCGCTGGGACGGACAGTCCCTGCCCGAATCGATCGCAGGCGACCTGGAACTCGCCTTCATTCAGCCCGATTCCAAGATCTGGGCCAGTCCCAGGCGCTTCGACCAACACGGAGAGAGCGGCACGGCGTTCTCAGAGCTCCTGCCTCACACGGGCAGGGGCGCGGATGACATCTGTGTCGTTCGTTCGATGACGACCGACCAGATCAACCACCACACAGGCCAGCTCATGATGGCCTGCGGCACTCCATTCGTCGGGCATCCATCGATGGGCGCGTGGGTGACGTACGGCTTGGGCAGCGAGTCGCGAGACCTGCCGGGCTTCGTTGTTCTCAACTCCGGCAGCGGGGCCGACGCCGGCAGCGGCATCTGGTCAAGCGGGTTCCTGCCGTCCAGCTACCAAGGGGTGCCGTTCCGCGGCAGCGGCGATGCCGTCCTGCACCTTTCCAATCCGCCCGGATACAGCCGCTCATCCCAACGCGCCCGTCTCGACGCCCTCCGCGACCTGAACGACATGCACCGCGCCGAAAGCGGGGATCCGGAGGTCGAAGCTCGCATCGCCTCCTATGAGCTGGCGTTCCGCATGCAAATGGCCACTCCCGAGCTGCTCGACTTCTCTGGGGAATCCAGGGCGACCCTTGATGCCTACGGGGTGGAAGAGGAGCCGACCGCGCAGTTCGGACGGAACTGCCTGCTGGCAAGGCGCTTGGTCGAGCGAGGCGTGCGATTCGTGCAGCTCGTTCACGCGAGCTGGGACCACCACGCCGAGCTCAAGAAAGACATCGAAAAGCAGAGCCTCGCCACCGACAAGCCATCGGCGGCGCTGATAGCCGACCTCCGGCAGCGCGGCCTGCTTGACTCGACGATCGTGGTCTGGGGCGGGGAATTCGGTCGCACTCCCATGGTCGAGGACCGCACGCCGAGCCGCGAGGCGACCCGGGGCCGGGACCACCACCGGCTGGCTTTCAGCATGTGGCTGGCCGGAGGAGGGATTCGGCCCGGCCACGCGGTCGGGCGGACCGACGATTTCGGCCTCGAGGTCATCGAGGATGCGATCGGCGTGAACGACCTGCAGGCGACCATCCTGCACTGCCTGGGGCTGGATCACACCAAGCTGACATTCCGGCACCAAGGGCGCGACTTCCGACTGACGGATGTCAGCGGGAACGTGATTCGGGAGCTACTGGCATAGCCGGCGCTAACCTGGTTTCTCGGATCGGCCTGTACACTACGGAGGAACGTCGGCCGGGAGGCCGTCAACCCGCGATGCTCCGTTCGCCGGCGAAATCTGCCGCCCTTGCATTCGCCCTTTGCGTTCCTCTATCGCTCTGGGGCGACGATTCGGAAGCTCTCCCCGGAGCTCGACCCGTCTGGCAGGGGCCTGCCGTCAACCTCTGGGGCGCCCCGTCTCCCGACGGGCGCTGGCTGTCGTTCGTGGACACTCGAACGGGAGGGCTCGCCCTACGGAACCTGACCGATTGTTGTACGCGCCCGTGTCGCCCGTGCCGCGGGGAACCGCTAAGCTAGCCTCGATTCCCAACAGTCATCAAAAATGTGACCAATCCGACGTCAGAAGAAGCGCAGGTGAAGGGTGCGATTGTCGAGCCAGGGAATGGATTCCCGGATATCGGCATAGCCGGCAGCTAGCAGCAGCGGGTTGTTGGCCCGGCGCCCCAGGCTGACGGTGATCTCGCTGTCGGTGATGTCGATGCTGGCACTGGCATGCACCAGCTTGCGGAAGAGGGTGCTGGCCTTGGCGACCTCGAAGCCGTTGCCGATGCGCTGGCCGAGCAGGCGGTACAGCGAGCTGGCCATCACCGTGAGCTGGACGTCGAGATCGACCTTCATCGGGACGGCGGCCGACAGCGCGTCCATGTGGAAGAAGTCGATGGCGTCGGCAATGGTGTTCTCGATCACCATGCGGCGCGCATAGCGGTCGATCAGGCGGGCCGCCGGCTCGTCCATCTGGTTGGTCAGCAGCAGGGTCGGCTTCTCGTGGCCGAGATCGGTGACGGCGATCTGGCGGATGGCTTCCGGGTAGTGCTTGAGGTGGACCGTGCGCTCGAGGATGCGCGGCGTGCGGTAGATGCGGCCGAGGTTGGCGAGCGTAACCTTGCGCCACTGCGCGGGCGGGACGGCGAGCAGTTCGGCAACCATCTTGGCGGTGCGCCGGCGCAGGGTCAGGAAGGCGATGCCCATCTGGTTGAGCCGGGCGAGGTTGGCATAGGTGGTCAGGCGGGAGTCGAAGACGAGTTCGGCGGGCAGTTCTCCGGTGCGCGCGCGCCAGGCCTCGGCGAAGCGCAGGATCTCGTCGTTCTGGCCGTCCTTGCGCAGGCGGGCGTTGGCCCAGGCGAACAGGCGGGCGTCGGCGTCGCGGGCGAGGAAGGCGAGCACGCCCTTCTGGCGGCGGCTGCGCTTGGAGACGTAGTGGCGTTCCAGCAGGGCGTCGTCGCCGTGATAGGGGATGGTGTGGAAGTCGAGGTCGAAGGAGCGTCCGGAGCCGAGGCCATGGGCGGCGTGGTGGAAGTCGTCCATCAGCGCGGGGCAGAGGCGGGGGTCGACGCGGCAGGTGTACTCGGTGAGGGTGGCGCGCTGGGGGACGGCGTTGAGGCCGGCGAAGAGGGCGAGGCCCTGGTCGAGGGCTTCGGGCATGACGCGGGCCGGCCGGCCGATGCCCCACAGCTTGAGGGCGAGCAGGGAGCGGAACGCGCAGCCGGGAGGGATCATGGCGCTGCCCGGCAGGCGGTGGCGTTGCAGGAGCGGGTCGAGGCCGAGGCGGGCGAGGTCGGGGGCGAACAGGAACAGGCCGCCGAAGTCGGTGCGGAAGCGGCGGGGGGACAGGTCGAGGGCACGGCGGTCGGCGACGGGGGCCGGAGCGGGCCGGGCGCCTTGGGCGCGCTGCTCGGCAGTGCGGCGCCAGAGCTTGGGCAAGCCAGCGCGCTTGAGGACGCGGGCGACGCTGGTGGCACTGACGGGCAGGTCGTGCTCGGAGGTGAGGCGGGCGGCGATTTCGGAGGCGGAGAGGTTGCGCTCCTGGCGCAGGGCGAGGATGCGCTGGTCGCGGTCGGGGCCGGACGGGGGCTTGCTCTGGCCGCGGCGGTCGGGGAGGAAGAAGGGGCGGTCGGGCTGGTGGAGGAAGGCAGCGCGCAGGTTGCGCAGGGTGCCGGAGGCGTAGCCGAAGCGGCTGGCGGCCTCGTCGAGGGGGGCGTGGTCGACGAAGAGCGCCCGCAGGGCCTCGTAGCGGCGGTGGGTGCTGTTGTGGGGGAGGAGGAAGCGCTGGGCGGGGTCATGCATGCGTTAATGCCTGTTAGCCTTCAATGTCCACTATACGTCAATTGCCATCGTGAGTCAACAGCCGAGAGGAGTTGGGGGAGCCGGGACAGCGGGGCGGGCGGGCAGGAGGGACAGGGCGGGCAGGAGAGCACCGCTTGGAAGAACGGCGGGCGAGGGTGCGGACGAGCCCGCGCAGGGGCAGTTGGAGCAGTCTATATCATTTGGAATTAGAGGCTTATCCGGAATAGATGCAAGATCCGGACCGGTGCGAGCGGGAAGCGCTGGGGACGCCCGTGGGAGCGCCAGGCCATCCGCGAGCGAGGCGCTGGTGCCACGGAGCGGACAGGCCGCCGAGTTCGGGGGATGCGTGCGGAAATTTGACAACCACAATGTGGAAATCACATGCAAACAACCACAACCACATGCTAGCCATCATGAGAACACACCTGTAACGAAAAGCCTTTGAGACTAGGAAGCCCCCGAACTCTCACATCTAAAACTTAGTTGGGTATCGAGGCTAGCACTCAATGCGACTCCGGTATCTTCCGGCAGCGGCAGTCATCGGAACCCTCTGGGGCTGGCCCGGCCAAGTCTTCGGACAAGCGGCGGATGGACATTTGGTCGGCACCGTCCTCGACCAGACCGGTGCGTCGATTCCCGGCTGCGCCGTGCAGGCCGAGAACGTCAGTACAGGGGTAATTTGGAACCAGGTAACGGACCAACTTGGCGCATACCGCTTCAATAATCTCCCCGTCGGACAGTACACCCTGTCCGCCGAGTCGGATGGCTTCGCGGCGGCCATCCTGTCCGGCATCGCCATTGCCCTCAACCGATCGACCACGGTCAACGTTGCCTTGGCTCTCGGCCAGGTTGACACGGAAGTTGCAGTCACCGCGGCAATCGCTCAGATCGACACCACTTCGTCGTCGATTACCGGCTCCTTTGATTCCCGCCAAGCGCTCTACAGTCCCAGCTCGGACATTGCCCACGGAGTGCTGAATCTGTCGCTGCAGGGTGCCGGCGTTGCTTCAAGCGGGGGCACGGGACTGGGCCAGGGCCCATCGATCGGCGGCCAGCGGCCTCGCAACAACAATTTCATGGTCGAGGGTACAGACAACAACGATAAGGGCGTCACCGGGCGAGTCGTTGACGTGCCGAACGAGGCGGTGGCTGAGTTTTCCCTGCTCCAGAACCAGTACAGTGCGGAATTCGGCCGCTCAACCGGCGGTCAGTTCAACACGGTCGTCAAGAGCGGCACGAACGATGTCCACGGTTCCTTCTACGAGTACTTCGCGAATCGCCACCTGAACGCGCTTGACGAATCCAACAAGCGCAGGGGCATCCAAGAGAATCCGCGATTGGACGACAACCGCTTCGGTGGCACCGTCGGGGGACCCGTTATCCGCAATCGGCTCTTCTATTTCGGGACGTTTCAGCTGAACCCGGTCGGCGAGGCCTCTGCACCGGGCCGCCCCTTCTCTTCGCCGACAGCGCAGGGCTTCGCCGACCTGGATCGGATTCAGGGCCTGTCGAGTACGAACCTCGACGTGCTGAAGCGCTACGTGCCACCTGCCCCGGCCGCCGAGCGCACGACGACGGTCAGGGGCACCGACATTCCGATCGGGGTCCTGCCGATCAATGTGCCCACGTACCAGGACAACAGCACCTGGCTGGTCAGCACGGACTACACCGGGACACGCGGGGACCAGTTGCGCTTTCGCTACATTGACAATGCGTCCGTCGCGGTGGACCCAGGCTCGGTGCCCGACCTTCCGACGTTCACAAGCGAGCGCGAGGGCAGCCGGCACTTGGCAACGCTCTCGTACTTCCGGACCCTTTCGCCGGCCTGGTTCAACGAGACCCGGCTCGCCTACACCCGCTCGTCCGACAACCTGCCGTCGGGAGACTTCGAATTCCCGGGGCTGGACTCTTTCCCGAACATTACGATCGAGCAGGATCTCGACATCCAGATCGGCCCGTATGTCGTCTCGCCGCAACGAGGCGTGCAGAACACCTACCAGGCCGTTAACAACCTTACCTTCGTGAGTGGCCGCCACACGCTCAAGTTCGGGGTGGACGCCCGCCGGAACATCACGTCCGAACTGTTCGTGCAACGGCAGCGCGGGGACTACAACTACTCGACCCTCGAGCGGTACCTGCTCGACCTGAGTCCCGATATCCAGGCCGAGCGCAACACCGGCGGGGGCGTGTACCACGGAAACAACACCGAGTTCTACTCGTACTTCAGTGCCGAGACCAAGGTTCGGCGCAACGTCACGCTCACCCTCGGCCTGCGCCACGAGTACAAGGGCATACCCTACGGAGACACCCTGCAGCAACTGAATGCCATCTCCAGCGTTCCGGGCGTGCTGACCTTCGGGGTACCGAAGGCTCAGAAGGGGAATTTCGCTCCTAGGGTCGGGTTGGCCTATTCCCCGGGCTCGGCGGGCCGGACCGTCGTCCGGGCGGGCTTCGGCATCGCCTATGACACTTACTTCACGAACCTGGGGCAGCTCCAGAAGCCGCCGCAGCTGGAGAACACGTTCCGAGGCGATCCGACAGTCGACACCCCGAACTATCTCGCCAACGGAGGCATCCGACCAGACCAGCGTCCCGAGAACCTGGACGAAGAGGCGGCGCGCTCTATTACGTCGACCTATATCCCAGACCAGCACCTGCCTTACTCGATCCAATGGAACTTCGGGGTCGAGCGTGTCGTCGCGGAGGACTACACGCTGTCCGCTCGCTATCTCGGGACCCGCGGCGTCCGGCTCTTCACGCAGACAATCCTGCCACTTACGGCCCGGGCGACTCCGCAGCTCTCGCTACCAACATTCTTCCAGAGCCCGGCCCAGCCGGGGCTGGACGCGCTGACCCTGACTCTCGCCGACATCGACGCGCAGCCGAACTCACTACCGGAATTCGCCGAGGCCGGATTCAGCCCGTTCATCTTCGCGTTTCCCAATCGGGGCAACTCGATTTACCACGGGCTTGCCACGGAGGCGAAGCGGCGGTTCTCGAACGGGCTCCAATTCATTGGCGCCTACACGTGGAGCAAGAACATCGACGACAGCACGGCTGACCTGTTCTCGACCCTACTGTCGCCGCGGCGTCCGCAGGACTTCCAGGATATGCGCGCCGAACGCGGGCGCTCGTTCCTCGACCGCACGCATCGCTTTACGATCGCGTGGGTCTACGAAATTCCGTGGTATCGGAACTCACCACGGTGGCTGCGCAAGAACCTGCTGGGAAACTGGGTCCTTTCCGGCATGTACACGGCGGAGTCGCCCCAATTTGCCACGGTGCAGAGCGGGCTCGACTCCAATCGGAACTTCGACGGCGCGACAGACCGCGTCGTGGTCAATCCCGACGGCAGAGACCGCACGGGAAGCGACGTCACCCCGCTGACCAACAGCGGCGGAGAAGTCGTCGGATACCTCGCTGACAATCCGAACGCGCGCTACGTCAAGGCCGGTCCCGGAGTGCACCCGAACGGCGGCCGGAACACGCTGCCACTGCGCGGCATCAACAACTTCGACGTCAGCGTGAGCAAGAGGCTGTCGATCGGCGAGTCAAAGGCCGTCGAGTTTAGAGCCGCGTTCTACAACGCGCTCAACCACCCGCAGTTCACGCCCGGCTCGCTGAGCAGTGTGCGGGCCGTGCCGTCGAACATCACCCGCAACAACCTGATCGCCGGGCACGCGGTATTCGACCGACCCGACTTGGTCTACGACAGCCACAGTCGCGAAATCCACTTGGTCCTCCGGTTCACGTTCTAGATCGCGAGTGGCCTGAGCTCGTGCTGCGTGTCAGATAGCCCCCTTCAGGCCGCCGGGTTGCGCTGCTGCGTTCGTCGAGCTTCGGCCAAGTTGTAGTCTGTCTGAAGGTCGAGCCAGTGGTTGGCGCGGACACTGTCCACCCTCGTCCGCAGTTCCTCTGGCGCGAGAGCCTCGGTCCATTTCTCCATGACGCTCACCTAGTCGCGATTCCCAACGGGTCGCCCGGCAGTCAGCGCGACGTGGTCTGGAAAGCCGAGACACGGGTGTCCGAGCGGCTCTCTCACCGGTTGAGCTAGTGTGGGCTTTCTGCACTGGTGCGGCCCGTGAACTAGAGTGACAGCCGACTGCCCGATCGATTCTGGCAGCATTGCCCCTGCCTGCCATGGAATGACCGCTGTGTCGAGCATTCGCGCCGGCATTGGAAGAGAGCGGCTAAATGTCACTTTGCGCGTCGACGGATAGTTAATTCTCACCTCGTCTGATTGTCAGTTCCAGTCTCGGCTGATGGTCAGAATCAGGGACCGGTAGTTGTAAATTCGGACTTCGACCGCTTCCTTCGGCACCCTCCATAAGGTCGGCTCCAGTCGACACCCATGCAGCCTGCTGGAACTGCAACCGAGTCCGGCGGGTTGCATCGACTCCTCGCGTAGCAAGTGCTGCAGTCAACAAAGCCGCAGGCTTCGCGAAACGGGCAGGCCGACAACTCTTGTGCCGGGCATCAGATCCGCGTTGGACTCCGCCCGTTCCGCTATGTGCGACAGGAATCGGGGCTGACCTCGACGGCCGCTGTTGTGCCAACCCGCAGGCAGCAGGCTTCCACGACGCCGATCGGTCCCTCGGCCGAAGTCTTGGCAGCCGACGTGGAGGGTTTTGCGAAGTTGTCAGGATCATTCGAGGGGACGCCAGCGGGTCCCGGAAGCTCCGCTGGATAGGAGCGCATCCGGTGATGAGCGAAGCCTGAATGCCCTCGCGACCGCTCGAGATGGGTGCGGACGATGCCCCAGCCCTACGACCCCAAGGCTGCGTCGAGCAAGGAGGCGCAACGAGGCGTGTAGCTAATCGTCTTGGCTGCCTCTCGCCCGCGCTCTGACATCTTCAGCCAGGTTTTCCGAAGGATGTTGGCTAGGCTGTCCTCCTCCTGCTCTTCCACGAAGGCCTCGAAGTAGTGTTCCAGGAACACCAGGCACGCGACGTCCTCGAGCAGTTGGGCCCAAGGGTCGACTTTGAATCGTTCCTTGCGAATGATTGCGCTGACCCTGTCGACCGTCTTGCTGTCGAATCCGCAATCGAGCATGATCGCTCCGGCTGTTTCGGCGTGGAACCTGCCTAAATCCTTCCTCCATCGGAGGTAGGCGGCCCTGCCATTCGGGTAGCTGTTCCGAGGGATCTCCCATCGGCGGATGTGCTGCGCTCGGACCGCCAGCCTCACCTCGCTCGGGGCCTTGGGGTCGAGCTTGTCCAGCCATGCCGACATTCGCCGCGCGTAGACCAGTTCCTTCGGAGCCCCGTCGCGCTCCTTGTTCGGGTCCTGCGAGTTCGCTGCATCAAACAGCTCCATGCAGCGGCGCACACGCTCCGCGCTCGGTGTCGTCATTGTCCGTCCTCCGTTCCGGATAAGTTGCTGCAAATCGCGGCGAGGGCGAGCGCAGCCGTTTCGGAGCGCAGCACGGTTGGTCCCAGCCCCGCGGGCTTGAAACCATGCTCTCCTGCGAGTTGCTGCTCGCTATCGGTCCATCCACCCTCGGGCCCGACAAGGAACGTCGTTGGCCTGCCCTGGCAAGCCCCTGAAAGCTGCGGCCCGCCCGGCTGGGCCAGGATCCGCGACCCCGCTGTGCAGTTCCGCACGAATTCGTCGAATCGAGCTGGTGGTCCCACGGGGGGAGCCGCCAGCCGCCTGGATTGCTGAGCGGCCTCGAACGCGATCCGGCGCCACCGCTCCAGTCGCTTGGAAGCGGCTGCGCAAAGCGATGTGTCGCTGCGAGCCGCCACCACCGGAGTGACGGCATGCACGCCCAGTTCCGTCAGCTTCTCGATCGCCCACTCGAAGCGAGGGAACTTGATGATGGCCAGGGCGGCGACCACCACGGGAGTTTGAGCCGCCTCCGGAAGTGGCCCTTCGATACGGAATCGTACTTCTCCGGGCGAGCATGTCGCGGTCACGGCCCGGTAGGCTCTCACCTGGTCCGAAACCTCGACCCGCTCTCCGGGACGCAGGCGGGCCACACGGGTCAAATGACGCGCGGAACTTCCCGTCGCGCAAGCCTCGCCGCCTTCGACCCAGTCCACGAAGACGCGGCGCAACGCCATCCCCCACCAGCGTACCCCGACCGGCCGGGATCTCGTGGATAAACTGGCGGATGGACCCGCTACTCGGCGAGGCGGTTGCTTCCACGCCGGGAAAGGGACTCGCCCGCGACGACGACGTTCGGATCGTGCGGGAGCGATTGCGGCCCCGGTTTCGCGACCTCGCCGACTACCAGTCGACGCCCGAGCTACCGAACCATTCTTCGCACGCGAGATCCGGCCGTTCACGGAGCGGGTCCTCGGGACAGAGGAGATTGGCGGTCTCGCCCCGCCTGGTGCCTTCCCAGGCGGCGCTATTGACTGGTGGAGCCTCGATCGGGGCATGCAAGGCGCTGCTCCAGCCCATCATCTAGAGGCTTCGGAATAGAGGCAAAATGAGGGCGGTGGAAACGGATTCCCGCGTGGAGGGCTACAGCCGTGTCATCTGGGAGGCCCCGGACGACGCCACTCGATGCAGGATGCTGATGCACGATCTTCCCCGGCGCTTCCATCAATTGCCGCAGGATCTCCAGATCGCGGCCCTGCAGGATCCCGCTCCGCTGACGGGCACCCGCTGGGACGCCTTGCTGGCCGCCGTGACGGAGCATATCGCCCTCATGCACGCCTACCCCGTGCCGGCATGGATCGAAGAGCCGGAGCGATTCCTCGACGTGCCTTGGGTGCTTTCCTCGGTCCGTAGCATCGCGTTGGATTCCGTGCTCTACGCTCCGCCCGCGTTCGTCCGGCACGGAGCGTTCCCGGACCCCCGGGACTTGGACGCGCGGGGCGGGGAGAAGCATGCCTGGATCCCTTGACAAGGATGCTGTCATGCGGGCTTTCGAGGCGCTATCCGAGCGGCTGCGCGAGCGCGGGTTGAAGGGCCACGTGTACGTTGGGGGCGGTGCCGCGATGATCCTCGAGCACCGGCGGAGCCTGTCGACTCTCGACGTGGACGCGCTGATGATCGACGAGCGCGACGCCGTTCTGGAAGCTGCGGGCGACGTCGCGCGGGATCACCGGCTCCCCCGGATTGGCTGAACGACGAAGTTCGGAGCGTCGCCGTCTTGCCAGGCCGGCCCGACAAGGCGGCCGTCACGCTCTTCGGCCCGCCCCACCTCGTGGTGACAGGAGCTTCTGCGCGCCACCTGCTCGCGATGAAGGTCCGGGCCGGCCGCAACACCGACGAGGACGACATCAAGATTCTCTTGCGAGAGCTGGAAGTGCGTACCCCGCGCCAGCTCCGCGAGATCCATGACGCGGTGTTCCCCCACGACGCCATTCCTTGGAGAAAGGAAGCGAGCGCTGTAGATCTGATCCGCCAGGTGCTGGAAGAAGACCTGCGTGAGCGTGCCCGCCACGAATCGCCGGGCGAGCCGGATCGCCCGCGCGAGAGGTCCGGAGCGCTAGCGAACCCTTCTCGCTGCTGCGCAGAGCATTGTCCCGCTGCGCGCCACCGCCACTGGAGTGAGGGAATGCACTCCCAGCTCCGTCTGCTTCTCGATCGCCCATTCGAGTCGAGGGAGCTCGATGGTGGCCGAGCCGGCTCCGGCAGCGCTTCTTCGATCCGGGACTGCGCATCCCCGGGCGCGCGTCGCACCTCGGATGATGCGCCAGACACCCCGTCCCAAGGCCCTCGGCGCCTGCAACTCAGTCAACAAAGGCGCGGCGCAGTGCCATCCTTCACCAGCGCGCCCCGACCGCCCGGAACCTCGTCGATAGACTGAAGGATGGAACCGCAACTCAGCGAGGCGGTCGCTTCCGCACCTGCACAGGGGCTCGCCCATGACGAGGTCGCCCGGATCGTGCGGGAGCGATTGCGACCTCGGTTCGGCGAACTCGCCGAGTGCCGGTCGACGCCCGACCTGCTGGACCACCCTACATATCAGGAAATCCGGCCGCTCGCGGATCGGGTACTGGGAACCACCGAGGTCGGCAGTTTCGCCCCGCCAGGCGCCTGTCCCAAGCCGTGCTACCGTCTCGTTGCTTGGAACCTCGAACGAGGCATCGAGTACGAAGGCCAGCTGGATGCGATCAGAAGCCATCCGTACCTGGCATCGGCTGACGTGTACCTTCTGACCGAAACCGACGTGGGCATGGCCCGCTCGCGGAATCGAAATGTCGCCCGCGAACTGGCCCGCGACCTCCGCCTCGACTACGCGTTCTCTCCGTGCTATCTGAACCTGGCCAAGGGCGCCGGCGTCGAGAACGAGGTTGAAGGCGAGAATGCTCTGGGACTGCACGGCAATGCCATCCTCAGCCGCTACCCGATCCGGAATGCCCGACCAATCGCGCTTGGCAACGGGAAGGACAAGATGCGCGGTCGCGAGAAGCGCCTCGGCCAGCAAGCTGCGGTCGTGGCCGAGATCGAGCTTCCGGGCTTGGATCTCACGGTCTGCTCCGTCCACTTGGACGCGCAATCCCGCCAGCGTCACCGTCGCGACCAGATGCGGGCGGTGATTGACGGGCTTTCCGCCACCGGCCCCGCGGTAATCGGCGGTGACTGGAATACGACGACTTTCGACTCATCGAGCGCCCGCGCGGCCATCGTCGGATACTGGGTTCGCGTGATGCTGGGCGCGCGCAACACGATCCGGAATCACTTCCTGCGGCCCTACACGTACTTCGAGAGGGAACTGTTCCGCCTGCTCGACGAGCACGGGTTCGACTGGCGCGGAGCCAACCTGCTCGACGAGAGGACGACGTCTTATGACGTCCAGGACGCAAAAACGCACAAGAACCTGCGCGAGTGGGTGCCGGAGTGGTGTTTCGACTTCATTCGCTGGGCATTGCGAGAGTTCGATGGCAAGTGTCCCCTGAAAATCGACTGGTTCGCGGTGCGAGGCGTGAAGGCCGTCTCGCCGATCGTGCTGCACGAGTTCCGCGAGGGGCGCGTGCCGCCCCTTTCCGACCACGATGCGATCGGCATCGACATTCCCGTTCCAGCCGATTCGCCCCTATAATCTGGTAATTGGTCCGATGCCGGCAGTAGAGGTGACCGAGGATACCGGCTTGGTGCCGGAGTCGCTGGCTCGCCAGGACCATCGAATCATCTCCGACCTGATCGCCGACTCGTCGCGAGTCCTTGACCTTGGCTGCGGGGAGGGCGATCTGCTCGCGTGGCTGGTGCAGCACAAGAGAGTACAGGCCCGCGGGGTCGAGATCGCGCCGGAAAAGGTGCGGCGCTGCGTCCAGCTCGGCCTCTCCGTTTTCCAGGGAGACATTAACCAGGGTCTGGCGGACTACCCGGACGCGTGCTTCGATTACGTGGTCCTCAGCCAGACGCTGCAGGTCGCGCAGCAGCCGTTGAAGGTGTTGCGCGAGATGAGGCGGGTGGGGCGGCGCATCATCGTGGCCTTCCCGAATTTCGGGCACTGGTCCGTGCGTCTCTCCCTGCTGCGCACCGGCAGAGCCCCCCGAACAGGGCATCTTCCGTATCGGTGGTACGACTCCCCCAATATCCGCGTGCTCACGATCCTGGATTTTGAGGACCTGCTCCGGCGCGAAGGCCTGCATGCGGAAAATGTCCACTTTCTGAGCCGCAAGAAGCAGGTCAGAGCTTGGCCGAACATGCGCGCTGACTCGGCCATTTACTTGCTCAGCTAGCGGTCCCGCCCCCGGCCAGTAGTTCCGCGATCGCGCCGGAAACCGCGGCCGGCCCCACCGACAGGATGCAGCGGGGCTCGTCGAACGCGTAGCATCGGTCGCCCGGGCAAGGCTTGCAGTCCCAAGCCGACTCGACCACGCGGTGGGGAGTCCTCCAAGGGTGCCACGCCGCTGAGTCGGAGGACCCGAAGATCACGACGCACGGCACGCCGAAGGCCGCCGCGACATGCGCCGGGCCGGAGTCATTGCCCACGAATAGCCGCGCTCCGGCGATCAACGACACGAGTCCGTCCAGCGGCAGCCCCTTGCGGACGGCAAAGTTCTGGAACTTCCCGGCTAGGTCGTCCTCTCCAGGGCCTGCTACGACAATGGGTTCCAGCCGATGCCGCTCGCGTATTTCCCGCGCCACAGAGCGGAAGCCATCGACAGACCAGGTCTTAGTGAAATACGCCGCTCCCGTGTGGATGACCGCGTAGGGCGAGGAGTCCCCGGCCGAGCCGGCAGCAAGGCGGGCGGGCGGGATCTCGTCGGGCGTCGCGCCTAGGTGGACGACTGCCGCCGCATGGTGCTCGGCGGTGTGCACCTTTGCGTCGCTTGCGCGACGGAGCACTGTTTGGGCACGGGGGATGCGAACGTTGTACGCCCAGGATTGGCGGAAGTGAGCGAATCCCGCCCGCCATCGCGCTCCGGACAGAGCCGTCATCCACGCGGCGGTCGACCCGCCGTGCATGTCGACGCAGAGGCTCGGCCGCCGGCCCCGAATCTCCCGCAGCAAGCGCGCCTTCTCCCCCAACCCCGCTCCCGGCTTGATGCGGAGGACCCCGTCGATGTCCGGCTGGCCGCTCAGAACGTCCGCGAAACGCTCATCCATCGCGACGTGAATTCGGGCGTCCGGGAGGGACCTTCGCAGCATCGCGAAGGCCGGCGTGGCCAGCACAGTGTCGCCGAGCGACCGGAGCCGCACCAGAACGATCGACGGTTCGGAGCCGAGCTGCGAAAGGATCGAATCGCCCACTGGGCGACCTCAGGCCGCGCGCGATTCAGCCACGATGTCCAGGAATCCCCGCGCAGCGGTCTGGATGCGTCCGAACTCACGGTCAATCAGCCAGCGCTTGTTGATCAGGTCGGAACCGACGGCGACCGCGCTTGCGCCAGCCTGGAAAAACGACGGAGCGTTTTCGAGATTGACGCCCCCCGTCGGCACCAGCAGAACCTGCGGCAACGGCGCCTTTAGCGCCTTGATGTAGGTCGCGCCGCCCAGCGCGCCTACGGGGAAGACCTTGACCATCGTCGCCCCCGCGTTCCACGCGGTCAGGATCTCGGTTGGCGTGAGGGCTCCCGGAACAATGCACTTCGAGTAGCGGTTGCAAATCTCGATGGTC
Organism: Bryobacterales bacterium; assembly: GCA_965206775.1. Classification (GTDB taxonomy): domain Bacteria; phylum Acidobacteriota; class Terriglobia; order Bryobacterales; family UBA6623; genus VXMF01. Next base: position 321,875 of record CBDBKU010000002.1, on the reverse strand, counting down.
TCGACGTCGAGCGCCGGCGTGACGCAGAATTCCGCTCCGGCCAGCATGCAGTGGCGGGCTGTCGTGGCATCGAGAACCGTGCCCGCCCCGAGAATGAGACTGTCGCCGAACCGGTCGCACGCCGTTTCCAGGGTCTTGAGCGCCCCTGGGGTCGTCATGGCGACCTCCACCACCGGAATGCCCGCGCTCTGGATCGCCTCGATCGCGTACAGCGCGTGGCTGGCGGTGTCTGTGCGGACGACCGGGATGATGCCAGCATCCAGAATTGTGTTCAAGACGTCTTGCTTGGCCATTGTCCACGAATCCTAAGCCGATACAGTACCAGAGCCGCGAATCTCGCGGCAACGCCACCGAGGAACTGCGGCCCGCGCGGACCTCTCTTCGGCGTCCGGGCGCATGGGTCTCGCACCGGCCGACCGGTGCCGGCCCCCGCTGACTACACTGGGGAAGGCATGTCCGGGCAGGAACTGGCCTTGAACGGCGGGGAGGCGGTACGCTGCGCGCCATACCCGGCGTGGCCGGCGCTCGGTCCTGGTGACTTGGAGCGAGTCCGCGAAGTACTCGCGAGTTCCGATTGGGGCGGTGGCGGCGAAGTCGTCGAGGCGTTCGAAGAACTTTTCGCTCAATACCACGATTCCTCGTTCGGCATTGCCGTCTCCAGCGGCTCGATGGCCCTCGAACTGGCGCTGCACGCTTTGGGAATCGGCCCCGGGGACGAAGTGATCGTGCCCGCGCACAGCTTCGTCGCCACCGCGCTAGCCGTCAGCCGAGTCGGGGCCGCTCCGGTGTTCGTCGATATCGAAGCGGATACCTACAACATGGACCCCATCCGGGTCGCGGAAGCCGTTTCCGACGAGACCCGGGCGTTGATTCCGGTTCACTTCGGAGGCGTCGTGGCGGACATGGACCGCCTGACGGACGTCGCTGCGGATCGCGGCCTTTCGGTGATCGAGGACGCGGCCCATGCGCATGGAGCGGAGTGGTTCGGCACGCGAGCCGGCGGCCTCGGCGCCTGCAGCGTCTTCAGCTTTCAGAACTCCAAGGCGATGGCGGCCGGCGAGGGAGGAATCCTGATTGCAAGCGACGAGACACTGGCGGCAAGGGCTCGCTCCATTGCGAATGCGGGCCGGCTTCCCGGCCGGGGCTGGTTCGAGCACTTCGAAGTCGGGACCAACCTCCGCATGACCTCCGTGCAGGCCGTGCTGCTAAGCGGCCAGCTGGGGCGACTGCAGGACCAGATCAGGCTCAGAGCAGCCAACTTCTCTCGGTTCAAAGAAGCTCTTGCCGACGTCGACGGGCTGGAACTGCAGCAAGCTCCGGAGGGCGCCACGGTCCAGACCAGGTACATCGTGCCCGGACGCGTGAATGAAAGCTCGTTCGGGCTGGGTCGAGACGACTTCGTCCGGGCGATTCAAGCCGAAGGCATTCCCGTGCGTCCGTTCTACCCGCATCCCCTGTATGCGAATCCCGTCTTTCGGCAACTGCCGCACAGGGCGGACCCGTGCCCGGTTGCCGAGCAGGCGACACGGGACTCGTTCTGGCTCCCGCTGAGATTGTTCATGGGAACGGCGGAGGATGCCGAGGACGCCGCCAGAGCCATTGCCAAGGTGCATCGGGCGGCCAGCCAGCATCGGCGGACTCCGACGAACGGCTCGGCCGCATGCTGACCCCTCGAGCGGCCTCGCTTCCCTGGTCAGTCGTCGCTGGAGGGCTCGCGCACCTCCAGGACGCGACCGGCTTGGACTCGTTCCATTCTCTGGACTGCGCCGCTGGGCCAGTGGATCTCGAGGTCCGCGAAGTCGTCGCCCGCGAGTCCGAAGTGGATGCGAAGGTCGTGCTGAGACAGGTAGCTGCCGCCCCCTCGCACCTCCCCGTGCTGCGCTCCTCCCGCGCTCCGGACATGGACTCGCGCTCCGATCGCGCTGCGGTTCGATCGCGTTCCCTCGAGATCGAGGATCATCCAGTTCCCTGAGACGGCGCCCTGCTGCGCTAGCAGCGCGGGCTTCTCGTTCTGGCTGTTGATCAGCGCTTCGAGCCTTCCGTCGTTGTCGATGTCGGCCACTGCCAGTCCCCGCGCCGCGCGCCGCGCGAGAATTCCCGGCCCAGCCGCAAGAGACACGTCTTCGAACCGCTTCCCGCCGACGTTGCGGTAGAGGATTGGCCGCTCCCGGTACCGCAGGTCAGCATCGTCGAGGCTCTCGACTTCCGGAAACACGTGGCCGTTGACGAGAAGGAGGTCGCGCCAGCCGTCATTGTCAACGTCCAGGAATGCCGTGCCCCATCCCACGAAGCGCGTGTTTACACCAAGGCCGTAATGGATTGTGGCATCGTCGAAATCCCCGTCACCTCGGTTCGCGTAGAGAGTCGATCGCTCGTCCGAGAAGTTCGTGCGGAAGATGTCGCCGAGGCCGTCCCTGTCGAAGTCAGCGGCCGCGACCCCCATCCCGGACAGCGCTTCGCCGTGCTCGTCGCGCGCGGTTCCCCGCAGCAGCGCCTCGTCCCGGAAGGTCCCGTCGCCCTGGTTGACGTAGAGGATCGACGGGGTCCGGTCGCAAGCCACGTAGATGTCGGTCCAGCCATCCCCGTTGAAGTCGCCGGTGACGGCGCCGAGCGAGTAGTTGCGCGCGGGGCCGGCGATGCCGCTCGCGCCGGAGACGTCGGCGAACCCCCCTTCCCGGTCGTTGCGGAGAAGTTCGTTCCGGGCGAAGGGAAGACCGCGCGGGCCGCATGCCACGGGCATGTCGCGATAGAAGCAGTAAGGGTTGTCGCCGGGCTCGGGGGCTGTCTCGAAGTCGAACTGCAGGTAGTTCGCGATGAAGAGGTCGAGGTCGCCGTCGGCGTCGGCGTCCAGAAACGCGCAGCCCGTGCTGTAGCTGCCAGAATCCGGAATCGCGACGGACTCGAATCGCTGTCCGCGGATATTGCGGTAGAGCCGGTTCCTGCCCCAGTAGGTCACGAGCAGGTCGGTGAATCCGTCATTGTCGAAATCGCCGGCGCACACGCCCTGCCCCCAGCCCTCGCTCAGCAGGCCGGACCGGCCCGTTACGTCCTCGAACTGCCCGGTGCCCGCGTTCCTGTAGAGCCGGTTCGAGCCGCCTTTGCCGGACACGAGAAAGGCATCCTGCAGGCCGTCTTCGTTGTAGTCGAGGAACGCAGCCCCGCTCCCCGTTGTCTCGAGGATCCATGTCTTTTGCTCGTCGCCCCCGTTTGGAAACTCATGGGGGAGGCCTGCGCGGTCGGCCACATCGACGTAAGCGATGGGCGCGCCAGCCGCCGGGCAAGCGCTCGCTAGCAGGATCGTCTGCGCCAGGAGCCGGACGACGCCCGGATTCACGGAGCCTCGCCGATGCGCTTGAGAAACTCGTTGAATTCGCCGCCCGACGGGGATTGCAGGCGCTCGAGCGCCTCTTGGACGCGCTGGGTGTCGGCCCGGCGCCCCGCGTTGCGGTACGCCAGCATCAGGCTGTAATGCGCCGGTTCGCTCTCGGGCTGCAGCTTCAGCGCGCGCTCCAGCAGGTCGATCGCCTCGTCGAACCGCTCAAGTCGCGTCCGCTCCTTGGCAACTGCGATCAGAGCTTCCGGGAATTCACCGTCGAGCTCCACGGCCCGTTCGAAGTGCGAGAGCGCGTCGCCCGGTCGGCCCTGCACCTGGAGGATCTGGCCGACCTGGAACTCGGCGACGGCGTCGTTCGGATTCAGCTTCAGCTCGGCGCGGAATTCCTCGAGGGCCTCTTCCAGCGTGCCGGGCTCGTGGGATCGCATCAGCAAGGCCCGTCCCAGCCGGTAGTGCAAGTTGATAGTTCCCGGGGCCTTCTCGATTGCCTTGCGGTATTCTCGGACCGCGTCGTCGTACCGGCCTTGGATCTCGAAGATCTCGGCTGAGAGCTGGTTGACGCGGAACGAGGCGGGAGCCGCGCTGAACATCGCCGAGACCGCCTCGTTCCAGCCCTTCAGGTGCAGTCGCGCCGTCTCGTAAAGGATGTCAGGGTCGACGGGATGGTTCGTCTGCAGCTCGGCCAGCGTGTTTAAGGCAGCGTCGAACCGCTTGCCCGCGATCGAGCACCGGGCGGCCGCCAGGCCGGCGAGCTTCGCGATGGACGGGTCGCCTCCCGCGGCTGCCGTGGCGAGCTTCGGCAGAGCCTCGGCACAGCGGCCCAGCGCGGCGTCAACGATCGCCTCGAGCGCAGGCGCCCGTCGGTCAATCGAAACGGAGAAGCGTTCCTTCGCTTTCGTCAGGCTCCCCGCCTCAAAGAGGCGGAGCCCTGCCTCGAAGGGCTCGTCCGCCCCCGCCGGCGTTAGTGCCAGGGCGCCGATCGACAGCCCCAAGAAGAATGTTCGCAGTCGGCTAGTGGCCGGCATCGTCCATCATCAGGTCCAGTTCGCCGAAACGATGGCGCCTGCGATCCTCCAGGTACCGGAAAGCCAGCAGCGGAGGGTCGCCGGGCGAAAGGCGCGCGAGCGGATGGAGCCGTTCGGACGACTGCACCCCAATTGTGGCGAGGCGGCCGGAACGCTGCAGCTTCCCGAGGATCTCGGTCTCCGTCTCGGGTCCGCCGATCACCCGCGGCACCGCGCCGAGCGCCAGCGCGACGGCGAGCGACATCCTCAACGCTGCAGGGCCGTTCGACATCCGTCTCATTCAGGGTAGCGCGGGATTCCCGGGCCGCCGACCTTATCCGCACGGTTCTAGCCGAGATCCGCCCGCTCGAGTCCCAGCCAGTCCGCGCAGCCTTGGAACACTTCTTCGAGGCGTATCGGTTCATCCGACGCGAACAGCGGGAAGTCCGGCGGCCCGATCGCGAACAGCGCGTCCATCCCGACGCCGATGAACAGGTAGGCGGTGTTCCTGCGGTACTCGGCGTACTTGCCGCACTCCTGCCAGATGTACTGGTAAAACACTTCCAGATCCACGTAGGTGCCCAGCATGTCCGCTTGGGTGGGGATCGGGTTGGTCTCCTCCTGGTCCGAATAGATCAGGAGACTGCTGAACGGCTTGACCTTGTTGCGAATCCCGAACGTTGCGAGCACTAGCGAGGGGCGGGCTCGTCGGATCGCCTGAAGGGTCGTCCATTCGACGAACGTGTTGTTGACCAGCAGCGTGCCGTTGCCGTTGAGCAGCACGGACTGCAAGAAGTCCTGCAGGACCGGGTCGCGCCCTGCAGCCCTGCGCAGCGCACCGGGGTTCATCGTTTGCAATCGCTCGCCCAGTTGCCGCGGACCGGGGATCTTTTCTTGAGTCACGAGCTCGTTCACCTCGCGCATGAGAACGCGGCGCAGGTCCGCGAGGCGTTCGTAGCTCAAGCCGACCCAGCCGTCGATCGATTGCGCGAGCCGCAGGACCGGGTCGCCAGCTTCGACCACCCACGTGTCGAACTGGTTGCGAGAGCGCTGGGCGGCATATAGGTCGAAGAGGCTAGGGGCTCGCGTGGCACGGGAAGCGCCGCTAATCAACTTGGCGAGATAGTCCGCGAGCCGGGCATCGTCCCCGATATTCAATGGCAGCAGTCGGCCGCGGTCGCGGAGGCGAGTCCACATCCGGTCAGGGCCCATCGGGAGCTCGATGGGAGACACGACGACCACGAGCCGAGGATTCCCCAAACGCGCGACCTCGGCGTCGAGCACGGGATCGATCTTGGCGAAAACGCCGGCTACGGCCTCCCTCCATTCGGCTAGGTGGCGGCTGCGCTGCAGGAAGTCGACGTGCTCCAGCGTGAATTTCTTGGTGTTCCAGAGCCCGCCGATGTCCATCTTCCGCTCGATTTCGCGAAGAGGCTGGAAGAGACTCTCGACGGCCTCTGACGACGAGCGGTCCAGTAGTCCGAAAAGGTGTTCGAAATACCCCTGTTCGGCTGGAAAGAGCTTGTTCCAGTCCTTGATCCGGTCTAGCGAGTAGACGGCAAAAGTTGCCGGAAGGCGCTCGAAGAGGCCATCGTTGATCAGACGCTGGATCGTGGGGCTTTGATTCTGCATCTGCCTGGCATCCGGGCCTGTCTCCGACCGCGTGGCTTTCATTCCGGCCGGGCCAAGCGGAAGCTGGAGCGGCCCTCCCCCGATCGAAACCGAACGCGCGGGAAGCGTCGACGTCAGCTGGGTCGCTACGATTCCGGTCCGGAAAATGACTCGCGCGACGCTCTCGCTGGATTCATTCTACTGTGCCGGGTCCACATCCGGGCTGTCCATCGAGAGCCGCCCCGTGCACGTTCGGTTCGGGACGGATCTCCTTTCGCGCGCGCGCCAATTCACGCTTGTGTCGAGATTGCGCCCGGCGTCCACGAGAGCTGCCGGCAACCCGCTCGGCCGGCAACCTGTCTCTTCGAGACGCGTCGCGCCTCGAGCGGGAACCGCTACGCCCGACACTTGATGCCCCCAGCCACTTGCCGCCCGATCCCAATGGCCCGGCTGTCCCGGACGAGCTTGGCAGAACGGGTGTTTCCCAGCAGGATGCGTGCAGCCCAACGGCGGGAGTTCGGAATGTGGACGGCCTCGGCATCATTACCACGCTTGACGCCCACAAGGCCGAGATCAAGGGGAAACTCGACGTTATGGACAGCAACCTCAAGATGCTGATGTGGATGATCGGGGCGACCGTCGCCGTCATCGGCACCTTGGTCCGGCTGTTCGGCTGGGCCGATTCGAACAGACGTTCGCCGTAAATCGTCCCAGCGATTGCTGCTCCGGCCCCCGTTTACCGGCCTTCGCTGGGGCCGAGCCTCCAACGACGAAGGTAAGGTAGAAGGCGAATTCAAGCACCTAGGCGGGCGAGTCGCGTTTCACATCCCTCTAACTCTCGTTGGCGGCCTTCCCGAGAGTGCGTGCTGCCGCGTTGTGCTTGATCGCTTGGTGGCGCTTTACCACTTCTGGAGACAATAGGTACCAAATGATTCACGTAATCGCGTCGATCCGCACCAAGGAAGGCTGCCGGGAGGAATACCTGGCCCGATTCAAGGAGAACGTGCCGAACGTCGAAGCCGAGGAGGGTTGCATCGACTACCTGCCTTGCGTGGACGCCGATGCCGGGTGGAAGGCCCAGGCTCTGGATCCCCAGAGAGTGACCGTTGTGGAGAAGTGGTCGAGCATGGCGGCGTTGCAGTCCCACGCCCGGGCCCCCCACATGGCCGCCTTTCGCAAGCAGGCGGGCCATTTGGTGGAATCGGTGACGCTCCAAGTGGTCGAAGCTGGCTGATCGCTGCCGCCAGCCGAGCGGGTGGCGGTTCAAGCGGCCTCGTGAATCAGCCCCCGCCGACGGGACTCTTCGGTGATGTCCTTGAACAGTGAGGAGCCGAGGTACATCAACGGCGTGTCGGCGGCGGCGACCAGCAGCTTGTAGACGTAGCTGGCTGCGATCACCGAACCGATCTGAGGCCCGGTAAAGACTCCGTAGAAAAGAATGGTCACGACGGCGGTCGTGTCGACCAGCTGGCTGAGCATCGTGGAAGCGTTGTTGCGCAGCCAAAGATGCTTGCCATTCGTCAGCTTCCGCCAGAAGTGATAGAGACGCACGTCAATGAACTGGGCGAGCAGGTACGCGACCATGCTCCCGAAGATGGCCCGGGCGCTCTGCCCGAAGACGGCTAGGTAGTGCCCTTGAATGGCATCGTCCTGCAGGTGCGAGACCGGGAGGACGCGGCCCAGCTGCAGCAGAGCCAGCATATAGACGCTGACGAGAAACCCCGTCAGCACGATCGCGTCAGCTCGTTTCTTGCCGTAGAGCTCGCTGATCAGGTCGGTGCAAAGGAACGTGATCGGATACGGCAGCACCCCGACGCTGATCGTAGCGAGGCCAACGAACGGCAGCGGCACGTCCACGAACTTGAACACCATCGCATTCGCCAGCACCAGGCTGGAGAGGAAGAACCCGGAAAGGACTAGGAAAACTGAGTCGTAGCGTGTCAATGGGAGGCCCTCAACGTTACTATTAAGGTGCCATGCTGCAAGCGTCAAGGTTGAATCGGCGCCAAACGATCCGCTCGCTCGCTGGTGGCGGCCTGCTGCTTCCGAGCCTGCTGTCAGAGATGCTGGCTGCCGCGCCGGCCGATCCGCTCGCGCCGAAGGCGCCGCACTATACGGGGAAGGCCAAGCGCGTCATCTTCCTGTTCATGACAGGCGGGGTATCGCACGTCGACACGTTCGACCCGAAGCCCTTCCTAAGAGCGAACCACGACAAGCAGCACGGCAAGAATCGCGTATACAAGGGAGCGGACTGGGAGTTCAGGCCCTACGGGCAGAGCGGCATCGAGGTCAGCGACCTCTTCCCGGAAATCGGGAAGGTCATCGACGAGGTCGCGGTGGTCCGCTCGATGAAGAACATCAATGGCGACCACTTCGGCGCGACCCTCGGGATCCACACCGGTTCCGCGACGTTCAACCGCCCCAGCATCGGCTCCTGGGTCAGCTACGGCCTGGGCACGTTCAACCAGAACCTTCCGTCGTTCATGGTCATCGCTCCGGAAATCCCGTATGCCGGAGGACAGGTATGGGGCTCGGACTTCCTTCCCGTGCTTCACCAAGGCACGCGCATTGTGCCCGGGGACGAGCCCATCGCGCACATGAGCCGGCGCAACTCGGCGAGCCAGCAGCGGACTGAGCTGGACATGCTCGAGTACTTCAACCGGCAGTACCTGCAGGGGCGCGAGCGGGACTCGAACCTGTCGGCCCGCATCAAGTCGTTCGAGACGGCGTTCGGCATGCAGGCCGAAGCGCCTGAGGCGTTCGACCTGGCCAGGGAATCCGACTCGACCCTGAAGATGTACGGGCTCGAGCGCGGCAGCAACGAGGGCTTCGCTTGGCAGTGTCTTGTCGCTCGCCGGCTCGTCGAGCGCGGAGTTCGGTTCGTGGAGCTGATCGACGGCGGAACCATGCTCGATCGGAACTGGGACTCGCACGCCAAGATGTCGAACTACAACAGGCTCGCGAGGAACGTCGACCAGCCAATCGGAGCGCTGATCCGAGACCTCAAGTCGCGAGGCATGCTCGACGACACCATCGTCGTGTGGACGACCGAGTTCGGCCGCACTCCGACCTGCCCGTCCCCTGGCGCGGAAGGGCGCGGCCATCATGCGAGGGTCTACAGTTCCTGGCTGGCTGGCGGCGGCGTTAAGGGCGGCACGGTCTACGGCTCCAGCGACGAGATGGGCTTTGACGTCGCGGAAGACCCCGTCACAGTCCATGACTTCCAGGCGACGATTCTGGACCGTCTGGGGATGGACCACGAGCGCCTGACATACCGGCACGCGGGCCGGGACTTCCGACTGACTGACGTTCATGGACGTGTTGTGAAAGAACTCTTGGCCTAGGAGAGACCGGCCCTTGCACCTGTTCGGGTAAACTGCGCGTATAATCGCTAGTGGGGGGTTAGATAGTGCCTGCGACAAAACCCCTGAATTTTGCGCAGACACACACGAGGGTTCAGTTACTGTGCTGGTGGCGGGCGCCGTTTCGGGGCGCAATCCGCCCCGGCTTGCCGTCGCATGGCGGCTTTCCAAGCCGGATTCCGAGTCCTTGCGCACCCTTCCCACACTCCTGCCTGCCAGCAGGCTGGCGCTGCTCGTTCCCGGGGCGCTCCCTCGCCGCTACGCGGCCAGCCGTAGCGGGAGCGCCCGCTTGCGTGCCCGCTTCAGCCGCTTCCGCTCCCGCCTCTGCAGGAGCAGTCCGATCCGGTGCAGGTTCCCCGCCAGCACCGCCAGCCCCACCGCTCGCTCGAAGCCCGCCGCCCCTTTCGACCGCACCCGGTCCAAGCCCCGGCATTCCAGGTTGTGGATCGCCGATTCCACCGCCGGATGCGCCTTCCGCGCCGCCGCGAATCCCGGCTCCGACTCCCGTTCCCGCCCCGCCTTCGACAGCTTCCCCTTCTGCGGCAGCGCGTTCAACACCAGCACCTTGTCCAATTCCTCCCGGTTCCCCGCACTGTGGAAGCCCTTGTCGAAACTGCAGCCCGCCAAGTCCGGATACAGCTCCTGCGTCTCCTTCACCAGCGGCTGCGCCACGTCCACGTCCTGCTCCGTCCACATGATCCTGGCATGCAGCACGAACCCGTGCTCGCTCTCCACGATCCCCACCGGCACTCCCAGCTCCACCGGCCGCCCTGCCTTGCCCTTCGCGCACCAGCGCGTGTGCGGCTCGAAAACCGAGAAGACCTTCTCCTCTTGCGGAATCGTCTCGCCTCGCAGCACGCGCCGCTCCACCTGGTCGACCTGCCGCTCCGCGTGTTCCAGGAAGCCCTTGATTTCGTTGACGATACCCGCTCCCGCTCGCGCCGCCTCCAAGCGCTCCAGAGACTCCTTCGCGCGCTCCGCTATGCAGCGCGCCTGCCGCAAGTAGTCCTGCACCCGCCGCGGCTGCTGCTTCCTTCGCTTCGACGAGCGCACCCGCTGGAACAGGCCGCGCACTGTCCGGATCAGATGCGCGCTCTGGCGCCAGCCGCCCAGGCCGTGCTGCTCGCAGGCCAGCGCCGTGACCCGGATCAGGCAGCGCAGCGCGTCCCACAGCAGGCTCACGTCCGTCGGGTAATGCACGTCCGTCTCGACCAAGAGCAGATCAAACTAATCCATTCCGCGATTGCGGGCCTGAGCGGGTTCTGATCAAGCGCCTCGGACACCCCCTCGACGGTCAGGAGCTGGCGGTGCTGGCTCGGAAACGGCGCTCGGACGGTAGTCTGGCGTTGTGGGTCGAACTGCCCGATGGCAAGCGCAAGAGCATCCCTGCGGCGTGGACCAGCTGGGAGGCTCCTGCGGACGATGCGCCGCGCACGCAGGGCCGCATGGCGGACTATCATGCCTTGCAGAAACTGGTGCAGGTGCTGGAGGACGCGCATGGCGGAGAAGGAGGGAGCGGCGAACTGGCAGGCGTCTCTGCCGGGGCTGCTGGAACACGAGGAGCGGCTGGCGCTGTGGAACAGCTTTCCGGAGGCGGCGCACGAGGAACTGCTGGAAGAGCTGGCGCGGCTGATGCTGCGGATCGCGGAGAAGGAGGCCCGGAATGAAGCGGGAGACGACGATCCGCGAACGGCATCTTGAGCGGCTGGCGGTGGTCTATGTGCGCCAATCGACGCCGCAGCAGGTGCTGACGAACCGGGAATCGACGCGGCTGCAGTATGGATTGCGGGAAGTGGCGCGGAATCTGGGCTGGCCGGCGGAGCGGGTCGAGGTGATCGACGACGACCTGGGGGTTTCGGCGGCGGGGGATACGGAGCGGACGGGCTTCGCGAAGCTGACGCGGCTGGTGGCGCGGGGACGGGTGGGGGTGGTGCTGGGCCTGGATTCGTCGCGCTTGGCGCGCGACACGGCGGAATGGTTCGGCTTGTTGCGCTGGCTGCGGCTGACCGACACGCTGTTCGTGAAGGCGGGCAAGGTGTACGACTTGAGGGAGGGCGACCACCGGGTGGTGCTGGGGATCGAGGGGACGTTGTCGGAGGAGGAGCGGTTCCGGATCAAGGCGCGCATGGACGAGGGCCTGCGGAGCAAGGCGGAGCGTGGCGAGTTGTATCGGAGCGTGGCGAGCGGGTACGTGGTGGTCGGCACGGAGTTGCGCAAGGACCCCGACGAGCAGGTGCGGCAGGCGATCGCGGAGGTGTTCGCGAAATTCCATGAGACGGGTTCGGCGCGGCAGACGGTGCGCAAGCTGCGGGAGGCGGGGACGAAGCTGCCGGGGAAGCGCGGAAACAGGGAGATGGAGTGGAGCGAGGCGACCTACGCGCGGGTGTACCAAGTGCTGACGAACCCGCTGATGGGAGGGGCGTACGTGTACCAGCGGCAGCGGACGGAGTTGCGGGTGGACGGGCGGGGGGAGGTGAGCAAGAAGGTGCTGAGGTTGCCGAGGCAGGAGTGGACGGTGGTGCTGGAGAAGCATCACGAGGGCTATGTCGAGTGGCATGAATGGCTGGAGATCCAGGAGCGCATGGCGGAGAATTCGTTGCGCGTGGGGAGCGGAGCGCCGCGCGAGGGGAGGGCGCTGCTGCAACGGCTGGTGGCGTGCGGGGTGTGCGGTCGGCGGATGCAGGTGCTGTACGGCAGCGGGGTGAGATACGTGTGTCTGGCAAGTCAGTCCGGGACGGGGAAGCGCGGGTGCCAGTCGGTCGGCGGAGCGCAGCTGGAACGGTGGGTCTCGGAGCGGTTTCTGGAAGCGGCGGGCATGGGCGGCGTCGAGGCGGCGCTGCGAGCGGAGCGGCAGGCGGAGGAGCGGGAAGCGAGGCGATTGCGCAGCTACGAGCTGGAATTGGAGCGCTGCGCGTACGCAGCGCAGCTGGCCGAGAGGAGGTACAAGGCGGAGGATCCGGAGAACCGCTTGGTCACGCGGACGCTAGCGCGGGACTGGGAAGCGGCGTTGCGCGAGGTCGAGCGGGCGCAGCGGGAGTTGGAACAGGCCGCGGAGCGCGAGCCGCGGCGTGACCCGGAAGTGTCCGGGGAGGTGTTCGCGCAGTTGGGGGCGCGGGTGCGCAGTCTGTGGGAATCGCCTCGAGTCAGTGCGCGGGATCGCAAGCGGCTGCTGGCGGCGCTGGTGGAAGAGGTCGTGCTGAAGGTGGAGCGGGCAGCGGGCCATTTGCATGTGCTGCTGCGCTGGCGCGGCGGCTGGATCGACGAGACCGACCTGCCCTTGCCTGCGCGCGTGACGCCGCCGCCGATACAAGACGACCCCGCCACGGTGGAGATCGTGCGGGGGCTGGCGCTGCTGCACGCGGACGAGCGGATCGCGGAGACGCTGAACCGGCAGGGGCTGCGGTCGGCGCGCGGGATGGAATTCAGCCGGGGGATCGTGGCAAGCCTGCGGCAGCGTCACGGCATCAAGCTCTTGCGGGGCGGGAAGCGGCAGGCAGAGGCGCCGCCGCAGAGCGTCAGCGAGGCGGCGCGGGAGCTGGGCACGACGGCGAGCACGCTCTATCGCTGGATCCAGCAGGGCTTCGTGCCTGCGGAGGCAGCGGTGGAGGGCGCCGCCCTGCAGGTGCGTCTGAGCCCGGCAGTGCGGGCGCGGTTCTGCGAGTCGCCGCCGGAGGGGTATGTGCGGGCGAAGCAAGCGCGGCGCGAGCTGGGCCTGTCGCGACAGGCCCTGTGGCAACGCATTCGCGAGGGGGCCTTGGATGCCAAGCGCATCGTGCGCGGCACGCACAAGGGCCTGTACGTGAAGCGGGATTGGGATCGGCAGCGCTTGCTGGACTGGGGGGCGGGAACGTGAACCGGCTCGGAACAGATCGGGGAGTCGGCGGCTGGAGTCACGCGGCGTCAACACGAGGAGAGACGAGGCGGCGAAGTTCGACGCGCAAGCGCAAGGCCTTGGAATGCGGTCGTTCGGATGGTGCGCCACTCTGTGATCCCGGAACCGGACATCGCCCGCTACCGGGCCGGACAGGCGCGCCGGCGCCCGGGCGAGGCCGGGTAACGCCATGCCAGGAGACGGGTTGCGATGACCCATCGAATGGCGTTGCCTGTCCGCAGGCCTGGCGCTCCGGACCGGTCCGGGCTGACGCGTTGCTCCGACCTGGCCGACAGCGCTTCCAGCGACGCGATGTCTCGCTCCGCAGTCCGGACCGCTTCCTGCAACGCTTCCAGCCTGGCCCGTTCCGCGACGAGAGTGGAGCGATGACAGGGGGCTCAGGCGGGAGAAAGCCGAAGTGTCCCGGAAACGGACCTGGATGGTGTTTCGCACGATGTCGGCCCATCCGGCGACATCGGCCGCATTACCGTTCAAACGCTCGTAACATCCTCTACATCAATGAGTTGCATGGGATGGACGGGTATTGGAGAAACGTGATTCAATAGAAGGAGCAGTCTGATGCCTTCACTACCGCGAAACTATCGCAGCGGGCTTGCAGCGGCTCGCCCGGGCGGCACCCGGCCAATTCGTGGCCCGCCCCCACCACCAAGCGGTTCACCTCTGCCAGCAATTCCGGCGTGAGCAGCGCGATGTTGCGCGCCAGCGTGCGGTAGCTGAACCTGACGCCGCCGAACACATCGCTGATGCCGAGCATGCGGCGCACGCTGGCGTGCTGGTTCGCCAGATCATGCAGCCGATCGTAGTCGCAGCGGATGCCCTGCTTGAGCAAGCCGAGCACGAGCACCTGCCACAGGTCCATGCCGGGCCGACCGACATCCGGGTTGATCCCGTCCGGCTCGGCGCTCTCCTGCGTCTCGGACGCAGGGCGGTCGGAGGCGGACTCGCCAGCGGCGAAGACGCTCTCTCGCAGCAAGGCGAAGAGGCTCTCCCGCAAGGACGGGTCGCAGTAGATGTGCTGGATGCCCAGCACGGCCGGGATGTCGTCGCGGCAGCGGGCGTCGAGTGGAATGTCTTCGATGGCGATCTGGCCGAGCGTCATCGAGGGATTAAAAACAGTTCGCAAGACGGTTTACCACCGAAGATAATCGCAAATTGAGACGAATCTCGCCATGCGCGCCCGATCCGCCTCATCTTCACCCGCCGGAAATCGCCAAAATCCATTGGATATCAACGAAATACGGATTTCCGCCGCAGGCACTAGATAGGCGTTAGGGCCTCTGTACCCGCATCTTGGGATAGGCGCGGCAAACTGGCCGCAATTGGAGGAAACCTTACGTGCGTAAATTAGCATTTAACGTGATTCCGGCACTGCTTCTCGCTTGCCTTGTCATGGCGATGCCCGCCATGGCGCAGCGAGACATGGGAACGCTGCTCGGAAGCGTGACGGATCCATCCGGCGCCGCAATACCGGGCGCCACGATCACCATCACCGAAGAAGCCACGGGCGTGACCAACATGATCGAGTCGGATGTCGTGGGCAACTACATCCGCCCTCTGATCAAGCCGGGCTCATACACCATCGCGTGCGAGTCCCCTGGCTTCAAGCGGTCGGTCCAGACCGGCGTCATCCTGCAGTCCGCAGGTCGCGTGCAATCCAACTTTGTGCTCGAGATCGGCGAGGTCACTGAGACGATCGAGGTTTCGGCCGCCCCGCCCGCCTTGCAGACGGAAACCACCCAGATGGGTGGCACCCTCGAGAACCGCCAGACCAGCGAGCTTCCACTGGGCGGCCAGCGGCGCTTTGCGTTCCTGGCGCGGACGGTTCCGGCTGTCGTGCCTGCCGAGCCTGGCGCGCGCGACGCGGCAGGCGGCGGCTTCTCGGCCAACGGCGTACGGTCGAATGGCCAGAACAACTTCCTGCTCAACGGCGTCGACAACAACGTCAACGTCATCGACTTCATCAACCAGACGGCTTACGTAGTCGGACCCTCGGTCGAGGCTATCGGCGAGATGCAGATCCTGACCAACGGCTACAACGCCGAGTACGGCCGCGCCGCAGGCGGCGTCGTCAATGTCACGATCAAGTCCGGCACGAACGAGGTCCACGGTACGCTGTTCGAGTTCCTGCAGAACACGAAACTGAATGCCAATCCCTGGGAACTGAACAGGAACAACAAGCCGCGGCAGCCGTACAAGCAGAATCAGTTCGGCGCCGCTGTCGGCGGCCCGATCGCCAGGAACCGGACGTTTTGGTTCGCCGACTACCAAGGGACGCTGATCAGGGACGGCAGCTTGTCCAACACCTTGACAGTTCCCGCTCCGGGGATGGCCAGCGGCGATTTTTCCTCGATCATGGTTCCGGGCGACGTGCTGGGCCAGGACGCGCTCGGAAGAAACGTATCGCGCGGACAGATCTTTGACCGCGACACCCAGAGAGAAGTGGGCGGAATGGTCATTCGCGATCCGTTCCCGAACAACCAGATCCCGGCAAGCCGGTTCGATGGCATCGCGGCGAATCTGATCGGCCAGTACCCGGCTGAGAACCAGAACCTCACGGCTGCGGGAAAGCGTCCGGGTGCGAATTTTTTCACGACCCGGAACGCGAGCCGCGACGTAAATCAGTGGGACGTGCGTGTCGACCACCGAATTTCGGACAACGATAGCCTCTTCGGGAGCATCAGCTGGATCGACGAGCAGAAGTTCCAGTCACCGCCGCTTCCGGGCGACCTCGACGCTGGCGGCTTTCTCGGAGAGACCGAGGAGAACCTGAGCCGCGCGGTGATGATGAGCTACACCAAGATCTGGTCTCCGACATTCATCACCGAGTCGCGGGCGGCCTACTCCAGGCTCGTCACCACCCGTGTGCAGAGCAACGCGGACGCCGATTCGTTCTCGTCGCTGGGATTCGGGGGCCTGAACCCCTTCACGACGAACAATGGCGGCATGATGCGCTTGGGGCCCAACGGCTACAGCACGGTAGGCGGTTCCGAATGGCTTCCGACCCAGGAGTACAACAACGTGTGGGACTTCATCCAGAACGTCTCCTGGAACAAGGGCTCGCACGCCATCAAGTTCGGGGCGGAGTACAGGCCGATCGGCTTCCCGTTCTTCCAGGTGCCGTCCCCTCGCGGCCGGATGGACTTCCGCCGTGCCGACTCGGACCAAGTAGGCTTCAACGACACCGGCGACGGCATGGCGTCCTGGCTTCTTGGCGAGGTGGGCTGGGCACGCATCACTACCGCGAACTTCATCTCTTCGTTCAAGGATGCGTACTCGTTCTTCGTGCAGGACGACTGGAAGGTTTCCTCGAAACTGACCGTCAACATCGGCTTGCGCTACGAAATCACGACTCCGATCGGCGAGAAATTCGGACGCCAGGCGCACCTGGACGTATTCGGCGCGGACCACAACGTCCCGACCCTTGTCATTCCGGAGGGCAAGGACTCCGAAACGCCCCTTCCGCCGAACTTCGCTACGGACTATCCCACGATCGCCGTGGAGCGTGGCGTGGCGTCGACCTACCTAACCGAATGGGACCGGACCAACCTGGCACCTCGCATAGGGTTCGCTTACGAAGCAATGCCAGGGACAGTGATCAGGGCGGGCTACGGCATTTTCTACGGTGCGGAGGAGAACGAAGGCGGCAATCCCAACCGCGGCGAAAACGTGCCGTTCAACCAGGAGACTCGCTTCGTCAAGAACGTGGAGTCGGACAAGAACCCGTTCATCAACAAGTTCTCCGATGGCTTCCCGGTGAACGCCTTCACGCTTCCCGCGCCGATTTCCTTCCGCTCCGTATACACGCAACGGCGCTGGCCGCTGGTGAACAAGTCAGCGATTCTCAAAGTGAGGGGTCTGACTAGGATGTAGAGCCGCTGGCAAGCGTTCGCGCTTGCTATGGGCCGTCTGTACGGAGCAAGCGAGGCCGCTCGGGATGGCGAGCAGTCCCCGGCGGGTCCTCCCCGGCGGGCTGGCGTCGGTTGGCGGGCCCGTCGAGGCACAGGGCCGGCGGCGGCTCCTGCCGGAGCCAGGCGCTGGCCGGACAGCAGGTAGGTTGCGTCAAGTCGGAACGGCCACCAGCCGGCGTTGGCCGCGCATGGTGTCGAGCAGCGCGGTCCAGTCGGGGAACCAGAACATCTCCGCCAGCACGCGCAGCTTGTCGAAGAAGCGGCGGCGGGTGCCGGCCTTGTCCCGGCACTGCCGCCACAAGTCACAGACGCAGTCCAGGACCGAGTGCAGCGTGAAGGCGAACAGGTTCAGCGTGGCGAGCAGGTTCGCGAGGCCGTCCTGGCCATGCCCGAAATTGTGCTTGAGGTGGTAGCCGTGGCGCGACAGCGTGTTGAAATGCTCGTTCTCGATTTTCCATCTGGCACGGCCCGCCCGCGCAATCGCGGCCACGTTGTCGGCGGTGACCTTGAGGCTGGTGAAGAACGAATTGCGGTAGGTGCGCTCGCCGTTGCGGCAGATCTCGAAGTCGACCCAGGTTCCCTTGAGGGCGTCGTTACCGGCGCGCAGCGGCACGTTGTGTCTCCACTGGTAGCGCTGGTGCTCGACCTGCTGGCGGCGGTTGCGGGTGCGGATCCAGCCGGTGGACCAGATGCGGCGGTTAGGGAGCTGTTTGTATAACGTCTTGTGGCTGCTGGGCTTACAGATGAAGAGGAAGTCCGCGCCGAGGTTGGCGACGAGTGCGCAGAGGGGCTGGCAGCAGTACAGATCGTCGCCGAGCAGGACCGGCCGGTAGGGGAGCAGAGCGGGGATGTGGGCGGGCAGCCAGCGCTTGGCAGCGTTGCGCTCGCAATCCTGCTTGCGCTGCTGCTCGGTCAGGTCGGGCCGGTTGGCGGCGGGGTCGTGCTGGGGCTGGACGAACAGCGGCATGAGCGGGAGGACGCGGTTGTGGCCGTCGGCGACGACGGTGGCCGAGAGCATGGTGTGGAAGAACTGCTGGGTCTTGTGCTTGCCGACATGGCGGGTCGAGCACTGCTCGCAATGGATGCGGTCCGAGCAATGGAACTGGATCCCGTCGAGGGCGATGAGCAGGCGGCCGTCGAGGCGCAGGAAGGGGTCGAGGCCGCCTTGGTCGCGGACGGTGTCGAGGCAGAGGGGGAAGAGATCGGCGAAGAGGGAGGGATCGAGACCGTCGAGCAGATTGCGAATACAGTTTTCACTCGGGATCTTGCTGACGCCGAAGAGGGAGTGGCAATTGGAGCGGGCGGACTCCTCGAGCATGCGGCGCTGGAAGTCGAGGAAGGAGGGGGACTGGAAAAAGAACGTGGCGAGGGCGCAGGCAGCGGCATCGGAGACGGCGTAGCGCTTGTTGGAGCCGGTGCGGGGGTCGGACAGCGCCGTTGCGGCTTGGCGGAACGAGTCCAGCAAAGAATCGAGTAGCAAGGGGTTGGAAACGGGGGCCACATCTTATGTTTGGAATTGGTGCCCGCAAAGTCAAGTCCCCAGAAACTGGTCCCTTGCTACCGGCCCCTCAGCGGCTCACGGGACCAAAATGGCCAAATTGAGAATTCCTGTGAACAAGTGGAACTTCAACCTGCAACGGGATCTTGGATGGAATTCGGTTTTGGAAGTCGCCTACATCGGTTCCAAGGGCAATCGCCTGACGGACAACTACAACGGAAATCCGACGGTCAACGATCCTCGCCCGAATCAGGCGGCCTTGCCGCGCAGGCCCTTCAAGTTCGTGAACTCCGGAATCTCGTTCACCAACAGCAACGGACGCTCGGCGTACAATGCCTTCACTGCGAAGCTCGACAAGCGGTATTCCGATGGATTGGGCTTCTTGATGGCCTATACGTGGGGCCACGCTCTCGCGGACACCGGAACCACGCTCTCGGGCGGTCCTGGCAACCGCACTCCGCACCAATCGCTGGAATATGCCCATGCGAGCTTCGACGTGCGGCATCGGTTCGTGCTCAGCGGAAACTGGAACCTACCGACTCCGAGCGCGCTCACAGGCCCCGCCCGGATGATCGTTGGCGGATGGCAGCTGAACGGAATCCTCACGCTCCAGACCGGCAACTATTTCAATGTCGGAACGAATCGAGCGGTTTGCTCGTGCTCCGGCACGACGCGTCCTGACCCAGTGTCCGGCCGGGACCCGAACGCGGCGCCTTCAGGCGGCCGCACACCGGAGCAATGGTTCGACACTTCGGCGTTCCAGGATCCGGCCGTCGGCACGTACGGTGCCCTCGGCAACTACAGCAACATAGGGCCGCCGACCAACACGGTGGATCTCTCGCTGTTCAAGGACTTCCCGATTACCGAGAGCGCGAAGGTGCAGTTCCGAGTCGAGTCGTTCAACCTGATGAACACGCCGCAGTTCAACCGTCCGAACTCAACTCACGGATCGGGTAACTTCGGCCTCATCTCCGGCACGCGCGGCGGGTTGAACCGGCAGATCCAGTTCGCCCTGCGATTCATGTTCTAGACTGCGCAGCAGCTTGCGCTCAGGCCTCCGCCCGACGGGCGGGGGCCTTTTTTTCTTGCGGAGCGACCGGAGTTCCCCAGTCTCGTGCTCGGCGCCCGGCTCGCTGTCGGATACCTTATGAAACGGGACCGGCACAGGCTTGATCGGTTCGCTGGCTATCGAGACGTCACGACGATGCGCACCAGTCTGTCTCCGAATGTCCGATCGCGTCCGCGCCGCCTAGCGCCCTTCCTTCGGATCGCCGCGCTCGCGGCGTCCATCTCGCTGCCTTCGTCCGGCGGTTCGCCGGAATACACCGACATTGCCACGAGCTCGGGGTTGCGGCACGCCGTCACTTTCGGCAGCGCCACCGAGAACACCTACATCCTCGAGACTACTGGTACCGGTGCCGCGATCTTCGACTTCGACCGAGACGGCGACAACGACGTGCTCGTTGTGAATGGCACAACGTATCCCTTGCACGAGTCAGGCGAGAGTCCGTCCTCGTTCCTGTACGTCAACGATGGCCACGGCCAGTTCCGCGAGGCGGTCGGCGCAGCCGGTCTTGGTGCAGTGGGCTGGGGCCAGGGCGCTTGCATCGGCGACATCGACAACGATGGCTGGGAAGACCTCGTGGTCACCTATTTCGGTTCGAACGTCCTCTACCGCAACGAGAATGGCAAGTTCAAGGACGCGAGCGGCGGCCTCGGCCAGGCCGAAGGGCAACGTCGATGGGGGGCGGGCTGCGCCTTTCTTGACTACGATTCTGACGGGCTGCTCGACCTGTTCGTCGCCAACTACGTGGACTTCGACCCCGAAAACACCCCCAAGCCGGGATCGAGCGGAGCTTGCGAGTGGAAGAGCATACCCGTCATGTGCGGGCCCCGGGGACTGCCCCGGGCCAGCAACCTGCTGTACCGGAATCTGGGGGAAGGTGTCTTCGAGGATGTTTCCGAAGCGGCCGGGATCCTCGCGCCCGGAGGGCGGTACGCTCTCGGCTCGGTGACGGCGGACTTCGACAACGACGGAGACATCGACATCTATGTCGCCTGCGACATGACGCCCAGCTTGCTGTACAGCAACAACGGGGACGGCACCTTCACCGACATCGCGTCGGAAGCGGGGGTCGCCTATAGCGCCGACGGGCAGCTCCAGGCCGGGATGGGAGTCGCCGTGGCGGACTACGACGGCAACGGCTTCCTGGATATTGCAAAAACAAATTTCTCCGGCGACCTGCCGTCCCTCTACAACAACGAGGACGGGATCTTCTACGAGGATGTCGCCTTCGAAGCCGGCCTGGGTGCCCACCAGCTCCTGGGATGGGGGGCGCTGTTCGTAGATGCTGACGAAGACGGGGCGCCGGACCTGATGCTGGCGAACGGCCACGTCTACCCCGAGGTCGATTCGGCATCCATCGGCGAGACATACAGCCAGCAGACCGTTCTCTTCAGGAATCTGGGAGACGGCAGCTTCGAAGACGCGACCAGCAACGGAGGTGCGGCATTGCGGGAACCGAGACCGGCACGCGGCATGGCCGCCGGGGACCTTGACGGCGACGGTCACCCGGAGATCGTGGTAGTCAACGTCAACCGCCCCCCGACATTGCTAAAGAACCCGGTGCCGGACGCAAGCGCAGTCCTGATCCGACTGACTGGAACTGTCTCGAATCGAAGCGCGATCGGCTCTCGCGTAGCTGTTTGCGTCGGAAACCGGTGCCAGGTCCAAGCTGTCGTCGGGGGTGGCAGCTACTATTCCCAAAGCGACCTGACGCTGCATTTCGGGCTCGGCCAGGCCGGCTCAGTCGACGCCGTCGAGATCACCTGGCCGAAGGGACTGCGCCAGCGTTGGACGGACTTGCAGGCGAATCAGCGATATCGGTTTACGGAAGGAAGCGAAGAGTACGAGGCAACCCCGCTAGAGCGGCCCGCTAGCGCAGTCTCGAACTGACCCCGGACCGGCGGCAGCGGCTACCGGGGCCGCCGGATGCGAGGCTCGATCCCTTCTTGCCACTCCCTGTAGGACGCGAGGAGTTCCTCCACGACCTCGGGCTCCGCGGAGACCAGATTGCGGGTTTCCGAGAGATCCGCCTCCAAGTCGTAGAGTTCGGGGCCGCCCTTGTTCGTCAGCAGCTTCCAGCGGCCCTTGCGAACCGCCCAGCCCTTCTCCGAATCCTTGTCGATCCAATTCCAGTACAGGGCCTCGTGCAGCGGGCGGTCCTGCGCTCCCGACAGCGCAGGCACGATGTCTTGGCTGTCGACGGCCCGATCGGCCGGTGCTTCGACGCCTGCCGCAGACAGGATCGTCGAGAACGCGTCAATCGATATCACGGGCTCGTCCGAGACTGATCCGGCTGGAATCCGGCCGGGCCACCGGAGCAGGAACGGCACGCGGATCCCGCCCTCGTAGACGCTGTGCTTGTAGTCTCGCAGCGTGCCGTTCGCCGCGGTCGTGCCACGCGCCCCGCCGTTGTCGGAGAAGAAGATAACTAGCGTGTCGTCCGCAAGGTCGAGTCGGTCCAAGAGATCGAGGATCTCGCCTATTCCCTCGTCCATGATGGCGAGCATGGCGAGGTAGGTGTTCCGCTGCGGATCCGAGTTCGAGAAGCGTCCGATGTAGTCCTCGGGCGCTTGGATTGGGTTGTGGACCGCGTTGTAGGGAACGTAGGCGAAGAACGGACGGTCGTGATTCGCCTCGATGAAGTCGACGGCATTGCGGGTGATGTTGCGGGTCAGGTAGCCGGTGTCGTCAATCGGAGCCCGGTCGCGGTAGATTGACCTGACGTCATCCGTTATCGAAAGATCGAAGTAATCGTGGCCGCCGTGGCCGAGGAATCCATAGAACGCGGCGAAGCCCCGTTCGAGAGGACGGAAGCGAGGCTCGTATCCCAAGTGCCACTTGCCGAACACGCCGGTCGCGTAGCCGGCGGTCCGGAGCAGTTCGGCGAGCGTGATCTCCGATCTTGGCAGTCCGGCACGCGAGTCGGCGGCAGTATAGAACCCGAATCGCTGCTGATAGCGTCCTGTGAGCAGTCCGGCCCGCGTCGGCGCGCAAACCGGGCAGCTTGCGTAGCCATTCGTCATGCGGGCTCCCTCCGCCGCGATGCGGTCCATGCCGGGAGTCGAGACTTCGTCCGGGTGCGGGTAGCAACTGATGTCCGCGTAGCCCTGATCGTCGGAAACGATCAGGACGATGTTGGTTCGATCCTGCGCCGCGGAAATAGCGCCGGATAGCAGCAGCAATGCGAGGGCGCGACACATGAGCAACCTACTTGGCGGCGAAGCTAGGCGGTCTGGTTGCATGGCATGGCCAGCGCCTGAATGCCGTGCTCGCATCCTTCCTAGTCCGTGCCGATACAGAACAGTTCGTCCTGGCTTCTGAGGTACAGCTTGCCGTCGACGACCACTGGCGACGAAACGAACATTTCATCACCCATGCTGTTCACTGCCAGGACCTCGTATTCGGTTCCCATCTTGAGCACGATCACGTCGCCCTCCTCGCTGGCCAGGTACAGCTTCCCGTTCGCTGCTACCGGGGATGCCTTGAACGTGTAGGTCTCGGGCAGCCGCTGCTGGTGGTAGTGCTTCTCGCCTGTCACCGCGTCGAACGCGTTCGCGAGGCCGCGGTCGGTCACGAAGTAGAGGATGCCGTCGTGGAGCACTGGCGAGGCCGAGTAGGCGTTGCCCCTCTGATTCGTCCACTTCACGAAATCGGGGTTGTCTGTAATGTCGCCCTTTCCGCCAAGCTTGATCGCGAGCAAGTTCGGATCCCGGTATCCGGTCATCGCGATGACCATTTCGTTGTTCACGTTGATGACGGCGGGAATCGCGTTCGCGCCCAGCCCGCCTGCTTCCCAGATCAACTCGCCCGTCTCGAAGTCGTAGGTGCGCACCCGCGTCGAACTGGTGACCAGTTGCTCACGACCGCCAAAACTGACCACGATCGGTTGTGGCCAGCTGCTCCTCTCGTCGCGTTCGGCGCGCCATCGCTCATTCCCGGTGCTCTTGTCGAGTACCACGAGGTAGGACTCTCCCTCGTGGTCATTCTGGATGATCAGGGAGTCGCCGTGCAGCACCGGAGCGATGCCTTCGCCGAAGGCGTTCCGCATGTGAAAGCGGCCGAGATCCTTCTTCCAGAGCAACGCGCCGTCCAGGTCGTAGGCGTACACGCCGCGTGAGCCGAAGTATGCGATCAGGATCTCGCCATCGGTCACCGGCGAATTGGACGCAAAGCTTCCGTACGTGCGGTGATATCCTTCGTGGGGCTCGGCGGTCGCGGCGGTCTTGCGCCAGATCTCCTTGCCCGTCTCCTTGTCGATTGCGATCACTAGGAAGTCGTGCTTCACGAGAGCGCCGGTTTCCGAATCCGTCCCGGTCTCCGCGGCCGTCGTCAGATAGATGGTTCCGTCCGAGATCACCGGCGTGGAGTTGCCCTTGCCAGGGATAGAGATCCGCCACTTGACGTTCTCGGTGTCGGAGAAATTCAGCGGCGCGTCGCTCTCCGCAACGCCGTTGTTGTTCGGTCCGCGCCATTGCCGCCACGCGTCCTTGGCCTCGGGACCCGCGGAAATGGCTGGGCCCGCCAGCAGCGCAAGGCCGGCTATGAGGCTCGGCGCTCGCGAAGCGGCGCTTCTAGTGACTGCATTTAGAACGAAAAGCATTGTCGAGTTCCTTGGGATTCCTTGATACAAGCGTACAGAACCGGGCGCGAGATGGACGCGTCCGGGCCGTTGGCGCCGCCCAGCGCTCCGGCGCCTTAACAGTTAGGCGTTCGAAGCGGCCTCAGGGTTAGGGCTTTGCCCCGCTCGCCTTGCCCGGATTAGCGGCCAGACCAGGGAGAGGACCGTTGCCGCGAGGAAGACAACGAGTATGGGACGCGTCAGCAGGCCGAGCCAGTCCCCGCGGCTGAGAATCAGCGCTCGCCGCAAATTGGATTCCATCATCGGCCCGAGGATCAGGCCTAGCACGAGCGGCCCCAGAGGGATCCGGGTCTTGCGGAAAAGGAAGCCCGCCACGCCGGCCGCGTACATCGCCCACACATCCACGACCGCGTTGTTGAGGGCGTAGGAGCCGACCGTGCCGAAAAGGACGATTCCGGTCCAAAGCCAGGGTGCGGGTATGTTGAGAATCCGGGCCAGCGGTTTTGCGCCAAGCATCCCGATCGCCATGATGAGCAGGGACGCGAAGACGAGCAGGAAGACGATCGAAAAGACGAACGACTGCTGGTTGGCGAACAGGAGCGGTCCCGGCTGGATGCCATGGATGAGCAGCGCTCCGATGAGGATTGCCGAAACTGCGTCGCCCGGGATGCCTAGCGTCAGCATTGTCGTCATCGCGCCGCCGATCGCTGCATTGCAGGCCGCGCAGCTGGCTGCGAGTCCGCGCAGGGATCCCTTCCCGAATGCTTGCTTGTCCTTGGATGCCCGGCGTGCTTGCTCCCAAGCGATCACCGACCCGATATCCCCGCCGGCCGCCGGTATCGCGCCGACCATCGTCCCAACCGTGGCCCCGCTGAAAGTCGCCCCGGCCATCGTCCGGACCTCGGAAGCGCTCGGTAGAATGCGGCCGATCACAGCCGAGACGGCTTTCTTGGTCTCGTGCCGTTCCGAGATCTGGACAAGGACCTCGCCCAGCCCGAACAGGCCGATCATGACGGGCACGAACGAGATTCCGTCCAGGAACTCCGACATGCCGAACGTGTAGCGCGGGTAGGCGGTCATGGGATCGAGGCCCACCAGAGCCAGTGCCAGGCCCAGCGTTCCGGCGAGCATGCCCTTCAGCACGTACCTGCCCGAGACCCCTGCCATGAGGCTGATGCCCAGAAGGGCCAGGCCGAAGTACTCCGCCGGTCCGAACTGGAGCGCGAAGCTGGCGATCGGGAAGGCAAGGAAAGCGAGGAAGAGAATGCTGGTCAGCTGGCCGACAGCTGACGCGAGGGCGTTGATCCCGAGCGCCAGACCAGCTTGTCCCTTGCGAGTCATGGCGTACCCGTCCCACGAGGTCGCGATCGACGCAGGCGTTCCGGGAACGTTGATGAGGATTGCCGGAATTCCTCCTGCGGGTATTGCGCCGCAGTAGATCCCGAGGAGCATTGCCAGGCCCTGCTCTGCCGATACCCAGAACGTCAGAGGCGTCAAGACGGCAACGCCCATCGTGGCAGTCAGGCCGGGAAGGGAACCGAAGACGGCGCCGAGAGAGACGCCAACCGCTAGGAAGCCCAGTACCTGCCAGTCAAGTACGGCGGCCAGCCCGGCCATGATCTCCGCGATCAAGACTCGAACCCCGAATCACGAGAGGTATGCATGCCGGGGGAGCGGTTTTCCAGCCCTGCCTCCAGCGGCGCGCGACGTGTCTTGTGAGCTCTTGCGAAATTCATTCCAACGACACGTTCAGGCCCATGTTAAAGGCTAAATATACAAAGATGGTTAGCGCGGTGGAGTAGGCCGCGGCCGCAGCCCACCTCTGTCCAAGGAATCGGAGCGTCAATGCAAGAAAGACTGCCGTACGAGCCGCAAAGAATCCCGTCCCCCAGAGCAGCAAATACCCAAACAGCAGCGCGGCGGTTCCCACCACCTGTCGCGGGTTCGAAATTGCAGCGGGCCGGTCGCCGGCACCGTCGCGTCCCTTCAAGAGCAGCCCGCAGGCCAGCAGGGCCATCAGGCCGCCGATCGCCTGTGGAAAGAAGCCCGCTCCGGGCAAGCCGCCGACCCCCTTGGGGAATGCCAGGCCGCTCGCAATCAGCGCCAGTCCAATGGCTAGGAATGCCGCTCCTGCGATGGCGTCCACGCGCGTCACTTAGGGACTCTCCAGGCGCACAAGCTTCGGAATCTCGCTTTCGAAGAAATCCTGCTGCTTCCTTGCGAATTCGGAGAATCCGTCCTTGTCGAGGAACAGGGCTTCCATCCCGCGCTCGCGACACAGCTTGGCCCATTCGTCCGTACCGAAGGCGGCCTCGAAGGCCGCCGCGAGCAGGTTCACGCGTTCCTCGGGCATGCCGGCCGGACCGAAGAATCCGCTCCAAGCGGGCGCGCCGATCGGAAACCCTAGCTCATGGCTGGTCGGGACGTCGCTCAGCACGCCGGCGCGATTGGCGTCGAAGACCGCGAGAGCGCGGAGCTTGCCGCCCTGGACATGGGAGACCACCTCGCCGACTCCCGCCACAGCTGCGTCGGCGTGCCCGCCGATCACCGAAACGAGCGCCGGCGTGGAACCGCCGTAGGGCAGGTGCGTGAACCGTGCACCGGTTCCTTGCTCCAACAGGAGGATGTTGAAATGCCAGATCGAGCCGATGCCTGAATTGGCCATCACAATGCGACCCGCTTCCTTGCTCGCCGCATCGATGAAGTCCTTGAAAGTCTGCCAAGGAGACTCGGCGCCGACGACCAGCGCAGGTGCGGTCTTCGATACCAGGCAGATCAGGGAGACATCCGAGGGGCCGATATCGGCATAGCCTAGCGAGCGGACGATCGCGATCTCGACGGGGGCGTGCCCGATCGTATATCCGTCGGCCGGTCTTCGCGCGACGTACGAAAACGCCAGGGCGCCGCTGGCACCGGGCTTGTTCTCGCAAACTATCGGTACGCCGAGTTTCCCCTCGGCGAGGCTGCCCATGACCCTCGACACCGTGTCGGAGGTGCCTCCGGGCGATGCCTGGACGATTAGCTTGATTTCCTTGGAAGGGTATGGGCCGTCCACGCCGCCGCATCCGGCCAGCAGCACGCAGGCAGCGAGAATCCAGATGGGTAGTGCTAGAACCACCGGCGACGCACGATTATAGCCGACCCGCAGTTCCCCCGCGTTGCGCAGAACCAGGTGCTAGAGTTGCTACCCGCCCATGCAGACCGGATGGTCGGGCGAGTCGGAAGAGCCGGGCCGGGACGGCGATACACTGGCACTTGGAGCACTCTGAAACCACAATCCGCGCTGTTCTTTTTGACTTCGATGGCACGCTGGTCGACAGCGAGTACCTGCACCACGAATCCTGGCTGGAAGCAGTCGAGCCATGGGGCGTGACCGTGAGCTGGGAGGACTACGTGCGGCAGCTCGTGGGGATAAGCGACCGCCGAGCCTGCGAGTTCTTCCTGGCCCTGGCAGGCATGGCAGTAACTCCCGGATCGATCGAGTACGGCCGGAGCCGGAAGCACCGGGTCTACCGGTCACGGTCGATCGAGGAACTGGAGATCGATCCTGGCGTGCTGGACTGGATCCGCGGCAACCACGGGAAGGTTCCGATGGGAGTCGTATCGTCCAGCGCCGTGCCCGACGTAGTCCCGATCCTGGAGCGGCAAGGCGTTGCGAATCGCCTGGAGTTCGTCATCTGCGGCGACCATGTCGAGCGCCTCAAGCCCGATCCGATGCCGTACCTGCTCGCTCTTGAAAAGCTTCGGACTGCTTTCGGAATCGAGGACAGCCAGGAATGCTTGGTGTACGAGGACTCCGCCACGGGAATTGAGGCCGCTTCGGGGGCCGGGATGATCGTGCATGCCCTCGGCCAAGCGAGCGATCTGCCAACCGCCTTGGGAAAGTGGGATGAGCGGATCTTGGGAGCCATTGATTCCAACGGCAGCTCGCGCCGTCCTTCGGTGCCGCTCAAGCGCAGTTCCCTCGCACCCTGAGATTGATCGGATTCGCGGGTTGGGTCTCCGAACAGACGTTCCGCTCGCAAGACCGCCGCCGCGGCTGCGCCTTTCGCGGAGCGGTGCTGCCAGGCTCTTCGAGCTGGCATCGCGCGGCGGCAAGTCCCGAAGCGCAAGTCTCGGTCTACGGACGATTCGCTTCGCCGGCCGGTTCCCCTCCCTTGTGGTGGCTCGTGCCTGGCATCGAAGCGTTTCGACCTGCAAGTGGCTGGTCAGCCGCAGCAGATCCCCGTCGTGCGGGAGGCGCTTTGTACGCTGCCCTTGTCCGGCCGGCCAACGAGAAGAGAGGAAAGGCCCAAGCTATGGTCATCACGAAGCCCACCTCTGCGCCGCCGATCCCGCTCAGGTAGCCGGCTAAGGCGCTGTACGGAACCGCGACGCTCAAGCCCGCCCAACCGGCCCTGCGGCTCAGGAGCGGCACGCGTGCGCGGACCTGGCGTACCCGATCCTTGGCGAATGTCGTGGTGCCTCGATCGGACATCAGGGCTGGGACGTGATCCTCGGGAGCCGACCCGAATCGCCCCTTTTGTGACACGCCCCGACTCGGGCGTTCGGTCTTCCAAGAGCAATGCCCCTATCCGCCGCCCCGCCTCCGGTTCGCGAACTCATTCTCAGTTTCCGATGGGGAAATCGGCTCTCATCGGTGCAGGTACTGCAAGGAGCAACACGAGCCAAGCGGCTAGGCAGCCGCAAAGCCCTCGTGAGAAGCCGCGACAGATTGTCATGTTCTCCATGCGAGTGAAGCTCTCCCGCTCGGAGGTTCAGTAGAGTTGCGCCCCCGCTTTGTCGAGCAGCGCTCGCGCGGTTCCTCCAGTCGATATTCGCGGTGGGATCGCGTCCCGGGAAACGGCACCCGGATAGCCGAGCTGGATTCAATCGGCCGCGATGGCCGAGGCGGCGGGAACCCGCTCCTGCGCGTCGTGAACCGCAATCGCCGACATCGTAATCACGTCCTCTACGGAGAATCCCTTCTGCAGCACCGCTACAGGCTTGTCCATCCCCATCAGGATCGGGCCTAGCGAACGAGCGCCGGCGAATTGCTTGAGCAGCTTGTAGGCGATATTGGCTGAAGCCAGGTTCGGGAACACGAGCACGTTCGCCTCGCCCTTCAGCTTCGAGAATGGAAAGAACTCCTCCATAATGCCGGGATCGAGCGCAGTGTCAGCCTGCATCTCACCGTCTACGACAAGGCCGGGATCCAGTTCGGCGCAAATCTCCGCCGCGCGCCGCACCTTCTCGGAGTCCGGGTAGCGCGCCGAGCCGAAGTTGGAGAACGAGAGCAGCGCCACTCGGGGCACGATGCCGAGGCGACTCGCGCGCCTTGCGGTCAGCAGGGCGATTTCCGCCAAGTCCTCGGGGCTGGGGTCGATGTTGACGGTCGCGTCTGCGAGCAGATAGACCTTGCGCTGGCGGATCATCATGTAGAGACCCGATACCTTGCGCACTCCGCTTCGCCTGTCGATAATCCTGAGCGCGACTCGCAGCGTTTCGGGATAGTGCCGAGTGATGCCCGCGACCATGCCGTCGGCGTCGCCCGCTCGCACCATCATCGCGCCGAAGCCCACTGGATCGCGCAGCATGTTGCGCGCGCCCTCTAGCGTGCAGCCCTTGCGCTGTCGCAGGTGGAACAGTTCGCTTTCGTACTCGCCGTTCCGTGGGAATCCCGCCGGTTCCACGATGTGCCATCCGGTTACGGGCAGTCGGAGATCCTCCGCCTTGGCAAGAATCCGTTCCGGATCTCCCAGAAGCACGGGCTGCGCGATGCGCTCCTCTCGGAGCACGTGGGCTGCGCGGAGGATCTTTTCGTGGTCGCCCTCGGGAAAGACGATGCGGCGAGGATCTTCCTTCGCCCGCCGGATGATCAGCTGAAAGATTTCCTGACTGCTGTCGAGCCGCACGGCGAGGCTCTGGCGGTAGTCCTCGAGAGAGATGTGCCTCCTCGCCACGCCGCTGTGGATCGCGGCCTCCGCGACCTTGTGAGAAACCTCCAGCGTTACGCGCGGGTCGAACGGCTTTGGAATGATGTAGCGAGGGCCGAACTCGAGATCTTCGGATGTGTAAATCCGGCGCACCGAATCCGGGACTGCATCCTTCGCAAGCGCCGCGAGCGACTGCACCGCCGCCAGCGTCATCGCGTCGTTCATGCAGGTCGCCTCCACGTCCAGCGCGCCCCGGAACATGGATGGGAAGCACAGGACGTTGTTGACCTGATTCGGATGGTCGGACCGGCCGGTGGCGACGATCGCGTCGGAGCGCGTTGCCATGGCTCGTTCGTATTCGATCTCCGGATCGGGATTCGCAAGGGCGAAGACGATCGGGCGATTGGCCATCGAAACCAGCATCGCGGGCGTCAGCAGGTCGGCCTTGGACAGGCCGACGAAGACGTCCGCCCCTCGGATCGCTTCGGTAAGCGTTCGCAGTTTGGTGTCGCGGGCAAACCGCTGCTTGTAAGCGTTCATCCCGGAGGTCCGGCCCTCGTAGATGACTCCCCTGGAATCCAGAAGCAGCAGGTTGTCCGGAGAAACTCCGAGCCTGAGATACAGGGTGGCGCATGCGATGCCGCTCGCTCCGGCGCCGTTCACAACCACCCGCACGGATCCTAGATTCTTCCCGGCGATCTCGCTCGCGTTGAGCAGGGCCGCGCCGCTGATGATTGCCGTGCCGTGCTGATCGTCGTGAAAGACGGGAATATTGACCCGCTTGCTGAGCTCCTCCTCGACGTGGAAGCACTCCGGTGCTTTGATGTCCTCGAGGTTGATGCCTCCGAACGTTGGTTCAAGCAGCTCGACGACCCGGACGATCTCGTCCGGATCCTCTGTTGCGACCTCTAGATCGAAGACGTCGATGTCGGCAAACCGCTTGAAGAGCACGGCCTTGCCTTCCATGACCGGCTTGCCCGCGAGCGGGCCGATATTGCCAAGGCCTAGGACGGCTGAGCCGTTCGAGACGACCGCTACCAAGTTCGATCGCGTCGTGTAGCGACCAGCAAGCTGCGGGTCCCGGACAATCTCCAAGCACGCTTCCGCTACGCCGGGGGAGTAGGCAAGGCTAAGGTCGATCTGCGTGTCCGAGGGCTTGGTGGGGGCGATGGAAATCTTGCCGGGTCGCGGGTAGCGGTGATAATCGAGCGCCGATTGCTTGCGGATCTCCATTCTGTGTCTGCACCGCCACTCGCCGGGCTTGCCCGGGAGTTTGTGCTTATCCTAGAATTCAAGGCTAGCATTCCTCGCGTCTGCTGGCGCTCGCTTCAGATCGGGGGAGCGGCCTTGGAGCGAGTTTCCTTTCAAGCAGCCTCAGGTCTGGGGCGACGCCGGACGTTTCGCGCAAGCTATGAGTGGACAGGCAATACCACGGATTCTGGGATTGGCCGGCGTTCTGCTGCTCGCCGGATCTGCGGCGACGCAGGTGTCCCGGTTCAAACCGGTCGCCTCGGTCACGCAACTCATGCAGGCCATGGTGATACCCGCGTCAAGTGCCCTTTTCAATGTTCCGCGCGATCCGCCTGCCGACGAGACCGAGTGGACCGAGGTGAGGCACCATGCCATCGTCCTGGCCGAGTCGGGCAATCTGCTCCTGATCGGGGACCGAGCGCAAGACTCGGAAGTCTGGGCGGCAACATCCCGGGCGCTGGCGGAGGCAGCCGAGGCGGCGCTGAAGGCCGCGCAGGCCAGGGACGTGGACACCATCGCGGAAGTTGGCAACCAGATCATCGCGGCCTGCGAGAGCTGCCACGAGAAGCACTGGATCCGCTAGGCGATTCCTGGCCGAACAGCCTCGTTTCCGCTCATTCCGGCCAAGTGGGCTGCTAGCCTTTGATTGTGATTGCCAAGCCAGCCGTATGCCTGGCCTGCGGTCTGGTAGCAAGTGCCGCGGCGCTTGCCCAGATACCCAGCCAGGACAGGCGGAACACCGAAATCCGTCATACCGACTCCCGCTACTCCCTTCCCGAGTACGTTAAGGCCGAATGGGAGCGCCGCGCGGCCTTTCTGCGCCAGCAGATCCTCTTCTCGTCCGGCCTGCTGCCCCTGCCTCGCAAGGACCGCTTAAACCCGCTGGTAGGCAGCGTTCAGAAGCACGAAGACCACACGGTTGCCAGCGTCTTGCTGGAGACCTATCCCGGCTACTATCTTGGCGGCAATCTCTACAAACCGGTCGGCACGCCTGGACCCTACCCGGCCGTCGTATCCCCGCACGGCCATTGGCGGTATGGACGGTTCGAGAACTCAGAGCTCAATTCCGTGCCCGGCCGGGCGATCAGCTTGGCCCGCCAGGGCTATGTGGTCTTCGCATACGACATGGTGGGCTGGAACGACACCATGCAGGCTCCGCACGGGTTCGCCGGGCCCAGAGAGGAGCTGTGGCTGTTCGGCACGCTCGGGTTGCAGTTGTGGAACAGCATCCGAGTTGTCGACTATCTCGTCTCGCTAGCCGATGTCGATGAAGATCGGATCGGAGTCACGGGCGCTTCTGGCGGCGGCACGCAGGCTTTCTTGCTGGCCGCGGTCGATGACCGCATCGGCTATTCCGCACCCGTGAACATGGTTTCCTTCCAGATGCAGGGGGGATCTGCCTGCGAGAATGCCCCACTCCTGCGCGTTGGCACGAACAATGTCGAAATCGCAGCCGCCTTCGCCCCGAAGCCCCAGCTTCTGGTGTCGGCGACCGGCGATTGGACGGTCAACGTGCCGACAGAAGAGTTCCCTGCAGTGCAGAACGTGTATCGCCTGCTGGACGCCGAATCCAATGTCGAGTGGCGGCAGTTCGATTCGCCGCACAACTATCACAAGGACAGCCGGGAAGCAGTCTATGCGTTCTTCGGCAAGCACATCCTGGGGGAGGCGGATTCGTCCCGTTTCGTGGAGCGGGATTCGCGCCCGGATCAATTGAGTTCGTTGCTCTACCTGTGGGGCCGCCAGCTGCCGGACGGTGCCGTTGGCTTCGAGGAACTGGTGCGCCAGCGGATTGCCGCCGCCGAGGCGGACACGCTCGCCCTAGCAGCGAGCGACGCGGAATCGTTGGACCGGGCGAAGGCCGCGTTCGGCGAGCGCTTGGGGCTCGCGCTGCTCGCTGATGTTCCGGTCCGCGGTAGCTTTGCGATCCAGCGTTTGGATGGGGGCAAATTGCTGATTGGCCGCACCGGAGCCGGCGATCGAGTACCCGCCAAGTTCTTGAACGCTGATTCCGGCAACGTTCCGCCGACAATGCTCGTGCACGCTGGCGGGACGGGCGCTGCCGAGCAGTCCGAGATAGGCCAAGCCTTGATCGGTCAAGGCGCCCCGGTCTTGATGATCGATGCGTTCCAGACAGGTTCGGCTCTAGAGGACCGGGACATCGCCGGCGCTGGCAGGAATGGCGAACGGTACTACCACGTGTTCAATCGCAGCGATGACGCCAACCGAGTTCAGGACATACTCACCGCGGCTGCCTTCCTTCGAGACCACAGCGGAACCGACGGCATTCGCCTGATCGGGATCGGCCGGGCCGGTCTCTGGGCGCTGCTGGCCGCGGCACTGGACAGCGGGCTGGAGTCGATTGCCGCGGATCTCGACGGATTCGACGCAGCAACCGACTCGGAATACGTCGAAGGGCTGTTCATTCCCGGGTTGCGGCGCGCGGGCGACTTCCGAGCCGTGGCGTCGCTCCTGTCCGACCGGAAGCTGCTGCTCCATAACGGCCATGACGCATTTCCGGTGCCGTGGTTCCGGGCGGCGTTCGATGCGGCGGGTCGGCCCGATAGCCTGAATATAGAGGATCAAGTGGCTTCCGCTGACATCATCCTCGACTGGCTGGCGCATTAGGCAGCGGCTGTTCCGCGGAGTCTGCGATCATGGCCCAAGACTGGGCTGCGGAAACCCTGGCCGATGCGGCCGGTCCGGCAATTCCGAAACATGATGCTTGAGACGGGCCAGACGATACGCAAGAAGAGCTCAAAGGCCGTGCCGCTGCTTGTCGCGGCCCTCCTGGCTGGAGGCATAGGCAGCCTCGCGTACCTGGAGTGGAAGGAGGACTCCGAGCAGCCGTCCGAGCAGATCGTCCTTACGGACGAAGCACGCAACTACCTTCCAAAGCTCGATCTTGGCAACGTTGAAATGTCTGCGAAGGAGAATGCGCTTGGACAGACGCTTGTTGAAATCACCGGGCTGATCGGCAATCTGGGCGAGAGGCAGATCCGAGGGATCCGCATCAATTGCGTGTTCTTCGATGTCTACGGCATCGAACTGCACCGCGTGCTGGCTGCAATCGTCCGTCCCGGACAGGGGCTGGCACCTTCTTCCGAACAGGACTTCCGCTTGCCGTTCGACGATATTCCGGAGGGCTGGAACCAAGTCATGCCCAACCTATACATTGCGGAGATCGTATTCGAGTGAGCCAAAGGACGGTCAAGCCAGTCGTTCGGGTTCTTCTAGCATCCATCGCCTGACGCCGCATGGAACTGCCGCGTCGCGAGACCCGCATTCCTGCGACCGTCGAGATGCGCTCGCTGATCAGTCGCCGAAATAGTCGCGACCTGACGAAGCCAGGGTGGCACCTTGGTCGACCTTCCACGATTCGAGCTTCGCGAAGTCGACAGCGGTCCACTTTCCGCGCAGTTCGCTCATCTGGCTATCGCTCAGCTTGCGGTGCGCTCGCGCCGCTTGGAGATCCCGGTCCACCTGCTCCGGCGACGTGCACCCTAGAATGGCCGTGGCGATGGGCAAGGACCAGACGTAGTTCAGGTTCTCCTCGAGGGACGAGATCCCTTGCTCGTGCAAGACGCCGACCCCCGTCGTCTTCATGGCCATCACGCCAATGCCCTTCTCGACCGCCCTTGGCAGCGTCGTCTTCTCGAAGCTAAGGTCGCGGTTCGCGCCGTCTGTGACGCTGAGAGGCATCAGCACTGTGTCCCAGTCGTACGCTTCGAGCATCTTGGCGAGCACGCGCGGATCCATGTGACCCGTGAATCCGACATGCCGGATCTTTCCGTCCCGGCGAGCCTTCTCGATCATCTCCATCGTGCCGCGCGGCCCGAAGACGAAGTCGATGTCGTCCATGTGCATTACGTTGTGGACCTGGTAGAGGTCGATGTAGTCGGTCCGGAGCCCGGCAAGGCTCTGCAAGAGGTCCAGTTCGGAGTGGGCGTATGTCCGGTGACGGGTCTTGGTTCCGAAGATCAGCCGATCGCGCGGCACGCCCTCGAGCGCGATTCCGTAGCGCCTCTGGCTCAGCCCGTAGGCGCCCGCCGCAGCGGAGTCGAAGTAGTTGATTCCGGATTCGTAGCAATGCCGGATGGTGCGGAGAGCCTCCGACTCGTCGCGATGCGTGCCAACACGCCCGCCGCCCAGTCCGACGATGCTCACTTCAAGGCCGGTGTTGCCCAGCTGGCGCCGGGGAACCTGTTCCGCCGCTGCCGCGCTTGCTGCGATGCCCAGCCCGGCTGCGGCCTTTACGAAATCTCGTCTGCTTTCCGACATGCGCTACCTCCCTGATGAGTTGCGAACCGCGTACCGTAAGCGTAAACCATTTTGCATGTTTGGACCAGGGACGATGCTGCGGCGATGCCACTACGCGAGTACACTGGGGCCGGTATGGTTTTTGACAGGCTGTCGACTCGACGCGGATTTGCGAAAGCGGCTGCCGCGCCGCTCGTGCTTCGGGCCTCGACGCTCGGGCTGGGTGGCGCCACGCCCCCTTCCGACAGGATCGCGGTCGCAGGCATCGGCATGGGCGGGCGCAATCGCCGGAATATCCAGGAGTTCCTGGAGCAGGAAGCTGTGCGGGTCGTGACGGTCTGCGACCTCTTCTCCGACCGCAGGGAGGAAGCCAAGCAGCTCGTCGACAGGCACTACGGCAACCGCGACTGCACGATGACTCGATTCCACGAGGAAGTCCTCGGCCGGGAAGACATCGACGCGGTCGTGATTGGCACCGGCGACCGGTGGCACGGCGTGATGAGCTCGCTCGCCGCCCAGGCGGGCAAGGATGTCTACTGCGAAAAGCCCTTCTGCTTGACGATCGCCGAAGGTCGGCAGCTGGTCAACGTCACTCGGCAGCACGGGACGGTGTGGCAGTGCGGCACGCAGCGGCGTTCGAATCCCGGCTACGAGTTCCTTGTCAATACCATTCTGGGCGGGCGCATCGGGGAACTGCATACCGTCCGCCTCTCGTTCGGAGCCGGGGGGAACTGGAAACTAAACAGCTTTGTGAAACCCGAGAAGGCTCCGGACCCCGAGGCATTTGACTACGACCGGTGGCTCGGCCAGTCTCCCTGGGCGCCATATTCGGAGGAACGGGTCCGGCTCTGGAGACTGAACTGGGACACGGGCGCCGGCGCGGTGGCCGACATGGGCCCGCACTTCATCGAGACAGTGCAATGGTTGCGGGGCGCGCCGATGGACGCCCCGGTCGCGTACGAGGGAGAGGCCGAATACCGCGACGAGGGGGGCATTAACAACATCCCGTACTGGTACGAGATCCGAGCCCGGTATCGGGACGGCCTACGACTGAATATGGATACGGGCCGGAAGGGCCTGAT
The DNA here is from genome assembly GCA_965206775.1 of Bryobacterales bacterium. Classification (GTDB taxonomy): domain Bacteria; phylum Acidobacteriota; class Terriglobia; order Bryobacterales; family UBA6623; genus VXMF01. The sequence goes on along the minus strand of CBDBKU010000002.1, from coordinate 285,113 downwards.
GTTCATCGGCGACGAGGGCTGGATATTCCTGTCCGACTCTGGTGGGATCGAAGCTCAGCCTGAGGCAGTCCTGGCGGGCTTGGATCCGCCCGACGCGAACTACGTCATCCAGAAGCCGCACGTCCGCAACTTCCTTTCTTGCATGCGGAGCCGCAAGCCGCCGGTCTCGAACCCGGAAGCTGCCCATCGCTCGCATACGATCGCGCATTGCGCGAACATCTGCTTGCGACTCGGCAGGCCGGTTCGCTGGGATCCCGGTGCCGAGCGATTCGAGGGAGACGACGAGGCCAACAACATGCGCTACCGCACGATGCGCGCTCCGTGGAGGGTTTGACCATGCAGCGAGAACGGATTGAGAAAGCAGTTCGGGCTTTGTGGTCGTACGACTTCGGCAAGCCTACGTCGGCATTGTTCGAAATCGACCAGCTGATCAACGAGTCGCACGGCGACCCGAAGGCGCGTTCCTGGATCGAACAGGAACTGGCCGGCCTTCTTGGTTCGGATGTCGGCCTGGCCGCGAAGCAGGAAGCCTGCCGCCGGCTGTGGCGGATCGGCACGGATGGCTCGTTGGACTCATTGCGGCCGCTGCTGGAATCGGACGACCCGCGCGTAGTCGCTGCAGCCTGCTACGCGATCGGCCGCCGCCCCTCGACGAGGGCAGACGACATCCTCATCTCTGCGATGCGGAAAGCTCCGGAGCCGTGCAGGCCTGCTTTCGAGCACCTGATCGAAGACCGGCGCTGAGATCCTGCCCTGGCGACCGCGGCGATCCCCGGGGACAAGTGCTCGTATTCGCAATAATCTGATTCATGGAAGGTGTAACGAACTTTGTCGGCGGCCAGTGGATGGCTGCTGCAGGAGCGGATGTCACTCCCGTCATCGATCCGGCTACCAACCGGATTCTGGCGACCGTGCCTGTCGACGGGCGAGATGGCGTCGGGGAAGCGGTTGCCGCTGCCGCCAAGGCATACCCGGGCTGGCGTGGCGTGCCTCCCGGCGAGAGGATTCAGTTTCTCTTCCGATTCAAGCAACTGCTGGAGGAGGAATTCGACGGCATCTCGCGACTGGTGTCCCAGGAGAACGGCAAGACCTATGCCGAAGCGGCCGGCGAGCTGCGAAGAGGCATCGAGAACGTCGAGGTCGCCTGCGGCATCCCGACGATGATGCAGGGCTACAACCTCGAGGACATCGCTCGCGGCATCGACGAGACCATGATCCGGGCGCCGCTCGGTGTCGTTGGCGTGATCACGCCCTTCAACTTTCCGGTGATGATCCCGCTTTGGTTCCTGCCTTACGCGATCGCCTGCGGCAACACTGTCGTGATCAAGCCCTCGGAGAAGGTCCCGCTCTCGATCCGCCGAGTGATCGAGGTCCTGGAACGAACGGGACTGCCCGACGGCGTAGTCAATCTCGCCCACGGCGGCCGGTCCGCGGCCGACGCGCTGATCGAGCATCCTGACGTGCGTGCGATCAGCTTCGTCGGATCCAGTCCGGTCGCGAAGCACATCTACGCATCGGCAGCGCGCCACGGCAAGCGTGTCCAGTGCCAAGGGGGAGCCAAGAATCATGTCGTGGTCATGCCGGATGCTGACTTGGAGACGGCGACGAAGATCGTCGGCGACAGCGCGTTCGGCTGCGCCGGCCAGCGCTGCCTTGCGGTATCGACGGTCGTGACGGTTGGCGCAGCCCACAAGCCTTTCCTAGACTCGATCGTCGGAGCGGCCGGATCGTTGCGTGTCGGGCCCGGCCTCGACGACGGAGTCCAGATGGGGCCCGTAATAACGGCGGACAGCCGCAGTCGCATCGAAGGCGCCATCGCTCGCGGGGCGGCCGAGGGAGCTGCGACGGTGCTGGACGGTCGTGGCATCCGGGTGGACGGATACCCGGACGGCAACTTTGTCGGCCCTACGGTTCTTGATAGCGTCGATTGCGGCGGCTTTCTCGGAACCACCGAGGTCTTCGGGCCTGTGCTAGGCCTGACGCCGGTCGCGAGCCTCGAGGAGGCGATCGAGGTCATCGCCCGGAGCCCGTTCGGGAACGCCTCGTCCATCTTCACCTCGAGCGGCGCTTCCGCTAGGAAATTTCGCAGCGAAGTGCCGACCGGCAATGTCGGTGTCAACATCGGCGTTGCCGCGCCCATGGCCTACTTCCCGTTCAGCGGCTGGAAGGACAGCTTTTTCGGGGTGATGCACGGCCAGGGCCGTGACGCTGTCGAGTTCTACACAGACAAGAAGGTCGTGGTCGAGCGCTGGCCGCAGGAATGGTCTCGCCGATTCTGAATTGCCCGCTATCTGCGGTGGCGATCCGAACGGATCCTTGTCCCATCCAAGCCGGGCGATTCCGCGCTTGCCGACCACTCGCCCTTTGCGGTTGAACGGGACAACTGCGTTTCAGGGCCGCATCGCGGACGGGGGCTTCTCCCAGTAGCTCTCGTGGCAGTTGTTGCACGCGTAGTAGATCCCGCCACCCGTATCGAACACGGCCTCCGGGTCGCGGGCCGCCGCCGCCTCCACGGCAAGGGTGGCCGCGTCGATCAGAGCGGCAGCCCGCTCCATCCACTCGCCCGTGTCTTTGGCCCGGCCCTCGATCATCAGTAGGTTCCCGGCTTCCGCGAGCGTGAGTGCGCTCTGCGTCACAGCCTCCCATTCCTCGTGGCTGCGCGGACGGATCTCGTTCGTGCCTTCCGCCGTAATAATGGTGCCGACCGACTCCCAAACTACCTCTGCGTGCGGATAAATGACGTCGTGCATCAGGTCCTCGACCGAGGCGACTGGCTTGAACGGCGGGGACGCAGTGCCGCCTTCTCCGCCACCTGGGCCGCATGCGGCCGCCAGCACTGCAATCGAGGCGGCGGCCAGGCGTACGGCGGCTTTCCAGAGGCTGGTACGTTCCATTTGGCACCCTCCAATCTTGTTGGGCATGTCGGCTAGCCCGCACGACCCGACCCGGGTTCTGCAGTGTCACTGCTTGGCATTCACTTTAGCGCGTGGCGGAACACCATTGCTGGCAGGGCGCAGGTTAGGGCTGCCCTTTGCTAGAGTCTTGTCTTACTCTCCGGGAATGCGCACGGGGCCTGCCGGATTCGGCGAGGCCGCCTAGCGATGCATCGCGAGGGACGTATCGCGTCATGTCGTTGCCAACCTTCTTCGAGTGGCTCGAGAGCACTTGGGCTAGCGTCGCGATCCGCGAGTCGATCCTGTTCTATCCGTTCGTCGAGACTTCGCATGTCCTGACGCTGTGCCTGTTCCTCGGAATGACCGCCACCTGGGACTTGCGGCTCGTTGGTTTCTCGATGCGCCGGGTACCCGTATCCGAGGTCGTCAACCAGCTCTTCCCCTGGGCGATCGCCGGCTTCGTCCTGATGGTCATCAGCGGATCGATGCTGTTCCTTTCCAGTCCGGTCCGGGCTTCGCAGAACATCTTCTTCCAAGTCAAGATGGTGATGATTGCGCTGGCCGGCCTGAACGCCTTTGTGTTCCACCGCACCGTGTTCCGATGGGTGTCGGAGTGGGACCAAGCCGACACTATCCCCGTCCGTGCCCGCGTCGCCGGGTTCGCGTCGCTGGTCCTGTGGAGCCTTGTTGTCGTCTGCGGGCGCATGCAAGCCTACAACTGGTTTGACTAGCGGAGCCGCCTCATGGACCTACTGCCTGTATTTCAATGGCTCGAAGACACGGCGATCGGCGTGGCGGTCCGAGACTCCCTATGGCTGTTCCCTGTAATTGAGGCTGTTCACCTGCTGGCGCTGGCCTTGATCGGCGGCACCATCCTGCTCGTGGACCTGCGGTTGCTGGGATTCGGCTTGCGCAGCCAGCCGGTCGCCCTCCTGGCCGAGAACGTCCATCCATGGCTGGTCGGCGGGCTGGCCACCATGATCGCGACGGGCATACCGATGTTTCTGTCGGAGGCGATCAAGTGCTATTACAGCCCGCCGTTCTGGTACAAGATGTCCTTCCTGGTGATTGCTATCGCATACACCTTCACGGTACGCAAGCGGGTTACGGCGGCGGACGAGGCTAGGGTCGGGCCGGTCTGGGGTCGGCTGGCGGCCGTGGCATCCCTAGGACTGTGGTTCGGCGTCGGTTTCTCGGGCCGGTGGATCGCGTTCTACTAGGGTTCCGATTGATTTGCGGATTGCGATCCGCTGCGAAATCGCTATTCCGGCCGCTGACACCGTTTCAAAGTGCTGCCGGCGCGCCGCTTACCGTTGCGGCTCTGTCGGATCCCGGCCGTCCCTAGGTGCGCCAGTGCCGGATGAGCCCATGAAGAGCCGTTGCCCGTTCTCGAAGGTGATATTGCGGCCGTTAGCCTTCATCGTTGAGTCCTTCGCTTGGTACCCGTCGACCAGGATCACTGTGCCGGGCATCAGAGACTTCTTTGTGAACCCCCGGCGGAACAGGGTGTTCGGCGTTCCCCCTTCCACCATCCAGTTCTCCACCTTGCCATCGTCCATCGTCACCTCGATGTGGATCCAAGCGTGCGGGTTGATCCACTCCATCTTCGTGACCGTGCCCTTCAGCTGGACGGGCCGGTTCGCGTCGAACTCAGCCGAAAACGCGTGATGCGCCAGCAAGGGCACGGCGGCCATCAGCACGGTCAGCGCGAAGCCGGCGGATACGGAGGCTGTTCTGCTCGACATGGGGTGAGTCCTCGGGAGCAGTGTACCGTACAGTGCGGCACCCCAAACAATCATTTCGATGAGAAATGCGGTGTCCTCGCCGCGAGCCCTTCCCGCCCCGGCTGATGTAGTCGCCTAGGCCCGAAGCGGTATTGCGTTCATGCCGGGACCGTTCGTGCCGGCGCTCTTGCCACGTTGAGCGGCAGCGCAATACTCCGGGTTCCGGCGGTTGACAGGACTCGACCCTCCATAGCGCCTATCCCCCGAGGCAGCCGACGCGACCGGGCAAACGTGATGGTTCCTCCCCAACGCGGCAGCCTACGGACTGGCGCGCAGGCAGGGAGCCGCAACCGCTCGCTGCCTGGATGGGAGTTCCATGGGCGCCGGAATGAATAGCTGTGCCGGCCCTCATTCCGAGACGCTGGTTCCCACGCCAGCGACCACTGCGGTCGGACCTCGGATTCTCGGCAGGGCGTCTGGAACGGGTGCAGTATCGCCACGCGCCCAGCCAGGGATTCGGTCACCTGTTCCGCAGACAAGATGTTCTTCGGTCCCGAGAGCATGAACCGGACCGCATGTGTCGGTGGCGTCAATCGCCAGCGTGAGGTAGGTGACCAGTGCTGGAGCGCGCTGCACTTCGTCTAGGATCACCAGATCCGGATAGGTCGCGAGAAATGTCCGCGGATCCTCCGCCACAAGCTGCCGGAACTGCGGTTCCTATAGAGAGACATAGCGGTACTCCTTGCCAAACAGATGCCTGAGGATGGTCGTCTTCCCCGACTGACGCGGCCGCTGAGCATCACGGCTCGAAACCTCTTGGTCGCTCGGAGGAGGATCGGCTCCATCGACTGCTCGATGTAGTGCGCAACTGGGCCGAGGAATTCCAGTGCGATCCCAGCGGCCCGGGTCGGAACGTATCTGTCCAGCCATGCGGGCCTTGTGACTTTCCGAGCCCCACGGCATCGAGCCGCCCCCCGGCTCGCCCCCTCTGCACCCCTTGGTCAAGGAAGGTTCGACCCGGTGTGCGGCTTCCCGTCCTGCTCCGCCGCCCGGGCTCCCTCCAGCATCGTGAACATGCTGTAGTTGCCCTCGTGGCAGGCGTACTCGTACATTGGCTGGTCCGTCCTCTTCATCGGAATCGCCGCCGTCCACGGCTGCCCGAACGACTCGGGATCCTCGATCGTGTACTGGTACACGATTCTCTCCGGCCCCACTCGGGTGAATCGCTCGACGAGGCGCATGTTCTTGCCGGAGCCGCGGAACGAGGTCTTGTCGGTGAAATTCTTCGATTCCACGACCAGGGTGTCGCCTTCCCAGCGGCCCCGCGCGTCCCCGCGCCACAGCCGCATGTGCTCCGGCAAGTGGTCTCGACCGTCCAGCGGAACGATGCGGGCATCGTTCACCATCTCGATTAGCAGGACCGCGTAGCCAGGCGTCTGGAAGATGTGGACGTTGTTGTTGTAGGCGCTCGGCGTGTACGGAGGCCCGGCATTGAATCCCAGAATGCAACGTTCGGCAACCCCTCGGTCCTCGGGTCCGTGCGGCGCCCGCGCCCGCGCGTCGCGAATCCCGCCGTAGCGCTCCCGCGCCATCGCTGTCAGAGAGGGAATCCTCCCGTGCGGGGGATCGACGATCAGCGAGGTGCGACCGTCCTCGATCAGCTGGTCTCCGAAGTCCCACCAGAACTGGTTGTACGCGTTGCGCACGTCCTGCTCGGCGGAGATGCCGTCCGAGGCTCTTCGGTCCTTGTTGCGACGGCTGAGTTCCTGGGTCCGGAACTCGGCGGCTTCGTCGGCATTGCTGAATGTGTCTTTGTCGCCAAGGTCCTTCGGGCGCTCCAGCGGGGTGATAGTGCGGAAGTCCCACACTCCGCGAAGGTCGGGGACTCCCCATGCGGTGCGCGGAGGGGTCCATTCCTCCTGCGTTCCGGTCGCGCCGTCCTCGGCTGCGGGAAGCGACGCCGCCAGCATGGCGGCGAAGCAGAGGGCGAGAACTCGACATGTCATCTTGGGGCCTCCTCGGTCACTCGCTTTCCTTCTTGCGCAGGTGCCCGTACATCATTTCCTCGACGAACTCAACGCACTTGAACTCCAGAAGTTGCACGTCCTGTTCCATGCGCCTGTACAGGGGCATCCTGATCTTCCACGGCCGCGTGAAGACACTCTCGTCCTCGATCGTGGCCTCGTACATCAGGTGATTCGGGCCTATCGGTGTGTAGCGTTCAACCACCTTCAGGGAGTCGGTATGGAAGTTGCCGGCACTGTCGAACCAAGTGTCGGGCACGTGGTTCGTCACGTCGACGACGAGGGTCTGCCCATCCCAGCGTCCCCGCGAATGCCCCATCCACGCGTCCCCGGGATGCTCGAAATCCGGACGGTTCATGTAAATCACCCGCGATGCGCTCGCGAACTCGTACGCGATCAGGATGTGGTCGGGCGTCTGGACGATCTGCAGCGGGAACGGCATGTAGGTGGCACGAGGCACTCCCGGCATGTAGCACTTCACCACCGGATCAAGCTTGAGCCAGTCCCGGCGGTTCTCGTTCCTCTTCTCGAGTGCCCAGTCCTGATACGGGATCTCGCCCCCTTCGACGATGCCGAGCCCGCCCGGGATCGCGCCAAGCGCGCCCATCTCGACGACGGGCCCTGATTCCGCAGAATGGCCCTCGAGATTCCAATGGGCCGTGCCCAGGCCTTGCCAGATGCCGTTCAGGTTCGGGTTGCCGTCCGGTGTGAGCGGCGGCTCGTAGCCCTGTGCAAGACCGAGGCTTGGCAGCAATGCCAGCGAGACGACAAGCAGCGCCGACCCGGCGCGAGCGGCGGCAACCGCAAGATTGGACAAAGTTCGCTTCATCTGCAACTCCAACCAGAGTTTACTCCGATCCGGCCCGCTGAGGAACCTTCATGACCGCGCAATCCCCGTCAAGCGCGGGTCTTCGGGCCTGTCCGGGCGATTGCGTCCAGGGGCGAGGCCCACGGCGGCTGGCGTTTCGCGCCTGTCCCCAGGCTGCGAGATTCGCCGTCGCGACGCACAGGGCATGCGAAAATAGACTCGGATCGGAATCGACAATGTTCAAAGGCTGCGGAACCGCGCTCATCACTCCGTTCGCCGCAGACGGCTCGTTGGACGAGTCCGCGCTGCGTCTGCTCGTGCGCCGTCAAGTCGATGACGGCATCCATTTCCTCGTGCCTGGCGGCACGACCGGCGAAAGTCCCACGCTGTCCAGGGACGAGCACTTGCGGCTCGTTGAAATCACGCTCGAGGAGGCTGCGGGCCGCGTGCCCGTCGTCGCTGGATGCGGCGGCTACAACACGGCCAAGATCGTCAGCCTCGCGGCAGACTTGCATGCCCTTGGCGCGCAGGGCTTGCTGTCTGTCACCCCCTACTACAACAAGCCGACGCCCGAGGGCCTGTTCCAGCACTACTCCGCCCTGGCCGACGCCACGGACTTGCCGATCGTCGTGTACAACGTGCCGAGCCGCACGTGCTGCAACATCAAGCCGGGTCTGTTGGCTCGTCTAGCAGGGATGGCCAACATCGTCGCAGTCAAGGAAGCGTCCGGTGACATCGGGCAGATGGCCCGGGTATGCCAGTGCGTCCCCGAGGGTTTCTCCGTGCTTTCCGGGGACGATTCGGTCACGCTGCCGCTAATGGCCCTAGGCGGGGTTGGCGTGATCTCGGTCGTCTCGAACGAGATTCCCGGCGAGATGGCCGGGCTCTGCGACCGCGCCCTTGCGGGCGATTTCGCGGGCGCCTTGGAGATCCACCGGCACTACCTATCGCTGATGGAAGCCAATTTCTGCGAGACGAGCCCGGGTCCCGTCAAGGTGGCCATGGAACGCATGGGCCTGATTGACCAGGCGCGCTACCGCTTGCCCATGACTCGTCCGTCGGCAGCGAGCTGCGCGATCGTCGACCGCGTCCTGGAAGGCCTGGGACTGCTCCGCGAGGAGGCTGTCGCCGCGGTCGGCCGCTAGAACCGAAGGCGCATCGCCGCCTGCACGGTACGCCCCAGCCCAGACATCCGGGCCACTCCGAAGTACACGTGGTCGATGTTGCTGAACGGCGCCGCCCAGTTTCGGTTGCCGAATGCGTTCAGCAGGTCGAATCCGAGTTCCATCGAAACCAGCTCTCCAGCTTCGATCGGCCGCGCAATGCGGAAATCCCACTGCTGGAATCCCGCCGTGCGGTACTCGTTGCGCAGCGAGGTGCCCTGCCGGACATCGTGGAAGCTTCTCGGGCGCACCGCTTGGAACGCCGTAGGATCGAACGCGAAGCGACCCGTGAGTTGCCGGCCATTTGCCATCGCGTAGGTTCTCAGGTTCCTTGGATCGAGCTTCGTGTACGCTCCGATTCGATCCGGCCTGCCCACCTGCTGGAATGTGTAGGTCGGGTCTTCGGTCTGGCGGATGTCGAGCGGCAGACCCGACCGCAACCGCCAGATGCCGCTGACCGTCCAGCGGTCGGCCCAGGCAGCGTTGTCGGTCCAGTGCCGCGGCAGGCGCATCTGGTAGTGCCAAACGGCAGTCAGGGAGTGCCGGCGGTCGAAGTTCGAGTAGGTCCACGCCTCTCCGACAAGCTCGTCCCCGAAGACTGTGCTGCCGTTGTCGAACGACTGGCTCCAGCTGTATCCGACGTCGAGCGCCAGGCCGCGATGGAGGTAGCGGTTGGCTCGCAGCTGGACAGCCTCGTAACGCGCCCCTCCCGAGCTCTCGAACGATCGTATGTTGTCGAATCTCGAGAACCTCCGCATGTTGCGAACGGATCCGAAGCTGCGCAGCGGGTTGCGCACGAAGACGTTCAGCTCGCGCTGCTGCTGCAAGCGCAGGGACCGCGTGCCGAGATAGCTTGCTGTCAGGAATACCCGACCGGGGAGCAATCGCTGCCAGCTGACGTTCCAGTGCTCGGCGCGAGCGTTCTCGAAATCCGGGTCGAACACGAGGATCGGGTAGCGAGCGACCGTCGGCCGGAACGTGGTCGGCTGGAGGCTCGGCAGGGCTGCGATCGGAGCTTCGAACGCGCCCGCCGGGTTGCGCAGCGCGAATCGGTTGTCCACGCTGAAGGGCGGGTATGTCGCTTGGAAGAGCGCGGCGGCGCTTGACCCTGCGAACGTGCCATGGTCGAAGAAGACGCCGTAGGCGGCTCGGAACACCGAGCGGCCGGACTCACCGAGCAACCAGCGCGATGCCCGGCCGTCCCACGACGGCGAAAACGCCACGCCGATGCGCGGCGAGAAGTTGCGCCCCCGCGACATGATCGTCGACCTCGGCAGCACGTTCCCGTCGGGATCGGTGTCGCCCGGAAAGAGCAGGTTAGGCAGCGACTCCGGGAATCGGACGCTCTGCGTCCCTTCCCGGAAGGTCATTAGGCGGTCCCACTTGTCCGTGCCAGGCGGCTGCTCCTCGTAGCGAACCCCGAACGTCACCTTGAGATCCCGCCACGGGCGGATCTCGGCTTCGGCGAAGGCGGCGAATTCCTGCCAGTGCAGGTCCAGGCTGCGCGCCGTCTGCAAGCGGTACTCTCCAGGACGTCCCAGCAGCATGTCTCTCAGTCCCTGCCCTCGGAACCGTGCTGGCGGCCTAGGCGGTGCCGGGAAGCTGAAGCTGCCTGCGGAGTTCTCTGCGTTCGCGAACGGCCATGCTCCCTGCTGCGTCATGAGGCCCGCCCGGACAGCGTGCCGCCGGTAGCGGAACTCCAGGTCGTAGAGCAGTTGCAGCGTGGTCTGGACGGAGTCCTCGGAATCGATGAAAGGCGCCACGTAGAGCTGCAATTGGCCTGTGTCATGCCAAAGCCGGACGTCGGGGATCGTTCTTGGATGCAAGTCGGAGCCGGAGTAGTCGAATCCAAAGTCCTCGGCGCCGATGCCCCGGTACGCCCTGTGCCCGCTGAGCTGCTCGCTCGAAAGGCGCTGCAAGGCCAGGCGCAGCGAGTGCACGAAGTACGGAGGCGCCGTATGCGTCAAGGCGTACTGCGCGTGCTGCGAGACCTGCCTGCGGTCGGTCACGGTGCCGGGCGAGGTCGTGAACGCCTCCGCGGTAGGCTCCCGGACCCTGTTGTTGTAGACGTAATGGCTCAGGTAGTGGGACAGCGACTTCGACCGGCGGTCGATCCGCGCCAGGAACACTTGTCCGTAGCTCGTCAGGCTCTCTTCCGATTGCAGCCAGCCGCCCTCCAGGTTGGCTGGTGGGACGAAGGTGTCCAGGTAGCTCTGCATGAGCGGGTCGAGCCGATAAGCCGGGATCTTTCCGTTTGGAAAATCCTGGCCGCTCAAGGGGTCGGTCGGCAGCTTCTCGAATCCGAAAAAGTTGCCGCTTCGCTCGTTGTCGCTCAGCACTCGCCTCAGTGATTCGTGCGACCGGTTCGTGAGCCAGGCCTCGCCGTCCACGAAGGCGTGGACCTTGCCTCGCGGCCACAGCGGCCCGCCGGCCTGAGCTCCTCCCGCCCAGCCGCCAACGCGGTCCTGCGACCCGTCGAACGCCCCGAAGGATTCGTTCCAGGGCGGCCGCATGTAGCCTCGAACGTGACCGTGCCATTGCTCCGTGCCCGAACGGAATCTCGGGGCGACCACTGCGCCTGCGTTGCGGCCCTCGCGCGCCGAATAGGTATGAGTGATCACCTGGATCGATTCGATCGCTTCCGGGACAGGGCCGAAGTTCGCGGCTTGCGCCCCGGTGATTCGGTTCTGCGCGTTGTTCGAGGCGCCATCGAGCTTGTAGTTGATGAACGAGCTTCGGGAGCCGTTGGCTGAGACGGCCGCCGCCCGGCCCGTGAACGGATCGATGTCGAGCGATGTTGCAGGGGTGAGGCCCGGCACGAGATGGAGCAGCTTGTCGACCGTCGTGCGTCCCTCCGAGCCGATCACGATCGGCATCGCCTCGATCTGCTCCCGAGCCAGTCCGTACTCGAGCGCCATCTCCTCGAGCCCGGAGCGCGGCCTCGTCAGCGCGGGCTGCAACTGCCGCATGCCAATCGGCGGAAACTCGACCGGGATGCCTGGCAGCACCTCGAAAGGCTCGCTTCGCCATGCCGTGTAACGGGCATGGACCAAGGCGAGAGAGTACTTCCCCGAAAGGACGCTCTCGAACAGGAAGGCACCGTCGGTGCCCGTGCGCTGGCGGAGCACTCGGGCGTTGCCGAGGTTGATCAGCTGCACATCCACGCCCGCCAGCGGCTCTTGTCGCTCGTCTAGGACGTGGCCGTGAACTTCGTGCGCGCTTGCGGGCACCAAGGCCAGCGACGCTGAGAGCAACGCAAGGACCGAGCCACACTTAAGGGCGTGGCGCACAGTAGTCTTAGTCTAGCTATTGCTTGACGGCGGCCTTGAGCCGGCGGGCTTGTTGGCGTACCCGCGCGAGCAGGCTCGCGCTGGAGAGATTGCTTTCCCGCGCGTCCAGCGCCTCGCTGCTGGGGAAAAGAAGCGAATTCAATGCGCGGTCCAGCGCCAGGGCGTCCCGGAGCAGATCCAGGCTCGCCGCCCCGAAGCTCTCGACGTCCGCCGGAACATCGTTCTGGCTCCTGTACGCCCAGTAGCGGCGCGGGAGCGCTTCCGAAAGCCGGTCGTAGATGCCGGCCTCGTGGTTGGAGATCGCGTCCAGATGGAAGCGTACGACCTTGCGGAAGCTATCCGAGTGCCTGGCCTCATCGATGCCGGGACGGTTCAGCAGGCTGTGCAGCGCGTGCACGTGCGAAAGCAATTCAGCGTCGTGCCGGAGCACGTCGCTCACGTAGCGGTCCAGTTCACTTTCAAGCAGGCTCCGATCCGGTTGACGGAACGAACGCCGGGCTGCGTCCTCGTAGTGCTGCACGAGGGAATTCCGGACCAAGCCGCCCGCTTGCCGCACCCGTCCGACCGCGGCGGGAGCCACGCCTGCAGGCAGGTCGGCCCGAGGCGTTCGAACCGCGATCTCGAAATCGACCGGCCAGCCGTTCGCAACGGCAAGCAGGGCATCCTCGGCAGCGATACGGTCACGTTCGCTCGGCACCGAACCGGTGAAGCGAATCCCCCCGCCGGAATCGTCGGCGTCGAATCCGTGCTTCCAGAAGCCAGTCCGGACAAGCATCCATCTGCCTTCGACCACTGACTCGGCCGATTCCTGGACCGACAGGGCGGAGCGCGCGGGCACAGGCACTGCATTGGCCGCAAGCGCCTGCTGGCTGGATGGCGGACCCGGCAGGTCCGACAGGCTGGGCAGGTCGAACGCTACGGGATCACCCCAGTGCCCGGCCAGTGCCAGCTCCGGAGCCCCGGCATCCGCGAGCCCGGTTGGTGCCGCCGGGACGGCAGAGGCCGCCGAAGGCTCCCATTCGAAGCGTTGCGGCAATCGAGCGGTCCCGGTCGCATCCGACGTCGCTGCGGGTTCGTTCCGCAGGATCAGGGCCAGCTCGGGCGTGGCGGGCGTTGCAAGCCGGGCTAGGGACTCGGGGGCTGGGACTTCGGTGAAGCGCACGTTCAGTCCCGTCCAAACGGCCAGGCAGACCGCTGCGAAGGCAGTCGCGTACGAGGCGAAGGCGGGAATCCGGGGCAGGCTGAAGCTAGGCAGCCGCCATCTCGGCTCGGTGGTCTTGGCCGTCCGGGTCTCTACTTCCCGTTCGAGTCGCACGCGCAGCGCGGCCAGGGCGGCCGCCCGACGCTCATCGGGAAACTCGAAGGCAACCTGGCGGTGAAGCTCCACCTCGATCTCGGCAAGCTGCAAGTGGAGGTCGGCAGCGCGATCCTGGCAGCCTGAGCACGCCGAGAGATGTGCTCGTCCGTCGATGCTCGTTCCATTCTCGACGGAAAGGAGCAAGTCCTCGGTGGACAGATGCGCGGCGAGCAGTTCCGCTTCCACCGCCAGGCGCTGGCGCAGCCTCTGCAACTGGGCCGGTTGCGCTGGAGGAACCTGGGCATGCGAACGAATCGCGCGCGCGGCGTGGACGTAGGTTTCCTGTATGTCGACGAGCTGCGCCTTGCATTCGACGCAATCCGGCACGTGCCGGCATAGCTCTCGACCCTCTAGCTCGCCTTCAGCGTAGAGCAGTAATTCTTCTGTGGTCAGGTGTCTCACTGGGTTTGGCTACCACTTGCCGGAGCTTCCTGATCGCCCGAGCCACGTAGCTCGCGACGGTCGAGATCGAAACGTCCAGTACCTCTGCAATTTCTCGAAATGTCAGTCCCTCCGCCCGCAGCAGCAGGCATTCCTTCTCCACCTCGGTCAGCAAGTGCCAGGGAAGATTCGGCGAACGGAGCGATCTGTCGAGCGAGTCCGGAGGCGGGCGATACGCATTTTGCGCCTCGACCTTGCTCCATCCGGCGTCGTCGAGCAGGACCGGCTTGGACTTCTTCGCGTGGTCCAGCGCAAGGCGCCGGCCCACACGGTACAGCCAACCCTTCGGGTTGTCGATCGACTCCCCGTTGCTGCGAGCCTGGAAGTAGCGGACGAAAGTTTCCTGGGCTATATCCTCGATGTCCGTGACATTGCGCACTCCGCTGCGCAAGTAGCCAATCAGACTGGAGGAATGCTCCGTGAACAGCTGCTCCGTCTCCCATGCGGCCTGCTTAATAGCTTCTGGCTGACCGGGCATAGGCACAGAACAACTCGCGAGCGTCCGTTGCCTATCAATGCCTAGACGATTGAGCGAGGCATTCTTACGGCAAGGATGCTTCCATCTAAGATTGTCAGCCCGCGGGGGCGAAGTGTCAACCCGTATCTTGACGCCGGGCGCCAAGTGTGCCCGGACTGTCACTGAGGGTCCCGCGAAGCCATCCGCGAATCGCAGGGACGGCGGGATCCGGGCGGGCGGTTTTCCTCCTTATAATGGGAGTCCGGTTCGAACCTCCCGCCGGCTCGCAAGCTGCGGGGAGAGGAAGGAACCCAAGGAGGATCCGCCTTTTGCACTGGGTTGACTATCTCCGCCCGCGCACTCTGGACGAGTGCCTGCGGGCCTTTGCCGAGCACGGCTCCGACGCCAGGGCTCTCTCAGGCGGGACGGACCTGCTCGTGCAGATGCGGGCCGGCCGTCGCAAGAACCGCGTTCTGGTGGACGTGAAAGCGGTTCCGGAGCTGAACGAGCTCCGCTACGACCCTGGCGCCGGCCTCACGCTCGGGGCGGCGGTCCCCTGCTATCGCGTGTACGGCGACGAGACGGTTTGCCGGGAGTACCCTGGCCTGATCGACACCGTTTCGATGATTGGCGGCACGCAGATCCAAGGGCGCGCCTCGGTCGGAGGCAACCTATGCAACGCCGCGCCGAGCGCGGATGCCGTGCCCGCACTGATCGCGCTCGGGGCCACCTGTCGAATTGCGTCGGCGGCCGGGGAGCGCGAAGTTCCCGTAGAGGATTTCTGCATAGCTCCCGGTCGCAGCGTGCTGGTCGACACGGAGGTGCTGGTCTCCTTGCGCCTGCCCCCGCCCCCTGCGAATTCAGGAGCCTGCTACCTGCGCTTCATTCCCCGGAACGAAATGGATATCGCCGTGGCAGGCGCGGGCGTCTCTGTCACCCTTGCGGACGGCTTGTTCCGCGACGGCCGCGTCGCGCTTGCGTCAGTCGCTCCCACTCCGCTATTCGTGAGGGCGGCCGGAGCGGCCCTCAGGGGGCAGCCTGTCGGCCGCGCGGCGGTCGCGAGGGCCGCCGCTGCAGCGAGGGCTGCCGCGAGCCCGATCGCCGATATGCGAGGAACGGTGGAATACCGCCGGAACCTGTGCGAAGTATTGACGCGTCGCGCTCTGGAGACCGCGGTCCAGAGGGCGGGCGGATCGCTCGACTAGAAGGGGAGCGAAAGGTCATGCAATCGACACACGTACGGACAACCATCAACGGCCAGCCGGCCGAATTCCTCTGCGAGCCGCGGCAGTCGCTGCTAGAGGTCCTGCGCGATATCCTGCGCCTGACCGGAACCAAGGAAGGCTGCAACGACGGGAACTGCGGCGCATGCACGGTGGAGATGGACGGCCGCATCGTGCCGGCCTGCCTTGTGCTGGGCGTGGAGGCCGAGGGTGCCACGATCCTGACGATCGAGGGCATTGCCGAAGGCAGCGCGCTGCACGACGTGCAGGCTGCGTTTCTCGAGGGCGCCGCCCTGCAGTGCGGCGTCTGCACGCCCGGGTTCATCGTCGCATCGAAGGCGCTTCTGGACCGGAATCCCAACCCCAGCGAGAGCGAAATCCGGCTCTGGCTGGCGAATAACCTGTGCCGCTGCACCGGCTACGACAAGATCATCCGCTCGGTGCAGTCGGCCGCAACCCGAATCCAGGAGCAGGAGACCGCATCATGAGCACCACTTCTCTAGATCCCGCGCTCGCCGCTACCGTAGCGGCTAAGGCGTCCGGCAACGGCGCTGCGAGCCAGAACGGCTACGAGCCCAACATGGTTCTCGCGACCAAGACCTTCGATGTGGTTGGCACGCGCCCAGTGCGCCACGACGGCACGGACAAGGTCACGGGCCGTGCTCTGTACGGTGCCGACGTCCTGCTTCCCGGCTCACTGCACGGAGCGATCGTGCGAAGCCCGCACGCTCACGCGAGGATTCTCTCGGTCGATATCTCGAAGGCGGAGGCGATGGACGGCGTGTTCGCGGTCGTGACCGCTGCCGACCTCCCGCCCGCCGAGGACAAGCTGGTCGATGTCGGCGAGGGCGAGACCCGGCTCTCCTATGTCCACGGCAACATCATGGCCAAGGGAAAAGTGCTCTACCAGGGCCATGCAGTGGCCGCCGTGGCGGCCAACAGCATGCATGCCGCGCTCGAGGCGGCGAACGCTATCGAGGTGGAGTACGAACCGCTGTCGAGCTCCATGACGGCGCCTGAAGCGATGCAGCCAGGCGCCGAGGTGCTGCACGACGATCTCCGAACGAAGGAGTTCGGAGAGCCGACCGACAAGGTGTCCAACGTTTCGGAGCATTTTGCATGGACCCTGGGCGACGTGGAGGCGGGCTTCGCGAATTCCGATGTCGTGGTCGAGCGGACATTCGACACGGCCACCGTGCACCAGGGCTACATCGAGCCCCATAACGTGACTGCGCTCTGGAATCACGACGGCCGCCTGCACATCTGGTGCTCTACCCAAGGCGCCTTCGTCGTCCGAGACGTGACCGCCAAGGTCCTCGAAATGCCGGTTTCGAAGGTCAAGGTGACCCCGATGGAAATCGGAGGGGGCTTCGGCGGCAAGATCCCCGTCTACATGGAACCGGTTGCGGCCCTGCTGTCGAAGAAGACGGGCCGGCCCGTCAAGATTGTCATGTCGCGGGAGGACGTCTTCCTCGGGACCGGTCCGACGGCGGGCTCGCACATCCGCGTCAAGGTCGGCGCGTCGTCCGACGGGAAGATCCAGGCGCTCGAGGCGACGCTTGCCTACGAGGCCGGTGCGTATCCCGGTTCCTTCGTTGCCCCGGGCGGCATGTGCATCTTCGCGGTCTACGATTGCGAGAACGTCGCGATCGACTGCTTCGACGTCGTTGTGAACAAGCCGAGCTGCGCGGCCTACAGGGCTCCTGGAGCGACGCAAGCGGCCTTCGCTGCCGAGCAGGTGATCGACGAGGTCGCTGCCAAGATCGGCCAGGACCCGGTCGAGTTCCGCTTGCGCAACGCTGCCAGGGAAGGGACGCGTCGCGCGGACGGCCCGAAGTTCCGCCGCATCGGATGCGAGGAAGTGCTGGAGGCGGTCCGGAACCACCCGCACTACCACGCTCCGCTAGGAGGTCCGAACCGCGGTCGCGGCGTCGCGGTCGGTTTCTGGTTCAACGTCGGATTGGAATCGAGCTGCACGTTGCACGTCAATTCGAACGGCACCGTCCATCTCGTCGAAGGATCGACCGACATCGGAGGCACCCGCACCTCGATCGCCATGCAGGCCGCCGAGGTGCTGGGGATCCCGGCCGAGGACATTCTCCCCGAGGTCGCCGACACGGATTCCGTCGGCTTCACGTCCGTGACGGGCGGCAGCCGTACGACCTTCGCCACAGGATGGGCCGCGTACGACGCGGCGCAGAGCGTCGTGGCGGAGATGAAGGCCAGGGCGGCCAAGCTGTGGTCCCTCGACCCGGACCAGGTGGAGCACGCGAAAGGCGTCTATTCCGCCGGCGGGCACAGCATCACGTTCCAGGAACTCGCCGAGAAGGCCAGCAGGACAGGCGGTCCCTTGAGCGCCACGGCGACGGTCAAGCCGCGCGGCGTGGGTGGATCGTTCTCCGCGAATATTGTCGATGTCGAGGTCGATCCCGAGACGGGCAAAGTGGATATCGTCCGCTTCACGGCCGTGCAGGACGTCGGGAAAGCGGTGCATCCAAGCTACGTCGAAGGCCAGATGCAAGGCGGTTCGGTGCAAGGCATCGGATGGGCCCTCAACGAGGAGTACTTCATGGGAGCCGACGGCACGATGGACAACAGCACGCTCCTCGACTACCGCATGCCGACCTCGCTGGATCTGCCGATGATCGACACCTGCATCGTCGAAGTCGCCAATCCCGGGCATCCCTTCGGCGTGCGAGGCGTCGGCGAGGCAAACATCGTCCCGCCGCCCGCCGCGATCGCGAACGCGATCCGGAATGCCGTGGGCGTGCGAATGCAGCGCCTGCCGATGAGCCCCCCGGCGGTCTGGGCGGAGGTTGCCAGAGCCTGACGCCCGATCGCTGCCTGTTCCGTGCCGCGGCCCCTTGCGGCCCAAGCGCTACGTCCAAGATTGATCCCCTCGAACTGCAATGCCAATGCCAAGACCGCTGATCGAATCGAATATCCCCGAGCTTCCGCTGCTGTCCCGCGGCAAGGTACGGGACCTCTACGCCGTCGGGGCCGACCGTCTCCTGATCGTCGCGTCCGATCGGATCTCGGCGTTCGACGTTGTTCTGCCGACGCCGATTCCCCGCAAGGGGGAGGTGCTGACCAAGCTGTCGATCTTCTGGTTCGCATTGCTCGAGGATCTCGTCGGCACGCACTTCATCACGGCTGATGTCGCCGAGTACCCGGGGGCCATCCAGAAGCACCGCGACCAGCTCGAGGGGCGCTCCATGCTGGTGAAGCGCCTTGAGATGTTTCCGATCGAGTGCGTGGCGCGAGGGTATATCGTGGGCTCCGGCTGGAAGGACTACAAGCGCAGCGGATCGGTCTGCGGCGTGCCGTTGCCCGAGGGACTGCGCGAGTGCGGCAGGCTTCCGGGCGCCATCTTCACTCCCGCGACCAAGGCCGTTACCGGCCATGACGAGAACATCAGCTTCGAGGAGGCCTCCCGGATCGTGGGCCAGGAAGCGGCCCGCAAGCTTCGGGATCTGACGCTGGGCATCTACGACCGAGCCTCCCAGCACGGCCTCGCCTGCGGATTGATCCTTGCCGACACGAAGCTGGAGTTCGGCACTCTGAACGGCGAGATCGTCCTTGGCGACGAGGTGCTGACTCCGGATTCTTCGCGCTACTGGCCGCTGGACCTCTACCAGCCCGGTCGCGCCCAGGAGTCCTTCGACAAGCAGTACCTCCGGGACTACCTCGAGGAGGTGAAGTTCGACAAGAACCCGCCGGGTCCGGAACTCCCGCGGGACGTTGTCGAGAACACGTCCGACAAGTACCTCGAGGCGTACGTCACGATCACAGGCGAGGACCTGTAGCTCCCGGAGTGCCGGCCCCGTGCCCGCCAGGCCGCTGGCACGAGCCGAGTGCTAGAATCCGATAGCGATGAAGAACCTATCCAACACCGCCACGCGCCGGACCGCCTTGAAGGCGGCCTCATTCGGCGTGCTTTCAGCCGCGACCAAGGCAGGCCTGGCCGCCGAGAACGCCCGGTCCGACGGGCGGCTGAATCAGTCCGTCTGCAAGTGGTGCTACCGGGATATGGAGCTCGATGCCCTCTGCGAGCACGCTGCCAGGATGGGCATCGTCTCTGTCGAGCTGCTCACCAAGGAACAGTGGCCGACGCTCGAGAAGCACGGCTTGACCTGCGCCGTTGGCAGCGGCATATGCTCGATTCCGGACGGAACCAACCGTGTCGAGAACCACGCGAGTATCGAGGAGAACGCCCGCGACCTGATCGCCGCCGCCAAGAAGAGCGGCGTTCCGAACTTGATCGTCTTCTCCGGCAACCGGCGCGGGATGTCCGACGAGGAAGCCTGGGAGAATTCGGCCGCGGTACTGAACCGCATCAAGGCGCAGGCCGAGGATGCCGAGGTGACGATCACGATGGAGCTGCTCAACTCCAAGGTCAACCACCGGGACTATCACTGCGACAGGACGGCCTGGGGCGTGGAGCTGATGAAGCGCGTCGAATCGCCTCGCATGAAGCTGCTGTACGACATCTATCACATGCAGATCATGGAGGGAGACGTGATCCGCACGATCCAGGACAACATCGATTACATCGGCCATTTCCACACAGGCGGCAATCCCGGGCGCCACGAGCTCGACGAGACGCAGGAACTCAACTACAAGGCGATTTCAACGGCGATCGCGGACCTCGGCTTCGAAGGCTACTTCGCCCACGAGTTCATTCCGGTGCGCGATCCAATGACCTCTCTGAGGGAAGCGGTCGAGCTCTGCAAGGTCTAGTCGAGCCCGAAACGGCGGCCTGCCGGACATTGCCTATGATGTAGGAATGTCTGTTCGAGCCAACTGGAATCGGCGCGATTTCTTCCGATCCGGGACGTCCGCCGCGCTCGCGATGGCCTTGCGGAGCAAGGCTGATGCCGGCAATGCCGGCGACGCACCCGAATGGCGTAACCGCAATCGCGAGATGGCCTACCGGCGTCTCGGACGCACGAACTACATGATTTCCGAGGTGGTCTGCGGCGGCAACACCATCGCGCCGGACAACTACCGCCATGTCGACGAGGCGATCGAACGAGGCCTCAACTATCTGGACACCGCACCGGCCTACGGCGGCGGCCGCAGCGAGCTCGGATATGCCGAAGTCATCGCGGGCTCGAAGCGCGACCGCGTCTTCGTCAACACCAAGGTTAGCGTCTGGAACTCCAACCGGAACGAGATCTTCCAGAAGATTTACGACGGGCTCGCAGCCAGCGAGCAGGCGAAGGTCCAGGCCAAGGTGCGCGACGAGCTCGAGCGTCGCCGGGCACTCGATCCCGATCACATATGCGACTACTTCGACAGCCAGCGCAAGGCACTGGAAGCCGCGCTGCTCAGCAACGCGATGGAACCGGACCACGGCCACAAGATCGACCGGCCCGCCGAGTACCGGGGCCGGGTGCTGGAATCGGTTGAACGCAGCCTCCGAGCGCTTCGGACGGACTACCTGGATCTGCTTATGGTGCCGCACGCCGCGAACAGCGCGTACGAAGTCACCGCGTTTCCCGAAGTGTTCGAGGCATTCGAAATCCTGCGGACCTCGGGCAAGGTACGCCACTTCGGCTTCTCGGCGCACAGCGACCCGGGAGGCGTGCTCGAGGGCGCGGTCGAGTCGGGGCAGTATTCAGCGGGGATGGTGGCGTTCAACGTCGTGAATCGCAGCTATGTCGACGCCGCGCTCGACCAGGCGCAGGAAGCCGACGTGGGCGTGATCGCCATGAAAGTGGCGCGCCCCTGCCACCACGGCCGCGGCAACGGCCTGCCCAACGACCCTCGTCGCGTGGCGATGATCGAGGATGCGGTTCCGGGAAGCCTGTCCGTTCCGCAGAAGTGCTACCTGTGGGCGCTCCGCGATTCGCGGATCGCGGCTGTCAACTCGGATCTGAAGAACTCAGCGATGGTGGCCGACAACTTGCCTCTGGCTGCCGCGAAGACGCCGCCTGCCGCTCCGAGGGCATAGCCGGCACCAACCAAACGAGATCGCGGGGCCTAGCGGGTCCCGCCGCCAGGGCTAGCGGATAACGTCTCCCTCGACATCGAGGAGCATGTTGGCGCAGAGATCGTTGCCGAACGTCTCCCAGTCAAGGAAGTCCCAGACGAGCTCCTTGTCGCGGGTGACTTCGAAGATCTGGGGAGTCTCGCCTTCGGCGTGGGTGTTCGTCACGACGATATTGCCGTTCGGAAGAGCCTGCAGCTGCGTTACCCAGAACAGCTGGATGCCCGGGAGCTCGTTGCTCTGCAAGCTCCAGACAGTTTCTCCGCCCGCATTGACTTCGAGCACCCGGTTGTTGTTCCCGCCGCCGATCAGCGTGTTGCCGTTGGGCAGCCTGTAGGCCGAATACACGTCCGTGCCGTGTCCCCGGTGAGTTGGCGTCGCGGGCCCCGTCAGCTCCATCCCGTATTCCCAGATCACCTTCCCGTCTCGTTCGTATTCGCGCACCGCTCCGTCGTTCTCGTGTGCCACGAGATAGGTGCCAGCGGGCGTCAGCCGCACCAGGCGCGTGTCCTTGTGCGAGTTCGGCTCCTTCACCTGCAGCGGGATCTCATGCTGCACGGCGCCTTGGCGGTCGACCTCGACGAGCCGTCGGTTCCCGCTTTCGGCGATCATCGTCAGGCCGTTGCTGAGCCGCTCGAAAGCGTGGATCTCGACCTTTTCGACCTCGTCCGAGGTTGGTTTCGATTCCCACTGCCAGACGATTTCCTTCTCGGGCGTTACCTCGACGATGGCGTTGTGCGCGGTCGGCACCAGAAGGTTGCCGTTCGGGAGCAGGTGCATGTCATGAGCGACCGCGCCGTTCTGCCAGGACCAGCCCACGGAGCCATCTGCGTTCACCACGGCGACATGCCCCTTGTCCTGGGCGATCAGACGATGGGATACCGTTTCCAGGCTGGGACGGTGCTGGTTGCACGCGCCGCCGAGAAGCGCCGGAGCCAGCCCGGCTCGCAGGAACGTGCGTCGGTTCATTCTGAATTCTCCTCCCGCCATGCGGGTTTGCGTGCCAAGTGGTTGCAGCGGAAGGCGACTAGATGAATTCGTACTCGCCGGGGCGCGGCAGCTCGGGCACGTCGTGCTTGCCTTCCAGCGATGGATTGCCCGGGATCAGATTCTGCTTCGAATTCATCGCCATCTCCCAAGTGACCTCGATGCCGGCATAGGCCGATTCACGGCCCATGATCGCGGTCATCGTCGAATAGGCGACAGGCAGGATTTGGTTCTTGTACGGGCCGGTGCCGTTGATGGACGCCATCATGTCGATATGCTCCTGCACGTAGGGGCTGGTCTTCGACGGAGTGCCCAAGTCCCTAGCGGTCGAGCGGCCGCGGGTTCCGACGATGAGTTCGTTGACCCGGCGCACCTTGCGCTCCGGATACTGCCGGCAGTGACTGGTCATCCGCACGCCGTTGGCATACTCGAAATCGGCGTGCACGTGGTCGTAGATGTTGCCGTACAGCTTTTCCCGGGGCCGCCAGATTGCGCCGCCGGACGCCACCACGCTGACCGGATGCGTGTCTCCCATCACCCAGTTGATGACATCGATGTTGTGCAGGTGCTGTTCCACGATCTGGTCTCCGCAGATCCACACATGCGAGTACCACGCCCGCTGCTGCCATTCCAGGGAATTCTGGTCGAGCTTCTCCGCGAAGTCCGCGCCCTTGATTACCGGGCCCGAGATCCAGTTGGCATAGGTTGCCACGACGTCGCCGATCTCTCCGTCATGAATGCGCTGCACCGACTCGACATATTCCTTCTGGGAGCGTCGTTGCGCACCGATCATGACGGTCAGCTTCTTCCGCTCCGATTCCTTCGCGAGGCGGATGACCTTCTGGGCGCCCATGCAGTCCGTTGCGAGCGGCTTCTCGGCGAAGATGTGCTTGTTAGCGTTGATCGCGTACTCGAGATGCAGCGGACGCCATCCCGGCGGCGTATGAAGGAACACGACGTCGACGCCCGAATCGACAACTTTCTTGTAGGCGTCGTAGCCGAGGAAGCGGTTTTCTGGCGCCACCTTGATCTGATTCCTCACCTCCGGCTCGAACTCGTCGGAATCGCGCAGCCTCCGCAGGGACCGTTCCAGCTGGTCCTCGTACAGGTCGCCCATCACTTGGAGCTCGTAGTTCGGATTGCCGCGGATCGCCTCCGCCACGCCGCGCGTGCCGCGCCCGCCACAGCCCACGATTCCGATCGAGAGTTTCTCCTTGGACTGGCCGCGCAACGTCGTCGGCCGCACGATCTGGAAGCCGGCCGCGGTGGCGGCGGCAGTTCCGGCCGACCCTCTCATGAAGTTCCGGCGAGTGACGTCCGCGTCTGGGGTCTTTGTCGAAATAGTTGGCTCTGGCATGCGTTTTGTTCCTTGCTTGCTGGGCGTTCCGCCGTCGTCCAGCGACGGAACGCACAAGAAGCAATTGTACCCGTCTTGCCGAACACCAACCGCATCGGACGGATATCTGGCGCTCTACACCTCCCGGATCCTGTCAGTCATCACGAAGAACTGGAATCGCTCCGGAGGAAGAGATGCTTCTTTCTGCTGACCGGCGCCGGCCCACGCCCGGTAGGCGGTTGCGGCAAGCGAGGAGTTCAGTAGAAACAGGAACTTCTCCGACAGGAACTCGATCGGCGGCGGCTGGCGGAAGGTCAGCCGGAAGCCCATTGCGTTTTCCAGGACTATATCGGAATCGGTGGCCCGCTTGTCCTCGAGCAAGGTCACGAAGCTGGACCGACCCGCGTGGGGCCAGACGTCCGGGCGCAGCAGCGACCGGAGGTTCGGTTGCGTCTCGAAGCTGATCTCGCATTGCCGGATCCACTCCAGCACCGATTCGCCCCAAATCCAGTGCTGGACGAACCTGCGGTATTCGCCGACCAGGCTCGCCGCGAGCTCGAACCGAGCGTTCTCGAGCATGTTGCCGGCTGACAGGGCGTCTTGTGTCGGGCCAGGAATCAGCGATTCCGAATCCACGATGCTGCCGGCACAGTGAACCAGGGATTCCAGCTCGCTGACATCCGGGCTGGATTTGAGCATGAGAGGCGGCAGCTCGAACGAGGAGTCCCCTGGAATCTCCACGTACCGGCGATTGCCCAGAATAAACACCATGGTCGTCCCGGCAGCCGCGAGCCGGCTGCCTGCATTTCTCGCTGGCCATATTGTAGTAGCACGCGGGAATCGCTTCCGTTTCGCTCGCTTAGCGGCGGGCGAATCGACTCCTAGCGCCGTGAAGACGCCTCGATCGCTCTCTGGATGAATGCGTCGGCCGAGCCGAGCCAGTTGGCCGGATCCCGCAGGGAGGCCCAGTCGATACTGGCACGAGTCTCGCGTGCGAGGACGTCGATCAGGTCCTCGCCGGTTGCGCGCGTCCTTCGGCTCGCGCTCGCCACGATCCGGCGCGCCTCAGCTGGAGGGCAGTGGCTCGACAGCGCGACCGCGGCGGCTTCCGCCAGTACCAATGCGCCGGATGCCTGCATATTGCGCAGCATGCGCTCCGTGTTCGCGTCGATCGACCGAGCGACCTCGGATCCCAGCCGGAGCGACGCTCCCGTCAAGACTGCCATTTGCGGCAGTGTCAGCCATTCGAGCGTCCACGCGCTGCCGCTCCTCTCGTGCTCTTGAATCGCCGCTTGATGCATGGAGGCCAGCAGGCTCGCATTGGCGCGGCCGATCGCGACCAGCACTTCCGACCGAACAGGGTTGGACTTGTGAGGCATCGCGCTGGACCCTCCGGCACTGCCGTCGCTAGCCTCGCCGACTTCCGTCTGGGCGAGCAGCACCAGGTCCTGCCCCATCTTCGCCAGCGATCCGGAAACCATCGAGAACCAGCCTGCCAGCTCGGCCAAGCCGTCTCGCTGGGTGTGCCACGGAAGTGGCGGGACCGCGAGATCCAGCTCCCTCGCCAACCCGTCCATGACTGCCGTTCCGCTGGCACCCAAGACGCTCAGGGTCCCGGCTGCACCCCCGAATTGCACGGCCAGTGCCCGGGGGCGCAGCTCGGCCAGTCGCCTGCGATGCCGTCCCAGCGGTGCCAGCCAGCCCGCCGCCTTGAGCCCGAACGATACGGGAACGGCCTGCTGGCTTCTCGTGCGACCGGCCATGACTGCTGTCCGGTGCTGACGGGCAACCCCCGAGAGGGCGTCGACGATCTGATCGAGAAGGGCGTCGAATCGTTCGAGGGCTTCTCGCAGGCGCATGACCAGCGCCGTGTCGACTATGTCTTGCGCGGTCGCTCCGCGATGGATGTAGCTGCCGGCCGGGCCGCACTCCCTGCGCAGCTGTCCCACCAGAGCCGCGACCGGATGCCCGGCGTCGGCCGAGCCCGCGCCGAGCAGCTTCGGGTCAGGCTTCATCGACTTCGCCGCGGCGGCAATCGGCGCTGCCGACCCTGCCGGGATCGCCCCGACACGCTCCTCCACGACTGCGAGGGCGACCTCGAAATCGAGCATCGCACGGATCATCGACTCGTCGGAAAAAAGGCTGGCGGTCTCGGCGTCCGATAGCAGCGGCCCGAGCATCGCCGAATTCAGCGGGGAGACTGTCACGCTACCGACTCCTGCCCGGAAGCCGCGGCTGGCGTTGGCGGGGCTCACACATCGAAAAACACGGTCTCCTCGTCACCCTGCAGCCGGATGGTGAATTCATGCGTGGGCGGGCTGAAGGTATCGCGCTTGCGGGCAATCAGAGTCTTGCGGCGAGGCGGGTCGACGCTTGCGAGCACGGTGTCGCCGGCGTTCGCTTCCTCCTCGTCGGAGAAATAAATTCGCGTGAACGCATGGTTCAGCATGCCGCGGGCGAAGACTGCCAGGTTGATGTGCGGCGCGGACCCGGTGGCGACCGGCCCGGGTTTGATCGTGCGAAACCAGTACGCTCCGGCCGCATCCGTGCCGGCGCGGCCGAATCCGACGAAGCATCCGCCGCCGTCGGGATAGAGCCCGTCCGAGTCGGCTTGCCAAATCTCGAGCATCGCGTCCGGGACACGGTCGCCCGCCCCGTCGATGATCGTGCCCTCGATCCGAATCGCCTCGCCCGGAGTGTCCTCGTCGGCAAGGCCGTTTCCCGCTATCGTTCGTGAATCGGCGCGTGAAGCAGTCAGTGCGTGGGAAAAGAACGGGCCGACAGTTTGGGAGGGCGTCTGGAAGGGCATTGGCTCAGGCCTCCCGAGGTGTCTCGAGGGGGCCGCGCAAGACAATATCGAATGCGAAGCCCAGAGCCCATTCCGGTACCGTTAGGTCCGGGGCGAACGCGGAAACGAGCCGCCCCCGAGCGGCTGCGTCCGCTGTGGAGTTGAAGATCGGGTCGAGCGCGAGCAGCGGATCGCCAGGGAAGTACATCTGGGTCACGAGCCGCTGGACGAAGGCAGTTCCGAACACCGAGAAATGGATATGCGCCGGCCTCCAAGCGTTGCAGTGATTGCGCCAAGGGTAGGCCCCCGGCCGGATCGTAACGAACCGGTAGCCCCCGTCTCCATCCGTCAGCGTTCGGCCCGTCCCGAGGAAATTGGGGTCCAGCGGCGCGTCGTGAGTGTCTTGCAGGTGCGGGTAGCGGCCTGCCGCGTTCGCCTGCCAGACCTCCACCAGGGCCCCTCGAACCGGCCTGCCTCCCTCGTCCACGACACGACCGGCGACGACGATCCGCTCTCCAAGCGGCTCGCCGTTCCGAATCGCGTTTCGTGTCAGGTCGCTGTCCAGGTCGGCAATCGCCTCGTGTCCGAATACAGGCGCGGTCAGTTCGGAGATCGATTGCTCCATCGGCACCAGCAGCCGCTTCTGAGACCTGAGGCGCGTTGACTTGTAGGCCGCGTGCGCCTGGTCGGGATGGGATCGCCAATCGCGCGGATTCAGCTTCCGATTGGGTCTCACGCCGCCTCACCAGAGGGTTCGTCCAGCCCGAGCGCGCGCCTAGCTGCCCCGAAGGCTCGATTGGCAGCCGGCACGCCCGCGTAAACGGCCACGTGGAGCAAGGCTTCGGCGATCTCGGCTTCGCTGGCACCGGTCCTTCGAGCGGCCTTGACGTGCATCTCGAGTTCCTCGTAGTGCCCAAGAGCCCCGAGGATGGCGATTGTCACAAGGCTCCGGGCACCGGCATCGAGTTGAGGCCGGGTCCATACGGCCCCCCACGCGGCCTCTGTGATATAGCGCTGGAATGCTTCGTCGAATGCTGTCTTGCGCCGCTCCGCCGCGTCGACATGCTTGTCACCGAGCACCTCGCGCCGGACACGCATGCCCGCCTGGTAGCGGTCTTCAGTTCCCAAGGCGCCCTCCCGCGAATCCTTCAACGATTTCCGCGAACTCGCCGGGCCGCTCGACCGGTGCCAAGTGCCCGACCCCCTCCATCTCCACGTAGTCCGCATTCGGCAGTCGCGATGCGAGGCTCTGGACCGCGGATGGCGGGGTCGAGAGGTCCTCCGACCCGCAGATGCAAACCGCCGGCGACCCGATCCGGCCCAATGACGCGCTCAGGTCCGCATCTCGCAGCGCGGCGCACGAACCAAGATAGCCTTCCGCCGGCGCGCGAGCGAGGAGGTTAGCCCAGCCCCGGACTTCGATCCGCCGCTCGCGTCGAAACGAAGCGCCGAACCAGCGCGCCATGACCGACTCTGCGATCGGCTCGATGCCGTGCTGCCGGACCTGGAGCATCCTGGTGTCCCAGAACGAGCGAGGCCCGATCGAGTCCGACGTATCGGCCAGCGCGAGACCGCGAATTGCATCCGGTCGCTTGATAAATGCGTCCATCGCGATCATTCCGCCAATTGAGAGCCCGCACAGGATCGTCGCGCCCCAATCGAGGAAATCGAGCAACGCCAGGAGGTCGCCCGAATGGTCGGCGATCGAATAGGGCCCTCGGGGACTGTCCGTGAGCCCTTGTCCCCGCTCGTCGTAGCGCAGGATTCGATACCGGTCTCCCAAGGCAAGCACGAGACCATCCCAGATGCGGTAGTCTGTTCCGAGCGAGTTCAACAGGACTAGGCTAGGCGAGCCTTCCGGACCGTCCGTACGGTAGCTAACCGCCAGGCCCCCCAAATTCGCGAAAGGCATCTTTCTACAGTAGTTCCTTGGATATGGCAGTCCCCATACGCAACACTAGTCGGGTTTTGCAATTATGACCTCGAACTTTGCAGATTCGTTCGGAATCCGCTTGCGGCGGGCTTACCTGGCACTCCACCGGCGCGCCAACGCCGAACTGCGCAGGCAGTTCGACGTCACGGCAGACCAGTTCGTCGTGCTCAGCTTGCTAGCCGAGCGGGACGGCGTCAGCCAGCAGGAAGTAGGCAACCGCTGCTACTCCGACCCCAGCACGACCGGAGCCTTGGTCCGGCTGATGGAGGAGCGCGGCTGGGTGCGGCGCCAGCAGGATCCGACGGACGGCCGGGCGCGCAAGGTCCATCTCACTCGGGCGGGCCGGCAACTCCAGCGCGAGCTATGGGAGGCTGCCTCCAAGAGCTTTCATCAGGACTTGTGGTCCGTGCCTCGCAATGATGGGGAGGAACGGGCCCTGTTCGACGCGCTGGACCGGGTCGTGGCTGCGATGGAACAGGGTACGCCAGGTTTCGGGAAATGAAGCCGTACCGGCTCTCGATCGTTTCCGCGGACGATCCCTACCCGGCGTACCGGCAGTTCCGCGAGCGCGACCCGGCACATTACTCCGATCCCGAGAAAATTTGGGTGCTCACCCGGTACTTGGACGTTTCTGAAGCGTTCCGAGACTGGAAGACATGGTCGTCGCACCGGCGCGGCAACCTGATCAACGACATGCCGGAAAGGATCGGCCAGACTCTCGGAACGATCGACCCGCCCGATCACCGATTCGCCCGCGGCCTTGTCGAGAGGGCATTCACCCGGCGGACAGTGGAGCGCCTCTCAGCGAAGATTGACTCGCTGGCGGACGGACTGGCCCGCTCCGCCAGAGACCACGATCAGGTGGACTTGGTTGCAGACATCTCGGCGCCGTTCAACGCATCGATTCTCGGAGCGATGTTCGGGCTGCCGGACGAGGACTTCCTGCGCCTGCGAAGGTGGCTCGACGACTTCTTCATCCGGGACGAGTCCTTGCCGGGCGAGGAGACGAGGCAGGCAGTGGCGATGCGCAAGCTGCGGGAGTACTTGGATTCCTTGGCCGGAGACCGCTTGGCCCACCCGTCCGAAGACTTGATGAGCACGATGCTGCAGGCCGAGGAAGGAGGCAAGAGGTTGAGCCGCAGCCAGGTCGTGGTCACCACCATGACGTTCCTGACGGCGGGCTTCGAGTCCACGAACAACCTATTCACGAATCTTGCCTACGCCCTGGCACTGCACCCGGACGCCTATCGGCAGGTCAAGGGCAGCCCGGCACTGATTCCAAGCTTCATCGAAGAGGGCATGCGGTGGGACGCGGCCGCGCAAGGCTTCGTTCGCACGCCGACCAAGGACGTCGCGATGCACGGCAAGACGATTCCGGAAGGGGCGCAGGTCCTCTTGCACATCGGTTCGGCGAACCGGGACGAGCGCGCTTTCGTTCGCCCGGACCGGTTCGAAATCGAGCGCCGCGAAAACCGCCATCTCGGCTTGGGCAAGGGCGTCCACTTCTGCGTGGGAGCTCCCCTCGCTCGGGTCATGGCGCAATCGCTCTTTGGAAGGCTGGTCGCGGCGAGTTGTGCCTGGGAAGTGGATCTCGAAGGCGCTAGCCGGGTGACGACGCCGAATTTCCGTGGCTTCTCGGCGCTGCCGCTTCGGATTTGCGGAGGGCAGCGGTGAATCGCTCGTACCCGCGCTGGCCGCTGCTCGCGCTCCTCGCGCTGGCGGCAGCGTTCGAGAACTACTGGATGTGGCCCGATAGCGGCCTCGTCCTGGGCCTGCCCGTCAATCTGGCCTACCACTTGGGCCTGTGCGCGGTCGCGTCGTTCGCGCTGGCAGCTGTCGTCCGGTGGGGATGGCCACGGGACCCCGACGAGGACTAGGAGCGTCGGATGGTTCTTCCGGTTCTCTCGGCCTACCTCGCGCTAGTTGTGTGCGTCGGGCTGTTCGGGCATCGCCTCTTCCGCGGCACCGGGGAGGACTACTTCCTCGCAAGTCGTTCCATCGGGTCCTTCGTCCTGCTGATGACACTCTTCGGCACAAACATGACGGCGTTTACCATTCTCGGGGCTTCCGGCGAGGCGTACCGGCGAGGCGTGATTGTATTTGCCTTGATGGGATCGAGCACGGCCATCATCGTTCCCTTCCTGATCTACTACCTCGGCATCCGCTCCTGGCAGCTTGGCAAGCGCTTCGGCTACGTCACGCAGGTCCAGCTCGTGCGACACCGCTACGGTTCCGACGCACTGGGAGTTTTGCTCTTCGTCGTGGTGGTAGCCCTGATGCTGCCGTATCTGCTAATCGGGGTCAAGGGAGGGGGCGACGCCCTTACCGCGCTTACGGGCGGCCCGGGCGTCGGGCTGCCGCCATGGGCAGGCAGCTTGGCGGTCTGCGCGGTGACCTACGTGTACGTCAGCTATGGCGGGATGCGCAGCACCTCCTGGGTCAACGCGCTCCAGACGACAGTCTTTCTCCTGTTCGGCATCGCGGCTTATTTCGCCGTGATGTCGGAGGTTGGCGGGCTCGCCGGCGCGATGGAACGCCTGCGCGTCAATCACGCGGGCATGGCGGATTTCGGTTCCGGACGCTTCACGCTGCTCCAGATGGGATCGTTCCTGCTGCTGCCGCTCTGCACAGGGGCATTCCCTCACCTGTACAGCCACTGGCTGTCCGCACGCAACGCCCGCTCGTTCAAGCTCGCCATCGTTGCGTATCCCGTCCTCGTCGCCGCGATCTGGCTCCCGAGCGTCGCGCTCGGCGCCGTCGGCCGCCTTCAGTTCGAGCCGCCGCTCGACGGCCCGATCCTAGTCAAGCTAATTGTCGCGAGCACGGGCGAGATCCTGGCGGGCTGCCTCGCAGCTGGCGTGTTCGCCGCGATCATGTCCTCGCTGGATTCGCAGATCCTGGCTCTGGGCGCGATGTTCACCCAGGACATCGTCAGGCACTACGGCTTCCAAGGGAAGCTGCGGGAAGAGCGGCAGGTATGGTTCGGTAGGCTCTTCGTCCTCGCGTTCCTTTCCTTGACATTCGCGTGCTCGCTGGTGGCGTCGCAATCGATTTTCGCGCTGGGAACGTGGGCGCTGACCGGATTCGCGGGCCTGTTTCCCATGCTCGTCGCGACCTTGTTCTGGCGTCGGTCGACGGCTCTCGGCGCAGGCGCCTCGATCCTGACGGCGGTCGGGCTATGGACCTATTTCTTTTGGGATTCCCTCTCGAGCGAGGGGGCGTACAGTATCGGCGGGACCGGCCTCATGCCGGTCGCGGTCATCGTGCCGGCGGCTGCCTTCTCGCTGGTGGCCGTCTCGTTGATCCCATCCCGAGCACGGTCAGCCAGCTCGAGTCCGAGTTCCTGACGCGCTTCCCTGAGCTGGTTCCCGCAACTGGCCCGACCACGGCTGGCGAGACCTGGATTTTGCCAATTCTTGACACCGTGCGGCTGCGTTTCTCGCAACGCCATGCTAGCGTCTGGCGTAGGGTTAGGTGCTAAAGCTGGACGAGGTGCGCCCATATTCCAGTGTCCGGTCACGCGAAATTACACGACGAGGGGAAATCATGATTCGAAGAAGCTTCGATGTCGTCGCAGTCTTGCTAGTTCTGACGACCGGGGGGACGGCGGACGCCCAAGTCAGCCTCGCCACCGTCACAGGCGTTGTCACCGATTCGGCGGAGGCTGTCATTCCCGGTGCCAGCGTCACGGTCACGAACGTCCAGACCGGAATCGAGACCGCCGCAGGGACCAACGAGTCCGGCAACTACACGCTGTTCAGCTTGATTCCGGGCAGCTACGAGCTGGAGATCTCGTCCGAAGGCTTCCGACGCTTCGTGCAGGAGAATCTCGAACTCGAGACAGGCCAGGAGCTGCGCATCGACGCGGCACTCGAGATCGGCGCGCTGACCGAGTCCGTCACGGTCACCTCGGCCCCTCCCTCGATCAACTTGGAGCGAGGGGCGGTCAAGGGCGACGTGATCGTATACGAGGAGATCCAGGATCTGCCGCTGCCCGGGCGCGACTTCACGCAGCTTGCTTTCCTCGTTCCCGGCGTCATGCCCCGAGGCCGGGGACAGGGCTCGTTCGCCTCCATTAACGGGGCCCGCGGCGATCAGACGAACTTCTACGTGGATGGCGTGAGCAATCGCAATCCCGTCAGCGGCGGTGCGCAGGTCCGGCCCCCGCTGGACGCCGTTGAGGAGTTCCGTGTCGAGACGTCCGGTTTCTCCGCTGAGTACGGCGGCTTCTCGGGCGGCATCATCGGCATCACGATGCGTTCCGGGACGAACGAGCTGCACGGTTCGGTCTTCGAATACCTGCGCAACGAGGTACTGGACGCGCGAGGGTTCTTCGACGAGGATCGTCTCCGGCTCCGCCGCCACCAGTACGGCGGCACGCTCGGCGGGCCAGTCGTCCGCAACAAGAGCTTCTTCCTCCTAAGCTTCGAGGGGCGCTACCAGTCGATCGCCCGGACGCGCCTGGGCAACGTTCCGACGGAACTCGAGCAGCAGGGCGATTTCTCGCAGTCCCTAGACCTTGCCCGCGCGTTGGTCGGCGGCGTGCCGCCGCCGGTCTATCTGAACGATCCCGACCGGCGGGGCGCCTGCAACGCCCGGGTGCGGCGCGGCTGCTTCCCCAACAACATCATTCCGGCCTCGCGCTTGGATCCGGCCGCGCAAGGGCTGATCGATTTCTACCCGCTGCCGAGCAGGGACCACATCCGCCTGAACAGCATTTCGACCGCGACTGACGACGACGAATGGTATCAGACCGTCTTGAAGTTCGATCACAACTTCTCGGCCCGCGACACCATCGCGGTCAGCTACCAGAAGCGCTTCAACAATCTCGAAAACCCTTTCGCCGGAAGCGCTTTGGCGATATGGGGCGATCAGATCCGCGACCGCCGAGAGCTCGTCTCGGTCCGGCATACCCACACCTTCTCTCCGACTCTCGTGATGGAGTTCGCGGGCGGGTTCAGCCGCCGCGGACTCTACGCCAATTCGATCGCTGCGGACTTCGACCCGGCCACCCTGGGCCTGCCGTTGCCGGACGATCTCGATCCGAAGCTCAAAGGTCTCCCGCGCGTCACCGTCCAGGGCTACTGGCCGCTGGGTCAGGGCCCGAACACGCCTCGCGAGGATGACGTCTGGGACGCTCAGGTCACCGGAAGGCTGTCCTGGATCAAGAGGACGCATACGATCAAGACCGGCTTCGACCACTCCAGAACCTTCTTCAACCGGCCGCAGTACAACAATGTCCGGGGAAACTTCAGGTTCGGCAGGCGGTTCACCAGGCATTCGGTTGGGGACCTGCTGCTGGGCCGCCTCCAGAGCGTCAACCGCCGGTCCCAGACCACGTTCAACGAGTTGCGGGCGTCCGGAATCGGCATGTTCGTCAACGACGACTGGAAGGTCTCGCGCGATTTGACCTTGAACCTAGGCGTCCGGTACGAGATCGAGATGCCGCCTTACGACGCGAATGACCGGCTCTCCACTTACCTGCCTGGCCTGAACAAGGTTGTCCTGGCCGGTGATCAGAGCTTGCCCAACCTGGACGCGATTCTCGCCGAGCATGGTCTCGCGGATCGTACGGTCCTCGCCAGCGAGGTCGGACTGACCCGTCGGCTCATCGACGCGGACTTCAACAACTTCGCTCCGAGAATGGGCTTCGCGTGGCGTCCGTTCGGCGGCAACCGCAACGTATTCCGCGGCGGCTACGGCATCTTCTACCAAGGCTTCTTGCTGGGGCCGGTGCGCAGCCAGCTGGCGGGCACCTTCCCATTCACGTTCAACGAGACGTTCAACTCGACCGGCAGGCCCGGCGTGCCGCCTCCCACGCTACAGAATCCGTTCCCGGAAGGGCGCTCCCGGACGGGAGGCTCGGGGATCCAGAACGTCAACGGCTTCGATCCCGATCCTCCGACAGCGTACATGCAGCAGTGGAACCTCACCATCGAGCGCGATCTTGGGAACGGCCAGGCTCTGGAAATCGGGTACGTCGGCTCCAAGGGCACGCACTTGCAGCGCCGCTACAACTTGAACCAACCGATACGCGACCTCTCTCTCGCGACCGAGGCCGCCAACGGGAACTTGGTCTTCCCCCGCCCGATCGACGGATTCAACAACCTTCAGTACACCTCGTTCGGGTCGAATTCCACCTATCACGCGCTGCAGGCCTCCCTGCGCCGGCGGAGCAGGAGCGGGCTTTTCTACCGCATCAACTACACATTCGGGAAGTCCATCGACGACGCTTCGTCTGCGAACGACAACTCCGGGACGGGTGGTGCCGGTGCTCTGGACACATTCAACCTCCGCTTGGACCGGGGCCGCTCGAACTTCGATCAGCGTCACAGCGTCACGTTTGCCGGACGCTATGAGCTGCCGATCGGCAACGGGCGCCTCTTCCTGTCCGGCATGCGCGGCCCGGCGCAGGCAATCCTGGGCGGCTGGCAGCTAGCCGCCACCATGAGAGCGTATTCCGGCCAGCCGTTCTCGGTGCGCACCGCCAACGTGGATGTTAACGCGGGAGAGTCGATCCGCCCCAATCGGGTTGCACACGGATACCTGGAACCCGACGCGTTTCCAGGCCGCAAGGGCGTCGACTTCCCGTGGTATGACCTAACGGCCTTCGAGCGGGTTCCCTGCATCGGGACCGAGAACCGGAACGGAGTGGAATGCGTCCAAAGCGCTTACGGATTCTCGCCATTCCAGGTCGGCAACTCGGGTCGCAATATCCTCGACATGCCTGGTCGGGTCAATCTCAACCTGAGCCTCCAGAAGAACTTCCGTTTCGAGGGCCGGCGCAGGCTGCAAGTTCGACTGGATGCCTTCAACGCCCCGAACATGACGCAGCTAGGAGGAGTGGGCGGGCTGGCCGCCCAGTTCGATTCGATTCAGGGGGGACTGATCATCAACGCCCGTGCTCCAAGGGTCATGCAGGCGTCGCTTTCGTACAACTTCTGATCTCGCCGGGGAACAGACCGGAACGAGTCCGAATCGCATCGGTCGAACCGGCCGGTTGACGTTGGTTGGGCGGTTGCAACATCCTGGACTGCAAGACAGGCATCACGTCGTGCGGCCTCGGTTCCGGCGCCGCCTCGATGTCCGTTGGAACCGTTGGCCTTTCGCTCGCTTGGCGGAGACGCTTGGGAGCGCTTCGCCGACCCGTGCGGAGAGCCGGCAATGCAACGGCAATTCAGTTCATGCCGCACATTCCGCCCATGCAGGCCGGCGCGTCGCAGCGTCCCTCCACCGGGGTCGGGCAGGAATCGGGTATCGAGTTGCCGGCCTGTGCCGAGAATGTCGAGTAGACCTTCTCGATCGAATTGCTGCCGCAGCCGCAGGTATCGGGCTCGGGCGCGGATCCCATTACCAAGGCTTCGAAGCGAGTGTCGCAATCCTCGCACTTGTATTCGTAGATCGGCATGGATTCCATTCTAGCTGTGCTGCCGCGCGAAGTCGCGCTCCAGTGTCTCGCGGACAGCTAGCCGCATCTCTGCCAGGCTTCCGGCCAATTCGAGATTCTCCAGTTGATTGCCTTGCGTCCCCAGCGTAGTGCCGGCCTGCGCTGTCCGGAGCGCGACCGGCACGACCGGCACGCCGACTCTGGCGGCGGCTGCGAAGCACTCGGCTCGAAAGCGAGTGCGGGACGGCGGCTCTCCGACCGGGCTGTTCGCAAGGCTGACAACCGACCAGCCCTCAGCGAGCGCGGCCTCTGCGGAAGCCTGCGGCCAGCCATTGCCGGTTGATGGAAGTCCGACCGGGCCGCCCGTGACCACGAGCGGTTCGAGCAGGAACGCTTGCGGTGCGCCGAGGGCCCGGAATCCCGTACGGTCTGCAAAGACGAATGCGGATCGGAAGGCAGCCGCAATCACCAAGGGATCGATGCGCGACGCGCGGCTTGCGAGCACCATTCGAGCCCCGGTGCCAGCAAGGCGGCCCGGGCTCGGAGAACCTGCGAACCAAGCCGAGACTCGGGCGCCAGGGGCGATCGCGTAGCGCGCGGCGGCGGGACTTGGAGCCAGCCGCGCAGCCAGTCCGAACGCCACGGCTATTGAACCGCTCAACAGGGCCGTAGCGGCAGCGAGAGACCGAGTGGCGATACGCCCGGCGACACGGATCGACGAACGGATCGCGCCACGGGCCCCGACCCTGGCCAGCTGCAGCCAGGCCGACGATCCGCGGCTTCCGGCGACTGCTCCTGTCTCGTACAAGCGGCGCGTCGCGAGTCGCTGGATCTTGCCGCTCGAGGTCTTTGGAACGAACCCAGGATGCACCGGGACGACGTCGTCAGGCGGCATTCCCACCTTGGTCGTGACGGCCTCCGTCACGGCAGTCCGTAGCCGCTCCCGACCGGCTGGGTCGGTAACACGCGTCTCGACGACCACAACGAGCTTCTCGGTTCCGGCGGTCGCATCGATGGACCCGAAGGCGGCGACGCAACCCTTGCGCACGCCTTCCGCCTCCCAGGCCGCCATCTCGACATCTTGCGGAATGATGTTGTGACCGCCCTTGATAATGCAGTCCTTCAGCCGCCCGGTCACATAGAGCTCGCCATCGGCGACGTAGCCCAGGTCGCCGGAGTCCAGCCATCCGTCCGAATCAAGCACTGCCGCCGTTGCGTCGGGGTTGCGGTAGTAGCCGCCGGTCCTCGATGGCCCGCGGAAGACAATTCGGCCCCGGACGCGCTCGGGAAGTTCCTCGCCCGCGTCGCCGACGATTCGCAGCTCGTGGCCAGGGAGCGCCCTTCCGTTGCCCACGAATTCCAGAACGTCCTTCGATGCGGTGTTCCGCGATGGCACGGCCTGTCCCTCGGCCTCGAACGCGATCCGCTCGATGCGGTCAACGACAGG
The DNA here is from genome assembly GCA_965206775.1 of Bryobacterales bacterium. Taxonomy (GTDB): domain Bacteria; phylum Acidobacteriota; class Terriglobia; order Bryobacterales; family UBA6623; genus VXMF01. Next base: position 247,862 of record CBDBKU010000002.1, on the reverse strand, counting down.
CCCCCGCCAGAATGGCGGGTAGGTCAGCGCTACCGACGATTCGGCCAGCCCGAAGAACGGCATGAAGCTGCGCCGGTCGAAACCCCAGCGTTGGAATCGGTCCGCAAATCGCTCCAGCGTGGCCGCCAGGACTGGCTCGCCCGCATTGATCGCGACCCGCCACTTCGAAAGATCGACGCCCTCCATCGACTCGTCCCGGATCTTCCGCATGCACAGTTCGAACGCGAAGTTCGGGGCTGGGCACAGGGTTCCGCCCGAATCGCTCAGGGCCCAAAGCCAGCGCTCCGGCCGCACGAGGAAGTCAAGAGGGGAGAGAATCGTAATCGGCAGGCCGTGGTACAGGCTGAACAGCCACGAACCGATCAGGCCCATGTCGTGGTAGAGAGGCAGCCATGTCACGACAGCGTCGGTAGGTTTCACCTTCACGGCGAACCCGATTCCCCGAATGTTCGCTAGCACGTTGGCATGCGTCAGCGTGACACCCTTCGGGTTTCCGGTACTGCCCGATGTGTACTGGATGAAGAAAGTCTCCGGCCCTTCGATCGCAGGGAGCCTCCGGTGGCTGCCTCGCGCCGCGAGTTCGTCGACGCCCAGAACCTCTCGCAGCGTGGGCAACTCGCCTTCCAGAACGCTCGCGACCGTCCGGATTCGGTCGAACGAGATCAGGAAGCGCACCTGGGCGTTCCGCAAGATCTGTGACTGGCGCCGGATATACTCTTCGATCTGGCTCGGCCTGGCAGGCGGGTACACCGGTACTGCGACTCCGCCCGCCAGCATCACGCCGAGGAAGCTGCTGAAGAAGTCCTCGCAGGTGGGGAGCATGATCGCGACCGTCTCGCCGGGGCGCAATCCGGACGAGACAAGTCCTGCCGCTACCGTTGACGCGTTGTCGTAAAGCCGGGCGTGGCTGATGTCATGGCCGGAGTCCTGCTCCAGGAGATGGATATGGACCCTTGCCGGGTCACGTTCCACCTGCCTCTTGAACACCTCCGCGAATGTCGGGGCGTCGGCCGGAGGCGGGTACGCTTCCTTGGACGGCTGGACGATCGGCCATCGCGCCACTCTCTCGGAACCGGCCTCAGTTCCGAGCACCGCACGCACCCAGTCGCCGGGGGTCTCGGAAGCCTGCGCCCCTGATTCAGGCAGCCGCACTCCGAGAGCGGTCTCGAGGCGAACGAGCAGCTCGACTCGCTCGAGGCTGCCGAGGCCTAGGTCCCTGTCTAGCGACGAGCGAAGGGACACCCTTCCGGCCGCCTCGACCGAACCGAGTTCTCGCAATAGCGTCCGGACCGTGTCAAGCACGGCGGTCTCGACTCCTTCGCGACGTACCGGGAGCGGCGAGGGCATAGGGCCTTCCTAGCGTATCTCGGAAGGTCCGAAAGAACCGAGATCCGGCCACTTCGTGACTTCCAGCGGGCCTGTGCCGCTGCCCGCGGACCGAGCGCGGACCGGAGAACGCCCCTGGCGCTTCTCGACTGGGACCCGTTCGCAGGATTGGCTTGGAGGCGTCCGTTCAATCGACCGGCCCTCGGGGCCGGCCTGCTACTTACGGTGCGATGATGGGATTTCGGCTCGGGAGAATGAGATGAAGCCGTATCTCGCGCGAATTTTCCTTTATCCGATCAAATCGCTTGACCCAGTGAGCCTAGATCGGGTCCAAGTTCAGGAAGGCGCGGGTCTGGCGGGAGACAGGCAGTACGCTCTGTTCGATTCCCGAGGCCGGGTGCTTAACGCCAAGCGGCTCGGCACGGCGCTCCTGTCGATCCGCGCCGCGTACAGCGACGAGGGGCGGAGGATCGAGTTGCAAACCGGGGGCAGTCACCTGGGATGTGACATCGCCGAGCGCATGGAAGATCTGGGCGAGTTTTTCGGCCGGGCGCTCGGAGGGGATATCTCGATTGGCCGGGACCCTCGAACCGGATACTTCGATGATCTGGATGCCTCCGGGCCAACGATTCTGGGCTCGGCCTCGGTCGATTCCGTCGCCGCTTGGTTCGGGCTGGCGCCGGACGAGGTCCGCCGCCGTTTCCGAGCCAATCTCGAGATCGGCGGGCTCGAACCGTTCGAAGAGGACTTGCTCTTCGGCAAGCCGGGCGAGCCCCGCAGGTTTCGGATCGGTGACGTCGAGTTTCTCGGCACGAATCCTTGCGCTCGATGTATCGTTCCCAGCCTGGACTCCAGCGGCGAGGATGGAAGCACGGCCCTGACGCCCGCTCGATTCTCGGAACTCAGGGAGCGGCATCGTCGCAAGGAGTCGGAACTTGAAGCGTACGGTCACTACTACAGGCTTTCGGTGAACACCTCGCTGGCACCGAATCAGGGCGGGAAGACGCTGTCCGTGGGCGACGAGCTCGTTCGCACCGCGCCGGCCGCATCCTGAACGCGCTCGGGATTCGGGCGGTCCGGCATGCAGGGACCGGCCCGGGCCGCAGGTCCGGACTTCGTTCGGAACACCCTCTTCGCGTCGCGCCCGAACCTTGCCCGCGGCGCTTGCCAGCGGACAGTCGGGTAGGAACGAACCGATGCTGTCAGCCAGCCAGGACCTCCGGCGAATCCTGGAACGGCGGGAACAAGAGCAAGGCCCCGTCCTCCTGCTAGACTTGCCGTCGTGCCGAAGATAGACCGCCGTCGCTTCCTCGCATCCGCCGCGTTGGGCGCCGGTGCACTCGCCCGCGCCGACGAGCCCGACCGTCTGAATCTTCTGTTCGTGCTGGCTGACCAGTGGCGTCAAAGTGCCTTCGGATTTGGCTCCGACGCGGTTGTGAGAACGCCGCACTTCGACCGCCTGGCCAAGCAGGGCGCGAATTGGCAGCGGGCCTACGCTTCAAACCCGGTCTGCACGCCGAATCGAGCCTGCATTCTGACCGGGCGCTACTCGCACCAGACCGGCATGATCCGGAACGACTTGCAGTTGCCGCCGGCTGAGGTCTGCTGGCCCGACTTGTTGCGGTCTGCGGGCTACGCAACTCACTACGTCGGCAAATGGCATCTGGACGGCACTGAGAAGCCCGGCTTCGTTCCGCCCGGGTGGCGGCGTCGCGGATTCGAGACGTTCGAAGGCTTCAATCGCGGGCACGTTTATCACGAGCCGTGGGGATTCGCCGACGACGGAACGCCGCTGCCTGATCGACAGCAGGCACAGGCCGAGCCTTACTACGAGCCCGCGCTGCAGACGGACCTCGCCATTGACTTCATGAGCAGGCACAAGGAGTCTCCCTTCGCCTGCTACCTGTCGTGGGGGCCGCCCCACACTCCGTTCCGTCCGCCCCGGTCTCACGATCTGTACGAGCTGGGCGAGATCGTTCCCCGCGCGAATGTCCCTCCGGAGCACCGCAAGCGCGCGATGAAGGAACTGGCTGGCTACTACGGCCTTTGCGAGTCGCTAGACCATCAGATGGGACGGATCATGTCTTTCCTTGACGAGGCCGGACTCGTTGACAACACCCTGGTCATCTTTACCTCCGATCACGGGGAACTGGCCGGCTCTCACGGCATGTATAGAAAAGGGCAGCCGCAGGACGAGTCGCTGCATGTCCCGCTGATCATGCGCCTGCCCGGGCGCATTCCAGCCGGTTCCGAACCCCGAACTCTGATTAGTTCCGTCGACCTCATGCCGACACTGCTGGCTCTTTGCGGGATGCCCGAACAGGAAACCTGCGCGGGCCGGGATCTGTCTGCAGCCGCGATGTCCAACGACTCCGGGCAAAGTGTCGAATCTGTCTATTGCGAAGGGAAGGTCTCCAGCGCTCGAGATGCAGATGGCAACGAGAACAGCCCGTTCCAGTCGCCCTGGCGGGCGCTCGTGACGGACCGCTACAAGCTCACAGTGCGATCCGAATTTGATAACGTGCAAGACTTGTACGATCTGCGAGAAGACCCGCTTGAATTGCGCAACCTAGCGCAACAGAAGGACTTCCGGAGCGTTCAAGACGACCTCAGGGCGGAGTTGAAGGAGTGGTCAGCCAGGACCGCCGACCCCTTCCCGGAACGACCGGCCGCTGCCAAGGCCCTGTATCCGGAACCGGAGGCATAGGGGATTTCCGGTTTCACGCATCGCAGCCCGGCGAAGGGCGATGCGGGCAGGAGACCCTCGAGCTCCGGCAGGCGCGCCGCTGATCGGGTGCGGCACCGCGCGAAGCCGCGAGGCGCGAGCACCGCGATAGACTGGGCGTTTCCAGCCATGCGCATCCTCTTCATTGGCGACATAGTCGGACGAACCGGCCGCCAGGCCGTTCTGTCGGTCCTGCAGCGCGTCATCGCCGAAGACGGGATCGATCTCGCGATCGCCAATTGCGAGAACTCAGCCGCGGGCTTCGGTACGACCCCGAGAATCGCCGAGCAGTTGCTCGACGCCGGGATTCAAGTCCTGACATCGGGCAATCACATCTGGGACAAGAAGGAGATTCTCCCGTACCTGGACCGCCAGCCGCGGCTGCTGCGGCCTGCCAATTACCCCGAGGCTCCGGGAACCGGCCTCTATGTCGGACTGACGGATTCCGCCGTTCGGTATGCCGTCTTGAATCTACAAGGGCGCGTGTACATGCCCCACATCGACTGCCCGTTCCGGTGCGCCGACCAGATGCTGGCCGAACTCGCTCCAGACGTCAGCGTTCGGTTCGTGGACTTCCACGCCGAAGTCACGAGCGAGAAGACGGCATTCGGAAACTATTTGGACGGACGAGTTAGCGCTGTGGTGGGCACCCACACGCACGTGCCCACCGCGGATGAGCGTGTTCTGCCGTCTGGAACCGCGTATATCACCGATGTCGGGATGACCGGCCCCGTCAACTCGGTGATTGGCATGGGCATCGAGTCGTCGACAAATCGTTTCCTTACAGCGTTGCCCACGCGATTCGAGCCGGCCTCAGGCCCGACCCACCTCAATGCAACGGTGGTCGAAGTGGACGACCGCACTGGGAAGGCGCTCTCGATCCGCCGGCGCGTCGAGCAACTCGGCTGACCGCGCTCGCGCCTAAAATCGAGTACGCCCCGGTCGGCACGGATCGTGAACTATCGAAAGACATTGCTCCGCAAGACAGGGAAGGCGATCGGATTGCAGTCGGCCTGTCGGGCGGCAAGGACTCCCTAGCGCTTGTCGACGCGCTGCACGGGCTTTCGCATCGGTCTCCGGTAAAGTTCTCGCTGCAGGCGTTCACTATCGAGCAAGGGAAATTCGTCCGGACTGTCGAGCCGCTGGGGAAGATCCTTGCCGAACGAGGATTCGCTTGGACGTACTACCGGGATGAGCCGTCGATCAAGCTGCTGACCGAACAGCCGGGGCACGGCTGCGACACCTGCAGTCGCTACCTGCGGCGGGCCGTATACGATGTCGCTAGGAAGCTCGGGTGCAATGTCGTCGCGCTCGGGCATACGGCCGACGACCTATGCGAAGCGCTGCTGCGGAACGCGCTGTTCACGGGGCGTCTCAGTACCCTGCCGCCGGTGACGGTCTCGCGATCCGGAGATTTCCGGCTTGTCAGGCCCCTGGTCTACGTCTCCAAGGAAGTCACGAGAGGCTATGTCGAGGACGCAGGCATTCCCGTGACACCCTGTGTCTGCTCTTACAAGACCGGGACCGTCCGTGAGAAGCTGCGGGGCTTCCTGGCCGAGCTCAAGCTTGCAAACCCGCATGTTGCGGAGAACCTCCTGACGGCGATGGGCAACATCGACGTGGACAGGCTGCTTGACAGGCGTCTTCAAGCAGCCATTCCGGTTCGGGCGCCGGTCCTGGAAAGCGATACAATGTTGTACTCGCTTTCGCAAGGCGCATCTGCCTCTTCGACTGCCGAGCTGGCTCAATGCAAGGAAACAGAGTTTCCTGGGTGACGTCGAGAGTAGATTCGAGCCCCGACCGGTCGGCTAGCGCCAACTCTGGATAGCTGCTGTAGATAGCGCGAGCGCTTCGATCCCGGATACTCCCTCTTATCCAATAGCCGGGAAACCATGAGCGCCCATCCGGACAGTTCAATCGACAAGCCTTCAGGCTCTACCCCGTTGCTAGCGGGCTTCGCGCTCGTGTGCCTGCTGCTTGTCTTCCTAGCCGGCGTACGCGGGCTCGGTGACGGCTTCAAGCTGCTCGGAGGCGACCTCTTGGACTCCTTCTTCAGCGCCACCGCGAATCCGTTCGTCGCGCTCATGGTCGGTCTCCTCGCGACCACGCTTGTCCAGAGCTCGTCGGTAACGACATCGATGGTGGTCGCTCTCGTGGCCGCGCCCGAGAACCCTCTTCCGCTGGTCAACGCTGTGCCAATGATCATGGGGGCGAATATCGGGACGACAGTGACCAACACGATCGTCGCGATGGCCCATATCGGACGGCCCGACGAGTTCCGGCGAGCGTTCTCGGTTGCGACTTGCCACGATTTCTTCAACTACCTCAGCGTACTTGTCCTGCTGCCGCTCGAAATGACGACGGGCTTCCTTTCCGCCTCGGCGTCAGCTGTCGCAGACCGCCTCGCCATAGGCGGGGCCAGTTCGTTCCAGAGCCCGTTCTCGAGCCTGCTCAAGTCCACCGTCGCTCCGTTTCGAGCTCTCGCAGAAGCACTCTTCGATTCCCCGCAGGGGCAGGGAACCGTGATCGTGCTTGCGAGCGGCGTGTTGATCTTTGGCGCGTTGATGCTGATCGTTCGGGTGCTGCACTCCGCTCTGCTCTCCAGGGTCGAGCACATCCTGGATCGCTCGCTCGGTCGCTCGGCCCTGATCGCGATTGCGGTCGGTTGCCTGGTGACGGCAATGGTTCAGTCGAGCTCGATCACGACTTCACTGCTTGTTCCCCTAGCCGGAGTAGGAATCATCACGCTCGAACAAGCGTTTCCGGTCACGATCGGAGCGAACGTGGGAACGACACTCACCGCGCTGATGGCTGCGCTTGCCGTTTCCGGCCCGAACGCTCAGGCCGGGGTCGAGATTGCCTTGACTCATCTCGCGTTCAATCTCGCTGGCACGCTGCTGATCTATCCGTGGCCTCCGGTCCGGAACTTCTTGCTTGGTGGGGTCAGGCGGTTCGCGGATCTCGCGACACGGTCGAAAAGGCTCGCGATCGTTTACTTGCTCGGCCTGTTCTACGGACTCCCGGCCCTCGCCGCGTTCCTTCGCTAGCTCGCCAGCCGGCTCTAGCGAGGCGGGGCGCTGCGGCCCGACGCAACGAGCGAGTCCAGTTTCGACTTCAATCTAACGGCCGTTTCCGGTTCCTCGAAGTAGAGGTTTCTCGTCTCGCCCGGATCAATGGCGAGGTTGTAGAGCTGGGCAGGGGCCTCGGGAGCGCCGTCGTCGATCGCGAACCCTGCCAAAAGCGGGCGCGTATAGTCGTTGCCCCCTGACCCGGCGTGATCCAGGTACTTCCAGGGCCCGTGCCGGATCGCAAGCTCCAGCCTGTTCGTCTGGTGCAGCGTAAATTCGCGGATCGGCGTGCCATCGTGTGTCCCGGTTAGCAGCGCGGAGAAATCGTAGCTGTCCTCGGCCGCTTCCCCGGGCAGGTCGTAGCCGGTCAGCGCGGCTGCCGTCGCCATGATATCGGTCAGGCAAAAGGTCTGGTCCGTCGCCGTTCCGGGTTGGATGGTACCGGGCCAGCGAGCGATCGCGGGCACTCGATGGCCGCCCTCCCATTGATCCCGCTTCAAGCCGCGCCACGGCCTCGCCCCGTCGTGTCCGTGATCGGTCCGCATGTGGTAGGCCGAAGTCACTTCCGGGCCGTTATCGCTTGTGAGCAGCACGAGAGTGTCGCCCGCTAGGCCAAGGCGATCCAGGGCAGACATCAGCTCGCCAATGATGACGTCGGTTTCGAGCAGGAAGTCTCCGTGCGGGCCCGCGCCGCTCCTGCCCTCGAATTCGGGCGCCGCGAACGAAGGCAGATGAACGGCCTGCATCGAGTGAAACAGGAAGAACGGCTTGTCGGGAGAGCGAGCAGCGTGGTCTTCGAGGAATTGCACGCTCTTTTCCAAGAACACCAGGTCGACGCGTTCCAGGTCGTAGTCGGGAGCGATTAGCCCTCGCCTGTTGTCGTTGGCGTACGGGTGCTTCGGCAACGGGCCTCGGTCCAGCAGGGCATCCGGGGGGACTGGGACGCGATCGCCATCGATCCACGCGTACATCCAATCGGTTGTCGGGCACGCGACCGTACCGTAGAACATTTCGAATCCTCTGTGAAGCGGGCCGTCCGGAATCGAACGGCTGAAATCGACTCGCCTTACTTTCTCGACTGGCGCGGCGATTCGCTCCTCCCGGGTTTCCTCGGGAAGCTCGATCTCGTGGACCGGCCGGCCCTCGTCGTCGAAGAACGTCATTCCGAGGTGCCACTTGCCGACCATCGCCGTGGCGTATCCGGCTTCGCGGAGCATTTGCGGAAGCGTCAGGCGATCTTCCTCGATCAAGCAAGGGCCCTCCACGCCCGTGAAGACCCCGGCCATTCCCGTGCGGAACGGCATCCGCCCTGTCAGGATGCCGTAGCGCGTCGGCGTGCAGACCGTGGACGGACTGTGCGCGTCGGTGAATCGCAGGCCCTGCAGCGCCAGTGTGTCAATCTGCTCGGTCCTGACCTTCGCTTCGTCGTTGTAGGCGCTGATGTCGCCGTAGCCTAGGTCGTCCGCCAAGATCAGCAGGATGTTCGGCAAGCGTTCGGACCGAGAAGCCCTCTCGCAACCGGATCCGATGGCTAGGACTGCAAGGACGGCGGTGGCCCGAAGGAGGCCGCAGTTGGCAGCCGACCGTGACATTGTCAGCCCATTCCGGGCGCGCTGTCGGTCACCTCTTCCAGATCAGGATCGAAGTACAGCACCTTGCCCTGGCGCAGCGCCATGACTCCCATCGAGATCGTGACTTGGGCACGATAGGCGGTGTCGGCGTCAAGATTCGGCTTCTCTCGCGTGCGCAAGCACTCCAAGAAGTTCTTCATGTGCGCATCTCGGCCGCGGTCCTCGACCTTAATCTGCACGTTCTCGGTTCCATACTGCCGCACAAAGTCGTCCCTGAAGATTTGTTCCGACTCCACGGTGATGTAGTCGGTCCGCCCCTCGAAGCGACCATGCTCGACCATCACAATAGTGCCCTCATGCCCGCGGATCAAGCCGGGGATATGGCGCGAGTTGGCCATGGTGGAACTTAGCACCAGGGAGTGTCCCTGGGCGAAGTCGGCGAGCAAGTTGAAAGTATCGGGCACCTCGCGGTCGCCGGGAGCGTTGAAGACATATTTCCCTCCCGTCGCGGTAACCCGGTACGGGAATTGCGGCTGGCCCCAGCAGATATTCAGCGGCGCTACCACGTGATAGAACAGGTCGGTCGCGATTCCGCCTGAATAGTCCCAGTACTTGCGGAAACGGAAGAACCGGTGGGGATCCCACTCGCGCTTCTGCGAGGGCCCAAGCCACATGTCCCAGTCAACGTAGTTGACCCCTTGGCCGTGCGGGCCCGCGTCGGGCTCGATCACCCAGCCTCGGCCTCGCTCGGGCGTCCAGTTCCACTCCCCTCGCAACGAGTTGCGGTGATAGGAGCCTTGGCTGGAAATCAGCTTTCCGATCATGCCGTCTTCGATCGCCTTTCGGGCCTTCCACCACTGATCGGCGGAGGTCGTCTGCGAACCGACTTGGAGGACGGCGCCTGACTCCCTGACTTTGCGGGCGACTGCCTTGGCCTCTTCGATCGTGTGGGTCATCGGCTTCTCGAGGTACACGTCCTTTCCGGCTTCGATCGCTGCTATGGCCATCGTTCCGTGCCAGTGATCGGGAGTTGCGATCACGACCGCGTCCACGTCCGGGCGGGCCAGGACTTCGCGATAGTCAAGGGTCGAAAACTCGGCCTTGCTGTTCTCTTGGGCGAGCCTGCGGCGCTTCTCGTAGACGTCGCAGACCGCGGTGATCTTGAAGTTCTGGCCTCCTTCGATCATTCCCAGCATCAGCCGCTGCAGGCTGCCGCCGCGCCCGCCAACGCCAATTTGCGCGACGTTGATGCGGTCGCTGGCACCGAGGATCCGTCGATTGGAGGCTGCGTCCTGAGCCTTCGCCGGCACAGCGGCTGCAATCACGCCGGCCGCTCCTGCCGCGCCTCGGAGGAAGTTGCGACGGTTAACAGGTTTCTCTTCTGACATGGGTCTCGCTCGGATGGATTGTATCAGAGCCTTGGGGACCCTCCGTGGGACCCCGTTTCGGGCGTTTCCCGGCCAAGTTGGGACAGGGCCATGTGCGGTGCAGGCTGACGGCCCCGGCCCTCCGGACGGTGCGGCCGGCAGCGTACCCACATCGCAGCGAAGGCCTGCCCTTCGGTCAGCGGGGCAATCGCTCGCACGGTTACGAACGGGCCAGAAGAGGCTAGGGGGAGTGCCCCATAAGCGTTAAATTAATATGCCTCTAATCGAAGTAGTATGCAAGTTGGGGTTTGCGCTTCCTGGGAGCGTCGGCAAGCTGTTCGGTATCGCATTCCACTGGCTCAGCGTTTGCGACAAGGACAAGGACGGCTCAATGGCCCGCTTGACTTGGCTCAGCATGAACTGGAAGTCGCGCCAGGCGCTGCGGGGCCGTCGCCGGGCCCAAGCGGTATCCCCAGGGGGAAATGGCGGTCGCGTGGCCGATCAGCTTCTCCACCAGCAGAGCCACGAACAGCTTGCCGTACAGCCAGGCCCTGGCGCTGTGCTCGTCGTGCTTGGGTAGGTGGCCGAGTTCTGCCAGCGATTTGAAGCGCTTGAACACCAGTTCGACCTGCCACCGCGTGCGGTACCACTCGAGCACGTCCGCAGCGCTGAACTCCGTCGCCGGGAAGGTCGTGAACACAATCACGTACTTGGCGAACTCGAGCGTTTCCGGCTGCAGCTGCGTGTCCTTTTTCGAGGCCTGCCGGCGCAGGCTCTTGTGGGCGATCCGGATCGCCTCCTGGGTCTTGCGGAGCGCGCAGGCGCGCCCCGTGGCCGCGACGCCTCCCGCATCCACCACCCGCACATCCCAGGATCCGATCCTGCCGGCGCGCCGCAAGGTCCCCACCGCTGCCAGCAGGTCAAACGGCTGCCCGCCGGCCGTCTCCAGCACCAGCGAGCCAGTGTTCACCCGGACCGTGACCAGTCCGCCCGCCTGCACGACATGCCGCAAGCCCCGCGCCGTCGAATAGCCCCGGTCCGCCAGCAGGTGATCGCCGGCCTCGATCGGGAACTGCACGAAGCTCTCTCCCGTGCCCACCCCCTCCGTCTCGGTCAGCCGGAAGAAGTCGCAAGCCAGTGACGGCAGCCGCACGCTGTAGTGCACGCGCCACAGCGACCCGGTCTTGCCCGGCTCCTTGACCGTGGTCGCGTCCAGCGCCCGCACCTGCAAGCCGCCCCCGGCCTCGGACAGTTCCACGCCCCGCTCCCGGAACAGTTCCAGGCACAGCGCCCGCAACCACGCCTGCGACTTCCGCAGCCGGTTCCACAGCGCCACCGACGACAGTTCCGCCAGCCCCTCCTGCCGGGCCCGCACAGCCGTCTCCACTAACGAGTGGCCGCAGCCCAGATGCAGCAGCAGCACGCGCAGCAGACTCTCCGCGGACTTGTTCTTGCGCAGTCCCTTCAACGCTCCGGTCTCTGCCGCCAGGTCCCGCCAGTTGCGGGGCAGAAACGACACCAGCAACTCCCAGTCCTCTTCTATTCCGGCCCTATCACTCCCAGCACTGCTCATGCCTCCTATGATACACCAATTGAGCCATACAACTTAACGCTTATGGGGGAGTGCCCCGTCCCCTTCCCGGCGGGGGCTAGGCTCCGGCGCGAGCCCAGATGGTGCAGCCCATCGAAGATCGTCAGGATCCGGCATTCGCCTCTATTATGTCCAGGAGAGCCGGGAACGCGAGAATAGCCGACCGGCTGCCTCGTGCGGCCAGAATCTCGTTCAAGATACCGTCCCGTCTCAACTCCGTCAGAATCCGGTGCGCTGAGGGTTTCGGAATCCCAGCCTCTTTCGCGAATCTACTACTAGAGAAAATCGGTTGCTTGAACGCCCAATCCAGTGTCCGGATAGCGTAGTGGGACCGCGTTACCTCCGCTACACGGTATTTCAGTTCGTTGTAGAGATCGAGAATACGTTGGGTCTTGGCTAGGTTGTCGTCGGCCTGCGCCTGCACCGCGTCAAGGAAGAATCGGCACCAACCTGTCCAGTCATCGTCTCGGGAAACGGCGAGAAGCTTCTCGTAGTAGGCGTCTCGGTTAGCCTCGAAAAAGGCGCTGATGTAGAACGTCGGCCGCCTGATCATCCCGCGCTGCCACATGAATAGGGGCACCAGCATGCGCCCCAAGCGGCCGTTGCCGTCCAGGAACGGGTGCAGCGCTTCGAACTCGGCGTGCAGGATGCCCGCCTGGACCAGCAAGTCGGGCGTGTCTTGGTGGATGTAACGTTCCCAGCGGCTCATGGCGTTGACGAGCCTCTCCGGGCTGATGGGCACGTATGTCGCCTCCTCGATGGTGCATCCAGGTGTACCGATCCAATTGGGAATACGCCGGTATTCACCCGGTGCTCTGTTCGTACCTCTTGCGCCTGAAAGCAGGACCTTGTGTGCCGCACGGACAACGCGCCCGGAAAGCGGCAGACTCTCCAGCATCTCCTCTGCCCTTCGTACAGCGGCACCGTAATTGCGGATTTCTTGTATATCGTCGTAACGTTCCGGAGAGGCCGCGCGGTGCCCGGCCTCGAATTCCAGCACCTCGCCTGTAGTCGCTTGCGTGCCCTCGATCCGCGAAGAGAGGACCGCCTCACGGGTTTCCAGGGGTGCCAGCAGAACACCGGGATCTGGTATGGCAGCGAGCATTCCATCGTATCGAGCAACCGCGCCGGAAGCTCGGCCAATCAGAGGGATCAGGTTTTGCCAGTCGAGGTGATCGTCAGAAGGGAACCGTCCTTCGTGGTAGCGAACCGGTGTCATATTCCGTCTGCCGTCGTCCCGTAGTGGAGCACCGAATGATCAGCATCGCGCCTAGTGCCCTGTTTGAGTTCTGCTTGCTGCTGGTCACGCAGCTGGGTAAGAGGTCGCGTGCGCTCTCCTTATGAGGATGCCTATTATACATTGTGTCTCATCTGGCGGGATTCATGAGACACGGCGGGATTTGTGTCTCACCTGCGATCAACGAAATGCATTGTGTCTCATCTGGCGGGATTCATGAGACACGGCGGGATTTGTGTCTCACCTGCGATCAACGAAATGCATTGTGTCTCATCTGGCGGGATCATGAGACACGGCGGGATTTGTGTCTCACCTCGATGAAATGCATTGTGTCTCATCTGCGGGATTCATGAGACACGGCGGGATTCATGAGACACGGCGGGATTTGTGTCTCACCTGCGATCAACGAAATGCATTGTCGTCGTACTCGTGCCGCGGAAATCCGGAAACGACCGGGAGGTTCCTCGATCCCAGCCCGTCCCACCAGGCTGACCGCTAAAGCTATAGATCCGGTACGGCGGGCAGTCCGAAGCCGCTTGTGGCGGCCCGTACTGCGGCTACTATCGCGCTTGCCATGGCACTGGCGGCCAGCGCGCCGACTACACCGATCAACTGGGTGTCGGCAGGGCGCCCGCCCGTTCCCAGCGCGAACACCGTATCGCCGTCGAAGGGCATGTGGGCCGGACGAATGGCCCGGGCTAGCCCGTCGTGAGCCATCTGCGCAACCTTCATCGCTTGAGCTTTTGTCCAATCCAGGTTTGTGGCCACAACCCCAAGTGTTGTGTTCCCTGTCGTTTCCGAATCTTCCCGCCTGCCTCCGGTTCGAAGCAGCGCCATGCTGTCGGCGAAGCCCTGGCCGTCCTCTCTGCGCGCACCGGCCACGATCCCTCCAGACTTGGGATCGACGACGTCCCCGAGGCAGTTGACCGCCGCTAGAGCGCCGACCACGAGTCCGTCTCCTCGCGAAACCGCTGCCGAACCCAATCCCCCCCGCATCGCCCTGCTCGCGCCGAACATCTTGCCGACCGTCGCTCCGGCACCGGCTCCGACGCTCCCCATGGCCACCGGATCGGTCGAAGCGGCTTCGGCAGCGAGGACCCCGGACCTTGCATCGGGCCGGATCGATGGATCGCCGACTCCCAGATCGAACAGGATCGCGGCCGGCACGATCGGTACCACCGATTTCCCGACAGGAAACCCTATTCCCTGGCGTTCGAGGTACTGCATCACCCCGTCAGCCGAGGCGAGACCGTAAGCACTCCCGCCTGATAGCACGACCGCGTGGATGGACCCGACGCTCATCTCGGGCCGCAGCAGATCGGTTTCCCTGGTACCGGGACCGCCGCCACGCACGTCGACCCCCGCGATGGCTCCGCTATCCGCTAGGATCGCGGTACATCCAGTCGAACCGGAACGATGAGTCCAGTGGCCGACCCGGATTCCAGGCACGGCTGTCAGCGTCGAATTCAAGTCGGTCGCTCCCAATCCTGCCAGCGGCGCGGTCGCGATACCGGCTCCTAGGCTCAGGATGCGACGCCTCGAAACGCTCTCGCAATAGTGGAAGCGGCGCATCGACAACATTATCGCCGGGACACGTCGCTATAATTCTCTGGCATGGGCCTACCCAGCATGATCGAGATCCAGCAGGACTTTCCCGACCGATCCGTTCCGGACGTGTACCGAGCGGTTCGCGACGAAATGGAAACGGCGGACTGGGTTGGGAAGGTGCCTGCCGGCAGTCGCATCGCAATAGGCGTCGGAAGTCGCGGGATTTCCAACATCGACACGATTGTCCGCGGCGTTGTCGATTCCTGGCGAGACCAGGGCGTCAATCCATTCATTATCCCCGTCATGGGCAGCCACGGAGGCGGAACTGCGGAGGGCCAGCGAGAAGTGCTCTCGCATTACGGGATTACCGAGGTGGCTATGGGGGCGCCTGTTGTCAGTTCGCTTGATGTAATCCCCATCGGGGAGACGCCGCAGGGCATCGCCGTCTCGATGGACAAGGCAGCCTGGGATGCCGATGGAGTCATGCTTTGCAGCCGCGTGAAGTGGCATACCGGATTCGAGGGGCGTATCGAAAGCGGTGTCCACAAGATGATGGCGATCGGCCTCGGAAAGTGGGAGGGAGCGAAACGCTATCACATGTGGGCCGTTCGCCTTGGACTTGAGCAGGTGATCCAGGAAGTCGGCCGCGTGATGCTCGATACCGGACAGATGCTCGGCGGCCTGGCAATTCTCGAGGATGCGCACCACAGCACCGCCGAAGTGCACGCGCTTGGCGCGTCGGACATGGTCTCTCGCGAAGAAACGCTGCTCGAGCGGGTGAAGGGCTGGAAAGCGAATTTCCCAGTCACCTCGTTCGACTTGCTGATCGTGGACGAGATCGGCAAGAACATCTCGGGTTCGGGAATGGACACAAAGGTCATCAATCGGTCTGCGCTCGGACGCAATTGCTGGCCCGGACTGCCCGGCATCGAACGCATCTATGCCCGCAGCCTCACTCCTCATGGCGGCGGCAACGCAGTAGGGATTGGCCTGTGCGATATCATCCACGACCGGCTGTTCGATGCAGTGGACTTCGGCAAGACGTGGATCAATTCATTTACGGCCTCCAGCACCATCGGATGCATGTGCCCCCCGCACTTTCCGACCGACAGGGAGTGCATCGAGAAGATCCTGGCGACATGTGGCCGAGCCGATGTTGCCGAATGCCGTGTGGTGTGGATCCGCAACACCATGGAACTCGGGCGCATGCGGGTCAGCGAGAATCTTCTGGAAGAGCTAAGTGGCAATCCGCGAATCGCTGTCCTGGGCTCAGCGAGCCCCATCCAATTCAATGCGAGCGGGCAGATCGCGGGCGAGATGCGGGTCGCGGAGGCGGCGTAGCGCCACGCGGGGTCCTTTCCTTGCCGAGCCGGTTTCCAGCAACGACCAGACAGTTCGCGAAGGCCGCATCTGCACTCGGTCCTCGAACCGGTGTAGCTCGGCGAAAGTCGATAGACTGAAGGCACGGGTCCGGTTTTCTCAATGGCAACGCCCCGCCCCGCCCCGCTTTCCAAGGCGGAACTGTTCTCTCTCGTGGCCTCCGACCTTCGTCGGGTCGACAAGGTAATTGCCGTCGACACGGTCTGCTGCGAGGACGTTGTCACCTCGATCAGCCGCCATCTGAATTCGAGTGGCGGCAAGCGCCTGCGGCCCGCGCTCGTGCTGCTGTCTTCTCGCGCCTGCGGCGAGAAAGGCGATGCCCCGGTCAACACCGCCGCGGTGATGGAGATCATCCATACCGCTACGCTAGTGCACGACGACGTCATTGATGCCGCCGAGGTGCGGCGGGGTCGGCCCTCTACCAACCAGGCATGGGGGAACCAGATCAGCGTGCTGGCTGGCGATTGGCTCTACATGCAAGCGTTCAGCATCGCTTTGCGAGAGCGAGACTTCGCAGTCCTCGATATCCTGATCGACGTGACCAAGATGATGGTCGAAGGCGAGCTGATGCAGGCCGAGCTGATTGGCCGTCTCGATGTCACCGAGCAGCAATATCATGACTTGATTCACCGCAAGACGGCCTGCCTGCTTTCGGCATGCACGCGTCTCGGGGCCCTGCTCGCCCGCAAGGGCGAAAAGACGGAAGAGCGTCTCCGGGCGTACGGATGGAACCTCGGCATGGCTTTCCAGCTTATAGACGACGTTCTGGACTTCGAAGCCAGCGAGGCGGTTCTTGGAAAGCCCGTCGGAAATGACCTGAAGGAAGGCAAGGCGACACTGCCGATGATCCTCGCCCTCCGGAAATGCACGCGGGCAGAGCGCGCTCTGGTGGAGACTGTTGTTCGGGAACGAGGCTATGGATCGGTTTCGCCCGCGCGCAT
Source organism: Bryobacterales bacterium (assembly GCA_965206775.1). Lineage (GTDB taxonomy): Bacteria > Acidobacteriota > Terriglobia > Bryobacterales > UBA6623 > VXMF01. The sequence continues at coordinate 231,108 of CBDBKU010000002.1, read as the reverse complement.
CCTTGAAATTCTGGACCGTTACGAAACGATTGCAGAAGTCCGTCGTCGCGCCGTGGGGTTTTGCGAGGCTGCGCTGGAGGGCTTAGAGACGTTGCCGGAATCGCGCTACAAGCAAGCCTTGACGGACGCCGCGGTCCATTGGGCCGTCGGCCGGGCCAGCTGACCCGGGCGGAGGGCTGAAGAGTCGCCGACCGGGCGCGAAGATCCTCGATTGAAGGTCTCTCGGTGGACAGGCAGAGAATCCCCTTCCCGCCCTGGCAGGCATCATCGCTGTCCCGGCCGGACGCACCGCCCCGTCGATGTTGCTCGAAGCGGCCGCGATGATCCACTGCGGAGCAATCGCCCGCCACAGGAGGCCCTCCCGGCGGCCGCTGCGCCTACTTGCGGGGCGCACCCGCCCTTGCGCTCAGCGCTACGTCGAGGACGATGCCACGTACGAGCACCACGGGCTGCGGAAGTTCGGCGCGGCGGGAGCTAGACTGCGGGGATTCCCACTGCTCCCGATTCAGCAATTGCGTCGGGACGATCGCCTGACCGGTCCTGCGGATTCAATCACTGCGGTCTTTTCGCTTCGCATTGAGGAACGCCCGCATCATGTGGTTTGGCTCGTCGGTACGGTAGGCGGCGGCATAGAAGTCGACTCCCGCCTCAATCGCACTCTCGAGGTCGAGCTGATCCCACCGCCGAAGCAGTGCTTTCTGGTTGCGGATCGCCATCGGCCCCCCGGATAGGATCGAGTGCAGCCAGCCATTGATCGCTCCGTCCAATTCCGTAGCTGGCACCAGTCTCTGCACGAAACCAATGGCGTGAGCTGCGTCTGCGTCGATGATGTCACCGGTCAGCACAAGTTCCCGGGTCCGGCCCCAGCCCAGGAGCTTGGGCAGCAAGGCCGCTTCGATCACCGAAGGAATCCCGACCCGAACCTCGGGCATGCCGAACTGCGAGCCGGCGGATGCCGCGCGAAGATCGCAGCTTGCGGCGATCTCCATACCGGCACCGAGGCAGTAGCCATCGATCCGGGCCAAAGTCGGCACTGGAAAATCGCGCAACCGGCGGCACAGCCCGTGGAGTTCCGTGATGAAGGCGCGAGCCGAGTCACAGTCGAAGGTGACCATTTCGCCGATGTCAGCTCCTCCGATGAACGCACGACTCCCCTCGCCGCGTACGACCAGCGCCCGGAGCGTCCTGCTCTCCACGAGACGATCCAGAATTGCAGAGAACTGGCGAATCAACCTGCTATCGACGACATTGAGCTTGGCTGGGTTGTCGACACTCAGCCAAGCGACGGCACCGCCGGGGTGCTCCTCGATGCGTGAATGCACGGTAGGCGCGGTCATCGGATTTCGGCTTCGCTGGTCCGCGAATAGCTTCGGAAGGACGAACGTTGGGCGGTGCCGTTCAATCGACCGACGAGCGCTTCTGCATCGCCCTGCGAACTTGTGTGTCTTGAGTCACAGCCCGGCACCACTACCCTATCGGAGGAAGGTGCGGGGCCATGGTTCCGGTGCCGGCCTGTTGGCTCGTTCTCGATCATGGCAGACACGCCCGCAGCCCGCTCGGAGCGCTGGTCGGCAAGCCTGCCTGCGATGCAGCTTCGAGCGTGAGGCGCGCGCTGGCGCCTGTAGCGTAGAGGCCGGCCTAGCTCGGTGTCGGTGTCGCGGTGAATAGCTCGTCTACCGGTGCGTAGACGTCATCGTCAGTGATCGGCACGTAGTAGAAGCCCCGGTTCAGCGGGTCGTCCTGCCGGACCGTCGTCCAGTCGATTCCCATTGCCGAGTAGATCGTTGCCTCGATGTCCTCCGGACGGACGTCCCGGTCGCGAGACCAGCCGTATTCCGTCGTGAACGAGCCCGGCCCGCGCCCTCCCGCGTCATTCGTCGCGCCGATCACCGTGCCGCCCTGCACGCCGCCGCCGGCGAGCACGTAGAACATCTGCAGGTAGTGGTCGCGCCCGTTGCGAGAGGACGAAAGGCTCCCGGGCGTCCGTCCGAACTCTCCGCAGACCACGACCAGCGTCTCGGAGAGCTTGCCCGAGGTTTCAAGGTCCTCGATCAGGGCCGCGAATGCCGGGTCGAATTCCCTGGTCCGCCTGTAAATGTTGTTGTTCTGGTCGCCATCCAGATAGATGTCGCCGTGATGATCCCAGCTGGACAATTCGACCTGGATGAAGCGAGTGCCCTGATCCTGCTCGACGATCTTCCTTGCCGTGAGCACCGCGTTGCCGAAGTCAGTGCCTCCGTAGCGTGTGCTCTCCTCCTCGGTGAAGCTGAATGCGGACTCGACCGAGGGATTGAACATCAGCCGCTTAGCGTTTTCGTAAAGCTTTCCCATGCTCGATGCTTGCGCGCCGAATGGCGAATCTGCGCCGCGCAGCTCGCTATCGATTTCCTGAAGCAGGTTCCAGCGGTTGGTAAAAGCATCCTGCCCCCCGGGATGGCTCGCGCTCGCCAGCCCTTCCGCCGCGGCATACGTCTGGAAAGGCCCCAGTTCGGCCGGAAAGTATCCCGATCCGGAAATTTTCCGCGCCTGGAGCGAGATGAAGGGCGGGAACGCTTGGTCCGGACGTCGATCCGCCTCCTTCTCTATAGCCACCACGCTGCCGATGTGCGGGGCGATGCGGCCAGTGGCCGAAGTCGGATTGCGCCCGACCTGGATCCATGTCTGCGCCAGCGGGTGCGCCCGAGCCCAGGCCGACCCGGAGCGGATGATCGCGATCTTGTCTGCCACTCGCGCTGTGTTGCCGAGCAATCCGGTCGGAAGCGTGATTCCGTCGAACGTTTCGGGAGCGAAATTGGTGGGCGTGACGCCCGGGACGTTCTTGAAGTCGAACAGGTCCACATGGCTGGGCGCGCCCCGCAGGAATAGGAAGATCACGCTCTTTGCGGTGTTCTGCGGAGTGACGCTCCCATTGGTAACCGTCTCTCCCTGCGCGAGGCGGTCCGCTAGGAAGAATCCGCCCACGCCCGACAGGGCGTCGCGGAAGAAGCGTCGCCGCGTCAAGTGCGGGCGCTCGAAGAACCACCGATGCTCCGGCTGCCACTTCGTGACGAGTTTGTCGAAACGCTCCCGTTCGGTCATTGCTCTCTCCGCTCGACCCTCAGTAGTTGAAGTAGAAGTCGGTCTTGTTGAAGAGCGACCACATCAGATCGGTTGCCCTGGTCGTTCGATCCCCGCCTTGGATGTAGGTCAGGGCCCCGGCCGCTTCCTCCGTCGTCGGTTGCCGGCTAAGCACATTCAGGTAGAGATTGGCGACGAGCGCGTCGTCCGACATCTCCAGGGACTTCGCAAGCGTGCCTGACGCCACATTGGGTGTCAGCAGCCCCAGCACGAACGAGTTGTTCATCAAATTCAATGCCTGGAGCGGGCTTCCGTCTCCTGACCGGGGCGACTCTTGGCGATCGCCGGGCGTGAACGCCTGCAGGAGCTGGCGCACGCTCCGCACCCTTAGGTTGTTGCCCGGGGGCATGTTCACGACATCAGGGAACTGCATCGCGAACTGCACGCCTCGTATCGATCGGGATGCGTTGTAGGCCGTTCCGCGCCCGCTCGCCAGGGCCAGGGCGTCGTGTAGCTGCTCCGCCATCAGGCGCTTCGCCTGGTGTCGGACGAAGTACTTTTCATGCTGCGGGTTGAAGACGCCCTCGTACCGAGAAGACAACTGGTACGTTTGCGAGGTGACGATTTCCTTCATCAGCCACTTCAGGTCGAATCCGTTTTCCACGAAGCCGTCCGCAAGCCATTCGAGCAATTGGGGGTGTGACGGCTGGATGTCCCAGCCTTCGGCCGGCGGCGACGCCGGATCCAGACGGGAAATGTCGAACTGGCCGGCCGGCTCGACGATCCCTCGCGAGAAGAACTGCTGCCAGATGTAGTTTACTGCCGCTCGAGCAAACTGCGGGTCAGCGGTCAGATGGAAGCCTAGCTGCTCGCGCAGACGAAGTCCGGTGTTGACGGTCGCCGCCCCTGCGAACGGGTAGCCTGGCTCCACGGCTCTCGATTCATACAGGCGGTCAGGGCGGTTCCCACCCTGCGTCTGGCCGAGATAGACGCCCGCCGTGTCCCCGTTGCCTGCCCTTCTCTCTGTTCCGATGTCGATGTCGTGGACGAAATAATAGTTGGCGTTGACGCGCCTTTGGTTAGCAGGATTCGTGGGCAGTGTGTTGCCTCGAACGCGCCACTGCTGGAAGCGCGGAATGTCGGAGAAGTACGCCGCGAGGTTCCACCCCTCGAGACGCAAGGCCTCGGCACCCCAGAGGTTGAGCGAGTCTAGATGCCCCTCGCCATCGTGGCAGAGCACGCAATCCATCATCGAGATGCCGAGAAAGTCCCTGGCGGTAGTGAACGCAAGCGTGTCGTAGGTGTCCTGGATTGGCCCGCCGATAGTCCTTCCGCCCACGATGTACCCGACTGCGGACGCATGGACCGGGTTGCCTGCGTAATCTAGGTAGGTGCTCTGGTAGTGCTGGAAGCTCGTGTACCGATCGGGATAGGTCCGGCCGTCGCTCGTCCCCTCCGCGGCAAGCATCTCGCGAGCCAGCTGGTCGTACGGCTTGTTCTCCCGCAAGGAGTCCCTCAGGTACAGGTGGAACGAGTCGCGTCCACCCGGGTACCGGTTGACTTGCACGGTCGTTTGCGTGTTCCGGAATAGGTCGCCGAAGAACAATGCCCATCGGTCGGCCCACTCCGAGGTTTGCAGGAGATCGTCTACCAGGGTCGCCCGCTTGTCTTCCGAAGTATCTACGAGGAACTCGAGCACCTCGTCCTTGCTCGGGATTCGCCCGGTGATATCGAGGCGCACCCGGCGCAGGAATTCAGCGTCGGTCGTCAAGAAGGTCAGGGGCACCCCTGCGGCCTCCGCGGTTTTCTGGATGCAGTCGTCGATTCCGGAGCACGACACCGATCCGTTCATCCCGGGCTCGGCCGCTCGTACGAAGAGTCCGCCCCGACGAGGCTGGGGGATCATCGCGAGAGCCTGGATCGTGTCCGACGTGCGCTTGCGCATCGCCCTTAGGTCATCGGCGGCCGTGTAGATCGGTCTGACGCCTTCGCGCGGACTGAAATAGGTGCAGCCTCCGTGGTCGGGGAACGAGCCGTCCGCGGCTTGCCAATCTGCCTCGTCGTCAACGGCCGGGGCGGCTGCGACCGTAAACATCAGCGCCAGCAGCCAGGCGATTGCTATTGCCGCATTGCGACCCATCGCCATAGTCATTCTCACCAACCCATCAAATCCTAGCATGAGCAGGGCCAAGTCTATTCCAACGAGAGACGAGCCAGAAGAGGAATGCCGCAGCCACACGCCTTCCGGCGCCCGGATCGCATCTCTGCCCCCGTTAAGACGCTCAGGATTCCGAACTGGTTTCAGGCGGCAGAATCGCTTTCGCGCCGATCTCGATTTCCGTCCTATCCCACGAGCGTTCTATAGTAACTGTGGGTAGTCTAGTGCGGCAAAGGGGAAGCATGACGCAAGCAACACGGGCCTGGATCGGTGCCACCGTCAGCATCGCGGTGGCGCTGCTGGCTGTCGCGACCGTCGCTTCGGCCCAGCCGACTGCCCCCTTCCTGGATCCGCGCAGCGTCGCGCCCTACGTGCCGACGCCCTGGCATGTGGTCGACCGGATGCTAGAGGCTGCGGGCGTCTCCGAGGACGACGTGGTGTACGACCTGGGTTCGGGCGACGGACGCATCCTGCTCCGAGCTGCGAGGGATCGCGGCGCGCGCGGGGTCGGCTTCGAGATCAGCGAGGACCTGGTCGAGGACGCGCGAGCGGCGGTCAGCGCCGCGGGCGTGCAGGATCGCGTCGAGATCCAGCAAATGGACATATTCAAGGTCGACCTAGCTCCTGCGACGGTAGTGACGCTGGTTCTGATGACCTCCGCGAACAGGCAGCTTCGACCGAAGTTCGATCAGGAATTGCGGCCGGGAGTTCGGGTAGCCAGCTACAAGTGGGAGATTCCGGGGTGGAACCCGTCCAAGACCGTCACCGTGCCGGTGAGCGGGGCCGAGCAGCCGATCTACGTTTACGAGTTCGGTCAGCATCGCTGAACCGCCGGCGAATTCCCGCAACCGTCGTTACCCCTCCATTGGTGCTATAGAGAAGAAGGAAGCGCTATGGCTGCGACTACTAGTTCGACCGTCCTCGTCATCGTCGAGTCCCCGACCAAGGCGCGGACGATCGAGAAGTTCCTGCCCGAAGGGTTTGTCGTGAAGGCCTCCGTCGGGCATGTGCGAGATCTCCCCAACAGCGCGACGGACATCCCTGCCAGGCTCAAGAAACTGCCCTGGGCCCGCCTCGGCGTGAACGTTGAAGCGGATTTCGAGCCGGTCTACATCGTCCCGAAGGAAAAGAAGGACCTCGTCAAGGAAATCCGCGCCGCTGTCAAGCAGGCGGATCGTATCTACTTCGCAACGGACGAGGACCGCGAGGGCGAGTCGATTAGCTGGCATCTGCTCATGCTGCTCGGGCCACGGGTCCCCTTCGAGAGACTGGTCTTCCACGAAATCACGAAGGACGCCATCCAAAAGGCCCTCGAGGCGCCAAGGGGCATCAACCACGATCTTGTCAGCGCCCAGGAGACCCGCCGCATCGTTGACCGCCTGTTCGGCTACGAAGTCAGCCCGTTGCTGTGGAAGAAGATGATTCCTCGTCTCAGCGCCGGGCGTGTCCAGAGCGTGGCGGTGCGGCTCCTCGTGGAACGCGAGCGGGCGCGAATTCGGTTCACCGAAGCCAGCTACTGGGGCATGAAGGCGCGCTTCTCCAGCGGCGGATCCGGATTCGAGGCGGAACTGGTGCTCGCCGCGGGGCGGCGGGTCGCCGCGGGGAAGGACTTCGATCCGGACACCGGGGCCCTGAAAGAGCCGGCCAGCCGTTCGCGAGACGCTCCGGTTCTCCTCGAGGCCGAGGAGGCCAAGCGTCTGGAGGCCGCGGTGCGTTCGGCGGATCCTCGGGTCGCCTCGGTCGAGGACAAGCCGTTCACGGCGTCTCCCCAGGCTCCCTATGTGACGAGCACGCTGCAGCAAGAAGCCAACAGCAAGCTACGATTCCAAGCGCGGCACACCATGCGCCTTGCGCAGCAGCTGTACGAGAACGGCTTCATCACCTACATGCGAACCGACTCGACGGTGCTGTCTGACGAAGCCAAGTCGGCGGCTCGCAAAATGATCGTGGAGAAGTTCGGGGACGAATACCTTTCGGAGTCGGTCCGCTTCTACCGCAACACGGTCAAGAACGCGCAGGAGGCGCACGAGGCAATTCGGCCGGCCGGCGGGCAATTCCGCGCAGTCGGCGAGGTGCTGAGCCGCCTCGGCACCGAAGCGGCGAAGCTGTACGAGATGATCTGGAGACGGACACTCGCCAGCCAGATGCGGGACGCGCGAGGCACGAACTCGACCGTGCTGGTCGATGCCGGCGATGCAAGGTTTCGCGCATCTGGCAAGTCGATCGAGTTCGCGGGCTTTCTCAAGGCGTATTCGAACGAGGCAGTCGGCGAGGATTCGCCGGATGACGCCAGGGAAAGGCTTCTGCCCAAGCTGAGCGAGGGCGAGGACCTGGCCTTGGATGCCGTGGAGGCCTCGGAGCACCGGACGCAATCGCCGCAGCGCTACACCGAAGGCAATCTGATCCGCGACCTGGAGCGGCTCGGCATCGGGCGCCCCAGCACGTGGGCGACCATTGTTGATCTCGTTCAGTCCAGGGCCTATGCGTTCAAGCGCGGCGGGGCTCTGGTTCCGACGTACACCGCGATGGCGGTCGTCGGACTGCTTGAGGAGCATTTCACTCATCTGGCCGACTACGCGTTCACGGCGAGGCTGGAGGACCAGCTCGACGCGATCGCACGGGGCGAGCTGGCCCGGCTCGAATACTTGAAGGGTTTCTACTACGGCAACGGGCACGCAGGCCTTCAGTCGCTGATCGAAAGGGGCCAGGAGCAAATCGACCCTCGGAAGGTCTGCAGCCTGCCAGTGGGCAAGCCCGGCGAGACAACGAATCTAGAGGTCCGCATCGGCCGCTACGGCCCGTTCCTGACCGACGGTGCCTCGCGCTGCAGCGTGCCCGACACGCTTGCGCCGGACGAACTGGACCCAGGGAAGGCCCGCAAAATGCTGCAGATCGCCAGCAAGGGCCCGGCCCCTCTCGGATACGATCCCGAGACCCAGCTTCCCGTCTACCTGAAGCAGGGCCGGTTCGGTCCCTTCGTGCAGCGCGGGGATCCCGACGGGGAAGGAGACGTGAAGCGGGCGTCCCTGCTGCGGGGGGATGACCCCGACGCCATCAATCTCGAGACTGCGGTCAAGCTGCTGTCCCTTCCTCGAACGCTGGGCCCGGATCCCAAGAGCGGCGGCGACGTCGTTGCCGCGAACGGCCGCTTCGGCCCGTTCGTCAAGTGCGACGAGGAGATTCGCTCGATTCCCGAGGGGACGAGCCCGCTCGACATTACGCTGGCCGAGGCACTGAAGCTCCTCGCAAAAGAGAAGTCAAGCCGCCGCCGCACTGCCCAGGCCGAGCCGCTGAAGATCTTGGGTGGACATCCCGTCACCAGCAAGGAAGTGAGGGTGCTTTCCGGGCGCTACGGACCCTACGTGACGGACGGCGAGATCAATGCCTCCCTCCCGCGAGGCTTCCTTCCCGAGGACGTCACGATTGACCAGGCCGTCGATCTCCTGCAGGCGCGCCAGGCGCGCATCGCCGCGGACGGAGGCACGAAACGAAAGCCGCGCGCGAAGCGGCCGTGATCGTCTCCCGAACCGCCCGATGAATGTCCTGGCGATCGATACGGCTCGCAGCGAGGGCAGTATCGCCTTGATGCCGGGCGAGGCGCCGATCGAGACTCGGTCGCTCGGCGAGGGACCGGGCTACGGGGAAGTCCTGTTCGGCGCGATCGAGCAGCTGCTATCTGCCTGTTCGCTCGGCTTGGGCGACATGGATGCGTTCGCGGTGGCGACCGGTCCGGGCTCCTTTACCGGGATCCGTGTAGGTCTCGGCGCGGCGAAGGCCTTGGCGGAGGCGAACGGCACGCCCCTGGTCGGTGTGTCGAGCCTTCGCGCGCTCGCCAGTTCCTGCCGGGGACCGTCGCATCGCGTTGCGCTGCTCGACGCGCGCAGAGGGGAACTGTTCGCGGGATGCTACAGCGAGGCGTCACGCCCCGTGACAGCCGAGATGCTGGGCAGCTGGGAGGACCTGGCTCCGCACCTGCGGGACCTGGACCCCGTGCTGGTCGGGAACGAGCCCCGGATCTTCGAGGCCGGCGGCCCGGCCGCTGCCGCCCGGGGATGGCTTCGCAAGGCGGGGCCCCCCTCCCTGGCGGAGCCTGTGGCGATTCTCGCGCGGCAGGATGTCGAGCACGGCCTGGGACAATCCCCCGAAGCCGTCGAAGCGAACTACATACGCCGTGCCAGCGCGCAACCGCCAGGCGCTCAGGCTGCCAGCCGCTGAAATGTGTTCTCGAGAAAGCCCTTGATCAGGGCGGTCTGTTCGCCGACTTCCAGGAGGAAGGCGTCGTGACCGTAGTTGGACTCGAGTTCGAGGTAGGCGACGTCCCGGTTGCGCGAGCGCAGGGCCCGCACGATCTCCTGGGACTGGTAGCTCGGGTAGAGCCAGTCCGACGTGAAGCTCAGGACCAGGAAGCGCGCGTCTCCGAGACCGAAGCAGTCTTCCAGCGAATTGCCCGCGTCGGTAATGTCGAACGTGTCCATCGCCCGGGTGATCACGAGATACGAGTTGGCATCGAAGCGGGTGACGAACTGCACGCCGCGGTAGCGCAGGTAGCTCTCCACTTCGAACATGTCGCTTTGACCTGCTGACTTGCGCCGCCGTCGCCCGAACTTCTCGCGCATCGAGTCGTCGCTCATGTAGGTGATATGGCCCACCATGCGAGCGACGGCCAGGCCGCGCTCGGGGTATTTGCCTTCGTAGAAGTCGCCTTGGTTGAAGTCGGGATCGGCGAGGATTGCCTGTCGGCCGACCTCATTGAAAGCGATCTGCTGCGCCGAATGGCGGTGAGTGCTTGCGATCGGGATCACCGATGCCACCTGATCTGGATAGGACACGGCCCACTGCAGGGCCTGCATGCCGCCCATCGATCCGCCCGACACGCACAGCAGCCGACGGATTCCCATCGAATCGGTCAGCATTTGCTGCAGGCGAACCATGTCGGCCATCGAAATCGGGGGGAAGCGGGATCCGTAGGGGCGGCCAGTTGCGGGATCCGTCGAGCTCGGGCCCGTGGTGCCGCTGCACCCCCCCAACACGTTGGTCGAAATGACGAAGTAGCGGCGGGTGTCGAAGGCCTTGCCCGGACCGATCATGTTGTCCCACCAGCCGGGCTTGCCGGTTTCGGCGCTGATTCCTGCGGCGTGCGCGTCACCGGAGAACGCATGGAGGACCAGGATCGCGTTCGAGCGATTCGCGTTGGGCTCGCCGTAGGTCTCGTAGGCGACATCGACGGGTCCTAGCTGCTGGCCGCAATCGAGCTCGATCGAGTCGAATCGCGCGATGGATTTGGAGACGCTCATCCGATCCTCTTACCCTCACTATACGGTGCGATCTCCGGCGGCTTCGGCGCGGGGTATGATGGAAGTTTGGTGCCTCGGTGCGGCGGGTTGCGCGCCCCACGGGCATTGAATCGACCCCGCAGCGCCCGAAACGCCGTCACCGCGCCTGTGCGAATCGAGCCTCGCGAGCGATCGGCGTTGCGGCCCACCCCAGAGAGAGAATCCCAGGAAACGGACATGTCAGTTGCGGTTCAAGAAGACAACCTTGCAGCCCTGAGGGACAAGGCAACTCGGATGCGGATCCATTCGGTCCGGTCCACCACCCGGGCAGGAAGCGGTCACCCGACAACCTGCGCCTCGGCTGCCGAGATCATGTCGGCGCTGTTCTTCGACGCCATGCGGTACGACCCGCAGGACCCGGCCAGCGAGGCGAACGACGTTTTCATCCTGTCGAAGGGCCATGCGGCTCCGGTGCTCTACGCAGCCTGGGCGGAAGCGGGATATCTTGCCGAGGACGACCTGCTAAACCTGCGCCGGATTGACTCCGACTTGGAAGGGCACCCCCCCACGACGCTGCCGTTCGTCGACGTGGCTACCGGCTCGCTCGGCCAGGGGCTGAGCGTCGGTGTCGGCATGGCGCATGCCTGCCGGCTGGACGGCAACGACCGCCGGATCTGGGTGCTGCTCGGCGATGGGGAAGCCGCCGAGGGATCCGTGTGGGAGGCGGCCTCGATGGCGGCCAACGACGGGCTCGGCAATCTGATCGCGACAGTCGACGTGAATCGCCTGGGCCAGAGCGCTCCGACCATGCTCCAGCACGACATGGATGCGTACAGGGTCCGGTGGGAGGCCTTCGGCTGGGAGACGCTGGTCGTGGACGGCCACGACATCGCCGCCCTGATCGCCGCGTACGCGCAAGCGCGATCCTCGCTGGACAAGCCCACTGTGATCCTGGCGAAGACTTACAAGGGCCGCGGCATTCCTTGCGCCGAGGACAAGGACGGCTGGCACGGCAAGCCGATACCGGCCGGGCAACTGGAAGACGAGACGATCGCGTCTCTGGAGTCGGAACTGAAGGGCGGCGGCTTCGAATGGCGGCCGAATCTCCCCCCTCCGGTCCCGGCGGGACAGGCGCCGTCAAATTCCGTCGCCCCGCCGCCTTACGAGATCGGCGGCCCCGTCGTCGCGACTCGGCAGGCATACGGGGCGGCCTTGGAGGCCTTGGCGCGCGCCGACCGACGCATCGTGGGAGTTGATGGCGACGTCGGAAATTCGACGTTCACCACCGACATCGCGAAGATCGATTCCAGCCGCCTGCTGCAGTGCTACATCGCCGAGCAGAACCTGGTTGGCGTCGCGATGGGCCTGGCCTGCCGCGGCAAGATCCCGTTCGCGTCAAGCTTCGCCTGCTTCCTCGCTCGCGGCTACGACTTCATGCGGCTCGCAGCGATCAGCTCGACGAACATCAAGCTGGTGGGCACGCACGCCGGGATTTCAATTGGCGAGGACGGGCCTTCGCAGATGGGTCTCGAGGATCTGGCCATGACGTGCGCCGAGCCGAACTACACGGTCTTCTATCCGTCCGATGCCACGAGCGCTTGGCGCGCAATCGAGCTGGCGGCGGGTACCGACGGCCCGGTGTATGTCCGAACGAGCAGGCCGAAGACGGCAATCCTCTACGGGCCCGGAGAGGTGTTCGAGACCGGCAAGGCGAAGGTTCTTCGCAGCAGCCCGGACGATCGGGTAGCAATCGTGGCGGCGGGCGTCACGCTGTACGAGGCGCTGGAAGCCGCTGACGAACTGGCTGCGGAGGGCATTCAGGCGCGGGTCATCGACCTGTTCAGCGTGCAGCCCATCGACGCCGAGACCCTGCGCGCGGCCGCGTCCGACTGCGGCGGCAACATTGTCACCGTAGAGGACCATTACGCCCACGGCGGGATCGGGAGCGCTGTCCTGTCCGCGCTGGCCGAAGAAGGCGCGCGAGTCCGTCAGCTCGCCGTGCGCGGCATCGCTCGCAGCGGAAAGCCAGCCGAACTGCTGGATCGATTCGGCATCTCCGCCCGGCATATTGCCGAGGCCGCGAGGGGCATGGCGGCCTAGGCCGAGCCGTCCCCGGGTCACGGGTAGCGTTCAGGGCACGGCCCGTTGACGTAGGGGCAGTGCCGGCAATGAGGGCCGGGCCGCGTGGGGTACTCCTGTCGGCTCTGGGCTTCGAAGAACCGGCTGACCAGCCTGCTTGCCTCGTCGATGGCATCCTCGCCGATGTCGATGCTCACGGGCGCCGCGTGGCGCAGGTAGAAGACCACGGCCCGCCCGGCAGGCCGTTCCGACTTCGCCAGACCCGCCGCGTAGAGCTGGATTTGGGGGGCGTATTTCCAGGCTGCCTGCCGGACCTCCGAGGCGCGTACGCGATCCGTCTTGTAGTCGAGCAGGATCCGCTCGCCGCCTTCCTCGAACAGGAGGTCGACCGTTCCCCGCAGGAGGAACTCATCCACTGTGAACACGAATGACATTTCCTTCTCGACGGAATCGGCCCTGGCCGCACGCCGTCCCAGCTCGTGTTCCTGGAACCTCGCGGCCAGCTCTCGGACCGCCGGCCCGGCATCGTCCAGCTCTCCGGCCAGGTACATGTGGACGTCCACGCCGAACTGCGACGCGTCCGTCCCGTCCCGCCGGTCGTTCCCATCCTCGTCGGACCAGTCGAGCGGCTCAAGCTGCTTCCGCTTCCCTTCCAGGCCCATGTACCGCGACAGGAAGTACCTGCGGGGGCATTGCGCGAAGACCGTCACGGACGTGATCGCCGCGGAGTAGTCGGCTTGCGCCGAGTACGGCAGCGGTTGCAGGATCTCGGGTCCGGCTGGCGCCTCCCCGGCCTCGTCCGCGATCTCGTCCGCTGGCGCCTCGGTCGAACGGTGGTACCGGAATCGAAGATCGCCGGCGGATCTCTCCTCCGGCCCATCCGGCAGTTCTTCCGTCGGATCGATTCCGACGCCATCGAACAGCGGCTTGCACCAATGCCTCTTTTGCGGCGCTCCCGGAAATGACGCGCTCAGCAGAAGGTGCTCCTCGGCGCGTGTCATGGCTACGTACAGGAGCCGGTCCGATTCCTCGCGTTCGCTTCGCTTCGCTTCGGCCGAAACGAGACGGTAGGCGCTGTCCGCGATCGCGTCGCCCCCTGCCGGAGCCCGCCACCGCGCCCCTATGCCGTGCTCGGGGGAGAACACCAGCCCGGGCACAGGCCCCCGCGCTTCGCTTTGTATCGAGGCCAGAGCCACGACTGGAAACTCCAGGCCCTTGGCCGCGTGCATCGTCAGGATCTCGATCGCCTGGCCGCTCGCGGAATGGTCCGGTGCCTGATCCGCCGGAGGGCTCGAATCGAGCGCCCTGTCCAGCGCTGCCGACACCCCGTCCAGGCTTTCCGCGCGCTGCTCTTCTCGCCTTCCGATCCATTCCAGCAGGCGGTCCACGTTATTCAGTGCCTCCTGTCCTTCCTCCCGACGGGCCAGGTAGGTCCGATAGCCGCAGGAGGAGACAGCGCGCGCCACCAAGGACCGGACCGGCACGGTAGCTCTGTCGGCGCGGCTGGTTGCAAGCAGCTGGCGAAAGCGCACGAGCCGCTCCGAGGAATGCCCGTCGAGGCCGATGTCGTCCGAGCCGGCGCGAGCGAGCGCCTCGAAGAGCTTGTTGTTGGCCCGCTTGAGCCGAAGGAGAACGGCGTCGTCGATTCCGCAAAAGGGAGACTTCAGGACCGCCGCCAGACTGATCTCGTCTCTCGGGTTGCGCACGACTCCCAGAAACGCGGCGAGCTCGGCGGTCTCCGGAGCATCGAACAGTCCGCGACCTCCGCTGGTCCGGCAAGGCACCCCGAGGCGGCGCAATGCCGCCGCGAACCGGGCGGCTCGATTGTGCGTCCGCACCAGGACCGCGATGTCCCGCCACTCCAGCGGACGGGAGCCCTGTCCCCCCATGTGTCGGTCGGCCACGCGCAGGACGCGCTTCAGAGCATGCAGCCGTCTCGCCAGCCACCCGGCTTCCCATTCGAGCGCGTTCCCTCCGCCGCCGGCGATGACCTGCACCTCGACGCAGGGCTCCGCCCTGTCGTGGAAGCGATTGGCACTGACCAGGCGATGCGCCTCGACACCGCTGGCCGCCCCGCCGGGCAGCACGCGGTGCGCTGCCGCGAGCACGTCGGGGCGGCTGCGGAAGTTGTCGAGCAAGCGGATCACGTCTCCGCCCTGCTCTTCGAGGCTTTCCCGGTACTGGCGGAAAACGTTCTGGTCGGCGTGCCGGAAGCCGTAGATCGACTGGTTGATGTCTCCCACGACGAACCGCACCGGAGGGGTTCGTCCGTGCGCTTCCAGCAAGCGCTCCACGAGCTGCACCTGAAGCGGATTCGTGTCCTGGAACTCGTCGATCAGCACGTGCTCGAACCGCAGATCCAGACTCGAGTCTGACCCGAGCAGTCTGGCGGCCTTGGCTAGAACATCGTCAAAGTCGAGTCGGCTGGCGGCGAGTTTCGCCGCGCTGAACGCCGCGAGGATTCGCCTCGTCGTTTCGAGCAGCCACTCGCGTGGCGCTTGATGGATGGCGGCCGTCGTGGCGCTCAGGCACGCGGGAAGCAGGTCGTCCCGAATCGCGCCGACCAAGGCCTTCGCCGCGCCGGCCTTGCGGACTTCCGCACTGGCCAGGCCCGTTTCGCGGAGCAGCGCCCACAGAGAGTCGGTGTCGCCGGGGGAGACACCGTCCAGCTGCCCGGCGAGTTCCGCCAGATCGTCAAGCCCCTTCAGTCCGGCAAGTTCCTTGAGCGCAGAGGAAAGCTCCTGCACGGGTGGTGCGAAGTCCCGCAGGGCCGGCTCGCAGCCGTAGCTTCGGATGCGGTAAACCAAGGCCGCCAGGTCGTTCTGCAGGCTCGCCGAATCCGCTCGAGCAGTCTGGGATCCAGAGGAAGAGTAGGACGCGAGGAAAGCTTGGACCTTCTCGCTGTCCTCGATGAAGGCCTCGTCGAGCACCTGCTCGATCGCGCCGCGCAAAAGGTCTCGGGCGTCGGCCTCGTCGAGAATCTCGAATCCGGGGTCGACACCTGCCTCGAGAGCGTTTTCCCTCAGCAAGCGGTTGCAGAACGCGTCGATCGTCGAGACCTGGGCGGCTTCGAAGAGGGCCCTTTCCTTGGAGGATGCCTCGGAGCCTGCCACGAGACGGGTCCGCATTTCATTCGCGGCTTTCTCCGTGAACGTGATCGCCAGAATGCGTTCGGGCGCCACCTCGCGATCCGCGATCAGCCAGCGGAGCCGCTCGACCAGCACCCTAGTCTTGCCGGAACCGGGTCCGGCCACGACGCAAATGTCGCCCCGATCCCAGCTCCGGACGGCGCGCTCCTGCTCGGCAGTCAGCTTCACAGCGGCGCACTCCCCTCGACCTCGTCGGGATTCCCCGATCCCTTCCACTTCACCCGGCACACGCTGCCGAACTCGCAAAATCGGCCGCAGTAGCCCTCGTCCCTGGGCAGTACGGAGATCGCCCCGTCCAGAATGCTTGCGACAGCCCCGGCGGCCTCCGCCCGAGCCTGCTCCAGCAACGAGCGCAGATCCTCCCGGGACAGCGGCCGGAGCCCTCCCGACCCGTCCACCGAGACTCCCTCGTAGCTTGTCTCGCCGCGTAGGCCGCACAGGGCCATGCCGGAGGGCTCGCAGCTCATGTCCTGCTCCAGCGCGGCCAGGTAGATCATGAGCTGGAGCTGCTCCCCTTTGAGGTGCTCCCGCAGCATCGCCTTGATGCGGTCGGGCCGGGCGTACTTGTAGTCGGTCACGACGCAGCGCTGGCCCTCGTCCAGATCGAAGCGATCGATCCGGCACCGCACTTCGGGCCTGGACGCCAGTTCCGGGATGCGATAGCTCTTGTTTTCCTCGAAGAACGCCTGCTGCCCCTCGATGACGCGCATCGACGCGCCTTGCTCGCGAGCGAACCGCACGAGGTCCGATCGCAGGGCCAAGCGCAGCCTCTCCGTCCGGAAGCTCTCCGGCAGGTGAAGCTTCGCGAGCGCCTCGCCGAATGCTTGGTCCAGGATTTCGCCAATGGCGCTCTTCCGGGTATTCCAGCGCTCCAGCGTGCGATGCACGATCGTGCCTAGCGCCGCGCCGTCCAGCCTGTGCTCGGGAAGGGAAGGCCTGCCGTCGAGCCGCAGCGTGTTGCCGGAGAAATAGAGGTAGGGGCACTGCCTGAAGTTCTGGATCCCGGAGACGCTGAATTTCTCGTTGCATTCAGCCACGGCTCCGCGCAGGTCGGCAGGCAGGCTCTCTGCTCGCGCTGGCACGTGGGGGGCTTTCGAGTCCCCGAGCCGAGCCCAGCGCGCTGCCTCCGGTTCGGGGAAGCCGTCGAGCAGTCCCGACTTCACTGCCGGCTTGCCGCGATTGTCGAATAGCGGATAGCTGAGAACGAGCTGCTGGGTGGCGCGCGTCGTCGCAACCTGGAAGAGAAAGCGTTCCTCGGCCGCCCGGTCCGCCGTTGTCCTGACCGCGATGTCCCTGGCCTGGAGCTGCCTTCGATCCTCGTCGTCGAACAGGACATCCTGGGAATAGCGGCGCGGGAACCATCCATCGGCAAGGCCGCAAACGAAAGCAACCGGTACAGACCACTGGCGGGCTTCGAGGACCGGCAGGACATGCACGACTTCATAGCGCTGGTCCCGAACCGAGAGCGTGGCAGAACGAAGCACCTCGTCAAGCGCCTCGGCGAAAATGCCGAATTCGATCCGCTGACCGTGGAACTCGGGCAGCTTCGCTGTGTCCTCGATCGCGCGCCGCAGCGCTTTCTGGGCTTCGAGCGCGTCGCGCCAGTCGCACGTGCGCTGGAACGACTCGGCTGCCACAGGCGCTTGGAGGTCCTGCACGTGACACTGGAGTTCCAGGAATTCCCTGCTCCAGCGGGCCGCCCCGAAGCGGTCCCGGTGCCAGCCGGCCCTGTCCTTCAGCGTTTCGAGGAAGCTCCTCTGCTGCGGAAAGTTCACCGCCGCATCGAGGACGAATTCCAGGCCTGAGCCCGGGAGGCGCTTCCGGATCTCGAAGTCGAACTCGTCCAACCGATGCTTGCAGCTTGCCGGAGTGAGCGGCGACATGAGAGCCGCGATGGTCTCCTCGCCGGGAAACTGCCTGTCGATTGCCCGGAGCCAGCTCGAGAAGTGCCGTACAACGCCATGGTCCGCGAGCGCCGCTCGCTCCCAGTGCCTGTACGGGATGCGCAGCGTCTCGAACACTTCGCGAATGACCGAGCGGTAGTGCTCTGGTGACCGGAGGACAATTGCGTGCTCGCGCAACGGCCGCTCGCTAGCGAGGATGCGCCGGGCTACCTCGAGAATCTCGGCCCTCGGCGTCGCTGCCCTCACGACCTCGGTGTGGAGCGTGGAATGAGACGGCGGTGGCAGGAGCTCCGGCCGGAGCGTCTCCAACGGATATCGCGGAAGCCCTTCGGGCATCGCCACGACGATTTCCTCGGCCTGCTCGGCGAGCGCTTCGAGCAGCGCTTCCTGCTGCCTCGTGAATCGGTCGAACCCGTCCACTAGCACCTGCCGCACAGGTCCCAGGCCTTCGCCGCGGACCCGCGCCGCCGCCCGAGCGATGCGCTGGTTGTGATGGACCAGGCCCGAGCGGAGCAGGGAATCCTCGTATTCGCCGAACACTTCGAGAAACGCGCGCTGGCCGCGGCTGCGGACCGCGGATTCGATCTGGAGGCTGTCGGCTCCCGCGGCCCACAACTCGCTCATCAGCGCGGCGATACGCCTGCGCAAGCCCAGCGAGTCCGATTGCTGGCCGAAGGCGCGCGCGGCGGTGCGCTGGATGGCCTCGCTCAGCAGCCTGCCCTCGATGGCGCCGTGAGCTTCCCGGGCGCCAGGCGTCAGATCCCGCACGAACTCCGACATGGTCGATACCACGCGAGCGGGAACCATCAGGCTCTTCCTGGCGAGGACGTTGAGCAGGTGGTGCTTCATGCTCGCTGTCGGCACGAGCACCTGGACCTCCTGGCTCCGGTCCGTGCGAATCGCGGCTTCCAGCGAGCGCAGGATCCGGGTCGTCTTGCCGCTTCCGGGAGGGCCAATGAGTAGCACGGGAGCTTCCTCGCCTGCGGGCAGCCGGTCCTGCGCAGGATCGGCCGCAGCGTTCTATGTTCGCGCAGTCTGCAACCGCCGGCCGACGACGCGTCACGGCCGGACGGAACAAATCGCGAGCGCGGGCGCGGATGTGGAACAATTGGAAGGCGACGCTATGCGCGCGACGCCGAGATGCCGTCCGATCTAGCCGTCCGCGCATTGCGCAAGGAGTATCCGCACCCGTCGGGGCCATTGGTGGTGCTGGACGGCCTCTCGCTGTCCATGTCTCGAGGAGAGGCACTGGCGGTAATGGGCCCTTCGGGCTCTGGCAAGAGCACCCTGCTCTATATCCTTGGCTCGCTCGAGACGCCAACCGCCGGAACCGTCGAGATTTGCGGACAGGATCCGTTCTCGCTGGACTCGGCAGCCTTGGCTCGGTTTCGCAACCGGAGCATCGGATTCGTCTTCCAGGACCATCACCTGCTTCCGCAATGCACGAGTCTCGAGAACGTCCTGGTGCCGACCTTGGCTAGCGGCGGGGCCTCGGCGGACGATCCCGCGCGAGCGAAGCAGCTGCTGGACCGGGTTGGACTTGCGGATCGCATGGATCGCCTGCCGTCGGAGCTTTCCGGGGGCGAGCGCCAGCGCGTGGCGATTGCGCGCGCCCTGATCAACGGCCCGCCGGTCGTCCTTGCCGACGAGCCGACCGGGAATCTGGATCGCCGCAGCGCCGAGAGGGTTGGCAGCCTGTTGCTGGAACTGCAGCGCGAGCAGAACATATTGCTGATTGCCGTGACGCACAGCTCGGACCTGGCTGCACGCTTCCCTGAGCGGGCGGAACTGGTAGACGGTCGTTTGGATCGGGAAGCCTAGGGCCGGCTCGAACCAGTCGCACGGCGCACTTGAGGTGGAACTTCATGCAGAACGCGAGAGTTCTCGGTCTTATCCTGGCGGGAGGCAAGGGCACGCGCCTGTTCCCGCTCACCAAGGAACGCAGCAAGCCGGCGGTACCGTTCGGCGGCAAGTACCGGATCGTCGACTTCGTGCTGAACAACTTCGTCAACTCCGGAATCTATTCCATCTACGTCCTCACCCAGTTCAAGAGCCAGTCGCTCCTGCAGCACATGCGCAACGCCTGGCAGTTCTCCGAAGTGCTCACGAGCCAGTTCATCCTTCCGGTTCCCGCCCAGATGCGCAAGGGAGACCACTGGTACCAAGGCACCTCGGACGCGATCCATCAGAACATCCACCTGATCGAGCTCTCCCAGCCCGACATCGTCGCGGTCTTCGGCGCCGACCACATCTACCACATGGACGTGCGCCAGATGATCGCCTATCACAGCGCCAAAGGGGCAAAGGGCACGGTTGCGGCCCTGCCCATTCGGATCGAGGAGGCCGGCAGGTTCGGAACCTTGGAAGTTGATTCTGACTGGCGGATCGTCCGGTTCTACGAGAAAGTCGCCAGCCCGCCTGAAATCCCCGGACGGCCCGGATGGTGCCTAGCCTCGATGGGTAACTATATTTTCGACCCGGGCTTGCTCGTAGCCGAATTGCGGCGCGACGCGGCCAGCCCGGACAGCCAGCACGATTTCGGCCGGAACATGCTGCCAGAGATGGTCGAGGAAATGCCGATCTACGCCTACGACTACCTCACCAACGTCGTGCCGGGCGAGAGTCCGGAGAATCACGGCTACTGGCGGGATGTCGGCACGATCGACTCGTACTTCGACGCCAACATGGACCTGCGATCGATCAAGCCGGCGCTCGCGCTGCACAACCCGCTGTGGCCGTTGAGGACGGCTGAGTACCCGGCCGCGCCCTCGCGCTATTGCACGGACCGGGCCGGCCGCCACGGAGAAGCAATCGACTCGGTCGTTTCCGAAGGCTGCGTCCTGCACGGCTCGGTCGTGAACCGCTCGATCCTGGGGCGGAGCGTGTACGTCGACTCGGGTGCTAGCGTCGAGGACTCGATCCTGATGGCCCGCTGCCACGTCGGAGCTGGAGCGAAGGTCCGCAGGGCCATCATCGACAAGAACGCACGAATCCCGGCCGGCGTCCGCATTGGGTACGACGAGGAGAGCGATCGCAAGCGGTACCACGTGTCGAGCACGGGTATCGTCGTCGTGGAGGGGTCCAGGACACCGATCCCGATCGCTCCGGTCCTGATCTGAAATTCATCGGCGCTACAGCGACGCGAGCAGGGCGGGCAGGCTTGCCGAGAGGCTTCCTTTCGTGAGGACTTCGTCGCATCCGGCGGCACGGGCCTCCTCGAGGCGGGCACCGTGGACATGGCTGGCGAACGCGATCAGGCGCAAGTCGCTGGCCGAGCGGATCTCACGAATCGCTCCGAGGGGATCGACCTGCTGCGCGTCCAGGTCAACGATGACGAGATCCGGCTGCAACCGCGCCCCGTCGAGCAAGGCCTGCCTCGACGAGGCGAACTTCACCTGAACGCCGAGCTGTCCTGCTGCGCCGGATACCTTGGAGCCGAAAAAAAGATCCGGGATCGCGGCCAGGACGCGCTTGCAAGTCTTCGAATCCACGATCCAACTCCCTCGGGGCGGTCTGGTAGTCTGAGTCTAGCAACTGCATGGCTGGCAAACGCGAGTTCACCATAGCCCATAGCCCGGACGCCGACGACGCGTTCATGTTCTACGCGCTGGCGACTGGGAAAGTCGAGTCAGAGCTGCTTGAGTTCAAGCATATCCTGAAGGACATCCAGTCGCTCAACCAGGACGCGCATGTCGGCCGGTACGACATGACGGCGATTTCCTACCACGCGTATCCATACGTCGCGGACAAGTACATCCTGACGGCGGCTGGGTCGAGCGTGGGGGACGGGTACGGCCCGGTCGTGGTCGCGTCGCCCGGCTTCGATTCGGGCAGCCTGTCCGGAAGGCGAGTGGCGGTTCCGGGCATGCTGACCACTGCCTACCTCGCCCTCAAGTTGTACGAGCCAGGCGTCGAGCCGGTGGTGTGCGACTTCGACCGGATTCTCGACGTGGTCGAGCGCGGCGAGGTTGATGCCGGCGTGGTCATACACGAAGGCCAGCTGACATTCGCCGACACTGGCTTGCGCAGCGTGGTCGATCTCGGCGAGTGGTGGAAGCGAACTCAGGACTTGCCCCTGCCGCTCGGCTGCAACTGCATTCTGCGCAGCTTGCCGCCTGCTGTCCAGGAAGAGGCGCGCCGGAAGCTGTCGGAGACGATCCAATACTCGCTGGACCATCGCGAGGAGGCGCTGGACTACGCCCTCCAGTTCTCCCGTGGCCTGGAGACGGGGCTGGCGGATCGCTTCGTCGGGATGTACGTCAACGGTTACACCACGGACATGGCTCCGGTGGTGATGGAAGCGGGCCAGCGCCTGCTTGACATGGGGCACTCCGCAGGCTTGATCCCTCGGAGCGTCCAGCTGGACTACGTGTAGGGAGCCTGCAACCGGGGCGCTCGGTTTGGAGGCCCAGAGGAAGAACGATGCTCTCGTGGCAACGAATTATCTCGTGCTCGCTGCTAGCGATCACCGTGGCGAGCGGCCAGGAGGCCTGGGAGGCAGGGCTTTCCGATCCCGCCCCGGGCGTGCGGGCCCGGGCGGCCCGCCAGCTTGGCGACTCCCCGAGCGGATCCCAGCATTTGGCCCGCCTCGGCCCGCTCTTGCAGGACCAGGTGGAGCAGGTACGGGCGGCAGCAGTCGCAGCCCTGATTAAGACTCGCTCGATCGAGGCGCAGCCGCTACTGATCGAAGCGACTGCCGACCTATCGTCGCGCGTGCAGTCAATGGCAGTCGACGGCCTTGTCGACTTCTATCTGCCCGGGTATGCCAATGCCGGTGCGATGACGTCGGTGTCGTCCTTCGCGACGTCCCTCAGGACGCGGTTTTCCAAGCCCAGCGCGCAAGCCGTCCCGGCCTACGTCGCTGTGAGCCCCGAGGTGATCGAGGCGATCGGCCAGGTCGTCCGCCAAGGGCGCAGCGACCTCGCCCGGGCCAACGCGGCTCGGGCTATCGGCATCATTCGCGGCCGTGACGAGCTTGATGCGCTGGTCGAAGGAGTCCGCTCTCGCAACACAGCGGTGATCCTCGAATGCGTCCTTGCGATCAAGAAACTGCAGGAGATGTCGGCGGGGCCGGAAATTGTGTTCCTCCTGCGTGATCTCGAGCCCGTTCTTCAGGAGGCGGTGATCCAGACCGTTGGCCAGTTGCGCACGCCCGATGCCGTGCCGGGCTTGGTTCGCATCATTGACGAGACCGACAAGGGTCGGATTCGGATCCAAGCGTTGCTCGCCCTGGCCAAGATCCCGGACAACGGGCAGCGCGAGCTGTTCATCAGCTACATCAGGCACAAGGACGACAACTTGCGGGCCGCTGCTGCTGAGGGGCTCGGCCGGATCGGCACCGGCGCGGACTTGACCCTCCTCGATCAGCTTGCATCGAACGAGAAGTCCCTGAGAGCGAGGCTGTCCATGGCCTTCGCCTCCGTGATGCTCGGCAATCACGTGCAGCTCGCGCGCCTCATCGAGGGCCTCAATTCCAGAGTGCATCGCCTCGAAGCCCGGCCTCTCATCGTGGAGCTGGCTCGGGATCCGAAGGTACTGACCCAGCTGTACGTGCCTCTGGCTACCGGCACGCCGTCGCAACGGCGCCATCTGGCAGTCGTGCTCTCGCGGAGCGGCACGGAGGAAAGCGTGCCGTACCTGGAAAGCCTGACCCAGGACAGCAACGGCGAAATCGCGTCGACCGCGATCGAGGCCTTGCGCGTCTTGCGAGCGCGCCTCTAGATCCGGCTAGCGCCTAGCGTCCTTCCCCTGCATCCCGGCGGTAGCGGTTCGAGGACGAAATCGTGTAGTTCCGGACGGGCCCGTTGAACGTGCGCTCGCCAACGATCGCGAGAGCGTCGGCCATCAGGAGCTTTGCGTCGCGGTCGTCAGGACGCAGCCTGATCACATGGCGGAGGAATTGCGCAGCTCCGAGCGCGTCGTCGTCGCTCAGCGCTGCTCGCGCCTTGTCCAGAAGCGCGTCGACGCCGCCGGCCAGGCCAGCGATGCGCTCGGACTGCTTGCGCGGGGTCTCTCGATGAAGGCTCAGCGGATCCCCGTCGAACCAGCCGAGGTCCTGGGCGTAGAGGTCCCGGATCGTCCCCTCGACGGTGCCATAGTAGTCGCGCAGATAGTCGAGGCTGGCAAAGCGTTCGGGAAGCTTCGCAAATTCCACGAGTTGGTCGGGCGTCATTAGTTGCCGCAAGCCTTCGAGCGTGCGGTCGAGCACCCACTGCATCGCGTCGCGGTAGTTGGAGAGAACCTCCTTGGCATCGTCAACGATCGGTGACGTGTGTCCCCCGACCACATGCAGCGGATCCTCGGCGACCATCTTGCCGACACTGGAGATCCAGTCCCTGAGAGAGCGCCGGGCGGTGCCGCGGAGCGGATAGACGTTCGGCCAGGACTGGTAGAAGTTGTCCCCGGCGAACACGACCCTCTGCTCGGGCAGCCAGACGTACAGCTGGTCGGCTGTCTCGCCCGGAGCGGCTACCAGATCAAGTCGAACGCCGGCAATCGTGAGCGTCTTCCGTTCCTCCGAGAACCGGTGCGTGGGCGCAACGCGCATCGGCGGTCTGGCGGCCCCCCCGCCTGGCCGTTGGCTCACTCCGTCCCGCATCATGTTGCCGGCGGGCCGGCGGTCCGGCGGAATCGCGATGCCAATGCCGATCTTCTGTTCCGGCAGCAAGTCGAAACCCTGGGAATTGGAGGCTCGGAGACCTCCTCCGAGTCCCTTCCGCGCAACGCTCGCAGTTTCCGAGCCGTAGTTCTCTCGCGCCCACACCTGGATGCCCTTGTTCGGCTCGTAGAACGCCGGCGCGCCGTTCGTATGGTCTCCGTGCCCGTGCGTATAGATGATCGCCTTCACGGGCAACGAGCTGATTTCTTCGAACGCCGTGCGAACCGCTCTGGCGGCGGAAGGCATCTGGCCTGGGTCGACGATGATGACGCCGTCGTCCCCGACGATCATGGAATTCGCCGAGACCTGGTATCCAATGGCTGTGTAGACGTTCTCCGCGACCTTCGTGACAGTCGGCACGAACATCTTGTTGCGCTCCAGCAGGCGCTTCGTCGCCTCGCTGGGTTGCGCCGCAATCTGGGCGGTACCGGATATGAACAAGTGGAGCGCTAAGAGCGCAGCAGTGCGATTCACGGAAAGACCTCTATACGGGAATAGGCGCGATTCCCATGGCGTTGGTTGCCTCGCTCAACCCGCCCTGGCCAGGCCGGTCCTCGATCCCAGCGCGGACTAGCGTCTTCGCTGCTTCTGCTGACCAATGCGAATCTTCTTCAGCGACGCCTTCTGGTCGGCCCAGCTCTTCCAGTCGAAGCGCTTGGTGGCGCCTTCCAGATACGCCTTCACGTCCGAGCCCTTCGGGAGAACGGCCACGACCGTCGCCCGCTCTTGCGTCTCGGGGTGGTAGATCGAGTATTTCCTAGCGTTCGGGATGGCCATGACTACCTTCGACCTTATCATATGGGTCGGTTTCCAGACGGGCGCTCGGACGACGCCGGACGGCCGGGCCATGCGCCTGGCATCTGTCCTCACTCGAACCGGCTCCTGCAGGGTTGGGGCGTCCTGCCGAACGGCTCGAATTGGCTTGAAGCCGGGTATCCGCGGGTTCCAATCCGGCTCTGGGCGGGTATCTGCGCCGATGCAAGGAATTCCACGTCCGCAATCGGCAAGGCAGGAATTGCACTGGATGAAGGCCGTTGCCAAGCGGTTCGATCCTGGCCGCGTCGATCAGGCCCCGTCCCGCCCGTATCGCTCACTGGCCGTCCGCTTCGTCGGCGGTTTCGGCCGGCTCCCCGTCCAGAATCGGGACGGGGCCGTGGAAGTAGCCCACGCGATGCTGGATGTGGAGCTTCTCGTAGGGGACCTCCACGCGAATGCGATGGTAGATGCCGCGCTCGTTCAGGTTATTGGGGTTGTAGCTGAGCCGGTACTGGCTGCGGATGTCCTCCCCGATCCGGATGATGGACTCCTGGACGCCGCTGGTGGTTCGCGGGCTGAAATCGCGGCCGCCCGTTCCCTCGGCCAGCACTTCCAGCGGATTGTCAAACACCAGGTTCTTCACGCCGCGCACCAGGTCGATGATGATCGGGATCATGTTCGGCGTGATGCTGTAGCCGCTTTGCTGCTGCGCGGTCGGCGTGCTTGGGGTGCCCGGCATCGTGGGGCGTACGATCACGCCGGCGGGAATGTTGGGAGGCCGCACCTCCGGCTTGCGCCGCAGGCGAGCGGACAGAGTCGACAGGCGAACTCCGTAGATGGAGATGTTGTACAGCTGCGCTGTGCGGAGGCTCTCACCCATTCCGATGCGGCTGCCGTTGTTCTGCGATTCCGAGATCAGGACGATGACCTTTCTGTGGTTCTCGGGTCGCTTCAGCAGCATGCGAATCGCGCTGTAGGTGACATCTGCCATCGCCACGGCCGACGTTCCGATGCGCATCGAGGTCAGGGCCTTGTCGATCCTCTTCGTGTCGTTCGTGAAGTCCTGCATCAGCTTGATCCGGCTGTCGAACGTCAGGATCGCCGCCTCGCCGTGCTCGCCCAGTACCAGTTCCGTGAACAGATAGGCCGTCTTGCGGATGTCGCCTAGAATGCCCTCCACGCGGTCGCTGGTCTGGATGCAGATGACCATTGAAATCGGCAGGAAGCTGACGTCGAAGCCCACAATCTCCTGCTCCACGTCGTTGTCGAAGATCGTGAAATCCTCCCTGATCATGTCGTGGATGTACTCGCCTTGGCGGCTGCGGACACTGAGCGGCACCGTGACCTCGTCGATGTCCTCGAGAAAGATCGCCGGCTGGTCGGACTCGAATAGCGTTTCCGGGTCGAACAGGTCGCCGCCGTCCTGGGCTGGCAGCGCCGCTACCGAGAATGCAAGCAGGAGCGCGAGCCAGGCGAGGGGCCGGCTCGAATCTCGGAAGGATCGCAGCATCAAGTTCGCCATTCTCAGTTTCGCCTACTCGGTGCCGTCGCGAATCCCGTCCCTTCCGGGGTTCCGCACATACCGGCCGCTCTTTCCCCCGGTCTTCTCGACCAGGACGACCTCGCAGATTTCGATGCCCTTGTCGAGCGCCTTGCACATGTCATAGACCGTGAGGCTGGCGATGGCCGCGGCCGTCATCGCTTCCATCTCGACTCCCGTGGCCGCGACGGTCGATGCGGTTGCGGTGATGATGACGCCATCGTCTTGCACTTCGGTGGAGACATCCGCGTGCGTCAGCGGCAGCGGATGGCAGAGAGGTATCAGCTCGGAGGTCTTCTTGGCCGCTTGAATCCCGGCGATACGGGCCACTTCGAGCGGATTGCCCTTCGGATTGTCCGGCAGCGCGGCGAGCACTTCCGGAAGCATTCTGACGAACGCCCGGGCGGTCGCTGAACGTCGCGTGGCCGGCTTGGAGCCGACATCCACCATGGACACGGCTCCCGCCTCGTCGTAGTGAGTTAGGCCGCTCAAAGTCGCATTACCTCAATCAAGTCTCCGGATTCCCAGGATGCCCGCCCGTCCGTGGCCACCATCAGGCAGTCCGCCCGGGCGAAGGCCGTCACGTCTCCCGACCCCTGTCCCCGATCCGGCCGGACTGTTGCGTCTCCGTACTCGCCTTCGAGCCGCGCACCCAGAAAGCGGGTCAGGACTGGCTTGTGGCGGAACGGCTCGCCCAGCTTCGCGCGCTGGAACCTCAAGGGGGAATCTGCCGATCCGCCCAGCAAGTCGACCGCAATCGACGCGAAGACTTCGAATGTGACCATGGTCGACAGCGGATTGCCAGGCAGCCCGAAGACCGGAGTGGTGCCGACTCGCCCGAACACCAGCGGCTTGCCTGGCTGGATTTGAACGGCTGTGAACATGATCTCCGCGCCTAGGCTGGCCAGCACCTCTTCGACTAGGTCGTGCTTGCCCATCGACACTCCGCCGGACAGCAGCAGGATGTCGCTCCTGAGGCCGTCCTCGATAAGACCCCGGGTCTCGTCGAGTTCGTCCCTCGCGACGGGGAGGATCCTGGGCACGCCGCCTCGCCGCCTGACCTGGGCAGCCAGGGAGTGGGCGTTCGAATTCCGAATCTGGTACGGCTCCGGTCGCGCTGCGACGGGGAGAACCTCGTCTCCGGTCGAGAGGATGGCGACCTCCGGCCGCCGGTACACCGGGACGTCGGCGTGGCCGACCGTTCCGAGAAGCGCGATCTGGGCAAATCCGATTCGCCGGCCCGCGGCCATCACGAGCTGCCCTCGCTTCGACTCGGACCCGGCCATGATCAGATTGCGCCCCGAAGCGACCGAGTTGTGCAGCGTGACCCGCTTGCCGTCTTGGCTCGAATGTTCCACCATGACCACCGCGTCCGCGTTTCGCGGACCGGGAGCGCCGGTCATGATTTCGACCGTCTGGCCAGGCTGGAGGGTGAACTGCGATGGCTCGCCCGCTCGAGTTTCTCCGATCAGGTCCAGCTCGGCCGGCACCTGCGCCACGTCGGAAGCAATTACGGCAAACCCGTCGCGAGCCGAGCGGTTGAACGGCGGATAGTCGCGGTCCGCCAGTACGTCCCGCGCCAAGATCCGTCCTTGAGCCTCGTCCAGGGGCACGGCCTCGACCTCTGGAACGAGCGGGAGCTCGCGCAGGCGCTCGAACACGATGGCGCGAGCTTCCTCGAAGCGCAGCGGAGACATAGAAATCGGCCGGCTCGCCGAGCGGGAGCACCGCCCTTGAGAGTTTCGCACAACTTCAGGCTATGGTTTCGGCCGGCCTTGGATACAGACCCGCATTGCCGTTCAGACCGTCACCCCTGTCGGAGCAGTGGAGTCGAGCAACCGCGTCGAATGCGGCTCGTCAGTCGCCGAGGGCCGTGCCCGCGCCGTGGCTCTCGGTTCCGAAGTGTGCCGCTAGCACGTCGTATCCGAAGTCTCCCTCGAACTCGCGCCACACCGCGTGGCTGTGGTTGCTTTGGTTCTGCGTGTTCGCGTACTCGATCAGGAACGTCGGCGACTGGATGCGGTAGTAGTTCCCTGCCAGATGCCTGTTTTCTGTCGTCTTGCTCCCGATGACGATCGGCTTCGCCGCAGGACGCTCGATGTCGCCAGCCCACCCGAAGCGCAGGTCTTCGGGCGGAGTTTCGCTGGCGGCTCTCATGCGGCGCGCGGCGATCTCTGGCGGCATCGTGTTCGCGTACTCGGCGATCAGGTCGAGTAGATCCGAGTACTGCTCTTCGCTCATGGCCGAGGCGGGCAGGCCTTGCGGGTCGCCGTCCAGCTTTGCCCGCTTGTCCGCCATCGTGACGATGTCATAGGGCGCCTGCTTGTCGAAAATGGCCTTCTTCTGCATTCCGGGATCCAGCGACTTGATCAGAGCACGGGCCAGGTCCTCCTCGCGTTCGAGGGCGCGCAAGCCCTTGTGCAGGCCCTGCGGGACCTCGTGGGGGTTGGCCCCCAGGAATGTCGGGCTGGAGGCGACCAGTTCGCCGTCCCGGATCGTGTAGTGAAGCGAGACATGGTGGCCTTCGACTCGCCAGCCCCAGTTCCCGGTCATGGACGGCTTGCCGAACACAGTGAAATGGAATCGCTCCGTGTCCCGGTAGCCGGTCTGGTCGTTCTCGATCGCCCGCACGATTTCCTCGAGGGCCATCACGTTCATCGTCTTGACGAATCCGGCTCGTCCGAGGCCCGTGCTGAGAAGCCCGTATGCCAGGTGCTTCTGCTTGGGATCCATGTCCTTGAAGGTGATCCCGTTCCGCACGTAGCCGTATTCGTCGGCGAATCCGGTCTCCGGAAAGTAGTGCCAGTTGGTGCGCTCCTCGGCATCCATCGGGAAGACAGTGCCCATGCGTTGCATCCGGTTCAGGGATTCGAGCAGGCGATTTGCTGCCTCCGCCATCAATGACTCTGTCTTGGCAGCTTGGTAAGCCAAGGCAGCTGCGAGCGAGAACGCCACAAGAAGCAGGGCGCGAGAAATACGGATCCGGGTCACTGGAAACCTCCAAGGGCACGGCCGTGCCCCACTGGATTATAGCCGCGGAACTGTGACGGGAGACCGCTCCGGTCGGTATATTGGCCAGTGTTCATGACGCGATCTCGAATCCTGCGGACGCCTCGGCTCGCCCTGCGCGGAGGTTCGGGATTCCCGGCAACTCTCGTGCGAGCTGCGGTCGCGGTGGCCGCGCTCGTGTCACACGCCGCCGCCCAGACCAGCGCGTCGCAGCTAGACGCCATTCTCGGGGAGCCGCTGATCTCGCAAGAAGTCGTCAAGTACCAGCTGAGCCGGTACTTGATGGATCGCGTGCCGGCGCCGCCCAGGCCGGCCACTGCGGACGAGTGGAGTCGCGATGCGAAGCGTATCCGCGCGAAGCTCCTGGAGACCATCCTGGAGGGGTGGCCGCGCGAGTGGGTTGAAAGCACCCTGTCAGCCGAGGACCGCGGCTTTGTGGAAGGCGCGGGCCCGGGCTACAGGATCCGCAAGCTACGAATCGAGGTGATTCCCGGTCTTCACGTCGCGGCCCTCCTGTACGAGCCGGAAGGCGGCCCGCGCCCTGCGCCGGCGATTCTGAACGTTAACGGTCATATCTACGGCAAGGGCAAGGAGATCGAGTACAAGCAGAAGCGCTGCATCAACCAAGCCAAGCAGGGCATCTACGCTCTCAATCTCGACTGGCTGTATTTCGGCGAACTCACGCATCCGGAGAACCAGCATTGGTTCGGGGCGCACTTGGATCTGGTTGGCGCCAACGGGATCGGCCTGTTCTATCTGGCGGCGAAGAAGGGCCTGGATTACTTGCACGGGCATTCCGCTGTCGACAAGGAGCGAATCGGAATGACCGGCCTTTCGGGAGGCGGCTGGCAAACCGTGCTCCTGAGCGCGCTGGACGAGAGAGTGCGGGCGGCCGTGACGGTGGCGGGGCACTCCTCGCTGGTCTCCCGGCTCGAGGACTTCGGAGCCGGAGACATCGGGGACTGGGAGCAGAAGGGTACCGATGTGCTCTCCGAATTCGAATACACGCACTTGACTGCCCTAGTTGCGCCCCGGCCCCTCTTGCAGATCCACAACGCGGAGGATATCTTCCGGTCGCACCGGGTCAAGCCGGGAACATATGACGCGCTCAAGCCGGTGTGGTCCCTGTACGGGGCCACCGCCGACTTCGCGTTTCACGAGAACTTCGATCCGGCCGACCACAATTACCAGGTCGAGAATCGACTTCAGGCGTATCGCTTCTTCGCCGACCGATTCGGCTTGCGCAGCGTCGAGCAGGAGATTCCAGTCGGGTCCGAATTGAAAACGGCAGCCGAGCTGGAGGTGGGCTTGCCGGAGGACAACCTCACAATCCTCGGGATCGCCAGGAAGCTTGCCACGAGAATCGAGCGGGACGCGATCCCGCTGGATCCGGCGGAACGCAATGCGTGGGCCACCGAGCAGCGCCGGGTTCTGCGCGAGACGCTCCGCTACAGCCCCGTCGCGGTCGAGCGGGGATGGTTCCTGGCGGGTACGAGGATGAAGGGCCTGGATTCCCGGTCGTACAGGTTCGATTTCGACAACGGCCTCAGCGCAACAGGAGTGCTCCTTGCGGCGATTGACGAGGGTTCCGGCCCGCGACCTGCCACGATCCTTCTCCATGACGACGGCAAGGCGACTGCAGCAGGGGCCGCGGCGGAGCGTGTCAACCGCGGCGAGCGAGTTCTGGCCGCGGATCTGATCTTCACCGGCGACGCGACGCTGCCGGGCGGAAGGCCCGAGCGCAACATCCAGGTCCTCGCCGCGATCGGGGAGCGTCCGCTCGGAATCGAAGTTGCCCAGTTGCTCGCGCTAGGGGAATGGCTTGGCCGGGGAGCGAGGCTCGAAACCCAGGGGATTCGAAGCCAGGTCGTTGCCTTGACGGCAGCGGCGCTCTCCCCGGGATTGTTCTCAGAGGTCGCTAGCGAAGGCGGGGTCGGCACGCTGGAAGAGATCTTGGACACGCCGATCCGCCAGATGGACGCCCCGGATCTGTTCTGCTTCGAGTTTCTCCGCTACTTCGACATCGACTGGCTAGCCCTCATTTCGGCGGCTGAATAACGTTCCAAGGAACCGATCTCAACTCGCTAGCTCTCCATCATCTCGTCCCATGTCACCTCGGTCTTGCGGTCGATTGCCATCTGGCCGAGCAGAGCCGTGAGCGTGCTCTCTGCCCCGCGCACACCAGTGTTCGCGGGCTTGTCCTCGAGAATCCTCCCGAAGAACTCCGCCAGTGCGTCGATCGTGATGTCGTGCGGCGAGCGCTCTTCCATGACGTCCCGCGGGCCGCGGAAGTGCTTCCAGTATCCCCGCGCCGTTTCGACCACGCCATCCTGGCAGAAGTAGCGCTCGTAGACCTCCCTGTAAAACGAAGGAGACAGGTACGAGCCCACGAGATTCCCCTGCACGTTGCCGGGGTAGTCGAAGGTCACGTTCAGGTGATCGAGCAAGTCGCCCGCCTTCATCACTGACCGTCCGCCGGTACCGATGGCCTTGACGGGATGCGAGCCCACGAACCAGTTCATTGCGTCGATGTTGTGGCAGAACGTCTCAGTGATGATCTCGCCGTACGTCGCGCGCCATTGCTTCCACTGCGCGAGCTTGTCCTGCTCGTTCCTGGGAGGGGGCAGGACCGGCTCGTTTCCCGTCATTCCGCTCTTGAGGAAGTGGGAGTGGACGAGGTTGATCTTGCCGATCTCCCCCGAGTCGATCAGCTTCTTCGCGGCGTTGTACACGTCTCCGTGTCGCTGCTGGTAGCCGAAGGTGATGTTGATGTTCCTGGGTGCCGCGTCCGCGAGGCGCATCACCTTCTTGGCCCCGGCAATGTCCGCCGCGGCAGGCTTCTCGATGTAAATGTGCTTGCCCGACTTGATCGCCGCCTCGAAGTGCTCGGGATGCATGTAGACGGGAGTTGCAATGATGACGGCGTCGACGTCGCTCGCCAGGACCTCGTTCAGGTCCTTGTAGAGCTTGACGCCGTCCAGGGACACCTTCTCCTTCGCGCGCTCGATCGAGGCGTCCGAGACCTCCGCAGCCGAGACAAGCTTCGCCTGCGGCAGGCCGGACAGGTGCCGTGCGTGACTGCTGCCGCGGCCGCCCAGCCCGATGATGCCCACCGTGACGGAAGAATTTGCCGCGCTCGAGGCCACGGCCGAGAACGGGACTATGGCGGCCGAGCGAATCAAGCCCCGCCGCGTGTACGATCCAGCCTGCATGGAATCTCTCCTCCGGACCGAGTATAGCCCGCGGGAGGAGGCCAAGGTGGGCGCCGGGGGCCCGATTCTGGGTCAAGGCGCCTTTGGTATCCTTGGGATTCGGGCCCGTGAGAGGGTGGACGGCGAGGAGACGGATTTGGACCAAGGAAAGCTGACGATCACCGACTCCCGCACAGGCCAAGACTACGCACTTCCGATCAAGGACTCCTCTGTTCGGGCTATCGAGCTACGCCAGATTCGCGAGGACCCGGGCGAATTCGGGATGCTCAGCTACGATCCCGGCTATACGAACACAGCCTCCTGCACGAGCCGAATCACGTACATTGACGGGGCTCGGGGCATTCTCCGGCATCGCGGCTACCCGATCGAGCAACTGGCCGAGCAATGCAGCTACACCGAGGTTGCGTACCTCCTGCTCAATGGCGACTTGCCCACCCGCCACGAATTAGAGGCGTGGGACCAGGATGTCATCGAGCACTCGCGCGTCCATGAAAACGTTAAGAAGTTTATAGACGGCTTCCTGTACGACGCGCACCCGATGGGAGTCCTGGTCAGTACCATTGCCGCGTTGTCGACCTACTATCCCGACGCCAAGCAAGTCGCGAGCCCCAGCAACCGGCGCTTGCAGCAGGTGCGCCTAGTGGGCAAGATCCCCACCATCGCTGCCTACATGTACCGCAAGAGCCAAGGCTATCCGTATCCGGATCCAGACTGGGAACTCACCTATGCCGAGAACTTTATCCACATGCTGTGGAGAGGTACTCGGCACCAGCCCAAGCGCGAAGATATCAAGACTCTCGGCAGGGCCCTCGACAAGCTGTTCATCATTCACGCCGACCACGAGCAGAACTGCTCGACGTCCACGATGCGTCAGGTTGCAAGCTCGGGCGCGGACCCGTACGTGAGCCTGGCCGCGGCCGCGGCTGCGCTGTACGGCCCGCTGCACGGGGGGGCCAACGAGGCCGTGCTGAAGATGCTGGAAGAGATCGGATCGATCGACGGCATCCCGGAATTCATGAGGCAGGTGAAGGCCGGGGAACGGCGGCTCATGGGTTTCGGGCACCGCGTGTACAAGAACTACGACCCGCGCGCGCGGATCGTGCGAAGCGTTGCCGCGGAAGTCTTTGAGATCACGGGCAAGAATTCCAAGATCGACCTCGCGATGGAACTCGAGCGGATCGCCCTCGAGGATGATTACTTCATGAAGCGGCGACTCTACCCGAACGTCGACTTCTACTCAGGAATCATCTACCAGGCAATGGGTTTCCGCCCGGAAATGTTCACGGTGCTTTTCGCCATAGGGCGCGTCGCGGGCTGGCTAGCCCACTGGGACGAGCTAATGACCGATCCGGAGAAGCGCATCGCCCGTCCGCGCCAGATTTACGTAGGGCCCGGCAAGACGGAGTTCGTAGGGTTGGACGATCGTCTTGGCAAAGCCCGGGACGAGATAATCTAGTCCGAGGCTTCTGGATCGCCTGCGGCTGCAGGGTTTTCCCAAGGGAGGCGACCGTCGCACCGGTCCCTGTAGTACCGCGCGACATCCTCGACCTGGGCCACGACCACGCCCGGCAGGCGCTGGAGGGTCGCGCTGTCGAAGACCGTCGCCCAGTAGGCATTAGCCGGCCCCATCCGGCTCCACGCGCTGGGCCTCGCATCGCTTTCCGGGGCAGGGAATGACGCGAACAGGCTCTCGCGCCTCACTGGCTTGCGCAGGCCCTGGTAGTACCAAGGCTGGGTGACGAGTTCGCCCGTCGGCGCTGCCCCGCCGCGTCCTAGCCGCAAGCGCAACGTCGCTACGGGCATGTCCGCCAGCGACGTTCCCGTCGAGAAGCCGCCGTAGAACCCATCCGCCTGGTACAGGCTCGAGTCGCCGCGCCGGATCGACGCAGAGAAGCGGTTGGCGCCAAGCGTGGCTGTCATAGCGCCTGCCGTTGTGGGATACCCGAGGACCTCCCTCCCGAATTCGGCCCCGGAGATTGCTCCCCGGATGTGAGAGACCGCGTACCAGACTCGCTTGTCCTCCAGCAAGCACTGGGCGAAGAGCCAGGCCTCGTCAAGGCCGGGGTCGTCGAGTCCGCGCACTGTCATAACCCGGACGACGGCGGTCTGGAGAGCCACGCACGGCGGCGGCAGGAGGCGCTCCACCGAGGCCCGGGCCACGGACGCGTCGACCGCCACCAGCATCACACCGTTCAGGCGGATTTCGCGCCGGCTGCGATAGGCTTCCAGATCATCGGGCTCCAGGTAGGACGTGTCGGCCGCACTCACGCCCATCGAGCCCCCGGGGTAGTTCCTCAGCGCGAATGGTTCGAGCAACTCGGGGTCGATTTCATGCGCGAACTCGCCCTTCGGCTCTTCCAGGCCGGCTACCGAACTGACTGATGTAGGGCCCGAGGCGCCTAGCTTTGCTAGCCAACCGTCCAACGATCCCCTCGTCGCGACTTCTTCTGTCCGGAGCTTCTGGGAACGCGAGTCCTGCGCCGGAGCGAGAACCCAGAGTTCCGCCGGGCCGTCGATCGGGCCTTGCGTCCAGTCGGTCCGAAGGGCGTGCCTGAAGGTTGCCCACGGAAGTCCGGCCGATCGTTGGCCGACGTCCCCCGTGTCCCGCCCCGGGCGGGCCGAATACGCTTCCCGGCCGGCGATCGCAAGCGACCAGCGATCCCCGTCCCAGCCCACTTCTCCCAGGAACGCCGGCACGCGGAGCGCCTCCCTGTACCGCCGGTAGGTCTGCACGTCGCCGGTCCACAGTGCCAGCGGCAGCAGGCACGGCTCCCCATCCAAGGCGACCCGCAGTCCCAAGCTGCAGCGCAGGCCGCCGGCCGGGGCTCCGAACTCGACCACGAGCCGGGCCGGCGAATCGAGGGCGAGCGGGGGTGGAACCTTGGGCGGTGCCGAGGCTGCGAACTCCAATCGCAATCCAACTGGAGAGTCCGGACTCGCGGCAAGGCCGCGCAATGCAACGGGAGCGGCCGCGCCGCCCGCCAGAAAGCCACGCCTAGTGATCACGGAACCATTGTGCAGCACCGCTTCGCCTGGACTCGTGTATTCTGAAGGCAAGAGCGGCCCGGGTCGCTTACGTCGCGGGCAGCTCGGTTGCCTTTTCGCGATGGCATTCCGATGCCGACGTAGCTCAGCAGGTTAGAGCGCCTGATTGTGGATCAGGAGGTCGATGGTTCAACTCCATCCGTCGGTACCAATCCCCCTCAAGGCATTTTTGGAAACGGAGCAGGTTTCGCAAATCGGCGCGAGCTCTGCTCCGCTGTGGCGGCTGTCACTTCGCGCTCTTGCCCTCGCGGGACTCCTCGTACTCCTGCTTCGTCTTCTCGTCCGGCGGGTAGACACCGTAGATCGAACGGCCTTCGAGCAGGAGCTTTCGCTGGAAATTCTCGAGGTCTTCCTTGGCGAGCGCCGCGTCCACGACCTCGCTGGCCAGGGCAGCCGGGATGACAAGGATTCCGTGGCGCTCGCCGAGCAGGAAATCTCCCGGACGCACGGTGACGTTGCCGATCCGGACGGGCACCTGGTAGTCGACGCTCATCAAGTTGGGACGCACGGACGAGGCCTGGCCCCGCCTTTGGTAGACCTGCAGCGGCATGCCCGCGATCTCTGGCACGTCGCGGAGGGCGCCGTCGACTACGAGTCCGGTCCCGCCGCGCGCTAGGAACCGAACCGTGGTGATCTCGCCCGAAACAGCCGATCGAGTGTCGCCTCCGGCGTCGAAGACGAGCACGTCGCCGGGCTGGGCTTCCTCCGCCGAGATATAGTTCAGCTGCTTGCGCTTCGAGTAGATCTCCTCGCGGAGGTCGGGCCTGGTCGGCAAGTAGCGGATGGTTCGAGCGCGGCCCACGAGCCGCCGCTCGGGATGCAGCGCCTCCAGTTCGTTGATGAAGCTGTGCTCGTATCCCTTCGCGGCCAGGGCCGACCACACGGATTCGAGCGGAGCCCGCGCAAGTTTCCGGAACAAGGTGCGATCAGCTTCGCCGAGCCGTTCGAGGACGTACTCGCTCACTTCCCTATTCGGATGCTCGACCTCCAGAGTGGACTGGGCCGTCAAGGCGGTCACGGAGACGAGAGCGAGTAACAGTCGGGTGCGCATGGGCTGGTCTTCCAATCGGTGTTTGGGTGGACTGAAGCTTATCGCAGTGGGCTGGCCGTCGCAAGGGGTTGCTCGGGTCGCACGCGCCGAGGTGGTGCATGCGGGAGTTCAGAAAGCGCTAGCGCCTTGCATTGATGCCCACGTCTTTCCCTTGGCCGGGTCAGCTGCGATCGCAGGGCGAGGGTTGTCGCCAGGCACCGCAGCGGCGGGCCGCCGGGCTGGCGACTCGGATCGTTGCTTGCCTTGCAGGCCGGCTTGGCGCTGTGCGATCTAGAGCGTCGGCACGCCTAGCAGCGTCATTGCCGCCTTGAATATCCCGAACAGTCCTTCGCCCGCCACGAGTCCCGAAGCGACCGCGAAGCTGAGCTTCTTCGCACTTGCCGGACTGATTCGCTGCCAGGCTACCAGAGCGATGGCGCCGAAAAAGATCACGAGTGAATAGAACGCCTGGACGATAAAGGCAATTCCAACCGCGAGGCCGCTCGGAAGATACGGCGCCAGACGCGGGAACCGCCGGAGGATCGGCAGGAGTGCCCCGAAGGCGACTCCCGCCGCCACCGCTGCTTCCGCATGGGGCGGCAAGGCACCGAGCCCCTGCGTGAGCAATTCCGCCATGGCCTTCCACGAGTATGCTGCCGGCGCCGGCAATTGCTCGCCGCCGAGCGGGTACGCCGTCGTGACAAGCAGGTACGCGGGTATGCAGAACAGCACCCCCGCCGCAATGCCCCAGAGCTGCGCGATGAACTGCCGGCGAGGAGAGGCACCGAGCAGCCGTCCCGTCTTGAGATCCTGCATCATGTCAGCCGACTGCGACGCCCCGGCGCCAGTGATCGCGGCGGCCATCAGGTTGGTGCCGATGCTTCCGGGCGCGATTCCGCCGTAAACGAGTTGCGTGACCTTGCCCATCCCTCCTACCGGGTTGATGTCCGTCTCGCCAGTGGACCGCACGGCCACCGCTGCGAGCGCGAATGACAGGACCAGTGCGAGCACGGTCAGGTGAGGCGGGATATCGAACAGGTACCAAGCCGCGATCGTCGTGCCGACCGCGGCCACCGCGAGACCGTTACGCCACCACGAGGTCGGGATGCGCTCGTTCCCGGACTCGCTAGACCCGAGGATCTGCCCGCCCTGGAAGGTGCGCACGAACGTGCGCCAATTGAGCGCCAGCGCCGTGAGTGCCTCGGACACCATGATCGCCACTCCCGGCCAGAGCAGCCATCCTCGCGGGCCGTCCGTATAGCTCATGATCGCTCCAGGAGCCCACCCCTCGGCCTGTACCCAAGGGCCGAGAATGCCCCATGCGAAGATCGCGCCAAGAGCCAGGCTTGTGCCGACTCGCGGTCCGATCAGGATTCCCGCTCCGAACAGCATGGGCCCGAGATAGAAGCGAAACCCCCACGCGGCAGCCGTGGCCAGAGCAGACACGCCAAGAAGCTCGGCAGGCGGCATCTCGAGTTGCGGGACGAAGTAGGTCAGCAGAGTGAACGCCCCCGCCGCGGCCCCGGCCCACAGCAGCGCCCGCGCCTTGTCGATCGCTTCCTGCGCTTTCGCGAACATGGCCAGAATGGTTTCTGCCGTCGCCGTGCCGGTGGGGAAGCGGAGCTTGTCGACTTCGATCATCTGTCTTCGAAGCGGTACGGCGAAGAAGACGCCCAGGTAGGCGACCGAGAGCCCCCATAGCAGCAGCCCCGGAACCGGAATCTCGAAGCCCAGCAGGCTCATGGCGGGAACAGCGGCTAGTAGCCCCGCGGCGGATGCCATCGTGCCGGCGGCCGAGCCCGCCGTCTGCGTGATGTTGCATTCGAGCACCGAAAGCGAGCGTCCCATGGCCATGAAAAGCCCGAATCCGAGGATCGCCGCGATCAGCGATCCCCCGAATGACCAGCCGATCTTGAGCCCCATATAGATGTTCATGCACGAGACGACGCCTCCGAGCAGGCAGCCCGCGACAATGGACCGCGTCGTCAGCTGGCGCTCGGCTGCTTCCGGCTTGTAGATCTGCTCCGGCACCTCCGCTATGGCTGGCCCGGCACTCTCGTTCATGGACATCCGGACGGACGGCACTGCCGTGCAGCACGTCGTGCCACAGCCTAACAGACAGCGGCGCTGCCCTCTGGCCGAGCCGACCGCACCCGTCCGAAGGCCGCGCACGACATAGCGCAATTCGCGGCGCCGCGCGGCCAAGTCCCTTTGTTAAACTCGGGATATCTCGTTGCCAATGCAGCCTATTCAGACCGAAACGGCTATGCAGCCCGATCCGAGCGAAACGGCGAGGCTCACGACTGCGGAGTTCGTCGCCCAGTGTCGCGACACGATGATTCCGCTCGCGGGGTCTCTGGCCTATTTCTCGATTATCCCGATTGACGAGAAGGAAACGGAACGCCTGGTCCTCGACCCGACAAGCGCCTTTCCGCCGCGTCTCTCGGAGATCATCCCCAACCTCCGCTTGGTCTTGGTGCCGTACTTGGAATCCGGCGCCTCCGGCGAAGAAGGGGGTCCTGGGAACATGATCGTTTTCCAGCCTCCGAAGGACGGAAACAAGTGCCTAGCGGTCTTCGAGACGTCCAAAGGGGAGAATTTCCTGTTCCTTGCGATCCGGGACGAAGACCTCTTCGACGCTCATGTGCTGCTCTACCGCAATCTCGCTGAGAAGGTTATTTCCAGTGCCGGAGACGAGTTCACCGCTTCGTTCTACAGCATGGTGAATGGCGAGCTGTCGCATCGCGCGCGCGGCGAGGTCTACGAGACCGCGTGGCGGCTCAAGAAGGAATTGCTGAGCTACCAGGGTGCTGCCACGGGCAAGGCCGAAATACTGGCGCGGTATCAGCGCCAAGCGCTCGAGGATACGCTGACGCTCTACCTGCACGGTCTCTGCTGCGACATCGACGTCGACGCCGGACCCAAGCAACTGCCCAGCAAGCTTATCCGGAACCGCCTGCAGCTGCTCAAGGAGCAACTGCCGCCGCCGGAAGGAATCGCGCTCTTCCCTGAAGAGCTGCCCGGAGCCTAGAAGATGTCGGGCGCTGGCCCGGACCCCGGCGCACTCGACGCTGACCTCTCCAAGCCCGGAGACGAAGACGTCGCCCTGATGGAGCGGCTGGGCGGCGACATTCTGATTCTCGGCGTCGCAGGAAAAATGGGCCCCACACTGGCCCTTCTTGCCCGCAGGGCATCGGACCTGGCAGGCGGTTCGAGGCGAATTACTGGCGTGGCGCGCTTCCGGGACGGCGGAGTTCGCGCCAGGCTCGAGGCGCAGGGAATCGACACAGTCCGGGCCGACTTGTTGCGACGCGGCGACTGCGAAGGGCTGCCGGAGGCTCCGAACGTCGTTTTCATGGCGGGCCAGAAATTCGGGACCCAAGGCGCTCCGAGTGGGACTTGGGCCGCCAACGCGTACATGCCCACCCTAGTTGCCGAACGCTTCGCCCGGTCTCGGATCGTCGCGTTCTCGAGCGGCAACGTATATCCGTTCAGCGAGACAACCGGAAGGAGCCC
Organism: Bryobacterales bacterium; assembly: GCA_965206775.1. Classification (GTDB taxonomy): domain Bacteria; phylum Acidobacteriota; class Terriglobia; order Bryobacterales; family UBA6623; genus VXMF01. The sequence continues at coordinate 190,722 of CBDBKU010000002.1, read as the reverse complement.
GACCGAGGCAGGGCCGGTCGGGCCGGTCGGCGAGTATGCTCAGTCCGTGCTGGGCCGAGAGCGGCTGTTCGAGCATTTCAGCGGATGCAACGGCACGCCGGTTGCGATCATGCGCCTGAACTATGCCGTCGAGCCGCGCTATGGCGTGTTGCGCGATATCGCTGACAAGGTCCGCGTCGGCCGGCCGGTCGATTTGGCAATGGGCCACGTGAACGTGATCTGGCAGCGCGACGCCAACGCAATCGCGTTGCGGCTGCTGGAGAGCTGCGCCTCGCCGCCCTTCGTTCTCAATGTCACCGGGACCGAGCGACTGAGCGTGCGCGAACTCGCAGAACGATTCGGGACGGCATTCGGAGTCAATCCGATTTTCCGCGGCTCGGAGGAAACGACCGCTCTGCTCAGTGATGCTTCGCTCTGCCAGTCACTGTTCGGACCGTCGCTCGCAGTGGACGCAATGGTCGAGCGAGTGGCGGATTGGGTGCGCCACGACGGTGCGGGTCTGGGCAAGCCCACCCACTTCGAGGAGCGCAGCGGCAGCTTCTGATGCTCCGATAGCGGGCGAGGGCGCTCCTAGCCCCGAGGCCGCAAGATGATCTCCTCGCGGCATCTCTGGGCTTCTCGGTTGGCGATCTCCATCGATTCCTCGATATGGACAGCCAACTGGCGCATGTAGGCCTTGGTTGTCGCGATTCCGTCCTCGTTCCGGTTCCGGACCGAGTCCAGGACATCCGCGACCGCACCGTTGTAGTAGCGTCTCACCCCGCCGGTCAGCGATGACAGCAGCGCGTCCACCCGGTCGAGCCAGAGGTACGTGTCGACCGCGGAGGTGAGAGATTCCGGATTCCTCCCGAGCGCCATCGCCGACAGCTTGACTTGCTCCATCTCCTCCATCAGCGTCATGTGCTGCTCGACGTACGCCGCGGGCGCGCCGTCCTGCAGCCATTCGCGTGGGCGCAGTTGCACGACCACCTTGCTGGCCGTTTCCACGTTCTGGACAATACGCTGCGCGAGGTCCTCGACTTGCCACCTCGGAATCATGCCTTCGTCCTGGGCAAAGGCTAGACTGACGCACGCAAGCGCAATCAATGAGGCTCGAAGAATGGGCACTGCCCCAATAGTACGAAATGCCCCGGATACGTATCGGGGAAGCGTTCGATTCGACAGCCGAATTGCGGGCCGGCTGTTGTCCCGCGGCTACCTGAACAAGAGCGACTGGCGCACCAGATTTGCAGACGAAACCAGACTGCGAGCGCTTATCATTACAACTGGAACTGCCGAATGCTTCGTCTAGGATCTCTGAGCGTTGGATTGACTGCGGTGGTGCTCGGAGCATCGGCCCAGCAGCCCGAGAACTACGAGCACTTCGAAAAGCACATCAGGCCGCTGTTCGCCGAGAAATGCTACTCCTGTCACAGCGTCGAGACCATGGCTCAGGGCGAACTGCGGCTGGATTCCAAGGAAGCGCTGCTCCGCGGAGGGAGCCGCGGCGCGGCGTTGGTGCCCGGAGACCCCTCGGCCAGCCTCTTGGTCACGGCTGTGTCGTACGGCTGGCTCGAACTCCAGATGCCCCCGACGGGCAGGCTGTCGGAGCAGGAGATCGAGCACCTCGAGACTTGGGTCCGGATGGGAGCCCCCGATCCCCGGTCCGATGCTGCGCGCGTAGCCGTGCAAGAAGGCGGCATCGACTTGGCCGCCGGGAAGCAGTTCTGGAGCTTCCGGCCCGTCGGCGACCCTGTGCCGCCCGCGGTCAAGGACAAGTCCCGGGTGCGGAACGACATCGATCGGTTCGTCCTGGCGCGCATGGAATCGGAGGGTCTCGATCCGGCTGCCGACACGGACCGCCTGACTCTCTTGCGCCGGGTGACTTTCGACCTGACCGGCCTGCCGCCGACTCCCGCCGAGATCGAGTCGTTCATGGCGGACCAGGATCCTGATGCGTACCAACGGGTGGTAGAGAGACTGCTCGGCTCCCCGCACTACGGCGAGCGATGGGGGCGGCATTGGCTGGATCTCGTTCGCTGGGCCGAAACCAACGGACACGAATTCGACAACAACAAGCTCGACTCGTGGCGCTACAGGGACTACGTCATCGAGTCCTTCAACGCCGACTTGCCATACAACCGGTTTCTGCAAGAGCAGATCGCCGGCGACCTGCTCCCGCCCAGGCTGTCCGACGACGGCACGCATTTCGTCAATCCAGTCGCGTCCGGCATGTATTGGCTGTGGGAGATCTTGAACTCCCCGACGGATTCGGTCAAGGCACGGGCCGACCAGATCGACAACCAAATCGACGTCCTCTCGAAGGCCACGCAGGGATTGACCGTGGCGTGCGCGCGCTGCCACGACCACAAGTTCGACCCGATCCCAACCGCCGACTACTACTCGCTGTTCGGCATCTTGAACTCGACTCACATCAGTGAGATCTGCATAAACTCGCCGGAGCGCGACCGCGAGATTCGCGAGATCGCTGCCAGGATCGCCGAGGTCAACCATGGAATCGAGACCCTGCTGCGCTCCGTCCGCCCTCGCGGTGTTCCGACGCTGGCGGACCGCCTGGTCTCGGCCGCGGGCGAGATGGCCTCCGACGAGCCTACGAAGCTCGGGTCGGAACTCCAGTACGCGGTGGGCGAACCGAGCCATTGGCTCTACCCGTTCGCGAGAACCGCGGTGGAGCAAGCGAAGCCGGACGCTCCGAGCTTCGCCGAATGGATGAGCCGTCTGCGCGAGGAGATGGCCGGCTGGAGCGCGAAGGCCGACCGCGACCATCCGATCTGGGCGGAACGCGAGGACGAGGTCTACGAAGACTTCGAGCAGGGTTTCGGGAAGTGGAAACCAACAGGGGTCGCGTTCGGCGACGGTCCTGTTCGCGCCGTCCCGCCCGGCCAGGAACTCGGCGGATTCTCGGGGCAGGCTATCGCGGCGTCGTATGGCGGAGGCGCCGACTCTCTGGTCGGGACGCTGACGACGGAGAAATTCCGCATGCCGGCCCGGTTCGTCCACGTGCGGCTCGCCGGGCCCAAGTACCCTGGAGCGCTTCGCGAAAAAGCTCCTGTCCGGTTTACCGTGATCGCCGACGAGCACAAGTCCGGCCATACCATGCCGGACGGCAGCGGCCGCCTGCAGTGGCACACGGTAGCCATGACGAAGGAACGCGGCCGGATCTGCTCGATCGAGATCATCGACCGCGACCGGAACGGTTCGATTGCTGTGGACCAAATCGTGTTCTCGTCCGATCCCAAGCCCCCGCCAATCTCGGATCCGGTCCACCCTAGGATTCTCGCGCTAGTAGGAGACGACTCGGTCCAGTCCCTGGAACACCTGGCTCTGGCCTACCAGGGCTTGGCTGCGGACCTGGCGGGTTCGGGGGACCTCGATCGCCGAGACGGGGCGGTGCTTGCCGGGATTCTCGGTCACGTGAACCCGGAGGATGCCGCCGAATGGCTGGACGAATCGGGGGAGCGTCAGTTCGAACGACTTGCTGCGCGCCGTCGCGAGCTGAACGACAGCGTCCCGGAGTCCGTATTCGCGATGTCGAGCCGTGATTGGATGCCTGAGGACTCCGCGATCCACGTGAGGGGCAACCACAAGAACCCGGGCGAAATCGCCCCTCGCCAGTTCCTGCAGGTGATTGCGGGCACCGACCAGCAGCCCTTCCGCGATGGCTCCGGACGCTTGAGCCTTGCCAAGCAGATTGCGAGCGACTCGAATCCGCTCACGCCGCGCGTGATGGCCAACCGAGTGTGGCAACACCACTTCGGCCGGGGTATCGTCCCCACTCCCGACGACTTCGGACGCATGGGAGAAGAGCCCTCTCATCCCGACTTGCTGGACTACCTGTCCAGGCGATTCGTCGACTCCGGCTGGTCGGTCAAGGAACTGCATCGGGTGATCGTGACGTCGAGTACCTACCGAGCTAGCAGCACGGAATCGGATCGAGCAATGCAGTCGGATCCTTCGAACCGCCTTCTTTCCCACTTCCCGGTCCGTCGGCTGGAAGCCGAGGCCATCCGCGATTCCGTGCTCTCGGTTGCGGGTACGATCGATCTGACGGTAGGAGGCCCGGGGATCCCGCCTCATGTCAGCGTGTACCAAGACGGTAGGGGCAAGCCGGAATCGGGACCTCTGGACGGGCTGGGCCGACGCAGCGTGTATCTACAAGTCCGGAGGAACTTCCTTCCTCCGCTGTTTCTCGCCTTCGACTACCCGTTGCCGATCTCGACCGCCGGGCGACGCGGCGTATCGGCCGTCGCGTCCCAGGCGCTGCTCATGCTCAACAATGAATTCGTCAACGGACAGGCGGCCCTTTGGGCCGACAGGGAAATGGATGCCCACGGGCAGCCTGAGGACCGCATTCGCAGCATGTATGTGCAGGCGTTCGGCCGCGAGCCGTTCGAAAGCGAGATTGCAGAGGTCAAGCGATTCCTAGGCAATCAGGCCGCGGCGCGAGGGGTCTCGGACGCCAACGACCCACAAGTCTGGGCCGATTTCGCCCACGCGATCTTCAACACGGCAGAGTTCCTGTTCGTCAGGTAAGGTCCGGCCTGGAGCCGCGCGCTAGCAGCCTGGGAGGCCAACTGTCGAGATGCGATCGGCTATTCTGTACAGCAAGAGCGGAAGATGCTACGCCTCCTCGCGATTTCCATCCTGACAGCTAGTCTCGGACTCGCCGAGCAGGTTCACAATCACCTCTCCGACGCTGAGAAGCTCGCCGGCTGGCAGATGCTCTTCGACGGTTCGACCTCGACGGGGTGGGAAGGCTTCCAGAACACGCCATTTCCAGAGACCTCATGGGCCATCGAGGACGGTACGATCCGCACGCTTGCCGATAACAGCGGCGGGGACATCGTAACAGTGGGCGAGTTCGAGAACTTCGAGCTGCTGTTCGACTGGAAGCTGGTCAAGGGCGGCAACAGCGGAGTGAAGTACTTGGTCCAGAAGGCTTGGGCGGGCCCTGGCTACCGACCGCACCTGAGCCCCGACGCCAAGCGCCGGTCCATGCTGCGAGCCACGGGACCTGAATACCAGTTGCTCGATGATGCCGCGCTAAACCGGCGCAGGCAGGGGTGGGAGTACTCGAGTTGCGGGTCGCTCTACCTGATGTACAAGCCGGCCGACGGCAAGCCGGTTCGTTCCGCCGGTCAATGGAACACCTCCCGGATCGTAGTGCGCGGCACCCATGGCGAGCACTGGCTCAATGGTACGAAGATCCTCGAGTACGAATTCAACTCGCGAGACATGCTCGCGCGGGTCGAGCAGACAAAGTTCAAACGCGTGCCCGGATTCGGATTCAAGGGACCCGGGCATATCGCTTTGACCCACCACAACCATCCCGTCTGGTACCGCAACATCAAGATCCGGGCTATCGAGGGCCCCCGAGTAAGGGAGTACCTTCCTGGAAGGCTGTTCGATCCAAACGGTCTCATACCCCCTCCTCCTCGGTTCCCCCAGCCGGGCGACCCGACTGCACCGCCGTCCGGCGGGTCTCGATAGCATTCGCCTCGGCGCAACCGAGCCGGCTCATTGCCCTTTCGGTACGGATATAGGCTGCGGCGCGGTGGGCTCGGGTCTTTCGGCTTGCGACAGTAGCGCTATTCCCCTATCGCCATGTCGCGGCCGGTACGCTTGTTGTGCGGCGACGTCTCAGCTTCTTGTTCCCATGTCCCCGATCCAGGCCTGCTGCCAAGCTTCAAACTCGGATGGCGTTACTCGATAGCGTGCGGAGTTCCCCATGTCGAGCCCAAGCAGCTCGCCCTCGACCGTTTGCCGGAACCGCTGATGATCCTTGCTGTCGATCGATTCCGCCGTCCATCGACTGATGAAGTCCTCGGCGCGACTCTTGGTGACGGGAGTCCTGATAATCTCGCCGACTATCCGCCGAAGGTTTTCCTGATGGCGAATTCGAAAATAGTCGGGGTCGCCCAGAGTCTGCCTAGCGGCAGCGTAGCGAACGGCAGATCGCTCGTACGCCCAAACATACATGTCTCGTAGGAGACTGATGTCATTCAACTCGTAGACTCCCATCATCGCGTGGACGTAGGATTCGCGAGGTACGTCGACGAACGAAAGCGGGGAGAGGTTGCCCTGGATGAAGGGTATGTTCGCGGCCAAGCGCGACACCCGCTTGTTGACATCTTCGAACGGCTGGAGATATGCCAAGTGAACCATGAGAAAGAACGACTGTTCGAATGGATCCTCAATGGCACTTGCCTTGGTGAGAATCTGATCCAGCCCTTCTTCGATGAGTCGCGGCACGTCCAGGGGATCGAATACAGATCCTTCGATGCCGACCGGTATCTGCCGCAATCGGCCCGGTGCCCGCAAGTCCGCCATGAGGTGTGTCGCAAGAATCGCGTGAAGATTCCGGATTGTGTAACGGTTCAACCCGATTTCCACAGAATTGTCCACGAGGAAGGAGATCGCATCCTTATGGTTCACGATCATCTGGGTTTCGACGACGTCCTTGCCCTCCGCTTCCCTCCCGAGTTCAAGAAGGTACTGAGTGTCGAGAAGCGTATAGGTGTTCCCTTCAAGTCGACTCGAGTTCCATGACAGGTCGATGAGCAGACGTTGCAGGATTTGCCGCGCGTATGTCCCTGATGGCGGTCGGCCTACTCGTTCGAGCTCGCCTCGGGCTTCAAGGGGCAAGTAGGCACTGACGTTCGGCTGGTATGAATCCAAGAAGGCCCTCTTGTAACCGACACGAGCCCGAGCTCTTAGAGGCTGTTTCAGGTATTCGACGATACGGAGGCTCGCACGAGCGAGCGGAAAGGGCGCCGAGGCCCGAACTAGGTTGGCGGCAGGCGGCGGAATGATGTAGCGTGCCCGCTTGCCCGGGCCGACCATCTCGAGGCGGCCCTTTTCCACGAGGCGTCGCAACCGGAACTGCAAGGTGCGAAGCGGCAGCCTAGATGGAAGGCTGCCAGCAATCTGCCGGGCGGACAGACCACTTGGCTGACCGTGAACAACTGCCTCTACAGCCTGCAGGTCATTCTCTGGTATCGACTTCGCCATATTCAAAGGCGCATGCTCTACGCAAGTATGTCTCATATGCACGCAAGAATCAAGATTTGTGCGCAATAACTCGTTTCCGGATGAGTCCAGCACCGCAGTGCTTCGCACCTGGCGAAGGGTGCAGGACCAGGGTTGCCGTGAATTGCAAGCGGCTGCATCGGCACCGGGTTCAAGGCTGGCCGTGACGGCGTACAACGGGAACGCTTGCTGGCAGCCGACAGCCACACTGGACAAGTCGGGCGAAAGGCTCTGCCAATGCCTAGGATCCCCACGTAGTCTCTGCGCGGGATTGTCTCGGCTGGTCTCGGAGTGCTTGTTGCCAAGACCTGCGGCGAGACACGAAATATAACCCTCCGATACTGAGCATGCGCGTGTATGCGCACCTTCACCAAGTATGCGCGCAGTCATAACTTGCGCGCAACACAATCTCCTGTACGTGCGATTGGACGGGTATGATCAATTCTCGATACGGAGTGTCTGAGTTGCAGATCGTTGTGTTTGTGCTTTGTTGACAACGGATCAAAAAACCTAGCGGGCTTTGTAGCTAGCGGGTTCTCGAGCTGGACGGATCATTCACGGCTATGCACCTGATATTTATGCGCAATATTTTGGCGTTCTGCGCAATTAACGCCAGATCGATGGTTCCGACAGGTTCAGATGTCGCTCGGACGTCAGCGCGGGCATCCCCATGCCAACTTCCGGTAGGCCCTGGAGCCGGCGAAGTTGCTCTGCCCCATGCCCGCAGCCCACCAGATCGCTTCGCTTGAGCGACTCCTCTCCACAGGGGGCAATCTTGCTGGCAATGCGGGCTGTCGCAATCAGGACTATACCTGCTGCGGTACCCGCCGGTCCGACTAGGCGCTATAGGCCGGCCTCGCGCAGTCTCTTGAGTGGCGGCGCGCGAATCATATGCGCAATATATCGAGTGTTTACGCAATTAACCTCATTGCGCAGTTCTGGCTCCGGTAGCACTGCGACCTTGCGGCCGCGATAAATGGTCTCGGACCGATGCACGTGCGATCAATCGCCGCGACTCGCGGTGCCAGTAGTAGGCTGATCTCGACATCATGTTCCCCGCCAGACCAGATTTGGCGTAGCAACGTCCTGGATTGAAGCTGTCGTGGGAGCGTCGCTGCTCTGGACGAAACGCAGGCACACATCCGTCGTGCGCCACTCACGAGCCTCCAGGCCGTAGCGGCCGGTATCTTCCCGATACCGACTCGCAGATTCGGCTCGAATGTGCTGGATCGCATCGGTGGCGACCTGCCGGATGGCAGAGTGACGCCCCAACCGCCCAAAGGGCTGTGCACGTCAAACCCATGGCTCAGTCGAATCGGTGTACACCTTAGAGTGAGAAGTACTGTCGCGAACTTCGCGCGGTGATTCCGGGCTATTCCTATGCGCGCGTACTGCTTACTAACCCTGATACTCATGCCTCTCTTCGGCTCGAGCCTCCTTCGTGCGGACACCATCGTGCTGGTGAACGGGGACCGGCTCACGGGGGCGATCAAGCGCCTCGAAGACGGGAAGTTGGTGCTGAGCGCGGCCTTGCTGGGAACGGTGCGAGTCCAATGGTCGAAGATCAGGTCGATCAACAGCGAATCGAGCTTTTCGATCCTGACCGAGGACGGGGAGCGGTTCGAGGGACAACTGTCGAGAGAGGACTCGAGGACTGCGATTACCTCGGACGGGGAGAACGTCGCGAACCTGGAATCCCCCTCGATTGTCCGAATCGTGCCGGGTATTCGCAAGCAGGGCGCAGGCCGCTTGCTGACAGCTCTCGAAGGGGCTGCCGACATCGGCTACAGTCTGGCTCGCGGGAATCAGAACCAAATGCAGTCGTCGCTTGGCGCCCGCGCGGAGTATGCCTCGGCGCACTACAAGTTCTCGGGTCGGCTAGACTCGCTCTTCGCCCGGCAGGATGGCGCCCGTTCGCAGAGCCGTCACGCACTCAACACCCGCTTGGAGCGGTTCGTGAATGCACGGGTCTTCACTTACGGGCTGTCCGCATTCGAGCGAAACGAGCGTCGCAGGCTGGACCTGCGCACGCGCCTCGGCGGAGGACTGGGCTGGCGTCTCAGAGACAGTCGAAAAACAGACCTTTCCATGCTCGGCGGCTTCGCCTACGTTCACGAGCGCTTCCGGCACGAACCGAACCGGACTACTGGGGAAGGATTCGTGGGCATCGAGTGGGACACGACTCTTTTCCGCGGCATCGCACTGTCGACGCATCTGACGGTGCATCCGGACGCGTTCGATCACCGCAATGTCCGCACGGAGTTTGACAGCACGCTCCGCGTGCCGATCGCGGGCCGTTTCACATATTCCTTGCGGCTCTTCGATCGATTCCACACGAAGCCGGCCGCATCGGTTGAAAGGAACGACTACGGTCTCGTCAGCGGCGTGGGCATGAGGTTCTAGCCCACCTTTAACATCCCTCGACCTTTCCGCGGGGCGGCCAACCCCCCAATTGGCCCCTGCATTGCGGTATTTCTTGCGCTAGACTCACGAAATTGCGTGCCTTGTTCTCATTTTTCTGCTGATGACCCTCTTGTTTGTTCATGGCTCGGTCGATCCCCGTATTCGTAGTGGTCGAATGTGTAGTGGTCGAATCGTACTTTATGGACGGATTTCGCTGGATTTCTCCCCCCCTCCACTGCTAGCCTGTCTCTCGTGTTCATCCGTCGCTCGCTCTACCGCCGTGCTCCCGGCGGCCCCTCCTACGCCAACTTCCGCTTGGTCCGCTCCACCCGCGTCGGCGGCCGTGTCAAGCAGATTACTCTCGCCAACCTCGGCTCCGGCTTCGACCTCCAGCGGCAGGACTGGCCCGCCCTCTGCCAGCTCGTCGAATCCCTCGCCGCCGGCCAGCCCCTGCCTCCTCGCGCCGCATCCCCTGCACTCCTCCAGCGCGCCCGCGCCATCGCCCGCCAGATCGTCGACTTCCACGGCCTCGATCCCGATCCCGACTCTCCCGTGCTGGTCGCGGTCGACACCGATTCGCTCCAGAACCTGCGGCCACGCTCGGTCGGGGTCGAGCACGCCGCCCTGTGGGCCCTCCGCCAGCTTGGCCTGCCTGCCTTGCTGGACGCCCTCGGCCTCTCCAAGCAACTCCGGGCCTGCGCTCTCGGCTCCATCGTCGGGCGCCTCGCCGGCCGCTGCTCGGAACGCTCCGCCAATCACTGGCTGCGCTCCGAGAGCGCCCTCGGCGAACTGCTCGGCACGCCCTTCGAATCGATCTGCGAAATGCAGCTCTACCGCGCTTCCGACGCCCTGGTCAAGCATCGCCGCAGCATCGAGAAACACCTCTTCCAAGAGGCACTCTCGCTGTTCGACCTGCAGCCGACCGTCACCCTCTACGATCTGACCAACACCTACTTCGAGGGCCGCGCCTCTGCCCAGCCCGACGCCCGGCGCGGCCATTCCAAGGAGCGCCGGTCGGACTGTCCCCTGCTGACCCTCGCCCTCGTGCTCGACGCCAGCGGTTTCGTGCGCCGCTCGCAGGTCTTCGCCGGCAACGCGTGCGAAGCCAAGACCCTGCAGAAGGTGCTGGAGGGGCTCGCCGTGCCGCAGGGCTCGCACGTGGTGCTGGATCGCGGCATCGCCACCGAGGAGACCCTGGCCTGGCTGCGCGAGCAGGGCTACTTCTACCTGGCGGTCAGCCGCGAGGCCAAGCGCCAGTTCGACCGAGCCGAGGCGCAGGCCCTGCAGACAGCCTCCGGCGAGGAGGTGCTGGTGCACAAGCTGACCAGCGAGGACGGCAAGGAAGCGCGCCTGCACTGCTACTCGCGGCAGCGCCACAACAAGGAGCAGGCGATCGAGGAGCGTCGCGCGCAGAGACTGGAGCAGGAGCTGGAGAAGCTGCACGCGGGGCTGTCCCGGCCCCGCGCACGGCGCAAGCTGGAGGCGGTGCAGCAGCGCGTGGGCCGGATTTGCGAGCGCAGCCAGGGCGCCTCCCAGCACTACCGGATCACGGTCGAGGCCGACGAGGCAGGCCAGCTGGCAGCCGCGGTGCGCTGGCAGCGCGAGCCCAAGCCGGACTCGCGGGCGACCCATCCCGGCGTGTACTGCCTGCGCAGCAACGACACCAGCTGGGAGGCCGCAGCGATGTGGCGGGCTTACATTGGCCTCACCGATGTGGAAGCGGTCTTCCGCTGCCTCAAATCCGAACTGGGCCTGCGGCCGATCTACCACAGCAAGCCGGAGCGCTCCGAGGGACACCTCTTCATCACGGTGCTGGCCTACCAGGCGGTGCAGGTGATCCGGCGCAAGCTCAAGCAGCACGGCGAGCACGCCAGCTGGACCACCCTGCGCGCGATCCTGGGCACCCAGCGCCGGGTGACCACCACGATCCAGTGCGCCAACGGCCAGACGCTGCACTTGCGCCGGACCACGCCTCCGGAAGACGAACTCCAGCCCCTGTATCAGTCTCTCGGCATTGCGGAACTGCCCGGCAAGACCAGCAAAATCGTGCTCTGATTCCAGGTCGATCGACTTTAGCGCGCACTTTGTGGTGCAACCACGCTTCCATTGCCCCCCTTAACCCCTGTCTGGTCAGTAATTTACTTAAATCGCATGTTAAACATGGGCTAGGCGACGGAGACCCGGCGGCTCGCGAAGTCAGGCGAATCGAACAAGCTGGGGCAGGCGCTCGCTTATTCGGTGACCTGGATCCTGACCTGAGTCGCCCGGCCGCCTTGCTCTTCGATCACGTGGGCCACGGCTCCGTGAAGCTCCACCCTGTCGCCCGCTAGAGCGAGCCGGTTCAGGTGGCTGACCAGGAGTCCTGATAGAGAGTCGACCTCTTGGGATTCCAGGTCCAGTCCCAGCTCGCGATTGATGCGCTCGAGCGGCAGCTGTCCGCTCACCTTGTAGACTCCGCCGCCCTCCGCCACGATCTCCGGCAGCTCGGAATCGAATTCGTCCTGGACGGCGCCGACGATCTGCTCGACGACGTTCTCCATCGTGACGATCCCCACCACCGCGCCATACTCGTCGTCCACGAGCACCATGTGCTGGTGCGTGCTTTGCATCTGACGCAGAAGACGACCGATCGGCAAGGTGTCCGGGATATGCCTAAGAGGTCGCGAGACAGAACGAAGATCGACGTCCTGGGTGGCTGCGATGCCTACCAAGTCCTTGATGTGAACCAGGCCCACGACCGAGTCCAGCGAACCCTCGCACAGGGGGAACCGAGTGTGGCGCGATTGCTTCGCTACGTCGAACCCCTTTTCCAAGGGCCATTCCGCGTCCAGGAACACGACATCGCGCCGCGGCACCATGACTTGGCGGGTCAGGATGTCGTCGAAGCGGAACACTGCGTTGAGCAGCTGCATCTCGGATGCAGACAGCTCGCCTTCCTTCCCTCCCAGCTCGATGCTCGCTTGGATTTCGTCCTCCGTCACGGCTGGCGCTCCGCGACTGGACGAGAAGAGGCCGGTAAACCATTGGGTGATCCAGATTGCCGGCGCCAGGCCCTTTTGCATGACTGTGAGCGGCCATACGATCAGGAACCAGATGCCTCGCCACTGCGTCGCGCCGTAGGTCTTGGGGAGGATCTCGCCGAGAAACAGGATCAGAACCGTGAGCAGAACTGTGAATGGCAGGACCCATTGCCGGCCTAGGACAGTGGTTGCCAATATGCCGCAAAGGGTCGCGCCCGCAGTGTTGGCTACGGTGTTCAGGACAAGGATCGCCGCGGTAGGTCGGGCGATCTCAGATTTCATCTCGATCAGCCGGTCCGCAAGGGCCGGGTGCTTGCCGCCGGACTTCTCCGCCTCGAGCGCTCCAATCCGGGTCGAGAACAGCGTCGCTTCGAATAGCGAGCAGAAGCCCGATATCAGAACCGTCAGCGCTGCGACGAGGATCAGGAATGTCATTGCCCGCCCCTCGACCTATTGCAAACCATCAGTCCTTCCCCGATACCGCCTTCGGCTCGGGCGAATGGCTGCTCGTTTCCCGAGCGCAAATGCCCTTGGCATTCGCTGCGAGCCGGCCGACAGGCGATGTCGGTTCTCAGGATTGGCGCCTGCCAACTGTCGGGGTCCGGGTCTGGGTCGGACGGCATTCGTACTCGGTTTCCGCGCTAGGCGCCCTTGGGCGTGCTCCAGTGCGTTCGATAGGCTCGCTTCACATATAGATTCGCATGGGGGTCGCCGACGATCGTTTCCGTTTCCTGATCGAACGCCAGGGTGCGGCCCGTTCGCGAGACGATGTTTGCCAAGTGGCAATGGACGGCCGACAAGTGCCCGATCGAAATGTCGGCGTTGGAGAGCTGCCGGGTGCGGATGCAATCGACGAAGTTGCGCATGTGGTCGTCCGACTCGTCGTCGGCATCGTTGTGCTCGACGAGCATCCCCTTGCCGTCAAAGAGCTTGTAGCCCCAACGGCGATCCCACCGGCCGATCTGAATCGACGCGTCGCTCCCGTAGATCGCGACGCCGTTCTCCTGGCCGTCCATGCCGTAGGGATTCCAGATGCGCATCTCCCAGATCAGCGCTTTCCTGCCGTATTGGAACGTCACGTTCATGGTGTCAGGCGTCTGCTGGTCGTCATCGAAGAACACCTTGCCGCCCATGCCGCTCGCCGTCTGCGGATAGTCCACTCCGAGGGCCCACCGGGCGATATCGATCTGGTGCGCACCGTCGTTTCCGGCGTCGCCCGTCCCGAAGTGCCAGTGCCAGTGCCACTTGTAGTGGAAGCGATTCTCGTTGAACGGTATCCACGGAGCCGGGCCCAGCCAAGTGTCGTAGTCGACGCCGCTCGGGACGGGGCTGTTCGCCTTGTAACCGATGTTGTCGCGCAATTGAACGTTCCAAGCCTTGGCCATGAGGATTTCCCCGAGATCGCCGGACCTTGCAATCTCGATCGCCTTGCGGCTCGACGGCCGGCTTCGGGACTGCGTGCCCACCTGCACGATGCGGGAGTTGCGGCGGGCGGCGTCGACCATTAGCCGTCCCTCGCGGATGTTGTGGGAAGCCGGCTTTTCTACATACACGTCCTTGCCCGCGTCGCAAGCCAGAATTGCTGCCGGGGCATGCCAGTGATCCGGAGTTGCGATGACCACTGCATCGACATCCTTGACGTCGAATAGGCGGCGCATGTCGTTCGTGGTTTGCGGCACAGCCTTGCCTGCGCGCTCGAGAATCTGTCCCGCGCGCTCCAGCGATGCTTGGTCCGCGTCGCACAAGTAGGAAACGTTGACATCCGGGAGGCTGCTGAACGTTCCCAGCAGACCCCTGCCGCGGCCGCCCACGCCGATCATTCCGATGTTCACCTTGTCGTTTGCCGCAGCCGGCTTGGACTGGCTCGCGGCCAGACCGGCGGCCGCAGCCGCGCCAAAGAAGGTTCGTCGTTTCATGCGGGGCCTCCTTCGTCTTGCCAAGACTCCCGATTTGCCCACTGTCTCATCATCAACCGCAGCTTGCAGATCGCATCGTCACGGTACCACAGCCATCCGCGACCGGGCGTGACCGCTGGCGAGGTCGGCGGAGGCACTGGAAGGTGCCACCGGCCGGCCCGGTCGAGCCGAGGGGTCCTGAGGCCGACCGCCGAGCACTTCCTCTCGGGCGCGACAAGGCCGCGGATCGATGCTTGTTCCTGGTGCAGCCCGAGTTCATCCGCTCCTGACGGGGGCGCTGTCGAATCGTGGACGAGGCTTTCATCTTCAGCAGCGCGATGCCCGGAGACGGACTGGCACAGGGAGACCGACGCGGCAGCTTGGAAGCCGATCGTGATCGTGGTGCCGTCCAGTGGCGCGGCCAGGCGCGGGATCGCGCCTCAGCGAGGAAGAGTCAGCGGTCATGGTATTGTAAGAGCAGACTTGGGCGACTAGCTCAATTGGGAGAGCACCGCGTTCGCAATGCGGAGGTTGTGGGTTCGAGTCCCATGTCGTCCACCACTTCCCTTTTTTAAGCTATTGATATAACTGCCTTTAATTGAATCATGGGACTCCTTGCACCCATTGCGTCCCCTCCTCAGTCGGCGTTGCCCGCTCCAGTATCGCGGAGCCTATGTAAGTGGACTATCGAACAATTCAGCTGGACAAAGCAGTCATCCACTCACGGCAGCGATCGTGCCGCGGACGGCGGTAGCGCACTGGGTATGGCCGATGGAACGATCCAATAGCTGAACACAGCCGGACGAATCTCCCCGCTACAGATCCTTCGCTTTCGTGGGCACGCGTTCAGCTCACTGGAACCGCCTTCTAGGATCAATTCGCCGACCTGGTGCAGAACGCGTCGCCCCAGGAATTCCAAGAGGTGAGGCCCCACGGCCCGAAGGCAAGAATCCTCAATTTGGAAATCCCTCTTCGGCTCCAAGCCTTGCGCAGGGGCTAGTAGGAAAACCGCCGCAGGGCACCCGTGCGATGTACTCATAGGACCGCTTCCGGTCCGGCACTAGCACCGCCCCCTCCCCCGTTGTCTGACAGGCAACCCCGGAGACCGTCCAATGTCGTGAGTGTCTCCGGGCTGATGTGCAGGACCACTCTCCTATGATTCCTGCATCCCTCTCGGAACACCCTTCAGGCCCATCGCTCGCCGGAGCGTACTCCGCCTTGGCCCGGACGTTACGACTTGTAAACTGTTAGAGCATGCTATGACATGTTAAGTGGCCCATGCTGGATCCGGGGGCGCGAACCGACCCCGTGGACCCGAGGGCAAACTAGCGATGTGGACTAGTTCGAGTTGCCCGAGACGCAACGACTCGGAGCGCTGCGAAGTGATACCGCCTGGACGGCTCCAGGTCCTGGAGCACGGCGAACAGTCCCAGACTCGCCCCGCAGGCCAGGCATTGAGATTCTGCAAGGCCCTTGCCTGCCTGTGCCTGGTCATGGCAAGCCCGCTCCTGGCGAATTCAGGGAATCTGCCGGATCTGATCGCGAAGTACGAAGGACTCTTGCTCCTCGGCTCCAGCGACTACGAGAATTCTGACGATGCCAAGGCAGCGTTTGAGGACAGCCTCTTGGCTAGGTTCCAAAGGGCGGTGCGCGCCGCCGGATCGTTCCCGTATGACCGCCGAGGCGAAGTTGCCTACTATGCGAGGCGCTCTGACGACGAGGAGGACGAGTCGGCCGAGGATCAAGCAGAGCGGGAGGAGGCCAACAGCGCCCTTCACCAGCTGTTCAACCAGACCCTCCCGACATTGGCATTCGCCTACCACACTCCGGGAACCCCCGATACGACAAATCCGTACTACCAGAACGCGGACGTGTTGCAGCTATGCCTCTCAATACTCGACTACAGCTACAGTCGCGGGCTGACAGAGAATGCGTGGCTCCCCGATCACGCGGGGAACGCCAGCGCGGACGCCCTAGCAGCGGGACTTGTCCGGACTTCCGGTGATTTTTCCGAGATTTCCCTGCGTCTGGGTGGGTTCATCCAGAGCGTCTTCCTATTGCGGGAAGCTCTTGCCGAAGCCGAACTGCTTGCGAAATACCGAGCAGTGGTCCGCAATCTGGTGGTCAATCACGGCACGATGCACGGGGCGTTCTTCCCCGTCGCGCGGGAGGAGGCGGGGATCGCTTACCCCGATCCGCTGCCAATCGAGCGGCAGTTCCATCTCAATGCAGACGGGGCGCGGCTCTTCACCGACTATTTCTGGCCGTACTACCTGCTGATCGACGAGACGGACGAGCGCAGCAAAATGGCCGCGATCCTGTACCAGGTCATCGACACGAACATCGCCATCAAACCCGGAGTCCAAGGGACGATCAAGCCGGACGGCACGGGGTTTCACCATGCCACCGCGTATGTGGGCGCGTACAGTCCGTTCGCCTTGGAAGCTTTCGCACGGTTGCTCTATCTGGCGAAGGGAACCACGTTCTACCGGACCGAGCACGTCGAAGCCGTCAGGCTGGCGATCGACAGCTATCGGTCGATGGTGCAGAAGTACCAGCCGTCCGCCGCGCTTCGAGGGCGCCTTATCGGAGGGAACGGAGAAGGCGTCTCTACCGCGATTTCCAAAGCTATGGCGTTTCTGGCCCACTCGGATGGAATGGACGACTTGGACATGAAGGCCCGATTCGGAGAATTCTTCAACAAGGAATACTTCTTCTCGGACGAACGGCGGAACTCTTACTACGAAGGGCAGCGCGGGCTTCCAATTCGAGGCCTCGGCATTTACCGCATGATTGCGGAACTTCAGGGCCAGAACATTGCTGCAGCCGAGCCCCCGTCAGGGGTTTGGATCAAGCCCTATGCTGCGGCAGGCTTCTTCCGTCGCGGGAACTGGCTGGTGACCGCGAAAGGCTTCAGCCAGTACTTCTGGGACTACGAGGGCGACTTGGACGGTAACGAGAACAGCTTCGGTCAGAACTGGGCGTACGGTTCGCTGATGGTCTTCAGCGCGGGCGCTCCGATCAGCGAGCAAGGATCCGGACACGCCCTCTTCACCGGCTGGGACTGGTATCACGTACCCGGCACGACTGCGAGCCACTATCCCATCGAGGAGCGCGGGGAGCGTGCCTTGCGGGCATCGCGGAGGGAGCAGGAAATCGAGCAGCGGACCGTGCACAGAAACTACAACACCAAGACGTTTGTGGGTGGAGTGAGCCTGGGCGACCACGGTTTCTTCGCGCAAGACCTGGAAGCGGTCCCGTTCACCGCGCCGACCGACTTGCGGGCCAGGAAGAGCTACTTCTTTGTCGGGGACCAAGTCCTTGCCCTTGGAAGCCACATCAGCGGTGGCACGGCTGACGATGAAACGCATACCACGATCTTCCAGACGTATCTGGAGGACACCACTGCCTCTACCAAGGTCAACGAACAGCAGCTGACCGGGCTCGAGACCTCGGTTCGGCAGGAGGCAGGTACCGCAGTGCAGATGACCGATAGCGTCGGAAACAGCTTTTTCCTGGCGGCTAGCACCGCGGACCTAGTGGTGTCGCGAAAGCTTCAGGAAAGCATGTCGGAAGACTATGAGTCGACCGAGGGGGCTTTCGCCAAGGCCTATCTCGATCACGGTATCGAGCCCGACGGACACAGCTACCAGTACGTGGTAATCCCGGCCGACACCGATGCCACGAAGCTGGAGCAACTTGCAGCGGACCCCTCAGCCTACTACCAGGTGCTGGACGACACTGCAATGCACCTGGTTCGGTTCCCCGAGCAGAACCTTACGGCCTACGCCTTCTACGAGGCAGTGGAGACGCCCGAAGACACACTGATACGAACCGTCAACCAACCTGCGGCGGTGATCATCCAGGAGGAGGACCAACCTGCGGCGGCGGCCGTGGAGGACCAGGCGGCAGTAGCGGAAGAAGGCCAAGAGCAGGACGAAGAAGAAACGCCCGTGCGCCTGGTGGCGAGCGTGCCAGACATCGGATGGACCTTCGATAGCGATATTGTTTCTCGCGGCCTGCCCTATGCGACCCGTCAGTTCGCCTCCCAGCGCGGGAAGGAGCACACGCTGAGGCTGGTGCTGCGCGGGACATGGTGCCCTGATGAAATGGACGCACCCCCCGGCACCGAATCCATCGCCCTCTTCGGCGAGACGCTGCTACAGCTGCAATGCCGGGACGGACTGGGCACGCAGGTGCTGCTGCGACCGTGCGGGACAGAGCCGTAGATCATCGAAGGGAACGGCAGCCACCCCGTGCGGGCACAACCGGGAATCCTAGCTGCGCCAAGGGCCGAGCCAAGCCGCTGGGAATCGCCTTGACGGCATTGCGTCGGTCAATCGGCCTGCGTAGAGTCGCCGCTGTTTAGATCACTCCGAATCTAGCCTCGTTCCTGGATCGCGATGGACGAGTGCTGCGCCTCGTCTGGGGCCAGTTCATGGATACACTCGCGGTTCGCCCCATCGATGTCCCGTGGCCCTCCCGCCTGAAGGGTCCGGAAGGGGCGGTCCGAGAGCGAATGGAGGCCAAGCAAGGCGAGCTCGAGTGCATTTTCCGGTTCACCGTGAACGCCGGTCCCCGTCCTAAAGGACGGGGACCGGGGAGTCCGGGCCAAGAGCTAGGGAAGCGACCTCCCTCCCAGAAACGAGTTTGCGATGGCTATTGGAAGGATCGCGATGATTTGATTCACGAGATTCGGGCTGCGTCACGAGTGCAGCCGATCGCAACGGGAGATCGCCCTCTCGTGCGCTTCCAGGTTGAACGCGCCGGTCTTGCGCCGGGCGCTGACGATCACCCACAACAGGCGCCCGAATTCGGAACTGAGTGCGTGACGGATCGCGCGGACCGATTTTTCTGTGTCTGCGGCAGTTCGATGGTCTCCTGCATCTCGGCGTGGCGCAGGAGGCAGGTCTGCTCCTTGACGTCCACGAGATCGGCGCTGAGTTGCCGGAGGCGCCGGAACTCGGCAATCTCGCACTGGCCCTTCAATCGCTCGGCGGGATGGGAGGGGTGGGCTGGACGGCCTTGCCGCCGACCTTGCAGGAGAGACTCACCTGGGGGCCATGGACGGAATGGTCGTCGAGAGCACAGGCGCGGTTGGGCTTGCCGAAGCGACGGAAGGAGGATTGGATGGAACCGCGGCAGATGTCGCCGAGCTTTGCAATTTCGAGCAGAGGGTGGGAACGGAGTTCTTCGGTGGCTGGCAGAGCATTGGGCATGGAGCCTCCACTATCTGAGTGCACACGACAGACTCAGATTCGCGAGGCCAAGCCTACTCCCAAGCTACTCCGCCACAATTATGTCTCGCACCCGTCGGGAGATGACAGTCGGGAGATGGCGGATTCCACGGATTCGCTCATTGGGATAGACTGAAGCGTCGTGCAGAAAGCGGCTCCAACCCTGTTGGTAGGGTTGGCCGACTTTCGACCCGCTCGGAGGAATCATGAGACTGACACTCGCGTACTTCGTACTCGCCGCATCCGCGCTTGGCGCTGAAGTTCCCTCCTCGGCTCACCAGATCGCATCCAGCGTGCATGCTGCCCCGGAACATCTTCGAGCTGGTGCCACGGTGCTGGGGTACGACTCCGGCGGGTCGGTGGACGTGCTCCGCAAGGGGTCGAACGACCTGCACTGCCTCGCTGACCGGCCGGGTAACGACAGTTTCTCAGTGGCTTGCTACCACAAAGATCTGGAAGCGTTCATGGCACGCGGGCGCGAGCTCTCCGGGCAGGGCTACGAGGGAAAGGAACGCCACGAGATCCGCTGGAAGGATGTGGACGAAGGGCGCGTCGAGATGCCGCGTGAAGCACGCATGCTGTATGTCCTGACCGGCAAGGCGTATGATGCGGGCAAGGACGAGGTCCTCGAGCCGTACCTCCGGTGGGTGATCTACACGCCCTACGCAACCCCGGAGTCAATGGGGATTTCAGCGACCCCAGGCAACGCTCCCTGGTTGATGTATCCCGGCACTGCCGGCGCCCACGTCATGATCAGCCCGCCGAAGCCGTAGAATCCGATCGACTATCCCGGTCCGCATCAAGGCTGGGAACAGCCTGGCGAATGCCGATGGCATTTCGCAACGGCCGTTCACGATCATTCGATCGGTCATCGCCTCTATGCCGGCATGCTTCCCTCGCCAAACGGCGGCCATCGCACGCCGTGCTCGGCTGGCAATAGATCGGGACCCACGCGCCACGGGAACGATCGCCTGTCGTCTTCGTGGTCGCCGCCCTGCCGTGATATCCCGGCGCAAACCGGCCCGGCCATCCGGCGGTGTGGAGTTGAAACTCCTTCGAAGGTCACCCGGATCGGCTCAAGCTCGCGAGCGTTGCCGCCGTCAGCTCGCTCAGCCTCGTTTTCTGCTGCCCCTCCGCGTCGAAGTTCTCCGGTGACAGCCACCGTTCGTAGACCGCCTTCAGCGCAGGCCATTCCTCCTGGATTATCGAGAACCAGGCAGTGTCGCGAGTGCGGTTGCGAATGATTGCCGCGCGACGGAAGTGTCCTTCGTAGGCGAAGCCGAAGCGCACCGCGGCTCGCCGTGACCGTGCGTTCAGCGCATCGCACTTCCACTCAAAGCGTCGATAGCCAAGCGTCTCCATGACGTAGACCGCAAACAGGTACATTGCTTCCGTTGCCACGCGGGTACCCGCGATCCGCGAGCCCCAATAGATGTGGCCGATCTCGATGGACTGATGGGCTGGGTTGATGCGCATCAGCGATTGCCGGCCCTCGACTTGCCCGGTGGCGCGATCAATCACCGCGCAGAAGAGAGGGTCTGCGGACGCAGCCGCGCCGTCTAGCCAGGCATCGAACTGTTCCGGCGAGGCGGGCGGCGGGTCTGACATGTAGCGAAAGCGCGCGGCCCGATCCGGCGGCCTCGAAGCGGCGTAGAGGTCGTCCCCGACCAGGTGCGATGGACAGCCGGATCGAGAGGCTCGAGCCGCGCGTAGCTGCCTTCGAGCACGACGCGCTCGGGCGCTCTCGCAGGCCGTGGGTCGGCAACCCTCGGGCCAATTGGCAGTCTCGAATCAGGATCGATTTCCCGGGGAATCGTATTGCTGTGAATCTCTTGGTCCATCGGACCTCCCCGGAACCAGACGCCGGGGTTGCTAGGCGGAGGGGCGGATCCACTCTAGCTGGGCACCGGAGGCAGCGTCCGGCGACAATGTACGCTCACGCACCCGACGGAGCAGTCGATTCCAGCTGCGAGAACACGTAGGGCCCTTCCGGAATTACCACCAACCGGGCGCCGCTGCCGAGACGGCTAACCATTCCATCCACGGCTTCCTGCGGATCCGAGTGAGCCGGCCCCCATAGCTTGGACCGGTCGTCCGGGGAGAGGCCCGGCACGCAGAATGACAGCCGTGCCTTTTCTGCGACCATGGCCAGCTTCTCGGCCTGCCACTGATCGACCTGGACTGTCTGCCCGGTCAAGGCGTCGAGCAGTTCCGACGAATCGCCCGCAGTTCTCACCAGGCTGCTGAACTCGGGGCCGCCCAGCCCTTCCTTGCAGGCTGCGGCCAGCAGGATCTCGCCCCCTTCCCGCACGATGTGCGATGCAGCCGTAAGTCCCTTGACAGCCTGGTAGAAAGTCAGGTCTAGCGGATAGCCCCCCGATGTCGTGATCACCGCGTCGGCGGGTTCCTCCAAATGGGCCAGTGTCGACTGGCGGACGAATTCCACGCCCTTGGCGTGGGCGGCAACGGGCTCGCCGGCGAATACTGCCGCGATCGCGCGTGTGTCGGTCAGTGCCACGTCGACCATGAAATCGTGACCGGCGAGCGCCGCGATCTCCAACAGTTCCCGATGCAGGGGATTGTCCGGGAACGAGCCCTCGGTTGCGCTCGCGTCGCGCATGAAGAGCGGGCTGTGCAGGCGCTTGATAGTCCGCTCGCCGGCCAGCCCGATGGAGATCAGCTTGCGCCCGCCGGAGAATCCCGCCATCAGGTGAGGCTCGATGAAACCCAGCGTGATGTGGAGGTCCGCCTCGATGAACCGCTCGTCGACGAAGGCCTGGGTCCCACTGGAAGTCTCTCCCAGAAAGACCTGCTCTTCGATGTCCTTGGCCCGATGCGAATGAACCGGATGCCGCTTGACGATCTCGGCGCCCAGAATCTCGTCGAGCTCGCTTGGGGTTGCCTCCCGGTGCAGGCCGGTCGCGATGAGAATCGTGATGTTCTCCGCAGGCACGCCCCCGGCTTCCAGCGCCCGGATCACATGCGGCAGGACAGTCTTGTTCGGGGCGGGTCGCGTGATGTCGCAAACCGCGATCGCCGCGCTGCGCTTGCCTCGCGCCATCCGCTCCAGCCCCGGGCATCCGATCGGGCCGGCTATTGCCGCCGCCAGCGCGGCGTCTTCGTTCGGCAGGCCGGCCGCGAATCTGGGCCGGAGGATCTGCGCGTCGAGATCGTCCGGCAGCTCTACCGCCGCTCCGTGTCGGTCGAACGCTAGGTGTACTTCCACGGTCGTCTCTCCAACGCCAGAACGAGCCGGTGCCAGACTCCCGAAGGATGCACTAGCATAGTGCGAGGCTCCAATCCGTGAATTGGCTGCTTGAACTCAATAGTAGCGTCAATTCGATCGTTTGGGGCGCACCCATGATGTTCGCGCTGATGGGCTCGGGCGTCTTCCTGACGTTCGCGCTCCGGGGCGTGCAGTTCCGCCGGTTCGTATTCGCTGCCCGCCAGATATTTGGCGTCGGCGGAAGCGTGGGGGGAGAAGGGACGGTTCGGCCTTTCCAGGCCCTCGCGACATCCCTGTCCGCGACGGTAGGGGTGGGAAATATCGCGGGCGTCTCGATTGCCATCGCGAGCGGCGGCCCGGGCGCTGTTTTCTGGATGTTCGTCACAGGCGTGGTCGGCATGGCGACCAAGTTCGCCGAGATAGCGGTCGCGCTCGAATTCCGCCGCAAGGACGATGCCGGCGTCATGCGTGGCGGAGCGATGTACGTCCTGTCGAGCAAGTTCCGCATGCCGTGGCTCGGAGCCCTCTTTGCCAGCTTCTGCGCCCTGGCCGCCTTCGGCATCGGCAACATGACGCAGGCCAACACGGTCGCGACTGGAATGCGGGTAACGTACGGGTTTCCCCAGTGGGGGACCGGGTTGGTGCTGGCCGGAATTACTGCCCTCGTAGTGCTGGGCGGGATCCAGCGGATCGCCGAAGTGGCCTCAGTGCTAGTTCCCGCTATGTGTGTGCTCTACACGCTTTGCGCCTTGTCCATCATCGCGACCCATCTGGGCGAAATGCCGCGCGTCATCGACCTGGTGCTGAGTTCCGCGTTCACTGGGCAAGCAGCGCTCGGAGGCTTTGCGGGCGCTACGTTTCGCAGCGCGATCCGGACGGGTGTTGCCCGCGGCCTGTTCTCGAACGAGGCGGGCCTCGGAAGCGCGCCGATGGTGCACGCCGCGGCCGTGACTGACCACCCCGTGCGCCAGGCTACCTATGGCATCTTCGGAGTCTTCGTCGATACGCTTCTGGTCTGCATGCTCACCGCCTGCGCGGTGCTCTCAACCGGCGTTTGGACATCGGGAAGTACTGGAATGGAACTCACCAGCCAGGCATTCGCGCAGGGACTGCCTGGTGAATGGGGCACCCACATGGTGACGATCGGAGTCGCTCTGTTCGGGTTTTCGACGACAATCGGCTGGGCGTTCTACGGCGAGACTGGCATCACGTACCTCTTCGGTTCCGGCAGCACTCTGCCCTACCGATTGGCTTGGGTCGCAGCCGCCTACGTCGGCGCCGTCGGCGGACTGGAGGCAGTCTGGGCGATCTCGGACACGATGAACGCGTTGATGGCAATCCCGAACCTTGTGGCAGTGCTCGGTTCCGTCGGCCTGCTGAGGCGACAGATGGCCGAGTTCTTCGCGGAACATCGATAAGGTTGGCTGTGGACCCGGCAGCGCCGTTGTCCAGTACAATCAGGAACTTGTGCGAGGTGTAGTCCTAGCGGGGGGTTTGGGGACCCGTCTGGATCCGATCACGCGGATCATCAACAAGCATCTGCTTCCCGTCTATGACAAGCCCATGATCTATTACCCGATCCGCACGCTTGTCAATGCGGGTATCCGGGACATCCTGATCGTCACTGGTGGCCGGAACGCAGGCGACTTCCTCCGGCTTCTCGGCAATGGGCGCGAATTCGGCTTGAAGCACCTCGACTACACGTATCAGGAAGGCGAGGGAGGCATTGCGGAAGCGCTGGATCTCGCTCGCCACTTCTCGCGGGGCGAGAAGCTATGCGTCATGCTCGGCGACAACATTATTCAGCGAAACGTGGTCGGGGCTGTCGAGGCCTTTCGCCGACAGGCGCGCGGGGCCAAGATCCTTCTCAAGCAGGTGCCGGACCCGGCGCGTTACGGCGTGCCGACCTTCTCCAACGACGCAATCGAATCCATTGTGGAAAAGCCGGTCAGGCCCGGGTCCAGCTACGCCGTGACCGGCATCTATATGTTCGATGAAACGGTATTCGACAAGATCGACCGCCTCGAACGATCCGAGCGCGACGAGCTTGAAATCACCGACGTCAACAACCAGTACATCCGGGAAGGCGCCATGACCTGGGAGATTCTCGATGGCTGGTGGACGGATGCCGGCACTGTGGACGGGTTGCTGCGCGCCTCCCAGCTAGTCGCCGAAACCGGTGCCAACAACATGTGACGCCCTGACGGGGCCCCGGATCAAAAGTTGATCTGGACCATCGCCTCGCTCTCGGCTTGGAGGTTGTGCATCGCCACCTCGGCCGCAAGCTGCTTGCCGACCTCGAAAAAGGCTTGAGCGGCGGGAGCCTGCGGGTCCGCCAGCACGATCGGAGTTCCGTCGTCGGATGTCTCGCGCACTGTCGTCGCGAGAGGAATCCTTCCTAGCACCGGAATGCTCCATCGCTCCGAAATTCGCTCCGCCCCGCCCGAGCCGAAGATATACTCGCGCTCGCCGGTTGCCCGCGACTCGAAGTAGCTCATGTTCTCGACCACCCCGAGGAGCGGGGTCTTGAGCTGCTGGAACATGATGATTGCCTTCTCGGCCACGTTGACCGCCATGGGCTGCGGCGTTGTCACCACGACCGCTCCTGTCAGCGCCAGGCGCTGGCAAAGGCTCAGCTGGACGTCGCCGGTTCCCGGAGGCAGGTCGACCACCAGGTAGTCCAGCTGGCCCCATTCGACCTGGTTGGTGAGCTGCTCCACCATCTTCGCCAGCATCGGCCCGCGCCAGACAACGGCCTGGTCCTTGCGGATGAAGAAGCCCGTCGAAATGATCGGTATGCCGTGGGTCATTATCGGGATGATGCCCCGCCCGCCGTGCGTGGGGCCGCCGGTCGCGCCCATGATGTGGGGGATGCTCGGCCCGTACACGTCAGCGTCCATCAGGCCGACCTTGGCTCCCGCCGCCGCGAGGGCGAGGGCGAGATTGGCCGAAACCGTTGACTTTCCGACGCCGCCCTTGCCGGAGGCGACCGGAATGATGTTAGCGACTCCATCGATGGAGCCCTTGCCGGAGCTGCTGGCCGGGTTGACTCTTGCGCTGCTCGTCAGTTCGGCTTCGACCCGAGCGGACGGGGCAGCGGCTTGCACTGCCTCGATCGCTTCCGACAGCACGGATGCCCCTCGCCCGTCGCCGGGCACCGTATTCTGGAGCTTGAATCGCACCGAGCCGCTGTTTACGGAGAAGTCCTGGACAAGGCCCAGTTCAATGATGTTCTTGCCGTAGTCCGGATGGACCACGGTTCGGAGCGCTGTTTGAATTCGCTGCTCGTCAGCCATGATTCGCTTCCGCCGGTGTGGAGTCGATAGCCCCGGCGAGCACCACGAGATCTCCGACGAAACGGTCCATCTCGTGCTCCCCGCACATGAGGTCTTGCAGGCTGGTCTGGCTCAGCAGCTGATCGACGACCGCCTGGATCGCGCGCCAGAGCGACCTGATCGAACAGTCGGTCGAGCGCATGCAATGCGCTTCGTGTCCAGAGTACCGCCCGCAGAAATCGCCCCCGAAGAAATCGCCTCCGAGGACTCCGACAGCTTGCTTGACGCTGATCGCCTCAGCTGTTCGCGCGAGATGGTATCCGCCCGCCTGCCCGCGCTCGCTCGCAACGAGGCCTCCCTCGCGGAGCACCCGCATCAGCTTGGCCGCGTGCGGGACCGATATGCCCTCCGCCTGCGAGATCTCGTGGATGCTGAGAATCTCGCCGGGCCCCGCCTGGGCGAGGCGCAGCAGGCAGCGCAATCCGTATTCTTCCTGGGAACTGAGTTGCATGATCTTGCCTCAGATAAGGTTCAGGACGAGCTTGGCTTCCTCGCTCATCTTTTCCGGTGTCCAGGGCGGCTCGAACGTGATCTCGATCTCGGCGTCCTCGACCTCCGTTAGTCTCTCGATCTTGTACTTCGCTTCCGCGGGAAGCGTCTGGGCAGCCGGGCAGTTCGGCGCGGTAAGGGTCATGAGGACCTTGACCTTGTCCGGCTGCTCCGGGGCGCGCGGCGCGAAAACCTGATAGATCAAGCCGAGCTGGTAGATGTCTACCGGGATCTCCGGGTCGTAGCACGTCTTCAGCACCGCAACCACTTTCTCCTCTAAGGTCGCGTCCGGGCCGTACTCCGGCTCCTTGGGAGGCAGCGGCGACGTCATCGTCATGTTCGAGTGCATGCTCGGAACGAAGTCCCCGTATTTCGGAGCCTCCGCTAGGGCGCCCGTGTTCAGGCCGCCGGTCGACGCTTCCGCGGCCTCGGCCGCCGGGCTGCTATCGGCTTTGCCGGGGTCGTCGTTGAGGCCGAGCGTGAGCATTGACATCAGGCGAATATCTCCTTGGCGGTATCGATCGCGTCCGCCAGTGCGTCGAAGTCGGAGCGCGTGTTGTAGAAGGCTAGCGAGGCTCTCGTGGTCGCGGACACCCCGTAGAAGCGCATCACCGGCTCCGCGCAGTGATGGCCGACGCGCAGGGCGATTCCCTGACGGTCCAGGATCGTCCCGAGATCCGCGGGATGAATGCCCTCGACCTCGAAGGACAGCACGCTGGCCTTGTCCTGGGCGGTGCCGATCAGTCGCAGGCCATCGATGCCGGACAGCCGGTCGGTACCGTATGCCAGCAGTTCCGCCTCGTACGAGGCGATTCTGTCCATGCCGACCGCTTCCAGGTAGTCCACCGCCGCTCCGAGTCCGATCGCTCCTGCGATCATCGGCGTCCCGGCCTCGAAGCGGTACGGCAGGTCGTTGTACACAGTCTTCTCGAAGCTCACGGACGAGATCATGTCCCCGCCGCTCTGGTAAGGCGGCATTTCCTCGAGCAGCGCCCGTCGGGCGTACAGGGCGCCGATGCCGGTCGGGCCGCACATCTTGTGGCCCGAAAGGGCGAAAAAGTCGCAGCCGAGCTCTCTGACGTCCACTCCCATGTGGGGTGCTGCCTGGGCGCCGTCCACCAAGCAGACCGCGCCTGCAGCGTGCGCCCTGGCTGCGATTTCGCGGACCGGATTCACCGTCCCGAGCGCGTTCGACACTTGCGTGACCGCTACGATCCGGGGGCGGCCCGAGAGCAGCTTGCCCAGTTCCGAGAGGCGCAGCTCGCCGGCTCGGTTCATCGGAATGACGCGCAGATTGGCGCCTTTTTCCTCGCATAGGATCTGCCAGGGCACGATGTTGGAGTGGTGCTCCATGGCCGAGATGATCACGTCGTCTCCCCGGCTGACATGGACCCGGCCCCAGGTTGCCGCGACGAGGTTGATGCTTTCCGTCGCCCCTCTTGTCCAGACAATCTCTTCAGGTTCGGCGGCGTTGAGGAATCGCTGCACGCGGAGCCTGGCTGACTCGTACTTGTCGGTGGCGCGCTGGCTGAGCTCGTGGATGCCGCGATGCACGTTGGAACGGTCGTTCTCGTAGTACCCGACCAGCGCGTCGATGACTGGCCTCGGAGTCTGGGACGATGCCGCGTTGTCGAGGTAGACGAGCGGGCGCCCGTGGACCGTCTGGTGGAGGGCGGGGAAGTCCCTGCGCAAGGACTCCGCATCGAGGGCGGGAAGCGTCTCTGTCGCGGCCAGTGTCATCGCTGCGCGCCTTGCGGTTGCCGCATCAGATTGCCTCCGGGGCGAAGCGCGCGAGCAGCAGCGCCTCGAAGTGCTCTTTCAGCGGCGCGATCCGGATGCGCTCCAGCGCGTCCGCTGCGAAGGCGTACGTCAGGAGGTTGCGAGCCTGGGCGGCGCCGATGCCCCGCGAGCGGAGATAGAATGCTGCCGCCGCATCCAGCTGCCCGATCGTCGCTCCGTGCGTGCACTTGACGTCGTTGGCGTCGATTTCAAGCTGCGGTTTGGTGTTGACCTCGGCATTGTCGGAAAGCAGGAGGTTCTTGTTGCTCTGCACAGCGTCGGTCTTCTGCGCGTCGGGACGGACGAAGATCTTGCCGTTGAACACCCCTCTCGCATGCCCGTCGAGTACCCCCTTGTACAGCTGGTGCGAGTTGCAATGGGGCATTGCGTGGTCGATGGCCGTGTGGTGGTCGACGTGCTGGCGGTCGCACACTGCGTACAGCCCGTCCAGCGAGCACTCGCATCCCGAGCCGTTCAGCCGGGTGCCGATGTCGTTGCGGGCCATGGCGGCTCCGAAGCTGAGAGAGAACGTGCCGACGTAGCTGTCCCGTTCCTGCGCCGCCTGGAGCAGGCCCGTGTGGTACGCCTCTGGAGACTCGAGCTGGGCGCGGTAGTGGTCGACGCGCGCGTTCGCTTCGGCGCGGATCTCGGTGACGGCGTTCCGCCAGTAGGCTCCCGATCCCGCGTAGGTCTCGATGACGCGGACCGAGGAATTGCGCCGGGCCAGGACGAGCACGCGCGGGTGCCGTCCGGCGGGCCCGTCGCCGAATGCCAGATGAATCGGCTCTTCGATGATTGCGCCGGCGTCCACCTCGACCACAGCGCCGTCCTCGAAGAACGCCGTGTTGAGGGCGCACAGGGCGTGCTCCTCGAAAGGAGCGGTAGCCGCCAGGTAGTCCGCGAGGGAACCGGGCTTCGCGCGAAGGGCATCGGAAATGCTGCGCACCCGCACTCCCCGGGGCAGCCTTCCGCGAACCGAGACCGCGCCGGGCGAGCCTGCGAACGTCAGCGAGGGGTCGCCGTCCGCGGCATAGGGAGTGCCCGATGGGAGACCGTCGCCTTGCGGAGCTCGCAGCAGCAACTCGCCGTCGGCCAGCGCCGACAGGTTCGTGTACTTGTACTCCTCGTCCCGGTGAGTGGGCACCCCGAGCGTGAGGAACCGCTCCAAGGCGCGTTCGCGCCGCTGTCGCAGCCAGCCCGGCTCGCCGTCGGTCCGGCGAAGCGTCTCGCTGAAGCGGTCCAGGTAGAGGGTGAGCTGTTCGGTTGCGGCCGGCACGCCTAGACCCCCAACGTTGCCGTCTGGCCGGTGAGCTGCTCGATCCAGCCGTATCCCCGCTCTTCGAGTTCGAGCGCGAGGGACTTGTCGCCCGAACGGACGATCCGTCCGTCGGACAGCACGTGGACGTAGTCCGGCACGATGTAGTCGAGCAGGCGCTGGTAGTGCGTGATGACCACGAAAGAGCGCTCGGCGCTGCGCAGCGCGTTGACGCCGTCTGCCACGATCTTGAGCGCGTCGATATCCAGGCCGGAGTCGGTCTCGTCGAGAATTCCCAGGCTCGGCTCCAGCATTGCCATCTGGAAGATCTCGCCCCGCTTTTTCTCCCCGCCCGAGAATCCTTCGTTGACAGCCCGTTTGAGCATGTCGGCGTCTATGCCGAGGGGGCGAATTTTCGCCCTGGCCAGACGCAGGAAGTCGCCTGCTGAGAGCTCCGGCTGGCCGCGGTGCTTGCGCACCGCATTCAGCGACTCGCGCATGAAGTACATCGTGGTCACGCCGGGCACTTCCACGGGGTACTGGAACGCGAGGAATATCCCCTCGCGAGCGCGGATCTCGGGATCCATCTCGAGCAGGTCCTGGCCGCTGTAGGTGACAGTACCGGCCGTGACGTCGTAGCCGTCGCGCCCTGCCAGCACCGAGGCCAGCGTGCTCTTGCCCGAACCGTTCGGGCCCATGACGGCATGAACCGTGCCCGGGCTTACATCGAGGTCCACGCCTCGCAGGATCTCCTGTCCGTCAACACCGACGTGCAGGTTTCGAACATGCAGCATTTCCGTTCTCGTCGATTCCGCGCGTCGTCCTCTAGCCGACGCTTCCCTCGAGACTCACTCCCAGAAGCTTCTGGGCCTCCACGGCGAACTCCATCGGCAGCTCGCGGAAGACTTCCTTGCAGAACCCGTTGACGATCATCGACACCGCGTCCTCGGTCTCGATGCCGCGCTGGTTCAGGTAGAAGATCTGGTCCTCGCCGATCTTGGATGTTGTCGCTTCGTGCTCCACCTGCGCGGACTTGTTGCGCACCTCCAGATAGGGGAAGGTATGGGCTCCGCACCGGTCGCCCATCAGCATCGAGTCGCACTGCGAGAAGTTCCGCGCGCCTTCCGCCTTGGGCAGGATCTTCACCAAGCCGCGGTAGGAGTTGTTCGACACTCCGGCGGAAATGCCCTTCGAGATGATGGTCGAGGTCGTGTTCCGGCCGATGTGGATCATCTTCGTGCCGGTGTCAGCCTGCTGGTGGTTGTTCGTCACCGCCACGGAATAGAATTCCCCGACCGAGTTGTCTCCGATCAGGATGCAGCTGGGGTACTTCCAGGTGATGGCCGATCCCGTTTCCACCTGTGTCCAGGAGATCTTCGAGTTCCGGCCCCGGCAGGCCCCTCTCTTCGTCACGAAGTTGTAAATGCCGCCATTCCCGTCCTTGTCGCCCGGGTACCAGTTCTGCACCGTGGAGTACTTGATGCGCGCGTTGTCCAGCGCGACCAGCTCGACCACGGCCGCGTGCAACTGGTTCTCGTCTCGCATCGGCGCGGTGCAGCCCTCCAGGTAGCTGACGTAGCTGCCTTCCTGGGCCACGATCAGGGTGCGCTCAAACTGCCCCGTGTTCATGGCGTTGATTCGGAAGTAGGTCGAAAGCTCCATCGGACAGTTCACGCCTTTCGGAATGAACACGAACGACCCGTCCGAGAAGACTGCCGAGTTCAGCGCGGCAAAGAAATTGTCCGAGGGAGGCACGACGGAGCCCAGGTACTGGCGGACAAGTTCCGGATGCTCGCGCACCGCTTCGGAGATCGGCATGAAGATGACGCCGGCTTCGGCCAGCTTCTCGCGAAAGGTCGTTGCCACCGAGACGCTGTCGAACACCGCGTCTACGGCCACCCCGGCCAGCGCGGCACGCTCCTCCAGGGGGATGCCCAGCTTCTCGTAGGTGGCGAGCAGTTCCGGATCGACCTCGTCCAGGCTCTTGGGACGGTCGTCGTCGCTCTTGGGCGCCGCGTAGTAGGAGATCGACTGGTAGTCGATCTTGGGGTAGTGGACGTTCGGCCAGGTCGGCTCGTCCATGCCCTGCCAGTTGCGGAACGCCTTCAGGCGCCAATCGAGCAGCCACTCGGGCTCGTTCTTCTTGGCGGAAATGAAGCGAACGGTGTCCTCGGTCAGGCCTGGAGCCAGCGTCTCCTGGGCGATATCGGTGACGAAACCGTACTTGTAGTCTTGGCTGGTCAGGCCTTCGATTTGGTCAACTGCACTGCTCATGTTGTTCGACGAGGTAGGCACCACCGGGTAGTGGTGTCCAATCTGTACCCTTTAGTATACATTATCTGGGCGGTCGAGATCGAGGGATGGGAGCCAGCGATTCTCAAAACCTGAGATGCAGGTGGGCTGTTGGCGTCTCGCCGGGCGTTCGGGGGTGTTGCAGAGAAGTTGGGAGGGCACCAGTGGCGGCTCGGCAGTAGCGAGTGGCACACCTGTGGACGGCTCCGAGCGCCTCACCGGCAGTTCCGGCACCCTCGGGGCAGACGTCTGCTGCGGGCCCCCTGCGGGTCCGGCGGTCGCCGGGGAATTCGGTCGCAATCTCATGGGAGCGTGAGCCCGGGGCCGGCCCGCGGGGCGTGGTCAGCCAGCATCTCGGTGAGCAAGCTCGTCCAGTTCGGGAACCAGTACCGCTGCGACAGACAGCGCAGATCATTGAAGAAGTTGCGGCGTGTGCCGGCATCGTCGCGGCATTGCCGCCACAAGCCCCGCATGCCGTCCAGCAGCGTGTGCAGCGCGAAGGCGAGCAGGTTGAGAGTGGCGAGCAGATTGGCCAGGCCCCGGCTGCCGTGCCCGAAATTGTGCTTGAGATTGTAGCCCTGGCAGGACAGGCAATGGAAGGCCTCGTTCTCGATAAATGTGAATTTCAGGATTATGTGAATTCCGCTCTGTAAGCCCTTGCCAAGCCGAGGCACGGGGGCTCTGCGGGTTCACATAATCCTGATGGCCTCAGAGCGTCCGGAGGAACTCAATCAGGCCTTTGTCCTCCTTCCATGGCCGTGCCGGTTGCGTCTTGGGCGGGTCGCAGCAAGCGATCGCTTGGGCCTTGGTCTCGAGATCCACCTCGGCATAGATGTTCGTGGTATCGACGCTGACGTGGCCGAGCCAGGCACGGATCGTGTTCAGATCCACACCGGCGCGCAACAGATGAGTGGCGCAGCTGTGGCGCAGTGTGTGGGGGCTGATAACGGCCTTGGCCGTCAGGGAGGGCACCCGCTGCGCGGCAGCCTCGGCGCACCGTTTGACCAGTGCTCGGATACCAAACCGTGTGAAGGGATGACCGGTCCGGCTGTGGAACAGGAAGGCGTCCGCAGGGCGGTCGCCCGCCAGTTCGGACAGCACAGTGGCTGTACTGGGCCAGACTGGGACACGGCGAATCTTGCCACGCTTGCCATGCAGGGTCACAAGGGAATGGGACTCCGGGCGATCGGCTAGCTGCAAGTCGCCGACCGTCAGGCGGGTCAGTTCGGATACGCGGGCGCCCGTGTTGTACAAGAAAACAAGGACTGCGTACTGGCGGCGACCCTGGGCTGTGGTGCGGTCCGGCACGGCCAGCAGGGCGTCCATTTCGTGCTTCTCGAGGTAGGTCACGGGGCGCGGATCCGCCCGTTTCGCCGAGATGGCCCGGATCTGGCCGGCCCATTCGAGATGCTCGGGATCACGGCTGGCCACGAAGCGGGCGAAGGAGCGGATGGCGGCCAGGCGTTGGTTGCAGGTTTGCGGCGAGCAGCCGCGTTGTTCGGCGAGGCCGGCCAAGAAGGCCCGCACTTGCGCGGCGCCCATGTCGCGTACAGCGAGGCGCTCGGACGGCTTGCGGGCCTGTTCGGCGAGGCAGGGCACGAGCAGGGTGAACGTGTCGCGATAGCCGAGCTGGGTGTTGCGCGACAGGTTGCGTTCGCTCACCAGATGCTCCGCCAAGAAGCGGCGCAGCCAGAAACCGAGAGTGGATCTGTCACGCATGGCAGCCTCCGCGAGGTTCGGCATACCGCGCGAAGCGCGCCGAGGCGGCGCCCAGCAGTTCGGGGGTCATGCTCAGGTAGAGCTGCGTCGAGGCCAGGCTGACGTGCCCCAGGTAGGTCGACAGAACCGGCAGCAGGCGCTGGACGTCCTGTCCCTGGCGGTACCAGCTGACCAGCCGATGCTGGGCAGCGGCGTGCCGCAGGTCGTGCAGACACGGCTGACGACGGGCTCCCTCCAGAAGCGGGATGCCAGCAGCTTCGCGCACGACCCGGAAGCGGCCGCGGACCGTCGCTTGGCGTAGCGGCGTGCCGTCTCGGTTGGCGAAGAAGGGGTGCCCGGCCGCCCCGGCGGGATCCGCCGGCAGGGTGCGGGCCGCATGGGCTGCCAGGGCTTTTCCCAGGGTCGGATCCAACGGGACGAGACGGGTCTTGCCGAACTTCGATTTGCGGACAGTCAGCAGCAGGTTGGCCAGATCGACATCAGCATGGGTGAGTTGCAGGGCCTCCCCGAGACGCAAGCCTGCGCCATACAGCAGTAGCAGCAAGGCGCGGAACGTCTGCGGCCCGAGTTGCCGCACACGCTTGAGAGGGGCTTGCGCGGCCTCCAGCAGGCGGCCCACCTCGTCCCGGCTATACAGATACGGAGGGGCCGAAGGGGGGCGTGGCGGCTCCAGCGCGGGCAGCGGCGAGCGGCTGGCCAGCTCGCGCCCCAGCGCGTAGCGGTAGAAGCCATCCAGAATCGAACGTTTGACGCTTCGCGTGGGGGTCAAGGGTCCGGAGCCGGTCAGAAAGGCGGCGGCTTCGTGCTCCCCGACTTCGTCGAGGTCGGTCTCGCTACCCACGAGGCAAGCGTAATGGTTGAGTGCGTTCGCGCCAGCTTGGAAGCGCGCTCCCGAGGAGCGCTTCCAGGCGACGTAACGCTCAATGGCGTCCCGGACTGTCACAGCACGCCCTCCCAATCGAAGGCGGCCACTTCCCGTAACGCGCCGAGCCCGGTCTTGGCGTAGACCGCGGTCGAGTCCGGGTGCCGGTGTCCCAGACAATCCCCGATCTGCTTCAGGGAGAAGCCTGTATCCAACAGGTGCTGAGCACAGGCATGCCGCAATGCGTGGGGCCCGCTGCGCTGCGAATCGATGCCTAACCGTCGCAGGCGGGGTCCGACGACGCGCCAGAGCCCGGTCGTGCTCAGCGGTCGGGCCGGGGCTTGCAGGGACAGGAAGACCTCGCGGTGCAGGGAGGCTGGACGCACGCCCCGCACATAGCGCAGGATGGCGTCACCGACCGTCCGCGACAACGGATACAGGTGAGTACGCCCCGGCTTGGGGCAGCGGACGCACATCGTTTCCGCCACCCAGTCGAGGTCGTCCAGGCGCAGTCCGCGGACTTCCCCCGAACGCAGGCCGTAGACAGCGAGCAGCAGGAGGATGGCCTGGTCCCGGACATCCGCTGGCCGGTCCCCTTCGGTGGCGGCCAGCAGCCGCTGCACGTCCTCCCAGGCTGGGCCCGCTGGCAGGGTCTCCAAGGAGTACTGACGGGGCAACGGGATCGCTGCGGCCAAGCCCGGACGGCACCGGCCGCAGTCCTCGGCGTACCGAAAGAACGCTCGCAAGGCGCTGGCATAGGCAGCCAATGTCTTCCGCGCCACATCCTGCGACGCTTTGTCCGCCAAGGCCCGGTCCACATCGGCGACCGTGATGTCTGCCAGCGACGGCTTGTCGCCACAGTGCCGGCGCAGGAACTCCCGCGCTCGGGAGCAGTAGTTGCGGACCGATTCCGCAGACAGTCCGCGCTCGCGGAGCAAGCTGTCGGCAAACGCCGCCAGCCGCTCGGCGTGGGGCGTCGGCTCGGGATCTGTCGCATCCAGGCGTCCGCTGAAGCGAAGCCACCTCAGCGTGCCTGTTACGAAGGCCCGCTGACGCTTCCCGCCTTGCTCGACTTTGCGGCCGGCCGCCCACCGCTGCCCGGCCGCTTCGACCTCGGCGACCGGGATCGGGCCCGGCTCCTGCAAGGGCAGCAACTGCACCGCCTGCAGCTGGTGTCTGGCGACATCGCGGATCGTTCTGTCTGCGAGCCCTCGTGCCGCGCAGTGATCTAGGTAGCAGAGGCGCAACCGGAGCAGCGGGGCGGCTAGGTGCCGCTGCACCGTTCGCGCCTCCTTGAAGAGTGTTTCGAACATGTTCAGACCTCCTTTCGAAACGAAAGACGATCCGACAATCCTGCCACCGCCGTATTTTTATGTGAACTGGCAGAGCCCCCGTGCCTCGGCTTGGCAAGGGCTTACAGAGCGGAATTCACATAATCCTGAAATTCACATTTATCGAGAAATGTGCAATTGCACATTTCTCGATCTTCCAGCGGGCTCTTCCGAGGCGGGCAATCCCGGCCACGTTCTCGGCGGTGACCTCCAAGCTGGTGAAGAAGGTGTTGTAGTAGGTGGGCTTGCCCTGGCGCTGGATCTCGAACTCGATCCAGGTTCCTTGCACGGCATCGTCGGAGTCGCGGACCGGCAGGCCGTGCATCCAGCGATAGCGCTGCAACTCGACCTGGCGTTTGTGGTTGCGGGTGCGGATCCAGCCGGTCGAGTGGGTGAAGTCGTCATGGATCAGTTCGTATAACCGCTTGTGATTACCGGGCTTGCAGACGAAAAGGAAGTCCGCCCGGAGGTCGAGGACCAGTCGGCACAGGGACTGGCAGCAGTACAGGTCGTCGCCGAGGAAGACCGGCCGGTAGGGGCGCAGCTCGTCGCTGTGGGCGGGCAGCCAGCGCTTGGCGGCGTTGCGCTCGCAGTCCTGCTTGCGCTGCTCCTCGGACAGACCCGGCTGGTCCGCGGCCGGGTCCTGCTGGGGCTGGACGAACTCCGGCATGAGCGGCAGGACGCGGTTGTGGCCGTCGGCGACGACCGTCGCCGCGAGCATCGTATGGAAGTACTGCTCGGTCTTGTGGGCCCCGACATGGCGGATCGAGCACTGCGGGCAGCGGATCGAGTCGGAGCAGTGGATTTGGATTCCGTCGAGCGCGACCGCAATGCGGCCGTCGAGGCGGAGGAAGGGCTCGAGGGCCCCGTGGTCGCGGGCGGTTCGGAGGCAATCGGCAAACAGGGGGGCGAAGCGGTCGGGGTCGTGTCCGTCGAGGAGATTCCGAATGGAGTTGTCACAAGGGATGTCCTCGACACCGAACAGGGACTGGCAATTGGAGCGAGCGGCCTGTTTCTGCATGCGGCGTTGGAAGTCGAGAAAGGAGGGTGCTTGGAGGAAGAACGTCGCCAAGGCGCAGGAGGCGGCGTCGGCGATGCTGTAGCGCTTGTTCGCGCCGGTTCGGGGATCGGGCAAGGCGGAGGCGATCTGGCGGAATCTGTTGAGGAGGGACTCAAGGACGGAAACGGGGGCCACATCTTATGTTTCAAAGCGGTGACCGCAAAGTCAAGAGCCCAGAAACTGGCCCCTCATTCGGGCATCTGCAGCGGCAAGAACCCCAACGCAGCCTAAATTTAGAACTGCGTGCGCCGTGGAAAGGCGCTTCCCTCTGGCGGGTGCGAATCCCGTCCAGCAACTGACGCTCCGGCTGGTAGCAGCCAGGGCGGTTCACGGAGGTAACGAAGTGGGCTGAAGCACTCTGGTGACAAAGGGCCGCCTAGGGCGGCTCAGCGAACATGCGGGCCGGAACGCGAGTGAACGCCGAGCAGGCCTCGCAACATTTAATGCGGGAGCCGACTCTTTCGTGGTTAAGGGGAAGGCCGTTGGCGGATCGGGAAGAGAGCGACAGATGCACCGATCCGTTCCCGCCGGGGTAAGGGCGCTGGCACGCATGGAAGAGGAAGGAAGCAGCAACACGGGAAGCCCTGTCGGAGATGCGGCACGCATCAACTGGAACCCCGCGAGGGGCAGGCCGGGCCGGCAGGGTGGCGGATAGGCCCGTAGTACCGCAGAGGCGGGGTAACGCCCGCGGAGGAAAGGGGCCTTGAGTGGAGAGCAGGACGGAAAGGAGACAAGGCATGACCACTGACGAAGGTCTAACAGGGTCAGAAAAGGTTCGGAAACTCCAGACCGTGCTACAGGCGAAAGCGAAGGAAGAACCGAAGCTGCGGTTCCATGCGCTGAGCGACAAGATGTGGCGGGAGGACTTTCTCAGGGAAGCCTGGAGGCAGGTCCGCCGGAACGGCGGGGCTGCCGGGGTGGACCGGGAGAGCTTCCAGGACATCGAGGAGCGAGGCGTGGAGCCATGGCTTGGGGAACTGGCAAGGGAGCTGAAGGACGGGACCTACGCGCCGCAAGCGGTGCGGCAGGTGCTGATCCCGAAGAAGCAGCCCGGCAAGTTCCGGCCCCTGGGGATCCCCTGCATACGGGACCGGGTGGCGCAGACGGCGGCCCTGCTAGTGCTGGCGCCGATTGTCGAAGCCGACCTGCAACCGGAGCAGTACGCCTACCGGCCGGGGCGGAGCGCGAACGACGCGGTCAACCACGTCCACAGCCTCCTGAACAGGGGGTGCAACGAGGTTGTCGATGGCGATCTAGCCAACTACTTTGGCGAAATTCCGCACGCGGAACTGATGCGGAGCATAGCGCGGCGCGTGAGCGACGGGCGGATGCTCGGACTCGTCAAGGGATGGCTGGAGATGCCGGTCGAGGAGGACGACGGACAGGGCGGCACACGCCGCACGAACCGGGCGCGCAGGGAACGGAAAGGGACTCCGCAAGGGGCTCCGATCTCGCCCTTGCTCAGCAACCTCTACATGCGGCGCTTCATACTGGGCTGGAAGACGCTGGGCTATGCCCGGCGCTTCCGCGCGGAGATCGTGAATTACGCGGACGACTTCTGTGTGATCGGCAAGGCCCCGGCGGCAGGGATGCTGGCGGCGGTCCAACGGATCATGGGAGTTCTGAAGCTGCCGGTCAACGCACGGAAGACCCGCTGCCTGCGGTGCCCGGAGGAGCCGTTCGAGTTCCTGGGCTACCGCATCGGACGCAACTACCGCCCGAACGGGAAGGGAGCCTACATTGGCACCCGCCCCAGCAAGGCAAGCGTCCAAGGCATCTGCCGCAAGATCAGCGAATGGACGGCGCCAAGGTACGGGCAAATGTCCCGGGAAGAGATGATAGAACACCTGAACCGGTCCATGACCGGATGGGCGAACTACTTCCATCTCGGGCAAGTGAGTCCGGCCTACAACGCGATCGACCAGCATGCGGTCCGGCGGCTGCGCCAGTGGCTCTGTCGGAAGCACAAGGTGAAGGCCGGGAAGTACGTGCGATTCCCGGACAAGAGGCTGCGCGAAGAGTACGGCCTCGTCCGCCTCGCGCCAACGACTGCGAGCCTTCCGTGGGCGAAGGCATGATTTCCACTGAAAGCCGGATGCGGGGAAACTGCACGTCCGGTTTGACGAGCGGGGAGAGGAACCGTGGCTATGCGGGAAGGCCAGTGAGGCACCTACAGATGGCGAAAGCCGTAGGAACACCCCAAAACAGCTACTGCTTCCTTGCTAAGGTGCGCGCGTCTCTCCTCGACTCTACTGGATGGGAGCGCGACGGAGGAGGCCTGACGCCGCGGACGGTCACCTCGGGGCGGCAACCTCCGCGGCATGGCAAGGCTACTCGACAAGGTGATTCTCTTTGGCGGGGCTACCTCACTTCTATTCCCCATGAGAGGCGTTTCGTGGCCTGTCGACGCGCGGACTACGAAAACGGCCGCGACTACAACGCCCTCCCAAGCCGAAGTCTCAAGGGCCGGCACGGCTGCCTTCGAAAGAGAACCTCGAGTATCATGCAGCTTCCGTGATGAATGTCAAGCGTTTTTCCCGGTAATGGCCGGAAAGGCGGATGAATTCTGCGCATGTCCGAGCAGGTTGCGGCGGCGTGCCTGCTCTGCTGCAAGGTCGAGGTCGCGCGCCAGCTGATCGAGGTCTGCCTGCTGCCGCTCGACCTCGGCCAGCTCGGCACGCGCGTTGCGGATCGCGGTGCGCAGCAATTCGGCGCGGGCCGCGAGCCGGCGTCGCGGGACGGGCGAGCGGGGATCGCAGGCGGGGCCGGAGCGGGCGCGGAGGTGCTGGAGGCGCTTGGCGCAACGGCGGCAGCAGACGGGCATCGGGCCCCGGCGGCCGACCGGCATGGCGGCGCGGCAGGCCAGGCAGCCGTAGTCGGCGGAAGTCTCTCCCCCGGCCGGCGGCAGCGGGGCGGTTCGATCGAGAGGTCCGTGCATCATGAAAACATGAACTCCCACTCCACTTCGCTCAGCACGGCGATCCGGCGGCGGGCGCTTCGGGCTGCCATTCGCGGTCGGCGCGGAGCAAGGCGTTGACGAGCGTGATCAGCTTGCGCATGACGGCGACCAGGGCGACCTTGTGCTCCTTGCCGCTGGCGCTGAGGCGCTCGAAGAAGGCTTGCATCGGAGGATTGAAGCGGATGGCCGAAGTGGCGGCCATGTAGAGCAGGTTGCGCGGATGCTCGCGGCCGCCCTTGATATGGCGGCCGCCGCTGCTCTGGCCGCTGTCGCGGTCGAAGGGCGCGACGCCGATCAGAGCGGCCGCCTGGCGGCGGTCGATGGAGCCGAGCTCGGGCATGTCGGCGCACAGGCTGGCGGCGTTGGCGGGGCCGAAGCCGGGGATGGAGCGGATGATCGCGGCCCGTCGGGCCAGTTCCGGGTCGGAGTCGATGCAGGCTTGCAGCGCCTTGCCGGCTTGCCTGCTCAGCTCGTCGAAGACCTGGATCAGCGGGCCACCCAATTCGCTGGCGGTGTCGGGGTCCAGCTGGGAGTGCAGCTTGAGCTGGGCCGCGCGCTGGGCGACATGCTTGCGCCGGATCGCGATCAAGTCGTTGAGACGATGCAAGATAGGGGCTTTGGGCGGGGTGGCGGCCAAGCCGGAGAGGAGGCCGTAGCGGGCCAGCATGGAGGCGTCGACGCGGTCGTTCTTGGCGAGCCTGCCGATGGCTTCGGCGAAGCGCCGGGAGCGCAGCGGGTTGACGGCAACGGTTTCGAGGCCGGAGTCGAACAGGCACTGGTGCAACGGGCGATGGTAGCGCCCGGTGGGTTCGAAGACGGCGCGGGTGACGCCGTGCCGGACGAGCCAGTTGCGCAGAGCGCGGCGGCCGTGCTTGGTATTGGCGAAGTGCCGGGATTGGCCGCCGGGTTCGAGATGGGCGTCGAGTCCGGACTTGCCGACATCGATGCCGGCGACTACAATTGGAGTGGGAGTGGTCATGGCTGAGTTCCTTTCCTTTCGATGGCCAGTGGACATTCCTGCGTTCCTGTCCTTTTGCGATGCGGGTCTGTACCCACGCTTCCGTTGAGGGCGCACAGGAATTGCTGCGACGGGCCGACCAAGCTACCGCACGGCTCACAAGGCCGAGGGACAAAACGGTCCGACCCGTCGCCGCCGGCGGGGCCTGGCCAGGCCCCGCCGGCACCCTCCCTGCGCTGGGGCAGGGAGAGATCTGATAGTGGCCGCAGCGGTGGCTGACGCCACCTGCGGCCAGGGAAGAGAGGATCCCGGATCCTGCCTGGGTTCCCGCTCTCGGGCACCTCTCTACCATAGGAGGGGATGGCCTGCACGCCCAAGAGGGTGTGGCAGTTGGAGCGGGAGGACTGCTCCTGCCTGCGGCGCTGGAACGCGAGGAAGGAAGGAGCCTGGAACAAGACGGTGGCGAGGGCGCAGGCAGCTGCGTCGGAGACGGCGTAGCGCTTGTGGCAGCCGCGGCGGGCATCGGGCAGCCCCGCGCCGGCTTGGCGGAAGCAGTGGAGGCGGGAGCCCGGCGGGGGCCAGGGAGGCCTTGCTGCGGTCGCTCCGCTCCCTCCGCAAGGCCTCCCTGGCCCCCCCTCTCCGAACACCCTGCCACTCTCCGGCCTCACTCTCCCCAACATAAAAGGGACGATATTCCTTGGGGGGGGGTATCGCGGCCCGGCGAAAGACCGGATGAGTAACGCCAGCACTTCCCTAGACGCCCTATCGCTCGCTGTCCGACGGTTTTGCGAAGAGCGGGACTGGGACCAGTTCCACGGCCCGAAAGACCTCGCCATCGGGCTAGCCACCGAGGCGGCGGAGTTGCTCGAACGGTTCCGATTCCGATCCTTCGACGATCCCGTGAAACGTGAGCGGATTGAGGACGAGGCGGCGGACGTGCTCTTCTTCCTGCTGCGTCTGGCCGACCGCTTCAACATCGATCTGGTGGCCGTCTTCGAACGGAAGATGGGCAAGAACGCCGAGCGGTATCCGGTGGACAAAGCTCGCGGCTCGAACAGAAAGTACTCCGATCTCTAGCTATGCGCCTGTACTCCGGCAGTTCCAAGCAGTTCGTCGCTGACACCGCGCGGAACCAGATCTCAGAAAAGCTCAAGGCGTCGTTCTTCCGCAGCTACCGTTTCAACCCCTCACCGGCGGAGGTGAACTCTTGGCGGGTGTCCCTGAGCGCTATGGCTCATGTCTTCCAACTAGCCGAACTCACCGACCACGGAGTTGTGCTGGAGTATCAGCTCCCCTTGACTTCCAGGCGCCTCGATTGCCTGGTCTGCGGACGCGACAGCGAGCGGCAAGACAACGCCGTCATTGTCGAACTCAAGCAGTGGGACAGGTGCCGGGCGTCGGACGGCGAGAATTTGGTGTCGACCTGGGTCGGCGGGGCCGAGCGCGACATGCTCCACCCGTCGGCGCAGGTCGGGCAGTATCGGAGTTACCTGGCGGACGCCCACACGGCCTTCTACGAGGGTCCCGCCCCGATTCGTCTCAGCTCCTGCGCGTATCTCCACAACTATCGCGCCGAGGCGGGCGATGCACTGTTCGCCGAGCGGTACCGCGGCATTCTCGACCGTTCCCCGGCGTTCACGGCGGACGATGTGGACCCGCTGGCCGACTATCTCACCCGAAGGCTTGAAATTGGCGATGGTCTGGATGTTCTCGAACGCGTCGAGCAGAGCCAGTACCGGCCGAGCAAGAAGCTCATGGACCATGTGGGACAAGTCATCAAGGGGCTCCCTGCCTATGTGCTTCTTGATGAACAGCTAGTTGTATACGAGAAGGTCGTGGCGATCGCCCGGTCTGGCTTCAGTGACCGCCGGAAGACGGTGCTGGTCGTGCGAGGGGGGCCAGGAACGGGTAAGTCCGTCATCGCCCTCAACTTAATGAGCGACTTGCTCCTGCAGGGCCTCAACGCGCATTACGCCACCGGATCCAAAGCGTTTACCGAAACTCTTCGCAAGATCGTTGGCCCCCGTGGGGGTATCCAGTTCAAGTA
Source organism: Bryobacterales bacterium (assembly GCA_965206775.1). Taxonomy (GTDB): domain Bacteria; phylum Acidobacteriota; class Terriglobia; order Bryobacterales; family UBA6623; genus VXMF01. Next base: position 147,826 of record CBDBKU010000002.1, on the reverse strand, counting down.
TTTCAATAGCTACATGGAGGCCGAGTCGAGGGTGGTGGATGTCCTGATCTGTGATGAGGCGCACCGGATTCGTGAAACCAGCAACAACAGGTTCACTCCGAAGGCCAAGAGGTCCTACCGCCGTCAGGTCGACGAACTGCTGGATGCCACTCAGGTACTTGTGTGCTTTGTAGACGACAAACAGGTCGTGCGCCCGAACGAGGTCGGATCGGCTACCTTGATCGCCAGCGCTGCAAAGGAGCGAGGGTGCAAGACCCTCGATTTTGAGCTCCAAGCCCAGTTTCGTTGCGCCGGATCCGATGGATTCGTGAACTGGGTGAACAATACGCTCGGGATCGCCCGGACGGCGAACGTCCTTTGGGACTCTTCGGACGCTTTCGATTTTCAGATCTTCGGGTCACCCCAAGCGCTTGAGGCAGCGATACGGGAGAAGGCAGCTGAAGGGCATTCAGCACGAATGACCGCCGGATTCTGCTGGCCATGGTCGAAGCCGAATCCTGACGGTACCCTTGAAGAGGACGTCGTGATCGGCGAGTATCGTCGCCCTTGGAACGCAAAATCGGATCGTGGGCGACTAGCGAAGGGCATTCCGAAGGCATCCCTTTGGGCGCATGACATTAACGGGCTCGAGCAGATCGGCTGCATCTACACAGCGCAAGGGTTCGAATTTGACTACGTCGGCGTGATATTCGGGCTGGACCTGCGCTTCAGCTTCGACCGCCAGGGCTGGGAGGGGCACCCAGAGGAATCATGCGACACCGTCGTGCGACGGTCCAAGAAGACATTCAATGACCTTGTAAAGAACTCTTACCGAGTACTCCTGTCACGCGGACTGAAGGGCTGCTTCGTGCACTTCATGGACAAGGAGACCGAGAGGTTCGTGAAGTCGAGAATTGAGCTGTAAAGGCCGGCGAACACCTGCGTCGGAGTCCACGGAATCCCGAATTTGCGATCGTTTCTACGACCCTCGTCCATGTTTGCCATTGCCCAATGAAAGTCCTTGTGGACAAAGGGTAGGGAAATGGCGTTCTTGACTAGGCCCCCTTTTTTCCTCGAGACCAATTTCGCGCAGCAGCATGAACAGGCCCTTGTCATCGACCATCGGGGGGTCGGGTATTCATCGCAGTTCCTTCCACTGGCTCGCGGCGAGGGCGGTTCGGGCGGCCATGTGTCGAATTCGGGACGTGGGCTGGCTGGATTAGGCAAGACAGAAAATCCCGGCATTGCTAGGATACGGAGCGAGTCTGCTTCCCTTGCGCGGTATGAAATGAGCGTTCGACTCGCACTTGCCTTCGTCGTGGCCCTTTGTGGTTCCCTGTCAGGTGCAACGAGATAAGATTCAGCCCATCCTAGAGGCGAACTGTCTTCCCTGCCACGATCCATCCAACCGCATGAGCGGTTTTTCGATTCAAGACGCAGCGAGCGTTCGGACCGGTGGCGCCAAGCACGGCGCGGCCGTTGCGGCCGGCCAGCCAAACGAGAGCGTCCTTGTCAAGATTCTCCGGGGTCAAATCGAGCCCTCGATGCCGTTCGGGAAAGCGCAGCTCGAGCCCGGTGAGATCGCCGCCGTCGAGGAGTGGATCGAAGGGCTGGAACAAGACGCGCTGACTTCCGGCGAAGCCATGCACTGGGCTTTTGTGAATCCCCAGAAACGAGCGCCGCCCGCGGTCCGGGACAAGCAGTGGCGCCGCAACGGCATGGACAACTTCATCTTGAGCAAGTTGGAGGACGAGGGACTGGAGCCGGCAATAGAAGCCGACCGCCGGGTGCTCATCCGCCGGCTGTACTTTGACTTGCTCGGTGTGCCGCCACCGTGGGAACAGGTCCAGGCCTTTGTCGCCGACACGGCTCCCCGCGCTTACGAGGAACTGGTGGATCGGCTTCTCGACGACCCACGCTATGGCGAGCGCTGGGCCCGCTACTGGCTGGACCTAGTGCGCTACGCCGACTCCAACGGTTACGAGGGAGATCCCGAGTACTATCACACCTGGCGCTACCGCGACTACGTGATCGATGCCTTCAATGACGACAAGCCCTACGACCAGTTCATCAAGGAGCAGATTGCCGGCAACGAATTCACGGTAGTTCGGGGAGCCGGGGTGCTGCCGCCGCCGGATCCGGAGAAAGTCGTCGCCATGACCTTCCTCAGGCTGGCGCCGTTCACCGAACCGCGCGGCGAACGCAGCCGCCACGAGTTGCTGGCCGAGATGACCTCGACCGTGGGATCGGTGTTTATGGGCCTCACGGTGGGCTGCGCGCAATGCCACGATCACAAGTACGACCCGATTCCCATCGATGATTTCTATCGCATGAAGGCGTTTTTCGCCACCATGCAAATCGCGCCGGCGCGCCCCGGTGACATCCAGCAACTCGGTGGACCGCAGCCGGCTGCGTTTTACCGTCCGGGAGAAAAGGACTGGGCGGACAAAGCGCGCGCGAAACACCAAGAGGACCTTGACGAGCTGGAGGCGAGGTTCAGCGAGTTCACGCAACCCTTGATCCAACGATTGGCCGCGATCCGGAAAGAGACGAAGGGAAACTCGGATCGCAGCCGGAATCCGGAAGAGGTTGATAGGGCTGATTCCGAACCGACGGCCGGCGATCTGTCGAAAGCGTTCCAAGAGGAGCGGGAGAACCCTGGTAAGGAGCAGCACTTTTCCGCCGAGGAAGAGAAGCAGTTCCGTGATTTCAAGAAACGCATTCTGCGTCTGAAGAACGCCATCCTGCGGGTCGAGGCGTCCGCGATGTCGGTGAGCACGGCGGACGGGCCGCCCTATGGGCCCAGCGTGCCGGAGACCTATGTGTTGACCCGCGGCCAATGGGACAGCCCCGGCGAGCGTGTGGAGCCGGGATTCTTGCGCGCGATCGAAGGGCACGCGAATCCCGCCGAGCTGGTGATCGTGGATCGCTACCAGCGCCACCCAGGGCACGGACGGCGCATGACGCTGGCGAATTGGATCGCTAGCCCGGCAAACCCCTTGACCGCCCGCGTGATGGTCAATCGCTTGTGGCAGCACCGGTTTGGTCGCGGCATTGTCGAGTCGTCAAGCGACTTCGGCAGAAACGGGGCGCTGCCGACCCACCCCGGATTGCTCGACTGGCTGGCTCTGCGTTTTGTCGACGAGAACTGGAGCATCAAGGCGATGCAGCGGCTGATGGTGACCTCCAGCGCCTATCGCCAGTCATCCCGGGAGGTGGAGTCGAAAGCCGCTCAGGTCGATCCCGACAACCGCTTGCTGTCGCGGTTCCCCCGGCGGCGTCTTGAAGGCGAGGCGATACGGGACAGCGTGCTAGCGGTCAGCGGCCGGCTGAATCCCGACCGCGGAGGTCCGCCGATATTCCCGCCGCTGCCGGAGGGCCTGGAAGCCGAGTTGCTGACTTTCGATGACTTCAACACCTGGGAAACATCGCCTGGGGAAAGCGGTCGAAGGCGAAGCATCTATGTCTTCCAGCGGCGATCGCTGAGTTTGCCGCTGCTGCAAACATTCGACGCTCCGGTGCTAACCGCTTCCTGCGAGCGGCGCAGAGATTCGATAACGCCCCTGCAAGCCTTGTCGATGTACGACGGGAACTTTGCCAGCACCGAGGCGCGGCACTTCGCGGAACGGGTTCTCGAGGAAAGCAGTCCGGATCCAGGCGAGCAAATTCAGCGGGCTTTCCAGATCGCGCTGGCGCGCAATCCGGAACCTGCGGAATTGCGGCAGGTACGAGAGTTCTATGCTTCTGCTAGTTCGCAACAGCAAGCGTCGGCTGGGCTTTGCCGCGTGCTCCTCAACAGCAACGAGTTTATCTATGTGGACTGAGGGGACGGATCGCGAGCCGGGAAATCACGGTCCGGTCGACGGTCGGCGCGAATTCGCACAGTCGCACTCGGTCCGAGGGGAATGAACCATGGCCATCTCTAGAATTCCCGGCGCCTGCAATTCCACCGCTTCCCGCCGGGATTTTCTTTGCCGTTCCTGGAACGGGATCGGGGCTCTGGCGTTGGCTGGCATGCTCGCCGACGACGAGGCAGCGGGGGCCGCTACATCCCCGATCAATCCCCTCGAACCGCGCCCGCAGCATCTGCCCCGCAAGGCCAAGCACTGCATTTTCCTGTTCATGGCCGGGGGCGTCAGCCACATCGACACGTTCGAAGACAAGCCCTTGCTCCGAAAGTATGCCGGCAAGTCGATCCCTCGGCCCGAGGGGCTCTCGGGGGAAGTGGCGACTGCCCTCGACGTCTCGCACAGCGCGATGCCAAGTCCATGGGAGTTTCAACGGCACGGCGATTCGGGGCGTGCGCTATCGACGCTGTTTCCCCACCTTGGCAAGTGCGTCGACGATCTGGCGTTCGTCCACGGCATTCGGCTCGACAACAACAATCACGGACCGGCAACATTGCACCTCAACACAGGCTCGCAATTCCCAGGCAGTCCGTCAGTCGGCTCCTGGGTCGGCTACGGTCTGGGCACGCCCAACCAGAACCTGCCGGGCTACGTGGTGATTCAGGACCCCCGCGGCGGCCCGGTGAACGGCTCGTCGGTTTGGGGGAATGGCTACCTCCCGGCTTCGTACCAAGGAACCCTGTTCCGCTCGGGCGGCCCGCCGATCTTGGATCTGCAACTGCCCCCGGGCCTGACTCGCCGGCAGCAACGCAGAGAGTTCGACCTGCTGAAGTGGCTCAACCAACAGCACAGCGATGATCGGCCGGGCGGATCGGAACTCGAAGCGCGTATTGGCGCATACGAGCTGGCGTTTCGGATGCAAGCGGAAGCCCCGGAGATTGTCGATCTTTCCCGGGAAACGGAGCAAACCAAGCGCCTCTATGGGCTAGGCAACCCCCACACTGAGAGCTTCGGCCGGCAGTGCTTGCTGGCTAGGCGTCTGGTCGAGAAGGGAGTGCGTTACTGCCTGCTGGTCCACGGCAAGGAGATTTCGAAGCACAGTTGGGACGACCACAGCGATACCAAGGGCCGGATGCCGCAACATGCCGTGGAGGTCGATCAGCCGGTGGCGGCTTTATTGAAAGATCTGAAGGGTCGCGGTCTGCTCGACGACACGCTCGTGGTCTGGGCTTCGGAGATGGGCCGGACGCCCTACATCCAGCAAGGCGACACACCGGATCCAAAGCCGGGCCGCGACCACAATCAAAACGCGCTGGTCATGTGGATGGCAGGCGGCAATGTGAAAGGCGGGGCGACGGTGGGCGCAAATCCGACGATTTCGGTCTGGCCGGGATCAATCCTATTCCGCTGCACGACGTCCACGGAACGATCCTCGATCTGCTGGGCTTGGACGACAAAAGGCTCACCTACCTGCACCAGGGACGCTTCCGCAAACTTACCGACATCGGCGGCCATGTCTTATCGGAGATCATCGCCTGACCCAGGTCGCAGTCGGATACGCACGGCTGCGATGAACGGGGCCCGGGCACCATTGAGCGGAGTCGAGGGAACTCCGCACCGGTGCATTCTCGGGCGGCCGCCAAATTCACCGAAACGCATCCTGACGGGCGCGGCCGTGTTCTTTCTCCTGTGGCTTCTGCCGCTAGAGCGGAGCGCCGCTCAGGAACACGCGCCTTCGCTCCCCCCGGCCGCCACTGCGGAAACTGATTTCGAAGGCGAAATTGCTCCGCTCCTTCAGCAGAGATGCGTAGTCTGTCACGGGGCGGCGACCCAAAGCGGCGGCCTGCGGCTCGACAGCCGCGAAGCCACGCTTGAGGGCGGGTATTCCGGAGCCGTAGTCAAGCCTGGCAACAGGCGCCGGCAGCCGCCTGATCCACCTGGTTGCGGGTCTCGACAAAGAAGTCATCATGCCGATGTCGGGGGCGCGGCTGACAGCGGAACAAGTTGGACTGCTGCGGGCGTGGATCGATCAAGGAGCCCCCGGGCCCGAAGGGCCGGAGAGCGAAGCGCTCGCCCCAATGGAAACGCCCGCCGCCAAGAGCACGCATTGGGCTTTCATTCCGCCAATGCAATCCGAGCCGCCTACGGTCAATGACCCGGACTGGGCGAGGAATTCGATCGACCGGTTCGTTGCGGCCGAATTGGACGCCGAGGGCATCGCACCGTCTCCCGACGCCAGTCGAACGACGCTGATTCGCAGGCTCAGCCTCGATCTGATCGGCTTGCCGCCGACACCGACGGAGGTCGAGGAGTTCGTCAGCGACGACGATCCCAAAGCGTACGAGAAGGTAGTCGACCGGTTGTTGCGTTCACCGCACTACGGCGAGAAGTGGGCGCGGCACTGGCTCGACCTGGCGCGGTATGGCGACAGCGACGGTTTCGAAACCGATGCGCCGCGGCCCCACGCCTGGCGATACCGCCATTGGGTCATCAACGCCCTCAACCAGAACATGCCGTTCGATCGATTCACGCTCGAGCAGCTCGCGGGAGACCTATTGCCCGAAGCCACGCTCGAGCAGCGGGTCGCGACCGGCTTCAATCGCAACACCCTAACCAACCGCGAGGGTGGCATGGATCTCGAAATGTTGCGTGTCGAGCAGATCATCGACCGCACAAACACGCTCGGAACCGTTTGGCTGGGCTTGACGACCGGCTGCGCCGTCTGCCACGACCACAAGTTCGATCCGATCACGCAGAGGGACTACTACCAGCTGTTCGCTTTCTTCAATCGATCAGTGGAGGAAAACCTCGAGGCTCCGCTCGCGGGGGAGCTGGGGCCGTTTCTTGCGGGAAAACCGGAATACGACCGCAGGAGACGCGCACTGCTGGCCGAGTATCAAGCATCGAAGTTCGAGCCGGAGTGGGAGCGCAAGACTCTAGAGGCCGAGACGAACCCCGACATCGGCGACCAGTGGATTCTAGCGTGGGAAACAGTTGGCTACGACTTCGATGGCGGCCAGGACATCCTCCGGACTCCTCGTTCGCAACGCACCCGGAAACAGCAAGATCAGCTCACTGACCACATCCTGAAGTGGTACGGGATCGTCGCCAGTGACGAGAGGACGGAGGAGCTGAAGATCAAAGAGCTGCGTGAGAAGCTCGAGCAGCTGAAAGAGGGGTTTCCCGCGCTCAGCGAGGCGCAGGCAATGGCGGAGAATCCCGATCCTCCGCCGACCCGCCTGCTGGTGCGCGGCGATTTTCGCCAGCCCGGCATTGAGGTGAAGCCTGCGACACCTGCGTTCCTACCGCCCTTGCCGGAAGGAGAGGAACCTAACCGGCTTGGTCTGGCGCGCTGGCTTGTATCCGAGCAGAACCCGCTGACGGCTCGGGTTGCCGTCAACCGCATGTGGCAGGAATTCTTCGGTCTTGGAATCGTGGAAACGTCGGAAAACTTCGGCACGAAGGGGGCTCTTCCGTCGCATCCGAAGCTACTTGACTTCCTAGCGGTGCGGTTCATGGAGACGGACTGGGATGTCAAGCGGATGCACAAGCTCATCGTGGAGTCGGCGACCTACCGGCAGTCGTCCTTAACGCGCCCGGAGTTGGAAACTCGAGACCCCTCGAACAGACTCCTGGCTCGCCAAACGCGCCTGCGTCTTTCGGCTGAGCTGATTCGGGACGCGACGCTTTCTGCGAGCGGTCTGCTCAATCCCGAGATCGGCGGCAAGAGCGTGTCGCCGCCGCAGCCAAAGAGTGTGAACGAGCTGATCTACGCGGATCAATGGAAGGAAAGCACAGGGCGCGATGTGTACCGCCGCGGGCTATATGTGTTCCTGAAGCGCACCATGCCGTATCCTCAACTGGCTACGTTCGATGCGCCGGACTCGCTGACGTCCTGCAGCCGCCGGCAGCGGTCGACCACGCCGCTGCAAGCTCTCAATCTGCTTAACGACCCGCTGTTTGTCGAGGCCGCGCGAGCCCTGTCCGCGAGGGTTCTGCGAGAAGTCCGGGCGACGGATGAAGACCAGGTCGACTACGCTTTTCGGCTTTGTCTGTCGCGGGCTCCGACGGCCGACGAGAAAGGTCGTCTGGTGGAATACTATCGCCGGCGAAAAGCCAGGGTCGACAGTGATCCAGAAGCGCTTGCCGCTCTCTTCCCCGCGGAAGGCGTAACAGGGGTCGAGCGCGCCCAGGCGGCGGCGTTGGCCGGGGTCGGCAGCGTGCTGCTGAATCTCGACGAGTTCATCACGAGGGAGTAGGCAGCATGGATTTTCCGCTCTTCCGACAAATTCAATCCCGCCGCAAGCTTCTCCAAGACGCTGCCGGGGGGGTGGGCGCGATTGCGTTGTGGGAGTTGCTGGCGAAGGACGTCCGGGCCGCGGAGGCCGGCCCCGAAATGCCGAGTGTCAATCCCCTCGAGCCCAAGGCCCCCCACTCTGCTCCCAAAGCCAAGAACGTGATCTTCCTCTACATGGCGGGCGCCCCCAGCCAGTTGGACCTGTTTGATCCCAAGCCGGAGATGAAGAAATGGGAAGGCCACCCGCTTCCTCATTCCATGACCCAGCACTTGGACCTGGCCTTCATCAAGCCAACGGCGAAGATCTGGGCAAGCCCCTATCAGTTCCGGCCGAGGGGCGAGAGCGGAACGGAGATTTCCGACCTGCTGCCGCACACGGCTGGCTGCGCCGACGACATTTGCCTGATTCGCTCAACTCAGACCGACCAGATCAACCACCACCCCGGCCAGTTGATGATGAACTGCGGCTCGGGGTTGGTGGGGCACCCTTCGATGGGCGCTTGGGTCACCTATGGCTTGGGAAGCGAGTCCCAGAACCTGCCAGGCTTCGTGGTCTTGAGCACAGGCGGAGGCACAAGCGCGGGCAACGCCAACTGGGGCAGTGGATTCCTGCCTTCGAGCTTTCAGGGCGTGCCCTTTCGTGGGAGCGAAGACCCGGTGCTCTACCTCTCCAATCCTCCCGGATATACACGCGAAGATCAGCGGGAGCGCCTCGACGTGCTGCGGGACCTCAACGAGCAGCGCTACTTCCACTCAGGCGATGTCGAGATCGCCTCGCGGATCGCGTCCTACGAGCTGGCTTTCCGGATGCAATCGGCTGGACCCGAGCTGCTGGACTTCTCCGGGGAATCCGCCGCCACTCGGGCCATGTACGGCATCGATCAAGACCCCACGAAGCCCTTTGCAACCAACTGCCTGCTGGCCCGTCGAATGGTCGAGCGGGGAGTGCGGTTCGTGCAGTTGTTCCACAAAGGATGGGACAACCACGCCAACCTGAAGCGGGATCTCAAGAAGCAATGCGACATCACCGACCAGCCTACTGCCGCCCTACTCAAGGACTTGAAGCAACGCGGCCTTCTGGATGAAACGCTCCTCGTATGGGGAAGCGAGTTCGGTCGCACCCCGATGGTCGAAAACCGACAGCCCGATCAAGCAGACAGCCTGGGCCGGGACCACCATCGGCGCGCCTTCAGCATCTGGATGGCCGAGGCATTAAGGGCGGGCAAGTGGTTGGAAGAAGCGACGATCTTGGATTCAATACGGTGGAAGACCCGGTTCATGTCCATGACCTCCACGCGACCATTCTGCACTGCCTCGGGCTTGATCACGAACGCCTGACCTACGCCCACCAAGGCCGCGACTTTCGGCTCACCGACGTGGCTGGAAACGTGATCGAAAAACTGCTGGTCTAGCCGGCTGCCCAGGGCGCGGGCTCCTGCCGGCCAGGCTGGCTGCGCTGGCACGGCAATACACGAAATCCCTATCGCCAGGTTGAAAGTCGGGCGGGTGACCGCGACGCTCGGGCCGGGGCGCTGCCGCTGAAGAATTCGCGGTTGACTCCGTTCATCGCGGTGCAGTCAGCGTCGAGGTCGTTCATATGGACGTTGACCGTCGTGATGTCGTCGAGGTCCCATTGGCCGGAGAGGAACACGGTGTTGCCGACCTGCGGGCTTGCCGCGTTCGCGCCTTTCCGCGCTACCACTCCCATGTCTTCCTGAGTTCGCCGTTAACCGCGGCCAGTTCTGGCCACCGGCCGCGTGAGAGATCGATGATGCACTGGGCGGCCTCGATAGCCATGTTCTCCATCGCGAGAGTATCAGAGCCCGCTGTGTGAGAGCTGACAACGACATTGTCGAGTTGGAACAAGGGGTTGTCGGCGTTCGTCGGCTCCCGCTCAAACACGTCCAGCGCGGCGGCGCGAAGTTGACCCGCCACCAGGGCTTCGAGCAGATGATCTTCCACCACCAGGCCGCCGCGCGCTGTGTTGATGAGCACGCTGTCCGGCCTCATTTGTCCGAGCCGTTGCCGGTTGATCAGGCCTCGCGTCTCGTCTGACAACGGGCAGTGGAGGCTGACATAGTCGGAACGGGCCAGAACCGTGTCGAGGTCCATCAGTTCAATCCCGTGCTGCTCGACAAATGCCCGGTCCGGATACTTCTCCACGGCGATTATCTTCATGCGCATGGCAAGAGCGCGAACCGCCACGCTGCGGCCGATGCGTCCCAACCCGACGATCCCCAGCGTCTTTCCGCGAATCGGTTGGTGCAGTTCGATCGGCCATTCGCCGGATCGTGTCGTCTTGTCGTCTAGTGGGATCGACTTGGCAACCGCGAATAGCAACGCCAGCGCGTGTTCCGCAACCGCTTCATGGTTCGCTGTCGGCGTGATTGTCACCGCGATTCCCCGCTCGGTTGCGGCGGGGATATCGACGTTGTCGAGCCCAACCCCGATTCGCGCGATCACTCTCAAGTCCGGCAAGCCGGCAAGCACCCCGCGTGTGTATTGCTCTCCCCAAGCGACCACGGCGGCCACTCCCCGCAACTGTTCGATTGCTGCCGGGTCACCCACAAGGCCGCGCGGGAAGTCGAGCCCCTTCGAGTAGCGAACATCGAAGCCGGCTTTTTCGAGCAGGCCGACATGGGTACCGCGAGGGTCCAGTCTTCCGTCGGAGCTAATGAGCACCGACCGTGTGGCTGCTGTTTCCTGTCCGGTCATTTTCGCTTTCACAATGAGCACCCGCGCCGCCGATGACGGTTCACGGTACGTCCTTTACCAGAAGACCACGAAGCTGAGCAGCATCCCTAAAACGATGACAGCGACGCCGAACAGGGCCGGCCAGAGGTCACTGCGATGCGGCTGGCTGCTGGGTGCGATGCGGCGGGCTTTCAGCTGACTGGATTGCAGCCAACCGGTTTTCTCCTTATGGAGCAACTCGCCCGGCGGTGCCCAGCCGAGAAAGAGCGACATCACGACCATGGTTCCGCCAGTCAGCAACACCGAAAGAATATAGCTCGCGTAGTTGTCGGCCATGAACTCCGGCAGGACTGCAACCCCGAACCGTTCAGCGACGAGCGGCGCCGCCAGGCGCAGCACGCCGTACGCAATGCCCGCCCCCAAGCCGAAAGCTCCACTGCGCCGGTGCACGCGCGTGAAGACCCCCATTAGGTAGATGGTCAGCAGCGGCACAACGAACGCGCCGACCAAATCGACATAGAACAGCAACATCCCCCTTTCCTGCAGCAGGAAGGGAACGTATGCAAAGGAGCCGAAGATAATGACCGGAGTCAGCCAGCGGCCGACCTGCAAGTAATGGCGGTCGTCTCGATCGAGCACGATGAATCGTGCATACACGTCCCGCACCAGCAGAGACGACAACGTGGACCCGATCGAGTCATACGTCGAGAAAATAGCCGCGATCAAGCCCGCAACCACCAGGCCCTTGAGCCCCCAGGGAGTCAGATCGCGGACCAACAGCGGATAGATCGAGTCGCGCGCTTGCATTGCACTTTCCAACGGCATGGAACTCGGCTCGGGATACAGACCTCGGCCGATGACGCCCATCATCAGGTTGGTGAAAGTCGTACCGATCAGCACGACGCTCGCAACGACCACCGACATCTTCATATCCCACTCGCTTCGCGACCCGAACATCCGCATCGACTGGGTATGGTTCACGACGGAGTAGGACAGCCCGACGATGAGGAACGCAATGCAGACCAGCCAGGCGGGCGTTCGTTTCACGATCTGCTGGCCGCTCTCGTCGTAGTCGCCTCCGAGCAGCAAGAGGTTCTCGATCTCGGCCGCCGACTTCCCCTCGACGGACTCTCTCTCGACCGTGTCGGACCCGACGTGCAGCAGTTGACTCTCGAGACCGGGTTGGTGGGCCTCCAGCTTCCGTTCCAATCCGTTCCATCCCCCGACTGCACTCCATACGATGAAGAACAACGTCAGCGATGCGATAACCATGACGACGGTTTGCATAGCGTCGGTCAGCACCACCGACTTGAGCCCGCCCAGCGCCGTGTAGACCGCGGCCAAAACCGCGATCGCTCCCACGGCCCACCACGCGGCGGCTCCCCAATCACACACAATCGCTAGCACCAGATACACGGTGGCCGAGAGGATGCCCAGGACGAGAGTCCGATATTGCACCTGCACGAAAGCGCTCAACACGCGCGCGACGGGACCGAAACGGGCTTCCAGGTACTCGGCGTTGGTATACATCCCTGCCCGGTACATGGGCGCGAAAATGTAGTGCGCGGCAAGCACCCAGCCAACAACCACCCCGACCCAGTTGGCGACGAAGTAGCTCAGGCCGAGGACATACGTCCCGCCCGCATCCGCGACCAAATCGCTCGAATCAATCGCCGTCGCGTACAGGGACAGGCCGACCGTCCACCAGGGCAGGCTTCGGCCCGCCAGGAACCAGTCGGCGCTCGACTTGGTGTCCTTGCTGCGAATGAACCCGAAGACGATGATCGGGGCGTTGAAAGCGATTACGATGATCCAATCAAACAGGGTCATGCCAATGGTTTTCGAGTAACTGAATGCGATTTCGGCCGGACTGCCGCTAGCACGGGAACATGTGTCGCCAGGAATGGCGGCACTGCACGCTGAAAGCGTGCGCTACGTTGGCCTTCATTTGTCAGAGTCTTACGTAACCGTCGAACTTTCCGGCAGCTTGAGTCTATATCCCATCCCCGGTTCATCGCTCAGCGTGACCATGCCGTTGACTGGGGAAGGAGCGCCGTCAAAGAAATCCGTCTCAGGCTGATCTTCTCGCATCCAGACCGGGACTGGGAAGTGCTCGGCCATCAGGCAGGCCGGTTCGGAGGCGATGAAGTGCAGCGTCGGCAACCCGTAGGCATGAGTGCAGACCGGCAAGCCGGCAGCCGTAGCCATCGCGCAGACCCGCTTGGCTTCGGTGAAGCCTCCTACCCGGCCCATGTCGAACTGGACAATGTTCACCGCCTTGTTGCGGATCAAGAGGTCGAATCCGTAACGGGTGAACTCGTGCTCGCCGGCCGCGATGGGAACCGGGGAAGTCCGGGTCAGCTCGATGTACCCTTCCAGGTCGTCCGGGAGCAAGGGCTCCTCGATCCATTTCAAATCGAACGGCGCAAGTCTGCGCGTCATGCGCTTGGCGTATTCGAGCGTCCAGCCCATGTAGGCGTCGCCCATCAAGTCGATGGAATCGCCCACAGTGTCCCGCAGGATCTTCACCAGTTCGACATTGCGGTTCATGCCGTCGAGCCCGTCGGCCGGGCCCCACCGGAACCGCATTTTCATGGCTCGATAGCCCCTTGCGACGAAATCCGCAGCCTCGGCGCAAAAGTCCTCCGGATTTTCATAGTGCAGATGGCTGGCGTAGGCAGGAATGCTGTCGCGGAGCTTGCCGCCCAAGAGCTGATAGACAGGTTGATTGCAAGATTTCCCGACCAAATCCCAAAGCGCGATATCGAGAGCGCTGATGCCGTAAAGAGCGGCACCCTTGCGGCCGTAAGGGATCGAGGCGCGAAACATCTGGTCCCACAAGAGCGTTCTATCGCGGGGATCGGCGCCGATGAGAAAGCGAGACAGGTGATGCTCGACCATCCGGCTCGTCGCCTCGCAATAGTCTTCGCACCAGCCGACACCCGTAAAGCCTTGGTCGGTTTCGACTTCCACGACGCACATTCCCTCCGGAGCGCGCCAAGTCGAGATCGGGTGCCTGTACTGCGGATAGATGGCCATCGCGGTGACGAGGTGAAGTTCCGCCTCGCGCTCATAGAAATCTCCCCACGCGGAAGACCCGTGGTGGGTGACCCTTACGTTTGTTATGCGCATCCGGCCTTGGATCCCGTCCCGCTCTTGAACGACCGGCCCTTAGGCTACCAGCCGTAGTATCCCGGCCTCGTGCGGACACGCGCCCCCGTGCCCGTGACGTTAACGCGGATTCGCCGCCAAGCCCCGTCGAAGTCTTGGTTCGACGGATAGTAGCCAAGGGTGTAGACGCTGCGCAGTTCCTCCGCCACCTGCCCGTAGACCTCTTCGAGATCACGTATCGACCCGGTGCGAAAAAGGCGCCCCCCAGTCGCAGAGGCGAGTTGCTGCATCCGATCGCGAGCGCGGTCCGTCGATCGCTGCAACCGCTCCTTCCACCGGCGCTCCGTCCGCACTCCAAGGTCGTCCGGCTCGAGGAAGATCGGATAGATTGCGCTGTTCATCTCGGCCGCGGCCCGGAGCAGTTCCTCGAACGGCACCTGCGACGGGATCGAGCGGCTCCAGTGCGGGAGCAGGTCGTTGTCCATGCCGTCGCTGATGACGATCAGCGCGTTGCGTTCCCATCGCCGCCGCGCCAGCTCCTGGGCGTAGGAAAGAGTGATCGCGTCGTAGAGCGGAGTTCCCCCTGACAGCCGGGGGATCTGGTTGATGGTGCGCAGCAGCGCCTCGCGGTCAGCCGTCAGCGGGCTGACGACGTGCAGGTATGCGTCCGACAGGACGTAGATGCCGACGCGGTCGGAGTGCCGGGCCGCCAGCACGAACTGACGGGCGGCTTCCAAGACTGCCTTGCGGTCGATGAGCGTGCTGGTGCTGCAGTCCAGCAGCAGGACGAGATTGAATTCCGCCTCCGTGTCCTGCACAATCCCGATCTCCTGCCCGACGCCGTCCTCCAGGACCTCGAAGTCTCCCGGGCCGAGCCCCGCCACGGGCCGGTTCAGGGAGTCGACAACCGACGCAGACAGCTGGACCAAACGGACATCGGAGTTGAACTGCGCCACGTCGTCGGTAGAACCGCTGCCCGCCGGGTCCGGCTTGGAACCGTCGCCGCCCGGACGGGTCAGGCGCATTCTGAATGGCCTGCGGAGCATCGAGCCGAGCGCCTCGGGCGCTTGCCAGTGCATTCGGACCGGCGAGTCTTCGGGGATCTTGGTGTCGCGGAGAACAAGGGCGTCCGGGTGCTTCGCGTCCAGGCGGACTGAGCCGTAGAGCTTGTTGCGCGGATCCCGCACATCGGTCAGCGTCCAGATTCCTCGGCTGGATCCCTTTGGCGGGCTGCGCAACGACGCCTGCAACCGAATTGGAATGTCCACGGTGAGAGGCCTTTGGTCGGACGCGACCTCGAGGCGGACTCCTCGCCATGGGATGGCCAGCTCCACCCGCCCGATCGCGGTTTCCAGTTGCGCCTGCCGCACCAGACCTTCTAGCGATATCGGGCCGTCCACCGTCTCCACTTCCAGCCGATGCCCGTAGGGCAGGTCGATCTCGAGGTCGATCAGCGCGCCGTCCGGTGGCTGCGCGCGGATTCTCATCTTCCGCCCCAGACGGGTAGTCTTGGTGTCGCCAGCCCGAATCGGCCGGGTCCGGCTCTTGCGCCGCACGCGAACACGCTCGGTGTTCGTCACCTGGACGCGCACGCCTCCGGCGGGATTCTCGACGCGCAGGACCGGCTCGGCGACGGATTCGGAGTCCATCCACCACGGATCCTTCTCGAAGTCGATCGGCTCGAACTCTTCCGTGTCGGCCCCGGTGACCACGATGTTGTTGGTGACAGAGCGGACGCCGAGCACGGCGTATGCCTGTTGCTCGGCCACGCGCTTCTCGCGCTGCTGCTCCAGCTCGCCTTCCAGCACCAGATGTCCGTCCCGCACGACAATATGGATCGGTTGGAGCAGGACGCGTTGCGTGTCTCCGACGCCTCGACGCAGGCGAGGGCGGAAGTTCTGGTCCTGGCCGAGAGAGCGCCGGATTTCGGGGTGCCCGTAGATCCGCCAGTAGGCGTTGATGCGGATTCCTATGTCGTCGCCGCTACGAGGCAGGATCTCGATTTCATTGCGAACGGTGTCGACTGCCTCGAGAGTGCCGATGGAACGCTCGATACCTTCCTTGACGGCCGGGCGCGTGACCGCGCCTTCCAAGGTCACCTCGCTGCCGTCAACCGAGAATCCTACCCAGTCGTAGACCCGCATGCCGCGCTGACCGGCGATCAGCTGCTCTACCTGAAGGATCAGGCGCTCGCTCTCATTCTGTCCGGGGGCTGGGGCGATTCCCGCAAGCAGCAAGAGCGCGGCGCTTATCGGAAGTCGCCGGGCGGGCACGAATTGATCTTAGCTGATCGAATTGGCACCGCAGCCGCGATCGCGGCTGCGGCCGCGCCCACCTTACCGGAACTTGGAGAACAAGCCGCTGTCCGACGACCGCGGCTCTCCGTCGAGCGCCGTGCCGAGCTGCTCGAACAGCCTCCGCTGGTCCTTGCTCAGCTTCCGCGGGATGTCCACTTCGACGTGGGCGTACAGGTCGCCGCGACGGTTGCCGCGCAGCTTCGGAATCCCCTTTCCCCTGAGGAGCAGGCGGGCTCCGGACTGTGTCCCGGACTTGACGTTATGAACCTCTTCGCCCTCCAAGGTCGGCACTTGCACCTTGGCACCGAGAGCGGCCTGCGCGACGTTGATCTGGATGGTGCAATGGAGGTCGGCCTGGTCGCGCCGGAAGACCTTGTGATCGCGCACGCGGATCAGCACGTACAGGTCTCCGCGCGGCCCGCCATTCGACCCTGCGTTCCCCTCGCCTGGGAGGCGCATGCGGTTGCCTTCGTCGATACCGGCCGGGATGTCGACCTTGCGCTTTCGCTGCACTCGGTTCAGGCCTTCACCGCGGCAGGAATGGCAGGGAGTCCGGATCACCTTGCCTGTGCCCCTGCATTGCGAGCAAGTCCGGCTCATCGTGAAGAAGCCTTGCTGCGTGTGGACCTGCCCGCGGCCCCCGCATGTGCCGCAGGTGGTTGTCCTGGTGCCGGGTTCGCAGCCGGATCCGTCGCAGCGATCGCACTGCTCGATCCGGGGAACCTGCAATTCCTTCGTGCACCCGAAGACGGACTCCTCGAAGTCGAGGCCCAGCTCGTACTGGAGGTCGTCGCCGCGACGAGCGCCCCCGCGTCCGCCCCGCCCCCCGCCGAAGATGTCGCCGAAGATATCGCCGAAGATGTCCGAGAAGTCACCCGGGTTCACGCCGCCGTTTCCGGACAGGCCCTCGTGACCGAATTGGTCGTAGCGCTGGCGCTTTTCCGGGTCGCTCAGGACGCTGTACGCCTCTGACGCCTCCTTGAACTTCTCTTCCGCGTCCTTGGAATCCGGGTTGCGATCCGGATGGTACTTCATCGCGAGCTTGCGGTATGCACTCTTGCACTCGGCTTCGTCCGCATTGCGGCCGACTCCGAGCACTTGGTAGAAGTCTCGTTTCTGCACGTTGCCCGCCCGCATGATTCCGCAGTCCGGAACCTACTCCTTCACCGCGACCTTGACCATCGACGCCCGAACGAGGCGGTCCTTGAAGAAGTAGCCCTTCTGGTAAATGTCGAGGATCTGCTGGTCCGACTGATCTTCGGTCGCCGGTGCGCGGTCCACCGCGAAGTGCAGGTTCGGGTCGAATGTGTCGTGCTGCCCCACTTCCTTCAAGCCCGCGCGCGAGAAGACCTCGAAGATCCGCCGGTGGATGAGTTCCAGCCCCTTCTTGACCTCCGGCGTGACTCCCTCGATCCCCATTGCCCGTTCAAAGTCGTCCACGATCGGCAGCAGGGACTGGATGGTGTCCGAAGCCGCGTAGCGGACAACGTCCTCCTTCTCTCGCTGCAGCCGCTTTCGGATGTTCTCGAATTCAGCTTGAGCCCGTTGCAGCTTTTCAAGCATCTCGCCCCGCTCCTGCCGGGCCTTCTCCAGCTCCGCCCGCAGCTGTTCCAGCTCGGGGTCAACGGGCGCGGGTTCCTCAATCGGTTCAGGTTCCTCGACCGCGGCGCCGTCCCCATTTATGCTGGCCGCAGCCTCGGCCTCGGCTGCCGCAGCAGTTACAGGCTCGGTCACCTGCACTTCAGCCTCAGGTTCCTCGGATTTCGACATGGCCAGGACAGGGCGAATGCCCAGAATTTCATCCTACCAGAGGGCCATAATTTTCCAGCCCGGCGGGCGAAGGGCGTACCCAGCGGGGCTCCTCAGGGCTCTTCCTCGCCCTCTTCCTCCATGCCCGTGAACGGCTCTTCCAGCCCCTGCTCGGCGAATCCCCGGACGATCGGAGACGTGTCTCCGGAATCCAGCGCGCTCTGGTAGTGCTCGACGGCAAGTTCCCGGAAGCCCAGAATGTCCTGGATCCGGCCCATGTAGACATGCGACATGGCTCTTATTCGAGCGTCGCCGGTTTGCTCGGCGGCATTTGCGAAGTGTTCCAAAGCCAAATCGGGATCCGCTTCATCCAGCGCGATTCGACCGAGGCCGTAGCTGGCCTGGCCGCGCCCGGGGCCCGTGCCTGCAAGGACCTGCTCGTAGACCCTGCGTGCGCGCTCGAGTTCGTTCAGCTGCAGCAGGCCCTCGGCCTGGGAGAGCAGGCTCTCTTCCTTGGAGACCTGCGGCTTGGCCTCCCGACGGGGTGCCCTCGGCTTGGCCGGGGGTTTCTCGGCGAACTTGACGCTCTGGATGCGTTCCGCCTCGTGGCGCAGGTTGATGTCGTCGATCATCGTCTCGTAGTAACGGCGAAGCGACTGGGGCTGCTTCTCGTACTCGGCGAGCTTCTCGTAGAAGTACGGTGCGAGGATGAATCCCTGTCGCAGTTGCTCGCCGATGCGCTGCCTCTTGCGCTCCTCCGGCTCGTAGCGCATGCGGGTCTGCACCGCGTGAGCGAGCGACTTTGTCACAAGCAGCTGGAAGTTCGTCTTGTACGCGTTGTCAAGTGCCGGGGCGAACATGGCGAAGCGCGATAGGTCCTCCTTCCTGGTGACAGATTCCGCATAGCGGATGGAGAGCCGGTCGAGCTGGTGCAGCAGGTAGGCGGCGCGGATCTCCTCGCCTCGCAGCTCCGACGAGGGGTGAATCACGATCTTCACGTCTCCGCCGTAAGCGCGCATGTTGATGTTTCCGGGAGCGGCCAGCAAGTCGAAGTACACCCGGAATCCGCGGGTCTCGCGGCTGGATGTCGGCATTCGCAGGTAGCCGTTGATCTCGAAGACGGCTTCGATCAGCGCATCCTGGTAGCGCAGCATCTCGTTGTCATAGGCAGGTCGGTACTTCTCCCACAGCTCTTCGATGCCAGCGACTTCGTAGAATTCCCTGAGCAGCGCCGAGATGCCCCGGATGGGACGGATGTCGAGCGGGAGGTCGGTCGGCACCTCGGCCTTCAGGTCGAAGAACGGAGGCTCACCGCACATCAGGGAGAAAGAGATGTACTGAGAGAGGTCGTGTTCCGGATCGGCCTGCTTCTTCTGTTCGTAGAACGTCTGCAGGCGACTCTTCATTCCAGAGTCGATCGACTCGAGGTCCTCGCGCAGCGCTTTTCTGACCGGGCTGGCCGCCTCGGCGTTCAGGCCGTCGTCATAGCCGCCGACATTGATTGCCGCCATGACCGTGAACATGCGGATGTCCGCGACCAGCTGGTCTTCGGTTTGAGATCGCAGGGGCGCGCAGAGCGCGGCGAGGAGTGCAGCGACGCAAATAGCTCGGGATGCCACGGCTTTCAGTTTATGCAAGGTGCCTGTCCGCATCGATTTCATGTGGGAACGGCCCCTCGGATGGCGCGAGTCCCTGTAGCATGTACGGCCTTGGCCGGTAGAAGGTTCGTCCGGCCTAGCGGCTACAATGGGAATTCGCGTTTATGGACGAGCTAGAGGCGCAGAGCCGCAGCGAGGAGCCAGATCCAGAACGGCTCGAGTCGTCCGCGATGGACAAGGTATCGACGTCGTGGGATGTCGTACAGCTGGCCCGCCACCCCCAGCGGCCGCATGCCTTGGATTATATCGAGCGGGTCTTCACGGGCTTCCACGAGATTCACGGGGACCGAACCTACGGCGACGATCCGTCGATCGTGTGCGGATTCGGCTTCCTTCGGGGCCAGCCCGTCATGGTGATAGGCCAGGAGAAGGGACGGCGGACAGAGCAGAAGCTGCACCGGAACTTCGGCATGCCGAAGCCAGAGGGCTATCGCAAGGCGCTGCGAGCCATGAAGCTGGCCGAGAAGTTCGGCCGGCCGATCGTGACATTGCTGGATACGCCGGGCGCGTACCCGGGCATGGATGCCGAGGAGCGAGGCCAGGCCGAAGCGATCGCCCGCAACTTGTACGAAATGTCCATGATCTCCGTGCCGTTCGTGGCTGCGTGCATCGGCGAAGGCGGCAGCGGAGGGGCTCTGGCGCTGGGCGTCGGGAACCGTGTGCTCATGCTGGAGAACTCGGTCTACAGCGTAATCTCGCCGGAAAGCTGCGCTGCCATCGTGTGGCGGGATTCCGGGAAGGCGGAACTGGCTGCCGAGGCGTTGAAGCTCACCGCAAGCAATCTCAAGGAACTGGGCTTGGTGGACGAAATCGTCTCCGAGCCTCCCGGCGGGGCACAGAACGATGCGGACCTGTCCGCTCAATTGCTCAGCGACGCCTTGGTTCGCAACCTCGACGACCTTAGGAAGATGTCGCCGAAAGAACTCGTGGACGACCGCTACGCTAAATTCCGTGCGATGGGCGGCTTCTTCAAGGATGTCGGCTCGTCCTGAGCAAGTGGCAGTGCTCGCCGAATCGAACTATCCCAAAATCAGTCTCGTGCGACGCTAGCTCGCACCCGGCCAAGCCCAAATGTATGATCGTGCCATGGACGCGGCACATGTCCCCGGCTTGTGTGCCAGGCCACTTGGCAGCGTGATTCCGATGCCGCTTACCAAACCGACAAGCGGTTCTTTCGGGCAACAAGGTGCGGTCGAAGTACTGCGTTCCGGACTGTTCCGATGGGTCCACCAGATTGCCCGGAACCCTCTGGCTGCTCCCGTGATTCCGTTCATTGCGGTATTGCTGCTGCTCGTGCCGACTGCGTCTGTCGGTCAGGAACGTGCAATCGACTTCGGAGGCGATGTGTCTCCGTACGGCTCGCTTCCCTTCGTGTGCCCGATGGATCCGGATATCCGCTCGGAGACTCCAGCTGTCTGCTCCCGGTGCGGCATGAAGCTGGTGCTCGGGCTACCGACGCCTAGCGAATACCCCGTGCTGCTTCGCACCGAGCCGCGAGCTGTCGATCCCGGGAGGCCGGTCCGGCTGGAATTCGAGGTGCTCCAGCCTGAGTCCGGCGAGCGCCAGACAGAGTTCGAGATGGTTCACGAAAAGCTCATGCACTTGTTCTGGGTGAGCCATGACCTTGAAGTTTTCAGACATGAACATCCCATGCTTGGCGAGGACGGGCTGTTCCGAATGGACGCCACCTTCGAGCAACCGGGCACCTACCGGCTCATGGGCGACTTCTATCCCTCGGGCGGGACGCCGCAGATGTTCCCCATGACTTTGACGACGCGTTCGTTCGAACAGCCGATCGAGACGCTCAAGCCGAATCTCCGGCCAGACCGGTCAATCAAGCGGGGGGAGAACGTCAGGGTTTCGATCCGAACCGAGCCAGCCGAGCCCATGGCGGGCTTGCTGACGCTGCTGTTCTTCGAGCTGAACACAGCACGCGGATTGCAGAAGTTCCTTGGTGCGTGGGCGCACATGCTGGCGGTCAAGGACGACTTGGTGACCATGATCCACGGCCACCCGAGCATTGCCGATGGGGGGAAGCAGATTCAGATGAACGTGATCTTTCCGGAGCCCGGGATGTACAGAAACAACACCTACAAGGCCTAATTCGGCGAACACTCTTGGCCGCCGGCCCGGTCGAACGTTGAAGCTCTAATTGACAATGCACGTGAGAGTCCGGACGGCGCTTTGGCGATAGCCGTGCGGTATCAATCGTTGATCAGTCTCACGGGAAACGAAATCTCGTACACGACAAGCTGAATGTTTGGAACAAGCGAAGATGCGAGCTTCAAGTCGTCGGAAATCTCGTTTGCGACTACCGCACCTCGAACCGTTGCGCCATTTGATAGATTGTTTCTCACCCAGGCCATATATCTGAGCAATTGACCTTTGGCACGTTCATAGCCTCGAGACACCTTCAGCTCAACGACGACGAAGGCCCCGTCTGCCCCGACAGCCAAGATATCGATAAATCGTTTTCCTGCAGGAAATTCGTAAGCATTCAGGTTTCGGGGCGCTACAGTGAGGCTCTGCCGCAGAACCACGAGAGTAACCATTCAGGTCTCGGGGCGCTACAGTTCGGCTCTGTCGCAGAACTAGGAGAGTAGCGCAGGGACAGGCGAACTGGATTTCTGGGGCAACCTCAACGCTGAGGCAAGGAGTTCCGGGGCGGCCGAAGGAGCAACCGGTCGGCGGCGGGCAGGGCTCGAGGGGCAAGCCAGGAAAGCTCGGCTGAGCACTTGACTTTGCCTG
Organism: Bryobacterales bacterium; assembly: GCA_965206775.1. Lineage (GTDB taxonomy): Bacteria > Acidobacteriota > Terriglobia > Bryobacterales > UBA6623 > VXMF01. The sequence continues at coordinate 125,445 of CBDBKU010000002.1, read as the reverse complement.
GGCAAGCTTGCCATCGTAGGATCGGGCGGTCAGCCCGGTCGTTGTGGGCACGACGAAGTCGAGCAAGAAAGGACAGCCAGTCGGGGGGCGGCCCGCGTGCGCTCGCTGCGAGCAACTCCAACGCGCACTCGAGGCGGCCCAGTCCGACTTGCAGGCTGCGCAGGAACGGGAGGCCGGGCTGCAAGCCCGGCTGGCGAACCTGCAGCAGTCGCTGTTCGGACGCAAGAGCGAGGTCACGCCAGCGGGCGAGGACGACCCGTCCGCCACGGCGGGAGTCGCTGCCGACCCGTCGGCCGACGAGACAGCGTCCGCCGCAACGCCCGCGCCGGATCCGTCCGCGAGCGAGGATCCGGCGGTCCGGCCGCGCAGGAAGCGCGGGCGGGAACCGGGTTCGCCGACCCCGCCGCGCGAGCAGCGGCCCGGCCTGCCCGTGGTGCTGGAGTGGCTGGACGTGCCCGAGCAGGAGCGCCGCTGTCCGGACTGCGGGACCGCCTACGTGCGGTGCGGGCACAAGACCAGCTGGTTGTACGAGATGGTCTGGAACGCGCTGGTGCGCAAGGTGGTGCGCCAGCGCTATGGTCCGGACTGCGAGTGTTCCGCAGCCCGGCCGGTGATCGCCCCGCCGGCTCCCCGGCTGGGCACCAGCCAGTTGGGCACCAGCGTGTGGGCCTGGTGTCTGATCCAGGTCTACGCGCTGTTCCGTCCGCAGGCGGCGGTCGCCCGGGATCTGGCGGCACTGGGGCTGCGCGTGCCGCAGTCGACGCTGTCGACGGGATTGCGGCGGCTCGCGCATCTGTTCGAGCCGCTGGACGCGGCGATCGGGGCGTATCAGCAGCAGCAGCCGGTGGCCCAGGCCGACGAGACCTCCTGGCCGGTGCAGTGGCTGGCCAGGAGCGAGGACGGCAACAAGGATCCGCCTCCCCGCGGGCGGCAGAAGCCGAAGTTCTGGCTGTGGGCCTGTCTGGCCGGCCACACGGTCCGCATGCGGATCCTGCCGACCCGGGGCCTGGACTCCGCCCGGCAATTGCTCGACTCGTTGGTCGGCAAGAACGGGTTGACGGTGCTGGTGTGCGACTGCTACAGCACGTACAAGGCCTTTGCCAAGCGGTGTCCGAACGGGGTGGTGCTCTCCCACTGCTGGGCGCATATCCGCCGCAATTTTGTCCGGGTCGGCACCGGTCACCCGGAACTGCAGGCGTGGGCGCAGGAGTGGGTCGAGCGCATCGGCGCGTTGTTCCGGCTGCACCGGCAGCGGCTCCAGCAGTGGGATCGGCAGCAACCGCTGGAGCGGCAGAGCGGGGAGTTCGCGGCGCTGCAGCAGGAGTTGCAAGCGCGGGTGGAGGGGTTGTTCGAGCGCGCCCGGGACGAGGGCGGGGAGCGCAGGATCGACTGGATTCTGCTCGATCAGGTGGGCCAGGGCTGCAGCCGGCACGGTGCCGAGCTGGCCCGTGTGGATGCGCAAGGGCGGGCCTTGGGGGCCTTGCTGAGCCACCGGGAATCGCTGAGCCGCTTCGTGGGGGACCCACGGATCCCGCTCGACAACAATTTGTCGGAGCGGGTTCTGCGGGGGCCGGTCATCGCCCGCTATACCAGCTTCGGCTCGGGCGGGCCGGACGGTGCGCGGGCGGCGGGTCTGCTGTTCGGCGTCCTCGCGACCGTGCGCCTGGCGGGCCTGAACCCGTATGCCTGGATGCTGGACTGGCTGGCGGCCTGTGCCCGCCAGGGCAACCAGGCCCCGCAACAGCTCGATCCCTGGCTGCCGTGGCGCATGAGCGAGCCGCGCCGGGAACAACTCCGCAAGGCCCCGGTGGACTGGATCGGGTCCGTCGCCCCCGGCGGGGACAGCGAGCTGGGCAAGGCGGCCTGAATGGCCCGTTCCGCCGCCGAGCTGGACCCGCGCATCGTGCGGCTGGCCTCGACCACCTTCTGCGGCCACCGCCTGCGACGCAGCCAGATCGCGGACATCCAGGAGATCGTCACCAGCTTGCCCCTGCTGAGCCGCACCGAACTGGGCCACACCGTCTGCGAGTACCTGCGCTGGCAGACCCCTCGCGGCAGCAACCGCATCCAACGGGCGATGCGCCTGCTGGAGGAACTCGACCGGCTCTCGATCCTCGCCCTGCCCGCCCGCCAAGGCCTCGGACGCGGTCGCCAAGGGCCCCTCTCGCCGGGCGACCGCAGTGCGCCCCAAGCCCCGGTCGACGGCCCCCTGCAACAGCTCGAGCCGCTCCGGTTGCGGCTCGTCAACGGCCGCGACGAGGCCGCCCTGTGGAACGAATTCCTCGCCCGCTACCATCCACTGGGCTATCGCCAGCCGATCGGCTCCCACCTGCGCTACTTCCTCCAAGACCGTCAAGGGCGCCTGCTGGGCTGCCTGCTGTACGACTTCGCCGCCCGCTACCTGGCGGTGCGGGACCGCTGGATCGGCTGGCAGGACCAGCCCCGCCGGCCGCTGGAGCGGGTTGTGCGGCAAGCCCGTTTCCTGCTGTTTCCCTGGGTGCGCGTGCAATGTTTGGCGTCGAAGGTCCTGGGACTGAGCTTGCGGCAGCTGGCTGCGGACTGGCAGCGGGTCCATGGAGTGGTCCCCGTGCTGGTCGAAACGTATGTCAGCGACCAGCACAAGGGAACCTGCTACCGGGCCTCGAACTGGCACTATCTGGGACAGACCCAGGCGCGCCGTGCCTGGGGCACGGCGCCCGCGAAGACGCCCAAGGCTGTCTTCGTGTATCCGCTGCAGCGGGACTGGCAGACGGTCCTGCTCGGACCAAAACGCCCTGTGCGCTTCCGCTAGATGCCCGCCTCCTCGGGCATCCCCTACATCGGCTCAGCCAACCTCTCGCGCCCCCGCTTCTGAATGGTTACTGCGGAACTTGCCCCACCACGGTCATCTCGCGATGTAAGGTAAGATCCCAGACTAACGAGAAACAACAGGATCCCAAGCAATCCCACGGTCAGCAACGGATTCGTTCACGATGACTCAACAAGCTCACGAAACAATGACACCATCAGGACTCACCGAAACGAGACGGACAAGAATCCGCGGAATAATCGACAATCATCGCTCCTTTAGATTCTGCGGTCCGTCGGATGATCCAGACGAAATTACTGCCGTGACGGAAGGTTATCGGCATCTGGTCGTTCAACTCCAACGACTTGCAACCCCGATTCTCACCCAACCCACGGCATCTCTTCTAAACTCCCTTGTTGTCGAGGTTAACGACCTGTATTCGGCCTACGCAGCCCACTCCGAAATCGAGACCATTATTCTGGACGTCGAGGAAGCCCTTGAGTCCGCCAAAAGCCTCGACACGTTACCCGCCAAATCACTAAATCTACTTTTGCAGGAAAAGGAGTTTGCGGCAGTTTACCGAGAATTCTCCCGCTGCACGGAGAACATCGAAACTGACCCTCCCGCGGCAATAACTGCTGCCTGTTCGATACTCGAGTCCGTATGTAAGGTATATATTGAAGATAAGAGTCTGGCAATGCCATCCAAACAGAGCATTGCTCCTCTGTGGAAAATCGTTAGCGATCACATCGGGTTCGACCCTTCGAGGGTCGAAGACCATGACATTAGAAAGATCTTATCCGGCCTGACTTCTGTTGTGAACGGCATCGGGAGTCTTCGTACTCATATAGGGTCTGCACACGGGCGTGGAAACAAGTCGTACAGGGTTCAGGTTAGACATGCCCGTCTCGCCGTCAACTCCTCGTACACCCTCGTCGGGTTCGTGCTCGAAACATGGCAGAAACAAGATTCGAGGTAGGTGATGGCCCGCATTGCAATTCTCGCATTCGGCTCTTTGATTGACGAACCAGGCAAGGAGATCTGCCCAATCATCTGCGAAAGAATCCAGAGCGTCCGGACGCCATTTTCGATTGAGTTTGCGAGATCGAGCAGAACCCGTGGACGTGCTCCGACTCTTATCCCGGTCGATGTTGGGGGTTCACCGGCGAACGCAGTGCTTCTCGTGCTCGACGCCGCGATCGGCCTCAGGGAGGCGAAGAGCCTTCTCTGGAGACGTGAAACCAGGAAGGAATTCTCAGGAGAAACGTACTCGCGCCCATCAAGTCCTAGTCGAGATCGGGTTGTCGTAGAATGTCTTCGGCACTTTCACGGTTGCGATGTGGTCCTTTACACGAATATAGGCGCGAACATCGAGAAGCTGAACGCGGACCATTTAGCGGACCTGGCAATTAGGAGCGCGCGAGGTCAAGCCGGTGTCGACGGGAAAGATGGGATTAGCTATCTCGCTTCGATGATCCATCACGGAGTCACGACACCGCTCCTCTCCGAGTACAGGGATGCCATACTTCGGAAGACGAAAGCCGGAGACCTCTATGAGGCTCACAAAAAGATTCGGAAAGGCTTGCATAGGTAGGGTCATATCCGACAGCTGCTTGCCTTCTCGCCGTGGTGACGGAAAGACTAGCCTGAATCCCCAAGGGAAGAGGGGTATGTGACAAGTGGAGGTCAGGCGAAGTTGATTTTAAGGGCACCGTTGTGGAGCCAGGGGATGGAGGTGGCGGAGTCGGAGTAGCCGGCCTCGATGAGGTGGGGATTGTTGGCGCGGCGGCCGAGCGTGACGACGATCTGGTGGTCGCTGATGTCGACGGTGGCGGTGGCTTGGACGAACTTGCGGAATAGGCTGGCGGGCTCGGCGGAGCGGAAGCGTTCGCCGACGCGGGCAGCGAGGAGGCGGTACAGGCCGCTGGCCATGACGGTGAGCTGAACGTCGAGATCGATGCGCAGGGGCACAGCGGCGGAGAGCGCATCGAAGTGGAAGAAGTGGATGGCATCGGCGATGGTGTTCTCGATCAGTGCATATTCCGATGGATCGGAACAGGTGTTCACGTTCCATCGGAATATGCATCCAGGTGCGTGCGTTCGACGCGACGACGGTGAAGGAGCCCGGCAAGTCGGGATCGCTATGGCGCATGCATTACAGCGTGCGGCTGCCCTCGCTGGCGTGCGACTACTTCAAGCTGAGCGAGACGGAGGGGCCGGGCACGGGGGAGTCGTTGCGGCAGTTTCCGATCCGGGAGGGCGACTATCTGCTGGCCGACCGAGGGTATTCGACGGCATCCGGGATTGGCTGCGTGGCGCAAGCAGGCGGGCGGGTCACGGTGCGGGTGAATACCGGGACGCTGGCGTTCCGCACGCCGGAAGGCCAGCCGTTCGACCTGCTAGGCCAGGTGTCCGCCTTGGACTGCGCAGGGGCTGTCCAGTCGTGGGCGGCGCACGTGGTCGCCCCGCAGGGACTGCGGGTGAGGGGGCGGGTCTGCGCGATCCGCAAGACGGAAGAGGCGATTCGGATCGCGCAGCAGGGCATTCGCAGGGAAGCGGCGCGCAAGGGTCGGCAGGTGCAGCCGCAGACCTTGGAGTTCGCCCAGTACGTGATCGTGTTCACGACGTTCCCGGCCGCCGAGTTCCCCGGCGCGGAGGTGCTGGAATGGTATCGCCTGCGGTGGCAGGTCGAACTGGTGTTCAAGCGGTTCAAGTCGCTGGCCGAGCTGGGACATCTGCCCAAGCACGACGACGAGAGTGCCAAGGCCTGGCTGTACGGCAAGCTGCTGGTGGCACTGCTGGTGGAGAAGCTGATCGGCCACGCGACCGCCATTTCCCCCTGGGGATACCGCTTGGCGGCACCATCGGCCGCATAGCGCGTGGCGTGACTTCCACTTCGTGCTGAATCAAGTCACGCGCGCCATCGAGCCGCACCTGCCGCTGACTCGGATGATCGCTGAATGGAACGAGATCTCCGAGGATCTGGCCGACCCTCCTCGACTCCGCTTGGGCCAATTGGAATCATACTTCGATTATCCCCAAACAAGTTAACGCCTATGCCCTCCATCCCCCACTACCTCCTCCTCGCCGCCATCCACCGCATCTGCGACCCCGGCCCCAAGACCGCTGTCGCGGACTGGTACGAGCGCACCGTCCTGCGCCGCCTCTGGGGCTTCTCCCCCAAGCGCTTCACCTCCCAGGCCTTCTGGGACCACTTCGACGCCATCGCCGTGGACGGCGAGGAGGATCTCCATCCTGCCGCCGACGAGCTCGAGCGCGCCCAGGCCGCCCTGCTGCCTTGCGCGACCAAGGCCTCGCCGGCCGGCGCGTGCTGGCCTACGACACGACCAACTTCCACACCTGGATCGCCACGACGAACGAGCGCAGCAGCCTCGCCGCGCGCGGGCGCAACAAGCAGGGACACAACGACCTGCGCCAGGTCGGCCTCAGCTACGCCCTGGATGCGGAGCGCGGCCTCGGCCTGTGCCACCACGTCTACCGGGGCGACGTCAGCGACAGCGGGGAGCTGTCCGCGGCCCTGGAGCGCATCACGCGGCTGCTGGACGGGGCGGGGATTGCACGGGAGTCGGTGACGCTGGTGATGGACAAGGGCTCGGCGGCCCTGGCGAACACGCTGGAGCTGGAGCGGCAGGGGCTGGGCTGGGTGGGGGCGCTGCCGTGGAACCAGGCGCCGGATCCGTTGCGCCGACGGCCGGCGGAGGAGCTGGAGGCGGGGGCCGAGCGGGCGTTCGTACACGGGGCGGAACGGCTGTGCGTGGTGCGGCACTCGGCGCATTTCGCGGCGGAGCAGCTGCACAGCTGGAGCGCGTCGCTGGGCAAGGCGACGAAGCGGCTGTAGGGGCTGGTGCGGGAGGTAGGCCGGCAGGGCACGCGGCACACCGAGCAAGGGGCTGCGGGGCGGATCGAGCGCTGGCTGGAGCCGAACCGGGTGGCGGAGGCGCTGAGCTACGAGCTGCGGCGGGAGGGGGAAGGCTGGGAGCTGACGTTCTCAGCGGACGGGGCGGCGGGGCTGCGCCTGTTCCCGGAGCGGTTCGGGCGGACGACGCTGGTGACGAACCGGGTGGAGTGGAGCGCGGCGGAGGTGGTGGACGCGTATGCGCGGCAGGAGCGCGTCAACCAGGTGTTCCGGGGGCTGAAGGGAGGCGGGTGGCTGGGCCGGGGGGCGATGCATCACTGGACGGACAGCAAGATCCGGGTGCATGCCTTCTACAGCATGCTGGGGATGTCGCTGCTGCAGGAAGCGAGCAAGCCGGCCGCGCGAGCCTAGTCCGGGCTGACGGCGGAAGGATTGAAGCGGGCGCTGGGTCAGATCCAACAGTTCGAGCTGCTGTACCCGCGCCAGGGAGAAAAGGGGCCGCCTCGTGTGGCCACGGTGGCACCGAAGCGCAGCCTGGCGCAACAGCGCGCGAGTGGCGGAGGAACTTGGCATTGACGAGCTAATAGATGGCGCCGTTGGGTAGTACGGAATGGCGCCAAGCGGGCCTGTCAGAATTTACGTGTGCAAGGCTGTCGAATCTCGCCCTGTCTGTCGGATTCCGCAGCAGCAAGCCATTGTCAGCCTTGCACAGGCACCAGTATGAAAAGCGTCCCAGCACCCGTGCGATGTGCTCGTAGGCCCGCTTCCGGTCCAGCACCAACACCGCCCCTTCCACGTTCCCTGCTAGAAAACCCCGGAGTTCATCCAATCTTGTGTGCCTCTCCAGTTCGATGTGCAAAACCACCCTCCGATGATTCCCACACCTTCTCAGAGCTCCATTCACGCTCGCGTCTCGTTGGAAGAGACTTGAGATTGACACCCTGTCCGGCTGTGCAGAGAATTGGTTTCGACGGGATCCTATCAGCGAGGGATTACCTACCGCGTCAGAATTCGGTTAGGGATCGGGAAATTGTTGATATAGCGTGAGTTAGACTCAGTCAAGTTCTGTATACTCTGCCATTTTCCCAGTACGGGATTGCCGTTGGCCCTTGATTCCGGGCGAAATCCTATCCTCTGGTGCTGATTTCCGGCCTCATTTTGGCAGTGTATAAGTATCTTGCGCACAGTTGAGTTATACTATGACATCATGCCCGCGCGTTCCCCCGACCTGCTCGTCCCCCTGCTGGCTTCCGGCTCTCCCGTCACCCTCGACCAGCTCCAAGTCGCTCTCGGCCAAGCCTCCCCTCGCACCACCTTCCGCTACCTCCGCCAGGTCCGCCACCTGCGCAGCTATAACCACAACGCCCGCTTCTACACCGACCGCGACCCTTCCCGCTTCGACCACTTCGGCCTGCTCTCGATCGGCGATGTCCACTTCTCCCGCGACGGCTCCCTGACCGCGACCGTCGAGCGCTTGCTGTCCGCATCCCAAGACGGCTGGACCGACAAGGAACTCCGCGCCCTCCTCCACGTTCCCGTGTACCCCTTCCTGCTCGCCGCGGTCCGTCGGGGGTGCGCCCGCCGCGAGCGCCTCGGCGGCGTCTATGTCTATCTCTGCCCCGGTGCTGCCGGCGACCGCCAGCAACAAGCCCGCCAGGCCCGCCTCGACGCCTCCCGCTCGGCTGCACTGGCCGCCTCGCTGGAACCGGCACTCATCATTGAGGTGCTGCTGGTGCTCATCCGCCATCCCGGTTCGCCGCCAACGCAGGTGGCCCGCCGTCTGCAAGGCCACTCCCCACCCATCCCCCTGGCCCAGGTCCAGGCCGTCTTCCAGCGCTTCGAGCTCGCCGGGATCGGCCAAAAAGGGGGCTCTGCTCGCTGCTGACGCTCCTGCTCGAACAGGCCCGCGAGGCGGGTTGGACCGGAGACAGGATCGCCCGCGCCACGCTCGTTGCGGGAGCCCCGCCGCGCGTCGATTTCGTCGCCGAGCAGCGGCACTGCCCGCACTGCGGCGAGGCCCTCAGCCCGCAGAAGAGCAAGACCCGGCTGCTGCTCACCCTGGCCGCCGGCACGCTGCGGGCCCGCGAGATCCGCAAGCACTGCCTCGCTTGCCAGCCCCGCCCCGTGGCCGTCTCCCGGCCACTGGCCGATCTGGCCCCGCCCGGCCAGCGCTACGGCTACGACCTGATCGTGTGGGTCGGGCTGGCCCGCTATCACCGCCACCTCCAGCGCGAGGAGATCCGCGAGGCCCTGCGGCGCCAGGGCCTCGCCCTCTCGACCGGTTCCGTCTCCGCCCTCTGCGATCGCTTCCTCGACATGCTGGAGCGGCTGCACTGGCAGCGGGCTCCGGCCCTGCGCGCCGCCATGCCCCATGGCTATCCCCTGCACATCGACGCCACCTGCGACAAGGGCAAGGGCGGGATGTTCCTCTGCCTCGCCGGCTGGACCGGCTGGGTCCTGCACGCAGTGCGCGTCGGATCGGAGAACGAACAGGAACTGCGCCCGGCCGTCGAGCGCACCCTGGCTGCCTTCGGCGACCCGCTGGCCGTGATGCGCGATCTGGGCGGGGCGGTCGCCAAAGCGGTCGCCGACTGCCGCCTGCGGGCCATTCCCGACTTGCTGTGCCATTTCCACTTCCTCGCGGCGGTCGGCCACCAGTTGCTCGATGGCAACTATGCCCTGCTGCGCGGCCAGATCTCCCGCAGCAAGGTGCGCGGCCTGTTGCGGGAACTGCTGCGCAAGGCCCGTGCGGCCCAGGGTGTGCGCACGGATCTGCCCGCCCTGCTGCTGTGGATCCTGGAAGGCGAGGGCCGCAAGGACCTGCCCTATCCCTTCTGCCTGCCTCACCTGGACTTCTACCGGCGTTGCGAACGCTTCCCTGAACAGCGGGACCGCCGTCTGCCGCGACCCCGCACACGAGCCGAGCTTCGCCTGCTGCGGCAGGCCGAGGACGCCTTGGCCGACCTCCAGAAGCTGGACCGGAAGGCGCGGGCCGCCTCCCGTCTGGAACGCGGCTGGAGAGTGTTCCGCACCTTGCGGTCCGTGCTGCGCCTGTCGGAGGGGGAACTGCCCCGTGGCCCGCGTCCGACACCCTCCGCCCCGCTCGGGCCCGAGGCTGCCGCTGCCCGCATCCGAGCGATCACTGCCGACCTGCGCCGCTACCATCAGGACCTGCGCCAGCAGGTCCGAGCTCCGTCCCTCAGCGGTCTGGGATCCTACGATCCGGAGCGGATCGTTCTCCACTATCTGGACCGCTACGGTGACGGGCTGTCGGGCCATCCCGTGGCCCGCGATGACCAGGGCCGGGCGGTGGCGGTTGTCGCCCGCACCAACAATGTCCTCGAGCAGTTCTTCGCAACCGCAAAGCAGGGCCTGCGCCGCCGTCTGGGCCGCGCCCATCTGGGACGCGACATGGAGGATCAGCCGGCCCAGACCGCCCTGGCAGCGAACCTGCGGCATCCTGACTACGTGCAGATTCTGTGCGGCACGCTAGACCAATTGCCTCAGGCCTTCGCCGGGCTGGACCGCCAGGAATGCACCGGCCCAGCCCGCTTGCAGCGCACGCACCGGAATGCGGAACTACGCCGGCGGAACCGGGCATGGGCTGCTGACGACCACCGGTTCCCGCCCCTGAACCCGGAAAACCACCTCCAAATGCGCCCACCACCACAGGTCTCTAACTGAATCCTGACGCGGTAGGGGATTACGGTGGATGTCTTGCCCGGCGCGCTGGACCCACAGTCCCGGGCGCGATTGACGTCGCCACCAAGAAGCAGGCCTAGGATCGTATTGCTGGTGCGAGGGTGCGCCTCCTGCGCCGAAGGATAGGCCTCATGCGGATGCAAGTGTTGGCTCTTGTCTCTCGCATTCGAGACCTGCTGATGGGTCGGAAGATCAAACCGGACCTCGACGGCAAGTTCGAGACGCACTTCAACCCCCTCGTTAGTGGAACAATCCAATGGGAGATGACGTCCCCCGAAGGCTATTGTGTGACCGAGTCGAGGTTGGCGCCGTGACCCAGGTCCAGTCGACAGCCCGGGACATCAGCACCGCTCTTCGTTACTTCCGACGCAATCGCGAGTTCTTCGCCGTCACCGTGACGAATCTCGCGCTCGGGATCGGAGCGACCACCGCCGTGTTCAGCGTCGCTGAGACATTGCTGCTCCGCCCGCTCCCCTATCCTGAGAGCGATCGTCTGGTGACGCTGCGAAGCGTCGACACGGTGAGCGACTTTCCGTCCACGCGCGTGGCCCCGGGGCTGCTCGCCGACTGGCAGATCAAGACGAGTTCGTTCGAGGCGATCGCCGGGTACCGCTGGGCAACCGTCGATTTGATCGATGGTGCGCAAAGCGACCGGTTGAGTGGACTGCTCGCCACTCCGAAATTCTTCGACGTCTTCGGCGCGCCGCTTCTCGGACGTTCCTTTCAGGCCGAGGACAGGCGTGCCCAGCGCTCTTTTGAATCGACACGCACGGGGGATACGTTGGTACTCGGCAACGAGGTCTGGCGAAGGCGTTTCGACTCGGATGAGGCGGTCGTAGGGAACGTCGTCGATCTCTACGCCCTCAATTTTTCTCGCGCCGGTCCTACCAGATGCACTGTTGTCGGTGTAGCAACGGCACCGGTCCCGTTTCCTCCGCTCCAGGCCGATTTCCAGCTCGGAGATTCTAATGTCACTGACACGGTCGACTTCTGGATGCCGCAGTTCGTCTCGGCAACCCAGTTGGGCGAGCCGGGCCCGCGAGACGCCTGGTTTGACGTCGTCGCAAGACTGCGACCGGGTGTGACTCTCGCGCAGGCGCAAGCCGAGATGGATGTCATCGCCCGCCTTCATGCGGAGCAATACCCGGAGACGACCCGCGGCTGGAGAGTCCAGGTCGTGCCCTTGCAGGAACTTATAGCGGGCGAGTCGCGGAACGGCATCTTACTCCTGTCCCTTTCTACCGCCATGCTCCTGCTCATCGCGTGTTCGAATGTGGCCACGCTGCTTCTCGCACGCGGCGTCGCCCGTCGTAGCGAAGTGGCGACCCGCATGGCACTCGGTGCGCCCAGATGGAAGATAGTGCGGCAGTTACTCATGGAGGCTCTCATTCTTGCTGCATGCGCCGGTGTGCTCGGCGTCTTGCTCGCGGGGTGGGCCATCAACATGGCGAGACCTTGGATGCCGCAGAGTCTGCCCTTACTCCAAGGGATGGAAATCAACTTAACTGTTCTGGTGTTCGTGCTCGCAAGCGTCATCGCCACTGCCTGTATAGCCGGCCTCGCGCCGGCCATTCAATCCGCCCGGACCGATGGCACTCTGGTGTCCAGTCTCGGCGGACGTAGTCTGACGCTGGGAAGATTGCATGACCGCTTGGTTGGCGTTCTTGTCTCAGCCGAAGTCGCGCTCGCCATCGTCCTGCTCGTTGGAGCGGGGCTGTTGGTCCGGAGCGCATTCCGGGCCAGTCAGGTTGAGATCGGGTTCAACCAGGACAACCTGCTGACGATGACCATCTCGCTCCCGGCCAACAAGTTCGGCTGGGATCACAACGCAGTCTTCGCGCGCGAGGTGCTTGAAGAGGTTCGGTCACTCCCATCAATCAGCGACGCGGCAGTGGTGCACGGCGTTCCGATGCGGCCCGGGAGCTACGTCTCCGATGGACGGGGCACCATCGAAGGGTACGTGCCTGCGAACGATACAGAGAAGCCGAACTATGGCATGCGCATAGTGAGCCCGGGCTACTTCGCCACCATGCAAATCCCTATCGTGGCCGGCCGGGCTTTCGAGGCGGGCGACGAGGAGGGTCAGCGTGGGGCTCCCCGCAGCATCTTGGTCAGCGACTCGTTCGCGAAGCGCTATTGGCAAGGGCGGGACCCGCTTGGGAGGCACATAAGCTTTGGCGAAGCTTTTGGGGACTGGAAAATGACGGTGGTCGGCGTCGCGGGAGATGTTCGGTATTCGGGGCTCGAGGTGGGTCCGACTCTCGACATCTATCTTCCTCAAGGCTTGTTCCCGCAAGCGGCGGTCACCGTGATCGCGCGAGCAAGGAGTGACGCGCTCAATGAGGCGCCGTCAGTGAGAGAACGCATTCGCGCCGTGGATCAGCACGCATTCGTGACAGACATACGCTCGATGGATCAACTGATCTCCGGCTCGCAAGCCGAGCGGCGTGCGGGGACCCTCTTCGTCTCGGCTTTCGGGGTCATCGCCCTGATGTTGGTCGTGGCTGGCGTTTATAGCGTCATCGCGCAGGCGGTGGTCGAGCGCCGGCTCGATCTCGGCATCCGGTCGGCGCTCGGAGCTGGACCACGTCGGGTTGTCACCACGGCGATGATGACGGCGCTGCAGCCCGCTGCAACTGGTATTGCGCTTGGCGGGTTGGTGGCGCTGGGAATGACTCGCGTCATGACGTCACTGCTCTTCGAGGTGAGTGCCTTGGATATCGTGGCGTGGGCAGGGGCATTCGCTACTCTTCTTGCCGCCTGTGCCGCAGCGGGATACTTATCTGGGCGACGCGCTGCTCGCATCGATCCGATGACGGCGCTACGGAGTGGGTAGTTGCGGCCCCTGGCGCTTAGGCTGAGCTTCACGAGTATGGAGAGGGTTTTCCATGTGCTTAAGTCTTTTTCCTAGAACGACTTGCTGACTTCTAGCGTGTCTCAGTACCTGTATTCTTGTTTCCATGTATTTATCCGCTTGACAGATTGGAATCCGTTGTTTTAAAATCATTCTTGGATATCTCTGTTTCCATGTATCCGCCATGGCCTTCTACGTCGAGTCCCGCACCCATCCGCCCCCCTGGCCGTCCTCCTCCGCTGGGCCTGGCGCGAGGGCAAGCGCATCCGCCGCAAGACCATCGCCAACCTCTCCCCGGACAATCAGCACGAATTCCGGCTGCTGGCCAGGCCCACTCCGTTACAGGCCAGAGCGTTTGCCCTGCTGGACGTGGATCACGACCGGATTTGTTTCCAGTGCGTATTCCGGCGAATGTGAACGCTCATTCCGAAGGAACGTGAACGCTCATTCCGATCCATCGTGAACACCTGTTCCGAAGGAACGTGAACACTTCGGAGCGAAGCGACGCTGGCGGACTCAGGATGCCGTACCGGTAGCGCCTCCGTCAAGTGGATCCCCGGATGGCCGGGGAGGGATGGTCATCATCATCTCGTCTTTCCTTTCGTGTGCAGAGGGTCGTGGGAGGAAGCCTCGGCCTTGGGCCGGGAGCTTGCCTGTTCCAAATTCGGTCGGGCACGACCCGGCGCGGTGTCGGGCTTGTGCCGCCAGTAGTCCTCGCAGCGTCCGAGATTGAACTCCAGGTGCTGCCAGTAGGAGTCGGGGAATCGCTCGCGCTCAACTTCGCGCAGCAACGCTTCGAAGAAGCGGAGGCTGCGCACGGGCTGCGCGGCGGGCCGGTCGATCAGCGACATCGACTTGCGCACGCAGCCGAGCAGGATGGCGCGCCGGACGGTGGCCAAGGGCACGCCGGCGGCGTGCCAGGCAGCGGCGAGACGCTCGTCGGCGGGGCCGAAGGCCGCCTGCACGCAGGCGGGGCCGAGGAAGGCCTGGCGCACGGTCCCGACGTAGGCCCTGGCAGCGGCATCCGGAGGATCTGCCGGCGGGGCGCTCGCGGCGCGGTAGGGCCAGTATTCGGCCCGCACGGCCAGCACCGAGCCGCAGTGCTGGTTGGGAGCGGTCTCGAGGTCGCAGACCCGGGCGCGGACCAGTTCGCGCAGGTGGCGCCCGAGCGCGCTGCGGCTCTTGCTCAGGCGGAGCGCCAGATCGGCGCGTTCGAAGGCCAGCCGCCCGCTGGCGCGTTCCGCTTGCAGGCACACGTGCACGAACACCTTGAAGGCACCGTCGCTCAATTCGCGCGAGGCCCGCTCGAACTCGACTCCGGCGGCGAAGAACCCGCGCCGGCGCTTGAGCCGGTAGCCCGCCCTCATGACTGCTCTCCTTCCGCGGCCGCGATCTCGGCGCGGCCCTGGAGCTTGCGCAGCGACTCGCCGCGCAGTTCGAAGCGGTGCGCGTTATGCACCATGCGATCCAGGATCGAATCGGCCACGCTCGGATCGCCGACCGGGCCGTGCCACAGATCCGTCGGCAGCTGCGAGGTGAGAATCGTCGAGCGCAGCCGGAAGCGGTCGTCGCAGATATCGAGGAAGTCGCGCCGCTCCAGTTCCGTCATCGGAGCGAGGGCGAAATCGTCGACCACCAGCGCGTCAATGCGCGCCAGCTTCTCCAGCAGGCGCGTCAGGCTGCCTTCGGCACGCGCCGCCTGCAGGTCCCGGAACAGTTGCGGCGCCCGCGTGTAGAGAGCGCTGAAGCCGTCGCGGCAGGCCTTCTGCGCCAGGGCGCACGCCAGGAAGCTTTTCCCGACTCCGGTCGGGCCGACCAGCACGACGTTCTGCTTGCGCCGGATCCAGGCCGACTCGTGCGCCAGGCTCATCCAGCGCCCCCGCTCCAGCCCGCGCGGATGCCGGAAGTCGATGTCCTCCACGCACGCCTGCTGCTTCAGCTTCGCCAGCGCCAGGCGCCGCGTCTGCGCCCGGCTCTGCTTCCACGTCCACTGCGAATCGACCAGCAGCGCAAAGCGCTCCTCGAAGGCCAGCTCGCTCGCGGCCGGGTCCTCCAGCTGCCGGCGGAACGCCTCCGCCATGCCGTTCAGCCGCAGGGCGTACAGCTGCTCCAGCGTTGGTTGCACTAGCATCTCCGCTCCTCCTGGCTCCTGCCACCGGAGGGCGCCTCCCCGTAGTAGCGGCCGCCGCGCACGTTGTCGTGCTCGACCGGCTCGCCAGCGGACGGCTCGCCCTCCAGCGGCTGCCGGTCCGCCCCGCTCGCCAGCATCGCCTTGATGCTGGCGTAGCTGACCGTCCCGTAGTGCAGCGCCCGCTGCGCCGCCGCTTCCATGCGCTCGTCCCCGCACTGCCGCGCCAGGCGCATGATGCCCAGGCAGCTCCCGTATCTCTCCTGCGGGTACTCGCTCTCCTCCAGCAGCTCGCTCACCGCGCGTCCCGTGCTCGGACCCACCGTGCCCGCCCATTCCCGGATCCGTTCCGGCGGCCACTCCCCGTGCTCGCGGTGCGACTTCGGCCGGTGCGCCGGCTGCGTCGTGAAGCCTCCCTGCACCCGGCTGCGCACATGCAACGCCACCCGCCGGCCCTGATGCAGCACTTCCACGCAGCTGGCCGTCAGGCGCAGCTCCACTTGCTGCTGCACCAATTCGCACGGCACCGAGTAACGATGCCTGCCCGCCGCCACGTGGTAGTCGATGTTCACTCGCCCCTGGGTCCACTCGGCATACTCGTAACGCTGCGCCGGCAGTGGCCGCAAGGCCGGCCGGTCCAGTTCCTCGAACAGCTCCAACCGGGATTCGGGACGCTTCTGGAACGGCTTCGCGTTCAGCACGTCTCGCAGCTCGGCAATCGCCTCGTTCAGCTCCCCCAGGCTTGTGAATCGCTCGTGGCGCAGCGCTTCCAGCAGGCTCTGTTCTACCCATTGGACGCATTTCTCGACCTTCGCTTTGTCCTTGGGGCGATACGGCCTCGCAGGCACGATTGCCATCTCATAGTGCCGCGCTCATGGTGAGTTCCCGCTTATGGTGAGAAGACCCGGCAACCCTCTGAAAAAAAGGCAGTTGCCGGGTCAGAACTCACCATAATTCGGTTCTCGTACTCTCGTGACCGGCGTCAAACTTGATGCCAAGGAGGTCACGATGATCAATGAACTTTTCCCTCGGGCGCATGTGCGCCTGACCCTACTGCCGCTGCTCGGCCCTCTGCTGGAGGGATTCGCCGTCTGGCTCGTCGGGAAGGGGCTCTCCCGGAACTCCACCCGCGCCCGGATTCAAAAGGCACCCGCATTCGAAATGGTGCTGAGCCGTCACGGCGACTTCGATGCGAAGCGCCTCTCCCGGGACCAGTTGCTGTCCCTCGGCCCGCCCCGCGCCCGGGATGACATCCGCATGAGTTCCCTCGTGCGGTCACTGGCGGACTATCTCGGTGCACTGGATTTGCTCGCGGTTCCGGCCCGCACCCCCGGCGATCGCTTGCTGGACGGCTATCGCGAGTATTTGCTCGACGTGCGGGGCCTGGCAGCCTCGACGGTTCGCAGGAGCGTCCGCCTGCCGCGGGAACTGCTGGCGTTCCTGGAATTCGACGAGGGGGCGGAGGGGCTACGCGAACTCCGCGCTGCACGACTTGAGGAGTTCGTCAAGGCCATAGCGCCGCGCTTCGGCCGGGCGAGCCTTCTGGATGCCGTTTCGTCCCTGCGTGTCTTCCTGCGCTTCCTAGCCAGTCGTGGCGAGTCGGCTCCCGGGCTGGACCGCAGCCTCTCCCTGCCGCGCGTGTACCGGGCGGAACGGCTGCCCCGGGCCCTGCCGTGGGACACGGTCCGGGCGTTCCTCGCCTCCATTGACCCGACGGCAAGGACGGGACAGCGGGATTACGCCATGTTCCTGATGGCGGCCACGTACGGCCTGCGCTGCAGCGAGATCGCCAGCCTGCGCCTCGACGACATCCGCTGGCAAGGGGCAGCGTTCCACATTCAAAGACCAAAGGCACGCTCCCCGATCCACTTGCCTCTGACCAGGGAGGCCGGTACCGCCTTGCTTGAGTATCTCCGCCGCGAACGGCCCGCGAGCACCTGTCGGGAGGTGTTCTTGCGCAGCCGCCGACCGATCGCGCCGCTGTCGCCGAAAAGCGTTTCCTCCGCGTTCCTCCTTTGGAAACAGCGCGGTGGATTCGACTTCGCGCCGTGCGGGCCCCACTGCCTGCGGCATTATCTCTTGTTCTTTTTTATCTCAGGTAAATTCGGTTTTTCCATGTTTTCCATGTAGTAATTCGACGATTACACGACATAATCGGAACTCCAATCGTTGCCCTTCAATGAGGATAGGAGTTCAGAATGAGCGATACCACCGGCAATCCACTTGTCCGCCCACAATGGCGCGACGGTCCCTTGGCGGGCTGGCTCGATGCGTTCGCGGATTGGGTGAGCGCACAGGGCTACGCTCGCACAACGATCAGTCGCAAGATCCTGCTGGCAGCCTGTTTCAGCCAATGGCTCAAGCAGGGAGCAATCGAGCTCGCTGACATCAACTCGGATCACCCGGCCCAATACCTCCAGCATCGAGCCCGCAGGCTGCGACCCCACCAAGGCGACAGAGCCGCACTTCGGCAACTAACAGATTTTCTGCAGCAAGAGGGCGTGCTGGCGTTCGAAGAGGCGCCCGCAGGCCCCATGACCGATGCCGAGCGCTGCGTGCAGGCCTATGCACACTACTTGCGCCAGATGCGTGGCCTGGCACCGGCGACGCTAGCGAACTACCTGCCGTTTGTCCGGAGCCTGCTGCAGCACCGGTTCGCCTCGGGGCCTGTGACACTCTCGTCCCTGTCTGCTGACGCTGTCGTGCGGTTCGTTCAACGCAAGGCGCCGGATTTGCACCCGAAGCGTGCGAAGGTCATGGCCTCCGCGCTGCGGTCCTTTCTCCGCTATGCCTGCTATCTCGGCGAGACCAGTCCGGAGTTGATCGCCGCCGTTCCAGTGGTCGCCAACTGGTGCAGGCCACAGATACCGAGAGGGATTGCAGCCGATCAAGTTACCGCGCTGTTGGCCAGCATCGATCGCAGTTCCGCCTTGGGCCGTCGCGACTATGCCATGCTGCTGCTGCTTGCACGGCTGGGATTGCGTGCGAGCGAGATCCAGTCGCTCGAACTCGATGACATTAACTGGATCAACGGAACGCTGCGGCCGTGGACGAAAGGCGGGAAGCGCACCACTTTGCCCCTGTCCCAGGAGGTTGGTGAGGCGATCGCCGATTACCTGCGTCACAGCCGCCCGCCGTGTCAAAGTCGGAATGTATTCCTGCGTGTCAAGGCCCCGATCGGCAGATTCCGGGGGGCGAGCGGAATTTCCTGCGTGGTCCGCCGCGCCATCCAGAGTGCCGGCGTGGTCGCTCCGACAAACGGCGCACATCAGTTCCGCCACGGTCTCGCAGCCGGCATGCTGCACAACGGGTCCTCGCTCGCCGAGATCGGCGACGTTCTGGGGCACGCCCATCCCGACACCACCAAGATCTATGCCAAGGTTGATTTGGAGGCTCTCCGCGCACTGGCCCTTCCCTGGCCGGGAGGTGTCCGATGAACACGCTTCGCGAAGCCATCCACGAGTACATCGATATGCGGCGCAAACTGGGGTTCAAACTGAACAGCACGCGCCGGGCGCTGCTCGCCTTCGCCACGTTCATGGAACAGAAGCAGGCGCCATTCATCACTGTGGAACTGGCCCTTGCCTGGGCGCAGCAGCCCGTGCATGCCCAACCGTCGCATTGGGCACAGCGATTGAGCTACGTGCGCGTGTTCACACGCCATCGCAAGGCCGCCGATGCACGCACCGAGATCCCGCCGCCCGGATTGCTGCCCTTTCAGCCGCAGCGGGCAAGACCCTATCTGTATACCGACGACGAGATCCGCAAGCTGCTGCAGGCTGCGCTCGACATGCCGTATGCCTACGAACGATGCGCATTGAATCCCTGGCTCTACCATTGCCTGTTCGGCCTGTTGATCGTTGCAGGCCTCCGCGTGGGGGAGGCGTGCAATCTCGAGCTCCGGGATGTCGATATCGACGCCGCGGTGCTGACCATACGCGGTGCCAAATTCGGTCGCGACCGTCTGGTTCCGTTGCACGGTTCGACCTGCGCGGTCCTTGCCGACTATATCGCCCGGCGCGAGCGTCACTGGCAGAGGCGTCCGGTGACGCCTTTCCTGTTTGTTTCAAGCCGGGGCAAGCGGCTCGACCAGGCGAGTATCACCCGCACGTTCCACCAACTGTCGCGCCTGATCGGCCTGCGCGGCAAGACCGCCAGTCACGGGCCACGCCTTCATGACATGCGGCACAGTTTCGCAACGAAGGCCTTGGTGAACTGGTATCGGCACGATCAGGATCCGGACCGTCTCCTGCCAGTCCTCTCCACCTGGCTTGGTCATGTGAAGGTCGCCGATACGCAATGGTATCTCGAAGCCTCGCCCGCATTGATGCGCGAGGCCATGCGCCGCCTCGAAAGCCGCTGGGAGGACCAGTCATGACCCAAACGACCAGCCTGTCGCCCCTGCTGGAGCGATTCTTCGTTCAGCGCCTGATGAGTCAGCGCCAGGCGAGCCCGCACACCATCAAATCCTATCGGGATACCTTCCGCCAGCTCCTGCTCTTCGCACAGCTGGGTCTGGAACGACAACCGTCGGACCTGCAATTCGAGCAGATCGATGCGCCGCTGGTCGTGGCTTTCCTCGAGGAGTTGGAAACCAAGCGTGGAGTGAGCGCTCGCAGCCGCAACACGCGGCTTGCGGCTGTTCATTCCTTCTTTCGGTTCGCGGCCTTCGAACTGCCCAGCCATGCGGAACAAATCCAGAGGGTGCTCGCCATCCCCGGCAAGCAATACACGCGCAAGCAGGTCGATTTCCTCACACCGGACGAAGTTGATGCCCTGCTCGCGGCACCGGATACCGGCACCTGGTCGGGACGGCGCGATCACGCCTTCATTCTCACCGCCGTGCAAACGGGATTTCGGCTGTCCGAAATGACAGGACTGAAGCGCGACGACTTTGTCGATGGCCATGGCCAGCACCTGCGCGTCGTGGGAAAAGGGCGCAAGGAGCGCTGCACGCCCTTGGCCAAGCCGACCAGGAATGTACTGAGGAGGTGGTTGCAGGAACCCCCGCGCGGCTCGGACCGCGTGCTCTTCCCCAGCGCCAGGGGCAATCGGCTCAGCGTGGACGGCGTGCAGTACATATTGAACAAGCATCGGGAGACGGCCTCGCAGCAGTGCCCGTCACTGGCAGACAAACGGGTTACCGTCCATATCCTGCGTCACACCGCCGCGATGGACCTCCTGCAGGCCGGCGTGGACCGGTCGGTCATCGCTCTCTGGCTCGGACATGAACGCGTCGAGACCACTCAGATCTATGTCGAGGCAACGCTCGCCATGAAAGAGCAGGCACTTGCCAAGACATCGCCGCGAACAGGCGATTCGGGACGATACCAGCCGCCTGACGCTCTTCTCGCCTTTCTGGGCAGCCTCTGAACGCCATCGGATTATGTCTGGTGAAATGTACGCAAGTGGCGAAAACTCTTTGGGTATGCTGCCACTTGGCGTGATTTCCAACAGTAACCCGAGATAAAAATGAACAAGAGATAATAGCTCTTATCTCTTGCAAGAGATAAGCGGCATTCGCTGGCGGTGCGCCTGCTGCGCCAGAATACGCCGCTGAAGACCATCGGCGACTTGCTCGGCCACCGCAGTCCCCACAGTACAGAGGCCTACCTGCGCCTGAATGTGGAGGATCTTCGCGAAGCTGCGCTGGATCTGCCGTCCGAAACGGGGGTGCCGGCATGAGAGCCGAGCCGACGTTCCGATCAGTGATCGCGCCCGCGATCACCGCCTTTCTCGACCTCAAGCGTGCCCTCGGCTGCCAGTACGCACGGGAAACCGCCGCCTTGGCGAACCTGGACGGCTTCCTCGACTCCCGGCGGGCGACAGCACTGACTGCGGACCGCTTCGCGGCCTGGGCCGCGACGCTCGCCAGTGTCACGCCCCGCGTACGGAGAGACCGCATGCGCGTCGTCCGCAACCTGTGCCTGTACCAGCGGCGGACGGATCCGGACTGCTTCGTGCCCGATCCGAGCGGGTTTCCCAAGGCCGAGCCGCCCCGGCCCCCGTTCATCTTCAGCGAGAGCCAGATCGCCGATCTATTGCGGGCAGCGGCCAAGCTCCGTCCGACATGCCGGTCCCCGCTGCGTGCGGAAGTGTTTCGCTTGGCGGTCACCCTGCTGTATGCGGCTGGCTTGCGGCAGGGCGAGCTGGTCCGGCTCGCCCTCAGCGACTACGACCCCTGCCAGCGCACGCTCCACGTGCGAGAGTCGAAGTTCCACAAATCCCGCATTACGGCGCTCAGCGCGAGTGCTGCCCGTGAGGTCGACCGCTATCTTCAAGCCCGGGGGCGCCTCCCCGGCGCGGTCGATGCGCCCCTGCTGGCGAACCGATACGGTCCGGGGCAAGCCTACTCCTGTGAGGGCTTGGCAGCAGGAGTGCAGAGCCTGTTCCGCGCTGTCGGCATCCGCGACGCTGCGGGCCGCCTGCCCCGGGTCCACTCGCTTCGCCACACGCATGCCGTCCATGTCCTGCTCGGCTGGTATCGTGCCGGAGTCGATCCGCAAGCCAAGCTCCCGATGCTGGCGGCCTCCATGGGCCATGCGTCGGTGGCCTCGACGGCCTACTACCTGAGCCTGCTCGACCCGGTCGTCGAGGAAGCCTCCGCACGCTTCGCCCGGTACGCCCGCAGCGTGCTGGAGCCAGCCGCAGGGGAGTCATCGCATGCCTGAGGTCCGGCCCAACTCCCTCGGCCGCGCCCTGCGCGGCTTCTTCGGCGACTACTTGACCGCCGTGCGCGGGAACAGCCGGCACACGGTCCTGAGCTACCGCGACGCCTTCAAGCTCCTGCTGCGGTTCCTGGAGCAGCGTCTCGGGCGCCCGGCGGCGACGCTGGACTTCCCCGATCTGACAGCGGAGGCCGTTCTGGCCTTCCTGGACCATCTCGAACAGCGGCGTGCTAGCAGCGTGGCGACGCGCAACAACCGGCTCGCGGCCTTGCATGCGTTCGCGCGGTATGCGGCAGCGAACGACCCGGAGCATCTCGGGGTTTGCCAGCAGCTTCTGGCCCTGCCCCCGAAACGGGGCCCGCAACGAGCCGTCGAGTATCTCGACCGGCACGAGATGCAAGCGCTGCTGCAGGCACCGGATACAGCCACGGCGGAAGGCCGCCGGGACCGCGCGCTGCTGCTGGCCCTGTACAGCACTGGAGCACGGGTGCAGGAGATCCTCGACGTGCGGCCTTGCGACCTGCAGTTGGAGCGTCCCTGGCAAGTGCGGCTGTTCGGGAAGGGGCGCAAGGAGCGCGTGTGCCCGCTGTGGCCCGAGACAGCGGCAGCCCTGCGAGCCCTGCGCCAGGAGCAGGGCTTGCGACCCGACGACAAGCGTCCGCTCTTCCGCAATCGCCACGGCCAGCCACTCGGTCGGTACGGCGTGCGGTACATCCTGGGGAAGCATGCCCGCACGGCGTCCCGATCGGCTCGCACTCTCGCAGGCCGGAGCGTCTACCCTCACCTGATTCGCCACACTGCAGCCTGTCATCTGCTCCAGAGCGGAATCGACATCGTGACGATCAGTCACTGGCTCGGGCACGCCAGCCTGGAAAGCACGAATCGGTATGTCGCCGTGGACCTCGCAGCCAAGCGGGAGGCGATCGAGAAGGCCCGCGCGACTGCGGGGATCGCTGCGGAACCGGCTGAATGGCAGGCAGACCAGACCGTGCTCGCCTGGCTGGAATCGCTCTGAGACGTTTCTCTGACGTCCAATTATGGTGAGTTCTGACCCGGCAACTGCCTTTTTTTCAGAGGGTTGCCGGGTCTTCTCACCATAAGCGGGAACTCACCATGAGCGCGGTCATGGTGAGCTGAACATAACCGCGCCATGTCCTTGTAGCTGCGGTTCAAGACCGGCTCGTAGCGGCACGCGCGCGTCACTCCCGACTTCAGGTTGTCGGGCACGAGCGTGCGGACAGAGCCGCCGAAGTGGCTCAAGGCCCGCACGTGCGAAGCGATCCAGGACTCCACGTCCTGGCCCCAGCTCGCTTCGGCGTAAAAGTACGAGCTCGCGCCCAGCACCGCCACGAACACCTGCGCCTCGCGCGTCTGGCCCGTCTCCGCGTCCTCCACCGGAACCGTTTGACCCGCGTAATCAAGGAACAGCTTGTCTCCCGCCTTGTGCTCCTGCAGCATGACCAGGTCCTGGCGGGACTTCCACTGCCGGTACAGCTCGCAGTACTGGCTGTAGCTGTACCCGTCCGGGTTCTGCTCGCGGTACTCGTGCCACACCAGCTGCACGGTCAGGTGCTTGCGCCGGCTCAGTTCCTTGCGCACCGCCGCGAAGTCGATCGCCTCCAGCCGGGCACTCGGCCTCGCACCGGCGGGACGTCCGTACACGCGCTCGAACAGCTCGCCCTCGTCCAGGTCCGGCGGCAAGGGCCACGACAGGCCGGCCTGCCCGGCCAGCCGCAGCACCTTGTTCACCGCTCCCGCCGACAGCCCGCACGAGCGGGCGACCTCCCGTTGCGATCGGCCGCACTCGTGGTGCAGCCTCAAAATCTCTCGTATCGAATTCATTGCGAACATGCGCTGCACCGGGATATGCGCTGCAAGAACTGTATCTTCTTGGAAAGCAATGCTCTAGCGGTGATCCTACAGCGCATAACGTAGGAACTCACAGAGTGCGCAGGAAGTCTATCAGTCCCTTGTCCTCGCGAATGGGCCGGGCTGGACCCGGTTCGTCCGCGTCGCATAAGGCGACGGCCCTCGCCTTCGCTTCGAGGTCGAGGTCGGCGTAGATCAGCGTTGTTGCGAGGCTGGCGTGACCCAGCCAGGCACGAATTGTGTTCAGGTCCACCCCTGCCCGCAGCATGTGGGTTGCTGCGGAGTGGCGAAGCGTGTGCGGGCTGACCCTCTTCGAGCGGAGCGACGTGACCCGGGCGGTAGCGGTCTTCGCGCAGCGCTTCACCAGTTGCCGCATCCCCGAGCGTGTGATCGGGGCCCCGCGCCGATTTCGAAACACAGCCTCCCCTGAGGCGCGCCCGGCAACCAAGGCTTCCAGTGCTTCCGCCGAGCCTTGCAGCAACGGGCACTGTCTCGTCTTCCCGCCCTTCCCGCGCAGAGTGACGAGCGACCGCCCGACACCCTTGGCGGACAGTTGCACGTCCGCGATTGTGAGCTGAACCGCCTCGGAAACCCGGGCACCCGTGTGGTAGAGGAAGAGCAAGATGGCGTATTCTCGACGGCCCTGATGAGTTGCGGTGTCCGGGACCGCGAGCAGGGCGTCGATTTCGTGTTTCTCGAGGTAGCCAACGGCTGGCGGGGCAGCCTTCTTCCGTGGGATGGCGGCGATCTGGCTGCACCATTCGATCTGTTCGGGGCATCGGCTGGCTACATAGCGGGCGAATGCCAGGACGGCAGAAAGGCGGTGATTGCGCGTGCGCGGAGAGCAGTCGCGGTCGTGCTCGAGGTGCGCCAGAAACGCGAGCACCAGCTCGGCGCTGCAGTCTCTCACGGTCAGCCGGTCGACCGGCCGACGAGCCTTGCGGGCGACGAATGGCAGCAGCAAGGCCAGCGTGTCGCGGTAGCTGAGCTGTGTGTTGCGGGCAAGGTTTCGCTCGGTCACGACATGCTCTTCGAGGAAGCGGCGCAGCCACGGCCCGAGAGTCGGGTTGTCACTCATGGCCGCCTCCCGAGCCTGTGTCCGTATAGCTCTGGAAGCGCAACGCGGCCTCATGCAGCAACTCCGGGGTCATGCTGAGATAGGTTTGCGTGCCGACAAGGCTGGCGTGGCCCAGATAGGTCGAGAGCAAGGGCAGCAGGCGTTGGACGTCTTGCCCCTCTCGGTACCAGGCAAGCAGCCTGTGGACTGCGAACGCATGGCGAACATCATGCAAGCGAGGCTGATGGCGCGGGCCGCCCGCTCGACTGACGCCGGCAGCCTTGCGCAGCTTGCTGAAGGCCGCCCGGACGGTGCCGGCCCGCACGGGTGCACCGTCCCGATAGACGAAGAATGCGGCTCCGTCCTCTCGTGAGGCACCTGCGGCGTGCCGACGCGCTAGGTACTCGGCGAGCACTTGGCCGACTTGTGCCCCGAACGGCACATACCGGGTTTTGTCGAATTTCGTGGCTCGAACGGTGAGCAGGGCGCGTTGCAGATCGACATCGGCCAGCGTTAGCGCGAGCGCCTCCGCGTGTCGCAGGCCCGTGCCGTACAGCAGCAACAGCAGAGTACGGAAAGTATGCGGCTCCAACAAGTTGAGTCGCTTGCTGTAGGTTGTCACGGCGTCCAGCAAGCGGCGCAGTTCGTTGCGGGAATACACGTACGGCGGGATCGGCGGGGTCGGTCGCGGCGCTTCCGCCGGCACGGGGGACGAGGAGGCGAGACGGCGGGCGATCGCGTAGCGGTAGAAGCCGACGAGTGCGGAACGCCTGTAGCTGCGGGAGCTTGAAGATGTCGTTTCGCCCAGAACAAAGGCCATCGCCTGGTCGTCTCGCACCGCGTCGCAAGCGATGCCGTCGCCGATGCTGCGCGCAAACCGACGCAAGTGGTAAGCGCCGCTAAGGAATTGGATTCCCTGCGCCTGTTTCCAGGCGATGTACTGGTTGACAGCTGCGAGCAAAGTCATAGCAGCCCCCCGAGATCGAAGTTGGCCACTTCCCGGAGTCCGGCCAGGTTGACCTTCGCATAGATCGCGGTTGCAACGGGGCTGCGGTGCCCGAGGCAGTCGCCGATCTCAGTCATCGAGAAGCCCTTGTCCAAGAGACGCTGGGCGAACGCGTGCCGCAATGCATGCGATCCATGGCGTTCGCAGTCGGTGCCGGTTCGACGCATGAGTCGGAAGACAGAACTGGATATCGCCGGGCTGGGAACCGGGCGCACGGGCGCGTTGAGGGTGAGGAAGAGTGCCCTCGAAGCGGAATGAGGGCGTGCCTCTCGTAGGTAGCGCACGATCGCTGCAGCGACGCGGCGCGAAAGGGGGAACAGGTTCGTACGCCCGGTCTTGCCGCAACGGACGCGGATCGTCTCCGCCTCCCATTCGATGTCGTCCAGGCTCAGTCCGCTGACGTCGCCGGCCCGCAGGCCGTAGGCGGAGATCAAGAGCAGGATGGCCCGGGCGCGCAGGTCCGCAGGCCGGTTGCCGTCGGTTGCCTCCAGCAGGCGCTCGACGTCCTCCCAGGTCGGTCCTGCGGGCAGCGTCGCGTGGGTGTAGATGCGAGGCGTCGCAATCATCTCAGCCAAACCGGGCCGGCACCAGCCTCGGTCCTCGGCGTAACGGAAGAAGGCGCGCAGCGCATGCGCGTGGCTGCGGACAGTGACCCGGGAGCGGCACCTCCCGGTCCTGGCATGGGGCTGGCCCAAAGCTTGATCAATCATTCCGATCGTGACATCAGCGAGCGTGGAATCGTCACCACGAAAGCGGCGCAGGAACTCCTCCACCCGGCGACGAAACGAGAGGATCGTTGCTTCCGAAAAACCACGTTCCTGACGCATGTAGGCAACAAAATCCGCGCTGTAGTCGGAATGTGGTTGGGGTGGGGAGGGGCATTCCAATCGTCTGGCGAAGCGAAGCCAATCGGCCGCGCGACCGGCCAGCCGCCTGCTGGCTGCCGCGTCGTCCCCGCCGCGGCGGGCGGGGTCTTCGGCGGCCCAGCGTTCCGCAGCAGCCACGACAGCGGCCAGCGGGACTTGCCCCTCCTCCCCGAGCTCGAGGTAACGGACAATCGCTACCTGTGCTCGCGCGATCATCCGTAACGTGTATCGCGTGGCCCCTTGCTGGGAGCGATGGGCGAGATAGGCGAGACGCGACCGAAGCAGGGGAGCAGCTAGGTGTCGCTCAACCACGTCGGCCCGCTCAAAAAGTTTTTCGAACTGGAACACTGTTGAATCTCCTTTCTGAAAAGACAGGGGGCCCGACGGTGATTTCCCGTCGCACGACACTAGGTTATGCGCTGTAGGATCACCGCTAGAGCATTGCTTTCCAAGAAGATACAGTTCTTGCAGCGCATATCCCGGTGCAGCGCATGTTCGCAAATATGCGCTGGAGCCGCTTAGGGTTTGCCCCAATCGCTCGTTGGCCGACTAGGTCGTCGAGCGTGCGGCGTCACATATGAACTGAACACGCGACATCACGGCAGGATCCTTATCCCGACTCCCGTAGGCTGTCGCCTCTGCTCCCGGCAAGGAACCTAGAAGCTAAGTTGGAGCAGAAACCGGAAGGTACGGCCGTCATTGAGTGTGTTCGTGATCTGACCGAAATCCGGGGACGTAAGATTGCGGCCTGGCTCCGCGAATTGCGGCGAATTGAACAAGTTGATCGATTCGGCACGGAAGTCAATTGCCCTGTCGGCGCCCAGCGGCCATGAACGCGACAGGCTCAGGTTGATGTTGTTGATGGCGTCCTTGCGCAGGACATGGCGGCCAAGCGTGCCGGACGCCTGCCCCGATGCGAGGAAGCCAAAGGCCGAGAACGGCATCATGACGCGCGACGTGTCCGGGTCATCGATGGCCCGGCCTAGGACGGATGGATCAAGGAGATTCGGGCGGTCCCGGCCCGTGCCGTCGACGTTGCCGAATCCCGGTCCGTCCGAACCCGTGTCGATAGCAAACGGAGTGCCCGATTTGAGAAGCACGACTCCAGACATCTGCCATCCGCCGACTACTCTCCCCATCCACCCAGTCCGCGAAAGTCCAGGTAGCTCATAGCTGACGCGTGTGAGGAACGAGTGGGGTTGGTGGAATGAACTCAGCCCCCGCATCGTACCGTGCACATTGAGTTCGGACGGGCTTTGTCCCCACCAGGCGTCGGTGCCTGAAGCCGTGTTGACAAAGTCTCCGCCTAGATCGATAGCTTTGCTGAACCAGTAAGACGTATCGAGTGTCAGACCGCGCCAGCGAGAAATCACGAGCCGGACTTTAGCCGCATCGTAGTAGCCACGGGAGCTGTTGAGCACACGCCGCACCTCAAAATATCGTGGGTCTGAGCGGCGCTCGTTGATAGTGTTCGTTGTGAAAGGGATCCCCGAAACGGGGTGCCCCCGGTTCGTGTTCCAGAGATTGAGCAGCCGGATCGAGCGGCTTCCAACATAGCCGATCTCGAGGTTCCAGTCGCGGGCTAGGCCCAGTTCCCATTGGAAGTTGTACTGGTGGGAGTAGGGCAATACGAGGTCCGGGTCCAACTCGACGACGGTGCTGCGCGCGCTAGGGTCTAGAGCCCCCGGCTCCAGATCGGATAGAGGATCTACCAACTTTGGCGCTGAGATCACGACATTGATGTTGTCCGGGGGATTGAAGCGAGCCTGACTGTATGTGACAGGAAAGATGTCGCCATAGTGGAGGCCGTAAGCCCCGCGCACGACGCCCCAGTTTCCACTCAACCGGTAAGCAAATCCGAGGCGAGGTGCCAAGTTATTGCAATCACAATCGTAGGGAATCTGACTCCGCTGGTTTACCTCGGCGGGCGCGAAGGCGGGCTGGTAGCGTAGCCCGATCGTGAGCGTCAAATCAGGCGAGGCCTGCCATTGGTCGCCCACATGGAACGCCGCATCCCAACTGCGGAAGCCACGCCTGATGTCCCCGATAGCCTGCTGGTACTGGCTGGGCCGCCCGAGACGGGCATTGGTGATGGTGTCATTCCCGAAATTACTGGTGAAGATATATTCACCGCGATGGCCGGCACTCTCAAAACCGTTGATTTGCCTGCGAACCGCTGCAAAGCCTGCAGTCAGGTTGTGCTTCCCTCGGCGATGGCGCACTAGTGTTGCGTACTGGAATGTATTTCGGGAGCGGTCAATTGGGATGATCGGGCCGGGTCCAAGAAAATGTAGCGCCGAGGAGATCCAGATTAGGGGACCAACCGCCGTCTCATCTTGAACTAGGAGCGACCCGACCCGGTCGTAGCCCGCAGACGTGTCCATCGCAGTGATCGGGGACCAAGTGCGGCTCCAAGTGGCGCGTGCCCTGTGGTTCTTGGTGGTGGTGTTCGGATTCTGCCCGCCGACGAGTTGAAACGCCTGCACCTGCTGCGCGGTGAACTGGTAGCCGAGCACAAAACGGTCGCGGTCTCTGGCGCTTACATCCAGGCGAGGCGCCATCGAATCGTTGTCGATTGACTGAGGCGAGTTCGTGTTTAGGGCGCGCGGGTTGATATCGGGACGGTTAGGCAACTCGGCCGGATAGGCCGCAAGCATCCGGCTGACGAAGTCGCGCGTCTGTTGATCTACCGGCTCAGCCGTGACGGGGTCGCGTTCAAGTGGCGTTCTTTCATCGGCCTGAGGGACAAGCACGTTCCCATTGACGCTGCCCCGAACTCTCTTCTGGCTCCCGTCGAGACTAAGATTCACGCTGCGTCTGATAGGGATCAGGACTTGAAAGCCATAGTCATTCGAACGAGCCGGCTTGACGCTTCCAGCTTGGAAGAACGAGCGTGCGGTGAAGACGCTGTTGTTGTGCGTTTCGTAGATTCTGCCATGCACCCCGGACGTTGCCACGTGCGCCTGGTGCAACGTCGAAGACGGCGAGCTACCGATTTCGGAGCCGAAGTAGCTAATCTCAGCTTTGAATTCCTTGATGACCGTTGCCGAGGCGCCAAGCCGCTCATTGAGCTCCCGTTGCACCGCGTTGTCGACCAGCGTGATCCTGACGTTCTCGTTACGGCGGCTCTCACCCGCTGAGGCGTCTGTCTGGCCGAGGAGATTGAGTTCCGTACGGTCCGGCCCGGAGCTGCCCCCTTGAACGGCGCCTGCACCCGGGTTTTCTGCGGTGGGAACTGACGCAGGTGCGTCGCTCTCGGCTAGTGTTGAGTTGTCTTGGGGCGCAGCGCCACCCGCTACGAAGGGGAAAGTTGAAAGGAGTCCAGCGGTCCAGACCAGAACCCAGCGACTACTCAACAAGCCCACAATGGCATTCCTCGCCCGCCGTCTCGGAGGGTAGAACCTTCGTTTCCACCGCGCGTCGGAGCTGGGTTCGTTCTTCGAGACCTCACCCACGCCTCCAAAGCCCACGCTCCGAGAATCTTGCAAGGGCTGATCGTGGTGCCTGCCAAGATGCGTCGATTTTACCGCCCAGGCGGAGCGCCCGTTTAGTTGGCGGGACAAAGCGCTGCCCCGAACTCTTGATCGAGAGCTCGCCAAGACCCCCGCCATGGGGCTCTAACGCCTCATTCCCGTGAATAGGTTGCACTGGACGGGCCACTCGGGTGGTGCAGTCGCCTAGCACTTGAGGTCTCCCGCCACGCCAGCCACCACCATTCGCACCAGACCGGCAGGCCAATCACCGCCGGATTGATCGCGAACTCGAGCGTTCGGGCCGGACCTACCGGTAACGATGCCGCCACCGTGACCGCGGCGGACCGAAGGACGAGCAATATTCCTGTCGCGGCCGACGTTGTGGAGAAGCGTCCACGTATACCTCCCGATGGAAGCACGACCTCGCCCCCACGTCCTCGGTAAGCTTCGGGGATCAGCCCTTTGCACGAGTTGCATTTCGGCCTGATCGCGACCAAGCTTCCAGCACCGCGAGGAGATTCCGGCCCGGACGGACACGCAGAAAGCAGCCTCAGCGTTCGTTCATGGTTGTGCACACGGCCACGAACGTTACTTGCCAGGATCGCATGCCGTTGATGGCACCCGCAACGCTCCTTCGGGACCAAGGCTCCTGGAGGCGGTAAGCCGTCTGCGAGACCTTCTTGGTAATGCTGCATCCGCTACCTGCCATTGACGGGGGGTGTGCCCGCGCCGACGGAGCAAGGAAGGACGGCCACCGAGGCCTTGGCCGACCGCCTTCGGGCCATGGACCGGTGCGCTGCTTCCAGTCCGGCAAGCGAGGATCTCGATGAACTCTCCGGAGCGTGTCGCAGATTGGCGAGTCATTCGCGGGCGAGGAAGGCGATTTCCTTAGGTCGCTTGGCCACGTAATGCTTTTCGGTCATTCCCGTGGTAGGGGATGGTGTGGAAGTCGAGGTCGATGGTGCTCGGGGGAGGCCGGCCTGCGCGGCGTCGGCCCAGGAATCAGCCACGGATCGACGCGGCACTGTATCGGTGATCCCTTGGGGAAGCGCCCCGAGGCCGTCATCGGACCTCGGCCATGACGCGGGAGGGCCGGCCGATGCGCCACAGCTTGAGGGCACAGGGCACGGAAGGCGCTCCATCGCGGAGCCCTTCAGGGAGTCATCGCCCAGGGGGTGAGGCCGATTGTCTTGAGCGGGCAAACAGGAAGAGGCCGCCGAAGGGGGTGTGGAGGCGGCGGGGGGCGAGTTCGAGTTGCCTGGCGTCGGCGACCGCGGCGTCGGGGCGCGATGTCGGCGAGCTTCGGGCCGGCGGGGGACGGGGCCGGCCGGCGCGGCGCAGGACATCGACGTGGAGGGGCTGACGGGGAAGCCGGCGGCGTCGAGACCCTGGATGAGAGCTCCTGGTCGCGGAGCGGCGGGATGCGGCGGTCGCGTGCGGAGAGTCGTGCTTGGTCGGGGACGCGCGGGGGGCGGGGGCGGTTGCGGTGCGAAGAAGCTCCAGTCGGGATCGGAGCAGAGGTTGGTACCGGCATGCCAGCCCTCGACGACCGCAGGGCTTCATAGCGGCGCATGGTGGGCGTGACTGGAGGAAGACGTCGTGGGGGTATGTCATGGAAAAATCTGGGCGTACTATTACACAATATATCATAAATGCATTGATGAGTCACGTCTGAAGTGGCAGTGGGGTGGAAAGAGGAGCGGACCGGCACTTGGATTCGGCGTTAAGAAATTATAAAGCAATCACTTACGTAAATACTGCGGGTGTTCCGGGGGTGCAGGAATTTCGGGGCAAACTATTATCACACATTGGGTATATATGTACTACATGATAGCGGGTAACTCCTTGTATTCCCGCGTTTTGGGCCGTAGAACGGCCCACCGATCTGTCACCACGAAAAATGCGATGGGAATTCAGGCTAGCACTTGAATCGGCCACCACCATTCGCACCAGACCGGCAGGCCAATCACCGCCGGATTGATCGCGAACTCGAGCGTTCGGGCCGGACCTACCGGTAACGATGCCGCCACCGTGACAGCGCCGGGACGAGCAATATCCCTGAAGCCCACGCCTCCCGATGGTAGATCGACGTGCTCGGTAAGCTTCGCAGCCCTCAGATGCGCTCCAGATGGCGGACCGTTCGTTCATTGTCGACGTTACCGGTATTGAGCGTCGTGTTGGGTTCGAGAAGCACGACCTCGCATGGCTCCTCGGCCACCGGCCTGTGTTCGACCCCATGGGGCACGATGATGAACTCTCCGGGACTGACGAGTTGCATTTCCTGGTCGCGAAATTCCATCCGCAGGCGGCCCGAGATCACGAGAAAGAGCTCATCCTCCTCGTCATGGCTGTGCCAGACGAACGTGCCCGCGAGCTTGACCAGTTTGATCTGCATATCGTTGATGTCGCCGGCAACTCTCGGTGACCAAGGCTCCTGTAAGGCGGCAAAGCCGTCTGCGAGACTCTTCTTGGTAATCATCCCTACCTCCTGACTGTGCCAGCTCAAGGAAGGACCATGACGCACCTTGGCCCTCACGTCCCGCCTTCGAATTTGGAAACACCGGCAACCACAGTCGACTCGACAGGTAGAAGAGGTGTCCAGATTGGCCACATTCTCGATCCCTTAGCGACCGGTATCAATTGTGATTCCAGTTTTGTTCTCATTGCTCGAGCCGGTGCTCGATTTTGGCACAGGAACAGCCAGAATCGAGGGCACGATGCAGATCCCAGCGCCCCAGGCCATCGGTATGACGCCCATCGCGACGGCTTCACCGGATCGCTAGCCGAGCCCTTCTGGATTCATCGCCCGGGTGCTTGTCTTGGCGGAATCCGCCTATCTGCAGTTCGGTGCCGTATGGCGACCGCCTCCGCATCGACCTTCGGCGGCACAGTCGCGGCATCGGTTCTCGCTTCGACCCGGACCCTGCTGCAGCGCTCCTCTGAGGGCGGACGGCGCAGCGGGGTAATTGGTGTAGTTCCGCTTGGCAGTGGCTGCGCGGGCCGGATCCGCCGTGGCGCCCGCGTACGTCTCGGCTTTGGTACCGGCATGCCACCGAGGGCGCTACTTGTCATGGGACTTGTGGGCGTCTGCGCCCATTCGCACAGCCATCGGACAAGGGCTGCGGGCGGTCGCAGTCTGCTTGGTAAGCAATGAGCACGAAACTCGTGTTGGCTGATCATCGCTGTTGTAGAGTGTTGCGGAGAACCTGATGAGCGGTGTGATGAATCGGTGTATTCCCTTGGGCGCGGTCTTGGCGCTTGTCTACGCTTCCGGTAACGGCCAGGCTTTAGCCGAACCGAGGGTCGAGACGAACGTGATCTACGGAATGTACTCCGGGACCGCTCTGCTGATGGACGTCCGTCACCCGGATTCCCCAAACGGATACGCACTGGTCCAGATCCCGGGAAGCGCGTTTCAGGCCCCGCTTGCCTATAGCGCCACGCCGCTCAAGGAAGGCGGGAGCCGTCAACACCTTGGGACCTCTCGTCTGGTGGAGGCCGGGTACACCGTCTTCACGGTGAATCATCGCGCAGCTCCTCGATTCCGTTTTCCCGCAGCGGTTGAAGACGTTCAGCGGGCAGTAAGATTCATTCGGCACCATGCTGACGAGTACCGAATCGAGGCAGATCGAATCGGCGCCACGGGGGGCTCGTCGGGCGGTCATCTTGCGTTGATGCTGGGCGTTCTCGATGGCGACGGAGATGGCGAGGACGTTGATCCGGTCAACCGAGAAAGCGCCAAGGTTCAGGCCGTAGCCTCGCTCTTCGGCCCAGTGAACATGGAACTCGAGGCGAAGGGTGTCGCCCAGGGCAGTGGCGCGGCGCCCTACTATTTGGGGGTGAGACCGTCGCGGCCTGCTCGTCCGGGCCGGCCTATGAATTCCAATAGCGCCGAAGCGAAACTCTACCGCGAGGCCTCGGTTGACACCTATATATCAGCGGACGATCCACCAGTATTCCTAGTGCACGGCGACCAAGATCAGGCCGTTGCATTCGAGCACTCGGTGATCATGGAGCGCATGCTCAAGGAGGTTGGCGTCCCCGTGAGGTTCATAAGAATGCCCGGTGGCGGCCACGGCGCTTCAGTTTCAGCCGGGCCGGGTCCCGTCGACTACGTCGGTCCGATGGTCGAATGGTTTGATCGCCACTTGCCTGAATAGATCCTGTAGAAACCTATCGTGTCGTCGCGGCACTGCTTCCTGTGATTGCGATCAACGACCGCACGGCGCTGGCAACTGGCTTCCTTGGTGTTCAGTTCCGTGAACGGCGTCGACCGGACGTCTGCTCTGTATGTCCCTCCAGGCCATGACTCCTCGAAGACTTGGCCTCTTATTCGTATAGGTCCCGACGAATCCGGTCGAGTCGGGATGGCGGATGTAGCGTCACGGCCGGGAGCCTGCTCCAATCCGACTGCTTGGCCGGCGTTGCGCCGTCAGCTGGATCCACTTTGACTGCGCTGGAGGACGCTCGGGCGCAGGCGCAGATGGACGTAGCGATGTTGTTTTCAAGGTAGGTCGACTCCTCTAACATTGAGGAACCCCTACGAGCAGACCGATGTCTTTGAGCAATCTCCCTACGTAGCGGTTGGACCGCCTGCGCCGCTCAAGAAGCCGATCCGAACGGGTAGGTCGCGACAGAAGATGACGATTTCGCTAAACGCTTCAAGGGGAAAGGGCGACTTGGCACGCTTTCCACGGCTGAACTCCGCCGTGACCCGGTTTGGGAGCCGGTCGGAGTACTCG
The DNA here is from genome assembly GCA_965206775.1 of Bryobacterales bacterium. Taxonomy (GTDB): domain Bacteria; phylum Acidobacteriota; class Terriglobia; order Bryobacterales; family UBA6623; genus VXMF01. The sequence goes on along the minus strand of CBDBKU010000002.1, from coordinate 90,415 downwards.
CTGTCATCGCTCTAGCCGTGTGGATTCCGGTTCTGCCGACGGGACTCTGGGCCCAAGAGTCGCGCGACGAAGTTCGAAGACTGCTCGCCGAGGGCGATCCCACGGCTGAGCCGACTCGGCAAGCATTTGCGTTTGCCGGGCAGGAGCGCGAGTACTTTGTCCAGCTTCCAAAGGACTTTCGGTCGGATCGAACGTATTGGCTCCTAGTTGCGGCCCACGGCGGAGGCGGCAACGGGGCCGACCCTAGAGTCGGGCGCTATGGCGTTTGGGCGGACCGGCTGGGACTCGACGCGATTGTAGTCACGCCCAGCTTCCACCAGACTGATGCAGCGGCAGTTCGGTTCCCGAGTCTGGGAGAAGATGCATTTCTCAGGCGCGTGATCGCTCGACTGCGGTCACAGTATCAGCTTCGAGAAAAGATCCTATTGAGCGGGTACTCCCGCGGCGCGCAGTTTTCGCACCGATTCGCTCTTGGCAATCCCGACCTTGTACATGCCTGCGCACCGCTGGCGGCAGGGACATGGACTACGCCCGATGGCCGGTTCCTGATGGATGGTATCGGCGAAGTCAATGATCCCAAGAAATACTTGAGTTCGATGGCCGGTAGCGAGCTTCGCGAGAACCTAAGAACGAACTTCGATCCGCGCGTAGCTGAGGCCGCCGGCTTGCGGGCTAAAGGAGGCGCGGAAAGGATCCCGTTCCTCGTCATGTGCGGCACGCTGGATTCTCGCCTGGAAATTGCGCGGGCGTTCGCGGCCAGCCTCGAGGCTCAGGGGTATGAGGTGGAGACCGGATGGCCGCGCAGCCCGCACGGTCCAACCGAAGTCGCGCATGTGGCCGAGTGGGAGGGGTTTCGCCGCCGGGCGATCGAGTTTTTCCTCAAGGTGACTCGGCTAGAGTGATGCCCGCTCAGTCGATGCCGTGGTTTCGCCGACTCCCTAGATACAGAAGTTGGCCGGTTTCTGCGGGGATGGCACGAGTCTCGCGAGAAATCGGTCCGCTAGGGCAGCGGAATCCGGGACATCGGAGACTCGGCGCGTATGCCAGTTACGTGGGGTCCCACGGTCGCCAACTGGGTATCCAACGCGGTACGTTTGCCTTGAAGCGTCGATAGCTTTCGCCGAATCGCTGTTCGAGGTCCGGCTCCTCAACCAATGAGAAATAGATCGTATTGAGGAGGAAGAAGACAGACATCCAGCCGGCCAAGTGCCACGAGCCAAGCAGGAGCGATTCGGCACCGAGCATGAGAAGCACACTCGTAATCATGGGATTTCGGACATGGCGGTAGGGTCCACGAACAACCAGTCTCATCGGCGGAGCCCATGGCGCAGGCGTGCCCTTACCGGCCGTCAGAAATAGCCTGACGGTCCAAACAGCCAACCCAAAGCCGGTCGCGGCCAACACAATGCCAGTCCAGAACCGGGGTTGTACGGGTCCTGCCGGCGCTATAGCTCCCGGCGTCTCAGCCAGCAGCCATAGTATTGCTCCTGGAATGTAAACGAGGGCTGTCCCAGGAAGGATGATGATGGCAATGATGAGTTTTAGATTCATTCATGTACCTGCTGCAATACCGTCTTCGGGGTCCAACCGACTTCATCCTCTGTAGGCTGGACAGGATATTCTAGCCGACGGGCTTGGCTCGGGCTTGCGCCACTTCCCTTCGTCGAGAATTGCGTGACCCATGGCGCTCGCCTTCAGCAGCACCAAAAAAACCGCTTCGATCGTGGCTTGGTCGCGCAGGACCCTGCAGGAGCCGGTCGACAATGTCTCGTAGCTGCATTCCGACCTGCTCGGCGCCGCCTCGTGCCCGGGGGAGCTTGCGCGTCTCTTCCTCCCGTTACCCACCTCTTTTTAGCGCGCCAGAGTGACGCATTCCGATCAGCCCGTGGAGAGCGCGAGCGCGAATCTGCGCCTGCCGAGCGACACAGCGGTGGTTGGAGTGCGAATTAGCGGAAGGTCCGTGACAGTGACGAGAATCGCCTCCGGAAGCGTCGTGCGGACCCACAGAACGCCGAGGCAGGCCCAGATGGAATTGAAGCTGGTATTCTAGCGGCCTACGGAGGCGAGTGCCGGCGGACTCACACGAGCGCCTAGCCATAGCGGCATGTGGTTTCGTGGGCGCGCCGGCCCGTCCGTCATTGCGAGGTCCGAGAATCCGTCGCCCGATGTAGGAGAATCCCATGCAATTCCTGATGACCACAGTAGCCGCCCTCTTCGTGCTTGCGCCATCCCTTGCGGCTTCCGACGCCCTCCAGAGGGTCGGTCCCGAGCAAGTCGGCCTTTCGAGTGAGCGGCTGGCTCGCATCGACCACGCGATGGAGAGTCATGTCGAGAAGGGCCATTTTTCCGGGGCTATCGGCTTGATCGCTCGCCGGGGCAAAATTGGCTACTTCAAGACCTGGGGTGGCATGGACAAAGAATCCGGCACAAAAATGCCTGAGGATGCCATCTTCCGGATGTACTCGATGACGAAGGCCATTACGGGCGTCGCAGCGATGATTCTGTACGAGCACGGGCACTTCGAACTCAGCGATCCTATCTCGAACTATCTGCCCGAGTTTGAGACGATGCACGTCGCGATCGACGAGACTGCCCCGGAGGCGGGCCGGCGCATCGCCTACACTGTGCCGGCCGACCGCCAGATCACAGTGCGAGACCTGTTCATGCACACAGCAGGGCTGAGCTACCCGGGGGCCAAGGCACCGGACGGCGAGGCATACTTTGCCAAGACTGGCGTGAACAAGGCCACGACGCTCGAAGGGATGGTCAAGCGCATCGCGAAGGCTCCCCTCGTGCAGCAGCCGGGGACAACCTGGCAATACGGTTACTCCACCGATGTTCTTGCAAGGTACGTCGAGGCCGTCTCCGGGCTACCCATCGACGAATTCTTCCGCAAGAACATCTTTGGGCCGCTCGGGATGGCGGACACCGGCTACTACGCTCCCAAAGCAAAGTGGGATCGCTTTACCGTCCTCTACTCTCTTGACGAGGGCAAAAAGACGGTGCACCGGTCGACCGCTGCGGCCCAGGACAGCTACAAGCAACCCACGACGAAGCTTGGCGGCGGCTCGGGCCTGGTCTCGACAACGATGGACTACGCCCGCTTCTGCCAGATGCTGGCGAACGACGGCGAACTAGACGGCGTGCGGATCCTGAGCCGAAAGTCGGTCGAGCTCATGCGTGCCGACCACATGCCCCTCGACATGCCCCGCGTGGGCCGAACCTTGTGGCCCGGTTGGGGGTTTGGCCTGACGTTTGCGGTGAATCGAGGACCCGGAAAGTCGGGGATGATCGGGACCAAAGGGGAGTATCGGTGGGGAGGTGCCGCAGGGACGCGCTTCTGGATCGACCCGAAGGAAGAGATGGTCTCGATCTTCATGGTGCAGATTCTTCCGTATCGCGGGTTGTCGTATGGGCGCGAGTTTAAGCGGCTAGCGTATCAAGCGATCGTGGACTAGCGGGCCTCCGATGTTGTGCGGGAGGTCATCCCGGAGGACGATCTGCGTTTGACCGCGCGGACCCGGGAGCGTCGCTGTTGGGGCCACCGCAAGTTTCGCGCCGGAAAAGCGGAGAACTAAGCTCGGGCCTGAACCGAACTCGCGTTGGAGCGCCCGCTCGCAAGTGACCCCTCCCAACGCTAGGATGGACTCGGATTGATTTGCCATGCCAGCTGGAGTCCTGGCAGGAGGGGGCCATTTGTGGCCGTGGTCGATCGGACCAATAACGTAATCGAGCAGTCCTTCGCGGTGGCCAAGCAGGGCCTGCGCCGCCGGCTGGGCCGCGCCCACCTCGGGCGCGACCTGGAGGACCAGCCGGCCCAGGCGTTCCTGGCCGCGAACCTGCTGCATCCCGACTACGTGCGGATCCTGTGCGGCACGCTCGAGCAACTGCCCGCGGCCTTCGCCGAACTGGACCGTCAAGTCCTGGTCGGCCCGTCGCCCTTGCAGCGCTCCAACCGGGATGCGGAACTGTGCCGCCGGAACCGGGCGTGGGCCAAGGACGCCCTGCTGGGCCTGCCTCTACCCCCCGCAAGCCACCCTCAAACGCGCCCGGAACTACTGGTCTCTAACTGAATCCTGACGCGGTAGATTTTCGGGCAGGCACTAGTTACTGGATCTTTCGGTAAGGTACGGCTTCGGTGATTCTCTCTATGAAAGTAATGACTGAAGGCGAAACCTCGCAGGGAACACGAATCCAGAAACGGCTTTCGGCAACTTTCATCAAGACGGTGACGCGCCGAGGACGTTACGGTGACGGGCGCGGCGGCCACGGTCTTTCGCTGCTAGTCAAGCCGATGAAGCACGGGGGGCGATCGCTTCCCTCGCACCGCCGTGATTGAGGCCTAGACCAAGTAAAGGACCGCTAGCGAACACCATCCTCGTCAATGCTGCTGCTCGATCAGCGGCAGCGAGGAGAACACCCGTGTTCAACGAGCTAGAGGCCACGCACCACCAAGAACGCCGTACACCTCATTCTGGTTATGAATTTGACAACACACCAATAAGGTCACTAATATGATATATGAGCCGCAGAGGTGTATCGATGAAAAACTCAGACGCTGAACTCTCTCCTGATCAGATACGGGCGATTCGCAAGAGCCTGGGCCTAACCCAGGTCGAGGCCGGTGAATTTCTTGGCGGGGGGCCACGGGCGTTTACCAAGTACGAGGCCGGGACCACCAAACCCGCCGCGGCTGTGGCCAATCTGCTACGGCTCCTGGATTCAGAGCCCAGTGCTTTGTCCAAGTTAACCGGAGGTAGGCCGAATCCGGTTCTGACCCAAGGGACACAACCATACGAGGTGACGGGCTGCAACATCTCAGCTTTGACCGAGAGGGCATTGCCTGTATTGTTGCGAAGATTACTCGGTGCGGAAGCGCGGGCCAACGGCCTCCCCGCCGACGGAGTGCACGTAGCAAGTAACGTCACCACCGCAGACGGGGGTGAGGACGGACGAATCAGCTGGCCAGATGGCCCCAAGCGTACTGATCACTTGCCAGGACGCTTCTGCCAATTTCAATTGAAGGCCGGACAGATCGGGCCATCCGCAGCCGCCAACGAAGTTCTGACCCGGTCCGGTGCGGTGAAGGACATGGTGCGTGCTGCATTGGAGCAGGGCGGTAGCTATCTCATGCTCTGTGGCCACAGTTACTCGCAAAAACAGATCGCCAAGAGGCGGAAGGGCATTCTTGATGCCATCAGGAAGGCTGGCTTGTCGATCAGAGATGAACAGGTCGCCTTTCGTGACGCCGATCAGATCGCAGACTGGGTCAACCGCCATCCGCCCGTCGCTAGCTGGGTTCTCGAACAAACACAGCCCGGGCTGTTGGGCTCCCTTCAGTCCTGGGCACACTGGTCTGGCCGCTACGAGCACGATTCCTCGTCTTGGGTGGAGGATCAGCGACTGCCTGAACTACGTGCTCAATTGCGAAAGACCGTTGCAACACCCCGCAGTGTGGTTCGGGTCGTTGGGCTGGCCGGCGTTGGGAAGTCTCGGCTGATCCTTGAGGCTTTGGGTCCGATCGAAGAGGATACGAGCCTCAGCGATATCGTCCTCTACGCAGTGGAGTCGGAAGCGGGATCGAGAGCTATCAAGAGGGACGTTCAGAAACTGTCGAACAGTGGCGGAAGAGCCATCGTGGTGATTGACGGATGCGATGCGGAGGTGCAACGCGAGCTATCAGGCATAGTTCGCCATTCTGGCAGCCATTTGTCGCTCGTCACAATCGAAGATCAATTCGCCGAGGGTGGCGTTGGCAAGGGAATACTCGAGGTCGCCGAAGCCCCAAAGTCGGTCATCGAAGGCATTGTTGACCAAGTCTCGCCGGGACACCCTAGCGAGGACCGGCGACGGCTCATTCACTTCTCGAAAGGGTTCCCCAAGATCGCGTTTCGAGTTTGTGAGTCTTGGAACGCAAACAGGCCGCTTGCCCACGCTACCGAAGACGATCTGGTTGAAAGGTTCGTGCTGGGCCGCGGACTTCATGAGCGGGGCATTACCCTCAAGACCGCCAAGCTACTTGCCGCTTTTGGGGTCGTTCGATCCGAAGACTCAAACGATCAGTCGATGGCCGAAATTGCGTCTGTGGGACAAGACCTATCGGAAAACGAGTTCTACGCCTCGGTGGAAGATCTCGTCCACCGGGGCATCGCCAAACTGTACGGTCGAGACGCTGTACTCCAGCCGACGACGATCGCTTTGAAGCTAGCGGAGCGTCAATGGCAAGCATGGCAACCCGCTTGTTGGGATCGTGTGTTGGCCGGCGCGACGAGTTCGAAGTTGAAGATCAATGCTGCGAGGCGCCTGACGCTCCTAAACACCACCAATACTGCGGTCAAGGTGACAAACCACGTTTGCCGTCTGGGCGGGCCGCTCGATGGATGGAAAGGCATCTCGCAACGGGGACACTCGGAGGTGCTGTCTTCCCTAGCCGAAATCAGCCCTGAAGTCGTAGTTCGTTTAATTGAGAATTCCCTTTATGGAGTCGAACTGGCTGCAGTGGATGGCGATGTCCGTCGGAACCTCGTCGGAGCGCTAGAAAAGATCGCGTTCAACAGTACTACCTTCGAAGATGGCGCGAGGCTTCTCCTGCGCTTGGCCGTTAAAGAGAACGAATCCTGGGACGACAATGCTCTGGGCCAATTCACAGGGCTCTTTCCCGTGTTTCTGGGCAACACCGCCGCGAGTGCGCAACCGCGGTTGGCCATGCTGGACGAGGCGGCCGACTCAGACGATCCAGCGCAGCGACTCATTGCTGTCGAAGCCTTGACTAAGGGGGCGGGGTCCTTCCACTTCTCTCGGTTTGTCGGCCCCGAGACGCACGGCGCACGCCCAGCGCTTCTTCCTTGGCGGCCAAAGACATGGGGCGAAGCGCGCGCCTACGTTGATCACTGCGTTGAGAAGCTAGCTAACCTAGCCCTACAGGGGGACGAAGCCGGCGCAAAGGCACATGCTGGTCTCGGCCAAGAATTCAGATCTCTTGTGGGCTTCGGCTTGATCGATACGGTTGAGAAGGTCGTTAAGCGAGTCTGCGAGTCCGTAGATGGCCATTGGACGGAGGCACAGGAGAGTCTTGGTCATTTTCTCCGCTTTGACTCGGGAGATCAGAGCGACGATGTCGCGAACCGGGTGAAACGACTCATTGAGGAGTTGGAGCCTGAGAGCCTTGCGTCGCGTGTGCGGTTCCTCGTGACTGAGATGCCCTGGGGTTACCCCAGCGGTGAGGATCTGGAATTCGACGAGCGTGACAAGCGTCAATTGGAGGCCATAAGCAATCTGGCGGCTGAAATAGTTGTGCAACCCCAAGTGCTTGATGAACTCCTGCCACAGCTAAGCAAAGGGGATCATCGGCAGGCATGGTCCTTCGGGAAATCAATAGCGGAGTCCGAGGCCAGCGCTTGCGACTGGCTCAACCCAATAAGGACCGCCATTATCGAGGTGCCTGAAGAAGAGCGTAGCTACGACCTGCTTGCTGGATACCTCGTCGGTCTCTCGGAGACGGTACCGGACGTAGTTGAAACCTTCAAGCGAGAAGCGGCCGTCTCGCGACCATACGCACCTGTGCTGCCGATGATCTGTTGGCATCTTGGTATTAAGCCCTCGGATGTCCAACTCGTCGTTTCCGCGTTGAACGCTGAGATTCTTCCGCCTCGGTACCTTTTTCAATGGACGATAGGCGGCAAGCTTGAAGAGGTTCCCGCGCGATCCTTGACTTCACTCTTCGATCTATTGCTCGACAGGAATGCTGAGACGTACACGATCGCTGTGGAGCTACTCAGCATGTACGGTTACCCAGATATTGATCGACTGAATGGCCTTCGTCGACACCTGCTGAAAGTTGCAGAAAATGTGGACCATTGGCCGCAATCACTGACGCATCGCTCGAGTTCTTGCTTCGAACGCATCATGGAATGGATGCTCAACAAGGGTCGCGGGGATGCCGATGCCCGCGCGACTGCCCTAATCCTGGCGCAGAAGCTGACATCGATGGTTCAGCGCCGGAACGAAGAGTTCATACAGCCCCTCGTGCCCGCGTTGCTTGCCAAGTTTCCCGAGATCGCCTGGCCACTGATCGGGCAGGCCATTCTTGACGCCGAGCCTCAGATCGCTTGGCGCTTCGAACATGTCCTTGGTGACACGCGCGTAGGAGACAAAAGGGAATCCGTCATCTTGCACCTCCCAGTAGAGACACTATTCGCCTGGTGTCATGCCCATCCGGAAGCGGCGCCGGCTCACCTAGCCGTCTTTGCCCCAATCCTCGCAAGTGATGGTCCCAACGCTAATCAGAAGCTACATCCGGTCATGAGTCGCCTATTGACAGAATTCGGTGACCGAGACGATGTACTACAGGGCATCAGCCAGAATATCATCACCCTCTCATGGACGGGGTCTCTGACAACGTATTTCGCACGCTACAAGGCACCGTTTACAGAGCTACTAGATCATCCGCTCGCCAAGGTCCGCCACTGGGCGCGGAGGACACTTTATTGGCTCAACGAGGAAATCCATAGGGCTCGCGACGATGACGAAGAGTTTGAAGCCCAGTTGGAAAAGTAACCGTCGCTGGCGCTCGCCTGTCATGGGCCGTCTGGCGAGCGGCCCATTCGTAGCGAGTTTGTCCGAAGTGTCCGTTTCTTGGAACAGTCATGGCTGCGATGAGTAGAAACCGGACCCGGTGGGAAAGGACCATCCCGTCAGGTTCGATGACACCCGCGAAGCCCAGGCCCCCTTCGCCGCCCCCAATCCCTTTGTCCGTCTCAAGCTTCCCAGCCTTCGCAGAAGGGCCAGAGATCACGGCTATACTGTTACCCATCCACCCGGTCTAAGCCGTTACCCATCGGCCCGGTCGCACAACCCCTAGCCCGGTTCTTGGGCGGGGTCCGCGTACAGTTCCGCCAGCAGCGGTCCCGCTTGTGGGCGTCCTGCACGATCCGCGCCAGGATTAGTGCCGGCCAGCAGTTCGGCGATCATCTTCGCCGTCCATCGGTGCCGTGTCAGGAAGGCGATGCCCATCGAGTCCGGCCGCATTACGTTGGGGTAGGTGGTCAGCCCTGCCGCACCAACGTTGCGTTCCGAACACGCCACGGCAAATAGGAGGCGGGTTCCAGCCTTTTAGAATCAGTGGTGTCCATGCAACGGTGCTCCCTAGCTTTGGCTGTTGCGATGATCGTTTCTTCGTACGGTTCAATTCCGCTTGATGCAAGAACGATCGTCGTACGAGCAGGCTGGAAAGAAACCAGCACGATGCTGGCTCGGCCTGATTTTCGCCCCAAGCTCCAGATCCGGTTGAAATCGAACAAGAAGATGAAGGGACATGTGTCCGGAACGACTGCCGCCGGACTTACGCTTGAACGGAATGGAACATCAATTCTCATTGAGCGAACCGCGATTCATTCGATCCGCCTCGTACCTCGCAAGGCACGCGGCCACCGGAATCGAGTGCTTGCCCTAGCGGGAGGCATTCCGGCCGGGCTCGGCGCTGCCTTAGGATCTTGGTACATCGGTTGCAACGTTGCGGGTGGTTGCGGGAAGCCGCCCCACCCTGTCGGCTCCGCAGGCTTCTATGCAGTTCTAGTGGCTGTTCCGGTCTTGCTGTACAGGTTCGCAGCGCGGGCTGATCGCGGAGCATTGTTGATCGTTCTGGATGAGAGTGTTGCGCATAACTCTCTGGCTCGTCCCGGTCCGCATCCTGCGATAGATGCTCGCCCTGCTCAATCGGGTGAGCCCCTCGACCTCTCGGCGGCAGAAGATCCCTGCTTAGGTCAGCGACCTCCTTGACATCTGGATACCTGCGAATCCGCACGAAATCACCCCGCGGAATCGATGGGAAGGCTATTGCCGGAAGCCGGGATAGGACCCCAAGAATAATAGGGCTGTGAAGCTCCTATCTCCGACGGAGGGTCGCACACGGAAAGGACTATCCTGCGAGCTTCGCGCGGCGGATGCTGTCTCGCGACTAGAAATTCCGGGCGCATGAATCCAATTGTTCCTTGGAGTGGCCGGGGACACGGAAGAGTTCCCGCGGGTCGGCGGTCGGCACCTGCGAGTGCCGGTGTCCTCATCGGCTTGCGCGATGCCGAGTTCAGGGGGGCATGAAGGGCTCTCACGGGTCGCCCGGCTTGGCCATGCGGTAGCCGACGCCGCGTTCGTTGAAGATGTAGGCTGGCCTAGCCGGGTCGTCGCCGAGCTTCTGGCGGAGCTTCTACACGAAAGTGCGCACCGGCTCTGAACCGCCCCGGTCGCGCACGCTCCAGACCTGTCGCAGCAGCGTGTCGCGGGTCACCACCCGTCCCGCGTTGAGCGAGAGCACTCGCAGGAGTTCGTACTCGGTGGCGGTGAGCTCGACCGCCTGACCGGCAAGAATCATTTGGCACCGGTCGTAGCGGATGGAGAGCTCGCCTGACACGAATGACTCCGGCTCCGCCCGGCGTCGCAGCGCCGCCCGGACTCTGGCCGTCAGCCGCAGCGGTATGACGAAGTCCGGATCGCCGATCCTCCGTCCGACGCTGTGGGCTATCTGAATCTCATTTCGCACGCCTTGCATATTTACTCCTTCCTCAGTGCCAACGAGCAAGACTCTGAATGCCTTGTTGCGCAAGCAACCTTCCAGCCGACGTTGCCAATCCTTCCCGCCGCAAAATCTGAGCACGTCGGCCCACACCTGTTGGCCAGCCGCGGTCAGTCGCGCCCCAAGCCGCACCGTAAAGGCGTTGTCCTCCGGATTGGCATGACTGATGAAGATGGCGTCCCGACCGGTCTTCGTCATGTCGCCGGTCTCCAGCCGCCGTCCGTACTCCAGCGTCCCGGCATTCGCCGATCGTCGATGGCCGCATGCGCCACCGGCATGATGAAGTCGCCAACCTCGCGAACCACTGTCGGCAAGTCCGGTTCGTCGATCAGCAGCGGCTCGCGGGCGAGAAACGATCGCCACTGCTCCACCTTGCGGAGATCCCCGGAAAAGGCTTCCGTCAGCGAAGGGGGATGTTCCCATGGCACCGCCGTCGCGCGCCTCGCGAATGTCGCGCGAATCGCCGCGGCCAGCGTCGCGCCTTCGAACGCGAACAGCCGTGACATCGCCAGCAGGTCGTAGAAGTCCTTCATGCGGCTGTTCGCGAGGTCCAACACCACGATCGCTTCGAACTTCTCGGCCGCCACGGTCTCTCGCGGATAGGCGTTCAGCATGGGCACCGGCTGATCTAGAAGGACCGGATACTCCAGCTCCACTGGACCGGGCGTCACGACGTCGCCGAACCCGATATCGATCTGGAGCGGGATGACGGCGGCCGCGAGACGGGCCGCTGTCCGCAACCGAAGACCTTCATATGCCAGGTTGTCGCGAATCGGTTCCGCAGCGATCCGCTCCGCATCGAAGGTTAGTCCATCGTCCTCAACCTCGTGAGCGCAGATCTCCCTGAAGATCTTCACGATCCGCTCCGTTTCGCGCTCCCCGAATGCAAGCAGATCCAGGTCACGCGTCGTGCGAAAGGGATCCTCGAGCCACGCGGCATAGAGCATCGCCCCCTTCAGGACGAAGCGCTCCTTGTGAGGCGATTCGCTCAACCTGAACAGAAGCCTTTCCAGCGCATATCTCGTCAGCACCCGCTCGAAACTCGCCCGGTTCGCCCGCGCCACGTTTTGCAGCCTCGCACGCACCGAGGCAGCTACGTTCCGCACATCACGCGCCATCGGCAACCACCGTTTCAAGGTAGGGCCTCAGAACGGACCAGATGCGCGTCTCCCGCGCGTATTGAATGATCTCCGCCGGTTTGGCCTTCTCCGACCTCATGACGCTGTGCAGACCCTCGAGCGCCACGTCGAAACCGACGTGTCTTCTGAACCGAAAGCAATCGACCACAGTCTTGGCCGGACTGAAGATCGGCACGGCCACGCCGTCGATGCGGTGCATCTCCACACCGAGCGAAAGCGCCCGGCTTCCGAATCGCACGACCCGGATCGCCGGGTACTCGAACTTCGGCTTTCGCGCTTTTGCGCCGATGGCGACCCAGACCCGGCTCGGCATCTGCAGCGTGAGCTCGTGAAACTGGAGGGCCGAGATAAGGCAGACGACCCCTTTCGGCACCAGCTTCGCCACCTCGGCCATGGTATGGGACGCAGTGATGTCGGCGTCGGCGAGCTGATAGAGTCCACGGGCGACGCGAATGAGGATCCCGTCCTCGACCAGCCGCGCGAGCGTTTGCGGGTGCACGCTTGCGTCGCTCAGTTCGCTACGACGCATGGCGCCATGCTGCTTGAGTAGCTCGACCGCACGATCGCCTTGCGATTTCCGGCCTATATCAAGCATGTGACCTCACGTCGGTTTTTAGTATTCATTGTCTGACATGTTGTCACAATCGTGTTCGCCATGACAATGTAAAGGACACCGTCCAATTGCCCATCCCGACACCCCGCGTAGGCCGACCACCGCGTCACTAGGCGCATGCCGTCACATTAAACCGAATGCCTCCAATCCCGAGCGAGGCCGAGTTTCCAGTCTCGCTGGCAGCGTTCCTTGCGCCGGGGACGCTGCTTCCGCGACCCGCACCCCGCAGGGCTCCGTGCGCAGCTCCTGCGCGATCCGCTGCACCGTTCGCAACGAAACACCGAGTTGCTGCGGAACACGCTTCTGAGGCACCCCAGCTCCCAGCAGCAGACACACGTCTCGCTTTCCGTGGCGTGTCCGGGCCGACTAGCCGACTACATCGACTAAACACTACCGGACCTGCCAGAATGCCCCTACGTGGTCGGGCCGTTTCGAGGGTGTTGCCGAGCCGGTGGCGAAAGCTGTTGCAACAGCCTCCGCCTTTTCTGTCTCTGCCGGGACCGCCAGCCAGCTGACCAGCGGGTCCCGGGCGTGCACGTCCCGCACGATCGCCAGCAGGCGGTTGCTCCGGGACAGGTCCCACGGGGCGTAGTAGCGCTCCGTGGTGCGGATGCTGCTGTGGCCCAGCAGCACGGAAACGTCGTCCATCGAGACGCCGGCGGCGAGCAGCTCGACGGCGAACGTGTCGCGCAGCCGATGGGGCTTGAATCCCTCCACGCCCGCGCGGCGGGCCACGCGCTGCAGCCGCTTCCTCCAGAAATCCGCGGAGGTCCGCGGGCTCGACTCGCCGGTCCAGAAGAAATGCTCGCGGCCCGGCCGGGCGATCCAGGCGAGCGCGTCGGTCACCGGCGCGGGCAGGCAGCACAGGACGAGGTTCCCGCTCTTCGCTCTTCGGAGGGTCAGGCAGTCGCCTGTGAGGGCCGACGTGGAGAGAGTCACTGGATCGCCCACAAGAGCCTGCGCCGGCAGGCCTCGAAAAGGGGCACGCAGCTGCAGCCGGAAACGCTCGAGTTCGCCAAGTACGTGATTGTCTTCACGACCTTCCCGGCGACGGAGTTCAGCGCTGCGGATGTGCTCGAGTGGTACCGTACGCGGTGGCAGGTCGAACTGGTGTTCAAGCGCCTCAAATCGCTGGCAGAACTCGGCCATCTACCCAAGCACGACGAGCACAGCGCCAGGGCCTGGCTGTACGGCAAGCTGTTCGTGGCTCTGCTGGTGGAGAAGCTGATCGGCCACGCGACCGCCATTTCCCCATGGGGATACCGCTTGGGCCCGGCGACGGCCCCGCAGCGCCTGGCGCGACTTCCAGTTCATGCTGTACTGGGCGCTGTTCGCGGCGGCATTGCTGGAGGTGCTGCGGCAGCGCGGGCTGGCGGGGACGGAGCTGGCGCAGGCGCAGTTCGGGACGATCCGGGCCTTGCTGCTGAAGGTGGCGGCCGTGGTGCGGGTAAGCGTGCGGCGGGTCTGGGTGTCGCTGTCGTTGTGATCTTCTTGATGCCTTCGATCCCTTGCACGGCTTCTTCGACGTCTTCAGGGCCGGCTCCGCGATAGTCGGCTCTGACTGTGATCACGTCGAGCGCGAAATCCGCGTAAACCTCCTGCTTGAGGTCCCCAACGGCAAGCAGACCGCCTTTAACGATCAAGACGAGCAGCAGGTTTGCGGCCACGCTGTTCTTGGCGAACCAAGCGATCAGGCCCTTCACGAAGACACTCCCCGCGCGATGTAGTTCGCGGCGGCCTCCACATTCAACGCGGCCGCTGTCTCTTCGGCGTCCGTCTCAAATGGAAACCTGACCGCATTCCTTCGCCGAGTGAAGTATTCCTGCGCCACGCCGACTTCATCGCATGTACGCTTCATCTGCGTTGGCTCGATTCGCTCCGCCCAGAGCCAGTGCCTGTCAACGAGTGCAACAATACCCAGTCGGCAAGCTGCTGGACCCGGGTGTCGAGTGAGTCCAACATTACCCATGTGCTCGTATCGAGGATCAAGTTCGGTTCCCGGGCTGGTTCAATTGCCCCCCTGCTGAAGAAGTCTCTTAGTCGGCTTCCACAATGGCCAACGACTGGATGCATTGCGACCAACGCAACCGTGGACACTCTCCACTTCCATGCCACGGTAATCGGCGCAATTCAAGGACGGACTAGCGCGGTAGACTGCCGAGCCAGTTGCCAAGAGTTGCCGCGCCTCAGGAATCTTCGGCTCGCGAATGCATTCGGTCCAGTTTGTCGAGTACTGCCAATCCGCGCTCGACTTTGCCGCGGGCCGCTCGCAACCGGAAACGCATCTCGGTATCGTGCTCGGTCAACGCACGGACGGAGAGTTCCTCCATCAGTTTGTTTACGCTCACACCGCGTTGCGCGGCCATCGCCGCCAAGCGATCTCGATGGGAATCAGGTACCCGGATCGTCAATGTTGCCATGTCAGTTATCCTCCTTCAGCCAGTTGCCCGGCGTCACGATCCGAATGCTGTCGAAAACGAGTTCGCCCGCTGCGAAGTCCCTCGTGTTGCCCGTAATGATGGACTCCGCATTGGCCGCGATCGCTAGCTCGATCAGATGATTGTCGGATTCGTCGGGTAGATTCGGACGCCAAAGAAAGGAGATGTTTACCCATTCGCAGATACTGAGGAAGGCGTCCAGCAGTGCCGCCCGATCATTCGAGGTGATCGACGCCGCGGTGAACAGTTCTTCTCTCGCCAGTACATCCTCGTATTCCAGAAACAACGCGTTGCCCACTAGCGGCCGGGCATAGCCGATCAAGCATCGTCGCAGCACCTCCCGTGCGGCACCGTCGGGCGAAAGAATCGCGGAAACCAGAACGTTCGTATCGACCACGACCCTTCTCACCGTCTTATGATAGCATATATGCTGTCATTGGCATGTATGTGGGCTAGCGATCCGTCACAGCTAACGCGCGTGCCAAGTGTTGAGTGGGCCCGCGTTCCGCACCCCCGCGCAAACCCGTTCAAGGACCACGCAGCGTTTGCATCCCGAGCACCCTCGTCTGCAGGCGAACGCAAGCCCTCCAGAGCACCCCATTGCCAGGCGAGGGTTGCCGCTTGCTCGGCGGACGGCGGCAGCTGACCGAGTTCGACGAACACCCCGGAGCGAGGACCTGCAGCTGGTCGCCGGCCAGGAGGTCGTGCGGAACATCCGCCTCGAACTCGGCCCCGTCACTGAAGAAATCACGGTGGTCGGCTCGTTCTCCGAAATCGAGCGCGTCGCGTCCAACGGCGTACGCGGCTCCAGCTTCGCGCCGCCGGAGGTCGCCAGCATCCCGATGGTGGCCAACAACGTCGGTCGGAACTATCGGGCCATCAGCTACCAGACTCCTGGCGTCGGGTTCTCTGATGCGTCCCACGCGCCATTCACTGTTAACGGCAACCGTCCGCTCGGGGCCGTCAACACGATGGTCGACTCGGCCGAGTACAACGATCCGGTGGCCGGCAACCTGCTAGGGCGAGGAATGACGGAGCAGCCGGTCTCGATGGAGACCGTCGAGGCGTTCGAGATACAGACATCGAACTTCAAGGCCGAGTTCGGGCGGGCGTCCGGGGCCATCGTCAATCTTGTCACCAAGCGCGGTGGCAACGGGTGGCACGGATCCGCATACCACTTCTTTCAGAACGAGAAGCTCAACGCGCGCGGTGCGCTGCTCTCGGAGCGCCCCGCGCGCCGGCTCAACATGCCTGGCGCAACGTTGGGCGGGCCCATCGTCCGCAACACCCTGTTCTTCTATGGAGGCTACGAGGTGGGCGCCCGCAACCAGTACCGTGCCTCCCCGACAATCCAGACCCTGACCGCCGAGCAGCGCGCGAGGGCCGCTCCCAGCGTCCGCGCCTTGCTGCCGCCCTACCCGGGCCGAATGTTCCGGGCACGAACCTGCACAGCGCGGCAGTACCGAGTCCGCAGACCAGCCAGACCGGACTGCTCCGGCTCGACTGGCAGCCCGGCGACAGGCACCGGCTCAGCGCCCGGGGCAACTGGGTCAACGCCATTGGGCCGACGCGGGATCGCCTCGCTGCCGGCAATGCGGAAACCGACAACCTGTCCCGCTCCAGCGTGGTTAGCCTGGAGTCGTACATTACCCGGCGGGCGTTCAACCAGTTCCGCGTGACCTACTCAACGTACTTCGCGCAGGTCAGTCCTGGCAGCCCCTCTCTCGGTGATCCGGCGATCAACGGACAGGCGGGGGTCGTGCTGGTCAACGGCCTGCCCCGCCTGGGCACGTTCATCCCCTTCACCCGTACCCGCTTCCACAACTACACGTATTCCAACGATTTCACCTTGGTTACGGGGAAGCACGTGCTGAAGGCGGGCGTGATCGGCCGTCACATCCAATACAACTCCGCAAGCGAACGCAACTTCAACGGACTCTTGATGTTTCCCTCGATAGGAGCGTTTCTGGGCGGGCAGCCTCTCGTGTACTCGCGCGCGTTCGGCGACTCGCGCATTGACCAGCGCAACCACGAATTCAGCCTGTACGCGCAGGACGACTGGCGAATCACCCCGAGCCTGACGCTGAATCTGGGCCTCCGCTATGAATTCTATGGCGTCCCCGGCGAAAAGTACGGCCGGCTCGAGCAGGACTACCGCTCCGATCCGAACAATATCGCACCGCGAGCCGGCTTTGCCTGGAACGTCAATGGGGCGGACAGGACCGTCCTTCGAGGAGGCTACGGCTTCTTCTTCAGCCCCCTGCAAATGGGCTTCATCGCGCAGTCGCGGTTCGCGCCGCCGAGGGTCACCACCTACTCCCGCTTCCGGCCGCAATTCCCGGACCCGCTGGACGGTGCCCTGGTCGGTTCGGACGAATACGTCCTGGACCGCGACTTGGTCAATCCGTACGTGCAGAACTGGAACCTCACCTTGGAGCGCCAGCTGTGGGGCGCGGGCTCCGTAGGGAGCCTCGCGTATGTCGGGAACCGGGCACTGAAGCTGGCCCGGACCTCGCTGCCGAACGGCGGGCCGAACTTGCGCGCACCGTTTCGACCCGATCCCAGCCGTGGCGTGGTCAGCTACCTGACGGGCGGTGCGTATTCGGACTACGAGGCCCTGCAGGCTTCGATCCGGGCGCGTCTCGGCCACGGCCTCTCGTACCGTTTGGCCTACACGTTCTCCCGGACCATCGACGTGGCATCGGATTCACGCACCGTCCCGACGCACCAGTCCGACTGGAACTTGGACCGGTCCTTCGCCGACTTCTACCAGCCTCATGTCCTGACGGCCTTCGGCACCTACCAACTGCCGTTCGCCCGCCGACGGCGCCTCCTGGGAGGGTGGCAGGTGGGTACCCTCCTGTGGGCGCGCAGCGGAACGCCGTTCTCGCTCCTCGCGAACACCGACAATCCGAACGGCTCGCGGATCAACCGGATCAACGACGTTGCGGGTACGATTGACCGCTCGCCACTGGGCAGCGAACGGTTCCGGCTCGCCCCGGGAGTCACGCCGGAACAGATTCAGCCGGCACCCGGCAGCGTCGGTTCTCCGGCCCGCAATTCCGAACTGGCTCCTTCCTACTTCGACCTTCATGTCACGCTGGGAAAGGAGGTCATGGTCCGGGAATCCGTGAACGCACGGTTCCGAGCGGAGGTCTTCAACATTCTGAACCGGGTGAACTATCACTAGCCCATCGACAACCTCGGAGACGGGCGGTTCGGCCAAGCAGTAAGGACTTTCGAGCCGCGCCAGTTCCAGCTATCGCTGCGACTGGCCTTCTAGGTGATGGCGATGTGGAGGTTGCTGCCCCTTGCCGCCCTCGTGGCGGTGCGTCTGCTGGCAGGGGACAGCTGGCCTGGGTTTCGAGGGGACGGGACGAGCCTCACCTCGGCGCGCGACCTGCCTGTAGCTTGGTCAGACGGCTCCAACGTGGCTTGGTCGGTGAGGTTCGAGGGTTACGGGCAGGCCAGTCCCGTGATTCGGCGCGGCACAGTGTATGTCACTTCTACGGTGGAACGTCGCAAGGAGACCTTGGTGACCGCCGCGTACCGGCTCTCGGACGGCAAGCTTGCATGGGTTGACCGCAGGCCCTCTTCTGGCCCGACCGAGGCGCATGAGCGCATGTCGAACGCTGCTCCCACGCCCGCTGCTGGCAGGGACGGCATCTACGCGTTCTTCGAGAGCGGGGACTTGGTCGCGCTGGACTACACGGGGAACGAGCGCTGGGCCAGATTCTTGCCCGAGAGCGGTGACGACTGGGTAGGGAACCACGGCCTCGGCTCGTCCCCCGTGCTTTCCGGGGATCGGCTCTTCCTGCATATTGCTCCGAGCGGGAAAGGGCGCCTGTACGCGATCTCCACCGAGGACGGCCGGGATGCCTGGGTGCGTGAGCTGCCCCCGGCTCCATTCTTCTCGACGCCTGTGACGGTTCAGCACGCGGGTCGCTCGCTGCTCGTGACGACAGCCGGGGGGGGAGCTACGGCATACGACATGGCCAGCGGCGAGGAAGCCTTCCGCAGTCCGGTGCGAGGCGGTCGCGGCTACGCTGTTCCGTCGGCGAGCGTGACCGGGAACCTGGTAGTGATTGGCTCGGGCGAAGCCAACGGGACGCACGCCTTCAGGCTGGACGCCCCGGACGCGACCCTTTGGACCGCCGACAAGGCCACTACCGAGTTCAGTTCCCCGCTCATTGCGGGCGGGCGCGTGTGGCTGGTCAATTCCGTCGGGGTCCTCTTCGAACTCGACCTGCAAACGGGACAGCAACTCTCGACTAGAAGGCTTCCCTCGGGGTGCTGGGCTACCGGCATAGCGGACGGGGAACGGCTCTATTTCTTCGGAGTGGACGGAACGGCTGCAGTCCTGTCCCAGTCCAGCGGAAAGATGATTGCCACGAGCCGACTCGGCACCGAGGGCCGGGTCTACGGTGTGGCAGCCGCAGATGGCTCGTTCGTCGTCCGGACGGGGAATCGGCTGCTACGGATCTCAAGCGATCCCTAGTCCAGGCGGGAGGCCTGCCGGTCGTGGTGCAACGGTAGGTGCGTAGGTCCGCTGCAGCGGGAGCCAACCCGGTATCGTCAGGCCAGAATCACCTTGACAGGACCCTCTCAGGACCTGCAGCACCTGCCGCACTATCAACTGTCCACCATCTTGTAGCCGGTCCAGTGTTCGCGGTGATGGCCGCGCTGGCGCAGCTCGAGGTGGACCTGCGGGCCGAGCGCGCGCGGGAAGCCCACCGGGCCCGCAAGGCCGCGGGCAAGCCCTGGGGCCGGCGCCCGGCGTTCCGGGACAGCGAGCGAGTCCGCGCCGCCCAGGAGCTGCTGGCGGACCCCGCCATCCCGAGAGCCGACATCGCGCGGCGGCTCGGACTGGCGCGGAGCACCCTCTACAACTGGTTTCCCGGGGGCGACGCAGACGCCTTCACCGGGCGGCCCAGGAGGGCCGGCGCCGCGTGAAACTGTCCGATGCGTGCGAGGCTTTCTTGCGGGACATGAAGGCCCGGGGACGGAAGAGCGAGACGCTGCGCGGCTACGGGATCCTGCTGCGCATGCTGCGGCATTACGCGACCGACCGCGGCGCCGAGGACATCGAGCAGGTGGAAAGCGGCCTCCTCAGAGATTGGAGGGAGTCCTGGAATCTCGCGCCCGGGACCAGCTGGACCCGGATCGCCCAAGCCAAGTCGTTCTTCAAGTTCGCGGTCGATGCGGACTGGATCGAGCGCTCGCCGGCGGCGAAGCTGCAGCCCCCCAGGGACGACGCGGCGCCCACCATGCCGCTGTCGCGGAGCGAGGTTCGCGCGCTGCTCGTCGCGACCGAGGGGAAGGCCAGGGAACGCGCGCTGCTGCTGCTGCGCTATTCCGGCCTCGCGATCGGCGACGCGGCCACCCTCGCCACTTCGGCCCTCGCGGGCGACCGCCTGACCCTGCGGAGGGCCAAGAGCGGAAATCTCGTCCTTTGCTGCCTTCCCGAGCCTGTAACCGACGCGCTCGCCCGGATCGCCAGGCCCGGCCGCGCGCACTACTTCTGGAGCGGCGAGTCGAGCCCGCGCACCTCCACGAACTTCTGGAGGGCGCGGCTGAACCGCCTGGCCAAGCGCGCGGGCGTCGAGGGCTTCAAGCCCCACCGGCTGCGCGACACGTTCGCCGTCGAGTTGCTCGCCGCCGCCGTGTCGATGGAGGACGTTTCGGTGCTGCTGGGCCACAGCAGCATCCGCACCACGGAGCGCTACTACGCCCCGTGGGACCTGTCCCGGCGCAACCGCCTGCTGACGGTCGTGCGGGACGTGAACGCCCGGGACCCGCTGGTCAGCTGGCTCGCGGCCTCGGGGCAGAACGAAAGGGCGGAGGCTGTGCCAGCAGCCCCCGCCAACGGCTCGGCAATACCCTCGAAACGGCCCGAGCACATAGGGGAATCCTAGCCCATCTTTGTCACCCTATTTTGTAACTGCCTTAAAACAAGCAAGTTGCGAGGACTGAATTTGGCTTCTGGTACTACATTTGCTGCACTTTTGTGAATCGAGGCGGACTAGACGATCAGCTTGCGGACTCCCCCGGGGGCCGCATCGATGCCGAGTGCGTCGTAGACCGCCTGCTGCCAGGCCTCCGCGCGCGTCGCCTTGCGCACGTGCAGGCTGCGCCCGTCCTCCCGCCGGAACACCGCCGTGACCCGCTGCTGGCCCTCCAGCCGCTTGCGCAGCGTCGTCCAGCTCGCCGTCTCCCCGCTCTCCCGCAGCCGCCTCCGAATCACCTGCACCAGCTGGTACGCCAGCACCGTCAGGAACAGGTGGCCCTCCGACCGCTCCGCCTTGCCATGGTAGATCGGCCGCAGCCCCAGCTCGCTCTTCAGCGTGCGGAACACTGCCTCCAGGTCGGTCAGCAGCACGTACGTGCGCCACATCCGCTCCTCGTCCCAGTCCGTGATGTTGGTGCGCAGGCAGTACGCCCCCGGGTGTGTCGCCTTCGATCCATCGACCGGCTTGCGCTCCCAGCTCACCGCCACTGCCTTGTCTGCCTGCGCGCTGGCCTCCACGCGGATGCTGTAGTGCGGCGAGGCGGCCTGGTGCGCTGCCTGCAGCCGCCCGATGCGCCGCCAGACCGCCTCCAGGCGTTTCACCGTGCGCGGACGCGACAGTCCCTCGTGCAGTTCCCGCAGGCCCTTCTCCAGGCGCTCCCCGGCCCGCCCCACGATCGCCCGCTCCTTCTTCGCCCGCTCCTCCGACTCGCAGTACAGGCGCGCCTCCCCATCCTTGCCCGTCGTCTTGTACACGCGCACGGACGGCCCCGACGCCGTGCCGATCGCGATCGCCTTGCCGGCGTCGAACTCCCGCTTCCGCTCGCGGCTCGCCACCAGATAGCGGTATCCCTTCTCCCGCAGCCACTCGATGTTGTCCTCGGTCGCGATGCCCTTGTCCATCACCACGACTGCCTCCGGCGGCGCCTTCAGCGCCTCGAGCATGCCGGCCAGCGTGCCGCTTTCGGCCACGTTGCCGGCCAGCACCTCGGAACGCCGCACGAACCCGGCCCCGTCCAGCACCAGGCCCAGGGTCAGCAGCGGGCAGTCGCTGCGCTTCTCCTTCGAACGGCCCCGCCGCGCCAGCGGCTGCCCCGCCGCCGTGCCCTCGAAGTAGGTGTTGGTCAGGTCGTACAGCGTCACCGTCGGCTCCAGCTCGAACAGGCCCATGGCGCGCTCGAACAGCCGGCTCTCGATCGCCTCGCGGAGCCGCAGCAGCCGGTCCGAGGCGCGGTACAGCGCGCTCAGGCCCATGGTTTCGAAGTCGCGGCCGAGCAGTCCGCCGAGCCCGCTGCGCTCGCGCAGCCAATGCCAGGACGCCAGCTCGGAGCCTGGCGCGGCCATGCGGCTGACGACGGATCCGACCACGGCGGCGCGCTGCGGGCCGGACAGGCCCGCCCCTTCCAGCAGCGGCAGCAGACCGAGCTGCTCGATCGCCCACAGCGCGACATGCTCGACGCCGACCGAGCGCGGGCGCACCAAGTCCAGCGAGTTGACGTCGATCCGCTGCAGGTCGGGCCCGCCCGCCGGCGGGCCGTCCGATGCCGTGTCCGGCGAGGACAGCGGGATGGAGTCCTGCACGAGGCGGGCGGCGATGCGCTGGGCTTCAGCCTCGACCGGCGGAGCGCAGCGGATCGGCTCGATCGACCGCTGGGTGGCCAGGAGCTGCCCGACGCGTGCGCAGAGACGAGCCCAGTCGTCGCGCTCGATGGCGAAGTGGCTGCCGAGGTTGAGCAGGGTGCGCTGGCGGACCTTGGGGCCGACGCGCTGGGAGCGCACGAGGCGAAAAGTGAAGTAGGCCTGACCGCCGTCGCGGGCACGAGTGCGGGTGCGGCAGACGAACATGCCCGCAGTAGAGCATCCGCCGGGCGGGAAGTCAACAGTTTCGTTAATATTATGGTACTACATTTCGGGTTCCGACGAACCCGTCTCGAAGAATCAACGAGTTACGCCCCAAGAAAGGTCAAATTCGCCCGAATTCGGTTTCGGGCTGACAAAGATGGGCTAGGAGGCCGGTAGTGTTTACGGCCCATACACACGTCCCAAACACTACGACCGCGCCCCCGTCTCCCCCTTCCAGGGCTCGCCCGGGAGTAGCGGGATCAGCCGCCCGGATACCGTCCGCGCCGCTTCCGCCGGTCGCCACTCGAAGCCCGGCCTGAGTAGCGCGCTCATGTCGGCATTGAACTGCGCATCGCCGATCTTGCCCGCGAGATTCCGTTCGAACATCGCGCGGGTCACCGCACCGCCCTCGCGCTCCATGTACTCGCCGAACCCCGCCACGATCCGTTCGGCATCGCTTCGCTCGTCGGCGAGCCCCAGCGCTAGGTCGAAGAGGTCCCGGCCCTTGCGACGCTGATAGAGCGCTCTCAGCTTCGTTGCCAGCAGCTCGTCCAGCTCGAAGGTCGTGATATCCGCCATTCCCAAGTACCACCGCGAGTCGACCGAGAACGCACGTTTCCTGAAGCCCAACACGGCAAAGTGTTCGCGAGTATTGATCTCGACCTTGAGACGTAGCCGCATTGCCGGCACGTCCTCGGACCCAAACCGGTAGCCGAGCGTCACCCGGCCTTGCGACTGCTTCCACCGCGCTGTGCCCAGCCAGGGATCGAGGGCGCCTCGCAATCCGTCCATCAAGGGACCGGCAGGCCCTGGCGCGACCTGCACCAGATCGATATCCTCGGAATAGCGTGCGGGAGGCGTCAGGTAGAGCTTGTACAGCGCAGTACCTCCCCGGAAGGCGAGCGCCCCGGCCAGAACCGGATCGGAGAACATCTCGACCAGGGCGCGGCTGATGACCAGGTCCTGCTCGACCTGGAAGTCTTCGCTCCACGGCGCGCGTTCCCGCCATTGAGTGATGTAGTCCCGTGGGATCACGAGTCCGTCTCGACCTCTGAGTTCACGAACAGCCGCCAGTCCTTCGAGCGCGGTGCTCCCTCGGCACTTGAGCTTGGCAGGAGCTTCGTGTAGTTCCTCGCGCGTCGCCGCACATGCTTCTTGAGGAGCACGGCTTTATCCCCAGCGCCAA
Source organism: Bryobacterales bacterium (assembly GCA_965206775.1). Lineage (GTDB taxonomy): Bacteria > Acidobacteriota > Terriglobia > Bryobacterales > UBA6623 > VXMF01. The sequence continues at coordinate 66,623 of CBDBKU010000002.1, read as the reverse complement.
CATGATCGAGAAGGTAGCCTAGACGCTGCGCCCAGAGGATCGATGCAGACCCAGAAGCCTCGACGAGGCGTTCCGGGTCCATATCTTCGCCGAGTTCGGCAAGCACGCCCGCCACCCGGTCCACTCCGCCAGCGCGATGCATGTATCCGACCAGATCGACCGCCGTCGCTTCCACCGTCGAGACCAGAACCGTTCCCCGCGGATTGTTGAAGCTCTCCACCGGCACGCCAGCGAGTCCCTTGCGCGCGACGAAGGCAACCCTGACGGAACCGCACACGATCGCCGGCCGGTTCCTCCCCAACATCACCTGGAATTCCTGCGGGCGATGATGGGCCGCCCCGTGGTACTGCGCCGCCGAGAGCAACCCGACATAGTAGCGGGCGCTCAAGTGCTCCATGAGCGCCGGGACGAACTGGTCCGCCGGCAGGCACCCAAGCCGCCTGTACTCGGGCGGCACGATGACGTAGAACCCACGCGCCGGACTTGCGATCTCCCCCTTGGCTGCGCAGCGGCTCAGCGCCTGGCGTGCCGCCTGCTCGGAGACCCCGAGCGCCGCGCGAAGCTCGGACGAGGTGAAGTGATACCGGCCGCGGGCGGCTAGGTCCGCGATGACGTTGCGGGTTCGCGGTGCGGCAGATGCAGACATGACGCTAGCAAAGTAGCACTATTCGTCACATTATCATAGTGAAGTCGTCATTTGCCCTGCCTGTGCACCGATCAACGTTCTCGTGTCACAACCCGAGATTGCGGTTGGCGACCGTAGGCTGCGGTGTCATCTCCGCTTCCTCCTCGCGTCCCGTACCCGGCTTCGCCCCGTCCAGGACATCCCCATCCCCCTCGTGGCCCCGGTCTCCGGCCAGCTGAAAGGACCGCACTCTTAGGATTCCGGGGATTCGCTCCCGGCCCTCCAGGACTGCACGCTAGAGTCGATTTGATGCCTCCGCAAGCCGCAGCTTGGCAGAACAGGACCATTCAAGTAGGTCGCAAGCAGCGAATTCTGGATGGTGTGGTTGCGTGACTCGGTTCAGGCGCATTAGGCGGGAATAGCCTCCGGAAGAAACGCGGGCCGCCCGGATCGACGTACAGTCCGCACTCGCTCCAGAGATTGTCTTCGAGTGGATTCCTTGTCGCGTCATGCATTGTGTAGGGTGTCTAAGCAGACGTTCCACACCCTACGACTGCGCCCCACTGGTCCATCAGCCGCCGACGCTTCGCCAGCAGGTCAGATCGTGCATAGGCTTGCTCGACGGTGCTTCCGACCTGGTGCGCGAAACTCAGTTCCATGACGGCGTGAGGAGTGTCGGTGCATTCCTCAGCCCAGTCTCGGAAACTGCTGCGGAATCCGTGCACGGTCGCGCGTCCGGCAAGTCCGGTCGTCCTCAGCAGTGTTGTCAGCGTCATGTCTGACAATTCCCTGCCTCTCCGCAAGGATGAGGGAAAGACCAGGCCGGAGCCATCGCCTAGCTCACGCGCGCGGTTGAGTGCACGCCGAATCCTCGACATATACCCGAGGCCACTGGGTTGGACGACAGGCATCGACTCGGATCAAGATCTACGGAAGACATTTTGAGGGGAATGCGGCTCCCCAATCGTAAGGGAGCGTCCGGGGCTCAGGTCCTAGGCAATCCATTGAGGTCAGTGCCGCAAAGAGCTGTCGGCGAAAACGGAACGTTGATGTCAAGATCTTCTCAAGTACTCAAGGACGCAGGAGCTCAATCCATTGAGCGATTCCTCCGTGTCCGTTCTGGTGGTCAGCCTCAAGCGGGCTCCAGCACAAGAATCCATCGAGACCGGGAAATTACGCGACTGGGCTAGGTGCTTCACTCCACACACCCCAATATGTTGTGATCCGATATAGGTGCTTCACTCCACATCGCCTTCCCGAGCAACTCGTTGGGCTCGCGAGCCTCCGAGAATCGTCTTGCGCGGGACTGGGTCGGTCGCGACCGCTTGCTGCAGCAAGCGATAGAACAGCAGGCCGCGGGAACGGGATGTCCTGCGGTTGAAGCGGAAGGTGAATTCACCCAGGTAGTAGTCCAGGTGCTGTTTTTCGACGGCGCCTTGGTGAGTCCCCAACAGCCATCTCTTGAGCAGGGCGGCGACTCGGTGAACCCGCGGGAAGTCCCGATCCATGCGGCCCGGATCCCCGCCCGTGACCGCTTTGTCGTGCCGGTAGCCCAACTCGCGCAACCGCATATAGCTCCGCCAGCCGTCCGTGCGGATCACGCTGCCGGACTCGACAGCCTCCAGCAGGAACGCCTCCACGCTCGCCGCCGAAGCGTCGGGAACCCGCTTCAGCCGGACCCGTCCCATGCCGGACCCGTCCTCTTCGACCGCGACCGCGATCAGGGCCTTCTTTTCGAGCGACCGCCCGCGCACACCCTTTGCCTTGCCGCCCACGTAGACTTCGTCCGCCTCCACCGTGCCCGAGAGCCGCTCGCGCCCCGGACGCACCATCGCCCGCCGCAGCTTGTGCAGCCAGGTCCAGGCTGTCTGGTATTGCCCGAGCCCGAGCACCCGCTGCAGCCCGAGCGCACTGGCTCCGTTCTTCTGGGCTGTCACGTACCACATCGCTCGGAACCACAGGGCCAAAGGCTTGCGCGTGCCCTCGAAGATCGTTCCGGCCGTGACCGATGCCTGATAGCGGCAGGAACGGCAGATCAAGCGGTTCCGAGTGGCCGTCCGAGCCGACCCGGCCAGGCAGCGCGGGCAGACGAATCCGTCGGGCCATCGCAACTGAGCTACGTATGCGCGACAGGCCTCTTCGGTTCCGAATCGCTCCTCGAACTCGGCCTGTGTCTTGGGGTAATCTCGCCCCACGAGCCTAACCACAACATATGGTAGGGTGTGGAGTCAATCACCTAGCCCTGTTACGCGATAGTCCGCGTGGCAGCTTGCATGGGCACCGGATTTGCGAGACACGTAACGACCACCACGGATTCTTTGCCGACTCCGCTCTTGTGGTTAGGTCGAGAATCGTGTCCGGCGGCGAAGCTAGTTGGGTCTCGCGATTGATATGATCGCAGCCATGCGGATTGCGACTTGGTGTATCAATGGCATCAATTCGAAATTGCACTATCTCTGCCACTGGCTGGGCAGAAGGAAGCCTGCTGTCGTCGCTCTCCAGAAGACCCTTGCAGCAACAGATCAGTTCCCTGAGGAAGCGCTGCAGCAAGCAGGTTATGAATCTGTTTTTCACACTCGGGACGGGGAATTCCGGAATGGCTGGGGAGTTGCCGTGTTGAGCCGAATGACACTTCCCAAACCGAAAATCTTGCAGGTGGGCCTTCCCGGACAAGATGACCGCGGCGCGCGGTTCCTGACTGTGGACATGGGCGATCTGGAATTCTCGTCGGTCTATGCGCTATACGGGAATCCAAGGAAGTACGGAGTTGAGGGAGCCATTGAACGCAAGATCGCGTGGATGAGACGATTGCGTGAACACGTTGGCAAGCAACCTACCCTCTCAGGACGCTGCATGTTGGCAGGTGATTTCAACGTTGTTTCGGATGGCAATGCGATACCAACGACGTTGAATCATACAGAAGGGGAGAGAGAGGAGCTAAGTGCCTTGCTTGGCTTGGGATTCGTCGACTTGTACCGCCGCCGTCACCCCGACAGCCGGACGGGTTGCAACTACGGATTCAACCCTCACGAGCCCGTTGCTTCGAGACTTCACCGGATTCTTGGCACCGAAGCCATTGCCGACCACGTCCATGAAGCTTGGGTTGACTTGGAGTATCGAAAGGTAAGCATTCAGGTTTGGGGGCGCTACAGTTAGGCTCTGGAGAACCACGAGAGGAGCGCGGAGGCAGAAAGGATTTCGTCGGCAACCTCAAGGCTGAGGCAAAGGAGTTCCGGGGCAGCCGGAGGATCGGTGGAGCGGGTGGATGGCGTCGGGCAGGGCTCGAAGGGCAAGCAGAATATCGGCTGAGCACTTGACATTGACTTGGCCTCGCCATCGAGGATCGGGCGGTCAGCCCGGTCGTTGTGGGCAGGATGAAGCAGCAAGAAAGGACAGCGGGGGGCGGCGCGCGTCGCTCACTGTGGAACTCCAACGCGAACTCGACGCTGCAGTCCGACATGCAGGCGTGCAGGAACGAGGCCCTGCAAGCCCCTGCAACGGCAGCGTTCAGCTTTCGGCTGAGCCGCTGTTGGGGCTGCCCGGGGAGGCGGGCATCTAGCGGGAGCGGGCAGGGCGTGTTGGTCCGAGCGGACCGTCTGCCAGTCCCGCTGCAGCGGATTAGGAGCCCCAGGCACCGCGCGCCTGGGTCTGTCCCAGGTAGTGAGAGGCCGGTAAGGTTCCCTTGTGCTGGTCGCTGACTTCGACCAGCACGGGCAGCACGCCATGGATCCGACCGCGGCCAGCTGGCGCAAGCTCTGGGAACAGCAGGAAACGGGCTTGCCGCACAACCCGCTCCAGCGGCCGGCGGGGCTGGTCAGCCGATCCAGCGGTCTCGGCGAAGTCGTACAGCAGGCAGCCCAGCAGGCAGCCGTGACGGTCTTCGAGGAAGTAGCCAGGTGGGAGCCGATCGGCTGGCGATAGCCCAGGGGATGGTAGCGGGCGAGGAATTCGTTCCACAGGGCGGCCTCGTCGCGGTCGTTGAGCCGCAAGCGGCGAGCTGTGGCAGGGGGCCGTCGAGCGGGCAACTGCGTGTCGCCCGCGAATTGCTCAACGGGCAGGGCCAGGATCGCGGCAGACGCATCGCCCGTTGGACGGTTGCTGCCACGAGGGGTCTGTTTGCTCGTTGTGGCCCAGTTCGGTGCGGCTGAGCAGGGGCAGGCTGGTGACGATCTCCTGGATGTCCGCGATCTGGCTCCGTCGCAGGCGGTGGCCGCAGAAGGCGGTCGCGGCCAGCCGCACGATGCGCGGGTCCAGCGCGGCGGCGGAACGGGCCATTCAGGCCGCCTTGTCCAGCTCGCTGTCCCCGCTGCTCACAGACGGGATCCAGTCCGCCGGGGCCTGGCTGAGTTGTTCCCGACGCTGCTCGCTCAGGCGCCACGGCAGTCGAGCGTTGCGGGGCCTGGTTGCCACGAAAGCCAGTCCGCAAGGATCGATCCGGTCCCGCCGAACAGCAGACCCGCCGCTTCCGGCCCGGAGATCGGGCGAGAGGGCAGAACCCGCTCCGATTGTTGTCGATCGCGGGTCCGCCAGAGCGCTCAGCGGGACTCAGCAAGGCCCCCAAGGCCCGTCCTTGCGCATCCACACGCGCCAGCTCGGCACCGTGCCGGCTGCGGCCCTGGCCGGCCTGGTCGAGCAGAATCCAGTCGATCCTGCGCTCCCCGCCTTCTTTCCGGGCGCGCTCGAACAACTCCTGCACCCGCGCTTGCAACTGCTGCTGGAGCGCGGAACTCCCCGCTCTGCCGCTCCAGCGGCTGCTGCCGATCCCACTGCTGGAGCCGCTGTCGGTTCAGCCGGAACAATGCGCCGATGCGCCGACCATATCGTTCCGGGTGGCCGCTGCCGAGTACCGCAGGGGCCAGCCTCCGTTTCGACGTGTCGGCAATCACCCGACCCGAGGTTGCATCCAGTCGGGGATCGACGGAGTAGGCAGGCCCACCCAGGACTTCGCTTCTGTCGCCCGCGGGGAGCGGGTCCTTGTTGTCGTCCCCGCTCGTGGCCAGCCACTGCACCGGCCAGGAGGTCTCGTCGGCCTGGGCCACCCCCTGCTGCTGTTGATACTCCCCGATCGCCGCATCCAGCGGGTCGAACAGATGCGGCCGCCGAGCCCCGTCGACAGCGTCGACGGCGGCAGCCAGCCCCAGTGCCGCCAGATCCCGGGCGACGGGTGGGACGGCATTGCGCGTAGACCTGGACCAGACACCAGGCCCACACACTGGTGCCCACTGGCTGCTGCCCAGCTCGGGGAGCCGGCGTGATCACCGGCCGGGCCGAGCCACACTCGCAGTCCGGACCATAGCGCTGGCGCACCACCTTGCGCACCAGCGCGTTCCAGGCCATCTCGTAAACCACTGATCTTGTGCCCGGGCACGGGGAAGCCGCAGTCCGGACAGCGGCGCTCCTGCGCGGGCACGTCCAGCCACTCCAGCACCACGGGCAGGTCGGGCCGCTGCGCTGGGAACCCGGCTCCCGCCCGCGCCGCCCGCGGCCGGACCCGCGGATCCTCGCTCGCGGACGGATCCGGGGTTTCAGCGGCCGCTGTCTCGGAGGCCGACGGGTCGTCCTCGCCCGCTGGCGGGCCTCGCTCTTGCCCCGAACAGGACTCTACCAGCTGGGCGCAGCCCAGCCTCCCGTGGCGCAGCCTGCAAGTCGGACTGCGCAGCCTGCAAGTCGGACTGTGCTGCCTTTGGAGTTGCTCACAGGAGCGCACGCGGGCCGGTGACTAACTGTTCGGAAGCCTGCCCACCGACGACGGGCTGACCGCCCAATCCTACGATGAAGGTTGCCCAGGCAAAGTCAGGTGCTCAGACTTGCCTGACCGCCAGTCCACCGACGCCGACCGGTTGCTCCTACTGCCCCGGAACTCCTTGCCTCAGCGTTGCTTACCGACGAAATCCGGTTCGCCTGCCTCTGGCTACTCTCGTGGCCTGCGACAGAGCCTCCTGTAGCGCCCCGACCTGGTCGAAAGAACTCAAGGGCCCAATCAGCTCCTGTGATCGTGGATCTTTCTGGCGAAGCATAGCCTCTCAGGTGGAATACATGGCTAATTCGACGAGCCCTCCCGGAGCTTTCAGCCGCTCCATCATCGGGACTTAGGAGCACTCGGAGCCAAGGGTTGCCTTCATGACGTCTGAACAGATCGCTGCACTCACCTCGAATGGCGAGTCCGAAACCCTAGAATTCAAGGCCACGACTGGCACACGTCGCGAGGCGGCGGCAACCGTGTGCGCAATGCTCAACCAGCGCGGTGGACGCGTGCTGTTTGGCGTTACGCCGGACTGCACCGTATTGGGCCAGCAAGTCAGCGAGCGGACGATCGAGGAAGTGAGCGACGAAATCCGAAGGATCGATCCGCCCGCGTTCCCGGAGATCGAGAGGGTCCGATTATCAGAGGCGCGGGAAGTCATCGCGGTGCAGGTGAGCCGCGGGGGTTCGCCGCCATATCAGTACCGAGGCGCCTCCTTTCGACGTGTCGGCAATACGACCCGGGTCATGTCGGGCGACGAGTACAACCGGATGCTCTTCGAGCGGATGCATAGTGAGCGGCGCTGGGAAAACCAGCCCGCCGACGGGTGGACGGTTGACGACCTCGACGTGGGGGAAATACGTAAGACGGTGGCGGAAGCCGTGCGAATCGGGCGACTGGGCGAACCCGACGGTCGGGAACCGGAGGAGTTGCTGCGGGGCCTAGGTCTACTGCGCGGTGGCGTCTTGTTCCGGGCGGCGGCGGTGCTGTTCGGAAGCACCGAACGCCTCGAATGCGACTTGCCGCAGTGCTTGTTACGTGTGGCCCGATTCCGGGGCCTCGACCGGTCGGAGTTTCTTGACAACCGACAGTTCAATGGCAATGCCTTCACGCTATTAGCGAGCGCGGAGCGGTTTCTGCGAGACACGCTGCCCATCGCCGGACGGTTCGAGTCGGGCCGCATGGCTCGCATCGACGAACCACTTTACCCGCCTCTAGCCACGCGGGAGGCGGTCGCGAATGCCCTTTGCCATCGCGACTATGCGATGGGCGGCGGCTCTATCGGTCTTGCAGTTTACGACGACCGCCTGGAGGTGACCTCTACTGGCCCACTTCACTTCGGGATGACGCCGGCCGATCTGTTCGGTCCGCACGAGTCGAGGCCCTGGAACCCGCTGGTCGCGCGCACCTTCTACCGCCGCGGCATCATTGAGGAGTGGGGCCGCGGGACAATCAAGATGGCTGAACTTGCGACGGCCGCTGGGTTGCCCCGCCCCGAGATCGAAGAACGCGGCGACTGCGTGACAGTGCGCTTCCGTCGCGCTGACTTCGTGCCATCCGGACGTAGCGGTAATGACCTGATCGAGCGGCAGGAGGCAATTCTCGCACTTCTGGACCACGCGGAGGAGGACCTCCCATTGCGCGAGATTCTCGCCCGACTACCCCTGAGAACCAGTGAACGCCAAGTAAAGAGGGCATTGGCAGCACTGCGTAACCGAGGGTTGGCGCAGTCTTCTGGACGTGGGCCTGCGGCCCGGTGGAGGCGAATTCCATCTGGATTAAGGTGAATTGGACCCCGCACAGTTCTCCGGGGTCTTATTGGGGTCTTATCGGGGTCTTATCGGGGTCTTATTCCCGGCGGCTCAGCTCTGCGGTGGAGGGGGACGTCGAGACGGAGGACACGGATAGCATCCAGTGATGTGCCGCCGTTTCAGCTTGAGTACCGCGCAGTGTCAATGATGATCTTCATGAAGGGCGAACCCCCAATTGGGAGTTCATGGCGGAGAAAGAGGAGTGAAGTTCGAGACGTCCGTGAAGGTTATTTCGGGACGCACTCTATTGCTCGAGCATCAGAGGCTCGCTTGAGAATCGGGGCGGCGGTGTCAGGGGATTACACATTCCAAGCACAGCGATCCCGGCGGCTCTCCCGTGCCCATGTCGCAGGCTGAGCTCCGCATTGTGGGCAGACGACGGGGCCTGGCGTCGGCTCTGTTCGCGATCGTGCGTCCGGGAGACGCCACGGGCGCCACGGTGACCGCGACCGCCTTGACGGTCAGGTCTGCGTTCCGGACCAAGCAGATACCGCTTGGCGACATCGCGACAGCCGAGTTGAGGACGGCGTGGCGATGGAGTTCCTTGCGCGTCCGTCACGCCTCCGGGAAAGCGACCGTATCCGGGCTGTCGCAGGCTGACGCGACGGCGCTGGCAACGGCGCTGGAAGCCGCGCCGGTCAACTGGTGGCGCAAGGCAGTCGCGGGGCGAATCGAGGCGCTGCGTTCCGTCCACGAGCGCGTGGCGCGGTCAGCATGCACCGTGTGGTCCGCGAGGCGGGCAACAGCATAGCATCCCTGCGCCTTTACGACGGCACGTTGGGGGCGCTCGACGATCTAAGGGACCGTGCGACTTCGATGGGCGTAGTGATCAACATTCCGGGGCGACTCGTCACCCCGCTGGTTGAGGCGACGGGCATTGCGGCGTACTTCGGGGCGATCGTGACACCGCGCGCAGGAGTGCCGGCCAAGCCTAAACCACACGGCATACTCCGGGCGCTCCAGAACATGGGGCTGCAAGCAAGTGTCCACACCTGGCTGGTATGCGACGCAGTTGCTGACGCCGTGGCTGCTGGAGCGGCTGGTGTGCGTTTCGCCTGGGCGTCCCACGGATACGAAACGGAACCGCTGGCGGGCACGGAGGCGGTGCTATGCAGTTTCGGGGACGTGCTTGATCTATGAAGTTTCTCTACAAGATTCAAAGCGGGTACGACGGCTTCAGACCTGCCGTGATCCCGCAATGAATGAGAATGGGGCGAATCCGACTCGGATGGCGCCACTACATCGATTCAGTGGAGAACGGCTGGGAATGCTGGGTCTATTTTCACCGCCCGCATAGCTTCGAAAATGGCGTCTACGTGAAGGGTATCGTGGACGATGTCGATCTGGCCGTGGGTGAGGTCAGCCTCCGCGTGCGCGAACACGGAACGGAATGAACAAGAACGCCTCGAGAGATTTCCAAGAGACTGGCCGATGTCGTGGCTCCGCGCTACCGGCAGGTCTTTGTATGGCCGCAGCATTGGACCATTGAACCGGAGTGTGGCTTAGCCTCGTGCAAGAGCAGGCAATGCGAGGCATCCTGTGGCTATGCAGACGTTCTCGGACCCCGGACGACCCGTTGCGCCTCGCCTATGGCGGCGCTTCCAGTGCTGCCCCCGCCAATTCAAAAACGAAGGCGTCGACATTGATGATTTCGAGGCTCAATAGCGTCGCTTCACCACCCGCTGTGTACGCTTCACGACGTGTATTGCCACACGCCATGCAACACTCGCTTCCGGCCGGCGGGCTGCACGCTTGCCGGGCAGGAGTTGAACCTGCTGGCTCACGATGAAAGGTTTCAGCTCATCGCATTCTCCGTGCCAGGGCTTGGCCTGGCGCAATGAATTCCCAAGGGTGGGACGCGCGCCGCACGCCTCAGGGCGACGTGATCGCTCAGCAGGAATACCGGACATTTCCTGAATTGAACGAGGCCCTTTCCAGGGCGAGCAAATCGGGAGGCGGCGCCGGAACTCCGGATCTCATCGTGATGGATCGAGAGGCGCACGCTCCCCTTACAGTGATCGAGGCCAAGCGTTCCGCCGATGACATCGAAGACGCTACTGTTGCTTGGAGACGCGAGCATGCAGCGAATCCAAGCGAAGATGGACGTGATCCAAGGATTGATAGAGGGAGCCTTGAGATTTATCGATCAATGAGGAAATCATGAAATCGAAACCCAAGCCACGCACCGTCGAACCCGTCAAGTCGGGCTACCAGTCGACGCAGGCCGAGATAAAGGAGGAGTTTGACCTGCCCGAGGGCCTCACGCTGGAGCTACTGACGAAAGGTATGACGAATACAGCATCCCAGCGGTCGGGGAGTTTGGATGTCCAAAGAGTCGTCCGTGAGGTGTACCGCTTGATCGACCTTGAGAGCGCGGAACTCTACGACGAGTTCTTCCCCGCTCACTTGTCAGTTGCGCTAATTGACGCTGTTTTCAATCCCCAGCTCAATTACAAGAAACGGGTTGTGCCCATCATTGAACGATACTGTGATCGATTCGGGCTTTGCCGGATAAGAAGGGACAAGGCGAGACTTCCCCCAATTCATGAACAGGAAACGCTCACTGACCTCATCGAACACTATAAAGTACTTGGTCAGCGCGTGATGCGGGAGGAAGTTTTCAATGCTCGATACTGCTCTCCCGGCACAAAGATTCTAAAGTCGGAAAACGTCAGACTTGCGGCGGTGGCCCTTCGAGAAACGGGCGTCGAGACACTTCAGGCTGCCGAGTCGATGAGTCCCGAGGAGATCAAATGTGTCCTCAGACCCCTGCGCGGGATTGCCGACCGGACTATCCGGATGCTCCTGATGTACGTGGGCAACGACAATCTCGTGAAGGGCGATGTCCACGTTATTCGGTTCGTCGCTAACGCCATAGGCAGACATCGAGTTACGGCCGAAGAGGCGGAGCGACTTGTTGCAGCAGCCGCGCGATCACTCGATATCGCCCCTCGCTTGCTTGACAACGAGATTTGGAAAGCGATGTCCAGCGGCGGCAGATGCAACTCCGACTCCTCCCCTCGGCGGAAGATGCCAGCTTCCAAGTGGACACACTGACGCCGCGTGCAGACTCATGATTTGCGAACTGGCTGTGTGTTCCGAGTTCGGCAGGCACGATTGAAAAGGGTGTCTAAAAGGGTGATCAAAACCACCACTAGACATATGATCTAAATTATTTCAACAAGATACAGAGAACGCTTGGCGGAGAGGGAGGGATTCGAACCCTCGTTAGAGTTTCCCCTAAACACGCTTTCCAAGCGTGCGCCTTAAGCCGCTCGGCCACCTCTCCGCAGAAACGCTTCCGACGCGAATGCCCGTAGGGCCCCTTCATTGTACTTCTTGCCGTCTCCGAGGCTGGGGACCCAGGGCAAGTTGCATCGGCTGGACCGGGCTGCTTCACCGGATGCGAGTCTGGTGGTGTACCCCTCGACTTAGCCGAAAATAGAGTGCCGAGCTGGCATTCCAACTGAATTCTACCGAACGGCTGCCGGTGACGACAGATCCAGCATGACGGGGCGTTGCAAGCTGAAGGTGAACTTGCGCCAACGGGCAAGGAAGACGGATGGCAGGGCGCTGGACAAGCTGTGCACGGCCTTCCCCCTCAACGCGGTGCTAGCTCTGGCGGAGGCTGGCTGAAGATATATCGGCGACGCGGCGCCCAGCACGGTGGTCAGAATTCTCGCCGAAACGCATGGGTCTGGCCGCAGCTACGGCGCAGGCTCCACGACCGCGTAGCGGCTGATTCAAACGGCCGAAGATGTGGGAGAACCCTCACCTTGCCAAATCTGGATGTGTCCGCGGACAACGTCCCGAGCGAACTTCCGTTCAGCCGGGTGCCCAACGCCAGATCGGGATCGAATAGCGAATCTTCAGAACCGCTATCGGCCCGATTCACGAATATCGGAATCATCGCTTGGATCCGCAGGACGGTTCTGCGTAGCCCCGTCGCGGGACCTGGCGCTCGACGAATTTCGGCCGGCCGACGCCTCTGTATCCGTCAAGCCCCGAAAATCTGCCTCTGCATGTCAAGGCGCGCGGACGGAGCGGTTGAGGCAGCGTACGCCTCGAATGCGCGACCTACCAGGATTCTGGCGTCAGGCCCGTACGGCTTCAAGGTCTCGTCCACCCAGGAACTGACCGACGCCTCGTCGCTGTCCCCTGCGAGCACTGAGCCCGCTCGCTTCTCGAACTCGGGCAGGAACCGATCGCAGAAGTCGACCTTGGAGGGCAAGGCGACCAGATCGGAGATTTCGAACGCATACTCGGGAACGGTGACGCCGATCAGGGAGAGCATTTCCAATAGGAAGCGGTTCGAGAACTCCTTCACCTCGCGATCGACTCCCTGCCTATGCGACTCGAACTGTTCCCTTGTCGCCGCGGGGCCAAGCGGAGCGGCGGCAAGTTCCAGATAGACCTTGTTCTTCGGCTCCGTGCCCGACGGCCTGATTGTCGCCTTGATCCCCCCCTCGATGGAGTAGCTGATGAGGTTCCTCGAGCTCCTGTCTGTCTCGGAGAGAAACGGGCCGTACTTCGATTCATCCCAGTAGTCGTTTGCGCCCAGCACTCTGCGTCCGCCGATCGACTCCGGGGGGTTGTCTCGCAGCAATTGCTGGATCCTGCGGATACTGGCGGATCCGGTGGCGCCGTGCATGACCGTCGATCGCACGCTATTGCTGTGGTAGCCAAAGCGCTTGTAGGTGTCCACTAGATAGTCGTAGACGGACATGCCCCGCTCGCTTAGTTCCGAAGTCAGTTCGGCTAGGATCACCGCTGCCCCCGCCGCGTCCTTGTCGCGAACCTCCGGTGTCAGCATGAAACCGTGGCTCTCTTCCGCAGCCAGAATGAAGTCGTCGAGGGTCGCGGATATATTCCTGAAGCTTCCGGTCCGTTCCAAGGAGCCGAGGACGGCCGCTATGTACTTGAAGCCAACAAGCAAGTCTCCGATCACGACGCCGTTCTTCGCCTCCACAAGCTTTCGCACCAAGTCGGTCGTCACCTCGGTCTTGATCCCGAGCGGACGCTTCGGTAACCGGCCCGCCGCTTCGAGAGATTCCAGTCGGTAACGCGTGAGAATCGACGCGAACTCGTTGCCTGTTAAGAACTTGTACCCGTCTCCATCACGAGCGGCTCCGCCTAGCCGGTCGGCGTCTGGATCGGTCGCTAGGAGCAGATCGCCACCAACCTCCTTCGCCCTCTCGATACCCATTGCCAGCGTCTCCGGAACCTCCGGGTTCGGGCTGCGAAACATCACGTGCTTGAAGTCGCTCCGGTACTCGCATTGCTTCTCGACGTAGAAGAGCTGGCTGTCCCGGCGATAGCCCATCTCCTCGAGGCACCGGCCGACCGTGTTCACGCCAGTGCCATGCAGGCTCGTGAAAACGAACCTGCCGGCACTCGTGCCGTTTCGCACAGGCAGCCTCAGATTCATGTCAATGAATGCCTGCCTCGCGTCGGACGGGACATCGACCACCAAGCCTGAGGCGGCCACGTCGCTGTCGCTGGCAATGCGGATTTCACGGACCCGCTCGACGATTGCCGCAAGCTCCTCGTCGTCAGGGGGGATCTCCTGGCCTCCCTCGCCGTTGTAGAACTTGCTGCCATTGTCATCCGGATGGTTGTGGGAGGCGCTGACGTTTACTCCTCCCTGGGCGCCGAGCCGACGAATCAGGAATGACAGCTCCGGCGTCGAGATGTAGTCTTGGCTGGAGGCGGCCAGGGTAACGACAGTGACGCCTGCCGCGGCGTACACCGATGCGGCGGTCTGCGCCAAATCCTCCGAGCTCAGTCCCAGCAAGGGATTTTCCAGCTCGGCCGGGTACGTCCCCCGGAGATTGTGGAATCGGCGGACATCGTAGGCAATCACGACCTTCAGGTCGGCCGCCCTTGGAAAGCGTTGCCGGAGATACTCGACGTGCCCCTGGACGGAAGACGCGATAGTGTACGGGTTGATCCGGTTCGGCCCGACGCCGACAGGCCCGCGACGTCCCCCCGTTCCGAACGGAATCATCTGGTAGAAGCTGTCAACCAGCAGGTCGAAACTCTCCGCGTCCACCATCCATTGCAAGATCGGCGTGTAGTCGCTTGGCGACACCAGGCCTGCGAACTTGTCCGCACCCAGCCATTCCTCGAGATTGGCAGCGGCGGACGCTTTGATATCCGACGGCAGGTCGACGGATTCGATACCGCGCCGTGCATCTGCGAGAAGTTGAGATGAGTTCGTGCTCATGATTGCCTTACAAATTCGCTTGCAGGTTCGATGTCCTCCGGGCGACCGATGTCGCGCCAGAATCCAGGGACTTCCAAGTAGCGCACCATCTTTCCAGAGCGCACCGTGCTGTGGATGGCGTCCGTCAAGTCGTACTCGCCCCGAATTGACGGTGTAAGCCTCGCGAGGGCGTCGAAGATCCCGTGCTTGAACAGGTAAACTCCTGCACTTACGAAGTTCGTCGTGGAAGTTCCCTTCGGGGGCTTCTCGATGATCTCTACTACGCGCCCGTCTTCCACGTAGACAGCTCCGCCTCGATAGGGGTCGTCGATGCGGGCAAGGGCGAGGGCCATCTCCGCGCTAGCGGACAGTTCGTAGAGCTGCCGGTAGACCTGCGGGTCGACCAGAATGTCGCCGAAGGTCAGCAGGAAGTCACTGTCTGCTGCGAATTCCCGGGCGAGCAGCGCGGCGCTGCCGGTACCGTTAGGGTCAGTCTGGACCACGTATTCGATCTCGATGCCAGTCGGCGGATTCGCCGTAAGGTACTCGCGGATCACCTCGCCGCGGTAGCCGATTACGATGCAGACGCGTCCGATGCCGGCCGCCGCGAATCGATCCATCTGGTGGGCCAGCATCGGGCGGCCTGCTAGGGGCAGCATCGGCTTCGGGCAGTCGTCGGTCAACGACTTCATGCGCGTGCCGCGCCCCGCAGCCAGCACCACGGCCTTCCTTGGATTGCGCATAGGATCTTCTGCCTGCGGCAACCTACAAATTCATCGTATCGAACCCCGGCGGGCACGCTGGCGGCACGAAGCAGCTGGCCGACTCACTGATCGCCAGTGCCGCAAATTGCGATAGGCGGATCAGTCCTGTCGCAAGCGAGCCTGCAAGGACCGGCCCATGTCCGTCAGGCGGTATTTCTGCTTGCTGCTGCGAGGCTTGTCTGGAAGGGTCATTTCGACGAGCCCGTCGGCAATCGCCGGTGTCAGGTAGTTCGCAGCTAGGTGAGTCCGATCGTTAAGGCCTAGGATCTGTTGGATTTCCGATCTTGTACGCTCGCCGTCGAGTGCTCGCACGAGGCTTCCGACTTGCCGGGTACATGATGGGTACATGATGGGTACATGATGGGTCCTCGTAGGGCGCTTGCTGCGCTGCATGACGTGCTTCCCGATCCATCTCATCCCTAGCCGGTCGTATGAGTTCCCGCAGAGCCCGGCCCTTGTCGGTTAGTCGATACCGCTGTTTGCGGCTCCGGGGACTATCCGGATAGGTCATTTCAACGAGACCTTCCGCTAGCGCAGGCCTCAAGTAGTCCGCAGCCAGATGCAGCCGGTCCTTCAGGCCGAGATCCGACAGGATCTCCGATCTCGTTCGCTCGCCTTCGAGACTTCGGACAAGGCTCTTGACTTGCGGGGTGACTTGCGGGGGCCTCTCAGGCCCTTCGGCGTGAACTCGCGGGGTGGGAGACTCGCTGCCTCTGTCAATCGCAGACTCACCAGACCGCATGAATGTCGTCGAAACCCAATGCTCGGAGACTTGGATTGTCGCCTCGGGAACCTCGTAGTCGCGGCAGAGCTGGCGAATTCGCCGGATGCCGCTTCCGATCTGCTCGACCAGACCCATGCGGTAGAACACGCCGAACAAGAGCGGATTTCGGGGGACGCTCTTTGTGCCCAGATCCTCTTCGCGCATCCCGGCTGGCAAGCCGCCGGGGCTCACGATCTCCAGTCGATCATGGAAGAGGTAGGTCTGTACATTCGCCGTGGATCGGTAGTCCCGATGGGCGATGGCATTGACTAGCGCTTCCCGCAAAGCGTCTTCAGGCAGCTCCAACCGCTCTTCCCGGCCCAAGGCATTCGGTATCAGGGCGGTGTTCAGCTTCGCTTGCAGGTATGCCATGGAATCTTCGAAGTTCGAAACAAGATCCCGGGTGTATTCCTTGCGGTCGAGAATGTGGGTCTTTGTCGTTCCTCGAAAGACTGCGCAGGTCACTCCCGCCTGCAGGTTGAAGCGACCGATATCGTCGGCGAGAAGCCACGCCCCGGCGTTCGTCATCTCCCCGTTATTCAACAAATGCAGGTTCTCCAGAGCGCTGATGGTGTCCACGCCTTCGGGAATCCACGCTCGTTGAGCAAACCGCGTCCAGTTCTCGGACGAGAGATCGCCATCCAAGCTGAATCTCCGGCAGGGGGCTTCGTCGAACCTGACGAGGCCCTCCCTGAAGAAGAAATCCCGGATCTCGTCCCTCGACATCTGTTGGGAAGTCGCGCCGACCCGCAGGAAGAACCTGCCGCCGAAGGAATAGGGCTTGCTGTGCTGCGCGGGAACCGTCACGCACAACACGTCGTCGACCGATGTCACATCGATGGCGACCGGCGGGTCCGCGGACCGGGCGACTGATTGAACCCTCGACTTCAATGCGTTGAAGTCGCGCACTCCCGCAATCTCTCCGCTATCCGTAACGCCGATGTGAATCACCCCTCCGGTTGCATTGGCGAAGGCGCAGATCTCCCGTCCGAGGTTGGACACGTCTGCCCGCTTGAATTCGGTTGTGAAGCCCTCGCCTAGAGCGATCAGGGCCACGAGTTCTCTGGCGTTCGCAACTTCCTCCGTGCTGCTTCGGCTCCGAGTCATGACCCGACCTCCCGAAGGCGCTCGTCTCGTTGGGTTCCAGCCCTCGATCGACAGGAGCTTGCCGTCCCGGTCGCCCGGGAGGGGATTCGGCATTCGCCGATCGCTCCGGCCTGCTCAGACCTCACCTTAGTTCAAATCCTTCCGCCCCGGTGGGCTTGAGGCTGCTTGCGCCCGTATCCGCTTCACGATCCCTGATAGAGATCGCGACCGGCGACCAGCGCCCGCATCTTGCGGTCGGCGACGCTGCGCGACAGCATCCAGAAGCCGCAATCCGGATTGACGAAGCGTATGCGCTCCTCGCCGAGCGTTTTCGCCGCCTGCTCGATCCGCGATGCGATCAGGTCCGGACTCTCGACCTCGTTGTCCTTGATGTCCACCACGCTCAGGCCGATTCCCGCTCGCGGATTGAGGTCGCGCAGGTGATCGAGTTCGCCGTATCCGCGACGAGCGAACTCCAGGAGGAAGAAGTCCCCGCGGAGGGCGTTGAGGTACGGCAGGAGATTCTTCCAGACTCCCGACTGGATCCTCTGGCCCCCGTAGTTCCCGAAGCACAAGTGGATCCCCCTTGTCGTGGAAAGGCCGTCCAGCACGCGGTTCATCGCGGCTGCCGCCCATTCCGCCTCGTCCGGATGACCCGTGATGTTCGCTTCGTCGAGCTGGATGACTTCCGCGGGAATCCGCTCCAGCTGCTTGCGAAGCACGTCCGCGATCGCCATGCACAGGTCTTCGCGGCTTCCGTAGAAGCGATCCGTGAGCGTCTTGCACAGCATGTGCGGGCCCGTGCAGGTGAATTTGAGCGGGCGATTGGTGAGGTCCCGTACGAATGCGTAGTCCTCCGGCAGATTGAGCGTGCCTTCGCCAATTGGCCCGGTCACCACGCCCGCAGGCACCGTCCGGAACGCCATGCCGGTGTCGGCTTGGAATGCGTCCATGTCAGTGACCGAGTACTTCGTATGGACGCCCGAGAACTGGCTCACGAAGTAGTCGATCATCCCGTTTGTCTCGGGGTGCGACGGATCGAAGCGATTCAGCTCCCCGTCCGCCACGACATCGATCCCCGCAAGTTCCTGCGTATGCAGGACTACCGATACGGCATCTCTGAGAGTGCCCTTGGAATCGTCTCCGTACAGCCATCTCGGAATCGGATAGCTGCCGACGACAGTGGTCTGGATGCCCATAGCGCGATTATACGAATCGGGCGTCTCATGCCTGCGCGGGCGAGATCGTCCGCTTGAGCTGACCGCAGGCGGCGAAGATGTCGCGTCCGCGCGGCTTGCGAACGAAGCACGGAACACCGCGATGCACGATTTCGCGGAATGCATCGACGCGAACGGGGTCCGGTGTCTCGTAAGGAATTCCCGGTCCTGGATTCAGCGCAATGAGATTGACCGAGCACTTCAGGTTCGAGAGCAGCCGCAGGACTCTGCGCGCGTCAAGGTCGGTGTCGTTGACTCCACGCAGCAGGACGTATTCGAAAGTCAGCCGCTCCCAGGGCCGGAGCGGGTACTCGCGACACGCTTCGAGCAGCGCGCCCAGCCGGTACTTGGAGGTGATCGGCATGAGCTGGATGCGCTGGTCCTCGTTCGAGGCGTTCAGCGAGACCGCGAGCTTGCCTCGTACCTCGTAGCCGGCGAACTCCGCGATTTTCGGCACGATGCCCGATGTCGATACCGTGATCCTCCGCTGGGGGATGGCGATGCCGTCGGGGTCCGCGAGCAGCCTCGTGGCCTTCATCACGGCTCGCAGGTTGAGCAGCGGCTCGCCCATGCCCATCATCACGACGTTGAGGGGTCGCTTCCTGGCATCTAGGTCTTGGTCCCGCGAGAGGGCGAGCACTTGCGCTACGATCTCGCCCCCGTCCATGTTCCGTTCCAAGCCCATCAGGGCCGTCAGGCAGAACTTGCAGTCGACAGGGCACCCGACCTGGGTGGAGATGCATAGCGTGTCCCGGTCCTCCTCGGGGATGTAGACCGATTCGACAGTGAGGCCGTCCCGCATTCGGAGCAGGTAGCGCACCGTTCCGTCCTGGGATGCGATGCGCTCTTGCACGGCAGGCAGGCCGCTGCCGTGTTCCCTCTCCAAGGCCTGCCGGAAGCTCTGCGGTAGAGTCCGAATCTCGCCCGGTCCCGCCAGGCCTTCGCGGTAGAGTCCCTGGTAGATTTGCTTGCCTCGATATCGCGGTTCGCCCAGCGATACCGAAATCTCGGTCAGTTCATCGAGATCCCGGCCGATCAGCGAGCTGAGCATGTTTCTTCCTCGGGCGCGCCGGAACCGACGGATCTGCGTTCCGCGACCCGGTCCGTCAGACGGTCTCCATGACGAGACGAATTCGTTCCCCGTCAATCTCGAAATCGCGTTCGATGCCGCTTGCGCTGGTACCGCCGCTGTTGCGGAGGCTCGTGCATAGCGTCTCGGCCATGAGGTGTTCGCGGTGGTCTCCTACGATTCGAGCCATCCGCTCGGATCCCTCCAGCGACAGTTCGATGCGGCGGGTGTACTCGATGTCAGTCTCCTTCCGCAGGTTCTGGATGCGATGCAGGAGTTCCCGGTAGAAGCCTTCGTCGCGAAGCTGGTCGTCGAGTTCCGTGCTCAGCACGGCCACCATGGCCGAATCGCCAGCCGCCGCGAAGTGCTCCTCGGCTTCGACGCTGACCTGCACGTCCTCGCTGTCGAGCGCCAGGTCCTCGCCATCGAAATCGATCACAGCGCTTCCGGTTTCGAGCAGGCTGCCGCGCAACGCTGCGGCGTCGAGGCTTGCGAACACCTGCTTCGCCTTCTTCATCCTCTTGCCGAGTCTCGGGCCGAGCCGTCGGAAGTTGGGCTTCACCACGTACTTCACATGAGCTTGCTGGCCTTCGATGAACCGCACTTCGTGCACGTTGAGCTCGTCGGCGATCAGGGCGGCGTAGGGCGCCACGCGGTCGCGCAAGACCGGGTCGGCAATCACGACTTCGGCGCGGCGCAGCGGCTGGCGGACCTTCAATTGATGTTCCGTCCGCACGCGGAGCCCGAGCGAGACGATCCGGCGAACGGCCGACATCTCTTCCGACAGGGCGGGGTCCACGCGGTTCATGCTGTCGGGCAGGTCGCAAAGATGCACGCTTTCCTGTCCCGGGAGCCCCGCGCCGCGGACCACGTTCTGGTAGATCTCCTCCGCCATGAAGGGCGTGAATGCCGCGCTCAGCTTGGCGACGCTGACGAGGCACTCGTAGAGCGTCGCGTAGGCGTCGCCCTTGTCCGCGTCGAACTCGCTCTTCCAGAAGCGGCTGCGGCTGCGGCGCAAGTACCAGTTGGAAAGACCGTCCACGAACCGGCTGAGCTCGCCCGCAGCTTCGTAAGCCAGGAATGCGTCCATGTAGGAACGCACTCGCTCCGCTAGGATGTCGAGCTCGGAGAGGATCCACCGGTCAAGCAGCCCCCGGTCGGCGATCGGTCGGCCCGACATCGACGAGGGGTCGAATCCGTCGATATCGGCGTAGATCGTGAAGAACGAATAGACGTTGCGGAACTTGAGCGGGAACTCCTTCTGGATCGTTCGCACGTTGGCCAGCGAGTGCCGGGTCGGTGACCAAGGCGGGTTGCCCGCGAGGAAGAACCAGCGGAAAGCGTCGGCGCCCGGGGCCGGGGCCTGCACCTCGACATTGACCCGCTCGTGGGCCGGCAGCCGCGGGACATCGATCGGTTTGACGCTCTGCCCGCCTCGTGCGGGCACCGCTCCGAGCGCCGCCATGTCCTGCTCCGACAGCAGCACCGCCCGTCGCGGCAACTTCTTGTTCGACCGGATGACCAGTCGCAGCGCCGAATTGCCGTTGCCCGGTACCGAGACCTGCACGAAGTCGCCAGGCTTCAGATCCAGGGCTTCGAGGTCCTGCCTCGAGACCAGGGCTTCGCCCGGATTCGCGCGGCCGGTGCCATTCGAGCTGGTTCGGACCGCGAAATCCTGGGCAACCAGATCGAAGATCACTTCGGGCGGAGTGTAGTTGCCCAGCGACTTGGACTCCTTCTTGCCGCTCGGATCGGCGACATGGCCCAGCACGATGCAGTTCCGGAACGGGTGAGGGTAGTCCTGTTTCGCGATTCCAAGTTCCCGGGCGCAGTCGTCGTCGAATACGAGCGTCGAAACCATCAGCTGGGAATAGAACCATCCGCGCGTCTGGTCGATCGCTTCCGTGATGTAGTCTGCCGGGAACCGAGCTTCGAAGTCGGCTCGGCCTCGATGGGGGTAGCCGTACTGGGCGAACGGCATGCACCCGGAATCGAACCAGCAATCGATCACTTCCGGCACCCGCCTGTAAACGCCGCGTTCCCCCGGCTCGGCCCACGTCACTTCATCGATCCAAGGCTTGTGGACCATCAGGTGATCCGAGAGCGAGGGGTCCGACTCCTTGGCCCGCTGGAAATGATCGAACGCCACCGGATTCTTCTCGAGAATCTCCTCGCACGACGAGGGCATCGCCATCGCGCCCGTCTCGTCGTTGATCCAGACGTTGAGGGGCGTGCCCCAGTAGCGCTCCCTGGAAAGCGCCCAATCGACGTTGTTGCGCAGGAAGTCGCCGAACCGGCCCGTGCCGATGTGTTCGGGCAGCCAGTTGATGGCGTCGTTGTTCGCGAGGACCTCGCGGTTGCGCGCAGTTGTCCTGACGAACCAGGCGGGGCGTGCGTACTGGATCAGCGGGTCGTCGTCGGCCCGCCAGCAGAAGGGGTAGTCGTGGCGGTAGTTCTCCCTCAGCACGAGCGAGCCGCACTCCCGCAGCATGTGGATCAATTGCCTGTCCGCGTCCTTGACCCATTGGCCCGCGACTTCCGCAATGCTGTCGTCAAACGTGCCGTCAGGCCGGACCGGGCACAGCAGAGGCACGGTCTCGGGCGCGACATAACGGTTCGAGACGTCCTTGTGCAGGTCGTAGTCGACCTCGCCGAACGCAGGCGCCTCGTGCACGAGTCCCGTCCCGCTGTCCAGCGTCACGAAGTCGCCGGCCAGGACCTTCCACAGATAGGGCTCCCGCCCGCCCGCCCTCAGCTCGCCGGCGGATTCCCAAAAGGCTTCGCGGAAATGGATGAACGGCGGGACGTAGCGCCGGCCGAGCAGTGCCTCGCCTGTGAATTCCTTCTCGACTGGCAGAGATTCGCCTAGCTTCTGTGCCAGCGTTTCGCGGAGGGCGGCCGCGAGGATCAGAGACCGTCCGCTAGCACGGACCTGTACGTAGTCGAAGTCGGGACGTACGGCGACGTACTGGTTCGCCGGCAGCGTCCAGGGGGTTGTCGTCCAAACCAGCAGAGCGACATCCGGCTCGTCGGCGAGCGGGCAGGCCACGTACACCGAAGGATCTTCGACCGTCTTGTATCCGAGTCCGACTTCGCCGGCCGAGAGCGCGGTTCCGCCTTGCGGCCACCACCAGACGATCTTGTGGCCCCGGTAGAGCAGTCCCTGCCGGAACAGCTGCGACAGCGCCCACCAGACGCTCTCGACGTAGGACTTGTGATAGGTGACGTATGCGTCGGACAGGTCGACCCAGAAGCCGACCCGGCGGGTCATTTTCTCCCACTCTTCCGTGTACGCGAAGACGGAGTCCATGCACTTGCGGATGAACCGCTCTACGCCGTACTCCTCAATGGCCTGCTTGCCGTGGATCCCGAGTTCCTTCTCGACCTCCACCTCGACCGGCAGCCCGTGCGTGTCCCAGCCCGCCTTGCGGGGAACGTAACGCCCCGCCATGGTGCGGTACCGGAGGAACACGTCCTTGAAGACACGGGTCAGGACATGGCCGTTGTGCGGCAGGCCGTTCGCGGTCGGCGGCCCTTCGTTGAAAATGAATCGCTCGGCGCCTTCGCGCAGGGCCAGGCTCTTCTCGAAGATGCGGTTCTCTTCCCAGAACCGACTGACCTCGTGCTCGGTAGCAGGAAAGTCGACGATCGGCTTGGCACGCTGGAATCGGGGTTTGCTCATGAGCGCTTGCAGGTCGCTTTCCTTAGTGTCTCGCAGTGCCCGGGAAAGCCGTCAATCAGGCGTTCGTCGACGGTCAGGCCGTTGGCATTGCCGTCACGATCCGCAGTCACGGATTGCCGGCGAACAGCTCGTCGAGCACCGGGGCGGCCATGTCGAACTGAGTCATCGGGCGCAGGTCCAAGAGCCATTCGATGGTGCGCAGCACGGAAGCCGCGGAAACGAATCCCGGGTTGACGGACTTGGCGGCGACAGGCCCGCCGGCTGCAGCAGCGCCCGCATCCCCGCCGGTTGGAACAACGAACATGACAGTGGAGCGATAGGCGGGATGCTTCGCCCAGGCAGCCCCGGTCTTCCTCAGAGCGTCGTCTTGCTCTGACTCCGAGCCAACAAGCCGGATCACTGTCAGACGCGCCAGAGGGGCCTTTGCCTCGAGCTTTGCTAGGAACGCGTCGATGGGTCGCCCGCCTCCTATTCCGTAGGTTTCGGTCTCGATGGATGCATCGGCGGCGTTCGACCAGAGCGTTCCAGCCGCTGGCCGGGCGGCCCTTCCGGCCGAGGTGAGAGTCCTCGCCGTCAGGCGGCCCGCCGAAACCGCCGGCCCGAGCTTCGCGAAGAAGTCGGTCTCCATGCCGCTCGTCAGCCATGCGAGCTGGCCTAGCTGCCCCTGGGTTGGCGGAGTGTACTGCGAAAGGAAGACCGCCCCTTCGAGAATCCCTTGCCAAGTTTCGGGGCTCGTATCGGTTAGAACGAGCGCGACATGGTTCGCAGACGGAGGTGACGGTGCCGTCGCGGTCGCCTGGCCCGACAGGTTGGCGACAGCCGCCGAGCTCAGGAATTCAAGCTGCTCGGAATTGAGAGCCGGCAGCAGGGAGACCAGACCGGGGACTTGCGAGTCACCTTTCCCGCTAAGGTAGGCCATCCCGCCGTTAGGCAGCCCGACAGTTGCAGTAGGAAACCAAGCGGTTGGTATCGCTCCGCCCGGTTCTGGCAGGGCCTCCTCGATGTCGGCCACAAGGATGATGTTGTTTCCGGAGTTCGCAATGTAGAGAGTGCTTCCGTCCGCGCTGACCCCCAGGGCGGACGGCATCGAGCCAAGTGGAGAGCCCGGTAGCGGAGCGACGCTGCGCGCGTCGAGCAATTCGAATTTCCCCTGTTCCGAGATTCCGAAGGTCCACACGTTGTCGGCGTGCGAGCAGGCTGCGAAGAGTCGCGCCGTGTATGTCCGCTCCTCGTCTCCGTCGAATCCGCTGCCGGGCACCTGCACAGTGCCCGGCACGATCAGAATGTCCGTCGCGTGCTCGCCAACCGGGATCCGCTCCACCAGCCTTTGGTCAGAAAGACGGTACAGGCCGAGAGAGGCTTCTCCCCAATGGCTGATCACCAGGTGGAGGCCGTCCGGTGCTAGCCGCGCCCGGTATGGAGCCGAGCCGGTTTGAAACTCGTCGAGGACGAGTCCCGACTGGGTATTGACGACGACCGCTTGATCTCGGAGCACATCCAGCGCGTACAGCGTTCGGTCGTCGGAATGGAGTCTCAAGTCTCCGACCAGCGCATCGCATCTGCCCGCGCACTCCTTAGGGATCGGGAATTCCCGCTCGACGCTCAGCTTCCCCTCCTCGAACGAGAGATCCCAGACGCTCGAACGGGTCCCTCCGCTGACGTACACCCTGTCGCCCGCCCTGTTGAAGACGAGGCCCAGCCATGCGTCGGGCAACTCGACCTGGCTGGCAACCTCGCCGGACTCAACCGCTATGGCGGTCACCGTGGGCGTCTCGAAACCGGCTTGAAGCACAACCAGGAAGCGTCCGTCCGGGGACAGTTCCGCAGACATCGGCATGCTGTTTACGACAACTTGCGTCCCGGCGGGCGTGATGCGCTGTCCCGTGGGAAGGATGACGCTGGCATCCGACTGGCGGCCGGGCCTGCCTTGCCCGAGACCTGTCTCCTGAAGCGCGCCCGCCACGAGGGCGACGGTCATCAACGTCGCTGCGCGACCAGTGCTGCGGTGGCGTCGGACTCGCATGATTCGAGAAACAGGATGTGCCGAAAATCGGAGAAGAGATCGGGAAGCTCGCCGTCGCCGAGCAGGAACTTCGGGTTCCGCGGCCCCGTGCCGAATTCTGTCTGCCCTCGAGTGTAGGTCTTGTAAATGACGATTCCGCCAGGACGCACGCATCTCTTGAGAATCGGAATCAGTGGGCGATGAAGGAAGTTGAACACGGCGACCACGTCGAAGCGGTCGATTCCCAGGTCGACACCCGGCGACTCAAGGTCGACGCACAGTGTTTCCAGCGCCAGGCCCGCCAAGGTCGCCCGATCCTTGCATAGCCGAAGCGCCTCGATGGAGTAGTCGATCGCCGCGGTCCTAAGGCCCCAGCCCGCCATGCAAAGGGCGTGCCGGCCGTCTCCGCATGCAATGTCCACGGCGTGGTGTTCACCCAACTTCGGGACGTACTGGCGAGCTTGGGAAAGGAACCCGTCGGGCTCGGGGAAAGACCTGTCGGCTGCCCGGTATTTCTCGTCCCAATCAGATTTCGACGACACTTGATCTTTCACGCCTTCGGCCTTGCAATCCAGCCGGAAGGCCATACCGCTTCGTGGCGGACGGCCGCGGAAAGCGATCTTTCGCGCGGTTGATACGGCTTACGCGTTGAAGGAGCTTCCGCAGCCGCAGGTCGATGTCACGTTCGGATTTTCGAACTTGAAGCCCGCTCCCTCCATGGTCTCGACGTAGTCCACCTGGCAGTTGTCGAGGTAGAGCAGGCTGGCTTGGTCCACGAAGACCTTGAGTCCGTCGTAGTTGTACACCTTGTCAAGCGGCAGTTGGTTGTTTTCGAAGGCCATCGAGTACTGGAACCCTGAGCAGCCCCCTCCGACCACGGACAGCCGAAGGCCTGTCGGCTTGGGCTCCTGCTGGCTGAGAATCTCGTGCACCTTGGTAACGGCCGATTCAGTCATCTGGATCATGGTTAATGTCCTCCTAGAGCGCCCTAGAGCCTCTATTGTATCAAGCGGGCACGCTGAGCACCGCTAACGAGTGTCCGTTCACATGGATCTAGGCCGTCGCGACCGTTGCTCCAACTCTGTGGCCAAGCAGTCCGAGATGTCTCTGGCGAGATCCTTCCGGAGCGGTAAATGTGCCAAGCGGAGGCGCGACTACGGATGCGTTTCCGCCAGGGCATGGCTTGTTGTTCCCCGCGGTGCGCGGGATTCCAAGCGGTGAGTTTGCACTGCGCACCCGCCGCTTCCTGACCAACGACCTCGAGTTGCGACCGGCAATCACCGGCACCATATGCGCGCAGGGATCGGCTGGGGCAATTTGATAGCGGATCCGTGCACGCCGAACGTGACCCGCGCCCGGGTTGTCCCGGACAACCGACCCACGCCCGCCCGCCCGGCCATTCGCAGCGAAACTCCACGCGGTGCCGCGACAAGCCGTGAATCTGCGCCGCGCACCTGCGAATCGCTCCGGAATCCAGCACTTTGTGCTGTGCCAACCGGTTGACTTGCCGAGCACAACTTGTTTGGAATCAATCTGTTACGGCTTCGCCACCTCTGCCGGCCGAGAATCTTGATTGTACAAGTGCTTGTAGGGGATTGATTCTATGGAACTTCTAAGCGAACGCTCATATTTTGCTATGGTCGGTATCAGATCAGATTGGATGTCTGCTTGAAGAAACGGCCGTCATCAAGTAGTCTTTCAACGCTTGTCAAGAAGGTTCTTCGAGATGCCCCCCCAGTCAAGTCACCAGTCGCCCGATGGCGGCACCAACCTCCCGACCGCAATACCGGACTACGAGGAGGATGTTCGACTCCTTGACTCTATCATCGCGTCCTGGCAGTCCCTTGACGACGGTGCCGACGACTTCTACAGAGAAGTGGAAGCCGAGTTGCATACAAGCCTCCTCGACGAGATGATTGCCATCAACTGCACTCCGATGGGAGTGTCAACAGAGTTGCATTCGCCAAAGTGGCGTGGCCTAGCGCAAGATTGGAAGCGCGTGGGTTCTTATATGCGGGAAGTGATGGCCTGAGACAGGGGTCTACATTGGACCAGGTCACAGGCAATGAGAACCCCGGCGCACAATTTCCAACTAGACTCCGACGAACGACAGCAGCGCTAGCCAAGGTAGCGTGAATGACCCGACCATGCCGGGTCGGGACGCTGGACTAGCCCCTCAAGAAGGACCGTTGGACGGGCTGGAACGGTGGGCCAGGCCGGACATGCCTCCCGAAATTGTTGATCACCAGCGCGAGCTGCAGAATATCTCGCACGCACAGTTCGCCCAGGTTTCATACTCAGGCCCGCTCCCTCCGGCAATCGGAGCTTGCGAAATACGAAGAAGCCATGCCCGGATCTGGCGACCGGATTCTAGAGATGGCCGAGACTGAGCAGTCATTGCGCTCCAAGGCAGCGGAGGGATCCCTCTCGCTTGGCAAACATCGGATCTACGCCGCTTCTTTGATCTCCCTTGCGGTGATTGGTTTGGCAGGTGTCGGATTCTACAGCGGCTACGCGTGGCAATCGCTGCCGTTGGGCTTCGCCGGTATCATCTCGCTGTTCTTGCGAGAGATCCTAGCCCGAGTTCGTCATTTGTGATATCCTTGGATCCGTAAGTCCTGAGATATCAGTCATATACGGATTGACGCAAGTCCAGTATGTCACTACAGGATTTTCCGCCTGGCGCCGTTTTCAGTCCAACCGCGTCCGAGTCCGGAGGCGATGGAGTTCCGGCGTGAGACCGGCCGCCTGGGCCAGCCAGGCGACTTCCAGGTCCGGGCGAGAGTCCTGACGGCATTCGATGCGCTCCCCGCCGGGCGTTTCCAGCGTGGTCGTCAGACGCACCCAGCTGACCAGCTTGCGACGGATCGTCTCCCAGCTGTCCTGGCAGCCCTTTGCAGCCAGCCGCCGGCGCAGCAGATGCACGGCGTGGTAGGCGAGCACGGCGATGAACAGGTGCGCGCGGATGCGGTCCTGCTGCTCGTGCCAGATCGGCCGCAAGCCGATTTCCGACTTCAGGCTGCGGAACGTGGCTTCGATCTCGGTCAGCTTCCAGTAGGTCCGCACGACGCGTTCCAGATCCCAGCCTGCGTGGCTGGTGCGCAGCACGTAGGTGCCAGCCCGGGCGTCCTTGCGGGCGTGCTGGCCGTGGTGCTCCCAGCGCACGGCGCTGGCCAGAATCGGCTTGCTGCCCTGCTGTTTCTGCGGACTGGTGCCGGTGCCCGCAGCGTTTCCCGACCCGCTCCCGGCACCCGCCGGGTCCGGCGACTCGCTGGCAGCAGCGGCTTGCTCGATGCGGATCTCGTACTGCCCGGATACCCGCTTGTAGCGCTCCTTGAGCCGCCCCAGCCGCTCGGTGACCTTGGCGAGGCGTTTTGTGCAGCCTTTCTTGGCCAGCCCCTCGTGCAAGGCCTGCAGTTCCGCCTCGCAGCGCTTGCGCTGCTTGTCCAGGATCGCGTCGTCCTTGGCCTGGCGCTCCTCGCTCCAGATGCACAGCTCGCTCTCTCCGTTCACGGTACGCAGTCTCCAGGCCCGCGCCTCGGTTCCGTGGCGGGTCCGGAACGTCAGGTCGGGGTCGCCCTCGGGCGGGTCCTCGCCGCCCCGGCGCACCGTGATCCAGTCGTAGTCGCGCTCCCGCAGCCAGGCGATCGTCGCCTGCGTGGACAGTCCGGCGTCCATGATGACGGTCGGGCGCGGCCCGTCCCCCTGCAACTGGGCAAGGCGGTCGATGGCCCCGGCCAGGGTGGCGGGCTCGGAGACATTGCCGGGCAGGATCTCGCTGCGGCCGGGGAAGCCGGCCTCGTCGAGGGTCAGGCCCAGAGTGACCAGCGGGCAATCGCTGCGCTTCTGCTTGGAGCGACCGTGGCGGAGCAGGTCGCCGCGTGGTCGGCCGTGATAGTGAACGTTGGTCAAGTCATAGAAAACGATGGTCTTGGGAAGATCCAGCAGGGTGCGCTCGCGGTGGAACAGGGCAGTCTCGAGAGCCTCGCGGTGCCGCCAGAGGAGATCGCCGGTGCGGTACAGCTTGGACAGCGAGAGGGGCTGGCCGGGCTCGAGGCCGAGCAGTTCGAGAGTGGCGCTTTGCTGGGTGAGCCAAGCGTGGGCCTCGCGTTCGGAGGAGGGGTGCAGCATGCGGGCGATGACCAGGGCGGTGGCGATCGAGGCGTCGCGCCGGGAGGCGCCCAGGGTGCCGAGGGTGTCGGCGAAACGCAGGGACTGGAGAGCGTGCAGGGCGAGGCGCTCGCCGCCGACGGAGCGGACGAAGCGGTGGTCGATGGAGTTGAGGTGGACGAGGGCGAGGTCGGATGAGGAAGAGTCGGGCAGGCCGGACAGGCTGAGACGCTCGGAGAGTTGCTGGGCGATGCGCAGGAGGGAGGGGTCCGGCGGCAGCAGGGGGGGCTGAGCGGAGCGGAAGGAGAGGATGAGATCGCACAGGGCGGGCCACTGTGGCTGGGGCACGGAGAAATCGGCCCCGAGGTTGAGCAGGGTGACCTGGCGGACGGAGCGACCGGAGCGAATGCTGCGGACGAGCCGGAAGGAGGAGTAGGGAGGGGAGCCGGACGCGGCACGGGGGCGGGTGTTGACGCGGCGGATGAACACGGTGATACTAGCATGCCGGAGGCGGAAGGGAACATAAGACAAATAGTTATGAAACAAAATGATTTTATGTCGCTACAATGGGGCGATTAAAAAGTAAATTAATGTAAAGTCACTGATAACAAAGGACTTATCTGCCTGGGGCGTTCAAGGGTTCTTGCGATTCGGCCAGAAAAAGTCCGAAATTCGGCTGTTCACGAGGGAGGTTGACGAACTCGGGCTAGGATCGCGAAAGGGGCGAAACGAGTCACAATCCAAGCGGCTCCCCCCGAGTGAGAAGTAGGGTTCCAAACCGGATTCATTTCGGAGCATCGTGGATTGGAGCCGGGCCGCAATAGCTTGAACTTAGAAATTGCGTGACTAGGGCCGAATGTGCCGCTACCAGTGATTCCGGCCAATCTCCATCAGGTCCGGGTACTGATCGTCCGTGTCGCCGACCTCGTTCTTGAGTCTCAGCAGCTCGGCCTTCAGCTCGTTCGCTGCGTCTGCATATTCGGTTTCCTCGTACACGTTCCGCATTTCGCGGGGGTCCTTGCGCAAGTCGTACAGCTCCCATCCGGGCTGCGTGGCCGATGCCTTGGCCCCGGGTGCGTTCAGCGGCAGGCCGTAGAAGAAGATCAGCTTGAAGTCCTCAGTCCGCAGTCCGTAATGCGCAGGTACGTCATGATGCGCGTAGTTCATCCAATACCTGTAGTAGGTCGATGTGCGCCAGTCATCGGGCTCGCTGCCCTTCAGCAGCGGTATCAGGCTGCGGCCTTGCATCAGATCCGGTGTGTCCAAGCCGGCGAGTGCCAGGAGCGTTGGCGCGAAATCCGTGTTGTTGACGATCGAGTCGTTGTGCGAACCCCCCTCAACCGACCCGGGGTGTCGAACGAGCAAGGGAATCCGCATGGATTCCTCGTACATCCAGCGCTTGTCGATGTAGTCGTGCTCCCCGAGCATGA
The DNA here is from genome assembly GCA_965206775.1 of Bryobacterales bacterium. Taxonomy (GTDB): domain Bacteria; phylum Acidobacteriota; class Terriglobia; order Bryobacterales; family UBA6623; genus VXMF01. The sequence continues at coordinate 36,116 of CBDBKU010000002.1, read as the reverse complement.
AGCCTTGGTCGGACGTGTACAGGATCACCGTGTTGTCGAGTTCGCCCTCTTGCTCGAGATATTGGAGCAGCCGGGCCACGCCATCGTCTACTCCCCGCACGGTGCGTAGGTACTTTTTCAGGTAGCGCTGGTACGCCGTTCGCTTGTACGCGTCTGCAGCCAGACTCGGGTCGACGAACATGTGATGGCCCATGTTGCGACGCGCATTGCGCTTGCCGATGGACGTGCCGGCGCCGCGAGTGGCCTCCGAGCCGTGATTCGGCGTCCTCCACAAGCTCTCAGGCTCGGGTATTGCGGTGTCCTCGTACAGGAAGTCGTAGCGCTCCGCATTCTCGAAATTGTCGTGCGGTGCCTTGAAGTGGTTCATCAGGAAGAAAGGCCGGTCCCGGTCCCGCCGCTTCAGCCAATCGATCGAGACCTTGACAATGGCGTCGGTCGAATGGCTGGAGTCATAGCCCGAGAAGCGGCGCAGGTTGTCCGGCCAAGGGCTTCCCGACTCTCGCATCACCGGGTTGAAATACGACCCCTGGCCCGGCAGAACGCAGTAGTATTCGAAGGCGGGCTCCCGCTTCAGGTGCCATTTGCCAACCATCGCTGTCTGGTAGCCGGCATCGCGGATCAGGTTGGCCACGTACTGCCGGTCCCCCTCGAGATGGCCGCTGAGCGTGGTCACGCGGTTGACATGGCTGTACTGGCCGGTCAGGAGCGTGGCCCGGCTCGGAGTGCAGATTGAATTCGTGCAGAACGCGTTCTCGAAGAGCATGCCCTCCGAGGCGAGTTTGTCAAGGACGGGCGTCGGGTCCAGTCGTGCCAGCCTGCCGCCGTATGCTCCCAGTGCGTGCGCGGCGTGATCGTCCGACATCAGGAATAAGATGTTCGGCTGGTCCGCCAGCATGGAGGCCGCGGTCAGGCAGGCAAGCAGCAAGCATCGGGTCGAAGTTCGCAGGAAACTCCTCATGGTCGTAAGAGTATACGTTCAGGAGCCGCGACACGGGACGAGGCCCGAACTGCATCAATCCAAGGGAAGCGATCATTCCGGAAACGCAGGAATTCCGGCCACACCCGGTTTTCGCCCGAGGAAACTGCTGTATATGGTAGGAAGTAGGTAGGGCAGCGCTGCGATGCTCTCCTTCAAGATCACGACTGTCGGTTCGTCTTCCGGCATCATCCTCACCAATGAGGCCATGGCTCTTCTGGGGGTGGAGAACGGCGACACCCTGTACCTGACAGAAATGCCAGGCGGGGGCTATCGCCTGACGCCGCACAATCCCGAGATTGCTCGCCAGAGGGCTCTCTCCGAAGACATCATGCATAACGACCGCGAAGTGCTGCGGGACCTGGCCAAGTGACTGGTCGGGACATCGGACAGTGGCTATGGGTCGCATCGGACGTCGACGTAGCGATTCACGACTGCCAGTTCGCCGACCACGGCGGTGCGGAGGGCAGACGCGACCTCGGGCGACGGGCTGTGTGAACGAAACTCCGCATTCCACTGGTGACCGACGCGTTTCGGCGTCCCTTGGTTCTGACATTGTCATCGAGAAAAATCGACGGAGCTGTCGCTTGACCAGCGATTCTCAAAACCTGAGATGCAGGTGGGCTGTTGGCGTCTCGCCGGGCGTTCGGGGGTGTTGCAGAGAAGTTGGGAGGGCACCAGTGGCGGCTCGGCAGTAGCGAGTGGCACACCTGTGGACGGCTCCGAGCGCCTCACCGGCAGTTCCGGCACCCTCGGGGCAGACGTCTGCTGCGGGCCCCCTGCGGGTCCGGCGGTCGCCGGGGAATTCGGTCGCAATCTCATGGGAGCGTGAGCCCGGGGCCGGCCCGCGGGGCGTGGTCAGCCAGCATCTCGGTGAGCAAGCTCGTCCAGTTCGGGAACCAGTACCGCTGCGACAGACAGCGCAGATCATTGAAGAAGTTGCGGCGTGTGCCGGCATCGTCGCGGCATTGCCGCCACAAGCCCCGCATGCCGTCCAGCAGCGTGTGCAGCGCGAAGGCGAGCAGGTTGAGAGTGGCGAGCAGATTGGCCAGGCCCCGGCTGCCGTGCCGAAATTGTGCTTGAGATTGTAGCCCTGGCAGGACAGGCAATGGAAGGCCTCGTTCTCGATCTTCCAGCGGGCTCTTCCGAGGCGGGCAATCCCGGCCACGTTCTCGGCGGTGACCTCCAAGCTGGTGAAGAAGGTGTTGTAGTAGGTGGGCTTGCCCTGGCGCTGGATCTCGAACTCGATCCAGGTTCCTTGCACGGCATCGTCGGAGTCGCGGACCGGCAGGCCGTGCATCCAGCGATAGCGCTGCAACTCGACCTGGCGTTTGTGGTTGCGGGTGCGGATCCAGCCGGTCGAGTGGGTGAAGTCGTCATGGATCAGTTCGTATAACCGCTTGTGATTACCGGGCTTGCAGACGAAAAGGAAGTCCGCCCGGAGGTCGAGGACCAGTCGGCACAGGGACTGGCAGCAGTACAGGTCGTCGCCGAGGAAGACCGGCCGGTAGGGGCGCAGCTCGTCGCTGTGGGCGGGCAGCCAGCGCTTGGCGGCGTTGCGCTCGCAGTCCTGCTTGCGCTGCTCCTCGGACAGACCCGGCTGGTCCGCGGCCGGGTCCTGCTGGGGCTGGACGAACTCCGGCATGAGCGGCAGGACGCGGTTGTGGCCGTCGGCGACGACCGTCGCCGCGAGCATCGTATGGAAGTACTGCTCGGTCTTGTGGGCCCCGACATGGCGGATCGAGCACTGCGGGCAGCGGATCGAGTCGGAGCAGTGGATTTGGATTCCGTCGAGCGCGACCGCAATGCGGCCGTCGAGGCGGAGGAAGGGCTCGAGGGCCCCGTGGTCGCGGGCGGTTCGGAGGCAATCGGCAAACAGGGGGGCGAAGCGGTCGGGGTCGTGTCCGTCGAGGAGATTCCGAATGGAGTTGTCACAAGGGATGTCCTCGACACCGAACAGGGACTGGCAATTGGAGCGAGCGGCCTGTTTCTGCATGCGGCGTTGGAAGTCGAGAAAGGAGGGTGCTTGGAGGAAGAACGTCGCCAAGGCGCAGGAGGCGGCGTCGGCGATGCTGTAGCGCTTGTTCGCGCCGGTTCGGGGATCGGGCAAGGCGGAGGCGATCTGGCGGAATCTGTTGAGGAGGGACTCAAGGACGGGAACGGGGGCCACATCTTATGTTTCAAGGCGGTGACCGCAAAGTCAAGAGCCCAGAAACTGGCCCCTCATTCGGGCATCTGCAGCGGCAAGAACCCCAACGCAGCCTAAATTTAGAACTGCGTGCGCCGTGGAAAGGCGCTTCCCTCTGGCGGGTGCGAATCCCGTCCAGCAACTGACGCTCCGGCTGGTAGCAGCCAGGGCGGTTCACGGAGGTAACGAAGTGGGCTGAAGCACTCTGGTGACAAAGGGCCGCCTAGGGCGGCTCAGCAACCATGCGGGCCGGAACGCGAGTGAACGCCGAGCAGGCCTCGCAACATTTAATGCGGGAGCCGACCCTTTCGTGGTTAAGGGGAAGGCCGCTGGCGGATCGGGAAGAGAGCGACAGATGCACCGATCCGTTCCCGCCGGGGTAAGGGCGCTGGCACGCATGGAAGAGGAAGGAAGCAGCAACACGGGAAGCCCTGTCGGAGATGCGGCACGCATCAACTGGAACCCCGCGAGGGGCAGGCCGGGCCGGCAGGGTGGCGGATAGGCCCGTAGTACCGCAGAGGCGGGGTAACGCCCGCGGAGGAAAGGGGCCTTGAGTGGAGAGCAGGACGGAAAGGAGACAAGGCATGACCACTGACGAAGGTCTAACAGGGTCAGAAAAGGTTCGGAAACTCCAGACCGTGCTACAGGCGAAAGCGAAGGAAGAACCGAAGCTGCGGTTCCATGCGCTGAGCGACAAGATGTGGCGGGAGGACTTTCTCAGGGAAGCCTGGAGGCAGGTCCGCCGGAACGGCGGGGCTGCCGGGGTGGACCGGGAGAGCTTCCAGGACATCGAGGAGCGAGGCGTGGAGCCATGGCTTGGGGAACTGGCAAGGGAGCTGAAGGACGGGACCTACGCGCCGCAAGCGGTGCGGCAGGTGCTGATCCCGAAGAAGCAGCCCGGCAAGTTCCGGCCCCTGGGGATCCCCTGCATACGGGACCGGGTGGCGCAGACGGCGGCCCTGCTAGTGCTGGCGCCGATTGTCGAAGCCGACCTGCAACCGGAGCAGTACGCCTACCGGCCGGGGCGGAGCGCGAACGACGCGGTCAACCACGTCCACAGCCTCCTGAACAGGGGGTGCAACGAGGTTGTCGATGGCGATCTAGCCAACTACTTTGGCGAAATTCCGCACGCGGAACTGATGCGGAGCATAGCGCGGCGCGTGAGCGACGGGCGGATGCTCGGACTCGTCAAGGGATGGCTGGAGATGCCGGTCGAGGAGGACGACGGACAGGGCGGCACACGCCGCACGAACCGTGCGCGCAGGGAACGGAAAGGGACTCCGCAAGGGGCTCCGATCTCGCCCTTGCTCAGCAACCTCTACATGCGGCGCTTCATACTGGGCTGGAAGACGCTGGGCTATGCCCGGCGCTTCCGCGCGGAGATCGTGAATTACGCGGACGACTTCTGTGTGATCGGCAAGGCCCCGGCGGCAGGGATGCTGGCGGCGGTCCAACGGATCATGGGAGTTCTGAAGCTGCCGGTCAACGCACGGAAGACCCGCTGCCTGCGGTGCCCGGAGGAGCCGTTCGAGTTCCTGGGCTACCGCATCGGACGCAACTACCGCCCGAACGGGAAGGGAGCCTACATTGGCACCCGCCCCAGCAAGGCAAGCGTCCAAGGCATCTGCCGCAAGATCAGCGAATGGACGGCGCCAAGGTACGGGCAAATGTCCCGGGAAGAGATGATAGAACACCTGAACCGGTCCATGACCGGATGGGCGAACTACTTCCATCTCGGGCAAGTGAGTCCGGCCTACAACGCGATCGACCAGCATGCGGTCCGGCGGCTGCGCCAGTGGCTCTGTCGGAAGCACAAGGTGAAGGCCGGGAAGTACGTGCGATTCCCGGACAAGAGGCTGCGCGAAGAGTACGGCCTCGTCCGCCTCGCGCCAACGACTGCGAGCCTTCCGTGGGCGAAGGCATGATTTCCACTGAAAGCCGGATGCGGGGAAACTGCACGTCCGGTTTGACGAGCGGGGAGAGGAACCGTGGCTATGCGGGAAGGCCAGTGAGGCACCTACAGATGGCGAAAGCCGTAGGAACACCCCAAAACAGCTACTGCTTCCTTGCTAAGGTGCGCGCGTCTCTCCTCGACTCTACTGTCGCTTGACATGAACACACAAGACCAATCCTACGGAGACCTGATCAGGCTGGATCCCGATGGCGATTCTCAGCCGGTAACGATCCGGCGAATTCCGCTCGGCACGTCGGCTGCTATTGGGGGCATTGACGAGTCCGTGCTTCAAGATCTCTTGTTTCGCTTCCCGGAGACCCTCCCGATCGCCGCCATTGACGCGTCGTACGATGGCACCATACCCGTCTGCCGCGAATTGTCAACGCCAGCTGGGTACGTGGATGCGCTGTACGTCAATCCGCTCGGACGGCTGACCCTAGCTGAGTTCAAGCTGTGGCGCAATCCGCAGGCGCGTCGCGAGGTGATCGGCCAGATCCTTGATTACACGCAGGCAATTGCCTCTTGGAGCTATGAAGACCTGCAACGCGAGGTCTCTAAAGCGCTCAAGAGAAAGGGCAATGTACTTTTCGAGTTGATTCGCGCGAACTCCCCCCACGTAAATGAAGCGGAATTCGTGGACAATGTGACGCGCCACCTAAGACGCGGCGAGTTCCTCTTGCTGATCATCGGTGACGGCATTCGAGAAGGGGTTGAGAACATCGTCAATTTCGTCCAACAGCATAGTGGCTTGCATTTCAACCTCGCGCTGGTCGAGGCAGCGCTCTATCGCGACAACGACAACCGCATCATCGTGCAACCTCGCGTTCTATTGCGGACCGAGGTCGGCCAACGAATCGTCGTCGAAGGTGGAGTCGCTCAGGACGCCATTGCCGAGGCAGAAGAACAGTCCGAGGACGTTCTCTCAGACCATCAGCAAGAGAATCTTCGATTCTGGACTGCGGTGCTCGATCGGTATTCGTTCTCGGACGTCACCGTTGACATTCCGGGCGTGACCAAGAACTCAGCGCTCTACATAAGAGTGAGAGCATCGGGATTCGGCGACTGGGGCCTGTCATTCGTCGGCTATCTACACCGCAACCGCAATCTCGTCGGGTGTTACTTGACGTGTCGCAAGAGCATTCCGCAGGGGGTGCGAATCTATGAGCAGATCGAAGGGTCATTGGAGGAACTGCGGCGGGACCTTGGCGACGATCTTCGTTGCTGGACGGATCGGAAGGGACGTCCGAGGATCGGATTCAAGCGTGACACTCGATTGCCTTTCGTGAGCGGCGGCGATGAACCCAATGACTTTGACGAGGTCGTTCAGTGGATGCGGGAGCGCCTGGACCTGCTTGTCAGCGCGTTACATCCGCGTCTGCAACGTATGATGTCCGCCGGGAGTTGAAGGGGGGAGTGATGTCTGGACGGATGGTGGGTAACGCCCAGTTAGTGGCGGCGGCCTACGGGCATGGCCTTATGTCAAGCCAGGGTTTTGTCGATGGAATCAAGCGCACAGGTTGGGTTGCTGCGCGCCTTTTCCTGCTCGAAAACGGTTGCAGCCTTGCCTTCGAACCATTCGATGCGATTCGGATCATTGAGGCCGTGGCGGCCGGACGGGTCTCCGAAGCCGAGCTCGCAAGCTGGTTCCGCCTGCGCCTCGATGGATGAGGTCAGCAGCTAGAGGGCAGGCAATTCCCGCCCCGAAGAAGGCGGCGTGTCCAGGCGGCAGAGGGCGGGTATACTGGCCAAACGTCACATGAAGAGTTGGAAGCTCATCCTCGCCTTGCTTCTCGTTGCGGCCGTCCGGGCCGAGCCGCCCAACGTCCTGCTGCTGTTCGCTGACGACCAGCGGCCCGACACAATTGGCGCGCACGGCAACCCCTACATCCAGACCCCGAACCTCGACCGGCTTTCGGCAAGAGGGTTCAGCTTTCGTCGCACCTATTGCCTCGGAGCGCAGGGCGGAGCCGTCTGCGTGCCGAGCCGCGCGATGCTCAATACGGGCAAGAGCTTCTTCCGGATCCCGATGGACATGGACGGGGAAACCACCCTTGGCCAGCTGCTCGGCCAGAACGGATTCGCCACGTTCGCAACGGGCAAGTGGCACAACGGCGAGGAGTCCTGGCTGAAGAGCTTCCAGTCCGGGCGCAACATAATGTTCGGCGGCATGTCGAACCACGTCAAGGTCCCGATCGTGGATCTCGGCCCGGATGGCAAGCTGTACCGCGAGCGCGAGGGCGTCCGCTTCTCGAGCACTCTTTTCGCTGATGCCGCGATCGACTTCCTGCGTAACTACAAGGAAGACAAGCCGTTTCTTGCCTACGTAGCATTCACCGCGCCTCACGACCCCCGGAATCCGCCGCCGAAATACAGGCGCATGTATTACCGCGACCCTCCTCCGCTGCCACCGAATTTCGCGCCGCAGCATCCATTCAATAACGGTCACATGACCGGCCGGGACGAGAGCCTGGGGCCTTGGCCCCGGACGGAGCTGGTGGTAAGGGAGCAGCTGTCCGAGTACTACGGCCTCATCACGCACCTGGATAGCCAGGTCGGTCGCATCCTGCGCGAGCTCGAGTCCGGTCCGCATGCAGAGAACACGATCGTTATCTACACCGCCGACCACGGCCTCGCCGTCGGCAGCCACGGACTGCTGGGGAAGCAGAACGTGTACGAGCACTCGATGGGCGCGCCGCTGATCTTCTCGGGACCGGGGATTCCCGAGGGCGGGGAATCCAACACCTTCTGCTACCTGCTGGATATCTTCCCTACCCTGTGCTCCCTGCTAGGCGTCGACCCCCCCGAGGGTGTCGACGGGCTCGACCTGTCTGCCGTCTGGCGAGGCGAGGTCGAGTCGCTTCGAGCGTCGATGTTCACGTCCTTCCGAGACCTGATGAAGGCGGTGCGGGACGATCGCTGGAAGCTCATCCGGTATCCGAAGATCAATCACACCCAGCTCTTCGACCTGGAGGCGGACTCTCACGAGACCGAGAACCTCGCCCAGGACCCGGCCCAGTCCGATCGAATAGCCCAGCTCACCAGCCTCATGCGGGAATGGCAGTCCCGGGTAGGGGACGACCATCCTCTTTCGGTGCCTGATCCCGGGCCGAAGGAGATCGACTTGACCGGTCGCGAGCAAAGTCGTGATCGCTGGCAGCCGGCCTGGATCTTCGAGAAGTACTTCGAGGAGCCCTACGGGCGGATATTATCGCCCTGACACCGGACTTGGGATCCCAGATTTCTCCCCATCAGGGTGGACCAAGGCCGCAGCGGTGGAACGCCGTCGCCCGATCGGCAGTCGGCCGGTTCGCTATAGCGGATCAAAGCACTTTCGCGATGCAGTGCAAGTATCCTCGTCGACGATGTCACCGTCCGGGCCGACAGGTTTCTGAGTCTGGTCGCACCAGTAGATCCGCGTGTTGGACAGCTGGACGGTGGGGTCGTCGTCCGCATCGATATACATTCCCTTCCACCGCAGGTCGCTGCAGCGGTAGGTCAGGACTTTCAAGCCTGCGCCTCGGTTTCTGGACACGATTTGCCTCGCTGGTGTAAACGTATTCGGCCGACGGAACAGGGCGCGAGCGCCCTTGCCCCGCCGGCCGTAGGAGTCTCTTTGCTGCTAGGCCGCCATCGCGACCGCGCGCTTGACCGCGACGGTCGTCAGCTGCACCTTGGCCTTGTTCTGGCTTAGCGGCGTGGCTGCTGCCACGGCTGCCTTGCCCGCTGCCTCTCCGGCGCCCTCGCCGGCGGACTGGCCCTTGAGGGCCGTTTCCGCTTCTGAAGACCTCCATGGGATCGGGGCCACATGGCCCAGGACTACACGAGCGTCCGAGACCTTGCCGCCGCGCATGCGAATCGCGACCGAAGCCGTCACGAGCGGCCAGTCGAGCAGTTGCCTCTGGCGAACCTCGTAGGTCGCCGTGCTCCAGCCCGACGCGCTCGGCACGTTGATCTCCGTTACGATTTCGTTCGGCATCAACGTGTTCTCGCGCTCCGACGCCGAGGACGGGATCCGGTACAGGTCTGCCACCGCGATCTCGCGCTCGCCTTCCGGCCCGGCCACGGTGACCATCGCGCCCAGCGAGATCAGCGCCGGGGCGAGACTCGAGGCATTCACGAAGTACGCCGGACCCTTGTTGCCTAGGATTGCGTGGTAGCGGTTCTCGCCGTTCGGGACGAGCGACTTGCCTTCATGCATGGCAAGCAGCCCGTACCCATTGCGGTAGTACCAGCAGCGGGGACGCTGCAGCAGGTCGCCGACCACGGTACCCATCGCCCGGACTTGCGGCGCGGTGATGCCCTGTGCCGCTTGGACGAGCGACTTGTACGGCGCGGCGGCCTTGGAACCGAGGAGTTCCTCGACCGTCGCCATCGCGCCGATGCGAAGCCCGCCGCCCTTCTTGGAGATTCCCCGAAGGGCGCTGATGTTGCGGAGGCTCACGACGCGCGTCGGCATTTCGACGCGCTCCTTCATGAGGCTCAGCAGGTCGGTCCCGCCGGCCAGCACCGCCGTCACCCCGGCGTTGGGGCTTAGCGCCTGCGCGGCGGCCATCGTCTGGTTGGGAGCGATGTATTCGAAGTTCTGCATGATTCGTGACCTCCCTTATGCGTTCGCGAGTGCTGCCAGCACGCGGTCAGGCGTCATCGGCAGGGTCGGGACTCTCACGCCGATAGCGTTTGCTACGGCGTTCGAGATCGCGGCGCCCGGCGAGATCGCCGGCGGTTCGCCGATTCCGATCACGCCCCGGTCGTCGTACTTGTTCTGGACCATGTGGACTTCCAGTTCGCCGATGTCGGCCGCGCCGGGAAGCTTGTAGAACTCCATGTCCGGATTGAGCATCTTGCCGGTCGCCTGGTCGTAGATGGACTCTTCGTAGAGAGCCCAGGCCACGCCCTGGATCAGGGCTCCGTACACCTGGCTCTCGCTCTGCTCGAGGCAGACCACCAAGCCCACGTCCTGAACGGCCGCGATCTTGTTGATCGAGATGATGCCGGTTTCGACGTCGACCGAGACATCGGCCATCTGCACGCCGCCCACGCCCGAGTCGTTCAGCTTGCCGCCCTCCCTGTCCGGCTGCTTGCCGTGCCCGGTGATCGTTCGGTTGCCCAGCTTCTTGCAGGCGTCCTTCCAGCTCAGCGACTTCGAGGTGTCGGACTTGGCGAAGACGTTGCCGTCCTTGGCCTCTAGGTCGTCCGCTTCGACGCCCAGGGACTCGGCGACGACCCCCTTGAGCTCGTCCAGCGCGTGCACGGTCGCCCGACGCGTCGATGCGGTCGTGCCGCCGACTGTCGTCGAGCCGCCGGAAGCGCCCGAGATCGGGAGCTTTGAACTGCCGATGTTGATCTTGATGTCGGGAATCTGAAGGCCGAGGGTTTCCGCAGCCACCACCGAGAGGGTCGTGTAGGTGCCGACGCCCAGGTCCTGGCTAGCCATGCTGACCGAGACGCCGCCATCAGGCTGGATGCGGACCTCGCACGTCGAGTCGTGCGGGCGCCCGCCCCACGTGTGGAGCGAGAGGCCGAGACCGCTCTTGACCGGGCCCGAACCCGAGTCGCCGCGCTTGTGCCACTTGCCTTTCCAGTCGATCATCTCCGCGCACTTGTCGAGCTCGTAGCGGTAGACTTCCGGCCGGGCGGTCAGGTCGGCGTTCTTCTTGAAGAACTCGACCGGGTCCATGTCCAGCTCGGCAGCCAGATCTTCCATCGGGCACATCGTCAGAACCGCGGCCTGCGGATGGTTCGGCGCGCGCCACGCGCGGGCCGGTCCGATGTTGGTCGAGACGCTGAGGTGGCGTGCCTTCTGGGCAAGCCGATCCTCGTTGTTGTACACGTACGGAAGCGGCGGGCTGCCGCGCCCGGCGATGCCGCCCGTCGACCAGGTTTCCGCCTCGAAGGCGACCAGCGTGCCGTCCTTCTTTGCGCCGACCTTGATGTTGCCGTAGTCCGACGGACGTCCGCCGGCGACCATCAGCTCCTCGTCGCGGTCAAGCATCAGCTTGACGGGCTTGCCCGTCTTCTTGGAGAGCTTCGCGCACGCGATGCCCCAAGTGTCGATGTTGAACTTCGACCCGAAGCCGCCGCCCATGTACGGCGTGATCACGTGGATGCTGTCGGCTTCGATGGTGCCGATCGCCTCGTCACGCGAAAGCCCCTTGGCGAGATCGGCGGGGATGCGCGCGACCGCCTGCGTCGAGGCGTAAACCGTGATTTCGTCGTCGGTCCAGTCCACGACCTGGCCGTGCGGCTCCAGGCAGCAGTGGGTGATGACGCCGAGGCCGTAGTAGCCTTCCACGGTGGCGTCGGCGCTCTTCCACGCCTCGTCCAGATCCGGGCCCTTGGTGTCGTCCTTGGCGGGCTGGACGCGGTTCGCCTCGCCTGCCTTCTTGACGTCCTCGTCCTTGACCCAGTGGGGCAGGACCTCGAAATGCACGTTGACGGCGACTGCAGCGTCGCGAGCGTGCTCTTCGGTGTCAGCGCAGATCGCTAGGATCTCCGACCCCACCCATTGGACTTCGTCGCCGGTGTTGAGGATGTTGACATGGCCCTTGTAGCCCTTGACCTTCTCCGCCGCCGCCGTGTCGATGCCGAGGATCCGCCCGTGCGGGACCTTGGAGGTCACGAGACGGGCGAAGAGCATGCCGTCCAGGTTGCGGTCGTAGGAGTACTTCGCTGCGCCGCGCGCCTTCTCCGGCCCGTCGACGCGCCTGTGCCTCTTGCCGATCAGGCTGCGGTCTTCCGCTGCCGGCCAATCGTATTTCGTCGCCATCACGCACTCTCCCTGGCCGCTTCGTACACGGCCTTGCGGACTCCGACGTACGTGCCGCAACGGCAGATGTTGCCGCACAGCCCGCTCTCAACGTCCGCCATCGAGGGGCTCGGGTTGCGATCCGCGATCGCCTTCCCCGCCATGACCAGGCCCGGCGTGCAGAATCCGCACTGCTGGGCGTCGTTCTCGACGAATTGAACCTGCACGGGATGCATCGCGTCGTCGCTCGAGATGCCTTCGATGGTCTCGATCCTGCGGCCTTGAGCCTCGATCGCCAGCATCGTGCAGGAATAGACGGGGCGGCCGTCCATGATCACGGTGCAGGCTCCGCAGGTTGCCCGGTCGCAGACCTTCTTGGCGCCTGTGTGGTCGAGCATGTTGCGCAGGGCGTCGATCAATGTCACCCGCGGCTCCACGTTCAAGTCGTGGCTCTTTCCGTTGATGTTCAGGGTGATCGCAACCGGGTCAGGGCCGAGTATCTCGTGATTGTCGGCGCGGGCCTGATCCGCTGCCCCGAGTGCGCCAACCGCGCCCGCTCCGATCCCGACGCCTTCGATAAACGTGCGCCGGGAGAAGCCCTTCTGCGGTTCTTGCCGGGGCCCGCGTTCGGGCCCGTCGTGGGGATTGTTAGAACTCACCTGGCATTCTCCTTTCCAGAGTGTTCGATAGGAATTGCGGTCCTCTCCCGCAACGGGATGGACCCTTTGCGCATTGAACTATACCAAAACGGCACGTCGAACCGGGTGCCAGGGTGTCTTTTTCGGCAATCGGCCAGCTCAACGCTGTTCCCGGATCGAAATTGCGGTCGATCCAGGGGTGATGCCGTCAAGCAGGCTGTCGCCCGATACCAAGCGCCCGAGGTTGACGTAACGGCCGTCCGCAAGCGGCAGCGCTGTCAGGCAAAGGAAAAACCCGCCCCCGGACGTGTCGCCATGCCGAAGAAGGCCGATGCTTCCGCGCAGGAACGGCTTCGGGTTCAGTTCGGACCGAATCGGGCCCAGCGGCGCGCCGACGACTGCGTACCCGTTCGGGCGAACCGCGGAAAACACGGCGCCGTTAAGCGCTCCGGCGTTCGCTCGCTGCCGGAAATATTCCGATGTAAGGGGTGCCAGGTCGTAGTCGAGCTCGATTTCGAAGTCGCCGACGGAAGTTCGCATCAGCAGACGCGAGCCGAGCGTCTTGGCAATCCGCTGGTAGTCCCCTTCGGGCAGCAACGGGGTGTCGGGCGCCCGGGTCAGTGGCGAATCCAGAATCGGTTCGCCCGAGGGGAGGAGGTCAGCTGGCGGGGAGCCTCCCAGGGTGGCCATTGCGGCAAGGGCTTCGAATCTCACCTTTGGGTCGCGATGCTCGAGATTGGCCCTGATCTTGGACAGCAGCGACTCGGTCGCCGTTGCGCCTCCCGCCGCCCGAAGCGCGGCTGCCCGAACGAAGTCGTTGTCGTCGGTGACCAGTGGAAGCAACCGACGCTGCACTGCGGGTTCGCGGGCCAGCCGCAGGTGCGCCGCTGCGAGGGCTGCCGCCCACCGGCTGTCCTGGTCGTCCGAGTCTAGGTATTCCGCCACAAAGGCCGATTGGCCAGTGGCTTCCATGCGCATCAGAGCGGTCATCGCAGTCGCGATTGGTGCTGCGGTACCAGTGATGCCCGAGGCGGCGTCGCGCCAGCCGATCTTGCCGAGGGCGTCGACCGCACGCGTGACCACAAGGCGTTCGTCGTCGCCGAGCAGGGAGACGAGGGCGCCGGCGGCCTCGCGCTCCGGACCGCCTTCCAGCCGGGAGTCAAGGACATTTCCGATCCCGAACGCGGCGGCCGCCCGAACCGACGGTGCCGGATCCGCCGCTGCCTGGACAAGTTGGCTCGCTGAGTCCCGACCCTCGATCCTGGAAAGCGCGAGGTAAGCTCTGCCACGGATCTCCGCCACCGGATTCCGAAGCTGCTCGAGAAGCCAGCCGTCCGCCGCTCGCAGGTCTTCGCGCTCGAGAAAGTCCCCTTCGATCCGGTGCACCGGGCGGGTCAGCACGAGCCAGCCGGCCGCTGCCGCGAGCAGCGCCATGCACGCGAAAAGGATCCGGCCGGCCATGCGGGGCCAGCCTATCGACGGATCTCCGGCCCTGCTGCCATCCGTGCCGGGGTCGAGCCAGCTGGTCATTGCACGAACGCCGGGGAATCTGGCAGGGCCACTCGGAACTCGTTGCTATCCTTGCGGCATATGGACGGCAAATCCGAGGCGCTCGCCGCCGTGCGGAAGGAACTGGAGAAGTACTCGCACCCGCTCCTGACATTCGGCGTGCAGGAGACAGCAGCTGGCCGGATCGAACTCGTGATCGACCTGAAGGAGAAACCTGCCAACATCCATACATACTACTTGGAGATCCATCCCCGGGACCTGGCCCACTCCCAGTTCCGCTGGATTCTCCAGCGCATGATCTTCGAGGGCCTCCACGATTATTTCGTCGAGATGTTCGAGTACACGCCGCAGAGCCTCGACAACCCCGCGGCGCCCTACGAACTGCACCGATAAGGAGGCACTTGGGCGTAGCGGAAGTCATTGCCGCCGAGATTCGAGCCGGCGGTCCGATGCCGTTCCACCGCTTCATGGAACTGGCCCTCTACCATCCGACCCTCGGCTACTATGCCGGCGGGAGGGATCCGTTCGGCAAGTCCGGCGACTACTACACGAACGCCCAGTTGCAGCCGGTTTTCGGCCGGCTTGTCGCCCAGCAGCTCGACCGCTGGAGGGGCGAGCTGGGCTTGCCAGACCGCTTCGAGGTGCTGGAGCTCGGCCCCGGCCGCGGGGAGACGGAGCGCGAAGTGCGGCGCTGCATGCCGGATGTCGACTGGATCGCGGTGGATGCGGGAGACCGCTGGCCCGAACGTCGCGTCAGGGGGGCCGTCTTCTGCAACGAATTCTTCGATGCGCTGCCGGTCGACATAGTCGAGCGGAGCGGCGGCGAGTGGGCCGAGAGGCGCGTGGGCCTGGCCAACGGCCGCTTTGCATGGCAGTCCACCGGCCCCTGCAGGAACCGGCGGGGACTGCCGCGCATTGCCGATGGGAGGTGCATCGAGTCGTGCGACCGCCAGGTCGAGGCGATCGAGAGAATCGGCAACGTCCTGGAGCGCGGCTGGGTCCTCGCGATCGACTACGGCTACACTCGCGACGAGATCGAACGAGGAGGCCGCTTCCCTGACGGGTCATTGATGGGCTATTCGGCGCATCGGGCCGATCCCGACGTGCTCATGGAGCCGGGCCTGCGCGACATTACCGCGCATGTCAATTTCAGCGCGCTCCAGGACGCAGGCCGGGCTGCGGGTTTCGAGGTCTCGCCCCTGCGAACCCAGCAAGTCTTCCTGCTTGAGACGGGCGAGCCCGACGGGTTCGGCTATGCCCTTGCCGCGGGCAGCGAGCGCAGGGAGGCCTATCTGCGCATGCAGCTCAAATCCCTGGTATTCGGCCTCGGAGAGACGTTCCGCGTTCTAGTCATGCGGAAGCCGTGAGACAATACGGCGGGGCAACGACATGCCGACGGACATGCCGCATTCGCTGCTGGATGGACTCGAGGGTCGTCGTTTCTCGTTCTATCCCGCGATACGCGGTATCGAGCACAACGAATGGTCCCTGCTGGACTCGACTTGGTCCGAAGTCCAGGTGCGCAACAGCCATTCAGCCCAGGAATTCTGGATACCGAAGAGCCACGTGGGCGGCGTGAGCAGCTCCGACTCGCCGGTGGTCATTCTGGGCTTGCGGCGCGAACTCGAGCTCAAGGCGGGAGGGATCTACCCCTACCGGAACGTCGTGACGGAGATTCCGTCAACTCAGGCCGGTCGCACGCCGCGCGTGGCGACTGCTGCCCCGCCGAGACAGCGGCTCTTCAGCGGCTCGGACGCGAATACGCTGCGGCTGCTGGGCATCGCAATCGGAGCGGCGTTGCTCGCATCAGTGCTGGGCTTTCTCGCGGTCGTCGGGGGGATGCACAACCCGTTCGAACGGCTCTTCAAGGCCGACACAAGCACATCCGATCAGCGCTATCTTGGCCTCGGCTCGAGGGACAGCTACTTCGAGGTGGTCGGACGGTTGGAGCAACCGGAATCCGAGGAGTGGCTCAGCGGCGAGGAGGACGAACTCCAGTTCCAGGTGCTCCGCTATCCATCGCGGGGCTACATCGTCGTCATGATGGGAGGCTCGCGGGCCGACATGCGTTACCTTGGCACGGTTCACGAGCCGTCCCGGCAGATTCTAGATTCGGCGCGGCTGGTCCGCGGCGGAGACACGTCCTCGATGATGCGGAACCTGCCGGATTTCTGACGGCTAGACCGCAGAAGACGGCCCCGCCATCCGGGCGAGCGCGTCCAGCAGGATGTCGATCTCTTCGATCGTGTTGTAGTGTGTCAGGCCGATTCGAACGAGCCCGCCCGAATCCTCCAGACCCAGGTCATCCGTGACGTTGAGGGCGTAGAAGTTGCCGTCCCACACGAAGATACCTTGGTCGCCAAGCGACTCCGCGACTTGCGCAGGCGACAGGCCGCGCAGCCGGATCGCCGCGGTGGGCGCTCGCTGATCGAATTGCGCCTCCTCCCGGATGCCGTAGAAATCCAGCCCTGGAATCCGCAGCAAGCCCCGGATCAGGTGATCCGCGAGCCCTCGCTCGTAGCGGCTGACGGCTCGCATCGCCTCACGCACTCCGGCTCGCCGGCTGGCTCCGGCGTTACCGCTGCAGCGGCGGCCGAGCTCCGCGAGGTACTCGATAGCTGCCGTGGTTCCCGCCATGCATTCGTGGTTCTGGGTGCCTGTCTCGAACCGCCATGGGAGCGCGTCCTGCGCAGGCCTCACCTTGTAGGCCCGGAGCCGCTCGAAGTGCTCTTCCTTGCCATAGAGCAGGCCCTGATGCGGGCCGAAGAACTTGTAGGCCGAGCATGCCAGGAAATCGCAGTCGAGTGCCTTGACGTCGATCGGCCCGTGCGGAGCGTAATGCACGGCGTCGACGAAGACGCGCGCACCAGCCCGGTGCGCATCGCGGGTGACGGCCGCAACGTCATTGATCGTGCCGACCGCGTTCGACGCGTAGCCAATTGCGACGAGCTTGGTCCGCGAGGTCAGCTTCGAGCGAAGGTCGTCGAGGTCGAGGGTACAGTCCTCGCGGCGGAACGGGACCTCGTGCAGGCGGACCCCCTGATCCTCCAAGCTCTTCCACGGCGCGTGATTCGCGTCGTGGTCGAGTCTCGTGACAACAATCTCGTCACCGGGTGAGAACTCGGATGCCAGCGCGCGGCTCAGCCAGAACGCGAGCGTGGTCATGTTCGGTCCGAACATGACTTCCCGCGCGCCGCAGCCGAGCAGGTCGGCGGCCGCGAGGTGGGCGTCCTCGACCACGAAATCGCTTTCCCTGCTGGTTCGGAAGGCTCCGTGGATGTTGGCGTTGGAACCGGCCAGGTAGCTGGCGACCGCATCGACCACGCGGCTCGGCACCTGGGTGCCTCCCGGGCCGTCGAAGAAGATCTCGGAACGGGAGCCGCTCCTCGGGGCGAGGGCCGGAAACTGGGATCGCACCCAGGCAATGTCAAACGCGGAAGCCATGCCTCACCTAACCGGCGCGGCCCGAGCGGGTCTCCGCAGCCTTGGTTTAGTGTAGAGCTTGGGATGCGGCCCCCGCCCGCCCGCTCCAATGACCGTCTCCGTGGTCATACCGCAGATGAACCGCGCCGACTTGCTGGCGCGCGTCCTCCGTTCCCTGGACGCCCAGCGGCTGCCTGCTGGTGTGGACCTCGACGTAATCGTTGCGGACAACGGATCCCAGGATGCGTCCGTCGAAGTCGCGCGGGAAAACCGGGCCCGGACGATCCTGCTGGGAACGAACCGGGGGGTCAGCCACGCGCTCAACCGCGGAATCGAACAATCCCGTGGCGAGTGGGTCGTCCTGTTGAACAACGACGTCGACCTGGCTCCCGACTGGCTCGCGACCTTGCTGGACGCCGCGGTGCGGGCGGATGCCTGGTTCGCGACGGGCAAAGTCTACGGCGCGGCGCGACGCGAGCTTCTCGATGGCGCCGGAGACGCTGCGTGCCGCGGCGGAGTCGCGTGGCGGCTCGGGCACGGCAAGCTAGATAGCCCGGCATTCTCGGTACCGAGGCCCACGTTTTTCCCCTCGGCGACGGCGTCCCTATTCCGGCGCGAGTTCTTTGCGCGGGCCGGGCTTTTCGACGAGTCGTTCTTCGCCTATCTCGAGGACGTGGAACTCGGCATGCGGGCAGCCGGACTCGGCTTGAAGGGCATATACGTTCCAGGTGCTATTGCGTGGCACCTTGGTAGCGAGACAGCCGGCGTGTGGAGCGACCGAACCGTCGCGTGGATTACGCGCCACCAACTGCTGATCCTGGCGAAGCACTATTCGGAGGGCATGCTGCTGCGATTCGGATTGGCCGTGGTCGTTGCCCAGCTGCTGTGGGCTGCTCTCTCCGTCTCGCGCGGCCGCTTTGCGGCCTGGCTCCGCGGATTCGGGCTCGGCCTGGCGGATTGCCGCGCCCATTGGCGCGCCGCGCCGCGACCGGGGGACCGCGATCTGGCCGCAGCGCTGCGCGCCAGCGAGGGAGAGATTGCGAGATTCCAGGAAGCCGCTGGCTGGGATTCGTACTGGAAGTGGTACTTCCGGCTCGCTAGGCCTGGCAGGGACGGATCCGCATGACCTGTCCGGTCGCGGCCATTGTCGTCGCCTACGAATCGATCGAGGAACTTCCGGCCTGCCTCGCGGCCCTGGAAGGCAGGGTCTCGCAAGCGGTCGTAGTCGACAATGCGCCCTCGAGATCGGCGACCCCGCAGCTGCGCGAGCGGCATTCGTGGGCGGTCTGGATCGATAACGCCGGCAATCGCGGGTTCGCGGGGGCCGTCAATCAAGGCGTCGTGGTGACTAGCGAGCCGTACGTGCTTCTCCTGAATCCCGATTGCGAGCTGCTGACAGGTCTGGACGCGCTAGTCGAAGCGTGCCAGCGCGACGGCGTCGCGGGCGCGGGAGGGTTGCTGACCCACCCCGGCGGCACGCCGCAACTGGGCTTCAACGCCCGGTCGCTGCCGACGCCTTGGGCGCTCGTCTTCGAAGTGCTGGGGATAAACCGGATCTGGAAGCGGAACCCGGTCAACCGCCGGTACCGCTTGCTGGACCTGGAGCCTGGCAGGGAGTGCGAAGTTCAGCAGCCCGCTGGCGCGTTTCTGATGCTGCGGCGCGACGCACTGCAAGCGGTCGGCGGTCTAGACGAGAGATTCCACCCAGTCTGGTTCGAGGATGTCGACCTGTGCCGGCGGTTTCGCGATGCTGGATTCGCTCTGCTTTACGTCCCACGAGCGGTCGCACGCCACGCGGGCGGGCATGCCGTCGGCCGGCTCCCCGTGCAAGCGAGGATGAAGGCTTGGTATGGTGGATTATTGCGTTACGCCGAGAAGCATTACCCGCGCGGCATTTTTCGCTGCGTGCGGTTTGCAGTTCTGGTGGGTTTGGTATTGAGGCAGCGCTATTGCACGGTCAGGGGTGGACCCTCAGCGACCGCTGATGCGTACAGGGCTACGTACCGCTTCGTGCGAATCGGGTTCCCGCGCCGGGCGGATGCTTCTTGAACACGCCCGCGCTTCTGGTCTAGGCACCTCTAGAGCCGATCACTCTCCATGTCGGGCAAGCCCCTAGTTTCGGTCACCGTTGTCACTTACAACAGCGGCCGCTTCATCCGCCGCTGCCTCGAGTCGGTGCTCGAGCAGGTCCACGACCCGCTCGAGGTCATCGTCATCGACAACGCCTCGACGGACGGCACCTGCGACATCCTGGAACGCTTCGAGGGCCGCTGCCTGGTGGTCTACAACGAAGACAACATCGGCTTCGCGGCCGCCCAGAACCAGGCCATCGCGCTCTCGCGGGGCGAGTGGGTGCTGACGCTGAACCCCGACGTGCTGCTGCTGTCGAACTTCGTCTCGCGGCTGCTGGCGTCGGCGTCGCTGGACCCGCGCGCG
Organism: Bryobacterales bacterium; assembly: GCA_965206775.1. Classification (GTDB taxonomy): domain Bacteria; phylum Acidobacteriota; class Terriglobia; order Bryobacterales; family UBA6623; genus VXMF01. The sequence continues at coordinate 16,247 of CBDBKU010000002.1, read as the reverse complement.
GGGACGGTCTGCGGCAAGCTGCTGCTGGCCGACGCGAGCTTCGACATCGAGGGCCGCCAGCGGCTGGACTCGACCGGCATGTACTTCACGCCCATGCTGCGGCACAAGGATCGCGGCTGCATGGAGACGAACAACGGGCACTACCGGCATTTCGAGTACGTGTTCGGGGCGACCGCGGCGGCGGCGTGCTACCGGCGGGAGATGATCGAGGACATTGCGGTGGAGGGGGAGTTCTTCGACGCGGACTTTTTCGCCTATCGCGAGGACGCGGACGTGGCCTGGCGGGCGCAGTTGCTGGGCTGGAAGTGCATCTTCAACCCGCGGGCGGCGGGCTACCACGTGCGCAAGCTGAGGCCGGGCATGCGCAGCCAGCTGCCGGCCGAGATCAACATGCACGCGGTGAAGAACCGGTTCCTGATGCGGATCAAGAACATCACGCCGGGGCTGTACCTGCGGAACCTGCTGCCGATCACGGTGCGGGACCTGGGCATCGTGGCGTACTGCCTGCTGGTGGAGCGGACGTCGCTGCGGGCGTTCTACTACCTGGTGCGGGACGTGGAGCGGACGGTGCGCAAGCGCCGGCAGATCCAGGCGCGGCGGCGGGTGGACGAGGCGTACATGGCGGGCTGGTTCCGCTACAGCCCGGTCAGCCAGCCGCTGGCGGGGGACGCGGCGGGCGAGGAGCGCCGGCCGGAGCTGGTGCCGCAGCGGCTCGGCGGCTGAGCGAGATGAAGGTCGCCCTGCTGGGCACCCGCGGGATTCCAGCCAGCTACGGCGGGTTCGAGACGTTCGCCGAGCAGATTTCGGCGCGGCTGGCGGGGCGAGGGCACGACGTCACGGTGTACTGCCGGTCGCACTACGCGCGGGAGGGGCTGCGGTCCTGGCGCGGGGCGCGCCTGGTCGTGCTGCCGACGATTCGCAGCAAGCATCTCGACACGCCGGTGCATACCATCCTGTCCTGCCTGCACCTGGCGCTCCGCGGGGCCGACGCGGCGATCGTGTGCAACGGAGCGAACGCGGTGTTCTGCTGCTGGCCGAGGGCGCTGGGTATACCCGCCGTGCTGAACGTGGACGGCCTGGAACGGAAGCGCAGGAAATGGAACCGGGCGGCGCGGGCCTGGTACCACCTGTCCGAGCGCCTGTCGACGCTCTGTCCCGACGCCGTGGTGACGGACGCGCGCGTGATCCAGCACTACTACGGGGAGCGCTATGCGCTCGCCACGCGCTACATCGCCTACGGCGCGCCGGAAGGAGCCGTCCGGACCAAGCGCAAGCTGGACGAGCTCGGCTTGGAGCCTGGGGAGTACTTCCTGTACGTAAGCCGGTTCGAGCCGGAAAACAACGCGCAGTTGGTGGTGGAGGAGTTCGAGCGGAGCCGGACGGGGCGCAAGCTCGTGATGGTCGGCGACGCGCCCTACGCGGCCGCCTACATCGAGCGGGTCAAGGCCACCCGCGACCCACGGATCCTATTCCCGGGCCCGGTCTACGGCGAGGGCTACGCCGAGCTGCAGTCGCATTGCCTGGCCTACGTGCATGCGACCGAGGTCGGGGGGACGCACCCGGCGCTCGTGGAGGCGATGGGCCGGCGCTGCGCGCTGCTCTATCTGGACACGCCCGAGAACCGGGAGGTGGCGGGCTCGTCGGGGCTGCGCTACACGCCCCGGTCCGGGTCGCTATGCGAACGGATCGACGAGCTGTCAGAGTGCGGCGAGGCGGCTCTCGGCGAAATGCGCGACACCGCGGCCCGCGAGGCGGCAGCGCGGTACGACTGGGAATCGGTCGCCGACAGCTACGAGAGCCTGTTGAGCGGCCTTGCCGGTCCTAAGGGAACTCTCGGCAACTAAAGTAGTGGTAGCCGGGGATCGCGTGCCGGAAGCAAGCGCAGAGCTGACAGTCGAGGAGTTCTTTCGGCCCGGCGGGCTCCTGTCGGAGCGAATGCCCGTCTGGGAGGATCGCCCCGGCCAGTCCGACATGGCGGGCGGCGTCGCAGCCGCGATCGAGGAAAGGCGGCACTTGGTTGTCGAGGCCGGCACCGGCACAGGCAAGACCCTGGCCTACTTGGTGCCCCTGATCCTTGCCGGGAAGCGGGCGGTTGTCTCGACCGGCACCAAGAACCTGCAGGACCAGCTGATTCGCAAGGACGTGCCATTCCTCGAGAGCGTGCTCGGCGGACGCCTGCGGGTGGCTGTGATGAAAGGGAGGGCCAACTTCCTCTGCATCCAGAAGCTCGAGGACAAGGAAGCGAAGCCGGGGCTGGAAGGCCTTGACGCCCTGACGGACTTCGCCCTCATCCGGGAGTGGGCCAAGGAGACGGAGACAGGAGACCGTGCCGAACTGACGGACCTGCCCTCGAACAGCAAGCTCTGGCACGATCTCGACGCGCGCCGCGAGGCCTGCACTGGGCGGAAATGCGAGAAGTTCGGGGAGTGCTTCGTGACGCGGATGCACCAGCGCGCCGCCGAGGCCGACCTGATCGTCGCGAACCATCATCTGTTTTTCGCCGATCTCTCGTTGCGGAGGGACGACTTCGGCTCGATCCTTCCCTCCTATCAGGCTGTGGTGTTCGACGAGGCCCACGAGATCGAGGGCGTCGTCGGCCAGTTCTTCGGAGCGCATCTGAGCAACTTCCAGTGCAGCGAGCTGGTCCGGGACACGAAGGCAGCATCCAGGAAGGAGGGCTTCGGCTCCAGGGAACTCGATCGCCGGCTCAAGGCGCTGAGCTCGGCTTCGAGGGAGTTCTTCAGCCTGTTCGAGGACCAGCCGTCCCGGGCGACGTTCGAGGAGCGCACCGAGTTCCGCAAGCGGAACGCGAAGCAGTACGGGGCACTGCTAGCGGCGTTCAACGGCCTCGGCGCCACGCTTGGCTTGCTCAGGAAGAGTACCGAGGCGACCGACCCGCTCCGGAATCGCGCCCGCACGCTGCTGCTGACTCTAAGAGTGCTGCTGAACGACATCGAGCCCGACCTAGCAGGGGAGGTCCACGAGCATCCCGTGCTTAGCCTCCTGATCGAGGACATGTACGGGAACTTCGTCTATTGGCTGGAGAAGCGCGGCAAGGGCGTGTTCTTGCAAGCCACGCCGATCGACGTGTCGCCAATTCTCGACGATGCCCTGTTCCGCGATGGAGCCACCGCCATTCTCACGTCGGCTACCTTGGCCGTGAACGGGGGGTTCGAGTATATCCGCGGCAGGCTGGGTCTCCATGCATCCAGCGAGCTAACGATTCCCGGGCACTTCGACTACCGGCGACAGGCCCTTCTGTACATACCGGAGGACATGCCCGATCCGAATTCCGAGGAATTCCGCCACCGGGCCACCAGCGAGATCCTCGAACTGCTCGAACTTTCCCGAGGGCGAGCTTTCGTGCTCTTCACCAGCCACCAGCAGATGCGAAGGATCCACAAGGAAGTGTCGATTGCCCTGAGCTTCCCGAGCCTCATCCAGGGGCAGGGCTCCAACGCGTCGGTGCTGGAGAAATTCCGCAAGACGAAGAACTGCGTGCTCTTTGCTACGGCCAGCTTCTGGCAGGGAGTGGACGTGCCAGGCGAGCAACTCAGCTGCGTAATCATCGACAAGCTGCCGTTCGCGGTCCCGTCGGACCCGATCGTGAAGGCGCGGATCGACCAGATTCGCCGTGCTGGCGGGAATCCGTTCCGCGAGTACCAGATCCCCGCAGCAGTGCTCTCGCTCAAGCAGGGCTTCGGCAGGCTGATCCGGTCTGCCACGGACCGGGGCGTGCTGGCCCTGCTCGACAACCGGATTGCCAAGAAGGCCTACGGCAAGATCTTTCTCGACAGCTTGCCGGACTATGCCAGGACCAACCGGCTGCAGGACGTGGCCGATTTCTTCAGGCGCTGAAGGGACACTCTCGATCGCAGCCTCGCTCAGGAGAGGAGTTCGGCGATTGCCTCGTCCGCGAAGAGGATGCCTCGGTCGGTGAGACGAATCGACGGCTCGGCCGTTTCGAGCCAGCCCCGGTCCGCTAGAGGCCCGAACTTTGGCAGCAGCTGGCGCCACTCGTCGGGCGCGAGGCAGACCCCCTCTTTGGTTCTCAGGCCTGTGAGCACGCGATCCTCGAGCATCCGCTGCGGGCCGAGTTCCTCAACGGCGGCCCTCGGAGAGGATCCCTCGGCCATTCGCTGGACGTACTCCGGGGCACTGCCGACGTTCGCCCATCGCCGCCGGCCGCTGAACGAGTGTGCGTCGCTGCCGAACCCTAGGTACGGCTCCATCCGCCAGTACCTGAGGTTGTGCAGGCTGCGCCTGCCGAGCCGCGCGAAATTCGACACCTCGTACCGCTCGTATCCCATGGATCGCAGCCGCTCGACTGCTAGGAGATAGTAGTCTAGGATCTCGTCCTCGGCCGGCACTTCCATGGCCCCGTAGCGACGCCCCCCCGCCTGCAATTCCCGTCCGAGGCGGCTTGCGTCGTCCGTCTCGAGCATGTAGACCGAAACGTGGTCAACCCCGAGGCGGTCGACCCATTCGAGCGACTGGCGCCAGGTCGAGATCGTCTGGTGGGCCAGGCCCGCGATCAGGTCGACGGAGACATTGCGAATGCCGCTGTCAAGCAGGCGGCTGATCTCGGTTCGCACCGTCTCGGGATCGTGCTTGCGCCCCGCCGCCCTGGCCACCGCCGGGTCGAATGACTGGACTCCGAAGCTGGCGCGGTTGATGCCGGCCGCCACCCAGGCCGACACCCTCTCTGGGGTCGCCTCGCCCGGAGCGATCTCGATCGTTGCTTCCGTCCAACCCTCGCCCGGCAGGGCTGCGGAGAGCTCGGTGAACTCCTCGGGATCCAACAAGCTCGGGCTGCCGCCTCCGAAGTAGAGACTATCCTCGCACCGGTCTCCGCCCGACCGAAGTTCGTCGGCGAGGTAGCGGATGTATTGTGTCCGCAGCGCCCGCGCGTAAACGTTGGATCGGAAGTTGCAGTAGGTGCATTTCTGGGCGCAGAAGGGAATTGAAACGTAGATACCCGGAAGAGCCAAGACCTAGGATCCTTAACGGAGACACGAGCAGTATACTCAGCGCCCTGCGGCTTGTGCGACTAGTAGTTCCGGCACTTCGCTGCGCCCCCTTCGCCGTGCCGCGGAACTCATCGACTCCCGTCGAGCTGGCGGACGGGCCTGACGCGGCGGCGCTAGCGGTAGTTTGCTGCGAAAAGCCCAAATCTGTAATGCTCTGATTACACGACAGTTGCTTGGTGCTGTTGCGAACTACCCGACGGTGCTGTCAACCAACTCGTCAATACCGAGTTGCTCCGCCAGTCGCTGCCGCGCCACGCTGCGCTGCGGAGCCACCGTCTTCACGCGGGGCGGCCCTTTCTCTCTCTGGCGCGGGCACAGCGCCACCCAATGGACTCCCGAGTGAACGCGGCAAGCCCGTCGGCGTAGTACCCGACCCCTCGCACGAAACCAAAGGGGGTTATGTACGAAAGTGCCGAAAATCCGGTTTTCCGACGCATTTGCGATTGACGGAATCGCGTCACCGGCCCCTCTTCTTCTCGGGCATCACGTAGCGAATCCTCACTGGTTGCAAGCATGCGGCCACGACTTCCTCGAAAGTGGCGTCCACGCTGATGTCCTCTCTGAGTTCAGCCGCGCTCGGCTGGTAGGACGGATGGATGATCTCCACTTCGCGGGGCGTGGGAGGGATCTTCCGTGTCTTCATCTGCCTCTATATCATCCCTGTAAAGTGAGCTTGGACACGAATGCGGCCTGATCGATGGTTCCCTTCATGGAGTTGCAGGGATTGCAGAGCAGCTGCAAGTTCTCGAGATGATCCGTCCCGCCCTTCGACTGCGGCACGATAGGGTCGATCGTCATGTTGCGGAACGGGAAGTGGATCCCGCACCCGGCACAGTTTCCTGCCTGCTTTCCCTAGAACGTGTGGCGGTGAGTCTTGTACGGCGGCAGTGCCCCAACGTCGGTGCGCTTCGGGATGTCCCTCCGCCGGTGAACGTCCGGCAATCGCCCGCCATGCAGCAGCCGCTTCATCTCAAGCAGCCGCACGGCCATCATGGTCCAGTACGCCTGATGCCCTTGCCCTGCGCCAGCCCGGCCGACTCGAGGGTGCTCGCGAGCGCTGGCTCCCTCGCGGCGATCAGCCCGATCCACGCAACATCCACAGCGCTGAGTGTCCAAGCATCCTTGAACCTGGCCGCCTCGGAGCCTCGGAGTTTCGGTTCGAGTTGAAGGGCGGATCGAGGTAGATCAGGTCAACGCACTCGGAGTGCATCCCTCGCATCACGTCGAGGCTGTCTCCGGTGAACAGCGTTCGGTTCCTGACATTCAGGCTTGCCATCACGCAGCCGCCCTGGCGCCCGAGTCCAAGCCGTTATCCGCGATCAGTTCCCGGTAGCGCAGGCGCTTGCGCTCCATGCCCGACCGCATGAGTTCCAGTTGCCTCATCGTGTCCTGCTCGCGGATGTTGTGCCGACCGGCGAATTCCTGCACGTAGCGGTCCAGGTGCTTCGGGCTGAGCTCGTGGAGCGTGCCGATATATCCACGCTTCAGCATGGACCAGAAGGATTCGACTCCGTTGGTGTGCGCCTGCCCGCGCACATACTCGCTGACGGAGTGCTGCACGGACTCGTGCTCGAATGGCAGCGCATCGTAGGCGCTCGCATCGTCCGTGTAGACGCTTGCCTGGGCATCCGCGCAGTCCTTGACAAATCCCTGCAGGGTTTCCTTGTCCGTGGAGGTCACAACCTTGGCCGCCACGCTGTTGCTCGCCCGGTCTTTCGCCCCCGCAACCGCCGTCTTGCCGACAGCTCCACGCCCTGTCAGCTCCTTGCGCACATGGTTCGGCATGTTCTTCCGTTTGCCGCCCATGTAGGTTTCGTCCACCTCGATTGGGCCGAGGAACGCTTCTCCGTTTCCCGAGAGAGCCTTGCGAATGCGATGGGCAATGAACCAAGCCGTTCTCTGGTTCACGTCCAAGTCTCGATGCAGCTTCATGCTCGATACGCCCTTGAGCCCCGTTCCCATCAGGAACATGGAGATCAGCCAGTCCTGATAGCCGACCTTCGATGCTTCCATGACCGTTCCGGTCTTGGTCGAGAATCGCTTGCCGCAGACCTTCTCCCGGCACCGGAACGGCATCGTCTTGTGCTGCGCGCCGGTCTGTACATTCAGCGATCCGCAATGCGGGCAGCACACCCCGCCCGACCAGCGCTGCTGGATGAACCACTCCTCAGCCGCCTCATCGTGGGGGAACATCCTCAGTAACTGCTTGATACTAATGCCCTTACGGTATGCCTTGCCTGCTGACTTCACCCTACAGATATTCTACATGAAAGTGCCGATTCCGTCAAGCGCGAATGCGTCGGAAAACCGGATTTTGGGCACTTTCATACATAATCCCCAATTGAATGCACTTCGCAACGGAGAGTAGCTGCGAGACCTTCAGAGTGCCAACAAGAGCGCTTCTGGAGCGTAGTGTTCCCAAGAACGGGGGCTCCCCAGCGTGTCAATCCTCCGGCGTCGGCCATTGGCCGACGACGCGGTACGCTTCGTCGGTGCCCGACCAAGGAGGGATCGTGGTCAGAACGAACTGCAGTGGCGTGTCTCCGGTGTTCCGGAACTGGAAATGAGCGCCGCGGGGAATTGAGAGAGAAGCGCCCGGCGAGACCTCGACGACTCCCTCCCTCTCGCCGAGCTTGCGCCAAACTTCCCCTCGCCCGCGAGGAAATACCAGATCTCCTCCACCGTCCTGTGAGCCACTGCCACTGAGGTCTGCTCCGGAGGCAGCGAACAGTGCGCCATGCTCGCCCCTCTCGTCGCTACAAGAGCGCGGATTTCCGAACCGTCCGGAGCCAGCGTGTTGTAAGCCTCGGGTAGTTGTTCAGTTTGCATAGTTTTTTTCAATCACCGAACTCGAGGCAGCCTTCGATCAGCGCTCGCCCAGAACCGCCATCTGCGCTACTCCCAGGCGTTCACCGCATTGTTGTTACCTCCACAAGTTGCCCCGATTCCTACCGGTTGGAGCAACCGTTACCGGGCGGTTTCGCACCCATTGGAACCAGCGCCGTTCCTCGGCGCACGTAACTTCCCGCTTGCAGCCGTAGAAACTCGCGCCCCGGACCCACGTCACGGCGCGTTCAGAGATCGGTCTCTCTACGCGAGTCCCCCCAGCGGTTCCGTGCTGTCTCCGAACGAACGGTCCTCATGCAAACCCATCCGCTGCATCAGGGCCAAATATAGGTTGCACAAAGGTGTATCTTGTGCGGCGGTCAGCCTTCGCCCGGGGCGTAGCGAACCCTTGCCCCGCCCGGCCAAGACCAGTGGGAGGTTCGAAGGATCGTGCGTATTGCCATCGCGCAGCGAAGAACCAAACATCACCATCGAATTGTCCAACAGAGACGAGCCCCCTTCGTCCAAGTTGCTCATTCGGGTTAGGAAGTAGGCCGTCTGGCGTACATGCCAGTTGATGATCGTCTCGTATTGTGCGAGTCGCTCCGACTCGTTGCGATGGTGCGAGATTTGGTGGAAGTTACTGTTGACACCCTCCAAGAACGAGAAGTTCCGAGTGGTCTGAGCGTCTCCATACATGAATGTCGCGACCCGCGTGGTGTCAGTCCAGAAAGCCAACAGCAGAATGTCTAGCATCAGCCGCACGTGTTCCTCGTGGCTGGCAGGAATGCCTGCGTCTGGCCGCAAAACCCCTAAGTCGCCTTCGTTGACCCAGCGTGGCTGGGGCTTCATAGACGCTTGGATGCGAGCCTCCACCGAACGGACCGATTCCATATATTCGTCAAGCTTGTGCCGGTCACGGCTACTACCGAGCCTACGCACGGCGGCGGCCTCGTCGAGCACCACATCCAAGATGCTGGCTTCGTCGCGCTGGCGCGACATGGATACCCCGGCGGCCCCGGGAGCGCCGTTGCGGAACAGCCTGTCAAACGCTAGGGCGGGGACGATTTCCTTAGCCGCAGGCGTGTGCGGATCTCGCCACGAAATGTACGAGCCAACGATCCGCGCAAATCCGCCACCGATGTTGTCCACGCCAGTCCGTGGCGCGTCGACTCCAAAGTGAACAGCCGGGAGCGGCGTTCGCGTTCCAATACGATCGGCGATCACCTGATCGACAGATGTGCCCCCGGTATTGATGTCCCTGCCTGTAGAACGCTCAACATACCCGCCGGATAGCCAAGCAGGCACCTTCGCCCAGTGTCCGTTGCGACCCACCGCGTTGGAGTTCCAGAGGTTCTCAAGCAAGAGAATCTCGCTCTTGAGGGGTGCCAGAGGTTCGAGGTGCTCCGCGATCTCGTACTCTTCCCCCGTCCCTGCCGGGAACCACTTGTCCGGATTCACGCCGCAGGGCATGAAAAGGAATGCGAGCCGCAGTGGAGGCTCGGCTAGCTTGCTCGGCCCAACTGCCGCAGCAGGCGCCAAGGCTTCGAGCCACGGCAACGCGAGGCTGACACCTGCGCCTCGGAGAATCGTCCGGCGTGAGATAGCCTGTCGCACGGATCTACCTTCCTTGCGCCCAGATCATATCACGCGCGGCCAGCAAATCGTCCTGCGTGCCTTGCGTAAACCGAAACGGCACGCTGAGCACGATCGCCCGAACGAGCGACCGCGCGCCGTAGTTGGAGTCATCCACTTCGCCGAGGATGGTTTCGACCGCACATTCGTCGCGGTCAAGCAAGCTTCGTCCCAGCGCGTAGCCGAGGATCTTGCGAGCGATCTGTCTGAGCAACTGATCCCGCTTGGCCAGTAGCACCCCTCGCAATTCGGCCGGGCCGTCGAACGATTCGCCCGAAGGCAGCGTGCCAGACGCATCAACTGGCTGGCCGCTTTCGTCTATGTCTCGCCAGCGGCCTAGCCAGTCGTAGTTTTCGAGGCCGAAACCGATCGGATCGATCAAGTCGTGGCAGGCCGCGCACGAGGGGTTGGCACGATGCCCGTTCAAGAGCTCGCGCATAGTCAGGCCATCGGCCTCGCCGTTCTCGTCTTCCAGGGCCGGAATTTCCGGCGGCGGCGTTGGAATCTTCGTGCCAAGCAGCGTTTCCAGCACCCACACCCCTCGCAGGACCGGGCTGGTCCGCTTATAGCCGGCATTCATCGCCTGCACGGCCCCAAGTCCCAAAAGCCCGCCCCGCTGGCCTCCGAGCGCGCTGACTAGCTGGAAATCGTTGCCCTGCACGGCGTCTGGGATGCCGTAGAACTGCGCCAAGCGTTCCGTTAGATAGGTGTAATCACCGGAGACGAAATCGAGCAAGCTCTGATCTTCCGCCAGCATTCTCTGGAACATCAGTACAGGCTCTTCGCGCAGATCGGCCGCGATCCGCGGCGTGTAGAAGTGTTGGATCTCGTTCAGCGTCGGCGCGACGCGCCCGCCTACGTCCTTCGTGCCCAGCCACTGGCCGATGAACGTACGCGCGAAGAATCGGGATCGCGGGTGATCGATCAGGCGGTCAACCTGTGCCGCCAGAATCTCATCGTCCTGCAGGCGACCCGCACTCGCCAGGTGCATCAATTCCGAGTCTGGCGTAGTGCCCCAAAGAAAGTACGACAAACGAGTGGCCAACTCGTGATCCGACAGCGGTCTGTAGCCAGGCCGCGTAGCTGCTTCTTCGACCCGGTAGAGGAAGTCAGGCGAAACGAGAACCCCTTTGAGCGCTAGCCGGACAGATTCCTCAAACGGATCTCCTCGCGCGGCGGAGCGATCGAACAAGCCGAGATAGGGTTCCTCTTCCTCAGGCTCGAGAGGCCGGCGGAACGCTCCTGTCATGAATTGCCGCAGTAGCCGGGCAGCCTCGGCGCGTGGCGCGATGACGGTCTCCCCCGGCTCGCCGCCAAACAGCCGCATGTGCGCTGCAAGCTTGGCAGGCGCTGGGTCCTCGCGCTTGTGAGCGACGTCCAAGGTGACCAGCCTCAACGTCGGGCTCTGGTCGGCCAACGTAAGCGCCACCGTGTGGTCGCCGCGGGTGATCGGGATCAAGGCAGTGTCGCCGGTGGCCTTGGCCAACGACCAGCCGAAGCGCAGCTTGCCGGCGGGGCGACCGTCCACTGAGACGTCCATCACCGGATTCTCATCCGGGGCAGGAGACCTAACCGCTACCTTGAGCTCGTATTGGCCATCTTGGTAGAACGAGAGCTTGCGGCTCACCGAGTCCCCTTGCGCCATGGCGGCCGAGTTGTGCTCGTCTACCGCCCGGCCAGGCAACAGGTCAATCGCCACAAACGACCGTGTCAACGCGGGGGATATCACTACCTGGTCGAGAATCAGGTCTGCCACTTCCAGATAGCGCTCGGCGAGCAATGGCGAGAGGAATAGCGTCTCGCCATTGTTGTCGAACCCCTCCCCGCCCGAGCCATCGACCGGAAAGAGTTCCGCAACGTCAATGGGCCGTCCGAACAGATCCCGCACCGTGTTCTGGTACTCGGCGCGGTTGAGCCGACGCACGGTCACAGGACCGGCATAGACTCCCAGGTCGCATGCTCCCACTCGTAACGTGCTATCAATCCACTCAGCGATGCGCATCCGGTCCCGCTCGGACGGCTGCGGCCCGGTCGGAGGCATCGTGCGGTTGCGCAACTGCATCGCAACATTGCGCCACAGGCCTGGCTCTTTTGCGACGGAATCTGCCGAACTCGCCCCTAGGAAGCGAATACGGTTGTCGGCGCCTGCCGCGTGGCACGTCCCGCAGTACTCGACCAAGACCGGGCGGATGCTGGTTTCGTACTCAGTGGCGACCAGCAGCGCGACACTTGTGGCCGCGCAGAACATCATCCGCAGGCAGTGTTGCATTCGCGGCGCCAACTCGGCACCATTCAACATTCTGCACTTGTTGCCACCTAAAGTCAAGGGCTGCTGCGAGCCGTCAAACGGGCCGAGCCCGACAGACCGGGTGGCTGCATTCGCCTTCCGTCGAGGTTCGGAAAGGAGGGAAAGCAAGATGAAACGCCCGATGCTCATCGCAGCGATAACGGCGATGACAATCCAGCCAAGGGCATCGCTGCCATTTCCAAGCAAACAGACAGGACGTGATCATGCCGCGAGCGTCATTCGGCGAATCGCTCCCACGGGCTGCGCGGTCGACGCTCGATCGCTTCCCGTCGGCGTCTGGCACCCAGCGCAGGTCCGGCCTCGTCGTCCCAGGGTTCCCGTCGAAATCCGGCAAAGAACGGCGCGAGTTCACGACAGGTGCGTTCCGAGGAGGGAGTGCTTTACCGATCAGAGGCCGGTCACGACAAGAAGGGTCCTGGACAGTCCGTTCCGCACGCCGCCGTTCCTAGGCAAGTGATGGTGGGTCCGCCTCCGCTCCGCCGGCGGGGGCGGGATCAGTACGAGAAGCGCCGCAGCACTCGTGCAATCTGCTCGTAGACCCCCTTCCGGTTCGGCACTAGCGCCGCCCCTTCCGCGTTGCCTGCCAGGCCCATGGGGATCGTCCACGTTCGTGTTTGTCTCCAACTCGATGTGCAAAACCACCCTCCGATGACTCGCACATACTTCTCTGAGCTGGCTTCAGGCTTCATTTTCCGCTGGAAACGCTCCCTCCGTTCAGGCGCATGTCTTGACAATCGAGACTACCAATCGCGGTTGTGGCATAGTCCGTTCGGACTGGTTCCCGAGCCTTTGCCCGGCAGGCCGGCTGAGGACCGAAGGCCAGCGTGAACCGCAGTTCGCGGAGGCCCGGAAGGTGTTGTGCTCCTCGTAGAAGCTAATCCAGACAGCGGAAATCCCGGTACCGCCGCGACTTCCGCCCGCTCGCCAGCCCCCGAACCGCTCCTGCTGTTGCCCCACAGTGAATGCAGTGCGAATCAAATTGCTGCGTGCGGCAATGTGTCTTGGCATTGCCGGTTGCTTGCTTGCAATGAGTTCGTCTCAGGCGAGCGCTATGCCCATCATTGCCGTGACCGGCGACGAAGAGGTTGACCTTCTCGCCAGTTCCGCAAGAGCGACGCTTGACACGGAGTCCGTTCTGCAAGACCTCGCGACCGGCCGATATTGAGGGGACAACCCTAGGTCTATCGAGAAACGCGGCCCTTGGCGCAAGGTAGGGCGGATTGCAAAGTACGGCCCGCTTGCGGGCGTGGTTGGTCCGAGAAAGAACATGAAGAAGTCAACGGCAGCCGTTGTCGCAGTGGGAATCTGTGTGGCCGGCGGTGCGTTCGCAGCGGCCTTCGCTATTAGCAAGGGTGCGGACCTTGCAAAGGAGTTCTTGAGGTAATGGCGCGGCAACTCTATTCGCCAAGCTCAGACGCCTTCAATCTGTGCTGGCGGTGCGGGGGCACCTTAACCTGACTGGCCCTCCAGCAGTACCGATCAGACCAACGCGTCAGCGGTTGAAGATCTTCACGCGGTAGCACGGCTCGGCTTGTTCTTCTTGTTGGGATCCATTACCAAGTTCTGGTGCGTCAGCATCGGATCGTAGCCCCGCCAGAGCCAGGTCATCGCTTCAGGCAGGGCTGCGTCCCCGCAAGTCGTGCTGTGCTGGGGGTTGCCGAAGCTGAATTAGAAGTCGTACTCCTGCTTCTTCAGTGAGTTCGCCAGCTGGATGTTCTGCGTCGGCCAGCTCCCGTGCGCGTTTTTCAGGACGTAGCTGCCGTCCTCTAGACAGACTCTGACGTTCTTTCGGTCGCGTTTCCAGATCAGGAACGGCCCTGACTGATCCAGTGCACAGGAGCCTAAGGGCTCGAGTAGCGGAGGAGCACCGATGAGACAGCAACTGCATTCATGTTGGTCGATCCGTTGCGTGCGGACTGGCGGGTTGAACCTGGATGACGGCGCCCAACTACGAGCCCGCCGAATCAATGCGCTCCCCATCCGCGAGCCAGCCGAGCCATTAGCCTGCGGAACCGCGGAGCGCGCGCGGCCTATAATCCAACCACACGCTGCTCGGTCGCGAAAATGCACACTCGTCGCGGATTCCTTCGCCACTCCATGGGGCCGCTTGTCGTCGGCGCGTCCACCTCCAATCTCGAGCAACTCCTGTCCGCGCAGAGTCGCAGTCGCTCCTATCGCTATGACCTCGTCTTGAAGGGTGGCCGAGTCGTCGATCCTTCGCAGGGCCTGTCTGCCTTGCGTGACGTCGCTGTCTCCGGTTCGAAGATCGCTCGGTTGGCTGACTCGATTCCAGAGGCCGACGCACTCCATGTGATCGATGCGACCGACCGCATTGTGACTCCTGGCTGGATCGATATCCACGTCCACGTCTATGACGGCGTGGCTCCGCTGGGCATTCCAGCCGACCCGAATTGCATCGCCAAAGGCGTGACTACGGCGATTGACGCCGGCTCGGCGGGAGCGCATACATTCCCCGGACTCCGAAAATACGTCATCAATGTCTCCGACACCCGCATACTCGCCCTTTTGAACATTTCCGTTGTCGGCCAGTCAACACTCTCCCAGGACAATCCCTGGGGTGAGCTTCTTGATTTGCGTTACGCCAACACGGCCTTGGCCGCGAAGACGATTGAACGCCACCGCGACGTCATCGTCGGCATGAAGGTGCGGCTGACACGAAATATCGCGGGCGAGCACGATCTCGAGGTGTTACGGCGGGCGCGCACGGCAGCAGACGCCGCCGGGCTTCCGGTCATGGTCCATATCGGTGGATCGCATTCCACGGTTGCGGAGGTCCTCGGCTTGATGAAGCCGGGAGATGTGATCACTCACAGTTTCCGAGGGGGTGAAGGCGGGATCCTCGACTCCAACGGCCGAGTTCACGAAGAGGTCCTGGAAAAAGTCGCCTCCGGTGTCCATCTCGATATCGGGCACGGCGCAGGCAGCTTCTCGTTTGACACAGCGGAAAAAGCTCTGGAGCAGGGGTTGAAGCCGGGCACGATCTCGAGCGATGTCCACCAGTTCAACGTGCATGGGCCGGTGTTCGATTTGGCGACGACAGTGTCCAAATTCTTGCACCTGGGCCTTACTCTGGAGGAGGCGATCCGACGGGTCACCTCAAATCCGTCGCGGGTGTTCCGGCAATTGCATCAGCTGGGAACGCTACGGGAAGGGGCTGAGGCGGATATTGCAGTCTTTGCTCTCGACGAAGGAAACTTCACCCTGACCGACGCCCACGGAGCAACCCGCATGGGTAGCCGCCTGCTGCGCCCCGTCGCTACGGTCAAGGCAGGCGAACTGTACGGCGCGGCTTCCATCCCAACCGAGCGCCTTTAGGTGCACCACCAAATGCTGCGTGCGAATCCCAGGGATCGAGCCTGGGCTAGGCGATCATCCTTGCGCGTTTTCCCGAGGAGACGCCAGCCGACGGCGCCTGTCGGGCTCGTCCTGGAGCGAACCCCGCACGGTACGGAAATACCGCGTACCCCCTAGCACCTCTCAGAGGCAACGGCTCCTACAATGAGTGCGTGTCGTTCCTAGGGCCGCGTCCCGGCTCTCAGTCGAATCGAGTCGAGGCCGCTCCATTGGGCTGCTGGCCGGAACGGAACAACCGTGACACCGCGACGCGAGAGCGGGATGGCGCGACGTTGTGCGGGTGTTCGACGTTTCGCTCGTCGGCATCGCGCGTGCTACCGACTCCGTCTAGGTGAATCCGATGAACCTCGCTGTTGCTCTGCGCGTCGCCTTCTTTTCCGGGATAGGTGTGGCTGCAGTCGTGTCCTGCTCGGAGCAAGCTGCGTCCAAACGCACTCGCCACGCAGTCCAACTGCATGTCACGGTCCAGCGATCCGACACGGGCGAACCCACACCTGCGCGCGTCTATCTCTTCAAGGGCGGCCGTGAGTTCCGGATGAGCCCCGTCGATAGCATGCTGCCGTTGCGTCCCGACCTGTTCTACCGTGAGCGGGTTTGGCGGCGAGCCGCCGGTTCGAATGTCCTCGAAGTCACCGCGAGGGATCGTTCGCACTTCGTCCTTCTGAGTGGCGCAGCCAGCTTCGAGTTGCCTGCGTCCGACGATTACCGTATCGAGGCCTATCACGGAACATTCTATCGACCCGCGATCGAGAGCTTCGAGCTGGAGTTCGGCGAGGACCTGGAACTCTTCCTGGATCTCGACCCGATTGCACCGGATTCCCAAGAACAATGGCTGGCGGGGGACGCCCATATCCACCTTGTGCGCGAATCGGAGGATGATCCGCTGTTCTTGCAGTGGATGCAAGCTGAGGACCTAGCGGTCGCCAACTTCCTGGAGTTGCAGCGGCAACAGCACGCCGCGATGCAGTGGGGCTTCGGAGAGGAAGCCGAAGCAAGGATCAGCGGCTACTCGATTCGCTCCGGGCACGAGTCTCGCAGCCGATTCTACGGCCACACGTTGTTCCTCGGCCCGA
>CBDBKU010000001.1:0-636703 GCA_965206775.1 Bryobacterales bacterium | reverse complement strand
ATCTGACGATACAGGCGTTCGACTCGGGAGCGGAAGCCCGCCGGTACCGCACGCCTCGAGTCGAGCAGCGACTGCAGGTTGGCCTCCGCGGCCTGCGCCGATGCCTCGGTGTAGTGGATTTCACGGTTGTACGCCAGCGTCGACTTGACCGTCACCATCCCGGCTTCGAGGCTTTGCTCGAAGCTTGTCTCCATTGCACGCTCGAGGTCGGCCAGGCCAGTGATGGACACGTCGGTGAGCTGCTCGAGCTCCTGGACTTCACCAGCCGACTGAGGCGCGACGAATCGATCGAACTTGCGCGCGTAGACGAAGAATCTCGGATCGGGGCGAACCGGCGCCGCGTTCCAATAGTCATCGAGCACCGAATAGGCGATGTTCGAGCGCCGGATCAGGAGATCTTCGTACAGCCCAGCCGTGTTGCGCTCCGCGATACGGCGATTGATTTCCGGTAGAGTCGTCGCCGAAATCCGCTCGACTTCGTAGATGTCACGGATCGCGATGCGTAGGGCTTGGCCATAGCCGGTCAGGCGGGCTGCCTGCCAAAAGGGCTCGAAGGCCTGCCAACGCCGCAGAGGGGGGGCTTCGGGATCGCGGACAAGCGCCAATTCCTTGGCTGCAAGCCCGGCGGAGATTACGTCATTGATCGCGTAGTGTCCGGCGAGAGTGAAGAAATCGATCCGGGAAGACGTTCGCTCCTGTTCCGGAATGATGTGTTCGTGGGTGTTGACGAGCGGGATCTTCTCGATCGCCTCAAGCAAATCGCCTTCGAGCGATCCCCGTGGCGGTGTGGCCGCTTGCGGAGCGGCGAGGGCCGAGACGGATCCGAAAAACGTACGACGAGCGATGGACATGGTGCCCATCATCTTCGCGCGTCGCCAAGCTCAGCACGCGGGAGGCGTTCCCGGACGAAGAGACCTTCGCAGACTCGCCCCCGAATATCGCTTCGATCGGCCTTCGGTGGAAGCTTCAAGTCGAATCGCTATTCACACCCAATCCGGTACAACGCATGGCTTGCGGTACTCTCGCCTCAGAAATCCGATCGCTTCCGCATCTCCAGGAAACGTCTCCGTCTTCTAGTCGAACACCAGCTTTCGACCCGGGCGGAACGAAATATTCGCCAAGTGGTGCCGGATATCAGTTTCGGTCTGAGGCGTGTAGCCTCGGATCTGTTCGACCTCAGCCACGGCGTCAGGGAAAAGGCGCTCGTCGACGTCGCACAGATAGGCTTCGCGCACGCCCGACATTCGTGCGAATTGACGTATGTGAGTTCTACCGCGACTCCGGAACCCGACCACCCCGAGATTGAGGGTGTCGCTCGGGCTCGTTTGCGCCTGCCACGGGCGCGGGGCTGAGGCCGCCACCAAGCCGGCACCCAGAACTGTGCTCCCTACGAAGCTTCCCCGGCTTGTTGCCAAAACGAGGCTCTCCTTCGGTGGTGCTACCGTGGGGCGGCTCTGGCAGGCAGACTAATCTCGTTCTCCGAAACAGTACAACGTTTCGCGCGTGCGGAAGTAGATCCGGCCGGGTTCGATCGCGGGGGTTGCAAACACCTCGGCGCCAAGATCGTTCGTCGACAAGATTTCCCAATCGCCGGACGCCTCCAGCACGGTCACCGTTCCTTCTTCGCTCGCCACGAACACCTTTCCGTCGGCCGCGACCGGCGAAGCCCAATAGCGTCCCATCGCTCCTGGCAGGCGGCCCTGCTTGTACACCGCTCCGGTTTGTGGATTCAGACTGGTCAGTATGCCGCCATCTTTCACGAGGTACAGCACGTTCCGGTAAAGCAGCGGCGACGGGACATTGGGGAGGGCCCTGCTGTACCGCCACGCGATGTTGGATGCCGTCAGGTCGCCCCGGCCACCCAGTCGTATTGCCAGCAAGGCGTTGCGGGCAGCGAGCCGTGCCTGCGTATTGTTCCAATCTCCTTCATCGACAAACCCGTCACGATCGAAGTCAAAGTAGCTATTGAATCGTGCACGCATCAATGGCAGGAAAGCTTCTTCCTCGGAAAACCGACCGTCCGCGTCGGCGTCATGCTCCGCCAGGGCCTCGGCATAGGGCGGCAGGGATTCATTGCTGCTGTCGCCGGTCGACGACCAGCCGTGCACATAGAGCATCGCGCCGTCGGTAACCGCCAGCGACTTCACTTCGAACGCGATCCCTCGGACCCGCCAGAGCTCTTGGCCGTCGTCGAGCGAGTATCCGGCCACCTGATAGGCCCCAGGCACGATCAGTTCCGGCGGACCGTCGGGCGGCCGGTGTACAGTCGGCGTCGAGAATCCACGGGTGTACCCGGGGCGCTCGGTTCTCCACACCCCGTCGCCGCTGTTTCGATCGACTGCGATCATGAACGAATCGCTGTCTTGGTCGCACACGAGGACCACCTTGTCGTCGACCACGATCGGCGACGACGCCATACCCATCGAATTGTCGAAGGGCCCTAGAGGCACCCTCCAACGCTCATTGCCGTCCAGACCGTAGGAGAGCAGCCCGTAGTCGCTAAAGAAGACGTAGACGTTCTCTCCGTCGGCGGCCGGGCTGGGCGAGGCCGCGTGATTGAATCGATTGAGTTCCGATGTCCGGCTTCTCGGAGCTTCCCGCCGCCAAAGAACTCGCCCGTCCTTGCGTCTGAGGCAAATGGTCAGGAGCTTTCCCTCATCGGCGGCTGTGACGAAGACGCGCTCGCCCGCCAGCACCGGGGAGGAGTGGCCCGGCGGCAGATTCGCCATCCAGAGGACGTTCTTGCCGGCGCCGAACTCGACCGGTACGCCTGCGGCCTCGATGGCTCCGGATCCGTTGGGACCGCGGAACTGCGGCCAGTCAGCGGCCAAGGCTGGAGAGACCACCCCGGTTAGGGCTAGGACTGCAAGCGCGTAAACCATCTCAGCGGGAGGAACCAACCGCCCGAATGCGAATGTTGCGGAACATGATGAAATTGAACTGGTCGTGGAGCTGGAGGCCAATCGGCCCCGTGCCGGGCCGTTCGGGATCGCCGGCATGCTCGGCGACGATCTCGCCATTGACGCTGACTCGGATCCGATCGTTTCGCGATTCGATGTCAAACGAATTCCACTGCCCGTCCTTCTGGGGGCCGTCTTTCGCGGGGACGAACGTGTAGAGGCTGCCGCTAGGGTTTCGAGAGCCGCTCCTGCCATTGATCTGGACCTCATAGCCGTTGTGGGCCGGAGTCCTCTCGTAGTCGGCAGGCTGCGTCAGGGCGAACTTCGCGCGCGTGGGGTCGCGGATCGAGATTCCGCTATTGCCGGGCACGCGGGCCCAGTACTCGACATGCAGGTCAAACTCGCCATACTCCTCCCTGGTATAGAGCCAGGACTGCACTCCTAACCAGTCCTCGAACTGCTTTCTGGAAATCGTTTCCGAAGCGCCGAACAAGGCGTCGATCGCCGGCCGACGGTATCCGATCAGGATCCCGTCTTCGGTGACCCTCCAGATCCCGTCGCCAACAGTCTCCCAGGCCTCCAGCCGCGGCGAGATGAGGTCTGTCCAGTCCGCGGCGACGAGAATTGAGGGGGCCGAAACCAGACAGAAGAGCAAGGCTGGCAGGAGACGCGACAGCATGGTTAGGCGCAGGCGGAAGTTTGTCGAAGCACTGCTAATCCGGACTTGCATGTGATGTTCTCGCATCCCCAGCGGACGTTCTTCTTCACCGGGCTCAGTTGCGGCGGGGCGCTGGATCCGCAAGAGTTGCGCACATTCCAAGCCGGGGAACTGACACCGACGATCCTCTGCCCGAATGGCGCAACGCGCCGATGACACTGCTCAGCCCGACCCGCTGATGTCTCGCAAAACTCATCCAAACTCCCGCACGGAACTCGCCGGTTGAGAGTGGAAGCGGCGCGAAGGCTTGGTGTGCCGTTCGCATCGTTTACGCTCGAGGTGAATGCGCTCATTTCGGACTGACGGCGACTATGGCCGTCTGGGGTACCTTCCCTCACCAATGTCTCGACAGCTAATCTATCAAAGTCGTTGCGACCTCAATGGCAATACAACCTCATGCAAGACCAACAAGCGCTACGCGCTCACCTTGTTCGGCTCCTGGACTGGGAGGATGCGCACGCAAACTTCAGTACCGTTCTTTCGGACTGGCCGCCGGAGCTTCGAGGCATCACGCCCGCTTCGTACCCTCACACAGCGTGGCAACTGCTCGAGCACCTGCGGATCTGTCAGTGGGATGTTCTCAACTTCTGCCGCGACGCGGGCCACGTTTCCCCGGATTTTCCCAGCGGCTACTGGCCGACCGAGGAAGCCCCTCCTAGCGATACGGCTTGGGACGGCTGCGTCGCACAGTATCAAAGCGATCTTGGCGAGATGAAGCAATTGCTGGCAGACCCGGCAGCGGACTTGTTAGCTCCGATCGCACACGGTCAGGGCCAAACGATTCTTCGCGAGGCATTGCTGGTTGCCGATCACAACTCCTATCACTTGGGCCAGTTGCTCATGCTGAGGCGGCTCCTAGGGAACTGGCGCCGCTCTGACTAGTCGCCAGCCTCGATCAGACAAACGATCGTGCCCAATCGGTCGGCATTCAAGCCCGCCATCTCGAGTTGAGGGCAGGTCCTTGGGCCCACTTCGACTGAGATTTCAAGGGGGTGCTGGTGGTCTTCCGGATTGTTGCCTACGCAAGCGCCGATCAGTTCACCCAGACCGGGCTGGAAATCGCCTTCTCTCCATCGGCTTGGACAAGATCGAGGTAGTAGTAGGCTCCTTCGGGCGCACCCTCCGGGTCGACAAACTCGAACGCTGCCTCGTCGGCCATCGGGTCGACGACGTAGATGACCTTGCCGTTCTTGACGACCCGGACCACGCGGATCCGGTCAGTGCCAACAACCTCGGCGGACATCGCAACTGGGCCTCTCACGCGAGCCTCTCCTCCCATCGGCTCCCCGGCGACATCGAATCGCACGGCAATCCGCTCGCCGGTGGTCGCGTAGGTCCGGCGATGATAGATGCCCTGGAATATCGACTCGCGCGTCAGTCCCTCGGCATGGACAGCCAGCAGGGCCGTGCCTCGCTCGGCCGGGCTGAACTTCGAGAAGAGGGTTCCGTCGCGACCTCTCGTAACGTCCGTTCGCCTCACGCCGTAGCCCGCGTTGCCGGAGTGGTTGTCCGTCGAAGCCACAACTCCGACGCGGTGGCCTCGCTCGAGAAAGGTCGCGACCCAATCCTCCGAACGGCGGTGGTCGGAGAATATCTCGATGCCGCGCTGCAGCTTGTCGTTGTGCCATTCCGGGTTTCCCGGCCGCCCGCCGTAATGGGGAATGGTCAGCAAGTTCTCGTCGCGGAAGTTCTCCGCAAGCGCCCGGAACAGGTCCTCCACGTGTCCGGCCTGGCGTTCTGGGCCGTGGTACTGCCGGAGATTGCCGTAGTTGTATTGGAGGAAGCTGCGGAAGAGAGGCATGTCGTCGGCGGTCGTGTAGACGTTGTGATCGCCGCCGACCTCGCGAGGGCCGCTCCACTCGTAGCCCAGGAATGTCACGTATTCCCCGGGCCGGTGGTATCGCTTGGTCGTCTCCTTGATGTCTTCCCACATCTCCTCAGTGGTGATGAATGCGTGGTCGCTGATCGCGCAGAAGTCGAGAGCGGCGTAGCGGAGACCGAACTCGAACATCTCGGCCGGCGTCCCTCGACCGTCGGAGTAACGGGTGTGAGTGTGTAGGTCACCCCACAGGACCCTGCGCTCGGGAGCGCGCTCGTGAACGACGATCGGATTGCTGCGACCTTCCCTGCCCTCGCTGTCCCGTGCAAGGATCCGGTACCGGCCGGGACGGCTGAACGAAACGCCCTCGAAACGGTGCGCGCCGCGATCCCCTTCCCGGAACGCGCGCGGGCGCGGCACCTTCGCAGAGTCGGCATCGACGGTCAGCGCGACCGTCGCCCGATAGCCCGTCGCGGGATTTCCCAGCCCGTCGTCAAGCCAGACATTGACCCAGCGCGTCTCTCCGACCTCCCAGTCGGTCGGAGCGAGGACGATCAGGTCCCGTGCATCGGCTCCTAGAAATGCCAGGCGAGGCGTTTCCGCAAGGGGCAGGAACTCGCCATTGCCGAAAGCGTCTGCGAATACTCGCTGCTCGAAGGCGGATTCGTCCATCGGCTGAATCTCGACGCCCGGGGAGCCTGAGCCGCGGTCTCCGAAGACAATCTCGATCCAGTCGCCGGGCCGCAAGGCACTGCCCTCCAGAACGAACTCGTTGACCCGCTGCCATGGGAAATATTCGAAATTCAGATTCAAGGACCGCCATCGCAATGGCGCCCCGGTCGACGTCCCGTAGGTCAGAAAGTTGGCCTGTCTCGAATCCTGTTCCTGGAGGCGGACCCCGCCCCACATGTCCCACTCGAAATCGTGCTGGGTGGCGATCCGGAGGCCTCCGCCCATCGCCATCCCGGCCTCGCCGACCGTGAAGCGGAGCCGAAACTCCCCAAACCCGCCGACCGTTGCCGTGTCTGGGCCTACAAACTCGGCCCTGCCGAGGTCGAGTTCCGCAGCGCGAGCCTCGGCGTCTTGTTCGGTCTCGTACGCGGCATTGCTCTCGTAGGCAACTTGGCCAAGCGCCAATCCCGCCGACAATGGCAGGCAGGCGATGGCGGAACGAAATCTCGGCATGTCCCCAACATTGTACGGACGCCGGCCTTGCCCGAGAGAACGCCCGGCCCTTGTGCCATCATGGGCAGCAGCGATGGCATCGCACCGGCATGACCGCGCCGCGAGCACGCTGCAGCGGGAGCTGAGCCGAATCGTTTCTCAGGAAGTCCGAGACCCGGACGTGGCGGCAGTGCGGATTAGCAAGGTCTCGCTTTCGGCGGACAAGCGCTCCGCACGCGTTTTCATCGCGCTGTGGGAGCCCAAGCCCGGTGAAGATCCCGATCCGGCACCCCTGCAGGCACTTGCCCGAGCAACTCCGTTCATCCGAAAGACGCTGGCGCGCAGCTTGCGAATGCGGCATGTCCCGGACCTGCAATTCGAGCACGATCTGAGCGAGCAACACGCGCAGCGCATCGACTCCCTGCTCGAGCGGATCCACAAGCGCAGTCGCAAGGGCATGACGGCAATAGTTGCCGCAACTGCCCTGCAGTTCGCCGTTCCGGTTGCCGCATCCAGCCTAGAACGCCTCGAGTCCTCGGCAGCCGTCATGGGCAGCGAGTTCCGCATCGCTTGCTACGCACCAACCAAGAAGCTTGCGGCAGGCGCCGTGACAGCGGCGTTCGACGAAGTCCGTCGCGTGGACCGCTTGCTGAGCCACTATAAGCCGGAAAGCGAGCTGAGCCGCATCAACCGGGAGGCGGGGCGCGGTCCGGTTCGCGTCTCGCGCGAAATGGCGGACCTGCTCGCGAGCTGCCTGCGCTACTCGACCGCCAGCGAAGGGGCATTCGACATCACGGTAGGAGCGCTCGTCAAGGCATGGGGCTTCTACACGGGCGACGGCGCCATGCCGAATGCGTGGACACTGTGGTGGGCGAAACGGAACAGCGGATACCGGCACCTAGAGGTGGATCCGGCGGAGAGCACGGTGCGGTTCCTGCGCTCGGGAATGGTCTTGGATCCCGGCGGAATCGGCAAGGGATACGCGGTGGACCGGGCGGTAAAGATTCTCCGCGAGTACGGGATCGATTCAGCCTTGGTAAGTTCGGGCAGCAGCAGCATCTACGCCCTTGGCGAGCCCCCGGAGGGCAACGGCGGGTGGAGCCTGGACCTCCGCGGGCCGGAGGCAGTCGGCGAGGCCGCAGCCACGGTCACGCTTGCGGACGAAGCGCTGTCGACATCAGGCTCCTACGAGCGGTTCTTCGAGGACGGCGGGACGCGCTACGGGCACATTCTCGATCCCCGCACGGGCCGTCCGGCTATGGAGCTGATGGCTGTATCTGTGATAGCGCCGCGAACCGTCGACACCGAGGCATGGTCGACGGCTCTCTTCGTGAACGGCGAGGCCTGGGCGCGAGACCATCCGGTTCCCGAGAGCCGGGTCTTCCTGTGCTCGGAAATCGGGGCCTGCGATTGGCTGGGGCGGGACTGATCGGTCCCGCTTCAGCGAAGGTCACGCCGGAACGGCAGTCCGAGACTTTGGTTGCGAGTCCGCGGGCGGGCGCTGGGGATCGCGCCAGAAGTCCACGGCGGAAGCCTTGTGCACGCACGACACCGTGCATGCCGGAGCGCAGGACTTGGGCGTTCGGTAGGAGTGCCGAATGTGCTCCACGGTGTAGTCCTGGAGAGGAATGCCCGGCGTGCCGCGCTGCTGGGAGCAGTAGTGGACCAAGCCGTCCTCGCAGATGTACACGTAGCGGGCACCGGCACGGCAGGCCCACTTGTTCGTGCGGCCTTCCACAAGATTGTCCTGGAAATAGGTAAGGCGGCTGTATCCCCGCTTGGAAAGGGCCTTAACCTGGTCGTAAACCCTCCGCTCAGTCTTCCCAAGGGGCTTGAGCTGCCCGTCGCCGTCATGGATCACGCCGATCGTGCTGGTAAATCCCAGATCCATCGACCGCCGGGCCACAGTGAAGGCGTCCCCGGGGTTGGGAATACCCGAGCCGACCACTGAATTGATGTTCACGTCGAAGTCGGCATGCTTGGCGAGCATGGCGAGCTTTCGATCGAGCACGCGCAAGCTCTTCATCGAAGTCTCGTCGGGCTCGACGTTGTCGATGCTGATCTGCAGGTATTCCAAGCCGGCTTCGTTCAGCTGCTCGATGCGTCTGGGGCCGAGAAGATAGCCATTCGTAATTAGGCCGGCGATCATCCCGCGCTTCCGGATGTGCCGGATCAGGTCGTCGAGCTGCGGGTGCAGCATCGGCTCGCCGCCGCTCATCGTGATAATGCTGACGCCGAGGTCGGCTAGCAAATCAGTTCGCCGGTACAGCTCGTCGATCGGCACCGGGCGAGAGAAGTCGTCATATTCGTTGCAATATGCGCAGGCGATGTTGCAGCGGCGCGTTGGGATCACGTGCGCCAGGACCGGATGGTCCGTATCGACCAGCGCCTTGAGGATCATCCGGGCCTCGCGGGTGCGGCGGTGCAGGCTCAGCAGCTTGCGGCGCATTTGGGTGCGGAATGCTACTCGGGGCATCGCGAACGCCTGAAAGGACCTGGTGCGGGCGCGGGCGCGAGCTCACGCCCATGGACCCAGTCCTAGAAGCACTAAGTATAGCGATGTTGCGGGCTTAGCCGAGCCCGCCGCACGTCGAAGATTCGGGTTTCGGCTTGCGGGCCACAGTGCGCCCGCCCCTCTTTCGGCTTGATGGACGGGGGGCAATGCTATACTGATCGGCTAGCGGCGGGAGTAACTCAGTTGGTAGAGTGCGACCTTGCCAAGGTCGATGTCGCGGGTTCGAGTCCCGTCTCCCGCTCCAGGCTACCGGAGGTCCTGACGGGCCCCCATCCAGGCGGCGCGGTAGCCAAGTGGTAAGGCAGAGGTCTGCAAAACCTTTATTCGTGGGTTCGATTCCCACCCGCGCCTCCATCCCGTAACCCCTTGAGTAGGCATTAAGTTCCTTTATTTTCAGTAACTTAACCACAAGGCTCCGGTCCGGTGCGCCCGATCACGATGAAGGGCTCGGGAGCAAATCGGAGCAGTTTAGAGCAGTTTAGAGCAGTTCGGAGCAAGAAAATGGTCCCATTATGGTCCCAGGAAATCGAGCTGCTTCGGCTCATTTCGCACCACCCCAGGCACCCAGCGCGGAAGAAGCTTTGGACGGCCAGAGGAGGAATGTCCGGCCCTTGCGTTCGCGTTGACTCGACGTTGTCGTGGGTGACGGTGTCAGCACAGAACGGTGCCTGCGGTGCTGTATCGATGTCCCGAGACTCCAGATCTTCCTGATGGGCTTGGATGAACTGACCCATAGCGCGCAGGAAGCCATGACTGAGTTTCTTGCCCTGACCGAGCGAGTAGCCAAAGACAACTTCGACCCCTGGAGCCAGCGACAGCGAGCCGTTGCCTCACGGTTCGCCGAGCGGCTGACGGCGCGGGAGAGGCTGCCCTGCACGGTGGCGATCTGGCGCCAGGACCGGGAGCCCCCAGCACACCGAATGTTCTCGGTGGGGGACAATCACGATCTCGAGCACAGGGTGGAGCAGTGGTTCAAACGCTACAACCGCCAGACACCGGAGAATGTCGGAGCACGGAAATCAAAGGTCGGCGGCGCTGGGGAGTGGAGAGACCACCGCAGCCTAGCGGCGCGGCGGCACGAAACGCACCGGGCGGAGAGATTGGAGCGGGCAGCGGAACCGAGTCGGCAGCTCAATGTCAACCTCGGCCCGCAAGTGTTAAACGAGTTGCCGGGGGGAGCAGGACTCGTTTGTTCAGCAGAAGGTGTAGCGCGTCAAGAAGGAGAATCAGGTGTTGGCGCGGGAGCGGAGCGACATCGACGAGCAGACCGCGCCGAAGGCAGGACATTTCAGCCGCATCGAGCGGGCTACCCCCGAAATGGTGGGGGGCGCGGGCCGTGCTCGGGAGTTCTTGGAGCGAGAGCGGGGGTTGGAAGTGGAGCCGGAATGATGGCGTGGGTTCACGCCACCCTGATGTAAGCGCAGCGGCTCAATGAAGATGTGCTCAAGCTGCATAAAAAGGGACTCGAGCGCCCGCTCCGGAGCGCCCGACGCCTGCCACACTTTCGCATACCGGAAATGGTCTTCCGCCGGCGGCTCCAATCCGTGCTCCTCTTGCAGGGAGAGGATCCACTCCATCGCGGCACGCGCGATCGTGAAGTCCCGGTCCCGAACGGACTGCTCGGCCTTGAGCAGGAACCGGTCCACCATGATGTCCGGCGGCGTCTGGCCCACGGGTAACGCAGGCGTCATCAGCGCGGCCAGCAATGCGAATCCGTCCCCAATCCGCGATGGCCCCGCGCCGGCTCGGGCTCCCAGCGCAGGCCTCCTAGACCAAGCACCGACGACACCGACCAAGATTTGGAATCGCCTGAACCGAACGCTCATCGGTGTCTCCCTGTTGCCGCCCACTATCGGCTCGGGCCAACAGCATCGTATCAGGGGTGCGGTTGGCCAAAGGCAGTCCGGTATCAGTTGTGCCCGTAACGCTCGGATCCCAGTAAACTCGCGCAAGGCGGTTCTCCTGGCGCGGCCGACGGGCTTGAGATTCCCGTCGATGCGGGTTTGGTCGATCATGCGACAGTCGCCCACGAGAGCAACGCAGCGGCAGACTGCGGCCAGACTCCCTTGTCCGATCCTGGCGCGCGCCTCCGGGAGTTTCGGATAGGGGCGAACACACTTGCACCGGACAGCCGTACAGCGCCGCGCGACGGCGATGGACGGAGTTGCCCAACCGGCCCGGATGCTACGTGTGGATTCCCAGCCTCGAGACGAGCCTAGCCCGGGCATGTACTATCGAGCATTCCGTTGGCTTGCCACGCAGCACGCGAACGCCCGGATGGGTCCGCGGCAGTCACGGACAGGTGGATACACGGCTCTCCCAGGGCGGCAGGCAGATCTGCCTGCGGGGCCGGCGCTACGCGGCCGAGAACGTAGAGGAAGGCCCTATGTCGATGACAAGGCGCATTGCCGCCGGGCATTCCCTAACGCGCGGCAACACACTCTTGGAAGCGAGGCAGTGAACAGCGATCCGAAGCATGTCCACGAACTTCCCCGATAGTCGAATAGGTCTGGGCCCAAAGCCACCAAGCCCTCTCTCTCACGCTTCTTGGTTCGACCGCCATGCGGTAGCGACAGGCGTCCGCCTTAGCTGCGAGTTGGCATAACACCGAACGGGTCATGGTTCCTGCTTGCTGATAGGACGAGTTGGTAAGCCATCGCCAGCGCGGTCTTTCGGTCCAAATGAGTATTCGCCTCGGATGTCCCGAGGCGCACTGTCACGAACACGTCTTCGATCACTGCAGCGGTGCGCAGTTGCTCCCAATGCTCCTCCGGGAAGTCGCAGAACGCCAGCAGCCGGTCGCGAGCCTCTCTGAGGCGCTTGCCGGCTTGACCACCTCCAGGACCGTATTGTTCGACGAGGCACTCGAAGGCCCTCTCGGCATCCTCTTTGGTAGTGGCCGTGCACAGCACCTCGATCTGGCACTTGGCCTTGGCACGCCTGTCCTTCGGTAGCAGATACCCAACACTCGTGCTTTCGCGAAGCCAGCACTGCTGGACGCGGGTCGGGCCGTACACCTCTCGCAGCGCCTTCCACGCGCCGAGCGCCAAATCGCCCACCGCAAGCTTGGGGCCGTTCGAGAGGCCGCGGCGTTTCAAGTCCAGAAGCACATCCGCCCAGTCCTGCTCGCTTTGAGGATCTCCGATACCCAAAGCGACCAGTTCCACTTCCCCGTGGCCGCCCGCTCCGAAAACGACCAGGATGCGCTGCTCATCGGATTCGATGCTCGGCGGGACTCTCACCCCGTCCATCCAGAAATACGCGTACTTCCGTTCCCCTAGTGTGCTGAACTCTAAATAAGTTGAAATAACATCCTGACTGTGCCATACTGGGTGCTAAGCGAAGCGCCATGGCACGGCCGATCGCCATCCTCGAGCTGCACCCGGAGGAGAAACGGGAGTTGGAACGGCGGGTGCGGGCCGCTTCGACCTCGCGACGCGACAGTGAACGGGCCCGGATCGTGCTGCTGCGCGCTGAGGGCCTCAAGCAGACGGAGGTGGCCGCACGGCTCGGCCTCAGTGTCGCCTGCGTGAACAAGTGGTCGCAACGCTTTGACCGCGAGGGGCTTGCAGGCCTGCGGGACAAGCCCGGCCGCGGGCGGCGGCCGAGCATTCCGATGGAGACCGTGGAGCAGGTCATCACCCAGGCCGGACAGGCACCGCCCGGGCGACGGCGCTGGAGCACGCGCTCACTGGCCGCCGAGACGGGTATCTCGGCCTCCAGCGTGGGACGCATCTGGAGGCGTCAGGACCTCAAACCGCATCGCACCCGGACGTTCAAGCTGTCGAACGACAAGCACTTCGAGCGCAAGTTCTGGGATGTGATCGGCCTGTATCTGGACCCGCCGGAGAAGTCTGTGGTGCTGTGCTGCGACGAGAAGAGCCAGTGCCAGGCTCTGGAACGGACGCAGCCTGGCCTGCCGCTGGGAGTCGGCCACATCCGCACCCGCACGCATGACTACATCCGCCACGGCACGGTCTGCCTGTTCGCAGCGCTGAGCTATCTGGAAGGCAAGCTAATCTACCGCACCGAAAAGCGCCACACCCATCTGGAATGGCTGCGTTTCCTCAAGCAGATCGACCGCGAGGTCCCGAAGGAGCTCGCCGTTCACGTCATCGCGGACAACTATTGCACGCACAAGCATGCCAAGGTGCAAGCCTGGCTGGGCCGGCATGCGCGGTTCCAGATGCACTTCACGCCGACCTCGAGTTCGTGGCTGAACCTGGTCGAGCGGTTCTTCGCCGAGTTGACGGAGGACTGCGTGCGCGAGGGCAGCTTCTCCAGCGTGAAGGCACTGACGGACGCGATCACAACGTACCTGGCCGAGCGCAACCAGAATCCGAGGCCGTACCGCTGGAGAGCCGACGGCGAGGCGATTCTTGCCAAGGTCCACCGCGCACGCCAAGCCCTGGGGGCGGCCAGTTGTTAATTTTACTTATTTGAAATTCACTATACTAGGTTGCGGGTCTGCCAATCCTCGAACTCCCGAGTCCAGGCGCGCTTGAGCGTGGCGAATGCGCGGTCGGAGAGTTCCGGCGAATCGGGACCTAGCAGTACCTCGAGGATCTCCCGCGCATCGCTTGTCTCCACACCCTTCAGATAGAGCCAAGGCAGCCAGCGATGGAGAGTCCGCCCGCGCTCTGGGTCCGTCGGCTGAATCGAGGTCCGAAACGGTCTGCGCCCCGAGAATCGCCGAGGATCCCGGAATCCCATGCGCCACCTTCTCGTCCGAAGCGACAAACCCCGAGTCCGCTCCCTGCGATTTCCCAAGCGCAGGTTTAGAAACCCGGGCCACCGGCTTCCGGCGGTCTTCGATGGCTGCGAGACCGTCAGCCGGCCCGCGGCTTCGGCGTCGATGGCCTGCGGGAGCGCTCGCTTCGCGATAACGCGCCAGATCTGGCCGATCGGATACCTAGCCGTCGACACACGTTGCGTCGGATTGATCACTGTTGAATTCCGGGTCATTTCAAGTCCTTTCTTTCTGTCCTGTCAAATCGAGTTGCGTGATCGGCCCCGTCGCGGCCCTAACAGCGCTGGAGCGGTTCGAGCACTTCCTTGCGCGTTCGCATAACGGATTGCATCCGATTTCTACGACACCTCCTCCTCGTAGGACTCCATCGCCTTGTCCATCCGCGTCTGCGAGTCGTTCACGTACCGCAACACCGTGCGCAAGTCCGAGTGCCCGAGTACCTCCTTCAGAGCGACAAGGTCCTTCGTCTTGTCGTAGAACCATGTCGCGAATGTGTGCCGCAGCGAGTAAAGGCTGAAGACTGGAACGTCCGGCGCCATCTTCAGCGTGCGCTCGTGAGCCCCGACCAAGGCGGAATAGGTCATGGGCCTGTCGGCGACCTCGCGGTAACGGGATCCCGCAACCTGGACCCGACCAGGGAATACCCAAGGCCCGGGGGCTTGCGCAATGCGGCGGCTGAGAATCCGATGGGACTCGGCGGTGAGGCGCAAGACGCGTCTCCCGGCTTTCGACTTCGAATTCCTGATGTGCAGCAATCCGTTGTCGAGGTCGACGTCCTCGATGCGGATCTGCAGGCCCTCGCAGTCCGGCCGCAGTCCTAGGTGCAGGATCAGACGGGCCAGGTCACCAAGGGCATGATGGCGATCCGCTGCCGGAAGGTACCGTTCCACTTCCTCGTGCGTCAGCACCAGCTCATTCAATGAATCTCGGTCGCTCGGAACCTCGATGCCGACAAACGGGTTTTCCTTGATCCAGCCGTGAGCAATTGCGAATTCGGCGAGTTGCCGACCAGCCAGCACGTCCTTGCGAATCGTGACTTCCAGCCTTCCGGTCTGTCTCCTCCAAGTCATGTAGTCCAGCACGTCGCCCCTCGTCCAAGTCGAAATCGCCCGCTTGCCCATGAACGCCCGCCAGCTGGCGAGAGACACGCCGACGCGCTTGGCGGTCGACGGCTTGTTGCGATGCAAGGCCCGCTTGTGCTGCAGGAATTGCCCGGCTGCGTCGCTAAACGAGACTGGCTTGACTGGCTCCGGCTCCCCCAGCAGCAGCCGCGTCTTGTGCTCGTCTCTGAGCTTCTTGGCGGCTCCTAGGTTTCCTCTTGTAGCTGCGAGACCAGTCTCGACCGACACTCGAGCATGCCCGGCGATCTGGAACCGGTACCGCCAGCGGCCGTTTTTCTCGTCGATGCCCGGGGCGCCGTTCTTCTTTTTCCTTGAATTGGTCATTGATCCATTCCTCCAAAAAACGTGGGTGATAGCGCGAGGCGCGTCCAATCCGCATGCATGGCGGCCCGTTGCCTGACAGCCGCAGCCGCTTCAGCGAATGCGGGGAAATCCCCAGTAGCGCCGCAGCTTCGGCCTCGGTCCTCAGGCTGACTGGGGCCGTCATAAAGCGGCGACCTCCTGCGGCAGGGAGCGCAGATCAAGCCGGCTCCAGCCTGGACCGGGGACTTGGGGATTTGCCTTGACCGGAATCGTGATGCGCTCACGAAAGAGGTGCATCGGCTCCATGCCGTTAGCCACCCCAAGAACTTTGTACGAGGCGACGTGACGGCGGGAACCGCAAAGCGCGAGCCGGATCCCGTCGGACTCGCTCTGTCGAGCCGGTCCCGCGAGAAGGATCAGGACGCCGGTCCTAGGCCCAAGCAAGAGAATCCAGTTCTTATTCATGTCAATTCGTGTCGCCTCTATGCTAATTAGATTCTCGCAATGCGCATTTGGTTTCAGTTATTCGAGAATAGTATTCTCTTTTTCTTCGCCCCAGTTGCGGAAGCGAGTCGGATGTCTCCAGGCACCGGGCGGTGTACTCGTTTGTCGAGGCTGTCCTCGCTACCATTGAGTTCGATGGCTTGGTGTAGGCGGCCCGCGTACCGGGCGTCACTATCGATTTCCTTTCGGGTCTTACTGAATCCCCCCACAGGTCGATGACCCGTCCCCGCAAGCGATTTCGGGTTCTGTCGCGTGCCGCTACGTGACGGAAACTGCTCGGATCGATGGGTGCCGATGTCAAGTCAGTCGCAGCGAGCGCAGACGAAGTCGGCTAGATGCTGGCCAGTGATACACCCCGCCGACAAGGGCTGGTGATAGCGGGATGCCTGCCCGACCCCGACGTACGGCAGCTGTTACAACGCCAGCCGCGGCCTTTTCGGAGGATGCGGAGAAATCCCGAGCGGCGATATGGTCGCGGCTTCGGTCTTAGGGCCGGCCGGGGTTGTCATCATGCGACAGACTTCAGCCGAGGCGCTCAGCTCACCTGGAACTGCAAGGCGCTCATGTGAAAGAAGAGTTTGGACAGTGTCGTTCCCCGCTCCGAATACCTTTTCGGGGCGAGATAACGGCAGGAACCTCGAGGTGGGAGCCGAGAGTACTCATATTCGAGTTGAGGAGCGGACCCCGCATGAAGGTCAGGGACGCCAGTTTCCGCCTCCCATGGGCGGAAGACTCTCACGATGGCCCCCCTGGGAAGTGAATCATGATCATCGTCTGTCGAACGCCGGTGCGCTGCTACACTCGAAAAAATGCTCGGCCCACGCTTGGCTCAGTTGCGAAAGCGAAACGGATGGTCCCAAGCGCAACTAGCCTCCGCGATTGGCGGACGCTACGACCGGTCGATGATCTCCCATGTCGAGGCCGGTCGCGCCACCCTTCACTTCGATGGTTTGGTGAAGGCAGCCCGCACGCTGCACGTCTCAATCGACTATCTCGCAGGCCTTACCCAAGACCCCTCGCCGACCAACGACCGATCTCCCTCTAGCACTGCCGGATTGCAGCACGTACCGCTACGCGAGGCCATCCGCGCGGAGGGATTGCGTACCGACGTCATGTCCGCGCCCATTATTGGATACCTAGCGTTCCGGCGCGAATGGCTGGACATACATGGAATCACGGCTGAAGGATGCAACGCGATCGAGGTTCCGGACGACTCGATGGAACCAACGCTTCAAGCGGGTGCGTGGATTCTCATCGACCACCAGCGAACACGCCGCCAAGGGAACGGCATTTTCGCCGTGCATGTTGGTGGCGAGCTGTGCGTGAAGCGGGCAGTCTACTCCGACGAAGACTGGTTGCTGGCCGGCGACAACCCCAAGTGCAAGACCTTGGCTTGGCCACGCGACGCCAAGGTCTTGGGTCAGGTGGTGTGGACGAGCAGGGTGCTTTGAATCGGCTGCTGGTTCTGAGCAACATTTCAGACTCTTAGGTAACGGCTGAACTTGATTCGGAACCAAGCCGGGTGGAGCTGAGGCCAATTCGCAACGCTAGTCGGCACTCGCGAATCGGGTTCGAGATGTCCTTCAAATGCCCCCATTGAATGAGCCGAACTCTCAAGACCAGTCCCACACAACGCTCGTGCGGATGCGGAATGCTACGATTTCAGCCTCGATCCAAATGACAGACAACGAATCGCATGAACGATCGAAGGGACTTGGGCGACGGGACGTTGCTGAGCGCGACCTGAGCGCGGAGGACCAGCCTTCTCTCCGGCAACTGCTAGAGGAGGATCTCAACCTCGCGTTGCACGCCGCCATCAAGGGCGGTGAGCTGGAAGTCGTGCGGGACCTTCTTCGGTCGGGAGCCGACCCCGATGGCTTCGTGACCGGGAAGGATGGAGACGCCGAGGCAATCGGCACCGCTCTGCATGCTGCCGTCGACGAAGGGAACCTCGAAGCCGTGCGCATCCTCCTGGAAGCCGGTGCCGAGCCCGACGCCGTAGTGGACGGAATAAAGGGAGAACGCACGGTAGCGGGTACCGCACTGCATGTCGCCATCGAGCAGCGGCACCTTGGGATCGTGCAGCTCCTGCTGGCCAAGGGAGCGGAACCTGGCGCCGTCGAGGTGATGATCGAGAACGCCAAGGAAATCAGGCGGACCGCGCTGTTCGCCTCGGCGGGAGAGGGCTGGCTCGAAGCCGTCCAGGCCCTGCTGCGGGCGGGGGCCGACCCCAATGCGATTTCCACAGACATCGATAGAGAGCACGGAGTCATGTGGACTGCCCTGCATGCCGCTTCCGCGAACGGCCACTCCGAAGTCGTGCGGGCTCTGCTGGCGGCTGGGGCTGCTGTAGACGCCGTGACGAACCAGGGGGAGACTGCACTGCGGTTGGCTCTAGACCGGGGTCATTACCAGACCGTCACTGTGCTGGAGGAAGCCGAGCCCGGGCGCTAGCGAATTGCCTACTTCAATACCGGCGTCGCTGATCTTCTCCTCGTAGCGACGAAGTACGCAATCCAGAGTCCAGTTGACAGTAGAGTTTTAAGGCTTCAGAATGGGCCGAACGAATCGCGGCGAGTCTGAACCCATTTTGGGTATCCGGAGCTTCCCCCCGCGAGTTTGGTGCTTAGCGCGACTGGGTGTCGGGTCGGGCGATGAAGCGTTCGTGTGACCCATGCTTGCGATTGAGCAAGGCTGTAGCGCTTCGTATTGTTCTCTTGCTCGATTCGCTCGATTGATCGTCGGGCATTGTCTCGATTGGAGGTAACTGCCCAGCTACCCCCACTCATGCTCGGGTGATGCGTACTGAAAAGGGGGGAGGCCGGATGGTTCCACGGGAACCGCTCACCGGGATGGCCAGAATTCCGCAGCACTTGACTTTCCGCTGGGAAACCAGTTAGCAATAGTAATGTTGTGGGCATCCGGACCGTTGTGAGCAAGCCGATGCGCTTGCAACGAGCAGTACCAGCGTCAGCGGGATGAAGGTGGAGCGAGCCAACAGCGAGCCACGTCCGGCGGACTGGCACGAGCGTCTGGCGCAATTGGAGGCCGAAAATGCGCAGTTGCGAGCCGAAAACGTCCGGTTGCAGGCCCTCCATGAGGAGTTGACGAAGCAGTTGCAGTCGTTGCAAGAGCAAGTGCAGGCATTGCAACGGCGGTTGGGCCTCGACAGCAGCAACAGCGGGAAACCACCGTCGAGCGATGGGCCGGCCAAGCCAGCGGCAGCGCAACGGACGCGCAGCCAGCGTCGTCGGTCCGGCAAGCGCTCGGGTGGGCAGCCCGGTCACCAGGGCGCGACGCTGAGCCAGACGGACACACCGGACCGGACCCAGGTCCACCTGCCGTCCGGTTGCCGCGAGTGCGGAGCGGCCCTGGCGGCGGCCGACGTGGAGGGCGAGCCGCAGCGTCGGCAGGTCTATGATCTGCCCGCACCGACACCGCCGGAGGTAACCGAGCACCAGGCCTGGGGCTGTCGTTGCCAGCAGTGCGGACAGCTGACGCGGGCCGCGTTCCCGGAGGGAGTGACCGCGCCGGTGCAGTACGGGCCGCGGATCGCGGCCACGGCGGTGTACTTGCAGAACGCCCATTTTCTGCCCGAGGATCGACTGGCGGAGATCTTCCGGGACCTGTTCGGGGTGGCATTGTGCGCGGCGACGCTGGCGGGGATGAGCCGCAAGGCGGCGCAGATCTGGCGGAGTTGGACCGAGCGGGTACGGGATCAGCTGGTAAGCGCCAGCGGGGTGAAGCATCTGGACGAGACGGGATTCCGGATTGCGGGCCAGGGGCAGTGGTTGCACGTGCTGAGCACGGCGCAGCTGACCTACTACCGGACGAGCCGCCAGCGGGGTGGCGTGCTGGAGGGGTTGCAAGGCATCTTGGTGCATGACCACTGGGCCTCGTATTTCAAGGTGCCGGGAGTGCTGCACGCGATGTGTAACATGCACCACTTACGGGAGCTCGAGGCGTTGGCGAAGATCGACGGGGAAGACTGGGCGCGGCGGATGCAGCAGTTGCTGAGGCGGGCGAAGCGGGCGGTGGACAGCGTGCGGGAGCGGGGGGTGGCGTTGCCGCGGTCGCTACTGGAGAGGATCGAGCGGCGTTACGACGAGTTGGTGCGGGAGGCGTTGGCGTATCACGAGGGGTTGGAGCCGTTGCGGCCGGCCAAGCCGGGACGGCGGGGCCGCAAGAAGCGTCGGCCGGGACACAATCTGGCGTTGCGGTTGAGGGACAGGCGGGAGTCGGTGTTGCGATTTCTCAGGGACGAGAGGGTGCCGTTCACGAACAACCAAGCCGAACAGGATTTGCGGATGATGAAGCTGCGGATGAAGATCTCGGGCGGGTTCCGCTCCGAGCAGGGTGCGCAGGACTTCGCCACGCTGCGTAGTGTGCTGTCGACGGCGCGCAAGCAGGGCCTGAACCGCATTGAGGCCTTGTTGCAAGGGCCGGCCGCTCTGCTGGCGAGGGTGGAAGCCTAGCCGCCACACTACACCCGGTTCGGATGCACGCATGCTGAGCGGACCGCACTCCAAGTGAGCCCCTCTATTCATCCAATCGACTGGGGCTCCTGTAGCTGAAGAGTACCTTTTATGTTAGAGAGGTGCCGGTGAGAGGGATGGTCACCACTACCTCGGACTCTCTCTCCCCAGTGCCGCAGGTGGCGCAAGCCACCGTTGCGGCCAATGGCATTCGTATACATAAAGTCGGCAGATGTCCCGTGAGTGAAGCGATAAACCATTAGTTTTCAACAGGATATGCCCCCACAAGTTTTTTCTCCCGAAGCGCTTGACTTTCGCACCCCGGTTTGTCATCGTAGGTACGGAACACTGGCAAACCCTCTATGGACCCGCTGATCGAGAACCTCAAGGCCACGACGCACGCCATTTGCAGGTACCTGTGGGCACAGTTCGCCCATTTCGGCCTGATTCTCATCACCAAGCTGTTCCACAAGCACCGCGAGCAGAGATTCCGGCCCAGGCCCGGCCTGGCCGGCACCGCAGGCGGACCGCAGAAGCAGCCTGAGCAGCGTTCTGCGGCACTTGGAATGGTTGTTTTCGGAGCACACGGCCACTCTGGGCCGGACTATCAGCGGATCTTCGCCAGGATCGCCGGGTGCCGCCAGAGATGGCACCCGCAACGCTCCTTCCGGAACCCCGCCCGCAACTGGAGGTCAGGTAAGGCAACCGCAACCGCAGCCTGAAGCGAGAAAACCGGCCCGATACGCCGGAATTCCCCTTGCCCGCTTAAACGAATGCTGCAAAACGCTAAACGAATGCCATTGACCGTTGCGGCAGGTAGCAGATCCCTCCCCGCCTCAGCGCGGGGAGGCCCCCGGTGGGGCCTGGCCAGGCCCCACCGGGGGCGACGGGCCGGACCGTTTGTACCTCGGGCTAACAGCCCCGTTGCCCAGCTTGGTCGGCCCGTCGCAGTAATTCCTGCGCACCCTGAACGGAAGCGTGGGTGAAGCCCCGAATCGCAAAAGGATAGGAACGCAGGAATGACCCAACCCAACTCCATTGTCGTTGCCGGCATCGACGTCGGCAAGTCCAAACTCGACGCCCACATCCTCGCAGGCGGACTCGAGCGCCAGTTCAACAACGACAAGTGCGGCCGCCGCGCCCTGCGCAACTGGCTGCTCAAGCACGGCGTTACCCGCGCCGTGCTCGAGCCCACAGGGCGCTACCACCGTAACCTCCACCAAGGCCTCTCCGACGCTGGCATCGAAACCGTCGTGGTCAACCCCCTGCGCTCCCGCCGCTTCGCCGAAGCCATCGGAAAGCGCGCCAAGAACGACCGCGTCGATGCCGCCATGCTCGCCCGTTTCGGCCTCCTCGACGGTTTGGAGGCCAGCCCGCCCCAGCCGCGGAACCTCCAGCTCCTCAGCGACTTGCTCGCCCTCCGCCGCAAGCTCGTCGAGCAGCTCGGCGCCCTCCGCAAGCTCTGCGCCGAACTCGCCCCCGAGGCTGCCGGCTGCCCCGGCACCACGCTCGCGGCCTTCCAGTCCGACATCGCCGACTGCGACCGCCGCATGCGCCAATGCATCGCTGCCGACGCCGCGCTCACCCGCCGCGACGCCATCATCCAGTCGATCCCCGGCTTCGGTCCCGTCAACGCCGCCTGCCTCTGCGCTGACATGCCCGAGCTCGGCACCCTTGGCCGCCGCAAGGCCGCCGCCCTGTTCGGCCTCGCCCCCTTCGACCGCGACTCCGGACAGCACCGCGGCCACCGCTCCATCCGCGGCGGCCGCGCCCAGCCTCGCCATCTGCTCTACATGGCAGCCCTGACCGCGATGCGCTGGGAACCGGCCTCCCAGGCCTGCTACCAGCGCCTCGTCGCCGCCGGCAAGCCGCACAAGGTCGCCCTCGTTGCCGTCATGCGCAGACTCACCGGCCTGCTCGACACCCTCCTGCGCGAGAACCGCCTCTGGCAGCCCGCCCCGCCCGCCCGCGAACCGGAGGCCGCCGCGTGACACCGCTGCCGACCAGCCCCAGAC
This sequence comes from Bryobacterales bacterium, assembly GCA_965206775.1. GTDB lineage: Bacteria > Acidobacteriota > Terriglobia > Bryobacterales > UBA6623 > VXMF01. Next base: position 614,419 of record CBDBKU010000001.1, on the reverse strand, counting down.
GAACAGCCGGTTCTGTTGGGAAAACGCGCCTCAATTGCCCCTCGTCACCACTTTCCCCCGAAAATCCGCTTGACAAGAAACACGGAAGCTGGGCAGTTACGATTGGAGCTTGTTGGGGTGCGCTATCGATCGAGACGATGCTTTGGCGCTCTCGCTTATCAGGGTGACCGGTCCCGTCACTGGTTATCTCCAGTTGCCCTCTCCCGGCGCACCCACCGAGAGCGCGGGCCAATTGGCGATGATGGAAGATGGCCGCATGGACGAGGTCGATATCGCAAGTCCGACGCCAGCGAACTTGGCGAGCTGTCGCAACATGCACCCCGGCCCGGTCAGATTCGACTGTGATGCCCGCCGCGGCCGCCATCGGAAGGACGAGGGCAATTGCACTCCAGATCGCGCTCGGAAGCAAGCAAGACGATGACGGGAACGCGAACGAAACAGAGGGCGGTCGAGGCTTATTTCACCGATCTTGGGCGGGTAAGCGCATCCGGGGGTGCAACCGCAGAGCGGTCGAGCTACGTGCCGCTCGCGAATCTGCTGAACGCCGTCGGAGCGACGCTCAAGCCGAGGGTGTTCTGTGTCGGTGAGCTTGCTGACCACGGGGTGGGCCATCCCGATTTCGGCCTCTACGCGGCAAAGCAAGTGCAGAAGGGCCGACCGCGCGAGGGCCAGATGCCGGAGCGCGGGGCGGTCGAGGTGAAGGCCGTCGACGACGATGCCTGGTTGACGGCGGCGGGCAATCAGGTTAGCCGCTACTGGGGCCGCTACCGGCTGGTGCTGGTGACAAACACGCGGGATTTCGTCCTTGTAGGCGAGGACGGGACGGGCCGTCCCGCGAAGCTGGAGACGTTCCGGCTGGCGAAGAGCGCGGATGACTTCCGCCGGAAGGTGGGAACGCCACGCGCTTTCGCCCAGGAAGTCGGCTCAGGGCTGGGCGAATATCTTGCCAGGGCATTGTCGCACCGAGCCGCGCTCGCCGAACCTAAGGATCTGGCCTGGCTGCTTGCATCGTATGCGCGCGACGGACTTGCTCGAGTCGAGGCGGCAGGCGATGCTCCGTCTCTCAACGCGGTGCGCTCAGCTTTGGAAGAAGCGCTGGGCGTTCGGTTCGAGGGCGAGCGCGGCACGCGCTTCTTCCATTCGACGTTGGTGCAGACACTGTTCTACGGCGTCTTCACCGCCTGGGTGCTTTGGTCACGTGGCGCAAAGCTCGATGAGGGTCCTCTGTTCGAGGGTAGTTACAGCCCCGAACGATTCAGTTGGCGCGAAGCGGTCTGGCATCTTCGGGCACCGGTGCTGCGGGCCTTGTTCCAGCAGATCTCCGATCCCGGACGCCTGCAATCGCTCGGGCTTGTCGAAGTTCTGGATTGGACGGCGGCGGCACTGGACCGCGTGGATCGCGCCGCCTTCTTCGCGCGATTCGACGAAGGCGAGGCTGTCCCCTACTTCTACGAGCCGTTCTTGGAGGCGTTCGACCCGGAACTGCGCAAGCAACTCGGCGTCTGGTACACGCCCGCTGAAGTGGTCCGCTACATGGTCGCCCGCGTGGATAACGCTCTAAAGGACGATCTCGGCATACCGGAGGGGCTCGCTGCGAAGCATGTCTACGTGCTCGATCCGTGCTGCGGCACCGGTGCCTACTTGGCGGAAGTGCTGCGCCGCATTGCCGCGAATCTCCAAGGACAAGGCTTGGGCGCACTCACGGGCGCGAGGGTCAAGCACGCGGCGACGGAACGCGTGTTCGGGTTCGAAATCATGCCGGCACCCTTCGTCGTGGCTCACCTGCAAGTCGGATTGACCATGCAGGACCTCGACGCACAGCTGGTGGACGCCGCAGGTGAACGCGCGGGCGTGTTCCTCACCAACGCGCTAACCGGATGGGAGCCGCGCGCGACCAAGCCGCTACTGTTCCCCGAGCTCGAGGAAGAGCGGGACCGCGCGGAGCGGGTCAAGCAAGAAACACCGATCCTCGTGGTCCTAGGCAATCCGCCCTACAACGGATTCGCGGGCATGGCTGTGCACGAGGAACGGAATCTGTCGGAAGCCTATAGAACCACGAATCGCGTTAGCAAGCCCGAAGGCCACGGATTGAACGATCTCTATGTCCGTTTTTTCCGCATGGCGGAACGGCGTATCGCCGAGAAGACAGGCCGGGGCGTCGTCTGCTTTATCTCCAACTATTCCTGGCTTGACGGTCTGTCCTTCACCGGTATGCGCGAGCGATACCTTGAGGCGTTCGACGTGATCCGCATCGACTGCCTGAACGGCGACAAGTATAAGACCGGGAAGGTCGCGCCGGACGGCTCGCCGGACCCGAGCATTTTTTCGACAGAAAGCGATCCGGTCGGGATTCAGGTCGGCACCGCCATCGCGACTCTGGTGCGCAAGGCCAACCACTCTGCTACCGACGAGGTTAGTTTCCGGCATCTGTGGGGGCAATCGAAGTCGGCGGAATTGATCGCTACGGCTGAGACTGAACCGGATGCGCTCTATGAAGCAATCAAGCCTGTCCTCCCGCTCGGCCTCCCCTTCGTTCGCACGGCGGTAAGCGACAAGTGGTTCGAGTGGCCCGCGCTACCCGATCTGTTCCCGGTGTCGTTTCCCGGCGTCAAGACCAGCCGCGATGGGTTCCTCGTCGATGTGGATCTTGACCGGCTCCGGGTACGCGTCGCGGACTACTTCGATGCAGAGCTGAGCCATGACGAAATCGCGAGGAGGTATCCGAGCGTCATGAGAACCACGGCCCGGTTCAACGCTCGCGCGGTGCGCGCCGCGTTACTAAAACGCGGCGGGCCGGACGAGGACGGTTTCGTCCGCTTCGTCTACCGACCCTTCGACACCCGCTGGCTCTATTGGGAGAAGGACACGAAACTGCTCGACGAGAAGCGCGCCAACGACAGGCCGCATGTGTTCACAGGGAACTTATGGCTGTCTGCTGCGCAGCATCTGAGGAAGGGTGCGGATGAACCGCAAGCATGTTTGGCCAACCATTTGGGTTGCCTGCATTTGATCGAGCGCGGTGCGTTGATGTTTCCCGCATGGCTCAGCGATGATGGCCTCGGAACCGAAGTCGAAGGATGGCGCTGCGTTAATCTCTCGGTGGCGGCGCGAGGCTATCTCGAACGTCTCGGTGCGAGCGTCGAAGACCTGTTTCATCACGTCCTCGCGGTTCTCCACGATCCCGCTTACCGCGAGGCCAATGCTGGGGCGCTGCGCATGGAATGGCCGCGCATTCCGCTTCCGGGCTGGCCGGAGGGCGAAGCTGATCGTCCGGCGACTGCCCTTGCACCGTCAGCAGCACGGGGTCGAGAGCTGGCGGTCCTGCTCGATCCCGAGGCGCCCGCCCCCAGTGTCACGCAGGGTCCGCTGCGCCCGGAAATCGCCGCCATCTCCGTCCCAGCCACGACGGACGGGCGCAACATGAGTGACGAGGATTTCGCGCTGACGGCGGGATGGGGGCATTTCGGACCTGCCGACGCCGTGATGCCGGGTCAGGGCCGTGTGGCTGAGCGGCCATTCACGCCGCAGGAACGCGCGGCCATCGGTGACGTGCTGCCAGCGCTTGGCTCAACCACGTTTGACGTGTATCTCAATGCTCGCGCCTTCTGGCGCAACGTCCCAGCCGCGGTCTGGAATTACAGGCTCGGCGGCTATCAGGTGCTCAAGAAATGGCTCTCGTATCGTGAACGCGCTGTCCTAAACCGCCCGCTCAGTATGGACGAAATCCAATACTTTGCCGACATGGCTCGGCGCATCGCGGCGATACTGATGAAAGAAGTCCGATGAGTTCTCTCCGGCGACTAGTCGCTTCTAATTCAAGGTGCTGGATCATAGCTCGGGCTACAGGGACTCCGAATCAATTCCTGTCGGTTCCTGCGCAGCCTCGCTAGGATTCTCCAGCTTCTTCGATGATCGTGAGAACAAACTCTTCCGAAAGCCGGAAGTTGCTCTTCTCCAAGCGCTCCAAGAAGGGCCGAACGCTTGGAACAAGGCCCTCGTGTTTCGACGCCAGCAACACGCCGACCAATCCAGTTACTCTGATGCCGCGCACCCGCGCGTAGGATCTGCCAATCGTCTCGTCCATCAGCACGAGACTCGAGCCGCTGTGCTCGATTGCAAGGGTTAGAGTGCTCGCCTCCCCGGCATCCAGGTTGACCGCCACCTCCGCGATCGGTTCGACACGAACCACCTTGATCCATCCGTCCCTGATGGCGCTGGCCAGCTCTCGAACACCCGGCCGTTCTCCCCCAGCTAGCACCTCGTCGCGAACCGTCGAGGTCACGGCGACTTGGCCGAAGAGCCTGCGGAGAAGATTGAACGCCCCGGCCGACGCCAGCCCGATCAGCGTGCTTGCATCGGAGACGACGAGTTCTCTCGCCATTCGTCGATCGCGTCCATGTCTTCGCGCACGCTGGCTGCCGTCCCCCGGACCACGGGGACTCCTAGCTGCGAAACATACTGGATGAACTCGGCGAGGGGCAGTCCGGAGAACCGGGCCGCCTGACCGAGGGAAATGCTCTGCTCGCGGTACAGGGCGGTGGCGAGCGCCAGCCGGATACCCGGCTCGTCGAGGATCGAATCAGCTTCCAGGTGTACGAGTACCGCTTCCGGCCGATGGCGGTTGAGCACGACCACCGGGTGCTCGTGCGCCGCTCGAAGCGCCGCCGCGGGGTTGTTCTTCAGCTCTCGGACGCTTACGGCCTTCATCGCATATCCATTATGCAGCAAGATCCGGCGGGCACCGTTCGTACCGGGCGTCGCAATACCCTCGGGTCGCCTTTTCGAATGCTCCCGCGCTTCGGACTTCGGCACGTCGTTCGCCCCAGTCGCTTGTCGCGCCGCGTCACGGACCGAGCGGCGGTCCCGTCTCCAGGGGCGAGTTGTACAGGAATCGGAGTCGCATCGAACACCCAGTACCGTCGATTCGTCCTTCGTTCCAAGGCTGATCGCGAATTGGGTCAACAGGCAACCCCTCCCGCTCAGAGCTTGCCCTCCTCAAGCGCCTCTTCGGGGCCGGCCGCCCTGTCGCGGCGCGCAACGTCTCGGTGAAGTCCACCCGCACCCGGTACGGCTCCTCGCGCGACGGCTGGACCTGCGCGGCGTCGATCCCGACTCTGATCTCGGTGCCTTCGCCTTCCCGGAACCGCACCAGTTCGCCGTTCGCTTCCTGCTCCTCCAATAGCCGCCCCGCCAGAGGGGCGTCGAGGAAGAGCAGCGAGCTCTTCCAGGCTTTGAGCGTGGATGAAGTGACCTCGTTTCCGTGGACACCTTACCGTGCTTTGAGAAGACTTGTTCGCAGTCTAACGACCGTGTGAGACAGTGAGTTGACTCGAGACTGCAGAATGCGAGCAAGAGCACCTATATTGACTCTAGTGCGAGGGAAGTTTCGAAATATGATGTGAAGATCTCCCTGTACTGAGTGCGCAATCAAGACACCATCCAGCAGCTGGGATCGCTGCGCCAGTGCATGGACGGCAAGCGGCTCACTTACAAGACGCTGATCCAGCACAATGGCTTGCAGTCCGGCGCCAGGTCGGCAGCGTAGGCAACATCCCGACATACCGAGCCGCCGCGCACCCCGCAACCACTACGATGGGACAGGACGGGGATCCCATGAAGCAACAGGACCGCAAGCCACGCAAGATCGAACTGCACCACTTCAGCTACCAGCCGACGCGAGCCGAGCTACGAGCGGACCACCGGGGGCAGGCCACCTTCGAGGAAGTGGTCTCGGCCTCCCTGAAACCGGTCAAGATCCGCTACGTTAAGCCGCCGAAGCGCGAACACAAGATGTTGGGGTTTCGCCACTGTCGTATATGATTCCCTTCCCAATCTACCAAGGGAACTGGTCCTGACTGGCTATTCAAAGAAGACCTTGTCAGCCTTGAGGTCCTCTGAGAACTTTCTGGCCTCCTCGAGTGTTCCTCCCTGGGAGTACAACGCAATGTGGAGAAGGAACTTCACAACATCCTTGGCTCTGGAGGCATCAGGCAGGGCAATGCCAAGGCTGGCCAACTCGTTGAATAGCTTGTGCCTCTCTATCACCGCAACGTGGGTTCTGTCAATGTCCTGTTCTCTGTCTTCGGGCAGGTCAAGGTCTACGTTGGACTCCACCACTCTCAGGCATTCCATAATGCTGGGCTGGAGAGCCTTGAATCTCGTGGATGGCCTGCGGCTCTGAATCCACTGGAAGAGACTGGTGGCAAGTGACGTTACTGACAAAGCTGCGACGAGTGCAAAGGCAGGTCTCCCGATGGCACTGACTACGCTTGCTGAAGTGGCCGCTGCCCACAGCATGATGAGAGACCATCCAAGCAACGCCAGATTGATCCGCACCGGTGTGTACTTGTAGAGTTCAATGAGCTTGTGATACATAGATGGACCTGCTGCCGTGACCAGCCCCCACTGGTTGGTCCAGTCGCGATGTTAGTTCACTGACGGTGCGGCGGTCAAAGTGGGCGGTCGGCGGAGGGGTGGCCCGGGTTTGTTTAGACAGCTGATCGGCAGACTCAAGCTCACGAGTCTCCAAGCGAGGGCCCGGTTGCTCGGATACAGCATGGTTCCTCGGGCACCGTCCGAGCAGCCCACGCCTGTCGCCCAACCGGCCTAAGCAACCCGGGCCACCCCGCCCCCAACTGCGCTACCCGTTTCGGTCCCGGCTGGCGAATAACAGGCACGGGGAGTTTTTGCAAGCTCCATACCGGCGATCAGGGCGAAAGCGGCCAGGACAATCCGCCTGGAAGTGCGTCGCTGGTCGCTGCAAAGGCGCACCGGCATGACGTCGTACAAGCTGGTGGAGACGTACTTCGAGTCCAGGAGTGCTACGGTGGGCGGGCATGGCCCCCCCGGGCCACCCTCTCAATCTCCCGACCGCAGGCGGCGCACCATCCGCAGACTCATGCACGAGCAGGTAGCGGCATTCTTGTCGGGCTTGGTGTTGCGAACCGTGAGCACGCCCGGAGCAAGGTCGACATCGTCGCGCGCGAGGAGCGACGGTTCGGAAGAGCGCGCCCCGCTGACCACCAACCGCGGAGCCGATCATTAGGCAAGTAGTCCCTCGCTGACCTCCCGGGAAAGCGGCCGGGGCTCGCAGCGCGGGCAATTGCTGCGTACGGCCACGAGCGGCGACGACAGGCCGCCGGGACCTGCCGTGCCGGCGGCGACTCCAGCTGCAATTCTGCAACCGGCCGCGTCGACGCCTTCCGCGCCAGGACCTCGCAATAGCGGGCCTTGGCACTGTGCCAGTCCCCTTGCTCGCACACCCGCGGCCCAAGTCCACCCACGACAGCTTGCCCGCCAGCAACGCTCGGTGCAGCCACTCCGCCGTGGCCGGACGCAACGTGCGAAGATCCACCCGCACTGCCGTCGTCCTACATTGACAGCCCCTCTGTGTTAAGTGTGTCCAGTCGATAGTTCTAGGGTTCTAGTGTAGTGAGTCCTAAATACGTATGAGATAAAGGCTCCCTCCATTGGATTGGAGGAGCCATGCCACGAGGACGCCAACTCGCCCCGCTCTTGCTCGATAAGCAGACGCGCGAGCAATTGACCGGCCTATCCCAGTCGACCACCCTGCCGCACAGCTTGGTGCTGCGGGCCAAGATGATCCTGGCCAGCGCCGAGGGCCTCAGCAACACCGAGGCCGGCCGGCGCGTCGGCGCCTCCCCGCAGGCCGTGGGCAAGTGGCGCCGCCGCTTCCTCGAGCACGGCGTGGAAGGCCTGCATGACGAGCTCCGCCCGGGCCGGCCACGCACCTATGACGATGAGCGAGTCGCGCGCCTGATCAACCGCACCCTGCAGGAGCGTCCCCAGGGCTCCACGCACTGGAGCACGCGCACCCTCGGCCAGGCCGAGGGACTTTCCCAGAGCACCGTCAGCCGCTGGCTGCGCACCTTTGGTGTCCAGCCGCACCGGACGCAGACGTTCAAGCTGTCCAACGATCCGTTCTTCATCGAGAAAGTGCGTGATATCGTCGGGCTGTACCTGAATCCGCCCGACCACGCGGTGGTGCTGTGCGTGGACGAGAAATCGCAGGTGCAGGCGCTGGCCCGCACGCAGAAGGCGTTGCCGATGGATCTCGGCTATGTCGAGGGGTTCACCCATGACTACATCCGGCACGGCACGACGACCCTGTTCGCCGCCCTGCATGCCGCCACGGGGAAGGTGATCGCCCGCTGCGCCAAGCGCCACCGGCACCAGGAGTACCTGACCTTCCTGCGGCTGATCGACAAGGAGGTGCCGTCGGATCTGGCCATGCATCTGGTGGTCGACAACTACGTGACCCACAAGCACGCCAAGGTGCGGGCGTGGCTGTCCCGGCACTCCCGCTTCCACGTCCACTTCACGCCGACGTACGCGTCCTGGATCAACCAGGTGGAGCGCTGGTTCGGGCTGATCAGCCAGCGGGTCATCAAGCGCGGCAGCTTCACCAGCGTGAGCGATCTGGTGCGTTGCATCCACGCGTTCACGCGGGAGTACAACAAGGAGGCAAGTCCGTTTGTGTGGGTCGCGACTGCTCAGTCAATCATCGACAAGATCGAACGATTATCCATGCGTATTTCTGACTCATGACACTAGGAGTCCTGTCGCCTTTGGATCCGCTACTATAGGAAAGCGAGGATCAGTCGTGGCTGGACCACAGATTGAAAATGCCTAACTCGAAGGCAGCGGAGAATGTAACATCAAGGGACCTCGCAGGCCATCACAGCCAGATCGCTGACCATGAATCTAGGACGAAAAACTAGAGAGCCAGTGCGAAGTCTTGTCCCGGGTAGTCCGAAGTCTTACGAGTTTGCATTCCATCCCCCACCAGCAGAACGGTTACGAATTCGTGCGGATCGTTGGCGAACCCGGTATCGAATTCGATTCCCGAGACGCGTAGCGATCTGGGAATCATTTCGCTGAAAGGAGCCAAAGTGCCTCGGATTGAGAAAATCATTCGCGTTTTCCTTGCTTCTCCTTCTGATTTGGCTCCCGAACGCGATCGCGTCAGCGAGGTCGTAGACGAATTGAATAAGTCCCTGTCGCTGTCAACTCGTTGCCGATTGGCACTTATTCGGTGGGAAGATGATGTCAACCCCGGCGTAGGGCGCGACGCGCAAGATGTTGTAAACCAGAGCGTACCGAGCGACTTTGAAATATTTGTTGGTCTGATGTGGGGCCGCTACGGAACAAAAACTGAACGGGCGGGATCGGGCACGGAAGAAGAGTTCAGCCGCGCCCGCGAACGGTATCGAAACGATCCAGATAGCGTCAAGATCTTGTTCTATTTCAAGGACGCTCCCATTGCACCTGATGACATAGATCCGCAGCAGATTGCTGAAGTCAAACGCTTTCGCAAAGAAATGGAATCCGATGGAGTCTTGTACAAGGTCTTCAAGAAGACCGAAGAATTCGAACAGTTCCTGCGAATCCATCTGACTCGACAAGTTCAGCAATTCGCAGTACCACTCAGGACTTCTGACAGCGCAGAGTCGAGTGTAGAGACCTCAGAAGCCGCAGAGGAGAATGAAGAGCTAGGTCTGCTTGACTACCTAGATCAGCTTAATGGAGTCTTTGAAAACCGATATGAGCGGTCAAGAGAACGAAAGCCGTGGGAGTCGAGATTGATTCCGAGAAGTCAAATTGATAATCTGCGCTACTCCTTCACGCGGCCTGAGTTCCTTCACCCGCTAATAATTCGAAAACTCGTGGGGCAAGTATCTGACCCATATGAAGTGGCCACTGGAGTGGATGTCGCAATTACGAATCAGAGTGAACGATCCTTCGGCACGTTCAAGGTTTGCACTCAAAGGGGCAGAATTCTCGTAAGTTGGCGTGCGTGGGAACAATCGATACTACTAGACTCAGTCGAACGTCGGTCTTCATACTCCTATTCCCACATTGCGACTTCAGAATCGGGTATCGAGTTAGTACAATGCAGCGATTGTGGTGGTGGAAGTGGTGTTTTTGGAAGCGTGGCATTCTTCTCTTGGGAGCGGGATTCAGGTTTCAACAGCTGTATAGATGCGCCAGATACATCCAGTGAGCGCATCATCCTAAAGTCCTTAGGTTCAATCCCATTGGGCGACAGATACGACGGCGAGATAACATACGAAGACGGTGTTCTTGATATCGGCCCAGACGAGGGCTGGTTTCGGCTTGGAGATGCCACGATCAGACGGATACCGGTTCCCTAAACTTTTAGTAGTTCAGCTCGAAGATCGGCCTGCAGAGCGACCGAGAGTTCGCGTTGGAGCGAACCGAACTTGGCGAAATGGTAAGAGCGGTTCGTTCATATCGAATTGTGGTGAGACTGTGGCAGCTATGGAATAGTAGGCATCTCGTAGTGGCCGACGACAATTACAATGCCCGCCGTCTCGAATCGTTCCGATTGCTGCCGGATGGAGCGACAGTTTCCGGGCGACTCCGCATCCCGCTGAGATACCGGGCCTTTCCACAGCGCACGACAAAGTTGGGCTAGAGCCCCTGAGGGAGAGGACAGCGCGCTCTGATAGCGCACCGTCTCCAGCTTCAGCATGCGGAGCCCAATCCTCACTCCCTGTGTCACAACCGCACCCCCAGTGTCAACTGTGTGCGATTCGAGGCCAACGGCAGAGAAGATGCACAGCCCTGGTTCTTCAAGGGCTGGGTTCGCCGGGGACAATGGGAGTTGAACCGGTTCGCTGAGCTTCCTGACCTAGCCCACTACTTCGACGACCCGAGCTGTTTGGTCTTCGATACCAGACGAGAGTTGCGGGTTAACGTCGAGCACATCGTCCAGACAAACAGGGACGGCATCCCGAACCCATGTAGGTCAATGAACGATTTCACGCTTCAGAACCTACTTCAGGGTGCCATTGATAACGCTCGCCAGCGAGTCAGGAGAAACTATAAGACGGCCATTCCCCAGTACTACAGGGGCCAAGTCCAGCTATTGTTGCCCTTGTGTTTCGGTAATCCCCAAGTCGCTGACTTGGCACTTGTCGTCGAGCGCCACCAGACCTTTTACAGGGCTTCCACCTGCCTGACATTAGACATGGCCTACAACAATGCTCGTCAGCTTGCGAGGCCTGATCGGGAGTGGCTACAGCCCTGAGCGTAGTCTCAACCGGCACCGTCCAAACGTCCTTTGAATGCTTGGTGAATCCCCTTCGAGCGTACGAATCGCTCGGCCTTGCACCTGTCTGTCGACTGGCGGAACGTCCGAGGCTAGGCAGGCAGCAGCCCCAGGATGTCAGCAACGGACTTGCCTTCGACGCTTTCGAAACCGTTCGAGCCTTCGGTGTGGGGTAGGTTCAAGAGGGCTAGCGGGAGGTCGTCCGAGTTGATCGAAGGGTTCACAAAGAGGCAAGATGCGATTGACTGGACAGCGTACGGCCTAGTGTTCGAGAAGAAGAGGACGGCGGCTGGAGTTGGGCGTGGTGAACCCTTCCCGTGCCAGATTCCGCCCTTGCCGAACACCGCTTCGTTCGCAACGGAAGACAGGTCCTGTGGCCAGAGGTTATAAACGGTGACAGCAAGGATAAGCGTATCGTCGACCAGACTGTACTTCGCAAGCTTTCCTTCGATGCTCCTCCGGGCGTCCATAACCGGGCTGTAGTTGGATCGAGACGGAGGAGGCGGATTCACTCTGTTGTCTCTCGGTCGTCTGTGCGCCGGACTGGCAGGCCAGAGCGAAACGGATAGCTTCCATACGTCAAACGATATCGTGCACCGCGGACGCGCGGACTCGCCGAGTCCAGCAACCAAGCGCTGCACTTCGTCCGGATCGTGCGACTCGATGAATCGCTTGAACGCATCTAGGAGGACTGGGCGTTTCAGTTCCCGGCTTAGCCGCCCCTCGGCCTCTTCAATGGTCACGTAGAAGTTCTCCGACTTGAGGTCAGCCAGCTTCTGAAGCGCATCGTCCTCGTAGTGCGAGATCTCTCGTCTCACCCCCGCAGCCGTGGCTTCCACAAGAACGCGGTGGCCGTCCGAAATCGCAACGAAATCCGGGCGAGTGCGGACGCAAACGGCGAAGCCTAGCCTAAGGAGCACATGGTGAACAAGGAGCTCAAACCAAGCGCCGTGGTGCTGGTCAGGTCTCTTGCTGCGAAATCTCGCGACAAAGTGCTTGAGTTCGTCTACCGACGCGCCCGACTTATACTCGGCGAACCACCGCTCGCACAGTTCGCACGCCTCGATCACTTGAGGCCGTGCGGAACGCTTGAGGTACGCGTACTCTGACTCGTGCAGTCGGGATCGTCCTAGATGCGTTCTCTCACAGTCTTCAAACAGGCTCATCGTTGATCTCTCACGGGCGGACCGGAGCATGGGGTTCTGAACAGGACTCGCGCCATTTATCAATCCAGTATGTCCGTTAGAATCGCACGGGTGAGTGCAGACGCTTCGTGCCGCGTCTACTTGCCTCGCTGACTGGTGAATCGCCAATGTCGAATGAACTACGAAGAAGTCTGGGAGCAGCGACGTGACCTCGATTCAGAGCGGTGCAGTGCGTATTGGACGTGGATTACCCTCAAAGTAGTGGCACACCATGTGTGATGAGAACGAACTAGACGAACGGGAGCAGAAGGCGCTGCTCGCGGCGCTCCAGCGGAGGGCTGAGATTGACGAGAAGCGCGGGCACGCGACGTTTTGGCATGCGGACAACTCTACCCGGCCATGGATGGAGGTTGATGCCGTTAGGAATTGGTCGACGGAAATGAACAGGCGAGGATTCCAGATTGACATTGACTCGATTCGAAAGAACTCCGACGCTTACCCTGACTGCCTTGCCAAATTGTCGGGAAGAACGTTTGGCGTGGAAGTGACCGAGCTGGTGGATAGCGAAGCGATCAGAGAATACGGAAGATTGCGCAGGGCCGCAGGATCAGGGTGGGATCCGTTGGGACCCCCGGGGCCGTCAGTACCGATTTGGGACCGAGAGAGTTTCCGGAGCAGACTGAATGAAATAACGCTGAACAAGGACGCCCGCATGCGCGATTCTGCCTTGGTGAAGCAGTTCCTGCTGATCCTCACCGATGAGCCTTGGCTGTGCGAAGAAACCGTATCGGGGTACCTGGACACGGTCAAGCTAAAGCGTCCAAAGCACTTCGATCAGGTTTACCTGATGCTCTCACCCGTTCCGAATGGCACGCACAGCAACGGCGCCCCCCCGAGCGCCCCCACCCAGTCCGGCAATCGACGACACCCAGTCTTCGAAGTGCCACTGGAAGTCTAGTGCTTGACTCCGACTACAGTCAGCTCCGACAACCTCCCCGCTCCCAAGCCCGTCCCGCTCAGGCCGCCCAGGTCGAAATGCGGACGCGACGACTGCTTCACGGCACTTTCCACAGCTAAGGCGCAGTTCGAACACTTCCGCCTCTTGTAGCTGTGCCATCGTCTGTTTTGCGTGGCGATCCATTGCAGTGATCAACTCGGGCCAAGAGCTAGCGACGTCTCTTGCTAGCATTGACTGGGTCGGCCCATGAAACACGATCCGCAGCTGCCTCCGATTTCGGTAGACGATACTGTGCAGTACTTTATGATCGGATCATTTCGATCCGAAGGGGATGCTGAACTGTTAGCAGAAAAGGTCCAAGGTTTCATTACGTACTTTAGCCGCTGCATGGACCTGTCTGGCCTCGGCGGGGTGACGATCGCCGACGACCTCCGTCAGGGGGGCCAAGACCTTGACCGTGGCTACACTCCATCCTCGGATTTTGCTCCAACGAACGACGCTGTAGCTTCCGCAATCGCTACAACTCTGACAGTCATCCGCGATGGCCAGATCAAGAGCCATATTGTGTTCTCGTCCCAATCCATCAATGGCATAGCGGATGATCCGACGTCTGAGACGTTCCAGAAAGCTCTCCTAGTGATCCTGCACGAGTGCGCACATGTCGAGGCGACAGGGAAGTTTGATTCCCAGTTTCCAAACGTACTCTTGCGGCCAGTGACGAACGGAAACCTGCTAAACGCCAAGCGGTGGGACTGTATCCTTGCTTGTTATGACGAATACGTAGCGTGCTGGCGAACAGCGTGGCTGTCCAAGAGTGATACCCAACTCCAAGATTTCCTTGAGGTTTTCATTCAACTACTATCAGAATCTCGACCCAAAGCCGATGCGATGATTGTGGACTATACCAGTCATCAAGACCATGCTCGCATCCTCGGCGAAACGTTCGACACTTACGGGAATCTCATGAAATCTGCCAGCTACGTTCTCGGCACTATGCATGGACTCTCATATTCGTTGGATGATGTTCCCGATTTGCGAAACGCTATCGAAGACAATTGGTTCGAGTCCGTTTTCAAGAGGCTCTGCTTGAATTGCGGCCAGATCTCGGACTCGTACGGTCGATGGCAGGACAAGAGTCTATTTGAAGAAATCGGAGATCTTCTAGAAACACTGGTGCGGGACAACGGTATCGCAGTTTCCAGACAGGGCGACGGAACTATCAACGTTGAGCTGAACTCCTTGGGGCTGATCCGACCCTAAGTCCGTCTGTGGAGGATTATCAGGACAGTACTAGGTTGCAGCTCTCTCGATTCGTCCCGGCTGAATCGTAGATTCTTCAAGCGCGCCCCGGTCAATGCTCCGCGTCTACGAGGACATCGCCTGTGAGGGAAGGAACGATCAGCCCCGCAACGTGCGAGGGTTGCAGCGCCTCGCCCAGCACGGCGAGCTCTCGGGGTGCCGCCGACACCTTGTGTGCGGCGAAAATCGCTAGGGCGCATACTGGGGCTCGGACCGTTGGACGGCTGCTTACGCGGCCCCAGGGCCGTCAGGCCTTCCCGTTAGGAAAGATCCCGGGAGCGACCTCTGCGAAACGCCAGCTTGTGCAAGCGGGGGCCGTTCTCAGGAGGCGTTCCCGTCTCGCCGGCCGTTCGCCGCCGTTGCCTCAGTCGTCCCGGCCGGATCGCTAAAGCACTGACACACAGGACACTTGCACGGCTCTGAATGTTTCGGTGAGAGGCAAACAGTGCTTTACTCGCAGACGAACCGTGTTTCGGCAGGGCTGTTTCCCCGAAACAGCCGGAGTCCGGTGATTCACCCGCGCAACCCTAGCCCTCGAAGCGCGGCGGAGCTCGCAATTACAGCGCGAAGGGCAGTGGTGACCTTAGCGGGCTGCTGCCTTGCCAAGCACCAGCACGCCCAACTCGCTCCGTGGCTGGCGACGCATTCGATGCTAGGCGAAGCCATTTAGGGTGGACCCCTCCTTCCGCGTCAGATAATTGTCAGGGCACAGCGTTGTGGCGCCGTGCCTAGGCCAGATCGTAGTCCGTCTGGAGATCCGGCCGCAGGCCAGCATGAAGGTTGCGCACAGATTCCATGCGCAGCGCCACTTCGGGGGTGAAGCCGGCCTTGCCGGCAAGCACTCGCAGATAGACGTAGGCAATGACCGGCGCGTGATGGCCGCCACCAGCACCAGACCTCCGGCACGCAGTTCCGCAAGCTTGTCCACGCCAGCGCCGATCTCCCGATCGACGAGCAAACGATCACCGTCCAATTCGGACGCCCCGCCAACAATCTGTGTTTCGTCCAGTACGGATTCGCCGAGGAGCAATGTCGATCTCGTGGCTCGGCAACTTCGACTCTCTCGGACACGACGATCGACCGTGGCGGATGGACCGCCCCCCGGGCAACCGAGGAGGTCTCGAGCTTGACCCGAGCTTGTCCGGATCTCTCACCACAATACGGGTATCGCCGCCTCCTCCGCCAGCGACACGGCGCACATCGATCCGAGGGTTGCGCCGCCGGACCGCCACCACGATGAAATCGAGGAGCGCGGCGACTGCGTGACGGTGCGTTTCCGGTACCCTTACTTCGTTGCGCCCCGCCCCAACGGGAACGATCTGATTGAACGCCAGCAGGCGATTCTGGCAGTGTTGGAGCGCTCGGGAGAGGGTTTGCCTCTACGCGCCAGCCACGCGCGGCTACCCCTGCAAATCAGTGAACGTCAGGTCAGGCGGGCCTTGGCTGAGCTGCGAGATCGTGGACAGGTTGTGTCCACAGGGCCCGGCCCTGCAGCGCGCTGGAAACGTGTTCGCGACCGCTAAAGAGGAATTCGACTCCAAAGGGTCTAATTGGGGTCAATTGGGGGTCAGACTCCTGACGGGCTGGGCTGGCGGGATCACTCTCAGCGGAGTCTGGTCCCACATGTTGCTAGGGACACTCCAAGGTACAATGCATCGCTGCCGAGTTGTCTGCGGTTGGAGATCCCCGCGTGCAACTTGGTCCCGATATGGTCCCTCTCCTTCTTTGAATCACTTATAAACGATTGAAAATAAACAAGATAGACCTATTCGAGAAAAGGTCTGCAAAACCTTTATTCGTGGGTTCGATTCCCACCTTCACCGCCACTAATCTATTTTAAGTTATTGATTTTAATAGGCTTATCAGATAACTCAAAAGTTAGTTACTACTAGAAATACCACTTTGAGATTCGATCAAATGCCATTCTTCGCCGGTTAGACCGCGCTGGACTTCCTGATTCCTTGGGGGATTGACGCAGGCTGGATGTTGGCGCTTTCATCGGCTCGTGACCATCCCTTGGTCTGTTGAACCGGACTGTTCCGGGTCGTGCCTGGTTGGTGGGGAAGCGGCGTCAATCCGTCATGGCGGCGGCTTTGTAGCAGTGCTGCGCTCGGCTAGAATCCGGGGGCACGACACGAATTGACCAATCGATAACCGTCAGATTGCATCGAGTCCGCGCGGAGTGCACGCTGAGCATTCAGGCTGGGCCATTCTCACCGATATTGCGTACAGCGAGGCCGGCTCAGTGGCCTCGAGGGGCGGTGCGATCGGGCAGCGCCACATGGGACTTACTCGCGCAAGACGGTCGATGTTGGGGGCGTCCAGCGATTTCCCTTTCCCGAAGACGCGACGGACGGCCAGCTCGATACCGGACAGCCTGGCCTCGCATCTGCCGGACACCTCGGCAGATGCCTGCAACCCGGGGTTCCCCTTCCCCTGCGACCCCTTCCCCCAGACCGCTATAATCGCCTTCTTCCCACTTCCTCTCCCCAGCCTCCTTCAGGCGCATCTGTGAATTGGAAAGGACTATCTTGGCTCATCACTGAGTCCGAGCCCGACGCGGAAAGAGCAGAGTGGCGTATTCTCCCGCGTGAAAAATGCAGGCACCCTCCAATGAACGGCTGTTAGGCATGACGCCACCAATACGAAGGCCAAGCAGCGACTCGCCAGTTTCAACTCCAGCCCCACGAATTGGACCAACTAGGTGAACTGGAGCGGTGTCGAACGCCCCGAAATCCGAGAACGACCAGGACGCCCGACCAGAGAGTACGATTGGACATCCTTGGCCCACCCGCCCCAAGTCCTTCAGTGGCGAATTGCCGGGACCGTCGTTGGTGAGCGGGAGGAGCACCAAATGACTCGCAATCTTCAGCACCCAGCACGGCAGGGGCTTATTCACGAGCGAAATGTCGTTGAGGGTAACATCTCCCGGGGCCTTGATGACGTACTCGTCCAGTGCACCGTGCTTTGGTGGGGTCATGATTCGTTGACGGATTGGCGTTGCGGCGCCACCTTGGGCATAGGCGTATCCGCCGTGCTGCCCTAGGAGAGAGAACAAGGCGAGGTACGCCGACTTCAGCGCAGACGAGGCAACCGCGCCGGAGTTCGGGATCCGTATTGACATTGTGAACTTCCGTGATCCGGAGTTCTCCCAGTCCCGGATGTCCTGGATCGAATATCCCCCGAACGGTCGAGTGAGGGCTTTGCCTTCTAGCGATAACATGAATGTGTCCCGCTTCCCCAAGATGTCGACAGTGACACCGAACCGATCCTGCGCTGTCATTGCGGCCGCTTGGTCGATGCCGCGGCCGGCAATTGACTTGCAGCTCTTACAGGTCAGACAACGAGGCCTGCCACCAAGGGCCTTGATGGGGACGTGCTCCAGCGTGACTGCCTTGCCAGAGGCCGCCTGACCACGGGTGAATCCCACGAGGCAGATCGGACACGCGGTGTTCCCGCGAGTGTACAAGCCGAGCCGCCTGCTCCTGCCCCTGTTTCGAGACTTGTTCCTAGCACCCACCGTTTCGTGATCGAGAATTCTCAGTCTATTTTACCCCGACCAGGCGAGGTACTGCCAGGGATTGAGGCTGGACCCCCATCCCCCGAGAAGCCTCGGGCTCCAGGCCCGGCGATCGTGCCGATGAGGCCCGCCGGATCGATCCGCCTCACCGGCTCGTATTAGAAGTCCGCCACGTAGAGGTTGCCGGCCGCGTCCACCGCTCTCCCGGACCCGGCAACCGTCTCGATCAGTGCCGCCCACCATCGTAATCTTTTAAGATATTGCAAATAGTACACTTACACAGGAATCAAGAAGTCCGTTACTCCTAGAAATACCACTTTGGGATTTGGTCAAATGCCAGTCCTCGCAGGGTAGACCGCGATTGCACCGCTCGATTCCCGGGGACTTCGTCGCAAGAACATCCCCTATTTGCACGACAGCCGGTCCGTTCTTCGTCCCTCGTGCACTGCGCGATCTCGTCCCTGTTCGGCACGGATCCCCCCTCACCATCTGCAGTATGGCGTTCCGGCACAGATCTTGGACCCTGCTGACCGTTACCGCATCCACCTCGCGGTTCTTCCTCTTCAGGTTCCTGGCATGCGGGACGCTGGACGCCGGTCCGTACGCCGTGCCGAGCGAGTCGAAGCAGGCTTTGCGTTCGTCATACATCTCCCCGAGCAACCAAGCCCCCCTTTTCGCTATACGAAGTCGATTTCAGGGGAGCTTCTCGAGCCGCTGGCCAGCGTCGATGTCGACATCCTGCGCTGTGACCGCAGCCATTCCAATTCTGAGACAAAACCAAGGGCGCCTGGACGCGCCCTTCGTAGCCACCAGACCTTGCACGTTCCCTGTCCCGTTGATCGCCTACCACAACCACCTCCGCTCCTAACCATTTTGATCCCTCTTCCTCCGCCATGATAATTTTCTAATTCACTGAAACCAAAAGGTTTATGAGGAATTCCAAGTGCAGTATTCCACTTAATGTCCCACAATGAGATCCAGGTAGCCGAACTGCGAGGTTAAACCGACGGCTGGTAGTGCAGAAATCTCACCAAGGAGGTGAGTGCTAGGCGCGCAATCTCGGGGAGAGAGGTGACGGGCAGACACTCCCCACGACTCCCGCACAGATCCGAACCTGCCCGAAGACCAGCATCGGACACTAGTCCCATTACCGACCGCAATCCGAGCCGCCATTGCACACACCGGTGAGGATTCTCAGCGCAGTTGAGACTAGCGCCGACGACGAGCCTGCATTGCGACCGCGGGCGCCTGCGAAACCGAAACTGACTCAGTTTCCCACGAAGTTTCGGTAGGGGGCTCACGCTAGCGTCCAGGAACTTCTTGCGCATTGCCATGCCGGATTGCATTCTCGCTGAGGAGTTACTTGCGGTTCGGTCACACTCGGAAGGCAACGTTCGAGCGTGTGTGTGGGGTCGACCCGGAAACCGGTGCTTCCCTCAAGACCGCATCGGCCAACGAATCCAGAAGAACCGCGACTGGCTTCCTCGGCGAGTGCTCGGATGGAGAGGGTCTCTCCGCGGTTAGTGCCGGCCACATTTTCTTGCAACCCTGGCCCGTCACCGCAACGCCTTCCCCGGAATCATCATCCGGCACGCACAACACAGATGTTTTCCTAGTACGCTTCACAACCTGCTGGTCACGACGCTTGACCGATACGCCCTCACTCACTCCACTACTATTCCAAGTGCGTCGCTCGGCGCACAGTGCTACCCTGTCGAAGACCGTTGGGGACCGGTATGGCAATCCCGCATCGGTGAGACTTTGGATATGAGGATCTCGAGTTTTCACAACCCGCTCTTCAAGCTCCTAGAATACAGCGATCAGGAGGCTAGGAGCGATTTTTCTAGAATCCGAGAGCTACTGGAGAAGATACCTGAACGCGAAAGAAGTGGACTACGATGCTCTGATCCAGTCTTCCCTCTCTCGAATAGAAGATGCTCGAAAGTTCAGAAAGTACTTGCTATACTTGATCGTTCTTGCGGTGATCTCCTCTCTGTTGTTCTCAGGATACCGCCTAGTTCGGAACGACAAGATAGCTGAGGATAACGCAATCATTGACCTCGCTCGAAACTCAACACTTCCATTGAGGGTTGCTGATCTCGGATCCGACAATGACTGGATTAATGTTACCATTTCGAAGCAGCTATCTGATATCTCTGAAAAGCAACGAGTCGCAATTATTCGCCTCACTGAGAGCCTGCCCTCGCTTGGGAGAATTTATGAAATGGGCGATACTACGAATCTGTCAGCATTCTTTTCGGGAGACGATGATGAATCTGTCCGGTTGGTTTTACAAACGAAAGGAACCATTGTCGCGGAGAGTCTTCGAGAAGATAATCTCAATGTCACTGAATCTAGTCAGGCAAATCGAGGGCAGCTTGCCACAGAAGACGGTAACGTTTCATTAGGATTTCTTGATATCAGGTCGAGGATGGCCGAGATTGCTCCCATATCAGGGACAGCAGATAGTCGAAGTGCCCGACAGCAGTTCCCGTTGGGGCTAGACATTGAATACCTTGATGATAATGCGGGCAGCGGTATTGGGTTTTTCGTAAGGGTCTCGTTGTCCAGTGATCAGAGTCGGTGGCAATTCCAATTTGGAGAGGAAGCGAAGTCTAATGAGAGAAATAATGATGTCATTCACCGGTCGAAGATTTATAGTACTCGAAGAGATTCTTCAGATCTGCTTGAATTAATGTTATACAATCGCGAATTGAGCGCCATCTATTCTGTCAAAATCAATAGTCCAAGATTCGGAGAGAATCCAGATAGTGGGCAGCAATACGCTTGGAACCTGAGATCAGTTGTCCGACGATTGAGATTTCATTAGTTGTCTAGTTCTTGTCGTTGGGAACGAGGCTATTGCAATCCATATACTGACGCATCCGCGATAGTGTCTATACTCCTAACGATTCGCATATGACTAGGTGGAGCTATGGACCAATGTTGGAACCGCTGAATTCAGGCGGCGCCACTTCTGCTACGCCGATAGCACTACCTGCAGCACCATCGCGACCGCATTCATTCGGCTCAGGCACCCAAGCGTCTTGACCGTCTTCAGCCGCACTGTCGCGAAGACGCTCTCGATCAGGTTCGTCGTCCGCAGGTGCTGCCAGCGCTCGTCCGGCTGGTCGTAGAACGCCAGCAGATCCTCCCGATCCTTGGCGAGGCACGCAACCGCCTCCAGAAGCTGCTGAACGGAAACGGCCTGCCGCTAGACTCCTCCTCAGCGACATCTTCCGGCTCAACGGGCGACTCGTCCTCGCAGGCCCAGCCGTGCAAGAGTCCCTGGAAATGATCCTCGAAGGCAAACAAACGACGTGAGGCGCAAGCTCGAGCGTCTTGCCGAGGTGCTCGCCGCCAAGCTGCACAGGGCCGTAGCGCAGCGCGAACGGGCTACTGGAGGGGTTGCGCCTGCGGGAGCAGCGGCTAGCCCGGATAGCTCACCAACGCTCAGCAGCCCCGGGACCGCAGTCCAGTAGCCCCGAAACTGGACCCTGTAGGGAGGGGTGATCAGCGGGATTGACACCACCCTCCCGCGAATCCTCCGCTGCGTACCGCCCGGTCCCGCCTTCGGAGCCCACTCCAGCGCTGTCCCGGCCTCCGGCCCGGCCAATCCGCGCTCCCTGCGCACACCTCCCCTGTGCCCCTCGTGGCGGCCCGCCCGCTCGCTCTGACCCTTCCCCGGCTAGCTCGCCTCCAGCTCCCTCAGCCGCGCCAGGCAGTGCGCGAACAGCTCCTGCCGCGGGAACAGCGACGACAACGACACCCAGATCCTGCGCACGCTCACCCGCACCACCGCTGCCACTTTCAACAGCCGCGTGCGGATCGTCCCGAACTGCGCTCGCGCCAGCTCCGTCCCCGCCAGCGCCCAGCCCCGGATCACCGCCAGCAGCGCCGCCGCGAACAGCGCCCAGTGCAACCGCAACTGGTTCGCCCGCATTGTCGCCGCCGACGTGCGGTCCGCGAACAGGTCCAGCTGCTGCTCCTTGATCCGGTTCTCCATGTCCCCCCGCGCGCAGTACAGCTCCGCGTACAGCTCCTGCGTCCCCCACCGGCGCTTGCTCAGGCTCGTCACCACGAAGCGCACGTTGTTGTTGCGCGCCTCGCCCGGCAACCACTCTGCCTTGCCCACTATCCGCCGCGTCCGGCTCCAGCTCCCCAGCGTGCGGTAGCGGAAATCCCGGTACCGCCGCGACTTCCGCCCGCTCGCCAGCCCCCGCCGTCGCGACCGCTCCTGCTGTTGCCCCACCGCTCGCTTCAGCCGCGGGTTCTGCGCCAGCCCGAACACGTAGTTCACGCCCTCCTGCCGCTCGCACCACGCCATCAGATCCTCCCGGCAGAACCCAGCGTCCCCGCGCACGATGACCGCCACCTCCGGCCAGCGCTGCCGAATCCGCCCCACGATCCGCTCCAGCTCTTCCACCACCCCCTCCGCCGGGTCCACGCTCGACGACCGCAGCTGACCGCTCAGCACGTGCGCACCGCACGTCACGTACAGCGGCAGGTAGCAGTAGCAGTCGTAGTAGCCGTGGAAATGGCGCCCTTCCTGCTCGCCGTGCAGCGGGTCGTCGGTCGCGTCCACGTCCAGCACGATCTCCTCCGGGGCCTCCGCGTGTGCCTCCAGGAACAGCTCCACCAGCAGCGCGTCGAGCCCCTGCGGATCGGCCACGATGCGCTTGTAGCGGTCCTCCCCGGCCTGCTCGGGGGTGCCCAGCTCGAGCCGGTTGAGGGTGCTGGAGCCGGCCAGCGGATGGCCCCGGTCGCGCTCGCGCACGCGGCTCTGACCGGTCACGTCGGCGCTGCCGAGCGCGAGCGCGAGCAGGCTGTCGTCGCGCAGGGTGTCATGGTCATTGACATCCTCGTAGCCGAGCGCGAGCCCGTACAGGCGCTGGGCGATCAGGTCTTGCAAGGAATGCTCGCAGCGCGTCGGATTGCGGTGATCGCTGAAGCAGGCGGCCATGCGGGCGGTCAGCTTGAGGGCGCGGTCGGCGGCCCGCAGGATGACGGCCCCGCCGTCCGAGGACATGCGGCCGCCGTCGAAGCTGGCGACCACCTTTCGGCGGCCGTTGTCAGGGAGTTCGATTGTGGTACAGTGTGTCGGCATGAGGCGTGGTCTTCAGGAAGCTCGTAATTGCGTGAAAACAAATAGCTTACCACGAATTGACGCCTCATGTCCAGCCCCCGTGGTGAGATATCCGGGCTAGCGCGGATCCAGGAGGTGGAGCGGGCGCTGGAGGCCGGGCAAGCGGGGTGGGACAGGACCCCGGGGCCTGCAGGGCGGAGTCGGGGAAGCTCCTCGGAGACAGGCATCGAAGTTCTGCCGGGAGTATAGGGGAGTCGGTGCTAGGGACGCGGGCGATTCCTGGACGTGCCCCACGGGCTCGGCCTGTGGGATGATTCTCCACATGTCGCGCAACTGCGTTTATGGTGGAGATGGACGCAAGCAAATGCCAATAAACATCATCGTCTGCTGCGACGGTACCGGAAACGAGTACGGCAAGGACAACACGAACGTGGTGAAGCTATACGAGGCCATCGTCCGAGATGAGCAGCAGATTGCCTTCTACGATCCAGGCGTGGGTACGTTCAGCATCCTCGGTCGTGAGCTGGGGCGGCGTGTGGGGATCGTGCTGGGGAAAGCCTTCGGCGCTGGGCTGCAACAGAACATTGAGGACGCGTATCGCTACTTGATGAATCGGTACGAGCCGGGCGACAAGCTGTTCTTGTTCGGTTTTAGTCGGGGTGCATTCACGGTCCGCGCGCTCGCGGGAATGCTGAACCGGTGTGGGTTGCTGGAGAAGGGAAGCACAAACCTAGTTCCATACGCGTCCAGAATCTACAACAATGCCAAGCGACACAGCATTGCTTCTGGTTTCAAGGACACCTATTGCCATGAGTGCCATCCGCACTTCATCGGGGTGTGGGATACGGTCGGATCGATGGGTTGGTTCTGGGGTCGGAAATTCTTCGACGCAACTCTACATGAGGACGTTGGACATGCATACCAAGCGGTCTCGATCGACGAGCAGCGTCGAAAGTTTCCCCCGAGCCTGTGGCGTGAACCGGCTAGCCAGGACAGAATCACGCAAGTCTGGTTCGCCGGAGTGCATTCGGACGTAGGCGGGTCGTATGCGGAAGCGGGCCTTTCCGATATCGCATTGAAGTGGATGCTGGAGAACGCCAGAGCCAAGGGGTTGCGCCTGAAACCAGGGTGGGAGGCTAGATTGAGACCCGACTCGTTTGGACAAATCCACGAGTCGAGAAGAGGGTTTTGGCGTGCGTGGCGACGCGTGCGACGAGTGATCCCTGAGGGTGCGCTGATCCACAGAAGCGTGATGGAACGGATGAAGAACGAGCGTTTGGAGTACAGGCCAGGCAATCTACCCGAGTCGTTCAATGAGGCGTCCTAGCGGCGTGAAGTACCAGATGGCACCAAGTTGACCTCGGTGACCGCGTAGGGCACGGTCAAATGCAGGTCCACACTTGCGCCACCACAGCCGGGTCATCATGTTGGGAGAGTGGCTCCGCGCTCGGCGAAGAGACCTTCGAAGTCATGCATGCTCGAGCTGAACCCGTGGTCCAGTCACACGGCGTGGCTGATGATCCAGAACGGAATCGGTTGCCTCGATTCAGCGATTTCACTGATTCATTGCCGCAGGCCATTGGGAACTTGACACTGCTCTTCGATACTCTGCCGATTCATTCCGAGTCGAGGTTTCGAAAGGGTGACAGTACTTAGTCAAGCTTGGGAGCTCCGAGAGTCAATGGTCAGCGGCCTACGGCGAGTAAGGCATATATCCCCTAACTTCCGTCTCGGCCTGCGGCCCGCCGCACTCGCCACCGCAATGAACCGCCTAGGCCGTTCCTCTTACCGGCGCTCGCCATATTGCCACAGTTTCGTTGCTACCCTTAAGCCGCCTTCCCACACTGTCCTATGTCGCACTTCTACAACCGGCTTGGATCCGGAGATCTCGACTAGTCGGCTAGGATCCTCTTTCCGGCAGTGATCGCGGCACCGGCGGCAATGGCAGGTTTCTTGACGCTGCCGAAGAGATTGGTATGGCGAATCCTTGAGCCGTTCGGTTGCACGTTCCGGCCCCGCTAGAGGGCGTTGTCAAGTTGACGGGGACAGAAGCGGTTCTGATCCGACAATCGATGCGTGTACTGCTCTTTAGCTACCGCACGTCGCCAAATCCCAAGTGTGGAGGGCCTGCACACGGCTCGGTCGATACTGTATTGCCTTGCGGTGATGACGCGCGACCCGGAATGCGCTGCCAATGGCCGCATGGACCGCCAGAAATCGCTGCGCTTGCCCGGCCGACTTGAAGCGGCGCATGTGGCGTTCCCGCCCCCGGATGGGCTGGTGGGACACCTCGGCCCGGTTGTTCTCGTACCGTCCGGTTCGATGGGCCGCCGTCAGCCCGAGGTCTCTGTGGGCTGCCGCATAGCTTCCGAGTTGGTCCGTGGCCAGCTGCCATGGCGATCCACCCTGCCCCTGCAAGAGCTTGTGGAAGAAGCGCTTGGCGGCTCTCGCGTCCCGACGGCACGTCACCAGGATGTCCAGGACGTCGCCGTCCTGGTCCACCGCTCTCCAGAGGTAGTAGCATTCCCCGCGGATCCTAATGAACACCTCATCGAATTGCCAGACATCGCCTAGCCGGCCTTGTCGGCACCGCAGGTTGTGCGCATACGCGGGGCCGAACTTGCGCACCACAAGCGGATTGCCTCGTAGGAGTCGGTGACGCCGCGCTCGGCGAGCAGGTCTTCGACATCGCGGAAGCTCAAGGTGAACCGATAGTAGAGCCACACGGCGTGGCGAATGATCTCAGGCGGGAACCGGTGACCTCGATACAAGGACTTCACAGATCTATGGTCACCGACGAGCAGAGACTTGACAATACTCCGCGAATCAAGCGTGAGCCCAATCCCGGCTCACAGCCGGACTACCTGCTTTGGTTCATCACACACTCCGACTCGGAAACGATTGCCACGCTCTCCGCTACTGCACGTTGACCTTGGCGCCTATCGCCGAGACATAACGGTAGACGGTGTGAAGCGGGACGTCTGGATTCCCGCCGACCTCCAAAGACTCGACAACCGCCGGGCGCACGCCCATCTTGGCGGCAACTTGCTCCACATTGAGTTTCTTCTCGTCCCTCAGTTCTTTCAAGCGCTCCCCAAGCGCGGCAACCTCCGCGTTTACCGTAAGGCGTAGTTTGCCGGCCTCGTCTCGGGACTTCCAATGTCCTCGCCAAGCGCAGCAACCGAACCACCGTAGCGCCTTCCAGCACAACCACGCCTGAACTCGGTTCGCACGGTATTGGCCGGAGCGAGCCGCCAACCTCCACAGGTCGTCCGCTTCCCGTCTCGCCAACGGACCCTTCGCGTACAACCAGTCGTGGACGACTCCGGCGATATCGACTTTCGACCACCGGACCACGAACCGGCCAAACCACGGGATAGAACTGAAGTCCGTGTCGAATCCCACCGGCACTGTTATGCTGTGCCCGCCGAGCTCAACGTTGAGATCCCGCAAGAGCCGCCGTCTTCCGTTGTCGAGACGTTCCGTCCGCAACGGTCCTGGGTCAGAAGCAACACAGCTCGGGTATTTGGCCATCACTCACCTCCGTGACTTGTATCCCTGCAGTACCGTCGTTTGGACTGGAGCCTCGGGCGCCAGCTAGTATATCTGGCTGCTAGCACTCGCGTGAAAGGACGACGGGCTCGCAAGAGCCAGAAGCTGCCCCACCTGCAGCTTCTGATGCTCTTCCAGTACGCACCGGCGGTCGGCCTCACGGTCAACGTGTCGTCCTATAGGGACGAGAGCGCCAGCTTCGACTTACGCCGGCCTGAACC
Organism: Bryobacterales bacterium; assembly: GCA_965206775.1. GTDB lineage: Bacteria > Acidobacteriota > Terriglobia > Bryobacterales > UBA6623 > VXMF01. Next base: position 587,543 of record CBDBKU010000001.1, on the reverse strand, counting down.
CGTCCAGCCGCCGCAGGCCAGTTTGGGGCGATGACCGGCTGAGGGTAACCGGAAAAACCGGCCGATCGACTGACATGCGCTGGACGCAACGTGTCAGATCGTTTTCCTTCAGCTCCAATCCCCCAAGTCGGTTCAGAGGAGTTGCGATGTCCACTGCAATAATGCCGACAAGCTGTTCAACCAGCCGACACCACCTCATTGCTACTCACCAGAGTTCATCTGTGTTGGCTGGAAAGGTTCATTGACGGGCGCTGTCACACGCAGGTCGGGCATTGAACTTTCCACCAACTTTCGTCTCTTCGCCATGTAGCTCCCTTTCGAACCTGGCGAAGTCAACCCTTGCTTACGTTCCGAGAATCCGGTGCCACCTCCCGACACCCACTCGTCCTCTAAACGAATTTGTTCATAAGGCGACTCAGCTGTCGCTCAAGAACACGGATAATACCGCAGCAATCAATGGAGCTAGAGTTGCCAGAACCATTTCCAAATTTTGGGAAAACTCGCTGTTCCATTTTGTGGAGTTCGAAATGCTTGTCTGCAGGCGAAAAATGTGTGGCACGAAGATTCCGGCTAGGATTGTTGTGAATATGGATCCCCAAAAAACTCCGATGGAGTCCGCAAAATTGTCAAATTTCTCCAAGACCGCTTCGTCTTCATAAAGAGGATGATGATTGTGTAGCGATAAGACGATCAAGACGGTACTCGCGACGAGAAGGACTGTCATCGCAATCATACTGTGCAACAGTTGCGTACGTGCAGAATTGATCTTGTCACCGTCCCCCATGCTGGCGCTGGCAGCGATCATCGCCGCGGCTAAGGCACCAAACCATACGGCAGCCAAGCCAAATCCCCTCACCGGGTAGTGGAGGATATTTCGTTGACACACGTGCGTCCAACTTGATGTTGCTGTCTGTCCAACTTTCCTGTAGATTTCATCAATCACACCAGAGGTGGCACTAGTGATAGGTTTCTCAAGCTCGGAGTATAGAATCCACCAAATCAGTACCCAAATCACGGAATTCAAAACAAACCATCCTATACGAGATTTCTTGTCACAGTCAGTCTTGTAAATTAGATATATAAAATAGGTAGTAATTGCTATACAGAGGGCGATATAACAGAGAGAAATGCCAGAAAATTTTAGCACTTCTGCCGTGAAGTCAGGGTCCGGACTTAAGCAACATTTCAACTGCTTAGTAGTCATATCTATCATAGGTTGGTCAACAAGAAAATGGACAGCGACCATTGCGACGAGCAAGGGGGCACCGCCAAGGAGGACCGATAGTTCCACTTTCTCGCGTGTCCCGTTGAATATGGACCAGATCACTTTTCTCAACCTCTCACCTGAATTCACCAAGATCAAATGTCCCTAGCTTACTTTCCTCGCCATCCCGCCTATCCGCCCACTGCCTCACACAATCGTCCGGGCCATCCACCTGCCCTCGCAGACGAACTCGGCGTCGTGCTCGCACCGCTTGAGCGCGAGCGCGGGGGTGGTCGCTGTGCAGCTGCGGCTCTCCTTAGTCGGTCTTCCCTGCCCGCTTGACCACCACGCCGACGCTGGTGCGCACGCCGATCAGTTCGGGATGCCATGGACGGTGCCCCACGATGGGCGCGCAGAGTGTACCACACCTTACAGCGTCCTCCCCGCCCACTTCACCTGCCCGGCAACCTCAGCTCTGATCGGCCCTCACCGAGCCCTGTTGATCGCTCGAACAGCGTGGCGCTGAGGCACCGGCCCGTACTCCGGGTTCTCGGTCACGAGCAGCAGCAACAGCATAGTGCACGGTTCATTCTGCTGGAGCAATTCCTCCGAGTTCCGGTTCGAGGTGGGCCAGATCCGCGAAATCGAGCAGCTCAGACTTAAGAGCTGATGCAGCCACAGCGCGTGCCTTGATTGAGGGTGTACAGCGGACTACTCCGGGCAGGCCGTATTTGACCTGTGGTTTGTGACGGTTCCATGGCGGCTGTCCCCTGCTGCTGGCCGTCCCTATTGGGCTGCCGCACTCTTCGGCATTTCGTTCTTCATGGACGCCGTGCTGCCGGAGATGAAGCCGTCCCCGGAGAAGGCCGTCGAGCGTCCGACCGGCCCGCTCGCAACAGAACCTCCTGAGGAGTCCGCGAGACGTCGGAAAGCTCAGCCTGCTAGGCTTTCACTGCTGACCTGCTAGTAGGACGATAGGACGAAAGGTCGCTACTTGTGCCCGACAGTATCACCGTGCTATCGTCCGTGGACTGGACGTACCGCTAGTAGCCGACGAAAGTGACCAACCATGCAAGGAATGTTCAAGGACAACGCGGGAAACACGTCATCGTTTCGCGTACTCGGATTCATCGCCGTAGTTGGAGGGCTGGCTGTGATGTTGGCGGACGCGTTCGGCCTCTCCGAATGTGGACACGACTACAACACAACTCTCGCCTTTTTGTTCGGGGGAGTGTTTGGCGGGAAGGCGGTCCAGAAGAAGTTCGAGACCTAGTCCTTGAAGCTAGGTCTGACCGTCTCTACGACAAGCGGTCCGACTATGAGGGCCCTCAGGAGGACGTCGCCCTCGACTACAGCGGGTTCCAGCATAGTTCTTGTGTAGTATATCGGACACAGCGTGTCAAATGTAATCCAGCCCCATTGGTTTTGCAGGCTCAGCCGCATGCGAGGAAAGATCAACCCGAGAGGAGGCTTCAATGCCAGATCCGTTAATGCTCATTACTGAGCTAATCAAATCAAGAAAGGGCAAATGGGTGCGACGCCTTAACGCGCTCACAACCAGTCTAATCGCCTTGAAAGAGCAGTACGACGACGATGACCCTGCCGTAGTAGCAGCAGAAAAGGCATTGATCCGGCACTTCGACAAGCTCCACGATTAGATTGAGGCGTCACGTTCTGGCCTCCCACTACAGTCCGCGCAAATGACGAGCCCCGAACATTAAGCGAATTGGCGAGATCGTCCAGTCGGCTACGACTGAAATCGAACCGTGTTGGGCTCGCAACCACACCTCAAGGGACTTCAATAATACTATCTGTAGTACTACCGACTTGGTCAATCACCAGATCGCGAACGCAAGGATAAGGTCAAGAGTGGCTAATCCCGACCCTTGATGACCCGCGGGCTACGGCCGATAGACCGTATATCCGCTGAAATCATGGGCCTGCGCGCTCGAATCGAATCTGGCCGCCCGGGCCGGGCGGCGGTTGCCGGGTGAGATGCGAACCTGCGAGTGGGTCGGCTACCGTGGCCAAGCGGATTTGGATGGACAGCCCCCGGACCCACAGGAAGTTTCCGGATTTCCGGAACGTGAGGAGGAGCGTATGGCCCGTTCGTTGCCCCTTCACGCCATCGATCACCGCGATCAGGATGTCGCGCAGGCCGCGGCCGCCGAGATCGTTCATCACCCGCAGCCTGAAGTTCGAGTCCTCGTTCTGCCCGATCCACAGCCCGAGCACCTCCTTGCTACCATCTTTGCGGATGCTCAGTGCTAGGTGCACGGCCTTGTTGCGCACTATGCCCACGTCGCGGATCCGCACCCGGATGGCATCGAGGAAGACCACCGGACAGACCGGATGCAGGGACCGCTCCTGCCAGTCTTGGAGTTCCTCGACGACCGCGCCGGTGACCCGGCTGATCAATTCCGGCAAGCCGGAGACGCTGTACATCTCCTTCAGGTGGGCGCGGACGTCGCGCTGACCTCAGGGCCCGGGCGTACAGGCCGATCACTTGGTCGTCGAATCCCGCTGGCCGGGTCGTGCCGGTTATAGCCCAGTTGGGCGGTCAGTTCCAGTTCTAGGGCGCACTCGATGACGGCCGTCTGCAGGTTCGACAGGAGGCCATTGCTTCCCAGCAGGTCCTCCCGCTTCTCGTATCCCTCGAGTAACTGCTTGAGCGGCTCTTCGGGTATCTGTGTCACGGTTGTGCCTCCTTCGTTCGAATCCAGCACCTACCCGCATGCACAGTTGTTCGGACACTTCCCAATTCGACGGATATACACTTCTTGCTGCGACCTCTGCCGAGTCGACAGCACCGCGAACCGCTCCGGTAAACTGTAGGCCCACCATGCTCGTCGTGACCCGTGCCATACTCCTCGTTCTCCTCGTCATGAGTCCCTCACTTGCGGCCACTCATGATTGGCTGCTGACCCGCGTCATCGACACCGGCCCTGGACACGCTTCGGTCACTGTAATTCCAGGCGGTTTCTACATGGTCTACGACACGGGTCATTGGGACCACGACGCCAACGTAAGCGAGAAAGTCTTGGAGCTCATCCCAGGCGATGAAGCCATCGACTTGCTCGTGCTGAGCCACTCAGACGCCGACCACCTTAGCGCGACTGACGAAATCTTCGAGAGTCGCCGCGTGCACACCGTCCTGCGAACGGGCCTTCGGCGAACGAGTAAAGCTTGGAAAGATGCTGACGGCGCAATACGTCAAGCGGCAAGGGCTGGAACTACCGAGGTGTTCAACCTCCGCCAAGACCCGATGGCGCCAGGGAAGACCTTTCACCTCGGGGAAGCTACCGTGACTTTCCTTGCCGGCGTCGACTGCCCTAATCACTACGATAGTGTGCTCCCAGGTTCAGGTGACTGCACGAAGCCGGGCCGGTCAATGGCCCGCAACGCGGGAAGCATCGTCGTGAGACTGGAATACGCTGGAAGGTCGATCTTGTTCACGGGCGACGCCGTAGGCCGCCACGACGGTGCGGAGCCAATCGCGACCGAAGCCGAGCTTATTAGTCGACAGAGCAAGTTCCCCATTGCCTCGGACGTGATCATTGCCCCGCACCACGGGGCGGACAATGGGAGTTCCACGGCGTTCATCCATGCCGTTAGCCCGAAGTGGGTGATCTTCCCGGCTGGACACGAAACCAATTATCAACACCCCCGCCAGAGCACGGCCTGCCGATACTTGGACCAGGGCGTCAAGTTGGCGCGGATTCTGCGAACCGATCGGGGCGACAACGAGGGAGGCAAAGAATGGAGCCATGGAGCGACCGATACGCCCGATCCCGCAGGCGACGACGACATCGACATCATCATCGGCGCAGATAGCGCTTTGAACGTGAAATACCGAAACACAGTGCCAGCCGACGGTGGCGCTGGTGTGTCGGCCATTGCGAATCCTAGCAGGAGTGGCTGCGAACTCTGACACACAGTGCCGCCCACCGTATAGATGGGTCACTGGGCCGGCCAACGAGTGGTCGAGTGGCCATCCTCAAAGAGGTTTTTCGCGCCGACTGACTTAAAGGAGAGACCTGCGGCTACCGAGTTCTCGATCGGAACTGGTGTGGATTGGGATAGTCGCGGCTCGCGGCTCGCGCCTAGTCAGCAGGAACACTGGACCATTGCACAACCCCTCCCTGAATCCTAGACGGATCTTCACCACCGATTCAAGCCGCAGTTCTTGCGCAAACCATTGTGCTGATTGGACTTTTTCTGTTCGCCAGCGGCCTTCAACCTGTCACGGTTATGGGAACAGTCTGATTCGGTTCGACCCCCAGCAGGTCGAAGGCCTGGCGCTGCAGCGGGGTGGGCTTGGTGCTGACGGTGATCGCGATCTGCTGCTCGGTGGGCAGCACGACCTGGTTCAGGGCGAGCGTGGCGAGGTCCCCCAGCAGGGTCTGGAAGCTATGGGCGGGCAAGCCCTCCGCGGTGGTCTTGGTGGCGGCCTTGCGCCGGGCGCGAGCGGAGACTCGAGCCGGTTCCACCGGCGTGTCGCGTTGGGCGCGCGCCGCGGCCGGATCGTCGTCCTGAAACAGCAGCGGCGCCAGCCGCCGCCGCATGTGCCATTCCACGTAATAGGCCAGCATGCACAGGAACACATGGCCGCGCACGTGGTTCTCGCTGTAGACGTGGATCGGCCGGATCCGCAGGTGATCCTTGCTCGTGGGGAAGGCGCGTTCCACGCCGGAGAGGCTCTTGTAGGCCTCCACGGCTGCCTCCGCCGCCAGCTCCGGCAAGCTGGTGCGGATGGCGTAGAGACCGTCCAGCCGGGCCTCGGCAGCGATGCTGTCGGGGTTGCGCTCGAAAGCGACGCTGTCGGCGCTGATCTGGATCGCGAAGTGCTTGCGCACCTTGTAGCGGTTGACGTGTTCGCCGACGCGACGGCCGATGGCGGCTTCGCCGGACAGGCGTTTGCGACGCACCGCGCTGGCGATCTCCGCCAGCACGGCCTCGGTGGCCTGCAGCAACTGCTCGCGCTTGCGGCGGCGCTCGGCGCGCAGGCGCGGGTTCAGGCACAGCAGCAGCCGCTCGCCGGGGAAGTCCGGACTGGTGATCTCGGCAACCGTGTCCGGGACCACGCTGGCGGGCTCCACCGGGGCTTGGCCGGGGGCGCCCTGGCCGGCTTCCCCGGGTGCCACCACGAGCTTGCGCAGGTCCCTGGAGCGTAACGCGGAGATCCAGTCCAGGCCGGCCGGCTGCAGGTCCTTGCGGATCCGCGCCGTGGTGAGCATGCCACGGTCGCCGACCAGCGCGACGCGGGCGATGCCGAAGCGCTGGCGGATTCGCTGCACTTGCGTCCCCAGCGTGGCCGGATCGGCCGTGTCGCCTGGAAACACCTCCACGGCGACCGGACAGCCGGCGGCCGAGCACAGCAGCCCGAACACGATCTGCTGCTTGCCGCGCTTGCCGTCGCGGTTGTAGCCGAAGGCGGCCAGCGGGCACAGCCGGCCCTCGAGGTAGCTGGAACTGACGTCGTACAGGATCAGGGTGGCGTCCTGCAGGTGGCGGTTGGCGAGGCTGGTCTCGATCCAGCGCTGGCGGGCCAGCAGCCAGTCGAGCATGGCCAGCATCTCATTGCCGGCGACGGGACCGAGCCGCAGCAGGGGGCCGAGGCTGGAGTCGGCGGTGTCGGGGGAGAGGCGGCGGGCGGTGGCGAGCTTGGAGTCGGGGGCGAGCACGCGGGCGGCGATGGCGGCAAGGGCGAGATCGCGCTGGCGGCTGCGGCTGCGGTGCAGGATGCGCTCGAGGCCGAGCCGGCGGCAGGAGCCGAGGACGGCGGCGACATGGCCGTGGGGCCCGGAGCGCCGGATGCGCAGGAGCTCGGAGGTGTTGTAAGTCAGTATATTTCGTTGAATCGTCAGGCTATTAATCCGCTGGCGGATTGCGTGAGAATCGAACCAATTCGAAGCAAGCGTTCCGGGCCAAGTTCAGATAAACCATTTGAAATCTGCGAGGTATGAACCTAGTTCCTGCGCTTCTCTTCTGCAGGAGACGGAAGTGTGTGACAAATCAGGCTGCCATTGACTGGGTAGCACTGTGAGAAATTGTGACGGAATACTGTGAAATACAACAGGAGGGGTCGAGGACGGCGAGGCCGCCCTTGAGGACAGTACGGAAGCCGTCGATGACCGCGGGCGGGAAGGAGGAGAGGTTGGCGATGGTTTTCTTGCGGATGCGCTTACCCTCGCGCCAGGCCTGGCGGAGCAGGATGGCGGGTTTGCCGGCGCGGTTGGGGATGGATTCGAGGTGGAAGGACACGGTGTAGTGTTATGGGAACAACTATGCAGATTCAGGGCCCTGAGAATGGACCAAAGTCCTGCTAGGTCAATGGCTTATCGGCTGTCGGCGCCCGTGAAGATCCGTCTAAACAAATCACTTACCGAAGAGTCTGGGTGTTGCGTGAAACGGTGACTGCGCACGCGGCAATGCCGCTCAGCCCCGCTTGTCGACCCGTCATTCACCCCTGGCTGTAGCTGTTTCGGTCAAAACCAGTCAAACGTTGCGACGTTTGCGGCAGCTGGCACCAATCGAGATCACTGTAGCAGACTACTTTCCCAGTACAATTTGGTCAACATGAGGGGCTTATAGAATCCGTCAGGTATTGCTTTGCGGCGGAATCCTGTAACTCCGTAGATTTCAACGAGTCGGATTTGTAAGGAGGGCCGCGTCTCGGGTGAGAAAGTGTGGAGTCTCGGGGATGCCCAGTGGTCGGGGGACACTCTCCGCCAGCTGGTCGACGATTTCGATGATGCGAATCATGTTCTCAACATCGATCTCGTGGACCGTCTCGTCCGCGATCACGAGCTTGTAGTAGTGAGTCGCGGTCGACAACCGACAGGTCAGGGTCGCCTTGAGATTCTCCATTTCCATGCGGCCGGCACGAAACTCCTCTTGACCGTCACTTTGGGCGGATCGAACTGGTCCATCTAGCCCGCGTGGCCCCGTCCGTCGACGGACAGGCTGATGTTCTTGAGCAGTCCTGCAATAGCCATTGAGCCTCCTTGAATCTTGGACGGCTCCCCCCGAAATCTCCGAGCCGCGTGGCCCGAGCTAATAATTGGTGAGGTCGCCGCGGTTCGTGGACGCGAATTGTTCGCACCTAGGCAAAGGTGGCCCCCAGTGTCCACCATCCCAATGATTCCTAAGAACATCACGGCACGGCTCGAGCAACCTGCGGATCTAGCGATCCGGCATGCGTTGGGCGGCGTGGCCCTGGCTTTTGGCGGATCGGTCCCCCAGGAACCTGCCTTCGTCGCAGCCATCGTGCACACTGCGCTTCCGAGCATCGGAATGAGCTGGGGGCCGATTCTGAATCGCGCTGGGTTCTCGGCGTCGTTTTCCGGTGTATTCTGTCACCGATCGCCCATCGCGAACTTCATGGATCAATCAGGAAACGGATGTAACTGTGAACTAGCCGATCTCCTGGTGGTCGTTGAGGACTTGACCCCTGGGGGCGCAGGACTGAGACGGGCGGTCCTGATCCAAGCGAAGATGGCTTCTCGCCGCGGCGACAAGACCCTAACCAGGGCAGAGGACAAGAAACAGCTTGATCTCTATTCCAGGTGGCCACCGTTTGAACTGCGATCTGGTCTCCCCCGAGGTCAGCGCGACTTTGGGGCCTGCACCCACCCGGGCACCCCTGCTGATAGTGGGCGTTACGGGCTAATCAATCGCCGAACCGTCAGTTGGCACCAACGCCAGCCCGCCACGACGATGCCCGCTGGTGGCGATGAGCTGGGGACATTCCTGGCCCGGATGGTCGAGAGCCGACCCGGCTATGGTCGCGAAGCTACAGGTGCTGCCGATGGTTGGTCTCGGACAGTTGACGACTTGACGAGAATTACATTCAACCGGGTGTTCACCGAGCCACGATCCAAGTCGAAGCGCATGCGAGGCGTATCAGTGGCCATCGCTGCAATTTCAGGTGCGGTCTCCTGTTCCCATTCTTTGGACAGTAGAGGAGTTGGAGGAGGGTCCTTGGGTGGAGAATCGGAGTCTCCTAGTGAAAGCTTGGATGTCGGCGGGATTAGCCTCTTGCATGTCGGCATTGCGGACATGGGTATCCGGCTAGAGGGAGTCGAGGACTAGCCCCCAATGCCTCAATCGACCGTCGAGCCCGCATATCAGACCAAGATTTGGGTGACGTCAGACTTTGCAATCGTGGACCCAAATAGCGGTCGGGCTGGACCGGCGCGCAACGACTCGGAATCGGACACTCGCGCTCCGTCGTCAGCCTTCATGTTCGTCGCTCACTTCAAGGCCTCCCGGTTCCCAAACTGCCGCCCCTCTCTCCCAAGACTATCTTCCAAGACCGCCCCATCCTGTCACATGGGAAGTCCCGTTTTGGTCCCAGTCCCTCGCCGCAGGTGGCCCAGATGTACGTTGGATCCCGGAGATTCTGGGGTGCTCCGCCTCCTAGGAACTGTCGGACTCGCTAGCGGCGGTCTCACCAAGAATGTTCACACCTCCCAGCGAACGCAACCTCTCCCTGCCTGCCAACTGATCAAGCCTCTACGCCCGCACGCAGTCCCAACTCCCCGGCAAGACGGTCTACCTCGCAAGCTCACCAGGGCATCTTGGTTTCAAGTGTGAATCGGATCCGGTAGCGACCGCCGAGGGACGGCAACCGTCCCGCACCATGCGGACGCCGCCCACAGATCACCCCTCGGAGCCGCTCGAAAGGTTGGCCGCTACACGGCGACTAAGTCGCCACAGTCCACGAAACCTCGCGTTTGGCCCAACCACGTAGTGGTATCTCTGTAAGCGTTCGAGCGGGCCGTGAATTGAGGAAGGGGAAAGCCGGTGGGGAGGGCTGCGAAAAAAACTCCGCTAAAACGCTGGACACAAGAAATGTCTTTATGGCAGCCTAACGGAAGTGGCGGCGGAAAGGCAGCAGGCAGCGGCGTTGACAGGGATGCCGGTCCAGTTGCAGTTGGAGCGGGAGCGGCCGTTGTCGTGGCAGCTGGTGGAGGCGAAGCGCCAGTGGCATTACTGGCAGAGCCAGCACAAGCGGGCGAAGGAGCGCAGCGAGCAGTGGCAGTTGCGCTGCGGGGAAGCGGAGCAGAAGCTGGCGGATGCGCAGCAGAGGAGCGCGCAGTTGCAAGCGCGGATCCAGGAGTTGGAGCAGGAGAATGCGGGTCTGAAGCAGCGCAACCAGGATCTGTTGCGCTCCCCGTTCGGGAAGCGGAGCGAGAAGCGCCAGAGCGGCAGTGAGGCCGGGGCGGCAGCAGCGGAGACGGTCCGCCCGGGGGCGGGTCCGGAGTCGCAGCGGCCGCGCGGGGGGCAACGGGGAGCCGTCCCGCATCCGCGGGTAGAGCGGTCCGGTCTAGCGGTGCAGCAGGAGTGGCTCGAGCCGCAGGCGGACTGTTGCTATTGTGCGGACTGCGGGGAGCCCTACGCCCGCAACGGCGAGGAGATCAGCGCATGGATCGAGGTCGAGGTGCGGGGGTATGTGAGACGGATCCGGCGGCCGCGCTTCCGGGCGGGGTGCGGGTGCGCGCAGCGGCAGGGCCACCCCATGCCCGCAGTGATCGCGCCGCTGGAGCCCAGGTTGTTCCGAGGCACGAGTTACGGACTGAGCGTGTGGGTGGCGTTTTTGCTGCAAGTTGCTGGAACTGGCGCGCGACTACTGGGGCGCGGTGGAGAACGGCATGCACCGCGTGCGGGACGGCGCCAAGCTGCGGGAGGACGCCTGCCGGGCGCGCAAGGGCCACCAGCCGGGGGTGCTGGCGGCATTCAACAACCTCGCGATCTCGATCCTGCGCCTGCTGGGCCACAAGAACATCTCGCGCGCAATGGAGGAGATGAGTCGGCGCCAGGCGTTCTGCCTAGCCGTGGCCTGAAGCCAGCCGTCCAGCTCCCCGCGGGTTGCATTCCTGCTGGCGTCAGATAGCACGATCGGGAGTCCGACTCAGCGCTCGATCCCAGGCGCTGGGACGGTGGCGTATGAGTCCGGGACCGAAAGGCTCGGGCGGCCCGCATCCCACCTGCTGCCAACAGCTCGCCAAGGCGCCGTGCGGCAGTGTCAGGCAGCGTCTCGCGCCCTGCCCTGCTGGCTCTCTCCGTCTTGCAGTCGTGCAGTCATCCGCAACATCCCGCCCTGATCCTGACGAGGGAAGGTTGAACGTCCCGAGCAGGATGCGGGATCCAGCACCCGCACGGCGATCGCGGCCGGGAGCGCTGTGCCCGGGCGCCGTGCGGGCTCGCTTCCGGGGCCGGCCAGCAGCCTGACAGCATCCCTGCCACTCGACTCCGGCTCCAAGGCCACCGCACCTGCGCCGGCTCGGGCACCGAGTTTTCAGCCCAATCTCGAACCTTTACGATCAACTCTGACTTTGGAATTCTCCTGCCGCTCGGCCGGGGCGCATGCGCCCGCCTTCGCGTCTTCCCGTTCGCCGTCAGAAGTGTCGCGCTGCATAGGGCAAGAGTGTCATAGCGCACAGCGCTACGGCGCAATCCTCAGCAAGCGGAAGCCAACGTTGTTGCCGCGGTGGCCGGGCGGGTTGCCGCCGCGAAACGACGACCGGCAGCCCCTGGCGCCGATGCCGGCGTGCCAGCTGCCGCCCCGGTATACCCGGTACGAGCCCGAGACGGGGCCTTGAGGGTCCGCCAGCGAGCCGCCCGGATAACTTCCGTGCCAGTCCTGCACCCACTCCCACACGTTCCCAAGCATGTCGTGCAGCCCCCACGCATTCGGCGCCTTGCGCCCCGCCGGCTGCGGGCGACGCCCGCTGTTGTCGCCGTGCCACGCGATCGCGTCCAGATTCCCGTAGCGGTCCCCGATAGTCCCCGCCCGCGCCGCGTATTCCCACTCCGCCTCCGTCGGCAAGCGGTAGCGGCTCCCGCCGGCCCGCGCGTTCAGCCGCCCGATGAACAGCTGCGCGTCATCCCAGGAAACATTCTCCACCGGGCAGCTCCCGCACCCGGAGAAGCGCGACGGGTTCGTGCCCATCACCGCCTGCCATTCGGACTGCGTCACCTCGTGCCTGCCCAGCCAGAACCCCCGGCTGATCCGCACCCGGGTCAACGGCCGCTCGTCATCGTCAGCTGCCGCACTGGTCGAGCCCATCTGGAACTCCCCCGCCGGCACCCACGCGAACTCCATCCCCCCGAACACCCGGGACTCTCCCGCCCGCGACTGCGGGGTGGGGGGTGCCGCAGGCGCCGTCTCGGTCCCACTCGGCTGTTGCGGGACTCTGGCCGCGGCGGCCGGCTTTCCCGACTCCACCCGGTTCATCAGATCAAGCGCCTCGTCGTAGTGCTCCGCCTCCCGCCCCCTCAGCTGCAGGTAGCGCACCGCCGCTGCCGTCGCCCGCTGCGGCTCCCCAGCCGCCTCCCAAGCCTGGGCATGGCGGTAATGGTCCTCCCCTTCCGGCTCCAGCCCGTGCTCCCGCTGCAGAGCCTCCAGCCGCTCCATCGCTAGCCGGGCGTTCGTCAAGTCCCCCTCCCGCACGGCCCGCTCCGCCTTCCGCAGGTAGAGGTCCGACTGGATGTCCGGCGGCAGCTGTCCCGCCGCGCCGGGCTGCCCGGTGGAGCCGCCGCGCCCCTCCGCGCCGCGGGCCGCGGCGCTGGCTCCCCTTGCGAACGTGTAATTGATGTCCCATTCCCCCCACCGCGGCCGCTGCCCGTCAAACGCCAGCATGTACAGCGCACGGCCCTCCTCCTGCCCTGCGCGCATTCCGTACGGCATGCTCAGCACCTCGAGGTTGTCCGCCCACCTCATGGCGATGAACGGCTCGGGCAGCGCCTCCGGACCGTCCCAGTTCGTGCAGGGCGGCCATTCCGAGCGAACCCAGCTGTCCGCCCGCAGGAAGTCGAGTTCGCGGCCGGAGCCGTTGCGGACCGAGAGGTCGATCCGCCACAGGTGCAGGGGCCGGCCCTGGTTGGCCTTCAGCTCCTCGTATTCCTGCTCCGAGTAGCGGTCCTCCACCACGTTGCAGACGGCGGCGTTGGAGACGGCCAGCCGAATCGTTCCCTCGAAGAGGATGCCGTCCTTGTCGTAAAAGGTTTCCGCCCGAGCGCCGGTGGCCGCGAGCAGGGCCAGAACGCCGCAGAGCGCCATGGCACCTGTCTTCATTTTCGATCCTCCGTCATCGTGGATTGCCGAATTCGGGCTCTCTCTGTTACCGGCCGCGAGATCCCTCAGGGTGGGTTTGACAGCTTCGAATTCATCGCGTATAGCCACCCAAGCGGACTGCCCGGATACTGGCCTGACGCTCTGTATTGCATCGGCAAGTGTGTGCATTCGCATCGACGCGCCGGTCGACGGCGTCGCGAACAAGTATGACACCGCAGGTGTGATATTTGGCTCAATATCCCGACTTCTTGGTGAAGAAATTATGACCACTGGGCCGGAGCGAACATCCCATGAACATGGGCTCGGAGACGGTCGGGTAGCTGATGAATGGTTTACGGTTCGGTGTCCTGCGCTGGCGGACTCGTCGCGGGTGTCTCTGACCGCCATGATCCGCTGCTTGAAATCCGTCACCTCGCGGAACGCGGAGCGCTTGATGGAGCGCCGGCTGACCAGGCCGAACCGGCGCTCGACCTGGTTCAGCCAGGAGGCGTAGGTCGGGGAGAAGTGGGGGTGGACCCGGTTCCGCTTTGCGATCCAGGCCCGCACGCTGGCTTGCCTGTGCGTGGCGAAGTTGCTGGGGAGAGGGCGGATGCAGAGGCCCTCGGACATCTCCCTGTCAATGAGCCGCGGGAACGATAGTCCCTCTTGGTGGCGGTGCCGCTTGTGGAACGGCGCGATCACCTGGCCCGTGTCCCCGTCAACGGCCGCCAAAAGAGTTGCGGTGCCGGGCCGGACCAAACAAGGATTCCAATAAAGACATACTGGGCTATGCGCTTGACTCCAGTAACCACAATATGTTGTGGTTGATGAGTATGCGCTTTAGTCCAGTGATTCCGGAGTCCGCTCAGGGTCGCTGGCGAGAGCGCTAGCAACCATCGCGTGGCGAGGGGCCGGTTCCGTTGCGACTGCCTGCTGCACGAGCCGGTAGAACAGCTTGCCGCGCGAGCGGGATGCCCTCCGGTTGAATCGGAAGGTGAACTCGTCCAGGTAGTAGTCCAGGTAGGGATGCCCGACGGCACCTTGGTGAGTTCCTAGCAGCCAGCGCTTCAACAGGGACGCGACGCGATGCACCCGTGGGAACTCCCGGTCCGTCCGGGCCGGGTCTCCTCCCGTGACCCGGGTCTCGTGGCGGTACCCGCGGGCCGCCAGCTTCGAATAGCTCGGCCAACCGTCCGTGCGCACCGCGCTGCCGGGCTCAACCGCCTCGAGAATGAACGCTTCCAAGCTGGCCGCCGAAGCATCGGGTACCCGCTTCAGGCGAATGCGCCCGGTCCCGGCCCCGGCCTCTTCCGCGGCGACCGCGACCAAGGCCTTGTTGCCGAGCTTGCGCCCCCGCGCTCCCTTCTCCTTGCCGCCCACATAGGTCTCGTCCACCTCGACGGTCCCGCCCAGACGATCGCGTCCCGGGCGCACCATCGCCCGCCGCAGCTTGTGCAGCCAGGTCCACGCCGTCCCGTAATGGCCCAGACCGAGGACCTGCTGCAACCCGAGGGCACTCGCGCCGTTTTTCTGCACGGTCACCCACCACATCGCTCGGAGCCACATGCTCAGCGGCTTGCGCGTGCCTTGGAAGATTGTCCCGGCGGTCAGCGACGCCTGGTAGGCGCAACCGGCGCAGACCATGCGATTCCGCCTGGCGATCCAGGCCGACCCTCCCTTGCATCGCGGGCAGATGAAGCCGTCGGGCCAGCGAATCCGGGCCACATACTCGCGACACGCCTGCTCGCTGGCAAACCACAGGTCGAATTCTGCCTGAGTCTTCGGGTAATCCTCCCTCACGACTGCAACTACAACATATTGTGGTTACTGGAGTCAAGCGCATAGCCCAGAAGACATATATTGTGTGCCTCCCTGCCCGATCCCCGCTCAGTCTCGATCGTTTCTGCGCATCCCGGCTGCGGCTGTGTCCATCCACTAACTCGTCGCACTTCGCCAAGCCAGCGGTTTAGCCCAACTGAATTTTTGCCCAGCGGCGCGGCCCCACACCTCCTTCTCTCACTGCCGGCCGCCGTCTGCCGCGCCACCAACCAAAAATCCCTCTGTGCTATACGGCACAAGAAGCTTCGTTACCGCTAGAAATACCACTGGCGCGCATCTGCGGTGCTGGGTGCGGGACGGGCAGGGCCGCCTGCTGGGCTGCCTGCTGTTCGCCTGGGTGCAGGTAGACAATCTGGCCTCGCAGGTGCTCGGGCTGGCGGCGCGGCAGCTGCCGCGGGACTGGGAGCGCTGGCACGGCTGGCGGCCTGTCCTGCTGGCAACCTATGTCAACCCGCGGCAGCACCAGGCGGCCTGCTACCGGGCCGCAAACTGGCAGTTGGCCGGCCGCACGCAGGCCCGCGGAGCGCGCGGCAAGGCCCCGGCCAAGAGGCCCAAGCAGGTCTACGTCCTGCCGCTACACCCGCACTGGAAGCGCATCCTGCTGGAGGGCGCGCCGCCGCGCAGGACCGGCGCTGGCAGCGCCGGCGGCGGTCGATCCGCACGCTGCTGGTGGTGCTGTTCGTGTTCCGCCTGGCCCGCACGCCGGGCCAGCGGGGCTACGGCCGGGTCCTGGCCGACCTGTGGGAGTGCTGCCGGCGGCTGGGCCTAGAGCTGCCGCAGCCCCGCCCGGTGGCGGCCTCGTCGATGTGCGCGGCCCGGGCCAAGGTGGGCGCGGCCGTGTTCCGGCGCATCCACGCCGCCGTGCTGCGGCATGCCGGCCCGGACCGCTCCACGCTGTGGAAGGGGCTGCGGGCCTTCGCCGTCGACGGCTCCAAGCTCAACCTGCCCCGCGAGCTGGTGCAGCAAGGCTACACCCCGCCCTCGCCGCAGGCGCATTACCCGCAGGGACTGCTCAGCTGCCTTTTATATTGGGGAGAGTGAGCCGGAGAGCGCATCCCAGTCAGCGACTGGATAGGACTCTTCCCCCATCGAGACGAGCGCCGGGCCGCGTTGCAGCATCTGGCCGCGCTCGGCCCCGGCGACCTCGTCGTCTACGACCGCGGCTATTACAGCTTCGCACTGCTGCAGCGTGGAGCCGACCGAGACGGCCCACTGCCGCCTGCCGGCGGCGGACCTGACGCCCTGCCGGCTGCGCCTGGTGAAGTATGCCATCAACAACACCGTCTATGCGCTCGGGACCATGCTGCTGGACGCGGAGCGCTACCCGGCGGCGGAGCTGGCCGACCTCTACCACGGCCGTTGGAGCGTGGAAGAGCCGTACAAGATTTCGAAAGAATTGCTGGAGATCGAGAGCTTTCACAGCCGCTGCGAGCGGCAGTTCGAGTCGCGGGTCGAGGAGGCGGGCCGGCCGCCTCTGCGGGCCAACTTCAACCACAGCTTGGGCGCGGTGGAGCGGGAGCTGGAAGGGCTCTTGCTGCATCAGGCCCCGCAGCGCCGGTCCCGCCGCCCCAGTAAGAAATGGAGGAATCGCAAGCCCGCCGATCCCCAGACCGCAGACTGAATCGCACCCTGTTTTGCCGCCAACCAGCGGTGCTTAAGCGTATGCACTTCCATCCTTAAACGAATGCCATTGGGGGGGGGTGTTCGCGCCGGCGATGCTGGCGTGCCTGCAGCGGGCGATCAACGTGGGACAGCAGCGCGAGCGGGTGAAGGACGCGACGTTGAAGCGCCAACGGCGGGACCTGCGGAAGCGCCTCGAGGCGATCCTGCAGCTGGAGCCTCAGCAGGCGGACGAGCAGCGGCCGCGCCAGCGCTACACCAATTGCAAGGAGGGCCTGCTGGTGTTCGTGACGGACCGCGAGATCCCCTTTACGAACAACGACTCAGAGCGGGCGCTGCGGCCGAGCGTGATATTTCGCAAGGTGACGAACGGGACCCGTTCCGAGTGGGGCGCGGAATGATTCGCCGCCGTGCGCTCGGTCATCGGCACCGGCCGCCTGCACGGCCAGTCGCCCTTCGATGCCAGAGCTCAGACCATTGACCGCCGGAGCATCCTCAACCCCACCTAGCCCCCCAAGGTGAGCGATTACCCGAGGTTTCTTGGAGGATTCACTAGAAAATCACTAACTCATCCTGTAAGATCACAGATTCATTACATTGGTCGTTCTACCCTGTGTGACGAAGTCGTTGGTTGGCTTGCTGTAGCCAGTGGATGCGCCCTTCGTGGCGTTTTGCTAGGTACAGGTAGATACCGGCCTCGACATAGTTCGATAGTCGCGCAGTTGGAGGTGTTTGTATGCGAGTTCGACTGATTCTCCTCATTGCTCTCCTCTTGGGAGCACCCAGTTTTGCCCTCAGCCAGACAGTTGAATTCGCCGTGATTGGCGACAGCGGTACGGGCGGTTACCACCAAAAGCAGGTTGCCTCTCAGATGGAAGCCTTTCACCAGAACCATTCCTGGAAGTTCATTCTCATGTTGGGTGACAATATTTACGAGGATGGACACCCAAAAGATTTCGACAAGAAATTTAAGAAAATCTACAAAAAACTGAACGTGCCATTTCATGCGACGCTCGGCAACCATGATCGGAAGACCAAGAACGGCAAACATCAGGTTGACGATGATACATTCGGTTACGAGGGGAAGCAGGATGAATATGAATTTCATGCGAGCCCGAAAACTGGCGGTAAGCAACTAGCACGCTTCATCTGTTTGAACTCGGGGGCTTGGATAGACAAGGACAATTTGTCCAATCGGAAGAAGTGCCTTGACGAACGGCTCTCGGAATCGCCGGACTATCATTGGAATTTCGTGTTCTTCCACCATCCGATTTATTCATTTGCTCATCCGATGTTTCCATTCGGGTGGATTCGCGGTTGGGGACACGGGTCACACAAGAAGTTGCGGAAACTCTGGGAGCAAAGATTCATAAACGGAGGTATAGACATCGTTCTTTCAGGGCATGATCACTTTTATCAAAAAATGGAGAAACAGAAGGGTGGAATTCATTACTTCGTGTCCGGCGGTGCCGGCAAGGTACGAAAGGGCATTAAGAAGAATCACCGCGACGTCGAGTTTGGCAAAGTAGCCCATCACTTCCTGCATTTCGAAGTCAGTGAGGAAGAAGTACGATTTGCTGCTGTCGACAAATATGGGAAAATCTTCCACCAAGACTGCATAAGAAAAGACGAGGGGGAATGTTCAGAACAAGTCCGATAAAGATGGCAGAGAAGAATCTGAGGATTGTGCAATTTCCGCGGTTTTCAAGAATCAGTGCAACAATAGATAAAAGAGGCCGTGTGATAACGTTCTCGCTTCGAGATTTGCGGCGCTCACTTTTCAGGAACGCGTTTGACAACGGCGCAGATCTCGTCGTTGTCATCTCCGATACTATTGGTGCATTGGTGCGGGACAGGCACCCCCCACACAAGTCCCGGCGGCTGTCCACGCGCCGTACACCGCCTAAATCACGGTCCTAGGTGTGTCTCGCGGGTTGATCATCCCGGAGGTTAGTGACAACGGTCACCCCACAGGTTGGCTAACAGAACAGTTCCGGTTCTATGCCGCGGTTGCTTGTGAGTCGTCTAGCTATTCGGCAGGAGTTCGTCCTTGGAGCCCCAAACTTGTGGGGAATCCATTCAAGAAAGAAGTGTCCAACGATACCTCGGAGGTCTGCGACGGCACTGAAGAAGTCAAAATCGAACTCGAGCGTCCAGTCTTTGTAGACGACGATCTGCGCGGATGGCTGTTCGAGTTCACGCCATCCAATGTGGCCCGTGAGTTGCTCGCCGTTCACGCTCCAGTTTCGGTGGTTTTGGACCAAGTCGTAGCGCCGTAGGTGTTTGGGCGTCAGATCGAACTGCATTCGGTCGTAGAATCGACCGTAGCCGTGTTCGCCTCTGTCATCGTCCCGCTTAAGAGCGATGTCGTGAAAGAATAGGCGGTCGGTTCGCACTTGCACAATCTCTATCAGCTGGTCCAATCTGTAGTGAGAAAACCAAGCCATCGCATTGGCTTCCATCTGTTGTATACGGATACTTTCTCGATCAGTATTCATGGTGTGATTCGCCTCCTAGGTCAGCGTATCACACGGTGTGACTGTCAAGGGTCGGATCCGGACTCGCGCGAATCTCACTAGAATCGATTTGATCTCGGTGCCAAAAGAGCAAACGGGATTGCTGTCGCAACCTGCCCGAGACGCGATCCGCCCACCGGGCCGAATCCGGGGATCGATTGGTTGATGACGACGCGGCGGGCCAGCGCAACGGCGACGGCGATGCAGGATCGCATACGATGGTTGCGGGTGGTGATCGCGGTCGGCATCCCGTAGCGCTAGTCTGGATTCCGCGATCCGGCTATTGGTGCGGGGCGGTCCCACGCCGCCACACTTCCATGACCACTGGGCGGTGATCGCCTGGAGGCGACCCTCACCGAACGCAATGGCAGTCACGCAGGCGAGTTCTGCCCCGCGGCCGCGTTCAGCACTTCGACCCGCTCGTCGGTCACGGCCTCGAGGAGTTTCGCGAGCCGTGCGGCCGAGTCAGTAGCAAGCTGTGCCCTCCCGGAAGCGGCGCCGAGGACGCCGTACAGGCTCTCCTTGGTTGCGAGATTGGGATCGGATGTTTCGACTGTGGTGATGAGGTGGCCGGCAGAGCCGACTTGCGCGGCGTCGGGCGGGGAGACCCGGGTGTGCTTCAGATGGCGCAGGCGGGGGTCGGCAACGGCGAGTTCCGACACGGTACCGTCGGTGAGACAGAACAATGCTTGACCGCCACCGACCGCCTCGACCCGCATGGGACGACTGGAAGACTGGCCCAGGGAGCGATCGTCGCGCGTCCAGCGGACGCGGTCGCCGACGCGGAGTTCGAGCGGCTCGTTGCTGTGGAGTTCGACGCCGCCGGCGAGGGCGGCGAGGGAGCCCGGTTTCCATTCTCGAGTGCTGTCCGCGACATCGGCGAGGCGGACCAACTTGGCCTCCGGATCGACTGCCGTTACCGTGCGCTCGTCGCCCCTGCAGACGCCGAGCCCCTTGTAGGGGCGGCGGAAGATCACGGTGTCGCCCGGGGAATGGGTCGATGGGTCCACGAGGGCGGCACGGCCGAGATCGCGACGTGTGAGCCGTCCGCATTCGCAGGCGGGCCCGGAAATGGAACCCTCGAGGACGTGGCCACGCCGGACGGCCTCGTTGATCTCATGGCGCAGGGCGAGGCTCAGCGCGACCAGCTCGGTGGTCCCGCGCTTGGCAGTTGGCAGCGCCAGCCAGAGGGCCGCTACAGAGACAGACAAGCGTTCGAGGGGTACTTCCGAGACGGCGGAGCCGATCTTGTCGAAGGCCCTCCGGACGGCGTCGGTGAAGGGGGCGCGGACGACCTCGATCCACTCGGCCTCCCGCCGGTGGTCGGTCTCCGTCATGACCGCTGCCGGCATGCCGGCGCGCAGCAGCTGGGCGAAGGGCCGGCCTCTATCACTGCCTGGGGTCCCTCCGGCCCACCTGTCGTCGCCGACAAGGACTAGGCAGGCGATGTGCAGGGCGGTCGAGACCCGCAGCAAGTCGCGCATCTGCGCGGTCGAGACGAGGGAGGCGCCTTCGACAACCTGAAGAGTGCGGTCGAAGGAGGCGCGCAGGCCGCGCAGGGCCCGGGCGCCGGTCTGGCCAGCAGCCAAGGCGACATGGCGGGCCAGGAGTAACCGTTCGAGCGGGCAGTGGGGAATGCACCGGTCCTAGCGGTTGAGGATGGCCTTCCAGTCCGGGCAGAGCGGTTTGACAAAGATGCTTTTTGCCGGCTCGGCTTACTCGTGGCGAATTTCGAGCTTGCCGCGGCCTTGGGTCTGGCCCAGATGGATCCAGTTGGCGGCGCGGTAGCAGGCCCCGGCGAAGCGGGGTGTTTCGCAGAAGGTCTCCAGCAGCACCGGCCGGATGCGGCAGCGCTGCTGCCAGTCGTGGGGCAGTTGGCGCTCGAGGCAGGCCAGCAAATGGGAGGCCAGGCAGGGCAGCCGGATCCCGGGCAGCAGCAGATAGCGGGAATGGCGCACCACCAGCTTCAGGTGCCGGTGGAATGCTTCGCCCTGCCACCCGATCCACTCGTCCCGGCAGGCCAGCGCACGACGTAGCGTAGATGCGCGCCGAGCGGCTTGCGGGAGCCGCGCGGGTGGTAGCGCTGCACCCATTCCTGCACACTCCGCGACCGCCTGCTCGCCTGCGCCAGCTGCAGTTGCAGCGGCCGCCGCGACTGCACACCCAGCCGCTCGAGCTCCTCCAGCACGCGCACCGCCAGCCGGACGCGACTGCGACCTTGCTTGGTCTTCCACCCCAGGTGCTCGCAAACGGTCTTGCCGAGCTCGTTGCGGCTCAGCCCCGGCAGCGATGCAGCCATCTCCTGCACGTCCGCAATCTAGCGTCGGGTCAGCCGCTTGCCGAAGAACGTGGTGAGCTTGAGGCTCTGGATGCGGGGGTCGATGGCGGCGGGCGACTTCATCCCAATAAACAGGTACGCAAAACCGGACGAAGATGTTCAAGTGTTCTCGCAAACAAAATTGCAACGAGTCCGCAACATCAGTGTTGTCAGTGCTTTATCAGACTCCGCACTTGAGACATCCCCGACAGCGATATAACCGAATGCCATTGCTGTCCACCCGCCGCATCGCCATCTCCGACCATCGCCTCCTCGCTGCCGATAACGGCCAGGTCCGCTTCCACTGGCGCAGCTACCGCCAGCTCAACCGGCGCAAGACGACCGCCGCGAGCAGCTCACCGGCTCCTCGCTACGCGCATGCCCGACCTGCCGCGCCGGTCGCATGCTGCTCGCGGGACGCTTCGAGCCCGGCGGCACTCCGCCAGCACTGGAGGAGACGTCGTGACAGCCCCGAGCCCTCTTCCAACTGTGCCCTCACCCTCCCAAGCCACCCAATGACGCCGCGCGTTCTCCCAGAGCCGTCTCGGCCTTCCAATGCCCATCAACGGCGCGGCCAGGGCACTCTTCTCCCATACCGATCTCCTTCTGTCACGCCGCTGACAAGAACGTTCCCTTCTTACTCGACAACTCGAGCAAGCGAATTGCGGGGAGTCTTAGGTCAATAAACGCTCTTGAATTGAGAATATTGACAATCACGTAAAAATCATGTTTTCCTCATCTATATTCATATCAATTTCATGCACGATCTATTTCCGTCGGCTAAGATACACACTTGAAGAATGAGTGGTGGGTTTTCCCGCCGGTCAAAGAGAGGACATTTGAATCACTTGAGATCTGCCATTGAGATTGTTGCGTTGGCTCCACTGCTGGTGATTGCGGCTATCGGTCAGGAGCACATTGGTATTCCGGAGCCCGTGACCAGATACGCCATCGCGCGTTTCTTGATCGAGGGACCTGTTGATTCAGTCGAGAGCTTCGTTGCCGGCCTACCAACCAACCACAAGCGAGACTTCGAGCTTTCCATCGACAGTTCGATCCACCGCGGCCGGGACGCTTCCACCACGATGCCTTGGGTCGTCGCAAAGGGCTCCGACAGCCGCTTCGTTTTCGGATGGAGCACCGATCCGGTCCGGACCGATCATGCCTGGGTCCGCTGGATCGCCAGCATTGAAAGCGAGGTCGAAGCGGGATACATCGATTTCTCGGGCATCGCTCCTCGCCTCCAGCGGAGCTTGTCCTGCCTCGGGTGCCGTGCCCGGGCGAGCGGTGACGGCGAGATGGCGGAGCCCGTGTTTCGGACCATGGCAGCGGACGATTCGACCCGCGATATGCTCCTACAGACGCTCAAGGATGACAATCGGATCGCGATTCTTGAAGTTGCACCGCTCGAGGCGATCCAGCAGGCCGATTGGCAGCCTCTGGCTGGCGTCGATTGGACGCATAGCCGGCGAGATACGGAGACCCGGTTCGCGCTCGCTGCGAACAACACGGTCGAGGTGGACCAGTTCGTTTTCCCCGCCAACTCGAATCTCGAGGTCCGAACCGAATCGGACGCGATCGAGGAGGTCCAGTTTGCGATCGCCCGCCTCGGGAGCGCGTCGACTTGGATTGTCGAGACCGATCGGATCGCGCCGTGGACGCTGGCCGACTTGAGCGGATACTCAGCGGGCAGCAAGGCGCTGCAGCAGACGGGCCAGTACTGGCTGCAAGTTCGGGCGTTCGCTACGAACGATCAAGGCGAGAGCATCGCCTCGGTCCCGCTAGATCTGGCCTATCGAATCGAGAACGGGTCCCGGCCAACCGCATTTGGGTCGGTGGGGTCTTTCGCGTCGGGTCGGGCTGCAACGTCCCTCGGTGGACCCGGCTCCGTGTCGGGCAGCCCTTCCACCCCGGGAAGCTCGGGCAATCCGAACACAGGGAGCGGCCGGACCTGCTGGTTCTTGGATTTTGACGGTTCAGGCGAGTGGATGATCGGTGCTTGCCCCCAAGAAGACCAACTAGGCTACTACGGCTGGCACGGTAAAGGCTCGTTGTGCGTGGCCTCGACAAATCTCGATGGCGGAGCCGAGCACATTAGTATCACTCTGAAGCCGAACGAGACCTGCGAAAGCCTGGCAAACACACCCCTACCTTAGGAACAGGGGATTGAGGACGGAGCCCGGGAATATGCTTGATACGGCTAGGAGGACGCCAAACGAACATGTCCAGCACAAGTCTGGATAGGCCGGCAGCAATCCTCGTCACGGTCTTATTGGTTCTTGCCGCGAGCACGGCGATCGCACAGGAATGCCTTGAGATCAGAGGGATAGACCTGTCGGGCGCCCAGGTTCCGACGGTCGCGGTTTCAATCGGCGGCCCCCAGCCAGCGTACGGACAAGTCCGGCACCGCCAATTCCTGCGGACTCGGAGATAGCCCTCATGGTGTGACGGTCACTGCGCCTGGCTCCGAGGCTGCAGCCCAGACGGTTGAAAAGAGCGTGGGGAGCTTGACTGTGGCCTTGGAAGCGGAGGCTTTCATGGCGGAAGTAGTCGTGGTGGGTACACGCAGCGAGAGGCGCGAACCGCTTGAGTCACCCGTGCCGGTCAAGCTGGTGATCGGGGAGATGCTGAGGAACTCCGGTCACGTCGAGACCGGTCGGGCGCTGCAGATGCTAGCCCCCTCGTTCAACTTCCAGAGTTCGGCTATCACGGACGGCACGGACTCGGTGCGGCCGGTCATGCTCCGTGGAGCAGGAAGAGAGCAGTGTCCAATAAAGCTCTCAGGCGTGGCATCGCCGCACTGTACTATGCGCTGCTTCCTGTCAGCCATTCTGCGACGCTCAACCGATCTCGACTCTCGCGCCGCTGCGATCCGCTGGCGGAGCCGTCGGTCCCAGCATCTGGTCGGGCTCGGACCTTGGGCCACGCTTGGGGAGGACCACAACTTCGGTGACCTCGCGACAATGCCGGCCAGGGACTATCTTGCTCTGGAATCGCTCGGTTGTAGACTTGAACCGTGCAGGCACGACTCAGGTCAGGGGGTCCCTTGGTGAAAAGGAGAGGGACGGGGGTCCGGCCCCTGCTCGCTGCGTCTCCGCTGGCCACCTTGCTGCCGCCGGTCCTGGTGGGTCAGCCCCATCCGGACCACAGGGGCGCAGCCGCTACGCGTCTGCGAGAGAAAACCCTACTGCCGGAAAGAGAAGGGGATTACGTACTAGGCTCAGATTTCCTTACATCGGTTGTTTTACGTTGGCATGATTGTGGGAGGAGATGCCGGTTCTGGGTGGGTTGGGGCAACGATTGAGGTGAGGGGGTTGTCGGGGAGGATTTCGTAGACCAGGCGCAGGTCGGTTCCGGGAAACAGCGTCGCGGTTTCGTTCAGTTCCTTGAGCAGTGCAGCCAGGGCGGCGTCCTGGCCGCGGCTGGCTTGGTGCAGCAACCGGACGGTGAGAGTCCCGGCCGCAGAGTCGGGAAGAAGGGTGGCGTCGCTGCGGAACAGCGCCTTGAGCAGGGGGCGCACATTCTCGGGCCTGCTCAGTTCCGGCGCGACCGCGCCGGCCATGGCGGTCTCGGCGCGGTAGGCGATCATGCGCAGGGTGTCGAGCAGGTTCCGCAGCGGGGCAGGCAGGGCCTGCAGCCGCTCTTCGGGCGACAGGTCGCCGGCCCGGACATGCTCCTGGACGTCGCTTTTCGCCAGTTCCAGGCCCGTGATGCGCCGCTCGATCGCGGCGGTCTCCGCCTGGAGCTGGAGGGCCTTCTGCGAACGCGCGCCGCGCTCGGCTGCCAGCTTGCGATGCAGGTGCCCGGCCTTGCCGCGCAGCCTCCGCAAGGCGCGCTCGAGCCAGCGCCAGAGCGGGTTGACCACCCGCTCGTCGGCATCCACCCCCACGAGCGCGTGCTCGGCCAGCGTGTCGAGACCGAATTCCGCGCGCATGTACTTGAAGAAGTTCTCCTGCGTCCAGCGTGAGCGCAGCAGGCCCGCGACCCGCTCCGCGGGCAGCGTGGGATGCGTGGTGAGGATCGCCGGCTGGCGCTCGCCCGCCGCCGGCTGGCCCGCCAGCTCCAGCGGCTTGCGCGGCTGGCCGCTCTTGCCCGGCCGGCGCAGGCGCCGGTCGATCCAGAAGCGGATCTCGCGCGCCGCGCAGGCGTTCCCCAGAGCCGCCTTGCGCTCGGCGATGCGGCCCTCCAGCGCTTGCTCGCCGCCGGGCGCGTGCACCGCCAGGCGGGCCGGGACAAACTCGCTGTCCGGCCAGCGCTCCGCCTGCGGCCCCTTGCGCCAGGTGATCACCGCGATCCCCCGCTCCGCCAGCTGCGCGAACAGCGCCGGACTCCAGCCTTCCCGGTCGAACACCAGCGTCAGGCGCGGCCGCGACGGCTCCTGCGCGGCCGGCAGCAGGCCCAGTTCCTCCAGCTGCGGCAGCAGCCCGTCCCGCAACTCCGCCACCAGTGCGGGATCGACCTGCTTGTGCACGCACAGCAACGGCGCCCCCCCGAGCGCCCCCACCCAGTAGCTGGCCGCGGCCGGCAGGCACAGCTTCTGCCGCGGCACGAAGTGCTTCGGCAGGCGGCCCTGGCCGCTGTAGACCTGGACGTGCCCGTCCACGAACAGCGTCGCGACGGCCTCCGGATCGGCGCCGGCCCAGTCCCGCGCCAAGGCGCCGCGCCAGGCCTCCAGCGCGGCCGTATCCGCCACCAGCTGGCGTGTCCTGCGCCGTAGCGTGCGATCGCAGGGGCAGCGGTCCAGGCCCAGCAAGGCACCCCATTCCCCGGGCTGCTCGTAGCGCAGCCGCTCCGGATTGCGCACGCGCGCCAGCAGCAGGAACGCCAGCAGCAGCAGGATCGAGCGCACCCCGTAGAAGCCCTTGGGCAGGCGCAGCAGGCCCTCGTGGCGCAGCAGGCCGGCCTGCACCAAGGCCGGAACCGCCGTCAGCACCCCGCCCCCGCTGACCGCCGAGGCCGCGGCGAAACGCGGCTCCCGTTCCTGCAGCGGCCCCAGGCTGGTCAGCGTCCGCCCGGCCGTGTCGCATGTCGCCCGGCCCTGCGGCGCCTGCGCGTCGCGCTGGTTGCGCCGCTCCTTGTCGGGCGGCTCCCGCATCTCCGCCTCCGCCGGCTCGCTCCCGGCCGGCGCTCCTTCCGCTGCCGGCCCGGCCGCCGCTCCCTGCTGGCCCGCGACCCCCGCCAGCAGGCCTTTGCGCAGGTACGCCCGCAGCGTCGAATAGCACAGCCCCAGCTCCCGCGCCGTCCCGCGCAAGCTCGCTCCCTGCGCCAGCTTCTCCCCCGCCCGCCTCAGCAGCTCCGCATCCTCGATCCCGTGCAGGCGCCGCCGCTTGCGCGGCTTGTCAAAGTCCTGCTCTCCGCGCGCTTCCATCTGTCGCCGCGCCCGGGCCACCGTGCGCGCGCTGATCCCGTGCGCCCGGGCCAGTTCGGCGTGCGTGGCCAGCCCGAGCAGCGCGAAGCGGCCGAGGCAGCGCGCGCGGCCTGGCCGGTCGTCGACGCCGCAGCTGTCGATCGGGTCGGTGTTGAGGAAATAGACCCAGCGGCCAGCGTCCAGGAGCATGCTCAGGCGAGCGTTGACGGGGATCGCCTCACCGGGCCGCAGGCCGAGCGAAGCGGGGAGTGGGGAGGGTTCGGGGTGCGCTGGGCCGCCTTTCATGTGGACATATTAAAAAAACCGAACCGGCCATGTCAAGCCCGCGACACCAATTGCGAGAAAAACGTAACCCCGTGCGCTAGAACGGCTTATACCGATTCACTCGATCTCGCCAAATTGTCGATGTAAGGAAGTCTGAGGCTAGGCTGCCCCTAGGAATTGGTTTTCTTACGTGGTGTAAGACCAGAGGGTGATGGCATTTATGGAGTGTATTCAAAATTGAATTTAGTTTGAAACCTTGGTGGAGTAACTTTGTGCACTTTAACAATTCTATATTTGTAGGACGTATTCCCTTGAGGTGTGAAACTGATAATTATCTCTAAAGAGATTTCAAGGTGGGAGCCATGAATGAATCCTATGTCCCCACTAGCAACTCTTTTTAGAAAATCTTGATCTTCCATCCTTGCTATAATAATTTTCCCTGTGGGCACGTCTCTAAGTCTCCAAGCATAATTATGCGATAATGTAGGACTAATTACTTCACATGTAGTTTTCTTTTTTACCACTTTCGAATCTTCTATATTCCCAGGTACAAGATAGTAGTCCCTATCCTCTTTAGGTATGGAAAATTTCTCCTGGCTATTTTCGTCTGAGAATTCAATGCAATCTATGCCATCGCATTCTAATGGACTCGTCACTTCTTCTATAGACTTCCTTAAAAATGGGTCTTCACAATGGTTAATTACACTATGCTCCCAAGCTAATTCAAACCCTTCATAGGACAGACTGACCTTATTTTTAATTTCCTTTCTAGAAATTCCCTTGAAATCAAGTGAATTCCCTCTTAGGAAATGCATCAATTGCAGCAGCCCATTTCCAGTTGGATCATATATACCAATCCATCTCAATAATTTCACCGCCAGATTATCATATGCATATCTTTGATGCATAGATTATGAATAATTCATGAGTATTAGATCCTGTGTTGCGTAGATTTCATGATTTCCTAGGGCGGGGGACTCCCTAACGTCTTGTCAAGGATGGTGGGAATGTTTTTCGGCGGTTTGAGCGATGAGCGCGCGGGAGGGAAGCTGACCGTCGCCGCAGTGGTGATCCTAAGGGACGATGTGACAGGGAAAGCGGAGGACGCGGTGGCCAGCCCCCGCACCCCGGAGTTCTTGTGGTATGGGGGAATCTATCGACAGGGAGAGCCGGAGCGGGTGCCGAGCTGGGGGCCCGCCGCCCGCGGAGTCATCTGTCGATGAGTTCCCGGCCCGGTATTCCTGGGCGGGTTGCTCTCCGCCAGGGCCCGCTTCCGCGTCCCCGGCCGGCAGCAACTGTAGCAGGCGCTTGGTGGACCACAGCCGCGTGGCGGGAGTCGAACAGCCTGCCGGCCCGGAGCATGGCCCAAGCGACAGCGAGCAGCCGGTCCGCGACCGAGCGCAGGGTACGGCCGTGGGTGTGGCCGCGAGCGCGCGGGGCTTGGTACTTGGCCCGGCTGACGGGATCGTGCTGGACCGCGACCCGGATCCAGTGATAGACGGCATGCACCGGGCGGGGCTGGCTGGCAGGCCCGGCGGCGGACGACGCGCCGCGCCTTGCCGCAGCGCCGAGTGACCGGGTCAACACCGCACAGGAATCGCAGGGCTTGGTAGTCTCCGGAGTGCAGAGAGCCGGAAGCCTCTGCCAGCAGCGTGGCGAGGACGGTTCGTTCAGCGTCTGGCTATAGGGAGTCACCATATTCCGGCGTCAAATTCTCAACGCCCTCCGGCGGCAGGAACGGGCCTCTTCTCACCTTGGCTCGCTCCCGCCGGAAGGAATGTAGAGGCACCGGTGCCTAGGAGGCTTGCAAGAAAAGCACTTACCCGTATTGGAATGCCACGGTTGTCCTTGAATCGCTCGATTCTCAACCATTCCGGCGTCAACGCGATTCGAGACCAAATGGCCGTTTTCGGCCGGGATAAACACAGAACCAACACCCCTCCTGGCAACGATGCGACGATCTCCGTGTCGCGCAGCTCACGCGGCTGCCCCGTGGCGAGCTCCTCGCCGGCGGACAGCTGGGCGACACAGTCGGCGGCACATGGCCGTGACAGGCAAGCACAGACGGCTGCTTTCGATACGGGATAACACTGGGCTTGACATCTATCTTGACCAACTGGCTAAGAGGAGCGAATACGAAGGCTGTTTCGTTTACCCGGTGGAAGAAGGTTGTGCAATCTTTGCAAGACCGACAGGAAAGCCCGTCACCTTACTAATGGAGAACTACGATGCGTTACCGCTACTCAAGACCATGATTGAGCATACGGCGGATATAGTCCGAGCATCGTCCTGCTTCTTCGAGGGGCGACCGCTGGAGCTAACAGTCCTGCATGGAGCAGGCCATGCGTAAGTGGTGGCGTTGTCCTTGCTGATGGTTGTAGGGGCAGTACGCGATCGGTGCGATACCTACCGGACCGGCTTCGGACGTGCTGGTGTCGAGGGTCGAGCTGGCCTGTGGGACGCCCTAGGAACGGCGGCCTGGGCAAGAACCTTCCGCCTTAGAGTTGGGCTGCGTCAATGCGTTCACGAAGGGTCATAGAATTACTTGGAACTATCGGCAGACACAATCGCAACAACGACGAAACCCAAGCTGTCGTTGCCGGTCCTTGCTGAGTCGACACTGTGGTCCCATAGTGGTCCTAACGCTGTTTTGGATCACTGCTAACTTGTTTATTATCAATAATATATAGCGATCCACAAAAAGGTCTGCAAAACCTTTATTCGTGGGTTCGATTCCCACCCGCGCCTCCATCCCGTAACCCTTGATTCGGCACTGTTTACCTTTGTTTCAATCACTCTTGGGCGCTGTGCCTTGGCTGTGGAGCGGATCAATTCGGGGCAAATCGGATCAGGACGGGGCAGTTCGGAACGTGGGGTGGGTCCCCAGGTGGGTCCTGCTCGCGTGTCGTGTCGCTCAGCGGGCTAAGCTCGGCTGAGAAAACCCGCTGCTGCTTCTACGCAATCATTCCAGGGTAGGCCCGGATCAGCTTCTCACGGACTTGATCGTGGGATTCCTGGATGACCAAGAGTTGCTTTGGTTGGCCATCGCCGTCGATGTGTACAGGGTGCTCCGGCTTGACCTTGCAGTCGCTCTGTCCGGGCTCAGGGCTCACTCTGATCACGTCTTTGGCATTGAGCAGCAGTTCACCGTGGGCGGCGAAGGATCGCTCCAGTGCGAGGATGGCGCGAGCCTGAACGGACCAAAACCGCGATTCTCCGAGCGGCGGAAGTTGCTTCAGTGGCGCGCGTAACTGCACTGGCCGGGCCATCAGATCGGCCAGTGACTCGGACCGCGGGAAGTTGAACACCCGCCAGCCGCGCGGTGCCAGATCCAGCCCGTTGGTGAAGAAAATCACCGTGCCGTTGGATTCGAACGGGAACGGGTGAGGTCGGCGCGGCGCGGGCAGATTGTCGGGCAAGCCGACGGCGTACTTGGCCGTTTGCGGTTCGACGCCGGTGAGCGTACTTCCGGCCTTGGCATCGATCGCTCCAACGACCTAATAGTCGAGAGAGAGTACGTAATCCGCCGATCCGAACCGGGGTCTCATGGGGAACTCGCGCACTCCAATGCCTCGCCCCGCCAACAGATCTAGTTCGTAAAGGTACTGTACGAGCCAGCCAGCGGCTTCTAGGTTCGCGTCGATTGCGAGGCGGGCGCGTTGTTCGGGCGTTTCCGTCATATCATCGGGTTTCCGGCGCGAAGAACTTCTCCAGTTGGGCGATGGCCGGAACTGCTAGACGCAATCTTCGGCGCCTTGGCGGTTCAATACGTTGTATCCGGCCTGGGTGCTGGAGCGCCAGCAAGTTGATTGGTTCACACATTGTTGGCCCGCGCCTCGATCGCGGCGCATCGTTCCATCAGCGCCTCGAACGACTCATCCTCGTCGAGCAGCATGCCGTCCGCCAGCATCCTCGCATAGTCGTTGGCGAGCACCCCATGCGCGGCACCGGCGGGTACGAGTTGCAGGCTGCCCGAAACTGCTGCCTCATAGTCGATCCGCTTGCCGTTCGCGTCGTTCTCGGTGAAGAACATAGCTTTGTGGCGGGCAACCGAAAGTGCGAGCGCGCGGTCGGCCAGAGCGCTCTGCACAATTCCGGCCTCGTCGAGGCGCGCGAGATCGTGCCAGTGCCTCGACAATCGCTCGCCCCGGCGCCGCTCCTGGCGGCAGAAGACATGGATCGCAGTCGCCTTCTCCCAGAATGTCCGCTCCGCCAGCAGGACGGTCGGACGGGCCTGCGGAAAGGCGAGACCGGGGAGATGCGCCGCCGCGTCGCACACGACCGGCAGGGCTCTGCGCGGCTCGCCCGTGGATCGCGCGCCAAACTCGACCATGACCTCGGGCCGCACAAGACCGGTCTCCTCAAACAGCGGTTCGTAGTCGATGTAGAGCCGCTCCGCCTCGGCACGAACCCGTGACGCGAAACCGGCACGCGCGAGTTCTTCGTCTACGATCGGGCAGGCTCGAACCCGGACCCATTCGGCAAGACGGGCACGAATGGCTCGCGTCCAGCGTTTCTCCTGACTGCGCGTGGCCGGAAGCACCTCGTCGCCGGCGGGGGCAACCAGGTCGGGCGCGAAGGCGCGAATGTCGTAAGTGATGTCGATGTCTTCCGAGAATCGGCGGATCGCGCGCCACACTTTCGACAGCGACGTGCCGCCCTTGAAGGTCAGGTGCGCGGCAAATGTGGCGTCGAAAAGGACTTTGAGTGTCGCGACGACCCAGACATCCTTCTCCAGAAGATGCGCCTTGTGGCTGCTGCTCCGTTCCGCCACCTCCAACGCGTCACGCCTGTCGTCGGCCGAGAGAGCCTGGTACCGCTTCTCAGCCATGCGAAAGGCGTGCGCTCACCGGTTCCGCCATCCAAAAAGGCATGACGGCCCGCGCCGCCGCAAGCTCGTTCCTGTCCTCCTCGGAGAGCGTAGGCAGAACCGCTTCGAGGCTATCCTCGACCTCCTCGGGACCGAGCCACGCCAGGGCGCGGATGACATCCCCCGCCTTGCGGTGCGGGGCCGCCAGTTGCCAGCGCGGCGCATGCCGCAGCTCGACGGTGAGCTCGCCGAAGTGCAGTCGCCGGCTGGGACCGGAGGTGAGATAGACCGCGCGAACCGGAATCTGCGTGGTCAGACCGAGGCAGTTGGCCGCCGCGCCGCCACATGGCACGATCGTTTCGCCCCACAACGCCGACAGAGCGGCAAGCGCCTTGCCGACGCGAGGCGTCCGAGGGCCGAAGCGAGTCTCGATCGGGCGCATGTAGACGCCTTGGCAGATCCGCATCAGACCGCCCGACCGCGCAAGCCGCGCCAACGCCTGGTCGACGGCCGCGCGATTGCCAAGGTGAAGCAGGGCAGCTGGACACAGCGGCGTAGCCTCCGGAAGCGAGGCGGCATGCTCCATGATGTGATGGGGAATGCTGCGCATGTTCCTGTCTCCGATTCGATTTGTCAGAAATCTATTGGCCAGACTACCACATTTCAACCACTGAACAGAACTTTCCGGGCGGAACACCAGCAATTCGCAAAACCCGAGATACAGGTGGGCTGTTGGCATCTCAGCGGGCGTTCGTCGGCGCCGCAGAGAGGTTGTGAGGGCACCAGCAGGGCATCGGTCGTTGCGAGGGGCACATCGCGGGGCGGCTCGGTGGGCCTCGCTAGCGGTTGCGAGACCCACGGGGCAGACCCCGACTGCAGGCTGCCCCACGAGCCCGGCGCTCGCCGCTGGATGCTCCATCGATTCCATCAACGTACCGGCGAGGGACCGTCCCGCACTGGGCGTTGGCCCAGCAGCCTCATCAGCAACGCGGTCCAGTTCGGGAACCAGAACTCCTCCGCAAACACGCTGAGTTTGTTGCAGAAGCGGCGGCGCGTGCCGGCTCGGTCGCGGCATTGCCGCCACAAGCCCTGCAGGCAGTCCAGCAGCGTGTGCAGCGTGAAGGCGAGCAGGTTCAGCGTGGCGAGCAGATTGGCCAAGCCGTTGCTGCCGTGCCCGAAGTTCCGCTTGAGGTTGTAGCCATGCCGCGCCAGGCAATTGAATGTCTCGTTCTCGATCTTCCAGCGAGCTCTTGCGAGCCGTGCGATCGCGGTCACGTTGTCGGCCGTGACCTCTAGGCTGGTGAAGAAGGTGTTGTAGTAGGTGCGCTCACCGTGGCGCTGGATCTGGAACTCGATCCAGGTCCCGCGCACCGCATCGTCGCCGTCGCGGACGGGCAGGCCGTGCATCCAGCGATAGCGGTGCTGCTCGACCTGGCGTTTGTGGTTGCGGGTGCGGATCCAGCCGGTGGAGTGGGTGAAGTCGTCGTGGATGAGTTCGTATAAGCGCTTGTGAGAGCTGGGCTTGCAGATGAAGAGGAAGTCGGTTTCGAGGTTGCGGACGAGTTGGCAGAGGGGCTGGCAGCAGTACAGGTCGTCGCCGAGGAAGATGGGCCGGAAGGGGCGCAGTTGGTCGCTGTAGGCGAGCAGCCAGCGCTTGGCGGCGTTGCGTTCGCAGTCCTGCTTGCGGTCGGCGTCGGAGCGGCCGTCGTGGGGGTTGTGCTGGGGCTGGACGAAGTGAGGCATCAGGGGCAGGGCGCGGTTGTGGCCGTCGGCGACGACGGTGGCTGCGAGCATGGTGTGGAAGTACTGCATGGTTTGGTGCTTGCCGACATGGCGGGTCGAGCACTGTGCGCAGCGGATCGAATCGGAGCAATGAAATTGGATGCCGTCGAGAGCGATGGCGAGGCGGCCGTCGAGGCGCCGGAAGGGGTCGAGGGCACCGTTGTCGCGGGCGGTTTGCAGGCAGTCGGCAAACAGGGGGGCGAAGTGGTCGGGATCGTGTCCATCCAGGAGATTCCGGATGTGGTTGTCACTGGGAATGGCCTCGACCCCGAACAGGGACTGGCAATTGGAGCGAGCGGACTCCAGTTCCATGCGGCGCTGGAAGTCGAGGAAGGAGGGGGACTGGAGGAAGAAGGTGGCGAAAGCGCAGGAGGCGGCGTCGGCGAGGCTGTAGCGCTGGTTGGCGCCGGTGCGGGGATCGGGCAAGGCGGAGGCGATC
The DNA here is from genome assembly GCA_965206775.1 of Bryobacterales bacterium. GTDB lineage: Bacteria > Acidobacteriota > Terriglobia > Bryobacterales > UBA6623 > VXMF01. The sequence goes on along the minus strand of CBDBKU010000001.1, from coordinate 553,323 downwards.
TGGCGGAATCTGTTGAGGAGGGACTCAAGGACGGGAACGGAGGCCACACTATATGTTTGAAAGCGGTGTCCGAAAAGTCAAGTCCCCCAGAAGCTGGCCCCTCATTCCGGAAGCTGCGGAGGCAAAAAACCCAAAATAGGCGGCAATTTAGAATTGCTGGCGGAACACGCAGCTGGCGAGATGGAGTTTGCGACGTTGCGATGATAGCCAGCGTCTCTAAGCGCGGTATCTCGGTTCTACGCTACGAGTCGCGTGACGATCGGCAACGGGAGTTTAGGATCGCTCGACCGCACCTCGGCCTCGATCTCTCGAACCTTGGCGGCCTGCAGTGTTGATCGGGACAAATGGTTGCAGTGGGTCCCAAGTCGGGTCCCACACTCCGGTCATTCGGTGCTAAATCTCTTACTTAGTGCCTGCGGCGGAAATCCGTATTTCGTTGATATCCAATGGATTTTGGCGATTTCCGGCGGGTGAAGATGAGACGGATCGGGCGCGCATGGCGAGATTCGCCTCAATTTGCGATTATCTTCGGTGGTAAACCGTCTTGCGAACTGTTTTTAATCCCTCGATGACGCTCGGCCAGATCGCCATCGAGGACATTCCACTCGACGCCCGCTGCCGCGACGACATCCCGGCCGTGCTGAAGGGCATCCAGCACATCTACTGCGACCCGTCCTTGCGGGAGAGCATCTTCGCCGAGCTGCGAGAGAGCGTCTTCGCCGCTGGCGAGTCCGCCTCCGACCGCCCTGCGTCCGAGACGCAGGAGGGCGCCGAGCCGGACGGGATCAACCCGGATGTCGGCCGGCCCGGCATGGACCTGTGGCAGGTGCTCGTGCTCGGCTTGCTCAAGCAGGGCATCCGCTGCGACTACGATCGGCTGCATGATCTGGCGAACCAGCACGCCAGCGTGCGCCGCATGCTCGGCATCAGCGATGTGTTCGGCGGCGTCAGGTTCAGCTACCGCACGCTGGCGCGCAACATCGCGCTGCTCACGCCGGCACTGCTGGCGGAGGTGAACCGCTTGGTGGTGGGGGCGGGCCACGAATTGGCCGGGTGCCGCCCGGGCGAGCCGCTGCAAGCCCGCTGCGATAGTTTCGCGGTAGTGAAGGCATCAGACTGCTCCTTCTATTGAATCACGTTTCTCCAATACCCGTCCATCCCATGCAACTCATTGATGTAGAGGATGTTACGAGCGTTTGAACGGTAATGCGGCCGATGTCGCCGGATGGGCCGACATCGTGCGAAACACCATCCAGGTCCGTTTCCGGGACACTTCGGCTTTCTCCCGCCTGAGCCCCCTGTCATCGCTCCACTCTCGTCGCGGAACGGGCCAGGCTGGAAGCGTTGCAGGAAGCGGTCCGGACTGCGGAGCGAGACATCGCGTCGCTGGAAGCGCTGTCGGCCAGGTCGGAGCAACGCGTCAGCCCGGACCGGTCCGGAGCGCCAGGCCTGCGGACAGGCAACGCCATTCGATGGGTCATCGCAACCCGTCTCCTGGCATGGCGTTACCCGGCCTCGCCCGGGCGCCGGCGCGCCTGTCCGGCCCGGTAGCGGGCGATGTCCGGTTCCGGGATCACAGAGTGGCGCACCATCCGAACGACCGCATTCCAAGGCCTTGCGCTTGCGCGTCGAACTTCGCCGCCTCGTCTCTCCTCGTGTTGACGCCGCGTGACTCCAGCCGCCGACTCCCCGATCTGTTCCGAGCCGGTTCACGTTCCCGCCCCCCAGTCCAGCAAGCGCTGCCGATCCCAATCCCGCTTCACGTACAGGCCCTTGTGCGTGCCGCGCACGATGCGCTTGGCATCCAAGGCCCCCTCGCGAATGCGTTGCCACAGGGCCTGTCGCGACAGGCCCAGCTCGCGCCGCGCTTGCTTCGCCCGCACATACCCCTCCGGCGGCGACTCGCAGAACCGCGCCCGCACTGCCGGGCTCAGACGCACCTGCAGGGCGGCGCCCTCCACCGCTGCCTCCGCAGGCACGAAGCCCTGCTGGATCCAGCGATAGAGCGTGCTCGCCGTCGTGCCCAGCTCCCGCGCCGCCTCGCTGACGCTCTGCGGCGGCGCCTCTGCCTGCCGCTTCCCGCCCCGCAAGAGCTTGATGCCGTGACGCTGCCGCAGGCTTGCCACGATCCCCCGGCTGAATTCCATCCCGCGCGCCGACCGCAGCCCCTGCCGGTTCAGCGTCTCCGCGATCCGCTCGTCCGCGTGCAGCAGCGCCAGCCCCCGCACGATCTCCACCGTGGCGGGGTCGTCTTGTATCGGCGGCGGCGTCACGCGCGCAGGCAAGGGCAGGTCGGTCTCGTCGATCCAGCCGCCGCGCCAGCGCAGCAGCACATGCAAATGGCCCGCTGCCCGCTCCACCTTCAGCACGACCTCTTCCACCAGCGCCGCCAGCAGCCGCTTGCGATCCCGCGCACTGACTCGAGGCGATTCCCACAGACTGCGCACCCGCGCCCCCAACTGCGCGAACACCTCCCCGGACACTTCCGGGTCACGCCGCGGCTCGCGCTCCGCGGCCTGTTCCAGCTCCCGCTGCGCCCGCTCGACCTCGCGCAACGCCGCTTCCCAGTCCCGCGCTAGCGTCCGCGTGACCAAGCGGTTCTCCGGATCCTCCGCCTTGTACCTCCTCTCGGCCAGCTGCGCTGCGTACGCGCAGCGCTCCAATTCCAGCTCGTAGCTGCGCAATCGCCTCGCTTCCCGCTCCTCCGCCTGCCGCTCCGCTCGCAGCGCCGCCTCGACGCCGCCCATGCCCGCCGCTTCCAGAAACCGCTCCGAGACCCACCGTTCCAGCTGCGCTCCGCCGACCGACTGGCACCCGCGCTTCCCCGTCCCGGACTGACTTGCCAGACACACGTATCTCACCCCGCTGCCGTACAGCACCTGCATCCTCCGACCGCACACCCCGCACGCCACCAGCCGTTGCAGCAGCGCCCTCCCCTCGCGCGGCGCTCCGCTCCCCACGCGCAACGAATTCTCCGCCATGCGCTCCTGGATCTCCAGCCATTCATGCCACTCGACATAGCCCTCGTGATGCTTCTCCAGCACCACCGTCCACTCCTGCCTCGGCAACCTCAGCACCTTCTTGCTCACCTCCCCCCGCCCGTCCACCCGCAACTCCGTCCGCTGCCGCTGGTACACGTACGCCCCTCCCATCAGCGGGTTCGTCAGCACTTGGTACACCCGCGCGTAGGTCGCCTCGCTCCACTCCATCTCCCTGTTTCCGCGCTTCCCCGGCAGCTTCGTCCCCGCCTCCCGCAGCTTGCGCACCGTCTGCCGCGCCGAACCCGTCTCATGGAATTTCGCGAACACCTCCGCGATCGCCTGCCGCACCTGCTCGTCGGGGTCCTTGCGCAACTCCGTGCCGACCACCACGTACCCGCTCGCCACGCTCCGATACAACTCGCCACGCTCCGCCTTGCTCCGCAGGCCCTCGTCCATGCGCGCCTTGATCCGGAACCGCTCCTCCTCCGACAACGTCCCCTCGATCCCCAGCACCACCCGGTGGTCGCCCTCCCTCAAGTCGTACACCTTGCCCGCCTTGACGAACAGCGTGTCGGTCAGCCGCAGCCAGCGCAACAAGCCGAACCATTCCGCCGTGTCGCGCGCCAAGCGCGACGAATCCAGGCCCAGCACCACCCCCACCCGTCCCCGCGCCACCAGCCGCGTCAGCTTCGCGAAGCCCGTCCGCTCCGTATCCCCCGCCACCGAAACCCCCAAGTCGTCGTCGATCACCTCGACCCGCTCCGCCGGCCAGCCCAGATTCCGCGCCACTTCCCGCAATCCATACTGCAGCCGCGTCGATTCCCGGTTCGTCAGCACCTGCTGCGGCGTCGATTGGCGCACATAGACCACCGCCAGCCGCTCAAGATGCCGTTCGCGGATCGTCGTCTCCCGCTTCATTCCGGGCCTCCTTCTCCGCGATCCGCAGCATCAGCCGCGCCAGCTCTTCCAGCAGTTCCTCGTGCGCCGCCTCCGGAAAGCTGTTCCACAGCGCCAGCCGCTCCTCGTGTTCCAGCAGCCCCGGCAGAGACGCCTGCCAGTTCGCCGCTCCCTCCTTCTCCGCCATGCGCGTCCTCCAGCACCTGCACCAGTTTCTGCAAGGCATGATAGTCCGCCATGCGGCCCTGCGTGCGCGGCGCATCGTCCGCAGGAGCCTCCCAGCTGGTCCACGCCGCAGGGATGCTCTTGCGCTTGCCATCGGGCAGTTCGACCCACAACGCCAGACTACCGTCCGAGCGCCGTTTCCGAGCCAGCACCGCCAGCTCCTGACCGTCGAGGGGGTGTCCGAGGCGCTTGATCAGAACCCGCTCAGGCCCGCAATCGCGGAATGGATTAGTTTGATCTGCTCTTGGTCGAGACCGACGTGCATTACCCGACGGACGTGAGCCTGCTGTGGGACGCGCTGCGCTGCCTGATCCGGGTCACGGCGCTGGCCTGCGAGCAGCACGGCCTGGGCGGCTGGCGCCAGAGCGCGCATCTGATCCGGACAGTGCGCAGCCTGTTCCAGCGGGTGCGCTCGTCGAGGCGACGGAAGCAGCAGCCGCGGCGGGTGCAGGACTACGTGCGGCAGGCGCGCTGCATTGCGGAGCGCGCGAAGGAGTCTCTGGAACGCTTGGAGGCGGCGCGAGCGGGAGAGGGTATCGTCAGCGAAATCAAGGGCTTCCTGGAACACGCGGAGCGGCAGGTCGACCAGGTGGAGCGGCGCGTGCTGCGAGGCGAGACGATTCCGCAAGAGGAGAAGGTGTTCTCGATTTTCGAGCCGCACGCGCGCTGGTGCGCGAAGGGCAAGGCGGGCCGGCCGGTGGAGCTGGGAGTGCCGGTGGGGATCGTGGAGAGCGAGCACGGGTTCGTGCTGCATTCCAAGATCATGTGGACGGAGCAGGACGTGGACGTGGCGCAGCCGCTGGTGAAGGAGACGCAGGCGCTGTATCCGGACTTGGCGGGCTGCAGTTTCGACAAGGGCTTCCACAGTCCAGCGAACCGGAAGGGATTGGACAAGGTGCTGGTGCTGAACGCGCTGCCGCAGAAGGGGAAGCTGTCGAAGGCGGCGCGGGAACGGGAGTCGGAGCCGGGATTCGCGGCGGCGCGGAAGGCGCATCCGGCGGTGGAATCGGCGATTCACAACCTGGAATGCCGGGGCTTGGACCGGGTGCGGTCGAAAGGGGCGGCGGGCTTCGAGCGAGCGGTGGGGCTGGCGGTGCTGGCGGGGAACCTGCACCGGATCGGACTGCTCCTGCAGAGGCGGGAGCGGAAGCGGCTGAAGCGGGCACGCAAGCGGGCGCTCCCGCTACGGCTGGCCGCGTAGCGGCGAGGGAGCGCCCCGGGAACGAGCAGCGCCAGCCTGCTGGCAGGCAGGAGTGTGGGAAGGGTGCGCAAGGACTCGGAATCCGGCCTGGAAAGCCGCCATGCGGCGGCAAGCCGGGGCGGATTGCGCCCCGAAACGGCGCCCGCAACCAGAACAGTAACTAGACCCTCGTGTGTGTTTGCGCGAAATTCAGGGGTTTTGTCGCAGGCACTACTTACAATCACTTCGTTATTATTCGTGGGTTCGAGTCCACCCGCGCCTCCAATCAGTCTCTATAGGTTATTGAAAAACTTAGACCTATATGGAAAATAAAAAAATCGTTACTGCTGTAATTACCACTTCGAGACTTGAGCGAATGCCCATCTCCACAGTTTAGGCCGCCTTGGACTTCTTGATTCCGTGCCGCAGATCGCAAGCGCGACCGACGTAAACAGAGCACGTCCGCCTCCAGCGCGACCCCGGCTCGATCAGCTACTCCGGCGCGGTCGAGAGCGCCGCCAGCCTCGACACCAACCCGCACCCGTCCGCATTCGCTCAACGCGCGCGGCGCGAGGCAGGGCGGCGCGGGTTCCTCCAAGCCACTCGGCGCGTCGTGCTCAGCGACGGAGCCCTCTGGATTTGGGGATTATGCCAGGAGCAGTTCCCGGGCGCGATGCAGATCGTCGACATCTACCACACCAAGCAGCACCTGTTATGCGCTGGAGCGCATCTCACCTCTGGGACGTCGCCAGGGATCTGCACTGGGGCGAGCCGGCCCGCATCGAGGCCTGGGCCGAGGCCCGCTGCGACGAACTGGAGGCCGGTCGGCTGGAAGCTGTGCTGGCGGCCCTGCACGCCGCCAGTGGCTGCGAGAAGGCTCGCAAGTGCGCCCAGTACGTGCAACACAATCGCGAACGGATGCGCTATGCCGACTTCCGTGCCGAGGGTCTGTGCGTGGGGTCTGGCGTGGTCGAAAGCGGCTGCAAAACCATTGTCGGCACAAGATTCAAAGGATCCGAGATGCACTGGACTGTCGATGGTGCCAGCGCCATCCTGGCCTTGCGGCGCTGTATCAGCAGCGGTCGATTCGAGGACTATTGGGCCTATCGGCCGGCCTGCACTGAGGCGATCTCAGAAGACTGACGTACACCTTAAAGTCGGGTGTACGACTCGGTTCTGATATCGACATAGAAGCGGGCTAATTGTTTGCGTTCGGTACGGATACTGCTTTGGAACTCAAGAGGATCGCGGAATCCGGTTCTGGAAGTGTATCGTTTTTTCAGATTTGGAGGCCCTCGCCGCCCGCCGCGAGGAGCTCCTGCAGCGAATCGCCACCCTCGGCAACTTGCGCCCCGGCTCCCGCGTGCGATCCTGTCGCAAGTGCGGCAAGCCCTACTGCCACTGCGCCCACCCCGAACACCATGGGTCGACGAGTGCAGCCGCTTCCACCCGCCGCGCGGCAAGCCGGACCGGGAGGCCTCCCGCACCACCTGCTCGACCTCGGCCAAGGCCGTGCACCTTGGCTGCGAGCATGTGACGCACCTCGGCCCGGTGCAGCCCTTCGTCGACGTTCCCTTCCGCATCGAAAGGCGTAGTCATCGGAGGGACAATTCCGGCGATGTCGTGATTTGTCATAGCTCTCTCACCAACCGGGTCGCTACGGAGGCCTCACATCGGTCGTGGTGACTCGGAGATGGCATGGGCGGTCTCGAGGACTTGGACCCCATGCTCCGCAATACTTTGCTCGGCTATCCGCACGCTGGGCTCCGAAATACTGAGGGCCCCCAAGCGCACGTCGCAGGGTGTCCGTAACGCTGGCTGCGGCACGGCGAACCCCGGCTCGTTGGCTTCCCAGTCGCTGAATGAACCCTCTTGCGAATCTGTGCCGACATCTGCCGCAATGCCGGTTCCATCGTAATCGTTCGTACGGTGCAGCGACCCAGACCCCGCTCCAAGTCGATGTTGTGGACCTCCGGGTCCGGCAGCGCCGCGAGGACCGCCCTGCCCATGCTGCATGAGTGTAGGGGCCATCGGCGGCCGATGTCTTCTCTGGTATGGAGTTAAAGCGGTGATTCCTATGCAGCGACAACGAGCACTTGCGATGTCGATAGAATCCCAAACTTGATCGTTTCTCTCGTGCGCTCGGCCAACTTTCTCATGTGTGGCATGGCTCTAGCAACCAGCTGAGTACTTATGCGCACTCGACCGGCAGCAATTGGCTCAACTGGAAGTGCGGTTACTAGCGACATCCCGCTCCCTCGAAATTGGCGGCGGACTCGGCCGCCCGAGCATGACGCCGCGGGCCGTCGCGCAGATTCGGAGCTCGGTTCCAAGAAGTTCGGATGCCGCTTCCTCGTGGTCTTCAAGAATCATGTGGAACAGCACCGTCCGAATGGGCGTTTCTGGCTGCGAGCGCTCAAAATGTCCAGGACATCGCTTTCCGACTCAACCGTGCTTCCAAGCCAAGGGCGTTCGCCATAGATCAAGGCAAGCGGCTCGTCCGCATGCCGGATACCGCCGAGTCGACCCGCGCGCGGGGCAAAACACCGGTGGTCGCCGGCTTGAACTTCCAGCAGTCCCTTCGAGTAGCCGCGTAGGATACGGTTGTGCCACGCTTGGCAAGAAGGTCCTCGACAGTGCGGAGGCTCAGCGTGAATCGATAGTCCAGCTAGGCTGCGTAGCCGAAGATTTCAGGTGGAATGAGGTGGCACTGATTGGTCCGTTGGCGACATTCTCGGGTCAATTGACGACGCCCTTGAGGGCCGGGGCCAGCTTGCGGGTGTCTATCCACGGTTGAGCCGAAGGGATTTCAATGGAGGGCTCAAAGCTTCTCAACGCGGTCTGCAGACAGTTGCGACTATTAGCCGGAACACTGGCGATGCTTGCCTGCCCGGTAATCTCCTTGATGGGCCAGGTGGTGGTAACCGGCACTGTAACGGATCGGAACGACAACCCCGTAGCAGAAGCTAGAGTAGTTATCGAGAACCGAGAGAGCCCCGGCGCGAAGACAGCGACCCACGCCGATGAGCAGGGCGCATTCGGGTTCAATCTGGGCCAGCCCGGCAGCTATCTCCTCAGGGTGGCCCACGCCGACTATTTCCCAATCGAGGGCAAGCCGGTTGACCTGATCAACGGTGTCAACATCGTCAACATTGAACTGATCCGTTCAGAGGACGCTGGAACCACGCTCGATGTCCACGCCGACCAACTGCTCGCGACCGAAGAGCTCGCCATGTCCCAGACACTCGGGGAGCAAGAAATCGACTCCATTCCCACGACGCGCTCGACCAAGCAGCGCATCCAGGGCGTAGCGGCCGTCCTTCCAGGAGTTCTCAGAAGCCCCATGGGGGATCTGCACTTCCACGGAAGCTCCGCGCAAGAGACAAATTGGACCTTGGACGGGTTTAGCCTGTCGGATCCGTCTTCGGGAAGACTCGAAATGACCCTTGGGGCCGAGTCGGTCAAGTCCCTGGGCCTTGCCTCAGGGAGATACTCCGCCGAGCTAGGGAAAGGAACCGGTGGCGCCATGGTCCTCGATACCCGGATGGGAGAGGATCAATTCAAGCAGAGGTTCACGAATTTCGTCCCCGGAGTCGAATTCAATCGGGGACTCCGGTTCAGGGATTGGAGGCCTCGCCACAATTTCTCCGGCCCCATCCTCAAGAACCGGGCTTGGTTCTTCAATGGCTTGGACCTGCTCTACGAGGAAAACTTCATCCCCGAATTGCCCGCCGGGCAAGACCGCAACATGTCGTGGTCCATAAACAACAGTCTTCGCCTACAGGCTAGGCTGACCCCACGCCAGACGCTCAGTTCCGGTTTCGTCGTGGACTACCTGAATGCCCCGCAGTCCGGTCTTTCCCCGCTGGATCCGATGGAGACCACTTTAGACAGGCGCGCTCGAAGGTACTTCTTCAACCTGAGGGACCAGGTCGTGCTGTCTCCCGAAAGCGTCCTTGACTTCGGATACGCCGCTTATCGCTCGCACTATCGGGGGGTGCCCCAAGGCAGCGCTCCCTTCAAGATCACCGCATTCGGGCGAGCGGGAAACTACCCCATCGATACCCTCCGCATCAGCAGTCGAGACGAGTTGCGAGCCAATCTCTTCACTCCAGTGGACTGGCTGGGCGAACACCAATTGAAAGCCGGCGTGAACCTCAGCCACGCCCGGTACTGGCAGGACGTTCGTCGCAGCCCGATCGAATACTTCCGCGTGGACGGAACGCAATCGAGCGAGCTCTCGTTTGCGGGAAGCGGTGAATTCGAGGAATCCAACCTCGAAGCCGGGGCCTACCTGCAGGACCGTTGGGCCATCCGATCACGGCTGGTGGCTGAGATGGGCCTGCGCTTGGATCGCGACAAGATCGTGTCCCGGGGAGTCGTGACACCCCGGTTCAGCCTGGCCTTCATGCCCCCAGGGCTCGAGGGCGCCAAGCTCTCGGCCGGTCTGGGCTGGATCCCGGCCGCCACCTACTTGCGGATCTTCACCCGACATCGGGACCAGCACTCGATCTACACGAACTTCGCACCGGACGGCGAGACTCCGCTGGCGCGTCCCGAGATTCGATTCTTCAGACTGGACAAGACTTCGCTGACCATTCCGAGCACCCGGAATCTGAGCGCTAGCTGGCACCAGAGGATTTCGGGAGAGACGGACATCACTGTCAATTACTTGCGCAAACGGCTGCGGAACGGCTACGCCCAGGTCCCGATCTGGACCGGTGCGGTGCAAGACAGTTCCCTGCCCCCCGGGAGTCGGGCCGTTCACTATCAACTGCGGAACTTCAAGCGTGACAACTACGACTCGGCCGAGTTCTCCTTGAGCAGACCGCTGCCAGGATCCCACCGCTGGTTCGTGAGCTACACCTATTCGCGTTCTTGGTCGAATGCCGCCTTGGAGGTCGACACGAACGATCCCATCCTCTTCTCCGAAACGTCGGGCCGCCTCTCGTGGGACATTCCCCACCGCCTGGTTTCCTGGGCGTCGTTCCAGATTGGGAAAAGGACTTCCATCGCTTACTTCGCTGAATTGCGAGATGGCTTTCCCTTCAGCGTGCATGACGACAATGGCAAGCAAGTCGGTCAGGTCAATGGCTGGAGACTGCCAAGGCATTTCAGCCTCAACATTCATATCCAAAGAAAGCTGTCCTTCCTCGGACACGTGTGGTCATTGCGCCCCGGCATCGACAATGTGACAAACCGGCCCAACTACAGCTTCGTCAACAGCAACATTGACTCGCCTCAATTTCTCAATCTATTCGGCCGGTCGCCCATAAAGCTCGTCGTGCGAGTGCGCTGGCTTGGGAAAGCACGAGACTGAGGGACCCATGGGGCGCGGTCAATTTGGGGTTCCTCCCGCTCGCACCTTCGTGGAGTACGCGAACCGTCTGTTGACAGAACCGGACAGCGCTAGCCGTCTTGGAGAACGAGGCCGGCCGCACGACAGACCAACAGATGGTCTTGACCGGGAACGCATGACGGCCGTGGATTCGCAAATTGCGGGAAGCATGGTGAAGAGCGGGCTTCACGTGGGAAACGAAGTAGGCTAGAGTCCACCGGCCGGGCACGCATTCTCAACACGTATGGGACGCACACCGAAACAGCGGACAAGACGGAAGCAGCGTTCCGCGCCAAGCAATCGCCCCCCCCCTCGGCCGTCACGTCACAAGACAGCCTCGGCCGTGATGGCCGGGTTCGCCATCGCGGTTCTCCTCGGGTCTGTCCTGTGGCTCTGGAACAGGAACGAAGGCTCTCGCAATGCGCAAACGGAGGTAGCCCGAGCACAGCCCGCCGCCGCGGCACAATACGTCGATCCTGCCGTCTGCACAGGCTGCCACAACGAGATCTGGCAGACCTATCGCGAAACCGGGATGGCCCGTTCGTTCTACCGCCCGGTGGCAGACAACACGGTAGAAGACTACGACGTTGGCGAGCCGTTCCACCACGAAGCATCGGACCGCTACTACGAGATGACACGGCGCGAAGGCCGGTACTTTCAGCGCCGCTATCAGAAGGACTCTCTTGGGAGCGAAACGAATGTCCTCGAGAAAGAGATCCATTTCGTAATGGGCTCCGGCAATCACGCCCGCAGCTATCTCCATCTGTCCCCGCTCGGGAAGCTGACCCAGCTCCCTCTCGGCTGGTATGCGGAGGACGGCGGACGCTGGGGCATGAGTCCGGGATACGACCGGCCGAACCACGACGGCTTCCAGCGAGTGGTCTCGTTCGATTGCATGTTTTGCCACAACAGCTATCCCGCCGTGGAGGCTGGCGCGGACCGGCTCGGGAAGCGCCAGGTCTACCGAGGATCAATTCCCGAGGGCATCGATTGCCAGCGATGCCACGGACCCGGATCGGCTCACGTCGAGGCTGCCGTAAGTAAGGCGGCACAGCCCGGGGCACTGGAAGCGTCCATTGTGAATCCAGCTAGATTGCCGGCCGATCGCCGGATGGAAGTGTGTCTCCAGTGCCACCTGCAATCAACGAGCCGCCCTCTCCCCAACGTCATCCGCAAGTACGGGAGGGGATATTTCTCCTTCCGCCCAGGCCAGCCCCTAGCCGACTACGCGCTGCACTTCGACCATGCTCCGAACACGGGCTGGAACCGCAAGTTCGAGATCAATCACTCCGCTTACCGGCTCAGGCAGTCCAGATGCTTTGTCGAGAGCGGCGAAGCGATGACATGTACGACATGTCACGATCCGCATCGGAACCAGCGTGGCGAGGAAGCTTCCCGAATGTACGACGAGGCGTGCTTGCGATGTCATGAAACGCGCCTGGTGGCACTTGCGGCCGAGGGACAGCACCCAGACGCTTCACGGTGCGCGACGTGCCACATGCCGACACGCCGAACGGACGACGTTGTGCATGCCATCATGACGGATCACCTAATCCAAGCAGTGCCGCCTTCCGGCCTGCTGGATCCGAAACGAGAACGGAGCACTCTCGCGGAAACCGCATACCGAGGTGAGGTCACGCTCTACTATCCCGAGTCGCCCCCGGACCCTTTGGACGAGCTCTACCTGGCCATTGCGCAGGTCGCCCAGGAGTCGAATCTCGAGCACGGCATCGCCCGCCTTGAGTCCGCAATTGCCCGTCACACGCCCTCCGCGGCGGGCTTCTATTTCGACTTGGCGGTGGCACTGGAGGAGTCGGGTCGACTCGATGAATCAGCGCTTTGGCATGAGCAAGCACTCGATCGCGACCCGTCCTTCGGGCTCGCCAGAATCCGCCTGGGCTCGGTGCTTTCGCGTGTAGGCAAGCACAGGCGAGCCCAAGAGGTCCTGGGGCGGGCCAATCGGCTTGAACCGGACGACCCGAGAAACCCCAAGGAGATGGGACTGGACTTTGCTCGGCAAGGGATGTTCGCGGAAGCCGCAGAGTCGGCCCGGGCTGCCATCAGGCTGGACCCAGACCTCCCCGAACTCCACAACAACCTCGGGGGCGCGCTCGCCGAGCTCGGACGCACGGAGGACGCTGAAGTATCCATTCGCGAGGCAATCCGCCTCCAGCCCGACCTGGCAGAAGCCCGATTCAACTTCGGCGCAATTCTGGCAAGCCGTGGAAACGTAGACGGCGCAGTGAACCAATGGCGCGCGGCGATCCGCAGCAAGGCGAACTACGCCGCTGCGCGCTACAACTTGGCTGTGATCCTTGCATCCCGTGGAGATCGCGATGCCGCCTTGGCTCAACTCGATGCCGCGCTAGAGGCGGAACCGCGGTTTGAGCGAGCACGAGCCATGAGGGATCGGCTACGCGAATCTCGATCGCGGTAGGCCCGGGAAATGGCCGACCGAAGAATTCGGTCGCAAGTGGCCGTCCCACATCCCCAGGACAGCACCGATTTACTTCCCGAGAACTGCCTCAATGAAGGGATCAACGTCTCGACTGCGAATCTCCATGGGAATCCGGTGCCCAAGATCCGGATAGATGATCGTGCGCGCGTCGCCGCCATGCCTGTTGATCTCCTCAGCGAGCCGTCGGGCCTGGTCCGGATCTGTGCGATCGTCCGTTCCGCCGTTCAAGATCAGTGTTGCTGCCTTGATGTCCCTCGCGAATGACATCACAGAGCGCTCTCGGAGGGCGTCATCACCTCCTCCAGTTTCGGCAACCAAGGCATTCAAGATGGCCCGTTTCGTCTCGCTATCACTCGAGGCTGCTCGGAGACCAAACAGATCGAACAAACCGGAAATTAGGACGACGCCTGAGACTGAGCTGTTTTTCGCCGCAATCAGCCCTGCGACCAATGCTCCCCGGCTTGTGCCGACAATCACAAGCTTGTTGGGAGAAACGTATCGTTCCGCACGGAGCTTGGCGATTACCGCCATGACCGCCCCCTGCGTATAGGGCCCGCAGAAATCCGCCTGTCCAGTCGATCTTCCGTAGCCCGGTTGCGAGACCGCCACAGCGAGATATCCACGCTTGGCGATCTGATCCAGGACGCCCCATTGAAGAAGACCCGTCCGCCTGTACGAGGATCCTCTTGATGCCCATGTAGGAAGATCAGGGTTGGCCACGGACCCTTCCCAGGGGGCATTCCCATGAAGTACTCCACTTGCTTGGCCGCATCCTCGGGGTGCGGAATGAGCAGGCCCTGCGGTTGTGCCCTCGAAGAGCCGGCTTGCGTCAGAAAGCTCAGCGCCAGGAGCAGCAAAAGTCTCGGCATTGGGACAGTTGATGCTCTGTTTGCCACGGCCACCTCTTCACATGACGTTCGGCCACTCACGATAGTTTACTGTTCACCGACAGCCGCAATTCCCGACGCTTGGGTGAGTCCTTGCATCCGTCCGCGACCTTGTGACGGGCCTCGACAGTCCAGAGAGCAGTGGTGCATTCAGGTACTGGTGGACACCACCGCCCAGTACTGTCCATTGTCGGGCGGGACATGGCGTTGTACGACCCAAATAAGCGTTACTGTCATACGGATTTAGAACTGAGCCCTGTTTGATGGATTGGAAATGAGTCCAGGTGCGTGCCGCGCGAATCGCATTTTCGTCAGGTCCTCTCCCGCCGTCCAATCTGGTTTCTCAGCAGCCGTGCCAACGGATTGGCAAGCCAGTTGCTCTGCCGCCAGCAGTGGTTGCACGGGCCGTGAGCGGCAAATGCCGGGTACGGGCGTCTCCGGGCGGGCGTGTGCTAGTGCTTGCGAACCGAAGCAGCATTAGACTACCTTCAGGAAACACCGCCTTCGAGTTCGTCAACTTGACAGTGCTCTCGCAGGGGTGTCGAAATCTGAATGTGGCTCACTGTGTGAATGGAGTTCGCAAATGCGAGGTGACGGAGATGACTGACTGGGAGACCTGCACTGCGGTCGAACGCATGCCGGGGAGAGTTAGCGGCGCCTGGGTGTTTGCGGGCACGCGGATTCCACTCTTGGCGCTCTATGAAAATCTGGCCCGTGGTGCCACGATCAACGAGTTTGTCGAATGGTTCCCCGGCGTGGATGAGCAACAGGTCCGCGCCGTCCTCGAGCACGAGGCGAAGGCCCTGCGGGCCCCGGCGGCGCATTGAAGATCTTGTTCGACCAGGGGACTCCGGCGCCATTGCGGGCTACCTTCCGGAACACACCGCTGACACGCTTGCAGAGAAAGGTTGGTCGGACAAGGACAACGGGGCATTGCTCGACTTGGCGGAACGCGAGGGCTACGAGGTGTTCGTCACGACCGATCAAAACCTTCGCCACCAACAGAACCTTGCGGGGCGACAGATCGGAATCGTGCTGTTACTCGCCACCGCTTGGCCGGACGTCCGCCTCCGCGCCCGGGAGATTGATGAGGCCATCTCCTTAGTCCGCCCGGGCGAGGTCAGGGAAGTCTCCATTCGAGTTCCGAGAGATGGCGACCGACACCTCAGCAAGGGGCCTTGAAGGCCTGACCTGCACTGCTCTGGCGGCCCATTCTTGCGAGCCACCACACCGCTGACTGATTGGCCGGGACGCAACGTGCCCATGGCGACATTGGCAGGAGTAGCGGACGCTGGAGCGGCTGCAACGGCGATTGTCGTTGCCTTGATGTTCGCCAGCTGGCCACCGTACTGCGAACGGCGCGGACGGAGCGACCGAATCACTTGCTCCCTGCGAAGACGACCCGTGCGGCACGGGTTTCTGGCCCGTCTTCAGGGCAACCGTTGCGCTGGCCGGCCGGCCTCCCTGAAAGGCCCGTTTGCGCATGCGAGGGCCGATGGGGGGGCGCTCCCGCCCCGCCGGCCGTTCGCTCAAGGGGTCCCACTCGTCCCGGCCATCTGAATAACTTCCTGCCGTGCAATCAGTTAGCTCGATCTCATTCGTTGCACTCGGGCCTCCCTAGCCGCCCCGGAGGCCGTGCGCCGGGGCACTTTCCCCGCACGAGCGCACGACATGGGCCAGGCTGGCCCGACCACAGCCCCATTCTGGGGAAAAGGCCAACGTGAAGGCCCTGCAGGCTGACGGGGTGCCGGCGTTCAATCACGCCTTGGTCAGAGATCAAACACTCGAGCCTCGGAGCAGTGTTCGAGTGCGGATTCGATCCCGAAAATCGCGGCCTGAGTCGATACGCACGTTCAGGCATCGGCGGAGAGATAGTCCGCCCAAGCCTGCATCAGGATCCGACGTCGGTCGAGGAGGTCCGATCGCGCATAGGCCGCCTCGCACTTGCTCTTGACCTCATGCGCCAAACACGCCTCGGCAACGTCGCGCGGCTGGCCCGTCTCCCCGCACCAATCGCGGAATGACGACCGGAATCCATGCGGGACCGCTCGGATGCCTTGTTCCCGGAGCAGCTTCGAAAGCGTCGCGCCCGAAAGCGGCTTGCGGGTAACGGACGGAAAGATCAGCCCCGCGCCGTGCGAGAGTCGTCGCGCCTCGTCCAGCACGGCAAGCGCTCGCGGAGCCAGCGGGACCTTGTGCTCGCGCCGTGTCTTGGATCGATCCGCCGGGATGGTCCAGATACCGGAATCCAGGTCGACTTCCCGCCACCCGCGCCTCCAATGATTCCATATAACTAATTGATATGATTAGGCTTATGTAGAATATTAGGATTTCGTTGCCGCTTGCAATACCACTTTGGGACTTGAGCGAGTGCCCGCTCTCGCGGGCGAGACCGCGCTGGACTTCCAGATTCCGTTCAGCAGATGCCGGGTGAGAGCAGCGACCGATTCATTGTCTCGAGAGCCTGATCCTTTACACAAAGCGAAGCTTCCACGCCCACGAGAGTGGGGCTTGTTGTCTGATCACGGCCGTAGCTCAGTGGATGATGCAGTTCCATTGGTCACGGCAACCGGTCATCAGGCCACGCCGTTTCTCATCTGCATTGACACCTGCTTGGTGGGCCCGAATCGCCTCAAATAGGGCCCCAGAGGTTTCTGGCGGTGCGCTTAACGGCTTCGCGCACGGTCGCTCCACGGTACGCTTGATTGCGACAGCTATCTGGCAAGACAGACCTAAGCGCTAGAATCGAGCCGTCGTGCAGCGAGACCTCGCCCAATCTCGTCCACAACAATGGACGTCGAGATAAGTACTCCATGGCAATCTCCCGAAACATCCAACCGAATACCACGCCCCACCGGCTGCTCGCGCTAGTGGGCTTCTGCCTCACGTTCGCCACCTTCTGCTTCCCCGCTGCCGAGCAATCCAAGCCAAACGCCCTATTCATCGCCGTAGACGATCTCAACCATTGGGTCGGCCACCTCGGCGGTCAACCCAATTCGCTCACCCCAAACATCGACCGCCTTGCCGCGCGAGGCGTCTCGTTCACACGCGCCTACTGTTCCGCACCACTCTGCAATCCCTCACGCGTCAGCTTGATGACCGGCATCACCCCCGCACGCTCCGGCGTCTACGGCAACATGGAAACCCTTCGCACCCATTTGCCCGATGCCGTCACCCTCCCCCAATACTTTCGCGACCACGGCTACATCGCCAAAGGCGGCGGCAAGATCTATCACAGCAGAGGCGCCTACGATGAGGCGTCCTGGGATCAGTACTTCTCCGCAAGCTCCGCTAAACGACCCACCACGCCACGCCCCAAGAACGCCCCCCAAGATATGTGGGTCAACTGGGGCCCCACGCCGCTCGAAGATACAGACATGTTCGACGCGCAAATCGCCGATCAGGTCATCGCCGAACTCGGTAAGACGCACGACAAACCGTTTTTCATCGCCTACGGCCTCACCAAACCCCACATGCCCTGGGTCGTCCCGGAAAAGTACTTCGACCTCCACCCCCTCAATTCCATCTCTCTGCCATCTGTGATCGAAAGCGATCTAGCCGACATCCCACCCTTCGGTCGCAAACTCGCCGCTGAAGTCTACGATCCCTCCGGCGCCAGAAACTTCGCCCACCCCGGCGGCGACCACGCCTCCATCCTCAAGCACAACCAGTGGAAGCACGCCGTACAAGCCTACCTCGCCACCATCAGTTTTGCCGACGCACAGATCGGCCGCGTACTCGATGCGCTCGATCGCTCTCCCCACGCTCGCAACACCATCGTCGTCCTCTGGGGCGATCACGGCTGGCACCTCGGCCAAAAACAACACTGGCGAAAACACGCACTCTGGGAAGCTAGCACACGCACCACACTCGTCATCGCCCTCCCCAAAAACTCACCAATCGCCACACAACGCGGAGTCCAATGCGAACGCATCGTCAGCCTCATCGATCTCTACCCCACTCTGCTCGAACTGGCTGGCTTGCCGCCGCGCCGCGGCCTCGATGGGCAATCCATCTCTCCGCTCTTAAGTGATCCATCTCTCCCCTGGACACGCCCCGCACTCACCACCTACGGCCAAAACAACCACTCGCTGAGATCCAGCCGCTACCGCTACATCCGCTACCACGATGGAACCGAAGAACTCTACGATCACCTTTCCGATCCCAACGAATGGAACAACCTCGCCCATCAATCCGTAACCGCCCAACACCGCGCCGTGATCGACGCGTTGGCCGAACACCTGCCCTCAGAAAATAAACCGCAAGCGGTCTATGAATAGCTGTGTAGCGATCGAAGAAATCATTCGCCGTACTTCTGCTCGCCTCACTCCTCGCATCGGCCGCGCTTGCAGCCTATGCCGCGCCCCGCCCGAACATCCTCCTCGCCATCTCAGGTGACCAGTCCTGGTGACGTTACCCCGACAACTGTTGAAATTTCAAACTTCGTCAACCGATCGGCCCGCTGCGCTCGACCTGTCACTTTTAACCATTTGAAATCAGCAAGATAGACCTATTCGCAAAAAGGTCTGCAAGACCTTTATTCGTGGGTTCGATTCCCACCCGCGCCTCCAACCCGTAACCCTTGATTCGGCACTGTTTACCTTTGTTTCGATCACTTATGGACGCTGTGCCTCGGCTGTGGAGCGGATCAGTTCGGGGCAAATCGGATCAGCACGGGGCAGTTCGGAGCGTGGGGTGGGTCCCCAGGTGGGTCCTGCTCGCGTGTCGTGTCGCTCAGCGGGCTAAGCTCGGCTGAGAAAACCCGCTGGTTCTTCTACGCAATCATTCCTGGGTACGCCCGGATCAGCTTCTCACGGACTTGATCATGGGATTCCTGGACGACCAAGAGCTGCTTTGGTTGGCCATCGCCGTTGATGTGCACAGGGTGCTCCAGCTTGACCTTGCAGTCGCTCTGTCCGGGCTCAGAGGTCACTCTGACCACGTCTTTGGCATTGAGCAGCAGTTCACCGTGGGCGGCGAAGGATCGCTCCAGTGCGAGGATGGCGCGAGCCTGAACGGACCAAAGCCGCGATTCTCCAAGCGGCGGAAGTTGCTTCAGTTACGCGCATGACTGCACTGGCCGGGCCATCAGATCGGCCAGTGACTCGGACCGCGGGAAGTTGAACACCCGCCTGCCGCGCGGCGCCGGCAGATTGTCGGGCAAGCCGGCGGCGTACTTGGCCGTTTGCGGTTCGACGCCGGTGAGCGTACTTCCGCCTTGACATCGATCGCTCCAACGACCTAGTAGTCGAGATAGAGTTCGCAATCCGCCGATCCGAACCGGGGTTTCATGGGAACTCGCGCACTGCAATGCCTCGCCCCGCCGACAGATCTAGTTCGTAAAGGTAATGCACGAGCCAGCCAGCGGCTTCTAGGTTCGCGTCGATTGCGCGGCGGGCGCGTTGTTCGGGCGTTTCCGGCGCTTCATCGGGTTTCCGGCGCGAAGAACTTCTCCAATTGGGCGATGGCCGGAACCGCTTGACGCAATCTTCGTCGCGTTGGCGGTTCAATACGTTGCATCCAGCCTGGGTACTGGAGCGCCAGCAAGTTGATTGGTTCACACATTGTTGGCCCGCGCCTCGATCGCCGCGCATCGTTCCATCAGCGCGTCGAACGACTCATCCTCGTCGAGCAGCATACCGTCCGCCAGCATCCTCGCATAGTCGTTGGCGAGCACCCCATGCGCGGCACCGGCGGGTACGAGTTGCAGGCTGCCCGAAACTGCTGCCTCATAGTCGATCCGCTTGCCGTTCGCGTCGTTCTCGGTGAAGAACATAGCTTTGTGGCGGGCAACCGAAAGTGCGAGCGCGCGGTCGGCCAGAGCGCTCTGCACAATTCCGGCCTCGTCGAGGCGCGCGAGATCGTGCCAGTGTCTCGACAATCGCCCGCCCCGGCACCGCTCCTGACGGCAGAAGACATGGATCGCAGTCGCCTTCTCCCAGAATGTCCGCTCCGCCAGCAGGACGGTCGGACGGGCCTGCGGAAAGGCGAGACCGGGGAGATACGCCGCCGCGTCGCACACGACCGGCAGGGCTCTGCGCGGCTCGCCCGTGGATCGCGCGCCAAACTCGACCATGACCTCGGGCCGCACAAGACCGGTCTCCTCAAACAGCGGTTCGTAGTCAATGTAGAGCCGCTCCGCCTCGGCACGAACCCGTGACGCGAAACCGGCACGCGCGAGTTCTTCGTCTACGATCGGGCAGGCTCGAGCCCGGACCCATTCGGCAAGACGGGCACGAATGGCCCGCGTCCAGCGTTTCTCCTGACTGCGCGTGGCCGGAAGCACCTCGTCGCCGGCGGGGCCAACCAAGTCGGGCGCGAAGGCGCGAATGTCGTAAGTGATGTCGATGTCTTCCGAGAATCGGCGGATCGCGCGCCAGACCTTCGACAGCGACGTGCCGCCGTTGAAGGTCAGGTGCGCGGCAAATGTGGCGTCGAAAAGGACTTGGAGTGTCGCGACGACCCAGACATCCTTCTCCAGAAGATGCGCCTTGTGGCTGCTGCTCCGTTCCGCCACCTCCAACGCGTCACGCCTGTCGGCGGCCGAGAGAGCCTGGTACCGCGTCTCAGCCATGAGAAACGCGTGCGCTCACCGGTTCCGCCATCCAAAATGGCATGACGGCCCGCGCCGCCGCAAGCTCGTTCCAATCCTCCTCGGAGAGCGTTGGTACGACCGCTTCGAGGCTATCCTCGACCTCCTCGGGACCGAGCCACGCCAAGGCGCGGATGACATCCCCGGCCTTGCGGTGCGGGGCCGCCAGTTGCCAGCGCGGCGCATGTCGCAGCTCGACGGTGAGCCCGCCAAAGTGCAGTCGCCGGCTGGGACCAGAGGTTAGATAGACCGCGCGAACCGGAATCTGCGTGGTCAGACCGAGGCAGTTGGCCGCCGCGCCGCCACATGGCACGATCGTTTCGCCCCACAACGCCGACAGAGCGGCAAGCGCCTTGCCGACGCGGGGCGCCCGAGGACCGAAGCGAGTCTCGATCGGGCGCATGTAGACGCCTTGGCAGATCCTCATCAGATCGCCCGACCGCGCAAGTCGCGCCAACGCCTGGTCGACGGCCGCGCGATTGCCAAAGTGAAGCAGGGCAGCTGGACACAGCGGCGTTGCCTCCGGAAGCGAGGCGGCATGCTCCATGATGTGACGGGGAAGGCCACGCATGTTCCTGTTTCCAATTCGATTTGTCAGAAATCTATTGGCAAGACTACCACATTTCAACCACTGGACAGGACTTTCCAGCGGGAACACGCCGCTGACGAGATGGGTTTTGCGACGTTGCCATGATAGCCAGCGTGTTTAAGCGCGGTATCTCGGCTCTACGTAGGAGTCGCGTGACGATCGGCAACGGGAGTGCAAGATCGCTCGACCGCACCTCGGACTCGATCTCTCGAACCTTGGCGGCCTGCAGTGTTGATCGGGACAAATGGTTGCAGTGGGTCCCAAGCCGGGTCCCACACTCCGGTCATTCGGTGCGAAATCTCTTATTTGCAATTGCTGCGACAGGGCTATGCGCTTCACTCCGCACGGTACTATATATTGTGGTCGGGACTGTGCGCTTCACTCCACAAGATCTCCGCTTGCAGTGGCGCCGGTGGCCGTGTCAAGCGACATCATCGTCGGGCGTGGGGCCGGGGCGGTTGCGACCGCCTGCTGGAGCAGCCTGTAAAAGAGCATGCCGCGTGAACGCGACGTCCTTCGGTTGAATCGGATGCGTATTCCGAAGGAAAACGATCAGGGTTCCGAAGCGAAAAAAATCGTCGTAACGAGATGAAAAAAATCAGCGTTCCGATTTGAAAACGATCAGCGCTGTTGCGCTGGTCGTGCCCGACTGGATCCCGGAGCGTCGTGACGCCACTGCGGATTGGCGACCCTCTTTTCGAGAGGAGGTCGCTATGCCGAGGAAACGCGTTGCGATGCATCACATTGAGGAAATTCTGCGACTGCGCCATGAAGGCGGTCGCTCGCAAAGGGAGATCGCCAGTGGCTGCGGGCTGGCACAGAGTTCCGTGCATCAGGTGCTGGCCCGCGCCAAGGCCGCGGGGCTGGGCTGGCCCTTGCCGGAAGGGCTCGACGAGCCCGCGCTGCACCAGCGCCTGTACGGCAGGCCGCCCTCGCTGGCGGGTTCCCGCCGATGGGCCGAGCCCGATTTCGAGCACCTGCAGCAGGAGCTGAAAAAGCACAAGCACCTGACCTTGCAGCTGCTGTGGGAGGAGTACCGCGGCGAGCAGCCCGGCGGCTACGGCTACAGCCGCTTCTGCGATCTGTACCGCCAGTGGCGCAAGCAGCAGAACCTGGTCATGCGCCAGGACCACCGGGCCGGCGAGAAGCTCTTCGTCGACTATGCCGGGGCCACGGTGGAGGTGGACGATGCGGAGACGGGCCGGACGCGCGAAGCGCAAGTGTTCGTGGCCGTGCTGGGTGCCAGCTCGCAAACCTACGCGGAGGCGAGCTGGAGCCAGGAACTCGGCAGCTGGATCGGCTCGCACGTGCGGGCCTTCGAGTTCTATCAGGGCTGCCCCGAGATCCTAGTGCCCGACAATCTGCGCTCGGGTGTCACGCGCGCCTGCATTTACCAGCCCGAACTCAACCGTGCCTACCGTGAGATGGCTCGCCACTACGGTGTTGCGGTGGTGCCGGCCAGGCCTAGGAAACCGAAGGACAAAGCGAAGGTGGAATCGGGAGTTCAGCTGGTCGAGCGCTGGATCCTGGCGGCCTTGCGGCACCGGCGCTTCACGAGCCTGGGCGAGCTGAACGAGGCGATCTGGGAACTGCTCGGCAAGCTCAACAGCAAGCCTTTCCGCAAGCGGCCGGAGTCGCGCGCCAGCCTGTTCCGCACACTGGACCAGCCCGCCCTGCGGCCGCTGCCGACGCAGCGTTACGAGCACGCGGAATGGCTGGTGGCGCGGGTGCATCCGGACTACCACGTGCAGGTGTGCAAGCACTTCTACTCGGTGCCCTGCCAGCTGGTGCAGGAGAAGGTGGACGTGCGCCTGACGCTGGACGGCGTCGAGATCTTCTTCCAGGAGCGGCGCGTGGCAGCGCACGCGCGCGGCCGGGAGGACTGGGACCGCACGACCGTCGAGCAGCACCAGCCGCGCTCGCATCGCGAGCAAGGCAAGTGGACGGTGGAGCGGATGCGGGCCTGGGCCGCCCGGAGCGGGCCCGGCCTGGGCCGCCTGGCGAGCGCGATCCTCGACGGCAGCGAGTACCCGCAGGAACGCTATCGCGAGGTGAACGGCCTGATCCGCCTGGCCGACAAGTACGGCGCCGACCGGCTGGAGACAGCCTCCCTGCGGGCGCTGCATTACGAAACGGTCAGCTACCGGGACGTCAAGGCGATCCTGGAGGCGGGCGCGGACCGGCTGGAATTGGAGGCGGGCGAGGAGGCAGCTGCCGCCCCAGCGCACGAGAACGTGCGCGGGCCGGCATACTACGAAAGCCCGGGGCCGGTGAAGGAGGACGAGGCATGCTGATCCAACCGACACTCGAACGCTTGCACGCCATGCGGCTGAGCGGCATGGCGGAAGCCTTCCGCCAGCAGCTGGAGGACCCGCACATGGCGGATCTGGCCTTCGTGGATCGCTTCGCGATGCTGGTCGAGTCGCAATGGCTGTGGAAGCAGGGCCGGGCCACGGCACGGCGCCTGGCGCTGGCCAAGCTGAAGCAGCAGGCCTGCCTCGAGGACATCGACTTCCGCCATGCGCGCGGCCTCGACAAGACGCGTTTCCTGCACCTGGCGCACGAGTCGCTGTGGGTGCGGCAGAAGCGCGCGGTCGTGCTGGTCGGCCCGACCGGCATCGGAAAGAGCTTCCTGGCGTCCGCGCTGGCTCACAAGGCCTGCCGCGACGGCTACAGCGCGCTCTACACGCGCATGCCGCAACTGTGCCGCGAATTGCGCGCTGCGCGCGCCGACAACAGCCTGGGACGGATGCTGGCTCGGCTGGCGCGTGTCGACGCCCTGGTCGTCGATGACTGGCTGATCGATCCCCTGCAGGACATGGAGCGGCGCGACTTCCACGAGATCTGCGACGACCGTCACGGACAGCGGGCGACCGTGCTGGCCAGCCAGCTGCCCCGGGACACCTGGCACGAGCGCATCGGGGATCCGACCAAGGCCGATTCCATTCTCGACCGCCTGCTGCATGGCGCGCATGTGTTCGAGCTGCGCGGCGAGTCGCTGCGCAAGGCGCAGGCGCGCGCGCAGCAGGCCGCCGAGGAAGGGGGCGCTGCATGAAGCCCGCTTTCCAGCTCAAGCGCCCGACCGGCTGGTTTGCCGCCGGGGCCGAGTTCGAGCGGGCGATCGAGGCCCTCTCCGATGCGGCGTTCAAGCTGTATGCGTGGGTCTGCCTGCATGCCGAGCGCGGCAGCGGGCGGCTCGACTTCGACCGCAGCGAGCTGGCGCGGCAGCTGGGCCGGAGCCGCAGCGCCCTGGGGCGCCACTTGCGCGAGTTGCAGGAGGCCGGAGTCTGCGAGCTGCGTTCCGCCCCCAACCAGCATCGCGTGTCGCGATTGGAAGTCCGCGATGCCTGGTGGCCCTACTGCCGCGCCAGTGGCGGCCCGCCCGGCGAGCCGGCTGGCGAGGTCTCGGCCGAGCGCGCCTATGTGGAACGGATCCGCCAGCTGTTCGGCGAGGCCGGCTGCGTGCAGGGGACGTTCACGCCGTCGGACGAGCGCCTGGCTGCAGCCTGGCACGCCCGCGGCATCGAGTTCGAGACGGTCCGGCGCGCCTGGCTGCTGGGCTGCACGCGGAAGTCGTTCTCGCTGATCGACCGCCCGACGGCAGCACCGATCCGCAGCCTGCGCTACTTCGCCCCGCTGCTGGAGGAAGTTCTCGCCGAGAGCTTCCCGCCCGACTACTGGAACCATCTCCAGTTCAACCTCGGGCGCTGCGAGCAGTACTGGCGTCGCAAGCCCGGAACCGCGCCCGGCCGTGCCCGGCCGAATATGGAACAGGCAGGCCTGCAGCCCGTGGGTCCTGCCCGACCTGAGAGGAAAGGAAAGACGAGATGATGATGAATTCCGCCACCCTGACAGGGTGGCTACTTGACGGAGGTCCCTCTCGGATGGCAGTCTGACAAGCGGCGTCGCTTCGCTCCGATCTGATTTTTTTCATTTCGTAAGGATGATTTTTTTCAAGTTGGAATCAGCGATTTTTTTCATCGGAATCCGCAATCGGAAGGTGAATTCGTCCAGGTAATAGTCCAAGTACTTGTGTTCGACAGCGCCTTGGTGGGTGCCCAGCAGCCAGCGCTTCAGCAGAGAAGCAACGCGATGCACCCGCGGAAAATACTTGTCCGTCTTGCTCGGGTCCCCTCCGGTCACGGAAGCTTCGTGCCGGTAGCCCAGGTCGTGCAACTTGGAATAGCTGGGCCAACCGTCCGTGCGGATGACGCTGCCGGGCTCGACCGACTCAAGGATGAACGCTTCCAGGCTGGCAGCCGACGCGTCGGGCACGCGCTGCAAGCGGATCCGCCCGATTCCGGCCCCGTCCTCTTCCGCCGCAATCGCGACCAAGGCCTGCTTCCCCAGCTTGCGTCCCGGCGCTCCTTTCTGCTTGCCGCCGACGTACGCCTCGTCCACCTCGACCCAACCGGCCAGCCGCTCACGTCCCGGGCGCACCATCGCGCGCCGCAGCTTGTGGAGCCATGTCCAGGCGGTTCCGTAATGTCCCAATCCGAGCATCCGCTGCAGCCCGAGCGCGCTGGCACCGTTCTTCTGCGCCGTCACCCACCAAACGGCCCGGAACCACAGGGTCAGAGGCTTGCGCGAGCCTTGGAAGATCGTACCGGCCGTCAGCGACGCCTGATAGCGGCAGGACGCGCAGACCAAGCGATTCCGGGAGGTGTTGCGGGCGGGCCCACCGCCGCAGCGCGGGCAAGCGAAACCGCCCGGCCAGCGCAATTGAACCAGATACTCGCGACACGCCTGCTCAGTTGCGAACCGCGCTTCAAACTCGGCGAGCGTTCGCGGGTAATCGCCGCCCACGACCTCAACCACAACATATTGTGCGCTGTGGAGTCAAGCGCATAGCCCTGTGCTGCGAAACACCGGGACAAAGCAAGCGGCCCGCGTATACTCCCCCCGCAATCCGCAGGTTCCTCGTAGGGTCGTGTCGTGATGCCCATCGCGAGCGTCCCGAATCCAACCGAGGTCAAGGCAGCCCCGATCTATGGCCCAAGGCTCCGGATCTGGGATTCCTCAACGCTTGACGATGCAGGCGCTGTCGGTCTCTCGAACGACGCTTCAAGTATAGGAGTGTTTCGTGCCGTCGGGGTGAGCGGAAAACCGCTCATGTGAGTATCGACACATGACCTGCAAAACCTCTATGCGTGGGTTCGATTCCCACCAGGCCCCGACTGCGCCATTGCCAGTGCAATGCAGCCCGTACCCCGCTCCGCGTTCCCAGCCACCCCGGTTGCCCCACAACGACCTCCCTACGGCGCGCAGAAACCCTCCCTGGTTCCACCCCACACAAGCCAGCCCCCCATTCTGAGAATTGCTGCTTCCTTGACACACACGCGTTGCTTCCTTACATCCGCTAGTCTAGAATCGAGAGCGAGAAAGATGACGACTTTCGACACGCTGACAGCAGCTCGCAACTTGCAGGCCGCGGGACTCGACCCCAAGCACGCCGACGCCATTGTCGACGCCATGCGATCCGCCGTCAGCGAACACGTAGCCACGAAGGCCGACCTTCGCGAACTGGAACAGCGCCTCCTCGAAGTGGAACAACGCCTCATGATTCGCCTAGGCGCCCTGCTGTTCGCCGGTCTTGGCTTGCTGTTCGCTGCACTCAAGCTCACATCGTAAGCCGATGCTCCGCAGGCCGTGAGCGACCTTACTGCAATCCCGCTGTTCAGGCAACGGAGAGCTTTGAAGGAGCGTTCGTGTGAGGTCGTCGCGAGAACTGGGGGGCTCAATCTCCTCGCAACCACAACGCAATCCGCACCGTAGTTGCGGGTGCTCATCAATTTCACTGCAGTGGTCCCAATATGGTCCCGAGCCCGCTTCGTTTTCAATATAACCACTTTATATTCAACGACATAGAATCTTTCGAAATAGGTCTGAAGAACCTTTGTTCGTGGGTTCGATTCGCACCCGAGCCTCCAATGATTCCACATAAAATATTGATATGTATAGACTTATATAGGATTTAAGGATTTCGTTACCGCTTGAAGTACCACTTCGGGATTTGAGCAAGTGCCCGCTCTCGCAGGCGAGACCGCGTCGGACTTCTTGATTCCGCGCGGCAGATCGCGTGCGTGAACAGCGCCCGATTCGCTCTTCCAAGTGCCTGATCGCTTTCCCGAAACAAAGGTCTCAGGCTTATGAGAGTGGGCCTTGTCCGAACACGGCTGTAGCTCATTGGAAGAGCAGTTTCGTAACGTGGGTTCAGGTCACAGGTTCAATTCGTGCCAACTGCTCCTAGACCCGGTGCCGAGGATACTCTGGGAGATTATGACTAGGTGGAAGTCCCTTAGGACGCCACCGCTCGCATCACATCAAGCACCATCTTGCAGTCTGAGAGTGCCCTATGTTCTTGTGTGGTGTGCTCGCACTCATGTCTGTGCGCTACCTCTAGCTTGTGCCACCGATAGTCTCCATAGCGACCAGGAACTGCACGATACTCAGCGTATTCCAACATGGCGCATCCACGAGAGACATATCCGAGTGGGTGGCGTAAACCGTATTTTCCGCAAGTCTGGCGGATGATTCGCTCATCGTATTCCAGGTTATAGACTCGAAGCACTTTGGCCGCTCGAATTGCCTCCTTCACGGCGTCATGGTGCCATTTCCATTGCTTTGCTCCGGCCTTGCGAAGAACTGAATCAGTAATACCGTGGATCCTCGCGGCATCCTCAGGCACCGAATCCATAGGCTTGATCAATTCATCAATGATCACCCTGCCTGTCGTATCAATGATGGACAGTTCGACAACCTCTGCGTCACGATTAAGACCTGTGGTTTCCGTATCGAGGATGAGAACGTCTCGCCTGTCCAGAAGTGTTCTCCAAGTCTTGGGAATGCTCATTCTCGGAGGATTTCACACATGCATACGAGAGCGCAAGTCAATGCATCGATGGCAAATCTGACAGTCAAGTCGTTTCCTCCTTGGAAAAGGCGTAGCGAGTGACGCAGTTCAGTGTCGTCTAGCTCGCTATGTCGGCGGGTGAGGTCGCGCCCGGCGATTGATTGGGTTTGCTCTGCAAGGAGCTGGGGAGCGAATACCGGGTCGCATCGCTCAGCGCTCCGGGCGTTGAGGATCGTCCGGTAGCACCACAGCGCTCCCTTGGCCAACAAATGCGAATTCAATTCGTCAGCGAGCCTTACTAGGCACTAACTGGGTCGATTGCGTGGCCAGTTTCAGCCATGTAGTCAGAACGATACTGGAAAGCCTTCTGGAGCTTTGACGAGTAGCAGTCCGGATCGAAGCGGGGCTTAGCCTCGCGAACCAGATTGCAGACGAAGAGGTCACCATTGCGTGCATTGCGCTCTAGGGTATGCCACGGATAAAGGAATCGTGAGAGACGGCCAACGGAGGTGCAACGGGTTGCGTTTTCGAGGTTGATCATTAACAAATCAGGGTCGGACGTTCTAACTGATCGGCGCGGACTAGACTCCCGAAGAGCAGGATCGCAGCTATCGGCATGGGTGTAGGAGATGCGAATTGGGCCGTAAGGTGGCGGGCCGCCTACGATCGATCCTCGATCACATCTGGGGCTTGCGCTCGTGTGAGCGCTTGGACGGACATCTCGCGAACCAGAGTGCGGGCTTGGGTGACCGCTTCCCGGTTCTGCAGAACGATTTGCTGCTTTTCTGGCTTCAGAACGCCGGGCTCTACGTCCAGATTGTACTGGCTCATCAAGTAATAGGTGAGGCTTAGCCGACACGAGCGAACAAGGCTTCCATCGGTCATACCATGCTCACTGGCAACTGCGGCCCTTCGTTCACTTGGGAGATCTGGGTTCGGCACGATCACAAGATTGATCTCGTGGGCCCATTCGAAGTCCGAAGCGGGATCGATTGAGGACGGCCGTGAATCACCGACTGCGGTAATACGGTTGAGATTATAGTCCCGGAAGTCGTTGTGATCCCGCGACCACGACCGGACGTACCAGCGTCTAGCGGCATGAGCTAGCGCATGGGGTGCGATGGTCCGCGATGGCTGAGTAGAACCGGTCAGCGAACCGTACTCGATGTCGATCTCCAGCCTGTTGCGCACTGCCTCGAGAACGCGGAGCAACACGGCCCAATCGGTCGGTCGGCCACCAAGTGTGACGACCTCGACGGCGGGGAAGGCGCCGAACCAAGAATCTTCCCGGCGCATCCACTGGTTCTCAAAGGCGACCAACTGCATTAGATACCGATCGATGGTCTTGCCGATGAAGGCCGGCTTGAAGCGTTCGGTGCGTCTGTAGGCCTTCTCGGCTCGATCATAGGCGAGGTTGTTCGGCGCGACCCTCTCGTACTGCGCGATGTCGACCGAGGCCTGCTGCGCCGAGATGCCAAACGCTTCGGCCATGTCCCTGCGATTGAAGCGTCCATCCCAGAACAGGCGGAAGTCGATGAACTCCAACCGTCGGCGGACCCCCCAGCGCAGTCGTTCATCGTCTCTGTCCATGTCTTCCTCCCAGAAATCCGATGTATTTACAAGAAATACATCTAGTTACTTGACTTCATACCGAGATGGCGCTATAACATTATGGATGGACAGAGAAGCCAAGGCAACCCCCTCTCGGTTGCGGCGGGGTCGCGCGAATGGGAAATCCTGCTGAAGATCAGGAAGTTGAGCGAGCCTATCGCGTGCTCAGTCTCGATGGCGGTGGCATGCGCGGCGTCTACTCGGCGGCCTTTCTTGCTCGGCTGACTGATCAATATTGCCGGATTCGTGGCGAATCCGCGCTTGATCTCGGACGCGGTTTCGACCTGATCACGGGAAGCAGTACTGGTGCGATCGTCGGCTGCGCCCTCGCCATCGGCCGGCCGATGGCGGAGATAGTTGGGCTCTATCGCGACCATGGCCCGAAGATCTTTCCTCGGCGGATCGCCGGTAAGACTAGTGCCATCTATCGAGCTACACAGGGGGGCCGGTACGTGCGCGCCGGAGACAAGGCACTCCGAGGGGCGCTGGATGAGGTGTTCGGCGACACAACCATGCTCGATGTATACCGCGGGCGCGGAATCTCGCTGTCTATACCGGCTGTCCTAATGAGCGAGCATCGTGCGTGGGTATTCAAGAAGACACCGTGCAGCGGTGTGCGCGACGACAACTATCCGTTGGTCGATGTCTGCATGGCGACTAGTGCGGCGCCAATCTACCGCTCGCTCGCGGCGATTAACGATCCCAACGATCCGAATGGACCCCAGCAGGTCTTCGCGGACGGCGGCCTCTGGGCCAACAACCCAATCCTGGTCGGCCTGGTCGACGCGCTTACGATCGCCGGGTCTGACCGGCCGATTGAGATCTTTTCACTTGGGACCTGTCCGCGCCACGAAGGCGATCACCTCGACGCGAAGTCGGCGCACCGGTCAATGTTGGACTGGTCGCTTGGCGCCGACGTCGCGCCTCTGAGCATTTCGGCCCAGGAGTTCGCCTTCGACCACATGGCGCGGCTCTTGACCAATGCCATCAGTAGCTGCGGGCGTCCGATCCGGCGGGTGCGTTTCCCCAACAAGCCTGTGCCGGCCAGCATGATCCCGTATCTGGCTCTCGACGATACCCGGCAGGAAGCGATGGATCGCTTGATGACACAGGCCCACACGGACGCCGACCTGACCAAGAGTGTCTGCGATGACCCCAACAGCAAGGACGGCGAGATGATCCGCCGCCTCATGATCGATCTACCGGCTATGAAAGGGTCCGGCGCGGTCTGGGACCGCGTCTCCCTCGGCAAAAGGAAGGAAAAGTAATGTTCGACTGTTCCAAGGACGTCCGAGCGTATCACAACCAGAATGTCACCCTGCCCAAGACCGAGCAGGACAGGATGCGAGATCGGCGCAACACCAACCGGGACCGGCTGCGCAAGGGACTGGCTATGGCGGGCAAACCTGCGCCGATCGAGTTCGTCGCGCAGGGCAGCTACGCCATGAAGACCATGGTCCGCGACCCAGACAACGATTACGACATTGACGATGGCATCTATTTCCGCAAGGAAGACTTGGTCGGTCCACGCGGTGCCGATATGACGTCGCGTCAGGCTCGCCAAATGGTTCGTGATGCCGTCGACAACGGCCGGTTCAAGGAAGCGCCGGAGGTTCGCTCGAACTGCGTGCGGGTGTATTACGAGGCCGGATACCATGTCGACCTGCCGGTTTACCGTCGAGTGGTGACCTCGACTGTTTTCGGCGAAGAGGTCCACTACGAGTTGGCGGCGAGCAGTGGCTGGAAGCGGTCTGACGCGCGCGATGTGACACGCTGGTACGAGAACGAGCGCGCAAGATCAGCCGACGGCCAGCAGTTGCGTCGCATCAACAGGGATCTAAAGAAATTCGCCCGTAGTCGCTATAGCTGGCGCTCGGGTATGCTCAGCGGCTTCGGCATTTCCGTGCTGGTAATCGAATGCTACCGGCAGAACGACCGTGAGGATCGCGCTCTGCACGACACCATGGTCGCGATACGCGATCGGCTCACTTGGGATCTCGAAATTGCGCATCCGGTCACGCCGGATGATTACATCACCATCGGGCCTGCCGACGCCCGGGCGCGATCGTTCCGCGACAAGCTGACCGCCGCAATCAACACGCTGCAGCCGCTGTTCAGGACCGACTGTACGCGCGAGCAGGCGCTCAAGTGCTGGGACAAGATCTTCGCAACTACTTTCTTTAGCGAGCGATTCGAGAATGAGCAGCGCGCTGCGGTGACGGCGCCGGCGATCATCCGCTCGGGTGCGCTCCTGTCGTCGACCTCGGCCGCCGCGGGCGCCGTCAATAGTGCCGGAGGCGGCCGTTTTGCCTAACACGGCGCTCCCGCTCCACTGGCGTCAGGCTGCGCTAATGCTTGAGGCGCGGCTACGCGAGCGAACGGGGCAGGCGCCGGAACGCCTTGGGACGCAGGTGATCGGAAGGTGCTATCCGCGCCGACGGTACCTAGCCGGCTGGCGAGTCGGTGTCACCTTCTCGGATGACGTAGTGCGCCGCATTGACGTGGTGGCAACCGCTGGCTTTCCATCAATCCCCGTGCGCACCGCCCTGGTCGACCGCCCGCCGTTCATGACTTGGCCCCATATAGAGGGCGACGGCATTCTGTGTTTGCTGCCCAACATGGCCGAGTGCGATCCAGATGATCCATGCGCTGTGGCTGAGAACGTGTTGGGTCGGTCAGTCCGGTTGGTCGAGGAGCTGCTCGAGGGGTCGATCATCGAGCGGGTTTTCCGCGAAGAGTTCTTGACCTATTGGGCTTACAAATCGAATGAGGACGGAGCTCACTTCTACAGCCTGCTTACGCCTGGACCGCCCTCCCGCGTTGTGCGGGCCTGGAGGGGCACGGGCCTTGAAATAATCGGAGAGGACGCGAGGACGTTAGCCCGGTGGGTGCGTCGCCGTTTCGGGGACGAGATCCATACGAGGACCGAGGAGGCCGCCTTCATATGGCTGCCCAAGCCGCCGCTCCCCGTCGACTACCCCAAAACAGCTTCCGACTTGCGTGCACTGGCGGTCGCTACCGGCCAGGATGCAGCTACGGCGCTCGGACAAGTCGCCCTCGGTGAGCCTGATCAACTTGTGGCCGTTCTTGGAGCGCTCGGCCGCGGTGGGCCAGGCCTCATAGCGGTGAAGGCACGGAATCCCAGGTCCTTGAGTTCTGGTCCGTGGTCGGCCGCTGAACCCCTGTCCAAGGGGTTCAGACCGGGACGAGTGCCTAAGTCTTTGCTGCTTGATCGCTATTTTGCGACGGGTTCAGTCGTCCGAAGTTCGGTCCAGCGTGCCGATCCCAAGTGGGTGCACGGGCGCGCGAGCGATCCTCGAACTGTGAAGCTGCTTGGTTCCACAGTGGTCGTCGCCGGGTGCGGATCGGTCGGCGCGCCAGTCGTCTGCACGCTAGCGCAGGCGGGCACAGGCAGGATCGTTCTGGTTGATTATGATGTCTTGAACTGGCCAAATGTCGGTCGGCATCCGTTGGGTGCCTCGTCAGTTGGCTGCAACAAAGCGCAGTCTTTGGCGGAGCGGCTGCAGGCAGACTTTCCACATCTTCAGATCGAGAGTCGGGCTTGCTACCTGGAGGAGTTCCAGCGGAGGGACCTTAAGCTCTTGGAGGCGGCCGACCTGATCATCGCAGCCACCGGAGACTGGGGCGCTGAAAGCGCTCTCAACCGCTGGCATGTTGAACAAGGTCGGCCCAGCCCGATCTTGTACTGTTGGACTGAAGCACACGCCTGTGCGGGTCATGCTGTGGCAATCGGACACGAAGGCGGCTGTTTTCAATGCCACATCGGCCGGACGGGATCGCCATCATTCAAGGTCGTGGAGTGGCCGGACGGCGGGGATGCTAGCCAAGAGGAGCCGGCGTGCGGCGCACATTACCATCCATATGGTCCCGTTGAGCTTAGCTACGTGACTGCGATGATCAGCGACGTGGCGCTTGACTGCTTGCTCAGTCCGCCATCCCGTTCCGTCAGTCATGTCTTCGCTACATCACAGCGCCGAGTCGATGAGCTTGGCGGATGCTGGAGCGACGAATGGTTAATCGAACAAGGGGAGGACAAATCCGGCATGCGGACGGTAGAACGGCCTTGGTCGCGGGCGAATTGTCCCGCGTGTCGAGACCAACGATTTGTCAAGGCGCCGTGACGGCTGGGAATTGAGCTTTCGGAACTCGCTTCATTTGTGTCCTATTGCTTTCCTCTGGATCCTTGTGGGCGCCACCGAGCCCTGAAGCTGTCCTGCCAGGAAGTTAGGATCAATAATTTCCAAACGCTCCGTTTCGTCAAACGCATCGGGAGTCTGGCGGCTGGGACGACGGCCCTTGCCATGCGGTTCATACCGATGGCTACGCAACCGACACCCGATAGGCCATAGGATCCTGCGAGAACAGTTGCAGGCGACCATGTGCCAACGAACCGGACAGCGACCACGTTTCCGAATAAGGAAAGTACGGTATGACTAAGAATATCGGCTCTTGAGATTCTCCGAACGATGTGGAATCGCGAAGGACGACCGACAAGGCTAGGAGCGAGCGGTGCCGAGGTCCGTGTGGTGCCGGTATTGGTCGCCCTCGCAGGTCCAGACGAGGTCCTCAACAGTTCCGACTCAACTCTGGCCGCCAAGCACACTACCAATGAAGTTCACTGACGCACAACTGGATGCGATAGACCATCTTGAGGGCAACCTCCAACTCATTGCTTGCGCGGGATCCGGAAAGACCGAGGTGGTGGCCCGTAGGGTCGTAAGACTGCTGTCGCCGGCCGATGCAGGTGGTGGTGGCTGCAAACCAGAGAACATCGTGGCTTTCACATTCACCGAAAAGGCGGCCGCGGAACTCAAGGAGCGCATTCACGAGCGCTGTCGCGAGACTCTCGGGGATGTGATTGGGCTTGCAGAAATGTACGTCGGAACTATCCACGGCTTCTGCCTCGAACTGCTCCAGTTGGAGGTGCCCGAATTCCTGAAGTACGAGGTTCTAAATGAGGTCCAGCAGCGCTTGTTCGTGGACCGTAATTCTCGCAGGTCCGGTCTTACTCTCAGCTCCACAACGGACGGCAAACGCCTTAGGCGGTTTATCGACACGCCGCACTATGTACTGGCGCACACCATCTTGCGTGAGGACGTGGTCTCCGATCCGGGAAGACTCCAGACGTCCGCGGTTGCTTCGCACCTACTCGACTACGAGGTGCTACTGCACGAGAAGGGCTACTTGGACTACTCCGGCATCTTGAAGGAGGCGCGGACAGCGCTCGAATGCAACGAGGGGGTTCGGGTGCGCCTAAGAGCGCGAGTACGTCACGTCATCGTAGACGAGTACCAGGACGTGAATCCCGTGCAGGAGGCGGTGATACGTATTCTTCACGACCTTGGTGCAACTGTGTGCATCGTCGGCGATGACGACCAGACTCTCTACCAGTGGCGCGGCAGTGATGTGGACAATATCCTTACATTTTCCAAGCGATACCCGGGAGTGAGCCGTATCTCTCTTGAGGAGAATTTTCGCTCTAGCGAGGGCGTGGTTTCGCTGGCTCGGGATTTCATCAAGAAGCTTGACCGGCGGCTGTCTAAACAGATGAAGGCTGCCAGTGCTCAAGACTACAAAGTGGGTGACATTGTCGCGCTTCCGTTCGACTCGCCAGAAGAGGAAGCCACCTACATTGCCGAGACCTGTCGTTCACTGCGCGGGGTAGCCATCGTCGACGGCGAGGGCGAGCGCGGAATTGCCTGGTCAGACATGGCCGTTTTGCTGCGCAGCGTGCGCAGGGACGGCGCACCCATCATGGCCGCTCTGGATGCGGCCAAGATTCCCTACGTTATCACCGGAATGAACAACTTGTTCGCTAAGCCCGAAGCGGAGGCTGCACGGCAGCTCTTCTACTACCTCGCTGGTGAGATTGGTGTGGCCGAACTCCACTCCGCTTGGGAGCGCGCACAACTCGGAATCCCGACCGAAGCACTTACAGAAGCGATAGTCGCGGCTACCGACGCCCGTAGAAATATGCAGAATGCCACCGAAGGCAAATTCGCGGTTTACAACCTACAACGCCAATTCATGGCTTTCTTGGAGGCCACTGGTCTCCGTGAGGAGAATGTTCCCGGTGAACGGGGTGAGGTCGTCTTCTATAACCTCGGCAAGTTCAGCCAAGCCATCTCGGACTTCGAGAGCATCCATTTCCACTCGAAGCCAGTGGAGAAATACACTACGTTTGCGGGCTTTCTGCGCCACCACGCCGAGCGCGCCTATCCCGAGGGCTGGCAGGATAGCGCTTACGTGACTCCGGACGCGGTGCAGATAATGACCGTGCATCAGGCAAAGGGTCTCCAGTGGCCAGCAGTGTTTGTGCCGCAACTCGTGCGTAACCGTTTCCCGAATCGACCTGTAGGTGGACGGACAGCCTGGCACCTGTTACCCCCAGAGGCGTTCGAGAATGCCGAACGCTACCGCGGTTGCGTCGAGGACGAGCGCCGGCTGTTCTACGTCGCTGTTACCCGAGCCCAGAAGTTCCTACACATGAGCTGGGCACCCACACCCAACAACAGCCACGCCAAGGCGCCCTCGGACTTCTTCAACGATGTGTTGGCATCAAAGTTCGTGAAGCGCCGTCGACAGAACTACGCGAGTCGAGCACGCCTTGAGCCAACCCCACGAGCCTCCGTCCAGGAATTCTCAATTTGGCCATTTTGGTCCCGTGAGCCGCTGAGGGGCCGGTAGCAAGGGACCAGTTTCTGGGCAGTAGAGTCGAGGAGAGACGCGCGCACCTTAGCAAGGAAGCAGTAGCTGTTTTGGGGTGTTCCTACGGCTTTCGCCATCTGTAGGTGCCTCACTGGCCTTCCCGCATAGCCACGGTTCCTCTCCCCGCTCGTCAAACCGGACGTGCAGTTTCCCCGCATCCGGCTTTCAGTGGAAATCATGCCTTCGCCCACGGAAGGCTCGCAGTCGTTGGCGCGAGGCGGACGAGGCCGTACTCTTCGCGCAGCCTCTTGTCCGGGAATCGCACGTACTTCCCGGCCTTCACCTTGTGCTTCCGACAGAGCCACTGGCGCAGCCGCCGGACCGCATGCTGGTCGATCGCGTTGTAGGCCGGACTCACTTGCCCGAGATGGAAGTAGTTCGCCCATCCGGTCATGGACCGGTTCAGGTGTTCTATCATCTCTTCCCGGGACATTTGCCCGTACCTTGGCGCCGTCCATTCGCTGATCTTGCGGCAGATGCCTTGGACGCTTGCCTTGCTGGGGCGGGTGCCAATGTAGGCTCCCTTCCCGTTCGGGCGGTAGTTGCGTCCGATGCGGTAGCCCAGGAACTCGAACGGCTCCTCCGGGCACCGCAGGCAGCGGGTCTTCCGTGCGTTGACCGGCAGCTTCAGAACTCCCATGATCCGTTGGACCGCCGCCAGCATCCCTGCCGCCGGGGCCTTGCCGATCACACAGAAGTCGTCCGCGTAATTCACGATCTCCGCGCGGAAGCGCCGGGCATAGCCCAGCGTCTTCCAGCCCAGTATGAAGCGCCGCATGTAGAGGTTGCTGAGCAAGGGCGAGATCGGAGCCCCTTGCGGAGTCCCTTTCCGTTCCCTGCGCGCCCGGTTCGTGCGGCGTGTGCCGCCCTGTCCGTCGTCCTCCTCGACCGGCATCTCCAGCCATCCCTTGACGAGTCCGAGCATCCGCCCGTCGCTCACGCGCCGCGCTATGCTCCGCATCAGTTCCGCGTGCGGAATTTCGCCAAAGTAGTTGGCTAGATCGCCATCGACAACCTCGTTGCACCCCCTGTTCAGGAGGCTGTGGACGTGGTTGACCGCGTCGTTCGCGCTCCGCCCCGGCCGGTAGGCGTACTGCTCCGGTTGCAGGTCGGCTTCGACAATCGGCGCCAGCACTAGCAGGGCCGCCGTCTGCGCCACCCGGTCCCGTATGCAGGGGATCCCCAGGGGCCGGAACTTGCCGGGCTGCTTCTTCGGGATCAGCACCTGCCGCACCGCTTGCGGCGCGTAGGTCCCGTCCTTCAGCTCCCTTGCCAGTTCCCCAAGCCATGGCTCCACGCCTCGCTCCTCGATGTCCTGGAAGCTCTCCCGGTCCACCCCGGCAGCCCCGCCGTTCCGGCGGACCTGCCTCCAGGCTTCCCCGAGAAAGTCCTCCCGCCACATCTTGTCGCTCAGCGCATGGAACCGCAGCTTCGGTTCTTCCTTCGCTTTCGCCTGTAGCACGGTCTGGAGTTTCCGAACCTTTCCTGACCCTGTTAGACCTTCGTCAGTGGTCATGCCTTGTCTCCTTTCCGTCCTGCTCTCCACTCAAGGCCCCTTTCCTCCGCGGGCGTTACCCCGCCTCTGCGGTACTACGGGCCTATCCGCCACCCTGCCGGCCCGGCCTGCCCCTCGCGGGGTTCCAGTTGATGCGTGCCGCATCTCCGACAGGGCTTCCCGTGTTGCTGCTTCCTTCCTCTTCCATGCGTGCCAGCGCCCTTACCCCGGCGGGAACGGATCGGTGCATCTGTCGCTCTCTTCCCGATCCGCCAACGGCCTTCCCCTTAACCACGAAAGAGTCGGCTCCCGCATTAAATGTTGCGAGGCCTGCTCGGCGTTCACTCGCGTTCCGGCCCGCATGTTCGCTGAGCCGCCCTAGGCGGCCCTTTGTCACCAGAGTGCTTCAGCCCACTTCGTTACCTCCGTGAACCGCCCTGGCTGCTACCAGCCGGAGCGTCAGTTGCTGGACGGGATTCGCACCCGCCAGAGGGAAGCGCCTTTCCACGGCGCACGCAGTTCTAAATTTAGGCTGCGTTGGGGTTCTTGCCGCTGCAGATGCCCGAATGAGGGGCCAGTTTCTGGGCTCTTGACTTTGCGGTCACCGCTTTGAAACATAAGATGTGGCCCCCGTTCCCGTCCTTGAGTCCCTCCTCAACAGATTCCGCCAGATCGCCTCCGCCTTGCCCGATCCCCGGACCGGCGCGAACAAGCGCTACAGCATCGCCGACGCCGCCTCCTGCGCCTCGACGTTCTTCCTCCAAGCACCCTCCTTTCTCGACTTCCAACGCCGCATGCAGAAACAGGCCGCTCGCTCCAATTGCCAGTCCCTGTTCGGTGTCGAGGACATCCCTTGTGACAACTCCATTCGGAATCTCCTCGACGGACACGACCCCGACCGCTTCGCCCCCCTGTTTGCCGATTGCCTCCGAACCGCCCGCGACCACGGTGCCCTCGACCCCTTCCTGCGCCTCGACGGCCGCCTCGCCATCGCTCTCGATGGCATCCAACTCCATTGCTCCGATGCCATCCATTGCGACCTCTGCTCCAACCGCCACGTCGGCAAACACAAACAAGTCCAGTACTTCCACACCATGCTCGCTGCCACCATCGTCGCCGACGGTCACAACCGCGCCCTGCCCCTGATGCCCCACTTCGTCCAGCCCCAGCACAACCCCAACGACGGCCGCTCCGACGAAGAACGCAAGCAGGACTGCGAATGCAACGCCGCCAAGCGCTGGCTGCCCGCCTACCTCAACCTGCTGCTCCCCTTCCGGCCCATCATCCTCGGCGATGACCTGTACTGCTGCCACCCCCTCTGCTGGCTCATCCGCTCCCTCGGCGCGGACTTCATCCTCGTCTGTAAACCCGGTAATCACAAGCGGTTATACGAACTGATCCATGACGACTTCACCCACTCGACCGGCTGGATCCGCACCCGCAACCACAAACGCCAGGTCGAGTTGCAGCGCTATCGCTGGATGCACGGCCTGCCGGTCCGCGACTCCGACGATGCCGTGCAAGGAACCTGGATCGAGTTCGAGATCCAGCGCCAGGGCAAGCACACCTACTACAACACCTTCTTCACCAGCTTGGAGGTCACCGCCGAGAACGTGGCCGGGATTGCCCGCCTCGGAAGAGCCCGCTGGAAGATCGAGAACGAGGCCTTCAATTGCCTGTCCTGCCAGGGCTACAATCTCAAGCACAATTTCGGGCACGGCAGCCGGGGCCTGGCCAATCTGCTCGCCACTCTCAACCTGCTCGCCTTCGCGCTGCACACGCTGCTGGACGGCATGCGGGGCTTGTGGCGGCAATGCCGCGATGATGCCGGCACACGCCGCAACTTCTTCAATGATCTGCGGTGTCTGTCGCACCGGTACTGGTTCCCGAACTGGACGAGTTTGCTCACCGAGATGCTGGCTGACCACGCCCCGCGGGCCGGCCCCGGGCTCACGCTCACATGAGATTGCGACCGAATTCCTCGGCGACCGCCGGACCCGCAGGGGGGCTCGCAGCAGAAGTCTGCCCCGAGGGTGCCGGAACTGCCGGTGAGGCGCTCGGAGCCGTCCACAGGTGTGCCACTCACTACTGCCGAGCCGCCACTGGTGCCCTCCCAACTTCTCTGCAACACCCCCGAACGCCCGGCGAGACGCCAACAGCCCATCTGCATCTCAGGTTTTGAGAATCGCTGGCCTCCGTCGCCAACGTGGTGTTGTCGTTTTCTGATCTCAAGTACTTCTTCGAGTGCCCGTACCAGTTCAAGCTGCGGATCCTCTACGGTTTCAACGCCCCGCTGGCCGAGGCCATCGGCTACGGAAAGTCGCTACACGATGCCTTAGCAGAGGTGCACAAGCGGGTATTGGATGGCGAGAGCATCTCGCACGACGAGGCTGGTGAACTCGTCCTCCGGCATTTGCGTGCCCCCTATGCATACCCGGCCTTGCGCAAAAAGCTCGAAGCGGCGGCGCGTGAGGCCATCTCGGGTTACATCAAGCAAAACAGCGAAAGCTTCAGCAACCTCGAGTTCTCCGAGAAGGGCATCGAAATGACGCTCGGCGACGGCGTGACAGTGTCAGGCCGAATTGACCTAGTCAAACGCCTCGACACCGGCGAGGTGACTATCGTGGACCTAAAGTCCACCGAGCGCGCGCAGGCCGAGGAAGTAACCGAGACGCAGCTCCACATTTATGCCCTCGGCTATCAAGAGCTAACCGGTCGTGACGCGGACTACGTGGAGATCTATGAACTCGACGAGCAGAGGTCCAAGACTCGCTCCGTGGACGAGGAATTCATCGACGATGTAAAGCGTGATGTGGGCATTGCGGCGACTGCATTGCGCAAGAATAAGTTGGAGCCGAGTCCCCTGCGTCGCACGTGCGAAGTCTGCGACTACCAGAATCTCTGCTCGGCGGCG
Source organism: Bryobacterales bacterium (assembly GCA_965206775.1). GTDB lineage: Bacteria > Acidobacteriota > Terriglobia > Bryobacterales > UBA6623 > VXMF01. The sequence continues at coordinate 512,574 of CBDBKU010000001.1, read as the reverse complement.
GCGCGGAAATGAGGGGGAGTGCACCGACGATAGTTTTTTGGACGGGCACGATATCGACGTACCACCCCAGCGGACTGGCACCAGCCTCTTCGGAACTCGAGCGGATAAACCAAATCGGTACAAGATGCATTTCATAATTGAATCGGAGCGAGATGAAGATGGGTGCCGTTGGGCGTGCCGTCCGACCTGTCGAAGCCCCAGCGCCAAGACGTACATCTGCTCGCGCTCCAACGGTTCCGACCGGAAGTGGGGATGTATTTTGGGCATTTCTCAGACACAGAGTCCGAGCGCCACTTGTACAGCCGCTGGGGGGACGTCACACGGCAGAGGTGATCGAGACCGAGCAGAATGGATCCGGCGTCAATCTTACTTTGCGTCTGCTGAACGACGGCTGGCTCGATTGTCACGACTGCGGAGTGGTGCTGAGCAACGAGAGCGACATCGCCGAACCCATGCGTCTCGTGCGTGATCAGCTATGGCAAGCGGGTCGGGCTGGTAACCCCAGACACAGGGCGACCTTCGTACCAGCCAAAAGCTCTTATGACCGACCGGGCGATCACCCCGTAGCATGAATCGGCCCTCGAGGCCAGGGCCCTGAAGCCGGAGGGGCAGTTTCGATCCGGCATGATTACTCCGCGGAGCGGGACAGTGGCTGTTCGCTTTATTGGCGAGCGGGCGCAAGCGGGTCCGCGGAAACAAACATGCCGACTTCATGCGCGATATCCAAGCCGCCGGCTCACGGCACTTACAACTAAGAAACCCGATCCCCGGCACCAACATTCGGAAACCTGCGGCTTGGAAAGTAGGGTGCATTGTACGACGGGTCGTGCGAGCTAACTGGGATTGCCGAAGTCAACGTACGACGAGAACACGATCGGTCTGCAAGGGAAGAGCTCGGCGACGCTGACCTTGGAAGCGGCGTTGGATGCGGCCGAGCGGCGTACGGTACCGTGAAAATGGACCACATGACGATGTGAGTCTCGACCAAGACGAGGTCGCGAATCCGGATGACGATGCGGGACCGGCCGGACGCCCTCAGTGAGGGCCTGCGCAGCCCCCGGGTCTGGAGGGCCTTCCTGCAAGGAAAGATCCCGGGAGCGACCTCCCCGGATGGCCCGTTTGCGCGAGCGAGGGCCGTTTTTTGGGGGGGGCGCTCCCGCCCCGCCGGCCGTGCGCTAAAGGGGTCCCACCCGTCCCGGACATCTAAATAACTTCCTGCCGTGCAATCAGTTAGCCCGGTCTCATGTGTTGCGCTCGGACCTCCCCAGCCGCCCCGGAATCCGTGCGTTTGGGCATTTTCCCCGCACGAGCGCACGACAGGGGACTGGCCGGCCCGACCACAGCCCCATTCCGGGGGGAAGGACATGGTGAAGGCCCAGCAGGCCGACGCAGTCCCAGCGTTCAGTCACGCCTCGGTCAGAGACCGAGCCCTCGGTCGTCGGAACAGTGTTCGAGCGCGGATTCGATCCCGAGAATCGCGGCGTGAGTCAATCCGCACGTTCAGGAATCGTCCGAGAGGTAGTCCGCCCAAGCCTGCATTAGGATCCGCCGTCGATTGAGCAGGTCCGATCGCGCGCAGGCCGCCTCGACCTTGCTTCTGACGGCGTGCGCTAGGCACGCCTCGGCCACTTCACGTGGCTGGCCCGTCTCCCCGCACCAATCGCGGAATGACGACCGGAATCCATGCGGCACCGCTCCGATGCCTTGCTCCCGGAGCAGCTTCGACAGCGTCGCGTCAGAAAGCGCCTTGCCGCTAACGGACGGAAAGATCAGCCCCTCGCCCTGCGAGAGTCGTCGCGCCTCGTCCAGCACGGCGAGCGACCGCGGCGCCAGCGGCACCTTGTGCTCGCGCCGTGTCTTGGATCGGTCCGCCGGGATGGTCCAGACCCCGGCATCCAGGTCGACCTCCCGCCACTCCGACCGACGGACCTCGCCGGACCGGCACGCCGTCAGGACCAGGAACTCGAAGGCGGCCTTGGTTCCCGGCCAGGCCCCGCTGTTCCGCACCGTCTCGATCGCGGCCACGACCTCGCCGTGCGGCAGGGCGGCGAAGTGGCGCGTGGATCGTCCGTTCCGGGGCAGGGCCGCGTCGAGCGTGGCTCCGGCGGGATCGTCCGTCCGGTAGCCCTCGGCCACCGCCCAGCGGAAGATGCGGCTGAGTCGCTGCTTGATGCGGCGCATCGTCTCGTGCTTCGCTGCCCAGTGTGGCAGCAGCACGGCCATGATGTCGGCCGTGGTGATGCGGTCGACGCGTGTCCGGCCCAGCTGCGGCAGCACGTAATCGCGGAGACTGTTCCTCCATATCTGCGCCGAACGGGCACCGTCCTTCCAGCTGGCGGAATGGATCGCCAGCACGCTCTCGCTCGCCTGGGCGAGCGTGGGTACGGAGTTGCGCGGATCATTCCCCCTTGCGAGTGCGCGGCGATTCGCCAAGGCGGCCTTGCGAGCCTCGGCCAGCGAGACAACCGGGAACGAGCCGAGCCCGATGCTGACGGGCTTGCCATTGATGCGCAGCCGCTGGCTCCAGGTTCGCGAATGCCCTCCGAGCTTCATCGGCTTGACCAGCAGCGAGAGCCCGTGGCTACCGCGACCGTCGCCGTAGCGCCCGGACCGCGTGACGGTCTTGACGAAGGTCGCGGAGAGCCGTTTCGGGGTTCGTGCTCCCCGTCGGGTTATGCCTTCAGCTATGCCTTTCATGAAGAGAACGCCGGTAACCTCAGCTTACCACAAGATCATGTAAATATGTTGTTATCAGTATCTTGATGATCCAAACCGAGACCCTTGAGCACCCCTCGATCCCCCGGATCGGTTGCCACCCGCGCCTCCATCTCGAAACCTCTTGATTTACTTGTAGTTGCCTTTATTCTCGGTCACTTAGATGGGTTGCTCCCTAGTGACGAACCGGATCAGTTCGGAGCAGGTCAGGAGTTACGATCAGTCTATTGCGCAGGGCGGGGCCCAAGGTGGGTCCCGCTCGCGCGTCAGAGGCCAATAGCGTTCTGGTAGCGGATTTTCCGACGATAGTGCTTCTGAAGGCAGCTCGTGGCGCTGCATTCAGTGCCGCCACTCGAAATATACGCCCCACGATACGGAGCGGCTTAGCTGCCCTTGCTGCTTGCCGCATCGGCTTGGCCGGGAGCGCGCCAATACGGACTATCGTCTCTGACAAGTCCCAAGAGGGAGGAATGTGTGGCCAGAGAACGAACGGAGCGAACCGCGGCGGTTGGCGTCACCGAGTACGGTAACTCGGTGGTGCTCGTTACGGTCGCACCTGACGGGGAACTCCTTGATCGCCGCCGCATCGACCTGACAGATAGCGAATTGCCAACTCACCCGCATCACCATGAAGGGTCGTGGGCGGTGGGTCGTTACCAAGACAGCCCGTGGGCACGGGAGATTTCGCTCGCTGAGGCAATCGAGCTTGTCGAGCGCGTGCGGGAATCCGCAGTGCGCGGTGCGCGCGAGAGCCTTGAAGCGCTGGCCGCAGCAGTGCCTATTCCGATTACGAAAGTCGCGATCCGCGTCTGCCCCAAGCTTCCGCCGACAACCGAGGAACGCATCGCCGACAATCGAGCGCAGACCGTCGCCGACTCTGTGATGTATCGCGAGGCCCTCGCGACCGCAGCCGAAGCGCGCGGCTGGTCCGTGTGTTGGTACGACCGCGAGCGCGTGTTTCGCGACGCAGCAACGGTGCTCGGCTGCAAGGACATCGACGCTTTGCTCTCGGCAATGGGTCGATCAGTCGGGCCGCCTTGGCAGGCCAAGGATAAGCTCGCGGCAGCGGCGGCGCTTGCAGCCTCGCGAGGAACGACATCAAGTACCACGTGGTCCGGATAACGAAGTACCGTAGCATTGGCAGGCGGGTAGCGCTTGTGGAGAGCGCGGTCTTTACGGTCGCTATCGGATTGATGCCGCAGCGGTTTATAGACGTGGCGGGCGAGACGGTCCTCGCTACCGCACCTTGACCCGCAGCCATGGAACCATACGCCAAGAGGACTCGTCTCACACCGATAGTGAGACAGGCTGAACTCCTCAATGCCGTTAGGGGTTGCTTCGGCTACCGCCTTCAAATGAAACTCCGAGGGGTGTTTCGCCCACGGATGCTGGCAGTCGTTGTGGTAGCGATGCCGGTTCTGTGGCCCCAGACGGGCGGCGCGAGCGGTAAGACCCGCATCTTCGTGACGGAGAGCACCAGTTGGTCGGTGTCGGGAGACGATGTGGTTCACGCCGGAGACGGAGCCGGTTCTCTACGAGGCGGTGCCAAGCCGCAGACCGCCGAGATCATGAAGACGATCAGCAAGAGGCGCGAATGCGAAGGAATTGTCGTCACGATCAATCGAGAGAGAGCGGACTACATCCTTTTTCTCGAACGAGTAGGCGGCAGGGATATCGTCGCGAAGGACAACAAGATGGCTCTTTTCGACCGGGACGGCGACATGGTTGCCAGCAGTTCCACGCGATCGCTTGGCAACGCGGTAAAGGACGCCTGCGTGGCGATTCAGCACCGGCAATAAGTCGTTTGCGGAGCATGTGCTACGGGTCGACCAACCCGGGCTGGTCCGCACCAGAGTGAGTTTGGCCGCACCCAACGAAACGGGGGAGGTTCAGCGAGCGGAGCACCGCCTCCGAATCAGTCTCGGCGGCATCAGCCTGACGTCTTGCCCTTGTGCGAGCAGCTTGCGCCCGAGATGATGTGAGCCGCAGTAGGCTTCCATTCCGATGCGGCCTGGCATCATCCGCGCGGTGACCTCCAAGAGCTTGTCCATCGAGTACTGGTGATGTATGAGCACCTACCCGCTTGCGTCCAGTCCGGCGAAGTGGACCGAGGTTTTGCGAGGTCGAGGCCGATTGCGACGACCTCCATCTATACGCTCTAGCGGGAAGATTGCTTGGTCGATTCCAAGTTAGGTTTCTTCTCGTCTCTCTGTCGATCGCTGAAGGCGGCTCTTACCAATTGTGCGGCCTGATCCGACGCGGCCGGCAGCTGGAAGCGCATGCACAGTTGCGCTGCAGCGTGCCCAACTCCCTAGCAGGCCGCGAAAGTGCCGCAACGTATCCCCTTCGGCGGTCAGCCGCGTCCGCTGCTTGGCTTGCGTGGCCGGCGCGTGCCGGGCCGGTGCCACCGTCGTCTACCGCCTCCGCCAACTCGGAGACGATCAAGCATGCTCCTGAATTGCCCCGGGAAGGTCCGAGCGCAGCGGCGTCCCCAACACCGATGCGGGACACATGGAAGGGCAGCTAGAGAACATTCGTGACGGCCGACGACTTGCGAATAGCGCATGCAAAGCCGAGCGCGCGAAGGTGGTAGCACCGCCAAAGAGGCCTGACGTCTGCCGTCCAGGCTGGCAAGCCTGGAATTCTGAATCTCGGCAATTCGTCCGCACTGCCGCTCGCCGCAAATATACTGGAACTCTGATCTTGCTATGGCAACTTCCGGCGCTTCCCATCAAGCACGCCAGACCGCGGTCGAGAGAGCGCTCCATTGGGTGGAGCGGGTGGGCAACCGCTTGCCGGACCCGGCCGCGCTCTTCGTTATAGCCCTTGTCGCGGTCTGGATCGCGTCGTGGCTTTTGGCAGGCCATGGATTTACGGTTCCGGCCAAGGACGGAGCACGGACACTGATAGTCGAGAACCAGCTGTCCGGGCCGAGCCTAGCCGCTTTCCTGGCGAACATGGTGAGTGTATTCACTGGATTCGCGCCACTGGGCGTCGTCTTGGTGGCGCTTCTGGGAGTCGGGGTTGCCGAACACACCGGATTCATCCGCGCAAGCCTGAAAGGCCTTGTCGCGATGACTCCGCGGAGCCTGCTGTCCCCAATGCTGCTCTTGGTTGCGATCATCAGCCATACGGCAGCAGACGTCGGCTACGTGCTGGTCATTCCTCTGGGAGGTGTCATATTTCACGCTGCCGGGCGACATCCCCTCGCGGGTATCGCTTGCGCTTTCGCGGGGGTCTCGGGCGGCTTCGGTGCGAACTTCATCCCGTCGGCTATCGATCCCCTGCTCCAGGGTTTCACCCAGTCGGCCGCGCAGATCCTGGATTCGGGCCGCGAGGTCAACCCGCTGTGCAATTGGCTGTTCACGAGCGTGTCGAGCGTGCTCGTGATCGCCGTCGGGTGGATCGTGACTGACCGCGTGATCGAACCGCGGCTCCACGGGACTCACCTCGATGGCGAGGACTCCGACAACGTCGAGTCGCAAGCGCTTTCCCGAAAGGAACGAGCTGGGGTATGGGCCGGTCTCGCAACCATGGTGCTGGGTGTATTGGCGCTGTTCCTAGCGGTGCTGCCGGCCGATTCCCCTCTGCGCGCACCAAACGGGCAGCTCAGTTCCTTCGCGGCTCCGTTGATGCAGTCGATGATCCCACTGATCTTCCTGTTGTTTCTGATACCCGGTACCGTCTACGGATATGTGGCCGGCACCGTCAAGAGCCATCGCGACATTATCGCCGGCATGAGCAAGTCCATGTCGACAATGGGCTACTACCTCACGATGATTTTCTTTTGCGCACAGTTCACTGCGGCCTTCGCCCAGTCAAACCTGGGCGCGCTGCTTGCAGTGGAAGGTGCCGAATTCCTCAAGGCCTTGGGCCTCCCCGGCATGATGACAATTGGCGGCATAATCGCGTTGAGCGCGTTGGTGAATCTGCTCGTTGGATCGGCATCCGGGAAGTGGGCCTTGCTAGCACCGGTGTTCGTGCCGGTCCTGATGCAGGTCGGGCTCTCCCCGGAATTGACCCAAGCCGCCTACCGGGTGGGCGATTCCACTACGAATATCGTCACGCCGCTGATGCCGTATTTCCCGCTCGTGGTGGCTTTCTGCCAGCGATGGGTGAAGAATACGGGTATCGGCACGGTCACCTCCTTGATGTTGCCGTACTCGATCAGCTTGCTGATTACGTGGTCCCTGGCATTGGGGCTGTACTGGGCCCTGGGCATTCCCCTAGGACTGCAGTCGACATACACGTACCCATAATTCCGGAGCGAGGACCGTTTCTTCGTCTCAGGTGAGAGAGTCTCTCTGCGGAATTCTCAAGTTCCTGAAATGCAGGCGTAACTGGCGGTGGCCGGCCTGGGACAAGTGGCCGGGCATAGTCAACAAGTCAATTTCGCCGAAGCGGTTCTGATCCGAATATCGGTGCGTGGATCTTCGCTCGGCGAAAACCCGTCGCGGTCTTCCAAGTGGTGAATGCATGCTCCCGAAGGAGTCGATGATGGATCGCTTTGAGACGATGGCGTGCGAGCCTGAATGAGTTGTGCATGGCCGCATGGACCGCGCGAGAAAACGCTTGGCTGCCCTTGCGTCCCGGCGGCGCGTGACCGGAAGATCCAGGACGTCGCGGTCCTGGTCCACCGCCCTCCAGAGATAGCGGCATTCCCCGCGGATCGTGATGAAGACCTCATCCACATGCAAGGCATCGCCAACCTGACCATGCCGCCGGCGCAGGTTCCGAGCAAACGCGGGACCGAATTTGCGACACCACAATCTAATCGCCTCGTAGGACACGATGACGCCGCGCTCGGCGAGCAGGTCCTCGACATCCCGGAAGCTGAGGGTGAACCGATGATAGAGCCACACGGCGTGACGGGTGATCTCGGGTGAAAAGCGGCGGCCTCGATACAGAGATTCTGCCGATCTATTGTCCCCCTCGGACGCCAGCTTGACAGTACCTTGAGAAGTTCGTGGTGGCGAAATCTGGCGACCGGTCGTCCGTGCCGTCACGCCTGACCGAGCCCTGTTTTCCTGGTAGGCTTCATTCGCTGTTCACGGGCCTTGCGGCTACCCATGCCTCGATCTCGGCCGTAGTCGCCCCGAGGGCTCTGGCGAAATTCGGATGGACTGGCCGCCCTGCTGTCATCCCGGGCCAGGCGGGCGGGGGATGCGCCGCATGCCAGGAATCCACCGTCCTTTCGAGTTCCCCTGTCTGGGCGCTGTCGTCTCCGCTGATGTCGTTGGCCTCGGAAATGTCCGCCGCGATGGCATAGAGTTCGGGCTCGCGCTTCAGCACTCGAACGAGCTTTCGCTCGGCGGTGCGGGTTGCCAGCTGGTCACCCTCGTCCGAATACCAGAACAGCTGGGCGTGGGGCGCCCCGCTGTCCGCGCCGGCCAGGAAGGGCATCAGATCTACGCCATCCAACCCCGCGGGCGGCTCGACGCCGGCGACAGACACTGCCGTGGGGAAGATGTCCAGAGAACTCACTAGTGGTCCGTATTCGATCCCTGCCGCAAGACGGCCCGGCCACGTGAGTACGAACGGCACGCGGACACCGCCTTCGTAGACCGTCCCCTTCGTTGACCGAAGGGGGGCGTTGTCCGCTGCATTCACAGGCGGCATACCTCCGTTGTCGCTCAGGAAGATCACCAAGGTGCTGTCCGTCAGGCCAAGTTCGTCCACCAAGGACAAGACCTCCCCGACGCCGTCATCCAATGCAGTGACCATCGCGGCGTAGGTGCGCCTGCGCTCGTCCGGGATCGAATCCACGCGCGCAAGTGTCTCGGGGGGCGCCTGCAAGGGCGCGTGCGGCGCGTTGTAGGCAAGGTACAGGAAGAGCGGATTTGCTGCATTCCGACGGATGAAATCGAGCGCAGCACCCGTGAGCTGGTCTGTGAGGTAGCCCTCCACGGGGACCTTCGTCCCATTCGCGTCGAGCGGAATCAGGTACTCCCGGGCGTCTTCGCCAGCAGAGCGGAAGTAGTCATGGCCGCCGCCAAGGAGACCGAAGAATTCGTCGAAGCCCCGTTCCATGGGGTGGAACTCCGGCGCCTCACCCAAGTGCCATTTTCCCACGATCCCGCTGACGTAGCCCGCCCGGGAAAGGACTTCGGGCAAGAGCGTTTCCGCCAACGGCAGGCCTTCGCCCTCGCCGAACTTGGGATTGTGCACATGGCCGAAGCGATGCTGGTAGCGGCCGGTGAGCAGCCCGGCTCGCGAGGGACTGCAATAGGGGTGGCTGACGTAGGCGTTGGGGAAGCGGATACCGGACGCCGCCAAGCGGTCAATGCTGGGCGTCGCGAAATCCTTGAGTCCCTGGAAACCGACATCCGCATAGCCCAGGTCATCCGCGAGGATCAGGACGATGTTCGGAGGGCGTCCGGGATCCGCAGCCGAAGGCCCGGTCGACGGAGAGGAGCAGGAGCAAGCCAGCAGGGACAGCAGCAGAAAGAACCGCGCGACTAACCCACTTGCGCAGACGGTACGGGAGGTCCTGCAAAGACTGGTGTTCACTGGATCAGTTCAGCTGCTGCTTGGTCACGCTGTACATTCCAACTCTTGGCTTGATTGGCTGGTAGCCCTTCACAGCGACTTCCAGGTCATAGGGCCGTTGTCGTTTTGCGAAATGAGTCATGGCTTCTACTGCTGTGGGATGACTGGTTCCAACGGGCGCCCAACATGCAGCGGATACACCGCCTCAATGGATTCCAGCTCCTGGACCATGCCCTGCATCATGCTCGTTAGCTGTTCGGGGTTTTCCGCGGCGAGGTTCCGTGACTCGCTCGGATCCTTCGCCAAGTCGTAGAGCGCGTACCGCTTGTCACCTTCGGCTAGATATGCGTAGCGCACCTTCCAGTCGCCCTTGCGCCAAGTGGTGAAGAAATGGCTCTCTCCGCGACGCGGATGAGGATAGTGGTTCAGGAATTCGCTCCTGCGTTGTGGATCCGGTTGCCCAATCAGCAGTCGCTTGAGATTCTGACCATCAACCGGGTGGTCTGCGGGGACCGGCGCGTCGACCAGATCCAGAATGGTCGGGAACAGGTCGTAACAGACTCCGATCTCTTGGCGAATGCCGCCGGCGGAGATCGGTAGCTTCTTCTGCCACCGGTTGTTCGCGTCGGACTTGCCCCAGGCGGCGATGAAAGGAACGCGCACACCGCCTTCCCACTTGCTGCCCTTCCGGCCTCGAAGGGGCGCGCTCGAAGAAATGTCATCCGTGCCCGCCAGCGGGGCATCGCCTCCGTTGTCTCCAAGGAAAATGATCAGCGTGTTCACCGCGGTGCCCTGTTCTTCAAGGTGATCCATCAGGTCTCCCAGTGATTTGTCGATGCCTTCAATCAGGGTGGCGTAGTTCTGGGCTGGCTCACTCTTGCCTCGGTCTCGGTAACGCGCCGCAAATCGAGCATCGGAGTTAAAGGGCGAGTGCACCGCGTAGTGAGACATATGGAGGAAAAACGGTTGCTCCGCAGCCAGTGCCTTATCTACTTCGCTCTTGGCTTCCAGAGTCAGGGCTTCGGTCAGAAAGGTGTCCGTGCCGTGGTACTTGTCGAGGCCGGGCACCGGACGCGCCAGCGGATTGGTGGAGGCTTTCCCGTAGCCCGCCCGGCCATGATAGGAACCCGGCGCTCCGATGGCGGAGCCCGCGAGATTCACGTCAAAGCCGAGATTCAGTGGGTCGGCTCCTTCGTGATCGAAGGGAGCAAAATGCGCTTTCCCGACATGGATGGTCGCGTATCCGACTTCTTTCAACTGCCTTGGCAGGGTCAGATCACGCTTCTTCAGCCCCGCCCAATTCCACTCCGACGCACCCTGCTGAGACACCGCTAAGGGGTATGCCTTGTTGTCCAAGGTCCGATTGTCCTGCCAGGGATTGATGTAGTCGGTAGTTCGGTGGCGGGCCGCGTTCTGCCCAATCATGATCGAGATGCGTGTCGGCGAGCAGACGCTGTGCGAGTAGAAGTTGCTGAACCGAGTTCCCATCGCGGCAAGCCGTTCCATATTCGGCGTGCGATACCAGTCGTTGAGCGGGTGGCGCTGAGGTTCGCCGGCTTCATCGGTCAGCATTGGAACCGAGGTGTCCATCAGCCCCATGTCATCGACCAGGAAAACGATGATGTTGGGCTTGCTTGCCAGCGCGGAGTTCCGCGCGGCGTGGGATGAAGCAGGGTCCGTCCGATCCACTCCACATGCGGTGATGGTGAACAAGAGCGCCACCAAGACGCGTTCTAGAGATCGTGAGGAACTCTTGGACACGGTGGTTGCGCCCGCCTGCACAGTATCAGTTCAGCCGCTCCTTGGTGACGCTGTACATCCCGACTTTCGTTTTGATTGGCCTGTAGCCCTTCACAGCAACTTCCAGGTCATAGTCATACAAGCCACGGTTGATGACAAACAGCAGCGCCTCGTTATCGGTCTCGATCACCCGTGTCTCGACCATCGAACGATATTCGTCGGGGACGCCCTTGAGGACGATATCCGGCTGAACTTTCTCTCCGATGAATTCCCCCACGAAATTTCTTAGCTCTTCGTGCAGCATCGTGGCATGCGTCCTGCCCAGGGGAAACCCGAAGAGCAGTACGTTGCCGCCGAATCCCTCGGGAGCAATAACGGCGGGCTTGCCGTCTAGGCCGTAAGTGAACAAGACCTTCTGCCCTGCGGCATCCAGCAGAAGCCGCTCGTGCGCGCCAAATCCGGCGTAGCGGCCCTCCTCAGCTCCGGGCTCCTCACCCGTGCCCCGCAGGTCCCAGCCATTGAACCAGTAGATCGGCTTTTCGTGGCCGACGACCTGCACTCCGAACTGCTCGCCAAGCGACTTGGCGGCTTCGACATCTTCCACCGGCATCTCGACAATGGCTTGTTTGCCGGATCTGGCGTACTGCCGGATGGCCGCGGCCAGCTCAGTGTCGATGTGCGTGTACGGGAAGATCATCGCGTCATAGGGGCAGTTGGCAGGGTCGAACTCATCCAACACGACGGCGGTTTCATATCCCAGTGCGCTGAGCATCGAATAATTTCCGTACATTGCTTGTAGGAGGTCGTGACCCATTTCGCTGCTGTGAACGGCGTGATCCCTTCGAAGATAGATGCCGACGCTGGGAGCGAGGCTCCTCCCTCGCTCGAGGACATCTCGATACTCCCGTAGCTCGGCGATGCCCTTTTTCAATGTCAGACGCCTTTCGGTATCGTAATTGTCCACGCCGACAACGGCGTTGATCCAGGGCTCCGGACCGTTCAGTAGCGGGTCCCAGCGATAGTAGATGACGCCTTTCATGCTGTGGGCCAGGGCAGCATTCAGTTCCAGCACCATCTGCTTGCCGTTGTAGAGTGTGTCGCGGTCACCCAGGATGAACGGGCCGCCTTGGAATTCGGCGATCCACCAATCTTTTTCCGGCCCGAGGGCCTTCATCATCGCCAATTGGACGGACTTACCCTGCGTGTCTTCCCCCGAAGCAGCGTAGTGGCTGGCAGACATCAGGTCGTAGCTTTGGAGGTTCCACCAGTCCTGCGATGATTGGCTAATACCAAACACATTGGTCGGGTTATACGTAATTGGCAGTTTTGGCACATGTTTCCGGACAATGTCTCGCAGCTCGTTGAGATATCGATTGAGCTCCGCGGTGAGAAACGCCCGCCAGTGACGGTGTGCCTCTACGTTCTCGGAACGCGCGGTGGGCGGCGCCACATCATTCAGGGCCGCGAACGATGTGCCGAACTGGCGGTTGTACCGCTCGACACCATCGAATTCCTTCTCGACGGAGCGGCGAAAGACAGCTAGCGTGTGGTCACAACGGCAGTCGCGAAAAGACGGTTCATTGTGAACGTCCCAAGCGATGACGGCGGGATGATCCTTGAATCGCTGCGCGCACTGATCGAAGAACTCGTCTCGCTGACGGCGAAACTCGGGATGGTGAATACACGCTCGGGGCCAGCGGTAGTCCAGCTCGTCCTCTGGGATCTTTTCGCCGTCCGCCATGACCATCTTCGAGTCGGGGTATTTCGTGACAAACTCGTTGGACACGTAGAACATGGCGCTGCCGAACTCCACTTTGATGTCGAGTTCTTGGCAGATGTCGAGCAGCGTCGCAATGTCATCTATGTCGGAATCCAGTCCGACGCGAATGCGGATCAAGTTGAAACCGGTGTCCTTGATCATCTCCAGGTCACGACGCCAGTCCGCTTCGCCCTTGGGAATCCATTCTGGTCGGTCCGCCATCATGCCGCCGAAAGGATACTCGTAGTGAACGCCGATCCAAATCTCTGCCAGAGACTGCGCCGGCGCGCATAGGAGCAAGATCGCTGTCAACCAAGACGCTGCAAATCGTTTCATGTGTAGCCTCGCTGATTGATCCTCTTCTTGCCAGAAAACCCGCTCACACGGGCCCGCTGCGTCCGTCGTCCTTGATCTGTTGCAAAAGGTCCTGCAGGTGCCGCACGATCTCCGGGTGTTGATCGTAGAGGTTGTTGCTCTCCCCGAGGTCCTCCTCCAAGTTGTACAGTTGCGCCGGGGGATCTCCGGGGTTGGGTTCCGGCATTGGCTTCCCGCTGCGGAAATGCGCATAACCGCAATCCCCTTGCCCGGCGATGAGCTTCCATTTTCCTGAGCGGATCGAGAGCGCCCCAATCCCGCCGCTCAACATCACCATGGGGCGACTGGGATCCGGCAGTTTCAGACCGAGTAGAGCAGGCAAGATGTTGTAGCTGTCCGGCCCGGAACCAGGCGGCAACTCCTCGCCAACGATCGCCGCAAAAGTCGCCAGCATGTCGGTCAATGAGATCGTTTCCGCTGAGCGTGTGCCCGGCTTGATCTTGCCCGGCCATCGCGCGAGGAAGGGCACGCGGTGTCCGCCTTCCACGAGGTCGCCCTTGCCGCCACGCAGGATGGGGCCGTTCGGCCGGTGACCGTTGAAATTGTGCGTGGCGCCTCCTCCGTTGTCGCTCGAGAAGATCACCAGGGTGTTGTCACTAAGCCCCAGACGGTCCAACGCACTGAGAACTTCGCCAACCGACCAGTCCAATTCTTGAATTACGTCTCCGTACGGTCCGGCCTGGCTCGTCCCTTTGAAACGGGCATTCGGCAACCAACGGTTGGGCTGCGGTTGCGAACCAATGTGCGGCTGAGTCGGCGCGTAGTACAAGAAGAACGGCTGCTGCTCTTTCGCGAGACTTTCCAGTTGTGACAAGAGTTTGCCGGCAAACTTGTCAATGAGTTCGTCGTCTTTCCAGCGCGCTCCCTCGCCGCCCTCCATATTGCCGAAGTTCTTCGATTCCAGCGTTCCGATGGGACTGTCCTTGCGGAGGCCGGCCACGCGGTGATTCTCAACGAAGACATACGGCGGAAAACTGTTGGCCACGGGAATCACGTAGGAGTAGTCGAAGCCGACCTCCAACGGGCCGGGCTTGAGTTCGCCGTTCCAGTTGGGACCGCTTCCACGGGTCTCCCAGTAGTTGGGCGGCGTGTCGCCTCGATCGTCTTCAAACCCCTCTTCACGTCCGAAGCCAAGGTGCCACTTGCCCACAATCGAAGTCGAGTAACTCGCGGACTTGAGCAGAGAGGCCACCGTCATCCGATCCTCCTCGACCAGCAGCGGCGCGCTGGTGCTCAGGGCGCTGTACTTCAACCAGGTCCGCCAGCTATAGCGGCCGGTCATCAGTCCGTATCGCGTCGGCGTGCATGTCGAGGCTTCCGTGTGAGCGTCGGTAAAGAGCACCCCCTGTGTGGCGAGGCTGTCGATGTTTGGAGTCCGGAACTTCGTGGCGCCATAAGAGCTAAGGTCGCCGTACCCCAGGTCGTCGGCGAGGATCAGCACGATATTGGGTTTGTCGGAGCCCGCCTTGCGCCCACACGCCGGTGCCAGCAGCACTCCTCCGAACGCCAGCCCGACGACGGCTCCGCGGATGAAGCTTACAAATGCCCCGCTCATCGATTACTCCCGTGCCGGGCTTCGTCGCCCCCACCAGCCTTCGGTTGGCCCATGGGTGATCCCGAGGCGCCTGGGCCCCAGCGGTAGTAAATCTCTTCACCGCTGATGGCCTTGAGGGCTCGCTTGAACGGGTTGTTGATTGACCCGAACCGCATTTGTTGTTCAAAACTTTCCACAGTCCGTTGCAGGGGTTCGATGGCGGGCTGTAGCTTCTCGTTTGCTTCCGGTGGCTGCGAGTCGAGGACGCAGCCGGCCCGGATCTGAGCATCGACACTGGGATCATTCAACGCTTCGATCAAGACCGGTAGGCCTTTCTCGTAGCGTCCAAGGTTGAACAGGCCTTCGGCCGCAGTGATGCGCACGCTGACTGACTCATCCCGCAAGGCCGCCTCCAAAGGAGGCTGCGCGCTCGAAACAGTTCCCGGTCCACCGGATTGCCAAGCTACGGCCAGGCCGAGTACCGCCCAGAAGCGGACTGCCGAGTCGGGATCCTTGGCCCGGGCAATCAATTCGGGAATCGCCCCCTGTCCCTGAATCTGCAGGTTTGCGGTCTCGAGAATCCGCTCGTAGTTTTCCAGCGAGCGTCCAAGATCCCATAGCGACGCTGTTCCTCTTGCGCGCTCAAGCATTTCCGTCTCGTCGAGTAGGCCGAGGTCACGCGTTTCCAGCATCCAATCGTGGAGCTGGCCCCGCATTCGTTCGAGAACGTCCGCGTATTCCGGATTGGCGGCCACGTTCGTAACCATATGGGGATCGTTCTCCGAGTCGTAGAGTTCCTCGAGCGGCTTGAACCGCATAGCGAGCATCTCCTGGGAGCCAGTGAGTTTCCCCTGGCGCGCCAGCTCGACCCACTCCTGAACCACTACCGCACCAAACTCAAAGTCCTCATATGGTTTGAATGGAAGGTGTGGGTGGAAATTTCGCTGGTAGCGATATCGTTGGTCGCGCACAGTCCGTACCATCTCAGACCGGGTATCGAGCCGGTCACGCGTGGCGAACACGTAGTCCCTATAGTCAACATCGCCTTTGCCCTGGGAAAATAGCGGCCTGCCATCCATGTGATCGGGCGGATCAACGCCCGCCAAAAGCAGCGCGGAAGGGCCGAGATCCATCAATGTCACCAGCCCATCAATCGCCGAGCCCGGGTCGGCGGGCGCGAGGTGTTGGTACTTTTTCGGGAAACGTGCGATCAGCGGCACGTGGAGGCCCTGTTCCCAGGCCGTATGCTTGCCCCGGGGCATGCCCACGCCGTGATCGGACCAGACAACGACAATCGTGTCCTCCCAGAGGTCATCTTCCTTGAGCTGCTCAATCAGATCACCGGCTCGATAGTCGACCTGTGTGACCGCATCGTAGTAGCGCGCCCAGGCCCTGCGAAACTGCGGCACGTCGGGGTGATAAGGAGGAATGGGAGCCTTTTCCGGGTCATGAAAGTCATCTGGCTTGAGTCGAGACAATCGCTGCTCGACGATTTCGTCTTCCGGAATCTTTGTGATACTCGAGTGGCACTCTGTGAGATTGAAGACCGCAAAGAACGGCTGGTCTTTGTTAGATCGATTTCGCCAATGGGCTGTACCGCTGCTCTCGTGCCAGTCATCGCCTCCCATGTTGTAGTCTCTCTTGCTGTTGTTGCTTGTGTAATAGCCGGCTTCGCGCAGAAGGTTTGGGAGCATATTGGAAAACTCCGGCCGTGTTGTATTGCTCCGGTGATGCATGCTTCCCAGCGAATTCGGATACATCCCTGTAATCACGCTCGACCGTGACGGAGAGCACACTGGGGATACCGCGTAGGCCTTGTTGTAGCGGATACCCTCCGCGGCAAGGCTGTCAAGAACCGGTGTGCGAGCGTACTCGTCTCCGTAGGCGCCCATCATGGGCGTGATATCTTCGAGCGAAATCCAAACGATATTCGGACGATCCGCCTGAGCCGCTCCACATCCAGTCAGGACGCACAAGAGCGAGAGCGCGGCCAACAACTGAGTTCGTATAACGCTATTCATTGGTCATCCTTAGAGGGCCGCTGCACCAGGGTTTCCAACGATTGGTTCGGGCCCTGAGCCCGCCGGCGCCGTGGCTGTTGGAGCGTGGATCGATGGATCATCGGCTGCGTCCTTCCGTTTTGATCTTGTGCAGCAGTTGCCGCAGCCTGTTGGCGACCTCAGGATGCTGGCCGGAAACGTCCGTCTTCTCCCGAAGGTCTTGGCTCAGGTTGTACAGTTGCGGAGGCTCGCCGGGCATGGCTTTCCCGTCGCGATACCCGCCGCCGCCTTGGCCATCAATCAGTTTCCATGGGCCCTCGCGAATCGCGAGCATTCCGCTAATGCCGCCGCTCTGCATGACCCTTGCACGGCGTTGCGAATCGTCGAGCTTCCGTCCAAGCAGTGCAGGCAGGACGTTGAAGCTGTCAGGTCCGGCTTCCGGCATCAATTCCGCGCCGGCCACAGCGGCGAACGTAGCCAGCATATCGGTCAGGCTAATCGTTTCCTCTGAACGTGTGCCGGACTTGATCGTTCCAGGCCAGCGAGCAAGGAAGGGAACCCGGTGACCGCCTTCCCAAATATCGCCCTTGCCGCCACGGAGAATTGGCCCATTGGCCTGGTGCTTGGCGTCGGGCGCTGCAGGCACCGTCGCTCCGTCTCCGTAGCCGGCCCCCCGTTGGGCATTGCTCGAGGCCGGATCCGTCAGCCCGCCATTGTCGCTCGAGAAGATCACCAGTGTGCTCTCCGCCAACCCCACGCGATCCATGGCGTCGAGCACCTCGCCGACCGACCAGTCCAGCTCCTCGATGAAATCGCCATATGTGCCGAATTGACTTGCGCCTTTGAACCGGGCGTTCGGGGTGAAAGGTCGATGAGGCTGGTGCGGGGCGTAGTAGAGGAAGAACGGCTGTTCTTGCTTCGCGAGCCTCTCCACTTGGGAGACCGTTATTGCGGTGAGTTCTGGCGCGAGCTCGTTATCGTTCCAACGGGCGGCTTTCCCGCCTTGCATCTCCCCCAGGTAGCGAGACTCCATCCGCCCGATTGGGTCGTCCTGGTCCAGTCCAACGACACGACGATTCTCCACAAAGACGTATGGCGGGTAAGAGTTGACAATGGGGATCCCGTAGTAGTGGTCGAAGCCAATCTCGAGTGGACCGGGCTTGAGTTCTCCGTTCCAGTCGGGACCGCCTTTCCTGCTCCGCCAAGAATTCGGCTCGCCCTGCCCCTCTCGGTTCTTGGCGTAGTCGTCCTCACGGCCGAATCCCAGGTGCCACTTCCCGATGTGGGCGGTATAGTAACCGGCTGATCGCAGCACAGAAGCCACCGTCGGCCGGTTCTCCTCAATCAACATCGGCGCATCCGAGCTCAAGGCGCTTCGCGTCAGCCACGTCCGCCAGCAATAGCGACCTGTCAGGAGGCCGTATCGAGTGGGGGTACAAACCGAAGACGGGCTATGAGCGTCGGTGAAGAGCACGCCTTCTTCCGCCAGGCGATCGATGTTCGGCGTCTGGATTGCCGTCGCCCCGTAGGAACTGAGATCCCCGTAACCGAGGTCGTCCGCCAGGATGAAGATGATGTTGGCCCGGGATGACCTTCCCTGCGCGTGCAGGGACACTGACAGAGCTCCAGCCAGCGCCACAAGAAGCGCGGCCCGCAGAAGTCCCAGTGGATTCCGTTGGTTGCCGTTCATAGCCGCGATTCCGGATGCCCCGCTGACTAAGGTTACGTGAATGACATGGGCGTCCCTAGAAGTCGTGCCGCAGGGCGACTTGGACCACCCGAGATCCTCCGGCCCGGGTAATTCTTCCAAACGCCGGAGACACCAGGTTCCCATTCGGATTACCGAAATTCGGACGGTTCATCAGGTCGTACACCTCACCGCGCAACTCGATGGCATGACCTTCCTGCTGCAACGGAAAACGTTTCTGAATGCCAAGTGTGGTCACGACGTCGCCCGTGCCGGTGATGATGTTCCGACCCGCGTTCCCAAATTGGCCTTCCTTGCCCGGTCCGGCGTTCAGAGTGAAAGCTGCTGTATTGAAGTAGCGTGAGATTGTCTCACCACGGGAGCGCCCACCCGGAAGCTCCCACTCGCCAATGACATCGGGGCGCTGGGGACCCAGGTTCCGTCCCGAGCCGACGAGGGCGAAGTCTCTGCCTGACACGAAGCCGAATGGAACGTCGCTGAGGAGACGGACGATCGTCGACAGCCGCCACCCGCCAGAATTTCCGGAATTCACCCGCCAAAATAAACGGAACCCACAAGCCGCGCGCTAGCAACCCGTACGCGTCAAACATGTCTCTGAGAAACCTCTCGAAAGCGTAGCCGTGGGCTTGCGCTTCCATAGAGGAAATCTCTAACAGGCGGGCGGAAAGGGCCGGGGCAGCCGATGGATCCGTACATGCATTCGCCTTCGGCGCGGCCTGGGTGACCTGTGCTTCCAACTTCCCGCCTAGTCGCTTGAGGACCTTGATGAACGCTTCGCGGACCTCGGCTTTGAGTTCTGGATGGTCTTGGGTGACGCTGGTTGCTTCACGATAGTGCCAAGGCGCACTTAGCGTTGTGGGTTCCGTTTATTTTGGCGGGTGAATTCCGGAAATTCTGGCGGGTTGGAAGGCGGTGAGGCAGAGTTGGGCATGGGATTCACGAAGCTCTCCTTGGATGTCGGGGCCGGGATGGAAGCGGCGGTTGTGATGGCGTCAGAGTGCAGCCCTGCGAGGAGGGCCTGAGCCGGTCCGAGCCAAGGAGAGGAACGAAGCGGCTGGGCTGGCCAGGATCCCCTGCTGGTAGCACGCACAAGCGTCATGCTAGCAGCCTGCGGTCCGGACAGCAGGACAGAGCGTGCGAGGGGCCGGGGGCGTTCAGGCTTCATAGTCGAGTCCCTCCAAGTGGCGGGTACGCATCGAGGGGCCCTCGAGCGGGATGATGCGGCCGCGTTCGAGGACGCGGTCGATGATCGCGGCAGCGAGGTCGCGGTCGTGCAGGACAGCGCCCCAGTCGAGAAGAGCCTTGTTGGTGGTGAAGACGATCGAGCGACGCTTGACATGGCGTTCGTTGACGACATGGAAGAGCAGGTTGGCGGCCGCGTCGCAGTAGCTGAGATAGCCGAGCTCGTCGCAGACCAGGACGTGAGGCTGGAGGTAGGCCTTGAGAGTTTCGCGGAAGCGGCCCTGGCGGGTGGCGAGGGCGAGATCGTCGATGAGGCAGGCGGCGGTGGCGAAGAGCGCCTCGAAGCCGTTCTGGATGGCCTTGTAGGCGATAGCGGTGGCGAGGTGAGTCTTGCCGCGCCCGCTGCGGCCGGTGAGAATCAGGTTGGAGCCGAGCTCGACGAATTCGGGCGAGAAGCACGAGCCAAGCAGGGTCGGGTGCAGGGCGGGCTGGACCGAGAAGTCGAACTCCTCGATGGTTTTCAGCAGCGGGAAGCGGGCCTTGCGGACGCAGCGCTGGAGGCGGGTTTCGGCGCGGTGAGCGACTTCCTCGCGGGCGAGGGCGAGCAGGAACTCGTGGAAGGACCAGTGCTCGCGCTCGGCGCGCTCGATCAGGTCGGGGTAGGCGCGACGGGCGTTGGCCAGATGCAGGCGCTTGAGCAGGGCGGGGAGTTCGCCCGGCAGCGCGGGCTGGGGGGGCTGGCCGGCGGCCAGGGGCGGGGCGGGAGTGGCAGGGACGCTCACGAAGGGTCCTCCACGGGGCGGGTGTCGAACAGCGGCGCGAGGCCTTCCAGTTCGTGCGTGACGCGCTCGACGCTCGGCCCGGGCCGGCCCTGGACGCGTTGGAAGGCCGCTCGCAGGGCCCCGCTGCCGAAGGCCTGCAGCAATTCGTGGAGACGCTCGACGTCATCGCTCCAGCGCGTCGGCCGCTGATGGACCAGCTCGGTCAGAATGTTCTGGGCGGCCGGGCCCAGTTCCAGCAACTGCTCCCGTTTCAAGTACATGCGGGCACGGCGGCCCGTCACGGCGGCCAGCAGGTCGCCGCGGTGAGCGCGCAGGCTCGAGATCCGGTCGCGCCCCCGCAAGCGGGGATGCTCGGCGCGGTGGCGGCCCGCCACGATCACCACCCGCTCGCGGTACAGGTGCAGGGTCGCGGAGAAGCCGATCGCCTCGGCCGGCATCGAGTAGCGCTGGGTTTGGAAGGTCACCATGCCGGTCGGGCCCACGCGCACCGGATAGCGCAGGTCGAGTTCCTCCGGACCGAGCTTGAGCGGGCGCAAGCGGGGCGCTTCCTCGGCCCGCAGCACCTCGCCCGGAACGCGCCCCGTGGCCCGGCTGGGCCGCCGCTCGTTCACCTCCTGGTGCCAGTCGGCCAGCTGCTGGCGCAGGCTGCCCATGCCCCAGATCTGGCACTTGACAACGGTATGGTCGTTGTGGCATGCCTGAAGCATGCTCGACCAACATTGCATTGCGCAGACCCTCTCGCATTCAGAGGCCGTGGCGACCCTGCAGGTGCTGCTGGCGCAGGCTGGCAACACCAGCCGGACCGCGTTCGCCCGCCTCGTGTGCCGGGAGTTCGGCTTCCTCGACTCTCGCGGCCAGCTGCAGCTGGCGAGCTGCCAGAAGGCCTTGCGCAGCCTGCACCGCGACAGGCGCATCGCTTTGCCTCTCCCGCGCCATGGCGGCCGCGACGGCGTCTGCCGTCCGCGTCGGCTCGGCCAGCCGGTCCCGCAACCGCAAGCGGTGCCCCCTGCCGCCGGCGCGGTCGCCGGGCTCGAGCTGACCCCGGTCACGACCCCGCTCCAGCGGCGGACCTGGAACGAGCTGGTCGCCAGCGAGCACCCGCAGGGTGCCGTGATCCACGTCGGCGCCCAGTTGCGCTACCTGATTGAGTCCGAGCACGGCGTGCTGGGGGCGATCGGCTTCGCCGCCTCGGCCCTGGCTCTCGCGGCCCGCGACGAGTGGATCGGCTGGGATGCGGAACTGCGCCGCAAGCGGCTGCACCGCGTCCTGGGCCTGAGCCGGTTCCTGATCCGTCCCTCCGTCCGCTGTCACCTGCTCGCTTCCAAGGTGCTCGGCATGGTCCTGCGGCGGCTGCCCGAGGACTTCCGGCAGCGCTATGGCTACCGGCCCGCCCTAGTGGAAACCTATTGCGATCCGCAGCACCACGCCGGCACCTGCTTCCGCGCCGCCAATTGGACCTGCGTCGGCGAGACCGCCGGCCGCGGCCGCTTCGCCCTCCCCGGCCAGCGCGTGCCGGTCAAGGCCGTCTTCCTCTACCCGCTGCAGCGCGACTGGCGCCGCCTGCTCGGTGCCGACGCAGCGCGGCCCTGCGCGCCGCTGGGGCCGGCCGACGGCCTCGCCCTCGACCAGTTCGCCGACAACGAACTGGGCCGGGCGCCGCTGGGTGATCTACGCTTGTCGAAGCGGCTGGTGCAGACCGCGCAGATGCAGGCCGCCGCTCCCATGGCATCGATCCCAGCCGCCGCGCAGGGCCTGCGGGCCGCCATCAAGGGCCACTACCGCCTGATCGACCAGCCGGACGAGTCGGCGGTGACCCCGGAGAACATCCTCGCGCCGCACCGCCAGCGCACGCTGCGGCGCCTGCAGGCCGAGAGCGTGGTGCTGTGCGTGCAGGACGGCACCGATCTCAACTTCGCCGAGCATCCCGGCTGCGCGGGGCTGGGCCTGATCGGCAAGAACACGAACGCGCAGGGCACGCTGGGGCTGCACATGCACTCGACGCTGGCGCTGAGCCCGGAGGGCATCCCGCTGGGGGTGCTCCAGATCCAGTACGAGGCGCCGGACGGGCAGGCGCAGCGCGGCCGGCCGCTGGCAGAGCGCAAGACCTACCGCTGGGTCCGCGGGTTGCGGGACTGCGCGGCGGTGGCGGGCCAGTTGGCGGGCACGCGCGTGGTGTCGGTGATGGACCGCGAGGCCGACGTGCAGGCGCTGTTCGCCGAGCAGCGCCGGCTGGAGGGAGTCGAGCTGCTGGTGCGGGCCAAGCACAACCGCGCGCTGGGCCCGGACCGGCCGAAGCTGTTCGAGCACATGCGGGAGCAGGCGCTCCAGGGGCAGTTGCAGATCGAGGTGCAGCAGTTGCAGATCGAGGTGCAGCGGAGTTCGGCGCGACGGGGCACGCGCCAGCAGAAAGCCAAGCCGCTGCGCGCGGCGCGCGCGGCGCAGGCCGAGCTGCGCTGGCAGACGGTGGAGTTGCCGGCCCCGACGCGGGGGGAGGAACCGCTGCGGTTGCAGCTGGTGCACGTGTGGGAGCGGACGGTGCCGGAGGGGGTGGAAGCGCTGGAGTGGTTGCTGACGACGGTGCCGGTGGCGTCGCTGGCGGATGCGGAGCAGGTGCTGGAGTGGTACCGGCTGCGCTGGCGCATCGAGGACTGGCACCGGATTCTCAAGTCGGGCTGCAAGGTGGAGTACCTGGGGCACCGGACGGGGGAGCGGATCGAGCGGGCGGTGACGATCAAGGCGGTGATCGCCTGGCGGCTGGCGGCGCTGACGCTGCTGGGGCGGGAGACCCCCGAATTGCCGGCCGCGGTGTTCTTCACGGAGGTCCAGATGCGGGTGCTGCGGCACTTCGCGTCCCAGCGCGGGCTGGCTGCGCCGGGCAACCTGGGTCTGGCAGTGCGGACCATGGCAATTCTGGGCGGCTACCTGTACCGCAAGAACGCTCCGCCGCCGGGCCATCAAAAGATCTGGGAGGGCTGGACCCGCTTGACCATCATGAGCGAAGCCTATGAGCTCAGAGACTACTTCGAGCCGCCTCCAATCGCCTCTCAGGAGGAGCCCCGAGCGTGACTTGTGGGGCAACGGCAGGGCGCAGGTCCTCGCCGTCCAGGAAACGCCGCACCTTGAAGAACGAGTTCTTCACCCAGCCGACAAGATTCTCGACCGCTCCCTTTTGCTGGGGACGATACGGCCAGCACAGCTCCACCGCCAGTCCCATGCGCGCCAGGGCCTCGGCGAACGGGCGGTTCCACTCCAGCACCGCCCCGGTCTTCGGATCCGATTTCGTCACGATGGTCCTGGGCCGGTCGAACACCGCCAGCAAGGGCAGGCCCTCAAACCCCGCCAGATGCTCCGCCAGCGTGCGCACCAGCGTCTCGACGCGCTGGTTCGGCACAGGCGTCACCAAGGCGTAGCGCGAGTACTTCAGCCGCGAGGCGAAGAACTGCACGCGCTCCCGCCCGCCGCCTGTGTACTCCACCCGCACCTCGCCGAAATCGTGCTGCGAGAACTCGCCCGCCAGCCCCTCGAAACGGCACATCGGGCGCACCGCCCGCGGACGCAGCTGCCGGACCAATTCATACACGGCCGTCTTGCCCCCGTCATAGCCGCGCTCGCGCAGCCGCCGCAGCACTTCCAGGCTCTTCAGGCCCGGCTCCTCCGCCAGCAGATCCGCCACGCGGTCGCGGTAGGCCTCCACCGCCGAGGGACGTCCCGGGCCCGTCCGTGCCGCGGCCGCGACGCTCGCTGGCGGCGTCTCCGGCGGCGGCGCAACCGCCTCCGAGACGGACTCCTCGCTCGGCTCTGCGCTCATCTGCTGCGCGATCCGCTGCACCGTCCGCAACGAAACACCGAGTTGCTGAGCGACGCGCTCCTGCGGGACCGCGGCCCCCAGCAACAAACCCACGTCGCGGCGCTTTCTCTCGTCGTACACAATCCCCTCCTCGCCGGGAAGCCGCGAACGCGGCTCCCTGCAAGGAGACGATAGTCTTGAGACAGGCGAATTCAGGTCAGCCGAACCCGCCATATTTTCCGGAACTGACAAGCGTATCTAGAGCGGTTTGCCGGTCTGCTTTGCGCAAGTAGTACCACAGACGCTTCGCTTTGCTCCCTCCTTGAACGGACCAACGAGGATCATCAATATTGACGCCGAATTCTTCCCAAAAGAATTCGGCGAAGGACTGATTAGGAAAATTGAGCACATAGCCGCCTTCCATGGCGAACACTTTGTCGATCAAGGGAATGTCCGAACTACGGATCTTGCATATTGCCTGCGGGGCCATTCTTCACCTCAAGCCCAGTGCTGTCAGCCAAGCATTGACCTGCCCGAATGCGTCCTGCTGCCATTGATCGGCAGTACGCTCTCCGAGCATTTCGGAGGTCTCGACGAAACGCCTCACGCTCGTCGGGCCGAAGCCATTTACGTGACGAAATTTTTCCAAAATCCCGAGGTAGCCATTCTTGGCTGTTGCCACATCCAGGAGCGGAGACGTCGCCGCGACGAGGGCGTCTAGACCGCCCGGAAAGTTGCGGACGCAGTAGTAGATGTCGTAGGCATCCTTATGTTTCAGGCGGTTGCTCACCGCGTAGCCTTTCATGGCCAAGAGAGCGGGAATTGATGCGACCACGATCCGTACGCGGTTCCCGACGCCGTCCGGCATGGTTCCTTCGATGTGAATTACCTCGTGGAACCTGAGCGCAAGATCTGCACCATCGGCGCGCTGCACGGCAAAGTCACTGACAAGCGGCATGGCGTTTCTCACTATCTCGGCCTCGCGTGGCATTAGGAAGTCGACGACGACGTCTATGTCGGGCCCGCCGTCACGGGCGCTAACGATGCGCACGAGTTGAAAGCGGCGCAGACTTCCCCGCTGGTGGTAGCCGTGCATCTGAAGGGACTCGACAAGACGGGCGTACTCGCCATCACCAAGCGCTTCGGCGTCGAGGCTCAGATCCACGTCGACGGTGCCGACATGGGGCATTTCGGCTTCCTCTAGCAGAAGCCAAGGGACGGCCCCGCCGATCACCGCAAACTTTCCGTGAAAGCTGCCCAGAATCTGACCAATCTCGAGCAGGACAGATCTAACGGCTGCCGTAGTCCGGTCATCATAGTCGGCAGCATGTTGGGGTTCTATCGGAGCCATGGGAAGAACTCCTCGGCCAAATGTGACGCGGCTTCACGGTGTCGCTCGTTGCCGTTCCACAGATCCAGATACGTAATGACTGGACTGGTACAGAACATACCTGGACTAGGCTCGACTGCGTCATCGAACAGACTGTCATCGAACGGTTCGCACACTGCGACATTCGGTCCAATTGCTGCGGGCGTCAACTCCAACACATCCCGCAGCAGCTGCCTCCCCTGTTCATCTGCGTAGAAAGAATGCGTGCCATCCCGAGTAAACGGCGCGAGCCACCCAGCGGCCGAATTCAACGAGTAAATTGCTCGCGGAGCGTGTCGATACGGATTGAGCCCTCCCCGTAGCCGCTTGTCTAGTTGCCTTCCGTGAAAACGCGTGTATTCCTTAATACGATGCCCTCGCGGCTGACGATAATTTTCACGCCACATTTTCAGCAGCCCATCCGGGTTGATCAGCGCGACCCCTTCATCCTGTTTCTCAATCAACTCCCGGGAGAGTAGGGCTTTGCGCACATTGCTTACGTGGCCAAGGCTTGCTTGGGCCTCCTCGGCCAACTCGACGACGCGCCAGGGCCGGTCTGGATCACGAAGCATAACGCGCAATATGGCGGCAGCCTTCGGGGAGAAGATCGACCGAAGCGAGCGGGTTTCGGACTTCGGTTGGTCTGCTACGGCCCGATCAATATAGACATCGCCGAAGGTGAGATGCGCGTTCCCTACAAGGTCGAGATACGCCACATCATGATCCGTGCAGATCGCCCTCGACTGCGGAGACAGGTAGTGGCTGGCAAGCATCGGAATCCAACGCTCGCCCATCTCAGTGTGACCGAATTGATGTAAGTGGGCCACATAGCCCTTGAGCTGAAAGACCCCGGAACGAACATAGCGGGGAGCCCCGTCGGATTTGACTTCGATGATCAGCTGATAGCTCGCACCGCCATGACTGAATCCGATCCTTCCGTCGATTTGAAGGTTGTCCGCGATCGGGTGCTGATATTTCACCGACCCGACTTGAACGCTGGGCACATTACCAAGCAGTTCCTGGACAGCGTCCACGGCAAGAATCTCCTGTTCCCTCAACCTTTCTACGTGCTTCATCCAATACTGAAAATAGCATATTTAGTGAAAAAGTCAAGTGATTTCATCAAAAATCTAATTTTCACCGTGAGGTGAAAGCGCAAAGATCAAAGAAACTTGTTCACTAAGCCTTGGCGACGAATTGAAGAAACATAGGGGTCAGGGCAGCTTCGTCACGCGAGACCCGCGGTCCTTTAGCTCGCGCTTCGTTGTGCCAACCGTTCTGACCCGCTGAACCAATGACCGGCACAGATCCTAGCGTCGAGTGTGGCTCCGGCGGGATCGTCCGTCCGGTAGCCCTCGGCCACTGCCCAACGGAATATCCTGCTGAGCCGCTGTTTGACCCGGCGCATCGTCTCGTGCTTCGTTGCCCAGTGCGGCAGCAAGACGGACATGACATCTGCCGTGGCGATGCGGTCGACGCGCTTCCGCCCAAGCTGTGGTAGCACGTAATCGCGGAGGCTGTTCCGCCAGATTTCCGCCGAGCGAGCGCCGTGCTTCCAGTTTGCGGAATGGATCGCCAGCACCCTCTCGCTCGCCTGAGCGAGCGTCGGGACGGAGTTGCGCCGGTCATGCCCCCTTGCGAGGGCACGGCGATTCTTCAGAGCGGCCTTGCGAGCCTCTGCCCGCGTGACGACCGGGAACGAGCCGAGCCCGATGACGGGCTTGCCGTTGATACGCAGCCGCTGGCTCCAGGTCCGCGAATACCCTCCGAGCTGCATCGGCTTGACAAGCAGCGAGAGCCCGTGACAACCACACGCCAGCATCCTCGCCAGAATAGCTAGCATCGGCAACCTGCAGTCTGGCTTCGTGCGCGAAATCCGCACCAAGTTCAGCTGGCCTACTTGCCATTGCATTCGAGAACACGACCATAGCTCTGACCGATTCAACGATTGAATCCATCATTCCTCGGCCTCCAGCTATGGCTGAGACTTGCGGACAATCAGACCAAGCCGAGCGCGCCCGAGTCAAGACTCGAGCATCACGACTTGGCCACGACCGCCCTATCGTGTGTCGCGGGGCTTGAATGGGCGAGATTCGCCCGGTCTATTTCTGAAGCTGGCGGCATCTTCAATCAACTACCGCGACTCGATCGCCTTTTCGATCGCGGCGACAGCGAGGTTGGCGCGATACTCGATGACCTTCTTCCCGAGCTCGGCACCCTTGGGAGGAGCGAGACTGACTCCATTGATCGACATCTTTCCCGCCGCCATACGCTGTTTCATTCGAACGGTATTGGGGTCGACCACGATCATCTGGGACGAGATGCCTGCGTCATCGTGATAGCCCTCGTCGACTTGACGGATGCCTAGGGACTTGAGGAAGTCTCCCACGCCTGGGTAATCGTAGTATTCGGCGATGTAGTGAATCGTCGTCTCGCCGCCAGACCATTCTCTGCCCAGTTCCTCGGCGACGGTCTGCATGCCCGTAACGTTGCCGCCACTGTCGGAAAGGAAAATAACGTGGCGGAAGCCGTGAACACGTAGGCTGTTGGCGATATCCGTCAGCAGCGCCCGGAAAGTTTCCTCGCGTACGGAGATCGAGCCAGGATACAGCATGTGCCCAGTGGGCGGGTCGATGTCTCCTTCGGGAACAAATGCCACGATCGGGGCGACGAGTGCGTTGCCAAGTTTGCGGGCGATTGCTTCGGTTGTCGCCTGCAGGATGTACTGGTGTTTGCCGAGAGCGAGATAGGGGCCGTTCTGCTCGATTCCGCCAGTGGCCACGATGACAGTGCTCTTGCCCGCACGCATGGCGTCGCGCACCTCGATCCAGGTCAGTTCCTCGAGAAAAACAGAATCATGGGCGTCGATTGGGCGTTTCATTTCCGGGTCCGGCCGCATAGGGTCAGGTTTCACAGCCTGTTGACCGACCAGCGAGAAAGCTAATGACAGAAGAAGGAATCCGGAGATGACAATGGTGCGCATGATCGCCATATTGTGTCACACGGGATGTCGTCAGCGGCTTGCTTCGTCGAACCGACCACGGCTCGGTTCAGGTGGAAGAGCGATCGACGCCGAATCCCCCTTGGGACTGCAGGCGGACCCAACGAGTCCAGCCAGGGGATAGCCTGATTGACCAACTTTCGCGAGGCATTCGTCAGCACACCGCGCCGGGATCCCCGCAGTCTTACTTAATGTTTCGTGTCGTTGGCCAACGAGTAGCTGGGAAAGCTCCGGACTTCCTCGGTTTCGCGCACTCCGAGCCCTGGCGAAGGTCTTCCGCCTGCATTGAGCCGAGGATGCCGGCCGTGGCCGCCATCAAAGCGGGCAACGCGCTTTGCGGCGGCCCTGATCGGCCAGAATCTCTTGGTGAGCTATTGCGGCCGGGTCTGTCAGCCAGTTGAAGATTCAGCGGCCGGCCCCCGAAAAGACTTGGGAGACGCTTGGGCAGGTCGGTGCGATCGGCGCCAATAGGAAGCGAGGCCCGCGCCTGCGACAGCCGCCCACGGACCTTCGACGGCCGAGGGTACAGCAGCCACTCCGCTCTGCAGCACGTCGAACGCTAAGCCGGTCGCCATTCCTCCATTCTGCATTCCAACTTCAATGGAAACAGTTCGGCTGTCGATCCTGTTTAGACCAAACGCGCGGGCACTCCAGTAGCCGAGTGTGAAACCTGTTGCGTTATGGCAAACCGCAGCGCCAAGCAGGGGCACAGCCACGGCTATCAGATCATCACGGGAGAGCGCGATCGTAATCGCGATGACGGTGCAGATTCCCCACATGGAGACACCAGGGAGCCAACGAGAGGCCCATGTGGCATAGCGGTGAAAATAGCGATTGACCAGTAGGCCGGCTAGCACGGGAGCAAGGATCATTTTCAGAATGGAAATCATCATCGGTGCCATCTTGATTGGCAGATACTGTCCGGCTAGCATCTTCATCGCAACAGGTGTCATCAGCGGTGACATCATGGTCGAAAAAGCTGTCATGGTGACCGACAGCGCCAGATTGGCGCCTGCTATGTAGGTAACCACGTTCGAGCTGACACCACCGGCACAGGCACCGTACAGGATCAGTCCCACTGCCACTTCACCTTGCAGGCCGAACAGCGTGGCATATGTCCAACCCATCAATGGCATGACGGTGTACTGCAAGCCAAGACCGATCAAGACAGCTTTCGGGATTCGAATGACTCGGGCGAAATCCCCAAAGGCCAGGGTTGTGCCCATCCCGAACATGATGAGTTGCACTAAGGGAACAACCGCCTGCTTCATCTCAAACCCTCCCCATGAGATGAAAGCCGTGGGATAGAACATGGCGCAGGCAGCAAAGGCTAGGACCCAGAGCGCGAAAGCCAGCCTTTGAAAGCGCGGCGAACTGAGAGCCGCCATCGCAAGCGACGCGAGTCCTAGGGTGACACCGATGCCCGATAGGTCATTCAAGCCTGCCAAGTTGAAGGCTAGCGCTGCCGTCATAGCGCTACCGCTGAGAGCCAGCAGAACCCGTGTTGCGTACGAACCTCGTGACCTCTTCACTTGACTAGCTTCCATCGGGCTGAATTTCTGCTTCGATAAGAACCAGCTTCAATCAAACAGATTGAAACGCCGCGACATCGCGCCGTCGTCCGGACGGGACAGATAGTGCATGGAGCCACCTGCAAGGCCGCCACCGCGAGATCGGCCGCTGCTCTCCCCCTTCGATCACTGCCAGCGTGCTGTTGCTGATGATTCCAGTCGTGACCGGAATCTGTCCTTCCACGTCTTCCGTCGTGGAGGCTGTGATTCTCAAGGTCTCGTCTGTGGTCGCGGTGTGCGCTTCCCCGCTGCTGCCGCACACCGCAAGTCCGTGCACCTCGGCCGAGAGCATCTGACGCACCTCGGCCCGGTGCAGCCTTTCACTGACGTTCCCTTCCGCATCGACAGGCGTAATGATCGGAGGGACAATTCCGGCGGTGTCGTGCCTTGTCATGGCTTTCTCACCAAGCGAGTCGTTATCGAGGCCTCCCATCGTTGGTAGTGATTCGGAGCCGGCCTGGGCCGTCTCAGCGACTTTGACCCCATGCTCCGCAACATTCTGCTCGGTTGTCCGCACGCTGGGCCACGTGATCCTGATTGCCCAAAGCGCATGTCACGCGGTGTCCGAAGCGCTGGCCGCGGCACATTGCCCCGGGCTCGTTCTGTTCCCAGTCGACTGAATGATCATTCTTGCGAATCTGTGCCGACAGCCGCCGGAATGCCGGCTCCATCGTAGCCGTTCGTTCCGTAGAGCGAGCCAGGCCCCGGTCCAACACGATGCTGTGGACTTCCTCGTCCGGCAGCGCCGCGAGGATCGCCTTGCCCATGCTGCATGGGTTCAGGAACCATCGGCGGCTGGCGTCTCCTCTGGTATGGAGTTGATGCGGTGATTCCAATGCAGCGACGACGAGCACTTGCGAGGTCGATAAGATCCCAAACTTGATCGGTCCTTTCCTCCACTCGGCCAACTTTCTCATGTGTGACAGGGCTCTAGCAACCAATTGAGTGCTTGGTTACATCATGCTAGTGTGGTCCAAGGCGATCCCAAGTATTTCTTGATTTATCCATAACCTTTTTGTAATCAGTAATATAGGAAAATCACAAGAAGGCCTGCAAATTCTCTATTCCTAGGTTCGCTTCCCACCCGAGCCTCCCTCCGCTGGCGACATCGACGAGCCCGAGAACCCTCCTCGCGGACCCGGACATCGACATCGTGCTGACGTTCGGGCCGGTGGCGTCGAGCCACGCGATCAACGGGGCGGGCTGCCAAAGCCGGTGATGGCGGCGTTCGTGCTCAACCAGGAGGCGCAGGGGTTCCCGATCGCGTCGACCGCGGCTGGTGAGCGGGTGAGCGGAGTCGAGAACCTCGCCTACATCACCTTCGCTGGTGACCGGACGGACGAAGGTGCGATCCGGCGCCTGCAGGAAGTGGCTCCGTTTCGCCGCCTGACGTACGTGGCGAACGAGGCGCTGCTGGCGGCGATGCCAGTGCTGGAGGCGAACCTCCGGCGCGGTGTGCAGCAGGTGGGCCGCGAAGCGACGATCGTCCGCGTCGGCACCTCAATCGACGCCACGCTAGCGGCGTTGGCGACCGCCTCGGAGGAGGTCTACCTGACTCTGTTGCCCCAGCTTTCGGCAAGCGAGTTGGACCGGCTCGTCCGCGTGCTGATAGACCGCCACCTGCCTGCCTTCTCCTACTGGGGGGAGCGAGGTCGATCGAAGCCTGCTGGAGAGCCTCTACGTCGATACCGACATGCGACGGGTCGGGCGGCGGGCCGCGCTGGAGGTGCAGCGGATTCCCGCCGGCGAGGACGCCGGCAGCCTGCCGGTCGACGTCCGGCGTGGGCGATCGGCGTCCATCCGTACTGGCGCGTGATGACCGAGGCCGAACTGCTGCATGACGAGCCTACACCTGGCGTCGTCCGTGTAACCTGGCGTGGCGCCTCGGCCTGGCGTCGGCCGCGAGCGAGGCGGTGGGGCCCGATGTGGGAGCCGATGGCCATCGCCATCATCTTTGGCCTGCTGGGAGCGACGGTCCTAACCCTCGGCGTGGTCCCGATTCTCTACTCGCTGTTCTTCTGGGTCCGGTTCGACGGGTACGCTAACTGACGGACCAGCATCCTTGGGATTGGGCCATGCAATGTTTAATGCTGGTGAATACAGTAGGGGGCCGACATGGTGCGGACACAGATCTACCTGACGGAACACCAGCGCGGCGAGATCGCCGCCATCGCCAACCACAGCGGTCGTCGCAAGAGCGAGGTCATTCGCGAGGCCGTCGACCGGTTCATCGAGCAGAAGAGCCGCCAGCGGCGGGAGGAGATCCTTCGGGAGGCAGCCGGGATCTGGCGCGATCGCGCCGAGCTTCCCAACCTCGACGCGCTACGGCGCGGATGGGACCGGGATTGAACGAATGTCGAAACCCATCCTGCTCGACGCCGATGTGTTGATCGATTTCCTGCGGGGTCATGACAAGGCCACGTCTTTCGTCACCATTAACTCGAAGCGCATCATGGTGTCGGCTGGCGTCGTCGCCGAGCTCTTCGCGAGCGTGAGAGGCAGAACGGGCGGTGCCGAGCAGTTCGTGCTGGAGAACCTTCTTGCGCTGTTCAGGGTCGTTCCCGTCAATGACGAAATCGCCCGTCTCGGTGGGCTCTACAGGCGCGACTACGGAAAGTCGCATGGCGTCGGTCTGGCTGACGCCATCATTGCGGCTACCGCCACCGGGGAGGACGTGGAGCTCAAGACCCTCAACGTCAAGCGCTATCCCATGTTGACGGATCTTGAACCGGTGTATCGCAAGTAGCCGGCCGGCTCGCTGCATAGAGAGAAGAGCGCAACATCTCTTATGCCGCCGCGACGTTTCCGCTGTGACCTCCCTATCCGAGATCCGTGACGTCGATTCCGCCCCTCCGCCGGTCGACGTATTCCGGCACAAACCCGCGATGGCAGTGGACGGGGTGGGCCTGCTGCCAGGAACGCCATGGTTCGGTCCTGTCCGGTCCGGACGAGGAGATCCATGGCCCTGGCGAGCCAGCGCAATCACCTCCGGACTCGCAGCGCGCGAATCGGGCCAGCGGCCGTATCTGCTACCATTTGTTGCTTTTCACACACGGACGTACGTGAGACAACGCGCTATTCCGTGCAGACGCACGCCCATTGTTTCAAGTAGATCCGCTACCGCAGGAAGAGCAAGGGCGGTGCTCGAATGGCCTGCAGCGGCTGGATAGTGGCTCTGCGGCTGCGACCACCAAAATTGCGTGGCGGAGGCGGTAGAGGGCTTCCTCCTCCGCCACCGTGCGTATCGAACTAACTCGCCCTTCACAGAATCCGAAAACGATTCAATTCGAAAAATCTTCGCGCTGTTTCGTCGAAATAGTCAGAAATTCAACAAGCAAGCCTCGATCATCGGAGCCCCCTAGTTGGCAGCTGGGCGTTACATACCTCGGTATTCCGCAGAGGCAATTCGCCGCCCGGATCACCTTTTTCCGGGGTGAGGCCCCCGTAGCGACGCTCGCGGCGCCGAAACGCCTCGACCGCCCGGCGCAGATCCTCGCCGCCGAAGTCCGGCCACAACGTTTCGATGAACAAGAGCTCTGCATAGGCCGACTCGAATAGCAGGAAGTCGCTCAGGCGCTGCTCGCCGCTCGTGCGGATCACGAGATCGACCGACGGTGTTTCCGGATCGGAGTGACACGCGCGGTTGACCTGTCGCAGGAAGCTGTGCTCGTCGCAGCATTCGTCCGACCTCAGCGTGCCTGCCGCGGCAAGGATCGCCGAGCGTGCCGAGTAGTCCACAGCCAACCGCAGGTAGAGCCGGGTACCCTCGCGTGTCGCGCGCTCCGTCTCCTCGATCGCACGAGTCAGCGCGGGAGACAGGCGGTCTCGCCGGCCGATCAATGCGAGCCGCACGCCCTGCCGGCGACAGTTGATGCGCTCCCGGACGAGAAAGGACTCCAGCAACGTCATTAGCGTTGACACCTCGGCAGCTGGCCGTTGCCAGTTGTCGGCAGAAAAGGCGTAGAGCGTCAGCGTCGTGATGCCGAGCCCAGGTGCCGCTTCCACAACGCGTCGCACGGCGTCGGCCCCGCGCCCGTGACCCTCCGTCCGAGGCAGCCCGCGGGCGCGGGCCCAGCGGCCATTGCCATCCATGATCAAGCCCACGTGCAGGCCGCCGTTTGCCGGTCGATCCATCTCACGCCGCCTCACGCCGGGCGGTCCCGGGCTCGCGCGGGGCGCCAGTGTCGCGGCGAGGCGTGGCGTGCTCCGCTTGCCGGCCGAAGCCTCGCAGGATCTGCTCCAAGGCGGGACGCATGCGTAGCACCTGCCGGGTGCGAATGGCCCAGTCCCAGAGCGGCTCGAACTTCTTCCAGCCGGCGGCGTAGGCGCAGTGGCGGAACGCGGCAACGGGATGGCCCTTGCTCAACGCGCCGCGCAGGATGGAGCCCCAGCGGTAGAAGTCGCGGTAGGCCCGCCAATAGCCGGACTCCAGCACCTCGGCGCTCATGCCGCGGGTGCGGAAGACGACGTGGCGCGTGTCGTAGAGATCCCAGTCGCGGTGGAGCAACCGGCCTTCGGCCTCCATGCGCTGGTAAAGCGCAGTGCCCGGGTAAGGCGTGAGGATGTGAAACGTCGCCGTCTCGATACCGTGCCGGATCGCCCACTCGACGGTCCGCTCGAAAACGGACGGGTCGTCCTCATCCATGCCGAAGACGAAGCTGCCGTTGACCATTACGCCAAGGTCGTGCAGACGTCGCACCGCCGCTCCGTAGTCGCGGCGCAGGTTCTGGTACTTGCGTTGGGCCTTCAGGCTATCTGGATTCAGTGTCTCGAAGCCGACGAAGAGGCTGCGCAGCCCGGCCGCCACCGCCTGCTCGAGCAATCCCGCACGAAGCACAGACTGGACGGTGCCAGCCGCTTGCCATAACCGTCCCATCCCACTCATCCCTTCGAACAGATCCGAGGCGAAGCGGGCGTTTCCGAGCAGATGGTCGTCAAGGAAGTAGAGGTGGCGTCCCGGCAGCCGCTCGATCTCGGCCAGAGCGTCCTCGACCCTCTGCGTATAGAAGCCGCGGCCGCCATCGAAGAAAGCCTGCTTGTAGCAAAAGTCGCAGACGTGCGGGCAGCCGCGGGAAACAACGATCGAGTTCGGCACGAGGTAGTGCGAGCGCTTGATCAGGTCGCGCCGGATGCTTGGAAGACTGTCCAGCGTACGCACCGTCGAGCGGTAGAGCGGCTTCGGACGGCCGGCGCGAAAGTCGTCGAGAAATACGGGCCAGGTGTCCTCGCCCGGGCCGAGGAAGATGCTGTCCGCATGGTGCGTGGCCTCCTCGGGGAGCGATGTCACGTGAAGGCCGCCGAGCGCGACCCAGGCACCCTTGCGGCGGTAGCGATCGGCGAGTTCGTAGGCCCGTCGGGCGGAGGTAATGTAGACTTGGATCACGACCAGGTCCGGCTCGTCGTCCAGCTCGAGCTTTTCCACGTGCTCGTCCTGCATGACGACCTCATCGTCGTCGCGCAGGTACCCTGCGAGCGTCGCCAGTCCCAGCGGGGGGAATAGCGAGTACTTGATCGGACGGAAGAAGGGGCTCTTCGCTTCGGTCAGCGCCGGGAGGATCATCTTGACCTTCACGCTGGCTCCTCGACGAGCTCCGGCAGCACCGAGCGCAGGACGGGGCGCTGCCGCGGCCAGGCTCCCAGGAGGCCTGCTGCGGTGACGACGACCTCGCGCGAGCGCGGTCCGTCGAGTTCGACCAGGAAGATCCGCTGCCACGTGCCGAGCTGGACCTCGCCGCCGATCACCGCCAGCGTGGTCGAGGTCTGCAGGGCCATCGCACGTGCATGGGCGTGGCCGTTGGGCCGCTCGTCGGGTGTCATGTTGGCCGTCCGGCGCTCGAAATCGTCGTGGGAGTATCGCGCGTCGGCCGGCGCCCAGGTGGCAAGGACCCGACCCAGGTCGTCGAGCAGGAGGGGCTCGTTCTCGTTGACCAAGATCGCAGCCGTGGTGTGCAGAGACTGCACCGTCACCATGCCGTCGCTGACGCCGGAGAGGCGCGCGCAACAGAGCACCCGGTCGGTGATGTCGATGAACTGCTGGGGCTCTCGGGTCCCGAGCGCCAGGCGCTCGTGGGCGACGGCCCAGGCGGATTGGGGGGCGGGCCGGAGGGAATGTCGTAACGCCATCGTTCTCGCTTCTTGTCGGCGGCTGAGCCGCGATCGGATTCGCTCGTGGTCAGTATCGGCAGACGGCCGCCCGGAGACATGAGCGAGAAGTGAGGGTTTGGTGATATTCCGCTGAATGCGGCCGAAACGGGCTCAGCGGGGCCTCTTGGTCAGCCCGGCGGCCAGGCCCGAGCCGAACATCAGGCCCTCGAAGCCGCTGATCGCGACCCTGGTCACGACTCCCGGCTCGTGCTCACCGAGCAGGCGGGCCAATGGCGCGAGGGCGACCTGCGAGCCGGGGAAGCTCTGCGCCATGAAATCGAGGCTCATCGCCCCTAAGAAGCGGCCGCTCCAACCGAGCATCCCGGCGGCCAGCGCGCAGGCGAGCCCCGTCAGGAGGGCGACGCGAACCCGGGCAACCCCATGCGGGGTGGCCATGCCGCCCTCTGGGGTCGGCGTGGCCAGCCCGTATCCCAGCCCGACCGCTCCACCGAGGACCAGACCTTCCACGGCGCCGGTCAGCGGCGAGAGATCTTGACCGAACAGACCCTCGAGCACGAGGCGTCCCAGGAGGTGGGCGGTCGCGCCGACCGCCAGACCGCTCGACGCCCCGGCTGCGGCGAGGGCCAGGCCCCGCCGCGCGCGAAAGGCGGCTTCCGCAGCAGCCAGACCGGCCCCGACCCCCGCGGCCGCGACACCGCCGATCGCCGTTCCCAGAAGCGGCAGCATCGGCAGCACGCCATTGCCCGCCGTCGACCCGGGTCCGAAGCGGAGAACGAGGCCGCCGAGGAAACCGGCGATCGCCCCGGCGGCCGCTCCACCGGCTGCCGAGGCCATCCACCGGCGCCCGGCCAGCCCGGCCACGCGTCTGACGCGAAGCAAGAAGAGAATTCTCGCAGCAGCAAGCCAACCCGGATGCCCGAACAGCGGAACCGGCCCCGCAGCCGGGACGTCCCAGCGGGTCTCGCGCAAGTAAGCGCGGGCCACGGCGTGCCCCTTTCTGCGGTTGAGCCGGTCGAGAGCTTCCGCCGTGCCCAGATGGTGCAGAGTCTCGGCGGCTTGTCGCCGCCTGACGTCCGCTTTCTCGGCGTCGTCGGAACCGTCGTCGAGCAACGCCTCGAAGGCCTGGTCGAAGGAGACGTTCGCGCCGGGTTCCAGCGTGGCGGCCCGCACGGGCTCGGACGGTCCCTCGTCCGGCTCTGCTACGACGTCGTCGCAGACGAAGCGATAGCCGTGCCGCGACACCGTGCGGATGAAAGTCGGCTCGCGCGGATCGTCGCCGAGCGTGCGTCGAAGGATCCGGACTGCCTGGCTCAGAGCACCGTCGGTGACCACCACGTCGCTCCAGACTGCGTCGAGGATGTCACGCCTGGACACTGCCTCGTTCCGCCGTTCGATGAGCAGGACGAGCAGGTCGAAGCAGCGCGGGATCAACGGCAACTCCCGACCGTCGCGGACGAGCGTCCTGCGGGCGAGCGACAGAGTGTGACCGGAGAACCGGTAGCGGGGCGTGCCGGGGGACGATCGCATCGATGACCGGCAGTATACGCGGCCTCGCGGCCAATGCCCTTACTACCTCGATGCGAAGGGTCAGGGAGGCTCAGGCGCATCCCCGCCGAGCAGCACGTAAGGACTCTGATCGATGTTGGGCTGCCGACTTCAGCGAGGCGCTGGCCAATGATTCCCTTTCCGGCACGCCGGGATGCTGAGTCGGCCTGGACGCCACTGGCCAGAACCCGCCCGGCCGAGGGGAACGACTCCAAGCGACTCGGGCGCCATCCTGACTTGGGATGCGGCTTCCTGAGCCAGTTCGATGTTCACTCGGCGCCCGACTGTAGCTGCCGCTCGCTGCAGGCTCCGTAGCGTGATGTCATTCTTCAGGCCCGGATGACGAGCCGCTGAATCCCGCTGCAGGTTCCGGTCGGCTGGACGTAGAGGTACAAGCCGTTGCCGTCCACCTGCCGCCCTGGCGGGGCCGAGCGCACGAAGGCGGCCGAGAGGGCCTTGTCGGGATGGTGGCCATTGGGCTTGGAATTCCGGGGGGTCCGGGGCAGGTTCGTTATACTATCCATTCCCTAGCACATAGGGGATGGCAGTGGGTTACAAGAGGCGTTGTTAGCGATAAAATAGGAATATGAATCCATATAAATCGCTCTAATTAAATGATTAAATAAACTAGTTGAAACCCCAGAAACGAGAGTTAATTTCGAATTTCTGACTTACATTCCGAAGAGAAGTTACTTGTGAATGCCAAGCAAGTAGCACGGGTTTGCATACTTATCAAGGGAGTGGTGAGTATCAAGGGCTGCCGATCGAGAGAGTCCGCACGAATATAGCGCCCCTTGGTTGCACGGGCTTTTCCTGAGCACTGTAACGCAGTCTATTCAAAGATGGTAGCGAGGCGGGCAAGCACTTCGTCCATGACTTGCTCGGGAACGATGTCGACGTGACTCCCCTTCCTGGCGCCGAGATCGAGGGCGCGAGGCTGGTCGCAGCGGATCACACCTGTCGTTCCGGTGCCTGCGCCGCCAAGAGAAACTGCGAAGCCACGCCTACGTGCGAAGCTCCCACCCGTGGTGATGGGCAGGACTACCGGCATCCCAGTCAGCTTGTTGAACGGTGCAGGGGATACGATCAGTACCGTCTAGGTGCCCCGCTGTTCATGGCCGGCAGCGGGATCAAGGCTGACAAGCCAGATCCCGGCCCGCTCCACTACATCAGCTCGTTGCCATCAGCTCGTTGCCAACCGGCTTCGCGTCAACCCACGCACGGTCCTCGGCGGACAAGACATCGGCCTCGCCGCACTGTGCCAGAAGCTCATCGAGTGAGTAGCTCGGACATGCCTTGCGCTCAATTGTCAGGCGACCGTTTTCCAGGTCGATATCCACCTTGATCCCGACCCCGAGCTTCAGGAGGTCGAGAAGGGCCGGGGGTACCGCAAGCACGATGGAACCGCCGACCTTGCGCAGGTCTGTCGTATGCAATACCCCTCTATTGTCATACATCAATATGACCAGCTAGATCGTCAATGCAAGTTCCGCGGAATCGTAGGCTATGGGTGAAACCGCCGCTTCGTGGCCAAGCGAATGACCCCGGGTCGGCGGTGTGGGAGCAGTGACGTGCGGTCGGCGAGATGGCTAGCGACGGGGACTGAATGGGCACGGCAGGCGGCAGGGGATCACATTCTGCCTTGCTGGATCTTACTATCTGTATAGTCAGAATTTCATTGCGGCAAGGAAATGGAACTCGCCAAGATCACCGCACGTGGACAGACGACGATCCCCAAGGGCATCCGTGAGGCGGCCCACCTGGAGGAGGGCGATGTAATCGCTTTCGAAATCGAGGGCGATCATCTGGTGGTACGCAAGGTGACACCAGGGCAGGACAACTACCTGCGGGGCCTCTCCAGGGTTCTGAGCGAGTGGATCTCCCCCGAGGACGAAGAGGCGTGGCGTGACCTTTGAGTCGCTCGATGTGGTCGTCGTCCCCTTTCCTTTCACGGATCGCCGGGCCGTCAAACGCCGACCGGCCTTGATCGTTTCGTCGCCAAGCTTCCATCGGGCACATGAACAATCGATCCTGGCTATGATCACCTCGGCCGGAAGCCATTGGCCGAGCGACGTGGCGATCCAGGGCTGGCGGGAAGCAGTCCTGCACGTTCCCTGCAAGGTCCGATTCGTAACTGCCCAGGTAGGTCCGATGACCTGCGCAAGTACTAGATGAGTGGAGCGTGCGTCGGCCTTGACAAGGTGCAGTCCGGGGCGGACGATCGGGACTCGGGGCGGCAGCTAGAATTTCAGTCCTGCGAGCAGGACCTCCGGCCCTTGCAAGAGGGCCTCGATGCGGTTGCGGCCTTGCTTCCGCGCGGTCGAGAGCACGCTGCGCAACGTGGCGAAATCCTGCGCTCCCTGCTCGGACCGGAACCCGCCGGAGATCTTCATGCGCAGCTTCATCATCCGCAGGTCCTGCTCCGCCTGGTTGTTGGTGAAGGGGACACCGGGATCGCTGACGAAGCGCAGCACGTCTTGCTTGCGGTCCCGCAGCCGCAACGCGAGATTGTGTCCCGGCCGACGCTTCTTGCGCCCCCGCCGACCTTTCTGCGGCGGTCGCAGCGGCGGCTGCGCCTCGTGATAAGCCAGCGCTTCCCCGACCCACTGGTCGTAGCGGCGCTGAATCTGCTCCACCAGCGCCCGCGGCAGCGGAACACCCCGCTCGAGAGCCATCCTCACCGCCCGGTTCGCCCGTCTGAGCAACAGCTGCATCCGTCGCGCCCAGTCCTCCCTGTCGATCTCGACTAGCGCTTGCAGTTCTCGCAAATGATGCGCATTGCACAGGCTGTGCAGCACGTCCCGGACGGTGCAGTACGGCTTCCAGTGATCGTGCACCAGAATGCCCCGCAGGCCCTCCAGCAGGCTGCCCCGCCGCGGGCTTGTGCGGTAGAACGTCAGCCAGCGCGTGCTGATCACATGCAGCCACTGCGTCTTCCCCCCGATCCGGAAGCCCGTCTCGTCCAGATGCTTCGCCCCGTCCAGGCTCACGATCATGTCGCGTACGCGCTCGCTGCAGCTCCGCCAGCGCTCCGCCGCCTTGCGCGTCATCCCCGCCAGTGTCGCGGAGCAAACCGCGACCCCGAACAGGTCCTGGAAGACCTCTGCCAAGCGCTCTTCGGGCAGGAAGTGCCCGTTTTGCAGGTAGACCGCGACGGCGGCGATCCGCGGGCCGTACTGCACGGGCGCACCCACCCCTTCCGGGAACGCCGCCCGCGTCACACGGCCACAGGATCCGCAGCGGCAGGCAAACGCCTGATGCTCGGTCACCACCGGAGGCTGGGGCGCGGGCAGGTCGAACACCTGCCGCCGCAGGGGCTCGCCCTGCGTGTCGGCCGCCGCCAGCGGCGCCGAGCACGCCCCGCAACTCGGCGGCAGGTGGGTCTGGATCCGATCCGGGCTGTCTGTCTGGCGCAAGGTCGAGCCCTTGTGCCCCCGCTGCCCGCCCGAGCGCTTGCCGGAGCGGCCCCGCTGGCTCTTCGTGCGCTGCTGCGCCGGCGGCTTGGCTGGCCCGTCGCTCGACGGCGGCTTGCCGCTGTTGCTGCTGTTCAGCCCCACTCGGCGCTCCAGTTCCTCCAGGCGCTGCCGCAAGCCGGCAATCTCCGCCTCCTTGCGCTCGAGGGTGGCCCGCAGCTGCTCGTTCTCGGCTTGCAAGTCCTCCAGGCGCACGTCCCCGCCCG
The DNA here is from genome assembly GCA_965206775.1 of Bryobacterales bacterium. Lineage (GTDB taxonomy): Bacteria > Acidobacteriota > Terriglobia > Bryobacterales > UBA6623 > VXMF01. The sequence continues at coordinate 471,233 of CBDBKU010000001.1, read as the reverse complement.
CCTGTCGCCGCTCTGCCTCGGACTGTCCCGGCATGCTCTCGCCAGCGCCTGTGCGCTTGCAACATTCTTATATATACATGTTTTGTCTGTCTGTGTAAACTGCGTGCCGACACGATCGGTCTGCCCACAATCATGCTCGCCGCCGGACTCTTCCACTATCGCTTGCCAATCGCCGCCATCCCCGGCCCCTGTCCGCCTGTTCTGTTCCGCTACCTATGCCCCACTGCCCGCCGCCCTCGTCGTCGCAACTCAACCGAAGCCGTGTACCTGGGCAGTTACTCCGATTCAAACTCTTCACTCTCGATGACACCCTGCTTGTCCGCAAGCTTGGGACGTTGTCAAAACGAGATAGCGAAGGGGTGAAAGAAGCGCTGGACCGGGTTCTAGCAAGCAGCGGGTAACGACTTGTCCACCACGCCGGGGGCGGCCGTTGTAGTTGTCGCTGGCTACTCCAGCCCCTGATGGATCCCCAGCCAGAAAACGGCGCTTAGCAATACCAAACTTGCTAGCTTTCGACCCGGAAGCCGCTCCCAGGATGAGCGCCGTGCCGGACCAGGTGGAGAAGCCGGGACGGGCTGCAGCTGAGGAAGCGGCCGCCCGGGGGCTGGGACCACAAAAGGAGACTGGCTGAGCCATCGATAGTGCAATCGGGTCGATGCCATCGACAATCGCGTTGCTTCTACGACGCCGTAGCATGCATCGAGGGAGTGCAACTGCACGAGCGAGGTATGCGACGCTGCGCAGATCTTGCACGGACTGTGAAAGTCGGACACTTCGAGGCCCCGACTCAACAGCGAAAGTGTTGGGTGAGCAGCCAAACGCCGCACGCCCGAGGAGCGCGGCGTTTGTCCTTTCAACCGGAAATCGACGCGTCAGCCGCAAGCAGCTCCAGCGCTGCAAGCGTGTCGGCCCGGTCGCTAGCCGACCGACCCTCGCGTATCTTCAACTCCCGAAGACTGGCTGGACCCAAGCCCGCCGCCCCAACGAATCGGTGATCGTCGCCCGGACGTATCCGTCTGCGGGTTTGAGCCGATACTCTGCTTCTTGATCCGACACCTCCTCCAAGACTCGACCGCCTCGACCGACGAAGCGAATCGTGAACTTCTCGTCCAATCTTGGCTCGACTCGGATTCGAAGTCGACCGTTTCCACGATCCAAGGTCTCTAGCTTGATGCCGGTGGAGGCGTAAAAGTCACCCCGCTCCAGAGCCTCCAGAATCGCCTCTTCAGACAGCTCGCGCGCCTGCACCTCAACCCAGCCGCGCCCAGGATTCGACAGCTCCGGGGAAAACTCCTTGAACTCGTGAGCATCATCGACCGCGATGCCATAGATCTCGCGGCCAACGCTGAGAGCGCCGTCCCACATCCGTTCGAGCTCCCAATCGTCATTTGTGTCCGGGCTTCCGTTGAACACTTCGAACAGCTTGAGCCCGTGGATCTGGCGGAAGACCTCCGGCTCGATCGCCCAACGGTAGGATGGGTGGTCCAACGAGGGAACCGCCCCTAGGTCGCGAATGCGGTCGACGTTGGCTTGAAGGGTCTCGACCACACTGTCGCCGAATGCAGGCTCAATCGTCGCGCGCAGGCGAAACGCATTGACATGCACGGGAGCTTCCCGATACCCCGAGGTCACCTCCTCGCCCGTGATCAGCAGAAAGCGATCCTGTGCCGCCAGAAACGCGTTGAGGCCCTGCGGATCGGTGAAGTAGTTGTGGTCGGTCAAAGCTAGGAAGTGGTAGCGCTGCTCCTTGTACCAACGGGCAACGGTGTCCGGCGCGCTGTCGCCGTCGCTGTTGATCGTGTGGGTATGAAGGTTGCCCTTGTACCAATTGAGTTGCGGTGCCTGACTGGGCAACGGGGCCGTCGCGATCACGCAGGCCAACACCGCTGCGACCGCCAGAGCAATCCGAATCTGCGCAACTCGCATCCTGCGCCCACCATAACACGCCCCCTCCGGCCCGAATGAGCCTCCCGAGAGCTCTCAGAGAGTCGCTCCGACGCAACCGTATTCGTGTCACTTCTTGGCGACGCTGTGAATTCTGGACTCGCACAGGCCCGGCCAACCAACCATGGTGCCGTGGTTTCTCGTGGGTTGATCCGCTGTCGTCCGGAGCGGCTCAGGCTGGCTAGCTGATCGCGGATACTCCTGTGTGCTTGCTGAGCAAGAGTATTCCATGAGCTATTCGAGGCCTCAGTCTAGAGTCCCGAATTAACAGAGCACGGATTGAAGGCCCTGCCACCTAGCTTGCTGGACGGCTCTCCGGGTCTGTGGTCGGCGGAACGGCCCACCAGTCATCCCGTCTGCCCGCGAAATGCCGAAGCTAACGCCCAACCACTAGCTGCGCTCGACCCGCCGAGCCGGGCACATCGAACAGCTCAACTCGCATGGGCACTCCATCGCGGTTGTCATGGTGCAGGACGAGCGTGATCCAGTGGTTGCCTGCTGACAAATCCACCGCGGTTTCCTGTTCTGGCAGTTCCAACTGATAACCGTCCGCGAACAGCTCGAAACCGTCGATGGAGTTGAACCGCAGCCCGATCTTGCCTGCCGTGCTGACCCGTAGCTCAAAGCGCACGAAGCTCAGCGCTCGATTCGGCCGGTACTCGAGCTTTGGCACGTCGGCCAGCGGCAGTTCCCCTGACACGCGGCTGTATAGAGGAGCCCATTCGAGCGTTTCAGCCTGCCGCACGGCGAGCATCACACCCTGGCGGAAGAGTCCCGACTGCCGCCAGTTTCCTTCGACGACGGGTACCTGCCACCGCCTGACAACCCGCACGGGGGAGACTCGGTAAGGCCCTTCACGGCCCAGCTCGGAGAGAAAACGCGCTAGATCCACGAGTTGGTCCCGTCGCAGCGCCAGCGGGGTGGCCGGCATGAGCGATTGGTCGCTGAGCTTGTCCTCCGCTATCTGATCACGCAGAATCACGATTTCCGTATCCGATGCGTCGCGCAGAACGACTTCGCGGTCCGTAGCACGTACCGCTATACCGGTCGCGACTGTATTGTCCTTCCTGCGGATGATGACGCCGTGGAAGCCCTCTTTGATCTGTTTGTCGGGCTCGAGTAAAGCCTCAATCAAGTAGTCCGCCGGGGCGCTGCTTCCAATGCCGCTCAAATCCGGCCCGAACCGGCCCCCGGCCCCGCCGATCGCATGGCACTGTTGGCAGGCTTGTGATTCCAGGCGGTAGATTTCTTCGCCTCGGGCGGGATCACCCCGCTCCGCGACTTCATGGACCAGCTGCTCCAACCGGTCCTCGTCGAGCGACGCTTGCGCCGCGACCTCTCCTCCGGCCTCTGTGAGAGCCTTCTCCAACTCCGGTGCGGCCACGCCCGAAAAATCCAGGCGGCGCAGGCCCAGCACGGCCACATTGGTTGGCAGGTCCGCATTCGCAAGCGCCTTGGCCAAGGCGGCCGGTCCCTCGCTTTGCCGCAGAAACGCGTCAAAGACTCCCGCCACCTCGTCTTGCTCGGCACCCTTGGCGGCACCGAGAATCTTCGCTGACGTCACCGCCGCCCGGGCCACATCAACGCCTGCACGCGAACCGAAAGTTCTTTCTTCGAACGAGCAATATCTTCCAAGGTCCGCACGCTGGCGTCGCCGCCGAGTAGCGCGAGACCATCCAATGCGGCCGCCCGTACGCTGCCGTCGGCATTGGCGTCGTTGGCCAAGCGGTCAAGATCTCCCCGGGCCGGTTCGAGTTGCCAACGCCCCGCCAGCCGTGCGGCACCTGCGATGAGCTGCGGATCAGCCGCGCCGAAAAGGGTCAGTACTTCGGCCGGATTGCGTGCGGGTACGACGCCGCGTCCGGCGGCGGTGTCTAGCAGCACCAGCAACCTGGCTCGCCGATCGGCACTGAGAGTCTCTCCGAAGGCGAGTTCACTGACCAGGTCGAGCTGTTCAGCATCACCGCGAGAGGCGATCAATTCCAGCAGCTCGTCCTCGAGATCGGCGGTAACCATGTCTTGGCGGTACAGTTCGAGCAGCGGCACTAAGACCCCGGGATCCTGGACCGACTTGGCTGCGAAAATGGCCCCGCGAGCATCCGAGCCAAAGAACGTCGGGTCCCGCTGCAGCTCGGGGAGCCACGCCGGAAGCAGATCCTCGAGAGTGACTGCCAGCGCATAGTCAAGATTGGTGTCCATGGGCCCGTCCGACACAGTGAGCGCTAGCCGCGCAGTCTGAGCGTCTCGAAACTTGCGAGCGGCGTGGAGTCCCTCCAGCCTCACGCGTGGCGCTTCGTCGGCGAGCGCGCCCGCCAGCAGTTGCCGCGAATGGTCGAGCCGATCCTGCCAATCCGAGAGCACCCGCACTCCAGCAGCCCTCACCCGGAAGTCTCGCGCCGCGAGGATGACCCCCAGCAGCGGCTCGCGAACCTCGTCGAGCGCCTGGAAGACCCACAGCGCCTGCAACCGGTGTAGCTCCCGCTCCGGGTCCGCCTCAGCCAAACCTTCGACCCAGGCCTCAAGGGCGGGAGTCACCTCAGCCGCGCCTCGCTCTTTGAGGAGTCTCCGGGCCTGTTCTCGCGTCCAGCCTTCCTGTGACTTCAACTCCTCCAGCAGTTCTTCGACCGAGGCGCCCACCAGCTTCGGCGCGGTAACGAGGGGCCGGTCCTTGGCGGTGATCCGCCAGATGCGCCCGTGGGCGTGATCGCGCCGTGGGTCCCGGAAATCCACCTCGCCGTGTTGAATCATCGGGTTGTACCAGTCGGCAACATAGATCGCACCGTCGGGCCCCATCCGGATATCCACCGGCCGGAACGAAACATGGTCGCTGGAGATCAGGTCGCTTACCTGCCGAGACGAGTACCCGCTGCCTTCGTCGCTCACGACAAACCGGTTGATGCGGTTGGCCCGGTAGTCCGCCGTGAGCAGATGGCCCTGCCATTCCTCCGGCATGTGCCTTCCCGAGACGATCTCCAACCCGCAGTGCTTGGGCTGGCCGGGGTTGAGCCCGTTCATCAAGCGCCGAACACCGTCAGCGGCAATGAACGCGGCGCCCGGGAAAAGGTAGTTGATCCCTTCGGCAAACGCTCCGTCGGTCATGAAGGACTGGCCCCACCGGTCGTATTGGTGTCCCCATGGGTTCACGCCGCCACGTCCGAAGACTTCCAGTTCTAACGACTCCGGCCGCAGACGCCAAAAGCCTCCCGCCCGGAGGCGCTTCACGCCCCACGGCGTTTCCACGTGGGTATGGGTGTAAATGGACTGGTTGAAGTAGAGATGTCCGTCCATTCCCCAGCGGAACGTATGGATCATGTGGTGGACGTCTTCCACGCCGAACCCGCTCAGCAGGACCCGGCGCTCATCCGCCTTGTCATCTCCGTCTGTGTCGCGCAGATGCAGGATCTCCGTTGAGTTCGCAACATAGACGCCGCCATCGCCCGGCAGGATACCCGTCGGAATGTGCAGGTTATCAGCGAAGATGGTGTGCTTGTCCGCCCGCCCATCGCCGTCGGTGTCCTCCAGGATGATGATCTTGTCGTCGGCCTTCTGCCCCGGCTTGATATGCGGGTAGATGCTGCTGCCGCAGACCCAGAGCCGTCCCCTCTCGTCCCAGTTCATCTGGATCGGCTTGACTACAAACGGGTCGGCTGCGAAGAGATTGACCTCGAAGCCGTCCGCGAGTTCAAACGCGTCCACCTCAGCCTGCACGTCCGGCACAGGGACGTCCTTCAGGTCACGTTGCGCGCTTGCCGTTCCTGCCAGCAGAAACAGCGCGGCGCAGGCGCGGCCTAGTACGAGGCAGCAGAAGTTGAATTCAGACCGCTCCCTGACGGTCTCGGTTCGGATCGCACTGATTGCAAGAAGCCGTCTTGGTTCTAAACAGTTCCCTTCTCTCACCCCGGCGCTTCGGCCACTGGCTGCTTGGCGGCGGGAGGCACTCACTTCGATTCCTCCGTCGATCGGGGCTTCCGCAGCTCCCGAATCTTCTCTTCCTGGATGCGGATCAGGGGTAGGAATTCAAGCAGTTCGCTGGCGTTGTTACCTTGCTCGTACTCCCGGAATCCCCGCAGATACGTGTCGTTCTGAGGCCGGTAACTGTGGAAGTAGAGTCGATCTTTTTCGACAATCAATTGGCGCAACTCCTCCGACTGCTGCGCCGACAGCGGTTCGCGGTCAGACTCATCCCATCCCAGCGCGGCTTCCAAGGCGGCCGCGGCGTAGCTGTAGCCTCTTGCGGTCAAGTGGATCCCGTTGTCCGTGAGCTGGCCCGCATCGCGCGCGGCGTTGGGCAGTTCGCGGAATAGATCCGCAAAATAGTGGCCGCGTTCACGGGCCAATCTACTGATGGCATCGGCGTAGAGCCTGAGGTTCTCGTTGTGGCCGGCCTGATCGGGGTAGGGCGCTCCCAGATTCTCTCGGGGAATCGGGGACAAGAGCACGATTCTTACTCCTCCTTCCTCCAGTTCGTCCAGGAGGGAGCGGTATCCCTTTAAGAAAGCTTCTAGCGCCTCAGATCCCCCGGCTGCGGCGTTCGCACCGTAGTTGGCGAAGACAACCGTCGCATCGAAGGCCTCGACATTGGCCAATAGCCGCTCCCGTCCACCCACATCCAACGTGGTCCTCTGGAAGCCCCCGTAGTACTTCCGGGATTCGCCGAAAACGTCGTCAGCTGACCACCCCAGGTTGCGGAATGTGACATTCCGGTCAGGCCATCGCGTTGTCAGCGCCAGCTCCATGTACCCGTGCTGCTGCGCCCGTTCAACAAAAGTGCCGCCGAGCCAGACAACGCGATCGCCCTCTCTCAGCTCGACCGGTTGCGAAGCTTGCAGCCCGTGAGCGAGAAGCCCAATCGTGAGGAACGCTCCCACGCTCACCGTAACCAGCCGATTGGCTCGGCATTGAGGCGTAGAGTTCAACAATCGAGACCGTACAAATCGGGCGCGGAGCGGCGGCCGCGGTGGATACAGGGAGCCTGCAAATCATAGCAAGCGGTCGCCGACGCGTCGATGACCAAGACCGGGCTGGCAGGCTCCTGTGGGACGGCAGAGCAACGTCGCTGCCGAAATCCCCCAGATAGGCCAGGTCAGGGAGCCCCGCCTCCGGAACTCGGAGCCGTCCGGCAGCGGCACTCGCGTTGCGAATCCCGGCGAATCCTGCCTTGCGAGGGACTATCCTAGACACGCACCAACGCAGCAGGAAATCAGAATGCGAACGGATCAGATGGCTGCTTGGGCGGTCGCGGGCGCGCTAGCCGTCGCGGCAGCCCAGGCGGAGACGCTGTTCCAGCAGGACGGGATCACGCTGGAGGGAATGGCCCGGATCGTGACCCGCGATGCCGGCGTCTGCAGGGTGCTGGAGGAACACCATTCCGGGGAAGTTTACGACAGGATGAAGGCAAACAGCGGCAAGCCGCTGCACGTGTGGCAGGTCGACTTCGCCGCGCGCAACGGGTCGGACCGATCGCTGTCACACCTGCGGGCGCTGCACGAACTGGAGCGGGCCTCGGCATTCGCGTCCGAGCATCCGCCATGCACGAACTGGAGCGGGCCTACGGGGAGCTATGCGAAGACGGTGCAGTGGGCGAGCAGCTTCGAAGTGTTGCAGAAGCCGTCAGGGATGGAGCCGGGCGAGGAGTTGAGCAACACGGTCTTCGTGCTGGCGTTCGATGACCACCAGCCGCGGTTCGACAGCTGGGACGTCGACTATCGGTTCGCGGCGGAACCAGGCGGGGTCGGATCGGGTGCGCGGGCCGACGCGCCCGTAAGAGCAGGGCTTCGTGCGGGGGAAGCCATTGTGTTTGACGGGATCGAGTTCGTCTGGGTCCCGGCGGGGGAGTTCCGTATGGGTTCAACCAGTTTGGAAGTCCCCCTCCGGGAGAGGCCGGCGAGGCAGGTGCGGATCAGCGAGGGTTTTTGGCTGGGCAGGTACGAGGTAACGCAGGCGGAATGGGAGGCGGTGATGGGGAGCAATCCGTCCCACTCCGACGAATGCGGCTCGAATTGCCCCGTGGAGTTTGTTTCCTGGGATGAGGTGCAGCAGTTCATTCAGAGGCTGAACGAGGTGGGCGGGGAAGAACGGTACCGGTTGCCGACGGAGGCAGAGTGGGAGTACGCCGCGCGTGCGGGGACGAGCGGAGACCGCTACGCCGAGGATCTTGACGCGATCGCGTGGTACAGCGGGGAGCGCATGCATCCGGTGGGGGAGAAGGCGGAGAATGCATGGGGGCTGCACGACATGCTGGGGAACGTGTATGAGTGGGTGCAGGACTGGTACGGCCTCTATCAGGGCCGGTACGTGACGGATCCTCGGGGTCCAGGATCGGGCTCGGCGCGGGTGCATCGGGGCGGCAGCTGGTTAGGCAGAGCCGACTACTGCCGGGCGCCGGCTCGGTTCATCGACCGGTCTGACTACCGCGACCCCGGCCTTGGCTTCCGTCTGCTGAGGATTGCGCCGTAGCGCCGGGCTTCATTGCGCTCATGCCCGATGCAGGGTGACACGTCTGGTAGCGGGCGGTGTTTTCCAAGCGAAGGCTTCGTGACTACCCTTGGGCCGTCTCTCGTCACGGAGGCACATCTGGCGCGCCGGCCGCGGCCGCGATGACCGCCTGCACCTGCTTTGCCCAGGCGCAGCCTGCCCCGGGGAGCAATGGCACTAGTCTTGTGGCTCAGACGCATTGGTTCAAGGGGAAAGGGAAGTTCCGGCGATTCGCGTCGGCTATCGCGAGGTTCAGGCTGGGCCTGCGGGACCTCCATTTGCTGGCGGGTTTGCGGGAGACACGTGGTAATGAGCGGTTCGGACACCGTCGCTGGCGGCAGCCGGCGATCCGGTCGAGGATGTGGCGGGGAGTCTCGCGCGACGGGCGGAGGGGGTACAGACGCTCCCGGCCGCGCTAAAGAGGAACGCTGCGGGCAAGGTGAGAGTGCCGGGGGCCTGTCGGATGCGGCGGCCCAGCGCAAGACCGGAGCGTTCGACTTGGAAGCGCTGACGCCAGCGACCAGCTCGGTGACGGCACGGTTTGGCTGATGCTCAGCGCACTCGTACTTCCCCGGCGCGATCGAGATCGGCAACAGCTACCACGCCCGCGATTCACAAGAATGCAGCGAATGTAGTACCAGAAGCCAGATCTAGTTCTCACAACATGCTGATTTTCAGTAACTTACAAAATGGCGTGCCGGGAATGGGCTACAATCCCCAAGGTCGCAACTACCGCTGAACCGATGTGTCCTAGGGCGTGGTTCGAGTAATTGGCTGGATAGAGGCGGCGATCTGAGGAATGCTGATTCTCGCTCTGGTTCATCCAGTTGCGCGCGCTCTGCATTCCGTACCGGGAATCTTGTGAAACGGTGTTTCCTCCCAATCCTGCTCGTTGCGGCATCAGCGGCGAATGCCGCCGATGCCAAGGCTGACGAATGGCAGGTCGGTTGCGCGCGTGTGTCCATCACGCCGGAGCGGCCAATCGTATTGCTAGGCTATGGCGACCGCACGGGCCCGTTCGATTCGGTCGCGCAGGATATCTACGCGAAGGCGGTAGCCCTTGAGGATCGAGCGGGACACCGCGCCGTTATCGTAACGGCTGATCTGGTGGGGTTTCAGGCGGCTGTAATAACGAACGCAGTTAGCGCACGGATTACGAAAGCGACGGGTCTGAAGCGATCACAGTTGCTGTTCAACGCATCGCACAGCCATACCGGCCCGCTGGTCAGTCTCGATCCCTGGTCCGCGGCAAATGCGGCGGCCCATCCGCCGTTGTCGTCCGGCGATAGGGCGGAGACGATTGCGTACACTCGTGCGCTTCAAGACAAGTTGGTGGTGCTCGTGCGCGATGCAATCGCGGCCCTTGAGCCTGCGCAGCTTAGTTCGGGCAGGGGTGAGGTACCGTTTCCGATGAGTCGGCGTTCGCCGCGCGACGGATATGTCGCGATGGCGGACAATCCCGAGGGCACGGTGGACCGATCGGTTCCGGTCTTGTGCGCGCGGACGCCCGAAGGCGAGTATCTCGCGCCCGAAGGCGAGTATCTCGCAATTCTGTTCGGCTGCGCCTGCCACAACACGACACTTACGGGCGCGGACAATGTGATCGCAGGGGACTACGCGGGCTTTGCACAGGCGCATCTGGAATCACGGTTCCGCGGCGCGCAGGCCATGTTCATGAGCGGCTGTGGCGCAGACGCGAATCCCTCTCCACGTGGCTCGATGGCGCTGGCCCAGCGGCACGGCGCGACGCTCGGAATGGAGGTAGTGCGAATTGCGGAGGGATCCCTCGCAGCCGTGCAGGGAGTGCTCGGTACGACGTACGAGATGGTTGACTTACCCTTGCAATCGCTGTCGAGGGCCGAGATACAGCAGCGCGCGCAACTGCCCTCTGCCGAGGCTGTAATGGCGCGTCATATGCTGGGCCTGCTGGAAGCTGGGGAGACCTTGCCGAAGAAGTATGCGGCACCTCTCGCCGTATGGCGGTTCGGAGAGGCGTTTACGCTCGTGGCCCTGCCCGCGGAACCCGTTGCGGATTACGTTAACCTCATCCAAGCAGCACTTCCGAACCGCGAGCTATGGATTGCAGGTTATAGCAATGACTGCTTCGGCTATCTCCCTACAGCACAAGTCGTGCGCGAAGGCGGCCACGAAAATATCGGCATCACCCTCTGGATCTGGGGCCGAAACCTCCGCCGCTACGCCGGCTTCTTCGCCCCCGCCGTCGAGAAGGCTATCGTTAGCGCAGTTGTGCGCCTGGCTCGTCGCTAGGATGGAGTTTTCTCGGTCCATCGGTCAGAAAAGCCCGGGCTCTTGATCGTATTGTGGTCCCGTTGCCGGATCGTCTCTCGGCCCCCCGCTCTAGTCTCCCCCTAGTAGAGTCCTCTACCAAGTGGATCTCGAAAGCCTTTGCTCGTGGGTTCGATTCCCACTCGCGCCTCTATCCCGCGACCCCTTGATCTGGCGGTATTTTGCTTTGGCTTCAGTGGCTTACGTGGTCCACGCCCTGCCCTGCAACCGCAGATCGCGGGGAAGCCGAATGAGCCGACGTAACCGTGTCGAAGGATCTGGGACGGCTGCGCGACCGCAGCTTGCAGGCAGGCCAGCGAAAGAGCGCCTTCCCGGTGACGGGCACCGAACCGCAACCAGCGACTTCGTCCGATCCATATCTGACGTCCGACTGCATCGACGTGCCCTTGCACAAGACGCAGGGCACGGTGCCTGATATAGGTGATACATGCTGACTCGACGGAGCCTCCGATGAACCCCGATGCTCTCACCGCACTCGCCGGTATCGCGGTTTCGATGACTTGGACACCAGGGCCGAACAACGCAATGCTTAGCGCCTCGGGCGCCAACTATGGCTGGCGCCGGTCGGTGCCCCATGTGACGGGCGTCGCCGTCGGCTTCCCGGTCATGCTTTTCCTGGTGGCTCTGGGCCTGGGACGCGTGCTCGGGGCCTTTCCGTCCATCGTGGAGGTCCTCAGTTGGGTCGGTTTCGCCATGCTGGGCTGGTTTGCCTGGCGCATCGCAACGGCAGGCGCGGCGCGCGAAAGCGCTCGGGGCAGGCCTCTCACGTTTCTCGAAGCCATCGCTTTCCAATGGGTGAACCCCAAGGCTTGGGCCCTTGCGATTTACCTCACGGCGAGCTACGCAACTGGCGAGACCGCGCTCTCGAACACCGTGCTGGCGGCGGGCGCGTTTCTCCTATCGGGCCTAGCCTCGTCACACACGTGGACCATATTCGGAGCCGGAATCGGGAAGGCACTCAATCGTGGCTGGCGGCTACGCGCGTTCAATATTGCGATGGCGCTTCTCTTGCTCGGCAGCGCAGTTTGGCTAATGCTGGATTTCTGAGACCGCGGTGAACCCCGCTACCCCCCCCTTCCCCGACCGCAACACTCCGGCTCCGACCTGCGACGATTCCTCCAAGTCGGTTCGGGGAGGCGCGTTGCACAAACGCGGCCATTGGTGCGCTGAAGAGGTCGCGTCCGTCGTGACGACCCTGCGCAGGGACGAGATCAACTGGATCAACAGCGCGGTCAATCGATCGCCCCGGCGGTCGCGCCGCCCCACGCCTTGCCGGATACGGCGCCTTGGTGCGACACTCCGTTTAACTGCCAAGGAGGCCTCAGAGTGAGAAACCAACTCTGCTTCGAAATACCAGCGCTCGCAGTGCCGATCCTGGCGGCATGGCTAGCCGTGCCGCTTGCCGGTCAAACCGTCTTGGCGGGATCAAGCACCGGTGACACGGGAAAGAAGGACACCGAAGAGACATGGGTGCCGCCACGCACCGCTTGGGGCGATCCCGACTTGCGCGGCGTCTGGTCCTACGCCTCCCTCACGCCGCTCCGGCGGCCCGTCCAGTTCGCCGGCAACGAGTTCTTCACGCCGGAGGAGGCCGCGGCACGAAACGCGAGGGCCGTCGCCGAGAGTCCGCAGGTTCCGGGAGTCGTAGGCTCGTACAACGCGCATTGGTTCGACAAGGGAACCGTCGACCCAAGCCGGCGCACATCACTGATCGTCGATCCCCCCAACGGTCGACTGCCGCCATTGACAGAGGAAGGCCGAGCGCGGGTCGCGGCTAGGTCCCGCCGCACGAGCGGCCGCCCCGACTCGTGGTTGAACTTCGTCGCGTGGATGCGGTGTATTACCTACCACGGGGTGCCGCCGGTCTCGACCGGGTACAACAACACCTACCAGATCTTCCAGGCCCCTGGCTACGTGGCCATCCTGGTCGAGAACATTCATGACGTGCGCATCATTCCACTGGATGGGCGGCCGGCGCTCGACGAGCGCATCCGCCAGTGGAACGGGGATTCCCGCGGTCATTGGGAAGGCGATACGCTGGTCGTCGAAACCGGCAATTTCAGCGACAAGACGGAACATCGATTCCCGTCATCCAAGAACCTGCGCGCCGTCGAGCGATTCACTCGCGTGGATGAGAACGCGATTCATAACGAATTCACGATCGACGATCCCGCGACGTACACGGCGCCTTGGACTGCCGTGAGGTCGATGCCCAGGCTCGACGACTACCAGATCTACGAGTACGCGTGTCATGAAGGCAACTACGCCATGACGAACGCTCTCAGCGGTGCACGCGCGGAGGAGAGAGCGGCCTCCGGGTCGGGTGCCCCGAAGAACTGACTCCGAGTTCCGACCTGCGGTCATTTCCAGTGATCGGGGACTGGCGATTCGAGTCCGCACTTGCTCAGCGTAGTCGGGGGAGCAGGCGAGCCGCAGGTTCGCGGCACAGCGGCAGTTTCAACCAAGTCGAGTTCCTGGACGAGGGCAGCGCCGGCCCCGTAAGGAGTTGGCCGGGAATGTGCGTGAGCTTTGCCGTCCGAATGCCCGTCACAAGGCCGTGGCGGAGGCCGGAATCGACTGGCATTTGCTGGCGTGCAACGGACGCATGAGATCCAGAGGGCAAGCCAGACCCGATTGCGGGTCCGCCGTCCATTGACGCATCCATGCGGATACGGCATCACTTGATGGGTGAAGTCGCGACCATCACTGCGGCAAGGGAGGGCTGATGATCCTCACTTGCCGGTCGCCGCAGAGGCATGTGAGGAGTGTGGCGCCGAGTCGTCGCAGGAATCAACCCCAATAGAATGAGAACGCGATGCATCGCTTGTTTCGGCTTCTTCGAGTCCGTTCCAGCTTTGGGCCGCCTTCGAGATCCGTGAATGCGAACATCCATCGAATCAACTCCCGTCGCGCCGAGCTGTCCAGATTTACGGACAACGCATTGAAGGCCGCCGGCAGGAGGCCGAAAACGCACTCGAAGATATCGCCGTCAAAGCGGAAGTGCAGACCGGCGAAGGTAAGCCGTTGGCGGCCGCTCCCGGGATTGTCCGGTACGCCAAGCAGAACCAAGGGGTCCACGTGATGACCGCCAACGACTGCCTGGCACGAGGCGACACCCGATGGATGAGCCCAATCTACAGCTTCCTCGGCCTGCCTGCAGGTTGCATTCAGCAGGGAATGGCCGTAGAGCACCGCGGCAAGCTTAGGCCTGCAACATCACTTGCACCACCGCGAACGAAGTCGGATGGGACTACCTCCGGGACCAGTTCGCACTCCAGCCCTCCGAACTGGTCCACCGACCTTTCGCCTCGGCCGTGATCGACGAACTTGATTTCGTTCTCATCGAAGAAGCGCGCATTCCACTAGTGGTAGCCGGTGAGACGACCGCGCAGGATGGGCTGGCCTATCGGGTCGACGAAATCACCCGCCCGTTGCGGCCGATCCTCTAATCCACGGTTGACGAGCGAGGGCACAATGTGTCTCTTACCGAAGAGGGCATCGCTGCGACTGAGAGGGCCGACGGTTGCGGCAATCTGTTCCATGAATCGAACCTCTCCGTGCACGCCGCCGCACAGAATTCGCCGCATGCCCACGGCCCTCCTGCGCCTGGACGTCGAATACCTAGTCAAGGATGGCGGTATCGAGTCGGTCGGTGACTTCAAGGTGCGCGTCGCGCGAGATCAGCTGGCCTGCGGCGCTGCAGACGGCCATCGAAGCCAAGGAGCGAGTAGCGCTGAAGACCCATGGCCGAATACTTGGATCGATCGCTGTGCAGAGCCTGATCGCTCTCTACCCGCAAATCTGCGGAATGACTGGCAGCGGCCACCCCAGCCGAGGAGTTTAGGTCAATCTACGGGCTAGAGGTCGAAGTAGTCCCGACACACCGCCCGGTGATCCAGGTCGATCACGCTGATGCCGTTTTCTGGGCAAAACTAGAGAAGGAACAAGCCGCTTCTTGAGAGATCCGTCGTGCGCACGCCGCTGGGCGGCCTGTGCTGGTCGGCAGCGCGGCGTCAAGGAGTCGGAACGGCTCGGTGAGAGGCTAGATGAGCTTCCACGCCAAGTTCTTAACACCCGGAATGACGAGCAGGAGCCGCCACCATCCCACGGGCGGGACAACTTGGCTCGGTTGCTGTCTCTACCAACATGGCTGGCCGCGGCATCGACATTCAACTCGGGGAAAGAGTTGCCGAACTCGGGATCTCTATGTGATGGGTACGAACAAGCATGAGAGCCGGCGTATCGACAACAAGCTGCGCGGACGCGCTGTCCGCCAAGGCGACCCCGGCAGCTCCTGGTTTCTCATCTCCTGACGAGATGACCTCCTCCTCAAGCACGGCATCAACCACCCCGAACTGCGGCAAGATCCTGACGGAGTTCAGGGAGCGAGCGATCGGCACACCTTGGATATCCGGCGGTTCTTGCACCAATACGAAGGCGTTGTTGAAGGGCAGTGCCACCAGATTCTAACGCGCGTTCGGCCGTGCGCATGGGAGACCGAGCGTCTTGTCGCACTGACTACGATCGACGACCTGTGGCCGGAGCATCTCGCGGCTGTGGCCGACCTGCGAGAGCGGATCCACTGGGTCTCGCTCGGCGGCCGCGAGCCGCTGCACGAAGTTCTCAAGAGCGTCCGCGACATGTTCAAGCATCTTGACAACTGCTTCGAAGACGAGGTGGCGAAGCGGATGGCTGGCGAGAAACTGGGCTTGGTCGATGTGGAGCGGTGCCGGTCCACCTGGACTTACCTGACGACCGATCAGCACTTCGGCAGCCTCGGGCAGCGAATCTTCTCCGGATACCAGAGGAACCACAAGAGCCGCAAGCTCTGGAGCTAGTCTGGTTGGCCCGGTGTCGCCAGGGCCTCGTTGGGACTCGGACACCATCAATCGGTTCGCGTCGAGGTAGTTGCTCAGTCCAGCCACGCTCAGACGTATCCGCGACGGGCGTCTGGGGACGCGTGAGAGCAGGCATTCGCGAATCCAGGACAGTGCGCGGGCACCTCCGGCCGGGGCGTGAACGCGACAGCGCTCCAATCGAGTCAGCTGCTACAGATCTGGAGCGCAGGGCTTGTCTACGCCTCACCTGGAAAACGGTCGATAGTCCAGAAGCGCCGACCTGCCGACGATTTCGACAATGCGCACTAGCAATTCCTTGCCGTCTGCGTCGGTGAGCCGCAGGCCTTCCCCGAGAACAAAATGAACCGGTTGCTGGCATCCTTCGTTGATGGCGATGTTGGAGGCGTACAGGTAAGTTCTGTCGTGCGTATCGCGGATCGGGTTCAACCTGCCTTTGAGTCCAGGAAGGTAGCCGGTCGCTTCGGAAAAGATCACCGCACCGCCTTGCGGCAGGGTTTCTAGTTCTGCTGCGAGCGATCCTCTGCTCGGCACCCAATCCTGCACGAGATGCGCGACATATCCGGGAGCCGCAACGAACACCGTCATTGGGAGGTGAGTCGAATGCAGGTCGACGGTCGCCTCGCCGTGTTGGTCCGTTCTCGCATGCCTCCACGTCTTGTTCGGAAACAGGACTAGCAGCGAGGCACCCGGCAATGGCTGAGCCGCGGCTCGCACGGAAATGACGGTGCGGGCTGGGCTCTGTTCCTGCAGGGCCGCGGGTATGGTGAGACGGACCTCGGCTTCATCGATCAATTGAAATTCCGGCGGTGTTCCGCAGAGCTCCAGGGTTTCGCGACGGATAATCGGAACACCGTCTCCCCTGCGTTCCATGAAATAGCGCCTGTCTTCAGATCCGCCGACATCTCCTATCGGCATGCGTCCGAGCAACGAGGCTAGGGCTTCATTTCGAGTCACCTGCCGCGTTCGCATACTCTCCACTGTCAAGTTGTTCGGCAACGAGCCAGGTGACTGGATTTCCAGGTGGTCCTCGAACATCGACAGACGAATCCTGCTGCCGCGGATCGAATAGTCGCGATGCACGACGGCGTTGACAATGGCCTCGAAAATCGCCTTGTCGCTGTACTCCGGCATGTCTATCCTTGCCGGTTCCTTGCGCGCGGCAATGCGCATGTTCTTTCTCGAAAAATCCACAGCGTCGACGATTTGCCGGTTCAGCGGTCCAGTGATCACCTGTGCATCGATCTGGCCCGTTGCGCGGTCCCGCCCCCTGTAACGGGTCGCCATTATGCAGGCACCGGGAAGCAGTTCCTCCGGGTTTCGAGTGCACAGCAACACGCCGGCCACCGTGGAGCGAGTTATTCCGGCCTCGTCGGAACCTAGCAGTGCCAGTTTTTCAAGCGCCGCTTGGGGATTCGCTGCGCCCTCAGCACTTAAGAGCGGTTTCCACAGCGACTTGTCCAATGTCTGGAATCCCGTGCCTGGAATGGTTTGCTCGTCAAATGATCGGAAACGAGCCTGGCCCCGGCGTTGCGCAAGCCGCAACCGCTCGTCGCTTGTCATCTTTCGCTTCGAGCCGCCAACCCGAACGTAGCTTCCGCCGGGGCTATCATGCTGCGACTCCCCCTCGGGAATCTCGACCAGCAGAAAACGCTTGCCGTCCGCAAGTCGCTGGTGACTGGTACGGATCCGAACCGCTGGCTTGATGGAGTCGGAACTTGTCTCGACCAGCAACGAATCCAGCTCGACTATTTCGTCGCGGGACATACCTTGAACCTCGCCGCTGTCGGTGACGCCGCAAAGCAAGACCCCGCCGTTCGCATTGGCGAACGCTGCGATCTCGTCTGCCAAGTCCTTACGGTCCGGACTCCTCGGGCGGATTCCGGAAAACTCGACCTGCTTGAACTCCCAATGGCTATCCTCACCCAACTGCAGTTGGCGCAAGATGTCGTCCTCGCTATAAATCACAGCTGACCCATGAGCCCGAGAGATGCCTGATCGGCCTTGATGGCCTTGTTCAGTTTAAGCAACCAAGCCTTCTGCTTGCGAAGCTCCGCTACGAGCCAAGCCGTCCGTGCATCGATTGGCTGCCCACGGGCTTCCGGGGCTTCCGGGCCGAGATAGTGGCCAGACGTGCGCGAGCGCGGAGTCAATCTTTCGCGAGTAGTCGATAGTCGGGCTCATCCGAACCACTCGACATCGGGGCATCCTGCCGCTTCCTTGCTACCTCGAACAGATTCGCAGTCTGCTTGCGTCGCTTAGTCACCCAGTTGTGCCGGACGCCCGGCTCTGCCAGCTAAGTCCGTCCGCGGCAATCGCACTTCGCCCATCAGAGCCGACGCTTGGCGAATTTCGGAATCGCGGGAACCGGCCGGTTTGTCAGCCAAGGGCGGATCGGCTCGGCCTGGAATGACTGGACCTGCCCGAGGAGGGCTTCGACCACCTGATGAAACCGGCTATGAGGGACACGTTTGGACGGGGTTCGCAATGCACAGCTTGCGGTCGGCCCAGTCCTCCACGCTGGTTTGGTCGTATTTGCACAGCCTGCCCTTCATGGGAACAGCTTTCGTGGCTAGCTTGCGTGCACGATCCGGTATCCGAGTCCGGTGCCCGCAAGAGCGTGTCGCCAAGGCCCTCGAGCGGCGGGCTGGCATGCATCTCCGCCACGTGCCCAGCATTCCCCTGACGTGGTGCAAGCCAATCGTTGAGCAGCGGCCTAGGCCAATACCGGGGCAGGCAATCCCCCGGTCAGCGCAGTTGCATCCGCGGCCGCCCTCGCGTTTCCCGGACGGCATTCAGCGGTTCAAGTCGATGCAGGCCTGGTCGGTCGTGCGACCGTCGTGAATATCCGCGAGACAGAGGAGAACAGCAATCGGCCTCCCGCGTCAGAACTCGGCCACCTGGCACTTGACAGGTACTGCACTAGAAGCGGAACGTATACTGCAGCTTCGTCGCCAGTCTCGAGTCCTTCTGCCGAAAGTCGTAGAAACCGCCAAGCTCCTGTATCCAGCCTTGGCCGAAAATGAAAAACACATCGTTCCCTGGTTTCAGTGTCCAGCGTACGCGGCTCTGAAGCCCGAGATTCCCCGACCGGTTGTCGAACTGGACCAGGTTGGAAAACGAGAGAAATGGCGAAACCGCGTAGTTGATCTGGGTGCCGAAGATCCTGGCGACGAAATTGCCCTGCGGCAGTTGCGCGAAGGTCTGGTTGGTATTCAGACTGATCGAGAATTTCGGTGGAAGCTGGTATCTCAAGCCTGTTTGGACCGTCTTGGCGGTTCCCGACCAAAAATTCCCGAACGTAATTCCGATGCTCCCTTGAAGCTTCCTCTTCTGAGCCGAAGTGAAGAAAATCCGCATCGGAGTGAAGCGGTACTCTCCCGCAGGGAGGACCACGCCAGGGGAGATCTCGAACGGCTCGAACAATCGCTCGTAGGTCGGATTCAAATCGAACAGGCTGTGAAGGGAATCACCCGACATCAGATGCCAATCGACTAGCGTGAAATACAGCTTCCAAGTTTCTACGAGTCCATTGTCAAGTCGAGTGAATCGGGTGTAAAAGACATCGTGAAACATCTGCTGAATGCCCGATGATGGCTTTGGGCGCGGATTGAAACTGCCTCCCAGCCGCAGCATCCGCACATTCGAACGCTGCACGAAACCAAGTGCCGGGTCAAAATTCTCTTGAATCTCGCGCCAAATGACTTGTCCCTGGAACCGATCGTTGTCGTAGTGCGCACCAAACCCGTACGAGGCGTTCTTGTCACTGATTCCTTGCTTGTTGGTCTTGAGGCCCCATGCATTGAACACCATGTTCCGGTCAGTGCCTAGGAAATTCGAGGTGGCGAGACGCATGTCCACCCCGAGAGTGCTGCTTGAGAATGTCTGCACGGGATCCTCAAGGGTGCCATTCGACGGCGCGCGCGCGGGATCGCCGCCAGTGAATATGGCACCGATATACGATTGCTCCAAGAAGTTCTGCCTGACCCGTCCGACCAGCAGGTTGTTGGCGTCAACGCCCGGTGCCTCGCGAGTGCTCACGTTCAGCACGCCGATTTCGGTGCGACCGGCCTTGCCGGTTAGCTTCACGCCGTAGTCAATGGGCACCTCCTGTCCGCGGAGCAAGCCGATTCGGCGGCTGAAGAACGGGAATATCTCAGCCCCCGTGTCGGGAATTCCTCCCGGTTGGTCGATACCTGTCGTAGCGAAGTTGAACACCCCCGCATCTTGCAAGAAAAATGATCGCTTCTCAGGGAAGAATATGGAGAATCGTGTCAGGTTGATTTGGCGCGTGTCGACTTCAGTCTCGCCGAAGTCCGTGTTGACTGTCGTGGACAGCCTGAGGCTCGGAGTGAGGTTGTAGAACAGATCCAAGCCGGGCTTTCCGCGGACGACATCATTGCCGTCAATCCCCGAATGGAACCAGCGCTGCGCAATGAACGGCCGAACATCGAGTCCGACACCTTGCTCGATGCCTTCGAGATTGGTGATCTCGCCCGCCTCCGACACTTGGAAGAACTGCGTTTGAAAGCGAGCGCCGGTCCACCGGACCTCTTCGAGCGTCCGTTGCACGATGCGACTGATATTGAATCCCCAGACGGTCTGGCCGGAAGGAAAGCTCAGGCTCTTGAATGGAATCGAGAACTCGGCGCTCCAGCCTTCGTCCGATCGCCTTGTCTTCACGATCCAAATGGCGTCCCAATCGTCGTTGGTCTCACCGTTCGCGAAGACCAGGCCGTCGACAAGCGCTCCATTCGGATTGGTGGAAAAGTAGAAGGCGTTGCTCTGGTCGCGAAACGTGTCGAGAATGATGCTCAAGCGGTCGTCAGGGTTCAGTTGAGCGTCGCGCGCCATTTGCGAGGCAAGCACTCGATCCGGTTCGGAGTCATAGCACATCACCCCGATATAGAGGTTGTCCTTGTCGTGAAGCAGCGTAACCTCGGTTCGCTCGGTGGGCCTTGCGCCGGCCCTTGGAATCCGTTGAACCAACTCTCCGATCTTTGGCGACCGACGCCAAGGCGCCTCGTCGAGCGATCCATCCACCACGATCTCCGACGTGATCGCCGTCACGACGGCTGACCGGGTCGGCTCTACTGTGCCGGGCTGCTGCGGAGCGCCAGCACACCAGATCGGCGCAATGATGAATTGCCAAGCGCAGATTGCGCCATGGAAGAGGATGGTCTGGTGACCCTTGAGTGATCGGAGGTTTTGCACGCTTCGGTTCTAGGCCCGCGCTCGGTCCGGGCCAAGCAGTATAGATCAGTCGAGATTGTTCGATCGGAGCATAGATCGGCGAATTCGAATCCCTGTTTCGACGGCTACTATGCACATTTCGCGGGACAGGCGTCGGCAAGGGGTGATGAGGGACAGACTACAGAAGTGAGGACCACACATATTCTGCCATGCTTCCGCCTTCCGGTGCAGCCGATCCGGACCCGGCCCGATGGAGCCCGCTCGCTACGCGAGCGACGGACAGGGTGCTGGCCTGGTGTCGTGCACGAAGAAAGGGGCGGGCGTCGCGTCTCGGCAAAGATGACGCATCAGTGCCCGGTGGTGCAGGCAGCAGCTTGGAAACGCCCTCGCACGGCCTGCGGCGGCGCTCAAGACACGCCGCCAGGCAAACGGGGAGCGGCTCGAGCCGACGCCGAACAAGGCGCCCGGTAGGGTCATCGAGAGCGCCGCCGCAGCTCCAAGCCGGGTGCCCCGAGGCCGGCCCGTCATTTCCCGGACCCTGATATGGGCCCCCTAGAGTTTGCGGCGGCCCCGACTCGGACGCTGAAGGCGAGCCCGGCCGCGGACATCCCCGGATGATCGCGACGGCACGCCGGCGCTATGGCATCACCCTGACGTACTTCTGCAGGAGCCGGCGGAACGGTTCGCCGGCGTAGAGGTTGCCCTCGTCGTCGGCTGCAACGAATTCGGCCCCGCTGCCTCTAGTGCTGCGCGGATCCCCCCACGGGAAACGAACGAAATACCGGATCCAGCCCG
Source organism: Bryobacterales bacterium (assembly GCA_965206775.1). Taxonomy (GTDB): domain Bacteria; phylum Acidobacteriota; class Terriglobia; order Bryobacterales; family UBA6623; genus VXMF01. The sequence goes on along the minus strand of CBDBKU010000001.1, from coordinate 449,664 downwards.
AATTGGCGTCCCCAATCCGAAGTCCCATCTCCCAGCCGGGGTTCTGCACGTCGTCAGACTCCGAGTCAGCCACGTAGATGTTGTCGTGACCGTCGAAGTAGATTCCGCTCGGGCGCCCGAACTGCGTCCAACTCGCAAGGTGCTTCCCCTCTTGGTCGAATATCTGGATGCGGTTGTTCTCTCGGTCGGCCACGAACAAGCGGTCGCGCGAATCAATCGAGAGTGCGTGCAGCACATGGAACTCTCCGGGGCCGTAGCCGGTCTTCCCCCACGACTTGATGAACGTGCCGTCGCTGGCGAACTTCACAACGCGATTGTTCCCGTCCCTGTTGTGGCCGTCGGCGACGAAGATCGAGCCGTCATCCGCAACCACGACGTCCGCGGGAGAACTGAAATGATCAGGGCCAGCGCCGGGGACCCCAGGCGTCCCAAGAGTCATCAGCACTCCCCCTGTCGGGCTGAACTTGATGACTCGATGGCCGCGCTCTCCTTTCGGCACGCGGGCAGGGGCGGCCGCATCGGTTACCCAGACGTTGCCATCCGGGTCCACGTCGATGCCGTGCGGCCAGATGAACATGCCGCCGCCGAAGCTGTCGACCGTCTCGCCTGTCTCCAAGCTGAATTTCACCGCCACGTCCAGATCCGAGTCGAGGCACTCGTAGCCGAACTTGTCCGGGCCGGCGTCGCAGCGTATGACCGCCCAAATGTGCTCGCCGTCGGGGTCGATGACGACCCCGCCAATGGCCCCTGGATTCCGCCCATCGGGCAGCTTCGCCCAACCGTCCACCATCCGGTAGGGATTCGGATAGGGCTGCGCGAGCACAGGAAGGCCCGCACCGGCACACAGGAGAACTGCCAGCGCTAGCGGCAATCCAGATCGACTTGCTCTCAGCATGAATACACCTCGCTCCAAATAGAATGGCCTAGCCGGGCTCGTCAGCGTGGCTCCGGCCAGGCCGCGCGTTTGCATCTAGGCCGCCATCGCCTGGCCCTCCACGAAACATCCGATCTGCCAGCCGAGGCACTCGACCGCAATCGTGAGATCTTCCTGGACGGCATCGGCTAAGTTGCGTGCCTTCGTTGTTACGCAGGCAGTGCGGAATGACTTCCCCACCGGCCGTCATCGTACCGCAACCGGCACCAATGGCGACCATGCGGCTACGCGCCCGCCAGCGGAAGAGCGGTGCGCACGAGCGGAACCACCAGGTGGGCGCCGTCGTCGGCTCGAATAACGGTTGCAAGGTGACCCAGCGACGAGCAATGGCCGCACGCTGCGCCCTGCCGAATTTCGACCGGCATTCCCCTTGGCCCCCGAGTCACGGCTAGCAGGCCTGAGCGATGCTTCGAGAACCGCCGGCGCGGAGCTATCGTATCCGCTTCAGGAAGGTAACGCGTCCGATCTCGACCCACTCCGCAACGAAGATGTTGCCCTCGTGATCGAAGCAAGCTCCGTGCGGGCAGACGAATTGCCCCGCGGGGAAGTGACTTCTGTCAAGCAGCCGGCGCTCCCTGTAGTCGCCTGGGCCGGTGCCGAGATGGCCGATCAGTTGGTTGTTCCCGTCAAGCAGCGAGACCCGGGCCGCGAGGTCCGGGACGAGCAGCGTCCCGTCTCGGAAGATGTCGAAGTGGCAGGGCAAGTCAACACCTGTGGCGAAGCGCAGGTGGTTCCCGTCAAGGTCGAAGTATTGCAGGCGGTGATTGGATCGATCCGCAACAAGGACTTCCTCGCCCCCAGAGCGGGTATCGATCTCGATGCCGTGCGGGCAGCTCAGATCCCCTGGGGCGTCGGTAAGCCCGCCGCCGAAAGTCTGGATGTAGTGGCCTCCGCGATCGTAGCGGACCACGTAGCTCGATCCATAGCCATCGCCGACGTAGATGTCGCCGTTCCGAGTCACGGCGAGATTCGTGGGCTTCCAGGACGGAGCGAGCCTGCCTTCCCGAACGGCATATGCCGGCGACTCGGACGGGTAGCCCAGCGTCAGCAGGACGTTTCCGTCGAGATCGGTCTTCTGCACGATGCCTCGCCCGATGTCGCAAAAGTAGAGGAATTCGTCCGCGCCTTCCCGAGCGAGCCGAAAGCCATGCGCGCCGCCCGCGTAGGCTCCGCCCCATGACGTGACGAAATCCCCCTGCGGATCGAACACAACTACCGAGTGGTCGCTTGGCGAATTCTCGTGAACCGTGTGGTGGACATAGACGAGCCCTTGGGAGTCGACTTGGACGCCGTGGCAGTTGCCGTAACGGATGCGGTCAGGAAGCGCGCCCCAATCGTGATGCACCTTGTAGATTCGCTCGCCAGCCTCGGCTGTCGGTACGCGCGGCATGATCACCGATTGTATCGGCCAGAACAGCCAAGAGGCCCGGCGAGCCGCCACACCGAAGTCTTCGATGCGAGGCTCGTTCGGAACCCGCCGGACACCGGTCCCGGCTGGAACGCCTCACTCGACCGCAGGCGCGACGGACATGTCCCGATGGGCCAGCCGCGACCTGGTTTGCGCAGGACCAATGGCTCGTTCCATCAGTCGTATCGGGCACGAGGGAGTCACGAGGACTCAATCGCGGATAGCAACGCCTCCGCGAATCGCCTCGTAGTGAACAGATCCGCTGCCATCGCGTTTGACAGTGAAGTCTCCTTCGACTTGCTTCACCGAGATGTCGCCGGAGCCGTCGCCAGTCACGGTCATGTTCCGCCCTACGCGTGCGATCCTCAAGCCCCCCGATCCATCCCGCGCGCTGACGTTACCAGCAACATCCGTGATCGAGACACTACCCGATCCGTCCCTCACATCCAAGTCACCCCGGACCCGGCGGATCTCAACATCCCCGGATCCATCCTGGATCGACACGTCTCCAGCAGCGCTATCAATCTCGATGTCGCCAGAACCGTCCTGCAAGAGTAGAGGCCCGGTGTCTCGAACCTCGACGTGACCGCTGCCGTCAATCACGTCTAGCGCCATTGAATCGGGCACGTCGATCTTCAAGTCCAGAAGCGCTGTTCCGGATGACCGCTCCTTGGAGAACAACTTCAGAGAGAACCCTCCGCCGTCCGTTGGCAGCTTCGCTTCGATTGAGATCTCGTTGCCGTTCCGGCCCGTTTCCACTTCAATCTGGTCCAGCATGTCCTGTTTCGAAGCGCATGCCCTCCCGTGAACACGTATCTCGCTGATATCGGAGTGGCCCCGGATTTCAAGCTTGCCGGCGCGGGCGATGATCTTGATTCGAGTGGCGTCCTCCACCGCGACAGCGGCATTACGGTCTGCCTCGTAGCGGCAGCTATCAGCCCGAAGGCTTGGCAGCCACAAGCCGAGGCCGGCTGTGCCAAGAACTACTGCCGCAAGATTTCTCGCCAGCCTACCCCTTCCCTGCTGACAGAGGCGTCTCTTGTCTCCGCGAGAATCAACCCGTCCCGCAACCGACAAACCCCTCGATCGCCAGCGGTCGGACGGCCCGGGAACGCAGCTGTCCTCGCTCCCGCGGCACGAGGGCAACATTACTGAGAACGCACGCTGCTCATGGTCGCTTTCGAAGATGGACCCGAACATGCCGTTCCCGCAGGTCGTTCGTGTGCCGATACTTTTCAGTTCTCCCATTGCATTGCCTTCTCCCCATTGTGGAGCCCGCCAGTTAGAGAACACAGATATCCGGACAAAGTTTCAGCCGTGCCGAGCGCTCACGCAGGTCGGCCCGCTTGCAACCTGCATTCCAATCACCTCGCTCGGAGCGCCTCATTCTCGCTGCGGAGGACAATGCTGCCGGATTGCGCGAGCATTCGAATCCACGCTGAGAACCGGGGAACTGCCGAGAGTTTCGAGAGCAGCCGCTTGGCACTCAAGGCCGTGCGGTTCGGAGGGAGCCGATCTCCTGAGCGCAGTTGCCACGCTGCTTAGCGCGAGGCGTCCTACCGCGATATTCGCAACCCGTACGAGCACCCGTCAAGACTGGCTCGTGAAACTTGCAAGGGGTCGCCCGGAACGTGATTCGCCGTAGCCTACTGCCCTCGGGTGTTGTGACCGGAACAGTTCTAACGGGGCGGCGTCTGCGCCCATATGGGAAATCTTCTGAATCGCACTTGTCTCTGGGGCGGCGGAGTGCTGGTGGTGGTACTGACGGCAGCGTTAGTGTGGCAGGGGGCCGAGGAAGCGTCTGCAAGCCGGATCGGGCGGCAAAATTGCACCAAATTCCTTCGGCCATCGGCGATTCACTCGCTCGACTGATGCGGTTACGCCTTTACGGGCACGAACGATCCGCCCTGGGACTTGACGCCGGCGATTTCCACCGTGACGGGCACATCTCCCTGTTCAACATAGGGAACGGTCGCGGTGATCTGATAGATGCCCGGGGAAACCATCCCGGCGAATGCAACGCTCGCGGCGACGTCGCCGAATCGGACTATGGCCTCGCTGGCTAGCGGTAGCGGTGAATCGATCGCCTGGCCATCGACCGGGGTGGGCTGGGTCGCCCCGAAACCGGTTCCGTAGATCGTAATCACGTCACCCGGATTCGCCGGCCTCGTCTCCACGTCATCGAATGCGCCCGCCGCAGCCACGGGCGTGCCGTCGGCATGAAATGCCGCCGCGTGCGCGCCAGGGGCGGAGTCGAACCGCGCGGGAGAGGGAACCTGCAAGTCCTCAGGGACTGGCGTCCCGTCCGGACCAAGTCCGAACAGGGCCGGAGCGACGGGCTGCATCCGCAGGACAGCAGTGTTGCTGCTCGAACCTTCCGTCGTCACTTGGACCTCCACATCGCCATGAACGATGCCGGACGGTGCCAGCACGATGACACGAGCGGGGCTGGCAGAGTGGACAGACGCTGCCATGCCGCCGACCCGGACGCTGGTGCCCGCGACACTCAACGGCAAGCCCGATACCGAAGCGCTCTCGTCGGTCCATGTCGCGGTGGCCGTCGAAAGATTCCTGCCGGATATCGTCAGCCATGTCTGGCCCGCAACCGACTCGTCGCCGCTGGCGCTGTTCGCGACCCGCATGATCACCGGCGACTCGGGATCGACGAACGGATCGCTGAACTTCTCGTCGGACAGTAGCGCGTCGTCCGTCATAGTCCGCAGGAAGGCGACAAGGTCGGCGCTCTCTCCCACCGAGAAGGCGAACCGCTCGGGCGATCCGCCGCGTTGGCGGAGCACCGGATGGAGGTTGGGGTGGTTCTGGATGCCAGTGCTGTAGTGCTCCACAACTTCGTCGAGCGTCGCGAACCGGCCGTCGTGCATATAAGGGGCGGTCACCGCCACGTTGCGCAGCGACGGCACCTTGAATTTCCCGGTATCGGCACTGTTCATCGTGGTCTCCGCCACGCCGAGATCGTCCGTCGACACGGCGTCCAGACCGTTGTTGGTAGAGCCTGTGGTCACGGTGTTCCGGCCCCGGGGAGCGGAGCCGACGAACGCCTCGCTCTGGTGGCAGCGGACGCAGCGAGGGCGGCCGCCGCCGCCGCCCGTCATGAAGATCGCCTTGCCCCGGTTCTCCTGCGCGGTGAAGTTCGGGAAGGTCTCTCGCGGGCTCTCCACCTGCCCCCGGGCCGCGTCGTATCTGCTGGTGGTGCTGACGATGCTGCGAACGAACTGGGCCAGCGCCTTCGCAATGCGATCAGCGTCGATCGCGGGGCTCCCGAAAGCATCCTGGAACAGGGCTAGGTAATACGGTTGGGCCTGGACAATCCCGACAACCCCTTCGAGCGTCAATCCCATTGCGACGGGATCCTGGAATGGCATGAGGACCTGCTCTTCTAGGGTCTCGGCACGCTCGTCCCAGAAAAACTTGCCGCTGCGATAGAAGCGAGCGTTGGCGAGGCTCATTGAGTTCCGGCGGGTCAGCCCGCCGGCGAATCCTGCGCTGAGCGCCCTCGGGTCCGAGAGGCCGAACTCCTGCAGGTGACAGGACGCGCAGGCGACGGTGCTGTTCGCGCTGATCTTCCTGTCGTAGAACAGGACGCGTCCGAGGGTGGCGCCGGCGTCCGCAACGGGGTTGTCGGAGGGAGTGTTGTCGTGGGAGACGGCGTTGCCCGCGGAATCCCTCGCTCCGGGAAAGTTGCTCATGCGGAAGTGGTTCGGCAGTTCCGCTCCTTCGTAGTCGAACGGCGTCGCGGGAAGGATCGGTTCCGCGTCTGCGGCCGCCGAGAGCAGTGCCAGCGCGCACCCGAGGACCGCGACCCTCCTGTAGAAACCCGTCGTGGCAGCCGGTCCACATGACCGACGGGCCGCCCGTGGGCAAACGGCTGGACCGGAGCGTCCGAATGTTTCGCGAGCGGAATCGACTCGGAGGCGGACACTGGATCGCATGGTGCGTCCGACGCGCGCTGCGCGATCCAGTTGCCGGGGCCGCGAATGCCTTACGTAATGTTTGCAACCAAGGTGCCTCCCTGGATTCCCGAACGCCCGGCCTGCGAAGAGGCGGAGTCGTCGATTAAGCCGTCGGGCCGCGCCTTGCTGGCGGGACTGCTAGCATTTTCGATATGAAGGCATCCAGGGCGCTTAGCGCGGGGATCGACACCGTCCGCAAGATGGTGCCCCGATTCCTGTCGATTGCCCGCGAGCTGGGCCTGGAGATTATCGGGTTCGTCTTCCTCTCGTTCGCAATGTTCTTCGTGTTCGGACCGTTCGGTTTCATCCAAGCTGCCCGGCAGCTGCCGGACAGCTTGACGAGACTGGTCATTGCGGGGGGCGGGGCGATCATGTTCGCGTGGTTCGGGATCGACTCGTTCCGCAAGGCGAAGAAGCTCTCCCGCGGGCGATAGGAAGTCGCTGGGGCACACGCCGATGAAGCCGGTTTACGAGGATCCGCCAGCACCTCCTCCCGATCCCGGGGAGTACCCGTACACGCGCGGCATCCATCCCGGCATGTACCGCGACAGGCTCTGGACGATGCGCCAGTACGCCGGCTACGGAAGCGCCCGCCAGTCCAACGAGCGCTACCGCTACCTGATCGATCGCGGCACGACCGGCCTCTCGGTCGCCTTCGACCTGCCGACGCAAATGGGCTACGACTCCGACCACGAGCTCGCGGTCGGCGAGGTCGGACGTGCCGGCGTCGCTATTTCCTGTCTAGCGGACATGGAGACGCTGTTCGACGGCATCGCTCTCGACAAGGTCTCCACCTCGATGACGATCAATTCGACGGCGGCGATCCTGCTCGCCCTATATTCCGCAGCCGCCGAGCGAGGGGGCGTGCCGACCAGCGCCCTGCGCGGAACCGTCCAGAACGACATCCTCAAGGAGTACATCGCGCGGGGCACGTATATCTATCCTCCTTGGGCCTCGATGCGCATCGTGACCGACCTGCTGGCGTGGGCGGCCCGCGAGGCGCCCCGCTGGAACGGCATCTCGATCAGCGGGTATCACATGCGCGAGGCGGGATCGAGCGCCGCCCAGGAACTGGCGTTCACGCTCGGCAACGCCATCGCCTACATCGAGGCTGCGGCGCGGACCGGGCTGGAGGTGGACGAATTCGCGCCGCGCCTCTCGTTCTTCTTCAGTTCCGACCGCAACTTTCTCGAGGAGATCGCGAAGTTCCGCGCCGCCCGTCGCATGTACGCGCGGCTAATGAAGGAGCGCTTCGGTGCGCGCGACCCGCGCTCGATGAAGCTGCGCTTCCACACGCAGACGGCCGGGTCCAGTCTGACCGCGCAGCAGCCCCGCGTGAACGTTGTCCGCACGGCCTACCAGGCACTGGCCGCGGTCCTCGGCGGTACGCAGTCGCTGCACACGAACTCGCTCGACGAGGCGCTCGCCTTGCCGAGCGAGGAGGCCGCGACGCTCGCGCTCCGCACCCAGCAGGTCATCGCGCTGGAATCGGGGGTTGCCGGGACCGCCGATCCGCTGGGCGGCTCCTACTGCATCGAAGGGCTGACGTCGGAGCTCGAGGAGGAGGCTCTCGCATACCTCGGGACCATCGACGAGATGGGTGGCATGGTGGCGGCGATCGAGCAGGGCTACGTGCAGAGGGAAATCCAGGAAAGCGCCTACGCGTTCCAGAGGCGGGTCGAGACCGGGGAGCAGACGGTCGTGGGTGTCAACGCGTACCGCTCGGACGAGCCGGAGCCCGTGCCGATCCTGCGGATCGACTCCAGCCAGGACCGGGAGAGAGCAGCGGAACTGGCGGCATTCCGGGCGGCACGCGACGGCGCCGCGTCTGCAGCCGCCCTCGAGAGGCTAAGGGCTGCGGCGGCAGGCGATACCAACTTGCTCCCCGTGATTCGCGACGCGGTGGAGACAGGAGCGACGCTCGGAGAGATCTCGGATGCCCTGCGAGACGTGTTCGGCACCTACGAGTAGGAGACCGGCGGCTAGATCCGGTGGAAGGCTCTGAGGATGTCGCTGGTGCCGTACTTGAGGGCGATAGGTCGACCGTGCGGGCAGGACATCGGGCACTCGGTTCGAGCCAGAGCCTCGAGCAGCCACCGCATCTTCTCGGGCGCGAGGGGCATGTTGATCTTGATTGCGGCGTGACAGGCGATCGTCGCGGCCATGCGCTTGCGCAGGTCGGCGAGCCCCAGCGGGCGGCCGGCCTCCCGGGAACCGTCCAGGATCTCGCAGATCAAGCTCTCGACTTGCGGCGCCGTCAGCTCCGCCGGCGCAGCCTGGACGGCGACCGTGCGCCCTCCGAATGGCTCGATCTCGAAGCCGTTGCCGCCAAATTCCTCAGCGATCTCTTCGTAGGCGATCATTCGGTCCGGCGTGAGCGTCAGCACGATGGGGGACAGCAGGCTCTGCATGTCCGGCTTGCCCTGCAGCCGCGCTGCGAGCACTTTCTCGAACAGGATGCGTTCGTGGGCGACGTGCTGGTCGATGATCCACACGCCGTCCTCCCCTGCGGCGACGATGAAGCTGTCGTGGACCTGGCCGAGCAGTCGCAGGCTGCCGAGATTCCCTAGATTCGCCGGCCCGCGGTCCACCAGCGGCGCCCTGCTGTGGCCGGCGTCGGCCCCCGCGACCGTTTCCGGCAGAGCGGAACCATCCGAAACCGGAGTCACGCCCGGTTCGGTGGGGCGGGGCGCGTCCGAGCCGAACTCGCGACCGCCCGCGAACGGGAATCGGGGTGTCCGCGGACCCGGCGCCGGAGCGGCGGCGGGCGGAATCCAGGCCGGCCGGAGCGGGACGGGCGCGCTCGTAGCCGCGCTTCCGGCGGCTGGAAGCTCGTGCTGCGCGATCCCGGCGGGCGGCGGCAGCGACGAGGCCGGCTTGGTCGCGACGAGCCGCCGTCGGATCTCGTCCCTCACGAAGCCGAACACGTCGGACGGGCTGCGGAACCGGACCTCGGTCTTGGCCGGGTGGACGTTCACGTCGACTTGCTCGGGCGGAATGTCAAGGAAGAGCAGCACAAACGGGTAGACGCCTTTCGGCATCAGGTTCTCGTAGGCCCCGGAGATCGCTTTCTGGATCAGGTTGTCGCGCACCAGCCGCCGGTTCACGAAGACATAGATCGAGTTCCGGTTCGGCCGCTGCGTCTGGGGTTCGGAGACGAAGCCGTCGAGGCGAAACGCGCCGGCCCCTGCCCCGCTGCCGCTATTCGCGCTCCCGCCGCCTCCCGACGTGTCCCCGTCCGGCGCCAGTTCGACGAGCTGGTCCAGGGTTTCGCCTCCGAACACCTGGTAAACGCGTTCCCTCAGCGTCGACACCGGCGTCACGTTCAGGAGCGTGCCGTGCTCGTTGCGCAGCTGGAACGCCTTGTCGAGATGGGCGAGGCTGTAGTGCGTCGCCATCCGCAGCGCGTGCGAAAGCTCGGTCTTCTCGGTGCGCAGGAATTTCCTGCGGGCGGGCACGTTGTAGAACAGGCTTCTCACCGAGACGCTGGTTCCGGGCGCGAAGGCCTCGTCACGCACGTCCTTCATCCGGCCACCGCGCATCTCGACGACCGTTCCCGACTCCTCGTCCGCGGCGCGAGTCTGGAGAGTCAGCCTGGACACGCTGGCGATCGACGGCAGTGCCTCTCCCCGGAATCCGAGCGTCGCGATCGCAAGCAGGTCGTCGGCAGTTCGCAGCTTGCTGGTCGCATGGCGCTCGAACGCGAGCATCGCGTCGTCGCGACTCATGCCCGAGCCGTTGTCGGCAACCCTGATGAGGCTCCGCCCGCCGGCGTTCAACTCGATCCGGAGCTGAGTCGCGCCCGCGTCGAGCGAATTCTCGATCAATTCCTTGCACACGGAGGCCGGACGCTCCACCACTTCCCCTGCAGCGATCTGGTTGGCGACTCGGTCTGGAAGTACTCGAATCCGGCCCATCGGCTAGTAGTCTCAGCGTAACGCGATGGGACGGCCCGCGGCAGGTCTGGAGCGGCGGGCGGGCTCCAGGAGACGGCGAAGGGCGGTTCTTTGCAGGGCTTCTTACAGGAGGCGTATACCCTAGGAAAGGCACATGGGGAGACACCGAAGCTCTGCTTCGCGCGACTCCGCCGCGCGGGATCCATCCGGCGAGACATTCCGCGCGGTGCTCGCCCGGCGGTTTGCACGCCGCGCGCTGCTGAAGGGCGGCGCGCTCGGGCCGCTCCTCGCCATCGGATCGGTCCGTGCGCTGGTCGGACACGAAGCGGAAGCGAACCTGACATTCGGGTCGATCGCGGGTGGCACGGAGGACGCAGTCCGCGTGCCGGACGGGTACGTTTCGGAGGCGCTCGCCAGTTGGGGGGACCGTCTTTCGGCAAGGGCGTCTAGATTCGATCCGTCCGATCTCGATCCGGCGGCGCAGCGCGGGCAAGTCGGCTACAACTGCGGGTACCTAGGCTGGGTCGACTACCAACCCCTCCTCGGCGGCATCGTCTGCATCGGGCACAACGACACGAACCCGGAACTGATGTTCAGCGACTACGCCCCGGAGCGCACGACTCTGCGAGAGGTTGACTACGAGCTGGCGTCACTTGGCGTAACAGTGTTTCAGGCGCCGCCGCGGCGGTCGTCCGAGGCGCCGAAGTTCTGGTTCTACGAGTCGAGCAACTACAACGAGCGCCTTCATGGAGAAAGCGCCCTGTCACTGACGGGCCCGGTGGCGGGCCATTCTCTGCTGGTCACGTCGACGGACTCCGGCGGCACCAAGGCTACCGGGACGTTCAACGCCCGCGGGGGCGGCGTTTCGCCGTGGGGTACGTTCCTCGTCGCCGAGGGGGACTTCGGCCAGTACTTCGCGAACAACGGCTCCGTCCCGAACGAGATGGCCCGGGCCGCGAACGCCAGCCTGGGCATCCAGGAAGAGGAAAGCGGCCGGCCTTGGTGGGGGTTTCATCAGCGGTTCGACCTCGCCCACGAGCCGAACGAGGCGAATAAGTTCGGATGGATTGTCGAGGTGGATCCGTGGGACCGCAACTGGCCTCGCAGGAAGCTCACAGCGCTCGGACGATTCAACCACGGTTCCGCATCCGTGGGTGTCTCGCCCTCGGACAAGTTGGCGGTGTATTCCGTGGACGCCTCGCCACTCGGTTACGTCTACAAGTTCGTGTCGACCGATTCCTTTGTCCGGTCCGACCGCAGCGGCGCCCGGGACCTTCTCGACGAGGGCACGCTCTACGTGGCCAAGTTCAACGACGACGGAACCGGCGAGTGGCTGCCGCTCCTGTACGAGAACGGGCCGCTGAACGCTTCGAACGGATTCACCAGCCAGGCAGAGGTGCTGCTCTTTCCGGACCAGGCGGGCGAATTGCTCGGCGCAACGCGGATGGACAGCCCGCGAGACATCCAGGTCCGGCCGGCCGGCGACAAGGCCTATCTCTCGCTGCGGGGGACGGACGGACCTTCGCCCGACGCCGGGACCGGCGAGACTTCCGCCAGTCCCGTCTCGCTCGGCCAGATCATCGAGATCGAGGAGGAAGGCGGGGACAGCGCGGCGACGCAATTCTCGTGGCAGCTCTTCATGCAATGCGGAGATCCCGCGATCGAGGATCACGGCGCCTACTTCGCTGGATTCGACACCAGCCGCGCGAGCGCGATAGCGCGGCCCGGCCAGATTCGCTTCGACCACCACGGCAATCTGGTGATCGCGACGGAGGGCCAGCCTCCGGACCTCGGAATCCATGACGGCGTCTTCTGCGTGCCGACCGAAGGAGAGGAACGCGGCTTCAATCGCCAGTTACTGAGCGGCGTCGCGGGAGCCGCTTGTGGATCCGCTTTGGTCAACCCCGCGCATGAATTGATGCTAGTTGGCATCCAGCATCCGGGCAAGGGCGGAACGCGCGAGGAGAGGGTCTCGACCTTCGGCAGCGATGAGGTCAACCGTCCGGCCGTTCTCGCAGTGACTAGGTCCGAGTCTCCGTATCGAGTCGGCGCTTGATCCTCCGTATACTCTAGCCATGGAAGTCGCGAGGCGTGCCGCACTGACGAGGCGGGCATTCGCGCTTGCGGCATTGGGAACTAGTTCGATGCAAGGCAACCAGCAGCCGGCGGTCCGGGCGCTGACGTTCGACGTGTTCGGCACGGTTGTGGACTGGCGGTCCACCTTGATCCGGGAAGGAAAGGCGCTCGGACGCGCAAAGAAGCTGAGCGTTGACTGGGCCGCGTTCGCCGACGCCTGGCGCGACGGCTACGGCCCGGCCATGAATCGGGTCCGTCGGGGCGATCTGCCCTGGAAAACAATCGACGAACTGCACCGGTTGATCTTGGACGAGATCCTGACCCGGTTCGGAATCGAGGGCCTCAGCGAGTCCGAGAAGGACGACTTCAATCGCGTGTGGCACCGGCTGGACCCCTGGCCGGACTCGGCGGAGGGTCTCGCAAGGCTGAAGGAGAAGTACATCGTCGCATCGCTGTCCAACGGCAACGTGGCTCTGCTCGTGAATATGGCCAAGCATGCCGGTCTTCCGTGGGATGCCGTGCTGTCGGCCGAGCTGGCAGGGCGGTACAAGCCGGACCGCGAAGTCTACCTCAAGGCCGCGGACCTGCTCGGGCTGCGTCCGGACGAGGTCATGATGGTCGCAGCCCACAAGGGGGACCTGAGGGCGGCCGCGGCGGCAGGGTTGCGGACAGCGTTCGTGCCGAGGCCCGAGGAACGCCCCAACCGCCAGATCGACCTTTCCCATGAGACGGCCTTCGACGTGAATGCCCGCGACTTTCTGGAGCTGGCGGACCAGCTGGGAGCGTAGCGCGCGCCATCCGAAAGCAGCGCGCGGTAACCTAGCGAGGCGATACTTGGCCAAGACAAGTAGAGAGTCCTCGTGTTCGAGCAGGGCGTTGTTCCCCAATCATCAGCCCGGCAGGGCTGGAGCTTCGCCTGTTCGCTCGTGATTCAGGTGGTCGGGCTCGCCGGCCTGATCCTGCTGCCGCTCCTCAACACGTACGAGATCGACCTGCAGGCCTGGGCCCGCAACACCTTCTCTCTCGCGGTTCCGCCGCCGCCGGCTCCGCCGCCGCCTAGCGTGAAGCCGGCCCCCCAGCCCGAAGTGGCCCGCTACGAGGCGACGTTCCAGGCTCCGTCGGTCATTCCGGACCAGGTGGCCTTCCTCCGTGACACCGGGCAGCCGGTCTCGCCGATCGCGGCCATGCCAGCGTCGTACGGCCTGCCTGGCGGAACGGGCGATCCAGGCATCGCGGGGGTGCTCGGCATGTTTGCGACCGATTCCGACAAAATTCCTCTGCCGCCCCCGGTCCGGGTGGGCGGCAAGATCCAGAACGCCCGCGCGACCCTCAAGGTGCTGCCGGTCTACCCGCCGGATGCCGTCGAGCAACAGGTCGCCGGGACGGTGAGGCTGGAAGCGATCATAGCCACAAACGGTCGAGTGCGGAACCTGCACCTGATCTCAGGCCACCCCATGCTGGCGCCGGCCGCAATGGCAGCGGTGGCCCAGTGGGAATACCGCCCGACGAGGCTGAACGGGCGGGTTGTCGAGGTTGTCACGCTGATCGAAGTCAACTTCAATTTAACGGTCCTTGACGAGAAGGAGATGAAGCGCCGGCAACGGCAGGCTCGCCGGCAGCGCAGCGCTCCGTAGCGGCTCGCCGGCCTCGGCGCTTCGCAACGACTGGCGAGAGTCCGAGGGACCGTCAGCGCGACGCCCGCAGGTTCGCGTCACATTCGGCTGCCGCAGCGGAAGACACGGCAAGTGGACGGGGCGCTTCTAGGCCATGATCTCCTGGATCAAGTCGCCGTGCACGTCGGTCAGCCGCATGTCCCGGCCGTTGTGATGGTAGGTCAGCCGTTCGTGGTTCAGGCCCATCAGGTGCAGGATGGTCGCGTGCAGGTCATACACCGACTTGCGGTTTTCCACGCCCTTGTAGCCGAAGTGATCCGTCGCGCCAACCACCGTCCCACCCTTGATACCGCCTCCGGCCAGCCATACCGTGAATCCGTACGGGTTGTGGTCGCGGCCGTCCAGCCGCTGGCTGATCGGCATCCTGCCGAATTCGCCGTGCCAAACGATCAGCGTCTCCTCGAACAGGCCGCGCTGCTTGAGGTCCGCGATCAGCCCCGCGATCGGCCCGTCAGTCTCGCCCGCGTGCATCGTGTGGAAGTACTTCAGCGACCAGTGCTGGTCCCAGGTCGGTTCGTGGTTGCCCCCGCCGGAGTACAGCTGCACGACACGAACACCCCGTTCCACGAGCCTCCGCGCCATCAGGGCCTGGCGGCCGAAGAACCGCGTCCGGTCGTCGTCCAGGCCGTAGAGATTGCGCGTCGCCTCGCTCTCCTTGGAGATATCGATCGCCTCCGTCGCGTGAACCTGCATGTTGTACGCGAGCTCGTAGGACTGGATGCGCGCCGACAGCTCGTTGTCCTCGGGATTCAGCGACAGGTGCTCCCGGTTCAGGTCCTGGAGCAGGTCCAGCCACTTGCGCTGGCGTTCGCGGCTGACTTCCTTCGGCGGACGAAGGTCCACGATGGGATCGCCCGCGGAGCGGAACTGAGTGCCTTGAAAGGCCGCGGGCATGAAGCCGGCGCCCCAGTTGGGCTGGCCGTTGATCGGCCCGCCGCGGTGATCCGTGAAAACCACGTAGCCCGGAAGGTTGGTGTTCTCCGAGCCCAAGCCGTAGGTCAGCCAGCTGCCCACACTCGGATGGCCAGCGAGAACCGTCCCCGTATTCATCTGGTAAAGCGCCGGGCCGTGGTCGTTGGAGGAGGTGTACATCGACCGGATCACCGCCATGTCGTCGACGTGCCCGGCCACCTTCGGGAACAGCTCGGAGACCTCGATGCCGCTCTGTCCGTACTTCTTGAACTTCCAGGGCGACGGCATGAGACCGCCCGGGTTGCCCTGCGAAACCACCACCTCGCCCACGCCATTCATCACCTCCCCCGCGTGATTCGCGAGTTCGGGCTTCGGGTCGAAGGTGTCGACCTGGCTGGGGCCGCCGTAACAGAAAATCGAAATGACGTTCTTCGCCTTGGGAGCGAAGTGCGGGACCGGACTTCCGTTGCCCTGCGTCCCGGCCAGCGCTCGATCGCCCGCCAGCGTGGCCGCGAGACCGACGTTGGCGAGACCCCCTCCCAAGACTTTCATCAGGTCTCGGCGGTTCAGGGCTACGGTCGGCGTCATCAAGGAAACAGTCCCTTCGAGTACAGATTAGCGCACGCTGCTCCGATCAACCCCGCACTTGGGCGATATCCAGCGACTCCGGTTTCATTTCGATGCTGTAACCCGGCGCTTCGGGCGGCATGTAGTGCCCGTCGCGCACTACGACAGGGTCGACGAAGTGCTCGTGCAGGTGGTCGACGTACTCGAGCACCCGGTCTTCCAGGCTCCCGGACACGCAAACGTAATCGATCAGGGCCAGGTGCTGCACGTACTCGCACAGGCCGACTCCGCCGGCGTGAGGGCATACCGGCTTGCCGAACTTTCCGGCGAGCAGCAGCACCGCCAGGACTTCGTTCACCCCGCCGAGCCGAGTCGAGTCGATCTGCACGTAATCGATGGCGTCGGCTTGCAGGAACTGCTTGAAGAGGATCCGGTTCTGACACATCTCGCCCGTCGCGACCGCGATGCCGTGCGGCTTGAGCGCGTCTCGGATTGCCTTGTGGCCCAGGATGTCGTCGGGGCTGGTAGGCTCTTCGATCCACAGCGGCCGGTACGGCGCGAGATCCCGCATCCAGTCCACCGCTTCGCCCACCTCCCAGACCTGGTTGGCATCCGTCATCAGCACCCCCTCGGGGCCGATCTCCTCCCGGATGATGGCGCACCGCCGCCTGTCGTCCGCCCTGTCGCGGCCGACCTTGATCTTGAACCGGTTCCACCCCTGTGCCAGGCCCTCGCGGCACAGCGCCCGGATCTTCTCGTCGGAGTATCCGAGCCATCCGGCGGAAGTCGTGTAGGCCGGGTATCCCTCCCGCGCCATCCGCTCGGCCCGGGCCGACTTGCCGTCGGCCTGCCGCTCCAGGATGGCCAGTGCCTCGCCAGGGTCGAGCGCGTTCGTCAGGTACCGAAAGTCGATCAGCCGGACGATCTCCGCAGGCGACATGTCGGCGACCAGGCGCCAGACGGGCTTGCCCTCGGCCTTCGCCCACAGATCCCAAACCGCATTGACGATTGCAGCGGTCGCGAGATGGACGGCTCCCTTGTCGGGGCCGATCCAGCGCAGCTGGGAGTCGCCGGTGACATGGCGCCAGAACGCTCCCATGTCGGAGGTGAACTCGTCGAGCGGCCGGCCGAGAACGAGCGGCTCCATGGCCCGGGCGGCCGCGACTACGATCTCGGTCCCGCGCCCCAGCGTGAAGGCCAGGCCCTGGCCGCATTCCCCCGAATCCGTCTCCAGCTCGACGTACGCGGCGGAGTAGTCCGGGTCGGGATTCATCGCGTCGGAACCCGCCAGTTCCTTTGACGTCGGGAAGCGGATATCGCGAACTCGGAGGTGTGTGATCTTCATCGGTCAATTGGCGTCGCCGCCCCGGCCTCGCGGCCGGACGGGACTCAGGAAGCGGTCTCCAGCTCCTCGCGATCGGCCTTGGTCTGCTCGAAATCGGGCAGCCAGCTGTTCGCGTGGTCGTACCGGCCGCCCTTCACCGAGAGCACGACGAACGAGTACCACGGGCACGAGTGCTTCAGGTCGGTCTCGGAGAAGTACGCGTCCGCGTCCGGATGCGAGTGGTAGATGCCGATCACGTCGAGGCCCATCTTCCGGGCCGCGGCGTCGGCTGCGAGGAGGCTGTTGCCGGACAGTTCGTAGAACGCTCGCTGCGACCCCTCGGCGGAGTTCTCCAAGGGCATCGCCAGGCCGACCGACTTCACGTCCGGGCCGGCCTTGCCGAGCATCGCCCCCACGCACTCGTTCGGGTAGGCCGCCTCGGCGTGCGCCCGCATCACGGCGAACGGAATCTTCGCAATCCGCAGCATCGAACCCTCAATCGTCCCAGAACCGCTCGCTGAGGTACTTGTCTGCACCATCGCAGAGCACGGTCACGATCAGGCCCTCCTTCAGTGTCCGAGCGAGCCGCAGCGCGGCGTAGACGTTGGCACCGGAGGAGATACCCACCATCAGGCCTTCCTCGCGGGCCAGCCGTCGCACCATGTCGTAGGCGTCCTCGGTGTCCACGGCAACATCCTCGTCGGCGAGGGATTCGTCATAGATTTCCGGCCGCATGGCCGTTTCCATGTGCTTCAGGCCCTCGAGCCCGTGGAATCCCGTGGACGGCTGCATCGACACGATCTTCACGTCGGGATTCCGCTCCCGCAGGTACCGCCCCGTGCCCATCAGGGTGCCGCTCGTGCCGAGGCCGGTCAGGAAGTGGGTGATCTCGCCACGGGTCTGGCGCCAGATCTCCGGACCGGTGGTCTTGTAGTGAGCCTGCCAGTTGGCCGGGTTGCCGTACTGGTCGGGGTAGAAGTACTTGTCCGGACTCGATTCGTACTCGGCGCGACAGGCCTGGATCGCGCCGTCGGTCTGCAAGGCCGGATCCGTCAGCACGAGTTCCGCGCCGTAGGCCTTGAGAATCCGCTTGCGCTCGGGAGACGCGTTGCGCGGGAGGAACAGCTTCACCGGGTAGCCGTGCGCGGCCCCGAGCATCGCGTAGGCGATCCCGGTATTGCCGCTGGTCGCGTCGATGATGGTCTGGCCGGGCTCGAACCGCCCTTCCAGCACCCCCGCTTTGATCATGCTGGCGGCCGGCCGGTCCTTGACGGATCCGCCGGGATTCAAGTACTCTGCCTTCCCGTAGACCCTGACGCGATCGTTGCTGCCCGCGATACGCCCCAGCCGAATGAGCGGCGTGTTGCCGATCAGGTCGATTACCCGTGTTCGGTCCGTAGGAACCGGGCTCGCTACATCGGTCGCAGGCATGACAGATCCAAGCGGGCGCCTCAGCCGCGCCGCGGCCGAAACCGAGGGTTCCGGGCACCGGGACCCAACTCCCATTCTAGGGATTCCCCGGGGGCGCGTCCGGACTGTTCGCCAGTTGCCAATCGCCCGGCCATGCGCCTTGACCATGTTACAGTTCAGTAGGTTTGCCGGCGATCGAGCCGCCAGGCACCGGAGGTTAGCACCATGGCAAAAGAGTTCTCGAGGCGCGACGCGGTCCGCTGGGCGGCAGGCGCGGCGATGGCAACCACGTTCCTGCCGTTCAGCGGCAAGTTCGCAGCTTGGTCCCATCCGGCGGAGAAGCCGCTAGCAACGCGCCTGCTAGGGCGCACGGGGCGCGAGGTGACCACGTTCGGCCTGGCCGGCGGCAACAAGATCCAGTGGGACCTGCCGGGCGACGAGGCTGTCCAGATCGTCGTCAAGGCCGTCCGGGCCGGCATGACATACATCGAGACCGCCAACAACTACTTCCTCAGCCAGGAGAAGATGGGCAAGGCGTTCGAGATCCTGAATCTCAAGCCGGGCCTGCCCGGTTACGACCACGGGCTGCGCGGGAGGCTGTTCGTCGCGACCAAGACGGCCTTGCGGCACGCCATCGTGCGTGACGGCGCGGAGCCCGAGGGACGCTCGTCGGGCGGCGGGAAGCTGGTCCTCGAGGACATCGAGCGGTCCCTCACCCAGTTCTTCGGCGACGGCAAGGGCCATATCCCCGAAGGAGCGTACCTCGACCTGATGCAGGTGCATCACATCGGCAGCAAGGAGGAGGTCGACGCGGCCTACGAGGGCCTCGACAATCCCGCCGACAAGTCCCTGCCGAGGGTAGGCGCGATCGCCTGCCTGCTCGACTACCGCGACGGCACCAACCTGACCGGGCTGAATCCCAAGCATCGGAAGTGGATCCGCCATATCGGCATCACCGGGCACGAGAACCCGGCCGTCCACATGTACGCGATCCAGCGCGACACCCGGAACATTCTCGACACGCTGCTGGTGGCAGTCAACCCGAACGATCCCAACTACTTCTGCCACCAGACCAATTCCATCCCCGTGGCCCACGCCAAGGGCATGGGCGTCATCGGAATGAAGGTCTTCGCCGACGGCGTGATGTACGGCCTGAAGCAGGAGTACGCGCACCGTCCCGGGCAGAGCGTCCCCTCAGTCGGCCAGCCCGACAAGCTCCCCTACGAGGACTTCATCCGCTACTCGCTCAACCCCGCCGGCATGTCGACGATCATCACTGGCATCGGCCTCATCGACAAGGACGACGACCCGCAGCGCGACCAGCTGGTGGCCAACCTGGCGGCGGCGCAGGTCGCCAAGCCGCTGACACACCAGGAAAAGAAGGACATCGAGCGCACTGTGGCCGACCTGCATGGCACGCGCACGAACTTCTTCCAGCAGCCCTCCGCAGGATTCCAGCCGGCGCAGGGATTCAGCGCGCAGCGCAAGTCCGACAGCAGCGTCCGGCTCGAGTGGCATTCCGCGTACGCGGCGGGCGATCCAATCGTCCGCTACGAGGTGTACCGCCGCCACGAGCGCATCGGCATCGTGCCGTTCAGCCCGCAGACCTCGCTCAAGCCGTTCTCCTTCGAGGACGGGTCGGCGCCCGGCGGCCACAGCGGGGGACTGTATTACATGATCCGTGCGGTGGACGAGGCGGGGCGGCAGGCCGACACGATCAACGTCAAGTGCTGACAGCCCGCACCGGCATGCCCTAGTCAGCCGCCGACTGGTCGGCGCTGAAGATCCGGTCAACCATTTCAATGGCCACCGGGTGGTATCCCTGGCGCGCTCGCGAATAGATTTCCGTGGCTCGGGCGCGACCCGCCTCTGTCTTCACCAGCTCGCGATAGATTGGCCGCAGGAACTTCATCCTCCCGACGGAAGTCAGGAAACCGTCCAAGGCGCGATCCGCCGGATCGTAGCCGTTCCTCGCCGCAAGAACCAGCCAGTCGCAGAGGATCTCCGCATTCCCTGCCTCGGTAAAGCCGAAGGCGCTGTCCAGGCCGGCCATCCGCTCAGCGCCCAGGGGCTCGGGCAAGGATCGCAGGAAGCGGAGCCAGTGCTGCGTCGTCCACCCGGCTGTGTCCAGTCCGCTGGCGGGTACGCTGCCGTCGACCCACCTGCGGGCGCCCTCGCCCGCGACATCCAGGGCTGCGGAGACGGGCTCGTGGCGATTATCGGGCAGACCGGGATCCTCCAGCCATTCCCGCACCGGGATCGAGGCCGTGGCTTGACGGTGCTCGGACAGCAACCGGGAATCGAGATACTCGGCGAACTGGGCCGTCGTGACGCTGCGGAAAGCGAACTCCTCGAAATAGGCCCGCAGGAACGGATCGAAGGCGTCCCGTCCCACGGCCTTCTCCAGCGTTCGCAAGAACATCGCGCCCTTGACGTACGGCACAGCCGTTACGCCCTCCTCGGGATTGCGGCCCTCCAGGTCCGCGTGCAGGATCTGGTCTCGCTCCTCCATGCCGGCCATCTGCTCCTTGAGCTCCTCGATCTCGAGCGAGGAATCCATCGCAGAGCGCTCCGGGCCGTATACCGCCTCCTGGATGCGGTCTTCGAAATAGACCGTGAAACCCTCGTTGAGCCAGAAGTCGCGCCACGTCGCGTTGGTGGCCAGGTTGCCCGACCAGGAGTGCGCCAGCTCGTGGGCGACCAAGCTCACCAAGCTCTTGTCGCCCGCGATAACGGTCGGCGAGGCGAACGTCAGGCGCGGGTTCTCCATGCCCCCGTAGGGGAAAGCCGGGGGCAGCACGAGGATGTCGTAGCGTCCCCAGCGGTACGGCCCGTACAGGGCCTCGGCCGATCGCATCATCGCCTCGGTGTCCTCGAACTCGCGCGCGGCAGCCTGCACGACCTCCGGCTCCGCGTACACGCCGGTCCTCTCCCCGGTCGCTTCGAAGGCCAGGTCCCCGACCCCGATGGCAATGAGATAGGACGGGATTGCTAGCGGCATGCGGAACCGGTAGTCCCCGCCAAGACCTTCCCCGGACAGGGACTCGGCGCTCATCACCGCCAGCAGGTCGGGGGGCGTGCGAACCCTCGCGGTGTAGGTCACCCGGACTCCGGGCGTGTCCTGGAGAGGAATCCAGCTGCGCGCGTGGATGGCCTGCGACTGCGAGTACAGGAACGGGTGCTCGCGTCCGGCCGTCTGGGCTGGCTCGAGCCATTGCAGGCCGCTCGCGCGCTCGTGGGTGGAGTAGGTGACTCGCACCTTCGGCGCTCCTCCCCTCTCGATACGCAGAGGCGCGCCTAGAACCGGGTCGGATTCGCCGAGTTCGATCGCAGTTTCGCGGAAGGACTCGCCATCGTCGGAGACCTCGACCCGGTCAATGGCAAGGTCCCGCGTGTCAAGAACCAAGTCGCCCTCGCTGCCTTCGATGTCGAGCGTGCAGGTGCCGCGCAACTGGCGGGCCTCGAAGTCCACTTCGAGATCCAGGTCGACGTGGGCCATTCTGCATTCCGAGGCGTTGGCGTACGAGTGAAGATCGACGGAGGGGTCGTCGGACCCCGATGGATCCGGAGAGCAAGAGAAGAGCATGAGACTTACTAGCAGGCTGGCGCTGCGCATGGCTACGTTCATCGTAGCCGTCGCCTATTCGCGCGTGATGAATTCGTCCAGGCTGAGCATGGCCCGGCTCAGCTCGCGCCATGCGGCGCGCTCGGCGTCGCCGCCCCGCGCCTCGTAGCGCTCGAGCTGCGCCGATTGGAAGCGCTTGGCACGGCCCGTCTCGGCAACGGACGGCGGCCGGGCTAGGCACCACCGGGAAAGGCGCTCGAAGCGCTCCTCGAATCCGTCCTCCCCTTCCCGAAGCACGCGGTAGGCGAGCGCGTCGGCCGCCTCCTGGAATACCGGGTCGTTGAGGAGGTTGAGCGCCTGCAGGGGCGTGTTCGACCGCTCGCGGCGAGAGACGCTCGTCAGGGTGTCGGGCGCATCGAAATTGACCAGCATCGGGTAGGGGGAGGTTCTCCTGATGAAGACGTACAGGCCGCGCCGATACCGGTCCGGCCCGGTGTCCTCGTTCCAGTCCTTCTTGGAGTAGCTCAGCTCGGACACGCCGCCGGGCTGCGGCGGGAACACGCTCTTGCCCCCGACTGCCGGGTTCAGGAGGCCGCTGGCGGCCAGGGCGTTGTCGCGAATCAGCTCGGCGGGCAGCCGCACGCGGTTCTGTCGAGATATCCATGCATTGCCCGGGTCCCGATCGCTCGCGTCCTCGCGCTCTTGCGAGGCTTGCCGGTAGGTCGCCGACGTCACGATCAGGCGCACCATGGCCTTGCGGCTCCAGCCCCGGCGGACCAGTTCGCTTGCAAGCCAGTCCAGCAGTTCCGGATGGGACGGAGGCTCACCCTGCGTGCCGAAGTTCTCGGCGGTCTCGACCAGGCCCCTGCCGAATAGCTCCTGCCAGATGCGATTGACCTCGACGCGGGCCGTCAGGGGGTTGTCCTCCGATGCGATCCATTCGGCAAGCAGCAGCCGGGCCGGCCTGACCTTGGCAGGCATCGGCGGCAGCGCGGCGGGCACGCCCGGCGCCACCTCGCTTCCCAGGGCGCGGTAGTCCCCTCGCAGGGCGAGTCGAGCGGGAATCGGCTCGCCGCGCTCGACCATCGTGTAGGCATGCGCAACCGAATACAGCTTCTCTTCCAGATCGGCGACCGCCTCGCGTGCATTCTTGAGGCGCCCGCTGACGGCCTCGTCCTTGGCGATATCCGGCCCGTTGCGGCCCAGGAACCATTTGGCGAGCTTCTCGCGCTCCAGATCAGTCAGGGCATCGGCAGGGGCCCTCAGCAGCCAGTCGGCCCTGTCGTTCGCCGCGCGCCACTCCGTCACGGAATGGTCCCAGTCCGTGCGCACCCCCGGGCTGTCCATCGCTGCGAGCATCCGCTCGAGCCACTCGGCCTGCAGCGCGGGTATGCCGTGCTCCCGGCGAATCCTCGCCAGCCCTGCACGGTATGCCTGAACCGTTCGCAAGTACGGTCCAAGCTCCCCGGGTAGCGGGGCCTCGACATCCCGCTCGACCGCGTTGTGGAAGAACGCGAACATCGCGTAGAACTCCTTCTGCGAAAGGGGGTCGTACTTGTGGTCATGGCATTGCGCGCACCCGACCGTCAGGCCGAGCCAGGTGTTCGCGACGGTGTTGAGCCGGTCAACGGTTTCCTCGAAGCGCTTCTGGTCATTCTTCGTCCCGGCTTCCCGGTTCTTGATGCCGTTGCGCAAGAAGCCTGTCGCCACACGCTGCTCGACGGTCGCCCCGGGGAGCAGGTCGCCCGCGATTTGCTCGACCGTGAAGCGGTCGAACGGCATGTCGCGGTTGATCGCATCGATCACCCAGTGCCGCCAGCGCCAGGCGTGTGGGCGCAGCGGATCGCGTTCGTAGCCTGCGCTGTCCGCGTAGCGCGCCAGGTCAAGCCAGGGGATGGCCCAGCGCTCGCCGAAATGAGGCGACTTGAGCAACTCGTCGACGACCGACTCGTACGCCGACGCAGTGTCGCCGGACGAGAAGCGACCAGCCTGCGCGGGCGATGGCGGCAATCCAGTCAGATCGAAGTGGATCCGCCGCAGCAGCGTGTGGGAAGGCGCTTCCGGGGAGGCCTGAAGGCCCTCCGACTCCAGCTTGGCGAGCACGAACCGGTCGATCGGATTCCGGACCCAGTCGGACTGCCGCACCGGAGGCGGGTCCGGTCGTCGGACCGGCTGGAACGCCCAGTGGAATTCGGCGGCGGCCTCGCGGCCAGTGGCTCGGGCTTCTGCCCCCGCGTGGGAATCCGGCCACGCGGCGCCGGCCTCAATCCAGTCCGTCAGCGTCGAAATCTCCAACACACCGAGGGCTTCGCCGACTGGCGGCATGCGGAAGCCTTCCTTGCCGCTCGTGATGCGATCGATCAGCTTGCTGGCACTCGGGTCTCCCGGTATGATCACGGCTCCAGTGCTGCCACCCTTGAGGGCAGCTTCGCGGCTGTCTAGGCGCAGGCCGGCCATCTGCTGCTGCTCCCCGTGGCAGAGGTAGCAGCGCTGGTGCAGGATGGGCTCGATGTCGCGCGCGTAATCGACGGCGGCCGTCGCCGCGGCCGTCGACAGCAGGACCAGGCCAGCCAGAGCGGAGGGGGTGCAAGTGCCCATTACGCTCCACATTATATGGCGAGCCCTTGTATTGGAGCCCTGCGAGGGGCGCTAGTCCAACACGGCGAACGTAGTGAGCACCTCGGCGACGCGCCTTCCGTCGCAGTAGACCTCTCCGCGGGCGACCACCAGTTTCCTGCCAGCGCGCAGCACGTGCGAACGGGCCGTCAGGATTCCGGCCGTCGCAGGCTTGAGGTAGTTGATCTTGGCCTCGACGGTGGTACAGCGTGCGCCGGTGGCCCGCGCGATGCCGAAGCTCACAGCGGCGTCCACCAGAGTGAGGATGGCACCCCCATGGACAACGCCGGCGCCGTTCATGTGACGCTCCGCCAGCGGCAGTCGCAGCGTCACGCCGCCGTCGTCGTGATACTCTCCGAACTCGATCCCAAGGAGGCGGTTGAACGGAGCGGTCATGTAGGTCCGGTGAAGTTCAGCGAGCTCTTCACCGGCCAGCGAGGGAATGGCAGGCACGCGAACCATGATATTGGGAAACGAAGAATCGGCCCCGCTGCTTCGAGCCCGAAGTCGGAACGCGGTCACTCCAGAACTGCGAACGTCGACAGCACCTCGGCGACATGCGCGTCACCGCAGTGGACCTCGGCACGCGCGACGACGAGCCGTCTCCCGGCGCGAAGGATCCGGGATCGGGCAATCAAGACGCCGCCCGCCACGGGCTTGAGGTAGTTGATCTTCATCTCGGCCGTTGTGCAGGGCCTGCCCACGATCTTGTAGATGCCGTATCCGAGGGCCGAGTCTGCCAGAGTGAACGTAACGCCCCCGTGGACAACCCCGGCGCCGTTGAGGTGCTCGTCTCGCACCGCGAGTCGCATCGTGGCACCGTCCTCGTGCAGCTCGACTAGCTCGACGCCGACTGCCGTGTGAAACCGATTGGACCTGAGTGCCAATCCCCAGTTTCGCTCATCAGCCTGACCGCAGGTGAACCAGGCACGAGCCGGTGAAGCGACTCAGGGACAAGTCCTCGCCGTCACAGCGAATTCCCAGTATTCCGATTGCCGGCATGGTAGCTCGAACACTTCGATAACTCCACAAGCCAATCTTCCTTCGAGGCGAAACCCCGGGGGCGGAGTTGTCGTGCCAGACAATCGACTTCGTCCTCGGACTGACGACCAACTATGTCGACACTACGATGTGCTTCCTGCCAAGCTCCTGCCTTTCCCTTGCAAGAACCGAGGAATGTCAATCAATAATTCAGGCTTCGCCAGTTCCGAGACTGCGAGAAGAATACAACCCGTCTGCCAAGCCGTTCTTGAGAAGTCCAGCAAGGAAACCTGCTCTGAGCCGAGCGACTGTAGGCCCCGGGGCTTCCGAGCGAGAGGTAGGTCCTAGTTCGCGTCTCTCGGGAATGGACCCGGTATTCCAGTGCGAGGTGCCGGGCGGCTGGTCCGGCGCCTCTGCACGACCCGGCGCCGGCTGCGAGCCTCGGTCGACCGTCTTCGCGCTTGGACACGGCCAGGAGTCCGGGAACTATGTCCGGGCTGAAGCAACCGCGAGGGGAGTCACCAGCCCTTGGAGATTGTCCGATGTCAATGAGACGATGAAGTTCGGCTCTCGGATCGAGCGAGCGCTAGGCCGATTCAAGTCCCCGTCCAGATTCAAGTGCGCATCCGGGGCCCACTCACGCCTCATCGTCGGTCCGGCAAGCCGCCGCGTGGGAAGCGGTCCCGGGATCCACCCAACGTCGATGCCGTCAGGGCGGTCCCGCAGGCGAGGTGCGATGCTTGATCCTACAATCGGAACTACGCCCCTATGCGGCCCCACAACTACATTCTCGTTGTCTTCGACAGCTGCCGGTACGATACGTTCCTCGAGGCCGGCCCAAAGACGATCGGCAAGCTCGGGCGGGTCGAGCAACGTTGGTCGTACGCGTCGTGGACTGCGCCTTCCCATTACAACCTCCTCATGGGCCTCCTGCCGCACAGCAGCCCGAAGCAGGTGTACGCCTCCGAGTACTACAAGAAGGACTTCTTCAAGTTCAACGAGCGCCTAGGCGTCGAGGACGTCGGCTTCAAGTCGCTGGTTCCGCAGCTTTACTTCCCGACGTTCCTCCAGAAGCGCTTCAAGTACCGGACCCACGCCATGGTGTCGCTGCCGGTACTGAATCCAAAGACGATCCTCAATACTGGATTCGACACCTACCGGCTCATGCCGAGCCATAACGACATGCGGGCCATGCTGCGAGAGATGCGCTTCCCCGAAGACAGGCCCTCGTTCTACATCCTCAACATCGGCGAGACGCACTACCCCTATGCGCTCCCGGACGAGTCGCCCGAGAAATGGCCCCGCGTCAGCGGGGTCCACGGGGTGTTCCGACACTTGGACGATCATATTGTCGGAGGCCAGCTCGTCGAAGACCGGCAGCAGTTCTTCGACCAAGGCAAGCTCGACATCCTTCGCGACCGGCAGGTCAAGGCCGTCCAGTATCTAGATCGTGTCGTCGAGGAACTGTTCGACCTCGTTCCGGCTAACACCTACATAACGATCACAGCGGACCACGGCGAGCTGTTCGGCGAGGACGGCTACTTCGGCCACGGCCCGATCCAGCACAACAAGGTGTTCGAAGTGCCGTTCGTGGAAGGCCTTCTCCGGTAATCCGCCAAGAGACCGCCTTGCGGTCAGAGTGGAAGGATCTCCTCGCGGTCGGGATCGAACTTCAGGCGCCGCCTCTGCAGGTAGGCGATGTTGCCTAGGTGCGAAGCCTGGGCTGAGCGGTGCCCGATCCAGACATCTCCGTTCGGCTTCTCCCGGCTCTTCACGCAGTCGATGAAGTTGTCCACGTGATCCTGCGTCATGTCGCCGATGTTCGGCTGGGTCTCGGCAGGCTCGTTCTCGTTCGGCATGTACCACTCGTAGCGCTGGCGAGTGATCCAAAGGCGGCCTTCGGTCCCGATCACCTCCACCCCGGCTCCCCGCAGGCCCGGAGCGAGCGTCCCTTCGAACGTCGCTGTCCACTCCCCGGGATAGTCCAGCAGGCAGTTTATGGTGTCGGGCGCCGTGCGGCCATCCTTGTAGTGATAGATACCGCCCGAGGCGACTGCGGCAACGGGGTTGTCCTGGCCCATGAACATGTGCACGGCATCGATCCAGTGCGTGAACAGATCCGTGATCTGACCGCCTCCGTACTCCAGGTAGGCGCGGAAATTGAAGTACTGCTTCGGGTCGTACTCTCGCCACTTGACGGGTCCCAGGAATCTCCCCCAGTCCAAGTTCGACGGTTGCTCGGCGTATTGCGGGGGGAACGGACGCAGGTGCGCGCCGTTGCCGTGCCACCAGGTCCGCGCCAGGGTGACCTTGCCGATCGCCCCGCTATCGAAGAACTTCTCCTTCGCCATCAGATAGTGCTTCGCTGACCGCTGCTGCATGCCTACCTGGCATACCCTCTTGTTCAGCCGCACGGCCTTCACGATCTCCGGACCCTCTTCGATCCTCAGGGTAAGTGGCTTCTCGCAGTAGATGTCCTTGCCTGCGTTCGCGGCGTCGATGCACGTTCCGGCATGCCAGTGGTCGGGCGTGGCGATCAGTACCGCGTCGACGTCCTTCGCTTCGAGCAGCTTCTCGTGCTCCTTGTAGCCCTTCGCGTTCGGCGCCACCTCGGAGGCTTCGTCGATGCGGGCGCTGAAAACATCGCAGAGCGCGGTTGCGTTGACGTTCGGGTTCTTGACGAATGTGCGCAGCACGCCGCGACCGCGACCGCCGCAACCAATCAATCCCAAGCTGACTCTCTCGTTCGCTCCGAGAATGCGGGAGTACGAAGCTGCGGTGAAGACGGCGGCGGAGCGGAACAGCGTTCGCCGCTCGATCAGGGTTGACATAGAAGAAAGATTACCATGCAGGCGGGTGGGCCAATGGGATCGTTTTGCCAGGTGCGATCGCGTCGAGCCCTTGCTCGCCGGCATACCGGGCAGCCCGGGCGAGCAGGTCAGTCACCGCGACTGCGATATCGTGATTCTAAGCTTGGTTCGCAGCGCGTCCGCCCTTGCCGCATAAGGTGTCTTGCGGTCGCAGAGACAAGTCGGGCCCGGCTTCCCGGGCATCCCTGTCCGAGCGCGCCGAACCTAGGACGCAATGCCGTTCGACTGCTACCACCCACCCCATCGCATCCTCCTCGGCCCCGGGCCCAGCATGATGGATCCGCGCGTCTACCAAGCCATGGCCTCGCCAATTGTCGGGTACACCGACCCTAGTTGCTTCGGCGTCCTGCAGGACACGTCGGACCTGCTTCGATACGTGTTCGGTACGCGGAACGAGTTCACGATCGCTGTGTCGGGCACGGGGTCGGCGGGCATGGAGGCCTCGGTCGTGAACTTCATCGAAAAGGGCACCAAGGTGGCGGTCTTCGCCAACGGCTACTTCTCGGGTCGTTTCACCGAGATGTGCAACCGCCAAGGTGCCGACGTTGTCCGACTGAAGAAGGGTTGGGGCGACGTATTCACGGACGAGGAAGCGAGAGACTTCATCGGCCGCGAGCAGCCCCAAGTCGTCATGTTCGTGCATGCCGAGACCTCGACCGGCGCGCTGCAGCCGGCAGCGGCAATCTGCGAGGCGGCACACGCATGCGGTGCCTTGGTCGTGGGAGACTGCGTGGCCTCGCTGGGCGGCATGCCGGTCAATGTCGACGGGCACGGGATCGACATCGCCTACAGCGGGACGCAGAAATGCCTGAGCGCCCCGCCGGGCCTGGCGCCCCTCACGCTGTCGGCCAAGGCGCTGGAAGTGCTGCGCGCGCGAAACGCAATGCGTGTCGTGGTACCTCGACCTGAAACTGATCGGCCAGTACTGGGGCAAGTCGCACGGTTACCACCACACGCCGCCGATCGCGATGCTCTACGCCCTGCGGGAAGCGTTGCGGCTGTGCCAGCAGGAGACCCTGGAAGCCCGATTCGCTCGGCACCGGCTGAATCATCTCGCGTTCGTCGCGGGAATCGAGCCCCTCGGGCTCGAGATGCATGTCCGAGCGGAGAACCGCCTGTGGATGCTGAACACTCCAACGCTGCCGGAAGGCTGCGACGACGGGGCCCTCCGCAGGCGACTGCTGGAGGATTTCGGCATCGAGGTGCTGGGCGGGTTGGGGCCGCTGGCCGGCAAGATCCTTCGGGTCGGGTTGATGGGGGCCTCGTCGCAGAGACAGTACGTGCTGCTGCTGCTGGCCGCGCTCGAGACCTGCTTGGGTGCAAGCGGCGCGGTTCGAGCGGCGGAAGCAGTCTACTCGCATTGATGCGGATCCGCGAGAGCCGGGGTCGGAAGCGCGGGTTCGCGGAGGTTGTGGCGGCAATCACCAGCCATCTGCCAGACTAGAGTGAAGCTGCATGGATATGCACGCTGCCGGGCGAGAAGCACGGGATCGCCTCGCCTAGCGGGCGGCTAGCTCAGTTGGTTAGAGCGCCTGCCTTACAAGCAGGAGGTCGCTGGTTCGAGTCCAGTGCCGCCCACCACGCAGTCCGATGCCTTTGTGCACGAGCCTCCCGCCTTGTCCAGCGTCCTCCTTGCTGAACCGCCGGATTCCGATGATTTTTGATATATGTTCGCTTTATGCGCTTGATTGTGCTACCCTCTTGCGCAGACTGACAAGGTCGGAGATCTGCTCAGTTGCCCGATTGGACGCCGGTACCAACGAAGAGTGAGCAGACGGTGAGGCAGATCGAAGATGGCCATCACTCGACTCGGGGATCGCTTAGCGGTGGAGGCACAAGAATGGGTGATTTGATCATTGAGCAAGCAACACGATTCGGCGGACCGTGGACGATCGAGAAGCTGGCGATCCTAGAATGCTACCTTGACGCATACACGACCGCGCTCAAGAATCAATCGTTCAGTCTCGTTTATATCGACGCATTCGCCGGCAGCGGGCAAATCAGCCTCGGCGCTGAGGATCCCGACGCTTCTAGACTCATCAGTGGATCTGCCGAACGTGCAGTTCGAATCGATCACAAGCCGTTCGATCGCCTGATTTTCGTCGACAAGAGTTCGGAGAGTTGTAAAGAGCTTGAGTGCTTGCGAAACAATGAGCCAAATCGAGAGATCCGAATCGCGCAGTCAGATGCGAATGCGTATCTCCGGGATCTCAACGTGGATTGGAAATCATGGCGAGGCGTCATTTTCTTGGATCCGTTTGCAACACAAGTAGAGTGGTCAACAATAGAGAGAATCTCAGAGTTCAATGCTCTCGACATGTGGATCCTTTTCCCAACGTCAGCGATCGCTAGAATCCTGCCACTAACTAGAGAACCAGATGATATCCATCCAAGCTGGGCAAAGCGCTTAACTCGTGTGTACGGAAACGAAGACTGGCGGCGACTCTACGAGCCGGCCCGACAAGGTAATCTATTCGGCGGTCAAGGATACGAACGACACTCCGGTGTAGATGGCCTTGTGAAAATTTATCAGGAGAACTTGAAAGCGACCTTCAAAGAGAGATTCTTGGAGATGAGTCGAACTCTACGGAACTCACAGGGAGGACCTATTTTTGAGTTCCTATTTTGCGTTGGAAACCGCAATGGAATCGGCCCTGCAACAAGGATCGCAAGACATCTTCTCGAGCGAATTTAGCATGGCTTCTGACTCGAAGATCGAATGGACGGAGACGACGTGGAATCCCGTCACGGGCTGCTCCAAGATCAGCGAAGGCTGTTTGCACTGCTATGCCGAGCGGATGTCGCAAAGGCTGCGATCGATGGGCGTCGAGAAGTACAGCCGCGGGTTTCAAGTGGCCCTGCACGAGGCAGTTCTCGAAGAGCCTCTTCGATGGGCCAAGCCAAGGCTGGTCTTCGTAAACTCGATGTCCGACCTTTTCCACGAATCCGTGGAGTCCAGCTTCATCGCGGGGGTGTTCGACGTGATGAACCGCTCGCCCCAGCACACGTTCCAAGTGCTGACAAAGCGACCGAGCCGGGTTGTCAGGCTCGACCGCAACCTAGACTGGACACCCAACATCTGGCTCGGCGTCAGCATCGAATCCGAGCGATGGCTGGGTCGCTTGGCCATGCTTGAGCGGACGGGCGCGGAGACGAAGTTCCTGTCGCTCGAACCGTTGCTCGGACCGCTGTCCAACATGGATCTCTCGAGCATCGATTGGGTGATCGCCGGAGGGGAGTCAGGACCCAATGCGCGGCCGATGGAGCCGGACTGGGTTCGTGAGATCCGCGACAGCTGCGTGCGAAGCCACGTTCCGTTCTTCTTCAAGCAATGGGGCGGTGTATTCAAGAAACGGGCTGGGCGCGAACTCGATGGCAGGATTTGGGACGAGATGCCCCACCGACAGGTCGTCGCGACAGGAGAGGGAGAAGTTCCAAGACCGCAGTGAGCGTAGGCTACGCAGGAGTCCCGGTTGGAAACCCTGGCGGATTCGCGCGGAACATCCAGGCTGGATTCCGGGGCCGTAACGCCCGGTCGACTCCAGCGGGCTATTTCAGGTCGCCTCGGGCCAGCAGCGACGCACGCATCGCGTGCGACGGCCTAGAAGGTAAGCCGGAGGCTGAACTGGAACTGCCGCGGGTCGAATGCGGACGCGAATGAGAGCGGTTCCGTGACCGGCCCGCGACGGCCGGCGAGATTGTCGGGCAAGTCTTCGATGGCGACATTCCCGACCACGCCGTTCACACCCCTGAAATTTGTGTGGTTCAGAAGGTTGAAGGCCTCGCCGACGGCCTGCAGGCTCACCCCCCTCAATGTGAACGACCGCGCCAGCCGCATGTCGAAGCCGAAGAGGCTCGGTCCCATCCCGACGTTGCGCCCCAGCCCCCACGGGCGATGCGTGTCGCTGTGACGGTCACCGACCGTGTCAACTCCCGCATTGAGGTTAAACGGCGCCCCGGAGCGAGCGAGCACGATCCCGGAAAACGTGAAGTCCGCCAGCAGGTTGTGTCCGATCCCTCTCCCCTTGGCGGCCCTCCAGGGAGACTGCGCTACCGCGTGCGCGACAAACCGGTGCCCGCGGTGAAAGTCCGAAAGGGCAAGTTCGTTGCGAGCATCCCACTGCAGGTGCGGTTCGAATGCCGAGTTGTAGTCCGTGTTCTCGTCGATCGTCTTGCTCCATGTGTGATGCGCGGACAGCGTGAAGCCCCTCGAGAATCGCTTCTTGAGCTGCACGATCATCGCGTGGTATTACAACCGGCCCCAGGTTCCGTAAACGTTGTCCTGGAGGATGAGGGGGTTCCGGAAGCCCGCAACCGGCCTGCCCGCCCCGTCAGTTCCGGCGTTGAACACGTTGGCGTCGAGCGGACGTACGAGATGGATTCCGCGGTTGTAGTTGTAGCCGGCGGACAACACGTAGCCACCGATCTGCCGCTGGATTTCGAAGCTTCCCTGCTGCGAGTACGGGTTCACCGCGTCCGGAGCAAGACGGAATCCCACGCGAAACGGATAACCCGGGCCGGGATCAATGCCGTGGATGAGCAAGTCGTCCTGACGAATTCCTCTCTGGCCGAGAACCCCTCTCGCCTGCAGCGTTTGGTAGATCTCCGCAGACGTCACCGGCTGGTCCGTGAGCCTGCTGCGGATGCCGGGCAGTCCGGTCAAGGGCACGAACACCTGGTATGTCTGCTGCTTTTCGCCTAGCAGGTCATTGATATACGAGATCTGCCCCTCGATTCGGGCATGGAAGATTCCGAATCCCCCTCGCACGACAGTCTTCGCATCAGGATTCCAAGCGAATCCCGCTCGCGGAGCAATGTTGTTGTAGTCGCGCGGGAACCGTGTCTTGAGTTCGAGTTCGTGACGCAAGCCGAGAGTCAGCAGGAATTTCGGCGCGATCCGGATCGCGTCCTCGACATAGAGGTTCGTCCGGTTCGCCACGCCAATCCAATACGGATCGCCGAAGCCTTGCTGGTAAATCGTCGGCAGCCCGAGGGTGTATGCCTGGAGGGCCGAAATGGGCGCGTCGATGGCGCCTGCAAGCTGGCGCAGTCCGGCGGCCCTTGATCAGTAGCGACGTTCCCGGGCCCGCCGAGCTGTCAATAACGCTGGCGAGCGGGACCGCCTCGCCGAATATGAACCGGCCGCTGAAAAACGTCTCGGAACGCACCCAGTCCCGGAGCGGGTTCACGTCCGCTCCGAATTTCAGCGTCTGGCGACCGGTTACCCGAATGAGATTCTGGCGCACCTGGAAAACACGTTCGACCGAGCGGAGCGGAAGAAAGAAATCCCGGCCGAAGTGGCCGAACCCGTTGATGTCGATCGCCGGGCCGTGGGGTTCGTCAGGGGTCGAGCCCGAATCGTGATAGCTGAACCCCAGCCGCGTCTCGCTCACCCACCGCGGGCTGATCACAAACGTGTCTCCCAGAGCTACCGAGAATTCATTGACCCTGCTGCCGGAACCACGATTGCGGGCCTTCAGCTCGCCGAGTGCCGAGTTTTCGCTGTTGTTCCCGGTCCAGTTCCCGCGAAAGAAGACAGTGTGGCCATCCCGCACCGCGTGGTCCAAGCGCGTGACAACCTGATGCCGCTCCTCCGAGAAAGGGAACACGCCGCTGTTTTCCTCGAAGAGAGATGCGACACCCGCATGATTGGCCGGAACGAGTGCCCCTGCGAGCCGGTCCACCAGCGGTCTTGGCGCAGGCGGCCCCGCAGCGCTGAGCACGTCGACAAGGGATTGCTGGGTTTCCGTCAGGGAAGAAAGAAACGAACTGTCGGAAAGCAGCGGGACGATGAGCGACTCGTGGCGGTCCAAGCGTTCGTAGGTCCCGAAGTAGAACGTTTTGTTCCGTTCGATGGGCCCCCCGAAAGAAGCGCCGCTCTGCGCCCTGGTATATGCGCCCTTGCCAGGGTCGAAGTAGTTCCGGGCCTGGAACCGGCGGTTGCGTACGAAGCCGAACGGGGACCCGTGCAACTCATTCGTTCCGCCCTTCGTCACGATGTTGATCGCGCCTCCAGGGGCGCCGCCCTGCTCTGCAGAGAACGAGTTCCGGTTGATCTGGAATTCGTACACCGCCTCCTGGCTGATCGCGGATCGCACGGTTCCCACGCTTTGCACGTTGTCCAGGCCGTCGATCATGAAGGTGTTGCCGCGTCCGTTCGTGCCTCCGATTCCGAGCCCTGATGTCCGGGTCGTCGTTATGCGGCGGTCCGTCGCATTGGCAACGTAGTTCGTGTCCACCACGCCGGGTGTCAGGAGCCCTAGGGCGAGGTAGTCCCGGCGGTTGATCGGAAGATTCTGAATGCGGACGGAGTCTATGTGGTCCGACTGCTGCACTCGTTGCGGGTCGATGGCCGGACGAGCCGCTTCGGCGGGCACGACGACGCGCTCTTGCCTCGCAGCCACTGAGAGCTGTGCAGAAACAGTTGCTGTTTCCCCCACTCGCACCTCGAGTCCCTGGACCTCGAGCGATGCGAAATCCGCCGCTTCGAACGTCAGCGAGTAGGTTCCCGGATCGACGTACCGAAGCACGAATTCACCTGTGTCCGATGTCTCCGACTCGCGCCGGATGCCTCGGTCCACATCGACCGCGCTGACGGTCGCTCCCGGAATGACGGCTCCGGTCTCGTCGAATACCAAGCCGCTAATGTTTCCTGTGTCCGTCTGGCCATGGAGTGCGATGGAGCACGCGATCCCAATCGCCAGGCACGCTACGATTCGGAGCGTCGCATACGAACTGGCGAGTGATTGGCCGAACAACGCTGCTCTCCTTGGGTGGCTTGCAAAATGGTATTAACCAACTCCGCGAGTGAGGCAGCCGTATTCGAGCAGGGCGTGAAATCCTGCTCGACCTAGCGGCTTCGGAGGTCGGACAAGACAAGTTGCCCGGATTGCTAGACCCACAAGATGTTGTTATCCCATCCTAGCGAATATGCTAGCGGTGCCGCGAACGCGATCGCGAGTTGAGACGCAGGCAACACTTGAGAGACGTGTCCCTTAGCGCACGTTTGTCGGCCCTCAGCAGATTTCAGGAACTGGGCTATGCGCTTGACTCCAGTAACCACAATATGTTGTAGTTGCAGTCGTGAGGGAGGATTACCCGAAGACTCAGGCAGAATTCGACCTGTGGTTTGCCAGCGAGC
Organism: Bryobacterales bacterium; assembly: GCA_965206775.1. Lineage (GTDB taxonomy): Bacteria > Acidobacteriota > Terriglobia > Bryobacterales > UBA6623 > VXMF01. The sequence continues at coordinate 414,320 of CBDBKU010000001.1, read as the reverse complement.
AGGCGTGTCGCGAGTATGTGGCCCGGATTCGCTGGCCCGACGGCTTCATCTGCCCGCGATGCAAGGGAGGGTCGGCCTGGATCGCCAGGCGGAATCGCATGGTCTGCGCCGGTTGCGCCTACCAGGCGTCGCTGACCGCCGGGACAATCTTCCAAGGCACGCGCAAGCCGCTGAGCATGTGGCTCCGAGCGATGTGGTGGGTGACCGTGCAGAAAAACGGCGCGAGTGCCCTCGGGTTGCAGCAGGTCCTCGGTCTGGGCCATTACGGGACGGCGTGGACCTGGCTGCACAAGCTGCGGCGGGCGATGGTGCGCCCGGGACGCGATCGTCTGGGCGGGACCGTCGAGGTGGACGAGACCTATGTGGGCGGCAAGGAGAAGGGAGCGCGGGGGCGCAAGCTCGGCAACAAGGCCTTGGTCGCGGTCGCCGCGGAAGAGGCCGGGGCCGGGACCGGGCGCATTCGCCTGAAGCGGGTACCCGATGCTTCGGCGGCCAGCTTGGAAGCGTTCATTCTCGAGGCGGTTGAGCCCGGCAGCGCGGTGCGCACGGACGGTTGGCCGAGCTATTCGAAGCTGGCGGCCCGCGGGTACCGCCACGAGACCCGGGTCACGGGAGGAGACCCGGCCCGGACGGACCGGGAGTTCCCACGGGTGCATCGCGTCGCGTCCCTGTTGAAGCGCTGGCTGCTAGGAACTCACCAAGGTGCCGTCGGGCATCCCTACCTGGACTACTACCTGGACGAGTTCACCTTCCGATTCAACCGGAGGGCATCCCGCTCGCGCGGCAAGCTGTTCTACCGGCTCGTGCAGCAGGCAGTCGCAACGGAACCGGCCCCTCGCCACGCGATGGTTGCTAGCGCTCTCGCCAGCGACCCTGAGCGGACTCCGGAATCACTGGACTAAAGCGCATACTCATCAACCACAACATATTGTGGTTACTGGAGTCAAGCGCATAGCCCAGTTCAGGAATATTTGAACGAATTTGGCGCGGCTCTCGTTGATTCTTGGTGGCGGATGGCTTGAAATGCAGAATGTAGTCCATCCCCGAATGATTCTGATTTCCAAACGCTTTGGCGCCGAACTAAGTGTATCGCCACCCGCTCAGGGCTGGACGCTCCGAGCGCGAACGGCAAGTCGGCTCGCAGCACCACGCCCGCTTTCCGAAATGGGCGTTGCAACCGCGCGTCTGACCAGATCGGGTCGACGCTGATAGACGTCTCGCAATCAAGGCGTTCTCGTGGCACCTGACCCAAGTTCGTCAGTATGTTGGGTACCCGGCTGTTAACAGTCAGTTGCTGAGCCGGTTCCAGCACGGAATCCATGTAATTATCGATTGATAGTCTTACGGGATTCTTATTTTGTTTGTATTGAATCTGATTGATGATTGTCCTCCCTTGATGTAGTGCCAGGAAATGGCCGAATCGGCCGGATCCCCTTGGCTTCTCCCCTCGCCCTCCGCCACGCTGGGATCGCAGCTCTCTCCTCCATGTTCATCCGCGCCACCAAGACCCACTCCGCCGCCGGCCGGCCCGGCCTCAGCTTCCGCCTCGTGCACTCCGTACGTAGCGGCAGCAAGGTCCGCCAGAAAACCCTGCTCAACCTCGGCACCCAGTTTCCCCTCGACCGGGCGCTGTGGCCCGACCTGACCCGCTGCATCGAGGACCTGCTGGCCGGCCAGCAGGCGCTGCTGGCACACCCGCCCGCCATCCGCTCCGTCGCCGAGCCGCTCGTCCAGCAGCTGCGCGCCCGCGGCTTCGCCGCCGCCCCCGGCACCGGCTCGCTGGCCACCGTCCTGCTCGACTCGCTCGCTCACGAACACTCCCGCTCGGTCGGCGCCGAGCGCATCTGCCTGCACGCCCTCGACCAGCTCGGCTTCCCGCAACTGCTCCGGCAGGCCGGCGCCTCCCCCCGCGACGCCTCCGTCGCCACCGCCCTGGTCACCGCCCGCATGCTGCACCCTTCCAGCGAGCGCGAAGCGCTCCGCTGGCTGGAAGCCGGCAGCGCGACCCTCGAACTGCTCGGCCTCGACACCGGCCAAGGCCTGTCGCTGTCGAAGCTGTACCGCACCGGCGACCTGCTGTGGACGCACCGCGAGAGGCTCCAGCAAGGCCTCTTCGCTCGCGAGCGGGAGCTGCTCGAGCTGCCCGCGACGATCGTCTTCTACGATCTCTCGAACACGCACTGCACCGGTGGCGAGAATCAGACCCTGCGACGCTTCGGGCGGTCGAAGCAGAAGCGCGGCGACTGCCCGCTGGTGAGCCTGGCGCTGGCGCTGGACGGGGCGGGCTGCCCGCGCCGCTGCGAGATCCTGGCCGGCAACGTCTCCGAGCCGGGCACGCTGCGGGACGCGCTGGAGCGGCTGGCCGGGGCGGAGGGCAGGCAGGAGGCGAAGCCGACGGTGATACTGGACGCGGGCATCGCCAGCGAGGCGAATCCGGCCTGGCTGCGCGAGGCGGGCTGGGACTGGATCTGCGTGAGCCGGGAGGCCCGGCCGGACCCGCCGGAGGGCGAGCCGACGGCGGAGGTGCGCACCCGGAGCGGCGGGTATCTGGTGCGGGCGTGGCCGCTGCCGGAGCGGGACGGCGAGGCGGGCGGGAGCGGGCCGGAACTGCGGGTGTACGCGGTCAGCGAGGGCCGCAAGCTGACCGCCGAGTCCGTGCTGCAGCGACACCGCGAGCGCTTCGAGAGCGCCCTGCGGGCGCTGCACGAGGGCCTGTCGAAACCGCGCTGCCTGAAGGACTACCAGCGGGTGCAGCGGAAGGCCGGGCGGCTCGTCGAGCGCCACAAGCAGGTTGCGGGCCAGTACCACGTGGAGGTGACGCCGGGAGAAGGCAGCCGGGCCGGGGCGGTGCGGTTCACCCGCAAGCCGCAGCACGCCGCGGCTGAGGAGGCGGCCGGCTCCTATGTGCTGCGCACCAGCCACGCGGACTGGGAGCCGGAGCGGGTGCTGCGCACGTACTGGGAGCTGACCGAGGTGGAGGCCACGTTCCGCTCGCTGAAGTCCGAGCTGGGACTGCGACCGATCCGGCACCGGCGCGACGGGCGCGTCGCGGCCCACCTGTTCATCGCAGTGCTGGCCTACCACGGAGTGCATCTGATCCGGACGCGGCTCAAGGCCCGCGGCCTGCACCTGAGCTGGCAATCGATCCGCGACCGTCTGCAGAACTGGGTGCGCCTCACCACGACGGTGCAGGAGGCCGGCGGTGCGCAGATCTGCATCCGTCAGGACGTGCGCCCGGACACCGAGGCCTACGAGATCTCCCACGGCTGATTCTTGTTCGAGGGTTGTAACCTCGGTCGCAAAGAGTTAGACAAGGGGCTGGCTTTTTTGGCCGGGATCGTGTATTGATGGGGCATGACTGTGCCAGTGTGTCCCGCGGAGGTTCCGGTGTTGAGCGAGGTGGTGGTCCGGCTGGCCCGGCCGGAGGAGCGGCTGCGCTGGGACGGGTTGATGGACGCGCAGCACTATCTGGGATTCAAGCAGTTCGCGGGGCGCGGGCTGCGCTACGTGGCGGAGTGGCGGGGCAAGTGGCTGGCGCTGCTGGGCTGGCAGACGGGGGTGTTCCAGTGCCGGCCGCGCGACCAATGGCTGGGCTGGCACAAGGCGGTGCAGTTCCGGCGCTTGCACCTGTGCGGGAACAACACGCGCTTCCTGGTGCTGCCCGCGGGGCAGGGCGTGAAGAACCTGGCCTCGCGGGTGCTGGGGTTGAACCTGCGGCGGCTGAGCGGGGACTGGGAGGCGCGCTGGGGGCATCCGCTGGAACTCGCAGAGACGTTCGTGGATCCGCAGAAGTACCGGGGCACGGTCTATCTGGCGTCGAACTGGATCAAGCTGGGGCTGAGCAAGGGCTACGCGCGGTCGAACGGGAAGTACACCGACAAGCACGGGCAGAAGAAGGTCATGCTGGTATACGAGCTGCGGGCGGGGGCGCGGGAGCGGCTGGCGGATCCGCAGGAGCGGCCGGAGTGGGATTGCGGGCCGGTGGATGTGCGCTACGGCACGGAGGATTTGCGCTCGCTGCGGAAGCAGTTGGAGGATGTGGAGGACAGCCGGGGGCGACGCGGGAAGCGGCATGCGCTGGGGGTGGTGCTGGCGCTGCTGGTGCTGGCGAGGCTGGCGGGCAAGCGCGGCGGGAGGGCGGCGGAAGCGTACTCGAAGACATTGAAGGAGCACGAGTTACGGGCACTGGGATGCCGCTGGGACGAGCGCGAGCGGAGGTGCGTGACGCCCTCGGACACGACATTCCAGCGAGTCATGGAGCGGACGGACCCGGCCTCGCTGGAACGCGTGATCCAGCGCTGGACGCAGCCGCTGGTGCCGCAGCCGAAGGCGCTGGCGGCGGACGGGAAGCGCATTCGGGGGGCGAACCGGATGGCGGCGGAGGGGGAGCACTGGGAGACGGTGACGCTGGTGGAGCATGTCAAGGGCATCCCGGTGGCGAGCCGCAGCTACCGCGAGGAAGGCGGCGAGCAGGGCGCGCTGCGGGCGTTGCTGGAGGAGGTGGACCTGCGCGGCCGGACGGTGACGATCGACGCGGGGCATGCGGGGCAGGAGATCCAGCAGGCGATCATCGAGCAGCACGGCGGGGAGGTGCTGGTGCGCATCAAGGGCAACTGCCCGCTCACCTACGAGACGCTGACGGGCCTGAACTGGGAGCAGGGAGCGGAGCGGAGCTGGCAGGAAGGGCGCTGGCAGCGCTCGCGCAACAAGAGCTGGGAGCGGCGCTCGATCGATGTGTTCACGCCCCATCCGAAACTGCTGCCGTACCCGCATGCCCGGCAGGCGTACCGCATCACGCACGAGACCTGCAAGCGGCTGGGCGGCGCGGTGTCGATCAGCTGCAGCTACGGCATCAGCTCGCTGTCGGAGCAGGCCGCAACGGCGCGGGACCTGCTGGCGTTGCAGCGGGGTCACTGGAAGGTGGAAAGCGCCAACCACTATCGCCGCGACGTCTCGTTCGGGGAGGACAGCAGCCGCATCCGCACGGGTCACGGTCCGTCCAACGCCGCGGCGCTGAACAACCTGGCGCTGGCGCTGCTGCTGTCGCAGCGGCCACAGGACACGGTGCCGGAGGCGCAAACCTACTACGTCGGCAACCGGGACGAGGCCCTGCAGCTGCTGCTGACTCCTGGCTAGCGAGGATTCCGCCCCGCAGCCGCGGAGCCAGGTCCATCGCGGCCTGGCGGACGGTCCCGCTGCGCCCGCGTTGCGGCCGCCGGCGGCCCACCCGCCGATTCCCGGCCCGTGCAGCGTCCCCAGCACCGCAACAAGACCCGCTTTCACTCCGCAGACCGCCCCGCTTCCCGTGCTCCAACGCCCTATCTGGGCCATCCCCCCCCAAACCAATAAGGAATCAGCGGTGACGAGATCTCCCGCGCCGCTGGAGTCGAGCCGGGCATTCATCGCCGTCGGATGCGCTCGACTGCGCACTGACCGAACTCACAAAGTGTAGTGCCAAGTGCGCGAGTGCCCCTCGCGCAACCATATGCATTTCAATGACTTACATAATTCCCCAGTCACCATTTGACGAACTTGGGCTGAGGCCTCGCCGCCAGTCGGAACTCCGCAAGCTTCGCTGAAGCCAGCGGGGAACCGGACGACAGCATTAAGAAGCCGATTCTGTTCACCGCCATCTGCCTCAAGCCCATATACGCAAACTGGGATAGGTGCTTAACTCCACACACCGCTACATGTTGTGGTTGAGGTCGATAGCGAGCATTCCCCGGACCTTGGTTGGGTCTAGGACACGGTTCTCGACTGAGTGGGATGTCGGGAATGCCTAGTCCAACTCCCAGTCCAGCTAAGGCCGCTGGACGCGCTCGTGTTCCCGCGCTTTTTGGGCGGATCGGCCGGAACCTCGACACGGAACCGCTCGATTTAGCCAATCCTGCCGCTAGGAGGCGTCAGGAACGGCCGGTACAAGCCTCGAAGATGTACCCGACCCCTGCCGTGTGGAGTGAAATGCACACGTCAAACCACAATATATTGGGGTGTGTGGAGTCAAGCACCTAGCCCTGTAGGCAAATTTCTCCAGAAGTCCCGCAACTGACGGTTCCGCCGAACAGCCAACGTCAGGTCCCACGCCAAGCCCCAGCCCTTCGCGGAAGAGTCATGATGTCCGCGAGTTGCTCGTGAGTACGGGATCTGCGGTCCGCACCGGAGATCTGCACAAGCTTGCCTGCGAAACCGAATCCCGCTGGCCATCTGGCCTACATATACGCCAGCGCCTCGTGAAGTCGCGCCAATGTCCGTGCGATCTCAGGCGAATCGTTGGACGGGCTTGCTTTCCAAAGTAGTCGCATGTGGTCGATGTCCTCGGCATAAACATTGAGACGCCTGCGGTAGCTCTTGGGAACCTTCGCGCAGACAAGCGTGTAGGGTCGCCCATAGGTTTCCGTGTCGCAGTCGATGTCAAGGTCTGCCATTCGAATGCTGTGCTCGATGTGCGTACGCACGCGTTCCACCGCCTTGAATCGCTTCGTCCTTGCTTCCCGGTCAAGGCAGAAGGCCCTTAGCTCGTCACAGAGTTCGCACTTACAGCCGGTAGGCGCTTCGATTCTCTCGTCATTAGGAGCTTGGGGTGGGATGGCGCTTCGCTCGAGCAAATGGCCCGAGGAGTGATGCCACATTGAAACGAATGCAGTGGATTGGCCGAACTCAGGCAGGGTTCGGCAGAGATCATGCAATGCCTTGGGAATCGTTCGGAAAGGATCGGCCTCCTTGGGATAGCGCGAAATGAGAGCAACTGCCCTCTCGGCTTCGGCATCCAGCGCGAAACCGTGGCTCGCAACGAAGAGATCGCGGACGGCGTCAGCGTCCAGCACCTTCGGTTTGGGCCGCCTCCATTCGGGCTCGCCCTCGGGGAGCGTCGGGGCGAATGCCTCAGCAAGAGACTCGAAGGCCGCGCGCATGGCGACTCGGAGAATTCGTTCCCGATCGCACCTGTCTGAACTAGGCTGGCTCTTGCGAAGGCGAGCCACCAGGGCGAGTACGTCGCCAGGGCATCGCGGAATGTTGGTTCTCATGAGCGAGGGAAAGAGCAGAGCGAGCGTCGATGGCTTGGCCTTGCGCAGGAATGGCAGCAGCGCGTCATTCATGCGTGCGCCGTACTGCTCGACCACCACTTCGCATAGAAACCGTGCCGACTGCTCGTCGTCAGAAACGCTCGACAGCAATCGCAGCATGCTCGGAAGGCTACGATCGTGCTGATCTCGGAATTCCGTCGAGTACAAGTGGCGACGTCGTCGTGGCCAGGAGTCAATCAGCTGCGAGACTAGGTCCGGTCCTGTCCCAGACGCTTCGCGGTCCGCCGAGCCTCTCGCCAGCATCCGCTCAACATATTCGATCGCTGCGTCGATCGAGCTGTCCGCGAGCACGGAAGCTTCCTTCGAACGCGGCCACAGGACGAAGGCAGCCAGCCGGTACGAGCGCTCGAGCGAGACTCCCTCGTTGCCCGAGGCTTCGAATAGGGTCTGCTCATCCGGCTCGACATCGTCCAAGCTTCCGTACGGCAGAGCCTCCTCGTCGAGCAGCGGAATCTCAGGCAGCTCCGATCCCGTGAGGTCGGATGCGGCCCAGGACTCGAGAGTGTAGGAACACTCGTAGAGGTCCTCAATCGAGCACGGGCGACCCGTGTAGTCGATCTCCCGACCGTATTCGTCGATGTCGTTGTAATCGGGCATGCCGGATTCGTTGATGCTCAAGATCGCGCTGTGTACCACGCAGCCAGACCGTTCCGCTGCCCGGGAAAGTGTCTGCTCCAGCACCGCGTCCAATCCCTTGAGCGTTGAATGGTTCAGCCCGGCCTCGCTGTATTTGTGCTCCAGCAGCCACACGATCTTCCTTGGTCCTTGCCATGTTGCGGCCCATTCCGAGAGGATTTCGGAGATTTCGTCGGTTTGCCGGGAGAAGTCAGGAGGTCCGGGAAGTGCTGCCCGAAAACGGGGCTTCATGACCACGTTGTAGACGAGGGACACGCGGTGGCCCCGCTCAATGGGCTTGGTTAGATGAACGCAATCCGCGTAGAACGCTGCATACGCCAGTTCGCTTGGATCATCAACGTGCATGTTCACGGTCGCCTCGCGGTCCAAGTGACGGATCACGAGTTCCCCACCCTCTCCCGCTGTCGGCAGGGAGACAACCAACGTCGCAATCATTCCGTCAACTTTCTCGGTATCACGGTGCTCGGAGAAGAACCCACCAGGTTCGTAGACTAGGAGCTTGTACAGTTGCGCGCTCAAACGGTCACGGTGGCATCCCAGTCCATCCGCCACGGATTCGAGGATCGAGCGAAGCGTCTTCTCCCACTTTGCCCCGGAAAGCTGAATACGGCTCGCGGTGATCTGCCAGCAGTCCCGCACGGTCGTGTCCAAGACCGTATCCGGGCCGCGTCCGTAAGGCGCACGCTCAGCAGCGTCGACCAGCGAGCGAACCTGGGTTTCCAGGATCGGAAACGCGATCCTTCCGACCGGCCTGACACTCATCCTCGGCATAGATCCTTCGACCCGGCCCGTGACGAAGTAGTCGCCAGGGCGGTCGAGGGACTTGAGAACGCTTTCGAGACGCGCGTGCTCCCGGTTGTATTCGATTTGCGGTCCTGCCATTACGATCTACCAATCCATTCTCACCCAAGGTCGGGCCGAGCACCGCTTCCCGCGCGGTTCGGACAGAGAAGGGAACCGCTCCCCCTGGAAGTCGGGTTGGACCTCAACCGGGACGGGACCGAGGCTGGGCAGCTAGCGCAAGACGGGCGACGCTGCCCGCCCGGCACTCAGGAAGGATCGGTAGCCGGCACCGAAGCCCCACAGAACAACGCCCGATTTCGGGCGACGGTACACGGCTCGATTGGTCGGGGACCTGCGTCGTGTGGGGGCAATGCCAGTCGATCGATCCGACGCTCAATGCAAGACGGCTCAATCGGAATCAAGAGCACCGGGCTGCAAATGGACCCGGAAAGCAAATCTCCTGAAATCGAATGCCGCCTGACACCGATGGCACCACTTGGCGGAACACGTGAAATGAACGCGTCGAGCCTGGGCGCTTGGCCCTTCCACATGCTCGCGAGCATCCTTGTCTGATCGCTTCGGGATGCTGTCGACCGTGCTGTGATCCAAAGTGCCGTTCGTTCGCGCTCGCTTCTTGATTCGCGATTGGAGAAGGCAGGCATTGCGACCCAATTCAGACAAGGACTTGCGGCAGGCTCGCGCACCTGCGGCCTGGAATGGGCAGAGGGTTGAGCTCACTGAGGACCCATGCGGCGTTACGATCCCCGTCATGGTCGATCGTTCGCCCTCTCGCGCCTTCCACGGGCGGAACCTGGACTTCTTGGGCTCAGTCCGTCGCGTCCGACTGGCCCCCCAATTCCCAAGCCTCGAACTGGAGCCAATCCAAGCGTAGGCAGGCAGGTGACGGCCTAGCCTGCGCGCCCAAGGAAGAGGTGACGGGTTCTGCCGGGTCGCTCGGGAATCGTCTCATGCCACGCCGCCGGCCGTGAGCGTGCCGGATACGAGAGTGGCACCGTCACCGATTCCCGCTGCGTCGTATATCGCCCTCAGCAGGCTGTGAACGCCTTTCCAAGGCGGCACGATCAATCCCTTGCCCGCATTTCGTCGGGTCCTTGAGATCATCTCGGTCACGGCGTGCGTCGCGGCGCTCTTGACCATCACACAAATGTCAGCGTTTCGCACAGGGTCCCGAAGGCTGTCTGACCAGACCTTATCATGCAAGAGTCTTATTTCTATGCTCGATTCAATCGCTTTGATTCTGTCTCTAGCAGTCAACGCTGCCGATCTTTGCATCGTATAGATCACCATTTTCTTCCCTCTGAGAAAACTAGACAGCTCCTGGAATTCGTTTGAGGGTCGAGAGCCATAATGCAGCCGATCTACATCGTCCCTGTTGGTTTCGATGAATTTCTTGATGTCATTGGCCATCGCCTGATGTTTCGATGCGAGATGAAATCCCGACGTGGACACGAAGTCATGTATCTTTTCGAGGTAGATCGTGAGATGGTCCCGATTGGCGCAACGGCTACACAAGAATGGAATGGACAGCTCCAAAGCCCATTTTACGTTCTGGAATTCCGGTGGAAGCGATGTCAGATGATCTGCTGTATTAACCAACGACATGTACTCTTTGCTGCTAGAGTGTGTCTTGAGTGTCAATGAAATCAATGAAACAGCCATTGTCTGAGAATCCTTCGAATCTAGACTGTCGTGCAGGCAATACCTAAGAAGAACGCGATATATCTCGATCCATTCTTGTCGCCCTTCCAGCGGGTCGGACTTCACATATTCCACTAGAGCGAGCATGGTGTCCCGCGGGCATTCGACCATCCCGTGAGCGAGTTTCCAATCCAGCGACCTTGCGAAGACGACGGGGTCCGCGAAGGGACTCCGCCGCGGGCACTGCGGGACTGGCGCGAGCTTCCACGCCGCGACACTGTCGTGGTGCGCCGCGTCTCCGATACGCTCTAGCCAAGCCTCCCATCCGCGCGCCCAACAGCGGCCTTCCGCCATTGCGGTCCGAGCATTGCGTACGGCCTCGCCCTCGGCGGGCGCATCAGCGGGCTTTTCACGTTGGCGCTGCTCATTCTCTCCCGTATCAGGCTCCGCGATCCCAGTGTCCGTCGCGTTCGCAGTTGGAGGGGCCGAGGCTTGCTCTGGTGCCACGCCTGCTCCGTTCCCTTCCGTGGGGACGGTGTCGCCGCTCCCAAGCCCGGGTTCCCCGTTCGAATCGGAGCCATCCGGGCCTCGGCCCTCGTCCGCGCCAGACTCGTCGCTGTCAGAGGTGGCGGACGATTCCATCGATGCCGAGACCGCAACGTCGTCGGACCGCTCGGCCTCCGCCAGTTCGGCCTCGTAGTTCCTCGAAGGCTCGAATTCGCATCCGGCCGGTGCTATCGCCGCGAGAATCCGTCTCTTGCCGCCGCCCGCTTGCCGAGCGGCCTCCGCCATGCGAGCGTGAAGTCTTTCCTCGCGGGCCTCGGCCTCCAGCTGGCTATCGAGATCGGGCCCCCCCGGTATCTCCAGATCCGAGAGTTCCTTGCGGCATTGCGCCTTGGTGTCCTCGGACTTCCGCCAGCGCCGGAACTCTCGCGTCAGTTCGTCCTGGACCCGCTCGATATCACTCTTGACCTGCTCTTCGGGAACGGCGGACGGAACACGGTATGCAAGCCTCCATTGGGCGTGCACCCTGTCTCGGATTCCGTCGAGCCACGGAGCATCGAAATCGTCCGTGCAAGCGGCCAGAATCTCAGTCACCTGGCCGACTAGAGCCTCGCGATTCCTGATCTCAATCGCGGCAAGGATCTGTTCCTGCAATGCCTTAAGCCGCTCCACTGGCTCGAGCAAATCGCCAACTCTTTCCGGATCTCGAGAGCTTGCCTTGAGAGCCGTCGCGACGTCAATGACCAAGTCGCATGTTCGGTTCCATTCCTCCAGCACCCGTTCGGGGCCGGGACTCGTTGTCGAGCTGTCGCTCGGCCGGTGCCCCGTTTGCTCCGGCTGGCTCTCGCAAGGCGTCGGCACAGCGAATGCAAACTCCTCGGCGAGTCGCGCAGAACGGCCAGCGGCCCACGCGAGGAACCTCACGTCGTCCATGATGGTCGCAACCGCGAACGTGGCAAGCACCAGCGCTTCTTGACGGTTCGAGGGGAGGGTGTGCCAGCGGAGCAGGTCTTCCCGTAGATTCGGCCAGACCGCGAGCGCCGGGTCTTCCAATTCCGGGCTGCGTCTCGAGTACCGGAAGCCGATGATGCCCGCGACGGATCTCTCGAGGAGATCGGAGTCGACATCGCGGTCAAAGAAATTGGGATCGTAGCGCTGCAGGGCCGAGTACTCAAGCGATGGAACGAATTCCTGTTCCAATGCATTCGCGATGGACGCGTCGACCCCATAGCACAGTACCCAGGAGTCCCAGCGGGCGTCGAATCGGCCGTAGAGGGCGAGGACCTTTCGGGCGATGCGTTGAGACGTCGTAAGTCCACGAAGTTGAAGGCGTTCGAACTGCAGAAAGGACTTCGCACTCTCCGAGTGCAGGATCGACTGCCACGCCTTTCGGTTCGAGAGTCCCAGGAGATCCTGGAGAAGGTTGAGGCCCTTCTTGCCTTCCGTGATGCAAGCCGGGAGGCCGTCGGGCAAGTCATATTTCCCGCGGCTCATGTCATCCGTTTCCTCCCGGTCCAGCAGTTCCCAATTAAGGTTCTACAAAATCCATTGCGACCACCGCTCCACCCGCCATGTCGGCAAGGCCAAGCCCCCCAGTACTTCCACTCCATGGTCTACCCCGCCGTCGTCGCCGATGGCCACAACCGCGTTATCCCCCTCATGCCCGAGTTCGTCCAGCCCCAGCATGACCTCGCTGCCGCCGACCCCGGCCTGTCCGGCCAACGCCAGAAACAGGACTGCGAGCGCAACGGCGCCAAGCGCTGGATCTCCAAGCATGTCAGTAACTCAGACCCCTGCAACCCATCACGCCCACTGGATCTGCCATTTTGAGAATTGCTGCGCTCGGTCCTAAGGACAGGCCCAGCTGCTACCGGACAGGCTGCGGGCCGTGCCGTGATGCGCTTCCAGTTCCGTGTCGCACGGGAGAACGCACATCGTTCTCGCGCTGGAACAACCCGTGCGCGTTCTCTCGTTCGATGATTCGGATTTGCGTGCCAATATCCGCTCATGTCGAAAATCCGGCAACCAAGGCGTGGCGGCGCAAGATTTGCCGGTGAATCCGAAGCGGGATCCTCGGTCCCGTCATCGAGCCACTGTAGACGCGTTGGCGCATTCATGAACTCGAGTGGCGCAGGGTCGCGCCGACGCAAGCGGCCGAGCCCGACGGTTCTCGCCGCGATGCATTCAGCGCTGTCCCCGCACCATCCGCTGTGCCTTCGAAACATCACGCTAACCTTCCGGTCCACAACGGAAAGTGACATAACCCAAGTATTGTAGACGAGTTACATATCTTTCGGCCGCGCGCTTCCCCCGTTTTCTCCACCGCGTCAAAACGGATGTCCACGGCCCTTTGTGGCAATTGTCGGTCATGTATCAGGACGGTTCTCGATGGTTCCCCGCGGGCGGCGGGCCTCTACACGGAGGATCGGGGTAGCGGGGACTCTGCCTACCTGTAGGTGAACGTCATCGTGAGCGGCCCGGCGTAAGGCGGGCAGGGACTCACCGGGCCGCCGCCCGCCCGCTGGCGAGCCGGTATACCGTGTCCACCATCCAGCACTTGAAGCCCTCGCTATCCGTGAACTCCTTGAAAAGCTTCATCTCGTCCTTCATCACCCGCTGCAGCACGTTGGCGTGCTCGACGCGGGCGTTCTGCTCGTCCGAGTTCCGCAAAGCGTTCTGGAAGGCAGCATCCTCGGCCACGCGCGAGGGACTGGTCTCGGTGATGAGCTGCCGCACTCGGTCGGCGTCTTCCCAAGGGATATTGCCGAAGAGCTTGTTGAACGCCTTGACGACAGGCCGGCCGCCGCTCCAGCCCGCACCGCCGCTAGCGGACCGCGGCGCTGCCGCATCCGTTCCGTCCGACGGGTCGCAGGCATGCCCGGCCAGCGCCGTGCAGATCAGTCGCTCCAAGCCGCTTTCAGTGGTGTCCGTGGTCAACATTGGCTTGCCTTCAGATCGAGATTTCAATGTACATTCCAGGCCCTGTGCGGTCGGCTGCGGCCCGGATATCGTCGACGCGGCTCTGGATGCGCGGCCACGACGCGGCCAGCAGGACCGTGATCGCCAGTTGCCTGCCGGCGAGGTTCTGCTGGTGACGGAGATTCTGATCCGTCGTGATCAGGAGCTGGTAGCCGTCCCCCTCGGCCCGGTCGAGCAGCTCCCCGTTGCGCAGGCTCGACCATCCTCGCTCGAAGGCCGTGTCGACGACGTGCCGCTCCAAGTGCCTGCGGAGAGGCGCGGGCGCGCCCTGGTCGAGCAGGATCCTCAAGCCGCCGGCACCTTCAGGTCCCGGCTCTCGCGGTCGAGGACGCTTTCCGCCTGCCAGCGCTCGACGCCCGGGAACGAATCCAGGAACTGCTCCACCGTCGCGCCGTCCCTGAGGTTCTCGAAAAGCGCGGCCACGGGCACCCGCGTGCCGCGAAACACCCACGCTCCGCTGACCTTGTCCGGATCGTTCTCGACGGCCGGACACGTCTTCCAGCTTGTCATCGGATCCCCTTTCTTCCGGCGGCGGCCGCATTCCTCCACGTGCTGGAGGGCCACCGACCCTCCGCTGCTTGATCATTCTGGCACCTTTGTCAATCCGACCTCGCTGCCCGCGGTGCCGCTTGCCCCGCGCACGCCGAGCTTGCCGGTGACGATGTCCGCGACCAGCTGGGTCCGGTATTCCTCCAGCAGGTCGATCTGCCGCTCCCTGGCTTGGATGCAGCGCCGGATGCGCCGCGGTCGGCGCGGTCGAGGTAGCGGGCGATGGCGGCTTGCTCGGGAAGAGGCCGGAGGGGTATCCGCGAGTTGGCCAACAAAATATGCTCAATGCTCTCGGCGGTCGCACCCTGCTTCGTCGATTCTCGTAGCAAGGACGACTCGTTGCCTTGGATCAACACGTCTAGATGCTCGCCCTTAGCGATCCCATTCTTGGACGTGGGGCCTTCATGTCCTGGTTGAGTGCCATGGGCACCGTGTTAATTGCCCCTGGAATTATTCTTCGGAGGATTCCTGACCTAACGACCATCAGCACCGCACCAGGTGCCACGATGCTCGCTACACTCGCCGCCACGGCATGGTTGGAAATGTGGTCGGCCGGATCGTTGAGTCGAGCACGAGTCATGTCCTTTGGCGACTAGGGGACATGACCGCTCCAGAACGACGCGTTGGCCTCCGAAGGTGTCCCCCCCCCGTGAAGGACACGGCGTATTGCAGCCGCCGCACCTCCCAACGCGCCGGCACCTCCCGCAGGCACCCCTCCCCGGACGGCTTGTAGGCCGGGCAGGGCTTGGAAACAGCGCATTTCCACGGGGCACGACAAAGATGGGCTAGCTGGCCTGCGTGCGTGCACGAGGAACCGACGGTAGTGATCTCTCGAAGAATTCAGAGAGAGGCTGGCCCAACCCGGGGGAGGACTGATTGCCCGAGCGCCCGCACGGGACAAGCTAGGGCGATTGCGGACCTACAAGCGGGAATCTGTCATGGGTTTCGCGGGCCCATTCAGAAGCGAGTTTGCGATGCTCGTCGAGCGTCGATCGATGGGCCGGGTCCGACACGAGGTTGGTGGTCTCGTCCGGGTCCGCTTCGAGATCGAAGAGCTGCTCGCGGCCCTCACCCACGTTGTAGATGACATACTTGTAGCGTTCGGTGCGCACCATGCGGCCCGAAACGCCATCGTCGCCCCCGCGCCCGAAGGTCGTCTCGGCAGCCACGTAACGGCGGTCCCACGACACCGAGGAGCCTTGGGCGAGGGGTTCCAGCGACCGGCCGTAGAGCGGTCCAGGCGGACTAGGCACGCCCGCAGCGCCCAGAATCGTGGGCATGAGATCGATACCCGTCGACACCAACGCATCCGACGTGGTGCCGGGAGCGGAAGCGAGCGGGTGCGCAATAAGCAGAGGGACGCGCACGGCCTGCTCGTACAAGACCTGCTTCTGGTTCCAGTGGTGGCTGGCGACTCCCTCGCCGTGATCGCTGGTGAAGACCAGGATCGTGTTGTCTTCATGACCCGATTCGCGCAGGGCATCGATGACCTTGAGGATCTCCCCGTCGACCTTCTCGACGAGGCGATAGTAGCCCCAGAGGTACTGCCGCCACTCAAGGTCGGTCCACTCGTCGGTGGGGTAGTGGAAGTCACGGTTCTTCGCCTGGATCATGCGGATGGCCGCCGGCTCGTTCTCTGGAACGGCGAAGTTGTCGGGCAGCGGCGGAAGCTCCGCGAGGTCGTCGGCAACCGGCGGGATCGGGCCCTGCGGAAGCTTCTGCCGGCGAGCGAGCTGGCAGACATCGTGCGGGTTCAGGAACGACGCCGTCAGAAAAAAAGGCTTGTCGCGCGAAGCCTGCAGGTAGTCGACTGCGCTTCGCGCGGTGTCGCTGTCGCTGTGCGTGTCGGCGGTGACGGCATAGCCGGCCTCCGCAAGCGACGCGCCGACGTGCCACTTTCCGAAGTAGGCCGTGTCGTAGCCCGCGTCGCTCATCATCTTGCCGAGCATGGGGTAGCGGCTATTGAGCTTCGTGCCGTTGGTTCCGGTCCCGATCTCGTGCGGGTAGCGCCCGGTCTGGATGCTCGAACGGCAAGGCAGGCAGAGCGGCTGGGTGACGTAGCTGCGCGTGAAACGGACGCCGCGGGAGGCGATCCAGTCCATGGCGGGCGTGCTGACGTGCGGATTGCCAGCGCAGCTCATGGCCTCGTCGGTCTGCTGGTCCGTCATCACAAGCAGGACGTTGGGCCGGTTGCGGAAGGTGGTCTGCGCGCAGGCAGCCAAGGTCGTGCCTGCCAATCCTGCCTGCTGCAGAAAGCTGCGCCTGTCGAGCGAGTTCACGTGAGCTGGGACTCCTTTCGTACGGTCCGGCTCCCATTACTGTCGCATGCGCACGTCAACGAAGGATGCGCCTCGGACTGCGCCGCTATACTCCACCACGGCCTCGAGCCTGGCTGGGCCAGGCTCGAGGCCTACCCCTCGGAAGTCACACGACTCGCTCCCGGCAGAGACATCCTGCGACACCTCGACAGCCCCGACAACCAGCCGGGCTTGACCTGCTGACGGCAAGGGCCCGGCGAATCGCAGCGTGAAGTCGTACGGACCGGCTTCTTCGATCATGACTGGCCAGTAGCCAAGCGAGTCCTCGCGGGCGCGGTCGTCGTAGTCGCCGCGCCAGTCGAACCGAGAGAGCGTGGCAAGCGGCTCGCGCGGCGAACCCACGTGGATTCGGACGGGCTCGAACCCTCGCGTCGACGACACGTCGCGGAACCATTCCTCGTAGCCCCGAATCATTCCTGCGAGAATCTCCGGATGCTCCTCGGCTAAGTTGTTCGCCTCGCCTGGATCGACCGACATGTCGTAGAGCTCGAATTCCGCCGCTTCCGGCATCGGGTCGGTCGCCTTGCCGAGGGGCTGGACGATCTTCCAGCGCTGGCTGCGAGCCGAAGCGTTTCGGTTCAGCTGCGGCGTATCGCCGCGGTGATTCTGCAAGTAGATGGTCCGGTCGGGCCAGTCCTCCGGCGATGTCTCGCCCGCAAGCAATGGCCAGAGACTCACGCCGTCGAATTGCAGCGAGGGAACTTCGATGCCGGCGGCCTCCAGCAGGGTCGGTACGACGTCGACATGGGCGGCGATGCGATCGATCTGCCGTCCGGCCTCGACGCTGCCGGGCCAGCGGAAGAGGAACGGCACGCGCGTGCCGCCGTCATGCGCGCTGCCCTTGCGCTCCTTCAGCCCGGCCGTGAAGGTCTGCTGGGTCGGGCCGTTGTCCGTCAGAAAGATGACCATCGTGCTGTCGGCCAGCCCGAGCTGATCCAGTTGATCCAGCAGTCGATCCAGGTTCTCGTCGAACTCGGTGATCATGCCGTAGACCCGTGCGGTGTTCTCGGGAAGGCCCATTTCCCGGTAGGCCTCGATGTACTCCTCGTCTACGTCAAACGGCGAGTGCGGGACGTTCGTTGCCAGGTACCCGAAGAAAGGACGGTCGCGGTTCTCCTCGATGAAGTCAATCAAGGCGTCGGTGAAGATGTCGGTGCAGTAGCCGCTGTACTTCTCGGATTCGCCGTTGCGCTCGAGGACGGGGTCCCAGTAGCGGTTCCCGGGCGGACCGGCGGGCTGGCCGAGGCCGCCGCCCCGGTGAACGAGAGACTCCCCGAAGCCCTGGTCCATCGAACGAAGCGGGTAGTTGTCACCAAGGTGCCACTTGCCGAAGATCCCCGTCGCGTAGCCCGCGGCCGAGAGCAACTCGGCCAGGGTCTCGGCTTCCGGGGCCATCAAGGTTCGACCGAGATAGGTGTCGACCACTCCGGAACGGTAGCCATGGCGCCCGGTCAGCAGCGCAGCACGAGTGGGAGCGCATTTCGGTTCGACATAGAACTGGGTGAATTCCGTGCTCTCGGTGGCCAGGCGGTCGAGCGTGGGGGTCTTGATGTACGGATTCCCGTGGAATCCAACCTGGGCCCACCCCTGATCGTCAGTCATGATCAGGATAATGTTGGGCTGGTCCGCCCCCTGCTCGTCCCAAACCTGGGAGCACGCCACGATCGACAGTGCATAGGCGGCAACGGCTGCCAGACCCCAATAGGAGCGGCTTTGAGATGGCATGGTCGATCGGAGAATAGCTCACTCCCGAGCTTCCGGTTGGGCTGAGGGGCATCTGGTCCCACAAAGCGCGCGGGCACGAGGCCCGCGCTTGCGAGGGCAGTCCGGAGCGCGGGCCGTTGATAGAATCGGATTCCGAAGGAGCCTACAGTCGATGCACGCGCCGAGCAACACCCGAATCCTGCTTTCGAGCCTGACCCTCGTCGCCCTGTCGAGCTGCGGGCCCGCGGACACGCCCGTCGCTCCTTCCCCGCCGAACGTGGTGCTCGTCATGGCGGACGACATGGGCTGGGGACAGACCGGCTACTACGACCATCCGGTTCTCGAGACTCCCCACCTGGACGCGATGGCCGCAGCCGGCCTGCGATTCGACAGGTTCTACGCAGGGGCTCCCAATTGCTCGCCCACCAGGGCGACCGTGCTCACAGGACGGACGAACGACCGCACGGGCGTCGAGAATCACGGCTACGCCCTTCGCAGGCAGGAGCGGACCCTGTCGAGGGCGATGGACGAGGCGGGATACGCAACCGGGCATTTCGGCAAGTGGCACCTGAACGGTCTTCGCGGGCCGGGAGTCCCAATCCTTGCCAGCGACGAGCACAGTCCCGGCGTGTTCGGGTTCGAGGCATGGCTGTCCGTCACGAACTTCTTCGAGCGCGACCCGCTGATGAGCAGAAACGGCGTGTTCGTTCAGCAGGAAGGCGACTCGTCAGAGGTCATCGTCGACGAGGCCCTGCAGTACATCCGTCGCCAGGCCGGGCAGGACCGTCGGTTCCTCGCCGTGATCTGGTACGGCACGCCGCATTCGCCGTGGATCGCCTCGAAGGAGGATCGCGCGGCATTCGCGAGCCTTGACGAGAGGTCGCAGCATCACTACGGCGAGCTGGTAGCCATGGATCGCAGTATCGGGACGCTGCGGGCCGGACTCCGGGAACTGCAAGTCGAGCGCGACACGCTGGTCTGGTTCACGAGCGACAACGGCGGTCTGCCGAATATCGAGCCGGGAACTGTCGGCAAGCTGCGCGGTTTCAAGGGAAGCCTCTACGAAGGCGGGATCCGAGTTCCGGCGATCCTCGAGTGGCCGGGCGGTATCCCGGACCCGCGCGTCACGTCGTTTCCTGCCGCCACGATGGACGTCTTCCCGACCCTCGCGGCAGTCGCGGGGACGAAGGAACCGGCAATGCTGCAACCACAGGACGGCGTGGACCTGACGCCACTGTTCCAAGCCGAAATCGGACGCCGCGAAAAGCCGATCGGATTCCGGCACACGGGCAGGATCGCGATGATCGACAACGACCTCAAGATCGTCGCCAACGACGGCGAGAACCGCAAATACGAGGTCTACGACATAGGGAAGGATCCCAGCGAAACGACCGACCTGGCTGCGAACCGGCCGGCGGAAACCGCCCGGCTGCAAGAAGCCGTGGAAGCGTGGAACGAATCGGTCGAGGCCAGCGTTGCTGGGAAGGACTACCTCGATGGCGACTTCGACCCGCAGGAATCGCAACCCGGCTGGTGGATGGCGGACGAAGGCTACGCACCGTATCTCGAGGAATGGAAGAAGCGTCCGGAGTACGTGCGATACATCGAACGCGCACTCGCCGAGTGACGCAATTCCAGCACGCAGCCGGCTCGCAACGAGGGAACCTCGCGGTCCGGTTCCCTTGGCAAGCCGCGAATTGCGAGGCGCAACGGGACCGGGCTTCGAAATCCTGCGCCCTCCCGTACTATCCTCGTTAGCTAGCCATGCCTGTCGCAATCGGAAACGCGCCCTGCTCCTGGGGTGTCGAGTTCCCGGACACCCCGTCGAATCCGCCTTGGCAGGCGGTCCTCGACGAAACGAGCCAAGCCGGATATACCGGAACCGAACTCGGGCCGGTGGGCTACATGCCTGAAGACCCCGCATTCTTGGGCGACGAACTCGAGGCGCGAGGCCTCGCCCTGACTGCGGGCGTGGTGTTTCGCCCGTTCCATGACCAAGGCGCCTGGCCGGAGCTGCTGGACGCCCTGGGGCGAACCTGCCGCATGCTCCAGGCGCTGGAAGCGCGTCACCTCGTGTTCATCGACAGCCTGGAAGCCGAACGCTCGAAGTACGCCGGCGACTCGCGGCGCTCCCCGCGCCTCGGGCAAGATCAGCTAGCCGGAATGCACGAGCGCATGCGGGCAGCGGCAACGATCGGGCGCGACGAGTACGGACTCGTGCCGTGTATCCACGCCCACGCGGGCGGCTGCATCGAGTTCGAGGACGAACTGGAGCAGGTTCTCGATGCGATCGACGAGAGCCTGCTCGGAATCTGCCTGGACACGGGTCACAGCCTCTACGCGGGCTTCGACCCGGTCGCGGTCTACAGACGGCACTCCGAGCGCGTCTGCTACATCCATCTGAAGGACATTGACGAGGCGATACTCCGGGCCTCGGTGGACGAGCGCATCGGTTTCTACGAAGCCTGCGCTCGCGGCGTCTTCTGCAATTTGGGCGACGGGGCAATGGACTTCCTTGCGCTCAAGCAGGCACTGGAAGAATCAGGCTACTCGGGCTGGGCCACGGTGGAACAGGACCGCGGCCCCTTGAGCGTCCAGTCGTCGTTCGAAGACGCAGCCGCGAACTACAGGTTCCTGCAGTCGGCGGGCTTGGCGGCCTGAATCCGGCCCGAGGCATGTCCGCCCCGGCCGGCGAGACGTCCGTGAATCGCCCGCCCGCTCACTGCGCGAGCAGAAGGTAGCACGCGATCGTGCAGACGCACACGAAGGCCCCCAGCCCTTTCGCGTGCTTCCAAGGTGTCATGTCGACGGGCGCGTCGTCAGGCTCGACATAGCGGCTCCGGGCAGGGCGGAGCATGGACGACACCAGCATGAACGCAACCACGACGACGAACACGATCGCGAGGAAGTGCAGGAAATGGATTTCGTCGGAGGTGCCGAACAGGCCTCCCAGGAACGACTGCACCGGATCGTCGAACGTGAACACCAGCAAGAAGAAAAGGATCGGGCCACCGACAAGGCCCGCCTTCGCGGCAAAGGCCGACACGCGGCTCGACAGCATGCCGAGCAGGATCACGGCGAGCATCGGCCCGAAGAAGGTAGCGTTGATCCTCTGGAGATAGTTGTAGAGGCTCCCCGACGTATCGATCATCGGCGCGATGAGCATCGCTGCCAACGCGAGCGCGATGCTGCAAGCGCGGCCTGCGAAGACGAACTCGCGCGGGGAGGCGTTCGGTCGCATGACCGACCCGTAGATGTCACGGCAGAACAGCGTGGCCGACGAGTTCAGCACGCTGTTGAACGTGCTCAGCACGGCACCCACCATGACCGCGGCGAAGAACCCGCTCAGCCAGTCCGGCAGCACGGCCTTGACGAGCGTCGGATATGCCAGCAGGTAGTCGTCGGGCCCCAGCGTGTCCTTGAACATGTGATAGGCAATCACGCCCGGCAGCACGATCACCAACGGGCCGATCAGCTTGAAGCACGCCGCGATCAGCATGCCCTTCTGCCCTTCCTTGAGGTTCTTGGCTCCCAAGCCTCGCTGGACGATCTGCTGGCCGGCGCACCAAAAGAAGATTTGGTTGACGACCATGCCTGTGAACAGGACGCCGAACGGCAGGAACGAGCCCGGCTCGTTGCCCGTGATGTCGAATTTCGGGCGCTCCTCCACGTACACCGTCTCCAGCCCTATCCAGGGATTCCCGTCTCCGATCTGGATCAGCGCCAGCAGCGGAACGAGCAGGCCCGCAATCAGGAAGCCGACACCGTTGATCGTGTCCGAAATCGCGACGGCCTTGAGGCCTCCGAGGATCGCGTACAGCGAGCCGAGGGTGCCTACGCCCCAGACCAGAAGCCATACCACTTGCGTCTGGCTCAGGCCGAGCGCCTCCTGCAGGCCGAAAAGGCTGTCGATGCCGCTCGCGCCGAACAGCAGCACGACCGGGAGAATCGCGAGCACGTACGAGAACAGGAAGATGGTCGCCGCGATCACCCCGGTCGTCTTGTCGTAGCGGGACGCCAGGTATTCCGGGAGCGTCGACAGGCTCATTCGCAGGAAGCGGGGCAGGAAATAGAGGGCGGTACCCACCATCGCGAGCGCAGCTGTCGTCTCCCATGCGGTAACGGCGATGGTGTGGTTGAAGGCGTCGCCATTCAGACCGATAAGATGCTCGGTCGACAGGTTGGTCAGCATCAGCGAGCCTGCGATGACCCACCCCGTAAGGCTCCGCCCTCCCAGGAAGTACGCGTCCCAGGTCGTCATCCGATCGCGCCGCGTGTAGGCGTACGAGATCGCCGCGACCAGAAGGGTGAAGCCTACGAATGAAACAGTAGTTACAAGCACGAAGTAATCCTCGCAATGGCCCGGGCACTACGCGCTCTATCGAGCCGGTATGCGCAACCTACAGGTAATCGCGCTCCTTGCCCCGGCCCGCCTGCCACTCCTCGCGGGCAGACTGCACTGCAGGCACCTCGGAGACCTCGGCGATCGGAACGTCCCACCAGGACTCGTAGGCGGGCACCCGCGCGTTGCGGTCCGTCTCGACGACAACCACGCTCGTGCGGTCGTGGCCGTTCATCGCCCGCAGCGATTCCTTGAGTTGCTCGCGCGTGGTCGCTCGGCAAGCCTCCGCGCCCAGGCTGCGAGCGTTCTCGAGGAAATCCACCCCCACGAGCCGCCCGCCGAGCTGGCCGTTGGTGCGGCAGCGGTACTGCGTGCCGAAGCCATCGTTGCCGCAGGCTTCGCTCAGGCCGCCGATGCTCGCGAACCCGTGGTTGTCGACCACGACGACGTTCAGCTTCGCTCCCTCCTGGACCGAAGTAGCAATTTCCTGGGCCATCATCAGGTACGATCCGTCGCCCACCATCACGTAGACTTCCCGGTCGGGCTCCGCCAGCTTGATGCCGAGGCCCGCGGCGATCTCGTATCCCATCGTCGAGTATCCGTACTCCATGTGATACGAGTTGGGACTCTTGGTCCTCCAGAGCTTGTGCATGTCGCCCGGCATGCTGCCCGCTGCGCACACTACGACGTCACGGTCTCCCGCCACTTCGTTCACCGCTCCGATCACCTCCCCCTGGCTGATCGGCGGCCCATGCCCGAGCCCGTAGATCCGGTCAACCTCTCTCTCCCAGATGTCGCGGTACTCGCGGACCCGCAGCGCGTGCCCGGCCGGAACGCGGTACTCCGCGACCAGGATCGAGAGTTCCTCCAAGGCCGCCCGGGCATCCGCCACCAGCGGCAAAGCCGCGTGCTTGAAGGCGTCGAACTCGGCAACATTGATATTGAGGAAGCGCACGGCCGGATTCTGAAACGCCGTCTTGGAAGCGCTCGTGAAGTCGCTGTAGCGGGTTCCGATGCCGATCACGAGGTCGGCATCCCGGGCGACGACGTTCGCCCCGGGCGTTCCGGTCACCCCCATGGCGCCGAGGGATTGCGCGTGGTCGTAGCGCAGAGCGCCCTTGCCCGCTTGCGTCTCCGCCACCGGGATGCCGGTCGCGGACGCGAAGTCCGCCAGGACCTCGCAGGCCCCGCTGTAGAGCACGCCACCGCCCGCAACGATCAGCGGCGCCTCCGCGCGCCGAATCCAGGCAGCTGCTTGTTCGATGGCCTGCGCGTCCCCGCGCTGCCGCTGGATCGGCCAGACCCGTTCCTCGAACAGAGCCGAGGGGTAGTCGAACGCCTCGGTCTGCACGTCCTGCGGCATGGCGAGCGTCACCGCGCCGGTCTCGGCCGGCGAAGTCAGCACGCGCATTGCCTCCGGAAGGGCCGTCACGATCTGCTCCGGGCGCTGGATGCGGTCCCAGTACTTCGAGACCGCCCGGAAGCAATCGTTCACGGAGACGTCCTGCGTCTGCGACGATTCCAGCTGCTGCAGCACGGGAGCCACGTTGCGACGGGCGAAGATGTCCCCCGGCAGGAGCAGCACCGGCAAGCGGTTGATCGTGGCCGCGGCCGCCCCGGTGACCATGTTGGTGGCGCCGGGGCCGATCGAACTCGTGCAAACCAGCGTCCGGAGGCGGTTCGACACCTTGGCGTAGCCGGCGGCCGTATGCACCATCGCCTGCTCGTTGCGACACAGGTAATAGGGGAACGACGTGTCCTGATGCAGCGCCTGGCCCAGCCCCGTCACGTTGCCGTGGCCGAAGATCCCGAAGCACCCGCCGAAGAAGCGCTGCCGGCGGCCATCCCGTTCGACGTGCTGGTTCTTCAGAAACTCTATCGTGGCCTGCGCCATCGTCAATCGTCGGGTCATGCATCCTCTCCATGCGCAGGATTGCGCGAGCGGTCGAATTCGCGAGGAATCGCCAGCAACATCGTACAGGGTCCGGTCTCCGCTAGCGCTCCGCGGACATCCGCCTGAGCAGCGCGACCCAGTCCTTTCCGGGCTGGCTCGGCGGCGAGAGCTGGACGCTGCCGTCGTTGCGCATCAGCATCTCGCCGGCCATGACGGACCTCTTGCTGTCGGGCTTGAGATCGCCTCCGTTCCGAGGGTTGTACCAATGCAGGCTGTAATTGCCGGGCGCAACCGTGATACGCGTCTGCGAGGCCTCGGGTATATATATGACGTAGATCTCGCCTTCCTTGGCGAACACGTAGGCGTTGTCGTCGTCAGCCAGGTCGTTCGCGGGCCACATCTCCCAGAACGGCAGGTGCTCTTGGAAGAATTCGAGAGCGTGGCGCGTCTGGTCCCACATCGCGTCGCGCGAGCGCCAGTCCTCGCAGTTCAGGTCCATATGGTCGTACTGGTAGCCGAAGTACCACTCCACGCCGGAGCCGCCCCCCATGAGGTTGCCCCACAGGGCATGCTTGCGCGGCTTGTCGTGCTGCGGATCGTCGGCATCCGGCACCACGCCCGCCGAGGCGGGAGTCTGCTCGTCGTGGAAGATCGCCCAGGGCGAGCCGGAGGCGGCCGAGCGCATGCGGAGCATGACAGTCTCCCGGTTCGTGTCTTCCATCCGCCCTTGGATCGAGGTGGCTCTGAAGAGGCTCGATCCAATCAGGCTGGTGTATGTCCGGAGGCTCCGGGTGTTGTGCGTGTGGACCGTAATGGCGTGGTTGTTCGGGTCCACCTGCCGGATGTAGCTGGCGATGGCCACTCGGTCGCCGTGCGGCGTGTCGTTTTCCTCGCCGAGATTCCACACGATCGCGAGGTGATGGCCGAAGCGCGCCGCCAGTTCCCGCAGGTAGAGCTTGCGGACGTCGTTCAGGCCGGGGCCGCCGCCAAGTTCCTCGTCGTTCTCGGTCTCCTGGATGACAAGGTGCATCGCGATCCCGAGCCGCTCCATGTGAGAGAACACGATGTCCCACTGCGCCAGCTTCGAGACGTCGAAACGGTCCCGGACCTCGGGATCGGTCCAGATCCACGTGTCCTTGCCATCACCGCCGTCCAAGTTGTAGGTCATGAAGTAGACGCTGTTCATGCCCTTGGACGACAAATAGTTCAAGGCACCGACAATGTTCTTGCCCTTGCCGCCCTGCCAGGTCGGATCGCCTTGCTGCCAGTCCCCCGCGTGCGGCTCGAAGCGATGCAGGAACGATCCTTTGTCGGTCGACACGCCTCCGTGCGAGGCCGTGTCGACCGTGCCGTCGAACTCGAAGTAGCCGAGGAAGTTCTCGGGCGAATCGGCACCGCCCTTCAGGAAGCGGTCCCCGTTGGAGAACTGCAGGTAGTGCCCGCCCGACGGCGTCAGGAATCCCTTGGCGGCGAAGCCCGGCGCCCCGTCAGGGGCCGCTCCGACCGTCAGGGTGCCGGATTCCGAATCGAACGACTCGGGCGTCCCTGCGGCGTCGCTGAGCGCGATGCCGGGGCCGGAGCGGAATTCGGCCCGCCATGCCCACGTCCCCGCGAGGGGAGGCGTGAAGCGGACGCGCCACTTGGTCCCTGCGTCCGCCGACGTCTCGCCGGCGTTCCCGTCGGCGGCGAAGAATCCCTGCACGGTGCGCGACTCCCCGGACTGCTGGTGCGAGAACGAGACGTTCATGCGATAGTCCAGGAACGGGTTCGGAGTCGCGTCCTCGGACGTTTCCGGCCCGTCGAACGTCATCGTTACGGGCTGCCAGCGGACGGGGCTTTCCGGAACGACATCGACATCCGCGCGGAGAGTCGCGTGGGCGACCGCCATGACCGCCAGGCCGACCGCGAAGCGCAACCAGGGATACGACCGAGATTTCAAACGCATGAGTTCCTCCGAACGGGGCTCGAAACAGACGCCTTCTATCGCAGCGGCCGGCCCGACCCCGCCATTCAACCTTACCAGCGCAGCGGCCGGATGCGGCCGCTCAGCGCCGCGGCGCCACCGCCCCGCGAGCGACGGTCCAGAGAATCGTGCAGCCCGCGGCGATGCTCGCGCGAACGCTTCCGCTGACCTTGCTGCGACCCGAGATTCTCGAACGGCGCGAAACCGGCACCTCGATGACGCGCAAGCCGCGCCGGAGCGCCTTGATCTGCATCTCCGCAGTCCAGCCGTATCCCCGGTCGGTCATCCCGAGCGTCCGCAAGCTGTCGGCTCGGATGGCACGAAACGGCCCCAGATCGGTGTAGCGATAGCCGAGCAGCATCCATAGCAAGCTGGTCGCTAGCCAATTGCCGAAGCGCTGGTGCGCGTAGAGAGCGCCTGGCTCCCGGCGGCCCAGGACGCGCGAACCGAGCACAAGGTCGGCGATCCCGTCTCGGATGGGCCGCAGCAACCGCTCGGCTTCCCGCGGGTCGTCGCTGCCGTCTCCGTCCATGAAGGCGACAACCTCGACATCCTCGGGCAGCGCCTCCAGCCCGCGAAGGCACGCGCTGCCGTATCCCCGCCTCGGCTCCAACGCAACGATCGCCCCTCTTGCCGCGGCCTCGCGAGCGGTGCGGTCGGTAGAGCCGTTGTCGACCACGACGACGGCGTCGAAGACCCCCGCGGGCACCTGCTCCAGGACAGGACCGATCGAGGACTCCTCGTTCAGCGCGGGAATGACGAGCGCGGCTCTCATGGGCAACGTGGCCGGCAGGATCCATTATCCGTCCCGATCGGTTCGCTGTGCCCGGACCTGCCCGGGTCGACACTCCGCCGCAGGCACGGGCCCGGCACCCGGTCAGGCTGCGCCTACCGCCTCGGAAAGCGACTGCAGCTCGTACAGCCTCGAATAGATGCCTTCCCTCGCTAGCAGCTCATCGTGCGTTCCCATCTCCTCGACGCGTCCCCGGTGCAGGACCAGGATCTTCCGCGCTCGGCGGATCGTCGACAAGCGGTGCGCGATTACGATCGAGGTTCTTCCGACAAGCAGCTTCGACAGCGTGTCGCGGATATCCCTCTCCGTATCCGGATCGACACTCGAGGTGGCTTCGTCAAGAACGAGGAACGGTCGCCCGTGAACCAGCGCCCTCGCAAACCCCACGAGTTGCTTCTGACCCGAGGAAAGCCCGGCTCCGCGCTCGAGCACGGGTTCCTCGTACTTGCGAGGAAGGGACTCGATGTGGCTCGCCAAATGGGCATTTGCGGCCGCCTGCCGGATGCGCGCAGGCAGCACGCCCTCGTCGCCCAGGCCGATATTCTCCGCGATCGTGCCAGAGAACAGGCAGGGATCCTGCAGGACCACGCTGAACTGCGCTCGCAACGATTCGGGGGTCCACTCCCGAATATCGATGCCTCCGACGAGTACGGTGCCGCGCTGGACCTCGTAAAAGCGCAGCAGCAGGTTGACCAACGTGCTCTTCCCCGCCCCTGTGTGCCCCACCACCGCCAGCATCCCGCCCGGCTCGACCTCGAAGCTGACGTCCTCGAGCACCCAGTTCTCGTCCTTGTAGGCGAACCAGACGTTGCGGAACTCGACGCTGGGAGCCTGCAGGTCATGGGACGTCTCGCGCTCGCCCGGCGGATCGGGAGGCCTGGTGTCGAGCAGTTCGAAGATCCGCTCTGCACCCGCCATCGCGGCTTGCAGGACGTTGTACTTCTCGGCCAGGTCCTGGATTGGGCGGAAGACTCGGCTTCCGTACTGGAGGAACGCCAGCATCACGCCCAGCGATACGCTGCCATCGACGACCCAGCCCCCTCCGAGAATGATCAGCAGCGCCAGCCCCAGGTAGTTGAGCCACTCGATGACTGGGAAAAAGACCGCGTGGGCTCGCACGGAGCGGTAATTCGCCCGGCGATGCTCCTCGTTGATCGCGTCGAAGTCCCGCATTGCCTGTCGCTCGTGGTTGAACAGCTGCACCTCGGCAATTCCCGCGAAGCACTCCTGCAGGAACGACGCGAGCTTCGCAACGGCCTTGCGAACGTCGCGGAAGCTGCTCCGGGCGAAACGCCGGAACACGAAGCTGACGATCATGACCAGCGGCGCGACAGCCAGGTAGACGAGCGCCAGCCTCGGGCTGAGGTACAGCATCGCCCCGAAGGCGCAGACCAGAGTGAGGATGTCGCCGGCGACGGCAACGAGCCCTGACGTGAACAGCTCGTTCAGCACGTCGACGTCGCTCGTGGCCCGCGTGACCAGCCGGCCGCTCGGAGTCCGGTCGAAGTACGGTACCGGCAGCCGCTGCAGGTGCCCGAAGATCTCCCGGCGGATGTCGCGCATCACCCGCTGGCCCGTGTAGTTCATCGTCTGGATCTGGGCCGCTCGCGTCAGCGCGGAGAGCACCAGCACCGCCAGGTAGATCGCGAGGATCCAGACAAGACCGTCGAGGGGCTCGTCCGGGAGCAGCGGGTCGAGGAACGAACTGGCCGAAGGGTCGGGCTTCAGGTAGCGGTCCACGGCGACTTGCGTGAGCAGCGGCCACGATACGCCCAGCGCGGAGTTCAGCATCAGCAGCGCCAGAGACGCCCCGGCGTAGCCGGAGTAGGGCCGCAGGTACTGCCACAGGCGCTTGAGGAGAGCGGCGTCGTAGATGACGGCCGCCGAAGTATCCTCCCGCGCGGTGTCGCGCCCGATGGACCTGCCTGTGCTCATCGCCGAGCCAGCTCCTCTTCGAGCCGCTGCCGGTCGTGCATCCGAGCGTACAGGCCGCCCCTATCGATCAGTTCTTCGTGGGTCCCGGTGTCCACGACCGTTCCCTTGTCCAGGACTGCGATGCGGTCGGCGAGACGCGCGGACGAGACGCGGTGGGTAACGATCAGGACCGTGCGGTTGCGCATGTCCGCGCGCACCTGCCCCAGGAGCGCGTGCTCGGTCTCGGCGTCCAAGCTTGAGGTCGCATCGTCGAGAATGATGACGCTCGGGTTTCCCAGGAGGGCGCGCGCCACGGCCACGCGCTGCTTCTGCCCGCCCGAGAGCGTGATGCCCCGTTCGCCAACGATGGTGTTCAGGCCTTGCGGGAAGCTGTCGGCTTCCGTCGAGAGCATCGCGGCGCGGGCCGCTTCCTCGACACGGCTCGTCTCGGCCTTGGGAGCGCCCAGGCTGATGTTCTCGGCGATCGTGCGGCTGAACAGGAACGTCTCCTGGGGGACGTGCCCGATGCAGCGGCGGAGCACCGCCAGCGGCAGCCGCCGGATATCGAGGCCGTCCACGAGCACCTCGCCCTCGGTGGGATCCAGCAGCCTTGGCACGAGGTTCGCCAGAGTTGACTTGCCGCTGCCGACCGGACCGATCAGCGCGAGCGACTGGCCGTCGAGGACGTGCAGGCTGACCCCGCGCAGGGCCGGAACGGCCGCGTTCGGGTATCGGACCGTGACGTTCCGCCACTCGATCTGCCCGCGCACATGCCTGTAGCTCCACAAGGTGTTGGCGCCATCCGCGATCTCGGGCCGCTGCCGCAGGAGTTCGTCAAGGCGGCCCAGCGAAGCGACGCCCCGCTGGGTGATGTTCACCACCACGCCCATCCCGATCATCGGCCAGGTGAGCATCGCCAGGAAGTACAGGAACATCGTGAACGTGCCGACAGTGATCTCGCCCTGCAGCACTCGCCAGCCTCCGAAGCCGAGCACCGAGATTCCGGCAATGCCGACCAGGAATTCCAGCAGCGGATAGAAGGTGCGCCAGATGCGGACTAACCCGAGGCTCGCGTCGAAGTAGTCCGCATTGGATCGCCCGAAGCGCAGCTCCTCGTGGCGCGACTGCCCGTAGGCGCGCAGCATCCGCAGCCCGGACAGGTGCTCCTGCACGCGCGCGCTGATTGCGGAGAAGCACGCCTGCACCTTCTGGAACTGCGCGTGTGTCCGGCGTCCGAAATAGCCGACTCCGACCGAGATCAGCGGCATCGGCGCGAAGATGAGCAAGGTCAGGACCCAGTCCGTCAGCGCCATGACCGTGAGTACCGACAGGAAGATGACGGCGATTTCGGCCGTGTACATAAGGCCGGGGCCGAGCAGGGACCGCACTTGGGCGAGATCGTTCGTGGCCCGGGCCATTAGGTCGCCGATTCGGTGGCGCTCGTAGAATCGCCGGTCCAGACCCACCAGGTGGGCGCTGAGGTCGTTGCGCAAGTCGTACTCGATATCGCGCGATATTGTGATCAGAGTCCACCGCATGGCGTACTGGGCGATCCCCTTGCAGACCGCCACGACGAGCAGGATCGCCACGAACCGCTCGGCGTGGGCCTGGTTCCCCTCCGCAAGCGCGTCGATCGCCCTGCCGAGCAGGTACGGAAGAGCGGTAGCGAGCAAGCCGCGGAACACCAGGGCCGTGAGGCCGCCGCAGTATCGCCAGCGGTAGCGCAGGAGATAGGGGAACAGGGTGCGGAGCTTGGACAGCAAGATCGGCCTACCCGTGGTAAAGCATCCCGTAGATGACGACTCCGGTCACCGAGACGTACATCCAGAGCGGCCAGGCCCATCGCGCGATCCTGCGGTGCCTCTCAAAGGCGCCGCGCGACGCGCGCAGAAGCGTCAGGGCGACGAGAGGCACGATCGCGACGGCTAGCAGGATGTGGCTGATCAGAATGATGAAGTAGACGGGCCGGACCCAGCCCTGGCCGGCGTACGGCACGGACCCGACGTGCCAGTGGTAGATCAGGTAGCTCGTCAGGAATGCCGTCGAGGCGGCGCAGGCGCAGAGCATGCTGGCCTTGTGGCGACGCATGTCGCCCCGGCGGATCCAGAAGTACCCGGCGGCGAGGAAAACTGTCGCCACTAGGTTCAGGCACGCGTTCAGCGTGGGGAGGTCCGTGAATTCCATGACTCGATACCTCCCGCCGCCGGCGCGGGCTCAGGCGAGATGCGAGGCCTTGGTTCTGGACGCCCGGTACCACGCTCCGACCAGCGTCGCTATGCCGAAGCCGCCCAGCACGAGCCAGCAAGTGGTCGAGGACGGCGCGGCGTCCGGAACCGGCGCGCCCAGCTGCCTGCGCAATTCAGCCACTCCGTAGGCGAGGGGGTTCGCGGCTGTGAGCCAGCGCACCCACGCCGAGGAGCCGTCCATCGGGAAGACGCCCCCGGACATCAGCCACATTGGCATGAGCACCAGGTTCATGATCGAGTGGAACCCCTGCACGGAGTCGAGCCACCAAGCCAAGTAGAAGCCGAGGGCCGTGAGTCCGAACGCCGTCAGGAAGATGATCCCGAACACACCCGGGAGGGTCGCCGGATCAATCGTCAGGCCGGCCAGCGGCGCAAGCGGCAGGAGCAGGGCCCCTTGGATGGCACCCAGCGTCGTGGATCCGAACACCTTGCCCAGGACGAGCGAGAGGCGAGACACAGGCGCGACCAGCACCCCCAGCAGGAAGCCCTCGCGACGATCCTCGATCAGCGAGATGTTGGCGAAGATCGACGTGAATAGCACGGCGAGCGCGACAGTGCCGGGAAAGAAGAACCGCGCGTAGCCGCCTTCCTCGGCGAGCAGCGAGGAGCCGAACCCGGATCCGAGCACGAACCAGAACAGCAACGGAGTGGACAGGCTGCCGATGATCCGGCTGGGCTGGCGATAGAATCCGCGTACTTCCCGCAGCCACAGGGTTCCGGCGCATAGCCAGAATTTCGGCGACGGACCGGATGCGTCACCGGCCACCGGCATGGCGACGGCCGCCACAGGGTGCTGAATTGGCATGTAATGGTGCGCGAAGGCCTGGTACGGGCCAAGCGGGAATCTTCATTTTACGGGATGGGCCGCCCCCTGGGCGGGAGAGGCCAGCCCTAGAGTTCCAACAGGTAGCCTGGCTTGCCTACGTTCGATGCCAGCGTCGCCCCGAGACGGATCACTCGACCGGCCCCCTCGTGGATATGGCCGCAGAAGCAGTAATCTGGCTGGTGCCGGTCGATATAGTCGCGAACAGCTGAGCTCCCGAAGTGGAGGCCGGGAGCCGCCTGGTCGAGTTCGGTGTCCTTCGGAGGAGCGTGGCAGACCAGGACCTGTGGCCGGAGACTCGCGAATCTCGCCAGGCGCTCGGCAAGTTCGTCCTCCGAGTACTCCCCTGGGGTGTCGAAGGGCGTTGCGTTGGAGTACCCGAGCCCGGCGAAGTGCGTCCCGCCGATCTCGTAGGCCGTCTCATGAAAGTTGCGGAACCCGTGCAACTCGCAAAACTCCCTCACCTGATCGTCGGTCTCGTTGTTGCCCGGCATGACCCAGAGCTTGTCCCCGAGATGCGCCAAGGCGTCGGCGCAAGGGTCAAGAGGGGCCGGCCAAGTCACCAGGTCCCCGGCAGCGATATAGATATCGGCGTCGACGGCGACCGCCTGCCGCAAGCTCGCAATGTCCCCGTGGATGTCGGAAAAGATCTGCACTCGCATGGGGGCTGTTCAGGAAACGCGCCGCGTGGCGGCCAGCCGCGTCCGCGCCTTCTCCACTACGAGGGCCTCCGCCTTTTCCAAGGTGTCGGCCCGGGCCGCGGCGATGTTGGCGCCCGGCGACACGTTATCTGCCTTGGCGTGCCACGTCGCGCCGATCCGGTAGGTGGTGATCCGCACCGGCCAGCCGGAAAGTTCCGCCGTCCGGACGGTGTAGTGATCGGCCTTCATGCGCCGCGGGCGACCGGCGCGCCGACCAGGTTGCCCCACTCGGTCCACGAGCCGTCGTAGTTGGTCACCCCATCCAGGCCCAGCAAGTATTTCAGCACGAACCACGAATGGCTGGATCGCTCGCCGATCCGGCAGTAGGCGACGACAGGCTTGCTGCCGGTGATGCCGGCATCCCTGTAGAGATCCCGAAGCTCGTCTGCGCTTTTGAACGTGCCGTCCTCGTTGCACGCCTTGCCCCAGGGGATGTTGCTGGCACCTGGTATGTGACCGCCCCGCTGGCATGTCTCGGGCAGACCGGGAGGGGAGAGGATTTCCCCGCTGAATTCGGCCGGGCTGCGTACGTCGACCAGTTCCACGCTGCCCGCCTCGACGGCCGCGCTGACCGCCGGCAGGTAGGCTCGCAGGGAGAAGTCCGGATCGGCGGCGCTGTAATCCGCTCGGACCGGCTCGGGCGCATCAGCGGACAGGTCCCTGCCCTCCGCCAGCCACTTGACGCGGCCGCCGTTCATCAAGCGCACGTCTTCGTGCCCGTAGATCTTCAACTGCCAGAATGCCCAGGCAGCGAACCAGTTGTTGTTATCGCCGTAAAGGACGACCGTGGTGCCGCGGCCGATCCCGCTTTCGGCCATCAGGCGCTCGAAGGCCTCCTTCGGAACGATGTCGCGCCGCACCGTGTCGCAAAGCTGGCTGTCCCAAGCCCATCCGACGGCACCCGGCACGTGGCCCTCGTCGTACGAGGCCGTATTGACATCGACCTCAACGACCCGCACGTCGGGATCTCCAGCGTGCGCCTTGACCCAGTCCGTGCTGACCAGCACCTTGGCGTGGGCGTATTCTCCCATTGCAAACCTCCTGCCGCCTATTGGCGGGTGAAACGGAACCCCAATTATAGGTCGATCCGACGGGGATGGGACAGAGTGTCTGGCGATCAGCAGCAATTCTCAGGATGGGGGAGCTGGCTGGTGTGGGTTGGGATCGGCGAGCGTTTGGGCGTGCCGTAGAGAGGCAGTTGCGGGGTGATCAGGGCGGCTGGGAACGCAGGCCGGGGGGGCCGGGCTGCATGGCACGGGCAGTGGCGTGCTCGCGGGCCTTGCCAGGCACCCCCGCCGCTGGGTTCGGGGCGAGCCCGCCGCTGGCCGGATGGCTGGCCGGTTGCGTCATGACGGGGCGAGCGCAGCCACCCGGGGACTGGCCGGTGGCGGGCGCTTTCTTAACAGGGTCTCGAACAGGGCGGTCCAGCTGCGGAAGCAGAACCACTCCGTGAGGAAGCCCAGGGTCGCGAAGAAGTTGCGCCGGGTGCCGGCCCGAGCCCGGCATTGCCGCCACAAGTCGGAGACGCAATCCTGGACCGCATGCAGCGCGAAGGCGAACAGGTTCAGCGTCGCGAGCAGGTTGGCGAGACCGTTGCGGCCGTGCCCGAAATTCCGCTTGATGTTGTAACCGTGGCGCGCCAGGCAGTTGAATCCCTCGTTCTCGATAAATGTGAATTTCAGGATTATGTGAATTCCGCTCTGTAAGCCCTTGCCAAGCCGAGGCACGGGGGCTCTGCCAGTTCACATAAAAATACGGCGGTGGCAGGATTGTCGGATCGTCTTTCGTTTCGAAAGGAGGTCTGAACATGTTCGAAACACTCTTCAAGGAGGCGCGAACGGTGCAGCGGCACCTAGCCGCCCCGCTGCTCCGGTTGCGCCTCTGCTACCTAGATCACTGCGCGGCACGAGGGCTCGCAGACAGAACGATCCGCGATGTCGCCAGACACCAGCTGCAGGCGGTGCAGTTGCTGCCCTTGCAGGAGCCGGGCCCGATCCCGGTCGCCGAGGTCGAAGCGGCCGGGCAGCGGTGGGCGGCCGGCCGCAAAGTCGAGCAAGGCGGGAAGCGTCAGCGGGCCTTCGTAACAGGCACGCTGAGGTGGCTTCGCTTCAGCGGACGCCTGGATGCGACAGATCCCGAGCCGACGCCCCACGCCGAGCGGCTGGCGGCGTTTGCCGACAGCTTGCTCCGCGAGCGCGGACTGTCTGCGGAATCGGTCCGCAACTACTGCTCCCGAGCGCGGGAGTTCCTGCGCCGGCACTGTGGCGACAAGCCGTCGCTGGCAGACATCACGGTCGCCGATGTGGACCGGGCCTTGGCGGACAAAGCGTCGCAGGATGTGGCGCGGAAGACATTGGCTGCCTATGCCAGCGCCTTGCGAGCGTTCTTTCGGTACGCCGAGGACTGCGGCCGGTGCCGTCCGGGCTTGGCCGCAGCGATCCCGTTGCCCCGTCAGTACTCCTTGGAGACCCTGCCAGCGGGCCCAGCCTGGGAGGACGTGCAGCGGCTGCTGGCCGCCACCGAAGGGGACCGGCCAGCGGATGTCCGGGACCAGGCCATCCTCCTGCTGCTCGCTGTCTACGGCCTGCGTTCGGGGGAAGTCCGCGGACTGCGCCTGGACGACCTCGACTGGGTGGCGGAAACGATGTGCGTCCGCTGCCCCAAGCCGGGGCGTACTCACCTGTATCCGTTGTCGCGGACGGTCGGTGACGCCATCCTGCGCTATGTGCGGGGCGTGCGTCCAGCCTCCCTGCACCGCGAGGTCTTCCTGTCCCTGCAAGCCCCGGCCCGACCGCTGAGCACGACCGGGCTCTGGCGCGTCGTCGGACCCCGCCTGCGACGGTTAGGCATCGATTCGCAGCGCAGCGGGCCCCACGCATTGCGGCATGCCTGTGCTCAGCACCTGTTGGATACAGGCTTCTCCCTGAAGCAGATCGGGGATTGTCTGGGACACCGGCACCCGGACTCGACCGCGGTCTACGCCAAGACCGGGCTCGGCGCGTTACGGGAAGTGGCCGCCTTCGATTGGGAGGGCGTGCTGTGACAGTCCGGGACGCCATTGAGCGTTACGTCGCCTGGAAGCGCTCCTCGGGAGCGCGCTTCCAAGCTGGCGCGAACGCACTCAACCATTACGCTTGCCTCGTGGGTAGCGAGACCGACCTCGACGAAGTCGGGGAGCACGAAGCCGCCGCCTTTCTGACCGGCTCC
Source organism: Bryobacterales bacterium (assembly GCA_965206775.1). Classification (GTDB taxonomy): domain Bacteria; phylum Acidobacteriota; class Terriglobia; order Bryobacterales; family UBA6623; genus VXMF01. Next base: position 378,220 of record CBDBKU010000001.1, on the reverse strand, counting down.
GGACCCTTGACCCCCACGCGAAGCGTCAAACGTTCGATTCTGGATGGCTTCTACCGCTACGCGCTGGGGCGCGAGCTGGCCAGCCGCTCGCCGCTGCCCGCGCTGGAGCCGCCACGCCCCCCTTCGGCCCCTCCGTATCTGTATAGCCGGGACGAGGTGGGCCGCCTGCTGGAGGCCGCGCAAGCCCCTCTCAAGCGTGTGCGGCAACTCGGGCCGCAGACGTTCCGCGCCTTGCTGCTACTGCTGTATGGCGCAGGCTTGCGTCTCGGGGAGGCCCTGCAACTCACCCATGCTGATGTCGATCTGGCCAACCTGCTGCTGACTGTCCGCAAATCGAAGTTCGGCAAGACCCGTCTCGTCCCGTTGGATCCGACCCTGGGAAAAGCCCTGGCAGCCCATGCGGCCCGCACCCTGCCGGCGGATCCCGCCGGGGCGGCCGGGCACCCCTTCTTCGCCAACCGAGACGGCACGCCGCTACGCCAAGCGACGGTCCGCGGCCGCTTCCGGGTCGTGCGCGAAGCTGCTGGCATCCCGCTTCTGGAGGGAGCCCGTCGTCAGCCGTGTCTGCACGACCTGCGGCACGCCGCTGCCCAGCATCGGCTGGTCAGCTGGTACCGCCAGGGACAGGACGTCCAGCGCCTGCTGCCGGTTCTGTCGACCTACCTGGGGCACGTCAGCCTGGCCTCGACGCAGCTCTACCTGAGCATGACCCCCGAACTGCTGGGCGCCGCCTCGGCGCGCTTCGCGCGGTATGCCGAACCTCGCGGAGGCTGCCATGCGTGACAGATCCACTCTCGGTTTCTGGCTGCGCCGCTTCTTGGCGGAGCATCTGGTGAGCGAACGCAACCTGTCGCGCAACACCCAGCTCGGCTATCGCGACACGTTCACCCTGCTCGTGCCCTGCCTCGCCGAACAGGCCCGCAAGCCGTCCGAGCGCCTCGCTGTACGCGACATGGGCGCCGCGCAAGTGCGGGCCTTCTTGGCCGGCCTCGCCGAACAACGCGGCTGCTCGCCGCAAACCTGCAACCAACGCCTGGCCGCCATCCGCTCCTTCGCCCGCTTCGTGGCCAGCCGTGATCCCGAGCATCTCGAATGGGCCGGCCAGATCCGGGCCATCTCGGCGAAACGGGCGGATCCGCGCCCCGTGACCTACCTCGAGAAGCACGAAATGGACGCCCTGCTGGCCGTGCCGGACCGCACCACAGCCCAGGGTCGCCGCCAGTACGCAGTCCTTGTTTTCTTGTACAACACGGGCGCCCGCGTATCCGAACTGACCCGCCTGACGGTCGGCGACTTGCAGCTAGCCGATCGCCCGGAGTCCCATTCCCTTGTGACCCTGCATGGCAAGCGTGGCAAGATTCGCCGTGTCCCAGTCTGGCCCAGTACAGCCACTGTGCTGTCCGAACTGGCGGGCGACCGCCCTGCGGACGCCTTCCTGTTCCACAGCCGGACCGGTCATCCCTTCACACGGTTTGGTATCCGAGCACTGGTCAAACGGTGCGCCGAGGCTGCCGCGCAGCGGGTGCCCTCCCTGACGGCCAAGGCCGTTATCAGCCCCCACACACTGCGCCACAGCTGCGCCACTCATCTGTTGCGCGCCGGTGTGGATCTGAACACGATCCGTGCCTGGCTCGGCCACGTCAGCGTCGATACCACGAACATCTATGCCGAGGTGGATCTCGAGACCAAGGCCCAAGCGATCGCTTGCTGCGACCCGCCCAAGACGCAACCGGCACGGCCATGGAAGGAGGACAAAGGCCTGATTGAGTTCCTCCGGACGCTCTGAGGCCATCAGGATTATGTGAACCCGCAGAGCCCCCGTGCCTCGGCTTGGCAAGGGCTTACAGAGCGGAATTCACATAATCCTGAAATTCACATTTATCGAGAAATGTGCAATTGCACATTTCTCGATCTTCCACCGGGCGCGGCCGGCCCGCGCGATGTCCGCCACGTTGTCGGCGGTGACTTCCAAACTGGTGAAGAACGTGTTGGTGTAGGTGCGCTTGCCGTTGCGCTCGATGGCGAACTCGACCCAGGCACCCTGCACGGCGTCGGCGCTGTCGCGGACCGGCAGCCCGTGCATCCAGCGGAAGCGCTGCAACTCGACCTGCTTGCGGCTGTTGCGGGTCTTGATCCAGCCGCTGGAGTGGGTGAAGTCGTCGTGGAGCAGTTCGTACAAACGCTTGTGGGAGCTGGGCTTGCAGACGAAAATGAAGTCCGCCCCGAGCTCGAGGACCAGCCGGCACAGGGACTGGCAGCAGTACAGGTCGTCGCCGAGGAAGACCGGCCGGTAGGGGCGCAGCTCGGCGCTGTGGGCGGGCAGCCAGCGCTTGGCGGCGTTGCGCTCGCAGTCCTGCTTGCGCTGCTCCTCGGACAGATCCGGCTGGTCCGCGGCCGGGTCCTGCCGGGGCTGGACGAACTCCGGCATGAGCGGCAGGACGCGGTTGTGGCCGTCGGCGACGACCGTCGCCGCGAGCATCGTATGGAAGTACTGCTCGGTCTTGTGAGCCCCGACATGGCGGGTCGAGCACTGCGGGCAGCGGATCGAGTCGGAGCAGTGGATCTGGATCCCGTCCAGAGCGACGAGCAGGCGGCCGCCGAGGCGCTCGAAGGGGGCGAGGGCGCCCTGCTCGCGGACGCTGTCGAGGCAGAGGGGGAACAGGTCGGCGAACAGAGCGGGGTCGGCACCGTCGAGCAGGTCGCGGATGCGGTTGTCGCAGGGGATGGCCTGCACGCCGAAGAGGGTGTGGCAGTTGGAGCGGGAGGTGTCCTCCTGCATGCGGCGCTGGAACTCGAGGAAGGAGGGAGCCTGGAAGAAGAAGGTGGCGAGGGCGCAGGAGGCGGCGTCGGCGAGGGCGTAGCGCTTGTTGGAGCCGCGGCGGGCATCGGGCAGGCCCGAGGCGGCTTGGCGGAAGCTGTGCAGGAGGGAATCGAGAACGGAGGCCACATTGTATCGTCGAAAGCGGCACCCGCAAAGTCAAGCCCACAGAAACTAGTCCCTCGCTCCCGGCTCCTACACGGCCCGTAAGCATCCAAAAAACCCAAACTGAGAACTGCTGGGCGATCAGGCAGACCCGATTCGGACCAGTTCCCGAAGGAATCGGAGCGGCAGCCAGCCGTCGACCCTTGCGATGCCGTAGCGACAGCACTCCCGCGGAAGGGACTGGATTCGAGAAAGACCAGCGATTCGCATTGCTACGGGCCGGAAGGCGGCGGCCACCGCTGGTGCGAAAACTCGCCCGCGCCGGCTAACCTGCCAGGCAGGCGTCGATGTCGTGGCGCGAGACGCTGCCCCCCTTGATCAGGCGCCACGGCGTCGGCGTGATGTCGACCGTGGTCGCCGCCTGCCCTTCAATGACGCCGCCGTCCATGATGAGGCGGATGTGCCCGTCCATTGTCCCCAGCACCTCGAACCCGCTTCTGCAAGTCGGCCGGCCCGAGACGTTGGCGCTCGTGGCGATCAGCGGAGTGCCCAGACGCTCGATCAGACCCGAAGCGAGCGGCGAGGCGGAGCAGCGCAGCGCGAGACGGCCCGTGTTTCCCGTCACGCGCAAGGGAATCTTGGTAGAAGCCGGCACGATCACCGTCAAAGGCCCCGGCCAGAACCGGCGTGTCAGCAAGTAGAAGCTGGACGAAAGGCCCGTCGAGTAGTCCTCGGCCATCGGGACGCCGTCTACCAGCAGCGGAAGCGAGCGATGCGCCTCGCGCCTCTTCGCCTCGAAGACCTTGGCGACCGCATTCAGGTTGAAGGGATCCGCGACCAAGACGTATAGCGCGTCACTTGGAATCGCGACAACCTCTCCGTCCTGAACCGCTTGCGCCGCAACGGCGACCGCCCGCCCGTCCGGCTCGTCAAGAGTCGTCTCAATCAGGCTCGTGGTCAATCTCAGCCGTCACCGAGCGCGCCCCCACGCTCGAATCGTCTCCTAGGGCAACTACATCTTACAGCAGCCCGGAATCGGATTCCCAGCCCGCGATCCTGCCCGCACGGCCGGCCCGACGCGACTCGCGGTCGGCCGCAACTGCGTTGCGGTCCTCGCCCGCGAGGACTGGTTCAAGAATTGCTGGATGCCGGTCGCGGTTCCGACCGCGCAGCAAGACGGCGTCCGGTGATTGGCGGCAGGAAGGGGCCGCGCGGAGCCGGCTTCGGGCGGGCTGCCCGCGCCGTCCACTGCCATGGCCGCAGTTCGAGATTCCTATACTGGGCCCGTGGGCCGTGCGCCCCCGGCTCCACTGTCATGTCTCTTCCGCCGCATTGGGACCTTCTCAGGGAAGCCGCTTGGGATATGCCGGCCTCTCCGGGCGTGTACCAGTTCCGCGGCGCGGACGGGAAGGTTCTCTATATCGGCAAGGCAAAGAGCCTTCGCGACCGGATTCGGAACTATTTCTCGAGCGAGGCGCTGGCAGACGCGAAGAGAGGCGGCCTGCTCTTCGAGTCGACCTCCCTCGGCAACATCCTCGTGCAAAACGAGAAGGAAGCGCTCGCGCTCGAGAACAACCTGATCAAGGAGCACCAGCCGAAGTACAACGTCCTGCTCCGGGACGACAAGACCTATCCGTACATCAAGCTGACGCGCGAGAAGCACCCCCGCGTCTACGTGACGCGGCGGCTCAAGAAGGACGGCTCGACTTACTTCGGACCCTACTTCCCGGGAAATCTGGCGCACCGCCTGGTCCATTTCATCCACAAGCACTTCAAGGTGCCGTCGTGCCGGATCGACCTGACCAGGAATCACCCGCGGCCCTGCCTGGAGTACCACATTCACCGTTGCTGGGGGCCGTGCGTCAAAGGACTGGTCTCGGACCAGACCTACGAGCGGGCGGCCGGTGACGTACGGGCGTTCCTCGGCGGCCGCCGGCACGAGCTGGTGCGGGACCTGCGGAACCGAATGATGCAAGCGTCGGAGGCGCTGGAGTTCGAGAAGGCCGCTGGCCTGAGGGATCTCGTCACGACGGTCGAGGAGATTACGGAGCGGCAGCGGGTCGCTGCGGCCGAGGGCCGGGACATCGATGTCTTCGGTCTTCACGCCGAACCCCCGCTGGTCGCGGCCAACCTCTTCCACGTGCGCAACGGACGGGTGGTCGACCGGCGCGAATTCTACTGGGAAGACCTCACAGCCTTCGACGCAGCGGAGTTCCTCGCCAGCCTGCTGCCTCAGGTCTACCTGGGCCAGCGGCACGTGCCCTCGCTGGTGAGGGTCCCGTCGGAATTCGACGGCATGGCCGCGCTCGCGGAACTCCTGGCGGAGAAGCGCGGATCGAAGGTCGACATCGCGGTGCCACGGCGCGGATCGAACAAGGCGCTGCTGGAACTGGTCACCACGAACGCCCGCAATTGCTTCGAGCAGCGTTTCCGCGTCCGCAAGCCAACCGCCGCGCAAGTCGCCGAAGCCTGGCGCGAGGCGCTGAACCTGCTTCCTTCAGAGGACGGCGCCACCTTGAGCACACGGATCGAATGCTTCGACATCTCGCACACGCATGGAGTCGAAGTCGTCGCCTCGATGGTGGTGTGGGAAGACGGCAGGATGAAGAAGGGCGACTATCGCAAGTACATCGTAAGCAGGCAGGCCAACGACGACTTCGCGGCCATGAGCGAGGTCGTGGGGCGGCGCTACAGGCGATTGAAGGCCGAGGGCAAGCCATTCCCTTCCTTCGTACTCGTCGACGGGGGTATCGGACAGCTCCATGCCGCCGCCGAAGCGCTTGAGGAGCTCGGGGCCGCGGCCCAGCCCCTGGCGGCGATCGCCAAGCGCGAGGAAACGCTATACGTGTTCGGCCAGGAAGACGAGCCGATCCGGCTCGACCGCTTCAACCCCGTCCTGCACGCGATCCAGCAAATCCGGGACGAGGCCCACCGCTTCGCGATCACGTTTCACCGGCAGCGGCGGTCGAAGCGCAGCCTGCAGTCGGAACTGCTGGAAATTCGAGGAGTCGGCGAAACCACCGCGCGCAAGCTGCTGCAGAAGTTCGGTAGCGTGGCCGGAATCCGGGATTGCGCTTTCGAAGACCTCGCGGCCGCGGTCGGCAAGCAGAGAGCGGAATCAATTCGCGCCCATTTCGGGGATTCGGCCGCCGGTCAGGCCCAGCAGTTGTAGTAGCCGTTCTTGCATTCGACCTCGATCGACAACCTGTAAACCTGAGAAAGCGTTTCGGCGGACAGCAATCTCTCCTTCGCGCCGTCGGCGTGAATCCGTCCCTCGTTGAGAAGGATCACCCGCGACACTTCCGGCACGATGTCCGGCAGGTGATGGGTGACGTAGATCAGGCTGGTTCCCTGGGCAGCGATCTCGCGCAGGGTGTCGCGTAGTTCCAGGGCCGCACGGATATCCAGGCCGTTGGAGGGCTCGTCGAGCAGCAGGGCGCGGGGCTGGTTGACGAGCGCACGTCCGATGACCACCCGCTTGGCCTCGCCCGTTGACATCGCATTGACAGGCTTGTCGCAAAGATGCTCCGCGTTCATCAAGCGCAGCACTTCCCGGCCCCGCACCTCCATCTCATCGGTAACGCGGTGCTGGGGCCACAGCTCAAAGCTCGAGTAGTAGCCGGACAGCACCACGCTTCTTCCGGTAGAGCTCTTGGAGCAGGCCTGGACCATCTCGTTCGACACAACCCCGATGAGCTTCCGCATGTCATGGATATGCCAGTCCGAGCGGCCGAAGAGCTTCATCACGGGCCGATAGCGCCGCACCGGATGGTCATATCGCATCATCGTCCGGATCAATGTCGACTTCCCCGACCCGTTCGGCCCGATGATCGCCAGGTGCTGCCCGCATGGAATGCAGAGCGAGATTCCGTCCAGGGCCAGCGTGTCGCCGCGGTAAACGGTGATGTTGCGGAAGTCCAGCAGCGGGGGATCGGGCGCGGTGTGGGTCATGGGCTTCGAGTCGCCAGTGAATTGGCCGGCAGAGGTCCGCGGCTAGCGAGCGTCAGTTGCGCAGGAAGTTGCCAAGCAGTGTCTTGCCTGTCTCGGTCAGGATCGATTCTGGGTGGAACTGCACGCCCTCCACGGGATGTGACTTGTGCCGGAGTCCCATGATGATCCCGTCCTTTGTCCAAGCGGAAACCTCCAGCTCGTCCGGAAGCGACTCGCGCTCCACAACAAGAGAGTGATACCTGGTCGCGACGAAGTCCTGCGCGAGGCCCCGGAAGACTGTCCGCCCGTCGTGCCGGACCAGGCTGGTCTTGCCGTGCATGAGATACGGCGCCCGGATCACGTTGCCGCCGAACGCTTGGCCGATCGACTGGTGCCCCAGGCAGACGCCGAGAATCGGCACCTTGCCAGCCATGTCCCTGATGAGGTCGACGCAGATGCCAGCCTCGCTCGGCGTGCATGGCCCAGGAGAGACGACGATCCGCTCGGGATTCATCGCATGAACGTCATCGACCGAAATCTCGTCGTTCCGCTTGACCGTCATCGATGCCCCGAGCTCGCCCAGGAACTGCACCAAATTGAAGGTGAACGAATCGTAATTGTCCACGACAAGGATCATTAATTCCTATCATCGCCTGTCCGGAAGCGTACAGGGAATTGAGGGCGCGGCACGGAATACGCCCATCGGCGCAACCGGCGACGTGAGTCGGTAGCTTCGGGCGGGCAGATTCCCGGGCCCGTGGCGACCAGCGACTCGGCCCTGGGATACGACGGTCATACCAGACAGGCCCTTTTCCGCTAGGGAGAGTGAGCCGGAGAGCGAATCTGAGTTGGGAGTGGGCAGCGCGCTTCCCCTTTCGATGAGAGTGGAATCCACCTTGGCGGCCGGGCATCAGAAACCTCCCCGCAGCTGTTGCGCGGATGCCGCGAGGGAATCGCATCGGTGCCGCGGCTAGCGATCCCTTGGGATACCATTAGACGCACATCACCTGAGAGTCAGCCCGCCGCGAGGCGGTGACGGTCCCTAGCGACCGCAGCTGTGACTGGACAGGAACAACAGCAGGCATCCATGAATCGAAGAACGTTCGTCACATCCGCCGCTCTCGGCGCAACCGGAGCATCCTGCGCATCGGAGACGCCGGCTCCGAATCCCTCCTATCCGCCGATGAAAATGCATGTTGGGGCACAGCGGAGCCCGACCAGTGTCGAGATCCTGCAGTTCCTGAAACGCCACGGAGTCGATCACTGCTGCGGCTACCCTCCCCATCCCGGAGAGCGCGGCCACTGGCTCCCCGAGGAGCTCGAGAAGACCCGGGAACTCTGCGAGTCGGAAGGCGTGGCCCTCGACATGGTCGCCCTGCCATTCCTCGCCTCGTCGCACATCGATCGCGAAAGCCGCGGGGCCATCATGCTGGGGCAATCGCCGGAGCGGGACAAGGACATCGACGATATTCACAAGATGATCCAGGGCTGCGCCGAAACGGGCATACCGGCATTCAAGTACAACATGAGCATCCTCGGAGTGCTGCGCACCGAGAGGACGCCCGGCCGCGGGGGCTCTACTTACTCGACCTGGAGGCTCGACGAGGCAACGCCCGACTCGCCGCTCACCCGGGCCGGGCACGTGAATGAAGACGAGGCCTGGGAGCGAATCACGTACTTCCTGGACCGGGTGATCCCGGTGGCGAACGAGTACAAGATCCGGGCCGCATGCCATCCCCACGATCCCGGCGTGCCGCCCGAGGGCTATCAGGGCGTCGCCCGGGTTCTCGGAACGCCCGGAGGCCTGTACAAGTTCATGGGCATCCAGGAGAGTCCGTACCACGGCTTCAACCTCTGCCTGGGCACTACGTCCGAAATGCTCGAGGATCCGGCGCGGGAAATCCACGCGGTGATCAGACGAATCGGCGGCGCGGGTAAGATCTTCAACATCCATTTCCGCAACATCCGCGGCAAGCGGGACAATTTCCAGGAAGTCTATCCGGACGAGGGCGACATGAACATGGTCGAGGTGGCCCGAACCCTGTGGGAAGTCGACTACCCGTACATGCTCATGCCGGACCACATGCCGAGGCACGACGACGACCCCAACGGAAGGCAGGGCTTCGCCTACGGCTTCGGGTACATCAAGGGGCTGCTGCAGACGCTGCGCGAGACCGCCTGAGCCAGCATCGCTGGCTCCGCCGTCGCGAGCGGGCACCGGGCCGACCGGTCCCGACTAGGCCACGGCGTGCCTGTGCTACCGTCGGAAAGTTAGCCGGTTCGATGCCAGAAGCCCCCGCAGTCGACGTTTCGGGATGCTCGTTCAGCTACGGCAAGACCCGGGCTCTGGATGACGTCAGCTTCCAGGTGCCGCACAGTTCGATCTTCGGCCTGCTCGGCCCGAACGGGAGCGGCAAGACGACCCTCTTCCGGATCCTCTCCACGCTCCTCCTTCCGGATGGCGGCGCCGCGAGGCTCTTCGGGATCGATGTCGCAAAGGATCCGATCGAGGCGCGGCGGCAAGTCGGCATCGTGTTTCAGTCGCAAAGCTTGGATCGCCGACTGACTGTCGAGGAGAACCTCACCCACCAAGGGCACATGCACGGGCTCTGGGGAGCGTCGCTTGCCGCTCGAATCCGAGACCTTCTCGAGAAGGTCGGGCTCGGCGACCGCCGCAAGGACCGGGTGGACAAGCTCTCCGGCGGCCTGCGACGCCGGGCGGACCTTGCCAAGGGGCTCCTGCACAGCCCGCGGCTGCTGCTGCTAGACGAGCCGAGCACCGGAGTCGACCCGGTAGCCCGCCTCTCCTTCTGGCGGTACCTGGAGGACTTGCGCGGGTCGGAGGGCGTGACGGCGCTGCTCACGACCCATCTCCTGGAAGAAGCCGACTCTTGCGACCGGCTCGCGATCCTGGATCACGGCCGGCTGATCCGGGAGGGCTCTCCCGACGAACTGAAGGCGGAGATCGGCGGCGAAGTGGTCACTCTCGCTTCAAGCTCGCCAGCCGAAGTGGCGTCAGCGCTCGCGGACGAGTTCGCCGTGGGCGATGCGCGAGTCAGCGGCCGCGAAGTCCGATTCGAGCATTCCGAAGGCTCGATGTGGGCGGCTCGCCTGATGGACCGTTTCGGCTCTCGAATCGAATCCGTCAAGGTGTCGAGGCCCAGCCTGGAGGACGTGTTCCTGCGCCACGCGGGCCACGGGTTCGATTCGGAAGGCAGCTCATGGAACGGGGCGACGCAGTCCACGTCCTAGCCATCGCGGCTCATCCGGACGATGTCGAGCAGACGTGCGGCGGCACCCTGCTCAAGATGGCCGAGCGCGGCTACCGCACTGCGATCCTAGACCTTACGGCGGGCGAGATGGGGAGCCGCGGGTCTCCGGAACTTCGCCTGGAAGAAGCCGCCGGCGCCGCAGAGGTCCTGCGCGTATCATCCCGCAGCAACGCGCACCTGCCCGACGCCCGCCTGGAGAACACCTTCGAGGCCCGCAAGCGAGTCGCGGCCTCCATCCGTGCGTACAGGCCAGCGGTCGTGATCCTGCCGTACTGGGAGGCGCGCCACCCGGACCACGCCAGATGCTCCCAGATCGGCTACGAAGCCTGCTTCCTCGCCGGCTTGCGAAAGCTCGACGTTGACGGGGAGCCGCACCGCCCACGCAAGATCCTGTACGCGTCGATCTATGCGGATGTGCGACCCAGCTTCGTCGTGGACATCTCGGCGCAGTTCGAGCGCCGCCTCGAGTCGCTGCTGCGCTACCGATCTCAGTACGCCGACCAGAGCCAGGCCTCGGGCCTGTTCCCCGGCGAGGCGGATGTCGCCGACCGCCTGCGCAGCGCGGCGCGCACCTACGGAGCCCTGATTGACGCCGAGTACGGCGAGCCGTTCGTGGTCAGGGAAGCGCTGCGCGTCGACGACGTCGTGGGACTCGGCGTGCGCAGCCTGTGACGCGGCGCCCCGGCTAGATCGCGTCCGCGTAGTACCCGTCGCGAGCCTGCACCCTCACGCCCTTGCGAGAGCTCTTGAGGGTGATCTTGCGGAAGCCGCCCAGGTCCAGCCCGCTCTTCGGACTGTATCCGATGCTGTACTGGCTGCGCATTTCGTCCTCGATCTGCCGGAAGATGTCGACGAGCCGAATGCCTCGCGATACCTTGAAGAAGCTTCCGCCCGTCTGCTCGGACATCCGCTTGAGAGTGCCGGCGCCAGCGCCAAAGCTCAGGTAGCCCTGGAAGTGCCTGTCGAGGTACTCGATCGTGTAGACGACGATGTCGGCTCGCTGCGCGGCCTCTATCGCGGTCTTGAGCTTGACCTTGCTGCCGAAGTCGAAGCCGTCGGATATGATCACGACCGCCTTGCGCCCCACCTGGTTGCGGAACATCTCGTCCGCGGCCAGGTACAACGCGTCGTGCAGCGCGGTGCTGGTCTGCTTCCTGTTGCCGGTCGGGTTCGGATGGAATCCGCCGGTCGGCACCTCCACCTCCAAGCCTCCCAGTCCGTGCTCCAGAAGCTGCAGGGAGGCTGTGTAGTCCTGCAGCAGTTCCACATTGCGGTCGAAGCTCATCAGAAACGCGAGATCGGTCTCGGGCCGAAGCACCGATTGGAAGAACATCATCCCCGCCCTGCGCTCGTCCGGGACCAGCGCCTGCTGGCTTCCGCTCGTGTCAATGAGGAGGCCGATCGTGAGCGGCAGTTCCGTCTGATGGGCGAAATAGCGGATGTCCTGGCGTACGCCATTCTCCGAGAGAATGAAATCGTCTTTCGAGAGATCGCTGAGAAGGCGTCCGCTGCGATCCTTGACGGTTGCGAGGACGTTCACTACCTGCACGTCCAGCGTGAACGTTGCATCCTCGCCTGCAACACCGATTTCCTCGTTCTGGGCGCCGAGGTGAGCGAGCGCCAGTAGCGCTGCAAGCGATAGTACGGTCAGCTTCATCCTATTCCGAGAGACGCTCCCGGGAGAACTCCGGTTTCTCCGGTTTCCCGTCCCGCGCGAGCGGCGAGCGGGAATTCAAGGCCTAGAGGCTGATCGCGTCCCATGGCTTCCGCGCCTTGCGCCCGAGCATTTGCGACGCCATCGCGTCGTTCACTAAGTCTTCGCGTTCCGGGTCCCACACGAGCTTGCGACCGGAGCGATAGGCGATGTTGCCGAGGTGCGCGATCAGCGAGGACCGGTGCCCCGTGACGGCGTCCGAGCGAGGGGCTTCCCCGTCGCGCACGCAACGCACGAAGTGCTGCGCGTGCAGGGCGGAAGGCTCGGTGCCGGACTTGTGCATGCGTTCCAGCTCGCTCCCTTCGAAGGCTTCGCGATTGCTTAGCGAACCCCCGTAGGCGCCTGCCTCGGGGATCACCTCGTAGCCTAGCCGATCCGCGATCAAGGTTCCGTTGCTGCCGTAGAACGCCATGCCGTTGGGCCGGTTTTCGGGGGCTCGAGCGCCGTGCAGCGGCATGCCGGAAACGAGTCTCCCGATGCTGCCGAAGGAATTGATGTTGCACGTCTCGTAGCTGAGCAGGAAGCCGGGATACTCGAAGGTCACCTGGAGCAGGTCGGGCTGGTCGCCCATGCCGCTCACGGCGAACCGCCCGCCTTGCAGCGGCTACGGCCCGCGGCCGGTCCCTGCCCATGATCTGATGCACGGTGTCGAATCGATGGGTGCCGAAATCGGTGATCCAGCCGCCCGCGTAGTCGTAGAAGTACCGGTATGTCCGCAGAAAACGCATCTTATTGAACGGCACCCACGGGGCGGGACCGAGATAGAAGTCCCAGTCCAGGCCCGGCGGGGGCTCGGAATCGGGCGTCCGGCCCGGCCCGGACGGCATCAGGTTCGCGTAATTCCACACGCGCACGAAATGCACGTCCTTGAGGCCGCCGCCCTGGATCAGTTCCGCAGCTTCCATGAAATGCGGCGCGGACCGGTGCTGGGTGCCCGTGAGGAAGACAGCCTTCGACGTGGCGGCAGCCTTGACCATCGCCTTGCCTTCGAGGACGTTGTGTCCCAGCGGCTTCTCTACGTAGACGTGCTTTCCCGCCCGGATCGCATCAACAGCGGGCAGGGCATGCCAGTGATCGGGCGTGGCGACGTGGACCGCGTCGATGTCCCCGTCGTCAATAGCCCGCCGGTAGTCCTTGCCAACCTTGCCAGCTCCGCTCGCCAGAGCTTCGCGCGCAGACTCAGCCTGACTGTGCCATACACGTCGCAGAAATAGGCGTATTCGCAGAACACCGTCGACGGCAGCAACCTTCGCGGCGACGCTCCGGCCCCGGCCTCCGCAGCCGACTAGGGCGACCCGCAGGCGCGAATTGGCACCGGCTACGCGGGAGGCGGACGCAGCAGTGAGCGTCGCGCCGCTTGCGGTCTGGAGGAACCGGCGGCGCTGGATGGAGCGACCTGAATCATTGGCAGCGGTCGGCGCCTGATGCGGGGCGTGATTCTTTTCATGCATTTTGCAATCAGGCGCGGTCTCCGGCCCGTTCCTCCTCGATCTCGGCGGCTCCCTTGCCAAACGCTTCCTTCAACCCCTTCGGCGCCATGCCGACGGCCGTCCTAGCGACGTTCATGACCCACGGAGCGATCTTCGAATCGGCAACGATCTGGGACGTTCCGGCAACCGGCTGGAAAGCGACCAAGCCGAGCAGCAGGACGGCCGAGATCAGGAGGCCCCGGATCATGCCGAATCCGGCCCCGAGAGCCATATCCAGCCACCTAAGGCCAGTGAGGGACCATACGCCGGCCAGGACGTGCGCCAGCAAGGCGCCGGCGATCAGGCAACCGAGAAATATCGACGCGAACGAGACGGCTGCGGCAGCTCGCCCGTTCTGAATCCAAGGCTGCAGTTCCTGGGCCAAGAGACCGTAGCCCCACATCGAGACGATCAGGCCAACGAATAGGGACGCGATGCGAATAGCCTCTTTCGTAATGCCGTTGCGCGCCGCCGCGAATACCGACACAATCAGAATCCCGACCAAGGCGATGTCCAGCACGCTGCGATCACTGGTGTCGGGGCAGCGGCACGTGGCAGCCGACCCGCTAGCTGCGAGTATAGCCGAGACATCCCGCTCCCCTGCCGGAAGCAAGGCCTGGGACCCCGGACAATCGACCGCTGGCTGGATGCGCACGCGTTCCCTGTAAGGCACGCTGGCCCGAGAGTTTCGGGGCTCGTGTGATCCATTGACCCGAAGAGCTCCCAGCGTCAACTACCGCTCTGCGGAAGGCCGTTCAGCGGCACGTCGGCGCAGTCTCGCGCTTCCCGGCAGGTGAGGACGAACGCGGGCGGCAAGTTCATCAGCACCAGCGTCGACTCGACAGATCGGAAGTAGCGCCCCATGAAGTCGCCGACATCGAAGCGCTCCACGAATCCGCGGTGAATTCGCATGCGGTAGACGTACTGGAATTGCGTGATGGCTCCGCCCGCTCGCATGCAGGGCAGCAGCGGCCGAAAGATAGCGTCAGCCGCGACCGAGTCCATGAGCCCGATGCCGAGCGACGACACGACTCCGTCTATCTTGTCAATCCCGCGACGGCGCAGTTCCGCCGCAGCAGTCTCCGCGCCCGCCGACACGACTTGCAGACGCGAGTCGCTGATGGTTTCGCGAAGGTAGGTCACGAACCGCGGACTGATCTCGAAGGCGAGGAGCGTGCCGTCCGGCGGAAGAAGTGCCAGCAATTCGCGCGTCATCACGCCGGTGCCAGGCCCGAACTCGATAACAGCGCGCGGCGTCCTGCCGCGCAAGGGCGCCACCATCGCGCGTGCAAGCTGCTTGGAACTGGGTACAACCGCCGCCGTGCTCCTGTAGTCAGCGATGGCGTTCCTGGCAAAGGTTGCGAGGCTCATGAATCCCTGCCCGCAGCCACGGGCCCTAGCGAACTCCTTATGATAATCACGGGCGCGGACGCCTGTAGAATCCACCTCCGTGGGAGACTGGGGCTGCGGTGACTCGCAAGATTCTTCGCTTGGCTGCATCCATAGCGCTGGCCTGCCTGCAGGTCAGTGCCGAATCACTCGCGCTCCAGGGCACGGTTGAACCGCAGCTCGATCGAGGCGTCGCGGCGATTTCCGCCGTCGAGAGCCCGTTCTACGACGAGGCTCCGGTCCGGAACAGCCGGTTCGCGTTCCGTGGGCTGGAGCCCGGCGGTTACACGCTGACCGTGATGGATCCCCGATGGGGCGTGACGCGCAAGACGGTGCAGGTCACGCCCTCATTCGCCGATGCCAGCGGGCAGGTTCGGGTGCAAGTCGACCTGGAACACACGGTCGCCGGGCGGTCCAAGCGCATCGAGCAGGATGCGAAGGTTTCTGTCTCTGCCCTCAAGGTTTCGGCCAAGGCACGGGCAGCCCGCCGCAAGGCGCAGGCCCGGCTCCGCAGGGGCGACGAGGACAGCGGCGTAGCCCTGCTGCTCAGGGCGGTCGAGATCTCGCCGTCCTACACGGAAGCTTGGAACGAACTTGGGACGATCTCCTACAAGGCCGGCCGGTACGTCGAGGCCGAGGAACGCTTCCGCAAGGCCCTCGAGCAAGAGCCGCTAGCCTACGCGCCCATGGTGAACCTCGGAGGAACGCTGCTCTCGCAGAATCGGTTCGAGGAGGCGCTCAGCTTTAACTTGATGGCGCGCAGCATGCAGCCCGAGGATGCGCTGGCCAACTCGCAGCTCGGCATGAACTTCTTCTACAAGGGACAACTCCAGAAAGCCCGGGAATTCCTCCTGCGCGCCAAAGAGGTCGATCCGTCGCACTTCAGCTATCCGCAGCTGTTCCTCGCAGACATCTACGCGAAGCAGGGGAAGCTTGGGGAAGCTCGCGCGGAGCTGGAGCAAACCTTGCGCCTGCACCCGGATGCGAGCGTGGCGGCTCTCGCCCGGGACGCACTGCGCCGGCTCGATGCAGCCTCCGGAGTGCGGTGAACGAGCATCCGCCCGGCCTGTCTCGCAGGCGCTCGCGCGCTCTTGGCTGGCAACGCCCTAGCGCCACAATAGGACAGTACCCATGTCACTGCGCATCCTCCTAGCCCTCGCTGTCGCCGGACTCGTCGGTTCAGCGGCTACTCCCGACTTGCCCAATTTCGTCGTCGTCCTGACCGACGACCAGGGCTACGCCGACCTAGGGGTGCAAGGCCACCCTTACATCCGCACGCCGCGGCTCGACCGGATGGCCGCCGAGGGGCTGCGATTCACGGACTTCTACGCCCAGCCTTTCTGCGGCCCTGCCAGGGCAGCCCTCTTGACGGGCACCTACCCTCCCCGGAACAGCCTGATGTTCAACCATATTCCGGGGGCTCGAACGGGGATCCACCCGAACGAAATCACGATCGCGGAACTGCTGCGGGACCGCGGCTACGCAACGGCGATGCTGGGCAAGTGGCACCTCGGCGACGCACCGCAGTTCCTGCCCACCCGCAACGGCTTCGAGTCCTACTACGGGCTTCCGTATTCCAACGACATGTGGCCGTTTCATCCGAAGATCGAGCGCCGGCCGGACGAGGCCGAGCGCATGTCCTACACTCGCGAGCGGACCGGGTACACCGGCTACGCCCAATCCGACGAGACCTACCCTGCAGGCTGGTTCCCCCCGCTGCCGCTGATAGAGAACGGGACCGTCATCGAAACCAATCCGCTCCAGGAGGAGATCACGCAAGCGTACGCCGACCGGGCAATCGAGTTCATCCGCTCGAACCGGGACCGGCCGTTCTTCGTCTACATCGCGCACGCCATGCCGCACGTTCCGCTCTTCCGTGGCCGCGCGTTCCGAGACCGGTCGCTGCGCGGACTGTACGGAGACGTCATTGAGGAGATCGATCACCACACGGGTCGCATCCTGGACACCCTGGAGGAGCTGGGGCTCGACGGAAACACTCTCGTGATCTTCACTTCCGACAACGGCCCGTGGGCGGGCTACGGCATCGACGCGGGTTCGGCGGGCCTGCTGCGGGGGAGCAAGGGCACGGTCTACGAGGGCGGTGTCAGGGTTCCCGCGATCATGCGCTGGCCGGGCCGGATACCGGCGGGCCTCGTCACATCCGAAATCGCCTCGATCATGGACATCTTCCCGACAGTGGCCAATCTCTCGGGCGGCGAGCCGCCGAGGGACCGCACGATCGACGGCCGCGACCTGCAGCCGCTGTGGACCGACCCCGGCAAGGCCGCAGGCCACGATGCTCTGTACTTCTTCGAGGGCGGCTTCCGCTACCGCGCGGAGGACGGTCCGCCTGAGAACGACCCCCTGCTGCGCGCCGTGCGGTCCAAGCAGTGGAAGCTGCACGTGAAGACGCAGCAGGACAGCGAGACCGGCACCGTCAAGATCGTGCCGGCCGAGCTCTACCAGCTGCACTGGGATCCGAGCGAGTCGCGCGACGTCGCGGAGAAGCACCCGGAAGTGGTCGAGCGGCTGAAGAAGCAATCCGAGGCGTTCCTGGGCAGCCTTCGCAAGGACATCCGGCCGCTGGGACGCCTAGCCGACTGAGTCCGGGTCCTGGGACTCGCTACTCGACCGTATAGAGGCCCATGTCGAGCCCCCTCGGCCCTTCGGCCAGTTCGCCCGTCGCGGCGAGCACGTTCGAGCCTTCTCGCAGGATGCTCGCGCTACCGCTCAGGTCCATGTGGTGGTAGTGGCGCCCGCCAGGCCGGATGTTCGCGAAATCGAACACTTTCTCGCCGTTGAGGTAGACCGCCCCGCTGTCGACGCCGCGGTAGGTCTCGAGCCATAGGTTGTCAGGAACCGATTCGAGGTCGAACGTTGTTCGTATCCATATCGGGCCGCCCTCCCAGACCGTACCCGTTGGGAAACTGGGGTTGTCGCCGGACTGGAACGGGGCGGGCCCGGTCTCCCAGCCGTCGCCGGCATCCCCGCCCGCCCATTCGCCCTCGGGGGTGTCCGTCCGGTACTGCCACTGCCGGGCCTCGTGCTCTGATGTCTCGAGCAGGACCCTGGCGATTCCTTCGGACGAGTAGATCCGCCCGTGCAGGTCGTTGATGGATTCCTCGTCGAACTTGACGAGCTGCCGGTCGTAGGTCATCAGGCCGTTGACCTCGCCCTCTACGTCAGTTGTCTGCGTGTAAATCGCCGCGGCAAGACCGAGCGCTCGCGGGCCGACTAGGTTGGCGACGACCTCGTCGTACTTCGCGTTCAGGTCCTCGCGGCTGAAGTAAGTGCGGTAGCCCCAGTTGCGCTTGTCGGTCCACCACAGGTGGCCTTCGACCGGCCAGCCCAGCCCGCCGAACTCGCCCAGCAGCGTGGCCCTCTCGGGCGAGACCCGCTCCATGCCCGGACCGGGGTACATGTGGGCGTCGTACACGTCGCCGATGCCGCGATCGGTCCAGCCGCTCGTCGCGTTGACCAGCCGCGTCGGGTCGCGCTCCCGCAGAAAGCCGTCGATTTTCGCGACTTCGTACTGACCCCAACCTTCGTTGAACGGCACCCACATCACGATCGACGGGAAGAACGAGAAGCTGTCGACCAGCTCGGCCAGCTCGCCCTCGAACTGCATGGCGGAATCCTCCGGGCGCTCGGCATCCAGGGCGGCCTCCGGGGGCACGCGCAGATTGCCTGGTTCGCCCCGCCGCAAGTTGCCGTTCGGCATGTCCTGCCAGACCAGCAGCCCGAGACGGTCGCAATGGTAGTACCAGCGGGCCGGCTCGACCTTGACATGCTTGCGCGCGGTGTTGAAGCCCAGCATCTTGGTCACCTCGATGTCGTAGCGCAGGGCTTCGTCGGTCGGCGCCGTGTACAGTCCGTCCGGCCACCAGCCCTGATCCAGGGGACCGAACATGAACAGCGGCTCGCCATTGAGAAGCATCCGCGTGAATCCGCGGGAGTCCTTGCCGAGCGAGATGTCGCGGAGCGCGAAGTAACTGCCCACGCGATCGAGATCGTCCTCTCCCCGAGCGAGGGTCACGTCGAGGTCGTACAGGTTCGGCTCGTCGGGGGTCCACAGCTGCGGATTCTCCACCGAGAGCTCGACGGACTCTCCGGGCTTGCCGCTCGCCTCTCCCACCAGGCTGCCGTCGCGGTAGGCCGCGAGCCGCACGGTGCAGCCATCGCACTCCCCGCGGGCCGCGACCCGAACTCTCGCCGCCCCTCCGGAGCGGTCGGGCTCGACGGCCAGCGAGGCCACCGACGCCGCCGGCACGGGCTCCAGCCAGACCGTTTGCCAGATTCCCGTGACGGAGGTGTACCAGATGCCACTCGGTTCACTAACCTGCTTCCCGCGGGCTTGCGTCCACGAGTCCGTCGGGTCCCAGACTGAAACCGCCAGATCCTGCTCCGCCCCTTCCGCGAGCAGGTCCGTGACATCGAAGCTGAACGGAGTGTAGCCGCCCTTGTGCTCGCCTGCGAGCGTGCCGTTCACGTGCACGCGGGCATGCCAGTCGACCGCGCCGAAATGCAGGAGCAGCCGCTCGGCGCGCCACTCGGGAGGCACCTCGAACGAGCGCCGGTACCAGAGCGACTGCTCGGGTGTCGGCGTGCGCCGGACGCCGGAAAGTGTCGACTCGATAGCGAACGGCACCAGGATCTCCCCATCGAACGCGTCCGGTCGCGGCGCGTCCTTGGCTGTCAGGGCGTATTCCCACGGGCCGTTGAGATTCAGCCACTTCCCGCGCGTCATCTGCGGACGCGGGTACTCGGGCCAGGGCATCTCGGTGTCGACATCCGCGGAGAACTTGCTGACCATGGGGCTTTCTGCCGCGGGCTCGGCGCAGCCCCAGACCGCAGCCAAGGCCATTGCAAGCACCCCGGCAAGTGCAGGGATTCGAGGTCCAGTCATTCCAGGCATTGCCCAAAGGCTAGCAGAAGTGGCGGCTTCGCCATCAGCCGAATTCCCGGCCCGGCAAGGACCCGGGACAAGGAAGAATCCCTCCGCATCCCCGCCTCTTTGCAGTGCCGCGGGCTGCCCATGCCCCAGATCTGGCACTTGACAACGGTATGGTCGTTGTGGCATGCCTGAAGCATGCTCGACCAACATTGCATTGCGCAGACCCTCTCGCATTCCGAGGCCGTGGCGACCCTGCAGGTGCTGCTGGCGCAGGCTGGCAACACCAGCCGGACCGCGTTCGCCCGCCTCGTGTGCCGGGAGTTCGGCTTCCTCGACTCTCGCGGCCAGCTGCAGCTGGCGAGCTGCCAGAAGGCCTTGCGCAGCCTGCACCGCGACAGGCGCATCGCTTTGCCTCTCCCGCGTCATGGCGGCCGCGACGGCGTCTGCCGTCCGCGTCGGCTCGGCCAGCCGGTCCCGCAACCGCAAGCGGTGCCCCCTGCCGCCGGCGCGGTCGCCGGGCTCGAGCTGACCCCGGTCACGACCCCGCTCCAGCGGCAGACCTGGAACGAGCTGGTCGCCAGCGAGCACCCGCAGGCTGCCGTGATCCACGTCGGCGCCCAGTTGCGCTACCTGATTGAGTCCGAGCACGGCGTGCTGGGGGCGATCGGCTTCGCCGCCTCGGCCCTGGCTCTCGCGGCCCGCGACGAGTGGATCGGCTGGGATGCGGAACTGCGCCGCAAGCGGCTGCACCGCGTCCTGGGCCTGAGCCGGTTCCTGATCCGTCCCTCCGTCCGCTGTCATTTGCTCGCTTCCAAGGTGCTCGGCATGGTCCTGCGGCGGCTGCCCGAGGACTTCCGGCAGCGCTATGGCTACCGGCCCGCCCTGGTGGAAACCTATTGCGATCCGCAGCACCACGCCGGCACCTGCTTCCGCGCCGCCAATTGGACCTGCGTCGGCGAGACCGCCGGCCGCGGCCGCTTCGCCTCCCCGGCCAGCGCGTGCCGGTCAAGGCCGTCTTCCTCTACCCGCTGCAGCGCGACTGGCGCCGCCTGCTCGGTGCCGACGCAGTGCGGCCCTGCGCGCCGCTGGGGCCGGCCGAGGGCCTCGCCCTCGACCAGTTCGCCGACAACGAACTGGGCCGGGCGCCGCTGGGTGATCTACGCTTGTCGAAGCGGCTGGTGCAGACCGCGCAGATGCAGGCCGCCGCTCCCATGGCATCGATCCCAGCCGCCGCGCAGGGCCTGCGGGCCGCCATCAAGGGCCACTACCGCCTGATCGACCAGCCGGACGAGTCGGCGGTGACCCCGGAGAACATCCTCGCGCCGCACCGCCAGCGCACGCTGCGGCGCCTGCAGGCCGAGAGCGTGGTGCTGTGCGTGCAGGACGGCACCGATCTCAACTTCGCCGAGCATCCCGGCTGCGCGGGGCTGGGCCTGATCGGCAAGAACACGAACGCGCAGGGCACGCTGGGGCTGCACATGCACTCGACGCTGGCGCTGAGCCCGGAGGGCATCCCGCTGGGGGTGCTCAAGATCCAGTACGAGGCGCCGGACGGGAAGGCGCAGCGCGGCCGGCCGCTGGCAGAGCGCAAGACCTACCGCTGGGTCCGCGGGTTGCGGGACTGCGCGGAGGTGGCGGGCCAGTTGGAGGGCACGCGCGTGGTGTCGGTGATGGACCGCGAGGCCGACGTGCAGGCGCTGTTCGCCGAGCAGCGCCGGCTGCAGGGAGTCGAGCTGCTGGTGCGGGCCAAGCACAACCGCGCGCTGGGCCCGGACCGGCCGAAGCTGTTCGAGCACATGCGGGAGCAGGCGCTCCAGGGGCAGTTGCAGATCGAGGTGCAGCGGAGTTCGGCGCGACGGGGCACGCGCCAGCAGAAAGCCAAGCCGTTGCGCGCGGCGCAGGCCGAGCTGCGCTGGCAGACGGTCGAGTTGCCGGCCCCGACGCGGGGGGAGGAACCGCTGCGGTTGCAGCTGGTGCACGTGTGGGAGCGGACGGTGCCGGAGGGGGTGGAAGCGCTGGAGTGGTTCCTGCTGACGACGGTGCCGGTGGCGTCGCTGGCGGATGCGGAGCAGGTGCTGGAGTGGTACCGGCTGCGCTGGCGCATCGAGGACTGGCACCGGATTCTCAAGTCGGGCTGCAAGGTGGAGTACCTGGGGCACCGGACGGGGGAGCGGATCGAGCGGGCGGTGACGATCAAGGCGGTGATCGCCTGGCGGCTGGCGGCGCTGACGCTGCTGGGGCGGGAGACCCCCGAATTGCCGGCCGCGGTGTTCTTCACGGAGGTCCAGATGCGGGTGCTGCGGCACTTCGCGTCCCAGCGCGGGCTGGCCGCGCCGGGCAACCTGGGTCTGGCGGTGCGGACCATGGCCATTCTGGGCGGCTACCTGTACCGCAAGAACGCTCCGCCGCCGGGCCATCAAAAGATCTGGGAGGGCTGGACCCGCTTGACCATCATGAGCGAAGCCTATGAGCTCAGAGACTACTTCGAGCCGCCTCCAATCGCCTCTCAGGAGGAGCCCCGAGCGTGACTTGTGGGGCAACGGCAGGCCGCGGGCGATGCGCGACACTCCAACTTGGGCCGATGATCCTGACGCTCACCCTGAATCCCGCCATCGACCTGGCGATCGGCACGGAACGATTCGACTTCGGCGATCGAGCGTTCATCGCGACCGAAGCCGAGACCGCTGGCGGAAAGGGACTCAACGCCGCCCGGGTCATACGGGCGTACGGCGGGGACGTGCTCGCCGTGGCTCCGGTCGGGGGACGCCGGGGGCGGCGATTCGAAGAACTCCTGCAGGCCGACAGCCTACCCGCCGAACTCGTGGCAATCGGGGCTGAAACGCGCAGGAACCTGGCCATTACCGACGGGTCGGGCGCGACACTCAAGCTCGATCAGAAAGGCCGGCCGCCATCTCCCTCCGAATTGGAGCGGATCGAAGCGGCGGTGGAGCGGCGCCTGGCCGACCTGCACTGGCTCATGCTGACCGGGAGTGTCGCGCCTGGAACGCCCTCCGACATCTACAGGCGGCTCGCTGCGAGGGCGCGGCGCGCCGGCGCCAGGGTCCTGATCGACACGAGCGGGCCCGCCCTGTCGGCAGCTCTCGAGGCGGAGCCCGAAATCGTCAAGCCGAATCGCTCCGAGGCGGCGGCACTGGTCGGACGCGAGATCCGGAGCATCGAGGACGCGATCCGGGCTGCCTTGGAAATCCGGGCGATGGGTGCCGCCCACGTCGTACTGTCTCTCGGAAAGCTCGGAGCGGTCGGCGCATCGGCGCTCGGGGCGGTGCTTGTGAGTCCGCCGAGCATCAGCACCGGGTGCCCGGTCGGAGCCGGCGACGTCCTGGCGGCTACGTGCGTCTGGGCGATGGACCGTGGCAAGCCGTTCGAGGAATCGCTGCGCTGGGGCGTCGCCGGAGCGACGATCGCGGCTTCATTGCCAGGTCTCGAGTTCCGATGCGCGGGCGAGGCGGACGCTCTCCGCACGCGAATCGAGGTCCGGTGCGGCTAGCCCCTGGAGCGCACGTGGCGATCCAGCTCTCCCGACAACTGCTTGACAATCTTCGCGACCGCGGCGCCCATCCGCGAAACAACAGAGCGGACTTCGCTGGCCGGGACATCCTCGGTTTCTGACGACGCGCCGGACCAGACGACACGTCCCGTGTCAGCATCGACCAACTCCAGCGCGATCTCTGCAGCTGCCCGCACCGGCCCGTCGTAGTCGACCTCTTCCAAGCGGCGTAACTCGCCCCGAAGGATGAAGTCGGCCTTCGTCTTCCCGTCGAACGGCACGACGGATGCGAAAGTTCCCCGGGCCATGACTTCCCGCACGAGCGACCGAGCAACGCTGCTCTCGGGGTCTTCGGCCCATCGGTGGTACTCGTAGAATCCGACCTGTTCCGGGGATTCGCGATAGATAACGCGACCCTGCCCGATCACCCTGCCGACGCGCAGCGGCATCAGAACCGCGGTGCGGTCCAGCCGGTCAGCGGCCGGCGCAGGCGCCGGCAAGTCCAGTACGTAGTAAAGGGTCGGGGGCGCCTTTCCTCCGCAAGATATGCAAGCGGCAACTAGGGCAACGACCGCTGCCGCACGCAGAAGCTGTAGGGAATGCATGCTACTCTGGGCCAGCAAGTCATTATGCCGGATCTCGCGCTTTCCTGCTCTCGCTGCGGCCATGCGCTTCGATTGATGCCTCGCGAGAAGATACAGCGCCTTGACACCTGCGCCGGCTGCGGGGCGGACCTGCACTCGTGCGTCCACTGCCGATTCTTCGATCCCGGCCGCAACAACCAATGCTCGGAATCGCAGGCGGAGTGGGTCCGGGACAAGGAAAGCTCGAATTTCTGCGGCTACTTCGAGGTTCGTACGTCGGTCAACCTGACGGCACGTGGCGGGCGGAGCCGGACCGTAGACGCCCGGGCCTCATTCGACAACCTCTTTAAGACCTGAGGTGTCGCCGATAGTCAGAGAGCTTGGGGGGGTGGAAATGCCGGATCGACCCTTGCCCGCGACCATCCAAGGCGTGCTGGACCCCTCGACAGGCTCGTCGAACGTCGACCGGGTCTCGCGGGCCTATGGCATCGACAACTGGGGCTTCGGCTATTTCGGCGTCAACGAAGCCGGGCACCTGACCGTCGCGCCGCACAAGATCCCGAACCTCGCGATTGACGTGTTCGAAGTTGTCGGTCGGCAGGTTCGCGACCAGCAGACGCCGCCGTTCCTGCTTCGGTTCCCGCAGATCCTGGACGAGCGGCTCGGCTCTCTGCACCAGGCATTTTCCACGGCGATCGAGGAGTTCAGCTACGAGGGCCGCCACATCGGCGCTTACCCGGTCAAGGTGAACCAGAAATCGGAGGTTCTCCAGCGCCTCGTGTCATCTGGCAAGCGGTACGACTACGGCCTCGAGGTCGGCAGCAAGGCCGAGCTGGTCGCTGCCCTCGCAATGCCACTATCCGAACGGGCTCTGATCGCCTGCAACGGGCTCAAGGACGACCTGTACCTGCGTCTCGCGATGCTCGCTGCCAAGCTCGGCAGGCAGGCCGTGATCATCGTCGACGACTTCGAAGACCTCCGCTTGACGCTGGACCTCGCGCGGACGCTCGGCGTCAAGCCGCTCCTAGGCCTGCGAGTCAAGCTGAGCGCGCGCGGAAGCGGAAAGTGGGAGGATTCCGGCGGGGAGTTCGCCAAGTTCGGCATGAGCACTCTGGCACTCGTGCAGGCTCTCGGACTCGTCGAGGGCGCCGGCGCGCACGACCAGCTCAAGATGCTCCATTTCCACGTCGGCTCCCAGGTCAACGACATCCGGCGCGCGAAGTACGCAGTCAAGGAAGCGGCCCGCGTGTACGCGAAGACGCGTCAGATGGGCTTCGGAATCGAGTACTTGAACGTAGGCGGCGGGATGGGCGTCGACTACGACGGCTCCCGGACCGCGAGCGCGTTCTCGATGAACTACTCGGTGCAGGAATTCGCGAACGACATCGTATACGCCGTTGGGGAGGTCTGCGACGCCGAAGGGGTTCCGCCGCCGACGATCGTGACCGAGCACGGCCGCGCGATGGTGGCTTACCACTCCATGCTAGTCGTAGACGTGCGCAAGGTGATCGCGCCTGGCGTCGTGGCGGAAGGGAACTTCGAAGCGATCGTGTCCGAGGCGGAGCCCGTCCTGGAACTCGTCGACCTGGCGAGCGGAATCAACGCGAAGAACTTCCGAGAGCGCTACCACGACGCCGTTCAGCAGCGCGGAGACGTGAACTCCCTGTTCGAGCTCGGCTACCTCGGACTGAAGGACAAGGCCAAGGCCGAGTGGCTGTTTTGGAAGATCTGCCGCCAGGTTGCCCGGCTGTCGCGAACCATGAAGGACCGCCCCAAGGAGTTCGAGGACTTGGACCGCATGCTGGCGTCGAAGTTCGTCTGCAACTTCTCGATGTTCCAGTCCATGCCTGACTTCTGGGCCTTCGACCAGCTGTTCCCCATCGTCCCGATTCACCGGCTCGACGAACTGCCGACCGAGAGGGGCGTCCTTTGCGACATCACGTGCGACTCGGACGGAACCGTGGACCGCTTCGTCGATGTGAAGCATTTCAAGGAGGCCCTGGAGCTGCACGCCCTGCGGCCGGGCGAGCCCTACTACCTCGGATTCCTGCTCCTCGGGGCGTACCAGGAGACACTCGGAGACATGCACAACTTGTTCGGGGTGGTCACCGAGCTGAACGTGGGGATCGAGGCAGACGGCACCTGGACCGTCAGCCAGCCGGTACGAGGGGACAGCGTGCGGGACGTGCTCCGCCACATCGGCTACGAGCCCGAGGCGCTCCGCGATGCCATCTCTCGCCGCCTCGCGGAGCGGAAGGCGTCGGGGTTGATTGGAGACCAGGACGAGCACGAGGTGCTGGCGACTTCCTCGCGCGTGCTCGACGACTATACTTACTTGGTTTGAGGGCCGCGCAGCGCGGGCCCATCCACGGAATGCTTGGCCGGAACCAGTCGGATTCCCTGACGATTGCGGAGTTGCTGGCACCGCATCCCTCCCTTTCGCCCGCCCTGCGAGACGAGAGCGGCGCGACGACGAACTACGGGCAATTGCGGGAACTGGCGGGCGCGACCGGGGAGGCGCTCGACCGCAGCGGGATCGGACCTGGCGATCCGGTGGCGCTGGTGCTTGGCAATGGATCGCACATGGCTGCGGCATTCGTGGCTGTCGCTTCGTCGGCTGCGGCCGCGCCGCTACATCCGGGCCTGCGCGAGCGCGAATTCCGCGACAGTCTGCAGAGCCTCTCGGCGAAGGCGCTCATCGTCGAAGCGGATTCCGACACGGTGGCGGCGACGGCGGCGAGGGGGCTCGGGATACCCATTCTTCCGCTGGAAAGGACGAGTCCCGGCGGCGGGTTCCGCATCGGCTCGGCACCGGCTGGAAGGCCGGGCCGGCCTGGTCCTGCGAAACCTTGCGACACCGCGCTCCTGCTGCACACGTCGGGCACGACCGCCCGTCCCAAGCTGGTCCCGCTTTCGCAGGCCAACCTGGCGGCGTCGGCGCGCAACATCGCGACGACACTGCAGCTCCGAGCGGAGGATACGTGCCTCAACGTCATGCCGCTGTTCCACATCCATGGCTTGATGGGTGCGCTGCTTTCGTCCGTCTGCGCCGGCTCCGCTGTCGCCGCGACACCCGGCTTTCACGCGATGCGATTCTTCAAGTGGATCGAGGAACTGCGCCCGACATGGTACAGCGCGGTTCCAACGATGCACCAGGCGATTTTGCAGCGCGCGCAACGCAACCCTGCCACCCTGGCCAGCAGCCGGCTCCGCCTGATTCGCTCGTCGTCCGCAGCGCTGCCGCCTTCGGTCCTGGCTTCCCTGGAGAGCCAGTTCGGCTGCCCGGTCATCGAGTCCTACGGCATGACGGAGGCGTCCCATCAGATGGCAAGCAACCCGCTGCCGCCCGGCGCGCGCAAGCCGGGGACGGTCGGGACGGCGGCCGGGCCGGAGATCGCCGTGATGAGCGCGCCCGGGAAGCTGCTGCCACCCGGCGAGACGGGGGAGATCGTGATTCGCGGCACGAATGTGACGGCCGGCTACCTGGACAACTCCGAGGCGAACGCCGAGTCGTTCGCTGAAGGGTGGTTTCGCACGGGAGACCAGGGCTTCCGCGACGCAGGCGGCTACTACACCATCACCGGCCGGCTCAAGGAACTCATCAATCGCGGTGGAGAGAAGATCTCGCCCCGGGAGATCGACGAGGCGCTGCTCGAGCATCCGTCCGTCGCCCAGGCCGTGGCATTCGCGGCTCCGCACGCGAAGCTCGGCGAAGAGATCGGAGCGGCCGTCGTGCTAGAGGACGGAGCGAGCCTCACGCAGCGGCAGTTGCGCGACTTCGCAGCCGAGCGGCTGGCCGGATACAAGGTCCCTCGAATCGTCGTGTTCGTAGAGGCGATCCCGAAGGGGCCCAGCGGGAAGCTGAAGCGTGTCGGCCTAGCCGGGGCGTTGGGAATCGGCTAGCGCCGACGCCGCAGCGGTCCGGCGGCGCGCAAGTCCGTCAGCCGGACCCCTCGCCGAACACTTCCGCAATCGTCCGCTGGATCGCTTCCGCGGCAGCGCACGGATCCTGGGCATTGCGGATCGGGCGTCCCACGACGATGTAGTCGGCGCCGTTCAGGAATGCCTGCCGGACATCCACAGTCCTCTTCTGGTCGTCGGCGGGCCGGTTCTCGACCGGCCGGATGCCCGGGGTGACGACCAGCAGCCTCCTGTTGACGGTCTCTCGCAGCGCGGCCGCCTCCAGCCCCGAAGAAATCACGCCGTCGCACCCGATCTCGAACGCGCGTCTGGCTCGCGAGAGCACGAGTTCCCTCGGGTCGCAGCGAAAGCCGAGATCGTCGAGGTCTCCCCGGTCCAAGCTGGTCAGCGCGGTGACGGCGAGGATCTTGACCTCTCCGCTGTTCTCGCACGCCGCTTCGAGCATCGCGTCGTTCCCGTGGACCGTGCAGCACGCCACACCCTTGCCGTGCAGGCGGCGCACGGCCCGGCCGACCGTGGCAGGAACGTCGAAGAACTTGAGATCGACGAAGACCTTCTTGCCTGACGATGCCAGGTGCCGAACCAAGGAGAAATAATCGCCGTCCATGAAGAGCTCTAGCCCTAGCTTGTAGAATTCGACGCTCGGACCGAGGGCGTCCGAAAGTGCCCGAGCCGACGCAACGTCCGGCACGTCCAGCGCGAAGATCAGCCGTTCCCGGAGGGGAACTGGGTTATCCGAGAGAGGCATTTCCGTCTAGGCTAGCGCGAAGCGCCCAAGCGCCCGCCGCCGTGGCAGTGCGATCCGGTCCTAGCAGTAAACTGGACGCGTGAATCCTGACCGCGCTTTCATCCTTGCCGGGGCACTCGCCTTTGCGATGGCGTGCGAGAGCGAGCCTCCGCGAACCACCGATCCGTTCGCAGGCTACCGGTTCGTCGATCTCACGCACCCGTTCGACGAGACCACGGTGTTCTGGCCGACCGGTCAGCCGTTCCGGCACGACCGGACTGCTTGGGGGCGCCAGCCCGGCGGCTACTGGTACAGCGCCTACGATCTCGCCATGAGCGAGCACTGCGGAACACACCTGGACGCCCCGATCCATTCCGCCGAGGGCAAGCCGGCAGTGGGTGATCTGGCCCTGGAGAAGCTCTCCGGCCCGGTGGCGGTGATCAACATCGAGCGGCTCTGCGAAACGAACTCCGACTACGCGGCGTCCCGTTCGGACCTGGATGCCTACGAGGCCGAGCACGGCCCCATTGCGGAAGGCACGGCCGTGCTGTTCCGGACCGGCTGGAGCCGGCGCTGGCCAGACACGCTGCAGTACCTGGGAGACGACGCTTCCGGGAAGGCGGACGCGTTGCATTTCCCAGGGATCTCGCCCGAGGCCGCGCGATGGCTGGTCGAACGCAAGATCGCCGCGACCGGCATCGACACGGCAAGCATCGATCCCGGCACTTCGCGGGACTTCGCCGCCCACCAAGTTCTCGCCGCCGAATCGATCCCGATCCTCGAGAACGTCGCCCGTCTCGACGAGGTGCCGGAGCGCGGAGCCTACCTCCTGGCCTTCCCGATGAAGATCGGGCGCGGTTCCGGGGCGCCATGCCGGGTCGCCGCCCTTGTGCCCTCGGAATAGAGCGCCGGCTCAGGAGGCGCTGGAGATCAGGCCCGAAACAGGGCGGATCAGTAGCTTGTTGGACACGATCGCCGGCAGGGTGCTGAGCAGCACGAAACGCGTGCCCGTCCGCGGGTCGGCCCAGGCCAGCGTACCCGTTGCGCCTCCGTGCCAGAAGGTCGAGTCGGAACAGCCCGCGCCCGCTCCGTCCCCGAGGGCGAACCCGAGCCCCCTCGCCCTGCCGAGGTGCGGGGTGTGGTTCCGCACCATGAGCTTCGCGGTCTCGGGCTTCAGCACCCGGGCTTCGTCCGGCGCGAGGAACTCCAGGAAGAACCTGGAAACGTCGGGGGCACGTCGCCGCCCCAAGGCGAGGCCAGTTCGCGCCAGTAGGTGCTGTTCCAGTCCCAGTGCGCCGCCTCCGGCTTGCCCTGGCCTCCGTGCGGCGGTCCCTGCTCCACCTGGCTGCGCTGCGTGTCGTCCGCGGCGAACCTGCCAAGACCCAAGGCAGTCCTTTCCATCCCGAGCGGCCGGAAGAGCTCCCGGCCGAGGAACTCGGGAAACCCAATGCCGGTGATGCGCTCGGCTATCTCGGCCAGCAAGAGGATGCCCATGCTCTGGTACGAGTACCGCTTGCCGGGCTCGAACAGCAGGTCCGTCCGGATCGCGCGCTCGACGAACTCGCTCAGCGGCGCCTTGCGCTTGCGCAGCTCGACGTTCTGGGGGAGCTGGTCGGGCAAGCCCGACGTGTGCGTCAGAAGGTGCTTGATGGTAATGCGGGACCTGGCTCCCTGCCGGAACTCCGGGATGAACCGCCGGACCGGGTCCCCCAGCTTCAGTTCACCGCGGTCGGCTAGCAGCATGACGCCGGCCGCCGTCATCGGCTTCGTGATCGAGGCCAGCAGGAAGATCGAGTCGGCCGACTTGGCTGTTCCGAAGAACCTGCTGATACTCTGTCCCCCCGCCCGAACGTCAAGCGAAGCCCCGAGAACCTCCCCGCTATCGACATGCCGGTCGATCCGCTCGACGGCGGCATCGAAGCCGCTGCGCGCGACCGCTGTCGGCACGGAAGCCGCTAGCGCGCTAGCCAGAAACGCCCGTCTCTCCACAACTCCGTAATCGTATCACTCCGCCCGGATCTAGGGTGCCGGACGCTCGAAGTCCGAGCGGATCTTTCCGAGCAGGTTCGGCAGGTAGGCGCGAAGCCTCGGATTCAGGCTCGTCACCTCCCGGGGCAGCGCGAGAATTCGCTCGATCGCGGGGTTCGCGCGGTCGTCCATGTAGTCCAGCGCGTTCAAGGCGGCCATCGACACGTAGATGCCGTGACGCTCCGCGTCGGCGACATCCAGGAGCGCCGCAAGGGCGCGTTTGGCATCCTCGTCGCTTCCGAATCGACCTAGGGCCTCGCTGGCAGCGACGCGCGCGGCCGGATCCTCGTCGGACAGCGCTTTGCGCAGGGAACCGGCCAGTGCCGCGACCGCGTCGCTGCCTCGAACCAGGGCTCCCGAGGCGGCCCAGTACCGCACGGCGCTGTCGGCGTCCTCGAATCCCGCCCGCAGTTCGTCCTCGACGCCGTCTCGCATCGAAGTGGCCAGTTCGGCCATGCGCATGATGCGTCCCATCGGATACCGAGCCGGGTCGGCGCCCATCGAGTGAGGCGCATCGCTTCCGGATCGCGAGTGGATGGCGCTCTCCGGCAGGAAGCCGAGGTCTCGGATCGAAAGCGACCATTCGCGACGGGCGGCTCGCATGCGCGCGAGGACGGCCCGGTGCTCGGGGCTCGTCGCGAGGTTCGCAGTCTCGTCGGGATCCTCAACCAGGTCGTACAATTCCTCCGCAGGCTTCGTTTCCCAAAAGTGCGTCCGCGGGGGGCTCAGCTTGCCCTCGCTGTAGAGCCGGTGCCAGACAGCCGTCGTAGGAGTCTGGAACATGTACTGGATGAACTGTCCGTAGATCCGGTGCGGCATGAAGTTGCGGATGTAAATGTATCGCTCGTCCCGCACGCTTCGTACCATGTCGTAGCGCTCGTCCATGCGCCCGCGGAAGCCATACGAGTAAGGCTGCGGCGGAGTCTCGAACTTTCCGGCGAAGGCATGGCCCTGCAAGTGGGCCGGGGGCTCGATGCCCGCCAGGCTGAGCACCGTCGCAGCCAGGTCCACGAATCCGACAAGGCGGTCGCTCTCTCCTCCTTCGGCGTACTCCGCGGGGCGCAGATCGCGGAACTTCTCCGGCACGTGCAGGATCATGGGGACGTTCAGCCCGGAGTTGTAGGTCCAGCGCTTGCCGCGCGGCATTCCCGGCCCGTGATCGGCCCAGTAGAAGACGATAGTGTCGGCCTCGAGGCCATCCTCGCGCAGCTGATCGAGCACCCTGCCCGCCATGCCGTCCATTTCGGTGATCTTGTCGTGGTACTGCGCCCAGTCCTGCCGGCTTTCGGGCGTGTCGGGATGGTAAGCCGGAACTCGAACCTTCGCTGGATCGTGGACGGCGTCGTGTGGCCGCTTCCGGATCTGGGACTCGTGGGTCACGGTGAAGTTGAAGACGGAGAAGAACGGCTGTCCGGGAGCCCGCTTGCGCCAGTGGGCCTGGCGGCCTGACTCGTCCCAGACCTTGCCCGGCTTCTCGAGGTTGTAGTCCTCCTTGGCGTTATTGGTCACGTAGTAGCCCGCCTCGCGCAGGTACTGGGGGAACATCTTCATGGAGGAGGGCAGCTGGACCATGGACCGCATGTGCTGCGATCCCGTCGACGGCGGGTACATGCCGCTGATGATCGTCGTGCGGGCCGGGGCGCACACAGGGGCAGTGGACCACGCATTCCGGTAGATCACTCCGCGCTTGCCGAGCGCGTCCAGATTCGGGGTCATTGCGTAAGAATCGCCGTAGACGCCAAGGTGAGGGCCGTTATCCTCCGAACTGACCCACAATATGTTGGGCACTCCCGCAATAGCGGGCGCAACTAGTCCAAATACTACAAAAATCATGCGATTTAACATTTCCCGAGTATAACCGCCCCGGAGCATGGGTTAGAATCGGAATGCCGACTGAAGGATCATCGGCATTCGATCATGCTTTGCCCGTTTTGCTCGCACATAGATGACAAGGTCATCGACTCCCGGATGAGCAAGGAGGGTGATGCGGTCAGGCGAAGGCGCCACTGCCTCAAGTGCGGAAGGCGCTTCACCACATACGAGCGGGTCGACGACATCCCGTACATGGTCGTCAAGAAGGACAGGCGCAGGGAGCGGTTCGATCGGCAGAAAGTGCTCCAAGGGCTGCTGCGCGCCTGCGAGAAGCGGCCCGTGACGATGGCCAAGATGCAAGACATGGTCAGCGCCGCGGAAGAGCTGCTCACGCAGTCGCACGACCGCGAATGCACGACGAGCAAGATCGGGGAATTGCTGATGCGGGAACTGCGGCAGGTCGACATGCTCGCATACGTCCGGTTCGCCTCAGTGTATCGGGACTTCAAGGACGAGGAGCAGTTCCTCAAGGAGATCCGGGAATTCCAGGACAGTTGACCCCGGGCCGGAGTCCTGGGAGGCGAGCACGCAGCGGTCAAGCGGTGCCCAGCGGCATCGGGACATTCTTGGGCGGCGAGGTTTTTGGCAACCAGTAGTGCATCGACGCGAGTCTTGACAGAATCGCTACCGGGGTGGCCAAGGTCCTCACGACCGTTCGAGTCGTTCTTGTGCTTTTCGCGATCCCGACTGTGCCCGGCTTTTCGATTGGAATCTACGGGATGTTCCAGGCGTAGGAGTCAAGGCACGAGGCAACCGAAGCGCGGGATGCTGAGAAGCGCCTGAATGAAGCCCGGCCGGCACAGCTTCTGAATTAGAGCGAACGAAGGGACGACTCCGGCCCGGACCACGGAACCCAGCATGCCGAAGAGGAACCGAGCCATTCCGAAGGCGACCCGCGCAACTCTCGAGTCGCCTCGTGGGATTTTCCCGTCGTGCGGGACAGGCTGCGCCCGTCCCCAGGTAGCCCGGCACGGCCTTGCTCGTCGATTCAACCGGACCGGAAGGGCATGCTCCCGCGATGTCCGGACCGAGCGGGACATTCAGTCTCGTTCGTCGATCAGAAACGCCTGCCCCTTGCCATCGCCCTTCCACGCGTAGAAAAGCAGCAGGTTGTCCAGGATTTCGCCGTCCTCGCCTCGGACGAACTTGACGCTCTGGTATCGCAGGCCTTCCTGCGGCGCGAGGTTCCTCTGCTGACGCCAGCCGGCACCCGACGTGTCCGAGACCCATTCCTCGACTCGGTCGCCCCACCCGTAGCGGTTCATCTCGCTCGGCTCGTTGGCCTCGCCATCCCCGGCAATCAGGAAAGCCCGGAACGATCCATCCGGCTGGCGTACAAGGTGGGTTGAATTGAACGGGTGGCCCGTAGCCGCTAGCGGCACCCGCTGCCACCGCGAGCCCGACATCCGCACGAAATAGAAAGTCGAGGCGTACGGGGTCTCACCGGAAACAGGCAGGAGGAAGTGCGGCTCACCCTTCCCGCCGAGGGCTATCGAGGGGCCGACGGATGCGCTCCCGCCCTCCGTATCCCACACGAGGCAGTCGCGCTGGGCGGTGGCGAAGTTGACAGGTCTCGGCACTTCCTTGCCGAGCGCGTTGAACACCTTTCCGCTTTCCAGGTCGGCGCGGACGTAGTGCAGGTTGTGGCGGCGCGTGTAGTCGTGCAGCACGCTGCCGTAGCGGTCGCTCCGGACCGGTTCCTCGACCTTCCATATGAATGCAATATGCAGCATGCGACCGTCCGCGCTCACTCGAGTCGTCTGATACGAACCGGCGTGCGCAGCCATCGGCGACTCGTGCGGCGGCGAGTCGAGGTCGATGACGGGCAACTCCGGCTGATGCCAGCTCCTGCCTGCATCGCCGGAAATCCTGTAAGTCCAGAAGCCTAGGTGGCCGCTCTCGCGGAAATAGACCAG
The DNA here is from genome assembly GCA_965206775.1 of Bryobacterales bacterium. GTDB lineage: Bacteria > Acidobacteriota > Terriglobia > Bryobacterales > UBA6623 > VXMF01. Next base: position 344,073 of record CBDBKU010000001.1, on the reverse strand, counting down.
CGTCCTGTCGCCGGCGATCCGATGCACCTGCGGATACGAAATCGAGTCGGATATTTCGGGCAGCCGCTCCCAGCGTCCGATATCGCCCGGTTGCGAGGTCGCAAGGTGGTAGCCGGGCGTGCGGTGGAACCCGAATGCGACGTGGAGGCGGCCATCGGACTCGGCCCACACCACAGGCGAGTAGTGCTGGTCTCTCTCGAAGCGACCGGCGTCGATCTCGATTCCCATCCCGTCGAGGAGCATTCTCGGCTCCGAGAACTCTCGCGAATCAAGGTGGTAACCCCGAATCCACGGCAGCCCCTTGTCGCCGCGCCAAACCAAGTAAATGCGACCGCCACTCTCCACCGCCTGCGGATAGATGCGGTTGTCGTAGAGCATCTTCAGCGCCCCGTCGTCAGCGAACTGGACGGCGCCCCCCAGCAACGTGGAGCAGGCGACAACGAGCGATCCGAGCAGTCGATTCATCGTTGATCCTAGGATAGTCCGGTCCGAGCGACTATCGGACCCTGGCCTCGATGCTTCGGAAGCTCCGCAGCTCTCCGGTTGCTCTACCGCAGCCGCACTCTGCCGTTGCCCCACAAGTCACGCTCGGGGCTCCTCCTGAGAGGCGATTGGAGGCGGCTCGAAGTAGTCTCTGAGCTCATAGGCTTCGCTCATGATGGTCAAGCGGGTCCAGCCCTCCCAGATCTTTTGATGGCCCGGCGGCGGAGCGTTCTTGCGGTACAGGTAGCCGCCCAGAATGGCCATGGTCCGCACCGCCAGACCCAGGTTGCCCGGCGCGGCCAGCCCGCGCTGGGACGCGAAGTGCCGCAGCACCCGCATCTGGACCTCCGTGAAGAACACCGCGGCCGGCAATTCGGGGGTCTCCCGCCCCAGCAGCGTCAGCGCCGCCAGCCGCCAGGCGATCACCGCCTTGATCGTCACCGCCCGCTCGATCCGCTCCCCCGTCCGGTGCCCCAGGTACTCCACCTTGCAGCCCGACTTGAGAATCCGGTGCCAGTCCTCGATGCGCCAGCGCAGCCGGTACCACTCCAGCACCTGCTCCGCATCCGCCAGCGACGCCACCGGCACCGTCGTCAGCAGGAACCACTCCAGCGCTTCCACCCCCTCCGGCACCGTCCGCTCCCACACGTGCACCAGCTGCAACCGCAGCGGTTCCTCCCCCCGCGTCGGGGCCGGCAACTCGACCGTCTGCCAGCGCAGCTCGGCCTGCGCCGCGCGCGCCGCGCGCAACGGCTTGGCTTTCTGCTGGCGCGTGCCCCGTCGCGCCGAACTCCGCTGCACCTCGATCTGCAACTGCCCCTGGACCGCCTGCTCCCGCATGTGCTCGAACAGCTTCGGCCGGTCCGGGCCCAGCGCGCGGTTGTGCTTGGCCCGCACCAGCAGCTCGACTCCCTGCAGCCGGCGCTGCTCGGCGAACAGCGCCTGCACGTCGGCCTCGCGGTCCATCACCGACACCACGCGCGTGCCCTCCAACTGGCCCGCCACCGCCGCGCAGTCCCGCAACCCGCGGACCCAGCGGTAGGTCTTGCGCTCTGCCAGCGGCCGGCCGCGCTGCGCCTTCCCGTCCGGCGCCTCGTACTGGATCTTGAGCACCCCCAGCGGGATGCCCTCCGGGCTCAGCGCCAGCGTCGAGTGCATGTGCAGCCCCAGCGTGCCCTGCGCGTTCGTGTTCTTGCCGATCAGGCCCAGCCCCGCGCAGCCGGGATGCTCGGCGAAGTTGAGATCGGTGCCGTCCTGCACGCACAGCACCACGCTCTCGGCCTGCAGGCGCCGCAGCGTGCGCTGGCGGTGCGGCGCGAGGATGTTCTCCGGGGTCACCGCCGACTCGTCCGGCTGGTCGATCAGGCGGTAGTGGCCCTTGATGGCGGCCCGCAGGCCCTGCGCGGCGGCTGGGATCGATGCCATGGGAGCGGCGGCCTGCATCTGCGCGGTCTGCACCAGCCGCTTCGACAAGCGTAGATCACCCAGCGGCGCCCGGCCCAGTTCGTTGTCGGCGAACTGGTCGAGGGCGAGGCCGTCGGCCGGCCCCAGCGGCGCGCAGGGCCGCGCTGCGTCGGCACCGAGCAGGCGGCGCCAGTCGCGCTGCAGCGGGTAGAGGAAGACGGCCTTGACCGGCACGCGCTGGCCGGGGAGGGCGAAGCGGCCGCGGCCGGCGGTCTCGCCGACACAGGTCCAATTGGCGGCGCGGAAGCAGGTGCCGGCGTGGTGCTGCGGATCGCAATAGGTTTCCACCAGGGCGGGCCGGTAGCCATAGCGCTGCCGGAAGTCCTCGGGCAGCCGCCGCAGGACCATGCCGAGCACCTTGGAAGCGAGCAAATGACAGCGGACGGAGGGACGGATCAGGAACCGGCTCAGGCCCAGGACGCGGTGCAGCCGCTTGCGGCGCAGTTCCGCATCCCAGCCGATCCACTCGTCGCGGGCCGCGAGAGCCAGGGCCGAGGCGGCGAAGCCGATCGCCCCCAGCACGCCGTGCTCGGACTCAATCAGGTAGCGCAACTGGGCGCCGACGTGGATCACGGCACCCTGCGGGTGCTCGCTGGCGACCAGCTCGTTCCAGGTCTGCCGCTGGAGCGGGGTCGTGACCGGGGTCAGCTCGAGCCCGGCGACCGCGCCGGCGGCAGGGGGCACCGCTTGCGGTTGCGGGACCGGCTGGCCGAGCCGACGCGGACGGCAGACGCCGTCGCGGCCGCCATGGCGCGGGAGAGGCAAAGCGATGCGCCTGTCGCGGTGCAGGCTGCGCAAGGCCTTCTGGCAGCTCGCCAGCTGCAGCTGGCCGCGAGAGTCGAGGAAGCCGAACTCCCGGCACACGCGGCGGGCGAACGCGGTCCGGCTGGTGTTGCCAGCCTGCGCCAGCAGCACCTGCAGGGTCGCCACGGCCTCGGAATGCGAGAGGGTCTGCGCAATGCAATGTTGGTCGAGCATGCTTCAGGAATGCCACAACGACCATACCGTTGTCAAGTGCCAGATCTGGGGCATGGGCAGGCCGCACTAGCCGCGTCCGGAACCCTGGCCCGCCGCGATCTGCACAGCAAGGCGACTGAACCTGCACCTCTTGTTTCGGTAGCGGCCGGTTCACCGGTCCGGTTCGACCGGTGCGTCCGCCCTCGCCGAGAGGAAACAGCTGCCGGTGGGCAGCCCGCCCGGGCATCTGCTCGAACAAATGCCAAAGGAGGCGGAGATGGACCGCAAGCGACGTGCCGAGCCGTTCAGGAACGGTCGAAACCAGGCGGTGAGAATCCCCCGCAAGTTCGAACTTCCTGGCGACGAAGTCATGATCCGGAAGGACGGCTCCCGACAGATCATCGCGCCCGTGCAGAAGGGATCTCTGTTCGAACTGCCGGTGACGCTTCGGCCACTTACGGAGGAGTTTTCCCTGGCCCCGACCCGTCGGAAATCTGATGGCTCCCGGCTCGACAGCAACATCGTCTCGGACCCCATCCGCAATCCGACGGGGCAGCTGATGCAGCATATTCGCGACGTTGGCGAGGAGCAGGACTGCAAGAGCGTCATCGTTGCTGCGAACCTCCGCCACGGGCTGAAGAGGTGGGATTGGCGCGGCTAGGAGCGCAGGTTGCGGCAGTGCTCGAACGCCTCGAAATCCTGCCCGTCAAGGCACCTCCCGACATAACCTACGCCAATCTTCGCGCCCGCCTCGGGCGGGCCGGCCAGCGGACCGGCGGTAGCGACCTGCTCATCGCGGCCCACGCTCTCCTTCACTATCGTCACGGCCAACGAGCGCAAGTTCGCCCGGGTCGACGATCTTGCCTGCGAGAACTGGCTGCATCTGCCCCAGCACTTCATTCACCGGTGAGCCCGTGATACCGGCCATGACGGGTAGACAGGTCGCCGGAATGTGCAGCCACCGGTGAGCGCTGTCGTCGGGCAGGCGCATTGAAAACCGCCGCAACCTCTCTCGCGGCAAGCAGACGGCCTTGCCGCATCAATCGAGTGCCTGCTCGCGGCTCTGGCGTCCAAGTTCGAGCCGGCGTCTTGCGGTGTCGGTTTCGCCGAGCCCGCCGCCACGCGAACAGCACCGTCCGCCGGCCCCGGCGGCTGGGACGCCTTCAGGCCCGAACTCAACAAACGGTGAGCAGAGATTCAGCGGAAGTCCGGCCTGGAGGCCTCCCGTCACCGCAAGACTGCTGTGCTAGTCTGAATGTCTGAGGAGCTTTCGGCGCGATCGGCCCCGGGAGACGCTCGAGAGCAGGGGCCGTAGATGCCGAAGAGAACTTACCAGCCGAACCGGCGCAAGAGAGCCAAGAAGCATGGCTTCCGCATCCGGATGAGGACTCCTGGAGGGCGACGTGTGCTTGCAGCCCGCCGGGCCAAAGGCCGGAAGCGTCTCAGCGTCAGCGACAAGTAGGCCCCGATCGGGCCCGGACTCCGAGGTCTCATTCGGCTTTCCGCCGGAGCGTCGCGTCCGGAAGCGATCCGAGTTCAGGGCGGTCTATGATGGAGGGGCTCGGGTCGGAACCAAGTTATTCACCGTGTTTGTGCATGCGACCGGTTCGGGCTTGACGGGCCGAGTGGGCTTGACGGTCACTCGCAAGGTGGGCAACTCTGTAGCGCGCAACCGCTGCAAGCGCTTCTTCCGCGAGGCCGTGCGGAAGCACTGGGATCTATTCCCCGATGGTGTAGATGTGGTGTTGCATGCAAGGCCGGGGCTAGCCGAAGCGCGAGCCGAAGATGTGGAGTACGGGATTGTCCGAATGCTGCCCAAAGCCGTTCGACGGCTCGTCTGAGCCCGGCGCTCCGCCGGACGGCAGGGGCGAGGAGCGCCGTCACTTGACGGTTCCGCAGCGCGTCGCCCTAGCGTTGCTCGGCCTCTACAAGACCGCGCTATCTCCGTTGCTGATGTCCTGCTGCAAGTTCCACCCGACATGCTCCTCCTACGCGCGAGAAGCGATCGAGCGCCACGGCGTGGTCCCAGGCTCGCGGCTCGCTGCGGGGCGGATCCTGCGCTGCCGGCCGTTCGCGCCCGGCGGCATCGATCCCGTCCCTGAAAGACTTGGTCGAGCCGATGCCTGACCCCCTGAACGACGACCAGTTCATCCAGCGTCGGATGCTGCTGGCCGCGGTGCTTTCGGCTGTGGTCATGGGCGCCTACATTTTCCTGGTTCCGCGGCCCGAGCCGCCGGCGCCCCCTCCCGAGGTGGTTGAGGTGCAGCCCCCCCCCTCGGTCGCGCCGGATTCCGGAGAAGCGACTGCGGGCGGCTCCCCGGCATCCTCGCGCGGGATCGCCGACAACCCTCTCGAACGGACAGTCCAGGCGGCATCCGAGCAGATCGTTAGAGTAGAAACCGATACGATCGTCGTCGAATTCACAAACCGCGGGGCCGGAGTCAAGAGCTGGAAGCTGAAGAACTACAATGATGCGCTCGGCGAGCCGCTGGACTTGGTTCACCAAGGCGGTGCCGCGCGCTTCGGAAATCCGTTCCGCCTGGTCCTGCCCGGCGGCGAATCGATCATTGACGCGGACGATGCGCTTTTCTCTGTCAATTCCGGAATGCCCGTTCGGCGGGCCCCGGAGACCGTGGTCTTCGAATATGCCAAGGACGGCCTCGTTGTCCGCAAGACGTTCACGTTCCAGGCCGCAGGCTACGTCGTCCAGGTCCAAACGGAGGTTTCGGAGGGGGGCAGGCCGCAACGGCACCTGATCGAATGGGGCGGCGGATTCGGGGATACGGCACAGGCAGGAAACGCCGCGTACAGCCAGACCTTCTACTACGACTCCGGAGAAATCGAGCGTGTCCCCGCCTCGGACGCCGAAGACGAGAGGATCGCTCATTCCGGGCCCTATCCGTTCGTGGGGATGGAAGATCTCTTCTTCGCCGTTGCAGCCATCCCCGAGCCGGGGAACGATATCCTCATCGAGACCAGCGCGGTCGAGATCGTGCCTGCGAATGCCGAGCCGGACGACCTGGAGCCGTACGTGACGGCCGCGTTCGGCGGCGCGACGCGAAACGACGTCCGGATCTACGTCGGTCCCAAGAGCAGGGAAGCACTCTCCTCCGTGGAGGGCCTCGGCAATTCGTTCCGCAGCATCGTCGATTTCGGATTCTTCGCTTTCATCGCCGAGCCGCTGTTCGCCATGCTGCGGTGGGTCTACGGCAACGTGGTCGCGAACTGGGGCTGGAGCATCGTCATCGTTACGATCTTCATCAACACGATCCTCTTCCCGCTCAAGTACAAGAGCACCAAGTCGATGCGGAAGATGCAGCAGCTGCAGCCGCTCGTCAAGCAGATCAATAACAAGTACAAGGGCGTGACGATGCGGGATCCCCGCAAGGCAAAGCAGAACGAGGAACTGCAGGCGCTTTACAAGAAGCACCAGGCCAACCCGATGGGCGGGTGCTTGCCCCTCGTCCTGCAAATGCCGTTCTTCTTCGCCTTTTACAAGCTGCTGACGGTCGCGATTGAAATGCGGCACGCCGAGTGGCTGTGGGTGAGCGATCTGTCCAACCCCGAGACACTCGCGATCCGCGTGCTGCCCCTGGCGATGGTCGCGACGCAGTTCTGGTCCCAGTCGCTCACGCCGAACCCGACGGCCGACGCCACGCAGGCGCGCCTGATGAAGTTCATGCCGCTCATGTTCGGGTTCATCTTCTACCAGTTCCAGGCGGGACTGGTGCTATACTGGCTGACTAGCAACTGTGTTGGCATCGGCCAGCAGCTGCTGCTGAACCGGCTTCCGGCGGAGAAGCTCCAGCTCGATTCCGGGCAGCAGCGCGGCAAGCGCAAGAAGCGCGGGAAGTGAGCAAGTAAGCCGCCCGCGCTGCCGTCGGACCAACTTCGCCATGCCAGAACTCGAGTGGACGGTAGACGGGCTCGCTCCAAGCATCGAGGCTTTCCTCAATCCATTGCTCGACGCTGCGGATTTCGACCTGGACTACGACATTTTCGAAGTCCAGCGGAAGGACGAGGCTATCGGTCCTGAAATCGCCGTGGACTTCGAAGGCGAGGATACGGGGCTTCTGACGAACAATCACGGCGAGCTGCTGCTCGCCCTCGAGCACCTGACGCTCGAAGCGCTGCGGATCCCGCATCAGGACCGCTACCGGCTGATCTTCGACGTCGACGACTACCGCATGCTGCGGATCGACGAGCTTTGCCTGAGCGCGAAGGCAGCCGCCGACCAAGTCAAGCGCACGGGCAGGCCGTTCAAGTTCCGTCCGATGACGTCTCGCGAGCGCCGCATCGTTCACCTCGCGTTGCGCGACGAGCACGAGGTCACGACGCAATCGGAGGGCGTCCCGCCCAACCGATACACGGTGGTCGAGTTGCGCCAGGGCGAGCGAACCTAGCCGGGCCTCTGCCCTGGCGGATCTGCAAGCGGCCGCCTGAGGGCAGCAGCCGCCAACGGAGACGCAGTGCCACCGATCGATCCCAACGTCTCCGCGACGGGAAGCGATACGATTGTCGCGCCGTCCACGCCGACCGGGCGCTCGGCCATCGGAGTGCTGCGGCTCTCCGGATCGCGCGCGGAGGAATTCGCGCGCTCGCTCGTCCCGAGGAAACGATTCCGTCCCCGCGTTGCAACGCTGGGCTCGCTGGTCGACACGGAAGGCTCGCTCGTCGACCAGGTGGTAACGACCTTGTTCCCCGGGCCGGGGAGCTACACCGGGGAGGACATCGTCGAGATATCCTGCCATGGCTCGCCGCCCGTGCTGCGCTTCGCCGTCGAACGGGCGCTGGAACTCGGAGCGCGCCTGGCCGAACCGGGCGAGTTCACGCGTCGGGCATTCCGCAACGGCCGCATCGACCTCGTGCAGGCCGAGGCAGTGCGGGATCTGATCGACGCGTCAACGCTTTACCAGGCGCGAGTGGCAGCGCGCCAGACATCCGGGGCGCTTTCGGAAAAGCTGCAGGGCGTCAAAGGGAAGCTCCTCGAGCTGATCGCCCTGCTGGAGGCCGGCATCGATTTCGCGGAAGATGACATCGAAGTGGCGGGCAGCGCGGAGATCCTCGGCCGGCTCGCTCCGGTCCGAGCCGCGGTGGGATCGCTCGCGGAGGGATTCGCCCTCGGAAAGGTCGTGCGCAGTGGCCTGAGGCTGGCCATCGTGGGACGGCCCAATGTTGGGAAGTCAAGCCTGTTCAATCGTCTCCTGCAGCGCGACCGAGCCATCGTGAACGCGGTCGCGGGCACCACGCGGGACTCGATCAGCGAGACTGCCTCATTCGAAGGGATCCCGGTCGAACTCGTCGACACCGCCGGAATCCGGGCGACTCGGGACGCGATCGAGTCGGAGGGAGTGGAGCGGACCTGGCAGTCCCTGCAAGACGCAGACTGCGCGCTTGTCGTGGTCGACCTCTCGCAGGGTGCTAAGGACTCGGACGAGGGCCTGTGGCAAAGGGCGGGCCGAGCCTGCCCCGCCCTGCTGGTCGGCAACAAGTGCGACCTCCCGGAGCGATACGGCTCACGCCAGCCCCTTGTGCGCGTTTCCGCTAAGACAGGGGAAGGAATCGACCAGCTCCGGACGAACATCCGGGATCGGGCCATGCCCGGCCTGGACACGCTGCACGAAGGCACGTTCGTGACCAATATCCGGCAGGAGCGGCTCCTGCGCGAAGCGCACTCGGCGCTCGGCAAGGCGGCGGAGGCGATCCAAGGCCGGGTGCCGCACGAAATGCTGCTGCTCGACCTCTACGAGGCCCTGCGTCCGCTCGACGTGATCACGGGTGGCACTACGGTGGACGACATCCTGGACCGGATCTTCTCTACGTTCTGCATCGGGAAGTAACCGCGCTGCCGGGGATTCCGGGAGCGATGCGACGCACTGGTCTTCGATACGGAGAGGAACCGGCCGGGGCGAGCACTTGCCTCCCGAGCCGAAGACCTCGCCGCAGGCGTGCCAAAGGCGCAGGAGGCTGCTGGACTCGGCATCGAGATCGGCTGCTAGGACGGGCCGGCGCGCACGCTACGGCTTGGCAGCTGACAGTGGTCGCAATGTCGCGACCGAATTGTCCCAGCGGGGCTCGGCGGCCTCGAGAGCGGCCGGGACAGTCCCGGAATCGAGGAAGCGGGAAGGCAAGCGGCAACCTGTTCGTCGCCGCCGCCCAGGGGCTGGTCGCAGTAACTGCTTGGAACGGCACGCTGGGAGCCCGGTCGCAGCAGCCTCGAGGCCTAAGTTCCTATAATGTGGCGTGCGGGCAATTATTCAGGTCGCGCTCAAAAAGACGGTTCTCGATCCGCAAGGCCGAGCAATCACCCGAGCGCTGCAAGGCCACGGTCACGACGAAATCCTCGGGGTTCGGCAAGGCAAGTACTTCGAAATCGACCTCGCTCCGGGCACGAGTGCGGAAACGGCGCGTTCGAATCTTGAGAAGCTCGCTGCGGAGGTGCTGTCAAACCCAGTAATCGAAGACTACGAAGTCACAGTGCTGGGCAAGGCGTAGGGATAAGTCGCTAGCCATGGCGGGAATCGTCGGATACGTCGGAGACCAGCAAGCCGGCCCCATCATTCTCGAAGGCCTGAGAAAGCTCGAGTATCGCGGCTACGCTTCGGCCGGCCTGGCGATTGGATCACCCGAAGCGGTCCACGTATGGCAGGCCGAAGGAAAGCTGCGCAACCTGGAAGCGGCTGTAGGGCTGGATCCGGTCCAAGGCACTTTCGGGATCGGCCAGACCAGCTGGGCAGAAGGATATTCTCGCCAAGCCGGAACCGACGGGCGTCGCGAGGCGGAAGGCCGCGAGATCGTAGTTGCCCTGTCAGGTAAGCCGAGCAATATCGAGGAACTGCGGATTCGGCTGGCGGTTCCCGCGGAAAACTCCGACGGGGAGGTCGTGGCAGTGCTGATCGCTAGCCACCGGGGAACCAAGGGTTCGCTAGAGGACGCGCTGGGCGGCGCGACCGCCGAAATCGAGGGCAGATGCGCCATCGCTGCCATCGCAAGGGACGAGCCCGGCAAGATCGTGGCGGCCCAACTCGGCCTGCCCACCCTGATCGGCCTCGGGAAGCACGAGAACTTCATCGCCTCCGACATCCGGGCGATCGTGAACCGCACCCGCGACATGATCCATCTCGAAGACCGCGACGTCGCAATCGTAACGGCGCGCGGCGTGCTCGTGCTGGATCCGGACGCCAGGCCCGTGTCCCGCTCCGTGCAGCACGTGCTATGGGACCCGCTCATGGCGGAGAAGAGCGGGTACAAGCACCTCATGCTCAAGGAGATCTTCGAGCAGCCCCGCGCGATCCGAGAGACGATCCTCGGCCGCATGGACGAGCAGACCGGCAGGGTCGTGCTCGACGAACTCGGAGTGACACGCCGGGAGCTGCGCGAGATCCGGCACCTCAACGTGATCGGCTCGGGAAGCTCGTGGCACGCGGGTTTGGCCGCCAAGGCCATGATCGAGCAAATGGCCCGCGTGCATGTCGAGGCCGAGTACGGCAGCGAGCTCCGCTACAGCGATCCTGTCGTCGACAAGTACGTGCTCTCTCTCGTCATCAGCAAGTCCGGGCAGACGGCTGACACGATCGCGGCCCAGCAGCTGCTCCACGAGAAGGGCTCCAAGACGATCGCCGTCTGCAACTCGGACTCGTCCACGGTCGCGAATTTGGCCCGCGGGGCAATCTATACCAAGGCCGGCCCCGAGCTGGCCGCCGCCTCGACCAAGTCGTTCACCTCGCAGCTGACAGCCATGTACCTGCTGGCAATGTTCCTCGGGCAGGTCCGCGGGCAGCTGTCCGCCGAGGCGTCCAAGCGCTGCGCGCGCAACCTGATGGAGTTGCCCAGCCTCGTGGAGTCCGCTCTCGAGCTGTCGGGGCGCTGCGAGCGGATCGCGCGCACGATCGCCCAGGCCGGCAAGGTGCTCTACCTGGGCCGCGGCGCCCACTACCCGATCGCGCTCGAGGGAGCCCGCATGCTGCAGGAGCTCTGCAGCATCCAGGCCGACGGCTGCGCCGCAGGCGAGATGAGGCATGGCCCGACCGCCTTGATCGATGAGAACATGGTCGTCGTGGCAATTGCGACAGTTGACGAATCTCACGAGTCGAGCCGACTGCGCTACGAGAAAACGCTCGCGCAAGTGCAGGAAATGACTGCGCGGCAAGGGCGCGTCATCTGCATCGCCAACGATGGCGACGAGCAGTTCCACGATCACGCCCACGAGGTGATCTGGATACCTCGGACACGGGAACTCCTGCAGCCCGTCCTCGAGCTGATCCCCCTGCAGCTACTGGCGTATCACGTCGCGGTCTTCCTAGGGCGTGACGTCGACCAGTCGAGGGACTTCGGCAAGAGCGTCACGGCCGACTAGGCAGCCGCCGAGGCCCGGTTCAGCGACGCTTCAGAGTCGGGCGCTCGTCCTCTTCGTCCTCGGTCGTCTCCACGTCGATGTCGTCGGTGGGAATCGTGCCGCCCGCGCTGGTCCTGCGCAGCCGAGGCTTGTTCGGATCCTCGGTCGTCTCCTTGCGGCGCAGCACGAGTTGCGCGAGCCGGTCCTTGACCTGCAGGAATTCGGAGGTATTCACCACGTACTCGGGCTTGCTCGGCAAGAGCTGGTCAATCGTCTTCTGCGTCTTGCGGATGCGCGAGCCGTGCGGAGGGTGACTACGGAACAGTTTCGACATCGTGCCCGGACGGCGCTTCTCGTCCGCCAGCATTTTCTCGAAGAAATCAATGAACGAGGTCGGGTCATAGCCGGACTTGTAGAGGTACTGCACCCCGAGGAAATCCGCTTCCGATTCCATGCCGCGCGAGAACTTGAGGAAGGTCATCGGGATCAGGAAACCGCTCGCCTGATAGATGCCGTAGCCCGTCCAGCCGCCGATGAACAGCAGCGGAATCGTGGCGAACTGCACCAGCTGGGCCTTGGTGGCCTGCCGGGTGCCGTGGCGCGCCGCGACATGGGCGATCTCGTGCGCCATGACGCCCGCGAGTTCGGACTCGCTCTCGGCGCGCATCATCAGGCCGGTGTTGACGAAGAAGAAGCCGCCCGGCAGGGCAAAGGCATTGACGTCCCCGCTGTCGATGAGCTTGATCGTGAAGGGAACCTTCGCATCGGAGTTGCGGACCAGGTTCTGGCCGACGCGATTGACGTACTCGGAAATTACCGGGTCATCGACGATCTTCGAGTGGCGCTCGACATCCTGAGCCAGCCGCTTGCCGAGGGAGATCTCCTTCTCGAGCGAGTAGAAGTTCGGACCCTTCGCAACCGCGCGCTCGCCGATCGCCTCGACGTCCTGCTTCGCCGACCTCGGAGCCTTCTTCTTGGTGTTCTTGTCTTCCTTGGCGAGCGCAGAGCATGCCAGGACCAGAGCCAGCCCGAGGGGGAGGATTCTTCTCATCCGTTTCATTGGCGTCGCTTCGTCCTCTCCGCCGGAGACTTCCAGCCTGTCCGCACCGGCATGATTAGTATATACCCATTACCCAATCAGACAAACTGCCCCTACTCAGCTTCCGGGATGTCGAGGACCTTTTCGCCGAGCGCGGCGTCACGGTCTCCTACGGGGCGATCAGATTGTGGTGTTGCAAGTTCGGTCCCACCGTTGCTCGGAACCTGCGCCGTCGGCATGGTCAGCTGGGCGATGTCTGGCGGGTGGATGAGGTCTTCATCACGATCCGCGGGAAACGCCGCTATCTCTGGAGGGCGGTGGACCAGGACGGCGACGTCCCGGATATCCTGGTCACGCGCCGCCGGGACGCAAGGGCAGCCAAGAGCTATTTCCGTAAGCTCTTGACTGGGCAAGGGCGATCGCCGTTGCAGTTGCTCACCGACAGGCTGCGCAGGTGTGCGGCCGCCCGTCGGGAACTCGGCCTATCGGCTACTCATCGAACCGGGCAGTATGACGTCACTTCAAGTCAGAGGCGCAGGTGCAGCGTTTTCTCGCGGTTCATGCGGCCATTCACAACTCATTCAGGCTCGCACGCCATCGTTTCAAGGCGATCCATCATCGATTCCTTCGGGAGCAGGCCTTCACCGCTTGGAACACCGCGGCGGGTGTTCGCTGAGCGAAGATCCACGCACCGATGTTCGGATCAGAACCGCTTCGCCGAATTTAACTCGACAATGCCGTCGGCCCGCTTCCGTGCAGCTCCCAGGCCGTTCCGCCCGCGTCAGGCAGGTTCACTTGCGCCTGCCGTCGATGAGCGATCTGGCAGGCGGCGGCATGAGTCGTTACGGGAACGCGGGCATCACCTCCTTGATGAAAAAGCTCCAGCGACCGCTTTTGCTCCTTCATCCCGAGGCCTAGGCTCGCGTAATAGGTAAAGTGGTCGACGCCGAGCGCGTCGTAGGCCCTGAGCTTCGCGATCACCTGATCCGGGGTACCGAACATAAGGTTCGTGTGGAGCATGTGCGGGTCGTACTCCTCCCGGTTCTCCAGCTCCGATAGGTCGATGGACCGGGGAAAGCCGTCGGCAACGTCGCCTAGGTTCTTGAAGAGGTTCTCGAACTGGCCGAACTGGCGCATCGCGGCCTTGACTGGCACCTCCCGCTCCTCCTTGCGGTCGTACACCGCCGTGTGGCGCATGGTGGCGAATATCGGCCGCTTCTTGCCGGGCGTGTTGGCGAGCGCGGTCTCCATGCGCCCCCTGTAGGCCTCGACCTCCGACATCGGGCGGGTGAGCGGCCAGGAGAGGATGTTGCATTCGTGCTTCACAGCGAATTCGTAGGTGTCCGGCGAACGCGCCGCGATCCAGATGGGCGGATGGGGCTTCTGCAGCGGCCTTCGGAACGGAGGTCGCGGTGGGGAAGCACCACAACTCGCCCTCGTGCGCGTAGTCGCCCTGCCAGAGCGCCTTCACCGCCGGCAGCATCTCAAACATGTAGCGGGCTCCCTCATGGCGCTTCAGGCCGGGATGCATCCGGTCGAACTCGCGCTGGTAGGCGCCGGAACCGATGCCAAACTCGAGACGCCCGCCGCTGTAGAGATCGAGCAGCGCAGCTTCGCCGGCGGCCTTGATCGGATGCCAGTACGCCGCCACGACCACCGCCGAGCCGAGCCGGATGCGGGAGGTATGAGCGGCCCACCAGGTCAGAATCTGGAACGGATTCGGCGCAATGGTCATCTCCAGCGCGTGGTGCTCGGCGGCCCATGCGATCGCGAAGCCGCCCTCCTCGGCCATCTGCACCATCTTCAGCGTATGGCGCTCGACATCGGTCATGTCCAGGTCGGGCATGAGCCGCTCCATGTTGATGGCTAAGTGAAACTCCATGCTGGCGGGCCTCCCACGTGGTTCGATCTAGTGTGACGAGAAAAACTCCACATGGAATCCAGAGGGCGTTCGTGCCCGGCACACCGTCATCGGCGGGCACGGCCGACGCCCCAAAGGCTTGGACCTGTCACGACGATTGAGCGAGACGACCGGGCCGCAGTCTCCGAGGGCGATCCACGTCGCCTTCCGGGCCGTACTGCGGATTCCGATGAAAGAATTCGCTGATTCCAACTTGAATAACATCATCCATCCGGGACGAAAAACATCGGAGCGGAGCGAAGCGACGCCGCTTGTCAGACTGCCATCCGAGAAGGACCTCCGTCAACCAGCCGCCTTATCAGGGTGGCGAAATTCATCATCATGTCGTCTTTCCTCGCTGGTCCGGCACGACCCACGGCCTGCAGGCCTGCCTGGTCCAAATTCGGCCGGGCACTGCCGGGTGCAGTTCGGGCGCTCGCGAGGGCAACCTCGAGGAAGCCAGGAACCGTCTCGTAAAGGCCGGCGAAACGCCCGGTTCTTTGCAACTCAACTCGTTCGGCCCGATGATGGACGTAGCGAAGGCACTACTTGAGCGCGGGGAGAAGGAGGCCGTTGTCCGGTACTTCGAGCTGTGCTCGCAGTTCTGGAACTCCGACCGTGGCATGGCAAAGCTGGCCGAATGGATCGAGCTAGCGATGGCGGGCAAGATCCCGGACTTTCGCTAGCCTGAATTCCCATCGCATTTTTCGTGGTGACAGATCGGTGGGCCGTCTACGGCCCAAAACGCGGGAATACAAGGAGTTACCCGCTATCTGATATCACTCTGTTCTGATGTAGTACATATATACCCAATGTGTGATAATAGTTTGCCCCGAAATTCCTAGCACCCCCGGAAGGCACCCGCAGTATTTACGTAAGTGATTGCTTTATAATTTCTTGGCGCCGAATCCAAGTGCCGGTCCGCTCCTCTTTCCACCCCACTGCCACTTCAGACGTTGACTCATCAATGCATTTATGATATATTGTGTAATAGTACAAGTCCAGATTTTTCCATGACATACCCCCACGACGTCTTCCTCCAGCCCGCCACGCCCACCATGCGCCGCTATGAAGCCCTGCGTGCCCGCTTCGTCGAGGGCTGCTCCACCTCCGAGGCCGCCCGCCGCTTCGGCTACGCCCCCGGCACCGTCCGCAACCTCTGCTCCGACTTCCTGGCCAATCCCGACTGGAGCTTCTTCGCACCGCAACCGCCCCCGCCCCCCGCGCCGTCCCCGACCAAGCACGACATCTCCGCACGCGACCGCCGCATCCTCGCCCTCCGCGACCAGCGCCAGCTCTCGATCCACCGCATCGCCCGCTCCCTCGACGCCGCCGGCTTCCCCGTCAGCCCCTCCACCGTCGCCAATGTCCTGCGCCGCGCCGGCCGGCCCCGCCTCCCCCGCCGGCCCGCCCACCTGCTCGCCGACATCGTCCGCCCCGACGCCGCCGATGTCGCCGACGCCAGGCAACTCGACCTCGCCCCCCGCCGCCTCCACACCCCCTTCGGCGGCCTCTTCCTGTTCCTGCCCTGGCTCGAGACAATCGGCCTCGACCCCCTGCTCGCACAGCACTCCCTGCCGGGCTCCGCGATGCTCCCCGCTCCCTGCGCCTTCCGTGCCCTGCTCGCCCTCAAGCTGTGGGGCATCGGCCGGCCCTCCCGCGCCATGGCCGAGGTCTTCGATGACGGCCTCGCCCTCTTCGCCGGCCTCAACGCCTTCCCCAAGCGCGCCACCCTCACCGAGTACAGCTGCCGCGTCGACCCCCGCTCCGTGCCGAACCTGATGCGCGCCTGGGCCGACGCCGCGCTCCAGGCCGGCCTCCCCCGCGGCACCAGCTTCGACCTCGACTTCCACACCATCCCCTACCACGGCGACGACGCCCTGACCGAAAAGCATTACGTGGCCAAGCGCTCACGCCGCCAGAAGGGCATCCTCGCCTTCCTCGCCCGCGATGCCGAGGCGCGCCTGTTCTGCTACGCCAGCGGCACGCTCCGCAAGCGCACCCAGAACGACGAGATCCTGCGCTTCGCCGAGGACTGGAAGCAGCGCACCGGTCAATGGCCCGGCGAGCTGGTCTTCGATTCCAAGCTGACCACCTACGCCAACCTCGCGCGCCTCGACCAGCTCGGCATCCACTTCCTCACGCTCCGTCGGCGCGGCCCCAAGCTGCTCGCCGCCATCGCCGCCGAACCCCCCGCCGCCTGGCAGCGGATCACGCTCCACAACGTCGGCCGCGCCTACAGGAACCCTCGCATCCTCGACCAGCAAACCACCCTCAAGGACTATCCCGACCCCATCCGCCAGATCGCCGTCACCGATCTCGGGCACGACAAGCCCACCCTGCTGCTCACCAATCAGATGCACGAAACGCCGACCCGGCTGGTCGACCGCTATGCCCGGCGCATGCTGATCGAGAACGCCATCGCCCAAGCCATCGACCTCTTCCACATGGATGCGCTGTCCGCCGCGGTGCCGCTCAAGATCGACATCGATCTCCAGCTCACCGTCATGGCTGCCACCCTGTACCGCCTGCTCGCCGACCGGATTGGCCATGGCCATCAGCACCAGGCCCCGCGGACGCTGTTCCGCAAGTTCATCCACGCCAGCGCCGACCTCACCATCGACGAGCACACGATCACCGTCCAGTTCGGACGGCGCGCCAACAATCCATTCCTCGTCAAGCAGGGATTCGCCGAGGAGCAATGCCGTATCCCATGGCTCGGCAACCGCCTGCTCCGCTTCGCTTTCGACACGAACGGCAAGCAAAATGTCACATCATGAACTGCCGTGGGAATTCAGGCTAGTGATCGTAGGATAGACCCACTGCACCGGGAACACGCGGCCGTGAACCAGCGAGAATGGTTCTCACGGGGCGACCCGACCCGTTAGGAGACCGAAAGGGCGCACCTCGACCGTCCCGGCGCAGTCCAAGAGCACGATGGACATTCACGCGATTCGCAAGCGATTTCCGGTCGCCGACGAGTATGCGTACTTCAATCACGCGGCAATCTCCCCCCTGCCGAAACCGACCGCCGACGCCATGGGAGCGCAGATTGCGGACGCCATGCGCCACGGCGTGCACGGCTTCGGGCGCTGGACGAAAGAGTGCGCGGCCCTTCGACGCGCAGCGGCGGGCATGCTGGGCTGCGCCGCCGGCGAGATCGCTATCACCAAGAACACCTCGGAGGGGCTGTCCGCCATCGCCAATGGGCTGGACTGGCACTCCGGCGACATCGTCGTCGGGCTCGAAACCGATTTCCCGGCCAACTATGTCCCCTGGCGCGCCCTTGGCGTCCGGGAGGGCGTGCGGTTTCGGAGCCTGGAACTCCGGAACGGGGCTCTCGAACTCGAGGACCTGGACCAAGCGTGCAAGGGAGCGCGACTGGCCGCCCTGAGCTACGTCCATTTCCTGACCGGATTCCGCTGGGACCTGCAGGCCGTGGGCGAGATCTGCCGCCGCCGAGGGTGCCTCCTCGTGCTCGACGCGGTCCAGGGCATGGGGGCCTTCCCGATTGACGTCAAGGAGTGCGGCATTCACGCGCTGTCCGCGTCCGGGCACAAATGGCTGCTGGGGCCCGAGGGGTCCGCCGTGTTCTTCGTCGACCGGGACTTCATGCCAGAGGTCGCGCCGGTGGAACTCGGGTGGGCAAGCCTGGTCGGATTCGAGGAGTACCGCTCCGACGGGGACCTTCAGCCCGACGCAAGCCGATTCGAGTGCGGCACGCTGAACTCGGTGGGCTGCGCGGGCCTGCGGACCTCGATCGAGTTGCTGAACGAGGTCGGCGCGGCGGCCGCCTCCTCCGCGATCCATGCGGTGGTCGAAAGGCTGCTTGACGGGGCGGCTGCAAAGGGATACGAAGTTGCCGCAGCGCGGCATCGAGCCAGCGGGTCGGGGATCGTTTCCCTCCGGAAGCGAGGCACGGACCCGGCGGCAACGGTTCGCATGCTGCTCGAGCATCGCATCTCGGTAGCCGAGCGGCTCGGATGGATCCGCGCGGCCCCGCATTTCTACAACTCGGTTGACGAAGCGGATCGTCTGGCCGGGCTGCTTCCCTGAGTGAACTGGGGAGGCTCTTGCGAAGCGAGTAAGATGCTGTTCGTAATGAGAGCGAAACTCGCACTGCTACCAGCCTTCGTCCTGGCCGCGACGGCGCTCGCGCAAACCGCGACCTACAAGGAACCGTACCGTCCCCAGTTTCACTTCTCCCCGGCAGTCAACTGGACGAACGATCCGAACGGCCTTGTCTACCACGACGGCGAGTGGCACATCTTCTACCAGTTCAACCCCTTTGGCGATCTATGGGGCCACATGAGCTGGGGCCACGCGGTGAGCGAGGACCTGTTCCGCTGGAAGCACCTGCCGGTCGCAATTCCCGAGGAAGGCGACGTCATGGCCTTCTCGGGCAGCGCCGTCGTCGACCACTTCAACACAACCGGATTCGGGCTCGACGGCAAGGCGCCAATTGTCGCGGTCTACACGAGTCGAACCGAGACCGACCAGACTCAGTCGATCGCCTATAGCCTCGACCGGGGCCGGACATGGACACGCTACGGAGGCAACCCGGTGCTGGATGCGGAAGACCCGGCGTTCCGCGATCCGAAGGTCTTCTGGCACCAGCCGACGAGGCGCTGGATCATGGCGGTGGTGCTGGCCGACCAGCGCAAGGTCAGTCTCTACGGATCCCCGGATCTCAAGATTTGGACCCACCTAAGCGACTTCGGCCCTCAGGGCGCACATCCCGTCAGGAACTGGGAGTGCCCGGATCTGTTCGAACTGCCGGTTGAAGGCGAGCCGGGCGAAACGAAATGGATCCTGCAAGTCGATTCCGGCATGGGCCATCCGTGGCTGGGATCGGGCTGCCAGTATTTTGTCGGAGATTTCGACGGTGTCCGGTTCACCAACGACAACCCACCGGAAACCGCCCTCTGGCTGGACTAGGGACGCGACTTCTATGCCGCCCAGTCGTATTCAGACGTGCCGGCGAGCGACGGGCGGCGGATCGTGATCGGGTGGATCAGCAACTGGATGTACGCGCGACAGAAGCCGACCTCGCCCTGGCGCGGGGCGCAGTCGGTGCCACGGGAACTGAGGCTGAAGCGTTTCCGCGACGGCTTGCGATTGGTCCAGCAGCCGGCGCGGGAGATCGAGAGCCTGCGCGATACGGAACTGCATCTGGGCCAAATGAACTTCGAGGAAGCCAACAAGCGGATCGCCGAGGCCGGCTTCGGCGGAGGCACGCTCGAACTGCAGGCAGAGATCGATGTGGGCAGCGCCCGCGAGGTCGGATTCCGCGTATTGCAGGGCTCGGACGAGGAAACGCTTGTCGGCTACACGGCCTCGCCGTCGGAGGTGTTTGTCGACCGCACAAGGTCCGGCAACGTGCAATTTCACGAGACTTTCCCCGGCCGGCACTCTGCAAGGCTCGAGCCGGTCAGAGGCCGGATCGACGTTCGGGTCCTGGTGGACCGGTCGGTCGTCGAGGTCTTCGCGGGCGGCGGAAGGGTGGCGATCACGGATCGGGTCTTTCCTAGCACCACCAGCACCGGCCTGTCGCTGTTCGCCGAGGGCGGCAATGCGCGGATCGTCGAATTGCAAGCGTGGAAGCTGCACTCGGCCTGGGACTAGCCCGCAGGCGCCAATCGGACATCCGCGCTATTCGTTCTTGGCAGCTCGGTGTTTCCGGTCCGGCGGGATCCGGCCGGACGCTGCAGGGTTGGGCGAAAAAGGCCTATGCTACGCTGTCTTTCTGGCCGGCACCGCGCTCCGGCAGCTCTATGCTCCTGGAGCTTTCATCGATCCGCAAGAGCTTTGGCGGTGTGCAGGCTTTGCGGAACGGGACCCTTCGCGTCGAGTCGGGGCAGGTGCATGCGCTAGTCGGCGAGAACGGCGCGGGCAAGTCGACTCTGATGAAGATCATCGCCGGCATGCAGCGCCGCGAGGGCGGCGAAATGCTCTGGAAGGGTCGCAGCGTCGATTTCTCAAAGCCCGCCGAGGCGCACGACCTGGGTATTGGCATGGTGCATCAGGAGTCGCTTCTTGCACCCCATCTGACCGTCGCGGAAAACGTCTTCCTAGGTTGCGAGATCCGGCGCGGGGCGTTGCTGGACCAAGCAACCATGGAGCGAGAGACGTCGGCGATTATCAGGTCGCACCGATTCCCTCTGCGTCCCGACTGGAAGGTCCAGAGGCTGCGACCGGCCCAGAAGCAACTCGTCGAAATCTGTCGCGTGCTGCACGGCGATCCCTCGCTTCTCATATTCGACGAGCCGACATCATCCCTGTCGGAGGCTGAGACAGCCAAGGTCTTCCGAACCGTCAGGGAACTGCGCGAGAAGGGCATAGGAATCATATACATCACGCACAAGCTCGTCGAACTGATGGAGATCGCGGATAAAATCACAATTTTGCGCGACGGCGAGACGGTTCATTCCTGCCCGGCAAGCGAGGTCTCGACGAGCGAGATAGTCCACCACATGGTAGGGCGCAGCGTTTCGGCGATCTACTCCCGCGACAAGCTCCCTCCGGGACAGGAGCGCCTCAAGGTAGACCTTCCGGGAGTCAAGTTTAGCGTGCGAGCGGGCGAAATCGTGGGCATCGCAGGCCTGATTGGGGCCGGGCGTACGGAGGTCTGCGAGAGCGTGTTCGGCATCACGCCGGCTCCGCCGGGCTCGATTGCCGTGAATGGCGAGCCTTGCGAAATCCAGTCCCCGCACGATGCAGTGGAAGCAGGCATCGCCCTGATCACCGAGGATCGCCAGGTGACGGGCCTAGCGGTCAGGCTTTCCGTTCGGGCGAACGTCACCCTAGCGAACCTGAAGGCTGTTTGCACCGCAGGCGTCGTGCAGCCTGGCCCGGAGAAGCAGGTGGCCGAGGACTACAGGTCGAAGCTCAAGATGCAATCGGACACCGTCGAGCAGAGCGCCTGGCAGCTTAGCGGCGGCAACCAGCAGAAGGTCGTGATCGCGAAGTGGCTGTTCCGGGACACGGACGTGGTGCTGTTCGACGAGCCGACGCGCGGCATCGATGTCGGTGCCAAGGCCGAGGTCTTCGCTCTCATGGACGAAATGGCCAGGCAGGGCAAGGCCCTGCTGATGGTCAGTTCCGAGCTCCCCGAGCTGCTGCAGGTCGCCGACCGTATCTTGGTCATGCGCGAAGGCTCCGTCGTTGCGGAGCTTCCACGCGAAACCACGCAGCAGGAAATCATGCACCACGCGGCGGTAGGGGAGCAGGTAGAGGACAGGACCCATGCGTAGCCGCTCGAGAGCCCTGCAGCGGTTCCTGCCGTTCATCAGCCTGGCGATCCTGTTCGTGGTGCTCTCGATCGCCTCGCCCTATTTCCTGACGGCGACCAACATCTCGAGCGTGATCCGGCAGACCGCTGTGATCAACACCATGGCTCTCGGGATGACGCTGGTCATCGTGTCCGGGGGGATCGACCTGTCGGTCGGTTCGATTCTCGCCTTTTCCGGAGTGATCGGCACGATGACGATGGTCGGCAGCGGGTCCGTTTTCCTTGGAATCGCGGTGGGAGTCGCCTGCGGCGCCTTGTGGGGCTGCGCGAACGGATTGATGATCTCCGCCCTGCGAATCCCGCCCTTCATCGTCACCCTCGGCACGCTGGGCATCGTGCGCGGGCTGACTCTGGTCGTCACCGGGGGACTGCCGGTGGTCGCTCTGCCGAAGGAACACAGCTTTCTCGGAGAGGGCACGATCGGCCCCGTGCCCTTCGTGCTCGTGGTCCTGGCGGGCTGCGCTGTCATCATGCATTTCGCGCTGCACTCCACGAAGCTGGGCCGCTACACCTACGCCATCGGCAGCAATGAATCCGCAGCCGTTTACGCTGGCATCCCGGTGGGCCGCTACAAGATCGCGATCTACGCGATATGCGGGCTGCTGACCGGCCTGGCCGGGATGATCGAGACATCGCGCCTGATGACCGGCCAGCCCACGGCGGGGACATCCTACGAGCTGCAAGTCATCGCGGCGGTCGTGATCGGGGGAGGCAGCCTGGCGGGAGGGGAGGGGACGGTGATCGGCACCCTCATCGGGGCATTCATCATGGGCCTCCTGTCGAACGGCAGCGACCTCCTAGGCGTGAATCCATACTGGCAGCAGGTGATCATCGGGGCGATCATCATCCTCGCGGTCGCCCTTGACGAGGCGCGCAAGCGGCGCTTCGCGACGTAGGCGCAGCGGCTGTTCGATCCGCTTGTCCGGCTTCGTCCCGTCCAGTTCGAGAGCCGCCTCGCCGGCCGCGCGGGAAATTCGTTGCGCGAAACGCGGTCGACGCTCGCAGCTCCACTCTCCCGGCCGCGGGCTGGCCTCACGCAAGCAGCTGGCCAATGACGCGACCGCCGACGTCGGTGAGCCTGAAGTCGCGACCCTGGTGCCGGAACGTCAGCTCGGTGTGGTCGAGCCCGAGCAGATGGAGGATCGTAGCCTGCACGTCATGCACCTCCACCGGATCCTTGGTGATGAAGAAACCAAGCTCGTCGACCTCTCCGATCGTCTGGCCACCCTTGATGCCGCCACCGGCAAACCACATCGGGAAGTTCTCGATATGGTGGTTCCGTCCCGGCAGTTCCTGGATCTCGCCCATCGGCGTCCGGCCGAATTCCCCGCCCCAGATGACCAGCGTGTCGTCCAGCAAGCCCCGCTGCTTGAGATCCTTGACGAGAGCCGCCGAGGCGCGGTCCACAGCAAGCGACACCTCGTCGAGCTTGTAAGCCAGATTGTTCTCGCGATTCCCATGGTGGTCCCACCCCGTGTGGTACAGCTGCACGAAGCGGGTTCCCCGCTCGAGGAGCCGGCGCGCCACAAGGCAGTTGTTCGCGAATGTCGACTCGCCGGGCGCGGCACCGTAGAGATCGAGAGTCGATTGACTCTCCGTCGTGAGGTCCATCAGTTCGGGACCGCTCGTCTGCATGCGATGGGCGAGCTCGTACGAAGCGATGCGAGTGGAGATCTCCGGATCCCCGACTTCCGCGAGACGCGCCAGGTTCAGTTCCCGGATGGCGCTGACGCGCGCGGCCTGCCGCTCGGCTGAGATTCCAGGCGGGCTCGAGAGGTTCGGGATGGGATTCGATGACCGGAGGAACTCGACGCCCTGGTACGCGGTCGGAAGAAAGCCGCTCCCCCAGATGCTGGTGCCCCCCATGAGATTCGTCTTGCCCGATCGCAGCACCACGAAAGCAGGCAGGTTCTCGGCCTCGCTGCCGAGCCCGTACGTGATCCATGAGCCCATGCTAGGCCTACCGAACCGGGACGATCCGGTGTTGAAGAAGAGCTTCGCCGGGGCGTGGTTGAAGTTCTCCGTCCGCATCGAATGCACCAACGCGAGGTCGTCGACGATCGAGGCCATATGCGGGAAGACTTCCGACACCCAGGTTCCCGAGTTGCCGTGCTGACGGAACTCGCGCTGAGGACCCAGCAGCTTCGGACGGTCCTTCGTGAAGCTCTCCATGAAGGCGAAGCGCTTGCCGTCCAGGAACGAATCCGGGGTTCGCTTGCCATCCAGTTCCTTGAGCTTCGGCCTCCAGAGCCAGGTTTCGAACTGGCTCGGGGCGCCCGCCATGAATAGGTACACGACGCGCTTGACCTTGGGCGCGAAGTGGGGAGACTTGGGCGCCAGCGGGTTGCTGGCGCCAGGATGCGACGCGGCGCCCAGGCTCCGGCCACCCAGCAGTCCGCCCAGCGCGATCCCCCCGAGGCCCGCGAAGCACTGGCTGTAGAAATGCCGCCGGGTGGCGTGCAGAAGGTTCTCGTCTCTCTTTGTCATGGCTGGTCACTCGCGCGTGATGAATTCGTCGAGATTCATCAGCACGCCGGCTACGACGGTCCAGGCAGCAGCCTCGGCCCGATCTAGGTCAGCACCCGAGTCCAAGGTAAGCACGTTGCCCACCTGTTCGGGATAGGTCTGGAACTCGTCCAGCTGGCCCGCAGCGAGTTCCACGAGCTCCTGAAGCTCGCCCGGCGAAGGGGATCTCGAAAGGCACGCGCGGAACGCATGGGCGACCCGGTCGGCCACGCCGCTCTCGGGCATCTCGCGCAGCACCCTCCAGGCCAGCCCCTGGGCGAATTCGTGGAACCCGGTGTCGTTGAGCAGCGTCAGCGCCTGCAATGGCGTGTTGGACCGGTTTCGACGGGTCGAGATCGTCAGCGAGTCCGGGCTGTCGAAGACCATCAGTCCGGGATGCGGGCTCGTTCGCCAAAAGTAGGTGTAGAGGCCCCGTCGATACCGATCCTTGCCCTTGCTCTCGTTCCAGGGGCGGCGGATCATCACGCCTGGCGGCTGAGCCGGAAACACACTCGGGCCGCCGACCTCGGATTCGAGCATGCCGCTTGCGGAAAGTGCGAGATCGCGAACGATCTCCGACTCGACCCGCAAGCGATTCTGCCGTCCGAGCAACTGGTTCGAAGCATCCACGGCGGCGAGGTCGGCCCGGTACTGGGAAGACTGCCGGTACGCTGAGGACGTGACGATCAGCCGGTGCAGCGACTTCAGGCTCCAATCGCCAGCCACGAACTCCGAAGCCAGCCAGTCGAGAAGCCCAGGATGGCTGGGCCGCTCGCCCTGCGTGCCGAAATCGTTCTCAGTCGGCACGATCCCGCGCCCGAAGTACCGCTGCCAGATTCGATTGACGGTGACCCTCGATGTCAGGGGATTGCGCGGGTCCACGATCCAGCGGGCCATATCCAGGCGCGTCGGCTTCTCGGTTTCCAGTGCCGGCAGCGCAGCCGGAGTCCCCGCATCCACCCTTTCCCCCTTGCGGAGGAACTCCCCTTGCTGGAGGATGTGCGTCGGACGAGGCTCCGGCAGCTCTCGCATCACCAGAGTGCGGGGAATCTCGGGCAGCAATGCCGTCACGGCTCCGATCGCCTTGCGCCGTTCCAGCACTCCGGTGTCCTGGCCCAGGTAGGCGTTCCGGACGAACCTGCGCCTGGCTTCGGGACGATCTTCCGCCGGAACCTGCAAGATGCTCCGCACGCCGATCGGAAGTTCCCGGAGTTCCTCCGGCGTAAGGCCCGCCTCCCACTCTGGCTGCCGTTCCAGCAGTTCCTTCTCATAGCGGTCCTGCTCGTCCTTCATCGCCTCGAGCTGGGCCTGGATCGCGTCGCGTTGCACATACTGCTCGTCGGTGCCGAACTCGAGGACGGGCTCGTAAGCGCGGTCCCGTCCTTCACGGTCGCTGAAGTCTCCGCTGAGTTCGTCGACGCTGTTGAAAAATGCAAAGAACTCATAGAATTCGCGCTGCGAGATGGGATCGTACTTGTGGTCGTGGCACCGAGCGCAGCCAAGGGAGAGACCGAGGAACGCGATTCCAGTCCCGTCTACACGGTCGACTACGGCTTCGACCCTGTACTGCTCGAAATCGACTCCGCCCTCCAGGTTCAGCAGGGTGTTGCGGTGGAATCCGGTGGCAACCAATTGCTGCCTGGTCGGATTCGGAAGCAGGTCCCCTGCAAGCTGCTCGACCACGAAGCGGTCGAACGGGAGGTCGCGATTCAGCGAGTCGATGACCCAGTTGCGATACATCCAGATCTCGCGAGCAAAGTCGTTGTTATAGCCGTTGGAATCGGCATACCGGGCTAGGTCCAGCCAGTGCCGGCCCCACCGCTCGCCATAACGGGGGGAATCCAGCAGGCGTTCTACCAGTCGCTCGTAGGCTCCCTGACGCTTGTCGCCCAAGAAGTCGCGAACCTCCTCGGGGGAGGGCGGGAGTCCGGTCAGGTCGAGATGCACGCGACGAGCCAGCGTAGCCGCCGACGCATCCCCGGACGGTTCCAATCCGGCCTCTTCGAGGCGGGCGAGCACGAACCGGTCAATCGGATTCCGCACCCAGTCGCGGTTAGAAACACGGGGCACCGCAGGACGGGCCACCGGCTGGAACGACCAATGCCCGAGACCGGATTCCGGCGGCGACGGCTCGGAGAACCCCGGCCAAGGCGCGCCTAGTTCGATCCAGCGCTCGAATGCAGCCACCTTCCCGGCCGGAAGCTCGCCATCGGGCGGCATCTTGAGCTCTCCTTCGCGGCGCACGGCCGAGAGAATCAGGCTCTCGCCAGGCCTGTCGATCGAGACGGCCGGGCCGCGATTCCCTCCTTGGAGGATGTCCTCGCGCGAGGCGACCGAGAACCCGCTCGTCCGCGCTTCGCCGCTGTGGCACTGGCCGCAGCGAGCGTGCAGAGTTGGCCGGATTTCGGCCTCGAAGAAACGAATGGACTCTCCGGAGAACGGCGGGCCCGGAGCGGCTAGGGCAAGCGAAGCTGCAGCCATGGCAGCGGTCGCCGTCGCTGCAAGCAGACTACGCATACCGTCGCGATTCACAGGAAGCGCCGCGCGGCAACGATCTCTGGAAAAAGACGGCTGGGCGGCTCGCCCGATGCCAGTGTAGCATGGGGTATCCCGCTCACCGGGAGACCTTGCGGCGCGTGTCCGAACCGGGCGTCGACCCCTGCCTGGAAATGCTTCTCGCCGCAGGTCATCCCCATCGGCGGCTGCATCACACGGTCCCGGAACTGCATCAGGCCCAGCGGCTCCCCGCTGATGCCGACGGAGCGCTCGACAGTCTCGTAGCAAAGGACCATCTCTTCATAGGTCATGGGCCAGTCCTCTCCTTTGCCATCGTGGCTGGTGGCGGAAAAGTCAAGTTTCGAGAGCCGGTAGCTCTGGCGGGCCCGCGCAAGCGATCTCCCGCGGAGTTGCCGGCGGCGGGTCCATTGGAAGGGCCTGTCTTCGGGGGTAGGTGTCGGAGTTCCGAACGTCGTCTACGAACCGCTTGAAGTTCGACTCCCGACAGGCATGCTTCATGCTCTGAATCGATCGGGTGCGAGCGATTTCGAGGATCGTCCAGGGTACTTGAAATCGTACGGGAGCAAGTGCGCCGTGAGTTCGGCCTCGTTAGTGCTATGGCCCGCTTCGAGCAGCGCCACTTGCATGCCGGATTCGGAAACGGTGTTTGCGACCCAGTCGCCGGTCGGGCCGGAGCCGATTATGGCGGCGTCGTAGATGCCCTTGTCCTTGGCGATGATCTGCATAAGGCGACGGGCGGGCGGCATTCGTTAGTCTATTGCCCCAACCGCCGCAAGCCAGACCGTGTATGCCATGGTGAGGGCCGAGGCCGGAGGGGATCGCTCACCCAGAAGCTCGGAACACTGGGAGCGGATTGCGGCCAAGCCGGGACACAACTTTCCTCTCAACCTGCGGGCTTCTTCTATGGATCCCGCCGGGTCCGGCCGGTCCCAACCAACTCGATGTGCGACAAGGACGGGCTCCCGGTGGCGGATTGCGCGATCACGAGAGGACTTTCAGCATCGTGACAATCACGATGGCTCACGAGGATAAGAAAATGGCACAGGAATTTTCAAGACGGCATTTTTTCTTTGGCGGCCTCTTGGCAGGAGCCGTTCCAGCGGGCGGCTATGGGGCTGTCCCGTCCCTCAAGGCGCTGGGGTACAAGTCTCCCAACGAGCAGCTCAATGTGGCCTCCATCGGCGCTGGCGGCCGACCGGCCTTGGTGCTGTCGCAGTGCGAGACGCAGAACATCGTTGCACTGGCCGATGTGGACTGGGAACGCGGTGCCGAAGGGTTCGCCTACTGGCCGAACGCGGCGAAGTACAAGGATTATCGGGTCATGCTCGACAAGTCCGGGAAGGACATCGACGCTGTCGTGGTCGGGACTCCCGACCACATGCATGCTACCTGCGCGTTGGCCTGCATGCAGGCTGGAAAGCATGTTTACGTTGAAAAGCCGCTAACTCGGACGGCCTGGGAAGCACGCTTTCTCAAAAAGGCCGCCACGCAGTATGGGGTCGCGACCCAGATGGGGAATCAAGGCTACTCTCACGACGCAACGCGCGTCGCGTGCGAGATCTTGTGGTCCGGCGAGATTGGAGATGTGACGGAGGTTCATGCCTGGACCAGACCCGCAATCTGGCCGCAGGGCATGAGCGCCGTTGCGGCCCCGGGGCCGATACCCGACACGCTGGCCTGGGATCTTTGGCTCGGGGGTGCTGCCTACCGGCCGTTCACCGCAGGTGACGACAACTATCGGAAATTCGCGGCCGCGCGTCTTGAAAGCATGGGCCGCGGGCTCCGCCCGCCGAGGCCCGCAACAACACCAGCACAGAGCGCCACCGGACGGGGCGGCGATCCGCCGCGACCGAGGGGCGGAGGGTTTGACGCGTCGCAATACGGCTTCTACCTGCCGTTCAACTGGCGCGGCTTCCACGACTTCGGTTCCGGCCTCATCGGCGACTGGGGCATTCACATCCTGGGTCCCGCGAACTGGGGCCTGCAATTGGGACCGGAAAGCCTGCTCAGCATCGAGTGCGTCAAGAAGGATTCTTCACCGCGATTCACCTTCCCGGACGAACTCACGCTGCGCTACGATTTCGCGGCGCGACGAAACATGCCGCCGGTCTCAATCTATTGGCACAACACGAACGGCGATGGCTATCTCCCGGCGGGGATGACGGCGGAACAAGCCCGAAAGATCGATGGCCATGGGCCGCAAGTCGGCCCGGCACGCGGCCGGCGCGGCGGAGGGTCTCCACGAGCCCCGAGAGGCAGCGGCTACAATTGCATTTTTGTCGGCTCGAAAGGCTATCTCGGCACCGACGGCCGTGGAGAGGGCGTCGGATTGCTGCCGGGTTCCAGATGGGCCGAGTACAAGCTACCGGCGGCGTTCCTGTCTCGTTCGCCCGGGGCTTCCACAGGCGGCAACACCACCGCTCACGTGAATGACTGGATTCGCGCCTCGAAAGGCGGTGCACCGGCTTGCTCCAATTTCGACTTGGCCGCACCATTCACGGAGTGGCTTGTGCTCGGCGCAGCGGCTGTCCACTACGACGGCAAGCTCATGTGGGACAACGAGGCGGGCGAGTTCACCAACAACAGCGACGCGAATCGTTGGGTGAAGCCGTCGTTCCGTAAGGGATGGGAGCTTCACTTGTAGCTGATTTTCGAGACTCTCTCTGTGCTGCAGACGAAATCGTTCCGCGCCACAAGCAACGTTGACCTTCGCGGCTGTTGAGGCTTCCCACTTGGTTGCCCAAACCAGCAACACGAATCAGTAGAATTGAACAGTGCAGGTTATCCGTCGCTTCGGTAAGCGGGCGCGCGACGCGGCAAGGCAACCAAGGGTTCGCGCGATTGCCGGACGGCTGCCGGCGGAACTCCTCGCTGCGACACTTGCAATAACCCTAGCGGCCTTCGCTCAGGACAGCGGGGTGACGCGCGCGTGGGACGGCCGTCCAGATCTGAACGGCATTTGGCAGGCGATCGGCACGGCGCACTGGAACCTCGAGGATCACCCCTCCGGTCCCGGCCATCCCGACCTCGGCGCGATCGGGGCAGTTCCGCCCGGCCAGGGCGTAGTTGTTGGAGGAAAGATCCCATACCTCGAAGAAGCACAGGAGCAGAGAAGGCGGAATTTTGAGGATCGGATGACCAAGGACCCCGAAGCCAAGTGCTTCCTTCCGGGCGTGCCGCGAGCGACATACCTTCCATATCCGTTCCAAATCGTCCAGGGCGACCGGAAGATCATGATGATCTACGGCTTTGCCGAAGCGAACCGCACCGTCCATATGGACAAGGAGAGCCCCGAGTCGCCTCCACTCGACAGCTGGATGGGGCGCTCGCACGGACGGTGGGAGAGCGACACTCTGGTTGTCGACGCGGAGGGCTTCAACGGAGAGGCATGGTTTGACCGCGCCGGGAACTTCGCCAGCTCGTCGCTCCGCGTGGAGGAGCGCTATACTCCCATAGGCAAGAACGCGGTGCAATACGAGGCGACGATCACCGATCCCACGGTGTTCGAGCGTCCTTGGAAGATCCGGTTCCCGCTCTATAGGCGCCTCGAGGAGAACGCGCGAGTGCTCGAATTCAAGTGCGTGGAGTACGCGGAAGACCTGATGTACGGGCATTTGCGCAAGAAGCCGACACGCTAGCCGCGCAGCAAGAGGAGGTATTCGAATGAGTGGGTTCCGGCGAACGGCGCTCTTGCTTTCGGCGGTCGCACTGGCTTGGTTCTGGCCGGAGCGGGGAAACGCCGCCACCTACCACCACGTGCAGATCACCGCCGCCAGCCCTTCGGAGGCTATGCGCTGGTACGTCCGGTACCTGGACTGCCAGCCCACTCCGGAGCGCAACGATGCGGCCAGCTGCGAAGGCATCGAGCTGATATTCGTGGCACGGCCGACGATGGGGAGCACTCAGG
Source organism: Bryobacterales bacterium (assembly GCA_965206775.1). Lineage (GTDB taxonomy): Bacteria > Acidobacteriota > Terriglobia > Bryobacterales > UBA6623 > VXMF01. The sequence goes on along the minus strand of CBDBKU010000001.1, from coordinate 313,675 downwards.
GCACGGGCGTGAATCACATCGCCTTCTCCTACGAGGATCTCGACGCGAAGATGGCCGAGCTGGAAGCCGTTGGCGTGCGCGGATCGGGCGTACGGCTCCAGCGCTTCGATGACGGGGCGACACTGCGCGACCTGCCCGGGTTGTCCAAGCACGGCTTCGTGTTCGATCCATGGGGCACTCGGATCGAACTGGTCGAAGACCCTGATCGTTTAGGCTTCCACCATATCCATCTCAGCGCCGCCGACCCAGAAGCCACACTGGCGTGGTATCGCAGCGGTTTCGGAGGCAAGCCAGCCCGGCTCAAGGGACTGGAGGACGGCCTCCAGTTCGGCGACATGTGGCTTCTCGCCTTCCGCCACCCAGCCGGCCAGCCGGCTCCAACAAGCGGCAGGGCCGTAGCCCACATTGCCTTCGCCGTGAGAAATCTGGCCAAGGCTGCTCCGAAGATGCGTCGCGACGGCGTCGAGTTTGACAGCGAGCCAACCGTGCCACGAAACGGGCGCACCGACGCCATGCAAGCCATCGCTATCGGCCCCGACAACGTGACTGTCGTCGCTGTCGAACCCGGTTTCGCCGGAATCGCACCCGATACGGCCGCCCTGGTCGCAAGCGAGAAGAGCGAGCCCTTTGCCGCGCCCCGAACCCCGTGGGGCGAGCCTGACCTTCAGGGAGTGTGGACGGGCAACTCGGCGCACGGCATCCCGCTCGAGCGACCCGACAACTTGGCCGGCGTCGAAACCCTGACTCCGGAACAAGCTGCCGCCCGCCGCGAGCGCGGCACCCTCGGAAGCATTTGGGGATACGAGCGCGAATGGCGCGACACGACCCTTGGCTACGACAAGATGACGCCGTCTACGCAGGTGGCGATGATCGTGGATCCCACGGACGGAAGGCTGCCTGCCCTGACTCCCGAGGGCGCGCGAAGGGCCGAGGAATTGCAGCGCGAACGCCAGCGCAAGTCCTCGCGGCCTCCCGTCGGCCCCGAGGACCTGACCCCTTACGTCCGGTGCATCACGCGGGGACTGCCCGGCATGATGATGCCCGGGATCTACAACAACGGCCTGCAGATCGTCCAAGGACCGGGCTTCGTGGCCATCCAGAAGGAAATGATTCACGAGACCCGCTCTATCCCGACGAAGCCGCGAGAGCCGCTCGGAGAGAACCTGACTTCGTGGCTCGGCGACCCGCAGGGACGCTGGGACGGCGACACACTGGTGGTGGAGACCCGGCAGTTCAACGGAAGGGGCTCGTATCGGGGCACGACAGCCGGGATGAATCTCACCGAGCGATTCACGCGCGTCGGTCCGGCCAAGCTGATGTACGAGTTCACCGTCGAGGACCCGGCGGTCTGGGTGCAGCCGTGGACGGCAATGTTCGCATTCGATCTCGACGGCGAACAGTACGAGTTGGTCGAGTACGCATGCCACGAAGGGAATTACGGAATGTTCAACATCCTTAGCGGCGCCCGCGCGAAGGAAAGGAGGGCGGCCCAAGCCGCCCGCTAGAAGAGGGACATCTCATGGCAAGGAAAGCAGCCCTCACGTGCGCCGGGATCGGCTTTGCCCTCCTCGCTGGGTTGGCTCCGGTCGCAGCCCACCATGCATTCTCATCCGAATTCGACGCCGCCAAGCCAGTTCGGCTGCGCGGGAAGATCACGAAGATGGAGTGGATCAATCCGCACGCGTGGATGCATATCCAAGTCGCGGCCGAGGACGGAACGACAGAGAACTGGATGATCGAGGCGGGTCCACCAGGCGCGCTCGTGCGGCGAGGCTGGCGCAAGGACTCCGTCAAGCCTGGTGTCGAGGTTCTGGTCGAAGGGTATCGCGCGATCGATGGCAGCAACAAGGCAAACGGGCGCGACGTCACGCTGCCCGACGGCACTCGATTGTTCGCCGGGTCTTCGGGCACCGGAGCGCCTTACGAAGTTCCCCAATAGTCCGGTTCGATCTTGGCGGACTGCGGCGCGGCAGACGGCAGCGCCCCTGTCGATTTCGTAGCTGGCTGCGGAGATTCGTCGCGCGAAACCGGCCAGCAGTGCGGCCCGACATCGTTCCGGGCCTATAATCTGTTTGGTGTACGGTACCCGGAGTGGCCGTTCGTTTCTCAACCGCAGCGACTTCGCTGCCGTAGCGGTTCCAGACTCGAGAAAAGCCCCGTCAAGTGCGAGGGCAGGAATCGCCTGGCCTCTCAGCGGCGGCATGCGGCGCGCCAAGCGACCGGAAGTTGCGGACCGGCGGGGCCGGCGGGTCGACTGTAAGCACGGGCGCGCAGCTTTTCGTCGTTGCGACGCGGGAAGATCGCTTCCCAGCGCTTCGGGCGACCGGTTCGTAGCCATTTCGCTGGGATGCGTCCCGGCCACAGGAAGGAGATCCAGCAAGATGCCATACCGAATGCTGGCCTTGATCGCGCTCGCGGCGTGTCTGGCGCCTGCGATATTCGCCGAAGAGGACAAATGGACGCTTTCTCGCACGCCGTGGGGCGCCCCGGACTTCCGGGGCGTGTGGACGAACGAGACGATCACCCCGTTCGAGCGTCCCGTCGAACAGGAAGGGAAAGAGTTCCTCTCGGACGAGGAGGCGAATGCGATCGAAGAAGGCGTGGCACTGCGGCGCGCCGCTTCTGACGGCACCTCGCCCCCCGGCAGCGTGGGCGGCTACAACCAGGTCTGGCTCGATTCTGGAACAAAGTTCCTCTCCAGCCGCCAGACCTCGCTGGTGGTCCACCCTCCGAACGGCAGGGTTCCCACGAGACCCTCGGCCGAGGCGCAACGGGACTACAACCGCGCTCGCCAGGGTGATTCCTACGTCCATATGAGCGTCTGGGACCGCTGTATCACTCGGGGCGTTCCCGGTTCGATCTTCCCGGCCGGGTACAACAACGCCTACCGGATCCTGCAAACCCCCGAATATGTGGCGATCCTGTACGAAATGATCCACGATGCCCGGATCATCCCTTTGGGCGGCGGCGCACACGTCGGCGAAGGGGTCCGCTTGTGGATGGGCGATTCACGAGGCCGGTGGGAAGGTGACACGCTCGTCGTGGACGTGACGAACTTCACCGACAAGGGCTGGATCGCGTCCAACTCCGCATCCCGTCGCATCAAGGGCATCCCGCAGACCGGAGATCTCCATGTCGTCGAGCGGTTCCGGCGCGTCAGCGAGGACACGATCGAATACGAAGTCACGATCGAAGACCCGGAAGTCTACACCAGCCCGTGGAAGATCGCCATGCCGCTGACCCTCGACCCAGAGTACGTGCTGTACGAGTACGCTTGCCACGAAGGCAACATGGCTGTCGAGCTGGTCCTGGGCGGTGCACGGGCTGTGGAGAAGGCAGACCAGGGGACATCCGAGGGCAGCCCCTAGCAAGAATGGGTTCGGAACTGAATCCCCGGCATGCCGGACTGGAACGTCCCGAGGGTGCGCCGCGCGGCGAGAGCGGAAGGGTTTCTTGTGCGAATCTTGGGGAGGTGATCTCGAGCATCTCGAGAATGCGCGCACGCGGCGCCGCTAGCATGGCGTGATGCGCGAGCAAAGGAGACAATAATGCCTAGCCCAATCCGAGGTATCCCGTACATCGATCCCAATGTCGACCACGTCGGCATGAATCGCCTGCGCGAGATGAACGCTTCGAAACTGAAAAAACTCAAGAGGACGTTGGTGGTCAGGGACGACGAAACGCCCTTGGCTGTTGTACTGCCGTTCAAGACTTTCCTTCGCATCCAGCGAGAGATCGACAGATTGAGCGAATTGGTCGAAGAGGGCCAAGACCAAGTCGACCCGCTGTTCTTCGGGAGCTTCCCTGAGTTCGACGATCCCGGTCTACCGGACCTCGACGGCGAGAATGACGCCTCGGACAGCGCTAGCGCGACGAGCATCGACGCCTTCCGTCCGAAGCTCGACAGCGAGTAGCCGAAGCGGCTCCTCGGTCGGAGGTCGCCGCAGGGACAGGCCCGTAGGCTTCCGTTGCCGAGCCTGCCTGAGACGCGATTGGGCCTCTCTGGTCAGCTGATCGAGCAGCAGCGAGCAGCCGCCCGGGCCGTCGATCTGGCATCGTCGCGGCTCGCTGCCTGGAGCCATGTTCTCGATTCGGCGGCGCGTGGCGAGGCGAGACCCGGCTGGCCTGGGACACGGTCACCGGCTCGGCTGTTGCCGCGAAGGGCATGCCAGGCAGGCGCGAAAGGCCGGAGCGGGCCGATGCGCAGCTTGGCCAGGACAAGTCGAAGCTCGCGAGGCTCGCAACAATCCTATGCAAGCCGAAGTGGCCCCGCTGCGGGTCCTGCCCGGAACACCCGAACCCGGAAGTGCAGCGGTTGGGTCCGGCGGAACAGCCGCCGCCGGAGCCTCCAAACGCCGGGCTGTCACGCAGCAGGGCGATGCACGGGCGGCGAGGGTCCGCGGAGCGCTTGCACCGGAAGGGCCATGGGGGCGGCGAACACCGCGACGAGGATGCCCATCACCCTGCCCGATGATGCAGAGTGGGCGTCGAGCATCGATTTCCGCGTGTTGATGTTCGCTCTCACGAGCGTGACGACATTGACTTCTGCCATGTCCCGAATGCTCTCCGCACGCCAAGCCTCGTCGACGAGCCCAAGGTGCCTTGGGTCCTCGGAATGGGTAGCAATACGTGATCGGAAGCGCCAGCGGATCGCAGCCGTGGGCGTTGGTTGCGATTGCAACCTAGCCCCGAACCGAGACTATTGAATCTGGCCTCGATCATTGCAGACAGGCTAGGAAACAGGGGCTCGATATCAGATCTCGCTGCGCGCCGCAGGGCAGGTCGCAACGAATCACCGGCTGGAATCTTGCTCGCAGGTGCTTGGCAGTGCGAGGGAGAACCGAGAGCAGTCGCCGGCCCGCGCCCTCGAGGGCGCGGGCCGGCTTCTTCTCCTATCCCGCTATCGGGCGGGAATCAGCTGCAGCCCGAAGTCGAGCCGCAGTTGGGACAGCGATAGCAACTCCCATTGACTGTCATGATCGATCCGCACTCGGCGCAAAGCGGCCCGTCGACCGGCACTTCCTGAAACACGAGCTGCTGCTGCGGGTCCGGATTAGTCACCGTCAGCTTGGCTGCCGCGCCGACCTGGCTCGTCGAATACTCCGGCGAGATGTACTTCGATCCCAGCCAGCGGAAGATGTAGTCCGTGATCGACTTCGCGTAATGGATGTCGGTGTTGTTCGTCCAGCCGCTCGGCTCGAATCGAACGTGCTGGAACTTCTCCACCAGGGTCTTGAGAGGCACGCCGTACTGCAGGGAAAGCGAAACCGCCGTGGCGAAGTTGTCCATCAGGCCGCTGATGGTCGATCCTTCCTTCGACATCCGGATGAAGATCTCGCCTGGCATCTTGGTGTCGTCGTAGAGGCCGACCGTGATGTAGCCCTCGTGGCCGCCGACCGAGAACTTGTGCGTCAGAGACTGGCGCTCGTCAGGAAGCCTGTGCCGCAACGGCCGTTCCCCGTTGACGAGCTTTCCAGACGCATCGTGCTTGTCTGACCCGCTGCCGGTGTTCAGCGGCTGGGCGACCTTGGAACCATCCCGATAAATCGCCACGGCCTTGAGGCCCAGTCGCCAAGCCTCCATATATGCGTCCGCGATGTCGTCAACACTGGACTTCTCGGGCATGTTGATCGTCTTGGAGATCGCCCCTGAAATGAACGGCTGCACAGCGGCCATCATCTTCAGGTGTCCCTGGTAGTGGATCGTGCGCACGCCGTTCTGCGCCTTGAAGCTGCAGTCGAAGACCGGGAGGTGCTCGTCTCTCAGTCCCGGCGCGCCCTCGATCGTCTCGGCCGAATCGATGTGGTTGACGATCACGTTCACCAAGTCGGGACCGTAGCCGATCCTTGCCAGCGCTTCCGTCACCGTGTTGTTGACGATCTTGATCACGCCCCCGCCAACAAGCTTCTTGTACTTGACCAGCGCCAGTTCGGGCTCGACTCCAGTGGTGTCGCAGTCCATCATGAACCCGATCGTTCCGGTCGGAGCGATGACGGTGACCTGGCCGTTGCGGAACCCGACCTCGTTGCCCAGCGCGAAGGCCTCGTTCCAGGCCGATTCCGCGCCCTCGCGCAGATCCGTCTGCACGCCGTCGCGACCGAGTTGCCGCGCCGCGCTGCGGTGCTTGTGGATCACATCCAGGAACGGCTCGCGATTGCGGTCGTAGCCTGCGAACGCCCCCTTGACAGCCGCGATTTCCGCACTCGTCAAATAGGCCTGGCCGCACATGCTGGCCGTAATCGATCCCGCGATGGCCCGGCCGCGCTCGGAGTCATAGGGCACGCCCATCGACATCAGCAGCGCGCCCAGGTTGGCGAAGCCGAGACCGAGTGGACGATAGTCGTGGGAATTGGACGCGATCCGGGCGGTCGGATAGGCAGCGTTGTCGACCAGGATTTCTTGCGCCAGGATCAAGGTCGCAACTGCACGCCGGAACGACATGACGTCGAACTCGCCGTCCCGGGACTGGAAGTTCTTCAGGTTCAGCGAGGCCAGGTTGCAGGCCGAGTCGTTCAGGAACATATACTCCGAGCACGGGTTCGAAGCGTCGATGCGCGCAGTGGCCTTGACAGGATTCCACTTGTTGATGGTCGAGTCGAACTGCATGCCGGGATCGCCGCATTGGTGCGTCGCCTCGGCAATCTCCCGCAGCAGCTGCTTCGCGCGGTGCCGCTCCTTCGGCTGCTCGCTGAGCACCGAGCGGGTCCACCAGTCTCCGTCCGCCTCTGCCGCGCTCATGAACTCGTCGGTCACGCGAACCGAATTGTTGGCGTTCTGGAACGAGATCGAGGCATACGCATCGCCGTCGATCGCACTGTCGTATCCGTTCTGGATCAGGACGTGCGCCTTCTTCTCCTCGCTCGCCTTGCACCAGATGAAGTCCTTGACGTCCGGATGATCGATATCCAGGATCACCATCTTGGCCGCGCGGCGTGTCTTGCCGCCGGACTTGATCACGCCCGCGAACGCGTCGAAGCCCTTCATGAACGAGACCGGACCGGAAGCCCTGCCGCCGCCCGCGAGCCCCGCGTCGTTCTCGCGGATCTTCGAGAGATTCGTGCCAGTCCCCGAGCCCCACTTGAAGAGCATTCCCTCGGTCTTCACAAGGTCGAGAATCGACTCGAGCGAGTCGTCGACGGAGTTGATGAAGCAGGCCGAGCACTGCGGACGATGCTCGTCGGGATTGAGTGCGATCGCGCGTCCCTTCGCCTTGTCCCACGCCCAGCCGTAGCCGCGCGATTCCTTGAGCACGCCGACGTTGAACCAGACCGGCGAGTTGAAGCTCGCCTTCTGCGTGAGCATCAGGTGAGCCAAGTCGTCGCGGAAGCTCTCCACATCCTCGGCGGACTTGAAGTAGCCTCCGCTAGCACCCCATTCCGCGACCGTGTCGACCACGCGATGAACGAGCTGGCGCAGGCTGCTCTCGCGCGCCGAACCGCCGATCGTGCCGTGGAAATACTTGCTCGCGACGATGTTGGTCGCCGTCTGCGACCACCCCTTCGGCATTTCGATGTCATTCTGCTCGAATACCGTGTTGCCCTGCGCGTCCGTAATGACCGCAGTCCTCTTCTCCCATTCGAGACCATCGTAGGGCGTTGCCCCCTCGGGCAGATCCCAAGTGAAATATCGCTCGAAGGCGAGGCCGCGTCGCTCAGCGACGCCTGCCTCGGCGTCCAGGATGTTGACTGAGCCGACCTCCTCGCCAACTGCTTCGACTAACGTATCGACACCTTCTCGATCCACCGCTCTCCTCCTGGTCTTGTGTTTATGCGCAGCACGCGCCGTGCCAACCGAATCGCGAACCGGACGCCGTCCGAGTGTGCCGCAACACTGGTTCGCGCAACCATTATGCTCCAACTTGGGTGCGCTCCAAGAAATCCACTAAATGTAGTAGTGTGCTTTCCGGAACCCGTAATATCCTAACAGACTGTTCACGAACGTCAAGTGTCGGGCGAGTCCACGAAACCCCTGATGGGGCACGCGACAGCGCAATATGTGGCAGTTAGGGCTCCTGCATCAATATATAGTACGCAGACCAGCGGTATCGGGCATTGACCGAGCTGGATGGCCAAGAATATTTTTCCCAATCGGCCTGCAATCCACCGTGCCGCTGCGTTGCTCGGCGATTCCAGACGCCTCGATGTCCGCTAGCAAGCCTGGCGCGGGCCGAGAGAAGTCGGCCTGCTCCCATCATGGGACCTTCCTCGCATGCGGAGAGGAGCGAACACGGCAGAACGGGCTGCGCATGGGAAGACCGCTAAGCCCAGATGGACTGGGCCGTTTCGCGGCCCATCCGGGCCTCGCCGCTCTGGACGATGGCAAACTTCGTCCCGATGGGGCCGATCATCTCGTACACCACGACTGCCGACAGGACCACCGTCGAGATCACGGTGTAGTACTCGGGAAACTGGCGCGCGATCGTCATGACAAGGCCGACCGCCAGGCCCGCTTGCGTGAGCAGACCGAATCCCAGGAAGTTCTGGACCTGGCGCTCCAGTCCGACCCGCCGGCTCCCAAGCCACGCTCCGATGAACTTGCCGGCTCCTCTCGCGAATACGTAGGCGAGGCCGACGACGCCAATCGACGCAACGAGGCCGACGTCAAGCTCGGCACCGGCCAGCACGAAGAAGATGGCGTAGAAGGGCGGGTCCGTGCCGGCCAGCGTCCGGAACAGCCGTCGGCTGCGTCTCGAGAGGTTGACCATGGTCGCGCCCACGGCCAGGCTTGCAATCAGGGCCGAGAGATCCAGAAGCCTCGCCACGCCCACGCACAGCAGGATCGAGCCGGCCAGCAGGATGAGCATCTCCCCTGTCTCGCTCACGTGGCGAGCCCATCCCGCCAGCATCAGACCGGTCAGGAATCCGAGTGCGACCGAGCCGGCTAGCTGCCATATCAGCGGGAAGCCGGCCCGGAAGACTGTCTCCAAGAAGCCCTGCTGCCCCCAGCTCTCAATGAGATTCACGCACGACGCGCACAGGAGGTAGGCGATCAGGCAGATGATGTTGTTCACTGCGATGATGCCGAGCAACGCGTCGCTGAGCGGCCCGCGGGCATTGCATTCGCGTATGACCATCAGCGTCGAGGCGGGAGCGGTGGCGATTGACACCGCAGATAGCAGCAAGGCGACCTGCCACTCCAGCCCCAAGGCGAGCATGCTGAACAGCACCATGCCGGCGGCGAGCATCGATTCGACCATCGTCAGCCGGACGATCTTCCGCCCGATGCGGCGCACGAGACTGATCTCGAACACGGAGCCGATCGAGAACAGGATCAACCCGAGAGCCACCTCGCTGAGCGCCTCGAGCGCGTGGATGTTCTCGTGGCTCAGCCATCCCAGGACGGACGGCCCGAGCGCCATCCCGGCGAGGATGTAGCCGGTTACCTCGGGAATCCGAAGCACCCTCACCAAGTGCCCCGACAGCAGGGCGAGCAGCAGGATCAGGCCCAGAGACGAGAGTTCATTCATCGGTCTGCACCAACCTGCCCCACACTCGGCCGCGCCGCTCCAGTACGACGTGAACCGGCCTGCCCTCCGCCTCGAGGAAAGCGGCCTCGAGATCGTCGAAAGACTCGGGCGGGCGTTGATTGACCGTCAGCAGTCGGTCGCCGGGACTTGCGCCGACTCGCTCCGCCAGGCTGCCCGGGATCACGGACCTGATCGGCAGTCCTCCGGTCCCGCCAACAAACCCGCGCGTTGAAACGCCCGCTTCGGTCGCAGCGCGCGCCAGCATCCGAATCGTGCGCCGTCGCTTCGCCCGCCAGATCCGCACCTCCCGAACCTCCCTGGAAATCGGGAGGAGGAGGCTGTGCAAGTCCGTGAGCGATTCGACGGGAGAGTTGTCGAGGGCCAGGATCAGGTCGCCCGGCAGGAGCCCGGCCTCGTGCGCCCGGTAGCCCCACCACGTCTCCTTGATCAGCACGCCCGCATTCCGCCCGAAGAAGCGGAGTTCCGGTTCGCTGGCCTGTTCGGCCCGCATTCCGAAACGCTCCACCAGCTGGTCCTGAAAGGTCAGCTCGGAATGAACTCTCGATTCGAGCGCTCCTGCTTCGGCCGCGATCGGGTGGCCCGAGCAATCGAGAACGATCGCGACCAGGCCCCCGTCCAGCGAGAAGATCCCCGAGCCCGGCTGGACCGAGCGCAAGTCGAGATTCGTCTGGACCTCGGCAAGCTCGACCTCTCCGCATCGGGTGTCCGTCACACCGAACAGGTTGCCGGACGCGTACCGCAGGCCGCCGGCCCGGGATCGCCAGACAGCCAGCAGCCATGCACCGCGGCCGTAGAGACGCACCGGCCGACGGTCGGTCACGGCGGCGTCAAGCGGAGCGTCGAGCAGCACGTATGGAAGGTGGGGAGCGGACCGCGTCGTCGTCAGTTCCACCTCCCGGCTCCCGAGCGCCGTCCTCTCGCGACCGGGAAAGGGACCGAGGCGGGAGGAAGTCACCACCTCTCCCCCCTGCCAGACCACGCCGCTGTGACCGGTCGCGCTCAGCAAGACGACGCTTTCCTCCACCAGCGAGGCGAGGTAGGCGAAGTAGTCGGCGATGTTTTCCACGTCCCTTCGCTGGGACAGCCTCTCGAACTGGAGGATCTCGGCTGCCACGCTGGCCGGGGAAACTTCGCCTTGCTGGTCGCGCGGCCTCGTGAAGGCGCCAATCAAGAGGATCAGGAAGCAGGCCACCGCGAGTACCGCGATGTACATCGGATCGTTCCTCGATCTTGGCATGCGGATTCTCGGACTCGGATCAGATCACGGCCGGATCCCCGGTCAAGCGATAGTCTCCGACCAGGATCAGCACCGCTGCAAGCGCGCCAGCGAAGCAACCCAGCACTGCATACAGCAGCTGGCTGATGCCAGCAACCGCAACCAGCATGCCAACCGGCCAGCCGACGAGCAGAGCCGCCGCGAGCGACGCTTGCAGGGACATGGCGATCCAGCGGCACTGCCCGAGCGTTGACGGCCAGGCGGCCAAGCACAGCGTGAACTGAAAGAGCACGCCCATTCCAAGGCCCAGCAGCATCGCGCCGAGCACTGCGGCCGGCAGCCGGCCCACGGAGTTCAGGAAGAGCACGCCCGCCACGGCCAGCGCCGAAGGGATCGCGAGCGGGGCCAGGTTCTCCCTGATCCGCGGCATCCGCCCGCCGGCGGCCCATCCGACGGCAAGCGCCAGCCAGAAGCACGCGAGCACGAATGCGCCATTCGAAAGCGATAGGCCGAGCCCGCGCGCCAGGTAGACCAGCAGCCACAACGCGGCGATGCCCCACGCCGAAGCCTGGAAGAGCAAGCTGGCGGCCAGCAGAACTCTGCGTGGCCCGGCGCCATGGGGCGGGTTGCGCCAGTGCGCCGACCTGTCGAGCGGCTCGAATCGCAAGCGGCGCGCGCGAACGGCCGCATACGCCAGCACCGCGGAAACGGTCGTCGCGCACAGAGACAGGGAGCGCACCGAAGAAGCGCTAACGGCAATGGCGCCAATGAGATTGGCCGCTAGGCCGCCCAAGCCGAAGCTAGTGCCGCAAAGTCCAACCAGCGCAGCAACGCGCCTAGGCGGATGCATGGCCAGCACAAGGGCCACCGCGAGCCTGAAGCTTCCGCCGGCCGCCAGGCCGATCAGGAAAAGCGGGGCGAGTTCGAGTCCTTCGAATCGAACCAGCGCGAGCGCCGCTATTGCAAGGCCCGAAACGATTCCGCACGCCACCAGATACGAGCACGTCCCGGACCCTGGCGCGTCGCGCTTCGAGAAACGAGGGCCGGGCAGCACGGCGACCATTGCCCCTGCAGCGGCGGCGCCTATGGCTTCGCTCGCCAGCAGCGTGGGCGAGGCGTGACGGAAGACACAGAGCCCCAGAAACCCCAAGCCCATCCCACTCGTGAAGACCGTCAGCGCGGTCAATCGAACGTGCGCGGGTCCGGGAGTCCGAGCGGCAGCGGGCACCTCGGCCATGGGCGCATTGTATCAGCGGGTCCCTGCTCTCGAGCGGACCCGAGGCAGCCGGCTCGGTCGATCGTGCGTTTCCGGCTAGGCCTTACCTGCGCTCGCTCGCAGCTGGTCGGTCAATCCTTGCACGGCCCCCCAAAGCAGGGCTGCCTCGGTGGAGCAGCCGATCAGCTTCATGCCTCGCCCAATCCAGAAGTCCGCCAGCCGGCCGTCCCGGACCTGGATCGCCGGCCAGAGCCCGTGGTCGTTGCAGGCTGCGATTACCCGGTCGACGGCATCAACGAGCGTGGGATGGTGCCATTGCCCGCCTACGCCGAGCGAGATGGACAGGTCCGCCGGGCCGATCAGAAGCGAGTCCAAGCCCTCGACAGATGCCAGTTCGTGCACGCGTTCCAAGGCCCGCGTGGACTCGACCTGGGCAATCAGCAGGGTCTCGCTGTTGCAGTGCTCGGTGATGGTATCGAACGAGGCCGCCTGGTAGCCGATCTGGGGCGGGCCCAGGCCGAAGCCGCGGTGTCCCAGCGGCGGGAACTTCGCCCCGCGCACAGCGTGCGCGAGTTGGCCGGGGTCCTCGCAGCGAGGGAAGATGATGCCCTCCGCGCCTGAATCCAACGCCCGCGCCACGAGATCGTACTGGAAATCGCATACGCGCACGACCGCCGTCACGTCCGTCATGCGATACGCGCGAATCAATTCGTGCAGGGTGTCGCTTGAGAACGGGCTGTGCTCGGAGTCGAGAAACACCCAGTCGAGCTCCGCTGCCCCGAACATCTTCGGAATCTCGCAGATCGGCAGCTGGGAATGGGCGATGCCGACGGCTACCCGGCCGTCTTCCAAGAGCCTTTTCGTCTTGTTCGGACGCATTGCTCCAACTGTATCGCAGCGTCGCGACCCAGCTCCTGCCCCCGAGCCTGCGGACAGGAACGGATGCCGACACAGGCTGCCGGCTCAGAGGAACAGGCTTCGCACGACTGCGACGAAGAGCGTTCCGTACGCGATCGCGCACGCGACGAGTGCCAGCCTGCGCCACAGCGGGGGGCGAAGTTGCTTCGGAAGCAGCCGCGTATTCACGAGGAGGATCTGGACGCTCGAGAAGGCGAGGACGAGGCCGGCGACGTTGCCGAGCCACTTCATCATGTCCATGGCGGTTCCCCAGCGGACGGCCAGCGCGAACCACGCGGTAAACGCCACGAAGAGAGCGTAGTAGAGCGTCCGGGCATGATTCCGCACGAGCCCGCGGATTGCGGGGCTTCCCGTCCACGCGATGTCGGTCAACATCCGCACCAGGACCTCGGTGTTCCCCAGGTGAGTCGAGAAGAGGACCCAGAAGCCGTTCAGCAGGGCGAGGAACCAGAACCCGTCCCAGAGATTCCGCGCAAGGTAGTCGGCTTGGTAGGCGCCGGCTCCGATTTGGGACAGGTCGGTGCCGGCCGGAATGACGCTGGTGGCGAGGTTCACATTCAGGAACATCCCGACGAAGCATCCGACCGCCCACAGCCATACCTGGTCGGCAATCACGTACCGCCACCAGCGCTTCCAGCGGAGCAGGTTTTCTCCGCTTGGATAGAAGACACTGCCGGTCGGGGCGACGCGGATCTTACGGGTGCTCGTTGCGGACGCAATCGCTCCCGCGTGCGCGCCCATGCCGAATCCCTTGTCGCGGAACCAGCTGGAGATCGCGAGGTTCCCGAATCCTCCCGAGCCGGCCGACGCGGCGAGGGCGCCGACCAGCGCCAGGTCAACACCCTCCGGCAGCGCCCCGACCGAGAAGAAGCCAGCCAGAGTCGACCCCCAGTCCCGTGCGGGCACGAAGAAGACGTTGACGAAGGTCAGGAAACCGAAAATGAATGCGACCATGGCCCACGACACACGCTCGAGGGTGCGCTCGATCGTTTCCCCGAACAGCAGCAGGACGAGCGCTAGAGCGAGGACACCGTATGTCGCGAGAGCCAGGGCACCGCTGTCTTGCACGCCAGGCATCCGCCCCGCGACCGTTGCGAACACTGTCGCGGCACTTCCTGCGGCGACCGCCGGCAGGCCCAGCTGAACCACGCAAAGGACCGCGTAGACTGGAGCCCACAGCCTCGGGCCGGGCCGCAGGCGCATGATACCTGTCACGATCGGCTCGCCGGTATACAGCGTGTAGCGAATCGCCTCGAGATTGAAGAGCAATTGCAGGACGATCGACAGCGTCGCGATCCAAAGCAGGTTCCGGCCGTACTGGACACCGATCGCCGGGCCGACGAGCCACTCGCCTCCGCCAATCGAGGAGGCTAGCAGGATGGCGCCCGGCCCGATGACTCGGAATAGGTTCCGCAGCGAGAACTGGGGGGCTTCAGGCAGTTCGCGGGTGTCCCACGGAGGCAGGGCCTTCATGCGATCTTCCGCGCCGCAGGCGCTCTGTCTGCCCGATCTCCCCGGCTCAATCGTTCCCCCTGTACCGCAATTGCGGCAGGAATCCGGCCTTGCGCTTCCGGTCCAGGACCTCGTCGTACCGAAGCAGCACCCCGAGATCCTCTCCCCGCAGGACGGCTTCCGTGATCCGGGCTTCGACCGCGAGCAACCCCTCGGCCGCCAGAAGCGTGTCTTCGATCCGCTCCGCCGGCACGACAGCGACGCCGTCGGCGTCGCCAACTACCCAGTCCCCGGGCCGCACCGGCAGCCCCCCGCACTGGACCGGCACCTCAATCTCGCCGAGATACTCCGCCCCGCCCGCGTTCGGCACCACCGAACGGGCAAAAACCGGCAGCGGATCCAGGGCGATCTCGGCACTGTCGCGGATAGCCCCGTCGATGACGACACCGGCCAGTCCCTTGAGCCGGGCCGCGTGGGTGATGATACCTCCCCACAGAGCCGTGTTGCGCTCGCCTCGGCCGTCAATCACCAGCACGCGATTCGCGGGGCATTCGGAAACTGCCGAGCCCACCATCAGGATGTCGCCCGCATGCACGCGGGCGGTGAAGGCCTGGCCTGCCATCGAATTGCTCGCGGACCGGCACTCGATGCCGTGATCCATCGCGCCCGACTTGCCGAGAGCGTCAGAGACAAGGCCGGTCGACAGCGCGAGCAAGCGCTTGCGAATTCCGTCAGGATCCCTGCCCTGGGAACCGGCTGTTGGTGGCGGCGGGTTTCGGAATTGCATTTCGCTTCAGCGCCGATCGATCAGTCGAACTTCAGGTAGCCCTCGCCCGACGGCATCATCACTTGCGCCGGGTTGATCGCGCCGTACCTGCCCTTGTTCGCAGTGATCTCGAACGCCTCGCGCACGGACTCGATTCCGTAGAGGCCGTGCGTGAGCATCGGGCCAAGCCGCACCTGCCCCGAAGCCACCAGACGCACCGTGTGCTCTAGGTGGGCGTACGAACTGATGTCAGGGAACAGCACGCGGAGACTCCTCTCGCGGAGGCTGTCGATGTCGAGTTCGAGCGGATGGCCGAACCACGAGACAACTATCAGCTTGCCACCCGAACGGACGGATTGGATCGCCTGCTCCAGCGTCCTCGCACCGGCCAGCCCCTGCCTCGGGCTGCCGCCGGCACATTCGAAGACCACGTCAGCGCCTTGCCCGCCCGTAAGATCCCGGATGGCTTCGACGGGATCCTCGCGCCGGGCGTTGATCGCGACGTCCGCGCCAAGCTCCTTGGAGACCCGGCAGGCCTCGTCGCGGATGTCGACAGTCATGACCAAGCCCGCGCCAACGCTGCGAGCGGCCTGCATGCACTCCAGCCCCATGCTTCCCTGCCCGAAGACGGCCACGGAGTCCCCAAGGCGGATTCCCGCCGTTTCGACTGCCGCCAAGCTGTCGCTCAGCGACTGAAGGCAGGCCCCCTCGCAATCGCTAATCTGGTCATCGACTTCGACCAGCGCGATCTCGGGAAGTAGCGCCCTCTCGGAAAAGCAACCCGGCAGCTGGAATCCTATGATCGGCCCCTTGCGGCAATCGTCGGCTTTGCCGTCGTTGCAGAGCGGGCAGTCGCCGCAGGGCAGTTTCGCACGCGCGGCCACCCTTGTGCCGGGGCGAAAGCGCGAGCCTGGTGGACTCTCAAGAACCCGTGCGCAGAATTCGTGGCCGAACAGCCTGACCGGCGCTTCCGTCTCGAGCCTCCTGCTGATCTCGTCAAATGCCAGGGTGGGAATGCCGAAGGCGAGCTGCGCCTCGGTCACACTCGGCTGCACGCAGAGGATCTCGACAAGCACGTGGCCGTCTCGAAGCTCAGGTTCGGGCACCTGCTCAAGGCGCATGTCCCCGAAGCCGTAGAATTGCCAAGCTCGCATCGCTCCGGCCCGGCAGGACGGCCGTGCCGAACGCAGTGTATCAGCCCTCGTCGGCGCTGCCGGCAAGGTTCGCGCGTATTGAGTCGCGGCGGCCGGCGGAAAGTTCGCCTCCGCGCGCAGGCGCGGGCAGCCGTCGCGGCCGCCGGGCAGGCTAGAGCTGGATCGTCAGGACCATGTTGAGGAAGGTCTGCGACTCTCCGCCCGGAAGATTCCCGGCTACGAACTTGCCGGCGAAGAACCGGGATACGCCGAAGCGGACCTCGACCTTGGCCGCCGGCTGGTAGCGGACGACCAAGTCGAGTTCGGAACCGATCGAGTCGCTCGCGGCGCCTCCGGGCGGTGCCGCGATCCGTCTCCCGAAGTTCGTTTGGTACACGCCGTCGCGGCGACTGGCGAGCCTGAAATCAAGAAAATCAAGACCGATTCGCAGGTCCTCGCGAGGACGCAGCCCGACACCGCTCTTGAGGATTCTCACGTTGCGGAAGCCCACGATGTCCTGCTCGCCGTAGATACGGTGCGGGGACGGGAAAAGCGTGTCGAACGTGCCGGTGCGGCCGTCCAGCGGGTCGCGGTCTCCGCTGGCGTAGCTCCATTCGAAGCCGATTCTAGGACTGGCCGGGGCCCTCTCGATCGTCTTGCCGACCGCCCAGACGCCTGCCCAGGCTTTCTGCGGAGAGTCCGTTTCGCCGCCGCCTTGGCCCGCGAGAAGGACCTGGTAGTCCCAGCTCTGCGCTAGCAGGCCGGAGATCCGAATACCCGCAGTGCGGAGCAAGCCGCCCAGATTCGACGAGGCCGCAATCGGCCGGCGGGTGGTCAGGAAGAACGGTTCGATCACATGGCCCACGGCCCAGGACTTCACAGTGCCGATCGCGCCGTAGATGAATCGGGTGCGGGACGGCACATTGAAGCCATCCCGAACATCCACCTGAGAGAAAGCCAGGAGATGCGCGCGGTCCTCGCCCCTCCTTACCGTCAGCATCGAGCCGTCCCACGTTGGCGAGATGTTGTTCCAGTTCCGGCGTCCCAGCAGACGGGCATCGAGAAAATCCAGCTCCCGCCTCCCGGCATACAGGGTCAAGGGGCCGTCGTCGCGACCGATGGCGACGTAAGCCTGCCTCAGGTCGATCCGGTCGCGCGCCGATCGCGGGTTTCGACCGGACGCGAGGCCGGCGACCCGGGAATCCTGCGGCTGCAAGAAGACCGTCACGTCCCGGCTGGGCCGGAACGTGAGATTAAGACGCAGGCGGGAGATAGCGAACCCGTCCTCCCGCGCCGGGTTCTCTCCGATTCCATCGCGAGTCTCGGCGCGAATCCTGATCTCGGCCTCGACCTCGTATCTCGGTTCCGGCCGGTCCGGGGCCGCTTGGGAACCGCGCGCCGGAGGGGCGGCTCCGAAGCTGACGAGGGCACTGCAAAGCGCCAGGCACGGCCACGGACTGTGCGGGCCGCGCCGGGACTTCCGCGTCGCACCGTCCGCGTCTCGGAACCGGGACCAAGCGCAGCCGGCGTCGGACTCGGGAGCTGGACAGGTCATCCCTCTCCGACGCTCAGGACGGCCAGGAAAGCTTCCTGCGGAATATCGACCCGCCCGACGCGCTTCATTCGCCGCTTCCCTTCCCTCTGCCGATCGAGCAGCTTCCGCTTGCGGGAAATATCCCCGCCGTAGCATTTCGCCGTCACGTTCTTGCGCAGCGGCGCGATATTGTCGCGAGCCACGATCTTGTTCCCGATAGCCGCCTGCAGCGCAACTTCGAACTGCTGCCGGGGAATCAGCTTTCGGAACCTCTGGATCAGGGACTTGCCGCGGTCGTACGCCTGGTCACGATGCAAGATGATCGACAGCGCATCGATCGGATCGCCGGCGACCAGGATGTCGAGCTTGACCATGGGCGAGGCCCAGTAGCCCGAGAAGTGGTAGTCGATCGATGCATAGCCGCGCGAGACAGTCTTCAGCCGGTCATAGAAATCGAGCACGATCTCGTTGAGGGGCACCTCGTACGTCAGAACGGCGCGGTTGCCGGCGGCGTACTCGAAGCTCTTCTGCACGCCGCGCTTGTCGTCGAACAGCTTCAGGATTCCGCCCAGGAAATCGGCTTGCGTGATCACCGTAACCGCGAACACCGGTTCGTCAATCCGGGCGATCGACGGCTGCGGGGGCCACCGGCTGGCGTTGTCCACTTCCACGATCTCCCCATCCGTCTTCGAGACGCGGTAGCGCACGCCCGGAGCGGTCGTGATCAGCCGCAGGTCGAACTCCCGCTCGAGCCGTTCCTGAACGATCTCGAGGTGCAGCAGGCCCAGGAACCCACAACGGAATCCGAATCCCAGGGCCACGGAGCTCTCCGGCTCGAACTGGAACGAGCGGTCGTTGAGCTGAAGCTTCTCGAGCGCGTCCCGCAGCGCGTCGTGCTGGTGGGATTCCACCGGATACAAGCCGGCGAATACCATCGGCTTCGACTCCGCGAATCCGGGAAGAGGCTCCGCCGGCAGGTCGCCATCGTCGCAAATCGTATCGCCGATCCTCGTTTCGGTGACATTCTTGATGTTGGCGATTACCCAGCCGACTTCGCCGGCCGAGAGAGTGTCGCTGAACACCGGCTTTGGCGTGCGGTAACCGAGATCCTCGATCTCGTACGTCCGGCCGGTGGCCCAGAACCGCACCTTCATGCCCTTCGCCAGGACCCCGTCCACAACCCTGGCGAGCATGACGACACCGCGGTAGGGGTCATACCAGGAGTCGAACAGGAGGGCACGCAGCGGCCCTTCCGCCGCAGGTCGGGGAGCGGGTACCCGCCGGACGATGGCCTCGAGCACTTCTTCGATGCCCAGGCCGGTCTTGGCGCTGATCCGCAAGGCATCATGAGCCTCCAGCCCGATCGTCCCCTCGATCTCGTCCTGCACGCGATCCGGATCGGCTGCCGGCAGGTCGATCTTGTTCAGCACGGGGAGGATTTCCAGGTCGTGCTCCAGCGCGAGATAGGTGTTCGCCATTGTCTGCGCTTCCACGCCCTGGGCGGCATCGACGACGAGCAAGGCGCCCTCGCACGCCGCCAGGCTCCGGGACACCTCGTAGGCGAAGTCAACATGCCCCGGAGTGTCGATCAGATTGAGCTGGTAGGTCTTTCCGTCGGACGCCTGGTAGTCGAGCCGGACTGCCTGCGCCTTGATCGTGATGCCCCGCTCGCGCTCGAGGTCCATCGAGTCAAGCACCTGCTCCTGCATCTCGCGGCTGCTCAATGCTCCGGTCGCCTCCAGCAGCCGATCCGCCAGCGTCGACTTGCCGTGGTCGATATGGGCGATGATCGAGAAATTGCGAATGAGGGAAGGGTCCATGCGGCAACGGAAATTCCGGCCGGCGTCTCGATTGTCCGCCCGCAGCACTCCCGTAGTTCGATTGTAGCCACAGCCGAACCGGCCCTCGGCGCGACGCCCCGTTCAGGCTGCGAAGCTTGCGAGCAGCCGGTGGATCCGGTCGAAGGCCGCGGTGCCCTGGTACTCGAACCCAGTCCACTCGAACGTGCCGTCGGGCGTGAAGCGGGCTCCGCGAGTGGCCGCGACGACTCGCATGAGATTGTTCGGCTCGATCTTCGAGTCTTCGCGGAACTTCACGACGAGCCGGTTACCGCGGCGCTCGAGGAGCGGGATGCGCAGCGATTCCGCGCGGTGCTTCAGGATCGAGTGGTCGAGGAGGTTGTTGACCGCCTCGGGGAGCGGGCCGTAGCGGTCCTCCAGATCGGCCGCTGCATCGCCACGCTCGCTCTCGTCCCGGACAGCGGCCAGCCGCTTGTACAGCTGCAGCCTCTGCGTTTCCTCCGGCACGTAGTCGGTGGGGATGTGAAAGTCCAGCTGCAGCTTCAGCTGGGCCTGCACGGCGTCCTCGACGTCCTCGCCCCGGAGCTTGCGCACGGCCTCTTCCAGCAGCTGCGTGTAGGTCTCGAAGCCGACGGCGGCGACCTGCCCGCTCTGCTCGCCCCCGAGCAGGTTGCCGGCTCCCCTCAGCTCCAGGTCCAGGGCCGCCATCTTGAAGCCGGCCCCGAGTTCGCTGAACTCGCGCAACGCGGCCAGCCGCTTCCTCGCGACATCTGTCAGCTCGCGGCCCGGCGGCACCAGCAAGTAGGCGTACGCTCGCCGGTTCGAGCGGCCGACGCGGCCGCGCAGCTGGTACAGCTCGGCCAGTCCGTAAATGTCTGCCCTGTCGATGATCATGGTGTTTGCCAGCGGGATGTCCAGGCCGTTCTCGATGATCGTCGTTGCCACCAGGACGTCGAAATCGTGGTTCATGAAGCCGAGCATGACCTGCTCCAGGTCCCGCTCTCCCATCTGCCCGTGGCCCACCCTGAAGCGGACACCCGGCAGGGCCGCGGCGAGCCGGCCGGCGACCGCTTGAATCGACTCGACGCGGTTGTGCAGGAAGTAGACCTGCCCTCCGCGGGCTACTTCGCGCCGGATCGCCGTGTGAGCGATCAGGTCGTCGTACTCGGTCACGACGGTTTGCACGGACAGCCGGTCCTGCGGAGGCGTCTTGATGACCGATACGTCCCGCAGCCCCATCAGCGACATGTACAGCGTCCGTGGAATCGGCGTCGCAGTCAGAGCCAGCACGTCGACTGTCTGGCGAACTTCCTTCAGGCGCTCCTTTTGGCGCACGCCGAAGCGCTGCTCCTCGTCGATGATCAGCAGTCCCAGATCACGGAACTCAATGTCCTTGGAGAGCAGCCTGTGCGTGCCGATCACGATGTCGACGCGCCCTTCGCGCAAGCTCTGCGCGACCGACTTCTGCTCCCTCGCCGTGCGGAACCTGGAAAGCATCTCGATCTCGACAGGGAACGCGGCGAACCGCTGCCGGAACGTCTTGAGGTGCTGGAACGCCAGCACTGTGGTTGGAACCAGCACGGCAACCTGCTTGTCGTCCCCCAAGGCCTTGAAAGCCGCTCGCATAGCGACCTCCGTCTTGCCGAAACCGACATCCCCGCACACCAGCCGGTCCATGATGCGCGTCGACTCCATGTCGCGCTTGATCTCTTTTCCGGCCGTCACCTGGTCGTCGGTGGGCGCATAAGCGAACGAATCCTCGAACTCGCGCTGCCAGTTGCTGTCCGGGGAGTACGAGAACTCGCGCCCGAGCTTGCGCTGCGCGTAGAGCTTCAGCAAGTCGTCGGCCATGTCGAGCAGCCGCGCCTTGACTCGCTTCTTGGTCTTCTCCCAGGTCTGGCCGCCGAGGCGGTCCAGCTGGGGCTTGGGCCCCCCCGCTCCGTGGTACTTGTGGACGAGGTCCAGACGAGCCAGCGGCACGTACAGCTTGGCTCCCGCGGCATATTCCAGCAGCATGAAGTCCTCGCTGCGGCCGGCGGTCTCGACGCGGCGGGAACCGAGGTAGCGGCCCACGCCGTGCTGCACGTGCACGACGTGATCGCCCTCCCGCAGGTCCTCCAGGTCCGAAAGGAAGGCTGCCGCGGCGGCTTTCCGCTTGCGCGGCTTCGGCACCAGCTCGGACCGCGAGAAGATGTCCTGCGTCCCGTAGACCGCCATCCTCGAGCCCGGCAGGACGCAGCCCCTGGCGATCGAAGCCTGCACGAGGATTGCGGACGCGACGGGTCCCGCTACGTAGGCCTTCTCTTCGAGGTAGCGGCTGAGGCCGCGTGGGCGCTCGCGAAGGACCAGCTGGTACGGCACTCCGTATTCGCGGAATAAGTCCGACATCCGCTCGAGGTCGCCCACCGAAGCCACCGCGACCAGCACCTTCATACCGGCCGCGATCTGGGCTTGGATCTCTTGCACGCAGTGGACGATGTTGCCTTCGAAGTGCGCGGCCGACTGCGAGGGCACGTGCCAGGCGGCATCCGGAGCCCCGAGATGGGGCGACTTCAGCCCGACCTCGTCGAAGGCGACCTGCTTGTGGGCGCGGGCTTCGAGAGCGAGGCGGTCCAGCTCGATGTAGAAGTCGCCAGGAGCGCCGCCCGTGCGGGCCGCCGCCTCCACGACGCGCTCGCGGAGCTTCGCCGCCCCCTGCGCCGCCTCCTGCGGCTCGTGCCAGACCACGACCGCGTCCGGCATCAGGTCCAGAAGCGTGCCGGACCGCCATTCCCCTCCGATGGCCGTGAACTCCCATCCGGGCGGCAGCATGCCCTCTCCGGAGCCGCCCGCGGGCAGTTCTTGCATCGGGAGCACGGTGACCGCGTCGCGGCGCTGGATGGATTGCTGCGTGCCGGGATGGAACTCGCGGACGGACTCGACTCGGTCGCCAACAAGGTGGAGACGCACCGGGTGCTCGGATTCCGGCACGAACACATCGAGGATGCCCCCACGCACCGAGAACTGCCCAACCATCTCGACCGGGTCGCGCCGACCGTAGCCAAGCTGCTCCAGGCTCTCCTCCAGCTCCTCCAGAAGAACCTCGTCGCCCACTTCGATCTGCCAGGCCAAGCCTGCGTATAGGCTTGCGGGAGCGACCCGCTGGAGCGCGGCCGCCACTGGACAGACCACGACCGAGACCTGCCTCTCGGCCATCCGCCAGAGGGCAATGCCGCGGCTCTCGGAAATGTCCGGATGAGGGGAGAGCCCGTCGAACGGCGTGACGTCATGCGCCGGCAGCAGGCAGGGGGCGAGCCCGTCGCCGGTCCCGTCAGCGAGGTCGTGCCAGGCCTGCATGGCCTCGTGAATCGATTCCGCCGCCGCCGCGCTGCCCGTCAGCACCAGCGCCGGGCGACCGGCCTTGCGTTGCAGCAGCAGGGCGTAAGCAGCGCAAGCGGCGGGCACCAGGCCCGACAGCATCTGGAACGAGGGCTTCCGCGAGCGCAACGCCCCGAGCATCCCTTTGAACGAATCGTGGAGGGCGAGTTCCTCGAACCGGTCCCGCAGCCCCTGGGGTGTCAATCCGCGTGCATCCCGAGGATGTTCCCGACCATGTCGGTGGTCGAGTACCCGGCCTCGACCGGAATCGCGAACACGTCCCCGCCGGAGGACTCAACGATCTCGCGCCCCGCGATCCAGTGCGCCCAGTCGGCTCCCTTGACGAGCACGTCGGGCAGCAGCGCCTCGAGCAGCGCGTGCGGCGTCCCCTCGCCGAATACCGTGACGGCATCCACGGCCGCGAAGGAGGCCAGCGTCGCCGCGCGCTCGCCCTCGGGCAGGATCGGGCGCGTCGGACCCTTCAGCCCGCGCACGCTCTCGTCCGAGTTGATCGCCACAACCAGCCTGCTGCCGTGCGCCCGCGCGCGCTCAAGCAGTCGCACGTGGCCCGGGTGCAGCAAGTCGAAGCAGCCGTTCGTGAAGACGACCCGGTCACCGCTTCGCCGCCAATCCGCCCGCAGGGCAACCAAGTCGCCGCGGTCCAGCACAGCGCCCATCAACCTGCCCGCCCGCCCCGCGACGATCTAGTAGCGCAGCGCCAGTTCGGGTTCGAGTTCGCCCGCAACAGGCATCATGAACGGGAACTCCTCGATCTTGCGGTGAACCGGGCCGCCCTCCGTGAGCATGCTGCCGTACAGCGCGAAGGTCTCCGGCTCGATCGCGCCGAACTCGCGGCTCGGCAATTCCTCAATCGCCTCGTTCATTTCCGTGAGGTCGCACTTGCCGCCCAGCCTCCCCAGCGTCAGATGAGGGACGTATGGCCGCACCTCGGGCGCGATGCCGAGGCGCGCCAGCGCGGCGTCGACACTGCTTGCCAGCTGCCGCAGCGGCGGGGTGTTCTCGGCAATCACCCAGAAAACCCGCGGGCTGTGCGCGTATGGAAAGAATCCAAGGCCGGCCAGGGGCACCTTGACCTTGCTGGCGATACGGACGCGGCTGAGCGCGCCGGTCACGCGATCCAGCCGGTCTTCGTCCCATTCGCCGATGTACTTCAGCGTCACGTGCATGTTCCTCGGATGCACCCAGCGGACAGGAGCCATGGGAGCGAGGCGGCGAACCAGTTCCGTGAGATTCGCAATGACTTTCGTGTTCGGTTCAAGTGCAACAAACAATCGCATGGTCAACTCGGGCGGCCGGTACTTGCGGGCCGCAAATCTATTTCTTGTGAACGGAAACTTGACTGGAAGGCGGTTCTAGGACAATCGTCTTCGTCTGCTCGGGGTCCGTAAGCGCTATCTGCTCGCCGTGCGTGCGAAAGCCCTTGCTGATCACCTGGATCAGGATGTGGCCTCGCTGCAACGGCGGAACAGGCGTACTCCCCTCGTTGCTCGTCTTCAGTTCAAGCGCGATGCCCTTCCTCGGCTTGTGCTTCTTTCCCTTTAGCGGCCGCACGATCACGCTCGCGCGCGGCACGGGCCGCCCCTGCTGGTCCCTGACCAAAATGCGCAGCGTGGTCCATTCGCGAGCCGCGACCAGCAGGCCGGCTCCCGGAAGCGCTGCGCCGAGCGCCGCAATAACGGCTCGCCGCGTCGGGACGGGCCGTTGTTGTGGATTGCGGAATCTAGTCACGACGCTCAGAAAATATAGCTCAGCGCCCCGGAATAGCTCCGGATCGCCTGCAGCAGGTTCAGGACCCGACCGTCAGCCACGTGCAGCGGGACGTATCCGGTCTTGAGAAGGTTGCGAAATTCCGCGCTGGCCTCGAACTTCCCGGGCATGCCGCCGCCGATCGGCAGCGGCTGGCGCAGGGCAAGATTCAGCCCCGGCTCGGACCGCGATGCAAAATCGTTGAACGGGTCCGCCGACACAACCGACGGCCTGCTCGACCACTGGTACGAGGCGCTCAGCGCCGTCCCCGCTCCCGGCACCTCGGCCGAGACCGAAGCGAGCAGCAAGTGCGCGCGCTGGGCTTCCAGAACCGCCCTCAGCTCGTCCGACAGCCCCGTACGCAACTCGTTCCGCGACGGCGTGAGCACGCCGGCGTAGCCGTAACCCAAGGCCGCTTGCAGGCGATCCCGGATCTTGCGGGCGTAGGAGACCCGCACGCCAGACGACCGGTAGTTGCCCCCATTGAGCGTAGAAGTCGAAGCGTACAGATCCGGCACTGCGTCGCCGTTCGCATAGAAGCCGTCCGGGACCGTCGCCGCGATCGCCGCATCCCTGATCGAATCCCGGTACACGGCCGCCTCGATCAAGTTGTCGCCGAACTGCTCGCGATAAGCCGCCTCGACATGCTCGGAGCGCTGGACCGTGGGCCGTCCCTGGATGACCGTGACCCGTGGGAACATGCCGAGCTGGCGCACGTTGCTCTGCAGGGCCGTGTCATGGCTCGAGCGCGCCGCGGCCGGCGGCGGCACGCCTGACGCGTACTTGAACGCGAGCTCGCGCCCGGGCGAAAGCTTGTACACGACCTTGCCGTAGGGACTGGCGAACTGCAGGCGGTTGACAAACTTGACGGACTCGAACAGGACGCCGTACTCGAGGCGGAGCGAGTCGGTGACATTCACCGAGTCGCCGAACTCCAGCGACAGAGTCTCCAGCCTGGGCACGCCCTGGCCGTCCTGGTGCGATCCGAACATGCCTGTCGCCGCGACGGAAGATGTCTGCAGCTGTCGGACCGTCAGGGCCACTTCGGGCTTCGCGAGCCCGATCTCCTTCGCGTACGTGGTACGGAAGGCGCGCGACCCTCCGGTGATGTCCGACCGGCTGACGCCGGGGCTGCCGCTCACGGTCAGGTCGTGGTTGCCGAACAGCGAAGTCGCCACGGCGAAAGCGGTGCCCAGATCCTGCTGGGACCGGAGGCCGTTCGACCGGTTGCCCTGCCCGGCGCTAAACTCGGCGTACGCCCGGGTGTCCTCGAACGTCCCGCCCAGCTTGCGCAGGAACTCCTCGCGCTCGTCCCGCACGCCGGGCGCGAAGCGCAGGACGTTGCGGCGGGAGTGTCTGGCGCGAAGCACCCACTTCCATCGCTCCGACATGTCCCGGACCTGGCTGCCGTAGGCCAGCTGCAGGCTCGCGAAGACCCCGCGCATGCAGACGTCAAGGACGGTGCGCTTGCCCGGCTCGACGGCGAGGTCGGCCTTGCGAGCCGGAGAGAAGTTCTCCTGGCGCACCTGGATGGAATATTCGCCCGGGAAGAGGTCGACGAACTGGAACCAGCCGCGATAGTCGCTTGCGACGGTCTGAGCGACACGCCCGTCCGACGTGAGCAGGTCCACGGCCGCGCCCATCTGCGCGATGCCTGCCTCGTCACGCACCAAGCCGGCGATGCTGCCTCCGACCTGGGCGGCGGCCGGAACCGCAACGGCCAGGGACAGGAGCCCCAGCCATCCGACCCCTGCTTTTGTCGCTCGAATCGGTCGCTGCATGCTGGTTTGAAGCCCGCCCTAGAGCACAGTGAACGTCGTCGTCGGAGTCAGGGACTCGTTCTTGACATTGTCCTCGACCAGAAGGTTCAGGCGGTACTCGCCCGGCTCCAAGCTCTGCAGCGGGAGCAGCTTCTCGATCACGACCTGCCTAGCCGACGAGCCGCGGATCTCGTTGACGTCCTCTGTGAAGTTCAGCAGCAGGTCGTCCGGATTGTCGAGACGGGCGATCTGGTACGTCACGTTGCCCACGGGGCGACTTGTCTCCTCGCTGAGCCCCAGGTTGTAGATCTGCATGTAAATGCCCATTCTCTCGCTGCGCTTGAACGAATCGTCAATCCTCGGGCGGACCTTCGAGCTGCCGATGACGAACTGCCCCGTGCCGAGCGAGCGGATGGGCACGCGCTCGATCTTGTCGGCAATGATCAGGGAACTCGTCGCTAGCGCCTCGTCGTCGAATGCAGGAACCCGCATCGCCGTGCGGTACGTGCCCATCGTCTCTCCGACCAGGTCCTTCACAACCAGTTCGAGGCGGTACATTCCGGGGGCCAGCGGCAGCGACTTGTTGTAGACCGAGGCCCGGCCGACTTCCTGATGCATGCGCTCGGCGGTCGTCCGAATGCTGACCGTGTCCTCGAAGGTCGACTGCACCCGTCGAGTCATGGTCGTGATCCGTCCGAAGATGTTCGCGACCGCCTTGTGCAGGCCGTCCTCCTCCTTGAACATGAGGTTCTCGTTGCGCAGCAGCACCGTGATGCCCGAGAGCACCGAGCTGTTGGTCACGCGGACGTAATGAATGTCAACGTCGTAGGCCAGCGTGTCGTAGTCGATCGTCGAATTGACGATGGCCTCGAGATCCTTGAACTTGACCGCGGGGGGCTTGAAGATGTTGGCGTAGAGCTGAAGGCGCTCGAACTGGTTGTAGCGTATCGACTGGGCGCCACCGATCGGCATGCCCATGCGCGTGCCGTCCGTACGCCGGAACCGGTCCGCCTTGGTCGTGAGGCCCATCTGCTCCGAAAGCGTCAGGCCGGCGCCGGGAACGTGGAGCAAGGCGTCCTTCTCGGACGGATCCATCGTGAGGCGGTACTCGCCCGTCATTGTCGGATCGACGAACTCGAGGAGGATGTCGCTGCCGATGCCCTCGATCCAGCGGTAGCGCCAGATCTCGAACGGATAGGTCGAGGTGAATCCGCCGCCCTCCTCATAGGGCCTCTGGTACTGGCCGCCCGACGGGTGCGACTCGATCTCGTCGGCCGGGCCGTAGGCGATATAGATGCGCCCGCGGTCCGTCCTCCAGCCGGGTATCCCGGACGCATACCGGTCGTTGGCGTAGGCGATGCGGCGGTAGTGCTCTTCCTTGTACTCGTTCTCCATCGAGTCAGGCGTCGGGTCACGCCTCAGCCAGAAGGACTCGATGAAGTTCTCCCGCTCTTCGTCCGTTGCCATCTGCACGAACGCCTTGCGCTCCTCCCCGGTGATGATGTACCGGACGTCCTCGTCGAGCCAGCGTTTGAAAGGGCCGCGCAGCTCCTTCCGGAGCCGGTTGAGGCGCTGCTTTTCTTGCTTGGCGGTGAGCTTCGCGGGCTCCTCGCTGTTTTGCGCGACAAGCGGGACGACAAGCCCCGCCGCGGCTAGTGTCGCGATCAAAATTACGAATCGACTACGCATGGAGTCTCCTACCCGGCAGTGTCACCGCTAAGCCGACCGGTTTCCGCACTCCCAGCGACAGCGGCGTGAATCATCGAGCTTTTTCCAGATTCGATTCTAATGCCTTCGGATGCGCTGGTCAAGAGCTGGGGGCGAAATTCCTCGCCCGCCAGGGAGAATCGTTGCTGCAGACGGCATCAGGGTCCCTCGTAGCCAAGCGCCAGCAGGGTGAGGTCGTCCTTCCGAGGCGTGTCGCCGGCGTAGTCCCGCACATTCTCGAGCAGAGCGTCGAAGAGCGCTGCAGTGCCTTGCTCCGCCAAGGCGGCGGCGGCTTCGCCGAGGCGGCTCTCTCCGAATTCCTCCCCGGACGAGTTCCGGAGTTCCGAGACGCCGTCGCTGTAGATCACGAGCTTGTCCCCGGGCGCGAGCTGGCAGCCCTCCTCTGCGAACTCGGCATCGTGAAACAGGCCCACCGGGCGGCTGTTCGGCGAAAGGCGCTCGAGCTTCCCGGATGCGCGCACCAAGATGGCGGGGCAGTGGCCGGCGTTGCTCCATCGAACCGCTCCGTCCTCGGCGATCACGAGAGCGAACACCGTCACGAAACGCGCTCGCTCGGAGCGCTCGCAGAGGTATCGGTTGATGCGCCCGAGCGTTCCGGAGAGCGAGACGTCCGGTCCCGAGCCCAGAAAGAAGGCTCCCTGCAGCAGAGACGCGAGGATCGACGCGGCGATACCCTTGCCCGAAACGTCCGCCACGACCGCGGCCCACTTGCCGGGAGCCACCTGCATGAGGTCGTAGTAGTCCCCTCCCAACTGGGAGCTGGACTCGCAATGGCCCCTGGCCACGAGCCAGCCGTCGCCTGGCAGAACGGCCGGAAGCAGCGCGCGCTGGATGCCGCGAGCCATCCGGATCTCATGCTCGAGACGGCGCTTCTCGCGCTCCTCCTCGATCAGCCGCGCGTTCTCCAGAACGGTCGAGATCTCGATCGCGAGCGCCTGCAGGAGGGCCTGGTTGTCATCCGCCAAGTGCACGCTCGGATCCCGCGTGTCCATGTACAGCACGCCCAGCGTGTCCTTCTTGGTCGAGATGACGCTGGTTTCGCTCGCCAGGCCGATGCGCATGCGCAGGATTGGGACGCACAGCGCACTCCGCAGGTCGAGTTCTGCCGCCGTGTTGTCGGGATCGACGCCGTCGGTGTCGCCGGGCCGCCCGATCGCCACCGAGAACAGCTCCCGCCGCCGGTCCAGAGCGTCAGCGATCATGGATCGCGGGACCTTGAGATCTCCTGGCCCGCGATCCCCGCCGGACGAGTCACGCGCGACCTTGACTTCCAGCTCGCCCGCATCATCACGCAGCAGGAGGAACGCTCGATCGGCACCGGCGATCGTGAGGGCTGCCTCGACAACGGCCTCGAAGACGGGGCCAACTCCCTCCGATGCCTCCATCGTGCGGGCGACGTCGAGCACCGCGGCCAAGCGGCCGAGCGCGCCGGTCCGGCCGCGATCTTCTGAAAGGCCGGAGACCTTCTTCAGCAAGGGAGCCTCCGGGCTCCCACCGTCGCAGACCGTGAGAACGAAGGACTCCTCCATGCCGAAGCCGATCCGGTCGCCGACCACCAGCCGGCTGTTCCGAACGCGCTCGCCGTTGACAGTCAGGCCATGGCGGCTGCCGAGATCCTCCACGAGATAAGTCCCGTCCTCCAGGATGATCCGGGCGTGCCGTCTCGAGATGCGACTGTCGCGCAGGGTAAGGTCGCAAGCTTGGAGGCGGCCGATGACGAAGGGATCGCGCGCGACTTGCACTTGAACGCACTCGCCGGCATCAGGCTCGACGAGCAGCATGAGAGAACCCGGGCCCATTGGTTCACGCTCCGAACGGGACGCAGCGGCGGTGGGTCCGCGGCGCGTCAGGCTGGATGGGCGGCACGCTCGGGCCGGACGGACTTGTCGGACGCCTCGACGCTCAAGTCTCCTTGCTGGCAGTCCGCGCAGTACCCGCCGACCTCCGTGCGAGCGACGTGAACCTTGAACCCGAACTGTGACTCGATCTGCTCCTTGATTTGCTTGAGCGGGTCCCCGAAATACTCGACCACCGACCCGCATCCCATGCAAACGATGTGGGCATGCTCGCGCTTTAGCCGGGTCTCGTAGTAATGATGCTCGCCTTCGTAGTGCATCAGGTCCAGCTCGTCGACCAGGCCTTGTTCCTTCAGCACCTTCAGAGTGCGGTAGACCGTGACTCGATTGATCTTCGGATCCGTCTTCTTGGCCAGATCGAAGAGCTGCTCGGCGTTGAGGTGAGTATGCGAGTTGTGAATCAAGCCGAATATCAATTCGCGCTGGCGCGTCAACCGGATTCCTCGCCGGCGAAGCGGTTCCCTGAGACTGAGCGTAGATGCCTGCGCGGCCACAGGCCTCAATCTAGCATAGCCCGGAGGTGCGGCGGACGGTTAAGTTTGGCTTAGTTTTGCAGGGCGCATAGCTAACTGCCCGAAGGCTTGTGCGGAATTCAGTTGGTCGAGAGGAATCGTGCAGGCCG
This sequence comes from Bryobacterales bacterium, assembly GCA_965206775.1. Lineage (GTDB taxonomy): Bacteria > Acidobacteriota > Terriglobia > Bryobacterales > UBA6623 > VXMF01. The sequence continues at coordinate 283,064 of CBDBKU010000001.1, read as the reverse complement.
ATCGGGGAGGACAGATCGAATTCCGATCGGACAGAGTGGCTGTTCCTGACAACGGAGCGAATCGCGCTGCCGTCCCGAGAGAGTCATCTGCGCTGGGAGGCGCTCCTATCGCAGTTGGCCGGCATGTGAAACGAGCCTCTTCTTGAACCGGGAGGCAGGGCACAAGCTGGTTCGGGCGAGCGCCCAGAACAGCATGGCTGTGGGCACTCAGCCAGGTAATTCCCTTAGACTGGAGGAACCACCCGTTCTTCACGTCGGGCCGTGGCGCAGCCTGGTAGCGCGCTTCCTTGGGGTGGAAGAGGTCCCGAGTTCAAATCTCGGCGGCCCGACCAATTGATTCGGCCGACAATCGCCGCCATTCCGGTGATGTCGGCGCCGCCTGGCTCGGCGGAATGCCCGAACAGCCTCCCCGCCTTCGCCTGTCGGGAACCGGACCCGAGACGCCTCTCTCGGCCGCTTGAGCGGAGCTGCCAGGCGAACGGTCGCGGCAGCCCGCGGCCGGCCGTGGCAGAATGGTGCGCGCTATGGACCGGCGTGACTTCTTCGTCCGACTGGCCGCAGCCTCGGCACCGAGTTCGTGCCTCGCTGCCGCCCGAGCCCGCGCGGCAGCCCATGGCCGGCTCGAGATTGCGCGAGTGGATCCATACGTGATCCGCATCGGTTCCCGCAAGAACATCGTCGTCTGCCGCGTCGAGACGTCGGACGGCCTGCATGGCTGGGGCGAAGGCACTTCACCGCCGAACGTTGCGCCTACCGTGGCGCAGATCCGGTCGCTAGGCAAGCTGATCGTAGGAGAGCGCGCCTGGGACACCGAGAGAATCTGGCGGCGAATGTACACGGTCGAGGAGAACACGTTGGGCGGCACTCTCTACGCCGCCATCTCGGCAATTGACATTGCGCTTTGGGACATTCTCGGCAAGCACCTTCAAGTGCCGCTCCACGACTTGCTGGGCGGGCGTGTCTGGGACAGGCTCCGTCTCTACACGTCCTACCGCTGGGGCAACATCCCCAGAACGGCCGCGGCGTATCGTCGGCGCACCGAGGAATTGATCGCGCAGGGGGCGGCTGCCGGCAAGTACGATCCCTTCGGCCCCTACCCGGAACCCTCCCGGCAGCTTCCGACCGCCGTGCTGAATGAAGTGCGCGAGATGATCCGAGGCATCCGGGAGGCAAGTCCCGATTTCGATATCTGCATCGAGTGCCACGGCAAGTTCAACGTGGCATCCGCGGGCCGCATCTTGCGTGCGATGGAACCATTCGATCCCTTCTTCATCGAGGAACCCCTGCCGCCGGAGAACGTTGAGGCCTTGGCCGCCCTGCAGCGATCCACGAACATTCCCATCGCTACGGCGGAGGGGGTCCAAGGCCATTTTCTCTACAGACAGCTGCTGGCCGAGCAAGCCGCGCGCATCTGGCAACCCGATGTCTCCAGGGCGGGCGGCATTACGGCGATGAAGAAGATCGCGGCTCTTGCGGACACAGGCTATATCACGATCGCTCCGCACAACCCGAACGGACCGGTTTGCACGGCAGCAAGCATCCATCTCGCCGCGTCGATCCCGAACTTCCTGATCATGGAGGAGGGAAATAGGGAGACCGAACAGTACGCGGATATGTTCCTGGACGGCTGGAGCCAGGGGCTCGGCGAATGGGGAATTCCGGCAGGCCCGGGGCTCGGTATCGACTTGACCCCTGAGTTCCTGCGCGAGTACGAAGTCCAGGCGTAACCGGGGTCGGGACGCGGGCAGAGTCGCGAGCACTGGAAGTCGGTGTCGGCGGCTGGTGGGGAATGCAGTCTCCGGCGGCCGAAACGGACCAGGCTCCGCGTAGCGGATCTCGACCGTTCGACCTGCGGACGGGCCAGAGGAGCGTCGCTGGAAGGCGCCCGGTGCCAGACCCGAGCCCCGTGCCGCACCAGCAATCAGTGGTGTGACGGCGGCCTGCGACCGATCTGTCCACGGACGGCATCCGTGACAGGTGGGCCAAGGTCGCCACCCGGACACTGAATCGGGGCCGCAAGCGTTCTCTGGCTGCAGTTTCCCGGTTGTACCGGCGGCTGGTGGTGTGAACGCGCGTGTGAGAATATTGGTGCGGCTACGGCGATCCGTGGCAATACATCTCATGTCTCGCAATACAAGTCTGCCCGGCGCACTACTTGCGCCCGCTTACGCCGCCCTAGTCCTGGCCGGCGCTGCCTGCTCGTCCCCAGGCAACTCCACGGAGCGACCGCCCAACATCGTGGTGATTCTCGCCGACGACCAGGGTTGGGGCGACCTGAGCCTGCACGGCAACACGAACCTCTCGACACCGCACATCGACTCGCTCGCGCATGACGGAGCGATGTTCGAGCACTTCTACGTCTGCTCGGTGTGCGCGCCCACGCGAGCGGAGTTCCTGACGGGCCGGTACTTCGCCCGGGGCGGGGTGCGAGGCGTTTCGACCGGTCAGGAGCGCCTGAATATCGACGAGCACACGATCGCCCAGACGTTCCGCGCTTCCGGCTACGCCACTGGCGCGTTCGGGAAGTGGCACAACGGCACGCAGCACCCGTACCACCCCAACGCTCGCGGCTTCGACGAATTCTACGGATTCACCGAGGGGCACTGGGGCCACTATTTCGACTACGAGATGGACCACAACGGCGAGATCGTCAAGGGCGAAGGATTCGTCATCGACGACGTCACGAACCGTGCGCTGGCTTTCATCGAGGAGCACCAGGACAGAGCGTTCCTTGCCTACTTGCCGTACAACACGCCGCACTCGCCCATGCAGGTGCCGGACGAATACTGGGAGAGGTTCGAATCCAAGGAACTCGCAATGCGCAACAGGGATCCGGATTCCGAGGACGTGCCCAAGACGCGGGCCGCACTCGCGATGGTTGAGAACATCGACTGGAACGTAGGCCGCGTGCTGGCGAAACTCGACGACCTGGAACTCAGCGAGGACACGATCGTGCTCTACTTCAGCGACAACGGCCCCAACAGCTGGCGCTGGAACGCAGGCATGAAGGGCCGCAAGGGCTCGGTGGACGAGGGAGGACTGCGGTCGCCCTTGGTCGTCCGCTGGACCGGACGGATCGAATCCGGGCAATCGATCGACGAAGTGGCGGGTGCGGTCGACCTGCTGCCGACCCTGGCCGACCTGGCCGGAATCGAGGTCGGTGCGACCAAGCCTCTTGACGGCCGGAGCCTGGTTCCCCTTCTGATGGGCGAGGAGGCGGCATGGCAGGACCGGCTGCTGTACTCGTTGCGAATCTCGCGCGGGCGAAAGCAGCTGAGCATCCGCAACCAGCGATTCCGGCTGGACCAGGAGGGCAGCCTCTTCGATATCGAAGCCGATCCGGGACAGCACGAAGATGTAGCGGACCGTTTCCCCGAGGAAGCGGCATTGCTGCGCAGCGCTGCGACTGCGTGGCTCGAGGAAGTGTCCCCGCACGTGGGACCGGACGACCGCCCGTTTCCTGTCGGCCACTCGGAGCTGACCCTGCTGCCCGCCCGAGACGGCGTGCCGCATGGCAACGTCGAGCGGAGCGCGCGCGCTCCCAACTGCTCCTACTTCACGAACTGGACGAGCGCCGACGACGCGATGACATGGGATATCGAGGTCGCGGAGGCGGGCGACTACGAGATCTCGGTCTACTACGCGGCCGCCGAGGCGGGCTCGACCATCGAGGCGTCGTTCGAGGGTGCTTCGGTGCGCGGCAAGGTGGCGGAAGTCCATGACCCGCCGGCATACGGCGCAAGCGACGACCGCGTGCCTCGCTTGAGCGAGTCGCTAGTCAAGGACTTCGTGCCACTCTCGCTGGGCACGGCATCGCTTCCCAAGGCGCGCGGGAATCTGACGCTTAGGGCGACTGAAATCGCCGGCAAGCAGGTCGCCGAGATCCGCTACGCCACTCTCAAGCGCCTGTAGCGCGGCTGCAGCCTCCCGGGTGATGGCCGGTTCGTCAGGATTCCTTGAGGACGCTCGCAGGGGCGATGCCCGTGATTCCGCGCCCCGCGAAGACAGCGACAATCAGCACTGCGACCAGTATCAGCCCGGATGCGGCGGCGAAAGCCGTGGCAAACATCGCCGATGCAGGCCTCCAGCCGAGAAGCCTAACCGCAAACCCTATTCGAGCTCTCGGACGTGAAGCACCTGGCCCGGCCGCACACCGTCCAGGGCCTGCACGCTTCCGCTAGGCCAGCGGATCTCGACGTCAACCTCGGCATTCGACCCTCCGAGGCCGAAGTGCACCCCATCGTGGCTGGACGAGGCGTATCCGACAGCGCTCGTCATGGAATTGCTCTGGCCCGCAACCAGGACCACCGCGCCGAGGCCATCCCGGTTCGAGCGGCTGCCCTCCAGACGAATGTTGAGCCACGCGTTGCTTCCGGGGCTGACATTCTCCCAGAGCTCGGCAGGTCCTCCCAGCGAAGCGACCACGACATCGACCTTGCCATCGCGATTGAAGTCCGCGAACGAGCAGCCTCTGTGAACTCGCGCCGTCTGCGCGAAGCCAGCACCGGCACCTCCCGACAGGTCTTGGAACCTGCCGTCCCCGCGATTGCCGAATACGCTGTTCGGCTCCCGATAGGGGGTCGTGTCCTCGAACTCGCGGATGATGTCGTTGACGTGCGAATTCGCTGTGAAGAGATCCTTCCAGCCGTCGTTGTTGAGGTCGTAGAGGCCGTTGCCCCAGCCGCTGTGGCGATTGGAAATCAGTGCCATGCCCGACAGGCCCGTCACGTCCTCGAAGAAGCCGTCCCCCGTGTTCCGGAACAGCGGGAATGTCTCCGCGATCAAAGCCGTTACGGCCACGTCCGGCAAGCCGTCGTTGTCATAGTCCCGGAAGTCGACCCCCATGCTCGCTACTGGATCGCCGTGCTGCAGCAACGCCGTGCCGGAGAACATCCCGGCTTCCTCGAAGGTGCCTCCGGGGCGGTTCAGGAACAGGAAGTTCGGCAGGTTGTCGTTCGTGACCAGCACGTCGATCCTGCCATCGCCGTCCGCGTCGGCGAACGCTACGCTCATTCCGCGTCCAGCGTAGCCGGAGACCCCGGTCTGGTCGCTTGCATCCTCGAACCGCCCCCCGCCGATGTTGCGGAAGACGCGGTTTGCCGTCGGCGTGAGCTGCATCGGGTCGCAATACGCCCGCAGCCCGCGCTGCGCGTCTCCGCAGAACGTGTCAAACTCCAGGCTCCACCGGGCATAGTTGACCGCGAACAGATCCAGCAGGCCGTCGTTGTCGTAGTCGAACCAGCCTGCCGCTACGGACCAGTCCTCGGCATCGAGACCGGAAGCCTCGGTCGCGTCCTCGAATCTGCCGTCACCGAGGTTCCGATAGAGCGTGAGGCGGAACACCCCAGCTACGAGCAGGTCAACGTTCCCGTCGTTGTCGTAGTCGGCTGCCGCCGCGCCCATGTCGTACCCGTGACCAGCGACACCCGCCTCCTCGGTGACGTCGGTGAAGCGCATTCCGCCATCGTTGCGGTACAGGCGATTCCAGAACTCGGGCGAGCTCTTCTCCAAGGACGGGATGGACGCACCGTTCGTGAAATAGATGTCCGCCAGTCCGTCGCCGTTGTAGTCGAACGCGGCAACGCCTCCGGCCATCGTCTCGATCATCCGCTTCTCGGGAGTCGGGAAGTTCTCGAGGACGAAATCGATCCCGGATGCCGGCGCGACGTCGCGAAACCGGATCGGAGCCAGGTCGGACGCCCCTGGGGAGCGGAGCGGGCCGAAAGTGGCGCCAACCAGCGCCAGCAGCAACGCGAGCGACGCGTGCGCTCGGCCGTCGCAGCCTACTCGCTCTTGATCCATCGGTCAAACTTGCCGCGGTCGCGAGCGAAAGAGCTCTTGCGCATTTCGACGGATCGGTCAAGGGCCGCCTTCGCCTCCTCGGCGTTCCCAAGTCGCCGATGAGCCTGGAAGAGGGAGTAGTGAATATCCCCGTAGTAGTCGAGAACGAGGCCTTTCTCGAGCTGGACGGCAGCTTCCCCGAAGCGCCCGGCGCGAAGGTAGGCCCGCCCGAGGCTGGGTCGCGCCTCCACTAAGTTCGGGTCGAGTCTCAGGGCTCCCTCCAGGAAACGAATCGACTCCTCGTGCTGCTGCCTCGCGACGTAGAGGCGCCCCATGACGTAGAGTGTGCGCGGGTTCGCGGCGTCGAGCTCGAGTGCCGTCTCCAGGGACTGCTGCGCTTCCCCGTAGGAGTTGTCCAGCAAGTAGATGAGGCCCAGGCTGCGATGGAGCTCGGGCTCGTCGGGCTTAAGCTCGATGGCACGCCGGTACTCGGAAATCGCTTGGTCGTCGGCTTGCCGCTGTCGGTGCGCCTCGGCCCGCAACTGATGCACCCTCCACGACCCAGGAGCGACCTCCTTGACCTCCTGGAAACACTGGTCGGCAAGCGACTGCAACGTACGCACAGTCCAGTAAACGGCCTCGGGCGCCTCTCCCGCAGACCCTTTGATCGCGTGCGTGAACGCAATCGTCGCGCGCTCGTCCTGCCCGAGCGCGAGATAGGCCCGCCCGAGCAGCACAAGCTCCGCTCGGCTCAGGGACGGCCGCGATTCCAAGGCCCGAGCGCACGGGCTGAACAGGTGCTCCTGGCAAAGTTGTGCCGGCGCGAGCGATCCCGCGTCTCTGGCAGGCGCTCCCTCGGTCTCCCTTGCAAGGAGCGAGAGCTGGAGGCGTGCCCGGTCCGCATGCCCCGCCGCTTCAAAGAGTTTCGCTTGCAAGAACCGCGAAGGCCCACCGTCAGCCCGCGGCAACCTGCCAATCAGTTTCAATGCGGAATCTGGCGGGATCGGCCGCGCCGGAAAGTCCGTGCCGTTCGCCAGCGTAAGGGGGTTCGTAGCCCAGATCCGAGCAACCCGATCGAGAGCCGAGGCGGCGTCGCCGCTGGCTAGGTCCAACTCGGCAAGTCCCAGAAGGGCGCGTTCGGAGCGCGGCGCGACCCGGAGCTCCGCCTGGAAATGCTGCTCGGCAGCCGACAAGTCTCCGACCCGGAGATAAGCTCCGCCAGCCGACCCATGCAGGCCTGGCAGATCGGGATCCTTGGCGAGTGCGGCCTCGTAGTAACTCGCTGCCGCCTCCCATGCCTGGCTCAGGCCCAGCATGTCGGCTCCCAGACGGGACGCCCATACGGAATCGGGCCGGCCGATCACCAAGCTGCCGGCCAGCTCGCTCATCAAGTTCATGTAGTCCCGGCCGAGTCGGAACCACCCCTCGGCCTTGTCCGGAGTGTAGGAAAACCCCGCCTGGAACTCGCGGACGGCTCCTGCGTAGTCGGCTTGCGCCAGGTAGCACGCAGCCAGCGCCCGCCTAGCCTCCAAGTTGGCAGGGCTATCCTCGAGGCTCCGCTGCAGGGGAGGTATCGCCTTGGCCGGCGATCCGAGCTTGAGATGCCCGAGACCGAGGAAGAGGTGCGCGGCGGGAAGCTCGGGCCTCTCCGAGGCGACCCGCTCGAGTTCCGAGACGGATTCCGCGAACTTGCCTTGCAGGAACAGTACCAAGCCCAAGTTGGCTCGCACCTCCGCCAGATCGGACAAGACTGCCAAGGCCGCGCGGTACTCCATCTCGGCGGCTGCGAACTGTCCGGCCTGCATCGCCTTCCCGCCTGCGGCGAACCGGGCCATGACCGCTTCGCGGGAGCGGTCATCGGCTTGCGCGAACGCGGAGACCGCTAACCATGCGGCGGCAAGAACCGAGACTGCGAGCCGTGTCGAATCCGTCGTTGCTGCGCGAGCTGGCATTCGCGAACAACCCTCAGGTGTAGCCACTTCCGCGTTGCTCCCCAGATGCAGGAGGCGGGAAGGGCTGTCCGCCCTTCCCGCACGAACTACGCGCCCGGGGACAAGGCCGTCAGAACAGCACTCGCAACCCGAATTGCACAAGTCTGGGCACACCCCTGGTGCCGCTGACCACCCCGAATTGCGGCGTGCCCAGGCCCCCGCCTGGGTGGCGGAAAATCGGCGTGTTAAAGAGGTTAAAGAATTCGGTCCGGAACTCGACCCCTAATCGCTCGCCGATCTGCGTTCGCTTGAAGATCGCGAAGTCCCACTGTGCAATGCCAGGACCTCGCACGTCCGGCAGCACACGTGCCGTGTTACCAAATGTGAACGCCGCCGGCTGGCTGAACACGTCAGTTCTGAAGTACTGGTTCAGCCGCGTCTGCGGATCGCCTGAGAGTGCCGCACTGGTTCCGTTGTTGTCCGGGTACTGGGAACCGCCGAACGAGTTGGAGAGGTTCCGGGAGGCACCCACGCCAAGCGGGAAGCCGCGCTGGACCGTGGTCACCCCGTTCACGCCCCATCCTCCGATGATCTTGTTGGCAGCGCCGGTGAGGTTCCCCCCGATAGGCTTGCCCTTGCCGAACGGCAGGTCCACCACGTAGCTAAGAACGAATCGCTGCGACACGTCGAACGCCGCCAGCGATTTCAGGGATCGGAGCGTCGTTGTTATTCCCGCCGGTGGCCCATCCTTGGGCGCTGAATCCCTCAAGTCCGTCAAGCCATCCTGTGAGCGTGCCTGCGTCGGTGATCAGCTTGGCGGCCGTATAGGAGGCCAGCAGGCTCCCGCCGCCCCCGAAACGTCGCTCGACCTTTGCCTGGAACGAGTGGTAGGTGGAACTGCGGTTGGTGGGACCCGCCATCGATACGTCGGTGAAGTGAGGGAAGGGCCGCAGCAGCTGGCCGCGAGAAACCGTGCGCTGGGACAGGCCTCCGGTCGCGATCGACGTCCCGAAGAACGGGTTCGGGACCTGCTCGTTGAGCTGGGACCCGAGGGCTAGGTGCTGGTCAGGCAGCTGGTTGATAGTCTGGGCGTTTACAGGCAGGCTGGTTCCCTTCGACCCGGCGTAGGCGAGGTCCACCAGGGTGCCATCGGCAAGTTGCCGCTGGATGTTGAGATTCCATTGCTGCATGTAGCCGAGCGGCTGGTTCGGCACCGGCGACCGGATCCCGAGACCTCCAACCAGCGTGTTGAGGAACGTCGTGTCTCGACCTGGAGGCAGCAGAAGCCCTTCCGGGAAAGGGTCGCTAAGTAGACGGTATGGTGTTACGCCCCCGTCGAGCGAGGTAATCCATGGCGTAGCGATCGTGTTGACGATATCCAGGTTCGGTGCCACCGCAAAGGCGACGTCGTTTGGAAGCCAGAAAACACCATACCCGGTCCGGATCACCGTCTGATCGTCCACGCGGTAGGCGATTCCTATGCGGGGAGCGAACGAATGGCGATCGTCGAGAGCGGTCCTCGGCTTTCGCAGATCGGACTGCACCAGCGCAAGCTGTCCGCGTAGATCCAGTCCGGTCTCGGCCGAGAGGGGATTGACCGAGTCAAGCGACAAGGCGGTCATGTTGTCGAAGCGCTCCGAAAAGTTTCCAGAGCGCTCCCAGCGGAGACCGAGGTTGACCGTGAGCCTGTCATTGACCTGCCATTGGTCATTGAGGTACGCGGCGCGGTAGATCATCTGGCCGGCGACCAGCCCGGGCGTGGTGACTCCGCCGCCCGTGCCACTGCCGAGCAGGAACGACGCAAAGCCCCACCCGCCGACCGGGTTGAACGGGTCGCTCGCCGTGAACCTGGAATTGAAGTTGAATATCCCGCTGGGCGTGTTGCTTTGCGCGTAGTTATGCGTGAGGCGCCGGACGTCGCCGCCGATCTTCAACGTGTGCCGGCCGCGGATGAGCGTCAGGCTGGGAAGAGCCGCGACGTTGTCCTGCCGGGCGATGATGATGCTGCCGGTTCCCTGAGCGCAGAATAGCGAGTAGCCCTCCACGCAAGGCGTCGGGATGTGGCGGAAGTTGTCCGGGATCTGGCTCAGCAGGGATGATGGCCACGCGAATTGGGCTAGGTCGATTCCCTGGCTCGCCGGTGATCGATCGTAGCGAAAGCGCGTCCACGCCAGCCGGATGTCCAGGATCGTTGTCGGAGAGATCAGGTACGTGTCGCCTATGACCCACTGATTCGTGGTGAAAGTCTCCGGTCCCGCGTCGATATGGGCGCCCGTACCGTAGGGATCGACGCCGAACGTGAGGTTGTCCCACCAAGTCCACCGGCCCATGAGGCGGTGCTTGTCGCTGGCGGTCCAGTCGACGCGGTTGTTGAGCTGGTCGTTGTCGCCACCGTCGCTGGCATTCGCTGCGAAGTTGATATTCAGGCCCGGCTGGTTGGGCTGGCCCCAAAGGTGGCTCAGCGATCTCGCAGTTGCGTCCTGCATCGCGTCGGGCACCAAGTTGTTGGGGAAAGGTGTCCGCGGAGCGTCTTCAGCGGTGGCGATCGAGAACGGATCGTGGATCATTTGACCCAGCTCGGAGAAGTCGCCGCGCTGCATGCTGACGGTTGGCGAGTCGAGCAGCAGCGACCGTCCCTGGCGCTGCCGGTAGCCCTCGTACGAGGAGAAAAAGAATACCTCGTCCTTCACGATCGGCCCACCAACGTTCGCGCCCCACTGGTTCTGCACGAACGGGGGCGTGCCGATGCCGCTCGCGTTGTTGAAGAAGGTGTTGGAATTGAGCACCTTGTTGCGTAAGAACTCGTAGGCCGAGCCGTGGAACTCGTTGCCCCCCGACTTGGTGGTCATGTTGATCACGCCGCCGGCGAAGCGCCCGAACTCGGCTCCCAGGTTGTTGGTCTGGATCTTGAACTCCTGGACTGCGTCCTGCGTCGGGACGAGGGCGGTCAGGTTCGCATAGCCCATGTTGACGGGCGCCCCGTCCAGGGTAGTGGCGCTCTGGTTGGACTGGCCGCCGCCGATCTGGTAGTTGCCCCAAGCGAAAATGTTCACGCCTGTCGGGCTTTGCATCGACTGGCCCTGCGGGACGACACCCGGCGCAAGGGCCACCAGGTTCAGTACGTTGCGTCCGTTCAGGGGAGTCTCGGTGACTTTCCGAGACTCAACCACCTGTCCCAGCGACGACGTCTGGGACTGGAGCAGAGGCGTGCTGGACACGACTTCGACCACCTCGGTCACATCGCCGATTTCCAGCGACGGGTCAATGCGGATACTGGCTTCGACCTCGACCACGATCGGCTCCTGCGCGAATTGCTTGAAGCCCTCGGACCGGGCTTCGAGCCGGTACTGGCCCGGGACCAGGTTTACGAATCGGTACAGGCCGGAAGCCTCGGTTTCCTGCACGCGCTGCTCGCCGGTGGAGAGGTTGGAGAGCGTGACGCTCGCTCCGGGAATGACGGCACCCGTCGAATCCTGGACAGTTCCGACCACGGTGCCGTAGAAGGTCTGCCCGAAGGCCGGAACCGAGAGAAGTGCCAAGCACGCCGCGAGCGCGACCGGCAGGCTGATTGTTCTCATTGCTGCAAAACCTCCTCAATGGTTTGCATGGCGCAACACGCCAATTCGCGCACACAGTATACATAAAGAGAAAACCTTGCACGAACGCGGAGTTGCCGTCCCGAACAGACAGCTTTCGCTACTGCCGGGATGTCCACCACAAAGCCAATCGCCTCGATCATGACCTCGCATGGTCGTACCTACGTCTATTTTTGACACCTAGTTGCAAGTTGTGATACCCTCGGGAATCGTGGCGGCCTGCTAGGCCGCCGTGTCCCTAGACCATAAAGGAAACTCGTTGGTGATAGCTCCGAACCCGCGCGTCGGGCTCTGTTCCCTGGCGCCTCTGCTACTTCTCCCGATCTCCCTGCAAGGCCGGGTTATCAGCGGGGAGCTGACCGGACCCCACGGATTCCCGATTGCGGCCGCAACCGTGGAAGTCGTTGAAACTGAAGAGACTACGATTTCCGACGCAGTCGGTTTGTACAGTCTGGCTAACGTGCCCGACAGTGAGTTCACCGTGCGGGTAACGTCCGCATACTTCGAGCCGGTCGAAGTCAGGGCATCCGCCGAGACCACCGACCTTCCGATCCGGCTGACCAAGATCAAGCGCAACCGGGCGTCAGTCGAAGTCGTGGCGGCAGCGGAGGACCTTCGCACGGCGATTCCGGGCTCGTTGCATGTGATTAGCAAGGAAGACTTGCTCGCCTCCAAGCCGATCGACGCGAACGAGGTGCTTCGGAGGGTTCCCGGAATCAACTTGCGCGAGGATTCCGGGCCTGTGGCGATGCGACTCAATGTCGGCATGCGCGGCCTCAACCCCAACCGCAGCCGCAAGGTCCTGATGCTCGAGGACGGCATCCCGATCGCGCTCGCGCCGTACGGAGAGCCGGACATGTACTACTCCCCTCCGATCGAGAGGATGAGCCGCGTCGAGATCCTGAAGGGCAGCGGCCAGATCGCGCACGGCCCTCAGACGGTCGGGGGCGTAGTGAACTTCGTCACGCCGGAGCCGCCGTCCAAGTTCCACGGCGACGTCGATCTCGAAGGCGGGCAGCGCGGCCTGTTCGTGGGCCTCGCCTCTCTCGGCGGAAGCAATCGCGACCAGTCGCTCGGCTGGATCACCAGCTACCTGCACAAGCAGGGTGAGGGCTGGCGCCACTTCTACTTCGACATCGAGGATGTGCAAACCAAGTTCAGCCTGAGGCCGAACGATCGCCACGTGATCGCGCTGAAGGCCGGCGTGTACGACGAGATCTCGAACTCGACCTACCTCGGCCTGACCACGCCGATGTTCGAGTCGAACCCGAACCAGAACCCTGTCACCGCGGACACGCTCGACGTGGAGCGGATCTCGGGCTCTCTCTCGCACGCCTTCACGATCAGCCCGAACGCAGTGCTCAGCAGCTCGGCGTTCCTGTACAGCACCAAGCGCTTCTGGGGCCGGCAGGATTTCGACCGGTCCGACCGGGGGCGCGCCTACCTCGGAGTGGCCGGGGACCCCAGCGTGCCCGGGGGCGCGATCTACCTGCGCGACTCGGCCGGCAATCGGAACCGGCTGTTCAACGTCTACGGCGCTCAATCGAACTACGGGCGGCAGCATGCGCACGGCAATCTCGACATCGGCGTTCGATACATCTACGAGAAGGCCCACGACCGCCGAGTCAACGGGGACGGGCTCGACGCGAGGACAGGCATCATACGCGACGACGAGTTCCGCTACGGGAGAGCGATCGCCGGCTACGTGCAGAATCGCTTCCTGATCGGCTCGCGGGTCACTCTGACGCCCGGCGTCCGCTTCGTGCACTACAACCAGGAACGGCACATCACGCGCAAGCGCGTTGGTGGAGATCCAACCAACGTGGACATCCGGAAGGGCAACGGCGTGACGACGGCGATACCGGGCTTAGGGCTCTCGGTGCGAGGGCACGACGACCTTACGTTCTTTACGGGAGTCCATCGAGGATTCGCGCCCCCTGGCACCAAGATCGCCATCACGAGCAGCGGCGAGAATCTCGACCTGGACTCGGAACTCTCGTGGAACTACGAAGCCGGCATCCGGCTGGCCGGCCAGAGGCCCGTCTCCGGCGAGTTCACGTTCTTCCGAATGGATTTCTCGAACCAGATCATTACTGCGGCGGAGTCCGGGGGCGCCACGACGACAGTGACTAACGGCGGCGCCACGCTGCACCAGGGATTCGAGAGTTCCGTCAGGGTTCGCTGGGACGAGGTCGCGGATATCCCAGGCTGGAGCGTGTACACGGACGTTCGTCACATGTACCTGCCGACAGCCGAGTTCGCCGACAACGAACTCTTCGGCGGGAACCGGCTCCCCTACGCACCCGAACAGACTTTCGGCGTGATCTTCGGCGCGAAGCAATACGGGGGCTTCAGCTTCCAGCTCGACCTGAGCGCCGTGGCGAACCAGTTCGGCGACAACCGGGAAACCGCGGCTCCGTCCCCGGACGGCACGGTCGGGCGGATTCCGTCCTACCAGCTGGCCAACCTAGCTGTCGGATACGAGGTCCGGCGGGAACGCTGGATGCTCGAGCCGTACTTCACGATCAAGAACGCCTTCGACGAGCTGTATATCTCGTCCCGCGCGCCGCAAGGAATCCAGCCGGGCCTGTTCCGGCAGGTGAATGGCGGCCTGCGCATCAGCTTCTAGGCTTTGCCCCGGGGCCGGGAATCGGCGGGTGGGCCGCCGGCGGCCGCAACGCGGGCGCAGCGGGACCGTCCGCCAGGCCGCGATGGACCTGGCTCCGCGGCTGCGGGGCGGAATCCTCGCGCCAGGAGTCAGCAGCAGTTGCAGGGCCTCGTGGTTGCCGACGTAGTAGGTTTGCGCCTCCGGCACCGTGTCCTGTGGCCGCTGCGACAGCAGCAGCGCCAGCGCCAGGTTGGCCGGACTCGGCCCGGCTGGACGCGTCCGGTCCGGGCGGTACAATCGGGCGCGTCCCGCCATGCCCGCACCGAAGCGCTTTCCAACCGACCTCAACCGACGCGGATTCCTCGCGACCTCCGCGGCCGGGATCGGCTCGTTGCTCGGCTGCTCCGACCCGCTGGGCGACGGCAAGGCCCCCAGGCCGCCGAATATCGTGTTCATCATGGCCGACGACCTCGGATACGGCGAGCTCGGCTGCTACGGGCAGGACAAGATCCTCACGCCCCGGATCGACCGGATGGCATCGGAGAGCATGAGGTTCTCGGACGCGTACTCGGGCTGCTCGGTCTGCGCCCCGGCCCGCAGCGTGCTCATGACCGGCATGCACATGGGCCACACTTCGGTGCGATCCAACCCCGGCGGCGTCCCAATTCTCGACGACGACGTGACCGTTGCCGAACTGCTCAAGGGACAGGGCTATGCGACGGGCTGCTTCGGCAAGTGGGGGCTAGGGGACATCGGCACCGAAGGCGTTCCCTGGAAACAGGGATTCGACGAGTTTGTCGGATACCTGCACCAGGCTCATGCCCACTACTTTTATCCGCTCTACATCTACGAGAACGACTCTCAGCTCCCGCTCGAGGGCAACGAGGGGGACGGACGCGGGACCTTTTCCCATGACGTCATCGCGGACAGGGCCCTGCAATTCATCGAGCGGAACAAGGACGAGCCGTTCTTCTGCTACGTGCCCTTCACGATCCCGCACTCGGAGTACGTCGCCCCGGACGACGAGATCTACGCGGAGTACAGCGGGCAGTTCGAGGAAATTGAGATTCCCGAAAACCGCAATCGCCCGGGACGGCTGATCCGTCCGCAGGAGCCCCATGCCACGCTGGCGGCGATGATCACTCGCCTGGACCGCGACGTCGGGCGCATCCTTGACCTGATCGCCAGCCTGGGCCTGGACGAGAACACGATCGTGTTCTTCACGTCGGATAACGGGGCCGCCGCCGCCACCTGGACAGACTACTTCCAGAGCAGCGGTCTCCTAAGGGGCTCCAAGCGAACCTTCTACGAGGGAGGCATACGCGTCCCCATGCTGGCTCGCTGGCCGGGGCGGATCGCGGAGGGATCGCGCAGCGATCACGCGTGGGCGTTCCACGACTTCCTGTCGACGGCGATGGAACTGGCCGGCGCGACGCCGCCCGAAGAGACCGACGGAATCTCGGTCGTGCCGACGCTCTTGGGCAGCGGCGATCAGGAGAAGCACGAGTACCTGTACTGGGAACTGCCCCGGCACGTCCGCGAAACGGGAGCCTTCCAAGACGAGATCCCGACGCAAGCGCTGCGGATGGGGAACTGGAAGGCCGTGCGTCCAGCGCCGGACGGCGAGCTGGAGCTGTACGACCTAGGCGAGGACATCGGCGAGACCCGCGACCTCGCGAACGAGCGTCCGGACGTACTGGCGCGAATCCAGGAACGACTCCGGGAAGCGCGCATCCCACCCAGGCTTCAGGGAGAGCCTGACCACATCTGGTGGGACCGGAAGGGCTGATCCCGGATCGACGACCCATCCGCGTGCGTGGGTCATTCCGTCGCGTTGGGCGGCAGACAGTTCTAGAGCGGCCGGCTGTGGCCCTGGGTCTTGTAGAGTTCCAAGAGCGTCTTGAGCTGCTGGACGATCTCCGGCTGCTCCGCGAAGCGATTGCGGTCCTCGTGCCTGTCCAACTCGATGTCGTAGAGCTGCGCCGGCGGATCGCCGGCCTGCGGACCGTCCCACTGATTCGAGCCCGGCCCCTGGCCGTCGATATACTTCCACTTGCCCATGCGAATGGCGAAGGTGCCGTCCACCGAGTGATGCACTGTGGCCTCGCGCAGGGGCGCGCTGTCCTCGCCAAGTAGCGCCGGGAGGATGCTGACGCTGTCTTGGCCCGCGTCCTCGGGCAGTTCGAATCCGGCGATCGCGGCTGCCGTCGCGATCAGGTCTGTAAGGCAGACGATCTCGTCGCTCGTGGAAGCGGGGGCAACCCTTGCAGGCCAGCGCGCGATGAAGGGCATCCTATGCCCTCCCTCCCAGGCGTCTCTCTTCTTGCCGCGCTGGATCGCATGGTTGGCGTGGTGTCCGAATTCCTCGATGTGGCTCGGATCCCATTCGGCGCCGTTGTCGCTCGTCACGATGAACAGCGTGTTCTCGGCCTGGCCGGTCCGTTCCAAGGCGTCCATCACCATGCCAATCTGGGCATCGACCTGCACCACGAAGTCGCCGTACTTGCCTGCACCGCTGCGACCCACGAATTCCTCGGTGGGCACCCACGGCCAGTGCGGGGCAGGCAGCGGGAAGTACAGAAAGAACGGCCGGTCCGGCGTTTCCGACTGCTCCTCGATGTACTCCACGGCGTGCCGGGCGAGATTGGGCAGCACATCGAAGAAGTCGAATCCTTCCGCCGCCTCGCCCGCCCGCCAGAAGACGGGTCCGTCGAATCGCCCGGGCTCGTGCACAGTGGCCGGCTTTTCGCAGGCGTTGTTCTCCAGGTAGACGTACGGAGCCATGTCCAGGGATGCCGGGATGATGTAGGAGTAGTCGAACCCCAAGGTCGCTGGGCCATTTGTCACGGGCTTGGTGAAATCGATCTCAAGCCCTTCGGGCTTCGCAAAGTCCGACGCGCCCTGGAAGGCTGCCGCCTTGTCTCCTTCGTCCCAGCTATCCGGCTCTGAAATCGTGGCCCAGTCCAGGCCGAGGTGCCACTTGCCGATCACTGCCGTGTGGTAGCCGCTGCCCTTGAGCATGCTCGCGATCGTCATCCGGCCGGGCTCGACCAGGGCTCGCGAATACCCGGACAGCACGCCTCGCTTGAGGGGCGACCGCCAAGCGTAGCGCCCGGTGAGGACACCGTACCGGGTCGGCGTGCAAACCGCCGAGCCCGAGTGCGCGTCGGTGAAGCGCATGCCGGTGGCCGCGAGCGCGTCCATC
This sequence comes from Bryobacterales bacterium, assembly GCA_965206775.1. Classification (GTDB taxonomy): domain Bacteria; phylum Acidobacteriota; class Terriglobia; order Bryobacterales; family UBA6623; genus VXMF01. Next base: position 265,943 of record CBDBKU010000001.1, on the reverse strand, counting down.
GACGGAGTCGGGATCTTCGAATCCGCATTGAAGCTGCCCGGGTCGCCGTAGCCCATGTCGTCCGCCATCAAGAAAATGATGTTCGGATGCCGGTCCGGCTGGGGGTCGTCCACGCCGCACGACAACAGGGCAATCGCGGCGGCGAGGGGCAAGGCGAGGCGAGATCGGTGGGCGCTCATGGTCCTCTGCCGATTGTAGGGCAACCGCCTCGGCACGCATGGCCAGCGAGCCCGGCGGGGAGGAAATCTGCAAATGCCCGCGAGCCAGCGCGAGCCGCTCCGCAACGCGCTGTAATACACTCTCCGACGTCATGGCCTTTCGTCCGCTCCAATTCGCCGTCCTATGCGCGTTCTCGCTTACCATCCCGGTCGCCGCGCAGCAGCGCCCGAACTTCGTGCTCATCTTCGCCGACGACCTCGGCTACGGGGACCTCTCATCGTACGGCGCGACGCGGCACAAGACGCCGCACCTCGACCGCATGGCAGAAGAGGGCATTCGGCTGACCGATTTCTACGTGCCGATGCCCTTCTGCGGCCCGTCCAGGGGGGCCCTGATGACGGGGCGGTACCCGTTTCGCAACGGGCTGGTCTCGAACCCGTCGCCGGACGTCGGGCTCAACACGATCGGATTGCCGCCATCGGAGGTCACGATCGCCGAAGCGCTGAAGCCGCTCGGCTATTCGACCGCCGCAATCGGAAAGTGGCACATGGGGCACATCGAGCAGTACCTGCCAAGAAAGCAAGGCTTCGACGAGTACTACGGGATCCTCTATTCGAATGACATGAGACCCGTGCAGCTCGTCGAGAACGAGACCGTGGTCCGGTACCCCGTGCTCCAGACCGAACTGACCCGCGACTACACGCGCCGGGCGATCGACTTTATCGACCGCAACCGTGACCGGCCGTTCTTCCTTTACCTCCCTCACGCGATGCCGCACAAGCCTCTCGCGGCCTCGGAGGATTTCTACACGCCCGAAACGCCGGACGACCTCTATAGCGACGTGCTGCGGGAACTCGACTGGTCGGTCGGGCAAGTCCTGGCCAAGCTGCGCGACAGCGGTCTCGACAGCAACACGCTGGTCTTCTTCACTTCCGACAACGGCGCCACGTTCGGGGGCAACAACAAGCCTCTGCGGGCAATGAAGGCGTCCAGCTTCGATGGCGGCCTTCGGGTTCCCGCAATCGCGCGCTGGCCGGGCCGAATTCCTCCGGGCCGGGTCTCGAAGGAAGTCGTGGCGTCAATCGACATCTTTCCCACGATCGTCGCAGCAGCGGGAGCGGCGCTCCCCGGCGACCGCGTGATCGACGGAATGGACATCCTGCCGCTCCTCGACGGTCGCGTCACGGAGTCGCCGCACGAGGCCGTCTTCGCAATGGCCGGCGAAGAATTGCGGATGATCCGGTCGGGGCGATGGAAGCTACATGTGCGCGCGCCCGCCCCGGGATTCCGGTGCCTCGCGGACGCGAGCGGCTGGAAGGACAGCCGCGGCCCGGACGGCATCACGATCATCGCCCAGTTCGAGCAGGCGAATCCCACGCAATGCCCGGGTCTCACGACAGGCCCGGCCCCGAAGCCCATGATGCTGTTTGACATGCAGGCGGACACATCCGAGCAGAGCGATGTCGCCTCCCGGCGTCCGGAGGTCGTCGCGCGCCTGAAAGCGATCTTCGACCGTATTGATGCCGACGTGCCCGAGGAGTTCAAGATCCCCGCCCGGTCCCCGAGGATTCTCTGGCTAAAGGGCGGGGAACTGCGATACGACCGGGAAATCGAGCCGTTGCCGGTCCAGTAGACGTCGCGGGCTTGGCAACTCGCAAGACCCGGCGGCGGGAAGCCTCCGACGGGCGCGACGGGACCTAGGCCCGGACGATTGAGGCCAGCACGTCGAAGAATTCCGGAAAGGATACGCTGGCCGCCTCGGCGCCGGCGAGGCTGGATTCCCCGTCCGCGGCAAGGGCAGCCACGGCAAACGCCATCGCGATTCGGTGGTCCCCGCAGGAGTCGAGTTCCGCAGCGCGCAGGTTGCAGCCTCCTTCGATGTCCATGCCGGTCTCGTACTCGGTCACCCGAGCACCCATCCTCCGCAGATTCTCCGCGACAGTCGCGATCCGATCGGTCTCCTTGATGCGCAACTCGCCTGCGTCGCGGATCCGCAGGCCGGATTCCGAGACGGCGCCGAGCACCGCGAGCATCGGAATCTCGTCAATGACCCCGGCGGTAGTCGCTCCGGCGATCTCGCCTCCTGCGAGCCTGCCTCCGCCCAGCACCTCGAACGATCCGACCGGCTCGCCGCCCTCCTCCGATTCCGCATCCACATCGATGGCAGCGCCCATCCGTTGCAGCACCTCCAAGACCGCGGCGCGCGTCGGATTCAGGCCGACCCTCTCGATGCGCAGGCTGGATCCGGGCAACATCAGCGCAGCCGCTAGGAAAAAGACAGCCGAGGAGAGGTCACTGGGAATGCGCATGTCGCACGCCGACATGCGGGGGGAGCCGGTCACGGCGATCTCGAGTCCGTTAACGCGCACCTCGGCACCGAACCGCCGGAGGGCGATCTCCGTGTGATTACGCGTTTCGACAGGCTCGACGACCTCCGTGGTGCCCGGCGCGTTCAAGGCCGCGAACAGCACCGAGCTCTTGACCTGGGCGCTGGCAACGGGCAGTTCGTACCGGATCGGGCGAAGGCGACCGCCGCGGATTGTCAGAGGCGGGTACTGGCCATCTATCGCGCCTACGGAAGCGCCCATGCTGCGCAACGGAGTCATGATTCGCTTCATCGGGCGCCTGGACAGAGATTCGTCGCCCTGAATCACTGACTCGAACGGCTGGCCCGCCAGAATGCCGGACAGCAAACGCATCGTCGTCCCGGAGTTGCCAGCATCGAGCGCCGCACCGGGAGCGCGGAGACCCGCGGTACCCGCTCCTTCGATCCGCACGGCCGTGCCACGATGCGAGCAATCGACGCCCAGCGAACGGAGGCATGCCAGCGTCGATGCGCAATCCGCCCCGGTCGAGTAGTTCGTGAGCTCGCTACACCCCTCCGCCAGGGCTGCAAGCATCGCGTAGCGATGGGAAATGGACTTGTCTCCGGGCAGGGAGATCGTGCCTGTAATTCCGGAGGCTGGCCGAATCGTTCGCGACATCGGTCTATCCATTATCCGGAAAGCCGCCAGCCGCAGCTTCGACGGACAAAGCGGGTCGATCCAAGCGGGAGGCAGCGCACTACGAGGGGGTTCTTGCCTCGTTGGACCGAGCACCAGCCTGCTTGGTCAGGCATCGATAACGGGTCATTTGACGAGACTTTTGACCGGATTGCAAACAAACATTGTATGTGTTAATGTTTTTTAGTGGCGCGAGCAGCGATTGTCGGATTGTTACTCGCCGCGATTTCGACGGGATCGCAGCTTGATGCGGGCGCGCAGCAGGCGGGCGGCGCCGGATTTCCCTGCAACCTCAAGCAGGATTGCACGGCCGTTTTCTCTTGGGCAGCTCAGCCGGAAGGCCCGCGGATTGCACGGCCCGATCTCGATCGCTACATCGTGGAAGTCGCGAGCTGCCAACGCGTTGACCCTGGGCTCGTGCTTGCGTTGATCCGCGTCGAGAGCGAGGGAGATCCAACCGCCATCTCGCCGAAGGGCGCAATGGGCCTGATGCAGCTTACCCCAGCGACTGCGGCGCGGTTCGGAGTCCACGACGCGCTCGATCCCTACCAAAACATTCTTGGGGGGGTGAAGGACTTGCAATACTTGATGCATCGATACCCGAATCGGCTGTCGGACGTCATCGCGGCGTACACGCTGGGCGAGGGCGGATTCGACCGAACTCGCGGCGAACCGCTTGGTTCCGCCGCGAGCGGATACGTGACCCGGGTCCTCGCTGCCCGCAAGGATCTGACCGCTGACGCGGACGGCGTTGACAGGCAGTAGATTGCAAGCGCTTCGCCTAGGCCGGACCATGAGAATGACGACTGCGCTGTTCCGGGGGCGCACTGACGGGAGGGCTTGGCGCGGCGGCTTTCAATTGCTCGGCAGGTCTCACAGTATGACTCGCTCGCATCGATTCATGTCGGCAGCAGCGGCACTGGCACTCGGGTTCCTGTCCGCTGTGCCGGCGGTTCCGGCATCCAAGAGGGAGCTGGCCGCCAGCCGCTACAAGTCTGGCGCGCAACTCTACGAGGATCTGGCGCGGGTTCCCCGGCCGGAGCTGGGCCTCCGGCAATACGAGCTGGTGATTTCGGCGCTCGATGCCGTGCATCGGACCGACCCCTCCAGCGCTTACTGCGACGATGCGCTGGTGAAGATCGCTGAGCTGTATCAGCGGATGGCTGAGCAGTTCAGGAACGACAAGTACCGGCTGAAAGCGATCGAGACGTACAGGTTCGCTGCGCGCGAATACCCCCAGAGCAAGCACCGGCAAAACGCCCTCGCGATTGCCGCGCGACTCGATGGCGGTCCGGCGGCAGCGCCGGACACGCGGCAGTCCTCCGCGGAAGTCTCTGCGCCAGCGATATCCGGACCACTCGAAGGCGTCGCGCTCTCGGACGGCAGTCACGCGGCCGGAGAGATCATCCGGCCGCCCGGAACCCGGCCCGGAAGCGGCATGGCCGGGATATCGCAGATCCGCCATCACAGCTACGACGACGGCACCCGTATCGTGCTGCACATCGAAAGCAGGACGGCGCTCAAGTACGACCGCCTGCAAGGCCCGGAGCGGCTTTACATCGACCTCTTCGACAGCAGGATGTCGGCTGCCCTTATCAAGGGCGTCCAGGTCGATGTCGCCGACTCTCTGATTTCCTCTGCCCGGCTCGCGCAGAACCGCCGCAACAAGGCCCGCCTGGTCCTGGACCTCAAGAACCCGGTTGCATTCGACGTGTTCTGGCTTGACAGTCCGACTCGCTTCGTACTGGACCTTCGAGGCGCCGGGACCTCCAGGGCTCAGCGCACGCTGCAAGCCCTGAACCCGGCCCTTGCCGAGCCGGCCGCGAATTCCCGGACCGCGCCGCGCGCGGCAGATGCAACCGCTGACGGCAAGCTGAGCCTGACCCGGGCGCTAGGCCTCAAGCCTGGCCGAATCGTGATCGATGCGGGCCACGGCGGCCATGACACTGGCTCGGTCGGCGCGCGCGGGCTCCGCGAGAAGGACGTGGTGCTGGACATTGCCAAGCGACTCGGCACTTTGCTCGAAACAAGGCTGGGGGCGGACGTGATCCAAACAAGGGACTCGGACGAGTTCGTGGAATTGGAGGAGCGGACTCGGATCGCGAACGCGCGGGGAGCCGATTTGATGATTTCAATCCACTGCAACTCGGCGCCGACCTCCAGTGTGCGGGGAATCGAAACCTACTACCTCAGCCTGACCTCGGACTCGTGGGCTCTGAGCGTGGCTTCGCAAGAGAACGCAACCTCGAACCGCACGATCCACGAACTCCACGACCTGCTAGCGAAGATCACGCTCGAGGCGAAGACGGAGGAATCGAAGGAGCTGGCGACTAGCATCCAGTCCAGCCTCCACAAAGGGGTGTCCAAGCATTCGTCAAGGATTCGCAACCGTGGAATACGGAAGGCCCCGTTCGTCGTTCTGATCGGGGCGGAGGTCCCAGCGGTGCTGGCGGAGATCGGCTTCATCAGCAACAGGCACGACGAAGGCCTCATGCGCAAATCGTCATTCCGCCAGGAGGTCGCGGAACACCTATTCGATGGGATTGCCGACTACACCCGCGGTCTCGGCACGGCCTCGATGCGCACGTCCCTATCGCCCGGGTCGGCACTCCGCGACTGAGCCCTCGCCGCCTCCTACTCGGTGTCGGCCGACTTGGCCCGTGCGAATCGGAGGGCCTTCCTGCTGATCGTCGTGAGCGGCACGCTGCGCAGCTCGTCCAGCGACATCCAGCAGAATCCTTCCCCGGGATCGCTCTCGGCGGTCGCTTCGTAGACGCAACACACGTAGTTCGTGTCGGTGATGGCGTGGGAAAACGCACCGGACCTGTCCGGGCTTGCCGAGCGCAGTGGAGGGAGGCGGGCGAGGGACCCGGCCGCGCCTTCTACGGTGGGCAGTTCCCAGAAGCCGGGCATGATCGATGCATTGCCCGGCCTCCGACGAACCAGGACCCGGTCGCCGAGCCGGGCAATCGCGACGGAGATCTCCAGTTTTCGGGGAGCCCGCCTGGACCCCTTTGAGGGCAGGTTCGGGGCGGTTCCGGCCGCGAATCCATCGCACGAGGCGCACCAAGGGCAGACATCGCACTTCGGCGCGCGCGGCACGCAGACTGTCGCCCCGAGTTCCATCAGGGCTTGCGTGAAGTCTCCCCGCTCGCCCGGCCGCGCCGACTCGATCAGTTCTTGGCCGAAACGCTTCAGCGAACTCTTGGGCGCAGCGTTGCCGATGTCCCGCCGCTCGTCGGAGAGTCGCGCGAGCACGCGGAAGGCGTTGCCGTCCATGGCCGCTCGCGGCTCGTCGAAGGCAATGCTCGCGATGGCGGCGGCGGTGTACTCCCCGATCCCGGGCAAGTCCAGGATGGCGGCGTGCTCGGGGGGCCACCGCCCGCCGTATTCGTCGACAACGCGCTTAGCGGCTTCATGGAGCATGCGGGCCCGCCTGTAATATCCGAGGCCCGCCCAGTTCGCGAGCACGTCCTGCTGCGAGGCGGCGGCCAAGGCCTCGACGCACGGATAGCGCGTCAGAAAGCGCTCGTAATAGGGTATGACCGCCTCGACGCGGGTCTGCTGGAGCATCACCTCCGAAACCCAGATGCGATACGGGTCCTGGTCTCCTCTCCATGGAAGGTCCCGGCGATTCGAGAGGTACCAGTCGAGTAGCCGTCTAACCAGATGCGGGGCCGGCGACCTCACGCGCTCTTCAGCACGGCGCGGAAGTGGTCCGCGTTCATCTCGGAGATGAATTCGAGACTGATTTCCTTCAGACAAGCAGCTTCGCAGTCCGACGTGTTCGTGCAGCAACCGAACCCATCGGCATCCATCTGCTCCACCATCGCTCAGAGGACCTCGGTAATCGGCTGCAGCATGCCGAGCAGGCAGGCCACGGGGATCGAGACATTGCCGGCCACGACGACGACTGCGACCAGCCGCCCGAGACCCTCGAGCCTGGCCCGGACCCGCGGCCCGCTCAGCCCCGTGCTACGAAACGCGCTGCCGACGCCGTGGCTCAGGTGGAGTCCCACCAGAGCCATGGCGGCAATGTAGGAAACCGCGATCAAGGGATCCCGGAAGCCCAGGATGACCATCGAATACACATCGTGGCGCCCGTAGCTGTCGTACATCTGAAACTGTTCGGGGTGCGTTACGCCCGCCGTGAAATGCAGCAGGTGATACACGACAAAGGCAAGCAGCACGAGCCCGGTCAGCAGCATGCTGCTAGAAGCGAAGGTCGACAGGAGCGGCAGCTTGGCGGCATATGCCTCGGGTCGCGCAGCTCGAGTGCGAATCGATAGAGTCGCAAGGCCCCACACGTGCGCCCCCAACGCTACTAGCAAGCCGGCGCGGGCGATCCAGAGCAACGCGCCAGTGCTATGGATCGCGGCCGCATAGGAGTTGAGGGCGTCGGGACCGAGATAGATCTGCAGGTTCCCCAGCATGTGGAAGAACACGAACAAAACTAAGACAGCGCCAGAAGCGGCGACGGGATATTCGATTCCGACCGTCGAAGCGAGTCCTCGCTGGGCCGCGATCATTCGCAGAAGTCCTTTCAGTGGAAAGACCTACTAGTTTATCACCCGGCCCTCGAGCACCTGTAGGAGGTCCTAGCGCGTGGAGATTCAAAGAACCCAGCGACGCAGGCGCGAGTCGAAACCGAGGAAGCCCGGCTTGCGATTCGACCCATTGGGAAGCAGCCTGAGCCTATGGGCCGACTGCGATTGGCGCGGCCCCAGGATTCCGAGACAATGAACTGGAAGACGCGCTTGCCGAACGTCCCCAAGGACACGGAGCAGGTTAGAGCCGCTTGCCGCGGGATCTAGTGCCGCTCGCCCGCGGAAGGGCTCGTCACGACAAGGAACCAGAGGGTAACTGCGGGAATAACGCGAAGCCAGCAGGAGTGGCGGTCAGGCATTTTCACTGGAACGTCCAAGGGAACCCGGGGACCGGTCGCCTGGATCGCGGGCTGGAGCCCTCGGAGACGGCGCACTCTCCCGAATGTCGATACTCCTGGGGATGCAATAGCGCGAAGTTGGTAACGGATGCCTGCTGGGATCCGGTACACCTGCAGGAGCCCGGCAGCACCGTTGCACATGGACAAGGGAAAGCCCGAGAGACTGTACACCTCCCGGGCAATAGCTGATCGCTTCGACAATGGCGACCAGCGGGAACCTATATATGGCCGACCCGAAGAACCGGGTTGCCTGGCTGTTGGCGCTCGGCTGTCTAGCTAGCGCTCTCCACGCTCTCAACTGACGTGACCTTCATCCCGTCGATCGCGCCCATCACGGTAACCTTCATGCCAGCGTGATCCTTGAGCTTGGCCTGATCCGCGACTTCGTAGATCTTGCCGTCGTCGGTCACTACGACCGCCGCCTCGCCGCCTCCGATGCAGGTCTTCGCGCAACCTGCGTGGGCTTCGCCGGCCTTTCCGGCCTTCGCGCACTTCGCGTCCGTCACGTAACCGGTCACCGAACCGGCCAGGCACAGCGAGGTGACGGCAAGCGTCAAGACGAGCAGAGTGAGGATTCTCTTCATTGTGATTCTCCTTCGTCCCGGCCGAACAGCCGGCCAGAATCACTATGGTAGGTCAGGTAAGTACCAGCGTCAAGCCCTGCCACGCGAATTCAACGAATTTTCTGCAAGGCCCTGATACCGGGCTCTTTGGCAGGCGGCATCTCGCGGCACCCTGCCTGGCGGGCGCGCCCATCAGTAGCCGTTTGCTCGGAGAACGCTGACCAGCTCCTCGACCGCGTCCGAGCTGGCGTCGAGCGCAGCTTGCTCGTCAGCTTCCAGTGCAAGCTCGTAGACATGTTCCAGCCCGTGCCCGCCTAGCTTGCAGGGCACGCCCACGAAGATCCCGCTGCGCCCGTACTCCCCGTCGAGCAGCGCCGCGCACGGCAGCACCTTCCTCTTGTCCTTGAGGATCGACTCCACCATCTCGACGACCGCGGACGATGGTGCGTAATAGGCGCTGCCGGTCTTGAGGTGCTTGACGATCTCGGCACCGCCGTCGCGGGTCCGCTGTACGATCGACTCCAGCTGCTGGCTCGAGAGGATCTGGTCGATCGGAATCCCGGAAACGCTGGTATATCGGATTAGGGGCACCATCGTGTCGCCGTGCCCGCCGAGCACCATGGCCACCACGTTCTCGACCGAGACTCCGGCCGCCTCGGCCAGGAACGTGCGGAAACGAGCAGTATCAAGCACACCCGCCATGCCGATGACGCGATTCCGCGAGAATCCAGACGCTTGATACGCGACATGGCACATGGCATCGAGTGGATTCGAAACGACGATGAGGATCGCGTTTGGAGAGTACCGCGCGGCCGCGCCGATGCAGGACTTGACGATCGAGGCATTCTTCAGCAGCAAGTCGTCACGGCTCATTCCGGGCTTGCGCGGAAAACCCGCTGTCATCACGACCACGTCAGAGTTCGCGGTGTCCTCGTAACTGTTGGTTCCGACCATGCGGACATCCGAGCTTTCGACCGGGCAGGCCTCAAGCATGTCCAATGCCTTGCCCTGCGGCACGCCCTCGACGATATCGATCAGGGTGACGTCCGCAAGTTCCTTGTCGGCAATGCGCAAGGCACAGGTCGCACCGACATTCCCCGCCCCGATAACAGTGACTTTCTTCCTCATCGCTTGATCTTTCCGTTCCTTCAGTCCATGTGGCGTATCACCGCAGCCCCGAACTCGCTGCAGCGCACCTTCGTCGCGCCGGCCATCTGCCTGTGCAAGTCGTAGGTCACCGTCTTCGCCGCGATCGCGCCGGTCATCCCGCGCTCGATCAGGCCGGCCGCTTCCGTCCAGCCCAGGTGTTCGAGCATCATGACTCCCGACAGGATCACGCTGCTCGGGTTGATCACGTCCTTGTCGGCATACTTCGGCGCCGTTCCGTGAGTGGCCTCGAAGAGGGCGTGCTCGTCGCCGATGTTCGCTCCGGGAGCGAGGCCGAGGCCCCCTACTTGCGCGGCGCAAGCATCGGACAGGTAGTCGCCGTTCAGATTCGTGGTGGCAATGACGTCATATTCCGCGGGACGCAGCAGAACTTGCTGGAACATCGCGTCCGCGATCCGGTCCTTCACGAGAATCTTGCCCTCGGGGACGGAACCGTCGCCGCCAGCCGACCAAGCCTCGTCCTCCGTGACGCAGTCGTCGCGGAAATCCCGCGTCGCCACTTCGTAGCCCCAGTCCCTGAACGCGCCCTCGGTGAACTTCATGATGTTGCCCTTGTGGACGAGTGTCACGGAAGAGCGGCCCTTGCTTCGGGCGTAGTTGATGGCAGCCCGGACAAGGCGCTTCGAACCGGCGACAGATACGGGCTTGATGCCAATTCCGGAATCGGCTCGAATGCTGCGGCCCAGCTGCCCGTTTAGAAACTCGATGAGCTTGCCCGCGTCCTCCGTGCCCTGCTCCCATTCGATGCCCGCGTAGACATCCTCCGTGTTCTCACGGAAGATCACGACGTCGAGCTTGCCCGGATCCTTCATGGGGGATGGAACGCCCGGATACCACTTCACCGGCCGAACGCAGGAATAGAGCGTCAGGATCTGACGCAGGGCCACGTTCAGGCTGCGAATCCCTCCACCCACCGGCGTCGTCAGGGGGCCCTTGATTGCGACCTTGAATTCGCGGATGGCCTCGACTGTATCGGCGGGCAGCCACTCTCCCAGGCGGTCGCGAGCCTTCTCGCCCGCGAGAATCTCGTACCAGACGATGCGCCTAGAGCCGCCGTAAGCCTTCTCGACGGCCGCATCGAACACCATTCGCGACGCCTTCCAGATGTCCCTTCCTGTGCCATCGCCCTCAATAAACGGGACGATCGGGCTGTCGGACACTACGCATCGGCCGTCATCCGTTTGGATGGGTACGCCGTCCGAAGGGACAGGGATACCGTTAAATTCAGGCATAGGGTTATGGGATTGCGAGGAAGCCACCCGACCGGGACGCTGGGAACGATCGCGTGACCGGCCTCTCGAAGCACCGATCAGCCGAATGCCCATCGTATCATCGCCAGCTCGTGGAGGACAACCAGGATGCTCGCTGGGGTGCACCTAGCGGTCTTGACCTCGCACCGGCCTGAGATCGAATCCCATACCGGGCAACGGGCTTGCACTTGTAATTCCTCCGGTGAGGACTGGAGGAAGGAAGCCCCGTGCTCGACCCAGTCGGGGCGTGCGACCAGAGGGGCTTCCCGCGCGACGCCACCCTAGGCCTGGCAGGACTTCTGGGAGTACCGAGCCGAGCACCCCTTGCGCTGGCGGAACAACTTGTCGTGCACGCATTTCTCAAGCCGGTCGGCGGGTCGCGACGGCGTGTGCATGGGCGACTGGCGCATGGCTCCACCTCTCCTCCAATCCAAGCAGCGTTATCGACTGACCCCGGAAAGAGAGACTCGCCTTCCTCAGTCGGCGTCGAGCAAGCTATCGCGGGATCACGGCTTGAGCCAATTGCGTGGGCCTTCATCGCGGCGCACCGCGGATGGAACTGGATACGGTTCGACCCAAGGGCCGCATGCTCCCGGCCAGCGTGGGGCGATTCCAGCAGGCCCCTTGGGAGAAGGACTGAGTTTCCTATTTCTGGAACACGCGGAAGATCTTCCGCAACGGGTCATAGAACTCGTCCACCACCCGCTCCTTAAGCGGGATGATCGCATTGTCGGTGATGGTGATGTGTTCCGGGCAGACCTTCGTGCAACACTTCGTGATGTTGCAGTAGCCGATCCCGTCGGTCTCTCGGAGTTCTCCGACACGGTTTTCGGTGTCGAGAGGGTGCATTTCGAGCGCCGCTGCATACACCAAGAAACGCGGCCCGATGAAGCGGTCGTGCAAATGGTGTTCCCGCAGGACGTGACAGACGTCCTGGCAGAGAAAGCACTCGATGCACTTGCGAAACTCCTGCACGCGATCGACGTCGCGCTGGAGTATTCGCCAAGTTCCGTCCTTGGCGTCCGCCGGTCGCGGTGCAAACGGCTTGATTCGCTTCTTGACCTCGAAGTTCCAAGCGACATCCGTCACCAGGTCCTTAATGATCGGGAAGGCCTGCATAGGCTCGATCGTGACGGGCTTTTCCAAAGGGAGTTGGTTCAAGCGCGTCATGCAAAGCAGCCGAGGGGATCCGTTGATTTCCGCTGAACAGGATCCGCACTTGCCAGCCTTGCAATTCCAGCGGACCGCCAAGTCATTGGCCTGCTCAGCCTGGATCTTATGCACGGCGTCAAGCACAACCATGCCCTCAGAAACCTCGCAGGTGTAGTTGCGAAACTCACCAGAGCCTGATTTGCCCCGCCAAATCCGGAACGTTGCTGTCGGCATGTCTGCTGTCCTCACTTCTTTGCGTCGATGATCTGCTGCAGCTCGTCCGGGATGGGCGCGATGGGCTCGCGCGAGACTTCGAGGCCACCGTCCGGGTTCCTGCGAATCGCGATGTTCAGGTTCCCGAATGTCTCGTCCTTATCTGGGAAGTCGAGGCGGGCATGAGCGCCCCGGCTTTCCTTGCGCTCCAGGGCGGCCCGGACAATCGCTTCCGAATAGGTCAGGAGATTCCTCAGGTCCAGAGCCGTGTGCCAGCCTGGGTTGTACTCTCGGTTCCCGATCACGCCTACGAGGCGCGCGCGGGCGCGCAGGCGCCCGATGCCTTCCAGCGCGTCCTCCAGATCCCGCTCGCTGCGGACAATCCCCACCTGGTCCTGCATCATTTTCTGAAGGTCCTGCTGAATCTCGAATGCGTTCTCCGTGGCTTCCGCGTCGCTGGAGCGGTCGAACGGCTCCAGCGCCATTCGTGCTACCTCGGCGACCTGATCGCCGGGGATCTTTCCGGCCGCGTTCTCATGGGCGAAACGAGCAGCGTGCTCTCCAGCACGCTTGCCGAATACGAGCAGGTCGGAGAGTGAATTGCCGCCCAGACGATTGGCTCCATGTAGCCCGGCTGCGCACTCCCCCGCCGCAAAGAGCCCTGGCACGTCGGACATTTGCGAGTCAGGGTCCACCCGCACGCCGCCCATCACGTAATGCGTGGTGGGGCCCACCTCCATCGGCTGCTTGGTGATGTCGATGTCGGCAAGCTCCTTGAATTGGTGATACATGCTGGGCAGCTTTCGCCTGATGTGTTCCGCGGCATTGGGAAGTCTCTCTTTGATCCAGGCGATATCGAGGAAGACTCCTCCGTGGGGACTTCCTCTGCCCTCTTTGATTTCCCGCACGATGCAGCGCGCCACATGGTCGCGAGTCAACAATTCCGGAGGCCGTCGCGCTTCCTTGTCGCCTTGGGTATAGCGCCAACCCTCTTCTTCGCTTTCGGCTGTCGAATTGCGATAGAGGGGCGGGATGTCGCCGAACATGAACCGCTCGCCACGCGAGTTCCGCAATACGCCGCCTTCTCCGCGCACTCCTTCGGTCACTAGGATGCCCGCTACGCTCGGAGGCCAGACCATTCCAGTGGGGTGGAATTGGACGAACTCCATGTCGATGAGCACCGCGCCAGCGCGATAGGCGAGGGCGTGGCCGTCGCCGGTGTATTCCCAGCTGTTGCTCGTAATGCGAAACGCCTTGCCGATGCCGCCGGTTGCCAGCACGACGGCCTTGGCGTGAAAAACCTTGAACGTGCCGCGATCCCGGTCAAACGCTACAGCGCCGACCACGCGCTCGCCGTCCGTGAGCAATTCGATCACGGCGCATTCCATGTGGTCGTCAATTCCTTGATGCACGGCGTAGTCCTGCAGCGTGCGAATCATCTCCAGGCCTGTGCGGTCCCCAACGTGCGCGAGCCGGGGATAGGCGTGGCCACCGAAGTTCCGCTGCAGAATGCGCCCGTCGGCCGCGCGGTCGAACAGCGCTCCCCAAGCTTCGAGCTCGCGCACCCGCGCGGGGGCCTCTCTGGCGTGCAACTCGGCCATGCGACTGTTGTTCAGGTACTGACCGCCGCGCATGGTGTCGGCGAAGTGCACCTTCCAGTCGTCGCGGTCATCGACGTTCGCCAGGGCAGCGGCGACGCCGCCCTCAGCCATCACCGTGTGGGCCTTGCCTAGGAGAGACTTGCAGACGAGACCGACTGAAGCGCCCTGGGCTCGTGCTTCGATAGCCGCCCGCAGTCCGGCGCCGCCGGCGCCAATAACAAGGACGTCGTGCTGTATCGGCTGGTATTCAGTCACTACAAGATTCTCCAGTCCGTCCACACGCCCATCGAGCAGAGGCGGACGTAGAGATCGGAGAATCCGACCGAGAACAGACTCATCCACGCCCAGCGCATGTGCTGCCGGTTAAGGCAGCTCACGCAATCATACGTCTTGGCGATCGTGGAGGACCCGGACAGCAAGTCCCTGCGTCCTCCGACCAGATGCCGCAAGGAGTGGCAGCCGAATGCGTAACCTGCGAGCAGCGTGACGTTCGCGAGCAGCACAATGCTGCCGACACCGATACCGAAGTCGACGGAGCCGGTTGTCGGCTCCAAGAACCACAGAGCCTTCCAAGCGTCATAGGCCAACATAACGATAAATCCAAGCGCCAGGTAGAGGAAATAACGGTGCACATTCTGGACAACGAGCGGAAATGAGCGCTCGCCGCGATACCCCGATCGCGGTTCTCCAACGGCGCATGAAGGCGGGTCAGCCCAGAACGCTTTGTAGTAAGCGCCGCGATAGTAATAGCAGGTGAGGCGAAACCCCAAGGGAGCCCAAAGGATCAAGAAGGCGGGCGAGAACGGCAACCACATGGGCCACCAGCCGGGCTTGGGGCCGAACCAGCTATGTTCGGATGCGCCGAAGAGCTCCGGCGAATAGTACGGCGACAGGTACGGGCCGGCGGTGTAGTGGTCCCCTTGTAAGATCGCCCAGGTGGTATAGACAATGAACGCGGAGAAACACAGGAAGACAGTTAGCGGCTGAATCCACCAAGCGTCCGGCCGCGACGTTTGCCCAAATCCACGCTTGCCCAATGGAACATCAATAGTCCCCATCACCCCTCCGGTCTGCACGAAGCAGAATTTCGAATCATATCGAGGCCCTCCGAGAATTTCAACCTGCCTCGAATCGCCGCCGAGGACTAGCCCGGCGCGGCCAGCAGTCTGACCGGCGCGGCGCGGCGCAGCTAGACTCCAACGCCCCCACCGGGGCGCGCTCGGTTGAGAACTGTCTCGGCCGGAGGGAAACGACTCGATAGCCCTTCGCCGTAGGACTTCCCCTGCAGCAACAAGACGCCGTCGAGGTCACAGCCGTGACACCGAAACTCCGCCGGGAGCGCGGCATTCACGAGAATGTCGCGAACGGGGTACGATTAGGTCCTCGCAGCCGGCTTGGCGCAAGTTTCAGCGATGAAGAAGAACCCAGCCAGAGAGACCCGTGCGCAGGAGTCCGCGCGCGGTGTGGTCGCCGAATGGACCGTCATCATGCTGCTTTACCTGTTCGCGGCCACAACGCTGGTTCAAGCATTCGTGATCCCCACGGGCTCGATGGAAGATTCGCTGCTGATCGGGGACCACCTGCTGGTCGACAAGCTGGCGTACGCCCCCGAAGGCGCGATCAGCAAGTACCTGCTCCCCTACCAGGAGATCGAGCGCGGCGACATCGCCGTGTTCCGCTACCCGATCGACTTGCACCAGACCTTCGTAAAGCGGATCGTGGGCGTTCCGGGGGACCGCCTCCGGATCGTGGACAAGCTGCTCTGGGTGAACGGCAGGAGGGCGCACGAGCCCTACGTGGTGTTCAAGAGCGACTACGTCGACGCGTATCGCGACAACTTCCCCTCCGAGCCCACGTCAGTGCAGATCTACGAGCCGGCCATGCGGATGCTGCGGGAGCACGTCAGCGACGGCGAAGTCGTGGTGCCTGAAGGGCAGTACTTCGCAATGGGCGACAATCGCGACCAGTCCCTGGACAGCCGATACTGGGGATTCGTCCCCCGCGATCACATCATCGGCAAGCCCCTCATGATCTACTGGTCGTACGACGCCCCGACGGCGCACCTGCAGGATCCGGGCGTTTCCCTGGAGCATCTCCGGGACCTGGCTCTGAACTTCTTCACGAAAACACGCTGGACGAGAACCTTCAAGCTCATCCGAGCGGGCGACGCTGGAGCGCATTAGGAACCCGGCGAGGCACCGCGGCAACGAACGATCACTGCCACGCTGTCATCTTGGCAGCGGGCCGGGGCGTTCGCTTCTGGCCGGTCGGGCGCAGTCGCTCCTGCGACGAACATTCGAGTGCCTGCGCGGAACAGTCCAGGTGGAGCGAATCCAGGTGGTCACCGGCGCATCCCTGCAAGCCCCTCTCTCAGACGAGCTGCCGGAGGCAGCTTCGGGCCTCACGATTGCCGAGCCGGTCCAGCGCAACACGGTGCCGGCTGTCGGCCGCGCTGCCGCTCTGTTGCTCCGCGAGGATCCTGAAGCAGCTATGGGCGTCTACCCCGCCGATCATCACATCGAAAACGAACGCGCCTTCCACGACCTGGTCGTTAGAGGAGCCGAGACGGCGTCCCGCGACAAGCTGATCGTCCTGGGCATCCAGCCTACCGCTCCCGAAGCCGGCTACGGCTACATCGAATTCCCGGTCAGGACGCGGCCGATGTGCCCGACAGGACACTCGATGCCCTTGCCCGCGTCCGCGGTGCCCTTTTCCCATTCGATGCCCTCATAGATGTCCTCCGTGGTCTGCCCGAAGATGACGACATCGAGCTGGCCCGGATCCTTCATGGTCGATGGCTCGCGATCGGCATCGTCCGATTCCTGCCGTCTCGTCGTTTCCGGCCGTGTCTCAACGCGCCGCAAGTCGTCTCCGCACCCGCCAGCAGTCGCGATTTCGCGGTCCAGATCGAGCGGACCGCTGTGTCCAAATGACATCGGGATGCGCCGCGACGGCGAAGCGGCTGGGCGCATTCAGCCAGCCAGCAGCGAACGGAGTACCATGGGAATTCTGCCGCCCGTGGCGGCGCGAATTCGGCAATGAGCAAAACCCCAACCGAAGAGGCGAGGCCAGTCAAGGCCTCCAGCAAGCGCGCACCAGAGCCCGCCCGCGGCGTCGTCGCTGAATGGACCGTCACCATCCTCCTGCTCCTCTTCGGAACCACAACGCTAGTTCAAGCATTCGTGATCCCGACGGGCTCGATGGAAGATTCGCTGCTGATCGGGGACCACCTGCTCGTCGACAAGCTGGCGTACGCCCCCGAAGGCGCGATCAGCAAGTTCCTGCTCCCCTACCAGGACGTCGAGCGCGGCGACATTGTCGTGTTCCGCTACCCGATCGACTTGCACCAGACCTTCGTGAAGCGGATCGTGGGCGTTCCGGGGGACCGCCTGCGAATCTTGGACAAGCTGCTCTGGGTGAACGGCAGGAGGGCGGACGAGCCCTACGTCGTGTTCAAGAGCGACTACATCGACGCGTATCGCGACAACTTCCCCTCCGTGCCCACGTCAATGCAGATCTACGAGCCGGCCATGCGGATGCTGCGAGAGCACGTCAGGGACGGCGAGGTCGTGGTACCTGAAGGGCGGTACTTCGCAATGGGCGACAACCGCGACCAGTCCCTGGACAGCCGCTATTGGGGATTCGTCCCCCGCGATCACATCATCGGCAAGCCCCTCATCATCTACTGGTCGTACGACGCCCCGACGGCGCACCTGCAGGATCCGGGCATTTCCCTGGAGCATCTCCGGGACCTGGCTCTGAACTTCTTCACGAAAACGCGCTGGACGAGGACATTCAAGCTCATCCGAGCCGGCGACAACGGAGCGCACTAGGAGCCCTGGCGAGGTACCGTGGCAACGAACGTTCACTGCCACGCAGTCATCCTGGCAGGGGGCCGGGGCGTTCGCTTCTGGCCGCTCAGCCGGGCCTCGCGCCCCAAGCAACTGCTGTCGCCGATCGGGGGGCAGTCGCTCCTGCGACGAACATTCGAGCGCCTGCGCGGAACAGTCCCGCCGGAGCGAATCTGGGTGGTCACCGGGGCATCCCTGCAAGCCTCTGTCGCGGACGAGCTTCCGGAGATAGCTCCGGGCCGCATGGTTGCCGAGCCGGTCCAGCGCAACACCGCGCCGGCAGTCGGCCTCGCTGCCGCCCTGTTGCTGCGCGAGGATCCCGAAGCGGTGATGGGCGTCTTCCCCGCCGATCATCACATCGAAAGCGAATGCGCCTACCGCGACCTGGTCGTTCGAGGCGCCGAGGCGGCGTCCCGCGACAAGCTGATCGTCCTGGGCATCCAGCCTACCTCCCCCGAAACCGGCTACGGCTACATCGAATTCCCGGTCGGCACGCGGCCCGGCTCGCTCGAACTCGCGCCCGTGCTGCGGTTCCGGGAGAAACCGGACCTGGCAACGGCGAAGAGCTTTCTAGCCTCCCGCCGGTTCTACTGGAACAGCGGCCAGTTCTTCTGGAGGGCGCGGGTGCTCGCGGAAGAGATGCAACGTTACCAAGCATGCACCTGGGACACGCTCGGCTGGATCGCGGACGGAGGAGCGGGCGCGCTGACGCTCCGGCTCGCAGAGCGCTACTGCGAGTGCGAGAGCATTTCCGTCGACCACGCAATCCTGGAGCGGTCCGAGCGCGTGGCGGGCTTCGCTGTCGACGACATCGGCTGGAGCGACCTAGGCAGCTGGGATGCTCTGCACTGCTTGCTGCCCAAGGATTCGGACGGCAACTGCGCTCGGACCGACGGAACCTTCGTAAGGGCGGAACGCAACTACGTGGACGTGCCAGGCAAGCACGTCGCGCTGATGGGCGTCGACGACCTTGTCGTCGTCGAAACGCCCGATGCCCTCCTGATCTGCCGCCGGAGCCAGGCCCAGAACATCCGCTCCCTGGAGCAAGCCCTCCGGGAAGCCGGCAGGGACGACCTCCTATGAGCGGCTGACGCGCACGCTGTCGAACCACCGCCGCAAGCGCGCGGGCAGCGCGGGATCGGTTCGGAGGCGATCCAGGTCGCCCGGGGTGTCGACGTCGTACGCCCTCGCTCGTGTCTGCACCGTCCGGAGACCGGCTGACCGCATCGCTCGCAAGCAGGACTCCCGAGTGTCTTGCGCAGACCAGATCACGTCGAGAAACATCCTAGAATCCGTGCGAACCGCGCCGACCAAGGTGAAACCGCCGTCCTCGGAAGGGCCAAGTACGACGTCGGCCGAGCCAAGGGCGGCCACGGCCTCCCGGACCTGCGCGTCGGGAAACGTCGGCGCATCGCTGCCAACGATCAGTGCCCGCCGGTAGCCCTCGGCGAGCAAGTCGTCGAGGCAATTGCGCATCCGCTCGCCCAGGTCGGCACCACGCTGGAAGCGGAATCGCCCTGTCCTGGCGACGTCCTCGAATTCGGACCACCGCCGGTCGCAGTAGAAGAAGGAATCGATTGCCGGGAAGTCCACGAGCCGATCCCATGTCGCGAGAGCGCACGCCCGGTGGAACGAAGCCGATTTCTCGGGCGAGAGCGCGCCGATCAGCCTGGTCTTGACCCTCCCTGCCAGAGGAGCCTTGGCGAACATGGCAAGCGCCGTGTCTGGCGGGCCCGACATCAGATTCCGATGTTAGACTTACAATATAAGGCGCTGGCCATGCCCGGATCTTCCCACGAGAGCGGGACCATGACCGCGCTGCTCGTGGACGACGAGCAGCTAGCTCGTGAAGAACTGAGCTTTCTCCTACGGTCATTCCCCGAGGTGGAGGTCGTGGGAGAAGCCGCCGACGGTCCCGGGGCCTTGGAGAGGATCGAAGCGCTCGATCCGGACATAGTTTTTCTCGACGTCCAAATGCCCGGCCTGAATGGCTTGCAAGTCGTGAGAGAGATTCTGGCCCGGGGCGGAGCGCTGCCCCACATCATCTTCGCGACGGCCTTCGACCAGTACGCTGTGGAAGCGTTCGAGGTGAATGCGGCGGACTACCTGCTCAAGCCCGTCGAGAAGGACCGGCTCGGCCGGTCGATCCAGCGGGCGCGCGAACTCGTGCACTCGCCCGCTCACGAGTCGGAACGGATGGCCCAGCTTCTCTTAAGGATGCGTGACCATTCCAGCCCGCCAACGAAGGTCTTAGTCCGCACAGGGATGCACATGGTGCTCGTCGACGCAGGCGACGTGATCTTCGCAACAGTCCGTGATGGCGCCGTCCGCATCGTGGCAGCGGATGTCGAGGGCCACAGCAACTACAAGACGCTCGACGACTTGCAGTCGACACTGAGCGATCCGCTCTTCTGGCGCCCGCACCGCTCGTTCATCGTGAACATTGACAGGATCAAGGAGGTTGCGCCCTGGTTCAAGTCGAGCTACCAACTGGTGATGAGCGACCTGGACAGGACCGAAATCCCGGTTAGCCGCGGGCAGACGAAGCGGCTGCGCGAGTTGTTCCGCCTCTGACGAGGGGTAGCCTAGGCCCGCTTCGCAGGCGTGTCGAGCGCTGGCCGCTCGCACGATCTCGGGAATGGAACAGTCCTCGAACGCGGCAAGCCGGCTGGCACGAGGCAATTTGCCCCCAATCGCGCTGCCTATTCGCTCAGGTCTGCGGACTGGAAGCATCTATGCTTGACGTGATGCGCAAGTTCAGGAGCTGGCTCGCGGTAGGTGCGATCGCGGTAGCCGCATCGGCAGGTAACGCTCAATCGGTTGGAGGGAGTATTTCGGGCACAGTCCGCGATCCGTCGGGCGGGCGGGTTTCGGCGGAGGTCTCGGCAACGCACGTGGGCACAGGTCGCAGCTACGCGTCGCCGCCGGCTCCCGACGGCAGCTACAGATTTCCTGCATTGCCGCCGGGAGCCTACGACTTGCTGGCCCGGGCACAGGGGTTGTCGGCTCCGGCTGCGCGGATCCAAGTGAGGGTCGGCACTAGCATTCGGGTGGACTTGTCGATGTATGTCGAAACGGCCCGGTTCAGCGTCGAGGTGTCCGATGCGACGCCGCTCTTGGAATCGGGCACAGCCGCCTTGGGCACCGTAGTCGAACGCGGGGAAATGCGGAACCTGCCCCTGAACCAAAGGGTTTTCCTGCCGCTGACGCTCCTCGCTGGCGGCGCGCATTCGAGCGCGCCCGGTTCCGAACTCTCGACCCAGAACGACAGCGGCTTCCATGTCTCGGGCGGGCGAGAGGCGTCCAACAACTTCCTGCTTGACGGGATCGACAACAACGACCTGTACATCAACCGGCTTGTCCTCGGCCCTCCGCTCGACACGGTCAGGGAATTCCGACTGCATGCCTCCGGTTACAAGGCCGAGTACGGTCGCAGCGCCGGGGGCCAGGTCAACGTCGTTAGCCGCTCCGGCACGAAGCAGCTTCACGGCTCGGCCTACCAGTACCTGCGCAACGATGCATTCGACGCTCGGAACTACTTCGATCCTCCCGGCCAGCCGCCGCCGTATCGCCGGAACCAGTTCGGAGCCACGCTCGGAGGACCGCTGCTGAACAAGGGCACGTTCTTTTTTGGCGGGCTCGAAGGCACGCGCATTCGAGACGCGGCCACTCGAACGGCGTCGGTGCCGTCCGTGGACCAGCGTGCGGGCGATTTCTCGCATTTCGGGGCGCCGGTGATCGACCCGTTTGCGAGGGCGCCGTTCCCGGGCAACCGCGTCCCGATTGCCCGCCAGAGCCCTGCAGGACGCGCCCTGGCCGGTTACTGGCCGGACCCCAACCGGGGGGATGCCGTCCAGAACTACGTCTCCACTCCGCTCGGCGACGGTCTCGTCAACCAAGCGATGGGACGCCTGGACCAGGATGTCGGCTCGAGGAGCCGTTTCTTCATTCGGTACAACCTCGGCCACACACGCAGTTTCGATCCGTTCTCGGACAGCGACGTGCCCGGATTCGGCAGCTTCACGCTCGACCGCGGGCAGCATCTGGCTGCCTCGTATACCCACGCGTTCTCTCCGTTCACCCTGCTGGAGGCGAGAGCCGGCTTCAACCGGCTCCGACGCGAAGTCCTGCACCAGAATGCCGGACGAGACGTCGCTGGGGAACTCGGCATCCCGGGGCTGTCCAAGGACCCTCGATTCATTGGATTCCCGGGTGTGAACGTTGCCGGCTTCGCGAGCCTGTCCGACTCCACGGCGCTTCCGATTTCGCGAGTCAGCGGCACCGCCCACCTGTCTGTCAATCTGACGAGCGCGGGAGCCAGGCACAGCCTCAAGTGGGGCGGCGAGTACCGCGACGTGCGGATCGACGGCACGCAAGGGCTGTTCGGTCGCGGCCAGTTCAACTTCCTGGGGGCCATTTCGCAGCATCCGGTCTCCGATCTCTTGCTGGGACTGCCTACGTACAGCATTCAGACAACCATCGATAACGACTTCCGGCAGCGCGCCCGGTACTGGAACGGATTCGCCCAGGACGACTGGACGCCTGCTGACGAGCTGACGGTGAGCGTCGGCCTGCGCTACGAGTACAACGCACCCGCTTACGACGCGGACGACCGCTTCACCCAGTTCGACCTGGAATCCGCGCGGCTGGTCAAGCCGGGCTCGACATCGCTGGGCCGAGCGGGGTACTCCGCGGACACGAACAACCTGGCCCCCCGCGTCGGAATCGCTTGGAATCCAGCCGAATCGCTCGTGATCCGGGCATCCTACGGGATCTACTACGAGGTCAACGTCCTCGAAGCCAACTCCGGACTCTACTTCAATCCACCGTACTTCGACCTCAGGCTGTTCTTTCCATCGCCGGTATCGCTTCCAAGCCTTGAGAATCCGTTTCCGGGAGGCGGGTACACGCCGCCCGCTTCGGTCAACGCTCTGCAACCCGACTATCGAACGGGCTACGCCCAGCACTGGAACGCCGGCTTCGAGCGGGCGCTGCCCCGCAAGATCGTCGCGAGGGCCTCGTACGTCGGTTCGAAGGGAACGAAGCTGCTTCGCCGCCGCAACCTCAACCAGCCAGCACCGGGCGGAGGAGAGGTCGACTTCAGGCGGCCCACGCCAGGATTCGCGAACATCGCGCTCTTCGAGTCCGGGGCATCCTCCACCTACCATTCCGGGGTCTTCACGCTGGAACGGCGGTTCGCCGGCCGGGCGGGGTTCCGCCTCGCCTACACGTGGGCCAAGTCGATCGACGAGGTCTCGGCCTTCCTCGGATCGAAAGGGGACCAGTCGTTCCCGCAAGACAGTCAGAACTTCCGGGCCGAGCGGGGCTTGTCGAACTTCGACCAGCGCCACCGCCTCGTCTTCGCGCTGCAGTACGCGGCTCCGTTCCGGCACTGGCTGCTGGGGGGCTGGCGGACATTCGCCATCGCCACCTTCGCGGGCGGGCGGCCCCTGACACCGCAGCTCGCCGAGGACAACTCCAATACGGGAAACACCGGCGGCATATTCGGCTCCGACAGGCCGCACCTCGTCGGCAATCCCCGCACCGGCGCTCGGAACCCCGACAGGTTCTTCGATCCGACCGCATTCGCACTCCCGCCGCCGCTTTCGTTCGGCAACGCTGGCCGCAACATCCTCGCGGGGCCGGGCACGGCCTCGTTCGATATCGCCTTGGTCCGGGCGGTCACCCTAGCGGATGGCGTCACGGCAGAGCTGCGCGCCGAGGCATTCAACCTCGCCAATCAAGCGAACTTCGACCTCCCCGAGCGCACCTACGGTTTGCCGACGTTCGGCAGGATCCTATCGGCAGGACAGGCAAGGCAGATGCAGCTCGGCCTAAGGTTCACGTTCTAGTGGATCCCGGCCATGCGCGGGGTCTCATCGAGACCCGCGGTCGACGCTTATTCCGAGACTCGAAACAGCGTCCGGCAACTCCGCTGTTGCAAGCGGTCGGTCGCACCCGGGTCCCGGCCTCTCGGCTGGCACGTTGCACGCTGAAGGATGCCCGGGCGTCTTGAATTCGAGGAGAAAATGCCCGCTTCAACGGTCAAGCGAGAGGGAAGAGAGCGCGCCAAGGCGGCTGGGCGGCCATCTCAGGAGCGGGTCGTGCCGGGCCGCTCGGCCCCGGCGCGGTCCGAACCGGCGGGTCCGAATGCTGCGCCGAGGCGAGGTCGGCTCGACTTGGAGCAGTTCGTGGTATTCAACCAGCAGCTCCTCGCCCTGATCAGGGCGGGAATGCCCATCCCGCAATCGCTGGAACTCCTCTCCGGCAACGTGCGCAACAAGACTCTGGCCGGTCATGTGAGAGCGGTCCGGGACGACGTGCGCGTCGGCGTTTCATTGTCCAACGCCTTCGCCAAGCGCGGCGGGTTCCCGCCGATCTACGTCACGTCGCTGCTGGCAGGCGAGCGGTCGGGGGCACTCGACTCGGTTCTGGAACGCTACGTGACCTACGAAAAGCTCGCTCTGGCGATCCGGAAGAAGCTCTTGGTCTCCTTGATCTATCCGGCCGTGCTGATCGTCCTGGTCGCCGTGCTCGTGGTGTTCCTATTGACGTACGTCGTACCCGAGTTCTCGCAGCTCTACGAAACAATGGACGCCTCCCTGCCGGCCTCGACGCAGCTGCTAGTGGCCTTCGGGGGAGCTGCCCGCGACAATGCCCTGCCGCTACTCGCGGGCCTCGCCGCACTAGCGGCTTCCAGCGCGTGGGCGTTGCGCCGGAATGCAGTGCGGGCGACGCTGGAGCGCGTGACTCTGCGCACGCCGATGATCGGACCCCTCTGGATTCGCTACCAAGTGGCCCAGCTTGCGCGCCTGCTGAGCACGCTGCTGACGGGCGGGATTCCCCTGCTGCGGGCGCTCGAGACCGCCGGCGCATCCATGGGATCGGGTCTGCTTCGCTCCACGCTGGAGTCCGTGCGAGACCGCGTGAGAGAGGGCCAGCCGCTCGCAGCCAGCATGCTCGAGACCCGCATATTCCCCGCGCTGGCGATCGAAATGGTGCGCGTCGGGGAGACTACCGGGGCCCTGCCGCAGATGCTGACCTCCGTGGCGGAGTTCTTTGACGAGGAAGTGCAGACCAAGACTGCCGCGCTGCTGAACCTGGTCGAACCGGCGATCATGATCTGCATGGGCATCTTCGTCGCATTCGTGCTGATCTCGCTGTACCTACCTATCTTCAGCCTGGCCGGACAGGTCTAGGCCACCCACTGCGGAGCCGGCGAATCCACGCTACCGCCCGGCCGGGCGTCTAGCTTCTAGGACTGCCACGGTCCTTCAGGATGCCGACGACGGAAGCCCCGATCGAAGCGACGCCGGACGCGGCTGAGCATGACGCCCGCAACCTAGCTTCCCGGTACCGCTACCCTTACCTGGATCTCGACTCGGTCCACATCGACAGCGACCTGTTCCGATCGATACCGGTCGATCTAATGTTCCGGCACAACTTTGTGCCCATCGGCGAGCGCAACGGATCGCTGGAAATCGCGATTTCCGACCCGAGCCGGCTTCCCGAACTGGACGAAATCGCCTCGTTGCTCGGCAAGAAGCTGCGAATCTCGATCGCCACCGTCTCCCAGATCAACGACCTGCTCAACAAGACCGAGCAGTCGCAGCGCGTGCTGGAAGAGGTAACGGAGGAGTTCAGTCTCGAGGTCGGCGCCACGGAAGATCCGGACGAGACGCTCTCCATCGACAACCTCACCAAGGACAGCGGCATCGCGCCGGTCATCAAGCTGATCGATACGACGATATTCAACGCCTTGGAACGGCGGGCAAGCGACATCCACATCGAGACCCGCAACACGGACGTGGCCATCAAGTACCGGATTGACGGCGCGCTGCACTTCGCGATGCCGCCGATTTCGAAAGACTGGCACGAGACGATCCTTTCGCGCATCAAGGTGATGAGCGAGCTCGACATCGCCGAGCGGCGCATCCCGCAGGACGGGAGGTTCCGCGTGCGCTACAAGGGCCGCCAGATCGACTTCCGCGTGTCGATCATGCCGACGGTGTTTGGGGAGGACGCGGTCCTGCGAATCCTGGACAAGGAATCGATGAGCGAGAAGTTCAAGGAACTTTCGCTGGACGTGGTCGGATTCAGTGCCGACGACCAGCATCGCTTCGGGCACTACATCCGCGAGCCGTACGGCATGGTCCTCGTGACCGGCCCGACCGGTTCCGGCAAGACGACGACCTTGTACGCCGCCCTGAGCGAGATCCAGAGTGACGAGGACAAGATTGTCACCATTGAAGATCCCGTCGAGTACCAGCTGCACGGGGTCACCCAGATCCCGATCAACGAAAAAAAGGGCCTGACATTCGCGCGCGGCCTGCGTTCGATCCTGCGGCACGATCCGGACAAGATCATGGTGGGCGAGATTCGCGATCCCGAGACTGCGCAGATCGCGATCCAGTCCGCGCTAACGGGCCACCTCGTCTTCACGACGGTGCATGCCAACAACGTGGTCGACGTCCTCGGACGATTTCTCAATATGGGCGTGGAGGCCTACAACTTCGTCTCGGCGCTCAATTGCATACTCGCGCAGCGCCTGGTTCGCGTGATCTGCCCGCACTGCCTCCTTCGCCGCCGCTATCCGGCCGAACGGCTCCGCGCGTCGAACCTGCCGCTGGGCGAATGGACGGACTTCGAGTTCAGCGAAGGCGAGGGCTGCATCGAGTGCTCTGGGACGGGCTTCCGCGGGCGCACGGCGATCCACGAACTGCTTGACATGTCGGATCAAATCCGGGAACTGATCCTTGAGAAAAGGCCCAGTTCGGAAATCGCGCGCGCGGCGCGCGAGGAAGGCATGCGGACACTTCGCGAATCCGCGGTGGAGCGCGTGCGGGCGGGTGTCACCACCCTCCGCGAAATCGACAAGGTGACGTTCATCGACTAGCCATGGGATTCCTGCTCCAGGCGCTGGACCGGCTGCTCCCTGACCCGCAGCCGGCGCTGGTCTTCGAGATCGGAGACGGAACCCTGCTGGGCGTCCGACGGGAGGGGCGAACCGTCCAGGCCAGCGCCGAGCGGCCGCTTCCCTTGCCCGAAGAAGAAGATCCGGACCTGGGGCTGGCGACCGGCTTGCAACCCGCGGTCGAAGAGATCCTCCAAGAGCTCGACCCCCTGCCGAGCCCGCATGTCGCGGTGCTTCTCCCGGACTACGAAACACGGCTGGCAGTATTCGACCTAGACAAGCCTTCCCGGCTCGGGCAAGAAATAGGTCGGTCCGTGGAGGAACGTTTCAGCAACAGCCTGCCGTTCGAAGCCCGTATCGCTTACCGGGCGCAGGGCAGTTCCAGACGGCCCTCCGTGCTCGCGACGGCGGCATCGGCCCCGCGCGTCCGCCAGTGCGAGTCGGCGTTCGAGGCAGCAGGCCTCATCCCAAGCTACGTGGGCCTATCGACCGCGGCAGTGCTGAACCTCGTGGACGCCGGCCCCATGACGGTCCTCGTCAAGGTCGGGCGGGAGGCGCTGACCATGGTCGCCATCGACGACGGAGTCGTCCGGCTGGTCCGCCGGATCGCTCTTGCGGCCGCTGCCCCTGCAGAAGCCGAAGACGCGGTCGGCGAAATACTGGCCGATCTCTTTCCGACTATCGTGTACATCGAGGAAAATCTCAGAGCACCGGTATCCAGGCTGCTGCTCTGCGGATTCGGCGAACTGCTCGCTCCCGCGCTTGCGATCCTGCAATCAGAGGTCCAGGTGTCGGCGGAGTCCCTGCTGGACGAGGACGCAGCGGAGGACTCGTGGGGAGCGGGGCTTCTGGGGTATTTGCATGATTGAAGTCCTAAGGCGCATTGCTCGCCCGACCGGCAGGGCGAGCGCGACAAGCGCGAATCTCAACCTCGCGACCAATCCGGCAGGCGGCTACCGGGCCTTTTTCTCGCTGGCGTGCCTTACGGCTGTTGCCCTGCTAGCGGCGGCGGCGGTCCTGGTGGCTCAGTTCGTGCAGTCCGAAGGCCCGCCCCAGGGACTCCTAGAGCGCGAGCGCCAGCTGCTGGAAGAGCGTCGGGCACTGGGCGATCTCGCAGCAGAGGCTTCCGCCACGCTGCAGGGCGAGCGAGCGGCGGAGATCCTCGACCGGACCGCCTTGCTCAATGAGCTGCTGATTCGCAAGGGAGTCTCGTGGACGCACACCTTCCTTGACATCGAGGAGGTTCTCCCGCCCAACGTGCGCGTCCTCACGATCGAGCCGGAGGTCGCCGTGGGCGACACGATCCGGCTCGACATGACGGTGAGCGCGAAAGCTCCAGCCGACTTCATCGAGTTCCTCAAGACGTTGGAGGGGTCCAGCCTTTTCGGTTCTCCTGCGTTGCGGGGGAGCGCGCCCCCCTCGGACGGCGATCTGACCTTTCGCTACCAGCTTGCGGTGGAATATGACCAACAGCTCTGAGTCTCGGCTGCCACTTCGCCCTCTGGCCCCGTGGTACCGGCGTTTCCCGCCGCGGAAGGTGCTGGCCGCGCTTGGCATCGTGGCACTCTGCGATCTCGGATTCTTCGTGCTCGCAGTGCGACCGGCAGCGCAAGAGGAACGCGAGAGAACCGCGCGCAATGCAGAGCTCGAGGCGCAGGTTCGGGAGGTCCAGCTCGGCTTCGAGGCAGTCCAGGCGGCGGCCGGTCGCATTGACAAGGCGGACGCGGACGGTCACGCCCTCGTGCAGGAAATCGCGCTGCCTAGGCGCAGCGCGTTCTCGGCGCTGCTGACGGAACTGGGAGCCGCCTCCGAGGAGGCTGGCGTCGAGATCCGGGAAACAAGCTACTCGGTCGAGGCGATCGAAGGCAGCGAGGAGTACGGCATCCTTGCCGTCAACGCCAATTTTCGCGGCCGCTACGACAGCCTCGTCCAATTCCTTTTCCGCTTGGATCGATCGGAACTCTTCTTCATCATCGGATCGCTAGGAGCGACTCCGCGGGAGGACGGGGTTGCTGGAGAGTTGCAGATCAACATGCGGTTCGACACCTTCGTGAGGGACCTGTAGGCGGAAGGCATGGAAGTCGGCGCGAACAGGAAGTCGTTGATCCAACTCGCCATCACGGTGGCAGTCCTGGCAATCGTGGTGTACTTCCAGTTCTTCCGGGATCCTGCGGCGCCAGAGGAGCCGCGCCGGACGCAGGCGCGGCCTGCGGCGGTCGCGACTGCCTCGAACGAGCCTGCGCCGAGACAGGTGTCCGCGATTCGGAGGACCGGAGGCCGATTCCAGCCGAGGCTGGGACGGTCGAAGTCGGAAGGCACCCCCGATCCGATGACCGCCGAGGCGACACTGCGCAAGGATCTCCTCGACCGGGTTCGTGGAATCGAGGAACCTGCCGTGGAACGCGATATCTTCAATTTCGGACGGCCCAAAAAGCCCGAGGTCAAGCCGCCCACTCAGGCAGAGACCGAGCAGGCGCAAGCGCGTCTGGAAGCTGCGATGAGGGAATCGAAACCGGCACCGGCAAAGCCGGCGCCCCGCAAGGCTCCGGTTCGTGCCCGGCCCCCTGCCTGGAAGTACTACGGGCTCGCAAGCTTGCCCGGGGCAGGCGCTCAGAGGGCGTTCCTACTGGATGGCGATGAGATTCTCGTGACGACGGAGGGCGCGCTGATCCAGGAGCGGTACCGCATCGGTCGCATCGGTTTGGAGGCCCTCGTGCTGGAAGACGTTCAGGCCGAGCAAGAGTTCACCCTTCCACTGGAGTCGTCCCAGTGACGGACCGTGACCCCCGTCCGCGCTCGGGCGAGGAAGGCTACGCGCTGCTGGCCCTTCTCGCGTCGTCCGCGATTCTCCTCGCCGGCCTGGCGCTGAGCCTGCCGCGCATGGCGATGCAATCGCAGCGGGTCAAGGAAGAGCGGTTGGTCGAGCGGGGCGAGCAGTACATGCGAGCAATCAAGCTCTACTACCGGGAGCACAACAAGTACCCCGAGGAGCTTGATGACCTGGAGGACACGGACGGCGTGCGCTACCTGCGCAGGCGCTACACAGAACCGTTAGGGGACACGGGCGAATGGCGCGTTATCCACATGGGTACGGACGGGCGGTTCGAAGACTCTCTGCTGTACGACCTTGCAGAGCGCGAACCGGGTCGAGGCACCGGTTTGTTCGGAGGCTCCGGCAGGGGACTCTCTGACCGGCCTGCCGGGTCGACGACCCCGTCGCAGACAGCACCGGTCTTTCCGGGCGTGCCCGGTTCAGGAGGCTTCGCCGATCCCGGAGCGGTTTCGGGGCCCCAGCCCCTAGTCGGCCCGGGGCGGGCGCGAGTCGCGCGGGAGTCCGCAGCGCCTGATCTAGCGGCAAGGAACCGCTACAGCCAGGGGTTCGAGTTCAACGCAAGTCAAGCGGCGAGTCCCGAGGCCGGTGGAGCTGGCGAGGTGAGCGGCCAGCCCGACTACAGCCGGATGCTTCCGAGCACGGTCCCGATGGACGAGAACGATCCACGGCGCACGGCCCCTTACGGAGCGATTCAGCAACCGGGCTCGCCGGGGGGCGCCAGCGACCCCTTCGGGAGAAGCACGGACGCGAATCAAGGCATTGCGCAGGCCCCGGGAATGCAGGTGCAAGCCCCTGGGGGGACGACCAGGCAAACGACGGGCAACCAGGCCGGGCTGGCCGCCGGCTCGGGCGCGTCGGAGATGATCAACCGGCTGCTAACCTCGCCACGGCCTGGCGGCTTGGCGGGACCGGCAGGGACCCAAGCGGGCGCAGTCGCCGCTCCTGTGTTCGAGCGAGGAATCGCGGGCGTCGCGAGCGAGAGCGAGGAAACAGGCGTGAAGGTCTATAACGGCAGGGAGCCCTACAACGAATGGGAGTTTGTGTTCGACTACCGGAAGGACGCCGAGGCCAAGGGCAATCCCGCCCGCGCACAGCCGCAAGTGCCCGGTCAGCAACAGTCGAATCAGGCTGGAGTCGGCTCGCGGGGACGAGCCCGGCGGTAGGGCCGGTCCGATACGCCTGGAGACGCCTGCCCGCAATGCAGTCGCTCCCCACCCGACCGGAATGGTGCGGCGCGGCTCGAGGCCGGTACTCCTGATCTTCCGAAAGTGCTTGTCAATCATCTTCCGTTGGACGAAGAGCAAGGCGTGCACCCGGAGCACCTTGGTTCAGCCTTACTGCGGCAGACGGCGAACGCGTGAATGGCACAGGCGCTTCAACGCCCGCGCCGTGATCTTCGGCACCCGCACATCCGCGAATCCTGGTGGATCGAGCGCGTGCCGCTCCAGGAAGCCTCGCTCGGCCATCCATCGCAGTGGGACCTTGGTCGCGGCATCGGCGGCTTCCTTCGAGAGGTCGGTTGATCCTGCAATCAAGTCTCCGACATTGAACGCGACAGGGATGCTCCCATGGGCGGTCCGCAATATGCAGTCATCTGATCGGATGCGGTCTCCACGCACTGATTTTCTCGAAGAATGTGCTTCCGATGACTCCACAAGAGCCCAGGCAACGATGCGTAGCGGAGCGTGGATCCAAGAGAAAGCCAACGCTTTCGCAAACCAGTGCCTTGGCTTCGGCGGTCCGCCCGCTGACCGGGCGCACCGCGCGGATCGAACGCCTACTTGGATAGGCCCGGCAGCCTCGCCGAAGGCTCCTGGAGCCCCAGCCCCTCCACGACCGCATCGAACACCTCTTCGATCGGTTTTCCAGCGTCGACTCGGAGCAGCATGTCGCGCTCCTCGAACAAGGTGAGCAGCGGCCGGGTCTTCTCGTGATAGTCCTGCAATCGCTGCCGAAGCGCCTCGGGGTTGTCGTCCGCGCGCTTCGTGAAACCGCCGCCCTTGCCCATCTGCGCCCGCGCCGAGACGCGCCGACGCACCGTGGCGTCGTCCAAGTCCAGGTAGATCGCGCGGTCTAGGTTCCAGTTCTCGAACAAGTACATCGCCTGTGCCGGAGTCCGCGGGAAGCCGTCCAGGACGAACCCGTATCTCCAGTCATGCATCTCGAGCCTGTCTTGAAGGACATTCTCGACGATTTCGTCGGAGACTAGCCGGCCGACTTTGGTGATGCGTGTCACGCGCGACCCCAGCTTCGTGTGATTGCTGACGTTCCAGCGGAAAATCTCTCCGCTTGAGATATGAACGAAGCCGAACTTCTCCGCCAACAGCTTGGACTGCGTGCCCTTGCCCGCGCCCTGCGGGCCGATCATGATGTACTTATGCATAAGAATCCCCGGCTCCGGGCCGACCGAGCCGAGGATCAAGCCGAGTGCGGCCTCAACGCTATCGTAATACGGCAGCCGTGCGGCGGACATGGAGTTGAACGGGCTAGCGGATGGACTCTCTTCGAGGCAAGGTCGTAGCGGTCACGGGAGCCGGCAAGCGGATTGGGAGATCGGTCGCCCTGGAACTCGCGCGGTGCGGTGCCTTGGTGGCCGTTCACTACCGCGGTTCCGCGGCCGAGGCGGTGCGCACCGCGAGCGAGTGCGGCGGGCAAGCGTTCCAAGCAGACCTAGCTCGCGTCAGCGAGATCCGCCGGCTCTTCCAAGAGATCCGCCAGGCATACGGGCGCTTGGACGGGCTCGTGAACAACGCTGCCGTCTTCCGGGCCGTGGACCCGCTCGAAGCGACGGAAGATGATTGGGACGCGATCCACGACGTCAATCTCAAGGGTACGTTCTTCTGCTGCCAGAGCGCAGCCAAGCTGATGGTCCGCTCCGGAGGTGGGCGGATCGTCAATATCAGTTCGCTGGGGGGGCTGCGGCCCTGGTCGAAGCACGTGCCATATTGCGTTTCGAAGGCGGGCGTGGTGATGCTGACGCAGGCGCTGGCGAAGACCTTGGCTCCGGACATTGCGGTCAATGCAGTCGCGCCCGGCGTCATTCACTTCGGCGAAGACCTGCCGGAGGAAATCGCCCATCTGGTTCGGATCACGCCAATGCGGCGCCACGGCACGGGGGAGGAAATCGCCGGTGTGGTGCGCCTGCTCCTGGAGAGCCCTTCGTTCGTGACGGGCCAGATCCTGGCGGTTGATGGAGGCCTCGGTCTGAAGTGAGTGCCGGGCGACTTCACGCCGAGGCATGATCTTGCAACGCTACCAGGCGCCGGATCGAAGCCACCTGAGAGAGCATTGCTTCGAGGCGATCGAGGCGCAGTGCGTTCGCGCCGTCCGAAAGAGCCCGGCTCGGGTCCTCGTGAACCTCGAAGAAGAGTCCGTCGACCCCGCATGCGGCTCCCGCCCGAGCCAACGGCGCGATGTACTCGGGCTCGCCTCCGCTCGAACCGCCCGCTGCGCCGGGCAGTTGCAAGCTGTGCGTCACGTCGAGGACGACCGGGTACCCGAACGAGCGCATCTTCGCCAAGCCGCGGAAGTCAACCACCAGATTGCGGTACCCGAAGCTGGTGCCTCGCTCCGTGAGCAGGATTCTGTGATTCCCCGACGAGGCGACTTTGTCAGCTGCATGGCGCATGTCGTCTGGGGCAAGGAACTGGCCCTTCTTGATGTTGACCGCGCGCCCCGTGCGGCCGGCGGCAACTAGCAGGTCAGTCTGGCGGCATAGAAAGGCAGGGATCTGCAGGATGTCGCACACCTCCGCGACAGGCTCGGCCTGCGACGGGTCGTGGATGTCCGTGAGAATGGGCAGCCCGGTATCCCGACGGACCTCCGCCAGAATCTCCAGCCCTCTCGCGATGCCCGGCCCCCGAAAGGACGCTGCGCTGGTACGGTTGGCTTTGTCGAAAGACGCCTTGAACACGAGGCCCACGCCTGCGGATTGGCCCGCGGCAGCGACAGCTCGTCCCACCTGCACCGCGTGCTCGCGCGATTCAATCACGCACGGCCCGCAAATCGCGAATGGCCGTTCCGCAGAGAGCAGCGTCGAAATTCGATCGTCCATGCCTAGCACTCAGAAGGGAATCGCCGTCAATCCATCACAACAATTTTCGCGCTCTACACGTTACAACTGCCGTGACGACGCGCCCATCACCCCAATATCCATCACAAACAACATTCGCGCCCTATCACAAACATTTTTTCGCCCGGCACCCTACATGTAGGGCGAAAGAATGAGCGACACGGCCGCGCAGGAATGAGCGACACGGATTGCGACGTTCGGAGGGGTTGATTGTAAAGACTTCAGCGCCCGTCTGAAGGCCCGTTGAGGGCCCTATCAGAGCTCGCTCTTGGACACGCCGCGAGCGGCCTCCAATACGCGTCGCTAGTTGTTGCGCCCTACACCCAAGTATCCCTGTCGGGCCTCGGCGACGAGCCTCCTGATCTCGTCTGACGCGGTGACCTTGAACTTGCTCTTCCTCGGCGTTCCGAAAGTGGACACTGCGAAGCGATACTCCCGCTGCCCCGAAAACCTCGTTCCCTTGGTAAACCACGCCCTCTGCGCTCCGTACAGATCAACGACATCCTCCAAGGTCTCGAGAACACCCGACTGATCTTCGTACCGGACAGGGCCGTGGTACACGTTGACGAATTTGTCGATGTTGCGTCGACCTTTCCAAAGGCTTGTTGTGTAGCTGCTTCTTGCGTATGCGGAGTCGTATGGGGTGCTCGTACGAACATCCTTGGCCCTGTCTAAGCTCAGGGCGAAGTCGATCCCTAGCTGCCTGGCAAAGGCTTGCCGATCCCCAATAACTGTCACGGCGTCGTATTGGGGGAACTCAGATCTCAGTCCCCGCACTGCGGAAGCGCCATCCGGTTGGATCGAAGTGCAGTAAATCCACGGTTCTTCCGGGGAGGCGAACGTTATGTTCGCCCTGAGGTTCAAGGAAACGCCGGGTGCATCGATTCCGGGTACCTCCAGTGCTTTCGTCATCCATGGCGTCGCGTCTTTGATCAGGCAGCCATCTTTGGGGTCTGCAACTCCACGACCGGGACCCTCGTATTTGCGATAGCCTTCCGAAGTGACCAACTGGAGTTTCTCAGCCAGGAACGGCGCGTGCTTCCGTTTCGTGAACTTGAGGAGGTTTCCCGCAGGTCGAAGGGCGGACGAGCGACACCCGGCCCGCCGTATATGGATAACCGACAGTTCCTGACGGCCCAAATCAAAAACGTTGAGAATCTCGCTGATACCCCATTGATAGCCCGGGTGCTCGCTGATCCCGGGCGAGAGTTCGGCGACAAGCGAATTGGCCCGCGTCACTTCGTGAGCACTTTGGCGGACAATCACTGCCCGATCGCCAAGTTGCCACCCCTCGGCCGTCACGTTGTGTCCCATTACGTGCATTCTAGAAAACAATCCTGCCCGGCTGTCCGAACTTCCAGTTTCGAGTACTTCCCCTGCTGGGGGGCGCTAGCGCGACGCGCGACCGGAGAGCCCTGTCTTGAGCCAGCACACACATTCTCCCGCTCTACAAACGGCGCTCAAGAGCCCTCTAACGGGTCTTCAAGCAGCCAGAATCCGTACGCAACAAACTTCGCAAGCTGTACGCATCATTTTTTCGCCTTACACCCTATCACAAACATTTTTTCGCCCGGCACCCTACAGTCATCCCCGCAGTTGACAGGCAAGCGCCTAGGGCCTATAATTCAAACAAACGTTTGAATAGCGCCTTGCCACAAGCTGGAGACACAAAGGATCTGATCCTCGACACTGCGGAACGGCTGTTCAGCGAGAACGGCGTAGAGGGGGTGTCCCTGCGCGAGCTGACGAGGGAGGCTGGCGTCAACCTGGCGTCCGTCCACTACCACTTCGGATCGAAGGAAGCGGTCGCCCGTTGTGCGTTTTGCCGGCGCGTCCGGCCGATCAACGCGGAGCGCATCGAGTTGCTCGACGAAGTCGAGCGCGATGGTCCCGGGGAAGTGGAAGACATCCTCAGGGCGATGTACGCGCCAGTCCTCCGGCTGGCCCAGTCGCCTGTCCAGGGGCGACGATTCATGCGGCTCTGCGCTCGTTTCTACAGCGAGCCCGGAAAGTACCTGGAATCGGCATTCGAGGAAGAGTTTTCCGCCGTCATCGCACGGTTCAAGGGCGCTCTGGTACGAGCTCTTCCCGGCCTGTCGCATTCGGACCTGCGACGACGGATGCACTTTGCCATCGGCGTGATGGTGCATACGATGCTCGATTCGAACCGCACCCGGAAATTGACAGACGGAGCCTGCGACCCTTCGAACATGGACGTCACGCTGGAGGCCATGGTGCGATTCGTAGCCGCCGGCTTTCGCGCCGAAGCCGCCGACGGCGATATCTCCCAACGAATTCAGGAAACGACGCGGGCAACCTAGAGATGAGCATCCAATCCACAATCGCGACATCAGTCCTGCTGATGACAGCCTGTTCGAAGCCGGTGCAGCTGCCCGTTCACCAATTCCAGGTTCCGGCGCCCGAGGCCTGGCAGGGCGCGGCGACCGAGCCGCTGGCTCCCGGCGCGGACTGGTGGGCCTACTTTGACGATCCGGGCCTGGACTCGGCGATCAGGAAGGCCTTGGACTGCAACCAGAGCCTTCGCGCCGCGGCCGCTCGGATCGAGGTCGCCGCCCAGGAGAGACGGATTGCCGGCGCCTCCGACTGGCCTGACATCAGCGTCGGCGTCAATCGGCTCCGCCAGCGCCAGAACTTCGTCGGTCTCCCGTTCCCGGGCTTTGCCGATCGCGTTCTCAGCAACACCTACTCGAATTCGGGCCTGACCTTCAACATCGCCTGGGAGGCGGATCTCTGGAACCGGCTCAGTTCGGAGAAGCTCGCCGCCGACGCCGGTATCGCAGCCCGAGAGGCCGACCGGCGCGCCGCCCGGCTGTCATCAGCGGGCAAGTGGCCAAGGCGTGGTTCGCGGCTGTCGAGGCCCACGCGCAGGTCGAGCTCGCGCAGGCGGTGGTCGAGCACCTAGAAACCGTGACGGAGCGGACCCGGGAGCGCTACCGGTACGGCTCGCGATCACCGGTCGACGTTCGCGTTTCGGAGAGCGACATCGAACGGTCCAAGGCGACGGTAACAGAGCGCGAAAGGGCGCGCGACATGTTCGTGCGCCAGGTCGAGGTGCTGGCTTGCGAGTATCCCGCCGGAGAGAGGGTGCCGGGAGCGGAGCTGCCGACCATTCCGCCACAGGTGCCTGCCGGCCTGCCGGCCGAACTTGTGCTCCGGCGGCCGGACCTGAATTCCGCAGAGCAGGCCCTGCTGGGCGCGGACGCCCGGATCGTGCAGGCCCGGGCCGCGCTGCGGCCCAGCTTCTCGCTCACGTCCACGGCCGGCACTGCCAGCAACACGCTTCTTGACCTAGTCAACCCGACCCTGCAGGTGTGGAGCTACGCGCTCGGATTCGCGCAGCCGCTCTTCAATCGCGGGCGGCTGAAGGCGAACGTGCGGGTCACCGAGGCGCTGTCGCAGGAAGCGGCCGCCAACTACGAGAACCTCATGTGGACGGCGTACTTGGAGGTCGAGTCGGCGCTGGCGTCGGAACAGACGCTGCGCGACCAGCAAAGCGCGCTGCAGGATTCGCAGCGAATCACGCGAGAAGCGATCGGCCTGGCGGAACGGCGCTACGGCGCGGGCATGGGCGACGTCTTCTCGATCCTCGCCCTCCGGCGGACCGTTCTCGAAGCCGAGAGCGCCGTCATGGCCCTCCAGCGGGCCAGGATTGACAACCGCGTCGACCTGCACCTCGCTCTCGGGGGCGGATTCGATGACGCGCCGGCGGCAGGGCCGGCTCCGACACCTTAGGAGATGGCCATGAATAAGATCCGGCTCGTATTGATGACCGGCCTGCCGTTGCTCGTCCTCGCGTTGGGCGGCTGGACGGCGAAGTCCTTGATCGATTCCTACGAAGCCCCGCAGCCGGAACCGATCGTCGTCGAACCGCCGCTCGTTCGCGTAATCCCCGCCGAGCGGACGAACCTGACGCTCTCCGTGCGCGCGGAGGGAACCGTCGCGCCCCGCACCGAGTCCCAGCTAGTTCCGGAGATTTCCGGCCGAGTCGTGGAAGTCTCGCCGTCTCTGGCCGCCGGCGGATTCTTCAACGAGGGCGACGTGCTGCTGAAGATCGAGACCCGCGTGTACGAGCTCGCCATTACTCGCACCGAGGCCGCGATCGAGCAAGCCAAGCTCCGGCTGACGAC
The DNA here is from genome assembly GCA_965206775.1 of Bryobacterales bacterium. Classification (GTDB taxonomy): domain Bacteria; phylum Acidobacteriota; class Terriglobia; order Bryobacterales; family UBA6623; genus VXMF01. Next base: position 228,073 of record CBDBKU010000001.1, on the reverse strand, counting down.
CGAGAGGCAGGAGGCCGAGGTCGCGCGCCTGGAGTGGGAATCGCTCGGGACCGGGAAACCCTCGCCCCTGCTCTTCCGGGAACCTCAGATCGCCGAAGTGCAGGCGAGCCTGGCCGCTGCGGTAGCCAATCTGCGGCAGGCGGAGTACGATCTCGAGCGCACCGTGCTGCGCGCTCCGTTCGCCGGGCGGGTCCGGTCGAAGCAGGTCGATATAGGCCAGTTCGTCCAGCGCGGGATGACACTGGCGACCCTTTATTCCGTCGATGTCGCCGAGGTGCGGCTGCCGATTCCGAATTCCGAACTCGAATTCTGCAACCTTCCGCTCGCCTACCGCGACGCGTCCTCGTCGGTCGAGGGCCCCAGGGTCAAGCTCGTCGCGCAGTTCGCGGGCGAGGAGCACTCCTGGCGGGGCCGCATCGTGCGGACTGAAGGTGAGATCGATGCGCGCACCCGCATGGTGAACGCGATCGCCCAGGTGCAGGACCCCTATGCCCGGGGGCGCGATTCACGCCGCCCGCCTCTGGCGGTTGGCATGTTCGTCCAGGCTGAGATCGAGGGTGTTCGCGTGCGCGACGTGATCCGTGCCCCTCGCAACGCCCTGCGCGAAGGCAACATCATGTACGTGGTCGATAGCCGGGGGCGCTTGCAGTTCCGCGAAGTGGTGCCGTTGCGCAGCGAGCGCGACGTCGTGCTGATACGCGAAGGCATCAAGGAAGGCGAGCTGATCTGCGTGTCCCCGATGGAAGCGGCGGTCAACGGCATGAACGTCCGAACGATCTCGGAAGGCGAGGCGGCTGGCGGCGCTGCGACGAACGGAGACGGAGCATGAAAGGCGTCATCGGCTGGTTCGCGCGCAACGGCGTCGCCGCGAATCTCCTGCTGCTGGTTGTCGTGGCGAGCGGCGCCATCGTGCTGACCGATCTCAAGCAGGAGATCTTTCCCGAGTTCTCGCTCGACATGATTACGGTCTCGGTCGAGTATCGCGGGGCTGCCCCGCAAGAGGTCGAGGAAGCGGTCTGCCTGCGCATCGAGGAAGCGCTGCAGGGCATCGACGGGATCAAGACGATGACTTCGACCGCCAATGAGGGCCGCGGCTCGCTCACGCTCGAACTGCTTGCCGGCTATGACGTGCGGAAGGTCCTCGACGACGTGAAGATGAATGTGGACGCGATCGACACGTTTCCCGAGGAAGTCGAGAAACCGATCATCCAGGAGATCACGACCAGGTTCCAAGTCATTGATGTCGCGATCGCTGGCAACGCAAACCTCGCAACCCTGAAGAGGATGGGAGAGCAGGTCCGGGACGACCTGACCGCCCTCCCGGAGATTTCCCAGGCCGAGCTGCGCAACGCGCCGCCGTACGAGATCTCGATCGAGGTGTCCGAGGAAGCGCTGCGTCGCTGGGGCCTCACGTTCGACATCGTTGCGAACGCCGTGCGGCAGTCCTCGGTCGACCTTCCTGGCGGTTCGGTCAAGACCGAGAACGGGGAAATCCTGTTCCGCACTAAGGGGCAAGCTTATTCGGGCGGGGAGTACGAGAACCTGCCTCTGCTGACACGCCCTGACGGAACGAGGATCTATCTCAGAGACGTCGCCACGGTCATCGATGGATTCGAGGACCTGGCAGTTTCCGCGATCTTCGACGGGAAACCCGCCGTGATGATCAAGGTGTACAGGGTCGGCGAGCAGAACGCCGTGTCGGTAGCGGAAGCGGTCCAGGCCTACGTCGAGCGCGCGTCGGCGTCGGCGCCGGAGGGGATCGAGGTGTTCACCTGGCAGAACTCTGCCCGCCTGCTCAAGAGCCGCATTGACCTGCTCGTGAAGAATGCGATGACGGGCCTCGTGCTGGTCTTCGTGGTGCTGGCGCTGTTCATGCGCCTGCGGCTGGCGTTCTGGGTCACGATCGGCATTCCCATCTCGTTCCTAGGGGCGATCGCGGTGATGCCGGTCTTCGACGTGTCGATCAACATGATGTCCCTGTTCTCGTTCATCCTGGTGCTCGGCATTGTGGTCGACGACGCGATCGTAGTGGGCGAGAACATCTACACCACCCAGGTGCGGACCGGCAAGGGGACGAGCGCGGCGATCCGCGGAACCTACGAGGTCGTGGTGCCGGTAACCTTCGGCGTGCTGACGACCATGGCGGCGTTCACGCCGATGCTCTTCGTGCCGGGAATCATGGGCAAGATCATGGGGGTTTTCCCGCTGATCATCGTGCCCACGCTCTTCTTCTCACTGGTCGAATCCAATCTGATACTGCCCTGCCACCTCGCGCATTACAAGCGACCGGCAGCGGCCGCCAACCCGAACCCGATCGCGCGCCTGTGGAACGGATTCTTCGACATATTCTCCAACGGGCTGGACTGGACCATTCGCAACGCTTACCGGCCGCTGCTGCGCAGGGCGCTGGAGTGGCGCTACCTGACCCTCTCGGTCGCGCTGTTCGCGGTCCTGCTGACGGTCGGCCTAGTCGGGTCCGGAATTGTGCGGCTAGTTCTGTTCCCGACGACCGAATCCGACAACGTCGTCGGATTCCTGACAATGCCCCGCGATGCTCCTGTCGAATCGACGAGGGAAGGCGTGGCCCGCCTGGAGCGCACTGCCGCCGAGCTGCGAAGCGAGCTCGCCGCCGAACACGGCCGGGACCCGGTCATGCATGTGCTCGCTTCGATCGGCGAGCATCCATTCCGGGTGATCCAGAGCGGCCCGGGGGGCAGAGTTGGCGCCGCTCAGGGCGACTTCCTTGGGGAGGTCAATCTGGAGTTGCTGGACTCCGAGCTGCGAACTGTCCCTGCCACGGAGATAGCCAGCCGCTGGCGGGAGAAGGTAGGCCAGATTCCAGGAGCGGTCGAACTCTCGATCGAGCACGACCTGATCGGCGGAGGCAAGGCGATCGACCTCCAGCTCAGCGGGGCGGACCTCGGCATCGTTCGCGAAGTTGCCGAGATCGTCAAGGCCAAGCTTGCAGAGTACCCGGGCGTCATCGACATCACCGACACCTATCGGGCGGGCAAGCCGGAGGTCAAGCTCGCGCTGACGTCCGAGGGCGAGACGCTCGGACTGACGTTGCAAGGGCTGGGACGGCAGGTCCGCCAAGGATTCTTCGGCGAGGAAGCGCAGCGAATTCAGCGAAACCGGGACGATGTGCGGGTGATGGTGCGGTACCCCAGGGGGGACCGCCGCTCGCTCGGCGACCTCGAGCAGATGCGCGTCCGCACGCCGGGGGGCGACGAGGTCCCGTTTGCGACGGTCGCTACCGGATCGATCGGGCGCGGACCGGCAGCGATCACTAGAATCGATCGCCAGCGATCGATCAACGTCCAGGCAGAGGTCGACGAGACGATCACGACCGGCCCGCAGATCGCGGATGCCATGGCGGCGGACTTCCTGCCCGATCTGATGGCCCGGTATCCCGGGATCAGGTATTCCTTCGAAGGCGACGAGGCGGATTTCGCCGAGTCGATGGATGGCCTCTTGAAGGGATTCGGCATCATCATGTTCGTGATGTTCGGGATGCTCGCAATTCCCCTGAAAAGCTACTGGAAGCCTGCGATCATCCTGAGCGCGATTCCCTTCGGAATGGTCGGCGCGATCTGGGGCCACGCCATCCTCGGCATGGAAGTCAGCTTCCTGTCGATGTGCGGAATGGTGGCGCTGGCGGGAGTCGTCGTCAACGACGGCCTGGTGTTGGTCGCGTTCATCAACAAGAACTCACGCGTTCAGGCATCGCTCAAGAACGCCGTGCAGCAGGCGGGCGAGGCGCGCTTCCGGGCAATTCTGCTGACATCGCTGACCACCGCGGCGGGCGTGACGCCGCTGATGCTCGAGAAGAGCCTGCAGGCGCAGTTCCTGATCCCGATGGCGGTCGCTCTGGCCTCGGGCGTGCTGTTCGCGACCGCCGTGACGCTTATCCTGGTCCCATCGCTGTACCTGGTCATGGACGACATCCGGTCGGCGGCACGGTGGCTGGTGTACGGGACGCGGCAGAATGGCTTCCGGGCCGTTCAGGCGGCAACCCAACGGGAACCGGTCCCGGGAGACTAGGTCGGCGGCAAGCGGGTCGGGACCTGCCAAGCCGGTCGGCTGCCGCGTCGCCAGATCCGATCCGGCCGTGGTCTGAGAGAATGGGCAAATGGGGCTTTTCGACGACGAACCGTTCCACCGGATAGGCCAGCTCCCCAAGTACGTCTTCGCGGAAATCAACACGATGCGTGCCAAGGCCCGGAGGGCCGGCCTCGACGTCATCGACCTAGGAATGGGCAACCCGGACGGCGCCACCCCCCCGGCCGTGGTGGAGAAACTCACCGAAGCCGCCCGGGACAAGCGCAACCACCGATACTCGCTCTCGCGCGGGATCCCGCGTCTCCGAGAGGAAATCTGCAAGCGCTATCTGGCCAACTACGGAGTGGATCTGGACCCCGATGCGGAGGCAATCGCCACCATGGGATCCAAGGACGCCCTGGCGCATCTGACGTTCGCGACGATCGGACCGGGAGACGGCGTAGCCATGCCGGATCCCTCGTATCCAATCCACCAATGGGGCGTCGTGATGGCCGACGGGCAGCAGATCGCGATTCCGATGCCCTCGCCAGACGAGTTCCTGAATCGGGTCGAGGACATCTTCAGCAAGCCCGGCCGCAAGCCGACGATGATCCTGACTTCATTCCCGCATAACCCAACAACCCAGTGCGTCGGCGACGACTTCTTTCCGCCGCTCGTAGAGCTGGCCCACCGGCACGGCACAATGCTGGTGCACGACTTTGCGTACGCCGACATCGTCTTCGACGGCTACCGGGCACCGTCGCTGCTGCAGGTGCCGGGGGCCAGGGAAGTCGGCGTCGAGATTTTCTCGATGTCGAAGAGCTACAGCATGCCGGGCTGGCGAGTCGGCTTCTGCTTGGGAAATCCGAAGATGATCGACGCCCTGGCACGCATCAAGAGCTACCTGGACTACGGAATGTTCCAGCCGATCCAGATTGCCGCAATCATCGCCCTGAGGCAATGCGAGGATTTCACCGGCGAGACTGCCGCGATGTACAAGGAGCGACGGGACGCGCTGATCGACGGGCTGGGCAAGGGCGGTTGGGTCATCGAGCCTCCGAAGGCAACCATGTTCGTGTGGGGCAAGATCCCGGAGCGCTACGCACGGGCCGGCTCCCTGGAATTCTCCAAGCTGATGCTCGAAAGGGCTCTTGTCGCGGTGTCGCCGGGCATCGGATTCGGGCCGGAAGGCGACGGGCACGTTCGCTTCGCGTTGGTGGAGAACGTCCAGCGCATCCGGCAGGCCACACGGGGCATCCGCAAGCTGCTGAGGGACTGAGCCCGGACGGCACCCTATACTTAGAGAAAGCGGCACCGGCGCATGCGACCGGGCCGCTCCGAACCCGCCTGCGGGCGGCCTACCTCATGCCTAGAATCGCGATATTCTCTTGCCTGCTCCTAGCCCTTGGGGCCTTGCCGGAAGCGCAACTGCGAGCCCAGTCCGTCAACAAGACGATCGAGGCAGTCGAGCGCCACTACAACAGCCTCAGCGGCCTGAAGATGGGTTTCGAGCAGTCGATCGAGTATCTCGGGCAGAAGCGGACCTCGGAGAGCGGCACGCTGTACCTGCTCAGGCCCGGAAAGATGCGGTGGGAGTACGCCGAGCCGGAAGGCAAGATCGCCATCAGCGACGGCAAGATCTTCCGGATGTACAACCCCAACACGAACCAAGTGCGGCAGGTGGAGCTGGAGGCGATGTCGGACCTGAGGGCGCCGCTGTCGTTCCTGCTGGGACGGATGCGGCTGCGCAGGATGTTCCGCAACCTCCAGATCGAGCAAGCCGGGGAGCAGAAGGTGCTGATCGGCGAGGGCCGATCCGGCCAGGACTTCTATTCCAGGGTGGAATTCACCTTCGATCCGAGCAACTACCGGATCACGGGCATCCGTATCGTCGGACGGGACGAGTCAGTCAACGCCTATCGATTCTCGGACGAGGAGACAAACCCCAGCCTGGAGGCTTCGATGTTCGAATTCGAGGCCCCTCCTGGGGCGGAGGTGGTGCCGCTCACGCGGAACTTCAACGCAGTCCCCCTGGAATCGCGATAGGGCGATTTCGGGCGTCGGGCCCCCGCCTAGTCCTCGAGCCGCGCGGTCTCGAGAAAAACCGGCAGTATCGGGACGTCCTCCATCGGTCCCCGCCTGCTGGTCTGGACCCGCGAAATGCGGTCCACGACCGCCATCCCGTCGATCACGCGACCGAACACGGTGTATCCGAATCGCTGGGTCCCTCGATCGAGATTGGCGTTGTCCTTCAGATTGAAGAAGAACTGCGACGTCGCGGTGTCCTGGCCCCACTGCCGCGCCATCGCGACCGTGCCGCGCACGTTCTGCATTCCTTTCTTCGTTTCGATGCGAACAGGCTTGCCGCTAGGCTTGAGTGCCATTTCGGGCGTGAATCCGCCCCCTTGCACAACGAAGTTCTCGATGACCCGATGGAAGACCGTGTCGTCGTAATAGCCGGCTTTCACGTAGCTGAGGAAGTTCTCGACCGTCCTGGGCGCGACATCCGGGTACAACTCGACCCTGACATCTCCCTTCGAGGTCCGGATCGCAACCACCGGCCGCGACGTCTCCGAGCGCACCGGCCGGGTAAATGCCGCGCAGGCGACAGCCAGGAGGAGGCGTCGCGTTCGGCGGCACTGCATGGGATCGAGGATACAGTAACGGGCAGTCCTTGCCGCGCAGCACCGACCCCGAACTGGTGCCGGGGGGCTCCACGAATGCAGGGGATCGGGGGGTGTTCGCAAGTCTCAGGTGGACCCTTAAATCATTGATGACAATATAGTTACTGGATCTTGTGGTAAGGTGAGGTTTCGGGCGTTCTCTTCATGAAAGTAATAACTGAAGGCATAACCTCAGAGGGAACACGAACCCAGAAACGGCTTTCGGCGACATTCGTAAAGACAGTGACGCGCCCGGGACGTTACGGTGACGGGCGCGGGGGCCACGGTCTTTCGCTGCTAGTCAAGCCGATGCAGTACGGGGGCCAATCGCGGACATGGAGCCAACGCTTGCGCATCAACGGCAAGCCGGTCAGCATCGGGCTCGGCTCGTATCCGGTCGTGACGCTGGCCGAGGCTCGCAAGGCCGCGCTGGAAAATCGCCGCGCCCTCTCCATGGGGCACGACCCGCGCCGCGGTATCCCGACGCTTGCACAATCTAGCGAGCGAGTGCTGGCGGTCCATTCCGCTAACTGGAAGGACAGCGGTCGCACGGAAAAGATATGGAGGGCCGGAATGCGTGACTACGTGATGCCGCAACTGGGGCGCAAGCGCGTCGACCACATCACCACCGCCGACGTGATGTCAGTGCTGTTGCCGCACTGGGCAGCGAAGCGCGAGACGATGCGCCGCATCAAGCAGAGACTGTCCCGGATCTTCCGCTGGAGCATTGCCCAGGGCTACCGCACTGACGATCCCGCCGGGACTGCGCTCGACGCTGCCCTGCCCCGGAACGGGGGAAAGACTAAGCATTACGCGGCGTTGCCGCATGGCGAGGTCGCGGCCGCGATCGCAGCGGTGCGGAAGAGCGGCGCCTGGCCTGGAACCAAGGCGGCGTTCGAGTTCCTGGTGCTGACTGCGTGCAGGTCGGGCGAGGTCCGGCTGGCGGAGTGGGGAGAAGTCAACCTCGAATCGGGAGTCTGGACGATCCCAGCGGATCGTTCAAAGACACAGCGTGAGCACAGGGTGCCGCTGGTACCGCGAGCCTTCGCCATCCTGAACGAGATGCGGGAGCTTTCGGGCAGGGAGGGACTGATCTTTCCTTCGGTCACCGGCAAGGCGCTTTCAGACTCGACGGTATCGAAGCTGGTCCGAGAGCAAGGCATCGAAGCGGTCCCACATGGATTCCGGTCTTCATTCCGCGATTGGTGCGGAGAGACGGGCCAGCCTCGCGAAGTTGCGGAGGCGTGTTTGGCGCATGCCGTCAAGAACAAAGTCGAGGCCGCCTATGCGCGATCTGACCTGCTTAATAGGCGGCGGAAACTGATGCAGGCTTGGGCGGAGTACCTCACGGCCACAGCTCAAGCACGACCGGCGTCAGGGCCCGAGTAGGCGAAATTCTAGTCGGAACATCGCGGAAGGTCATTCTGCGTGTTTGCTGCGCAAGCCATAGCGACCACTGGCGTCCTCCTGCAAGGGCCGAAGCCGCAACCTGTCGCGGTTACGGACACGCATTGCGCCGGATTCGCCCGGAGGCGTGGAACTTTGACACTATGTCTAGTGAGTAACACTGAAATGTTCGAGAATCGCCTGATCGTCGCGTTGATCGCGTGCCTCGGCGGCGCAGCCTTGACGCTGTTGACGCAACGTCTTCTAAACAAACGGGGTCTGTTCACCTACTTCGTTTCACATTTCCCCGCCGGTTTGTCTACTGACGATCCGGTCTTCGGGACGGTGCGAGTCACTTGGAACAATAAGTCGGTCCAAAACCTCTATCTCTCAAGGGTCGAACTCCGAAACGAGAGCCTGAACGACTACGAAGGCATCGTGGTTCGAGTGGTTGCCTTCGATACGGCTCTCCTGACCGAACAGACGGGGATTGTCGGCACAACTAGGGTCCTCAAGTGGACAGAGGACCGCTCACAACAAATCTCCGTTCAGCAAGGGGACTCAGCGACATCTTCTCAAATCCCACTAGTTCATAGGTTGCGGGAATTCCAGATTCCAACTATGAATCGTGGTCAGGTAGTCTACCTCCGTTTTCTGAACGATGCGACCCCAGACCCAGACTTCCTTACATCGACAATTTGGCGAGATCGAGTGAATCGGTATAAGCCGTTCTAGCGCACGGGGTTACGTTTTTCTCGCAATTGGTGTCGCGGGCTTGACATGGCCGGTTCGGTTTTTTTAATATGTCCACATGAAAGGCGGCCCAGCGCACCCCGAACCCTCCCCACTCCCCGCTTCGCTCGGCCTGCGGCCCGGTGAGGCGATCCCCGTCAACGCTCGCCTGAGCATGCTCCTGGACGCTGGCCGCTGGGTCTATTTCCTCAACACCGACCCGATCGACAGCTGCGGCGTCGACGACCGGCCAGGCCGCGCGCGCTGCCTCGGCCGCTTCGCGCTGCTCGGGCTGGCCACGCACGCCGAACTGGCCCGGGCGCACGGGATCAGCGCGCGCACGGTGGCCCGGGCGCGGCGACAGATGGAAGCGCGCGGAGAGCAGGACTTTGACAAGCCGCGCAAGCGGCGGCGCCTGCACGGGATCGAGGATGCGGAGCTGCTGAGGCGGGCGGGGGAGAAGCTGGCGCAGGGAGCGAGCTTGCGCGGGACGGCGCGGGAGCTGGGGCTGTGCTATTCGACGCTGCGGGCGTACCTGCGCAAAGGCCTGCTGGCGGGGGTCGCGGGCCAGCAGGGAGCGGCGGCCGGGCCGGCAGCGGAAGGAGCGCCGGCCGGGAGCGAGCCGGCGGAGGCGGAGGTGCGGGAGCCGCCCGACAAGGAGCGGCGCAACCAGCGCGACGCGCAGGCGCCGCAGGGCCGGGCGACATGCGACACGGCCGGGCGGACGCTGACCAGCCTGGGGCCGCTGCAGGAACGGGAGCCGCGTTTCGCCGCGGCCTCGGCGGTCAGCGGGGGCGGGGTGCTGACGGCGGTTCCGGCCTTGGTGCAGGCCGGCCTGCTGCGCCACGAGGGCCTGCTGCGCCTGCCCAAGGGCTTCTACGGGGTGCGCTCGATCCTGCTGCTGCTGGCGTTCCTGCTGCTGGCGCGCGTGCGCAATCCGGAGCGGCTGCGCTACGAGCAGCCCGGGGAATGGGGTGCCTTGCTGGGCCTGGACCGCTGCCCCTGCGATCGCACGCTACGGCGCAGGACACGCCAGCTGGTGGCGGATACGGCCGCGCTGGAGGCCTGGCGCGGCGCCTTGGCGCGGGACTGGGCCGGCGCCGATCCGGAGGCCGTCGCGACGCTGTTCGTGGACGGGCACGTCCAGGTCTACAGCGGCCAAGGCCGCCTGCCGAAGCACTTCGTGCCGCGGCAGAAGCTGTGCCTGCCGGCCGCGGCCAGCTACTGGGTGGGGGCGCTCGGGGGGGCGCCGTTGCTGTGCGTGCACAAGCAGGTCGATCCCGCACTGGTGGCGGAGTTGCGGGACGGGCTGCTGCCGCAGCTGGAGGAACTGGGCCTGCTGCCGGCCGCGCAGGAGCCGTCGCGGCCGCGCCTGACGCTGGTGTTCGACCGGGAAGGCTGGAGTCCGGCGCTGTTCGCGCAGCTGGCGGAGCGGGGGATCGCGGTGATCACCTGGCGCAAGGGGCCGCAGGCGGAGCGCTGGCCGGACAGCGAGTTTGTCCCGGCCCGCCTGGCGGTGCACGCGCCCGGCGGCGAACAAGCGCTGGAGGGCCGCATCGCCGAGCGCAAGGCGGCTCTGGGGAACGCCTGCGCGGCGCGCGAGATCCGCTTCTGGATCGACCGGCGCCTGCGCCGGCCGGGCAAGAGCGGCCAGCCGCGCAAGCCGCTGGAGCTGGCGGGCCAGCCGGCGGCGGGCGAGCGCCAGCCGGCGATCCTCACCACGCATCCCACGCTGCCCGCGGAGCGGGTCGCGGGCCTGCTGCGCTCACGCTGGACGCAGGAGAACTTCTTCAAGTACATGCGCGCGGAATTCGGTCTCGACACGCTGGCCGAGCACGCGCTCGTGGGGGTGGATGCCGACGAGCGGGTGGTCAACCCGCTCTGGCGCTGGCTCGAGCGCGCCTTGCGGAGGCTGCGCGGCAAGGCCGGGCACCTGCATCGCAAGCTGGCAGCCGAGCGCGGCGCGCGTTCGCAGAAGGCCCTCCAGCTCCAGGCGGAGACCGCCGCGATCGAGCGGCGCATCACGGGCCTGGAACTGGCGAAAAGCGACGTCCAGGAGCATGTCCGGGCCGGCGACCTGTCGCCCGAAGAGCGGCTGCAGGCCCTGCCTGCCCCGCTGCGGAACCTGCTCGACACCCTGCGCATGATCGCCTACCGCGCCGAGACCGCCATGGCCGGCGCGGTCGCGCCGGAACTGAGCAGGCCCGAGAATGTGCGCCCCCTGCTCAAGGCGCTGTTCCGCAGCGACGCCACCCTTCTTCCCGACTCTGCGGCCGGGACTCTCACCGTCCGGTTGCTGCACCAAGCCAGCCGCGGCCAGGACGCCGCCCTGGCTGCACTGCTCAAGGAACTGAACGAAACCGCGACGCTGTTTCCCGGAACCGACCTGCGCCTGGTCTACGAAATCCTCCCCGACAACCCCCTCACCTCAATCGTTGCCCCAACCCACCCAGAACCGGCATCTCCTCCCACAATCATGCCAACGTAAAACAACCGATGTAAGGAAATCTGAGACCAGATGCCTCGGATTGAACTTGAAGTACTGCACAAGGGAGTGCGGCTTGAATCTCGAATGAACCAACAGCAGTTCATGGGTGTCCCCTTACCCTTGGCTACACTCGTTGGCTTGACTCTAGGGGCGCTATTTCTCTCAGGAGTAATCCTCCTAGCTGATGTGGTTTGGGTCGCGGCGAGCCTGTCGTTTGTCTTCGGACTCGTAGTCCGAGTTCCCGGGGCATTGGCTATCAAGACTTGGTGCTGGTTTCGCGACAGAATTGGAAACTAATCTTCACAGTGTGTTGGCACTCTCTCCTTAGCACCTGCCGATCATTGGCTCTTGAGCTGGGCTACGGCTCGATACGGCCGCTCGTGCAGACCCCATACGTACCTTGGTCCTTGGCGGTCTTGGCAATCGATCGCCACATTCGGGCTCTCCCGCGGCCCTCATCGAGCCGGGTTCCCCATGGGACAACGGCAAGAACGAAAGACTCAATTCGCGGCTGGCGAGTCGCTGCGTCCGATGCAGAGATCTCCTACACGCTTGTAAGCTCGCGGTAGAACAGCACCTTGGTGTCAATGGCAGCGATTGCACACATTGGGGGGAGACCCGCTGCGAGCCTATTGGACATCCCCCAACCGTTCCGATAGGGGCAGGTGGCGGAGCGACCGAGGCCGGCCGCGCCCACTTCTATTTCCCGGTTCAACTGGCCGGACTCGATTCAGTAGTGGATCGTCACGGATTAGCCCATGTTTAACATGCGATTTAAGTAAATTACTGACCAGACAGGAGTTAAGGGGGGCAATGGAAGCGTGGTTGCACTACAAAGTGCGCGCTAAAGTCGATCGACCTGGAATCAGAGCACGATTTTGCTGGTCTTGCCGGGCAGTTCCGCAATGCCGAGAGACTGATACAGGGGCTGGAGTTCGTCTTCCGGAGGCGTGGTCCGGCGCAAGTGCAGCGTCTGGCCGTTGGCGCACTGGATCGTGGTGGTCACCCGGCGCTGGGTGCCCAGGATCGCGCGCAGGGTGGTCCAGCTGGCGTGCTCGCCGTGCTGCTTGAGCTTGCGCCGGATCACCTGCACCGCCTGGTAGGCCAGCACCGTGATGAAGAGGTGTCCCTCGGAGCGCTCCGGCTTGCTGTGGTAGATCGGCCGCAGGCCCAGTTCGGATTTGAGGCAGCGGAAGACCGCTTCCACATCGGTGAGGCCAATGTAAGCCCGCCACATCGCTGCGGCCTCCCAGCTGGTGTCGTTGCTGCGCAGGCAGTACACGCCGGGATGGGTCGCCCGCGAGTCCGGCTTGGGCTCGCGCTGCCAGCGCACCGCGGCTGCCAGCTGGCCTGCCTCGTCGGCCTCGACCGTGATCCGGTAGTGCTGGGAGGCGCCCTGGCTGCGCTCGCAAATCCGGCCCACGCGCTGCTGCACCGCCTCCAGCTTGCGCCGTGCGCGGGGCCGGGACAGCCCCGCGTGCAGCTTCTCCAGCTCCTGCTCCAGTCTCTGCGCGCGACGCTCCTCGATCGCCTGCTCCTTGTTGTGGCGCTGCCGCGAGTAGCAGTGCAGGCGCGCTTCCTTGCCGTCCTCGCTGGTCAGCTTGTGCACCAGCACCTCCTCGCCGGAGGCTGTCTGCAGGGCCTGCGCCTCGGCTCGGTCGAACTGGCGCTTGGCCTCGCGGCTGACCGCCAGGTAGAAGTAGCCCTGCTCGCGCAGCCAGGCCAGGGTCTCCTCGGTGGCGATGCCGCGATCCAGCACCACGTGCGAGCCCTGCGGCACGGCGAGCCCCTCCAGCACCTTCTGCAGGGTCTTGGCTTCGCACGCGTTGCCGGCGAAGACCTGCGAGCGGCGCACGAAACCGCTGGCGTCGAGCACGAGGGCGAGGGTCAGCAGGGGACAGTCCGACCGGCGCTCCTTGGAATGGCCGCGCCGGGCGTCGGGCTGGGCAGAGGCGCGGCCCTCGAAGTAGGTGTTGGTCAGATCGTAGAGGGTGACGGTCGGCTGCAGGTCGAACAGCGAGAGTGCCTCTTGGAAGAGGTGTTTCTCGATGCTGCGGCGATGCTTGACCAGGGCGTCGGAAGCGCGGTAGAGCTGCATTTCGCAGATCGATTCGAAGGGCGTGCCGAGCAGTTCGCCGAGGGCGCTCTCGGAGCGCAGCCAGTGATTGGCGGAGCGTTCCGAGCAGCGGCCGGCGAGGCGCCCGACGATGGAGCCGAGAGCGCAGGCCCGGAGTTGCTTGGAGAGGCCGAGGGCGTCCAGCAAGGCAGGCAGGCCAAGCTGGCGGAGGGCCCACAGGGCGGCGTGCTCGACCCCGACCGAGCGTGGCCGCAGGTTCTGGAGCGAATCGGTGTCGACCGCGACCAGCACGGGAGAGTCGGGATCGGGATCGAGGCCGTGGAAGTCGACGATCTGGCGGGCGATGGCGCGGGCGCGCTGGAGGAGTGCAGGGGATGCGGCGCGAGGAGGCAGGGGCTGGCCGGCGGCGAGGGATTCGACGAGCTGGCAGAGGGCGGGCCAGTCCTGCCGCTGGAGGTCGAAGCCGGAGCCGAGGTTGGCGAGAGTAATCTGCTTGACACGGCCGCCGACGCGGGTGGAGCGGACCAAGCGGAAGTTGGCGTAGGAGGGGCCGCCGGGAGCACGGCGGTAGAGCGAGCGACGGATGAACACGAGAGACAGGCTAGCAGTGGAGGGGGGGAGAAATCCAGCGAAATCCGTCCATAAAGTACAATTCGACCACTACACATTCGACCACTACGAATACGGGGATCGACCGAGCCATGAACAAACAAGAGGGTCATCAGCAGAAAAATGAGAACAAGGCACGCAATTTCGTGAGTCTAGCGCAAGAAATACCGCAATGCAGGGGCCAATTGGGGGGTTGGCCGCCCCGCGGAAAGGTCGAGGGATGTTAAAGGTGGGTTAGCACAGCGGGCGTCAAAGCTTCCGGTAAAGCATGAGCCATTTGCCGCTTGGGTCCCGTCCCGTCCCGGCGAGGCGTGACCAGAGAATCCAAGACATCGCCATCCTTGTCCACCTCGCTCCCGTGATACCTGCGTTCCCGCGGATCTTGATGAACACCTCATCCACATGCCAGACATCGCCAAGCGGACCTTGCCGACGGCACAGGTTGCGAGCGCACGGGGGCCGAACTTGTGACACCACCAAGGACCGCTTCGTAGGATACTCTCACGCCGGGCTCGCCGAGCAGGTTCTCGATGTCGCAGAAGCTCAGGGTCAACCGGTTGTACAGCCACACGGGGTGGCTGATGATCGCACGTGTGAAGCGGTGACCTCGATACAGTGAATTGAGGGACCTATTGTCCTCCTTGGACGCGAACTTGACAGTACCCTGCAGAAGAGGGTGTGGACCGGCAGGTCGCGGAACTGGTGCTCACGCAAGTCGTTAAGGGCCCCTACCAGCGCAGCGATCTGCTCGAAAGACCTAGGATCATCGTGCAGGCAGGGGCAGACTACTTTAGGAGCAAATGACGCCCACAGCCGACTCGAGGGGAATCAATCGTGTTCTGTGAAGATCTCGAGACGACCCAAGCGCTTAACGCTCTCGAATCCCTGATTGCGAGCCGCCGCCGTCCCCTAGTTGTCTGGCTCGGGGCCGGTGCCAGCGCGTGGGCGGGCTACCCGCTGTGGGACCAACTGGCCGACCAGATGCACCGGCGATTCGCAAGGGAGGTGGGCAACTACGCCAAAGAGTCCGCTTCGTCCCTATTGGCGGAAGGGGCATACCCCGAGCTCTTCGAGGAGGTAAGGAGAAGCGACTCCGCGCTCTATTTCTCCTGTCTCACTGATGCCTTCGCAGCCCGGCAACCGACCCCCGTCTACGAGCGAATGTTGCATGCTCTTGACAGGATCGAGCCGACGTACGTTCTGACAACCAACGTCGACGAGTCCTTGGAGCGCCACTTGTCCGGACCGGAAGTTGTTCAGCGGTCCGATGTTGAACGATTGCCCCAGCTGTTGGGCGACGGCAGAGCGTTCATATGCAAACTGCATGGATCGATCAGTTCGGTCGAGACGATGGTGTTCTCCACGAGAGACTACGACGATGTGCAAACCGACGCCCCGTTCGTGAACGCACTTCGGTCGGTTCTCGCCGATTGCAGCGTCCTATTCTTGGCCTACGGGCTTCAAGACGCTCATGTGATTGCGGCGCTGGAACGCGGAGTGGAAACCCATCCGCTGTTCGGGACCGGTCCACACTTCATTGTGATGCCGGAAGGATCGTCGCGGATGCCAGCAAACGTCAGACGGATCAGCTATCGGGTCGATCCGGCGGACCACCGAAGCGCACTGCTGACCCTTGAAACCGTTGCCGATATGCAGCCATCCCAGGGCGCAACCGCAACGGCTGCTGAAAGTGGGGGGATTGGGCAACCTGATCGAGACAGCGTCTACTTTATAGGAGACTTGCTGCCGTGGGGGAAACACACAACATCGCAAACGTTCACGGCAGAGGGGAGATCGGGAAGGCGGGAGTTCATTGTCGGCGAAGGGTATGTCGATGGTGAAGTGGTGCTTGTCAACTACTCAGCTCTGCACGATGTCGTCGTTGGACTGATCTGCTTCGACGTTACGTGCCTGTCCATCAATCACTTGGGAAGGCTCCACACGCTGCTCGGCTCGTTCTGGTTCTGGAGGTTCGTTGAAGTCGAAGCGATGCGACTGATCGTACCGCCCGAGGAGCCGGTTGTGGAGTTCCCAGAACCAGGCGCGCTAGTCGGGAGAATAGAGACATTCAAGTTGGGTGCCAAGTCCAGTACTGAGTGGGGCTGCGAGGATTGCGGCAAGCGGCGTTTGGAGTGGGCCCACCGCGGGCCGAGGAAATCGGTTTGCAAGGCGTGCCAGAACAGGCGCTACCGGAGGTCCGGCGGCGACGGTCTCCGGGAGCGAAACCGGGAGCGGATGCGGCAGGGGCGACAACGGAATCGACACAGGGCGAGAGGAGGGGCGGGGGCGGACAGCAGGATTCCAAGAGGTCCCGGGCTTCGATCACCTGGACCGCCGCTATCCGATGCCCATGGAATGGTTTCGTCCCGATCCCCCGATCCCCTCCGGAAACCTGGCGGTGCGGGGCATTCCCACTAGCCGTACCGCGGTCTTGATTCGGCCCCGGACTCACAGGCCAAGGAGGTGCAGCAGCTCCTCGACGCTCATACCATGGTGCCGGGCGACGCTCTTCAGGATGCTCGACAAGGTCTCCGCCTTGATCGGACTGTGGAGCGGGACCACTTCATGGTGCTCGCCGTTGACCTGGGTGGTGACCCGCACATGGGAACCGCGGCTTCGCACGGCCTCATAGCCCAGCCGGCGAAGAGACACCAGCAAGGAAGCCCCGCTCACGTTGCGAGGCAGCTTCACCCCGCGAGAACCTCGTCCCGCACGAAGTGCAGGCGGATCAGCTTCGGCCGGGGCATGCCCTCGTCGAAATAGCAGTCAACGGCTTCCCTGACGTTCCGACGGATCTCGTCAACGGAGTCGCCTTGCGTGTGAATGCCGTAGCCGAGCGCGGTTGCGGAATACCCCCCATCCACCTCGTCTTCCGTGACCTCGAAGATGATCTCGGTTCCGGACATCACTGCGCCTCCAGTGCCATTATCCTCCACGAGCCCACGGCTGACGCCGCTACCGGGAACGCGACGGAGCGGTGACGGACAGGCCGGACCCACACGGCGCCTGCCGCTGCGCGGCGGCGAGAGACGCATTGCCTTGCCGGTCGCGCTGCCGGTCCCGGCCAGGCTGCGGACCGTTTCAAGAGGCCGCGGAATCTAGACTCCCGGCCTCGAAAACGGGCCCTCCGGGCCCTTGCCGGGCGATGCCCGCGGAGGCTGGGCGCAGACCAGGCCGGGGCCGCCGCGGGCTTCACAAGAGACGCGATCACGCTTACGTTGGGGCCATGACGGACACACCTGAATTCCTCATCGAGTGCGCCACGGCGGACGAGGCGGACCGAGCCCTGGGGCTCGGCTTCGCCATCGAGACGACGCCGGAGGTGGCCAGCGAGTGCGGGGCTCCCCAACCCGCCGAACCCGACCCCGTGGACGGCCTCGAGGATGCCCTCGAGGCGTTCCTGCACCCGCTCGGCGACGGGGCGGCGAACTTCCGATGAGCGGCCCGCGGCGATTCGGTTCCCGCCCCTCTGCCAGCGCGGCAGAGAGGAGCGAGGCGTACTACCGCAAGGTGGCCGACCAGCTGATCGAGCAGATCGAGCGCGGCACGGCCCGCTGGACGCAGGCCTGGCAGCCGGGCGAGAAGGCCATGCCGCGCAACGTGGTCTCCGGCAAGGCCTACCGCGGCGGCAACTCGGTCTGGCTCGCCAGCGTCGCCGACCAGCGCGGCTACCAGGACGAGCGCTGGGGGACCTACAAGCAGGTCAAGGGCCTCGGAGGCCAGGTGCGCCGCGGCGAGAAGGGCTCCGCCATCCTGTTCTGGCAGTTCGAGACGAGGAAAGTGGCGCGCGACCGGGACGGCCGGCCGGTCCTGGACGGGGACGTCAAGCCGGTCTACGAGACCGTGCCACTGGACAGGCCCCGGTCCTATCCCTACACGGTCTTCAACACCGAGCAGTGCGACGGGCTGCCGCGCCGCGAGCCGCGGGCAGGTACGCACGCCTGGGACTCGATCGAGGAGGCGGAGAGGGTCCTGAAGGAGTCCGGGGCGGCGATCGAGAACGCCGGCAAGAACCGGGCCTACTACGACCTGCGCCGGGACCGCATCATCCTGCCGTACAAGGAGCAGTTCCCGAACGGTCCGGCCTATTACCAGACGGCCCTGCACGAGCTGGGGCACTGGACGGGTCACCCGGACCGGCTCAACCGGGCGACCCTGATGCAGGGCATCGAGGAGGGCTTCGCCTCGTCCCACTACGCCCGCGAGGAGCTGCGGGCGGAGATCAGCTCGATGATGACCGGGGACCGGCTCCGGATCGGCCACGACCCGACACGGCACGCCGCCTACGTGGGCTCGTGGATCCAGGCGCTCCGGGACGACCCCCGGGAGATCTACCGGGCCTCGCAGGACGCGCAGGTGATGAGCGACTACGTGCTGGACCGGTCGCGGGAGAAAGGGCCGCAGCACGACACGGAGGCGGCTGTCGAGCGGGAGCGGGAAGCGGCCCGGGACAAGCCGGCGCCGGTGCGGTCCCTGCCGGAGCTTCCCGGCTCTCGCAGGCACTTTCCAAGGGAGGTGGAGGGACCGAGCCGCTAGTGTGGGCACGCTGTGACCGAGGCGATCACCGGTGACCGTCGTTGCCGGACGTGCCGATGAGGCGGTCTGAAGCGAGCCTCCGCAGACTCGTGGCTTGGCGCATTCCTCGTTTGCGGACGAACTCTGAGGCATCGCCTTCGGGATCGATTGGGTCGATTCATGAATGCCTCTTCTGGGAAATCACAATGCCGTCGCCACATATGTCCCGTGTGCTCATTCCCGTCCGTAATCGACCCTTGGGGGAAGGCCAGCGGAGTATTGGCTTGGAACTGTAGTATGCTCCGATTCCGGTTGGCGTTCAGGGGCTGCGAGGGAGCCGGGTAGAGACGGAATGTCCAAGAAGTTGCTTGATCTTGATTGCCCGGCGTCGTGGCCACCGGCACTGCTTGGCTATCTCGATCAGCATGCCGATGTGTTCCTACGCTGGGAGACCAAACGGAGTCGGATCTCTCCTCAGGTGTTCGATCAAGCCATGGGCGGTTTGCGGGATGCCTTGCAGCCATATGAGATTGTGGGCTGGCATTGCACGCGCCTCACGGATGCCGAGGCGGATGAGGTCCGACGCAACGGCATGCAACTGCCCAACGCTGAAATGCTTGCGCGCCGCATCGAGGCTCTGGTGAAGGACAACCTGATCGAGCCCTACATCGCGCAACGTCTCAAGTCGAGAAATCAGGCTGACAATAAGCACCGGGCCAGACGGATCTGGTTCTGCTTCTTTCCTCCGCGAAACGCCGGTGAAGATGGGATTAGGCGTTTCTTTCGCCATTGGGGTGGTGAGGCTCTCTACGTTTGCCACGAGAACGACCCACACACGTCGGCCGCCCTCAGCTGTATCGGCTTGCCGCGTATCGTCGAAGCTGACGTGCCAATCTCGTCGCTTCGGCCATTCGGAAACTTGGAGAACAGCACCTACCGCCGATACCTCGTCAGTCGCGGTTACCAGACAGGGGAGTCTATCGATTACGAAGACTGCATCGTCCACCCCATGCCGCCTGAGCATGTAAAGCGTGTCATTTCTTTTCCGGATGCCGACTTTTCTTCGCTCACAGGCTGTTCCGAATGGCGTAGTCCCATCCCGAACCGGCGGGAGGAAGAACTCCATCGACCATCTGTCGCATAAGTCGCTGCAGGCACTTCCATCTAGAGGTAGACGGAGCCGAGGCGAGGCTCAGGTCGAAACTGGGGTTGGCGCTTCCCGGGTTCGCGAATAGATTCCAAGGCATAGCTTACGTGATCGATCGGGTCGACTTGCTCGGCTACGTCGCTTCTGTTGGCTACGTCGCTTCTGACGCCTGCATTCGGGACGGCACCGCGGGCATGCTATCGGTTCCGCTCTCCAATTCGGCCGCCTTCTTCATTCGGGAGACAGCGCCCGAACGGTGCGGCAAGCCTCTGACCCTCGCATTCTGGGAATCCGGATACGACCCTGTGATCAGCGATGGCACGGACCTTCAGTCGCAACTCGCCGCGGGAGCGCAGATCTACGCTGCAGGGCGCCTACATCGTCGAGTTCTTGAAACGGAAGGCGAGATCCTTTGCCGAAACGAGGTCGTCTGCATGGCCTCCGATGTTCTTGTGCTCAGAGGACCCGATGGACAGCGGCTGCGAGAATCGCTGGCGGGGCGTTCCAGGTCCGCGCCAATACCCAAGGTTCGAATGTAGGCTCTTCAGGTTGATCCGTGCATCCTCGGTGCCGAATTGCTAGGTGATCTCGATCCGGCTCTGGTCCCGACGGCCCCACCGGGCCCCGAGCCAATGACACAAGGCTTGGAATGGCGCCGGTTGAGGCATCGCCGCACACCGTGCTCGGTTCAGTCTCCGCGATGTTGAGCCGTCTCTCGTGCGTCGGCTTGCAGTGAACGGGCCGGCGCCTGCCGGCGGTGAGTCTGCTGGCAGTCCGCGCCCGTGGAGCGGCCGGCGAGACCGACCTGAAATCCTGTTATCGTGCATTGTGACAACGTGCCGCGGAGCCCGGCCTGTCTTTGCGCAACTCCTGCGGACCCGATTCCTCACCAGATCCGGCGCCGTCATCTCAACCCGTCCAGTGGAGCGATGTAGTGTTTCCGGTGTGCCGAGAATGGCAGTGCGACTCAACATGACAGCGAATCCGACGAGAGCGGATATCTGCGGAGCCCTTGTCTCCGGTTCTCCGCCTAGGAGAAAATGCAGTGCCTCGTGACACCCCATGAGTTCATAGCCAAGTGGCATGCCTCCGAACTGAAGGAGCGTTCGGCGGCGCAAGAGCACTTCATCGATCTCTGCCGATTGCTGGGCGAACCGACGCCGGCTGAATCCGATCCGTCTGGCGAGACGTACTGCTTCGAGCGCGGAGCGCGCAAGGACACCGGTGGCGACGGCTGGGCCGACGTCTGGAAGCGCCACCATTTCGCCTGGGAGTACAAGGGGAAGCGCGCCGACCTCGATGGCGCGTTCGAACAGCTTCGGCAATACGCGCTGGCGCTGGAGAACCCTCCGCTGCTGATCGTCTCCGACATGCGCCGGTTCCGGATCCGTACCAACTGGACCAACAGCGTAAGCCGGACGCACGAATTCGATTTGGACGGTCTCGCTGACGCGGCGACCCGCGACAAGCTCAAGTGGGCGTTCTCGGACCCCGATCGGCTGCGGCCGGGCGAGACCAGACAATCGCTTACGGAGCGCGCCGCCGCATCATTCGCCACGGTTGCCCAAAGGTTGCGGGACCATGGCCACGACTCGCATGTCGTCGCGCGCTTCGTCAACCGGCTCGTCTTTTGCATGTTTGCCGACGACGTGGGCTTGCTGCCCGATGAAATGTTCACGCGGATGTTGCAGCAGGCGCGGCGCAGCCCGGATGCCTTCGCCAACATGGCCGGAGAACTCTTCGGAGTGATGGCGTCCGGAGGCCGTGTGGGCTTCGAGGTTGTCGAATGGTTCAACGGCGGCCTGTTCGACGATGCCAATGCACTGCCTCTGGAGAAGCCCGATATTGACACAGTGCTGGCGGCGTCCGACCTGGACTGGTCAGAGGTCGACCCGTCCATCCTTGGCACGCTGTTCGAGCGCGGCCTCGATCCTGACAAGCGCGCGCAGCTTGGTGCGCACTATACCGACCGCGAGAAGATCATGCTGATTGTCGAGCCTGTGGTGATTCGACCGTGGCTCGCCGAATGGCAGGCGGAGAAGACCGAGATCGCCGCCGAATTGGAGCGAGCAGCGGCCGCCAAATCGCCCGCCACCCGGAGCAGACGACGCAACAAAGCTGAACTCCGGTTCCGGGAGTTTCTGAATCGCCTGCGTAGATTCACTGTGCTTGATCCGGCCTGCGGATCGGGTAACTTCCTCTATCTCGCTTTGCAGGCGCTCAAGGACTTGGAGCACAGGGTCCAGCTCGAGGCGGAGGTGTTCGGCTTCCAGCGCTCATTTCCTGAAATAGGCCCGGCCAACGTCAGGGGCATCGAGATTAACCCCTACGCGGCCGAACTGGCACGTGTCTCGGTTTGGATCGGCGAGATTCAGTGGATGCGGCGCAACGGCTTCGCCGAGGCGCGGGATCCGATCCTGAAGCCGCTCAACACCATAGAATGCCGTGACGCGATCCTGAGCGCGGACGATTCCGAACCGGACTGGCCGGTGGCGGATGCTGTGGTCGGCAACCCGCCGTTCCTGGGCGGCAAGCTCCTGATTTCGCACCTCGGCGAGGACTATGTGGCCCGCATGTTCTCGACCTACGTGGGCCGGGTGCCAGCGGAAGCCGACCTCGTCTGCTACTGGTTCGAGAAGGCTGGCCGGCAGATCGCGTCAGGGAAGGCAAGACGGGCTGGGCTCGTCGCGACGAATTCGATCCGGGGCGGTGCAAACCGGCGGGCCTTGCAGGGAGCAACCAAATCCCGGCGGATCTTCGAGGCCTATAGCGACGAACCATGGGTGATCGACGGTGCAGCGGTTCGGGTGTCGCTGGTGTGTTTCTCCAGCGCTGACGACCAATCCGTCGCGGACGCGAGGCTTAACGGCGAGCCTGTAGACGAGATCTACGGAGATCTCAGGGCGAAGCAAGACGGTGCCGGCGTCGATTTGACAAGAGTCCGACGTCTGCGACAAAACGCTGGGGTTGCCTTCATGGGTGATACAAAGGGCGGCCCGTTCGACATCAACGGCGAACTGGCACGGGAGTGGCTCCGCCTGCCAGCGAATCCGAACGGTCAGAGCAATGCCAGGGTCCTCAAGCCGTGGATGAACGGGATGGATTTGACCCGGCGGCCGTCAGGAAAGTGGATCGTCGATTTCGGATGGACGATGTCGGAGGGCGATGCAGCCCTGTACGAAGAGCCGTTCCGGTGGGTGAAAGAGCGTGTTTACCCAATGAGGCAGAAGAATCGGCGCGCGGCCTATCGTGAGTATTGGTGGAGACACGTCGAGCCGAGGCAGGGCATGTGGCGCGCACTCGCCGGCCTCTCGCGCTACATCGCTACGCCGACCGTCGCAAAGCATCGGCTGTTTGCCTGGAGCGACGCTCGTATTTGTCCGGATCATCAATTGATCGTCATCGCACGCGACGATGACACGACTTTCGGGATCCTGCACAGCCGGTTCCATGAAGTCTGGTCGCTTCGCCAAGGAACGAGCCTTGAGGACCGTCCTCGCTACACGCCTACCACCACGTTCGAGACGTTTCCGTTTCCGGCTGGTCTGACGCCTGACGTACCGGCAACCAAATATGAGGGGGACTCGCGCGCCGCCGGCATCGCCGAGGCTGCTCGACGCCTCGTCGATCTCCGTTTCCGCTGGCTCAATCCTCCCGAATGGGTCGAGCGGGTCGACGAGCCAGCAACTGGGTATCCGAAACGTTTGGTGCCACGTGACGAGGACGCTGCAAGCGCGCTCCCAAAACGAACCTTGACGAATCTTTACAACGCCCGCCCACAGTGGCTTATGGATGCGCACGGTGCCCTGGATGCCGCCGTTGCTAACGCCTACGGCTGGCCAGCCGCGATTACCGAGGCGGACGCCCTCGCTGAACTGGTCTCCCTCAACGCGAAGTTGAGATGAGCGGAACCATGCATCGCAAATACCAGGACAAACTGGGACACGGATTCGGTGCCACATTCATTAGCCCGTTTTCCGTAGCCTGTTGAATGAGTGGGCATCGGGTTTCGAGGATTGTTCCGTGATGCCAAAGACTTCGAATCAGTGAACGCAGCAGCCGGCAGGGGATTCCATTGGGATTCTCAACAGGATCCCTGGAATGACTTCGTGCTCCGCGTGAGCAACCCCATAGACTCAGTTGCAACAGATGGCAGGTGCCATGTGACAGCTCAGAGTCTGTTCGATTCCCAATTGGATCGAGAACTGCAGCGCGAGGTGCAGAGTCGGGTCAATCCTGCTGTTGAATCCCCGGATTTTGGGCGGCGGACAAATCGATGCATCAGCCATACTGAACCGACGCACGTAACGGCTCCCAAGTACAATCCCCCAGCTCCAGCTGGCCTCAGATTTCCTTACATCGGTTGTTTTACGTTGGCATGATTGTGGGAGGAGATGCCGGTTCTGGGTGGGTTGGGGCAACGATTGAGGTGAGGGGGTTGTCGGGGAGGATTTCGTAGACCAGGCGCAGGTCGGTTCCGGGAAACAGCGTCGCGGTTTCGTTCAGTCCTTGAGCAGTGCAGCCAGGGCGGCGTCCTGGCCGCGGCTGGCTTGGTGCAGCAACCGGACGGTGAGAGTCCCGGCCGCAGAGTCGGGAAGAAGGGTGGCGTCGCTGCGGAACAGCGCCTTGAGCAGGGGGCGCACATTCTCGGGCCTGCTCAGTTCCGGCGCGACCGCGCCGGCCATGGCGGTCTCGGCGCGGTAGGCGATCATGCGCAGGGTGTCGAGCAGGTTCCGCAGCGGGGCAGGCAGGGCCTGCAGCCGCTCTTCGGGCGACAGGTCGCCGGCCCGGACATGCTCCTGGACGTCGCTTTTCGCCAGTTCCAGGCCCGTGATGCGCCGCTCGATCGCGGCGGTCTCCGCCTGGAGCTGGAGGGCCTTCTGCGAACGCGCGCCGCGCTCGGCTGCCAGCTTGCGATGCAGGTGCCCGGCCTTGCCGCGCAGCCTCCGCAAGGCGCGCTCGAGCCAGCGCCAGAGCGGGTTGACCACCCGCTCGTCGGCATCCACCCCCACGAGCGCGTGCTCGGCCAGCGTGTCGAGACCGAATTCCGCGCGCATGTACTTGAAGAAGTTCTCCTGCGTCCAGCGTGAGCGCAGCAGGCCCGCGACCCGCTCCGCGGGCAGCGGTGGGATGCGTGGTGAGGATCGCCGGCTGGCGCTCGCCCGCCGCCGGCTGGCCCGCCAGCTCCAGCGGCTTGCGCGGCTGGCCGCTCTTGCCCGGCCGGCGCAGGCGCCGGTCGATCCAGAAGCGGATCTCGCGCGCCGCGCAGGCGTTCCCCAGAGCCGCCTTGCGCTCGGCGATGCGGCCCTCCAGCGCTTGTTCGCCGCCGGGCGCGTGCACCGCCAGGCGGGCCGGGACAAACTCGCTGTCCGGCCAGCGCTCCGCCTGCGGCCCCTTGCGCCAGGTGATCACCGCGATCCCCCGCTCCGCCAGCTGCGCGAACAGCGCCGGACTCCAGCCTTCCCGGTCGAACACCAGCGTCAGGCGCGGCCGCGACGGCTCCTGCGCGGCCGGCAGCAGGCCCAGCTCCTCCAGCTGCGGCAGCAGCCCGTCCCGCAACTCCGCCACCAGTGCGGGATCGACCTGCTTGTGCACGCACAGCAACGGCGCCCCCCCGAGCGCCCCCACCCAGTAGCTGGCCGCGGCCGGCAGGCACAGCTTCTGCCGCGGCACGAAGTGCTTCGGCAGGCGGCCTTGGCCGCTGTAGACCTGGACGTGCCCGTCCACGAACAGCGTCGCGACGGCCTCCGGATCGGCGCCGGCCCAGTCCCGCGCCAAGGCGCCGCGCCAGGCCTCCAGCGCGGCCGTATCCGCCACCAGCTGGCGTGTCCTGCGCCGTAGCGTGCGATCGCAGGGGCAGCGGTCCAGGCCCAGCAAGGCACCCCATTCCCCGGGCTGCTCGTAGCGCAGCCGCTCCGGATTGCGCACGCGCGCCAGCAGCAGGAACGCCAGCAGCAGCAGGATCGAGCGCACCCCGTAGAAGCCCTTGGGCAGGCGCAGCAGGCCCTCGTGGCGCAGCAGGCCGGCCTGCACCAAGGCCGGAACCGCCGTCAGCACCCCGCCCCCGCTGACCGCCGAGGCCGCGGCGAAACGCGGCTCCCGTTCCTGCAGCGGCCCCAGGCTGGTCAGCGTCCGCCCGGCCGTGTCGCATGTCGCCCGGCCCTGCGGCGCCTGCGCGTCGCGCTGGTTGCGCCGCTCCTTGTCGGGCGGCTCCCGCACCTCCGCCTCCGCCGGCTCGCTCCCGGCCGGCGCTCCTTCCGCTGCCGGCCCGGCCGCCGCTCCCTGCTGGCCCGCGACCCCCGCCAGCAGGCCTTTGCGCAGGTACGCCCGCAGCGTCGAATAGCACAGCCCCAGCTCCCGCGCCGTCCCGCGCAAGCTCGCTCCCTGCGCCAGCTTCTCCCCCGCCCGCCTCAGCAGCTCCGCATCCTCGATCCCGTGCAGGCGCCGCCGCTTGCGCGGCTTGTCAAAGTCCTGCTCTCCGCGCGCTTCCATCTGTCGCCGCGCCCGGGCCACCGTGCGCGCGCTGATCCCGTGCGCCCGGGCCAGTTCGGCGTGCGTGGCCAGCCCGAGCAGCGCGAAGCGGCCGAGGCAGCGCGCGCGGCCTGGCCGGTCGTCGACGCCGCAGCTGTCGATCGGGTCGGTGTTGAGGAAATAGACCCAGCGGCCAGCGTCCAGGAGCATGCTCAGGCGAGCGTTGACGGGGATCGCCTCACCGGGCCGCAGGCCGAGCGAAGCGGGGAGTGGGGAGGGTTCGGGGTGCGCTGGGCCGCCTTTCATGTGGACATATTAAAAAAACCGAACCGGCCATGTCAAGCCCGCGACACCAATTGCGAGAAAAACGTAACCCCGTGCGCTAGAACGGCTTATACCGATTCACTCGATCTCGCCAAATTGTCGATGTAAGGAAGTCTGGGCCTGCAGCGCCCGGCGACAGCAACACCTAACTGCTGACAGTGCACAGGAGACCGCACGGCGGCAAATCTGTACCAATAGAAGTAATGAGAGAGCATCCCGCGCCCGCGACAGCTCGATCCCAAGGCTGACACTCCAGATGCCAAGCTTTGAACACGCTGAATTGCTCCGACAAATTCAAGCCCTTGATAGAATTCCCCAATCTCGCACAGACGATATTGAATGGTTACAGGCCAAAGACCACGTCAAGCTATTAGGAGACAATGCAGTAGACGACGAATTGATCGTCTATGCGTCCAGCGATTCGCTCTATGTGAATTCAGTCACTGTTCCTAGGACTGCACTGACCAACGTTGATCAAGAAGACTTGTTAAGTTGGAGCTGCGACGTCAATTCCTCTCGAACAAGTTATGTGTGGAGTGGGAAGGGAGACATTAGCATCGAAGAAACGGCTCCTGTAAGGGGAAGTGCCTCACTAAAGCACGCAAAGCCCATTATTTTTCGGCGTCACATCGAGGGTCTTGATGGACCCGCGGGAGTTTACTACGAGATATTGCAGGAATACTCACATTTGGCCGACGTTCACTGGCGTGCTGAACAGTCCGCGTATTGCCGATATGATGAGAATGGCGACATCAGGCATTCTGTATCGATCACAAAACGAGATCAGAAAACAGACCCGAAGGCTTCATTGGTGTCATTCAAGAGAGAAGAATTGGAAGAATATCTCGCAATATCAGATTTGATTCTTATTCGAATGTTCGATTTCACACTCTTGGATCCAAAGAAATTCAGACGGTGGCCTGACGGTCCTGCAGAAATGATCGTCGAAAACAAGGATTTCTTCTACAGACAACAGTGTGACCCAGGTATTGCGCTATACAAGCGGGGAATACAACTTGTTGCTATCAGGCGCGAGGAGTCCGAAATAGTCCGATTGAAAGAGCGTAAGTGGTTTGGCGATCCGGATCGACAATACGCAAGCTTCATATCAAATGACTGGAGAAATCGAAGAGTCGCAGAGATTTCAACCGATCCACCTGCGACAACCAACTATATGGAGGCGAACGATAATTCGCTTCCATTTGAAGTATCGCCGGCATTTTTAGGCCAGAAGTATTGCTAAGATACAAATCTGATTCAGAAAAATATACTGTCAAGGATCGTCATGTAGATTGCCGCGGCGCATGGTATTTGAAAGACTATGACGTAAACAAAGCTGGACAAGTTCATGCATATATTTGCGATTTAAGACGTCTTCCGTATCAAGAACAACTGTATTGGAAGAGCTTCAATGAGGCTCCTAAAGCAGGTATTTCTCGCCGGGCAGTCGCGAACGATTTTGAAGCGAGATGGATCATGGAAACTGATCCATTGCAAGAAATAAAGTACATCGTTGAGAATTGGAAAAATTCCAACGTCAGTTTCTGGAAGTTAAGTGATGAATCACTAATTGACCGCGTGAACGTACCGATTACCAGTAGTCGAGATGAGTGGTCACAGGCTTTTGTTGCACTTGCAAAACTATTAATTGAAGGATTTCAGATCAAGATTATTCGTGCAATGCTCGATGACGATGGCGTCCCGTATAACAGTGACGAAAAGAGCTTGGTCTTATTCGAGAAATTGCTCATCAAGTTGGGATCGCTCGACGTCGCGTCAAATCGACTTGATGGTTTGAGAACAGTTCAGAAGATCCGCAGTAAAGTAGCCGCCCACGTGGGAGGTTCTTCAGGAACAGAATTATCAATATCGGCTCTTCAACAACATGGATCTTATTCTTCTCACTTCCAGAGCATCTGCGCACAGGTTAGTGGGGAGCTCAAACTTATCGAGCAGGCCTTTGACTAATCTCGATCGAAGTACTGTTGTATTGAATGCGTCGAGTAAGGTTCTCCGCCCTGAGTTCGTCGAGGCGTTTGCAGAGGTCGTTGGGGAAACCGTCAGGAAGCCCATGGGCCTCAGGTCAATGTTGAAGCCGAGGGTCGCCGGGACGCTTTGCAATCTGCTGGATTTCGTGAGATTTCTCGGAGTGGATGGGTTGGAACGACGGATCGCGCGAAGGTGTTCCGTATCGCTCGGACGGAGAGCGAGGACGGCACGGTGTAGGGCGAGGCAATTCGACCGTCACGACAGACGAAGAGGCGGGGACCTTGTTGGACCGACGTGCTATCGCTATAGGGCTCGAGGGGATCGAGACCAGACCGCGCTGAACGAGCTGGGGCACTGGACCGGGCACCCTGATCGGTTGAACCGGCCGACCCTGACCAAGGGGATCGAAGAGTGCTTCGCCTCCCCGCACTACGCCCGCGAGGAACTGCGGGCGGAGATCAGCTCGATGATGACCGGGGACCGGCTCCGGCTGGGCCACGACCAGTCGCGGCACGCCGCCTATGTCGGCTCGTGGATCCAGGCGCTGCGGGACGACCCGCGCGAGATCTACCGGGCCGCGCAGGACGCGCAGGTGATGAGCGACTACGTGCTGGACCGGAACCGGGAGAAGGCCCCGGGCCGCGAGTCCGAGGCCGCCGGGCGCGAGGCAGCGGTCGCAATTTCCACAGGGGTTGCAGAGCTCGCCGAAATAGCCAAGCAGCGTCTGGCGCCGGCAACCGGCAGTCTCGCACAAAGTCAGCAGTGCGCTGAGCCGCTGATGCTCGACCCGCTTTGCCTCCTCCGGCCGGTTGGAGTCGTCGATCATCAAGCGGCGGATCCGGATATCGTCCATGCCGTAGAGCATGAGGGTTTCCGCCGGCAGTCCGTCACGCCCGGCTTGGCCGATCTCCTGATAGTAGGCCTTGACGGTAGACTGGATGTTGGCGTGGACGACAAAGCGGACGTCTGGCTTGTCAATGCCCATACCGAAGGCAATAGTTGCCACCATGACGACGCCGTCTTCGGTCAGAATTCGGTCTTGGTTCCGGTCCCGGACGACCTGGTCCATTCCGGCGTGATAGGGCAGTGCTGTGCGCTCGGGCGACGACAGGCGCTGCGCCGTCCGCTCCGCTTCCTTGCGCGAGAGGGTGTAGACGATCCCGGACCGCCCAGGGTGTCGGTCCAGCAGAGCATCGATCTGCCGCGCCGCGGAATTCCGGGGGGCTATGCCGATTTGCAAGTTTGGACGGTCGAAGCCGGCGACGAAAATCTTCGCCCGACCGCCGAACAGCCGTTCGACGATGTCCTGCCGCGTAACGGTATCGGCCGTTGCCGTGAAGGCGCTGAGGCGGGCGTCTGGAAAATGCTCCGGCAGTTCGGCGAGGCGTCGGTAGTCTGGCCGGAAGTCGTGGCCCCATTGTGAGATGCAGTGCGCTGGCGAACCTCGCCGGTCCAAGCCGGGCGAGGCCATCCAGTACCTCCGGCTGCATGAGCCGTTCCGGCGAGATGTAGTGCAGGCGCAATCGACCGTCGCGAAGTTGGCGGTGTGTCTCGGCAGCATCCGCCCAAGGCGTCGCAGAATTGAGCGGGCCGGCCGCCACACCGTTGAGGCGCAACGCGGTTACCTGATCACGCATCAAGGCAATGAGTGGCGACACCACCACGGACAGGCTTTCGGTCGCCAGAGCCGGAAGCTGGTAGCACATCGACTTGCCCGATCCGGTTGGCATCACCGCCAGGACATTCTCGCCTGCCAGCAGTGCCGCGACGATATCCTCCTGCCCGGGCCGGAACCGGTCGTAGCCGAAGGTGCTCTTCAGAATCGTGAGGGCAACGTCGAGAGTTGGCAATTGCATTGCTTCGATTGGCATCGGCTCGCGAAAGCCTGGGAACGGATGGTCAACCGGCAGAGCCGGCAGGGAGTTTGTCCATGGTCGGAGATGGCTTACACGACAGGAACAGTTGGGGCACAACGACTTCCCAGGTCTCGGAACGCAGCATCCGTTTACGTTCTTCGTCTTCCTCGTCGTCGGCCCAGCGGGTGAAGATTCCCCGCACCGAGGCGCGAGCGATGGCCATACCGTGCGGCAGGGTCCAACTTTTCGCCATGCAACCGACTTGGCGTCCCGCCTGGTCGAGGATTTGCCCTTGGCCGTCCTCACGCGAAATGGACAACGGGTCCCCGGGCGAAAGCGCGGCAATGGCGCGGTGGCAGTCGCTTTGCGCCGCTCTCCAACCGGCGAACGACAGGACGACATCCCCCATGGTGCAGTCGGCGATCCGGATGTCCAGTCGCGGGTCGGAGATGTCGGGACGAGGAGCCTCGCGTTCCAGCACCGACAGAGTGTTCCCGAGCGGTTGAAGCAGTGACACGGCGCGTTCGTCCTGTTTCGCCGGGAGCGGCTTGTCCCGGACATCCGCGCGTCCGGCATCTTCGAGCTGCACCAGCGCCAGGGTCTCGCGGGCGCGCGTCATCGACACATAGTACAGACGTCGTGCGGCATCGAGATCCTCTGCGTCGCTCGCAGCCGTCCACCGCCCGTCGAGGATGACGACGTGATCGAACTCTAGGCCCTTGGCCCGATGGGCGCTGGTCAGGAGCAGCCCCTGTTGCCTGCGCCGTATTTCCCTGCTCCATTCGCCGAGCCAGTTTCGCACGTACGCGATCGGCAGCACCGCCGCATGGCCTTCTTCGAGGAGAAGCTCGTCGAGCGCCTGAGCGAGCAGTTCGTCCCAGGGATCTCCGCCCATTTTCGCGCGATGGCGCCGAATCTCCTTTGTCTCGATAGTTGTCGAATCGCCGGTTTCGAGAGTGCGGAGAAGCCGCTGTGTCTCACGGGCCCGCCAGAACGACGAGAGCTCCTCGCGTGCGCTCTGAACCGGTATGCCGTGGCTCAAGCAGGCGCTTCTTGTCGGATCGAGGTCGGCCCAGTTCCTGGCGACGATGGCGCATCGGCTCCATTGCCAGCCCGGGTCGAGCGCGGCGAGGCGCCTGAGTTCCTCGACCGCGGCTACGGCCTGCGAGAGTTGGCCGCCCCTAAGGCGGAGGATCTGGACCTTGCCCCGTGCGACCTCGTCGCGGGCGGTCCAAACTCCGCCCGGCGGTTCCGCGTGCCGGCGGGCGTCGATGCGCAGCCGGTGGTCCCGCTTGAGACGCTCTGACGCGAGGTCGATGCACCGGCTCGCCGCGTCGATAATGCACCGGCTCGAGCGGTAGTTCTCGACGAGATACTCCTCCTTCGCGTGATATTCCTGGGCGAAGCGGCGGATGAAGCGCACCGACGCGCCTTTCCACGCGTAGATGTTCTGGTCGTCGTCTCCTACCGCGAACAGGTTCAGCCTCGCGTCGTCCTCGGCGAGCGTCTTTCCGGCGAGTGCGGCGATCAGCTCGTACTCGGGCTCGCCGATGTCCTGGTACTCGTCGACCAGAATCCAGGTGAGGCGCCCGAGCATTTGCTCCCGGGTGACGAAGGCGTTCGCCTGGTCACTCTTCAGGAGCCGGGCGGCGTCGCGAAGAATGGCATTGAACGTTTCGTCGCTAGGGTTCCTGGCGGCCTGCGCGAAGGAGATACCCAGGATTCGCATCGCGAGCGCATGACAGGTCATCACGTTGACGCCGCGCGCGTCCGTCCCGATCAGGTCGTCGAGACGCCGCTGCGCCTCGACCGCCGCGTGGCGGTTGTAGGTGAGCGCCAGGATGCTCCGCGGGTGCTCGCGCCGCACGCGGATGAGGTAGGCGATGCGGTGCACCAGCACACGTGTCTTGCCCGACCCCGGACCCGCGAGCACCAGAACGTTGGTGCGCTCGCGATCGTCGGCGACGATTCGCTCCTGGGTCCGGTTACCGAGCTTCCTGACGATAGCCTCATAGTGCTCGGGAAGGGTGTCGCGCCCGAGGGTCGTCTCCTTGCCCTTGAACCACTTGCGGACGAACGCTTGGCTTTCGAGCTCGAAGTAGTCCACCGCAAGGCGTAGCGCGAGGTGGATGTCATCCACGCCGAGCTTCGCGTACTCGGCGACGACGTGAATCTGTGCGGTCTGCTCGGCGTAGTGCTCTTGCAGCGGCTTGAAGTCCGCGATCGTGAAGGTCCTTCCGTCCCGTGTGACCTTCAGTGTCATCGCCGGACGGAACACGGTGAGGCCGCGATTGAGAGTGACGACCTCCTGCTCGTGCATCCAGAGCAGCGCACGGTCGACGAGCGGCTGGGTCGCCTGGTTCTTCAACTCCGATTTCAGCACCAAGTCGTTCTTGATGGCCTGCTCCAGCGCACCGTAGGTCGTCTCCACCAGCAAATCCACCCCGCGGACACCATCCGGCACTTTGCCGAGGAGATGTTCGAGAATCCGGGCCGCGCCGTCCCGGCGAAGCCGCGCGATGCGATCGATGGAGGCCCAGTTCCGGCGCAGGCACACTCCGATGGTCTCCATGTCGCGGGCACGGATCTCGATGCTGCGCCTGGCATCGGGCTCGTTCCGGCCGTCGGCGGAGATGCTCCGAAGGAGCCGCACCAGCCGTTCGGGGAGCGGGTTCTCGATATCCTTCTGGCGAAGGCTCTGGGCGAGAGGGCGAAGCGCGAGGCGGGTCCAGGTGTCGATTTCCTGGTCGGGCGCCTCCTCGCGAAGCTCCGCGATCAGGGCCTCTTCCAGCTCCCGGGCCAGCGTCAGGCGCCGGGACGAGGCGTTTTCAACGCCGGCGTGGACATAGACCGTGATGCGCATGTCGTTCGACGCGACCCCGATCTCCTCGAGCGTGCTGAACACCTTGCGAAGCTGTCCCATCGTGCAGCCGCACTCGTTCATCAACTCGTCGGTGGAGACGCCGATGTCCGGTTCCGCATGCGTCAGGGTTTGCACAACGCGCAACATCTGCGTGCGCACGTCGCTTCGAATGTTTCGCCTGCGGCCCTCCCCCTCTATGCGTTCGCGCGCCGCGGCCAGGTTGGGGACGCGCAGAGACGAGGGGAAGACGGAAGTGTGGTTTTCGTCGCGGCGCGCGAGCCTCGATTCCTCGAGCCACGCGATCGCGGTGCGCACTCTGTCGTCATCGGTGGCGCTGTCGCGCGCGAAGTCGCCGTCATCGTCTTGGAGCAGGATTTCTCCCGCAGTCGCGATGACCGAATCCTCGGTGTCGCCGTGGTGACGCCGGCGGCGCTGGTCGAGGCGGCAAATCGCACGCAGCACCGCCTGGATGTCGCGCCGCTCCAGCCGCGAGCGCGCGGTGAGAGAGAACTGCTGCTCGGCGTCCCCGGGCTCGAAGAGCAGCAGGCAATGAGCGCGTGCACCGTCTCTCCCCGCCCGGCCAGCTTCCTGGAGGTAGCTCTCGAGCGAGCCCGGAATCTCAGCGTGCACGACCGCGCGAACGTCGGGCTTGTCGATGCCCATGCCGAACGCGTTCGTGGCGACCACCACGTCGATGTCGCCCTCGTGGAAGCCGCGCTGTATCTCGCGTTTGCGCTCCGGCGAGAGGCCGGAGTGAAAGTGCTGGGCGGAGAGCCCTTTGTCGGCGAGCGACTGGGCCGTCTCCTCGGTCCTCCGCTTGGTCGTGCAGTAGACGATGGCGCCGCCCGAGCCCGCTCTCCCGAGCGCGTCTTCGACTGCCCGATGGATGTGCTCGATCCGCTGCGATGCCGAAGTCGGCATGACGACGAATTCCAGGTTCCGGCGTTCCGCCCCGCCATCGATGACTTCGAGCCGCGCCTGAAGGGTCTGCTCGAAATGCTGGCGGATGTCTGCGACGACGTCGTGCTTGGCGGTCGCGGTGAGGCACAGGATCGGCGCCGAGTCCTCCCCGTGATGCTCGGCGATGTAGCGCGCGACGTAGCGGTAGTCGGGGCGGAAGTCGTGTCCCCACTTCGAGAGGCAGTGCGCCTCGTCCACCACCCAGGCGCCGATCCGGCGTCCCGCGATCGCCGTTCTGAAGGAACGGTTGCGAAGCTGCTCGGGTGCGACCAGAACGATCCCTGCGTCCCCCAGACGGATGTGGGCAAGCGCCTCGGCCCGTTCCGGCATCGAGATGAGGCCGTTGATGGTGGTGGCGCAGGTGATACGCTGGCGTCGCATGGCCGCGACCTGGTCGGCCATCAGCGCCACCAGCGGTGAAATCACGATGGTGATCGCCCCCGTCGCCTCGTAGCGCATCAGCGCCGGGAGCTGGTAGCAAAGGGACTTGCCGGTGCCGGTGGGAAGGATCCCGAGGACATGCTCGCGGGCAAGGTGTTTCTCGACAATTGAGCGCTGAAGGCTCTCGCCGTGCCGGCTCTGGGGCTGCTCCCGGAAGTCCGGAAAACCGAACAAACGCTTCAGGGCCTTTCCGGCGTCCAGATGTTCCGAGCACCACAGGCAGCCTCGGTCTCCGCAATGCGTGTCGCGGAGCTTTGTTGCGAGAGCGCCCGGCTCGAACCGCTTCTCGACGTAAGGAGGGATGATGGAGTTGCCTCCGGCCGCCGGCAGCCACGCGAGCAAATAGGTGAGCGCGAGGGGATGCAAGAGCGCGTCACGGGCAATGCTGGCCGCCCGGTTGGGGCATCCGCGCTCCCCGAGGCGGTTCATGATCGCCGGAATCGCATCCTCGACAAGCGGCGTCGCATCGGCGCCACGGATCGTGCGGAATAGATGGTCAAAGGCGTGTCCGTTGACGCCCGTGGCAAGCAGTGCGTGCCAGGCCAGCAGCAGGTCTGCGGCCTTCGATTGCAGTGCATCGGCGACATCGGCGAGGAGCACGAGCGTCAGCGCCGCGTCCAGCAAGGGATCGTTGACCTGTACTCTCGCCAGCGCGGGTTCCTGATACTGCTTGACGAGGCGATGATAGGGATTTTCCGGAAACGCCAGCGGGCTCAGGTACAGCGTGTCGATCGCGGGCAGGTCGAGCAGCTTCAGGTCCGGCGCGTGCCGGGCGAGGAGTCCGAGGTCGTGCTCGATGATGTTGTGGCCGACCAGATAAAGCGCTCCTTCGGCGAATTCATCGAGTGCCGCAAGGGCCGCGCGCAATCCGCCGCTAGGTCCGCGCCAAGTGAAGACGGTCGAGCGGTCGGTTCGTATCGCCCCGATCGCCCCGATGCGCCCGCTGCCCTCAAGGTCGATGGACAGCAGGCCGGCGAAGCGATGCGCCGCCAGACGCTTCCCTGCACCTTCCTCATCGCGCCAGCGCTCTATTCCCATCGGTGACCTTGTTCTGCCGCTGATAACCGCGGCCGGATTGGGCCGCAACGAACGAGCGTCCATTATCTCGACCGCCGAAGGTGGCTGCGAGATGCACCCACGAGAAGTGCCAGGTGGGGACCTCGCTCGCGGCTGGACTCCATGCCGGACAGCATATCCGGCGTCAAGATGCCCTCGGAGACAAGCCGCAATCGGTGTCCTCGATCCGATAGTGAAGGTCGATATCGACCCGGGAAACCTGCGGCGCGTGGCGAGATGTTCTGCGCTGCTTGCCGCCGACAGACCTCCCCGACAGCGGGGACGGTGCTGCACAAGTCCCGGATTTCCCTGCGCGGCTGGTTCTTGGCGATGTGGCTGGCCTCCACCCGAAAGACCGGCTTGAGTGCAGCCGGGTTGCAGCAGTCCCTGGGACTCGGCAGCTATCGGACTGCTTGGCTGCTGCTGCAGAAGTTGTGAGCCGCGATGGTCCGGCTCGACCGAGAACGCCTGCAGGGAGAAGTGGAAATCGACGAGACGAACCTGGGCGGGGCAGAGGCTGGTGTCCGCGGACGCCAGCCGGCTCGCAAGAGCCTGGTCGTGGCCGCAGTGGAACTGGACGGGGATGCGATGGGCCGGATTCGCTTGCGCCACACCACGGATACCTGGGCGAGCAGTTTGGGCGCGTTTGTCCGCGACTGTGCGGAAGCCGGGCAGGGTGGTGCATACCGCCGGGTGGAAGGGCTACGCTGGCTTGCAGCGGGCTGGGTACGTGCGTCGGGTCAGTCTGACGCACGGGGATCCGGCCTTGACGGAAGTGGAATTCCCGCATGTCCACTTGGTCATCTCGCTGTTGAAGCGCTGGTTACTGGGGACCCATCACGGAAGTGTCGGATCGAAACACCTGCAGGGTTATCTCGACGAGTTCACGTTTCGGTTCAACCGCCGCAAATCGCGGCATGTTAGGAATGCTCGACGGAACAGTCCTATACAGAGCTCGTCGAACGAATGTGGGATGGCGGTATTTCCGGGAAGACGGCTACTACCATGCCTCTGCTGCCGCCGCCTCTCGGTTAGCAGTCGATACGCCCCACCCCGGTGTTGGTGCCCGGGCACCTGATTCCTCCTACTGGATCTGGAAGATGCTCGTGTGCCGCTGGCAGGAGGCCAGGGCAACCACGGGTAGCTTCGTCTCAGGGGGCTTCCGCATCTCGCCCGAGCGCGATGCCGTCAGGATCAGAAAAAGGGGCGGCCAGCAACCGTTGCGCAGTGCGTGCATGGATGACGCGGGGACCTTGGCGATGGCGAACACAACCTCGGTATGCGGCAGGGCGCGAACGTGCTTCTGGGCAACAGTCTTTTTCGAATGCGCCGCGGACGGATCGTCCTTCGGAGCCCCTCATGGCGATCGCTGCTACCTGGTGACCTAGGCGCCACGGCCCGCGAGACCTCGCATTTTGCCACACCACAAAGTGATAATTCTAGTAGTAACGAAACTGGATTGTACCGTATAAGCTCAATGATATCAATAATTTATAGGCTGTGAGTGGTGCCGGGGGGCGGGCTCGAACCGCCGACCTACGGGTTATGAGTCCGTCGCTCTGACCGACTGAGCTACCCCGGCGTCCAATTCTTATCCTAGCGGGTTCACGCCCGGGATCAAGCCCGGCTGCGCCTCAGAGGATGGGGCCGATTCGCCAAGTCATCATCTCGCGATGGCCGAGCTTCTCGCTGCAGGTCCTGCGGCCTGACGCGACCTCCAGCAGCGTGTCGTACATCCGACGGCCGAGCGAGGCGATATCCTCTTCGCCATCGGCGACGGTGCCGGCATTGATGTCCATGTCCTCGTCCATATGCCGCGCCGTCGTGGAATTCGAGGCGACCTTGATCACCGGCGCCGTCGCGAAGCCGAAGCAGCTGCCCCGCCCTGTCGTGAAGAAGCAGATGTTGCAGCCTCCAGCGACCATGCCGGTGACGGAGGCAGGATCGTAGCCGGGGCTGTTCATGAATACGAAGCCGTTCTTGTCGATCCGCTCGGCGTAGTCGTACACGGCGCTGAGCGTCGAGCGCCCGCCCTTGGCAACCGCCCCCAGTGATTTCTCGGCGATGTTCGTGATGCCGCCCGCCATGTTGCCCGGCGAGGGATTGCTGTTGAACGTGATGGACCCCTTGAATCGCCTGACATAGTCGAAGTACCACTCCAGCACGTCGAGCAGCTTCTGGCCGACAGCGGGGCTGGCGGCGCGCCGGGTGAGGAGGTGCTCCGCGCCCCAGATCTCCGTGGTTTCCCCTAGGCAGGCGGTGCCG
Source organism: Bryobacterales bacterium (assembly GCA_965206775.1). Taxonomy (GTDB): domain Bacteria; phylum Acidobacteriota; class Terriglobia; order Bryobacterales; family UBA6623; genus VXMF01. The sequence continues at coordinate 190,190 of CBDBKU010000001.1, read as the reverse complement.
CCCTGCTTGACCACCAAGTCAGCGCAGTATCCCACGCCTGGATTCGCGGTGATGCCCGAGAAGGCGTCCGAACCGCCGCATTCGAGCGAGATGGAGAGCTGAGAGACAGGGCAAGGCTTCCGCTCGAGCCGGCCGGCCGAGCCGATCAGTTCCCGCACGGCCTTGACTCCGTCCTCGACCGCCTGGCGCGTGCCCCCGCTCTCCTGCAGCGTCAGCCCCCTGCGTGGGGCGGCGCCGTCGGCGTCGGGACGCAGGTAATAGCCCACTTGGTTGACCTCGCAGCCGAGCCCGACCACGACGGCGGCCGCCACGTTGGGATGGTCGGCGAGGCCGTCCAGCGTCTTGCGCAGGAGCCGGGAGTCCGCGCCCTCGTCCTGGCCGCAGCCGTCCGAGTGGGGCAGCGCGACGACACCGTCGACGCCGGTGCCTTCGAAGCTCTCGTCGCGAAAGGCGGCCGCGATGCGCCCCGTGACGTGCGCCGCGCAATGGCTCGCGCCGACAATCGCAACGTAGTTGCGGGTACCCGCCCGACCGTCAGAGCGAGGGTAGCCCTGGAACGTCCCGCTGGCGGGAAGGGCAATGTCCGAAAGGTCCAAACGCGCCGTGCCGAACTCGTAGACCCGGTCGTTGATGTCGAACTCGAGGTTGTGCGTATGTACCCACGCGCCTGCGGCCAGCGGTCCGCCGGCGCGCCCGATCTCCTCCCCGTACTTGTAGACGATCTCGCCTTCCGCGATCGGACAGGCCGTCATCTTGTGCCCGGGCGCAATCGTCTGGAGAGTGCGCACCGACCTGCCGTCGACTTCCAGGCGGGCGCCGGCGGGAATGCTGACGCGAGCCACGACGACGTTGTCGCTCGGATGCAGGCGTATCCAGGGGTTGGAGGGGACCAGCGCTGGGTCCAGCGTCACGAGTTGAGTCGGCATCAGAGGTGCTTGAGGGCGCTCGCAAGAACCGCGCCAGCCTCCGACAGCCAGTCGGCTTCCGCCGCGCTGAATTCCCGTTCATGCGCGACCGCGACGCCGAGCACGCCGACCAGGCAGCCCTCGTCCTTCATGGGAACACAGATCGACCCGCGCATGCCCGTCGACCGCGCTCCGGGTCGCGCGACGCCGGACGAGTCGGTTTGCAGATTGCAGACCTGGACGGGCTCGTCCCGCTCGGCCGCCAGGCCAGCCATGCCCTTGCCGACCGGGATGCGCCGGATGACCGGCAGCAGGTGCTCGGGAATGCCGCCGGCGTGCCGCTCGAGATGCAGCAGCCCGTCGGACCCGAGGAGATGAACCGTACCGGTCTCGGCATCCATCGTGGCGAGAATGCGGTCCAGGGCGTCCGCGACCGGCAGGCCGGCAAGTTGCCCAAGTGTCGAGTTCTCGGCCATGAGAAATGCGGGGCTCAGCCGGGAGGTGCGGTGCACGTCCCTGCCCGGGCGGCCTCCGCGACGAACCAGCCGTTACGCAAGTCCTCCTTGTTGTACCGCAACTCGCGGCCTGTGCAGTGCTCGAGGAGGCTTCCGCCCGCCGCGCTCAGGATCGCGTGCGCCGCCGCCGTGTCCCACTCCATGGTCGGCCCCAGTCGGGGATACAAGTCGGCTTCGCCTTCCGCGACCAAGCAAATTTTCAGCGAGCTGCCCATGGGCAGGAACGTGATGCCGCTGTAACTTGACTTCAGCCTGTCCACGAACGCCCGAGTTTCTGGCGATAGATGCGAACTGCTCCCGACGACCCTGAGGTGTCCGAATTCGGGTAGCGCTGAGCACCGGATCGGATTCGCCTCTCCGAGCGCGTCGGCCTTGAACGCGCCGGATTCGGCCGATCCCCAGTACATCCAATCGCGCGCCGGGGCATAGACCACCCCGGCAAGAGGACAGCCGCCTTCAATGAAGGCAATGTTGACTGTGAACTGCCCGTTGCGCTTGACGAATTCCTTGGTTCCGTCCAACGGGTCGACCAGCCAATACCGATCCCATTCTCGACGCACTTCGTACGAAGCAAGTTCCGCGCTCTCCTCGGAGAGAATCGGAATGCCGGGGAACTCGGACCGCAATCGGCGCTCGATGATTTGGTGTGCGGCGGTGTCAGCCTCGGTGAGCGGCGAGTCGTCATCCTTCCGTTGAACGCTGAAGTCGCGCGAGTATACGCTCATGATTGCGGCTCCCGCCAGCCTGGCAATCGAAAGAACAGGGTCGAGACGCATGAGAGGGACGGAGCCGTCGGCAAGTGCCAGCCCATGGTCTCGGGCAACCTCCGCGAGATGGGCAGCGCGGCCGATCTTCCATCCATTCTGCGACAAGCGCGGAGGGGAATGCGCGTAGACCCAGCCAGACCCAGCAGGCACGCGCGGCTCCTCCAGCATTCCGGTTCGGCCGCGGGCGATGGCGGACTCTCGGGAACTTGCGAAGAGCGGCCGGACCTCGGCGACGGGCGAGCGTCTCGGCTCGGAATCCGATAGAATCTTGCAATCCCGTCCGCTCGCCGACTTGCCGGCGGGGCGGACGAGAGAGAGATGCTTCTCGTGGCACTTGAGTTCCGCTTCCCTTCCTTGCGTCTGAACGCTTCCCTGCGAGCCGCCGGAATCCGCTTCTGCTGCCTTGGCCTTGGCGCGCTGGCCGCGCTCTTCGCGCAACCGAACGACGCCCAGCCCGGCCGCTTGCGCCCGGATGCCCCGGCCCAGCACGAGGCCGCGCGCAAGAGCATCCCCCATCTCGGAGCCTCGGAACAGTTCATGACGCCCCGGGATCCGGAGCCGGAACCGCCGCTGGACCCGCGCGTCGTCGACACGATGCGGCTGACCGAGGACACCCGCTCGGACGATTTCCCAGACATCGCTACCAGCCCGCGCGACCGTTCGGTCGCGTGGATGACCTGGGCCAGTTTCGACGGCTACCGTGACGAAGTCCGCTTGGCTCGCTACGACAACGGGAAGCAGCGCTGGGGCACCTGGACGCAGGTGCCGGGCGTGAGCGGCGACGTCTGGAAGCCGAGGATCGCGTTCGACGGCAAGGGTCGCGTATGGACCATCTGGGCGCAGCAGGCCGACGGCAACTTCGACCTGTACGCCCGGTGGTACGACGGAACGATCTTCGGACCGCTGCACCGGCTCACCAGCGCACCGCAGTCCGACTTCGATCACGACGTGGCATTCCGCGACGGCAGGATCCATGTCGCGTGGCAGGCGTTCCGTGGAAGGCAGTCCGACGTGTACTACATGGCGTACGACGACGGAGCCTGGGGCCGGGAGATCCTTGTCAGCGGCAGTTCGAGGAACGACTGGGAGCCGGCGGTGGCGGTCGATTCCCAGGGGACTGCGATCGTTGCCTGGGACACCTACGACAAGGGACGGTACGACGTGCTGATGCGCCGGATCGAGAGAGGCCGGCCAGGCTCCGTGATCGAGGTGGCATCCACGGAGAGACTGGAGGCGCGGCCCGACTTGGCCGTCGACAGCCGCGACAGGGTCTGGGTCAGCTACGAGGCGGGCCGCGTCAACTGGGCGAAGGACCAGGGACGCCTCGATCCCGTGGGCACGGCGCCCGGCTACCCGATCTACGATCTGCGCGGCGTGGAGGTCGTGGCGTACGAAGGCGATCGCAGGCTGGGCATGGCGGCCCCGTTCGAGATCGAGCGAGGCGAGAAGGTCTATACCCCGGATAGCGGGCAGCTGCACCACTACGGCCGACTGGCAATCGACGACCAGGATCGCCTGCACCTGCTGGTCCGCAACCGCCAGGGCCGCAGGCTGGCGGACTACTGGCGATTCTTCGTCTCCACTCTGACCGAGGACGGCTGGACCGATCCCGCGATGATTCCGTACAGCCGCGGCCGATCGAGCATGTTCGCCGCCGCCGCTCCGGCCAGGGAGGGGCTGTGGATCGCCTGGCCCCGGGACGGGCACCCGACGTTCTCGGTGATGGTCAACCTCCCCGAGGAGACAGTCGTCGAGAACGTCTACGCCGCCCGCTACGACCCGGGCGTCCCGGCGTCCGCTCCGGCACTGGGCGACCGGGCGCCGGATGTGGCGTCGCGGCCCGCCGGCCACCCGAACGAGGCGCTTGACGTACGACGCATCCGCAACTACAGAGTCCGCATCGGCGGCACGGAGCTCCGCATACTGCGAGGCGACACCCACAGGCACACGGAGCTTTCGATGGACCTGCGAGGGTCGCCGGACGGCTCGATCCTCGATTTCTACCGCTACATGCTGGACGCGGCGGCGATGGACTGGGGCTTCATCTCGGACCACCAGTACGGCGCCGACCGCTCCTACTGGTGGTGGCTGACGGAGAAGGCTGCAGACCTGTTCCACACGGAGGGCTACGCTTCGCTGTTCGGCTACGAGCGCTCGGTTCGCTACCCGAACGGCCACCGGAACGTCTTCCACACGAAGCGCGGCATCCAGAACGTGCCGTTCTTCGTCAAGCCCGAAGAGTACATGCAGCGCCACAACGGAATCTCGGCGGTCATTGAGGGCGACACCAAGATGCTGTACGAGGAGATCCGACGCACCGGCGGTCTCGCGATTTCGCACACCTCGGCAACGAACATGGGAACCGACTGGCGTGACAACGATCCAGAGCTGGAGCCCGTGGTGGAGATCTTCCAGGGAGACCGGTACAGCTACGAGTGCGCCGGGTGCCCGTTCGCCGACAAGGGAGACAACTATCCGTCGGCGGGATCCGCGATGCTCGAGACGATCCACGCCGACGGCATGGTCGCCGCGGCGTGGAAAAAGGGGCACCGACTGGGTGTGATTGCAAGTTCGGACCATTTGTCGACACACATGTCGTACGGCATGGTTTACGCCGAGCACGCGACGAGGGAAGGCGTGGCCGACGCGATTCGGCGGCGCCACACCTACGCGGCCACCGACAACATCATCGTCGACTTCCGGATCGGCGAGGCGTTCATGGGCGACGAGATCGGCGTCAGCGGGGCGCCCCCCCCGATTCGAGCCCGCATCCTGGGCACGGACACTGTCAGGGAAGTGGCGCTGATCCGCAACAACGAGGTCATCTACACCGTGAATCCAGGCGAGAAGGATACCGATTTCGAGTACGCGGACAAGGAGCCCGCGGCCGGCGAGAACTTCTACTACGTGCGCGCGATCCAGACAAACGACGAGATCGCATGGTCCTCGCCGATCTGGGTGGTCCGCGAATAGGTCCGGCCGGGCGCCGGGCGATTCCACTTCGAAGCCGGCGGGCCGGCCGGTCCGCTACGTCGATCGCAGGAGCTGCCTAGCGTTCTCCATCGCCGCAGCAGTGACTTCAGTTCCCGAGAGCATCCGGGCCAGTTCCTGCACACGCTGCGTGTCCGTCAGTTCCGCGACCGTGGCCGTCGTCCGGCCTGCCTCGTCCGCCTTGGCGACGTGGTAGTGCGCGTCCGCAAAGCACGCAATCTGGGGAAGGTGTGTGACGCAGAGGATCTGGCTCCCCTCCGAGAGCCGCTTGAGCCGCCTGCCGATCGCTTCCGCGACGCTCCCGCCGACGCCGGTGTCGATCTCGTCGAACACGAGAGCGCGGCGGTAAGGGCCTGATTCGGCGTGATCCTCCAGGCACGTCTTCAGCGCGAGAGCAACCCGCGAGAGCTCGCCGCCAGACGCCCCTTGGCCCAGCGGTCTCGGCACCTGGCCCGAATTCGCCGAAAAGAGGATCGCAACCCTGTCCACGCCGTTCGCGCCCCACGAGCCGAGCTTCTCGACGCCGATTCGGAATCGGGCCCTTCCAAGGGCAAGATCGCGGAGTTCGGATTCCGTCCGGTCGGACAAGGTGTCCGCCGCCTCACGTCGCCTGCACGACAACTCGGAAGACCGTCCGGCGTAGTCCGCGGCACCCGCGTCGAGCTCCAGTTGGAAGCGCTCGACGTCCAAGTCGCTTCGATCGAGTGCGGCGAGCTCCTTCTCCGAGTTCGACGCATAGTCAAGAACATCCCCAAGCGAGGGCCCGTACTTGCGCTTCAGCTTCTCGAGGAGTGCTAGCCTCCCTTCGACCTCGTCCTGCCTTTCGGGATTCGCCTCCAAGTTCTCCAAGTAGGCGCGCAGGTCGAACGCGACGTCATCCACGATGCTGCGAGCGTCCTCCAAGCTGCCCACGAGTCGGCCAAGGCGCTCGTCGTACGACGCGACCGAGGAAAGGGATGACGCGGCGGACTTGATCTGGGAAGTTGCCGAAGCAGAGGAATCGTAGAGGGCGTCATAGGCGTGGAATCCGCATTCCCGCAAGCGCTCGGCGTTCGCCAGCCGGTCCCTTTCGCGGGCGAGCTCGGCGTCTTCCCCGCCCTGAACCCCTGCGTCCCGGATCTCCCGGACCTGGTACCGGAGCAAGTCGATGCGCCGCAAGCGCTCCTGCTCGCCGCCTTTGAGACGGTCCAGGGCTTCGCTGGCCGAGCGCCATCGGCGATGAACTGCGCGAAGCGCGGCAGTCTCGGACACGGTGCCGGCGAACTGGTCCAGCAGGGTCAGCTGGTGCGCGGGAGACAGCAGCGTCTGCTGGTCGTGCTGCCCGTGAATGTCGCCGAGATGGGGGGCCAGGTCGCGCAGCAGCCCCAGCGTTGCGGGAGATCCGTTAACGTAGGCGCGGCTCTTCCCTCCGGCCAGCACCTGGCGTTCCACGATCAGCTCGTCGCCATCGCGATCAATTCCGGATTCCGCAAGTCTGGCGAGCGCGTCCTCGCCGCGGGGAGCGTCGAACCTGCCGGACACCCGCGCGCGGCGAGCGCCCGAACGCACCACATCCGTGCTCGCGCGGCTTCCGAACAGCAGCGCGAGAGAGTCGACAACGATCGACTTCCCGCTGCCGGTTTCCCCGGTCAGGAGGTTCAGTCCGGGCCGAAATGCGACTCGCAGCCTGTCAACGACGGCGTAGCTCTCGATGTCGAGTTCCTGCAGCATGCCTTGGCGCGGCCCGCAGGGCGAGCGGCCTGCGAGTGACAGGGCCGGAAAAAGCGCGCGGACGCGGCCGGAAGCGGCCGTTTCCGACGTCAAGATCTAGCATAGCCGGAGGGAGTCCGGCAGTGCGCGCCGGGAATCCTCTTCGGGGACTCTCCGTTTCCGGCCGTCGCAGGATTTGACGCTCCGATCGACAGCCAATCGAGAAATCCGGCGCAATCTCCAACAGGGACACGCCCAAATGCATGATTCACTGGGCCTGCAACAACGTATAGTATGGAGGTGGTACGTACGCGCGGAGCGGACGTCCCAGAACCGATTCGGAATCACTCCAACCGAGGACAAGCATTGCCGCTAGCGCTACCGTTCGCACTCCTGCTGCAGGCCGTTGCAGAGGAAGCCGCCGAAGTCGATCCAACTGCGGCCGAGGAAGTCGCCGCTGCGATCGACCAGTCGACGCTGCTCAGTTTGCTCCTCCAAGTCGGCCCGGTCGGCTTCACGGTGTTCGGGATCCTCGCGGTCCTGTCGGTGCTGTCCTGGACCGTGGCCTTCTCGAAGCATCGGCTGCTCACAAGATCCGTCCGGGTCAACCGCTCGTTTCTCCGGACTTTCCGCCGCGTCGGGAAGCTGGCCGATATCAACGCTGCCAGCGAGCGGTACCGGCCCTCTCCGATGGTCACCGTGTTCGACTTCGCCTACGCCGAGGTGGCTCGGCAGGTCAACACCCACGGGAAGATCCGCAACCCGGCGTCGATAGAACGCGTGCTGGCTCTGGCGGTCAGCGAGGAGACGTCGCGACTGCAGCGCAATCTAAGCTGGCTGGCGACGACCGCCTCGGCCGCGCCATTCATCGGGCTGTTCGGCACTGTGTGGGGGGTCTTGGAAGCATTTCGCGGCCTTGGCCAGTCCAGCGGCGCAACGCTCCGGGCGGTGGCTCCTGGAATCGCCGAGGCGCTGCTAGCAACGGCGCTCGGCCTCTTCGCCGCAATTCCTGCACTGGTTTTCTACAACATTTACGCGGGGAAGCTGCGCGAAATCCGCTCGAGCATGCAAGACTTCGGATTAGAGCTCTTCAATCTGGCGGAAAAAGACTACGGAGCAGAAGATGGCGCTGCGATCAAACAACCATGATTCCCGGGACGACGAGATCGCCGAGATCAACATCACGCCGTTCGTCGACGTCGTGCTGGTGCTGCTGATCATTTTCATGGTCACGGCGGGCGTGGTCGAGTTCGGTCTCGAGATCGATGTCCCGCGCACTAGAGAGGTCGCGGTCACGGACAAGGACTTCGCCTACGTCAATATCACCTCGAAGGGGGAGGTTTTCTTCGGAGACGCGCCGGTGAACGTCTACGACATCGCGGAACTCGCCTTGGAAAAGAACCCCGAGCAGCCGGGAATCTACCTGCGGGCCCACCGCAGCACGCCGTGGGAGATTGTCGCGCCCGTGATCGCCGAGTGCGGCGTGAACAAGGTGCACGTGAACGTCGTCACCAAGCCGCTCGTGCGGGATCCGAGAGTGCGCCGGTAAGGACTGGAGCCGGCCAATGAGGGTGGAACCCAGAGTCCCCGAGAACGCGGAGCGACTGCGAGGCCCGCTCGCGGCCTCGTTGTCGTGTCACGGCATCCTGCTGGCCGGGTCCCTGGCCTGGGGCGTCCTGAATCCGACCATCAACCTCGGGTCGCCCGACGCGGCGGGCGGCGGCGGCGTCGTCGCTGTCAGCACCGTGCCGATCAACGTCGCGCGGGCCGACGCTCCCAACCCGGTCGCGAATCCGAGCAGGCACGACGTGCCGGCTCCGCCGGAGTTCCGCCGGTCCACGCAGGTGCAGGAGGTCGAGCCCCCCCCGGAAGAAACGCCGCCGGCGCCCGTCCCGAGTGCCAAGCGCAAGGAAGCCGAGGAGCAGCAGGAGCGCGCCGTGGGCCAGCGGAGCGCGGGCCAATCCAAGGCAAACGAACTGCGCTCGTCGCAGGGTGCCGCGCTGAGCAGCGATCTCTACCGGGCGACGCCGGGCGGGGCCCTAGGATTCGGCGGCAACCAGGGCGGGCCATTCGGCAAGCGATTCGGCTGGTACGCGGAAATCCTGCAGCGGGCCATCGGCGAGCAATGGCGCAAGTCGCTCGGCCAAGTCGCTGGAGGCTCGTCCAGGCCTGTCGTGACATCCTTCGTCATCCAGCGTACTGGCGAGATCAGCCAGGTCGCCATAGCGCAATCCAGCGGGAACCGGTCCCTGGACTACTCCGCGACGCGCGCAATCAACAACGCGAGTCCGGTGCGGCCCTTGCCCGCCGGTCTGGGCAGGCGTTCCATCGTCATCGAGATGCACTTCCGACTGGACTGATGCGCGCGTCTCGAAGCATCTCGGAGGGAAAGACAGCATGAAACACCGCCTGACACGTGCTCTAGTGCTGCTCGTTGCAGCGGCGCTCGTCCTTGCAGCACAGAGAGAGCCCGACGCGGTCATCGAACTTACCGACGAGGGGCGCGACCCGCGGATCGCCGTGCCGGAGATCCGGGGCCCGATTGGCTCGGCAAATGCAATCGACCGGTTCAACGGCGAGCTTTGGAAGGCGCTCGAGGCGTCGGGCAGGCTGGAACTCGTGCCCCGCAGCTTCTATCCGCGCACTGCGCCTAGCGACCCGCGACACATCCGGACCGACGAGAACAAGATGCCGGAGGATCCCGGTCGCAGGGGCCTTTGGCTAGGTGGCTGGGAAGAGCCCCCGGTAATCGCCCGCTACCTCACCTACGGCGGGATCGACGAAGCGGACGGTCGTCTCATGCTCTCGGGGTACCTCGCCGACGTCACGCAGGACTCGACGGAGGCGTCCTACGTCTTTGGAAAGCGCTATTACAGCGAGGCCACGCTGACCGGGGCACGCGGGATGGCCTTCGAGTTCGCCCGCGACATCCTCAGGAACCTGGGACTGGGGGAGGGGCTGGCTGGCACGCGGATCTACTACGTCCATCGAGACGATGGAAGCGACCGCAAGGAGATCTGGGCGATGGACTACGACGGCCGGAACAAGGAGCGCATCACGAACTACCGCAACCTGTGCCTGACCCCCGCCGTCTCGCCGGATGGCACGCGCATCGCCTTCACGACGTTCGTCGAGGGCATCCCAAAGATCTACGTTCACTCGCTCGAGTCCGGCCGCAAGCTCCAGTTCTACAACCAGGATGCCTCGCTCAACACGACGCCGAGCTTCTCCCCGGACGGCCGCACGATCTATTTCGCTTCGTCTCCATCCGGCCGGAGCCAGATCTATAGCGCCGACACCGACGGCGGGAACCTGCGCAGGATCTCCTACTCGAACTCAATTGACGTGCACCCGTCGGTCAACCCCGTGACAGGCGCGCAAATCGCTTTCGTCTCGGACACGACCGGCCAGCCACAGGTCTACCTGATGAATGTCGACGGGGCTAGCCGGCGACGCCTCTCGGGCGGCGGCGGTGACGCTGTCCAGCCGGCCTGGGATCCGACCGGAGAGCGCCTGGCGTTCTCCTGGACACGGGGCTACGAGATCGGCAACTACAACATCTTTCTTGTGGACGCGGCCAGCAAAGGATACACGCAGCTCACGCACAGCCGCGGACGCAACGAGCATCCGACGTTCTCGCCGAGCGGCACGCACATCGTGTTCTCGTCCGATCGCATGGGGGGCACGCAGATTTGGTCGATGCGAGCGGACGGGACGCGAGTCAAGCAATTGACCAGCGAAGGGCTGAACCAGTCCCCTGTCTGGGCCTCGCGTTGAGGATTTCCTGCGAACGCGCTTGCGCCATTTCTGTGCACATGTCAGGGTGCGCCTGGGCCTTCCCAGCAATCGCCAACGCGATTGGAGGGCTGTGCGCAACGCGAAGCGATGATGGCATTGGCACCGCATACCGTCCAGAACATCCCGGAGCACCCTAGCCCGCCACGGGCCGGCACTCGGATTCAATCACTCCGGGGCCGACGAACGGGCCTTGGCGGCCACCTCGCTGGATCCGGTGGAAGGGCGGCGCAATGACGAGGCCAAGTGACCGAGGAGTTCCTCGTCAAACTGCTTCGTGCGCCGGCGATCCACGGGAAACGAGGGCCGGCCTAGCTCCAAGAGCGGAGCGCGCTGCAGCTCCTGGGCACCGCTCGCTCGCGCGGTAGATGCCGACGATCTCGATAGCGTCGGGCGGTACGGGTGAGCTAGGCTCCAGATTCCAGGCCGCGTCGTCGCCGAGCGCGACACGGCGGCGAGCTTGGTGCAGGCTCCCTTCCGTGCCTCGGGCCAGATGCCGCGTCCTCGATTGCACCCGCATACGTAGTGGCGCTCTCGTCCCCCACCGGAGGGCCCGCGGCGTCGAGTTCGGTGTGCGTGAGCGCGAATTCTAGCTTGACTTCGTGCGTCCGTGCGACCAAGCCGCCCTTACCGCTGCGCGACCGACAACGAAATCCTCCGCATTTATATCTCGAACCCCGTGCGAACAATCCTAGTTGTTGCCGCAATACGTTGTTACCGCGATATCATTGCGGTATCCTGTTTGGGTTAAGCTATTGTGTCTGGAGTCCCCGCACTCCTGCGGCGACGAAGATGGAGGAGAAGCAGTTCACATGCGATCAAAGCAACGGATCATTCTGATCGCGGCCGGAATATTTCTAACGCTTTTTGCGTTCGGCTGCAAGAAAGAAGCCCCGCCGCCGCCACCGCCACCGCCACCACCGCCGCCGGCGCCGGAGGCTCCGGCACCCAGTGTGAGCATCACGGCCGAGCCGAGTTCCATCGAGCGCGGCAAGTCCGCAACGCTGAAGTGGAGCTCGACGAACGCGGCAAGCGCCGAGATGAGCCAAGGAATCGGCGCCGTGGCAACGAGCGGGAACCGGGAAGTATTTCCGACGCGCTCGACCGAGTACACGATCACGGTCAAGAACGCAGACGGCAAGACGGCGTCAGCATCAGCCATGGTGACTGTGCGCGCCCCGCCACCGCCACCGCCACCGCCACCGCCGAAGCCGGATCTTTCCGAGGCGTTCAGCTCGAGCAACATCCAGGACGCGCTCTTCGATTACGACAAGAGCGACATCCGGCCCGACGCGGCGAGCGCGCTTGAGGGGAACGCGACGGCCGTGAAGAAACTCCTCGAGGATTACCCCACAGCCGCGTTCCTCATCGAAGGGCACTGCGACGAACGGGGTACGACCGAGTACAACTTGGCTCTGGGCGACCGTCGGTCAACCGCGGCCATGGACTTCCTCGTCAATCTTGGCGTGCCTGCGAGCAAGCTGTCCAAAGTGAGCTTGGGCGAAGAGCGTCCGGTTTGTTCCGACGAGGACGAAAGCTGCTACCAGCGAAACCGTCGGGCCCACCTGAGGCTTCGCTAGTGGCGTAGCGCCTCGCATGAGTTCCACTTACACGCAAGCAACCCGCCCGGCCGAGCGGGTTTTCTTGCGTGTTCGGAGCGGTAGCGAATGCAATCTCTGCGCGGAACGCTCCGAGCGCTGGGCGCGTCTTTTTCCGTAGAGCGGGAAGCCGCCGGGCACGCCCGTGTTGGAGGTACATCGTGTCGACTAAACCGTTCGCCATTGCCGTCCTCTGCTGTGCCGCACTGATTCCGAGCGCACAGGGTCAGAAGAAGGAATTGATCCAGTTGCAGCGAGACATGGCCTTGCTGCAGGACACGCTGCGCCAGATGGAGGGCAGGAGCTCAGAGCGCCTGGCCGGCTTGGAAGCACTGATCAAGCAGAGCACCGAGAAGCAGGACAAGCTCGCAGCGGGGCAGGCAGTGATCGAGCGCAGCCTTGCCGCGCTTGACGACGCCCTGACGGAGCCGCAGAGGTCCACGTCGGCCAAGGTCGATTCCCTAACCGACCAGTTCGGAGCCCTCCGGGCGACTGTCGAGGAGATGGGAGCCGCGGTCGAGCACCTGCAGGCGGACGTGCGCGACATCAAGACTCACCTAACCACCCTCCCGGCTCCGATCGAAGGGGAAGAGGGTGCGGAAGGCGAAGTGTCAGCGGTGCAGGCAAGCGATGCGATTTTCCAAGGAGGCATGGGCGACTACTTGCGTGGCAACCTGGAGAATGCCCGCGGTCAGTTCATGGACTATCTGGCACTCTACCCGACCCATGCAAAGGCGGGCGAAGCGCAATACTACCTCGCTGAAACCTACTATTCCGCAGCCGACTACGAAGAAGCTGCGCGACAGTTCGATCAAGTCTACAAGCGGTACCCGCTCAGCCCTTCGGCCCCCGACTCCCTGTACAAGAAAGGCCTGTCGCTGCAGAAGATGCGCAATCGGCAGGAGGAGACGGTGCAGGCGTTCGAGTCGACGATCGAACGGTTCCCGGATTCGAGCGCCTCCCAGCTCGCCCGAGCCGAACTGAACAGTATCAATTCCAGCAAGCCTTCGCCAGGACTCTAGCCGCGCCCGCATGCCGAGCGCAAAGACGAAGGTTCTGTTCCTCTGCACAGGGAATTCCTGCCGGAGCCAGATGGCGGAGGGACTCCTGCGCTCCACAGCGGGTGATCGCATGGAGGCCTATTCCGCCGGCACCGCGCCGCAAGGGATCAACCCAGCGGCTGTCGCAGTGATGGGGGAACTCGGCATTGACATTTCGGGCCAGAAGTCGGAGCATGTCGTCTCCTACCTCGGGTTCGGCATCGACACAGTAATAACTGTGTGCGATCGGGCCGCGTCTAACTGCCCGACATTCCCCGAGCGAGTCCAAAAGCTTCACTGGAGCTTCGACGACCCTGCCTCCTCGCAAGGCAGCGACGAAGAGCGCTGCTTGGTGTTCCGCAGGGTGCGCGAGGAAATCGCCACTGCATTGCAGGAATGGCTCGCGGAGACCGGCCCGACCTGATGCCCTTTGGACCACCCAAGGCCTCAGACCTCTCGCAAATTGGCGTAACCCGCGACGAGCTTCTTCAAACCGTAGTTCTTGAAGTACACGGAGAGCTTTGCGTTCGGGCCTTCGCCTTCGCGACGCTCCACCACCCCAATCCCGAATTTCTGGTGTCGCACGCGGGTTCCGCGGGCGAACGGGCCTTGCCTCCGCAGCTCCTTTAGCGCCTGGCCCAGCTTCGGCGCGTGCCGGCTTGGAGATTTCGGCAGTCGACGGGCGCGCAACGGGGGGCGCACTGCGGCCGGCGGTGAATTCCTCGCAGGCAGGTCCACCGCGATGCCTCTGTCCTTGAAGAAACCCGCCACAGCGGAAACCGAATCGTGCGTTTCGATTCCGGCAGTCGCGACGAGTCCGCTTCGGCGGGCCAAGGGAGCGGGCTCGGTATCGTCGGACCACCGGCCGGCTGTGCGGAACATATGGCTCGATTGGTCGCGGGGCAGTGACGTGGAGCGGTCGTCGACGAGTTCTTCCGGAATCTCGCCCAGAAATCGCGAGGGAAGCATCGGCTCCGCGCTGCCGCCGCCGTATTGCCTGCGGGATTCGGCGCAGGTCAGCCATAAATGGCGGCGCGCGCGAGTCATGCCGACATAGCAGAGCCTGCGCTCCTCTTCGATAGCGTCCTCGCCAGCATCGAGGCTCCGCGCGTGAGGCAACAGCGTCTCTTCCATTCCGACCATTGCCACTGCAGGGAACTCCAAGCCCTTCGCGTTGTGCAGCGTCATGAGCAGGATTGGCGCTGCTTGGTCGATCCCGTCCGAGTCTGCCACTAGTGCCGCGTGGTCCAGGAACTCCTCGACAGAATCGCCGCGTTCGACCGCTTCGCGCGCGGCAACGATCAGCTCCTTGACGTTTTCGACCCTGGATCGCGATTCGGCCGACTCATCGGATTCCAGCATGTTTCGGTAACCGGTTCTTTCGAACACCCATTCCAAGACGGAATCCAGATCGTCGGTCCTGACCTGCTCCCGCAATTCCGCCATCAACTGTCGGAACCGGTCGAGCGCCGTTCTAGCGCGGGCAGCAAGCAAGCCTCGGTCAACGGCCTCCTCGATCGCTCGCCGCAGTGAGATCGCTTCGCTGGACGCGAGCTCGTGCAAGCGCTCGAGCGTGGACTTTCCGATGCCGCGCGCCGGGACGTTCACAATGCGCCGCAGGCTCACTGCATCGTCCGGGGAGACGGCGACCCTGAGGTAGGCGAGGAGGTCCTTGACTTCCGCGCGCTGGTAGAAGGCGACACCGCCGACAAGCAGGAAGTCCCGGCCCTCCTGCCTCAGCACCTCCTCGAACAGCCGCGACTGGGCGTTGGTGCGGTAAAGCACTCCAACTCGCATCTCTGGGTCCTCGTCCAGAAGTCGCCCAATCTCGCGCGTGACGTAGCGAGCTTCGGCGTATCCGTCCGACGCACGGAACACGACGGGACGGTCGCCCTCGGGGCCATCTGTCCAGAGCCGCTTTCCCTTGCGCTTCTTGTTGCGTTCCACGACAGCCGTGGCCGCCTTCAGGATGCTGCGCGTCGAACGGTAGTTCTGCTCGAGGCGGATCACCTGCGCGGAAGGGAAGTCCAGCTCGAACCCGAGGATGTTGCCGATGTCGGCACCGCGCCACGAATAGATCGCTTGGTCCTCGTCGCCGACTACGCAGACATTGGGACGGCGCCCGGACAGCAGTCTCATGATCTCGTACTGCGGGCGGTTCGTATCCTGAAACTCGTCGACCAATAGGTATCGGTAGCGAGCCTGCAGGGCTTCGCGAATATCATCGAACGACTCCAGCAGGCAGGCTGCCTCGAGCAGCAAGTCGTCGAAGTCCAGCGCATTGGCTTCCAGCAGGGCTTTTCGGTACGACTGGTAGATCCGATTCAGAACCACGGACTCCGCCTGGTCCTTGCCGTGCAGCTCGGTGCCGGGCCGATTCTGGTTCTTGGCCCGGCTGATGGCGCCTAGGACGGTCTTCGGCTTGATTCCCTCGGCGTCGGAGCCGATTTCCCGGCAGGCCGCCTTGACGACGGCTGCTTGGTCGCTCTCGTCGAATACCAGAAAATTGGTCGCGAAGCCGGGACGGAGCTCCGCAAGCGGCGCGCCAAAGCGGCGGAGGAGTCGGACGCAAAAGGAGTGAAATGTGGACACCGAGGGCATGGCGCCGCCGGACAAGCCGTGCTCGTCAAGCAAGCACCTGACGCGTTCCCGCATTTCGCCGGCCGCCTTGTTGGTGAATGTGACACCCAGGATTGATTCGGGCGCGACACCCTTCTCGAGGATCAAATAGGCGATTCGGCTGACGACGACTCTCGTCTTGCCGCTGCCAGCCCCTGCCAGGAGCAGCAAGGGGCCTTCGGTGTGCGTTACCGCCTCGCGCTGCTGGGGATTCAGGGACGCGAGGAAGGTCATCCGGCGTCTCATTATTGTACCCGGCAGCCGGAAGCGATGCGAAGAAATGGTGGCTCCCCCTGTACAATAGGGCTGGCCGAAAGCGATGGCGAAGCATGTCCAGTGGTCGAGCACTCGCAGGGAGCTGCTGCGCGACTCCTGCTGCGGCATGGGGTACCTAGCCGCCCAGCTGATGGGAAGCGAGGGAGCCTTGCGAGCCGCCACGCCGGAAAACCCGCTCGCGCCGAAGCCGCCTCACTTGCCCGAGCCAAAGGCCAAGGCGGTCATCTTCCTGTTCATGGCGGGCGGCCCGAGCCACATCGAGACATTCGATCCGAAGCCGCTGCTCGACCAGCTGCACGGGCAGCCGCGACCGGCGGAGTTCGGCGAGGCGAAGTACCAGTTCGTCAAGCCCGATGCCAAGCTGCTCGGGACCAAGCGGACATTCCGCAAGTACGGCGAATCCGGGATCGAGGTGTCGGACCTGCTGCCCCACACTGCCAGCTGCATCGACGAGATCGCCGTGCTGCGATCTTGCCACGGCGACATGGTGGTGCATTCGGCGGCGCAGTACGAGCTGATGACGGGACGGATCGTGCCCGGGTTTCCGTCCATGGGTTCGTGGATCGTATACGGGCTCGGAGCCGAGGCGAAGTCCCTGCCGTCCTACGTGGTTATGCCGGACCCAGACGGGGCCCTGGAGGCAGGCCAGCCGATGTACATGCACGGCTTCCTGCCCGCTGTCTACCAGCCCACGACCTTCAGGCCGGGCGGCAAACCCGTGCTGAACCTCGACCTCCCGGACGGCGTGACCATGGAGGAGCGCCGCAAGACCGTGGACCTGATCCAGGAGCTCAATCGCGCGGCGATCGACAAGGGAAACGACGAATTCGACGCGCGCATCCGGACCTACGACTTGGCCTTCAAGATGCAGACCGAGGCGCCGGCGATCTTCGACCTTTCGAACGAGTCGGACGCCACCCTGCAGATGTACGGAGTGGGCGCGGAGCCTACCCACGACTACGGCCGGCGCTGCCTGCTGGCTCGCCGCCTGGTCGAGCAGGGCGTGCGCTTTGTAACCGTGGTTTCGGGGGGCGGGCCCGGAAGGCTGCAATGGGACGCTCACCAGGACATCGAGGAGAATCACCTCCGCATGGCCGCCGAGACCGACCAGCCGGTCGCGGCGCTGCTCAAGGATCTCAAACAACGCGGCATGCTCGACGAGACGCTGGTCCTATGGGGAGGGGAGTTCGGGCGGTCTCCCGAAGCAGAGACCAGGGCAGACGGGAGCGCCGGCCGCGACCATCACAATCTGGGCTTCACCATGTGGATGGCAGGAGGCGGCATCAAGGGCGGGCAGACGGTGGGTGCGACCGACGCGATCGGGCTGCGGGCAATCGAGAAGCCGTACCATTTCCGGGACATTCACACGACAATCCTGCACCAACTGGGCCTTGACCAGTACAAGCTGACGTACCCGCACCTCGGTCGCGAGGAGCGCCTGACACAGGTGCATGGCAACGTGATCGAAGAGATCGTCTGACACCCGCTCCCGCGATAGACTGGGCTGGATGCCAGCCAACTACCAAGCCGAGGTCGTAGGTGTATTCGGGCAACCCGTAGCCGAGAATCCGACAGGTGTAATGCAGGAAGCGGGTTTCGAGGCCGCGGGCCTGAACTGGCGCTACCTGAATTTCGAGGTGCCCCCGCACAAGCTGCCAGCGGCGATGCAAGCCATGGACGCGCTGGGCATGCGGGGCATCAACCTCACGATTCCGCACAAAGTCGCGGTAATCGAGCACCTAGACGAGCTAGCTCCAGAAGCACGGGCGATAGGAGCGGTCAACACGGTGCGGATCGAGGGAGGCAAGAAGATCGGGGAGAACACCGATGGCAAGGGTTTTCTGAGAGGAGTGCGGAACGACGCGGGCATGGACCCGGACGGGAAGCGCGTGGTCATGCTCGGCGCCGGCGGGGCCGCCCGCGCGATCGGAACGGAACTGGTGCTGGCCGGTGCCGCGGACCTCTTGGTGGTGAACCGCTCTCCGGATCGCGGCGAGACGATGGTCGCGGATCTGCGCGCGGCAACCGGCGGGGCAGTTCGGTACGAACGCTGGCACGGCACATTCTCCGTGCCGAATAGTTGCGACCTGCTCGTCAACGCCACATCGATCGGCTTGTATCCGGATATCGACAGCATGCCCGACGTCGCGCTGTCTTCCGCACCGGACGGCATGCTGGTGGCGGATGCGGTGTTCAACCCGCCGGAGACACGACTGCTCGCAGCGGCGAGAGCGCACGGACTGCCGACCCTTGACGGACTCTCGATGCTGGTCTATCAGGGCGTGATCGCCTTCGAAATGTGGACTGGCCGGTCGCCGGACGAACAAGCGATGAAATCCGCCTTGCGGGCGGCGCTCGGCGTCGACTGACGGGACGATTCGCACGTTATACAGGTGGGGCGGCCCAGCTGGGCCGCCCCGTGCTGCACAGATGGAGGGAATAGTCCTTGCAACCCCCTGCAGCAAAGGAGGCTGGGACACCGTTAGCGGCTCAGTCGCGGTTCCAGCCGCTCCCGCCGCGATTCCTCGGGCCCTGCGATGGACCACGGTTAAACCGGCCCCGGGGAGCGAAACGGCCCCCGCCTCGACCGAAACCGCGGCTGGGCTGTCCCTGGCCCGGACCGCGCCGATTCCATCCGGGCCCCGGTCCGGACCTTGAACGGCTGGCGCCGAAACCGCGCCGGTCGCGCCCGCCTCTGGACCTGTCAAACATCGCGGCCCGGCCCTCGCGCTCCGTTTCCGCCAGGCCCAGAATGGCCGCCCCAGCCAGTGCGCGCATCTTCTGACGCGCTTCTTCCAACTCGGCCAGCTTCGTCTTCTGGTCCTCGCTCAAGACTGCTTGAATCTTCGACTTCTGGTCGTCGCGCCAGGCTTGGTACTCGTCCCGCTCCTGACCTCTGGGCGGCCTCTGTCGTCGAATCTCGCGGATCTGATCGATCTGCTCCCCGGTGAGTCCGAGCGTGTCGCGGGCCGCGTCGATCACAGCGGTGCCGGGGCCGGTCCGCTGCGGCGCGTCCTGGGCGAACGCGGTTGCGTTGGCCGCTAGCAAGACAACAGCACTGATGGCAACTCTCTTGGTGTGAATCATGGTGTGGTCCTCTCTTGTTGTGGATCGCGGGAACGCCGTCGAAGTGCCCCCGCGAAATGCTTCTGCTTGGATAGACGAAATCCCGCGCAGCGGGTCACGCGGATCGTGTAAAGACCTAGTGAAAGCGACTCAGAGACTGCCCGCCCACAGGAGGTCCGGATGCCGTCGATGGAGGCAGGAAGCCCGCGATTGATGCTCTCCCCAATCGCAGCAAAGGCCCGGTTCGTTGCAGCTCCTCTCGGCTGGCGGGGACAAGTCGAGCGAGATCCCGGAGCGAGCGCTCCCGCCTAGAACGAAATGCTGTAGCTAATCCCCGGATGTCTGCTCCGCACGAGCAAGAACGAGAACGCGTGGTGGCGGTAGCTGAAGTTGACCAGGGGGTGAACGTTGACGCCATCGAAGATCACCATAGAACTCAGGTTTTCCGTAAATCCGACGTTGATGCCGCCGATGAAACGCAACCTGTCCTCATAAGTTCCGTAGGCCACGCCGAAGTATGGGGCGATAGGGAGCCTCGTCTCGCGCTTGAGATTCTTGCTCGCTGTTGCGTAGAAGCTCTGGCCGCCAGGTGTGCCGATGCGATCGGAGCTCGTGCCGACAATCACGGCCGGCGTCTTGGAGCCCTCAGGTACCGCCAGCCAATTCACCAAGGGGTTGGCGCGCTCCCGCGTGGAGCGCGGGTTGACTTCGACTCCCGCTTGCAGCCGGGACGTGACTCGGTATGTGAACGTAGACCGGACCTGGGCGCGGCGCACGCTGCCCGGGATGAACCGCGTACTCAACGTGAACCGGTTGCTTTCGCTACCCTCTGCCCCGCTCACGGCGCGGCCTTCCCCCGGTCAAAGCGGTCACGAAGGCACGAGGGAGGCGCCTTCCATGCCAACTCCGCCGTGCGCGTGACCCTCATCGTCCCCATGCTCGTGCTCGTCGCCTTCGAGGGAGCCCGGCATGTCCGGCACGAAGCTAACGAGACGCTCGGGCAGCGAGCCTTGCGAACCTGAGAGCAGGTATTCGAGCCGGCTCACGAGATGTCGGCGCTTCAGCGGGCCGAGCAACCGAAAGGCGACGCGCCTGTCCTGATCGATGATCGCAGTGGCGGGAAGGGCGGTCGAGAGTCCGAAGCGCTCCATATCATGCGCTGTGGCTCCCGACCAGACCTGAAACGAAATCCCCTGCTTGTCAAGGAACGGTCCGATCCTGCCCACTGTGCTCTCGTCATCTGTCGAGGCTCCGATGAACACGACGCCCCGATCGGCATACCGTTGCTGCAAGTTATCGAGCATTGGCATTTCCTCTCGGCACGGCGCGCACCACGTCGCCCAGAAATTCAACACAACCACCCTCCCGGCATGGCTCTCGAGACTCCGCGGCTCCCCTGCCAGGTCCTGAAGGGAGAGCGCTGCCCGGTCGATGGATGTCGCGGCAAGAACCGTGCTGGCGGCCAAGCATGACGCTACCGCTATGAGATTCATCCTAGACACCCTTGGTTCAGGCGTGGCGCCTACCTAGTCCGGTTGCCGGGCTATGCGCCCGATTCTAGCAATGCGCCCGGGAAACGCCGGTCCTAGCCGCGGGCAGGCTCGGGTGACATAATAATGACGTCGGTGAGCCAGACTGAAAGTGGGAACGGAAACGCAATGAGATCGGAATGGGTAGCCAATCGCCTCGGGGATACCGTGCGGACGCAGATGCACTACGCGCGCCGCGGGATCGTCACGGAAGAGATGGAGTACGTGGCCAAGCGCGAGCGCCTGCCTGCCGAAACGATCCGGGACGAAGTCGCTCGGGGAAGAATGATCATTCCCGCCAACATCCGTCACCCGAACCTCGAGCCGATGTGCATCGGAGTAGCATCGTGCTGCAAGGTAAACTCCAACATCGGCAATTCGGCGACGACGTCGGACATCGATGCCGAACTCGAGAAGCTGCGCTACTCCGTGAACTACGGAGCGGACACGGTCATGGACCTGTCAACCGGCGGGGACATCCCTAGAATCCGCGAGACGATCATCCGCAACTCGCCCGTCCCGATCGGCACCGTGCCGATCTACGAGGCTCTCACGCGGGTGAATGGCAAGATCGAGGATCTCACCTGGCCGATCATGCGGGACGTGATCGAGGAGCAGGCCGAGCAGGGCGTGGACTACATGACGATCCACGCGGGCGTGCTGATTCAGTACGTGCCGATGGCGGTGAAGCGAGTCACGGGTATCGTCAGCCGAGGCGGCTCGCTGCTGGCGGAATGGATGGTCCGGCACCACCGCCAGAACATGCTCTACGACCACTTCGACGAAATCTGCCGCATCTTCCAGAAGTACGACGTCAGCTTTTCGCTTGGAGACGGACTCCGTCCGGGATCGATTGCCGACGCGTCCGACGCGGCGCAGTTCGCCGAGCTCGAGACCTTGGGCGAGCTGACAAAGAAGGCTTGGGAGTACGACGTCCAAGTGATGATCGAAGGTCCTGGACACATTCCGATGGACGAGATCAAGCTTCAGGTTGACAAGGAAAACGAGATCTGCCACGAGGCCCCGTTCTACACGCTCGGCCCGCTAGTGACTGACATCGCTCCGGGGTACGACCACATCACGTCGGCGATCGGCGCCGCAATGATCGGCTGGCACGGGGCATCGATGCTCTGCTACGTCACGCCGAAGGAGCACTTGGGCCTCCCGAACAAGGAAGACGTCAAGCAGGGGATGATCGCCTACAAGATCGCGGCGCACGCCGCGGACGTGGCTCGCCACCGGCCAGGGGCGAGAGCTTGGGACGACGCTCTCTCGAAGGCGCGCTTCGAATTCGACTGGAACCGTCAATTCGAACTGGCGCTGGACCCGG
Source organism: Bryobacterales bacterium (assembly GCA_965206775.1). Classification (GTDB taxonomy): domain Bacteria; phylum Acidobacteriota; class Terriglobia; order Bryobacterales; family UBA6623; genus VXMF01. Next base: position 168,070 of record CBDBKU010000001.1, on the reverse strand, counting down.
AGACCGCCCGTAGCATGCACGATGAGACACTGCCCGAGGAAGGCTACAAGTCGGCCCGCTTCTGCTCGATGTGCGGCCCTAGTTTCTGCTCGATGAACGTCTCCTCGAGCGTGGCGGAATTCACCGCGGAAGACGCTCAGAAGGTCCTGCTGCAGGTCCAGCCGTCCCCGGGACAGGCCGTGGCGGCCGCGAGCGGAGACTAGCGAGCGGCGCTTGTGCGCCAGGCTAGCGCTTCCGGTACACGGTTCTCCCGCCTAGCACCGTCTCGATCACCTGCGTTTCCCGCAGATCGTCGATGGGACACGTTAGGATGTCGCGGTCGAGGACGGCAAAGTCCGCGTATTTGCCCGGCTCGAGGGATCCCTTCACGTCTTCCTCGAACGACAGGTACGCTCCGTTCCATGTCCACATGCGCAAGGCTTCCTCGCGAGAGACTCGCTGCTCCGGGTGATGCACCGAGCCGTCCGCGGCAATGCGGGTCACCGCGACCCACATTCCGAAGAACGGGTCGTACGGGTTGATCGCCTCGCGGGCATCGAATTTGATCATGTGATCCGAGCCGCCCGCGACGACCACGCCGGCGTCGATGATCGACCTGAACGGCTGCAGGCGCGCCATCCGGTCCGGACCGAGAACATGGGAGAGCGCGGGCCCGTCGTAGTGGTACCAGGCCGGCTGCATGTCTACGACCACTCCCAACCCCGCGGCCCGCCGGATTGCCTCTCCGCTGAGAAAATTCGCGTGAGTGAGGGTGAAGCGCCTGCCGGAAACCGGTACGTCCCTGCCGACTTCCTCGTAGGTGTCGAGCAGGATATCCGTCGAGCCGCCTCCCGTCGTGTGGGCGGTCATCTGCCACCCGAGTTCCGCCGCCAGCCTGACGATCTCCCTGAGGTCGTCTGGGCGGATGCGAAGCACGCCCCGGTAGTCAGAGTCTTCGAAACCGTAAACCTGGGTGTTTTCGCCGTACGGGGTCCGCATGTACGCCGTGCCCAGCAGGATGCCGCCATCGAGGATGACCTTGAGCGAACCGAGACGGAACATTTCGTCGCCGTACCCCGTGACCTGGCCCAATCCCTCGATCTCGGCAAGCACTTCCTCGAGTGGGCGCTCGGCATTGACGGTGCGCGTGGCGTAGGTGCGCACTCGCAAGGCCCCCTTTCGCCACAGTTCCTGATAGGCCCGCAAGCCGGCCGGTGCCTGGCTGCGGTCGATGACGCTGGTCAGCCCCACGCGGTTGTAGGCTCGCTGCATCGCCTCGAGGGCCCGAACGCTCTCCTCGTGGCCGTGGGCGCTTGCCTTCACGAGCGGGGCGACGAGTTGCCGGGCGCCGACGACGAGTCCCGTCGGCTCGCCTTGCGCGTCGCGAATGAGCTTGCCGTTCGCGGGGTCCGGGATCGAGGCCGATATCCCGGCCGCTCGAAGCGCCGCGGAATTCAGGACCGCGGCGTATCCGTTGTCCAGCATCACGGGCCGGTCCCCGGAATACCTGTCGATCTCCCAGCGATTCGGATACCGCCTTTCTTCCAGTCTGGTGGAGTACACCTTGGGAACGAATACGAGACCGTCCCCCTTCGCGAGCGCTTGCTTCACGTGCGCTCGCAGGTCTTCAAAGCTCCGCAACACCGGAATCTCGCCGTCTGATTCCGCCAGCGCGGCCTTGATCGGATGGACATGGCTGTCAATCAACCCTGGCACCACGGTCTTGCCTTCGAGATTGATTTGGACGGTTCGGGGACCGGTCTTCCGGCCGACTACCTGCGTCGTCCCCACATCCAGGATGCGACTCGATGCGACCGTCATGGACTCCACGACTGGGCGCTCAGGCCACATCGTGACAATCTTGCCGTTGTAGTAAAGCGCGTCGGCTGGGCCGACCGGCACGTCGCGCCGGGGCGGCCACTGCTGCGGCCACGCTGTGACAACCGCCAAGAAAAACAGGAATGCCGGACGCATCAGCGCCATGATATCCCTCCGGTCGCGGCGAGCTCTGCTTCGAAGGACCGGAGCGGTCAGACCCGGCAGTTCGCGCGAACCACCGCTACCAAGTCGGATCGCCCGGCCGTCCGACCATGGGCTCGCCTTCCAAGTAGCCAATCGAGGCGAGGAATCGATCCATGTGCCAGACCGAGTTCGTATAGGAGATACGGCTCCGGCTGTAGTTGAAGAACCCGTGAGGCCGGCCTTCGTAGCCGACCAATTCGCAGCGGTTGCCCGCATCGTTCATGGCCATGCAGAAGGCCTCCGCCGTAGCGTAGGGAACAGTCGAGTCGGCCTTGCCGTGGAAGACGATCGTCGGCGGGTCGCCCCTATCCACATGCTGCAGAGGGGATCCCTCGACTGCACGATCTCCCCAGCGCTGGCTCTTGGAGATATCGGTCGCCGGATTGAAGAGCACGAGCGCGCTCGGCTTGGAACTGACCGAAAGGTCCTCCCCCGCCTCGTCCAAGCCGTCGATGACGCCTGTCGTTGCCGCCACGTGCCCCCCCGCAGAGCCTCCTCCCGCCGCGATGCGGTCGGGATCGATCCCCAGCTCGGCTGCGTGCTGCCGCATCCAGCGAACCGCCGACTTGCCGTCGGCAACGCATTCGACCGGCGAGGTGCCGTGGCTGCCGCGCGTGCGGTACTGGGCGCTGACGGCGACCATTCCGCGGGATGCGAGATACCGGCTCTGCGGAAAGAACTGCGCCGGCGCGCCGCCTACCCAGCCTCCGCCGAAGAAGAACACGATTGCCGGGCGCCTGTCGGTGGCCTTCCATCCGTCCGGCAGGAAGACATTGAGCTCGAGCGGGTCCTTCTCGAAGCTCTTGAAAACGATTTGCTTGTCAGGCTCGAAGTCACGGTCCTGAGCGAAGCAGACCGCAGCTCCGATCGCTAGGAAGCAAGCCAAGATACGCAGTTTCATCGTCTCAAGTCTAACAGCGCGGATGCGCTGTCTTGCGGATTCGGACGCGGGCCGTTTGGGAGGGTTGCGACAGGAGCGGACGGCGGAGGGGCAACCCCTTGGATTGACCGAACGGATGGGTGGCACTACGGCATGTGCCGTAAGAGACGACCTGAATGACGCTCGAGACGAGACGACAAGCGGGTCGGGAGTCGTGCCTAGCCATGCTGGCAGCCGACGCCCGAGGCGAGATGGAAAACTGGTCCGGATTGAACGGAGGCTGCAGGGAGAGACTGGCGGTCCTACTTGTACTCCACGACGAACGCCTTGCCGGGCTGGTCGGGCAGAGCATGGATCGAATGGCTGATTTCCGTGTCGATTCGATCCCCGCTTGCGGTTCGAATGCTCATGCTGGTCATCATCTGCATGACGCTCCGCAGATCGTCAACCTCAATCCGAACCGTCTTGCGGTCTGGCAGCAACCGGACGCTTCGCACGGGCATCTCCTCGATCCCCGGCTCTCCGTCCAGCCTCCAGCGGTCGGAACCGTAGCGGCTGAGCCACTTGTAGTTCCAGCGCCTTACGTGGTAGTTGGCCGGATCCTCGGCAGTCTTCGGATCCAGGTCGTGCAGGAAGGACACGTCGATCCCCTGGCGGCTGACATGAAGCTCGCTAGGGACGAGCACCTTGCCGCCGGTGTGCCTCACGCGATGGAACCCGCCGACAGCTTTGCGCTTCGTGCCCCACCCGTAGAGGCCGACGAGGTACAGGTTGCCGTCGCTTTCACGGAAGTCCGGTCGCATCAGGCCGGTATCGAAATCGACGGGCAACTCGACCGCCCCTCCCTGGACCGAGCCGCCCGCTTCCTCCATGAGCACGAGGAAGATCTTGCCCCGGCCGAAGGACGAATGAACAAGGTGGCCCTTGAACGGACCCCACTTGTCGGTCCCGACCCATGCCTGGCCCGCTCCGGAATTGTCAACGCTGATCGGAAGCCACGTGATCGGGTCGTCGTATCCTTCCCTGTCGGGGACGCTGCCGCCCCACATGTATCCGTGGAAGCTCTCGGGCGAGCAGAGGTTAACGCGCGTGGATGGGATCCAATGCCCTTCCTGATCCGACGTGGTGATCTCGCCATTCGGACCGACCGCGACGCCGTTGGGAACGCGGAATCCAGTGCAGACCACCTCCAGGTTCTTCCCCTCGGGGTCCAGCTTGAAGATCACCCCGTGGTGCTTGACCTTGGCAGGGAGTGCGTGGCGCGCAGCCTTGGCGAAGTAGAAGTTGCCCTCCCGATCCCGGTCCAGATCGAATGTGAACTCGTGGAAGTGATGGGTGACGTGAAAGTCGTTGTTGAAGTTCTCGTAGAAGTCGGCCTGGCCGTCCCTGTTGAGATCGTGGAGGATCGTGATCTGGTCCCTGTCCAGGACGTGCACCCTGCCATCGACGACTTCCAGGCCTTGTGGCATATGGAAGCCGACCGCGAACCGAGTCCACGTCAGCTCGTCTAGGTCCTCGTCGACGCCGTCGACGATCCAGATGTCCCCGGACCAGGTCGCGACTGCGGCCCGGTCGTCGTCGAAGAAGGCGAAATCAGTGGGCCGGAACCAGGATTGCCAGGGGTTTTCGAACGGGAGCGCGATCTCGTCCACTGTCCACGGCCCCGGGCCATCGCCCACACGGCCCTTGGTGATGACCGGCTTCCTGTAGGTCCTGGGCCCGCCGCGTGTGTACGGCTCGAACCGCTCGGGCCGGGGGGCGTTTCGTAGGGCACCTGCAAAGGGTCCGAGGCGTTCAGGCGGAAGGCTGGCATAGTAGACCGTGAACCGCTGCACCTCCCCCGACCGAGGAATGCGAAGCCGCACCTCGCCGGGAGCCGAGAGATCCCACCGGGCCCTTTTCCCAATGCCGGCGACACCAACGACGGTTCCTTCGTCCGGGCCGAGATGGACCAGATGATCCACCGCTGCGCCTTGGCCGGGGGCAAGCTTTCGGAGGGAAAGCTGGCGCGCTTCGGAAGCCTTCGCGGCCGCCACCTCAAGCAGCAGGCCTTCGCTGGTGGGTCCGACCTCGAACGTCCGAGACAGCGTCTCGACGCCCCACTCCGACTGGAGGCCAGCCATCTCGTACACGTCGGTGCCACCGACGCTATAGAGAAGCACGACCTTGTCGCCGAACATGTACCTGCCCTTGTACTTGGCCCAGTCGGCCGGCAACGGGCCGAAGCCCTCGGGCCGGGGATCCGCGAAGCTTCCGTCGCGGGCCCATCCGGGTGCGACGGGGGTCTCAAACACGGGCTTGCCGTCGAGGTGCGGGTGCGGCCCGTGCGTCCAGTCGTAGACGGTTCCCGTCAGCAGGTATTGCGGTCCGTTCCAGCCAGCCGCCATGCGCAGCAGTTCGGTATCGAAGATCACGCCGGCCCGGCGCTCGTCCGCAAGCATGATGGCGTGGGACTTGTAGCTGACGTTGGCTTCGGGCCCCTTGTCCGCGCGAGGATCTTCGGGCTCCCTCACTGTGACGCTGGCCGAAATCACCGGGCCGTAGTCCATGTGCAGCCACGGCTGTGCTTCCCGCCGAGTGCTCTCGTCGAAGCGCGTGCTGGCAAAGGGCGCGCCCTGGTCGATCCAAGCGCGGAGGACGCCGATCTGCTCGGCGCTGAGCTTGCCGCCCGTGGGAGGCATGAGGAGGTTCTCCTCGAGTCCTGCGACGAGGTGGATCAGGCGGCTGTTCGCGCTGTCGCGGTCGGTGATCGCCGCCTTGCCGGAATACCCTCCCCGCACTGCGGACTTCTTGCGCCACAGGCTGTAGCCGTTCATGACGGCCTCGTCTCCGTGGCACATGTAGCAATGCTGGACGAATATGGGATCCACATCCGCCATGAAGTCGATCTTCCGGTCGACCGGGGGCGGAAGTTCCGAGGAATCCGCGGCCAGGCCGTGAGTTCCCAGACCCATCACTGCACTGGCAAGTAGGATTGACCTGAGATAGTTGGGCATTGCGACTCGCCCCATTGTAAGTTGGATCAGTTGCAGTCGGGACCAAGCCGGAACGCCTCGGACAAGCGTTGTGACAACTACTCCGTCGGATGTTGTCGCGAAAATCTCCGGGGGACGATTCAACCACTTGGTGTGGAGCCTGAGCACTTGGTCGATCAAGTCCCGCTAGTGAAGCGGCGCTGCTAGCGCTGCGGGCCGTTCGGTCGGGGAAGTCGCCGCGACCTTCTGCAAGACAAACCGCATGCACCCGCTCCTTCCTGGCTGATCACTTCACGCAGTGCTCGCACGACCCGGAAACCGCCATAAGCAGGGCCAGATTGAGCTTGAGACAGGTCGTCCGGCGATCAGCCTTTTCGGCCTGATCCACCGCGACACCCAGAACGGAGGCATGGGGGAACGAGAGATCCTCTCGCCATGCCACATCGGCCCGCAAGCAGGTTGCTGAACGTGGGGTGCATTGGCAATTGCGCCACTTGGCCGATTGGACTGGCACGGTGTCGTTCCAGGCGGAACAGACAGGTTCGGCCTATACCACCCGAGCGGCCAGCCGACCCGGACTTGCTCGGTGTCCCAACTCAGCGAGGAGCGCAGACCTGTGCTCGCGTTCGTTGCTCCCTCCTCATAGCGGAGATAGCGACAGAGAGTCCTTGACTGCTTGATCAAATCCGTCGAACGCGTCCCGGACGATTTCCTCGAGATCCTCGACCTCTCTCTCTTCAAGGGCCTTGAACTCTCTTTCGCGACGCCTTATTGGCAGCGAACCGCCGTGCTGGCGAACGAATAGAAGAAACTGGGAAGCAAGCTGGTCTGGCATCTCGACCCGGTTCATGATTCGCCGTATCGCATTGTCGTGTCGTCGCAGATAGCCTGCCTCAGTGGGCAAGTCGTGCTCGACAGTGCGACGAACGCATTTGTATAGGAACTCGGCGTGTGGGGTGGCATCGAAGAATCGATAGAAGTCAGCGGTGTCGTTAAGGACCTCAACGTTGCCGCTATCTGTCGGCTTCCACTGGACAACGGGCATGAGCCGTCGCGAGTAGCGTTCCAATACCCTGCGATAGCCTTCTATGTCGGCAAGGATCGCAGCCGAGATTGGGAAGGTCACGCCTTTGGGGGCGAAGCCTCGCCTCGCTACGACGTGATGGAACAGGTACCTGTGAAGCCGGCCATTGCCATCCACGAACGGATGGACATAGACGAACCCAAACGCCAGAACGGCAGCCGCGATGACAGGATCGTGATACATACAGGAGGCTTGCTCGAAAGCGATGACACCGTTGATGAGAGAGTCAAGGTCCTCGGGCCTTGCGCTGATATGCACAGGGAGCGGCGTCTGGGTGAGGCGATCGCGATCCCCGATGAATCCGCCTTCGAGACGCAATCCCATTTGGATGAACCGGGTATCGCCAATTACTATGCGCTGGAGGCGCAGGAGTTCTTCGAGATCGAGCAGGCGTTTCCCTGCCTCGCCAATGGCACGGCCCCATCGCTGGATGCGGCTCTGCGGGGGATTCTCGCCTTCGATGAAGTAGCTCGCCTTCGAGTCCTCGAGTAGCAGGAAAGCCGCTGCCCGGGACAGCAGATCGGACGGAACCGGTTGGACGGCTCGCGCAGCGGCGGCTGCAAGGTCCAAGGCCGCAAACTGATCAAGCAACGGGGTTTTCGCTACGACCGGACAGAAGTCAGGATTGCCAGGAAGGTTGTTGATAACACGCTGCCGGGGGCTGCGCGTACCCTTGCCAGTCAAGTACTTGCTCGGCTCCATCGCGGGAACGTACTTCACGCTTCCAAGGGAGATTGGAACGTCGAGGGTCTGGCCTGTCAACCACTCATAGAGAAACCAGATGCGCCTAGCGTAGATTCCGTTTGGCTTGGCGCTCACAATGCTCTGGATCACTCGAGTGTCCAAAGTGAGAAACAGTCGCTTGAGAACTGCAAGATCGAGGCGCTCGTGCTTGAGTGCAAATGTCAGGTGCCCTTGGAGCGAATGCTCCGGCTGGTGGCGCGGAGTCAGCATCCTCCATCCGTCCTGGCGGATGATCCGATGATGGAGTCCAATGGCCGTGAGTGTCTCCGGCAGCGGAACCGCTAACCCGTACTTGTGGATCAAGGCCGCATATCCAGCTAGCCGCCCCGGACCGGGAAGCCGTCTTTCACGAAATACATTCGTAATTCGTGAAAAATGATCGCTAGAGAACGAAATCATGAATTTCATCCTACCATATGAACTGTTGCGCAAATCATTCGGCTCTTTGATCTCTGCCCTCATCTCTAGAAGCACGCGTTCCTACAATGCACATGCTGAAATCTCGCAACCTTGGGGATCGCGGCCATTCTTCGGCTCGTAGCCAAGGCCGACCGCCCATGTTCCGGAAGCCCGTCTTGGTGAAAACCGCTTGCAGCCGACGAAAACCCTCTAATAATAGATCAGTGTGTGAATTTATGTCAATTTAGTGCTCATATGCAATAATTTGTCACCCCTGCCATGTGTGGCCAACGGCTATAGAAAGTCGCAATCACATATGCAAGCAACGCGAACTTGCACGGGTCACTGCACGCATCGGTTCCCTTGCACGAATTATTTCCGTCACAAACCACAAGCCAGTTCCGCGTCGGGCGAACGCTCTTGATGAGAATCGACGATCCTCGTCTTCCGATATTCCTGCACGAGATCTGCAGGGTTTCTGCCACCCAGAGCGGCGGACACGCGCGCGCTCCCGAGGCACCAATCGCAGGTGCAAGGAATATCAGTCAGATCTGAGTGCTGCGGTTCACCCAAAGTCGTGCCAGGGCGAATCCGGAAACGCAGGCGATCGCGCCGCTCAATGCCGCCATGCCTAACCGGCCGTAAAGGTAATAGCCCGTCGAGAAGAGAATGGCGTATATCGCGAGCGATCCCAGCAGCGACGCAAGCAATGGCACGGACAGCGACCGGCTGCCCGACCGGACATCCGGCCCCGCGATTCTCGCGATCGGAGCCCACCCCGGACCGCCAGGCCGAATTCTCAGGTAAAAGGCGACCAGCGTTGCCTGGTCGGTCCCCGGCGCGAGGAAGGCGCACGGTAGCCAGCATAGGGTCGTCAAGGACACGCCGACGAGCAGTTGCTGCCAGGCGTCAAGGCCGCCCCCGACAAGCGGAAGCGCCAAGGCGACCGAGAACGACGCGCACATGGCGACGATCTCGGTCGTCGCGTTCACTCTCCACCAGAACCAGCGCAATAAAAACAGGAGGCCCGTTCCGGCACCGATCTGCAACAGGATCTCGAACACTTCGAGCGCGCTTTCGATGATGAGCGAGACTGTGCAGGCGAGCGCCATCAGCAGGACCGTGAACAGCCGGCCAGCCCATACGAGGCGCCGCTGGCTCGCGTCCGGACGGAAGAACCGGCGATAGACGTCGCTGACCAGGATCGACGACCCCCAGTTGACCGACGTGGACATCGTCGACATGTACGCGGCCGCCAGCGATGTGACCACGATCCCGAGCAGTCCGGCGGGGAGGAACGTCAGCATTGCCGGATACGCCAAGTCGTTCCGGACGACATCCTCCGGCACGTGCGGGAAGTGCTGCTGGATGTCTTCGAGACCGGGAAACACGACTATTGACGCCAGCGCCACGAGGATCCATGGCCAGGGCCGCAGCGCGTAGTGCAGAAGGTTGAACAGCAGGGTGGCCCCCAGTGCGTGATCCTCGTCCTTCGCGGACAGCATGCGCTGAACGAGGTAGCCGCCGCCGCCCGGCTCCGATCCCGGATAGTAGGCCGCCCACCACTGCACAAGCAGCGGTATCAGGAACACCGGCGCAAGATCAGTCCAAGTCATCGTCTCGAAGGAGGGCCAGAATGCCAGCTTGTCCCTGACAGCTTCGTGGGCGAGCAAGCCTTCCAAGCCCCCCACCTGTGGCAGCCGCACGATGTGAACGGCGGCGGCAACCGACCCGACCATTGCCATGGCGAACTGCACCAAGTCGGTCAGCAACACCCCTTGCAATCCGCCGAGAGCACTGTAAACCAGGGTCACGCTCGCCGCAACGACCACCGTCTGCACAGGGCTCCATCCGAACATCACGGAGCCGATCTTGATCGCGGCCAGCGTGACGGCGGCCATGATCAGCACGTTGAACACCAATCCGAGGTACACGCCCCGGAACGCCCGCAAGAACGCAGCTGTCTTGCCCGAATACCGGATCTCGTAGAATTCGACGTCTGTTGAAACTCCGGACCGGCGCCAGAGCTTGGCGTAAAGGAACACCGTCAGCATCCCGGACAGCAGGAACGCCCACCACGTCCAGTTGCCGAGCACTCCATTGCCACGGACAATGTCGGCCACCAGATTGGGCGTGTCCGTCGAGAAGGTCGTTGCCACCATCGATATGCCGAGCAGCCACCACGGCTGGCGGCGTCCAGCGAGGAAGAACGACGAGAAATCGCTGCCAGCCGACCGCGAGACCCGCAGTCCGATCGTCAGGGACAGCGAAAGGAACCCGCCCAGGATGAACCAGTCGGCTGTGGTCAGCTGCACGGGAGCGATCCTCTCGCGATCCGACCGATCCGCGGGCGGCTCGGCAAGCGTGGACAATCTGGGAGAGTCCGGTCCGAGACCCGGCTCGACGAGCCTTGGGTCCGCGTGGGAGTCTCCATCTATAGCTTCCGGACCGCTTGCAAGAGTCCCTTCAGCGAATGCTCGCTGGCTTCCACCTTGCTCCCGCGGAGCCTGTAATGCGTCTCCAGAGAGAACACGCCCTGGTAGCCGTCCCGCAGCAGCGCTCTCATCTGGCCGACGTGGTCGAATTCGCCATCACCGATGCCGCACCACTCCACGGTGCCGTCTGCCAGGCGACGGTAGTCTCGGAAATGCACATGGAAGATCCGGGAGTGATCGAGGGATTCGTATCCGGCGGGAAAGGGCTCCGGATCACCGGCACGAGCGGAATTGTTCGGATCCCAAGTGAGACCGAGGCCGGGCGATGGAACCGCCTTGAGCAGGTCCGCCGAATGCGCTGCGGTTGCCACGTAGCTCCCGGCGACGTTTTCCAGTGCTAGACGGAAGCCGGCGCTGTGAGCGCGCTCGGCGGATTCCTCGACCAGATCGTAGATTCGCGGATAGGCGCTCTGATCGGGCATCTCGTCGCTCTTGTAGGTAAAACCAAAGGTCCGGATCAATCGAGTTCCCAGGATCGTGGCCCTCTCGAACGCTCGGTCAAGCAGCGCCCACTGGTCTCGCAGGGCCTCGGCCCCGTCCACGGTATCGAACCTTGGAATCGGAACCTTGAAAAACGACGTGTCAAGGATCGCTAGCCGGATGCCTGCGTCGTCGAGCATCGACCGGGCTTCTCGCACCCTGGCGAGCGGGAGCGAGGTGTTGTACTTATCCCAGAGCTGCCGGATCTCGCAATACCGCAGCCCGTGGCGTCCGAGGAACTCGAGCGCCACCGCCAGGTCGTCGTCGATCTCATCGGTCGTGACCGCCAGGCGTACCGTGGAGGAGCCGGCACCGGCCTGCAGGGCGGATAGACTGATTGGCAAGGTCGCGCTCCCGGCTAGGAAGCGTCTGCGAGAAACTCGTGGCATTGTGTCGAAATTATAAGGGTTAATCGCCATGAACCGCATCATCGAGTACGGCGGGCAGCGAGCGACGGAGTGCGCCCTCGGTCTCGGCGGTTGCCTAGCCGGTGCTTGGCTAGGATCAGCCGTGCCGGCCGCATTGACATGGGTCCTGCTAGGGACCGGCGGTGCGGACCTGGCGGAGGGACGATTCGGCTCGGTGGTGGTGCTCCAGAGCGAATCCCCTTGGTTTCTGCATGCTGCGAGAGAATTCGGCACCATCGTCGTCCACATTTCCGGATTTCTGGTGGCTGCGTTCGTTGCCTGGCGCCTCAAGGGCGTGCTGGCGCTGGCCGCGACATGCATCGCGTTCGGGCTGGTTGCGCCAGTCTGCCTGGAATTGTTCCGGTACGGCTGGTCGCAGCGGAGCACGGTTGAAGGCCTTGTCCAAAGCCTCGGCGTGCCCCAGGGCAGCCAGCCAGTCCGGCAGGCGGTAGCTGCCGTCGCGATGGTAGGGATCGTGCTGCTCTTGCGAGTCGCTCTGCGCCGCACCGGTATGGTTCCATTGAGCTCATTCGCCGCTCCTGCGTGCCTGCTGTACCTCTTGGCGGGGGAAACACAGGTCGGTACCCGTATCCTTGACCCTGCTTGGATCGCATACGCCCCGATGTTCCTTGCGGTCGCTGCGGCGCTCTCCGCCTCTCCGGCTCGGCAACCGTGGCAAGCGCCATCGAGAGGCTACGCTGCCGCGCTCGCCGTTGCGGGAATCCTTGCCTATACCGCGCAGCCGCCTGCCCCGACGTCAGACCGCAGCGTCAGATGGGCGGAGCGGTCCTCTAAGAACTGGAGCGTCCGGTTCGAGTCAGAGGAGTTCTCTCTGGGACGGCAGGGCCAATGGCTGACGGGTGCGGAAGAGCGCCTCGAGGCCTACATGGGGCGGCTTGGCCTCCCCGGTGGCGGCAAGCCGATCGAGGTTCAAGTGGCTGCGTCTGAGCGCGCGATGTCAAGCGTCGCGCCGAACCGCGGGCTTGCGGATAGCTTCCCCTTTCGCGAGCGGGGCGGCGTCGTGACGATGATCGTCCGGGACCGTCTCCCCGAAGACCCGAGGGTCGAGCCCGTCCTGGCAATGCGAAGGGCATGGGGCGATCCAGGTTCCGACGCAATGGCTTTTGCGCTGGCGAGGTACGCCACCGGCGAATTCGGCGGATCGAGTCTGGGCGCTGCGGCCGCAAGGATCGCTTGCGAGGAGACTCGCTACCCCGCTGAGACGGTGTTCGCAGCTAATGGAACTTTCCTGTCGCCTTTGGTGCGGGATGTGGTCGGCGGGGCCTGGGTCGAGAACGCCGTGGCTCAGCACGGCCCCGCAGTGCTCGAAGAACTCTACAAGCGGGATCTGTTGGAATCGCTGGCGATGTGCGCTGACTGCGTTCCCGGATGCGAGATGCAATTTGCGGCGGAGATCCCGCGCCGGCCCGCACCCGGGTACCTGAAAGGGATATCGTTCTCGCACGAGGGGCGAGGCGAGGGAGGATACGGCAGCCTTGCCGCCGGACGCGAACTCGAGCGCATACGGGGCATAGGGGCGAACGCGATCGCTCTCGTGCCGTATGCGTTCACTCGCGCGCCGGAAGAGACCTCGATTCGCTTTCGAACCCTCGAGACGGACGCTCGTCTCGGTCGATCCGCCCGCCGGGCCCGCGAACTCGGACTGCGCGTCATGCTCAAGCCGCATCTCTGGGCGGGACGCCGGGCACCGTTTCGAGGAGTGGTTCGTGAATTACAGGCGCTGGATGCTGCACCACGCTCGGCTTGCCGAGATGCACAGAATCGATATCCTCGCAATTGGCAACGAACTGGCCGGGCTCACTGTCCACGAAAAGGAGTGGCGCTCCCTGATCAGGGACGTGCGCCGGGTCTTCCGCGGCCCCGTCACCTACGCGGCGCACTGGGAATCGGAACTCTCCAGCCTCGGATTCTGGGACGAACTGGACTACATCGGCGTGAATTTCTACTTCCCGATTGCCGGGGACCGGACGCCGCCCGAGCCGCACTCGCCCGAGATGGCCGAGGCTTCCCGAGTGATCGGAGCGGTCCAAGCCGGCTTTGCTAAGCCGGTTCTGTTCACTGAGGTCGGATTCCCTGCCCTCGCAACCGCCGCTGCCCGTCCCTGGGAGGAGAACGCCAGCCCACTCGACCCGGACCTGCAAGCGCTCTGCTACCGGATCTGGATGGAGCGCTTCGCTCGCGGGCCCGGCGCAAGCGGGATGTTCTGGTGGAAGTGGCCGAGCCACGGCCGCGGAAGCCCGTTCGATCCGTCGCACCGACCGCTCGCCAAGCCCGCAATGGGCGTGCTGCGAGACTGGTTCGGCCGGCTCTGAGCGACGGGTGACGGACTTCCCGGGAGCGGCTTCAGTCGTAATACTCGAGGCCGAGATGAGTGATCATCTGCTCGCCAGCCATCCAGCGAAGCGTGTTCTTCAGCTTCATCAGCTGAATGAATTTGTCGTGTTCGGGATACAGGTTCGGCGCGACCATGGGCGACTTGAAATAGAACAACAGCCGGTCAGGTCGATGTTGTCCCAGACCTCCTTGTTGTCTCCCCGCGGAGGGTAGTGATTGATTCGGACCATGTGGGCGAACACGCTGTAGAGGTCCGGATACTGATCGCACTGGAGAATCACGTCCAGTGCCCCGAGCTTGCATTCTTCCTTCGTCTTGAACGACTCGGGCTCTTCGAAGGCGACGGCCATCACGGTTGCCGAGGATGTTGATTGAGAACCGGCCGTCGAACACAGCCGGCATCGGGCGCGCCGCGCGAAGATCAGGCTCGACCTCCGCGACCAGCGAGGGCTCGATCGCTCCCGCGGCCCTGGCAGCTTCGTAGCGGTCATGGTCCCGAATATCCCAGCCGCAGAAGGCCAGGCCGGCGATGTCTTGCAATGGCACCAGATCCTGGATTAGGGGATTGCGCTTCTCGGTCCGCTTGCTGAGTTGGATTTTCCCCACTTGCGTCAAGGAGCCGATCGGCTTGCCGAGGCCCTTCACAACGAGCGCGGTGCCGCCGATGAGAGTCGTGGCCACGGCCCCATGACCCGGCACCACGACGCCCAGGCAACCGCTTGGGGGCCGGAGTGCCGGCGGCACCTTGCGAGAGGAAGCGCTCGGCGAAGTCGCTCTTTTCCGGCTCGGCATCCCTGCGGTTGCCAACGCGCGGGCTCCCCTGCCGGCTCTCCGCCACGAACCGCCCTTCCTCGATGCACCGCCGGAGCCCCCAAAGCGGAAGACCGAGAACATTGGAGATCTGAGCGGCATCGCTGACCTTCAGCTCGCGCTTGCGCTGGACCAGTCCTAGGTATCGCTGCTGGTAGCCAATGCGGGCCGTTCGGCGAGCAGCTTGAGATTGACGGAATACGCCAGTTCACTATCCATAAGAAAAATTTATATATTCTCAATTATCTATTCGATAATCATTCAGTGGCGCAGGCCGTCGCCAGAGCCAGCATCAGTCGCAACGCAGTTGGCAGCAGATTCACCAGCTCGGCTTGATGGATTGCCTCCGATCAGGGCGACGCGGGCCCGGCGCCGCAATTTCGCCACCAAATGACAGATCACCCTGTGGTATCCTTGGTTTCGTGAAGCATGTGGGCGCTTCGCATCCCGACCCCGGGGATTGGACCAGGGGATCAACCACCAGAGTGAACAGGAAGAGTTCCGCCTAACATGGGACACAACATCTTTTTCGGCAACTTGCCGACATGGGTCACGGCAGACGATATCAAGTCGTGGCTCGAAAGCAGCGATCTCGTCTGCGACGCCGTACGAGTCATCCGCGACTTCGAGACACAGGAATCGAAGGGCTACGCCTTCGTCGAAGCGCCAAACGAAGAGGAAATGGTCGCCATCATCCGTCGCTTCAACCGAGCTCCGATCGATGGCAAGCTCCTCCGCGCAAAAGCCGCCCATCCCAAGGGCGACCGGCCGCAGGCACAGCGCAAGACCACGCGTCGTCGCGGCCCGGGCGGCATGTCGAAGCCTCGGAAGGACTCGTCCGACAAGCAGGTCGGCGCCTTCGGGGAAGCTCTCCAGAAGGCCCTGTAGGCTGGCGCGGCGCCCGTGGCGGGTGCCAGAGAGGACCCGTCAGCAGGCCCGGCTCAGGCAGCCGGGCGCTTCCTGTATCCGGGGGGCGGATTCGGGTCGTTGGTTCCGTCTCCCTCGAATCCCCGGGGACGCGGCGGAGCATGGTCCAGGATGCGTTCCGATTCGGCATCGAAACACATGAGCCGACCGCTGCGGTACGAGTCGACGCCCAGCTTGATCGCAACCATCACTTTGTAGCCGAAGTAGGCATCCAGAACAGGCTTCTCGCGGCTTCTCACGCACTCGATGAAGTTCAGCATGTGCGCCGTTCGAGCCTTCTGCTGGTCGCGATTGTCGACTTCGATGCGCACTAGGTCCTTTCCCGTGCGCTCGCGGAATTCGTCGGCATAGATCCTTTCGGGACGAGCTTCGACCGACCCGGGCGAGATCGAGATCGCCGCACGCTGGCCGAATATCGCGGGTCCGTGCAGAACGTTCGAGGCTTCGGAGCCGCACGACCCGACCAGGTTGACCACCATGTCCGCGTATTCGATGGTCGTCGAGTAGGTATCGGGGACCTGGCGGTTTCGGAAAAGGAAGATTCCGCCATGGCCGCTGACGCGCTCGGGGAATCGCGGGCCTACCGCGTAGAGGAGAGGGCTCAGCCGGTGATAGAGGAAGTCCGTGCCGATCCCGCCGGAAAAGTCCCAGTACTTGCGCCAGCGGAAGAAGCGCTCTCCGCTGAAGGGCTGCTCGGGAGCGCCGCCAAGGAAGCGCTTCCAGTCAACCGTGCTTGGATCGGCCTCCTCGTCCACGTAGTATTGCCAGACCCCGGAAGCGTGATTGGACGAGTAGCTCGACTGCGCCATGACAACCGGCCCGGCCAATCCGTCCCGCACCATGTCGCGTGCATGCGAATACGCCGGGTCCGAGACCCACTGGCTGCCGACTTGCAGGATCCGGCCAGTCTCCCGGGCGGTTTGGGCGATGGCCCGGGCCTCGGGAATCGTCCGGGACATCGGCTTCTCGAGGTACACATCCTTGCCGGCCCGCATGGCGTCGATTGCCATCCTGGCGTGCCAGTGGTCCGGTGTAGCGATGACGACGGCGTCGATGTCGTCCCGGGCCAGCAGATCCTCGTACGCGTGATGCACGTCCCGGTCGGGCAGGCCGACCAGTTCCCTGGCCCGGAACTTGGCCCGGTCGTATATGTCGCTGGCGGCGACGACGTCGAGAATTCCGTCCTGCCGCATCATTGGCAGCAGGCGGCGCTGGAGGTGACGCGAGCCGATGTTGCCAACCCCGATTATGCCGACTCGGATCCGATCGCCGGCGCCGGCCACCCTCGTTGCGGACGTGGCGACGCCCGCACCCATGAAGATTCTCCTCGACGGCCTGGGCGCATTCATGGCACGATCATTCTGGCATAGGCGCTGCCCGAGCGCGGTGCCGGAACTTGCCACGCCGTCTAGAGACATCGCAGCATGAGCTGGACATCTTCGTAGCCGGGAAAACGGCGCTCCTCTGCCAGGAATTCCGGAGAGTGAACGCACCGGCGGCTGCCTGTCGTGCGAACGGGATGCTTGAGATGGAGCATCTCGTGGAAGAGCACGTATTCCAGAGCCAGTGTCGGCGCCGCAGGCTCGTCGAAGATCCGGCTGACCACGATCGCGTCGTGGGCCGGATCGTAGTGGCCCAGCCGCATGCGGGATGGCCGGGAACTCCAGCCGAGCGCCGGCTTGCGGAGCGTCCCGCCGAAATAGCGCTCGTTCAGGCGGTCGAACAGAGCGCCGAGGTCATGCACGTGCCCGGAGGGGGGCAGCATGCGCTTGCGTCCTCGCGCCTTGCGGACACCGAGCATCCTCTGCTGGGTTTCCGGGGTGTGGACCCATTGGCGGTACGCCCGGTTCGCCCATGCGGGAATCCGCTTCCTGTACAGCTTGCAGAGCAGGATCCTGGCCAGGCCGTCCAGCACCTCGGGCGGGGCTTCAACCAACAGGTCGCTTAAATTGACCCGGAGGCGGCCCGAGTCCCCTTCGAATTCGATGTTGGACCGCAAGCCGGAGTAAGGCTGGTAGTTCACGTCGAACAGCGGCGTCGCGGCGCGGGGATTCAACTCGCTGAAGACTCGCACGAAGGTCTGCTCGGGAGTCTCCACCTGCAATCGCAATTGAACCACGGGCTCGGCTTCCGACGAACCGCGAGTCTTTCGAGGCATCCGCCTGGCAGCGGCCAGGACCGCTATTTCTTCGCGGCGGCAGTCCGCTGCGAGACGTAGTCCTCGTAGCGCCGATGGACCAGGACGTGAAACGTCGGCTGCTGGAACTCCTCGATAGCGTAGAGGTAGCCCAGCTCTCGCAATCGGGCCAGCACGTTGCGAACCCAGGATTGCTGCGACCTCGTCATGGTCTTCTTCGAGATGTCCAGGCAAGCGCCGGTGAGATGGACAGACGCCTTGGGGCCCGACGACGGCGCGGCGTTGCCGTTGCGCCGGGCCAGGGATCTCTGGTAGCTCACTGTCCTGAGAAGACTGGTCACCCTCATCTGACGACCGAAGCGGCTGCGGAACTGATTGCTGATCCGTTGCAGGAATACGCGCGCCCAAGGACGGAGATAACGGTAATCCGAAGGCACCGCGTGAAGGTAGTAGTCGCGCGTCTTCTCCTTGACCGGCATCAGCAGCTGGAGGCGGGCCCACCGCTGCACCATCGCCTTGTCCTCCATGCGGGAGAGATGGTCGCGGTCAGCCAAGCGATTCTGATCGGATTGGGACCTCGAGGTCGCTTTCAGAGACGGCTCGGCCTGGGCCGTTAGCGACGCTCCTAGAACAAGCACCAGCAGAATTGGAGCAGAGCGCATCTTTTCAAGGATACCAAAACCTCGCAGTTCAGCGCTCTGAAACAGCGTCCATCGTCCTGCCGATCGAGCTCTGGAGGTCGCATCAAGCTGCGGGCTCGCATCGTCACCAACCGCCGGAACAGCGGCCTCAATGGTGATCCAGGCCGACGGCGTCATCGCACTGCTGAAGGCGAGCATCTCGCCGTGACTGCCGGAGCAGAATCGGGAACGCGTTTCGACGGTTGCGCAACGGCGGGGTCCGCAAAGATAGGGTGCCGGGCGCACGCGGCGGACTGCGCAGCGCACTGGCGGTCTCGGGGCAGCGCGATTCGAAGACGAACTTTGCCGCGATGTTGCCTGAGATGAACGTGGGTCCCGGAGATCCGAATTGCTGGCGCCAGGCGCGCACGCGTTTCCGGCATCGCTGATTCGGCTGGCTCCCCGGGGATGACAGCGCTCCCCGCAGTTCTTCCCGCCGAACCGTTCGCAACGACCTGAATTCAACGGTTCGACCGGCTCGAATCGCGACGAGAGACGGGACAGAGGCACGAAGGGCGACTCCGTGTCCCGGCGATGCCTCCGCACTTCTCCGATCTGGACCTGGAACTGTCGTCACCGTGCGAATGAAGCTGTATTCTCAGGATTACGAACGGACAAGAGGCGACCGCATGCGCGCCTGATCCGTATCATGCTGAGATTCGGCCGAGGGATGTCGACGCTGGGTGCCGCCATAGCAGGCATCGTCGGCTCGCTGGCTTCCGTGCCGGCGCTTGTCGCTCAGCACGGTTGGATCGCCGAGACAACCCACTTCCGCGTAGTCGTGCGCAACGCCTCTGGATTGGACGAAGCTGTTGCCGCGATGGCGGCCGCTGACCTCGAATCGATCCTCAGTGCCCTCCAGCTGGCTGGCCTAGGCCCTCCGCGGCGTGCGGACGGTCGCTTGGACATCCTGGTGGTGCCGCACCGGCTGGAACTGCACGCGCTTCTGGGAGATCCGCCCACCTCGCTCACTCGAGGAATCACTGTCCGGGGGCTCGACCGCGACTACATCGTGGTTCCGTGGCACGAATTCCCGGGTCCGAGGGTCATACTGGCCCACGAGTACTTGCATCAGCTAGACGGCCCAGGCTGGCCGCCGTGGTTCAGCGAGGGGCGGGCCGTCTACGTCGCGCGTCGTACGGAGCCTCGACCGACTGCTGATCCCCTGGCAGGCCTCGTTGCAATGCTGGACCGCTCGGAGTGGGTTCCCTGGTCCGAACTGATTTCGGCGGAACGGGACGGTCCAGCAACTCGGGCGGAATTGTTCCAAGCGCAATCGTGGCTGCTGGTTCACTGGCTGGCAAGCCGTGTGCCTAGCGTCGCGAGGCTTTCGCCTCAGTACGCCGACATGGTGCTCGCCGACCTCGGAATCGAGAGCCTTGACGCGACCCTGCGCCAGCACCTGGCACAGGTGCGGGAACTTCCGTCCAATTGGCTCGTGCCGCTTGCAGCCACGGAGTCCTGGCCCGAGGCTCGGGCGGCCGCCGAGTGGGAGGTCCCACTGTTCGAGGCCGAAGCGCAGACGGCATTGCGGATGCTGGATGAGTCCGAGGAGACACTGTCGGGACTCGCCGATCGATTCCCCCGAGAAGCGAGAGTCCAAGCGGCCAATGCAACCCTGCACTTGATACGGGGGCGCCAGGACCTGGCGGAGAAGCGATTCGGAGCGGCCCTGCGGCTCGGAGACTTGCGCGCCCGGACTGCCTACCGTTACGCGATCCTCTTGATGCGACCCGGAACCGTCCCGCTCAAACGGGCCGAGGATGCGCTCCGCTACGCGTTGCGAGCTAGGGAGCAATTGCCCCAAGTGCCAGCCCATCATCTGGCGGTCGTGCATGCCCGGATGCTGGGCGAGGACTGGTACGGAGCGTTTTCTGACCTCCGCGGCCTCCTGGCCTTCCCGGGCTGGGCCCGGCGAGCCGATCGAGAGGCGCTCGAGATCCGGCGACGGATCGCTCAGTCGGTCCGCGCGGTACCGGCACCGACGGTCGCCGCTCCGGACCCGTCAGTCGAGGTACCGGCTGCGGGTCCGCCGGATCTCCCGGCCTGGAAGGAACCTCCCGAAGGCCTGCAGCGAACGGCTGTCAGGAACCGCTGGCCCCCGTACGGAACGTGGCTGGTGCATGGAAGGATCGCGTGGGTGAATTGCGTCGATGGCGACAAGACAGTCGTCCTGCACTCGCCGTACCAGCGGCTCGTGCTGCGAGAGAACCCGGACCGCCCAGCCCGGCTAATCAACCGGCCGTTCCGCGCCCGGACGCTGCCTTGCGGCTCGCGAGGCTGGTTCGTGTCTATCGCCTACCGGAAGCTCTCAGACCCCGGAGAGGTCGGCGGCGAAATCGTCGGAATCCGGTTCTGACCGGCGCTACATGATGCCGTACTTTGCAAACGCGTCGCGACTCGGCATTCCTGCCTCGATTTCCCTCCGCACGGCGTTCTCGCCGCGGATCTTCTCCAAGGCGCGGACGATCACGTCCTCCTCGTGCCGGCGCGGCACCACGCAGACGCCGTCCCGGTCGCCAACCACAATGTCGCCAGGTACGATCGACACCTGGCCGATCCGGATCGGCGAACGATAGTCCACTACCTTCCCGCGAGGACCCTGATCCTGAGCGTACGCCCCGTGTCCGAACGTAGGGAAATCCAGAGCGATGATGCCGTCCGTGTCCCGGTAAAAGCCGTCGACGAGCGCTCCCGCAGCCTGCAGCACGCGAGCCCGCGTGCTCATGAGCTCGCCCCAGAGCGCGTAGCGAGGCGACGTGCCGCCGCACACGTAGACCTCGTTGCGCCTCAGGTCGTCGAGAGCTTCCAGCATCAGCCCGAAGGGCGGGTCGCATCCGGTGTCCTCGGGGTCTTCCGAAATGTCAACAGTATGGACGGGCATGGCTCGACCCGCGAGCCGCATACCGGGCAAGATCGGCCGGATCTCCGCCGGCAAGAACTGCCGTAGCAGGCTGGCTTGGTCCATCACGTCGCCTACGACAGCGGAGAACAGCGATCTTCGAATGAGATCGAAGAGTTCGTCGTCCGTTTTCCAAGGCAGGGCCATTCATCTGTCTCCCTCGGCTAGCCGAGCAGCCGGTCGATCGGCGACATCACGAGGTCCGGACCGTAGCGGTCGATCATGTCCAAGACCAAGCGTGCACGACGAACCCGTTCCCTGGAAAGGCTGATCGCGGTGCTCTCGATATGCGAGCCGCTGGGATAGATGTCAGGGGCGTTGCGGAGGCCCAGCTTGACGTGCAGCGGAGCGCCTACCCGAATGAAGTCAGGCACCTCGTAGTGACGGATGAAACCGCCGATGTTGTCCGGGGCCTCCACGTACAGGTCGATCGGCACGTCGATCGCGGCACGGATCGAAGCCAGCTGCGGCAGCGTCAGGTCGGACGGAACGTTGATCGTCGATGCGCCGAGATCTTCCAGGACGCGCGCGGCGGCCGCGTTTGCGGGGGCCATCATCACCGATGTCTTCAGAACAAGATCCTCCGGCACGTCGCCTGATCGCTTCATTCGTCCGAGGATCGCCAAGAGGCCGATATCGGAGACCAAGACGCTCCGAATGCCGAGTTCGGTCGCCCGGCGCACGTCCTCGATCGCATAGACGATCTGCTCGCTGCCTCGCAGGCTCAGGCCAAGCGCCTTGCCGGCCGGGGAATAGGCCTGGGCTCCGATGTCGAACGTAGCCCTGGGACCAACGAACAGATTGACTTCGATGCCTCGGCGTGCCCCTAGGTCGCGCATGTCCGACACTTCCTGATCGCTAAGCAGCATAATGCCGCTGCCCTGGCTCACGCGATGGACGGGAACCTCGAGAAGTTCGCCCTCGTCGAGCACGGCTCGGAACGCCGCCGGCCCCTCCGTGCTGGGAATCTCGATCCGATACTGGGCGCCGTCCGGAAACCGGAGCTGGGACTGAGGCGCGGGATGCGGATCGCCCGAAGGCAGGCCGAGGCGGACAAGGGCCTCTCGCGTTCTCGTCATCGGTGCTCCCCAAGGTCCTTCACGATAAGCCCGGTGCGGTCGAGGTTCGGAAACATGATCTCACTCGGGCAGCCGACTCTCTCGAACTCGTGCGCTACAGCCTCGACCGCTTGCTCGCGCCCGGTCTCGTAGAACACCAGGATCGCCGGGCCCGCCCCGCTCAGGGCACAACCCAGCAGGCCGGGCACCCGCAGCTTCAGGATCGCAGGCAGCCCTGGCACGTGGGACGCCCGGTACGGCTGGTGGAGACGGTCCTCGAACGCAACTGGAAACGCTTCGCGGTCGCCCTTGAGGAGCGCCGCGACCAGCAGGGTGGCGCGCTGGATGTTGAAGACCGCGTCCTCGCGCGAGTACTCGGACGGCAGGGCCGCCCGCATGCTATGGGTCGACAGCTCGAATTCCGGGCAGACGACCGCCACGGAGAAGGCCCGGGGCACCTCCAAACGAACCGCTCGCGTTACGCCGTCGTCGCCAATCGCCGCTGTCGTGACAGAGCCCAGCACCGCCGCGGAAACGTTATCCGGATGCCCTTCGATTCGCGCGGCTTCGTCCAAGAGACGATGCTCGTTCCATTCCAGCCCGAGCACGCGGTCCGCCAGCACGACGCCCGCCACGAGAGCTGCCGCGCTCGAACCGAATCCCTTGCCGACCGGGATCTGGTTCTCGATGGCCAGGTCGACGGGAGGCAGGTCGAGACGTTGCGTTTCGGCAACTTGGCGAGCGGTGCGGAGAATGAGGTTGTCGGTGTCTTCCGGGATGGAATCCGTGTCGCGGCCGGAAACGCGGACGCGAGTCTCAGACGCCTCCCGGAAGCGGCAGGTCAGGTAAATCGCCAGCGCGAGGCCCAAGGTGTCGAAGCCAGGGCCCAGATTCGCGCTCGAGGCCGGCACGCGGACCTCCGTCAGGCCGGCCATAAGCCCGAATTATAGCCCAGCGTGGGGGAGGCCGCGCCTCGCACTGACGGCGGGCACACGCACCCGGCCGGACCGCACCGCGCGCAACCTCTCTGCGATCAACGGAATGAGGCGAAGAATACGATTGCCGCGACGACGATCAACGAAGCGGTGACTTGTTCGGGACGCCACCGGGCCGCGCGAGGCTCGCTGGCGGCCGTCTCCGACGCCACCGCCGCTCGGGATCGCTCGAGCCAACCCGTGCCAGAGCCCTCGTAGCGCTCGCCTCGGCGGCAGCTGGCCAGAGTCAGTCCCTGCAGAGCCTCCGAATCAGCCGGTCCCTGCAGGGCCGTCCACGCGGCCATGGCGGCCCCCGTCACCACTACAGCCCACAGATAGCTCCACCACACACTGGTTGCCCACTCCGGGAAGGGCCAGCCGAACCGGTCGCCAAGCATCGAGAAGGCGCCGTAGGCCAGGCCGGCGAGAATTCCGGCCACGCCGGAGTCGCGATGCGCTCTTGTGAGCACGCCGACCGCGAACACAGTCGCTAGCGGAACGATGGCGACGCTAGACAGCCGCAGATAGAAAGCCACCATCCCTTCGCCGAGAAACGGCAGGTAAAGGAACGAGAGCGCGATGCAGACCACGGACGCAGCCCGGGTGGCGGCAAGAATCGCCGACTCCCCGGCGTTCGGGGCGAGGAAGCGGCAGAAGACGTCGCGCGTGAACACTGCCCCGAGCGCCGAGCCAATCGAGTCATAGGTGGACAGGCACGCCGCGAGGACGCCGGCGAGCACCAAGCCGGCGAGCCCGCCGTCCAGATGATCAACGAACAGCTTGGGGAACGCGGCGTCGACGTGCCCGAGATCGGGATAGAGCGCCCGAGCCGCGACGCCGAGAGAGACGTTGCACCAC
The DNA here is from genome assembly GCA_965206775.1 of Bryobacterales bacterium. GTDB lineage: Bacteria > Acidobacteriota > Terriglobia > Bryobacterales > UBA6623 > VXMF01. Next base: position 143,904 of record CBDBKU010000001.1, on the reverse strand, counting down.
ATGACCGCGATCAGCACGCCGGAAGCAACCGCCGCGGCCGCCCGCATGTCCCATTCGGACCTTGCCCCGAGCAGCCGCATCGCCTGCGAATGGTTGACGATGCAATACGCAGCGTGGACGGAGATCCAGCCGAACAGCACCAGGACGATCGGAGCGCCCGGCCCGGACAGGCCGTCGTAGCTGAGAACCCGTTCCGGCAGACCGGCATCGATCGCAGCCAAGCGCTGTCGCAAGGCCTGCCAGCCCCCGACGCCGGTCCAGACGATCCACCACAGCACGCCGGACGCGATCACGATCATCACAGTCTGCATCGAGTCCGTGGCGACAACTGCCCGCAGGCCTCCGCTAGCGGTGTAGATGGCAGCGAGCGCTGCCAGTCCGATAACGAGCCACCACGCATTCGAACCCCAACCGGTGGTCGCGCCGAGCAGCAGAAACAGCGAGAACGCCATGTTGCCCATCACGTGCGTGCGTTGCTGGATCTGGACGAGGGCGCCAATGAGACGCATGGCCGGGCCGAACCGGGCTTCGAGGTACTCGGCGTTAGTGAAGAAACCCGCGCGATAGATCGGCACGAGGATCACGCCGGTGGCGAGGAGCCAGCCGATCGGTATTCCCAGCCACCAGGTCGAGAGGTAGGCGATACCGTACTGGTACGCACCGCCTACCACCGCCACGAAGTCTCCGCTGTCGATCGCGGTCGCGAATAGGGACAGACCGACGGCTGGCCAAGCGAGCTTGCGGGCCGCGAGCTGCCACTCCACTGCGCTGCGCGGCCGCTTCGCCCGTAGCCAGCCGGCCGCGACGATGGCCGCGTTGAGTCCCAGCGCGAGAATCCAACCGGTCCAGTTCATATGGGCCGACCTGCCGACATAGCCCCTTCTAGTCCGTCGTCAGTTCGGCGACGAAGCGATCCGCAGCCGCCTGGTGTGCCCGCGCAGCGCTCTCGATGGACGGGAAATCGGGAGGATCGGCCTGAAGATTCCAGTAGCCGCATCGGTCGCGCCCCCTCACCAGGACCGCATCCTGCCCCGGACGCAGCGGCTTGACGTCCGGGGTCATATAGCGGATGGCGAACCCGACCCTGGGCCGGTCGGAACAGTTGGCACGGGAGCCGTGAATCGCTCTCACGTGATGCAAGGACATCTGCCCAGGCCTCAGTTCGACGTCCACGACATCGCACTCGTCGTATTCAGCCTGGACTTCCTGGCCGCGCGTCAGGAGGTTCTCGGCGGCGTGGGTGTCCGTGTGAGGCAGGATCGGCGACCGGTGGGATCCCGGAAGAAGGCGCATGCAACCGTTCTCCTTGGTGCTGTCGGTGAGGGCCACCCAAGCCGTCGTCACCTCGCCGCCCTCCAGGCCCCAGTACGTCCCGTCCTGGTGCATGGTGATGTATCCCGGATCCCTCGCGCGCTTCGGAAAGACCTGGGCCGACCAGAGCATGATGTCTGGCCCGAGCACGGATTCCACGGCATCGAGCACGGCAGGATGAAAGCCGAGATCCCAGGCCCATCGGTAGTACCGGTGGATCTGGCTCATCTGGACGGCCCTCGGCGATCCGCCGAGGGCGGCGGCCACGGTCTCGCACTCCGCATAGCGGCGCTGCGCTTCTTCCGGCGCGAGCACGTCGATGGGGAAGAGAAAGCCCAGCTCTCGGTACTCGTCGATCCGATCTGCCGTGCATTCCGGTTGCATCGCCCAGCCAGCCGCCCCATCATACAAATTGAGTCCTTGCGCCGGCGCGTGGCCGTCGGCCCTTCCTCGGAATCCGGCTGATCAACCTCGCCAGGGGCGTTCGGCCAACCCTGCCGGGCGGAAATGGCGCAGCGCGATGCCGATTCGCGCCGCGGGCAATATAGACTGATCCACGAGCCATGTCTTGCCAGAATCGTTCGACCCGTCCAGCCCGACTCTCGAGAAGGGACCTACTTCGCATCCCTGCGGCTTCCGCCGTGGCCGCGCTCGGCCCGGATGGAACGCTTGCAGCGGCGCAGGAGAAGGCCAGGGCCCTCAATCTGCGCGTCACGGACCTGAAGTCCTGGATCGTCAACCATTCGACCAGCAAGAACTATGTCTTCTGCAAGATCTACACCAACCAAGGGATCGTCGGCGTCGGCGAGGGGTCGGTCACATCCAAGGCGGCCACCATGAAAGCGGCCATCGACGAGCACCGGCGCTACCTTGTCGGCTTGGATCCGACGGACATCGAGATGCACTGGCAAGCGATGTACCGCTGGCCGCGTTGGCGCGGCGGGCCCATCCTCAACTCCGCGATCAGCGCAGTCGAGATCGCGCTGTGGGACATCCTCGGCCAGGCCGTCGGCCAGCCGATCTACCAGCTGATTGGGGGCAAGGCCCGGAGTCGCGTCCAGATGTACGTCCATCCGGGCGGCGGGCCGACGCCGGCAGCCTACGCCGAACGCTGGGCGGCCGCCCGCGAGGCAGGCTGGACAGCTGGCAAGGGAAGCTTCGTCACGACCCACAATGACGTGATCGAACCGGTACGGTCCGTGACCGAAGGCATCGCGAACCTAAGGGCTGTACGCGAGGCGGTCGGAGACGACTTCGCAATCTGCATCGACGTGCACGGCAAGGCGACGCCAACCATGGCGAGTTCATTCTGCAGGCAGGCAGAGCCCCTGAACCCGTACTTCGTCGAGGAGGCCACCCAGATTGAAGACATCGAGGAACTGGCCCGCCTCCGCGCGATGACGACGATCCCGCTCGCCACAGGCGAGAGGCTGTTCACGAAGTACGGCTTCTCGCAGATCTGCCACCGGCACCTCGTCGACTACATTCAGCCGGACGTAGTGCATTGCGGCGGCATCCTCGAGCTGAAGAAGATCGCTGCGATCGCCGAAGCGAACCGCATCGAGCTGTGCCCGCACAACCCGCAGAGCGAGGTGTCGACGCTGGCATCTCTGCACGTGGACGTGTCGACGCCGAACTTCGCGGTACAGGAGATCTCGTCCGGGCGACGGGATCCGTTCTGGGACGACTTCTTCCTTGGCGGGGGGCCGCGCTACGAGGACGGCTTCGCGCTTCCGCCCGACGGGCCCGGCCTGGGCGTGACCTTCGACGAAGAGGTCGGCGCGCGCCGCCCCTACGTCCCGGTCACCCGCCAGCAGCTGCGATTCCCGGACGGCGCCGTCGCGGACCACTGAGCAAAATGCCCGGACGGTTACAATCGTTCGGTTGGGTTCCCACGCGCCGTCTCTGGATGTCGGCTGCGGGCTGAACAAGCGGCCCGGAGCAATCGGCATCGATCCCAACCCCCGCACTGCGGCCGATGTGCTAGCGGACATCGACCGGAGCGGCCTGCCTTTTCGCGACTCGACGTTCCAGTCGGTCAGCCTGGTCCACGTCATCGAGCATGTCGGCGATGTCGTCGGCGCCGTGGAGGAGGCGCACCGGGTGCTACGTCCCGGAGGGCTCCTTCTGATCGAGACACCACACTATTCGGACGCGAGCTCCTTCGCCGACCCGACTCACCGCTGGCACCTCAACTCGTTCTCGTTCCGCTATTTCACTGAGACGGGAGGATTCGACTACTACTCGCGGTGCCGGTTCAAGCAGGTGCGACTCGAGGTGAAGCTGCTGCGCTTATGGCGACTGCTCGGCTTCGAATGCGCGATCAATCGCTCCCGAGCGGTCCGCAAGTTCTGGGAATACTACCTATGCTTCCTGGTGCGCGGCAAGGCGCTCGTCTTCGAACTCGAAGCGGTCAAATGACCCTGTGGTATGCTCCGAGAGATGAATCTGGTCGGGGTCTATGAATCGCTCGGCCAGGAACGTTGCGGCCAGCTGGTCCGGGCAATTTCGATCGGCGCGCTGCGGACCTACGGCGTCTACGAGGCGGTCAAGGTCCGGTCCAGGCTCCACACTCTGAACCGGCAGAAGCTCAGAGCCGCCTCTCCCAAGTTGTGGAAGCGAATCGCCGAAGGCGACGCGGACCTAGCTCGCGACCTGTCCCAAGCGGTTCTAGTCTCGAACATTCCCCTTATCGTCGCGGTGCTGGAATTCCTGGGGATCGAGCACGACGAGAACGGGTTCTTCGCAAAGGATGCCGACTACTCGGAGCAGCTTGCCTCGGGTTGGGCAGGAAGCGTGTTCGAGCAGTTCAGCGGGCGCTACCCGGAGGATCTGGTCCTGCTGTACATCAACCACCTCGGATGGGAGACAGGGACGCTGGACAGCCCCTACACGGGGCCAGACAAGGAAGCGTCCGGGGCGAGGCCGGAATAGCATCGAGGGCCGGCACCGCCTGAACGCGGGAACTCTTGGAGGTCTGTCCTTGCCATGACTGCCAAACGAATCGGAATCCTGACCGGCGGCGGCGACGTGCCGGGGCTGAACTCGGTCATCAAAGCATCGGTGCACAACAGCGTCGATCGCGGCATCGAGGTGATCGGGATCCGGCGCGGCTGGAAGGGGCTGACCCACATCCACCCCGTCACGGGAGCTGACCCGGAATACATGCTGCCGCTCAACCGGCTCAACACTAGGACGGTCGACCGCAGCGGAGGCACGTTCCTGCATTCGACCCGCACGCGGCCTTCGCACATGAAAGTGGGCGAGATTCCCAAATGGCTGCAGCGGAAGATCGGTTCCATGAAGGAAGTCGAGCCCGGAGTCGTCGACCTCACGCCCGTCGTCCTGGAGAATCTCCACAAGCTCGATATCGACCATCTGATCGCGATCGGTGGTGATGACACCCTGAGCTACGCACGGCGGCTGCACGACGAGGGGTTCCCCGTTGTCTGCATCCCGAAGACGATGGACAACGACGTGCCCAACACCGAGTACTGCATCGGCTTCTCTACGGCCATTACCCGCGCCGTGGACAACATCAGCCGCCAGCGGACGACGGTCGGATCCCATGAGCGTGTGGGGATTTTCCGGATCTTCGGCCGGGACGCCGGCTTCACCGCTCTGTACACCGCTTATGTCACGGGCATCAATTGCTGCATTCCGGAGCACGTGTTCGACCTCGACAAGCTCCTGGCGTTAATCCAAGAGGAGAAGCGAGCGAACCCGAGCAACTACGCTCTTGTGGTGCTTTCGGAAGGTGCGACATGGGAAGGCCATACGGTGGAGCAGTACGGCGAGCCGGACGCTTACGGGCACCGCAAGAAGATGAGCATCGCCGAGTCCCTTAGCGAGGAAGTGAAGAGGCGCATCCAGGAGGAGACGGTTGTCAGCGACCTGACCTACGACCTGCGAGGGGGGCCGCCCGACTTCATCGACAGGCTGGCGGCGACGACCTTCGCGTCCATCGCTGTGGAGTGCATCGCGGACGGCGGATCTGGCAGGATGGTGGCGATCCAGAACGGCTGCTTCGTCGACGCGGAAATCCCGGGCATGGGGCGCAAGTCCAGAGTGGTCGACGTGGAGACGATGTACGACACGGAGCGCTACCTACCGCGGTACGGCAAGAAGGCCGGCCTACCAATCTTCCTCAACCAATTCTGAAGCCGCGGCCAGCCATCCCGCCCCCAGCAGAAGCTCGCTGCCCTGCTGACAGGATTCGAAGCGGCGATCAGGCCCACTTCAGGGCGCGCTGGCGGAACAGCCAGATATATCCGGCGATCAGGATCGCAAGAAAGACCAGCATCTCGACCAAGCCGAAGAAGCCGAGCATATCGTACTGGATCGCCCACGGAAGCAGGAATATCGTCTCGACATCGAAGATGACGAAGAGAATGGCAACCAGGTAGAAGCGGATGGAGTACCGTCCGCGAGTATCGTCATCCGGCGCGATCCCACATTCGTAGGCTTCGAGCTTGGTCTTCCCTGGGACGCTTGGCCGAACGAGCTTGGCCGCGATCAAGGTGACAATTGGAAACGCGGCGGCAATCCCGATGAAGATCAGGATAGGAATGTACCCTCTCGGCATGAAGTCCGATTATACAACTCCACCGCCAATTCTCAGTGCCCCGCCCGCCAGTACGCCGAGTGTGTGCCGACACGCAGGAGAGCATTGCACGGAACAGGATGGCCTGGCGAGTCAGTCGGGGAGTTGCACGGGCTCGGGATCGATCCTCTCGCTGGGCGGGCCAATGTGGATATGGGGCCCCGTCGACTGCCCGGGAATCGCCGCGCGGAAGGCAATGTACGGAATGCCCAGGTTCTCGAGCATGTAAGTGAGGAACACGCCCTCTTCGGAGTCGGGATGGAGCGCGACGTCCATCCGTCCCGTGTGGTCCAGCCCCATGGATCGATGCAGCGGTGTGTCTCCTTCGGCGCTAACCGGCGGATCGCTGCCAAATGCAGCGAAGTACATGTCCCCGATTTCGTAAAGGAGCTCTCGCTCGTACTCGTCGAAACCGTAGAAGCGGTACGCCTCCTCGTCCCCCTCGAGCTCCTCTCGGTAGGTCTCGGCAGCAACCATGCGCTCCATCTGCCGCACAAGGTTCGCGCGGGACGTAGCGAGTTCGGCCTGCCGTTTCGCGGCAGCCAGGCGATCCTTGGCTTCCTGCAGCCGGTTCGCGGGCACGACGCCGGCTTCGACCTGCGCCATGACTGCGTCGAACCGTTCCTGAACGATCCTTTCCAGCCCCTTGGCGGCATCGAGCATCATTTCGATCTCGCGCGGCGCAAGCGTTTCGCTTAGCAAGGTGCGACGCAACGTCTCGCGGTAGCCGCGTTCCAAGTGCTCGCTCTCTGCCTCGAGGAGGGCCCGGCGGGGGAGCGCTCCCGCCCTGACCAAATCCCGCACGCGCTGGAGCTCTGGGTCGGCTTGGGCGAAGAAGGCCGGAATCGAGCTGGAAACCAGGACCGTCGCGGCAAGCCAGCTACGGGACCGCATACCGAATCATTCTAGCGGTCAGCTCGTCCCTCGGCGCGAAGGAGCCCTGGGGCGTGCGTGGGGCAGGCCGGGAACTGGCGACTGAGACGGAGTCCCGAGATGGGGGATTCTGTTGTCTTGCGGCGGAACGAGGCGTTGATTGCGACATAGAATAAGATTGAGCGACGTATCCGAAATAGATCGACTCGACCGCATGGAAGACTGGGAACTCGCCGTACAAGCCGCATTGGAACGCAAAGCCATCGACCCTTTGGTGCTCGATATCGGCAAGGTCAGCACGTTCACCGAGCAGTTCGTCATCTGTCACGGGACCAACTCGCGCCAGGTCCAAGCCATCGCGGACTCCGTCCAAGCCGATCTCAAGGGAGAAGGGCGGCGCCCGCTGAGCGTCGAGGGCTACCAGCGCGCGGAATGGATACTGCTCGATTACGGCGACTTTGTCGTCCATGTTTTCTTCAAGGACAAGCGGTACTACTACGACTTGGAGCGGTTGTGGAGAACGGCTCCGAAACTGCCTGTGCCCGTCGCGGCCTAGGAACCTAGCGGCAGCCGCAACGATCGAGGACAGAGCCCGCGAGGAAGGGGACCCTATTCGGCGTTCCCCAGCTTCAATGTCAGCTTGCTCGGAGCCGGAACCCTGGTCCCCGCCATCGCCCGCCGGGCCGGCACGCTGCCGCAGGGACGATCTTGCTGTCGAGCCTGGCGGACGATCCCCGCGCGACATGGAGCCTCGCCGACCAGGAACGGGAGGACGTCGAACGCATCAAGCGAGCAGCGCGCAGGCAGGAGCGGGACGTGCTAGGCGGGGACTGGCGAAGCTCCACTCGAACTCGGCGGAAGACCGGCGCTATTCTCTGTCGATGTTGGATCGCATGGCATTGGCGCGCTCGAAGTGCTTCTTGCCGTTGTCCGAAGGAAGTGAGTTCCGCAGCCCCTCGACCTCGCGAACGAAGCTCTGCAGGGCCTCGTCGATCGCGTCCCCGTTCGTCTCGAGTATCGCCGCCCAGACTTCGTGCTGGCTCGCTGCGAGCCGGGTCATGTCACGGAGGCCTTCCCCAGCCACCTCGAGGTCCCCGGCAAGCTTCAGACGGTCTCCGAGGGCAGCGGCCAGGGCGGTGGACACAAGCTGCGGCATATGCGATGTCCACGCCACGGTTAGGTCGTGCTCGGCGGGGCCCATCACCCTTTGCCGGCATCCCATGGCGTCCAGCCAACCGCGAAATGCCTGCACGACAGACGACTCGGGCATCACCTCGCCTGTCGGCACCAAGGCGTAGACGGCGCCTTCGAACAGGCCCGCCTCTGCGACATCCACACCGCGACCTTCCTTGCCAGCCATCGGGTGGCCGCCGATGAAGTCAGGCCCTCCGCCGAACAGCTCCCGCGCTCTGTTGACGATCTGTCTCTTCGTACTGCCCGCGTCGGTCACCAAGGCGTGGTCAGGCACGAGGTGGCGCACGGCCTCGAGCTGGTCCAAGATTCGGGTCACGGGCTGGGCCATGTAAACCAAGTCCGAACGCGGCAGGGCGTCCTCAAGCGAGCAGCCTGCGTCGATCACGCCTAGGTCGAGCGCCCGCCTGATCGTCGATGGCGAACTGACTCCCAGGATGCGTCCCGCGAATCCGATCCGCCGCAAGGCGAGAGCGAACGAGCCGCCGATCAGACCGACCCCGACTACGGAAACTGTGTTGATTGGTGGCACCAACCTAGCCGACCCGCTCCCGCTGCATCGCACGCATCTCTTTGATCACGGCCAGATAGATGCGTTCGAGAGCCTCATTCGAGAGCGGGCCCCGATTCGAGGAGACGATGTTGTCCACGACCCGCTTCTCTCGTTCCGGCTCGCGCACGGGCATTCCTTGCTGCCGCTTCAGGGGCGAGAGGCCGAGCACGCTCTCGGCGCGGCGGTTCAGGAGGGCGACGAGCTCTCGATCCAACTGGTCGATCTCGTTCCTCCAGTCGCTCAAGCCCTTCATCGCTGCACCGTCGCCGCCTCTCATGTGTCTCGCCGCAACTGAAGTCCCCGCTTGAATTCCCTAGCAAGCGCCTCCACCTTCGATTCGAGAGACGAGTCGCCGGAGTGCTCCTCGATCAGGCGCATGAACGCGCTTCCGACGACAGCCCCCTCGGCGTACGGGGCGATCTCTTCCATGTGCTCCCGCTTCGAGAGGCCGAATCCCAGCGCCAATGGGAGACCGGTGGCCTCGCGGGTGCGTTCCAAGAGAGGACGAGCTTCGCCGGCGATGCTGCTTCTCGCTCCCGTAACTCCGGCTCTCGAGACCACGTAGACGAAGCCGCTGCAATAGTCCGCAATTTGCGAGATGCGCTCGCCAGGCGTGGTCTGCGTGACAAGAAAGACGCAGTCGAGGCCTCTCGCGCCCATCGCGGAAACGTACTGTCCTGCCTCCTCGATGTTGAGATCAGTGAGCAACACCCCGTCAACGCCTGCGGCAACAGCGTCATCCGCGAAACGCTCGAAGCCGTAGCGCAGGATCGGGTTCAAGTAGCTGAATACGATGACGGGGATATCCGAGGTCTCGCGAAGCGCCCGCATGATTCGCAGGACTTCGCGGACGCTGGTGCCAGCTCGAAGGGCGCGCTCGCTGGCCCTCTGGATGACAGGGCCATCGGCAATGGGGTCCGAAAACGGCACTCCCAGTTCCACGATGTCCGCTCCGCCCCGCTCCAGGGCGCAGATGAGCGCTACTGTTCGATCTGGCGAGGGATCACCAGCGGTCACGTAGGCGATCAGGGCCCGGGTCCCCTCCGAATCGGACCGGGCGAACGCCTGGGCAATTCGTCCGGGAGCGTGGCAGGGCAACACGGCGACGTTGGATTCCGCGACCCTCACGGCGACTCACCATTGTACAGAGCATGAAACCCTCCCCTGGACCAGTCCTGATCCGAGCGGTCGAATGAGTCTCCGGAAGCGATGCTTTTCTTCGATCCGCTCGATTCCGAGGACCAGTGATAGAAGTCTTCAAAGGTGAACCCGCACAGATCAGGCTCGAACCCAAGCTGTCTCGAGAGGTGATGTTCCCACTGGTCGATCGCTGCTGCGAGACAGCCAACCCGGCATCAGGCCATCGGGTGAGCATCGCGCAGGCAGCTGGATCGGGAAGCCTGGCAAGCACTCGACATTGGGCTGTCCGAAGGGGCTGGAGACAGATCGGCGACGGGCGGAACGGGGGACTTCAGTCCGGCGCACCTCGCGGCGCCGGGCAGGAATCCCGCCTCTGTTATAGTCTCAGCGTAGGAGATGAAGCTCGATAGCGTACATGTTTCGCGATACTCGATCCCGCTAAAGAGGCCGGTAGGCGATGCCACTCATGGCATCATTTCGGAATTTGCGCTTGTCACGGTCAAAGTTCGAACCCGCGACGGACTGGAAGGCCTCGGCTACACATACACCGTTGGAAAGGCGGGAGGCGCTGCGATTGCGTCCATTATCCGAGACGACCTAGCCACAGTCTTGCGCGGCGAGGATCCGCGTCGCGTGGAGTCGCTTTGGAAGGCGATGTGGAAGCACACGCACTACGTGGGGCGCGGAGGGCCGGCAAGCTTCGCGATCTCGGCCGTGGACATCGCCCTGTGGGATCTCAAGGCCAAGGCAGTGCGGGAACCATTGTGGCGCCTGCTCGGCGGACACGACCCGAGTGTCCGGGCATATGCAAGCGGAATCGACCTGAACCTCCCGCTCGGCGAACTCGAGCAGCAGACGCAGGTCAGCCTTAACCTCGGCTTCCGCGCGATCAAGATGAAGGTCGGGCGGCCGCGGCTGAGCGAGGATCTGCTGCGTGTCAAGGCAATCCGAGACCTGCTTGGTCCGGACAATCCTCTCATGGTCGACGCGAACATGAAGTGGAGCGTCGAGGAGGCGATCCGCGCATCGCGGGCGCTTGCGGAGTACGACGTGTACTGGTTGGAGGAGCCGACATCTCCGACGGACGTCCTCGGCCACGTCCGCATCCAGCGCGAAGGGCGGCTGCCGGTCGCGGCTGGCGAGAACCTTCGAACCTTGTCGGAGTTCGAGGCCATGATCTCTGCCGGCGGCGTCGCATTCCCCGAACCTGACGTCTCGAATTGCGGAGGCATCACGGGCTGGTTGAAAATCGCTCACGTGGCCGAGGCGCGCCACCTGCCAGTAACATCGCACGGCGTGCACGACATTCACGTCAGCTTGCTCGCAGCGGTGCCAAATGCATCCTTTCTTGAGATCCACGGCTTCGGGTTGGACCGCTTCCTGGTCCAGAGCCTGGTAGTCTCGGCAGGCTGCGCAGAGGCACCCGACCGGCCGGGACACGGCGTGGAGTTCCGTTGGGCCGACCTCAAGAGGCACATAGAAGTCTGATCGCCCGGGGATAGAAGGCTCCGATCGTGGCAGCGGATGCATCTCGAGAAGGCGATGTTCGGTCATCCCGACGGGCCAGGATCGATCCCCGACTAGTCGCCGACATGCTCTCGAGCCCTGCGTGCGTGACCAGTTCGACACCTTTCGCGCCAGTTAGAACAGTAGCCCCGAGCAGTGGCCACGGACGGCCAACCGGCTTTGGACCCCGATGAGGCGGCACGGAGAGAGCGAGCTTCGCGGGTCCCGGGATACCGTCCCTGCCGAAAAGGCACGTCCAAGGTGCCCCGCGCGGGCGCTGGCGACCTGGTTCCTTCTCGCGCTACCGGTTGCGGTTCCGAGCGATTGGGCTGCGAACGCGCAGCCTGCAGCGATGGTTCGCGATGCCCTGCTAATCGACGGTTCTTCCAGCAACCCTCTCTCCCGCACCGACATCCTGATCGAGGGCGGGCGTATCGCTGGCATCGGACCCCCGGGATCCTTGGAATTACCGGACGGGGCCGTAATCCTCGACGCGTCAGGCAAGACGGTCATCCCGGGAATAGTCAACATCCGCGGCCTGGCCGGGCTAGTGCGCAGCCCCGAACGCCCGCAGAATCACTTCCACCGCAGCGAGGCGCTGGCGCAGCTCGGGACCTACGCAGCTTACGGCGTGACGACAACAGCAACCCTGGGACCGGACGGCGCCGTCGTGGTTCGGATCCGGCAGGATGTCGATTCCGGCAGCATCCGCAGCGCAGCACGGGTAATGACTCCGATTCGCGCGTTGACCCTGTCCGCCCCTAGAGCGACGCGATTTCCGGGGCTCGGACCGGTGTTCCAGGTAGTCCGAAGCCCTGAAGAAGGGCACCGAGCCGTGGACGAACTGGCCAACGAGGGGGCCGACTATGTCGAGTTCTGGGACGGCTCCAGCAATTCCCGGGCCGGGAACGCGTCTAGGATTCCGACAGCAATCGTCGAACGCGCTTCCCACCACGGGCTGCGGGTCATGATCGTGAATTCCAACGAGGAATCGGCGTCCAGGCTCGTCAGGGCGGGCGCAAAGGTCGTCGGGAGCAGTATCACCGACACGGACGTAAGCGAGGCGTTTGTCTCATCACTCATAGCGTCGAATGCGGTGTACGCGCCGGCCCTGTCGGACGAAGCGGTCGCATTCGAATACGGCGAAGAAGCGACATGGCTAGACGACCGCTACCTGCGACGGTCATCGCTTTCCGGCGTCACGGGGCTGCTGCGCGGCCCATGGAAGATGCGCCAAGCACTCGATCCCGACCGAGCCCTCAAGATTTACCGATTCGATACGGCGCGCCGGAATCTGCGCAGGCTCGAAGCCGCCGGGGTCACGATCGGTCTCGCCAGCGCCTCGGGATTTCCGGGGACGTTCGAGGGCTATTCCGATTACCGCGAAGCTGTTCGCATGAAACGGGCCGGCATGTCGGCGGCAAGTGTCATCCGGGCGTTCTCGAGTGGCAGCGCAACGGCGCTGGGGATCGATCGGGAACGCGGCGCGTTGAAGCCGGGCCACTTGGCAGATCTGGTAATCCTGAATGCAAATCCGCTGGAGAATATTCATAATCTCCGCGAACTGCATGCGGTGTTCATCGGAGGGCAACTTGCGAAACTCTGACACGGCACTCTTGCGACCCGCCTCACTCCAGCGATGCTTCTGTAGCGCACCGCCGCCGGGGCGCAAATTGCATTCCCCCCCCAGCGTCGGATCGTCTTGGGCGGCCCCTTGCGTCGACATCCGCCGGAGTGGGAGCGATGCATCCAGTCGCTTGAATAGCTTCCGTTCGCGCTCTACAGCGGCGAGGCACGCGCAAATCCACGCGAATCGCCGCAAACGCATGGCGGCTCACATCGCAGCCCCTCAACCGAGGGTTCGCGCCGCAATGTGAGCCTCGGATCCCAATTCGGATCAGGCGGGACGACAGTGACTAGAAGATGAACTTGAATCCCATCTGCATAACCCGTCCGGGAGCGGCATTCGAGATCACTCCGAGATTGCGGTTTCCAACCTGCAAGTTGGGTCCGTCAAAGATCGGACTGTTGAATGCATTGAATACTTCGGCCCGGAACTGCGCCCGCATACTCTCGTTGATTTGGAAGTTCTTGTGCAAGGCCATGTCGAATTTGATCGTGCCCGGAGCTTCCAGGATGTTCCGTCCGGCGTTGCCGTACGTGAACGGATCGTTGCGGACGAAGGCGTCGGTGTTGAACCAGCGGTCGGGTCCCCGCTCGTCGCGGGATATCCTCCACTCCCCAACGACGTTAGGCCGGTCCAGGTTGAAACCCCCGGTGCCCGACGGGTTGCCCCGGACGGACAAGTTCATCGGGAATCCCGTGACGAAGCTGTTGATGCCGCCAATTGTCCAGCCGCCAAGGATCGCGTCCGTGGCTGCTCCCCAATTGGATCCGTAAGTTTGGCCCTTCCCGAACGGAAGGTCGTACAGGTAGCTGACCACCGCACGATGAGCGACGTGCTGGTTGAGCAGCGAGCGCTCGGCCGCGAGATCATTGGGGTTCTGCACGCCCCAATTCGCACCGATTCCACGGTCCTCTCCAGGGATGAAGCTGTAGTCTCCAATGGCCTTGGACCAAGTGTATGACAACAGGAAGCTCAAGCCGCTGCCGTAGCGCTTCTCGATCTTCGTCTGCATCGCGTGATAGTTCGAGTTGGAGTTGTTTCGGAAGTTGTGCAGGAACGACAGCCCTACGTCGTGGTCGGTGCCGGGGAACCGCACGGTCTGCCAGCGTCGCCGGCTGTTGGCACTGCCTGGACCTGGTGGCGCGTGATTCAGGTTGTAGCGGCGGATGATGTGGGTTCCCTTCGTGCCGAAGTACCCGATCTCCCAGAGAACATTGTTCGGCAGTTGCTTCTGGATGTTGAAGTTCCACTGGGAAGCCACGGGCCACGGCGGGTCGATCTCGAATGAACCGGGGACCAGCGCAGGAGAGTTCTGCGGGCTCAATGCACCCGCACCCTGCCCTGCTTGCAGCCCTATCGTTGGGGTGAGTCGATCCGTCTCGATCTGGGTCTTCACGTGAGACGGCGGGTTGGTCTCCATGAACTCGCCGCCGCCGGTATTCATCGTGTTGGCGTAGAAGAGCCCGAATCCCCCTCGCAGGACCGTGCTCTCACGCAAGCGATAGGCGAATCCGAAGCGCGGCGCTAGATTGTTCGTGTCCGAAGTGACGAGCGCACGGTTGAAGCGTCCTTCCCCCCGCTCTCCCACGACGACGAATTTGGGTTGGTTGGGGTCCGTGTCGACATCCAGGTTCGAAATCTTGTCGAACACGTCGACCCAGGGCAGGCTCACTTCGTAGCGCAGCCCGATATTGAAGGTCAGCTTGTCGGTGACTCGCCAGTCGTCCTGGACATATTGATGCAACCACGGAGCGCGCAAGGCCATGTGCCTGTGGTTCGAGTTGCGAACGTCCCGCGCGTACCCGAGCAAGAAGTCGGCCATCGACTCGCCATCGGCGCGACTCACGGGATCTTCGGTGAACCGTGCGTCGAACCTAAAATTCCCTGAGATGAAGCCAGCATTGAAGATCTGGCTCTGGAGCCAGTAGGTCGTGTGGCCGAATTTGATCGTGTGCCGACCCGTCGTCCAAGTCATGTCACCGGAGACCTGGCGCGTCTGCGATCCGATGTAGTTGAAGCAGCAACTGCCGATGCCTCGGAATCCAGCCGGGTTGAAGTTGCCGGAGCCAGGCGTCGAGATGTCTAGGGCGTTGCCCATGTCCAATCCGATGATTGGGTTCACAGGAACGTCATTGGCGTGCTCGACGTCCGTGTCGATGTAGCTCCAGCCGGTTCGGAAAGACCCCACGAGGTTCGGCGACCAGACGCCGTTGTATACCAGGGCTATCTGTCGATTCGTGATACCTACGTCCTTTCCGTGCAGGTACAGGCCGTCGGCGCTGTCCGGCAGTACCGGCACGCGACCGTTTTGGGTCCGCTGGCCGCTGAGGCGGAAGTAGAAGTTGTTCCGGTCGTCTAGGCTCTGGTCGTAGCGCAGGTCCCAGCGGTTCAGGTCCTGATTCCGCGGCGGGACAAAGACGTGGTTCCGCGTGCGGGCGTCACTGGTAGGAGTCGGCCACCAGTCGCGCACAATCCTCGAGACCGAGTCGACCCGGGCATCTGGAACCCTGTTTTGCGGGAACGGGTCGCGGGAGCGAGTATTCGGGTCGGTCGTCAGAGGATCGCGGATGATGTTATCGCTCCCACTGGAGAAGTCGCCGTTACGCTCCATTAGGCTAGGGATCGTATTGACTCGCGTAGTCGATTCTCGGATGTCCGTCAGTTCCATGTCGCCGAACAGAAATGCCTTGTTCCTCTTCACCGGCCCGCCGACCGAGAAGCCGTACTGATTGCGCGCGAAGGGAGGCTTCTCAACGTTGTGCGGAACGAAGAAGTTCTTCGCGTCCATGCGCTCGTTGCGCAGGAACTCAAACGCCGAGCCGTGGATTTGGTTGGTACCCGATTTCGTCGTCATCGTGACCACTCCGCCCATCGAGCGTCCAAATTCCGCCGAGTAAGCGTTGGTGAGGATCTTGAACTCCTGGACCGCATCGAGCTGCGGCTTGATGGCCTCCTTCTGGCCGCCCTGGGAGGCGATCGACTGGTTGTTGTTGTCGATGCCGTCGATGATGAAGTTCACCTGGGTCGCCTGCGACCCGCCTACGCTGACGCCTTGGCGGTTGGCGACCTCCGAACGCGCAGGAGGGGTGACCCCCGCCGAAATGCGTGCAAGTTGCAAGTAGTCGCGCCCGTTCAGCGGCAGTTCGAGAATCTGCTGGTTCTCCATGACCGTGCCGGTCGCACCTTCCTGGGTCTGCAGCAAGGGTGCCTG
Organism: Bryobacterales bacterium; assembly: GCA_965206775.1. Classification (GTDB taxonomy): domain Bacteria; phylum Acidobacteriota; class Terriglobia; order Bryobacterales; family UBA6623; genus VXMF01. Next base: position 127,889 of record CBDBKU010000001.1, on the reverse strand, counting down.
AGCGACCACTTCGATCGTCTCGGTGACTTCGCCAATCTCAAGCACGAGATCAACCTGGCGCGTGTCACCGGCATTCAGAATGACGCCGGTTCGTTGGATGCGCTTGAAGCCCGGCGATTCGACCTGCATGACGTATTCGCCGATGCGAAGCGGCGGGGTCCGGTAGAAGCCCCCCGGATCGGTCTGAGCGGTGTAGACGGCACCCGTGCTCGCGTGACTCAGACGGATGTCGACTCCGGGAATCACGGCGCCGGTGGCATCGGCAACCACTCCCACTACAACAGCCGTGTCGGCCTGCTGGCCGTACACGACGGAGCTGAAACTGAGCAGAATGAAGGCCAGCGCAACGCCAGCGACCAGGACCGGTCGATTTCTCATGTCGCCTCCTAGGGAGTTGCGGTGCGGAACCGCAGTTGAAGGGTCTGTGCGAGTACGCAGCGAATGATGTCTTGAACTGCGCAGGAATGAGAATGAAGAGTTTGCCGAAATTTGTCGAACCTATCCTACACCCACTCATGCCCCGGCCTCAACATTTATTCCCTACTTCGGACCCAGGGCCATTCCAAAGTCGTGCAGTAGCCGAATGTGCGATGCATTCGGCTTGAGGGCCGGACATTTTGGCGTCAATCTGCGATAACGCGAGCGAGGGAGCTCGTCCGGTCAATCAGCGGGAAGCGAGCGTGCGGTCGGTGCCTCCCGACGAGGATGCTTCCTGAGTCGAGCTGATGCGGCAGCAGCGTGACCTCGGCTACCGCAAGATGTGCAGGGCGCAGCTGCAGCGGGTGGCGGACTTTCGCAAGCGGAGGGGGTGCATCATGCCTGCGCGACGGTGCTGGCGATCACGCTGGCTGCGAAGCTGGCGGGGGCGAAGAACCCGGCCGAGATGGCGGAGTTCGCGGCTGAGATGTCGCAGGAGGACTTGCGCCGGGCGGTGGCGCGCACGTTCCGGGGCGTGTACCGGCCACCCGCGCACAACACGATCCGGCGCATCCTGGCGGGAGTCGACGCCGAGCGGCTGGAAGCGAACCTGAGTTTGGGGCAGGCCGAGCCGCTGGGGCTGGACGGCAAGCACGCGCAGTTCCTATGACCGCGACCGCGTGACGATCGAGGCGGGCGAGGGCGGCGAGCCCGCCCGCCAGCAGCTTAGCGTGGTGGAAACGCGGCAAGCATATGCCGTGCAAAGGTTGACCGCGAGAGGGACGATGCCGGGCGCGGCAAGCGTTCGGAGGAGCCGAGGAGAGCTGGTTAATTGCAGAGGAGAGGTAACTGCCCAGGTACACGGCTTCGGTTGAGTTGCGACGACGAGGGCGGCGGGCAGTGGGGCATAGGTAGCGGAACAGAACAGGCGGACAGGGGCCGGGGATGGCGGCGATTGGCAAGCGATAGTGGAAGAGTCCGGCGGCGAGCATGATTGTGGGCAGACCGATCGTGTCGGCACGCAGTTCACACAGACAGACAAAACATGTATATATAAGAATGTTGCAAGCGCACAGGCGCTGGCGAGAGCATGCCGGGACAGTCCGAGGCAGAGCGGCGACAGGCGGGCGGGGACGTGCGCCTGGAGGACTTGCAAGCCGAGAACGAGCAGCTGCGGGCCACCCTCGAGCGCAAGGAGGCGGAGATTGCCGGCTTGCGGCAGCGCCTGGAGGAACTGGAGCGCCGAGTGGGGCTGAACAGCAGCAACAGCGGCAAGCCGCCGTCGAGCGACGGGCCAGCCAAGCCGCCGGCGCAGCAGCGCACGAAGAGCCAGCGGGGCCGCTCCGGCAAGCGCTCGGGCGGGCAGCGGGGGCACAAGGGCTCGACCTTGCGCCAGACAGACAGCCCGGATCGGATCCAGACCCACCTGCCGCCGAGTTGCGGGGCGTGCTCGGCGCCGCTGGCGGCGGCCGACACGCAGGGCGAGCCCCTGCGGCGGCAGGTGTTCGACCTGCCCGCGCCCCAGCCTCCGGTGGTGACCGAGCATCAGGCGTTTGCCTGCCGCTGCGGATCCTGTGGCCGTGTGACGCGGGCGGCGTTCCCGGAAGGGGTGGGTGCGCCCGTGCAGTACGGCCCGCGGATCGCCGCCGTCGCGGTCTACCTGCAAAACGGGCACTTCCTGCCCGAAGAGCGCTTGGCAGAGGTCTTCCAGGACCTGTTCGGGGTCGCGGTTTGCTCCGCGACACTGGCGGGGATGACGCGCAAGGCGGCGGAGCGCTGGCGGAGCTGCAGCGAGCGCGTACGCGACATGATCGTGAGCCTGGACGGGGCGAAGCATCTGGACGAGACGGGCTTCCGGATCGGGGGGAAGACGCAGTGGCTGCATGTGATCAGCACGCGCTGGCTGACGTTCTACCGCACAAGCCCGCGGCGGGGCAGCCTGCTGGAGGGCCTGCGGGGCATTCTGGTGCACGCTCACTGGAAGCCGTACTGCACCGTCCGGGACGTGCTGCACAGCCTGTGCAATGCGCATCATTTGCGAGAACTGCAAGCGCTAGTCGAGATCGACAGGGAGGACTGGGCGCGACGGATGCAGCTGTTGCTCAGACGGGCGAACCGGGCGGTGAGGATGGCTCTCGAGCGGGGTATTCCGCTGCCGCGGGCGCTGGTGGAGCAGATTCAGCGCCGCTACGACCAGTGGGTCGGGGAAGCGCTGGCTTATCACGAGGCGCAGCCGCCGCTGCGACCGCCGCAGAAAGGTCGGCGGGGGCGCAAGAAGCGTCGGCCGGGACACAATCTCGCGTTGCGGCTGCGGGACCGCAAGCAAGACGTGCTGCGCTTCGTCAGCGATCCCGGTGTCCCCTTCACCAACAACCAGGCGGAGCAGGACCTGCGGATGATGAAGCTGCGCATGAAGATCTCCGGCGGGTTCCGGTCCGAGCAGGGAGCGCAGGATTTCGCCACGTTGCGCAGCCTGCTCTCGACCGCGCGGAAGCAAGGCCGCAACCGCGTCGAGGCCCTCTTGCAAGGGCCGGAGGTCCTGCTCGCAGGACTGAAATTCTAGCTGCCGCCCCGAGTCCCGATCGTCCGCCCCGGACTGCACCTTGTCAAGGCCGACGCACGCTCCACTCATCTAGTACTTGCGCAGGTCATCGGACCTACCTGGGCAGTTACGAGGAGAGAACGCCAATCGGGGCGTGAAGCCCAAACTTCGAGTTGGCATTGTAAATTTCAACTGCATATTATCGAGTGCGTAACATGCGGACTCGCACTCGGGGTCGAGAGGCCCCGTGGTCACGCGAGACCTTTGAATGGGTTCCCTGCAAGGCGTGCTGCTCTTGCAAGCCGTTCGTGTCGCCCGGCAAACGTCGGCACCCTTGATGACAGGTGAGCTGCGCTACGAAAAGCTGAGGTCATAGCTATGCCGCCCATTGATTCTTCCCGACCCACCTTGCGAGACTCGCGTCGCGGGCGCGGATCAGATTGCCCGGACTGAGATCTGCCGTGAAGCCATTGCGCGAAAGGCGAGACTACATCGAACGCTCGCTGGAACCAGTCCTCAAGAGGGCGGCCTCCGAGTTTCCCGCAGTAGTCCTGACCGGGCCGCGCCAGTCCGGGAAGACAACTCTCCTCAAATACCTCTTCGGGAGCCACTCCCGATATGTTTCTCTGGAACCACCGGATGTTCGCGCGAGTGCCTTGCAAGACCCGCGCAGCTTTCTGGAAATGTACTCGCCGCCGGCAATCTTCGATGAAGTGCAATACACTCCCGAGCTACTTCCCTACATCAAGGAGGAAATTGACGCCGACCGCCGCGAGAACGGTCAATACATCCTCGCCGGCTCACAGAATCTCTTGCTCGCCGAGAAAGTGACCGAGTCGCTGGCCGGTCGCGCGGCGACGCTGCGCCTCTTGCCCCTTTCCAGAAGGGAAATGGAAGGACAGCCACAGATGGGCCTTGCGTGGGAGCGTAAGCGCGGACTATATTCGAAATCGGAAAATGCCTTTGCGGAACTATGGAAGGGCTTCCTTCGAGGTGGTTATCCGGAGCTTGCATCGCAACCCGACCGGTCATCGCTGTGGTATTCCAGCTATAACCAGACCTATCTCGAACGGGACGTGCGTACCCTCCGGCAAGTAAGGGATCTGATCCAGTTTCAGGGTTTCCTCCGAGTCTTGGCGGCCAGGAGCGCCCAGCTATTGAATTTGACCGATGTTGCCCGGGATCTCGGCCTCGCGGTCAACACCATCAAAGCTTGGCTCTCTGTTCTTGAAGCCACCTACCAAGTGATCGTGCTGCGCCCCTACTTCGCCAATGTCGAGAAACGGCTTGTCAAGACCCCGAAAGTGTATTTCACAGATGTTGGTACGCTCTGCCACCTCGCAGGTCTCAAGGATCCTGAACACGCCTCTTCGGGCCCCATGGGGGGAGCCATCATGGAAACAGCGGTGCTTTCTGAAGTCTTCAAGACGTTGACGCATCGAGGGACCGACGCACAGATCTTCTTCTGGCGGACCATGGCGGGTACAGAAGTAGACTTCATAGTCGAGACTGGCGGAAAGCTCGTGCCGATCGAAGTGAAGCTATCTGCGACTCCGCGCTCGGAAATGGCCACCAGCATCAAGAGGTTCCGAAAGGACTTAGAAGACCTAACAATGCCTGGTTACGTGGTACACCCTGGAGACATCCACCTTCCCCTCGGTGGCGGCGTGACGGCCCTGCCGTTTGCGGACCTGTAGCACTCCGCATCGGGCCGCCCTGTTGTTTCGCGTGCGCCGTTGAGGTTCGTCGTGGTGGGAGCGCCTGGTTCTTCTACGCGAGCGGGCCTCAGGGCGGTTGCGCGACCCCTTGCGAGCCAATAGGTGAATCGATCCGGTTGACTTGGCCTCAATGGCGACCATGCTGGCGTTTTCGCTCAATCGGTCCGGGGATCGTAGCAGGCCAATGCCGAGCAGCGGCGCGCGATCCGGACAATAGCCGCTAGGCTGGCTTCGATGTCCTGGTCGGTAGTGGCCCAGGACGAGACGCTAAGGCGCATGGCCGTTTGCCCACGCCACACCGTCCGACCACACCAGCAGGTACCGTCTTCCTGTACTGCCAAGAGCACCCTCTCCGTCACCTCGGGGGCTCCGAAGGACACCAGCACCTAGTTCAGCGTAACGTCATTCAGAACGGCGAATCCGGCCCCGCGCAAACCGTCGGCCAACCGGGCTGCGTGACGGCAGCAGCGTTCCACCAGATCGGCCAAGCCGTTGCGGCCCAGTGACTTCAATGCGGCAAAGACTTCCAGTCCACGAATGCGCCGACTGCATTCAGGAGTGTACTCATACGGATCACGTGTGGATTCATCTGGCAGGTAGGCCGCGCTGACAGACATGGCTGAGCGCCGAGCCCCGGGATCTCGCACCAAGGCAATGCCACTGTCATACGGCACATTCTGAAGAGTATTTTTTGGTCGGCGGCGCGGCAGACGGCTGTCGCGAGGGAGAGAAGGAAGCCCGTTGCCGTGCCGGTGGGCAAAGAATTTGTTGGGCTAAACCGCCTGGCCAGACCTGAGTGGAAAGTTACTGGATGGGTCAATCGGCCGGCGGGAAGCACCGAAGAGACGCCGAGCGAAGGACACGCTGAGTCGGCGGGCACTCAATATATCTATTTTGGGCATTCCTTTGAGTTTCGCAATCGAAAACTGGACCCGGAGAGATCCTGTGTGAGTCGGGGTCGAGCGACGAGCACGCTGAACGGCACCGCGGTGACTCCGAGCGCCGCTCCGGAATCCGTACGCCATTGCGACGAACATACCACAGAGTGATCGCGCAGCCGTCACGAGCAGCAGAATCCGTTGATCAATGAACAACGCGCTCTCGAACCGCCACCGATACCGCGAAGCGGTTTAGTCCAAAGCCACTTGTGCGCATCTACCGCCAGGGAGTCGGCTAGTTCCAGACCTCGCGCCTGACCCGCCCTCGCCGGCGCGGCTTTGGCCCAGGCACCGAATGCGCCATCGACATGCGTCCAGGCGCCCGCGGCCTGGGCCGACGGGATCATGTCGGCAATCGGATCAAAACTGCCACTGCTCACGTTGCCTGCTTGCAGGCAGAGGATTGTCGGTCCATGGATCGTCGGAAGGGCGCTTGCCCGCATGCGGCCCTGGCTGTCTACGGGCACCCTGGTTGGTCGACGCTCACCCAGACCCAGCATCCGCAAGGCCTTCAACAGCGACGGATGCACTTCGTCCCCGACAATGACAGATATTGGCTCCGCACCGAATAGGCCGTCCGAGGCGACATTCCACCCGGCTCTCCGCAAGACTTCGTGACGGGCCGCTGCCAGCGCACTGAAGTTGGCCATGGTCGCACCCGTTACAAAAGCGCCTCCCGCGCGCGATAGAAATCCGAAGATCTGTTTCAGCCAGTCGAGCGCCACCATTTCCACGGACGCGGCCACTGGCGAACTGACGGCAGAGAATCCGTTCTGGTCCCAAGCCGTGGCCAGCCAGGAGACCGCGACAGCGGCCGGCAAGGCACCGCCGGTTACAAAACCGAAATAGCGCGGGCCTGCACTGGCGACAGTGGCCGGCCGCCAACCCGGTCTATCTCAGAGAGGATCATCGCAGCGTCCTGACCGTTGAGAGGGAACGCGCCACACAGTTCTGACAGCTTCGCGACAGCCGTGGCGTCTGGCCGAACGGCACGTTCCGGTAGCGAGTCAAGGTAGGCGATGGCCCGGTCGGCCGCATCTTGCAACAGAGATTTCATGCCTTACCTTCAAGTGTAGGAAGTGCGGACGAGCCGCTCAGCCCCCCACTGGACCTCGGACCGGCAAGTGATGGTGCGACCGCAGCCGCGGCATTTAGTCTCCGCCCGGCCGTTCGCCAACCCAGAACGGACTCGACCACGCGACGGCCCCGTCCATCTGGCGCACGCGCAGGTAGTAGTAGTCGCCGGGAGAAGGCTGGTCGCGGTCCGTGTATGTGAACTCCTGGTCCAGCGCCCCGCCCGACGGCACGAGCTGCACCGACAATGCGTCAGTGTGCTCCAGCACCTTGTACTCCCTGCGATCGACGTCACCGTTCAAATCTCCGAGGCGGAACGCCTGGCGATTGGCCGGGAGCCGTTGGGGAGTGCGCTCGTAGCCGCCGGAGCCCGGCCGCTCCCTAGTAGCATCCAATGCTACGACCACTCGCGTATCCGCACTCGAGCCGCGCAACTTCAGGATCAGGGCCGTGCTGCGCCCCCGCGTGTGCATTGCGAAATGGACCCGCCCTCCTTCAATCCGCGCGCTGTAAGAGCCGGGATGCTGGAACCAAGGCTCGTCGAGGCCCACGACGTCCGCGCCCTCGACGCTAATGACGCCCTTCCACGGCCTGTCCCCGCGCGGTACCTGCCTCCTGCCGATCACCTCGGTCGAGGCCTCGAAACTCACTTGGACATGGGCGTCGCCGCTGACGCCGGTAGCTAGGTACCGCTTCGTGTAGACAACGGTACCGTTCTTAACCACGTCGATGGCATCGACTGGAGCCGTGCCGTTCACTGTGCAGCGTATGGTGCGATTCGGCGTGTGATCCTGTTCCTGCCCCATTCCGACGCCGTTCAGGTCAGCGTCCAGCACGATGCGCTCGCCGGTCGTGGCATAGGTTGCGCGGTCGCGCAGCCCGTCGAAGATCGAGTCGGATGTGTTCTCGTCGGACAGGACCGCCGCCAGCCCGCCTAGCTGGCGGTTCGTCATCCCGCTGTATCCGGGATGGCCCACATGGTTGTCCGAAGCTCCCACGAACCCGACCCTGTAGCCGTTCTCGAGGTACTTGTTCCCGAACCAGTCGAACGTGCCGTGGCCCGACTGGATTTCCACGAGCCTCTCCACGGAGCCGTCGCTGTTGGTCCAGTCGCCGGGCTGGTGCGCGTGCGGGACGACCAGGACGTCGTCCGTGTCGTTGCCTTCGCGCAGGCCGGCGTATAGCTCGTCAAGCAACGGCGCTCTCTGATTCGGCACACGCAGCCGGCCGGGCGTGTCGCGGAAAAAGACATTGTGGTGCCCGCCGTACGGCAGGCGAGACGTCCACTCGAAGCCCAGGATCGTGGTGAACTTTCCCGGGACGCGGTACTTTTCGACCATCTCCTGCAATGTCTTCCATTCGAAGTCGTCCATCCAGATGTCGTGCTCGGACAAGCTCAGGAAGTCGAGTCGGGCGACGTCTCGTCCGAATTTGTAGTACCCGTCGGGCGATCCCTGCCCTTCGGCAAACCCGGTGTGCCCGTGCGTCTCCCCCCAGTAGATCCGGCGCGACGGGTCGCTCTCGACCCGGACCGGGTTGCTCGATCCCTGGAGCGTGCCGTCGCTGGACCGGACATGGAAACGGTAGACGCCGGGAGCGTCGATGCGGATGCCGTCAAGCTGGTGCATCGCTCCGCTTCCAGCCGGTATCCGCCGCAGGGTCTTGCCGCCAAGCTGGATGTCGAAAGCCGGCGTCGTTCCCGAGGCGAGGTTCTTGTAGCGGTCCTCCGAGCGGACAGACAGCGTAAATTCCTCGCCAGTCCGAACCACCGAAGGGGCGATGGCATTGACGAAGCGAATCCGCTCCTCGCCGATGACCTCCAGCGCCGGCCACCGGGGCGTGAGCAGCCAGCCGTTCCCCTCCAAGTCCACGAACGTCTTGAACACGACTCGGTCATTCGACCAGTCCTGCAGCTTGAGGCCCGGGCTGCCTCCGCTTCGATCCCCGAAGGTGAGCGTGACGGTGTCGCCCTTCACGAGGTCTGCTCCCGAGAGCTGGAACGCAATCGTGGCGCGAGTCTCGAATGTCGCCCAAGTGCCCCACGCATCGGAAGCCTTGAACCGGGCGTCGGGATTCGACGTGCGAACCGTGACGTAGTTCGCGGCCTCCGGGTCGGAGGTTTGCAAGCCACCGGCTCGCCCCTGGCCGACAGCGATCCCGCCACCCGCAGCCATGGACATCTCCCCCACCTCGTAGGTCTCGCTGACGGTCACGAATTCTCCGGCCCGGAAAGGCCCATTCGATGAGAGCGTCAGCCGGCCGATGGCATTTGGGTTCTCCTCCTTGATCTGGAACTCCCGCGCGTACTGCGCGATGAAGCCGGATACCACCACGATCGGGATCTGGGCACCGCCGTCCGGCAGCTTCCGGAGTCCCCGGTTCGCGTTCGCGGCCAGCTGCGGAAAACCTCCAGGAATAGGTCCTCCCGTAAGGGAGTAGGCGTTGGCCCACTCCCACAGCGTCGCCAAGCGGGCCGATAGGACTGCAGCGTCTGCCGAGTTCTCGCGCGCTTCCGTCTTGAGCTTCTCGACGCGCTCGCGAACATCCGGCTGCAAGTAGTCCTCGGACCGGGAACGGCGGTCCTGGGCCGCGAGGCCCCAAATCACCAGCGCCAGCATCGCAAGCAGCGCTATCCGCTTGAGTTTCATGGCAGTTCTCCCTCGCTCAGCGCAAACCTATCACAGAATATATTGCGGCACGGGTCCAACTTTTGCAGTTTAGGTACCGACCGGCACTTGAGCGCGGCACCTTGACGATTGCAGCGGCGCTCGGCACGCCAGCCATCGCTGCGGCGCAGGAAAGCTACTCCCTGACGACCAACACCTCCAATCACACCAGGGTCTTCTGCGGGGAGACGCACCGGCACACCGGGGTTCGCAAGGCTCAGTGGAGGGTGCCCGCGGCGCGGGCTAGATTCCTTAGCATGTTGCCGAAAATCTGCGCGTGAAGCGGATAGAGGGCATACCAGTAGAGACGGCCCAGCCACCCGGCCGGGTCGAACTCAGCAGTCTGTCGCAGCGTGCAGCTCGAGCCGTTCGGCTCGACTTCGAAATCAAGCCATGCCCGGGAGAAGCATTTCCGCCCGGAGACGGAGCCGCCGATTGGGCTCGATCAGTTCGACGCGCCAGAATTCGAGCGTGTCGCCCAGCAGGAGGGGCCGGGGGTCTCTCCGCCCTCGTCGCAGTCCGACCCCTCCAACGAGCAAGTCCAGGAATCCGCGAAAGCGCCAGTGCCAATTCGCGTAGTACCAGCCCGTATCCCCTCCAATGGCCTCGACGCAAGGAAACACCTGCTCCGCGGCGAGCGGGACAGTCACCGTTCGGGAGTCAACCAGGCGTTGACCGAAGCGCACGCCGCCCCACCTGGCTTCGCCCTGCCGGGCCGGATAGGCGTCGGACCAGCGCGTCTGCGCAAACTCCCGGTCCTCGTTCCGCAACGCCCGGTCCAGGGCGGTTCTCGCGTTCATCGGGCGCACTGCGAAGGCCTTCAGAGCCTCGTCGCCCCGGACGACCGTTTCGTTGCGCACCCCGTCAATCAGACTTCGTCCAACCCGGGCGTACACCGGTGTTACCAACCCCAGCCACAGACTGGAGAGACGAGGCGTCAGGAACGGAACGGGCACGATCACGCGTCGAAGGCGGCGCAGCCGGGCATACTCCCGCAGCAGGTCCAGGTACGAAACCCGGTCAGCGCCTCCGATTTCGAAGACCGCACTCTCTCGCAGGTCTAGCTCCAGCGCGGCTGACAAGTACGACACCACGTCCTCGACTGCGATCGGCTGAGACAGTGTGCGGGTCCAGCTGGGCGTCACCATGACGGGAAGGCGATCAACAAGGGTGCGCACGATTTCGAATGACAGGCTGGCCGAGCCTAGGATGATCGAGGCTCGGAACTCCAGAGTCGGCACGCCTGACGAGCGCAGGACTCGCCCGACCTCCTGACGGCTCGCCAAGTGCGATGACAGGTTCTCGCCCGATCCCAGGCCTCCCAGGTAGATGATTCGAGACACACCCTGTTCGAGCGCAACGCTGCCAAACGTCTCGGCCGCTTTTCGGTCGAGCTCACGGAATTCGGCCCCGGCAGCCATCGAATGGACGAGATAGTAGGCGGCTGCTACGCCCGTAAGCGCCGGGCGCAACGACTCGCCGTCGAGTGCGTCCCCTCGCCAGACCTCGGTCAAGGCCCCGACGCGCGACTGCATGAATTCCGGATTGCGGCTGAGGCAGCGGATCCGATACCCTGCCGACTCGAGCTTCGTCAGCAATCTGCCGCCGATGTAACCCGAAGCCCCGGCGATGAGAACCGTCGGCAGTGCTCCGCCGCTCTCCGAACTGGCAGTCATCTTGGAACTCCCGCGCGACCTGCTTTCAGCGTAGCTAGTGCCTGCAGGTCACGTGAGACAGCCCTCCAATTGCCCAGAAGGCGGCCAAGGCCACCGACGTTCGGACCGCCGGTGGCGTGGAGAAGCCGCGGGTGCCCGGAGAGGAGCAAGTGCTGGACGAAACTGCAGGCTGCGCATGATCGCATCCGCTGGCCAACGCGAGCCAAGACTCGAAGTTTCAGCCAGCACCCAGCCCGGCGATTCTGCCCGCCCTCTCAACTCATTGCTGCTGCGACTTGGCGCGGATTTCCGGCTTGCCGGGTGTCTTGGCTGCCGTGAGATACTGTTGCCCGTCGGCTGATCGAACTGTCGGCTCGTCGCGGATAACCATGCGCCAAATGGTCCCTGCGCTTGCACTCTTGCTGCTCGCGACCAGCTATTCACAGGCGAAGCGGCCGAACATCGTCTACATGATGGCCGATGACCTCGGCATCGGCGATGTCAGGTGCTACGGAGGCGACCGGTGCCAGACCGAAACTCCGGCATTCGACTCCCTTGCCCGGGACGGCATGCTGTTCACGGACGCCCATGCAGTCGCGTCGGTTTGCGTGCCGTCCCGGATCGCTATCATGACCGGCCGATACGCATGGCGCTTCGCCAGACCGAGCCAGAACGGGCCCTGGGGATTCCTCAATCCGCGGCTGCCAGTCGGCACGTTCACCATCGGGTCAATGCTCCGCGGGGCCGGGTACCGCACCGGATACGTCGGGAAGTGGCATCTCGGCACGTTGATGCAGACAAAGGACGGCAAGAACCAGGGCCTTGACAACGTCGACTACGACCGCCCGCTGAAGACCGGCCCGAACGACTACGGTTTCGATTACTCGTTCATCCTCCCGGGCTCGCTTGACATGTACCCCTACGTGTTCGCTCGAAACGGGCAGTTTCGAGGCGAGGTCACCGCACGCAAGGGGTGGAGCGCGTTCAATCGCGTCGGCCCGGCAGCGGAGGACTTCGAGGACTACAAGGTACTGGACACGTTCGCCACCGAGGCGGAAGCGTTTGTCGAGCGGAACGCCGAGAACGCACGGAGCGGCACGCCGTTCTTCCTCTACGTCGCGCTGACCGCGCCGCACACGCCGACGAGCCCGAGTCCCGAGTTCGAAGGCACGAGCGATTTGGGGCTGTACGGAGACTTCGTGGAGGAAACCGACGCCACCATGGGACGGGTCTTGCGAGCGCTGGACAAGCATGGACTGGCCGACAGCACGCTCGTGATTGCCACCTCCGACCATGGTGCCGCGCCCTACGCCGGCAACATCCGCGAGGCGACGCCAAATCTGATTCGCGAGCTCGAGAAGCTCGGTCACTATTCAAGCGGGATCTACCGCGGCTACAAGTTCACCGTGTTCGAGGGCGGACTCCGAGTCCCGTTCATTGTTCGGTGGCCCGGCACGGCCGAGCCGGGATCGCGTTGCGAACGGCTTGTCGGGCTGAACGACCTGGCCGCGACGGTGGCAGAGGTGGCAGGCGTCGAGACAGGCGCCGCGGAGGCTCCGGACTCGTTCAGCATCGTTCCGCTGCTCAAGGATCCCGCGGCGGCCGGGCCGAGCAGGGCCCTGGTCATGCAATCGCCGCTGGCGTTCGCGATTCGATACGACCAATGGAAGCTGGCATTGACTCCTGGCAGCGGCTCGCGCGGGCTCTGGGGCACCCTGCCCGTCCCCGAGCAGGCCTGGGGAGAGGCGCTCCGCGATTTCAGCTCCGTCCCCACCGATACGGACCTGCGCGAAGCGCCCTTCGTCCAGCTGTTCGACCTGAGTGCCGACGTGCGCGAGACCCGGAATCTCGCCAGTGACCGCGCCGATGTCGCTCGGCGCCTGAACCGCGAGCTGGACAAGTTGATCGAGCGCGGTCGCAGCACGCCAGGCCCGGCGCTCAGCAACGACGTGCAGTCCGTCAACGTTCACAGCAACGCCAGTCCCTGGATCATGAAGCACGCCGAGTCGAAGTGACGCTCGATGCAGCCAGTCCGTCACGCCAGCCAGTGCGGGCGGCCGGCCGGCCAATGAGCGAGGAGCGCCGCCCCGTGCGTTCGCTGCGAGGAGTCCTGCCGTGAAGGATGCGGTCGCCTGGTACAACAAGCATGCCGATCTTGTCACCTCGACGTACGAATCGGTCGATCCGGAATCCCTTCATGGCTGGCTGGCCGACCTGCTGCCCGAGCCGCCAGCCCTCGTGCTCGACGTCGGCGCCGGAACCGGCCGGGACGCGGCCTGGCTGGCCGGCAAGGGCTATGACGTGTTTGCGGTGGAGCCTTCCAAGGCGATGCACAAAGCCTGCAGAACGCTGCACCCGTCGGCTCCCGTGCGCTGGATCCATGATTCGCTTCCCGGTCTCGACAGCACGATCCGGGCGGGCGTGTCGTTCGACGCGATCCTGGCCAGCGGAGTGTGGATGCATCTCCCGCCCGGCCAGCGTCCGAGGGCATTTCGCAAGCTCGTCACCCTTCTCAAGCCCGGCGGCGTCATAGCCATCTCGCTGCGAATCGGCCCGGCAGACCCGGACCGCGGAATGCACCAGGTCGATGGCGCCGAGATCGAGTCATTGGCCAAGAACCACGGAGCGATCGTTCAAAGGGCACTGGATCTAGCCGATCAGCTGGGTCGCGAGGGCGTTCGCTGGACCAACTACGCTTTGCGGCTTCCCGATGACGGAACCGGCGCACTGCCCTTGCTGCGGCACGTCATTCTCAACGACAACAAGAGCTCGACCTACAAGCTTGGCTTGCTCCGGTCGATCTGCCGCATCGCCGATGGCGCTGCCGGCCTGGTCCGACAGTCGGGCGACGACCGGGTTTCCGTGCCGCTCGGACTGGTCGCTCTGACATGGCTCCGGCTGTACAAGCCGCTACTCGAAGCTGACTTGCCGCAGAGCCCAACCAATCTCCGACGAGGGCAGCGCCTTGGATTCGCCCGAGAGGGCTTCGAGAAGCTCGGCAATTTCTCGAAACTGGACATGCGAGTTGGGTTACGGCTTGGCGAGGCTGACTCGGCCGCTCTCCACCAAGCCCTCCGCGATGCAGCCGAAACGATCCGAAGGATGCCCGCGCATTACATGACGTTCCCGGACGGCACGCCGATTCTTCCTGTAACGCGTGCAGGCAAGGCGTGGCGTGTGCCTGCGACGCTGGTGATAGACGAGCCCTATTTGCGCAGCTTCGGGGAGATGCTCGTGCCGTGGAGAATCTGGCAAGCTCTCCAACGATTCGCGGCCTGGATCGAGCCGGCGCTCGTGGAGGAATGGACCCGACTCATGCAGCGATACGCGGAGACACAGGGCCGAAACCTGCTGCGGGACCGGGTCGCGGCGGCAATGACTTGGTCCGACCCGACACGCGACGTCAACCTGGCCAAGCAGCGAGCGGGACAGTTGCTCGATTCGGGAAAGCTGCACTGCGTCTGGAGCGGGAAGGCGCTGTCCCTGAATTCCCTGGACCTGGACCACTGCTTTCCGTGGTCGGCGTGGCCCTGTTCTGACTTGTGGAATCTGATGCCGACCAGCCGGACGGTGAACCAGAACGAAAAACGGGCGCAACTGCCGAGCGCGCCGCTGATGGTGGCTTCGCAGGATCGAATCATGTCCTGGTGGGAGGCTGCATTCGGCTCGTCGAGTCCAGCACTCCGCGAGAGGTTCGTGCTCGAAGCGGCCTCGAGCTTGCCCGGCGTGGGGCCGTCTGAAACGGATCTCGACGCGTTCTTCGACGGCGCGCTCGCGCAGCGGGCAAGGTTGCGGCACGATCAGCAGATACCGGAATGGGTGGGAGAAAAGTACATCTTGCGTATGAGCGGCGCACTTGGCGGCGAGATCTCGTGACTACGGCCGAGTCACACCTCCGCTGCCGTTCACCGAGTTGATTGCGCGCGGATTGTTCGGGCGTTGCGAGCTTCGTCGCGCTAGGAGACCGCACGGAGGGATCGCGGGCCTCGAGCGCTGACGGTAAGCTGCATGGGCTGGACGTGGCTGGCCTGTCCGCTTTGAGGGGGAAGGGCCCGAACTGCCAGGATTGTCGTGCCCGGGACCAAAGAAGGCAGCGCGCCGCGAAGTCGATAGTGCCGCCTCCGAAATAGCGGCCTGACTCGGAAACAACTTGATGCGTGATGCATGATGTGCTAGCATCACAAGAGAGTCCCGGTGGGTGCAGCAATGCGAACGACATTGAATATCGACGACGACCTCCTGATCGCCGTCAAGGAAATTTCCGCGCGCGAGTCGAAATCTGCAGGCGCAGTGATTTCCGCCTTGCTGCGGCAATCACTGGTGCATAGTGGACGGGATACCAGAGAGAGCCAATGCGATGCATCGGTCGCAGAGTTCGGATTCCGTCCGTTTCCCAAGCGCGGTGCGATGGTCACGAACGAACTGATCGACCGTCTGCGTGAGGAGACCGGAACCTGATGCGGGCTCTACTGGACGTGAATGTCCTGATCGCCCTTCTGGACGCCGAGCACCTGCACCACGACGCCGCATGGCGCTGGCTGAGGAACAACATCGGCTTCGGCTGGGCAACCTGTCCGATTACGCAGAATGGGTGCCTGCGAGTGATGGCGCACCCGGCCTATCCCAACAGCGTGCCTTCGTCCGTTGTAGCGGAACGGCTATCCGATGCAACGGCCACCGAGCACCATCGATTCTGGCCAGACGAGGTTAGCCTTCTCGCTCCCGGATCGATCGATTGGGGTCGGGCGATCGGCCACAAGCAGATCACCGACCTGTATCTCTTGACGCTTGCCGTGAAGCGGAAGGGCCGCTTCGTCACGTTCGACACCCGCATCGCCCGCGGCGCCGTGCCGGAAGCCGCCCCTTCAAGCTATTGCGTGATTTGAAGGCCGCTTGGCACTTCGCCACGTGCCTGGCATCGCAATCCAGGAATGGTAATGAGGCGCTGTGCCCGAATCGCAAGGGCGAGGTGAGCCTACACCACGCCCAGGCCGGGCCTACCGATCCGACAGCGATTCGAGATCGGGACGAATGCGGTCGGCTAGCTCGGCCAGTCCGCCCGCCTCTGCGAGTCGCAGCGCATTCGCCATCTCCGCCCTAGCCTCGGACTCGCGTCCCGTCCTCTGGTACGCGCGACCGAGCGCGTAGCGGATGAATGCAGCGGTGCCGTCCTCGGGACCTCCAAGGGCAGCCTCGAGATGCTCCGCTGCTTCAGCCGGGCGCCCGTCTTCCAGTGCCTGCACCCCGAGATGCATCCTGGCGGGGCGGTTGCCCGGGTCATTCGCGACTGCATCGTGGAAGTGACGGATTGCGTCCTGGGCGCGGTTCAGCGCGGTCAGCGCCACTCCTAGGTTGGCGTGAGCCCTCGCAGAGCTCGGGTTAACCTCCAGTGCCCGTCGAAACGCGGCGGCAGCAGCCGACGGATTCTCTCTCGCGGCCTGCAGGACGCCCCAGTTGTTGTGCAGCTCCTCGATGTCCGGATCGATGGAATTCGCCGAGTCGTAATGAGCTTGCGCCCTCTCGAAGTCGCCCAGCCGCCCGTAGGCGCCAACCAAGTTGGCGTGCGCCGACGCCATCTTCGGATCCAGCTCGAGGGCCCGTTGGTACGAACGGATAGCGTCTGCCAGCTTCCCGCTGGCCTCCAAGCTCTTTCCCGTGTTGAGGAAGTGGTGCTCGTCGACAGCGAGGCCCTGCACTCGCGCGAACACCGGATCATTCAGCGGCGGCTTGTCGTTGCTGCGCCCGTCGAGCATTCCCAGATGCCGGCTGGCTGCTTCTTCGTCTCCTGCCGCTCGATGGGCCATGCCGAGGGCGTAGCGGGCCGCGCCCGAGGAAGGCGAGAGCGCCACGGCTCTCTCGAGCAGGGGAATTGCCTCGCCGCCGGCGCCGAGGTCCAACAGGACCCGGCCCAGCGCGTAGGTCCCTGCCGCCTTGTTCCCGTTGAGTCGCACCGCCTCCCGCAGTGCCGTCGCCGCGTCCTCGAGAAGCTCGTCAGCGGCCAGCGATTCGCCAAGCCTGATCGCTGCCGGGGCGTACGGTCGCTTGGCGAGCGCTCGTCTGAACGACGCGGCCGCCTCGGTGTGCCTTCCGGCCTCCTGCAGCGCGACGCCCCGCAGGTACGACCACCGGAACTCCCCCCTTGAGAGCGCCTCGGCGCGCGCGTACAGGACCCCGGCCGCCCCCCGCTGCCCGTGGGCGTGCAGGATCGTCGCCATGTCCCCGTTTGCCCAGGGATCGTCCGGATTCATGGAGATGGCTTGAATCCTCCGGGCCGCCAGGTCGCGCACGGCAGCGGGAAAGTCATCCGCAGCGACAGCAGGGATCTCCGGCAGGGGGTTCCCCAGGTCGCCGCCGCACGCTGCCACTGAGACTGCCAGCGCCGCGGCCCGAAAGCGTCGATGTCCGAGCACTGCGGCAATGGTAGCTGCAGGCAATTCGGCGTCCTCGAATCCGAGCTACCGGAAGTTGAACCAGAGCATGAGCACCGTCAACCCGATGAGCATTGACAGCCCGGCGAGGAGCCTTTGGCTGCCCGCCGATTCCGCGTCCCTCCGGCGACCTTCCCAATCGACCGTCAACGCGGCGACTCGTGAGACCACAGGTTTTTCATCCAGCTTGCTGACAGCCCAGAAGAGGGCTAGGCATCCGAAGAATACGCCGACGCTGTAGTTCAGGAATGGAATCTGAACGAGTCCGTTGAGCGGGCCGAGATCCATGCCGTAAGCCTTGTACAGGATGTCGAGCGTGAAGCGGCCGGCTCCGGCCAGGCCGCCCACGACCAAGGTCGAGATCGCAGCCCTGGAGGTCCCGCCTCGCCACAGGATGCCTAGAAGGAACGTTGCAGTGATCGGCGCACCGATATACGCCTGCACGCTCTGCAGGTACTGGTAGACCTCGCCGCTCAGGTAGCGGATCATCGGAATCCACAAGATGCTCACCAGGACCACGACGCCGGTGATCAGGCGGCCCACGAACACCAGCCGCTTCTCGCTGGCCTCGGGACGGAGCTTCTTGTAGATGTCCATCGTCACGAGCGTCGAGCACGAGTTCAGCACGCTGCTCAGCGATGACATCAGCGCCGCCAAGAGGGCGGCGATCATCAACCCGGAGAGCCCTGCGGGCAGCAACCGCTGGACCAGCAGCGGGAAGGCCGTGTCGCCGGTCGCCTCCTCCGGCCAAAGCGCCCGGGCGATGAGCCCGGGAAGGACCAAGATGAAGACCGGCAGGATCTTCAGCGCCGACGCGAAGATCGTGCCGCCGCGCGCGTGAGGCAGGCTGCGGGCGCTCAGGGTCTTCTGGACGATGACCTGGTCAGTACACCAGTACCAAGTGCCTAGGATCATCGTCCCCAGCGTTGTCCCGAGCCATGGATACTCCGGATGGTTGATGTCCTTGACGATGTGGAAGAAGTCGTCGGGCAGCGCCTCCCGCAGTGCCGAGAAGCCGCCGGCTTCGTTCAGGCCCAGCCAAGCGAGGAACGCCGATCCGCCGATCATGATGAAGGCCTGCAGCAGGTCCGTGTAGATCACCGCCGACAGCCCGCCCGTGATGGTGTAGATCCCTGTCGCAACCACCAGCAGGATCGCCGTTGTCATGTAGTCCCAGCCGAAGATCTCGCGGGCGAGGATCCCGGCGGCGAAAAGCGCGACGGAGATCTTCGTCAGCACGTAGGCGAGCAGGGAAACGGTCGTCAGGTACCAGCGGCAGCCCGGGCTGAACCGCTTCTCGAGGAACTCGGGCATCGTGAAGACCCCGCTGCGGAGGTACTGAGGAATGAAGAGCCAGCCGAGCAGGAGCAGGCAGAAGCTGGCGGACCACTCGTAGGTGCCGACGGCAAGGCCGCTCGAAGCGCCCGAGCCGGCTAGGCCAATCACGTGCTCGCTGCCGATGTTGGTGGAGAACAGGGTGGCGCCGACCGCGAACCACCCGATATGCTTGCCTGCCAGGAAGTACTCGGTTGTCGTGTTCTTGTTGCGGGAATGGTAGAAGCCGACCCCGAACACGGCGATGAAGTAGACGGTGATAATAAGGGCGTCCATCGGAATCGAGAGTATACCTTGACCGGCAATGGAACTGGGCTGATCGTATTCGCGCACGGCTCGCGCGTGATTGCGGCCAACGAGGCAGTGAAGGTCGTAGCAGGCGAAGCGGCTCGGCGGGCCGGCATCGCTGCATACCGAACTGCGTTCCTGGAGCTAGCGGCCCCGACGCTGGCCGAAGCCGTGGCCGATCTTGCGACGGCCGGCATCCGACAGGTTCTGATCACGCCCTATTTCCTGACCATGGGGCGCCATCTCGTGGAGGACTTGCCGAGGTTGCTGGCCGCGATTCGATCCGAGCATCCGGAGCTAGTCCTTGAGGCTTCCCCGCCCTTGGACGGCCACCCCGCCCTCGCGGGAATTCTCGCCGACCGAGCCCGCGCCATGCTCGCTGGCTGCGAGGCGGGAACCGAAGATCGATAGCAGCTCGATACATTCGGGATAGGCTGATAGGACGAGCCATGCCGAGGATCCGCTTGATCGAGTGCCGGCCGCTAAGCGACCGGGCCAGCCAATTCGCATTTCGCGTCCCGTTCCGGCACGGAGCAGGCCAGTACGTAGCGCTTCAAGCCGAAGTCGGCGGGTCGCTCGTGAGGCGCTACTACTCGATCGCATCGCCACCCCGATCCGATGGCCGAGTCGAGTTATGCATTCAACACAACGGGGCGTTCGGAAAGCACCTGCTGGGCCTAGGTCCAGAAGACGAGATCAACTGCAGCGAGCCGTCGGGAACGATGCGGCTCCTTGATCCCGACCGGGCTGCGGTCTACTTTGCCGCGGGCACGGGCGTTTCCCCGATGCGGGCCATTCTGCTCTCGCAACTCGCGACCAACCCGGGGGCCGGTGCGACGCTGGCTCTAGGCGCCAGGCGGGTCGACGAACTGCTCTATCGCGACGAGTTCGAAGTCCTGGCCTCCCGCCACAACGGATTCCGGTTCATCCCGGTCGTAAGCGGGGACGAGCCCGGATGGCCAGGAAACCGCGGGCACGTCACCGACTATGTCGACGAGGCGCTGGGCGGCCGAAGCGATGTCGACGCGTATTTCTGCGGGCCGCCGCAAATGGTCTCCGAAATGCGCGGCAAGCTGTCGGCTGCTGGCATTGCCGATGAACGGCAGTCCTTCGAGAGATACTGAGAACTGAGTGCCGGGCCGAATCGCCTCGCCGGAATCCTCTGACCCCTGACATGCCAGACATCGCAGTCACTCTTCCCGACGGCAACCAGATGCACGTCGAACCGGGCACCACCGCGCTCGCAGTCGCCGAACGCATCAGCCCGGGGCTGGCACGCGCCGCCCTGGTGGCGGAGGTTGACGGCAACCTGGCGGACCTGTCCGCTCCGCTCAATCGGGACGCCAGGGTCCGGTTTTTGACCGACCGCAACGAGGAAGCCCTGGATGTGTACCGGCATTCAGCGGCGCACCTACTGGCCGCAGCGACACTCGAGCTGTTCCCCGAGACCAAGCTGGGAGTCGGCCCGCCTACCGAGCAGGGGTTCTTCTACGACATGTACAGGGAGAAGCCTTTCACTCCGGACGATCTCGAGAGGATAGAGGCCCGCATGCGGGAGATCGCCAAGCGGGATCCGAAGAACGAACGCGTCTGGATCCCGCGCGAAGAGGCGCTCGCCGAGTACAAGCGGCAAGGCGAGTTCATGAAGTGCGAACTGGTCGATGAGAAGACGGACGACCCTCAGGTGTCGGTCTACAAGACCGGCGACCTGTTCATGGACTTCTGTCGGGGTCCGCACGTGCCCTCGATGGGCCGCATCAAGGCGTTCAAGCTGCTGTCCGTCGCAGGGGCGTACTGGAAGGGCGACGAGAACCGCGAGCGGTTGCAGCGCGTGTACGGAACCGCGTTCTTTTCCAAAAAGGATCTCAACGCCCACCTTAACCGCCTCGAGGAAGCGAAGAAGCGCGACCACCGGAAGCTCGGCAAGCAGCTCGACCTGTTCAGCATCCAGGAACTAGCCGGGCCGGGCCTGATCTTCTGGCACCCGAAAGGCGGGACGATCCGGCGCGTCATGGAGGACTGGCTCCGGGAGCAGCTTGTCGCTCGAGGGTACGGCCTCGTGTCGACCCCGCACGTGGCCAGGCACGGGCTATGGGAGACCTCCGGTCACGCGGAGTTCTACAAGGACGACATGTTCAAGCCCATGGAGCTGGACGATTCGCTCTACCAGCTCAAGCCGATGAACTGCCCGTTCCACATCCTGATCTACAAGAACCAGCTGCGGAGCTACAGGGACCTGCCTGTTCGGCTTGCGGAACTGGGCACCGTCTACCGCTACGAGCGATCCGGCGTCATGCACGGCCTGCTTCGCGTACGCGGGTTCACGCAGGACGACGCGCACATCTTTTGCACGCCGGATCAGGTCGAGTCCGAGGTTCTGGGCTGCGTCGACCTAGCCTTGGAAGTGCTCAGGGTGTTCGGCTTCGCCGACTTCGCCGTGGAACTCTCGACGTGGGACGGCGGGGCGAGCGACAAGTACGCAGGCACTCCCGAGGAATGGAAGCTGGCAGAGGACAGTCTCTTCGAGGCCCTTCGCAAGCTCGACATCGAAGCGAAGGTCATGCCCGACGAGGCGGCGTTCTACGGCCCCAAGATCGACATCAAGATGGTCGACGCGATCGGCCGATCCTGGCAACTGTCAACGATTCAGTTCGACTTCAACCTGCCCCGGCGGTTCGGCCTGGAGTACGTCGGCCCCGACGGAAAAGCGCACTCCCCGGTGATGGTTCACCGGGCACTGTGGGGGTCGGTCGAGCGATTCTTCGGCGTTCTGATCGAGCATTACGCCGGCGCCTTTCCCCTCTGGCTGGCGCCGGTGCAAGCCATTGTCCTGCCAATCACCGACAGCCAGGCCGGGTATGCCGAGGGAGTGGCCAAGGACCTGAGGGCCGGCGGCTTGCGCGTCGACGTCGATTCGCGCGGCGAGAAGATAGGCTTCAAGATCCGCGAGGCGCAACTTCAGAAGATTCCATACATGCTTGTCGTGGGCAAGCGCGAAGCCGAAACTGGATTGGTCTCGGTGCGCCATCGCAAGGCCGGAGACACCGGCACGAAAACGTCGGCGGAATTCCTTGCAGACGTGGTGCCGCTGATTGAATCCTGCGACGCGAACACCTGATTCCCGGTGCCCCGAATCGCTCGCAAGCAAGTCGCGCCAACGCTCGGCAAACCGGGGACTGCCCGCCTCGCGCGGGAGTGGCCTTGCCCGACTGCAGGCGTGAGGCGGTTGACTCCGGCAGGCAGCCGCGACGCTACTCTTCGGCTCGGACAACGAAGCCGACAGTGGATCCGGATCCGCCGGACTGGACAAGGAATTCTGCCGCTCCAGCGAAGCACAATTGGAGGCGCCTCTCGACGCTTCTCAGGCCGTGCCCGCGCTCGGGCAAGGCGTTCGGGTCGAATCCCGGCCCATTATCGACGACCTCGACCCTCAATCCGCTTCCCTCCTGACACGCTCGGACGCTGACCTCGCCGCCCTCGGCCGTGCGGCTGATTCCGTGCTTCACGGCGTTCTCGACCAGAGGCTGGATCGACAATGCCGGTACCAAGCGGAAGCGCACGCTGTTTTCCATGTCGATTCGAGTCTTCAGCCGCTTCCCCAGGCGGAGCCTCTCGATTTGCAGATAGGCTTCGACGATTCCCATCTCCTCCTCCAAGGGGACGAACTGGCGCTTGCCTTCCAGTGAGTAGCGGAATATATCGGCCAGATTCAGGAGCGTGCTCCGAGCGTCACGCGCGCTCGCTGGGATGATGGCGTTCAGAGCGTTGAACGCGTTGAACAGGAAGTGAGGGTTGATTTGAGCTCGGAGCGTCGCCATTTCGGCATCACGCAGCGAGTTCTCCTGTTCGTCGCGACGCATCCTTTCGACCCGACTCCTGATTTCGGAGGCAAGCAGGTCGAGTTCTGCGAGGTCCAGGCTCAGATAGCGCCTGCCTCCCTCGCGGGCGCCCAGAAGTAGCAGCCTCTCCGTACCTGCGCCGTCTCGCAACGGTACGATCGCTTCGGCCCAGGCTCGCTCGGGTGGGGCCAGCGAGTCAAAGTGCGGCGCGGGCGCGACTTCAGACTTCTCGACTCTTATCCCGATTCCCGCCTCAAGCAGTTTCCAGCGCTCCGCGGAGACAAATTCCGACACGGCCCGCGATGCCAGGTCAAGAAATGCACCGTCTCCATCAGCGTCTGCGGCGTGGATCGCGCGTGCCGTCTCCCGCACATCCTTCCGGCGGAACAGCGCATTCTCCACCCAGACTCCCAATCGCTGAAGGATCGGGGGATAGGCGAGGATGACGGCGCCAGACACGATTACGAAGACAGCCAAGCCGAGTGCTGTCGAATCCCCGATCCGTACCAGGCCAAGGGAGTCCGCGAACCACAAGAGCGATACGGCGAAAGCCGCGGCCAGCAAGCCAGCGCCGGCCAAGCGGACGAACACGTCGAGCAAGAGGAATCTGTAGTCCTGCAGCAGGACGAACAGGGCCAGTGGGATTCCAGCGTGGTGGAAGACCAGTTCGTGCAGCCATGCTCCGGACTCGTGCGCCCGTCCGAAGTGGACAAAGGACACAGCGAGAAGGAATAGGGCCATAGCGGCCAGGAAGCGCATGCCCGCGCCCCGCCGGAGAGACCCGTAGCGCGCGAGCAGGACGGCACCGACCACAGCCAGCGCACTGAAGCCGTACATAATCGCCGAGATGCCGGTCGCTTGGGAGGCGATCGGAAGCCCGAGGGCGTTCGAGATGTGGATGGTTGCCGCGCTCGCCCCTATCGCGTAACCCACCCGATTCAGCCACTTGTGATCGCCTTGAAGCGCCAATTGGAGTAGCGTGCACGGCAGGAGGCTCAAGACGGCCAGGCTGACTGTCGCGACTAATTCTTGGACTGGACTCCCGTTTCCGACGAGCAGGACAACGAGCGAGCCTAGATTCCAGCACAGGGCAAGGCCCGCGGCGGCAGCCGGCGCGCGGATTCCGGGGCGCGGGCTGCGGAACAGGAGCACCATGAAGGCGCCGAAAGCGGTGATCCCTGCGGCATGGCCGAGGACATTCAGGAGAATCGGGAAGTGAACGACGAATTGCACCGTGGGACGCCCGCCCTCAGGTCACGTTACAGCACTCGGCGAGTCGTACCCCGCACTGCCAAGGCGTGCGGAATCGATTCGGCGCATCCCGGTGGACCGGCCATCGCCAGATTGGGCCCGCAAACCAGTCATTTCAGGCCGTCTGCGGGGAACCAGCCCGTGCCTGCGCTGCTCCCGTGATACAACAGCGAACAGCATGGGTGGTGCGCATGCGGACCGGTTGCGGACTCTGATCGTTGACGACGAGGAAACGGCTCGCGACGTCCTGAGGAGGGACCTCTCGGAACTGGGCGGAATCCAGATTGTCGGCGAAGCGGAAAACGGCGAGGCCGCGCAGCGACAGATCGAAGCGCTCGATCCCGATCTCGTGCTGCTGGACATCCAAATGCCGGTATGCGACGGATTCGAGGTCGTGCGCGGCATTCGGGGAAAGCTCCCGTCAATCGTCTTCGTGACCGCATACAGCGAGCACGCGATCAGGGCGTTCGAGGTCGGCGCAGTGGACTACCTGCTGAAACCATTCAGCGTGCTCCGCTTGAAACGATCCATCGACCGCGCTCGGGACGCGAGACGCAGACCGCGCAGCAGCGCTGAGCGGGTTGCGAACGCACTGAACGCGGACGCCGAGCGCGATCGCCGCACGCCGAAGATCGTAGCTTGCCACGGACGCGACTTTCTCTTGCTCGACCTCGATCAGGTCTACGCCTTTCGCGCGTCAAGCGAGATCGTCTGGATTCAAACGAGGGACAAGCAGTATCGCGCCACGCAGACTCTGGCCGTGCTCGCAAGCCGGCTCGGCAACTCGTCGTTTCTCCGAGTGCATCGCAGCATGCTGGTCAACAGCGACAAGATCAGCAGGATCAGCACCTTAAGCAGCAGGCGATGGCTTCTAACGCTAGACAACGGCATCCAATGCACGGTGAGCAAGCGGAACGCCGCTATGGTGCGCACTCTGCTTCAATAGCCCAGTCCTTTCTCGTTGGCAGGACTTCTGGCGGCATCCGCCAGATCAGGTTCATGCGATGAGGAAGTGTGAATGCCCGACTCCCATTCTCGGAATCACGTGCTCGTACGCATATTCAGCGAGTCGGTCGGTGGGGGAGGGGGTGCAGGGGCCAATTGTCGGTGCAGATGACGCTATTGGCAATTGCAGTCGGATAGGGGCGATCTACTGTCGCGGATAGAACCGCTTCGGAGTGTCGGCGGTCGCGCGAAAGCACCCCAATCTCGGGCCGCGTTCCTGCCGATGGCGAACATCCGTCGCGCTGATGTCAGCTCAGCAATTCCGAGGCATCCAACCACTTCTCGACGTCAGCGGCCTCGTAGCGGCCAAACGCCTTCAGAATCCTGCTTGGCTCGGAATCCTCGATTAGCAGCAGCCGATGCGCCGGATGGACAAACTCATCCGATGTGGCCCGGTCGAGAAACGCCAGCAACGAATCGTAGTAGCCGTCGATGTTAAGCAGCCCGATTGGCTTCCGGTGCAATCCAAGTTGGCCCCATGTGAGAATCTCGCTAAGTTCTTCCAGCGTGCCGAATCCTCCAGGGAGTGCGATAAACCCTTCCGAGAGGCTCGCCATGAGCGCCTTGCGCTCATGCATCGATCCTACGACGTGGAGCTCAGTCAGGTGTCCGTGCGAAACCTCTTTTTCTTCAAGCGCCTTCGGGATGACCCCCACAACTTCGCCCCCTGACGCAAGGACCGTATCGGCCAGCACGCCCATGAGGCCCACATGGCCGCCTCCGTACACCAGGGTGACTTTGTGTTCGGCCAGCGATTTTCCTAGGTCGACAGTGGCCGCTGCGTAGGCAGGATTCCGGCCGCTGCTGGACCCGCAGAACACACAGATTCGTGCCGGTGATGCCATCTTTCCTAGACTACTCGGCCGAACAAAGCGATTGCACGGCAATGGATCTCTGGGTCTTCTCAGCCCCCTAGCGTAGGGAACTAGTCTGGCAGCGCATCGGTCGTTGCCATCCGAGACCGCGCACGACCCTGAGGCTTTCATTCCGCCGGCCGAGGAGGCGCGGCGACGCAATGCCTGCGAGTGCTTTCGACGGGCCCGCACGACAGCTGTGGCATACTCAGGATTCAAGAGGCTCCGCCCCTTGTCATGCGCATTCAGCCGCTGCTGCCGCTCTGCCTTTCGGCCCTGATTCCTGGATCGCTTCTAGCGCAGGGAGTCGCTAGCCCTAACGCGCAGCCTGTAAAGGCACTCGAGGCCTCGGGCCTGCCCTGGAACCCGAGATTCGTAGACGCCGCCGAGCATGCCGGCCTCGATCTCGAGTTCACTTACGGGGGTCAGCAGGAGAAGAGCTACATCATCGAGTCCAACGGCTCGGGGACGGCGTTTCTGGACTATGACGGCGACTCCAGGCTGGACGCGTTCCTAGTCAATGGATCGAAGCTGGAAGGCTTCCCGGAGGGTGACGCACCAACTAACCGCCTCTACCGCAATGTTGGAAACGGCAGGTTCGAGGACGTCACCGAGAGCAGCGGCCTCGGACGGTCAGGCTGGGGCAGCGCCGTCTGTGCGGGCGACTATGACAACGACGGCAGCCTCGATCTATTCGTGGCGTACTGGGGCAAGGACGCCCTGTACCGAAATGACGGCGACGGCAGCTTCACCGAATCGGCAGCCATGGCCGGGGTCGCAGGGGGGTCGAACCAATGGAGCTCGGGCTGCACATTCGTCGACTATGACCGTGACGGGCTGCTCGACCTGCTCATCACGCAGTACCAGCAGTTCGATCCGAAAACGGCACCGCCGCCAGGAAAGACATCCAACTGCGAATGGAAGGGCATGCCGGTGTACTGCGGCCCGCGTGGCCTGCCGTTCGGCGGCTTGACGCTTTACCGGAACCTTGGCGACGGGAACTTCGAGGACGTGAGCGAGGCGGCGGGCGTGCGCGACGTGCGCGATTACTACGCGTTCACCGCAGCCGCCGCGGACTTCGACGGGGACGGCTGGCAGGACATCTACATCGCCTGCGACTCGACGCCGAGCATCCTCTTCGTTAACAACGGCGACGGTACATTCACCGACTACGCGACCGAGACCGGGGTCGCATTCAACGAGCACGGATTCGAGCAAGGCGGCATGGGCGTGGGCGTCGGCGACTTCGACGGAGACGGCTGGCTCGACTTGGTCAAGACGAACTTCGCGGACGACTACCCGAATCTGTATCGAAACAATGACGGAGTGTTCTTCGAGGACATCTGCGTGCGCGCCGGGCTAGCTTCGAATCCCAAATACGTAGGATGGGGCGTGGAATTCGTCGACCTCGACAACGACGGCTGGCAGGACATTTTCCAAGTCAACGGGCACGTCTACCCGAAGCTGGACAGTCAGACAAAAGTCGCCGAAACCTACGTGCAGTCAAACCTGGTCTACAGGAACCTCGGCGGCAAGCGCTTCGAGGACGTCACGGCACTGTCGGGTACCGCCCTGCGTCAGGCCAAGTCGAGTCGCGGAGCGGCCTTCGGCGACTACGACGAAGACGGAGATATCGACGTCCTTGTGATGAACATGGCCGAACGGGTGTCGCTGCTGCGAAACGACCTGGCGGCAGGAAGCAGCTGGATCCTGCTTAAGCTGCGCGGCACCCGCTCGAACCGGGCGGCCATTGGCTCTCTGGTGACCATCGAAGCAGGGGGCGCACGCCAGACTCGCGCAGTGATGAGCCAGTCGAGCTACGTGTCCCACAACGACCTGAGGGTTCACTTTGGCCTCGGGGACTCCGAAACGGTCGACAGCATCGCGATTCGGTGGCCCAGCGGCGACGAAGAGATATTCCCTGGGACCGACGGCGGTGCAGCGTGGCTCCTTGTGGAAGGCTCGGGCGAGGTCACGGCGATTCCGTGAACGGCTGGCAGATCCATCTCGCACAGCGAAGGGCCGCCGGAGCCCTGGTAGTCGCGCTCTGGCTCTGCGGACTGCCGGAAATCCAAGCCCATCAGCGCCCGGATCCCGCAACTTTGACCGACAGAGGCCTGGAATCGGCACAGAAGGGCCAGACCGCGGAGGCAGCCGAGCTTTGGCAACAGGCGCTGCAGCTTGCGCCGGACTACTTCCCAGCACTGTTCAATCTCGCGTATATGCATTTCTCGGCGGGTCAGTTCGAGGCCGCCAAGCCGCTGCTCGCGCGCGCTACAGATGCGTCTCCCGGAGATTTCAACGCGCACTACCTGCTCGGCGTTGTGAACCAGAAGCTCAGTCTAGGCGACGAAACCTTGCAGGCGTGGCGCCGCGCGCTCGAGATCCGGCCCGACCAGTTCCAGTTGATGCAGGTCATGGCCGTCGAGTACGGCAAGGGCCGGTACCACCGCGAGGCAGCGGATATTGCCATGCGGGCGCTCCGG
Source organism: Bryobacterales bacterium (assembly GCA_965206775.1). Lineage (GTDB taxonomy): Bacteria > Acidobacteriota > Terriglobia > Bryobacterales > UBA6623 > VXMF01. The sequence continues at coordinate 99,393 of CBDBKU010000001.1, read as the reverse complement.
CTCAGGCCGGATGTCGAGGACCTTCACTACATGGCGATTCACGCCTGCAGGGAGGCGGGAGACCTGAGGGCGGGCCTGGAGATCGCGTCCCGAGCGTCGAAGCGCTATGCGCACTCGGCACGAGCCAATTTCGAATACGCGTGGCACCTGCAGAAGGACGGACGCTTCGAGGAGGCCCTGCCGTTCCTGGGCAAGGCCATCGAGCTGGACCCCAAGTACGAGGAGCCTCACTTCTTCTACGGAGACTGGCTGGTCAAGCAGGCCCGCTACGAAGAGGCCCTCGAGCCGCTTGGCAAGGCAGTCGCCCTGCGAACGGACTACATGCCGGCGCGGATCGCCATGGCTCGTGCATTGATGGGCGTCAAGGAATGGACGGAAGCGGTCGCGGCTCTCGAGGCGGCGGTCCGGATCGAGCCGCGGCATCCCCAGCCGCACCTGCTCCTGTCGCAGGTGTACTTTCGCCTACGCGATCGCGCAAAGGCGCGCGAGGCCAAGGAACTCTCGCTTCGACTCCGGCGGCAGAACCCGGCATTCCTCGAGGCCGTGCAGTCACGGCCTTTCCCCGACTAGCAGGGCGGCGGGCGCTGCGGTGCGTTGCAGGTCGCTCGCGCACCCATGCGAACTGCCGGCACCGCTGCGAAGGAATTCCCTGCCCTTTCGCGGTGGACTGTCTCGTAGGGGAGCTGCCCGACGGTAGCGAGTATCGCCGCGATGCGGTCCCGGACCGACGTCCCGAGATTGCGCGGCTGCCAGATCCGAAAGTTGAACTGCGACTTCCTGGCAGGCCTGGCCTCCTCGCTCGTCGATGAAGGGATTCCGCACCATGACGCGCCGGAGAGCCGCCCGTGCTGATGGTCCTCCGATCCGTGCGGTCGAACACTAGTTCCGGGATGCGATCGGCTTGTAACTGGATCCGCCAGAGAAGACGCAGTGCCAAGCACTGAAGCGGACCCAGCCGGGTCTGCCGCTGGGCATCGGGCAGATTCGAACTCGAATGCACGACTTCATCCGGCACGGGACCGTATGTCTGTTCGCTGCCATGAGCTACCTAGAGGGCAAGCTGGTCTACCGCAGGGAGCAGAAACAGACGCAGGTGGAATGGCTGCGCCTCCTCAACCAGATCGATCGGCACACTCCGGACGATCTCGACATCCACGTGATCGCGGACAACTACCGCACGCACAGGCATGCGAAGGTGCGTGCCTGGCTCGCCAAGCACAAGCGATTCCAAATGCTCTTCACCCCGACATCGAGTTCGTGGATGAACTTGGTCGGGCGAGAGTCCAGCTACGGTGAGACTGGGGCATCAGCGACTTTCAGTCTTCGACTTGAGCTGGCGGGCCGCCAGCTAATGGTTTCAGCCGATGGGCGGGTCGCAGTCACGTTCACCGGCTCGATCTGCACCCTCCCTGACTTGCGTTGCGAGCTGGAATCGACCAAGCTCGCAATCAACCCGACGCTCACGCGGCGGGCAAGATGAGCGAGATTCTCGCGGGGTTGCGCCAACTGGGTGAATGATTGTCCGGTCCCTCAATCCTTCTCTGCCAATGCGTCGATCGGGTTGCCGCCGGTTTCCTTCCACCATGCGAGCACGGCCTCGCGCATCTCGACCAGCCGCTGGGCGTGTTCGGGTTTCGCGGCCAGGTTGGTTCGTTCCGTCGGATCGGCTTGAAGGTCGTACAGGTCTTCGGCGCCCTTCCGCCGCGTGGGATAGTCAGTCTCGATCGATTGGATACGGAAGTAGTTCGCGTTGCGCGAAGCAACGACGTCCTGCACAAAGAACATGTACTTCCACTGCTCGTCACGGACGTAAAGCGCGTAGATGTCTCGCTCGGGTCGCTCGTCGGTCGTCGTCACAAACGCCGGGTAGATCGCGCCGAACAGGCGCTTGCGATTCTTGGTTGTCTTCCCGTCGATGATCGGCCGCAAGTTGTTCCCCGCAGCGGAAGCCGGCGTCTTCGCGCCGGCGTAGTCCAGAATCGTCGGATAGATGTCCAGAGTGCTGGTCAGACAATCGAAACGCTGCCCGCCTTTGATCTTGGCGGGCCAGCTGAAGAACACCGGCGTACGGACGCCTTTCTCGAACGGCGAACCTTTCGACACCAAGCCATTGCTCCAGCCGTTGTCGATGACAAACACGAACATGGTGTTTTCGTAGACACCCTTCTCGCGCAGCTTCTTTTCGAGCTTGCCAATTCCGTCGTCCAGCCACGCCTCCATCGCCAGGCTCAGGTGTTCTTTCCGCAGGAACGATGCCAGACGGTCTTCTCCAATCCAAGGGGGCACGGGAATTTCTTTCTCGTCGAACAACGCGCGGTACTCTTGCGGCGGATCGTGCGGAAGGTGTGGAATCTTGGGCGCCCACCAGATGAACATCGGTGTTCGCCCACCAACTTCGTCGATGAACGTAAACAGATCAGCCTGTCCCTTGCGCACGAACGTGTTCGCCGATTCGCCTTTGCCATGTGTGAAGCCCATTGCTCTCGGATCGCCTTCCCAGTACTTGCCCTCAGCGTAGGTCGCGTAGCCGACGTCTCTCAAGAGTCTGGGCAACGAGTTCGTCGGGTCGAGCCTCCTAGTTCCGAAGTTGTGGTAGACGCCTGTTTGATGAGGCCAACGGCCGCTGAGAAAGCTGGCCAGCGTCGGATGGCAGCGCGACATCGGCAGGTGCGCGCGGGTGAACAGGGTCCCCGTCCGAGCCAACAGATCGAGATTCGGCGTGTGCGCGATCTTGCTGCCCATAAAACCCAGGTGCTCGTTGTCGTGGTCGTCGGAAATGATGAACACGATGTTCGGTTGCTCGGCGGCGAAGATAGCGGGCGCCAATGTCGCGGAAGCCATCGCAGCAAGCAAGATGCACAGGTTAGTCGCCTGCTGAAGAATACCGTTCATTCATTCACCTCGGTTCGGGGGCGAGCATTGGTTGGTCATTGTAGTTCAACACCGCATGCTCGCCCGCCACTGCCTATTCTGCCTGCTGGAGAAGACACTACCTGAAAGCACTCGCAGAGAAGCGCTCATCTCGATCGCATTCGTCGGAGTCGCCGCCCAAGCGCTCGACGCGGCGGACCACGGGCTCCAAGCATTCGCCGCGGACCAATTCCGCCTGCTCGAACAGCTCGTCGACATGATCATCCCCGACTCGGACGCGCCCGGCGCGCGAAAGGCCGGGGTAGCCGCGATGATCGACGAGCACGAGGACGCCGACTCCGCGGCCAGACGGCTTCGTGGCGGCGGCGGTGCCCGTCGAGACGGTCCGCTTTGGCCTGCAGCGGGAAGCAGACCCGTTCAATCGCGCTATTGCGGCCCCGGGTCGAGCGGGACGTAGTTCGCCGCGTCGGAGGGGTGATAGTGATCCGGCAGGAGCTCGGTGAGCCGACGGCGCTCCTCGGGCAGGTCCTGGAATTGCATCACTTTCTTGCGTGAAGGGTTTTGCGGCAGCATCGCCGTAAGCCGCTGCTTCGTTTCGGCGTGCTCGGGGCCGCCCGCCAAGTTGTGCCACTCATTCGGGTCGTTGTCGTGATCGTAAAGCTCTTCACCGTCCGGATAGCTCGTGTAACGCCAGCGCTCGGTGCGGATCGTGTTTCTGTCGGGCCCCATGGAGGTGATCGCCGGGTGGTCCCACTCAGCCTTGGGGTTCTCGAGCAGGGGCCGCAGGCTGTCGCCGTCAAGTTCCTCGCGCTTGGGCAAGCCGGCCAAGTCGCTCAAGGTCGGGTAGATGTCCAGCAGCTCCGCGGTGCGGTCGCAGAGCTCGCCCTTGGCCTCGACGCCTGGGCCAGCGAAGATGATCGGCACCCGGCAAGAGCGTTCCCACAAGGTGAACTTGCGCCAATGCCTTTTCTCGCCGAACTGCCAGCCGTGGTCTGTCCACAAGACGATGATGGTGTTGTCGGCGTGAGGCCCCGAGCCCAGCGCCTTCAGCACACGCCCGACATTGGCGTCGGCGAAGTTGATGCAGGCCAGATAGGCAGCCACGGCGCGCTTCCACTGGCCCGAGGAGGTCACGTTGTCGTGGTCCCGGAAGCTGCGGATCGATGTCGAGCCGCTCATCGCGGATTTGGGTACGTCGTCGAGGTCGGTCTCGAGATAGCTCGGCAGCTTGGTCTCGGCCTCGGGAAACTTGTCGAAGTATTTCTGAGGCGCGTAGAACGGTAGGTGCGGGCGATAGAAGCCGCAGGCCATGAAGAAGGGTTTCGAATGGTCCTTCGAGAGATAGTCCGCCGCCCAATTGGCGAGCTGGGTGTCGGCGGTGTCCTCGTCGCTGACCTCGAGTCCGCTCCAGTCGAAATTGCCGCTGTTCAGCTTGTTAACCGGCGGGTTGGGCGCCCGCAAAAAGCCGCGGAAGCTGTTGTAGTAGTCCCACGACGCGGCCTCGTTCTGGGTGTTGTGGAAGGTCTTGCCCCCGCCGATCACTTCATAGCCGTGCAGCATGAAATGCTGCGGCAGCGTTACGGCCAGCGGCATGGCGTCGCGCCACACGTCGCCGTTGCTGTAGCAGCCTGAGGTCGTCGGGCGCATGCTGGTCATCAGACTCGCCCGAGAGGGGTTGCAAGCCGGGGCCTGGCAGTAGGCTCGCCGGAAGGTGACGCCGCGTTCGGCGAGCGCGTCGATGTTCGGCGTGAGCGACTGCGGGTGTCCGCCGAGGACCCCGATCCAGTCGTTCATATCGTCGATCGAAATCATGAGGACGTTAGGGCCCGTGGCGCGCGCCCCTTGGCCGACGGCGCTGCCGGCGGCTATGGCTCCCAGACTCACACTTCTGAGCCATTCGCGTCGGGAAAGCATTTCCTCGAAATGATAGCGTGAGCCGCGGGCGATTGAAATGGCCCTTAGTGAAAACTGCTCGGTTCGAGGGCAAGCATTTGTTGGTCAGTGTGGCTCTCCTCCGTATGATCGCCCGCCACTGCTTATACTGTCCGCTGGAGAAGCCAATGCCTGGAAGCACTCGCGGAGAAGCGCTCATCTCGATCGCAGCCTGCGGAGTCGCCGCCCAAGCGCTCGACGCGGCGGACCACGAGCCCGAAACCTTCGTCGCGAACCAATTCCGCCTGCTCGAACAGCTCGACGGCATAATTATCCCCGGCTCGGACGCGCTCGGCGCGCGAAATGCCGGGGTAGCCGCGATGATCGACGAGGACGCGGCCGAAATCGGGCTAATCCAAGAAGTCGGCCATCAAGGCAGCACGTACCTGGCCGAATTCCCCGGCTGCCAGCACGAGGAGCACGCGTGATGGCCAGCGAAGGAGTTGACGTCGTCGTCATCGGCAGCGGCGCGGCCGGCGGAATGGCCGCCTGGAACCTCACCCGCAAGGGCATCAAGGTCTTGATGCTCGAAGCCGGGCAGAAGTTCGACCGCAACCAGTTCTGGTCGCACGTCAAGCCCTGGGAAGAGCGCGAGCGCCGCCGGCGCGGGGAATGGCCCCCAGACTGGCAAGGGACCCCGCTGCGCGAAAGCCCTTACGAGACGCTGCCCGGCAAGCAGTTTTGGCTGGCCCGCGTCTGGGGCGTGGGCGGCAAGACCAACATCTGGGGCCGCGTCTCGTTGCGCTATTCCGATTTGAACTTCCAAGAGCCCGCCAAGGACGGCTGGGGGATCCCCTGGCCGATCACGTACAAAGAAATCGCTCCCTACTACGACAACGTCGAGAAGAAAATTGGCGTCTGCGGCGGCGATGACGACACGCCATGGCTGCCCGGCTCTTCGAACCACCTGCCGCCGCCGAACCTGCGTTGCGGCGAAATGCTGTTGCGCAAGGCCGCGACGAGGGCCAAGTATCCCGTGGTGCGCATCCGCCGGGCTGTTCTCACCCAGGCTCACAATGGCCGCGACCCTTGCCACTTCTGCGGCGCTTGCGAGCGCGGCTGCGACATCGGCGCATTCTTCAATTCGTTCGACTATCTGCTGAAAGACTCGCTCGAGACACAGAGACTCGAGCTGGTCGAGAACGCGATTGTCGAAGAGATTCTGGTCAACGACGAAGGGCTGGCGTCTGGGGTCCGCTACTTCGACCGGCTCACCGGCGACGAGCGGACCGTCCCGGCCAAGCGTGTGATCGTTGCGGCTTCGGCCGTCGACTCGACGCGCTTGTTGCTCAACTCCAAGTCGCGCCAATACCCCAACGGCATCGGCAACGGTTCCGACGTGATCGGTCGCTACCTGGTCGAGCAGTTCCGGCTGCGCGTGCAAGCCTTCGCGCCTGAGCTGATCGGCAGCGCGGCCTCGAACGACGACGGCATTTCGGGCGGACACATCTACATCCCGAGATTCGAGCCGACCGATGAAAAGCGCGGCTACCTGCGCGGCTTCGGGATCCCGATCTCGGGCATCGGTTGCGCCTCGAACGCTAGCTTCGCCAAGAGCCTCGGCGGGTTCGGGCTTTCCTACAAGCAGGCCATCAAGGAGCTTTACCCGGCGCTGGTCAAGCTGATCCCCTATGGCGAAGTCCTGCCCTACAAGGACAACCGCATTTCGGTGGAAGGCACGCCGAACGATCGCTTCGGCTACCCGCTGCTCAGGATTGAGTACGACATCGGCGAGAACGAGCGCAAGATGATCTTGCGCATGTACGACGTGACCGAAGAGATCCTGCACGAGATGAAGGCGGAGCCGTTGCCCTATAAGCGCGGGGAGATCGAAATGCTGGGCACGGCGATCCACGAGCACGGCACCTGCCGCATGGGCGAGGACCCGAAACGCTCGGCGCTGAACAGATTCAACCAGATGCACGAAGTGAAGAACGTCTTCGTAATGGACGGCAGCTCGTTCCCCACTGCGACCGAGAAGAATCCGACCCTGACGATTCTGGCGCTGGCGTGGCGGGCGAGCGACTACATGGCCGAGCAGATGAAGCGCGGAGAGATCTGAGCCGTCGGAATGCTATAACACACGTAGAAACAGCATGTTGCGACCGCTCGGCACATCAGCGCCCGCGGGGAAAGAATGAACTTGCTCGCGGAGCTTCTGGGCTCTCGTTCAGTTTCTACCTCGATTTCGTCGGGGACCGCACAGCCACCGTGGATCGAGCCGTCGTCACCGGGCGGATCATCAGCCACTACCGAATCCTCGCCAAGCTCGGCGTGGGCAGGATGGCCGTCGAAGGGGGCGGCCAGTCCGCCCCCCAATCAGGCTTGCTTTCAGCCTCTGAGTCTTAGAAGCTCACCCGCAGTCCGAGCTGCTGCTGACGCGGCAGACCCAGCGTGCTGGTGATCTTTCCGACGTCCGGGCTCGAGAGGTTCGTGTTCGGCGTCCCGTACGACGGATGGTTGGTGAGGTTGAAGGCTTCCCAGCGGAACTGCAGTCGGACCCGCTCGGTAACTTGGAAGTTCTTCATCAAACCGACATCCCAGTTGAAGATGCCGCCTTCTTGAAGTGAATTGCGCCCTAGGTTCCCGAACGTCGGGTTGCCGCTGGCGTCCAACGGAGTTTCGAACGCCTCGGGGTTCAGCCACAAGTCGGGCGTCGGATTGCTCAGCCGGTGCTCGCCGACGACGTTCGGACGCCAGGCGCCCACGCTGTTGGTGCCGAGATTCGCGGCGGAATTGGCCAGCGTCAGGTCATAAAACTGACCCGACTGCATGCTGAGGATGCCGGTCATCTGCCAGCCCCCGAAGATGGCGTTGAGCACACCGCCGCGAGTTAGGTACTTCTGCCCTCTGCCGAACGGCAGGTCCACGATATAGCTGTTCACCCAGCGGTGATTGGTGTCGTTGGAGGAAGGTCCGCGCTCGCAGGCGAAGCAGGTCTGATCCTGCGCGGACCCGTTATCGCCGGCGACGAACAGCTCCTGCGTCTGGCTCATCGCGCGCGACCAGGTATAGGCGCTGGTGAAGGTGAACCCCTTCGAAAAGCGCTTCGTCAGGGTTGTTTCCAGTCCGTGATAGGAGGCATGCGCCGCGGGCGAGCGATAGGTGAGCCCGTTCAACGACTGGAAGTACAGCCGGCGTTGGCGTTCGGTGCTCGATGGCCCGATCCCCGGCGCGTTGATGTTGTAGGAGAACTGGATGTTCTTCGAAGTCGAGCCCACGTATGCCGTCGTCAACGCCATCGTGTCATTGAGCTGGCGCTGCACGCTGAAGTTCCACTGGTACACCATCGGCATCGGGAACTCCTTCGCCCAGGTGCGCATCACCGAGTTGTTCGGCAGATCGTCCACCGAGTTGACGGGCGCATTCAGATCGCCCAAGAAGTCGGACGGGAATCCGTCTTGAAGCAAGAATACGGGAGCGGACCTGCTGCCTCGAGCGTTGACGGCAGCCACGAACGGGAAGTTGCGCAGCATGCGCGCGCTGGCCCCCAGGCCCTGCGAGCCGCCGTAGAAGACGCCGCCGCTCGAACGGATCGTCCAATTGGTGCCGGGCTGCCAGGCGAAGCCGACGCGCGGGGCCCAATTGTTCTTGTCGAAGCTGATCAGCGCCCGATCCTCTATGCTGTCGCCGAGCTCTCCGGCGCGGATGATTCGGCCGAAATCCGGACCGGGTGCGAACTCGACCCGGTTCATCCGGTTGTCCTGCTCGACGTAGGGTGTCGTCAGCTCGTAGCGCACACCTAGGTTCAGAGTGAAGCTCGGAGTGATCTTCCAGTCATCCTGGAAGTAGAACATGTAACTGTCGAACGTCATGTTCGCGTCGATCGTCGTTCCCGAGGCGCCCCGGTCGACCCAGCCGAGCAGAGCGTCGCCGAGCGCGATGTCCGTGTAACGGCCGTTGAAGCGAAACGTCCCGGTGGCCTGCTGAGAGCCCAGGATGTCGGCGAAGTCGTGCCGCAGATCGGCCCCGATCTTCAGGCTGTGGTTTCCCCGAATGACGGTGAGGTTGTCGACGAACTGCCAGGTCTGGCTGATCTTGCCGTTCGGCAGGTTGGGGCTGCCGCCCAGACCGATGTGCGCCAAACCTCCGGTCAACTGGAAGCGCGGCAGTCCTAGGATCGACGGATCTTCGTTGAGACCGTTGAGTCCGAACTGAGCGTTGAGCTCCGATTGCGGAGGGGCCTGTTGAACCTTGTTGACCTTCAACCATTTGTAGCCCACGCGTACTTCGTTGATCCGGGTGGGCGAGAAAACGTGCGTCCAAGAAGCGGCCAGGTGATCGCCGTCGTTGTCGTCCAGGCCGCGGTCGTTACCGGCGCCGCCCCTCGCGATCCCCGGCAGCGGAGCAGCGCGAAGGTTGTCGTAGCGGTAGTGGCTGTAGCGCACGAAGAAGTTGTCGTTTGCGGAGAAAGTGTGGTCGTAGCGGAAATCGAGCTGATCCCGGTCCGTCTGCCACGCGGGGTTGTTGACGAAGTTCCGCCGGGTGTTGTCGGCGAAGTTCGGGGCTGGGTATAACCCCACCAGTTGGTCGAACGATGAATCAAACCGCTCCGACGGAATCGTCTTATTCGGGAATACGTCGCCGAGGGGATCGGAGGGCGAGAGGTCGCTGGACCAATTCTGTTCGCCGCTCTGACGCGGCCGGCACGGGTGGCAAATGTCGGAGGCCCGCGCCCAGTAATGACGTCACCGCAGTCGGCCATCCGCCAGGCGAGTCTCCGGGTCAGCCGACGAATGGGCGAAGACTCGCTATCGATCACCAATCGACCGTCGCCGACGATGTCGCGACTGCGGGTCGGCACGACCACGATTCCGCTGCGAGCTTCCAGGCCTCCCAACTCGCGAAGAAGAAGGCCTTGTTCTTCTTGACCGGCCCGCCGAAGGTGGCGCCAAACTGGTTCTGGCGTAAGACCTCCGGATCGGCCTTGCCGTCGCCATCGCGGTCGTTCCGCGCAAAGGCTTCGCGGGCGTCGAAGAAGTCGTTTCGCATGAACTCGTAAGCGCTGCCGCGGAACTGATTCGTACCGCCCCGAATCGTCACGTTGACCACCGCGCCGGCGTTGCGGCCGTACTCGGCCGAGTAGTTGCTAGTTTGAATCTTGAATTCCTGGACGGCGTCCATCGACGGAATCATCGCCTGCGCCTTGCGGTCTTGCTGGCCCATGATGGTCGAGTTATTGTCGATACCGTCGATCAAGAAGTTGTTCTGGCCGACTTGCTGGCCGTGGCTCAAGAAGCCGCCACCAAGCCGCGAGTCGCCCAGAGGTCCGCGGTCGCGCCCGCCGATCTCGGGGGCCACACCGGCCGTCAGTAGAGCGAGCGATTGATAGTTGCGGCCGCTGATCGGCAAATCCTCGATCTGCTGGCGCTCGACGGTGTAGTCCAAAGTCGCCGATTCGGTCTGTAGCAACGGTGTCGCGCCGGTCACCTCGACCACCTCGACCAGGTTCCCGATTTCCAGAGCGAAGTTCAGGCCGATGCGGTCTCCTGCGTGAATCTCGACGCCGGATCGAACGGCCGTCTTGAAGCCCTCGGTCCCCACTGAGATCTCATACATCCCCACCTTGAGGGGCCCCGAGACGTAGGTGCCGCTGGCGTTCGCCTGATTCTCAACCGTTATTCCGGTATTCATCTCCCGGATCGTAACCAACGTGCCGGGGACAACCGCCCCGGTGGCGTCGGTAATCGTGCCCGTGATGACCCCCTGATCTTGCTGAGCCAGGATGGGAGCAGCCAAAAGCAGCAGGGCCGCAATCACGGTAGCGGTGACTCGGTTTCTCATAGTCAAATCCTTTCCGTTTCTGTTGGGGTTGGAACGATCGAATTGGAGGGGCACTCGACAGCGCTCCGGCTGAACCCGTCGTACCGAAAAAACATTTCCGCTCATGATTCAACCCCTGATCACCATACAACATCCAGCGCCTGCAGGCGTTGCTGGATGCTTTCCAATTCACATATGAGCCTAAAAAGGCCGAGGTTTCTCGAGGGAAGGCGCGGCGAAAGGCCGCTGTTTACTTCCTGAGTGCCCCTCTAAGCCATTGAAAACGGGCCATAAGCATTCTCAACTGGGTAGCAGCATCGCCTGGGCGAGCTCGACATTCCAAGGCGTCCTGCATGACGCTCTTATTCAAGTCGCACTCGAGCGCTCACACCGTCGCGAAGGCATCTGCCCAGACGCCCCCAAAGCTTGACCCGAGCATTTCGGCTCCGTTCAGATCGCTGCGGGACCGTGCCATCTTCAGTAACGAAGTCTGCTTGCGTGGTAAGGAACAGGGCATAGCGGCCCGACATTGGTGATCGCCGAGCCCTTCGGCGAGCCGCCGAATCCAGCCATCCATGTGATCTGAAACTGGCACGGAAGTTCCGCTGCCGGGAACAAGCTAACCGTCTCAGAATGAACGATCTAAAGTGACTTGAGCGTTAACTGTCGGGATACCAAAATCCTACAAACGGCGGCGCGAAAGTCGCCAGCGAAACAGAACCAAGAAAACCGGGGTGCCACCGTAGTGCATAGGTCCATCATCCGATGTCACTGGAAGGATTGCTTGCGTTTATCGGGATTCGCATCGTAATCATCGCCGTCGCTCGTCCGGTTCAGCTTCGCTCACTGACTATATTCGTGCGACTCTGGCCCTTGTGAGCCGCGCCGTCATCATTGCCGCGGATTTGGAGGTGGTGCCTATCGAGGCCTCCGGCGCGTCCGACTGGGCGAGCCAGACCACCATTCGCCAGATTCAGGAGGCGCGGCAGGACAAAGCAACACTGCAATCTGTTCTTGGGGTTTCCGCATCATCCCGAAGACGGTCATCAACCGGTTAATTCGCGAACATGCTGGCCTGCGCGATCACCGTGCGATGGGGCAGGGCCGCGAGCTCCTGCTGCGCCAAGCACCATGCCGGGAGCGGATCGACGAATGCACCGCCGCGCAGGAACTCAAGCTCTGCTGTGCTTGGCGGCTAGGTCGCGTAGCCGCGCCAAGTGGCGCGGCACTGCCGTGAACGGGTCCTCCGCCGCCTCGTACTCCAGCGCCATGTAGCCTCGGTATCCGGCCTTGGCGAACATTGCCACGATGCGGTCCCAGTCCGAAGGTTCGTGGTTGCCCTGCTCGTCCCGGATCTGCACCTTGAACTGAGAGTTCACGGCGTACGGAAGGCTTAACTCGATCTGGCTGTACGGATCGCTGCGGAAGTTCCCTGTGTCGAGATTGATGCCGACATTCGGATGGTCGACTGCCCGCACGATCTGAATGATGCGCTCCGCCCGCGCCGTGATGCCGCCGTGATTCTCCAAGCCCAGCACTACGCCGTGGTCGGCCGCGTAGTCGGCCGACCGCTTCAGGATCTCGGCCACCCAGGCCGCTGCCTCGTCCTCGGTCCTTCCCTCCGGAACGTTACCGCCAAAGACGCGGATATGGCTGGAGCCGAGCCTGTACGAGACATCGACCCAATGCCGCAGCCAAGCCACTTCACGTTCCTGCTCGCGTGGCTCCGGCCTGCAGAGATCGGTCCGGATCGCGATGCTCGGCAGATCGACTGCGGCGAGGTAGGCCTTGCGGCGGAACGCCGACAGAAAGGACCCCAGATCGTCCTGCGGGAACCAGTACACGGTTGAATCGAGCCCGTCGATCCCGTTCTCGACCGCCATGTCGACGAGGTCGAGGTAGCTCAGCGACCCGACGCCGAGCGCCTTGCGGAACGAGTAGGCACAGATCGCTGTCTTCAGGCGGGGGCCACCGCCCTCGAGCTTGGGCGTTCCGCCCCGCGCAACGGCCGGCAGTAGGGCTAGGGAGGGGATCAGGTCGCGCCGGGTCAGCATGACTCGAATTATAGTGCGCTGCCGGATCGCGGGTGCCGCCGCAGGCACTCGTTCCCCCTGCTGTATGGGCGGAACGTATCATGAGAGCAGCGTGGACCTGGCCGGACACCGCAAGCGATCGGTAATCTTCTGGATCGCCCTCGGAATCTGCCTGGTGGCACTGGCGGTCGCACTGAATATCGGCTGGCTGGTGGCCAACTGGCGCAGCGGCGTAGTGCTGGCCCTCGGCGTCATTGCCGGACTGCTACTCATCGCCGGATTGGTCCTCAACACCGTGTTCCTAGTGCGCGAGATCCGTCGCAACGAGAAGCACGACGCCTTTATCAACGCCGTCACGCACGAGTTGAAGACGCCCGTCGCTTCCCTGAAGCTCTATCTGGAGACTCTCCAGTCCAGGAAGCTCGACGAGGAGCGCCAGCGCGAGTTCTACGGGATCATGCTGGCCGACATGGAGCGATTGCAAGGCACGATCGAGCAGGTCCTGCTAGCAGGCGCAGTCGGCTCCCGGCGCAAGACGCAGCGCGCTCCGGTCGACATACCCGAAATGGTGCTCGAGTGCGTCGACAGGCTCCAGCGCAGCCACGACCTGCCCGGCGGCGTCCTGCACGTCCGTAACCGGATCCCCGACGGAGAAGCGGCCGTGGTCATGGGAAACGGCGAGGAACTGCGCGCCGCCGTCTCGAACCTGATCGACAACTCTGTAAAGTACTCCGGCGACCAAGCGCAGATCTGGATCGAAATCGCCAGGATCGGCGCTGCGACTGTGGCGATCAGCATCAGGGATAACGGGATAGGCATCGATCCAGACGAGTTCAAGCGGGTGTTCCGGCGCTTCTACCGGATTCAAGGAACGCTGCGCACCAAGGGAACGGGCCTGGGGCTCTTCATCGTGCGAATGGTCGCCACCAAGCACGGAGGGCGGGTATTCGGCGAGAGCGATGGACGGGGCCGAGGCAGCACGTTCACGATCGAACTACCCCTGGCGGCACAGGCATGAAGCGCATACTGATCGTCGAGGACGAGCGCCATATCGCCAAGGGCCTGCAATTCAATCTGGAGGCCGAAGGGTTTGTCGCCCAAGTCGCGGAGACTGGCGAGCAGGCGCTTCTGGCGGTTCGCGCCGATGCGGCCTTCGACGCCCTCCTGGTCGACGTCATGCTCCCCGGCATGGACGGGTTCGAAGTCGTGCGGAAACTCCGCTCCAGCGGGTGCTACGTGCCGGTCATGATGCTCACGGCGCGACGGAGACCCGAGGATATCGTCGAGGGGCTCTCTGCCGGAGCGGACGACTATCTCCCGAAACCGTTCGACCTGGCTATCCTGCAAGCCCGGATCCACGGGCTGCTTCGAAGACATCGATGGAGCGCGGGCGAGCAGCAGCCTGCGGTGCCGGACATCTACGAGTTCAGCGGACGCACGGTCGACTTTGCCAAGCAGCAGTTGTCCGTCAACGGAGAGATTCGCGACCTGACCTTGATGGAAGCAAAGCTTCTGCACCACTTGATCGCCAGCGAAGGCCGCAACGTATCCCGCAAGAGCCTCCTTGAGCAGGTGTGGGGCGTGCGGGAGGATACCGACACGCGGGCCATCGACAACTTCATCGTCAGGCTGCGCCGGTCCATCGAGCCCGACCCCGCGAAACCCCGTCACCTCGTCACGGTGCGGGGCGTCGGCTACCGGTTCGTCGCCGAGCCCGGACCCGGCCTCAGTCGTCGTCTGTCGGGCGCGGCAGCGAGGCGGTTTCGCCGTCCGTGATGCCGGCCGCCCAGCGGAATCCTTCCAGCCACATCTTCTGGATGTCGGCGTTGTCCCAGACCTCGTTGCGGTGACCCAGAACGCTAGAGAACACGCGGCCCTTTCCGAAGTCCCGAACCCACGCCAAGGCAAAATCTTGGTCTGCTCGCTGGACGCCCTTCTTCGTGAGATCCACGCTCGAAGGATCTATGCTGAGCAGCACCCGCACCTTGTCGCGGGAATAGCGATTCAGCTGGTAGATCTCGTCCGTGATCTCGAATGTCTTCGGGAAATGCCGGCTGATCGGGTGCGCTCGATCCTCCACGCGAACCCGGATCTTCTGATGCCAGGGATGGTTGACGAACGCCCCGCCGACCATCTCGATGTACTCGGGCCAGCTCTCGCGGAACGAGTCGGTGCCGCTGTGCGCCACGAGGATGGCCTTGCCGTCCTCCTTGACGAAGCGCATGAGGTCGGCCTTCTGCTCGTCGCTTAGTTCGATGTCGCCCTGCGTGTAAAACATCACGGCGTCGAAATAGTCCAGATTCTTCCGGTTGCCCCTCAGCTTCTGCTTGGTGACGAGTTCCATGTCGGTTCGGAAGCGAACGTCGAACAGCCCGGTGCGCTCGCCGATCTTGGCCATCGTGAACATGGCGTGCGAGACCGCGTCGTGCGCGAAGAAGCTCGAACCGCCAAGCATCAGCAGGTGCATCCTCTCGTCAGACTGGGCTCTCGCATTCGGCGCGACGGCTAGCGCGAGCGCGACAGCTGCCACTGCGCACAGTATCGATCTTCGGGATTTCATGAAGGCTAGTTTCGCACAGGCGACGCTAGAGTCGGTTGATCAAAGTCGCGACATAAGCAGCGCCGAAACCGTTGTCGATGTTCACGACCGACACGTTGCTGGCGCAGGAGTTCAGCATGCCGAGGAGGGCGGAAAGGCCGTTGAAGCTTGCGCCGTAGCCGACGCTCGTGGGGACGGCGATGACCGGCACGGACACTAGGCCGCCCAGCGCGCTGGGCAGGGCACCCTCCATGCCCGCGCAGCAGATTGCGACCCGAGCCGCTTGGATGCGGTCCATACTCGACAGGAGGCGATGGATCCCCGCCACGCCGACGTCGTAGATAGCATCGACGTGGTTGCCCATCACTTCCGCGGTCACTCGAGCCTCGTCGGCCACGGGGATGTCGCTCGTGCCGGCGCATACGACGGCGATCCTGCCATTGCCCTGATTCTTGCGGTCCTTCCACACGCGTACCGTGCCAGAGCGCGGGAAGTACTCCGCCGCCTCGTCCAGCCCGCAAACCGCTTCGAACATGGCTTGGCTAGCCCGCGTCACGAGCAAGTTCGGCGACCGCTCGAGCAGGTTCTCGGATATGGCTCGGACCTCGTCCACCGTCTTGCCCTGTCCCAGGATCACCTCGGGCATGCCGTGTCGGAGCGCGCGGTGGTGATCCACCTTCGCGAAGCCGAGATCCTCGAACGGCAGGTGACGCATCTCGCCGACAGCCCGGTCGATGTCGCACCGCCCCTGACGCACGTCTTCGAGGAGGGCGCGAAGCTTGGCTTCGTTCATGGCCTGGCTTTCGTCGGGAAGTACGTGCCGATCTCGATCACGGGATCGGGACCGGTTCCCGGAGGCGTGTCAATCACCTGGACCACAGCCCTCTCGGGCACGGAGACGATCCAGATCTGATCCTTGTCCTGCACGCCGGCGAACGCATACGTGCCGTCCTTCGACAGCGAGATGGAAAGCGGCTGCCCGCCCAGCGGGATTCGAGCGACCTCGGTGCCGGTCTCGACGTCGGCGATGCCGACCGCCTCGCCGCTCTGCAGGGAGTAGACCAGTAGCTTCTCGTCGGGCGTCGAGACGACTCGGTTCACGCCCGGCCCGGTAGAGACCGACCCGACATTCGCCTTGGCCGCCGTGTCGATGATGTCGATTCTTCCCTCGTCGCGGCAGGTCACCCACAGCTTCGAGCCGTCGCGCGAGAGCAGGCTCCCTTGCGGCCCCTTGCCGACGTCGATCAGATGCAGTTCCCCGGTCACCGCGTGCACCGCGCCAACTGTGTCGCTCGCAGTGTTCGACACATACCCCCACACGCCGTCCTTGCCGAATGTGACCATGTGCGGGTCGACGCCGCCGTTATCGAGATCCCTGATGACCGAGCGCGTATCGAGATCGACGAGCACGACGCGGTCCGGATTCTCGGACGTGACGAACGCGCGGCTCGAGCTCGGGTCGGGCCCGATGCCGTGCGGCCGGTGGAACTTGCCCATCGGCAGGATGCCGACACGCCGGCGGGCCACAAGGTCCACGATCGAAATCGTGTTGCCGCCAGGCCCTTCGTAGTCCATCCAAAGAACGCCGTTGTCGGAGACGTAGGCGAAGCGACCATCGCGCGAAACAACCATCTCGTGCGGCGTCTCGCCTACCGGCACGGCTGCCACGCGCTTCCCGGACGAGGAATAGAATCCGACCGAGTTGTTCTTCTTCTCAACGACGAGGAGGTCGGCCCGCTCCGCGGCTTGGAGCGCTGGCGCGGATGCCACAAGCAGCATCCAAAAAGCCCATTTCCCGGCGAACATCCCCGTCACATCCCGGCTGCCCGCGCTTGAATTGCCCGGTCGTTTGATTGTACCGTGGAATTCATGGCTAGCAGTCTGAACAAAGTGATGCTGATCGGCAACCTTGGCAAGGATGCCGAGACGCGCCAAACGCCGAGTGGGGTCGCAGTGACGAACTTCACCTTGGCCACCACGTTCCGCTCGAAGGACCAGAACACCGGGGATTGGAAGGAACGGACCGACTGGCACGACGTGGTTCTGTGGAGAGGGGACCGAGTGGCGCCCTACCTGACGAAGGGCAAGAAGGTGTTTGTCGAAGGGCGGCTCCAAACCCGCTCGTGGGAGGATCAGAACGGCCAGAAGCGCTACCGCACGGAAGTGATCTGCGATTCGTTCGGGCTGATGCTGCTTGGCGGGCGCGAAGGCGGAGGCGGCTACAGCAGCCCGCCGGATAGCGGACAGGGTGGCGGCTATGGATCCGGCGCCGGCTCCACCCGGGAGGATTCCGCGGCGTCTCCGCCGGCTACCTCAGGCAGCGCCGGCCCTGCCGGCCAGCCGCCCGTCGACGACGACGATATCCCGTTCTAACCCGCTAGGCGGGCGCCGGCTGCCCCTTGTCCAGGCCGGGCAGCGCGGTCGGGGGGTCGGGTGTCATCGGCTCCGGAGCCTCGGGCCCGCTGGCGTCTTCGTCGGACGGAGACGGAACGGCGACCTCGAGCGGCGGGAGTTCGCGGCCCTCCAGCAAGGCCGTCACCTCTTCACCATTCAGAACTTCGCGCTCGAGCAAGGCCCCGGCGATGCGCCTGAGGCCGTCGGAATTGTCCTCGATCAGCTTCTTGGCGCGCCCGTAGCTGTCGCCAACAATCGCCTGCACCTCCGAATCGATTCGGATCGCGGTCGCCTCCGAGTAGTTGCGCTGCTGAGTGATCTCGCGGCCGAGGAAGACCTCCTCGTCGCGCTTGCCGAACGTGAGCGGCCCCAAGCGGCTCATGCCCCATTCGCAGACCATCTGCCGGGACAGTGCCGTGGCACGCTCGAGGTCGTTGCCTGCGCCTGTCGTCATGTGATCCATGAACAGCTCCTCCGCGATGCGACCGCCCATCAGGATGGCGAGCTGGTCGCAGAGGTATGCGCGCGTGTGCGTGTGCTTGTCGTCCAGCGGCAGCTGCATGGTGATGCCGAGAGCCTGGCCGCGAGGGATGATCGTGACCTTGTGCAGCGGGTCGGCCTGCTCGAGCAATGCGGCCACCACGGTGTGGCCCGCCTCGTGGAAGGCCGTGTTCTTCTTCTCGTCATCCCGCAGGATCATCGAACGGCGCTCGGCGCCCATCATCACCTTGTCCTTCGCCACTTCGAAGTCGGACATGGTGACGACCTTGCGGCTCTGCCGCGCCGCGAACAGCGCGGCCTCGTTGGCAAGATTGGCGAGATCGGCGCCGGAGAAGCCAGGAGTCCCCCGCGCCAGAATCATGAGGTTGACGTCGCTCGACAGCGGCACCTTGGCCGTGTGCACCTGCAGGATGCCCTGGCGGCCCCGCACGTCCGGGCGGGAAACCACCACGCGCCTGTCGAAACGGCCGGGCCGCAGCAGGGCGGGATCGAGCACGTCCGGGCGGTTGGTGGCCGCCATCAGGATGACGCCCTCGTTGGAATCGAAGCCGTCCATTTCCACCAGCAGCTGGTTGAGCGTCTGCTCGCGCTCGTCGTGACCGCCTCCGAGCCCGGCGCCGCGGTGCCGGCCGACGGCGTCAATCTCGTCGATGAAGACGATGCAGGGGGCGCTCTTCTTGCCCTGCTCGAAGAGGTCGCGGACGCGACTCGCTCCGACGCCAACGAACATCTCGACGAAGTCCGAACCGGAAATTGAGAAGAAGGGCACGTTTGCCTCGCCGGCAACGGCCCGCGCCAGCAGGGTCTTGCCGGTTCCCGGAGGGCCGATCAGCAGGACGCCCTTGGGAATGCGGCCACCCAGCTTCTGGAACTTCTGCGGCTCCTTGAGGAATTCGATGATCTCCTGAAGCTCCTCCTTGGCCTCATCGACGCCGGCAACATCCTTGAATGTGACCTTCTTCTGCTGCGCGGTCAGGAGACGGGCGCGGCTCTTGCCGAAGCTGAGGGCCCGGTTCCCGCCGGCCTGGAGCTGGCGCATCATGAAGACCCAGAAAAGCACGATCAATATGAGCGGCGCGACCCGCCAGAAGACCGACCAGAATCCAAGGGATGCCTGATCCTTGACGTTGACAGTCACGCCCTGGGACGTCAGCAGGTCGTACACCTTGGGATAGTCAGTGGGAATCGTGGTCTCGAACTTCCCGGAACTGGACTCTCCCTCGATCTGTTGGCCGGCCGCCGTGACTTCCTGGACGTTGCCCTGCTCGACCTCTTCCATGAACTCGCTAAAGCTCATGGTCGTAATCTGGTCGCCGCTCTTGGCGTTGACCGCCCTCCAGAGCAGGACCGCGGTGCAGAGCATCACAATCCAGAAAACTGCGGTCTTGAACGTTGAATTCACTGCGTTGGATCCTCTTGTGCGTGTTCCCGCTATTGAGTAAGACGCATCCGGAACCGATTGCGGTACCTAAGTCGCGTCGGACCCATACAACTCGTCAAGAGCTAGGACGTGGCGGCTGGAGGCCGTGGCGATGAGGTCTTGCGCCGGACCGAACTGCCGGGCCCAGACGATGCGGCCCGGTTCGACGGCATCATTGGATGCGGTCACCACCGGCCACCCAGCTCGTCTCCACGCGCTGACACGAGATCGCCGAAATAGATCCCTGATCTTCCTCGACGCATTCTGCCCGACAGGCCGGTACCGGTCGCCAGCCTGCCAGTTCCGCACGCGGAGCAGCCTCGGGACGCGATCCCAGTCAAGAAATGCAGAATCCCCCGTATTGTACAGGGTTTCCCCGGAAGGCGCTCCAAGCAGGCGCGTTCGAACCGATGCGGCCGGTTCGCCCGGCAGTCGCGCCAGACCCGGCACCAGCAACGGCAGATCGAATTCGGCAGGGCGGTCGCCCGACCGAGGCACGAATAGAATCTCGCCGAACGAGCGTTCGGCCCGCACGCCGGGAAGGTCAACCGCACCCGAGCCGGCGGGCGACCGTATCAGGTCGCGGACGGCTTCGATGTGCTCAAATCCGGCGCGGCCGGGGCGAAATTGCGGACGGCGCAGGATCGCGTCCACAAGCCGCCTTTGCTCTGCCACGTGGATCGCGCGGGCGGCCCCGACATCGAGCAGGAGGCCGGCTGAATCCTCTCGGACGCACCGCTCCTGCAATTCCGCTACGCGACGTCCCCAGTATCGTTCCTCTTCGAGCGCCCAATCAGCCGTGTTGGACAGAACGCCTTCGACATTCGGATTCCACTCGCGCCCCAGGAGGGGCAGCAGCGAGTGCCGCAATCGGTTCCGGGCATAGCCTGGATCCGCGTTGCTCGCGTCCTCCCGCCAGGAAAGCCCGGCGCATCGGAGGTAGTCGAGGACCTCGCTCCGCGAAACGTCCAGCATGGGACGAACGATGCCTGGCCGGCGGGCCGGCCAGATTGCGCTCAAGCCGTTGCCGCCGCTTCCGCGCAGCAGCCGGAAAAGCACGGTCTCGGCTTGATCGGACCGTGTGTGCGCTGTCGCGACGACATCGCAGGCACCATCCGAAATGAGCTGCCGGAAGTAGCTGTACCGGCACTGCCTGCCGGCCTGCTCGATGTTCCCGCCAACGGATCCGGCAGCCTCGGCCACGTCCTGGCGCCGGACGAACACGCGGAGACCGAGACCCTCCGCCAGGCCGCGGACGAATTCCTCGTCGAGATCGGACTCGGATCCCCGCAGGCGGTGGTTGAGATGGACCGCCGAGAGGGAGCGATCGGGGAGGAGCTGTTGCAGAGCATGCAGCAATGCCACCGAATCCGCGCCTCCGGACACGGCGACGCCGATGCTCACGGAGCCGGCGAACATGTCATCGCGCTCGACCCTCCTGGCGATCTTTGCCAGCACAACCTCAATGTAGTCGAACCGGGACCGCGCGTTCGAGACGTGCTGCCGGTCGGCACTCGGTGCCCCATCGACATGTCCTCGCCAAGCGGGGGCGTCGGGCTCCGATCTCATCACCACGCGAGTGCCTCGCACGTCCGGGGCGAAGAACGCGGCATCATGGCCGGCGAGCCGCTTGGAACTGAGCGCGCTGCGGGTTTATGCTCACAGGTATATGCGGCTGATTGTCACGCTTGCCCTCGCGCTGTGGGCCATCTCGCCTGCCCAGGCATTCGAAGCCTGCGAGTCCGTGCCAGTCTACGACCCGTGCGAGATTCGGATCGAGATCCCTGCCGAGGAAGCGGCCGAGCATTCGAACCCCTACGCGAGCGTCGCCCTGCGGGCCGAATTCCGCTCGCCGAAGGGCGGGCGGACAAAGGTCATGCCGGCGTTCTGGGACGGAGGCACGCAATTCGCGATTCGCTTCTCTCCTGACTACGAGGGCCGCTGGGACTTCCGCATCATCTCGAACATCAAGTCGCTCGACAAGCAGACCGGGAGCTTCCAGGCCGAGGCGGCGGGGACGCCGGGCTTCGTCGAGGTCTTCAACACGCGCTACTTCAAGTACCCCCTGACCAATACGCCGCACTACTGGCTCGGGGATTCCATGCTTGGGATCGGCACGATGCCCTGGGAACAGTTCCGGGCTGTGGCTGACCGCCGAGCCGAGCAGAAATTCACGCATATGCGTGCCTCGGTTCTAGGATCGCCAGACCAAGCCTCGCAAGTGTTCAAGGGGCCGGAGGAGCCGTGGGTCGAGTATTTCCGGGAGCTGGACAGGCGCGTGGCATACCTGCACGGCCTGGGTTTCGTGACTGACCTGGTCCTGAGCAATTCTGGCGAGGAGGTCGAGCGTCTCTTTCCGAGGATGCGCCAGCGCGACCGCTACGTCCGGTACGTTTGCGCCCGCTATGCGGCGTACAGCGTGACCTGGCAGGTGCTCTTGGAGTGGGAGAGCCACGATGCCGGCGGAAAGCTCGCCTCCCAACTCGCCGCCTCGCTCGGCAAGCACGACCCGTACTCGCATCCGAAGTCGACCGGTGCGACGGTCACCTCAGCGCCGCTGGCTGAAGACGAATGGCAGGACTACATCACGCAGAACCGCGTCGATCCGGCCCTGGCGTCGATCGAGTACGAGACCTATCCCGCCCCGTTCGTCAACACCGGTGTCGGAGCCGGCGCGAACCCGGACGCGGCTCGCCAGCAGGCGTGGACGGCCGCGACACGAGGGCACTACATATCACTGGCCAGTTCGGATAGCGAGCCGGACTCGCCTGCTGCCGAGCAAGTCGCCTTCCTCGAGCAGTTCTTCGCGCAGTCCAGGTACTTCGACCTGCAGCCGCACTACCGGGTTGTCGGCGGGTCGGGACTGGCGCTGCAACGCGTGCCCTACCGAGCGGAGAAACCGATCGGCATCGAGTACATCGTCTACGCCGAGAGTCCGGGCCTGATCGAGCTGCTCATGCCGAAGCACGAATACTCGGTGAGCTGGTACAACCCGGCCGACGGCTCGTGGTTCGATCAGAAGAAGAAGTTCAAGGGAGACCGGTACCGCTCGCAAACCCCCGACGACCAGCGGGACTGGGTGCTCTACCTGCGGCGCGAGGGGAAGAAACAGGGCTACAACAAGTCCTTTATCCTGGAATCCACGACGCCGCGGATCCGCGACGTCGAGCATTCCTCGTCTGCGCTGCCCTTCGAGATCCAGCTCCCCGAAGGAAACGAGATCCGGGCGGGGCAAGAGCACCTGTTCAACGCCACTCTGACGAAGAACACCATCGCGGCCAAGAGGATGATATGGCTCTGGAAGGGCGAAGTTGCCGGCTCGGGCCGTCGCGCCAGGGTCCTTGGAACCTCGCAAGGGGGAAGCTTCGCCGTGCCGGCCGGGCTGGCGGCATCCTACCCGGCAACGCTGTCGGTTCGAGTTGTCGGTCTCGACGGCGCGGGACGGATCTTCGAAGCTTTCCGGCCCTACGCACTGAGCCCTCCCGAGTAGCGGCTTGCATCAACGGACCCCCTGTAGGATAGGTCCGATGAACAAATCGGAACCTGTCCGGCTGCGTCGCCGGGAGTTCCTCCTCGCGGCAGGAGGCGCGGCGCTGCCGCTTGGATATGGCTGCGCTACTCGGTTCCCGCGCTCCGGCCGGCACGACATCGCGGAATTCGAGCTGACCGAGGCCTCGGTCGCCGAACTGCGTTCCGGCCTGGAGTCCGGCCGCTGGACCGCCAGATCGCTCTGCGAGGCATATCTCGAGCGCATTGCTTCGATCGACGTAGGGGGCCCGGCACTGAACTCCGTCATCGAACTCAATCCCGAGACCCTCGGCGACGCAGACACTCTCGACGCTGAGCGCCGCGAAGGCCAGATACGTGGCCCGCTGCACGGGATTCCGGCGATGGTGAAGGACAACATCGGCACTGCTGACTCGATGCAGACCACTGCGGGATCGCTGGCCTTGGAGGGGTCCGGGGTGCCCCGCGACTCGTGGGTAGCAGCGAGGCTGAGGGCGGCCGGTGCGCTCCTGATCGCGAAGACGAACCTCAGCGAATGGGCGAACTTCCGGTCGAGCCGTTCCACGAGCGGCTGGAGCGGCCGCGGCGGCCTGACGCTGCATCCCTACTTTCTCAATCGCAATCCGTGCGGCTCGAGCTCGGGCTCCGGCGTGGCGGTCTCGGCGGGCATCGCTCCGCTCGCAATCGGGACGGAAACCAACGGATCGATCGTCTGCCCGTCCTCGATCAATGGAATCGTGGGGGTCAAGCCCACGATCGGCCTTGTCAGCCGAGCGGGAATCGTGCCGATCGCGCATACCCAGGACACAGCAGGGCCGATGGCTCGCACCGTTGCGGACGCGGCCGCGATGCTCGGGGCTCTGACCGGGCGCGACGCCCTGGACGACGCGACGCAGGCCAGCGAGGGCCTCTCTCACGCGGACTACACGCAGTTCCTCGACAGGGACGCCCTGCGCGGGGCCCGGATCGGGCTGCTGCGCGAATACTGGGGGCAGCACGGCGGAATCGACTCCCTGCTCGACGAGTCCGCCTCCGCGATGCGCGGCGCGGGCGCCGAGCTGATCGACATTCGAGAGCTCCCGGGTATCGAAACAACGAACCGGCCCGGCTTTGAACTGATGCTGTTCGAGTTCAAGGCCGATCTCAATCGCTATCTCGCCGATCTCGGACCGGAAGCGAAGGTCCGCAACGTGAGCGATGTGATTCGGTTCAACGAGGAGAACCGAGACCGCGAGATGCCGTTCTTCGGACAGGACATTCTCGAGGCGGCGGCGGAGAAAGGCCCGCTGACGGAACCCGCCTACCTTGAGGCGCTGGCAGAAAGCAGGGACGTCGCGCAGGCGGCCATCGACAACACCATCAGGAACCACTCGCTGGACGCGTTCTTCGCGCCAACGACGGGACCTGCCTGGCTAACCGACCTGGTGCATGGCGACCGCTCCTCGTTCCGCGGATGCTCCTCAGCGGCGGCGCGCGCCGGGTATCCCCACGTCACGGTGCCGGGCGGCTCGCTCTTCGGACTTCCCGTCGGAGTTTCGTTCTTCGGGCCGGCCTGGTCGGAGCCGCGCCTGCTCGCACTCGCGTACGCTTACGAGCAGGCTACGCAGCACCGCATGCCGCCGGCATTCCTTCAGGGCGACAGCATCGCCGCGGACTGATCGGCACGCGCCCTCACGCGCAAACCGCCCCTGGCCCGAATCCCTTACCAAGTGAAGGCAGCATCGGTTGTGGGCGTCTTCGGCCGTGACACGGGCTGTCGGGGGCAGGCCTGCAGCTGGATTCCGGGCTCGGCCATGCGGGAATTCCCTCGCGTAGACATATTCCCCGGCCAGCAAGACCCGTTCCGGGGCACTGTGCCCGACTCGATGGCGCATTTGCGCTTCGCGGACTCACCTTCCCCCTAGCCGGCGCGCACTTTGCGGCGGTCCTGATCGGCTAGGTCGATTGTGCTGGAGTGTGTTGCTTAGCAGCACGTAACGTCTTGATTACAAATATGTTATCAAGGATTCACACTCCATCTCCACCCTCTCGGCGAGCAATCGCGGCTAGTTCGACGTGACCCAGATTGGCGACGACCACGCGACATTGCCATCGTTCTGCTGAACGCGCACGTAGTAGTAGTCCTCGCCGGCCTGCTTGCCCGAGTCCTCGTAGGTGAACGAGAAATCCTGGGGGAGCTTCTGACGGGTGTACAGGAACTCCTGGTTCTTGATGATGTCGATCTGGCGGATCGACGAGGTCCCGAGGATATTGACCAATAGCCGGAACGGGCCGCTCACGGTCACGATGTCCCCTTGCAGGTGCTCCTTGCCGTTCGCCTCCATGCGGTAGTCCAGCACGATGTTGTCCGTGGCGCCGTAGCTGTGCCGCTGCTTCATCGCATCGAGCAATCCTTCGCGCGTGAAGTCTTCCGCGATCGTGCAGGCGTACGAATAGTGCGTGGACAGGTGATCGGATGCGGCCTGGACTCCCAGCTTGTAGCCTTTCGCCCACGCGTTCCAGACATAGCCCTCCGGACGGTATCCGCCAGCCTGGGTCGTCGGCCGGTCTCCGTCAGCCGCTAGAGGCGCGCCCTCGTACTCGGCGGACACCCGGTCCCCCTGGAAGATCTCGACGAGCGGCTCGACCTCTGGATCGTTGTCTCTCCAATCCGTTCCCATTCCGGTCGCGGAGGTGTGCGAGATCGCGATTCCGCCATTCCCTCGCAAGTACTCGTACAAGCGGCCAGCGCCCTGGGCGTGGCTCGACTCCTCGGGCAGGATGGGCAGGGTGGGCGTCCCGCGCTTGGGCAGGAGGATGTTCCGGTGCCCGCCTGGGAATCGGATTGAGCGCTCGTAACCGTAGAACGGCTGGAACGTCCCGGAGACCGAGAACACGTCCACCGCTTGCTGCAGCAGCCAGTTGATGTACTCGTTGTCCGGACCGCCACTGAAGTTGTGCTCGCTGACGAGCAGGTAGTCCAAGCTGGCCGCGTCCAGGGCATAGCGGTAGGTCTGGAACAGCGAGCCGTCGTTGTTGCCGTCCATCGAAAATTCCGTGTGACGGTGAGTGTCACCGCGGTAAATCCTGTAGGCCTTCCCTCCGGAGGCGATCTCGTATCCGCGCAGCCGCTTGAGATCCTCCTCCTCGGTGGAAGCCACGTCATGGAACCGGACCATGCGTTCGGGCCGCACGCGCAGTTCCGGCGGCCGGGTGGCGCGGTCCAGAGCCGGGAGTTTCGCCGCGTACACATCCGCGTGCTCGTAGAGGAATTCGTAGAAATCGCGACCGTCAGACGCCCACGTCGCCACGAGGTTGCCGGACCCGTCGGAAGCGACGCCCCACCGCACATCCTGGCGCCCCGCCGTGAAGGGGATCTCATACGGCTCGGTCCATGCACCCCCGTCAAGCGTCGACGCCCAAATCTGCCACGCCGCGCGGTGCAGCGGCGTGTCATCGGGCATGTCGCGCTGCCGGATCGTGCGGTGCCGTCCGAAGAGCCACACGCGGCCTTCTGGATCTACAGCCAATTGCGGGAAATCGTTGTGGCGCCTGTCGACGTGAGCCGGCATGGCCGAATTGATGTCGGCCGCCGGCTCGTTCCAGGCGATTCCATCGCGCGACGCCCAAATCTGCCGCGCGGTGCAGCGGCGTGTCATCGGGCATGTCGCGCTGCCGGATCGTGCGGTGCCGTCCGAAGAGCCACACGCGGCCTACGCGCATCAGCCGGTACTCGTACAGGAGCGTGCCCTCCACTGGCAGCAGGAAGCCGGTGTCCTTGCCCCAGTTCAGGCCGCTCTCGTTCCATGCGGCCCACAGGCGGTTCTGGGCATCCACGGCCAGCGAGACATGCGCCTCGTAGAGAGGCGAGTTGGCGATCGGCTCGACGCCCGCGGACCATCGCTCGCCGTTCCAGGTGCGGAGCATGACATCGTAGTTACCCGCTGCATAGCTGTCCCAGGCGATGTAGATCTCGCCATTGCGGCCAGCGGCCACGACCGGCTCCCAGTCGTTGGCGTCGGAAGTCGACACCCTAAGGGCGCTGCTCCATTCGCCGCCGACGTAGCGCCGGGCGAAGATGTCCGCCTGGCCGTCCCTGAATCCTTGCCAGACGAGCCAGAGGGTGCCGTCCGTCGCGACGGCGATGCTAGGGAAGACATCGGGCTGCGGCGCCTCGCTCAGCCTCACGGTCGAGGACCATGCTCCCTCGCGGAGCGAGCGACCGTATAGGTCGAAATTCCCATCCTCCTGCTGCGACCAGACAAACCAGACCGCGCCGTCGCCAGACCGGCCCATCTTGACCATATGGACGTCGCCCGGGCTCTCCGTAACAGTCTCGGCCGGTCCCCAGGAGTCCCCGTCGTACTTTCTGGTCAGGACTTGGCTGGCACCGTCTCGATAGGCGACCCACGCTGCCCTGGCATCTCCGTCAGTACCTCCCAGCATCGCGGCGAAATCGTCCTGGTCGGCATCGGTGGACAGCTTTTCGACTGTAGGTACCCGCTCGACCACGGCTGCCCCTCCCAGGAAGTCCATCGGATCGGCGAGCCGGACGTCGCCAAGAGAGAACTCGAAGTCGCCCTGGACGGTCGAGATGCGGACATCGGCACCAGGTGCGCTCTCGATGTCGAGGACGACGCCGGGCGTCCAGTAGTAGATATCGACTGCACTGTCCGGCAGATTCTCGTAGGGCCGCCAATTGTAGTTGACGCCCTTGTGCGTCGAGAGCGTCCACGATCCGGACTGATCAACCGAGTTCTCGGGCCTGGGGTACCAGTCGCGGACCTGAAGCAGCTTGCCTCCCGATACCGAAGCGGACCCGTCCCAGCGGGTCTCCACGGTGTCGAGCAGCCCGAAACGGACACGCAGCGAAACGGTCTCCTGGCCGGTCAGCGGAAATGCGGCGAATGTCAAGCCGCAGAGCAAGAGCGAAGAAAGGGTACGGGGAAGTGGACCGGTCATGGATTTCTCAACGAATGAAGACGAATAGCAGGCATTTTACCAAGGTTGGCAGGAAACCGATCGGGCCTCCGGATTCGGAAACGTGATCTGGCGAGGGTCCGGTCTCAGGGCGACAAGGAGGACGGTGCTGTCCCAGCTGCGAGTTCTATCGGAGGAGGGCGCCCTCGATATCGGTCCCGCTCGAAACAGCCGCCTAGTTCGTCTCTGTCCTAACTGTGGGAGCACTCTCGGCCATGCCCAAAGGGAAGTGCGCCCAGCGTCCGAGGGAGAGCCGCTGGACCGATTCGCCTCGTCGCGGGATCCTGCTGCGAAAGCCTGCGGCCGGTCAAACGCTCGGATGCAATCCGATTGCCGCCCGGGCGTCGAAACAAGCTGGCAACCCCTTGCTAGGATGAGCGTTGGCGACTTCCTCCCCATCACCGAACGTGCAAAAGACCGTGCTTGCGAACGGACTGCGCGTCCTCAGCGAGTCCATGCCGGGGGTACGGTCGGTGTCGCTGGGTGTTTGGCTGAATGCCGGTTCGCGGCACGAAGCCGATTCGGACAGCGGAATCACGCACTTCACGGAGCACATGGTCTTCAAGGGGACCGCGCGCTTCACCGCACGCGAAATCGCCTACGCGATCGACGGCCTAGGCGGGCATCTCGACGCCTTCACGTCGAAGGAAACCACGGCATTCACCGCCAAGGTTCTCGACGAGCACTGGCGCCGCGCATTCGACATTCTCGCAGACATGGTGCAGAACCCGACGTTTGCCGACGAGGACATCGAGCGCGAGAAGGGCGTCGTCCTCGAGGAACTCAAGATGGACGAGGACAACCCCGACTACTTGCTCGGCACGATTTTCGCTCGCAGCTTCTGGGCCGGCCATGGCATGGGGAGGCCGGTGATCGGAAGCCCCGAGTCGATCCGAGCATTCAATCGAGCTCAGCTGCGGCAGTTCTTCGGGAACACCTTCCAGGCGTCCAACCTGCTGGTGACGGCGGCTGGCAATCTAGGCCACGACCAACTCGTCCGCGAGGCGGAGCTGCGCTTCGGCGCACTCAACGGGTCCGGCGCCGACCGGCCCGAGCCCGCTCCGAACGCCACTCCGGAAATCTTGCTGCACGACAAGCCCGCGCTGGAGCAAGTGCATCTCGCTCTGGGCATAGAAGCGTTTTCCGCCCGCGATCCCAGGCGTTTCGCAGGTTTCGTGCTCAGCACTATGCTCGGTGGCGGCTTCAGCTCGCGGTTGTTCCAGAAGATCCGCGAAGAGGCCGGCCTCGCGTACAGCGTCTATTCAGACCTGAGCTTGTATTCGGACACGGGATGCCTCTCGGTCGGCGCGGGCACGGCAATCGACGCCCTCCCGCGTGTCCTGGAATACACGCTGCGGGAGTTCATCGACCTCAAGGACAACCTGGCTTCCGAAGCAGAGGTCCGGCGGGCAAAGGACCACCTGAAGGGCAGTCTCATGCTGAGCTTGGAGTCAACCGGCAGCAAGATGGCCAACCTCGCTCGCCAGGAGGCGTATCACGGTCGGATCCGGTCGCTCGATGAGGTCAACGAGGCAATCGAGTCCGTGAGCGCTGGCGACGTGCGCGACTTGGCGAGCGAATGGTTCCAGCCGGAGCAAATTGCTCTCAGCGTGCTCGGTGACCTCCGCGGCTTGCAGATTGGCCGTAGCCAGCTCGCGTGCTGAGCAGGGGACCCGTCCGCACGGCACGGGGTCGACGGAGCATGTCGCGGCTACAACAACTCCTCCCGTCTCAACTTGCAGCGAGCAGCAGGAGCACTCGCCATTGGCCGAGAGGGGCTGAGGCAGCGTGCACGCCGTAGTCGGCCGATCCGGAAACCCTTCGTCGAACCAGAACCGCACGGCCCGGACGCTGACGCAGGTCCGCACCCCGATCTTCAGCAGCTTGAGTCGGATCGTGCCGCATTTCGCCCGCGCCATTGACCGAGGGCGAGCGGGCGGTGATCGGAATCGTGGTGCGGGCCGAGCGGCTGCTGCGCCAGGCGAGCCGGACCGGCCGTTCCCGCCGGGCATCTGCAGCCGGGTGGTCCTGATGGGATGCATGGCGGGCTGGCATCCGTCGATTCGGCGTCCACTTGGAGGTAACGAGGTGCTTTGGCGCGCTTACGTGAAAATGCAGGGCATCGACCGTTTCTGGCAAGCAACGCGGGCTCCCTAACAGAACCCAGCGTCAACTGTGACGTAGCGCTAGCTACGCCTGTTGAGGAATTCGGGGCGGGATGGCTGGACTCGCCACTGGCCAGCTTCCCTTTGGAGTGAAGTTGATCCAGTCACAAACAGCAAGGGCAAGGATGGCAACAAGCATGGTACGAGTGCAGCGAAGCCGGAAGCCCAGCCACTCGCCAAGTCCGAAGTGGCCCTGCCATCTGAGACGACAGATGGGCGGACGTCAATAGGAGCACGGTTACCAGTCCAATTCAGTCGACGAGTTCCGAAGCCCGAGGCACAGATAGGCTCGACAGAACCTGGCTGAGAAACAGCTTCGTTCGATCGCTCTCCGGATTGGCGAAGAACCGATCCGGAGGAGCCGTCTCGATGATCCTTCCTTCATCCATGAACACCATTTTGTCGGCAACAGTTCTGGCGAATCCCATCTCGTGCGTGACAACGATCATCGTCATGCCGCTCTGCGCGAGATCGATCATCACGTCCAGAACCTCCTTGATCATTTCGGGATCCAGCGCCGAGGTCGGCTCGTCGAATAGCATGACCTTCGGTTGAATGCATAGCGACCGGGCGATGGCCACCCGCTGCTGCTGTCCGCCGGAGAGTTGCCCGGGATATTTCTCCGCCTGCTCCGGGATCCTCACGCGGGTGAGGTACGCCATCGCCCGGTCCCTCGCCGCCGCTGTCGACAGCCCGCGTGCCTTGATCGGCCCGAGCATACAGTTCTCGAGGACCGTCAGGTGGGGAAAGAGGTTGAACTGCTGGAACACCATCCCGACCTCCCTCCGAATCGCGGCGACGTTCTTCATGTCGTCGCCGAGCTCCTGCCCGTCGACCACGATGTGACCTTCCTGATGCTCCTCGAGCCGGTTGATGCAGCGGATCAGAGTGGACTTGCCGGACCCGGAGGGGCCGCAGACGACCACGCGCTCGCGTTCCCGGATCTGCAGATTGATGTCCTTGAGGACGTGGAAGTCGCCGAACCACTTGTTGACGCCCTCCAGCTCGATCAGCACGTTTCCGGTCACCTGTGCGCCCTTCGAGACGTTCATTGTCGCCTGGCCGACATGCGCCGCTCCAGCCAATCGAACAGCAGCGCGCAGGAATAGCACGCAGCAAAGTACAGGCCGGCGACCGTAATCCAGACTTCGAACATGCGGGTCGTCGATACCGCCGTCTCCATCGCGAGGAAGGTCAGCTCCTGGATCGAGATCAGCGACACGATGGACGAATCCTTCACCAGCGTGATGAACTGCCCGGCGAGCGGCGGGACCACCCGCTGCACCGCCTGGGGAAGGATTACGTAGCGCATGAGCTGCTGGCGCGAGAGCCCGATGCTCAAGCCGGCCTCGGCCTGGGCCTTGGGGACGGACTGGATTCCGGAACGCACGATTTCGGTCACATACGCTCCCTCGAACATGGCGAGGCAGAGGACCCCTGAAATCACATTCGCGATGAGGTGCGGCGGTCCGAACAGGACTTCGAACCACGCCAGCGTTTCGGGTGAGGCGAAACGTATGAAGTCTTCGATGCCGAGCAACGGCATGATCTGGCTGCTAATGAAGAAGTAGAAGATGAAGATGAAAACCAGCGGCGGGATATTACGGATCAGCTCGACGTACGCCCGGCTCAGCATGCGGGGAAACAGGCGTCGGCCGGTGCGCATGATTCCGAATACCACGCCGATGATCCCGGCCAGCACGATCCCCCACAGCGCCAGCCGAAGCGTGGTGTAGAGCCCCTGCATCAGCAGGTTCGCTACCCATCGCTGTTCCTGCTCGTCCCAGCGGTACAGGTACCCTGGGATCATGGACCAATTCCACTGGTACTCCAGAACCGAATCGACCCGGTAAAACACGTAGGCGATCAACGCAATCAGCACTGCGAAGACCGCACAGTCGATCCAGTTCAGCCGGAGTCTTTTGCGATGCAATGCCATTGCCGCCGCCAATCTCCGCGCGGACCGGCCGCCATCAGGCGCCGGGTCCGTGGTCGGCTATTTGGAGTATTCCCCCAGGTCGACCTGTCCAGCCCAGTCAGTGGTCTTGAACCAGTACGAGTGACGGTCCTTCAGCCAGCCGCTCCTCGTGTTGACCGCGATCCAGTTGGAGAAGAAGTTCAGAGCATCCGGGTCACCCTTGCGAAGCCCGAACGCCTCGTCGCCCTCCGTCAGGTTGTCCGTGGTCGGCAGGAACAGCTTGTCCCCATGCTGGTGGACCAGCATTGTCGGTCGTGGATACGACGAGACTACGGCGTGCGCATTGCCATTCAGCACTTCCTGCGCTGATTGTGAGTCGTCGTCGAACTTCAGAGCTGTTGCCTTCGGAAACAGCTCGTCCACCGCGATGCAGGCGGTGGCGCCGCGCCGGCACGTAAACGTCACGTCGGAGTTGTTGTAGTCATCCGGCCAAGCCATGCCCGCGGTCATCTCCTTGCTGGCCGCGACCCCCACTCCGGAATGCGCGTATGGCACCGTGAAGTTGATGGTGAGGTTGCGCTGAGCGCGAATGCTCATGCCCCCGATGATCACGTCGAACTTGCCGGCAAGCAAGGCCGGAATGATCCCGTCCCAGGCTGTCGGGACGAATTCGATGGCCACCCCCATGTCCGTCGCGATCTTCTTCGCGACGTCGACCTCGAAGCCGACCAGCTCTCCGTTCTTGTCGCGCATCGCCCACGGCACGAACGTCGACATGCCGACCTTCAGTGCCCCGCGTCTCTTAATCGTCTCGATGACACTCTCGGATGACAGCTGCTGCTGGGTCCGTTGCGCGACGGCTCCGGTCGCGACCGCCATGCAGATCACGGCAGCCATCCCGAGTTTCAACCTTGATTCGGTCAATCTCATTGCACTCTCGCTACTCACTTGGGTGTAGTGAACGAAGGGCGGACCGCGACCTCACACCCACGCCCTGACCCGGTGCTCTAGATAGTTCATGAACACCGACAAGGTGACGGTCAGCACTAAGTATAAAGCGGCGACCGTCATCCAGATTTCGAAGCTCAGGAAGGTATCCGCGATGATGTTGCGTCCCTCGGTGGTGAGGTCGAACACGGCGATGACGCTGACGATCGCCGAATTCTTGACGAGCGAGATGATCAGCCCAGTCAGCTGGGGGAGCATCAGGGGCACTGCCTGCGGAAGGATCACATAGCAGTAGCCTTGTACGCGGCCTAGTCCGATGCTCTCGCTCGCCTCCCACTGGCCGCGCGAAACCGATAGAATTCCAGCTCTGATCACCTCGCAGGCGAATGCGCCCTCGAAGACCGACAGGCATGCCACACCCACCCAGAACCGGTCCAGGCCGATGATTGGGCCCAGGACGAAGTAGAAGAGATACATCTGGATCAGCAGAGGGGTGTTGCGAACAGACTCGAGATAGATCTTCGCAACGATCCGTCCGGCGAAGGAGTTCGACAGTCGCAGCAGCGCCGCCAACAGCCCGATCGCTAAGGTAAAGACGACGCTGAAGGCGGTGATCTCCAGGGTGACCACCAGCCCGTTTGCCAGCGGTCCCCATATGAGCTCGCCATCGACGACGCGGTAGATGAAGCGGGGAACGCGGTACCACTGCCAGTTGTACCCCATGCTCATCGCGCCGGAGACCGTCAGCCATAGCAGGGCTCCGCAAAACACGAAAAACTGCACGGTGGCGAACCACGGTGCGTTCCACCAGCGCCCGCGACGGACGAGCTGCGGCGGTAGCCGGTCAGCGACCATCGGCGCGTCTATTGGCGAATCCTCCGGAGCTTGGAGCGCCGCGCCAGCTCGTACTCGGCGGGGATTGCGCCGGCTCGACGGAGGACGAAGATTCCGGAACCTCACGGTTCGTTGTCACAAATCCCTGTCTTGCTGCGACGGCTGAGACAGCTCCAAACGGGACTCGCACTGGGAACGAACTTGCCGGCTAGTCCACATGGACGCCCTCCGGCACCGGTCTCGACCCCCTGACGCGACCAAGGGAGAACACCCCCGAGATCTGTGCCTTGGCCTCCACGGATTGGAATCAATCCACTGCTAGGCGCGGCAGGGCGTCGCTAGCAGATCTGTCGTAGAACTGCTCGCTGCAGGCCTCGCAGACGGTTGCGGGGACGTCTTCGACGATAGCCAACCGTTTGCCTTGCCAGATCGCCGGCCTCGTTTTCGTCCGAACCATGTCCTCGCCGCAGCGACGCCAGCTAATTCCATCCGAATGCTGTTGGCCTTCTGGCACCTTGGCTCAACTCGGCGATTCTGCGAGAGACGTCGCGTCGGTTCCTCAGCATAGCGGCTCGCGAACAGTGGTTGTCCCGCGGAAGGAGTCGGAGCCGGGCACTTCGAACACTGGAGAGCTGGTCTGCGGAGCAAGCCAGGACATCTAGAGCGTTCGCCTAACGGACCGCGAAGCCCTCCCGACGCGCCGCCTCCGAGACCCGAAGATCGCTGCAGACAAGATCGAGCTAGCGGGGAGGAGACCGGGGAGGGGCTGCAAGGGTGTGCGACCGGGCGAGTGGGTAACCAAGACCGGCCCCGTCGGCGCACCGTAACACCGGGTGACGGCAGTGGATCGGACGATCGGCGGGGAGCGGTCTGTCACTGAGGGCAAACACGATGCAGCGACGCGCTGGCGGAGCCGTTTGTTTTCTCCGGTTCGAATCGACACCTATTCGAATCGACCACGCAATGGTACACGCGCAACGGTACAATCGAGCGGTTCCCTTTGCGGAGGCCCCATGTCGACATCATTTCGTCACCAACCTGCAGCTGTGATCGCTCTCAGCCTCTTCGTGGCACCATTCGTCGCGAGCGCAGCGGGAACGCCGGACCGCCCCAACGTCCTCTTCATTTACACCGATGACCATTCGCACCGGACGGTCGGGGCATATCCAGAGTCGTACCCCTGGGTCCGGACGCCCGCGATGGATCGCCTCGCTTCGCAGGGAGTGCGCTTCGAGTACGCCTACATCGGCAGTTGGTGCATGCCCTCCCGGGCCACTCTGCTGACGGGCCACCACCAGTTCGGCGTGGAGTCCATGCGCATGGAAGGGCCCTACCCAGGCAGCACGTACGACCCCGAGAAGAGCCCGTTCTGGCCCAAAGTGTTCCGCCAGAACGGCTACTTCACCGCGCAGATCGGCAAGTGGCACACCGGAACCGACACCGGATACGGGCGCGACTGGGACTTCCAGATCGTTTGGAACCGGCCGAAGTACCCCGAGACCAGCGGAAACTACTACTACAACCAGCCCATCACCTACCATGGCGGCGAGACGAAGGTGCTCGAGCGCTACTCGTCGGATCAGTACACCGACTGGGCGGTGGACCTGATCAACGGCGACGGCCGCGACGAGAGCAAGCCGTGGTACTTATGGCTCTGCTACGGGGCGGTTCACGGACCGTTCACCCCGGCGGACCGGCATCTCGAAGAGTACGCCGGCATCGACTTCGATACGCCCGCCGACATCTACCCTCCGCGCCCCGGCAAGCCCGACTGGGCGCAGAAAATCGGTTTCTGGGAACGGGGCCCGGACGGCACGCCGATGTATAGAGGTCGCACGCTCACGTCGTGGACTCGCCAGTACCACCAAGGGGTTCTGGCGCTCGACGAGGGCATTGACCGCGTGCTCGAGGCTCTTGAAGAATCCGGCCAGCGCGAGAACACCCTCGTTGTCTGGACCTCCGACCAGGGTTTCGCGTGGGGGCAGCACGGATTCCGGCAGAAGGTCGCTCCATACGACGCCACGATCCGCTCGCCCTTGGTGATTTCGTTTCCCGGCCGCATCCCCGAGGGAGCCGTCAGTCCCCGGCCCGTGGCCGGCGTGGACTTGGTGCCCACGATCTTCCGGTTCGCCGGGATCGACCTCCCATGGGAAATGCACGGCGAGGACCTCACGCCGCTCCTCGAGGATCCCAGCCGAGACTGGCCTCATCCAGTCCTGCTCGCGGCGACGGGCAGGAAGTACGGCTCCGACACGAACGTGATCCCGCAAGGCGAAGACGCGATACATTCCAACGTTCCCTGGTACGTGATGCTCGTCGAGGGCCGCTACAAGTACGTGAGGCCGCTGGTCCACGACCTGGAAGAACTCTACGATCTCGAGAACGATCCGGAAGAACTCGACAACCTGGCGGTCAAGCCGGAGTTTCGCGACACCCTCCAGCGCCTGCGCGAGACGGCGATCGCAGAGCTTCGGGAGGACGGGGCGGGATTCGTGGACAGCATGCCGGCTGTGAGAGTGACGCCCTGAGGCCGGTAAGCGGCGAGATCCGGATGGGCGGCGAAAGCGAGGCTTCACGCATGGCCTCCGAGAGAGGCAGACGTGCGCGTCCCACCAGGGACGGCCAAGCATCGGCCGGAGCGGCGGTCAATGCGGAAGGTGCCGGGCCCGAAGCGTCGACGTGCGGCCCTTCAGACTGCTAGCCTAAATCCCGACACGCCATGTCTCCAGATCGGATCCTCGACTCATTCTGGGAGCGCGGCCTGATCCTCCTAGGCGACCGCGTCCGCGAAGAGTACGCGCTCAACACTCCGATCTTCATCGACCTGCGGCACAGCCTGTACGACGATCTCGATCTGCTCCACCAACTGGGCCGGGCACTGCACCGAAAGATCATCGAACTGGCGGGCGATTCGCCCCGGCAGCAGCAAGTCGTGGGCATCCCCGATACAGCCACGCCGCTCGCATTGGCCGCTGCGCTCGCGTCCCGAAGCACTGACCGGCCGCTAGCTTACGGCCAGCTCAGGAAGCAGCCCGCAGCGTATCCCGGAGGCCACTACGGTACGAGCGCTTACATGGGTACCTGTGATACGGACCGGGAAATCACGCTCGTGGACGACGTGATCGCCTCCGGAGCGACGAAGATCTGGTCGACTCGGTTCTTGCGCGAAGCCGGGCTCGAGGTAGCGAGGATCCTCGTCGTAGTCGACAGGGAACAAGAGGGGGGCCGCGAAATACGGAACATGGGCTACCCGGTTCACAGTCTCTACCGGATCCGAGAGGTCGTTTCCTACTATCGCGAACGGAACATGGTCGATCGGCGGACCGCCGAAAGGGCACTGGCCCATGTCGACCGCAAGCGGCCCGCGGGCGCCGGCCGGACCTGAAGCAGGACCGGTCTCAGCGCCCCAGGAACCCCCAGAGCGCGATGTAGCACATGTAGAACGAGAACAGGACTGTCACGGCGAGCCCGGCGTTCAACGCGAGCGAAGGCGGTCGGTTCCCGGCGACGTCCCGCTTGTTGAGAAGAATCAGCACGAAGAGCGCCAGCAGGGGCATGGCAACCGGGCTGAGCGCCTGCGAGGCGATCATGATCTGAACCGGGCTGCCGCCCAGCACGGGAACGGCCAGCCCGAAGAGCGACGCGCCGACCACCATGGCTCGAAACGCCGCTCGTCCCATGTCGCGGGACAGTCCCAGGAAATCCGCAGCCATCCACGGGCCCAGCAGGTAGTTGGGGAACAGCGACGAAAGCCCCGCGGCTAGAATGCCGATCACGAATCCGCCGGTCGCGAGGCCTCCCGCCAGCGGCTCCAGGGTCTTCACCATGTCGATCGCCGCCTCGATCTCCATCCCCTGGCGATGCAGTGTTCCGGCCGCGCAGGCCATGATCGCGGCATTGATGAAGAAGAGCATCGTCATCGAGAATGCCGAGTCGCGCGTTACGAGCGGAAGGTCCGCGGCCTTCCACCCCTCCTCCTTGACGAGCACGCTGCGCGTGAACAGCACCACCGAAGCCATCGTCGTGCCGACCATTCCCGCAATCAGGAGCCGCGGATTGCCGGCATCGGGGATGCTCGGCGCGAATCCCGCCGCCAGCTCGCGCAGGTCCGGCAGGACCATCCCGGCCGTGCAGAAGAACGCTATGCCCATCACGCCGACGAGCGAGGCAAGGACCTTGAGGAAGAAGGCGTGGCGGCCCACCCAGTAGAGCGTGACGAGAAGGAGCGTGAAGAACACGGCCAAGCCCAGGGGGTCGACCGCGAGACCGAATGCCGAGCCGGTCCACTCCCTTAGAACGTCGACGACGATCGCCATGACCCCGATGATCGAGGTGAGCTGAGTCGCCGCGAGGGAGACGATGATCAGCACCGTGACGGGAGCGCCGAAGTGCCGGCGAAAGAGATGCAGCAGCGTTTCCCCGGACAGGATCGTCAGTCGGCTGATGCCGACGATCATCAGGTGCGTGAACAGCGACGCCAGTGCGAGCGTCCATGTCAGCGACATGCCGTAGCTGGCGCCAGCGGAGCTCATGGTCGTGACGCTGCCAGTTCCGACAACGTAGCCAATGATGAAAATGCCGGGCGCGAAGCTGGCCGCGACTCGCTTGATCAGGTTCCAGTCCACGGTGGCGAAAAGGATATCACCGCCACCGCAGGCAACGCGGCACGACGAGAACGGAGCCTGGAAACCTTGCGTCATACTGAAGAGGAACCCATGGCGCATCGAATCCTCCACGCCTTGCTGTGCGCGTCGCTTTTCGCCGCTTCGCTGGCCGGCCAACGGGTCGAGGTTGAAGAGTTCACCCTCGACAACGGCATGAAGTTCCTGCTGCTGCCGAAAGCAGGCGATCCCAACGTTGCGGCCGGCTGGATATCGAAGTTCGGCTCGGTCAACGAGAGGCCCGGAGTGACTGGGGTGGCGCACCTCTTCGAGCACATGATGTTCAAGGGCACGAAGACGATCGGAACCAAGGACATCGAGCGCGACTCAGCGATCATCGAGGATCTCGACGCACTGCGCGCCGAGATCCAGGCAGAGAAAGCGGTGCTGCTCGAGGAGCAGCGGCGCGGACTGATCGACGATGCTGGCAACCCGGCTCACCGAAGCCCCGCGCACACCGACCTGCTGGAGCGCTTCAACAAGCTCCTTTCGGAGCAGCGCGAGCTGATCGTCAAGGACGAGTTCTCGCAGATCTACACGACGAACGGCGGGTCGGGAATGAACGCCGGGACGACGAACGACTTCACGATCTACTTCATCAACGTCCCGGCCAACAAGCTCGAGCTGTGGTTCTGGATGGAGTCGGACCGGCTGAACAACCCGGTTTTCAGGGAGTTCTATAGCGAGCGGGACGTCGTCTGGGAGGAGCGTCGCCTGCGCACCGATTCGACGCCGACGGGCAAGCTCGACGAGCAGTTCGAGACGATGTTCTGGATGTCGTCTCCCTACGGATGGCCGGTGATCGGCTGGCCGAGCGACCTGGACGCGATCACGCGCGCAGAGGCCATGGAGTTCTTCGACCGGTACTACTCCCCGAACAACCTCGTCGCATCCCTGGTGGGCGACTTCGATCTCGATCGCGTCAAGGAACTCGCGGTGAAATATTTCGGCCGCCTGGAGCGCAGGGGGCGTCCCCCGGAAGCCGTGCGAACGCGAGAGGTCGAGCAGCAGGCGGAGCAGCGCCTGTTCGGCCATGCGGAAACGCGCCCGCAGGTGTCGATCCGGTTCCATACCGTTCCGGACGCGCACGTCGACGAGCCGGCGCTGATCGTGCTCTCCGCCATTCTGAACGGGCGTACGGGACGGCTCTACAAGTCACTGGTCCTGGAGCAGCAGGTTGCTGTCCAGGCAGGGGCGGGTGTGGACGGCCGCAAGTACGACGGTTCATTCCAAGTGAGGGGCGTGGCCGCTCCTGGCAAGACTCCCGTGGACGTTGAAGCTGCGCTGCTCGCCGAGCTGGACCTGATCGACCGCGAGCCGGTCGGCGACCGCGAGCTGCAGAAGGTCAAGAACCAGCAGCTGGCCGGGGACTTCCGCAAGCTCCAGTCGAAGTTCGGCCTCATGCTCCAGCTGCTCACCTACGAGGCTCTGGGCGAATGGGGCAATGTCAACGCCTTCTCCGACCGCATCCAAGCGGTCACGCCCGAAGACATCCAGCGCGTGGCAAAGCAGTACTTCACCGAGACGAACCGGAGCGTGGCGCTGTACTACACCAAGGAGGGATCGGGACCGCCCGGCGGCAGGCGCCCGGGACCGCGACGCCCTCCCCAAGGAGGCCCGCGATGAAGCGGCGCGATTGGCTCAAGGCCGCGGCAGGCGGCGCCCTCGCGACGGTTGCGAGAGGGCAGGAAGCCGTGCCGGAGCATCCCCGCAACCTGGTGTTCCCCAAGCTCGACTACGACCCGCCCGACCCGCCCGCGTATCGCCACGAACTGGATTCCGGTTCCGTCACCTATCTCGTCGAGGATCACCAGCTGCCGCTCGTGACTGTTTCGCTGACACTTCGGGCCGGCTCGTATCAGCTGCCGCCCGAGAGCGCCGGTCTGGCGTCCTTCACGGGCAGCCAGATGCGATCAGGGGGCACCGCGGCGCGCAGCGCGCGCGACTTCGACGAAGAAGCCGCGTTCCTAGCGACGCAAGTCAGCTCCAGCATCGGCTCGACTTCTGCGCAAGCTTCGGTCAACTGCCTCACACAGAACCTGGACGCGTCCCTGGACATGTTCTTCGACATGCTCAAGAATCCGGGATTCGACCCCGAACGCCTCGAGATCGCGCGATCCCGGAGCCTGCAGGGCCTGGCACGCCGCAACGACCGGTTGGACGGAATCCTCGGACGCGAGTTCAGCCGCCTGGTCCGCGGCGACCACTTCACGACGGTCCAGTCGACGCAGGCTTCCATCCAGTCAATCACGCGGGAGGCCATGCAGCTCCTCCATGCACAGAGTCTCGATCCCTCGCGCATGTTCTTCTCCGTTGCGGGAGACTTCGACACGGCGGACATGCTGGGACGCCTCAACTCGGCGCTGGCTGACGGCTGGCCGACTGACCTCGCAGAGCCGGCTCAGATCCCGCCACCGTCGCATGAGCCGCAGTCGGGCGTGTACGTGGTCGACAAATCCAGCCGCGACGTGAATCAGTCGCATGTGCGACTCGGCCACGTCGGCATTCAGCGAACCCATCCCGACGCCTTCAAGGTCAGGATCATGAATTCCGTTCTGGGCGGGGGCGGATTCACATCGCGCATCATGACGCGGGTCCGCTCAGACGAGGGCCTGGCCTACAGCGCGTACTCCCGGTACCAGCCCGGCACATACTATCCCGGCACCTTCAGCGCCGGATTCCAGTCCCGCAACGCCACCTGCGCCCAGGCTGCCGCGATCTTGGTCGAGGAGATCAATCGCATGCAAGAGGGAAAGGTCACTGCGCAAGAGCTCGACACTGCGAAGAACTACCTAGTGGAGATCTTCCCGCGGTTCTTCGCCACGGCGGGCCAGGTCGCGGGCACGTTCGCTAGCGACGAGTTCACGGGTCGGGAGAAGGACTACTGGAAGACCTACAGGGAGCGGATCGGGGACGTCAGCGCCGCCGACGTGCTCGAAGCGGCGCAAGCCCACCTCCATCCCGACAAGCTCGTGGCGTTGGTCGTCGGCGACAGGGAGGCCGTCCTAGCGGGGAATCCCGACCGTCCCGAGTTCTCTTTCGAATCGCTCGCGGGGGACGGCGGGATCCGCTCGATTCCGCTGCCGGATCCTCTGACGATGGAGTACCCCGAAGCCTGAGCTCAGGCGGATCCTGTCCGGGCACCCAGCATGCCCCGGATATCGCGATAGATCGCCCGCGTCGCCGTGGAGTGGTTCAAGGTGTAGAAATGAAGGCCGGCGACGCCCGCCTCGAGCAAGTGGCGGCACTGGAGGGTAGCGTGCTCGATCCCGATGCGGCGAACGGCCGAGGGATCGTCCTGCACAATCTCCATCCGGCCGAGCAAGTCCGCCGGGATTCTGGCCCCGCACATCTGGGCGAACCGCTGCGTCTGCTTCAGGCTCCTGACCGGCATGATGCCCGCAATGATCGGCACGCCGATGCCGGCCTTGACGGCTCGGTCCCTGAAGCGCAGGAAATCGCTGTTGTCGAAGAATAGCTGACTGATCAGGAACTCGGCTCCGGCTTCGACCTTGCGCTTGAGGTTCGCGAGATCGGCCTCGGGGCTGGGCGCCTCCGGATGCGTTTCCGGGTAGCATGCGCC
The DNA here is from genome assembly GCA_965206775.1 of Bryobacterales bacterium. GTDB lineage: Bacteria > Acidobacteriota > Terriglobia > Bryobacterales > UBA6623 > VXMF01. The sequence continues at coordinate 57,365 of CBDBKU010000001.1, read as the reverse complement.
CCCTAGGCAGAAGCCGTAGTTCCGGCGGATGAAGGCGACGAGTTCGCTGGCGTAGCGAAAGCCGCCGGGAACCGGCTCGAACCGATCCCGCCCGGCGGGAGGGTCGCCGCGGAGAGGAAGGACGTTCTCCACGCCACCGGCTTCGAGAGTGTCCAGCACGTTAGCAATCTCGGTGCCGGAGGCGCCCACGCAGGTGAGGTGCGCCATCGACTCGAGGCCGATCTCGTGCTTGATTCGCCGGACCAGATCGACGGTCTTGCGGCGGGTGCTGCCACCCGCTCCGTAGGTTACCGAGACATAGCTCGGATCCAAGGGCCGCAAAGCCTCGATCGTCTGGAAGAGACGTGCGAACCCGGCGTCGTCCTGGGGCGGGAAGAACTCGAAGGAGACCGTCGGCGATCCAGCCATAAGCATCTGACTGATTCGCATCGGCGGAAATCCAGCCTAGCACGGGCACCCCTGGCCAGCCGGAACGACACTGCCGGAGGCGCAAACCCCAGGCCCGCGTGCGAGCCCGGTTCGATTCGATTGCTACGCTGAAGCGATGCAGGCCCCTGCCGAGCTGCTGAGCAGGGAGACACTCGAGAAGCTGGAAAGGCTCACAATCCGCTGGCGCCAGTCGTTTCGAGGTCGGATCGGCGGCGACATCGTCTCTCGCTACCCGGGAGTCGGGCACGAGTTCCTGGATCATCGCCACTTCCAGCACGGCGACGACCTTCGGGCCGTGAACTGGCGCGCCTTCATGAGACTGGAGCGCATGTTCCTGAAACTGTTTCGGTCGGAGCCGCGCATCCCGGTACGGATCCTGATCGACACGAGCGAATCCATGGCGTGCGGAGGGACCGAACCGTCCGAATCGAAGTTCGCATACTCTTGCCGCTTGGCCGCGGCGCTCTGCTATGTTGGCTTGGTCCGCTTGGAGACAATCGTGCTCCAGCCGTTCGGAACTGCGCTGACCGAGTCGTTTAGCGCGCAAGGCGGCCGGTTGCGATACGCCCAGGCAGCCCGATACATTTCCGGACTGCGGACCGGCGGCGGCACATCCTTCCAGCGACCCGTTCGCGACTACCTGATGAAGTATCGAGTGCCCGGACTGACCTTCGTGCTAAGCGACTTCCTCGACCCGTCAGGGCATGACCTGCCGCTAGAGCATCTAGGGAACGAAGGGCATGAAGTCCATCTATTGCATGTCGCCGGCCCAGCCGACCGAGAGCCTCCCTGGCGAGGCGACTTGGAGTTATTCGAGGCGGAGTCGGACGCGATGATTCGCGTCAGCCTCGACGACGACTCCGCCCGCGAGTACAGAGAGGCGTACGACAGATTCTGCGCGGAACTCGAGCGCCACGCAACGCGCTCGCGGGCGGAATACCTTCACGTTTCGACAGCCACGCCGCTGGAAACGGTTCTCTTCCGGCAGATTGCATCGACTCAAATGAGCGCCGGACGCCGGCCCGAACGCGGCGGGGCATAGCGCCATGGGACTGCTCAACCTTGCGCTCGGCCAGCTGCTCGGGCTGTTCCTGCCGGTCGCTGGCCTCCTCGTCGCGCTGTATTTCTATGACCGTTCGCGACGGAGGCTGCTCGTCTCCACATTGCGTTTCTGGCCACGGCGGCCCGCCCCTGCCGTACGGCACCGGCACAAGCGAATCCAGCATCCTCTCTCGTTGCTCCTGCAGCTCCTCGCGCTGCTTCTGCTGCTCCTAGCCATCGCCGACCCTCGCCCTGGCACGACAGGCCCCGCGGCGCGCCAGCGGATCATCCTGCTTGACACCTCGGCCGCGATGGCGATGCCAGACGAAGACGGCGACGTTCTGATGGAAGAGGCCAAGGCGCTGGCACTGAGGTACTTGGAACGCGTGCCCGGTCCCGACCGCGTGCTCCTGATCGAAGCCGACGGAGCGCCGACGGTGAGGGTTCCCTTCACTCAGGACCGGCAGCGATTGCGCGATGCAATCCTGGCCGCCGAGCCGGGCTGGACGGCGCTCGACCTGGGATCGGCGTTCGACCTAGCCGAGGGCACCCTCCGCCTGGCGCTCGGTATCGACGGCGATCTGTCCGCAGATCGTGCGGGCATCGGAGAAACGGTTTATGTGGGACCCGGCAGGCACTCGGGGCAGCCCACTCGCTCGGGCGGCCTGGCGGGGGTGCGGTACCTCGAGACGGACACGCCCAGCGATGCGCTCGGGCTCGTCGCGCTGCGAGCCGCGGCTGACCCGGCCGAACTCGGGAAATGGAACATCGATCTGGTCGCCCGAAACTACGGGAGCAGTGCCGCGACCGCCCGCATCGATTTCCTGTTCGACAGCAATCCGCTCGGGCACAGGGAGCTCTCGATCGGGCCCGCAGAGGACGCTGAATTGCGCTTCACTCTGCGCACCCGGCGGCCTGGGCGATTGACGGCCCGGTCGGCTGAGGCCGACGCCTATGTCGGCAACAACGAGGCGATGATCGAAATTCCCAACCTGCGTCGCACTCCCCTGCAGGTCGTTGGAGGGTCCAGGGCGACTTTCGAGCCGCTGATAGCATCCGGCGCCCATGTCGAGCCCAGCTTCGTGGCTTCGCAAGACGAGCTGACCGAGGATGCGATTCATGTCTGGGCTCGCGGAGGCGACGCGGGTCTGTCGAAGCGGGCCATCTACATCTCGCCGCCCGGAACGGCGTCTCCGGCAGGCGAAGCGCATTCGATCCGCAACCGGCCGATCGAGGAGTGGTCAGCGTCCCATCCGCTCGCCCGCGGAGTGCGTGACAGGGACCTAACGCCGGATCGTTCGCGCGTATTCGAATCCCGCGCCGGCGACGAAATCGTGGCTGGAACCTCCGAAGGGCCGGTCATCGTCGCGCGCGCGACCAGCGAGAGCCGGATCGTGGCGTTCGGGTTCGACCTCGCCGGGGATTCCGTGCGCAACAAGCTGGCCGCGCCTCTTCTCTTCGCGAACGCTGTTGCGTGGCTCGACGCCGGTGCGTTCCGCTCGGAGTTGGTGGAGGCGCGCTCGCCTGGCACGGTAGAGATCGAAGCCCCGCACTCGGCACGCGAGCAAATCGTTGTGCGGACAGAACAAGGCGAGACCGTGCCGTGGATCCTGGAGGGGGGCAGCGTCCGCTTTTTCGCCGGCCGCAAGGGGACCTACCGAGCCAGGACGGCTGATCGCGACATCACGCTCTTCCTGAACCAGCCCCAAATTCCAACGGCTGCGTGGGAGCCGCCCGACGGCGTGCAGCGAGGCTTGCCAGTCTCGCCGTCGAGCGGCGGGCAGCCTTGGGTGCCCTGGCCCTGGCTGGCGTCCGTAGCGGCGCTGATCCTGCTCTACGACTGGGTCCGATTCGGACGAGGGCGCCGGCTGGAGGCCGACGCGTTGCAGCCAGCGGAGGCAAGACTGCAGGAGGGCGCGCCGTGAGCATGGAGACTGGCTGGCCGGCCCTGCTGCTACTTCCCTTGGCCGCATGGTTCGCGTGGGAATGGAGCCAGAGTTCCCGGCGCCTCGGGCTGTTGCTGAAGACGCTCGCCTTGGCGGCAGTGTGCCTCGCGCTTACCCGTCCCCAATGGCAAATCCGGGAAACTTACTCCGCCGTGGCGGTCTTGAGCGACGCCTCGGAAAGCATCCCCGACGAGCAGCGCGGACAGCAGGCGTCGTTCGTCCAGCAGGCTCGCGCAGCAGGAGGAGGCCATACGCTGCGGGAACTCGAATTCGGCTCGATGCCGCTTCGAGAGATCCGGGACCTCGGCACAAGCCGTTCGACGAACATCGAGGCAGCCGTCCGCAACGCCTTGGGCGCGCTGCCCGCGGATCGCATCCCCCGGCTTGTGCTGCTGAGCGACGGCCTGGCCAACGAAGGGGCTGTGGAGCGGGCCGTTTACCAGGCCTGGAAACGGAAGGTGCCGATCGACACGGTTTCTCTTTCGGGCCGCTCGGAGCCCGATCTCCGCCTCGCCGGCCTCCGCCTGCCGCGCCGGGCATTTGTCGGCGAGCGCTTTCCGATCGAATTCGACGTCGACAGTCCCGAGCCCGTGCAGGCTCGGTTGGAACTGCGGGCGGAAGGCAAGGCGATCGGCGGCGAGTCAATGCAGCTTCCGATGGGCAGGACCACGGTCACAGCTCGCGCCACGATTAAGTCGCCGGGCGCTACGCTCGTCGAGGGCCTCCTCTCAGCCGGCGACAGCGGGGAAATCCGATTCGCCGGATCCGTGTCGATCCGAACGCCTCGGGCGCTCCTCGTCTCTTCCGATACTGTCGAACAGAACGCGCCTCTTGGCGATGTCGCACGGGCGGCGGGATTCGAGCTTGACCGCGCTTCCAGCCGAATGGTCCTGGCCCAGGCGGAGCCCTTGGACTACGACATTGTTCTTTGCTCGAACGAGGACTTCGAAGCATGGCCCGATGCAATGAAGGAACGGCTGGCCGCCTTCGTTCGCGAGGGCGGCGGCTTCTTCCTCATCGCCGGGGAGAAGAACCTCTACCGCGATCGCGAGGACAAGGTCGAGGACGCCCTGCAGGCCATGCTGCCCGCAACGCTCGCCCCGCCGCGGACCCCGGAGGGGACCGCAGTCGTCCTTGTGGTGGATAAGTCGTCGTCGATGGAGGGCAAGAAGATGCATCTGGCCCGGCAGTCGGCGCTTGGAGTCGTCGAGAACCTGCGCTCCATCGACAGCGTCGGCGTGCTGGCCTTCGACAATTCGTTCGAATGGGCCGTGCCGCTGCAGCGCAACGAATTGCCGGCCCAGACCAAGCAGCTCATTAGCGGGATCGTGGCTGACGGCGGGACGCAGATTGCCCCCGCGCTTGCCGAGGCATTCCGGCTCATTGAGCCCCAGAAAGCGGTATACAAGCACATCCTGCTGCTGACTGACGGGATTTCGGAAGAGGGCGACAGTATCGCACTGGCCCGCGAGGCCGCCGCGAACGAAGTCACGATTTCTACGATCGGCCTGGGACAGGACGTGAACCGGTCGTATCTCGAGCGCGTCGCCCGCAGCGCGGACGGCCAGTCCTACTTCCTCATCAACATCTCGGCTCTTGAGCAGATCGTGCTCAAGGACGTGATGGAGCATACCGGCACTTCGGTCACCGAGAGGGAGTTCGTGCCGTATTCCGAGCGGGAATTCGAACTTCTCGCCGGCCTCGACCTGACCGAGCCCGGTCCGCTGCTTGGCTGGGTCAAGTTCGAGACGAAGCCCGCAGCCGAAACGGTCCTGCAAGCCGCCGAGGGAGATCCGTTGCTCGTGCGCTGGCAATACGGCCTGGGGCGGTCGGCCGTCTTCACCTCCGACGCTAAGGACCGCTGGGCAACGAACTGGGTTGCCTGGGACGGCTTTGACACGTTCTGGTCTAACGCGCTGCGCGATATCCTTCCCCGCGCCGCTCCAACCGACACGGAGACCGAGTACGACGCGGCGAGCGACGAGATCGTCGTCCGCTACCGACCGTCGCGGGAACCCGATGCAGCCTCCGTGCCGGAGCTGTTCGCGATCGGTCCGCCAGGCTACCGGCACGTCACCTCGCCGAAGCCGGCGAGCGGCGGGTACGAGGCGCGATTCCCGGCGGAGGGCCGATACGGCCTGTTCCGCATCCGGCCGGCCGAGCTGTCGCGGGCGTTCCCAGAAACGGCCTTCTATCGCGAGAATTCCGAGCTTCGACGCTACGGTTCGGATGCGGAACTGCTGCGCTCGATCGCAGCTGCTACAGGAGGCCGCGCGAATCCCGCTCCCGAGAATCTCTTCGATACAGGCGGCAGGACGGTCACGCGGTGGATGGATCTCTGGCCCCTGCTGCTGGCACTTGCAATCGTCCTGAACCTAGTCGAGCTAGTGGCCCGCAAGGGCTGGCTGCCGATCCTGGGACGGTGGGCCTAGTTCGGGCAGAGGCCCGAGACGAGACTGGTATTCTGGAAATTGGCTATGAGGATCCGGGTCTACACCACGAACTGGTGCTCTGACTGCTGGAGGGCGAAACGCTTCCTTCGCGACAACAAGATCGAATTCGAAGAGATCGATATCGAACAGGACGACGAAGCAGTGCAACTCGTCATGGCGAAGAACGACGGCAAGCGCAGAGTGCCCACCTTCGAGATCGACGGCGCATACTACGGCAACCCGACGATCCCGGAACTCGCGGGTATCGTGGGCGTCGCGATTTGAACGAGCCAAGGCGGACTCGCATAACCGCTCACCGTCCGTCGAGAGGCCGGGAATCCAACTTCGCTTCTTCGAGAGAACATATATGGCGGAACACGACGCAAGCATCCTTGCGTTCGCGCGGCGGATGACCGCGCGGCGAATTGCGGAAGTCGAGAGGCAGCTGGGGCGAGCGCGGCTAGACCGGAGCCCGGACGCTGTGCACGACCTTCGAGTCGCGGCGCGCCGGTTGCAGTACTTGCTCGATTGCTTCCATCAGCTGCTGGACAGCCCGGACACGCGCCGCCTGCGGAAGCGGGCCAAGGCGATTCTGGCCGCCGGAGGTTCCGTCAGGGATCGAGACATCGCGCTGGCAATGGCTGCGGAAGCGGGCCTCGAGCCCGGTTCCGAGTTGATCGCGGCGCTGAAGAGGCAACGCGACGCAGCCGCCGACAGCCTGCGCAGCCACGTCAAACGCGATCGATTCGACCGATTTGCAGATCGCTGGCTCGAGCGGCTCGGGCTGGATCGAGGGTGAAGGCGAAGCTTGCGGATTTCCCCTGCGCACGAAGATGAGCAACGTTATGCGACACCGGGACTGGAACGCGACGGATTCGTGCGTTTCGAACGCTCGGAAGGTCCTGCCAGGACTGGCGTCCAAGTTCCTCGCGCTTGGGCGCGAGACTCTCGCCGCCGAGCCGACCGCGGGGCAGCTCCACCGCCTCCGGCTGGCAGGCAAGCGCCTGCGGTACAGCCTGGAACTGTTCCGCGGGCACTACGGGGCTGACCTGGAAGGCATTATCCAGACGCTCAAGACATTCCAGGGAGCGCTGGGTGAGATCAGCGACTGCGACGCGACTGAGGACCTGATCTGCTCCGAAGGCTTGGCCGGTACGGCAGGCGGCGCCGCACTGCTGCAGGCAATCGAGTCGAATCGCAGCTTCAAGGTGCGAATGTTCTTGCTGAGTTGGCGCAAGCAACTCGACCGTCCGCAACTAGAGCAGTCATGGATGGAGACTCTAGGCAGTCGCGCCGTGCGGTCGGGAGGCAACGCGGACTGAGCAGTCAGGAACCGCACACTGTGCCGAGGAACCTATCGAGGAAGCCTCGGGCATCGACGGCAGTCGCAACGCGGACCGGAAACCGGCCCGAACCCGAGCGGTCCGCGATCATGGTCCCGCGCGCCATTCCCTGCGAAGTGACGATGTCGCAGCTGATCCGCTCCGTTTGCACCAGATTCGGGTCGATCGCTGCCGCAACGGCCATGGGATCGTGCAAGGCACAGGCGTCGCGGCCAGCTTCCTTCCGGCAGAAGTCGAAATACGGACGGCTTATATCGCCCAGAAAGGAGCGGAGAATGCCGGGCTGCATGGCGTCCAAGCTCTCGTTGAAGCGCTCCCTCGGGAGGAGGGCTCGCTCCGTGACGTTGAGCCCGACCAAGGTGACGGGCAAACCGGATCGAACCACGGCACGGGCGGCCAGAGGATCCGAGTAGAAGTTGAATTCCGCGGTCGGCGTGACATTGCCCCTGCCGTCGCCGGAACCGCCCATCACGACGAGCTCGCGAATCCCGGACATCGCCTCCTTGTCCCGATCGAGCGCCGTCGCGACGTTGGTGAGGGGACCAAGGGCGACAATGGCGAGGTCGTCGCGATACTTCCGAGCCAATTCGACCATCGCATCGGCAGCATGTCCGCGAGCGGCGGCCAAATGCCGGACGGGGTAGCAGCTGGAGATTCCGCCCAGGCCATCGCCACCATGCACGTGCTCGGCTCGGGCGACGCGCGGGCTGAGGGGGTCTTCGCAACCCTCGAAGACGACCGGCAGCGATTCTGGCTGCAGGACCTCTAGGATTCGCAGAGTGTTTGCCGTGCATGCCGCCAGCGGAACGTTGCCGGCCACCACAGTGATCGCGCGTACATCCAAGGATGGCGAGCGCAGGGCCAGGATTAAGGCCAACGCGTCGTCCAAGCCCGGATCGGTGTCAATGACGACGGGCTTTCGAGTCCTCATCGTAGGCAAGATCTAGTCGTGGCCGGGCCTAGCCTGCCACCGGACGCCCGTTCGGTAAGGGCAAGCCGCCTCGCTCCGGCCTCGGGAAATCCTAGCGATCCGACGGCCTCGAAGACGAAGAGCTGCTCGCCGACCTTCCGGAACTGCTGGATCTAGAGGAGGACGAAGAGCTGCTGGACGATGACCGCGAGCCGAACGATCCGCTCGAGCTCGAGCGGGATGACGACGAACTGCTGCGGCTGGAAGAACTCGGATACGACCCTCGGCTGCTGCTTCCGCCTCCGTATGTTCGCCCGCTGGAAGAGGATCCCGAGCTGCGACTGGATGATCGGGCGGACGGGTAGCTCGAGCCCCGATATCCGCCGCCTGAACTCCCCGAACTCCGAGACCGAGTGCTCGGGAAGTACGACGGGCTGGAACCTCGGCCGGAGTTGCTGCGGCGCTGGGACTGCACGCGGCCGCGAGAGCTGGTTCTCGGCGTGTACACGGTCGAAGCCCGGCTGTTCGAGCTTCTCCCGGTGGCCGAGGAAGGGGTGGAGGACGTGCCCACTCGCGAGCGGTTTCTCGGCGTATAGACCGTTGATCGAGTCGCGGTGCTCGCACGGGACGTACGGACGCTGGTACTTGTGCCGGGCGTGGACCGGATCCCCCCTTGCGTTCGCGCTGCAACCGACGCGCGCGGCAAGGCCGAAGGCCTCGTCACCTGCGCTGGGTTCCGGCTGGCGCTGGACCGGGTCAGCGATTCCCGCGTTCCCCTGGCTGCGGATCGCACGCTCGCACCGGTCCGTGACCTAGTTCGCGGCGCGAATACCACGGCTGGAGCCTGCCCACTGGTGACCGACACCCTTGTCGAAGCGCTCGATCCGACCCCGGGCCGGATTCCGTCTGTCGGCTGGATACTCCGAATGGCTGTCGAGGAGCGTGGCGAATCGGTTGGGGTGCTGACCACCCCGGATCGAGCGGACGAACCCGCAGCGGTGCCCCCAGCGACCGAAGCACGAACCCTGCTATTGGATCCGATCGCGGCGGCGGCTGGCCGATAGGTGCTCCGGAACTCGTCGACCGAAGCGCGAATCCGATTCCTCTGGTCATCAAACGGAACGCGTGTCGTGCCGTCGCGCAGAGTGGATGACCCAGTCCGGCGCAACGACGTCAGCGCGGCTCCACCTCCGCGGGACGCCCGGGCCTGCAGGAGCCGTCCCTGGCTGGCGCGATCCGGGACGACCGGCACAGGGCCGCGTATCGCAACAGCCGCGCCCAAGTCCCCAGTTCTCAACGACCGCGCAGCCTGACTCGCCCCGCGCCCGAAGTTGCTCGCTTCGACGTAAGAGACACCGCTATTCCCACGGGCGTTGCTGTAGCGGTTGTAGATGCGAACGCTGTTGTCGACAACGATTGCGTTGCGCGCCGCGCCGCTGTAGAGCCGTTGTCCGTACCAAGGCACGTACGTCTCGCCTGGAGCGAGCGGGCACCAGGCGATCCCGCCGAACCGGTCCCACGCGCGCTGGCGGAGGAGTGGATTGTGTCCAAAGAATGCCACCAGGGCAGGACGCCAAACATGTCGGAGGCCAGGAGCCCCCGGGTACCACCCCCAGCCGTAGACATTGTGCCGATACCAGCGCCCCCAGTGATAGGGCGCCCAGCCCCAGGGCTCCGCGCCCACCCAGGACCAGCCGTAGTAGTCCAGCCAGATCCAGTTCCCGTGGCGATATGGCGTCCACGAAACGGTCACGTAGGGGAACCAGGAGTTGCCCCTCCCGGGGACGTATCGCCACTCGCCGTACTGGTCGAGCTGGCCAGCCCCGGAGATGTCGCGGCTGACGTATTGGTAGGAAGTCGTCTGTCGCGCCTCCTTGTCCCTGCTGGCCGCCCAGTCATCGAGCTCGGACATGGGCACCGACCTCTGCACTTCGAATTCCGCCCCGCCCGTTCCCGAGCGGACGATCATCGTGCGGCCGCTCTCGAGCGTGCGCGACGTGACCTGGAACGCAACCTCCGTCTTGCCTTTCATTACGCTGATGTACGTGGCGTCCGCAAGCACGCTAACGACATAGCGGCCCGCTTTCATGGGGCGGACTGCCGCCATCGGCGTCTCGATATCGATGTCGGCTTCGCTGCCCGGCAGTTCGCTGTAGATCGCCTTGCCCTGCAGCACGCTCAGCCGGAATCGTTTCTCCGCCAGTTCCAGGAACTGGACCTCGGTGTCGCTGCCGAGCCGAACGAAGTTGCCGTAGGCGAGCTGGATCTCGGCTCTGGCTCCGGTGCCTACCTGAAGCGAGTCGCCTTCGACCACCGGCATGTTCGCTGTAGCGGCAATCCAGTCGCCGGAATCGCCGCGCATCACCGCAACATCGCCTTGGACGATGCTGATCCTGGCGACTCCGAGTGCAGGGCCGGTAGCGGCTCCGTCAGCGAAGGCGGGTGTGGCGGGAAGCACCAATGATGCCGACAAGGCAATGAGGCCGATCGAAGCTCGCATGGAACTGCACCTCCTTCGAGTACGTCTGCGCGCAGGCTTAGATGCGCGAGAACGCATTTCGGTTCCACACCGTAGGAATTTCCATGACGCGGCCGGCCCCAAGGACTTCCAGACTTGTTCGTGAGCCGAGGACATACGCGAGCGCGGGGCAGAGATCGGTAGCGGCAGCCGGTCAAGCTGGGACTGAACCTCCAACCAGCCAGACGCCGGAGCGACCGATATCCCTCGCAGGCCAGTGTATCGCGCCAAGTCCGGCCTCGCCAGCGGTCATCTAGCGGGGCGGGCCGGGATCGGTGAGGAATCGCTCGACAGGCCAGGCTCCGCGGGCGAAAGGCAGGTGCGTGCCAAGGCGCTTGACGGCTTGATCGCAACACGCTGCGAGCGTGTCCGCGGCCACCCGCCGGCCGGTCTCCCGATTGGTTCCGTCAAGTCGTCACGGCCTGCCGCACAGGTGCGGGAACGGTCGCCCCCTCGAAACCGGGAGCGAGCCGCTAAGGTTCAGCCGGTTGGTGCCATAATCGCCCCGTGACATGTATCGCTACGCTTCTCATCCTCTTCGCGACAGCGTCGGTCGCCCAGGTTCCGTTCGACATCGTTGTCCGCGGCGGCCGTGTAATTGACCCGGAATCCGGTTTGGACGGCGTCCGCGACATAGGATCGTCGCCGGCCGCGTGGCAGCCATCAGCGAGGAGCGCCTCGAAGGGGAGCGAATCGTCGATGCATCCGGCATGGTTGTGGCGCCGGGCTTCATCGACTTGCATCAGCACGGGCAGAGCCTCGAGAACTACGACGCTCAGATCCGCGACGGAATCACTACGTCACTGGAACTCGAGATCGGCGTCGAGAACATCGACGCGTGGTACCAGGATCGCCACGGCAAGGCGCTCATCAACCACGGAGCCAGCATCTCGCACCCGTACTCGCGACAGATGGCGATGCTGGGCCGCAATCCGGGCCTCGCTGGCGAATCGCTCGCCGCCGAGCTGACCGAGATGCAGCTGGAGCAGCTGCGCAGGCGGGTTGCGCGCGGTCTCGAACAAGGTGCGGTGGCCGTCGGGTTCGGCCTGGCGTACACGCCCGGCGCAACCCGCGAGGAAGTCGTCGAGATGTTCCGTCTAGCGACTCGTTACGGGGCCAGCTGCCACGTGCACATGCGCACCGACCACGAGACGTTCGCCAACTTGGAGGAGGTCATCGGCATCGCACGCGAAACGGGCGCCCAAGCCCATGTCGTGCATATCAACAGCAGCGCACGCGACAGAGTCCTCGACTACCTTGCCCTGATCGAAAGGGCCCAGGCGGCCGGAGTCGACATTACCACCGAAGCCTATCCGTACAACCGTGGGTCCACGCTGATCCAATCCCACTTGTTCAACGAATGGGAGCAATACACGGACAAGCAGCTCGCCCAGTTCATTTGGGTCCGGACGGGCGAGACACTCACGCGCGAGACGTTCCCGGAAAGGCGCCGAATGGGGGGAACCATCATCCTGCCGCCCTTGTACAGCGAGGAGAGCGTCCGGCGAGCGATTGCGAGCCCGCTTGTCATGGTCGCGAGCGACGGGATGTGGCTAAGCGGCGGGAGGGCGCACCCGCGATCGTTCGGGACGTTCGCAAGGGTGCTCGGACGCTTCGTACGCGAACAAGGTGCCCTCACATTGCCCGAGGCGATCCGAAAGATGACGCTCATGCCGGCACGGCGACTTGAGCGGCGCGTCCCGGCGATGCGCAACAAGGGCCGTCTGCGGCACGGAGCGGATGCGGATATCGTCGTGTTCGACCCGCAGGCGGTTATCGACAGGGGAACGTACTCGGACCCAGCTCAGAGTCCCGCGGGCATCCGGCACGTGATCGTCAATGGCGTGCTGGCGCTGGAGGACGGTCAGGTTGCTGCCGACAGGCGGCCTGGCCGGGCCGTGCGCGCAGAAAGATCTTACCCGTTCGCACCGGGGACGACTTGGAGCCGCCCTGGCCAGTGACAGGGGACGACATCATCGAGGCGAGGTGCGTTGGCCAGGCGAGCGTCCACGCTCTCGGGCATCGGAAGGCGCATTCCCTGCGGGTCTCTTTCGATGCCCGAGGAAATAGCCAGGCCGAGAACTCGACCGCGGCAACTAGAATCTCTTCGAGCCCCGACCCCGGCCTGGCTTCGATTCAGGTGGTGAGGCGGCTGGGACTCGAACCCAGGACCCACGGCTTAAAAGGCCGTTGCTCTACCAACTGAGCTACCACCTCATCGCGAGAACAGATTCCAACACCAATCCGCCCCGGCCCGAAGCTTTCCGCGACCAACCCGTCGACGATCGGAGCCTAAACCGTTTCTTCAGCGTAGCAATAGCGAACCGAGCGGGACCGGAGGCAGGGCCTCTCCCCGATTCGCTTGGACGCGGTTCGCTGCGAAACGCTTATCAGAACCGTCGGTCCGGCGAAATGTCGCCGAGGTTCGCGGGCAGCGATTTTGCAACCCGCTCGTAGACTTCTGCCATCGCCTCGAGAAACGAGTTTTCACGATCCCAGAATGCCGGATAGTCCCCCTCTCGCCTAAGCAGCAGCGCCGAGACAGGCGGATCTTGCTGGCCGAGGCCAGCACCCCGGGGCAGCGGACGCCCCCGCCAGAACGACCGCAGGTCGGCCGGAGGCGTCTCAATCTCGCCCAGTTCCATGACCGGAAAACGAGTCGGAGCAACGCACGATGCCAAGTCTGGATCGCCCGAGCTCGTGTCGCCGCCCAGCGCCGCACCAAATTCCGACTGCTCGACGGCTCGCATCAATTTGGTGCGAGCCATTCCCCGGAGTTCGAACAGCAGGAGGGGATCCCGATCAAGCAACGCGGCAAGGTGGTAGTAGACGCCCGCCACGTGCTTGCAGGGATTCGCCCAGTCCGGGCACGAGCATGACGACTTGAGATCCTTGCGGTCGCGCGGCAGCAGGCCAACGGCCAGGCCTTCGAAGGCCCTGTCGATCGTGGGCGGAACCTCTCCCAGAATCAGATGGGTTACCCACTCCGCATTCGAGCCAATCCGCTGTAGCACCCCGTTCCACTTGGACGCCGCGACCTTCTTGAAGTCGATCTTCACCTTGTAATAGGGGGTCTTGTAAACACCGAAGTACGGATTCACATTGCCGACCATGGTGGCCGTCACCGTGCCTTGCCGTATCTTGAAGTCCCTTCGGCGATGCTCCGCGGCATAGCTGCGCCCCCTCCGCAAGCGCCCCTCCTCCATGCAACTCTCCAGAGCCTGCAGGAACTCCGCGCCCCACCAAGTCTTGCTACGTCTCGCCATGCCTGACCGCCCAGTTCAACCGACCACCGCGTCGCTGCGTTCCAGGGCGATCAGCTTGCGAAAGGTCTCGTTGTCGAGATCCGCCAGCCAGGACTCCCCGGACCCGACGATTTCTTCGGCCAGCTGCCGCTTCGACTCGATCAATTCATCGATGCGTTCCTCGAGAGTCCCGATCGTCACCATCTTGTGCACCAGCACGCGCTTCTCCTGCCCGATCCGGTACGCCCGGTCCGTCGCCTGGTTCTCGACCGCCGGGTTCCACCAGCGATCGAAATGAATGACATGATTTGCTCGCGTCAAAGTGATACCCGTCCCGCCAGCCCGGAGGGAGAGCACGAATATCGCCCGTTCCGTGTCCGGGTTCTGGAATTCCTCGACCATGTGCTCCCGCCGAGCCCTCGGCGTGCCTCCATGGAGGTAGTAAACGGCACCGCCATAGCGCTTTCGGAAGAGCGCCTCAAGGGACTTGCCAATCTCCGTGAACTGAGTGAACACGAGTGCGCTCTCGCCCTCCGCCTCGATCTCGTCGAGCATTTCGCAGACTCGCGCCAGCTTGTGGGAGCGAGACTCGCTGAACTCGCTGGCGTCCTGAAGGAATTGAGCAGGGTGGTTGCAGATCTGCTTCAAGCGGGTCAGGGTGGACAGCATCAGGCCCTGGCGATTGATGCCCTCGGCTTCACCAATGCTTGCTTCCACGTCTCGGACGACCGCTTCATACAACGAGGCCTGTTCCGGGGTGAGGTTGCAATTGGAATTCTGCTCGACCTTGTCCGGCAGGTCCTGAATGATCGCCTTGTCCGTCTTCATCCGGCGCAGGATGAACGGCTGCACCATGCCACGCAGCCGAGCAGCTGCGACGCGGTTCCGGTCTTTCATGATCGGGCGCTCGATACTCTTGCGGAACTCGGTCACGGTTCCCAGGTAGCCCGGGTTGATGAAGCTGAACAGCGACCAAAGGTCCATCAACCTGTTCTCGACAGGAGTGCCGGTCAGGGCGACTCGGCGCTTGGCGCGGATTCGACGCAGCGCTTTCGTCACCGCAGCGGAGGGATTCTTGGCGTTCTGGGACTCGTCCACGACAAGCCGCCGCCATTGGATCTTCGACAGGACGCCAACGTCGAGCCTGGCACCGGCGAACGATACCACCACGATGTCCGCGCCCAGAACAGCACTCGCAAACGACTCCGCGGACCGGGGCCGCCCAGGACCGTGGTGGACGTACGTGGCGAGGGAAGGTGCGAAGCGCCGGGCCTCCCTGTGCCAGTTGCCGAGCACGGACGTGGGCGCCACCAGTAGCGTAGGGCCGCCATCGGGCTGCCGGGCCCTGTCCTCCAAGATCGTCGCGAGCACCTGGATCGTCTTGCCTAGGCCCATGTCATCGGCGAGGCAAGCCCCGAAGCCGAGTCGCTCTAGATACGACAGCCAGGAGTACCCTCGCAGCTGGTATGGACGGAGCTGGCCGGCAAAGCCGGCGGGCTGCTCGAGTTGCTCCAGTGCGCCGGTTCCGCAGAAGCCGGCAAGCAGGCGTCCTGCCTCGCCGTCATGAACGATCTCGGGAGCGTCGGCTCCGGCTCCGGTCCGCAACACATCCCCAACCGTCATGCGATGCAGGCTGTCGCCGCTCTCCCAGAACTCCTCGAGGCGGGAAACCTCGTCGCCCCCCAACTCCATCCATTGCCCGCGCAACTCGACCAGGCCCTGTTTCGCGGCTACGACTCGCTCCCACTCCTCTCTGGTCAGCGGTGTCCCGTCCAGCACAAGCTGCGGCTTGAAGTCGACTAGCGTGTCGAATCCCAGCAGGCCCGAGGACTCGGTTCCAGGCGCGCCTCCGGCCGCGCCCTGGGAGGTTAGGCGCAGCCGCAGGCGCCTCTGGCCGGTAACAGTCCACCAGGCCGGCACGATCACGCGGAACCCGGCGCCTTGCAAGACCGGAGCCTGATACCTCAGAAAGTCAAGTGCCTCCTCGCGGTTCAACGCGAGTCCCTGGGGAGCGTCGCTGTCCATTCCCTCCCAAAGCTTGCCGTAGAGGCGAGCGGCCTGGCCGAGCTGGAGCAGCACTTCCCTGACACTTCGCGACGACGGACGCCGGGATGTGCCGCGAGCCCAGAAGTCCGCAAGCGGAACCTGCAGAGATGGGTCGCGACGCGATGAAACCAACCACTCCAGCCTCCAGTCATCGGGTGAGGTGTGCGGGGCGTCGGCAAGACGGAAGCAGATTCGCTCGTCGGCGTCGAGGGACGACCGCTGAATCCGGTCGCGCCACTTCCGCCATTGTTGCCACGTGGCTTCGCTGATGGGCTCTAGCAGCGGATTGTCGGCCGGCAGGGCATGAATCGGAAACGACCGGTCGAATGCGCCGAGCACGAATCTCGGCATTCGCGCGCGAGCGACCAGGGCCTCCAGGTGGACTGCAAGGAAGTGGGACGCGAGCATGCAGGCATCCGGCATCACGCCTTGTCCGCTGGCGTCAGCCGGCGCACGACTCCGCAGAGCCCTGCACGCACCGGGCATGGCCAGGGAATATGTATCGACTATTCGTTCCCTCGCCGCATCCGCCAGTTCCCAGCCCGCATCGAATCGGGCATCCCATGCGCCGGACTTCTTTCGGCGGGAGGCACGAGCGTCGGATCGAATGGCGAATACCGCAGGCAAGTACTCGTGTCGACGGACCGCGTCTTCGAGCGAGGCCAGCAATCGGCTCCAGAAGCGGAGATCCTGACCGATCCGGACAGTCCTGATCCCCTGCGGATCCTTCCCTGGAAGCTGCTCGAGCATGGCGACCGGATCCGCGATCTGCAATGCGTCGACTCGCCAGCACCCCCACGACGTTGCAGCCGAGGAATCGCGATCCAGATCCGCCTGCAGTTCCAACGAGGGAGCCGGCGCGTTGCCGTCGCCGGGCAGCACGGTCCACGCTCGAATCCTCTCGACGCCGAACCCCTCGTCGGCACCGGGGCGGGGCCAGGCCTGTGCCAGCGCGCCTAGGAGTTCGGCCGCCTGCAAGTGGAAAGGATGGTCGTCCTTGCGCGAGCGCCGCGACCCGTGGGTCACTTCAGCCCAAACAACAAACTTTCCGTCCGAGTCGCCAGGAAGCCAGCCTCCGTGCAGGACGCACGGGCTCGACTCGGCTGCGACGCGAACAGCTTGCGGACGGAGCGGCGATTCGGTCTCCCCAAGCATTCCGATGCGATCAGGCGACCGCTTGGATCGGTCGCTCGGCCGAGGCTCGGTGCCCTGCCGCTGATGCTGAGCGGCCAGTGTAGCAATTGTTCCGAGCTCGTACTCGATCCGTCCCTTCCTTCCTGGCCGCCCTCGCGCAGCGTCGGGACTGCTAAGCTGCACCTGGCACGGGTGGCCAATTTCCCAATGGCGGCATTGCAGCGCAGGCTAGGGCTTCTCAATTCCACGACCATCAACATGTCCAACATGGTCGGGATCGGGCCGTTCATCGCAATTGCCCTGATTCTCAAGACTCTTGGAGGACCGCAGGCGTACCTTGCGTGGGTTGTCGGCACGGTCATCGCGCTCGCCGACGGGATGGTGGTCGCCGAGCTCGGCGCGGCCAGGCCGGCTGCCGGCGGCACCTATGTCTTCCTGCGGGAAGGCTTCGGGTCGCGGACCTGGGGCCGCATGCTCGCGTTCATGTTCGTCTGGCAGATCCTGTTCGCGGGTCCTCTCGAGATCGCCAGCGGCAACATCGGCCTCGTCCAGTACCTGCGGGTTTTCCTCCCCGCCATGGGCGAGCTAGAGGGCAAGTTCCTCGCCGCCGGCATATGCGCGCTTCTGATCTATGCGCTGTACCGTCGCATCGACGACATCGCGAAGCTGATGTTCTGCCTCTGGTCGGCCATGCTGCTCACGACGGGATGGGTGATCGTCACGGGGATCCTGCACTTCGATCCCGCCCTCGCCTTCGACATCCCTGAAGGCGCAATCCGCTTCGACCTAGGTTTCCTGCTGAGCCTCGGAGAGGGCTCCGCCGAGGTGCTGTACCTCTTCCTGGGCTACTACCAGGTCTGCTACCTGGGAGCCGAGGTCAAGGATCCGGGCCGGACGATCCCCCGCGCGGTGCTGTACTCGATCCTCGCGGTCGCGGCGATCGACATCGCTATCTCGTTCAGCTTCATCGGCGTCGTTCCGTGGCAGGAGGCGATGGAATCGCAGTTCCTCGGGGCATTGTTCATCGAGCGAGTCTACGGCCCCTGGGCCGCCAAGCTGCTCGCGGGCATGATCGTGGTCACGGCGTTCGGTTCGATCTTCGCGCTGCTTCTGGGTTACTCCCGCGTGCCGTATGCCGCCGCCAGGGACGGAGTGTTCTTCCGCCAGCTCGCGACTCTTCATCCGACCAAGGAATTCCCGCATCGCTCGCTCCTGCTGATCGGCACTGGGGCGATCGCCGCGAGCTTCTTCAGCCTCGACGATGTGATCAAGGCACTGATGGCTGCCCGGATCCTCATTCAGTTCATCGGGCACACGGTCGCCCTTTTCCTGATCCGGGCCCGCAGCCCAGCCAGCGACAGGCCTTTCAGCATGTGGGGCTACCCGCTCCCCGCGATCGTGTCGCTGGTGGGCTATATTTATGTGTTCCTGTCTCTCGGCACGTCGTTCGTGCTGTTCGGTATCGGTACGTTGCTGCTCGGCGCCGCGGTGTATCTGGTGATCGCGCGGCGGCAGCGGGAATGGCCGTTCGCCGTCAGGGCCGAGAAACCGTGACGGAAGGACGAATGCCATGAGCACCGCACGCTTTCTCCTGTACCTTTCAATGACTGCCGCCGCCCCACAGCTCCCCGCCGAACCGATCCGGGTCATCGCATTCGGGGCGCACCCCGACGACTGCGACATCAAGGCCGGGGGCATCGCCGCCAAGTACGCGGCAGCGGGCCACATGGTCAAATTCGTTTCGGTCACGAACGGCGATGCAGGGCACCAGGCCGAAGGCGGCGGGATGCTTGCTGCCAGGCGACGCGCGGAAGCGCGCGAGTCGGGCCGCAGGCTCGGCATCGAGTACGTGGTCCTGGACAACCACGATGGCGAACTGGTGCCCAGCCTGGACGTGCGATTGCAGATCATCCGCCAGATTCGCGAGTGGGACGCGGATATCGTGATCGCGCCGCGCCCGAACGACTACCATCCCGACCACCGCTACACCGGCGTCCTGGTGCAGGACGCGTCCTACATGGTCACGGTTCCGAACATCGCGAGCGACACGCCCGCGATCAGGAAGAACCCCCTCTTCCTCTACTTCTCCGATCGGTTCAGCAGGCCGCAGGCATTCCGGCCTGACATCGTCGTGTCGATCGACGACGTGATCGACACGAAGTACGCCGCGCTGGACGCTCATGTCTCGCAGTTCTACGAGTGGCTGCCCTGGCACTCCGGCATTCTCGATCAAGTGCCGAAAGATTCGGAGGGACGCCTCGCGTGGCTCAAGTCGGCGCGGAACTTCTCGATTCGCGAAGGATGGCGCGACGCAGCGCGGGCGCGCTACGGCGATGCGGCTGACCAAATCGAGAACGCGGAGGCGTTCGAGGTAACGGAATACGGCGTTCAGCCCGACGAGGACGAGATCCGCAGGCTCCTGCCTTTCTTTCCGAAATGATCGCAAAGACTGTCCCGGACCCTCGTTACGGAGCCAGGCACTGCGTTCCGCGTTATTGAATCGAACGCTGGGCGGGTACAATATGGTTGCCGTGTTGTGCCTCCGGCATTTTGCGCTTCTATGCGGATCGCTGATCGTAGCGGCCCTGTCCCCTGCCGCCGCCGTGGAGTTCCACGCGGACGTCCGGCCCATTCTTTCCGATCGTTGCTACGCCTGCCACGGCCCTGACGAGCTCTACATCCTAGCAACGAGGATGTCGGCGCTGCGCCTCGACACCGAGGAAGGCGCATTCGCTCCGCTTCCCGGCGGGCGTCTCGCTATTGTCCGCGGCAAGCCCGACGCGAGCGAACTGATACGACGCGTAGAGGCCGGCGACGCGGACCGGCGAATGCCGCCAGAAGCGTTCGGCCATGCGCCGCTGACGTCCGAACAGGTCGAGACACTGAGGTCATGGGTTGCGGAGGGCGCTCCATGGTCGAAGCACTGGGCCTTCGAGCCGCCCCGCAGGCAGCGCGACGCAGGTGCCGGCTACGACGCCTGGACGCTTAACCCGGTGGATCGATTCGTGCTCTCGAGACTGCGCGAAGCGGGGATGGAGCCGTCCGGCGAGGCGGACCGCGCGACACTGCTGCGACGCGTCAGCCTAGACCTCACGGGCTTGCCGCCGACGCCCGGCGAAGTGCGGGATTTCCTTGCGGACCAGGATTCGGCAGCCTACGAGAGAGTTGTCGAGCGGCTGCTCTCGTCGCCGAGATTCGGCGAGAGGATGGCGTTCCGCTGGCTGGATGCCGCGCGGTACGCGGACACGAACGGCTATCAGAACGACCGTCCTCGCGACATGTGGCGGTGGCGCGACTGGGTGATCGAGGCGTTCAACGCCAACATGCCGTTCGACCAGTTCACGGTCGAGCAGCTGGCGGGCGACCTGCTGCCCGAGCCGACATTGGCGCAGCTCATCGCGACCGGGTTCAACCGCAACCATCGGGGCAATGCCGAGAACGGCACGGACCCGGACGAGTACCAGGTCGAGTATGCGGTCGACCGTCTCGAGACGACATCCACGATCTGGCTGGGCCTGACGCTGGGCTGCGCGCGTTGCCACGATCACAAGTACGACCCGATCTCGCAGAAGGAGTTCTACCAGTTCTTCGCGTATTTCAACAACGTCTCCGACCGCGGCCGCTACTACAAGTACGGCAACACACCTCCGGTCGTGCATGCGCCGACCCGCGAGCAGCAAGACCGCCTCGGCGAGTTGGACGCGCGCATTGCGCGGCTGGAGTCGGGTTTGAGGAACTACGCGCCCGAGATCGATCGAGCCCTCTCGGCCGGCGAGCTGCCAGCGGATATCGATCAATGGGCATACTCAGACCGGCTGGTCGCCCGGCGGACGTTCGACGAATCGGGCGAGGCCGGAGACGGACGGCACGGCCGGGCGGCGCGTCTCGACGGGCGACGGTACTTCAACCTCGGCGACAAGGCGGACCTGGACTTCTACGACCCGTTCACTCTGTCTGCATGGATCCGGCCGGAAGACGGGACCGGAGGCATCGCAGCCCGCTACGAGGCGAACGTCCCGAAAGGCTACGGGCTGTTCCTTGTGGACAGCAAGCTGCAACTGCGAATCGATACCGGCAGCATTTCGGACCGGATGCGGATCGAGTCCGTCGATTCGGTGCCGATGGGAGAGTGGACGCACGTCTCCGGCGTCTACGACGGAACCAGAACCACCACGGGCATGCAGCTTCTCGTCAACGGGAAGAAGGTCGGGTCGAAGACTCTCGTCGACGAGTCCCTGAATTCCACCAAGTCCACGGCGCCGTTGCGGATTGGCTACGGACCGGCACCGTCTGACCGGTTCCGAGGCCTCATTGACGACGCGAGGGTCTACACGCGTGCTCTGAGCGACAGGGAGACAGCGGTCGTCGCTGTCGGCGAGCTGCCTTCGGAGATCGCTGCCATTCCCAGCGAGAGCCGCACATCGGCCCAGCAGCGCAAGCTGCGCCAGGCATACCTGGAAAGCTCGGCGTCCGGCGACGCGGCCGCCACTTGGAACGAGTTGCGCAAGCTGCGGCTCGAGCGCGAGGACTTCATGGCCTCCCTGCCGACGGTGATGGTCATGGACGAGCGTCGCGATGCCCGCCCGACCCATATCCTATTCCGCGGGTCCTTCGACGCACCCCGCGACAAGGTGGACCCGGGCTTGCCGGCGGCCCTGCAGGCGATGCCCGAGAACCTGCCGAACAACCGGCTGGGACTGGCGCGCTGGCTGACGGACCCGTCGCATCCGCTGACTTCCCGGGTGACGGTCAACCGGTTCTGGCAGATGCTCTTTGGCCGCGGGATCGTCGCGACCGTCGAGGACTTCGGATCGCAAGGCGCGGCTCCCACGCACCCCGAACTGCTGGACTGGCTGGCAATGGAGTTCGTCGACACCGGGTGGGATGTGAAGGGACTGCTGCGGACCATCGTGACGAGCGCGACCTACCGGCAGGAGTCGAAGGTCACGCCCGACGCGCTCGAGAGGGACCCGGAAAACCTCCTCCTCGCGCGGTCGCCGAGGCGCAGGCTCCCGGCCGAGTCAATCCGGGACCAGGCACTGTCAATCGCAGGCTTGCTTTCTCCGGGGTCAGGGGGCCCTTCGGTCAAGCCCTACCAGCCGGACGGCTTGTGGAAGGAGCTATCGAACTGGGGGGCGTACGAGAACGACCACGGAGACAACCTCTACCGGAGAAGCCTTTACACGTACTGGAAGCGGACACTAGGGCCTCCAGCCATGCTGGCTTTCGACGCTGCACCGCGAGAGACGTGCGAGGTTCGAGAGGTCCGGACGAACACTCCGATCCAAGCGCTCAACCTGATGAACGACCCGACATACTCCGAGGCGGCTCGTCTCTATGCCGAGCGGATGCTGCGGGAAGGCGGCCAAAGCGACGACGATCGGCTGGACTACGGGTTTCTGCTCGCTACCGCTCGCCAACCCGAGAGCGCGGAATCGAGCATTCTCCGGACCAGCCTCAATCGCTATCGCGACCGCTACAGCACGGTTCCGGAAGATGCCGAACTCTATCTTTCTCCCGGCGAGCACCGGCGGGACGCTTCCTTCGAGGCGCCCGAGCTGGCCGCATACACAGCGGTAGCCAGCATGCTGCTGAATCTCGACGAAACGATCACGAGGGAATAGTCGATGACCTGCGAAACCAACCTCAGTCTGACCCGCAGGCAGCTCTTTTCCCGCTCCGCAAGCGGCTTGGGTGTCGCTGCGCTCGCGAACCTCCTGACGGGGGATCTCGGAGCGACCTCGGGGCCGGCGGGACTGCCTGGACTACCTCATTTCGCGCCCCGCGCGAAGCGCGTGATTTACCTGTTCCAGTCGGGCGGCCCGTCGCAAATGGACTTGTTCGATCCCAAGCCGGACCTGCTCGAACGCCAAGGAACGGAGCTGCCCGATTCGGTCCGCGGCAGCCAGCGACTCACGGGCATGACCGCCGCGCAAACCAGCTTCCCCGTCGCCCCGTCCAAGTTCTCGTTCGTCAAGCACGCGGCCTCCGGGCAAGAATTCAGCGAGATCGTTCCGCACATCGCTTCTATCGCCGACAAGATTGCCGTGGTGCGGTCGATGCATACGGAGCAGATCAATCACGATCCCGCGATCACGTTTCTCCAGACAGGCCACCAGCTGGCAGGCCGTCCCAGCCTGGGATCGTGGCTCTCATACGGGCTCGGCAGCGAGAGCAGCAGCCTGCCAGCATTCGTGGTGATGGTTTCGTTAGGAAGCACAGGGCAGCCGCTGTACTCGCGGCTGTGGGGGAGCGGATTCCTGCCGACGCGCTACCAAGCCGTGAAATTCCGCGCGGGGAGAGAGCCTGTCCTGTACCTGAACGACCCGGAGGGCTTCAACAGGGACGATCGCCGGCACTACCTCGACGACCTGTCGGCCCTCAACCGAGTCCGCATGGGCGAGTACGGGGACCCGGAGATCGAGAACCGCATCGCACAGTACGAGATGGCGTTTCGGATGCAAGCCTCTGTTCCCGAACTTACGGACATGGCTTCGGAACCAGACCATATCTTCGATATGTACGGCGAGGACTCGCGCAGGCCCGGAACCTACGCCAGCAACTGCCTGCTCGCCCGCCGGCTTGTCGAGCGCGGAGTCCGCTGCGTGCAGCTCTTCCACCGTGGATGGGATCATCACGCCGGCCTTCCGGATCGCCTTGCGGAGAAGTGTGCCGAGACGGATCAAGCCTCGGCAGCCTTGGTCAAGGATCTCGAGCAGCGCGGCATGCTCGACGACACCCTGGTCGTCTGGGGCGGAGAGTTCGGCCGCACGGTCTATTGCCAGGGAAAGCTCACTACCGAGACCTATGGGAGAGACCATCACCCGCGGTGCTTCTCGATTTGGCTTGCCGGCGGGGGGATTCAGGGAGGCGTGACGCACGGGACAACCGACGACTACTCCTACAACCTCGCCGAGGATCCGGTAAGCGTCCACGACCTGCACGCCACGATCCTGCACCTGATGGGCGTGGATCACAGAAAGCTGACCTTCAAGTACCAGGGGAGGCACTTCCGCCTCACTGACGTGCATGGAGAGGCCGTGAAGCCCCTGCTTGCATAGCGATATCGCTCTCGCGCAGCGAAAGACCGTTCTACATCGTGATCGAAGCCCGTCCGAACGGAGGTTCCGCAATGTCCCCCCAAAATCCCGTGGCCTTAGTTACCGGCGCCAGCCGCGGGATCGGCCGCGCGATCGCGATCGAGCTGGCGAGGACGCACCGCGTAGTCGGCACGTACCGGGGCAACCTGGAGGCCGCCGAAAGCTTCCGAGCGGCATCGGGTGCGGAAATCTTCCAATTGGATGTTGCAAGCCGGGCCGACCGCGACGCCGTGATGCGGTTCGTGCGGGACCGGTACGGCCAGCTGGACCTGCTGGTCAATAACGCTGGCATTGCCCCGCGCGAGCGCAACGACATCCTGGAAGCGAGCGAGGAGAGCTTCTCGGAGGTGATGGATACCAACCTCAGGGGCCCGTACTTCCTCACTCAGGCGGCGGCACGCCTGATGCTCGAGGCGGGATCGGGCCGGATTGTGTTCGTGACATCGATCTCTTCCTACACGGCGTCAACGAACCGGGGGGAGTATTGCATCTCGAAGGCCGGACTGAGCATGGCAACCCAGTTGTACGCGGCCAGGCTGGCGGGCGAGGGTATCGGCGTGTTCGAGATCCGGCCCGGAATTATCGAGACCGACATGGTCAAGCCAGTGCTCGAGAAATATAGGAAGCTGGCATCCGAGGGGTTGCTTCCGCAAGGGCGCCTGGGGCGGCCCGAGGACGTGGCCGCGGCCGTCCGGGCAGTCGCCGACGGCAATCTCGATTACTCCGCCGGGCAGGTGCTTGACGTGGACGGCGGCTTCCATCTCCGCACCCTCTGAGCGGCAGGCGCCGGTTCCGAGGCGGTCAGGCACCGCAAGTCCCCGCGGAATCGCCTCCGGTGCCGGAGCGGGCGAGGACCGCCTAGGGCGATTGCGCGCGGATCCACTGCACTCGCTCCCGAGCCTTCCGCATCGGGATGCGAAGTACCATGGGCCACTGAGGGAGCTCTGACCTGCACATGACAACCCGCCGAACTCTCGCGAAGGCCGCGGCCCTGACGGCCCTTTCCTACCAGCGGGTCCGCGGGGCGAACGACCGAGTGCGACTCGGCTTCATCGGAGTCGGCAACCGCGGCACGTCGCTTCTGCGAGCCACCAAGGAGTACGCCGACCAACAAGTCGTCGCCGTCTGCGACATCCGCCGAGACTACATGGAAAACGCCGCCCAAGTCGCCGGGGCGTCGCCCGCCCTCATCGGAGATTACCGAGACCTGATTTCGAGGCCCGATATCGATGCCGTCGTCATCGCATCTCCCGACCATTGGCACGCCCTGATGATGATCGACGCCTGCCACGCGGGCAAGGACGTGTACGTCGAGAAGCCACTTTCGCTGACAATTCACGAAGGCCGTCGCATGGTCGAAACCGCCAGGCGGACCAATCGAGTCGTGCAGGCGGGCATCCATCGCCGGTCGGCGCGCTACTGCAAGGAGGCAGCCGACTTCGTCCGGTCCGGTGCAATCGGACACGTCACAGTCGCACGCGCCGCGCGCGTCGCTAACGAATACCCGCACGGCATCGGGAGCCCTCCCGATGCCAGTCCGCCGCCTGGAGTCGACTGGAACCTCTATCTCGGCCCCGCCCCTGCAGTGCCGTACAACGAGAACCGCTTCAGCTACAAATTCCGCTGGTTCTACGACTATTCGGGAGGGCAGCTGAGCGACAACGGCGTGCACTTCCTCGACCTGATCCAGTGGGGGCTCGGCCGGGACGCGCCGCTATCGGTCACCGCGGTCGGCGGCAAATATGCCGTCAAGGACAATCGCCAAACTGTCGACACGATGGAAGTGCTCTGGCAGTTTCCGGGCGACACGCTTGTCACTTTTTCCGATTTCTGCTGCAACGCCGCTCCCGTCAGCGCCACGAGGCCGTTCCTCGCCGAATGGCGCGGAACAGAGGGCACCGTCTACGCATACTTCGACGGCTGGGAAGTCATCCCCGAACGCCAGGCGACCATGCCGGCCCCGGGCGGCAGCCCCCTGCAGGGAAGCGAGGACCGACGCGGGGCTCATCGCGACTCGTTCGAGCCCGCCATGGAAGCCAGGCAGGTCGAGGGGAGCGGCGACACCCGCTTTCATGTCCGGAACTTCCTCGACTGCGTCAAGAGCCGGGCAACGCCCAACTGCGACGTCGAATCGGCCCACCGGGCTACGACGTCCGCCAATGTCGCCAATATCGCCTACAAGATCCGCCAGCACCTGACTTGGGACCGGGAGAGCGAACGCTTCACCAACAGTGCAGAGGCGAACCGCTACCTCCACTATGAATACCGAAGGCCTTGGACACTTGGTTGAGACCCTCACGGTTTCGCTCGACGGCCGGTGAATACTAATCACGCTGAACCCCCAGCGGCTCCGAAGGGACGGTGACTGAAGGAGCGTTACTCGCGGTACCAGGCATGCAATCGGGTACTGCGGCACCCAGGCCGGAGGCCCGAAACGTCACGGTTCAGGCCAGCCCACTCTGTTTTGGACGGGACTTGGACTCCTACTCAATCGGCGTGAGAGTCAAACCGGGTTGCCTCGTCGCGATGGAGCGCGATGCGAATTCGCCTATCCTGCAAGAGAGCGCACCGAAGTAACGACGAGTGATTTCGAGCGCATCAAGGATGGAGTGCAGTTGCGCAAGCGGCCCGACATTGCAGGACATCCCAAGAACATAAGACGGGAGCATTGAAGTGCACGATCAAAATTCTTCGCCAACTCCGGGACTGACAGGACGAATTGCGCTGGCAATCTTGCTGCTGGGATCCATCGGTTGCTCGCAAGAGCCGGTCGAAGGACCGTCGCGGCTCAACGTGCTGCTCATCACCGTCGATGATCTGGGGCTTCAAATGAGTGCGTACGGGGACAGTGTCATCGAGACCCCAAGTCTCGATGCTCTCGCTGCCAGCGGTGTCCAGTTCGAGGTCGCCTATGTCGCGCAAGCGTCGTGCAGTCCTTCCCGCAGCGCCATATTCACTGGCCTGTACGTGCACAGCAACGGTCAGTTCGGGCTGACCAATGCCTCGGACTTCAGTCTGCACCCGCACCTGCACGACGCCACCATTCCGAACATCCTCAAGCGAGCGGGCTATCGAACCGGCATCATCGGCAAGCTGCATGTCGATCCGCAGGACAAGTTCCAGTGGGATGCCCGCTCGAGGGTGAACGCCCGTGACGTGAAGGGGATGGCCGAGTTTTCCGAAGAGTTCATTGGCGACGGAGAGGAGGCCCCCTTTTTCTTGATGGTGAACTATACCGATCCGCACGCTTACCGGGAACGTGACCCGGAGACGAGTGCGGTGATTGGGGACTGGACTTTCCTGGACCGATTCGAGGGCATTCCCGAGACCTTGGTCGCGCCAAGCGAAAAGATGGTTTTCCCATTCCAGAGGATCGACACGCCGGAGCAGCGCGAACGAGTGGCCGGCTATTACAACGAAGTCCGACGCGTGGATATAGGTGTCGGATTGTTGCTAGACGCCCTCAATCGACAGGGACACTCCGATGACACGCTGGTCATCCTGACCGGGGACCACGGACCGCCGTTCGATCGTGGCAAGACAACGGTCTATGAGGGTGGACTGCGGGTCCCCTTCCTCGTCCGCTGGCCGGGCGTCTCCAAGCCGGCACGCAGCATGGCGATGGTCTCGACTGTCGATATCCTGCCGACAGTCCTGGATGCGACAGGAGCGCCAGCGGCCGTCGAGATGCACGGGGTGTCGCTGCGGCCGGTCCTGGAGGAGCCCGATGCGCACTTGCGAGACTATCTCGTCGGCGAGTTCCACATGCACGGAGCGCCCTGGTTTCCCCGCCGCGCCATTCGGGACAGCCGGTACAAGCTGATCCATAACTTGCTGGCCGATACAGCGAGCCCCAGGACCGGAATCGACGGTGACCTGGGATACGTGACTTCCCGGGAGGAACGCTACGCCGGCACGCCGGTCCGGCAGGCCTTCGACATCCTTGCCGATCCTCCCGAGTTCGAGCTGTACGACTTGGAGGAAGATCCCTGGGAGTTCCGTAATCTCGCTGGTGAACCGGAACACGCCGAAACACTGGAACGATTGCAGACGGTCTTGGAGGACTGGCGTCGCACAACCGACGATCCCTTGCTTGACGCTGCTTTCCTCGAAGAGATGCGCCAGCGCGTCGACAGCTACTGAGGCCAGGCGGGGGAGAGCCCGAAGACGCGGCCCGCGAAGGGAAGCCGTATTGGCCGTGCTCCCCGCGCGGGACCGTGTTCCGGAATCAATCGGCCCGCGTCCCGAGCAGGGGCGCGACGAGTGCTTTCAACTCCTGGAATCCAATCTGGGAGTGAAAGGATGGCGACCGCCGCGAGAACGGTGCGGCGACGCGCGGAATTCCTGCTCTAGAATCGAGCCATATGCGCACACCGCTACTCTTGCTTTGCTTCCTTGCGGTCGTCGCCCACGCCCAGGACGATACCCAGGCGGGCGCCTTCACAGTCGAACATCCGACACTCCATAACCTCGGCTTCGAATGGCCCATAGCCGGCGACGATAATCGCAACGCCTCGGTCTCCGTTCGATTCCGCAAGGTCGGTAACTCCCGTTGGCGTGAAGCGCTTCCCCTCGTACGTATCGGTGGCGAGCGAGTCTTCCGCACGCGAGAGCACCTTGACTACACCGTCCCCGACGGCTTTGCCGGCAGCATCCTCAACCTCGAGGAGGGCACGGAATACGAGTGCCAGTTCGAACTCCGTGACCCCGACGGGGCGACTGGAGACATTACGCAGCTCGTGCGGGTCTCGACACGGTCCGAGCCGCAGCCGTACGAGGGCGGAGATGTCCGGCACGTCTATCCGCCCTACCACGAAGGAGAGAAGCTGGAACCTAGTTTCACGAGCCTGCTGCAGGCCTACTACGGAGCTGGTCTTGGCGACTGGAGCGTCGTGTGGGAGCGTCCCGTCCAGCCCGGTGACACGATCGTCGTTCATGCGGGCCTGTATCGGAACGACCGACTCAACTACGTCGATCCCATGATGACCCCGTTTGACGGCACTAACTGGCTCACCATCAAGGCCACGCCGGAAAAACCCATCACGATCCGGGCCGCCGGCGACGGGCAGGTGGTGTTCGATGGAGCCGGCAACCACCGCCTGTTCGACGTCAGCGCCTCCGCCCACCACATCCTTGACGGACTCACCATTCGCAACACTGACGTCGCGATTTTCGCCGGATTCAAGGACGTCACGGGTGCCGTCGGGCTGACTGTCAGGAACTGCCGCTTCGAGGATATCGGCTTCGGCGTCTGGACCGAATATGCCGGATCGAGCGACTTCTACATCGCCGACAACCTCTTTCTGGGACGGACTGAGCAGCGCGACCTGCTCGTCGGCTGGACCGGCCCGCTCTGGCGCAGCGCGGGGCCTTACGGCTCGCACGAAGTCCGCAGCTACTACGCCGTCAAGGTGTACGGCCCCGGCCACGTGATCGCCCATAACGCCGTTGCGTACTTCCACGACGGCATCGGCATCTCGACCTACGGGACGCCCGAGAGAGACCCCGACCGGCGCGCCTCGTCGATCGACATCTACAACAACGACATTCACCTGTCGGGCGACGACTTCATTGAGACCGACGGCAGCGTCCACAACATCCGCGTCTACAACAACCGCGGAGTCAACGCGGCGCACGGAGGGTACAGCTCGCAACCGGTCTTCGGCGGCCCGGCCTACTTCATCCGGAACCTGCTCTACCACGTCCCCAGCGGCGTTGCCTTCAAGTTCTCCGCCAAGGCAGCGGGGCTGTTTGCGTACCACAACACGATCATTGGCGAGCAGGTAGCGGGCGACCCCACGTCAAACATGAACTACCGCAACAACCTCTTCCTGGGGCGCGACACGCCGGACCGCGGTGTGATGACGTGGTCGAACGCTACCGAGGCGCACAGTTCGGACTACAACGGCTTCCGGCCCAACGGCGGCGTCGAAAGGCAGTATCGCTGGCTGGCCCCTCGCAAGGGAGACACGCTGTACGAGCCAAGGCCGGAAGACTGGCGGACATTCGCCACCCTCGACGAATTACGGGCCGCCACCGGCCAGGAGGTGCACGGCGTCGAAGTCGACTTCGACATATTCGAGGAAATGATGCCGCCCGACCCGTCGAAGCGCCACGCTGTCTATCACGCGAAGGACTTGAACTTCCAGCTCAGGCCAGACGCCAAGGCTGTCGACGCCGGCGTGCGCATCCCCACGGTCAATGACGATTTCGCAGGCGACGCGCCAGATCTAGGCGCGCTTGAAGCCGGCCGCCCCCAGCCTCGTTACGGGCCAAGATGGCTTGGGTCTGAACCCTTTTACCAGTAGGATCCCCGCCTGATGGCAGCCTCGTTCGGGAAGATCCCAACCACGTTGGTGCGGTGTTCCCACGGGGACCCGGGATAGGCCGGCACATTGTGCTCGGCCCCGTCCATGACCGTCGCCAGCCTTGGCATCCCCGGCTGCGACTGGTCGGCGACTTCGCCAGCGCCGCTCCGGACGCGGCCAGAGCGGCCATTGAACCGAGTGCCGGCCTCCCGGTCTAGCCCCACCAGGTTTCGCCGTCGGCGAGGTGGGCCTTGACAACGTCGGGATTGAGTTCGATGCCGAGGCCGGGTTTGTCCGGGACCTCGACG
This sequence comes from Bryobacterales bacterium, assembly GCA_965206775.1. Lineage (GTDB taxonomy): Bacteria > Acidobacteriota > Terriglobia > Bryobacterales > UBA6623 > VXMF01. Next base: position 26,605 of record CBDBKU010000001.1, on the reverse strand, counting down.
AAGCCGCCTCTCGCCAGCGGCCCGTCATGGACGATGACGTCGTCCATCCAGCCACCATCAAAGAAAACGGTTTCGCATGCGAAGTAGTCGCGGATTGTCGAGGCCCAGTGGACAGTCGCCATGCCGTTCACGATGCTGCCGGTGTTGTGGTTGGCCATCGGCAGGAAGTACAGGTCAGCGAGATCGGCCATGCGCTTGTTCTCCAGGAAACCGCCCGAGTTGCGCAGGTCCGGGTGCAGTATGTCGATCGCGGCGTTGACCACGAACGGCAGCGCGTCAGCGCGACGCATCCAGTTCTCTCCGGTGCAGATGGGCACGGGCGACATTTCCGCCAGGCGCCTCCAGCTCTCCGAGTATGCAACCGGAAGCGGGTCTTCCAAGAAGCGAGGCTTGACATCCTCGAGCGCGATCGCCATGTCGATCGAACTGCGCAAGTCGAACTCCCAGTGGCAGCCGATCAGGATGTCATGCTCGAAGCCGAGCGCTTCCCGGCAGTTCTCGAACCCCTGGCGCAGCCGCCGCAGCTCGTCGCTCGAGAGCATGCGGTTCGACGGATCGCGGCCGTGGTCAATGCCGGGGCTGTTCCGCAGGGGACCGAACTTGTGCATGTTGATCCCAAACGGACTCTCCCTGACTTGCTGTGCCCAGTCTCGAAGAACGGCTTTGTCGAAGAAATCGTCCGGGTGCGAGTGGTCGTAGAGGCGGACTCTGTCGCGGAACTTCCCGCCCAGCAGTTTGTACGTGGGAAGGTCGAGCAGCTTGCCGGCCAAGTCCCACAAAGCCATTTCGATTCCGCTCATCGCCCGCTGCTGCGCGTGGGCACTTCCATCGGTGTAGCGATAGCCGGTGTAGAGCCGGTCGATCTGGAGAGGGTCCTTGCCGACGAACAGTTCGCGCAGTCCGTGGATTGCTTCCTTGATGCCCAGCCCGGGGGAACCGTAGGCTTCGGCAACACCGTGGACACCTGCGTCGGTATCCACTCGGACCAACGTGTACGTTCGCGGGCCTTGCAGGATCATGGTCTGGATTCCGGTTATCTTGACCCGGTCTCGGTTGGCTGCGCTGAGTCGGCGGTAGCTCGCCAGCCAAGCCGGGACCGATGCGCCAGCGATTGAGGAGAGAAACTTGCGCCGGGTGGTTTGACTCATGCTGGCCGATATTATAGAGCCCCCTCGTCCGAGACAGCTCCGCTGGAATGGCGCCTGAGGGGCTTGCCCGGGCCAACGGCTCCAGGCACTGCAAATGCAAAGCGGAGGCTGAGGGCAAGGCGAAGGGTCCCTGCGGTCTGTCAGTACGCGATCCCGCAAGGGTGTCGCGCGCGGGCTATCTATCTGGGCTCTTCGCCCCCTACCCAGATCGGCGAGGACCACGCCATGGCCCCGTCGAGCTGCTTGACGCGAATGTAGTAGTAGTCGCCGTGGGCAACCGCTCCGTGGTCGACGAACTCGAAATCGCAGTCCAGCGGCTGGTCGTCGCTGACCAGATGGAGCGTCACCCGGTCCGAATCCGGGTCCGCGGGCAGTTCCCTTTCCAGCAGTCCGTCCCGGAGGTCGGAGAATTGCAACCTGAGGGTCCGCGCCGCGTGGGTCCGGTACGGTCGAACGTGGATCGGCGCCTTGCCGAACTCGGTGCTCTCGTCCAGGTCCACGATGATCTCAGTCGAGGGGCTCGCCCCTTCGAGTTCGAGCAGCACGGAATCGGCGCGGCCACGCGTAGCGGTCTCGAAGGAAATCCGGTTCCCTTCCCGCTCCCAGCGCTCGAGGTGCCGGTTCTCGACATGGGGCACGCGGTAGCCGGCGAGCTCGGCGCCGCGGACCTCGATCGAGCCGCTCCACCTGCGGACCCCGCGCGGGCTGTCACGGGTGAACGGCTCGGTGGACGATTCGAAAGAGACCTGCGCCGTCAGGCGGCGTCCAAGGCTCGCCTTCAGCGGCCGCATGCGATACACCTCATCACCGTTCCTGACCACCGCGACCTCGGAAACCGGGGCGGTTCCCATCACGCGGGCGCGCAGCCGGCGGTCCTCGCTGTAGGCGATCCTCTGCCCCATCTGCTCGCCGTTCAGCTCGAGGTCCACAATGATTCGGTCGGCCGTTGTCGCGGCATAGACCCGGCGCTGCTTGAGAGCGTCGAAGATGGCGTCGCCGGTCTTCTCGCTCGCCAGCGCGGCGGCAAGGCCTCCGAACTGCGTCATTCCCCGGGCACGCGTGCCGGTGTATCCGGGATGCGTTCGATGGTCGTCGGAGGCCGCGACGAATCCGATCTGGTGGCCGTTCCGGAGGTAGTAGTTGCCAAACCATTCGAACGTTCCGTGCATCGACATGATCTCGACCAGGGTTTCCATGTCGGGGTCACTGCTCCGCCAGTCACCAGGTTGGTGCGCGTGAGGAATGATCACGACATCGTTCGTGTCGTAGCGTTCTCGCAGCCCCTGATATAGAGCCGCGAGATTAGGCGCAACCTGCGCACTGACCCGTTCTTCGAATGGCCTGCGAAAGAAGACGTTGTGGTGGCCGCCATAGCGTCGCTGGACGGTCCACTCGTAGCCGAGGAAGGCGACGAACCTGCCGGGCTCGTTGTAGCGCTGGACGCCCTCGCGCACGTTCTTCCACTCGAAGTCATCCATCGCCGTGTCGTGGTCCGACATCCCGTAAAAGTCCAGTCGCGCGTCGTCCCGGGCGTAGCGATAGGCGCCGTCGATCGAGCCCTGCCCTTCCGCCATCCCCGCGTGGGAGTGCGTCTCGCCCCAGTAGATCCGGTGGGGCGGATCCGGCCGGACCCAGACGGGATTGCTGGTTCCGAAGATCCGGCCGTCAGCCGACTCGATGCCAAACCGATAGACGCCCTCCTCGTCTAGACGGATCCCCGAGAGCACATTGAGCGCCTGGCCTCCGGCAGCGATGTCCCGGAAAGGCCGTCCGTTCAGGGTGATCCGGTATCCCGGAACGGCGCCGGTCGCCCGGTTGAAGTTGACGTCCTCGCTGCGGACGGCCAGTTCGAAGGCCTCGCCCGGCTCAACCACCGAAGGCGCGAATCCCTTCACAGCGACCGCTTCCGCACCGACGACCTGGAAGGCCGGCCAGTTGTGGGTGGGGTATTTCCCGTCGCCAGAGTGGTCGACGTAGACAGGCACGACGGTCAGATCGTTTTCATAGGTATGGATGTGCCAGCCGCGCCCTCCGCCCGTCGTGCCGCCGAAGACAAGCGTGAACGACTCGCCCTTGGCGAGCGTCCCTTCCTCGAGCAGGAACGCCGGCCGGCCGCCGACCGAACTGTACCGTTCCTTTCCCCGGGGAATTTCGACGTTCACGAACCGGGTACCCGGTTTCGAGGACCTGATCGTGACGTAGCCGTCGCCCGGCCCCTTGCTTTGGAGATCTCCTCGATCCCACTGAGAGCTGCGACCGACGACGACTCTCGCCCCCTGCTCGAGGGGAAGGTCGCCGACGGTATAGGTTTGTTCGACGGTAATCCACGAATCGGCCGTGAAGGGGCCGCTGGAGCTAAGCGCAAACTCTCCGAGGGCACCGGGCCGCTCGTCCTTGAGGCGGAGTTCGTCGATCAGTTGATCGAATCGAGCATCGGCGAAAAATGCACGGCCATCGGGGCGCTGAGCGAGGGACACTCGGGGCTCTCGCCCTTCGCGCTTAGACTCGACAAGCTCGCGAAAGGCGGACTGCAGGATTCCCGTCGCACGACCAGGCACGGGGCCGCCGGTGAGAGCGTAAGCGTTGACCCAGCGCCAGAGCAGAGGGGTTCGCGCGGCCAGGTTCGGCCCGTTCGTTGGAGTGAGCGCAACATCGGCCTTGAGGGCTTCCACCTGAGCCCGGAGCTCGGCCGGCATATAGTCACCTCGATTCGAGGCCTGAGTCTGCGCGGCATGAAGGCCGGAGACAAGTAGAGCGGCCATGCCCAGTACAGGTGCCAGGCGGCCAACGGTTCGAGTGGTTGCGCGCATGTTTCGTGGGAGGTCCAATCCGGTACGGACATCATGTTGGCAGATCGCGGGTGGAAACGGTCAGTCCGTTGGACTCCGCAGAGCACAGCTCCACCGATCGGAGGCTGTCGAATCATCAGCGGTCACGTCGACCCGAACGACAGGCATTCCGCATGCGCGGGTCCACTGCCGTGGGCAGCGTTTCGGGAGACAGGCGAGCACACGTCGCCTCTCCCCGAGGCCTGTACGATCGCTGAATTGATGCTCGTCCCGCCGGCTGGCGCGTTCGATGCAATCGACTAGTGGAGACCGGTGCCCAAGCGGACCATCACGTTGCCGGAGAAGGGCTGCTTGGTCTCGATGCCGTCTGCCTCGCAACAGGCGAGACAATCGTCGATCGAGCCCTCGGATTCACGGCGGAGTTGCTTTGTTTGCGTCTATCCGAATGTGGCGATCGGGTACGAACCACTGCTGACGAACTGTCACTGCGAGATCTCAGCTGAGCCATCGAGCTCCATACGCGCCACGTATTCCCTGGACTCCGTCGTGGCTCCGCTCCTACGGTTCTGAGGAATGCAGCGAAGTCTCGCACCCTCGCCCTGTCGGTTCCGGCAGCGGTGGACCAGCTGCGTCCTCAGGCCGTTCGTCCCGCCTGCCCGTCCATGCAGGACGAGTTGGCTGGCCATGCCGACTTCATCAGGCAACAAGCCCCATTGCAGGCGGCCGTTCAGGCCCACGTACAGCGTTCGCACCTATGTTGTTAGTCACTGTCAGTCAGTTAACGAGAGTTACAGCGCCGTTTTTCTGACCAGGTGGAATCCGACCCGCGGTTCCGCTTGGAGAAACCAAGTCGGAACATCGACCAAGGCCAGGACCCAGCCGTTCCTATCTGCGCGCCCGCTCTTTCAGCCGGGCAGCCTTGCCCTTGAGCTTGCGCAGGTAGTACAGCTTTGCGCGCCTCACCCTGTTGCGCTTGACAACGTCGATCTTCTCGACGATCGGTGAGTGCAGCGGGAATATGCGTTCCACGCCCTGACCGAAACTGACCTTGCGTACTGTGATCGTCTCGCGGATGCCAGTGTTGTTGCGCGCCAGCAGGATGCCTTCGAAGATCTGGATGCGTTCCTTCTCGCCTTCCGTGATCTTGACGTGAACCCTGATCTGATCGCCCGGCTCGAGGCTTGCGACGGACGGCTTGCGGTGCGCCTGCTCAATCTTTTCGAGAATCGCGTTCTGCATGTTCTACTCTCCAGTATCTTGCCATGGCTGCCCGCGACAGCGGGACCAGCGTCAATTCTTCGTCGCGCGCGCCGCCTCGACAGCCTGCGACGAATCCCGCAGCAGGTCGGGCCGGTTGGCACGCGTTTTCTCCAGCGCCGCCTCGCGGCGCCAGCGGGCTATTTCTTCGTGATGCCCGCTGAGCAACACTCCTGGAACATCCCAGGACTCGCCTGCCGCCGAACGCGACTCGTAACGGGCGGGACGCGTGTACTGAGGGCAGTCGAGAATTCCGACTCCGCCGTCGGCGAGCGGAGCGAACGACTCGCGCTTCGTCGATGCCTCGTTGCCGACCACGCCCGGACAGAGCCTTGCGACGGAATCCACGACCACGCCGGCAGCCCATTCCCCCCCGCTCAGGACGTAATTTCCGATCGAGAGCTCTTCGTCAACAAGATGCTTTGCAACTCTCTCGTCCACTCCCTCGTACCGTCCGCAAACGAGGACCACATCGTCCAGGCCGGCCAGCCGCTCGGCCGCTGACTGGTCGAACAGACGCCCCTGGGCCGACAGGAGGACCTTCCGCCCTGCACCGTCCGCGCACTGCGACGAGATTTCGGTCAATGCCGAATCGATCGGTTGGATCTTCATCACCATGCCTTCTTCGCCCCCAAACGGCCTGTCGTCCACCGTGCGATGCACGTCCGATGTCCAGTCGCGCAAATCGTGAACCCGTATCTCGACCAAGCCCGACTCTCTCGCCCGGCTCAGAATGCCGTACGAGAACGGGTCCCGGAAGAAATCCGGGAAAATCGTCACGATATGAAACCGCACTTCAAGCCTTCAACTCTTCCATCCCTTCGGGCAAGCGAGCCCGTATCCGCTTGGACGCGATATCGACGTCCCGGCAGATCTCGTTTGCGAACGGCACAAGCATCTCCTTCTGGCTTCCGTCTACCACCGAGAGCAGCAGCACGCCTCCCGGCTGCTCGAAGACGTCGGCGACCGAGCCTAGGTCTCGGCCCGTTGCCTCGTCAACCACCGTGCAACCGACGAGGTCGTCGAGGTAGTACTCACCTTCCGGAAGCAGCTCCAAGGCACCCCGATCGGCCCGCACTTCCGCGCCTCGCAAGCGTTCCGCATCCGAGATCGAGCCGAAACCGGCAAAACCTAGGATCAGGCGCCCCTTGTGCTCCCAAGACCTGTCAATCTCCAGCTCGAGCTTCGTCCCGTCAGGAAGGGCCACATCCACTGTCCGCCCGGCCTCGAAGCAACGAAGGTCTCTGGATAGGTTCTCCGCAGCGACTTCGCCCTTGTTACCTCGCGGTCGGGTGATTCTGGCCAGCGTTAGATACTCGTTTTCCTCCTTCATGCATGAAATGTCTCGGTGCGTTGCGACGGCCTCACTCGTCCTCGAGGATCTCGAGCGTGTACCGATGGTTGTACTTCATGCTGACTGCCCCGAGAAGCGTCCGAATCGACTTGGCCGTGCGCCCTTTCTTGCCGATGACCTTGCCCAAGTCCGACGGATGCACGGACAGTTCGACAACGCAGCTACGGTTTCCGTCCACAGCTTCGACGCACACCTCCCGCGGTTCATCCACGAGGGATTTGGCGATCACCTCGACCATTTCAACTACGGAATCGGTGTCCTGGCCCATGGCTCATCCATCCAAGAAGATACGTGCCGGAGCGAGTTCGGACAGGCACCTGTCCGGTGATCCGAAGCTCTCGCTCACGCCACTGAGAGTCTGCTCCTCAACCAATGTCCTCCGGTATCTCGATGTCGGCATCGTCGGCCCAATCCTCGCCCGGCTCGTCGTCCGTCGGCTGCCCGGGCAAGGCCGGCTCCGCGGCCGCGACCACCTCTGGCGCCTCCGGGGCGGCCGCCGCTTCAGCCGCTGCCTCGGCTTCGACTGCTTCAGGTTCGGCCGCATCGAGCGGTAACCGCGCGTCGTACGTCTTCACGAGGCGCTTCACGGTATCGGACGGCTGGGCGCCGACGCCCATCCAATGGTCGATCCTGTCCCGTTTCAGCACGATCTCGATTGGATCCGGCCGCGGATTGTAGTGCCCGACAATCTCGAGGTTCCTGCTGTCCCGCGCGCGGCGCTTGTCGATCACTACCACGCGGTAGCTGGGCTTCTTCTTCGCACCAGTCCGCGAAAGGCGTATTGCAACCATCGTCTCCTCCGAAACAAATCCAGGCGGCGCTAGCGTCCTAGCAGCCTGCCGATATCCATGCCGCCGGGACCCATCGGTCTCGGCCCTGCGCCGAGCGGCCTTGACCCTCGCCTGCGCTTGCCTTTCCTGTTCTTCTTCCTGCGCCGAGTGCCGGCCGCAGCTGGCGCGAGTCCGCGCATCATGTCGCGGGCCTGCCGGTACTGCCTCAGGACGTGATTCACTTCCTGCACGGTGGTCCCGCTGCCCATGGCGATCCGGCGGCGGCGGCTCCCGTTGAGGAGGCCATCGTTGGCCCGCTCCTTCGCGGTCATGGAATTGATGACCGCCTCGGTGCGCGAGAGCTCCTTCGTGTCTAAGTCCGCTTCCTGGAGCTGCTTGAATGGCCCCGCGCTTGGGAGCATATCGACGATGGACTTCAGCGAGCCCATCTTGCGAACCTGGCCCAACTGCTTGCGGAAGTCCTCAAGCGTAAACCGGTCCGCCAGCATGCGCTCCTGCATTTCGAGCGCCTGCTTTTGATCGATCTCCTCTTCGACCTTCTCGATCAGCGAGAGCATGTCGCCCATGCCAAGCAGCCGGGAGACGATGCGATCCGGGTGAAACACCTCGAAGGCGCTGGGCTTCTCGCCTACGCCGAGGAACTTGATCGGGCATCCGGTCACCTGCCGGATCGAAAGTGCTGCGCCGCCGCGGGCGTCCCCGTCCATCTTCGTGAGGACGACTCCCGTGAGCGCGATCCGCTCGTGAAACTCGGCTGCGGACTTGACTGCGTCCTGGCCGGTCATGGCATCGGCGACGAACAGGGTCTCGGACGGCCCGAGCCTTCCCTTGAGCTGCTCCAGCTCCTCCATGAGCTCATTGTCGAGATGCAGCCGCCCGGCAGTATCGACCAGCACGACGTCGCGCCCGGTCTGCTTGGCCTCGCGGAGCGCGCCCAGGGCAAGTTGCACAGGGGTCGTGTCGGCTTCCGAGCCGCGGTAGACCGGCTGGTCGATCTGGCCGGCAACGATCGCGAGCTGCTCGCGAGCCGCCGGCCGGTGGACATCGACCGAAACAAGGAGAGGCTTGCGGCCCTGCTTCGACAGCCAAAGCGCCAGCTTCCCTGTCGAGGTCGTCTTGCCGGAGCCCTGCAAGCCCACCATGAAGTAGACCGATGGCGGAATCGATCCGTGCTTCAGCCTGGCCTGCGTGGACCCCAGGAGCTCGACCAGCTCGTCCCTGACGATCTTGAGGATCTGCTCGGCAGGCGACAGGGCCGTCAGGACTTCCTGCCCGAGCGCCTTCTCGCGGATGCGCGCGACCAGCTGCCTGACGACCTTGAAGTGAACATCCGCCTCGAGCAGAGCGAGACGGATCTCCCGGAGGCCCTCGTCGACGTGCTCTTCCGACAGCTTCCCCTGCCCGCGCAAGTTCTTGAACGCGCGTTGCAGCTTCTCTGAGAGGTTTTCGAACATCGAAGTGGGACCGGGTGGCCGAGCACTAGGTTCGGAGAACCGGGAGCGGAGCCGTCCGAGTATTCAAGAGAATTGGGGAGGCAGCGATCAGCGCAACGCCCCCCTACAGGGACACTGCCACTATTGTAAGCCTCCCATACCGCGGTGGTCAACGCCCATCGCCTCCGCGCCGGCAGGTCCGACCTGCTAGAATTTTGACGGGACGCGGATGATCGCGGCCTGCAAGAGGAAAGGCAACTCCATGAGCAAACTCTCAAGACGCGCGGTCATTCTGACCGGCGCGGTGGCGGCTGTATCCGGCCGGGCAGTCGCGGCCCTAGCCGTAGGCGACGAGGCACCGGACTTCACCCTTCCGGGCTCGAACGGCAAGGATGCCACGCTGTCCTCGTTCCACGGCAAGAAGAATGTCGTGCTGGCGTTCTTCCCGAAAGCATTTACAGGCGGTTGAACGCGCGAGATGAACGGATACCAGGCTGGTATCCAGTCCTTCACGAGCACCGACTCGGTGGTGTTCGGAATTAGCACCGACCCGATCGATACCAACACGAAGTTCGCCGAGTCGCTGAACCTCGAGTTCGCGATCCTGAGCGACGAGGGCGGCGCAGTCTCGAAGCAATACGACAACCTGAATGCGGAGCGGATGATGTCGGGTCGCACCACATTCGTCATCGGCAAGGACGGAAAAATCGCTCACGTCGAATCCGGCGGAGACGCGATCGATCCGGCCGGCGCCGCGAGCGCTTGCAGCAGGCTCTAGTCGAGCCCAGATTCTCGATCCGGTGAGCGGCCCGACCACGGCGGGCCGCTCCAGGTATACCTACCAAGCCCCTTCGAACAGCCCGGCTGCGCCCTGGCCGCCGCCGACGCACATCGTGACCACTCCGAGGGAGGCCTTGCGCCGCTTCATTTCGTTCGCGATCGTGCCTACGAGGCGCGACCCTGTCATTCCGAAGGGATGCCCCACGGCGATGGAACCCCCGTTGATATTGAGCCGCTCGTTCGGAATGCCCAGGCGATCCCTGCAGTAGACGACCTGCACAGCGAAAGCCTCATTGAGTTCCCAGACATCGATGTCATCGATCCCCTTGCCCTGGTTCTTCAGCAGCTTGGGCACTGCGAACACAGGTCCGATTCCCATTTCGTCGGGTTCGCAGCCGCTGGTCGCGAAGCCCCGGAACACGAGCTTGTAGGAGATGCCGAGCTGATCGGCCCGCTGCTTCGACATGACGAGCGTGACCGACGCGCCGTCCGACAGCTGTGAGGAGTTGCCGGCGGTAACCGAACCCTGGCCCGAGTGAGGATCGAAGTACGGATGCAGGCCGGCCAGACCTTCCAACGTGGTATTGGGCCTGTTGCACTCGTCCGAGACCAGGACGTGGTCCTGCTTGTCGACAATCGACTTGGTCTTCTTGTCGACTATGCCGCGCGTAACAGGCATCGCCGCGAGTTCTTCGTCAAAGAACCCTTCCCGCTGCCCCTTCCCGGTGCGTTGCTGGCTCTGCAGCGCGTATTCGTCCTGGGCCTCGCGGCTGACGCCGTAACGCCTGGCTACCACTTCCGCGGTAACGCCCATCACCATGTAGACGCCGGGCTTGGTTTCCTTGAGCGTCGGGTTGGGCGACTTGTCGGGAACCATCATGGTGATCGACTCGACGCCGCCTGCCAGCATCACGTCCTCGCCCTCCACCATCACCTGATGGGCCGCCATGGCGATCGACTGGAGCCCGGAAGAGCAGAACCGGTTCACGGTCGTTCCGCCGACGGAACTCGGGAGTCCGGCAAGCAGGGCGGAGACGCGCGCAACGTTGTGGCCGGCCGGTCCGTGAGGCTGGCCGCAGCCAAGAATGACGTCTCCGATCTCGTTCGGATCGATCTGCGGGTACTTCTCCAGCAGGGCGCGGATGCAATGCGCGACCTGGTCGTCGGGACGGGTCAGGTTGAGCGAACCGCGGAACGACTTGGCCAGGGGGGTTCTCAGGGAGTCAACGATGACGGCTTCTCGCATAACAGCATAGTGTCGCGCAATCACGGACTGGCGTGCAAAGCACCAGCGGACCCGGCTGGCGCCCCTGCCGACCCGCATCCGCCCGGCCCTTGGGGCCGGGCTTGGTGTACCATTGGATCTAGGCTCGCGCTCGTAGCTCAGCTGGATAGAGCGTCTGGCTACGGACCAGAAGGCCGGGGGTTCGAATCCTCCCGAGCGCGCCATTCTATTCTCTTATCTAATTGATAATAAAGGAGCTATGGAAATAGACACGCTTGGTGTCCTACAGCTTGTCCCACAACACAGGCGCGATAGATGGCGTGTCGGTCGCTTGCGGTCCTGTTCCTGACTGCAGTCACAGCACCGCCCACCTCGCGGCGTCGTGCGGCCGCAGCCGCCGCAACAAGGCTTCATACGGTCACCTCTCGATCGCCAAAGAGTGCGCTCTCGTGGTATTCACCGTCGAATAGCTGGCGCTTGAGCTGCAGGACCGCCGAGCCGTCGCCGGCCGGCGTCCAGTCCCCGACGTAGCGCTCGAGGCAGAACGCGCCCTGCAATCGCAGCTGCAGCTCTCGGAGGCTTCCCCCTCCGCTCGACGGTCGCATGACCTCCGCCTTGAGGGGGCGAGGGTTTTGTGGACACTTAGGTGTGCGGCAGGTGCGGCACGCTCGACCAATTGCCCCGGGCCTTTGCCAAGCTGGACTGCCAAGCAGTCACCGGCCCGACGCCCTTCCAGCGCAACAACCGGGACGCGGCGCTGCGTCGCCGGAACCGGGCATGGGCTGACGACGCCAAACAGCGCCCGCCTCCCAATCCGCAAAGCTACCCACAAATGCGCTCAGAACTACAGGTCAGCAACCGAATCCTGACGCGGTAGATTTCCTCTGGCATCGCACCCAATCAGGGAACTCTCAGGTTGATCTTGCCGGTCAGGTTGTTGTCGGTCCTCCTCTCTTCTGTGTTGCCCTCGCCGCTGCGAGGGCAACCGCCGGCCCTACGGAATCGACAAGTAGCCCTCAATGACGTCCTTCCCTATCTTGTTGACAACGAATTCGCTCGGAATGCCGGTGCCTCCGAGATGGAATTGCACTGGCTCGAACAAGGTTTGGCGACGCCTGACAATCTCCTTGCCGTTCGTCAAGAGGCTGATCGAGTAGCGGTTCCGCTTCGGGCTGGTGCCTCGGAGCCTGACGCTGAAAGGGCCTGCTGGCTGCGGCATCTCGGACTTGACTAGGCTGAATTCGTGGCGTTTCTGCTCGTGGAATCGCATGAGAGCAGACAGTTCTTCGCCGTTCGTCGTGATCAGTTCACGCTGCTCCACCAACCCGGTCTTGACTGCTGCCAGTTCCCCGGTTGCATTCTCAAATCCCATGTTCGTGGTGGTGATCTGTTCCTTGATACCGTTGACCGACTGCCCGAGTGCCTCGACTCTCGTCCCGGTCTTCAGCCGGAACTCCGCCAGTTCGCGGACCAATCCTTGGATTTGGGCCCCTCTGGTTGCGCGAAGGTCCGCAATCTCCGCTTGCTGCGCTTCAATCCGATCGTCGAACGCTTTTTCCGCATCCTCGGCGTGAGCATCGATCCGGTCATCGATCGACACGTCCAGCGACTCCACCCTTGCGCCTATCACGGCCAGTTCCTCATTTGATTGTTTGAGGATTGAGTCCAGCCGGTTGAGCTGCTCCGCCTGGATGTCAATGCGGTCTTTGAATTCAGCACGGATCTCCTGGATCCGGAAATCATTTCGGACCATACCTGCACCGAGCACTGCACCTATGGCGACGACGATGCCTATCAGAAGCCAAACGTAGTTGCGTCTGGGATCGGGCGTCTGCTCTCGGGCATTGGATTCGGCATCGGTGGTCATGGTCTTGGTTTGGGACTTATATAGCATAGTGGCCAACGGCCCTCGGTGATTTCGTGACGCTCTCGATTGCTCGCTATCACGTCTATCGCAGGGACCCGAGGCAAGCTAGGGTTGGAGATCGATGGCTGCATCATCATGTCGCGTCTTCCTAGCTTGACCAAGTCTCGACCGAGGAGCCGCAGACCGCGCGCCGGAAGCGGGACGTAGACCTTACGATACAGCCGGCCGACGCACTCGACTTCGAGCGTCGCATGCCCGGCCAACAGATCGGCGACTGATCGCGGTACGGTCATTCCGGACTCCGGCTGATGGGCTCCCCGCCGGTCGTTGCATGGCCACCACCGCCCCCGGGCGACCGTGACGGCGGCGTTCGCGCCGCAGCGTGGAGCAGCGACCGGAGCCCGACTCCAAGCTTGCCACCGCCCGCCGCCTCTTCCCGGCAACCGCCGACTCCAGCGTCGGGGCCCTGCTCGAGCTCGGACCCGTCTCGGGCAACGAGATGCTCGCTATACCCGACTGGCTGCCGGCCCGCCAGCGCTGGATCGAGACCAGCCTCGCCAACCGGCAGTTCCATGACGCCACCCTGATCCTCTGCGACGTGAGCTCCAGTTCCCTGGAGGGCCGGCTCTGCCTGCTAGGCGCGTTCGGCTACAACCGAGACGGCAACAAGGGCAAGCAGCAGATCGTGTTCGGGCGACTGTGCTCGGCTTCCGTCTGCCCCCTACCGTTCGAGGTGCTCCCGGGCAGCGCGGCCGATCCGGCGACGCTGGGACGGCAGGTGGACAGGACCCGGAAGCGTTTCGGGATCACCCGCATCGCCCAGGTCGGCGACCGCGGCACGTTCACGACGGTGCGCATCCGCGAGGACCTGCGGCCGGCAACTTGGTCCCGGGTGCCGTCGCTGAGGTCAGCAGCCCGGACTTCCCCGGCGAGCGGCTGGCGGTCTGCCTGAACCCGCGCCCGCGCACGGAGCGCCGCCGCAAGCGCGAGGATCTGCTGCAAGCCACCGAGCGCATCCTAGAGGGAATCGCTCGCTCGGTTCGCAACCGACGCCTGGCTGGCGAGGCCGACAGCGGGCGCCGCATCGGCGAGGAGGCCAACCGCTACAAGCTGCGCAAGCACTTCTCGATTCACGTGACCGAGGACAGCATCGCCTAGCCGCGCAAGCAGGACAGGATCGCTGCCGAGGCCCGGCTCGACGGCCTCTACGCCATTCGCACCAGCCTCTCCGGCGTGGAACGCGCCGTCCGCACGAGCAAGGATCATCTGCGGATCCGCCCGATCCACGTCCACATCGGGAACCAAGTGCGCAGCCATGTCTTCCTGGATATGGCTGCATAATCCCCACCTCGCTATATCATTGAAAACTCAGGACTTGTTGATTCGGATCCCGTGTCAACGGACCTTTTCCCAGCAGCCCCTCGCGCACCTGTGGCGTCTCGATGGCCTGCTCGGCAATCAGCCACGGCGCCCCCTTGCAGGCCTGCCGCGCCGGCAGGATCCTCGCGCGGATCAGCCGGCGCACATGCCACGGGTCCACCCCCAGCCGGTCCGCTGCTTCCGACAGCACCAGCTCGCCCCGCTCGCGGCGCTCCCCCTCGCGGTGCACCGCGATGCCGTGGCTGGATCGGAACGCCCGCACGCGGTCCTTGGTCCAGCTGTTTCCCTTGCTCGTCCGTTTCCCCAATCGGTTCAGCAGCCCCGCGGTGAGCGGGTCGGATAAGCTCCGCGCCAGCTCCCGGACCAGCTCGATGGTCCCTGCATCCGTCGTCCAGCGATGCTGCCCGGTCCGGTGGCGAACCACTTCCAGTTCGCTGTGGTCCCCGCCCTTCCAATGCAGCAGCAAGCGGATCCGCTCGCCCTCGATCGTCGCTGTGATTTCCACCAGTGCCGCCCGCAGGACCGCCTTGCGCAGTCCGGGCGTCGCCCGCTCGTGCTCCCAGGCCTGCTCCAGGTCCTCGCCCAGAGCCAGATACGCTTCCCGCTCTTGCGGCGTGACCGCCGTCCGCTGCCGCTCCGCCGCGAGCGCCTCCAGCCGTTCCTCGCAGGCTCTCACCTCCACCAGGCACTGCTCCCACTTGCTTGCGCGACCTGGAGGACCAGCCGGCCCAGGTTGGCCTAGCAACGAACCTGAAGCATCCGGACTACGTGCGGGCTGTCTGCGGCACACTTGATCAATTGCCCCAGGCCTTCGCCGAATTGGATCGCCAGAAACCTATAGGCCCGCCGCGCTTGCAGCGCACGAACCGGAATGCGGAACCGCGTCGCCGGAACCGGGCATGGGCCAACGACGCCCGGCAGGGGCCGCCCCTGAGCCCGGCAAACCACCCCCAAATGCGCTCGCAACTGCAGGTTTCTAACTGAATTCTGACGCGGTAGGACATTGCGGTACACGATGCGACGCTGTGAAAGCTTGAAACGGCTTCTTCTGAGCGCGCCATTTCCAGCTCGGCAACGGCCTCGCCCGCAGTTCGGGGGCCTGCCCCGCTGGCGTCGCGACGGTGCTTGGCCTAGCCGGAGAACACCCTGCCCCGGTGCTGCCCGACGAGCAGCTGGAAGAGCCTGTGCGCCATCAGCTCGTGAAGGGTCAGGAGTTCCTTGTTGGCCTCGACAATGTCGGCGAGATCGGTCGAGGCTCCGCCCCCGCCCCTCAATGCCTCCGTCGCTTCCTGCATGATGGGATCCTCGAGGACTTCGCCGGCGATGTTCCACAGCGTGATGAAGCGATCCACGGCCGACGGGAAGCTGACCTTCCAGACTCCGTAGTTCGACGTTGTCCTCGGCGGCTTGAAGTCTAGGTTGAACGGTCCTTCGTAGCCGTGCGAGCGCAGCAGGACAAGCACGTTCAGCCAGTCGAGTGGGTTGACAACGCCGATCCCCAAGTCGACGTCGTGCTTGAGCGGGTATCCGTCGTTTATGTCGAAGTGGAACAGTTTCTTGCACAGCAGGGCGCGAGCGAGCACGGCGCGCGTCGCGCCGCCCCACATGAGTTCGTGCAGGTACTCGGGGTTGAGTCCCACCATGTCCGGATGATCCAGCAACCCGCTGGAAATAAAGGCAAGCATCGCGTCGGAACTGGGCAGGATGATCTGCGCCTGCGGCTCGAACGGCTTGGCCTCGAGACAATGCTTGAGCGTGGGGCGGCCCTTCTCGCCTGCCACTTCGATGTCTCGCGCGCAGGCGGCGTTGAGTCCGTCAGCAAACCACCGCAGAGTTTGGGTCTCGTCGATGGCGCCTTGGACCATATACCCGAGCGTTCCCGGCCAGTAGACCGCGAACTGGGCTCCCAGTTCGTGGCCGATCTCCACGGTGTTCTCGAGGCGGCGAGACGCGTAGTGCCGAACTTCGGGCGCCTCGGCTGCGGCGCTGGCCGCGAATACCGGGTGGAAGAATGTCTCGCAGGTGACCATGGAGCACCGGACGCCGTTTTCGTCCAATGCGTTGTTGATGCGCTCGACGACCTCCCATTGGCGCTCCGATAGGAGATCGTCTGTGTCGATGACATCACTATCGTGGGTTGCCCAGCACGGAATTCCGATTTCTCCGAGGTTGCGGATAACCTCCTCGAACCCAACCGGCTCTCGCGTTGGCGCGTGGAAGAGGGCCTGGCCCTCGTATGCACCGGCCCACTGGGGGCCGCTGATGTAGTATTTCCTGCGCTGCTCGGGCGTGTAGCTGCCGCCCGCAAGCTGCATCAGGCGGTCGGTTAGGGAGCGCTGCTCCGACTGGGGAATGGATGGCATCTAACCCAGTAGAACCGTCGGACGCAGTGCCAGTCAACCCGCCTTGGGAGTCAGGTCTCGTCGCTGGTGGAACGACCGAATGCAGCGCGGAAAGGCTTGCGCACCAGCAGATCGAAGAGCTCCATCGGAAGCTGGACCAGGTCATCGACGAACGGTCTGGAGCCATGCCCCACGATCAGCACGTCCCGACGATGCAGGAAGTAGCTGACAACACTGGTGAACATCGAGAAGACGACGGAAATCGCCACGCTCTCGTAAAGCTTTTCGGTTCCGCGAAGCGAGTGGACGGTGAACTCGATGCCGTGGGCCAGTGCCGGCAGCGCGAACATGATGACCACGCCAGCCTCCCAAGCCGGCTGCACTCGACGAAATACTTGGGAGAGCGAGGCGAGCGTCCCGACCATCGGAGCCCGATACAACAGCTCTGTGACCACAGCGTCAACCGCGCTGTCCCAGCTCGCCGTCAGGTTCACCGCGAAGAAGATCGAAGCCCGGGCGATCGCGCTGAGGACGGCGTTCTTCCAGTTCCAGTAGCGGACCAGCCAGCGCAGCGGGTGGCTGGCAAGCGAGGACAGCGCCCCTCCCAGCGACGTCGGGATCGATTCGGCCTCTGCAATTGCGGGCGTCGGGTCCTCTGGTTGCATGGGCGGAGCGAGGCGTACCCAGGTGGCAGCGCGCGGCAATCCGTGCCTGCGCCCGCTCCAGCGAGTTTCTAACTCATCATCGCAGTCCGTACTGAAAGAACGGAGATGTCTGACGGCGGAACGCGCAACTCCCTTGCTGAAGAACATCGAGATTGCCATTGCGTGAATAGCCGGTCGAGAGGGTCACTCATTCGAGTGCGGCATCGAAGACGGCATGCAGCAGCGGTCAAAGGCAAGTCGAGTGCGGATGCCGTATCGGTAGCTCAGCCGGACCGCAGAAAATGTTCCGCAAGCGATCCTTACCGGCTGGCACAGCCGAGCTTGCGTCTCGAATTCGAGCCTCTATTCGGCGTTCTCTAGTCTGTTGCGAATCGGATCGTACGGGTCACCCGGACCAAGGGTCGGATCAACGTATCGGGCCAAATCGCGGATGGCGATCACCGTGCAGCCCTGCTCCTTCAGATAGTCCATGTAGCGGATGAAGTCCTGGGGCTCTGTGTGAACCCACGGGTGCTCCGCGGCCGGTACGCCGTGAAACGTCAGCACGGCGATCTTGCCGTCCCTGGCCTGATCGATTGCCCAGACGAGATCCTCGAATCCCCATTCCGGCCCTGCGTAGCCTGTGGTCGGGATCAGCAGCGGATGGTCCTCAGTTGGGTCGTACGGACGTCCGCGCGCCCCACTGCCGCCGTCAGGGTGCTCGGGACTCACCCCTCGGCGCGCGAAGATGTACTGCCTTTCAGCCAGGACTTCGACGACCGGCATGCTGTGACTCCACCCCGGATACACGAAAGTTTCAGGCCTCGGGATGCCGTGCTCCTCGCAACGCTCCTCGATGAGTTCGAGATTGGAGCGGATGTCATCCTTGGAGAGCTTGGTCATGTTGGGGTGCGAGCCGGTATGATTGCCGACTTCGAACCCGAGTTCGTGCAGTTGCCGAACGTCCTCCCACGAGACATAGTGCTCCTTGTTCGGGTCAGCTTCATAGCCGAGTCCTTCGGTGATGTAGAAGGACGCTCCGAAGCCGTATTCCTTCAACGTGGGGGCAACGAAGGAGATATCCGACTTGTTGCCGTCATCGAACGTCAGTACGACCAGGCCGTCGGGAATAGGCGCGAGGACGCTATCCGATGGAACGCCACATGCCGCAATGGCCGCAAGCAGCAACACAACTGACGAACTGCGGTTCAATCCCATGACAGCCCTAGTGTACGCACGGGCAGGCCCCGCTGGCCGCAAGCAGCAACACAACTGACGAACTGCGGTTCAATCCCATGACAGCCCTAGTGTACGCACGGGCAGGCCCCGCTTGGTAGACATAAACAGCCCGCCGAAGCATGGCCGCGTGAACAGCCTCTGGACACTCAGTTCGAAATGCCGGGCCAGGGCCTGCTGAGAAAACCTGCAGCGCGGATCATCGAATCGGAGGTCTGAGCTGATTGGTTGAGGCGGCATCCGAGCCAGGCGCTGGCAATGCGAGGCGTTCCCTTGGACACCTTCCGTGTTGTGCAGCTACCCGATCCCTCCCAACTTCTCTGCAGGGAGAGCGTCCAGCGCGGCGAAGACATTCGCGAATCCCTCGTCAGCTATGGTAATGTCCACGGCTAGGCCTCTTTGCCGTTTAGACTCAGACTTCCGAACATGGTGAACCTTCCTGCCGATAGGAGCTCCGGGATAAGTCACTAGCCGACAAGGACTTCCGCAATTGCAGCGCCGGTTCGAACGGGCTTGACCTCCCGCGCATGACTAGTTTATAATGTCAGCATGAATGGCCCGATCCCCCAGCCCTCCGGCCTGCCTTCCTCCCTGGATCTCCAGCCCCCGGCGGCCGTCCCTGTCAATTCCCGCCTCAGCCTGGTCTTCGACGGCAACCTCGTCGTCTACTTCCTCTTCACCGTCCCCTTCGCTTCCCACCCCGCCGACGACACCCACGCCCGCAATCGCTGGCTCGCCCACTGTGCCCTGCACAACCTGGCCACCCTCGCCGAGCTCGCCCGTGCCTTCCACATCAGCTCCCGCACTGTCCTGCGCGCCCGCCAGCTCCTCGAGCGCGAGGGCGAAGCCGGCTTCGCCCCGCGGCACAAGGCCCGCCGCCGCCACGGCATCGTGGATCCGGACATCCTTCTGCGCGCCGCGCGCATGCTGGCCTCCGGCTCCAGCCTGCGCCAGACCGCCCGCGCGCTCGATCTGTGCTTCGAGACCTTGCGCACCTATCGCCGGCGGGGCCTGCTGCCGGCCGTCGAAGCGACTCCGCCGCCCGCCTCGCAAGCCGCGCCCCCCGCACCGCCGCCGCCCGGGACCGACACGCCGACGGGGTCCGCCGAGCAGCTCCCGCCCCCGTCCGGGCTGGACCGCGAGCAGCGCAACCGGCGCGACGCGCAGGCCCCGCAAGGGAGGGCGACCCACGACACGCAGGGACGCGTCGAGGCCAGTCCGGGGCTGCTCACCGAGCGCGAGCCGCGCTTCGAGGCCCCTGTCTCGGCCGTGGCCGGCGGCGGCGTGCTGGCGGCCCTGCCCGCGCTGCTGGCCGAGGGCCTGCTGGCACAGCGCGGCCTGCTGCGGCTGCCGCCGGGCTTCTACGGCGTGCAATCGATTCTGCTCACGCTGGCCTTCCTGCTGCTGCTGCGTGTGCGGCGCGCCGAGCGGCTCGGTTACGAGCAGCCCGGGGAATGGGGACAGCTGCTGGGCCTGGACCGCTGTCCCTGTCCGCGCACGCTGCGGCGGCGGCTGCGCCAGCTGGTGGCGGCCCCGGAGGCGCTGGCGAGATGGCGCGGGGCGCTGGCGCAGGACTGGTGCGCGCAGGATGAGGATGCGGTCGCCACGCTGTACGTGGATGGGCACGTGAAGGTCTACACGGGCCGGGGCAAGTTGCCGAAGCAGTTCGTGCCGCGCCAGAAGCTGTGCCTGCCGGGGTCGACCAGCTACTGGGTGAACGCGCTGGGCGGGGCACCGCTGCTATGCGTGCACAAGGCGGTCGACAGCTCGCTAGTGGCGGAGATCCGGGACGGGATCGTGCCGCGTCTGAAGGAGCTGGGGGTGCTGGCCGGGGAGGTGGACCCGCAACGGCCGCGGCTGACGCTGGTATTCGACCGGGAGGGCTGGAGCCCGGCCCTGTTCGCGGAGTTGCGGCGGCAGGGGATCGCGGTCATCAGTTGGCGCAAGGGCCAGCAGGAGGGGCGCTGGCCGAGGCCGGAGTTCCGGCCGACGACCCTGCGCCTGCCGGGGCCGCTGGGGGTGGTCCGGCTGGAGGGCCACGCGGCCGAGCGGGAGGTCGTGCTGGGCGCGCACGGCACGGTGCGCGAGATCCGCTTCTGGATTGACCGGAGCCTGCCGCTGGGAGGTCGCAACGGCCAGCCGCGCAAGCCGCAGGAACGGTCGGGCGAGCCGCGAGCGGGGCGGCGCCAGCCGGCGGCGATCACGACGCATCCGGGCCTGCCGCTGGAGCAGGTGGCGGGCCTGCTGCGCGCGCACTGGACGCAGGAGAACTTCTTCAAGTACATGCGCGAGGAGTTCGGGCTCGACACCCTGGCGGACCGCACGCTGGAGGACGTCGACGCCGACGAGCGGGTGGTCAACCCGCAATGGCGCTACCTCGACAACGCCGTGGAGCGGCGGCAGGCGCAGCTGGGGACCCTGCACCGGCGCCTGGCGGAAGCCCCGCGCGGGTCGCAGGAAGCGCAGGATCTGAAGGAGCAGGTCGCGACGACAAGCCGCTACCTGGAGGGGCTGCGGACCGCACGCCGGGAGGTCGACCACTGGGTGCGAGCGGGCGACCTGCCCGAGGAGGATCGCCTCAAGGCGCTGGCCGAGCCGATGCGGGGGCTGCTCGACGCGGTGCGCATGATCGCCTACCGGGCGGAGACGCGCTTGGCGGGGGCGGTCGCGCCGGGCCTGAGCCGGCCGGAGACCGCCCGCCTGCTGGTCAAGGCGCTGTTCCGCAGGCGGTGCAGCGACGCGGCACCGTTCTTCTGCGCCGTCACCCACCACATCGCCTGGGGCTCCCGGATCCGGACGCCGGCACGCTGACGGTCCGGCTGATGCATCAGGCGAGCCGGGGCCGGGACATCGCTCTGGCCCCTCTCCTGAAGGAACTCAATCAGACCCGAACGGTATATCCGGGCACCAACCTGCGCCTCGTGTACGAGATCCTCCCGACCGATCCTGACGAAGCGGACGGACCTGCCGCCAGCTAGGCCACTGGACTGAATCGGGTCCAATTAGTGACACGAAAAACCGGTCGCATGTTCGGAAGTCTGAGACTGGGCGGTCCGGCCCGGCCATTACGTCATATGTCGGATGCCGATCGGTGCCTATGGGCGTAAATCTCGTAGTAGCGGTGACTGACAGCGATTGGTTCGAGATGCTTCGACAGCATACGGGCCTGGGCGAAGTCAACTTCTGGTCGCCCAGCCCGAATAACTTCAAGGCACTAGTACGAGGCGAGTTGTTCCTGTTCAAGCTGCATGCACCACGCAACGTGATTGTCGGTGGAGGCATCTTCACCTATGCCAACAGGCTTCCATGCTCGCTTGCCTGGGAAGCTTTTGGAGAAGCGAACGGCGCGCACTCGTTACGGCAAATGCGAGAGCTTATTGTCAAGTACCGAAAAGACGGAGCAGATCGCCGAAGTGATTTCACTGTTGGTTGCCGGGTCCTGGCGGAGCCTTTCTTTTTCGAGGAACGCGATTGGATCCCCGTACCGACGAGCTGGGCCCCGAATATCGTCTCCTTCAAGAGATATGACACACGCGACGCCGATGGTCTTGGGCTATGGGAATCCGTCACTGACCGCCTGAGCAGAGAGGAGTTCATCGAGCAGTCGGTCCCGAGCGCTCGCTTTGGGGAACCCCAGCTAGTTCGTCCACGACTTGGTCAAGGTTCCTTCCGTCTGCTGGTCACGGATATTTGCGGACGCCGGTGCGCGGTCACGAAGGAAAGGACCTTGCCGGCCCTCGAGGCAGCCCATATTCGACCTTACGGCGATGGTGGCAAGCACGAGCCGCAGAACGGCCTTCTGCTGCGTCGCGACATCCACCGGCTCTTCGACAGGGGCTATGTGACCGTTACGCCGGACCTGAACTTTGAAGTCAGCCCGCGAATTCGAGAAGAGTTCGAAAACGGCCGGCATTACTATGCTCTGCACGGGAAGCGGATAGCCACTCCTCGTCCCCTCACCTCACGTCCTGATCCAGATGCACTGGCCTGGCACAACGAGCATTGCTTCCTGTAAGGAAGGAAGTGGCAATGACTGAAAACAGCCGGAGCGCCCTGATGCGGATGACGGCGTTCAAGCATGTCCAGGACCTCCAGCAGGTCCATGACCATCTAACTGCGAAGGAACTGAAGCCAGGT
The DNA here is from genome assembly GCA_965206775.1 of Bryobacterales bacterium. Lineage (GTDB taxonomy): Bacteria > Acidobacteriota > Terriglobia > Bryobacterales > UBA6623 > VXMF01. Next base: position 4,222 of record CBDBKU010000001.1, on the reverse strand, counting down.
TTCTTGTTCAAAGGCGAGCGATTCCCACTGATCAACCCTCAACGCGGCATCTTCAAGCCGAGACAGATGCAATTCCTGCTTTCGATCAGGACCGTGATCCCCAAGCCCGGCGGCAGGGTCTGGTATTACGATCAACACGAGGCTCATCGCCAGATTTTCGAGCGCGAGGATACAGTTGACTATGCCTTCATGGGAAAAGCTCCCGATGCGGCTGACAATCGCTGACTACGCGAGGCTTGGGAAAACCGGATACCGGTGATCTACTTTCTCGGCGTTGCCCCGGGCCGGTACGAGGCTATTTTGCGGGCCTTCATTACTTTGAGGGGCCTGCAGTTCTACGAAGGAAACGGTGCGGCAAGAAGCGTGTATCGCCACGTTGAGGTCACAGGGTATTCGAGACTGACATAGGACGACGAGTTGCCATCGAACGAGAACCAGTCCAAGGCCAAGGGCGGTCGTCCGATCATGCGCAAGATCGAGATTCACGCGACCGCCGAGCAAGTTGCCAAGGCGATTTTCGCAGCTGCCAGGCCTTCAGATCCAAATAGGCGCATCCCCGAAACGTAAGCATTCAGAAGCGGGGGCGCGAGAGGTCGGCTGAGCCGCTGTTGAGGATGCCCGAGGAGGCGGGCATCTAGCGGGAGCGCGCAGGGCGTGTTTGTCCGAGCAGGACCGTCTGCCAGTCCCGCCGCAGCGGATACACGAAAACAGCCTTGGGCGTCTTCGCGGGCGCCGTGCCCCATGCACCGCGTGCCTGAGTCTGTCCCAGATAGTGCCAGTTCGAGGCTCGGTAGCAGGTTCCCTTGTGCTGGTCGCTGACGTAGGTTTCGACCAGAACGGGGACCACTCCATGGACCCGCTGCCAGTCCGCGGCCAGCTGGCGCAAGCTCAGTCCCAGGACCTTCGACGCCAGGCATTGCACGCGCACCCAGGGAAACAGCAGGAAACGGGCTTGCCGCAGCACCCGCTCCAGCGGCCGGCGGGGCTGGTCCTGCCAGCCGATCCAGCGGTCCCGCACCGCCAGGTAGCGGGCGGCGAAGTCGTACAGCAGGCAGCCCAGCAGGCGCCCTTGACGGTCTTGGAGGAAGTAGCGCAGGTGGGAGCCGATCGGCTGGCGATAGCCCAGTGGATGGTAGCGGGCGAGGAATTCGTTCCACAGGGCGGCCTCGTCGCGGCCGTTGACGAGCCGCAACCGGAGCGGCTCGAGCTGTTGCAGGGGGCCGTCGACCGGGGCCTGGGGCGCACTGCGGTCGCCCAGCGAGAGGGGCCCTTGGCGACCGCGTCCGAGGCCTTGGCGGGCGGGCAGGGCGAGGATCGAGAGCCGTTCGAGTTCCTCCAGCAGGCGCATCGCCAGCTGGATGCGGTTGCTGCCGCGAGGGGTCTGCCAGCGCAGGTACTCGCAGACGGTGTGGCCCAGTTCGGTGCGGCTCAGCAGGGGCAAGCTGGTGACGATCTCCTGGATGTCCGCGATCTGGCTGCGTCGCAGGCGGTGGCCGCAGAAGGTGGTCGAGGCCAGCCGCACGATGCGCGGGTCCAGCTCGGCGGCGGAACGGGCCATTCAGGCCGCCTTGCCCAGCTCGCTGTCCCCGCCGGGGGCGACGGACCCGATCCAGTCCACCGGGGCCTTGCGGAGTTGTTCGCGACGCGGCTCGCTCATGCGCCACGGCAGCCAGGGATCGAGCTGTTGCGGGGCCTTGTCTCCATGGCGGGCGCAGGCCGCCAGCCAGTCCAGCGTCCAGGCATACGGGTTCAGGCCCGCCAGGCGCACGGTCGCGAGCACGCCGAACAGCAGACCCGCCGCTCGCGCACCGTCCGGCCCGCCGGAACCGAAGCTGGTGTAGCGGGCGATGACCGGCCCCCGCAGAACCCGCTCCGACAAATTGCTGTCGGGCGGGATCCGTGGGTCCCCCACGAAGCGGCTCAGCGATTCCCGGTGACTCAGCAAGGCCCCCAAGGCCCGCCCTTGCGCCTCCACACGGGCCAGCTCGGCACCGTGCCGGCTGCGGCCCTGGCCCGCTTGGTCGAGCAGAATCCAGTCGATCCTGCGCTCCCCGCCCTCTTCCCGGGCGCGCTCGAACAACTCCTCCACCCGCGCTTGCAACTCCTGCTGGAGCGCCGCGAACTCCCCGCTCTGCCGCTCCAGCGGTTGCTGCCGATCCCACTGCTGGAGCCGCTGTCGGTGCAGCCGGAACAACCCGCCAACCCGCTCGACCCACTCCTGCGCCCACGCCTTGAGTTCCGGGTGACCGGTGCCGACCCGGACAAAATTGCGGCGGATATGCGCCCAGCAGTGGGACTGCACCACCAAGTCCGGAAACCGCTTGGCAAAGGCCTTGTACGTGCTGTAGCAGTCACACACCAGCACCGTCAACCCGTTCTTGCCGACCAACGAGTCGAGCACTTGCCGGGCGGAGTCCAGGCCCCGGGTCGGCAGGATCCGCATGCGGACCGTGTGGCCGGCCAGACAGGCCCACAGCCAGAACTTCGGCTTCTGCCGCCCGCGGGGAGGCGGATCCTTGTTGCCGTCCTCGCTCCTGGCCAGCCACTGCACCGGCCAGGAGGTCTCGTCGGCCTGGGCCACCGGCTGCTGCTGTTGATACGCCCCGATCGCCGCGTCCAGCGGCTCGAACAGATGCGCGAGCCGCCGCAATCCCGTCGACAGCGTCGAGTGCGGCACGCGCAGTCCCAGTGCCGCCAGATCCCGGGCGACCGCCGCCTGCGGACGGAACAGCGCGTAGACCTGGATCAGACACCAGGCCCACACACTGGTGCCCAACTGGCTGGTGCCCAGCCGGGGTGCCGGCGGGGCGATCACCGGCCGGGCTGCGGAACAGTCACAGTCCGGACCATAGCGCTGGCGCACCACCTTGCGCACCAGCGCGTTCCAGACCATCTCGTACAACCAGCTGGTCTTGTGCCCGCACCGCACGTAGGCGGTCCCGCAGTCCGGACAGCGGCGCTCCGGCTCGGGCACGTCCAGCCACTCCAGCACTACGGGCAGGCCGGGCCGCTGCTCGCGCGGCGGGGTCGGCGCGGGCGTTTCGGCCGACGGTGTCTCGTCGGCCGACGGGTCGGCAGCGACTCCCGCCGTGGCGGACGGGTCGTCCTCGCCCGCTGGCGTGACCTCGCTCTTGCGTCCGAACAGCGACCGTTGCAGGTTCGCCAGCCGGGCTTGCAGCCCAGCCTCCCGTTCCTGCGCAGCCTGCAAGTCGGACTGTGCCGCCTCGAGTGCGCGTTGGAGTTGCTCGCAGCGAGCGCACGCGGTCCGCCCCCCGACTGGCTGTCCGTTCTTGCTGGACTTCGTCCTGCCCACAACGACTGGGCTGACCGCCCAATCCTACGATGGCAAGGTTGCCCAGGCAAAGTCAAGTGCTCAGCCGTTCTATGCTTGCTTGCCCATCCACCCGCTCCACCGACGCCGACCGGTTGCTCCTCCGGCCACACCGGAACTCCTTGCCGCAGCGTTGAGGTTGCCCCAGAAATCCAGTTCGCCTGTCCCTGCGCTACTCTCCTGGTTCTGCGACAGCGCTGAACTGTAGCGCCCCGAGACCTGAATGCTTACCCCGAAACGCACAGAGTCTCTGTCAAATAGGTGCTGAATTCGTGAATCTTGGCCAATTCGCTGGCTAATCCCCATCATTTGGCAGCGACAACGCGGATCAATGACTTGTCAGTGCAGTACCTAGTCGCCTAGGATTATCTGCATGAGCGTGCTAGCTCAGAACAAGGGGGAGCAAACAGATGCAATTGCTACGTATCATCGGTGCCGTTTGTGCAGCCATATCTCTGACTGGTCTCGGCGTAACTCCGTTGTTGGGGCAATCCTCGACGGGAACCGTGGTAGTCGACGTCGTCGATCCGGCGGGTCTGTCGATCCCCGGAGCGCGCGTGACCTTGACGGACGAATCGACTCAGATACAAACGTCCAGAGAATCCATCGAGCAAGGCATTGCTCGTTTTACCTCCGTAAAACCGAGCACGTATACCGTCAATGTCAGCTCCCAGGGTTTCCGGCAACACGTGCAGTCTGGCGTCATTGTCCACGTGGCTGAGTCGGTTACGTTGACCATGCAGCTTCAGATCGGCGAGATAACCGAGACCATCGAGGTGACCGGGGCTGTGCCGCTACTCCAAACCGAGGGCGGTGAGATGGGACAAGTCGTCGAAGAAAGAAAGATTCGCGAACTGCCGCTCAATGGGCGTAACCCTTTCGCCCTGGCTG